>CAWGYX010000001.1:0-212022 GCA_963826925.1 uncultured Acidobacteriota bacterium
AGCCGGGCTGCTCCGCTGGGTACAACGTCTTGATAGATCACAGCCCGCCCTCCTCTCTGTATTTATGCGTTGATCCCTTTGTCCTTCATCAGCTGCTCATACCGCTCGCTGTAAAGTTCTTTGACCACGAACGCCGGCATAAGGGCCTTCCACATTTTATGAATTCGCTCGTCAATGTTAGCCCCGCCGAAGTGGAAGTGCGCCTGCAGTTCAGTTGTGATACAGAGTAGGACCGCGGCTGCCTGTGAAATGTGTGTGCTGAGAGCCCGCAAATGCTTGTCTTCTAACTCTGTTCTCTCTTCATGCGTGAGAGAATCGATAACGTAGAAAACCCCGGTGCGCATGAGTCCATCGAAAGCGCCGTGGGCCATCGCCGAGTATTCGCGCCACGGACCGTAGACAAGCGTCTTTAGGAATTGCTGGTGAGCGGTGAACATGCCGCCCGTTTGTGGGCTGTTGATGTACCTACCCAGGGTCGGCCACTCTTTCTCGGTTAGGACATCAGCCACGGTGAGGCCGTTGCGCCTCACATCGAAATCGATTTCAGCTCTCCCTTTTGCGATCCACTCATCCCATTCCGCCCTGCCACCGTATCGAGCCTCATCCTCGTCGAGTCCAGTTAGAAGCTTTTTATACCCGTGCTTCCGGAACCACGGGCCATTGCGACTCGGGTCCTGGAGAATTGCTGTGACGTTGTAGAGTCCGTCGATCATATTGCGGACCAACGGGAAAGCGACGACCGAGTATGCGGCCTTCCAGTGGCAGTCACCCTGACGTCGCTCGTCTGCGTTCAGATAGAAAACGAGGTCGTAGGTATGCTGGGCCTGCCGTATCAGTACGTGGAGGTCAAACGCCACGAAGCCGGGAGCGGCCAGAAGCCCGGGAGCTTCACGTTTAACCTTTTGCGACAACACCTCGGCGATTTGCCCGAGCGGTTTCTGGAAGGTGCTCGCGTCAATGTCGATTATCTCGGACACGTCTCACGTACGTTCCATTCCGCCGCCCTTACCATCCCCTCGTCTGTAGCATCTGCGCTTCATCCATCCCAGCCACAGCCAGGCCTTTCATCGCTCCTGCCAGGTCTTCGCTGACTTCAAGTAATACTTTAGGGTCGTTGAAGTGGGTCGCGGCTTTGACGATGGCGCGGGCGCGCTTTTCGGCTTCGGCGGGGTCGGCGAAGGTGGTGCTGTCTTTCATGAAGATGCCGCTGCCTACGAAGACCGCTTCGGCGCCTAGCTGCATGACGAGGCTCGCGTCGGCGGGGGTGGCGATGCCTCCGGCGGAGAAATTTGGGACGGGGAGCTTGCCGGTTTTCGCCACCATTCTTACCAGTTCGTAGGGCGCGCCGTGCTCTTTGGCTTTGGCGTAGAGTTCTTCCTCGCCGAGGACGGTGAGGATTTTCATCTCCTGCACGATCTGGCGGATGTGCTTGACGGCGTGGACTACGTCGCCGGTGCCGGCCTCACCTTTGGTGCGGATCATGGCTGCGCCTTCGGCGATGCGGCGCAGGGCTTCGCCGAGATTGCGCGCCCCGCAAACGAATGGGACTTTGAAGGCGTGCTTGTCGACGTGATGGGCTTCGTCGGCGGGAGTGAGCACTTCGGATTCGTCGATGTAGTCGACGCCGAGTTCCTGCAAGATTTGCGCTTCGGCAAAATGACCGATGCGGCACTTGGCCATCACGGGGATGGAGACGGTGGCCATGATCTCGCGAATCTTTTTGGGCGAGGCCATGCGGGCGACGCCGCCCTCCGCGCGGATCTGCGCGGGCACGCGCTCGAGGGCCATGACGGCGACGGCTCCGGCTTTTTCGGCGATGGCAGCCTGCTCCGCGTTGGTCACATCCATGATGACTCCGCCTTTGAGCATTTCGGCGAGGCCGGTTTTGAGGCGGAGACTGGTTGAGCTACCGTTGTTCTGGGACATGTTGTGGATACCGTGGGTACCTTTTCGCAAGCGCGAAGGATGAGCCGGCGGCGCAGCTACCGACTGCTCCTATTTTACAGGGCATTCATAATTCGCGGTACCCCTGCGGGCTTCGGCAACAAACCTTAACCGCAGGGGTCACAGAGGAACAGCGGGTAGAGCTTTGCGCTTATGGGGCGAGCCGGTGAGCGATTTCCCATCATTTCATCAAGTCTTTTACGGCTTGCGGCAGCTCGAAGAGAGAGTCGGCGAGTGGTTCGTAGCTCACGGACTTGTAGGTGAAGGTCTGAAAGTGATCGCCGTTGCGCGAAGTATTTTTCGTCGCAACCAGCGGGCCTCCGAAGTTTTTGTAGTCTTCGAAAAGGGCGGTTATGACAGTCTTGGACGAGTCGTCAGCCTGAAAGCGGTAGCCGGCAAGCAATCCGGTTTGAACGTCGTAGAACTGATTATTATCTTTGCCCCAGTGGGTCGAGCCGTGAAGCCAATAACAGCGGCGGCCTTCAAAATCGGTGACACCAGCGAGTTCAAGCTTTTGGAAATAATCGGGCTGGTGTAGCGGGTATTGCAGGTCGGCATCGCGGCGTATGGCATCGAGCGCGGTATCCTTGTCGATGCTCGCTCCTTGCGGAGTGACGGACCAGGAAACACTGCCGTCGAATCCGGCGAGGATCTTAGTACCGTCGGGTCGCGTGACTTTAATCAGCGTCTTGAAGGGTTTGGCATAATAGGTGAAGGTCGCTTTGCCTGTCATGCCGCTGCCTTCAATTTCTCCCTGGACAGTTTCCGACTGGACTTTTTGTATGGCGTCGACGCCGCCGAGAACCTGCTTGTAGCGGTCGAGAACAGCGTCGGCGGTTTTGAGCTCAGCATCCTGCGCCCAGACTGAGACAACGGCGGCGAGAATAACAATTGTTAGTCTGATCGAACGCATGTCTTGTAGACGCGGGGCCTGGCAAAAGGTCATCGAGAAGTTCAGCCAGATGTATTGTGCTTTGGGGTGAATTGGCTGTCAGCAGAACCGCCGGGCTTTGCCCGGCTGGACAGCCGAGGGCGGCTGTCCCCACATGGACTGTGGTCGACTGAAAACAAAGGTCAAGGTCAAAGGCGTCGGACAGGAGTGTCCGACCCACAGGAGTTATCTCTCCACGTATTTGGCGAACATTTTTTCGGGGTCGATGGCGATGAAGGTGCCGCGGCTGCGGGCGAGGACTTCGTCTTTTTCGTTGAGGATTTCGGCGGTGTTGATGTGGGTTCGTCCGCGGACTTCGACCTCGCGGCCTTCGACGCGGAGAGGCTTGTGCAGCGGGACCGGCTTAAGATATTCGACGGTCATCTCGCGAGTGAGTGCGACGACATGATGGAGCTTGTTTACTTTGCCCATGGCATCGTCGAGGATGCATGCGATGATGCCGCCATGGCAGTGGCCCGGCGGTCCGGTGTAACGCTTACTCAGGCGGAAGCGGCAGATGAAGGTTTGGCGCTCTTCGTCGAGGAGGAACTTGAGGCGCATGCCTTCGGGATTGTTCTGGCCGCAGACGAAGCAGTTGTTCTTCTGCATCTTCATGAAGCGAGTGTCGTGGCCGTGGGGCTGGGGCTTCGGTGGCATGGAGGGATTTTAACGGATGAGGGGAGATTATTTATTCCAGCGAGATTTAATCGTCAGGGCGCAGGCAATCAGGCCGAGGAAGACCGCCGGGAGCGTAGCCCAGTAAAGGAGCGACGCCGAGCCAAGTGTTCCACTCCTCCCCAAGGTAGAACCATTTAGTGTGCTGCTCAACTAACCTAACAGCGACGGAAAGGGCCAGCCCGGCGATTTCGACGCCGATGAATGCAGCCATCCCAGCGCCAATACCCGGCAGAACGGCTATGACTCTTTGATCGACGGACATACAAGGCAATATGTAGGGAAGGGTGTTCGCGGTCAAGGTTACTAATTCCGCGGGATATTCGGACCTGCGTGAAGAGCACGCGGGCGTGGAGCGCCCCTGTTTAGCCAGTGGTAGAAATTCCTTGCGAAGCTGACGGTGGCACAGTTCTGCAAGGGATCTTTCGACTGCGGTTGTGCTTCGCATTCGCGAAGCACAACCTTCGCTCAAGATGACAGAGTTGGGGATGCGGAAATCGTGCTTCTCACTATTGCCGGAATCCTGTATACATATCGGTTTTGGAAAACTTTGGATTGGAGCGCATGTGAAATTGAATCGGCAGACTGATGGGCTTGAGCAGATTACCTCGGGGGCTAAAGCCCGCGCTAATCTGGATACTCTGATCGCAGCGCTGAAGCGCTGCGCCACCCCAGAGCGTTCTTTCATCACAATTTCCAAACATCGTTTCGTTACGGTTCTCTATCGTTCTTGCACTGCCGTCCACCTGAGCTTCGTTCTTGCTTTTCTGCTGAGTGGCTTCGCCGCATCCGCACAGGATCAGGATAAGGATGCGGATAAGACGGCTGTGCCTGCGCCCGCGGCTAAGAAGAGTCAGAAGAAGGATCAAAAGAAGGAGGAGAAGAAGGAAGCGCCGGCTGAGGAAAAGAAAGGCGAAATGACTGCTGACACTTTTTCTGGGCTTGCGTTTCGGTCGATTGGGCCGGCGGTGGCTTCGGGGCGCGTGATGTCGATCGCGGTGAATCCTAAAGACAAGTTTGAGTATTACGTGGGCGTGGCTTCAGGCGGCGTGTGGAAGACGGTGAATGATGGCACGACGTGGACTCCGGTGTTCGATAAGGAAGGATCGTTTTCAATTGGGTGGGTCGCGCTTGATCCAAATGACGCTTCCGTGGTGTGGGTAGGAACTGGCGAGAGCAACAGCCAGCGCAGCGTGGATTACGGCGATGGAATTTATCGATCGGATGATGGCGGGAAGAATTGGCAGAATTTGGGACTGAAAAAATCCGAGCACATTGGGCGGGTGGTGATCGATCCGCGGGATTCGAAGGTGGTGTATGTTGCGGCGGAGGGGCCGTTGTGGGGGCCGGGCGGCGATCGCGGACTTTATAAGACGACTGACGGCGGAAAGAATTGGAAGGCGGTGCTCACGATCAGCGAGAACACCGGCGTGGCGGATGTGGCGATTGATCCGTCGAATCCGGACATAGTTTATGCGTCGGCTTACCAGCGGCGGCGGCATGTGTTTACGCTGATCGATGGCGGGCCCGAGAGCGGGCTCTACAAATCGACCGACGCTGGCGCTACCTGGAACAAGCTGAAGTCTGGCCTGCCCACAGTTGACCTGGGAAGAATTGGGCTGGCGGTTTCGCCGGCTGATCCGAGTGTGGTGTATGCCACCGTTGAGGCTGCCGATGGCAAGGGCGGAATCTTCCGATCAAATGACCGGGGAGCGACTTGGGAGCGGCGGAATGAATTCGACGTGGGCGCGATGTATTACGCGCGGGTAGTTGCCGATCCGAAAAATGTTGACCGTATCTTTGTCATGAGCGTAACCATGCGCGAGTCGGTGGATGGCGGTAAGACGCTGCACAAGGTGGAGGAGACGAGCCACCACGGCGACGATCACGCGCTGTGGATCGATCCGGACGACACCAGGCACTGGCTTTTCGGATCGGATGGCGGCATGTATGAGACGTGGGATGACGCGAAAAACTTTGAGTTTAAGGCGAACCTGCCGACGGTGCAATTTTACGACGTAGCCTTAGACAATGCACTTCCCTTCTACAACGTGTGCGGCGGCACGCAGGATAATTTTTCGTGGTGCGGTCCGGAGCGGACGCGCAACCTGAACGGGATTGTGAATTCCGATTGGTATGTTACGACCGGGGGGGACGGATTTCGGTCGGTGGTCGATCCGGTGGATGCGAATACGGTTTATTCGGAGTCTCAATACGGTGTGCTGGTGCGTTACGACAAGCCCACGGGACAGGAACTGGTGTTGCAGCCGCAGGAGGGCAAGGGCGAGCCTCCGCTGCGATGGAATTGGGACTCGCCGGTAATTATCTCGCCGCATTCGCATACCCGGCTTTATTTTGCGGCGAACAAATTGTTTCGCAGCGACGATCGGGGTGACACGTGGAAGGCAATCAGCGGCGATCTGACGCGACAGATCGACCGCAATCAATTGCCGGTAATGGGGAAGGTGTGGGATCCGGATGCGGTAGCGAAGAATGCATCGACGTCGTTCTACGGAAATATTGTGGCTCTGTCAGAGTCGCCGAAAAAAGAAGGCTTGATTTATGTGGGGACCGATGATGGGCTTATTCAGGTCACAGCTGACGGCGGGCAGAATTGGACGAAGTACGAGAAATTTGCCGGCGTGCCTGATACGACATATGTCAGCCGTCTGGCGGCATCGCAGCACGACGCGAATACCGTCTATGCCGCATTCGACAATCACAAAAATGAAGATTTCAAGCCGTACCTGTTGCGATCGACGGATGCGGGAAAGACGTGGACTTCGATTGCGGGGAACCTGCCTGAGAACGGTCCGGTGCTGGCCTTTGCCGAAGATACCGTCAACGCCAATTTGCTCTTTGCCGGGACCGAGTTCGGCGCTTTTTTTACGATCGATGGCGGCCAGCACTGGGTGCAACTCAAGGGCGGGCTGCCGACGATTGCAGTGCGCGACATGGTGGAGCAGGCGCGCGAAGGCGATTTGGTCATTGCGACTTTTGGGCGCGGCTTTTATGTGCTCGATGATATTTCAGAGCTCCGCCAGATCAAGGCTGAATCTTTGGAGCAGGCCGCGAGGCTGTTTCCGGTGAAAGATTCCTTGTTGTATATCGAGCGCCACCCGCTGGGCGGTCCGAAGAAAGCGTTTCAGGGGGACGCGTTTTATATAGCGGATAACCCTCTGTATGGAGCGGTTTTCACGGCCTATCTGAAAGAGAAGCTGAAGACGAAGAAGGAAAAACGTCAAGATGCGGAGAAGGATGCCGCCAAGAAAAATCAGACGCTGTCTTATCCGACGAAGGACGAACTGCGGGCCGAATCGGAAGAAGCGAAGCCAGAGATGTACTTCATTGTGTACGACGAATCGGGCGCGCCGATTCGGCGGATCGAAGGCAGTGTTGATTCAGGCTTTCAGCGGGCGGCGTGGGACCTGCGCTATCCTCCGGTTTCTCTGCGCGAACATACTGAAGAAGGTGAAGATTTTCCGCCGGCGGCAGCGCTGGGACCACTGGTGATGTCTGGAAGTTACTCGGTGCGCATGTTTCAAAGGATGGATGGAGTAGTGACGGAACTGGCGGGAGCGCAGAATTTTAAGGTGGTGGCGGATGGTACTTCGTCACTCAATGCATCGGACCGTGCGGCGCAAGAGGAGTTTCAGCGCAAGGTGGCTCGTCTTTATCGCGCGGTCTCAGGGGCAGTGCATACGGCCGAGGATGTGGAGGCGAGGCTCAAGGATATTCGTGCAGCCTTGAGGGAGGCTCCCGCTGTGGAAAAGCAACTGAGTGCAGCGGCGGATTCGATTGAGCAAAAGAATCGCGAAATCCTGCGAGCGCTAAGCGGGGATACGGAAATGCAGAAGCGTAGTGAGCCGGTGCCGTCCTCGATCAACGATCGCATGCAGGCCATTATGGAGGGTGAGCGCTTTTCTTTGTCTAAGCCAACACAAAGCCACGTTGACGATTACAACATTGCTGCGGGCGAGTTTGCGGACCAGCTTGGAAGGCTTCGCGCGCTGGTTGAAGTTGATTTAGCTAAGCTAGAGAAGGATATGGAGGCTGCCGGCGCGCCTTGGACTCCTGGACGAGTGCCGGAATGGAGTGAGAAATAGAACGTGGCCACGGATTTGCAGGGATTCGATGCAAAATCCTTAACACGGAGGACACCGAGAAATAAAGGGGATTTCTGTTTTCATTTCTCGTATGTTGGGTTATCCGTGGAAATCCGTGTGATCCGTGGCCGATTTTCTTTGAAACACTCATGAAACGGATTCTCTTATCGTGGAGCAGCGGCAAGGACAGCGCATGGAGTCTGTACATTCTGCGCCAGCGAGGGGAGTATGAAGTGGTTGGGCTGTTGACTACCTTCAATGAAGTGGCGGATCGCGTTGCCATGCACGCTGTCAGGCGCGAACTGGTGGAGCAGCAGGCCGTGGCGACCGGGCTTCCGCTCTGGGCCGTGCCGTTGCCTTGGCCCTGCTCGAATGAACAGTATGAATCGTTGATGGCCCGCGCCTGCTCGAGGGCCGTTACTGAAGGGATAGAAGGAATCGCGTTTGGCGATTTGTTTCTCGAGGATGTACGCGCTTACCGGGAAAGGCAACTGAAAGACACGGGATTAGCGCCAGTATTTCCGCTGTGGGGAGTGCGAACCCGTGACCTGGCCGAGGAGATGATCGCGTGTGGTATGCGCGCGAAGCTGACTTGTATTGATACCGGGAAACTGGACGGCGGCTTCGTTGGCTGTGAGTTCGATGAAGCGTTCCTCTCGGCTCTGCCCGATGAGGTGGATCCGTGCGGCGAACGGGGCGAGTTCCATTCTTTTGTGTATGCAGGCCCCATGCTAAATGCAACGCTGCCGGTTTCGGTCGGCGAGACAGTGGTTCGCGATCAGTTTGTGTTTGCTGATTTGATTTCGCGATAAGCAAATTTCGTAAACAGATTTTGTGCACCGAATTTGTAAACTTCGGTTGCAAAATCCTAGTGTAGCTGTGGTAAACTCGCCGCCGACTGTTGCTTTCGCTGTGGGACACGGCAACCGGCGTGGGGAAATCATCGATTGTCGTGGTTAGCATAGGGAGGACTGGGGAATGGGCCTCGCGCTGTTGTTGGTTATCTGGCTGATTACCATCGCCAGCACATATTTCTTTGTCGCGAAAACATGGTGGCTGCCGCTGGGTGCCTCCGCGGCCGCGGGATTCATCGACGGACAGTTCGCTCTTACCTTCGTGCTGATGGGAATTGTTTTCGTGGCAGCGCAGCTCGCGCTGGGCTATCTGGCATGGCGCTACCGGGAGCAGCCCTCTTCGCCCCCGGTGAGTTATTCGCATGGCAATGTGAAGCTCGAAGTAGTGTGGACGGCCCTGACTACAGTTCTTTTTATCGGATTAAATTTGATGGGCAGCCGCGTCTGGGCCAGCCAGCGCTTCGATCCTGCGGGGCCGGGAGCGGTGCAAGTGGAAGTCACGGGCATGCAGTTTGCCTGGTATTTCCGGTATCCGGGGCCGGATGGAAAATTCGGCGGGACCAGCGTCAAGCTGATGGATCCGTCGGCCGGCGGTGAGGCTGCAGTCGGACTCAACACTTCCGATCCGGCGGCAAAAGACGATGTGGTCACGGGAACGATGTACCTTCCGGTCAACCGCGAGGTCGACTTGAGCTTGCGCTCGGTGGACGTGATCCACAGCTTCTTTGTCCCTTCGTTGCGCTTCAAGCAGGACGCGGTGCCCGGACTTAATATTCATATGCATTTAACACCGACACAGATCGGCGAATATGAAATTGCCTGCGCCGAACTCTGCGGGTTAGGACACTACAAGATGCACGGCATGGTTCACGTTGTCAGCCAGGAGGATTTTGACAAGTGGCTGGCGGCACGGGAGGCGGAGAAACAGTAATGGCAACTTCAGTAACTCCTCATGCGCACGCGGGTCCTCAGGGGTTCATTCGAAAATATATTTTCAGCCTCGATCATAAAGTGATCGGCATTCAGTATTTCTTTCTGGCGCTGACGGCGGTGTGGGTTGGGATGTTTCTATCGCTGCTGATGCGCATCCACTTGTACTGGCCGAATGCCGTTCTACCGCTCGTGGGCGAGATTAAGCCGGAGACGTATCTCAGCTTGCTCACTATGCATGGCACGATCATGGTGTTCTTCGTGCTGACCACAGCGCCGCAGGGGGGATTTGGAAATTACTTTCTGCCCATTCAGATCGGCGCGCCGGATATGGCGTTTCCGGTGCTGAACATGCTTTCGTTCTGGACGACGTTTGTGGCGTTTGTCGTGATGCTCGCGGCATTCTTTGTCACAGGGGGTGCGCCTCTTCATGGATGGACGGGATATGCGCCGCTGAGCGCGATTCCACAAGCTGGTCCGGGCGAGGGTCTGGGTGCGGACCTGTGGATCACGAGCATTGCGATTTTCTGCATTGCATCGCTGATGGGTGCGTTGAACTTTCTTACGACTACGCTGGATATGCGGGCCAAGGGCATGACGATGATGCGCATGCCGCTGACGGTGTGGTCGTGGTTTATCACGGCGATTCTTGGGCTGCTGGCATTTGGCGTGCTGCTCTCGGCCGGCATCTTGCTGCTGTTGGATCGCAATCTTGGTACAAGCTTTTACGTTCCGCTGGTTGTGGTGAACGGGCAGATCATGGGGCACAAGGGCGGCTCGCCGCTGCTGTGGCAGCATCTGTTCTGGTTCTTCGGGCATCCGGAAGTGTATATCGCGATCCTGCCCGGGATGGGTGTGACCTCGCAGATTCTGTCGACGTTTTCGCGGAAGCCCATCTTCGGCTACAAGGCGATGGTCTATGCCATGCTCGCAATCGGGTTTTTCGGATTCATGGTGTGGGGCCATCACATGTTCATGAGCGGGATGAGTCCATATTCAGCGTTCGCCTTCTCGCTGCTAACCATGTGCATCGGGGTGCCCTCAGCGATCAAGACGTTTAATTGGCTGGGTACGATGTTTAAGGCGCGTATTCGATTTCAGACGCCGATGCTCTATGCCATCGGCTTCGTTTCCCTTTTCGTCTCGGGCGGATTAAGTGGGCCGTTCCTGGCGCAGCCGGTGCTCGACATTCAATTGCACGACACTTATTTTGTGGTCGGTCACTTTCACTTGATCATGGGCGTGGCTGCGATCTTTGGAATGTTCGCAGCGACTTATTATTGGGTTCCGAAAATGTTCGGGCGCATGATGAATGAAACCTGGGGCAGGATCCACTTCTTCATCACGCTGCTTGGGACTTACGCGATCTTCATGCCGATGCATTACCTGGGACTGGCCGGGGGAACGCGCCGGTATTCGCAATACACGGAAGTCGCGTACCTGCAGAAACTGATGCCGATTCACCAGTTCATGACATACGCGGCGATTATTACCATCTCGGCGCAGTTTATTTTTGTGATCAATCTGTTCTGGAGCATATTCAAAGGGCCGAAGGCGAACGACAATCCGTGGGAGTCGACCACGCTGGAGTGGACGACGGCGACTCCGCCTCCGCATGATAATTTTGGCGGCGTTACGCCGGTGGTGCACAACGGCCCTTATGAGTATGGGGTGCCAGGGGCAGCGCGGGATTTTGTGATGCAAACAGACCCGGCGGTGGGGACGGCGCATTAGGGCGACCGCAGCGGCGTAAAGCCGGCAAGAAATGGAGAGCAGCATCGCAGCGCTGAAGCGCTGCGCCGCCCAAAAACGAATGGAGAAATGAACAGGTCTGCAGCGGTGGAACACGGCGAAACCCAAAACTCAGCAAAGTTTTCTGGCATCTGAAGTATTTATGGCGACGTATACACCAAGTACTCCGGTAAACCGGTTGGGGCGGGGCGGGGCTGTGCCGCCTCGGGATGGCGGCGGAGACGATGGACGAGTTCCGGAATCGAATCTGCCGAATTATGGAGCGAGGCTGCGCCGGGCGCGCCTTGGTTTGATCTGTGGGATTGCGACTGTCAGCATGGTCTTCGTGTCGCTGACCAGCGCATATGTGGTCCGGCGGGGCTTGCCGACTTTTGACGAACTTAACCGGGTTTACGTTCGTGACTGGGGTTCGGTGCAGTTGCCGTGGCTGCTGCTTGCCGTCAATACCATGTTGCTTCTCGTGAGCAGTTTGACGATGGAACGGGCTCGCCGCGATATCGCGCAACAGGCCGCGCTGGCTCCGGTGCGGTCGATTCCAGGAATTTCGCTGGGTGAAGAAAGAAGCTTCCCGTGGCTGAGCGTAACGATTGTGCTGGGCTTTGGATTTTTGGCGGGGCAATGGATGGCCTGGCGCGAACTGCAGGGTCGAGGGTTTTTTGTAAACACGAATCCGAACAGTTCTTTTGTTTATCTGTTGACGGCGACCCATGCGGTCCATCTGGCGGGAGGGATGATTGCGTTGCTGTGGGCTGGCATTAGTTCCGTCCAACATAAACCGGTTGAGGGCCGCAGAATTGTGGTTGACATCGCGGCATGGTACTGGCATTTCATGGCGGTGCTGTGGATTTATGTTTTTGCGCTGTTAGCATTTGTGAAATAGAACGCCCGTGAAATGTCTCGGCGCAGCACGCGAGTTGCACAGGTCCCTCGGGGCAAGAAGCGCCCCTCAGGATGACAACCAAAGGAGGAATTTCAGGAATGGCTGACGCCACTCTGCAACACACCGTCGCGGTCGGGCACGGAACTGGAGGCGAGTTCGAAGCTCCCCTGTTTGGGGCTTACTCGAAGAAGGTTGGCATGTGGCTATTTCTGGCCTCCGACTCGCTAACTTTCGGAGCGCTGCTGTTTGCCTTCAGCTACAACCGCATCTATACCGCGTGGCCGACGCCATTTGGCAAAGAGAGCATCATCAACGCGACCATAATGACGGCGTGCCTGCTATCAAGTTCTCTGACCATGGTGATGGCAGTCTTCGCGGCGCAGCGCCACGACAGGGCCTGGACGCGCAACTGGTTGCTGGCCACGATGGCTTTCGGCACCGCGTTCATTGTGCTGCACGGGATGGAGTGGACTCGATTAATCCACGAGGGATTGACGCTGCCGGGATTTCCCACGTCCGTTGAACATGGCAATGGTGACTATGCAACCATCTCGGCCGGAGTACCGCAGTTCGCCGCGACATTTTTTGGACTCACTGCGATGCACATGTTGCACGTCACGATTGGCGTAATTTATCTGGGAGTGGTGGCGCTGAGGAAGTGGTTTTTGCCGATTCTAGGGTTGCTGTGGCTGGGGGGGTACTTTCTGATTCCGTCGGATAATGTTTTTCATTACGGCGTCCATGTACTGCTGATTGGGTTGATTGTCGCCAGCATAATTCTTTTCTTGAAGCCCAAAGACTACGACGCGCACGATGTCGAAGTCTCTGGGTTGTATTGGCATTTTGTGGATTTGGTTTGGATGTTTATTTTTCCGCTGGTGTATTTGATGTCGACGAGGGTGTAGCTAAGTCAGGCGGCAAGGCCCTTAAACACAGAGCCACAGAGGACCACAGGGAAATACAGAGGAACTTTTCCATGCACGATGTTGCGAAGCACGACGACAGTAAAGGGCAGTATTTCTGGGTTTGGGGCGCGCTGCTGGTACTGACCGGAGTGGAAGTCTGGTTGGGCTATCGGCAAATCTTCGAGCCAGTGCGCATGTTGCAGGTGCTGCTGGTTTTGTCGGTGATTAAATCGGCGCTGATCATTGGCTACTTCATGCACCTGAAATTTGAAAAAGCGGTGATGCGGTGGCTGCTGGTGATCTCGGTGGTGGCCTGCTTTGTGATTATGTACATGTTCTTTCTTCCGGACGCAGATCGTATTTTGCGGCTGGGTGTGAAGTAGTTTTGTGGGAGTCGTTCTTGAGAATCGTCATGAAGTCAATTTGCCGTAAAGCTCGCGCGTTCGCCCTGCTCACGGTGCTCTGTGTTTTTGCGTTGCCCGCCTTCGGACAGGGCTGCGCCATGTGCAATGCAAACGCCAGGAGCACCCCCAAGGAGGGGCAGCAGGCGCTCAATCGCGCGGTTCTGGTGCTGCTTATTCCACCGATCGGATTTATGGTCTTCGGAGTGGGATTGGCCTTCCGCTACGGCAAGCGGCGCGATCAGGATCCCGATTAACCTGATCCGGACTAACCCTGCGCTCATTACGCCGAGGCTGCGACGCTCATCGTCATCGTCAGTTCCAGATTTTCCTGAAGCGTAGCCGTCTCGCGGGCGCCAGTGTGGCGCAATACCTCTTGCGCCCAATGGGTCTTAGCGCTCTCCGAGCAGGAGACGTAAACCAGCGCTCCGAGATGGCGAAGCTGATCCTCATACCGCTCCGCTTCGTCTTCTGAAAGGCCCAGCCCGACTAGCGTCCTGGCGTTACCACAAAGCGCCGGAGCGTCCTGCGCCATCAACGCGTGAAGAAACGCCCGCGAGCGGATGAAGAAACCCACCGAGGGAATCAGCACGGCGCCGAAGGCCGAGAGCCATCCAATCATACCCTCAGTAGCTGCGTTGTCGTCCCGTTGCGAACTGAAAAGGCTGGCTTCACGAACGATGGAAGCAATCGGATGCGCGGGAGAGAGCATCATGCAGATATCTTCATTTTCAAACCCAGCTTCGTTCAGAGTGTGAACGATATCGGCCAAGGCGGCGTCTTGGGAGTAAATTCCGTAGGCAGCTGCAGTGTTGACTGGCATGGGGATCTCCGCACGAAGGATTATTGGACGTTACACCTTTCGACGATCCATGGCACTCGGGTAAATCATGTAGACCCCGACGTTTCGTTTTGACTTGAGAAGCGCGATTGCTCAGTAGCATTTCTTTCGATCGGGTGTAATTTTGACCGTCCGTGGAGGTCAACTTTTTTGCTAAGGCGCTGGATTTGAAAGCGATAAACCTGATTGACGGATGTGGCAAGGTTTTTGCAGCAAATCCGGTGAATCCAAGATTCTCGGAGGTATGGCTGTGAAAAACTTTTTGCTGCGTCTCTCCCTAGCTGCGGCGCTGACGTTTCTGACTCTGGCCCTCGGACCTTCCCTGCAGGCGCAGCAAGCCGATCAAGATCCCGCTCCCGCAACTCCTCGCCAGCCGCAAGCAGCGGGGCAGCAACCTAACGAAGCGCAGATGCCGGCTTCCGGGGATGCCACCACACGTGAAGCGAAGACCTTCACTGGCCATATTGTGAGAGAAAATGGCGAACTGGTGTTGAAGGATCCAGTGACGAAAGTGAGTTACAAACTCAATGACGCAGCCAAGGCGAAACAGTACATTGGGAAGCAAGTGAAGGTGACCGGTAAGCTGGATATGGACACCAACACCATTCAGATCGAGAGTATTGAACTGCTCTCGTAAAGTTTTGTCGGATACAGGAGAGGCTGACTTCTCAAAAGGTGCTTGAAAAACGATGACTTCTGAACTTCGATCTGGCGAGCTTCGATCTCAATTTCGCTATGATTTCCCGACCGCAGTCACATTCTTGATTTTTGGATTGGGAGCGGGGTGGCTACTGGCAATGCTTCGCTCTCCTCACCCGAAGCACGCAGCTGTCCTGCCATTCGCGGCAAACCCCCGCGCATCGTGAAAAGCTGTGCTTTATAATAGGCGACAGTCCCCTTATTCCGAATGAGATGATGGCGGCAAAGCATAAGCCGAAAAGCGAAAGGGGAATAGGGACCAAACCGGATGTTCTTCAATGGCCCCGATTTCGATCTCGCCACGGCGACTGCCGGGACCTTTGCCCGGGTACCGCATAACGGTATGCGCGCAGATCTCGAACAGGATTACCGGGCGATGTCCCAGATGATTTTCGGGGAGATTCCTGCATTTGATGGGATTCTGGAATTGATCGTGCAATTGGAACAGCGTCTCAACGGATGAGGATGACGCCCTTGGGTGGGCATTCACCTTACTTATTATCATCATGTTCGACTGGCCACGACCCGGAACAGTAGTCAAGGTCTGTTTTTGTTTTTTCCTTCCTTGCGTTGTTGCTTTTTGCTGTGGTCTGAATGCGCGACACATGTTGTTCTCCACCGGGTTTCTATTCGCACTCTGGAGGAGCTTGTCGAAGGCTCGGTGCGGTTTGGGGTTCAGTGGGAGAATCGATGCCGCTATTTCTGGACAACTTCTGATTTGCTGACAAACCGGGAACTGGCCGGGTTGGTAAACACTTGGGTGTTTGTCGAGATCATTCGAAATGGATGGATGGCCTTCTGGAATAGGAGGCCACCGAGAAGCCAGGCCCGGCTTCCATTCTTAGGACGGCCTGCTAACTGGCAATCCCTTTGCGGATCTGTGTGAAGCTGGCTGAATGGCCGCGAAATGAGGCTGGTACGTACTGACCCATCGAAGAGATCTGCTTCGCGCCTTAGAATAGCTTGGGACTGAGGGGTCACCATGCTATGCACAATCTTAGGCCTGCGCGCCGGCGTCCATGACTACTAAAGCCTACCCCGACCCTAAGCCTTTTCGCGAGAAAGCGAAACTCGTTATTTTGGACCTTGACTGCTTTCTCTACCCTTACAACAAGACATACCGAAACGCCGTGCTTCGGTCATGGCGGGAGATAGAAAAGGAATACGGTCTCCCCATATTCCGGAGGAAAATAGCGCAAAAATTGATTGCAGCGGCTAAGGAAGAAGCGAAAAAGAACCCAGATGACGCACTATGCCAGCGTATCAGTAGGCTCGCGGGAAGCCTGGAAAGCAAGGGCTTTTCCGGCGGCTCTGTGATCGGCATGCTGGAAGTCTATTATCGCAACCGGAAGGCAGCGCGCTGGGGCGAGGAGGAAGAAGACATTCGGCCCGATCAGTCCCTTGGCCCGCCTTACAAAAACATGATCGCCATGGCTTACAACCTGAGGCTCCTTCAGGACCGCGAGAGCGGAAAAAAAGCAAAACTCACGCGCGACCAACTGCAGGAAAAAATCGTGGAAGGAGACAAGGGGATTACGCGGCTTTGGCATAAGCATATGGGCACCGGGTTCATCCGCCCCGACGCCGGACTGGTAAGCAAGGTACAGCGGCTAACCGACGCAGGGGTTGAGGTCGCAGTCCTCACGCATTCCTTCAAGCAGGGAGAGGGAGAGGCGATGGAAAAGCTGGAAAAGCTTGGCCTCAGAGAGGTGATTTCCGAGCATAATATTTTTGGGATAGAAGAGATTTCTCCCTATGAAAAGGGCACGAACCCCGAGGTCTTCGAGAAAGTGCTTGCGGCCATTAACAACGTGCGCGACCCGGCAGACCCGATTAAGCCGGTCGAGACGATCATGGCAGAAGATACGATCGGCAACCTGCAGGGTGCTAAGAAAGCAGGCATGCAAACCGTGTGGGTGCCGCGCAGGGACAAAGGCATCCCAAATCATCCCTCACGTAAGCTGCAGAAAAACCTCGCTTGGGTCGATTATATCTACGCTACGCCGCATCAGTTTCTGGACGCGGTGGATGCTGCGATCCGTGCTTCCGGAGAAGACCTGTAAGGGCGGAGTTACTCCCGAGGTCGGAGTAACGCTTTCGGGATGTTCTCAATCCAGATCTCATTCCCCAAAAACCGGGCTGACGTATTCCGCGACTCGCCATCACGGGCGCGCCCCTCGCGTTGTTGCAAGCCCACCCGGCCACCAGTTCCAATCGCCTGCAATACGAAGGAGCGCGGGACCGATCACAATACGAACGAGCGTGGCGTCAATCAACACAGCGACCGCCAGCGTAAATCCGATCATCTTGACCACCAGGAAACTTCCGAAGGTAAATGCCGCAAATACCACGATCATAATCGCGGCAGCGCTCGTAATCAGGCCTGCGGTTCTAGCCAGACCCTCCGGGATCGCATCCATTTCACTGAGCCCGCTCCTTCTGGCTTCGAGAACGCGTGCAACCAGAAATACCTCGTAATCCATGCTTAATCCGAAAACGATTGCAAAGGCGACGATCGGTACAAGAGGAAACACGCTACCGGTGCCCTCAGGAACGCCCAGAAAGCTGCTTCCGTGCCCGTTTTGGAAAACGAAAACCAATGCCCCGAAGGACGCAGCAACCGAGAACAGGTTGAGTGCGATCGCCTTCAGGGCAACGAAAACGGATCGGAATCCACAGAGCAGCGCAACGAGCGTCCCACCAACTATAAGCGCCATCACCGACGGAAAGCGTTCTCTGATAATCGTTTCATAATCGGCGTTGAGAGCCGGGATGCCCCCAACGAGAAGCGTCGCGCCATGAACTCCGGTGAGAACCAGCGCACCGGTCTTGCGAAGCTCCCGCACCCAGTTGACCTGGTCGCGCAGGGAGACCGAACTCGCGGGTAACACCTCAAGAAGCGCCGCTTTTCCGTCACTACTCAGAAAGGTTCGGCGCGTCTCCCGCGAGAGGTCACGAAGGGAAGATCGGTTGCTCTCCGCAATTGTAGTGATAGAAATCACGCGGCCACAGCGAGGGTCGCTCGCGAGGCGCTTGGTGACACGATCAAGCACATTCCACCCAGCGTCGGTTTGCGCGATGGAGTCCGTTGGAAGCTCGACAATGATGCGCAACGATTCAACCACTCCTTCCCGATCCATCTGTCTCAGGGTGTGGAGGGCGCGGACTGATTCCGCCGCCGGCGGAAGCCAATCTCCCCGGGGGACGCTGGTATCCAGTCGTCTGATCTGCCAGGCGAGCAGAAGCAAAGGAGCGCCTGCTACAAAGAGGGCAAGCCAGGGATGCGCGACAATCACCTTTCCCCATTGCCGCCAGCGCTTTCCCGTAGTCGCGGCCCGATGCGCATCCAACTTTGGAGTAAAGGGCAATTGGCCAAGATTAATCCGCGGGCCGAGCAACCCCAGCACTGTCGGAACGAGAGTATTTGTAAGCAGCACACTCATTCCCGCCACCAGGAATCCCGCGATACCGATGGAACGGATTTCGCTGATCGGAACCGTCAAGAGGGCTAGAAATCCAATGGCTACCGTTGAGGCTGAAATCAGGAGCGTGCGACCTGCCTGACGTGCCGCGATGAGCGAGGCCGCAGGTCCGTCGTTGCCGGCGGAAATCGCTTCCCGGAAGCGGCTGACCATGAGGAGCGCGTAGTCGATGCCCAAGCCCAGGCCAAGCATGGTGGCCAAATTCTGAACCAGAATGGACAAATGCCAGCGCTGCGCCAGGAATCCCGTAATCGCCAGAGTGGTCGCGATGGCAAGCTGGCCAACCGCCAATGGAATCAGGGCGGCGACCAGGCTTCCAAAAGCCACCAGCAGAAGTGCGAGGGTCGCGGGGATCACCAGACTCTCGCCGCGTTGCACGTCGTCGGCGCTCGCTTTCCGAATGTCGAAATTCAGTGGAATCTCGCCGGTGAGTTCGAGCTTAACCGCCGGATAACGGCCCCGCAGTTGCTTTTCAAGCGAGCTTGCCAGCTGGTGAAGCTTCGGAACAAGCGACTCCACAGGACCGTCGGTCGACATCAGTCCGATGAGAACAAACGTTCCCCCTCCCCGGCCCAGAAAGATCGGATCGCGCGAGTCGAGATAGGAGACCACTCCCGAAATGCCGGGTTGGTCTCTCAGTCCCGTCACGATGGTTGCTAACGCTTGTGCGCCTTCCTCCGAACCCGCGGGCGGGAGTCCCTGGACCACCAGGATCACGCGGTCCACGAACGGCGACCGAAAACGATTTGCCAGCTCCTGGCGGACAGTTTCAGCCTGGCTGCCTTCGACGCGGGTTGCGGTCTCGAGGTGGCGCTCCGCGTGAAAAGAGAATGGAAGAAGTGCAATGGTTGCTGCGAGTACGATCCCTGATACCCATAAGAGGCGCACGTGCATGGCACTCATCATGGCATACAACATCGCCGCCGCTAAAGCTCTCTTGCGGAAAGCGCGAACCACTGTGCCCGAAAAGTAATTCCGGCCGCAAGCAATTCATCTGTTCGCGCTTCGTATTAGTAAACGCATTTTGCGCACCACTCTCGATAACAAGCGATATGAATCTGCTAAACTTTCGACATCGTCGTGGGAGAATAAGGGAGGATTAATTCGTACTCTACTGTTGTTCGCACTACTCGCCACCGTCCAACCCGGAGCGCCCGACCCTCGCATCGGCGTCTGGGCGCTCGTCTCTGCGCAGTCTAGCCTCGATCCTCCGAACCGCCTCTCCATTACCCACCTGCAGGGCGGAATCCACGTAGTCATGTCCGGCGAAACCCATTTCGATTTCACTGCGAATCGGAACGGACACGATTCCCCCGCGCCCGGCAATCTCGGCTTCAATCAAATTGATCTGCACAGGATCGACAAGCGGCAAAATGAGGTCATTGAGAAAAAAGACGGAACTCTTGTTGCCACGGTTCGCGATCAACTTTCGAAGAATGGGGAGGAACTAACCGCCACCACTACCACCGCAGGCCATCCCGATAAGATCACCGTCTGGACGCGAACCGGAGGTGCGAAGGTCGCCAGTGACCTGTTCGTAGGCGAATGGACGGAAGATCTCAGCAAGACCCGTTTGCGGCAAGGGTTAGCGCTCAAAATCGAGGCGGACGGAAGCGGTGTGATCCGTTTTTTGGCTGACTTCAGCTATGCCGCCCGTTTTGACGGAAAGCAATACGAGCTAAAGAACTCGCGCAACGATACCGTGACCCTTGAACTTGTCGATCCTCACACGGTGGATGCGATTTACCGGCGGGACGAGCAAGTCGCTCAAAAAGATAGGTGGCTGGTTTCCGCGGATGGCCAGCAGATGACGCTATCCGCCACCGGCACGTTGGAATCGGGCCAGCGGGTAACGGAGAAGCTCGTGTTTAAGAAGAAGTAGCGCATAATGCGTCTGCGCAGTGCAGAACGGATCGCTATGGGGTCGATGAGTCTAATGGCGATGTTACGCTAACAATTCGGGATTAAACTTCGGATGGCCGACTAGCCAGCCAAGTGGGTCTTTGCATCCTGAAAGCGGCCTTTCCACTCGCCACCGTGACCGAGCCAGTATCGAACCGCCGAATGGACCGTTGCACCCGTATAGAACATGGCGATGACAGGCAACAGAGGTGCCCACAGCGGTGAACCCGAGTAGAACCGCAGCGTTGGCCAGAATGCAGTGCTCATCATCAGCCAGGCCGCGCCTCCCCAAAGAGCCGCCCATCCGCCGAAGCAGACCAAAACCGGCGGCCCCAGAAACGTGATCGCCATTCCGAGAACTGTAGCCATCAGCAGCCAACCGGAATGTCGCAACTGGTAGAACGCGGTGCGCGAGATCATGTGGCCAACTCCGCCGAAGCCGTCGTATCCGCGAATACTGTGTGTGTGCTGCGTTAATCCCAACCACACTCTGCCATTGCGCTTTATTTCGCGCCCTAGGGCGCAATCGTCGATCAATTCGTTTCCGATGGCGGCGATTCCCCCGATCCGCGCCAGTGCTTCGGCGCGAACGAGGATGCAGCCGCCGGCAGCTGCCGCAGTCCTGTGCGTGGGGCTGCTGACCCACTCCGGCGGATAGAGCATGAAAAAGAAGAACACAAATGCTGGGATGAGCGCACGCTCGGCTAGCGACGAGCAGCGCAGCCGGGCCATCATCGAAATGAGGTCGAGGTTATCCCTCTGTGCACGTGCAACCAGAGAGGTAATGCTATCGGAGGCGTGGACGATGTCCGCATCTGTGAACAGAAAATAGTCAGGAGCGAACTGGGTCGCCTGCTGTACTCCTTGCGATAGGGCCCACATTTTCCCGGTCCAGCCCGCGGGGAGAGACATGGCGACACTTATGGTGAGTTGTTCAGCCTTGTCCGATGCGGCCCGGCGTGCCACATTCGCCGTCTCATCCGAGCTGTGGTCGTCCACCACAAATATCTGCACCTGCCCGGAATAGTCCTGCTCAAGCAATGACCGGACTGCCTGCCCGACGACGTCCGCCTCGTTGCGTGCCGGCACAACAACCGCAACGCGAGGTGAAGACATAAGCAGTACTTTCGGTTCGTTCACCGCATTCGGCACTTGCCAGAACCGGCCCCTGCCGGTAAGCAAGTAGACCCATACAAGGAAGGACACGCTTCCAATCCATGCGGCGGCGATCATAATGTTAGTGTTTTCGCTTCAACCCTTTCTGGAATTCCCGATTTTTCTTGCCAACAACCGGGCATTTCAGCCAGTGGGCTGCGCCTACCGAGGAGTGACATCGGTCAATGCCAACTCAATCCGATCCACTTCTTCACGAATTACCCGTATCGCCTGATGATTGCCCGGATAAGGCAGCGGTTTGATTGCTTCTGCCGCGTGACGAATCTTGTAGCTGCGATCTCGGATGAAGTTGATTCTCGCGGAGGTCTCCATTCGATACAGATAAATCTTGCTGGCCAGTTTTGTAGTCATCCAGGCGAACACGAGCCCGAACAACATCTCGATGGGAAGACGATCAGTTGCTCCATCAAAATCGCGGAACGCGAATCGGTACACGGCTTCACCCAGACCGAGGGATGCGAAAATTACTCCTATCCCAACCAATGCAAGGGTTAAGCGATCGTGGAGTCGAAGTTCCGCAGCCGATTGCGGTCGGACGAAGTTTTGCGAGAATGCCATAGTCTCCCCCTTACGATATGAAATCCACTCTTGCAAACAACACCTGTTGTTACCAGGCGATTTCGCTCATTGACCCCGCGATCATCTCACAGTTGCTCCGAGGCTTCGATCTTCGGAATCTCCGCGACGCACTCAGGCTCTCCAGCATCGGCCATGCATTGGAGGCAATCCGCACCGCAATCGATTCCCCTCCGATGGGTCTTTATGCTCAGCTCGAGTTCGCGGATCGGTGACACCGGGTTGGCCTCACGAGCCGCGACCGAAATGATCCCCTTGCGATACATGAATTTCAGAATGCCGTTAACCGTATCTTCCAGAGACGGGTCTGGTTTGCCCCACACGGAGGCATCGCGGGCCGTTTGATAGCAAGAGCTGTCATACCGTTTGAACTCCATCGCCGAGATGTTGTCGACAGAGCCCACCAGAAAATCGAGTAACGGAAAGAGAAGATCTTCCTTCCGGCATCGCCGGATCAGCTCGGGAACGAAATCGGGAAGGCTGAAGCTTTCGAATTGCCGGCCAGTTGCTTTGGTAATAAGCCCGGTAATATCCGTCATGTTCGAATAATCGTCGCGAACGACATGGTAAGTCTTATTCGCGGTACCGGGAGTGGTAGAGATCGCAACGATATTGTTCGCTACAATGTCGGCCGGAACAAAGCTGACCTGGTTGAGAGTATCGACGCCAATGCCGTGATTCACCATAAAGGCGACCAAGCGAACGGCGATATCGAAGTTGTTACCTCCGCCCGCGACGGAAGGACTGACGAGAGCCGGCCGGAAAATCCGCGCGGAAAGTCCCCGGCTGCACGCGTCGACAACCACCTGTTCCGCTACCCATTTCGATTGACTGTATCCAAAATCGAGAAGCTCCATATTCTCGTTCAGGTCGGTCTCATATAAGACTGATTTGACGGCCCAGCCAAACACGAAGGTAGTCGAGACATAATTGAACGCTTTGGGCCTTCCCTCGAACGCCAATCTTACGACCTCATTGGTTCCCAGCACGTTCGCGTCACGCATCAGGTCGTAGTTGTACAGGTAGTTTACGGTTGCACCGTTATGGAACACCGTGTCGATTTCACGCGCGAGGAAATCCCACACGTCCTGCATCAGGCCAAGCTTTGGCTGCCCGAGATCGCCGGAGATAGGGATTACGCGGGCCTCGAACATCTCCATCAGCCCCGCTCCGCAGGGTCCCATTGACTCCATCGCAGCTCTCAGTCTCTGCCTACCCTGCTTTTCGTCGGAAGACCTGACGAGAACATAGATCTTCGCCCGTGTCTGTTCCAGCAAGCTTTTGATGAGGAATGGCCCTATGAAGCCGGTCCCGCCGGTGAGCAGCACCTGTTTCAGCATCGGCATCTCCGGCATGGGCGAAGGCGCGGGAGGCTCGAAGATGAGCTTCCTGTCGTTGTTCATCATCTGTTTCTCGGCGGCGCACTGCTCTTCACGGAAAGCCGCAAGGGACTGGCGCAGATGAACCAGTGCTTCTTCGGGAGCGCGCTCCAGTCGTTCGGCGAGTCCAAACAGATCGGCTACACTGACACGCTGAATAACACCAATATCGACCTGCCTCGCCAGCAACTCGGCGCCTTTATCTTTCAAGAGTTCCTTGAGCTCATGCGTGAATACAACCAGATCCAGGGAATCCAGGCCGGCTTCGACGAGGTTGTAGGATTCCAAACCTGTCAGGTTGTACCTGGCTTTCAATTCGGCGAACGTGGAATGTATGTCGGAATGGGACTTCCCGGCGTCCTTCTCCCGCGAAAAGTCGGAGAGAACGGTGAACTGCCCCTGCAGCCACATCTGCTTGGTCTTATGGCGCATGATCTTCCCCGAACTCGTTCTCGGGATCGCACGAGGCGCAATGAAGGAAATCATCGCCACTTCAACATTGAGATAACTCCGTACCGCAGCGGCAATCTTTCGTGCTTCGGGAAGCGCCCTGGGATTTTTGACTTCGGCGACGATTGCCAACGCAGGTTCGCTGTCTTCCTGAATCTGGAACGCGGCGACGCAATTGTGCCGGACGAGGCTGCATGATTTCTCCACGACGTTCTCAATGTCCTGCGGGTAATAGTTTTGCCCGCGGAGAATAATCATGTCCTTGATGCGGCCACAGACGTAGAGTTCCCCGTGGTGGATAAATCCTATGTCGCCGGTCCGAAGGTAGCCGTCGTCATAGGGAGTATCGTCCACGAGCCGCGCGCGAAACTGCTTCAGAGTCAATTCAGGATTATTCCAGTAACCAAGGCACTTGCCGCTTCCGGCCACCCAAATTTCGCCGATACGCTCGGGCTTAAGAGAAAAATGTCCTTCCGGATCCACGATCTTAACGTCGAGACCCGGGAGCGGAGTGCCGCAACTGACAATCTGTGTGGCGCAGGCGATTTCTGAGACTTCGGTAGTCATGCGGGCCTTACCCAGCGCCAGGGCACGCTTGTTGAGGGAAACAATATTGCGTCCACCCAGTGAGACCGCCAAAGTATTCTCGGCCAGCCCGTAGGCGACATGGAAACTCTCTGACTTGAGTCCATAGGGCTGAAACGCCTCTAGAAACCGAGTGTAGGTGTCCGGTTTTACTGGTTCTGCCGCGCACATCAATACGCGAAGCGAGCTGAGATCACAAGCCTCCAGGCTTTCCTTGGAAAGCCTGCCGGCGCGCAAGCAATAGTCATAGGCGAAGTTGGGGGCTGCCGCCGCCGTGGCGTGGTAGGTCGTGATCGCATTGAACCACAGGATCGGCCGCTGAATGAAGTCCATGGGAGCGAACCCATAGGTCGTGCCACCTTTCAGTGCCGGGTACAGGTAGCACCCGATCAGTCCCATATCGTGATACTGCGGAAGCCAGGAAACCACGACCGGCGACGGATGGTCAATTACGAGCTCGTAAGTATTCAGGATGTTTTCATGCGTCACCATCACGCCCTTGGGCTCCATCGTCGAACCCGACGTGTACTGAAGAAACAAGATATTCGAAGGATCGGCGGGTGGTTGGTGAGAAATCGTGTCCACGAAATCTTCCGTGACGATCCACGGAAGACCGGAAATGTAATCTACGTCGACGCCCGACGCCGAGACTCCACGTCTGGCGAGATTCGTCTTGAGAGATGCGTGGTAATCTCTGCTGGTTAAGATTCCAGCCGCCTGGCAATCCTTTGCGATGTGGACCGTCTTGTACAGAGCGCTCTGGAAGCCGCGCGAACTGGGAGGATAGACCGGGACGGGGATCAATCCTGCACGCACGCAACCAAAAAATGCGCAGATCATTTCGAGCCCCGGCGGGTAGGCAAGCAGAAGCCGATCGCCCGCCGCGAAATGACAATCTTTCCGCAAATGTCCGGCGATCGCTTGTGCTCGGCGGAGAAACGACGCGTAGGTGTAGGTTTCGATCGGATCGCCGTTTACGTCAAGGTACGAATAAAGGAGTTTGTCCGGGTGCTCATCTGCCAGCCTATCCAGGTGGTCCAGAATTGACGCCGTCATTAATCAGCGATCCTCCAAGATCAGATAGAACTTAAGTCAGTAAAGCGAAACATCACTCGCTATCGAGCAAGAAACACAATTGGCCTCAACGTGCATACCGGAGATTTAGGTTGAATGTGAGAATGTACGCCTTTTTTTCTTAAGTATAAAGCGCCAATCGGCTAGATGGGGGACGGGGGTTCCTTTTTCGCCACATAGGGCGCGAGACTTGCGGAGCAACGCCAAGCTTCTATGGCCCACGCAAGAGGCCCGTTGCTACGGTTCATTGCTTGGTATATTAGCAAAGCATTTGGACAACGCAATGCGTCATCTTTTCCTGGATGAAGCACCCACGTTTTGTCCGTTCCGAATTTTATTGATTGCCCTTACGGCTCGCAATAAAATAGTCCTGCGAAACTCTCGACGGCTCGGCAACAATTACGCCGCGGGTCAGGGTTATTGTTGTAACTTGTGGAACGCGTCGGGTCCAATTTACCATGACCGCGGAGGCGCCGGTGATGTTCGAACCCGAAGCGGCAATTGCCCATCAGCCGGAGATCGCGGACCTTGTCCCATCGGAAACCTCAGCGTCGCCGATTATCGAACCGGTCGATGGGTCTTCCTTCCCGAAAGTCCTGCGTAGCCGCCTTGATAGCTTTTTTGCCGATCAGAACATTTCTCCTAAAGCGGACCGTACGATGCGGTTCAAGATCGCTGCGGGTCTGGCAGTCCTCGCCGGGAGCTGGATTGCTCTGTATGCGCTCAGGCCCGGTTCATGGAAGTTTGTTGCACTTTACCTTTTAGCCGGGCTCGCACAGACATTCCTTTTGCTGAACATCGCCCATGACAGCAATCACAACGCCATCTCGTCCCGGCCGCTCATAAACAAAACCCTGAACTATGTCTTCGATTTGTGTGGAATCAGTTCGTACATGTGGCGCATTCTCCATCATCGGGGCCATCACTCCTGCATCAATCTCCACGGCGAAGATGACGCGCTTTCGGGACGCAGCATCTTTCGCTTTACGCCTTATGAACCCCGGGCGCCATGGCACCGGTTCCAGCACATCTACGCGCTGTTCGTTTACGCGATGTTCTCTCTCGATTACGTATTCTTCAGGGACTTCCAGTGCTTTCTCTTTCCGACCCACGAATATCTGAGACGCACCAAACATTCTCTGCGAGAATACGCGATTCTCTTCGCCGGCAAGGGCTTCTACCTTACTTACATGCTTGTTTTGCCAGTGATGGTACTGGGAAAATCGCCTCTGCTGGTTGCCGGGGCGTTCCTCCTGGTCAATTTAACCATTGGTTTAGCAGTGACGCTTGTATTCCAGACGACGCATACCGTCGATAGCACCTACTTTCCCTCCGACCGTGGCGAGTTTGACAACGGCGTGTATCACATCTTCGCGACAACGGCCGACTACGCAACCGAAAGCCCGCTTGTCGGTTGGCTCGTGGGCGGGCTTAATCATCACATCGTGCACCATCTGTGCCCTTTCGTGTGCCATACCCACTATGCTCCGTTGACCAGGATCGTGAAGGAGACTGCCGAAGAGTTTGGGGTTTCCTATCGGCAGAACCCCACCATGACCGGGGCAATCCGGCATCATCTGATACTCTTGAAGCAACTGGGGAACGAAAACTGATTCTGAGCGTTTTATCTTTTGGGCATGGCCCAGCCACCACTTCCTACAAGTGACATGAAAACTCCTCCGGTTCGAGGCAAATATCAGGACGGTTAGGTATGAGTTCATCAACGCCTGTCCCCATTGTTTCCCGATTTCGCTGCTTTGCGGATTCTCGCGCAATGGCCCGCAATCCGGTGCAGGTTTTGTCTCGGTACAACGAAATCTTTGGCGACACATTCTGGATCCGTTTGGGTGGTCTCAAGGAGGCGATGGTTACCATCGATCCCGCTGTCATTCAGCACGTGTTGAAGACCAATGCGGAGAACTATCAGAAATCCGAAATTCAAGTGAAGCGAATGGGCCACTTCTTGGGTAAAGGCCTGCTCACGACCCACGGAGAAGCCTGGCGCACGCAGCGCCGTCTCATCCAGACGGGCTTCGATCGAAAGCAACTCGATGCGTTGTCCTCAATCATGCAGGACTCCCTTGCCGAGTCGCTGCGGGATTTCGACCGACAGGTCCGTGTTGGCCCTGTCGATATCTACGTCCACCTGATGAAGATTACCTTCGCTATGGTCGCCCGATCGCTATTTGGCGCGCGGTTGAAGGATGAAGACATCGATCTGGTCAGCCGAACCATCTGCACCGTCCAGGAATTCATCGTTCGGCAAACTCTTCAGCCCTATCTGAATCCCTGGTTCGCCGTCTCGGGCGAACTGCGCAGACACGAAGACATGCGGACCCGCGCCGACGCCGTTCTGCTCGAATACATCAGGAAGCGCCGCAACGAACCATCCGGCCACGATCTGATGCAGACTTTGATGGATGCGCGTTACAGCGATGGCAAAGGCATGAGCGATGAGCTCATCCTGAGCGAGAGCATGCAACTTCTGGTTGCCGGACATGAAACATCGTCGAATGCTCTATCGTGGCTTCTTTATCTTTTGAGCTCGCGTCCGGATTGTCTCGAGAGGGTACGACAGGAGTTTGACTCCGTGCTCGGCGACGCGCCTCTGAGCTACAGCGACGTTCCCAAATTCGAATTTGCGACTCAGGTCATTCAGGAGGCGCTCCGCCTCTACCCGCCGTTTTGGATGGTCGACCGCATGGCTGTCGCGGACGACCGGGTAGGCGACGTCGCCATACCCCGCGGATCGATGGTCATTGTGTATGTGTATGGTGCGCATCATGCTCCGCGCTACTGGCAAAATCCGGAAAATTTCGACACGGAGCGTTTCACCAGAGAAAACGAGAAGCTGCGCACACCCTTCACCTTCCTTCCCTTCGGGGCGGGACCGCGAGGCTGTATCGGTGGAAATTACGCGATGCTGCAGATCCTCATGATTTTGCGCGATCTGCTCAGAACATACGATTTTCAGTTGGCTCCAGGCCAAATGATCGAAGCTCGCCCGATGGTCATCCTGCGGCCGAAACACGGAATCCGCATGATGTTCACCAAGGCAAATTGTCATCATGTGCTGATTGAAGGAGTGCATTCGCACCGATAAGTTCGCATATCGGCATTAACGAGTGGCCCAATCCCGATTGCTCCCGGTTGACGGGCCAACCGGGAGTTATTCAGGGCCAGAAGTCCTCTTGGAGGAAGTGCGGAGTTCAGACTCGCCAACCGATACTGGGCAACTTCAGGGCGGACACTCCGCTAGATCAGGCTATCGGGTAGGCCGTGATGCTGCGCAGAGCAGGCTCAACTTCTACGCCGCATACGGCTGGGCAAGCATCTTATCCTTGCTGATCCCATTCTTTGCCGCCAGCTTTTTGAAACCCCAGGCGCCCATCCATATATAGAGCCGGCTCCAGATAGCAAAGGGAATGCGGTTCTTTGCAATCATCCGTACCGATTCAACCGGCACAGGCAATCCCTCGGCCAGGGACGCGGCGGTCTTGTCCAATGCCGCGATTACATTTCGGACGGGCGGACCCGGGCGTTTCGCGTCTGTGAGGGGATGGCCCCCAATCATCCCTCCTCCGCCGAATGCAAGGCCGCCAGCCCACGCGAAGCTGTTTTGCGCGGCGAACTCGCGGCATATGGCCAACGCGAGAGAATTCTGGTGCACTTCGGGAAAGCCAGAGTTCACAATCGCTACGAGGCGCTGCCGCGACGGTTCGCGACTCGCTCGCCGATGAGATGCAATCACCGCCAGCGCCTTGGTCACAAGATAGGGCAAGGCATCGACGTAAAGAGGAAAGACCAAAAGGATCAGTCCGGCGCGCTCGACCGCCGCAAGCAGTTCGCTCTCGCCTTCCGGACGATCCAGGCTGGCCCGAAGCGTTAGGGATTCGCTTTCCCAGCCGCGCTTCTCGAGGCGGTCCACGAGGAGACCTCCCAGGGCGCTAGACGTACTGGGATCGTGGGTTTTGGGGCTGCCGACAATGAGCAACGCCCTCGGCGCGCCGCCCGGTTCGACGGCCGTCGAGGGTGTAACCGGCGGGGGCATTAGCGCCGCCGCCGCATCGCCGAAGGGCAACGAATCGGACCGGGTCAGGAGCGCTTCGAAGCGGCCGCGAAGCACATCCACGTCATCCGTGGAGAGGACCACTTCGGCTGCGTAGCTGGGAGGATGAAAATTGATCGCGTTGCGTCCGGCGAGGGTCCTGAAGATATGAGCCTCAGCTGAGTTGGGCCGCCGCTGCGCTCCTATCATCATAAGGCGTGGCCGATGCGGATAGCGCGGCGGGTGGTGAACCTCGCCATGATCCATCTCGAAGAAAGGGGGAATAAGCTGGATGAACCGGTCCACCATCTTCTTCAATTCCGGCGAGTAACCTCCGAATGTTACAGGGGTGAATAGAACCGTTACATCACTCCGGATAATTGCCTTGGCGATCTGGCGACCGGGATCGGCTTCCACACAGATTCCTGGCGTCTTGATCCAGCAACCAAAGCAACCGAGACAGTGGGCGAGTTTCATTTCACGGAGGGGAAAGATCTCGAGTTGAGCACCGTCCGCTTTGAGCACGTGAGACAACGCGTTAAGAATTGGCGACAGGTCCCCATCCCCAGATCCTGCGCCATCGAGAATTACGATATTTTTCCCGGGCATCCCTTTTCCTCTGCTATCGATCAGTTTACGCTGTTTCCCCTCGCCCCTATCGAAGAACAATGGCGAATGGCCCTTGGCAAACATCGTTGTCCTTGCCGACGGCTTTGTCGTATTTGCGGGCACTTGAGCCAGAAGTCCTAGTGCTGTATCTGAAGCGCCCACGAGTGAAGATTTATCGTTCCGATGCGCTGTGAAGGGGGCGCTTCAGATACAGCGACTGGAAGGAAGCCGCCCCGGGGGATTATGGGATTTGTATCTGGATGAGCCGGTCGGGTTGGAACATTGACGAACTGCTAGGCCGGTTTTATTTATCGTCGGAGGGGACGCGGTCTGCAGGTGCTCCAAGTGAGGGTCCACTAAGTGTGCTTTGGTGTTTTTTCAACGACTTGCTTCGTTCCCGGCTTCAAGTCGTTGAAATGCACTGCTGTCGTTTATTCTGTTGGGCTCATAACCTCCCGCTCCCTAGGATTCCCAAGAATTCCTTGGAATTCCTAGTAGAGAGTTGCAAAGTTGGTAGAATTTGCGTTCGTGCCAACTCGTCGCTTCCCTTCCCGTGTCTAACCCGCGCATAAAATCGCCGCGATTTGGCGCGTTCTATAACATCGTGGCGATCGCAAACTTCCTAAATTACTGAGGGATCGTAATAAAGCTGGTTATAATAGAAGATTCGGCAGGCGGTCCTGAGGCTACTGGGCAAGCATTCCCGCTAGACAATGGAGGCACTGCCGGTCTTTTAGCCGATGTCCTCCCCGCTACCTACGGAAAGCATTATCGTTCGCGGCGCCCGCGTTCATAACCTCAAGAATATCGATTTTGAGGTTGCCCATAACACTTTGACGGTGGTTACTGGAGTCTCGGGATCGGGCAAGTCTTCGCTCGCCTTCGACACGATTTATGCGGAGGGTCAGCGGCGATATGTGGAGTCGCTCTCGGCGTATGCGCGCCAGTTTCTGGAGCGGATCGAGAAACCGGATGCCGATTCCATCGATGGCATCGCCCCGGCGGTTGCAATCCGACAGAAGAACACGACCCGCAACCCGCGGTCGACGGTGGCCACGGCGACCGAGATTTACGACTATCTGAGATTGTTGTTTGCCCGGATTGGCCGCACCTATTGCGCCAATTGCGGACGCGAGGTGAGGAAAGACACCGTCGACGAAATCACAGATGCAATATTGGCGTTGGATCCGGGGGCGCGGGTGCAAATTGTTTTTCCCCTACAGACGGCCGCTGCGGTGCCGCAAGAAAAGGAAAAGGAAGGTCTGCGAAAACGCAAGGCCGCCAAAAAGGCCTCTGCCCCCGATGCAGGGCTGACTGATCAGCTTAAGGCTCGACTGTTCGAATTGCGCAAGGCAGGATTCAACCGGCTGTATCAGTCGGGGCAGGTATTTGAGTTTTCCACTCCGGAATCGCTGCTGGATATTCGCTTCGATCAGCCAGTGTTTATGCTGGTCGACCGGCTCAGCGTTTCGGCCGAGTCGCGCTCGCGCATCGTGGATGCGGTGGAAACCGCGTACCGGGAATCAGGCGAAGTGATTTTTGACCTGCCTCCGCATGATGACCAACCGGCGCAGGGGATACGATTCGCGCAGCGATTCGAATGCAAAAACTGCAATCTGCGCTACGAAGAGCCGGAGCCGCGTCTGTTCTCTTTTAACAACCCATACGGAGCCTGCGCGCGATGCCAGGGGTTCGGCAACACGATTGATTTCGATCTTGATCTCGTGATTCCGGACAAAACGAAATCGCTCGGCGAAGGTGCGGTCGATCCATGGAACAAGCCGAAGTACCGTTCGCTGTTCGCGGAGATGAAACGCTTTGCCAAGCAGGAGGAGATTCCGCTGGACGTGCCATGGGCAGAACTCGACGCGGAACAACAAGAACTCATTCTGGATGGGGACGCAAAATTCCTGGGAGTGCGCGGCTTCTTCCAGTATCTGGAGCGCAAGAAGTACAAGCTGCACATACGTGTTTTCTTGAGCCGCTATCGCGGATACTCGACTTGTCCTGAGTGCCGGGGCTCGCGGTTACGCCTGGAAGCCCGTCAGGTGAAGATCAACGGCAAAAATATTTGTGAAGTCTGCGCAATGACGGTGGAGGATGCGGCGAAATTCTTCACGGACGTGCAGTTGAGCGCGGAGGAAGCCGAGATTGCGGAGCGGCTGCTGCAGGAAATTCGCGAGCGTTTGCGCTTTCTCAACGATGTAGGATTGGAGTATCTTACGCTCGACCGGTTGTCTTCGACGCTTTCTGGAGGTGAAGCACAGCGCATCCAACTCGCAACGTCGCTGGGATCGCGGCTGGTGGGCACGCTCTATGTGCTGGATGAGCCGTCGATTGGACTGCACAGCCGCGATACACATCGACTGATCAAGATCTTGAAGGATCTGCGCGACTTGGGGAACACGATCCTCGTAGTGGAACACGATCCTGACATTATGCGCACTGCCGACCGCATTCTTGACCTGGGTCCGGGGGCGGGAGAGAACGGCGGCAAGTTGGTGGCTGCGGGAAACTACGAAGAGATTTTGCGGAATCCCGCTTCCCTCACTGGCCGTTATCTTGCTGAAGATTTGCGCATTCAGGTGCCGACCGTTCGACGCCAGCCGGGAGCGCAGCAGATCAGGATCAAGGGCGTGCGCGCCAATAATCTTAAGGGCGTTGACTTCTGTATTCCCTTGGGAATGCTTGTGGCGATCACGGGGGTATCGGGATCGGGGAAATCCACTTTGCTGCATCAAGTTCTTTATCAGGCTCTCGGTGAAAGCAAGAAGCAGCAGACCGCTGGCTCGGCGCGCGGTTCGGCGACATGGGAGAGTCTGGAGGGAGATCAGTTCATCGACGAGGTAGTGCTGGTCGATCAATCTCCCATTGGGCGGACTCCGCGGTCGAACCCCGTAACTTATATCAAGGCGTTCGATGCGATTCGCGACCTTTTTGCGTCGCTGCCCGAAGCCAAGAAACGCGGCTTCGCTTCAGGGCATTTCTCCTTCAACATCCCTGGCGGTCGCTGCGAAACTTGTCAGGGCGACGGCACGGTTACGGTGGAGATGCAGTTCCTCGCCGACGTGGAACTCATCTGCGAAGAGTGCAAAGGCACGCGCTATAAAGCGCAGGTTCTCGAGGTTCGGTACCACGGCAAGAATATTCACGAAGTGCTGAACCTGACGGTGAAAGAAGCGCTCAAGTTTTTTGCGGAAGTACCCAAGATCACGGAGAAGCTGCGCGTGTTGGACGAAGTTGGCCTGGGATACCTTCGGCTGGGACAATCGGCGACAACGCTTTCTGGAGGAGAAGCGCAGCGCATGAAACTGGCGGCGCATCTGCAGCCGGCGGCTCGCGAAATTGGACGGACCGGAGCGTCGCGGCAGGACGAAGGGCGCCGCGGGCGACGGCTGCTCTATATTTTTGACGAGCCTACGACTGGATTGCATTTCGATGACGTCAGCAAACTGCTGGCGGCCTTCCGCCGTCTAATCGATGCAGGCGGTTCCATCCTTGTGATCGAACACAATCTGGAAGTCATCAAAACCGCCGACTGGGTAATTGACCTGGGCCCGGAGGGTGGCGCGCGCGGCGGAAAGATCGTAGGAATGGGTCCGCCCGAGGTCATCGCCAAGCTGCCCTCTTCTTACACCGGGAAGTATCTGGCGCGATTGTTGAATGGTAGCGGCAATGACGAAGCGTCGCGTTCCAATGGGAGCAAATAGACTTCTCGCATTATGCCTGGTGTGGTTGGCCCTGGGCTCACGTTCGCAAGCGCAGGATGCAAGCCCGGCTCCGGCGCAGCCGCCGTCAACATCCACTTCTCAGTCGTCGGAGCCGGCAGACTCCGTTTCCGGTAAGAAAGAAGAATCCAGTTCCCGCCATTCCGCTCATCGCATTCAGGTTCCAGTCGAGGATTCTCAGCCAACGGAACTCACCCAGGCGGAAGCGGCGATTGAAAAACAAGACTACGCCACGGCAGAAGCACTTCTTAATAAGCTGGTGGAACGGGAGCCCGCGAGCTATGTGCAGTGGTTCGATCTTGGCTTCGTCGAGAACGCTTTGGGCAAGGTCGATGAGTCGATCGCAGCCTATCGCAAGTCGGTTGCCGCCAAGCCGGATGTCTTCGAGTCAAATCTGAATCTCGGGCTGCAGCTCGCGAAGACCGGGCAGCCGGATGCAGAGAAATTTCTGCAGGCCGCGACTCATCTGAAACCATCCAGCCATGGGGCGGCAGGCCAGTATCGGGCATGGCTTGCGCTGGGGCAGACGATTGAAAAAGCGAAGCCGGAGCAGGCGCTGCGCGCCTTCCGACAGGCGTCGGCCCTTCAACCGAAGGAGGCTGAGCCGCATCTTTCTGCCGCCGAGCTTCTCGAAGAGGAGAATAAGTTTGCCGACGCTGAACAGGAATACAAACAAGCGCTCGCGCTCGATTCGCAATCTTCCGATGCGGTCATCGGACTCGCGAATATCTACATGCACGGACGCCGCTTTCCCGAAGCGGAAGATTATTTGCGCAGGTTGCTTGCGGAACACGCGGACTCGGCACCGGTTCACATCCAGTTGGGAAGAGTTCTGGCTGCTGAGGGCAGGCTTGACGACGCCGCCTCCGAGCTGCAGTCAGGGATCAAACTCGCACCGGGGAACGACGCCGCACAGCGTGACCTGGCCGATTTGTATGTGAGTGCCGGTAAGAACGACTTGGCCGAAGCCAGCTACAGAACGCTGCTTGCGGCTCATCCGAACGAGGCCGAACTTCACCGCCGTCTTGGCGAAGCGCTGCTGCCGCAAAAGAAATTCACCGAGGCTCAACAGGAATTTGCCACTGCTATAAAACTCAGGCCCGACCTTGGAGAAGCCTATGGTGGCCTGGCCTTCGCCGCCGGTGAGAACAAGAATTACGAGCTTGTGATTCGCGCGCTCGACGCCCGCGCCAAGCTGCTGCCGGAAGTCGCTATCACATACTTCATGCGGGGATCGGCTTACGATCATCTGCATGACTTCAAGAAAGCCGCCGCCAGCTATCGCCTCTTCCTCAACAGCGCCCACGAGAAGTATCCTGATCAGGAATGGCAGGCGAAACACCGGCTCATAGCCATTGAACCGAAGAAGTAGCCAGGGAGCGAACGGGGCGGGGATGGAAAGTTTTCGAATCCGGTGGATTGCGGCCGCAGGATTATTGTTTGCGATGGTGGTGGCGCCTTGCACGACGCTGATCGGACGCGATGAACCTACGATCGAAGAACTGAAGGCGCGAGTCGCAAATACCAGCAATTCAGATCGTCCCCCATTGTGCATTCGCATATCCGAACGCCAACTGGAAGAGGCAGACAAGCTTTATGCAGCGGGCGATATCGAGAAATGGAAGGCCGCCCTGGTTGACGTGGTCGCCTTTGCCGAACTGGCTCGCGACTATTCGATTCAGTCGCACAAGCACGAGAAACAGTGTGAGATCGCCACGCGCAAAGAGGCTCGCAAGCTGGCCGACCTCAAACATACCGTCTCTCACGATGATCAGGAGCAGGTGCAAAATACAGTCGACCGATTGGAGAAAGTTCGCGACGACCTGTTGCTGGCGATGTTTCCGAAGGGTGGCAAGAAATGACTGCGTTCCAATTTTTGGGATTCCGGTTTCTGGCATCCGGTTTGCGAGCACAAATGTGCCTGGGCCTGTTATTGTTCAGCGCAGTGGGGGCCTCGGCGCAGCAGCACCGGGATCCTTTCACGCAACCAGAGATCGATCAAATACGCGATGTCAGTTGGGAGCCGCAGCAGCGTCTCGCACTCTATGTGAAGTTTGCGCGAGCGCGCCTGGTCGCTCTCGAGCAGATGCGCAACGATCCTAAGACGAAGAATCGCGCGCAGCAAACCCACGATCGCCTGGATGACTTTGTGCTCATTTATGACGAATTGAACGACAACATTGATACCTACATAGATCGGAAGAACGATATCCGCAAGCCTTTGAAGATGGTCATCGATGCGGATAGCGAATTCCAGGCCAAATTGCTGGCGTTGAAAGATGCAGCCAATGTCTCCGCGGAAGAGGCGAAGCAATACGAGTTCACGCTTACAAATGCGCTCGATACGCTGACGTCGTCGGCAGACGACCACCGCAAGCTCCTGACCGAGCAAGAAGAGGCTTCCAAGCACAAGAAATTCGCTAAAGCATCGGGTAACAAGTCGGAATGAAGGGTTTGCTGAACTCCCACGCGGGGTGAAGGCCCGATGGATTATTAACGGCTTACGCGGCCCATTCGACTTCGCTCAGGGCAGGCTGCTGAAGCGCCGCTTTTCCACGGTCGAGGACGAATTGGTTGTCTTTCGAACCGCGTGGAAGAGCCTTACGCGAGCCTATTCTTTGGGCGAGCTTTAGTTAAATCTGCGCAACGCACGCGTGCTAATCTAGTCCTATCGTGCGTGAAGGGCTGCTTGAAATCTTCCATGATGAACACCGCCGGCTGCGTCCGGATGCCGCCCCGCCGGAGTTGATGATTGAATTTTTTGCCTTCGCCAACGTCAACAATACGATTCGCTTGCGCGAGGGCAGGCTGCTGGTCCGGCTTTCCGATCTCCTGGAGGGCGCGCCTGACGGGGTTGTGCGCGCCATCGCTCACATTCTGCTGGCGAAGATGTACCGAAAGCCTATCGACCGCGGCCATTCTGCCCGTTACCGAAAATATGTGGGCAGTCACGAAGTTGTGAATAAAGCGCATCTGGTCCGGCAGATGCGCGGACGCAAGCGGCTGCGCTCTCCCAAAGGCCGCGTCTACGATCTCGACATTATTTTCGAGGACCTGAACCGGCGCTTTTTCCACGGACTGCTGGGCCGCCCGCGCATGAGTTGGAGCCCGAGCAAGACGCGACGTATTCTCGGCCATTATGATCCCGCACATAATGCGATTGTCATCAGCCGGATTTTTGATCAGCTCTCAGTTCCCCGCTATGCGGTGGAATATATCGTCTACCACGAGATGCTGCACCTGAAGCACCCAGTCAAACTGCGCGGGAGCCGGCGCTGCGTTCATTCGGCGGAGTTTCAGGCCGAGGAGAAGTTATTTCCGCAGTTGGAGCGGGCGAATGAATTTTTGAAAAGGTTGTGAGGGAAGTCGCCCGATTGCAACAGCCGTCTCGCCGGAGATCTCCCGACTCATGATTGCCGAAAGCCCAATCCGTCGCGATCGTTGCGTTCTCCCATAAGCTGTCGGTGGCTGGGACGGCTGTTGATGCTGACACGAAGAAGCGCTTTTCGAAATCCGTTCAATCCCCAGATTCCGCCGTGTGATGCAGATCACGCACGTTCGTGATGGGACGGATTGACGCCCCCCTGGTTCCCGCAGTTGGGGCGGGCGAACGAGTTCTTGAAAGGGTTATGAGGGAGATCGCAGGCTGCAACAACTGACAATTGAATCGGAGTCAGAAATGTTGATTGTAGAAGAAATTCCCATACGCGTGGGTGGGCTACCGTACAACCAAACCTTGAGGATGTCTTCAGGTTGTCTGGCAGTCCGACACCTGCGTTCGTGCGGCCGGAAGAGTGAAACAGGTTACTGATCGCACCGGCTGGTCTAAACGCCCGAAAACCTGGGATCGCCGGAAATTTTAAGGGAGCTTCAGCGCCCCGAAAGGAATGGGCCACATGCTCCCGTCTGCCTCGAATGGGTTGGAAACGGTGCCGAGCTGAGTGAGCCCACCGGTGCTAGAGTTGACGCTAAATTCGACGATGGCGTCTTCGCCCAGCGCATAGAGAAACTGGCCCTGAGGATCGAGGGAAAAGAGGAACACAACTGTTGCCGGTGCAGGATTGTGCCCGACCTGATAGGGAGAGCCTGCGACTTCGGTGAGCGCGCCGGTAGATGGATTGATCGAATATGCGGCGATTGCGTCCTCGCCGCCAATGGCAGCGTAAAGGGCTGTGCCGGAGGGGTTGATCGCGAGCTGCATCGGCCGGGGCATGGAAATCAGCGGTCCGCTGGAGATCTGGGTGAGCGCGCCGGTGGACTGATCAATAGTGAAGGCGTGAATACCGTCCGTCTCAGTGAAGTACAGAAACCGGCCGCTGGGATAAACGGCAACATCGAAGTTTTCGCTTCCGTAGCCCGCGTAGGTAAAGGTTCCAGCGCTGATCGGGGTAAGGCCGCCTGTGGTGCGGTTCACGCTATAGGCGGAAATGCCGGCGATTCCGGTGCCGGAGCCGCCATCCACTACATATAGAAAATTGCCGGATGGTGTGAATGCAGCGCGATTCGGATAGAAGTTATTTGCAAACGGCGAGTCCGGGACCTGGCTGAGTGCGCCGGTTGAGCTATCGATGGCAAAACCCGCAAGGCTGGAGTGGGCGGCGTCTGAAACATAAAGGAACTTGCTGGCGGGATCGACAGTCAGAGCGAAGGGGACAAAGTTTGCTATAAGTGGCGAATCAGCCAATGGGGTCAGCGCTCCCGTAGGGCCGATGGAATAGCTGTAGATACCAGGACCCCCAGCTGCGTAATAGAACTGTCCGGATGGGGTGACGGCTGTAACGCCAAGTTGGATATTGCTCTGAATGGCAGGTGTGCCAAGCGTTCCGGTAGGATTGATAGGAAAAATTTGGAACTGAGGTGCACTGAAAAAAGTGCCACCCATAGTGTAAAGGACTTCAGTGCCCTGAGCGGGACAAGCAGCGGTCCCCGAGCCTCCGCACGAGCAGTTTCCGCCATTGCTGGTGCTGCAAACCACTGGAGGTTTGGAGTTGCCGCATCCCGCTGGACCGAATAGGGCGAGTATGACAGCGAACAACAAAATGGAAGAGCTGCGGGCGACCCAAGAGGTGTGGACGAACATAATTCCTCCTCGAGAATAGGGGCACTGGCTTACCCGGAGCGATGTTTGGCGATAGCTTAACACGACTTCAGCAATTTGGACGCGGTTGTTCACCGCGCATTCGATTTCGATACTTTGTTTGCCAGCCGGGAACCGGGCACCTGACCCGCGCTTGGCCGCGACTCCGTTCAATCCCAGATTCCGCCGTGTGATGCAGATCACGCACGTTCGTGATGGGACGGATTGACGCCCGCCGCGCTCGGGGCATATCCTTGAAGTTGAAATTGAAATTCATTTTCAAAATGACAGGCTATTCATAATGCTACAAGCTTTCATAATTACACTGCGCGAAGGAGTTGAGGCCGCCCTGATCGTGGGAATCACGCTGGCCTATCTGGCGAAGATTGGTCGAAACGATCTTCGCAAGGCGGTCTACGCCGCGCTGGGCGCGGCTTTTATCGGCAGCATAGGGATCGCAATTGTGATCTCCCGGCTGAACTGGAATGAGGATGTGTTCGAGGGATGGATCATGCTGGTCGCCGCCTTCTTTGTCGTCACCATGATGATTTTCATGATGAAGACGGGGCGGAAGCTGAAGGGCCAAATTGAAGGGAAGGTTGGCCTGCTGGCGGGCAACGATGCCTGGATCGGCTTGTTCTTCTTTGTGTTTCTGATGGTGCTGCGCGAGGGCGCGGAGACCGTGCTGATCCTCTCTGCCGTTTCGCTGAACTCGACCGAACTGATGAGTTTTCTGGGTACGCTGCTGGGTGTGCTGGCGGCGGTTGCCTTCGGGGTGATGTTCGTGAAAGGCAGCGTGCGGATCAACCTGCAGAAATTCTTCAAGGTCACGACCGCTATTTTATTTCTGGTGGCGTTGCAGTTGGTGATCGCCGGATTGCACGAACTGTCCGAGAGTGGCGTACTTCCCTCCTCCAGGCGCGAGATGGCCATCATTGGGCCGATCGTGCGCAACGATCTTTTTTTCTTCGTCACGATATTCGCCTTGGCGGCGTTGATGGTTTTATTCGATGCCAAGCGCCGGCAACCGGTGGCTGAGTTGTCTTCTCCGGCTGAGCGTCGCAAGGCAACATGGACGGCTCGGAAGGAACGCCTGTGGATGGCTTCGGTTTATGTCTTTTCATTCTTCTTTATCGCGATGCTGACCGCCGAGTTTGTCTACGCCAAGAGCCAGAGCGCCCTTTCGCCGGCAACGCAGGTGAGCTTCACGAACGGCCAGGTGAAGATCCCAGTAGCACAGGTTTCCGATGGAGACTTGCATCGCTATCAAGCGCAGGAGAACGGCACCCCGGTGCGCTTCTGGCTCTACCAGAAGCCCGACGGCAAGATCGCTACGGTGTTCGACGCTTGCGAAATTTGCGGTGCGGTCGGCTTTTACAAATCAGGTAATGGGGTTATCTGCAAGAATTGCGCTGCTCCGATCAATCCGCAGTCGGTTGGAACACCGGGCGGGTGCAATCCCATTCCGCTCAAAATGACGCAGACGGCTGATTCGGTGATTATTCAGGAGGCGGACGTTGCGGCCGGAAGCCACGCGTTCGAGAAGCAATAGCGGATGTTTGCCCGGCTCGTTTACGAATCGTTCCGGCGCCAGAAACGCCGTAAACTGCTGGCCGGGGCAGCCATTACTCTTGGCGTCACTGTGGCGACGGCGATGATTGCCGTCGCCACCGACATTGGCGATAAGATCAACCGGGAGCTGCGTACCATCGGCGCCAACCTGCTGGTAACTCCGCAAGAAGATACGCTGGACGTGGAAATTGGCGGCTTCAATTTGAAGCCGCCGAGCGATGGCGCCTTTCTAAATGAATCCGACCTGCCGAAGATCAAGGGGACGTTCTGGCACAACAACATCACAGGGTTTGCGCCGATGTTACCGGTGAACATCACGCTGGAACGCGACGGTAAAAAGGAAGGTATCACCTTGCTCGGCACTTACTTCGCTAAGCAACTTTCCTTCGGCAACGAAGAGTTCGCTACCGGAGTGCGATCGACGCACCCATGGTGGAAAGTATACGGAGCGTGGCCCAATGACAGTTCCAGCGACGTTCTGCTCGGAGAGCGGCTTGCAGCGCGGATCTCGGCGAAGCCTGGCGATGAGATCTCAATATCGGGACGTGAGTTGAGGGTGAGTGGGGTCCTCTCCACAGGAGGCAGCGAAGACGAGCAGATCGTTGCGCCCCTAGGACTCGCGCAAGAGATTCTCGGCAAGCCTGGGGCGGTTCGCCGTGTGTATGTGAGCGCCCTCACCAAGCCGGAGGATGCACTCGCGCGTCGTGACCCTAAAAGCATGTCCGGCGCAATCTATGACCGCTGGTATTGTTCCCCGTATCCGCAGTCGATTGCTTTCCAGTTGCAGGAGGCGATTCCGCACTCGCACGCCGAGCAGATCCGCCAGGTCGCGCAGAACGAAGGAGCGTTGCTGACGCGCATCGAGGGGCTCATCTTTCTAGTCACGCTGGCTGCACTGTTTGCGTCGGCGCTCGCGGTTTCTGCCGCGATGGCTACGTCCATCTTCGAGCGCCGCGCGGAAGTGGGCCTGATGAAGGCTCTGGGCGCTGGAAAGCTTACGGTAGCGTCCGTATTCTTTGCCGAGGCGACGCTGCTCGCATTGATCGGCGGTTTCGTTGGGTTCGGTGCCGGAGGATTTCTGGCCCGCCAGATCGGCCGCTCGATTTTTAATTCGCAGATCACGGTTGCGCCCGTACTTTTTCCCGTGATCCTGGCCATTGCGGTGGTGGTCACGTTTGCGGGAAGCGCGGCTGCCATCCGCAAAGCAGTGGGGCTTGACCCGGTGTTCGCGCTGCGGGGTGAATTGTGAACGGAAGCGCATCCAATTCCGCCCGGGACGTGGCGGCGGGGCGCGCGCAGTCGCCGCATATATCCATGTTCCTTCGCATGCTGGTGCGGGCCGCCGTGCTGCGTCGCGGACGTGCTGCCTCGGCTCTATTCGCCATGGTCGTGGCCGCGGCGGTCGCGACCGCCATGTTGAACCTTTACGTGGATGTGCAGGCTAAGCTGCGCCGCGAGTTCCGCAACTATGGGGCAAATATTGTGGCGGTGGGCAAAGATGGCGCTTCCCTTCCCTCCGGCGCTCTGTCGCAGGTAGAGTCAGTTCTTGCGGGTCGCGGTGTGGCAGCGCCTTTCGCGCTGGTAGTTGCGCGAACCGGGGATGGTCAACCGGTGGTGGTTGCGGGAACGGATTTCGAGCGAGTCCGGCAACTCGACCGGTGGTGGTCGGTCACTAACTGGCCGAGGCAACCGCAGCAGGCATTGATCGGGGTGCGCGCAGTGCCAGTGGTCTCGCCGAAGGACCAGCCTTTCGATCTCAGTTTTCGGGGACACACTATTCACCTCACGTCTTCGGGTACAGTTCAGACCGGCGCCGCCGAAGATAGCCGCGTCTATCTTGCGCTGGCGGACTTTGTTTCCTGGACAGGAGTGCAACCGTCCACGATTGAGGTCGCGGCTAGCGGTTCACCGGAAGAGATCGCCGCCATCATGCAGCAGATTCAGCAAGTGATACCGGAAGCCGATGTCCGCCCGGTGCGGCAGATCATGGAGGGTGAAGCGCGCGTGCTCGGCAAGACTCGCGCCACGCTGCTTGCGGCCGCCGCTCTGATCATTCTGACCGCTGCGCTGTGTGTTCTCTCTACGCTTATGGGGTGGGTTTTCGACCGCCGCCGCGACTTTGCCATTATGAAGGCGCTGGGCGCTTCCAACCGGCTGCTGAACGGATTTTTTGCCGCGGAAGCCGCGGCGCTGGGCGCGACTGGGGCGGTGATCGGATTTGTTCTGGGGATCGGCATCGCCGCCTGGATTGGCCGGGTTAATTTCCATAGTCCGGTGGTGCCTCGTTTCAGTGTCTTGCCGTTTGTTCTGGCTGGTAGCATGGTGGTGACGCTGCTTTCGGCGATCCTGCCCATTTCGCTGTTGCGGAAAGTGCAGCCAGCGGTCATCTTGAGGGGAGAGTGAAATGATTCAAATCAAAGACGTAAGCAAACTCTTCCAGGCCCAGGCCGCGGGGAACGACTTGGTGAGTGGGAAAAAGAGTGAGAACCGCCCCATTCATGCCCTTGACCACATCTCGCTGCACGTCGCGAAGGGCGAATGGCTTTCCATCATGGGACCATCAGGCTCGGGCAAATCCACGCTGGTAAATTTGATTGGCTGCCTCGACCGCCCGACCGCCGGCGAAATCTGGCTGGACGGTCAAAATGTTGCCGGCCTCGCGGCAGGCGAATTGAATCGCATACGCGCGGAAAAGATTGGATTTATTTTTCAGCAGTTTCATCTCATCCCGTTTTTAACCGCGGTCGAGAACGTGATGCTGGCGCAATACTTCCACAGCATGACCGATGAGAAAGAGGCGGTTGAAGCGTTGACCAGGGTAGGCCTGGGTGAGCGCGCCCATCACTTGCCGTCGCAACTTTCCGGTGGCGAACAGCAGCGCGTTTGCATTGCACGTGCGCTGATCAACGATCCAAAAATTATTCTGGCTGATGAGCCTACCGGCAATCTCGATGCGCTCAATGAAGAGATCGTGTTGCGGCTGCTGCGTGAATTTCACCAGCAAGGGCGGACGATCGTGATGGTCACGCACGATCCAGTGGTGGCGCGCCTTGCGGATCGGCGTATCGAGTTCCATCACGGCAAAATCGAGTCGCAGGAAGTTTTTGCGATGGCCGACGAAGAGCAGTTCGACGAGGTGCTGGAAGAGCTTTGGGTGCTGGCTGAGCATGGCGAGATTGCCGAAGTCGAACGCATGGAAGTTCACGGCGCGCTGCCGGTCAGCCTCGCGATTGAGAAAATGATTCAGATGGACCTTGTAGTTTCCGCTCCGCATCCGCCTCATCCCCACGATCACAAACCGTTTACAAATCCCTGTCACGACGCGCTGAAGCCAGTGGCCGCATCGACCGGCGACGGTACGTTGATCGTGGAACTCACGCCTCGCGGCCACGAACGCGCCGGCAGCATCATCCGGCGGCATCGCCTCGCAGAGCGCCTTTTCACCGATAGCCTGGCCATGGACAGCGAATCCGAAATCGAGCAGCAGGCCTGCAAGTTCGAGCACATTCTCTCGCCTGAAGTCACCGACAAGATATGTGCTTTTCTGGGACATCCGCGGACTTGCCCGCACGGCGCTCCGATTCCGCCGGGAGAGTGCTGCGGCAGAAGATCCGAGTTCGCCGAGGCAACGGTTTTGAGTTCGACCCGCCGAGAATAAACATGACTTCCGATTAGGACCTTGAACCACAAAGGGGTACGAAGTCTCACGAAGGAAAACTCTACAATCCAAAGCATGAACAGGCGGCGTCCTACTATCGGCGTATTCGACTCCGGCTTTGGGGGCCTGACGGTTCTTAAAGCGTTACTTGAACTTGTTCCAGACGCCGAATACATCTATTTCGGCGATACCGCCCGCCTGCCCTACGGCTCCAAATCGGTCGAAACTGTGGCGCGCTATGCGGTCGAGGCTGCCCGTTATCTCGAATCACATGGAGCCGAGTTTCTTGTCATCGCCTGCAATACTGCAACTGCACTTGCTCTCGACCGCATCAAGGCTGCGGCTCACGTACCGGTGGTGGGAGTCGTTGTGCCCGGCGCAGACGCTGCTGCTACGGTAAGCCAAAATAAAAAGGTCGTTGTCATCGGGACCGAGGCCACGGTCAGCAGCCATGCGTATCGGAAGGCGCTCGAGGCGCATGGACTGGAAGCGCGGGAGAAGGCTTGCCCACTGCTGGTGCCTCTGGTTGAAGAAGGATGGATTGAACATCCTGTGACCGAAGAGGTGGCGCGGATTTACCTTGGCGAGGCCTTTGCGGATGGCTTTCGAGAGGCAGACACGCTGGTTCTGGGCTGCACGCACTATCCGCTGCTGAAACCGTTGCTGCATCGCGTCGCGCCGGCACACGTAAGCATTGTGGACTCCGCCGAATCGACCGCCCACGCAGTCGCGGGGCGGCTGCAGAATCTCCTAAAGCCCGTGCCAGTTCTCCTTGAGGAACGCCGCGCGCGTCCTCGCATCAAGTTTTTCGCCACCGACTCCGTCGAAAAATTCCGGCGGCTGGGTGGAAGCTTTCTTGGGCATCCCATCGAGGATGTTCAGCATGTGGATTTAAAAGAGTAAGACTGCCTCTTTCCCTCGAATATCTTTCTTTGCCCGCAAGGTTCGGATAGCGCACTCCGGCAAGACAGAATTAGTGTGTCTTTGCCGGCAGGCGGTCAATCAGATGGAGGTCGGTGTCTTCGCCGGTATCTTCGCTTACTATCAATGCATCAGCTTGACAACGTCATCTGGAAGGCGCTAACCACGCTCCAAGCTGGGTTTGCCGAGTCGTTCGGGGAAGCTCGCAGATTCATTCCCGAGATCTCGCCACTGGGCGGTTTTTGTAAGCCTACGCTGGAGGGCTACGAGTCGCTCGCGCGGCTGGTCGGAAGGCGCGCAACAGTCGGGTTGTTTCTGGAGACGCCTTACAGGGAACGTGCCGGCTGGACTCTTATCGCGGGAGCCCCGATGCCGGAAATGGTTTGCGAGGGTGCCAACGAAGCGCTCTCGCGATCCTCCTCTGGGTCCGACCCGGAGATTGTCGAACTGACCGCAGCGGACTCGCCTGACATGATGGCGCTTACGGCGCTCACCAAGCCCGGTCCCTTCAACCAACGAACGCATGAACTGGGCACCTATCTGGGAATTCGCCGTGACGGGAAACTTATTGCGATGGCTGGCGAGCGGCTCAAGGTTCCTGGCTATACCGAAGTGAGCGCGATCTGTACCCACCCTGAGCACACTGGCCACGGTTACGCCCGCATCCTGACGACCGAAGTAATGCGGCGAATCCTCAGCCGCGGGGAAACGCCGTTTCTGCACGTTCGGGGAGATAATGTGCGCGCCATTGAGTTGTATCAGAGGCTGGGGTTTCGCCAACGTGTACTGCTGCACTTTGCTGTGCTGAGGAAGGAATAATTAAAACTAGGACCTAAGCGCTCAAGCGCCTCAGTACAAATGGAAGTCGACTTCAACCGCAATCTCCACTGCGACGTCATGTCCATCTTTCTTGCCGGGCTCGAACTTCCAGTTCCTGACCGACTCGATGGCTTTTTCATCGAGACCCATGCCGAGCGCGTTCAGCACACGGATGTTTGTGGGACGCCCGTTCGCATCGACCACTAGACCGAGAACACAAGTCCCTTGATACTTTGCCTTTCGTGCCTCTTCGGAAAACTCAGGATCGGTTTGGTAAATAACGCGCGGGGCAGTTACTCCGCGGCCGGGACGGAAAACACCGCCGCCCATGCCGCCGCCGAATCCGGGTCCGACGCCTGCTCCTGTGCCGGAACCAACGCCTCCGCCAGAACCGGAACCAATACCGCTGCCTGATCCAGTGCCGTTCGAGGGAATAATCGCGGAGGATTTCGGATCGCCCAGGTTCGGCATATTGTTCATCGCCACTTTGATATCGGGTGGCACAATGACCGTGGGCTCAACTGCCAACTTCGGATTCAGATTCCGGATCACAGCGGCCGGAGGTGTAATCTGCTGCATCGAGAACTTCGGCAAACGTCCCTTGGATGCCTGCAGTACGTCGCGATCACCACCGCCTCCACCGCCTCCCGCCTGCGTCTTTGCGGGCTTCAAAGAATAATCGCCGGGATCGATCAACGTGGTGGTGTTAGGTTTGGCTGCGACCTGGGTCACAATGCGGCGTCCCAGAATCGTGCCACCGATAATCAATCCGAGCACGATAACGTGCGCCACTGTCGAGCCGAGGGCGCCATTCTTCTTATAGTTGTAGAAGCCCCAAATATCTTTGACGGGGACGGGCTTCGATTCGAGCTTAAGTGGCGGAAGTTTCTTGGGGAAAAAGAACTCGTCCAGGCCGCGGAAAAGCGACTTCCATAACGGCTCAAATGTGTCGGGAGCCAACAGGAGGTGAAGTTCAGGCTCGTTGCTGGGGTTCGGATTGACTTCTACGGTTGCCATTATTCCCCGGTTCGGTTGTCGCTCGTGGATATTACAGCAGGTTTTCTTGCCGACGATGCCCCTCCTACAGAGATGAGCAGTCTTTCTAACAAGTTGCCTGACTTATCTTTTCGAGGTTTCCTTTTGCTGGCCAGAATCGGATTCGCTCCGCCCCACGGACGAAATCGGTATCCCACACCCAGCTTCTACCGAAATTGTACCTCTTCTCGCAGTATTTTACTTAGTCTATTTACGAGTGACTGCGGCGGGAGGTGCCTCGGGGCATCTATAAAATAACGGATATCTATTGTTCCTGCGGGTGTGCCTCCGCGGCGCATGGACGTTCCTGCTTCCCAGTCCCTATAATGAGAGGATTCAATCATTTGGGAGAATCCAAACCGAGTGCCGCTCGAACTAAAAGCGACCATTAATTTGCCTAAAACCGCCTTCCCCATGAAGGCGAACCTGCCTCAAAACGAGCCTAAAATGCTGGCCCGGTGGGAGCAGATGCGGATCTACGACCGCATCCGGGAGGCCCGCAAAGGCTCGCCCAGCTACATTCTGCACGATGGACCTCCATACACGAGCGGCCCCATCCACCTGGGAACGGCGTTCAATAAGTGCCTCAAGGATTTCATTGTCAAGTCGAAGACGATGTCGGGCTTCGATGCTCCCTACGTGCCGGGTTGGGATTGCCATGGTCTCCCGATTGAGATCAAGGTTGACAAGGAACTGGGCGGCAAGAAGCTGCAGATGCGCCCGACGGACGTGCGCGCGGAATGCCGCAAATACGCCCAGAAGTTTCTCGACCTGCAGCGCGAGCAGTTCAAACGCATCGGGGTTTTCGGACGCTTCGAGCGTCCCTACGCCACGATGACGCCGCGGTATGAATCGGTGGTGCTCTCGACCTTTTTCTCTTTTTACGAAAACGGATTCGTCTACAAGGGACTGCGCGCGGTGTACTGGTGCATGCACGATGAGACGGCGCTGGCTGAAGCTGAGGTCGAGTATGAGAATCACACCAGTCCAACTGTTTGGGTGAGGTATGCGCTGCTGGATGATCCTGCGAAGATCGATGCAGCTCTGGCCGGGAAGAAAGTTTCAACTATCATCTGGACCACCACTCCGTGGACACTGCCTGCTTCGATGGCTGTGGCCTTTCATCCGGACGAAGAATATGTGGCGCTTGAATCGGGCGGAGAAGTCTATGTGGTGGCATCGAAGCTCGGGAAAGACGTCGCGGAAAAGTGCAATCTTTTGGATCCCCTCGAACTGGCGCATTTTCCCGGACGCAGAATGGAGCACCTGAACTTTCAGCATCCCTTTCTCGACCGCAAAATCCTCGGCGTGCTGGCTGAGTACGTCACCATGGACACCGGCACAGGCGTGGTGCACACCGCGCCTTCGCATGGCGCCGAGGACTTTATTACCGGCGTCAAGTACAGTCTCGACGCCACGAGTAACGTCGATGAAAAGGGCATCCTGCGCAACGGGCTGCCGGAATACACCGGGAAACGCGTGTGGGAAGCGAACCAGCCGATCATCGATTTGCTTAAGGGCCGAGGCGCACTGCTGCATGCGGAAAAAACCGAGCACTCTTACCCCCACTGCTGGCGCTGCCATAATCCCGTAATCTTTCGCGCAACGGAACAATGGTTCATCTCGATGGAAACGCCCATGCCGGCCGGCGTCGGGGGTGGAGGTTCGGAAAGTAGTCGAGGTTCAGAAAATGACACGCTACGCACGCGCACGCTGGAAGAGATCAAGCATGTGAAGTGGGACCCGGCATGGGGCGAGGAACGGCTCTCGAACATGATTGCCACGCGTCCTGATTGGTGCATTTCGCGGCAGCGCGTGTGGGGCGTGCCGATCGCCGTTTTTCTCTGTGAGAGCTGCGGCAAGCCGCTCAACGACAAAGCCGTCAATCGCAAAGTTGTGGAACTATTCGCTAAGTCTGGCGCGGACGCGTGGTTTACTGCCGAATCCGATTCGCTTCTTCCTAATGGAACCAAATGCCCGCACTGCGGCGGCACGAAGTTTGACAAAGAAACTGACATCTTCGACGTCTGGCTGGAATCGGGAGCGAGCTATCTTGCGTTAGTCAATGATGAACCAACATATCCTTGGCCGTCCGATCTTTACCTGGAAGGCGGCGACCAGTACCGCGGCTGGTTTCAGTCATCTCTCCTCTGCGCCATGGGTACGCACGGAACGCCACCGTACAAAGGCGTAGTCACCCCAGGATGGACGCTTGATGAAAAAGGCCAGGCGCTGTCGAAGTCGCGAGGCAACGATGTGGACCCAGTCGATATTGCTGGACGCCTTGGTGGAGAAGTGGTGCGGCTGTGGGTGGCGTCGGTCGACTTTCGCGAAGATGTGGTTGGGTCTGAAAAGTTGATGCAGCGGGTTGCCGAAAATTACCGTACCATCCGGAACAATTTGTTCCGCTTCGTGCTGAGCAATCTTTACGACTTCGATCCCAAGCGCGATGCTGTTCCGTTTGAAAAGATGGAATCGATCGACCAGCATATGCTGCGTGTAACCGTGGCTCTCAGCACGGACATCAGGGGTTGGTACGACGAATTTGTTTTCCACCGCATTTATCATCGGGTGAACCACTTCTGCGTAACCGAACTGAGCGCCTTTTATTTCGACGTGCTGAAGGACCGGCTTTATATCTCGGCGCCCAAGTCGCAGGCCCGGCGCAGCGCGCAGACCGCGATCTGGAGCATCGGGGAAGCTCTTGCGCGACTGCTGGCTCCGATTCTGAGCTTCACTACGGAGGAGGTCTGGGGATATTTGCCCAAGCTGCCGGAGCGTCCTGAAAGCGTTCATCTGGCGCACTTTCCGACGCCTGCGGAGGTGCTCGGCGACGGTATCGCTCAAGATGATCCTACTCAGCGGCAGGACTGGAATGCTCTGCTCGCAATTCGCGAAGAAGTGATGAAGGCTCTGGACACGGCGCGTAACGAGAAACTAATCGGCAAGCCGCTCGAGGCTCAACTCATGATCGCGGCCGGCGATCCGGCATATGCACTCCTGGCGCGCTATCAGGATCAACTCCGCTACCTGTTTATTGTTTCGGCAGTAACTCTTACACGAGCTTGTGGCAATGGTACCGGAGGGATTCACGTCGAAGTGACGAAAGCCGATGGATTGAAGTGTGAGCGGTGCTGGAATTACTCGACTCATGTCGGCGAAGACAAGAAGTATCCGACGGTGTGTGAGCGTTGCAGTGCTGTGCTGAAGGAGATTGGCGGCGATTAGTCGATCCTCCAACTTCCGACGAACGGTGGGTGGCCAAAGAGGTTGCGCAAAGACTCAAAGTAGGTGAAAAAGCGTACTTCAGGCGCTAAAGCGCGGAAAAGTTTTCAATGACTTAACGGCACGAGTAAACTCGTGCCCTTCCCATCGGTCACGAAATTTGAATCTTTTCCAGCAAGGCATGAAGCCCCACCCCTTCGAAGCGAGCGAATTGTGAACTGGCGAAAACTCCGGACGCTTTTGCTCACGGTATTGATTCTGTGCCTGATTCCTGCCACGCGCTACTATCAGATCGATGTTCCGCTGTTGCGACTATTGAGGGGCTCGCATCGCGTCGATCCGCTATCGCTTCATCTCACTGGAGAGTTCGTCGAGAACAACCTGGGAACGCAGCTGAATCCCGACGGTTCTGTCACCGTACGCATGATCGCGCAGCAATATCTCTTTATTCCACATTGCATTCTGGTCCCGGCGGGAGCGCCGGTCCACCTTCGTATCACCAGCGCCGATGCCGTGCACTCGCTCACCTTCAACGGAACAGACTATGCAATCAAAGTGCTGCCGGGCACGATCAGCGAGACGCAACTTAATTTTCTGATTCCGGGTGAATACAAGACCACATGCCGCGAGTTCTGCGGAGCGGGGCACTACGCCATGCGATCCGAGTTGAAGGTGGTTCCGCGCGAACAGTTCCCTCGCCTACATCAAGAAGAAAGGGGGAGTTGTGTTGCGCAATAAGCTTCTTCAGCGCAGAGAGAAGTTCTCGTGGTGGTTAAGCGCTACAACTTTGGCGCTCATCTTTTTTCTAGTCGGAGTCGGGGCGACTTCCCTTCTCGAAGCCGGCGACAATCCTCCCGATCGAGTGCCCTCAAATGTGGCTTGGACGCCAGAGACGATCGCTGCCGCTTCCGCCGGAGATGCATTTCGCGGGATGCTGCTGGCCAGGCGCTGCGATCACTGCCACGGGGCGGAGGGCTTTAGCTCTGTCGGGTACACCCCAAATCTGGCGGGCATGGATAAACTTGCAATCTGGAAGCAACTGGAGGATTTTCGAGCACGCAAACGGCTTTCCCGCGCAATGGGACCAATCGCAGAATCTCTCTCTTCTCGTGACGTGGCGGATGTTGTGGCCTACTACGCCAAGCTGCCGGTCTTTCCAGATGCGCAGGACAACAGGGTCTTTCCTCAAAGCCCGCCCGAGGCAAACCGTGCCGGCGTTGCATTGCATTTGGTTTCTTTTGGAGACGGAGAGCGTGGCATTCCACCTTGCCAGGCTTGTCACGGACCGGTGGCCTATCGCCCAGGGGTTCCGTCACTCGCAACCCAGAATGCGGAATATGTTCTGAACCAGCTCGAGGCATTCGCGAACCGCAGCCGAGCCAATGACATTAACGAGCCTATGCGGACGATCGCTGCCCTTCTCAGTGAGGATGAGCGGCATGCGCTTGCGGAGTATTACGGGTCGGGACTTGGGCTGCAGCCGGGAAGCGCAAAGTGAAAGCGAGCTCAGCGGCTAAGCCGACGTAATTGCAGCTCGGGACGGCACGACTGAAGTCGTGCCCTTCCCAAACCTTTTATGAGACGGCGTAGATGGCTTCTAAAGCGGAACCGAGCCCGATAGCCGATGCTAGAGACTCGTTTACCGCAACTCTTCCATCGCCGCTTCGAGCGCTTCCCGGCCGGGGCGCGTCAGCGATTCAGGCAGCGTGGCCAGCGGCTGATCGACCATGTTCAACATATCGAGGAAGCTGGGCGACTTGGTATTGACGTAGAAGAGTCCGGTCAAGACTTCGCCTTTGTCATGCGCTTCGGTCAAGCGCGTGATCGCTTGAATCCGGTCGGTGGGATCGTAGTCTTCCTCCAGCTTGCGCAACTGCAGATGCGAGCCATCGTGCATGGTGACGTTTACCGTCGTTCCCGGATCGTATTCCACATCGATTTCTTCAAAGTGGGGTACGAAGCTCATTTCCTGCAGGGTTTCTTCGTGATCTTTCACGTACTTGTAGGACTTGGTCGAACCCTCGTGATCGTTGAAGGTAACGCAGGGAGAGACCACGTCGAGCATCACAGTACCCTGGTGCGCGATGGCAGCTTTCAGCATGGTGCTGAGCTGACGCTTGTCGCCGGAGAAGGAGCGGCCAACAAAAGTCGCGCCTAGTTGGATCGCCAGCGTGCAGGTATCGATCGGTGGTAGATCGTTCAAGACGCCCGATTTCAGCTTCGATCCCAGGTCCGCTGTGGCTGAGAACTGGCCTTTCGTAAGTCCGTAGACGCCGTTGTCTTCGATGATGTAGATGACGGGCAGATTGCGGCGCATGAGGTGAACAAACTGTCCGATGCCGATGGAAGCCGTGTCCCCATCGCCGCTCACGCCGAGCGCAATCAGATTGCGGTTGGCCAGCATCGCGCCGGTAGCCACGGAGGGCATGCGTCCATGCACCGAGTTGAAGCTGTGCGAACGGTTCATGAAATACGCGGGACTCTTGGAGGAGCAGCCGATCCCACTTAACTTCACGACACGCTCAGGCTTCACGCCCATGTCATACATGGCCTCGATGATGCGCTCGGAGATGGCGTTATGGCCGCAGCCGGCGCAAAGAGTAGTCTTGCCGCCCTTGTAATCGATCACGCTCAGGCCGATGCGATTGGTTTTCGGTTCGGCTGGTGTCGTCGCCATTTACTTTCCCTCCATCGTGCTGAGTTCGTCGGTGACCGAGCGCGCATCGAGCGGCAGCCCGTCGAGATGCGCGATGCTGCGCAGCCGCGTGGTCAACTCAGGCTTCAGATCAAGCTTCAGCAGGCTCAGCATTTGAGCATCGCGGTTTTGTTCGACGACGTAAACGCGGTCGTGCTGCTCGATGAATTCGTGCACTTCACGAGTAAAAGGATAGGCGCGCAGTCGCAGGTAGTCGGTTTCAATCGAGTATTCGCTGCGCAACTGGTCACGGCTTTCGACGATGCCCCAATGCGAAGTTCCGTAGGCGATGATCCCGATCTTTATTTTTTCACCCCCGACTTTTTCACCTCCGGCACTCGCACCTTTGACGATTTCCGGTCGCGGAACGAAGGAGCGGGCGGATTCGAATTTACGGTTGAGGCGCTCCATGTTGTCTTCATAGTCGTCGGGCCGCTCGCTGTAATTGGATTTATCGTTGTGGCCGCTGCCGCGGGTGAAGTAGGCGGCCGCGGGGTGATCCGTGCCGGGCAGGGTGCGATAGCCGACGCCATCACCGTCCAAATCCTTGTAGCGAGCGAATCCGCCGAGCTTCGTCAGTTCGTCTTTGTCGAGCACCTTGCCACGCTTGATTGGTGCGGTCGGATACTCGAAGGGATCTGACATCCAGTTGTTCATCCCGAGATCGAGATCGGACATCACGAACACCAGCGTCTGAAATTGCTCCGCGAGATTGAAGGCCTCAGACGCCATGGTGAAGCACTCCGCCACGGAGCAAGGAATCAGCATGATGTGCTTGGTATCACCGTGCGAAAGAAAGGCTGTCGAAAGGATGTCGCCCTGCGAGGTACGCGTGGGCAAACCGGTCGACGGGCCGACGCGTTGAATGTCCCAGATTACTCCCGGAATTTCCGCATAATATGCCAAGCCGGAAAATTCTGACATCAAGGAAATGCCGGGTCCGGCGGTCGCCGTCATGCTGCGCGCGCCTGCCCAACCGGCGCCGATCACCATGCCGATTGCGGCCAGTTCGTCTTCGGCTTGTACGATCGCGAAAGTCGCTTTGCCGTCAGGACCGATGCGATACTCTTTCATGTACTCAATCATCGTCTCGACGAGCGAAGAAGACGGAGTGATGGGATACCAGGTAACTACGGTGCATCCGGCAAACATGCAACCGAGGGCGGCGGCGGAGTTGCCGTCGATGATGATCTTGCCCGCGGTCTTGTTCATGCGCTCGATGTAGAAGGCTCCCCGCTTCGGCAGGCTAGCTTTGGCGTAGTCAAATCCTGCCTGCGCGGCGGCAAGATTCAGGTTGGCGGCTTTCACTTTCTTGGCAAATTGCTTGCGGATTGCCTTCTCGACCTCGCCCATGTCGATTTCGAGGAGTTTAGCGACCACGCCCACATACACCATGTTCTTAACCAGCTTGCGCAGCTTGGCTTCAGGACAAACGGCCGCGACCAGTTTGTCGTACGGGACCGAATAAAAGATGAGATCGTTGCGCAGCTTATCGAGAGCAAGCGGCTCGTCATAAAGGACGGACGCGCCGGCGGCCAGTGACATCACGTCGTCTTCGGCGGTTTCGGCATTCATCGCGACCAGGAAATCAATCTCCTTCTTGCGCCCGATGTAGCCATCTTTGTTGGCGCGAATGGTGTACCAGGTCGGCAGTCCGGCGATATTCGAGGGGAACAGGTTCTTGCCCGAAATCGGCACTCCCATTTGAAAAATGGCACGCAGCAACACCGTGTTCGAACTCTGCGAGCCCGAGCCATTCACAGTGGCAACCTGAATGCTCATATCGTTGACAATGCGCTTGCGCCCCAATTGCCCGCCCGTACCCTGAGGCGCGACATCCGTAGTGGCCATCCCAACACCTTCTTTCGAGTTATGAGGCGGAATGGTCCGCCCGAATTAATCTTGAGGAAAGAAATAATTATACGGCGCAGAACGTTCTCCCCACATACTAAATTGGCCGCCGGAAGCCGGGAGTAACCTATGTGGAAACGGGGAAAGTCGCACGACGCTTAAGACTCGGTCTTGAAGAACTGCGCCATAGTTCGGAACTTATTATATCGTGACACGAGCAATTCCGCAGGGGGGATTTTCTTGAGTTCCGAGAAGTGCTTCTGCAGGCTGACATCAAGCAAATTGGCAGCGGCTTCATAGTCGCGGTGCGCACCGCCCTCTGGTTCGGGCACGATATCATCGATACAGCCTAGTTCGCTGAGATCGGTAGCCGTAATGCGCATCGCCTCGGCGGCTAACTCTTTCTTGGTGGCGTCGCGCCACATGATAGCAGCACAGCCCTCCGGCGAGATTACCGAGTAGATTGAATTCTCCATCATGAGTACACGATCGGCAACCGCGATCGCCAGGGCACCTCCGCTACCACCGACTCCGATAACGGTTGCGATGATGGGCACTTCGAGACGAGCCATTTCGCGCAGATTGTGCGCGATTGCCTCGGCCTGGCCGCGTTCCTCGGCATGGATTCCGGGATAGGCTCCGTCGGTATCCACCAGGGTGAAAATTGGCCGCCGGAACTTTTCCGCGACCTGCATGATTCGCAGCGCCTTGCGATAGCCTTCTGGATGAGGCGTGCCGAAATTGCGATAGACGCGCTGCTTCATGTCCCGGCCCTTCTGGGTGCCGACCACAAGGATTTCCTTGCCGTGAAAGCGAGCCATGCCGCAAACAATCGCGGCATCGTCCCCAAAGCTGCGGTCGCCATGAATCTCGCTAAAGTCGGTGAACACGCGTTCGATATAATCGAGCGCTTGCGGGCGCTGAGGATGGCGGGCCAGTTCCGTTTTTTGCCAGGCGGTTTGGGATCCCTGCATTTCCTCCCTCAGGAGGTGCAGGCGTTCGTGAAGCTTCCCCAGTTCGCGGTGAGTCTCTTCATTCTGCCCAGGGGAGGCCTCAATCAACGCTACTTGTTTTTCGATCTGCTCCAACTCTTGCTGGGCCTTCTGGATTCGCTTCATAGGGAACCGTGGTTTAACTGATCACGCGGACACTGCCGCGCCCGCATAGCTGCTCGACCCTGGAGATGAAATTGCGATCCGGCAGCACATTATAACCTTCAGCCTCCATCACGACCATGAAATCTCCGGCGCGCTCCACGTCGAACAATACACGTGCTTCGCCTTTGCGGTCCTTAAAAAGCGTGTGCAGGTCGTCCACTGTGGCCTCACCCGCGGTTTCAAGCGGCACTCGAATGCGAATCGCGCGCGGGAGGGGAACTTTGGCATCTTCGAGCGGCATGATTTCTGCGGCGGTGATCTTAGGATTCGTTCCTTCCTCGATTCGAATACCGGCCCGCACCAGCACCGGGACTTCGAGCTTCACTTTGTCCTGCAGGCGCTTGTAGGCTTCCGGGAAGACAATCATATCGATGGTGCCCGACATATCTTCGAGCGTGGCCTGGGCATAGAAATCACCGCGCTTCGATTTGAGCACTCGCAGATTGGCAATAATGCCGGCGGTGGCAATCGTCTCATCTTTTCCGGTCGACTTGGTCATCGCGCCGATTTCAGCAATGCTGAGCGCCTGCAGGTCTTCGAGCTTGTCTTTATATTTCTCAAGCGGATGGCCGCTGATAAAGAAGCCCAGGATTTCTTTTTCCGCGGCGAGACGAGTTTGTTCGTCCCAGTCGGGAATGTCCGGCAGCTTGTCGTTACTGGCCTCAGTCTCTTCCTGCTGAAAGACGCCGAACAGGCCGTGCTGGCCCGACTCCGCGTCACGCTGCGCTTTCTGGGCGCGCTCCATCGCGCGGTCGAGCACCGTCATCAATTGCGAACGGCGGCCGAGGGAATCCATGGCTCCGCTCTTGATCAACGACTCCAGCACGCGCTTATTCAGCAGCCGGAGATCGACATTCTCGCAAAATTCGTAAATCGATTTGAAGCGACCGAGTTTCTTTCGAGCCGCAACAATCGATTCGATAGCGTTCCCACCGACATTTTTTACCGCGGCCAGCCCGAAGCGGATGGCTTCGTCATGCGGGGTGAAATTTGCGTCGGAGACGTTGATGTCAGGAGCCTCCACCGCGATGCCCATCTCGCGGCATTCATTGATGTACTTCACCACGTCATCCGTGCTGCCGGTCACCGAGGTCAGCAAGGCGGCCATAAACTCGACCGGATAATGAGTTTTCAAATATGCGGTGTGGTAGGCCAGCAGCGCGTATGCCGCCGAATGCGACTTATTGAATCCGTAGCCGGCAAATTGGGCCATGAGATCAAAAATCTTTTCGATCTTCTTAGGCGGAAACTTACGCTGCGCGGCGCCTTCCACAAAGCGCTCGCGCTGCTGCGCCATTTCTTCGGCCTTCTTCTTGCCCATGGCGCGCCGCAGCAGGTCCGCTTCTCCCAGTGAGTAGCCTGCGAGACGGTTCGCAATCTGCATCACTTGTTCCTGATAGACGATGACGCCCAACGTCTCTTCGAGAATCTCTTTCAGCTCGGGAAGCTCATACTCTACTTTCTTGCGCCCGTGCTTGCGGTCGACAAAATCATCGATCATCCCGCCCTGGATGGGGCCGGGACGGTAAAGAGCATTCAGGGCCGTAAGATCTTCAATCGAGTTAGGCTGATATTTGCGCAGCACATCGCGCATGCCATGGGATTCAAACTGGAATACGCCGGACGTTAATCCCTTGTAGAAGACTTTTTGATAAGTCTCGGCGTCGTCCAGTGGAAGATTTTCGAGCGTGATCGGCGTTCCGCGGGTCTGTGCGATCAATTTCAGTGCGTCAGTGAGAATCGTAAGCGTGGTGAGGCCGAGGAAATCCATCTTCAACAGGCCCAGCTTCTCGATGGCAACCATGTCGAAGGCGGTCACAATTTCGTCGTTCTTCGTCTTATGAAGCGGAACCAGCTCAGTGAGGGGACGCGGCGAAATCACCACGCCCGCCGCATGCACTCCAGAGTTGCGTACCATGCCCTCGAGTTTTTTCGCAGTCTGAATCAGCTCGCGGATTTGGCCGTCTTTCTCCATGGCTTCGCGCAATTGAGGCGAGTCTTCGATGGCCTGGTCGAGGGTGATGTTGAGCTGCGTCGGAATCATTTTGGCGATGCGATCCACATCACTGTAGGGGATGTCCATAGCGCGGCCCACGTCTTTGATCGCGGCCTTGGCAGCCATAGTGCCGAATGTAATGATTTGAGCCACATTGTCGCGTCCGTACTTTTGCGTGACGTAATTGATCACTTCGCCGCGCCGGTTCATGCAGAAATCGATGTCAATATCCGGCATGGAAACACGCTCAGGATTGAGGAAGCGCTCAAACAGCAGCTCATGTTGCAGCGGGTCAATATCGGTGATCCCGAGCGCGTAAGAAACCAGCGACCCAGCCGCTGATCCGCGGCCCGGCCCAACGGGAATGTCGTGTTCTTTGGCGTAACGGATGAAATCCCATACGATCAGAAAATAACCGGGAAACTTCATCTGCTGGATGATGCCGAGTTCGCGCTCCAGGCGCTGCTCATACTCTGCCAGCGAGTGCTTGAGCTTGCCTTGCTCATGCAGCGGGCGCAGCGTTTCCAAGCGTCGTGCGAAACCTTCGCGAGATGCATGCACAAAATAGCTGGCAATGGTATAACCGGGCGGAACGTCAAATTGCGGAAACGGAGTCGCTACTTTTTCGAGGCGCAGGCTACAGCGCTCCGCGATATCGAGGGTCCGCGGAAGAACCTCGGGCGAGTCCTTAAACACGCGATACATCTCATCGTGACTCTTAACGAAGAACTGGGTTCCATCGAATTTCATCCGCGCCGAGTCGCGGATCGACTTCCCCGTCTGTATGCACAGCATCACATCCTGGGCGTGGGCATCGTCTTCGCATAAATAATGGCTGTCGTTGGTCGCGACCAGAGGCAAGCCGAGATCCTTCTCCAACTGGAAGAGGCCGGGACGAATGCGATGCTCCATGGCCAAGCCCTGATCCTGGATCTCGAGATAGAAATTATCTTTTCCAAAAATGTCACGGAAGGTTCCTGCCGCGGCTCGCGCGGCGTCGTAGTTCCCTTCCATCAGCCGCTCGGCGACTTCGCCTTTCAAGCATCCCGAAAGTCCGATCAATCCTCGGGAATGCTCCGCCAGAAATTTCTTGCTAACCCGCGGCTTGTAGTAAAAGCCGTGCAGCGAAGCCTCCGAGGTAATTTTCATCAGGTTGCGATAGCCCTCGTCGTTCTCGGCCAGCACCAGCAGATGGTTATAGGTGTCGCCCTCGGGCGGAGTGCGCTCGATGTTGTGATCTTCTTTTTTGCAGATGTACAGCTCGCAGCCCACGATTGGCTTCACGCCATATTTGTGCGCCGCGTTGACGAAGTGCACTGCACCAAAAATATTTCCGTGATCGGTCATGGCGACAGCCGGCATGCCCATTTCTTGTACACGCTGGCACAGCTTTTCGACGTCGCAAGCTCCATCGAGCAGAGAGTAATCGGTATGAAGGTGCAGGTGTACGAATTGGGACATATCGGTCAATTTGATTTGGATCAGTTTGATTTCACGTCGGCGTCATTCTAACGGGAGCGCCTGCTGTGGAAGAGTTAAAGTTATCCACAGACCGGGTACCCACCATATTTACAGCGAGATGTTATTGACCTGTCTCCGCGCTGGGCACGCGGAAATCTACGCCTCGCGCTTCGTTGGCTTTCTGAGTGGCGTCGATATCAACGTCCGCCAGCGGGACTTTCTGGGTACGCTCCGGAGAGAAGATCCAGAGCGTCTGGCCAACGATGGCGTAATTCTGCACTTCCTGTTTCCGCTGATCGCGGAAAACCACAACCGTCGCGGGTACGGCGGTTGCCGCTTCCTGATGTGAGGCCGGAGGCGCCGATCGAGCGTATCCATCCGGATCGCCTCGATCCGGCATTCGCCTGGGATAAGGGCCCTGCTGGTTCATCTGGTTCGCCAAGCCATCATCGTAGTATCGCGGGTTCGGGTCCGGGCCGTATTGCGGGTCCGGGCCGGGATCCGACGAAGAATCCGAATCCCACCACCAGTAGGGATCGATGCCTCCGTACCAGGGATATCCGTAACCCCACCCGCAACCGTAGCCGAAGCAATTATTGCGGAAGCCGCGGCTTCGAATCCGCTGGCCGATACCAGAGCGGTTGAAGCCGCGAGAGGATAGCGGTCGATTGAAGGAGCCGCGCCCGAACGAACGCGACGTGAAACCGGCGCCGGAGTGCATTCCGCCGATAGCGTGTCCACCACCGATGTGGCCGCCGAAACTGCCATGCCCGGCAAATCCGCCGTGCCCACCGCCAGAGGCGTGCCCTCCACCACGCTGCGCCGACAGCGGAACCGACGCCAGAAGCAGAGCGAACGCCGCGATGAGAAGCGGACGATGCATAAACCTATTATATGCCCGAATCGGGCTCTTGGATCGGGAAATTGTAACCACCGGAACGACTATCGTTTTCTGGACTTTGGCTTCTTCGGAGCCGATTTCCTGGCCTTGGCAGGGCGCTTTGCGGCTTGCTTCGGAGGTTTGCTCTTAGTCTTAGGTGGCTGCGGCTTCGCCTTAGCCTGGGTTTTCGCTACCGGCACTGAGGCCACCGGTGCTCGAGCAGCCGCTGGCTCGGCTTTTCCTTTTCCTTTCGTCTCGCCCTTTTTTCCTGGGACTTTTCCCGTGGCTTTTCCCGTCACCAGGGCAGGAGCACCCGTCGCGGCTTTAGGTCCACGTCCGCGCCTCGGTGGTGGCGGAGGAGGCGGTGGTGGCGGCGCAAAGGGCTTCAGGAATTTTAGCGTCTCGGTACGCGAACGCAGTTTTCCGTCGAGCAGCAGCATGAACACGTCACGCGCAATCTTCGGATACTCGGGAAGCTGCGGAGTGATCAGCAACTCCGTCATTTCGGGCAGCGGAATGCGCTGCTGCACCTGCCGCCATTTCGTCAAAAAGTTCTTGATCTTCTGGGCCACGCTTTGATGCCGCGCTGTCACGGCCAGAAAAAGGACCATCTCCGGCCGCGCCGAGGACAATAGATTCCAGGTCCGCGAGGGCGTCGCCGCTTCCTTGCCCATCAGTCGCTTGGCCAGATCCTTGGCGTGGTCCTCAATGTCGCGCCAGGCCTCAACCAAGTCCTTGCGGGGAATCTGCCGCCGTAAGTCAGCGATATCTTTTTCGGAGAGCCGCGCCGTCAGGAAGTGCATCACCGCGGCCGATGGATCGACGGTATACCCCAAGTCCACCATCTGTTGCCGCGTTTTCATCAACTGTGCGAGGCCGTTCGCGTCGACTTTGGCTGACGACCAATGGGGATGCAGCACCTTGAGCCAGTCTTCTCTTTCGAGGGAGCGCACCACGTTGAGCGGATCATCCTCGTGCGCCAACTGCGCGATCTCGTGCCCCACCGCGCTGCGCGAGATGTGCTCGATGTAGTTATTTTCTTTGGCCGCGTCGTACCGTTGCTGGGTGCGCTCTTCCATCGGCCAGTGAAAGCGCGCCGCAAATCGGGCAGCCCGAATCAGCCGCGAAGGATCCTCTACGAACGAATAGTTGTGCAGGATTCGAAGCAGCTTGGCTTCAATATCCGCGACTCCATTGAAAGGATCGAGCAGCAGACCGCGCGAACCTTCATTCAGCGAGAGCGCCATGGCGTTCACGGTAAAGTCGCGGCGGCGCAGATCCTCCTGAATGCTAGCGGGAGCAATTATCGGCGGCTTGCCGATCTTGTCATATTGCTCGGTGTGGGCCATGCCGATTTCGGCGCGCACATTACCCGGCAGCACAAGGAATAGCGTGCGGACATCTTCGTCGTGGCCTGCAATCTGTGCGCCCGCCCGCTCGAAGTCCTTTTGCAGTTTAAGAGGATTGCCCTGAACCGTGAAATCGAGATCGCGGATGGTGAACCCGCTGATGATGTCGCGAATTGCGCCGCCGGTCAGGTAGAGAGTGATTCCCGCGGCGCGGGCCACGTCTTGCACCAGATTGACGCCTTTCAACTGGTCCGGCGTCAACCGGATTTCCATTGTGTAAATGTAATCAGCCATTCGTCGTCAAGCGATCCGGAACCAACGCCGAGGCATCTTTCGGTGCGCTGCGGGGTACAACCTCCCTGAGGTTTTCCACAGCATTTCCACAGGAGAGACCCCTCCAAGGCGGTCAATTGTAACCGCGACCGGCACAAGCCATTCAATACAAAACACTTATATAGATTTGAGCGGCGTTAAAGCAACTTAAAGGAATAACACAACGTTTACGATTTGGCTACTGCCAACGTTGATTCGCACGATTTCCTCCTGATTAGTGCGAGAATCGGGAGGTGGCGTCGGACCTTGGACTTCAGTCGAACCCGAAACTGCAAAAATGCGTTTGAGGTCGAAGGCTTTGGCTGTTTCTTGCTGACGCCCGACGTCCGAAGCGGTTGTTCTCATGCCCTCAACTCATAAGAAGGTGATTGTCCGCAAGATGGACCGGGATTCCGTCTCCGGCTACGTGTCTCCGGCGCAGTTCGTCAGCGAAGGGAAACTGGAACTTCTCAATACCGCCGGGAATGTGGTCGCCATGGATTTGCGGGAGATCAAAGGCGTTTATTTCGTTCGCGAGTTCGGCGACTCCGAATCGCTCACGCGAAAGACCTTCACCTCGCGACCTCGCTCTGAAGGTTTGTGGGTGCGGTTGCGCTTCAAGGACAACGAAATCCTTGAAGGACTCATGCCTTCCGACCTCACGCAGAATCTGCCGGAAGGCTATCTCGTAAACCCTCCCGACCAACGCTCGAACACGCAGCGCATCTTCGTTCCGCGCACCGCCCTTGAATCCCTCAAGGTGCTCGCCGTCATCGGAGCCACGCGCCGTCCGCGCCGCGGACCAACGGACGATCAACGCCAGGTGCCCATGTTTGAAGAGTAAGTTCCGAACCATAGAGCTGCGGCTCTCGAAAGATGGACCGGCCGCGGATGCCAGAAAATGCAGCACTCATTGCGGTGCCTTCTCAGATCGGCCCAGGGACTTCAAATAGGTCACAATCTGCCAGCGTTGCGGTTCCGGTAGCTTCGACCAGACGGGCATGCCGTGGCGCACCACCCCGTTCGTCAGTATCCAGAACAAGGTACCGGGCGTAGATTGCTGCACCTGGTCCGCGAGCAAACTCGGGGCCTTGCGTTGACCTTCTGCCATTTCGCCATGACACTCGGAACAGTGCATGCCGAAGAGCTTGGCTCCTGCGGCCTTCGCATCCGGATCGTTTTCCATCGGATTGCGCCGAGCCACTGCCTTCTTCGGTGCCTTCGCCAGCACCGCATAGACGGAGCTGTCTTTCTGCGAGGATGCGGCGGTTTTCGTTTCGGCGGAGGCCGGAACGGCCAGCACCAGTGCAGAAACAAGTACACAGACTAGCATCATTAAAATCACGAAAACGGATGCCAGTTTAAGAGCCCGGGTCATTGTTTGCGGCCTCCGAATAGTCGGCCGACGGCAGAACCAAAGCCAGAGAACTCGCGCGAAACTCCCCAACGCAACAGAAAGCGGTGACTATTGTCGTTGAGGCCGAAACCGGGCGACAGACGCAAAGTCCAATCCGAGGGAAGGTTCCACGCCGCCACTGCCGCGAGGTAATGGGAGGTTTCATGCAGCCCGAAGGTGTACCTGTCCCCGAGACCGCCATACATTTCAGCTCCGGCGATGAAGTTCTCTGGACAGAAATTACATGGGTTGGGCGAGGCCTTCAGGGCCAACGGGCGGCTGGCGCCAATGGCATAGCCGAATTCCCAGGGATTGCCACCGGTGAGATTCTTGGTCGCGATGGTATTTTCCGCGATGTTCCAGCCTTTGAAAGTTTTCGATAGAAGCAGCTTGGATTCAAGTTCGTGATCGTGCTCCTTGCGGGCGATGGAGTTGGGCACAGCGTAGTCCGATTCCACGTCGTGGCCTTCGACTTCCTTCAGGATTTTGTCGGCGCCACTGGTCTGCTCGTATTCGATGTAGAGGACGGGATTGATGAAGTGCTCGAGCTGCAGCAGGCGAAAACGATTCTCCCAGCGAAATCCCGTAAAAATTGTGCTGTCGTTGAACGTGGTTTGGCCGTCGAAATAGAGTTCGGTCGTCCACCATGCGGTAGCGCCATATTCGAACTCCGCCCAGAAGGCATGAAAGTCATTGCCGCGACGTTGCGTACCGAAGGTCGAGAAGTATTCCACCTCAAGGCTGCCGGGCTCCTCCAGATAATGATCGTAAGTCACGATGTAAGGGCTCTCCTGTGCGTGTGCGGTGAATGCGGCCAGTCCGGCAAACGCCAGCAGGCAGTGGAGCAGGAAGGATCGCGGGCCGCATGACCGGGTCGAGGCAAGCCGCATCGAAACAGTGCGGATTGAATCAAGCCGGATCGAATCTACGCAAGATGCAACTGATTCGCAACTGGTTATGTTAATCATCGACGAAGATGGAGTCCGCGTAGTTGCAACCGCGTCGCAACTAAAGTAATCTTCACAAGCATGCCGGAGCAGGACGGCGCTTGTCCACTTCCGGCGCAAGAATTCGTCGCAGCGCGGTTGCGACCAGTTGCGACAGTCGAGGAATAGCTCTTATGCCACTCCCGAAAACAGAGATGCCGGGCCGCCTGCAGGCTCATTTCGCCGCTCGCGGTATCCGCATGACCCAGCAGCGCCGCGCCATCCTGAGCGTGATGGAGACCGCCGCGAAGCACCTGGATGCGGCCCAGCTTCTGCGCCGGGCACAGAAGCTCGATGCCAGCGTCGACCGCAGCACGGTCTACCGGACCCTGCAACTGCTGAAGCGCCACGGACTAATTGACGAACTTGACCTGATGCACATCCACGGCGAAGGTCACTACTACGAGCGCAAAATGAACCGTGACCACATCCACATGGCGTGCCTGCGTTGCGGGAAGATTATGGAGTTCGTCAGCGATATCTTCGAGAGGCTGAAGGGCCAGGTAGAAAAAGACTGCCGCTTCCACATTGTTGTGTCCCGCCTGGAGATCGGCGGTTACTGCTCCGCCTGCTCGAAATAGGAAGGTCGGTGGGGGAAAGAGAATTCTGCGGCCCCAGCAACGATTCTCCAATCCGCCAACGGACTACTTTTGTTGCATACCGACGCAGAATCCATTTGCTATACACTTCTCTCTCTGTTTCGAGTTGCAATCTGGGAAAACTTGGGGTAAAAAGGCAGAACTCAGGTGCAGGGCCGAACCTCCTGCGCGGCGAGAGCTGTCGGGTTAATCCCTTCCTTCTTACCCGTCCGGTCTCGACAAGTGTAGCCACATCCCAGGTTTAGGTGGCATTTTTATGAATGTGTCGTCGTTCGCTTCGAAGCGTCTGCTCAGCGTTACAGGTCTGGCAGTGATCCTTTCCTCGGTTTTGTTGGCGCAGCAAGTTAGCGTCTCGCCCCAGGTTGCGCCACGGCCGCTTATTACTCAGCCGGTCGATGAAGCCCAGCTGACGGTGCTCAAGGGCAACACGCATATTTTGGCGCGCCCGCAGTTCGATCTCGGCACTGCCCCGGCGACGTTGCCCATGCAGCGCATGCTGCTGGTGTTGAAGCGCAGCCCCGAGCAAGAGTCCGCCTTGCGCCAACTGCTCGACGACCAGCAGGACAAGCACTCCCCGAACTATCACAAATGGCTCACGCCGGAGCAGTTCGGCAGGGAGTTTGGCCCGACCGATGCAGACATGCAGACCATCGCGTCATGGCTGCAATCACACGGATTCCAGGTCGGCACCAGCAAGGGCCGCACAGTGCTGGAGTTTTCCGGTTCCGCCAGCCAGGTGAAGGAGGCGTTTCACACCACGATTCACAAATACATTGTGAACGGTGAACAGCATTGGGCCAATGCCAGCGATCCGTCGATTCCGACAGCGCTAACACCAGCGGTAGCTGGAGTGCTGACCCTGCATAATTTCGTGAAGAAGCCGCACATTCGCGTGTCCAAAGTAACGGCGTCGGCGAAGGTCCGGTCGGGCAAGTCCCCGAGCCTCACCTTCAGCGATGGCTCGCATGGTATGGCGCCGGCAGATTTCGGCAAGATCTACAACAGTCCTTTCAACTACAGCACCCCAACAACGAATACTGGGACTACGGGGGCGGGCGTAACTATCGCCGTGATCGGCCGCAGCAATCTATATAGCGTCGACTCCCCTGCGGAGGACATCACGGATTTTCGCTCCGCTCCGGTGTTCAACCTGCCTGGGGGCAGTTTCAACGTTATTCTCAACGGGCCCGATCCGGGTGACTTGGGAGGCGACGAAGAACTCGAAGCCACGCTTGATTCGAGCTGGTCAGGAGCCGTGGCCCCTGCCGCCAATGTAGACTTCGTAGTTTCCGCAACGACCAATACCGCCGACGGGGTTGACCTCTCGGAGGTCTACATCATTGAAAACAATCTCGCAGATGTAATGACGGAAAGTTTTGGCGTTTGCGAAGGTGAGTCCACCAGCGCAGAGGCCACAGGCGTGTCAGGATTGGCTGAACAGGGTGCAGCCCAGGGTATTACCTATTTCGTCTCAACTGGCGACAACGGTGCTGAAGGGTGCGATAACAATTCCGAGACCGTGGCAACCCTACCGGTTTCTGTCAGCTTGACTGCGTCCACACCATTCAACGTTGCAGTGGGAGGCACGGTTTTCAACGATAGCGCGGATCCAACCAAATACTGGAGTGCTACTAATACAAACCAGGAAAGCGCTCTCTCTTATATTCCGGAAGATGTCTGGAATGATAGTTGCCTTGCGTCCAGTTGTGGAGGCAACGCTAATATCGCTGCAGGGGGCGGCGGCTCGAGCACGTTTTTCCCTAAGCCGCCGTGGCAGACGGGAGTAACGGGTATCCCCGCCGGCAACACGCGCGACTTACCGGATGTATCGTTGTCGGCTGCCCCTCATGATGGCTACGTGCTCTGCGTGGAAGCTTCCTGTGTGCCCAACGCCCAAGGTGAGTTCAACCTTTTTCTGGTTGGAGGTACGTCGGCCTCGACTCCGTCTTTTGCCGGAATCATGGCGCTGGTCGAGGCAAATCCTTTGCTCACTAATCCTTCTCAAAGTCCACGCCAAGGATTGGCGAACTACGTTCTCTATCGCCTTGCCACCACAGAGGCCGCGTATCCAAAGCAATGTAATGGCTCTAGTACAACCACCTCCCCTTTGAGCACTTGCATCTTCAACGACGTAACGGTCGGGAACGATGCAGTCCCTGGTGAGCTTAACTATGGCTTAGCGAATGCGCAGTATCAGGCGGAGGCGGGCTACGACATGGCCACCGGTCTCGGCTCTGTCAACATTACAAACTTGGTTAACCAGTGGAGTTCAGTGACGTTCACTGCCACCACAACTACGCTCACGCTCACTCCTGCAACTATTACCCATGGGACCTCCGTAACCGCGGCTGGGACGGTTGCGCCTAGTAGCGGGACGGGCACTCCCACGGGCGATGTCTCGTTAATAGCGGCGATCGGACCAAGTGCGTCGTCCACAGACCAGACTGGAATTGAGGCGTTCGCCCTCGGGGCCGGCGCCTTCTCGGGAACGACGAGCCAACTGCCCGGCTCGACGGTTCTAGCCGGCTCACCGGTACCGTACACCGTAACCGCCCGCTATGCGGGTGACGGTACTTATGCTCCCAGTGATTCCGCTCCGCAGTCAGTCACAGTAACCGCGGAACCGAGCACTACGACCCTGTCTGAGTTCACTCAAGATAGCAACGGGAACATAATTCCGATTACTACCCCGCTGCCCTTCGGAAGCCTGGTGTTCGTGCGCGCAGATGTTGTCGGAAAATCAGGCGCCGGCGTGCCCACGGGACAAGTTACTTTCACGGATAACGGCTCCAGCAAGCTGCCCGGACCGATTTTCAATCCCGTGGCAAACCCGGTCGCGCTGAACAGCGAGGGAAATACCTCGATCGGCGCCGGAATCTTCAACTTCGATGGCGGCAACCACAGCATTTCTGCCAGCTACGCAGGCGACAATAGCTTCAATGCAAGCAGCAGCGCAGCGCCGGTCACTTTCTCCATCCAGCCCGGGTTCACGGGAGTTGCAGGTTTAGCCAATGTCACGATTGCGAGCCCGGGCGGCTCCGGCACAACAACCATTGGCATCATCGCGTCGAGCAACTTCACCACTGCCGTAAGCTTCACTTGTACTGGCCTGCCCTCAGAAGCCAGTTGCGGCACCCCGTCGGCCAAAGGAAAAGGCCCGAGCACAACTGTCACTACCACCATTACCGTCACCACAACGGCCCCACACACGACCATGTTGCAACACAACCAGCGTCGCTATTATTTCGCAGCGATACTGGGTGGAGGAATGCCATTGGCAGGTATCTTCCTGCTGGCTACGCCTAGACGACGCCGCTGGAGCACGCTGGTGGGAATCCTGATGGTAATGACATTCCTTCTGATGCTTCCGGCTTGTGGCGGCGGAGGGGGCCACAGCACTCCCCCGCCTACCCAAGATCCCGGCACGCCAGCGGGAACCTATACTGTTACCGTAACTGCGACGGCCGGAAGCCTCTCCCAGCAAGAAGGCACTTTCACCCTCACGGTGCAATAGCGGAGGCGGCTTTTAGTCGAGGTCAGTGCAGATCACTGGCCTCTTCTTCTTTCATCGGCACTGTTCTGATAAGAATCGCTCCCTAGGAACCTCGTCGGGCGTCTTTTGCCCGCGTCCGCTACAATCTCGCTGATCTACTTTCTCTGAGACTCCTCTTATGAAACTTTCAGCCATTGCATCTGCCCTTAACGCACGCCTGCGAGACGGACACCCCGACACCGAAATAACTGGCCTCAACGGAATCGAGCAGGCCGGCAGCAAAGAAATCACCTTCGTCGCCAATCCGAAATATGCGGCCGCCGCGCGACTCACCAGGGCCGCTGCCGTGATCGTCTCCGAGGGCTTTCCAGTGATTCCGGCCGCCACACTGCGCGTCAAGGATCCCTATCTAAGTTTCGCGAGCGCCCTGGAGCTTTTCCATCATCCCCCGCGCTATGCCCCGGAGGTTCACGGCTCGGCAGTCGTTCATCCCACGGCCAAGATTGGAAGCAACGCTCACATCGGCCCTTATGTAGTCATCGATGAGAATGTCGAGATCGGGGACAATGCCGTTCTGCTGGCGCATGTGGTCATTTATCGGGGAGTAACAATCGGCGACAATTTCTTTGCTCACGCACACGCCGTAGTGCGAGAGAACTGCCGCATCGGAAATAACGTTCTGCTGCAAAACGGAGTCGTAATCGGCGCCGATGGCTTTGGCTTCGCCAAGACTCACGAGGGACATTGGCATAAAATTCCCCAGCCAGCCCCGGTTATTATTGAAGACGACGTGGAAGTGCAGGCGAATTCTTGTATTGATCGCGCCAGCGTCGGCGAAACCCGCGTCCGTCGCGGGGTGAAGATCGACAATCTGGTGCAGGTGGGCCACGGCTCCCAAGTCGGCGAAGATGTGTTACTGTGCTCGCAGGTTGGACTCGCCGGTTCGACAGAGATCGGCAATCGAGTGATCTTAACGGGGCAGGTTGGAGTCGTCGGACATTGCAAGATCGGGGAAGGTGCCATCGTCACGCCGCAAAGCGGGGTCGCGAACGATGTTCCGGCAGGAGCTTTGGTGAGCGGCGCTCCCGCCGTCGATCACAAATTGTGGTTGAAATATTCGGCGCTGCTTCCCAGGCTGCCCGAGATGGCGAGGGCTTTGCGAGCCAAGATTCGGAAGGGATAGAGGATGAAACTCAGTTTCGACAATGAATTCAGACGGAGGTATTTCCTTCGTGAACCTTTGTGTCCTTCGTGGTGAACGAATTTTCTCGCAGTTCTTCCGGCATCCCGCTATCGATAACCCGGCGCACTTTCTCCATCAGGCATTCGCGGCTGCCAAAATCCGCCGGCTCGATCGGCGGATGAAAGATCACAGTCGCGGTTCCCGGCTTGATTGCGAACCTGCCCTTTGGCATCACATCGTGCGTGCCGGTGACCGTAACCGGAACCACGGGAACTCCACACTCCATCGCCAGATAGAACGGGCCCTTCTTGAAAGGCAGCAGCTTGCCATCGAACGAACGGTGGCCTTCGACGTAGATCGTCATGTTAAGCCCCTGCGCCACGACCTGCTTCGCGATCTTCACCGCCTCAATTCCAGCATCACGATTGCCACGATCGACCGGTATCAGTGAACCGATTCGCATCGCGCGCCCAAGGATGGGATAGCCGAACAATTCTTTTTTTACCATCACAGAAGTGCGCCGCGGAATCAGCGGCACGGTGATCGGCGGGTCCAGGTTCGAAACGTGATTCGACATGAATATATAGGTGCGCGACGGGTCCAGCTTATCGAGGCCAACGGTTTCAACCTTCACTCCAGTCAAGCGCACGCCGTTCCACACGCCGAACATGAACATGCGATAGAGCAGGCTGACGTCTCCCGTGATAAACGTCCAGGGAAATCCAATCAGCGCCGCAAGCGGTGCGGCGAGGGCCCAGAAGCCCAGCATAGCGAGAGTTCGGATCATGTTCGGATCAGGTTCGAATCATGTGCGGATCATTTTTCGAATCAGTCACAACCATTTGCGGATCCCGCGTGAATCCTAAGTTCCGGAGTATGGTTTATCGCTCGGCCTCGCCCTTCAACCACGCGGCCCGGTGTGCCCGCTGCTCCGTGGTGACGTTCTCCATGTCTTTGAGGTCGTAGGAAGTTTCCTCGCGGCTCCCGACTTTCCACTTCAACTCGCGTTCCCCGCCGCGTTGCCTACGCACCTTAACGTCAATGCTATCGCCGGGAATGAGCCGGGCCACGACGTCGGAAGATCCCTCTCCGGCAGCGCTCCCATTGATTTCGAGAATCGTGTCGCCCCCCCGCAGGCCGGCCACTTCGGCCGTACCCCCTGCAGTAACCGACTCCACAGTCATGGGACCATCAAAGTTTCGCGAAGCCACGAATCCTGCATCCGCTGACGTAATTTTTCCTTCGATCAACCGAAGTCCGACAAAGCGAAAGAAAACGTTCCACGGAATCTCTTCCGTCCCCGCAACGTACTTCGCGAAAAACCAATTCAAATCGCTGTGGGTTACTGCCTCAGCCGCCTCGCGTACACCTGCCGAATCCGGAAAGAACCGGCCCTTTTTCGCGTAATTTTGATTCATCCACTGAAAGACCTCCCGCAGGGACGCTCGACCGTGGCTGGCCTCGCGCACCGCCAGATCGAGGATTATCCCCAGCAATTCGCCTTTGTTGTAATACGAAATGCTGCGCTCGGGGCGCCGGTAGTAGGAGTAGCCCTCAAGCCAGGCATCGAGGCTGGAGTCTTCCACCGACTGGGTCAAATGCGCGGGGCGCCGCTGAAGTTCGCCGATATCCGACGCCAACTCCTGCTCGAAGTGGCGCTCGTCGAGCAACCCGCCTCGCAACTGGATGATGTCCGCCGCTGTGCTGGTGCATCCTTCGCTGAACCAAAGCGCCCGCGTGTAATTCTCTTTCGTGTAGTCGACAGGTTCGAGAGTCTGCGGACGAATGCGTTTGACGTTCCAGAGATGAAAAAATTCATGCGCCGTCACCGAGGCCAGCACGCCCGGAGACTGGTTCAGGGTGTCGGCATTCACCGCAATGGCAGTCGAGTAAGCGTGCTCCATCCCGCCACCCGCCGGGCCCCGGGGAAAATGATAGAGAAACATGTAGCTGTCGAAGGGACGGTCGTCCATCCAGCTTGTCGCAGCTGCCACAATCTTGTGAAGCATCGCGCTAATCTTTTCCAGGTCGTAGTCACCGGGAGCCGCGTCGACAATCACGCGATAGTGCGCACCACCTTCCTCAAAATCGGATTCCTTGAAATCGCCAATCTCTACCGGCGAATCGGCAGCCTGGTCATACGTTTCAGCGATGTACGTGTCCTCGTTCGCACGCAGCGGTGTGGCGATGTGCCACGGCGGCGGTACATGGCTGAATCGCAAAGTCAATGGCGAGTCTCGCGCATCGACGGGATACATTAAGATCTGAGCAAGGTTGAGAAATGCATGATGAGAATTCAGCTGTGCGCCGAACGGACCGGGTGAATCCACAAAGATCTGATATTCAACGATGGCGCCATCCTGTGCTTCCGTAATCTGCCATCGGCTCTTGTTCAGTGTGTACACGGAAAGCGGCTGTCCGGCACGGTTTTTCGCGGTCACCCAGTTCAGGTTTTGCGCAAAATCACGGATTTGGTACAAGGCATTCCATACCGGAAGCTGCAACTCCCGCAACGCCGGCCCTTCCGGCAATAAAATCTGCACCCTCATTAGATGCAGCTCTGGATTTTCCAGGGAAATCGTGTAGTTGGTGGTGGCGCGGGAACTCGCCAGACCAATCCACAGAAAAAAACATAAACCAAGAAACCGGCCGAAAGGACGGCTCCTCGCACTGCGCCGGCTCATTGCTTCCCTGCCGCTCTCGCGGAATTGCTCGCGCCTTCCCCGGAAAGTGCTGTCAACCGCGCAGGCAGCTTTTCGTAAATTCCGCCAAAGCCACCATTCGATAGGATTGCGACCACGTCGCCGACGCGCATCTCGGGAGCGATCATCTCTACAATTGCTTCGGCATCGGCTGCCAGCCGGGCGCGTCCTCCGTGCATCTGAACATCCGCCGCCAGTTCGGGCAATTCAAGTCGCTCATTCTCGGGTACGGCCTCCGAGCGGAACACGGCCGCGACCACTACTTCATCTGCGAGGGCCAGACTCCGTGCCAAATCCCCTTGTAGCACGCGCCGCCGTAGCGTGTTTGACCGCGGCTCAAGAATCGCCCACAACCGCGACCTCGGATAACGCTCCCGCAATGCCTTCAGTGTCCCCGCAATTGCCGTAGGATGGTGGGCGAAGTCGTCGATGATCGTGATGCCGCATACCTGGGCCTTTACTTCCAACCGCCGTTTGACGCTCTTGAATGATTTCAGCGCTGCCGCAATTTCTTCTTTCGAGATGCCATAGTCGGCGGCCAGGGCCGCTGCCGCGGTCGCGTTCCATACGTTGTATTCGCCCGCCAATGGGAACTCAAAATCCGCCCAGGCTCGATCGTTCTGTAATACGGACCATGAGGTTCGTTCTCCCTCGAACTTCATATTCGTGATTTGCCATTCGGAGTGCGCCCCAGTTCCATAGCGCTCCACCGGGCAGAAGGCCTTCTGCAGACAGCGTTCGAGGCTAGCGCATTCCGAGGCCGCGCCTGCGACCCCATCGAAAGCTACGACGCGGCCACGCCGCGGAATCAGATTTACCAGCCGCTTGAACGCCGTTTCGACGGCGTCAAGATCTTTATAGATGTCGGCATGATCAAACTCTACCGATGTCAGAATCACTGAATCGGGGAAGTAATGCAGAAACTTCGGCCCCTTGTCGAAAAACGCCGTGTCGTACTCGTCACCCTCGAGAATGAAATGTTTTCCCTTTCCGAGATGAAAGCTGGACCCAAAGTTTTCCGCGATTCCTCCAATTAGAAACGAAGGCTGCATGCCTGCGGAATGAAAAATCCACGCCAGCATCGACGTGGTCGTGGTCTTGCCGTGCGTCCCGGCTACTACCAGCACTTCCTTGCCCTGCAGGAATTCCTCATGCAGCAATTGCGGCAGAGAGCAAAATGGTATGCGCTGGTCGAGCAGGTGCTCCAGTTCGGCATTACCTCGCGAAATTGCATTGCCCACGACCACGAGATCGGGACGCGGGTCGAGATTTCGTGCGTCGAAGGATTGCGCCACCGGGATTCCAAGCTCAGATAAAAACTCGGACATGGGCGGATATGCCGCCGCGTCGGATCCTGTCACCCGAAATCCGCGCTGCTTCAGCATTCCGGCCAGCGAAGCCATCGCCGTGCCGCAGATGCCGATCAAGTGAATGTGCTTCTTATCGTTCATAATCTCTGGGGACAGATCAGGGCAGCTCGCCAAGATATGGGAACGCGTACCAGCCTAACCAAGCGAACAGCAGCCAATGAAGGAGCAGATTGCCGATGAACGAGTCTCGGTGCCAGCGACTGGCAAGTATGATCCACAAGGCCGCCAACCACACACCGTTCACAACACAAATGGTTTGGGTATAGCGGCGTCCCTGATACTCCAATCCGTACTTCCAGCTTTCAACAAACCAGATGACGCTTAACGGCGTTGCGATCATTAGAAGCGCCAAAGTTCGTCTCGGTACTTGCGTCTGACCCCGAAACAATCCTGGATTCCAGGCGAAAAACAGCAACGGCGGGAGGAGCACTGCGGCCCGCGTGAGTTGCCCCGCTAACAACGATGACAGGATAAAGGCAGGCGTCACAGTGAGAAAAGGAAGCGGGCAGAGAAGCGTGGGAACGCCGCGAAGACCGGCATAAGCGGGCAGCAGCAAGCCACAGCCTGTCACCAGGGTAAAAGCGCCGCTCTTCGTCAAGTACCCTCCTCGCCTCAGCCCGGGCAATGCCAGATCAGCGGTCATCTCTCCGACTGACCGCCGCTTCCAGGATTTTTAAATTCACTTTCCCATCGCGCACCGTCAGCCCCGCCTGCACGCCGATGGGCAAAGTAATGTTTCCGGCAGTTACATGCCCCGACCTCAAGCCATAAGCCACGGGTATCCCTAACTCGCCCACAATGCGCAGCACAACATCTTCCAGCGTATATCCCTGATTCGCATTCTGCACGCAATCCCGCATCTCGCCAAAGATAATTCCGCGAACTCCGTTCAGTTTGCCGGCGAGTTTCAACTGCATCAGCATGCGGTCGATCTGATACGGCTTTGCGGTCACATCCTCGACGAACAAAATTGCCCCCGCCGTCTTGATTTCGTAGGGCGTTCCCAGGGACGCCACCAAGATCGAAAGGCAGCCTCCGTAAAGAATTCCTTCTGCTGCGCCTTCCACCAGGCCACTTACTCCCGAACGCGCATCGAAATTGAGCTCCCAAGCCGCGGCCGCGCCGAGCGCGAACTGCCACGAAACGGAATCGACTCCCCCTTCATGCGCCCAATCTTTTGCCACCATCGGGCCGTGAAATGTAACCAGCCCTGCGGCGTCCGCAAAATAAGTGAGCAGCGCAGTGAGGTCGCTATAGCCTACAAATATTTTGGGATTTGCTCTGATCTTCTCCAAATCCAGAGCTTCGAGCAGATAGTTCGCGCCATAGCCACCGCGCGCGCATATAATCGCTCGCACCTCTTCGCGGGCAAACATTTCCTGCAGTTCGTGCGTGCGGCGCTGCACCGATCCTGCAAAGTAAAGATCCTGCTCAAGGATGGAATCAAAATAATATGGCCGATAGCCCGCGCGCCGTAACGCATCGCTTCCAGCTTCAAGTTCAGTGCGCTTCACGTTGCTCGCGGGCGCCACAATGCCGACTGTATCCCCGGGCCGAAGGGCAGTTGGCTTCACACGCGAGATTGTCGCTGAGGACATGCAATTAGAAACCCAGATGGAAAAAATCACGAGACCGGTAGAAAAAGACTTCGGCCGACGACGCAGCGAGCCGCGAAACGCAGTCTAGCTCAAAAAAAATTCTCCCCGGCAAACCAACCGCGCTTCCCCGCGCAGAAAAACAAGATTTCCTTGCCTGCGTACCGTTTGCGTTCCACCCGGAGCATGCACCCGCACCGGCGATTCGGCCCTGCCCGTCGCAATCGCAGCGAGTGCCGACGCACAAGAGCCTGTCCCCGACGATTGCGTCTCTCCCGCTCCACGCTCGAAAAAGCGCGCCCTCAAATCGTATTTTCCATCTACAGCAACATATTCAACGTTCACTCCGTGAGGAAACTCAGAACTGCTCTGAATCTCTGCCGCCTTGACTTGCCAATTCGAGGAAAACTCCTCGACGAACACCACATAATGCGGATTTCCCATGGAAACTGGAATGCCGCTTACCTCGCTTGCTCCCACTTTCAATGCGAGTTCTGCCCCCACCGCGGCCTCCCCCATTTCAACCTCAAACTCATAGCTGCATTCGCTCCGTCCCGTGAGTATGCACGTTTTTAGTCCAGCCCCGGTTAGGATCGAGATTTTCTCTTTTCCTCGCTCTGCGCAAATGTATGCCGCCACACAGCGTGTGCCATTGCCGGAAATCTCTGCGTCGGAACCATCAGAGTTGATTAACCGAATCTCGACATCCGCCCCAGTATGAGGATACATCCACTCCACGCCATCGGCCCCCACGCCCTCGTGCCGGTCGCAAATACGCCGCGTGAACTCCGAGCGTTCCGCAGCAAGCAGCTTCCCTTCGATTTCCGCGCCATCAATGAGAAGAAAATCATTTCCGCACGCCGAAGCCTTCACAAACGGAATCGTCAAGTCTTGCCGGCTCACTCCAACTCCACCGGCCCCAGCGAGGTCGCATTGCCGAGCAAAGGCGATGCCTTCAAATCGCGCAGCAACTCCTTCTGCTCGCGGTTACAACCGGAGACATCGAACTGCAGGCGCACGTGCTGGCCGGTGCTGCCGCTCACCACGTTTAGCATCATGCGATGGTGCCGCTCCAGGATGCGGTTCACTTCCTGCGTGACCTCATCGACGCTCGCGCCTGTGACTTCGTAAGTGTTTAACAAGGTCTTCAGGTTAAACGTTAGCTCGAGGTGGCCCAAAGAGAACAGCGCAGCGAGCACCAGGACCGTAGCAAAAATTGCTGTCAGGTAAAGCCCTCCGCCTGTCGCCATCCCCACTGAGGCCACGACGAAGAGCGTCGCGGCGGTGGTCAGGCCAGTCGTCAGCCCACGCGCGTGCAGAATCGATCCTGCGCCGATGAAGCCAATGCCAGGAATAATCTGGGCTGAAATGCGTGTATGGTCGCCAAGATATCTCACCGCCAGCGCATCCGAAAGGATTGTGAACAACGCTGCTCCAAAGCAGATGAACATATTGGTGCGCAGGCCCGCCGGCCGGTGCCGCAGCTCGCGCTCCAGCCCGATAGTCCCGCCCAGCACCGCGGCCAGCACCAGGCGCAGCAAAGAGCTGGCGACGATCCCGCTCGCCATCTCCTTTTGTAGCAGCTCGACCATATGTGGCCAGTGCATGAATTTAATCGAAAGTCTCAGATCTCTCGAATGGCCGGATTTTATCACTGGAACGACGAGACCCCGGCGGCCTCAGCCGTTAACCCGGCTGATTACCGCGCTTCATCGTTGCGGCCGCACCGGCACGCGTCCCTGAAAAATCGCCGCGCGAGGTTGGCCTGTAGTGTGAATTTCGACCAACGCGGTCAGACGCGCGTCCTTCGCCGCTTTCCAAACGGGATCACCATCGAAGCCGACGGCGTAGTCCGCATACTTTGCGGGATCTGCCAAGGCACGCTCCCACAAGCCTTCTGGATCGGCAGGCTGTCTCCACACACGGTGATTCCCTTCATTGATGACCCGCCGCAATGGGATCGCCGCTTGCTCCAGCGCACCCACGTGCTCGCCCAGATACATCAGCAATGTGGAATCTGCAGGCAAGGATTTAACCCAGTTTGCAATTTGCAAATCCAGCGACACACGCCCGCGACTGTTGATTGACGCTTCGCGATAACAGATTGGGTCGGCCCGCCAGATCGCGGCGTAAGCTACAACTGCGAGCAGCACGACGCTCAGGAAAGTTGCGGCGCCTGCCCACTTGCGCCAAGAGACATCCACGAGTGGAAGTTTGGCCAAGGAGTGCACCAGAAACGAAATTCCTATCGGCACAAACACGGCGAACGCCGGAAGCAGTTGCAGGCCGTAGCGCAAGTTGTAATGTGAGAACGGCCACCAGGTCGGGACAAAAATCGGTACGCTCCCATACGCTACCGACAATGCATAGAACGGCAGCGGCGTCCACAACAGCAATGCGACGCGACTGTGGCGATTCAACAACGACACCAGGCTTCCGAGCAGCGCCAGACCCAGCCACAGGCGGCCTTGCCAACTCGATTCCGCCACGTTCAGTTCGGCCGCTTTCAGAAAATACGAGCCCGCGGACCACAGATCTCCTTTCGCCGGATTCACTGTGGCTGTCTTCTGCTCAATCGCTTTCGCCGAGTACGGCCCGTTCGCAAACTCCAGCGGATTTCGATAGACCGCAGCGTTATACCCCAGCCACAAAACGGGACCGGCTCCCGCGATCAAAACGAATTTCACTAGTTGCATTCGCGAACGCGCCAATCTGGGTGCCTTATCGTCGCTGGGTGACGCATCTTTCCGTTCCTTGCAAAGGTAGGAGTGGACTACCACAGCTCCAAACACCAGAGCCAATGCCAGGAACCATCCGTCGTACCTCGTCAGGCAGGCTCCAAAAAGACAGAGGCCGCATTTTGTCAGAGACCGAATTGTCGTCGCATCGCCGCGGGCAAACTCTATGAAATACACCGCTGCCCAAATAAACCAGGCCAGGTAGAGCGACTCGCCCATCGCGGTCGCTTGCATATAAATCAGGTTGGGATTTGCGCCGTACAAAATCGACGCGCCCCAGGACACAACTTGAATTGTGGTATCGAATTCTCCTTCGCGGCCGAGCACACTCCGCACGAGACGAAATATTCCAAATACCCCGAGCACATACGCAGCCATCGATGGAATGGAGCCGCCAGCGCCGCTCTGCCACATCCGTGTCGACACAATGAAGGGTACGATCAGCAGATGCGGCAGAGGCAGCCACACCGTTCCCAATTGCAGAAGCCCGGGAGTTTTCGAGTCGAAGACGCGGCGCGCGATGTTGATGTGCGCCACGGCATCGCCGTAAAGCAGCACATCTCCATGACGCTGGTAGAAAAGAAACGAGAATACCGAGACGAAGACTGCCAGCCAGATCAGCCGCACGGCCTCGATCGAATGGGTTTTGGGAGGCGGAAGTCGCTGCTTCATTCGAGGTGAGTAAGTTCGCGGAAAATCTGAAAGCGAGCATCGATCTCTTGGCGCGTGAGCGACTGCAGCCGCTCGGTGCCAAAGCTTTCCACGGCGAACGAGCCCATGACTCCACCGTAGAAGAGCGCGCGCTTGAGAACTTCGCGATTCAATTCCTGCTGCGAAGCCAGATAGCCCATGAATCCCCCGGCAAACGAATCGCCCGCGCCGGTGGGGTCCTTCACTTCGTCGAGCGGCAAAGTCGGAGCGCGAAAGGGATGGCGGCCAATCCCAAACGCGCCTTCGCGGAAAAAAATCGTCGCGCCATATTCGCCATGCTTGATCACCAGCGCCTGCGGACCCATCGCCAAGACTTTCTGCGCAGCCCGCGGCAGATTTTTTTCATTCGCCAGCATTTTCGTCTCGGTATCATTGATCAGCAACACGTTTACCAGCTTCAGGGTTTCAGTGAGTTCCTGGCGCGCGCCCTGGATCCAGTAATTCATGGTGTCGCATCCGGTTAGCCGCACCCCATTCATTTTTCGGCGGACGTTGGCCTGCAGCGTCGGCTGAATGTTGGCTAGAAATAGATATTCGCTGTCTTCGTATTCCTTCGGAATACGTGGCTGGAACTTTTCGAACACGTTCAGATCGGTAAAATCGGTTTTGGCCTCGTTGAGATTGTCGGAGTAGGAACCGCCCCAACGAAATGTCTTTCCCGAGGCGCGCTCGATGCCGCGCGTATCGATTCGCCGCTTCTGCAGAACCGTTTCATGTTCCGCCGTAAAGTCCTCGCCTACGACTGCAACCACACGTACCTCGGTGAAATAGCTGGCTGCGAGCGAGAAGTAAGTGGCTGCCCCGCCAAGAATTCCCTTCACGCTGCCCGAAGGCGAGGTGATGTCGTCAAATGCTACCGAACCGACTACGACAATGCTCATCTTGAGTGCGTGCTTCCTCTCTTAGTGTCAGGGGTCAGTGTCCAGTGGTCAGTGGTCAGCGAAAATCTTGCTGCTCTTACTGGCCACTGGCCACCGGTCACTGACCACTTACTTTCACATATTTACCGATAATCAGTTTCAGCTTCTTCTTCGTCGCTGCAGGAATCTTTTTGTGGTCGGTCATGATTGCATGTGCCAGTGCCGAGCCGCACTTGCAGGACCGGGTCCGTGGCATTGCGGCGATCGTCTCACGCACGACTTGCGCTGCATTCGCGGCATTCTTCGTCAGTACGGCGACAACCTGATCGACGGTCACAGAATCGTGATGCGGATGCCAGCAGTCATAATCCGTGACCATTGCGACCGTTACATAGCACAGCTCGGCTTCGCGCGCCAGTTTCGCCTCCTGCAAATTGGTCATGCCGATGACGTCCATGCCCAGGCCGCGATAGACGTTCGACTCCGCCCGGGTGGAAAACTGCGGACCCTCCATGCACACATATGTCCCACCGTGACGGCCCGTTACTCCCACTCTCTCACACGCTGCTTCGACCACGCCCGCCAGTTCTCCGCATACAGGATCGGCAAATGATATGTGTGCCACTATTCCGGCACCGAAAAAGGTATCCACGCGATGGCGTGTACGATCGAAAAACTGATCGGGGATCACGAAATCCAGCGGCTTGTGTTCCTCCTTCAATGATCCTACGGCAGAAATTGAAACAATTCTCTCGACGCCCAGCTGCTTGAAGCCATGAATATTCGCGCGGAAGTTCAATTCACTCGGCAGAATTCGATGGCCGCGCCCGTGCCGCGCCAAAAACGCCACCTTGCGGCCTTCGAGCGTTCCACACACGTAAGCGTCGGAAGGAGCGCCGAATGGGGTTTTCAGCCGCACGTCCTTTACCTTGCTCAAACCCGGCATCGAATAAAGCCCGCTGCCGCCGATGATTCCTATTTCCGCCTGTACCAACCATCCTCCAAATTCACCGCCCACAGAAATCTTTTGTGCGCCCGAGCCAAACTTGTGATTATACCAAGCTACCTCCCTTACGCCCTTGTACTCTCGTTGGTTCAATTTTTCAGCCGGGACCACTCTGTTCCTCACATCACAACGCATTACAATCTTCTAATGCGGATTGCCGCTTGCTTCTTCATTTTGATTCTGATTCTGACCACGATCGCACGCGCCCAAAATCCTGCCCAATCTGCTTCCCCGGCCGACGCGAAATTCGTCACCGTTCCCGTCACGCTTGATCGAGACCGAATTGTCATCGACGTGGACGTACCTCTGACCGATGGCTCGACCAGGCGGGTTCGCGCCTGGGTCGACAACGGCGATCCCGAACAGTGGATGAGTTCACGCGTATCCGCATGGCTGGGGCTCGGTGTTGGTAGTTGCAACGGCCAGGTCTGCTCGGCCAAATCGCCAACCCCGATGGTTTCGCTCGAAATTCTAATCGGCGGAATGAAAGTCTTCCTTTCTGCAATGGGAGAAATCACGGTTCCAGTCGGAGACCAGGCTCCTATCGCCCCTGGCATGAACGCAGAAGTCAATATTCCGTCCACCGTTCTGCGCAACTACGATGTGCTGATCAACTTTCCTGGCCACGAGTTCACCATCGGCCAACCCGGCAGCCTGAAGTTTCAGGGCGTGAAGGCGAAAGTAATGGTGAACGGCGAGAACGGTCTTATCCAGGTTCCCAGTCAGATTGAAAACAAGAAATACAATCTCGGCCTCGATGTCGGATCGTCAATCAGCTTTCTAACTGACGATCTCTTCGACAAACTCACTTCTGCGCACCCCGACTGGCCGCACATGATTGGAGCTATCGGCCCCGCAAATATATGGGGAATGCAGGACGAACCGAAATGGAAACTGATGCGCGTCGCCCGCGTGCAGTACGGTCCACTGTTTTTGACGGATGTAGCCGCGGTGGAGTTTCCTTCGGATCGGATGGAGTTTTTCGAGAAGCGTGCCGGTGTTGCAACCGCTGGACTACTCGGCGCGAACGCCTTGGTCAACTATCGCGTCGGACTCGACTATGCACACTCAACCGTCTACTTCGAGATTGGGCGCACTTTCAATTTTCCCGCGTTCGACGTAATTGGTCTCGTCCTTCACCCTGAAATCGATGGCCGCTTCACCATCCTGGGAGTCGCCGATTACGCCGGAAGGCCATCAGTGCCTGAAGTTCAAGCTGGCGATCAACTCATCGCTGTCGACGGCATCCCTACTGTTGGTTCGACGCTGGGACAAGTATGGACAATGCTGGGAGGCGAGGCCAGAAAAGAACGCAGGCTGACAATTGAGCGTGCGGGAAAGCAGGTTACCATCATTGCCCGGGTACAGCACTTTCTGGGAGAAGACTCTGACAATCCGAATCAGCAGAGCTTTAAGAAGAAAAACTAAATCGACCGCGTCAATCTTTGCACTTTGCAATTGTCCATCATTTTCCAAGTACATCCTTCTCCAGCATCTCAGTAGTTGCTGGATCCAGACTTTCGCTGACCAGCACGGTGTCGCCCTTCTCTTCGATCACGACCGTACCTTCTTCCGTCGTCCACACATGCCGGCCCTGCATTGCGTCAGCCTTGTTCTCTAAGTCTTGTGTGGCTGATGAAGACGTTCTCACTTCATCCGCCTTTTTGTAGCGTTGGCTGAGCGACCGGGCATAAATCTCCGCGAACTCAGAGGCCTTCTCGGCGCTTGACCAGCGGGAAGCGTAGAGCAGACCCAGCGGCGCGGTCGCGTCATTTTTTGGTCGCGCCGCATAGTAATAGCCACCGCGCCACTCGGGATACAGGCGATCGGACACCTTCTTCCCAGCGTATTGCTCGAGCAGCACCGCGACATCGAACTCTCCCATCGCACCGATATCAAACTTCTTGTAATCCTTGAAATCGCGCTTGAATTCAGGCACGGGCATGGGTTCGATTTTCTCACCCGACAAGTAAACTTCTGGTTGCATGATCTGCCGCGTGGTATGCGGAGGATTCGCCAGCACGGCGGCAAACGCCTTTTCTTTGCCACCCTTCTCCATCAACGTCACAATAAACTTCAACCCGTAGCTGTAGGGAAAAGTCAGCGATTCCCTCAGAAAGATCGGGGCGTCCTTAAAGACGGTCGAACCGTCGTCCCCATTCGTCATTTGTGATTCCATCGTCTCGACCATATCGGGAGAATCCACAACCGAGCGGCCCACAGGGGCAAGTTCGTATTCCAGCATCATGGCCTCAGCTTGTCCTTCAACCACCGCCTGCCGCGAATCGTCCATCTCGTCGTTCTCGATGTCGTTGGGCGTCGGGTCTTTCCTGATCTCGCCCAGGTCTTTGTCGCCCTTCTGCATCCACTTATCGAGATGGATCGTCTGGTCCTGCAATGCATGGGTCAACTCATGCGCCATGACCGGCTCCTGCTGATCCATCGGAACCCAGTCCAGCAAGTTCACGGTTTTGGTTTTAGGATCGTAATAGCCCGCGATCTGCTCGCGTAGCAGCGATACGAGAAGTTTTTCCAGATCAAAATCGCGCGGCAGCAGCCCAAACTTTTTCAGCACCAGCTCCGAGCGTTGCAGCCTTTTCACATCTTCATCTTTCATGTGCTTGGTAAGATATGCCACCACTTCATCGCGGCTGGTGAGGCGGCGCTTGACCGCTTTCTTGATCGGCAACCCGGTGTGTTTGCTGTCGAAGGCCAGAATCTCGTCGACGGAGTGAAAAAGTTCCTCCGCCTCCCGGGGCGTGATCTTGACTTCGTCTTTTTCTTGCGTGGCAGGGGGAGTGGTCGAACGCCCTTGAGTGGGGGCGGCACTCCCTTGGATTCCGCTCGGGGCAGGCTTGTCCGCCTGCTTTTGACCTTGGCCTTGACCCTGACTTTGATCTTGCTGTTGTGCCGGCGCACTCTGTCCCCAGAGTGAGCCACTCAGCATCGAGCAAAGCACAACCGCCAGGAACGGCGTCAGAAACTTCTTGCCCAGCAGCCTGACTTTAATCATCAGGAACGAGTCTACCCTGTTTCCCATCCCGTTCTTCAAGCACAAACATCGCCATAAGAAATCTGACGAAAACCGCACCGCCGGAGTCACGGGGTAGAATCGACATGATGATCAGATTCTCGTTCGCGGTGTTGCTGGTGATGTTGCTGGTCATGTTGTTGGTGATGATCGTCTCGATTGCCGCGGTCGGGGAAGATGTCCATTCGATCGCCGAGGCCGTCGATCAGCACTACAACCACCTTCGGACTTTACAGGCGGAGTTTACCGAGGTGTATCGAGGATCAGGGGTGGAGCGGACGGAATCGGGAACCCTTTGGCTTGCCAAGGGCGGATCGAAAAAACCTGGCAAGATGCGATGGGAGTACCGTTCTCCAAAGGAGAAGCTGTTTGTCAGCGACGGGAAAGATGCGTGGTTTTACGTCCCGGAGGACCGGCAGGCTCGCAGAACGGAAGCGCGAAAGCTGGATGATCTTCGCTCTCCGCTTGCGTTTTTGCTAGGCAAAAGCAAGCTGGAGAAGGAGTTGCGGGGGCTGTCGTTGGCGCCTGATGTTAAGCCAATTGCCGCGGGCAATGTGGTGCTGCGGGGCGTGCCGGAGGCCATGGCTGAGCGAGTAAGCGAGATTTTGCTGGAAGTGACTCCAGAGCACAAAATTATGCGAATTCTGATCGACGAAGTGGATGGATCGGTCACCGAATATCGCTTTAATAGTGAGAAGGAGAATCTGCCGATCCCCGAGGGGCGCTTCGAGTTCAGCGTGCCTCCGGGGACCGAGACGGTGGAGGGTAATTTAGAACCTTAAGGAAATTGGTTTTGTACATTAAGGTATCGCGATGATGGGATTGGATTTACGACTGAAGTCCTCTCGTCAGCCTGAGCGCGGGCTCTAAAGGTCGACGTTTCACGGTTACGGCTGAGTTCATCAGGTTTCGGGCAGAGTGGAAGGTATGAGCCTGATCGCATCTTCGAATTGGGTTACTTGCGATACTGGAAAGACATAGTGTTGCGGCTGATCGAGCGTTACGACGGCAAGCCGCAATGTTAAACTGAGGGGCACGACTCCTGAAAACTAAGCTTTGATCCAATAGGATCCGAGAGCAGCGAAAAGAACGAGAGAATGGCGGAATTCGTTGTAAAAATCGCCGATGAACGCGGGCACACCCACCAGCAAATTGAGCAGGGTTACTCGGTGGCGGAGGTACGTGACCGCTTCGCCTCACAGGGCTATCTAGTCCATTGGGTAAAGCCTCAGGGCTTGCTGACTAGCGGCTTTTCGATGAGGGGTGGACGCAAGCTAAAGCAAGGTTCGTTTCTGGTATTCAATCAGCAGTTTCTGACGTTGCTTAAGGCCGGATTGCCGGTTTTGAACTCGCTCGATCTGCTGATCAAGCGGCAACGGGATTCCAATCTCCGGCAGGTTCTGGAGAATGTGCGCGAACGCGTTAAAGGTGGAGAGTTGCTTTCAGATGCCTTCGCCACGCATGCCACGGTGCCGAAAATCTATACCACCACTTTGATGGCGGGAGAGAAAAGCGGAAACATCGACGAAGTGCTCAGCCGGTATATTAATTTCCAGCGCCTGGCAATGACCTTCCGCAAGAAGTTGTTTGTCTCGCTGATTTATCCCACGTTGCTGGTCACCGTGGTGACGATTATGGTGATGTTTCTGTTCACCTATGTGGTGCCGAAATTCGCGGACTTGTTCAACAGCCTTGATGCCAAGCTGCCGGCGATCACCTTGTTTATGCTTTCGGTGGGGGTAAATGCGCAGAAATATTTTCCCGTCTTGGCGATAGGACTGGTGCTGGCCGTCTTTGTATTGTGGCAATGGCGGAAAACCGATCGCGGCGGCGATCAAGTGGATCGTGTAATTTTGAGTCTACCATTGCTGGGAGATATTCGACTGAAACACCAGGTAGCAACTTTCTCGCGCATGCTGGCAACTCTGTTGCAAGGCGGCCTGCCGCTGGTGCCCTCAATGGAAACAGCGGGCAGTTCGATGTCGAGCCGCCGCGTCCTAAAAGGAATCATGCGCGCGAGCGTAAGGGTGCGCGAAGGACAAGGCTTGGCCGGCAGCCTCGAGGAACAGAAGATTTTTCCCGATCTCGCCGTGGAAATGATTGAGGTAGGCGAATCCACCGGAGCCTTGCCGGCGATGCTGAATTCGGTAGCCGAGTTCTATGAAGAAGATGTGCAGACGGCATTGGGCGCTGCCATGGCGTTGATTGAGCCGCTGATCCTGATCATTATGGCGGTCTTCGTAGGTGGAGTGTTGATCTCGTTGTATTTGCCGATCTTCACTCTAGGCGTTCAGGGAGCCCACTAGGCGGGGCGGTACGAGATTGGGGTTTTGAGAATGGCGATGGCGGAAAAGAAATCACTCTTCGTGAACGGCCAGAACGGCGGGCAGGTGGTGGCAACGGGGAATCCCATCACCGACCTGGAGCGCGCTCAGGACGTGGCGCGGCGCTATCGCTGCGAGTTCGTGGATTTAACCGACTTCCAGCTTCATCATGAGCTGTTCAAGAAATTCTCGCCGGAGCTGATGTTCCGCTACAAATTTGTGCCGCTCGAGGAGACCGCCGACGGCAAGCTGGCGATCGCGATTGCGGACCCAAGCCAGCTGATGATGATCGATGAGATCAGCTTGCTGCTGCAGAAGCGCATCGTCACGAAAGTTGCGACGCTGAAGCAGATCGACAACATTCTTACGAAGACGGAGCAATCGCAGCGCGTTCTGGAAGAGGCCAGCGAAGGTTTCCAGATCATCCGCGAAGACGAGAACACGGGCGCGGAAGAGACGCTGACCATCGACAAGCTGACCGCCGCGGGCGACACCAGCCCGATCATCCGGCTGGTCGATACGACCATCTTTACCGCACTGCAGCGGCGCGCGTCAGACATTCACATCGAGACGCGGGACGATTCGGTCGTGATCAAGTTCCGTATCGACGGCGTGCTGACGCAGGCCATGCCGCCCATCGGCAAGGAGCATCACTCCACCGTAATCTCGCGCATCAAGGTAATGAGCGAGCTGGATATTTCCGAGCGCCGCGTGCCGCAAGACGGTCGTTTCCGGGTAAAGTACAACGGACGCGCCATCGACTTCCGCGTCTCCATCATGCCGTCGATTCACGGCGAGGATGCCGTACTCCGCGTGCTCGATAAGGAATCGATGAGCGAGAAGTTCCGCACCCTCACTTTGGAGGTTGTGGGTTTTGATGAGGACGACCTGCGAAAATTTCGCCGCTACATCAAAGAACCTTACGGCATGGTACTGGTAACGGGACCGACGGGTAGCGGCAAAACCACCACACTTTACGCCGCAGTGAACGAAATCAAGACCGACGAAGACAAGATCATCACCATTGAAGATCCGGTTGAGTACCAGCTTCGCGGCATTACGCAGATACCGGTTAACGAGAAAAAAGGACTGACGTTCGCCCGCGGACTGCGCTCGATTCTGCGCCACGATCCCGACAAAATCATGGTCGGCGAAATTCGCGACACGGAAACGGCACAAATCGCGATCCAGTCCGCTCTCACCGGCCACCTGGTGTTTACCACGGTCCACGCAAATAACGTGGTCGATGTCATCGGCCGCTTCCTGAACATGGGTGTCGAGCCCTATAACTTTGTTTCGGCGCTGAATTGCATTCTGGCGCAGCGGCTGGTGCGGTTGATTTGCGAATCCTGCCGAGTGCAGGTGCATTATCCGCCGGACGTGCTGGAGGCCAGCGGCCTCGACCCCGTACAGTGGTCCAAGGTCGCATTGTATGAAGGACCGGGATGCATCGAGTGCGCGGGCACGGGCTTCCGCGGCCGAACCGCGATTCATGAATTGCTGGATTTGAGCGACCGCATCCGGGAGATGATCTTGGCCAGAAAGCCAACGTCGGAAATCCGCCGGGCCGCACGGGAAGAAGGGATGCGATTTCTTCGCGAATCGGCGCTCGACAAGGTCCGGCTGGGCCTGACTACTTTGAAAGAGATCAATAAGGTCACCTTCATTGAGGCCATGCGATAAAAGCAGTGTCCAGTGATCAGTGGCCAGTAGACTCAAGGGTTGACACTGACCACTAGCCACTGGCCACTGCTTTTGTTCCCCTTCAGCTATTGCATTTCTCGAGGCGGAGCGTTTGAATTGTAGTAGGAGTTTTCCTGAAAATGAGTTCTGGATCTAACGGGGCCAAGCCGCGGCTGGCGTGTGAGATCGCCGCCGATCGTGTGCTCGTGGGCCGGTTGGGTGAAGGTGGGCGAAGTCTCGAAGCCTGCGCCGCTCGCGAACTGGCCCCGGGCAGTGTGGTTCCAGACCTGGTGGAAGGAAATCTGCGGCAGCGCGAGGCTGTGAGGGAAGCAGTTTACGAGACTCTGAGTAGCGTGGCGGGGCGCACTCACGACGTGATTGCCGTAGTACCGGACGCAGCCGTGCGCGTGGTGCTGCTGGAATTCGATACCTTACCTTCAGATTCCGAGGAAGCCGCCAGCGTGGTGCGCTTTCGCATGAAAAAGTCTCTCCCCTTCGACGTGGACAAAGCTCGTGTTTCCTACCATGCCCAAAAATCGAATGACGGCGTGAGGGTGGTGGCCGCCGTCGCTCTGGCCAGTGTGGTCGAGGATTACGAAGTCGCCTTTCGTGATGCCGGATTCAGCCCCGGAGTGGTGGTGCCTTCTATGCTCGCAGCCTTGGGGGCTGCGGAAGGAGAGCGTCCTACGCTAGTTGTGAAGGTGGATGCGCGCACAACCAGTATCGCAATCCTCAACGCACACCAGTTGCAACTGTTCCGCACGCTCGAAAACATTCGCGGGGTCACAATCACAGGAGATCAGTTAGCCGAGGACATTTATCCGTCGGTTGTTTTCTTTCAGGACACGTATCATCTGAATATCGAAAAAATCTTCGTCTCTGGGATATCTGATATTAGCAGTGCGGCTCCCGCGCTGCGTTCGCAGACCGGAGCGGAGGTGGAGGAACTGGTTACGGCATCGCAGCTAGGAGTCAGCACCGGAGGTTCGGTTCCGCGCTGGCGGATGGCCGCAGTTGTAGGAGCCTTGATTTCGTAACTGCAGTGGTCGGTGGCCAGTGATCAGAAAGATCTACTGAACACCGACCACTGATCACCGGCCACTGAATTCAAATATGCGTCTCGATATCAATCTCGCCAGCCGGCCTTATGAAGACACGCGGCAGTTCTGGCTTCGCTGGGGAACAGCGGTGGCCGCGGCATCCATACTGACGCTGGCGCTGGTCACGATCACCATTACCGGCTGGTTCGCTGCCCGTCACGACCACACCGAGATTGCCGCCTTGCGCGCACAGATCGCGCAGCGCGACCAGACTCGCCGGCTGGCTGAGGAATTTCTCAATCGGCCGGAGAATCGTGCCACCCGTGACCAATCCCAGTTTATTAACGACTTGATTGAACGCAAATCGCTTTCCTGGACGCACGTCCTGGAAGATCTCGAAAAAGTCATGCCTCCGCGGGTTCACCTGGTTTCGATTCATCCCGAACTCGATGACGATAACCAACTCACGCTAAAAATGGTGGTCGGGGGAGACTCGCGCGATCGACTCATAGAACTGGCCCGGCGCATGGAAGAGTCACGCCGCTTCTCCCAGACCTATATCGGAATCGAGCATATCGACAATGCGGCCGCGGCAAACGGCGGCGACGCGGTTCAGTTCGACATCAGCGGAGTCTACGTGCCCGAAATAGTGACCGCGCCGGCCCCGGCGCCAACTCCCAGGGCGGCGGAGAACTCCAAGCGAGGTACGTCCTAGTGCCAGACTTGCGCCAGACCCGAAAAAAGCTCAAGACCGCGCTCGCGATTTTGTTGGGCGTGGATGTCGTGGCGGCGATCGTGCTGTTTTCGCCCCTGGTGGGGTCGACCGCGTCGAGGCGCCAGGAACTGAACCAGTTGTGGAGCGAACTGCAGATCAAAACCAAGCAGGTGAAACCGCTGAGTAACCTGGATAAGAAAGTAATCACTGCGAACGGACAGATCGCCGAGTTTTACAAGAAGCGCTTCCCTGCCCAAGACTCGCAAATCGCCACCCAATTGGGCCAACTGGCGGCTGCCAACGGGGTCGCGATTGATCAGGCCCGGTACAAAGTGGGAGAGCCCGAGGTGGGCCGCTTGCAGCCGGTGGAAATGGAAGCGCAACTCTTGGGAAATTACGTTTCGTTGGCGAAGTTTATCAATGCGATGGAGCGCGATGAAATGTTTTTTATCATCGACGGCATCGCACTGGCCGGGGAGCAAAAGGGCCCGATCAGGCTGCAATTGAAGTTTGTGACTTATCTGAAGGCGGGCGCGTAGTGAAGCTGGGAACAGAAAACCGGGGCCAGAAGATCGCGGCGATTGTGCTGGGCGTTGTGCTGGTGCTGGTCGTCGCCTATGAGGTCATTACTTCTTCCTCGACCAGTGCCTCGACGAATCTTCCTTCTGCGACGACGCCGCTGACGCAGCCCTCGAGCCCCGCCAAACCAGGGTCGCACCACGGTTCGCGTTCGACCTCAGGGAAAAAGGAGCGCGCTCCGCAGAGTCTTGACCCTACCTTGCACCTGGCGCAACTCGCCTCGACTGAACAGATCAAATATGAAGGCTCAGGGAGAAATATTTTCGTGGCGCAAGCGGCGGATGTTGTTATTCCCACACCGGTAACGCCTGGCACTGCTAAAGGCTCAAACGACACTAGGATATTCCAGCCACCGGCGGTGGCTGCGCCTCCTCCAATTCCCCTGAAGTTTTTCGGATTCGCCAGCCATCCTGGAGCACCCAAGAAAATTTTCCTCTCCAAAGGAGATGATGTTTTTATTGCGGGCGAGGGCGAAATCGTCGATCGCCGCTACAAGGTTGTGCGGATATCTCCGACCTCGGTGGAAATTCAGGACGTGGTCGGCAGCGGCCCGCCGCAAAACATCCCGCTAACCCAGGGGTAGGGAATTTTCGAGATTTACTAGTCTGGTAATTGGGTAATTTATTTGGAGAGCAATAAATCTCAATGAAGTTAAATCACAAAATTGGCCGATTACCCAATGATGAAATTCCGCATCGCGCGCCAAAACGGCCTCGCAAGGCCGAGCGCGGCTACGTCTTTATTACGATCCTTCTGACGGTCAGTCTGATGTCCATAGCCGCGCTCGCGGTTCTGCCGTCATTTATTTTTGAGCTGAAACGGGATCAGGAAGACGAAATGATTCACCGCGGAGTGCAATACACGCGCGCGATCCGGGTTTACTACAGGAAATTAGGACGCTATCCCACACGGCTCGAAGATCTCGACAATACCAACAATCTCCGCTACCTTCGCAAACACTACAAAGACCCACTCACAGGCCAGGATTTCAAGCTGCTCCATTTCGGCGACCCGGGACTTACGCTTGGGGGCAGCTTCGGCGGGGGTGCGATTCCCGGCGCAAACCCAATCGGGTCGCCTACAGGAGCAAGTGGTTCCGGTGGCTCAGCGTTTGGCGGTAGTTCCTCTTTTGGGGGTAATTCTTCTTTTGGAGGTGCTTCAAGTTTTGGTGGCAGCAGTTCAGGATTCGGTAACTCGGGCGGACTTAGCAGTTCCGGAGTGAACAGTTCCGGAGTGTTCTCGCAATCATCCTCCTCGTTCGGGGGAAACTCGAATAGCAGCTTCGGATCAACCTCTAACCTGCAAACCAGCACTGGACAGCAGGGGACAGGGCAGCAGGCGGCGAGTGCGTCGGGCTCGGATCCCACTCAGGCTTCTACCCAGGTTGCCGCGAACACTGCCCAGGGAGACACGAGTTCGAGCAGCCAACAAGTCTTCGGCGGCGGACCGATCGTGGGTGTAGCCAGTGTGTGCAAGAAGACCACCATTCGCGAATTCAATCACAAGAAGAAGTACAACGAGTGGCAGTTCATTTACGATCCTACCCTTGATCACGGCGGGCTAATCAAAACCCCGTATCAGCCCATACTGCAGGGATTCGGAAGCCCGCAGAATGTGAATGCGCAATCCGGAAGTGGCAGTGGAAGTTCCAGCGGCAGTTTTGGTGGCAGCTCCTTCGGCGGTTCGTCCGGAAGTTCATCATTTGGAAATTCCTTCGGGCAGCCGAACGGCATGGGCAACAGTCCATTCGGCCAAACGCCCGCACAACCGCCCTCAACCTCTCCACAACAGCAGTAATTTCAAACTCACAGCCAGCGAAAAAAACGGCCTCATCAGAGATGAGGCCGTTTTTAACTCCCAAAATCCTTGCCCAAGAATCTCCCTTGGACAAACAGAAGGCGCGTCGCCGAAGGCTACACGCTAAACGAGGATCCGCAGCCGCAGGTGCTCTTCACGTTCGGATTCTCGAACTTGAAGCCCGCACCTTCCAGCGTCTCGACGTAATCGACAATGCAACCGTTCAGATACATCACAGAGGTGGCATCGACGAATACCTTCAATCCGTCCATATCAAAGGTCTTATCCATCATTCCAGCGGCATTTTCAAACTGCATGGAATAAGAGAAACCAGAGCAGCCGCCACCCACCACGCCGATACGCAGGCCGGCGGGAGCGGGAGTCTGCTGTCCCATGATTTCTTTCACCTTGGAAACCGCATTCGGCGTTAGCGAAACCGGCGGCGTTTTCTTCACTTCTACAGCGTTAGTCTTCACTTCAGGGACGGTCGTGGTGGCCATTCGTATCTCCTTGGCTCTAAACTCAGTAAAATTATAGCAGAGGCAGACGGCGTAAGCATCGGTAAATAAGGTACCCCTGCCAGGTGCGCCAATTACTCCAAGCGTTTGATGCCGGCCACGCTGCTGGAGATTCCTGCGACGGGGGTTGCCAACAGGGCTATAATGTTTGCGTTAGGCCGTTCCTCCAAGTTGGGGATTGCTGGCTGAGGCCTGCATCCTGAATCTTGGAGCAAGTTGCCAACAGGCTTGCAAACTGTCGAGGTGCCTATGACGTGGACTTGGACTCCCTTAATGCTTGGGCTCGCGATCGTGTGGGGTATCTTCACCATTGGCTTGATCGTTCTCCTTATCTACCGCAGCACGCTCACGATGCACGAGGAAGAGTCGTTGTATCTCGATGACGCTAGCGCGCACATGCAGAAGGAACAAACGGAACTGATCACGAAAGTGAATCGTCTCACGGTTCCAGTGTGGGTCTTCGGCGCCGGCTCCGGAGTGCTGCTGCTGGTGCTCGCCGGCATGTTCATCTATCAGGGGCTGAACGCCGTACAGTAGTCGGGCTGGCGAACCGCGGAATCTGCAGGCCTATAGGCTCCAGGTAGCGGATAGTCGCGTCTGCTCGGCAGTCTAACATCGCGATGCGGTGACCGATCAGCCTCTTGGGCATAACAGCACACGACACGCTGCCATAATTTATTCCTGGGTAAGTTGTTTTCCAAGCCCAAACGAACCCTCACGAATCGTCCATTCGTCTTTCCTGCTGCCGAGGTGCGCAGACACTGAATATCTCTCGCCCTCACCGCCTATCTATAATTCAAAATGAAGGAACCGTTGGGGAGCGTGCCCAAGAAGACAATGCCGTGCGCAACTTTAAGTTATTGCAGTTCTCGTACTTCCGCAATCAACAACGCCCGCAAGACTAAGAACTGAGTATGGTTCTTAGATGACGACCCGACAGATTCAATGAATAGCGCACAACCCCTTTGTATAATTGTCTGTGCTTGCGAAAGTGGCGGAATTGGCAGACGCACCAGACTTAGGATCTGGCGGGTAAAACCGTGGGGGTTCGAGTCCCCCCTTTCGCACCAATCATTTTTAGGTTAGGGCCGACTGTGAAGTCGGCCCCTTTTCATTCTGCAATTTTGCCGATCCGAACTAGCCCTCGGGTCTTGATTACGAAAGACTGTGTCCCGTCGAACATCCTGAAAAGGGACTACAGGGATTAACCCTTCCTAATAATTTGGAGTTAACGTTGTTCGTATGTGACGCTCGGACCGTTGATCGGGCCGATTGGCACCTACTCCTCGCAACAAGGCAGAGGCAATGCAAAATACAAACCTTCCCACGTTACGGCGCAGCTCGAGAGTACCAATCACAGTCCCAATACTGGTCACCAGCTTAGAGCCCGGAGCCCAGTTTTCTGAAGTCTGCGAAACCATGGTGGTGAGTGCTCATGGTTGTGCGATGCGCTCTCCCACGAAATTGGCAACCGGAGTTCCGCTACACTTCCACAGCCAGGAGGGCCGTGAGACGACAGCACAAGTTGTCTACTGCCAGCCGCTCGGGACCGAGCAGGGTTGGAGGCTGGGCACGAGATTTGAACGGCCGGAAAATTTCTGGGGATTGAAGAGTTGTCCCAAGGATTGGACGCGATTGCCGTCGCCTGCCGAGGCAAAGCTTGGCCCAACGCTCTCGTCCAAGAGCATTCAGGTGATGCCGCCGGATCAGGCCGCAGCCTCTGTGAAAATCGCGCTGGACAGAATTCGAAAGCAACTTTCTGATGACCATCTCAAGGTTGTGCTCGCCGAGCTGGTTCAGCCCATTCAGGCTGAGGTGACGGAACTAAGGGAAAAACTTGCGCAGGGGTCCAAGAAGAGCCGCTTTGAGGTGTCACTATCGCAAATTCCTCCTGAGCTTGAACAGCAGTTGGAACTCCGCTTGAGGAATGAGCTGGGGCCACAGGTGCTCAAAGAGGCACGCGAGCAGTCGGAACAGGTGCTGCAGTCAGCGAAGACGGCCATCGAGCAGAAGACTCGGGAAACTCACGACGAATTTCGGCAGCGCGTCAAACGGGATCTGGAAGCAGTTCAGCAACAGGCGCGCGGCCTCTCGACCGACGTCGCTCAGAATCTGCGAGAGCATCTGAACCGCGGGTTGGGAGAACTTCACCAGGAAGTCGTAGATGCGGGCAACCGTCTCAAGGGGCTGAGTGAGGATCTTCTGGGAGTTATGGAGCGTAAGTTGGGGGAGGAACACGATGTGCGCCGACGGGACTTGGAACAAGTTCAAGCCGTGGTCGCGTCGGAATCTTCTCGCTTACAGGAACAAATCGCAGATCTCGACCGCCGCATGGCGGCTCTGGATGAGTCCGCCCGCCACCTGGAGTCAGGCCTCGACCAGCGCCTGTCGCGTCTGGCAAGCGACACCGTTCGCAGCGCCCGCAGCCAACTGGAGAGCGCTCTTGAAGTAGCTCTGAATGATCTGGGCACGCGCAATGCCCAGGAGCTCGGCCATCAACTCGATGAGGCGAGCGCGAACTTGAAGATTATCCAGAAAGGAATTGAAGGCTCGGTTTCCCAATCTCTGAGCATTCAGGTCGCGGACACCCTGCGATCATTCGAGCACAGCATGGAGGAACTGGCACAGCTTTCAGTGGAACGCTGGCGGATAGCATTCGCCGGCGGTCTGAATTCCCTCGTAAGAACTCTAGGCGAGCAATTCGTCCTGCAAGCCGCGACCGCCGACGCGGCCAGTCCTTCTCGGGTCAAATGACTGGGCAAGGCCTCACATTTCGTGGCCACGTGAGTGTCTGCCGGTGGCGTGTGCGTTGACCGCTGTGGGTCAAGGGTTTCACCTGATCCACAATCGATTAGCCGATGCTAACCAAGGATTGCCGCTAGCCGATCCACGTTCAATCTATTCAGAGCATATTCGCAAGGCGCGGAGCAGAGGTCTACGCGTTTACACCCATCACAATAAGACTTTCCTTACCTCATGGTCACAAGGCGCAATGCTCGCATAATTTCCTTTGAGCGCGATCGATCTACGCGGTAATGAGACCGCGTGCTGTCCATCATCCTGCGTCGAAGTGAACCAGAGACTAGTACGAGACACCGAGTTCTGAGTTACGCTGAGATCACCTCATCGTAGGAGACCACAATACATGACACCCCCTTGGTTAACCCGCCTCCTGGAAATGTTTTGCCGCCATCAATTTTCTTGGCCCCATACTGGGGCCCAAGGCCATGACTACCAGGTCTGTCTCATTTGCGGGGCGGCCTACGAATTTGATTGCAAAACCATGCAGCGCACCGGGCGGCGAGTTCACGTTCAGGCAGTAGCATAACTGAGGTCGATCCCGCTCGAACTCTTCGATACGATTGGTTGCCAGCAGTTGTCGTGCATCCGCCGACAAAAAGCCGCCTTGTGAAAGGCGGCTTCCCTATTTGTAGTTTCGGACGGCTCAGGATCATTGTGTCACGGTGAAACTGGCGGTGCTCCACGCAATGGCTCCCAACCGATTACGGGATCCTGAACTCGACGTTGCTTTTGAGCGTGCCACTGGGAGTCTCCACTTCGATCGTGCCAGTGGTCGCACCGGTTGGTACGGTGGTCTTGATTTCGGTGCCGGAGACAACGGTGAAGGCTGCCTCTGTGCCGTTAAAGCTGACTTTGGTCGTGCCCGAAAGATTTGTCCCCAGGATGATGACAGCCGCTCCAACCTTGCCTGAAGCGGGTAGCGCCTTCACGAAAGGACTCAGTCCTGCGGACAGACTGAATATCGTCCCGATGCCGTCGGTCCCGCCATAGTAAGTCGTCCCGTAGAAGTTTCCGTTCGTATCCTGAAGCAGACCTCCCTGGGGCGAACTACCGTCAGTGCAATTCGATTTGGAGCAGAAGTTGTAGAGCGTGGTCAGCTTGCCTGCTGTCGTAATCCTGAAGAGCGTACCGCAACCGCCGTTGCAAGAGGTGGTGTTGGCCCCGCCTGAAAAAGTTGTCCCGTAGAGGTTGCCGTCGCTGGCTTGAATCAATCCTGCGTACGGGGTAGATCCATCTTTGCAATCCGTTTCAGAGCAGAAACTATAGAGCGTGGTGAGCTTGCCTGCCGGCGTGATTTCAAAGACCGTACCGCCGCCGAGGTGGGCGCCGCCACCAACCGTGGTACCGTAAAAGTTTCCGTTGGTGGCCTGAATCAGCGCCCCCTGGGGACCGCCGCCATCCAGGGTGTGGAATGTGTGCAGGGTGCTGAGCTTGCCTGCGGGCGTGATTTCAAAGACCGTGCCATCGCCCGAACTTACTTCATAAGTTGTCCCGTAGAAGTTTCCGTTCGTGCCTTGCAGCAGTCTGGCATCTGGATAGTCGCCGTTTGCACCATCGAAACTAAGCAGCGACGTGAACGTGCCAGCCGGGGTGATTTCGAAGATCGTGCCAACGTCGCCGGTCCCGCCACTGGAAGCGGTCCCATACAAGTTTCCGTTGGTGGCTTGAATCAGCCCGACTTCCGGCTCGGCGCCGGCGGTGGAGTCGAAGCTGTGCAGTGTAGTGAGCTTCCCTGCGCTGGTGATTTCAAAGACGGTGCCATCGCCATCAGCCCCGCCGTTCATGGTTGTGCCGTAAAAATTCCCATTGGTGGCCAGCACCAGTCCTGCGTCAGGCTGGGCGCCGTCTGTGCACGGCTCACCTTTTGAGCAAAAACTATGGAGCGTGGTCAGCTTGCCCGCGGTTGTGATTTTGAAGACCTTACCACCGTCGCCAGTGCCCGAATAGGTCGTCCCGTAGAGTTCCCCGTCGATGCCCTGCACCAGATCGACATAGTGTGGGTCCGCGCCGTTTGTTCCTTCGAAACTAAACAAGCTGGTGAATTTTGTCTGTCCAGGCGAGATGATCGCCGTGGCCACACAGAACACGGAGACGATACAGACCATTTTCGACAAGGCAATTTTTCTCACATTGCCGGCTTCCCGGCTTCGCCCCGGTGCGATGGTAGAGAGCCCGCTCGACAAGCTTGTCGCGGCCAGGGTCGCAGTCGGTGTTCTGAGAGTAGAGGTTTTCATTTTCGTCTCCTTCAATCTGAGGTTGGAATCAGCGGTCACCTAATAACGCGACACGCCGTGGGAAATGGGGTCATTCCTCCCTTTGACCCGTTTGAAACGTTTTTTGGCTTATGGTCACCATCCTTACAGGATGACAATCTGGTTGCTTTTACGAGGAGCGTGCTATGGCGAAGGATTCGGATCGGAGCAAAGCGACACCCCCAGCGGCCTTCGGGCCGGCCAGGAAGTATGTTCGTCAGGGAAGCAGTCACCATTCCCAGGGATGGCAGGAGGAACCGCTAGTCGCGGCACGTGGCGGGCACCATGCGCCGCGCTCGCCTAAAGGCAGTATTCCCCGCACGCCGCTCGCGGAACGGCTGCGCCAACGCGTGGCTGAAGAAGGAAAGGGGTGAGACCGTGCAACTGTGCTTTCAAAACAACTACTCCTCAACAGTCTCGGTCGCCGTTATGTGGTATGACACCGATGCCTGCGGGGGAGAAGGCGGCGGTTGGGCAACCGAGGGCTGGTGGAATCTCAACCCCGGTGAAGGTGTCCACACTGACGTTTGGACCGACAACCGGTATTTCTGTTTCTATGCCGAAGCCGAGGACGGTGCCGTATGGGGTGGCGATTACGGGCCCGCCTATGCAACCTACAACGCATTCCAAGGGTGCGTAGACATCGGTAACACTCAAGACTACCTCATGCTGGGAATGGCAGAAGTCGATGCTGGATGGTGGTTTTGGTCCTACATCACTTATACCGTCAATTTGGATTAGCGTCGTTTCGTCGGTGGTGAGGATTACCCACGAGCCGCAGAACGAAGTACCGGAACGAAGGGAGAAACGCGTTCCGGGCATTTGCAAATCGGGCATGCGGTCAATTCTGCGGAGTAGTAGAGGGCGCAATTCGCACACGGGAGGCCGTATCTAACCGGCTGGCCGAGTTCCAAGCCTAGCCGGCTGCGTGGCGTTGCTAATTCCGGATGCTCAAAAGTAGTTTCGTAGCTCATAAGTCCTCCTTTGTTCATCTGATTTTCTAATCCACTTGGTTAAGCCGCTTCTTTCCGGACAACGCGGGGACGTCTCGCATCATCGCGGCAAACAAAAAACTTGAGCTGGCCGTCGGAAGTGAGCAGCGTCCATCCATCCGGATATTGCGGCTCGCGGCGGGGCTCGGGGTTTTTGAAAACTATTGCCAAACCTGCTGTGTTGACTGGCTGCATAGCATTCCTCCTTTGACTGTCATATTTTGCTGCTCACTCTATAAAGCGCTAAATGGCGGCAAAACGTCTCACGCCGGGGGCTGATTTTGCAAATAAGTTGAACTTTGAGGGAACTCGGGAAATGGCCGGCAGCCCCATCCTTCTTTCTATCGTCCGATTCTGATCGGGCTCTTCCTACCGGTCTGTCAGGGAGCCCTTCCGCAAAATGATTCCGATGTGACCCCGTCTTGCCCCTCTCGTCGCGTTACCTGGTGAGCGCTGAAAATCGCAGCCCTCAAATTTCCAAACAGAACGGAGGCAAACTATGAATTCCAAGAACAAACTCTCCCTGATGATGGCGCTCGTTCTTTCTTTGCTGCTGATTTCGGCAGCCCCGCTGGATCTGCACGCGCAAGCGCCCGCGCCGGCCTATGTCGAACTGGATGCGGTGCAACTGGATCAACTGGTGGCCCCGATCGCTCTCAATCCCGATTCACTAGTCGCTCAAATATTGACTGCATCCACGTATCCAGATCAGGTTGGGGCGGCGGATACCTGGCTCAACCAGAACATGAATCTGCCTCCGGACCAGCGCGCGGCTGGGGCAAACAACATGTCATGGGACCCGGCTGTGAAGGGTCTCATCGAGTTCCCTTCCGTGCTCGACAACCTGGCGAAGAATACGGCTTGGGCCTCGCAGCTCGGCAATGCCTATTACAACCAGCCCGGTGACGTCATGAACGCCGTGCAGGCCATGCGGTTGCAGGCGCAGCAGTCGAACGTGTTGGTGACGACCGCGCAACAGCGTGTGGTTGTAGAGGCCGGCTTGATCGAAATTGTGCCGGTTACTCCGGCTGTGATTTACGTTCCTTATTACAATCCGTGGCAGATTTGGGGAACACTGTTTGTCGCCTACCCCGGCTTTGTCGTGCTGCCTCCTCCGCCCGGCATCGTGGTGGGATATGGACTGGCCTTCCCCGTCGGAATCCCGGTTGGCGTCTACTCGGCATACGGTTGGGGCTTTGACGCATGGGCGCCGGCTTGGGATGGCGGCACCGTACTCTTCAATCACAACACGTATATTTCCAGCAGCGTGACAGTCTTCAATCATGGCTATTTTGGCGGCCATGATAGGGGCGTATTCGAGCATGGTGGTCGCGGCGTTCCGGGAGGATTCCATGCCCGCGCTCACGCGGGAGCGGCTCGGACAGCCGCTGGCCGCGCAAACGCCGGTCGCATGAACGGTGGTAAGCCAAGCCCCGGTCGGCCGAGCGCCAGCCATGCCGGAGCCGCCGGCAGCCATTCGGCCTTCGCAGGCCGGGGAGCAGCCGCCAGTCACGCAGCAACAGCCGCGAATCGAGGGTCGGCTGGCTCTCATAGCGGAGCAACCGCCAGCCGTGGCGCAGGCGCCAACCGAGGAAGCTCGATGGCGAACCGTAGTGCGGCAAACCGTAGTTCGGCAAACCGTAGTACGGCCAACCATGGAGCCGCGGGTGCGAGCCGCAGTGCGGTTGCGAACCGAGGAAGTGCAAGTGCCAACCGCAGTGCCGCCGCGAATCGAGGAAGCGCAGGTGCAAACCGCAGTGCCGCTGCGAATAGAGGAAGCGCAAACGCAAACCGCAGCAGTGCAACGGCAGGTCGTGGAAACGCAGGTGCAAGCCGTGGAAGCTCTATGGCGAATCGATCTATGGCGAATCGAGGAAGTGCAAACGCGAGCCGCGGAAACTCCATGGCGAATCGGGGAAGCGCCGGCGCCAGCCGCGGCGGAGCAATGGCCAGCCGCGGTGGGTCACCGGCCGGTCACTCTGGCGGCAGCAGCGGTCACGCCTCAGCTGGAGGTAGGGGAGGCCACGGCCGGTAGAGCTGTTCTTTCGCAAGCATGAATAGACGAACATTCCGCGCCAACTTGCAATTCACCACATCAGGCGGGTTGGCGCGGGACAGTTCGAAAAGATCTTAGGTCGAACAAATCTTAGAGAGACTTCAAATCTGACAAAGACATAAGGAGATGACAATGACCAGAAAATCAATCATCACATTACTTGCGGTGGCAGTGGTTACGGGAGCTCTGGTCTTCGACGGCCTATCTCACCGGCACGGCAATCAGTCAAGCTCGCAAAATCCACCGATGACGGCTACGACCTCGGGCACGCCGACGGGCGCCTCAAACACAGGGACCGATGTTCAGCCAACCGCTCCTGCCAGCGAAACGACGACAGCGACGGATCCAGGACAAAACGCAGGACCAGCCGGCGCTTCCCAGCTCGCTCAGGACGGCGCTGTTGCGGACGCAGCGCAACCCGCGGCGGATGATGCACCAGCCGCGACACAACCGATCATCGTACCCGCGGGGACCACGCTCACAGTTCGCCTGGGCGAAGACCTCGGCTCAAGGATCAGTGAGATGGGCCAAAGATTTTCCGCCACTTTGGATAACGATGTCGTGGTCAATGGAGAGACCGTGATTGCCGCAGGCGCGGCTGTTTCCGGCAAGGTCGTCCTGGCGAGACCGGCGGGTGCCGTGGCGGGCGAAGCGATTCTGCAACTGAAAGTAACCGCGGTGAACATCAACAACGCGAATCTGCCCGTCGTCACTTCCCTTCGGAGCTTCGGCCCCCAGATCAAGGGAAAGAACAAAGTGGGCAAGTTCATGAAGGGTCTGGTTAAGCGGGCTTCGGGCGAGGAAAGGGAAGTTCTCCTCGCTCAGCAATCGGCATACAACTTCACTTTGCAGCGGCGCCTGGAAATCCAGTAGCTGTTCTCGAGGCGGCGTGCGTCCGTATCGCACGCCGCCATACCTCTTTATGCGGCTCTGCTATTTTGATTGAGGGGTTGCTGAGTTCGCCGACGCCCGCGCCGCAGTATTCGCGATCAAGCGGAAACCTTTCAGCTGTGCCTGTCTTCGGACGTCGGCAAGCAGGCTCAGCCCTGCTGCAGGCTTGCTCGATGCTGTCTGCACTTCGCCCAGCGCAAGCTGCGATTCCAGCTGAAATCCCACATAGCCAGACTTCTTTGCGCTCGTAATTGTCTCCTCGAGAATCCGAACCGCGTCGTCTTTTTTCCCGTTAGCGGCTTCCACCCTCGCTTCCATGATCGATGCTCTCAAGCGAACGGAAAAATCCTGGCTCTTACCTAGCAGATCGTGAGCCGCGGTGGTTTCTTTCTCCGCTTCAGATACCTTTCCCAGGGAAAGTAAAATGCGCGAGAGCAAAATGTCAGCCAGGATTTCGTCGTCCCCCAATCCCTCTTTTCGAAATTCTTCTCTCGCCTCGTGCAGCGATTTCTCCGCATTGCCGGCGTGACCTTCTTCGATTAAGAGGAAAGCCAGTCCCATCTGAGTTTCGGCGACATTTCCTTTTTCCCCCATCTGAGTTCGCATAGCCATCGATTGGTTGTACTTATCACGAGCAGCGGCCAAATCGCCTTCGGCGGTGGACACATCTCCCAGGCTGTACAGAGCATATGCGACGCCGCTCTGGTCACCGATCTGTTTCGACAAGTCCTCGGCTTGCTCATACATTTTGCGAGCACCCTTCAAATCGCCCTGCCAGCGCAGGACTTCTCCCAGGTTGTAAATCGCGGTGCTGGCTCGCTCCTGGTCGCCGAGTTCCCTCGATGCCGCGAGTCCGGCTTCCAGCATCTTCTTTCCTTCTCTCAGGTCGCCTTGCTGAATGGTACGCGCTGCAATACTGCCTAGAACCGCTGCCGCGCTGTGCTTATCGCCCACCTCTCGGAACATGAGCAGGGCTTCGTTCAACATCTTGATCGAACCGGATAGATCTCCCTGCTCACCCAGAGCGTTAGCAAGATCATTGAGTGTAGTAGCGGAGGCGCGCACGTCGCCGATCTCTCGTTGAATGACCAGCGCGCGGTTGTAGACATTTGCCGCTTCTGCAAAGTTACCCTGGTCAAATCGAACGATTCCGGTGATGGTTAGCGCTTTTGCTACCTCCGCGTGTTCGCCGGCTGCATCGGAGATGCGTGCCGCTTCTTGAGCGCTGCGGAGTGCATCCTCAAGTTTGCCCTGCTTTTCAAAAGCACGCGCTTCCTGGTCCAGAGCGCGCGCCAGGATCAAGGTCGCGCCCAGTTCTCTGGCACGGCTGGCAGCGGCCTCGGCGGCGGATTGCTGCTCCTTGTACGCTCCCTTGATGTCGTAGACATCAGCTTGCTGCAGTGGGATGCGCGGGTCGTCACGATCAGGAGCCGGCAACTTTTGCAACGCTGCCAACGTCGCTAGAGCCTCATCCACCGTTCGGGCCTGTTTCTGCGAGGCCGCCAAATGCAAGCCATACTCGACGTTGTCGGGGAAAAAATCGCAGAGTGTGCGGTAGATTTCGACTGCCTTATCCCATTTGCGATTCAGTTCCCAATCCCTGCCTTCAATCCACAAACGCTCTTCGTGCGAAAGCCCGGAGGAAAGATCGCGAGCCTTTTGCGATTCTTGACGCGCTTTCTGGTCATAACCCAAAGTGGCCCATGCGTCGGCCAGTGCGGAGTGTCCGAGAGCATATTTGGGATCCGCAGCCACTGCACGCTCTAGCAGATCAAGGGCCGCCAACGCATCCACTACACGAAGTTTCGCCAAGCCTTCCGAATACAGGCGCACCGCTTCGGGATTCGATGGCAGAGAAGCTCGCACCAGCGCCGCTTCACTGGATGTAACTTCGCCGATCCCGAGTTTTTGCCGCAGTTCTTCCCCGGCTCGAGTTGCGAGATTATCGAGATCGCTCTCGCTTCCCTTTTCGGAGACGGTTGCGGCGATCTCGCCGGTCTTAGTGTCCTGCAACCAGAGGTTGATTCGAACTTCCGACGCGCTACCTTGGTCGAGATAAGAGCCCAGGACTACATAGTCATTTCCCAAGTATTTCCGAAGATGTGCGAGGGTATCGCGAGCCAAGGTTTGCATGCCCGTCAATCCAAGATCAGCACTCGCACGGGCAATGTTCTCCCCCGGAAAGGTGCGCAGCTTCCCTCCTGCCGCCAGCTCTGCGGTCAACATCTCGGGAAGGGCGGTCGACACCCATTCCGTCTCCGACCGCGCCGAAAGGTTGCGAAAAGGGAGCACTGCAATCGATGGCCGAACTGTAATCGCCTGCCTTGTTGCTGTGGCATCCGGCATGCGGTGCCGAATCCTCGGAATGAGAAACGCTGCTACCGCTATCACGAGTATTAGTGCGAACAATCCTAAGACCATGCGAGGCTCAAGGCGCCAAGTGCCGCGGAGCTTGGTCTCCGCTCGCAATGCCTCGGCTACTTCGTCCGCACTTTGAAAACGAGCTTTTGGCTCGCGCTCAAGACACTTTAGGATCACCGACTCCCATCGCAGATCAATATCCGGAACCAGCGTGCGCGGCGGAGCCGGGTTCTCCTTAATTCGCCGCACCGCCATCGACAGCGGCGTGCTTCCATCGAAAGCAAGGGTTCCGGTGACCATTTGGTATAGGACTAAACCGAGCGCGTAGACGTCGGAGGCGGGTGTCAGATCTTTTCCTTCCACCTGCTCGGGAGACATATAGGCCGGTGTACCAAGCACTTCCCCGGTGCCCGTGACCGAAGCTCCCAAACTGACCTCCGCATTCGAACGCAGAGCCAGCCCGAAATCCGTGATCACCGCACGGACTCCCTTGGCGCCGGGAACCAGCAAGACGTTGCCAGGTTTGAAATCGCGGTGCAGAACGCCCGCCGAGTGCGCAGCTCCGAGGCCGTCCGCGATTTGCAGCGCTATCGGCCGGGCTTCGTCAACGTTCAGACGCGGCTGGCGGCGGAGAAACTCCGCCAAAGTTTCGCCTTCCAACAATTCCATCGCGACGAATGCAACCGGACCGCGGCTATCTCCGCCCGCTGCAGAGGCAGGCTGCCGAAACAGGTCGAAGATGCGGCACACATTGGGATGGGTGACCTTGCGGGCGAGATGAACCTCTCGCTTAAAACGATCGAGCGCCCTTCCATCATGCAGAAGCTCACTGCGAATGGACTTGAGAGCGACGCGCTCGTGCAACTCTATATCTTCCGCTTCGTAGACTTCGCCCATGCCTCCGCGGGCCACGAAGCGCGTGATGCAGAATCGCTCGGCGACCAAATCGCCGGGAAGAAAAGATTGGCTCTGCGCGGGCACGCCCGATGAAGCAATCCCCGCAACACTTCTCGGAACGTCTCGAGCAAATACTGGACTGGAAAGGAAACCGCCCGATTCGACGTGATGGGCCAGCAAACGCTCGACCTCGCGTTGCACCAGAGAATCCGGCGCAGACGCGGCAAGAAACGAGATCCGCTCGGTAGGAGGTTTTTCGAGCGCAATCTCAAACAGCGCTTTGACGTTCTCCCATTGCTGCGGCGTCAATTCCATAGCGCTCTTTCAAGTCGGCGTAAAGCCAGGCTTTGGCAACGCTCCAATCGCGCTTGACGGTCTTGGGGGAGACTCCAAGCACTTCGGCTGCTTCTTCGACGTTCAAACCACCAAAAAAACGCAATTCAACCACACGCGCCTGCCGCGGATCAATCTTCGCCAGAAGATTGAGAGACTCATCGACTGCCAGAAGTTCGTCCGCCTGCTGTTCAGAAAAGACGAACGCCTCATCCAGAGATACTTTCTTCTGTTCACCGCCACGCTTTTCCCGCGTATGCCCCCGGGCGTGATCGATAAGGATACGACGCATCAACTGTGCGGCGACTCCAAAGAAATGAGCCCGGCTCTGCCAGTTGACCGATCGCTGCTCAATCAGCTTCAGGTACGCCTCGTGCACCAGAGCCGTAGCCTGCAAAGTGTGGTCGACTCGCTCTCGCCGCATGTAGCTGCCAGCCAGCCTTCGCAATTCGTCGTACACCACCGGGATAAGCTTCGAAGCTGCCCTATCGTCCCCGTGGGTCAGAGCGGACAACAACATCGTCACTTCCCGGCTCTCGCTCATAGATGGACGACCATTCTACCCCGACCGTTCTTTTTATGCTGAGGAAACTTACTACAAAAGCACCGCCCTTTCTGCGATTCCGTAATCTCAACCAATGCAGGCACGAATGCAGCGAGGACAGCAGCGATCCGACTGAACTAGCTCAATGGTGCTACGTCGAATTACACAATGAACCCGAATTATGAGCTGATGAACGTTGTCCAAGGGGCTACGACCACAGAGAGCTAGAGCCGGAACGGCGCCGGCAATAGACTGAGTTGTCAGAAATGTCCACAACTAATTCATTTTGCAGAAATCGGCATGGCTCCCAGCGACTCAATTCTTCCGGATCAGATCCTTGCGCGCTCGCCCTTGTTATTATTGTTTTATTTGCCTGTGTCGGCCTGGTGAATTGTGGATCATCCAGCTCTTCGAGCTCGCCCTCTGGAAATGTTTCCATGCCGACGATCACCTCGTTTGCGGCGAATCCGACAACTGTAAGCGCCGGTGCCAGTAGCATGTTGAGTTGGGCGACTGCAGGAGCGACGAGTATTGCCATCACACCCGGGACAATCACCTCCGCATCCGCAAACGGTTCGACAAGCGTGAGCCCAACCGCTACTACTACCTACACACTGACTGCAACCAATGCCAAGGGTTCGACTGTATCCACGGCAAAAGTTTCCGTGACAGCACCCGGTGGCACACTGGCAATCGCAACCACTTCGTGCCCTGGCGGAACACAAGGCAAGGCATATGCAGGCTGCACCATAGTCGCCAGCGGCGGCTTTCCGCCTTACACCTATTCCGTGAGCACGAATGCGAACTCTCCTCCATTACCAGAGGGAATGTCTCTCAATCCAGCTACAGGGAATATCAGCAGCTCATTGATCGGTGGTCAAGGCACCTACACGCCCGAATTCATAGTTACGGATTCGACCGGTGCGCAGGCAACGCAGAACATCAACATCGCCATCAACGGCAACAACGCGTTCCTCGCAAACATCTTTCCGTCAAATTCTATTTTCCACCACAGAGTGGACGCAGCCACGACAAGCTTGCCCGTCGATACTTCTCCCGCAGCGCCGATGTACAGTGGCTATTTGTCGGCGACGGTTAAGCCATTCTTCGGGAACAATTCCAACGCTCCGTTTCCGAACGGCATACCAGCCATTGAAGTTCCCTATAACCAGGCCGACGTATCGGTCACAACCACCGTATATCAGTCCTACTTCACCTCTGGCCCAATTCCAGCTAATGCTCCGGTGGAAGGCACCAGCTACTCAACGGGAGATAGACACGTTCTGGTCTACCTGGAGGCGGGTAATGGAAACAACCCTGCTCTTTACGAGATGTGGCAGGGGATCTATGAGAGCGGTCCCTGGACCGATTCCTCGAACGCGCTTTGGCCCGACGTATCTTCAAATAACCTGACGCCGCAAGGCAACGGAACATCCGATGCTGCAGGACTTCCAGTAGGGCCGCTGCTGGCGAATGCCGACGAGGTAATCGGCACGGGCACGCCCAGCGCACCGAGCGGCACGATTCAGCATCCCATCCGATTCACACTCAACCATATGTTGAACTACTGGGTCTGGCCCGCTACGGAAACCGCGGGCGTGGGCAGTTGCACGGAGACGGGAGGAAGTTCCATTCCCGTGGAATCGCAGATCTCCCAATCTTCCCCTCCCGTAAGCTGTACCATGTCTGGAGCCGCTGGCGAGATCTATCGGCTCAAGGCTTCGGTTGCGACTCCTGCTTGCGCCTCTACAAGTCCACAAGCGGCCATTATCATCACCGCATTCCGGAACTACGGAATCATCCTGGCCGACAATGGCGACAGCGGGGGGCTAATCGGCACACCCGACGCTCGCTGGAACGATAACGATCTCTCTTGTATTACGAGTCTCACCTTATCGGACTTCGAGCCGGTTAACGTCTCGAGCCTCATGCTCAGCAATGACAGTGGGGCCACCAGCCATTAGACAACTGCTCGCCTCCTTGTGGATGCTGACAGGATTTGTGCGGAGTGGGAAAGTATTCCGTATCTCTATTCGAAATTCGAATCCTCAAGTGCCGCTGGGATGAGGGCGTAACGCAGGAGAGGAATTGCTCAGCTTCATTCTTCCCGTGTAGATCGCCATTCCGACCACAGCATCAATTTTCATAGCATCAAGCCGATCGACTTGCTCGGAGGTGGCGATGCCACCGGCGACAATCAACTGCTTCGTGGTGGAATTTCGCAGTCGACGCACCGTTTCCACCGGAATACCTTGCATGAGGCCTTCGGTGTCGATGTGCGTGTAGAGAAACGCTCCACAAAATGGCTCCAGGGATGTGATCATTTCCAGCGGAGTAATGCTTGTGAGTTCACGCCAGCCCCCGATGGCGACCCGGTCCTGCCGGGAATCGATCGCAAAAACTAATTTGTCTGGACCGACAGTTCCGGCAATCTCTTTCGCAAATGCAGGGTCGGGCCGGCCGTCGCGAATAAGCGCGGACCCGAGAATCACTCGCAGGGCGCCTGTATCCAGCATCTCTTTCGCGGCATGGATGCTGCGAATTCCTCCGCCGACTTGACAAGGAAGACGCTTGCCAAGTTCCCGCACGAGCGCGCGATTGTTGCCCGTACCGATGGCGGCATTCAGATCGATGAGTTGGACCAGCGGCTGAGATGAAAAGCGTGTGATCCACCCTTCGAAATCGTCGAACTCCAGTGCCTTGCGTTCGCCTTGCACCAGTTGGACGATCTTGCCGTCCATGAGATCGATGGAGGGAATTAGCATGGCCACCTCATGGGAATCCCCGCGCTTTGCAGTTCGCGTTTAAGGTCGGCGAGATGGCGAAGGCCGAAGTGAAAAATGGAAGCGGCGAGAGCAGCGTCGGCTCCTCCGCGATGAAAAACATCGACAAAACTCTGAGTATCGCCTCCGCCGCCGGATGCAATCACGGGTATGCGCACGGCCTGAGAGACGGCGAGGGTCAAGTCGCAATCGAAGCCGGCGCCCGTGCCATCGCGATCCATGGAAGTGAGTAAAACCTCGCCCGCGCCGCGATCTTCCGCCTCGCGTGCCCAAGCCACGGCGTCACGGCCAGTCGGTTTTCTGCCGCCGCTCACGTACGCTTCAAATCTTGCAGCGCCATCTCTTGCATCTCCATCTCTTGCATCTCCATCTCTTGCATCTCCGTCGGTATTGAGATTGAGGTGAATGCGCTTGGCGTCAATGGCCACGATCACCGCTTGCGAACCATATCGCCCTGCGATCTGCGTAATCAGAGTTGGATTGGCCAGCGCGGCGGAGTTTACGCTGATTTTGTCGGCGCCCGCATCGAAGACGGCCATGGCTTCCTGGAGTGAGCGGATCCCGCCTCCGACCGTGAATGGAATGAACAACTCTCGCGCCGTTCTGCGCACCGTGTCGCACAGAGTAGCCCGCGCCTCGTGAGTCGCAGAAATGTCGAGCAATACCACTTCGTCCGCGCCCGCTTCGCTGTGAGCAGCGGCCAGTTCGGCTGGGTCGCCGGCGTCGCGCAGTTGCTGAAATTGCACGCCCTTCACGACCCGTCCGTCCTTTACGTCCAGGCACGCGATAATTCGTTTCGTCAGCATGGAATCGTAGTCAAGAGGCGCAGAAGTCAGAGCCCGCAGAAATTCTGTAGAAGTTTCAAACCAGTTGCTCCAGATTTTTCCGGATGAAATTGCACACCGAACAAGCAATCCTTCTCTACAGCCGCCGAGAATTCGCCTCCGTACTCACATCGCGCCACCGTTGCTTCTTCCAACGGCGCTCGGTAGGAATGAGTAAAGTACACGAACGAACCGGTAGAGATTCCACGAAACAAACGTGACCGATCGTCGCAGACCAGCGTATTCCACCCCACGTGCGGTGACTTCACGCTTTCGGGAAAACGTTCGCATCCTCCGGGAAACAGTCCCAGGCCTGGAGTCTCCGGCGCTTCCTCGCTGGAGTCGAACATCCACTGCATTCCTACGCAGATGCCCAGGAATGGAACGCCTCGTTTCACGCTCTCTACGATCGCACTGCGAAGGCCCGTCTCCTCCAGGACAGCGGTTGCCGAAAAATGGCCCACGCCGGGCAGAATAATTTTGTCTGCCCGCGCAACCACTTCCGGATCGCTCGTTATGGCGGCATCCACGTTCAGATGGTCCAGCGCTTTCTTCACCGAGCTGAGATTCCCGGCGCGATAATCGACGAGTGCGATCATCAGAGCAATCCCTTTGTACTGGGAAGAAGGTTTGCCATGCGGCGATCGAGCCAGCAGGCAGCGCGCAAAGCTCGCGCAAATGCCTTGAACAGCGACTCAATCTTGTGATGGCTGGATCGTCCGTAGAGCACGCGAGCGTGCACACTGGCGCGAGCCCCGCGAGAAAAACCATCGAAGAAATCGTGCACCAGTTCCGCCTGCAAGTCGCCCACCAACCGTGCGCGAACCTTGGTGTCGACGACAGTGGCCGTGCGGCCGGAAAAATCGACAGCGGCCAGGCCGAGCGTTTCGTCCATGGGCATCACAAAATAGCCGGCCCGCAGAATCCCGCGCTTGGCGCCCAGAGCCTTGTCGAAAAGCTGGCCGAGCACGATGCCTACGTCCTCGACGGTATGGTGCTGATCGACATCGAGGTCGCCCTTGGCGTTGAGTTGCAGATCGAAGCCGCCGTGATGGGCAAAGAGCTCGAGCATGTGATCGAAGAAACGGATTCCAGTGGAAACGTCGTAGCGTCCGCGTCCTTCAATCACCAAGACGGCGCGGATTTTGGTTTCCTTCGTCGTACGCTGAATGGTGGCTTTCCTCATTTTGTGGCTGCCTTTTCTGCATCAATTTCCTCCAGGGTCTGGCGGAGTGATTGGAGCAACAGTGATGTTTGCTCAGCGGTTCCGACGGTGATGCGCACGCAGCCTTCACAACCGTGGTCGCGAGAACGGTCGCGCACCAGGATGCCGCGGCCTCGCATCGACCGGATGAATGCATTGTTCAATCGGCCAAAATGCGCCAGCACAAAATTGGCCTGACTCGACCAATAACGAATTCCTCGTTCGCCGAACTCATTTTGCAGTTCTTCGCGTCCCTGACGAACCTGGTCAATGTACTTACGAATGTAGTCCTGGTCTTGCAGCGCCGCGGGAAGGCAGGCAAGCGCCACACCATTTACGTTGTACGGAGAACAGACACGCCGCACCTGAGAAATGTGCGCGGCATTTCCTGCAAGCACGCCGATGCGAAGTCCTGCCATACCGTAAGCCTTCGAAAACGTCCGGGCGATGAATAGATTCGGCTGATCGCACCATCGCGGCAGCAACGTCTTCCCGTAGAACTCGAAATAGGCTTCATCTACTAGAATCGCCGACTGCTCGGCGCACCGCGCAATTTCGACCAAGTCTGCCGCCGCTGCCACAGCGCCCGTCGGATTGTTCGGATTGGCAATCGCGATCAGGCGCGTGCGCGGCGTTATGCGGGAAAGCAGATCCGCAGTCGGGAATCGAAAATCTTCTCCAGCAGGAATGGCGATGACGCGCGCGCCCGTCGCCCCTGCCGAAATTTCGTACATGGCGAACGTCGGCACAACAATCAGCGTTTCATCCCCCGGCTCCAGAAATGTTTCGCAAAGCAGGTGGATGGCTTCATCCACACCGTTCGTCAACAACAATTCGTCGGCCTTGATGCCGAGTTGAGCGGCTACGACCTCTTCCACGGGTTCGCGCTCGGGATAGCGCGCAACCTCTTCCGCAGAGAGCGTACGCAATCGCACCAGCACCTGCGGCGAGCATCCGACTGTATTTTCGTTGAAGTCGAGGCGCATGCCCTTGCGCCCACCCAACGGCGGACGGTAAGTCGGCAGATTGCGAACGGACTCTCGAGCCTCAAGCGTGGCCCCACCCATCAGGAACACCTCGCATCAGGAATCCGGCGTCGAATCGAATCCGCATGGGCGCACAATCCCTCGGCATCCGCCAGCAACTCAACGACTGGAGCAATTCGCTGCAAGCCGGGTCTCGAAAGTTTCTGGATGCTGATGAGCTTTATAAAATCCAGGACGCTGAGCCCTCCCCGGAACCGCGCAGCATGGCCCGTTGGCAACACGTGATTGGGACCAGAAGCATAGTCGCCCGCTGCCTGCGCTGAGTAGTCCCCGATGAAAACCGAACCGGCGTTTTGAACCAGTGCGACGTCGTTGCAATCAATCGTGAGGTGTTCAGGCGCGATCTGATTGGCCCAGTCGAAGCTCTGCCGGCACGAGGTGGAAACGAGAATCACGCCATTGCGCCGCAGTGATCGGAGCGCCACGGCGTTCTCGCGGCTAAACTCGCTCACGTATTTGGCCACACGGCTCGCCAGGTCGCGACGAGTAGTAATAAAAACCGCGAGCGCTTCCGGATCGTGCTCTGCTTGCGCGACTAAGTCCGCGGCGATGAGTTCAGGCGAGCCAGTGTCACTGACAACAAGTATTTCCGTTGGACCGGCCAAAAAGTCGATTGAGCAATCGAAGGCGACCAGTTTCTTTGCGGAAGTTACATAAAGGTTGCCGGGACCGACGATCTTATCCACGCGCGGAATGCTCTCAGTTCCGTAGGCGAGTGCGGCGATGGCCTGTGCGCCACCGACGCAATAGAGTTCGCGGATTCCAAGCATCGCCGCAGCTGCCAGCACGTCTGCTTGCGGCTGAGGCGAGACTACGCGAATATTTTCCACTCCTGCGACTTGAGCCGGGATCACAGTCATTAGCAGAGTTGAAATCAGCGGATATCGTCCACCCGGAACGTAACATCCAACCGAATTCAGCGGTCGCACGAGCTGTCCCACCGAGATGCCTTTTCGCGAACGCGTCCATGCAATCGGTTTCTGCATTTCGCAGAAGGACCGGATATTTGCTGCTGCAGCCCGCAAAGCGCGCTTGAGATCGAACCTGGCGGATTTCCACGCGGTTTGCATCGCCTCTTCTGAAACTCGCAACGGCATTCCCGGGCGCAGCCCATCCCAGCGCTCTGCATACTTGAGGAGGGCGCGGTCGCCGTGGTCTCGAACATCGGCGATAATTCGTTTTACGGCAGGTTCCACTTCCAAATAGTGCGAGGCTCGGGCTGCGATTTTGTGCACCCTCGCTACAGCCGCAGTGCCCGAAAGAATGCGCATCACAGGACCACCTTGTTGAGTGGATACTCGACAATTCCCTGCCCATTGGCTTCCTTCAGCCGCGGGATAATCTGCCACGCCAGGGATTCTTCGATCACCGTGTTCACCGCCAGCCAATCCTCATCACTGAGAGGCGAGATGGTTGGCCGCTTGAGCGCAGGCAAAACGGCGAGGACCGCTGCCAGATCTTTTTTGCGCACGTTCAGCATCAGTCCGACGCGGTCGCGGGCATCCATCGCCCCGCGCAACATCAGGGCCAGGTTCTCGATCTTGCGTCGTTTCTCCGAATCGCGCCACGCCGTCTTGTTGGCGATGATCTGCGTATTCGAATCAAGCACGGTATCAATGATGCGCAGACGATTCGCTTTCAGAGAACTGCCGGTTTCTGTGACCTCGACAATCGCATCCGCCAGCATTGGAGGCTTCACTTCCGTCGCGCCCCACGAAAACTCCACCTTCACGGCAACGTTGTGGCTTTCAAAATATTTTCGAGTCACGTTCACCAGTTCGGTCGCAACGATCAGATTTTCGAGATCTTCAGCACGCTGATACGGCGATGTTTCAGGCACAGCCAGCACCCATCGGACTTTACCGCGGCTTTGCTTGGCGTAAATGAGATCGGAAACCGTCATCACTTCGAGTCCGCTCTCGACCACCCAGTCCAACCCAGTCAGCCCAGCGTCGAGTACGCCATGCTCCACGTAGCGGGCCATTTCCTGAGCGCGAATCAGCATGCACTCCACCTCAGCGTCTCCAGTGGTCGCGAAGTAGGAGCGGTCGGTGATAAAGATTGGAAGACCGGCACGAGCGAACAGGTTCATCGTCGCTTCTTGTAAACTGCCTTTCGGAATTCCAAGCCGGATCTTCACGATCGCACCGCCGGAGTGCATTTCTTCTCTTCTTCTAACATCTTGCGGTTCGCGCTCTTCGGTGCTCGACCGTCCAGGACAAGCGGCTTGGTAAAGCAGGAGCGCGTGCCCTCGTGGCAGACCACGCCCGCCCCTTCGACCTCGACCTGGAGCAGAAGCGTATCCCGGTCGCAATCGGTGAAGGCACTCACCAACTTCAGCCGGTTGCCCGAGGTTTCTCCCTTGGTCCAGAGTTGGCTGCGCGTACGGCTGAAAAATGTGACGTAGCCGCTTGAGGATGTATTCTGCCAGGCTTCGCGATTCATGAAGCCCAGCATCAGCACTTCACCGTTTGCCGCATCCTGCACAATGGCCGGCGCCAGGCCTTGCATTTTGTTGAAATCTATTTCCAGTTCCATAAATCCCTTTCCGGCGATTGCCCGAATATTGTTTGTCCGAAAAACAAAAAGCCCGCTGAGCCTGGTTGGCGTCAGCGGGCTTAAATCTCTGAGGTGTTACGCTAGCTCAGCCAAACACCTCCGCCGACGCGTTGTGCGCGTGATGATGGTGATGGCGATGAGCCGCTCTAATCATGTGCCTACCATAGGAGAACGCCCCGGACGGTGTCAAGGGAAAAGCGTCTCAGGGTGAGGTCTATCGCGCCCGCGACACGCGTGAAGATTGAGGGGGCTTCCGGACTTGTGAGCTGGTGTCCCGCAGGCAGGCTTAGTCAGTAGCGAATCTGAACGAATCGCTGGGACGGGTTCCGAGTCGCTAACAATGTGCCCGGAACCAGTTTGGCTTTCCGGAAGCCGCTTCATCAGCGGCGTCGAATAACTGTCACAAGTGTCGAGATTCTATCTCGACATGTCTCGACACACCAGCCTTTGCCCGATTTCTCTTCCCATTAAATTCAGCGATTTACAAGCACATCCCATAGCACCGGCCTTGGTCGGTCGCTTGCTTGGCATTAGCCAAGACGCATGTCGAAGGTTTTAGTCATCCACAGGAGAGGCGCGATGAAGTGGCGTGTATTTGCATTGCTGGTCTGCCTTTGCGGATCAAGGACTTCCAGGGCTCAGCTTCAACCGAATCTGTTGCCTGATGCGCCTAAGCCGCAGACCGGAATTATTGTCGGCACGGTAACGGATGTGAACGGCGACACCGTTCCCGGCGCCACAGTGGCTCTCGAAAGCCCTGAAGATCCCCGCCCGGTCGTGACGAACGACAACGGATTCTTTGAGTTCAACGCCGTCGAGCCAGGAACCTACCACGTCACCGTCAGCGCCGGGGGATTTGCAAGCTGGACTTCACCCCCCGTCATCCTCAAGCCCGGCCAGTATGAAATCTTGACGGGCAGCAAGCTTCGTATTGCACAGGCGCTTACTTCAATCACTGTGGCTTCTCCGCCTGGGTCCTCCAAGGAAATCGCCGCCCAGCAGCTCAAGGTCGAGGAGCAACAACGCATTTTCGGAATCATCCCTAATTTCTACGTCGCCTATGATCGCGACGCAGCTCCGCTTACGGCGAAGATGAAGTTCCAACTCGCCCTCAAGGTTTCCTTCGATCCCGTTACGATCATCGGAGTGGCCGCGCTGGCCGGCATCGACCAGGCGGGGGACGTCCCCAACTACAGCCAGGGCGCAAAGGGTTATGGTGAGCGCTACGGCGCCATCTACGCCGACGGCTTAACAGACATAATGGTCGGAGGCGCCATCCTGCCGTCTCTTCTCCACCAGGACCCCCGCTACTTCTACCAGGGCACGGGCACATCGAAATCCCGCGCGGTCCACGCACTCACCAGCCCATTCATCTCCAGGGGAGACAACGGACGATGGCAGCCGAACTACTCAACCATGGGTGGCGATCTGGCCTCCGCTGCGATCGCGAACGCCTATTATCCGCCGTCGAATCGTGGTCTGGGGCTGCTATTGGGGAACTTCTTTATCAATACCGGCCAGCGCGCGGTCGCGAACCTGGCACAGGAGTTCGTCCTGCGTAGGGTCACGTCTAGGGCCAAGAGTCAGAACTAGGATTCCGTTTGTGGAAACCTCCGGTATCGCTGCCGGGACGCGCGATCCAGCCTTCCGTGCGGATTGGGAGATCCGTCAGCAGGGAGATAAAAGAATCGGATTCTGGATCTGCGATGGGCGAGCGAATTGCATACAGATGAAATGTGAGGCAGAAATTGCTACAAGCCTTTGAGTTCGTCTTTGGGTGCTGGCACCGCACACTCAGTCGGCCATTCACCCTTTCGGGATGGACCTATGAAGTGTGCCTCGATTGTGGAAAGCAGTTTCCTTATGTTCGCGCCGATCTCGGCTATTGCGTGGAGCGGCGAAATAATAATCGACCGATCAACAAGTCCACGGCTAGCAGAATCCCCGCTGAGAAGCTGGCAGCGACTTAAGGCAACGTCAAATCCGAACTTGAGGAGGTTCTTATATTGGAAGGAATTTTTCAGCCCGCCCAAGTTTAGCCGACCCATGTTTAGCCGCCCCTATTCCGCCGCTGCGTTCCTAGCGATCGCCTTGCGCAATTCCTCCGCCGATCCACTCAGCAGATTCCGCAATACAGCTACTTCCGCTTTAATCCCGGTGTGCAGCGCAGGATCTACATCGGGCGCAAAAAGCGGAGAGTGATTCGAAGGCAGCGTCGTCCCTGCCGCCTTCGCCTGCGCTAGTTTTTCCGGGTCCGCCCCGCCGAGGCTGAAATAAAAACCTGGAATTCCCTGCTCCGTAAAGTAGGAAAAATCCTCGGAGGCAGTGATCGGCTCCTCCATCACAACGTTGTCTTTGCCCAGCGCCACCTGCAGCACTCCCTTGAGCCGCAGCGCCAAGCCAGGATCGTTGAACACCAGGTCCGTACCCTCATAGTGTTCAATCGAGGGTTGACGCGGTGCGCCTGCCGCCTCGGCCTCGGCCTTTGTGATCCGATCAATCGCCGCCAACACTTGCCTCCGCACTTCGGGCTTGTTGGTCCGCACCGTCAGTCCCAGCTCAGCGTGATCCGGAATAATATTGTTCTTCGTACCGGCCTGAATGTAGCCCACCGTTACCACAGCCATTGCGCCGGGCTTCACTTCGCGGGATGCAATTGTCTGCAAAGCCAGAATGGTTCGAGCGGCGATCACAATGGGATCGATCGCTGTGTGCGGCGCAGAACCGTGCCCGCCTTTACCATAAATTGTGATCTTCAGTGAATCCGCATTTGTGTTGTAGACGCCCGGCACAATCCCCACTTGTCCCGCCGGAAGCAAGTTCCCCACATGCAGCGCCACGGCCACGTCGGGCTTGGGAAAGCGCGTTAGAAAACCGTCGTCGAGCATTCTCTTTGCGCCACTGATCGTCTCCTCGGCGGGCTGGCCAATCAGCATGAGCGTCCCGTGCCACGAATCTTTGCTGTGGGCCATAATCGTGGCCGTACCCAGGATCGACGCCATGTGCAGATCGTGTCCGCAAGCGTGCATCACCGGGACATCGCGCCCGGCGTCATCTTTCGCGTGAACTGTGCTGGCGTACGATAGCCCAGTCTTCTCTTCCACCGGCAGCGCGTCAAGCTCGGTCCTAAGCATCACCGTTGGGCCCGCCCCATTCTTCATGACAGCAACAATGCCGGTGCCGCCCACATGTTCCGTGACCTCGTACCCAAGGGTTTTCAGCCGGCTCGCCAACTTGGCCGCCGTCTGCGTCTCGTGCGAAGAGAGTTCGGGATTTTGATGCAGATCGATGTACAGCGCGTGCGCTTCGGCATAGGCAGCGTCAACTTCCTGGGACGAGGACTTCGACGAGGAACCTTGCTTTTCCGGAGCCTGACCGCGGCCCAGGGCGACTAGAGACAAGAGCAGCGTAATTAATAGCGTTGCCTTCTTCATAGTGCATGAATATATCCGTCACCGCCCCGTGCTGCAAATAAGCCTGATTTACCCCCCCAATGTCGCGAACGCTCCCAAAAGCGCGGTCCGCCGAAATCATCCCTGCGAATCGATCTTTTCCACCTCATGGCCGGGTGTACAATCGCCTTAGAAAGCACTGGTTTGCGCCATTCGTTTGCAAGCTTGAGGTGCTCATGAACGTCCACGTCAGTTATCGGCTTCATAAGACTCCCGCCGTAGAAAAAGATATTCAACATCACATCGAAAAACTGCGGAAGCGGCTGCAAGTTTTCCGCCCTGAACTCGTTCATCTGAAAGGCATGGTGGAAGAAATCTCTGTACGCGAGGGAACCAGCGTTTCGCTTAACCTCCGCCTGCCATCGGGACAGATGGCGGTCCAGGCCAAAGCTCCCACCGCTGCAGTTGCGGTCAAGAACGCCTTCGACGATCTGCTGCAACAGGTCAACAAGCATAAGGAATTGCTGCGCTCCACTCATAAGTGGCCGCGCCGGCAGAACGATTCCTCGGCGCGCCGCAATAGTTCGATTCCCTTCGAGCAGACTCTGGCCGCAGTTTTTCCCGCAACCGTTTCTGCCGACGACGTCCGCTCGTACGTCAACGTGAATCTCTCCCGCCTGGAGCGCTTCGTGGAGCGCGAAATCTATTTCCGGGAAACCTCCGACCTGGTTGTGCCCGACTCCATCAGCAAGGAAGAAGTGATCGACGAAACCATCGCCTCCGCGCTGGCCGATGGCCCGGGAACAGACGGTCAGGAAAAACCTGAGCGCCTTGCGCTCGAGCCGTGGCTCTATAAATTGGCCATGCAGGCGCTCGATCAACTCTCCCGTCCCGATGAAAGCAACGGCGGCGCGGTGCACCTCGAAGACTCCGCCCGCAAACAGAACGTCAAAGCCAGCGACGAGCCCGGACTGCAATTTCACCAGCCCGACGAGTCGATTACCGAAGAAACCATCATCGCTGACGACCGCGTATCCACGCCCGAGCAGATCGTGGGTTCGGACGAAATGATGCGCCTCATCGCCTCCGCCCTGCGCGACATCGTGCCGGCCCACCGCGAGGCTTTCATCCTGCACGCGATCGAAGGCTTTGGCATCGACGAAATCTCCGCTATCACTGGCGCTTCGCCCGAGCGCGTTTTGAACTCCATTTCTGCCGCGCGCGATCACCTGCGACGGTCGCCTACCTTCGTCCGCCAATTCAAAGGGCGGCTCGCGTCGACTGGACTGCGGAACGGGATCGCGTAAATCCAATTCCAAACGAAAGGGGTGATCGCGAATGATTACTCGAGAACAAATCACCGAACTGGCACAATTTGAAGATCAGGCATCTTGCGCTCTTAGTTTTTACTTTCAACCCGCCACACCTCGCAACAAAGCTCACAAGGAAGAAACCATCCTTACCAAAGATCTGGCGCGCGAAGCCTTGCGCCAGTTGGAGAGCAAGGGAAAATCCGATTCGGCGCGCGCCGACCTCGAGCGCATCGTGCGCCTCTCGCACGAGTTTCGCGGCAACGGCGTCCACGCCAAGGCTGTCTTCGCCTGCTCAGCGCAGAACTTCTGGCGCGAGTATGACCTGCCCGCGCAACTGAGCAGCACACAACTTCTCGTCAACCGGCACTTCCATTTGAAACCCCTTGCACAACTCCTGGGAGCGTTCCCTAGCCTCGGCATCGTCCTGGTCGATCGCCACCGGGCGCGCCTGTTCGATCTGCGCCTTGGCGAGTTAGCGGAACGCGAAGGGTTTTTTCATCCCCTCTCGCGTCGTGGCCGCGGCGATGGCTTCGCCGGATACGACGGAGGCCATGCCCAGCGCCGCATCGAAGATGAGGCACTTCATCACTACAAATTCGTCGCCGACTTCATTAAAGACGCGCTTGAAAAAGGTATGTTTGAGAAGTGGATTTTCGGCTGCCAGGAAACGCACTGGCCGCAAATCGAAGCCCAACTGCACTCCTACGCCTCGCAGAAATTACTCGGCCGCTTTAATGCAGAGGTCGCTCACGTGAGCACCGAGGAAGTCCGCACGCAAGCCGAACGCATTTTCGCCGAGTCTCAAGAGAGGCGCTGCAACGAAATCCTCCGCGAAACCATCAGCCAGGCGCGCAGCAACGGGCGCGGCGTCACCGGATTGCGCCGCGTGCTTCACTCTATTGAGTCCGGCGAAGTGCTGACCCTGCTGATCGGCCAAAACTATCACTCCCAGGCGGTCGAATGCGCCGGCTGCGGCCACCTTGACGCGCACTTGGTAAGCATTTGCCCAGTCTGCGGCCGCGAGACGCGCCAAGTCGTGGACGTGTCCGAAGCAATTCTGCCCTGGGTAATCCGTCGCAACATCGAACTTTTCTACGTCAAGGATGATCCCGATTTCGACAGCGTCGGCAACATCGCTGCGTTGCTCCGCTTCCGCTCTGAGCAAAACAACAATGTGCGCTCGGTCACGCAAGCGCCGCCGAATCCCTCAGTCAGCCGGCGAGAAGGCTTGGTAGGACGCTATCGGGGACTCGCCAGCGGTTGATTTGCTATAGCGTATGTCCATATTCTCGCGGCTTGTGCCTTGAAAGGGCGCGGCTTTAGCCGCGCCGCAAAATCCCAAAACAATCAACAATTAAGGGCGCAGCAATGTGGGGACAGCCGCCCTCGGCTGTCCATTCGAGCGGAGCTCGATTCGCGGATGCCGGCAGACAAAGAGAAAATCTCAGATTCTCTCTTGTTCCCTTTGAGTCTCGGTGGTGAAAGCGTTCTTCCCGACGTGATATGCTTCCCGCTTTCGCACCAAGCAGGGGGAACTCATGTCATTCACACGCCGTGATTTCGTAAAGTCTTCCGTCCTCGGAGCCGTTGCCAGCGGCATAGGAGCGCGAGCCCAAGCTGACGATGCGCAAACCGCATCGCACAAGCGCCCCATCATCATCTGCGCGAATAACGGGTTCAACTATCTCGACGATGCATTCATCTTTCTCAAAGGCGGTGGAGACACGCTCGACGCCGCGCTGCGCGTGGTTAAAGGCCCGGAAGATGACCCCAACGACACCAGCGTCGGCCTCGGCGGAATCCCAAACGAAGAGGGAGTGGTCGAACTCGATGCCTGCTGCATGCATGGGCCTACGCGGCGCGCCGGCTCTGTCGGCGCCGTGCGCAATATTAAGAATGTCTCGCTCGTTTCAAAGGCCGTAATGGAACACACCGGCCACGTCATGCTGGTCGGCGAAGGCGCAGAGCGCTTTGCCGTGGCCGTCGGCTTTCCGCGCGAGAACCTGCTGACCGATCACTCCCGCAAAGTCTGGCTGCTGTGGAAGGAGTTCCACTCGACCAACGACTGGTGGGGGCCCGGCATTGCCGATCCGCACTGGCAGCCTCCAGATGCGAAGCCGAGTGACAAGCCGCAATCGGAGTTATGGCAGGAACGCTACCGCCGGCTGGAAGAGCATGCGGCGGAGTTGGGCATTGCGCCCGAGTTGCGCCGCGACGCGGTCCACACGGTGCTGTTCCCACAGACGGGCACGATTCACTGCTCTGCGCTGAACGAGAAAGGAGAAATCTCCGGCTGCACGACGACCAGCGGATTAGACTTCAAGCTCCCGGGACGCTGTGGGGATTCGCCGATCATCGGCGCAGGTTGCTACACGGATCAGGATGTGGGTTCGGCCGGAGCGACCGGTAGTGGTGAAGAAAATATCAAGGTTGCCGGAGCGCACACCATCGTCGAAAACATGCGCCACGGAATGTCCCCACGGGAAGCGGGAATCGACGCCCTCAAGCGCATCGTCCGAAACTACAATGACGATATGAACAAGCTGCGCTTTATCGATATGACGTACTACATCCTGCGCAAAGATGGCGCATACGCCGGCGTATCCCTATGGGAGGGCTACGAGAGCGGCAAACCTCACAAGATCGCTATTCACGACGGAACGCGCCGCGCCGAGGTGACTTTCAGCCTGTTCAAGGGATTCTCGCAGGACTTCCCGCCCGAACCAAAGGTGCCGGAGGAAGTGAAGAAGGAGTTCAAATAGGAAGGTTGCGGTCAGAGAAATCTAGTCAGGAAAGGACTTCCACTCCGGCCTTGGATGCGGCTGCTACCAGTTGCCGATCAAGCGTCGCTAGCGGCAAATCTTGATGAAGCGCGGTTTCGAGATAAACGGCGTCGTAGGCCGTAAGCCTAAATTCTCGAGCGGTCTGCAAGGCGCGCCGTATTGAAACATCATCCCGACTATTCTCGATGGCTTGGGCGATTACGAGGTCGAGGTTTCTTAAGGCTTCGACAGTGTCGGAAGGGGTATGCACGCCACGGCGCTCGGCGACGATAAATCCATTTGCGATCTCGAGTTGCCAAAGCCCGGGAACGACTGCCCGGTCACCACGAAGCAACAGCTGCCTGACGTGATCGGCGTAGGGAGCAGTCGGGCGGTCCAGAAACCATGCTAGAGCGACAGACGCATCCAGCACAAAACGCTTCACCTCCGGCCCTCTTCGATCATATCCTTGATCGTCATGCCCTTAGGCAGCGGCTTGGCGCGCTTGCGGATTCGCTCAATGTCGGCGAACACTTCTTCCAAGTTGACTGTCTTACGCGCGGGCACGAGTATAGCCGACAGCTTGCCGCGACGGGTGATCCCGATTTGCTCGCCTTCGCTGGCGCGCTCGACGAGTTCTGAGAGCTTCTGCTTGGCTTCAAACAGGCCGACAGTTTTCATAATACCACCTAGATTATTAGTCTAGATGGATAATGGGCAGCCGTCAACTCAGGCGAACCTCACCTTAACATCCGGTCCTTTCTCCAAGTGGATGCTCTCGATGAATCGCACTTTACCGGTTTGATGAGTAAGGATCACCGTCGATGTCCGCGTGCCTTCTCCAAAGAAGCGGACGCCTTTGAGCAGCGCCCCGTCGGTGACGCCAGTGGCGGCGAAGATGAGTTGCTTGCCGGGGGCGAGGTCTTCGGCCTCATAGATTCTGTCTTTATCCTTGACGCCCATGCGGCTGAGACGCTCTTCCTGGTCCGGTTTCACGACCAGGCGGCCGAGCATGTAACCATTCAGGCAGCGGATGGCGGCAGCGGTAATCACGCCTTCGGGTGCGCCGCCAGATCCCATAACAGCGTGTACGCCGGTCCCGATCACAGCGGCGGCGATGCCCGCAGATAAATCGCCATCGCCAATCAAGCGGATGCGGGCGCCGGCCGCGCGGATATCGGCAATCAGCTTTTCGTGACGCGGCCGGTCAAGCACGATCACGACGAGATCTTCCACGTCGCGCTCCAGTCGCTTCGCAATGTTTTTCAAGTTGTCGGCGACAGGTGCGTCGAGTTCAACGGCGTTCTTGCACGTGGGACCGACTACGATTTTTTCCATGTAGCAGTCGGGAGCATTGAGCAGACCTCCACGTTCGGAGGCAGCGAGCACAGTGATCGCTCCCGGGGCGCCGGTAGCGCAGAGATTGGTGCCTTCAAGCGGATCGACTGCGATATCAACCTCGGGAACGTCGCTTCCATCGGGAAACTCGGCGCCGACTTTTTCACCAATGTACAACATGGGAGCCTCGTCGCGCTCTCCCTCGCCGATCACGATAGTGCCGCGCATGGGGATCGCTTCCATAGTGCGGCGCATCGCTTCGGTGGCCACCTGGTCAGAGAGCTTGCGTTCGCCCTGACCCATGGTGTGGGCCGAGGCGATCGCGGCTACTTCCACCACGCGCAGAAACCGCGATGCCAGATCGCTCTCAATGTTTTCCCCGAAACTGCGAGCCTTGCCTTCTGGACGAGTTTGCGTTGCCATAAGAACCTCCGAGCCAAGCGCATGAACCGGCTTTTTCAGCCGGCTTGAGAATATAACCCAATCGCAGGGTGAAGTGAAAAGAATTTCCGTTTCTATGGCTGGTTGCGCGGGAAACATCCCCGAGGTTTCCGAGTCGTCCCTCAATCGCCGTCGCGGGGGTTCATCCTTCGATCCAGTCTGCTCCCCAGAGCCTAGCGAAGCCGTCGGGCGGCCGCCAGCATATCGTCGGCGCGGGCGCGCACGCGGACGTCTTCGGTGAAGTTGACCCAGCGAACGGTCTTCGTCGAGTCGACCAGAAACTCAGCTGGCCGCGCGATATCGTGCTCGTCCGGCCCGCCCGCTGGGTGCAGTATGTGGTAGCGGCGAATCACCGCAGCGTCGGGATCGGAGAGAATCGGGAAGCTGTACCCCGCCTTATTGGCGAGATTGCTCGACACCTCGGGTGAATCAACGCTGATCGCCACCGGGCGCACGCCGGCAGCTGCAAAATCCGCCAGCCGTTTTTCGACGCCTCGTAACTCGAGGTTGCAAAAGGGTCACCAGAAGCCGCGATAGAAAATCAGCAATACCGCCTTAGGAGCGGGCAATCCGGACGAAGCGGAGGCGAGAAGTTGGTCCAGTGACACCGGCTTCCCAGAAGTATCGGGGAGGGTAAAGTCCGGAACCTTTTGCCCGACCTGCGGCGCATCGGAGGCGCTGGGCAGTTTATGGGTGACAACGAAACCGAGGACGGAGAGTCCGATGGGAACCAGGGCAATTATGGCGAGCACAACGCTGAGGAGTTTGCCGCCATAAAGGTGGGCTTGTCCATAGGATCTCCACAATCCGGCTACAAGAAATATCAGCGCCACGGCGGCGAACAACAGGCTCAGCCACACAATCGCGCCCTGTAGGGGAATATGAACAAAGAATCCGGCATTGCAACCTATGGCACAGAGGGCAAACAGAAGTCCCCACCAGGGCGCGGCGTTTGTGCGGCGTTCTGTCGTGTTGGGCACGCCACACAGTTTATCAAAGCAGCGCAGTCATAAGCCGGCTCGCGCGCCATCCGGGAGTGGGCAAGAGCGGTTTGGGACAATTAAAATAATCGATCCGCGGCCCCGGTGCGGATCGTGATATCCTCGCAGCCTGCCAGCGATGAACACGATGCCGGAGTCGCGCCCACTCACCTTTCTGTGCATCACGACCTACGAGAAAGGCCAGGAGTTCATGCGCGAGTGCAAGCGCCAAGGTTGCCGCGTGCTGCTGGTAACGGCGGAGAAATTGCGGGATGCCGATTGGCCGCGCGACGTTCTGGATGACATTTTCTACCTTCCGGAAGAAATTCCTCTTGCAGACATTGTGAAGGCGGTCACTCATCTGGCCCGCACGCGGAAGATCGATCGGGTTGTAGCTCTGGATGAATTTGATATGGAAACCGCAGCCACCCTTCGCGAACATCTCCGCGTGCCCGGGATGGGGCTGACCACAATGCGCTATTTCCGCGACAAGCTGGCGATGCGCATGCGGGCGCTTGATCGGCATGTGCGCGTGCCGGATTTCGTGCCGGTCGTGAACCACGGTGACATCCGCTATTACCTCGAACATGTGCCGGGTCCGTGGGTGCTGAAGCCGCGGCAGGAAGCGTCAGCGATCGGGATTAAAAAGATTCACGCCGCCGAGGAACTGTGGCCGTTGCTGGAGCAACTCGGAGATAAGCAGTCCTCTTTCCTGCTGGAAAAATTCCTTCCCGGCCAGGTCTACCACGTCGATTCGGTGGTTTCAGAGAACGAAGTAGTCTTCGCCAACGTCAGCAAATATGGCAAGCCACCCATGAATGTCGCGCAAGGCGGCGGAGTCTTCACCACATTCACCATACCGCGCGGAAGCGACGAGGACACCGGCTTGCGGCGGATCAATCGCGATCTGATTGCGGCGCTGGGACTGGTGCGCGGCGTGGCCCATGCGGAATTCATTCAAGCACATGCCGATGGACATTTCTATTTTCTGGAGTGCGCGGCGCGTGTCGGCGGCGCGTACATCAACGAAATGGTCGAGGCCGCCACGGGAATCAACCTATGGCGGGAGTGGGCCCGCATCGAGGTTGCGGGCGGTGATGGGACTTATAAGCTCCCGCCGGTGCGCGAGGAATACGCAGGAGTGATTCTTTCACTCGCGCGCCAGGAGAATCCTGATACTTCCGGATATAACGATCGGGAAGTGTTCTTGCGCATCAAGAAGCATCACCACGCGGGATTGGTGCTGCGGTCGCAGAATGCGCAGCGTATTCCTGCGCTGCTTGAGAACTACGCACGCCGCTTTGCAGAGGAGTTTACGGCAGTGGAACCGCCGCGGGAAAAGCCTACAGCGTGAGAGGAAATTCACTTTCCGCAAGACCGAGCACAAGCTAGACTCGACATATGGCAAAAGCGAAGTTGAAACTTATGGTAATACCTAAGTTCCCCAGTGAGGCAGCGGAAGCAGAGCGGTGGGACGCTCACCGTGCTGAAGTGGAAGTCCGTGTCCGGGCGAAGCTTACGAACCTTGCCGAACGCACTGCGGCTGATATCAACGAGCGTGCCGATAGGATGGCTCCCGAGGAACGAGCGCAGGCCGATTCTGAAACCAAGAACCTTGCTATTCAGGTCCAACGTCGGGATACTGGGTAGTCTTCGTTTGGGTATTTCTCAACGGAGCGACCAAATTAACTGCGACGTTCATGAATACAGAGAGCCTCCGGGACAGAATTCGCGTCAAGTGGGCCGAGACGGTTCTGAGTGTGGCGGAGTCGCTTCCAACCTTCAATGCTGGAATTGGTGCTCACCTTCAGTTCACGCGCAAGCAGCAACGCGAACAGTCCGAGCGTGAGTTCAGCGAGTCCCGATTACCTGAGGGCAGCAAGATCAGGTTTGTTGGGATTAACCTGATCCGACTCTATCCTCTCGAAGATCTTGGACTCATGGGGCGCTTACTTCGGAGATGGTTTCCGAAGACCTCGCAGGACCCGGATCGCCGAATCGGCGGGGACGCGGAAAGCCTAACGGGTGTGTCCTGGTCATACGTTGGACACGTTACGCGCAACGCGGGCGGTTTTTTCCCAGGAGAAGCGGCAGTTCTAAACGATCTTCCTCCCGAGATCGAGCACATCTCCGTAGGCGTCCAAAAGGTCTTGCCTTCGCTGAGAGTTCTGATGTTTGGCGTCACTTTCACGGAAGGCGTATCAGCCGAACTGATGAAGCTCCATCAAGGTCGATATTTTGGCCAGGTTACTTTTAACAGCTGGCTATCGCCCACGCTTCGTTTTTGGGGTATGACATACGGATCACCGGAGGCCGCAAGGCAACGCGCGATTTACGACTACGTGGAAAATGTTCGATCAAAAGTGAAGAGGTTTATTGCTCTTCACTTCCCCGGCGCACCGCATCCTGATCCCCATCATTTCGTGGTATTGGACTAATTCCATCTGTCAGCCGATGAGCCCGCTGCTGCGAATGTCGCCTGGCCCGGGGCGTGGGGCTGGCAGTTCGGATTGCGCTCTTGGGGATACAACCGGTTCCGCGGCGATGTTGCTAGTTTTCTCGTGGCGGAAGAGGCGTCCGGAATGATGTACCCGCATCGTCTTGTCGTCAATGGTGACCCTCAGCCAGGGGATATCGTCAACGTCAGCGTTGAAAATGCGATCCGTGATCTTGTGCCATTTCTAACGATGCTAGACGTTTTATCGGACTCTGAAGACAGCATCGGCAAACTGCGGCTCCAAGTTTTTAGGGGGATGGCGCGAAGAGGAGTAATGGGATGGTTCTGGCGGAGAACCTCCGCGTTTTTCTACCGCGAGATTCGCCTTAACTCGACCCTTCAGATGCATCGGATGTTGCTGGACCGCTTGGGCCTAGAGTATCGACAGCAGAAGAATGTCTACTCATCACGGTGCGCAGGGCTGAGGAAGTTCTGCAATGCCGGCAAAGAGGATCTAAATCTTCTTGACTCCTTTCAGGCGACCATATCGCGCAGAATCGTTTTGGTGTCAGAACACATAAAGCTCGCTTCTGAGGCGTTCTCTTCTCACGTCTCGGCTCGAAATCTTGATGTCACCTACCGTCTGGGACGTAAGGTGCCTGCTTCTGACGCTGGTTGTTACGGCTCTGGGCATTATGGGAAACTGGCCGGCCATCTCCTGCGCCCTGAGGTCGCTGCGGCAGTACCTACTGCCCTAGAACGCGTCAATCCCCGTAACACTCTGCCCGATGATCAGGGAGTGCACGTCGTGCGTGCCTTCGTAGGTCTTTACTGACTCCAGGTTCATCATGTGGCGCATGATGGGGTAGTCGTCGGCTACGCCGTTGGCGCCGAGAATGTCTCGCGAGAGCCGGGCGCATTCGAGAGCCATCCAGACATTGTTGCGCTTCGCCATCGAGATGTGCTGGTGCTCAACCTTGCCTGCATCTTTCAGGCGGCCGACCTGTAGCACGAGCAGTTGCGCTTTGGTGATCTCACTGATCATCCAGGTGAGCTTGTCCTGCACGAGTTGGTGCGAGGCGATGGGCTGATCACGCCACTGTTTGCGCAAGATGGCATATTGCAGCGCGCAGTCGTAACACGACATCGCGGCGCCGATCGCACCCCACGCGATTCCGTAGCGGGCCTGGTTCAAGCACATCAGCGGAGACTTCAGGCCATCGCTTTTCGGCAGCAGGTTCGATTCGGGGATGTGAACGTCTTGCAGCGACAGCCCAGAAGTCACCGAGGCGCGCAGTGACCACTTTCCGTGAATGTCGTCGGCCTTGAAGCCGGGGCGGTCGCTCTCGACCAGGAAGCCGCGAATCTTGTCGTCCTCGTTCTCCACCTTGGCCCAGATGATAGCTACGTCGGCGATGGTGCCGGAGGTGATCCACATCTTCTCGCCGTTGAGAACATATTCCGCGCCCACTTTGCGGGCGCGCGTGCGCATGCCGCCGGGATTGGAGCCAAAGCCCGGTTCCGTAAGGCCGAAGCAGCCGAGCTTTTCGCCCTTCTGCATGGGCGGCAGCCAGGTTTGTTTCTGCTGGTCGCTGCCAAATTCATAGATCGGGTACATGCAGAGCGCCGACTGCACGCTGACGAAGCTGCGCACGCCAGAATCGCCCCGTTCGAGTTCCTGGGTCACCAGTCCGTACTCAACATTGCCCATGCCGGCGCAACCGTATCCCTGCAGTGACGCGCCGAAGAAGCCAAGATCGGCCATGGGCTTGACCAGTTCGCGCGGAAAGCGGCCCGCGCGGTTGCACTCTTCGATGATGGGGATGAGATTGTCTTCAATAAACTGGCGCGTAGTGTCGCGGACCAGGCGCTCTTCTTCGGTAAGCAGCGAATCGTACTGGATGAAATCGACGCCGCGAAATTTGATGGCGGGCATGATGGAATCTCCTCGAAAGGCAAACATATGACGGTAGCAGGGGCGAGGGAACCCGGTCAACGCGGGCATGCAGCGGGTAGTGCGCTATCAAAGTAGCGCACTACCATGCAGCGGGCAAGACAGCCGGCACAACCTTACTGTAAAATAGCCACACGGAAGAGAAAGAAAAAAGAGACGCGGCGAAAAGATCTTCCAGGGTGGATTTCGAATCCCGGCTTAGCTTTCTGAAACATCTCATCCACAATCATCCGCTCGGGAAATCAGGCGGAGCGCTGCGCACACCTTGAAGAGATCAGGAGAAACGAATCATGGCAGTAGGCGCGAAGATTGCAAAAACCGCAGACCGTAAGAAGGTTATGGATACAAGCAAGAGCACGGATTGTCCCAAGTGCGGCAAGTCGACGCGTATCGTCAAGCGCATGAAAGACCGCGAACGCAGTGTACCGGGCGGGATTTATATCTCGTGTTCGGCGTGCGATTTCTACGAGAAACTGTAAGGGCATTTTCGAGTTTCAGTTTGGAATGGCCGGAGAAGAGGGAATCGACTTCCCTGCTCTGGCCTTTGTATTTTGTGCGAATGTTGGTATTTATGGCTGCTTGTGCAAGCCGCCTCAATGTACATACATATGTATTGACACAGTTGAATTCTCTACGCTAATCTAGGATCAAGTGCCGGACATCGCCCATGCGCTTTGAATGGGACGAAGTTAAGAACCAGCGAAACCTGCTCAAGCACCATGTGCGCTTCGAGACTGCAGCTTTGGCTTTCGATGATCCTTATGCCTTGACGCAGCGCGATGAATCGTCGGACGAGGAAGTACGCTGGATTACTTTTGGAGCCATTGGTCAGGGCGCAATTCTTGTGGTGGTCCATACCTGCTTTGAAATAGAAGGGGAGGATGTAACCAGGATTATTTCCGCACGCGCCGCAGAGTCGAGGGAAAGGAGAGCCTATGAGGAAGCTCACCAAGGAGCAAAAACGAGACATCGCCGCCATCGTGGCTATGAAAGACGAGGATATTGACTTTTCAGATATTCCTCTCGTCCTGGACTGGAGCAAGGCTGAGATGGGGAAATTCTATCGCCCTCCGAAAAGATCCGTGACTATGCGCCTTGACGGAGATGTTATCGATTGGCTGAAGGGATACGGCAAGGGCTATCAAACGCGGGTCAATCTGCTGTTGAGGCATGCTATGGCGAGTTCTACGTCGGACAACACAACGAAAGCACGGCAGCGGCGTCCCGCCCGGTCTCGAGCCTAGCCTGCCTAGACCGCGACCGTAACCGACGTCTCCGTACGCGTGACAGGTCGGTAGAGCGTATCTCGCTCAATCGGCTCACGCCCGGCCGCGCGAATAAGGCGCTCCAACTCTTCGCGGCGCATCCCTTGCGGCGTGGTCGCGCCCGCGTCGTGATAGATCTTCTCTTCAATCACCGTACCGTCTATATCGTCGGCGCCGAAGCGTAGTGAGATTTGCGCGATCTTGGCCGTCATCATCTGCCAGTACGATTTGATGTGCGGGAAGTTGTCGAGCACCAGGCGGCTCACCGCGATCTGCTTGATGTCCAGCATGCCGGTAGTCTTTGGAAGATGTTGTAGCGGCGTATTGTCCGGGTGAAATGCCAACGGGATAAAGGTCTGGAAGCCGCCGGTTTCGTCCTGCAGCGCTCGCAGCTTGAGGAGATGATCGACGCGGTCTTCGTCGTTTTCGACGTGACCGTATAGCATAGTCGCGTTGGACTTCAGCCCGATCTGGTGGGCGAGTCTGGCCGTGTCGAGCCACTGATCGCCATCAATCTTGTGGTCGCAGATGATGTGGCGAACCCGGTCGGCAAATATCTCCGCGCCGCCACCGGGGAGCGAGTCGACGCCTGAGGCTTTCAGTTGTTCCAGTGTCTCGCGAATGGAGAGCTTGGCCCGCTTCGAGAGGTACGCGACTTCGACCATAGTAAAGGCTTTGAGATGCACCTGCGGAAAACGCTGCTTCAGTCCGGAGCAGAGATCGAGAAAATATTGAAACGGCAGATCGGGATGTAATCCACCGACGATGTGAAACTCGGTGACGGCCTCGCTATAGCCGGAAGCCGCAGTCTCGAAGACCTCTTCGAGCGCCATGGTGTAGGCTCCGGGCGCGTCCTTCTTGCGGCCGAAGGCGCAGAGGCGGCAAGCCGCCACGCACACGTTGGTGGGATTAATGTGCCGGTTAACGTTGAAGTAGGTTTTGTCGCCGTGAATGCGCTCACGCACATGGTTGGCCATCCATCCGACGGCGAGAATATCACCCGTGCGATAAAGAGCGAGGGCGTCGGCTGCGTCGAGGCGATCACCGGCCAGGACTTTGGCATGGATCGGCTGCAGTCGCGGATCGTCGGTTTGAAAAGCGTGCGTTTGAAAGGCGCGTGGCGCGGACATTCTTTTTAATGATACCGCAGGAGAATGGTTGAAGCCATGGGATCAGCGAACGCTCGCGGCAAAGGTGTTGAAGCCTTGTTTGCGCAGCTCTGCCTCCTTGGGATAATCGCCGAGCCACACGTATTCGGGCCTGGTTTTGACCAGGGACAATTTGCGGAGATAAACCTCGGGTACTCCTTTCATGAAACTCTTTTTCTGTACGGCTTCGCGCATTTCGGTAGCCGACCGTTGCATTTTAGCGATGTACGCTTCGAGGGTATCGTCATTCACCGGTGCAACCCCGAGGTCGAGGCAGACCTGGTCGCGCATCTTCAGGAAAGCCTGCAGCAATTCCCAGGAGTTTGCCTCGGGCATGCAGATGCCCAGCGCCTTTCTGCGGCGTATGAGTGAACTGGCGGCCTGCGGCTTACGGTCGGAGAAGGACAATGTCCAGCCGTTTTGCAGGCAGCTCTGGATCGAACTCTTCAACGGCAAGGGCTTCTTTCCTCTGGGGAAAATCTGGCTGAGTTCGCCAAAGCAATGATGGCGCGTATGGGCGAAAAGCCGGCAGAAACTGGGCGGGTTCGCTTTAGAGTCAGATACCAGTGAGAAATCCAACAAGCGGCTGAAGCCCATTCCTTCAAATTCCCGCGTATATCGATCGAGGGCATCGAGATCAAGCGCCGGAAATTGTGCCGGCGTCGCCGGGGGAAATGAGAAGGACGTTGCCATGTTCTTGAGCACCCGTCCTTTCATCGTGGCGAACGTGAACAGAATGTGGATCCAACCGCCGAAACGCCACAGGATCAGAAAAACCAGCAGCGCCAGCCAAGCCAGCCCCGGCAAACTCTGACGTCGCGTACGGCCATACTGGCTGCGCAGAAGCTCGTAGTCAGCTTTGGACACCGTTCGCCAGCCAGCTTGAGTCCAGAGGGTCTGCGATCCGGCGGCCAACTTTTCACCAGAGAGGCGAAGGCTCCGGGTGCCGAATGCAAGCATATCGAATTGCGTCGACCTGCGCTTCGCGATCGGCGAGCTCTGGATTGTCAGATTGAAGGTTTCCTGGTCCAGGTTGATGGGAAGCGTAGCTTCTGCGCCGTTACCCGTGTAGCCGCTGAGAAATTTATAGTGCCAGCCTGCATCCTTGAATTGCTGCCGTTCATCCTTGGTGAGAAGGCCGAAGTCGTGATCCTCGTCATTGTCGTTGTCATTGAGATCGTCTGCGCTTAAGTTCGAGTTTGGTGCGGCTTGCGGCAGCCGAGGCTTTGTGTCCCCCGCTAGAACGGAAACAAAGTTCTTGCCATCCCAGCGAAATCCAATCGACTTGTTGTTCGTGGTGGCGGGGGGCGCGAGCTGCAGCTGGCCGTTAATCAGGCTCCAGGAGCCGTAGGAAGAGGTGTGCTCGGGGAGAGTAAACCGGTCTAGTTGTCCGGAAGCGAGCAGGTGGTAGGCGACGACATCCTGCTTAGAGAAGTCGGCGAAGCCGCCCAGCAGAATAGTCAAATAACCATACCTGGTATCGGCCAGCTTTTCCTGCAGAACATTGCGGGAACGGCCGGTGCTGTTGAGCGTCAGGAAGAGGAAGACTTCTCCATCATTCCAGAAGACGAGGGTCTGCGAGAGGTTCTGGCCGACCGCGTAGCGTTTCGGCCACATCACAAACGCGGTGACTGCAGCCACAGCCAGAGCTAATGCGACCAGAATGGAAATTGCTTTTTGCCGGCTCATGTTCGGCTCCCTGGCGACGACGGTAACATTGGCCGAAAGCCGAAACAAAATACTTTGGTAAGCGAGATCAGGCTCGAGCAATTTCCAGAAATGACCGCCGAGGAGTTGCAAGCCCTGGGCTTCTATCCGATTGCCGCACCCGATGCTCAGACTGAGAAGACTTCAGTGCGCCGCAATCACGCGGTCACGAATTTTGTCGTATTCAGACCCCGTGATGACGCGGCGTGTTACCAGATCATCGGCGTTGTCGTAGGGGCGCGCGGCAATGATCCGGTCGGCTTCATGTTCGGTCATTCCCGGCAGGTTTAGGAGATCTTCGCGGGAAGCTTTGTTGATGTTGATGGCTTTGTTATCACGTCCCATTCCCTCCTTCACGCCTTCCACCACCGCTTTGGTGTCGCGCCGCATCGTCTCGGTCGCTTCCGCGGTGCGCCGGCGGATTTCGTCGGGATTGTCCCCGTGGTTGTTCGTGCATGCCGTAATAGCCGTTAACAAAGAAGCCAGCATGAAAATGCAGAGCGGACGCAGTTGTGAGGGTTGCATGAACTTCTGATGCGCGATTGAAATTTGTGGTTGGCGCCGTTTCTCGCCCGCCGCATTCGGTCTGCCCCTTAAACCGAATTGATTTAATGCATGTCCTGTACAATTTCTCTTCCCATGAGTAAGTGCGCAAAATGGTGTTGCAGTACGTTTGTGGTGCTGCTGCTGGTGCTTTGTGCGCAGGCCGAACCGGTCAAGCAACTCAAAGCTACGGACTATGTAAACGATTTTGCCCACGTTCTGGATCAAAATGCGATCGTGCAAATGGACGACATCTGCCGGCAGATCGACCAAAAAGCCCATGCCAAGATCGCAGTCGTTACCGTACGCTCGCTGGATGGCTCCGACATCGAAAATTACGCAGTGGCCCTCTTTCAGCAGTGGGGGCTCGGAACTAAGGCGACCAATCGCGGCGTGCTAATTCTGTATGCCATTGAAGACCATCGCGCCCGCATCGAGGTTGGCTACGGGCTTGAACCGATCCTCACCGATGGAAAAGTCGGCGGATTTCAGCGGGAAGCTGTCCCATTTATGCGGACTGGCAATTACAGCCAGGCGCTGCTTCTCGTAACATGGCGGGTCGCGAAAGTTATTGCCGATGACGCCGGTATTCAGCTTACCAACGCACCGGAGCAAGCTCCCGTAGAACGCGATAATCAACCGTCTAGGGGGTTGTCGATCGGTGGGATCATCGCTATCGGCGTCGTCATCCTTGTCATTCTCTTCACGCCCTTGCGCGGCATTTTATTCTGGATGCTTTTTTCTGGAATGTTTGGCGGTGGCGGAGGCCGCGGTTTTGGTGGCGGCGGAGGTGGGTTTGGCGGTGGTGGAGGTTTCGGCGGATTTGGCGGCGGAGGTAGTTCAGGTGGTGGTGGTGCAAGTAGCAGTTGGTAGCGAGCGAGGATGCAAATGGTTCCGGAAAAACAAATTAGCGATTTTGTCGGCCGGCTGCGAGCCGCGGCCGGCGCCAACCTGGAGAGCGTGATCCTGTTTGGATCGGCGGCGGCAGGAGATTTTCATCCCGAGTTCTCCAATGTGAATCTGTTCTGCGTGATTCGCGACAGCTCATTCGCGGCGCTGCAAACACTGGCCCCGGCCGTGAAATGGTGGGACTCGCAGAAACAGCCCCCGCCTCTGTTTATGACGCGTGACGAGATCGAGCGCTCGGCAGATGTGTTCACGATCGAACTGCTCGACATGCGAGAGCACCATCGGGTGCTGTTCGGCGAGGATGTCGTGAAAAGCCTGTCGATTCCAGCCAATCTTCATCGTGTGCAGGTGGAATACGAATTGCGCGAAAAACTCGCGCTCTTACGTCAGCACCTGCTGCTGGCCTCAGGCAACAATTCTCGGCTGTGGGAATTGCTGTTACGATCGATCTCGTCGTTCGCCACCCTGTTCCGCCACGCTCTGATCGTGCTCGGTCACGATGCACCCGTGAGCAGGCGCGAGACGGTGCATGCATTATCTAAGAAAATCGGATTTGATGCTTCGGGTATCCTGCAGGTCCTGGATGTAAGAGAGCGCAAATCGGATCGCAAACAGTTCGACGTAGCAGACGTTTTCTCCAGATACCTCTCCGCGCTGGAGCAAGTAACCGCAGCAGTTGATAAGATGCTGGATTCGGGTGCTGACGGCACCTTGTAAGGTTTGGGTGTTTCAGGAGAATCTGATGAGCAAGGCGCTGATCGCGGTCCTGGTTGTGATTGCAATCATTCTGCTTCTCGTGTTGTTTACCTTCGGCCAATACGTAAGCGTAAAGAATACGCTGGTGAGCAAGAACGAGGCGGTAAAGGCAGCCTGGTCGCAGGTTGATATTGTGCTGCAGCGCCGCGCCGACCTGATCCCCAACCTGGTCGAGACCGTAAAGGGCTACGCGCAACAGGAGCAGAAGGTTTTCGGCGATATCGCGAAAGCGCGCTCTGCACTGCTGTCCGCCGGCTCGCCACAAGAGAAGATCGCAGCCAATGGCCAGCTTGATGGGGCGCTCGGCCGCCTACTGCTGGTTGTCGAGAACTATCCCCAGTTGAAATCCAACGAGAATTTCCTTCGCTTGCAGGATGAACTCGCCGGAACGGAAAATCGCATCGCGGTCGAACGCAAGCGCTACAACGATACGCTTCAGGACTACAACACCTACGTACAGCAGTTCCCTAACAGTTTTTTCGCAGGCTTGGCAGGATTCAAACCGAACGAAGCTTACTTCGAAGCGTCGCCCGGATCACGCGAGGTTCCGAAGGTAAACTTCTCAAGTCCCGGCGCTGCTCCGCAGGCAACGCCGCAACCCGCGCCCGTGCATTAGGCCCAGAATTGTCAGCTCCCAGCTGCGAGTTTCTTCCTGGCCAGCGGCCGCGCGAATGCGTTGGTGGGATTGTGTGAGTTCGAGGCCAGAACTTTTCGGTAATAATCGTTGGCCTGCGACGAGTCTCCTGTCTTCTCGAACGACTCTGCCAATAGAGCTAGATTCATCGGATCGTGCTGGTCGGCCTGTTGCAGATTGGCGATGGCGTTTTTGTAGTCTCCGGCGTAAAAGGCGACGTATCCCGCCAGATAAGGAAAGAATCGCGTCTGGTCTGGATTGTTAGCATTTTCAAGAGCAGCCTTGGCTGCGGCCACGTGTTGCGCGGCCTCCACTAGTTTGCGACTGCGGGCGGCGATGCGAGCCTGGGCATTCTCCCAGCGGAAGAGCCAAAGGTTTTTGTCCGCGCTGGTGAGATCGGTTTTCTGATTGGCCGTTTCGTATCCCGACTTGTACCATTTGTAGGCTTCGGCTGTGTCCCCCGACTCCAGATAAATGCGGCCGAGTTCGTTCGCGATCTCGGCCGCTCCAATGAAATCGTGCGCGAACATGCGCGCATCGAAAACCTGCTGCTCGAATTTCGCGGCCTCATTGGATTTCGATTCAAAGGCGTAGGAGACGGCCATGGCACGCAGCGCCTGTTGTTTGGAGTCGGCCGGAGCAACCTCGATAGCTTTCGCGAGGTGTTCTCGAGCCTCGGCGTAATCCCCCTTCAAGTCGAGTGCGATGCCGGATGCAAGATGCGCTTCATATAGATTCGGCGACAGTGCAAGCGCCTGGTTATATAGCGCGAGGGCATCGTCCTGCTTGCCTTCACCATTCAGTTTTTGGCCTTGCTTTACCAGATCGAGTGCGGTTGGCGCGGAAGTCTGGGCAGCCCAAAGAGCGCTGGTGAGAATCACGAATGCGAATGTGCGGAGCATAGCGGGAACCTCCGGGACAAATGAAATTCTACTCGCGTAGGGTCGCGTGTAAAACGGGCAAATACCGGAATTCAAGCCCGTTGTTTTTTTCAACGCTGATCGAACCATTCCCGGCGCTTGATCCGTTCGTTTCTGAACCCTGTCAGCGAGGTTCTCTCCGGGAAGGCGCACAGACCGCTATTTGGGGCATGCTTACCAAGCCACAGTTGTCACAGATGATTCCTTGTAGCACTCTTGGGCAGTTACCTCCCGGTTGGTGCCATTGCCAATGCTTGCAAACGGCCTCAGGATGGTTGTGCGCGGCGATTCCGCTCCCGGTTTTTCGCTAGCGCCCGTGACCCCCATGCGGACTGCAGACTACAAAATGTTCGATCTGAATCCAAAGATGGGAAGCCTGGGTCCTCAGCCCACGCCGCCAAACAAACAGCCTCGCAAGTTGCTTATCGCACTCGCTCTTTTGTTGGTTGTCCTGGCGGTTGTGCTGGTAAAGGATAGCGATTTCTGGTTTGGCTCGGACGAGACCGAATCGGAGGCTCCGAACTCGCAGACGGTGGCGAGAGCGCCCGCCGCAGCTGCGCCGGCGCCCGCCAAACCAAGCGAGGCCGCGACTTCGACGGCGCCCGCACCACCAGCAGCGGCACCGGTACCCGTACAAACTGCGAAGAACCAGAAAAACCAAAAGAACCCGAAGAACCAGCCTGCTCCAAAGACATCCGTTACGCTGGCCGCCAAAACGCCTTCTCACGAAGAGGCCGCTAAACCTGAAGCCCCGATTGTGGCTACGAAGCGGGTTGTGCTTCCTCCGCTGGATGTCGAAGTAGTCGCTGGCGACAAGCACCAGACGGTTCATCCTGGAAGCAACGTCACGGTCGCTGAGATTCCGGGAAACGCAAGCCGGGCGACCAAAGGCGCGACTGCGACTGCAAGTCCGGCCACGAATGCGGCGGAACGCGAGCCGCTCCCCGCCAGCGCCTCTGAGCTGCGTCAGCCGCTTGATTCGACCTATCCTTTACTGGGTCAACGTTCCAGAGTGCAGGGTTCGGTGGTGTTGGAGGCAGTTGTCGGCACGGATGGCGTCATCGAGAATCTTCGAGTGCTCAGCGGTCCTTCCATCCTGACTGCAGCGGCACAACAAGCGGTGCGGCAGTGGCGTTTCAAACCTTATCTGCAGAATGGACAAGCCGTAGAAACTAAGGCCAGAATTACCGTCAACTTCACGATTCGAGTCGCCGACAATCCCACCAAGACGAGCTAGCTTCCACCGGAAAACACTAGCGAATCAACACCTCTGGACCGGCGTCCCTGCCGGTGAGTAATCTGCGGTGGCCGGGCAAAAGCAGATTCCTCGCGCGATAAAACTGCGCTTCGGAATGACAAATCTTTCAAGTTGCACCACTACCCACCTGCGGCCTTAACCACCGGACGACTTAGCCTTCCCTAAGCGCAAGTTGAATCGCAATCCGGAAAGCCATCATCCAAAAACGCCGGAGGCCGATCCCAATGGAGATCCTCGACATTGGCGAGTTCCTCAACTATTTCGAAAAAGTTCATCAACGCACCATGAACGTGGTGCGCGCGATCCCTCGTGACCAGGTGGACTGGCAATTTCGCGAGGGGAAATTCTTGGTGGGAGATTTGGTCCGGCACATCGCGACCGCCAATCGATACATATTTATCGAGATCGCCCGAGGCAACCCTGGCGCCTATACCGGCTGCGGCAAGGCTCTCGCCGCAAGTCACGACGAACTCGTGCACTTCGCGGAGCGACTTCATCGGGAAGATGTAGAAATTCTATCCGGCTTCAGCGAGATTGACCTGCAGCGCAAGTGCACCCTGCCTGACGGGGCTTCCAACACATCCTGGAAGTGGCTGCGTTTGATGATCGAACACGAAGTTCACCATCGAGGCCAGCTTTACATTTACCTGTCGCTCATGGAAGTGCCGAGTCCGCCGCTGTATGGCATGACCTCAGAACAGGTGCGGGCACTCAGCAGTACAACTTCAACCTGAATCAAAACCACCGGTTCTGAGTGGCATTTAAGGGGTGTAAAGCCACGCCTGCGCCGTACTCCGCTTCTTTTCGTCGGAGCCACCGGTAATCAGAACTTTGCCGTCTGATAGCAGTGTTACGCTCTGAAACCAGCGAGTGCGTTCAGCCTTGCCCCCGGCTGCCGTGAACGCCTTGGTCGCGGGATCGTAAATTTCGTTGATTCCCGCCCCTCCAACCACCAGCACCTTGCCGCTCATGAGCACAACCGGTTCAGGAACATCGAAACGCGGTTGAAGCATCGATCCGCCTTCCGAAAATTTCTTAGTCTCGACATCAAATGTCTCGGTCGTTGCAATGCCCTTTTGGTTGCTCCCGTCCGTACCGCCGACAATAAGGACATATTGATCCGGAAGCGAAACTGCCGCATGCCGCTCGCGGGCGACGCTCATTTTGGGAAGAGGCATGAACCGGTTCGCTTCGGCATCGTAAAGCTCGGCACTGTTAAGGGCTTCGTTTGCCTGTACCCCTCCGGTGATTAGCACACGCTCGTGGGGTAATAGAGTGGCGCTATGAGAGGCGCGCGCCGTCGACATAGCTGCAGCGGAAATGAACTTCGCGTTTCGCTCATAGATCTCCGCACTGGCAAGGCTCTGGCCGTCGGAACCGACGCCTCCGGCAACCAGAACGCGGTCGTCCTGTAGCCGGGTTGCACTCGCCTGCGTTCGCGCCGTATGCAAGCTCGCTGTCAGTGAGAACTGGCCGGTGGTGGGATCGTAAAGCTCACAACTGTCGAGTGCGCCTTTTGCTCCCGTGCCTCCCACAATCAGAACCGTGCCATTGGTTAATCGAACCGCGCCGTGAGCGGCACGAGCCTGGGCCATGGCACCGGTTGGCGTGAACTTCCCGGTCGCAGGATCATAGAGTTCGGCACTCGCGAGCACACCGCCGTCACTTCCAATCCCGCCGGCGATCAAAACTTTGCCATTGTAAAGCAGCGTTGCGGAATGCTTCGCCCGTGCCGAAGTCATTGCGGCAATAGGGGTCAGTTGGCCCCCGGGCGCCGCTATCACCGGAGCGGCCCAGAGCAGAAAAATTACAAGGAAAGAACCCAATGCTCTCATCCAGTTTCTATGTTGATTGTTGAGATGGCGCGGCACTGCTATTGCGCGTTACAGATTTGCGGTGTTCCCCGCCGTTCGGCAGTCGAACAGCTTGCTTAAGACGCCGGAGCGTGTCGAAGTTCCCATCTTAACCATAATCAAGCGCAAGAACGTCTTCACCGTGTTAGGACTCACGTTCATCCGACATGCTATTTCTTTACTGGTCAATCCATCAAGTAATAGTTGAACTGTCCTCTGCTCACGGGGAGTGAGGTTGAATTCCTTGGAAACTTGAAACAGGGCGGCATCGGTCGAAGGACTTCTTTCGAACAATAGGGCGACCGGAGCGGATGAGCCGTTCCCTTGCTTCTCAAGTTGGAAAACGCGGCACTTGTACCTCCGGTTACCTGACGAAAATTCGGACGCGAAGCCCGGGTACGGGGCATTTCGACGAATGAGTTGAGCGTTTATCAAGTCCGACAGAAATGCGTGCACGTGCTTGATTCCCTTCGGGTCGGCCGGGTAAGCGAGAATCTGAAGCACTTCGGAGTTGAATGCGAAGGGCTTCAGTGTGGTCGCATCCACTAACAGTAAGCCTGGTGCTGATTTTTGCTCACGCAGCAAAAAGAACTCCTGAATGCAGTATTTGGGACTGGAAACTACCTCGGGGAGGTGTTAGAAGGCTTTGTTAGCCCCTCCTGCAGACCCTGCGGGGGCTAATCAAACGCCCCCCATTTTGCGCCCTGCCATGACCTATGTCAAGAGAATCTATTAGAAAATTCTGGAGCGTTGGGATAATAGGCTGGTCTTCCCTCTTAGTAAACTCGCCGAGCGCTATCTGCACGGTCATCTTAGCTTTCATCTCCACCTTCGTAGGACCGACAATTCGCACGCTTCCCGTCCTAGGCCGTATCTCCCACGGCATCATTATGCCGACGGCGGGAATTTCTGCGTTGGCCTGCATGTCGAGTTGCCCGGTAAAGGCGGCGAGTATGAGTTCCCTGTGCTTGTCGATTCTGTCCATATCGTGAATGAGCCAGAGGGGATCGCGACTAGGGTTTTCTCGGAGGTACGGCTGCAATCTGTGGATTCTTGTCAAAGCGGTGGGACTGGCAATGCCCTGTATTTGTCGGCAGTAACTGCTCATTTTGTTTTTTGTAATACCGCATGACCTCGGCTCCTCGATACAGACTGGAAATTCAATCCGAGTGGGGAACTTTGCCTGGATTTCTGCAGAAGAGAGCTGCCATGCCACATGATCGAAAGCACATCTGAAATGATGGATAATTTCGCCTGTGAGGACACTTCAATCTGGGCGGAATCATTGTGTTGATAATGAACTGTTGCAGCTCCTCAAACGTCTGTCGATCTTTGTCAGTGATAATAGGTTTTGCGGCGTCCACATCGACAGCGAGGGTGACCGTAGGAGCCGGTGCGAGAAAGGCGATAATCTCTCGGTTGAGATTACGGATGTTCTCATCGGCCCTTTTTAGTCGTTCGCGGGCACCGTCGAGCGGATGTGTCATTGGAGTATCATTAGCGCATGAAGTCGAAACTTGACCACACAACCACGCCAGAGCAAAAGATGCAGCGCTTTCAGTCGGCGCTCAAGAGCGTGCTCACTGTATCGCATGATGATCTCAAGCAAGCGCTCGCAAAGGATGAGAAGGAACGTCGCCGATTGAAAAATAAACCGGGGCCTACGCCGCGCCACTCTTAGGTTTAGGGCCGCGTGGTTTCCGATGAGACTTAGAAGGTCGCTTCACTACCAGTCTTGCCCGTGAGTTCTGCGAACGTTAAACGCTTGCCAGCAACCTGCGAAAGCGCCAACAAAAAGCGGTCGGAATCTTTCAACGGATTGTCTCTGGTAGCGCGATTGTTGAATCGGAACACCTGCTCATCGACGTACCGCTCCAAGTGGAATGGCTCGACGCACACGTAAGTTCCAGCAAGATTTCTCTTGAATAAGCTCCAGAAATTTTCCAATCCATTTGTATGGACGCGGCCACGGACGTAGGTTTCGGCGTGATTCACGACTTCATGCACATAGTTTTGATTCAAGCGCTGATAGGCGGGAGCCTGATCGGTGTACACGTTGGTTCCGTGCTCCACGGTGTTGAGCACGGCGTTTTGCAGCGTGAGGCGTTCGACGTTCGGCACAACCTGAGCACGAATCTGCCGCGCGTTGCGATCCAGCATTCCCATGACAACCGTTTTCCCGATCACTCCCGCAGCGGTGCCGTAGACATTCAGCGCGCGAATGCGATCCTGTTTTTCCTTGTGCATGTTCTTCATTTTTCCGCCTACGAAAGTCTCATCGACTTCAACCTCAGAACCTTCGCCTCCGATCTTGAATCCGAGATTCTGAGACTTCAGCACGACTCTCAAGCGGTGCAGCATGAACCACGCGGTCTTTTGCGAAACTCCGAGAGCACGGTGAATTTCGTAGGAGGAGATTCCGTTCTTACAGCTAACGAGCATCCAGAGAGCCGGGAGCCACTTCTGCAAGGGGATCGGAGATTCTTCAAAAATCGTGCCGACTTTGACGGAGAACTGCTTACGGCAGGTGCGGCATTTCCAGCGCTTTTGAGTCTTGAGGTAATAGGGCTTCTGGCCCTTGTCGCCTTCGCAATTCGGGCACTGTGGGCCTTCGGGCCAGCGCATGGCAGCGACAGCGTTGATGCAGACTTGTTCGTCGCTAAAGTACTGAATGGCTTGCTGTAATGTCTTCGGCGTTTCCATGATCGAAACTGTAGCAAAAGATCATGGGTTAGTCAAGTTAATTAGTGAACGAAATTGCACACTCAGTTAATCCCACAGAAACCTTTGCTGAGGAGCTCGCCGAATCGCTCCTCCTGCCCGTTCCACGCGATATGGGCTCTGGCACCGGGCGTCCAGCCTCATGGCATCACTGTCAAGCTGAGATTAGCCGCCGCGCTGAGGCCCCCAGAAGTGGCGGTTATCGTCACCGACGAAATGGTTGGGGTTGGGGTTGTCGGACTAACGACGGCAGGCTTACTGCCGCCACTGCCGCAGCCCAACAGCATACCCACCAGCACAAACATCGTGATGACTCCTACCGTAACCTTTGTCCGATACGAGCGTCCCAATCCCGCAAACACGATACCCATGAGAGCGAAGCCGAACCAGAGTCCGCCGATCCCGTGGCGCGGTGCGGACAGTTTCGCAACGGAACTCGAACCAATCGTGACCATCACTTTGCCCGGCAAAGCACTGGGGCTGAGCGACGAAGGACTGAACTCGCAAGTGGCATCCGATGGTAATCCTTTGCAGGCGAATGTGACTGGCACGAGCAGCTCGCCATTGGAGCTGACGTTGACGTTGAAATTAGCGGCTCCTCCCGCCGTCACGCTCAACGAATTCTTTGAAAGAGAAAGTGTTAAACCGGGGGAATTCACAATGTCGTTCATTGGAGCTGACATGCTTCCCGCAAAGTTCGCATCGCCGCTGTAGCTCGCCGTGATCGAGTGGGTGCCCTGTGTCAGGGAAGAGGCGCCGAAACTAGCCTGCCCATTGGCGTTCAACGTCACTCCACTCGCCAGAGGCGCGCTTCCGTCGAAAAAGCTGACTGTGCCCGTCGGAATCCCAGTCGCCGGCGCAACCGCTTGCACCACAGCCGTGAACGTCACTCCGTTACCGAAAACCGAGGGATTCGAGTCCGATGTCAAAATCACGGCCGATGTTTCATGAGCGACTAGCTGGCTGAAGGGAGTGGAGGAACTACTTACAAAGTTCACGTCGCCAGAGTATTGCGCCGTGATCGAGTGCGTTCCAGGAGTCAGGGACGAGGTCGTAAAACTCGCCTGCCCGCTCCCGTCCAGTGCCACTCCACTTGCCAGAACCGTAGCGCCATCGAGAAAGCGCACGTTTCCCGTGGGAATCCCGGTCGCCGGCGCGACACCCTCCACTGACGCCATCAATGTGACCGATGCTCCATCAGAGGACGAGCTCAGGCTAGAGTTCACCACCGTGTTCGCTTGCCCTTGCATTACCGTAAAGAAATACCCGGATATGCTCCCGACGATGTTTTGGTCCAATCCGGTAGTGGCGGCCGCTTGTCCATTCTCAGCAACCGCGTAAAGCACATGCGGCCCCAATGCCAGCGAAGATGTGCTGGCGGTAAAACCGGTCCCCGACGACGTTGCGGCTTGCCACTCTCCCTCCCAAGAATCAACCTGGTAGCGAATCCCCAGAATCGGCGGGTTCGTGGGCGCATAAGAACCAGTGGCAGAAAGCGTAAAGGTTGGCGCGCGTTCGACCGTCACGTTACCGGGAAGGGCCGAGATGGCAGTTGCCAACGGAAGGACTCCCACGCGCTGCTCCGCGATCACCGTCACGTTATTGCTGCCGGAGTTCGTGACATAGATCTGGCCCAACATCGGGTTGATCGACAACGCCGACGGATTCGTTCCCGCAGGCACGGTGCTTGTCTGGTTGCTCAAGCCGTCGATTACGGTGACCGTGTTGCTCCCGGAATTCGCAACGTAGATGTGATTGGTTACCGGGTTCACAACTACTGCGATGGGGGAAGTCCCCGCTGTCACCGAGGCGGTGTCGTTCGTTGCACCGCGAATTATGGTAACTGTGCCGCTGCCCGAATTCGCCACGAAAATCCGATTGGTTGCGGGATTCACGGCGACGGCCACCGGCGCCGTACCCACCGCCACGTTCGTGACTGCGTTAGACGCACCGTCGATCACGCTGACGTTGTTGCTGCCCGAATTCGCGACGTATATTTGGTTGGTGACGGGATTAACCGCGACTCCGCTTGGAGTGGTTCCCACATTTACAGTTGCAGCCTGTCCGGTCACTCCGTTGATCACGCTTACCGTGTTGTCGGCACTGTTGGCGACGTAGATTGTATCGGTGGCCGGATTGACCGCGATCGCGCCAGGATTCATCCCCACCTTCAGCGTCGTGGTTCGCCCAGTCGTCCCATCAATCGCCGTAACTGTAGAAGCTCCAGTATTCGCCACGTATGCGCGATTGGTGACGGGGTTCACGGCAACAGCGGTGGGCTTCACTCCTACGCTTAGCGTATTCACCTCCGTGGTCAGCCCATCGATGAGGGTTGCCGTATTGCCCATGCTGTCCGCGATGTAAATCTGATTGCTGACTGGGTTCACGGCCAGCGCCGAGGGCTGTGTTCCCACATTGATGGTTGTGGTCTGATCCGTGGCGCCGTTGATCACGGTGACCGTGTTATCGCCGGCGTTGGAGGCGTAAATCACGTTTGCGACTGGATTCGTCCCCACAGCCTGCGGATTTCCTCCCGATCCTACGGTGATCAACTGATTGGTATCGGCGTCGACTGCTGTCACAGTGTTGCTGTTGGTATCCGCGGTATAAACTCGGTTCGTCAGAGGATTCACGGCTACCGCTGCAGGGTGGGCCCCAACGGACACTGAGGTAAGTTGATTGGTCACACCATCCAGAACAACGACCGCGCCATTGTTACCGCTCACGGTGCTAGCCACGTAGACCTGATTGGTCGAAACATTCACAGCCAATGCGTTGGGATTGTATCCGACACCCACTGTCGTAGTGAGCCCGGTAAGCCCGTCAATGACTCGCACATCCGAACTGAGGTTGTCTGCAACGTAGATCTGGTTTGTAGCTGGATTTGCTGCGATCGAGACAGGAAGGAATCCCACATTGATGGTCGCGCATGGATTCGCCTTCGTGCACCGGTTAGTCGTGCCATCTATCACGGTTACTGTGTTGCTGTCGCTGTTCGCAACATAGATCAAGTTCGTCACTGGGTTCACCGCAACCGCTTGTGGAAACACTCCAACCGGGATCGTAGCGACATGATTATTGGCTCCGTTGATAACCGAGACGGTGCCTCCTGAGTTCGCGACATAAATCAGATTCGTTACAGGATTGATCGCCACGGCAGTGGGATTTGCTCCCACATTCAGCGTTGTCGTTCTGAACTCCAGACCATCAATTACGGTGACGGTGTTATCGCTGTTATTGGCCACATAGGCGCGATTCGTGAATTCGTTGATCGCAACGGCGCGTGGATTCGAACCAACCGCCACCGTCGTTGTATGGAGAGTGCCGCCATCGATCACGGTGACCGTTCCACTTTGGCTGTTGGCAACGTAGATCTTGTTAGTAAGAGGGTTTACGGCGAGGGCAGCGGGACTCGCTCCGACGGTAACGGCCTTGGCAGAGTTGTTGATGCCGGAGATCACCTCGACCGTGTCGCCAAGGCAATTCGCTTCGATGATCTGATTGGTGAAGACATTGACCGCAATCGCGCAAGGCTGCGCGCCCACGTTAAACGTGGTCTCAACCGTTTGGGCTGGCGCTGAAATGGAGACTAAGGCGATGAATAAAGTCGCAAGCCCAAAGACCTGCAACTGAACTACACCACACCTGCGCATATTGCTGGCTCCTGGTTTAAGGGGGGAGGGCCAACCGCAGATGGGCTGCTTGTGGAAAAAAACAAGACGCCCTTCAAATACGAGCCTGTATTGTGGGGCAAGACCTACAACGCGTCAATAGCCAATAACTAAATAATGTTGGCTAATCCAAATGGGCTAGCCCACCATGAATACGCTTGGGGAAGGGCTTCCATCATGATCGCGGAACGTTTTCAACAATCGTTCAGTGTGCAAAAAGAACTTGGATGCGGGCGCATTTTGCGCCCGCATCCAAACGTAGCCGTCATTTAGGAAATCACCTCAGGGAGGACTCCATTGGTGAGGTTTCCCCGATGGACGACTGCGATCCCTTCGCCTGCTGCGCCTTCAACTGCTGCGCGACCATGTCTCGAAGGGCGTCGTAACTCATCGCCCCGCTGAAGAAGTGGCCGTTGGCAAAGAAACTGGGTGTGCCGGCAAGGCCTAGGGCTTTGCCTTCCCCCGCATCCTTCTGGACTACGGCTGCTTCCGCACCCGAGTCCAAGCAGGCATCGAACTTCGTGGTATTTAACTGAAGGGCAGTTGCTTGCTGCTTCAGATCCGCGGGTTCCAGCTTCTTGTCCTCGAAAAGCTTGTTGTGGAACTCCCAGAACTTGCCCTGCTCCCCTGCGCAGCGGGCAGCCTCCGCAGCTTTCTCCGCGAAGGGATGCGCGGGCAACGGAAAATCCTTGAAGGCGATGGCCAGTTTGTCCCCGAACTCTTTCTGCAATTTCTCGAGGTCCGGGTTAACTTTTTGGCAGTATGGGCACTGGTAGTCGGCGAATTCAACCAAAACCACAGGAGCGTTCTTGGGTCCAAGGAGCGGTGCTCCAGCGATACTAACTGAAGCTTCGGGTGGTGCAAGTTCAACCATGATCCGGGCCTGGCTGCGTAAAGTCTTGAGATACGCGGTCTTCAGTTTGGCGACCCGGGCATCGTGAATATGCTGCCGAATCTTATCCTTCATGTCCTTATCAAAAGGCTTATCCGTCTCCAGGCCTTCGTAATAGACCTGCAACTGGTCGTCAGTCGCATCCGGGGGAAGCTTGCTGTTGACTTCGCGATCGAGCAGTTTGTCGACCGTCAGGTTCTGCTTGCGGGCTTCGAGCACGAGGAGATGCTGATCGATCAGCTCGTCAAGGGCTTTGCGTTGCACCTCATAATAGGCATAGCGGGATTGAAGAAGTTTGCTTCCTTCCTGGTGTTCCAGATCCGCCGTGGTTAGTTTGTCTCCGTTTACCTCGGCGACGACCGCGTTGTCGGCGAGCGTCAAGCTTTGAGCGAAAGCGGTGGATGTGAACAATCCGACCGCCAATAAGAACAGAATGTTACGCATGGAGTCCTCCCTCATTGTGTACGCGCGAGATTTTACATCAAACAACCCGCCAGACACCGGTCCAGCGACCAGTGTCAGGCGAACTAGAAAAACCCAAGGGGTGGGGGAGGAAGTGTCCCTCAAGGCAGGTTAAAGTTAGTCACCAAATCCGCAGGTGCAAACACCCTTGCCACTACCTAGCGCACGAAGCTGGAAGCAGGTGTCCTGCAGGTGATTGAGTTCCGTCTGGGTCAAGGTGGCGTCGGAGAATTCCTCTTCGGAAGTTCCGCCGTTAGCCTGAATGTGGGTAGCCCAGGCGCGAAGGTCGGCAGCCGGAATGATGTCGTTCTTGAAGCCGGCGGACAGGCTTGCGCCGCCCGTTGGATCGCAAGTTCTTCCACCGACGTTCGGAAGTCCGGATACGATCTTGAAGACGCCGTTGAAGGGCTTGGTGAGCGGGCCGCTCGAAGGGTTGTCAGTCAAGCCGTTGTTTACTGAGATCGTACGCAGACCATCCGGAGTCAACAAGCAACCGCAGCATTCTACCTGCTCTTCAACGTTGTCAAAGACATAGATGTAGGCGCAAAGGTTCTTACCAGCGTCCACACCAGGGTTGTCGATACGCACGGTAGCATCCACTGTGCCACGAGCGTTCGAGAAGTAACTGACGAAGTAAACATCGTCCGGAATCTGTGCCATCGCGGTGCCAGCACAAAGTACGGTCGCGATTGCGAGAACCGCTAGCGTGTATATCCATGTTCGGGACATCGAAAATCTCCTTTTATCGCCGTATTGGCGTTATCTCCCCATTGGGGTTTTCAAGTCGCTACCGCATCGGGTCTCAGTTGTTGCAAGCCGGATTCTGCTCCGCGCAGACTCCTGGCCCGGTCTGGTTCGGGATACCGCTGCAGAGGACTTCCAGGTCGAAGAGTTCCTGAGCGGACAGCGGGGTCGGTTCAAACTCGGACTCAACCAAGGTGGCGTTGTTGGGATTCGAAGTCCAAGCCCGGAGTTCCGGAGTAGGAACCGGGGCCGCCTCGGCGCAGTTCGCTCCGGAGTCGGAGACGATCTTGATCACGCCGTTCGTGCCGAACAGTCCGTTTGCCGGATTGTTGGTCAGGAAACCAACCGGAAGAGTCAGCAATCCGTCCGGAGTGATTCTGCAGTGGCAACACTCCTTGAGTTCCTGGCGCGGGTCAAACACATAGATATCCGCGCACAAGGTGCCGCCAGAGACGCCGGGATTAATGACTTGAACTGTTCCAATGCCGGGCCCCCCTTGAGTAGTTGCACCGCCGCTGTAGTACGCGACCCAGAAAACATCCGTTGTATTTTGTGCCCATGCGGTCCCCGACCCTGCCAGCACCAGGCCTGCGACCATCGCCACGAGCAAGAACGCCATAAGCGTAGGTGTTCGAAACATTTTAGTTTTCTCCTTAGTTGCGCAGCCGGTGGGGGAGGATACTCGGCCTTTTCTCGCGCCTCAACACTCTACACTGCACCCACGGTAATACAATCCCCCATGTGGCTTAACCCAATTAACTAGTCTTCCAGAAAGGGGTATTCCGTCAGGCACGAGACAACTTCCAAGAAAACTACGGAGTGCTCGCGCGAACGTCGAGGGGCCATTTGTTGCTGTATCGCGAGGAAATCGCGGAGACATCCTTGATTGCCGAAGTCGAAGCTGAAGCGATTGCCGAAGCTGAAACCGTCTCCTCGGCAAGCAACGGAATCACGAAGCGGAGCGCCTCAACTTCCTCACGCACGCGGACCAGATCCATCTCTCTTTCGCGCAGAACCGCGAATACATTCTTCATTGCCGACTCCTAAAGAAGATTCAGATGGGCTGGGGTTGCAGAACTTATAGCAGGATATTTTCGGCGATGCAATCACAGATTTTGCACACCACGCATTGCGGCTAGCTCACCGTGGTGGAATCATCTTAGTAACGATTGAACCCGGTAACTATTGAATTCGCCTCTCCGCTTCGAGCATGCTCTTGCCTACGATCCTGCCAATGATCCCTGATCGCGTTGAGACATTCATTTTGACCATCACCAACCGAATAAAGGCCTTTACGGTGTTCGGACTGATCTTCATACGTTCTGCGATCTCTTTGCTGGTAAGCCCTTCCAGCAAGAACTGTACTGTCTCTTGTTCGCGCGCAGTTAAACCAAAGCGTTCGGAAACCTCAGCAATCGTGACCGCCTCATTGCTTTGCCTCTCGAGCATGACCACCATGAATCCCTTGGAAGGCCCCGCACCGTTGCCTTGCACCGCGCTGCGGTCGAGGGTGAAGGATCGACAAAGGTATGTCCGTTTCGCAGATCGAAATTCGCCAGCAAACCCGGATGGAGTTTTCCTCTCTACAAGGTTCGAACGTATCTTGTTGCTCAGCCATGTGTCCAAGTGGGGAATCTCGTCCGGTTGATCTGGAAACGTAAGGATCTGTAGGGCCTCTCCGTTGTAGGCAAAGACGCTGAGGGAACCATCGATTACGATCAGACCTGGCCGGGCCGGAGCAATATGCACTTGATTCCCCTATTAGGCAAAGCACTACAAGGTGTCAAACCGTCTGAGGCAAATTTGACTTTGGTTACCCACGCCGATGGCCGTCTCTTATCGACTCGAGACAGCAAAGCTGCAGAGCGCGTCTCTCTGCTTCAGCGCTCTTGCCGGCTGCTGGGCAAACTTTTCAATTTCATTTTCAAAGCGGACAAATGCTTTCCTGGACAGACAGAAAAGATTTCACATCCTCACCCGGGGAAGGCTAGGTCGGGATATTGTGCCACAAAAGGGTTAAGGGAATGAAGACATTCTTAAAGTATTGTGATGCCTCGTAAGAAGTACTTCCTATGTACTCGTTCAAATGGAGTAGCTCGTCGGGAGTGATTTCGTGGAAATGAAATCGAAAATATGACTGCTTCTTAGCTCGCAGTCCCTCGACCGCGATCTTCCGCTGGTGGGTTTTTGACGCGGGCCTTCATGGCCGGCTTACGCTCAGCGGCTTTCTCAAGTCGAAGGCGGGAATGTTTAACGGAGCTGTGCCCGGCCTGTGATTTTATGTTCAGAGGTCTCCGGTTAACACTTCGGTTGAGGGGCGAAATCGCTTTGCGCCAAGCAGCTTTCAGAGTCGCGCCGATCTTGGCCAGCCCTCGCTGCTTCGCAGGTATGTCATTGACGGCAGCTCTGTATTTCGCGATCCACTCATGTTCGGCGTTTTCGTTTTGAGTTTCCACTGCGAGAATCCAGCCGGAGATCCTGTTGCATGCCTTATACGCCGTATGCGCCCCGGCAGTAAACCCCCGAACGAATTAACCCGCCGGTTTAATCTTATCGCCGCTTGTTCAGGCCGGAGCCTTCAGAGAAATCGAAGTCCCACAGTTGTCATTAGTCTCATCCGAAATTCCGTGGCGTTTGCGATGCATCCGCCGAGGTCAACGAATGTAATCAACGGTTACGCCAAACTGAGAGGGCCACCTCAAATGTAACGTTCGCGTGTTGAAACGTCCTAAATTAGTACGTGGCGCGCAAGGAATAAGGAATACGGGAAACGCAAAAGAATAAGGAGAAAATATGAAACGCTACACATGGGCTCTCCCACTGGCTATCCTGGTTGGGTTAACTCCCGAAAAGGCTGCAGCCATGCTGCGGACGGATGCGTCCGAATCCCACGTGCGCACATAGGCGAGCGGAAAAACATCCTAATATGCGGAGGATATCGAACCCCGCCACCACAGTCACCGCGCTCTGGACTGGCGAGACCGAGTTTCTGCAACGATCCGAGGAGCATGCCGTCGCGAATGGACTACACCAAACTAGATGCCCAAAAGCCACCTAGAAAGCGGGTTCAGTGGTGCCGGGAGGGGGAATCGAACCCCCACAGTCCTTTCGGACCTGCGGATTTTAAGTCCGCTGCGTCTGCCAATTTCGCCATCCCGGCACTTTGTATAAATCATTTAACAATTGTGTGATTTCGTCGTCAAAAACAACGGATGTGAAACGGTGCAATAAAGTGCGAAAGTATTCGGGGATTTCCACAGGTCCTTGTCGCTTGCCCACAACGGCTACTACGGCATTCTCGGGCTAAGATGCCCTCAACCACAAGTCCTTAAAGATCGCCGTACTACATTCTATCGCTCACGCTACATACTAATTCCGAACTTCTGGCTGGCCGCGCGCAAGCTGTTCGACGGTCTGTTTCAACGTTTCAACTCCGGGTCATTCTCGCGCACAATCCCTTCCAACCTCACTGTCTTCATGCCCGCATCCTGCAGTTGCGCGAAGATGCGGCTGGCTTCGACCGACTCATGCTGGCGTGCGTCGCCCACGGGCAGTACGGTCGTTCGGATGCAGGCAACCGATAAACTCGTGCATTTGTTTGGAGGATGTAAGTGAGCTGTTGTCCAGCACAGAGAGCCGGTGCTCGCCTGTATCCGCGCGCTCGCCTCGAACCGGATGCGCCGGCAAGGTCACGGTCTCGATCCCGACATTCGCAAACGCGAAAGCGCAGAATCAGCCGGGTACAAAGTCAAAGGCTTTGTGCCCACGTCTCGCGCTGCGCAGACGCCACCACGCCGAGGTCGTTGTCTTGCCCACGCCCGCGACTCCACTTAAGTCGCATGATCTAAGGGCGCCGCGCGAATCGCGCAGCGCCCGCAGGGTGAGTTATTTCACGACCTGGCTGACCGCACTTGAGGTGCTGGTGTTGAAGTTCGTATCTCCTCCGTAGGATGCGGAGACCGAATGCGTACCCACTGCCAGCTTCGAGGTGGTGAAGCTGGCTTTTCGGCTGCTGTTGACCGCCCCCGTGCCCAGCACCGTCGCCTTCGTGTTGTCGCGGAAGGTTACAGTGCCCGTCGGTGTACCGGTGAAGCTCGGCGTAATGGTTGCCGTGAAGGTGACCCCTTGGCCGCTCGTGGAAGGATTGGGGGAAGAAGTCAGCGCTGTCTTCGTGTTGGCCTTGTGCACAACCTGCGTCACGACGGCCGAAGTACTGCTCAACAAATCGGTGTTTCCGTCGTAACTGGCGGTAATCGCGTGATTGCCGGCGTGCAGGCTCGATAGGGTGAGACTTGCCTTGCCGCCGCTGAGCGTGCGTGAGCCAAGGGCGGTGGCGCCGTCTTTGAATACCACGGTGCCAGTGACCGTCCCTCCAAATTGCGGACTTACCGTGGCGTTGAATGTAACCGACTGACCGAACGACGACGGATTCAACGAGGAAGCAAGAGCCGTCTTGGTGGTCGCCTTATTGACCGTTTCCTTCACGGCCTTTGAAGTACTGGTAGCAAAGTCCGTAGCCCCGTCGTAGACCGCCGTGATGGAGTGACTCCCTGCACTCAAAGTTGAGGTCGTGAACGTGGCTGTTCCGCTGGCCAGCGGCACAGTGCCCAGAGTAGCCGTTCCATTCTTGATGGTTACGGACCCGGTCGGCGTGCCGACTCCAGACGTGACTTTGGAGGTAAACGTAATCCCCTGCCCGAAAGTTGACGTGCTCCGTGATGAAGTTAACGTAGCGGTGGTTGAAGCTGGGTGGACGACCTGACTTAATCCAGGTGAGATGCTGCTGAGGAAATCGGTATTTCCATTGTAGGTTGCGGTGATGGAGTGAGTACCCCCGCTCAATGCTGAAGTTGTGAGTTTGGCGACGCCGCCGCTGAGCGTTTTAGTGCCCATTACGGTAGCGCCATTTTTGAAGGTCACGTTGCCGGTGGGTTTTCGGGTGGTCGACGATAAAACCTGTGCGGTGAAAGTGACCGACTGGGTAAATGTCGAAGGATCCAACGAAGAGGTAACGCTGGTCGATGTTCCTGCCTGGACGCCAGTGCCCGTTAATGGCACAAGAGCTACGCCAGAGGGAGTATTGTCCGGAACTTTGAGATTGGCGCCATCGCTTCCGATCACGGTGGGGCTGAATGAAACAAAAACCGAACAGGAATTACCGCTTTGGATGAACTGAAAGCTGCAGCCGTCAGAGGTGATGAAAAAATCCGAGCCGGCGCTGATGGTAACACTACCGATCCGCAGCGTGGCGTTGCCGTTGTTAGTGATAACAACCCCTCGCGAGCCACTCGCAGAAAAGATCGCTTGGTTCCCGAAGGCCAGCGGCGACGGCGACGGCGAATCGATGGGGACGTAAGTATTGTAGGTGGCAATGATCTGGGTCTCCCAGTCATTGAAGTTGTCGGCATACTCTCCCTCCACCCAGATTCCAAGGAAATCGGGATCGGCGCCGGCGCCGTGGTAGTCGCCCCAGCGATTTCTGTTGTGCTCATCAATCTGCGCATAATTCCCTTGCCCTGCCTGCAAGGTTGTTTCAGAACCTATGCAAGTTGTGCAGACATTCACGTTGGGAATCGGGGCCGAGTATGCGCCGGGATAGGTGACTGACCCATCCGAACGTGTATAAACCATCGTCTTATCCGCGTTGGCATTTTGCTCAACGTAAGGGTAGTAAACGTCCACACCTGCGGGTTCGCCCAGAACCCAATCGTTGACGTTGGTGAAGTTTGGGTAATTACTGGTGTCGATTTCCGTGAAAGCAGCGCAGGCGTCCGTAGTTCCACCCTGATTGCAGGCGATGGTTTGCCCGATAGAGAGATGGTTGAAATACCAAGTTGCATAGAGGACACGAGTGTCCCCGGTGTCGATGCCGGTGGCCCCGTTGGGTTGAGCGCCTTTTGGAGCAGTTCCAAAGCTTCCAACCCCATCATCGTGCTCTCCATCGAGATTGGGGCCGCTGGTGGACCCATTGCAGCAGTCTGCCGCATTGGTTAATTGCCATATGTGAAGAGTGTCGTCTGATCCTCCATTCCCTGCAGCGTTGATCCAGAAATCGCCGTCGGTATCCCTGGAGAAATGCATAACCGCTGGTCTTACGGAAAAAGACGTGGAGAGGTTGAGAAATCCTTCGCGGATGTCCCAGAAGTCCCACCAACTGCAGCACGGGCCGTTGACCAGTTCGTCCTTGGTCATGATGCGAATCTTGTCATACTGGAATGATCCAGAGGTGGCGGGAAAGCTGAACATATTGCAGCTCATGTAAATTGCGACAGAGTCTAAGCCCAAGTGAGGATAGTCGCACCAATTGCTGGTGCCGCTGTTGCCGTTCAACGTGGCGTCAAGGGCAAAGACATTCCAGCCCTGGGTCACGTCGTCGGCCACCGAGACAGCGAGCAGCCAATTCGAGCGATTCGCCGAATCGTTCTCAGAGGTGGCGAGCACGAAGAAGCGTTGGAAATCCCAGTCGTACTCGACGGAGGGATCAAAAAGAAAATCTTGCGCCGGAGTGCCTACGGCGGAAAACAAATCCGACAAGAACTCCGAACTCAGCAGATTTCCGTTCTTGTCCCATACATTGATCGTGTCGTTGACGACCGATACCACGTTCACATGACCGGCGGCGACTCCGCCATCAGGAGGAATGTCTCCCGTATACCCAATGCCCGGGAATCCGGTCTGCCCACCGGGCGTTGAACGCGACGAACTGGAATTATGAGCGGAGTTCACCTCTTTGCTTGTGTTCAGAGGGTTATTCCCGACCGCACCCATCTTCTGCGCACCCAATGCGGGTACATTTACTTTTGTGGGAAACCAGTTGAGACTCTTCAACTCGTCAGGGCTAAGGGCCCTCGTGCGGGGCTTGGTCGTCAGGTCAAAGATGCCAGCGTCGGCGCGCTCTCTCGCCGCCTCAGCCTGCTCGGTTTCGCCTTCGGGTATGAACCACGGAGTCTTTTTCGGCGCAAGCTGGTGTACCTTTCCGTCGGCTCCTACGGGCCCAGGCTTGAAGGGCACTTTATAGGGCGCCATGGCGAGATGGCCGCCGCCTTTGCGAAACGCCGGTGCCTTTGTCGGCGATTGTGCGTGGCCACGCCAGGGTGACCAGACGATCAGAGCAACCAGTAGGGCCAGCAGCCCTGTTGCTCCAGCTCGAACTCTCGATGAGAAGAACCTGAATATAAAAGATCCTGCGCTCGCCATATACCCTCCAGAGAAGTAATTGAATTTCATGCTTCACGAAAGACCAGTGAAGTCCCGCGGCCTAGATTCAATTCGAGTTCGTCACACCACCGGCCTGACGATTGACTGTGATTTTCTAATGGAGCCCATCCCCCCAATAGTGACAACGGCACCAAAAACGTTTCCAGGCGGATGAAAATCCCGCGTTCTTTAAGTGCGGAGCTCGTTTGCAAATAGTTTCGGACGGAGATATCGATTCGTTCACGAAGTCCGGCCCCCGCAGTTCCCCCGGCCGTTTTGAAATGTGGCTAAAATGTCTCGCACAAGACGCAACTTGGGGCAATGCACGAGGGGTGAAACGTTGGTGAGCCGGAGGTGAGCTAATAACAACATGAACCGTAAGGAATTACACCGTTTCCGTTCCGACGAGGACGGTGATAGCATTCGCAAACACCGATCTAGTGATCGGTTTGAGGGACCATGGAGACTCGGTACAAATACCGCTTCGGGCAGTTCGAGGTGCAGACCAATGCGCGCGAGCTTTCCAAGAACGGCATGAAGGTGAAACTTCGTGGGCAGCCTTACCTGATCCTGGAAGTGTTGCTACGCCGTGCCGGGGAGGTTGTCACCAGGGAGGAACTTCGAGACAAGCTCTGGCAGGCTGATACCTTCGTTGACTTCGAGCATGGCCTCAACACCTCTGTTAAGAAGCTTCGTCAGATACTCTGTGATTCCGCTGAGGAGCCGAGATACATCGAAACCCTGCCGCGTTTGGGCTACCGCTTTATCGCGCCTGTCGAAGTCGTCGACGAAAAGCCCAAGGTGCCAGCCGAAGCGCCGATAGAGACAACACCGTTACTTCTACCACCTGTTGAAACAACGCGACCGAATCGGACCCGAAGGTCACGGAGCGTCTTCTGGCTTAGTTTTGCCGCGGCTATAGCCCTCTGCGTCCTTCTGATGGCGATGTTAGTAAAGTTGCCCGGGGTCGTCCGCTGGCCTCTGGGTTCACGCGTGAATGCAAATGCCGTGCGACCTGCAAAACGCTTCAGCTCGATTGCGGTCCTGCCGTTGGAGAATCTATCCAACGATCCCGGCCAGGAATATTTCGCCGACGGCATGACCGACCAACTCATTACGGACTTAGCTCAGTTGGGCAGCCTCCGAGTAATATCGCGGACTTCTGTGATGCACTACAAAGGCGGAAAAGAGACGGTTCCGCAGATTGGACGTGAACTGGGAGTCGATGCGCTAATTGAAGGAACGGTTGAACGAGTCGATAACCGCGTGAGAATTCGAGTCCAGCTGATCGACACGGCCAGCGATCACCATCTTTGGGCGAGCACCTACGACCACGAACTCAACGACGTCCTATTGTTGCAGAGCACGGCGGCGCGCGATATCGCCGCCGAAATCCAGGGACAAGAGGTTGAATCCTCGGTCCGCTCACGCGCGATCAATGGACGCGCCGTTCAGACGGAAGCCTACGAAGCCTATCTGAAGGGGCGCTATTTCTGGAATCAGCGGTCGGAAGCGGGACTTAAGAAGAGCATCGAATATTTTCAGGATGCGATTGCGCGCGATCCCGCGTTCGCGGCAGCCTATGCTGGACTGGCGGGGAGTTATTCTATTTTAGGTTCCAATGTGCTGCCACCGAGCTTAGCCCGAGCAAAAGCGCGCGCCGCCGCCAATAAAGCCTTGGAGTTGGATCCTGGGATCGCCGAGGGCCACGCGGAACTGGGTTTGCTCGAGTTCTATTACGACTGGGATTGGAAGCGGGCGGAGCACGACTTTCAGCGCGCCATCGAACTCAATCCGAGCGACGCAACCGCGCATCAATGGTATAGCCAGTACTTACGGGCGATGGGACGTTTTCCGGAGGCGCTGCACGAGGCCAAGCAGGCGCAGCAGTTGGATCCGCTTTCCTTGCCCATCAACACTACTGTAGCTGCTCGATACCGTGACCTGAATCAATACGAGCAGGCCATAACTACGAATCGGCGCACGCTGGAGCTGGATCCCAATTTCGCTCCCGCACATGAGGTTTTGGCTACAGTGTACGAACAGCAAGGAAATCTCCCCGTGGCCATCGTGGAATGGAAGAAGGTGGTCGAGCTTACGCAGGATGATCCGTCTCTGCTTTCGGCTCTCGGTCATGCGTATGCGATTTCCGGCAATCAGATGGAGGCGCGTAAAATCGCTACCCGATTGCAGCGGATCTCAAAGCAGCACTATGTGTCCGCTTGGGATATGGCGGTGCTCTTCACCGGCTTGGGCGATCAGGACAGTGCATTTCGCTGGCTGGAGAAGTCTTATCAGTCTCGCGAGAGCCAATTACCCTTTTTGAATTCCAGCCATCTGCTTGATCCTCTGCGCGCGAATCCGCGCTTTCAGAATCTGGTGCACCGAATCGGACTGCCAACCTGATCAAAGAACCGGCTTTCGTTGTACCGCTCTTGCATCGCCAGTCTTAGAGCAAAATCCTGATCTCCCATCGTGACCCGAGGTGGAATCGATCTCGATTACGCTCATCGACCAACGGTTTTGGCGGTCCCGCCTCGGGCTGCAAATTGAACCCGATCTGCTCGACGATGCAGCGCAAGTCGGGCATTCTTGTGGATGTCGTTGGAACCAACGTATGATCGTTTCCCAAACCGGGTTTACTGTGACCCTAGAGCTTGCTTTGATTTGCGGGCAATCAGAACGAAGCCGCGCGAGTTCGCATCAGATTCCAGCTGAGTGAGGCGTACACGGCCTGCACTTTGTTTGCCCGATTTAAGTTCTAGTTCCCCGATTCGCAGCCGCGATTCCAATTCATAACCGACGTAGCCGTATCGGCTAGCTTCGGAGCGAATGGTTTCTAGTATCTTGGAGGCATCACTGAAGTTTCCAGTTTGGCTTCGAACCGCCGCAACCGCGAATTGCTCTTCAAATCGAGCAGTACGGCCGGCATCCTGGAGGCACAGTTCAGTGGCTCGAGCCGCCACTGCCTGTGCCTCCCGAACCTTAGCCTGTGCCAGCAGTACCGAGCTGAGAACGGCTTGTGCCTGGCAACCTGCCTCTGACATTTTCTGCTTCTCGAATGCGATCGCCGCATCTTGGACGACGTGCGCGGCCTCAGAGCTGCTCCCTTGCTCGAGCAAAATCTGGGCTAATTGCATTTGGCTGTAAGCAAGATTCGTCGTATCGCCAAGTTCCTCTCGCAGCGCGATAGCTTCTTCCGTCTTTGCGCGCGCCTCCGCCAGGCGATCCTGAGCCCTGAGAATGTCGGAAAGCCCCCCCAACGCGAAGCCGCGCCCTTTTCGATAGCCGGTTTCTTGGAGAATAGCCAGATCCTCTTCGAATCGTTCGGCGGCTTCAGCAAGTTGACCTTGTTCGATGAGGATATTACCCAGGTTGCTGAGCGTCGTCGCCTCGCCACGCCGATTTCCCGAACTGCGGAACGCCTCCAGCGACTGTTGTTGCATTCGAACCGCGCCCGAAAGATCGCCCATGCCATCCATGACGTTCGCAAGGCTGCCGAGATCGCCGGCGACGGCGGGGCTGCCCAGCGTGCGATCGATATCGAAGGCTTGCTGGTAGTAATTTCGCGCCTGCTCCAATTTCCCTCTCTCGTAAAAGATATTTCCGATATTGCTGGAGACCGTCGCGACGAACTGTTGAGCACCGGTTTGACGGGCAATGGTGAGGGCCTCTTCGTATGCCCTCCGAGCGCCGTCAAAATCTCCCTTGTCATAAAGGACGGTGGCGGCGCCGTTCAATGCGCGGACGGCCGCACGAGGATTACCGCTTTTCAGGGACAAATCCCGGACGTCGGCAAACTCCGCCGTAGCTTTATCGAACTTTCCAAGACGGTCCCAATCCCAGGCTTCCTGTTGCTTCGCCTCGGCCATGACCAGGCGGTTCCCTTGACCCGCAGCCAGATCGGCGGCTTCAGAAGCCGCCTGTTGTGCGTGTTTGAAATCCCCCAGCGATTGGCTGGCCTCCGCTTCGGCCAGGTCGATACGCGCATCCTGGCTCGCGGGACCGGAAAGCCTATGCAATGACGCCACGGTCACAAGAGAATTCTTTCCTTGACCTGCCTTTGTCTGGGTTGAAGCGAGGCGCAATCCATTCTCGATATCGTCAGGAAAAAACTTCAGCAACGTTTGGTAGATTTCGATGGCCGCCGGGTAATCGTTTTGCAATTCGCGATAGTGACCTTCGACGAGCAATTGATCGCGCCGCGGCAAATTCTGCGAAAGTTCAAACGCTTTACTCGCTTCGGCTTTCGCTTTCGCGTCGTAGCCCAATGATGCCAGACTTTGAGCCAGGAAGGAATGCGATAGAGCATGGTTAGGATCGGCTGCAACCGCTTTCTCAAACAGATCGCGCGCCGCCTTCGCATCAAAGGCGCGCAACCTGGCTAGTCCTTCAGAGTAGAAACGAACCGCTTCGGGATTGCCGGGCAAGGAAGCGCCAGCGCGTTGAACCTCCTCGCCGGGCACACCCTCCATCCCGAGCCTTTCGCGAAGTTTGGAACTGACGCGCGAAACCAGATCGGCGAGTTCGGCCTCGGTGCCGCTCTCGGAAACGGCGGCAATCGTTTCACCGGCAGTTGCGTCCTGCACGCGTAGGTCGATGCGAAGCGGGCCCTCTGTGCCCTTGCCCAATCCCAGGTAAGAGCCAACGACAACGTCGTCGGCACCAAGGTTGCTCCGAATTTTGGAGAGCGTTTCAAGAGCGTAGCTGTCGGTGGCAGGCAAAGACAGATCGAGTTTCATGTGCGCAACGTTCTCTCCAGGAATTAGGCGCACCTTATTTCCCGAAGCGAGTTCGGTGCTCAACATTTCGGAGATTGCAGTTGAGACCCACTCCTGATCCGGACTTCCCGAAAGATTCCGAAAACCTAACACTGCGATAGACCGGCGCGCCTTCGCAGGCTCTGAAGAGACTTGCTGACGGTGGCGCAGAGCGCGTCCCACGAATATCCCGATACCGGCGGCGAGAGCCAGAAGCAAAGCGCCGGCAAGAAACCACGTCTGTCGATTTCCAACCCGGGGGGCGGTTCGGTGAGCTTCCGGCTTCGGGGCCACTCCCGATGGGAAGGCCTTCACAGCACCGCTGTCGGTATGGCGCCACAGGCGCTGTAGATCGGTGCGCAACTCTGTCGCCGACAGGTAGCGCTGGTCCCGGTTTTTCTCCAGGGCTCTATCGATGATTTGCTCCAGTTCCGGCGGAATCTCGGTGTTGATCGCTCGGGGCGAAACCGGCTGCCTGTGGAGCACCGCATCAATAATTAAAGGGATGTTCTTCTCCGCGAAGGGACGCTGTCCGGTCGTCATCTCGTACAACATCACTCCGAGAGAAAACACGTCGCTGCGGCCGTCCAACTCGTCGCCGCGAACCTGCTCCGGCGACATGTATTGAGTAGTTCCCGGAATCACCCCCAAGCTAGTGAGGGGGTCCTCGTCCCCGGTCGGCGACGCAGTGTCCACTACCCCCAGACTCAATTTGGCCAAGCCAAAATCCAGGATCTTTACCGATCCCCGGCGGGTGAGGAATACATTGGCCGGCTTGATATCCCGATGAATAAGGCCAGCCGCGTGGGCCGCCTCCAGCGCGTCGGCGACCTCGGTGCACCACTGCAGAGCTTGCTGCAAGGGCACGCGACCCGTCTTCAGACGCGCCTCCAGCGTCTCACCTTCCAGCAACTCCATCACGATAACGGGTTTTCCCTCATACTCCTCTACTTCGTAGAGGGTGCAGATATGGGGATGGTTGAGGGTAGCGATGGCCCGCGCCTCCTGCTGAAAGCGCAACAGAGCCTTACCACGGCTGGCCTGCCCCTCCAGCAGGAGCTTCAACGCAACGTGTCGGCCCAAGCGAAGGTCCTCGGCCTCATAGACAATTCCCATGCCCCCGCGGCCCAAGCGGCATAAGACGCTGTAGTGCGCAACCGTCTTGCCCACCAAGGTGTCATCGGTGTCAGAGGCTTCGGTTAGAGTGACGGTGTGGGTCACCGTCGCCAGGGCGGGCTTTTCCAGAAATTCGCCGAGTTTCCCGTGGGAACTCAACAGGGACTGGACTTCTTGCTCGAGCTCGGCATCTCCCCTGCAGGCCTGGCGCAAGAACTCCGTCTGCTGAGCGGGCGGCATGCGGAGCGCCGACTGCAACAGATCATCGACCAGTTTCCAACGTTCTCCGTCCATCAGGATTCCCGATTCATTTCGCGGTGTAGCCAGGCACGAGCCGTGCTCCAGTCGCGGGACACAGTCACCGCCGACAGCTGAAGTACTTCAGCTGTCTCATCGAAGTTCAGCCCTCCGAAAAAACGCAGCTCAACCACTTGCGCTTTGCGGGGATCGATGTGAGCCAGAGCTTTCAGCGCTTCGTCGAGGGCCACCACGTCAATCGCTTTGCCCCGCGACAACATGGTTGCGTCCTCTAGCGGGACTGTGGCCTCGCCACCCCCACGCTTTCCGGCGCGGTGGCGTCGCGCATAATCAACGAGGATCTGCCGCATCAGCTGCGCGGCGATGGCAAAGAAGTGGGTACGGCTTTCCCACTGCGGAGGATTAAGCCCAATCAATCGGAGATACGCTTCATTGACCAGAGCTGCACTCTGCAGAGTGTGACCGGGACGCTCCTGACGCAGCTGAAAATGGGCCAGACGTTGCAGCTCTTTGTAAACTACCGGCAGCAATGCGTCCAGCGCCTTGCGGTCTCCCCCCCGCCAGTCCTGCAATAGTTGTGTAATCCCGGTAGTAGGCTCCTGCCCCAAAGAAGCACCCAAGGAATTGTAAGGTTAGCTAGCTTAGCCACGCCTGCTTCGAAAGTCAACCAACTGCCTGAGGCATCATCACTTACGAGATTTCTCCCAATTCAAGAAATATCTTCATCGACGAATGATCAGATTTGCCCCGCCTTTGCGCTGTTAGAGACAGAGGACAAAAGATTCAGAACGATCGATCCTCTCTGAGTTCGACCCAGTTCTCGAGGGATTTATGAAAAAGCAACTTCTGCTCACTCTGTCTCTGATGCTCTTGGTGGCCGGTTCAGCCTTATGGATCGGCATTGACTCGGATTCGCCAGCCACAGTGGTCAGCGCTCCGTCTTTGGACACCAGTGCCACCTTTCGCGATGGCTTGTTCCAGGGGAAGCAGAGCGCCCAGCGTAATGCCCGACGCCGGGCTCCGGTGGGACGCTGGTCCACCAAGACCGATCGTGCGGCTTTCACAACCGGCTTCGAAGAAGCCTACAGGTCCCTGATCTTAAACGAACTCGCGAGAGAAATATCTCACTGACGAGTCTCGGCCCATTCCGTTCCGAGACTTCACCTCCACGGAAACAACAACTGTGACTTTGTGACTCAAAAGAGATACGCCATGAAAAAATCAGTGTACCTAGTCGCTACGTTCGCTCTTCTGCTCGCCGCCGCGCGGGGCCAGGGAGTAGCTCCGCAGGATTCCGCATCTCTAGAAGTCGCCCGTGAGGCCAAACAGCAATACGTCGGTGCTCTCAGCCCAGATTCGACCACGACCTGTACCTATCCGTTCACATCCGGGACGGGCAACACATACATGAAGTATTGCGTAACCAAGAACGGGAACATCGTTCAGTTCGCGAGTCCGTTGGGCGAAGAGTTTCTCGCAACCGGAGGACCGATCGGCGAGGGTTATGCGTTCTGCAATTACGGCAGCACGAACAAGGAATATTACGACTACGCCGGCTACGGGGACAGCGGCAATTGGAAGGCGCCCACCACCGTGAGTTCGACGGCTCAAACCGTTGTGATCTCACGAGAAACCAGCGACGGTCTCTTCACCCTGACCCAGACCATCACACAGAACATTGCCAACTCGTTTGTTCGGGTCACGATGGCGTTGAAAAACAACTCGACTACCACGCGGCACGTTGGATTGTTGCGCTTTGCGGATGTGGACGCGCAGGGGTTCACCTCGAACAGCTTTGACTACACGTACCGCACCGCATTCGGCTACAACAACATGGGGTACGGACTTCTCATGAAGCATTATTCCGGCGCCACGCTGAACGGCGGATTCGCGCAATTGGTTCCTGGCGGACCCAATCCTTGCCAGATTTTCGCGAACGTGAGCGGTGGGCCAGTGCAAGGTATTGATGGATCGATTTTCGTCGAGTATGACATGGAGGTTGCAGCGGAGACCACAAAAACGGTTGCTGTTGATTACAAGTCGTTCTAAGTGGTCTCGAGGGGGACGCCGTTCGGTCGGGGGGCCGATCCGGCGTCCTTGTTTTCCTCGCGGTTTTGAGTCGTTCTTCGGCCACTGCTAAGCCTTCCTCCTTTCTTGACCTTTCAACAGCTTGCGAATCAGGCGTTGCGTTCGGTGACGCCGAGAAACGGCGTCTCATTTTCCTAGACAAAAGCCTTTGTCGACTCACTCTCTGGCATAACGAACTTCTTGCGCTCGGTTGAGGGAGTTGCGGCAGAAATGTCGCTTATCCCAGTGGAGCACAAACGCCCAATTTCAAATGCAAGGAAACTCCCATGCCTCTGGCCGAATACTGTCATTATCAGCTGAAACGATTGATTCTCTTGTTTCCCCTTTTTCTCCTCCGCCGGCCCGGGCTAGGGTCATCCTCTCCGCCACAGGCAATACCGCTGGGGAGCAGCGACCGGGAGCAGGGCCTCGCCGTGGGAGATTTCAATGGCGACGACGGTCCAGACCTCGCCGCGAGAGACGTCGGAACCGGCAGTGTCACAACATTGCTGAATTTAACAATCGGCACCGTGAGCCTCACAGGTTTTGTGGTACCGGGAGCGGGCACCCACAATATCGTAGCCAGCTACAGCGGCGCCCCCTACACGAACCCGCATCGTTCGCAGGATGGAGGGACCCCGATCCGAACGTGACAATCCGCGGTATCCAGGGATGCTTGCCGACTTAGCGCCCGAAAATTTTCGGAGGCGAGGAAAGGAGCCGAGCGATAAAGGGAGTCGAGCAATTCACCTATCTGGTCGCCTATCTTCTCGGTGGAAGCTCGGACATGAGGACGACCTTGGCAAACCAGCTACCCCGTGTCTGCGAAGCCTCGGACTCTTCATTTTGCCTGTAGTCGGAGCATCGCCAGCAGCGCATAGGCTTTGCGAAACCAGGGGCGTTCGCGACGGCGCTGGTACGCGGGCATCGAAGGTCTCTTGTCGAGTATTCTCTGAGCCCACTGGCGGGATTCTTCGTTGCGCCCCTGCGCGTGAAGAAACAGCGCGTAGTTATAGTAGGTCTCGGAGCTGGTGGAAATCTTCGTGGCTTGCCGAAAAAGGGACTCGGCTTTTTCCGGCTGTCCGGTTTGGGCGTATGCATGGGCCAGGAGCCCAACAGCGCGGTGGAAATCGTAGTTGGCATCAGCGGTGACGGCCCGCTCCAGGTCGGGAACGGCAGCGGCGAAATCCCCTAGCTCGACTTCGGCAATGCCCCGCCTATAAAACGGGTCGATCGAATCGATCCGGGACGAGATAGCTTTGTCATAACAAGCGCGGGCGCGGGAAAAGTTGCCTTCGTCAAGGTAAAGCAAGCCGAGTTCTTCATAATTCCCCGCCGAAGGGTTGTCGAGGATCGCGCGTTCCAGTTCGTGTATGCGGCGGCGGCGCGGAAAAGCCTGAAAAGAACTGCGGAGGAGTCCAGCGTCGGGAATGACTTCAACGACAATGTAAACCAGAGCACCGATCCATCCCAGGAACAAAATGACGAATAGCCAGTAAGTATCGGGCCGGCGGCGAATGAAATGCACAATCGCCACCGCTTGCAGAATGACTCCCCACCATGAGGCGAAGAAGAAAAAAAGCGATCCCATGCGTCAGGGGAATATAGCACGCCGGACGACGCTCACTCATGTTCGCGGCGAATGCTAAACTTTGAGTGGTGAACCATTTCACAAGTCCCATTCGCCTGCTCGCCTCCGATATCGATGGAACATTGCTCAATCCGCAATTTCAGATTTCCGAGAGCGACCTGGCAGCTCTTCGGCGGGCACAAGCCGCAGGCATCGAAATCGTCCTGGTGACGGGGCGGCGTCACCAGTTCGCCTTGCCGATCGCGCGACAGTTGGGATTTGATTTGTGGCTGATCAGCTCGAATGGGGCTGTAACGCGGTCGTTGTCAGGAGAAACGTTCCATCGTGACCTGATGCCGCGCGAAATCTGCCGCGAGTTGTGCGGCGCAATGCAAGAGTTTCGCGGCAACACGGTTCTAACATTTGATAAAGAGACCAAAGGCGCAATCGTGCTGGAGCACTTGGACGATTTGAACGCCAGCATACGGCGTTGGCTCGAAAAAAATATTGCATATATCGAGTTTGTGATTCCCATCGAGAGGGCGCTGATCAGTGATCCAGTGCAGGCCATGTTTTGCGGCTCGATGGCACGGATGGGCGAAGCCCTGGATTCTCTCCAGAAAAGCGGAATGGACAACCGAATCACTATCCTTCGCACCGAATATCCCAATAGGGATCTTTCCATGATCGACGTGCTGAATACGGGTTGTTCCAAGGGGCACGCTCTCGAACGTTGGGCGGCGCATCGCGGCTACCGGCGCGAGGAGGTCATGGCCATCGGTGACAACCACAATGACATAGAAATGCTTGAGTTTGCCGGGCATCCGGTTATCATGGGGAATGCCTGCGAAGAGTTGCGCCGGCGCGGCTGGAACCTAACCCTCGGGAACGATCAGTGTGGTGTGGCCGCCGCGGTCGCTGAAGTGGTTTCCGGGTAAGATTACGATATCTAGAATTGCTGACATGAAGAAGGCGATCCAGATCGGTGCATGGACAGGCCTCATCACTCTTTTTGCGATGACGGCGCTTCCCTGCCCGGCAGCCGACTCCGCCGTGCTGCGAAACGGATTCTCCATCCGGCACGAGCGTCGCCAGGTTCTCGGGACAGTCACGCGCCTGTATCTGGGCAAAGACGATTCGAGCTTCGTAGACATCCCAACCAATGAGATCGACCACTTCGAGGCACTGGCGGACGAGCCTACTTCGCATCTGAGGTTTCAAACGGCATCGGTCCAAGCCGTGTCAAACCAGGCCGCGTCAGTCCACGCTGCCTCAGACAATGTCAACCATCCAGTGGACTTGAATCAGGTGGTAGAGGCGGCCAGTGGAACCTACCGCCTGGATCCGGATTTGGTAAATAGCGTGATTCACGCTGAAAGCGGCTTCAACGTTCGCGCTGTCTCGCCAAAGGGCGCGCAGGGCCTGATGCAGCTGATGCCGCAAACTGCATCTCAACTGGGGGTGCAGAATGCCTTTGACCCGCGGGCCAATGTCGAAGGCGGCACTCGCTATTTGCGGGAATTGCTCGAGCGCTACGACTTTGACCTGATCAAGGCACTGGCCGCTTACAATGCAGGCCCCGAGCGTGTGGAACAGTACGGCGGTGTACCTCCCTATTACGAAACCAAAGCCTACGTGGCCCGCATTGTGCGCGAATTTAATAAGAAGAAGCTCGCAGCCAAAGCAGCAACCGCTCCGTCCGCGCAAAAGAGCGCCGCGAAAAAGTCGACCGGCACGACAACTCACACGACCAAGTTACAAAGCTCCAAAGCGCAACTTCAAGCCAAGACGAATCCCACACAATCCAGCGAGTAGAACGTCGTAGCAGATAATGAGCGATTCAGTTCGCTCTTACGTACTTACCTCAATGTTTGACCCTCCCGCTCGACTCATTTACCTTGGGGATGCCGTTTCCGCTTCGCGTGGCGAGGGCGCGGCGCGAGGCTTCTCCCCTTCATGGACAAAAAGCGCATTGTAGCCAGCGTCGTGGTGTTCCTCATTCTGGCCGTTCTGCTTTACCTGCAATATCGTCACTGGCAGAGCTTCGACTGGGGTACCTTCTGGGCACAAACCCACCGCATCAATAAATTTCACGTCTTCCATGCGGTTGTTCTGATCTACATCGGCTACATTTTGCGTGCGGTGCGCTGGAAGATTTTTCTGCAGCCAGTGCGGCCACACGCCAAGTTGATGGACTTGGTCTCCCCCACCTTAATTGGATTCGCTGGGATAGCGCTGCTGGGACGCGCGGGAGAGTTCATCCGTCCCTATTTGATCGCCAGCCGAACGGATCTTTCCTTCTCTTCCCAGTTAGCGGTTTGGGCGGTCGAGCGCATCTTTGATGTGGGCGCCTTCACTGTGCTGATGGTCTTGGCAATTTTCCTGCCTAGCGCGCTCCCAGACATTCCGCATCCCGAATACTATGTGCGCTTCCGCGAAGGCGGCTTTCTGCTGATCGGCCTGGTGCTATTAATGGCCGTTGGAGCGGTCGTGGTCCGGCGTAGTGGAAATGCAGTAGCGCAGTGGGTGGAATTGCGCTTCGGGCATCTCTCGTCAAATTTTGGCCACAAACTGGCGCAGAGGATACGGGAGTTTGGCCACGGTCTAGACACAATTCACGGGCCCCTGTCATTGCTCCTACTTAGCCTGGTCTCAGTAGGAATGTGGTACATCATCGCGCTGGCCTATCAGGAGGTCACACATTCCTACGGCGTACCGTCGCTGGAGATTCCGGTGTCCCAACTTCTAATCCTCATGGGTGCAAGCATGCTGGGTTCGATGCTGCAGTTGCCGGCGGTTGGCGGAGGCTCGCAGATGGCAACGATTGCGGCGCTGTCGAGCGTTTTCGATGTGCCTCCGGAAATCGCAGCGAGCTGCGGGATCCTCTTGTGGCTGGTCACGTTTGCAGCAATCGTCCCTCTGGGCCTGGCACTATCTCATCATGAGAGATTGTCGCTGCGGAAGTTGTCGAAGGAGAGCCATCACGCCGAGGAAGTAGACCTGGAAACGTCGCAATAGTCGGCTGTCCGACTTTCCCGCGGAATGACGAGTTACAGCACTCGCCCTATGATGCCGATCACTCAGCTTTTTGCCACGATGCGCTGACCCATTCTGCAACAAGAGATGCCAGCACCACGAGGACCGTTACCCAAAGAATCCAGATGACGGCGCATTCGATTTGCTCGTGCAACTTCTCTTCCAAAGGAAGGTTCAGCCCAGTGAGCGCATTGTCCACAAAACCGTGGACGGAGTGCACCCAATACGTCAAGGAACTGACGTCCTTACGCAGGCCGCTCAGGCTGATCCCGCCCAACAAGCCAGTTGCTGCCGAGCGCAATCGTTCGCTTATCTTTGTCACCGCAATGATCGAGAGGACCGAGCCGTCCACGCCGCCGGCGGCGATCGAGCAAATCCCGGCATGCTGGGTTTTCGTTGCAAGCCAAATCAGCGATATGTTGACTAGTACCCAGAGCAATCCTACAAATCCCGCCTTCAAAGGCCGGAGAAAGACCGGGACGCGCTCCGGAAACGACGACAGAGCAGTAGCCACGTTTGACATATACGACCTCGAGTCGGCCGAATTCTGACAATGAGGAACCATCGCACCTGCCGTCATGCGCTGGGAGCAGGTCTAACTTGATAGTGTGGCGAGGGCCCATTTCGTTTCATATTTTTGGCTAGCTTTCGCTGCAAGCAGCCAGAGATAGGGCGCCCCCATCCCCTGTTACAATTTCAGGTTACATCTACCAACCAGCGCCATGAAATGTCCCTTTTGCGGATTTGCGAACGACAAGGTAGTTGACTCCCGCGAGAGTAAAGAGGCGGAGTCGATCCGCCGCCGCCGCGAGTGCCTAAAGTGCGGCAAACGCTTCACTACCTACGAACGCATCGACGAGATTCCGTACATGGTGGTCAAGAAAGATGGGCGGCGCGAAAAATTCGACCGCCAGAAAGTTCTGAACGGCCTACTGCGGGCATGTGAAAAACGTCCGGTTCCGATCAGCAAACTGGAGCAGATTGTGAACGAAGCTGAATCCTTCGTCATCGAGTCGCAGGAACGCGAGCGCAAGACCAGCGAACTCGGGGAACTGATCATGAATCGTTTGCGCCGATACGACAAAGTGGCATACGTTCGCTTTGCCTCGGTGTATCTGGACTTTAAGGACATTAAGGAGTTCATGAACGAGTTGAGAGATTTGGTGAAAGTGAAAGGCAGTGGTCAGTGACCAGTGGCCAGTAAATCAAAGAGGAAAATCCGGATCGGTTTTAACTGACCGCTGATCAGTGATCACTGGCCACTGGTTCTAAAATCATGGCGCACAAAGTAACTCTCATCCCCGGCGATGGCATCGGCCCAGAAGTAACACAGGCAACGGTGCGCATCCTGGAAGCTACCGGCGTAAAGTTTGAGTGGGAGTCCTTCTCGGTCGGCGCCGACGCCTTCGAGAAATATGGTGAGTACATCCCCAAGGAGGCGATCGAATCGATTGAGCGTACTCATGTCGGGCTGAAGGGTCCGGTGACCACCCCCGTCGGCGGCGGATTTTCCAGCATCAATGTTGCGCTGCGCCAGAAATTTGAGTTGTACGCGAATTTCCGTCCCATTCGGAATCTGCCACACATTCCCACGCGTTATCCCGATGTCGATCTGATCATTGTGCGCGAGAATACTGAGAGCCTGTACTCCGGCCTGGAGCACGAGGTGGTTCCCGGCGTGGTCGAGAGTTTAAAGATCATCACGGAAAAAGCCTCGACCCGCATTGCCAAATTTGCCTTCGAGTATGCCCGCAAGAATCAGCGCAAGAAAATCCACGCCATCCACAAAGCCAACATCATGAAGTTATCCGACGGATTATTCCTGCGCTGTTGCCGTGCCGTTGCCAAGGGATTTCCTGAGATTACCTATGGCGAGCACATCGTCGATAACACCTGCATGCAGCTGGTCATGAATCCATATCAGTACGACATGCTGGTTATGGAAAACTTGTACGGCGACATCATTTCAGATTTGTGTGCCGCGTTTGTCGGCGGACTGGGATTTGTACCCAGCGCAAACTTGGGCGATGACTGCGCGATTTTCGAAGCGGTTCACGGCTCGGCGCCCGATATCGCAGGCAAGAATCTGGCGAACCCCACAGCCCTGCTGCGCTCCGGGCTGCTCATGCTGCGACACTTGGGCGAGTTCGACGCGTCCATGCAGGTCCGCAACGCTTTGGAGAAAGTGTATCGCCATCCCGAAAAGTTGACGAAGGATGTCGGCGGCCAGGCGGGCACGTCACAATTCTCAGACGCCGTGATCGAAGAGATGGACAAGGCGAGGGCCGCTCCGGCAGCCGTTCGCTAGCAACATCCTCGCGATACTTCGTGTGCTTTGGTCCAAGCCTTCTCTACGTGCCATACGCTTACGAAACCGAGTTACCCTGATTTCCGCCATTGACTCTCGCCGCAGATGGGAGTAAATTCGCCCGTTCTGGGGAATCTGAGGGGATGTTGAAGACAACGCGCCGTGTGGGGGTAGTTCTGTTTCAGCTAGGCGGGCCTGATACGCTGGCTGCGATAGAACCTTTCCTTTATAACCTCTTCTGCGACCCCGACATTATTGACTTCCCTTTTGCCCGCATAGGCCGCAAACCTCTGGCAAAACTTATTTCCACCACACGCGCCCGCAAGGTGCAGCACCACTACGCCACGATTGGCGGGGGCTCGCCCATCCGGCGCTTCACCGAGCGGCAGGCACTCGCGCTCGAAACCGAACTGACAAAGCAGGGTCTGGACGTCCGTTGTTTTGTGGCGATGCGCTATTGGCATCCTTTTACCAGCGAAGCGATTGCCCAACTGCGGGCGGCGCAATGCGACGAAGTGGTTCTGCTCCCCTTGTATCCTCAGTACTCGTCCACCACTACCGGAAGCAGCCTGAACGAGTGGCAACGCCTGTTCCGCGCCGATCTTCCCCTACACGGCGATCCAGCCGTACACAACGTGGGCCCCTTCTACCGGCATCCCATGTATCTAGACGCAGTAATCGAAAAAATCACGGAGGCCCTTGCTCGATTCGAGCGGCCGAAGCAGGCAAAGATTATTTTCAGCGCACATAGCGTTCCCATGTCTGTAATTGCGAAGGGTGATCCTTACCAGCGGCAAATCGAGGAAACGGTGCGGCTTTTGATGGAAGGTGGAGGATGGCCGAATCGTCATCGCCTCTGCTACCAAAGCAAAGTGGGCGCGAGCCGATGGCTGCAGCCTTCCCTCCACCGGACCCTGCACGATCTAGCCGATGAGAAAGTCTGGGAAGTTTGCATCGTGCCCGTGGCATTCGTCTCCGATCACGTTGAGACGCTGGGCGAGATTAATCACGAAGCACGCGAACAGGCGCTCCGGTTGGGCATCACGCATTTCGAAATGACCGCGGGCCTGAACGATTCGCCAAAGTTTATCTCTGCGCTGGCACAGTTGGTGCGGGAAGCCCTGGGCGGCGCGGTTCATTCCCGCACAGCGGTTCATGCGAATGAGCGACAATTGGTTACGGAAGAATTGATGACAGCCTCAGGAGATTAGGTACCACTTCATAGCGGGAGGGAACCCATGACGGTTCCGGGCAGCGATCCACCGAAACCGAATCCGAATCCAGATGCGACGCAACCGGCGCCGCAGCCGGTGGCGAAGAGTCCGACTGATGCGACGAAATATGTCGGCACGCCTGCGGTCGGAACCTCGAAAGCCGCAGCAGCCGGAGGCCTTTCTAACCCGGGCCCCTCGAATACGGACGTCGACCGCCGGCGTCGCCGGCTGGTCTGGGTGGGAGTCACAGCTTTTCTCACCGCATGGTTTCTAGCGTTCTTCCGATTCTTCCTTCCTCGCACTCTTTTTGAACCCAACACAGTTTTCAAGATTGGCTATCCCTCGGAGTTCACGCTGGGAGTCGACACCAAGTTTCAGCAGAAATATCGCATTTGGGTCGACCGCACGCCGGACCGCTTGTTTGTGATCTACGCACGCTGCACTCACCTGGGTTGCACTCCTGATTGGAAGCCCGCTGAGAACAAATTCAAATGTCCATGCCACGGCAGCGGCTACGACAGCGAGGGAATTAATTTCGAAGGCCCGGCGCCGCGTCCCATGGATCGCGCAAAACTAGAACTCGCTCCCGACGGTCAGATCATCGTGGACACCTCGCGGCTTTATCAGTGGCCGAAAGGACAGCCGTCGCATTTCAACGATCCCGGAGCATTCTTGACCGGAGTGTAAGAGTAGCGCTGGCGTTGCTTCGGCTTCGCTCAGGACAGGCTCCGCCGGCGTTTGTAAGAGGTTACGAGGCAATCATGGCTGACGAAAATAACGGCAAGAACGGAAAAGTGGGATTAGTCGATCGCGTCAAAGAAGACATTCAGGCGATGAAGGTCGACATCCCCACCAAGGCAAAAGAACAAATCGAAGGCCTGAAAGATCCTACCAAGACCCAGGTCTACACCTCCATCTTCCGCCACAAGCACGACGATACGCCCCGCAATCGCGCTTTGGGCGTGCTTTCCAACGTGTTCCTGCATTTGCACCCCGCGAAGATCAACCGCGATTCGGTGCGCTACAGCTACACGTGGGGCATGGGCGGAATTACATTTTTTCTGTTCATCATCCTCACCTACACCGGCGTGCTGCTGATGTTCTACTACCATCCCAGCAAGGTGCAGGCATTTCGAGACGTGCTGTACCTCGAGCACGACGTCCCCTTCGGAAAAATCCTGCGCAACATGCACCGCTGGGCTGCTCACTTAATGGTGATTGCCGTGGAACTGCACATGTTCCGCGTATTTCTAACCGGCTCGTACAAGAAACCTCGCGAGTTTAACTGGAACATTGGCGTCCTGCTGCTGGTGTTCACTCTATTGCTCTCATTCACTGGTTACCTGCTGCCGGATGACCAACTGGGATTCTGGGCCGTCACCGTCGGCACAAACATGGCACGCGCCACGCCGTTGCTCGGGCACGAAGGCCCGTTCGGCTCGATGCTGGGCATGACTCCCTATAACGATGTCCGCTTCGGCCTGCTCGGCGGATCGATCGTGGACGCGAATGCGCTGCTGCGCTCCTATATCTGGCACTGCATCGGAATTCCAATCGTGGCCTCGATCCTAATGATCGTACATTTCTGGCGGGTGCGGAAAGACGGTGGAATTTCTGGCCCAGCGCCGGTAATGCTGGAAGCCGAGGCGGATAAGCCGCGCAGAGGACCAAAAGCCGCAGGAGAGTAGTAGAGCCGGCAAAAGCAGGTTCCTCACCGGGCTTTCGCCCGGTTCGGAATGACAAGATTTTTTGATCCGGGAAAACTTTATGGACTGGCGACAACTTTGGGAAATCTGTTCAGCTCCGGACAACGTTCCGATCGTGGCCCTGATTCCGCTGCTAGCCTTCTACATTTATCTGGCGTGGAAGCAGGCGCACGCCAACGATCAACTGATCGCGCAACTGGAAGGCGACGCTGCTCTCGCCAAGACCCATCACCGCAAGACCTGGCCCTTCAAACCGGGCTGGCAAAAGGAAGTCCACGTCTGGCCGTTCCTGCTCCGCATCGAATTTCTCGCCGCCATCATCGTCACAATTATTCTGATGGTCTGGTCGATCACGCTCAACGCTCCGCTCGAAGAGCCTGCCAATCCGAACCTGACCATGAACCCGGCGAAAGCTCCGTGGTATTTCCTCGGGCTACAGGAGATGCTCGTCTACTTCGATCCCTGGATCGCCGGTGTCGTAATGCCCACCATGATCATCATCGGTCTCATGGTCATTCCCTACATCGATACCAATCCGCTAGGCAGCGGCTACTACACCTGGAAGCAGCGCAAATTTTCGATCAGCACCTTTTTATTCGGGTTCGTAATTCTGTGGGTCGCGATGATCGTCATCGGAACTTTCATTCGCGGCCCTGGTTGGCAGTGGTTCTGGCCGGGGCAAACCTGGGATCACAATCGCCTGATCTATGAGGTGAACCGTGATCTGCCGGATATTTTCGGCATCACCTCGAACATGGCGAAGGCAATATTCGGCGCAATTGTCGTGGGCGGCTATTACGTGCTCGGAGGATTTCTCGTGTATTCGCTATTCCGGCGATACATGGGGAAAGATTTCAAGCGAATGAGCTTGCTGCAATTTTCCATCACGCAGTTTCTTTTGCTCACCATGGTGGCGTTGCCTCTAAAGATGGGGCTGCGGCTGGTGTGGCACATCAAGTATGTATGGATTACACCCTGGTTCAATATTTGAAGACCGTCGTTGGTCGTTAGTCGCTGGCTGTTCGCCAAGTAGTCGAAGAGACCGGCTGACCATGGTTTGGCCAACGACCAAGGACCAACGACGGTTTTCCGGAGGAAGCGCGGTGCCTGAACAACCCAACCCCGAGCAGGACCCGATCACAAGTAAATCGTACGCCGCGTATTACCTGATCGCGACGGTGATTCTGATGGCGACTTTGTTCTGGGCCTTGTGGGACGAGGCGTGGGGCCAGCGTCCCTGGAAAGCATTTCAGGAACACTGGAAGGATCGTTACCCTGCATTCCTGAACACAGCTCGATCTAAGTCGGCCACGTCGGAAAAGGATGTCGAGAAAAATCCGGATTACGCAGCACTCAAGCAAGCGTACGAAAAAGCGTATCAAGACTCGAAGGCGCAGGCCGAGGAGGCTCGCAGAAAGCTCGACGATGCCAGCGCGCGCCTGCTCGCCGTGCAGAGCGTCTTTACCGACCGCCGCGCTTACGTCAACGCGCTCACCTACGAATTGGAAACCAGCAAAAGTGACTCCGAGAAGGCCGGCAAGCGGAAAGAAATCGAGAAGTACAAGAACGAGCAGGCCACGGTCAAATTCCCCGACGGCAGCAAGAAGAGTTTTACCTTTCCGCAGCTCGAGGAGACCTACAACGAAATCCGCGACGAACGCACGAAGCTGAGCCTCGAACTCGGCGACGTCTTGAAGCCCGTGACTGCGGCCAGGGCGAAGATGGATGAGTACATCACCGACCATATGGTCGACCTTACGCCGCAGCAGATCGACGGACTAAAGAAAAGAGCCACCGAGTGGGATCCGGCGATTGTGCAGATCAACGTGGCTGAGGCCAACATTGTCGACCGCTGCGAATCCTGCCACATGAACGCGCGCGAGCCGATAAAAATCACGCCCGCCGCCATGACTCCGAAAGGCGAGAAAAAGCCGGACGAATATGCGGAGGCATTCGGCAGCCATCCCCAGCCAGAACTATTGTCGATTCACGATCCCGAGAAATTCGGCTGCTCGCCCTGCCACCAGGGCAATGGCCGCGCCACTACGAGCATCGAGAAAGCTCACGGAAACTACGAACACTGGCTGTGGCCGCTGTTTCCCAAAGAAAATTCTCAAGCCGGTTGCCAGAATTGCCATGCCGCCGACATGGTTCTGGTCAGCGGCGATGTACAGTGGCAAACCATCAACAATGGCAAAGACCTCTTTCGCCAAAAAGGCTGCATGGGCTGCCATCGCTACGAGGGCTACGACAAAGAACCTGAAGATCTGAACTCGATCAGCCAGCAGATCAAACAGATTGAGACTCAAAAGACAGACAATCTGAAGCAGACCGCGTATCTGATGAAGCAGGCCGACGCCGCCGAGTCGAACGAAGAAGCGAATCGCCTGAATGGCCAGGCAGTTGACCTGAGAGTCGCAAACAGCAAGCTGGACGGGCGTTTGCAGCAACTCGATTTCCAGTCGCACAGTCTCATGCAAGACCAGAAAAAGGTCGGGCCAAATTTAAAAGACGTGCGCCTGAAGCTGAACAAGAATTGGATTCCGATCTGGCTGAAGAAGCCAACGGATTTCCGTCCCACGACCAAGATGCCGAACTTCCGCCTGAACGATCACCAAATCCAGGCCATCTCCGCTTACATCTGGCAATCGGGATTCACCGATCCGCTACCCAAACACAAACCCGGCAATGCCGAGCACGGCAAAGAATTATTCGAGAGTCGCGGATGCATGGCCTGCCACTCGATTGGCGAAGGCGATCAGATGCAAGGTGGCACCTTCGCCGCAAATCTGAGCCGGGTCGGTGAAAAAGATAACTACGACTATCTCGTGCGTTGGATTCACAACGCTCGCGAGCGGACGCGCCCCTATTGTCCCTATGAAAAGAAAGATATCGGTCCCGAAGATTACGCGAAGAAAGGTTTGCCCTATCAGTTTGATCTCGAGCACAGCCGGTGCCCGAACGACGGACACGAACTGCAAGTGCAGAACATGACGGTGATGCCAAGCCTGCGCCTCGCGCCGGAAGATGCGGAAGATATCGCGGCTTATCTGATGACGCAGAAAGAGCAGGAACCGTCGGCGTATCCTGAAGCCTCGTACATGGACGATCCGAATCTAAAGGCTGAAGGCCAGAAGTGGGTGCGGCATTTCGGATGTGCCGGTTGCCACGAGATTGCCGGATTCGAAGACGAAGGCCGCATCGGCACCGAACTCACTTTTGAAGGCAGCAAGCCGATCGAGCGTCTCGACTTCGCCCTGTTTACCGAAACTGCGCAGCGTGGCGGGAAAGACGCCGAGCCGATAAAAGATAAAGAGGATCTCGCGCGCCTGCCCGACGGTCCCGCGACGAAACCCTGGTACGACCACAAAGGATTCTTCGAACACAAACTGGCTGAGCCCAACATCTATGACCAGGGCAAGGTGAAGGGCGAAACTGAAGCTCTGCGCATGCCCAACGTCCACCTCACGAAAGAGCAGGTGCTCGATCTCACAACCTTCCTGATGGGAAGCGAAGAAACTTCCCTTCCCGCCAGCTATCAATACAAGCCGGGCGACGCTCGCCACGATATTCAAGAAGGGTGGTGGATCGTCAAGAAATACAACTGCATGGGTTGCCACCAGTTCATACCGGGCCAACAGACGATTCTGATGGGGCTGAAACAATATCAGGATAATCAGGAACAACTGCCTCCGAAACTTCTGACCGAAGGCGCCCGCGTCGATCCCGAGTGGCTGCGCAAGTTCCTGTCGAATCCGGCGTTGAGTACAACCGATACCAACCGCAATGGCGTGCGTCCTTATTTGAAAGTACGGATGCCCACGTTCTCGTTCTCCGATAACGAACTGCGCAAGCTGGTGCGCTTCTTCCAGGCGTTATCGCAGCAGCCGATGCCCTACATTCCGGAGCAGGTTCCCGTGCTGACGACCAAGGAAAGCGACATGGCACGCAGCCTGTTCTCCAGTTCAGCCGCACCGTGCTTGAAGTGTCACGCCACTGGCGATCCCGCGCATGACAAGATCGCAACGGCACCGAACTTCCTGCTGGCGAAGGAGCGCCTGAAACCCGATTGGGTCGAGCGCTGGATTACCGATCCGCAAGCCGTAAGCCCGGGAACGTCCATGCCTTCAGGTTTGTTTAAGCAGCAGAACAACCAGTGGGTGTTTGCCGGGCCGACGCCGCCGTCGTTCCAAGGCTACGAGGGAGATCATCGAAAGCTGTTAACCGATTACATCTTCCAGTTAACGCCGGAAGAACAGCGCAAAGTAGCGGCCGCCATGCCCCACGCAAAGACGGCAAGCGTTCGTCCTCCCACTGTTCGTAAGCAAGCCACTACCGAGTCACATACGGCAGCGAACGGCGGTTCGCGGTAGAATGACGGGTTTGGTTGGATGACACCACTGCCGAAGTGATGATCGGCAGCGATTAACAATTTTCAACGATTCCAGAAAGGACGACATCATGAATAAAAAAACAGGTTGGAGAACAATGTTTGTGAGTATGCTGGCGCTATGCGCCTTGCTACTTATTGTCGCATGTAACAAGAAAGAGAACACCGAGCAATCCAGCAATACCATGTCCCAGCCCGCGGCGACTGCCCCGGCGGCCACGCCGATTGATCCCGCTACCGTCGCAACGATAAACGGCACGGTGAAGTTCGATGGCGCTGCGCCCAAGCCTTCCAAGATCGATATGAGCCAGGACCCAGCCTGTAAAGGCACCAACGAAGCCGAGAACGTTGTTGTCGAAGGCGGCGATCTCGCAAACGTGTTCGTTTACGTAAAAGACGGACTGGGCAGCCGCACCTTCGACGTGCCCGCGACACCCGTCGTTCTTGATCAGAGCGGCTGCAAATATCATCCGCACGTGCTGGGCGTGATGGCTGGGCAGACAGTGCAAATCAAGAATGACGATCAGACTACCCACAATATTCACCCCACTCCAAAAGACAACCGGGAGTGGAACGAATCCCAGCCACCCTCTTCGCCCGCTATCAAAAAGAATTTCGCCCGCGAAGAAATCATGTTGCCGGTCAAGTGCAACCAGCACCCGTGGATGAAGATGTACATCAGCGTGGTGAAGAACCCGTTCTATGCGGTCACCGACAAGTCCGGAAAATATGAAATCAAGGGACTTCCCCCGGGCGACTACACGATTGCTTTCGTCCAGGAAAAGCTGGGTGAGCAGGACCAGAAGGTTACCGTCGGCCCCAAAGAAACCAAGACCGTCGATCAAAGCTTCAAGGCGGCGGGAGAGTAGACCGAACTCAAGTGTGGATAGCCACCCCTTCGGCAGGCTCCCGGCTGTAAGTCGAGGGAAGTTCGATTCCGGCTCTGATAAAATTATGGGTTGACTAGCGGGCTGAGCCAGGTGGCCCGGCCCGCTGGTTCGAAGCAGGGCATCCTGCCGATCCAAGAGGTAACAGTCTGAAAGCCATCCCGGCAAAATATAATAGCGCGCACCATGCCTTCGCGGTGTTCACGGCGTGCGCGACCCTGGTGGTGATCACCGCCGGGGCACTGGTCACAAGCAACGACGCCGGCTTATCGGTGCCAGACTGGCCCACGTCCTTCGGCTACCTGGTGAAGGTCCCGCACTTCGTAGGCGGCGTCCGCTATGAATGGAGCCACCGCATGGTGGCTGGCACACTGCTGACCCTAACCCTGGCGATCGCGCTCTGGACTCTGCTGGTTGAGCGTCGGAGATGGTTGCGCTGGCTGGCGGTAGGAGCCTTCTGCACGGTCATCGCTCAAGCCATACTCGGCGGGCTCACAGTGTTACTCTTTCAGCCGCCATGGATTTCCACGGCCCATGCCACCGTAGCGCAGACATTTTTCTGCATTGCGGTTGCGATCGCTCTTTTCACGGGACGCAAATGGGTGGAAGAACAACCGCGCGTTGAATTTGATTCGCGGCGCCCCAGCCTCTTCACCCTGACTTTACTTTCTATTTTCGTCTTGTATGTCCAGCTCATCCTCGGCGGGATGTTTCGCCATCACGGAATGAGTTGGTGGCCACATGTGGTGCACGCAGTGATCGTGTCATTCGTCCTGGCCTGGACCGCGGTACGGGCGCTTTTGGTGTATTCAAAAATTGAGGCAGTCAGACGCCCGGCGATTATTATGCTGTCGCTTCTGATTTTGCAACTTTGCCTGGGCTTCACAGCTTTTCTGACGCGTATCGCGTGGGGCAGGAACGCCGCGCAACCCGAGCTGCCGATGGTTGCCGCGACAGTGGCCCATGTAGCCGTGGGAGCTCTGTTGTTAGCGACGACGGTCGTGCTGGCGATTCAGGTATGGCGGCATGTTCCCGTGGCGTTTGAAGAACGGGTTCCTGGCACAGAACAAAATGTTTCGGCCGCATGAACCCAATCCAGATGTCGTCCCGAGCGCGCATCCTGTCCGGGGAGAGTCCGCCCTGAGCGAAGTCGAACGGATCTGGGCGAGCCGCACGAAGACGAGCGATTATTGCATCGTACAACGCGACGTTTTGGCTCGCTTCCTTATTCGCGTGATGCCAGACGCCATATCGTCGTAAACTATTAGGAGCTTCACTCAGGAATCCCATTGGTATCGAAAGTCTCCGCAATCGCCGACGCTGACCCGGGACTAACCTTCCCCTCCGGCAGGCCCGTGATTTCCGTAGAGAACCTGGTGCATCGCTATGAGCAACGTACCGCTCTCAACGGCGTCTCGTTCGACGTGCGCGCCGCGGAGTTGTTCGGTTTGCTTGGCCCAAACGGCAGCGGCAAAACCACGCTTTTCCGGATTCTTTCCACGTTAATGGTTCCGACCGCAGGGCGCGCGACCATCATGGGCTGCGATGCCGCGCAGGAACCGGCGCGCCTGAGGCGGCAGATCGGCGTGGTCTTTCAAGCGCAGAGCGTCGACTTGAAACTCACCGCCTACGAAAATCTCTGGCATCAGGGACATCTTTACGGTCTTCGCGGCCACGCACTGAAAACGCGAATTCGGGAAATCCTCTCGCGAGTCGGCCTGGCTGATCGAGCCAAAGAACTCGTCGAAACTTTTTCCGGGGGAATGCAGCGGCGCATCGAGTTGGCAAAAGGATTGTTGCACCATCCGGGCGTGCTCTTGCTCGATGAACCCACCACCGGCCTCGATCCCGGCGCGCGTCGCGATCTCTGGCAATATCTGCAAACCTTGCGCGATGAGGAGCATGTTTCCGTGCTCGTGACGACACATCTCATGGAAGAAGCGGAGCGCTGCGACCGATTGGCGATTATGAATGAAGGGAACCTGGTAGCCCTGGGCACACCTGCCGAGTTGAAGAGCGAAATCGGCGGTGACGTCGTGCTGCTGGACGCGGCCCACGACTCCGCGGTGCTGGCCGAACGCATTCGTGCACGTTTCCACGTGGAAACCACCGTTCTTGAGAATCAGGTGCGCATCGAGCGCGAAGGCGCTCACCGCTTTGTGACGGAAGTTGTCGAGGCGTTTCCGGGTGAAATTGAGGCGCTTTCAGTGAGCAAGCCTGCGCTCGAAGACGTTTTCATTCGCCGCACCGGACACAAATTCTGGAGCGAACAAAACGATGCGCAGTCCGACTCAACAGATCACAGGAGGTAATGTGCTTTCTATTGTCATTCCGAACCAGCGTTTTTTGCGCCGTGAGGAATCTAGGCGAGCCGCGCGAAACGTCGCGCTTTTTGCGACGCAACCCTCGTGCGTTTGGCTCGCTTCCTTACCAGACTGCACGACTGCACCGTCAAATCACAGGGGGTAATGTGCTTTCTATGATGCTTGCTCTTTCTCTTGTGCTTGCAATTCTCCCCTTGCTGGGAGTGGTGTGGACGGTGCTGGAGATAAAGGTTACCACCGTCGACGGCCTGTTCATGAGCCTGATCCTGCTCACGCTTTCCGGCGTCTTTATGCTGAATGCGTACTGGGAGATGCGCGACAGCGGCATGATCGGCAAGAAGAAGGCCGCTACACCGGCGGCGAAAACTCCTCCCACGAAAGCGAGCTGACCCCATGGCTACTCAGTCTGCCGCCATCGCGAGACCGGTTGCGTCCGCCTCTGCCGGCATTTCGCTTCCCGCGTTCACACTCTGGTGGCGGGAAATCGTGCGCTTTTACCGGCAGAAGTCACGAGTCGTCGGCGTGCTGGCATCGCCGCTAGTGTTCTGGATCGTGATTGGATCAGGATTCGGCACCTCATTCCGCTCCGGCAGCGGCCAGGGACAACAGGACTACCTGGACTATTTCTATCCCGGCGCGCTCATCATGATCGTTCTCTTTACCTCGATCTTTACCATGATGTCAGTGATTGAAGATCGCAAAGAAGGATTCTTGCTCTCGGTTCTCGTGGCTCCTGTGCCGCGCTCGGCGATTGTGCTCGGCAAAGTTCTCGGCGGGACGACGCTGGCCGCAGTTCAGGGCATGATTTTCCTCATCTTCGCACCCTTCGCCGGGGTGCATCTCAATCCGCTGCAGATTCTGTTTGTGGCTGTAGTCGTCTTTCTGGTCTCGTTTGCCCTGACGGCGCTGGGTTTCGCGATTGCATGGCCGATGGATTCCACGCAAGCTTTTCATGGCATCATCAACTTGTTTCTGATTCCACTGTGGCTCTTATCAGGGGCGCTGTTCCCCATTGCCAAAGCCTCAGGCTGGATTCGCGTCCTGATGTATATGAATCCGCTAACCTACGGAGTTGAGGCGCTGCGCGTCCTTCTCTATCCCGGGATGGATTCGCCGTTCCCTCTGCCTTCGGCGATCGCGACCTTGCTGCTATTTTCCCTGGTGATGTTCGGACTTGCATTCCTGATGGCAAACCGCCGCACCACGAGGCCTGCTGCTTGATTCCTGAACAATACGCCTACTTCCCTCCCTTGATTGCGGGCTTAAACGGAGCCAGCGCGGTGTTGCTGGTCACTGGCCGATACATGATCGCGCGCCACCGCATCGCCGCGCATCGCGCCTGCATGATCGCTGCCGTGGTCTCGTCGGCACTGTTTCTGGCTTGCTACGTTTATTTTCATGTTCACGTCGGCGATATTCGCTTTCTCGGCGACCACTTCTGGCATGTGATCTATCTGATCGTCCTCATTCCCCACGTCACGCTCGCCATTGTGATCGTCCCAATGGTAATCGTGACCTTGAGTAGGGGATTGCAAGCGCGCTACGATCGCCACCGTGCTATAGCGCGCTGGACCTTTCCGCTCTGGATGTACGTGAGCGTCACCGGGGTGCTCGTATACTTCATGCTTTACCAGTGGTTCCCACATAGCTAATTTTCAACACGGAGGCACGGAAACACGGAGGAACCAAGAAATAAATGATTTTCTCCCTGACTCCGTGTCTCCGTGGTGATTGACTTTCGCATATGCCGATCGTGAGACTGAAAATTGACGTTTCGGGCACGGTAGACGACGAAGCCTGGCGCGAAATCAAGCAGTTCGATCAGATCCAAAGCGCCGATTTCGGTCCCCAGTTCGGCAGCGGCGGACTGTCCGCAAGCCCTGTGGCCACGGCCGCCTCGGCCGTGCTGCCAAGCGAAGCGAGGCGGAGCCCATACTCCAAAGGCGCCTGGATCGGAGCCGAAATCCGGCTGCAGACGCCGCTTCTAGCGCAATACGCCGTCTCGCATTACCTGGAACAGGGACGGGTGCTCGACGCCGATGTGGTGGAGTAGCATTGAAATGGCTTCCATCTTGTCCGCCCATCAAAAACCAGCGCAACCCGCCAGCGATGCCCGCACACAAAAGCCCGGCATGTCCCGCACCCAGAAGCTCCTCTTCTTCCTCACCGCGTGGCTAATATGCCTGATGCCGTTCCTATTCTGGTGGAACACTTGGTTTGGCCGGAAACTTTCTGACCAGCAGTTAAACGAATATCTGCACGACACGAAGAAACCGCGGCACATTCAGCAAGCTTTGGTTCAGGTGGGCGAGAGAATCACGCGGCAAGATGCCACCGCGAAGCAGTGGTATCCTCAGTTGCTTGCCCGGGCCACCGATCCCGTGGAAGAAGTGCGCAACACGGATGCCTGGGTCATGGGCCAGGATACGTCTGGCGCGGGCTTTCACGACACGTTATTGAAGATGCTGGCCGACCCCTCACAGATGGTTCGCGGCAATGCCGCACTTTCGCTGGTTCGTTTTGGGGATGCCGCAGGCCGTCCGCAGATTCTGGCCCTGCTCCAGCCGGCACAAATTACTTGTCCCGAATCCGGCCGCGTCGCTGATGCGGACCGCCCGGGCACCGCGATCCATCAGGGAGGGCTAATCGCAAAGCTGGAATACGGGCACCATCAAATCGCCGAAATCCGCTCCCCAATTCCCGGACGAATTCGATCAGTGGTGGGAACAGGCGAAAGTGTCATGGCCGGAGCGGAAGTGGCAGTGGTTGATCCCGCAAGTGATCAGGTGTGGGAAGCCTTGCGCGCGCTTTATCTGGTCGGCCAGCCCGACGATCTTCCCGCAATCCGCCCCTACGAGCGGGACCTGCCTGATATTTCCAATGACGTCCGCCAGCAAGCCTTAGAGTCGGAACAGGCGATTCGAAAAAGATCCGGCTCCTGAAACACTCCACAACTGCCCCGCGCCACTTCTGTGCTAGACTCCCGGCAACCGTGCAGGAGGCACAACATGATCGTCAGACCGGATCAGGCGCACGTCTACACCATGGGCCGGGGGGAGGCGCGCATCCTGGTAGACGCAGATCGCTCGGGCGGAACTTGGTGGCTGGGACAGTTCCGCGAGGATCCCGGCTACACGACCGGACTACACTTCCACCATCAGACCGATGAGCAGTTCTTCGTGCTGGATGGCGTTCTCTCCGTCTATCTCGATGGCAGGTGGCACGACTTGGAGGCCGGAACTTTCGCAGTCGTGTCCCACGGTACACCTCACGCGCAAGCTAACGCAGGCACGCAGCCGGTACGGTTCCTCGGATCAGGAAGTCCATGCGGTTTCGAGCGCTTTTTCCCTGAGTTGCACGAGCTTGTTGCGCGCCTCTCGCCCTCGGATCCGCAGTTCAGCGCCGAGGTTGCCAAGATCGTGAGCCGGCACGACACGAAGATTCTCGGTCCGCCGCCCCCGAGAACCCAGCCAGACTAAGTCGCATGTTATCGAATCCGACTTAAATCGACGCGAGGGAATCGGACGTCAGCCCGCCGCCTCGATCACCACTTTCTCCACATCCTTCCACGCCCCAGACCGCGGATCAACCACCTCAAAATGCCCCGCTTCGGCAATCTCCACCAACCGAGCATCTTCTTTCGACTTCCGCTTCGTGCTCACGTAGTCCCGGCTGAATTCCGGCGGCACCGTATCGTCCTCCACGCCGTGCACAAGCCATTGCTGCGCCCCAACCGCCAACTTCATCGGATCTGCCTCCCGATAATGGTCCGCAACCTCGGCTGGAGTTCCGCCTAGAAACTCCACGACGGCGTTATTGCTCAAATGCAAAGCATAGGCCCGCTGCAGATCCACAACACCGGCCAGCGAAACCACAGCCTTCACGCCCTTCTCATGCGCCGCCAAACACAGCCCGAGCTGGCTTCCAGCCGAATGCCCGATCACGATCACGCGCCGCGCGTCAAACTCATGCTGGTGGGCGTTTTGCATCAAGAACTGGTATGCGGACCGCACATCCGCAAAGGTGCCCCGGCCATCCTCCGCCCGCGTTCCCCACCCGCCGGTATTCCAGATTCGCGGTAGCGATTCCCCTCGCCGTCAAAGCAGCGCACAGATGACCCATATACTCCAGATCGTATTTCGCCCGCCAGTAGCCTCCATGGAGGCTGATTGCCAGAGGATGCGGCCCCTTCGCTTTGGGCAACCGCAAATCGACAAACTGATTCTCGTCGCTGCCATAGGCTCGCCGCGCATCGGCTTTCGGCGGCGTCAGGGTCAAAATGTCATCCATTGATTTGTTACGTCCGCTCGGAAGCGATTCCGCGGTTCAAGTGATTATACTTTCGCTGTTTCCCAAAACCCCGCCTGGTCGCCTTCACCCTGTGGTCCTCTGTGCCCTCTGTGGTTTAGTCTCTTGTCATTCATTCTTTTCTAATCCTCAGCCGAGAAGTTCTTTCCGGGCCATGATTTTTTCGCTGATCCGCCACAAAATCATTTCATTCTCCCGCCAAACTCCGCTATTCTCTAGCCGGGATGACCACCCTGCCTCTTTCCGAGCTTCTCGGCGCCACGGTGTATGACGTTTCCGGCGTGGCCACGGGACGCGTGCGCGAAGTCACTCTCGCTCCGCAGGAAGATCGCAACCGCATCGCTTCCTTCATCGTTAAAACCAAAACCGGCAATCGCCTGCTTCCTTTCTCGGCTGTCTCCACCATCGATACGAATATTCATGCCTCGGGCAATCTGTCGGATTGGCCCACGGCGAACGGTTCCGAGGGATTGTTCCTGCTTGAACGCGATCTGCTCGATCAGCAGGTCATCGACGTCCATGGACGCAAGGTGGTCCGGGTCAACGACGTCGACCTTCAAATCGACTCGATGACCGAAGCTGGGCGCCCTCGCGCCATCCTGCGCGTCCACTCTGTCGATATCGGCGCCCGCGGCGCTGTGCGCCGCCTGCTTCGCGGAATTGCGCCCCACGCTGCTCTTGAACTCCTGCTCCAGAGAATTCCTCCTCGCACTATTCCCTGGAGCTTCGTCGACCTCATCGAAACCGATCCCGCGCGCCGCATCAAACTTAAAATCTCTCATGAAGGCCTTGCCAAACTTCATCCTGCGGACATCGCAGACATCGTCGAAGATCTCGCTCCCGATGAGCGCGAAGCTGTCTTCCGCACCCTCGACGAGGATGTCGCTGCCGAGACGCTGGAGGAAGTTGATCCGAAGGTTCAGAAATCCATCGTCGAATCGCTGGACTCGGAGCGCGCCGCCGAGATCGTTGAGGAAATGGATCCCGACGCGGCCGCCGACCTGCTCGGCGACCTCCCGCAGGATCGCACTGAACAGATTCTGGTTGAGATGGAGCCCGAAGCCAGCCAGGAGGTGGTCGAACTCCTCGAGCATCGCGAAGAAACTGCCGCTGGACGCATGACCACGGAGTTCCTGGCTCTTCCGGTGACTGCGACCGTCGAAAATGCCATTGGCGTCATGCGCGAGTTCGAGGGCGGCATCGAATCCGTCAATACCATCTACCTCGTCGATTCTCACGGTACTCTTGCCGGGGCTGTTCCGCTCGTCAAACTTGTCCTCGCTAAGCCCGACACTCCGCTTCTTTCTCTATTGCAGGAGCCTCTCGTCCTCACTCCCACCCAAACCTCCGACAACGAAGTCGCCGAACTCTTCGATAAATATAATCTCGTTACCCTTCCAGTCATCGACGAGCACAACAAACTTGTAGGCGTCATCACTTCCGACGACGTCATCACCATGCTCCGCAACAAACTGTAAAAGAAGAGTTGTCATCCTGAGCAAGCTTTCTCTGCGCCGCGAAAGCCTGCCCTGAGCTTGCCGAAGGGGATCTGGGCGAGCTGCGCGATGTGTCGCGCTTTTTGCGACACAATAATCGCGCGTCCGGCTCGCTTCCTTATAGACTGCCGCTACCCAGTACTGGCCACTGCCAACTCGGTATAATCATTCGTTCTCAGGAGAAGCCTCTTTGCCCTTCGACGACCTACGCCAGTGGATCGCCGCCCTCGACCGCGCCGGCGAGCTCAAACACATCGAAACTGAAGTCGATCCTATCCTCGAAATTGCAGAAATTACAGACCGGGTCAGCAAGATGCACATGTGGGGACAGCCGCCCTCGGCTGTCCATCCGGGCGCAGCCCGGCGCAGCTTATCAGCTCCCGGCGGTCCCGCTCTCATTTTTCAGAACATCAAAGGCCATCCTGGATCTCAAGTTCTCATCAATCAATTCGGCTCCGAAGCTCGCATGAAGCTCGCGCTCGGCGTCAACTCGTTCGACGAATTTGCCGATCGCATCCGCGTCTTCATGGACCTGAAGTCCCCGCAGGGATTTCTTGACAAACTCAAGATGCTTCCGCTGCTCACCGAAGCGGGCAAGTTTTTCCCAAAAACCGTCGCCACCGGCCCCTGCAAAGAAGTGATCAAGCGCGATAATTTCTCTCTGCTCGATTTTCCGATCCTGCAGTGCTGGCCCCAGGACGCCGGACGCTTCATCACGCTCCCCTGCGTAACCACGCGCGACCCCAAGTCCGGCAAACGCAATCTGGGGATGTATCGTCTCCAGGTCTACGACGCCCGCACCACTGGCGCACATTGGCAGCGGCAGAAAGTCGCCGCCGAACATTACCGTCAGGCTCTAAGAAACGCCGGAAGCGCCGCCGCCGACACCACCACAACAGAGGGTGCCCCATCTTTCGCGTCTTTTGCGAAAGGTGGGAACCACACAGCCGTAGATCTAATGGCCCGCACCTCCGGCGGCCAGGTCCTCTCCGACAATCCCACCGGCAAACTTGAAGTCGCCGTCGCCATCGGCACCGACCCCGCCGTAACCTTCTCCGCGATCGTTCCCGCGCCGCCGGATGTTGAAGAATATCTGATCGCCGGATTTCTTCGCGCCGCCCCCGTCGAACTCGTTAAGTGCGAGACCGTCGACCTCGAAGTCCCCGCCTCCAGCGAAATCGTCCTCGAAGGCTACGTGAACCTTGACGAACTCCGCACCGAAGGCCCCTTCGGCGACCACACCGGCTTCTACTCCCTCGAAGATCTCTATCCCGTCTTTCACGTAACCTGCATCACGCATCGCAAAGATCCTATCTACGCCACCACCATCGTTGGCAAGCCTCCCATGGAAGACGCCTACATGGGCAAAGCCGTCGAGCGCGTTTTTCTCCCGCTGATGCGCCTCACCATTCCTGAATTGATCGACATCAATCTACCGATCGAGGGCGTCTTCCACAATCTGATGATCGTTTCTATCCGCAAGTCCTATCCCGGACAGGCGCGCAAGGTGATGAACGCGATCTGGTCGCTCGGCCAGGCCATGTTCACCAAGTGCATCATCGTTGTCGACGAAGATGTGGACGTACAGGATCTCGCCGATGTGACTTTGAAAGTTCTGAACCACATCGATCCCGAGCGCGACATTCAATTCACTCTTGGCCCGATCGATTCCCTCGATCATGCCAGCCGCCTCCCCAACTACGGATCCAAGATGGGCATCGACGCCACCCGCAAATGGCCCACTGAAGGCTTCCCCCGCCCCTGGCCCGACGAGATTGTCATGGACGCGAAAACGAAAGCTTTGGTGGATAGTAAATGGAAGGCTCTGGCGAAAGAGTTAGGGATTGATTAGCCCATTGGGATGAACACTTCGGGCCAGTTCCCCTGCGCTTCTGTGGGTCAGCGACACCGTGAACGACTCTCGGCCAGATAGCCATCGTCCTTCACTCTCAAATTAGCCAAAAAACCATGATTGTGCGCTAGCGTACATTAACTCCTGTATGGACTTCCCCGTCACGAAGCATAAGGTAAAGACACCCTTCCATGTAGCCGTCCGTCGACCTTTTACGACGTGGCCCGGCCAGCAGCCTGCCAAGGGAGAAAGCAGGTCTGAGTGGCGCACACCATCCTGATCGTCGACGATAATGCCTTGCTTCGGCGCATGCTGCGCACTTGCCTCGAGCAAGATCCGCAGTGGAAGGTATGTGGCGAGGCGGAGAATGGCAAACAAGCAGTAGAAAAAGTCGCGGAATTGAAGCCCGATATCGTGCTGCTGGATATGCAGATGCCGCTGATGAATGGACTCGAAGCGGCGCGGCGAATCAAGGAGCTCTCCCCGGACACAGCGATGCTGATGTTTACTATGCACGCCTCGGCTGAGCTACTGCAGGAGGCCCGGGCCGCCGGCATCCGCAACGTGGTTTCGAAGACTGATCAACTGGTGAAGCATCTTCTCCCCGCACTGCGAGCGGCCTGCGCATGAGCCTGGATTTTATTGCGGCTACCGCTGCCGCAAGCGGCGAACCCGAGGAGACAAATTAATTTCCAGGCACTTTGGACATGGACATCGAAAGGCCCTATCGTTGGGAAACACGATGTGGCCACAGTTCTTGCAGATCAATCGTCCATTCGCCAGAACCGTCATGGTATGGAACTTGTCATTGACCACGCAATATGGACAACGCGATTCTTTTTCTTCCATTTTTTCGAAGAGTAATATGCAGCCTAGCGGTTTTCTGCGGCCATGAATGTTCGTTATCGAACTAACAGCGAACGGTGACAGGTCTCGAACCATTTATGATTGAGATCTAAAGTAACGGGCCTATGATCTGGAGTCTTCGCCTCATCAGAGTTCTTTTGGTAGTTTTGCTTTTTGCCTTCAGTGCGGGAGTGGATGCGAGCGCTCCGCAAACCAAGCAGGTGACACAGTCCCCGGCCACGCGCGCGATCGGGCGCAAGTTGAACCAGAAAGGCGTAAAGAATTTCGGCGAGGTCACTCCTACGCTCTATCGGGGAGGACTGGTCAAAGCTGAAGGGGTCAAGGCGCTAAAGAAACTCGGCATGGACGTCATTGTCGATACACACGCCAACGATGAAACCGAGGAAACAATCGTCCAAAGCCTGGGGATGAAATATGTCGCGATTCCCTGGCGCTGCCCGTGGCCACACGACGAAGTCTTCGCTAAGTTTCTAAAAGTAGTGAAGGAAAACAAGGGCAAGAAGATTTTTGTGCACTGCCGCCTCGGGGATGATCGCACCGGAATGATGGTTGCTGCCTACCGAATGGCGGACGAGGGCTGGACCGCCGACGAAGCCATGACTGAGATGAAGTCCTTCGGCTTCACGCGTTCGCACCACCTCCTCTGTCCTAGCCTCGCGAGTTATGAAAAACATTTTCCCGAGCGCTTGAAGAGTAGCCCAGCCTTCGAGGGAGTCAGAACCAAACAGTAAACGTGGTGGCGCAGCTGTTGCTTTTCTACTTCTGGTGCCTACCGGTGCCCGGCAACACGCCCTCTTCCCACTTCTCCACGACCGGCCGAACTTCGCCCTGAAGCAAGCCTGCGAAGGCGTCGAGGGTTTTGCGGGCGTCGCCAATTAGATAATAAAACGCTTCCCAATTATCGGAGTCCTCCCCATCGTGATTGGGAATCACATATTGGAAGTGCCACGCCGTTTCGAGTTCACGGTAAGCATGCGCAGCGCGGGTCTCAATGTTTTGCAGGTCGGCCGCCGATAGCTCTCCCTTTTGCCGCCGCGTCCTCCTCAAGAGTTTGCGTCGCATGATATCGGTGAGCAATTCCTCGAGCGATACATTGCGCTCCGGCGCCTTCAAGTACGTAATCTCTTCTTTCGAAAGCGGCGAGAGAAAAATGCTCAGCCGGTTTACATCCGCCAGCCGAGGGTGTGTCTGAAGCGCTCGCCCGACATAGGGATTTCCCTCGAAGAACACGTCGCCTCTGCGTAGCAGAGAATCGAGTTCCTCAAGATCGAGTGCTTGCAGATCGCTGCGCGCCTCGATTACGGCGTACCGGCTTTCAGCTCTCAACCCCTCAACCTGAGCCCGCGTCCGAAAATGATAGTCCACACCGTCGAGCTCGCCGGGACGCGGATCGCGGCTGTTCACTAGCACTAGCTTTCGGAGCTGATCGCGCAGCTTGGGATAGAACTTGCCGAGGGATTTGTAAAGCGGACTCTTTCCCACGCAGGATGGTCCGCTAAGGATTACGAGACGGCCAGTAGCTTGAGTGCTCATGCGTTACGAGTGATTGTTCTCGTGCTCTTTTTTTCCTGAACTTCCAGCTTTTGCGCTCTTTGCAAAAGGTAGGAGTCCACGAGCGTCAATCCTTTTGCCGTTGTTGCGTTTCCTGTTGCCCAGTCTCGATCAGTACAAAAGGGACGCATTGAAGAAGTCATTCAGATCGGAAGTTACACCGTCGCCTGCAACAGACAGCATAAGCACGTGCTGACCAACGGTTAGATTGAAACCTATAAACAGCGTGGGCAGGACCCGGTGCGTCGACTGTGCGTTGGACCATGTCTGGCCGGTCGCAATTTGTGTTCCGTCCAGACTGACGAGCAGTTTCATCATGGTGTTGAGTGTGGTTGTCCAGAGGCTGCTGGTTACCACCAGCAGCGCGGGGCCATCCAGTGGGGCGTTGAACTGAGCTTTCAGCGGTAATGGGCCCGGCTGATTAATAATTTGCAGCACCTGCATATTCGAGTCCTCCTTTGAGCGCGTCCCGGGAGATTCGGCGAGCGAGAGATTTTGCCTGACTAGCGCGAAATGGTGCGGGCCCCGTACGCTAGGCCAAGATCGACTCCGACCGCGACCTCCAGCTGGAGACGCCGAATTCTAGCACGGCGAGCTGCTTTGGGCACCTGTTGCTTCCTGGCTTCGGTTCTAAGACTTCGAGCCAAGGCGGAGGAGTTCTGCTCGCAGACGCGGGTGATGCTGAGTCTGGCGGAGATAGCGCATCTCGCTGGGCGCGGATTTCGCGCGAATGATTTTGATGAGTTGACTCTTTTCTTGAGGCGACCAGCGCGCCAGATCAGGCATTAGGGCCAGCACGAGAGACCAGTTTTCGAACGTTTGCCGCTGAGGTAGGGTCCAGCGACCGGGATTGATGTTTAAGGCTCGCGCTACAGCGGCGGTGGAGGATTGGCGGACCCGTCGGCTGTCGCCGCTAAATTCGCGGCCCATGCTACGGTTGATTCTCAGGCCTAGGTTGCGCGTGGAGAAAGTATCCCAAGGTCCGCACCGTCCCTCCTCGACTGAAGCCGCACTTGATTTGGCGGCCTTTAAGGCGCGACTGAAGCCGCGCCCTTTCAAAACCCACCCCTTCAAAACCTGCTCCTTCAAAACACCATCAACTCCGACTTCTGCATCGGACAGATCGTAGAACATGTGCGCTTCCGCGAGCCGCCTCAAGGTGCGAGGCGGAGTGCGGTATTGCGCGTTGGCAGCGATCCGCATCTCTTCCCTTTCGCATAGAGCCTGAAGGTCGGGGCGTCCCGGGCGGAAGCCCAGCTTACGGTAGAACCAGAAGGCGCCGGAGTCGATCGCTTCCTCATTGTTCTGGCCGATCTGATATGGATAAATCGAAATGCATGTGGCGGCGGTGAGGGCGCGAAGGCAGCGCAGGGCTTGGGCATAGATCCATGCGGTTTCGCCCTGGCGATAAGTATAGAAAGTGTTGAAGCCCACCTCGATCCATTCGCAGAGCCCCATGGCTTCAATGTAGTTAATGGGGACGCCGTTTTTCAGAGTGTAGCCGGCCAGGTAAGCGCGCAGCGGGAGACGGCGGTCCGCAGGAAGTCCCCAGAAATGCATAACGACGCCGCGGCCGAGATCGGCGCGCACTACCGAACTGGGATCGCCGAGCGTAGTGCCATAGAGTTCGCGATAGCGCACGACCATGATCTCGCGAATGTCGTGCATAACGGCTTCTCCCGCGGCGAGCGACAGTTTCTCGAGTTTGGGAGCGGGTCGGGCGAGCTCGCGGGCGAGAGAAACTTCACTGCGCTGGATAAGTCCTGCGCTGTGAAAATAAAAACGGAGCGGACGCTTCCACTTCCGGGAGCGAGAGAGCTTCAAGTTCCCGAGTCTCCAACGAAGCGGAAGGCGGAGTGAGTCGTAGAGTTCGGCTCGCTGGCGAGCGGGAAGGGGAAGTTGAGCGAATCGGTTCAGCAGCCAGATGAGCGGCTGCTGGCGGCCTCGGGCAGCCTCGAGCCACGCTGGCCAGGGGATGTTGGCCTCCACGTCGGCGTCTTCTTCGAGCAACGGAATGAAGCGCGGCCACGTGTTGCCGCGGGCACGCTCCACCTGGTAATCCTGCCAGTAATCGTCCCAGGCGATGTCGACATCCTTCGGAATGCGGCTCACCAGCCACTGTGCGACGTCGAAAGAGAGAGTGTCCTGCATGGTAGTGCCCGTTATACCGGAGGTATCGAAGTCATCGAAAACGAACATATCGCCGTTCGCAGCCCGCAATTTGTCGATTCGTTGGTGAAAGGTGTTAAGAAGATTTTCGACGCGAGCGATTTGAGATACCGCGTGTGGAAAGGCACGAAGGAAGAGCAGGCATTCGTGGAAGCGAACCAGTTGGTGAGGGTCAATGAGTCGCAATCGTGAAATACCGCCAAGAAGCCTGGCGACTATCGCAGCGTGTCCCGGATTGAAGCGGCTCTTAGCGGCTTCGAGTTGGGTGAGGAGGTGGTTGGGTTCATTGGAGTTGTGCGGCATGGGCAGCGAGATAGTGTAACGCAGAAAGCGAAGATCAAAACCCCCACCCCTTCGACTTCGCTCGGGAGGCTCGCGCAAGCAAGGGTGCGGTACCCGCCGCTGCAGTAACCACGGCGGACAATTTCTTTTCCAAGAAACCAAAGGCCGACACGATCCTGACGATTGAAGCTCTACATGCCGGGATATTTACCGAGGAAGATCAGCACAAAATCGATCGAGTCCGATACTCCATGTGCGACGATCGGCACGGACAGGTTACGGCCGGTGCGTAAATAAATGAGTCCCAGCAAGAGGCCCATGAGGCCCTCGTCGATTGCACCGGTCATGCCCTGGTAGGCATGAGCCAGACCGAATCCGACGTGTACGGCGATCAGGCTGATGATCCATGCGCGCCGCGTGCGGTTCAGAAGGTCGGCGACCCGGTTCATCAAATAACCCCGATAGACCATTTCCTCTCCGAAGGCGGCAAGAGTCCACGCCCCCGCGATCGCTATGAGAGTCCACTTAAGATTTCCGTTTAGGGCGCGAAAGGTTTCGAGGTCCGGCTGCTTCCCCAGCCAGCGGACCAGTAACGGTTGGCTGACGAATAGTTCGAACCCTTCCAGCAGAAGGCCAGCGCCAACTCCCAGGCCCAGAGTGACCTTCCAGTTGCGGTAAGGTGTGAGGCCGACCCGACGCCAGCCGATTTTGCGCACCCAGAGCGAGATCCACGCGAACGCCAGCAGGAAAGGCGTTTTGCTGAGGGGGATAAGATGGCGGGCATCGGCCGCAAAAATGAGGGCGACGACAACCAACTCTCCAGCCGCGAGCCATTTGCTCTGGCGCCAGCTCACGGTCGCGTTTTCGGGTTGGGCTTGAACATCGTGTGCCCCTGTTCCGATGCTATTGCGGTTCGTGGAGTCACTCATGTGCTGTTTCTCAGTTGATCTGTCGACGGGACTAGCCCCGTGGCAATGCGACTGATTTTCGGTACTCGCGGGCGCACCACAGCGCCAGCCGCGTAGTCAGCATCACCAGCCCACAACCCACAACTAGCCCGGCCGGCACGATCCACCAGCCGAGTAATTCTCGACCTCCTAGCGGCGGGCTTCCAAACCCCATTCGAAGAGAGAGCCTCGTGACGCCGGGGCTATCCGCAAGAAGCCACAACCCCGCCGTCTGCGGATGAATCAGCTTTAGCACCGCGCACCACATGAACGCGCCCCCCAGGAAATACCCGACGATTGAGCCGAGCAGCACAATAAAACCAGCAACACTCAAGCTTGCCCAGCGGAACAGACTTTCCAGAATGCGCACAGGTGAGCGGCTCACCTCAGCCCTCATCAACAAATCGTCCGTCGTGTACTGGCTAGCGAGCTCCTCCGGAGTACCGAGCTCACTGAGTGCGGCGCGGACCGCAGCGGCCGTTAATTGTCCGCTTACCGATGCCTTCTCCGTGATGTGGCTGCGCAGTTCTTCGATGATCTCGCGCGCGTCCTCGGGATTCATGCCGCGCAAAAGCCGGCGCAACTTCTCCAGATACGCATCTACTGTCTGTTGCGAGTCGGGCGTGGTCATGTTTTGTCCTTCTCCCTACCTCTGCGCAAGTGGAGCCAGCAGTCGGTTCATACTCGAGGAAAAGCGCATCCACATCGCAGCCATCTCGCGGCTGCGCAGTTTTCCGGCCGGTGTGAGTGCGTAGTATTTCCGCGGATGGCCGGAATCCGATTCCACCCATTCGCTGCGCACCAGCCCCAGCACCTTCAAGCGGCTCAGCAACGGATACACGGTTCCCTCCGATACGACCAAGTCAGAATCACTCTCGAGCCGTCGCAGGATCTCGAGGCCGTAGAGCTTTCCTTCCCACAACGCGGCCAAGATCGCCAACTCCAGGCAGCCTTTTCGAAGCTGAACTTCCCACTTGTCTGCAGCTTCCGGTTCGGCGGGGCGGCTCTGTTTCATTCGACGTTATACATTGTAGTACAAGGTATCTTGTTGTCAATTACAATCGCACGAGCGCCGAACCAGCGCGGGCCGTCCTGCGCTCAACCTCAAACGAGCTTCTGGATTAAACAAGCTTCTGGATAGTGTGGAGAGTCAGGCGATCGTCACTTCAGGCCGAGGCCGCCGTTGAAGTGCTGCATGACTCGATAACACTCGCACGCGGCATCTTCCAGGCTCTTGCGATTTAATATCTTAACGGAACCTCGCAAGTTTTCGATCAGCCCGGCGCTTTCCAGAGAGCCCGCCGCCAGGCTTACACTAGGACGCCCGGTGCCCAGCATCTGCGCGAGGAATTCGTGAGTCAAGGGAAGCAACTGGCAATCGAAGCGGTCCTGGCACATCAGCAGCCAGCGAGCCAGGCGCTGTTCAACCTCATGCAGACGATTGCAGGCAGCGAGCTGGGCGACCTGCATTCCGTGCATCAGCGCGAAGCGGCTAAGTTGCGTGCGTAGTGTCGGAGTGGACAAAAGAATATCTTCAAAAACTTCTGCCCTGACCCGCATTCCGCGACCCGCCATTTGCATGATGGCGCGGAACGTTCCTTGCTGCAGACCGGCGATGAGGGACATTCCCACCATCCCTTCCTTCCCGACGATGCCGACTTCCACGCTTCTGCCATCGCGGCTCAGAGCGACGAGAGACGTCATTCCGTCGTTCAGAAAATATGTGTAGTCGATTCTCTCTCCGGGCTCCTCGAGAATTTCATATTGCGGCAGTTCGACGGACTCCAGATGGGGACGAAGCAGGCTGTACTCCTTATCCGGGAGCGACAATAAAATGACGTTGTTCACCGCCTTACCGGCGCCGTTGGAACGAGCGCCGGGATGCAATGGCGTTAGCTTAGTCGACCTTGTAGGTTTCTTAACGATGATGTCTTCCTTCGCCAAAGTGCCCATACCGCTTGGATGCGCCTGGCTGGTCGCTTCCCGTCAGGAAAACCTGCAGTTTTGCCTGGATTCTTACGGATATTCATTTCGCTATAAAGGTAGAAGATACGGTGGGAAAATTCTGCATCTTAAGTTCTACGCTGGCGGCGCACGCCAAACCAATGAGTTCCTTCTAATCGATACTTTGGTGAGCGATTCGCGTTTCCCTCGGGAACTTAATCGCTTTGGGGACGTCTACCTTTCTCTGTTGAAGACGTTGGTTCTTCGCGGACAAAATGCGGTTCAGTTCCTCGATCAGAGCCTGGAACCTTTTATGGTCCTGCTCCTCCGCAATCATCGAGCAAAGTTCGTAGATTCGGTCACTTTCAGCTTTATTCATGGCGACCGGGGCAGTATTACAGGATTCACTGTATGCCGTATGTTCGATGCCGAACGCTAGAAACCTAGAGGCGACGCCGCTCAGGAGAGGTAGGACGTTTGACCGCAAGTTGGCGCACGCGTTCGGTGTGGGCGCGGAGGGCACCGGTAAGCTGTCTAAGGATTCGAGTGAGTTCGCTGGCGTCGGTGGTGGCCACGGCTTGAGCGCACAGTTGGCGTATGCGATCGTCCAGCCGGCGCGACCTGGATTGAGAAGCGAGGAGGCTGGCGAACAGGTCTCCGTTCGGCGGCTTCGGCTGGTCTCTTTTGCGCTGGTCCATTCGCGGGGAGCATTGTTTTGTGAATGCCTAACTCAGGGTGCATGCGATAGCTTGACCAAAACAATCGGGTGGAAACCCTAGCCGAGGCTTTAAACATATGGAGAGGTCCACGTAAAGGCATCCTCCTTCATTTGTTCCTCGGGCGGCGAGTAGCAATTAGAGATACCCTTTCTTCTTCCAGACGTTCCAGTCGTCGCGTACGGCCTCGAGCATGACCTCTGCGGCGTTGTGCAGCCATTTCGGTTTTTGTTTGTCCAAATGGCGAAGTACGAACTTGCGCGCGGATGGGCTGCCCAGATGAATATTCGCGGTTTCCCATCCCATCGCGTGAAGCAAGCGGAGTTCAGTATCGGGTCCGCCCAACGAAGCGAGTTCAATGCGCGAGCAGTAGGGACCGAGGCGGCGAACGATCCAGCGCCCGCGCAGCTGGACGAAGGGGTCGGGACAGCGGACGGCGCGGTTGATGATGGTCTGGTAGAGAATTTCGGCGGGGCCAGGGTCTTTTCGAGCACCCAAGCTTTGCGCCCAGCAGTTGGAGGACTGGACGAGCGCTTTGGCCTCACGGGCGATAAGGCCTCCATGCCAGTCGGCGATGGCCACATAGCGGGCGTGGCCCAGGCTCCCGAGTCCGGCCACGCGATGAGCCAGTCGATACTTTATTCCGGGCGCGGGCATGAGATGTTCGAGAGCATCAATAGCGCTGACGGGGACTTCGGTTTTCAGGGTGGCGAGTGCGTCCATCTTTTGCCAGAAGCGGACGGGATCGCGCAGCACCCCTTCGGCGATATTGCGCAGCCACACATGTCTCTCACCCAAGACAAATGGAAGGCCTTTTTCGCGAAGGCTGTCGCGATAGCCTTGGAGGACGGTTCCACAGACGTCTTCGCGTTTGAGCGGAAGACCACCGGCATCGATCGCGAGGTGCGCACTGACACAGAGACGCACTAAATCGATGGTGTAGGCCATGGGCCAGGCTTCGTCGAAGTCGTTCACACCCCAGATGAGACGGCCTTCGACATCGCGCCACGTGCCGAAATTTTCTACGTGCAGATCGCCGACAGCGAGGACTCGCGGCGCCTTTGCCAGATCGGCACACACCTCAGACCAGAGTTGCGCCCAGCGATAATAGGTGGCGCGAAAAAAAGGAAATAGCTCCGCTTTCATCCGCTCGTGCTTCAGGCGAAGGCTCCTTCTTATCGATATGGGTCCGCTGACCCAGCCACGCTTCGAACTGGCGAGTGGCTTTGACAATGTTCATGCGGGCAACAATAGCGACGGGACGAACAGGAAGTCAAATGGCGGAGCGGCTTTTCACCGCAGAGATACAGAGGCACGGAGAAATGCCTGGGAAAAAGACAAAAACAGTATTTGGTTTTTCTCCGTGTCTCCGTGCCTCCGTGGTAAAGAAGTTGAGGCTCAGTTCTTGAAATGTGCTGCGTTGCGCTCGATGAAGGCCTTCTTCTCCTCGGGAACGTCGTCAACCGCGAGAATCGAATCCGAGGTGCAGACCGGCACGCATGCCCCGCAGTCGATACACTCTGCAGGATCGACGAAAAGCTGGGTGGCTTCTTCGAATCCCGGCTCATCCTGTTTGGGGTGAATGCAGTCGGTGGGACATACATCGACGCAAAGGGCATCTTTAATACAGGCATCGGTAATTACGTAGGCCATGATGAAGAGTTCTCCAAAAATGGTTTTGGTTGTCTGCTCAAATGTGAGTATAGGCGCGGGCCGATGATGCGTCCGTGATCTCGATCACAATGGATTGTGCGTAAGAAGCAAGGGTTGAAGCGTGGCAAAAAGCTGGATGGTTGGACCTCACGCAGAACGGTGATGGCGATCACGGAAATGAGAAATTTTTCATGCCAGAATGCTTGGCAATTGAACTAGTCCTTACTAGTTAAAGATCGCCCGGTCCCAACCCACAGAACCCCACAAGCCGTAACCCCAGACGGCGGGGCCGGGCGCCTTAAATAAGAGAAGAGATGAAGACGGCCCTCCCCTTCCTCACTTCTATATTGCCTCCCTCCCTCCGCATTCAGTTTCCGCAAGTCATTCGCCCAACTTATCAATCCTCCATGTGTCGCTTTAGACACGGTGTCCTCTTTCAGCCACTTCGGTTCCGGCGCGCCTCGCGCCTAACTACCCTGTATCGAATGGCACAAACTTTGGCCTTCGTCCTGCGTCATGCCAATGTCGGGAGGGAATCATGCAAATCGCAATGACATTAATCGCGGTGGTGGCAGGGATGGTCTTTTCATTAGCCGTGGCTTTGTTAGCGGAAGAACTGATCTTCGGGCAAGTGATCCGGCTGTTCTTTGTCAGGACAGGCGCTGCTCAGACAAGCGGTTCCGGCAAAACGCAGCAGAAGCACTAAACGGTAAAGGAGAACGACGATGCTCGCATTGAAGTACTTGCTGATTGCAGTCGGCCTGGGAATGATGGTCGCGGCGGTATTCATTCTCGCCTATGATTTTTATCGCGAGATTTTGTACCGGCGAATGCTGGCGAAGCCCGAAGCAGCAGTGGTTGCTGCACCCCCGGCGCTGCGGTGGCGAACATCGCTGGCGCTGGCGATGCTCGCCTGGGGACCGTTACTCGTGGCCTTCAGTATTGTGGTGGTGCCCAGCGGAATGGCGGGAGTTAGAGTCAGTGAAATCAGCGGCACAGTTCCCGGGACGCTTTATGCCGGAGCACACATGGTGATGCCTCTGGTCCAAGATGTCGCGCTCTTCGACACGCGCGATCAGATCTTCACGACAGGAGTGTCGGAAGATGCAGACGGAAGACCAGCAAAGAACAAAACTTCCCCGAAGTCTGAGCCTCTAAATGTCCAGGCAAAAGAAGGGCTGACGCTGGGCCTCTCGATCACGGTGCGATACCGGCTGGACGCGAAGCGACTGGATTACATCGAGGGGAACTTGCCGCGTCCCGTCGAAAAAGAGATCGTGCCGCCTACCGTGGCGAGTGTATGGCGTGAGATCGTTCCGAACTACACGGTGCGAGATGTTTTTTCGGCAAAGCGCGAGGAGGTGCGACAGCGCGCGGCGGCCCTCATCACCCAGAAGCTCGCGGCGGATGGGGTTGTGGTGAAGGAAGTGATGCTGCGGGACATCCAGTTGCCGCAGGAATATGCCGAAGGGCTGGAGACGCTTCTCTTGAAACAGCAGGAGAACGACCGCATGGGCGTCGAGACGGAATTAAAGAGTAAGGAAGTGCGGATTGCTGAGCTAGAGGCAGAAGCCGAGAAAGCCCGCCAAGTCAAACAGGCGGAAGGTGCGGCGCGCGTGCATGTTCTGCAGGCTAAGGCGGAATCGGACGCGATGCAATACACTCTGCCGCTCAAACAGAAGCAGATTGAACAAAGCCGGCTGGAGGCACAGGCACGCAAGGAAGCCACCATTCAGAATGCTGAAGGTGACGCTCAGGCCAAGGTAATCGACGGCAAGGCTGAAGGGGAACGACGTAAGTTGCTGGCGGACGCCGAGGCGGACCGCATCCGGGTCACGGCGGCTGCCGATGCCGATCGTCTGCAAAGTGAGGCAGCGGTATTGAAGGGAAATCCCTTGCTGATTAATAAGATCATTGCTGAGCGGCTCTCGGACAAGCTCCAGATCATGATGGTGCCGGCCGATGGCAAGTTCTTTTTCGCCAACGACGTGCTCCGCGGCATGAGCATGGCAAACCAGAACGAGCAGGCCGATCGGCAGCCGCGATAGTCTGCGGTAAGCCTGGATGCGCGAGTTGCAAGGCGTGTCAGATATGATGCGAAGTTCGGTTGGGTACCTGCTCGTTAGGTTGTTCCCGAAACCCAGAAACCATGATGTTTCGCCGCAAACTACTAACGGTTTTCGCGCTGACAGTTTTCTTGTCGGTGGCGGCGGTGGCGTTGCTGGTCTCGGTGGTCACTCGGAGAGCCTTCGAACACAGTGAGGACGAACGAACGGCGGCGCTGGTCACGCAGTTTCATCGCGAATTCAACCGCCAAGGCGACCTGGTTGCGCGATCCGTGCAGACCATTGCCTCCTCAGAAGCCGTGACCCGCATGGCCGTGGCATTGAACCGCGCCTCCCCGGATGCGGGTCCCTATTTTGAGTTAGCGAGGACGGTCGCCGAGAATAATCAACTCGACTTTCTGGAGTTTGTCGAGAGTGATGGCACAATTGCATCCTCCGCGCAATGGCCGTCGAAATTTGGATACCAGGAGAACGCCAACACCATCGATAGCTTCACCGTAGTTGCTGACCGCGGAGCATTTCTAAAGCAGGAGGATCTTGCGGATGGACCAACCCTCGGGTTGTTCGCCGTGCGTCCGATACGGGCGGGGGAGCGTCCGGTTTACGTAATCGGTGGACGCCGTCTCAACAAAAGTTTTCTTTCCAGCCTCGACCTGCCGGTGGGAATGCGTGTGCTGCTGTATCAGAATCGTGGCGAGCGCTTTTCGCCCGACTTCTTAGTCGATGCTGAGACGGATTCGACGGAGAGCAAACGGCCGGCTGAAAAGCTGGAGCCTATGGTCGACGCCGTGCGCCAGTCCAAACAGGAGACGTCGCGTCTGGTGCGGTGGTCCGGAGACCCGGCTGCGGACGAAGTCTTCCACGCCATCCCGCTGTTCGGTGCGGGTAATGAGCGAGAGCATTCTCTGCTGGCAATCCTCCTGATCGGCAATTCCCGGCGCACCTATGTGGAGTTGATGAGCCGTATTCGCTCGGCTGCGATCATGGTTGCAGGCGGCGGCGTTGCGCTCGCCATCCTTCTGAGCACTTGGGCAGCCGCGCGCGTCACGCGTCCCGTTGAGCAACTGGCATATGCGGCGCAAGAGGTCGCTGAGGGCAATTGGTATGTACGAGTCGACGTAACTGGCGACGATGAGCTAGGACAACTGGCGGATTCATTCAACCGCATGACCACTGAACTGCTGGGGCAGAGGGAGCGCCTGGTGCAGGCCGAGCGCGTAGCGGCATGGCGCGAGCTGGCGCGCCGTCTGGCACATGAATTGAAGAATCCGCTGTTTCCATTGCAGCTTACGGTTGAGAATCTGGTGCGTGCGCGGCAGCAAACTCCGGAGCAGTTCGACGAGGTTTTCCTGGAAGGTTCGAAAACATTGCTGGCGGAGATCGCGAATCTGAAAGGCATCATCGCTCGGTTCAGCGAGTTCTCGCAGATGCCGCAGCCGCGTTTGGAGCGCGTGCAATTCAATGATGTGATTCAAGGTGTGATGCAACTCTTTCAGGCGCAACTGGACACCCCCGGAAGTGCGAAGATCAATTGTGAGTTGCAACTGGCTTCGAACCTGCCGCCGGTCGCCGCGGATTCGGAGTTGTTGCATCGCGCAATTTCAAACCTGGTGCTGAATGCTGTGGATGCGATGCCGCAAGGAGGAACGCTGACATTACGCACGCGAGAAGAAGGCAGCAAGATTCTGATCGAGGTCGCGGATACGGGAGTAGGATTGACCCCGGAACAGTGTGACCAAATTTTTACTCCTTATTATACGAGCAAGCCGCATGGTTCCGGCCTGGGGCTCGCCATTGTCCAGTCGGTGATAAGCGATCATGGCGGCAGAGTCCGCGTCCAGAGTGAACCGGGACGGGGAACAACGTTCGTGATCGAGCTGCCGGCGGTTGCGACTTAGTGCGGGATGACGCCTAGAGCACATCAGGGAGCGAGGTGAGTTGCCAACAAAAGCACATCTGCTGATTGTGGATGATGAACCGAATACGCTGGCTTCGCTCTCGCGAGCTTTCCGGCTCGCGGGACACGAGGCTACCGTGTGCGACAACGCGGCTAAAGCGCTGGAAATCGCCAAGGCGCAACATTTTAGCTTGATCTTGTCGGATGTTGTGATGCCGGGAAAAGGCGGCCTTGCGCTGCTGGAAGAGTTGAAAGCGCAGGGAGTGACCACACCCGTCGTGGTGATGTCAGGCCAGGGAGACATCGAAACGGCAGTGCGGGCAACGCGGCTGGGCGCGCTGGACTTTCTGGAGAAACCCATCTCCACCGAAAAACTTTTGCTCACGGTCGAGAATGCCCTGAAGCTGCAACGGCTGGAAAGCGAGAATCGTCAGCTCAGGCAGCGGCTCGGCAAGCACGAAATTGTCTGGCAGGGCGCAGCCATGCAGCGCGTGATGGCTCAAGTCGAGCGCGTGGCCGCCACTGAGACCCGTGTTTGCATCATGGGAGAAACCGGCACCGGGAAGGAATTGGTCGCACGCACGATTCACGAACGTAGTGTGCGCAGCGGTAGCGCATTCGTGACGCTAAATTGCGCGGCAGTTCCCGCGGAGCTGATCGAATCGGAACTGTTCGGGCACGAAAAAGGATCATTCACCGGAGCGGCGGCTCGCCACCTCGGAAAGTTTGAGCAGGCGGATCACGGTACAATCTTCCTCGATGAAATCGGCGATATGCCCCTGGCCATGCAGGCCAAGCTGCTCCGAGTGCTCGAAGAAGGAGAAGTCGAGCGCATCGGCGGCGATCGATCGGTGACCGTCGATGTCCGAGTCGTGGTGGCAACCCATCGCGATCTGCAAGCTCGCGTGCGCGAAGAGAAATTCCGTCAGGACTTGTTTCACCGGATTTATGTTTTCCCGCTGGTGCTGCCGCCGTTGCGCGAGCGGCGAGAGGATATTCCCCTGCTCGTAGAGCACTTTGCTGCTCAAGTGAGCGCTCAGAACGGATGGAGGCCGCTTCCGTTTTCCCCGGAAGCGCTGGATGCGCTGCAAGCATTCTCATGGCCTGGGAATGTGCGCGAACTGCGCAACATGGTCGAACGGCTGATGCTGTTGGCAACCGACAATCAAGTCGATCTCGTCACCGTGGAGCTCGCGGTTCCCGCGGGCAGCAACGCTGCGTCATCTTCTATATCGTCGTCTTCCATATTATCGTCGGGGCCACTCTCCGATCGCGTGGATGCCTTTGAGCGCGAAGTGATACTAGCCGAGTTGAGGCGCAGCCATTCGAACGTAAGTGTGGCGGCAAAATCGCTGGGGTTGGAACGAAGCCATCTTTACAAAAAAGCGGAGCAGTTAGGGATCGATCTGCGCGCTGTACGGCGCGAAAGCGAATCGACCGAATAAGTTGACGTAGAAGATAACTTCGCATTCCAGACAATATTCAGGAGATGGCGTTGATCGCAACAGCGCGTCGTTTGATCGTCTGTTTTTTCTGCGGTTCGGTTACTCCCCTTCTTTATATATCCACGACCGTTTATGCGAGCAAGCCGCCTTCTCCTCCAGCGTATCGGGTTCGCATGGAGCAGGCCTGGATTCCGATGAAGGATGGCGTGAGGTTGGCGGCAACGCTCTACATGCCCGATGGAGCGAAGCCGAAGGACAAGTTCCCTGCCCTTTTGGAATATTTGCCGTATCGCAAAGACGATGGCACGGCAGCCGGGGATTTTCCCAAGCACGCTTATTTTGCGCGCCGCGGCTACGTGAGCGTACGTGTCGATATTCGAGGCTTTGGAGCAAGCGAGGGGGCTCCACCGGAGCGTGAATATTCCGAGCAAGAACAACAGGATGGCGAGCAGGTAATCGCATGGCTGGCCCATCAGCGATGGTCGAACGGAAGCGTCGGCATGTTTGGCATTTCGTGGGGAGGATTCACAGCGCTGCAGATGGCGATGCGGCATGCGCCAGGATTAAAAGCAATTCTTGCCGTAGATGCGACGGCAGAGTTGTTTCACGACGACGTTCATTATGTGGATGGCATCGCACACATCGATGAATTCGAGTTGAACATGGATATGGCCGAGGGCTGGACAGGCGCTCCGGACTATACGCTCGACGAAAAGGTTTTGGGCCCACGCTTCGATGCGCCGCCGTGGTCGCTGCTTTATCTAAAGCATCAGCATGACGGGCCGTTCTGGCGAGATCGCGTACGGCCACTGAAGGAGATCGCAATTCCTAGTTTTCTGATCGGGGGCCTGCTCGATGGATATCGCGACAACGTGACCGACATGTTGATGCAAGCGAGCGGCCCAGTGAAGGCGATCGTTGGACCGTGGAACCATACGTTTCCCAACGATGCGGTTCCGGGTCCGCGAATCGAGTGGCGTGACCAGGCGGTACGCTGGTTTGATCATTGGCTCAAAGGCCGCGACACGGGCGTTGAGCACGATCCACGGCTGGTCATTTATATGCAGCACTGGCATCCTCCGGATCCCACTCTGGAAAATGTGCCCGGCGAATGGAGGCAGGAAGATTCGTGGCCGCCGAAAGATGCGCGGCCATTAACCTTCTTTCTACAGCCGAATCATTCCCTCGCCGAGGCTGCGGCGCAGCGCGATACGCATCAACTCAAGTACGTTCCGTCGATTGGTGTTGAAGCGGGATTCTGGTGGGGCGAGTTGTTGAGCGATGTGCGCCCAGTCGACGCCTTCAGTTTGGTGTACGATTCGGCGCCACTGGCAGAGGATTTGGCCATCCTGGGACGGCCGCAGGCATTGCTGCGAGCCTCTGCTACTGCTCCGCTCGCAGACTGGTTTGCGTGCTTATCCGATGTGGCACCCGACGGAAGGGTTACGCAGATCACCGGAGCCGGGATCAATGGAGCGCAGCGCGACTCGATGAGCGAACCAAAAGATCTCGAGCCCGGCAAAGTTTATCCACTCGATATCGAGATGCATTTGACCTCGTGGGTATTTCCCAAAGGTCATCGAATTCGTGTGGCGATCTCGAATGCATTGTGGCCGATGATGCTGCCCACTCCTTACTCGATGACGACTTCTCTGGAACTCGGAGGAGGCGGCGGCTCGCGGATTGTCTTGCCAGTTGTGCCTGAGCACGGAATCTCGCCGCCTGCGTTTTCACCGCCCGAACCTTCTGAAGAGAGAACTGACATTAAGACCGAAGGATTTCCCTGGCCGGGTGAGTGGACGGTGGAGCGCGACGAGGCTCGACACACGACCACCGTTCACTGGAAAGGAAAGGAAGGAAGCCAGTATCCGTGGGGCACAGAAGCGGATTATGAAAACCTGACCTACGAGGCCGACGATGCGCATCCTGAAACCAGCTCCGTGCGGGGCGAAGCGGAGACCGTCTTCGCACTTAAGAACCGCACGTTAACATGGCGCGGACATTTGCTGGTTACTACCGATCAGACGAACTTTCATTACAAATACACTCGCGAGTTACTCAAAGACGGCACCATGATCAAGTCGAAAACGTGGCAGGAAACGATTGCCCGGGACCATCAGTGAGAGAGCTCCAAGATCCCTCGCGTCCCCCGCGATGACAAGGCTAACCTTTGGTTCACCTCGTCGAAACTGCTTAGAAGCCATCAAGCCATCTCATAAATGGGTCAGGGAAGGGCACGGCTTTCAGCCGTGCCGCCCGGAGCCAATAAAGTTGAGGGCTTTAGCCCCTGAGGGACCTCGACTTGCTGCTCCGGACTATTTATGAGATTGCTTCTAATCTGCGGCGGCGATCGAGCAACCCGTGTCACGCTTCAAGTCGGCGGCAAGCAGACGGTGAAATAATTGTTCTCCCGCCTCTCGGCGCACAGAAAGCCTTCCCGCGCGATAGGCTCGCGATTTCAGCCCTCGCTGCACGTCTTCGCAGATGCCGAGATCTTCCTCTTGCACACGATTGCCCACGTTCACCGACTGCTCGTTGTATTCGCGACTCGCGTCGCTGATATCGCGAAAATAAAAATCGAAGATCACGGTGCAATGATCAACGTCGACCGGGATCACGAGATTCGTGTCCATATATCCTTCGTAGCAATTGATCATTAAGTTGGGGTGCTGCCAGAAATACCAGGCACGGTCTCCCTTACGCGCCGCCCCCGTAGCAGCATCCTCGGTGGAGGCAACCATCGGGCTCGATTGCAGGCAGTAACGGTCTTCGTTCTCAATGGTGTACTGCTTGTAATCAAGAACAGAATTCAAACCCTTGTGCAGATGCGGAACGTGGTAACCGCCGTCAAGATAATTGTCCACGAAGACTTTCCAGTTGCAATTTATCTTGTAGGTGCGGCGGTCGAAGTAGTGAAGCTTGCTGATACCAAGCGGTGCCACGCGCGGCACGAGGCCGCCGAGAAAGTCAGTGAGCGGAGCCGCGTCCTGATCAAGATTGATGAAGACGAAGCACTCCCAGGTTTCGACTCGAATCGGAACCAGGCCATTCTGCGCGCGATCGAAATTCTCGACACCGTCGAACTCCGGCATACCTTTGAGCGAGCCATCGAGGCCGTAGTTCCATCCATGGTACGGGCAATGCAAGAGCGAGGCTTGGCCGCAGGGTTGAGTCACGACGGCCGCGGCGTGGTGACGGCAAACATTGTAGAAGGCACGCAGAACCTCATCATTTCCCCGCACCACCACGATTGGCTCACCCGCGACGGTGGTGGACACAAACTGTCCCGGCACTTCTACCTGTTCCGTGCGGGCCACCAGCTGCCACGTCTTGCTGAAGACGCTCAAGCGTTCGAGTTCGGCGATGCGAGCATCCACATACCAGGCCGAGGGAATAGTTGAGGCCCGCGCGAGAGGAGCATGATCATCGTAACTGGAAAGGATTTGCTCAATAGATAATTGCATGGCCTGAGATTTTCTCAGTCTTAATTTGCACTAGCATCTGCGGATCGGTTACGACGTCTTTGGTTTTGCTACCAGACTAGCCGTGGCGAACTTCCGCCGCCCATTACCGGAGCGAACTGGAGCCTCGGAAGCGGCGCCGACGGCACGCCGCAAGACTGCGAGAAATTGCAGAATCCGCGCTTCTTTCTTTTCCGGCAGCTCGCCTTGCCGCCGAAACAAGCCGGGATCGAGTTCGGCGGTAAGCAACGCGTCCTGAAATCGCTCCATGGTCCAGTCCAAAATGGAGACGATCATTTCGATATCCATATCGTTGCGCAATTCGGCACGAGCCAAACCGAAGCGCACGAAGGCGACTGTGCCGTAAGGATCTTCCGCAATGAGAAAGCGATTGATTTCACGCTTCAACGCAAGATCAGTCCCATAGTTGCCGAGCAGCGCGATGCGGTAGGGAATCCAATCTTCGTGCAGCATATGTTCGGTGCGGCTCAGCCAGTAATGAAGAACGTCGAAGAAGCCCGCGGCACGTACTTCGGCGGGCGCATCCAGATATTTCGGAAAGGAACGCACAGCCCGTTTGTAGACCTCGAAGAACAAGCCGTCCTTGCTGCCGAAGTGCTGAAAGATCGAACCTTTCGCGATGCCCAGCGCGGCTGCCATATCGCCGACGCGAGCGGCATCGTATCCATTTTCGGCGAAGTGTTGCATGGCAGCATCGACGATTCGCGAGCGCTTGGCCGCCGATCGCGGCCTCGGTGCGTCCTGCCGCGAGTTGCGCGCCGCCTCCATGAGATTTGTAGCGATTCCATTCATTGAGTGACTCCAGGTCACGGAAGCATATCGAAGACTGTTCTAATATTCAACTTCATTCTTACAGCCCTACGTAGTAATTTAAGGCGACCGGAATGGTATAGTCGTGACCGCAAGTCAATCTCGGTGAAGCAGACTCCGAATTCCATTTACGATGCGATCATAATTGGCGCCGGCCACAATGGCTTGACTGCGGCCGCGTATCTTGCGCAGGCAGGTCTTTCCACACTCGTGCTGGAGCGTCGCAAAATTGTCGGCGGATGTTGCGTAACCGAAGAGATCGCTCCGGGCTGCCGCGTTTCTACCACATCCTACATCGCCAGCATGCTTCGCCCAGAAATTATTACCGAGCTGCGATTGCCCGACTATGGCTTGCGCATGATTCCCTGCGATCCCGCGATTCAGGTTCCATTCCCTGATGGACATGTGGTTTCCTGGTGGGTTGATCGAGAGCGAGCGAAAGCCGAGTTTGGAAAACTCTCCCCCAAGGATGCTGTGCGCTTCGTCGAAGTCGACGATCAACTGAAGAAACTGGCCCGTTATCTGCAGCCGTTTTTCATGGAGCCGCCGCCAGAACTGGATACGTCGTCCATATCCGGTTGGAGCGACCTGTTCCGCACAGGCAAACGGTTTCGCGGAATTTCGAGCGCAGAGATCGCGCAATTGATTTCGTTTCTCACCGGAAGCCTTGGAGAGTTTCTCGATCACAACTATGAATCCGACAAGATGAAGACCATGTTCCTGGCCAACAACGTGTACGGCAAGCATGGTGGGCCATATCAGCCAGGGACGGCGATCGGACTACTCTTTCATTTGTTAAGCGGCGGAGAACACGAACTGCAGGGCTTCTACGGGCATGTGATGGGAGGGATGGGATCAATTACGCAGGCATTGGCGGCGGCTGGAAAAGAGCTTGGCGCAGAGATTCGGCCTTCGTCGGCGGTAGCACAGATCGACGTGCGCAACGGACGTGCGCACAGCGTTGTGCTGGAAGACGGCAGCGAGGTGCGCGGACGAATGATTCTTTCGAATGCCGATCCCAAGCGGACGTTTTTGAAGATGGTAGCGCCGAACGAACTGCCGGGAGATTTTCTGTCTGCCGTGCGGGGCATCAAGATGGCTGGTCCCTGCGCGAAGGTCAATATGGTGCTGGCAGAGGAGCCACACTTCACAGGAACATCGTCGCAGGCCACACGGCTCGAGCGCACGTTTTACACCCTGGTTCCGTCGCTTGAGTTCGCAGAGCGGTGCTATGACATCGCCAAGTTTGGCGAAATTCCCGAAGAGCTGTGGGTCGATTGCGTCGTTTCATCGAATGCCGACGCTTCTCTCGCGCCGCCGGGAAAGCACATCCTGACCTGCTTCGTGCAATACGTTCCCTACAAATTGCGCGAAGGCAATTGGGATGAAAAGAGGGAGCTGCTAGGCGACCTTGTAGTCAGAAAGATTGCCGAGTACGCTCCGAACGTCCCGGGCGCAATCGTGACGCGTCATGTGCTTACGCCGCTTGATTTGGAGCGCACCTACGGATTGACCGAGGGCAACATTTTTCATGGCGATTTGCGGCTGGAGCAGCTCTTCTTCATGCGGCCAGTGCCGGGCTGGGCTCAGTATCGTACCCCGGTTCGCGGCCTTTATTTGTGCGGAGCAGGAGCTCATCCCGGCGGGGGCGTCACGGGTGCGCCGGGGCGGAATGCGGCTCACCAGGCGTTGCGCGATTGGAAAAGAGGTTGGTTCAAACAGCCAGCGTGAGTTCGCACTCGGATGCGAACATCCCGAAACGAGATCGCTGGACAAAAGCAGATGACCGAGGATCAGGAGAGAACATGAAAAAGAAAGGCATTCTGGAGAGACTGAAGGACGGCACGGTACTGGGCGATGGCGGATATCTGCTGGAACTGGAAAAGCGCGGGTGGGTGCGCGCTGGTCCGTTCACACCAGAAGTAGTGTTGACACATCCCGAGGCACTCCGCGAATTGCACGCCGAGTTTCGAGAAGCTGGCTCCGAGGTGCTTCAGGCGCTTACGTTCTATGCGAGCCGCGACAAATTGGCGACGGTCGGCCTCGAGGATCGATTGCAGGATTTGAATCGAGCAGCCGTTCGCATTGCGCGCGAGGTCGCCGGGGATCGCTGCCTGGTTGCGGGAAACCTGAGTCTCACTTGGATGTACGAACCCGGCAGCGCCTCCGCAGCCGACCGCGTGCGAAGGACCTTCGACGAGCAGCTCGCCGTACAAGTCGAAGAAGGCGTCGATTTCATCATCGGCGAAACTTTCTCGTTTCTCGGAGAGGCGTTGATCGCGGTTGAGCGCGCGAACAAGACCGGTCTGCCCACGATGGTCACGATTTGTTTCGAAAATAAAGATGAAACCGCCGAAGGCAAGAGCGCCGCCGAAGCCGCGAAAGCGCTGTTCGATGCCGGCGCCGATATCGTTGGCATGAATTGTCTGCGGCCACCGGAACATATTCTTGGTCCGATGGAACAAATGCGCAAGGCGGTATCGGGCTATTTGGCATGTCAGCCGGTCGCCTACCGTACTCCCAAGCAGAAACCGGATTTCACCAGCTTGCCTGAGTTTCCTTACGCCCTGGACCCGCTGCAGCTTACCCGGCAGGAAATGGGCAACTATGCGGCGCAAGCTCGCGACATCGGCATCAACTTCATCGGAGCCTGCTGTGGCACAGTAGCCATGCACATCCGCGAGATGGCTCGTGTGCTCGGAAAATTACCGGAGGATTCACGCACCTGGAAGAAAGGCGGCGCCAAGCCAATGTCGGCCTACGAATACTACGATCATGACAAACTAAAAACCGGCAGTCGAGTATAGCTTCCGGGACGCAACTGAAATAACGAGCAGGCTCTACATGAGCCTGCCCGATTTATCTGCGGCCGAATTAACTGGCGTTGCGTAACTGCGTATCCTCTGCCCTTACAAGAGGTTCATCTACCAGGTGTTGACTGAGGAACCAGACCTGCAGCTCGTTAGTTCGCAGAACATCGCTCACCACCAGATCGTTTGTACCATCGTCACCGAGCTGGTCCGCTCGTTTCGCCAACTCCCGGCAATGGCCGACGATGATCTGATGTGCATCCAACAACCGCGAAAGCTGCACCGGCACTTCTTCCCTGCCCTTTGGCGGACGCTCGATCCGCGTCGTCTCGGCGACATCAGCTGCCATTGCAATTGAGATCCCACCGAGAAGCTGAACTCTTTCGGCGATGGTGTCCACAAGTTCCGACTGCTCTTCATGGTGCTTATCGAACAACAGATGCAGCTGATAAAAGGTGGGTCCCGCGACCTGCCAATGCGATTTCTTGTAGAGATCGCGCAGCGTCATCGTGTCGGCTAACATCAGGTTGAGTTGCTCCGTCATTTCCAGACGAACCGGCTCCTCAAGGTCGAGCGGCAACTGATGGGAGACGGTTCCATATGCTTGAATTTCAGCAGCCCGCTGATGAAGATGGGGTTGCGCGCTCACTTTTCCCCGCTCACTTGCGGGAGCTTTTGTGCTGAGATCCTTCTTGGCCATAATTGATGTTCTCCTTGCTGCGCACTTTTCAAGACCACTGATTTACCTAAACTTGATTCACCTAAACCTCGGCTCTTCTTGAGATGCCCGTGCCGCAGCTTTGGATGCGGCGACACGTAACGGAGCGTTGGGTTCAACCGAAGGCGCTCGTGTTTGAGCGCAGACGCGCGATCATTGCACCGTTGTACGTGGCAATCGAACCTCCTGCGCGGCTCAACGTCGCCGGCGCAAAGCTCCAGGTTTGACGACGTCGCGCACATTAATTATGATCGAATTGCGGGGTGGAGCA
>CAWGYX010000002.1:0-6211 GCA_963826925.1 uncultured Acidobacteriota bacterium
CTGGCAGGAGCGATGAAAGGCCTGGCTGTGGCTGGGATGGATGAAGCGCAAATGCTACAGACTAGGGGATGGTAGCGGGAACGAGGAAGCAACTGTGCCGGGAGACGAAATCAGCGGCTTGTGGACTGGCGAGTTCGGCAGCAGCGTGGGGATTTCCGGCGGCGGAGTGGTCATATTCCGGCAAGGAACAATCCTTGGAGGCGACGCGACGCATTATTACATCGGAAGCTACAAGCTCAACGGAAAGGAATTCACCGCGACGCTCAGAGTCTCGCCGTTCATTGAGGGTGCGGAGAGTGTCTTCAAAACGAAGGGGCAAGAACTAACCTTGGAGCTTACTGGATCCCTCACGGAAGGCGGGCACGCGATCGGGCAGGGTTATCCAAAAGAGATTCCAGCCCTGAAGTTCGGAGTCAAGCTGACGAAGCGGGAGTAGCGCCGAAAATGGCAGTGCCTAGCGGACCGGACCCGCCGAAAGCCGACGTTGAGCAGGTTCTTGCTGAGTTCGAGCGTCGTGAACCAACCTTTGCGGCGTTCTGCACCCGAACCAAGACGCTAATCGAGGCATGCCTTCAGGATGCAGGAATCAGGTATCAATCCATTCAAGCCCGCGTGAAAACGAAAAAGAAGCTCAGGGAAAAATATCTCAACCCAGAGAAGGGCTACAGGAGTCTTGACGACGTCACAGACCTAGTCGGACTGCGGGTCATTACCTACTACGACGATGAGGTAGATCGGGTAGCTGAGGTTATCGAGAAGGAGTTTCAGATCGACAAGAAGGAGTCGGTCGACAAACGCAACATCGAACCTGACAGGTTTGGCTATCGTGCGGTCAATTTCGTATGCGGACACCAAGAGAAACGTACGAAGGACGTCGAGTACAAGCGGTTCGCTGGGGTCCTGTGCGAGATCCAGATCACGTCGATTCTCGGCCATGCGTGGTCGGAGATCGAGCACGAGTGGTACGACTTGAGAGACGCCTACCCAGATGAGGTTAAGAGGCGCTTTTCAATCATAGCGGCCCTGTTCGAGTTGGCGGGCCGCGAGTTTGTGGACATCCGTAAGAGCAAGGCGCAATACGAGCGGGCGGTTGCGCTGCAGGTTGAAGCCAGGGTCCCTGATATCCCAGTCGACGCAGTTTCGCTGCGGAGCTTCATCGAGCAAGAGTCGCTCGTAAACGACATTGACAAAGAGGTGGCTTCGACTCTGGGCTATCCCCTTGGTGCTCCGCTGGAAGATCAAGTCGTGGAATTGTGGTCGAAGCTACTGAACCTAGCTGGTATCACGAAACTGGAGGATCTTCGGAAGGCTCTTGCAACTTTTCGTGGCGCGATCCCTAGATTCGCAAAGAGGTGCATGACCGAGGTTTGGCCCAACACCCCCAAGGGCTCGCGCGCGGCAAAAGGCATCTGCGTTTATCAGCTCGGCATGTTGTTGGCAGCTGCGGCTGGGGAAAAAACGGCCTCGGAATTTGTCCACCTGCTCGGGGTAACACCTGTACCCATCAATGCTCGACTTTTGGCAGCAGTAGGCAAGGACACGGTGGCGAAGGCGGATGGCCCAGCCTAAGCTTCATCTCCACTCCCGAGGGTGGCGGGTGGCCCAGGTCTGAATCCCATGCCTCGCAAGAGAAGCGAGGCACGGGTCCACATACAGCTCCGAGAGTCGAGCGTTTTGATCTTGGCGGGTGGCCCAGGTCTCGGGGCGCCGACTCCCATGTCTCGCAAAAGAAGCGAGACATGGGGCACCCCATTGCCGATAAGACATAAGCGAGAGCATCGGATCACTGGGCTGGTGGCCGAATCGTCATCACCAAAATATCCGTATCGTTGATTCGGACTGGTCCTACTTCGCCTGAAGCGTACCAGCGAAAACTGCTCCACTGCCATTTTTCAGGCGAGTCTACCAGCCCGCGGTCTACCGGGTTGCGGTGAATGTAGCGCAGCTTTTCGATTCGTTTCTTCTCGGTCCAAACATTGAAATCGTAAAACCGAGCTTGCCAGAAGTGATTCGGCGTAACTGGGGTGCCCCACTTCTCGCTTCTTTTGCGAGAAGTGGGAACGGCGCCGTACAAACTGCGTACGAATCCAAGCTTCAAAGCCTGGATCGCGGTCGAAAGGGTTTGGCGCTGCGGTTCACTCAACAACGGATGAACATGTTCCGGCATGACGACATATCCCAAGACAACATGCCGATAACGCCGACGCACACGTTCGAGTATGTTCAGAAACAGATCGCGGCGGGTCGCGTTATAGAAAAGTGGCTGGCGTTGGTAACAACTGAAGGTCAGGAAGTGTAGGTCTCTTCCGCCGTAGAAGCGGTGGAGGCTTTGCGGCATGAACAAATGTATAGAGGAAGGAATCCGGGCGTCTGTGACAAGTGAACTTGGTGGCATTTGAAGCCGTGAATCCCATGTCTCGCAAAAGATGCGAGACATGGGGCACCCCCCGTTCCGAGCCTTTTTCAAAATCATCGAAATCCTGTCAAGACCCTCGAGGTCGCGTTGTTGGATCAAGTTGTTGGTTCGATGAGGAAAATAGTTTGGGCTAACATATCCAATTTATTCTATGCTATATGATATAATAGAAGTATCAATTGAAGAGTGAGGCGCAGGCTACACGGTCTGCGGACTTTATTGTTAGCGATATTTTGAGCGAAGGAGATACCGCGCAGCCTAAGGCTGCGCTTTTTTATGTCGAAAGAAGCTTTTGTGGCTGGGGAATCGGATCGGGATACTGAGGGTCGGGATCAGAAGCCGGAGATTATTGAAATGCAGGCGGTGGGAGTTCCTGAGCGCAAGCGGCTGGGTGAGGCTGTGGAGGCTGCGTTCCTGGCGAAAGCTACGATGCTGGGATTTCCCGTGCTGAAGCCTTGGGGAGATAGCCGTCCTTATGACTTTGCGGTGGAGAGTGGGCGGCGGCTGTGGCGGGTGCAGGTGAAATGCGCGACCAGCCATCGAGGGACGCGGTGCGAGGCGAGGGCGGCTGGCAGCGGACCACTTTATACGCTGGATGACCTGGATTTTCTGGCGGCGTATGTGATCAAGAAGAATCTGTGGTATGTGGTTCCGGCCGATGCGTTTGTTCCTCGGGCGACGGTGCACTTTAATTACGGGCCGCAAAGCCAGGGGATGTTTGAAATTTATCGCGAGACTTGGTGCCTGCTGACTTGTTCGGCGAGAGCGCGAGGCAAAGGCGATATCCCCAAGCGCTGCCGATGCGAGGAGATGCCGGTGCGGTGCGTAGTGTGTCCGAAAAGGTGAGGAGGGGCGGGCTGGCCCACTTTTGATTTTTTTTATTGCTTGCGCCATCACGACTGAGGCTGCCCCACCTTTCGCGATTTTCGGAAGGTGGGCACCACGGGCCTCGGGCTTCTTGTTCACACGCTACCACTGCCGCTTTGGGGGAAAGCAGGCTCCCTTCGGCAAGCTCAGGGCAGGCTCTCGCCGGGCTTGACGCCCGACTTGATTGCATAACGACGTTGGCCCGTCGCGAGTAGATTGGTATGCGATGAAACAAGACCAAGGCTCGTGAGAGGAGCCAACGTCATGCTGATTATAGGCTGTGATTTTCATCCGGGGTTTCAGCAGGTCGCGATCTTTGACAATCGAACGGGAGAGATTCAAGAGAAGCGGTTGCAGCACCGCGGGGAAGCGGAGCAGTTCTACGTTTCTCTGGCAGGCCATGAAGTGCGGGTGGGGATGGAAGCTTGCGGACACTATCCGTGGTTCGAGCGGTTGCTGGCGGAGTTGGGATTCGAGCTATGGTTGGGCGATGCGGCGCGGGTGCGGGCCTCGGTGGTGCGCCGGCAGAAGACGGACCGGCGGGACGCGGAGCATCTGCTGGATCTGCTGCGGGAGAATCGGTTTCCGCGGATCTGGGTGCCGAGCCTGGAGGTGCGGGATGTGCGGCAGTTGCTGGTGCATCGGCACAAGCAGGTGCAGGCGCGGACGCGTACGAAGAATCAGCTGCAGGCCATGGCGCTGAGCCATGGGGTGCAGAAAAAGCACAAGCTGTGGAGCCAGGCGGGGCGGGCGGAGTTGGAGCAGTTGCCTTTGCTGCCGTACGCGGCCCAGCGGCGGAAGCGGTTGCTGGCGGCGCTCGACTGGCTGGAAGCGGAGATCCTCGAGCTGGACCGGCGAGTAGCCGAAGAAGCGCGGCAGCGGCCGGAGGCGGTGCGGTTGATGACGCATCCGGGAGTAGGCTCGGTGACGGCGTTGGCGATGGTGCTGACGCTGGGGCCGGCCGGGAGGTTTGCCTCGGGCAAGCAAGTCGGCAGTTATTTCGGCCTGATTCCGAGCGAAGAATCCAGCGGCGGAAAACAGCGGCTGGGCAAGATCAGCAAACAGGGCAATTCGTTTCTGCGCTTTTTGCTGGTGGAAGCGGGACAGACAGCGGCGCGGTTGGATCCGCAACTGAAGCGCTTCTATCGCCGCCTGGCGGTGCGCAAAAATCGCAGCGTCGCCAAGGTGGCCGTGGCCAGAAAATTGGCCACGCGGTTGTACCTGATGTTGCGCGAAGACTGGACGTACGCGCAACTGTGTCAGGCCGTCATGCAGGTAAGCCCGAGTCATTCCGTGGCCGGCCAGTAAGAGCCGAGCACTTGAGTGGGCAGCCTGCCTCCCTGAGAGGCGGGGAGATCGAAGTGAGTAATCGTGGGAGCAAGTCCCGAAGAGATGGATGGTGGGACCTGAAGTCCCCCTGCAGGATTGAATACAGTGACGAGCTTGGTCTGGACATCAAAGACTTTCTACGAGAGCGAAATGGCGCTGCTTTCGGCGTCGGCGTCGAAGTGTCGCCTAAATTCGCTTGACAGGGCGCAGCGTCGTTAGAGACGGAATGACAAGAGTTTTGGAGAGCTGCGGCGCGGCTGAAGCCGCGCCCTTTCAAATCGCGGATGGCCAACCTCGGCGAGCACCGGCCCAATTCGGCACGTCCTCAACAATCTCGTGACCAATGACCTTGCCATTTCCACCCGGGCGGAGCAATCTCCGCTCAGGGCCCTGAAGCGGGGAGTTCGAAGTGAGTAATCGTGGGAGCAAGTCCCGAAGAGATGGATGGCGGGACCTGAAGTCCCGCTGCAGGATTCAAGACAATGACGAGCTTGGTCTGGACATCCAAGACTTTCTGCGAGAGCGAAATGGCGCTGCTTTCGGCGTCGACGTCGCAGTGTCGCCTGAATTCCCTTGACAGCGCGCAGCGTCGTTAGAGACGGAATAACCCAAAACTATAGGCCGAAAAATTCAAATGCACCACCACCAATTCGGGGGAACTTTTTGGGCTGAGCTTTCGTAGTTAAGGGCAGAGGATGTTATGCGAGCCTATCTCGCCAATTTGACGCCTAAGACCAGGCTACTTCTGGCTTTGCCCATCATCGCCATTGTGTATCCGGTGGTGACCTGTCTTATTCCGGCAATCATTCGAGCGGTCGTACCGGATGTGGTGCGCTCAGTATTGAGCTTGATCTGATGAACTTGATCTGACGGTTGTTTGGTCGTCAACCGCTTTCCGTTGTTCCCGCCCACACGTGCCTTGTCTTCTTGTGGTGATACCCTGCTGCGTGGAGCAATCTTTGCCAACGGCCAACGACCAGCGACTAACGACTGGATCCGACGAACTCTGGATGGAAGAGGCTCTGCGCGCGGCGCAACGAGCACTCGAAGCGGGCGAAGTCCCCGTCGGAGCGGTGGTCGTGTGCGGCGGTGAAATCGTTGGCCGCGGATGGAATCGCAATATCACCGATTCTGATCCTACAGCCCACGCCGAGATCGTCGCGCTGCGCGAGGCAGGGGCGGCCGTCGGTAACCATCGTCTGGCGGAGTGCGAGCTGTTTGCTACAATTGAACCGTGCGCGATGTGTGCGGGCGCGTTGGTGCATGCCCGCATCAAGCGCCTCATCTATGGTGCGGACGATCCGAAAGCGGGCGCCGTGCAGTCGGTGATGCAGGTGCTCAATCATCCGCAACTGAACCATCGCACGGAAATTCGCGGCGGTGTGTTGGCCGGACGCTGCGCGCAATTGCTGCAAATGTTCTTTAAGAGCCGTCGTTAGCCGTAGTCAGCCGTCCGTCCTTAACAGCAGGCCTTTGACATTCCTCTCAAAAAGCTTGTCATTCCGAGCGAAGCGAGGAACCTTGGTTTTGTCTGATGGATGAGAGCTGACATCCGAAAGCTTTTCTCCGGAGAGGTGCGTGAGCGGTTGAAACGATCCG
>CAWGYX010000003.1:0-101706 GCA_963826925.1 uncultured Acidobacteriota bacterium
ATTCGAACCCACGTTACCCTTTCGAGTAAACACGCTTTCCAAGCGTGCGCCTTCAGCCACTCGGCCATCTCTCCGGCGAAACTTGGGAAGAACGACTGCTTCCGGAAGGCTATCGTGCCGCGTTTATTTCCAAATCGGCGACGCTGCTTCAATTCATTCTATGGTCACGGGCCTGTCAGCGCAAATCGAGAGACCTCCTGAAACCGGCGAATGTAAAACTCTTAATGACGTTGGAGAGCAAGAGAAACGCGTTATTGTTTCAGCGAAAGCAGCAGAACGTCAGGAGGGTTTTTGCGATGAAACTGGATTTGGCGAATTTCCATTCGAAGAACTGGACATGGTGTTAGAAGCGGAAGCGGAAGTAGCAGCAGCGGCACTCGCGCCAGCGCTGGCCGCGGAGGCATTTACTGCATCGCCATTCTGAGGAGTAGCCACGGGAACGGGCGGCGGCTTCACACCATCGACCACGTGATGGCTGAGGCAATAGAGAGCAAGTTCCAGGCGATCGGCGACGCCAAGCTTGTCGTACACCTTTCGCAAGTAGTTCTTTACCACCTGTTCAGTCGTGCCCACGCGAATCGCGATTTCTTTGTTCTTCATTCCCTGCGTGACGCAGGAAACGATCAGGGTTTCTTTCGGAGTAAGTTGAACTTTCGGGCGCGATCCTGAGGGACGCAGGTTGTGGCCGCGATAGGCTTCCATCACCCAGTGAATGGCCTGATTCTCAAGCCAGGGCTCTCCGGCGGCAACTTTGCGCAGGCAATCGACCAGAATTTCGGGTTCGACCTCGCGGGACAGAATGCCGTGCGCGCCACGGCGGAACAGATCAAGGGTTAGTTGTTCGTCCGATACCGGAGTGACCACCACAATCTTCAGTTGCGGAGCTTGACGAAGCAGTTCCGTGACCACTTCGACAGGATTGGGCGCGAGCGCGGACTCAAAGATCAGAACATCGGCAGAGAATTTGCTTACCGCAGATTGAGTTTGAGGCAGCGTTTCTGCCTGCCCCACCACTCGAATATCGTCTTCGAGAGCGAAAATTTTGCGCAGCCCGGCGCGGAAGATAGCTTGAGTATCAGCCAGGATCACGCGGATGAACTGGCCGGTGCCGCTGCTCTCCCGAACTCCGTGATTTTCTCCCACGCTAACCGAAGTGCCCGCCATCAGTTTTTGTGCACCTATGCTCGCTCGAAATGGTACTCGTCAATCACTACGCCAACGCCGCGCCGGCCGCGATCTTCAAAGCTGCGAACTACACGGCCATGACAGTCAATCTGCACATCGCCGCGGGAACCAACAACTTCTCCTGGAAGCAGAATGGTGAAGTCCACGATCGAGCCTACCGGGACATCGCGATCCATCGCGAAGAGCACGCCGTTGGCGGATATGTTTTGCGTCTCGGCCGCACAGGCGCCGTTCTGCGACGTCACTTCTACCGCCAGATGCAAAGGAAAGCGCGGGGCACTCTGCATTGCGGCATAGTGCTTGATCGCAGTCTGGGCTTCCTGCGGGTCCACCCTCTGTTGTTCCTCTGCTGCTTCGCTTGACACGGTGTCTAACGAACCTTCCTTACGTGCGTTTAGGCACGTTTGAATTTCTCGGAACTTATGGGCAGCGTACACCTAGGAATCAGGCAAGCAAAGTTACTGAAGTCATGGAACGGAAGGGTGCTAACTGCTTGTGGATGAGGCGATTAGAGGACATTTAAGCAAGTGACAATGGAGCCTGGATTTGGAGTTCTCTTTAGAGGATAGCAGCAAGTCTTGCACGATATCGCCGCCATACAAGAATCACCGGCAATCCGGTGATCGCGAGCCAGATCAAGAATGAGGGCGCGTATTCCGTGAAAAACAGTGCGATTCCGAAAACTGTCTCCAACGCGTCCTGATAGCCGGCAGCGAACGCATTGTGCATGCGTGTGGAAACGGAGGGAGCTGGCGGGTTTAGTTGCGCTTCGTACTCTTCAGTGAGTTGGAGTTCGATCGCAGCAAAGTCGACACGGTGTTCAAGGGCCTTCTGCTCCGCTTCCATGCGTTCAATGTCGCCCCGGACTCGGGCGATTCCTTCCTCAACCTGGAGAACCTCGCCAACGTTTCCCGTGTGTTGCTCAAGAATTTCGCGGAAGCGCTGTTCCGTATCGCGGGAGTTTTTCAGGCGGGCGACCAGGTCAGTATGCTGTTGCGTAACTTCTTCGCCGGACTGCGATTCGTTTTCAACGCGGCCAAGCTTCTTGATGTCGCCGACTGATGCTGAGAGTTCGGGGGCAGGAATCCGAAGGGATGCCTGAAGACTGCGTGCAGCGTTCTGCGGAGTGCTGACACTGAGTTGCGCCGAATAGCCGCGATGCCGCGAAAGGATTGCATCGAGAGACGAGCGGGATGCAGGGAAGTCCTTCACTACGATTGAAAGAAAGACGACGCGGGCAATCATCGGGGCCGTCGTGCCGTTGGAAAGGACTTTGCTCTGTTGATCGATCACCGGCTGACCATCTACTGAAAATGAGTCGCCGACGTAATTGCCAAGGCCATGAAAAAGACCGTTTGAATCTGACGCAATACGCGGGGTGCTTAGCGGTGTGAGATTTGTAAAGTGGCGGCCGTTGATTGGGAGCGCACCGGCAGAACCTATATCTATCGCTTGCTGCTTTTTGTCGTAGGCAACAATCTGCGGCAAAGTTTTTGTAACCCTTTGCCGTGATCGGAGCAAATTGGGCAAGGAGATTGCCGACACAAGCAGAAGCACTACTACAACTCCTCCACCCACGGTTACCCACTGCTTCCAGGTCCAAAAGCTGGTGCGAATGAAGAGTTTTGGTCTGCCGATGTCCTGGCCCAGACCAGCCTGACCCAAACCAGCTTTTCTTACCGCCTCCGTAACAGATTCCTCCAACTTTGTTGGAACCACTGGGACTTTCCACGCGGACAGTGACATGGAAGTGCTGCGCAACTGCTCAGCGAGGTTGGTGCATTCCGTGCAGCACTCAACATGCGTGGATACAGCGTTGGCGTCCGGTCCAGAAAGCTCGCCGTCCAGAAATGCCATCACTTTTTCAGGGGCTACAGGATGAGCGGTAATGTTCATACAGATTCCTCGGGCTGGGGCAGGTCTGCAGGGGATGGTTTGGGAGCAGGGGCGACCAGCAGTTCACGCAGAGCCGTGCGCGCGCGGAATAGACGCGACCGAACTGTGTTGACCGGCAAACGCAGCAGCTCGGCGATCTCCGCATAGCTCAGTTGTTCAAATTCACGCAGCAATAGAATCTCCCGGTCCAGGCGCTCGAGCTTCCCTACTGCTTGTCTCAGCAGGAGTTCTGCGTCGCTGGCGCTCTGAGAGGCGGGCTCGGAGGCACCAGTCCCGGCTCCAAAGAGAGTGGCCCGCAGCGCCGCCTTCCGGCGATATGCGTTCAAAATCTTGAAGGCGATTGAGTAAAGGTAAGTTCGAAAGAGGGCGAGCGGTTCGTAGCGGGTTGATGCGCGCAGCACGGCCAGAAAAGTCTCTTGGGTTAGCTCTTCCGCCTGAGCCGGATCGGCAACACGCCGACGAAAAAATCCAAACACCTGCTGTTTGTAACGGAAGAACAGCTCACCGAACGCATCCGTCGAACCCCGCGAGAAGGCGACCATTAACTGTTCGTCGGTTTCGGCCACTGCAGACTTCTCCGCTCCGGGTTTCCTGGGCGCACTGTGCATCGCGCTCGTTCTTGTCCCTGTCTCTGTCCCTGTCGCCTCCGAGTCTAGAACGAACCGTGGCGTCGCGTCTTGCATGAGTTCCCGCTTCTGTCCTTCACTACTGGTAATGCCATGGAAAAGCAAAAAGTTCCAGGAGGATGGCTGTTTTTTCCACGGGACAAACTTGTGACGGCGAAGTGGGGCAGGTGAATACTTGGGCTAAAACTTGGTGACTTCGGTGAAATTAAAATCGCGGATCTTCATGGCGGGTACGACCATGTCAAACGACTCTTCGCCGCTGGAACGCAGCGGCACACTCATCGCCTCAACGTTCGAGAGCAGGTGAATGAGGCTCTCATTGAAACGGAAGTTGCGCACGCCTTGCCGCAGGCGTCCGTTCTCAACCAGGAAGGTGCCGTCGCGAGTCATCCCGGTAACGATCTTCTCGTAAGGATCCACTTCGCGGATGTACCACAGCCGCGTGACCAGCACACCGCGTTCGGTGGAGGCAATCATCTCATCGACCGTCTGCGGATTTTGCGAAGGCGCGAAAACAATGTTGAGCGGCATCTCTCCCATTTCGTTAGGCAGCGGGAATCCGTGGCCTGTGGGTTCGACCGGCCCCACCTTGTCGTGGAACTCTGAGTTCTTCATGCGGGCGGCCGTTCCACGGGCGTACACCACGCGCTTGACGACTCCGTTCTCGACCAGCGGCAGGCTCTGCCTTCGCATGCCTTCGCCATCGAATGGCGATCCGCTTTGCAAGGGATGCGCGACGTCGTCCCAGATGGTGATGTTCTCTCCGAAAATCTTAGAGCCGATGCGGCCGGTCAGAAACGATCGCTGATCAAGGATCGCCATACCGGAATAATCCCAGAACATGAAGCCCACAATATCGAGCGTGGCAGAGGGCTCCAGAATCACCGTGTACTTCCCTGCTGGAATCTCGGCGGGATGTGCGGAGTCGATCGTTTTCTTCGCCGCAATCTCGGCCATGCGTAGAGGGTCGAGATTGCTGACATCGGGAGAATTGGCTTTCTGCCATCCGGAAGAATCGGCACCCAGCATGGTGATGGACACTTCCGCCAGAGTCTGCGTATGCCAGTTGCTCAAACCGCGCGAATTGAAGATCCCCTCGACGGATTCAGAACTGGAAAAGATTCCGGCAGTCGTGAGTTTATGTTTTTGCGCCACGTCGACAATCTGCTTGACGCTCTCAGCCCGAAGTTGAGGGGTGATGGCTGCGGTTTCCGTAAAGTGGCGCGAAGGCGTAGTCCGTGTGGCGGCGGGCGGCTCGCCCGCCCCGGCAGCTTCCTGCGAGGTCGGCATCGGTAAAAGATCCGGATCAGGGTGCTGCACTTTGGCTAGAGCTTCAGAGGAGTCAACCACGCGACGCAGGCTATCGTCGTCAAACTTGTTGGTAGAGGCACGAGCCGTTCGTCCTCCAAACACCGTACGCACCGAGACGAGATGGTTTTCGTCCGCAACATTCTGATGAATCGTGTTGTTCGCGAAGCGCGTAAGGGCAAAGCTCCCGCCCGAAAAAAGCACTTCGATCTCGTCAGCGGACGAAAACTTCCCGATCCGGTCGAAGATGTCTGCGGCTTTTTCCCTGGTCAGCATTCAGACTGGTTCTAGCTTTTCTCTGTGACTCTGTGTCTCTGTGGTGATCAGCTTCCCTTGTAGGCGCTCCCTACTTTGATCCCCCGAAACCGCGAGGGCGCAACACCGTGGCCTGTTCCCATTACCTGTTGCGGCTGGCCTTTGCCGCAGTTCGGTGTGCCCCAGAGCGTCCACTCATCGCGGGAGCAGATGGCATCCAGCGAATTCCAGAACTCCGTGGTGATTCCCGAATACGACGGGTTCTTCACCGTACGAACGCGCTTGCCATTTTTTATTTCCCACCCGATTTCGCATCCGAATTGAAAATTATACCGACGGTCATCGATGGACCAGGAGCGATTCGTCTGCATGAGGAACCCATGATCGGTCGAGGCAATCAGTTGCTCCAGGCTCAGCGGCTTCTCGCCGGGAAGCAGACTGATATTGGTCATACGAATCATCGGCAAACGGTTCCAGCCCTCGGCGCGCAGCGTCCCCCCAGAGCGGCTCTCGCCGATGGTGTGTGCAGTCTCGCGCGAGCTCAGATAACCAGTGAACAATCCGCTGGTGATGATCGGCGTGCACTGTGCGGGCACCCCCTCGTCGTCGAATCCGAAAGTGCCCAGGCCCGGACCGTGCTCCTGGCGGGCGTCGGCGACCACATTCACCATCTCGCTGCCATAGCGCAGAGTGCGCAGTTTGTCGAGAGTTAAGAAGGACGTGCCCGCAAAATTTGCCTCCATGCCCAGAACTCGGTCGAGCTCGATGGGATGACCGATGGATTCGTGAATCTGCAGTCCGAGCTGCGAACTGTCAAGAATAATATCGAAGGTTCCTTCGGGACACTGCTCGGCATGATGCAGAGCGACGGCTTCCTCCGCGATGCGGCGTGCATTTTGCACCAGCTTCAATTCTTCAATCAGTTCATAACCTTTATTCTGCCACTGGCCTCCATAGGAGTTCGGATACGACCGTTTCTGAATCTCATTCCCTGCGAATGCGTAGGCCGTATAGCCCGCGCCCGCGGAATACTTTGTCTGATGGATGTCGGTGCCCTCGGACGACAGAAGCCATTGCTCTTCACGATTAAAGTTGAGATTGCTTTCGGCAAGCGTGATGCCGACGACGCTTCGCAGTTCGGAATCGATATTCAGCAAAAGAGCGATATTCTGTTCAACCGAGATCGAGAACGGATCGATCGCATGCGGAGTGGTCCACTCAGCAGTCACCCGCTTCTCGGCAGCCAGACGGATATTCCCGGTCTTCACTTGCGCCGAGGCGCGGGCGATTTCTACAGCGCGAGCCGCGGTGATTTCAACTCCGCTTCGCGAAAGGTCTTCTGAAGCGGCGAATCCCCAGGCGCCGTCGGCGATTACGCGCACGCTCATCCCCATGGATTCAGCATCGGATGCGCTGCCAACCTTGCCGTTCTTTGTGGTGAGCGCGCGGCTTCGCTGGCTCACGATGCGCGCGTCGGCATAGCTCGCGCCGCGCATCGTCGCAACGTTCAAAGCCCAGTTGGCAATTTCTCTCATGCGGAAACTTAAATTTATCACGGTGGATGAGGGACAACGTCTATGGTGTGGCCCTTGCCAAATCCAGAGCCTGCCTCACCGCAAGCAACTCCTTCAACACTTCGCGCAGCTTGGTAGATTCCAATGCGTTCGCGCCGTCGGACTTCGCAATTTTCGGATTGTCGTGCACTTCGAGGAAAACGCCGTCGACGCCGGCTGCAACCGCCGCACGTGCGAGAACCGGAATGAACTCAGGCTGTCCGCCGCTGATTGCAGCGCTTCCGTCGTCGGTCTGAGCGGAGGGAAGTTGGACGGCATGCGTGGCGTCGAAAACTACCGGCGCGAATTTTCGCATGATGGAGAGCGATCGCATGTCTACGACCAGGTTGTTGTAGCCGAAACTTGTGCCGCGCTCGGTTAGAAACACCTGCGAATTCCCCGCCTCGCGACATTTCTCTACCGCGTGCCGCATGTCCCACGGCGAAACGAATTGTCCCTTCTTGATGTTGACGGGCCGGCCGCTGAGAGCGGCCGCAACCACAAGATCAGTTTGGCGGCAGAGAAAAGCCGGGATCTGCAAAATGTCGACTGCCTCCGCGACCTTGGCAACATCCGCCACTTCATGGACATCAGTTAGCACTGGCACCTGAATTTGGTCTTTAATCTTTCTCAGGATTCGGAGGCCCTCTTTCACTCCGGGTCCGCGAAAGCTGCGAATCGAGGTGCGGTTGGCCTTGTCGTAGCTGGCTTTGAAGATGAAAGGAAATCCCAGGGCGCGCGTTACGCCCTTGATAATTTCGGCCATGCGAATGGCGTGCTCTTCGCTCTCGATCACGCACGGGCCGGCGATAAGAAACAGATTGCCCGAGCCGATACGGATGTCGCCGATTTGGAAGGAGGAAATCAAAGTCAAAAGCTTTCACCGCCGAGCGCGTAGAGAACGCCGAGGAAAAACAATACCCATGAAAGGACTAAGCTCAGAAATTGATACCCCTCTTTATCTCAGCGCACTCGGCGTACTCGGCGGTAAAACGACTTTACCGTCGCGTGACTCTTTCCGGGCGATGAAACATCTCGACCGCCGCACTCTCTTTATGCTCGCGCCGCTTCAAGCCGTGCTGATACGCCGCCGCAATGAACGTACTGAACAGCGGATGCGGCTCGAGTGGCTTCGATTTGAATTCGGGGTGGAACTGGCATCCGATAAAATGCGGATGATCGGGCAATTCGACCATTTCGACGTAAGTACCGTCGGGCGTGGAACCAGAGATGCGCAACCCCGCTGCCACCATCGGCTCTTCATATTCGCGGTTGAATTCATAGCGATGGCGATGCCGTTCGCTGATTTCGAGTTTTCCGTAAATCCGGTGCGCCAAGGTGCCGGGTTCTATCTTGCAAGTCCAGGCGCCCAGGCGCATGGTGCCGCCAAGCTCTTCCACGCCGCGCAGTTCGCGCAGCTTGTAGATCACGCGGTGCGGCGTCGCAGGATCGAACTCGCTCGAATTGGCCTCCGCTAGTCCAACCACGTTGCGGGCAAACTCGACACAAGCGGTTTGCATGCCAAGGCAAATGCCGAAGTAAGGAACCTTATTCTCGCGAGCATAACGGATCGCGATGAGCATGCCCTCGATGCCGCGCTTGCCAAAACCGCCGGGCACCAGAATCCCGTCATAACCTTCAAGCTGCGCGTCGTTGCTGCTGCTGCTCTGGTCGCCGGTTTCCAAGCCTTCCGCCTCAATCCAGTTCAACTGTAGTTTCAGATTGTGCGCGAGCGCGCCATGAACCAGCGCCTCCTTCAACGACTTGTAAGAATCTTCATACTCCACATATTTACCGACAATTCCGATCGTCACCGTGTCTTTGGGGTTGTAGACGCGATGCACAATGTCCTCCCACTTGGAGAGGTCGCGATCCTTCGCTTCCATCCGCAAATACTTTAAGACGAGCGTGTCCACGCCTTCGTTGGCGAACACCAGCGGCACTTCGTAGACCGACGCCACGTCCTTGGCGGTGATCACCGCCTCTTCCTGCACGTTGCAGAAAAGGGCGATCTTCGATTTCAGCTCTTTCGCGAGAAAGCGGTCGGTTCGGCAAAGCAAAATGTCAGGTTGAATTCCGATGCTGAGCAGCTCTTTCACGGAGTGCTGCGTGGGCTTTGTTTTCAGTTCCTGTGCCGCGGCGATAAACGGCACCAGGGTCACATGAACAAACAACGTATCCTCGCGTCCCAGTTCCTGGCGCATCTGGCGGATCGCCTCCATGAATGGCAACGACTCGATATCGCCGACCGTACCGCCAATTTCCACGATGGCCACGTCAACATCCTGCGCGACTTTCTTCATCGCTGCCTTGATTTCGTTGGTAACGTGAGGAATGACCTGCACCGTCTTGCCGAGATAGTCGCCGCGGCGCTCCTTGGCGATGATCTGTTCATAGAGGCGGCCAGTAGTCCAGTTATTGTCGCGAGAGAGTTTGGCGTGAGTGAAGCGTTCGTAGTGGCCGAGGTCGAGATCCGTCTCCGCGCCGTCGTCGGTCACGAAAACTTCGCCGTGCTGAAACGGCGACATCGTCCCCGGATCGACGTTTAAGTAAGGATCAAACTTCATCAGGTTGACCTTGAGCCCGCGGCTCTCCAGCAGGCAACCGATAGAAGCCGCAGCTAATCCCTTGCCTAAAGAAGACACAACTCCGCCCGTCACAAAGATGTACTTCGCTGGCATCTCTTCCTCGCTTTAAATTGTGTTTGAAAGATTGTGCAGGTGGGGTGCACGATCAATTATACAGAAAATGCTTGTGGAAACAAATGGAAGAATCCACGCGTTGACTATCGCTGTAATGTGGGCGAGAATGAATTCGGTACTTCCCTCGATCCCGACTCGTCGGGTTTTGGCATTTCTGCCTCGATAGTGGGCCTGTGGCGCAGCTGGGAGCGCGCTTCCATGGCATGGAAGAGGTCGTCGGTTCGATCCCGACCAGGTCCACCACCTCAATCAACCGTTATTGCCAGCACGCGTTTGCGGCCCTCGTCCATGCGCGCACGATAGAATTTTCTCCTTTTGTTCGTCCTTCTTCAAAATAGCTTGACTCTGGAATGCACCCAAGGGTTGATACTCTTGAGGGAGCGATTATCGCCAAGACTCTTCATTCCGGGGCACTAGCGAAAGCGGCTGGAGTGAGTGCAGATACAATCCGGCACTACGAAAATATCGGGGTCCTGCCGAAGGCTTCGCGGACAGAGTCGGGCTATCGAGTGTATCCCGAAAGCTCAGTGGAACGAGTGCTGGTAGTCCGGAGGGCACTTCGCATCGGGTTCACATTGGCGGAACTTGCCGAGGTATTGAAGACCCGAGACGCGGGCGGCGCACCATGCCAGCGCGTGTACAAGCTGGCACAGGAAAAACTGAAGAGCGTTACGGCGGACATCGAAGCGTTAGAGAAGACGAAGCGGTATCTCAAGCAGGTGCTAGGCGACTGGGAGCATCGAATGCGTCAGTCCGCTCCCGGACAGAAATCGAACCTGCTTCACTCGCTCACAGGAGCCGTCGACGGCAACAAGGCAAATCAACTTCGGAGGAGACGAACGTGAAAATCGTGATTGCGTTGTTCCTATTCAGCGGACTGCAATTGGTTGCACAAGACATGCAGTCCTGCCCCATGCACAAAGAGCACATGAAGGCGGAGTCGCTGCATCAAGCCGATGTGGAGAAACATGGTGACGAGGCAATGGGATTTCCGCACGACAGTACCACGCATCATTTTCGCTTGCTACCGGACGGTGGGGCAATTGAAGTCACCGTGAACGACAGCAAGGATACTCAGAACGTGCAGGCGATTCGTTTGCACCTGACGCACATCGTTTCCATGTTCGCAAATGGGGACTTCTCGATACCTATGTTCGTACATAGCCAAGTGCCGCCGGGCGTTACCGAGATGAAAGAGCGGCGCAGCGAAATTTCCTATAGCTTTGAAGAGTTGCCCGACGGCGGGCGGGTGCGGATCAAGAGCCCGAATAAGGATGTGCTGAATGCCATTCACGATTTTATGATCTTCCAGATTCAGGACCACCATACCGGAGATAAAACCGACTAGCCTTGCTAAGATTTCGTCGCGATTTTCTTCCTCACGGTTTGATCAGGGTCGCCACGGGGAGTACTTCTCTTATCACGGTCACCGTGATGATCGAGTTCGGTATAGTTCCACATGTCGTCGTCGCGACCAGGCGGCCTGGGCCGCGCGCGTCATGATTCTAAGCTGATCTCATGGGAAATTGAATTTCCAGGAGCCCATCGAGGTAGAGTTCGCGTTTCGGGCCGGCGACTCGGTAACCCCTGGTATTCATCCATCTTCGGATGGCTGCATAGGAGCGCTCCGCGCTATCGAAATCTAGTCCTGAATAAGCGCAGGCAAGCGTCGCCGGCGGAAGCTGCTTAAGGTCATACACACTTCGCGAGGGCACTCGCTGTTTCAGAGCAACGAATGGCTCTCCCTCGAGGAAACCCGAATCCGCACAGCTGTGCCAGAGGACGCCCCGCAGATCGCCCATCGACTGCACTGGCAGCTCTCTTAACAATTCCTGTTCGAACCGCTCAATCTCAGAGTAGCTTTGTACCCTGGAACGGACGGAGGCGACGAGAACCGCAGGTCGGCGCTTCACGACCACCGCAATCGGGCGCCAGGAATCCTCAAGTTCGCCGAGAGTCGCATTAATCCACTTCAAGGACTGCGTAGCCATTTGGATCGACTGCTCTACTTCCTTCTTCAACTCACTGAGAATTTCCCGCCGCGCTTTGTTAGACCCAGCTTTATTGGTTAGATTGCGAACTTCTGTAAGAGAAGCTCCGACATCCTTCAATGCCAGGACGGAAGCCAACTCTTCCAGTTGTTGCGGAAGATAGAGGCGATAGCGGGTTCGAGGATCGACGCTCGCAGGACGCAACAGCCCAATTTCATCGTAGAAGCGAAGAGTCTTTGTCGAGACCCCGCTCAACTCAGCAAACTCTCCGATTCGATACCGCACAGCCATCGGAAGCCACCTTCCCCTTACAACTTTTCCTGTAACGAAAATACCATCCGTTCAGGAGGCTGCAGCGCTTTTTTGCTTGAACCTTCCGCCGCACTGGAATGTTTCACTCTAAAGTGCAGGCCGCGAGCGTGATTTGCATATCTCCCCAAGCTCAAGCGGCCAGCTAGGAGGAGCCGAACTGAAACTGAGGTAGACAAAAAACGGCGTCGGTCACGGGCTGCAACCCTTCCGACGCCTGACCAAGGAGGAACCGTGAAGCACCACCCAAGGCTGGTGTGTATTTTACTGTCGTTGGCGTCATTCCTGCCAGTTCACGCACAGGTCGTGGTACAACTCGCCGGCATCCAGCACGCTGCCCAATGCAAGTATGCGACGGTGCCGCTGCTCGACATCCTTAACACGTATGCCAAATTTCCTCCTGGCTGGAGGATCGTGGTTGCATGCTCTGACATCGCGTGGCAGGTTCTCCGCAGGCACGCCGATGCAATTGATACCAATCATGCCTTCACCAACATGAACGGTCATGTGCCGGTCATCAATGGCGCAATCTTCCTCTCACCCGAGGTTGGGCGTCCGCCGCAAAGAATCCTGGCGCATGAGTTGGGTCACATCAGGTGCAGTTGCGACGACGAGCGCAAGGCTGAAAAGTACGCTCTGTCGCTTGAGAAAAAATAAGATGGTGGCGAAGGTCAATCCGAGTGCAGCGCTTGAACCACATTGACGCGGGCCGCGCGCGCGGCCGGCAGCATCGATGCAACGACCGCGGCCATCAGCATCACAAACGCGGCGACGACCACCACCGTGGCGCCGGGCATTTTCACGTCCGGGAAATAACTGCCTGCCAGGCGTGCCAGAATGTAGCCGAATGCCGCTCCTGCCATGACACCGGCCGTAGTCATCACGGCGCCTTCTGCAATGACTCCTCGCAACAGATGCCCCGGCAGCGATCCAAGCGCTAGCCGGATGCCGAATTCGCGCGTCCGGGAACTGACCGAGAAGGCCAACACACCCGCGACACCGACCACTGCAATCAGCAACGCGACCGCCGCGAAGACGCCAGAGACCAGGGAGTTCAAACGGTCCGGCGTAAGCACCTCTGCGCGGATATCTTTCAGAGTAGCAGCGTGCTCGACTGGCTGCTCCGAGGACAGGTCATGAATGATCCGCGTAATCGGAGTGACCAAAGCATAGGGATCCGAGTGCGTGTGAACGAACAGGTTACCGCCCAGCATTATTTGTTCAAAGGGATGGTAAACCGTCAGGAGTGGGCCGGGCACGATGTGCTCGTCATCGACATCAGCGGAAACCCCGACGATTCGGCGGGGAGCGGCGTCAAAGCCTGGTATGAATTTGAGGACAGGATCGGTCCACATAAGGTGACGATTGACCGCGTCCTGATTGGGAAACATGCGCTGCGCAACACTCTGGCTGATAATGACGACTGGCTCGGATCCCTGGCGATCGGAGTCGTTAAAATCGCGTCCCGCAATAATTGGGACGCCGAGAGCGGCGAAAAATCCTGGCGAGACGGAACGAAATTGCGCGAGCGGATCTTCTTCGCCGGGGCCTCGAACGTAGCCCTCAGCGGTGAATTGCAAGCCCGGACCGAGGCTGCCAGCGTCGCGCCACGGAACGAAGGTGCCAACGGCGACTTTGTCCACGCCGGGAAGCTCAGAAACGCGGCGAATGGTTTCGCGATAAAAGCCGGCGATCTGATCGGGAGTCTTGCCATAGGAGATCACGGGAACCTCCAAGGCGATGACATGGTCGGTGTCGAGGCGAGTCTGAGTGCGCTGCAGAGCGAGCAGCGTCTTTAGGAGCATGCTGGCGCCGGCCAGCAGCACAAAGGACGCGGCGATTTGCGTGACCACGAAGATCCGCTGGCGGCGGCTGGTGCTTCCCGTGATGCGTACGCTGCCACTCGACAGACTAATCCCATGGGCGGCGTCAGACGACGGCAGGCGCGGGACGAACGCCAGTATCACCGCGGCCACGATGGCCAGCCCCACTCCGACCCAAAGCAGGCTCGAATCGACCGTTAGATCGAGCGCGCGAACCGAGAAGCGGGAGGCGTACCGAGCCAGGATGGCCACCAGCGGGTGCGCGATTATCACACCCAGCGCGGCACCCGCGCCGCATAGCAGGAGGCTCTCAGTCAGCAGCATGCGTCGCAGCGTTCCGGCACTTGCGCCCAGCGCCGCACGGATCGCTAGTTCGCCTTCGCGGCGGACGGTCCGCGCGAGGATCAGGTTGGCGACGTTGGAACAGGCAATGATGAAGACGAGCGCCGACGCCGCGAGCAGAAACAGCAACACCGTCCTGGCCCTCGACGTGATCTGGTCGTGAAGCAATCTGGCCTCGATCTGGAACTCAGCTTTCGGCGAATACGCTTCGGGATGTTCTTTAATCATCGATCCGTAGACCGCTTTGAGTTCGGCGCGCGCCTGGTCGAGAGTTGCGCCAGGGGCGAGGCGACCGAAAAGTTCGGTCATACGATGGACGCGTCCGGTCACCATAGTGGCGGAGAGGTGATGGGGGCTGGTGACGACGTTGCCGATGATCTCAGTTTCTGCAGGATATGGCACAGAAGGTTCGAGGACGCCGACGACGGTCGCCGTGCGCGCGCCCAAGGCGCTGTCGAGCCGCACGCTCTTGCCAATGACCGAAGGGTCACTTTTGAGTGCGGTGGTCCAGAAGCGATACGTGAGCACCACGGCGCCAGCGGCGCTGGGACCATCGTCCCGCATGTCGAGCAGGCGGCCAAGCACCGGGTGCAGGCCCATCACTTCAAAATACGACCCGCCGACAACGCCGCCACGCACTTGGCGCGGTTCATCGAGGCCGACCATGGAAAAGCCCATGGTGGAAAAGTCGCCGAACGCGTTCAGGGTTTTGACGCGTGCACGCAGATCCTGAATTTCGGGCACCGAGAACCTCTCGTTATCGTCACCCAAGCCGGGCGCGCTCTGCCGGATGTAGACCAGCCGGTTCTCATCGCGGTTGACAAGTGGACGGAGGAGGACGCCTCGCACCAGGCTGAACATGGCAGCGTTGGCACCGATGCCGAGCGCCAGTGTGAGGATCACCGTGATCGTAAGCCCTCGCGTGCGAGCAAGGGAGGAGAACGCAACTTTCAGAGCGCGAAAGAATGGCATGTTTTTCCCTCCATCCACGCCCAAATCAGCACGAAATGGGCCGATGCTAAGCGCCACATTATAGATTAGTTAGGGCGCATTGCGCTCGTCCGCGATGGTCGTTTTCGAGATGGGATGTCCGAGTTCGGACACTAGCGCGCTAAACCCCAAGACGGGATTTGCTGTCGCGGAATAAAACTAAGGCTAACGCCTTAGCCACCTTGGGTCGGTCCTCCTGATATCTATCCGCGTTTCTGCGAATCCAGTAACTTCACTTGCATTATGGCACTCCCCCAGCCTAAGTCTCGACGCATCTCCGCGCCTGTGCTTCCTGTGGTCACACTGATGATCTTGGTAACGATCGTACCAGTACGGGTATTTGCAGCCACGACCCAGCTAAGTTGTTCGCCTACCACTCTCGGTTATGGCACAGTTGCGGTCGGAGCGTCCGAAACGCTTCTTGTGGCCGTGACCAACAACGGTCCGAAGAGCGTAACAATTTCCAGCGTGACTGCAAATACCAGCGAGTTCGAAGTCTTGAAGTTTAAGTTGCCCCAGGTCCTGACTGCAGGAGCAACTTTAGAAGTGGGGGTGATCTTCGCGCCCTCGGTAGCGGGCTGGCGTAATGGACAGCTCACGTTCACCAGCAACGCCTCCAATCGAAGCCTCAACCTCGCAGTATGGGGGACTGGTGTGCAGGTCGAGACCCTGACCGCCCATCCGCCGAACCTATCCTTCGGTGAGGTGAAGGTGGGAGAAAGTTCAACATTGCCCGTCGTGGTGACCAACACTCGCAACTGGAAAGTAACACTGACGGGATTGCAGACCACGGGTAACGCATTCTCCGTGACCGGGCCGAAGTTTCCTGTAACGCTTGGCCAGGGAAAGAGTGTGACGTTGAAAGCCACGTTCAAGCCCAACGCGGTGGGACTGACCGGTGGCAGTTCATTCGTCCCCGGGCCAGGGCTCAACATCCCGCTTATAGGCACCGGAACTGGCACGAGCGCAGGCAAGCCTGTACTGACCGTTAGCCCCGCCACGCTGAACTTTGGCAACGTGGCAGTGGGTGACGAGGCTACACGCACGGTGGCGCTTCGCGCCAGCGGCGGAACCGTAGAGGTGTCTTCGATATCGAGCAACAGCGCTCAGTTTGCCGCGTCCAAAGTAAAATTTCCGCTGGCGGTCGCGGATGGGAAAGAAGTCACGATCGACGTAAAGTTCTCGCCGAATAAAGTCGGCAATGCATCAGGTGCCCTGTCGTTCGCCAGCAACGCCGAGCATTCCTCAATGTCCGCGTCTTTGGCCGGAACCGGCGCGACCGCCAGCAAACCGGAACTCACCATCAGCCCGTCCACGATCAACTTTGGCAAAGTGGCTGTGGGAGGAACGGCGACTCTGACCTTGGGGTTGCACGCCAGCGGAGGAAACGTAGACGTATCTTCCATATCCAGCAATAGCTCACAGTTTAGCGTGCAAAAAATAGAATTGCCACTAGCGATCCCAGCGGGGAAGGAAGTGTCGGTCAACGTCACCTTCACGCCGAAGAATGACGGGAATTCGTCCGGAGCTCTCTCGTTCGCCAGCAACGCAGCGGACTCCCGAGTATCTGAGCCGGTGGCCGGTACCGGCACAGCGCCTTACGTGAGCCTTTCCTGGGTCGCGAGCACTTCGGAACACATCACCGGCTACAACGTTTACCGGAGCACGTCCGGCAGCGCTACTCCGTCTAAAATCAATTCGAAGCTCGATGCAGACACCGCCTACACCGACTCCACCGTCGTCCCTGGCCATACGTACTACTACTCAACGACGGCCGTGAATTCGAGTGGAAAAGAGAGCGCGCACTCCGACCGCGTGGAAGTTGCGGTGCCTTAGTTGCGGCACGGCAGTTTTGTCACGGCGGTCTCTTTCATTGACTTGCGTAATCGGTGAAACTCCTAACGTCGCGAGGCGTTAGGAGGGTTCACCCCCGTCAGATCTACGGAGAAGAAACCGAGAAGTGTTAGGACACTACCACATCCCCTTGATTGACTGCGTTTCGCATCCCTCCTAAGATGAATTCCCACCCCTTTCATGATCGGTCGCACCATCTCGCATTACCGCATCACCGGCCAGCTGGGCAGCGGCGGGATGGGAATCGTTTACGAAGCGCTGGACCTCGATCTCGGGCGCCAGGTCGCGCTTAAGTTTCTCCCACCGCAGCTTTCGGGCGATCCAAATGCTCTCGAGCGTTTCTTGCTTGAAGCCCGAGCAGCTTCGTCCCTGAACCATCCCAACATTTGCACGATTTACGCGGTCGAGAAGGTCAAGATCGAAAACGAAGCGGAACAAACGTTCATCGCGATGGAGCTGCTGGAGGGCGAGACCCTTGACCGTCGCATGGGCGCTGGCCCATTACCACACGATCGCTTACTGGAGTGGAGCATTCAGCTTGCCGACGCGCTCGACGCCGCCCATGGGAAGCGGATTATCCATCGTGACATTAAGCCGGCAAACATATTTATTACCCAGCGCGGGCAGGTGAAGGTTCTCGACTTCGGTCTCGCGAAGTTGACGCATCCAGAGATGCAGATGACGACCATCGGAGCAACGCAAGAGAGCCTGAGGCCAGCGAATCTCACCAGCCCCGGTGCGACAGTCGGTACTATCGCATACATGTCGCCGGAGCAGGCGCGCGGCGAAGAACTCGACCCACGCACAGACTTGTTCTCTCTCGGCGTTGTTATCTACCAGATGGCTACCGGGCGCTTTCCATTCTCCGGCGCCACTTCGGCAGTGGTCTTTCACGCCATTCTTGAATTGGATCCGGTTCCGGCGCTGCAATTGAATGCCACGCTGCCACCCCGGCTGGAAGAAATCATTGGGAAGGCTCTCGAAAAAGACCGCGACCTGCGCTACCAGTCGGCGGCTGATCTGCGGGGAGATCTCAAGCGGCTGAAGCGTGATACCGAATCCGGAAGAAAGACCGCACAGGCGGCGCCGATCAGCACATCTGCGGTCCCGCCGACGTCCCCCCAAGCGATAACAGCGGAGGTTGCCGCGGCTCAACGTCCTCCCAGCAGTTCCAGCGTGATCTCGGTCGCGCGTCAAAATAAACTCAGCACCGGCTTAATCGCGGGAATCGTTGTTTTGCTAGTGGCGGCGGCCGCTTACGGAATCTTCGCGTTCGTTACCCGCAGCCGGCCGACTCCCTTCCAGGACATTTCCGTAACTAGGGTGACCGATACCGGCGACGCGGTTTCCGCCGCCATTTCTCCGGACGGCAAATATATTTTGAGCCTGACCAGAAAGAACGGCTTGGCGAGTCTTTGGCTGAGGAATGTGCCGACCAATAGCAATGCGCAGGTGCAACCTCCGGCCGACGTTTACTTCAATGGCCTGCGCTTCTCGCCAGATGGCAATTATTTTTATTTTGTTCGCAGCGATCCCGGCAACACGGAATTGAAGTTCCTGTATCGCGCACCTCTGCTGGGCGGCACGCCTCAGAAGCTGATCAGCGATGTGGATTCGAACGTTACGTTTTCTCCGGATGGAAAGAACTTTGCCTTCATGCGCTACGACAATCCAGAAAAAGGCAAGTACCAACTCATCGTCCACACGGTAGAGAGCGGAGAGGAGAGGGTACTGAGCAGCGGCGGCTCCAAAGCAGCTTTGTACCACCCTTCCTGGTCTCCGGACGGAAAGACGATTGTTTGTGAAATGCCTGATTTCACAAATGGATTGATTCGTCTGGTAGCGGTGGATACAACCAGCGGGCAAGGCAGTGCTTTTTACAGTAGCAACCAGCGCATTACCGACAAGCCGTCATGGCTGCCTGACGGCAGGGGCGTACTGGTGCTGGGGAAAGAACAAAGTTCAAATTTCGCCCGCGGGCAAATCGTCTTTGTTTCCTATCCCAAGGGCGAGTATTTTCCAGTGACGCGCGATGCCAACAGCTACTCCGATCTTAGCGTCGCAAGCAGCGGACACATCCTCGCCACCGTGCAGGACCAGTACCGCTGGAACCTTGAGGTCATGCCAGCCGCGGGCTCGACTACACAGACGCGGCAGGTCACGACGGCCGACGGCGGCACCAACTTTACCTGGACGCCGCGTAACCAGTTGATCTCCGATCAGGCGAACGTACTCAATCTGATCGATCCCGCCACGGGCAACAAAATGGTGATTCCCGGCCAGATGTCGGGCGGCGATCCGTGGGCTTGCGGCACCGGCGATTCCATAGTCTTTGTCAAGCTGGAAAACGGCGGGCAAAATGTCTGGCGTATGGACCCGGGGAGCACTCTGAAGCAGATTACGAATGGCAAACTGGATGTCAATCCCGTGTGCTCGGCCGACGGCAAGTGGCTTTACTTCATAGACCAGGCTGGCGTGCGGAAACTGGCCAAGGTTCCGATCGATGGCGGTACACCGCAGATTCTTTCGGAATTGCCGAGCGCTGGGACCTTCGATATCTCGCCCGATGGGAAGCTCGCCGCGTTTCCTACGCTGGAACACGCCGGCGAACACAAAGACATGCTGGCCGTGGTGGAAACGACTGGCGGCAGGGCGCCCAAGATCGTGGAGTTCGAACGCCCGCGCTTTGGCTTGCTGCACTTTTCACGCGCCGGAGATGGCGTGGTCTATATCACCCGCGAAAATGGCGTTGACAATCTGTGGCTGCAGCCGCTCGATGGCTCCAAGGGCAAACAGATTACAAACTTTACTTCCGAACACATCTATGACTTCCACTGGTCGTTTGACGGCAAGCAGTTGGCGTTGGTTCGCGGGCACACCGATTCCGATGTCGTTCTGATTCGCGATGCGCGGACAAATTGAGTCATCGCGCTCTGGTTCAGCCTGAAATGGTTCAGCCTGAAATGGAGAAGTGACACTCATTCCGCCCGGCTCGCGCTGCAACTGCACTTCAGCCACGGAATGGCCGCGTGAATTCCCGTATGTCCTGCGCCAGCTTTTCCGGCTCCTCCATGGCCGCGAAGTGACCTCCGCAAGGAAACGCAGTCCAGCGCTGCAGGTTGTATCCGCGTTCCACCCACGAACGCGGCGGAAAGGGCGCTTCCTTGTCGAACTTCGCCACCGCCGTGGGCACGGAAATGCGCTCACCCTTGCCCAGATGCAGAAGCGTCTTGCGGCTCTCGTAATACAGCCGCATGGACGAGCCGGCGGTCTCGGTTAGCCAGTAGAGCGAAACATTGGCCAGCAGTTCGTCGCGGGTGAACTTCCGCTCCACATCGCCGCCGCAATCGGACCAGTCGCGGAAGCGGTCGATGATCCAGGCCGCCAGTCCAATGGGCGAATCGTTCATCGCGAAGGCTAGCGTCTGGGGCTGCGTGACCTGCACCGTGCAGTAGCCGCCTTTCTCTTCGTACCAGCGAGCGTCGTCGGTGTGAAATTGGCGCTCTTCACCGGTCAGGGGCGCGCCGTCGGGGTCGGGACGATACGAGGGGGGAATCGAATTCAAGTGCAGGCCTAGAAGGCGCTGCGGATATTTCCATGCCAGCACCGTCGAAACGTCGGAACCGAAGTCGCCGCCTTGCGCGATGAATTTCGCGTAACCCAGCGCCTGCATCAGCTTCGCCCACAGGTCGGCCATGACGAAGCAGTCGACCCCGCGCCGCGTGGGCCGGCTGGAGAACCCATACCCCGGCATGGAAGGCACCACGACATCGAAAGCATCCGCGGGATCGCCGCCGGAGGCTTGCGGATCCGTGAGAAGAGGAATGATCTTCAGCATTTCGAGAAACGACCCCGGCCAGCCGTGGGTGAGGACGATGGGCAAAGGCGCCGGTCCGCGCCCCCGCGCATGAATGAAGTGGATTTCCATACCGTCGGCCTTGAAGCGGAAGTGCGGCAGCCGGTTCCACTCCGCCTCACAGGCGCGCCAGTCGAACCCGTTCATCCAGTAGTCACGGAGCTGGCGCATGTAATCGAGGTCAAGGCCGTAGGTCCAGCCGGAGCCGGGAATAGCGTCAGGCCAGCGAGTGTGCGCCAGGCGCTGCTTGAGGTCACAAAGGGCGGCGTCAGAGACGCCGATTCTAAAAGATTGGATTGTCATGCCCGCCTCGCTAAAACTCTTATAGAAACCGTCCTAATTGCATTTTGAAGGTTACATACTAACCAAGCTGCCACATGTCAAGTAACTTGTCAATGTAGTTTTTACTGGTTACAATACAAGATCATCATCATGAAGAAGTTTGAATTTCTCGGCGAGGCTCTATGCCTCGATTTCCTGAACACACTGCACGACGCGGAGGCCGAGGGTCCTGGCGAAGAATTGTCCAGCGACGCCGACCTGGCGGCCTGGGCGGCACAGGCAGGCATCCTCAGCGTCAGAGAGGCCGGCCGCCTCCAGGCTGGGGCTTTGCGGAATTACGTGCACCTCGAGCTGCTGGGCAAGAAACGAGCCTCGCTGCTGGAGGATGCCCGAGAACTGCGCGAAGCCCTTCGGCAGATGTTCCGGCGGGCCGCGCGCGACGGGAGGGTCGCGCCTCGCGACATCGAAACCCTGAACCTGCTGCTGAAGCGCTTCCCTGCTGCGGGGCGGATCGAAAGGTCGAACGGCGACTGGACGATGAGCTGGGAATCGCAGGCCGGAGGCGTGGAGAAAATTTTCTATGCCATCGTGAAGAGCGCTGCCGAACTGGTAGCCACCGGCCGCTGGCGCGCGGTGCGCGAGTGCGCCTCCAACACGTGTACATGGATGTTTCTCGACACCAGCAAGAACCACTCCCGGCGTTGGTGCGAGATGGCGCGCTGCGGCAATCGCGACAAGGTCCAACGCTTCCGCGCCCGGTCGCGACGCGCCCGTCCGCACAAGGCGATCCGTCCGTGACGAGCCCACCTGTTACTAAATGCGAGGAGCAATGGGCAACCGCTGGTAAGCGGCTTTTGGGTGGCGCAGCGCTTTCAGCGCTGCGGTTCAGGCAATTAAACTGGCTGGCTTTAGCCGCTGAGGGATTCCGTTCCATTTGGAATTCTTGCCGGCCTGAACTGTAGGGATAATCGGCGATTGTGGTTGCCAACCCTTTCTTGATTGGGTTTTGGCGGATGTATTGTTTGAAGTTGCAATAGTCTTGGGCTCCACGTACGCGACGGTCGTAGAAGCTTTTCTCCCAGATTCCGCCGATGAATCCTAATTCTTTTCCTGCCCGGTAGGAGAATCCTCCCTTGATAAGTTGCAGGGATCGTTCGAGACTGAGCGTGGGTGAGATCAGCAGATGAAAGTGATCGGGCATGAGCACAAATTCGTGAAGCAGGTAGTTCTTGTGATCTCGATAATGGAAGAGCACTTCTACAAACAACCGAGCCATCGGTTCTTTGCGGAACATGGGTGCTCGCTGAAAGGTGGAGGCAGTGATGAAATAGACGCTGTATCCGGTGTTGCCTCGGGGCGGTGCAGCCATAAGTACCTCGGCGGCTAAAAAGCCGTTCTCTTATAGCCAACTTATCGCAGCGCTGGAAGCGCTGCGCCACCCAAAAGCACTTTTTCGCAGAATGCAGTTCTGATTTGAAACAGCCGCGCCCGTGGCCGAGAGAGTCCCAAAGGGATGCGACGGTGGAATCCCACACTTCGCAAATGCGAAAAGGCGGCCATCTCTGGCCGCCCTCTTTCTTCTTTCGAATTGTTTAGCTGCGAAGTGGTTTATGCACCCTTCACGTTCTCGGCCTGCCAGCCCTTCGGGCCTTTGACCACGTCAAACTGCACCTGTTGACCTTCCTGCAGGCTGCGAAAGCCGCTCGCCTGAATGGCCGAGAAGTGCACAAATACGTCCTCGCCGTTTTGGCGGCTGATAAAACCGTAGCCTTTGGCGTCGTTAAACCACTTCACTGTTCCTGTTTCCATGGTGTTGCAATGTTCCTTTGTGTTGATGTAGCGCTGAAACTTTGGAAGGCTTCTTCTGCAGGCAGGTCACGCGCTGGTTGGCGGAGAAACTGGATACTGCGAAAGAACTCTAAAGTCAAACGCACCCAAATGATAAGGTAACTGCCCTAAAAAAGCTACATTATTTTGGTGTTCTCAGATCTAAGCTATTTGACCTCAGTGACTTACGAGAAGCTGCCTTGCACCTTGAATTGGCGTAATTTGCCAGAAAAGCGTCTCAGGATAGATGATTAGAATATGAATCTCGCGGTGCTTCTGGTTCTGATTTCTCTCGCAACTCCAGCCCTAGCAGGTGTTGTTAAAGATGTTCGCGGGGCTCTCTCCCAAAATAGTTTCGCCTCCGCCGACCTGTATCTGAAGTCGTACGTCACCAAGAACGGAGTCACCGGCGAATATCTCGAGGCCTATTCGTGGATGGCGCGCGCCGCTCTCGACAGTCAGCAGTACGATCAGGCTGCGGAGTACGCCAAGCGAACCAAGGCTCTCGCCCTCGAGCAAATCAAGAAGCGTCCGCTCGACGCCGAACCGCACCTGCCAATGGCTTTAGGTGCGGCTTTCGAAGTGGAGGCGCAGGTACTGGCCGCTCGCGGCCGGCGCACTCAGGCAATCGCACTGCTGCAATCCGCCCTTCGCACTTATGGCAACACTTCGATCCGCGCACGCCTGCAGAAGAACCTGAACCTGCTCTCCTTCGAAGGCCGTCCAGCGCCAGCCCTGCGAGCCGAGCAATTCCTTGGATCGAAACCTCCCGTACTGTCACAGCTCAAGGGTTCGCCCGTGCTGTTATTTTTCTGGGCGCACTGGTGCGGCGACTGCAAGGCCGAAGCGCCCATCATCACGCAACTTCGCGCAGAGTTTGCGCCAAAGGGGTTGACGGTCGTCGGGCCCACGAGGTTGTACGGCTACACCGCGCAAGTCGAGAACGCCGCGCCCAGCGATGAACTCGCTTACATCGATGCGGTGCGCCACCGCTTCTATGGCGGACTGCTCGATATGCCTGTCCCCATCAGCAAGTACAACTTCGATGAGTACGGAGCCTCGACGACGCCCACTCTTGTTCTGCTCGACCGCGCGGGAAAGGTTGCGATGTATCATCCTGGGGCTCTGCCGTACGACCAACTAAAGGCCGAGATTGAAAAAGTCGTGCGGTAAAATCATTGTGACGTGGTGCGCGTAGCAACGGTTGGATAGAATACTCCTGGTTGACCCGGAGGCCCGTGAGGTGGCGTTTCTCGCGAACGTGCTTGAGGTCATGATCGCCTCTCCTGGGGACGTTGCGCAGGAGCGGGGAATTGTCACTCAGGAAATTCATCGTTGGAATGATGCAAATTCGCCAGCCCGCAAGCTTGTCCTACTTCCGGTAAAGTGGGAAACGCACAGCACTCCGCAGTTGGGGGCGCGCCCTCAGAGCATCATCAATCGCCAGCTTCTCGATGATGCCGATATCGTGATCGGCATCTTTGGCACTCGCATCGGGACTCCTACGGAGGAACACGCCAGCGGTACCGTTGAGGAAATCAAGAAGCACGTCGCCGCCGGCAAAACCGCAAAGGTTTACTTCTCGGATATTCCAGTGTCCCCAAGTACAGTCGACGGCGCACAATACGCCCTGGTTCAGCAGTTTCGTGAAGAGTGTCGGACTACTGGCTTGTACGCGACTTTTGACAGCCTTGAGGGGTTTAGGAGCGACTTTGCCCGCCATCTTGACTTAGAAATGAATCAACCGCGGTACCGGTGGCTTGCCATCCCCAACTCCACCGCAAACCTCGGGATAGCCGAGCACAGCAAGGACGCGATTAGGCTGCTCAGAGCAGCGGCGAATAAGGATGGGAGCATAATCTCCCAGGAAACGATGGACGGGCACGGGATTCGAGCTGGCAGCGAAGAGTTTGCCGACGGTACTGCCCGAACATCTGCAAGGTGGAGGCAGGTACTGGCGCAGCTTGAGACGTCCGGCGCCATCGAACAGGTCTCCGAAGGCGTCTATCGCCTCACAGCAGACGGATATGAGATTGCTGATGGTGCCGGAGCCCAAACGCAGGAACCGGCGAATGCCAGTCCGTTCGAGGAGCACCAAGGCTCACACGTTCGCGCATTGGTCGCGCCCCTTCCCTACACGCAACGCGATTTATTAAGGTTGCTGCTGCTACACGGCGGCGAAGCCCGGATCGACGTCGTCTTCCGCGCGGCTACAAATCAGAAGGGAGTTGACATCGGGACTCTCTCTCGTCCGTTGCTCGAAAACGGTTTGATTACGCGAGCGGATGACACTCTGCATGGGCATTCCACGCTGGCAGTAAACGAACGAATGGCGGTGGCATTGAAAGCGCTGCTCTTCCCTCGCAATGAGGGCAACGATACTCCATTCTTCAAAGGAGTCTGAGCATTGCCCTACCGCCGGGGCTAGCATATTGCCAAGCTACCCTCCCTCGGACAGCCGAGGGCGGCTGTTTTCCTACATGGGTCACTTTACTTCTGAGAGCTTCCCCGTTTTCACGTCGTAGATAAATCCTCGCACCGGGATGTGCTTAGGAATCCAGGGATGCGATTTCACCCGCCTCACCTGCTCCCGCACGTTCGCTTCGAGATCATCGAAGGCGTGAAAATGAGCAGGCTCGCTTGCGATGGCGCCCATCTTGTTTGTCAGATGCGCCCTCAGTTGGTATTCGTTCACCTTCAGCAATCCGCAATCAGTGTGGTTGATGATGATGAACTCCTGCGTGTCTAGCAAGTGATGTGAAACAATCAGGGAACGCAACGCGTCCTCGGTTGCGATCCCTCCCGCATTGCGGATCATGTGCGCGTCCCCTGGCTTCAATCCCAGGCAGCGTTCAAACAGAATTCTGGAATCCATGCACGCCAGGACAGCCAGGCGCCTGCGCGGCCGGACGGCCAGATCTCCGAGGTCGAAGTTCCTTACAAATTCTTCGTTAGCTTTCAACAATTCGTCTGCGACTGACAATTCTTTGTCCCCTGCTTTGAGTTGCTCCGAGTTGCGCGGCCGGATGCGATTTTCCGCGTCCGCTTTCGGACCGCTGGTTGTTGCCCTAGTTTAACCGCTACAATCGCCCCGTGAAACTCGACGATACGATTGTGGCCATCGCCACACCGCCGGGCCGCGGGGGCATTGGTATTGTGCGCCTAGCCGGACCGAAAGCCCGCGAGATTGTCACCCCGATGTTGCGGCTGAAACATGAGTTGGAACCAGGGCGTGCCGTTTTTGGAGAGCTGATCGAACCGTGTGGAGCGGACACTCCTGTCCGCTTGACGACGGCTGAAACTGACTCAGCTGATGGGGGAGAATCAAAGGGTCCCGCCGACCCCGTTGTGGCCGCAAGCAGGCGGACAGGAGTGTCCGCCCCACACGAGTTTTCTCAACACCAGCGGCGCATCGACGAAGTGGTAGTCACGTATTTCGCCAAGCCTCACTCTTACACCACCGACGACATTATTGAAGTCGCAGCGCATGGCTCGCCGGTCGTGCTCCGGCACATCGTCGAGTTGTGCATAGCCGCAGGAGCGCGTCTTGCCGAGCCGGGCGAGTTCACCATGCGAGCTTTCCTCAACGGACGCATCGATCTCACCCAGGCCGAAGCGGTTCGCGATCTTATCGAATCGCAGACGCTCTACCAGGCGAAGATCGCGGCGCAGCAGCTCGATGGCGCTCTCTCCAAACGCTTGCAGCCGATCAAACAGAAGTTAGTCGAGCTGATCGCCGTACTCGAAGCGGGCATCGATTTCGCTGAGGACGACGTCTCCGTCCTGCCGGATGCGACCATTCTCGAACGTATCGCCTCTGTCCGCCAGCCGCTCGAGCAGCTTGCCGCGAGCTTTGCCTACGGAAAAATTGTGCACCAGGGGCTGACGCTGGCCATCGTTGGCCGCCCCAACGTCGGCAAGTCGAGTTTGTTCAACCGTCTGGTCGAGCGGGAGCGTGCGATCGTCACGGCAACTCCAGGCACCACGCGCGACCTGGTCAGCGAAACCGTTGCCATCGAGGGCATTCCGATTCAACTGGTCGACACCGCGGGAATCCGGCACGCTCTCGATGAGGCGGAATCCATCGGCATCCGCAAATCGATGGAAGCGCTGGCCGAGGCCGATCTGGTGCTGGTTGTGCTCGATGCGTCGCGGACCGTTACGGCAGAAGACACAGAATTGCTGCAGCTGGCCGAGAACCGTCCGACCATCGTGGTCGAGAACAAGTCCGATTTGCTCGACCTCGCTTTGAAAGGGCGCGACTTCCAGTCGCGGCGTGAAGATCCGTTGACATCAGCAGCGGCTTCAGCCGCCGCATTGCAAGCTTCGGCGCCGCGTGTTCGTACCTCCGCTCTAACCGGCGAGGGCATCGCCGAACTGCGCAACGAAATTTTGCGCCACATCGGCGGCGAAGGTGGAATGCAAGCAGAAGCTGGATTTCTTACCAACGTCCGCCATCAGGGCCTGGTGCGCGATTCGCTGGCAGCGCTCGATGCCGCGAACGGCGCCGTTACGGCCAAAGTCCCGCACGAAATGCTGCTGCTCGATCTTTACAACGCTCTGCGTCCCCTTGACGCGATCACTGGTGCCACTACCACCGACGACATCCTCAACCTCATTTTCAGCACTTTCTGCGTTGGTAAATAAAACATCGGCGCTCTGCAAACTGAAAGGCCGCAACCGGAGGTTGCGGCCTGAAAGTGAAGCACTCGATTCGGTTAGAAGCGAAGGCGAAGGCCCAGTTCGATGTTTCGCGGCTCCGCTTCGCCATTGACTCCGACGCCATTGTATGGTGCTGTATTCAACCCGAGAGCGCCAAAGCCCCCGTTGTTGTACAGACCAAGGTAGTTGTCGGTCCACTGATTGTGATTCAAAACGTTGGCGAAGACGCCTTGGAATTCCAAGTTGACGTTCTCCACCACCCGGATGCTCTTCTTAATGCTGAAGTCCATATTCCAGTAGGCCAGCCCACCGAGAATTCCAGCGCCGCCATCCCGGGTATCTATGCCCAGAATTGGGTTACGCCAGTTGCTGGCTTGGTTCACCCCGTCCGGAAAATAATTCACCGGGAACCCGTTGGTCTGAGCCGAGCAGAAGCCGTTGCCAATCTGGTTGCCCGGGCAGTAGTTGGCATGACGGCTGGGAACTGGGCCAATGGGCACAGCGTTCTCCAGGTCGTAGTCAGCGCAGCCGACGCCATCGCATGAACCGAATGCTTGGTAGTCGCCAAAGGTTGTGCCGACCTGCGTGGGAACGCCGGACCCGGCAGCGAAGATCGATGCGAACGTCCAGCCGCCCAATATTCGTCCCATGAATCCAGACTGTCCCTTGAAGAAAGGAGGCTGGTAGACGAGGTACGCGTTGTAGATGAATTTGCGGTCCCAAGCCTGTCTCCCGTACTGTTCACCCAGATTGAAGTCATCGAGGGTATTGAGCTCGCTCGAGGACTGCGCCTGTGCTGCCGTCCCCAAGGCCTTCGACCAGGTGAAGTTCGACTGCATCGTGATTCCGCGCCAATCGGCCATCTTGACGGAAACGAAACCGGCATTGTAATTGGCGTAGCCAATGCTGGCGTTCAGAAAAGCACCGTCGGTGTAGGCGCCGGAGCAGCCGAGGGTGGTTGTCGCGTTGCAGGTGGTGGGAATTGGGGTACTCTGCAGACTGCGTGGGAAGTTGAAGGCACCGTTGTCCAGATCACTCCAGATGCCCCAGACCTGGGCGTTGGCCAGATTGGTTGTGGCGTTGGGGTTAACCGGCGCGCAATTGGTCCCAGGGCAGCCTGGACCGTAGGGTAATCCTTCATTGAAAACCAGCGCCTGGGTACAGCTTGAGAACCCAGTGCAATAGCCTGTGCCCTTAAGCGCGGCTTCAAAGAAAGGCTGTGGCGTGACGGGTGTTGGGCCCTTTGGGTTCGCCCCGGCGCAGCCACCGCCGGCGAGTCCGTTAACGCCGCCGCAGTATTGCATGACCAGATTGGCGTAGGCTTGCTTAAATTGCTGGCCGCCCAACGTCATCATGTAGGGAACCGGGTTCAATTCCACGGGCTGATATTCGTGGGTAATTCGGCGGTAAATATAACCGAGTTCCATAGTAAGTCTGCGGCTCATTTGACGCTGCAGAGTAACATCGACCGAGTCGATCGCGTTCGCCCTGAAATTCGGATCCAAACCCTCGGGGCTCGAGGAGAAGGTGTTGTTGAAGCCCGGATAGACCGGCTGCGGCAAGTTAGCGCTCACGCTCGAAACCAGAGGGACGGTCGGGCCGCCGGCAGCCGACAGCGCTGACCCGACGCGAAACGCGTTGGAGTAAGTTCCGGCACCCGAGGCTCCGCAGGCCCAATTGCCCGGGCTGCCAACCGAGGCGAGGTTCGACTTGCAAGACACGGGCTGCTCGAGACCGAGTCCCAGCAGCGGGACCAGCACTTGCACCACGCCGTTTGTGCGACCGTATTGGCGGCCATAACCGCCCCGGAGCACCGTATCTTCATGTCCAAAGATCTTGCCCGCAAATGAATCGGCGTCGAAGTGCGGGTTCCAGGCCACGGCCACACGCGGACTGAATTCCCCGTAGAAGGGGTTATAGGGATATTTCAACCCGTTCCCGGCGTTGCCTACCAGGGCAAACCCGAGTTCGGGGTTGTATACCTGTCCCGCCAGCGCGGCCTTTTTGACGTTCTTGAGGTAGGTCTCAGTCGAAACCGCCTCATCCGCCGCGTCTACTAATACCGTCTGCTTTCCATTCTGCTCGGTTGGTGGCATCTCCAGTGCATAACCCAAACCGTAGGTGAAGGTGAAAGTCGGCTTCAGGTGCCAGGTGTCACTGAAGTAAACATTGTAGTAAGGAATGGTGCTCACATCGAACGCGTTGGACAGTGGCGGTTGCAAGGCCAGGCTAGTGCCAGTACGGGCGAACATCTGCGACGCGATGGAAGTGACCCCCAGCACCGTCGCGACCAGAGAATCGCAGGTCTTCGCACTCGTGGAAATAGTAGCAGTCGTGGCACAAGGGTAACTGGAGGAGCCCAGCAACGATCCATTAGTGCTATCACCCAGGGAATAGACAGGGAAGGCGTTGATGGTGCCGCCGCTGTCGTTGCGTTGGTGGTAGTCCCAATTACGCTGATAAGTACCGCCGAACTGGAACAGATGGTTGCCTTTCAGCATAGAAACGTCGTCACGGAACATGTTGTCATGGCCATCCCAGAAACGGCGGCGGATGTTCTGGTTGTCGACGTTAAACGGGCCAAGGTCCTGGAGCTCCGACTGGCCGCCATCCAATTCGAGCGCGCCACCCAACCCGCTGATCTGTGGCGGAGCCCCGACGCGTGTCCAGGCCCACCAGTTCCGCAGGAAGCTATAATGGAGGTCGTTGGTGACGTTGGTAGTGATGTTGGTGGTGAGACCCGCAACGAAGTACCAGTCTTGAACCGGATCGCTGGATTGAGAGGCCGGCGTGCCCAACGTATCTCCGGGGAAAAAGCCCCCAATATCAACCTGGTCATCCGACGCAAGCTTGATTTTGTAATAACGATAGCTGGCCATGAGATGGTTCTTGGAACCGAAATCGTGGTCGATACGCCCCACAGCGAAGTTGCTCGTAATGGGCTCGCTCAGGTTGGCCGCAAATCCTAAGACATTCGCTGAGTCGCACAAGCTCTGGCTGCAAGTGGCGTTGGACTGGGGCTCGAACTTCCACAACTGCGAAACCAAAGGGTTGAGACCTAAGCCAAGCGGATCACATTTACCGCCGGGAGCTTTAGCGCAGCCGAAATTCGCCGGGTAAGTGACGCCATTGAACGCAACCGGAGCGTTGTTCAGGTTATAAGCGATCGCACCAGTGGAGGAGTCTGTTAACAGCCCCAACCGCAAGGCTGGCGAGGGAACGTTTCTGGTAATAGTCTCAGAGTTTGGATACCGGAAGCCCTCATAGTTGAAAAAGAAGAAAGTCTTGCCACCGAGAATCTCTTTGTTGGTGATTGGTCCTCCGATGGCGCCGCCAAAGCGGCTGTAATGGTAGGATGGAAGCCCGATGTGTCCGCCCGGTTCAAAGTTGTTTTGGTTGTTCGCCCAGGCATTCGATGACCAATTATTGTCTTTGTAATACTCGTACCCGGTGCCGTGGAAGCTGCTGGTACCGCGTTTTGTAACAACCTTAATTTCGGCGCCGGCGGAACTGTTGAAATCGGAAGTCTGCCCGGCGGTATTAACCTTGAACTCCTCGACACTGTCCGCTGGAGTGGGCATCACGCCCGACGGGGCGCTGTACGTAAATGATTGGGTTGCCATGCCCCCGGTCGGGTCGCCGATAACCAGACCTTGCTGAGTACCGGTGTACACGCCGCCGCTGCCATCCATATCATTGCTGTTGTTGCCGCCATCCAGCGAGAAATAGCTTTGGTCGTTCACCGCGCCCGCAACGTCGCCACCGGCGCTTACACCCGGTTGCAATTCGATGAAGGTGTTGACATCGCGGCCGATGCTCGGCAGATTGTCGATCGCTATCGACGTAACCGTGTTGCCCACAGTGGCGTTCATGGTCTGCAGCTCAGTGCCGACGGCGGATACCTCCACCACCACATTCGCGCCGCCAACTTGCAAAGCCAGATTGACCGTCAGGGCAACTCCGACTTGCACCTCCTGGTGGTCGGTCTTGGTGGTCGAGAATCCGGCCTTGGAGACGGAGATGCTGTAAATAGCAGGCGTAACATCCGCAAAAAAGTAGCGACCGGTCGCGTTGGTGGTAGTCGTTCGCGCAAGGTTGGTAGCAGGATCTGTCAGCGTAACCGTGGCGCCTTGCACCACTGCGCCCGACGGGTCATTCACTGTACCCGCAACGGTTCCGGAAGACGTCGATTGTGCCCAAGCGGGCAAAGTGCAAACCAGACAAACCGCTACTAGGAGAAACAGGGCCAACTTTACGCTGCGCGTCTTCATTGCGTGCTCCTGAACCGAGAGATTGAAGTTCACGACCCCTACCGACGAACGCAAACCGAAAGCATCCAGTCTCGCTTCGGACGGGGAAGCTTGGAATTGCTTACCCTCACCCATCCAGAAAATTGGCGAGTCTTAAATAACCACTAGGCCTGACTGAAAGTAAAGACTTAAAACTTACTGAAAAACCTGGGACCCGAGAGCAAACCGCCAGCACATCGTGCAACTCTCGTTCCAAACAATGCTATGTACACTACCTGTTATGTTTCTTCAGCTTACGGAGAATCGCGGGACACCACGTTCCCGTTTGTTAAATAGAAGTATGGTTTTCTGTATGAACTTGGCTGTCGGCGGACAGAACGTCCAGACTCAACGGAGATGCAGGAGTTCAGACAAATACCGCGACCGAATCTACCTCGATAGGCGCCCTAGAACGTCCCGAAAGACAGAGTCGAACGATGCGCTTTTGCTGTTCTTGATGACCCCCTCCAATGCTTTTTCGGCTGCTGGCTGTTGGTAGCCCAAGTTAACCAGTGCAGATAGGACGTCTTCTTCCAAGGGACTCATGGTTGGCGGGGCTGTAGCTGAAGTTCCTGCCGCCGAGGGCAATTTGTCGCGCAGCTCCAAGACCATGCGCTCGGCGGTTTTCTTGCCGATACCTGGAATCTTGGTCAAGCGGGCCACGTCGTTTCCGCGAATTGCTGCGGCCATTTCGTCGGCCGCCATTCCGCTCAGGATAGTAATCGCCAGCTTCGCGCCGATACCGCTTACCGTCATCAGTTTTTCGAACAACTGCTTTTCTGCGGGGCGGCTGAATCCGTAAAGCGCAATCACATCCTCGCGCACGTGCGTGTGGATGTGCAGCGCAACCTCTGAGCCGTTGGCGGGCAATTCGGAAAAGGTCGGAACGCTGATGGTCACTTCGTAGCCCACGCCTCCGGTATCGATCACAACTTGATTGGGATGCTTGGCCAGCAGTTTTCCACGCAGATGGGCGATCATATTCGTGCCATTGTAGCTGCTGTAGGCAGACTGTCGGGATATGTCATGCCCAATGAAAAACGGCAGGGCCGACCCCCTGCCGTCTCGATAAATCCTCGACTCTCCTTTTCGCTACTTCTTGTTGACTGTCTTCTTCAACTCGGCCCCTGGGGTAAACTTCGCCACCTTCCGGGCGGCGATCTTGATAGTGGCGCCAGTCTGCGGATTGCGCCCGTTCCGCGCCTTTCTCTGCGACACTGAGAAGGTGCCGAACCCTATCAAAGCCACTCGATCTCCCTTACGCAAAGCACCAGTAATGCTGCTCACGGCGGTATCTACCGCAGTCGTAGCCTGCGCCTTGCTGATTTCGCAAGCGCCCGCGATCTTGTCAACCAGATCGGCCTTATTCATAGTTTCTCCTCGCAGGTCTCTTTTTTCATACTTAGCCGCATACCCCGCACAATCCGGGGAACTAGGACGTTGTGGCTGAGTGGGAAACCCGACGGCTGGTATTTTCCTCTCTTCGCGCAGAATGTCAACTGTGAAAATCCGCGCCGGAAGCCTGTTTCACACCCCTCGGTCCCGGATTGGGGCTGCCAAGGCTGATTCTGAGACGACAGCGTGCTTCAAAAGCAAGCGGCCACCGATAGCGGCAGCCGAAACGTGCGCCGGGAGCGGTTTTCCTCGGCTCTCCACAGCCCCTCACAGGTTGTACACAGGCGTCTGGCGTTTCGCACTTGCGGGAAGCGGCGCGCGGGTGCAAAGTCAGAGAATACAATTCCAGAAGGATTGACGTAATCAAGGCGAATGCTGATTAAGACACAAGCGGAAGTTTGCCCGCTCTGCGAAGGCACAGGATGGAAGACGCTTCCCGCGCGGACGGGCGCGCCCAAGGATCGCCGCGTCACGCGCTGCGATTGCCAGCTGCGGGCGCGGGCTCGGAACCTTGCTGGCTGCGGCGCGCATTCCCGAAAAGATACGAACACTGCGACCTCTCTAACTATGAGACCGACTTTCCAGGCGCTGACCCTTCGCTTGCCCAAGCCCACTTCCTTGCAGCCACGTTCGTGAGGGACTGCGATCCGCGATAGCAGCAAGGGTCTGCTGATCATCGGCGAAATAGGTACCGGCAAAACGCATCTGGCTGTCGGCATTCTAAAGGAGTTAGTCCTAAATCGCGGCATCCAATGCCTCTTCTATGATTACCGGGAACTGCTGAAGGAGATTCAGAATTCTTACAACAGGACCGTGCAGATCACCGAGCTCGACGTTCTCCGGCCGGTGTTTGAGGCGGATGTGCTTGTGCTTGACGAACTGGGCGCGGTTAGGCCGACGGAGTGGGTGTGGGACACAGTCAGCCTCATACTGAACACACGCTACAATGAGAATCGCTTAACCATCATCACCTCAAACTTTTCCGATGAGAAGGAGCGGGAGCGACCAACAGACTCGAATCCGCGAAGCGCCGAAGCTGCGAGGTATGCAGCGGAACGGGACACCCTGGGCGACCGGATCACGAATCGGATGCGTTCTCGCCTTCACGAAATGTGCCGGATCGTGCCGTTGAAAGGTGCGGATTTCCGACTCCATGTTGACCAGCACAAAGCTCGGAAACCAGTGTGGGGCCTTAGGAAAGAGGGGTAACGCTAGGCACGGCACGGAAATCCCCCGTGCGCTCCGGGGCTCGTGTGGCTGCTTTTTCCCTAAAATGGTTAGGTGTTCATCAGCAAGGATCTCGTGGCGCGAGATTTTAAGCGGCCTGCTACTATCTGGTTTTGTTTCCGGAAGGGAGCAACCATGCGCTGGTACCACTACATTGCGTACTTCTTCGGGGGCGCATTCCTCGCGAACGCCCTGCCCCATCTAGGCAACGGAATTTCAGGACATGCCTTCCAAAGCCCCTTCGCATCCCCGCCCGGAATAGGCTTGTCCTCCTCGATGGTCAACGTTTTGTGGGGCCTCTTCAATCTTGCCATTGGCTACTTGCTCGTCTGTCGTGTCGGCAGCTTCGATCTGCGGAAAAACCTGCACGTGCTCGTCCTCGGGGCAGGCATCCTGATTATGTCGCTAAGTCTCGCGCACTATTTCGGAGGGCTCCACGGGGGCTTGTGAGACCTTTGCCACGACCGTTGCCACGGATCTCCACGGATTTTCACGGATCAAGAGAATTCTCGGATGGTTTTCCTTTATTTGATTTATCCGTGAGAATCCGCGTTAATCCGTGGCAAAAGAAGTTCTCTGCGGTAAATCCACACTAAAATGATTCCGTGCTGACCGAGCGCCTGGAGTTCGCTCCCGAACGCGACGCGGAAATCTTCAGCGCAGTTCCCTCTGCACCGGCCGTGTTCCTGCTTCGCGGCGATGACCCACATGCCGAGCCTTACGTCAGCAAGACCGCAAATCTCCGCCGCCGTCTGCAACGCCTGCTTGGCCCGGTCGAAGAACGCACCAAGAAATTAAATCTGCGCGATCGCGTCCGCTCGATCGAGTACGCCTCTACCGGGTCCGACTTCGAATCCGGCTTCATGCTTTACCGGGTCCTCCGCGAAACTTTTCCCAAGACCTATGCCCATCGCATGCGCTTCCGTTTCGCGCCGTTGGTCAAGCTGCATCTCGAGAACCAATACCCTCGCGCCTCGATCACCACACGCCTGGGACGCCTAAACGCGCGCGCTCTCTACTACGGGCCATTCCAATCGCGAACGGCTGCTGAGAAGTTTATGAACGACTCGCTTGACTTTTTCAAGATGCGCCGCTGCGTGGACGATCTCCATCCCGATCCTGCGTTTCCCGGCTGCATTTATTCCGAGATGAAAATGTGCCTGGCGCCCTGTTTCAAGGGATGCACCGACGCGGAATATTCCACCGAAGTAAATCGCGTGCAGGCCTATTTCGATTCTGGAGGAGAATCTTTAGCGCGTGAGTTTTCGTCGCAGCGCGACGCAGCGTCGGCCAATCTCGCCTTTGAAGACGCCGCCGCCATTCACGTTCGCCTGGAAAAACTAAAGCCTGTCGTATCCCAGCTTCCAGAGATCGTCCGCCGCCTCGATCGTTTTTCCGCGCTGATGGTTCAGCCTTGCCAGCAGCCGGATGCAGTCACTTTCTTCCGCGTGGAAAGCGGAGCAATCTCCGGGCCGGCCGTATTCTCAATCCAACCTGCCGAGCACACGAAATCGCAATCCATGGAATCGCGTGTGCTCGCTCTTCTCGAGTCGTTCGCACCTGCAAAAGCACGGCCAGCTCTCGAAACCATGGAGCACTTGGCCCTGCTGAAGCGCTGGTACTATCGCGGCAGCCGGATCGGCGAACTATTCCTTGCCGACGACAAAAATATTTTTCCCATGCGCCGCATCGTGCGCGGCATTGGTCGCGTCTTAAGAGGCGAGGCACCCGAGGAAGATCGATGAAAGTGTTCACCACAGAGTCACAGAGACACGGAGAAATTCTTGGATCTATGTTTTGCCGGTTCTAGGTTTCTCTGTGCCGGAGCCTGCCCTGGGCGCAGCCGAAGGGTGCCTCAGTGGTAGAGAATTTCTCTTACGGAAGGAACGAAATGGCGATCAAAGATTCACACGACAAGCAACTCCGTGAGCATGTGATCTACCTGCTCGATGGTGGCGGGGCCCATGCCAAGTTTGACGACGTGGTGAAAGACGTGCCGGAGAAGGTACGAGGCATGAAGCCGAACGGACTTCCACACTCCGCCTGGATGCTGCTCGAACATCTTCGCCTGGCGCAGTGGGACATTCTCGAGTTCAGCCGCAACTCCAAACACAAGTCACCCGCGTGGCCCGAAGGCTATTGGCCCAGGAACGAAGCGCCATCGAGTACAGCGGCCTGGGATAAGAGCGTTGAACAGTTTCGCAAAGATTTGAAGGCGATGCAGGATCTGGTCTCAAATCCAGCAACCGATTTGTACGCCCGCATCCAATGGGGCGATGGGCAAACGATTCTGCGCGAGGCCCTGCTGGTGGCGGATCACAACGCATATCATCTTGGCCAGTTGGTCGATCTCCGCAGGCTGCTGGGAGCGTGGCAGGGCTGACGCGAGATCCAGTCAGGCGGTGGTAAAAAACGAGCCGGCCCTTTCAGGCCGGCTCGACTGCTTCACTAACTGATCTGCTCTTTCAAGGCGCCACCGTTATAGTGACGGGTATCTCGTTGGTGGTTGATCCGGAAGTTCCGATCAACTCAATCGTTGTGGTTCCGGTAGGCGCGCGCCTGGAAGCGCTCCAGGTGATGGTCACCTTTGTGCTGCCATTCGCCGGAGGCGTGACGGGGTTGGCTGATGCCGTCGCCGATACGCCACTGGGAAATTCGTTGACACTCAAGCTGACAGCGGAATTGAATCCATTCACGCTGGTGACTGTGAGAGTGGTGGATACGCTGCCGCTATCATCGATGGTGAAAGAAGAAGGCGACAGCGACAGGGTGAAGTTCTTCGTCCCCGAAGAAGCATTCACCGTAAGCGCAATCGTGGTGCTGTGAGAGGTCGAACCGGAAGTTCCCGTGATCGTCACGGTCGCGGTGCCGACTGTTGCGCTGGCAGAGGCGGTTAGCGTGAGGGTTGAGGTCGCGCTGCCGTTCGCTGGCGGAGTTACTGGGTTGGTGGAGAACGTGGCCGTCACGCCTGAAGGCAGGCCCGAGGCGCTCAACGTGGTTGCGGAATTGAAACCGCCAGTGCTTGTGACGGTGATCGTGCTAGTTCCGCTGGCGCCCTGAGTTACGGTCACAGAAGCGGGCGAAGCGCTGACGCTAAAGTTGGGCGTCGCGGAGGAATTGACCGTGAGCGCCAGGGTGGTAGTTGCGGTCAGGCTGCCCGACGTTCCAGTGATGGTCACCGTGGAGGTTCCCGTGGTGGCCGTCGCGCTCGCCGTCAGAGTCATCACGCTGGTGCCGGTGGTGGGATTGGTGCCGAACGTTGCGGTTACGCCACTGGGCAGGCCAGATGCGGCAAGGGTTACGCTGCCGGTAAATCCGCCCACATCGGTCACCGTGATGGTGCTGGTGCCGCTGCTGCCTTGCGTAATCGTCAGGCTGCTGGGCGAATCCGAAAGCGTGAAGCTTGGCGTCGCAGCACCAGCCAACAGGTTGATCATCCCGGTCGTATTCGGACTGCCCCAGCCGGTGCACAGATCGTAGCCGGTTATTCCCGAAAAGGTGCCGCAACTGCCGCTGGTAATGTCGTGGAAATAGGTGCCATAGCTTGAGGTCAGAGCCGCCGAGTAAATGATCGGATTGATATAGCCGATCGACTCGCCGTTGGCTGCTGCCTGTTGATTGGCCAGAGCCAGGTAGCCGGCCCACATGGGCGCGGCAAAGCTGGTTCCGCCAAACTCATTAGCCGTGCAAGTGGTTTGGTCGGCGCAAACGTAAAAGGTAAAATTTGCGTTGGCCGACACGTCTGGGCCATTCCGTAAGGTCGTGGACCCGCGATTGGACGAGGTAATTACGCCGGAGAGCTTCTGCCACGAGGGGATCGGTATGGAATCCGGAGAGATGCCGCCGCCGCTGTCTGCCCAAGCGGTTTCCGATTTCCAGGGGCCGGCCGCACTGGCAGTTGTTAGGTCCGTACCGCCAACCGAGACGATATTCGCATCGTCCGCCGGCCAGGCCTCATTCGACGCAGACCAAGCCGAACTGTCGCCAGACGCGGCAAAGAAGTTCTGGCCTTGCGCCGCCATCTGCTCAAAGTACGGGTCCAGAGTGCTGGGGTCCGCCGGTGTCCAACCCCACGAGCAGCTGATCTGCTTGGATAATGGAGCGTCCGTGGTCGAAACCATGGCGCTGATGCAGGCAGTATCGCTGATGCTCGAGGCGTTGCCGCAGACGTACATATAGAGCATGGTGGTGCCAGGAGCCATGCCCATCGCCTGCGTCATGTCGAGGGTCTGTTCCGTGTCATCGCATCCGCTGCTCTCAGTGCAGCTGGTGCTGTATCCGCCCGTGGAAATAAGAGTGGGAGTGTAAGGTTTTGTTTGCCCAACGTTATTGTAGTAGGTGGTCAAATCGGCCAAGTCGGTGCCGAGGAATTCGAACAGGGCGAGAGTCTGGCCGGTGCCGGTGAGCGCCGTTCCGCCGTAGTAGGCGGCGCGCATGTCGCTGCCTAAAAAGGAAGCCGAAGGGCCGGAGCCGGTGGTGGCATGACGCACAACCTTGTCGGGATCGAGCCCATGGGCCTTCGCGTAGTCGCTCTTCTTCACATACAACGGATGTGGCCTGGAATCGTTGTCCAAACCGGTGATGTGCCAAAGCTGGAAGGGAAGGTCCACGGTGGGCTCGCGGTCGACGGCAAAGAATGTGCGGTCCTCCGTGAGGTCCCGATAGAGCCCCATGGTTACATGGAAGGCCTTCTCGATGTTCGCCACGGTACCGGTGAGCCTTAGATCCCTTTCTTCGCGGTTTCCGCTGATGATCTCAAAGCCGCTCGCTTTCGCAAAAGCAACGAGGGTGTCCCAATCTTCCTGGCTGGGGCCGAACCTAGCGGTAACCTCCTGCGGCGTAAGGAACTGGTGGTAGGAGGGGCTGGTAGGATCATGGACCTCCCGCACGAAATTTTGCAACCCTGCGCGATCGCGCAACGGCAGAACAATGTCGAAGCGCAGGGTCTGGGTTGCCGGGAGTTGCCCAGTGAGCTGCGCCCGCCCATTGGCAACCTCGTCGCGCACGTGATGCGTCAATAGGGGCTGCGGCTGGGCTTGTCCTGGGATGGTGAATGCGATTGTCAGTAACGCCAAGAAGATTGTCGCGTAAAGGAACGCAGACGATCTTTGAGTAAGGGGAGTATTTTTTCTCATTTTTTTATCCTGTTCATTCTTGAGATGTCGAACCGTTCGACCGTCGGAACGTAGGCACGGACCAAAAGTCGCGGCATCTTAACGCAGATTGAGTCTCTTATTTGGAGTTGTTGAAAAGAGTTACGAAAATGGAACTCCAAGACGGGAAGAGAACTCCTGCCACGCTGCATTGCTGCGAGTGTCCACATTGCAAGAAGGAGACTCCTCACGGGATTTGGGTTGAATGCACTTCAATTATTGCAGCGAGTTCATTGCTGAGTTGAGCAGCAAGATTTGTTAGGGAGGAAATTAAATTGGTTAGAGCCATTCCTTAGCTTGTTCTGATTTCGTAAATTTCTTCTTGTTCTGATTTCGTAAAACTTTCGGCACAGTCGTAATTGCTTATTCCGAATAATGCTAGCCTTTCTCGGGGATCAAAAAGGAAATTCCGGTTAAGCCCCAGAGGTAGATGATTCCTGCTGCCTGCGCTAGAATCCCCGATTTCTTGACGTGCCTTGAGGCACTTCAAAACCCGGGCGCCAAACGATTCTTTTGGTCGGCAGCCGTTAATTCGGGTTAGATCGGAATTCAAGGTTAACAATCAACCAAAACTGAATACGAAAATTCGGTCAACTAAGGAGAAATTGTGATGCGAAGATTATGTGTATTTTTGCTGACTATCGTAGCGCTGATGCTGGGCGTGAACTCCGTTTGCCAGGCGGACTCGGGTTCCCTGTTGACGCGCCATGTGCGTGAAGTCACTCTCAATGGGCAGGCAACTCTACTCGGGCGCCTTCCCGCCACTCAGATCATGCAGTTGGATGTCGTTCTGCCGCTGCGCGATCAGGCCGGCCTCGACGCCTTCCTGGATGAGTTGCGCAACCCCAACAGTTCCGACTACAGGCACTACCTGACGCCGGCCGAGTTCACCGAGAGGTTCGGTCCCACGCAGCCCGACTATGACGCGGTCGTGCAGTACGTTCAAGATCACGGCATGGTGGTCGTAGGCGGCTCGCGGGACGGTATGGAAGTGCAGCTCAAGGGTCGGGTGGCCGCCATCGAGGCAGCCTTCCATGTGAGTCTAGGTGTCTACCAGCACCCCACGGAAAACCGCACATTCTATGCACCGGACCGCGAGCCCACCGTGGATCTGCCATTCCAGCTGTGGCACATCTCGGGGCTGGACAACTATTCCATTCCGCATCCGATGTATGTCAAGAAGAGCGACTACGCCAAGGCGCATGGCATCGATCCGGATTCCGTCATCGGCCACGCCACTACCGGCTCCGGCCCCTCGGCCTCCTTCCTAGGCAGCGACATGCGTGCGGCCTACTATGGCGGAACCGCGCTCACTGGAGCCGGCCAGAACCTGGGATTGCTCGAATACCTGGGCACGGATCTGGCGGATCTAACGACGTACTACACCAACGTGCACCAGACCAATTCCGTGCCGATCACACTTCTCTCGACCGACGGCACCAGCACCAGCTGCGTCGATTCGAGGGCCGGTGGCCGCTGCGACGACACCGAGCAGACGCTGGACATGACTCAAGCCATCGGCATGGCTCCGGGGCTGGCCAGCCTGGTGATGTACATCGGCTCGACCGACACGGCCATCATCAGCGCCATGACCACCCACAGCCCGCTTCCCACCACCATCGGCTGCTCGTGGGGTTGGACACCGGCCGATCCAACCACGCTTGATCCGTTCTGGGAGAAGATGGCCGCTCAGGGCCAGAACTTCTTCGCTGCATCGGGCGACAGCTCGACTTGGTCTTCGCGAAATGAGGCTTGGCCTGCGGACGATGCCAACATCGTCTCCGTCGGCGGTACGGACCTGACCACCGCCAGTGCCGGTGGCGCATGGAAGTCCGAAACGGCGTGGGTGGACAGCGGCGGCGGCATCTCGCCGGATAAGATCGCGATTCCCTCATGGCAGAAGCTCGCGGGCGTGATCAACTCCAGCAACAAGGGCTCGACCACTTTGCGCAACGGCCCGGATGTCTCGGCCAACGCGAACTTCACCTTCTACGTCTGCGCTGATCAGACCACCTGCACAGCCAACGAGTATGGTGGAACCAGTTTCGCCACTCCGATGTGGGCCGGTTACCTCGCTCTCGTCAACCAGCAACTGGTGGCCAATGGCCACCCCACTATCGGTTTCATCAACCCTTTTCTCTATTCGTTCGGCGTGAGTTCGAGCTACGCTACGGACTTCCACGACATTACCAGCGGCAAGTCCGGTAGCTTCTCAGCCGTCACCGGCTACGATCTGGTTACTGGATGGGGCAGCCCCAACGGCCAAGGGCTGATCAACGCCCTCGTCGCCGAAAACTAGCGGCCCCGACGTTTATGCCCTGAACTATAAAGGCCTGGACTTTCGAGTCCGGGCCTGCCTTTCTAACGTCACAGTCTGTGAAACGAAAGCCCTGCCCCGATCCGGTGGCCATAGTCTGACACGGGCCTTGGTGTCGGTCCTAGGATGAGGATTCTGATTAGGTAGCGATCGGTAATCGGAGATCCGAGATCCTCCGCGTTGGAGTCTGCCCTGAACTCGGAGGAAGCGTCTTCTCGTGGCCCCGTTTGGGTTCGGGCCGTTTGCGAAACACGACTTTTACTCCCTCTCGCCAGCGTTCGTCAATCCCCACAAACTCCCATTCAATTTCCGGTGCGATGTAGCGCAGCAAGATATCCGTGGCCGGATGCACGTGGAACGCGGGAGCCACTAGAAACAGCAGAGGCTTCTCGGGCGACAACTCGCGCCCTTCGAAATATCCGAAGCGCGGAAATTCGCCGCGCGCGTGATGCCACTCCACGCGCGCCCAATAGTCCAACCCTTGCAGCGGCAGATGGATGTCTTCCTCGGCTTTCAACTCCACCACAGCGAGACGGCCTCCCTGTGTGGTTGTGAGCAAGTCGATCATGGCACGGTCAGCTGCGGAAAATGCTGGAACCTGCGAATAGCGGCACGACGAATCCAACCGCCCATCCACCAGAGCCACGTCGCCGGCCACCAGCGACTCCAGCCATCTCTCGGGGCGCAGCCGCCACAGCGGATGGTGGCGCGGTCCGTATGGATGACGCACGTCGCGCAGGCCGCAGGCAAGTTCCGTGAAGGCAGCCTCAGTGCAACTCTCCAAAATCCGTTCCTCCGCTCCCACGCCAAACACAATCTCCTCCGTACTGCGAAACGATCCTGGAATGCCTCCGAGCCGCGCTTGGGCAAACTCCAGTCCGCGCCAGCGGAAAACAATCTCCGCCGCCGAAAGCACGCCGACTTCGCAATTCGGTAAAACTTCCTGAACTTTCGCAATCGACTCCTTGAATCTCTCCCGCGCCGCACCATCGTCGGTTGCGTGCACCAGGCGGGTTGCCACATTGCCGCGATCCGCGCAGTCGATCTCCACCAGAGCGTCGTGACGCTCCTCCAACTCAAATAAGGACCACCTGGCGGCGTCCCGGTTCAGATTCGCCATTCGTTCCCGAACCAACGCGGAGGTTCCATTCGGAACAAATATCTTGAGGCCTTCCACCAGCACATTCGCGGCCTGCGCCTGCCGGCAGACGTCCAGCCACAAAATGCCGAAGGTCAGCGCCGCATCGATCGAAGACTGCGTCTCTCTTGCATTCACTCCTAGCAGGGCAAACGCCGAGCGGCCTTGCCGCATTATGCCTCGCGTGTAAACCGGTCCGAAGGATTTCTCCAGATCCACGCCGCCTGTCAGTCGGGTGATCTTGAATTCAGTAAAATGGCGCTCCAGAGTTCGCCGCAGCTTTTGCTCATATGCGGCCCGCGAAGCTCGTCGAGCCGTAGGTGAGCGCCGATCGCGTTCACGGCAAATCTCCAGCCTTGACGGACGCGCCTGCCCCAACCGTTGCACGGCCAGCCGCAGCGTGCCATTCTTGACTTCGGCCTCCAGTACGCGCCGTACTGCGTTGCGCTCCGGCGACCACAAGTGAAGCAGGCAGCGGTTGTACTCACCTGAAATGGAATACTTCGATTGCGCCAGGTCAAACGCCACAGCCCCGTTTTCGAGCACCACGGCACCTGCCGCCTCGCTGAGAAAGTCTTGCACGGTTCGAGTCAAGGCTTGCGGCGACACGGTCGGCATCTGGCATCTCCGTTCGGATTGTCGAACCGTTCCGTTGTGTAGTCTGTGACATGTGACCAGAGTCACCGCTGGATTGTGGATGTTTCGCACGCTCGCGCCTTCCTCATGTGGGATAATGAACAAATCCGCCCAACTGAGTCTGCCTCCGGCCCGGCGGCATCTAAACCCTTGTGAGCAATCGTTTGGACAAACAATCTCTGACAGATATAAATAAAGATAGACACCGCTTTTTCTTCGACCATTACGGCGTCACCGAAAACGACCTCGAACATTACCTGGCGGCGGCTCTTTCCGCCGGCGGCGACTATGCCGACCTCTATTTCGAATATCTTTCTTCCACTTCCTTAATGGTGGATGAGTCGATGGTGAAGTCGGCATCGCAGGGCATTTCCGCTGGCTGTGGTGTGCGTGTGGTTTCGGGCGAGCGCACCGGGTACGCCTATACCGACGATCTTTCCGCCAGCCGCATCCTTCACGCGGCGCGCACTGCGGCTTTGATTGCCAGCGCTCCGGCTAAGACGCCGGTGGCTGGTTTCCAGCGGACCGCGGCGCGCAGCCTGTATCCCGTGACTCTGCCTTCCGTCGATGCCGAGATCACCGCCAAGGTTGAGCTGGTGATGCGGGCTGATAAAGCCGCGCGTGCTTACGATCCTCGAATTCAGGAAGTCCGGGCCAGCTACTCCGATGAGCTGCGCAATATTCTTGTCGTCGCCTCTGACGGAACCTTTGCCGAAGATTCTCAGCCGCTTGCCCGCATGAACGTGTCTTGTATCGCTAAAACCGAAAACAATTCAGCTCGTGGCGGTTCCGGCGGCGGCGGACGAGTTGCGCTCGACTTCTTCTTCGGCGACAAAAATCCGGAGTACTTTGCCAGGGAAGCAGCGCGGCAGGCGATTCTTCAACTCGACGCTCGCGAAGCTCCTGCGGGCGAGATGGAAGTTGTGCTTGGGCCCGGCTGGCCTGGCGTGCTGCTGCACGAGGCGGTCGGTCACGGACTGGAAGCCGATTTCAATCGCAAAAAGACTTCGGCATTTGCCGGGCTCATCGGGAAACGTGTAGCCAGCGAAGGCTGTACCGTAATCGACAACGGAACGATGCCGTGGCGCCGCGGTTCTCTCAACGTGGACGATGAGGGCGAGCCCACGCAAGAAACAGTTCTAATCGAAAAGGGAATCTTGAAAGGCTACCTGAGCGACAAGCTCTCTGCGCGCCTGATGGGTATCGCCGATACCGGCAACGGACGCCGCGAAAGCTACGAGCACATTCCCATGCCGCGCATGACGAACACTTATATGCTTGCAGGTCAGGATAATCCCGAAGACATTATTCGCTCGGTGAAGCGCGGCATCTACGCCGTGAACTTCGGCGGAGGCCAGGTCGATATTACCAATGGCAAGTTCGTCTTCGGAGCCTCGGAAGCCTACATGATCGAAGACGGCAAGATCACTGCGCCCATCAAAGGCGCAACCTTGATCGGCAACGGCCCCGATGTTCTGACGAGAGTCTCGATGGTGGGAAATGATTTGAAACTCGACGAAGGCGTCGGCACGTGCGGCAAAGACGGCCAAGCCGTGCCTGTTGGCGTGGGCATTCCGACCATCAAGATCGATCGCCTGACCGTCGGCGGCACGGCCAAGAAAGATCCCGGCGGCTTCATGCAGTAGGCTCTGTGAGGGCAGGGAGGTAGGGGGAATTTCGACATTGCTGAGTGACAGGCGCGTCAGCAGGACTGTTAGCGTGACGCTCGGCGCGCTAGGGTGGGTTGGCCTCTGTTATGGAACGGTGGTGCTAGTGATGGGTGAGCGCGGTCCCGCGCTAGGTCTGTACGGTCTTTTTCCAACCTTGCTGAGCTTGGGACTGCTTTCGGCTGGCGGGTGGCTTTGGAGTCGCTCCGGAGACCAAGCCCCACTCGGTATCTATGTGGGTGCCGCTTTTGCGGCAGCGGTTGGCTTGATTGCACTCGTTTGGCTTTGTTCGATTATGGCTTTCCACTTTCGACGCTGAATACCATAACACCATGCGCAGCAGTGGCATTTGTCCTCAGCGAAACGAAGGTTCTCTGTATTTTCTTTGCGTACTCAGCGTCCTCTGCGGTTAAAAGATTTATATGCCAGCAACCCAACTCGAAACTCAGAAACTCGAAACTGACCTCCGCTCCCTCGCCGAGGATATCGTCCGCCGCGCAATGTCCGGCGGAGCAACTGGTGCCGAATGCGTGGTGCGCGAAGGCGATGAGTTCTCCACGCTGGTCCGCCTCGGCCAGGTCGAAACGCTGAAAGAATCTGGGTCGCGATCCATCGGCGTGCGCGTGTTCAACGGCCAGCGCGCGGCCAGCACCTACTCGAGCGATTTTTCCCACGACAGCCTCAACCGCATGGTGAAATCTGCGCTGGAGCTTTCAAAGATCACATCAGAAGATCCCTTCGGCGGGATTCCGGAGCCGGAGCAACTCGGCGCGCTGACTGGCGATCTCGATCTCTATCACGAAGACGTGTATTCGCTGCCTGGCCCTGATCGCATCGACTACGCCCGTCGTGCCGAAAAAGCCGCGCTCGATTTCGACCCGCGCATCAAGAACTCCGAAGGCGGGTCGTTCGACGCCGCCACCGGCCACAAGGTTCTAGCGAATTCGCATGGCTTCGTCGGAGAATATCGCCGGTCATATTGCTCCGTTTCCGCAGTTCCGATCGCCCAAACCGATGACGGCGCAATGCAGCGCGACTATTGGTTCTCGGTGGCACGCACGCTGGCAAAACTCGAATCCCCCGAGCAGGTCGGCAGAGTTGCGGCCGAGCGTACGCTGCGCCGTTTGGGAGCTCGCAAGGCGAAGACCGCGCATGTTCCGATCGTATTCGATCCCATGGTCGCAACCTCGATCCTCGAGCACATTTTCGAAGGAGTGAACGGCGATTCGGTCTACCGTGGCGCATCGTTCCTCGCCGGCAAACTCGGACAGAAAATTGCCGGCGACAACGTCACCATCATCGACGATGGCACCATCTCTGGCGGTTTCGGAACCAGCCCGTTTGATGGCGAAGGCGTGCCTACCCGTCGGACCGTGGTGATTGAGAAAGGCGTCCTGAACTCGTATCTCTTGAATACATACACGGCGAAGAAACTCGGGCTCACGACGACGGGCAACGCTTCCCGCGGACTTGCAGGCACGCCGGGAATTGGCCCGGGCAACTACTTCCTGCAGCCGGGAACCAGAACGCCGAAGCAAATGATTTCCGAAATCAAAGAAGGTCTATACGTAACCGAGTTCCTCGGCCACGGCGCCAACCTGGTGACGGGCGATTATTCCCGTGGCGCATCGGGTCTATGGATCTCGGGCGGAGAGTTTGCTTACCCGGTCGAAGAGATCACAGTCGCCGGAAATCTGAAAGAAATGTTCTTCAACATTTCCGAGATCGCAAACGATTTGGAGTTCCGCGGCTCCGTGGCCTCACCAACACTGCGCATTGACGGCCTCACTGTCGGCGGCGAATAAGTGGGACCATGTGGGGACAGCCGCCCCTTCGGCAGGCTCAGGGCAGGCCCCCGGCTGTCCCGCGAGCGCAGCTCGCGGTGTTATAAGTAGTAGCGGACATGAAATTCGCCAGGATCGTATTCTGGATCGCCGGAATTTGGGGCGTGCTGGTACTCACGCCGTTGTATTTCATGTTCGATCTGATTGGACGCCAGGATCCTCCACCCATCACGCATCCCGGTTTTTACTACGGCTTCGTCAGCGTGGGACTGGCCTTCCAGATCGCATTCATCGTGATCGCCAGAGACCCAGTGCGCCTTCGACCGATGATGATTCCTTCGGTGATCGAGAAATTCGGCTACGGCGCTACTTTTGTTGTCCTTTATTTGCAGCACCGCCTGACTCCGGGGGATCTTGCTCTTGGCTGCGTTGATCTGCTGTTTGGAGTGCTATTCCTCGCTTCATTCTTCAAGACCGCCAACTAAACTCCAGAGTACAATCGCCTTGTATGGGCGGCTTGATCCAGCCAACTCCGGTGGTCGAAGAACCCGATTCGAGCCGACGCACGATCGTGATCGCCGTTGTAGTCGTCATGGCGATTGCAATTGGGATGGCGCTGCTGCTTCGCAGCCAGCCTAAAAATGCCTCGGGACCGCCTCCCTACGCCGCACACCTCAAGCTCTCCGATTTCAAGATGAGTGCCGCAGAAAATTTTGTGGGAGCGACCGTCAGCTATGTTGACGGAACGGTCACCAACTCTGGAGCCAAAACCGTCACCCATGCGATGGTCCAGGTGAACTTCAAAGACGACATGGGACAAATCGCTCAGCGTGAAGACATCCCACTGCAGGTGCTGAAAACGGATGGCCCGTATCCCGAAGCCGTGGACTTCAGCGTCTCGCCGCTCGGCCCCGGCCAGAGCAAACCATTTCGGCTCACTTTCGAGAGCATCTCTGCGCAGTGGAACCATCAGTATCCGGAAATCCAAGTCACGGACGTCACGGTGAAGTAGCGCAGGCCCCGCAAAACTCCAAAAAAAATGCGTGCGGTAACGTGGAAGACGATGACCGCTGCCACCGCGCGGCTGCAATGGTCCGCCGATGGTGTGAAAAGCGCATCATAGTACTATAATATGCTTTACCTAGGGAATGCATATGCCAACTCTCTACGTTGAAAACGTGCCGGACGAACTCTACCGCGGGTTGCGCCAACGTGCCCGCGAAAACCGCAGCTCCATCGCTGCGGAGGTAATCTCGCTGCTTGAACGGAACATTCCCACGACGGCGGAAATGAAGCGGCGCCAGCAGTTTTACCAGCGGATGGCGAAATTCCGGACCCATCGCGCCGAGAGCGATGGACCGTTCCCCACCACCGAACAGATGATTCGTGAGGATCGTGAGCGTTGAACCGGTTCGTGCTGGATGCGAGCGTAGCCTTGAAATGGGTAATCCCGCCGGCAAATGAAACGCTGTCCGCCGAATCTCTTCAACTCCTGCAGGAATACGTGAATGGCAAAGTCGATTTCCTCGTACCCGACATTTTTTGGGCCGAGGTTGGAACGTGGTATGGAAAGGTGTTCGGCTGCGGCGATGGTCCCGGGCGGCTGCCGAGCGCATTGCATCCGAAATGCAGGCGCGGAATTTTTCAACGGTGCCGTCTCGCACATTGATGACCGAGGCCTTGAGGATTGCGCTCGCCTATGATCGGACCGTCTCTGATTGTCTCTACGTGGCTTTAGCAATTCGCTCCAAGTCACAAATGATTACCGCCGACGAGCGCCTCGCCAATGCTCTCGCGGCCTATCTGCCCGTCAAATGGCTGGGCGCATTGTAGCCCGCGATCTTCTGGAACCCGCTGTGACCAGTACAATAACTGCATGGCCGATGCCAAGCCATTCCGCCTTACGGAGTCCGTGAAAGCTGCGGGTTGAGCGTCCAAGCTGAGTCCGGCGGCGCTGGACACGGTGCTTGGGAAATTAGCCCGGCAACACGACCCGAATGTTCTAGTCGGCTTCGACCACGCCGATGACGCTGGAGTGTATCAAATCGCGCCGGATCAGGCGCTGGTGCAGACCGTCGATTTTTTTACGCCCATCGTCGACGACCCTTACATCTTCGGCCAGATTGCCGCCACCAATGCTCTCAGCGATGTCTACGCGATGGGCGGAAAGCCGCTCACAGCGCTGGCTTTGGTCTGCTTTCCCGAGAAAGCCGACCTCGACATTCTTGAACGGATCCTTGCGGGTGGACTCTCAAAGATGATCGAGGCGCGATGCACTGTGATCGGCGGCCACAGCATTCGCGACGAAGAAACCAAATTCGGATATGCAGTCACTGGACTCGTACATCCGAAAAAAGTTCTAGCCAACGCTGGCGCCAGGCCGGGAGATAGCCTCATTTTCACCAAGGCCTTGGGAACCGGCGTGATTTCAACGGCGATTAAGAAAGGCAAGGCGGAGCCGGCTTGGATCGACGCCGCCGTTCAGTCGATGACCACACTAAACCAGCAAGCCGCGGAGGTTATTCAGCAAGGGCAATTTCGAATTCATTCCATGACTGATGTGACGGGCTTCGGATTGATTGGCCACGCGCGCGAAATGGCGCTGGCATCCGATGTTTCGCTGGAGCTTTGCGCCAGCCGAATCCCTTTGCTTGACGGTGCGCTCGAATGCGTTCGTGCCGGCTATGTTCCGGGTGGGCTCAAGAACAATCGCGACTTCGCGGAATGCCTGGTGGTTTATAACGATGGCGTCCCCGAAGAACTTCGAACGATTCTTTTTGATCCCCAGACCGCTGGGGGGCTGCTGATTTCGGTTGCAGCCGACGATGCCGATCGACTTATTAGCACCCTCAACTCGGCAGGAGTGTCGGCAGTACAAATCGGCGAAGTGCGCCCCAAAGCCAAGCCCCTGATTAGCATCGCTCGCTGATCTCAGCTTTTTTATTACTTCGCTTCCGTCAGCAACTCCCAGATTCGAGCCAGATGGTGGTCGTCGTGCTCGGCGACAAAATACAAATGGTCGACCAATCGCATTGGCGTCTTCAAACGCGGGTGGGGAATCGTCCGCGAAAACAAAGATGTATCTAGCTCATCGACGCGCTTAAGCAACTTCGCTCGAGCGGCGCGGAACTCAGCCAGAATCTGTTCCAGGGGACGCGAGTTGTAGTTCGCTTCGTCGGTCTTTCGATTCTGCAGGTCGGTTGTAGCGAGTTGCGCGCTGCCGGCCACATAGTCGTTCACCCGCGTCAGCCATAGCGGCTCCAAGTCCAGCAGGTGTCCGGCATGCTCCTGGGCCGACCACTTTTGTTGCCGCTTGCTGACCAGGATTTCGCGAGAACGGCCGCGCAGCGTTTCTTCGATCCGTGCCGGAGTACCACGCAAACGTGCACACAAATTCGGATGTAGTTCCACGGGGAAGGAAAACTCAAACCTGCGTTCAAACCAGACCGGCACTTGACTCATGAATTCCCCCGCGGACGGAATAGTTCCGTAAAGACTGATGCATGGCCGCGCCGGACGACTCACGAATTCACTTCATCGCAAGCTGCACTCCGAGCATCCTTAACAGGGACAGCAAATGCGCCAATTTTATTTCAGGAGCAATCATGCAATTTCGCGAACTTGGACGCAGTGGCCTGAAAGTCTCCGCTCTCGGCCTCGGCTGCATGGGCATGTCAGAGTTTTACAGCGGGCGTGATGACGACGAATCCATCGCCACCATTCATCGCGCCCTCGAACTTGGTATTAATTTTCTCGACACCGCCGATGTGTATGGTCCGTATACGAATGAAGAACTGGTCGGACGGGCAATCAAAGGCAAGCGCGACAAAATTGTATTGGCCACGAAATTCGGAATCGTTCGTGATCCCGCAAACCCGATGGCGCGAGAGATTAACGGCAGGCCTGACTACGTCCGCCGCGCTTGCGAAGCAAGCCTACGCCGGCTGGGGGTTGAGACGATCGACCTTTATTACCAGCATCGGGTTGATCCCACCACACCTATCGAAGAAACGGTTGGAGCAATGGCCCGGCTTGTACAGGAAGGAAAGATTCGCCGCATCGGGCTTTCCGAGGCTTCCGCGCAAACGCTTCGTCGAGCCGTGAAGGTTCATCCCATCACCGCGCTGCAAACGGAATACTCGTTGTGGAGCCGCGAGCCCGAAGACGAAATCCTTGCTACATGCCGTGAACTCGGCATTGGCTTCGTTGCTTATAGCCCGCTTGGACGCGGCTTTCTCACTGGGCAGTTCAAGCGCTTCGAAGATTTTCCGGAAGACGACTATCGCCGATTCTCTCCGCGCTTTCAGAGTGAGAACTTTCAGAAGAATCTCGATCTGGTCCGCCAGGTCGAGGAAATCGCAAAAGAGAAGGGCTGCACGCCCGCGCAGTTGGCGCTGGCCTGGGTGCTCGCGCAGGACAAGAACATCGTTCCCATCCCCGGCACCAAGCGCCGCAGGTACCTGGAAGATAATGTGGCTGCAATCGAGTTGAAGCTTAGCAAGGAGGATTTGCAGCGCATCGACGAAATCTTTCCCCCGGGAGCCGCCGCAGGCGAGCGCTATCCCGAACACATGATGAAAATCGTGAACGGATGAAGCAGGCTGACCGATGCCTCCTCTGCTTGGATCAGCCTACGCGCAATATGATCATACACAAGTTCGCAGTTTGCGAACTAATGTTACCGGCGTAACAACACTTTGTTCTTGACCCACGTTCGCAAATCGCGAATACTCTAACCAGCTTCGCGATTTGCGAAACGTCTATCAGCACCAGGTTTGACTTTGAGAGCACTGGGCACGGAAGTTTTGGACAAAGCGAAGAAAACACATCGCGATCTGACATCTCCAGTCGCGACATGGCTCACGATTGCGAGAGAGGCCAGATGGAAGAACCTGAATGAACTGCGTCTGATCTGGCGCAATACCGACTGCGTGAAAGGGAAGACCATTTTCAACATCAAGGGAAACCGCTATCGCTTGATCGCGATGGTTAACTACGCGAGTCAGACCATTGTGGTAAGAATGATTGTCACGCACGCCGAGTACAGCGTGGGGGAGTGGAATAAATGAGCCCAGTAATGGAATACAAGCAGCTTATCGCCGAAGTCCCCCCGAAGATCATCCATACCGAGAAAGAGAATCGGTATTACCTTGGGAAGCTGGAGGAACTCAACCATCGATGGACTGAGCTAACCCAAGCGGAGCGTGATCTATACGACACACTTGGTGTGCTCATCGAAGACTTCGAACGGAAGACCTACAAGATTCGCGCGGCAACTCCGATCGAAGTGATTAAAGAACTTATGGCCGCGAATGCTCTGAAACAGAAGGATCTGATCGGCGTGTTCGAGACCGCCAGCGTCGCGTCGGAGGTTCTCAACGGTAAACGAGCACTGACGACCGAGCATATCCGCCGCCTCGGCAAGCGTTTCAACATCTCGGCGGCTATTTTTCTGTAGTCCTGGGCGGAAGCAAGAAAAATAGGGCGGCCATCAGGCCGCCCTTGCTCGTAGCAGTAGAAAAACTTTTTTAGGCTCGCGCCGGACTCTCTCCGCCCTTCGCAATTCCCGGTCGCCCCGGCTCCGGCTTCAACACCTGCTGCACACCGTCATCCGGCTTCGAGGGAGATTTCATCGGAGGCAGTTCCTTGCCGTCAACCAGCAGCAGCACTTCGGAGGCGTCCAGCACCTCCCGCTCCAGCAGCGCCGCAGCGATCTTTTGCAGCGTGTCGCGGCTGCCTTCCAGAATGTTCTTTGCCGTCTCGTATCCCTGGTTCACCAGCTTGCGGACCTCATTGTCAATCTTGATGGCGGTGTCTTCACTGTAATCGCGATGCTGGCTAATCTCGCGGCCCAGAAATATCTGCTCTTCCTTCTTTCCGAAGGTGAGTGGGCCGAGATCGCTCATGCCCCACTCGCAAACCATCTTTCGCGCCATCTCGGTGGCCCGCTCGATGTCGTTTCCGGCACCGGTGCTCATCTGGTTGAGGAATAATTCCTCAGCTAAGCGGCCGCCCATCAGAATCGCCAAATCGGTCTTCAAATATTCCCTGGTGTAGTTGTGACGGTCGTCGATGGGCAGTTGCATAGTCACGCCCAACGCCATTCCGCGCGGAATAATCGTGACCTTGTGGACCGGGTCGGAACCGGGAAGCTTGGCCGCCACCAACGCGTGTCCCGCCTCGTGGTACGCCGTGACTTTCTTCTCCTCGTCGGAAAGGATGAGCGACTTACGCTCCACGCCCATCAGAACCTTGTCCTTCGCGACCTCGAAGTCGAACATCAGCACAGCCTTGCGATTTTGCCGCGCGGCGGCCAATGCCGCTTCATTCACCATGTTAGCCAGGTCGGCGCCCGAAAATCCGGGTGTGCCCCGTGCCAGTACAGAGAGATCGACGTCTTCGGCCAAAGGAATCTTGCGAGTATGTACGCGCAGAATTTCTTCACGCCCGCGCACGTCCGGACGGCTCACCACCACACGGCGGTCGAAGCGTCCCGGGCGCAACAATGCCGGATCAAGCACGTCAGGCCGGTTCGTTGCCGCCATGAGAATGACGCCTTCATTGGATTCGAAGCCGTCCATCTCAACCAGCAACTGGTTCAGCGTTTGCTCGCGCTCGTCGTGACCGCCGCCGAGCCCTGCGCCGCGATGCCGGCCCACAGCGTCAATCTCGTCGATGAAAATAATGCAAGGCGCGTTCTTCTTGCCCTGCTCAAACAGGTCGCGCACACGGCTCGCGCCCACACCCACAAACATCTCAACAAAATCCGAGCCGGAGATCGAGAAGAAAGGAACGTTCGCCTCGCCCGCCACCGCCCGAGCCAGTAGCGTCTTGCCGGTTCCTGGAGGTCCAACCAGCAGCACGCCTTTGGGAATCCTGCCGCCCAGCTTTTGAAATTTCTGCGCCTCGCGCAGGAATTCGATAATCTCCCGCAGTTCTTCCTTAGCCTCTTCGACACCAGCGACGTCTTTGAACGTGACCTTCTTCTGCTGCATCGAAAGCAGCCGCGCCCGGCTCTTGCCAAATGAGAGAGCTTTGTTGCCGCCGGTCTGCATCTGCCGGATCATGAAGAACCACAGCGCGCCCAGCAAAATCAGCGGTGCCCAAGTGCCCAGCAACTGCAACGGCCAGCTTCCACTGTTGGCGTCCTTAATCGTCGTCTGAACGCCCTTGTCGTTGAGCGTCTTGTACATGTCGGGATAATTTGCCGGAACCGTGGAATGGAAGGCAGAACCGTCCCGGTATTTGCCGCGCACCTGCTGGCCATCCAGCGTAACTTCATGCACGTTTCCCGAGCCCACGTCACTCATGAACTGGGAAAAATTAACTTCCTTGTCTTTCTGCCCGCCGCGGCCCTGCTGAATCACCGTCCACAACAGCAGTGCGGACAACCCAATTACCACCCAAAACACCACGGTTTTTACTGTCGAATTCACTTAGCGAGGCTCCTGAAAGAATCGGGGCTCATCAGAAGAAGCGAAAACCCCGAGGCTCCTAACCCAAATTAGATGCCGTTCGGCCAATTTCGATAGGAAATTCCTTAAGATCTTTATTCTACCTTTTTCTGGCGAAAAAGGCGCGTCGCGTTTCGCATAACTTAAGTCACCTGGCCTGGGTTGCAGCCAGATACGGGATATTGCGGTTGGTCTGCTCCGCAGCCCCCAACCCGTAACCTACGAGGAAGGCCTCATCCACCAGAAAACCGAAGTAGTCGGGCTGCAGCGGCACGCGCCGCGCCGATTGCCGGTCTAGCAGAGTTACCAGCTTCACCGAAGCCGCGCCTCTGGCACGCAAATCGTTCATCAGGAAGTCGCTGGTCACGCCGGAGTGCACCAACCCCTCGACCAGCAGAATGTGCTGGCCGCGAATGTCCGGTTCATGGCTGAAGAAAATCTCCACAACCTCGCCCTGGTTGCCCTGCTTGCTGTAACGCGGCTTGATGAACTGGCACACCACCGGAACTTCAAGAGCGCGCACCAGATCGGCCATAAACATGAACGCGTTTTCCAGAACGGCCAATGCCTGGATCGTCTGCCCCTGGTAGTCATCTGAGATGTGGCGGGCAAGTTCTTTGACGCGCTTCTGGATCTGCTCGGCTGAAATTACCTGGCGAAGGGGCTCGACTCCGGTTGCATTCATGAAACGGCGCTGCCTCCCGTCCCGTAGACTGCTCTTTATATCAGGGTCTCAGCCGAGATCATTCAGAAAGAATATTGCCCCGCCATCCGGGGACGAATCAGTATACCGGGAATTTCGTCCTGGCCGCCCCTCAATCATGTGCATGGTTAAAGAGCAGGGCGATTTTGTCTTGGGCTATGTTTCGGTCGCGCGCTCCTGAGCCTCCCACGGGATCTCCCGGATCAGCACAGCTTCCTCACCGGCTTTGGGACGTAGCCCCGCGGGAACTGAAAAGTCGCGCATCCATACGATCTCGTCCTCGTTCGCTGCGACGGGCCAAAGCCTGCGCCTAGGTTGCTCCACGTGCCGCTCCTGGAGCAGTTCTTTAATTTTTTTTGGCGCTTTGGTGTGCGCGGGCCAGAACCGGTCCCCGGGTCGCCAGTTGCGCACGATGAGATGTCTCGGCAACAGCTCTGCACGCAGAAGGTGTTGCGGGTTATACTCCGCCAGTAGCGACTCAGGAGCGAGGCGCATGGCCTCGATTACTACCCCGAGTTCCGGCACCATCGCACGTCCCGGCACCGGCAGCGAGTATTCGTAGTCCGGAACGCGCTCCTGGCGGCGCAGGTCAGGAGTGATGAAGACCAGGGCCTCCGGCTCGCGGACAATCTTCCAGCCCAGTGGAAGCGATAATTCCTTTCCCGATGGACCATCCTCTGCCGCGAAGTGCAGGATTTCCTCGATATGCTTGAACTCCAAAGGAATTCCCGCCTGCTCGCCGATCGCTTTCAGCACTCTTCTTTGTACAGCGATGGGCTCAGTCAGCAACCAGGGCCGGCTTACCGAAGCATTCATCACCGCCGGCCCGGGCTGCTCAAGCCGATTCAATAACTCGGGATTGGATGGCTGGATCTGTACCAGGGACTGCGAACCCTCGAAACCCGGCAGCCCGCGCGTCCACTCCGGCTGTGACCACTGCACCACCGTCCCAAGCCAGCCTGAGATCTCATTCTCCCAGTAGTCTTCTTCGTCGCGGGCAATCTCCGCCAGTTCGGCGAAACTCTCGACCACGGCAGGATTGAACTCCCGCTCGAGCAGTGGAAGCACCAGCCCGCGCACCCGATTGCGAGTGAATTTGGATTCCGCGTTGGTCGAGTCTTCCCGCCACGGCTGTTTGAGATCCGCGAGATACTGCTCCAGTTCCCGGCGCCGGATTCCCAGCAGTGGACGAACGATTTCGCCGTGACCCTCCCCATCCTCGTTTTCGACAACAATGCGTGGATAGATTCCTCCCAGCCCTCGCAGCCCCGTTCCGCGAATCAGCCGCATGAGCACCGTCTCGGCCTGATCGTCGAGAGTATGGCCAGTTGCGATCTTGTTGAGAAGAGCTGCGGGAGTTAACCCGGTGGACGTTGCCTGCGGAGCCGGCTTCGCAATCGGGATCGGGCAGGGCACGGCTTCAGACGTGCCGTTAAGCTCCCCTGAGGAAGCGGGCTTTAGCCCCTGGGTAGTGCTTTGGGGTCGCAGAGTGCCTTGGGGTGGCGCAGCGCTTTCAGCGCTGCGATAAGGAGGACCGAGATTTTGGGCTTCAGCCCCTGAGGTACGCGAACCTGTCAATAGTTCTGACGGAACCGCATCCCCGCCCGCGCCCAAAAGCCTCTGAAAGAACCCATACCGCAACTCACGGGCAGCCGCTTCCACACCGGAGTGTTCCTCAACCGCAAGCCCCGCCACATCGCCGCTCTGGCAATAAAACTCCAACCCACGCTCAAGAGCGAGGCTCGCAACGAAATCCTGATCCGAATCGGACTCCGCCCCTCGCAGCTTGTGGTTGAAATGAACAACGGAGAGAACGATGCCGAGTTCATGACGCAATTCGAGCAGCAACCGCAGAAGCGCAACTGAATCAATCCCGCCGGAAACCGCGACCCCAACGCGATCCCCAGCGCGCAGCAACTCCTGCCGCCGGACGCGCGCTAAGACGGGTTCCGCCAACGAATGCACGGAAACATGTTACATGGCGCAAGGTTCATGCCGCATGCAGACGAGCTGGCGCTCGCCGGACAGCCGGGGAAGGCTGCCCCACATGAGCAACTACAACGTTGGGCTCTTCTCCGTAATCAGCTTCCGAATCTTGTCCACGAACTCGGCCACCGTCGTGTCCTCGGTTTTCTCTTTCCCGCGCGTACGCACGTTCACCTTGCCGGCTTCAGCTTCCTTATCTCCGACTACCAGCAGAAACGGCACCTTCTGCATGGCGTGTTCGCGAATCTTGGCATTCATCTTTTCGTTGCGCGCATCCACTTCCACGCGCACACCGATGGCCTTCAGCTGATCCGCAACCTTGTTCGCATACTCCGCATGCCGCTCGCTGATCGGAATCATCGCCACCTGAACCGGTGAGAGCCATACCGGAAACGCTCCGGCATAGTGCTCGATCAACACGCCGAAGAATCGCTCGATCGATCCGAACAGCGCGCGATGCACCATCACCGGCTGTTTGCGCGAACCATCTTCGGCGACGTACTCAAGACCGAAGCGTTGCGGCAGGTTGAAGTCGACCTGCACCGTCGACAGCTGCCACAGCCGCCCGATCGCGTCCACCAGCTTGATGTCAATCTTTGGCCCGTAAAACGCCGCCTCACCCGGCATGGTCTTGTAGTCAATATTCCGGCGTTTCAGCACCTTCTCCAACGATTGCGTGGCGTTGATCCATTGCTCTTCGCTGCCCACAAAATTCCTGCGGTCGTCCGGATTCCAGGTCGAAAGCTCGGTCTGGAATTTATCGAAGCCAAAATCTTTCAGCACATCCAGGGCAAAGACGAGACAACCGGTAATCTCGTCTTCGACCTGCTCCGGCGTACAAAAGATGTGCGAGTCATCCTGCGTAAAGCCCCGCACGCGCAACAGTCCGTGCATTACCCCCGATCGCTCGTAGCGATAGACCGTTCCCAACTCACCCAGCCGCACGGGCAGATCGCGATACGATTTCAGCGAGTCTTTGTAAATCAGAATGTGTCCCGGACAATTCATCGGCTTCAGCCGGTATTCGGCGTCGTCGAGTTCCATCGCGTCGAACATATTTTGCGCGTAATAGCCTTCGTGCCCAGAAGTAAAAAATAACTGCCGCCGCGCCACATGCGGCGTGTAGACCAGCGAGTAGCCGCGCTTCAAATACTCCTCGCGCATCCAGTCTTCCATCTGCTTGCGGATAATCCCGCCCTTGGGATGCCAGAAAATCAGCCCCGGCCCCGCCAGTTCCTGAATCGAAAACAGATCGAGCTGCTGCCCCAACACGCGATGGTCGCGCTTCTTCGCCTCTTCCAGTTGCTGCAAGTGGGCGTCGAGATCCTTCTTCGAGAAAAACGAAGTCCCGTAAATCCGCTGTAGCTGCTGATTCTTTTCGTCGCCCAGCCAGTACGCGCCGGCAACATTGAACAGTTTGAAGGCCTTGATCTTTCCCGTGGACGGGATGTGCGGTCCGCGGCAGAAATCCGTGAACTTTCCGGTGCGGTAGATCGAAATCTTTTCATCGGGCTTGGTGAATTGCTCGATGAAATGGCACTTCATGAAGTCGCCCTCGTTTTTGAACTCCGCCAACCCCTGGTCGCGAGGCAGAAATTCCCGCGCGTAAGGAATGTTCTGTTGCACTAGCTCCTGCATCTTCTTCTCGATCTTTTCCAGATCTTCTGCCGTAAACGGCGTTGGACGGTAGAAGTCATAAAAGAATCCGCTCTCGGTCGGCGGTCCATGGCCCAGCTTGGTCTCGGGGAAAAGTTCCAGCACGGCCGCAGCCAGCAAATGCGCGGAGGAGTGACGATAAACTTCCAGGGCCTCGGGATCTTTTTCGGTTAAAAAGCGGAGACTGGTATCTTTCTCCAGCGGCTTGGTGAGATCGATCAGATCTCCGTTAGTTTTCGCGACCAGCGCCGCATCCGCCAGCCGCGGGCCGATGCCCTTCGCAATGTCGAGCGCCGTGGTGCCTTTGGGAACGTCTTTCACGCTTCCATCGGGAAGCTTCACATGAATGCTGTCTGCCATAAAGTCGGAACCTGCAGGAGGTCGAACCCTTCAGTTTATTGGAGGGATAGGGGAGGGTCAAACGGAAGGCGGCCACTTTTGTCGCAACGGGAATACGACAAATCGTGGCTCGAATGCTCGCCGATAATCACCTCACACGAAGTTATTTGTTTTACGTCGTATAAGCGTATGGAATGAACTGGCGCACTCAGCTCACGAGAGCGATTTCATTCTCACTTTTCCTCAGCCTTCCACAAGGAACTCTCATCCTCCACAGTTTCTGCACAAGGGCGAAATGTTTTTTCGTTGCGGTGCGCAGCATTCTGCCCCACAGTGGGTCAGCGAATACGTGAGAACTCTCAGTCTTGTTGAATGATGATTGCGGTGACACCGGTGGCAAACTGGCAATTCTCGAGGGTGAGTTGCCAGGGGACATTCGGAAACGCGCGCGAGCGCGTGCCGGTTGCCCGGGCATTGCGGCCTCCTCCCCCGCTCTTTGAACGGGTTGGGCCGGTGGCCATCGCAGAGGCTGCGGAGCTGTGATTCTCTGAATCACATTCTGCAGTTGATACTGGTAAATGTAGCACCCTGGTGGGCGCTGTCGGACCAGTAACGTCGGCTCGCTGTTCCTAGCGGCGAGGAGGCAAGAGGAGAGATCCACGAACGATGCGGCTCGGGTGGCTGGCCCGGGCCGCATTTGTTTTTGCCCTTGACTTTCTGATTCGCTTTTTGTTCTCCTGTGAGAATCGGCACAGTCTCGGCAGAATTGTTTGCATCAGCCAGCGCCAACTTTTTTGTAATCGGTCGCCGTTTTCCGAAGCATGTGCCTCGCATTCACAACCCGCGTCGGTTTAGCGTGCCGAAGGCTTTTCAAGGTTTGAGGAAATAAATTAAACGTGGCCACGACCGATTACAGTATCAGTACTCTTCCCGCGAATGTAGAAGCCGAGCGCTCGATTCTGGGTGCGATCCTGCTCGACAACTTTGCTTATAATCAGGCCGCTGAACATCTTCGCATCGAAGATTTTTCCCTTGACTCGCATCGCCGCATCTACAGCCGCATGGTCGATCTGGCGGAATCTTCGCGCCCCATCGACATGATCACGCTGATCGAAGAGCTTGAGCGCCACAAGGATCTTCAGCCCATCGGCGACGTGGGCTACGTGTCCAGCTTGCTCGACGGCGTTCCCGATCGTCCCAGTATTGAGCACTATGTAAAGATCGTCCGCGACAAGGCGCTGCTGCGCGGACTGATTCACGCGGCGAATACGGCGATTGCGCGTGCGGCCGATCAATCCGATGCCGCCGAAGAAGTGCTCAACGATGCGGAAGCCGCGATCTTTCAACTCTCGGAAAAGCGCATTGGTCGCGGCTTTATGGGCGTGCAGGAAATCGTTCGTGAATCCTTCGGCTCGGTCGATGCCCTGCTGCAGCGCGGCCAGCGCATCACCGGCTTAGCCACGCACTACACCGACCTCGACGAAATGACCAGCGGCCTGCAACGGTCCGATCTCGTGATCATCGCTGCGCGGCCTTCTATGGGCAAGACAGCTTTTGCCATGAATATCGCCGAGAACGCGGCCGTTGAAGACCAGCAAGTTGTCGGAGTTTTTTCGCTCGAAATGTCGCGCGAAGCATTGCTGATGCGCCTGCTCTGTTCCCAAGCCAAGGTTGACGCGCACAAGATGCGCACCGGTTCCCTGTGGCAGGACGACACTCGCAAAGTGGTGCGCGCCATGGAACAACTGGCCCACGCCCCGATTTTCATCGATGACACGCCCGGCATTTCGTTGAGCGAGATGCGCGCCAAGGCGCGGCGGCTAAAACAATCGCAGGGAAAACTCGACCTGCTCATCGTTGATTACCTGCAACTCATGTCGGGCGGAAGCAAGCGTTACGAAAATCGCACGCAGGAAGTCTCGGCGATTTCCCGCGGCCTGAAAGCTCTGGCCAAAGAACTCACCGTCCCCGTGATTGCGCTTTCCCAATTGAGCCGCGCCCCGGAGAGCCGTGGCGGCGACCACCGTCCGCAACTCGCCGACCTGCGCGAGTCGGGCTCCATCGAGCAGGACGCCGACCTGGTGATGTTCATCTTCCGCGAAGAAGTCTATAAGCAGGACGATCCCGATCTGCAAGGCAAGGCTGAGATCATCATTGGCAAGCAGCGCAATGGGCCGATCGGCAGAATCAATCTGGCGTTCCTGAAAAGCTGCACCAGATTCGAGACCATGGTCGAAGGCGGCTTAGCCCCGGAAGAGTAATCTTTCGCGGTACAGGAATTACTGTAGTTATGCTCGGTAAATACTTTAGCCGCCTTGACTTGCACCGGGAAACTCTTCTGTGGAAAAGCTTGTGGAATTGCTGGCGGCGACAAAATACTTCTCGGCAAAGCTCGGCGATTCAAAATAACTTTACAGTTCTTGCCACCATCTAAGGCTCTGAATAGTAACCAGTTATGCAATTCACGCGGCATTAACAGGGAGGAAACTAAATCCGCATCTTTCAATTCCCGATTTAGGGATTTGCACATTTCCCACTTCCGACTTTCCATTTCTGTACAGTCCAAAACCGCTCCACGAACCACCTCCAGTACGCGGAATTTCAAGTGTAAAAGCGTCAATCCAGACCAGCGTGGTCGGACCACAATACCCCCTTAATTGCTGTCCTCCCCAACTTTCAGAACGGCCAAGAAAGCCTCCTGCGGGATATCGACCCGACCGATCCGCTTCATTCGTTTTTTGCCTTCCTTCTGCTTTTCGAGCAGCTTGCGCTTCCGCGAAATATCGCCGCCGTAGCATTTGGCAATCACATTTTTCCGTATAGCCGATACGGTTTCACGGGCGATAATTTTCGCTCCGATCGATGCCTGAATCGCCACCTCGAACATTTGCCGGGGTATCAGTTGCCTCATTTTCGAAACCAGCAACTTACCCCGCTCATAAGCAAAATCCCGATGCACAATAATCGAGAGCGCGTCCACCGGCTCACCCGCAACCAAAATATCGAGCTTCACCATTGGCGACTCCCAATAATCCGCCAGGTGGTAATCGAGCGACGCGTAGCCGCGCGATACGGATTTTAGACGGTCATAAAAATCCAGCACGATTTCATTCAGTGGTAACTCATAATGCAACATCACGCGCGACGAGCTGACGTACTCGAAGGTCTTCTGCTTGCCGCGTTTGTCCTCGACCAGTTTCAGGATTCCGCCGACATACTCCTCGTTGGTAAGAATTGTCGCCAGAATTACCGGCTCTTCCACTTTGGCGATCTCGCTCGGATCAGGCCAGCGCGAGGGATTATCCACTTCAATCAATTCCCCGTCGGTCTTCGTGATCTTGTAACGCACGCCGGGCGCGGTGGTAATCAGTTCAAGCGCAAACTCGCGTTCCAGCCGCTCCTGAATGATCTCCATGTGCAGAAGCCCGAGGAAGCCGCAGCGAAAGCCGAAACCCAGCGCCACGGAACTTTCCGGTTCGAAGAAGAACGACGAATCATTCAGCCGCAACTTTTCCAGCGCCTCCCGCAGACGAGTGTGCTCGTGCGCATCCACCGTGTAGAGCCCGGCGAATACCATGGGCTTGATCTCTTCGAAACCCGGCAGCGCCTCGAACGCGGGATTGGCGTCGTCGGTAATGGTGTCGCCGATTTTCGTATCGGCAACATTCTTTATATTCGCAATTAGAAATCCAACTTCGCCCGCCTTCAGCTCTTCGATCTCCACCGGCTTGGGGCTTTGCACTCCGAGAGTTTCTGCGTCAAAGGTTGTCCCATTCGACCACAAGCGAATTCTCTGGCCCTTGCGCAGCGTTCCCTGGAAGACTCGAGTGAGGATCACAACGCCGCGGTAGGCATCGAACCAGGAGTCGAAAATAAGCGCCTGCAGCCGGCTGTCGGGATTTCCCTTGGGCGGCGGAATGCGCTTCACGATCGCTTCGAGCACGTCGGGCACACCCTGTCCAGTCTTCGCGCTGATGAGCACTGCGTCGGACGCATCCAGCCCGACTGCGCTCTCAATCATTTCTTTCGTCCGCGGAATGTCAGCGCTTTGCAAATCGATCTTGTTGATGACAGGAATAATTTCGAGGCCGTGATTAATGGCGAGATAAGAGTTGGCAAGAGTTTGCGCCTCTACTCCCTGCGACGCGTCAACCACCAGCAGTGCGCCTTCGCACGACGCCAGCGAACGCGAAACCTCGTAGGAAAAGTCAACGTGGCCCGGAGTATCGATCAAGTTAAGTTGGTAAGTCTGTCCGTCATGCGCTGTATACATCATGCGCACCGCATGAGCTTTGATGGTGATGCCGCGCTCGCGCTCCAGGTCCATCGAGTCGAGCACCTGCGCCTGCATCTCGCGCGCAGTCAGCGATCCAGTCAGCTCCAGCAGGCGGTCCGCCAGCGTGGATTTACCGTGGTCGATATGCGCGATGATCGCAAAGTTGCGGAGAAAAGCGGCGTCCATAAGGCAAACGTTCAGGTTGAAGGCTAATCTTTGATTTTAACAGGCGCGTGATTTTAACAGGCGTGCGACGGTTCCCAGTTCGCTGCCTCTCGGCTAACATCGGAGCATGAGCGGATTGCCGTTCACCTCCATCGATCACGTCCAACTCGCGATGCCTCCAGGCGAGGAACAAAAAGCTCGCGCGTTTTACGCGGATCTGCTGGGAATGACAGAACTCCCTAAGCCGCCGATTTCGTACCGGGAACTGGCCTCGGACAACGGCAGATGACGAGATCTTTCTCAGACTTACCGGGAGTCGTCGAGAAATGACTTTCGTAACCTTAGGCCAGTTGCACCGGCAGCGTATCATCTGAATTAGATTCGATTAAAGAATTCTCGGAGACCTTGATCATGTCGGTGGCAGGGGCAGCGCCGCGCGCGACTTTGGACTTGCGCGTGCGTGTGTGGGGCATGGGCGCAAACGATCAGCCGTTCCATCAGAACGCCATAGCCCAGAATGTCAGTTGCACCGGCGCGTGCATTTGCGGCCTCGAGCATGAATTAAAAGTGGGTGACGTCATCGGCGTGCAGTATGAGAAGAAGAAAGCCCGCTGCAAAGTCATCTGGGTGATGGAAGGCAATGGGATAAAGAAAGTTCAGGTTGGGGTTCAGCTTGTGGTCGACCAGGAATGCCCGTGGATCACCGAACTGCCGCTCGAACTACGCACCAACATGCCGGTCTCCACTCCGGATAATCGCAGAAGATTTCAACGCCACAAGATCTCATTCCCCCTCGAACTCCGCGACGAACGCGTGAACACCCCGATGCGATTGAATGCCACTGACATCAGCGGCAATGGTTGTTATGTTGAGACTGTCATGCCCTTGGCGATTTCTACATCGCTGCGTCTCGATTTCTGGATCGATCAGGAACACGTTTCGGCCTCCGCGACGGTGCGCACCCGCGACCCCGGTGTAGGAATGGGTATCGAATTCACAGGTCTTCCCGACGAAGCTAAGGGGCGTTTCCAGGCCCACCTGGACAAGCTAGACCCAGGCCTTTCCAAGTCGGCTGCAAAACCCTCCGAATAGTTTCTGCGATACGCCGTTTCCGCTCACTAAATACACGCCGCGACTGTAGAATGAGCATCCTTTATTGTTTCTTGCCATCGAATTACGGGACTATTGGGAAAGGGCAGAGACTCGCAGAATGAAAATCGGGATCACGTGTTATCCCACATATGGCGGCAGTGGTGTGGTCGCCACGGAACTCGGCTTGGAACTCGCTCAGCGCGGCCACGAGATTCACTTCATTTCCTACGCCCCGCCCATCCGCCTGCGCGGTCAGGAACACAACATTCACTATCACGAAGTCGAAGTATCCCGTTACCCGCTGTTCGATTATCCGCCGTACGACCTCGCGCTGGCGACGCGCATGGCTGAAGTCGCGCAGTTGTACGACCTCGACCTGCTGCACGTGCACTATGCCATTCCGCATTCGGTGAGTGCGTTGCTGGCGCGCCAGATGCTAGGGGACGGTCCTCGAGGACGCCGCCTGCCTTTCGTTACGACGCTGCATGGCACAGACATTACTCTGGTGGGATTAGACCGCTCCTATCTGCCCATCACGCGTTATTCGATCAACCAGAGTGACGGCGTCACGGCTATCTCCAACTACCTGCGCGACCGCACGATGCGGGTCTTCGATGTGAAGAAAGAAATTAAAGTCATCTACAACTCGGTAAATTGCGATGTGTACAGCAGGAGCGCGGCCTCGCCAGAAGCGCGGCTCGAGTATGCTCCGGACGGCGAGAAGTTGCTGGTTCATCTTTCAAATTTTCGCCCGGTCAAGCGGCTCTCGGATGTAATCGAGATCTTCGATCGGGTACGCAAGCAGATGCCGGCGAGATTAATGCTGATCGGCGATGGCCCCGACCGTTCCGTAGCGGAATGGTTATCAGTACAAAAAGGAATCCATGAAGATGTTCTCTTCCTGGGCAAGCAGGATCAGGTACAGGAGAAGCTGGCAATCGCTGACATCCTGCTGATGCCAAGTGAATTGGAATCTTTCGGCCTGGCGGCGCTGGAAGCGATGGCATGTGAGGTGGTGCCGATTGCAACCCGCACCGGAGGAGTGCCTGAAGTGATTGAACATGGGACGAGCGGTTATTTAGCCGACGTCGGAGATGTGGATACGATGGCGCGCTACTCTATAGAACTGCTGAAGGACGAAAGCCGGCTGCGGGCCATGGGCAAGGCCGCTCGCGCCGTCGCACAAGCGCGATTCTGTTCCAGCAGGATCGTTCCGCAATACGAAGACTTTTACCGGCGCGTGCTCGAGCGCTCTTCGTAGAAGGCCTCTGGAATCGCTCCTGAAGCCTGCAAAAGTGGCAAGCGGATTCGCACCAGGGTTCCGTTGCCTTCGCCGCTGTCGATGGTCATCCGTGCCGTATCTCCATACAAAACATGCAACCGTTCGGAGATGTTGGCCATGCCGATACCAGCCCCCGCGGTGCTCTCCGGTTGGGTCGCCGATATCCCCACGCCATCGTCCTCCACCTCGATGATCAGGCGCGACTCAGAAAGGCGGCTGCGCAGATAGATGCTGCCGCCCTCCACCATAGAGCCGAGGCCGTGTTTGATTGAGTTTTCCACCAGCGGCTGCAAGAGCATGCTGGGAACCATCACATCGAGCGATGCGGGATCGAGTTCCTTCACTACTCGCAACTTATCGTTTCCGAAACGAACCACTTCAATGTCGAGATAGTTGTCGATGAATTCCACCTCTTCCCGCAGCGGCACGAAAGAATCGGTGCTGTTCAGCAAACGCCGGAGAATGGTTGCCAGTTTGGAAATCACCTCACGAGCCGTATCCGGGTCGAAGCGCACCAGCGATGAAATCGAATTCAAGGTGTTAAAGAGAAAATGAGGATTGATCTGGTTCTGCAGCGCTTCCATGCGCGCATGTAACAGCAAGCGCTCCTGCTCTTCCAGTTTGATTTGAATTCGCACGCTGTTAAAGATCTTGAGCTCAATCCCGATGGCGATTGCGGAAGCGGCATAGATCACCGCCTCTATCCACAGGTTGCTGGTGTCGAGGCTGAAGATCGAGCGCGGGAAATACCGTGCCAGTTCGCTCTGCACAAAACGCAATCCGATAATCGTCGCAAAGAACATGATCTGCCAGTCGAACAGGCGCGGCGTGGGCAGATTGCGACGAATCAGCCGAAAGATACTTTGATCGATGAATGGAGAAAACGACCAGATGTCGTCCTTGTCGGCGGCCATGGTGCGCAGTTGGCCTGCGATGAAACCGCAAAGCACACAGAATGGCAGCGCCGCCCACTCGCCATGCAGCACGGCCGGAACCCCAAGCAGCGCCCCGCCGAGCGATCCCGCCCAGCGTCCACCGATCACGCCCAGCAAGAGAGCGGTTTCAAAACTCAGATCGCCGGCGAGAAAACTTTGGGCGGAAAACCGGATCCACACTCCGAGCATGATCGGCAGCGCCATCCACAAGACCAGATAGACTTTCTGCCGAAACTCGCGCTCCTCTCGAAATAAAAGCGACTTGAATTCCTTGGAGCGCACCAGGCTGCTCGACACGGCCGCAGCCACGCCAAGCTTCACCAGCAGATTGATCCAAATAAGCCGTGGTTCCATGCGATCGGGCGGGCACATGCCCGTGAGAAAACTGTAGCACGAAGCCGATGACTCTCTGCGTCAGGAACTTCGGAACAGGCTGCGGAGTCTTAGGAAGTACAATACGTGGTAAGTGGTTCGCACGCATCAGCGGAGGGCCCCATGCGCCACATCTACATCTCTTTGCTAGTCGTGTTTGCCGCGCCCATTTTCGCGCAGGCACAGATACAAACTCCGGCTCCGCCGCCTCAGACCGCCCGCCAGGCTTTGATCGAGATGTTTCTGGGCAAGAGCGCTGATGCGTTTGAGAAACACCTACCCGAGGTCACACGCAGCGCCTTGATCCGAAAAGGCGAGACCCCGGAGACGTCTATGGTACAAAAAATCTCCATGATGGGTCACGGACTTGCAGATGGAGGCCGACACGTCGAAACGTTCGACGTGGGGCCGAACCTCCTGGTATCGGAACAGGAAGAAGGCAAAGAGAAGGTTGAAGTGACGGTCGAGCACGATTCTCTCATGGGCGAACAAGACGAAATTGAATTGTCGATACACGCTTACAGCAACGGAGAACCGCAGTTTCTCCCCGTCATTCCCCGCCTCATTTTCTCCATGACGCAGGAAAAAGATATATGGCGATTGAGTGAAGTCACGGTGGCCGCGCACATTCCGCTCACCGATCCGGACTACCTGAAAGGGGTACGCAGGAAAGCGGACGAGGTGAACGAAAACATGGCGTCAGGTCGCGTCACAATGATCGTCGCGGCCGAAATGCGCTACGCATCCGCGCATCCTGAGCATGGCTACGCGTGTCATCTGGCCGATCTGTTTGATAAAGCTGACACAAATAACATCCCGCCTCAGGTGCCCGGGGGTTTCCCGCCCGACTTATCCGGTGACGAATCGAATGGATATCATTTCTCCGTTTCCGGTTGCGATGGCAGTCCCGCTCCTAAATTCCAAATCACCGCCGTTCCAACCGAATCGGATTCCGGGATGAAGGCTTTCTGCGCTGACGAATCTGGGAGAGTCCGATTTGACTCGAACGGAAGTGGCACCGCATGTGTGAGCGGAGGAAAATTTCTCGACCAGGCCACGCCCGTTCTCCCCGGTCCGACAGACTAATACCGCGAACGGCGGAAATGGCCGTCGCCGAGTTCATTTGTTCTTGAGAAAAGCTCGCAGATCGCTTCCCGTCATCTCTTTCGGTTCATCGACGGCCAATATTCCGAGCATGGTTGGCGAAATATCCCGCAGCGAACCGTTCGGTTTCAGCGTGAATTGCTTGGCATCTTCGGCGACTACGATGAAGGGCACAGGATTGGTAGTGTGCGCCGTGTGAGGTCCGCCGGTCGCGGGATCGATCATCAACTCGGCATTGCCGTGATCGGCGGTGATGAGCAGGGCACCGCCTTTCGTACGAACCGCCGTTTCCAGGCGGCTCAGGCAGGCATCCACGGTCTCGACGGCTTTGATCGTAGGATCGAGCTTGCCCGAGTGCCCGACCATATCGGCATTGGCAAAGTTTACGATGATCACATCAAAGGTGCCGTCTTCCGTGGCCTTGACAACTGCGTCGGCAATTCCGCCGGCGCTCATCTCCGGCTTCAGATCGTAGGTCGCCACCTTCTGCGATGGCACCAGCACGCGTTCTTCGCCAGGAAAGGGCTGTTCCACGCCGCCATTAAAGAAGTAAGTGACGTGGGCGTATTTTTCGGTTTCGGCGACGCGCAGGTTGCGCATTTTGAGATTGCCCATTACGTTCGCCAGAATGTTCGCCATCGACTCCGGCGGGATCACCACAGGCAGGCTGAAGTTCTTGTCGTACTGGGTCATGCAAACGTAGTGCAGATTTTTGGGGACGCGGTCTCTCGGAATCGTGGCGTCTAGATCAGTCGCGCCTGGAAGATCACTGCCGCCCTTTGCGTTTAAGCCACTGTTACGCGCCAGCGAGCGCGTGATCTGGCGAGCGCGGTCGGCCCGAAAATTAAAGCAGATACAGGCGTCGTCATCACGAATGGTCGCCAGCGGTTGTCCGCTCTTATCTTTATCCGTTCGATCGGTGCAGACGAAGGGCACGACGAACTCATCGGTGACGCCGCGGTTGTAAGAATCTTTCATCCCCTGCACGGGATCGGCACACTTTCCGCCTTCCGCGTCGCCGAAGACCATGGCGTCGTGGGCCTTCAAGATGCGCTCCCAGCGCCGGTCGCGGTCCATCGCGTAGTAACGGCCATTCACCGTAGCAATCTTGCCGGAGTTGTACTCCCGCATCTTCTGCTGCAACTGTTCGAGATAACCCGCTCCGTTGGTGGGCAGCGTATCGCGGCCATCCATGAAAGCGTGAACGAAGACGCGGTCCGCGCCATTCTGCTTGGCCATTTTCAGCAAAGCGTAGAGATGAGCCTGTTGCGAGTGCACGCCGCCGTCAGAGAGCAGTCCGAACAAATGCAGCCTGCGCTCGCCAACACGGGCATGCTTCATGGCAGCGAGAAGCACCGGATGCGAAAAGAATTCGCCGGTCTGGATCATCAGGTCGATTCGAGTGATGTCCATATGAACGATGCGGCCGGCACCGATGTTGAGATGCCCAACCTCGCTGTTGCCCATCTGCCCTTCGGGCAGGCCGACAAAAGGTCCACTGGTGTGAATCAGCGTGTTGGGATATTCGCGCATTAGCCGATCATAAGTGGGCTTGCGCGCGAGCGCGATAGCATTTGCCTTGGTCTCCGCGCGATAGCCCCAGCCGTCGAGGATGACGAGTACGAGTGGTTTGGGACGAGTCATAAATCGAAGAGTTCCTGTTCCAGCTTCGAGCGTTCAATCTTCAAGTAATCCGCAACGTCGGAAAGGATTGAACTCAGCGTCCCAACTCGTAGGATCTTGTGGTCGGGGACCGTCAGATGATGCGCATGACCACGAAGGCTCGATTGCAAGCGAATATGGCTGCCGACCTGCCGAGTGCGCTCGTAACCGTATCGTCGGAGCAGCCGGATGAGTTCGTGACCGGAAAGATCACGAGGCAATCTCAAGTGGAAATGACCTCGTCTTTCACAGTGTGCAGACGAATCACCGGCGGCGCCGCCCCGGCGTCAAAATGACACTGGACGGCCTCCCTCACATTTCGTTTCAATTCCTCGAAAGTATCCGCCTGAGTGAAGATCGAGTGACCGAGAGCACGGGCTTCGTATCCGCCTTCGGGCGACTCTTGAACGGAGAAAATGATTTCACTGTCCGGCATGGGTGCGATTATAACGCCGATTGGGACAAGCCGCGCCCTAACGCGGCCTTACTTTTGGGGCGGATCGGTTTTGTCCTCGGCCCGCTTGAGGGCGGCGTCGACTTGCGCCTGAATCTTTGGATACACCGCTCGCATGGTTTCCGCCGTCACCGCCGGCATCTCGTGAAGAAACTTCTGCCCCGTTGGAGAACTATAGAACGCAGTCAGGGTGTCGATGTCGGATTTCGTGAAGTGCCGCTGATAGACGGGAACCATGTCGTTCAGCATGTCGTTCAGAGGAAAACCCTTCAGGAACTCCTCCGACTGGCGGTCCATGCGCGAGAGTTCGGCGTCGGAGATGTCCGGATGCCGCTTCTTGACCTGCTCGCGGCTTAGGGTTCGCATCTGTGCAAACAACTGTTGCATCATCTGAGCCATCTGCTCGCGGCTTGCCATGACATCAAAGAGCTTCTGGATGTCCTCTTTCGAAGCTGCGTCGGGAGCAACGGAAACGGTGGTCTGCGCCGCGCACATCCCTGCGCACATCGACAACCCCAGCAGGAAGGCTCCTAGCAATGATCTCAAAGTCATAAAGACTCCTCGCCGCAATGGTGTGCTGCCTTCCCTCGCTACCAGATCACCTCAACAGGATACGCTGCAAATAAAGGATCAGAGGTTACAATCGGAATTCTCTCGTTCAGGCTTTGCGCGATCAGAATGCGGTCAAACGGATCGCGATGGTGCATGGGGAGACGCTCGAGAGCGAGCAAATGATCAATGCTGATGGAGAGCGTCTTGATCCTGTTCTCCGCCAGTCTACTGAGCACGTATGGACCGGCAGGCCGAGGGAAATTCAATTTGCCCGACTGTGCCTTGACAAGTATCTCCCAGACACTTGCAATGCTGAGCAAAAGGTCGGTGCTTCCGGTAAAAATGTTGCGCGCGTGATGCGACATTCTCGAATCCCCGGCAAGCGCCCACAGGAATGCATGGGTATCGAGGATAGCCTTCATTTCGGTGTAATAGGTCCGTTATAGAACAAGCTCTCAATATCGGGATCGGGATCATTGAAATCGTCCGGAACTGTGAAGTCACCCTTCGCGCTGCCGAAGACCCTCTTTTTTGGCATCTTCTTCACTGGCACCAACTTGGCGACCGGAGTTCCAGCCTTGGCGATTATCACTTCCTCTCCCATGGCAACTCGCTCGAGCAAGCGGGAGAAGTGGGTTTTGGCTTCGTGGATGTTGACTTCCATCTGGCGATGATAAACTAAGTCGTGGACTAAGTCTAGAGAGATCTTTCTAACCCTTATAGTTCAGCGCTTTCAGGCCCAAAAACCTCGCCGAATTCCCCAACTCCTCCTCAATGCGCAGCAACTGGTTGTACTTGGCGATGCGGTCAGTACGCGAGGCCGATCCCGTCTTAATCTGCCCTGCCCCAGTGGCGACCGCGAAGTCTGCGATGAATGTGTCTTCAGTCTCGCCGGAACGATGCGAGATCACCGACGTGTAGCCGTTGCGGCGCGCCAGATCGATTGCATCCAAAGTCTCACTGACCGTGCCGATCTGGTTCAGCTTGATCAGGATAGAGTTGGCGATTCCCTTCTCGATCCCTTCGCCAAAAATCTGAATGTTAGTGACGAAGATGTCGTCGCCGACGAGCTGAATCTTGCCGCCCAATTCTTTGGTCAGATTCTGCCAGCCGTCCCAGTCGTCCTCGGATAAACCATCCTCAAGCGAAACGATAGGATAGTCCTTCACCCACTTGGCATAGAAGTTCACCATATCGTCGGAACTCTTGGCGGATTTGTCCGACTTCTTGAACACGTATTTGCCACCCTGAAAAAACTCGCTGGCCGCTGGATCAAGCGCGATGGCGATCTCCTCTCCCGGCTTGTAGCCAGCCTGCTGAATCGCCTCCAGCACCACTTCGATGGCCTCGACGTTCGACTTCACCGAAGGCGCAAACCCGCCTTCGTCGCCGACGGCAGTGTTGTAGCCGCGTTTTTTCAGCACTCCCTTGAGCGTGTGGAAGACTTCCACACCCCAGCGCAGGGCCTCAGAAAACGACGGCGCGCCTACCGGCATCACCATAAATTCCTGAAAGTCGACGTTGTTATCGGCATGCGCTCCACCGTTGAGGATATTCATCATCGGTGTCGGCAATATATTGGCGCCGGCACCGCCGAGGTAGCGATAGAGCGGAAGGCCGTATTCCGCCGCGGCCGCGCGTGCCGCCGCCATGGAAACCGCAAGAATCGCGTTGGCGCCCAGCCGCCCTTTATTCTCTGTGCCGTCGAGTTCGATCATTTTCCGGTCGAGCCCTCGCTGATCATAAGCATCGAAATTCGCGAGCGCTTCCGCAATCTCGCCGTTTACGTTTTCCACCGCTTTGAGCACGCCTTTTCCCTGAAAACGAGCATTGTCGCCGTCGCGCAGTTCCACGGCCTCGTGCTCTCCGGTCGATGCTCCACTGGGAACGATAGCCCGGCCAATGGTTCCACTCGCAAGCTGCACTTCTGCTTCTACCGTAGGATTGCCGCGCGAATCCAGCACCTCGCGCCCGATGATTGCTGCAATATTTGTCATGAGATCTTTTCCATCCTTCCGATCGGTTATGAGTTTCGAATCATCATCGATCACAGCGCCGGGCATTCCCGCTTCAACGCCAGACGGCGTCCCGTTAGATTGCCGATGCCGGCATGGTCTTTGACCATGCACCCTTCCAAAACCCTCGATTATAGCGGATGGAAGACTACAGCAATGTGGCGCCGTGCGGACGCTTGGTGGCTGGCTTCCCGGATCGGAACTGTTAATCTCTTATCTCGGCTGGTTCATTGAATAGCTCGCTCATTGTGCCAAACCATATGGCGGGTCTAAAGTGAGAGCAACAATTGTGAGATTTTAGGGTTGGAACGATCTGAGGAGGGGTCATGAAGAAGTGGACAGTTCTACCTTGCATCCTGCTGGTGGCGGCAATGGCTGCAGCGCAGACCGGCTCGCCCGTACCGGCGGGTACGGCTCTTATGGTCAAACTCGAAACAACCCTCGCGACCTTCAGCAACAAGCCCGGCGATCCCTTTCAAGGCAGCTTGACGCAACCCGTAGTGCTCAATGGCCAAACGGTGATTCCCGCTGGCGCAAGAATAGAAGGGCGCGTCACGAAGGTGGCCGAGCCGCGCCGCATTGCTGGCAAGCCGACCATCGGGATTCTGCCCGAAGCATTGATCCTGCCGACCGGCGAGCGATTCTTTCTCGATGCCACGCTGGTCGACACGAATGCCGGACGCGATACGGACGTGAACAATGAAGGCGAATTCAAGGGATCAGGCCACGATCGCCGCGACCAACTGGAAACCGGCGGCGGTACAGCCGGCGGAATGCTGATTGGCGGCCTGGTCGGTGGTCCGGTTGGGATCGTTGTCGGCGGCGCTATCGGGGCCGGCGCCACCGGAGCTCACTACCTCAGCAAACACCGCTCAGCCACGCTGCCCGCAGGCACCACACTCACGATTGAACTCAACCGGCCGCTCGCGATGACGCCGGCTGTGGCAAGCGCGGGACAATAAAGTTTCTTACTCTTGAATGGCGCCGGAGGCTAACCCCTCCGGCATTTTTTCTGCTCACATTCCCGCCCCCAACTCCGCTTCGCTAAGCAATTCCAGTTCGATCCATCCTTCCATTGGCAGCGCATCCACCGGCAAGCGATTCTGCCAAAGACTGAAGCGCAGCTTTAGTCTACTTGTGGGCGGGATCGCCGCCGGGCTCTTGCCGCCGACACCGGTACTCGAGGCGGGGTTTGCCAGCAACGACATCAGCGGCAATCGAAACTCAAAGTTGCGAAGCAAAGCTGCACGGGCGCTCTGTTCTCCCGGCGTCGAAGATAGGTTCGAAGAACCATCCGATGCAGCTGCCAACGATTCCTCGCAGCCATCCACCTTCCATTGCTTCAGCGTGCGCTCCTCCACTCTCGCGTCGAGCCGCAGAACCCGCCGGGGACGCGCTTCTCCCTTCGCCCACGATTCCAGGTTCACGACGAGATTAAACTCCATATCCGGCACCGCTCCGGCAAAGTCGAGGCGGCCGTAGACGAACCTGCTGTCGATCCCGGCATAGACCGAGTCGAGCAGGAACTGTTTTCCGTGCATGGCGCCGGGACGCTGATCGGAAGTGAATACGGCAGCTCCCATCCATTCGAAGTAGCGAATCTTGTCCCCCGTTACGCGGGGATGAATATAAGCCGTCTGCGGAGTGAATGCCGGGCGCACGTCAGCGGCAGTGATCGGTTGCGCCAGATAATCCGGCGGAGTCGCTCCCAATGCCTGATAAACGTTCGAAAGATGTTTGCGGTAGAGTTCGTCAAAATCACGATCGTTCGCCGAGTGATGCTCCGGCCCGTACCACCAGTTCCAGTCGCTGCCCTCGGCGATCAGGAGCTCTTCAAACGCCAGTTTGCGTTGGGCCTCGGTAGCTTTGGCCGCATGCTGAGCGTAAAATTCGCGCGCGTGATAAACGTAGTCCCAGGAGCGATTGTCCTCGGGCGCTCCAATCCAGACATTGAAGTTCGCATGGATCCACGAGCCCGGCACAATCGAGGGCAACGGCGATAGGTTGCGATGCCGGGCAATCGCCTCGGAAATCGTAACCGCTTCGAGGCCGCTCTCGCGCTGCAGCGCGTCGTAGAATCTCCGCAAAAATTCCCGGCCAGACTTTGGATAGTATTCCCAGGCGTTCTCTCCATCGAGAATTACAGACACCACGGCGTCGCGACCTTGCGCCAGCACGGGCTGAGCCGCCTCTTTGATATTGCTCAGCAGATGTGCGGCAGCCTCCTTCGGATCCATCCCCGAATAGACGAATCCGATCAGGTCTGAAATAGTGTGATCGCGAAACACCATATGCATGGCGGTGGTGCCATGCTCGTAGCGGTGAATATTATAAAGTCGCTCCGCCAAATGCGCGGGCAACCGGCCATCTCCATCACGCTGAAAAAACACACCGGTGCTTCGGCCGAGGACACCTTCGTCGGTAGCCATCCATTTAATGCCGAGGCTATGCGCGATCTCGAGCGTCTCCTGGGAAACGCTGCCCTCCGAGGGCCACACGCCCTGCGGCCGCACTCCGAACACCTGCCGGTGAAGATCGAGGGCGCGCACCAGTTGCTCGCGCGCGTCCTCGGGATGGCGAAACCGGTTCTGGGGCAAGGGCAGACCCGGCGATGAAGTCGCCCCGGCATTGGTGTCGCACACCAGAGGAAGAATCGGATGATAAAACGGAGTCGCCGAAATCTCGATCGACCCTTTCTTCGCGGATTTGGCATATGCCGGCAGAACCTTGGCCAGAAGCTCGCGCTCGCGCGCAATCACAAAGCTCTGATCTTCGAGTGAATAATTCCGCTCTTTCTTGATCAACGCAGCAACGTTCTTGTCTTCCAAAAAGAATTCGTCGAACCAGGCGATCTGTGAAAGCACCTGCAGATCGGTGAAGTGCTGCACCTCGAAATATTTCTCGGCTTTTTCGGCTACGTAGCCGTGCTCGCGAAACCTCTCCCGCAACTCCCAGTAGCGCGGATAGCGCCCAATCACGTTCGTCGGGTTCGCCTGAAAAAGATACTGCAAAGCGAACTGCCGCTCAGCCGGCGTCAAATCTTTCGCCGGCTTGGCTGCCACCTTCAAAAACGGATCCTGCGCCGTGCCTGCCACGTAATCCTGAATTTGAGTGACGAGCGACGGCACCAGGTTGAAGTTCTGATGCACATGGGGAAATTCGTCGAGCAGTTTCACCATGCCGTAATAGTCCTTGAGCGCGTGCAGGCGCACCCAGGGTAAACGATATTCGCCCGTCACCAGATCCTTGTAGAAGGGCTGGTGCTGATGCCAGAGAAAAATCAAACGCAGGGCGGGCATGGCCGGAAAATTCAGTCTAGCACGGGGAATATACGCCCTAGCCGCACTCAAGGACGTGGTTCGCCGTTCTCTGGTCGGGACGAACGCTACCCCTCTCAAATGGAACGTTTTTAAGATTCCGGTCTCCGCTACCAGTCTTCCCCCTCCATCTTCCGGTACACTAGTAAATCGGCAATGCCAGAAACCTCCATACCGGCCTCTGACCGCATTACGCTGCTCTCCGATCAGGATCTCTACCTCTTCAACGAGGGCAGCAACTATCGCATGTACGAAACCATCGGCGCGCATCTGATCTCGCGCGACGGCAAAGCAGGGGCAGTCTTCAGCGTGTGGGCGCCCAACGCGCGACGGGTTTCCGTGATCGGCAGCTTTAACGAATGGAATCCGAAGTCGCACCAGCTCGTTCCTCGCAGAGATTCCGGCATCTGGGAAGGCTTTATTCCCGGAGTCACCAAGGGTACCCTCTACAAATTCCACATTGAGTCACGAGAGCGCGGTTATCGTGTGGACAAAGCGGATCCACTCGGCTTCTTGCACGAAAAACCTCCCCGCACCGCGTCCGTGGTATGGGACCTCGACTATGAGTGGAGCGATCGCGATTGGATGGAGAAGCGCGCTGCCCGCAACTCCCTGCGCGCCCCGCATGCAATCTACGAAGTTCACCTCGGCTCGTGGATGCGAGTGCCCGAGGAGAACAATCGCCCGCTAACCTATCGCGAGACTGCGCCCCGCCTCGCGGAATATGCCGTGCGCATGGGCTACACTCACGTCGAATTCATGCCGGTGATGGAGCATCCTTTCTACGGCTCGTGGGGATATCAGACCACGGGCTATTTTGCCCCGACATCGCGCTATGGCTCTCCGCAGGATTTTATGTATCTGGTGGATTACCTGCACCAGCACGGCATCGCGGTCATCCTCGATTGGGTGCCCTCGCACTTCCCTTCCGACGCTCACGGACTGTCCTATTTCGACGGCACTCATCTCTACGAACACGCCGACTCGCGGCAGGGCTTTCACCCAGACTGGAAGACCTACATCTTCAACTATGGGCGCACCGAGGTGCGCAGCTTCCTGATGTCGAGCGCCATGTTCTGGCTCGACAAATATCACGTCGACGGCCTGCGAGTGGATGCGGTCGCGTCCATGCTCTACCTCGATTATTCCCGTAATCCGGGCGAGTGGATTCCCAACAAGTTTGGCGGGCGGGAAAATCTGGAAGCCATCGATTTTCTTCGCCGCTTCAATCAGGAGGTCTACAAGGAACACCCTGATATTCAGACCACCGCGGAAGAATCAACTTCCTGGCCCATGGTTTCGCGGCCAGTCTACCTCGGCGGCCTGGGTTTCGGCATGAAGTGGGATATGGGATGGATGCACGACACGCTTGAATATTTCAAGCAGGATCCCATTCACCGAAGGTACCACCACAGCAAGCTCACCTTCCGTATGCTGTACTCCTTTCATGAAAACTTTGTGCTGCCGTTGTCGCATGATGAGGTCGTCCACGGCAAGGGATCGCTCCTCGGCAAAATGCCCGGCAACGAACACGACCGCTTTGCCAATCTACGTCTTTTGTTTGGTTATATGTATGCGCAGCCCGGCAAGAAACTGATGTTCATGGGCGCTGAATTTGGCCAGGTTGGAGAATGGGCGCACGACACCAGCCTGGAGTGGGATGTGCTTCAATATCCAGTTCACAGCACTTTGCAGAACTGGGTGAAAGAGTTGAACCGGGTTTATCGTAGCGAAGCCGCCTTGCATGAGCTCGATAGCGATCCCGCAGGTTTCGAGTGGGTGGATTGCAACGACAGTTTGACCAGCACGATTTCTTTGTTGCGCAAGAGTGAATCCGGCAGAGAGACCATTCTCATCGTGTGTAACTTCACGCCGATTCCGCGCCTCGGCTATCGCATCGGCGTTCCCCAAGGAGGCTACTGGCGCGAACTGCTGAATAGCGACGCCTTGGATTACGGCGGAACGGGCGCTGGCAACCTCGGCGGAGTGAATGCGGAAGAAGTGCCGGCGCACGGTCGGCCCTATTCCCTGAAACTCACGCTGCCGCCGCTGGCGGCACTGTTTCTGAAAGCTGGGTAGCGACGTAAGCTGAGAATTTTGGGTGGCGCAGCGCTTTCAGCGCTGCGATAAATGCCCCCTTGAGTAATCAGGCTTTAGCCTCTGAGGTAGCGATCTTCATCCTGCGTCTGCCGTGCTTCTCCGACCGCGCGCCCACGAAACTGCAGCAGTGACATCCTGCTCGTCTATCCCGAGTTGAGCAAGGCGAGCACGCACATCATCGCCGCGTTGGACTGGCGCCTTCGGAAGCGTGATCCGTTTCTCAGCTTTCTTTCTTTCTGCCATAACGTGTTTGCATGAAAATCTTACCAGAATGGCGTGGTCGTCCCACGCATGAATGCCGATAACTGACGACTAGGCGCTGACCACTGCCTCACATGCTATCCTGCCCTCAGCCTTGCTCGCCATGCGGATTCTGACCCGCTATATTCTGCGCGAAGTCACCTCGCACGCCGTGATCGGCGCGGCCATCTTCACCTTTGTGCTGTTCACGCGCGATCTGGGACGCATTCTCGAACTGGTGGTCCGCGCCAGCGCGCCACTGCCAAGCGTCGCCGAAATTTTCTTTTATACCGTTCCGCTCGCACTCACTTACACCATCCCAATGAGTGTGCTGGTGGGCATTCTTATCGGGCTAAGCCGGCTTGCCGCCGACAGTGAAATCACTGCGATGCGCGCGAGCGGCATGGGTGTATGGGATTTTGGCCGCGTGCTGGCCATCTTCGTCGCTGCCGCGTGGGCGCTATCTTTACTCAACGGACTCTACCTGGCGCCTTGGTCGCTGGCATCGCTGGGACGTCTCGAGGATCAACTGAAAGGCTCGCAGGTTTCCTACGAAGTGCAGCCCCGCGTTTTCTACGAAGGCTTCCCGAAGATCGTGCTCTACGTGCAAGACGTTCGCAGCGCTCAAGGCGGAGCAGTTTGGAATGGCGTTTTTCTAGCCGACATAACCGACGCCGCGAATCCCCGGATCACGCTGGCGCGCGAGGGCATTCTCGTTCCCGAGGGCCAGGATCGCCTTCACCTGCACCTGGTGGAGGGATCCACACACGAGACCGATCCGGCGAAAGCCGACCATTATCAGATTTCGTCGTTTCAGCAGACCGATATTCCCATCGAACTGCCTTCGTCGGAAAACAAGGCGGAAGAGCAAATCCCAGTCAAAGCAATCGGTACCTGGGCTTTGCGCGACCGCGCACGGAGTGTCGATCCCGTATCGGCGCGTTGGTATCTCATCGAGTTTCACACCCGCTTTGCATTGCCCACGGCGTGCCTGGTTCTAGCGATGGTTGGCATTCCGTTGGGTCTTTCTTCGAAGAAAAGCGGCAAGTCCGGCGGCTTTGTGCTCACCATTGTGCTGGTGTTCGTTTATTACTTCATCTCTCTGATCGGAGTTTCCCTGGCCAAGCAGGGTCGAGTCAGTCCCATCTTCGGGGCCTGGCTAGCCAATCTTGTATTCTTTGCAGCAGCGTTGTTTCTGCTGTGGCAAGCCGAGCGGCGTCCCTTTGCGCTCTCTGCGATCAAGCTGGCCTGGAAGCCCAGCGAGCCGGTGAATGTTCCGGCTCATGAGCGAAAGCATTGGAAAAAAGATGTCAACGCCTTCGAGCGCGCGTCCACGCGACGGCGAGTTTTTAGTGCGAGCTTCCCCACTCTACTCGACGATTACGTGCTCCGAGATTTCTTCGTTTACCTGGGGATGATCGTTTCCACATTCCTCGTCCTTCTTCTAGTGTTCACTCTGTTCGAGCTGCTCGGGGACATCTTACGCAACCAAACGCCCGCCTTTGTGGTCGCGGAATATCTGCTCAACGTTTCTCCGTACCTGCTCTACAGCGTTGCGCCATTGATTATGCTGCTGGCGGTGCTGATCACCTTCGGGCTCATGAACCGGTCCAACGAAATCACCGCGATCAAGGCAACCGGAACCAGTATCTATCGAGTTATCATGCCGGTGATGGCTGCGGCCGCGGTGCTCGCCGGTGGATTGTTCCTGGCCGATCAGTTCTATCTTCCCCATACCAACAAGCGCCAGGAAGCGCTGCACAATCAGATCAAAGGGAAGCCTCCGCAAACCTATCTGCGCCCCGACCGCCGCTGGATTTTCGGCCAGCACAACGACATTTACTACTATCAGTTTTTCGATGCCGATCGTGATCAGTTCGCCAATCTCACGGTTTTTGAAATCGATCCCGCCAGCTTCGCCATCACGCAGCGGATCCACGCCGAACGCGCTCACTGGGCTGACAGTATGAAACGCTGGATCTACGAGCAAGGCTGGCAGCGCTCGCTGAACGGAGCCGCCATCGCCAGCTACCACGCTTTCGACGTTTCTACATTTCCGCAACTGAGCGAGGCGCCGTCCTATTTCAAGAAAGAGGTGAAGCAGTATTCCGAGATGAATTATGAGGAGTTGCACCGCTACATCCGCGACCTGCAGCAGAGCGGCTTTGACGTGGTTCGCCTGCGCGTGCAGTTGAACAAAAAGCTTTCCTACCCGCTGATCACGCTGATTATGGCGGTGCTCGCCGTCCCGTTTTCCATGTCGGCTGCGAAAAAGGGAGCCATCACCGGAGTCGCGGTAGCAGTCGGAATCGCCGTAGTCTACACAGTGGTTTCGCGATTGTTTGAAGCCATGGGCGATATCAGCCAGTTGCCCCCGGCACTGGCCGCCTGGTCGCCAGACCTGATCTTCGCGCTGGTGGGCGCGTATCTGATTTTGAAAATTCCTACGTAGGAACCGCTCGATCGCCACAACACCACTACTTCACCGCAACTCCCGAGGGATAGTTAAAGGTTGAGGTCGCTGGTTGCGGCGTCAGGTTTCCGCTGGCAGGAGTGATGGCGTATTGCGAAAGAGTCGCAGCGTTAAGATTCGAGACGAACATCCAGGAGTCGTCGCTCCGGATTGCAATCGAGGTCGGTCCCGAGCCTGTGGAGATAGGTGCCCCAGTGAATGCGGTCAAGGACCCATTGGATGCACTAATCCGGTAACCGGAAACCTGATCCGATCCTGTATCCACGACATACAGGAAATTGCCGTATGCATCCTCGGCCAGAGGCCCGGGATTGTCGCCCGCCGGAAAGGGAGAGCCAGTGACCGTTTGCAGATGGTAGTCCGCGGTTGGGCAGTTGGTCGCTAAGGAGACCGCGTTGCAGATTGTATAGGCGCTGATACTGTTATTTGGAATCGCGTTCGATACGTAAACGAATCGATTGCAGGGATCGACCGCCACGCCAGAAGGCACGGTGCCGGTTGGAACTCCCAGTGTTGCCATAGTCGGAACCAGAGTCAGGCCACCTGCAGATGAAACCGAATAATTCAGCAACACATAATTGACGGAGTCGGCAACATAAAGATTTTCAGTCGTGGGAGCTGTAAAGCCCGAACAAGGGGCAAACTCTATCGGGTAGACAGTTGAAGTCAGTGCCAGGGCTGAGGCGCCGGGGGCTTGCCCGCCGGGCTGGTTGGGGAGGGCAGTAGCCTTGCCCACCTGGCTGAGGCCGCCATTGCTGCCGATTGAGAAAACCGAAACCGTCCCTACGCTACCCTGCGCTACGAACAAAAACTTGCCCGCCGAATCAACCGCGATCGCTACAGGATTCGTTACAGAGACAGTCCCGACGGGAGATAGCTTTCCGTCGGAGGCTACCTGATACGAAGTAATACCGGTTTGGCTGGGCTGCAACACTGCATTCTTTTGCATGATCACAAAGGCGAACGTACCCGCAGGATTCAGAACAACCTGCGTCGGCAGTCCCGGCGTCGGAGGACCCTTGACGTTATTGATCTGCGAAAGGTGACCATTGCCCAGATCGAGGCTGAAGGTCTGCATCACCGCCTCTCCCTGCGTTGGCACTACCACCAAGCCATTGTTGGACGCCGAGTACGTGTTGCTGCAAGCCATCGTGAGGCCGATTGCAATTAGAACCAGAATCGCCACAATCCAAGTAAACCGTGTCCGCATTCTTCGCTTTATCTCCTGTGAGCGTGCCAATGCGTTCTCCGGGCAGAAACCAGCCGGATGTGAACACAATTTTAGGGCGTGAATTGCCATCCACTTATGTATCAGGAATGCCCGGGAAGAGCAACTTCACCCGGCAGTGCGTAGTGGTGCATTTTGATTGTCATTCCGAGCAAGCGTTCTTTGCGTCGCGAGGAATCTGGGCGATCCGCGCGAAGCGTCGCGTTCTTTGCGACGCAATAATCGCGCGTTTGGATCGCTTCCCTAACAACGTGCACCATTACCCGGCACTGATTGGAACCGCAGAGAGGGCCACGAGTTGCCTGGGAAGAGCAGTGGCCAGGGGTCAGTTGCCAGTGGTCAGTAAACCCCGGCAGCGCACTGATCACTAACCGCCGATCACTGGCCCGCCGATTACTGGCCACTGATCACTGACCGCTGATCACTGATACTGGGACGGTTTCGAGTGCTTCCTTGACGCCGGCGTCCGCCGGCACTAGAGGCAGATGGATCTCGACCATCAGTCCACCCTCGGCCCGGTTCGTCGCCGAAACGCGTCCGCCGTGGAAGCGTACCGCGCGTTCGGTGATCGCCAAGCCTAATCCAACTCCTCCAGTCTGCCGGCCACGGGCATCGTCCAGGCGGTAGAAGGGCTGAAACAGTTTTTCCAGCGCATCGGGTGGCACGCCATCGCCGCAATCAGTGACACGAACCACCGCTTCCTCCCGTCCGCCACTTTCCCTTTTCTCCAGATGAATCTCAACTGTCGTGCCTTCGCGCGTGTAACGAATGGCATTGCGCACGACATTCTCGATTGCGCTGTGTAGCAGAGACGCATCCCCACGCACTCCCCAATTTCCCACGGGAATCTCGCTGTGTACGTGGCAGTGCCTCGCCTGCGCCTCGAACTCGGCATCTTCAGCGACGCTGAGGACAATTTCGTCCAGCAAAACCGGGCTGGAGGGCACGCGCTGCTCCCCATCTTCCATGCGCGCCAGGGTTAACAAGCGGCCAATCAGTTCGTTGAGGCGGCCGGCTTCGAGCTCGATGCGCTCGAGCATGGTTGCGCTTTCCGGACCGGAGCGCTGCCGCGCCAGCCCCAGGGCCACGTTCAATCGCGCAAGCGGCGATCGCAACTCATGGGAAATATCATTGAGCAGTCGCGACTGCGCCTTCACTAAAGATTCCAGGCGGCCCGCCATCGTGTCGAAGTCGCGGACGAGGCCTGCAATTTCATCCCGCCCTTTGTTGTTGGGGTCGCCCGCACGGGCTGTGAGGTCGCCCGCAGCGAGCTGCTGGGTCGCCGCACGCAGTCGCGTGATCGGCTTGGTCATGTACCACGACAAGAAATAGCACACTATTCCTGAGGAGAGTACGGCGATGATCAAGCCAGGCATCGGTATTCCCCACGGTCCAAAGAAGACGCGCGGTCCAGGAGGCAGTTCCATCGCGATGGTGTAAAGGTGGCGACCATCGTTGGATGCCCTCGACTCGGTCAGGATTTGCGGCCGCGGAAAAATCATTCCTGGACGCGGTGGCAGTGGCCGGCCGGCGGCAACATGCTCCGCCCAGCCGGGGCTTGATCGCCCTGAAATCTCCATTCCTTGGTCATCGAAAACATAAGCCCTGACATGCTGCTTCATCTGCAGATTTTCCAGGTACTCGCGGGCCTGCTTTGTACCACCAGTTTCGTAAGCATCGATGGACTCGGCGAGCGTCGTCGAGCGAAGCGTCTCCCACGTCGCATTACGCTGCGGCCGAAAAGCCAGCATCACCAGAATGGCGAGGACGATAAACAGGGCCTGGGCCAGCCAGAAGGAAATAAAAATCTTGAGGAACAGGCTCTTCATGGCGCGGTTTTGACCTTCTCTGGAGTCTTCTCGTCCGTTTTTTCCCGTGGTCGCGCAAAGATGTAACCCACGCCCCGAATCGTCTTGATGTGTTCGTCGGCGTCGGTGTCGCCAAGTTTCTTTCGGACTTTGCTCACGTGCATGTCGATGCTGCGATCAAAGGGAGAGAACTTGCGGCTGAGCACTGCGTTCACCAAACGCTCTCGCGGAACCACGCGGCCGGCTTCACGCAGCAACACTTCCAGGAGATTAAATTCCACCGAGGTGAGGTCGACTAGCTGACCATCGCGGCGAACGCTGCGGGTTGCTGGATCGAGTTCGATCTCTCCAACACGGACGATGTCCGGCGCGGATGGAACCGATTTATCAGTGCGCGTACGTCGAAGGATCGCACGAATACGGGCAACCAACTCCCTCGGATTGAAAGGCTTAGGCAGATAGTCGTCGGCGCCGATCTCGAGGCCCACAATGCGGTCCACATCCTCTCCGCGAGCCGTTAGCAAAAGCACGGGCATGCGCGAGGTGGCGCGGATTCTCCGCAGCACCTCGAAACCGTTGATGCCGGGCAACATAACATCCAACACGATCAACAAGTGGCCGCCGGCGGTGGCGCGCTGCAAGCCGCTCTCGCCGTCATGCACGCAATCCACCACGAAACCCTCAGCCTGTAGGTACTCGCTGACCAAGGTGCAAAGTTCAACGTCGTCGTCAATAACCAGAATGCGTTCCATCTTTGTAGACTTCATCGTTATTGTGCATCAGACAACGGGTCGCGCGGGTAAAGAATTGTCAAATACTAAACTGCATCGGGCAAACTCAGAGTTTCCCCGTTTGACAAAACTTTACTCGGATTGACGGTCTTTTTACCACCTTTTCCTCCGGATCGTGTTTCTATAAGGGTACGGAAAAATCCCAGGTTCCGGAAGGAACCGATCGCCAAAATTGAAAAACTGAGCGGTCAAAGCTTAGGGGTAAAAACCTTTATGAAATCAATTCGTTTTCGGTTCCTCGTAGCGGCTCTGGCAGTGCTGTTGGGCGCTGCAATCGCCAAATCACAAACTGCGGATTCGGCTCCGCCCCCGCCGATGCACATGCATGAATTCGGTCTTGACGGCCACATGATGGAGTTCTTCGCCAAGCAGTTGGAGATTACAGACGCTCAGAAGACGCAGATCAAAGCCGTCCTGCAAAAAGAGCACGCCACCATGAAGCCGCTGATGCAGCAGGTTCACCAGATGGACGAGCAGCTCAAGCAATATGTGGAAGGCGCCTACGATGAAGCCAAGGTGCAGGCCGTGGTAGCGCAGCAGGCGCAGACCCTGGTGCAGGTGAAAGTTCAAGAGACACGTATTCACAATGAGCTGTATCAAATGCTCACACCCGAGCAACAGGGCAAGCTAAAAGAGATCGAGGCGAATCACGAAGCCCGTATGCAGCAACGCATGCAGAACGCTCCGGCGAACGACTCGCAGGAATAAGTTTGCAACGGCGCGGGGTTGGTTTTTTTCTCCTTGATCCGCCCCGCGCAAAACGGCGCATCCCCGCCCCCAGGAGTGTTGCCATGGATTTGGCTCAAGTGTTTATCTTCGACCTAGGATGGGCGTTCTTCGCCGCCTGGGGAACAGCCCTTGCAGCGGTCACGGTAGTCGCTTTCGGACACGATGTCGTCGGATCTTCGGGCAGGGAGACCTCAACCACAAAGGTCACGAAGTCACGCTAAGGAAATCTTTCTCTTCAGAAGGTTCGTGATATTGGGCGCACTTTGCGGTTCGAGCCTTTCGGCATTCCTGCGAGACTAACCATTCCGCGCCCCAAAACCTGCACCTCGCCCTGCTAGAATTTCATCTACACAACCTGCATGATTCCCAAAAGTATGCGACCGCTGCTGCCCTACCTCAAGCGCTACCGCTGGGGGTTTGTGGCAGGCATTTTCTGTGTTTTCTTGAGCAACGGCGCATGGGTGCTCCTGCCCCAGGTGATCCGCCACGCGGTGGATGACCTCAATACCGGCGTCACTTCAGCGAAGCTGTTGCATTTTGCTTTGCAGATGCTCGAGGTCGCCGCCGTCCGTGGGATCTTCCTGTTCCTGACACGCTGGATTGTGATCGGGATCTCGCGTGACATCGAGTTTGATCTGCGTAATGATCTGTTCGCCCACCTGGAAACCCTCTCCTATTCCTATTACCAGCGCATGCGCACCGGCGACATCATGGCACGCGTAACGAATGATTTGAACGCGGTGCGCATGCTGCTGGGTCCGGCGATCATGTATTCGGCCAATACGCTCGTGTTCACGGCCGCAGCCCTGTCGTTCATGTTTCGAATCAGCCCCAAACTGACGTTCTACGCGTTTCTTCCGTTACCTGTGGTCAGCATCGTCATACAATATTTCGGGCGGCGGATTCACGAACGTTTCGAGAGAATTCAGGCGATGTTCTCTGACATTTCTGCGCGGGCGCAGGAGAATTTTTCCGGCGCTCGTGTCATCCGTGCCTACGTTCAGGAGGAAGCGGAGATCGCCGCATTCGAAAGCGCCAATCAGGAATATATTGCGCGCAGCCTGAAACTGGTGCGGCTTATGGGGATGCTCTGGCCTACGCTGGAATTTATGCTGGGCTTGGCGATCGCGCTAGTGTTGTGGATCGGGGGCCGCGAAGTACTGGCTGGGCGCATGGAGATCGGCGGCTTCGCCGCCTTCAACATCTACATGATGCAGCTCACGTTTCCCATCATCGCACTTGGTTGGGTGGTCAACATTTTTCAGCGCGGCACGGCGTCGTTGGTTCGCTTGAATGAAATTCTGCAGGAGCAACCCGAGATCGAAGATGGAGCAGTAGCCCGCGGTCTGCCAGTGGAGGGCGAAATTGAATTTCGCGGGCTCAATTTTGCATACGACGGAAAATCCGTTCTGCACAACCTGAACCTGCGCATCCCCGCTGGCACGAGCATGGCGATTGTTGGACCCACGGGCTCCGGCAAAACCACTCTGGTGAATCTGATTCCGCGTATTTACGACGCCGCGCCAGGAACAGTTTTAGTTGATGGCCGGCCGATCCGGGATTTTTCGCTGGCATCGCTGCGCAGAAATATTGGATTCGTGCCGCAGGAAACTTTCCTCTTCAGCGAACGCATCCGGGAAAATATTGCCCTGGGTGTAGAATCCGCCACCGATCAAGAGATTCACGATGCGGCCGAAGCCGCCAACATCGCCACCGATATCGAGAGTTTTCCCGACCGATATCAAACCATGGTGGGCGAGCGCGGGATCACCTTGTCCGGCGGCCAAAAGCAACGCACTGCCATTGCGCGGGCTTTAATTCGCAACCCACGCATTCTCATCCTCGACGATGCGCTCTCCTGCGTCGACACTCACACCGAAGATAAGATCCTCAATCACCTGCGCGAAGTGATGCTGGGCCGCACCACCATCTTCATCTCCCATCGCGTCTCCACTGTACGCAACGCCGACCGCATCGCCGTGTTGCACGAAGGACACATCGTGGAATTGGGCACGCACGACGAACTGCTCGCCTTGAACGGCTACTACTCGGACCTGTATAACAAGCAATTGCTCGAAGAAGAACTGGCCGAAGTCTAACGCTGGTTACGTGCCAGTCCAGTTTCCGGTTTGGATTCGGACACTCTTTCCATGCAGCGAGTCGATGCAGCTGAGATTCTCGATTCCGACGCGTGCTCCGCATGCGATGTGGAAGTTTCGATGCGTGATATGGGTCGGGTCAACCGATGGTTCGGCGGCGTTGCCACCACCCAGAAGATGGTGGAACGCGCAGCGCGGATTAGCGGCGCAACAAATCTGTCGTTATTAGAGGTGGCGGCAGGCTCCGGTGAAGTTCCGGAGATGGTTCGGCAGAGGCTCTCACGGCGCGGCATCGACTTGGATGTAACACTGCTTGACCGTGCCTCGTCTCATCTCGCCGCCAGAATTGGCGCAGGCGGAAATCACATCCCGAAGAGCGACCGGGTCGTGGCCGATGCGCTTGTCCTGCCTTTCGCCGATGGAGCGTTCGACCTAGTGAGCTGCAGCCTTTTCGCCCATCATCTGGACGCGCAGCAACTAGTCACCTTTGTTCGAGAAGCGTCGCGGGTGAGCCGCTGCGCCGTGTTAATCAACGACCTGATTCGGCATCGTCTGCATCTGGCGCTAGCTTGGGCCGGTTTTCCGCTCATGCGCAGCCGCGTTGCCTGGCTGGATGGCCTCACGTCCGTTCGTCGGTCTTATCTTCCGGAGGAGATGCGAGGCGTCATCTCATCTGCCTTTCCTGAGACGGTGCCGAAAATTGAGATCTCGCGCAATTATCTTTTTCGCATGGGATTGATTGTGTGGAAGGGCCCGTTGAGAAGCACGCTTGGTCTGCGGCCCTGAAAAACGCTGGACCTCCAAATCGTACTTCCACTGATGACTGAATCGGATCTGAACTTATCGCCGGGGCGATTTCCCCCCACATCACGATGAGGAGAACCACTGGAATTCCGCTGCAAAACCCGGGCGGATGGGGTAAGCTGCTCCCGGCAATATGAGTATTCTCCTAAGGTATATCCCATCGGGGCTTCTGGCGGTGCTGCTCTGCCTGATGCTCCGGAACCGTGCGTACAAGGTGTGCCCGTGGTTCTTTACCTACGTCTTCTTCGGAGTGGCGGCCGACGCAGCGCGATTTGTGACGCACAGCCACCCACGCCCCTATTACGCAACCTACTGGCTCACCGAGGCCGGCTACTGCCTCCTCGGCCTCCTCGGAATGCATGAAGTGTTTCGCCGAGTGCTCGGAAAACTGGCCTGCGCCTGGCGGGCGGGACTTATCTTTCCGGCTGTTCTTTTCGCCAGTGTCGGCCTCAGCCTGGCCCGCGCCCACGCGGCCCCGGCGCAGTTTAGCGGCATCCGCTACTGCATTGTCGTTAGTGAACTTGCCGTTCGTTGCGCGCAGGTGCTCATCTTCGTGGCCACCGTGGCCACGGTTCTAGTCGTTGGCTTGCGCCGGCTGCGATATACGCTAGGCGTAGCTTTGGGATTTGGGTTCTATGCCACGGTCATGCTGCTGAACACGACTACGTTCCTAAACCGCGGAACCGGATTTTTGTTTTTGTGGAACTGGATCTCATTGGCGTCGTACTCGCTTACGGCGCTGATCTGGATTTGGTCTTTTGCACATCGTCAGCCCAAACGGCGGCTCTACGCGCCTCCCTGCAGGGACCCGTTTCCAAAGATCCCTCCCCATATCAGGCGCGCGAGTACACTCCGTATCGGGGCACAGCTCTAGCAGTGGTGTAAGTGCACTGCCAATCGACCCACCGTCAGGCGCCGGATCTCCAACAGGCCGAAGCCGCGAACCTCTATCCCCGGCTATTCGGGTCCGATTATTTAGCCGTCCCAAGCCACTCCGCTTGCATTCGAGACTAAACTGTCCGCCAGGGGATTTTCCCCAAACCACACTTAAAGGAGAACCACAAATGAAACGCATTTTCGCAGTTGCGCTGTTGCTCCTGTCGCTTGCTTCGGTCGCCTTGGCCGACGGGAGCTATCCCCCACCTACAAGTTCCAGCAACTCGCCCGTGGGATCTGCCCGGCCTTAGCGGAATGCGGTGCAAACCGGGAGCAGATAAGATAAGCTGCTCCCGGCTATGAATCTGCTGCTCTGGTCCATCCCGCATTGGCTTCTGGCGGTGCTGCTGTGCTTGATGCTCCGGAATCGCGCCTACAAGGCGTGCCCGTGGTTCTTTGCCTACGTGTGCTTTGGAGTCGCTGCGGACGCGGCGAGACTTGTGACGCACAACCACCCACACCCCTATTTCGCGACCTACTGGCTCACCGAGGCCGGCTTCGATATTCTCGGAATCCTTGTGATGTATGAATTGATCCGCATGGTTCTGCGGAATCTGATCCGCACCTGGTGGGGCCGCCTCATCTTTCCCGCTGCCCTGCTCGTCGGCGTACTCCTCAGCGTGGCCCGAGCACACGCGGCCCCGCCGCAATTTAGCGGCATCCTCTACTACATTGTGGTTGGCGAAATTGCCGTCCGCTGCGTGCAAGTTTTCGTCTTCGTGGCCACGGTAGCGATCGTACTCATCTTTGGCTTGCGCTGGCGGCAATATCCATTCGGCATTGCCACGGGGTTTGGACTCTACTCGGTGATCGCGTTGCTGATGACCATGAAGTTTTCGGATTTTGGAACAAGCTTCAAATTTTTGTGGGGCCGGACCTTAATTGTGGCATACTCTCTTGCCGTATTGATCTGGATTTGGTTTTTCAGCGCTCCCCAGAAGCCCGATCCTGAATTACCGGCCCTTACCCCCGAAGCATGGAAAGAATATCAGGCAATGCTTGACCAGTACCTGAAATTTCTGCGGAGGTTTCGCTAGCCGTGTTTTCCCTCATTCTGATGTGGATGTTGGTTGGCTGCGGCGTACTGGGATTGGTGACGGTTTTATATTTCGCGTGGCGCGGGGTGCCTCAGCGCGCTATCGACGACGTAGTTTATTTCCTGTACCCCGTCGACTCGGCTCTGCTCGCAGCGCTGCTCGATCCCGCTACCGATCACGACCTGCGCTGGAGTTTGGGTCCGCGCCACTTCCGTGAGGCACAGCGCCGGCGCATGCGCGTATTCGGGGAGCTGCTGCGGCGCATGGCGCACAACTCCAGAGTCCTTGTAGAGTTCGGCAATGCCCTCAGCCTCGACGACAGCTTCGAGCCGGGATTCGGTTCCAAGCTGCACGAAGCGGCCGCTAACGTCTGCGTCTACTGTATGGGCGCGCGCCTAAGACTTCGCGTCTGGCTATCGCTTCCGAATGGGTTCGGCCTCGTGCGGACACCCGGGCTCGCGAACCTGCGCAAAGCCGCTGACGTCGATGGTGTCAAGGCTTACGACGAACTCAGAACTGCCGCGGCGGAAGCCTTCGCGAGGCTTCGGCCCGACGAACTCGATGCCCTGACTCGCGGCCTGTAACTGGCTGCGGAGAAAACATCACCTCGGCGCCTCGCTTTTCTGACGAGGAAAAATCCAAATACAATTCGCGCACCTACCTGGTTTTTAGCGGAACTACCGGACCACCAGTACTTCACGAATATTATCGCGGGCAAGAAAAAATTTGATGGAAGCAAAGTCGCGGAACAAGGTTTCGATGTGGCGGTTGTTGAATACGCGCTGTAACTGGAAACCATCTTTGCCGACCGGACCTCGACGGGCGTCCCCGCGCAGCTCAATCTTCTGCATTTCCAGAATGTCGGCCCCTACAATGTGGAAGCGATGACAGGGCGAGTCCGGTCCGGCGTCGCGGGTATGGAAAAAAGCCAGTAGCATGCCGCCGGGCTTCAGCACCGACCACAGCCGTCCCACCACCGGCTTTACCAGGCTCTCATCGAGATAGTCCGGCAGATTCCAGCACAGGATAAAATCGAATCGAGCGGCCGGATAAACCAGGTTATCAGCAAGAAACTTGCGACTGTCGAGAGCGTCATTCCCTTGCTCATCCTTGGTAGGAAGTCCGGGATCGGTCGAGGCGGTGAGCAAGTCCTCGCTATAGATTTTGTGGCCACGCTCGGTGAAGTGTCGAATATTGGTGGGCGAGGTCGAACCGAGATCCAGGATACAAAGACCTTCCGAGGACTCCCAACTGCGGGACAACTCTCCCAACCCGCTGGAGCGGCGGGTAAGTTTCTGCGCGACTGGTGCCGTAGCCGTCTCCGGTCCAGATGTACCCCGAAAAAGTTTCATGAAATTCTGCGAGACTGATGACATCCTGGAATCATGGCCCCTGATTAATTCATTCTAAAGAATTTGGCGGCGGGATGCTCCGTTACCCCCACACTTCGGTAACCCCGGGTTCTCCAAAGTCGCCTCGCCAAAGACGGTTCGCGAACGTCCCTCACTTCGTATCAGCACGGTGGATATCAACTTTGCCCCTCAAGAAAGCACCTTCCTCGATCGAGATTCGCTGAGTAGCAATGTCGCCCGTGACGCTCGCGGACTTACGTAATTCGACGCGATCGCTGGCTTGTATGTTGCCCTCAAGCTTCCCCTGAATGACCACGCCTTTGGCATCCACACTGGCCTTGACCTGGCCGTTCGGACCCACCGTCAAGCTATTGCCTTTGAGGGAGATACTGCCCTCGACCTGGCCGTCCAAGTAAAGGTCTTCGCTACCCGAGAGATCACCCTTGATAACCACAGACTTACCGATTTGTGCCAATCCACTTGCTAATCCACTGGCGGGTGCGCTCATTTGGAGGATTCTCCTTGCAACGGAATCGGCGAACGGCTCTCCGAGTGAGGATTCTGTGAAACTACCGGGAAGCCACCCACTGCAACGACTATACGCAAGGCAAGGAGTGCGCCGCAAGCGCTGATACGCCCTGGCGGATACCAAATCCACTGTAGGGAATGCCGCAGGCTAATTGCTACACTAGATGTGTGCTGGAGATGAGATGTGTGTTGGAGATGCGAAGTATGGAGACGCTTTCTCGAATGGCCATCACTCTGTCGCTAGCTGCTGTGCTCGCGGGAATGGGTGCGACCGGAGTGGTCAGTGGCGCCCAGAGCGTTGTCGAGAATTCCGTCCCGCCGGTCGAGCTCGTTCGCGCTACAGTTGCGAACGAGGTAGCGGCCGCGAACCAGGATTCGATGAAATACATGTGGCGCGACCACAAGAAGACTCCCTGGGGATCACAGACCCGCATCTATGTGGAAACGCGAGACGGCATGGTGGGGATGACAGTCGCCTATAACGATAAGCCGCTCACTCCCCAGCAACGGCAGGAAGAGGAGGGGCGACTGGCGGGCCTCGCGAGCAACTCTGAGCAACTGAAGCGCAAACAGCGGGAGCAGAAAGAAGAGGCCGACCGTACCATGCGCATCGTCAGAACGCTGCCGGAAGCTTTCCTGTTTGAATACGATGGTACGGGAGCAGGAACGCCGATTGTAGGCGGGGAGGGTAAGCGGCTGGTCCGTTTAAAGTTTCGTCCCAACCCCGAATACCGGCCACCTTCTCACGTGGAAAATGTCCTTGTCGGCATGTCAGGGGCGATTCTGATTGACCCGGCTGCGCGCAGGATCGCAGAGATTGACGGGGCTTTATTCAGAGAGGTTAGTTTTGGCTGGGGAATTCTTGGACATCTCAACAAGGGCGGGCACTTTCTGGTCGACCAGATCGGCGTGGGGGAGGGTTGCTGGGAAGTCTCGCGAATGGCTCTGACTTTTAACGGCAAGATGCTTTTGTTTAAAACCATTGCGATCAAATCCGATGAAATCTTCAGCAACTTCCGCCGCGTGCCGCCCGATACGACGTTTGCCCAGGGAGTCGAAATGTTGAAGGCGGAGCAAGCCAGGCTGGCGCAGGGAGGCGCTGAGACGGCAAAGGCGGAATGACTTGCTCACGCCCCCGCGCGAAGCGTTTCTTTTTTCACGGTTAGCTTCTCAATCAAATCTTCTTTGATTCGATATCCCCTCCCTGGCCGGTCGCTAATCGCAATCAATCCTTCCGAAGAAACTGTCACTTCCGGGTCGATGATGTCCTCCTTCCAGTAGCGCTTCGAAGCGGAGACATCTCCCGGCAGGCTGAAATTCTCCATCGTAGAAAGGGCAATGTTATGGGCGCGGCCAATGCCCGATTCCAGCATGCCTCCGCACCAGACGGGAATATGCTGCGCCTGGCAGATGTCGTGGATCTTTCTGGCCTCCGTGAAACCTCCCACGCGGCCGACTTTGATGTTAATGATCCGGCAAGCGCCTGTCTCAACCGCAATGGCTGCAGTGCGCGCGCTCACGATGGACTCGTCAAGGCAAATCGCCGTCCGGAGCTCTTTTTGCAGGCGTGCGTGATAGAAAATATCATCGTCCCAGAGCGGTTGCTCGATCATCAGCAGGTTGAACTGATCGAACGTCCGCAAGTGCTCCACTTGATCGAGCGTATAGGCCGAGTTCGCATCGCAACTCAGCGTAATATCCGGCCAGCGCGAGCGGATTTTTTCCAGCGCATTTACATCCCAACCGGGCTTAACCTTCACCTTGATGCGGCGATAGCCCGCGGCCAGTTCGATCTGAATCTTCTCGAGCAATTGCCCGAGGGAATCCTGAATGCCGATGGAGACTCCGCAGGCAATTTCGGTTCGCCTGCCGCCCAACAGTTTCCAGAGAGGCAAGTTTTTCTGTTGCGCCTCCGCGTCCCACAGCGCATTTTCAAGCGCAGCTTTCGCCATGCGATGTCCGCGTAGTCTGGAAAAAAGAGCGGCGCAGTCTCGTGCCGATTCGAGGTTGCAACCGAGGACTACCGGCGCCAGATAGCGAGTGATCGTAGGCCACGCGCTCTCGATCCACTCGCTGCTGTAGAAGGGATCTTCCCCGGCCACACACTCGCCCCATCCGTTAACTCCGTCACAATGGGTGGTGAGCAGCAAAATGCGACGGCCATACGTCCGTCCGAAGCTCGTCTCGAAAAAATGGACGAGTGGCATGTGAATCTCGCGGAGGGTGATAGCTTCAATCTTCATAATTTCGAAAGCAAAGTCAATTCACCACAGAGTCACAGAGAAAATCTGTAAGCGAGAAACCAAAAGAACTGGCTTTCTCTGTGTCTCTGTGCCTCTGTGGTGAAGTCTTAGTCTTGCGAGGCATAGGACCGCTCCTCATCCCATTTTCCCAGCAGGAACTTGCCGTTGCCCTCGGAGTCGCGCGAGTAACCTAGCACGTTGAGCCCGCTCTCGAAGGCGCGGAGGAACTGCTCGCGATTGCGTTCCTGCACCCGCTGCGCATTGCTTCGCGTTTCGGCCGCAGCCTTCCACTCATAGATCTGCGCGGGAACCTCAATGGCAGCCTGTTGGCTGAAGGCAGGATTTTTTCCTGTAGCCAGCAAAGTTTCCACACGCTTCGACTTCAGCCACCACTCGGCGATGAGCCGGTCGCTCGGCAATCCTCCCTGCAGCGGCGACGAGGTGATTCCATACTGATTAATGTTGTACCGGCGGGAGATTGCTCCAAGCTTTTCAATATTCAAATAGGAGTTCTTGATCTCCAGCGGATCAAAGGTCCACTCGATAAGTTCGATACCGCGCGCGCGCGCGTCTTCCCGCTGCAGCAGCTTGAGACGGCGTCCCAGTCCGCCGTTGCGGTGCTCTCTGCGGACGGCCAGCATATGCGAGTGAAGATAAACGTGGCCTGATCGCGCGCCCGGCACCGAAAGCGCGAACCCCACCATTTCCTTGTCGTCGAAAGCTCCCATCACCTGGCCGCCAACTTTTTCAGCCACCACAAACATTCGCAGCGGGACCAATTCGGCGTCGGTGAAGTTCCAAATCTCTTTTTGCAGCGTGACGCACGCCCGCAGCTCATCGAGTCCCTGGCAGCGCCGAATCACGATGGCATCTGAACTCAACCTTGCTTCTCCTGTAGCTTCGCCTGTTGCCACAGCGATTCGAGTTCATCCATCGAAGCGCTTTCCGGAGTTCTGCCGCTCTCCTGCAAGCGTTGCTCCATCCGCTGAAAGCGCCGGCGGAACTTGCGATTGGTCTTGCGCAGCGAAGATTCCGGATCGAGCGAGAGATAGCGGGCGATATTCACCAGCACGAAAAAAAGATCCCCGACTTCCTCTTCCAGCCGCATCCGCAGATCTTCAGGAATGTTCTGGCGTCCGGAACCCGCGACTCCGCGGCCTTCCGGGCGCGGCCCAGGAGCGGGAAATTCCCGCAGATGGTCCCGTAGTTCGTGTGTCTCTTCTGCGAGTTTGTCGAACAGGCTCTCAATGTCGGGCCAGTCGAAATTCACCTGCGCGGCCCGCGAGCTAAGTTTCTGCGCCTCCAAGAGAGCCGGCATAGACGTAGAAATTCCGGCCAAAATCGATTGTGCAGAGGCTCCAGCCTTTCCCGGAGCGGCCTCGGCCGGGCTCGCAGTGTCCTGCAGTCGTTTCTTCCGTTCTTCCACCTTCAGCGCTTCCCAGTTGCGTTTTACCTCCGCTGAAGTGTCCGCTTTGGTGTCGCCGAATACATGAGGATGCCGGTCTACCAGCTTGCGGGAAAGCCGGTCGAGAACGTCGTCGATGGAAAAGGAACCCTGCTCCTTCGCTATCTCCGCATAGAAGAGCACTTGCAGCAGCAGGTCGCCGAGTTCGCCCGGGAGTTCCTCCCAATCGCGATTGTCAATGGCTTCGAGAACCTCATACGTCTCTTCGAGCGTATAGGGCTTAATGGAATCGAAGGTCTGCTCGCGATCCCAGGGACAACCGCCAGGCGCCCGCAGGCGCTCCATGATTGCGACTGCGCGTTCGAAACGTTCGCCGGTGGTGGACACTGGCAACCAATGTAAATGAGCAGCCACGGCATGAGCAATGCGCCGCCGCAGCCCGTTGGTGGAACGCAAAGTCGCGCAGTCTCGAAAATTTCACAGTCGGCTCCGCGGCGCTTGCCCCGAGCGCTAACTTAAGCCGATCGAACTGTGAATTGGTGGTTACGGTTGGTCTTCTGCGGTGATTTCCGAGTTGCCAGCTTCCCGGCGCCAATTCGGCCAGCTTCCTACAAGCGCGTTTCTCAGGACTAATGTCCATCAGTTGGGAACGCTTGGTCAGGCAGCCCATTCATCGAATCGGCGCATGATCTCCATGAGCTTGCATCCCAACAGGATGAGGGAGCCCCACAATATGAAGGGGACGCCATAGAATAGGAGATGCTTGCGCGAACGGGCTAACTCAAACACCCGCATCTTCACGATGGCGTATACGTTCGCTGAGAGACAAGCAACCGCCAAACAGCTCACTACCAAGTTGTGCATCTTGTTGCTCCTCCTTTTACCGTGGGAGTTTCGCGCCGGTCGTGAAGGTCGCGCCGAACACGATGTTTCCTCTTGGGCGGAGCGCGCAGTGGCGACGACCGAGCCGCCGCCACTGCGTTCGCTATTGCACCAATTGCGCAATGGCACGCGAGTCATTGAAGACCGTTCTCGATGCCAGCTTACCCTCCCGGACGGTCCACACCTTAGAGTTGAGACCATCCTCCGTCTACCGGAAGTTCGGCGCCGGTCGTGAAGGTCGCATCGAACGCGAGGAAGAGGACGGCCTTGGCGATCTCGTCCGACGTCCCCCAGCGCTTCATAGGAACCATCCCGGTCATCTTCTCCCTAAGCTGGGCGGCTGCGTCTTTATCGGGGAACATCTTGCCCAAGATCGGCGTGTCGATGGGGCCGGGCGTCACCGCGTTGACGCGAATCTCGCGAGGAAGCAACTCAGCGGCGAGCACCCGGGCGAATGATCGCAGCGCGGCCTTGGCGGCTCCGTATGTGGCGTTGCCGGGCATTCCCTTGACGTTGGCGATTGAGGTCGTGAAGACGATAGAGCCTCCCCGGTTGATCAGCGGCGCGAGCTTCTGCACCGCGAAAAGCGGTCCCTTGGCGTTTAAGTTGAACATCTCGTCGTAGACAGCCTCGGTGATGCTCTCAAGAGGCGCCCGGATGCTGAACCCGGCGTTGACGAAGAGCAGGTCGAAGGTGTCGAACTCGGCCTTCACCCGAGAGGCCAGGGCGTCGAGGTCCGTCAACGAGCGCGCGTCGCTCGAAACCACGATGGCGTCCTTTCCAAGATCTTTCTGCGCCGATTCCAGGCCGGCCTTCGAGCGACCCGTCACCAGAACGCGCGCGCCCCCATCGAGGAGCATCTTTGCCGTCGCGAGCCCCATGCCGCTCGTGCCGCCGATAATCACCACCTTCTTACCTTCGTACCGTTCCATGTGTATTCTCCTCGCTAGGTTAGGGTTGCTTTGCTGATTTTGAACTGTTTGATACGATAATCAGGCGCGGAGGCTGTGGTCAAGGGAGTTGTGAACTATTTATTTCAAAATGCCGCAAGACCCGCGACCGGCTATCCTTCAGGACACCGCGCTCAAGTTGCTGCGGAAGATAAATCGACGCCAGAGACCTTGACGACGGCCTGCCACGCGGCATCCTGGTTGGCGCGATCGTGAAGGTGCGGATGACGCTGCGCCTCAATTGGGCCTGAGAACTTCCCTTGAGCCGAGGCGAAGAATTGCCCTGAGACGTCGGTTCCGAACTCCGACGCCTGGAGGTACCGACGGGCCGCGGTCTCCGGCGTCTGATTCATGCCGGGAATGAGGTTCACGATTGGGATAAACAGATACTTCAACAACGGGCCAGCGTTTCGCACCACCTTGGTGTCGGTCGCCCCACCGGGCGATACGGCGTACACGGCCATGCCGGAGGACAGTCGGCGGGCCAGCGCCGCGGTCCACCAAGCGATGATGAGCTTCGCGTCAGCATACGCATTGTTGGGCACGTACTTCACGTTCGGCCCGTTGCGCAGCAGAGCTTCAACAGCCGCGATTCGGTCACCCCGGTAGTATTTGGCCGCGAAGGCTGGCACGTCGGTGTACTTGAACATGGGTACGCCCCCGCGGGCAGGCTCCGCGCCGGCGATAACAATCCGCGCGTTGGGGCTAAGAAGGTTGGCGCGAAGCAACCCGACAGTCAGTTGATGATGGCCGATCAGCGGGGCCTGAGAAGCCTCAACGCCCGCCGCAGTCATCACGCGCTTCTTGGTTGGGACCAATCCGGCATTGAGCAGTAGGAAGTCGATCGGCTGGCCCCGCTTGACCAGTTCGGCAAGCGCGGACTGAACGCTGGACGGCTTGTCCAGATCCAGCGCCAGCGGCGTGAAGATCACTGTTTTGTTCTCAGCCGCGAGTTGAGCGGCCGCTTGCTGGGCCACGGCCAGGCTGCGCCCGGTGACGATGATCTCGTGCCAGCCCTCTCCGGCGAGCAGGCGGGCTGCCGCATGGCCGAGCCCGGAGGTGGCGCCGGTGACCAGCGCGATCGAATGTTCCATGGGCATCTCCGTGGTGAAGTGTGAAGGCCGAGCCGTGAGGCCCGCGAGGCCCGAGCCAACTTGCTAATTTCGAACTATTCAGTTATATATTGATGCGATGACCATTGTCAAGGAGTTTTGAACTAAATGATTCAAAATACCGCTAGACCGCGGGGTCGACCTCGGAGCTTCGACGAGACGGGGGCGCTGGAAAAGGCGACTCAAGTGTTCTGGTCGAAAGGCTACGACGGAGTGACGATTGACGATCTCGTCGCCGGGATGGGTGTGGGACGGCCGAGCCTGTATGCCGTCTTTGGGGATAAGCGGGCGATATTCTTGCGCGTCCTTAGGGCGTACGCAGAACGGAAGGGCGCATCAGCCGCGAAGGCACTCCTCTCGCCACAGAGTCTTCGCGACTCGATCGCGAACTTTCTGAGGTACGCCGTCGAAAGTGCGACCGAGAAAGGGTCCGCCCGGGGCTGCCTTATGATGTGCGTCGCGCCGCTTGTGAACGACGCTGAGGTTCAGCGGTTCCTGCAGAGCGCGGTCGCGGGCGGCGCGACGCTGGTGGAGCGCCGTTTGCGGGACGGGATCAGCGCGGGAGACATCCCGCCTGACTTTCCGGTAGCCGTGCGCGCGATCCAAGTCACGGATTTTGCTCGTGCCCTGACCATGCGTGCGCTGATAGGCACGCCGCGCAAGACGCTCCTCAAAGAGGCTGAGGAAGCGGCCGACCTGGTGCTCCTCCCGCGCCTGAAGGCCATCGGCAAGCAGAAGCTATAACTTTCTCTCGCCGGCGCTTGAGCCGGGTCCTGGGCCTGGGTAATAGCCGCCTACGCGAAGTTCAAAGCACTTCAGGGCCAATCCTCTAAGAAATCTGCTCTCAACATAGTCTGGGGATGTTGAACTACGGCGAGCCCCGCTCTGAAGGCTTTATATAGATAGTGATCACGCAAGCATTTGGAGATCACTATGTCACTCATCGAGCCCGGATTGGTAATGATATGTCGGCATAGCGCCACAATTCCAAGATCAGCTAGATGAGATGCGTCGCTCCGATGCGCGTTTATCGGTACAAATATTGAGACCGACCTACCTTTTCTCGGCTTTCGGCTCTTATCGATGATTCAATTTGACTTGACTGATTTGCGGGGATCCTGTGTGACATCCACGTACTCGGTCGAAGATGGACCGAAACCGGTAATCTGAACGACAACCGGTTCGTCACCGGTTTCTGCGAAGTGATTCCGCGACGGCGGTTCGGTGTAAAAACTGCCAGCGGGTAGGGCCTTCAGCTTCGCCTCGTCAAACTTATCGCCATACCCAATATGCCATGTGCCGGAGATCACCGTCGCAACCCTGTCATCGCGATGGGAGTGCGCAGCAATGCGCGTATGTGCTGGAACGCGCAGCATGATGGTATATACGCCAGCTTGGTCTGGATTGCCTTTCAGAACAACAGTCTCTATACCGCCGATACCGGAGCTCCCAGTGCCCGGATTGCCTCGCTGCGGGAACTTATATTCGGCGGGAGTAAATCGCTCTTCTCCCGATTCGCCAGCAGCACTACCTGCCACTGCGTGAGCAAGCGGGGGACCGTCAATGAATTTACGAATCAGCGCCACCGTGTATTCGGGTCGCTCTTCCATCAGCCAATGTCCTGAGCCTGCGACCACCTCCTCTTGTACGTTGGTCGCCACGTGACGCATGATCACAGCCTGCAGGGGACCGAAGGACTTCTCTCCGCCGACCGCCATCACGGGCATAGTCAGTTTCGTTTGTTCGAAGATCTTGTTGTCCTTCGCATCCTGGGAGAACGCGGTAAACTGGGCGAACCCCGCTCGCATTCCCCCTGGTTGCGCATAAGTGGCGGCAAAGAAATTTCTGGTATCTTCGTCTGGCTTACTCGGATCGGCCGTAAAGTCATTCCATATCCTGTCAAAGTAGATGCGCTCACGGCCTGCCACCAGCCGTTCCGCATCCGGTCCGTGAAAGTTGAAATGCCAAACCCCGGGATTTTGAAGAATTTCGCTCCAGGGCTCAATCCCAGGAATTGGTGCGTCCATAACGACCAGCCTCTCAACCTTATCGGGGTAAATCGCCGCGTAGGCGTATGCGACCATGTTGCCGATGTCGTGAGCAACGACATATGTCTTGTCGTATCCCAATGAGGTTACAACGGCGCGCATATCCTTGGCCTGAGTCTTCTTGTTGTAGCCATCGGCCGGCTTCGAAGATCGTCCAATGCCGCGGAGGTCCGGCACCACTACCGTGTGGTCCTTCATGAGATCAGCGGCCAGAGGAGCCCACGAATCGCTGTTCTCCGCGTACCCATGAATTAGGAGTACTACGGGGCCGCTTCCTCCCCAGCGCACAAAAATGTCTGCTCCTTCCGGGCTGTGGATCGTCTTTGCTTGAAAGCTGGATGGCAAAGAGGGCTGAGCGTGGGTTAAAACCGCTGCCAAGGTGAAAAGCGTTAGGGCAAGGAAACGTCGAATCATTGGGATCTCCGTATTCGGTGACAATCGGTTTTCGGGTGAGCGAATGTAACCCCGGGTTCGCGTCACGGATTGTAGACCACACACTTCGTCACGTGA
>CAWGYX010000004.1:0-684909 GCA_963826925.1 uncultured Acidobacteriota bacterium
ATGTTTTAGCTCCATAATTCTGTCACCCCGTAACAGCAACGTGAAAATGTCACCCCATGAGAGGAAGGACATTCGCGTTGAGTCAGAGGGAACTACAACGAGTGAGCGTAATTTCCAGTTGCGCTAAGGGAGACATGGTGTGCGCCAGAGCCGCCGAACTGCTCTCGCTCAGCGTCCGTCAGGTCAGGCGTCTCAAGAAACGTTGGCGGGAGCAAGGAGAGGCGGCTCTGGCGCACGCCAACCGCGGACGGCCCAGCCCCCGCCGTCTGCCCTCCCGCACCCGGCAAGCCGTCGTTCGCCTGGCCCGCACCACCTACGCCGGCTTCAACGATCACCATCTCTGCGAAAAGCTTTGCGAGGTCGAGGGCTTCTCCCTCAGCCGTGAGACCCTCCGCCGTCTGTTGCGCCAAGCCGGTCTGGGATCTCCTCGGAAACGCCGCCCGCCCGCTCATCGCCAGCGCCGCCTGCGCTCCGCCCGTGAAGGCGAACTGGTCCAACTCGACGGTTCGCCCCACGACTGGCTGGAAGGCCGCGGCCCTCACCTCACCGCCCTCGGACTGCAAGACGACGCCACCGGTAAAATCCTGGCCGCCCAGTTCTTTCCTTCCGAGACCGCGCTCGGCTATCTCTGCCTGCTTCGCCAACTGTTGCGCCGCCACGGGCACTCCGCTCGCCTTTTACGGCGACCACAGCGGCATCTTCGTTCGCAACGACGACTTCTGGTCGGTGGAAGAACAGCTCGCCGGCAAACGTCAGCCCACGCAGTTCGGCCGCGCCCTGGAGCAACTGGGCATCACCTTCATCGCCGCCCGCACTCCGCAGGCCAAGGGCCGCGTCGAACGACTCTGGGGCGTGCTCCAGGATCGTCTCACCAGCGAACTCCGCCTGGCTCAGGCTTGCGATCTGGACTCCGCCAACGCCGTGCTGCGCCTCTTTCTCGCCGACTACAACCGCCGCTTTGCCCGCCGCCCCCGCGCAATGCAAACCGCATGGCGCCCGGCACCCCAAAATCTGGAACGCATCTGCTGCTTCGTTTACCAGCGCGTGGTCAGCAACGACAACATTGTCCAATGGGAGGGTCAGCGCTTCCAGATCCCGCAGCAAGGGCAACGCTTCAGCTTTGCCGGAGCCAAAGTCCACATCTATCAAGCTTTGGACGGGCGCGTTTCGCTCTATTACGGCGACACCCGCCTGCATCACACCCTAGCTTCGCCAGGGTGACATTTTCATGTTGCCATTAGGGTGACAAAATCACGTTGCTACAACAATGGAAATTTCTCTGAGCGATCGGCGTCACTGCCAGCGCGGCTTTATTTCAGCCTAGAACGAGCAACAACACGCCATTCCGAAACGCTGACTTCACCTTGGATGGACGATACACTCGGTCGCACGGATTATTTTTACTCATCGGGCTCTGGCGCCGGCTGATGTCCCTCGTCCGATTTCGGATGAGCTGCAAGGATTGCCTGCCAGTTCAGCATGGCGTTCCAGAGCAGCCGCTGATCTCCGCGGTTGAGATCGCGATGCATTGGGTTGAAGTTGAAGCAAACCACGTGTCCTTTGCCCACGGGTATGTCCAAGATCGCCGGCCGGCCGATTAGATTCTCCTCTCCCCAGGCCTGTCCGCTCACCACGAACGCTTTGCCCTCGCTGTCGCCCCATTCCATGACGATGCCCCTGCGGTCTTCTGGACCATCAAGGCACGTGGTGCAGTAGGCCATTCGAAGCCAGCGCCGTGGCGTGTTGTATAGAGGAAAGTTCTGCCTGAACACGTAAGTGTGCGCGGGATAGCCGTACGCGATGGGATGGTCGGCGCGGTCGAATGTAACTCGCACGTGGGCTCCGGGGGTGCGCGTCGCAGCCTGCTGTGAGGCGGCAGATGAAGCGCCACCGCCTCCGGCCGCGCTGCGCGGAACGCCTCCAGAAGACCGGCGGACAAAGCGGACGAGTCCGCCTTCGAGCGCCAACATGCTGCCGCTGCCGAGCGTCACCATCAGGCCGCCCTCTTCAATGAAATGCTGGATCTGGTCGAGCCCCTCGTAGCCGATTCCGCCAGTAATGTCGTCGGATTCCGCGGGAGTGCCGAAACTGGGCGTCTGCGCGGTTTTCTTGAAAGGCATCGGCGACCAGGTTTTCGGAAGACCTTCAATCTGCTCGGCAAGTTCGAGATCGACGTGCCCGTAAAGCAGGATATCGATGCGCGAGCGCAGATTTCCGCCGCGAATATCTTCGTCCCGCAAATATGTGTACGGTACTTTGCGCTGATCGAGCGAGTAGCGGATCCATCCGATCGAGTCGGTGTCAGCCCACGGAACCCATACACCGATGCGCGGTGCTTGCGCCTGGTGTTTCGGGACGTCCGGTGCAGTCGCAACTTGCGTGAAGTCGAGGCCCAGCTCCGCCGCGGTCGACTGAATGGCTTTGGGCAATCCCGCTTGGCGGGCAAGAATCCACGAACCCGCTGGAAACTCCTCGCCGCCCTCCTCGAATTCACGTTCGGCAATTTGAATTTCGAAATTAGCCAGACGATAACGAGCGGCGAGAAACGATTCCTGGCCGGTATCTTTCAGCAAATAAACGGGACCTGTTCCGCTCACCCGTCCAGCAACGTGCGGCGGCTCCGTGAGCTTGCCCAACGTAGCGCTGCGGATCGATACGTCGCCTGTAGGTATCGCTTGCAAGTGATAGTGCGCGGGTAGCTCCCACGAAACATCATCGTACGGCGCTTCACCATCCTTCGGATAGTGCTGCGGTGTGAGCAGATCGACAGCGTAGTTGCGGTACGGCTGATCCAGGCGGACGACGTAGGTTCCCGCCGGAAAATTTCCTTCCTTGATCTGAATTGCAGTCTGCGCGCGTGCGACTTCGATTTGCTGGCCCATGAGCCGTTCTACCATCTGTGCCACACGCGCCGGGTCTCCTTGATTTTCCGGAATGAGAAAGGCATAGGGAGGCTGCGTAAGCCCTTTCTGCCAGGAATCCCAGGACTTCTGGTGGAAGTTGCGCAGCATTTCTTTGGAATGGCTTGCCGATTCGTCGAGCGCCGCAAGAGCGCCCGTCTCCTGGTAGTTGAGATTGTCGCGAGCCGACCATGTGACCTCCCGCGGAGCAGGCAGCGGCCGGTACCACTCCATCGTTGCTGACGAAGGCGAGATCGATCGCTGCTCGGTCTCGGCGCTGCCATTGCCGAAGGTTTCATAGCCGCGTCCAATACTGTTGTGATTCATGGCCACGGAGTCGAGATACAAATGAGCAAACGCCTCCCCAAAATTCCACGTCGAAACTCCAGGCATGCCCATGGCCGTCATCACTTCTACTTCGTGAAAGCTGAGTTCAAGAAACTCGCTATAAGTGATGGGGTCAATGTTGGGGTTATAGGGACCGGTGCCGTTCCAGGTCATCATCAAAGGCGAGCCCTCGTGCAAGTCGTGAACCACCGTGGGATGCCACTCGTGAAACATGCGGTGTACAGCTTTTGTGGTCTCGTGAGTTTGCTGGTGGGTATCGCGATTAATGTCCACGAAGGTGTACTTCGACCAGTACGGTGGCGATTGCCGCGGCAACGTTGCCCGGTCAGTCTTACCTTTGAGATAGCGATAGAACCAATCGACCATTTTGTCCCGGCCGTCGGGATTGGAAATAGGATTGATCAACACGACGAGCTGTTCGCGGGTGCGCCGAATCATGGGCTGCTCGGAAACGGCGAGCCGGTATGCGAGTTCGAGCATCGCTTCGGTTGAGCCGGTCTCATCGGAATGCAGCGCTGCGTTGAAGTAGTAAATCGGGCGGGAGCTTTGGATTATTTTGTCGGCTTCGGCCTGGCCGGTTCGGCGCGGATCTGCCAAGGCTGCAGTGGCGGCTTTCAGTCGATCAAGATCGCGGATACCAGCCTCGTCTGCAATGGCGAGCATTAGGATCTCGCGCCCTTCCTCGCTATGCCCAATCGTGAATACGCGAACGCGCGGGCTCGACGCCGCCAATGCTCGGGCATAGGCATAGGTTTTCTCCGTGCCCAACAGTTCTCCTGGTGCGCCCATGATGCGGCCTAGGAATTTCTCAGGAGACTGCACGGTATCGGATTGAGGAATGTACGAGACCCAAGGTGAAACGTAATGCGTATCGGTCGTAGCTGCGGCGATTGCCTCGACGGAGCCGGCCTCCGGAATATCCGGACTTTGCGCAATCGCAGCGACGGACAATCCAGCGACAGACAATGCAAACGACAAAATCCATCCAAGCTCTGGTCGGAACACGAGAACCCCCCTGAGGTCGATTGAGGCGGAAGTTTAACACGCATAACCCCAACGACTCAGGACAAGACGAATCGTCGCGAGCGAACCTGGTATTTAGTGGAACGCCGTCGAGTTAAAAGAAGCCCACTCGCGGGATAAGACCTCAAGCCTTCAGCCAAAGCACTGGAAAGCTATGTCCCAGCCTGCGAAAATCGGTATCGCTAGTCACCAGAGTAGCCTTGTGTTCGAGCGCTAGTGAAGCGGCAAAGCTGTCTGCGAAATAAAGCTTGTACTTAACCTTGAGGTCGGCGGCTTGGCGGGCCCTGTTAGGCGTTACGTCTAGCACTTCAATCGGTAGAGGAGCAATCACATCCAGGGCCACTCGGGCTTGTTCCGGCCCACCTTCGCGGAGAATCGTGCCGTACACTTCCCCATAGTTGACTGCCGACATCAACACATGGGATCGTCCCCGAATCGCTTCTTTCACAAGTTCGTTAACTTTCAGAGCGTCTCCCCTGCGTTGGAGAAAAGCGAACAGCGCGCTGGCATCAAGCACGTACGCTTTCATTTGCCCCGCTTACCTTTTCTGCGATGGTCTTTCTCCCAAGATGCCAGCAAATCCGGCCCGCCTGCCAGGAAGCCCATGACACGATCGACGTACTCTTCAGTGATGGGCTGAATGACGATGCGGCCAAATTGATCCTCCAGTAACTTAACCTTCGTTCCCACCTCGATTCCATGCTTGCGGCGCAGCGCCGCAGGGATCACAAGTTGGCCCTTGGACGTAAATGTAGCACATTCATCTTTCATGCCTTACATTATAGCATAAGTAGGAAAGAGAGTGATGAAGGCTTAATCTTCACGGGAAACGGGAAGGCACTGTGACTGCCTTTGCAGCAAGTACCACCTGCGACCACCCTGCTTCATAACAGGGTTACTGGCTTTTCGTTGCCATGCACAAAAACTAACACTCGCTACAGCCAGCCTTTCGCACGCGCGATCCGTGCCGCCTCGACGCGATTGCTGGCACCCAACTTGCTGATCGCTTCAGAAAGATAATTCCGAACGGTGCCCTCGGAAAGGCGCAACTCACTGGCGATATCGCCGCTGGCCATGCCTTCGCCAGCGAGACGCAAAACCTGCCGTTCGCGATCGGTGAGCGGGTCCATTTCTCCCCAAGCTTCGATCGCCAACTCCGGATGAATAACACGCAACCCCTGATGAACGCGGCGCACTGCATCGGCGAGTTCTTCGGCACGCATGTCTTTCAGCAGGTATCCTGAGGCGCCTGCTTCGAGTGCACGGCGCAGATATCCCGCACGGGCAAAGGTTGTGACGATGACGACGCGGGTCCCAGTCCGTCGCCGTTTCAACTCCGCAGCAACGTCAAGACCGCTCATGTGCGGCATTTCAATGTCGGTGATGAACACGTCGGGTTTGTGTGTAAGGACAGCCTCGAGCGCTTCTTTTCCGTTGCGCGCCTGTGCGGTCACAGAAATGTCGCCCTCGATTTCGAGCAGGGCGGCTAGAGCGCCTAACACCATGCCCTGATCCTCCGCCAGAACCACGCGGATGGTCTTACGGCTTTCTTTGAGGGAGGGATTCAAATCTGGTTGCCCTCGACCTTCACCGCCAGTTCTTTCAGAGGCAGAGTGATGGTCAGAGTTGTGCCGGCTTCGGTGCCGCGATGCAACGTGCCTCCCAGCATTTCGACTCGTTCGCGCATGCCGCGCAATCCGTTGCCTTCGCCGCTGGCCCCGCCGAGACCGTCGTCCTGAATTTCGAGGCGGCAGGAACCGTTCTGCTGCTCGAGGCGCATGCGGCAGGTGCGGGCCTGCGCATGTCTCAGAACATTGGTAACGGCTTCGCGAACAGCCAGGGAAAGCACGCTCTCCTGCACCGCGGGGAGTTTGACTGTTGTTGCAGCGTCGCATTGAACGACAAGGCCCGCGGTTTCCAGCGTGGTCTTGGCTTGTGCCAACTCTGCTACAAGGCCTTGAGAGCGATATCCGCGAATCGCATCGCGAACCTCGGCGAGAGCCTGCCGCGAGATTCGCTCGACTTCGCCGATTTCCTGTCCTGCCCTTTGAGGATCGCGATCGATCAGCTTGCTTGCCAGCTCCGACTTCAGGGTGATGACCGACAAAGTGTGCCCGAGAACATCGTGCAGATCGCGCGCAATGCGCTCGCGCTCGGCAACTTTGGCGAGGTGCTCGATTTCTTCCTGCGCGCGAAGCAGTTTCTTGTTGGTGCGGTTACGCTGGGCAAAATGAATATTGCTGATCCCAATTATGAAAGCAAGGCCATTCGAGAACAGGAGGAACCAACCGTTGAGATGGAACGCCCACCACGTGAGAAACCCGGCGGCTTCAACCACAGCCAAAACCTTAAATCCGTCGGCTTCATTGTCCACAACAAAGGGTCCGCAAGCCGCGGCGAAGATGAAGAAGGTCGTGGCCCCGCCGTTGTACTTGGCGAAAGCGGCGCCCAGCGCCAGCATCGCCGCGAGGTGCAGCAGGCCTTGACGACAGCTCACCCAAAACAAGCCGAAATATAGGAGTAAGAAAGCGGCCGTCCCTAACAAAGTGAAGAACCATACCCTCGCGCTGGCATGGCTTTCGATGGGGTCGAGAAAGAAAAAGCCGAAATACAAGACGGAATAGCACGCCCAGGTGTATTCACTATTCTTGGGAACCAGTCTCATGTGGCTATCGCGCCCCCAGCGCGATTTCCGATTCTCAAAGCGGAATGACGGTCTGTCCAGAACACATCGCCAATCAGCATCGCCCTTTATTATCGTCCATCATTATCGTTCATGATCGAGATGCGTCAACTCCGGCTTCTTCTAAGATTAGCGCGGGTCGCGGCGTACCAGACCAGAAACGCAGCCGGTATCAATATCATCAGCCACTGTACGCCACCGTAGAGCGCGAGCACGCCGAGAACGATCAGGGCCAGTGTCGATCCGTATCCTTTCCTCGAATCTGCGCTCATAAGGTACTCACCTTTCTCCCGACGGGGTGCAATCCATGCGGCACAAAAACCATGATTTGCCGGAACGCAGTTCAGCCGTAAAGCTTTCCCTGGTCCCGCTGGAAGCCGATGCGCGCCACTCCCAGGCAGATCAGGGTGAAGCCGAGTAAAACCTCCCAGTGTGTCGCCGCTGACTGATGTAATCCTGCGCCCACGGTTCCGAGGGCAAGCTGCGACAAGTGAAAGGGCGGAAGCGCGAGTGCGATCTGCCGCACGAACTTGGGTAGAAACATGTAGGGCACCCACAACCCGCTGCAAAATGACAGCGGTAGATAGATCAGATTGATCGCGGCGGGCGCTGAGTTTGGTCCAGCGAAGTAACCAATCGCCAAACCCATGGCGGAGAAAGGGAGCGATCCGGCTACGAGTGTTCCAAATAGTTTTGCCATTTCTGCCAGCGGCATGCGCACTCCGCCGAAACCGATACCCAGCGCCAGGAGCAACAATACGACCGTGGCACTGAAAATCATGCTGAGGATCACTTTGGCCGCAAAATAGGCGAACGGCGGCATGGGGCTGGCGCGCTTCACCTGCAGCCATCCCAGGCCACGGTCGGAGGCGAGGCCAGACGCTGTTCCAAATAGCGATGCGCCCATCACTCCGAACGTGCCGTAGGTGGCAATCAAATACGTGGGAACGTGGGTGCCTCCGATCGACTCCTTCGAATTCAGCACCAAACCGAACAACACGTAAAACATCAGCGGAAAACTGATCACGGACGCGGTATATACGCGCAGGCGAAGGTATTTCAGGAATTCATACTTCGCCTCCTTCAGATAGATGTTGACGGTGTGGCTGGGGGAGCGCTGGATCTGAGTGCTATTTAGAACTGCCGCTGCAGAGCTCATAGTGTCCTCGCTTTCTCCGCTTCGTCAACGCGTGTCAGGGCGCATGACATAGCAATGGTGAATTGGTTCTGGCGATTTGTGTTTTCGCCGTTGTTCTGAGTAAGAGCCAGGAACGCTTCTTCCAAACCCGCGCTCGTAATTTCCAGACCCGAGAGTGAAGAGTCGCGTGCCAGCAACGCTCGCACCACAGGTTCAGCCTCGCGTGCGTGGATTTCCATCGCTTCACGATCTTGGCGGGCATCCGTCACACCGGGAATCTGAAGCAAGTTCGTCAAGCTGAGCGTCGTGATGCAGCGGATGCGCTTGCCACTGGTCTGCGCTTTGATCTCCGACGGCGTACCTTCGGCGATGATTTCGCCCTGGTTGATTACCGCGATACGATCAGCCAGAGCGTCGGCCTCTTGTAGATAGTGTGTGGTCAGCAGGACGGTTTTTCCCCGCTCGACCAGACGGCGAATTTCATCCCAGAGAGTACGGCGAGCTTCGACATCAAGCCCGACGGTGGGCTCGTCGAGAAACAAGAGATCCGCATCGCCACAGATTGCCAGGGCAAACAAGGTTCGCTGCCGCTGCCCGCCGGAAAGATCGCCGAACTTACGGTTTCCCAACTTTTCCAGGCCCGCCGCGGCGAGCACTTCGTCAAGCGGCATCGGTTTCGCGTAATAGCTCGAAAACAGATCGATGTGCTCGCGGACGCGCAGAGTCTCGGGCACCTTGCCGACCTGCAACATCGCACCCGTGCGCATCCGGTTTTCAGGGTTCGTCGGATCGCCGCCGAATACCCGCACCCTGCCGTGGTTGGGCTGCATCAATCCCAGCAATAGCTTTAGCGCGGTCGTTTTGCCCGCGCCGTTGGGGCCCAGCAAAGCCACAACCTCTCCTGCGCGCACTCGAAAATCCACCCCGCGCAGGGCCTGGACGTCGCCGTAATTTTTCTTCACGCCCTCGAGACTGGCTACAATCAGCTTCGAATCCGCGGCTTGGGTCCCCTTTTGCGAGATTTCGATTTGCTCCGCCATTGCGATCATCTTCATTACCTCCCAGGCGTGTGGTGTTCTGCAAATGGGAATTGAATTCGCTTCCCGCCGCCCAGTGATGGAATCATCGCGGAAGAGCAAGAGATGCACCAGTGCCATCCATCACGGGAGTGGCGTGACAAATGTCATCCTCACTTATAGACAAGGGGGGAGACGCCCGCAGTGCCGTGTGCACGGCCGCGAAATCCTAGTGAGCGGCAGTGAGTTTTTCGGGTCGAATCAGCAGCGCAAGTCTCGGGAAAAGAAAAAGGCCGGCTGCGTCATCGATGACATTGACCTGGCAAGTGTAAAAACCTGGCTTTAGAGTGGAGAGTGGCAGATCTAACTGGAAAACTCCGGCCTTGCGGTCCCGGGCATTTAACTCCGTAAGTTCAACCTGCGAGCTTTCGAAGACTTTGGCTTTTCCGCTGAACAAGGCTACGTTCGTGAGCAGGCGGATGCCGGCTTTGGCAGAGCCGACTTCTGAGGGTTGTGGCGCAATCGACCGGCCCGGGTCGTAAACCTCGTAATAAAGGCGCAGGTGCTGAGCGGAAGAAAAAACGTGGGTAACGTTTGGAATGATTTCCGAGCCGTCGCGAACCAGAGGATTTGCAGTCGAACTTTTCTTCGCGGGTTGCAATTGGCTGGCGAGCACAATCGAACTCATCTTCAGCGGCAGCGACTTCAGATCTGGGACATCGATGTCGGTTTCAAACGAGCCCATGAGTCCAGTTTGGTTTTCGCGCACCACGAACTTGAGGTGATATTTGCCCGGAGGCAGGCTTACTCCGGTGTCATACTGCACGTTCTTTTTCTGCACTTCCGACGAAGTATCAATCGCGAGCTTGACCGTGTCGCGAATTCTCGTCACCGGATGATGCTCGCCGTCGAGCACAACTCCGATGATATCCAAAGTCGCCTTGTCGCGGTCACTGCTGCGGGTGAAGGGAATCTGCGAACCCGGCACCACCAGCGAAATCGGAATGAAAAACTTGTTGGTCTCCATGCGAAAGTAGGCAGCGCCGAGATACAACGGCAAATCTGTGGCGGGAAGTTCGGAGGCGAGTTCTTCCTGTAATTGAAGTTCTTTATCTTCCTTGGTGGAGTGCTGATAATCCGCGGGCGCGTAGTAACCCCGCCGGTAGTCGATCTTCACACCGGGGACGTTAACCTTTACCGCTATGCGCCGATAGCGCCCATCCTTGGCGGGATTGCTGCTGCGATAGCCCAGAAGATAGTAGGTCGACGTATCCTGCTGCACTCCCTTGAAGACCTGGCTGAAATCATTGGAATCGAGGAAGGCTCGTCCGCCCGTGTCGCTGGCCAGCGTGACCAGCGTTTCCTGGGTCGTAAAGTTGGAGTTCAAGGCATTAATCATGGACTGCCCGGAATAAACGGAAGTGCCGCGCATGCTGGCGTTTTGCGCCTCTCCGCCGGGGACGAGCGCCTGCAGTTCGCGCAGGTCCATGGTGTAGATCGCTAAATTGGAGCGCACGGCTGCGTTCGTGGCTGCCCGCAATTCTGCCTGGTTTTCGATTCCCGTGCGGTCCATCCCGCTGGAGAAATAAATCAGCGACTTTTTCTGCTGCAGATGAGATAGTTTCTCCGCGACTGAACGTAGCGCCTCCAGCCGCCGGTCGGTATTGAAGATGTTGTATTCCGTATCGTCCGCAGTGAATGGCTGCCCGGTATCCGGAGTGCCTTCGGTCGTGCCGGTGGTGCCTTCTTCGTAGCCTTGGCCGCTGCCCTCGCCGAAAGCCTGAATCTGTTTCTTAAGCAACTCGTGATCGGAAGTGAAATCCTGATTCACCAACAACGAACTGCCGAGAGAAACGATGGAGACGATGTCTGCTGGGGCCATCTGTGTTTCGACATAGTGCTCAGCAGATGTGACTGCGCGATCGATCTCGTCTGGTTCCATCGCGGAGAGATCGAAGAATAGAACGATGAGGCGGCGATCCTTAAATTGATCCGCCCCATTCGTAACAGAAGTTGCAGCTGCCGGATTTGCCGGCTGTGATGGTGCTGCGCCGGTCAGCGGTTTCGTCTGAGCCACGTCCTGGTTCGCTACCGCGTCAATGTTTTCCACATCGAAGGAGATCACCTTCTGCGGCTTGTTATCCTCAAGAATTGTGAAATCTTCCGCTTTGAGGTGGCGGACAAAGTTTCCGTTCTTGTCTCGGACTGTCACATTCACCAGCACCAGATCGCTTTGCACGCGAAAGGTGTACTCCGCCTGCTCTTGCGACGGCAACCAGGAAGGCAACAGCGCGAGCAATGCTGCCAGAACTCCGCGAGCTTGTCGGTTCGAAGCCATAAAATTTCCCTCAAAAGCGGAAGCGCGCAGTCATCGTAATCTGCCGCATCGCGCCAACCGCCGTAACCCGCCCAAACGTTGGTGAAGTAACGCTCGTATCGATCGAAGAGTAATTCGGAATGTTAAAAACGTTTGTGGCCTGCGCCCGCAACTCCAGCACACGCGACTCCTTCAGCGGCACAACCTTGGTGAAGGCCATGTCAAAGACTGTACTTCCGGGCCCGATGATGCTGTTGCGACGTGCATCGCCAAATTGTCCCGCCGGGGGCGCGAAAAATGCCGCGGTATTGAACCACCTCTGAATCGAGGGATTGGAAATGCTAATCGATTGTCCCGGAACCACATCAGGACGAAGCGTACCGTTGGTGCCGCGATTCACGTCCGTAAAGTTTCCAATCAGGCGCGGCGTAAAGGGAAGTCCAGAGGCGATAGTCCAGTCTCCGCTCCACTGCCAGTCGCCAAAAATCGCACGCAGCGGAGTATTGCCGGTGAGCCAGCGCTTGTCGTGTCCGAATGGAAGCTCCAACAAATAATCTGCAGTGAATTTGTGTGTCTGGTTAAAGCTTGAGAGCCCACGCTCCGCCGAAAGGTCGAACGCATTCTGCGCTACGTTGGCTGCGCTGCTGCCAGATGAGCCAGCACCTCCCCCACCTCCGCCGCTGGCCCCGGTGCCTCCAGCTCCTAAACCCCGAGTGCTGGCGCCCGATGTTGCTCCCGCTCCGATGGATGATGCATCGTCGATCGACTTTGAAAACGTGTAAGTCCCACCGACGGAGAAGCCTTTCGCCAGCCGCTTGCGCAGGCGTATCGAAGCTGCATTCGCTTCCGAGTCGGCAACGGAATTTTCATACGTGAACGCCTGCACATTCGGAATCCGAATGTCAGTTGCCGTCCGGTTGGGTGCTTCGAGAATATCGAGGTCCGTGCCTTTGGTTCCGCTGTAGTCGATATTTAGCAGCAGCGTGGGCCGAATCTGCTGTTGAATATCCAGATTGCGAATCTGCACATAACCCAGCCGGTAATTCGGATTCACTGCGTAATTATTGGTGATGCCATTCGCAGAGGGCGGCGGAAAACCGTTCTGCAGCGTGAGGTCTCCGGAAGCGGTCTGGATGTTGGTCTCCGCTGTCGAGAATGGAGGCTGGAAGGCCAACTGTTGCACGATTCCCTGATAGGCTCCGGTGTTGTAGTTGATGCCGTATCCGCCGCGCACCACGGTTTTGGAAAACGGCTTCCAGGCGAAACCGATTCGCGGCGCAAAATTCCTGCGGTCAGGCCGCACCAGACTGGCGGGCAGGCGGCCGCTATAAGGTCCGGTCTGTCCGGCCAACACCAGGGCCACTGGCGGTGGAACCGAAGCAGGATTCAGAATCGTGCTGCAGTTTATACTGCACTGCAATACTCCGGGTGCGAGATCAAGGTTCGCCAGCCGATTATTTTCTTCCGTGAGCGGCGAGACATATTCGTAACGAACACCGAGGTTCAGCGTTAGATTGCCGCGCATCTTCCATTCGTCCTGCAGATAAAGATCCCAGTAGTTGCCGTGGAAGTGGTAGTTGTCCTGCCCAAACTGAACCGAGGTCTGCTGCGGCAATCCCAGCAAGAAGTCGGCAAAGTCGTATCCCGTCCCCAGCACAGGCTGGCCGGCTGCGTTCAATTCGGAAGTATTGAGGCCGGTGAAGATGAACGAGCCGCGCGCGTTGCTGTCGGTTTCGGTGTTGAGTTGCACGCGCCGGAAGTCTCCACCCCAACGCCATGAGTTCTTGCCATGAGTCCACACAACATAGTCGGAAAATGTGTATGTCTGGTTCCGCAAAAGCTGCGGAGTCGTATCCTGAAGGCTGGCAAAGTTGGTAAAGGAAAGATTGGGCAGGCCCCAGTCAAACGGATTCTGCGACACGCCGCTGATTCCCAATGCGCGGGTAATGTCGTCATTGAACGCATACAGATTCTGCGTTCGCGTCCGGCTGCGATTGAAGTCGAAGCGAACGCTGTTGGTAAGCTTGCCAATGCTTCGCACATAGGAAACAGGCACATCAAAACTTCGGACGCCCGTGTTCCCGCCGACACTCGGAAATGGATTCGTAATGGTAGAACTCGCGGCGTGGTAGTGGAAGCCGAGTGTGAGACTGTTGCGCGGAGCGTTCCGGCCTCCGCTGCGGCGTCCGCGCATTGGCGCAGCGCCAAAGGTGTGGTTCACGCGCACATTCAGGTCATCAGTGTCGTTGTTCGCCGAAGTTACGAAATGAAAATTCTGACGGTCTCCGGGCAGATTCGGTTGAGGGATGTACGCCAACAATCCCGCCGCAACCCGATTAATTTGCGAGATTGTGTTGTTCGGGAACGGAGTCTTCGTCGCGGGATTGTAAATTTCCACCCCTGTCTGCGAGAAGTTCCCTTGCCGCTCCAGCAGAGTGGGCACGGTCGAGAACTGTTCGAAAGGATTTTCCCCACGCTTGCCGTTGTAATTGGCGAAGAAAAAAGTCTTAGCACCGCCGTGATAAATCTTAGGAATGTTCAGCGGTCCGCCAATGCTGCCTCCGAAGCTGTTCTGCAGATATCCTGGCTGCGTCGCAGGTTCGCCCACTAGCGAATACGGTGCAGCATTGAGCGCAGAATCGCCCACTCCGTAGTAGATGGACCCATGCGGATGATTAATGTCAAAGCCTCGGCGTCCGACGATTGTCATCGCGCCCCCGCCCCCACCTCCCCCGCCGAAACCCCCTTGGCCGCCGCCGAATCCTCCCGGCGCCCCGAAACCGCCGCCCTGCTGGCGGGCATCATTGATGCGCTGCTCGAGTTCGTTTCCACTCATCGCGTTCAATGGATTCGAGGTGTTGCCGGAAATGGCGATCGACTCGGTTGCACTGTTGGGATCGATCCCTGGAACGGGCATGCCGGAGGGCACAACATCGTTCATCGAATTGCCGCCCGCTTCTTGACCACCCATGCTCTGCATTGCCGAGAGACTTTGAAATCCGCGTTGACCCGTGGCAGGCCCGCCAGGCCTTCGGGGCTGGGGATTCGCCTGCTGAGAGCGCGATAGAAGCATCAAATCAAAATTCACTTGTGCATTTTGATGAGAGGCGTCGACCACAACCTGCTGCGTTTTGTTCGCAAACGCGAACATCTGTACGGCAATCGTGTAGGAGCCATATGCCGCGACTGCCACGGAATAACTGCCAGTCACATCGGTCCAGGTAGTGGTCTTATCGGCTGAGGATTCGAAGGTAACGGAAACGGCTGCACCCGGAATAGGCATGTTGCCGGACTTGATCACGCCGTGAATTGTTCCAATCGTTGTTGCGGTCTGGGTTGCGGTTTGGGTTTCGGTCTGGGTTTGGGTTTGAGAGGTCTGAGCAGGGGCAGCCAACAAAAGCAAGCAGGTGAGCAAGAGACGGAGCACCCCCTTGCACGCCGCGACAATCGACCACTTGTCCCTCACCTGCGCTCGCTTTCTACCGGGGGGCGCCCGTGATGGGATGATAGCCCGATCGTCTCGGAGCAACTGTAAAATTTTATCTATTTCACGCGGCGCCTGCTTTTCCCGGCGTGATCCCTAACTGCGTAAAGATTCGTAAAAGTCGCCACGTCCTCACAACTATGCGCTCATAATCTTGTTAATACTTTGGACCAACTTGAAAGTTCTTTAGGAGGAAATATCATGCTCAAACATTGCCTGCTCGCGCTGATGCTGGCTGGTCTTGTCTATACCGTCACGCCTTCTGCTATCGCACAAGATAGTGGCACTACCGATCAGCAGTCTGCACCGGCTGGGGCGCCCGAACACGGGGGACGCGGCCACATGGATCCGGCGAAGCGGACCGAGATGCTCACCAAACACTTGAATCTGACTTCAGACCAGCAATCCAAAGTCCTGGACATTTTGAAGTCGGAACAATCGCAAATGCAAAGCTTGCGATCGGATTCCTCGACCCCGCAGGCGGATCGTCATTCCAAAATGATGGAGATTCACAAAGCATCCAACGACCAGATCCGCGCACTTCTGGATTCGAACCAGCAACAGAAGTTCGACGCGATGCAAAGCAAGCACGAACAGTGGCAGGGCCATCACGGGGATGGACAGGCTCCCCCGCAATAGTCGGAGTACAAAGACATCAGATGCGTGGCGAGCATTGCGTCTGACACGGACCGATCTGGAAATGGCTTCGCACTGGCCGCAAGTGCGAAGCCATATTTTTCGGGGCATCAGGTTATTGCGATATACCTTTATTGCGATATACCTGGCGCATCAGGAAGAGGTGCGGGCCGCGAATACCACCGTATGGCCACTTGGTTCGTGGACTCCGATTTCGCGCATACCGTAAAACGTGACGCGCTCGGGCAGGGCAATCTGATAGCCTTCGAGCCGCTTCAAAATGTCGGCGAAATCCTCGACTTCAATAAACAAGCCAACGCTGCTGGAAAGGGCTTTCGGCGCAAACTGAGGGGCATCTTTGCGGACGCTGGCGACGGTTTGCAGCATGAGTTCCGCCCCCTCGCGCACGAGGATGACAAAACCGAGACGATCCCCCTCCGGCACTTCGACGGTTTTGGAGAAGCCCATTCGGTCGATCCAGAATGGTAGCGGCTTCTCGATCTCCTCGACGATGAGAACGGCTGTGATTTTCATGCTTCGATGCTAGAAGACCCTCGTTGTCGAGTATTGGAAAAAACGGCCATGGGAGTAAGCCCCGTGAAGAGGCGGAAATCACGGATAAAGTGCGCCTGGTCAAAATATTCGGCTTCCAGCGCGATGGCAGACCAATTCAGCCGATCCATGTTGCGCTGACCCATATTCCGCTGATCCACATTCCGCTGACCTATATTCAGCTGATCCATTTTCAGCTGACTCACGGCACGGGCGATCCGGCAGGCGTGGCGAAAACGAAGCACGCGGCACAGATGTTTCGGGCCAAGCCCACTCTCTTCCAGACAGCGCCGCCGAAACTGGCGCGGGCTCAAGTTTGCCTGACGTGCCACGCTGTCCAAGTCGGCATTTCCGTTGGCGGCCGCAATCGCCTCGATGGCCTTCTGTACAGGATTGGGCGCTGGCCCTGGCATGGGCAGGCTACTAAGCAGAATCCGCATGGCGTCCTGAATCGATCTTGCTTCCTCTAGTTTGACCTTCAACTCGTGTGCACGACGATCCCATAAATCTTCTAGCGGTGCCGCGCCGTCGGTCAGTTCCGCCGGCGATACCCCGAGGAACGTCCCGGCCATACCGGGCCGAAAACGGATGCCGGCTATGCAGACACCTTCTGGAAAATCGAAGCGCTGTTCCTGCGTCATAGTGCCGATGGCGCGCAAGCCGTGTTTGCGATCGTAAACGATGTCGAGACATCCATCCGGTGGAACTCGATGCCCACTCACGGCGGTGTCGCTCTCGAGCCGCCATACGCACTCGACCCAGCGGGCGAGTGAAGCGACCGGCGGTTTTTCGCAATAGGACGGCATTTACGGGAAGGAGTTTATCACCACCGCGGCAAGAATGGACCAAGGCAGGGACGGCCCTGATATCCCGAAAGTCTCAAAGCAAGCCGAACCGATCACTCGAAAGAATTCATTTGGAAGCGCTTACGAGTCCGACTAAGATTAGCGAACCGTTGATTAGCAAACCATTGATTCGCAAGCTCATGATTACGCAAATTTCGACGATTCTTCGCCGTCGTTCGTCCCAAGCCGTCTGCGTTTTTCTTCTCCTCGCGTTCGGCTGCGCAATGTTATCTCCAGCGCAGGAACCGCAGTCTGCGAACGCTCCGCAAGAGCAGGGCCTCAAGCCGATTCTCAGCTACATCTCCTCGGCGTGGGATACGTTGACCCGCTCCATGACTGAGTGCCAAAGCGTGGTCGACCCCAAGCTAAAAACGCCGCCGGTGTTGTACTTGCCTGCAAACTTTCCGGAACCGTCCGCGGTGCGCAAGCTGGCCGCCGATTGCAATGTCCAGATCGAGCATCTGCCAAAAGAGATAAAAAGGCTGGGTGAGTTTGACACCAGCACGTTTCAGCCACAAGGATTGCTCTATCTCGAGAACAAATATGTCGTGCCCGGCGGACGGTTCAACGAAATGTACGGGTGGGACAGTTATTTCATCATTCGAGGCTTGTTACGCGCCGGGCGCGTCGAACTCGCGCGTGGCATGGTGGATAACTTTTTTTTCGAGGTTGAGCATTATGGCGCAATGCTCAACGCTAATCGAACGTACTATCTGACCCGCTCCCAGCCTCCTTTTCTGAGTTCAATGTTCGTCGATGTTTATACGGCGATGCAACAAAGTGGTCATGCCGACAACACCTGGCTGCAGAAGGCATACGCCGATGTCGTCGAAGACTACACGATGTGGAACGTCGTTCCCCACTTGGCGGGAGACACGGGTCTGTCGCGCTACTACGACTTCGGCGAAGGCCCTCCCGCAGAAGCCGTGCAGGATGAAACTGGCTTCTACCGCAAGGTGGCCACATATTTCTTTTTTCATCCGGCCCAGGCGGACGACTACATTCTCGAAAGTCTTCCGACAGCTAAATTGCCCACTGCTGGCGCGCGCTATGCCCTGCAAGTCTGCGACGCCGCCACCACCATGGACACACCGGCGTGCGATAAGGCGCGCGAGTTCAAGCTGAGTCCCGACTACTATAAGGGCGACCGTTCGATGCGAGAGTCTGGCTTCGACGTTAGCTTCCGATTCGGACCATTTGGGGCGGCAACGCATCACTACGCCGCCGTGTGCCTCAACAGTCTGCTCTATAAAACGGAGAAAGACCTGGAACAAATCAGCCGCTGGTTGGGCCATGGCGCCGATGCCGCGTGGTGGAGCAAAAAAGCCGAAGAACGCAAGAAGTTGATCACGCACTATCTTTGGAATCCACAGCAGGGGATGTTTTTCGATTACGACTTTCTGACCAGCCAGCGATCGTCGTACATTTACGCCTCTACTTTTTATCCCTTGTGGGCAGGGCTTGCTACCCCCGAGCAAGCCAGGGCCGTGCTGAAAAATCTTTCCGCATTGGAAAAGCCTGGTGGCATTGCGATGAGCACGCAAGAGACGGGCGCGCAATGGGATCTTCCTTACGGCTGGGGCAACATCCAAATGCTGGCGATCGAGGGCCTGCGGCGCTATGGCTACAACGCCGATGCGGACCGCATCTCGTATGAGTTTCTCTCGATGGTCGCGGAAAATTTCCGGCGCGACCGAAACATTCATGAGAAGTACAACGTGATCACTCGTTCCTCGGAAGCACACGTCCAACTGGGCTACCAGGCGAACGTGGTCGGTTTCGGCTGGACGAACGCGGCGTTCCTGGAATTGTTGCATGCGCTGCCCAAGGAGATGGTCGCTCGCCTCGAGAAAGAGCAAGACCAACCAATATCGGAGTCTAAGTAACCCGAGTTTAAGTAACCCAGTCTTGCGCGATCGCACTTCACATCCGACATACTCGCTAGGGATGCGAATCTTGTTTCGTCTGCAGTTCTTCCGCCAGCTTCAACTCGCTCTCCGCTTCTTCCTTTTTCCCCATGTCGCGATACGTCTGGCCCAGCAGGTGATGGGTGATTGAATTATTCGGATCCATCGCCGCCGCCCTTTGCAGCGCACGCACCGCCAACTCGAATTCCCCTTTTTTCTCCAGAACTTTTCCCATCAAAATATAGGGACCCGTGGAAGTTGCGTCCAGCCAAATCGAGCGCTGCAGAAGCCTCTCCGCCTCTTCGAACTTCTGCAAGCGAGAATAAGCATCGGCAAGCTTGTAGTACGTGGCAGCATTGCCCGGATTGATCGCAATTTCCTTTTGAAACTCGACAACGGACTCGGGGATTCTCGACTTGTAAAGATACAGTTCGCCCAAAAGAAAATGTACCAGGGGAAGCTGGGGATCAAGGCTCGCGGCCTTTTGTGCGTATTCTTCCGCGACTGGGTCGAACTCCTGTCGCAACAGCATGCGCGCGGTAAAAAGGTAGGCTGCGGCCGATTCTGCCGGCACATCGAACATTTGCGCGAACGCGGCGCGCGCATGAGGATAATCCTTCGTCTGGATGTAACAAATGCCCAGAATGTAAGCCGCGTCCACATTCGCCCGCGGATACCAGCCCTGCACTTTATCGAGCAGCGGAATCGCGTCTGCAGGATGCCCGCCTAAGTAATAAGAAAGGCCAAGGAGCTGGACAGCCTCTCCGTTGTTGGGATCGCTTCCCAAAGCCCTTTTCAAATATTCAATAGCTTTAGGATAATCGCTCTTCTTGTAGTGAGCGGTGCCGAGTTCCATGTCCACGCCCTTAGCCCCAGGGTTGCTGGCCTGGATGGATTGCAAGTCGGCAATCGCTTCATCGATCTTGCCCTGCTGCATCAACTTCCGTGCAGACGAGAAATCAGGAGCAGCTTGCGATAGCCGCGTCGAAGGCGCATCCGGAGCTTGCTGCGCTAAGGTAATCCCGGAGATCATCCAAATGGAGATCATCCAAATCAAGAACGCCGCAAGCCACATCAGCCGCACAATCGGACTCTGCATGATTTTATTTCCTGAATAATAGTGCGAGATTTGTTTTCTTGTAAATTGCGACGCTACTCCAAGTCATGAGCCTCAGCGCTGATTCATCTCTCGTTGCAGCTCTTCCAGATTTTCCTTCGCGAGGGAGTGATTAGGATCGATCTGCAGCGCCCGCTCGAGGTGTGATTTCGCCTCGGCGAACTTCCCCATTTCTGCAAGAGCACTTCCCAGATTCGCCTCCGCGTTCGCGTCGTCCGGCTGCGTTCGCAGGGCCATGCTGAATTGCTGCGATGCGCCTTCAAAATCGCCCCGTAAGGCCAGCAAATTGCCAAGATTGTAGTGCGCGTCGAAATAATCAGGACGCGTTTTCAGTGCTGCCCTCAGATAAGGCGCAGCCTCATCGCCTTGCCCCCGCGCCAGCAACGCTGTTCCCATGGCGTTATTCGCAGCAGCATCGTCGGGACGCAGGCGCAATGCCATCGCATATTCTCGCGTGGCATTGTCCAGCTCTCCTCTGGCCTGCAGCATGGCAGCGAGATTGTAGTGGGCTTCAAAATCGCCGGGATTCTTCTCCACGTTATGCCGCGCCAACGCCTCTTGCAGGACCATCCGCGGGTCGCCCTGAGCAGCGTAATTCACGGGCAGCACTTGCAGCCAAAGGTGGCACATCTCGTCACTCGATCGATTGCCAGCCCTCACTCGCACCGGCGGCTGATTCGGGTTTAACGGGTTCTCCTCGGAGTTGTCGTACACGTACCGAAGCGTGACGGCCGTGCCCTTGGGCAACAAGACCGGCTGCTGGTATCGGTAAACCGCTTGCCAGCTTAAATTCCAGCGTGGAATATGGATCAGCGTCTCTCGCGAACCGTCGGGTAACGTGGCAAAGGCCTGGATCTCTTTTCCCAGGTAGTGCGCGTGCGGATAAATTGCTAGCAAGTCAACGTCGATGGGCAACGTAAATTCGTCAGTAACTTCAAAATCCTTTTCTCCCGCCGGAATATCGAGCTTGGCGTCATTCTCAAGCTGCAGCAACATGGGCAGCTTGGTCGCAGGTTTCGAAGTGAAGTAGAGACCGATACTCGGCTGAATCACTTCCGGCTTCCCGGAGGGTTGCAGGTGCGTGTTGAGGATAAGGTCGGCGCCTTTGTCCAGACGCAGCGCCATGCCCTCCGGCTCAACATAGGGCACAGTTCCCGGCTTCCAGAAAAGCAGGTGACTGTCAGGATCGAAGACCTGGGATTCGATTCTGATCTCCATCCCCCCAAACCCCGCTCCCGGTGCCGCTTCCCGGTTGCGCAACGATCCAGCCCGGTCGACCAGAATGTTGGCGTGATGTACGTAGCGCTTGTCGCCGGGGCGGATCTCAATTGCTTTTACCCAACGCGTCTCCCGAATGGGAATAGGGAAGATAAAATTCCAATAGGTATCGGTTCCTTGTGGGGGAAGAATCAGCGGCTCCGCCGCCGTAAGAATCAAGTCGGGAGTGCCCAGTTGCCAGCCCTCGACGAATTTCGGCTGCGGAGGCAGATCCAACGCAGCCCCTACCACTGCGCCCCCGTCCACCCATCTCTGGATCAGCGCGATCTGTGCATCCGGCAGCCGCATTTCGTCGGCAAACTTCAGATCCTGTGGCGCAGGCAGCCACGGAGGCATATTGTGCGTGCGCGTGACCTCCGCAATCTGCCGTGCGTGTTTCTTCACGTCTTCATATGTCAGCAGAGAAAATGGAGCGGCCTCACCCGGACGGTGACAACTGGCGCAGGAGTGGAAAATGATGGGAGCGATGTCATGATTGAAGGTTACCTGCCGCTCGCTCGCATTCGCTGCCTTCGCAGGATGGGGAAATCTTCCTGCAAACGCCGGCAGAAGAGCACACAATCCCAGAAGCAGTGCCGGTGGCCACTTTGCGGGCGTTGGCCACGAGAAATTCACTCCAGGTCCGAGATGTAGCATCCCACTCCCTTAACTACGCTACGTGCCGGCGGCTTGCCGTTTAACGCCGCCTCGATCGCGTCGTTCAATTCGTGCGTCGTTGGCGCGGGACGCGATCGGCCAAACTCCACATACCAGTCATCAATGCGCCCGTGATAAACGAGGTGGCGATTGGTGTCGAACACCGCCACTTCTGGAGTGATCTCCGCTTGCCCAAGTTTCACCAGCACATGGTCGGGATCGCGTAGCGCCGGCAACCGGTATGAGTAATCCAGCAGGTATTTGCGAATCTCGGGGGACGTCTCTGCCTTGTCGGGAAACACCAGCCAGAAATTTGCTTCGCGCTCGTGCTCCACGCTTATTTTCTGAATTACCGGGGCATAGCGGCTAGAGATAGGACAATCGCGGCGCAAAAAGACTAAGACGACGATCTTGCCGGGGGAGGCACTGAGCGGGTTGACAGATTTTCCCTCGAGATCGAACGCACTTTGGGCTTGTACCAGACTTGCCCGCCCGAGACAGAGCATCAGAATCACCGCGCTCAAGCTGCACGCCCCGATGGCTGACCGACCTCTGATCATAAAAACCATTTTCGCTTTCGAAATTGTTTCCTTGCGCCAAAAGTGGAAATTCTAGCGCTGGCCGGGGCCGCAGCTTGCCGGCGCCTTGCTAAGTTGCTGGAACATTTGTTTAGCCGCCGCCAGGTCCGGATTAAACTCCAGCACGCGAAGCGTATAAGTCCGAGCCTCGTTGACTTTTCCCTCAGCGCAATACGCACGGCCCAGGTTGAGTCCGATACTGCTTCTGTACGGCGCATTCTGAAACGCGGAAAGCCACAAGTTAATCGCGTTGTTCACTTGTCCGCCTTGTGCTTCGATGACCCCGAGGTTAGTCTCGGCGTCGATCAGATCACGATCAATGGCCAGAGCCTGCTTGTAGAGTTCACGGGCGCGCTCTGTTGCTCCTCGCTTCTGTTCAATGTATCCCAACGACGATAGAAGCGCCGGATCGTGCGGCGATTGTTTGATTGCCTTCACAAGTTGATTACGCGCTTCAGGCTCCGCATCTGTCATACCGCCTTCGGCTAGCGAAGCCCAAGCCAAGGCAAGGTCGCGCTCATCCTCATCCGTATCCGCCTTGTCGACGCCAGGGAATGGAACGAGCTGGGGCATGGAAGATGGCGAAGCCCGATCTTGAAGAAATTGCGGCGAGACTTGAGGCCGGCGCGGAATGCGGTGATCGGTCACCTGCGTGTGCGCTACGTCCGCGCTAAGTGAAGCTGGCATGTGGCAGCCGGTGCAATCGGGATTGTCTGAATGATGTTTGCTGGCGAATGCCGTACCATGGCACGCCAGACATTTGCTGCGGTAGTAAGCCACACGATCCTCCGCGGATGGTGACTGGTGCGGATCATGACAGCTCATGCAAGACATCGCGTCACCCGATTTCTTCTTGCACTGGCTTTGCGCCAGCGCTTCCACCTGGCTCACCGCGCCCAGAGAAAGCGCAGCAGAGGACTTTTGCGATCCGACCAGCACGAAGTAGCGAATGTAATCGGAGAGCGCATCGCCTGGCCGATATTCGTAAACATGACGTCCTGCACGCTCGATCGCAACTTTGCCCTCGAGATGGCATTGCATGCATACCTCATCGCGGCGAGCCGGTGACAACTTCACGGGATTGACGATCGCCGCATTGACCATCGTCGCATTGACCATCGTCGCATCACCAGTCCCTCCTGCCGCAGCATGCACCGCGCCCGGGCCATGGCAGCGTTCGCAGCTCACCCCATTCTGAGTGAACGCGGGATCTGGGTAACGGTTCTCTGTGCCTCGCAGCGGCGGCCGCATTCCGCTGACATGGCAATGCAGACAACTGGAGTACGCAGGAAGATTCAGTGGAATCTCGCGCGCCGACTGGTACGCCGGAGCCATATCCCACATCTGTTTGTTTGTGTACCAGTTTATTGGCGACTCAAATAGGAAGCCATCGGTTTCGAAGAGGTACGTTCTGCCACGCCGCCCTGAGCCGATAAAGTAAAGAAGCTCCCGCTTGCCCTGCACCACGGAATCTCGGGGAGGATCCGCATTGGTCCGATCCGTATTAGGACGATCCGTACTTGGACGATCCGTATTTGCACGATCTGTACCGGGACGATCAAAACTCAACCAGGCGCGTCCCGCCTCGCTATAGATGCGATAGTGCACCCCCGATTCCTTGTGCGTGAATTCGGCCGGGGTGAGAGCATCGATCGCACGTCCACTCGCGTGAGCCATCGCGGTGCGCTGGTAAGACTCGTAGATAGCGGCATGGCAGCGAGCGCAAGCTTCGTTGCCGACATAGCCGTTTCGGTCAGCGCCAGTATCAGGCGCGTGCCGAATCTGCTTCGCCATCGAATCCTGCGCCGCGAGGGCGGCGGTCAAAAATATTGCCAGGACGATTGTTACCGCCGCGACGCGCATGAACAGCCATTCCCAGTAAATCACCTGTCCCCTGCGTCTCAATCTGTCTCATTGTATTCGAATAAAAGCATGCGAATAGAAAGAGGGAGTCCCGAAGGACTCCCTCTGGGAGAAGCGCATCTCGTCCGTTAGAAGATCAGTTTCAATGCGAACTGCAGTTGGCGCATGCCCCCAGGGGCGCCCGGCGACGAATCCGCCTCGATGTTCGTTACCCGCCCCGCACTGCTGGTGTTGCCCGAGCAGTCGATGCAGGTATTGCCCTGGTTGTTGTTGAAGCCCAAAACTGGATGGTTAAAGATGTTGAATGCATCCATCCGGAACTGCAGTTTCAGGCGTTCCCAAAGGGCGAAATCCTTTGAGATCGACGCGTCGCCAAAGAAGGCACGCGGCCCGCGATAGCTCCAAACTCCGACATTGCCCAGATTTCCAATGCCCGGATCAGTAAAGGGTCCGCTGCTGCCGACTGGAGTGGAGAGCGGCGTGAAGAATTGAACATATGGCGAGCCATTATTGGTGATCAAAGATCCGGCGCCAATGTGGAATGGCCCCGATCCTTTATTGGGGCGGCAGATTCCCACGTCCTCGTCGGTGCCGCAGGCGCTAAAGCTGGGCGTCCAGGGCAAGCCGCTGCCCCATGTGGTTGTGCCCGTGATCTGCCAACCGCCAATAATCAGATCCTCCGCACGGCCGGCGCTTCCGGCAAACGTATGTCCTCTTCCAAAAGGAAGCTCGTATACAAAATTGTTTACCCAAAGGTGATTTCGAACCTCGTCATCCGGGCCATACGAAATGGTGTGGCTGATGTCGTAGTAGTTGTTGTCGTACTTGTCCGCGTGCGCAAAAGTGTAATGCGACAGGAACTGCAGACCCTTCGCAAATCGTTTTTCGACCTTCAGTTGGAATGCGTTGTAGATGCTGCTGGCATCGTTTCCAAGATAGTTTCCCTGGTCGGTCGAGCAGCACTGCAATATGCCCGGCGCCTGATTGGGCGCTCCCGGTTCCAGGGCTGGGGTATTCGTCGGGTCAGGGAAGCCCGTATAGGTATATCGATTGAAAAGGGGCCGGCGGTATGCCTGCGGCACACCTTGCGCGAAACCGACAACCGAGGGTGTGTTGATGTTGTAGGTCGGCCCATCTCCGGCGAAGACGTGCGTGCCTTTGTTTCCGATGTAAGCCGCTTCTACAGATACGGTATTCGTTACCTGCCGCTGAACGGTAGCGTTCCATGCATCCAATTCAGGCAGCCTTTGGAAGGTGGGACGGATGTGAGGCTGCACACAGTTCTGCGTGTTGGCCCCGTTAATGATAAGCGAGCCTTGGTAACATTGCGGCCCAGCCACCGGGAATATCCCGTTCGAGGGAATGGCCGGGAAGGTGAAGATTGGCGGTCCTTGCGTCAGCGTGAACGCGGGGAGATACGGGACAGCGTTTTGCGCCAACTGAGCCGCCAGAACCGGCAGAGTTTGCGTGACCGTATGGCCGAAGTTGGAGCCAAACACACCCATGTCGTAGCTGCGCCCGTAACCCATGCGAACTACGGTTTTCGGGTTGACTTCGTAAGCAAAACCCAAGCGCGGAGCAAAATAATGCCAATCATTGTCGATGTTCCCGTTGAGCCCGTAGGGACCTTCGCCAGCAATGCGGGTTACACCCTGCTCCAGGTTGGCGAACCCGCCCTGATCCTTCCCGTTCACATATTCAGGGAAATAAACTTCCCAACGAAGACCGTAGTTCAAGGTCAGCTTGGGACTGATGCGCCAAGTATCCTGCCCATAGTAGAACATGCGATGCTGCCGCTCCGCCGCGCTCACGTTGGGGCTGACATAACGGCTCATCTGTTTGACATCCCCGAGTAGGAAGCTCGCCCAGTCCAATCCGCCGGTTCCGCCATCTGACGTTGTTTGTTGGCTGAAGGTGTAATCGCCGACTCGGTTGGCGTCGCTCGGAACACGCAGATTCATCGCATAGCGCACATCCGCGCCGAACTTGAATTGATGGTTTCCGTGTATCTTGGTCCAGTTGGTGACCCACTGAAACTGCTGCTCGCTCTCGATCAGAGGGCAGTTACAACGTCCCACACCCAACCCATCCCCCCAGCTAACGACTGGGATGCTGTTGTTGCTGCTGGCCGACGACGATGAGGGCGTCTGGTCAAAGATGAACCCGCCCAGACCCGAGGTAATCCCGGCTTCCGGTCCCGTAAGATTGGCGTTGGGAATGCCAAACGAGGTCATGGGCGTCGTGCCGGTGTCTGGCTTGAAAGTATGGGGATTATATTTAAAGTAGCCAAACCGAAAATCTGCGAGCAGAGAAGAGCTGAAGGTCTTGGTCACGCCAGATGCCAAACTGTAATTGTGCGTGTCGGATCCGCCCGCCAAGCCGCCTGGGCCAAATCCAATGCCTCCTAGTGCACCGTATGATCCCAAGCCTTCGACGTGGAACTTGTCATAGCTGAATCGCCCAAAAACGTTCACCGTCGGGGAAGCCGTGTAGTCGACTCGGGTGTCGAAACTGTTCTGAGTATATTGACCGCTGCCAGAAGCTATGAAGTTGTTGGTAATGCTTCCGCCCGGTACGTTCGGCGCCGGAAACAGCGCCAGGATCTTTCCCGCTTGCGGGGAAATCTGGCCGATGGGAATCTGGTTGTTCGCGTATTTCGTGCGGCCGGTTCCGGCTCCCGTGCCTGTGAGGATTCCCGAAAGTGGGTTGTAAGCTTGGCCGCCACCTGGTTCGCTGGAAGTCAGATACTGGCTGAGGTCGCAGAAGCCGGTCTTATTCGTCGCCGGATTACAGGTTGAGCTCACTGTTGTGGTGGGCACCGTGATTTCGTTGGTCGTTCCGTTCGATTCCCTTTGTCCTTGGTAGTCACCGAAAAAGAAGAGCTTGTTCTTAATGACCGGTCCGCCAAATGTTCCGCCAAATTCCTGCCACTTATCCGCTGGGATGAACTTTCCAGTAATCGGATTCGGAGCAAACTGCGTAAATGGATCGCGCGCTTCGGTCGCATCCGTGCGCCGGAACCAGAATCCTTCCCCGTGAAAATCATTACTTCCAGACTTGGTCTGAACCGTCACCACGCCGGCGACCGCCTTGCCAAATTCCGCATCGTAGTCGCCGAGGGTCACCTTGGTTTCCTGAATCGCATCCAAATTAGGATTTACCACGATGATTCCGAGGATTGGATCTTGATTGTCCGTTCCGTCCAGTTCGTAGGCCGTACCACTGAAGTGTTGACCGTTCACAAATATCTGCTGGCTGCCTTGCGGATTTTCGGTGACCGCATGGCTCCAGCCCACCATCTTTTGGGTGCCGGGTGAGAGCAGTTCGAGGGAGGTGAAGTTGCGGTTGGCGATGGGCAAGTCTTCCACATACTTCTCATTGAACTCGATGGAAACGTCCGCGCGATCAGTCTTCAGCTGCGGGGACTCGGCCGTGACCTCTACCTGCTCGCTGGTTGAACCGACTTGAAACTGGCCGTCGACGCGTGCGTCTGTGTCCGCCGACAACTCCACGTCCTTGAATTCGAGGGTCTTGAACCCTGCCCCTTCAATGCGCACGGTGTAAGGGTCGGGGATCAAGTGGGTGACAGTATAGTTACCGCTTTCGTTAGTCGTCGTCTGGTCAGTCGTACCTTTGCGCTGATCGACAACTGTCACCTTCGCATTGGCGACGGCAGCCCCGGAAGGGTCTGTGACCGTACCAATAACGCTGCCGAAGACTGCCTGCCCGGATGCATTCAGCGTCCAAACACCGCAGAGAAGCGCAAAAATTGCCGTAGCCGCGAACGCTGATCTCTTCATGGGAACTTCCTCCTGGGCCCCAACCCAGAACAGAGTGGTGGTGATGTGTAGCCTGCAAGTCCTAGTACAAAAGCATTATTGGCAAAAGTTTCATTAGGTTTTATACCGTTACCGGTGTAAAGTACTTAAACTGCAGTAACATACAGCATCAGGTTACAACCCTGTCACATGGCTTTAACGCATGGTTTCGTTGCGGGGCGGGAGCAATGCTTCCAGCAAATAGATAAACTTATTAATAGTCATAGCCTCCACAGTTCGGAATCCCTGTGTAAGCTCCTTCGTTATCTCGCCGAACACTCTCTCGATCATCCCGGCGTCGCCCTCAAGGAATACCAGATCGCTACTGAAGTGTTGGGGCGATCAGGTGGATTCGATCCGCAAAACGACTCGGCTGTTCGCGTGCAGGCTGGACGCTTGCGCATGAAGCTGGCGGAGTATTACTCCCACGAAGGGCCGGACGATGCTGTCATTGTCGAGTTGCCAAAGGGATCCTACGCTCTTACGTTCCATATCCGCACTCCAACTGCACCTGCCCAGTTGACTGAACTCCCTCTGAGAAACGAGGGAGGGGACGACCGAAGAACCGCCCAAGATTCGAGCCGGGGTTGGGTGATCGCCACTGTAACGCTCTCAATCTTGCTCGTAGCTGCCTTACTGACGAGCACGCTGCTGCTGGCAGGTCGTCCTCACATCCGCGCCGGGGCGAACGCCTTCGTTCCGCTTCCCTATCAAGTTTTCTGGAGCCGCTTCGTCAGTGCACCACAGGCGCCTTGGGTAATTTTCAGCAACGGGAGTTTCGTAGGCCGGCCGGAGACCGGCATGCGCTATTTCAAACCGTCGACCGATTCGCAAGCGTTCATTCTGGATCACTACACCGGGGTTGGAGAGGTGCTCGCGATCCATCAACTGGATCGCATCTTCGAGCTCTTCAGCCGACAGCTTCGCGTGAAGCGAGGCAGCCTGTTCTCGCTCGACGACGCCAAGAACAATGACCTTATTTTCGTCGGATCTCCGGCCGAAAACCTCACCCTGCTCGATCTTCCCGGCACTCAGGAGTTTGTTTTTCAGCGGGTGGCTTCCGGGGCGCGCAAGGGAGACCTGGGAGTGCTCAACGTCCATCCGCAGTCGGGTGAGCCGCAGATGTTTTTGGCCAGCCTTTCCACTCAGCCGACCACGGAGGACTATGCTGTGATCGCGCTGGTGCCAGGTATTGACCCTGCGCGGTCGGTCCTGATTCTGGCCGGTACCACAACTTTCGGCACACAGGCGGCAGCGGAATATGTGTGCCGGGAAGATTCGCTGGCGCAGTTATTGCGGCGTCTCAGCATCTCGAAAGCGGAAGACATGAAGCCGTTTGAAGCTCTTCTGCATGTCAAAGTGACGCATGGCGTTCCCGTGATTACCGACCTGGTGACGGTGCGCAAGCGATCCGGCTAGGCGGGTCCAGTAACCCCTGCCGCGATTCTTCCAGACCAACTAGTGAGCTGGCTGCTCCGGCGGAACAAGGTGAGGGTCCAGCTCGGCTGCCTTTCGATACTCGTCCGTCGCTTCTTCTTTTTGGCCCTTGCGGCTCAGCGCCAATCCCAGCTCATAGTGCGCCATGGCGTAGCTAGGCATGGCGCGAAGCGCGGCCTGGAACTGCAAGATCGCTCCGTCGAGATCGCCGGCGTTGAGCAGACGGCGGCCGGAGTTCGTGGCAAAAGTGGCCGCCTGCAGATCGGTTTTCTGTTTGGTGACCTCGGCGCCGGCTTTACTTTCAGCAGCGGCTCCAGCATTGTCGCCAAGTTGGCGTAGCACAGCCGCCAACGTGGTGTGGGCGCCGGCGAAATCGGGATCGAGACGAATTGCCCGCCGCAGAGCATCGGCCGCCTCCGGCAGTTTGTTCATCTGCTTCATCACGGTTCCCAGGGTGTAGTCGGCCTCGGCGTAGTCAGGCTGAATCTGGATCGCTTGCCGCAATTGTTCCGCTGCGCCGGGAAAGTCGCCGGACTGCCACAGAGTCACTCCCAGGCTGTAGTAGGCATCGGCCAACTTGGGATCGAGACGAATCGCTTCCTTCCATTCTGCAATGGCAGCCGGGAGATCGTCAGAGAGTTTCAGTGCCAGCGCGAGATCATGGTGCACACTCGCGTTTTCCGGATCAACCTTCAACGCTGCGCGAAACTGCAGGATGGCGGCGGCGAAATCCGTTTTCTGCAGATAAGCGGTACCAAGATTTCCTAGGAAACCCGCGTCCTCGGGATGAAGGCGAATCGCTTCCTGAAACTCCTTGATGGCAGCGTCGGCCTCGCCACGCTGTAGGAGTACGAGTGCAAGATTGTTGTGCGCTTCCGCGTCGCCCGGAGTGAGCGCAACCGCTTTTTTGAAGGCGGTCGCCGCGCGTTCTAGATCGCCTTGTCGCTGCAACAATAGGCCGAACTGTGTTTGCAGCGCGGCGGCGTTGGGTTCGATCTCGACCGCATGCTCGTAGCTCCCCAGAGCCTCATCGCGATTGCCTTCCGCATCAAACACTTTCCCGCGGTAGTACCAGGCCATCGCGTCTTTTGGATCGAGTTGCAACGCACGGTCCAGCATCTCTTGCGCTTTTTTCGTCTCGCCCGCCCTGGAGAGTGCTGCCCCAAGGTGGAAATATGCCGGTTCGTAGTCCGGTTTGAGTTTCAGGGCTTCCTGGAATTCGCTTTCGGCGTCGGCGAACTTAGCCTCCTGAGCCAACAGCGATCCGAGTTCATCGTGCAACGGAGCTTCTTTCGGTGCGAGCAAAAGAGCTTGCTTGAATTCGGCGATTGCGTCATCAGTTTTGTTTTGCAAACTCAGGGCCCGCCCCAGTGCCTGATGAGCTTGCCATTGCTTCGGCGCGAATTGTACGGCAATGCGAAACTCGGTAATGGCGTCATCGAGCAGACCCTTGGATTGCAGCGCCTCCGCAAGGTAAGCATGGGCGATCGGCAAGGAAGGCCGAAGTTTGACTAAAGTGCGGAAGTGGATTATTGCGTCATCGACTTCGCCCTCTTGCAACAACACCTGGCCGAGCATGTTCTGAGCGTCCGCATTGCGCGGACTAGCTTTTATAGCCTTCTCGAAGGCATTGCGAGCGGCTGGAAGGTCGCCTTGTTGAAATGCAGCAACACCGCTTTGGTACGCCGTCGACGCTGTGCCGTTCGCCGGCTTCGTTTGGGGCGAGGCAATCGCGGTGTGGCAGACGATTGCGAGAAAGATGCAACTGGCGGAGAATTGGCAGGCACGCATTAAAGTCGGCGGGCAACTTTGCCGCACAATCAGCCAACATCCGCGCGGTCAAAATCGCTATGACCTATTCTATCTATCTCAAGAGTTGGACGAAGCTGTTGACGGTACTGCTGGCGCTGGTTTCACAGGATAGCGCAAATCTGCCTTTCGGCGCATGGCAGCGTGCCAGCGAGAGTCCTATCATCTCTCGACAAGGCAACGGCTGGGAATCCGCTAGCACCTTTAACCCTGCTGCAATTCTTCGCGACGGCAAAATCGTAATGCTGTATCGCGCTCAAGACATGGGCGGCACTTCGCGCCTGGGCTATGCCGAGAGTACAGACGGACTCCATTTCACGCGCCGCAGCGAGCCGGTATTCTCTCCCGAAAAAGACTACGAAAAAGATGGAGGCGTGGAAGATCCCAGGCTGGTTCAATTTGATGACACCTATTATCTGACCTACACTGGCTACAACAAGAAAGATGCACAACTCTGTCTGGCCACCTCACAAGATCTAATCCACTGGGAACGAATAGGAGTTATCCTTCCCGCCTACAAAGGAAACTGGAATGTTCGCTGGACAAAATCAGGAGCGATTGTGCCCGAGAAAGTTGCCGGCAAATACTGGATGTACTTTCTCGGGACAACTCCGGACAACAAAGATCAGATGGGACTCGCATCTTCTACGGATCTGTTGCACTGGTCGGAAGCGACAAATGTGCCAGTATTGCCTGTGCGGGAGGGCGATTTCGATTCTCGCGTTGCCGAACCTGGACCTCCACCGATCGTGACTCCCAACGGAATTTTCCTAATCTACAACGGCGCGGATGACAAACTTGTTTACCGCACTGGCGTCGCGGTGTTCGACCGGAACGACCCGCGCGTCCTAGTCTCGCGGACAAACATCCCTATCTTCGCTCCCGAAAAACAATGGGAGAAAGTAGGTCAGGTCCCGAACGTTGTGTTCGTGGAGGGCATGGTGCGACAAGCAGAGCGATATCTGTTTTATTACGGAGGCGCGGACGCAAACATCGGCGTGGCACAGGCGCCGGTCTTAGGGTCGGAGAATCGCGACAAAACGCCTCGGTAGTGGGTCAGCCTGATCTCCACAGGGTGTCGCGTCTGCGCTGATTCCGTGGCATCATTGCGCTTATCCTGAAGGCGCTAGCCAAGGCTAAGAAGCAAAGATGAAACCACTCCAAATAGCGCTGTCGCTTCTACTATTGACGATCCTGTGTCCTGTGCAGAGCACACCGAGCATTGTTATACGGTTCCTGAATGGGAAGAACGGCAAGCCCATCAGGGATAAACAAGTAACCATTGGACTCGGCAAAAACGGGACCATTGCGCGAGATGCTGATTCAAAGGGCGAAATTCTATTGGACATTCCCGGTGTGGAACCGCGCGAACTTCGCGTTCGGCCAGACGACTACTTTGATTGTCGGTTCAAGCACGACCAGATGGGGCCGGGCGGTCTCGAATTGAAATACTCGCTAGATGAGATCGTTTCCAAGGGCATTGTAGGTGACAACTTTTGCGGCAAGGCACACGTATCACCAACCCCAGGCGTTCTCACGCTATATTTGCGCCCTAGGACGTTCTTGGAATTGTGGAAGTTGTAGTCCGGTGGAAATCAGACTGACCCACTACCAACGCCTTAGCAGCATTGACCGCCGTCACTCATCCACCCTAACATTCGAAGTCATACCACATCATCTTGAATTACGACTTTCTGATCATGCCGTCGAACATCACTCGTTCCATTGCGCTGCACCGCGGGTTTTCTAAACTTGTGCGAAGCTGGGGTCTATTGTTTCTAGTTGTCCTCGCACAGGGGCAGCAAGCCAAGATCCCGCCACCGGTCAAGCCCCTCGCCAATTTCACCGATGTCGCCGAGAAGGCCGGCCTGACCATGCAGGACATCTTCGGTGGTATCGAAACAAAAAAATACATCATCGAGACCACCGGCACCGGGGTCGCGATTTTTGATTATGACAACGATGGCTGGCCCGACATTTTCCTGGTCAACGGGACCCGACTTGAAGGATTCCCTGCAGGCCACGCTCCGAGCAATCATCTATACCGCAATAATCACGATGGAACGTTTACCGACGTTACGGTGAAAGCTGGACTTACCGCAACGGGTTGGGGCCAGGGCGTGTGCGTAGGAGACTACGACAACGACGGCTGGGAAGATTTATATGTTACGTACTACGGAAAGAATCGGCTCTATCACAACCAAGGTGGTGTTTTCACCGAGGTTGCGGAAAAAGCTGGCGTTGCCGGTTCGGGAAAAGCATGGGGATCGGGCTGCGCATTCGTCGACTACGACCGCGATGGCAAACTCGACCTCATCGTTGCCAATTACGTCGACTTCGACCTAGCCACCGCCCCCGCGCCCGGCCAGCGCGCAACCTGTGTGTGGAAAGGTGTTCCCGTAATGTGCGGCCCTCGGGGGCTTCCCGGTGCGAACAATATTCTCTACCACAATAAAGGGGATGGCACATTCGAGGACGTAACCACGAAAGCGCACATCAACCGCACCGACGGGCACTACGCGCTCAGCGTCTCCACCCTTGATTTCGACGAGGATGGCTGGCCCGACATTTATGTGGCCTGCGACAGCACCCCCAGCATTCTTTACCGAAACAACCATGATGGAACATTCACCGACGTTGCAGTCACGGCGGGTGCGGCCTTCAACGAAGATGGCCGCGAGCAGGCCGGGATGGGATCGACCATCGGAGACTATAACGGCGACGGCCATCTCGATATTTTCAAGACCAATTTCTCCGACGATACTTCCACACTCTATCGCAATAATGGAGACGGAACCTTTACCGATGCGACCTCAGCCGCTGGACTCGGCTTATACACGCAGTATCTCGGCTGGGGCACGATGTTCTTCGATTTCGATAACGATGGCTGGCCCGACCTGATGCTCGTGAACGGACACGTCTACCCCGAAGTTGACAGCCAGCACCTGGGCAGCAGCTACAAAGAACCGCGGATTCTCTATCACAACAACGGAGACGGAACCTTTAGCGACGTCTCCGCCTCGGCAGGAACGGGCATTACAACGCCTGCGTCGTCGCGCGGGCTGGCGGTTGGCGATTTGTGGAATGATGGGAAGCTCTCCGCGGTCATCAGCAACATGAACGCCGCACCCAGTCTGTTAGTGAATCAGATCCGTACTCCTAATCATTGGATCGCGATTCATACGGTGGGAACGAAATCGAACCGCGATGGCATCGGGGCGCGCATTTCGGTCAGAACCGCAATCCGCACTCTGGTCGATGAAGTCCGCAGCGGATCAAGCTACATCTCGAACAGCGACATGCGAGTACACTTCGGCCTGGGATCCGCGACCAAGATGGAGTGGGTGGAGATTCGCTGGCCGAGCGGCCTGGTGGAACGATTTTCAAATCTCGAAGTGGATACGATTCAAACACTGAAGGAAGGAACGGGTATGGCGACGCCGGCAGATTCGAAGAAACCGTGATCAGTCCTGCGCACGTCTTCACTTTGCCGGCTTCGAATTCTTCTGAAATTGCGTACTGCGAAAAATCCCCTCGCCTTCTTTCACAAAAATCAACTGATTCGCCTTGATGTCTTTGACCGTGTCGAGCTGTCCGCTCGGCCAATGGATTTCCAGCACGTCCACCTTCTCCGCTTTGCCCAACCCGAAGTGTACGCGCAGGTCGCTCTGCGAAATGTAGCTGCCGCCGCTGCGGACTTCATCGATCTGCTGGTGCCGTTTGCTCTCGCCTGGGAGATGCGCAATGCATTTGAGCCGCGCCCCGATGCCGCTGCGGTTGGACTTTGTCCCGATTGTGCGCACCTTGATCCAGTTGTTCTCCAGCTTGGAATCGCAGCGCAGCAGTTGCGGATAGTCGTTCACTGTATTGACCACAACGTCGATGTCGCCGTCGTTGTCAAAATCCCCGAAAGCGCAACCTCGCGCCGCCACCGGCTCGGAGATCCCGGGACCCGCGCTCAGAGAAACATCCGCAAAATGCCCGTTGCGCAGATTGCGGTACAAAAGCTTTCGTTGCGGATATCCAGCCTCTGTTTTCAGTTGTTCGACTTCAGGATAGACATGCCCGTTGCAGATGAGAATATCCGGCCAGCCGTCGTTGTCGAAATCGAAGAAACCGCATCCCCAGCCGAGAAATTGCGTATGCGCTCCCAAGCCTGCGGTAAAGGTCGTGTCCTCGAAGTTGCCGCCACCCAGGTTGTGATAAAGCGAAGGCGTGTCTCCGGCGAAGTTGGTCTTGACCAAATCGAGATTGCCGTCGAGGTCATAATCTCCCGCGGAGACGCCCATCCCTGCCTGCGGCTTGCCATCGGGACTCAGCGCGCATCCGGCCTCGATTGCAATATCCTCAAAAGTCCCGTTGCCCTTGTTGTGATAGAGAGCGCTCGCGGTCGAATCATTCGCGACATAGATGTCCGGCCAGCCATCGTTGTCGAAATCGGCGGTCAGCACGCCCAGGCCGTAGGTTCCGCTGGCCCGAAAAATTCCCGCCGCTTCGGAAACATCAGTGAACGTCCCGTCTCCATTGTTGTGGTAGAGGATGTTCTTCCCGCCTTGCAGCCCCGGCGGGCCGCAGGCCACCATCACACTTTTGTATAGACAAGGTCCCGATTCAGGCACCGGAGCGGTCGCCAGATCCATGTCGATGTAGTTTGCGACAAAAAGATCGAGCCGTCCGTCGCGATCGTAGTCAACAAAAGCGCAGCCGGTATTCCAACGGGTTCCCTTGCCCGCGACTCCCGCCTTCTGGCTAACATCGGTGAAAGTCCCATCGCCGTTGTTGTGGTAGAGGACATTCTTGCCGTAGTACGTAATGAACAGGTCTTCATAGCCGTCGTTATCGTAGTCGCCGATGCAAACCCCTTGTCCCCAGCCGGAATGCGCGACCCCGGCCTTGGCGGTCACGTCGGTGAAAGTGCCATCGCGGTTGTTGCGGAACAAGTGCGACGTGGGCTCGCTGCCCGGCGGAAAGCCTTCCAGTCGCGATCCATTCACCAGAAAAATGTCGAGCCACCCGTCGTTGTCATAATCGTAGAAGGCAACACCGCAACCCGTCGTTTCGAGCAAATATTTATTTTTGTGTTCCCCGCCGAAGATGGTTTTCGCATTCAGTCCCGATTCGCGAGCCACGTTAAGAAAACTGACGCCAAGATCGGCGCTATCCACCTTCTGGTCTCGCCTCTCCGTTCCGGCCGCTGCCTCGCGTCCCGGCCACGCCATCGCAAATACATTTTCGAGAGACACTACAAGCGCTGACTGGCTTAGAGATTTCAGAAACTTGCGGCGTGAAGATGACAAAGGGAACAAGAAGTCGTTACCTGGGCGGACTTGGCTCGTGCTGGCGTTCGCCCTTACTCCTTATATTCACTGCACTTCGACTTTGCAAGCTTCGGCCAAATGGGCCCATTCCTCCCAAAAAATCCCCTCCGGCGGGCTACCATTTCTTTGCGGCGAGGGTCTAACGGGTAGATGGCAGGTGGTTTAGGCTACCAGTCCATTCTGCTCGGGTTAAATCTCTGGAACTAAAGCATCTCTGGCTGCGTAGAACACAATGACGGCACAGGAACGACTCGATTTCCTACATGCATTCGGGAGGCGATTGTGAACGGAAACGGAAATAACAAGAAGAAACGTCGCAAGCTGGTGATCTGGGGGATCGTTGTGTTGGCGCTCGTGCTGGTAATCGCGGGCGGCGTCTTCGCAGCCACGCGTGGCGGCACCAAGATTGATCCTTCGAAGCTGGCGAAGGTGGAAAAGGGCGACCTCGCCAAGAGCGTGGTGGCGACCGGAAAAGTGACACCCATCACCAAGGTCGAGGTGAAATCGAAGGCCAGCGGCATCGTTAAAAAGCTGCTGGTGGATTACGGCGATCGGGTGAAGAAGGGCCAATTGCTGGCACAGCTCGACAAGGTGGAGATTGAGGCGCAGGTTGCACAGTCGCGCGCGGCTTTGGATGCTGCCGAGGCCAACCTCAGCAGCTCGCAGGCCGACTTCGAGCGCGCGAAAGTAGACGCGGAAGGACCCGATGTGCCTCTGCTGAAGCGTGCCTATGATCGCGCCGTAGGCATGGCGAAAGATGGAGTGGTTTCCGCGTCAGCGCTCGATGATGCCGAGAAGAATTACGAAATGTCGTTGAACAAGCAAAACGTATCCAAGGCGCAAGTGACGGTGTTGAAGGCGAAGATTGCGCAGTCAAAAGCGCAGGTTGCGGAAGATCAGGCCAACCTCAAGCAGCTCGAAGAACAGCTCAGCTACACCGACATCGTTTCTCCAATCGATGGCATCGTGCTCTCCCGGGATGTGGAAATGGGCGACGCGGTCAGCTCCATCTTGGTGCTGGGCTCTTCGGCCACGCTGGTAATGACGCTCGGCGATACCAGTGAAGTCTACGTAAAGGGTAAGGTCGACGAGAGCGACATCGGCAGGGTCTATCTCGGACAGCCGGCACGCATTAAGGTCGAATCGTTCAAGGACAAAACTTTTACCGGCAAGGTCACCAAGATTTCTCCGATGGGGGTAGAGAAGGACAACGTCACCACATTCGAAGTTCGGGTTTCGATTCAGAATCCGGGGGGCGAGCTCAAGGCTGAGATGACCGCGAACGCGGAAATCATTCTCGAAGAGCACAAGAACGTGCTGCAGATTCCGGAAGGCGCCATTCTCTACGATAAGGACAAGAAGGCTTCCGTCGAGATTCCCGATCCGAAGGGGAAGGACGGCAAAGATAAGATCGCGGTCAACATCGGGATATCGAATGGCGCGAAAACGGAAGTGCTCAGCGGGTTGAAGGAAGGCGATCAGGTCGTGCTGCAATAAGACGGCTATCAGGCGGAGCCTACCCTGTTTCGCCGAACCCCCGAGCGAGGCCGAGGGGGAAGTCGAAGGGGCTGACGGTCTTCGGCTTTTCAAGCCTTGCACGGAGCTACTCGACATGGAGCTACTCGACATGAATGACCAACGCATTTCCGCTACGTTTTTGAGTTTGAGGCGCGCCTCGTACCCGGCGATCGCGCTAATCGTTCTGCTGGCTGCCAGCTTTGCGGCGGCTTCCACGCCGCAAGAACAATTCGAGAAGACGTTCCAGGTCAGCGGTCCCGTCGATCTGGAAGTGCAAACACACTCGGGAGATATCACCGTGCGCACTGGGCCCGCCGGCTCGGTCTCCGTTCGCGGCAAGATCTATGTGGGAGACCACTGGTTGTTCGGAAACCGGCACGCCGACGTAAGCGACATTGAACAGCATCCTCCGCTGCGTCAGGATGGCAACAGCATCCGCATTGATTCCGTGAATGCACGGGATATTTCGGTGGACTATGAAATCACCGTGCCTGCCGACACAGCCATCCGCACCCGCACTGGTTCTGGAGATCAGACCATTGAAGGCACTCACGGCAACGCCGATGTGCAGAGTGGATCGGGCGAGGTGAGGCTGAAGCAGATCACCGGTGAAATTCATATTCAAACTGGATCGGGCAATGTTCGGGCGCGAGAGATTTCAGGACCGGTGCGCGGAGGCGCGGGCAGCGGTGACATCGAAGTCGAGGAAACTGGATTGGGTGATATTGATCTGCACACTGGCTCCGGAAATGTTACGGCCCGGGGGATTCAAGGCGCATTTCGCGCGGATGCGGGGAGCGGCGACATAACGGCCGAGGGCACGATGGCGGGCGCGTGGGAGATTCGCACGGGATCGGGGAATGTGCGCGTCCATTTGCCGGCGGACGCCGCTTTCGATGCCAATATTTCCACAAGCTCGGGCACCCTCGACGTGGACGCTCCGATCACGATGACCGTGCAGGGCCGCGTGAACGAGACCCACAAGACGATTAATGGCAAAGTCCGCGGGGGTGGGCCCTTGCTCACACTGCGAACGGGATCGGGCGACATTCACATCCAATAGCAGTGGTTAGGGGTTAGGGGTCAGGGGTAAGTGAAAGTTACGACGCTCACTAACCCCTGATCCCTGATCCCTAGCCACTGTTCTCATTACCTACGTGCCTTGACTCTGTGGTCCCCAGCAATTACTTTCGAGTCTTTGGGGATTTGTGTCTCCCACCTGTGAGGAACCTTGGCGCAGCATCCGATTATTACCCTGACCACCGACTTCGGCAACAACGATCATTTTGTAGGCGCAATGAAAGGTGTCATCCTGGATATCGTGCCGGAGGCGCAGATCGTCGATATCTGCCACGCCGTGCAGGCCTTCGACGTTCTTGATGGAGCGCTCACCATCTCGCAAGCCTATGCTTACTTTCCGAACCGGACGGTACACATCGTAGTTGTGGATCCGGGGGTAGGGACGGCGCGGCGTCCGATCGTCGCCTCTTGCGACAAATATCATTTCGTCGCGCCGGACAACGGCGTGCTTTCGCTGGTCTACGCGCGCGAACCGCGCATGCACGTGCGCCACATTACCGCCGACCATTATTTCCTGCAGCCGGTCAGTAATACTTTCCATGCTCGCGATATTTTTTCTCCGGTGGCCGCGTACCTGGCAAAGGAAGTCGATGCGCTCAAGTTTGGGGACGAGGTAGAAGACTTTGTAAAGTTCACTGCGCCGAAGCCGAAGGCCGTCGATGAAAATCGCCTGCGCGGGGTGGTGCTGAAGGTCGACCGCTTTGGAAACCTTATCACCAACATCACGCCACAAGATGCTCCCATGCTTTTCGAGCTCGGTGCCAAAGGCTTCAAGATCGTGGTGGGCAGCCGGGAGATCACAGAAATCCACAGTGCCTACGCCGAGGGCGCCCCGGGCGAGGTTGTCGGTATCTTAGGAAGCATGGGCTTTCTGGAGATCGCTGCCAATCGCGGAGCCGCAGCCCAGTTGACCGGAGCCGGCAAAGGAAGTGACGTCAGCATTATCCTCGGCGAAGGCGCCGCCACTGGTCAAAGCGCCTAGAACAGTGAACAGTTTCAAGTGAAACAGGGCAGCTGTCGGCCACGGATTTTACTGCCCACTGATCACTGGCCACTGGCCACTGCTTAACTCTTGGGCTTGGGGTGCGCGTAGCGCTCCATCTCACCCGTCCACTTAAGAAATCGCCACAGACTGACCCGCTCCCGCCACAGAAATTCCCAGAATTCAATAAAACCGATCTGCGTCATCTTAACGCCGCAGTAAGTCTCGATGCGCCACAAAAGATAGGGACTGCGCCACGGAGCCAGGCGATGGCCTTTGGTAGCGTTCCAGAGATAGCGGAGAGTGTGGCGCATGGCATCATCATAAGTCAGAAGTTAGAACTATGAATGCAGAAGTAGGACTGGGCGCAATCTTCGTAATCTCCGCTCCGTGTTAGAATCCTGTCTCCGCCAGGGAACTCCATCCAATGTCCGATACAAATGCCCGCCAGCAGGCCGAAGACCGCTACTATGCCGCGCTCGATTTGATGGCGGATGGGAAGCTGGACGAAGCCGTCGTTGCCTATCGGGAATCGCTGGCCGTCGACCCGGCCTTTACCGAGGCCATGCACGGGCTGGCGCGTGCGCTGCAGGATCTGCAGCGCTACGACGAGGCGATCGGAGTGGCGCGGCAGATTACAGAACTAGATCCCGACGACGTGCTCGCCCACACTAGTCTTTCGGTGTTGTATCAGAAAAAAGGAATGATTCCAGAGGCTGAGGCTGAGGGCGCCAAGGCGCGCGTGCTGGGATGGAAGCAGCAGTTGAAGAAAGGCAGCTCCTAGCTGCTAGCTCCTGGCTGTTATTTGCGATGGCCTAGAAGCTAGGAGCTAGCAGCTAGAAGCTTTCTACAACTCGTACTTCTTCATTAAATGCCGGAACGAGCGGTAGGAGATGCCGAGAAGATCGGCGGCTTTCGTTTGCACTCCATTCGAGCGATCAAGAGCACTCTGCAGCAGCGCGCGCTCGATGTTTGCAACGTAGCCTTCCATCCCCACACCCTCGGGAAGCACAGCGCCTGGCGCGATCTCGGCTACGCCTCCATTAATCCCCGCCCCGGCAATCCCCGCCCCTGCCGCCGCGGCGCGGGCCTTGGGTCGCTCCGCCGGCAGTTCAACGTGCAATTCGTCGGTCATCTCTAAGGCAACCGCGCGCTCAACCGTGTTTTCCAGCTGGCGAACATTGCCTGGCCATTCGTAATCACAGAGAGCATCGAGTGACATTTTATTGACGCGCAGGATGCTTCGGTTGGCTGCTGCCGCATATTTCTTCAAAAAGTGATTCGCCAGCAATGGGATATCTTCACGGCGCTCACGCAAATTCGGCACGCGAATCGGAATCACGTTGAGACGATAATAAAGATCCTCGCGGAACAGATTGTCGGCGACGGCTTTGTCGAGATCCCGATTGGTGGCCGCAATGACGCGCACGTCAATGGGGATTTCGCTGGTTCCACCGACGGGTCGCACCGTGCGCTCCTGCAGCACGCGAAGGAGCTTCACTTGCATGGCCAACGTCATCTCGCTGATTTCGTCGAGAAAGATGGTGCCGCCGCCAGCCACTTCAAAGAGCCCGCGTTTGTTTTGATTGGCGCCGGTAAAGGCTCCCTTCAGATAACCGAAGAGTTCACTCTCGAGCAAAGTTTCGGGAAATGCTCCGCAGTTTACCGACACGAATGGTTCCGTGGCGCGCGGGGAACAGATATGGACGGCACGTGCGACCAACTCTTTTCCCGTACCGCTCTCGCCATGAATCAGGACCGTGCTCGCGGTGGAAGCGACCGTGCGTACCGTCTGCTTTAGTTTTTCCATCGCAGCGCTGGACCCGATGATGTTATCGAGCGAGTTGTGGGACGCGGCGTCGCGGCGCAGTGCGAAGTTCTGTTTGCTGAGAACCAGTTTTTCGAGCACCCGGCTGATGGCCAGCCTGATTTCATCGACCAGGCCAGGACTCTTGCGAATGTAATCCGAGGCCCCTCCGGCTTTTACCGCTTCCACCGCGGCCTCATAGTCTTCCACGGCTGTGATCAGGATGACGGGAGAATCGGGCGAGACGCGATGCGCATGACGCAGCACTTCGATGCCATCAATATTTGGCATCTTGATATCAGTGATGATCAGATCATAGAGTGCGCCATCAATTTTATTTTTCGCCGCCTGTCCCGATTGCACAGTCTCGACACGGTGTCCGTCGCGGCGCAGGGCGATGTCGAGCATTTCACAGATCGACCGTTCGTCGTCGCAAACCAGGATGTTAGCCACGTTCCCTCCCTTCTGCCGCCACAGTTGCAAGTTCCGCGAGCGCAGCTGCTTGCCGCGTGGGGGCGGATAAATTATCGGGCTGGTGAGAGCCGGCCGGAATCCCCGCGGCGGATTTGTCCGTCGCAGACCTGGGCGCGTCGGATCCTTCTGCATCTAGACGCCGTAGCCTGAGGACAAAGGTAGTTCCCTGCCCTGCCTTGGATCGCGCCCACACTCTGCCTTCGTGCGCCTGGACGATCTGATACACCACGGCGAGTCCAAGACCTGTGCCGCCTTCAAAGTTCGATTGGAACGGTTCGAAAATTTTCTCCGTCTGCTGAGGCGTCATTCCAGTTCCGGTGTCTGAAAAACTAATCTGCCAGTCATCTTCGATGCGGTCGATCGCTACCTTCAGAGTGCCACCCTCTTTCATAGCGCGGACCGCGTTCTCCGCAATATTCCAGAAGACCTGCTTGATTCGGTCTCCATCGGCGATGACCCACGCTTCCGGGGCGGCAAATCGGTTTTCAATCGAGATACCGGTACATTCTACGGTCATGCGGTGACGCATCAGCGTTAGGGCATCCTCCAGCAATCTCACCAAATCGACCTTATCGAAACGATATTGTTTGCCGCGGGAGTAAGCCAGAAAGTCAGTGATGATTCCGTTCAGCCGTTGCGACTCGCGAGTTACGATGTCGAGAAGGTGGCGATGCTCCTCAGTCATTTCAGGTATCCCGGAAAGCATGCTCACGGAACCTGCGATGGATGTGAGCGGATTGCGAATCTCGTGAGCGATGGCCGCGGCCAGCCGACCCACAGCGGCCAAACGGTCCTGAATGCGGACTTCGCGCTCCAGTCGCCGGATCTCGGTGAGATCGTCCAGGGCATAGACATAGCCGAGCGCGCCGCGCTCCGGGACGTTCAATGCAGCCACTCTGACCCGAACTGTCTTTCGAAATGTTCCCGGCGTATCGAAACGAACCTCGGCATGGCCCTGCAATTCTCCATTGGGTAGCGGATCGAGAAATAATCCAGCAACGGGTCTTCCCAGCAACTGGTTCAGAGGGTGCTCCAGAAGCTTCTGTGCAGCGTTGTTGACCAGAGTGATTCGGCCATCCAGACCTGTAGTGATCAATCCACTGCTGACCGACTGAATAATGTTTTCATGCAGGATCTGCAGATCTTCGAGCGCTCCACTGGCATCTTTCAGCTGTACCCGCGCCTGCCGCAACTTGGTGACCAGCAGGCTCGCGAGATAGGCGACTGCCAGGAATGCAAAGAGGTTGACGAGAATCAGTCCCTGCAGGGTCTTCAGTTCTGGATGGGTCGTGCAGTAAGAGTGCACGACCCCGTAATAGTTCAGTTCGAGAACCGTGCCATAAAGAATGAACGCCAGGGCTGCTACCAGATGTGCCCAGACACGCGGAAGCAAAATGCCAGCCACAATGATGACCAGCGGATAAAGAAAGTTTAAGGAACTGTCCCAGCCTCCTGTCTCATGCACCAGCAGGCTGACCATGATGAGATCAGTGAGTACTTGCAAAGAAGCCTGCACCCTATACTCTTGCCAGAAGGACAGCAGAACTACGTAGAAGAGCGAGACGGTATACCACAAGAGGATCGTGCTTAGGAAAAAACGCAAGGGCAAGTGCGTGAACGTCAACTGGGTTACGGCTAATTGGATTCCCAGCAGAAATGTCAGGATCAGTATCCGTACTTTGACCAGCCATGCCAGCCAATTCCGCTCGTCAAATGTCGATTGCATGAAGTCCCGCTAATCTTGAAGATGGTCTCCAAGGAATTCCATCGCAGCCTGCGCCTCTGCGGACGAATGCCGCTAATGGCGAGCGAAGGCTGGCAAGTGTATCGGCCCAAAACGTACGGCGTCCAGCCAGCCCACCTATTGTTAACCAGCCAACTTGGCGATCATGGCGAAGAGCGGCATGTAGAGCGAAATCACGATTCCGCCGATCACAAACCCGAGCACGCCAATGATGAGCGGCTCGAGCATCGCCAACATGTCCTTGGTGGCTGCGTCAACTTCTTCTTCATAGAAGTCGGCGATCTTTTGCAACATGCTGTCCATCGCGCCCGTGGCTTCGCCAACACCAATCATCTGCGTCACCATGTTGGGGAAAACGCCGCACTCCTTGAGGGGATCGACAATGGTGCGGCCCTCTTCGATGGCCTTGCGTACTTTCATCAGCGCTTCCTCCAGCACGGCGTTGCCCGAGGTCTTGGCCGTAATCGCCAAACCTTCCAGTATGGGCACGCCTGACGTGATCAAAGTGCCCAGAGTACGAGTAAAGCGCCCCACCGCGATCTTGCGCAAAAGAGTGCCGATAACCGGCAACATGAGCAAGGTCTTGTCGAAGTAATAGCGGCCCCTCGGATGCTTGCGAACTTGCTTCAGGCCGAAGACTGAGCCTCCGACGGCCAACAGGAAGACCCACCAGAAAGTCTGCACGAAGGCGCTTAATCCCATCACGATACGAGTAGGAAGAGGCAACGCAACACCCAATCCAGCAAAAAGATTGGAGAAGATAGGCACCACCCATTTCAGCAGCGCGCCGACAATAAGCGTGGCAAGGGTGACGACTGCGATTGGATAGATCAATGCCGATTTCACGGCAGCTTTCAGACGAACAGCCTTCTCAACGTAGGTCGCCAGCCGCTGCAGAATCACGTCCAGAATACCGCCGGTTTCACCCGCTTCAATCATGTTGGTGGTGAGGTCGTCGAAAACGGTCGGATACCCCCGCATCGCATTGGCCAAGGTGGCGCCACCTTCCACGGTGGTACGGACGCCAGTCAGCGTTTTCTGGAAGGTCTGGTTCTCCTGATTGGCAGCCAGAATTTCCAGGCATTGCACCAGTGGCAGTCCGGCGTCGATCATCACCGAGAACTGGCGGAAGAAAATTGCAATGTCTTTGACTTTGACCTTGGTTGTTCCGAAGGTGGGCATGGCAAACTCTTTGCCCTTTTCACGGATTGCACCGGCTGTAATCTGCTCGCGCCGCAATTGTTGCCCAAGCGCCTGCTTATTCGGTGCCACGCGCTCCCCGGAAACCTTTTGCCCGGATGCATCCTTACCGGAAAATGTAAAAACTGGCATGGTCTTAGCCTCTCCTCAGTGTCGTCGCTGATTCGTCAAATTCGACGGCAAATCGAGTCTTCGCCGAGCATCGCGAGCCGCCGTTCACGATGCCGTTCATCTCTGTTATCGCTTGGCCGGTGCTGCGCCCCTTGCCAGGCTCGCTCCTGCCGTAGTGGGCTTGTTCACCAATCCCGCCCCACGGTTAATCATTTCCTGGAGTTCGTCCTGATTGCTGGAGCGCTGCAAGGCAACTTCCAGAGAAATCTGTTTCTGGAAATACGCCGTGGCCAGGGCTTGGTTGAATGTCTGCATTCCGAACTTGTCCTGTCCCGACTGCATCGCCGAATAAACCTGGTGAATTTTGTCTTCGCGGATCAGATTGCGCACGGCAGGATTCGGGATAAGGATTTCCATAATCATGGCCCGGCCCTTGCCGCTCATAGTTTGCAGAAGGCTTTGGCACATGATGCCTTCGAGTACCAGCGAAAGCTGGGCGCGAATCTGAGGCTGCTGATGTGCAGGAAACACGTCGATGATGCGGTTGATGGTGGAGGTAGCCGAATTGGTGTGCAGAGTGCCAAAGGTCAAGTGCCCCGTTTCGGCGATGCGCAGTGCCGATTCGATCGTTTCCAGGTCGCGCATTTCGCCGATCAGCACCACGTCTGGATCCTCGCGAAGTGCGGCGCGCAAGGCGTCGGAAAAACTCTTGGTATCGGCGTGCAGTTCACGCTGGTTGACTACGCAGTTCTTATTCATGTGCACGAACTCGATCGGGTCCTCGATGGTGAGGATGTGATCGTGGCGTTCGCTGTTGATCTTGTCGATCATGGCCGCCAGCGTTGTGGATTTGCCAGAACCAGTCGGCCCCGTGACCAGCACCAGACCACGCGGCTTGTCGCAGAGCTTACTCACCACAGCGGGCAGACCCAGCTGGTTGAAGGATTTGATTTCGAAAGGAATCAGACGGAAGACGGCTGCTGTGGCACCGCGCTGGTTGAACACGTTGGCACGGAAGCGGGCGAGTCCTTTCAATCCGAAGGAGAAGTCCAGTTCAAGGCTTTCTTCGAAGCGATGCTTCTGCGAGTCCGTCATAACGCTGTAGGCCAACTGCTTGGTCTCGGCCGGCGTCATCTGCGGAAGATCCAGCGGCACGAGATGGCCGTGAACGCGGATCTGGGGCGGCGAATTCGTAGTGATATGGAGATCGCTGCCATTCATCTCCAGCATTCTTTTCAGCAAGTCACTTAACGACAAGCCCATAATCGTGATCCCCTCTCACTCCTGATATTTCATCTCTCAACTTCTGATTCGATGACGAATTAGTGAATCGTCTCGCGGGCAACTTCTTCCAAAGTGGTAATGCCTGCCGCCACTTTGATCAGACCGCTTCGCCGGAGCGTGATCATGCCGCGCTCAATGGCTTTCTTTTTTAACTCGACAGCGGACGCGCCCACCAGCACCAACTCCCTGATTTCATCGTCTACTTCCATGACCTCGTACAAACCGCAGCGGCCCTTGTATCCCGTGTTGTTGCAAACCCCGCATCCTTTGCCTTTCTGAATTTTGATGGTCTTCGCTTCTTCGGGCGAAAATCCTTCCTCGATCAAGGTTTGTACCGGAACCTCCACCGTCTCCGAGCATTCCTTGCAAATTCTTCGAATCAGCCGCTGGGCGCAGATCAGGTGAACCGATGTCGCCACCAGGAATGGTTCAATGCCCATATTCATTAATCGGGTAATCGTCTCTGGCGCACCGTTGGTGTGCAGCGTAGATAAGACCAGGTGGCCCGTAAGCGCGGCCTTGATGGCGATTTCCGCGGTTTCGAAGTCGCGGATTTCGCCGACCAGAATAATGTTGGGATCCTGACGCAGGAAGGAACGCAGAGCAGCCGCAAAATTCAACCCAATCTGCTCTTTCATCTGCACCTGATTGACCCCGCCCAACTGAAATTCGACGGGATCTTCCGCCGTCATAATATTTGTGTCGGGCTGGTTCAGGCGCGAGATCGACGAGTAAAGAGTGTTGGTTTTTCCTGATCCAGTAGGACCGGTGACCAGCACCATGCCGTAAGGCTTGAGGATGGCCTTCTCGAACTTGACCAGGGATTCGGGCTCGAAGCCCAATTTGGTCATGTCGAGCCGTAAGTTTTCTTTGTCGAGTAAGCGGAGCACGATTTTTTCGCCCCATAGCGTGGGCAGGGTGCTGACACGGAAGTCGAGCTGCTTTTTGCGGCCGCCGATATTCATCTTCAGCATGATGCGGCCGTCTTGCGGCAGTCGCTTTTCGCTGATGTCGAGCTTCGCCATGATTTTCAGGCGCGAGGTTATCGCATCCTTGAGCTTCATCGGCGGCGACATAATCGACTGCAGCACGCCGTCAATACGGAAGCGCACGCGGAACTCTTTTTCGTAAGGTTCGATGTGGATGTCGCTGGCTCCTCGCTTCACCGCGTCGCCAAGGATGACGTTCACCAGCTTGACCACCGGCGCTTCGTCGGCGGCCTTCTCCAATTCAGACAGACCCATTTCCTGGGATTCGGCCTGCAGTTCGACGTCCTCTTCACTCAGTTCGGTCATCGACTGCATGACGGATTCAAGGTCTTCTTCTTTGCCCGCGCCGTATGATTTGTCGATGCCAGTCAGGATCGAGCTTTCGGAAGCCACTACCGGCTCAATGTTGAAGCCGGTCATGAACTTGATATCGTCCATCGCAAAGACGTTGGTCGGGTCGACCATGGCGATGGTGAGCGACGCGCCCACGCGGCTTAAGGGAAGAATCTGGTAGCGCTTGGCGGTTTCAAACGGAATCAGCTTCACGACCGCCGGGTCAATTTCGAAATAAGAAAGGTTGATGGCCGGGACACCGTACTGGCGGGAGAGAAAATTCGTGACGTCCTCATCCGTGAGGAAGCCGAGCTTCACCAAGGCAGATCCCAGACGGACATTCTGCTCCTTCTGGGCCTTGGTCGCTTGTTCCAACTGCTCTGGGGTAATGATCTTCTCTTTGACGAGAAGGTCTCCCAGCCGTTGAGACATACTTCGATCTCCTATCCACTGATAGAACTATGCCGGGCCAACTCACCAGCAATAACGCGAAGCACCGTTTCCTGCTGTGGGAGAGAGAACGGCGTCGTTGCGTTGACACAAATTGTCACAGTAAGTCGATTACCGTACCAGTTACCGTAGTACTTGGACTTGCCGCGTTTCTGCAGATTTCGCTGGGCATGCTCCAAAACCCGCGCCAGATGAACTTTTTTTCTAAGAAGAAAGCAAATCTCAGGCCGTGGTACATGCACTTCGGTAAGAGCGGGCTAGAGCGGTGCGGATCACAATGACTCAACTTGCAGCGGCGTACACTCAACGATGAGGCCTTGCTAACCTTGCTGGACGACGCTAGAGAAGATCAGCTTCGGAGCCACTACCACACTTTATTTCGTGCATGGGGACGGCAGCATTGGTGGCCGGCGCGATCGCGTTTTGAAGTGATTATTGGCGCTTACTTAACACAGAACACAGCATGGACGAACGTAGAAAAAGCTTTGACGAATCTTCGAAATGCACGGCTGCTGAGCATCAGAGGAATCCGCCAGGCTCCGCTGGTTGAAATCGAACGTCTGATTCGTCCCGCAGGCTATTTCCGCCAGAAGGCTAATCGGCTGAAACTGTTCGTTGCGTTTCTGGACCAACGATATAGAGGCTCTCTGTCAAGATTGTTCGCGGCACCGACCGCACTGCTTCGGGAGGAACTACTCAACCTGCATGGCATCGGGCCGGAAACTGCTGATTCCATTCTGTTGTATGCGGGAAACCATCCAGTGTTTGTGGTGGACGCCTACACGCGGCGGATACTCGCTCGCCACGACATTCTGCCGGAAAAGGCGCCTTATGAGGAAATTCGGAAGTTGTTCGAACGAGCGCTTTTCCCCGTTGCGCAGTGGGTTGCTGACTCCCAAGAAACAAGAAAACAATATTTGGCAGCGGGCCTGCCCGGCGCTGCGCATCCTCCGTCCGCGATGAGCAAGGCCAAGCGCACCGCGTTAACGCAGGTCTATAACGAGATGCACGGACTTATCGTGGGCGTCGGAAAGCATTACTGCAGAAAATCACAGGCACGTTGTGACGAATGCCCTTTACAGAAGTTCCTGCCTCAGCCTAAGTAGACAAGGTTGAATCCTCGAAAGGCTTCTTGTCCAAGAACTTTTGGCAGTCTGTAATCCTCGGCGTGGCAATGGTGTCGTTGTGCTGCGCTCAATCGCTGCGGCGTGAGGCAGATGACGCCGGCGTCCTTATCGGCACCGCGGTTCGTCCTTCACTGTTTTCCGAGACTGCCTACGCATCGACCCTGGCTCGCGAGTTCAGCATGGTTGAGCCAGAAGATGCGATGAAGTGGCGGGCGCTGCGTCCGGATGCTAACACCTTCGATTTCAGGCAGGGTGACGAGGTAGTCCGCTTCGCACAAATTCATCAGATGAAGGTCCGCGGCCACTGCCTGGTCTGGGATCACGACAATCCCGATTGGCTGGCGCAGGGGCATTTCACTTCCCGCGACTTGTCCCGACTTCTTCACGAGCACATCACGCGAGTAATGAAACATTACAAGGGTCAGGTTTTCGCATGGGATGTAATTAACGAAGCCATGGATGAGAAGGGCAATGTGCGCAACTCGATTTGGTACAACGAACCTGGCATCGGGTTGTCGCAAGAGGGCACAGCTTACATCGAGCAGGTATTTCGGTGGGCGCACAGGGCCGATCCGCATGCGTTGCTTTTCTATAACGAAGCGGAGGGTGAAGGATTGAACCGCAAGTCAGACGCGATTTACGCAATGATGAAGGACTTCAAGGCGCGGGGCGTTCCCATCAATGGAGTGGGGCTGCAGATGCATGTACCCACGCTCGAGTTGGATACGTCAGCCCTTGCCGCAAGTCTCTCTGCGAACATCGCACGGCTCGCGGCATTGGGGTTGCAGGTTCACATTACCGAACTTGATGTCGCCCTGCCGATCGATGCGAATGGCGTGTCTCGGCCTGACGATTTAGCCCGTGAGGCGGATCTCTATCGCGGCATCGTGCGAGCATGTTTAGAGAACGCGGGCTGCACGGCGATCCAAACCTGGGGGTTCACCGACAAATACTCGTGGATCGGATCCCATTCACGGCACACTCGCGGGCAGGGTCTGCCCTTTGATCGAACGTACCAGCCCAAGTCCGCCTACCGCGCCGTATTGGAAGAACTCTCTGCGGGACGATTACCCTCTCATTGACCTTGGCAGTGCTCTCGGCAACTGAAGCGTCTTCAGCAGCCAAATCTGCATCTATAATGGCTTCCAGTCCACTCGCTGAACGTACCACTGAGCTGCAGCCTTGGACAATGGATTCACGTGGGGCAGACGATTACAACTCGACCCTTGAATACTTCCAAGCGCAAGCAATACATCATCCTGCTTGCGATGTCAGTCTTTCTGCTGCTGGCGATCCTGGTTTCCCAGACCGCGTTTGATCTCACTTTTCTGCGCCCGGGAAATAATCAGCAGATCGTCGTCTTTGCAGCGCTCTCTGCGCTGATCTTTCTCCTCTTCGTAGCGCTGACCTTCGTGCTGTTTCGCAATCTCCTAAAGTTGTTTGCAGAACGCCGCCTTGGAGTGCTGGGTTCGAAATTTCGCACGCGCATGGTCGCGGGCGCGCTGCTGCTGTCCTTTGTCCCAGTGATGGTGATGTATTGGTTTTCTTATGGATTGATGAATCGCTCTATTGACAAGTGGTTCTCGACTCCGGTGGAGGAGGTGCGTGCGGATACTCACGCCATGGCATCGCTGCTGGGCGAATATGCAGCCCACAATGCGCATGCCGAAGCGTCCGCGATTGCCGCCTCCGCCGATGCGCAACACGCTTTCTCGGGACACGGATTCTCGCCAGTGGTGAACGAATTCCAGTCTCAGGAGATAACCCTGCAGGGGGGATTCGCCGTGGCGGTGCAGGATGGCAATGCGGAGGCTAGCTTCAATGCGCCCGCGCCTTGGTCGCTATTGAAACCAAGACTGCCGCTGGTAGAGGCGGCTGCGGGCCAACCTGCACGCTTTACGTGGGAGCAAACGGACTATACCTTGGGCAGTGCGCCGGTTGGAACCGACGGAGTGATCCTGGTGGCAATCCCGCTCCCAAAGGCATTCTCACAAACCGTAAATCAGCTGGAAGGCAGCCAGCAACGTTATTTCGAACTGGCCCATGAACGCAGGCTAGTACGCCGCACCTACCTGGGCCTGCTACTGCTGCTGACGATGATGGTGCTCTTCGTGAGCACATGGCTGGCGCTGTTTCTCTCGAAATTGGTGACTCGACCACTGGCGGCTTTGGCTGAGGCAACTCAGGAAATTTCGCGCGGCCGTCTCGACTATCGGATTGACGTAACGGCAGCCGATGAGATTGGGGACTTGGTGCACTCCTTCAACCGCATGGCGGAAGAGCTTGAAACCAGCCGGCGGCAGATTGAGGCCTCCAGCCGGAATGCAAGTGCTGCCAACGCTGAACTCGATCAGCGTCGCCGCCAGATGGAAATCATACTCGAGAGCATTCCGACCGGAGTGTTGTCGCTCGACGCTCGGCGGTATGTGACTCACGCCAATCAAGCGCTTCTGCGCATGTTCCACCCCGAAGGCTACGCGGAAGGAGAACATGTGCTGCGTGGTGCACGATTGGCAGACGTGTTTCCGCTGGAAGTCCTGCAGGATCTGGAGCCGCTGTTGCGCCGCGCCGATCGCATGGGCATGACCACCAGCCAGATGGAGATGCCGCTGCAGCGCTCTTCACTGAATGTGGCAGTCACCGTCGCAACTCTGCGCCATCAGGAAGAGCGGTCGGGATACGTGATCGTCTTCGAAGACCTCTCCGATCTTCTGAAGGCTCAGAAGCAGGCTGCGTGGCGCGAGGTGGCGCGCCGGGTCGCGCATGAGATTAAGAATCCTCTTACCCCCATCGCACTCTCCGCGGAACGCATTCAGCGTCATCTGGAGCGCGCCACGCCTTCAGACAAAGCGTCGCTGGAAATAGTTCGCTCCTGCGCTGAGACTATTGCCGGCGCCGTCCAGACCGTTCGTCAACTGGTTGACGAGTTTTCCACGCTGGCTCGCTTTCCCGCGTCCAATCCAGGCCCTGCTGACATCAACGAAGTCATCGAGAGCGCGCTTTCCATGTTCGATGGGAGATTGGACGGTATCGATCTTCACAAATCGCTCGCTCCAGACCTACCCAAGGTGATGGCCGATACGGAAGCCATGAAGCGCGCGGTCGCGAATCTGGTAGATAATGCTGCGGAGGCCATGCAGGGCACGCTGGTTCGGGAGATGCAAATTTCAACCTCGCTCGTAGCGAGTCGCGATGCAGTGGAGATCACCGTTGCAGACACCGGTCATGGCGTAACCCGCGAACTTAAGGAAAAGCTTTTTCTGCCATATTTCTCCACCCGAAAACGCGGAACTGGCCTCGGCTTGGCGATCGTGAGCCGGGTCATCGAAGAGCATCACGGGTCGATACGCATTGAGGAAAACCAGCCGGTCGGAGCGCGCTTCATCGTGGAGCTGCCGGTCGTTCCCGAACCTGCGCTGACCACTGCCACGGCTCAGCATGCATAAAGTTCTCATCGTTGACGACGAAACCGGCATTCGCGAATCCCTTGAGGGAGTGCTGGCAGACGAGGGTTACGAGACTGCTTCGGTAGACAGCGGCGAGGAGTGTCTCAAACTGCTTCGCCGCGAGCATAACTACGAAGTTGTGCTGCTGGACATCTGGTTACCTGGCATCGACGGCCTGGAGACGCTCGAGAAGATCCATGAAATGGATGAGCCTCCGGAAGTAATCATGATTTCAGGCCACGGCACCATCGAGACCGCCGTGCGTGCCACCAAGCTCGGCGCCTACGACTTTCTGGAAAAGCCGCTCTCGATCGACAAGACACTCATCCTGGTTAAGAATGCAATCGAATCCAAGAAACTGCGCCACGAAAATGTCGATCTGAAGAAACAGCTTCACGTTAAGAGCACCATCGTTGGCGATAGTATTCCCATGAAGGCGCTGCGGCAGCAGATCGGTCTTATGGCGCCAACCAACGGCCGGGTTCTGATTTACGGCGAGTCGGGCACAGGGAAAGAGCTGGTGGCACACGCGATCCATGCGCAGAGCTTGCGCAAAGATGAAACATTCGTTGAGGTTAACTGCGCCGCGATTCCTGAAGATCTCATCGAAAGCGAACTCTTCGGTCACTACAAAGGATCGTTTCCTGGAGCAGCCACCGACAAGGAAGGCAAGTTTCAAAAGGCAAGCGGCGGAACACTGTTTCTCGATGAAGTGGGCGATATGAGCCTGAAGACGCAATCGAAAGTTCTACGCACGCTCGAGGAACAGCGCGTTGTTCCGTTAGGCGGCGACGAAACGATCATGGTGGACGCGCGCATTATCGCCTCGACCAACAAAGATCTGGAAGAGGAAATTGCCAAGGGAAATTTTCGTGAGGACCTGTTTTACCGGCTGAATGTCATCCCGTTCTTTGTGCCTCCCTTGCGCGACCGGAGGGAAGATATTCCGCTGTTTGCGCGGCACTTCCTGAAGGAATTGGCAGCGACCTATGGACGACGTCCGCGCGAAATCACCGACGATGCCGTCGAGGTGCTCATGCGTTATTCGTGGCCGGGCAATGTCCGGGAATTGCGCAATGTGATCGAGCGCATTGTGATCATGAATCCCTTGACAACGCGATTCGACCGCAAGCATTTGCCGCCGCTGGTCCACCGCGACGGTCACCGCCGAGCGGCGAAAAACGAATTTTCCACGCTACACCAGGCGCGGGACGCCTACGAGCGCGATTTTATTCTGAAGAAGTTGGATGAGAATCACGGAAACGTAACCCGCGCCGCCGAAGTGTTGGGCCTGGAGCGCAGCCATCTCTACCGCAAGATGAAAACACTGGGCATCGCGGCCAAAGAATAGCTCGCCCGCGAATCGATGGGCTACCGCTTTACCATGTGGATTTCAGTGCCGTTCTTTCTGAACTCCACCTTATCCATGAGCTGGTTGATGAGAAAAATTCCACGCCCGTGATTGGAATAAACATTCTCGCCGACCGTGCATGGGGCGATGGCCTCTGGGGTAAAACCAGTTCCCGGATCTCGCACGACGATTAGTATGCCGCGGTCTTCGTCGCTGCTTACCAGGCATTCCACGGTCTTGGTGTGATCTTCTTTCGCGCCGTGAATCACAGCGTTGGCTAACGCTTCTTGCAACGCCAATTCAATCGCGTCGTCCTTGCCATCCATGCCCTTCATCTGACGGACCACCTTCATCACTTCTTGCACCACCGGATCCACGGCCCTCCGGTCGGCGGCAAGCGTGACGCGCAAAAGCAAATTCAGCTTGTCAGGGTCAAAATCTTTTTCGGGAAGAGGCTGCTGGGAAGTATCCGCCGATGGCATGTTTAAGGGTGGTTCAAAAGCTAGTTTAGGCTCCAGAATGATTCTATCCGTCAATCTTCAATACGACCACCAGCTAGAGAGAGGTAAGACGTAGGAATTTTCCTCTATCTGGCCTCATTCACTTGTCAAATCTGTGTAAATTCTCACCAAGGAACACTAATCTCCAGAAGCTTTCTTGGGAGAAGTCAGATGCTCTAATTGCCGTCTCCAGTCAAGTTCTTCGACAAAGGCACGTGATTCGCGCCAGTTCGGCTGTACTTTGACATAGAGTTCAAGGAAAACTTTCGTGCCCATCATTTTCTCGATTTGTAGTCGCGCCGAGGTACCAATCCGTTTCAACATCTGTCCCTTCTTGCCGATCAGGATGCCCTTCTGCCCCTCACGCTCACAATAGATAGTCGCGGAAACACGGGTCAACTTCGCGCCCTCTTCGAAGTTATCAACGATCACCGTGGTTGCGTAAGGCAGCTCTTCGTCGGTCTCGACCAGCACGCGTTCGCGAATGATTTCCGCGGCCATGAAGCGTGCCGGCTGGTCGGTGATCTGATCTGGCGGAAAATAAGGCGGACCGGCGGGCAGAGCCGCCGTGACTTGCTTCAGCAGGATGTCGAGCCCATCCCGTTTCAACGCGGAGATAGGGATAATGGCATGGAACGGATGCAGCTTTTTGTATTCTTCGATCAAGGGCAGCAGCTTGCCTTTCCCTCCCCTCAGTAGATCAACCTTGTTAAGCACAAGACACACTTTCGTCGATGAGTGCTTCAGCATTTGGATGGCGAACTCATCGCGCTGATCGAGCTTGCGGGTAGCGTCCATGATGAGCAGGACGACATCGCATCCCTCAAGAGCCTCTCGTACTTCGACCATCATCTTGCGGCCAAGGGAACTGTCTGGCTTGTGTACGCCCGGAGTGTCGACCAACACGATTTGAGCGCCGCTCTGTCCTTTACTTTTTGGCAGGTTGACGATGCCCTGAATTCGGTTGCGCGTGGTTTGGGGCTTGGGCGAAATAATCGCAAGCTTTTCGCCCACAAGCGCATTGAGCAGCGTGGACTTGCCCGCGTTCGGGCGGCCGAGGATGCAAACAAAACCGGAGCGGAAAGCCATAAGAACAAGCTTCTAGCTACTAGCTTCTGGCTGCTAGCACGGCAGACTTGCCACTTACAGTATTTCATGAAAGATGAAGTGAGTCCGGTTTACACGAACAATGTGGCATGGGCTCGCTAGAAGCTAGGAGCTAGGAGCTAGAAGCTGCCTTCATATCAGCTTCAACTGGCGCGGTTGCACTGCCGTAATCCTCACCCGTTCCACCTTGCGATCTGTCGATTCGAGAACCTCGAAGCGCAGGCCATCGTCATCCACCGTTTCACCTTTTGTTGGAATGTGCCCCGCCAGTTCACTTACAAGACCTGCAACTGTGGCCGATTCCCTTCCGTCAGGTTTTGTGCCGAACAGTTCGGCAAGGCGGTCCACGTCCATTCCGCCGGAAACGATGAACGAGTGATCATTTTCTCTCACGATCTCCGGTTTCTCGTGTTCATCGCGGATTTCACCGACGATCTCTTCCACCAGATCTTCGATGGTCACCAGTCCAGCCACGCCGCCGTATTCATCCACCACGATCGCCATGCGTATGTTGTTTTTCTGCATCTCGCGCAACAGATCGCTGCCCAATTTGCTCTCGGGCACGAAATACACGTCGCGCCGCATCAGCGTATCGAGGGTTCGCGTCGAAGCCTCGCTGTCAGGCACTTGCAAGACGTCCTGCGCATAAACAATGCCTTTGATGTTGTGGATGCTCTCCGCGTACACAGGAACCCGCGAGTAGTGCTTGGTACGCAGCATTTCGATGAATTGCTCCACTGTGGTTTCCACCGGCACGGCAAAAATCTGCGGGCGGGGCTTCATCGCTTCGCGCACCGTCTTGCCGCTAAACTCCACGGCGGATTGAATCAGGTCGCGGTCTCCCTCCTGGATAATGCCTTCTTCCTGACCCGCTTCAATCAATGCATCCACGGCCTCGGATGCGCTTTCCGGCTGTTCCCGCGTGTTTTGGTGAGTGAGCGATGCGACCGATTGCAGAAATCCCAGAACGATGGTCACGGGTAGGACGAGGTAAATCAAGATTCTCACCAGCGACGTCCAGCGGATGAGCCACTCTCCGTTGGTGCGCGAGAAGAAAACAAAGGGCAGGAATTGGTTGAAAATGATGACAATCAAGATCAGGCTTATGGCCGCTTGCAGGATTTCGTAGAGGCTCCACCGCTGGTCGCCGAAGACTACAAAGCCTACCAGCAAGGAGATCGTCGCCGTCGTCAACTGTTTCAGCACAGACATCGAAAGCGATGCGCGGGCGCGGCTCACCCGCAGCTTCGGCTCGACCTTTTGCTCGAAGACGTCGATATTGTCTTGAAAGTCACGCGAGAGGAATTTTCCGATCTCCTGGTAGACGCGATCCACATAAGAAGCCAAGGCCAGTAAAGCTAAAAGCGGAATCATCGCAATTGCAACAGTCCAATTCATGCGCGCCTCCGCCTGTGTTTGGAGGCATGGATTCCGCCTTTTCTACGCGTTATGACTTGCGCGCGCTCAATCAAAGAGGACGGCAGTTTCAAGCGCCTTCGCAACTGGCTTTCTTTGCGAGCCATCTCACCGTGATCGTGCTCGTGATCGAAGCCAGCCAGGTGAAGGATCCCATGCAGGGCAAGAATTTTTACTTCTTCCGCCAGGGAATGCTCAAGCAGATTGGCATTATCGCGGGCAATGTCAGCGGAGATCGCTACCTCACCCGCAACGCGTCTAGTCTGCTGGTTTGTGGCCGGCGTCGAAGGAAACGACAATACGTCGGTGGCTTTGTCTGCACCCCGAAATTGCCGATTGAGAGAGCGCAACTCCTGGCTGTTGGTCACTAACACATTTACCGTGTCACGCAGGCGAACCGCTCGCTTGGCCCGCAGCACAAAGCGTTCGAGCGTTGACCGGCTCAGCCCGGCAATTCTTTTTCGAAAGATAACCAACTTTGTCTCAGTGTTTATCAATTTCAATCGTGTTTTCGGTACGGCCGCCTGTGCCGCGAATCGATTCCCCGCAAAAGAATACAGGAGGGCTAAAGTTCAGCCCTCCAGTCTCTAGACCTTACTGTCCTGAAGCGGTGGACCTGTCATCTGGATTCGCCATCTCCGAACTCTTTCCATTGGCGCTTCGTGCTCCCGGGCCGCCGGTCTCGGAGCTCTTCCCGCCCGCCAGCAGCAACATCTGCTCGGCGACGTGCGTCCTATGTTCGTCATAGGCGCGGATAATACGCTGCACGAGATGATGCCGGACCACATCGGATTCGTCGAAGTGCACGAACGTCAAGCCCTCCACTCGTTGCAGGATGTCGATGGCTTCGAGCAACCCACTTCGGCGCGTGTTGGGCAAATCGATCTGCGTGACGTCTCCGGTAATAACCGCCTTGGAGTTAAATCCGAGACGAGTAACGAACATCTTCATCTGCTCAGAAGTGGTGTTCTGCGCCTCGTCGAGAATCACGAACGAGTCGTTCAAGGTGCGCCCGCGCATGAATGCGATCGGCGCGATCTCAATAACATTCTTTTCCAGATAACGATCGACCTTTTCCGGGTCGAGCATGTCATAGAGAGCGTCATACAACGGACGCAAGTAAGGATCGATCTTGTCCTGCAGAGTGCCCGGTAAAAATCCCAGGCGCTCGCCCGCTTCTACGGCGGGCCGCGCCAGGATAATTCGGTTTACCCGCTTCGCCAGCAGCGCGGAAATCGCCATAGCCACGGCAAGATACGTTTTGCCCGTACCCGCCGGGCCAATACCGAAAACCATGTCATGTTTCTCGATCGCCTCGACGTAACGCCGCTGATTCACGCTCTTCGGTTGCACCATGCGACGTCCCAGCGAGCGCTGGCGTCCGGCGTCGGCGAGCCCGCGCAAAGTTGCAGTCGTATCCGCAGTGAGTACGCGCAGCATGCTGTTCAGGTCGCCGTTATTGAAGCTGTATCCGGAGCGCTGCAGGCTTTCATAATCGGCGAAGACCTGCTCGGCGCGTGCCACGTCACGGGCAGCACCTTCAAGGTCAATCGCATTCGCGCGCAGATCAATGGTGACGTTCAGGCCATCTTCTAACAGGCGCACATTCTCATCGCGCGTGCCAAACAGGGTTTCGATGTTGGGACTAATTCCGATACTTTTCTTCATTCAGTCTCTTTGTCGAAGTTATGTGTGGCCTGGAAATACGCACACTTGAGCCACTTCGCAGACAAAACAGGATTATGCTTAGAGACGGGACCGGCCGGGATGCTCATGCCCAAAGGGCACTTCACTACCATTACTAAAAGCCTACCCCGCGCCGGGACGGGAGTCAATGGCGAGACAAAGCGATTGCCTTTGCCTCGGTATTCTTTGCTGCCGCGGGAACAGCCCTCGTCCTCGCCCACTCACGCATGGCCTCGATCTCCTCTGCTCGCGTGGTCGAAAGCGGCACGGTTTGCGCCAGCGCATCCAGTAGGGACTGCGTCGCCAACGGTTTTTTCTCGGAGTATGCCGCGTACAGCGCCCCCTGCACCGCAGCATCGATTTCCGCTCCCGAATATCCCTTCGCTGCTTCAGCCAGATGATCGAGGTCAAAGTCGGTGGGATTACGTTTCCGTTTTGCCAGCTGAATAGAGAATATTTGCTTACGCTCCGCCTGGGTTGGCAGATCGACAAAGAACAACTCATCAAAACGCCCCTTGCGGATGAGCTCCGGCGGAAGCACCGTCACATTGTTGCACGTGGCAGCGACGAACACGGGAGCTTTCCGATCTTGCATCCAAGAGAGAAACGCAGCCAGCAAGCGCGACGAAACACCCGCATCAGCCGAGGCGGAATCCGGACCACTGCCCGCAAAAACTTTTTCCAGCTCATCGACCCAAAGCACGCACGGCGCAAGCCCTTCCGCAACCTGAAACACCTTGCGAATTCGTTTTTCCGTTTCGCCGATGTATTTGTCGTAGACGGCCGAAGTGTCGAACTTGACGAGCGGCAACTTCCATTCCCCGGCCACGCCTCGCGCGCAAAGCGACTTGCCACATCCCTGCACGCCGAGAATAATGACGCCGTGAGGCGGCTCCAGCCCGAAGTCGCGCGCCGAATCTTCCCACGCGCCTCGCCGCAGTGCGAGCCAACGCTTCAGGTTCTCCAGTCCGCCAACATTCGCCAACGTGTCGCTGGTCTCAACAAACTCCACCATTTGCGAGCGCTTAAGCAGGGTTTTCTTGGCTTCCAGTACGTCTGCAACAACCTCTTGAGACAGCGCGTACCGCGTCACGAGGGCCTGAGAGACGGCACGTTCGGCCTCTTCCTCGGTCAAGCCGCGTAAGTTTTCGGACATGGCGTCCACGCCGTTGGAATCGAGTTTCCTCTGTAACGTGTGCGTCTTAGAAATTCTGACCAGAGTCTCGTCGATGATTTGCCGTAGCCGCTGCCGGTCCGGCAAAGGCAGATCGAGGAACTCCACCAGGCCGCTGAGTTCCGGTGGAATCTCGATCTTCGGCGCCGTCAAGATGACAGTGCGGCGATTGGTGGAGAATTTTTGTCCGACGTCCCGCAACCGCCGGATCACAACCGGATTCTCCATGTGACGATGCAGGTCCTTCAATATGAAGGTTGCCTCGATTGAGATGCCTTCCAGGTTACCCAACATTTGCTCAGGTTCGCGGCTGTTGTAGATGGCCTTGGCATTCTCTACTGACTCCAAACTGTTGGCTGAAAGACTACCGGCGAGTCCCTCGTTGATCACTTGGCCCACATCGCTTCCGCAGCGCGTCAACCCGCTGGCGATGCTCCATTCGAACGCCGCAAGGCCGAGGCTGGAACAAGCTGCGCGGACCAGGCGCACCGCGCGCATCTCCTCGATTGTCTCCATCACAACGATGGGAGTCGAGGAGCCGATAAGCACCTTCAACCGTTCCAGCACGGAAGCCATATCTGTTTGACCAGCTTACAGTTACTCCCGTACAATAACCTATTCGGACCCACGCGAATATCACTCTGGAAGCACGAAGGTAATCGAATCAGACATGGCTAACCATCATTCGGCGCTGAAGCGCGCCCGCCAGACCGAGAAACGCACCGCCACCAATCGCGCCAATACCTCCCGCCTGCGCACGGCGCTGCGCACGCTGCGCGAGACTATCGAAAAAGGCGACAAGCAAGCCGCCGAGCAAACCTACCGCCAGACCGTATCCGCGCTCGACAAGGCGATTCAGAAGGGCACGCTGCACGGGAATACCGCGGCGCGCTACAAATCGCGACTAGGTAAGCGCGTCACGGCGATGAAATAGCTGCTAACTTTTAGCTTTTAGCTTGGAACTGGAACGTAGACTCCGAGGGGTCTACCGTTTGTATTTCTCGTCGGAAGATTCTACATTGCCGGGGAAATCGCGCCTCCGCACCTCAGGTCCTGATCTACACTTCTTTTTCAGATGACTACCCCCTCCACATATTTCACGTATCGTGAGCTTTTCGACCGGGCGCCGACACAAGATGAGCTGGTCGGCATCATGAAGGGCCTAAATGCGTTCAGAACGGTTCTGCTGACTTCACGGCTGAACACAATTTTCAGGCACTCGGTGTGGAGCTCGCACCCGGAAGACAGCACGGCACCCGAAAGGTTTCAAATCTGGTTTGCAACAGTATTCTTCGACGAAGAAACGAAGCAACGCCTCGAGCCGCGATTTGGAGACCAGAACCCTACGCGGCGGCCAGTATGTCACCCGTTGCAATTTCTGAACATCATGAGGCTGGCGTTATGTGTCGCGGAAGGAAACGAAAGCACACGCCCGGATACCTCACAGACTCACACCTTTCAGTTTGGGACGGCCTCTCTCATCGTGAACGATTTATTTTTGACGGCAGAGGAACAAGAGAACCTTGGGGTGGGCACTAACGACGATAAACGTAAGCAACTCATGTTGCAATCCTTGGCCTCAATTGAAATTTCTAACCCCACTGATCCGCGCAATCTGCTGTTCAGATCATACGGAATGTACTGTATTGTTTTGCGCGATCCACAACTGCTCGACCGAATAAGGAAGGAATGCGGCGGGCTGGATATAGAGCAAGATTTTGAAAAACTCTTTGGCGTCCCACTGTTTGGGTGGTTGAGCTTGGTATTCGGCGTCCAGTCACTGCTCCTCAGCTTTACTCAAGCGGATTTCTTGAACAGACCGGAAATCTTCTTAATTAACCGGCAGACAATTTTGCAGGCATCGAATCTTAGTCGGGCGCAGATTGACGACTTCTTTGATGGGCTCTCCTTGAGCTTCGATGACTTGCGTCTTGAAATGCGGAGTGAACGCCCGGTCGACGAGCGCTTGGACGTCGTCCCCTTCAAATCCAGGCCCCTCCTCGTTACCGCCCCGGACAACTATGCCTGCCTTGATTTCGGGCTGTTCACCGAGAAAATGCACACAGGCCCTTATTTTCTGTTGGCCAACAAGCTCCCGTCCAATGAACGCTGGAAAATCTTCAGTGCGTGGGGGCTTCTCTTTGAAGCCTACGCCAATTGGCTACTGAAGAGCCTCAATGGGAAGTATTCCGCCGCACTATTCCCCAATACGTGTTGGACTGATGACAATACGAAGGCATTCGACGCTCTATTCGTGAAGCGAAGAATGGTTGTCGCGATGGAGTTCAAGGGCGGGTTTCTTCCGCAAAACGCAAGGTACTCAAACGACCTAGACACGTTTATGTCTGCGTTGAAAGATAGGATCGGGGACGGCTGCCACCAATTGGCAAGAGACATCGGCGCGCTCTTTCCTGAAACTGGCACACCGAGGGAACTGAAAGGCGCGGCTGTCCCGTCCAACACGCTATTTGTCTTGCCTGTGCTCGTCGTACAAGATCTGATGCTCCGGTCGCCATTCATAAATTATTTTCTTAACCAACATTTTCAGTCTGAGCGCGCCCAGTTCCCTACTAAGAAGGGACCTGAGATTCTGCCGCTTATAGTCATTCAGATAACAGAACTAGAAGACCTCGTGGAAAGGGCTGAGGCGTCCGATTTTGACGTGCTGCACTTTTTTCACCGGCGCTGCCAACTGGACAGAGAAATGCTCGGCGATACAACGAATTTTGGTCCCTGATTCCCGCCACCATCCGAGACCGGCCCACGAGATTTCAAGAAGTTTTCAACAAGAGCAGTGATGACATGTGCGCCATTCTCTTCAAAGAAGGAACTGAACTAAGACCTACCTCATAGAACCTTTTCAGTATCAGACATCGCCTAAGCCAGCCAGTTTCTAGACCGGCAACTGGTTCTGCATCCATCCCTGAGCTTCGAGCTTGGGTTCGGTAGTGAGTTCGATGACCAGACGTTCCAGCACCATGCGCTTACTGACGGGATTGGAGCGCAGGGCAAGATCGGCCTTGGCAACGAGGCGAATGGCGCGGGTCAGATCGCGGCGCGATTTGTAGCGGCGCGCTTGCCTGATGATGTCGTCGGCGGCAAATGGAGGCACGCGGAAGCCCTGCCACAGCGCGGCCCAGAGCATGCGCTGGTCGCGGACGTTTCGTTCGAGAATCACCAGCATCTGGCGGAAGGTTTTGGCTAGCATGTAGATGTGGCCGATGGCGGCTTCTTCGCCGTCGCCGGAAGAGAGCATCGCGTCCAGCACTTCCAGGGCGCGCACGCGATCTTTCGACGAGATGGCGTCAGTCAGCTCATACAGCGACCGCTGCTTGGCGGCGAGCACCATGGTTTCTACGTCGCCCAGCGTGATGCGATTTTTCGCGCCGACGTAGAGCATGAGCTTTTCCAGTTCATTCGAAATCATCATCATGTCGCCGCCGAGCGCATCGACCAGTTCGCGCGCGCCGTCGGGATCGATCTTTACCGGCACTTCGCGGGTGGCGCAATATTCGGAAATCCAGCGGACGGCTTCGCCTTCTTCCACGCGCGCCAGTTCGACGATTCCGCAGTATTGGCCCATGGTTTCGCGGATGCGTTGGTAGCGCTCTTTGTCCTGCATCTCCATGCGGCGCACGTCGGCTGGAATGCTGATATGGTCGGCGACAAACACAATCAGCGCATCCGGATTCGGATTCTTGCAATACTCCTCAATGGCCGCAAGCTTTTCCTCATTCGAGCCGCGGCCAAAAAGATTCTTCACGCCACGCACGAAAAATACCTGGAACGGGGCCATCAAAGAAGGCGTGCGGGCGCGGTCGAGAACCTCTGCGAGATCATTTTCCGCGAGGTCGAACTCGAACAAACTGAAATCACGCAGATCGCCTGGAACCAGGTGTTCGAGGATGGCGTCACGGAAACGCTTGCGGAAAAAAGCTTCATCGCCCACGAACACGTAGGCTGGACGCAGCTTTCGCGACTCCAGTTCGCTGACAAAGCGTTCGGCTTGGGCAAAGGCACGCATTCAGAGGTTCTCCTTAATTGAAGAAACCATTGCCACAAACTCTAGGCAGCGGTTCAGTTTGGTAAGGAAGCGAGCCAAACGCGCGATTATTGCGTCGCACAGAACGCGACGCTTCGCACGACTCGCCCAGATCCCTCTCTGCGCAAAGAACGCTTGCTCGGGATGACAATCAAACTCTACCATCTAGAAGCCCTCCAGAATGTTGGAGACCAGGGTGCGGGCAAAATCCTGGGTGAGGCGGCGGAGGGCGGGGGAGTTCTCCTCAAAAAAGCTGGTCAAGTCTTGCGACACTTCATACTGCTCACGAAATAGATAGGAAGGATTCTGATAGAGCACCTTGCCCTGGCGATCGGTTAGCGCCACGCTCATGCTTACCACCACCAAAACGCTGGCCGCCTGACCCGTCGCGGAGTTGTAAGTCAGCGGCGTAGAAGACGCCGAGAGCACAGTGCCGCGCAGCGTGGCGTCGGCAGCCTCGCCGGTATTGTTGAGAATATGGTAGTGCGTGCGGGTCGCAAATTCGCGGACCACCGACGAGGTGAGCAACTGCTCGATGCGGTACTCTCTGGTTTCGTTTACGAAGGCGGTGACCGCGACGGTCTTGACGTTTTCGGGAAGCTGCACGGAGTGGCCGGCCGTGTGATATCCGCAACCGGCGCCAGCACTGGCTAAGAGCAACGCCAGCCATGCGGCCTTGCGAACTATCATTGGATTTTTCCCAGCGGGCGCGTCGAGGTCATACTCTCGGCGCATTCCACTGCAGTCATCGCCGCGATGCGCAGGTTGTCACCGGCCGCCCAGACCCAGATTCCATTGGGCCTCGCGGGCTCGCTCTTCAACGAAACCAGAATGTTGGGCTGACCCGCCGTGTTCACATTATTTGGCTGCGAATCGTCTTCGGCTCCTGCCAGTGTCACATGATCTCCGCTGAGCGCCTCGGACAATTTTCCCTGATCGACCGGTTGCTCCATCTCCAGGAAAATGGCCAGCGAATGGCCGTGAAAAACGGGTGGTTGCAGCGCCATGAGAGCAGGCTGCGTCTCCTCGGCTCCGGCCAGCTTTAGATAGTGGCGTCGCACGCGCGCTTCCAGCGCATCCATCGACAGGCGCGATTTTTGGCCGTACCGCGCAACCAGGTTGAAGGCGACCTGCACGTCGAACACCTCTTTCGGCAGAGACTGGAACGACAAAAGGTTGACGGTCTGCTGATGCAACTCGTCCATGCCCTTCTGTCCCTGTTCGGAGGCAGGCTCGAAGACCGTCGCCACAACACTCCGAACGGCGCCAACTTTGCGCGCCCGCAGAAGCAGCAAAGCCAAAGTCAACGCCGCGGGATGAGCCACGACACACGGCCCCGGTTGCAACTCAGGTTGCCACATCTTTCCCCGCTCACGCTCCACCCAAACGGAACGAACCTGGGCGCCAGCTTCCTCTTCCAAAGCGCCGGAAAGATCGATGATCGTGCTGCCCGCATCGCGAGCTCGTTTCCAATTATTGCGGGTACATTCGGCGTCGGCCGCAAAGAAAGTGAAGTCCACATGCGTGAACTGCTCCGCCCGTACGCTCTGGATAAAGTTGATTTCGTCGCCCGTGGCCTCGAGTTGCCCGATCGACTCATCGTCATCGAGCAGGCGCACATCGACGGCGGGGAAGCTGCGCTCGTTGAGCATCTCTGCAATTTCTTTCCCTTTGAGCGTGGCCGCGCCCACGATGGCGACACGATAAAGCTTTCCGCGCGCTCCAGACGGAGAGGATAATCCAGCGATTTTGGGCGGCGCACTGCTCATGAAGTCTGGGATAACTCCTTATAAGCGGGCGGCGGAGGCTGTTTTTTGCGGCGGAAGATCCACTGCAGCCGCCAGAATACTCCGGAAAACGTATACAGGAGCGCAACGGCGAAGAGTACAGGCTTCGAAAAGAACCAGATGCCAGCGACCAAACCGCCCAGCAAAACGATCAGCCGAAAAGGATGGCGCGAAGAGAAATCAATATCTTTAAAACTGTAGAAGCGCCAGGTGCTGACCATCAAATAGCCGACCGCAGCGATCATCGCCAGCCACGTCATCGCGGTATACCAGGACTCGAGCGGCACTCCGGATTGAAAATGAACGACCGCTGCAATCACTCCGGCACCGGCCGGAATGGGCATGCCGACAAAATATTTCTTTCCGGGCCGTCCAGGGTTGGAAGGCTGCGGATTCGACGTAATGTTGAACCGCGCCAAACGGCTGGCTCCAGCCATCAGAAACAGGAAGGCCGCCATGGCGCCCAATTGTGTGAGCTTGATGTTCCAATCGGTGAGCGCAACGGGCGGCATCAGGTGAAATCCCCACGTCCACGCCAGCATCGCGGGAGCAACGCCAAACGTGATTACGTCCGCCAGGGAATCAAGCTCCTTGCCAAACTCACTACTGGTGCCGGTCATACGCGCGACGCGCCCATCCAGGCCATCGAATAAAACCGCGAATCCAATTGCTATGGCGGCATTGTCCAAGTGCCAGAAGTTCACTGCGTTCGCGTGCACGACCTCGAGGATGGCGTAGAAGCCCGCCGCCATATTTCCGGTGGTGAACAGCGAAGGGAGGATATACATCCCCTTGCTCATACGGCGCCGACGGCGTCCTTCTTTGCCAGGATTTGGAGTGGGAGTGTCCATCAGCGCGCCCTCTCGGAGCTAGAATGACGGCTCGCGCTGGCGAGTTCCCCCTGAGGTTGCAGGTAAGCCAGGACGCTCGCACCGCCGTGAACCCGGTCTCCGACCTTGACCTGCAAACCAGCGGAAGCGTTAAGCAACACATCCACGCGCGAACCGAATTTGATCAGCCCGACGCGCTGGCCGCGCTGCAGCCGATCGCCGACCTTAGGATGGAAAACAATTCTTCGCGCCAGCAATCCGGCGATCTGCTTGAAAATCACAACCTGGCCGTCGCCCTCCACACGAACGATATTCTGTTCGTTCTGCTCCGCCGAAGCCTGATTCATCGCGTTCAGAAACTTTCCGCGCTGATAGCGAACCGCGCGGACGTCACCCTCGATCGGCGACCGGTTCACGTGCACATCGAACACGCTCAGGAAGATGCTGATGCGAGCCTGCTTGCTTCCGCTTTCAGTCACCCAAGACACATCGGTGACTTTGCCATCCGCAGGCGATACCACGGCCCCCGCCGCGTCGGGAATCACGCGCTCCGGATCGCGGAAAAACCATAGAAAGAACACGGCAAGCAATCCAGGAATTAGCGCCCAAGCCGGACGGGCGAACCAACCCGCCAGAAAAGCAGCTGCAATCAAAGCCAGCGCGTAATAGTAGCCGTCACGAACCATGAGATTAGAACTCAATTATAGAGCAGAGATGCGTGGCGGCGGCTCACGTTGAGCTGGAAAAGCACGTAAGCCTAAATCGTAAGTCTAAATAAAGAAAGGCGCTGATAAGCGCCAGTGGGTAGATACAAAACCGCCCCAGCGGCCACAGCCGCTATAAGATGGCCAGAAAAATTATGCTACGTGAGTTCCGAACTGCTGCCGATACTGCCGTTCGATCGACTGCATCTGATCTTTCAGACGCAGCTTCAGCTTTTTCAGACGAACTTCTTCCAGCTTTTCGTCTTCGCTGAGATAACGTTTTTGGGTGAGTGAATCTAGACGTGTGGAATACTGCATGTGCTCCTGAGCCAGCTTGCGAAATTCGTCGTGATTGGTCAGGAGAACGTCATTCGGAGTCAGCATCCAGCAGACCTCCAACCGGGGGATTTATAGGCTCAACTTACCATAGCCCCAAAAACGGTTCAATGCCGAAATCTGGTGCAGTCTCGATATGAGAAAGTCCTAAGAAAGGCTAAGCTGACAGACGATTGCGTCTTCCGGAGGGTTGGCGTAGTAACCTTTGCGCAATCCTGTCTCTTCGAAGGCGAACTTTCGATACAGAGCGCGGGCGCTATGATTCGACTCGCGGACCTCCAGAAGTATTCGCGCTCCCTGCTGCGCGCGGGCATATACGATGAACTCGCCCAAAAGGCACGAGCCGACCCCACGGCGACGGGCCATTTCCTTCACGACAATATTCTCCAATTCCCAATCCTCTAGAACCCGGTGCGCCAGAAGGAAGGCAAGAATTTCAGGGGCTTTGCTTGGGGTCTGTTCTTGCAGCGCTGCATGCTGATCTTCAATTACCCAAGCGAGGTGCTCGGCATGCTTCTGAGGGCTTGTGATCGCAAGCTGGCCCTCGTATAGCTGTCGGGACCAGTGGGAGGTGGTCACGCTGTCGCGGCCAACTTCCATGATGGCGGGAACATCGGCGACATTGGCCTGTCTCACTCGCAAGCTAAGATTTGCTTTTTTCGAGCATGTCGGCATCGGTGCGGCGGATGTAGTTCGCCTCCAACTGTTCAGGCGTTACTGTCTCGCCAGACTGAATCTTACGCCAGCCCAATCGGGCAACTGCGGCCGCAGAGATCGATGCGAGAGTGGTAATTGACAATCCTGCTGCGACGGCCGCCTCGGCGATAGTAGGATCAGGGGTGACCACGGCCCATCCCCTAGCTTGGATCAGGAATTCATCTCTGCTCAATATCTGCTCTCGAGGCGGCTGGCCAGGCTGAGCCGGAATTTCATACTCCCCGACGTAGATCTCACCGCGCCCAGCATCCAACGCCGCCATAACCTTGCCTTGCAAACCGCTGATGAAGACACATACTTCCAGCAGCGATACAGTCGCAATGGGCTTGCCCAGTACCTCGGACAGAGCCTTAGCCGCCGCCAGTCCGACCCGCAGGCCAGTGAACGACCCCGGCCCCGCAGCCACGGCGAAAGCTCCAATGGCAGTCTTCATGAAGCCATTGCTTGAGAGCAGTTCGGCGACTTGGGGGATGAGTTGCGCGGAAAAAGTACCGCCGACCAGCGGCGCAATCTCGATCAATTCGAAGTCTCCGCCATCGGCCGTCGGCTCCCCAGCCCGCGCCAGCGCGATGCTGCCATTCTTGCCGGAAGTATCGATTGCGAGAAGAAGCATGAAAAAGGAGTGACGCCTATCCGTCGTACGTATTGAGCATGGGATCCGTGAAAACCCGTGGCCTATCTTAAATCTTGACCCTTTGAGCTACGCCGCTTCGACCAGCTCAAGAAGCACTCCACCGGCGCTCGACGGATGAATGAAGACATATCTATGACCGCCAGCGCCAACCTTAATTTCCTCTGACACCAGGCGCACTCCGTCTTTCTTCAGACGAACGACAGTCGCCGCTAGATCTGGAACACGCAGGCAAACGTGATGCAGGCCTTCGCCGCGCTTGGCGATAAATTTCGCGATCGTCGAATTTTCCGACGTTGCCTCTAGCAGTTCCAACCGGCTTTCGCCCACCGGCACCATCACCAGCCGCACCTGCTCCTGCTCCACCGTTTCTTCGGGAGAAATACTCAGCCCAAGCTTTTCGTAGATCGCCTTCGCAGCCTGCAGCGATTTGACGGCTACTCCGAGATGATCGATTTGAACCATCAATCTTTCCCCATCTCACTTTTCCCAATGGCGCCGACGATCTCCTCAACCAGTGTATAGGGATCGCGTTTGTGTTCGGCAATTTCGACCGCGTAACGAGCGATGGAGCCATCCTGCATATGGACGCGAGCTTTTTCCAGCAATGCATCGCGCAGCATCTCAATCAGCCGCTCCTGCCAGTTCTCAACGCGCTTGCGGAGCGCCAGGTTCTCTTTGAGCAGGTATGACTGATAGTCCGAAACCGCAGCCGCCACTTCCTCAACGCCGATTCCCTGGCTGGCGACGGCCTTCACGATCGGCGGAGTCCAGCCGTCGCTGCGCGTGGCCAGCGACTGCAGCGTACGGATTTCACGCTCCACGTGTTCGGCGCCATCACGGTCGCTTTTGTTGATCACGAAGATGTCGGCAATTTCCATGATGCCGGCTTTGATGGTCTGCACATCATCGCCCATACCCGGAACCAATATCAAAATTGTGATATCAGCCAGCCGCACGATATCGACTTCATCCTGTCCCACGCCCACGGTCTCGATCATGATCAAGTCGCGTCCCGCAGCATCCAGCAACGTGGTTACGTCGGCGGTCGTCCGCGCGAGGCCGCCGAGCGAGCCGCGCGTCGCCATGCTTCGAATATAAGTCCCGGGGTCGGAAAAATGCTCCTGCATGCGGATGCGGTCGCCAAGAATCGCGCCGCCGGTGTATGGACTTGTAGGATCAACCGCAACAATCCCCACCGTGCGGTTATCTTTGCGGTAGAAACGGGCCAACTGATCGACCAGAGTGCTCTTCCCCGCTCCGGGCGGCCCTGTCAGGCCAAGGACCTGGGCCTTGCCGCTGTACGGAAACACGGTCTTGAGTAGTTCCGACCAACCCGGCGCGCGGTTCTCCACAGTCGAAATGGCACGAGCAAGCGCGCGAACGTTGCCGGAGCGAAGCTGCTCAGTCCATGTCTGAATGTGTTGGCTCAAACGATCAGTTTAAAGCAGAGAACGAAGAAGAAGAAATCCGCCACCGCGGGAGTTACACCGTTGTCACGGCCGATGCGAACGAATTGGCCATGGCATCGCCCCATGGCTCTTTCAAATCGAGGGCGATGGCGTAGGGTAGGGACGTGAGCTTCGGCGGGGTGGGTGTTTGGCCTAATACTTTCATGCGGTCTAATTCGGTTTCCTGCAGGAAGAGTTTGTATCCGCGAATTTGCCCGAGTAATTTCTGGCCCTCAGCCGTCGTAGTGCGAAATAGGGGCAGAAATGCACCGTTCACAATAATCATCGCAATGTAAGAGGCGACCGGAATCCATGTGATGTCTTGGGCCAGCACCCGCGACGCCAGGAACGTAGCGCCAGCAAAACCAAGCGAGAACGCCGCATACCTTACCGGCTTCCTTTTTCCGCCGAACAAGGCCATGCTCATGACGGCGGTGAAGCCCTGGAAGAAAAGAAAACTCCAAATCACAAGGAACAGTGAACTGCTCTCCTGACCGGTGCTGAGAACGACTGCCAGGCCAAAGATGAGAGTCGCTAACATGCCCAGAAGTACGATCCACGCGTTCCACGTAGCGTACTTCCCTTCGAGCTGCAATCTCAGTCGCGCATACGTGACTCCGACTAGGACGTTGATTCGAGGATCGGAAGCTCCGAATGTTGTGGTAGTCGTGTACTGCTTGTTCGACATCGACGGGCCTGCGCCCAATGCCGCAAGATCCACATATTCATTGGCCCGGAAGGCGGCCTCTTCGAAATCACCGCTTTGGAAACGGTTGGCTTGGAACTTGCTGACGGGCTTGGAAGCGGGACCGGCGACGTTGGCATTCGAGTCGAACAGCAACTCGGCAATCGCCGCCTCTTCCACTGGCAACTGGTTGAGATCGGTGTCGCACTTCTTTGTCCGCCAGTAGGAGAACGACGCTCCCTTAGCTTGCACTTCGATGTAACCTTTCACCGCAAGGCTCGCCAAACACGCAGCAATCGAGGTGCCGTCGATAACTCCGCTAACCACGTATCGCATGGCCGCCGGCGAGAGCCCTCCAGGTGGCTCGTATTGCGGAGCCGTTGAGTATCGTTCGACATTCCGCCGCAAATACAGCCGGGCCGAGATATAGATAGAAAGCAACAATAGGGGCGCAAGAAAGTAAGGCGGACCATATCGCCCCGCGAAACCACCGCCCTCATGGATGTATCCTTGCGGCCAGCGCATCGTGATCGACAAACTTTCGTGGGAGCGCACATCCTTCGTGCTGAACTCTGCCCCATCAGAAAATTTCGCAGTCTCGATCGGCGAACCGGAGCGCCCCGCATACGACGACTCCTGCACTAATTCCGCCGGAACGCCTGCAGGCAAAACTACGCGCGCGCTCACCGAGTCATACCGGATCGACAACTTGTGACCGGTGACGTTCCAATAAAGTTCGTCGTTGGCGCCCACCGAACGGATCGCTCCCGTCACTCGGTAAATCACCTTCAATTCATGCTGACCCGGCTCAAGGGAGGTCGCCCGAGCCTTGTCTACCATGACCTGATAAAAGCTGTGCCGGTAATGGTCGAGGTGAAACGCGACCTGCTGTCCATCGACCGTAACCGTGTCTACCTTTACTCGTAGCCCGTTATCGTTGGTGTGGCCCGGATCGTAGTTTCGATCCCACCGGTCCTCAGTGCCGATTGGAATGGCGCAACGCAAGCCAAAATATCGATCGTTTTCGGGGACCACTTGAGTCTCGTCCACTAGCAGCGACGAGTCAGGATTGATCGTGACCGTTGCCTTCAGACTAGTAACATGCCAGTCAGGCCGCGTCGATGTGGGAGCAGCCGCAGCAGACACAGTGCCGAGTAAAAACACGGCCGCAAGGCCAGAGTAGGCGCTGAAATTCATCCTTGCGGAATTCTGCGCCTGTCAGAGCAACAGCGACACTGTCAAAAGGCGGATTGGAAATCGAAAGTAACTTCAATCCCTCAGTAACTGCCGCGCAATCACCAGTCGCTGAATTTCACTGGTTCCTTCGCCGATCGTGCACAACTTCACGTCGCGGTAATATTTTTCGGCCGGATAATCTTTGATGAAACCGTAGCCGCCGTGAATTTGCACCCCTTCATTGGCGCACCTCACGGCGACTTCGCTGGCGTAGAGTTTTGCCATTGAAGACTCAAGCGTCGTCTTCATACCGGCATCTTTCATCGACGCCGCACGCATGGTGAGCAGACGGGCCGCGTCAATCTCCGTGGCCATATCGGCCAGCTTCCATTGAATTGCCTGAAACTCTCCAATTGCCTTGCCGAACTGCTTACGCTCCTTCGAATAATTCAGGGCAGCTTCGTAAGCCCCCTGAGCCATGCCCAACGACAGGGCGGCAATCGAGATGCGCCCACCATCGAGCACGCGCATGGCGTCGATGAAGCCATCGCCTTCCTTGCCTAAAAGATTCTCCGCCGGAATCTCGCAATCTTCGAAAATCAGCTCCGCCGTATCGCTGGCCCGCAACCCCAGCTTGTTCTCTTTTTTGCCGGGACGGAATCCCTTTGCGTCTTTCTCGACGATGAACGCGGAGAGCCCGTGCGTGTGAGCCGTCCGATCGGTCACGGCCAGAACCACAACAACATCAGCGTAGTGGCCGTTGGTGCAGAAAGTTTTCGTGCCATTGAGCACCCAATTGTTCCCGTGACGCTTCGCGGTCATGCGAGCACTGCCCGCATCCGATCCCGAAGAAGGCTCAGTCAACCCCCAGGCTCCGATGAATTCGCCCGTGGCAAGTTTGCTGACGTATTTCTTCTTCTGCTCCTCGCCGCCCGCGAGAAAAATGTGATTGGAACAGAGCGACGTATGTGCAGCCACGATAATGCCCACCGACCCATCCACGCGCGACAACTCTTCGATGGCGATCACGTATTCCACGTAGCCCATGCCGGCTCCCGCATATTCATTGGGGAAAACCGTTCCCAATAATCCAAGCTTGCCCAGCTGTTTTACCGTACAGAGCGGAAACTCGCTCGCCTCGTCCCACTTCATCACGTTGGGCGCAATCTCGCGCTCGGCGAACTCGCGGACGCTTTTCTTCAGTTGCTGCTGTTCGTCACTTAGTTGAAAATCCAAGGATCCTCCATCGGTCCAAGGCCGGTTTTGTGATTAGAACATAGCGCTCGAAGGCGGAAAAGTTACCTCAAGCAGAAACGGGAGGAAGTGGAATAACTCGCGTCGTTACTGGGGATATTGCTCATAAGGACTTGCAGTCCAACCGACCGTATGGTTTGCCGCTATAAAGATTTCGACGATTTATCGCTGCCCTGAGTCAGCCGGCAACCTCGTCCAGCATGAACCGCTCGAAGACCTCGTTCGATAGCAATCGTCCGCGTGGCGTCAGGCAGAGATATTGTTCCCTCCGTTCCAACAAGCCGTCTTCCACCAAGTTCTCAATCGCAACACGGATGTTCTCGATAGCTTCGCGGCCAAATTTTGCGGTCAGCTCCAGCAGGCTAATGCCTCGGTTGAGCCGCAACCCGAGAAAAAAACTTTCCTCCAAAGCTGCGCGGCGCGAGACCACGGTGCGATGCGGCGGCGCTCCGCTTACGAACTTCTCCAGCGAGTCGCTGTGCGCGAATCGCACTGCTTCGATGTCTGAGCTAACCGCTGGCAGCATTGAATGTGCGTCGACGCCAAAACCGAGATAGGGCTGCCGTGTCCAATACTTCAAATTGTGTCGTGACTCGAATCCTATGCGGGCGAAGTTAGAAATCTCGTACTGCGCAATCCCAGCCGATTGCAGCCGATCACAAGTCGCAAGATAAAAATCCGCGACGGCTTCTTCATCAGGGACAAAGTGCGCGTGATAGCGCTTCCCGCCCGCCAACAGCTCCCGCCCCAGTCGCGAATCTTCATCCACTTCAAGCATGTAGACGCTCACATGCGGTGGCCCGGTCGCGATGGCTTCTGCCAGAGAGAACTCCCAGCTCTCCGAAGTCTGATGCGGTAATCCGGCGATCAGATCGAGATTAATGTTGCTAATTCCTGCAGACCGCAATCGAGCGATGTCGGTCAGCACGGTGTCGCGCTTGTGGAGCCGACCAACCGCCGATGCCTCCTGATCCACAAACGATTGCACGCCGAGGCTTACGCGGTTCAGACTGCAACTCAGAACACTCTCCAGCGTCGCATCTGTGAGCGTGCCGGGCGCGCACTCGACTGTGACTTCAGCGTCGCGAGTCACATCGAACTGCTGCCGTACCGCGCCGAAGATGCGCTCCAACTGCGCCGCTTCGAGCATCGTCGGCGTCCCGCCCCCGAAATAAATGGAATCGATCGTGCGTTCAAAGTCCCCGCCCATTTCTGCCGCAACCTGAGGCGCGCTCTCGATGTCCTCACAAACCCGATCCACATACCGGTCAAAAACTGCCCGGGAAAATACCTCGGAGGCAAAGTTGCAGTAACTGCACTTGGTGCGACAGAACGGCACCGAAATGTAAATGCCAAGAGCCATGCCAGACCATTATCACATCTGCGATCGCATCTAGCCCCGACAACGTTTTCCATCTTCGCGGCTGATTCAGCATCCATATTGAGGTACCCTGTTAACGGGGCTGCTGGTGCCCGTTTTAAGCACTGCTCCAAGAACCCGATGTCTCAGGAAGAAGAAGTATTAGGCAAAGCCTATGACAGCCGACTGATGGCGCGGCTGCTCAAGTATCTGCGTCCCTATCGCTGGCAGGTGGCGATTGCTCTGGTTTCAATTCTGCTTAAATCATTTGCCGACGTGCTGGGACCCTATCTCACCAAGGTTGCCATCGATCGTTATCTGGCCCCTGCGAAAGGGGTGTCTTCTTCCGGTGTCTGGAGCTGGCTCAGCCCGCACGCGATCACTGGAATCGCGCAGATCTCCTCAATCTACGTGGCACTGCTGCTGTTCAGCTTTCTGCTGGAATTTCTGCAGACCTACTTCATGCAGTGGACCGGCCAGAAAGTAATGTTCGATCTCCGCCGCCAGATCTTTCGGCATTTGCAGCGGCTGCACGTTGCTTTCTTCGACAAGAACCCGGTCGGCCGGCTGGTGACGCGCGTTACCACCGACGTGGACGCTTTGAACGAAATGTTCACCTCCGGCGTGGTGTCGATCTTCGAAGATCTTTTCGTACTCTTCGGCATCCTCGGTGTAATGCTGTGCATGAACTGGAAGCTGGCGCTGATTACATTTGCGGTCCTGCCTTTTATCGTGGTGGCGACGAAAATCTTCCGTGACCGGGTGCGCGATTCCTACCGCCGTATTCGTGTGGCGATTGCGCGCATCAACTCCTACCTGCAGGAGCACGTCAGCGGGATGGTCGTACTGCAGCTCTTCAATCGTGAGCGCAAAGCCTACAACCGATTCTCGGAAATCAACCGCAACCACATGGATGCGTATAAAGACGCGATCCTGGCCTACTCGGTTTACTATCCCGTGGTTGAAATTCTTTCTGCGATTGCGATTGCGTGCGTCATTTGGTTCGGCGGCGGTGACGTGATGCGCAATGTTCGAGCAACCAGTGTGGCCGTCAGTTTCAATTGGAAGACCCTGGTCGCGTTCCGCCTGGTGCCAACCGCGGCGTCACTGGGTGTGCTGGTCGCTTTCATCCAGTACGCTCTGCGTTTCTTCCGGCCAATCATGGACTTCAGCGAAAAATACAACATCCTGCAGTCAGCCATGGCGGCGAGTGAACGCATCTTCAAGCTGCTGGACGAACCCGCGCAGGTGGTTTCCCCCGCGCTGACCAAGCGTCCCGAAGGACCAGGCCGCATCGAATTCGATCATGTCTGGTTTGCCTATCGCGACATTGAAGCCGGCAACGGGCATGTGGGGACGGCCGCCCCTTCGACAAGCTCAGGGCAGGCTCCCGGCCGTCCAGCCGAGCCAAGCTCGGCTAGCTCTTCTCTTTCCACGAGCACCGGCGCGCCTGCAGGCGATAAAGCCCCCGACTGGGTGCTCCGCGATGTAACGTTCACCATCGAACCCGGCGAAACCGTGGCCATCGTCGGCCACACCGGCGCAGGTAAGACCACGCTGATCTCGCTGCTGCTACGCTTCTACGATGTCCAGAAGGGGGCGGTCAGAATCGACGGCGTCGACGTCAAAGATATGGATCTCGCCGACTTGCGCAGCCGCTTCGGCGTGGTGCTGCAAGATCCATTCCTGTTTAGCGGCACCATCGGCGGAAATATCCGGCTCGGCACCGCGCGCATTCAAGATGCCCACGTCGAGAAGGCTGCGGAAGACGTGAATCTCATCGACTTCATCCGCGCCCTGCCCAACGGCTTCGACGAAGAAGTCCGCGAGCGCGGTTCTACTCTTTCCACGGGACAGAAACAGCTCATCTCGTTCGCGCGTGCCCTGGCGCACGAGCCGAAGATCTTGATTCTCGACGAGGCTACGTCGAGCGTGGATACCGAAACCGAATTCCGCGTGCGCGACGCGCTCAGCCGCATGGTCGAGGGCCGCACATCACTGATCATCGCGCACCGGCTCTCCACCGTGCAGCGCGCCGACAAGATCATCGTCATGCACAAAAGCCAGCTTCGCGAAATGGGCACGCACCAGCAACTCCTGACCCAGCGCGGGATTTATTTCAAGCTGTATCAGCTTCAGTATAAAGACCAGGAGATCGCGATGGAAGGTTCACAGGCGTCGCAGTCAACCGTCAGCGTGGACGATTGAGCTTGTGTAGCACTCTTGCCCGCGATTGATCCGGATCTCGCTCCCCCCTCTGGACCCGCGAATGTACAATTCGACAAATGGGGGAGGTTCAAAAAATCACGATCGTTCCCGTCGCTAGGCTCGCGCAGAAGTTCCCCGACGGCGAGGGGCTCAGCCCGGGCGACCTGCCCTGCGCGATAGCTTCAAATGTGGCCCTAGCCGATATCGGACAGCAAATGAAGACTCTGGACCTGGAGCTCTGGAGCCGTGAGTACCTAAGCCGACACGATGTAGAGCGGATACAAGGATGGAAATACGCGCTTGTTCACTACTACGGTGAAGAGGAGTACTTGCACGGCACTCCTGAATCGCAATCTCAAGAGCTGCTTAACAAAATCTTTGTGGCCCTTCGAGTCGTCCGACCATCAAGCGTTCCGTTCCAGTACATACATGCCAGGATTAAGAGCGATGGCAGCTTCGACCCGTCGGGATTCTCAAGAGCTGAGATGCCCCTAACAGTTTCCGCCAGCGACAAGTGGGCAACGATACGACCGAAGGACATCGAGCTTCTTAGAGCGCTCGTTCCGACGCTACTTGCTGCATACGAAACGAAAACCCGCCCGGTCACGCGGGCAGTCAACCTTCTAGAGACTGGCTATAACAGCCCCTCCTTCGATGTGAAACTGCTCTTGTGGGTCGCCGGTTGGGAGGCGTTGTTCGCCTCGTCAGCCTATAACGGGGCACCGGCGGTCACCGGACGTCTTCGACATTTTCTCGGCTCCAGAACCCGAATATACGACGCTGCCGATTTTCCAACCTTTCTAATGCTGCCGGATCTGACCCTGAAGGACGTTCTCGAAGACATCTACAGGGTGAGAAACAGCCTGGCCCACGGCGAGTGGGTTCCTGATGACATTATGAGAAGGCCGGGGCATTCCGGACTTGCAGGCTCATATGCAGATATCCTGCTGGAAGCTTCGGGTCTTGCGCTTCGGCTGGCGCTGGCCCGGATCCTGAGGCAATCCCTGCTTGAGACATTTCGTGACAAAGGCAAGCTAGACACGTATTTTTCATACGATCCCATCACTAAAAGAAGACCGTGCGAATCCTGATCTCAGCCCGCGAAGCCTCCGGAGAAATGTACGGCGCGCAGCTCATCGAGGCTCTCCGACGGGCAGCGGCCAGGTCAGATTCGACGGGACTTCGCCTAACCGGACGTGGCTAAAAGCATGTCTCATGCTAAACAGGTTTTCCTTTCGGCCGAATGGCGAGACCTCGTGATGTTGAACTATCAGGTCGACCCCGGTCTCTTGAGTCGGTATGTACCACCCGCCACATCGCTGGATTCGTTCCAGGGAAAAACATACGTCAGCCTAGTTGGCTTTCGGTTCTGCCGCACCAGGTTGCTGGGATATCTCCCAGTCCCGTTTCATACCAATTTCGACGAGGTAAACCTTCGCTTCTATGTTCACCGGCAGAATAGCGACGGCAGCGATGACCGAAGGGGAGTCGTTTTCGTCGCCGAGATTGTGCCCAGACGCGCAATTGTGGCAACCGCTCGCCTGGTATACGGCGAGAACTACAAATACGCTCGGATGAGGCACTGTATCGAGACTAGTGAAGCGAGCAAGAGCGTCCAGTACGAGTGGCAAGTTCAAATTCAAGTTAATGACCGGTGGTGCCGGCTGTCCGCTCAGACCGAGGGGTTACCGGCTGTTCCTCAAGCTGGGACGTTGCAAGCGTTTATCAGCGAGCACTACTTGGGATATTCGGCTCAATCCGATGGCGGGTGCCTAGAATATCATGTCTCACACGCCCCATGGCAAGTGTGGGCAACCCGTGCCGCGGGTTTTGAAGGCGACGCTAGCTCTCTTTATGGGCGAGAACTTGGAACAATTCTTCAACGTCGCCCTGACTCCGCGTTCGTGGCCGATGGTTCACCGGTCATCGTCTTCAAGGGCGACAGAATTGTATGAGGATGGCCAACCACGAATCTGAATCTGCGCTGCCTCGCGAGGGCTGGATACTCTACGACGGTGGATGCGGGTTCTGCTTTCGTTGGGTTCACTACTGGAAGAAGACAGTTGAACCGAGGGGCTTTGTAATTAAAGACCTGCAGTCCGCTTCTGCCGAAGGCATTCTGCAAATTGGGCAAGAGAATCTGCTGGATGATATACGAGTATTGACGCGCAGCGGACAATCGGAATCGGGCGCCGACGCATACTTGTACGTCGCACGGCGAATCTGGTGGGCATGGCCTTTCTACGCAATTTTCAGTCTTCCAGGCTTTAATTGGATCCTTTGGTGGGGCTATCGCTGGTTTAATCGAAATCGGTATCGAATCTCCAGACACTGTCCTCTGCCGCAACATTCAGACCCCCGCCAGTAATCCCAGGGTACTCGCATCCTCGTGCGGCACTCCTGAGTTCGGCCAGTCGCCGCCGCCAAACAATGCAAGGACGCGTTCCTCGCCGCGAGAGTTCAAGCTGCCATGAGGCTCGTGTGGCGCGGACGCTTCGATCCGGGTGTCCGTCCCTTACAATTGCTTCCGTGCGGATTCTGATCTCGGCCGGTGAAGCCTCCGGGGAAATGTATGGTGCGCAGCTCATCGAAGCTCTGCGCCGCGCTGCAGAGGGAACCCCTGCGGAGCTTCGCTCCGCAGGACAGCCGGGGGCGGCTGTCCCCACACTGGCGGAGTTAGATGTTTGTGTGGGGACAGCCGCCCTCGGCTGTCCTGCCGACAACAGTCGGCTCGAATTCTTCGGCGTCGGCGGAGAGCGCATGCGCGCCGCTGGTTGCGACACGGTAGTCGACGCGAAAGATCTCTCCGTCGTCGGCATTACCGAAATCCTCAGCCATCTGCCGAAGATCTATAGCCTCTACCAGCATCTGCTTAGAGAAGCCGACGAGCGCAAGCCCGATCTCGCCATCGTCATCGACTCGCCCGCTTTTAACTGGCGGGTTGCACGAGAGATGAAGAAGCGAGGCGTTCCCGTTGTCTACTACGTTGCTCCGCAGTTCTGGGCATGGCGTCAGGGACGCGTCCGCCTGCTGCGCGACTACATCAACAAGGCGCTGGTGATCTTCCCCTTCGAGGAAGAGTTTTATCGTAAGCGCGGAGTGGATGCCACCTTCGTCGGCCATCCACTGGCCGATCTGCCGCTCCCGGCAATCGAGCGCGCCGATTACGCGCCGCGATTTCATCTCGATGCCGCTAAGCCGTGGATCACGATCATGCCCGGCAGCCGCGTCAAAGAAGTGCGGATGAATCTGCCGACCATCCTCGATGCGGCCGAGCAACTTGGTCCCGATTACGAATTTTTGCTCCCCCTCGCCCCCACGCTTGACCGCGCCTTCCTACAAAACCTGATTGGTCGAAGGGTGAATGATCGCGCGATCAATCGAACATCAACAACCCCGCACAAGATCACGCTCGTGGCCGAATCCCTCCCCGCTCTCTGGCACTCTCGCGCCGGCATCATTGCCAGCGGTACAGCGACGGTCGAGGCCGCGATGATGCGCACGCCGTTCGTAATGGTCTATTGCGTCTCGGCGCTTACATATTTCCTAGGCAAACCGCGAGTGAAAGTCCCCCACTTTGCCATGGTCAACCTGATCGCGGGAGAGCAAATCGTCCCCGAACTGGTACAGCATGATTTTACTGCCGCAAATATTGTGGCCCGCCTGCAAGAGGTCCTCCCCGACGGTGCGGCTCGCGACCGCATGCTGCAGGGCCTCGTCCAAGTGAAAGCTAAGCTCCGCGCCCTGCAGAGCGCCACCGAACTCACAGCCCAGCACCCAGCCGACCGCGCCGCTGAGATCATTCTGGCGATGCTGCCGTCCGGTGCGTGAAAAAGGAGCGGCTCCTGTCCAGCAAACAGCAGGTTCCTCGTCGCATTCGCTCCTCGGAATGACAATCAGGGGACGTGGCAGAAGGCAGATTTCTCGATTCGCTCGAATTGACAAAGTGGGTAAACCTTGTGCTCGCAGCATCTTTTGGGTGAGAATCTTCATCATAGGAAATGGTTAGCCCCGTTTCCTGGAGACTCTCCTTAATGCAGATTCGCCCTCGGCGCGCCCAGAGCGTTCTTTGCCGTTCCCTCGCCCTGCTGCTGCTGGCCTTCATCGCGACCCGCTCGTGGGCCGTCGAGAAGGTCCACTTACGCGTCGACGATTACCAGATAGAGGTCGAGCTTACTCCGCATCTCCATCAGATTTCGGCGCGGGCCAAGGTAAAATTCACCGCCCTCCAGGACCTGAACACAGCCGTCTTCGAACTGCACAACGGACTGCGCGTTACTAGGGTTCTTGATGACAAGAACCAGCCGCTGTCTGCCGAGCGGGTCACGCAGGATTCGACCGTGCGCGTGCCGCTGCCTGCCGGCCTCGCCAGGGACGCTTCTACCACGCTCACCTTCGAATACGAAGGTGACTTGGAGACCGCCGACGACAGCCCAGTTCCAGGCCTGATGCTGGCGCACATCGGCGACGACACCAGTTACCTCCTCTATGCGGGACGCTGGTTTCCGGTGAGCGGCTACGGCATTAACCGTTTCACCGCGACCATCAGCGTCACCGTGCCGGCTCACATGCTGGTGATCGGTAGCGGCAAGTCTACGGTCAGCGACAATCCCCCTTCGAAGAAACCCAATACAAACGGACTCCCAACCAAGACATTCACATTTGTTTATTCGAAACCAAGCTTTCCCGGCACCATCGTCGCCGGCATCTTCCAGGAATACAAGAGCGACGAAGCTGGAATGAACCTGCACGTCTTCTTCAAGCCTACGCATCAGGCGCTGGCTCCCACATACACGACCACCGCCGTGCAGGAATTCACGTATTACATCACGCTGTACGGCACTCCTCTTTCGCAGAGGCTGAACGTCGTCGAACTCCCGGGGGACACGGTCCCATACGCCTGGGCCCCTGAGATCGCCGCGCTGGCCGGCCCCTCGATCACCGAAAAAACAAACTATCGCCTGCTCGCGAATGCCATTGCCCATCAATGGTGGGGTGTTTCGGTGAGTCCCGAAACAAAAGACGATTGGTGGCTGGTGGACGGCTTTTCCCGCTATTCCGAGGCGATGTACGTGGAGAACGCTGCCGGCGCGGCTGGTCTCGAGGAAGCCGTCAAGGACATGTCAGTCGGCGCTCTGGCTTATGACACCGTGCCACTTTCCAGTGCGAGCAAGCTCGATCCGTTCTCTACCGAGTTTCAGTCGCTCGTCACCGACAAGGGTGCGATGATCCTCCATATGCTGCGCTGGGTGCTGGGCGAGGACAAATATCTTAAGACCATGCGCGAGTTCGCCGAAACCTATCAGGGTAAATCGGCCACCATGGACGACTTCCGCGAGATCGCGGAAAAAAACTACGGCGAACAACTCACCTGGTTTTTCTCGCAGTGGCTCGATTCAACCGGGGCTCCCGAATTCAAAGTGAAATACTCAGTCTACCGATTGGGGGGTGCGCAAGCGACGGCTCAAGCGTCCAAAGACAAGAGACCTCCAGGATTTCGTGTCACTGGTGAGATTACACAGGATCTCGATCTGTTCCGCATGCCCGTAGATCTGCGTATCGACACCGACGGCAAAACGGAAGACAAGAAAATCGAGGTGGTGGGCACCAGTTCAGCGTTTAGCGTTGAAACCTTCGGACGTCCGCGGCGAATCGCCGTCGATCCTGACCATCATGTGCTCACCAACTCTTCAGACGTGAAGCTGCGCTCCTCCATTCTGCGCGGCCAGGCCTTGCAGCAGCAGGGCGATCTCTCCGGTGCGTTGGGCGAGTTCAACAAAGCGCTCGACATCAACAAGAACAGCTCTCTGGCGCACTACCGCGTCGCGGAGATATTTTTCCTGCAGAGAAACTATCAGTCCTCGGCTAACTCCTATCGCTCATCCATTAACGGAGACGGAGAGCCGCGTTGGACCGAGGTATGGAGCCATATCCAACTGGGCAAAATTTTCGACATCACCGGGCAACGGGAGCGCGCCATCAACGAATACCGGCAAGCTATCCAGACCAACGACGATACCTTTGGCGCCCTCGAAGAAGCGCGCAAGTATCTGCAGAAAGCTTTCGAGCGGCCGAAAAACAAAGATCAATAGTTAAAGAGCAATAGTTTTGGGAGCACTGGGGATGCGTTCACTCGCCTTTTGTGCCTGTACCCAAAGCCTTCGGTTTCTTTCTGCCGGGAAACCAGCCGGAGTTTCGAGTGATCTCCTTCGTCGGACTGAACTCTAAGACCTCACATTGCAAAAGCTCGCGGCGTTTGGCCTCTGCGCTGGGAGAAAAATATCTTACCGTTTCACTCGCCCGGAGACGAGAATAGGGCGCGAACGAACCTTGACGCATCCGGCCAAGTACTTCGTCATGAGCCTCGAACTGCACTTTTTGCAGCGCATCTTTCTCTCGCTCTCGTCCTTGTTGCAGTTTGTCAAAATTGATACTCGTCGGGCAGTGCAACTGCTGAATGCGCGCTACCGCCCTGTCCACCACCCGCACAAATTCTGCCCCATCGCTTGCACGCCTTTCCCGCAAGTACTTCTTCGCGTCCTCGGCAGAAAACCAGGTTCGATTTCGATTGGCCTCTTTCGGTTTTCCCAGCCGCAATACAAGACAGAGATGAGCGTGTACCGCCAACCCTTTTTCCGAGTATCGTTTTTTGGAGGATCGTTCGGCCCTCTTGCACGCGGCACCTCCCTTTCGACAGATGTAGCGCGCGAACGAAGCCTCTTCGATGCGGCCGTGAACCCCAGCCTCCTCGAATGCCTCGAGCGCCGCCGCTTGAGCGTGGGTCAGCCCCGGTTCGGCGCTGCCTTTGGGAAAAGTCCAGCGACCGCTGTTTCGGGTCCGCACCAACAGAAACTCGATGCTCCCGTTTCGTAGGCGGTAACACACCGCTGCTACCTGTTCACATTCACGCAACTTGCGGAGGTGCGCCAATCGCACAATCCCGTTTGATCGCTGACTCGGCGGAACTAGCGAACGGATCAATAAGCGCGAGCCTGGATTCTTTGAGCGTGGGTCGTATGAGCCTAGTTCGTTTGAGCCGCGGTCATCTCTTGCATCGGCACCCATCGCCATAGAGTGCACGAAGTCGTCTGAATGTGCCTAGAGCAACTTTGGTTCTCTGCACATGAAGCGCTTGCCGACCGGGCCGAATGCCGGGGTTCACCGGAATCTCTCTACACACTTGCGTTTTGCGATCCTGCAACGACAATATTCATAATCCGCCGTCTGAAAACCGCCGCAGGAGATTCTTGGAGAAGATGCACTGTCTTCGCTGTAGCCGCGAACTCGAAGCCGGACACAAGTCCGTTGCGCTCTACATGTTCGCGCAAACGGTCGGAATCAAGCCGCGGCAAAAATCGGCGGCACATCGTATTTCTTTCTGCCCCCAATGCTCCGTTTCTTTGGCGATGGGGCCTCCCCCAGAAGGCGCGCTCAATATGGCTGCGTGGCAGATGATCCGCGACCTTGTTGGTTCAGACCCTGCGTTGAATCAGGCCGCGTGGGAAAGCCTGAGCGGAGTATTAGGATTGCTGCCGGCAACCGGCACCGAGGGCGCACCCCGCTCCGTTCAGGGTGGGGGGTATTTCGAGTTCTAAGAAAGCGATGCGGGAAAGGCCAGTCCCGTCCTGAGTCAAGCTCCAATCCATCGTTTGGCTGCATCGATGGACCGGAAGATCGAAAAGCTCCTTTGAGTCCGCAAGATTTTGTGCATGCGGGCTGCATGGTGCTGGATTTCGTCGTGCACCACGAACGCGCGCTTGGCTTCCTCTGAGAAGGGATCGATCTTGTCCGCCAAACGTATGAACTCATCCGGTTGCAGATCAATTTCTGCGACCTCTCTAAGATCCACAATTTCGGAGAAGTCCGGCTCGAATCGCGGATCGGCGCGGAGCGATGCCGCATACTTCTCGATGTCGTGGATTGTGACCCTCCTTTGGAACTTCACTGACACCAATCGCTTCCCTGGGTCTAAAACGTAATTTGGCAGCGACGGAATCGGGAGGGGTTGGTGTCGACGAATTGTACCCGGAGTGGTCATTTCCCCGTGGGGAGATAGGCTGCGCGGAGCCTAATTGTTGAGATGAATCCCACCATTTCAATATCGGCTGGAATTGGCCAAACTTCAGTGCCCTAGGCAACAACCCAAACTCAGGCACGTCCACAATCTTCGACCGATATCCGCCTCGGATAACCTTTTCCCGGTTCCCACGGTCTAAGTAACTGACCGAAGACGGGAACTTCGCATAGCCCGGCTGCGTATTATCGATCAGATGCTTTGAAGAGAAGCGGTTGGGTGGGATTGAGACCCCTCGCCTGACCGTTACCCGGGGCCCCCACGCACCTCCCCGGAGCCGTGGGGGCACATTTATGCGAATGCTCGTCGACATCATCCGGCAGTCGCTCTCCACCCTGTGGGCGCACAAGCTGCGCTCATTCCTCACGATGTTTGGAATCGCATGGGGTGTGGGTTCGCTGCTGCTGCTGGTAGGTCTCGGCGAAGGCTTCCGCAGCGGCCAGGACAAGAACCTCGCAGAGCTGGGTCAAGACATTATGTTTGTCTTTCCCGGCCGCATCCCCGCCGTGGCCGGCAGCTATCAGTCAGGGCAGCCGTACTACTTGACCTACGGCGACTATTTCGCCATCCGTGAACAATCCAGATTCTTGCGTGCGGTTTCACCCGTGCTGGAGCGCGAAGACATTCGCGCCGTCAGCGACTACGGTTCTACCAACGGCCAGGTTTTCGGCGTCGCGCCGGAGTACAGCCAGATTCGCAATACTCCCATCGAGCCTGGACGCTGGTTTAATGACGAAGACAATTCCCAGCATCGCCGTGTGGCCGTGGTGGGATGGGAACTGTTAAAAAACATGTTTCCCGGACAGCCCGCCGTCGGCAGCACCATCCTGCTCAACGACATGGATTTCAAGGTGATTGGCGTCATCCCGAAAATTGGGAAGGAAGGCGAGAACGGCACCAACCACCGCATTTTCGTCCCTTTTAATACCATGCGGATGCTTTTTCCGCTGAAGGCGCAGAACTCCGAGAATGCCATTTCATTTCTCAACTACCGCCCCATCAAGAAAGAGTTGCACGTCGAAGCCAAGAACGACGTTCATGCCATAATCGCCCGGCGCCATGGCTTCGATCCCAGCATCGACGACGCGTTCATAGATTGGGACACCATCGACGGCGCCATCCGCGTGGCGAAGATTTTTGACGCCATGGACTGGTTTCTCGGCGTCGTTGGCGTTGTCACACTTGGATTGGGAGCCATCGGCGTGATCAACATCATGCTGGTTTCCGTGACCGAGCGAACCCGGGAAATCGGCTTGCGCAAGGCGCTCGGAGCTACTCACCGTAATATCATGACGCAGTTTTTTGTCGAAGGCGCATTCCTGACCGCGTTCAGTGGCGGCATCGGCCTCGCGATCTGCAGCGCATTCGTCGCACTGCTGGCGCAACTGCCTGCTCCGGAAGGATTCGATACGCCGCGAATCGTGCCTGCTTCCGCCATCGTCGCCATCGTGTCGCTGTCCATCGCCGGCATCGTCGCCGGTATTTATCCCGCGCGCAAAGCCGCGCTGCTTCCCCCAGTGGAAGCGCTACGGCAGGAATAACATTCGTAGCATGCATTTGGAGAAATCATGTTAGGCGATCTCGGCACACAAGCTCTCAGCGCTTTGAAACATAATCGGCGCCGCTCTATCCTCACCATGCTTGGCATGGCGTGGGGCATCGCCACGGTCGTCTTGCTTCTGGCCTACGGCTCTGGCTTTCGAAACGCGGTAATGATCGCCTTCCGTACCTTCGGAGGGAACCTGGTCGGCATATTTCCCGGGCGCACTTCTCTTCAAGCAGGCGGCACCAAGGCAGGAACCCAAATTCGCCTGACTCGGGACGATCTCGACTATCTTCGCGCCGAATGCCCCATGCTCACTCGGATTTCGCCGGAGGCAGATAAGCAGAGCTTCGTCTCCTTTGGCACTCGGAGTGGAAGCTACGGCATCCACGGCATCTATTCCAGCTACGGGAAAATCCGCGCCCTGGATGTGGGCGAAGGCTCGTTCTTTGGCGAGCAGGAAGATTACACTCACTCCCGAGTCGCACTCATCGGTTCCACCGTGAAGAAGAAACTTTTTTCCGGCCAGAACGCGCTGGGGGAAAGCATTCGCATCGATGGCATCTCCTACAAAGTGATTGCTGTAATTCAGCACACGATCTCGAACGGCGATGAAGACATGAACTCTCTCGTCTACGTCCCGTACAGCGCCATGAGCGATCTGAAGAACACATATTACCTCGACGGAATCTTCATGGATTATGAGGGAGACCACAGCAAGTTCGTCGCGGCAGTGCGCCACTCGATGGCCTTTCATCATGGCTTCAATCCGAAAGACGATAGAGCCATTTTCGTTTTCGACGCGGTGAAAGATCTTGCCGACCTCAACGTGATCACGGTTGGTATCAAGCTTCTGCTCGGGTTTATCGGCCTGCTGACGCTGGGCATCGGTGGCGTGGGCCTGATGAACATCATGCTGGTTTCGGTGACGCAGCGTACCCGGGAGATCGGCGTTGAGAAGGCCCTGGGAGCTCACCGCTGGCACATTCTCTTTCAATTCCTGGCCGAAGCGCTGGTGATTACAGCTCTGGGCGGGCTGTTTGGGGTTGTGCTGGCTTATCTCATCTCATGGTCGGTAGGTTCTATGACTTTGTGGAGCGCCTTTATCGAAGACGCGAGCGAGGGCGACATTCACCTTTACATTGATTCCGCCACACTGATCTGGTCGACGGCCATTCTCAGCTTCGTAGGCATCGTCAGCGGAATGTTGCCCGCGATCAAAGCCGCGCGACTCAATCCCATCGAAGCTTTGCGTTACGAGTAGCTCCGGGGTCCCGCCAATTTGGCGTGAGAGCCTGCCCTCGCCTTTCGTTAGTCAGGTAGTTTTAGTCAGTAGTGATACCGCCCCTGCAGAAAATCAATCCGGCGCTCACTTACGCGATACACGATGCGGTGCTCCTGCGTGAGCCTGCGCGACCAGCAGCCCGCCAGCACGTACTTCAAAGGCTCAGGCTTTCCGATTCCGGTAAAAGGATCGCGCAAGATTCCTTCGATAAGCTCGAAGGCGCGAATCGCGATTTTCCGGTCGGTTTCTACCCAGTAGCGAAGGTCTTGTCGAAACTGAGGATGAAATACGGCTTCCCAGCTAGCGCCACTAGGCAAGCCCGATCTCCTGGCGGAATTTCTCCAGGGGCTCCGTCTTGCCCTTACGGGCTTTCGCTCGTTGCAACGCCGTCAACAACCGACGTGCATTCTTCGGCGATCTTAAAAGATGTGCTGTCTCCATAAGCCCGATAAGTTCATCGGCGGGAACCATGGCAACCTTTCTGTCCCCCTTTCGGCGCACAATCACAACCTCGTGGTCATTAGCGACTTGGTCCAGCACCGAGGCCAGACTTTGTCGAAGATTGGTATAAGTAGTCTCAATCATTTACCGCCTCCACACACATCCTTCGTAGTGTACAGGATTACTGTACGTAGGTCTATTGGGTGTTCTATAATTCCAGCGTGACCCCGGCAGCGACTGACCGCCTCGATCGTGTCCTCGCCCAGCTGCTCCTCTACGAGCATCCTCTGCTTAACTTCTCGGCGCGCGCCAAAGGCGAAGGCGTGGAAATCATCATCCAGTTCAAAGATGCCTCAATTCCCGTCCACACGTATTATTTCGATCTGCATCCCCGCGACCTCGACCACCCCCAGTTCGAATGGACTTTCCAGCGCCAGCTCTACGACGCCCTGCACGATTACTTTGTCGAGATGTTCATCCGCACGCCGCAGGACCGGGCCGACCGCCGCGCAAAGGAATTGTGAATCGGCTACGCCAGAAGATCGAACAAGAAATTTGCGAGCGCGGCCCCGTTCCCTTTTCGCGCTACATGGAACTTTGCCTGTATGACTCCGAATTTGGATACTATTCGCGAAACGCTGAGCGGTTCGGTAAAGCCGGCGATTTCTACACCTCGAGCGATGTCCACGCTGTCTTCGGCCGGCTTATGACTCGCCAGTTCGACGAGATGTGGCGCGTCCTCGGCTCACCCCAGCACATCGACCTGGTTGAACTTGGCCCGGGCCGTGGCCTGTTCGCGCAGGACGTACTCGGCTGGTCCAAAAAGAAATTTCCAGATTTTTTCCACGCGCTGCATTACGTGTTAATAGAAAGCTCGCGTGCGCTGCGCCGACGAATCGGAACCACACTAAACGACTATCTTGACGCGGGAAAAGCTGAACTGGTTGCCGAGGGCAATTATGTGGAGACAGCCGCCCCCGGCTGTCCAGGCGGGCGAAGCCCGGCAGCCTCTTCGCGACTCGCAAGTCAACCCGGGAGCCAATCGGCAAACGATGCGGCTTTAACCCCGGAGCCCCCCGCTATCTTCTTCGCCAATGAATTCTTCGATGCCTTCCCGGTCGAAATTCTTAGCTCGAAGGGCTCCCTGCGCATCGACACACGCGACGGCCGCTTCATTGAAATCTGGGCACCACCCTCGCCCGAAGAACTTGAATTCCTTGATCGGTACTCGGTCCATCCCGAACCCGAAGAACGCGTCGAGGTGCCTCTTGTCGCGCAACAATACGCGGAACGAATTGCCGCCAACGTCCAACGCGGATTCATTCTTGCCATCGACTACGGTTACACGCGTGAAGAGCAACTCGCGGGACGCCATCGTGGCACGCTGAAGGCAATCCGCCAGCATTCAATCGGCGCGAATCCTTACGAAGCTCCCGGCGAACAGGACATTACTGCCGACATAAACTTTACCGCACTCGCCGCGGCCCTCGAAAATCGTGGCATGCAGACACACAAGCTTGTTACTCAATCGCAATTTCTGATGGGCATTGGAGAAGCCACTCAGTTTGCCGATGCCTTTGAAGAATGCAGTCTTCCGCAGGAACGAGCCAAGGTCGCGCTCCAACTTAAGCATCTGGTCACTCCCGCAGGCATGGGCGAAAGCTTTGGAGTGCTGATCGCGAGTAAGGGAGTGGCGCTTGAGAGAATCGAATCTTTATCCGGTTTGAGCTTTGGGCGCAGGAGTCCGCACGTTCGGGCATGAACAATCGCATTTAACTGATGCGGGTGGTGATGAATCCCGGCGATTCCTTGATCACCACTACTTCTTTGCCCATGCGCTTCCCAACTTCAACCGCTGTCGATAGCGTGTCATCGTCGGTTTCGAGGGCGCGCACCACTTCAAGCAGCTTCATTTTGTGTACGGGATTGAAGAAGTGCATACCCACACATTTCTTTGCGCGATAAGTCACGCTGGCAATTTCCGTGACGCTCAGCGAAGAAGTGTTCGAAGCCAGAATTGTCGTGGGGCGGCAGATCTTGTCGAGAAGCGTGAAGATTTCAATCTTCGACTCCATCTCCTCGGGCACCCCTTCAATTACGAGATCGGCCTCGCGTGCAGCCTCATCCACCGAACCGGCGTATTCCAACCGCCTGAAGGCTGCGTCGGCATCGGGAGCGGCTACTTTGCCCAGTTCAACCGCCTTATCGAGATTGGTACGAATTTCGTGCTCCGCGCGCCGCAGCGCCGTCGGCAGGAGATCTTCAAGAATCGTGCGATAGCCACCCAGCGCGGCGGCGTGCGCGATTCCTCGGCCCATGATGCCGGCGCCGATCACGGCAACGGTTTCGACCTCCATCACTGAGGACCCACCTTTTCAAGATCGGCAATCGCGGCATTGATCGCACCGCCCGCGGCCCGCAGTGAATCCGCCAACCGTTTGCGTTCCTCGGTACTCATCGGAGGGATCGAAATACAAATGCGTCGTAAAGTATTCGTAATATCTTCCACATAATTCATCGAGCGAATTAGTTCACCAGATGCTGGCATGAAGGCTCCTGTATGTTTTTGTAAAGGTTGCTGCTGACTCTCAAGACGGATGGTCCAGCTCACGCCGATTCCAACGTCTTAAGCCGAACTTCTATTTTGGACGTGTCGGAGAATTTAGTAAAGGCACGCTTGGCGCGAGGATGCAGCAGGTTTATTTCTCTAAACTCCAAAGTTAACAACGATGTAATGGGAGCCGCATATAATCCTAATCAATTCTTTTAATGGGCCTTCGGAGTTCGCGGCGAATCTAAGGATCATATGGCAGATAAGCCCTTAAAGCGCTACATTTTCGCGAGCGACTTCGATCAGACGCTCACCTTCAACGATTCCGGCTACGTGCTTGCGGAACTGGTTGGCATTCCCACCGCGGAGTTTGAACACAAAGCTAAAGGCATGGCAAAGATCAACCTTGTGCAGCAGGGAGCGGAACTCGCCTACCTGCTGCTGCACGACCCCGAGTTCAAGGCCAAAGTGCGGAAGGAACATCTTCACGAAGTGGGCAAACGCATTCGGCTCAAAGGTGACATCAAACTGCTCTACCAGATCCTCGCCACTGGCGTGGATGGACACTTTTTCGATTTCTATGTCCTCTCGGCCGCGCCGGTGGAAGTAATCCACTCGGCGCTTGAGGGGATTGTCCCACAGGATCATATTTACGGCACGGAATTCCGCTACAAAGCTTCCGGAGAAATCGATACCATCGTTCGCGCCACGGCGGGCTACGGCAAGGTTGCCGTCCTTAATCAACTGCTGGCGCAGCACGTCACCGGGCCCGATCACGTGATCTACTCGGGCGATGGCAGCTCCGATATTCACGTGATGCTGCAACTCAATGCGCGGGACGGTCTCACCATTGCAGTCTCAGAATCGCCGAACGTTTCGCAGATCGCTAAACGCACCGTTCTGAGCACGAGTGCGCTGGCCGTGTTGGCGCCCATCCTCGAAGAAATTGCGGGATGGGAGCGCGCCCGCATTCGCAGCTTCTTTGAGGCCAACGGCATGCTGATCCAAGAGTGGGAGCGGGTTCGCACCGACTGGCTGACGGTGCGTCCCGCGATTGTCGAGCCTTCGGAACCCGTGAGCGTGGCGTGATCCTTCAAAAAGTAAACGCCGCAGTTGGGTGGCACCATGCTGCGCGATAAGAGCCTGGTCCCACTATCTCGCCAGCATCAGCACGCATTAGCTCTATGTGTGCGCATCGATCGCGCCCAGCCCGTACCCAAATCTGACCTTTCGGCCTGGCAGGAGGAGATCGAGCAGCAGTTCGAACAAGAGATCAAAATTCATTTTGCGGCTGAAGAAGAAGTGCTGTTCCCTGCTGCCCGCGAATTCCCCGAATTGACTCCTATAGTCGAAGAACTAATCGCGGATCACACAGCTCTGCGGAAACTTTTCATCCAGGCTGAAGAACGATGCATGTCATCGGAGAGTTTGCTCGCTTTCGTACGGCGTCTCGCTAACCACATCCGCAAAGAAGAGCGCCAGCTCTTCGAGCGCCTGCAGCAGTTAACGAATCAAGAAGAACTTGCGGCTCTGGGAGTGGAGTTGGAAGCTGCACTCAAAGATGCTGCGCAGTCCTGCATCGTGAGGAACGAAGCAACCAAGCGAAAGGCCAAAGGATAGCGGTCTCGATTACAGCCCGTGAAGTTGCCGAAATTGTATCGCGGCTTCGCGTCCCATATAGCGTTCGAGCACGGCCGCCTCGGTCTTCCGCAGATCTACGACCACCAGCCCGTCGAGTACATTGGAAAACTTGCTGTCGACGTTAAAGCTTAGAAGTTTGCCGCCGATCTTCGCATATTGCCGCAGCAGGATCGGCAGACCTTTGCCATCGGTTTCCACGTCGGTAATAGGCTGCGAAAGTTCTTCCAGATCGCGCAAGGCATGGCACATGGCGCGGCAATCCCAGGGCCGCAACCTTGCTGGACGAAACGGCCTCCTTGGTTCGATCAATCCTGCCAGCTCGTCTTCCCCCATGCGTGCTTCGAAGAAGCGGTAAATCATCTCGCGTGAGGCTTTGCTGTAGTGGTTGCTGATGCTCACCGCGCCGAACAACACCGGAGTCTTCGCGTGCGTGGCCAGCAGACGCGCAATTCCCTTCCACAACAAAAGCAGCGGAGCATATTGGCGCTGGTATTCCGGCCTTATGAAAGAACGTCCCAGTTCCAGCGCCGGCCCAAGCTTTTCGAAAACTCGAGCATCGTAACGAAATAGCGTGCTCGTATAGAGACCATTCACGCCGTGTTCCGCGAGAATCTCAGCCGTGTTGCCCGCGCGATATGCTCCCACCAGTTCCCGCTTGCCCTTGCGCCACAGCAAGACGTGCCAATAATAGCGGTCGAAACAATCAAGATCACGGCTTTTACCTGTGCCTTCGCCCGCCAGACGAAACGTGGCTTCACGCAATCGTCCCAACTCCCGCAGCATTCCTGGAATCTCATCCGCTTCCGCGAGGTAGACCGCCAGATCGCCGCTCTCGGCTAAACAGCGAGTAGCCGCAAGTTGGCTCAATTCCTGTGCGAGCAATTCTGCCGGCTCGGCAGAAGCGACAGGTTTCTGTACGGTGGCGGAGATTTTGGAATGCACCAGCGACGGCCACGACGTCCCATGCCGGCGCCGCCGCGCCAACAGATAGGTACGCCAGCGCAGATAATCAATCGCCTCTCTATCATCCGGAATACTCGTCACGGAATCAGCGGAAACCTCGCTGCCCACGCGCACTTCCACCGTTCGTCCTTTTTGATGGAGGAATTCCTGCAAGAGGAACGCCGTTCTCAATCGCGGGTGAATCATTCCGAAGAGCTGAAAACCCACGCTGTTGCATCCGCAAAAATAAACCGGCAGCGCGGCGGCGCCCGTCCGGCGCATCAACCGTACTGCAGTGTCGTTCCACTGCGGGTCGGCTATTTCCGCCTGAGGAAATTGCCAATGCGAGACTTCTCCCGCTGGAAAGATGGCCAACACTCCGCCGCGCTGTAGCCAAGCAAGCGCTTCCCGGGCTGCGCGTCGATTTAAGTCAATGCCCCCGGCGGGAACCGCTCGGCCGCTAGTAAATGGATCGACAAAAATGCAATGCCGCTCCAGCTCAGGCACGTCTCGCAACAGGAAATTCGTCATCACCTTCACGTCCGGGCGAACGCGAGTGAGCAGTACAGCGAGAACAACTCCATCTAGCATTCCAAAGGGATGGTTGGCCACAACCACGACCGGACCGCTGGCGGGGATCCGAGCCGTATCCGCCGGATCGACGCGCAGTTTCACTTGCATCTCCGCCAACAGATTCTGTAATCCAAAGCCTTCGGGAGACTGGCCTACGCGCCGGTAAAGATCCCGCACCTTGTCTAACGGGATAAATTTCTCCGCCACAGCAGGGACGCCAAGAAATCCCTCGACTTGCACCAACACTTCTGGCGGCGTCTGCTCTGGACGGAAATAGTTTGATGGCATGTTAAAGGAATAGCGCAGGCGCGTTGCGGCGCCGTGAAGAACAAGTTAAATGCTGATGAAATTACGAGAGAGGAAGCACGATAGTAACCTGAAGTAACGTTCTAAACGCATTGCACCGATAAAAAGCGCGCTGAAGTTTCTATGTCTCCAGCCGGAAGCGCGTTTCCGCCAGCGCATAAAGTTTGCGCCAGACCAGCCGGTTGATCGTCACAACTGTCGCCGCCATCATCATGGTAGCGGCCAGCAACAGGTGGAAATCACCGCTGTCGGTAGCTTGGCTGATGATCGCGCCCAGCCCCGTCGTGGTATAAATCTGCCCTTTGAAGTGAAAGTACTCAGCCACAATGCTGGCATTCCATGCTCCGCCAGAAGCCGTAACTAATCCGGTCACGAGATAGGGAAAGATGCCCGGAAGGATAAGTTTCTTCCATCGCTCGATCCCACCAATGTGGAAGACCGAGCAGCATTCTTTTAAATCGGTGGGGATTGCCATTGCCCCGGCGATAACGTTGAACAACACGTACCACTGCGTGCCCAGCAGTAATACGACAATCGATGCCAGCCCTAGTCCTCCGCCAAGCCGAATCAGCAGCAGAAGAATTACAGGCAGCAAAGCCGTTGCCGGAACGGAAGCCGCAATCTGGGCCAGCGGTTGGGCGATTCGCGCCAGTCGAGGATTGAAGCCGATCGCGACGCCGGCAGGAATCGTCCACAACGCACCGATCAGTAGTGCAAGATTCACGCGCAAGAAAGTAGCGCCCAGGCCAAGGGCCGCCAGGTGGAGTTCAGTTTTTTGCAATCCGGTGAGAATGATGGCGACGCGAACCACCGCATAACCAATGCCACCGAGGGATAAGAGCAGAACTCCGCGTAGCAGCCACTCTCGCCACGGGGCCGCAGGTTGCTCCGCACTCTCTTTGTTATGATGCCGCGCAAAATACAGAAGTAGTCTCTCCTCCAGCGGGCGCAGAGTCTTCTGCCGAATGCTGGCAAGCCAGCTTGAATGCTGCACCATGTTCAATACCCATGATTGCGGAGCGTCGCTGCTTTCCACCTGCTCAACTTTGAACTTCTCCGCCCAGGCGATCACCGGCCGCCACACAAACTGATCCAGCAGCACAATCAGCAGGATCATCGTAGCGATGCCCCACAAGATCGAAGCCGTGTCGCCGGCGCTGGCCGCGGTCTGCAGATAGGAGCCCAGGCCCGGCAGGCGAAAATCGCGCGGCCCTAAAACGAACATCTCACATACCATCAGCGCGAACCATCCTCCGGCCACGGACATCATCGAATTCCACACTAATCCGATCGCCGAGTATGGCAACTCCATTTGCATGAAACGCTGCCACCAGCTGAAGCGATAAATCGAAGCGGCCTCCCGCATCTCGTTTGGAATGCTCTTCAGCGAAGCGTAAAAGCTAAACGCCATATTCCAGACTTGCCCGGTAAAAATCAGAAGGATCGCTCCTAGCTCTACTCCGAGTTGTCGTCCGGGAAAAAGCGCCACCATCGCCAGCATCACTCCCGGAAGAAAACTGAGCACGGGAATCGACTGCAGCACGTCGAGCAGAGGAATCATGAAACGCTCTGCTCGCGGGTTGTATGCCGCAACGTAACCGTACACCAGCGTGAATGCCAAACTTAGTATGTAGGCGATGGTAATACGTAGCAAGGAGTACCCCGCATAAGCCGGTAGCGCCCACACGCTTCGCGAAATCTCAACCGTGGGAGTGAAAGGACCAAGCCATGAGCGCCCGACCGTCACCACTGCGTAGAAAAGCGCAATCCCCGCACCGAACATAATCACATCGGGCAAGTGCGAGGCCTCAATGCTTGGCAGTTGCGACCACAAGCGGTAGGCCGAGAATCCCCGGAAGCTGATTCTTTGTTTCATGCGACGGCTGATTCTCTCAACTGGAGCTGGAGATCAAGACTTGGGCGCGGGAGTGGAATCATGTTTTTCAACGGCGTGTGCCGCTGGAACTGCACTGGTTTGCGGAGGTTCTATCGGGGATGCTTCAACTTGTGCAACTTCGGTTTGCACTAGCTTGCCGCTTCCGCGATCATAGTCGAAAATCTCCGCGTAACGTCCCCAATTCATCGCTGTATCGAACTGGCGCTGGACCTCCTCCTGGGAAAAGTGTTCGTCAAGAATGTCGTGAAAAAATTCGTCGTTAATGGAGTGGTCGGACTTGCGCTTTAGAATGCTGTCGATCTGCTTGAGGATCGTGACATGTTCCAGCACAGCCTCGCGAAATAGGATTTTGCGTCTCTGAATATCGGCGTCGGCAAACTGCACTCCCTGCCTTGACAGTTGCACATCGCCTTCTTTTAACGCGGCGAAACCCAGCAGCTGGCAGGCCTCTAGAATAGGCAGCAGATCCTCCACGTCCATCACCAACTCTTCGCTCAGGCGAAAAAGATCTTCACGTCCGCCGCGATCATGCAGCAGTTCGAGCAAGCCGGCGATTCCTCCCACTCGAGCGTGGGGCAAAATCTGGTACTTGTTTGTGCGCATCGGCGCTTGGCCCGCTCTGAAGCCTCCGGGGGGCACAACGATCTCCCCCGTACTTTCCGGATCGGGCAAAGCATGTTCCACATCCGGCTCGGTCATGACTTTGTAAATGTAATCTACGAGTTCCTCAAATCGCGCGGACTTGCGGTCGCGCGGATGCAAAAGGCGCACGTTCAAATCGGACCGGATGCGCGCCGGATTTCTCCCGAGCACGACAATGCGGTCCGCCAGCATCACCGCCTCCTCGATGTTGTGCGTCACAATGAAAATAGCGCTGGTAGGCATCTTCTTGTTGAGCCACAACTCCAGCAGTTCGCCGCGCAGATTTTCCGCCGTGAGCACATCGAGCGCGGAAAATGGTTCGTCCATGAAGAGGACTTCCGGCTCCACAACCAGCGCCCGCGCGAAACCAACGCGCTGCTTCATGCCACCGGAAAGCTCCTTGGGATATGCGGTTTCGAAGCCATCAAGCCCCACTGCGTCCAGCGTTCGCAACGCGCGCTTGCGCCGCTCCACGGCCGCCACGGCGCGCGCCTCCAAAGGAGCTTCAACATTCTCCAGCACGGTGAGCCAGGGGAACAATGCGAAACTCTGGAACACGATCGCCACATTCGGAGTTTGCCCGGCCATCGGCTTGCCGTGCCAGAACAGCGCCCCCGAAGAGGGTTGCCCGAGGCCGCTTAGAATGCGCAGCAGCGTTGATTTGCCGCATCCCGAGGCACCGAGCAGAGCGATGATTTTCCCCGACTCGATGGAAAAATCCGTGAGCCCGACCACCTGAATACGAGTCCCATCCGGCTGTGGATAGGACTTCTCAATCGCCCGGGCTTCGACAATGGCTTCGCTGGCCAAGAAAACTCTCCGTAACTTCTATACACGATTCGTGGCAAGGAGCAAAGCACGCTCCTTCTTTGACGCGCGGTTCACAACGAAAGGTATTTCAGGCGGCGAAGTCTTCGTCCGCCAAAGGCGGAGCAGCCTGCGGAAGCCTGTCCGTCACTTCCACGAGGTGTGCCAACTTTGCGCTCAACTCAGGAGTAAGCTGGCCAGGGTCAACACGCCACTTCCAATTTCCGCCCGGCAGGCTGGGAGTGTTCATGCGCGCCTCACTATCCAGGCCCAGCACGTCCTGTAGTGGAATGAGCGCAAGGTCTGCGACCGAGCTTAGAGCCGCACGGATGAACGCCCAGTGAATGCCATCGTCGCAGCAGCCGAGATAACATTCTGCATTGCGCCGCTCGTGATCAGCCGCGCCTGATCGGAACCACCCAACCGTCGTGTCATTGTCGTGGGTTCCTGTGTAAATCACTTTGCCAGTAGCACGGTGGGGTAAATAAATGTGCGCACCCTCGTCGCCAAAACCGAATTGCAGCACCGCCATGCCAGGGATTTGCAGCCTCTCGCGCAACGCGTGCACTTCCGGAGTGATGTAGCCCAGATCTTCCGCGAAAAAGGGCAAGCCCCCCAGAGCCTCCCGCAGCTTGTGAAACAGTTCGTCGCGCGGACCATCCACCCAACGGCCATTGATCGCGGTTGGATCGTCGGCCGGAATCTCCCAGAACTGATCGAAGCCGCGAAAATGATCGAGGCGTATGTAGTCGCAGTTCTGCGTCGCCCAGCGCAACCGCTGAATCCACCAGTCGTATCCCCTTTCCTTCATCACATCCCAGCGGTAAAGAGGATTTCCCCAGCGCTGTCCCGTCTTACTGAAAAAATCAGGAGGAACACCAGAAACTACATCGGGCTCCAGATTTTCATTCAGCCGAAACAGTTCTGGGTGCGTCCAGACATCGGTGCTGTCGTAATTAACGAAGATCGCCACGTCACCCACGATTCGAACATACCGCTCCGCGCAATACTTTCGCAGCGCCTTCCATTGCTCATAAAAGGCAAACTGCAACGCACTGCGGATCCTCAGATCCACAGCCAGATCCTTGCGCGCCTGCTCCAGCGCACCGGGTTCACGACGCGCCAACTTCGCAGGCCAGTCATTCCAGCTCGCCAACTTTTGTTGCGCGCGCAAAGAATCGAATAAAACAAAATCGTCGAGCCACCAGGCATTCTCGTCGCAGAAACGCTCAAAGCGTTGCCGCGGCCTTTCCGCTGCGGAAGAGAGAAAGTTGCGTCCCGCTTCAAACAGCATCGGCATTTTCGTGGCAAAAACCTGGTCGTATTCAACCGCAGCGGAGTCTGAAGAGAGTCGCGAGAGTTTTGAAGAATGGAGCCATCCGTGGTTTGCCAGGCGCTCAAGACTGATCAGCAGGGGATTACCGGCGAACGCCGAAATGGAAGAATAAGGCGAATTGCCGTAGCCTAGCGGCCCGAGCGGTAGGACTTGCCAAAGTCCCTGACGCGCCGATGCGAGAAGATCGACAAACGAGTAAGCCGCCGGCCCGAAATCACCAATGCCGCCGCGCGAAGGCAGCGACGTGGGGTGCAACAAGATACCTGCGGCGCGCGGAAACGGCATGCAGCTCGATCACTATCTCTGATACCGGGGTTCGGTCCAATCCTGTTCAGCAGATTCCAGCTCACTAAACTGCGGCTTGGCCAAGGGGTTTAAGCTCCAGGTTCTCCGCCGGCACGAGTTAGCGTATTCAATTCTTCCTTATTGATTTTGATCTTGCCAGCCTTTTCCATCTGGTCGCGCAGGTTGGTCACAAACAATCCGAACAGTTCCTGCTCCTTACCTTGTAGCAGGGTGTCGCGAATCTGGTCACGCTTCGCGGCGAAATCGGTTTCTGTAGGAGCTTGCACCTCGAGCAAAGAAATCACCACGCCGTTCGCTCCGCTCTCGACCGGCCCGCTGATATCTCCCGGCTTCATATTGAATACGACCGAGGCTTGTCCTGTCATGGATCCGATATCCGGCACTTGGCCGTCGGGCCCCACAAATTCGCTGGTCTTCATCTCCGCCCCAAGCTCTTTGGCGGCCTTCTTCAGGTCATGGGCGGTCTTCGCGCGATCGGAAAGCTCCTGCGTCTTCTGTGTCAGAAGAACGTTCGCGCGTTCGTTCTTGAATTCTTCTTCCACTCGGCCGCGAATTTCATCGAAGCTGGGTGTCGATTGCGGTTTCACGCCGAGCAACTGAAACACAGCAAAGCCTTGCGACGTTGCGGCCATTTCGGCGGGAGACTTCTCCGCGGCTGTGAACACTGCATCTATGAACTGCGGGGCCGGTCCTAAGCCTGGAACCAGATCCTTGCGACTAAAGAAATCCGAGGTGACAACCGGCACGCCTTTGGCGGCTGCCGCGGCATCCAGTCCCTTCGCCTTTGCATCCTGCAGCAAGTCTTCCGCCTGTTTCTGCGCGATCTGTTGCGCTTTCTGCTGCTTCAGGATCGGTTCAATCTCGCCTTTCACTTCGTCGAGCGTCTTCATGTGCGCGTCCTGTCGATCGTCGACGCGAATGATATGGAAACCGTAACTGCTCTTCACCAGGTCGCTGATCTGCCCTTTGGGTAAAGAAAAAGCGGCTTTCTCAAATTCCGGAACCGTCCGGCCCTTTCCAATCCACCCCAGCGATCCCCCTTCCTTCGCGCTGCCGGGGTCTTCAGAATATTTTTTCGCCAGATCTTCGAAGTTTGCTCCGCCCTTCAACTGCTTGAGCAAATCCTCCGCCCGCCTCTGAGCTTCTGCCACGCCCTTCTCGTCGACTTTGCCGTCCGGCCCGGGAAGCGGGGTCTTGATCAGAATGTGGCTGACCTTGGCTTGTTCGGGGGTGCGATATTGATCGCGATGCTGATTGTAATAAGCCTGCAACTCGTCATGCGTGACCTGCACGCCGCTCGCAATCTTCGCCGTATCCAGCACCGCGTATTTGATCTTCCGCTTCTCCGGAATCGAGTTCGCGTAGTTCTTCTGATGGCTGTCGTAAAAAGCCTTCAGCTCCTCAGGCGTAGGGTGCAGCCCTTTCTTGATATCGTCTTCCTTCAACACAGCATACTCAAACTTCACTTTCGTATTCTGCTTGTCGAATTCCTGCCGGATGGCCGCGTCACTTACCGACGCACTGCCTGCGATCAGCGCCTGCAGCTTGCTGACCATGATTTCCTTGGCCACATTGTCTTCGAACATAGTCGGAGTAAGGTTGGCCCGTTGCAGCATCCCTTCATATTCGGCCTGGCCCACGAAGTTGCCGTTGGGGAAAAAGTATTGCGCATAACGGCCATGTTGCAGTTCGTCTCTGACTTCCTGCGGCGTTGCCTTCAACCCAAGGTGTCGCGCTTCGACCAGCAAAGCCTGCCGGTCAATCAACTGATCGGCTGCTCGCTGCGCAAAAAATGGCAATAACATCGAGGCGTTCGCGCCCAACTGTGCACCCTGCTGCTGCAGCATCTGGCGCGCGGTATCGCGAACCTGTTCTACGGTCACGTCCTCGCCTCCGACTTTGGCGACAATCCCCTTACCCGGCGCTCCCGTAATTTCATTTCCCAGCCCGCCGGGGACGAATGCGATCACCATGGCTGCGCAAATCAGCAACAGCAAACCGCTGAGTATGATTTTTTTGACTGGTCCTTCAGTTTGCAGAAATCGGATCATCTTCTTATCACTCCGGAAATACGCTGCGGAATTAATAATTATAAACTACAGTTTGTTATCCTGATCGAAGCCGCAGGCGGAGACGGATCGCTCTTGCGTCCCTGATGACCTCGTAAGCTGTTCCAGCCTTCTTTTGTGGTTTTATGCATTTCCACGCATCCTCCGAAATCAGCTATTGAAACGTATCAATAGACGTGTTATCCCTTATTCGCGGAGCGCGACAACGCACTGTTGTACGACTCCACAGCAAGGTATACGAAATGAAATTCGCAAGACAGCTAGTCCTATTCGTGCTCGCGCTGCTTGGTTCCTACTTCGCCTTGGCTGCAGACCCGAACTCGAAAGCCACCAATCAAAACTTTCTCCCAGGGAAACTCGAGCTCCGTGACCATTGGGCTCTGCAATCTTCCACCAAGTTCGAGGCCAAAGGCGAAATGATTTCCACCCCTGCCTTCGTTCCCAAGGGATGGCACGACGCCACCGTTCCCACGACCGTGGTCGCGGCGCTGGTGCGCGACAAAACCCTCCCCGATCCATTCTTCGCGATGAACCTCCGCCAGTTCCCGGGCGTGACGTATCCCATCGGTGGAAATTTTTCTAATATCGCGATGCAGCCCGACAGCCCCTACGCAGTCTCCTGGTGGTATCGCAAGGAGTTCGCCGTCCCCACGTCATTCTCGGGAAGAACCGTCTGGCTGAATTTCAAAGGAATCAACTACCGCGCCAACGTCTGGCTCAACGGAAATCAAATCTCGAACTCCGATAACATCGCCGGAGCATGGCGCACCTACGAATTCAACGTCACCGAAGCCGTAAAGCCCGGCGGCGAAAACGTTCTCGCAGTCCAGGTTTTCGCTCCCACCGAGAACGATTTAGCCATCACCTTCGTCGACTGGAATCCCGCGCCTCCCGATAAAAACATGGGCCTGTGGCGCGAAGTCTACCTCACCACCAGCGGCCCGGTCGCCATCCGCTATCCCACCGTCGTTTCGAAACTGAACCTCCCTGCCAATGATTCCGCGCAGCTCACCGTCACCGCGCAACTCAAGAACGGTACCAGCCAACCTGTGAAAGGCAAGCTGACAGGCCAAATCGGAGACGTAACCTTCGAGCAAGATGTCGAACTCGCCGCCAACGAAAGCAAAGACGTCACCTTCACTCCCGCACAGTTCCCACAACTAATTCTCACTAATCCCCGCCTCTGGTGGCCGGCGCAGATGGGCAAGCCGAGTCTGTACTCCCTTGGAATGCACTTCGAAGTCGGTGGCGTCACCAGCGAGCGCTCGATCACACAATTCGGCATTCGCCAGGTGACTTCCGAAGTAAACGCCACGGGCGGCCGTGCCTTCCAAATCAACGGCAAGAACATCCTGATCCGCGGCGGTGGCTGGACTCCCGACATGATGCTGCGCGAAAATTCCCAGCGTCTGCACGACGAATTCCGCTACGTTCGCGACATGGGATTAAACACTGTCCGCCTCGAAGGCAAGCTCGAAACGCAGGAGTTCTTCGATCTCGCGGATCACGAGGGAATTCTGGTGATGGCCGGCTGGTGCTGCTGCGATTTCTGGGAACGATGGACGCGTTGGAAGCCGCAGGATTTTGAAATCGCGCAACAATCCCTGCGCGATCAGATGTACCGCCTGCGCAGCCATCCTAGTCTTGTGATGTGGCTTAACGGCAGCGACAACCCACCTCCGCCCGACGTCGAGCAAATGTATCTCGACATCGAAAAACAGCTCTTGTGGCCGAATCCCGTCGTCTCTTCAGCCACCGGCAAAGCCACCACGGTCACCGGAGCCAGCGGCGTCAAGATGTCGGGGCCCTATGAATATATAGCTCCGGGCTATTGGGAGCAGGACACGCTGCAAGGCCAACCTAACCGCAAACTGTGCAACCCCGGCGGCTGCGGCGGGGCTTACGGCTTCAACACCGAAACCAGCATGGGACCGGCCGTCCCGCCCCTCGAAAGCATTCGTGCCATGGTCGGCAAAGATCACCTGTGGCCCATCGACGACGTCTGGAACTACCACGCCGGCGGCGGGGAATTCAAAACTATCCAGGTCTTCAGCACCGCTCTAGCCAACCGTTACGGCAAGTCAGACAATGCGGAACACTTCGCGGCCAAGTCGCAACTCCAAACGTATGAAGGCGTTCGTGCCATGTACGAAGCCTACAGCCGCAACAAATACCAATCGACGGGCGTGATCCAGTGGATGCTGAATAATGCCTGGCCTTCGATGATCTGGCATCTCTACGACTACTACCTGCGACCCGGCGGCGGATACTTCGGCGCCAAGCGCGCCCTGGAGGCCCTGCACCCGATCTATGGGTACGACGATCACTCGATCTGGGTAGTCAGCAGCCAGTATGAAGATGCCAGGGGTTTGAAACTCACCACAAAGATTTACAACCTCGATATGACCGAGAAGTTTTCTCGCCAGGATTCTATCGATGCTGCCGCTGACAGCACCGCTAAAGTATTTACGCTTCCCGATTTCCAGAATGAAGTGCAGAACCTGAGCCCGGTCTACTTCCTCGCACTGCGCCTGACGGATTCGACGGGCAAGCTGGTCGGCTCAAATTTCTACTGGCTCTCCACCAAACCGGAAACCCTCGACTGGGCCAAATCCAATTGGTGGATGACCCCAACCGATTCCTTCGCCGACTACACCGCACTGACGCAACTACCGAAGATAAAGCTTAAAGTTACATTGCGAACCGAACACAAGGGCGATGACTCAGTTGCCCACGTGACCGTAGAAAATCCGAACCATAGTCTTGCATTCTTTGTCAGATTGAAAATTAACAAAGGGGAAAACGCGGAGGAGATCCTTCCCGTGATCTGGGAGGACAACTACATTTCTCTATTGCCCGGCGAGAAGCGCGAGCTAACCGCGACCGTTCGCGCCGACGCCCTGGCAGCGGCCAAACCTGTTGTGGAGGTCAGCGGCTGGAACGTGCAATAACGCAAGACTCATCGAACGTGTTGTGAGACGGAAAGCACATTTCCAGATGGATCCTTGAACCACGCCACCTTGTCCCCTGTGGGTGCAGTCCAGATCCCGAGTTCGTCCTGCTCGAAAAAACCAAATCTCTCGAAGTGCACTCCTTTCTCCTGAAGTCCCGCGACGACTTTCTCGATGTCGGAGACTTGCCATCCCAGAATGGTGAACGGCGCCGGCGTGAACGGTGGCGGAACCTTCGAAACCCGCACCATGATTCCATTCGCATCCAGCACCATGGCGAAACCGTCGTCCTTCACGAAACGCAATCCCAAGATGTTTTCGTAAAAGGACCTGGCCGCCGCGGAGTCCGTCGTCGGAATGAAAGCAACTATGTTGATGTGACCGAGCATTCGCCCCCTCCTGGCATACAGCGCCGATCTACCGCAAGACAGATCAGGACTCTTCTGGCGGCAATTCGAAGTCCACCAGGTTGCCTCGGAATCCCTTAGTCTTCCACGCACCCACAGCGATGCCCACTGCCATCCAGATCGCGCCGAATACTATAGCCTTGGGGCTTAAGCTGATCCAAAGGAAAAAACAGATCACAAAGCCCAGGACCGGCGGCAGTAGATTGCCGAGCTTCTTCTCTGGTTCATGCAGATAGTAGCGGACGAATGCAGCGGCATTCACGCCCATGAAGGCGATGAGTGCACCAAAATTGAGCAGGTTGGCGCCCAGATCGTAGCCTGTGGTGGCCCCGGCCAACGCAGGAAGCAGAAAAGCTCCGGCCAACGCCAGGCCACCTACAAACAGAACGTTGTTTCGCGGAACCCGCCGTTTAGGGTCAACTGCGCCAAAGAACGATTTGGGTAAGGCATTGCTGCGGCCCATGCCATAGAGAAGGCGCGCCGCACCCAGCTGTGCGCCCATGCCAGAGCCAAAATTAGCCACGACCAGGGTGAAGCCGACAATTGCAAAAAGCGGCGCCCAGGCGCGGCCAGCCACGAAAGTAAAAGCTGTGTCCATGTTTGGGTATGGCTCAGAGGCCGGCCAAATGAGCTGGGCGGCATAAACCTGGAACGCCGACAGAATGCCGATCACCACGCAGACAAGTACTGTGGCCAGCAAAATGTTTCGGCGGGGATTCTCGGCTTCCTCCGACAGTGTCGAGATTCCGTCGAAACCAATATAGGTGAGCACGGCAACCGAGGTCCCGCCCAATACCGCTTTGGTGTTCCAACTCTGCGGATCGTAAAAGGGCCGGGTAAAGAACGCAGAACCGTCATGCGGATGTCCGAAAATATAGCGTGCGGCAGCCACAAAAAAGATCGCGATCACTACCCCCATTCCCGCCGCCAACGCCGTGTTTACTCGCGCGGAAGTCTTCACGCCTTGAACGTTCAAGGCGGTAAACACCAGCGCAAAGAAGAACGCCCACATTCCATACGAAATGCCGGGAGCAAATACATGCGCCTGTTGACTGATCCAGATAATGCAGATCATGGGATTGAGAAGATAATCCATGACCATGCTCCAGCCCGTTACATAGCCAAGCGCAGGATTGATTTCCTGACCCACGTAGGTAAACGCGGAGCCGGCGCTGGGATAGGCGCGCGCCATCCGTCCATAGCTGATCGCAGTGAAAAGCATAGCGATCATGGCAATAAGAATGGTGGTCACTACGTGGCCGCGGCCGCGATTACTCAGCACTCCGAACACGGACATGGGGGCGACCGGCTGAATCACGATCACGCCGTAGAGGATCAGATCCCAAAGGGTGAGCGTGCGGCGCAATCGAGGGGCGGAAGGAGCGGCAACCGAGACAGTTTCCATGGGTCCGCCTATTGGATTACGCGGAGGGAGAAAATGTCAATATTAAAACGATTTATGAGCCGATTGAACAAATCTCAAGGATAGAGCGGTAACGCACCGCAATTAGATTATTTCCCGTAGTCGAACCAATACCCGCGCTGCTCGTTCCCTGACATATGCCGCGTGTTGTATTCGAGAAGATAGTTCACATGCGCGTCATCGAGCGGGAACGTCTTGCCCCCCGAATACGGATAGTCGCCCATCCGGAGGAATGGTAGTGGCGCTACGAAGTTGCCTTCGGCCGCGTAAAAGTCCATATCTTTCTCATAGCCGTTGGCGGCGAAAAAGTAATCGCGCACCCAGCCCTTAGGCAGCGCAGGCAATTTCGAAGGATCGAAGTCGAGGCGAACCTCATCGCCCGAACCAAACACTACCAACTGATCGTCCAAAGCCGTCAGCAGCGGTAACACGTCGCCATAGCGCGTGTAGGTTCCCGCCGGACGCGTGTACGGCCCAGTGGCGCTGGCCTTCTCATAAACGTATTGCACGTTGCCCGGTGGAGAGCCTTCAATTTTCAATGGGAATCCGTGGAAACCGAGATCGGCTCGGACGAGAGGAACGGCGGTCATACGGAACTGTGGGCTCGTGAGGAGAGGGAAATCCTTCGCTCCGCCTGAAGAACGGCTGCGCTCAGGATGACGCCTTTCCGGCAGAGAACCGCCGGGGCTATCGAGGGTGGCGTCATCCCGATGCCCCGCGCTTTCACCGGCGGGGCGAGGGATCTCGCGCGGACTATTCTGCCCGGTGCGGTCGACCAGAATGCTGTCCCAATAAATCTGCAGATTCGTCGTGATGCGAATCTTCTGAGTGCCCGGCGGTAATTTCCCCGTGAGATCCGCCGTGATGGTGCGTGGTCCGCCAGCGGGAAAACCCATATCGTCGACCACACGCAGCCATTTGCCATTTGCGTCCAGAGCCTCAACATAGGGAGAAATCGCCTGCACGCCAGCTTGCGACGCCGCATACATACTGTTCGCCGAAAAGTATTCAACCTCGCCATGCATCAGCAGCCACAAGGAGCCGCCGCGATAGGCCTCGCCCAGATCGAGAGTCAGAGTATGCGGCCTGGCGAAGCCTTGGAATTGCGTCAATTCAAAATCGCCGAAGTAGCGATGTGCCAGAAGATCGGGCAGCACGTCATGGCCGTGCTCGTCCCACGCGCCGGCGGGCGGGCGCGCATCTTCGCTGTTGCTCACCACGACCTTGAACTCTGGATACGGCGGGTTCGAAGCAAAATACTCGTTTGGATAAACGTCGAGATCTGCAGGATGATCGACGGCCAGCAGTCGCACCTGGTCGAGGTATACCGCTTCTTCCAGCGGCTCCATGAAGCGGAAACTCAGCTTCCCGTCTTTCTCGTGGATGGCATTGCGATCAATCTTGATGTATTCGACCGGCCGCGGAACATCGCGCTGCCCGGGCCCAACCCAGTGTCCGACCACGCCCGCGCCGAGCATATCGCCGACAAGTTCAAAGCGCTCTCCATTCCACACAAACAAAGTGGGACAAGAACTGCCTCGGCGGTCGATCTCGGTGAAATTCTGCTGCCTGTCGCCGGCGACATTGATTTCGTCCTGCAGAACGCCCGTGGGCCATAGCATCCGAACGATGTCGGCCTCCTTCGCGTCGCCGAGGCCAACTGTCAAGTAAGGGGAGTTTTGCCCGAGATACCCATTGGAGCCGGCGATTTCAAATTTCTGACGGTTTCCGCCCGCAAACACTTCTACCTTGGTGCCGATGGCGCTCTTGTTGTCGGCCAGTCCCTTGAGCGAGAGCCGGAGCCAGTGATTCTGGTTACCGCCTTCATTGCGCAACAGTACCGCTGGACCATGATTCTGCGTGATCAGCAAATCAGTTGCGCCATCGCCGTCGTAGTCGCCAGTGATGATGGCTCGCGGCTCTTTGAGCTGAATCTTGTCGAGACCAACGTCGGCGGTAACGTCTTTGAAGCCGTCAGCCCCGAGATTACGGAACAGCCGCACTTCGCCTTTGCCCTCTTTCGTTTCGCCGACCGCGACGAGATCGACCCATCCATCGTTGTCGTAGTCGAATGCGGCGACGCCCCAAGCGTGCATCCAGTTTGTGACAGGTAAAAGGACTGGCTCGAACTTCCCATGGTTGTTGCGCCACAACGTGACAGCGGGCGATCCGGAGTGGGTAAAAGCGAGGTCCATCCAACCGTCGTGGCCGAAGTCGAGCACGGCCACACCGAACGCTAAGGTCGGGGCTGGGTCCGGCCACGGCCGCCGCGCAATAAACTTCCCCTCTCTTGGATTCTCAAAAATCGTTGGCGTCTTCGCACCGGCAACAACGATGTCAACGGCACGGTCATTGTTGTAATCGGTGCCCACCGCACCAACGGCAGAGCCAGTAGCAGCCAAACCGACCGACTCGGTCACGTCGCTGAACGTGCCATTGCCATTGTTCCGCCACATGGCATGGTCCGCTGTGTTCGTTCCTACGAATGACATGCCGGGCTCAATATAGAGTTGATGATTCCAATTGAAGCGGGTGACATAAAGGTCCAGGTCGCCGTCGTGGTCGTAGTCCACAAACGTCAAGCCCACAATGAGCCCATCAGCATGGATGCCAGAGGCCTGGGTGGCATCCTTGAAGGTGCCGTTCTTCTCGTTGTGCTCCAGTAAAATCCGACCATCCAGTCCAATGACCAGGTCGACGAAGCCATCGTTGTCGTAATCGCCGGTAGCGCAACTGCTCGCGTGAAGCGTCGGATCGAGCCCGGCCTTTCGCGTGACATCTTCAAATTTGCCACTGCCCAGGTTGTGATAGAGCGCGAGACCACCCTCCTTACCGCGATCCGCGACGAAGAGATCTATGCGGCCATCGCCGTCGTAATCAATAAAGCAAGCGCCTGAGCCAACCAGATTGGGAACGGTGCCTGCAATTTCCAGCGCAGACTTGGCAGCTGTTGTTGCAGTAGCCAAACCCGCCCGCGCGGTAACATCCACAAAGCGCACTTTGATCGGCGCTGGCGCTTTCAACACTGCCGACGGCGCCTCGACTGCGCGAGAGTACTGTCCCTGCTCGCCATACGCCAAACTTATGGGCGCGCCGATTTTATTTTGCGTGATGTACTGAAATTTCTTCAGGTGCTCGCGGGCGTGGTCGATCTCTCCCGATTGCTGATAGGCGCGCGACAAGCCGAACTCAGCGGACGCGTGCACGGGGTTCAGTTGCAGAGCGTGCTTAAAGGCATCGATCGCCTGCGGAAACTGCTTGGCCTGCACATACGAGGCGCCCAGGAAATACCAGGTGTCAGCGTCGTTGGCATCAATCTCGACTACATGACGAAAGGCATCGATCGCCGCTTGAGCATCGCCCGTGTTCTTGGCAAGCAATCCGATGTTGTACCAGGCGTTCGGACTCTTTGGATCCCGCTTGCGAGCGTCATCCAGCGAAGCTTTGGCTTCGTCAATCTTTTGCAGATTGAGCAAAGCGATGCCCTCGTTCAAGCGCGCCATCGTCAGTTCGGGATCCAGTTCGGCCGCCTGCTGAAACAATTTGAGCGCTTTCTCGAAAAGCTGCTGGTTCATGTAAGCGGCGCCCAGATTGTTGAGACGCGCGGCTTCTGCGGGATTCGCCTTCGAGTGAGTTTGCGGGGCAGTGGCGAATAGGCCGAACATGGCCAGGATCACGCCCGCGAGAGCAACTGAAATTCGGCGAGTCATCTGAACAAGGATTTAACCACAGAGGTCACTGAGAACACAGAACAAATGGACATCTGCCTTTGTGGCTGCGCAACGGACAGCAGGTTCCTCGTCGCATTCGCTCCTCGGAATGACAAGACTATTTTACGGACGCCGTGATGGCCTTGCCGTAGGGCCGATTCGACACCACGCCTTTCCCTTCCTGGACGGTGATGGTCTGTCCAGCTGCGACATCAGGGATCTGATCGACCTGACCGCTGGGCCATTGAATCTCGACCGTGTCGGCCTTGGTCTGCGGACCCAGCCCAAAGGTCAGCACAAGTTCACTCTGCGAAAGATAGCTCGATCCGGAGCGCAGCATCTTCATTTGACGGTCCTGATGGCTCCGCGATGTGACAACGACCACCGCACCAATACCGTCGCGATTCGATTTCGTCCCCACCAGTTTCAGCCGGAGGCTGTGACTCGTCCCCCCTTCGTTGTGGAATAAGACAGCCGGGCCGGCGTTGGTGGTGACAAGAATATCGAGGAAGCCGTCGTTGTCGATATCCGCGTAAGCGGCGCCCCGCGCTACTCGCGGAGCGGAAAAGGACTCGCCCATCTGCGCCGTGACCTCCTGGAACTTGCCGCCGCCCAGATTGCGGAACAAATGCGATGGCTCAGCATAGCTGACGCGCTTCTGCACGCGCTCGATCTGATCTTCGATGTGGCCATCAGCCACGAAAATGTCCGGCCAGCCGTCGTTGTCGTAATCGAAAAAAAAGCAGCCGAACCCCAGCGTGACCAGCGTGGCGCGTCCCACTTCCGATTGCGGAGCTTCATCCACGAACAGGCCGTTGCCTTCGTTGTGGAAGAGCGAAACCATCTGATTGGCAAAGTTGCTGATGATGACGCTGGGATGCCCGCTGCGGTCGTAGTCGGCGGCATCGACGCCCATACCGGCACGTGCAATGCCGTCTTCGCTGAAAGCTATACCGGAAGTAACGCCGCGCTCCTCGAACGTTCCATCTTTCTTATTCAGATAAAGCTTGTTGGGCTGTGTGTCATTGGCGACGAGGATATCGGGCCAACCATCGCCGTTGTAGTCGAGGATGGTTATGCCCAAACTTTTCGAAGTTGGATCGCCGAGGCCAGCTTTTTGGGTGGCGTCCTCAAACTTGCCACCTCCCAGGTTGTGCCACAGCCGCAATGATGTTCCTTTATAGGATTCCGGCGTGCAATAAGATTTGTGCGCGCCGTCCAGCGTGCAGTAGAGATCCGTTGACTCGCTCCAGTGCACGTAATTCGCGACCACGAGATCAAGTTTGCCGTCGCGGTCGTAGTCTACCCAAGCGGCGCTGGTTGAGAACTCGTTCGGCCCCCACATTCCGGCGAGCTTAGTCACCTCGGTGAACGTTCCGTTGCCATTGTTATGAAAAAGATGGCTCTGCCCTAGAGCGGTGATGAACAGATCGTCGAAGCCGTCGTTGTCATAATCGCCGACCGCTACTCCAAGTCCGAACATGGGCACGGCCAATCCGGCCTGCCGGGTCACATCGGTGAAGGTTCCGTTACGATTATTGTGGTATAGCTTCGGGGTGGTGGGGCCCGCATGCGCGTGTCCGTGCCAGTCTTCGCCATTCACAAGAAGGATGTCGGGATATCCATCATTGTCGTAATCGATGAAAGCGCAGCCTGGCCCCATGGTTTCAGGCAACCACTTTTTCCCGAACGCGCCGTTGTTGTGAGTGAAATGGAGGCCAGCCTGACTTGTAACGTCGCGGAAATGGATTTGCTGCGCCTGGGCGCGGGCTTGCAGAAAAATCATTAACCACAGAGACACAGAGACACAGAGAGATCTTGAGTAACAAAATCTTAGATTCCCTCTGTGACGGAGCCTGCCCTGAGCGAAGCCGAAGGGTGACCCTGTGGTGAATTGATTTGTTTCTGTCTTCATTTGGCTGAGCCTCTGGCGGAGGCGATCGAGGCTGCCGTTTTTGCGGGCTTTGGATTCAACCCTAGCAGCGGCACGGAGACGTGTTCGTGAATCGCCTGACGTTCGTTGTTGTCTTCCGGATGCCGCTGGCGGTACGGTCCCGTAATCGCCTGGGACGACTCGTCGGCCTTGAAGCGCAGGTATCGCGCCTCGTGTTCTTTCGCGAGCTTTTCATCCCCCAGGCCGCTGTAGCAAAGCATCAGATTGTAGTGCGCCTGCAGATCTTCGGGATCGATCGACAGAACCGATTGGAGAGTCTGCACTGCTTCAGAATATTTGCGCTGCAGAAAGAGAACGCGCCCCAGATCGTTGAGCACCACGCGGTCGCGTGGATATTGTCCGAGAACCATGCGCAAGCGCGCTGCAGCGCCCTCGTAGTTTCCATCCGCGCGCAACACGCGGGCATAGAGGTAGTTGGCCCGCGCAAGATTTGGAGAAAGGTCTAGAGCTTTGTTCAGAACGGTGCGGGCGCGCTCCATGTCGCCTTCCTGCACCGCGCAGCGGCCAATATTCACCCAGCCATCGGGATTATTTGGATCGGCTTCGGTCACTTTTTGAAAAGCCGCAGCCGCCCCTTTCAGATCGCCCTGCAGAAACAAACCAATTCCGTAATCGTTCCAGCGCTGCCAATCTTTTTGAAGCGCGATTGTTTTGGGCGGAGGAGGCGGAGCATTATGCGCCGCATTATGCGCAACGACGGGCAGGGTCACTTCATCTTCCGCGACGGTTACGATGGGGACATCGGGAATCCTCTCTTGCTTGGCTGAAACTCCGCTCAGAGACGCGGTGAATACCGTCGGACGATCGTCGTAGTCGGGGGTAACCGAGTTCGGCGATACCGGGTCGGGCTGCCCAGCGAACGCTTCTTGCGTGCCGTACCAGGAAAACTTCCGATAGCACAGGCGCGCGTGCAGCGTGATTTTGTTGCCGGCATTTTCAGGAATCGACATCCGGTAATGGACAGTGTCGGCCGCGCCAGGCGGGATGAGCCTCACGTAGACCACCGCTCTCGTGGCCCACGCATTGCGCTTGTTGATGGGGTTACCGTGCGCGTCGATCTGCAACGAGCGATAGAAGTGCGCGCCTTTTTCCACCGGACCCTTCCCATCACCCTCAACCATGCCGCTCCAGAAGATGGTTCGGCCGTTGTCGTCGGTGCCCTTCAATTCAAGCCAGGTATCGTAGGCATCGACGGTTCCACCAGGAAAAAAGTGGCCCACTTTTTTGGTTCGCACTACGACATCCACCCGTACGGTATCGCCACGGCGCAGCGCAGGCCGAACCCGGTTCAAGGGGGCAATGAGCGGTGCAACTTCTCCGACTACACCTGGAGTAATCTTCGTTTCTGCTTCTTCTCCGACTGCGAATGTCGTGGCTAATTCTGATTGGCTTGAAGCGCCCGAACTCAGCGGACTTTGCGCCGGGGACAGAGCGAAAATATCCACCGTGAGCGCCCCAGCCTTCAGAAATCCCTCGGTGAGTTTGAGTTGAGCCGCGTCTTCGTTCGCGGTGGGCACGGCGGTGTTGGCACCGGGGAAACGATGCGAGTGAACAAACCCGTTGACATTGCCCGCGTCTTGCGATGCTTCCGCAGGCATGTGGCAATCGGCACATTGCTGCGGCTTCGGCGGATAGTAAAACGATCGTGCACCTTGCCCTGAAACTCCGCTGGCCTGCCAGTTGTCGTATTCGTTAAAGCCGCGGAACCAGCGGTAATGGTTTACCGGCACGTCGAGATGGACCTTATGGCAACTGGAGCAGAACTCCGCCGTTTGCGTGCGCATGAAGGGCTTGAGAAAAACGCGACGGTGCGGCTCAGGATTCAGCCGGATCAGGAAATCGTGCAGTGCACGCGCCACAGGATTGTGCGTGGCCGCTAGTTCGTGCAGCTTGGGATACTCCAGATAGAAATCTGCCTGCCCCATCGTGCTCTTCACGTTGGCAATCGAGTGGCACATCATGCAGCCCAATCCCGCTTGCGATTCCGGACGATGCACAATCTGCTTAATCGGAGTATCCATCAATCCAGCGTAGAGCACGGCGGGATCATGGCAGCCGCCGCACCACTTCGAAGGCTTGGTCCCGACCGTATCCTGCATGTATTCGACCGATTTGCGGTACCACTGATTGTTGAATGAAGAGAAATGGTGCGCCGAACTGTACCACTGATTGTAGATATCCTCGTGACAGCGCTTGCAGGAATCGGATTCCATGAAGAACTTGCTGGGAATTTTCCGCTTGCCATAAACTTGCGCGGAACTGGGAAAGAACGCACCCTCCGGGCCGTCCCCTTCGCCATTCATATTGTCAGGGGGCATTGCGGGATTCTGGATCCGAGCGCGTGTCTGCCAACTCTGGCGAACGTAGCGTGCGCCGCAGCCCACGCCGGAGATCACGATCAAACAAATTGCCGTGCGCAGGACGGCCGCAGCGAAACTCGAGCCGAGCCATGCTTGCCGCCCCAACTTGTCGGCGATCAATAGACTGACGCCGAGAAGTGAAATCGCAATGTGCACGTACAGCCATTTCCATTCCGCGCGCGAAGTGCCAATCTTGATGAGTATGATTCCGAGAATGGCCCCCGCAGAGACGAACAACCACCCGGCACGCGCGAGCAGGCTTCCGTCGCGCACCAGACGCAGAAGCGTGGGAACGAGCAGGATTGCCACAATCACGCCTCCCAGCGCATGCAACAACACCACTCCTGCATAAAAGATGTTTGGTTGCGGGAACGTGTAAAGGTACGCGGCTGAGACGACCAGGAACGGCAGCAGCCACGACAAGGCCCGACCGGCAAAGCCCCCGGATGATGAATTCTCTCGCATGAAAGGAACGGCGCGCTCGGGCGCGGATTTCAGTCTCCCACTGACTGAAATGGTGTGCGAACCAAGTTACTTACATCGCCGCACATCGGGGAATAATCTAAAAGTACTATTGGAAGGCTCAGCACATTTTCACGCCATCGGGGGAATCTTCCACGCTCCGCGTTCCTCTTCCAGCGCGCCCGCAACCGACAACACTTGCTCTTCCTCCCACGGCCTTCCCACAATCTGCACGCCGATGGGCAAGCCTTCGGACGAGCGGCTCACGGGCACAACCACGGCAGGATTACCCAGCAAATTGAAAAATTCCGTATAGCTCCAGGCATCAAGATAATTCACGCTCTTTCCCTCAATCAGCCAATTGCGCTCCCCGTGTCGGAAGGCGGGGATCGCTGCTGCAGGACACAAGAGGATCGGATACCGTTGCATCTGCGAGAAGAATTGTGCGCGAAGAGTATCGCGCCGCAGCCAGGCGTCCAGTAGAGTTTCGGCAGTGAGCGCCGGTTCGGCGGCGGAGTATTCCAGAAATTGTTTCAGGAGCGGACTGAGATCAGACTCGCGCCCTTTGAACATTGGCTGCAGAAGCATCCCGCCAGCGACGAGGAAATATTTATGCCACAGCTCGCGCGCTTCTTCGAGGTGGTGCGGCTGGAAATGTTCTACCTGAAATCCGGCGTCGCGCAGAGCTTCCGCAGCAGTGCGCACTGCCGCGCGGGTTTCAGGAGTAACCGGAGTGCGGCCATCATCTTCGAAATAACCGATTTTCAAGTTTCTGACTGCGTCTTTAAGCGGCCAGCGCAGAGGCACAGGTGCGGCACATGTGTCTCCATAATCCGGTCCTTGCATCACCTCGAACAAAACCTTCACATCGGCAATGGTGCGCGCCATCGGGCCGACGACACCGATTAAAGCGAAGGGCCCCGCTGATACAGGAAAATGTCCGGTCGCCGGAATTCGTCCGGGAGTTGGCTTCAAACCACAGATGCCGGTGAAGTGAGCGGGGACGCGAATCGAGCCACCGCCGTCGCTGCCCACCCCACCGGCGGACATGCCAGCGGCAATCGCCGCAGACTCACCCCCGCTCGAACCACCGGGAGTGCGCTCTAAACCCCACGGGCTATTGGTGCGGCCATAGAGCAGGTTGTCGGTTTCCCACGCCATGAGAAGTTCGGGCGTATTGGTTACGCCGAGAATAATTACCCCAGCATTCTTCAAGCGTGTGACCAACGGCGCGTCTTGATCGCCTACGCAACCTGCGCGCAGACGGCTTCCTGACTCCCAATGCATTCCTGCTACGCTGATAGAACTCTTGATGCTGATGGGAACGCCGTGTAGCGGTCCGATTTGTTTTCCCTGCATAACAGCGTCTTCGGCGTCGCGCGCAGAGCGTCGCGCGCGATCTGCGTCGACTTGTATAAAGGCATTTAACTTGGGATTTAGTTTGTCGATCTGAGCCAGGTGCGCGTCAACCAATTCGACCGGGGAGATTTCCTTGCTCTGTATTTGCTCGGCCATCACAACAGCGGGAAGGAAAATTAAGTTGCTCATGAGCCCTTCTCCCGCAGAGCACGGTCGAGCATTCGCTTCTCATCGGTTGTAAGCGTCCGGCATTGCGCTTTCGCAAGATCTCCCAACTGCAACGGGCCGATGGCCACGCGCACCAGGCGCAACACCTCGACGCCCAAGGCCTCCGTCATCCGGCGGATGTGGCGATTCTTGCCCTCATCCAGAACAATCTCGAGCCAGCAGTTTTTCTGCCCCGCGCGTAAGGGGAGTGCCTGCTTGGCCCGCAACATTTCTCCATCGTTTGTCTTCACCCCTCGACGCAGAGCCTGGATGAACTGTTCATCCGCAATGGTTCCCACTTGGACGTGGTAAGTCTTGTCCAGATGCGTTTCCGGCGCGGCGATGCGTGCGGCCCACTCCGAATCATTGGTCAGCAGCAGCAAGCCCTCACTTGCCTTGTCCAGGCGGCCGACTGGGGCCACCCATCTTGGGATCATTCTAGAATGCGCATGATTGCCAAGGATTCCGTACACAGTGTCATGGCCCTTCTCATCTGACGCTGTTGTCAGCACGCCGCGAGGCTTGTTCAGCATGAGATAGATTTTTTCCTGCGCCTGCACAAGCTTGCCGTCGACTGCGATCTGACTGTGAGTGCCGGAGACTGGTGTCTCGGAATCACGACGGATTTCCCCGTTCAAGCTCACGCGTCCAGTTCGAATCAACTCCGCCGCGCGCGATCGCGAACAGTAGCCGAGCTTTGACAAAGCACGCGCCAAGCCGATTTTGCGAGAGCTTTTGTTCTTTCTCACATCTGGATGCTAAATGAGAAGTTGATGCAACAGGGAAAATGCCTCCCAGTGGCTTTTACTCATGTCTGGTCGCAATGCGAAATCTAGCGGTACTTGGTAGGATGTTGGTCGTCAACTGACCAGGGGAGAACTCATGGCTCATCTGCATCCTCCGCGCTTTTTGAAAATTGTGGACGACGCCAAGACGCGTGTGCGCGAAACCAACGTCGACGAAGTGAAGAAGAAGATGGATCGCGCCGAGAAGTTCATTCTGATCGACGTGCGCGAGGAAAGTGAATTTGCCAAGGACCATTTGCCGGGCGCGATTCACTTGGGCAAAGGCATCATCGAGCGCGATATCGAAGCGCGCGTACCCGACCTGAATGCGGAGATGGTGCTGTACTGCGGCGGCGGATTCCGTTCGGCGCTGGCGGCCGATAATCTGCGGAAGATGGGTTACACCAATGTGATCTCGATGGATGGCGGCATCCGCGACTGGCGCGAAAAAGGATTTCCGCTAACGAAGGGATGAGGCGCAGTACCGAGTGCCTAGCACCGAGTTCTCGCTTCCTAGCCAGATCGTTGTCATTCCGACCCCTGAGCGAAAGCGAGGGGCGGAGGAATCTTGGTCTTGCCCAGTTTCCTATGAATGCTCGAATCTTCTTCTGGTCGCTGACGTCGGCACTCGCAGGATTTTTATTCGGCTTCGATACCGTCGTTATTTCGGGCGCCGAAAAAACCATACAGACGCTATGGGGGCTGAGTCCGGGCCTGCACGGCATCGCGATGGCCTCGGCGCTTTACGGCACCGTGGTTGGTTCACTGATCGGCGGCTGGCCCGCTGACCGATTCGGACGCAAGGCCACGCTTCTTTGGATCGGCATTCTTTACTTTGTCGGGGCCGTGGGCTCTGGGCTGGCGCCAAACGTTGCCACTTTCATCGCCGCACGCGTGATCGGCGGCTTGGGCATCGGCATCTCTACCGTCGTTGCCCCCATGTACATTTCCGAAATCGCGCCGCCCAAATATCGTGGGCGGCTTGCCGGCATGTTCCAGTTCAACATTGTTTTTGGCATCCTGATCGCTTTCGTTTCGAACGCGCTGCTCGCGGGCATCGGCGAAAATGCCTGGCGCTGGATGCTGGGCGTGGCGGCCTTTCCGTCCTTGCTCTACGCCGTTTTCTGCTTCGGCCTTCCCGAAAGCCCACGCTGGCTGCTGAGCAGAAAAGGCGATCGCGAGGCCGCATTGCAAGTTCTGCAACGAGCACAACCTGGGCTATCGAAGGCGGAAATCGCAGCCGAGGCGGACCAGATCACCGCTGCATCCACGGAGCATGCATCGTCGGGGCATTTCTGGACCCGACGTCTTCGCAAGCCGATTCTGCTCGCGATCTTGATTGCATTCTTCAATCAGATGTCCGGAATCAATGCGATTTTGTACTTCGCTCCCCGCATCTTTGAACTTACTGGCCTTGCTGCGAAAGCCGCGCTCTTGCAATCCATCGGCATCGGCGTCACCAATCTGGTTTTCACCTTTGTCGGGCTCTGGCTGATTGACCGTCTGGGACGGCGCACGCTGCTTTATATTGGCTCGTTTGGCTACATCGCCTCGCTCGGCCTCGTTGCCTGGGCCTTCTTCACCAATCATTTCTCCATCGTGCCGGTTTGTATCTTCGCTTTCATCGCTGCCCACGCGATTGGCCAGGGAGCGGTCATTTGGGTGTTTATCTCGGAGATTTTTCCCAATCGTCATCGCGCGGAGGGTCAGACCCTCGGCAGCTTCACTCACTGGATCTTCGCCGCGTTGCTCACAACCTTCTTCCCAAGGATGGTCACAGCTTTCCCGCCTGGTTACGTGTTCTCGTTTTTCACCGGCATGATGGTTCTGCAACTTTTGTGGGTGAAGACAATGGTTCCGGAGACGAAGGGCGTGCCTCTGGAGCAAATTCAGAAACAGTTGGGGATCGAATAGTGGCGCGCACTAAATGCCGGTTCTCAGTGAGTATAGCGCCGCCTGATTTCAAGCCTTGAAGCTCACAGGTAGTACCCAAGTCCTGAGAAAATCGTCTTGAAAGAGCCGTCCCGAATCCCGTCAACTTCATACCAATGGTTCTCGTAGGCATCCCCCTCCAAAATGATCTCCATCTGCCCGTCACCATCCACATCTGCTATGTCGATCGGAGACCATCTGGTCACGTCCGGCACGTCTGCATCGGTTTTTTGGAACGGCACTTTGCGCAGCACCTGCACACGTCCATTGTGGTCAATAACGGCAATCAATTGGCAGAGCGTCAGGTCGGTTCCACTCACGTGCTCGTAATAGGCCGCCGCGAGGGTCCATGCGTTGGAACTGGGTTCCCAGACAACAAAGTGAAGTTCCGCCTCGGCTTGCTGTGGAAGCCCTAATTGTCGCATCTCACGCAACAGAATGCTTTGGATTTCCGGTGACGGCTCGCCGCGCTGATGGCATTTTGCCTTCTCGTTAATTTCATCCCATTGGCAAGAGAAATCTGCGGTCGCCTTGATGCCCGTTGACAATTTCTTCGGCACGCGGGTGTCGCAGCCGTCATCAGGGCCGTTGGCGAACGGCGATGCTCCGCAGTAATGGGCTTTCAAGAACGACCTGATCCTTAGGCAATAGGCGCTAGTGCAGGGGGGTCGGTGCGGGTCCTTTTCTGGTTGGCCGCCTTCCTGCGCAAGGGCCGTACTGAATGCAAGAGCTAGGAACAAGAACCAACGAAAAGCAGTCATGGATGGAAATACTACGACCCCCAAGCCTGGAGTCCAAGATTACGTCGGTTGCTGACTTGATAACTGTCGAAAAATTCGCGATAACGCTCATCGACCCGTCTCCCCGGCGGCGACCGCGGACACGCCAACACGGCTGGAGGACCTCCACAGTCGCATCGTAGCCGAGGTCGCGCTAACGGAACCGAAGGGATATTAGGATCGTGGCAAAGCCGGAAGCGCCACTTTCTGCTGAATTCCGGCGCCCTCGACTACGGTGTAGATAAAATCCGCCGGCACGTCACGCAGAATTTCTGTTTCGCCATTCGGCCAGCGAATACTGACTTCGCTCATCTTGTCGTATGCAGCCAATCCAAAGTGCAACCGCAAATCGTTCTGCGACAGATAACTCGCCCCGCCGCGCACTTCGCTGAACTGCACCAGCGTGCCAGCTTTCACGGTGACGCGTGCGCCAATCGCAGCCTTGTTGCTTTTCATTCCCACGAGCTTAAACAAAACGCGGTGATTTGTGTTGAGGTTATGATTGATCAGTAACGACGGCGGCTCACCCACATTCAGCACGACGATGTCGACATTGCCATCGTTGTTGATGTCGCCAAAAGCCGCGCCCCGCCGCGATTGCGGGGGCATACTCGCCAGCGCCTGCGAAACATCTTCAAAGGTTCCGTCGCGATGATTGCTGAACAGCAGCATCGGCTGCCGGTACGGAGTGCCGCCGGGAATCGTATCCACCTGGGGATAGACATGGCCACTGGCGACGAACAGATCGAGCCAGCCATCGTTGTCCATGTCGAAAAACGATGTGCCCCAACTCACGAAGGGATAAGTCGGCTTCATCAATTTCGCCCGTACACTCACATCAGCGAAATTTTCTTTGTCGAGATTGTGATATAGGGTCGCCCCCTGCTCAACAAAGTTCGTCACAATCATCGACAAGCGGCCTTCGTGAAGATAGTCGCCCCAGTCCACGCCCATGGAGCCCTGCTCCATGCCATCACCACTCAGGGCGACTCCGGCGAGCAGGCCAACGTCCTCGAACGTTCCGTCATGCTTGTTGTGATACAGAAAATTCGGCCCGGCATCGTTCGCCACATAAAGATCGGGCCAGCCATCGTTGTCGTAATCTCCCCACGTCGCGCCCAGGCCATAGTAATGATGAGGATCGTCCACGCCAGCTTTCTTCGAGACCTCCTCGAAGGTTCCATCGCCCTTGTTGTGAAAGAGCAAATCCGATTCGCCGGGCATTCCCCACGGACCGCACTGCACCAGCACTCCCTTGAAACGGCAGAATCGCGGGTCGTTGCCGAATTGCGGCAGGTTGTCGATATCCACGTGCACATAGCGGGAGACAAAAAGATCGACGTTGCCGTCGCGGTCATAATCGGCCCAGGCTGCTCCCGTGCTGAATCCACCGGCGCCGACGCCGGCTTTGTCGGTCACGTCCTCGAACTTGCAGTTGCCGAGATTGTGATAAAGCGCATTGCCGCCATAGCCGGTGACATAGATATCTTGCAGGCCGTCGTTGTCGTAATCGGCCACAGCCACTCCCATGCCCCAGCCTTTGCGCGTGAGGCCCGCAGACTTGGTGATGTCGGTGAACTTAGGGCCATTGCTTGTTGAGTCCGTGTCCTGATGATAGAGAGTAATCATCGGGTCGCCGCCTTCGCGGTATCGCTGAACTGTGGAGCCGTTCACGGTGATAATGTCGAGCTTGCCATCGTTGTCGCAGTCGATCAGGCCCACGCCACCGCTCATCGATTCGACGATGTACTTCTTATCGGGAGACGAAATATGCGCGACCGTGAGCCCGGCCTTTTGCGCGATGTCTTCGAATTGCGGGACAGGAACCTGTAAGTCGATTTTCTGCCCTTTCTGCAGCGATGAACTGGCTGGGCGTTTTGCAGGAGTGGTTTGTGCAAGCAGTACCGCGTTCGGCTGCAGTCCCATCGACAGAGAAAGGATCCACGCGGAAAACTGGGCTCGCATAGGCAGGAAAGCAGATTATACAAGGTTGGTCTCGCGTGAGCGCGGTTGGAAAATAGTGAACGTTTAAGGCTGACGAACGGCGAGAACTGCTGTCCGCGGCATCGCTAGAGAGAACCGTCGAAGTTTGCCGCAAAACAAAACGCCCCAGACTCAGTTTGAGTCACGGGACGTTTGTTGATCAGCCCTCCCCCAAGTGCTGCTCGATTACGAGACTATCGCGAGTCCACGAATGCGTAAATGGCTCTGTCGTGCCATACCACAAAACGAACGTGAAAGTTAGGCGCAAAACAAAACGCCCCAGACTCTGTTTGAGTCACGGGACGTATGTTGATCAGCCCTCCCCCAAGTGCTGCTCGATTACGAGACTACCCTGAGTCCACAAACGCGTATATGGCCCAGCTGTGCTATAGCATGGCACGAATGTGTAGGAGCCTTTAGTCTTCCTGTTTTCAATGACTTATGCGATTACTGGGACGTTACTGACCCCGACGGTGCCGAAAACGCGGCGGTAGCGTTCGATTTCCGCAGGCGGGCCCATCGCTTTCGCGAAATTGTCGGAAAGCTTCACCGCCGGGCGGCCTTCGACGCTGGAGACTTTGCTGATCAAGCTGATGGGATCGAAACCGGTGTCGCCGCTGGGATCGCAGCCGCGGAAATCATTGGTAAGCAGTGTGCCCCAACCTGCGCTGAAGCGAATGCGGGGGCCAGGAGTCCACTTTCGCCGATCGTGAAAGTCGGCGGCGTCGCGAAAATCATGAGCGGTGATTCCTCGGGCCAGCGTCCCGCCGAAGTAGGCGTGCAGGCCAAGGATGTCATCGATGTCGAGAGCGTCGGAGGCGATGATAAGTTTTTCGTGCGGATCTCGCCCGCGGGCCTTCACCCATTCGATATATTCATCTCCGGCTATATACGGATCCTTGCTATCAATGCGCTGGCCCGTCCACTCCGCAGCCCAATCGGGCGCGCCCTCGAGGAATTGCGTGGTTCCAAAAGTGTCGGGCAGCATGATGCGGAGTGCGCCCTCGTAGGTGCTCTGCCACATATCGAGGACGCGGTACTGCGAAGCCTTCAACGCCTCGTCATCGGGCGCGAGGGCGGCGAGGACCATCGGGATCTCGTGCGCGTTGGTTCCGATCGCTTCAAGGTCGTGTTTGTGGGCCAGGAAGGCATTCGATGTTCCTACGAAGCCACTGCCAAGATTCGAAGCCATGGCTTCGACAACATATTCCTGCCAGAGGAAGCTGTGGCGCCGCCGTGTCCCGAAGTCCGCAACACTCAGATGAGGAACGCCGCGCAGGCGTTCGATCTTGCTCCATAGCTTGGTCTTTGCTTTGGCGTAAAGGATGTCAAGGCCGAACTCGCTCAACCTTTTTAAGTTGGCTCTGGTTCGCAGTTCGTTAATAATCGACAGCGAATAAAGTTCCCACATCGTAGTGTCAGTCCAGAGCCCGTCGAATGACAAATGAAAGCGGCCATCGCGCATCGACAACTCATAGTCCGACAACCGAAAGTCTCGTTCCAGCCATTCCAGAAATGCAGGCTCAAAAATTCCGCGACGCCCATAGAATGTGTTTCCAGCCAGCCAAACCAGTTCAGACTTTCGAAAACGCACGTTGCGAGCGTGATCCAGTTGCGCGATGAGCTCTTCCGTCTCGAATGTATCCACTGGGCCGCCAGAGCGGTTGAAGAGGGAGAACGAAACCCGTGTCCCGGAAAAATGTTTCCAGATAAACTGCAACATCAGTAGCTTGTAAAAATCGGTGTCGAGCAGGGATCGCGTGACCGGATCGAGTTCCCAGTTGTGATTATGCGCGCGCTCCGCGAAGTTCACGATCATCGAGTATTATCCTCGTCTGCCTTCGAGGCAAAAGCAACCCGGGAGCTCTTGAACTGCGAGTGTCGCCAGCAATTTGCTCATGTGAAGTAAAACTCCAGCTCGCCGCCGAAATAGATCGCCAAATGTTCAGCTTCACGCTCAATCTCCACACGCGCACTCCGCGACAGCTTGCCGAAAGGTTTGACGGTTACCAGCAGCTTCTTGTTTTGGAGCTTATATGACCAGACGCCAGCGACCACGCCGGCGATCAGCACCACGGGCGAGATCCAGCCCTGGTTGCGGTAGACGCGCTTGTAGTGCTTTGCGCTAAGCAGGTGATCCTTTTCACGATGAGCCAGAAGATAGGAATCGAAGTAAGGCAGGAGACGAACGCAGGTTTCACCCCCAGGGTTGCCGTTTAGGTCCGCCACATCCTCACACCGCAAAAAACAGCCCTTCTTGTCGCCGGGGACTTCCACCAAACCGGGTTCGACGAGCGCGCCAAGCGGTTTCACCTCCTGCATGGAAATGCCCGCCCAGTGGGAGAAGTCAGTCAGTGTTGCCGGACCGTATGCTCCCAAATACTTTCGGAAAAGTTCGCATTGCGCCTCAGTGGCCGAAATTGGTTTCGACTTGAGCTTGGGCAGCCAGTGGTCTACCCGGATGAAACTGAGTTCGTTGTTCTCGCCAGCGCCGTAGCAAACCAGTCCGGCGGCCACCGGCACCCGAACGATGCTCCAAACCTTTTCCATCCAGCTGCGGACGCGCTTGCTGACTTTAGGGCGAACCGCTGCGTTGATGGCAGCCCTGCCGAGTGGGCCTGCGGACAATGCGTCCATGATTAACGGGGTAAGAGCCTCGCCTTCCTCGCGCTCAATTCCGCATCTGGCCATCACCCGCAGCGCCTGAGCCATGCGGCTCGGTTTGAGGGCGGCGATATAGAGGGAGAATTCATCGGCTGGAATGAGATGCAGCGTCTGGCGCATCAGAGAAGTTTTTACCAGAGTGCGGCTCTTGCACAGTGCCGTTTCAATCTGCGATCGAGTGAGGGCATGATTGCGCGTCCAGAGCTGAAGATAAGCCGCAGACATGATCTGCGCCTGCACGCCGCACATGTCGCGGCAGATCGTGACCGCGCCGGCGGGCACGTCATCCAACAGATGGTGCCGCCGAAGCCGGAAACTTGCGATTGCTTCCCTTCGAATTGGTGACGGTATTCCTGGCATTCAACTCAAATGCTGCACTCGGATTCCGCAAGAGCAGTTCAAATAGTTGTAAACCATCGGAATCATTGGCGCAAAGTGCTGAGCCTGGAAGTGGCCCAACCACTGCCTTGCCCCTTGCACCCGCCAAAAAAAAATGCGCGCTGCACTATTTGTGCAGCGCGCAATCGCAACCAGAGCAAACTGTCCCAGTGGAAGGTTAGCCTTGTGACGGATGCAATACGCGGAACGTGTTGCCTCCGTTAGACCAAACCAGAATAAGCGCGTCCTGTCCTTTCGCGATCTTGCCCAGCTCTTGTGCGGCATCTGACGCGGATTGCACAGGATGCCGGTTGACTTCGACAATCACGTCGCCTCGCTGGAGCCCTGCGTTGTCGGCCGGACTGCCGGGCTGAACGTTTCCTACGATCGCTCCGTGAATGTCTTTCGGAGCCTGAAGTTGCTCGCGTACATCCGGAGTCAGGTCAGCAAGACCAAGCCCCCAGCGCGGTTTGCCATGCGCATCGCTGGCAGCTTGTTCTTCACCACTCTTTTTTCCCATGGCTTCAAGAGTGACTGGAACATTAATCTCCTTGCCGTCCCGAATCACTTCAAGCTTAACCGTGGCGCCCGGCTGCTTCTGGCCCACCGCGACCTGAAGTTCGCCGGCATCGCCGACCGTGTGACCATCGAGCGCAGTGATTACGTCTCCGGTTTTCAAACCCGCCCTGGCTCCCGGCGAGTTCGGCTCAACCTGAGTTACAACCGCACCTTCGGCCTTCTTCAGGTCGAAGAACTTCGAGTTTTCCGGAGTCACGTCACTGATACCGATTCCCATGTATCCGTGGCTGACCTTACCGTACTTGATCAGTGTTTCTACGGTGGGCCGCACGATCTGCGTCGGTATGGCGAAGCCCATGCCCGAGAATTGCCCGTTCGAAGAGATCAGAAAGGTGTTGATTCCAACCACTTCGCCGCGCGCATCTACGAGAGGCCCGCCGGAGTTGCCGGGGTTGATGGCCGCATCCGTCTGAATAAATTCGCCGGGCTTGCGGCGATCACTGGCAGAAGGGTTCGGCCGATTCAAAGCACTCACGATTCCACGCGTTACCGTGAAGCGGAAACCAAAGGGATTGCCGAAAGCCAGCACAGTCTGTCCCGGGCGCAACTGAGTTGAGTCGCCCCAAGGCACGCTGGGCAGGTCCGATGCATTCACTTTGATAACCGCAAGATCGGTCAGCGGATCGGCTCCCACCAATTTCGCTGATAGCACTCGCCGGTCGGTTAAGGTGACGTTGATGTCAACGGCACCATCCACAACGTGATCATTGGTCACGATGTATCCGTCGGGAGAAATGATCACGCCGCTGCCGAGACCGTGTTCTATTTGTGACCGCGGTTGCATCGGCATATTGAACCCAAACGGCCCGAACTGGCCAAAGGGCCCCTGTTGGCCAAACTGCTGACCGAACTGTTGAGCGTCTGGTGTATCTTTTCCATCTCCATCGCTCATTTTGGCATCGGTTTTCGAAGTGACGGTGACATTTACGATGGCAGGTGTAACGCGCGCCGCCAGCGCTTCCATTGCATGATCGAGCGATAGCAGCGCATTCACACTGTTGTCATCCAGCGCAGCCGCCGCCGGAGCTGGCGCCCCCACTGCCGCGTGGGCTGGTTTGGCGAATTCGTAGGCTCCAATGGACACGGCCATTACAGCCGCTACCACAGGAACAATGAATCGCGTGGTTAGTTTCATTTTCTGACCTTGCATCCATGTACTCATGTTCGTTGATTCTCCTTTTGCACTAACTAATGATTTAGTTGATAGCTACAAAAAAATTTAGATCGTCTTCGCGACAACTCCTGGCTGTACTGCTTTTCCCTGGGGCTGCACAATGATCACTCGCCACACGCTGACACTGAACATCGCAGAACCTTGCTCGTCAAACTCCGTGGTCTGCATCACGAATAGGAACTCTGGAGCCGAAATGGCTTGCTTTGCTGCGGCTGACACCGCAAGAACTGGGCGTTGAAGCCGAGACTGCTTCGCTCCCAACGATTGAGAAAAGTTTCGATCGAAGTCGCCCTGCGCAGGCTTTGACGAGCGATACACTGCCGGAGTGGCGACGACTTTCCCAATTTCGGTTTTGCCTTTCGAACTGGTACCGGTCCGCATAGTTACTGGAATCGCGGCAACTTCTATCCCGCGCGGAAGGTTCTCGCTCGCCGTGGCGAAGCTCTGTGGCTGTTGTTCGAATGCGATCAGCCTGGGGGCACTCGGCAACATGACCATGCACACAGCCGCTATAACTGTCATCAAGCCCAGCGCCGGCTTGAAAACACGTGCACCCTGCGGCCGTTCCACATCCAGAATTTGCGCCAGACGGATCGACGTCTCGCATGCGCGGCTGATCGCCGCCTGCGCCAACGCCAGGCTGCGTTGCACGAAACTCTTCTCCGCCAGAGAAACCAGGCACTCGGCATAAGCGCGCGGATTCCCGGTCTCCGCCAGCACGGCGTCGTCGCAAGCCATCTCGCGTTCGAGCGACAGTCGTTTCTCGATCCACCACACCGCCGGATGAAAGAAGAACACGGTACGAACGATCTTTTGCGCCAAGTTCGTCCAATCGTCCCATCGCCGAAGGTGCGTGAATTCGTGCAGCAGGATAATCCTCAGTTCCTCAACCGGAAGCTCCCGTAGCGCCCACTCCGGAATCAGGATCGCGGGCTTGAAGAATCCGACAGCAGTTGGCACACTCACCATCGACGAAGTGCACACGGTTACCGGCCTAATCGCTTGGCATTGCTCTAGCATTTCGCCCACCGCAGGATGCAACCGAGAGGTCTGGATCGCTACCCCGCTCTTGCGCAAGCGGCGCACACTACAGAGTCCGGTGAACATGCGTGTGGCCGCCAATGCCGCAAAGAAAATCCAAACGGCAAAGATCGCAACCGCCCAAAACCTTGGCAGCATTATTTCCGCACGCATCCCGTGCACCATCCCTCCCACATGACCGGGCGCGGGCACGAACGGCAATGCCGCAATCGCGATGAGTGCTGAAAACCATACAGCGAATCGCGTCCCAGAATTCTGTCTTCCAACAACCCGCAGCACCAGCCACGCAAATGCCGCAATCAGCAATCCTCCGGCGATAGAGTTCAGAGCGCGTTCGGCGACGAATTGGGCCAGCGGCTGTATCCCTGAGGGAGTCATTTCTTACCACCTCGCATCGTCTTGCTTACCTCCAGCATCTCTCTCAAGCGATCCAATTCTGTGGAATCGATGCCCCGCTCCTCAAGGATGTTGAATACAAGTTGTTCGTGAGAGTTCTTGAAGAATCTGCTGACAAGGTTGCTGATCTCGTTCCGTGTCGCATCTATCCGCTGAATGATAGGAACAAACACGTGCGCTCGGCCATCCTTCTTGTGCTCGACATAACCTTTCTTCTCCAGAATTCGGACAGTGGTCAGCACCGAGTTGTAAGCGAGGTCGAGCCTTGGAGGAAGATCGTCGAGAATCTGCTGGACAGTTCCCGACCTGCGCTGCCATAGCACGTTCATGATGCGAAGCTCAGCTTCCGTCAGCGTCACCGATTGGCGTGGAGGCACTCAAATCTCCTTCTTTGTGATTAGACGCACACACCCAGGAAAAGTAACTAATAATTTAGTTTTACCTGCAAGAAACAGCTCAAGCGCCCCAAAAAATGCCTGGCTAACGCCTAGAACATAAGAAATATCAAGGCTTTAACAAACCCGGTCTTCTAGCCGAAGCAGATCTTTAGAGCATGGACGCGAACCTCGTGGGAGGCGATATCGCGGGAGGCGCCATGGACATCCGCCAGTTTCTATTTCGGCCAACGTGGAGACGATACGCCACATCGGCGCGCGATATTTACATTTGCTCCGCGTCCACTCCACCGGGTGGCGGAGTGCATGGTATGTGCGGCTATCACGCGGCTAAGATGGCATTGTCGAGATGGAATCGCGGCTAAGTAAAGCGAACGTCCCCGCTAAACGTTTCCCACAATCACTCGCGCGCACCAGGGGCAGGCCACTCGATGCCACGGATCGTACCATCTGACTGGCGCTCGATCGTCGGCGCGTATAGCCCAAGAAACTCACGGCGCCACCACAGTCCGCTTGTCCGCTTTTCTGACATGGTGGTAAACCAATACTGCCAAATTACGGCACGCACTTGGTGCGGCGGCGCCTGCGAGAATGGATTTCCCTCAAAAAGACTGAGCACGTCTGCGTCATTGGAAAGCAACTTCACTTCTGTTCTGGGCACGATTGAGTAGTCCTGCCATGAGCCCAGCGAAGCAAACCAGAGATTCCAATCGAATCGCGGTTGATACGGCGCGTAGATTCTGGGAGGCTTGCCCAGATCCTGTGGTTTATAGCGGAATGGATACGCCACCCAGCTTTTTCCATCCTCGGAACCCTGGAACTCGATCTCGTATCGCCCCCGAGTCATAACTCCGAACAGGCCATACCGATTGGCGATCCGAAAAGGCTCAAGGGCAGCCACTGGCGCGGTTGGCAGCGGGATCACTGAGAACATCCATATCAGCTGAAGCGCGGTGGCATAGAAAATCCAGCCCAGCGCAAAACCGGCAAGAGATGTCTTCACTAGATTGAAGCGCCGACGGAAAGCGCTTCTCCAACTTTCCACTTCGCTTTGCTCGGGTCGTGCGGGATCTTTCGAACCAGGGGGAGGCTCATGATTCGTCCAGAGAATTCCCGCGACATCGTCGTTCATCGATGTCTGCCCCAATACGAACGACTTCTTCCATCGCTCCGGAAGGGTGCGCAGCAGGAAACGATCATCCAACAGGAGCACTCCCAACGTCAGAACCAGATAGTTCAGAAATGTGTAATTGGCTGTGAGAATGACTCCCAACTCCCACGGAGTCACAATTAAGAAACATACGATGCGCCAGCGGCGCGGCAGAAATAACATCCAAACCAAAACCAACTCCAGTGCGAGCGTGGCGAAGGCACTCGAAGCGTGGAACCAATGCGGCAAATGTTGCACGTACCAGCCGATCCACGTGGGCAGCGGACCGTTCTGATAGTACTCGTCCATGGCCGTAAAGTGACGCCACTCGGGGTCTCCTCCAATGATCTTTGCTACGCCGGATTCAAAGTAGATACGAAACCACTCCCATTGGAGAAGAAACAAACTGGCGCGCGACGGGAGCGACGCCCCCCCGAGGCCAGGGCGGAATCCGGAAGGAGCGAAGAAGAACGATATAAATCCAGCCTCGAGCAGCATGCCGTCTGACTGGTAGCCGGAAAAATCCTGCGCCGCACTCACAAATGAGAGAAAGCAGACAAAGCAAATGAAAAGCATTCCGCGCGGCCACACATTCAGCACCAACAGCACCGACGCGATCATGCCGACCCAGCACAAGGCCGTTAGCGCATGGGATCCGCTCGAAAACCAAAGCAAAGTCGGTGCGAACCATACTCCGCGTCCATAGCCGAAGGAATGCGCCACCGCCCGCAGGTACTCGTCCGCAGGCAGAATCCCATCCGGGCCAATGAGCCCGCGGATCTGAAAAACCAGCGAAAAGAAGGCGGAAAAATAAATGCAGCCGAGCGCCCGCAAGAAAAGCCAGCGTGGAGTCAGGCGGTCAACCGCGCCACGCTCCGAATCAAACAACCAGCGGATGGCGGACAGCACCCGGTCCATGAGCGATGAACAATTATACCGACGAAGCAGATAACACTGGTTGCTCACGCTCTCTAAAAAAGCTCTGCGCGCGGTCGAGGTATCCACGCACCGAAGTCGAACCGTCTCCCGCCTCAGTCTCGCATCCGGATTTTTTTCTTCTCATGAGGCGTTTCGCCTCTCCTTTCCGCCTTCTGATGTGAAAGGCGGGATTCAACCATGAGTCCCGCTGAAAGATTATTCAACTACGAGGAGACTCAAAATGAAAACGACGAATCACATCACGCGATCCACCTACAGTTCGAAATCACATTCACATGCTTCAACCGTGAGCCGAGTCGCGCTTGCTCTGACCCTCACTGCCGCTTTTCTGTGCAGTCTGGCGTTGCCCGCGTTGGCCAAAACCAGGGTCTCAGGGCCTCCGCTCGTGCAGATCTCCGCTGGCACGACCGAAGTCTGGGGGCTCGACGCAGCCGGGAACGCTTATCAATATTTCGGCGGGATCTTCAATTTCATCGGGGCCGCGTACAAGCAAGTTGCGGTTGGGCAGGGTTCCGACGTCTGGGCGCTCGGGCTGAAAGGTCACGCTTTTCATTGGAAAGGCACCACCTTTTCTGAAGTCAGTCCAGCTCTTGAGTTCACCCAAATCGCAACCGGAGGTGGGGGAACCTGGGCCATCACTTCCGGCGGAGACGTCTACTACTTCAACTCCGCGCTGATTCAGTTCGAGCGGTTCACCAAAGGCCCGCCGCCGCTTGCTCAGTCTATTTTCGTCGGTGCCGCTCCGCAGGCCGTCTGGATTCTGGACTTCGCGGCGCAGCCCCATCTCTACAACACGCGAACGGGCTTCTTTGATCTCGTCCCGGGCGTAGACCTCCTGCAGATCGCGGTGGGTGATAGTGAAACGTGGGGGCTCGATTTCTCAGGCCAGCCGCGGTTGTACCACTCTAGCCCGCCCTTCGCATTCAACGTGGTCCCGTCCGTGCCACTGGCCAAGATTACCCTCACCACCGATGCAGAACTCTGGGCAGTCTCCGAGGTGGACCACGCCGTGTACCACTACAATCCGACCCCGAAAACGTTCGACCTGGTGGACGACACTCAGGTCTACGAACAGATCACCGCTGGCAATTCGACCATCGGTGTCTGGGCCCTCACTAGCACTCATGAGATCTACAAGTTTTAGTTGGGGGGAGCGTGTGAGCGGGTGGATTCACAACTGGAATCCGCCCGCTCCTCGCGATCATGATTACGGGCCGGCCTCTCGGGAACCCACGAGTTGGCCGGTTTCCTGCGTTTTCGCGAGCGGTTCCGTCTCCCGGAGCGTTACCCCTAGTCGGCGAACAGCCTTTCACATCCTCTTGGTTCTAATCCCTCGACCTATTGCAGCTTCGCGTATTCCGCCTTGGCCTGCCTAAGAATGGGAATATCGGGATCGGCATCTTTCCAAAGCGTCAGGAAATCTTTATAGGCGGCGAGGGCTCGCGTGCGGGCGGTATCGGCTTCCGCTCCTTGCAATGTTTTCAACTCCAAAGCATAGGCACGAGCCACCCCTAGATGCGCCAACGCTCCGGTCCAGCAGTTCCAGACAATGCCACTGTAGTCGAGAATCTTCTGAAACTCAGCCGCGGCAGCACTTCCTTGTCCGGCTGCCAAGTACGATTCTCCGCGTAGATACACCGGATAGAGGCAGGAAATATTGTTGACGAACTGAATTTCCCCAAACTCGATGGCTGAAGCGGCTTGCAGACTATCAAGCGCGGCAGTTGGGTCTCTTCTATCCAGTGCCAATTGCCCTTGAATCGCGGGCAGCCAAAGCGACTGAATCTGGGTATTCAGCGGAAAGCGTTTCCCTAAATCTTGAGCCAAAGATTCAGCTTGGGTGGTATCGCCCGCCATGGCAAACGCAAGGGCGGCTTCGGCCTCGGTTCCCTGGCTTGCAGGAGCGAGCTTCAAAGCCTCTGCCGCTGCCTGGCGCGCTTTCGGGGCATTGCCAAACGCGGCTTCTCTTTGAGCAGCGATTGCCTGCCAGATTGCCCCATTCTCCTTGCTGTCGGTGCGGATGGCTGAGTCTATCGCACGCGTAGCCAGTTCCCGAGCTCTGCCCAGATGACCGGCATAAGCCTCGGTGTCAGAGGTAAGCGCCAGTCCGAAGGTATCGTAACCGGGCTTGCCCTCAAACCATTGCTGCTGTTCCGCCATACCTCCGGAGTCTGCCCCGAGAAAGGCAAGAGCATAGAGAACGATGTGCATTCCGAAATCGTCCATTTTCCGCGCCTTGACCTGCTGAACGATCTGTCGCGCGTCGTCGGGGCGTTGCAAGGCGAGCGACAGGGTAGCGAGATTTTCATATGTAGGTACTGAATCCGGGTCAAGGCGCGCGGCCTGCCTCATCATCTCGAGGGCTTTCTCGTACTGCCCCTGCGCGGCGTACACATTGGCTAAGTTGGCATACGCCGAAGGTTCCCGCGGATAGCTCTCAATCTGCTCTTGAAATGTTTGCGCCGCTTTGTCCAGCTCCCCAGTGATCTGTTGATAGTAGTCGGCTGTGATGGCCAGCGTTTCCCGCTCACTGGCATGTTGCCGCAACTGAAACGCCTTGCTGAAGTATTCGCCGGCCCGCCCTACCTCGCCGAGATTGTAGTAGTGCACACCCAGGGCCCTGTAGGCCATAGCAAAATTCGGATCGAGTTCGATGGCATGTTCAAAGTAAGGGAGGGATGCGGCGCTACCTCTCTCGCCCGCTTTCTTGCCCAGACTATAGGCCTTCAGAGCGTCAAGCGAAGCCGTGGTGGCCTGTTCGAGGGGAACATCAAACTTCTGCACCGTCGCCAGCGATTCGCCCAGTTCGCCGCGTAGCTTGGATGCCATGCCGCCCAGCGCGTCCAGCACTTTCTCTTTTTTCGCAACCGTAAACTGCTGTTGCGCCAACATGTCTCCGTTCTGGCAGTTCACCGCATTCAATCCCAGCACGTATTCGCTGCCGAGTCTGCCGATTGATCCCGCAACGTAAGCCTTACTACCTGCCCGCTGGCAAAGCTCTAAAGCGACCTCGGGCGTGAGCTTCGTGCCGGCAGGACGCGCCATATTCTTAAAGGTATTCGCCATTTTGCTATCGGAGAGCACATTCAGGAACGGCGACTGCCGCAGGGAAACATTGAGCGCTGTCTTCAGAGTATCGTCGAAAACAGCATCGCCGGTGCTATTTGCAAAATCGGTGAGAACGATGGTGTCCTTCTCAGTTAGCTTGTTTAAATGCCGCTGTCTGATGCTGAAACCGGCCGCGATTGCCGCGGCGATCGCCAGCAGCGCCACCAACGCCTGCAGCCAACGCTTCTGCTTTGATGCAGCGTCACGGGCACTCACGTGAACGAGCTTTCCGGCTCCGATCGCTCTCAAGTCACTTAGCATCTCCGCCGCCGACTGATAGCGTTCCTTACGATCCTTCCGCAAAGCCTTCAAGATCACGGCTTCCAATCCAGCATGCAGTTCAGGATTCAGATGAGTAGGCGAGTCCGGATCGCGATTGAGTACGGCGTCAAAAACCACGGCCACTGACTTCCCATTAAAGGCGCGCTGCCCAGTGGCCATCTCGTAGAGCACGGCACCAAGACTGAACAAGTCCGTGCGGACATCAACCTCCTCACCGCGCGCCTGTTCCGGCGACATGTAAGCAACTGTGCCAATCGCCATGCCCGGGGTGGTTAGCTCTGCCTCTTCCGAACTCCCGTCTAACAAACCAGTATCGATCGGACCGCTCGATGTCTGGTTGCGGGCGGGGACAAGCTTTGCCAGCCCGAAGTCCAGAACCTTGACCTGGCCGCGCTGGGTAACGAAAATGTTTGCTGGCTTCACATCGCGATGCACGATGCCCTGCGTGTGAGCAGCATCCAGCGCCTCGGTGATTTGCACGGCCAGTTGCAGCAGTTGGGTGTTTTCGATCGGCCTGGATTGGATGACATGTTTCAGCGTCTGTCCTTCCAGACATTCCATAGCGATAAAAGTTCGTCCTGCTTCCTCGCCAATATCGTAAATCGTACAAATGTTGGGATGGTTGAGTGAACTGGCGGCACGGGCTTCACGCCGAAATCTGACAATCGCGGCTGGGTCCGCAGCGAAATGTGCGGGTAGGAACTTCAACGCTATGAGGCGGCCCAGCCTGGTATCGCGCGCCTTGTAGACGACGCCCATTCCTCCCCCGCCCAGTTTTTCGACAATCAGGTAGTGCGAGACACTCTGGCCTGCGACGACAAGGCCACTGTTGTCGTTCAAATGATTCTGCTGTTGTGCCGCCATTCCTGCGACCGCTTTCAGAGCCTGCGGCGATTCCAGAAAGTTGGAACGCACCGCCTCGTTGGCCAACAGAAGTGACTCCACCTCGGCACGCAACGCGTTGTCGGAAGAGCAGGCCTCCTCAAGGAAGGTGGCACGTTCGTCGGGGGCGAGCTGCATGGCTTGGTGCAGCAGTTCTTTAACGCGCTCCCAACGTTCGCCGGTCATGGCTATGGTGTCCTGCTCATTTGGCGATGCAACCAGACGCGGGCAGTGGCCCAGTCACGGTCGATGGTGGCGCGCGAGATCCCAAGCACGTGGGATATCTCGGGAGCCGACAACCCCCCGAAAAATTTCATTTCTACGATCTTTGCCTGGCGCTCATCGATGTGAGACAACTCTTTCAAGGCGGCGTCCAGGGCCAGAACTTCTGCATCCCCGTTGACGGGCAGGGCAGCCATGTCTTCGAAGGTGATCCGGACTCCCCCGTCACGTTTGTCCGCTCGCCGGCTTCTGGCATAGTCCACGAGGATTTGACGCATAAGACGTGAAGCGACTGCGACGAAGTGTGACCGATTCTGCAGTTCGATGGGTTGGCCTCCAAGCATTCGGAGGTATGCCTCGTGAACCAAGGCCGTGCTCTGCAGCGTGTGATCCGGCCGCTCGGATTGGAGGTGATAGTGAGCGAGGCGCCGCAGTTCCTTGTAGACCAGAGGCACGAGAGCCTCGAGGGCTTTTTCGTCGCCCTGCTTCCAGTGAACTAAAAGCTCGGTGACTTGGCCGGACAGATCTTCGGGCATACATACCTCGGTGGAACCCTTTTACCGAAGAGGCCAACAGCATATTCGTCTACCGTACGGTCGTCAATCAACTTAGGTACCTTCGAGATGGAGTGTTACTCGGCTTGGCATGGAAAATTTTCTTGCCACCCATGAGGCATTTGGCTCGCGCATTCCGCCTTTCTGTACAGAGCGCGGGATTCAGCGAGTTACGGGTTCCGCGACAGATTTAACAAAATCTATCGAGGAGACTTAACATGAAAACGACGAATAACAACACGCCCGCCGCCGCGCCGAAGAATGCGGGTGGCCCACTAGCCCTGACCGCGCTCTTGTTGTGCGGCCTTGCAATTCCAACCGCAGCCCAAACCGCTTCCATCACTAAAGTCGCCGATGAAAAGGGCTTCACCATTGCGCCGAATGTTCAGACTGCCATCGTCCTGAAGAGCACTCCTGACGCCGCTTGCGATCTACATGCAGAGGGAGTTAGCGACAGGGCCCAAACTTTAAGGTTCTACGCCAACGGCGACGGCTACCTCAAGATTCACGCTAACCCCAAGCAAGAATCCGACGAGATCCGCTTACAGCTCGATTGCACGGAAAACGGCAAGCTCGTACGGTATCCGCTTCATCTGCGCGCCAGCTTTTCTCCAACTGAGGATATGCCGGCGCCGGAATCGGTTATGCCGACGCCGAAGGGTTCAAAGATCCTTCCCGGGCTGACCGAAGCCGAGACGCATCAGCTTTCCGATGACGAGTTGATAAACCGCGGGTATTCGATGCGGCCCGACGCCGCGACCTCGCCCGAACAATATGCAAAATGGCTCGATCGCGTCTCCCAGCCCATGACCTTGGTTCCGGCACACTTGGTGAGCCGCTCTGACATCAGTCACCGTACGCAAGGCATCCAGGGTGGTATCAGCGATAATTACAACTGGAGCGGTTACGTAGCCAAGCACAGCAAGCGCAGCTACAGTGCGAATTCAGGCGACTGGAACGTTCCTGAAGTCATTTATGCCGAAGCGAACCACAGCACCTACTCGGCATTCTGGATCGGGCTGGATGGCTACGGGCTCAGTGATCTGGAGCAGGCCGGAACCGAGCAGGATGCCATCGACCTTGAACCTTTCGGGTATTTTGCCAACTATTCTGCCTGGACCGAGCTCTTACCGAATCAGCTAACGGAGCAGGACGTCAGCCTCTCCCCCAACCCCGGAGATCGCATGGGTGTCGAAGTCTGGATCAGCACCGGCTCAGGCGCCCCTAACGCCAAGGGTGGATACGCAGCTTTCCGCCTCCAAGACGTGACGCAGGGTCAGGGCACCGGTGCGATCTATACGCCACTTGACGGCACCTACTACAACGGCAGCGAAGCGGAGTGGATCATGGAGCGGCCGTGTCTTGCATCGGTGGGGGAAAATTGCACCCAATTTGCCGAACTCTCCGACTACAACTATGCCCAAATGCTGGAAGCCTCCGCGTTGACCACCGGCGGATCGTGGAAAAAGTACAGCGCAATCGAAAACACACAACTCTGGATGTACAACGAGTACAAAAATGGGGATGACAACAATTGGCTGTCTGAAGCCTTTTCAGACATCTATGCAGACACTTCCACCGACATTTATTTCCAATGGATCAACTTCCACTGAGAGCCGCCTGGCGAACCTGCCAAGACAGACTCTGTCGACGAACGAAGGGGAGCACAACGCTCCCCTTTTGTTTTTCTTCGCGTTATCGGGGCCAAGTTCGCGGCACCGACAAAATTTCTAGAGCTATTCGATCCGTTGAATATACGGAGATGCAATTATCAGAACTGGAAGGGTCGCCCCTTCCGTCAGCGAATGAACCGCATCATTCTGCAGATTCTTTACGACGGCAGAACTGGCCCGTTCGCAAGATGGGACAGGCTGGCGCGAATCACATCCAGCAGTTCCGTGTTGTCCACGGGCTTCTGGAAGAATGCCGCCGCTCCCGCCTGCAGGGCGCGGCGCTCGCTGCTTTGCGGGTCGCGGGCGGTCAGAACAATCACCGGGATGTCCGAGAGATGATCGCTTTTTTGCAGCCGATCAAGCACGACAAAGCCGTCACCAGCAGGCAAGCCGAGATCAAGAATGATCAAGTCGGGATGCTCCTTGTAGGCCAGCGCAATCGCAGAGTAACCATCGACGGCACTGACGGTTTGGTAGTGGTTGGCCCGCAAACGCAGTCTCAGCGCCTGCCTGAGATCGGGATCGTCATCCACGATCATGATTTTGGAATTTGTCATTTCTTCTCCATTCTGAAGTTCATGCAGAGTTGTCGGTGTTCGCGGTGTTCGCTTATTGATTCTTGCGGTTCGGCAGAATCTTGTTTCCCTCCCAGAACCGTTAGCACCATTTCGTCTACGTCACAGGCGACTTCCTGCACCTGATCTTGCAGGGAGTTTCCTCCTACCTCGCAAAGCGGCAGTTACCTTGATAGAGGTACACTGCGGCCGCGATAATTCGCCTAAATTGGTCATCGGCCATTGCTCACCGATCTTGAGTGAAGAACGGGTATTTGGTCCCCCAAAACGACAATTCGTCGCCCCTCCCTTTCGCCCCTCAAGCAACGTCATAACATTGCCGATGACTCTCTGATCAGCCAGCATCTTCCGACTTGGCCCACTCCCCATTCATAAACTATGCCTGGCGAGCCAAGTTCTATCTACTCGGTAGTTCATACCCAGCAGGCTTCTTACGGATGGTTCTTTTCAAATGTGAACGAGGCAGTGCCTTATAAAGAAGCGCCCGGCGGATCCATGAGATAGCCCAATCTCAGCCTGGCTTCTTCACTACCAAGCAACCCGGGAACCGGGAGCATATCCGAGAGGACGACCTGCATCCTGAGGGGTGATCACGTCCGAAAACCGCGAGTGTTCGCTTCGACCGGGTGAGAGAATCCGAACATGGAACTGCCGGATCGGGAAATGTGCTATCGAGCCTTAGAGACCCGAGACGCCCGCTTCGATGGACTATGGTTCGTTGGAGTGACCTCGACAGGCGTCTATTGCCGGCCGGTCTGCCCAGCCCGAACCCCACATTTTCAATATTGCCGCTTCTTTAGTTCCGCAGCAGCGGCGCAAGAAGGGGGATTTCGCCCGTGCTTGCGCTGTCGGCCCGAGACCGCTCCAGACTTAGCCTCATGGCGCGGAACTTCGAATACCGTTTCCCGAGCGCTCGCTCTTATCGCCGATGGGGCGCTGGATGGTGACGACACGAACGTCGAGAAATTGTCCGAACGCCTTGGAGTAGGAGACCGGCAACTCCGACGCTTGTTTTTCGAGCATTTGGGCGCGTCACCCATTACCGTGGCGCAAACCCGTCGTGTGCTCTTTGCCAAGCAACTGATTCATGAAACCCGCATGCCCATGACCGAAGTTGCATTGGCGGCAGGATTCGGCAGCGTGCGCCGCTTTAACGAAGTATTCCAGGACTTGTTTCATCGTCCTCCCAGTGCCTTGCGACGGGAGGGCGCCTCACGTTCGGTGCCTGCCAGGACAGGGGTTACACTCCGCCTGCGTTATCAACCGCCCTATGACTGGGATTTGATGCTCGCCTATCTAGAGGCCCGCGCGATCCCCGGAATTGAAATCGTCGAGCACAACAGTTATCAACGCACGGTTGAGTTCGACGGGTCGGTTGGATTCGTCCGAGTTGTGCACCTACCTCAGCGGCAGAGCTTAGGGGTTGCGATTCGTTTTCCGGGTGTTCGTTCTTTGCCTGCAATTGTGACCCGCGTGCGACGCTTGTTCGATACAGGCGCAGACATCGGAACCATTGATGAACATCTCTCTCGCGACAGGGTGCTCGCACCGCTCGTGGCGCAACGTCCTGGGCTGCGCGCGCCGGGCGGATGGGACGGATTCGAACTAGCGGTGCGGGCTGTTCTTGGCCAACAGGTGAGCGTCCGTGCGGCTCGCCGTCTGGCGGGAGAGCTGGTTATTCGGCACGGAAAACCTTTGCCGGTCACCCCTGACACTCACCCAGGCTTATCACATGTATTTCCTGCTCCAGAGTCTTTAATGAGGGCAGAATCCATCCGGCTTGGGATGCCGTCTGCACGGCGAGCGTCATTAAAGGCGCTGGCGGAAGCTGCGGTGGCGGACCGGAACCTCTTTCGCCCGTTCGGAACCATCGAAGAAGCGATCACCCGATTCCGCTCGATCCCAGGCATCGGCGAATGGACTGCACAGTACATCGCATTGCGTGCGTTGCGCGAACCAGATGCTTTCCCCGCCTCTGATGCTGGCCTGCTTCGCGGGGCTGGATTGGTCGAAGGGATGCGCTCCAGCCCAGAAAGCCTTCTCAAACGAGCTGAATCCTGGAGGCCTTGGCGGGCGTATGCTGCGCAGCACCTATGGGCCGCCCAAGCCGTCCGAATCCCAATCGGGGGAATGCATGACTGAAGTCTTGCAGCTGTTCGTAAATCGAATCGACACACCGATCGGCAAGATGCTTGTGGTGAGTGACCGGGATGGAAATCTCCGTGCCGTGGACTGGACGGACTATGAAGTGCGTATGCGCCGTCTCCTCTGCCTCCATTACGGCAAGAGCGGGTTCCGGATTGACCCCGCTCACGATCCCAATAGTTTGACCGATGCCATAGGGAGCTACTTCGCCGGAGAACTCGAGGCCATCGACGCTTTACCGGTCGAAACCGGTGGCACACCTTTTCAACGTCAAGTGTGGAGTGCTCTGCGCAAGATTCGCTGTGGCGTGACGGTCTCCTATGCGCAACTTGCGGAGCGAATCGGCCGCCCCGCTGCGGTTCGTGCGGTCGGTCTTGCCAATGGCTCCAATCCGGTTGGGGTCGTTGTCCCGTGTCATCGGGTGATCGGATCTGACGGATCGCTCACGGGCTACGGTGGGGGAATCGAGCGCAAGCGCTGGTTACTGGAGCACGAACAACGAGCGCATCGTTGACAGAAGGGGTTGGGGTGCGAGGAATGCCAGGATTACAGGAGAAAATGCGATGAACAAAGTCAATCTTGCCGAGAAGCTGTCACACATAACGGAGTACTGGAAGCCACGAATTCTTGCTGAGTTGAACGGCCAGGAACTCAAGCTCGTCAAGATTCGCGGAACTTTCGTATGGCACCATCACGAAAATGAAGATGAGTTATTGTTGTGTCTTTCAGGCCGGCTGCGAATTCAGTTCCGGGATGGATTCGTCGAGATTGGAGCGGGAGAGTTTTTCATTGTTCCCAAAGGAATTGAACATCGCACTTCGGCGGAGGAAGAAACCCACCTTCTTGTTTTCGAGCCAATCGGCACCCGCAATACCGGCAATGTAGAAGACCCGAAGTTCACCGCAGTCGATGTTCCCGTCTAACTGGCGAATGATGTGGAATTGTCCGTCTTCGCATTTACAGAAGAAAATCCAGGCCCCAAGGAGGAAAGAAGTATGTCAGAAACAAGTACGTTGATTGGCTACAGCGGCCGGTGATTTGGAATGACGTTCTTGAAGTTTTCTTGAAGTCTTGAAGATGCGAGGATCAGCGCGGCTCGCCGCTGCCAAGGGTCAGTGTTTTGTGGGCTGTCGCTCTGACGCCGTCGAGTCACCAAGCTATTCTTGATCTCCCGCTGAGAAATTCACTGCCAGCTTGATTGAGCGTTTGAACCGTCCTCTCTCCTGGGTCCCATGCTGGAGCGAGTTGTAACGGCCGACCGGATACGAAAGAAGTTTGGTACAATTCCTTTGGAATAGCCGGGAAAAATCCTGAGCTAGAACCGCTGGAGAGGGTCTGGAATCATCTGTCGCAAGACCATAAGGCCGATCTCATCGCGCAAGCGGAAGCGTGGGCAAAACGAGACCGGGAAACGTCAAAGAAGCACTAAAGTTAGTTGCGGCAGAGATTTTCGTAGCAGTTAGTTGAGTTTGGAATGTTCGAGAATGCCAAGTTTTTCCCTAAATCCTTCCCACACACAATGGATTACACGGGGCGCGTAGCTCAATTGGCAGAGCAACTGACTCTTAATCAGTAGGTTGTAGGTTCGATTCCTACCGCGCTCACCAACATGCCAAACACGGCATAGCGTATGCGCAAAGAGTTTTGCCCGGAGATATTATCGGGTGCCACTCTCTCTTTGTTGTTCCGCTTGACACATGTGATCAGGATTGGCTCTGCTGTGGCTGGGGATACGTAGTTACGACCTGAGGGGGTGGCTGTCTGCGGATTCGTGGTTCCGATCTGGCCGTTGCCTGCTTGGGAATACGTGGTCACAGCCTCAGTTCCGGCCGTCTCGGTAACTGAATGCACCAAAAAACGTTGGAAGAGAAATTGCTCGACTCTGCAATTCGCGTTTTCGGAATCGAGCGAGCCGTCGTCGAGGGCTGAATCGCAACCGTGGTTCTGCAGCCTACGGTCAATGTGATCAAGACACGTATTCCGCCGCCGAGCACTCAACCCTCAACCACCAAACTGTCCTAGGACCGCTGTCGAACTTCCGCAGCCAGTCCACTCCTGCCTTCGCTGGTTGCTGGGCGACGCGGTGGCAACGAATCCGGCCCGACTTTCAGGCGCCTCTCGACTGTGCCGATCACAGGAGCATCTTCCATTCCGTCCGCATAGGCCATGGAAACGAACCTCTGTTCGGAACACAAACGATCAATCATTCGTTGCTGCCCGTGGCTAAGAACGGCATGAGGAAGAATTGGAAAATGGCGAAACATCCAAAGAAAGTACAAGCGTTGCAGAAAAGACGGCATCAGGTACCGCGGTCCGATCGGCGTCTGCACCTGGACCACACCGTCAGCGAGTTTCTCAATCCACATAGTCAGGCCACCTAAACCACTGAGTTTGGCCAGAGCACTTCTAGGGCCGTAATTATTGCACTAACGTCTGTATAAGGGAAAGCATTTTCTAAGAAATCTCATATCGGGCACTGCAATTCAATCGCCTGAGTTGACGAAGGGAAAGACTTCCGAGCCTCAGGATTTCTGCGGGGCGCAGCACCAAGGGTCGCATAAACTCTGGCCTGCACCAAGAACGCTGCACTCCAACGAATTTAGATAGGGATTTCCGGGAGGATATCCATCCTCCGTATCTCGGCCGCCACTCCGAAGTCTGTGCCGTAACCCTGTTCCACGCGCAAGACGCGGGCGTGACAGCAAACCCAGCACTTTTCCCCCGCAGTCAGTTCCGGAGGAAGTATGAGAACTAACTCAATATCGGACCCCACCGTCATTCGGGACTCGCTATAAAGGAAGACGCCATTCGTGCTGACGTCACGGGTATGAGCCGTCACTTCGGTGGCACCGGCGGGATTGCGCACGCCGACAGGCAAACGGGTTACAAACCGCGGGCGCGACCGGCGTTCGGCTTTCGGCATCTCAGCTTTCGACATCCCAGATTTCGACCGCCACAGAAACGCAACGCCGCACAGGGTTTTTCCGGGGACGGTGGACGCCAGTATAGATCACGATTCAACGCAAGTGGGATACGGAAAATCCTTACACCCTCAGAAGCGGATCACAAGCCCGGTCGAGGCGCGAACGCTATTCTGTCTCGTCGTAAAAGAGCCTGTCTCAACCCAGCCGGCATCGATGCGCCAACCGAGTAGTGAAGTTAAACGGTAATCCATCCCAAAGGCCACAGTTTCTTCCAGCACCGTCTTGGAATTCGATAAACCCGGTCCGCTCTCGGCAGTATGGACCGCGCCGATAAGAAATTCCATAAATGGTCTGACTCTGGCAGTCGCGTACGAGCCGCGAACTCCGGCCTGAAAGTAGTGCTCACTGACGCTACTTGGCACGGCACATTGTGCCTGTGAGCTGCCGGTACAACTGCTCGGCGGAAGGTCCTTTGAGCCGTAGTGACCGCTGAAATCGGCGACCACACCGAAGAACGGAAGGTATTTCTTTTCCGCCGATACGTTCCATCCATTCAGGTTGGCGTGCTCACCTGTGTAAAGGTTGGCGCCCATAAACGAATATCCGGCGAAAACATTACTGGACGAAAGGCTGTTCGAGGAAAAGTTCTGCGCGAACGCTGCGCCTGCCAGGCAAAACAATAGGATGGCTCGCGCTATTCTGCTCAGGCTTCGCATGTATCGATGCTTTCGGACATAACCGCTGATTGAAATTCTCCAACTTTCCTGGATCATCAGTTGAACTGTAGCATTTTGTGATCTTCTGAAAAAACTCAGTCGCTTGATTGAATTTTGAGAAATAAGAGAGTGGAAGATTCTGGACATAAATCCGGACTTGTTTCCATCATCCCCAGAGCCCCGCGCGTTTTTCCATCAGGAACGCGAGGGATTTTGACCTGTGCACCTGTTATGATCTCTCTTCAGGCCCATGCGTTGCTTCTTTACCGTAGCCACGGTCTTGCTGCTCTTGCCTATTCGTGTCCCTGCTCAGTCACCACTTTCTCCGTGCGATTCCAGTAACACCCTGAAAGATTGTTCCATGGCCGATAGTGATGGGAGTTCGAGTGCTGCCTCCGAAAGCCCGACTCCGGCTCCGGCTGAGGCAGTCGAGCTCAGCGCTTTGCATGCCCAAAGTTTCAGCGCGCCTGCATCCGGGGCGGCAACAGCGGCAACTTTCTCCAAGCACGAGACAGAGGGCTTTCATTGGGGACGCGCTTTGGCTGAGTCATTCACTTTTCTTGCAATCGAACAGGCGTATGTTGTGCACACTGATTACCGCTGGGTCGTTGTGGAGAACGGCATACCCTTCAACCACTATTGGCGCGATTACATGCAGTCGCTCTCTGCCTGGAGGCACTCCGGATGGAGCGACGGCGACCCCAACCTGTTTGGCTACGTCGGCCATCCCATTCAAGGGGCGCTCACCAGCTACATCGAGATACAGAATGATCCGAAGAGCGCGAGGCTGGAGTTTTCCAATACTAAGGCTTACTGGCGCAGCCGCCTCAAGGCGACAATATGGAACGCGGTCTACAGCACGCAATGGAATAACGGACCGATCAGCGAAATGACAGTCGAAAAATACGGAGCGAAAGTTCGGCCGCCATGGAATTCTAATGGGTCGTGGCCGTGCACTACAAAACATTGCTACACCGGCGTGGGACAAATCGACATTGTAATGACGCCAATTGGCGGCTTCGGCTGGCTGGTGGGGGAAGACTGGATGGATAAGAACATTGCGCGCCGTGTCGAGTACCATACCCGCAACCGCTTATTGATTGACACCGTTCGGTGCACGTTCAACCCAATTCGCGCCGGCGCCAACATTCTCCATGGCAATCGGCCATGGTTCCGCGCTCGCGACGCCAGCGACTGGAATTCTCCAGTTCAGCACTAGCCCATGAACGAACCCCGTTTTAAAATTGCACATCCATAACGTTCGAATGCGATCACTCACTATCCGCCAGATCCTGGGGTTGGTTATCCTTTGCACTGGCTGCTCTGTGTACGCTCAAGATTCGGCGCCGGCCGTCCATAATGAAAACTGGGACTTCAGTGTTTGGGCGGCGGCGGAAACTGGTGAAGAGCTCACCAACTCATTTTCAGAATCACAAATCTGGTCCGCCGGGGTATTCGTCGGGAGGATGATCACAGGTGAGCGTCTGAACAGTTGGCGGCGCGGCCGATTAGAATATGGTGCTAATTTTATGCCGGTCTTCGAGACTTACGGAAATCAACACGTTCACGGCTACGGCTTCGAACCCGTTATCTTCCGCTGGAACTCCGCGATGCACACGGCTCGCCTGTCGCCCTACATCGAACTGGCGGGAGGCGGGGTTAGCACCAACGCAAATCTACCTCCGGGAAATACTTCAAGCTTCAACTTCACCGCGAAGGGCGGCGGGGGAATCTATCTGCGAACCCGGCCACGGCAGTCTTTCGACGTTGGCTTGCACTGGTCGCATATCTCGAACGCAAACCTGGGCGTCGACAATTTTGAATTTAATGGAGTGCAACTCAGCCTCGCCTATCACTGGTTCAAATAGGCAGGTTCAAATAGGCAACACGTCAGGCCCGACGAGACATGCGCGGAGTCTTAGACGCTCAGATCTCTGGGCGGCGCAGTCGCGCGGCAGGCACCACGAGAGCCTGCTCCATTGTAGGAACATTCGTTCCGCGCAGTGTCGCCTCAGCCTGATGCAATTTGTCGGGCTGGTTAGTCTGGTAGTACGCCTGTACCAGAAGCTCAAGGCTGAATGGATTCTCCTGATCTTCTTCCAAGCACGTGATAGCTTCCTCGTACTTTTTCTGATCCATCAGCAGGGTGCCAGCTGCGCCATTGTAAGAACTCTGGACGACGCGGTTACGGCTGCCGGCGGCCATAGCTTCGAGCTGCTTCAGAGACTTGTCGGCTAACAACTGGTTGCCCGCATGAGCCGCACGCACGGCACGGTTGCGTAGAATGCGGGACAGTTCTTCATTCTTGTCGCCTTGCGAAATCACTTTGCTATGACTGAGCGATTCCTCCGCCTGCTGCAGATAGTTGAGTGCAAGGTTGTCTTCCGTCTGATACTCGCCGAGATGACGGTAGGCCTGCGCTTCCTGCAAGTCTTGTTCTTTGGCGTGAGCACTCTGGGCAATCTCCTGGAATAACTTATCCGCCTCGGCAAACTTGCCGTCGCGCACCCAGGTCATCGCCTTCTGCATGCCGTAAGTGAGGCGATCGGCCTCATTGTGGGCAAAGCGGATCGCCTTGTCGTACTCGACCCGCGCCTGCTCCTGGTTGCCCATCAGCGCATAGGTATCGCCCAATCCAACCTGGGATGTGACGAAATCAGGATCGATCTTCAGCGCTGCACGGTAGTGCTGCAACGATCCTTCAAAGTTTCCTGCCATGCGCATCAGCTCACCGTAGGAATCCTGCGGGTTCGGTTCAGTGGGCAGCAAAGCGACGTAGCGATCCATGGCAACAAATGCCTTGGCAAATTGCCGGTTGCGGGCGTAAAGGTAGGCCAGATCGTTCAGCGCGGCGGGAAAATTCTTGTCGATGGCGAGCGCTTTATTCATGATTCTCAGCGCCTGCTCATCGCCGTTTTCTCCCATCAGCCAATTGCCGGCGAGGTAGAGCAGATGCTTGTCCTTGGGATACATTTCGAGCATGTCGTTCATAGCGGAGATGCCGCCGATGAAATCGCCTTCCTGCACCTTGGCGATCCACTCGATCATCAACTGCTCTCCCGGGGTCAGCTTGGGCGCAATCGCCTTGGCCTTCTCGCGAGCCGCGCTCACTTCCTTAGGATCGTTTCCGTTAAAGGCAATCCAGGCCCAAGCAACGGCCAGGTTGGGATCGGCCTTCACCGCCGCGCGCCAGTCGTCGTTACAGCGATCCAGATAAAGATTTTCATAGTCCTGCATACCCTTCTCGTAAAGCGCGCGAGCCTGCGCGGACGAGGTTGTCACTGGCAGCGAAGTGGTGGCACCTTGCTTGAGGTGATGGGCATACGCCGGCGCGGCAAGACAAGCGCCAAGCATGGAAACAATAAAGATGGCAAACATGGAGCGACGCATCAAGATCTCCGCAACAGACGCTTTGAGGGAGGAATACTGCTGCAGCGTAACATCGCAGTAACCACGTAACCTAGTGACGGAAGGCCTACGACGGGTGGGAGGACAACTGCACAAAACAGAACCCCTGCCACTTGCGGCAGGGGTCTTTCCGTTTAGGTTATCGAAGCTTAGAAGCTGAACTTCGCAGCCAGTTGAATGCCGCGCGGTCCGCCGCCGCCGAGGAATGGGTTGCCTATACCCACGTCGCCGGTCGCGGTAATTTGAGAGTAGCCGGTGCTTACCTCACGGTTGCCTTGTTGGGCAAAGACTCCGCTCGGTGAATACGGGTCAGCAATGAAAGCCGGCAGGAAGGGATTGGCAAAATTAGGATGGTTCACGATGTTGAAAAAGTCAGCGCGCAGTTGCAGGTTCATGCGCTCGGTAATGGCTGTGTTCTTGAAGATCGCCAGATCCCATTGCCGATAATCGGGACCATTCAGTGAGTCACGCCCCTCGTTTCCGTAGTGTCTCGTACCAATAACGCAATCTGAGGCAAAGCCGGTTGCCGCAGTGACATTGCACGGAATCGCAAAGGACGAAAGGTTAATAAAGTGGAAAGGGTCGCCGTTGTTCTGCACAATCGGCCCTACAATGTCCGGGCGGTCGAATCCGCCGCCGCCGCCGCTGAAATCATCCTCGCCGTTGTAGTTGAACTGGAAGGGCTGGCCGCTTTGCAAGGTTACTGTGCTATTGATGCCCCAACCGTTCTTCAGGCGCTGCATGCCGCCACTCATCTTTGGAATCTCGTATCCGAAAACCCAAGTGAAGCGTTTTCGTAGATCGAAGTTCGATGGTCCGTACTCGCGTTGGGGATTGTTGCTATCCTGCGGCTGGGCAGCGTTGGGTTCGAAGTCCTCGCCGTCGCTGGAATTGTCCAGCGATCTCGACCACACGAAATTGGTAATCGACGTAACGCCATGCCATGCAGTGATCCGGAGGCTGGCCTGCAGGGAATTGTAGTTTGACTTGCCAGTGGAGTTTTCCTGTTCCAGATAGAAAGTCCCGTAAGGGTTACCGTTGAAGGGGCGCGCCGCACCGGCGAAATCCTCGATACAGCCACAAGCCTCGTCCACCGCATTAATAGTTGCGCTGCTAGGCTGGTTCAGATCGAAAAATCTCCACAACCGGTGTCCTTGAGAACCGACATAGCCTATCTGCACCATAGCGCGACTGGAAATCTGCTGCTGGATATTGAGGTTGTAGTTCTCCATGTACGGAGTCTTAATGTTGCGGTCGAAGGAGAAAACATCACATTCAAAGTTGCAGGCCGTTTCGTCACCGAAAATCGGCTGGCCGGCAACGATGGCGCCGCCGTTAGCGAGGCTTGAGTTTAGCCCTGCTGACAGAATTGGTGACGGGCCGATCGGGTTATAAGCTGGGCCGGGCGAAAAGAAGGTTTCATACGGCAGGTGGCCCAGGGCCATGTCTTGCGAGAAGGCATCGAAGAACAGGCCCCATCCGGCGCGGACGACCGTCTTCCCCTTGCCTGTGACGTCCCATGCCACGCTGACCCGCGGGGCGAAGTCCTTCCTGTCCGGGTTGTAGAGGCTGCTCAGACCGGGTTGTCCGACCTGCGTGAGAGTGAATGTGCCCGTACCCGTAGCCGGAGCGAAGCTCGTCGCATCGCTCAGCAGATTGTTCTTTTCTCCCATTACGCCAAAGTAGTCGTAGCGGAGGCCGTAGTTGAAGGTCACGCGCGGAGTGATTCGATAACTGTCTTGAAGATAAAACCCAAAGCTGTTCTCGAAGGTGTGACGAAGGGTGTTGCCCACGTATTGGAAGTTGTCAAAGCCAGAAGGCGTACCTGCCAAGAAGGAGGGTAGGTCAGGGAAAGTAAGTCTGCCGCGAAAGTACTTGTCGAAATATTGCTGCACCGAGGTACGGTGGAAATCAAAACCGAGCTTCACGTCGTGCCCGTTTAGCTTCCATGAGAAGTTGTCGATGATCTGATTGTTGCTATCGAAACGGTGGCGAGGCAGGCTGCTGGTAGAACCCAGTTGGGCGAAGCCGTGCACGTTGATGATGGGAAGGCCAGAATCGGTGATGCCACCCGCGCAGCCGAGGCCTCCCGGGGAGCCGGTCGCACAGAGCCCAATCGAACTTGGTTGAAAACTCTGGTCTTGAGGAAAAAATCCCTCGGCGAAACGATTCCATCCATAGCGCAGTTCGTTGACTTTGTTCGCACCGATGGTATGCACGTAAGACAAAGAGACGAGTTGCACGCGGGTAGGAGTGAAGGTATTGAAACCCGGAAGTTGGCCGCCGCTGGCCGTTAACGCCAGGGGGAACGACTGCACACTGTCGCCGAAGAAATAGCGGCCCGTGAGGATATTGTTGGCGTTGAAGTTCTGGTCAATCTTGCCAATGAAGCTGGTCAGCTTGTTAAAAGAAGGCGAAACTACCGATGCGCTATTGCCACCCAGGTTCGGGGCGGGCCACGGATTCCGCGCAATCAAATTGGCGATCACAGGATCGCTAGCATCACTGGGGCTAAGAGAGCGATTGGCACCGCTGCCCGCGGGCACGTTGGCCAGAGTTACTACGCCTACAGGTTCCTGCTGGCCTTCATAGTCAAAGAAAAAGAACGTCTTGTCTTTCACAAGAGGGCCGCCGAGGGATGCGCCATATTGATTATTGTGGAACGGGGCTTTCGGCTGGCTGGAAGGGTTGAAAAAGTTCCTGGCATCAAGGGCATCATTGCGAAAGTATTCCGCAGCGCTGCCGTGGATGGAGTTGGATCCACTCTTGGTGACAATGTTAACCACGGCGCCCGCGTTACGGCCATATTCGGGGGCAAAGTTCGAGAGCACATTCACTTCCGCCACCGCATCGATCGGCAGGATGGTGGAGGGGGTTCCGAACACGCCGGCCTGATTGATGGCAGGGTCGTTGCGGTAACCGTCGTTCATGTCGGTTCCGTCGAGCAGATAGTTATTGGAGCGTCCGCGGGCGCCGTTCATTGAGAACTCGCCGAAAGAGCCAGGAGAATCGGAAATCTGGTCCGGAGAGCCCGCAACACCAGGATTCAAGTAAATCAGCTTGGTGTAGTCTCGGCCGTTTACCGGCAGATTTTCGACGGTTTCCGCTGTGAGGACGCCGCCCAGCGTATTGGTAGTGGTCTCCACCTGGGGCAAAAGATCGCCGGCAACTTCGACCCTGGTCGAGACCTGTCCGGTCTTCATGGCCGCGTCGACGCGGCGCTCGGTGGCCACATCCACATTCACTCCGGTGGTCACAGAGGTCTGAAAGCCGGCCAGAGTGACCGTGACCGTGTAGGTGCCAATAGGCAGTTCGGGCAAGGAGTAACTACCGTCGGCGCTGGTATTGGTGGTGCGCTCCAACCCTGTGCCCACATTCTTTACGGTCACTGTGGCCCCGGCGACCACTGCGCCGGATGGGTCAGTGACGGTGCCGAGAATCGTGCCGCGGAAGGTTTGTGCGGACAGGCTCACTGCGGCCAGAAACACAAACACCAGGACTATGCGCGCTCTCATACAATCTCCTTGAAGCTGGTTAGGTTGAGGGAGTGACAATACGATGTGGTGTACCTAGTTCCTCGGGCCTTATTCGAGAGGGGCGCAATTCATTGTCCATTAACAAGATGCAGCGCCCCGGCCGCACACCAAACATTATCGAAACCCTATCGTAGAGTCAACCATTGAGTTTCTGATCGACGCAATAGATTTTACAAATGGCGTTACTCTCCAGTAACCTCACGAGCGCGAAAGCGGGGTTAACTGATCTGGTTCGCAGGCCCGCTTTGGCACGACATGATTAGTCCGACAGGTCTCGCTACCGGAAAGTTTGGGGAAGGAAGGATTGCCTAGAAGGTGATGGTCACGCCACCACGCACCGAACGAGCGGCCTGAACCAGATAGACCGTCTGGCCGTCTTGCCCCATGACTGGCACGTAGCCTTGAGCAAGCAGGTTACGCAGGTCAACCAACGCTTCCATGTGGGCGGGCAGGAAGCCGAGGGTCGGAATGGGCTGGCGGATGAAGAGATTCAAGAAAGGATCGCTCTGTCCCGCCGATGAGTTGAACATGTCCACGGGAGTCAAGGCCGGACCATTCACCCAGCGATAGGAGGCGATCCAGCGAGTGCGCGTGTGAGGCACCTTGCCGCTGAGCTTGGCTGCCACCGCATGGCGACGCTCGGTGCTGATCCATTGCCGAGCCTCTCCGATCTCAACGTCCGGCTTAGTGAGATCGAGGACGCCACCATAGGCGTAGTCCAGCGTCGCAGTCAGGTCGGAACAAACCTTTCGCGCCAGTACGACGCGCAGACCACGTGTATCCAGAGTGTCGCCAGCGTAAGAGAATGTACCCGAGTAAACATCCGGCAGCAGGAAGCCTCCGGCGGCCGTGACCTCGCCGACGCCGATCAGAGCCGTGTTATTCACGCGGTCGCTGAATACGGCGACCTGCATACTGTTCTTGCCGATGCGGCGGGAGACATTCAATTCCTGGTGGTGGGCGCTTTCCAGTTTTGTGCCAAAGTTGTTCAGGCTGATGCGAGGGTCGGTTTCACTCAAATCGGCCGGCGCCGTATCAAACCCCTTCTCGTCCCGCGTGTTGGGTAATGAAGTTGCGTAGTCATATCCCAGCACGGTATTAGGCGACAGATGGAAATCCAGGGAACCATAAGGACGGAAGGCGGTCACGCGCCCGAGAAACTGGATGGTTTGTAGTGCGCTGCCAAACCTTAACTCCAGTACATCGCCGATCGCGACATCATCACCCGCGCTGAGAGCCAACGCCTGCAATGCGGCATTATGCAGGTTGGGATCGGAGGGAGCAAAACGATGGAGCGTCAGGCCCATGGAAGGCCCCGAACCATCGAGCAGGCGATGTGAGTAGGTGGCCCGCAGAACGGCTGCGGGAAGGCCGTCTCCGTAGCCGACATTTCCGCTGACCCCGATCCGGTCCGTCGAGAAGATCGAGCGTTCGACCGAGAAGCCCGTGCTCATGTCCGATCCGCTGCCATAACCGCTGGCCGCCGAACCGGCCAGGAACGAGAGGCTCGCTTTCAGATCGTGGTTCTGCTGCTCTGCACTCGTTGCAGGATCGTCGAGCACCCGGAGAACCGGGCGATTGGCCACCGAACGCAGCGTCCATTTCCAACCGTCATCGTCGGCGGTTCCACGCAGCGGCCCCATGCGAATCGCATTGAGCAGCGTGTTCAGGGTGACATTTACGTGAATGCTGGTCCCGGGATGGAGACCAATTTCTTCGACGAAAGCAGGAAGGAACGAGGGTGCTGAAACCCTGACCGAATAGGCTCCCGGCAGCAGATTGGTCGCGGAGTAGAAACCGGCACCGTCAGTGAACACAGTCAGGGTGCGCGCAGCGGTCCCGGCGATCTGCACCACCGCTCCCATCTGGGGCGTGCCCGAGGCATCGCGGACGTATCCCGAGATTGCGCCTGGCCTTTCTGCGGCCCACGCAGGAAGCGACAACCCAACGATCACCGCCCAATATCCGAGCCGGCGAAGCTTCACTCCAACCCCCGGGGAAATCAAACAGCCTGTTACTCCACAGCGAAGGTCGCCGAAGGATCAACAGTCTGCTTGGAGATGTTGTCGTTCACTTTGATTTCGATCCTATAAACGCCCGGCTGCAGGTTAGCCGAGGCAATCGATTTCTGCAACGTGACTTGCTCGCCCACATTTCCCATCGTATCGGTAGACTCCGTTTTCTGGACTACCGGCTTGTTGGTGGCGATATCCACGATGTCAAACTCGAACGTGGCGGAAGGCTTGTGCGTCTTCTCGTCCACTCCAAGATTATAAACCTGCATCCAAAAATTCACTTTCTGATCTTTATTCCTCTTGAAAAGCGCAGGCTTGCCATTGGCTGGAGCTACGCGAGGCCGAACCTTGTTCAATCCAATCACGAATTGTCCCGTGCTCACATCCTTGGTTGGCACCGGCTCCATCACGTCGGCCACGATTAGCGATGATGTTGATAGCTTGTCGTCAGAGTATTCGGGCACCACGATACCGCGGCTCCACAGGCCCTTACGGTCGCCGTTCACATCTTTCACAGCGATGTCAACTTTATATCGTCCAGGCCGCAGCGGCAGCGCTTTCCAGTACACCGCCGAATTCTCTGCCGTCCGGGGCAGCAGCTCTGCCGGAACATCCACCTGAACCGGCTCTTCCTGAGTCTGCACTATCTTTCCAGTCAATGTGGTCACACGCATGAAAATATTGACGGTGCCGCGCTGGACCCCATCCTTGTTGGCGAACGTTATATCACGATATTTTAACTGAACGGTAATCGGCACCAGCACCGTGTCCCCTGTGACCTTCACAAAATCTGTGCGCACGTCGAAAGGCATCAGGTTGGTAATGATCTTGGTGTTAACGATTTCTTCCAGATCCTTGTATTTGACAGGAGGCGGCGCCTGCAACTTGGCGAACTGTTCGAGGCGATCGAATTCCTTGGTCTGCAGGTCCGAACTCATCGGGCCGGCCCCAAGCTTTTCCAATCCGCCTCCGGAGAAGCGCTGCGCCTTGCTGCCCATGCCCATTTGCTCATACAGGGTCAAACCGGCGTTGGGAGTATAAAGGAGCGCATCCTTCTCGGAGCGGTCCAGCGTCATGTGGTAGTCGCCGCACATGCAAGTGTCGACGAATTCGATGATGACTTCCTGCCCGATGCCTTCCAGGTAGCGATAGCGCCAATCTTCAAAGGGGAAGGTGGAAGTCTCGCCGCCACCCTCTTCCATGGGCCGCTCGTAAGTGCCGCCCGAGGGATGCGAGTCGATTTCGTCCGCCGGACCGTACATTATGTAGATGCGGCCGCGATCGCTTTTCCATCCCGGAATTCCGGCGGCAAAATGCTCATTGGCATAGGCGATTCGCCGGTAGTGCTCCTCTTTGTATTCGTTCTCTTCCGTATCGGGAGTGGGGTCGCGGCGCTGCCAGAAGGCTTCAATAAAGTTGTCGCGCTCTTCGTCGTTCGAGAGTTGTTTAAACGCGGCTCGTTCCTCATCGGTGATAATCCAAACGACGTCTTCATTCAGCCACTTCTTGTACGTCTTGCTTAATTCGACGTTCAGGTTTTTTTTCTGCTGCTTCTTTTGCTCTTTGGTGGGCGGGCGTTTGAGGGGATCGACTGCATCGGGAGGTTGCTGCGCCGGAGCGGCGGTGGTCGTCACCGTCGCGGTAGATTTTGTCGCGTTAGAATTTGGATCGCTCGCTGCCGCAGACTTGTCGTCGCCCTGGGCTCGAGCCGTGCCCGTCAAACCAATCGCGATGACTAAAACACCCAAAGGTACGAGGAATCGTGTACCGATTCGGAACATGAGAGGAACTCCTGCCACGACAGCCATGTTTGGACTTATTCTAGGCCCCGAATTGGGCGAAAGCAAGGTTAAGTCACATTAAAAGAATGGATTGGACCCTTACTGTTCGTTAGGCTGGATGCGGTGGACCGCGTCGGGGTTGCCCAGTCGCACTCTGAACGGTTGCGGCTGGATTTGCTCATTTTGTGTATTTGGACCAGTATGCCATGCCGTCGAAGTCGCGCGTGTAAACCAGATTTTCACCGTCGGCACCCAGAAGCATGTCTATTCGTCTATGCAGGTACGCAGCGATCGTATTCGTTACCGGTACCCAAGAGCCCAATCCGGAGCTGTCAAACTCGAGCCGAAAGAGACCAGACCGAGCCGGGTTGCTTGAACGGTCAAACAGACACACGAAAACGTCTCCCGAATCGGTTATAGCAAAGCCGAGGATGCGCATTTCTTTAGGCGGCGGCAGCGGCTGCACTTTTGCAACTTTGAGTTTGTTGGTCGAAAAGTCAAGCTCGATCCATTCGCTGCTCCGGCCGTTGTACAGAACGACTTTCTGGGAGCTACACCGCATGTTGATTTCCCCTGGATATCGCCCGCGCACGAGCGTCCAACCGTAGGAGTTCAATGTCGAAACATCCAGGAGGGCTCTGACTTGGCCTTTGTCAAAACTAAATTGCCGCAACCTAAGGGACTCTTCGATTCCCTTTCCATCCGCGTCCCGGTCGATACCGTAGCTCCAGACCGTGCCGTCCTCGGCGGCGCAGATGTAAACTGGAAGGAATGGCGTCGTACGAATGATTTGGCTCAGACGGCCGTCCTTACCGATAGACGCAATGTAGTTGGCGATGGCCCCAGCATCGTTCTCCGTACCACCGGCAACAATAAGATCGCCAGCCTTATTCACCGCCACGTCTGCGATAGTCACGCTATGCGCGTCCTTCAACCAGATGGTTCCTTCGCGGACGACATGGCCGCCTCGGTCGTACAGCACCACGGACGGTTCGCTAGGGCTGGCCTCATAGCTACTGTCGGAACCCCACGACACCAGATAACTTTTGTCCCAATATCTGTACCACGTGTGTAGAAGACCGGGAATGCTGGTTTGGCGCAGCGGTTCCGAGAGCTTCCCGGGGTCAGTCTTTGCGTTCTGACCGGCCAGATTCGGTACCGTACGAGCAGATACGAGAAGAATCAGCGTCAATAAGGGAACAGCGAGTTTTATCGTTTTCATTTGACTCCTTCAGTGCTCTGGGCCAAAACCGGCGCCCGTCCCGAGCTCGGGCTTCCCTAGGGATTGTCGCAGTCCTGATCGTCCACGCAGCAATAGAGCCCACAAGGACTATTCATGGCACCTTGACTGTACGGGGTGCCTTGGGTGTCCGTTATCGCGTTGTTGACGTGTGGGCACAGGCCCGTAGGGTCGATGCACCCGGTGCTTGGAACTATCTTTTGGTAATGATCCGCACCGTGGTAGGGGCCTCCGCAATCACCACATTACAGGGGAGTATAATGTGCACCGAAATATCCCTCGGATTGCCTTTCGTCCAACAGCAACTTTTCTTTGCGGCGTCTACCATCTTGGTGGTGGCGGACACACTCCAGCATGAACTGGCTAGGCATCAATCCTTCGAAAATGGATGAGATCTTCTGCCCCGAAGACGTGATCACCTGGTCCTTCGAAACCGCGAGCAGCGCGTCAGGAGACATTAGAGCAAAACCCAATACCAGAGTAGCTGAGATGCCGCACTTCCGTGGGAAACTCTTTTGCATGGTGTGAACCTCCTGCTGGCCTCACCCGCCGATTGTGTCAATCGACTGCTTGTCGCAAAACTTCTAGCTCACTGCGGAGGAAAGGGATTCACTCCCTCTTGCGGCGAAGGCTCGATTGTGCGGCCGTCCTCGCCGAGCGTCACGAAAAACACATCGTAGGTCAAGCGGCCGTCCTTCGATTTTCCATCTGCTGGATCTGCATTCAGCGCTGACTGGTAGTGGAACCAATTGCCATACTGATCGCGGAAATGCGCGTCGTCGCGGTAGTGCAGGCTGATGGAGTACACGCCCGACTCGGGGAGGGTGTGCAGCTCGTTCGGTTGGGAGATGCCGTCGTGGTTTTCGTCAATCCATAGGAGCAACTGCGAGAACACAGCGTCCCTTTTGTCAATTACGCCGTCGCCGTTGCCGCCGTTCTCTGGCTTATCGAATTCAGCCAGGGCGCGGTAGCCGTTAAGGCAGCTATGCCTGCCATTCGGGCACGGCGGCTGCGCAGTATAGTTGCCGAAGAGCTCCTTGCCGCTGTCAATCCTGCCGTCATGGTTGCGGTCGAGGGCAAGGAAGGCGTCGCTGGAATCAGCGGCCGTCCACGCCATTTTGACAGGGTGTCCATCGCCTTTGATGTCGAAGATGACGCCGTCCTCCGCCGATGTCAGGTGGAAGCCGTGACCCGTCGTGTCAACAATGATGGGTGACACTTGGCAGTGGGCGCAATCGCCGACCTCGCCGCCCTCATAGTCTTGGCAGCAGCAGCAGACGCCGTCGCTGCTGCCGCAGTTGCAGTTCGAGCACGACTGCGCGGATGCGATCTGGGTTGCGAATACCAGCAGAAGGGGCGTGGCAATCAAAAACCACACAAGGCGGCTGCGTACATGGGCCCTAGTGAATGCGATGTATCCTTGAAAACAGCATGTCAAGCCTCGCTTGGCGATTCAAATCTGACAGGTTCGCCGGCTCGCTGGCGCGATCCGGGAGTGGGCCCAATTACGAGGCTTTGTGTCTATCACGCATTCTTTGGGATGCGGGCTATATATTTGCTTTCTTACGAAATCCGAACACGAGCGCCGTGGTGCCCGCTCCGGGAGCCATCATCAACCTTTGTCAGAGCATGGGGGTTAGCAGCCTTTAGCATCGGCCGAATTTTGCTTCCGATCAGGATGTAGAAAACTCGACAAAATGTCGGTTACTGTTCCGAAACGCGAAAACGTGCGGCTGGCCGGGACGGCAAGCCCTGCAGCGTGCTCGCTAGGGGGTCATTTCGATTTCGTCCGGCGAATCGCACAAGGTGGGCAACGCCTTTGGCACGAGCGGGCATTCTGCCTCCGCGATATAATTTCAAGTCCGGCTCGGCAAGCTTCGCTTTCGGATTCCTAAACGTTAAACAGATGCTTTCGGAACTTTCCCGTAGGTGGGAACGTATTAGAAAGCATGTCCGTCAGACCGGGAGGCGCTGCTTGGCCAGGAACCATCGTCAGCTCGGCTAGAGCCCCGGATTGTGACGGGAAATGAAACTCTGGAAAAAAATTTCGATTGGCGCCGGAGTGGTGGTTCTACTAGCCCTCATCGTCGGCGTCACGGTCCACCAAAGCAGCAAGAATGTGGTCACGGTTCAAACCGGGAAGGTGCAGCGCCAGGACTTGGCCGCGGTGGTGAGCGCATCGGGAGAAATCAAACCTAAGACTTACGTGAATATCGGCGCCAACGCCTTCGGCAAGATCACTCATCTGTTTGTCAAAGAAGGGGATCACGTCAGAAAGGGTCAATTGCTGGCTCAATTGGAAAACGTGCAGTCGTCGGCAGACGTGAACGCCAATCAGGCCTCGCTGCAGGCAGCCGAAACGGATGCACTGGCGGCCGATGCAGCTCTGAAGACCTCGCAGGCTGATCTCCTGCGCGCCCAGGCCGACTACGACCGGAACAAACTCGATTGGGAGCGGGCGCAGAGTCTCTTCAAAGATGGCCTGATCTCCAAGTCCGATTTCGACAGCCGCAAAAATGCGTGGTCTACCGCGGATGCCGGACTGGTTCAAGCGCAGGCTCGCGTGACCCAGGCGAAGGCGCAAAAGGATTCCGCCGACAAACACATCACTCAAGGCCAGGCCACCCTCACCCGCTTCGCAGATGTGTTACAGAAGGCCAGCTATGCCGCTCCTTTTGATGGCGTCATCACCAACCTGCCGGTGCGCGAAGGTGAGACCGTGGTGATCGGCATTCAGAATTCGCCTGGGAGCACCCTGATGACGCTCGCCGACATGTCCGTGATTACCGCTGAAGTGAAGGTGGATGAGACGGATATCGTGAACGTGCGTCTCGGCCAGCCCGCCGAGGTGACGATCGACGCCATTCCTAAACGGGTTTTCCACGGCACCGTTTCCGAAATCGGGGACAACGCCATCGTCCGTTCCACGGGTGTGGCAACTTCCCAGCAAACCACCGCCAGCGAAGAAGCCAAGGACTTTAAAGTAGTCGTCACCGTGAGCGATCCTCCTCCCGATCTGCGGCCGGGGCTCTCCACTACCGCGAAGATAACGACTGCATCCCGCAGCAACGTGCTTTCGATCCCGATTCAAGCGCTTTCGCTGCGCACCAAAGCGCAGTTGGAGCAGGAAAAAGCCACGCCTGGCTCGGTGCACGCCGCTGGTCCTACACCGAAGGACACTGCATCAAAAGATAAAGATAGAGATCAGAAGCAGGATGTGCAGGGTGTCTTCGTCATTCGCAATAAGAAAGCCGAGTTCGTGCCCGTAACCACAGGCGTCGCCGGCACCAGCGATATCGAGGTAGTCACTGGCCTGAACGACGGGGATGAAGTCGTCACCGGCAGTTACAAGATTTTGCGCACGCTTCGCTCGGGAAGTGGGGTCAAGATCGACAACTCCGTTCCCAAAAAGGAAGACGAAACATAACCTTCGCTGGTTTTATCCGTCCAACGGAGGAACTGGGCTGGGTTCGAGGGTAAGGTTCAGAAAGTTAAGATTCAGGAATGGCAACAGTTTCGAAAGACAAGCGGAGCCCTCGGAGTTGAATTCAATCTCGGAGAACCCAGTGGCACCGGAGCAGGAGAAAAAAATGGCAACCGCAGAAGTCATCAGCATGCCGAACAACGTCGCCGCAGTGCCGCCGCCGCAATCCTGCATGATCGCGGCTGAGGATCTCTGGAAGACCTACGACATGGGCTCGGAGCAGCAAGTGCACGCTCTGCGCGGTGTGAATCTCCGCATTGAGCGGGGAGAGTACGTGGCGATCATGGGTCCCTCGGGTTCCGGCAAATCCACGCTGATGAATCTGATCGGCTGCCTGGACACGCCCACCAAGGGCGAGTACTGGCTGAATAGCCAGTTGGTGAGCGAACTCGACGACGATGAACTCGCCCGCATCCGCAACAAGGAGATCGGCTTCGTTTTTCAAACTTTCAACCTGCTGGCTCGCGCCACCGCTCTCCACAATGTGGAGCTGCCGCTGATCTATGCCGGCGTTCCGACGGGGGAACGCATCGAACGTGCCAAAGCTGCGCTGACGGCCGTAGGCATGGAATCGCGGATGACGCACAAACCGAATGAACTCTCCGGCGGCCAGCGTCAGCGCGTCGCCGTCGCCCGTGCGCTGGTGAATCGGCCTTCTATCATTCTGGCTGACGAACCCACGGGGAACCTCGACTCGGCGACCGGAAGCGAAATCATGGCCTTGTTCGACAGCCTGCACAGGGAAGGAAACACCATCGTGCTGGTCACCCACGAGCATGACATAGCCGAATACGCTCACCGCGTGGTCTTTATTAAGGATGGAGTGGTCGAGCGCGACGAGCGCAAGAAATAAGTCTTGCGTTCCGCAGCCGCACCGTAAGGTCCAAATTGCCCACCCGTGGGCGGCGAAGTCACAGACCTGTGGCTTGAGTTGTGGCTTCTTCAATCGCAGGGGACAAGGCCGTTACCACCTGGTCCCGTCCGCCGCGCTTGGCCTCGTAAAGGGCCGCGTCGGCTGCCGCTATTAATTCTTTGGGCGATTTGCCATGTTGTGGCAAAGCCGCCACACCTATGGAAATCGTCACCATCCCCATCGACCTTCCCAGGTGCAGGACGGTCAGTTCTTTCATTTTTAGTCGCAGGTTCTCGGCTCGCGTCTGGGCAGCTTCAAGGTTGGCCGTGGGCAGAACAACCACAAATTCCTCTCCTCCGAACCGACAGACAAAATCCTCGGTCCGAACGCCCTTGACCAGGGCCGCCCCGGTCTCGCGCAATATCGCATCGCCGGCATCGTGCCCATAGGCATCGTTGAACGTCTTGAAATGATCCAAATCGATCATCAGGATTCCCAAAGACTGCTGGGCTCGGGATGCCCGGCGAACCTCCCGATCCAACGTCTCTTCCAGATAGCGCCGGTTATACAGACCCGTCAAAGCATCCCGAACTGATTGGGTTCGCAGAGCTTCCCGCAGCCTTAAGTTGGCGATTGACAATCCCACTTGTCCCGCAAAAGTTGTCTTGAGCGAGAGCTCGGCTGACTCGAAGTGCGATCCCTCATTCATAGATTGGAGGTGCAAGATGCCCAAGGTTTCACCCTGGGCCAAGATCGGGATACATAAGTATGCACATTCCACGCCCGCCGCATGCTGACATCTTGCCGTGTCATCACCAGCAACTACCAGATGTGTATGGCCTGTCCGCAACGCCCAGCACTCTGTAATGTCAAACTCCATCGCGGGAACCTGGCATTCGGACCACGAACCAATCACTTCGGCCAGGCTTCGAGCGGAATTCAGCAGCACAAGCGCGCCTCTGGCCGCCGGGAATATCTTGGGCGCAAAGCCCAACGCGGCCGCGACTACCTCCTCCCGGCTGAGGCAGCTCTGCAGCAATTCTCCCATTTTTGCCAGCATGGTGGCGCGGTTCGAGCGTTCTTCCAGTTGCTTCATCATGCTCTCGTGCTGCCGATCGAGTTCGTTGCGCGCGAAGTCCTTCTCAATCATCTCGTTTTGCAATTGCGTGTTGATCTCGTCCAACTGTGTGGTTCTTTCCAGAATCTGCTGCTCCAGAATTTGCCGGCTCTGTTTCTGATTCTCGATGTCTGTACAGGCGCCAAACCACTTAATGATCTCACCCTTGTCGTTGCGGACCGGATTGGCCCTTACCAGAAACCAGCGGAACGCCCCGGATTTTTCACGTAGGCGATACTCCGTTTCGAACGGCTCTCCGGAACGCAGCGAGTTTCCATACTCTGAAACACAGCTGTCTAAGTCATCCGGGTGAATGATCTCTTTCCATCCGACACCGCGCATTTGATTGGAAGTCAAGCCGCAGTATTCGAGGCACTTCTGGTTAAAAAAATCCGACATTCCATCGGGATCAGCGGTCCAGATAATTTCGGGGATCGCTTCTGCCATGGTTTGGAAATATTGCTCACTTTGCAACCGGCTGTTGGTCTCGGCCAATTGCAGGGTCCGTTGCTGAACTAGCTGCTCCAGAGTCTGCTGAGTACGTTTCTGTTCGTCGACGTCAGTACATGTGCCGACCCACTTGACAATCTCTCCCTTGCCATCGCGCATCGGGTTGGCTCTCACCAGAAACCAGCGGTAGACGCCGTCCGCCCGCCGCAAGCGATATTCAACTTGATGGTTCTCACCTGTCCGCACAGATTGCTCCCACGATGCCAGGGTCGCTGCCACATCATCGGGGTGAAGAAATGTTGGCCAATTATCCAGGCTTTCTAACTTATCCCCCACGTATTCCAATAGCTGGTGGCTCACGAAATCGACCGAACCATCGGAACGCGCCGTCCAGATCATTGCTGGAACCGCGTTCGTCATGGTTTGGAAATAAGACTCACGTTCCCAGCCGATCTCGGTCTCGTCTTTCTGAAGGACCAGAAATCTACCGAGGAACGACGAGGCGACCGCACGCCGCGCCAAGCTGTAGCGACCCACCAGATTCAGTGCGGCATACGAGGCGAATATCGCCAGCAACAAGAAGAACGCCACCAGTCCGAAGTCATAGGTGCCGTGCAATACAGTCATCGAATCTATTCCGGGCTTCCCAATTGCGAAATCACAGTGTTGGTGATGTGAGCTGGGGCGCAGTCCCGGCCCACAGTCCGGCGCCGAGATGCTACGCTATATATCGGCGGCATTCGTCCGCTCTTATTAAGAAACGTTTAGATCTGCAACACTAAAGACATTTGTTACGCCGGAGCGCTGAGGTATGGAAGGGCGAGAATCAGCGGAAAGATGAAAAGCCTCTCTGCCGAGAGGCTTTCCTGGAATCGCTTTCTTCAATTCTGGAGTCGCTTACGGTCGGGACGCGGCGGTGTCAGCCGGCCGGGACGTGCCAGCTATGAAAAAGTTGTGATCGTAGAGATTGCGGTACATAAGGCCGGCAATCTCGGCTGCCTTTGGGCCAAAAGTAGGCCGCCCACCTTCCAGGAACACAACTACAACGATGCGTCCGCTGGTGGTGTTCGCGTAGGAAGCAAACCAGCCGAAGCGTGTGCCGGCATGGGAGCAAGTCCCAGTCTTTCCCAGAATCTCTTCCTCGTTAAAGTTCAGGCCGAGCCGGCGTGCTGTGCCGTATTGCACGGCGCCAGCCATGCCCCCCGAAATTTCCGGAATTAATGGAGCGATATCAAGCTGCCGCTTGATGCGCGGCTGAAAAGTTGTGATCTCTTCCGGCGTGGTCGGATGCTGTAGGTAATAGAGGGTGCCCCCGTTGGCGATGGCGGAAACCATCGCACCCAGTTGCAACGGAGTCATCGAAATGCCTTCGCCAAAAGAACACATTTTGCCAACACCGCCAAGCTTCTGCGGAATCACTTCCCCGGGATAGGTGCCCAACTGCTCGCCGGGAATATCGTAGCCAGCCAATTCACCCAGCCCAAACTGATGAGCGTAGTAAGCAACCTTTTCGAAACCCAACTGTCGTCCCAGCGCCTCGAAATAAGCGTTGTTGGAGTGCGCCAGAGCTTCGGTAAGATTCATCCGGCTGCGGCCTCCCAACGATACTTCTGTCTCCTTCGAGACCAATCCTTCGCTCAAAGCCGCCAAGGCTACAGAAAGTTTGATGGTCGAGCAAGGCTGCGCACCGCTCGCCAAGGCCAACTTCTGATTCACCATGGCCAATAAGCGTCCGCTGGTCGGCTCAATCGCGACGACCGTTCCATTCATGTTCCCCAGAGCATCGACAGCCGCCTGGCGAACAACGGGGTCTTCACCTTCTATGATGTCGCCCGCGGCGATTCCCTCGGCGAACGAACTCATGAAAAAGCGCTCGTGATAGGTGTGGCGCCGATTGCTGGCGGAAATCCGGGTCAGGCTGGTGCGGTTCGCAGTACCGGTAGCGTGGTGAACCGTTGCGGGGGCGTTGGTGCTGCGGGCGCGCGCCAAGTGGCGCATGCGACGCCGCGTCCGCTGGCTTTCGCTCACCTTCGTGGATTTTGATTTGCTGTTGTTGAGAGCGTGCGGGTTAACGTGCGCCGCGAACAGTGCAGACGCAGTAAAGAGAATTCCCACTAACCCTGTTAGACGAAGGTAGCGCGTTCCTGAATTGGACATCTTGAGTTCGTTCCCTCTGATCTCCGGCTCCCCTGTAGTGCTACTAGGTGCACGAAGGCTGCCAGTCTGCCGGTCTTGACCGAAGCTTCGCTCGACTTCGCTGATACTACGGGAGTTAGATCGTTTCAAGCAACAACAAATTTCGACTCGAAGAAAATCATAATTTCGATCTAACCCGTTACGGAACCAGTACTTAAATGGGAATTACTTTGGTCCCAGAGCCCACAGTAATGATTACTGCCATGACTGAAGAGATGCGCATTATGTTGCAAAGCTTTTCCTTTTTTTATCTGCGCGAAGGGTTTTCGAACCTCCAGGCTCGATTTCCTGGTTTTCTCCGCGCTTCACTGCCATCCGTAGTGGGTTCTCCTTCGTCCTTCACATCACTTCCCCGCGCTTGCGCAGAAACGCCGGAACGTCCAGGTCCTCCTGCTCAAAGTTAGCAACCATGGCGCTGCGCATGGTCTCAAGCGAGATCACGTCGGCGGAAAGATTCATCGCGGCCGGCGTTGGTTCCGTCATTCTTGGCTCTTCCAGCGTTGCATCGGGTACTCGTTCTGAAAACGCCGGGGCAAAAGTTTGAACCGGCCCCAGCGGTTCGGGAAAATCATTATTCAACCCCAAGGCGTCATCGTGCGACGCGGCAAATGAACTGCGCACCTCCGCGTGGCGATGCCGTGTCCGGCTGAGATCGCCAAAGCCAGTGGCGATCACTGTAATCTTCACTGCGTCCTTCATCTTCTCGTCCATCACCGCGCCGAAGATAATGTTAGCGTCCTCATGCGCCGCGCTCTGGATGATGGTGCAAGCCTGCTGGACTTCGGCCAGCTTCAGCGATGCCGATCCCGTGATGTTGATCAGGATGCCGCGCGCGCCATCGATCGCTCCCGCCTCCAGTAGCGGAGAGGCAATCGCCCGCTGAGCCGCATCGGCCGTGCGCATCTGGCCGCTCGCCGTTGCCGTGCCCATTACCGCGTAGCCCATGCGGGCCATGATTGTCTTCACGTCGGCGAAGTCGCGGTTGATGATGCCTGGAATCGTGATGATGTCGGAAATTCCTTGCACGCCCTGCCGCAGAATATCGTCAGCGATGCGGAACGACTCGAAAAATCCAGCGTTCTCCGCGACCGCCAGCAACTTCTCGTTGGGAATCACGATGGTGGTGTCCACCGATTCCATCAGCTCGGCGATGCCCTTTTCGGCCTGCGTCATGCGCCGCTTGCCCTCAAAAGAAAATGGTTTGGTGACGACCGCGACGGTAAGCGCGCCCATCTCGCTGGCGAGCGACGCGATGATCGGAGCGGCACCTGTGCCCGTGCCGCCGCCGAGGCCGGTGGTCACGAACACCATGTCGGCGCCCTCGAGCGCCTCGATGATTTTGTCGGAGTCCTCGAGCGCGGCCTTGCGCCCCACCTCAGGATTTGCACCCGCGCCCAGCCCATTGGTGAGCTTCACCCCGAGTTGCAGCTTCACGGGCGCACGCGACAATCGCAGCGCCTGCAAGTCCGTGTTGGCGACAATGAACTCGATGCCCTCGACTCCGGCATCGATCATGCGGTTGACTGCGTTGCCCCCACCGCCTCCCACGCCGATCACCTTGATCTTGGCATCGTTAAGAGGCTCTTCGTTAAAGCTGATGCGAATGCTCGAATCGTTTGTCATAAGTCTCCACCATGGTGTAGATTTCGTCCCAACTGCGTATCGACTGCATTGAAGTGGTCAGTGGCCAGTGTTCAGTGGCCAGTAAAATCGGGTGCTGCGTCGCGATCCGGACTTTACTGACCAGCGGCCACTGATCACTGACCACTGCTATCCGACCAACATTGCTTTCAATCTTGATCCCCAGCGATCGCTCTGAAACCCGCGCGCTACCCGTGCCCGCTGCCCATAAGCGACCATGCCCAGCACCGTGGCGTACTCAGGTTCGGCCAGAGTTGCAGGCATCTTCGCCAGAGGAGTCGGCCAGGAAAGCCGTACCGGACGCCGCAGTACCGACTCCGCCACATCAAAAATTCCCGGCAACCGCGAGCCGCCGCCGCTGAGTACGATCCCCGCCAGACACGCCTCGAACATCCCGTTCTGCCGAAGAATATCCCGCATCATTTCGAACAACTCGCGCGCCCGCGGCTCGAGGATTTCCGCTGCCAGACGCTGCGGCAACAAGCGTGAAGGCCGGTCGCCGACCGACGGCACCTCGACTTCGTTTCCTTCCGGAATCAGGGTGACGATCGCATTGCCGTAGATCTTCTTAATCTTTTCCGCCTCTGCCAGCGGCGTGCACATGCCCAATGACAAGTCGCTGGTGAAGTGATCTCCGCCCACCGGGATCACTCCCGTAAACGCGACCGCCCCTTGCAGAAAAGCGACCAGTTCTGTCGATCCCGCTCCGACATCCGCTAAACAGACTCCCAACTCCCGCTCGTCGGCTCGCAACACGGAATCGGCCGCCGCCAGGGGTTCAAACACCGTATCGTCGACATGGACGCCGGCACGATTCACCGCCGTGATCACGTTCTGGGCCGCGCTCGCCGCCGCGGTTACCAGATGCACTCGGACCTCCAGCCGGGCCGCCATCATTCCAAGCGGATCGTGCACGCCGGCTTGATCGTCCAGAATGAATTCCTGCGGGAGAATGTGCAGGACTTCGCGATCCGCGGGAAGTGGAATCGCCCGCGCCCGCTCGACCGCCTGCTTGATCTCATCCCGGCCAATCTCCCGCGGACGTGTGCCCAGGCTGATACCGCCATGGCTGTTCACACCGCGCACGTGCGCTCCGCCGATCCCGACGATGGCATGCTCGACCGCTGCCCCGGCTGCGTCCTCCGCCGATTCCACCGCTTTCTGAATCGCCGCGACTGCTTTGTCCAAATCGACGATTACACCTTTGCGCGATCCTCTCGACTCCGCCACTCCGTGGCCGCGATAGCGCAGGCCGTTCTCTGCAACCTCTACCATGAGCGCGCAGGTTTTCGCGCTGCCCACGTCAATCGCCGTCAGAAAGCTTCCCTGCTGGTTCGCCATTCTTAATCAATTCCCCAAAACATTTCCAAACAAATTCCGGATTTTGAATTCTTCACTGCGGAGCCCCGCTCGCCTGACTCCGGGCAATCGCCGGACTCGGTTTCTGACCGCCGCTGGCCGCTTTCTTCGGAGACGAGGATGTCTTATTCTTCGCGGCCGTCTTCTTCGCGCCCGCAGTTGCCCTCACGGCCTTGGCATTGACTTTCTTTCGTTTGATCCCTTCAGCCGCTTTCTTAGCTCCTGCCGTTTGCGTCTTAACGTCCAGTTTTTTCTGAGTCAACTCGAACGCCGGCTTCGGCACCGCCCGCTCGTTCGGTCCCACTCGCGTCAGCAACGCCGCCGGCTTCACTCCCGCGGCAGCCGCCGTTCTCGCCGCCGCCGGACTCAACGCCATCGTCCTCGCCGTTCGCTCTATGTCCGGATTGACGATGATCTGGTTGTCGTAGCGCAGATCCACCGACTCCAGTTTCTGGAATTGCTGCCGCCATCCTTGGGCATGGGTCACATAAATCTTGTAACGCCGCAGATAATCCGACGATCCCAAATGCACGAGCACGTCCCCTGCCGGATCGTTCACCCTCACCTTCACGTCCTCGAGATCGGAAAGATCCACTTCACTTAGATCCTGCGAGTAACGCGCCCCGCCTGAATCCAGTTCTCGAACCATTTCGCTGTAAGCCCTCATCCGCGGCGCCCTCGTCGAAAGCGGCTCGCCCGGATTCATTCCGAGAATGACCGGGAAGGAGTATTTGTGTTTCGCTGTCAACTCCATCAGCGTGCCGCCAGCGTCAATCAATGACATTCGCGGCCCGACTCGCGCGAATGCGATCGGCGTGCGCTCATGAATTTGGACGGTCAGGCGGTTCGGAACAAAACGCATCACGCTGGCCGATTCCACCCATGGAATCTGTTCCAGTTGCGCCTTTTGTTGCGCCAGCGGGATGAAAAAAATGTTGCGCCCAATATCGGCGCCCAGCACTTCCATGATTTGGGCCTTGGTCACGTTCTGCATGCCCGTGATTTCGATGTTGTCGCTCGATTCCACGCGGAATCGCCACGAGTGTTCGCCATAGTGATAAAGCGCGGCCGCGCCCAATCCCGCGACACATAGGGCAACTGTGGCTGCAATGGCCCACAACAGCCGATTTGCAGTTTTTTTCGGAAGAGAACTTCGGCGGGCCGAGACGCGCTTTTGCCCACGGAGGAATGGAGACTCCTCGTTCACATCCAGGTCGACGAGGCGCGCGTCCATGTCCGAATCATGGTCCGAATCACGCTGGCTCAGACCATGGATCTCCGCGCGCGCGCTGCCGGCGCCAGATGGGTACAACTCCTCCTGCAAGATGGTGGAACCCGGCTTCCGTGCCATCAGTTCAGGGTTAGTTGTCGCTGTGGAATCGCTGAGCCTTCAAACTATAACTTCATTTTGAAATTAGAGATAGACAAAATGTTGAAGTTTTTCACAACCAGGAATCGGATTGGGCATCACCCGGGTGATTCGATTTGCGTCACGGCCAACGGTCTCCCTACTGACCCGACGCTACAGCGCCAGCGACAGGGGGTGCCAAGTCGTTTACGGCAGGCTTCGCTTTTCGCCTATGGCTCGCTCGCGCAACCCTCTTGCGTGCCTCGTCAGCCTTTTCCCCCTCGATCACGTCCCGCTTCAGTACTTCCTGCGATAGCACGGTTTTGATCTGCTCCAAATCGAATTTGGCATCGGGCGACATGTTCTTTAGCTGCCGTCGCACAAGTTTGAGTATAGGGTCACTGACGAGCACAGCACCAAGCGAGAAACGACTCAGAGCTTGACGTTGGACGTCGAATTCTTCGAGAGCCGACCTGCTCCAACCCTCCTTCGCGAGCAAATAGACTTTCTCTATGTCTTCGTCCTTTTTCGGATTGAGGCCGAGCAGATCGAAATCCAAGATCAATTCCTGATCCACTGGTTTGCCGAAGATAACCCGATAAATCTGCCATCTGGCGGAGTTCGTGAGCGTGACCCACTCAATCCCTGAGTTGGCACAATAGTCAACGGCCTGACGCGTATGAGTATCTTTCAGTTCGGTTCCAACAGCTTTGACTTCAATCAGCGACTGGATTTTGCCGTCGGTTTTTGTCGCAAGGTCGCAATGCGTTCCACGAATATCCAACTCAGATGTGACCTCTGAATACTTGTCGTATCCGAAGACGGCTGACAACATGTCAGTCACGATGATGACGGTATCTGACTCGTTTACGTCACGTGACCTGGCCGACTGCACAACTCCTTGGAACTCCTTGAGGCTTGATTTGAGCCTATCTGCGACACGGGCAGGCACTGCAGGCATAGTGAGTACTCCCTTTCTCGCCTTCTATGACAACTTAATCTAAGGTGCGCCCCGCCCTCGCACCAACTGGTTTAACGGGAATCGGATTACTTTCGTAAGCTGAGAGTCATTTGGGTGCTTGGCCCACTTTGGCCCTGGAGATATGCCGGGTGCCCCATTTCTCGCGTTCTTGGCGAGAAGTGGGGCCTTCCCATCCCGCGCGGCGTCCGCCCCGGCGTCAACCCAAATCTTGACGGTGTGTACACATTTGTGTATCATTTGTAATCAAACCTCATGGCTGAGCTCAGCTTTGAGTGGGACGAAGAAAAGAACGCGTCCAACGTCGAAAATCATGGAATCGATTTTCTGGACGCCGCATTAATCTTCGAAAACCCGACGATCGAAGCCATTGACGATCGAGCGGATTATGGCGAGTTGAGATGCATCGCCCTTGGGTTATCGGGTGAGACGGTGTTGCACGTCGTCTACACCTGGCGCGGAGAATCAATTATTCGCATCATCAGCGCAAGAAAGGCAAACCGGCATGACGCAGAAAAATACTACCGTGAGATATTCTCTTAGCGCGATTAAAAGGAAAATCTCCCGCGGTGCAAGCAAAACCCGCGCCGACGCGCCGGAGGCCGCGCCCGTGGGCGACGATTTTTGGAAACGCGCCCGGGTCGTTATGCCGCAGGGCAAGACTTCCGTTCATCTTCGGGTTGACAGCGACGTATTCGACTGGTTCAAACGGCAGGGCGAAGGCCATCTCACGCGCATGAACGCGGTTTTACGTTCCTACGTCGAGGCGCACAAACGTTAGGCAAGGGATGCCGTCGACTTGCCTGCCCCGACCGGCCGCAACTACGCAATTCGAAGACAAAACAAAAGCGGACGCGGTTGGTTCCCCGCGTCCGCCTTCTTTTTCACTAAGGAAAAATGCTAAATCGGACCCGCACCCAGTGCTTCGAGATTCATCTCGGGAACTGAGATCTTCACCCGCGGAATATTCACCCGCACCCGTGGACACACGACAGGGTTGAACGCAGCCGGAGCAAAGCGCACGCGCGCAGCCTGTGCCTCGATCCGCGCCCGGTCAGCCTCCAGCCGAGCTAGTGCGGCTTCTTCTCGCGCTGACATTTCCTCAAACCTGGCCATGTTCGCCTGCGTCCGCGCCACCTTATTCTGCAATAGCGACGCCTTCAATCGCGCCACGGAACTCGCCACGCGGCAGGAGCCGGTCTCGTCCCGAGCAGCGACTGTCTCCGTCTTCGCCATGAGCCAGTCAGCGCGTCCTGCAGCCAGAGCCAGTACGGGGACGGAACGCTCTTCAATGCGATTGATAAATCGGCCAACAGTGCGATGCGCCCAGGCGGCGCCGCAGTCGTGATAAACCCCGTTCAATCCCAGCGCCAGCACCCCAGCCGCCAACCATCCCCATGCTTGTGCGTTTTTCATCGCCTTAACCCCTTATGCCAGATTGGACGAACCGCGTCCCAATCCGTTAGCAATGGAAGTTACGGTCAAAGGAGCCACAAGTTCCTCCCGGCGAGCGGTTAACGAGTGCGGTCGAGATTTTTCGCCAGCCGAGGGGGCTTGCCCTTATAATCCTGAGCTGGCGACGAGCACACGTCGGTTCCAATGCAGGCGCTGAATCTTGCTTTAAAACAGCCTCCCGTCTTAAAACGCCCGGCAAGCGAATTTCCAGAAGCTGCCGATGTCTACGTTTGTGACAAGTGCGGAAGGGACATAACGCGTCATCTTCATCACGGTCGTGCCCATGTTCGACGTCCGCTTGGCCCCGTAAGATATTCTTGTCGTTGCGGTCAGGTTTACATTTCAGGAGCAACGGAATGGGATTACCTGAGCAATTGGGAGAAACGACAGTGGCTCAAAGAGGTTCCTCTCATATTCATCTTCCTTGCGATACTCGCAGGATGTGTAAGCCTTGTTTATTTTGGCGTCGCGCGCCGCGACGTCGTTCTGATCGTGCTGTCATTCGCGGCAGCCCCGGTCGGGATCGTATCCTTTCGGTTATTCATCATCATGTCTGCCATTCCCTTCCAAATCGCAGCCTCGTTGTTACGAACACGTGCCTTTGGCAGGGGGTAGTTCTTAGTTGAGGGGAACGGGCGAATTACACGCGTTGACTCGGAGCGACTGCTCGGCTCAGGTGAGTGACCTGGACTCCAAATCGTTGAGGCTAGAGGCCTAGTTTCTTGAAGGAACAGACTCTCGCTCCTTCAGCTTCTCCACAATCATCGGCCCCAACTGCGAAACGCTGCCCGCACCCAGCGTAAGAATCATGTCCCCATCCTGGGCCACGGCAGCCGCCGAACTCACCGCATCCGCGAACGAACTCACATACTCGGCGCTCCGACCACCCTTCTCACGGATAACGCGCGCCAATGCTTCCCCGCTGATTCCTTCAATCGGCTTCTCGCTCGCCGCGTAGATGTCGAGCACGAACAGCGAGTCCGCGTCTCCGAATGCCGTGGTGAATTCTTCGATCAGATCGCGCGTGCGCGTGTAGCGATGCGGCTGAAAGACCACATGAATCTTACGAAAGCCGCACGACCGCGCCGCCGCCAGCGTCGCCTTGATCTCCGTGGGATGGTGGCCGTAATCGTCAATGACGCTCACGCCGGCAATCCGTCCGCGCAACTGGAATCGCCGGTCCACTCCGCGGAACTGGTCGAGCACCGCGCGGATTGCATCAACATCCACATCCAGCCCGACGCCAACCGCGATCGCTGCGGTCGCATTCAGAATGTTGTGAACCCCCGGCACGTGCAACGTGAACTCACCCAAATCTTTCTTTCGATAACTTACCCGAAAGCGGCTCAACGGCTGGCCTTCGGCCTTCTCACCTGGCGCACCGCCCGCTCCCAACTTGATCAGAAAATCCGATCCCCGCTTCGTTCCGTATGTCACTGTGCGCCGCTGGGCTTGCGGCAACAACCGCCGCAGGATGGGATCGTCGTTACATACCACCACCATGCCGTAGAACGGCACGCGGTCCATAAATTCCAGAAAGGTTTTCTTCACATCCCGCATGTTGCGGTAGCAATCCATATGCTCGCGGTCGATATTAGTGACCACAGAAAGTATTGGCGAGAGCTTGAGAAACGACCTGTCGCTCTCATCTGCTTCCGCCACAAGATATTGCGACTTCCCCAGCCGCGCGTTTGATCCCATCGCATCCACGCGCCCGCCCACCACCACCGTTGGATCGAGACCCCCGCCGGCCAGCACGGCCGCCACCATCGACGTAGTCGTCGTCTTGCCGTGCATTCCTGCGATGGCGATGCCATACTTCAGCCGCATCAACTCCGCCAGCATCTCCGCCCGCCGAATCACCGGCACATGCAGATTGTGCGCTTCGACCACCTCGGGATTTTCGCCTGCAATTGCTGAACTCGTCACCACCACTTCTGCCCCGGCAATGTTGTCGGCGCGATGTCCTTCAAAGACCGTCGCGCCCAGGCCTGCCAGCCGCTGCGTCACCGCGGAACTCTTCAGATCCGATCCTGAAACTCTGTAGCCGAGATTCAGCAGCACCTCGGCGATCCCGCTCATGCCGATCCCGCCAATGCCTACGAAATGAATTTGCTGAATTTTGGCAAACATGAGTCAACCGCTCGATCTGTCATCTTGAGCGGAGTCGAAGGATCTCGTTCTTTAAATTTGCTTCCGTCGGACAGTCCGAATACGACTCACTGCCATTGGGACCTATGCCGCTTCAGCCACCAGCACGCAGGATTTCCCTTCTGCGGAAATAGCGACCGGCTGCAGGTCTGGTGCACTGTTCCCACAAAATCATATTCGGTTTTGTTCCCCTTTAATGCTGAAGCTAAGAATTGATCTACGTCCACGGAGCCGTAAGCCGTACCGTGGGCAATCCGAATCCGCAATGTCACCCAGTCGCCCGCATAGAGAATTCCCAGCAAGACAATTGTGAGCACCAAGACTTGGCTCACGCGCTCGGCCCAGTTCCTCTTCACTTCGCACTCTCCGGCTGGAAATCAGTTTGCTATGTGCCGCTCTGAATAGAACTCCAAAGATTTATCCGTGAGATCCGTGCAAGTCCGATCAGTGCAAATCCGTGGCCAGTGGTTCGATGCCCGCCAGGCGTGCCGCCATCGCCGCAATATCCCGCGCCGCATTGGGGTGCGCCAAGCTTCGCGCCGCCTGGCTCATCGACTGCAAGCGTCGCTGATCGCCCAGCAAAGCTGCAATCGTCTCCGCCAGCCAGACTCCTTCCAGCTTCGATTCCTCCACCAACACCGCCGCACCCTCGCGGGCCAGCGCCTCGGCATTCACTCGTTGATGATCGTCGGCCGCACGCGGAAAGGGCACGAAAATCGCAGGCTTCGCGGCCGCGGTAATTTCAGCCACCGTGCTGGCGCCCGACCGGCATACCACCAAGTCCGCCCGCGCAAATGCTGCCGGCATATCTTCGATGAATTTAAAAACTTCCGCTGCTTCGCCGGACGCGCTTGTCCGCCCGCGATATGCTGCCAGCGCGTCATTATAATCACGCTCACCGGTCTGATGGATGATGTGAATCCCCGGCGCCTGTCGCTGCAACTCCGGGAGGCACCGGATCATCGCCTCATTAATCGCGTGCGCCCCCTGGCTGCCGCCAAACACCAGAAGAGTCGGCGTCCCGCCACGCGTCTTATTACTTAGAACCGGAATCTCAAAGAACGCCTGCCGCACTGGAACTCCCGTCACTTCCGCATGACGAAAATATTTCGCAGTCTCTTCGAAGTGCACTGCCGCACCGGAGACGAACTTGGCAACCGCGCGATTCGCGAAACCCGGAACCACATTCGGTTCGAATGCCAGCGTTGGAATATGCTTCACCACCGCCGCCAGCATCGCCGGCCCCGACGCATATCCCCCCACACCGATCACTACGTCGGGAGCAAACTCATTCAACATCCGGGCCGCATCCCACACCGCGCGTGGCAAATCGAACGCTGTCTTCGCCCGCGTCATCAGGCTCACATTCTTCAGCGCCCCCACCCGCACCAGTTGCAGCGGATATCCGGCGGCCGGCACCAGCCGGTTTTCGATGCCGCGCGCCGTTCCAATGAACAGCACCTCAGCCCCATAACTTTTCTTAAGTTCGTTGGCGATGGCCAGCGCCGGAATGACGTGCCCGCCCGTCCCGCCGCCCGCCAGAATGGCCCGCATGCTGTGACTATAAACTACGGCCACGGATCAACAGGGATTCACACGGATAGAACAGTTACAAGAAAAATCCGTGAAGATCGGTGGCGATCTATTTCTTCGCGAACTTCGCTGGCAGCGGATTGTCCGCGCGCTCCGAATCCCACGCGATCGAGATGACCCACCAACGTGTGCCGTCGTTCAGCAACTGAATGCTGTTGATGCCGCGTTCGAACGGCTTCTCTCCCGGAGCGTGCCGCGATTCGTAGCTGCTGAATACCTGCGCCATGTTCCCGTAGCTTTCCGGCTGGTTCACGAGCGCATTTTCGTAGAAAGGTTGTTTGGAGAAAACTTCGCCCGCGTCGCGAACGAACTCCTCCACATTCCACGAAATCACGAAGTTCGCTCCATCCGGTCCTTTGCCCACTTGCGTAAAGCGCGCCCGCGGAAGAAATAGGGACCGGAACCGCTTCCAGTCGCGATTGCCAACGGGTCCGGAGATCACGTCATAGATCGCACGCAAGATCGCATCCATGGACTTCACGTCTTCAGCATTCGGCGCGGGAACTTTCGCGGCCAAATCGGCAGGCGAGAAAATGGGCGCTTGCGGCGGCAATTGTACTGGCTGGGACGATTCTGATTTCTGCGCGGCACACAAAGCTGCCAGCGCAAAACAAAAGGCCATAACAAAGGTTAAGCGACCCAAGCTTCCTCCAGTTCTTGAATCCGCGAAGATCCGTACATATCTGTGGCAATAAGTTTCGGACTACTCCGCCTGCTTCGTGATATTCAACAGCACGCCGACACACGCCAGTGTCACAAACAAAGATGACCCTCCGTACGACACCAGCGGCAGCGGAATCCCCTTCGTCGGCATCATCCCTAGCACGACGCTGATGTTGATGAACGCCTGCAGCACCACCATGCTGGTGATCCCCACCGCCAGATAGCGGCCGAAAACATCGCTGGTGCGCCCGGAAGCCCGCATGCCGCGCCACAGAAAGATGGCAAACAGCGTCACCACAAAAATCGCTCCCACCAGCCCCAATTCCTCCGCGGTGACGGCAAAGATAAAATCGGTGTGCGGCTCCGGCAGATAGAACAATTTCTGCTTGCCCTCCATCAAGCCTGTGCCTGTGATGCCGCCCGTGCCCACCGCGATCAGCGACTGAACGATGTGGAAGCCTGCCTTCTGCCGGTCGGCATAAGGATTCAGGAATGCCAGAACCCGGTCGCGCCGCCAGCTCACATGAAAAATCAGAAAATACAGCGGCAGCAGCGACGCCCCAAACGCGTACCCGAAATACCGAAGCCGCATCCCAGCTACATAGAAGATGCAAGCTGCAATCCCGGCGCAAGCGATGGCCGTTCCCAAGTCAGGCTGCAGCACGATCAATCCCAGCAACAGCACCACCGGCGCCGCCGCCGGCAGCAATGTGTTGCGCCAGTCATCCATGAAACTCGGCGCGGGACCCGACATCGAACTTGCCATCGAACTCGGAATCGTTTTCGTGCGGCTATCGAGAAAATATGCGAGAAAAAGAATCAGCACCGGCTTAGCCAGTTCCGAAGGTTGAAACGAAAACCCTCCCGCATGAATCCAGCGATGCGTATTGTGCGAACGGTCCAGAAAGAACACCGAGATCAGCAGCAGTGTAGTAAACCCCAGAAGCGAGAAGACCAGCCCCGGATGTTTGTAGCGCCCGTAGTCCACGCGCATCGCCACCACCATCGCCACCAGGCCCGCCGACGCCCAGATCACCTGCTTCAATAAGAACGCGTACGGCGAACCAAACCGCTCGCGTGCCATCACCGCCGACGCCGAAAACACCATCACGAGCCCTACAAACACCAGCAGCATCGTGACGGTAAACAACCAGCGATCGACACTCACACGCTTTGCCATGGGAAGTTCATTTCACCACGGAGGTGCGGAGACGCGGAGGGTGAATTGATGATTGTTGAACTTTGATTGTTGATTGTTTTGGTTCGGGGGCATCACAATGCGCAAAAGCTCAGCCTACGACCATTCCTTCACACAGAAAGTCCGGTCAGACTAGCGGTTCGAGACGGCGCGTTCCATTCTCACCGTCAATTGTGACTGTGACAGAGCGCTTAATGTCCTCAATGATTGTTGTCGGTGCTGCCGCAAACAAAAGCATCTCTGAAAAATATGGCTTGCGCGACCCGTAAAGTTGTTCCGACAAATCTTGAAGAAGACTGCAATATTCATGATAAGCGGTCGTAGATGAACGATACCGATGGCCAATCCCGGAAAGCCTAAATAGGGTTTCGATGTCATACTTGGAAATCTCTGTGTTGCGACCTTCTGGCTGCGGGAAAAGTTGCCTGTCTTTTGAGTAGCGGAAGATAATCCAGTTCAGCGCGAAAACAGCACGTGAATCGTAGATGGCATATCTCTTAGGCTCCCAGAAAGAACTCAGCTTCGACAGCGAAGAAATAACTGCAAATGATTTTGGCTTGAGCTTTCCCTTTGGGATTTCCTCTTTGAAAGTTCTAATAACTGCGTCATTGCGGGCCCCAATCTCAAACCTGCCGATTCCGCCCCAGTCGCGGACAACCCAATAATGGGTAGCAAGATCTTTGTCTTGTTCCAACACCGGTGCAAGGTTCTCTTTCAAATAGACGTTTTGCGCGAATGACCCGGTGATACCAGCCGGGATCTCTATTGGAAGATTTGCAGGCAACTCCCAGTCATATGCGGTTTCTAAGGGGACTGCTTTCGCCATTTCCTTCAGATGCTCGATCATATTGGTGTCAAGCGCCGAGAATCATTATCCCAGCCCTCGCACAGTTTCCTTAAATACCCGCCCGCGCTGCTCGTAATTCTTGAACTGATCGAAACTCGCGCAAGCCGGAGCCAGTAAAACCACGTCCCCCGGCTCCGCGGCAGCACTCGCCTTGCGCAGGGCGTTCTCCAGCGTCTCAGCATGCACGACTTCAACATTCTTAATCTGTGACTCGATCTTCCCCGCCGCCGCGCCGATCGTGTATACGCGTTTCACGCGCTGCCGCAGCAAATCGTTGAGCACGGTATAGTCGCTGCCCTTATCCTTGCCGCCAAGAATCAGGTGGATGTTCGCCGGGAACGACTCCAGCGCCTTGATGGTCGCGTCCACATTAGTAGCCTTCGAATCGTTGTAATAATCCACGCCACGAATCGTCGCCACAAATTCCAGCCGGTGTTCAACGGCCTTGAAGTGGCGCACGGCTTCGCGAATCTTCTCGGGAGCGCATCCCATCAGCGCGCCCGCGCACACTGCCGCAAGCACGTTCTCTAGATTATGCGCGCCCTTCAGCGGAATCTCCGAAACCAGCATGACTTCCCGCTGAGCTTCTTTCTGAAACCCAGCCCCGTTACGGAATACAATGTTTCCCTCGCGCACCCATGCTCCCTGCTTAACCTCCTTTTGCCGGCTGAACCAGAACACCTGCGCCCGCGTGCGCGCCGCCATTGCTACGCAAATCGGATCATCTTCGTTCAGCACTGCAAAATCTTCGTTTTGCTGATTTTCGAAGATCCTCGCCTTCGCGTCGACGTAGGTTTCAATCGTCTGATGCCGGTCCAGGTGATCGGGCGTGACATTCAACACCACGGCAATCTTCGGACGGAAGGTCTGAATGGTTTCGAGTTGAAAACTCGAAACTTCCAGCACGATCACAGTTTCCGGCCTGGCGCGCTCGGCCAGCGATATTGCGGGAGTGCCAATGTTACCCCCGACCAGCGTCGGAAGGCCGCTCGCAGTCATGATCTCGCCGGTCAGCGTGGTAGTCGTAGTCTTTCCATTCGATCCAGTGATGGCCACAATCGGCCCCGGTAAAAACTGGGCCGCCAATTCGATTTCGCCAATCACCACCTCGCCTAACGACCTCGCCTGCACCAGCAAGGGCGCATCCACAGGAACGCCAGGACTCACGACAATCAGATCTTGCCCGCGAAATGTTCGTTCGCCATGTCCCCCGGTCTCGACGGTGATCCCATGGTCGAGCAAAACCGGGATCTCGTTGCGCAGCTCGTCTCCACTCTTCGTATCGGAGACAGTAACCCGCGCGCCGTGGGCCTTCAAGAACAGCGCCGATGCGACCCCGGACTTGCCGAGACCCACCACCAGCACGCGTTTGTCTCTGAGTTCCATCATTCAAGCAGTGTTCAGTGGTCAGTGGCTAGTGGTCAGTAAAACCAAAAGGCCTTTACTGGCCACTGACCACTGATCACTGACCCACTGAACCCTGACCACTGCACTTCTACCTCAGCTTGAGCGTCGTCAGCGCGAACAACGCAAACACCAGCGAAGCAATCCAGAAACGAACGATAATTTTCGACTCCGACCACCCCATCAGTTCAAAGTGATGATGGATCGGCGCCATCTTGAAAATCCGCTTTTTGCGCAGCTTGTACGATCCCACCTGCAGAATTACTGACACCGCTTCAATCACAAATACTCCGCCAATAAACGGCAGCAGCAATTCCTGTTTGATGATCACCGCGACCGTGCCAATCGCGCCGCCCAAGGCCAGCGATCCGACGTCGCCCATGAAGACTTCCGCAGGATGCGCGTTGTACCACAAAAATCCGATCGACGATCCCACCATTGCACCGCAAAAAATCGTCAACTCGCCAACTTGCGGCATTTTCGGGATTTCCAGATAAGTGGCGAACGTCGCGTGCCCGCTCACATAGGTCAGAACGGTGAGCGCTCCCGCCGCAATCACTGTGCAACCAATGGCCAGGCCATCCAAGCCGTCCGTAAGATTCACGGCGTTGCTCGAGCCCACAATGACGAGCGCGACGAAAGCCATGAATGGCAGGAAGGCGAGCGGCCAAAGATGCGGAAAGCGTTCGAGATTCTGCACGACTAAGTCGGGATGAAACTGCTTGAGGAAGGGCACGATCAGCTTGGTCGAATACATTCCATAGGTCTGCATCGCGATCAGCATCACGGCGATCACAATGCTGGTTGCGATCTGCAGCCCCAGTTTCGCCCGTCCGGTCAGACCAAGATTGCGACGATGCACCACTTTGGTGTAATCGTCGGTGAATCCAATCGCCGCGAAGGCGCACGTGGCAAACACCGCAATCCACACGAAACGGTTGCTCAGGTCCGCCCACAGCAGGGTTGGCACCACGACGGCGATCGCGATCAGCAGCCCGCCCATAGTCGGCGTCCCAGCTTTTTTCTGATGCGCCTTCGGACCTTCTTCCCGAATATATTGCCCGATCTGAAACTCGCGCAGCCGCCCGATCACCAGTGGCCCGACGATGAGTCCGGTGAACAGTGCTGTAAGGCTGGCAAATGCAGTGCGGAACGTGAGGTAGCGGAAGATGCGGAAGGGCGGAAAATAATGCTGCAGTTTCACGAACAACAGCCAGTAGAGCAATGAGCCTCCGTTCCGCCGGAAAATGTTCTGTTACATCCCAACCTGATTCCACCACCGAGACACGGAGTCACGGAGAAAAAATGTTTTGCAAAATCTGCCTATGGTATCTCAAAGCAATCGGAAGAAAAGCATTCTTTCCTTTTCTCTATGTCTCTGTCTCTGTGCCTCCGTGGTGGAGAATTACCCGCCGTTGCCGTCGTTCCGTGCTTTCCAGATTTCCAGCGCCTTTTCGAGCTTCACTCCGCGCGAAGCTTTCAGCAGCACCACATCGCCGTCGCGCGCCTCATGAGCCAGCCATTCGCCGGCCTCTTCGGACGACGACACAAACTCCGCTCGCACTCCCGCCCGCTTGGCTGCGTCGACTGTGGCCTGAGCCAACCCGCGAACGCCGAGCAGCACATCAATTTTTTTCTGCGAAATGTGCTCCCCCGCCTCACGGTGCATCTCAGGTCCCATGGGACCCAACTCCAGCATCTCGCCCGCCACCACAATGCGACGCTTGGCGGCCATGCTTGCCAAAGCGTCCACCATTGCATCCAGCGCCTTCGGATTCGAATTGTAACAATCGTTGATCACCGTGATGTTACCCACTTGGAGAACCTGCCCGCGTTTATCCGCCGCAGCCATCGTGGCCAGCGCGCTCACAGCTTCAGAGGGCGTCAAGCCGCGCTCTAACCCCACAGCGACGGCCGCCAGCGCATTCAGGACGTTATGTTCTCCCACCAGCAGTGACGTGGCGTGTTCACGCGCGCCCCCGATTACCACGTCGAACTCCGCTCCCTGCCGCCCTCTCGATTGAATGTTCTCCGCGCGGACGTCTGCGGTTGCGCGGGTTCCGTACAGCACTACTTTCCCCTTGAAGTCGCGACCGAATTGCGACACATATTCGTCATCCGCATTGAGGACAGCGGTTCCATTCGCCGGCAGCGATTCCACCAGTTCGTACTTAGCTCGTGCAATTCCCGCTAGCGAATCAAAAAATTCCAGGTGAACAGGTGCGACATTCGTGACCACGCCAATCTCCGGTTGCGCAATTTTTGCCAGCGCGCGAATCTCTCCCGCATGCGACATTCCCATTTCGACCACGGCAAGGTCATACTCCGGCTCCAGTTTGAGCAGCATTAGCGGCAAGCCAAAATGATTATTGAAGTTCCCTTCGGATTTCAGCACTCGAAACCGCGTGCTCAACACATGGGAGATCGCCTCTTTCGTCGTAGTCTTCCCCGCAGAGCCCGTTACCGCAACCAGGACCTTGCCCCAACGTTTTCGCGCCGCGGTGGCTAGAGTCTGGAGCGCCACCAGCGTATCTTTTACCGCCAGCAGTCCCGTTTTCTTCGGATAGCGGTCCAGTTGATCTTCACGCACGACTGCCGCAACGGCTCCTTTTTGCAGCGCCTCTTCGACGAAGTCGTGCCCATCCAGACGCTCACCCTTGACGGCGAAGAAAAGCTCGCCAGGCCCCACGCTGCGCGAGTCGATCGAGAATCCCAGCGCCATTTCTTCGGGCCGAAACTCTCCCGTCGCGGAAATAAACTCTGCGATCCTGGCCAGGCTCAGCTTCATCGCGTCGCCCCAGCCTTAGCCGCTTCACATTCAAAACCAACTGCCCGCAGCGCTCCGCGAGCCACCTCTAAGTCATCAAATGGAATGGCGCCCTCTCGCGTTACTTGTACCTTCTCGTGTCCTTTGCCCGCCACGAGCACAATGTCTCCGGGCCGTGCTTCGCTGATCGCCAGGGCAATCGCTTTTCGCCGGTCGGCCTCGATGCTGTATTTCACGCCGGTCTTCTGCAGCCCCACCACGGCATCATTGATAATCGCCAGCGGATCCTCGCTCCGAGGATTGTCCGACGTGAGCACCACAAAATCACTGCCTCGTCCGGCGGCCTCGCCCATCAGTGGACGCTTCTTCCGGTCGCGATCTCCCCCGCATCCGAACACCGTGAGAACTCTTCCCTTCGCACCGGAAACTAACTCCCGCGCCAGCGCCGTCAAGTTGCGCAAAGCGTCATCGGTATGCGCATAGTCCACCACCACCGTGAACGGCTGTCCGCAATCGACTCGCTCAAATCTCCCTGGGACGCACGCCAGCTTGTCGATGCCCGCCGCAATCGCCTGTGCTTGGCAGCCACGAGCGTAGGCCGCCCCCGCTGCGGCTAAAATGTTGTACACATTTACGCGCCCAATCAGCGCTGAAAATACCGGAATATTCTGCTCCGGCATCACGAGATCGAATCGCGTCCCCCGGGTTGTGATCTCCACTCTCTGCGCGCGTACATCGCCGTGCTGCCAGCCGTATTTCAGAACGACGGAGCTTCGCTTCCGGCTGAACTCAGCCAGCTTCGCTCCCGACTCATCATCGACATTCGTCACCACGGCGCGTGGCGATTCGGTGCCGCATCCCGCAAACAACACTCGCTTGGCCGCGAAGTATTTTTCCATTGTCTCGTGGTAATCGAGGTGGTCGCGCGTAAGGTTGGTAAAGACCGCTACGTCAAAGGGCACGCCATAGACGCGCTCCTGTGCCAGCGCGTGCGAGGAGACTTCCATCACTGCCTCGGTTGCCCCGTGCCCCAATGCCTCGTTGAGCATGCGGTTCAGATCGAGCGACTCTGGCGTAGTATGCGGTGCGGGCAGAACTTTTCCCGCCACGTGATACGCAATCGTTCCGATCAGCGAGCTCTTCCGTCCCGCCGCGTTCAGAATTGATTCCAGCAGAAACGAGGTCGTGCTCTTTCCATTCGTTCCCGTGATTCCGGTAATGGCAACCCGCTCCGCAGGCTTCTTATAAAAGTTCGCGCTCACCCGCGCCAGCGCCCTGCGTCCGTGCAGCACAAGCGCCCATCCCACATTCGGACGCGGTTTCTCGGCAGCCGAATCCGTAACCACGGCTACCGCCCCCGCCTGAACGGCCTGATCGATAAATCGGTTTCCGTCGCTGGATTCGCCACGCATGGCAATGAACACACACCCCGGCTTCACTCGCCGCGAGTCGTATTCCACACTGCTCACGCCCGGGTCCCCGCTTTGCGCGAGAACCTCCGCTCCATCCAGAACCTGTTGGAAGGTCATTACGGGGAATTATATGGGAACAAGGAAACGGGCACGCGCCAGTTCCAGCATCGCCAAAAGTTTTGCTGGTTACTAACGGAACGTTTCCCGAAGGCACCGCTCAGAGCTACATTTCTGATATGTCTACCGGAACCGGCCAGGCCAAGTACCGCTGCGGACAGTGCGAAATGCCCGAGGCAGAGTGCGAGTGCGATAAGTTCTGCTGCCTATGCCAATCGCAGCTCGATATCCGCATTTGCCAGGACGGCTTGATGTATTGCGAACCCTGCCGCAACGCCTGCGACTACAAAACCTCAGAATAACGCTCTCTCAACGGCTCAAACAAAAACCGCTTCTTTATACTCCCCAAACACCCGACGCATCGCGTCCGAAATCTCTCCCACCGTCGCGTATGCTTCGACTGCAGCGAGAATCCTTGGCATCAGATTCTCGCTTGATCGCGCCGCTCCCTCTACTTTCTTTAACGCGTCCTTCCATATTCCCTCGTCCCGCCTCGCGCGCAGCGCACGGACGCGCTCGATCTGCTTCGGCTCGAGCGCAGGGTCGATCTTCTGAATCGGAATCGGCTTCTCCTCTTCCACTTCAAACCGATTCACTCCCACCACAACGGCGTCCTGCCGATCCACTGCCTGCTGATATTCGTACGCAGCGTTCTGAATTTCCTGCTGCACGAATCCGCGCTCGATTGCCTTCAGCATCCCACCCATCACTTCAATTTTTCCCAAATATTCCGCCGCACTCTTCTCAATCTGATTGGTCAGCGCTTCGACGTAATACGATCCCGCCAGTGGATCGACCGTCTGCGGGGCCCCGGACTCATACGCAATCACCTGCTGCGTGCGCAAAGCGATGCGCGCCGCCTGCTCGGTCGGCAGCGCAAGCGCTTCGTCGTACGAATTCGTATGCAGCGACTGCGTCCCGCCCAGCACCGCCGCCAGCGCCTGAATCGCGGTGCGCACAATGTTATTTTCCGGCTGTTGCGCGGTAAGCGTCGAACCGGCCGTCTGAGTATGAAAACGCAGCATCCAGGACCGCGGATTCTTCGCCTTGAAATGTCCGCGCATAATCCGCGCCCACATTCTTCGCGCGGCCCGGAATTTTGCCACCTCTTCCAGAAAATTGCTATGCGCATTAAAGAAGAAGGAGAGCCGCGGAGCGAACTGATCCACATCCAGCCCGGCCTTGACCGCAGCCTCCACATAGGCCATGCCATTGCCCAGCGTAAACGCCACTTCCTGCACCGCGGTCGATCCCGCCTCACGCATGTGATAGCCGGAAATCGAAATCGTGTTCCACTCGGGCACGTTCTCCTTTGCCCAGGCAAACATGTCGGTAACCACGCGCATCGCCTGCCGCACCGGATATATATATGTTCCGCGGGCGATGTACTCCTTAAGCACATCGTTCTGCACCGTGCCCGAAAGTTTCCGAATGTCCGCTCCTCGCCGACGGGCCACCGCCACGTATAACGCCAACAGAATCGAGGCGGTTGCATTGATGGTCATCGATGTTGAAATCTTCGTCAGTTCTATGCCGGCAAACAGCCGCTCCATGTCTTCGATAGAGTCGATCGCCACTCCCACCCTGCCAACTTCGCCAGCAGCCAGGGCGTGGTCGGAGTCCATCCCGATCTGCGTCGGCAAATCGAACGCCACCGAGAGCCCCGTGGTTCCGTTTGCAAGCAAATACTTGTAACGCTTATTCGATTCCTCGGCGTCGCCCATGCCCGCATACTGCCGCATGGTCCATAACCGGCCGCGGTACATCGTTGCCTGGACGCCGCGAGTGAACGGATACTCTCCGGGATATCCGACCTCGCTTTCGTAATCCGAGCCTTTCACATCCGCGGGGGTATACAGCGGCTTTACTGAAATATGGGAGGAGGTTTCCGGACCAGTCAGAGTCGCGCCTTTGGTTCCGGCGCGGGCGTTATGCTTCGCATCTAAGCCGGTCATGATTTCACCCCAGTTTCACCCCAATCTTAGTCGGAAGGCTTTACCCTTTTTTCTTCACCCTCAGGAATGAGCTCACCCCGAACCACGCGAACGTGACTGTGAAACAAATTGCAACTGCGACGCGTCCAACACCGGCATGCCCGGCGTGATATTTCGCATATTCGTGCGCCGCAGCGATCCCGCCGCTCGCTGCCATCAGCAGGAAAACCAGGCCCGTAACCTCTAGCCACAATTGGTGCAACACGCTTCCGAAGGCCCGAGCCGTAGTTGAGATGGCCCCCTTTACAGCACGAACGGTGCGGCTGCGCTGGGCCTGCTGCGACGCTACCCGCGCCACCACCCCCAACTTTTGTGCTGTAGAAACTTTATTCACTGCTCGATTTTAGCAGCCTCTGGAGATACAATGGCGCAAACGTGCGAGCGCGTCAAAACCGTTCGGCGGCCGCAAGCATCTAAGTGAGCGGTGGCATGTTTTGAGCCAGAGCAGGTGACAGCGATCGGGGGACTACGTGGACCAGCAACTCAAGCAACTCATGAAGGAACTCGGGGAAGCCATCAACGAATCTCTATCCGATTCCGAACAGATCGCCGAAGTCGTCTCCCGCATCAAAGAAGGCGGTTACGACATTTTTCTGGTCCTCGAGGCCACCATTGGCGTCAGCAAGCAGGGCGAAAAAACCTCTGATAAAACTTCCCTGGTCACTACCCTCTCGACGAATCCTGAGTTCAAAGTCAACGATCAGGATGTCAAATTCCTGAAATCTCTTCGCATCAAGATCGAGGAAGAAAAGTAGCGGCTGCAGGGCAGGCCTTCACGAAACTTCCCCGGATTTTCTGGGTTTCTCTGGGGCGCAGGAGCCCGCGAGGAGGTCAGTGAGCAGATTCGGATATACCATCAGGAGGCCGGTACTTCATCTGCACCCCTTGACGCAGGTGATAACGGGAGAGAAGGAGACTCGCCGAGCAGGTCGCTGCCAACCCCGCGCGCCTGTGCTACCATCTACTGTTTTTCTGGGGTGCTTCGATGAAAGACACACTCGGAGTCCTTCTCGCCGGCGGCGCCGGCGAGCGCCTCTATCCCCTCACTCGCGATCGCGCCAAGCCCGCTGTCACCTTTGGTGGGATGTATCGCATCATCGACATCACTCTATCGAACTGCCTCAACTCTGATCTGCGCCGCGTTTATATCCTCACTCAGTACAAAGCACTTTCTCTGAACCGGCACATTCGCGAAGGCTGGAACATCCTGGGCCGCGAAGTGGGAGAGTTCGTCGAAGTCTTGCCGCCGATGAAGCGTGTGAGCGATCAGTGGTATCAGGGGACGGCCGACGCGGTCTACCAGAACATTTATTCCATCGGCTCCGAGCAGCCCAAACACGTTCTCATTCTCTCCGGCGATCACATCTACAAAATGAATTACGGCAAGATGATGAAGCAGCATCAAGAATCCTCCGCCGACATCACTCTCGCCACCATCCAGATTGATCTCGCGGAGACCACGCGCTTCGGCGTCGTTGACGTCGACAAAGACGGCCGTATCAACGGCTTCGAGGAGAAACCTGTCAAGACCGAACTGCGTTCTCCATGGAATCCCGACAAAGTTGCGGGATCGATGGGTGTCTATCTTTTCAATGCAGATGTCCTCATTCCCGTCCTGCTCAAGGACGCCGAAGATCACAACTCCAGCCACGATTTCGGCAAAGACATCCTGCCCAAGATGGTCGAGGATTATCGCGTCTTCGCCTACGACTTCATCGACGAGAACAAGAAGGAAGCTCTGTACTGGCGCGATGTCGGCACACTCGAAGCCTACTACGAAGCCAACATGGACGTGGTGTCGGTCTCGCCGATTTTCAATCTCTACGATCGCGACTGGCCCATCCGCACTCACCAGCGCCAGTATCCGCCGGCGAAATTTGTCTTCGCGGAAAAGGAGCGCATGGGCACCGCTCTCGATTCCATCGTGTCGAACGGTTGCATTGTCTCCGGTGGGGTGGTCAAGAACTCGGTGCTCTCGCCCGACGTGCGCGTGAACTCGTATTGCGAAATCGACTCCTCGATCCTTTTTTCCCACGTCGCGGTGGGGCGCCATTGCCGAATCCGCCGCTGCATCATCGACCGCAACGTACATCTCCCGGAAGGCACCACCATCGGCTATGACACTGAAGCGGACCGCTCCCGCTACTTCGTCACCGATAGCGGAATCACCGTCGTCACCCGCGACTACTCGCTCTTCGAAAATCCGGTGACGGTGGATTACTTCACCAGCGAGTAGGTCGATGCCATGGCTCTCATGGGATGCCAGTTGCGCGCCGGTAGCCTACCGAAAGACAACACGAAAGTCCGCCGCATCAGCGAATGAACGGAAGTCACCATCTCGTGTGATCAGCCCTATGTTTGAATCAATACAGCATTGCGCAATGAGCGCATCTCTGAGGCGTGCCTTGCGGCGCCGTGACAACACCTTTGCCCGCAGCACCCCGGCCCGCCGCCAGTAGCCTTGCGCGACGTCAAGCATAGGGATCTGTAACAGCGTCTCGGCGACCTCGACGGGAAGCCGAGGGTCGCTCAATAGCTCGGTGAGGACGACTGGCACCATCACGACCTGGCGGTCTTGCAGCGCTCTATCGAGCAACTCGGTGTCCTGGCCTCGGTCCTGGCCTCGCTCCCCTTCCAGAAAAGCAATCCATGTGCCCGTGTCGGCGGCAATCATTGATAGAGAAGATCGGGTGGAGAATCAGCAACAGAAATCAGCGGTCGGCTTTCAGTTCTGCCAAGGTGCGCGAGAAACGGACCTTGCCTCGCAATTCCCGCAGGCGGTCGTAGGCCTTTGATGCAGCCAGCAGTTGCAGCCCAGTGCGAACCGTTTGGGTGATGCCGGCTCCGCTTGCCTTTTGCGCTCGCTCCAGTAAGTCGCCGGGGATTTCTACCGTGATTTTGCGGGCTGTTTCCACAACAGGATCATTATACCATAGTCGATACCAGCCTTAAGTATGGTAACGGCGCGGGAGTCGGTCAAGCATGCAGTCTTAGTCACCCGCCAACACTCGCGCTTGATCCTTCGGAGACGAATCCGCGCTGCCGACACCATCTCCCGCTACTTCGTCGCCGATAGCAGTATCACTGTCGTCACCCACGACTACTCGCTCTTCGAAAATCCGGCGACGGTGGATTACTTCACCAGGGAGTAGGAGGTAACGGCAGGTGCGAATTCGACACAATTTTTCGATTGGAACATTGTGCCGAACGCTGGTATAGTATTTATACCTTTACTATACTGGCGGAGCTCATGACTTCGAGAGCTTATGAGGTTCGAATACGACCCCGAGAAGAGCGCTGAGAACAAGCGGAAGCACGGCATCGATTTTGAAGAGGCTCAGGCTCTTTGGGCGGACGCCTCGCTGGTGGAGATTCCGGCGCGCACCAGCGATGAACCGAGATGGCTGCTAATCGGGAAGATCGACGAGAAGCATTGGTGTGCAGTGGTCACTCGGAGGGATGAAAACATTCGACTGATCTCGGTAAGGCGGTCGCGCGAGGAAGAGGTGAGGATCTATGAAAGCGAAGATATTTGATCGGAAATTCGATACAGGTGCGGAAGTCGTAGCGCAGCTCGATCTGGGCAACGCGCGGCGGATTGGCACCGATCCCAAACGAGTCAACGTTGATTTCCCGGCCTGGATGGTAGATTCCCTGGATCGAGAAGCGCGCCGGCTGGGTGTGACGCGACAGTCGCTCATCAAGTTGTGGCTCGCGGATAAGTTGGACCATGCAACGGCCGCCGGGAAGCGTTAAGTGATTCTGTTGACGCGTGAGGCATTAAGCAAAACGCATAGCTCGACAGGTAGCCTACCCAAGAACGCCAGAATGCGGGCACCCACTACTAAAATGCTTCAGACTCGCGAAAGCGATGATTGCAGCAGAGTTTAGAGAAGTCGTTCGGGAGAGGGCGGACGTCGAGCTGCTTGAACCGTGCCTGCGCGACGAGAATATGGCAGCGTGGTGAACCCCTTCAAATCGTCAGGGTCAATTGTCATCACGAGAGACCGTAGTACTGTTTCAGATATTCGACGAGCAGAGTCTGACCGACGGAGACACCAATCCTGACGCCACCGCTCAGAACCTTGGGTGCGGCCTTAGAAATCCAGCCTTTCACCCTTGCCCCCATCGTTTTCCCGTCCTCCCTGACCGCCGTCGAGAGTTCATCCAGTTCCGGGTCCGACACTCCGGCGGTGCGGAGCACTTTCGCCAAGTGCTCCCAGTCGCCGGCGACGATGTTTTGTTGCCGTTGCTGGATGTTGACCTTTTGTGACACCTGAGCACCCACACCAATGGGAGATTGATTAAAAGTTCCTCCCGATATGTGTACATTCGGGACAGCCATTCTTGGGGGCTTTGTCACACTTAGTTTTGTTGCCGCCTTATATCCCTCTTGCGTGAGGTATGAATATTCGTTCTTGCTGTAAAGGGCCACGATGTCAAAGTATGATCCGGGTGGGTTCTCATACGCCATCATGGGTCCAGTCTTAACCAAGTCGCCCTCATCTAAATCACTCATCGCGAGGTCGAAATCTACCTCTGAGAGTTTTCTGTCTGCACAGCAGGTTGATTTAAGTGCGGCTGGCGATAGCCCACGATATGTGTTCCGTAGCTCCTCCGTCCCAAATCCTTTCTCTTTAAACTCCGCCAGAAGTGCAGAGAGAATCGTCTCTGCTGGTTCGTCGAGAGTGGTGCTTTTCTTCGATTTCTTTGCCATCGCAAAATTCCGTTTGTTAGCGGCAAAACGACGTGCCCATGTTTTGGCCGATACGCATGGAGGCATTTTAGAGCGTTGCGCGGGAGTCGAGTCGGACCAGAAGTACTTCACTATGGCAAGGTCGGTGATCCCAAAGTTCGCCGAACTTCAGATATCCGCCTCCTGACGGAATCGCACGCCCTCCTTCCGCTGCTACAATGCCCTGTTTCACGTCAAGGTGCGTCTGCGGCTTGCCGCCGCGAACTTGCGGCACTACATCCGCGTACTGTCTTGTGTGGACGCGCCGCCAAGCTGAGCACTGCCACCCAAGAACAGCAGGTTCCTCACCGCGCCTTCGGCCCGGTTCGGAATGACAGGGGTTTGGCTGGGGGCTGACGGCTGAAAACTGACAGCCGCTTTTTTTCGGGAGCTTTCATTGGAAGACGTACAGGTAGTTGCGATGCTGGTCCGCCGCTGTGTAGCCGGCGACGCTGCTGCCTGGGAAGAAATCGTTCAGACTTATAACCGGCGTATCTATAACATCTGCTACCGCTTCGCCGGCTCCGCCAACGACGCCGAGGATCTCACTCAGGAAGTCTTCATTAAGATGTACCGCACGCTTTCGAGCTACGACCACACCAAAGGAGCGTTCGTCACCTGGGTGACGACTATCACCCGCAACCTGTTGGTCGATCACTTCCGCAAAACCAAGCAAGACCGCATCACGGATTCTATTGACGCTGCCTCATCGCCGCACGAGGATGCCCAGCCGCTGAGTGAGCAAATTCAGGACCAATCCGCGCCTCCCGACGCCCGCGTACGCAGCCGGGAATTGGGAGAAACCGTTCACGCCGCCCTCGCCAGGCTCTCGCCCGAGCTTCGCGAGGCAGTGATTCTAAGGGACTTACAGGATTTCGACTATCGCGAAATCGCAACCGTTTTGAAGGTACCGGAGGGGACTGTGAAAAGTCGAATAAATCGTGGCCGCGCGGAACTTGCACGGCTTTTACAACGTACCTATAGGCAGGTGATGTGATGCCAGACCGAACCAGTAACGGAATGCAGTGTCACGAGTTCGATGGGCTGCTCAGCGACGCGCTCGACGGCGTCCTGATCGGCACTCAACTCGACCGCTTCCAGGCTCACGCCCGGACTTGTTCCGCGTGCGGGGCGCTGTTCGCCGAAGTTGAGGCGGGCCGCAACTGGCTGAAGGATCTCACGGAGGTGGAGCCTCCAGTCGGCCTGGTCAACAACATTCTGGCATCCACAACGGGCGTTGACACCCAACGCCTGCGGGTGAACGTGTCCGCGACCGAGCCGCGTGTTGCGTGGCCGGCAGCTTCGTGGCTGGAACGCGCGCAAGCGTGGGTTTCGGCGGCCATGCAGCCGATTTGGGGCACTATCCGGCAGCCAAGGTTTGCCATGTCGTTTGGCATGGCCTTCTTCTCGCTGTCGGTGGCCTTGAGCGTACTCGGCGTAAAACCCGCCGACCTGCGCCAGGTTAGCTTGCGGCCTGCCGCCATCCGGCACACGTACTACAACACGCAAGCCCGCGTAGTCCGGTACTACGAGAACATCCGGGTGGTTTACGAACTGGAATCGCGCGTGCGCGAACTGAAGCGAAGCATGACGCCAGCTGAACCTCGCCCGAATGAATCGGCGCCAAGTAACGACAAGAAAGAGCATAAGAACGACACAACACAACAGCCCGAGCAGAAGCAGGAGCGCAACTACAGCCAGTTCGATAGTCGTATTATTCTGGCCAGCGCCCCTCTGGGTCCATCTGTAAACGAGCAGTCTGTAGACGATCCGTCTATAAACGATCCGTCTGTAGTGTCGGTGACCACCTACAGGAGGTTCGTATGAACTGCGCCACTCACTCCGATATTGCCGCAGTCGCGTTTTGCCGCACTTGCGGAAAGCCGCTATGCGCCAACTGCACTCGCGACGTCCGCGGAGTCGTTTATTGCGAGCCGTGTCTCGCCGCCCGTCTCGAAGGTACAGCTCCAGCAGCCGGGTTCGTGCCTCCGGCCCAAACTGCATATGCCCCCGTCGGTCAGCCTCCAGGCACGCTGCCAACCGCGCCCTTCAGGCCCGCAGGGAGTTCCGGCCCTAACCCCGCGGTCGCCGGCATTCTTGCTGGATTTTTTCCGTTCGGTGTCGGCGCGGTCTATTGCTCGCAATACGCTAAGGGACTGGCGCACCTGATCATCTTCGCGATGCTCATCTTCGCCTCAGATCATGCCGGACGTTGGGACTGGGTCTTCGGCATCGGTATCGCGTTTTTCTACGTCTACCAGATCATCGATTCCGTGCGCACAGCCAGGGCGCTTCAAATGGGCGAACCCCCTCCCGATCCCTACGGCCTGGCACAGACCTTCAGTATGGGGGAACGTAGCGAATACAAAAATATTCCTGCGGTCGCGATCATCCTGATTGGATTGGGTGTGCTCTTCCTGCTGCACACCATGAACATCTTCGAGTTTGGCCTCGACCGCTTCTGGCCACTCCTCCTAATTCTCTTCGGGGGATGGATGTTCGCCAGGCAGTGGGGGCTGATCGCAGGTCGGCGCCTCGGATGCACCTGTGATCGGTGCCGCATGCGTAAGATCATCGGTCCCGCCATATTGATTACGATCGGGATACTCTTCCTGCTCCAAAGCCTCAACGTGGTGGAATTCGACCGAACCTGGCCCGCGATCCTGTTGGTGATCGGGGTTGTGAAGCTGCTACAGAGCAACGCTTCTTCCGCCGGACACGTCGGCTCATTCCAGCCACCACCGCCTGTTGCACCGCCGACAGCTCCGCCATCTTCCAATCCGGGAGCTTCGAATCCTGGAGTTTCAAATCCGCCTCCTTCCGGCGAGGTGCACAATGTCTAGCCCAGTGCAACCGCCCGTTCCGGCACCGTTGCCGCCGCGCCGTTACCGCCGCTCCTTTGCCGGGCCGTTCGTGTTGATAGTTCTCGGCATCGTATTCCTGCTGGGAAATCTGCACATGCTGTCGTGGGCACGGCTTGGCGTTTTATTCGCTCACTACTGGCCAGCGCTGTTGATCCTCTGGGGAATCATCCAGCTGATCGAGCACCAGCAAGCCCAGCGGGACGGTTTCGCTCCGCGCGGCATTGGAGCCGGTGGAGTTTTTCTGGTCATCTGCATCGTCTTCTGCGGGTTGATTGCCACTCACGTCGAGCGCTTCCACTGGGGTGAAATTCGCGACAACCTGAACATCGACGACAGCGACTTCGACAACATCTTTGGCGAGACTTTTAACTTCGATGATCATCTCGAACAGGACATTCCTCCCGCGGTTACGAGCTTGCGCGTCAACGACGAGCACGGAGCCGTTCGGGTAAGCGCGGCCGATGACAACAAGATCACAGTCATCGTGCGTAAGAAAATAGGTGCAGAGGGCCAGAGCGATGCCGACAAATACAATCAGCAAACCAAACCTGCCATCACTTTCGCCGGCAATGTGATGATTCTCGACGCCAAGACTCAGGGCGCCGGCGACCACTCCGTGCAAAGCGATCTCGATGTCTCAATTCCGCGCAAAATGGAACTGCGCGTCACTTCGCGCCGAGGCGATGTCTCCGTGACCGACCGCGAGGGAGAAATTGAGATCAACAACCAGCACGGCGATGTTTCCGTCGAGGTGGTAACCGGAAACGCCAAACTCAATCTCGAAAAAAGTTCCGCAAAGGTCGAACACGTCACAGGGGACGTCCACATCGACGGCCATCTGAACGAGGTCTCCGTTACCGACATCAAAGGCGCAGTTCAGCTCGACGGCGAATTCGGTGAGAGCGTGAAACTAGCCCGGATCAGCAATAACGTGAACTTCAAGTCCTCGCGGACTGACCTGGAGTTCTCCCGTCTGGACGGCGAACTTGACCTGGATTCTGACGATCTTCACGCCGAGCAGATCGCCGGCCCCGTGCACCTGAGCACCCGCTCGAAGCAAATTAATCTGGAAGATGTTTCCGGCGATCTTCGCGTGCAGGATGAAAACGGCGGAATCGAAGTCTCCATGCGCTCGCTGGGCAACGTACAGATTGACGATCGCAACGGCGATATCCATTTGAGCGTGCCCGACAAAGCCGGCTTCCACCTCGACGCCCGCACGCGCGACGGCGAAATTCAGTCCGACTTTCCGGAGTTGAAGATCGACAGCAACGACCGCGAGGCGAAAGCCAGCGGCACCGTAGGCAACGGTGTGTCCCACATCGTGCTCAATAATGAACATGACGCCATCGAAATTCGCAAAACTTCGGCCAAGGCTGCTTTATCACCGCCCACTCCTCCTTCAATACCTCCCAAGCCCGGCAGGAACCTGCCGCCCCCAAAAACGAAAGTCGAACCCACAGAGAACTAGCCTCATGGACTCCAAATCGGGAAACGCTTTCTCGCCAACGCTTCTCTTTTCGTACCACTCGCCGTGGCACCGCGGTACTGTGTCTCAAGAGGGTGGAGCAGGCCTTCAGGCCTGCGTTCAGGAGCAGTCAGGCAGTTGGCTTTAGCCACTGAGGTACCCATTTGTCCAGCAACAAAGAATCTCCAAACCGGGAAAGCCTTCCACAGAAAACCCACTTTTGCATGGCACGCTCCTCGGCCTTGCAGTACGGTGTTTCAAAGTGAGGAACGCGGGTGGAGCAGGCCTTCCAAGGCCTGCGTCAACAACCCGCCATCGATTGGGCTTTAGCCCCCGAGGTACCAATGACTATCCCTTACCGCGACGCCACTCGCGACGGTACGTATTTCATCACCGCCTCCAACTTCGAAAAGCGATCCCTCCTGCAATCAGAACGGATGGCGGGGTTATTCATCGAAGTCCTTTCCCATTATCAGAAGCAGAGCAAGTATCACCTGCATGAGTTTGTGGTAATGCCCAATCACTTCCACCTCCTCATCACTCCAATTTCTCCCGTGACCATAGAGAAGGCCGTGCAGTTCATCAAGGGAGGCTTCTCCTACCGGGTGAAGAAGGAGCTAGGGTTCAGCGGAGAGATCTGGCAGACCAGTTTCTATGATCACCGCGTCAGGGATGCGAATGAGTACACTCGCTTCCGGCACTACATCCACATGAATCCGGTACGGAGAGGCCGACTTTGCCCAAAGAGTTTCCTTTCAGCTCGGCCCAGTCGAAATTGGATGATGTACCTCAGTGGCTAAAGCCAGCCGCCTAAGCAGGCCTTTGACGCAGGGCTGAAAGCCCTGCTCCACCCTCGTGCATCCCCATCTTTGCCTTCCACGCCGCCATCTGCGAAACTGACTTCACTGAGAACTCAGAACTACCACATGGGCCGCATCCACGTACTTCCTGAGCAGGTTGCCAACAAGATCGCCGCCGGCGAAGTGGTGGAGCGCCCGGCCTCGGTCGTGAAGGAACTGCTGGAGAACGCCCTGGACGCGGGCGCAACCCGCATCAAGATCAACATCGAAGCCGGGGGCAAAAAGCTCATCCAAATTACCGACAACGGATGTGGAATGGTCCGCGATGATGCCATGCTGGCCTTCGAGCGCCACGCCACATCAAAACTCAAAGACGCGGAAGATTTATTGAAAGTTGCCACGCTGGGATTTCGCGGAGAAGCGCTGCCCTCGATCGCATCAGTCTCGCGCCTGCGACTGGAGACACGCGCTGCAGAAACTTCCGACGGAACCATCATCGAGATCAACGGCGGCCGCATAGCGAGCGTCGAAGAAGCTGGGTTGCCCGAGGGGACCTCGGTCACAGTCCGGGATCTGTTCTTCAATACCCCGGCGCGAAAAAAGTTTCTGAAAGCGGAGTCCACGGAACTCTCGCACATCGCTTCGCTGGTAACGCACTATGCATTGGCGCATCCCGAAAAGCATTTCGAACTTCATTCGTCCACCAATGCCCTGCTCGTGGCTCCGCCGGTTGCGGGATACGCCGAACGCGTCTATCAGGTATTCGGCAAAGAAACGCTCGACCAGCTAATCGCCCTCGCCGCGGAGCAGCCCCTGGCACGTGTGGGCTTGCCGCAACCTCCGCCATGGCGTCGCAATAAGAATGAAAACGAAGATGAAGATGAATTCGCTAGCCCGGGTGTGCTGCGGGTCCACGGTTTCGTTTCCAAACCCGAAATCCAGAAGCTGAATCGCAATTCGATTTATGTATTCGTCAACGGACGCCTGATTCGCGACCGCCTGATCCAGCACGGGTTGACGGAAGCCTATCGCAACATCATTCCACCTAGCGTCTACCCTGTAGTGCTGCTGTTTCTGGAAATGCCGCCGGGGGAAGTCGATGTCAACGTCCATCCTTCGAAGACGGAAGTCCGATTTCGCCAATCCAGCGTGATGCACGACTTCGTTCGCGATAGCGTGCGCGCAGCGCTGATGAAGGCGCGCCCAGCGCCACAGTTCACCAGGGAAATTCACGCTCACGCCACCGCCAGTTCCGGCCTGACTCCTGGGGCAAGGGAGTGGGAACCGCCTTCCGACCTGGCCTCTGCCTCAGGAGTCCCAACTCACCCGGTCTACGAATCGGGCGGCGGATTCGCCCTGCAGGCTCCTGCGCCTCCGCCAATCTCGGCGCGTTTCCAGTTCGATGGCGGAATCAGCGTTGAGGCGAACGCCGCAATTCCGGTGGCACGAGGACTGCAAGAAAAGCCGCTGGAAGGAACATGGCCGGATTCAATTCCCGACAACGGCTGTGCTCCCGCATTGGATGTGCTTGAAGAAGAACCCACGCTGGCCGCACTCTCAACCCTCAGGCCGCTGGGGCAGATTCGCAATTCTTTTATTCTGGCGGTGAATGAAGATGGCCTATGGATCGTCGACCAGCATGTAGCGCACGAACGCGTGCTCTTCGAACGCATACTGAAACAACGTGCCTCGCAGAAAGTAGAAAGCCAGCGCCTGCTGATGCCAATCGTTCTGGAACTGTCTCCGGCGCAGCAGGCAGTATTCGCGGAGATTGCCGACGAACTGCAACACAACGGCTTCGAAGCCGAGCCCTTCGGAGCCCGCAGCGTCGCGGTGAAGGTTGCACCCGCTGGAGTTGACGCGGCCGCAGTCGAACACATGCTTCACGAGCTGCTCGACCAGATTTCTCGCGAAGAGCAGTCGTTAAACCTGGAAAAGATTCGCAGCCGCATCGCCGCCTCCATTGCCTGCCATGCTGCCATCAAGGTGAACATGCCGCTCGAGCAAAATAAAATGGACTGGCTCCTCGCCGAGCTCGCGAAAACCGACCACCCCATGTCGTGCCCTCACGGCAGGCCGGTGGTCCTGCGGTATTCTGTAAAGGATATTCAGAAGGCGTTCAAGAGAATCTAGCTCTCAGCTATCAGCTTTCAGCTCTCAGCTGGAACGTGACCGAACGATTGCTCTCTGAAAGCTGAGAGCTGATAGCTGACAGCTTGCTCATGACCGAATCCGACCTACAGCAACTTCGCCGCGAAAAATGGCGCCTCGATGGCAAGCCCATCCGCACCATCGAGCAGGCGCGCGCCTTCGTCGAGGCCGTAGGCCTTTGCCTGATGTATCCTGTGCGTCCCACCATGCCGGTGCCCACATTCATCGGCGCATTCGTCGGCTCTGACGACCGTCTCCCCACCTGGCAACATGCTTACTCCGATCCGCGGGCGTTGGCGGCGACGGAACTCATGGTCCGCTTGCTGCGCGAGCGCTCCGCTTACGAAGCAAATCTCTTTGACGAGAATAATGCGTTTCTTGTCGCGGCTTCGGTCTTTCCTTATTTCTACGCGCTGGTGGGCGAGCGCAATCCCAAGCTCGCGCCGCGGCAGGGACCGCGCTCCGCTTACTCGCCGCTGGCTTGCGATGCCTTTGCGCTCATCGAGCGCGATGGTCCTATCTCGAAGCAAAAGCTGCAGGAAACTCTAGGCGGCGCGGTGTCGCTGCCCGCGCTCGACAAGGCTCTCGGCGAATTGCTCGCCAAGCTGCGCATTACCCGTGTCGACTACAAACCCAGCGAAGGCTCGTTTTGGGATGTTCTCTACCGCTGGTCGCCCGATGCCGTCCGCGAGGGCGTAGGGGTGTCGGTGCAACAGGCTGTGTCGGCTCTGCTTTCCAAATATCTGGACTGCGTGATCGCCGCTGAGCAAACCGAGCTTGAAACCTTCTTCGGCAATTTCGTCGCCCGCTCGCGCGTGAAGGAAGCCGTAAACGCACTGCTGGCGGCCCGCGAACTGAGCTTCATCCATGTCAGCGGCCGCTCGATGCTGCACATCACGCCGGCAAAAGAGCCGACCGTCGCTTCGGCCAAGCAGCATCGCGCCGCGGAATAAACCATCGTAGCGCCGGCATCCCTCCCACCGGCCTCGAGGGCAGTTCACGCTGGCTGGTACTTGCTCAACTACCCTTCCTGACCTCGTACCGATCGCAGATTCGATTCGCCGTTTCCCAAACCCGGTCGAACTCGCCCAAACGGTAGACAACGAGCCGCCGAACCAACTCGTAAATGACCAACTCGTAAACGAACTTCACGGAAGCTTGGTCGATGTCTTCTACTACATACACGACTGCACCTCGAAACCTGTGGCCCTCACGGCATTCAGCCGTTGCGGCTTCCGCCTCACCAGCAGCTCATATTCATTCGAAGGCCAGCCCGAAGCCTCAATCGTCTGATAATAGATGATCCACATCGGAGACCTCGTCGATTCATCGGCCCCCACTTCCGCCACCCACAAGGATCTCAGCGCCGGTGGCCGCGGATTGCGCCAAACGATCTTTAGCATAACTGCTGGCATAACTGTCTCATCTCTGTCCGGGCTGGCAACCGGACCGCCGCATTACAGGGAGCAGGTTCGCTCCTCTGTGCTCTGCGTCACCGCGCCTCGGTTTGCAGACGGTGCAAAGCGGGTCAACCCTGCCAATCATCTTTCAACGTATGTCCTATTTGACGCGACTTGCCGGAAAAAGAGCAGCCGCAAACTGTCACAAGTTTGTTAAAGGATTGTCTGCTGTGGTTGACAATGGGAACGAGAACAGGGAACCGAACCGACCGGTCGTTTCCATGTACAATCGCTTGTTCAATCGTCTCCTGTTCAAATCGTCCCTTGGATAATGACCGACCACTCTGACCACGATCACAGCGAACGGAAACTGATCATCGCCATCGATGGCCCGGCGGGCGCGGGCAAGAGCACCATCGCCTCCCGGCTGGCGCGAAAGCTCGGCTATGTGAATCTGGAGAGCGGAGCAATGTACCGCGCCCTTGCGCTGAAAGCGATCGACAAGGATGCGTCATTTGACGACGAAACTGCTCTGGTAAAACTCGCACGTGAATCGCGAATCCGCCTCGAACCCACGATGGGAGGAAACCGCACGCTGCTCGATGGCCACGACGTTTCCTCGCGCATCCGCGAGCGCGACGTCACCGAAGCGGCCTCACGCGTCTCGGTGCATCCCGGCGTGCGGGCGTGGATGGTGGCGCGTCAACAGGAGATGGGTGCGGGCGGCGGCATCGTGATGGAAGGCCGCGACATCGGCACAAAGGTTTTTCCCGATGCTGATTTGAAAATCTTTCTCGACGCCGACCCCGTGGTCCGCGAGCGGCGCCGCATGGAGCAACAGAAAATCAAAGGCGACGTAAGCGCGAACCTGGCCGCCGACCTGCGCGAACGCGATCACCGCGACCGCACCCGCGCCGCCTCGCCGCTGCAGGCAGCGGAGGATGCGGTGGTCATCGATTCAACCAAGCTGAATGAAGATGAAGTGCTGGCACGAGTGGAAAACCTAGCGCGCCAGAAACTGGAAGGGTAGTCTCACGGAGGGACGTTGAGCCCTCGGAATTTTTGCCACTGTCGGTTGTTCCGATCTGGGAACCTGACGCTCAGATTCTGCTTTTGGGTGGCGCAGCGCTTCCAGCGCTGCGATAGGCTAGCCACAACGTTTCGGCTTTAGCCGCTGAGGTAACTTATGGCAGCGCCTCCCAGAGGGAATACAGGATACAGTGTTTATTTCGTGACGGCGTCAACTTTTCAACGCACCCCGCTGTTTCGCAAGGAACCTATGGCGCGGCTATTCTTGGAAGTGCTCTTACATTACCGGGACAAGAAGAACTACCTTCTACACGAGTTCGTCCTGATGCCTGATCATTTTCATCTGCTGCTTTCACCCACTCTAAGTTTGGAAAGATCCCTGCAGCTGATCAAGGGAGGCTTCTCCTACAGAGCAAAGAAGGACTTGGAGCATTCAGGAAGCACTTGGCAACCAAGCTACTATGATCGTCGCGTAAGGACTATTGAAGAGTGCAGCAATTTCAAATATTACATTCGCTCCAATGCAGTGAAGAGTGGGTTGGCCGAACGTCCGGAGGAGTATTTCTATAGTTCGGCGCATTCGAGTTTTGTGCTGGATCAAATCCCAGAGCGGTTCAAGCTCACACTGACCGCTTGACTCTGTTGTAGTCCTGACAGCCTCAGCGCTGAAGTACCTCGGAGGCTAAAGCCATTAAGGTTTGGTTGCGACGAATCGCAGCGCTAAAGCGCTGCGCCACCCAAAAACCCCTGAACCCCAGGTCCGAACCGTCACTCCCTCGCCTTGCGAATTGCGATCCCTAACTCCTTCAACTGCGCCTCGCTCACCGGCGTTGGAGCATCCACCATCAAATCCACGGCCCGCGCCGTCTTGGGAAACGGAATCACCTCGCGCAAACTTTCCGCACCCGCCAGAATCATCACGATACGATCGAGCCCCAGAGCAATCCCGCCATGCGGAGGAGTACCATACTCCAGTGCTTCCAGAAAAAACCCAAATCGCGCTCGCGCTTCTTCCTCGGTCATGCCCAGCGCGCGGAAAATCCGGCTTTGCACATCCTGGCGGTGAATACGAATCGATCCCGATCCCAGCTCCGTCCCGTTCAGCACCACGTCGTAAGCCAGCGCCCGCACTGCGCTTAGCGGAGAGAGCGGGTCGTTCAACGACTCGACTCCTGACTCCAGCTTCGACATATCCTCTTCATGCGGTGAGGTAAAAGGATGATGCGCCGCCATCCACTGCCTCTCGCCCTCATCCCACTCGAACATGGGGAAATTCGTGACCCACAAAAACCGGAAATCTTTCGCCGCATCGCCAGTCTTTTTGAAAATTCCATGGCGCTCGGCGTACTTCTGCGCCAGCGCCAGCCGCAACAATCCCGCCGACGCATAAATCGCCAACTCCTGCGGCGTCACCTTGCGATGCTCGGAAACCGGCGTCTGTGGCCCAGTTTGTGAGGAGCCGGCCACAATCACGATCAGATCGCCGTCTTCCATTTCCGTCTTTTTCGCGATCGCCGCCGCCGCCTCGGGAAATCTGCTGCCAATACGCTTGAAATCTTCAAATACTCGCGCCCCACCCTTGGAATGAAACATCGGCTTGATGTCATCGCGCTCTTTGCGCGAAAGCTCGCCCACCTTCGGCGTGCGAATCGCAATCACCGGCAGATTCGCATTGATGGCCAGGTCCTGCAAATTCCCTTCCGCAAAACATTCCCGCACATCGGTGAATGCCGGCAGCCGCAAATCCGGCTTGTCGATGCCATACCGCCGGATCGCTTCGTCGTAATCCATACGTGGAAACGGCGTCTCGACCGCAAATCCCGCCGCCGCAAACGCTGCCGTCAGAAATCCCTCGACCACTTCCCACACGCGCTCCGGCTGCGGATAGGACATCTCCAAATCAATTTGCGTAAACTCCGGCTGCCGGTCGGCCCGCAAATCTTCGTCGCGGAAGCAACGCACGATCTGAAAATATTTATCGAAGCCCGCGATCATCAGGATCTGCTTGAACAACTGCGGCGACTGCGGCAGCGCATAAAACGTCCCCGGCTGCACCCGGCTTGGCACCAGATAATCGCGGGCGCCTTCAGGCGTTGAGCGGGTCATGAACGGGGTTTCGATTTCAAAAAATCCCTGCCCCGATAAATAATCGCGAATCGCCTTCGCCACCTTGTGCCGCAATTCGATATTGAACTGCATCACCTCGCGCCGCAGATCGATGTAGCGATACTTCAGGCGCGTCTCTTCGTTGGTGAGCGCCGTGTCCGACGGCAGAAACGGAGGAAGCTTCGACTCGTTCAGAATTCGCAACTCTTCGGCAATGAGCTCCACTTCGCCGGTAGGCATATTTGGATTGACGGTGTTGGGGTCGCGCAGCTTGACCGTGCCGGTGACGCCAATCACGTACTCATTGCGCAATGCGCCGGCCTTTTCGTGGATGGTGGCATCGCGCTCGGCGTTGATCACCACCTGAGTGACGCCGCTGCGGTCGCGCAGATCGATGAAAAGCAGATTGCCGTGGTCGCGGCGGCGATTGACCCAGCCCATCAGCACTGCCTTTTTGCCCGCGTCGGAAGCGCGCAGCGCCCCGCACATGTGAGTTCGTCGCAGATCGCCTAGAAAATCGAGCAAAATGTGTCCTTGATAGTGAGAATGACGGCAGAGTGTCGAATTAAAGATTATAACTGGTGGGAGAACTGCTCTGTGACCGCCTACACCACGCGCTGTTCACCGCGAGCATCGCACTCGTGGGAATTGGAGTAGGCTTTCAGACCGCACCAAAACGGCCAGCTGCAGTCGGGACTGAGCCCTTGAGAGGATGCCACGGCGGTGAGTGATTCTACTTCTTGCTTGCCTTCCCATCCATCACGGTGGACCACTTGGTTCCGTCTTGCGACATATCAAAAGTAAAGCTGTAAGACGTGGCTGAGGTCATCTTCATTGTAAAGCGACCTTTCATCGTCATGCCGCCCATCTTCTCGTCATTGTTCCAGGTCCATGTGTCGCCATCAAGCGTGCCCCTGGAGTCGTCGAATTCGCCGAAGCTGTTGAACTCCCGGTACGTGTATGCTTTGTCCTCGGCAGAGTATCCCATCACCGACAACCCCACGCCATTTCCCATCGAACTCTTGTAATCCGAATGGCACACCAGGTAAAAATCGCCTTGCATCCACTCGCATTTTTCGTTCTCCGTCATCGATCCGCCCGGCCCCATCGCCCCAGGCTTCATATTTCCGTCCAGCGTCCATGAGCCGACGAAGACATCCAGCTTCTTAAGTTCGGGCCCGGGCTTCGGAGGCTCCATCTGCGCTGTCGCCATTGCCCCCAACGCCAGTGTTGCCGCTAAAATCATTGCTGCCGTCTTCATGCGATATCTCCTCGACCCTAAATCGGCGCTGCCCAAAGATTAGACGTTTCCGACAACAAAGTAGAAGCGGAAGCAGCCTAGCACACCGAAGCCCGAACGCCGAATCCCGACCTCACCAGTCTCCCCAATGCGTCGCCGTAGCCTGATGAAACTTAAGCTTCCATCCGTCTCCGTGCTTCACCCAGACCGAGCTGAAGTGCTGATAGCGCGGAGGAGGCCCCTGATCCTCCTCCGGCGCCTTGCGCACGATCGCATCGTAGGTAACGACGGCGGCATCTTCTCCCACCGTCACTACCTTGATGTCATAAGGCGTCAACTCCACCAGACCAGAATCGCCCAACTCATCGATGGCTTCCTCTCGCTCCAGTAGCTGTCCATCTACGCTCACGACCGCGAAATCCGTGCTGACCAATCGCTTGAAAAATTCGCCATCGTCCTTTTTCTTGGCTTCGATCAGGCTCTTCTCATTGCCAATCAAAGTCTGCTGCAACGGACTAAGAACCTTCGCCGGGGCAGGTGTTTGAGCCATGCCTGGGATGCAACTCGCCAGAAAGAGAGCCGCCGAAATCACCCAACATAGTTTCATGATGTACTCTCCGTGATCGCGTCTCATCAAGAGTGCTGTCGTAACCTCCGGGCAACATCGTCGATCATCGAACGAGTTTTGCCCATGCTCACTCTCGAATTTTCTGCGCCAACGCGGCGCGTGGTACGGAAACCTGTTCGCCCGTTGCCAGATTCTTCACCGCAAACGCATCCGCCTTCACTTCATTCTCGCCCACGATCACGCAATATTTTGCCCCCGCCCTGGTTGCCGCCTCAAACGATTTTTTCAGCCGGAAAGTTTCATCCCCCAAATCCACCACCAAGTCATGGCGCCTTAACTCCCGGGCCAGCCGCGCCGCCTCACCGTTCATCCCCACGCCCAGCGCAGCCACATAAGCATTCGGCTTCCTCACCACGCCCTCAGCCGACGCCGATCCCTGCAGCGACATCACCAGACGGTCTTCTCCAATCGCAAACCCAATTCCCGGAGCCGCTGGCCCGCCCAGCGCCTCAGAAAGTCCGTCGTACCTCCCGCCGCCCAGAATCGCATTCTGCGCCCCGAGCGCCCCATGCGTAAACTCAAATGCCGTGCGCGTGTAGTAATCGAGCCCGCGCACCAACCGGTCGTTCAAAACAAACGGCACGCCCACGGCCTTCAGAATCCCTTGAACGTCCTCAAAGTGTTTCCTGCATTCCTCATCCAGAAACTGGCTGATGCGCGGTAGCGTTTCGATGATCGGCTGATCCCCCGGCACCTTGCAATCAAATACGCGCAGCGGATTGCTCACCGCCCGCCGCTGGCAATCCACGCACATCTTTCCCACCACCGGCTGCAAAGCCTTGCGCAGCGCCTGGTTGAATGCCTCACGATCGTTCGGACAGCCCACCGAATTCAGTTCCAGATTCCATCCCGTAATCCCCAACCGGTCAAGGAGGGTCGCCAGCATCTCCAGTAGCTCAGCATCGCGCGCGGGAGAATCGCTCCCCGCCGACGCCGGGCCTATGATTTCGGCGTCGATTTGATAAAACTGACGATAACGGCCTTTCTGCGGTCGTTCGCGCCGGAACATCGGCCCCATGCAGTAGAGCTTGTTCAGGCCGCGATCCCAGAGCTGGTGCTCAATGTAGGCGCGGACAATTCCGGCAGTGGCTTCAGGGCGAAGTGTCAGCGATTGTCCTTTATCGCTCTCGGCGCGCCCGCGATCCTCCCACGTATACATCTCTTTCGCGACAATATCTGTCTCTTCCCCCACGCCGCGCGCAAACAACTCCGTCGATTCGAAGATCGGCGTGCGAATTTCCTGGAAGTTGTAAGCGCGAAACACGTCCCGCACCGCCGATTCCACGAAATTCCACAGCGCCGTCTCCGGCGGCAGCAAATCCCGGGTCCCTCGCACAGCTTTGATCATTGGTGACTTTCCTTCGTTCGTCGGTGGAATTCCCGGCCTGCGGCGGAGAGGCTTGTCATGGATGAGGAGAAGCCGTCTTTCGCGGCATGTCAATTCCATATGCCCGTTCGCTGCCCTTATCCACCACCAGCAGGGTAAGAAGCGTGCCGGGAAATCCGAAAATGAAGCTCACCACTTTCCAAAGCGATGTGCCCTGAGCTTGGGCCCGCATCGCCGTAAAGCTGAGGTTCGCGAAAACCCAGATAGCGTCGACGCCACATGTTCCAGAGGGTGTCATGTGAATTTCTCCTTGACTGTTGGCAAAGAAACGTCCGTTAGCGCCCAGACAGGTACTCTTCGGTATATCCCAGATAATTTTGCGCGTAACGCATGATCATCTCGTCCTCGCCGGCCTCCAGCTTCCGCCGAAACTTGCCCGGAGAGCCCATCCACAACGATCCCGGCTCTACCTCCGTCCCCTCCGGAATCAGCGTCCCCGCCGCGATGATCGAACCCGTCCCAATCTTCGCGCCATTCAAAACAATCGATCCCATCCCGATCAGGCACCGATCCTCGACGACGCATCCATGCAGTGTCACCGAATGCCCCACCGTGACGTACTCGCCGAGCACCACGTTGTACTGCTCTTTCATTCCGTGCAGCACGCTGCAATCCTGCACGTTGGAGTGCGCCCCAATCCGAATCGAGTACACATCCCCGCGCAGCACGGCATTCATCCACACCGATGCATGCTCGCCCAGCACCACGTCGCCAATAATCTGCGCCGACTCATCCACGTAACAAGAAGCCGGAATCACCGGCGTCATACCTTTAAAGGATCGAATCATTTCGCCACGCCGCCTGAATAAATTTGCAGGAAACTTTGAAGATAACACGGAGATAAGATCATGGCACCGGTGGAACCGGCGATCCGAACACTCTTTACTTCACTGCCGGAGGGGCAAACCAGACCAGCGGCCTTTTCGCCACACTGGTACCCGGGGCTCATGTGTGCGCTGTTCACGCTGGGATGCGGAAACCGCGGAGGGTGAGGCCATCCTTCCACGCCGGCGCGCGGGAAGGGCCAGGACGCTCATTTCGTGTACTTGGACCAGTACGCAATGCCGTCGAGGTCGCGGGTATAGACGAGGTCAGGGCCGTCGGCTCCGAGAAGACGCTCTATCGGGCCGCCATGAAGGTAGGGACCGACGGTGTTGTTGACCGGAACCCACGTGCCTTTTCCGACGCTGTTAAACTCCAGCCGGAAGAGGCCGGAACGAGGCGGGCTGCTTGATCGGTCGTGCAAACTCACGAATACTTCGCCCGCCTCGCTCATCGCAAACCCTGTGATTCGCATCGTCTTTGGCGAAGGCAGAGGGTCTACTTTCGCCACTTTAAGTTTGCCGGTGCCGAAGCCGAACTCGAGCCACTCACCGCTTCCACCGTTGTAGAGACCGACTTCTTGCGAATTACACGCTAAACTGATTTCGCCAGAATATCGGCCGTGATCCAGTACCCAGCCAGAAGGATTCAGAGTCGCCTTATCCGCCATCGCCCTTAGCTGACCCTTATCGAAGCTGTATTGCCGAAGCATCAACGAGCTTTCAACCCTCCTCCCTTCCTCGTCCCTGTCAAAGCCGTAAGTCCAGACGGTACCGTCGTCTGCGGCGCAAACATAGATCGGAAGAAAGGGGGTCGTACGGATGACTTGGCTCAAGCGCCCGTCAGTCCCAATAGACGCAATAAAGTTGGCGATGGCACCGGCCTGGTTCTGGGTGCCACCTGAGACTACAAAACCGCCCGTCCTATTCACTGCCGCGTCGGTGATGCTGACGCTGTAAGCATCCTTGAACCAGACAATCCCCTCGCGGGCGATATGCCCGTCTCGGTCGTACAGCACCACCGACGGCTCGCTCGGGCTCGCCTCGTGGCTTCCGATGGAACCCCACGAAACGAGGTAACCCTTGTCCCAGATTCTGTGCCAGGTGTGTAGGAGCCCGGGAATGCTGGCGTGGCGATAGGGCTTGGACAAACTCCCGGAGGTAGACTTCGCGCTTTGACACAGCAAGTGAGAGGGGGAGGAGACCAGTAAAAGGAAAACCAACCGGAGAGCAACGGACCCGCTTGTCTTCATTTCAACTCCTCGTGCCGCTCTTAGGCGGAAGGATGCACCACGCGCCACTACAAGTCTGCCTACGGATTAGGGCATTCCTGCGCATCCTCACAGCAGTACAATCCGCAAAAGCTATCGTAAGCACCTTGGCTATAGGATGCGGCTGTGGTGTCTGTAGTGGCGTTCTTAAGTGGCAACGGACAGGCCCCCGGGGGGACTCGATGCACCCGCTACTGTCGTCAAATTTCTGATAGTGATCCGCGCAGAGTGTGTCGGGCTGGCAACCGCTATTGACGCACGCCAGGGCGAGCTGTGCTCCGAGATGCGCGTCCAACTTCCTCTCGTCCAAGAACCATTTCTCCCTGCGCGCACTACTTCGCCGGCGGGCATACTTAAGCATGAACGCGCTAGGCCTAAGCCCCTCGAAAATACCCGAGATCCTCTGTCCAGAAGGTGTTATCACGTAATCGCTCGACGCCAGAACTAACGCGTTAGGAAGCACTAGAACCACTAGCAAAGCCAGACCTGCCCTGGCGGCGGCGGAAACAAAAGCCCTTTGCATGGTACAACCTCCCGAGAAGTCTCTAACCATCCGCGACCTAGCTGCCTGGCAGCCGCGTTCTTTACTCGGTAAACGGGTTTATTCCTTCCTCCCACGGTGGCTCTCCGTAGCTGTCCTCCTTCGCAATTTTGAAGAAAATATCGTAGGTCATGCGGCCATCCTTTGACGTGCCATCCTGCGGGTCGGGATTGAGGGCGGCCTGATAGTGGAACCAGTTTCCATATTGATCGAAAAAATGCTGGTCATCGCGGTAGTGAAGGCTGATCGAGTAGACCCCTAACTCGGGAAGGGTGTGCAGCTCGTTGGGCTGGGAAATGCCGTCGTGGTTCACATCGATCCATAAGAGCAGGTGTGAGAAGACTTCATCCCTCTGGTCAATGACTCCGTCACCGTTGCCACCGTTTTCGGGCTTGTCAAACTCGGCCAACGCGCGATAGCCGTTCCGGCAGGAGACGCCCCCGTCCGGGCATGGGGGTTGCGTCGTGTAGTTGCCGAAGAGCTCCTTGCCACTATCGATCCTCCCATTGTGATTGCGATCCAATGCCAAAAAAGCATTGCCGGAGTCAGCCATCGTCCAAGCCAGCTTCACTGGGTGACCATTCCCACGAATGTCGAAGATCACGCCCCCTTCCGGCGAGGTTATATGAAGTCCACGGCCCGTCGTATCAACTACGATCGGCGAGCCGCAGCACGTGGGAGGATCACATTCGCATATGCAGGCGACGGACGGACGCGTCAAAGAAAGCAGGACACATATGACAAGGGGCATCCAAGGTCGCGTGGCAACCGCCTTGACGTAAGCACATTCCTGAGTCAACCGCATGTTAGACCTCCGCTGCTGGTAGATGAAACGGCCTGCAGGCCAACAATTGCCGCATCAACATCCGTTCCCCTATGGATCCCTACAGGTTCGCTCGGAAGTACCGCCAGACAGACCCAACCCCGAGCCATCATGCACCACAATGCAAGCTCCGAAGAGAATTCCGAAAGTTGTTACGAGACACGAACACCATCTAGTTTCGAAATGGCATTCGCCTTGATCTATCAGTAGGAAAGCACGATCGGGTGCGCGAGGCGCCCCCCCCCGCGATATCGAGGGTTTTGTTACGAAAACCGAACAGTCTATAGCGCCGAAGACTTCGCCAGCCTACGGCGGGAGCAGGTCTGTGACGTATTAACGTTTCACCACTCTTGCCAAAACCGGGCTTGGGGGCGACCGGTTCCTTCGGTCGAAGGCCCAATTCCCACTACGGCACAGGTCTCCAAAAAGAAACCCGCCCGTCACCGTCGAATCGCCCTTGCACATGCTACAAAAGAATCGGGTTTCCCAGACCCCCGCTCGTCTCCGGTAAACCGCGCGGGATTTCTACTCTCCGAGCCTCTCCTTGATTAAAGGTGGGACTCTATGCCGCGTACCGCGCTGATAGTTGCCCTGATATTCGCTTTCCTGTTCTTCTTCTTAGTACTGGCACGGCTCACCTTCGCCCAGGACGCTGCCACCGGCGCCATTCACGGTACAGTTCTCGACCCCGCTGGTGCCCGCATCGCCCAGGCTTCCGTCGTTGCCGTCAACGCCGCCACCGGCTCCCGCTACTCCGCCACATCTGATGCCGAAGGTCGATTCGCACTGGAACTCCTCCCTCCCGGCGATTACTCTGCCCGCGCCATCGCGCAGGGGATGTCCCCGCAAGTCACGCCGCAATTGCACGTCGACGTGGGCGCGGCCGCCGAACTCGAATTCCGTCTCACTGTCGCCGGCGCACAGGAAAACGTCACCGTCACCGGCGCACCCGGCCTCGTCGATACTCAACCGAGCGCCGTCTCCACTCTGCTCGACGACCGCGCCATTGCCGATCTCCCGCTAAATGGCCGCCGATTCTCCGATCTCATGCTGCTCTCGCCCGGAGTCACACAGGATCCTCGCGGCCTCACCTCCGCCACCAACGGCGATCTTTCATTCGGCGGCCTTCGCGGATTTCAGAACAGCTTCCTGGTCGATGGCGGTGATTTCAACAACGCTTTCTTCGCCCAGGCGCGAGGCCTCTATCGCGCGCCGTACCAGTTTTCAAATGAAGTGGTGCAGGAGTTTCGCGTCTCCACAAATTCTTACGGCGCCGAACTCGGACGCGCCGGTGGTGCCGTCGTCAACGTGGTCACCAAATCCGGCTCCAATCACTGGCATGGCACCGGCCTCTATTACATCCGCGACAGCGGATTCGGCGCCGCCGACGCCTTTATGACCTTCAAACCCCACAGCCGCCAGCAGCAAGGCGGAGCCACCCTCGGCGGCCCCATCAAGAAAAACAAAATTTTCTTCTTCGCGGGATTCGATCAACACTACTTCCACGTCCCCAACGTCGTCGAATTTCTCGACGGTACCATGCAGGTTGTCCCGCAAGCTGGAAACGGGCCTTTTACTCCAGGCGACTACGAAGCCACCGACCAGGCCCGGGTATTCGCCGCTGCGGCCCAGCTCTCTTCGCTCGCCGGTTCCTATCCCGCGGCTCAAGTCGGCAACGCCACCTACGCCAAGCTCGACATCAATCTCACGCCCCGCAATCAGCTTGCGCTGCGCTACAACGCTTCCCGTTACTGGGGATCGAACAACGTATTCCTCGATCCCGCCAGTCCCGTTACCTACGATTCGATCTCCGACAACGGCGAAGAAACCGTCTCCACCGACACCGGATCGGCCTCGCTGACCTCCGGTATCACCACGCGCCTCATCAGCCATCTTCGCGCTCAATTCTCCCGCGACCTGCGACAGTCCTACACCAACGCTCCTCCCATCGTTGATGGAGCTCCCATCAGGACCCTTATCAAAATAAACGACATCATCGATGGTATCGGGCGTTCTGATCAACTTCCCCGCGCGACTCGCGAGCACCGCGCCCAGCTTGCCGAAACTCTCAGTCTCGATACCAGCCGGCACTCCTTCAAATTCGGCGGCGATGCCCTGATCACTTGGATCTACGACTTTTTCCCCAGCCAGCAAAGCGGCGAATATCTTTTCGATGTCATCAAGGTCGACCCCGAACCTGGACCCTACTACTTCGATCCCTGCGCGCCGATGTGTCCGTTGGAAAGCGCCGGACTCCCGCTCACTCCGCTCCGCGCCTACGCCCACAATGTCCCGAAATACTATCTGCAGAACTTCGGTCCCGCCTCCTTCAACCCCAACAGCAACGACTACGCCGCCTTCGCCCAGGACACCATTCGCGTCAACGATCACCTCGCCGTCAACCTAGGTGTGCGCTGGGATCTGCAAACCTTCACGAAAGCCGGGCTAATTTCTAACCCGCTGTTCCCACCCTCCGGCAAGGTTCCCTACAATCCGCGCAACTTCGGGCCGCGCGCCGGACTCGCCTATTCCATCGGCAAGACTCACCCATTCGTCATTCGCGCCGGCTACGGAATCTTTTATGTCCGGATTCCGCAGATCTATAACTCGGCCATCGCCACAGAAAATGGCGTCACTGACGCCCAAGTCTTTCTCAACAACAGCAAGTTCGCCGACCACCTGGCCTTTCCCGTTTATCCGAACCCGCTGTTCACCTGCTCGCTCTCGGCCTCGTCCTGTAATCTTCCAGCCGGATTTACGCAGGGCGTCACTAACGATGTCTCAGCCTTCGCGCCCAACTTCGTCACGCCGCGAGTGCAACAAGCCAGCCTGACGCTTGAACGCGAAGTCGCCAGCCACACCACGGTCGCCGTCTCCTATCTATATGTTCACGGGGAACACCTTATCCGCGCCCTTGATGTCAATCTCCCGAATCCTGCGACACTAGCCCCCCTGGGCAGCAGCGCCTGCAACGCCCCGGTAAAAAGCGAGGGTTTATGCACTTATCCCCTTTTTAATTCCACCGGTTCCATCTTCGAAAATGGATACTACACCGTCGATTCCTTCGCGACCTGGCAGTTCACGCGATCGTTGACCTGCCCGTTCCCACCCTGCATCAATCCTCTAGGACGGCCCATCGCGCAACTCGGCTCCATCGACGAATTTCAAAGCGCCGCCACCAGCATGTATAACGGAGCAACTCTCTCCATCAACCGCCGCATGGCCCGAGGCACTTATCTGCGCCTTTCCTACACTTATGCGCGCGCGATTGACGACGGCCAGGACGCGCTCGTCGCCGGCGAACCCGCCACCGTGCAGAATTCCTACCAGCCCAACGCCGAACGTGGGCCTAGCGTCACCGACCAGCGCAGTCGGTTCGTCGGAGCCATCTCGCTCGAGCCTCGCCCCTTTCATCGCGGACAAGCGCTCCTCGGCCACATCTTCAACGAGTGGAAAATGTCGAGCATCGTCACTGCCGGCAGCGGACGCCCAATCAACGCCACCGTCTCCGGCGATCCCAACCAGGACGGCAATTACGACAACGACCGTCTTCCCGGCTACAGTCGCAACGCCTTCACCGGGCCCGACTACACTTCCACAGACCTCCGCCTCGTTCGCAAAATCCATGTCAGCCAGGGCTACCGGCTCGACTTCACCGCCGATTCCTTCAACCTATTCAACCACCTCAACCCGCGCGTCACTATTACCACCGACGGCCTGACCGCCGAAGCGACTACGTTCACCCCATACGGCACCTCCGTCAACGGAGTTCCCTACCCGGCCTACTACCAGCAACCCACACAAGATTTCCTGAAGCCCAACGCCGCTTTCGCCCCTCGGCAGGTCCAGTTAGGGCTGAAATTCGTTTTTTGAACGCCTTGGCGTCGAGACAGGCATTTTGCAAGCTCTCTTTGTGATGCTAAAATGTATCACATGAAGAAAGCCTCGATCCGCGACCTCCGCTACCAATTCAAAAAGATCGAACGCCTTCTCCATCAGGGCGAAGAGGTCCAAATTACCAAGCGCCGCCGCGTCATCGCCCGCTTGGTCCCCGAAAGCGCCGAGGCTCCCAAGGAACTCCCTGATTTCCTGGCACGCCTGCGCACCATCTACGGCAACAAAGCCCTGGCCGTCAGCGGCGCCGACCTGCTCTCCTCCGATCGGAGCCGCTATTGAAGGTTTACGCCGACCCCAGCTTCGTCGTGTCACTCTACAGCCCGGACGCTAACTCCTCCTCCGCCGCGCGTACCATGCAAGCTTCTTCAGGAGACCGCTTCTTGACCACGTTCGGAGAACTGGAAATCGTCAACGCCATGGGATTGCGAATTTTCCGGAAAGAAGTTTCGCCCTCGCAAGCTCAGTCCTCCTTGCTCGAGTTCGAGAAGGATCTGCGCGACGGCGTTTTCCAACTCCGCGGGTTACCGGATTCCGTTCTTGAACGCGCCCGCCAACTCTCCCGGCAAACCACTGCTAAACTCGGCACCCGCACCGCCGACCTATTGCACGTGGCAGCCGCCCTCGAACTCGCTGTGGACCGCCTCTATACTTTCGACTTGCACCAGAGGAAGCTCGCGCAAACCCTCCGCCTCAGGCTGAACTAGATCCGATTCTGACGACATGTATCGTTTTTCACCCACCCCGTACTTGACTTCCGGTCAAATCCTTGTAATAACTATTCGGTCCTACCGGACGGGTTTGGGGGTGTGTCGGTTTGGCGGAAATTCGGCTGCAAGAGGGTGAATCTCTCGAGAATGCCCTGCGCCGCTTCAAGCGCAAAGTGCAACAGGAAGACATAATCAAAGAGGTCAAACGCCACTCTTTTTACCTGAAGCCCGGTGAGAAAAAGCGTGTCAAGGCCGCGCTCGCTCGTAAGCGGGCTCGTAAGAAGGTTCGCAAAGAGCAAGATTGATGCAGCTAGATCAAAGTGATTGCATTCAACGATATGCACTTAGGAGTAGGACTGAAGCAGTAAAGGGTCGCCTCTTTCCCGGGGCGGCCCTGCTCCATCTGGCCCCCACTAGGTAGAGTTGCAGCAGGGATCATTCATAACTCATCGTTCAATCGGCATTTAACAACAAAAATCTGTATCCACGCCCCGTCCAGGGTGCGTGGCGGGCCGAGTCCAGGGGCAGTTTGAGGGGGGACGTAACACAAAACCTGTGTTTGCTCTGTGCCAGCGCCTTCCCCGCGTGTGGCGGGCGCAAACGCGGGCACAAGGGAGCCATCCTCAATGGAATTTCAGGACAAGGTACTAACCTGCATCGACTGCGGTGCCGAATTCACTTTCACCGCCGGGGAACAAATGTTTTTCCGCGACAAGCAATTCCGGAACGAACCAAGGCGCTGTAAATCCTGCAAATCCAGGCGAGTGGCCGTTCTCTCGGCCGCTCCGTCTTCTCGGGAGGGTCATCACTACTCTCGCATTGAAACGCGGGCGACCTGCTGCCAGTGCGGCAAGGAGACCACTGTCCCGTTCCGTCCAACGCAAGGGCGTCCGATCTTCTGCCGCGAGTGCTTTACGCAGAAGAAGTCCGCCGCAACCGCGTAATCGATCAGAGTCTCAGTTCGCGGAGAAATGTCCACGTGCGGGCAGCCGCCCTCGGCTGCCCATTCGAGCAAGCTCAAGGACAGCTAACGGCTCCGAGGTCCAACATTCACGGGAAATGCGCTACGATGGTTGTGTGTCGAGCTACCACGTCGAAAACTTCGGATGTCGCGCCACCCAGGCCGACGGGGCGGCCATCGAACGCCAGTTCGAAAACCGCGGCCTCATCCGCTCCAGCGCCACCGAAGCCGACCTTGTTATTCTGAACACTTGCACAGTCACGAATTCCGCGGATCAAGATGCTCGCGCCGCCGTCCGCCGCGTGCGGCGCCAAAATCCGCTGGCAAAAATCATTGTCACCGGCTGCTATGCTCAGCGCGCTCCCGAAGAAGTTGCGGCGCTGCCCGGCGTCCGTGCCGTCATCGGCAACTCGCACAAACATCGACTCGCCGAAATTGTCCTGCCAAATCTGACCACAAATCGGGAAGGGCACGACAGCAGTGATGCTGCAAACCCGCCCCCATTAATGCCGGCTTTGGCCAATGAGGTCGATCGGGCCGGCACTTCCAAAGCTTTTCTACCGCTCGCCGCCTTAACTGAGGACCGAAAGCTGGGGACTGAGAACTGGCTTTTCGTCTCCGACATCTTCGCTCACACCGAACTTCTCGCCGCTCCTGTCTTTGAGTCCGCTGGCGACTCTATCGAACACGCCCGTACCCGCCCCAATCTCAAAGTTCAAGACGGATGCGACAACCGCTGCTCCTTCTGCGTGATTCCGAGCGTCCGCGGCCATAGTCGCTCGCTGCCATTGCCTCAAATCATTCGGGAAGTGAATACCCTGGTAGCCGCAGGCTATCGTGAACTCGTAATCAGCGGCATCAACCTCGGACGCTGGGGACGTGAAACCGGCTTCCGGCTTTCGGCTGCCGGCGCTCGGATAAGCGCATCCGGTGAGGGGCTCCGAACGCCGGATGTTTCGTTTCTGCTGCAGACCATTCTCGCCGAGACACAAGTCGAAAAACTCCGTATCTCTTCCGTCGAGCCCATGGATTGGACCGACGACCTCATCGCCCTCGTCTCCTCCTCGGCGCGGATCGCAAAACATGCGCACGTGCCGCTGCAATCCGGCAGTGACGCGGTGTTGCGCCGCATGCATCGCAAATATCGCCCGTGGCACTATCGCGAGAAAATCGAAAAAATTCGTGCCGCGATGCCCGACGCCGCCATCGGCGCCGACGTGATGGCCGGATTCCCCGGCGAGACCGAAGCCGAATTCGAAGCCACGCGCCGCCTCATCGAAGAGTTGCCCTTCACCTACCTGCATGTCTTCACCTACTCCGCGCGCCCCGGAACACCGGCCGCGGCCATGCCAGATCAAGTTCCGATCCACGTCGCCCGCGGGCGCAACAAAGTCCTGCGCGACCTCGCTGCCGAAAAGAAACTTGCCTTCACGCGATCGTTCGTGGGCAAATCGCTCGAAGCAATTACGCTCAATATTCCGCACAATGTTCCGCACGACAGCCCCGCGGGCGAGTTCACCGAAGCTCTCACCGACAATTATCAGAAGCTGTACCTACGCGGACGACACGCACCCAATCGATGGATCACCGCGCACATTGAAGAAATAAAAGATAGCGCGTTCGTCGGACGCGTGGAATACCGCTAGCTGGTTCTTCTCAGATCTGCTCAGGCTCTTCCGGATCAGGCTCGCGCACCGGCGCATCTGGATTCTCCATCGGGCTGGGCGGTTCTTTGATCGGGGGCGGCATTGGCTCCGCAGGAGAGCGGACATGGCAGCGAGTGGGCAAGCAGATTTCAAATCGCAGCGAGGCTGACATGGCAATCTGATGCCAAAATCCGGCGAAGGGTAGTCAGGCTACGGGTGGGAAAAGTCATCTGGTAAAAGGCCGTGGCGATCTCGAACCTGCCGCGAGGCTTGATGAACCACACAACCCATGTGGGCTCTCGACTGAGCCCGCCGCGGAAGTTCACCGCGGAAAAGATCAGAAGCTGAACCGACCACCGACTGTCGGAGCACAGTTGTTGTTGTAGTTATAAGGGACGCCGGGGCCGTGAGGAATGGCGATGGCGAGACCGCCGCTCACCCAGGAATACGCAATTCCGGCGAAACCATCGAAACGCTTGGTGAAGTGATAATCCACATAGAAGGATCCCTCGTTGAGGGTGCCGGCGCAGGAACTGCGGAAACCGGCTGAGGGCGAGCAGGCCGGCGGAAGACGGAAGTCGTTCTGCCGCTGTTGATACCAGGAAAAAGTGACGTCGGTTTTGCTGCGGTAGGTGTACTTCGCGCCCGTCCACCAGATGTTCACCAACTTCTCAGAATCGAGATTGTTGTCTTCGACCCCGCTCATGTTGTAACCGCCCTGGTCCGAGGCGCCAACGCCCAACGGGTTCGACGGGTTATTCTGCCAGATGTATTCGTAGCCGGCAAAAAACTTGACCGGGTCCCACGTATATTTGGCAGCGACCATAATGGCGCGGTTGTCGGTCACGATGCCGTATACGGTGTTGTTCGTGTCGATCAGATTGGTCCCGGTGACGGGGTTTGTATTGATGCTGTCGGTGGTCGACTGAAATGACTGCGTCGGACTCTGAGGCCCCAGCAGGGGGTTCAATACGCTGATCGCCTGGTTGTACTGTTGAAAGACAACATCGGCGGAGAATTTGCCGTAGGCTCCGCCAAGGTCGAATCCGTAAGCGTTGTTATGGGCCTGTTCCGGCGTGCAATTGGCCGCAGTCCAGGTTGCGGAGGCCGAGTAGCAGCCGGCAGAACCATCGGCGAATTTATACATCGCGCCGAAATGAACCGGGCCATAGGTGAGGCGATACTTCAGGGCGTCGTCCCAACGGCTGTTCTCGGTGTCGCCGCCGCCGGCCATCGTGCCGTTATACCCGATGTAGGAAAAGGCATAGGAGCCGTTGGCCGGATCGTAAAGCAGCATCGCATCGGTACCGAGAGAACGCTGACGGCCGAAGGTCAGCTCGCCGAAGTGCGTGGACGATATACCGCCATAGTATTGGTCATTGAAGGGTTGGCCCGCGCGCGCACCGTCGATGGCTATCGAATAGCTTTTCCTGGGAAGACCGTTGTTGATGGTGTCGGTGGCTGACGCGTTGGCGAGCAGGCCGGACTGCGGATTGATGCCAGTGGAAGCGTTGAACACAACAGACCAGCCGTGTCGAAACTCTTCCTTGCCCCGAATGCCCACACCTGTTTGCGACAGGTTGTTGGGTGCGACGACGAATCGATGTTGATAGCCGTTTCGGTTTACCAGAGATTCGCCTTCATAGTTGTAGCCGTTTTCCGGTAAGCCGTGGCTGACCCAGCCGGCGCCGACGTCATACGCACCGTACACGGTGATGCCGTGCCAGGTCAGCGTGCAATCGGTGGTGGCGAACTCGTGGCCGCTCGTGCAGGGGTCGGGGGTGCTCTGAGCAAAGGTGAAGGACGACGAAAGCCAAAAACTAATCGCTGCGATAAACAGGTAGGCCTTGCGCATTTCGACCTCGCAAAATCGATCGTTTGGGACAGAACGCAGAAGTGTACATGACATACGATTCAATTGTCTAGAAGTGTACGATTTAGTCCTTTTGCAATGCGGCTCGTGAGCTACACTTATGCGGATGCGATTGAGTTGACCGGGAACTTCGTTGTCGCTACGATTGCGTCGCGATGCAGAAGGGGCGCAAATCCGAAGGGAATATTGAGGGACTGCTGAAGCTTCGAGATGCAGCTTTGCAACTGGGGATCAGCTTTCCAACGATTAAGCAGTGGATTTATAAGAAGAAGATTCGAAGCAATCAGACTGTGGGAGGACATCATCGTATCCCGCAAAGCGAAGTGGACAGATTGCTTTTCAGAACCCGTGGCAAGACCGAGCAGCAACGCAAAGAAGACGTCCGGCGCGTGAGTGGTCGTAATCAGCTAGTGGGACGAATTGAGTCCGTGCAGATTAGCGGTTTGATGGCTGAGGTCAGGGTTTCAATCGGTGGTCAGCAAATCACGTCGATTATCACCGCGCGTTCCGCGCGCGAGATGCAACTGAAACCGGGACAAACCGCCGCTGCGCTGATCAAGGCCACGGAAGTGATGATTCTGCGAATTTGACATGAAACCACGTCTTCTCTTCATCCTACTGCTCGGCTTGGCGCTGAACTCTGCGTGGCTGCAGTGTCAACAACTCACGATCCAAACAGAAACGGGAAAACAGATTGTTCTAACCAGATCGGACATCGAGGCCTTGCCGCACACCAACGTCACGACAGGCGCGGCGGATACTTTCACAACGTTTATTGGTGTCTCACTCAAAGCCGTGCTGGAAAAAGCGGGCTTTAGCTTGGGAGAGTCACTAAGAGGAAAACGGCTCGCCTCCTGCCTGTTGATAGAAGCAGCCGACGGGTATCGGGCAGTATTCGCGCTGCCTGAAATATCCCCCGCTTTCACCGAGAAGCAGATCGTGCTGGCGTTTTTGAAGAACGGGAAACCACTGGATGAGAAAGAAGGGCCGTACCGCATCGTCGTACCCGACGAAAAAAGGATGGCCCGCTGGATAAGACAGGTCACGACGCTGAAGATCGTGGATGTCAATTAAAGCATGTTCAGTAAGGGCGTGCAGTAACGACGTGCAGTAAGAGCGCTTCGTCTTTCTGGATCATCACTCCTGTAGCGTAATCGATGCATGGGAGAGTGCATGAGCATCCTAAAATTGCCTGTAATCGCATTCCTTGCGGTGGTTTGCATTTTACGGTGTGCCGCGCAAGAGATCACGATCGCCGCTGCCGCCGATCTCCAGTTTGCGATGCAAGATGTTGCTGACCGATTCCAAAAGGAAACGGGAAGAACTGTGAAGCTCATTTACGGTTCGTCAGGCAACTTCTTTCAGCAAATTCAGAATGGTGCGCCCTTCGACATATTCTTCTCGGCGAATCTCGATTACGCGAAGAAACTGGAAGCCGCCGGGCTCACCGAGCCGGGAAGCTACTACCAGTATGCCAAGGGCAAGATTGTGATCTGGGTACCGAAGGATTCGAAGCTCGATGTGAGTTCCGGTTTGCAAGTCCTGATGAACCCTTCTATCAAAAAGATCGCCGTTGCAAATCCACAGCATGCCCCCTATGGGCAGGCTGCCGTCTCCGCGATGCAGAAGGAACACATCTACGACAAAGTGCAGGACAAGCTGGTGCTGGGTGAAAATATTTCACAAACCGCATCGTTCGTGGTTTCAGGCTCAGCCGATGTGGGCATCGTCGCGCTTTCGCTCGCCATGTCTCCAAACATGAAAAACAGAGGACGCTACGCTGAAATTCCTTCGGACGAATATCCTCCCATCGAACAGGCGTGCGTCATTCTTGGCTCGTCGAAGAACAAGGAAGGGGCAAAACAATTCTTGTCGTTCTTCAAAAGGCCTGCGATTGGCGATGTCTTGAAAAGCTACGGTTTCGAGGTGCCGAGTCCTTCGCAAGCGAAGTAGAAGCCTGTTTTTGCTTTCAAAATCGTGTCCGCCTGTTAGCCATGGGAAGCTTTCTTCTCAAAACGTGAGCCTGGCCGCAAGTTGCCCGATGCGCGGGGCTGGTCCGCGAAAACTACCGGTGGTCGTGATTTGTCCGAACAGGGGACTGTTAATGTTGGTCTCATTGTTACCGCTGGTACCCGTGGGCTGCGCGAACTCGGGATGATTCAGAGCGTTGAAATATTCCACGCGAAACTCCAGCTTCACGCGCTCCGTGATCGACGTGGTCTTCGCGAGTGCAACGTCGAGATTGGTCAAGCTTGGACCTCGAAGCACATTGCGACCCAAGCCGTAGGTTCGGTCAGCCGGATTGTTCACCGGATCGAGCTGCGGGAAACAGGGATTGGGGGTGCCTCCATCATAGTAGGAATTGTTCTCGAGCGGCACGTTGGAGAAACTATTGGGGTCGAAAAGAAAGTTGCCGGTAACCGGAGTGGTTGTGATCTGACAGGCTCCGGTGGTGGGGTTGGTGCCGTAGGCAATCTCATTAATCGTCCGTATCTGTCGAGGATTGAACGTTTTGATGGGCGCAACCAGTGCAGCGTGCGAAAGGTAAGGATCGCCCGCTCCCGAAGAACCGGGATTGGCGGGGTCCGTCCCATCGGGCAACTGGGCGAAAATGTCGAATGGGAATCCGGTGCGCCAGGTGAAAATGGGATACAGACTCCAGCCCTTGGTGAGGCGCTTCGGCCCCGTCGCCCACATGCGATCGAAAGGCAAATCCCAACCTGCACTCAAGCTGATGCGCTGGCGGACGTCGCTGTCTCCCGAAGCGTAAAACAGATCGGGGTTATAAGCCGGAACCGTCGAGTTGCGCTGGGCGAATCCCGACGCATTGTCCAGATTGTGAGCATAGGTATAGGCGAGAGTGAAATAAGCTGTGCCCAGCTTGGAATTCTTGGGTTGCCGGGTAAGGCTGGCCTCGAGGGCGTTATAGTTTGCATGGGATACGTTCTGGAATTCGGGGAGTTGACCGTAACAGATCACTCCTGCGTAGCTTCCGCAGTTGCCGCTGCCGCCATTTAGCAGTCGATTGTTGCTGCCCAGCACCGTGGGGTTGATGTCTCTTAACGACGTTAGTCCACGCCCGGAACTTCCCACATAATTAGTCTCCAGAACTGTGTCGGCAAAAAGGTTGCGTTGCAGGCTGAGGTTGTATTGGTAGACGTAGGGCGTGCGCAGGTGTGGGTCGACCAGATAGACGGCGCCACTGCTGTTGATGGGGAGAAATGGTGCGAAGCTAACGTTGGCTGCAGGTGTTTTTGAAGGAAATGGGTTTGTAGCTCCAAACGATTGATAAGGCTGCTCGAGAGAGCCTACCGGCCCGTTCTGCGACGGCCCAACGTTATTGAAGAAGAGGCCCGGCTCGGCGTAAAAGGGCACCTCGCCGTTGAATTGGAGGTTATCTTCGCCCTTCAGGATGTCGTAGAAAACTCCGAAACCGCCACGCAGGCTGGTCTTGCCAGTTCCGGTTGGGTCCAATGCAAAGCCGAAGCGAGGTGCGAAGTTTGTTTTGTCGGGAAAATTGACTCCCTTGGGCGCCCCGGGGTCGCCGGGAAAGACCAGCCCCAGCGGTGCATTCACAAATCGATGCGACTGTTCCCCTGGAATCACCGAAAAGCTGCGCCCCTCGGTGTCGTACTTGGGCGTGTTGTATTCGTACCGCAGGCCTAGCGTTAACACCAACTTCTTGCTTACGTGCCACTCGTCCTGGCCAAAGGCATAAGTGCTTTTGCTCCGAATGTTGGAAGCGGCGAGCGGTCCCTGGAAGTAGGCATCTGGAATGCCGAGCAGAAAATCGGCATAATCATTACCGGTGCCTGTGCTCGTACCCGTATAAAAATCGAACTCTCCATTCGTGTAATAGTCATAGAGCATATTTTCCTGGTACGGCGAGAATCCCGCGCCGAACTTCCAGTTGTGTTTACCTCGCGTCCAGGAGATTGCATCGGTCCAGGAAAAGGTGTTCTCCACGAAGCGAGTTGGACCTTGCTCGCTGGGACCAATCTGAAAACCGTTATCGAAGAAAATATTGGTCGGGCCGGTGGCCAAGTCGGGAGTGATCTGGACGCCAAGTTCCGGGCCGGTAGGCAGGTGGTTTCCCGGTTCATCCTGCAGGTAATTGCTGCGATGAGCCACGAAGTGAAATTCATTGAGCAACACCGGTGAGAAGATGCGGGTATAACCCAGGTTCGTGAAGTAGTAATTAGCTTCGGTGTGGCTGGGAAAGCCGGGGACAGTGGCGTAAGGAAACGGGTTTACGTTGCCCGTGTACGGGTTGCCCTGACGGTTCACGCCAATGGTAGCGGAAAACTTATCTTTCGCATTGAGGTTCAGGTCAAACTTGACGGTCAATTCATCGCGGTCGTCCAACTCATTCTGCGAAGTGGAAAGCGAGCCACTGGAAGTGCTTGGGATAAATCCCGCGTTGATGTAGTTCTGGGCCACAGGATCGAACTTTGTGGGATCAATTTGAGCATTAGCGGCGCCACCATTGGTGGACGCCGCAAAGTACGGGTTGGCGGTCAGGAAGGCTACCACACCCGGGTCGGGCGAGCCGCCCGATGAGGCGTTAGAAAAATCTCCCGCCAACTCCTGCGGCGTATAGACTGGCGTATCAATGAGCGGAAGAGCCTTGACCTGCCGCTGCCCCTGGTAGGCGAGGAAGAAAAAAATCTTGTTTTTGACGATCGGTCCTCCCAGCGTCGCGCCGTATTGATTGCGCTTAAGGTCGAGCCGCGGAAGTCCCTGTTGAATGTTGAAATAGTCGTTGGCGTCGAAAACTCTGTTCCTCAAAAATTCGAACAGGCTGCCATGGATCTGATTGGTGCCGGACTTGGTCACCACGCTGATGATCCCGCCGCCGTTGCGTCCGTACTCGGCGGTGTAATCGCTCGTCAGGAGCCGGAACTCCGCGATGGCATCGGGATTGGGATCGAGCACGTTACTGTTATCCAGCAGGTCGTTGTTCAAGCCGCCATCCAGCAGGAACGTCACGGAATCGGTCCGTCCTCCGGCGATGCTGTAATTCCCCGCCCCGCCGTTATCGTCGTTGCTTTCCGTTACTCCGGGCTGAAGCAAAGCCAGATCAAGCATGTCTCGCCCATTGAGCGGCATGTTGGTGAGGGCTCGACCTGTGATCGATTGGCCCAGAGTTGGGTTGACGGTCTCTACCGGCGCCACTTCGGCTCCGACATCCACGGTCTGGCTCTCTGCTCCGACTTCCATCCTGATGTCCAGGCGTAGCGCCTGGTTAATTAGAAGCTTCTGCTCGGAACTCGTTACAGTGCGAAACCCTACATGCTCGGCTCTCACGGTGTAGTTCCCGATCGGCAGGGCCAGTATCTGGTAATACCCCTCTTTGTCCGTGGTGGTAGCGCGTCCGAGTTCCGTCGCGGTGTTAGTCACAACGATGCGGACGCCGGGGACCACCGCACCCTGCTGGTCATAGACCGTTCCAAGAATCCTTGCCGTCGCGTCCTGAGCCCGGCACAAAGCAGGCGTTGCCATAAGACCCAGCAGCAAAATCTTCGAGAGTTTCATGAGAGTCTCCGCAATCGTCTACATGCAACTGTCCGTCTTATTGGTGACATATCCGCTTATCATGAGCGGAGGCTGGAACGCCGAGCGGCGCTGCTGATCGGGCTTCCGCGCTAACGCCGGCAGGCGCACGCCACGGAATTACAGGCCAGCCTCGAGCTTTCCAACATTCACCAAAAAGAATAACTGCTGGAAGATCTGCACTGCGCGGCGGTGGAGGCAGGGTTTGCACACGTGTACGCCTCTTAAGTGGCGGAAGTGTGGCAGAGAACAGGATTGGAAGTCAACCCTTTTGGGACGAAGCGACGGCGATTTTCCCATGCTATAATCCAGTATTCCCAGTCGCTTTAGAGCGCGGAGGACTGTATCGACAAACGTTTTATCCGAACCAACGATCGTATTCGAGCGCGTGAAATTCGCGTAATCGGTGATGAGGGCGAACAGATCGGCGTGATGCCTGCCTTCGAGGCGCTCAAATTGGCCCGCAGCAAAAATCTGGACCTGGTCGAGATTTCGCCTACCGCCCAGCCTCCCGTCTGCCGCATCATGGATTACGGGAAATATCTCTACCAGCAGGAAAAGAAAGATCGCGAAGCTAAGAAGCATCAGAAGACGATCACTGTAAAAGAGGTCAAGTTCCGGATTAATGTGGACGACCACGATTACGAAACCAAGAAAAATCACGTGCTGCGCTTCCTCGACGGAGGAGACAAAGTTAAGGCGACCATCTTCTTTCGGGGACGCGAAATGACGCGCACGGGATTGGGCCGACAAATTCTGGAGCGTCTGATCAAAGACGTGGAACCGCACAGCATCGTGGAGTTCCGCCCCCGGCAAGAGGGAAATACTCTTCACGCGATTTTGGCGCCGAAGAAGACGGCGGCCGAGCGGGAAAAGGAACGAGAACGAGAAGCCAAGCAGAAAGCGAAACAGGAGAGAAAGCTGGCGCAGGAAAAAGAAAAGGCAGCGGAACCGGAAAAAGATAAGCAGTCGGCTGCAGCTGCCGATGCCTCCGCATCTCCGAATCCTGTTTCGCAGGCTTAGCAGTTCGCCGAGGACGGGCGCAAATCGCGCTACCGATTCCAGAGCAATTAAAGTTGAATAATGCTGACGGCCAACAGCTGACAGCCGATTCCGAGGACTTATGCCGAAACTGAAATCGCACAAAGGCGCATCGAAGCGCTTCAAGAAAACCGCCAACGGCAAGGTGAAGCGGGGTCATTCCGGTCTGCGTCACATGCTTTCGTCCAAGGCCAAGAAACGCAAACGCCATCTGGGCACAGCCACGCTGGTGAGCGACGGCGATCTCCGCAAAGTGAAGCGGATGATTCCGTATCAGTAAGCTACTGGTCAGTAGTCAGTGATCAGTGGCCAGAGAGTCGAATGGCTTTTCTGACCACTAGCCACTGATCACTGGCCACTGCTTCAGGCGCGTGAAGAGGTCAGAGATTCCAGCAGAGCGAATCGTCCTTACCTCCAGCCGCCAGTAACTGGAAAGCAAAAAGGAGGATCACATGCCACGTGTAAAACGCGGAACCAAACGCCGCGCCAAGCGAAAAAAAATATTAGACCGCGCTAGCGGATACTTCCTTACCAAATCAAAACTCTACCGCTCCGCGAAAGAAGCCGTCGAACGCGGCCTTAAATTTGCGTATTCCGGACGCAAGCAGCGCAAGCGGCAATATCGCTCGCTGTGGATCGTGCGCATCAGCGCGGCCGCCAAACTCAACGGATTGAGCTACAACCAGTTCATCCATGGATTGAAGCTTGCGGAGGTGGAACTCGACCGCAAAATTCTTGCCGACTTGGCCGTAAAGGATCCTTCCGGCTTCGCGTCGTTGGTCCAACAGGCCAAGGACGCAGTCAAGGTCGCTAGTCGAAGCTAAGGTCTAGCTCCCAGCTTTCAGTTGTCAGACCTAAATTGTTGTCATTCCGAGCCGCTCGCAGCCGCGCAAAGCGCGGAGAGAGCGAGCGAGGAATCTGCTTTTCTGTTGGTGGTGGGAGAACAGCAGGTTCCTCACCGCTGAAGCGGTTCGGAATGACAAACCTTTAAAGTCTCCTTCAAGAATGGCGTATACCGTATCCAAATTGGAGAACTATTCGTCGGAGGCTCTGGAGCAGGCCGCCAGCCAGTGCCTCGCGGCCTGCAGAACCGAAGCAGCAGAGGTTCGCGATAATGCGGAACTGAAGACATTTCGCGACCGGTGGGTGGGACGTAAGAGCGGGATGTTGACCCAAATCAACGATCTGTGGTTGAAGGACGCTCCGAAGAATGCCAAGCGCGAGGCTGGAATCCGCGTCAATGGGTTGAAGACAAGGATTCAAGAACTAGTGGAGAGAGCGCGCGTTGTCCACGTTGATTCTGCTTCTGCCGTGGGACAGCGGGTTGACATTTCTCTTCCGGGCGTACGCCGTCCCATCGGCGCGGAACACCCCGTACTCAAAACATCGCGCGAGATGGTTGCGATCTTTCAACGACTGGGCTACTCGGTTGCTGAAGGTCCTGTGGTTGAAACCGATTACTACAATTTTGAGTCGCTGAATTTTCCGCCGAACCACCCGGCGCGCGATACGCAGGATACATTGTTCATCGCCGGTCAACAGGCGAAAGCGCAACGCGACCGGCTGCTGCTGCGCACGCATACTTCTCCGGTGCAGATTCGGACGATGGAGAAGATGCGGCCGCCAATTCGCATCGTGATCCCTGGAATCGTGCATCGTAACGATCCTCCGGATGCGAGCCACTCGCCCATGTTTCATCAGATCGAAGGGCTTGCGGTCGACACGAACATCACCTTTGGCGATTTGAAGGGGACGCTCGATCACGCCATGAAAGAATTCTTCGGATCGGGCGTGAAGACGAGCTTTCGTCCATCATTTTTTCCATTTACCGAGCCGAGTGCGGAGCTGTTTATTTCGTGCATCATCTGCGGCGGCAGCGGGAAGCGCGGGCCAGACGACGCACCTTGCCGTCCGTGCAAGCAAACCGGATGGATCGAGATTCTGGGCTGCGGCATGGTCGATCCCAACGTGTTCGAATTCGTGAAAGACAACGGGTATGACCCGAAAAAAGTTTCCGGCTTTGCGTTTGGAATGGGCGCGGATCGCATCGCGCTGCTGAAGTATGGGGTAGACGACTTGCAATTGTTTTTCCAGGGAGACGTACGATTCTTGCGACAGTGGGCGTAACTCGCTCGTCGTTGTTCGTTAGCCAAAAACTGCGAAGCATCGTGAGAACTCATTGATGCACCGGTTTTGACTGCCGGAGTTGCAGGGGTCCTTCAGCGCAAAGAGCGCGCTTCAGGATGACAAGGGCTTTTTAGAGAGGCATGAAGATTTCTCCACAGTGGGTGCGGGAGTTTGTGGATCCGTCCGTCGATGACCGGCGACTGGCGGAGGATTTAACCGCCGTGGGGATTGCCGTGGAGGGAATCAGCGGAGCGGGTGCGGATACAGTATTCGAGATGGAGATCGGGACGAATCGCCCCGACGCAATGAATCATTATGGTGTGGCGCGGGAGGCGGCTGCGATTTATGATCTGCCACTAAAGGCTCTTGATCCGAGGCTTCCCTCAGGGGCTAAAGCCCCGCTATCTTCGGCATCGCACGGCGCGGCTGAAAGCCGCGCCCTTTCCAAGCGAGACAGTGCGGGCCCGACTGAAGTCGCGCCATTTCCGATTGCTGTCGAAGAGCCGGGGCTTTGTCCTCGTTTTTCAGCGCGGGTGATTCGTGGAACGCACGTCAAACCATCCCCGCCAAAAATCACGCGCCGTTTGCAGTTGCTTGATCAGCGGCCTATCTCGAACGCGGTCGATGCTACCAATTACGTTTTGTGGGAGATGGGCAAGCCAACGCACGTCTTCGACATGGATTTGCTCGAAGGTGCCCGTCTGATTATCCGTCGCGCCAAAAACGGCGAGAGGTTGAAAACGCTCGACGGCGTGGAGCGCACACTCACTTCCGAAGATCTGGTCGTCGCCGACGCAAGAAAGCCCGTCGGTCTCGCCGGTGTGATGGGCGGTTTCGACACCATGATCACGGACAAGACGAAGAATATTTTGATCGAATCGGCTTGGTGGGATCCGGTGACGGTGCGAAAAAGCTCCCGGCGGCATGGGCTTCACACCGACGCCTCGCACCGCTTCGAACGCGGCGCGGATTTTGAGTCGACAGTAATGTCATGCGATCTGGTCGCCGGGTTGATTCTCGCGTCGGGAGGCGGAGAACTGATCGGCGAGGCGATCGACGTGGTGTCGAAGAAGATGGACCAGGCGCCGGTGGTGCTTCGCCTTTCAGAAGTGCACCGCATCCTGGGTGGGAACCTAAGCACGGGAGAGATTTTCCGCATTTTGAAGAAACTGGGGTTCGGGCTGATTCCGGAAGGTCAGGCCGATGCGCAGTTCCATGTACAAATTCCGAGCTGGCGGCTCGATGTGGAGCGCGAGATCGATGTAATCGAGGAAATCGCGCGGCTGCACGGCTATGACAAATTCGAGAATACTTTGCCGGCCTACAGCGGAGCGGTGGTGGAACTGCCGCACGCCGCCATGGACGCGACTTTACTCCGGCGTGCGCTGGCGCTGGGCTACGACGAGGCTGTTTCACTGACGTTCATTTCGCATACGGATGCGGAAAGGTTCTCCTCTGCCTCGGTGCTGGAGCTAGAGAATCCGCTAAGCGAAGAGGCTTCGGTGATGCGGACTTCGATGGCTCCCGGCATGCTGGATATGTTGGCGTGGAATCTGAACCGTGACTCCGAAAATGTGCGGCTCTTCGAAATGAGCTACGTATACGAAATGCGCGGTGGAGAGCGGTTTGAGCCCGCACGCGCCTGTCTTGGGGCAACGCTCGCGGCGGTGAAAAGGGCTCTGCCCGTAGATGGTTTGCTGGATGTGAGCAAGGGCGACCACGCCGCGAGCGCCGAGGCGTTTCGCTCGTTCAAGGGAGATGTGGAGAATCTGCTCGCTCCATTTGCCGGCAGCGAGTTGAGTTTCGATCGGGAGACCGCGGAGTATTTTCATCCAGGCCGCTCGGCGCGGGCGGTGATGGATGGGATGGTGGTAGCGCAATTCGGTCAGATTGCCGAAGACATCAAAGCGACTCGCAAGCTACGGCAGGATGTTTTTCTGGCAGAGCTTGATCTGGAGCAACTACACACGCGCGGTCTGCGGCCGGTGAGGTTTGTGCCACTGGCGAAGTATCCCGCAGTCGAGCGCGATTTTTCGTTTGTGTTTCGCGATGAAGTGGAGTTTGAGGCGATGCGGCGAGCCGTGATGGGGCTTCGACTGCCAGAGCTTCGAGAATTCAAACCAGTGGAGATTTTTCGCGGCGGGTCAATTGAAGCGGGAAAGTATTCGATTCTTTTGCGGGCCAGGTTGCAGTCAGATGACGGCACGCTGCGCGACGATCAGATTGCACAGTGGTCGGGACAGATTGTGAAGGCACTGCTAGGTTTGGGAGGAGTTCAGCGGGTATAGCAAACACGTTCCGTGTTCGACATAGACGTAGGATTCCCGCGGGGCGGTGATGCGCGCGAGATCCCTCTCTCCGCCTGAAGAACGGCTCCGCTCGGGATGACGCCAAAGTTATAAACATTTTCCCCTGATTTCTCTCTCTCGTGGTTAGATAGATTTGCGATGAAATATTGCCGATTTCAACTGAACGGGCAGGCTCACTATGGCTTAGTCGAGCCGGTCGCGGGACGCGATTCAATCCTGCGAATTCTTTTAACTCCTCCAGAAGAATCTGATGGCGATGTGGAAGGGTTGCGTACCCGCCGGATTGACCCGATGGCATTGGAAGAAGCTGAGTTGCTGTCTCCGGTGCGCCCGACAAAAATTGTTTGTGTGGGGAGAAATTATCGGGAACACGCCGCGGAGTTGGGCAGTGAGGTACCGACGGAGCCCCTGCTCTTCTTCAAGCCGAACTCCGCGCTGCTGGCGCCTGGCGGGGTGGTGAAAAGGCCAAAGATTTCGCAGCGCGTGGATTTTGAAGGCGAGCTTTGCGTGGTGATCGGGAAAACTTGCCATTTACTAGCGGATGATGAAGATGTGCGGCCGTACATCCTCGGCTATACGTGCCTAAATGACATGTCGCTGCGCGACATCCAGAGGAAAGACGATCAATGGGCACGTGCCAAGGGTTTCGATACGTCATGTCCGGTCGGACCGGTGGTGGCGGATGGGCTTGATCCTTGGGCCGGAGTGGGCGTGGAGACAAGAGTGAATGGGGAAGTGCGGCAATCGGGCAATACGCGGGAGTTTATTTTTCCGCTGGATGTCGTGATTCGTTACATCTCGCAGGCGATGTCGCTGCTGCCGGGAGATCTGATTGCGACAGGGACGCCCGCGGGCGTGGGGCCAGTGGTGGCTGGAGATGTCATGGAAATCAGCGTGGAGGGCGTGGGAACCCTGCGGAATTCTGTGGTTGACGAGTGATTGATAAGGTTGCGATCCGAACGCGCGTGGATTGTGGCGCTAAGAACCCTTCGGTCGCTTCCGCTCTCTCAGGGCAGGCTGCGCCACATCGCGCGGCTCGCCCGGATCATTCGCCGCGCAAAAAGCGCGACTCAGGATGACAGGCTCTTTTCACTGCAAACGAAAGCGTTCTCGCATCAGGCGTTGCAGACGCGGCTTGTAAAGCAGATCGTAGGCGAGTTCTTTATCGGGGAACATCGCCAGCGCGGCGCGCTTGGCTCCCGCCGCAAGTTCCGAGGCTTCTTCGACGGTAAGGCTGGGGTCCTGGCTGATCACGGAACTCACCATGCTCATCATCACTTGCAGGCGTCTAATCAAGCGAGCCTCGTCCTCGGAGTCGGTCGCGTTCTGTCCTGCCAAATGCAAGTTCTTCTCATGGTCTACCGGTTCCCCAATATTCATGCTCACCCCTTTTGGTACCATAATACCCCAGCGAATGTCACAATTTTGGATGTTGCGACTGGGCGCGGCGATGCGCCCGTTTTCCAGCATTCTGCGCCGTTCTTAAGAAAAAGCAAACAGCCCGAAAGTGCTGGTCCTCGAGCCCACGCGTCAGTTGCAACCTTGAAGGCTGGAAAGCTCATCTGCTGAATGTCACTGGTGAACAAGAAGCGTTAGAATCGCAGAGTGGAAAGTCTGAGTGCGGGTTTCTAGAAGAGGAGATTCTATGGCAGAGCAGCTCAATGCGACGGAAGAAAAACGTCGGCCCGATCCCAACGAGAAACTGGTGAAGGTCTTCGACAGCGAACAGGAGCCGGAGGCGATGGTGGTGAAGGGGTTGCTCGACTCAGCTGGAATTGAAAACGATCTTGCGTCCGCAAGTCTGCTGCAGGACGCGTTTCCGGGTATGGGTGGAATGATTATTCTGGTGCGAGAAGAAGATGCCGAAAAGGCCCGGCAATTAATCGCAGAGTCGCGGCAGGTTTCCCTGCCTGGCGATACCGCGGACGATGACGATGACGATGCTACTGAAGAGTTGCCAACCAAGGTGTAACAGTGTGCCCATCGAGGTAGAAAGTTACCGCGCCATTCACGTCGGTGCGGTAGACGTGAATGCCGGCGGCTTGCAGCCGCTTGAGGACACTGAGTTTGGGCAGCCCAAACGATGTTCGAAAGCCGACTGAGATCACGGCAAAGCTCGGCTTCACCGCCTCCAGAATTTCTGGCGTGGTGGAGGTGGCGCTGCCATGATGCCCTACCTTCAACAGGTCCGCACGCGGATGGTGCAGGCTCGCGATGCGGCGCTCGACCGCTTTCTCAGCGTCGCCCTCGAGTAATACGGAAGTCGCACCATAGCTGACTTGCAGGACCATGGAATCGTTGTTCTTGGGCTCGAGGCCGACCGGCCAATCCTGCGGTGGAAAAAGCACATCGACGTGGGCTCCGCCGAGATCAAATTTGTCTCCCTCCCAGTGCCGTACAACTTTGATTCCGAGAGCGTGCGCCTCGGAGATTAAGCTTTCGAGAGCTCGGCTCGGTGGAATCAACCCGATCCATAATTCTTTCGGACGGAAATCTTTCAGCACTGAGGCCATGCCGCCGATGTGGTCAGAGTGTCCGTGTGAAATGGCCACGGCATCAAGGCGGGAGACGCCGCGCGTCCACAGATATGGCGCGACAACATCTTCGCCAAAATCAAACTGCGAACCGCCGCCCCAGATGGGCCCGCCGGCGTCAATCAGCAAAGTTTTGCCTTCCGGCATCACTAGGAAGATGGCATCGCCTTCGCCGACGTCAATCGAAGTTACCTCCAAAACTCCTTGTCGCGTTTTAGGTTTTGGAGGGATGAATGCCAACGTCAAGGATGCCAGAAGAAGTGCGGCAAGTCCGGCGGCGCTGAGCAGCGCGCGCCTGCGGGCGAATATCATCGCGAGAATCAAGGCCGTTGAAGCTGCGAAAATGATCAGCAGAGACGGCGTAGCGACGCGAAAATCGGCCAGCCGCAAGCCTCCCAAGCCGTGAACCGTGCCGGTGATGCCTTGCAGCGCAAGGCTGGTGAGCATCGCCGGAACTTTTGCGAGCAGGGGAGAAATGTAGCTCAGGCTGACCGTCAGCGCGGCGGTGGGCATGAGAACTTGCGTGAGGGGAACAACAGCAATGTTGGCGGGAAAGCCAATTGTCGTGGCGCGGTGAAAGTAATACGCCATGGGCAGCGCCAAACCCATTTGCATGATTGCCGACACCAGCAATAACTCAAACGCACGCAGGGAAACAATCGTCATACCCCGCACCAGCCGCAACGACCACGGCATGCCGAAAAAGCGTCCGAGGCGACCCGCGATCAAACGCAGATCAACTCGGAACTGCCCGACGCGCGGCGGCAACGACGGTCCGGGAGCCTCCGCGTCCCAGCCCGCCAGCGCCCGGCGGTAAATTTGCGATGTTCGCTCGACGATCGGCATTCCGATCGCAGCTACGATGAGCACACAAACAAATGTCATCTGAAAGCTGGCGGTGAAGAGTTGCCGTGGATCAAATACGAGCACGCCGAGAGCGGCCGTCCCGAGCGCGTTCACCATGCATCGATCACGGTATAGCAGGCGGGTGCCGAGATAGATCGAGCACATCAGCGTCGCGCGCCACACGGGTGCGCCCACTTCCGTGAGAAACGCATAGGCAACGCAGAACAGAATCGTCAGAAGAGTTGCGGGAATGTCGGAAAGGCGCAGGCGGCGCAGCGTCCAGAAGACTACAAACGCCAGGATGGTCACATTCATTCCGGACACCACGAGGATGTGATAAGTGCCCGAGCGCTGGAAATCCGCTCGCGTGTCGCGGTCGATAAAAGCCTCTTCACCAATCACCATGGCATCGATTAGCGCGGCTTGCGGCGGGGGCCATAGGGCATGAACCTTGGCAATAATGCTAGAGTGAATGCGGGTTCGCCAGAGTTCTACTCGATTGCCGGTGATGCCGGGCAGCACTTGCACATCCTCAGCTTGGGCGGATCCTAGAGCCGCAATACCCTTTGCCGCAAGGTAGCCCTGATAGTCAAAGGCGCCCGGGTTGCGGAAGTTTCGCGGCAGCTTCAACTTAACTGGAAGGCGGATGCATTCGCCATAGCGGAGCACGCGAAGCGTGGGCGAGGTCCGCGCTCCAGTTGGTACGAGGGCTGAGCCGTTCGCATTCAGGCTGTAGATTCCGAGGCGTACGCCGGCAACAACCGGAATACGCTTGCCAAATTCGTCGATGATCTCTTCAGTTTCTACATCGAGGGTCTGACTGACTTCGTTCAGATTTCCCTCCCGCAACCTTCCCTCTCGCGTGACGTGCGCGGTCATCAGGACCTGCTGGCCATCGCAGAACGGTTGAAGGCTGCGGTCGAGAGGACTGCTCGGGCCTCGCAACTGTATATGCAGGGCTCCCGCGAGAAAGAACACAGCCAGAGCCAGCGCTGCGCCAAGCCATTTTCGTTTGCTGACGAAGTACAGCCCCGCCGCCAGAAATGCCATCCCGGCCGTCACCCACCAAGAAGCCGGACGCCATAGGTGAGCGCCCGCAATTATGCCCGTGGCATAGGCGACGGCTGCCCAGAACATCGGCTGTCGCGCCGGCTTGAGTTGGAATGCAGAAGGAAATGACGAAGGTCGGAGTTGGTCAATCAGAGGCAGGGGCGGCATGCGTCGGTCGTTATGAGCAGAATGAGCTCACCTCAACGGCGAAAGCCGCCGTGCAAAGCACCCTCTATCGCAGCGCTGAATAGCTGTGCCGCCCCAAACTGTTGTGAATCACCGCACTAGTTGCATGACGCTCTCGACATGAAAGGTTTGAGGAAACAAATCGATCAGATGCGCTTCTTCGACCCGATAGCCGGACGCCGCCAGCGGCACCAAGTCGCGAGCCAAGGTCGACGGATCACACGAGACATAGGTTACGCGTGGCGCGTTTGCACTTGCGAGCAAACGCGTCACACGCTCTCCTAAACCGCTACGAGGTGGGTCTACCACAATCAGGTCGGGATGAAGCAACTGGGGGAGTGTATCGCTAGGCCGTCCCTGATCTCCGAACTCACTCAGGTATTGCTCGGCTGTGGCCCGAACCGCCTTTCCATTGACTGGCAGATTGTATTGAAGGTCGGTGGCCGCTGTCTGTGACGACTCGACGGAAATGATGTGACGGAAGCTACAGGCCAAGGCTGTGGAAAACAGTCCCACGCCGGCGTAGAGATCGAGAGCCAACTCACCGGAGCGGCCCGCCGTAACGATTTTGATTAATTCGCCGGTGAGAAAACGGTTGGTCTGGAAGAAGGCTCCATCCCCTACGCGGTAGGCTGCGTTCTCGGTCTTATAGATCAACTGTGATGCCCCAACGGCGACCAGCGGCTCCTGCACGCCTTTTTGCACCTCGCGCAAGGCCACCATGCCCGCAATCTCTGGCATCGCCGTGCACAAATCTTCAGCCCAGGCTCGCACGGGGGCGCGTCGTGCCTCAGGGGCGCATAACAATTCGAGCAGGACTTGCGTGTCGTCGGAGTTCGCGAAGAACTCAGCCTCGAGCACACCTTCGACCGCCTTGCCGGACCGTCCGGCTTGCCATAGTGCGGCAATGCCGCGGTTGATTAGTGGTGAACTGATGGGGCACTCGTCAACCGGAAGCAGCTCATGCGATGCGAATTTGAAATATCCGGCGGCAAACTCCGGGCGTGTCCGCACCTGCAAGCGCGAGCGATTGCGATAGTTCCAGGGCGGTGAGGGATGCACCTGAATTTCGCACTGCAGCTCGAGCTTGGCAATGCGCCGGAGGTTTTCACGCAGGATTTCTTTTTTGATTTCGAGTTGGTGCTCGTAGTTGGCGTGCTGATAATGGCATCCGCCGCAGCGCGCATAGTAAGGACATGCGGGCTGGACTCGGTGTGGCGAGGATTCCACGATTGTGCCGGCGTGTGCGCGGGCGAATCCAAGCTTTTCTTCAGTAAGCGCAGCTTCGACCTTCTCTCCGGCAAGCACGAAGGGAACGAAAACGGCCTTACCGCGTCCACGGTCCTTATTACTGGGCGATTCGGCAGGAAGACGAGCGAGTCCATCGCCGCCGTAGATGAGCTTCTCAATGGTTAGGAGCAAGAGTTGATTCTACGGCATGGGGGAGGAGCAAAACCCGATTGCGGATTTCTAAAGTGCTCAGGCTTATCTAACAGGTCGACTCTGAGCTGTAGTTGGTGCAGTCGCGATTCACCGCCAAGTGAGAAGAACCGTCACGGAAGCTCGGATTCCGCACGTCGGAGGTCTGCTCCTTCACGCTCAGAAATCTCAACGTAATCGGCAAATGAGCCTGTGCTGCTGATTTTCTTGCCTGTAGCTTCCAATCTAGCAATTTGGCTCATGTGCGACAACCAGGCCTCCTCCAGCGTCCTATAAGGTGGAGTCCTGACTATTTGCGAATTTGGATTATGGATGCCTGGATCCTGAAGGGCAGCGTGACTCAGAAGAGTAGACGAGATCAAAAGAGAACGGTCAGAGAAGTTTGTGTAAAACTTCACACCCAGACCCATGCAAGTGGCGATCGTGGGCGGTTCCGGATGGATGAAGAGCACATTGGCTGCGGCAAGACGCAGCGGAAAAGGAAAAACGAGAATTTCCTTTGCCCGACGCATGAGGGGCAACAGCGGGAGGTACGCGAGAGCTGAGAACGGAGCGCGCGCTTCCAGCTTGAATGCTAGGTGGCGGAATCCCAGCGTCTCAAGAGCACTGATTTCGCTGGCATAGCGAGTGCGGACCCGTGACTGAAGCCTGAAATCCTTGATTTCTGTGTACTTCGTCATTCGATATGGAAATTGCTGAATCAGTGCACGGACGATGCAGTATAACTGACGAAATCAGGCGGCTACACTACCTACTTGGATTCTCTGTCACAGCGCTCGACCCGCCGCTGCGCCCGAGGCCCACGCCCATTGAAAATTGAAACCGCCGAGATGGCCGGTCACGTCCACGACTTCGCCGATGAAGAAGAGGCCGGGGACTTTTCGGCTCTCCATGGTCTTGGCTGAGAGCTCGTTAGTGTCAATGCCACCTGCCGTCACCTCGGCTTTCTCGTAGCCTTCGGTTCCCGATGGCGAGATGGACCACGCATGCGCCTGCTTTTCAAAATCATCGAGAGCGTGATTCGTCCAGGACGTTGGCGCATGAAAATCGAGCCATCGATCCGCGAGACGGTGAGGAAGATGTTTTCGCAATTCTGCTCGAAGTGCGGCCAGGTTTCTCGGCGTTTTGGAATCGCTAAACGCAGTGGTAACTTCGCTGCCGGGTGCGAGATCGATCAGGATGGGCTGCGGCTTTTTCCAATACGAAGAAATCTGCAGGATGGCGGGACCACTCAGGCCGCGATGCGTGATCAGCATCTTCTCGTGGAACTGCTGCCCGCCACATGATGCGATTACATCGGCTGAAACTCCGGCGAGATCGCAGTAGCGCGAACAATCGTCGTCCGTAAGCACGAGCGGCACAAGTCCCGGCCAAGGATCGCGGATTGCAATGGCGAACTGCCGCGCCAGGTCATATCCGAATGAGGTGGCGCCGATCTTCGGGATAGAAAGGCCTCCGGTGGCAACGACCAAGGCTGCGGCACGGAATTCCGCATTCTCCGCGCACACGACAAACTCGCTCGTGCGCACAACCTGGTGAATCTTCGTGTCAAGGAAGAAGCTGACCCCCGCATCTTTGCATTCGGCTTCGAGCATTCCCAGAACGTCGCGCGCCGAACGGTCACAGAAAAGTTGGCCTAGCTTTTTCTCACGATAGGGAATGCCGTGCTTTTTCACGAGGGCAATGAAATCGTCGGGCGTATAGCGCGCCAGTGCTGACTTGGCAAAGTGCGGATTCGCCGAGATAAAATTTTCAGGCTGACAGTAGAGGTTGGTGAAGTTGCAGCGTCCGCCCCCCGAGATCAAAATCTTCTTGCCCATCTTGTCCGAGCGCTCGAGCACGGCGACTCGGCGGCCGCGCTTGCCGGCTTCAATGGCGCACATCAATCCTGCCGCGCCGCCGCCGAGAATCAGTGCATCGAAAGAATGAATCATCTTGCTGAAATCATGGGACTGAAGCCCATTTCTTTTGTTTGGGTTTTTGCGCCGGCCTGAAGGCCCGCTCCACCCGTTTCCTTCACATATAAAACAAGCTCAGGCGCGGCACGCCGTATTTTTCCAGAAGACGCTTGTGGACGTATTGTTTTTGCAGTTGTTCGATCTGCGCCGCTGCCATCTTGCGGCGGTAAGGCGCAAGCTCCCGATCAGCCTGGGCGCGCACCGTAACAATTTCTTCGTCGGGCGTCGCTGCGAGCAGCAGGGCAAAAAGCTTTTCCTCAAGCACTGTGAGATAACGCTCCAAGTCTTCAAGTCGTGAAGATGTTTTCTGGCCTTCGGTTTCCTGCGCCAGCTTGCGCAGCGACGCAGCGGAATCGTCGGCAACTGCACGAACAGAGATTCCCGCAACGCTCGGAAGCTTCGCGGATTCCAGCAGATCCGCATTGCGGCGGAGAAAGGCTGCGATTGCTTCCGGCTCAAACCCTTGCTGCGCGGCCGATTTCTTCGTCGGCGGGTCCCCAGGTGCGGCGCCCACCGCTGCTTCCTTCATATCTTCCGCCGCCGCCAGAACTTCCTGCGAACAATAAGCCAGGCTGTTTACCTTCTTACTCTTTGAGGGACGCTGATCGTAGCGATCAAAGGCAGCATCGATGCCGCGCAGCGCAGCCTCGAGGGGAATGCCCGCGTCCTTCCAAGTCTCGATCAACGCCCAATCCAACGTGGTCAGCAGCAATCCACCGCCGCGCCGACGCAAGAACTGCTCCTCAATTTCGGTGAAATAGCAGAAGTAATTGAATTGATCTTCCACAGCGGATTCAGCGGGTAGACCGGGGATTCGAAGAGGTACGCCCACTGCCGACGCCCTTCTCTCTGGTGGGCACTTGTGCGGCCTTGGGCGTGAGTCCGGGACGCGCCGCCACATTTCGCTCCCAGATAATTCGCAGGCCTTCCAGCGTAAGAAAATCATCCACATTCTTAATGTATTTCGATCCCGTACCAATCATCGGCCCGAGGCCGCCCGTGGCGATCACGGCTGTCTCCTTGCCCAATTCATCGAGCAGCAATTCGAGAATGCCGTCAACCAGCCCCAGATAACCATAGTAAAGTCCGGACTGCAGGCTGCCCACCGTGTTCGTTCCGATCACGCGTGCGGGCTTGCGGATCTCAACCCGCGGCAGGCGCGCGGTGCGCTGAAAGAGAGCGTCGGCGGAGATGCCGATGCCGGGACAAATCACTCCGCCCAGATACTCGCCCTTCGCGGAAACGCAATCGAACGTTGTGGCAGTGCCGAAGTCGACAATCACACATGGGCCGCCGTACTTTTCAAAAGCGGCAACGGCATTCACGATGCGGTCCGCGCCAACTTCGGCAGGATTGTCGTAGTGCACGGGCATTCCGGTTTTCACGCCCGGTTCGATCAACAGTGGTTTGGTATTGAAGTAGCGCTCACAAACCTGCCGCAGCACGGGATCCAGCGGGGGGACGACCGAGGAAATCACGATGCCGTGAATCCCCGAAGCCTCCAGGCTCGCCATGGAAAACAAATTGCGAAATAAGACGCCGTACTCGTCCACCGTGCTGCCCTGACGCGTCGCAACGCGCCAGTTAGCCACCAGTCGCTCATAGCGCGGAGGGCCTTGGGCGTCTCCGTCGGGATGCACCTTCGCGACTCGGGCAAAGACTCCAAGCACCGTGTTCGTGTTGCCGACATCAAGAACGAAAAGCATGATTGTGTGTCTCGGGAACTCGGCTACTGGCACTCAACATTTGGCAGTCAGCAACGGTTTCTTGTTGGCTAAATGCCGAGTGCCAAATGCTGGCGTTTCATCTTTCTCTCACTGTTCCGCTCAAAACCGTTTGCAAGCCGTGCGCAGTGCGAACTTGCAGAAAACCGCGCTCATCCAGACCCTCGGTGGTTCCTTCGACTATCGGTCCGCTGTCTTCGATGCGAATCTGCTTGCCACGCACCCACGACGATTGCCGGGCGAAGCGTTGCAGAATCGACTGGCGCGCGTCCGGTTCTTCGATCAGCAGACGATATTCCTGGTCGAGCGATTTTAACAAAGCGGCCGCCACTTCCACTCGCGACCATTCGCTGCCCGTCGCCAGCCGCAGCGAGATCGCCTCGCCCTCCAGTTCCTTGGGGAAGTTTGCTTGGTTCACGTTGATGCCAATGCCCACCACGACATGGCGCACCTGGGTGGCTTCGGAGTTCATTTCGGTGAGAATGCCGCAAACTTTTTTCCCCTCGATCTGCACATCGTTGGGCCATTTCAAGTCAGTATTCACGCGCGAGTCAACTTGAGCGATGGCCGCGCGCACCGCCAATCCTGCCGCCAGCGCCAGCACCAGTACCTCGGAAGGCGACAGCGGAGGCCGCAGCACCACCGAACAGTAAATCCCAGCCGAGCGCGCCGACTCCCAGGAATTCGATCCGCGCCCGCGCCCCGCAGTCTGCTCCTCGGCAAGAAACACGCTACCCTCGGCGATGCCCGCCGCGGCCGCCGCCATCGCCGCTGTGTTGGTCGAGCCGATCTTGTAGAAATGATGAAGATGAGCGTCGAAGATGGTGCCGCGAAGCAACGGCCCTAGAATTTCAGGTAGCAGCAGATCCGGAACCGATTTCAGTTGATATCCCGTTGCCGGATGTCCCGCCACATCCACACCCAGGCCGCGCAACTGCTGTATCAGCCGCCAGACTTCGGAGCGGTTCGAAGAAATCTCCCGTGCGATCTTCGTCCCGCTTACCACCACGGTGGCGTGCTCCATCAACAAGCGCACGATGCGGCCCAGGCGAACGTCGACCGCTCGTTCCTGGGCAACCGGCGCGTAGCCTCGCGAAGGTTTGCCCCTGCGAGGTGTCGCGTCCTTCTTCATGCAGGAATTATGCGGGAATCAGCAGGAAACAACAATGACGACTACCCCACCTTTCGCAGGACTGATAGACTTGCCAGCATGATTACCGGAGCACACATCCTCTTCTACAGCAGAAACGCAGAGGCAGACCGCACTTTCTTCCGCGACGTTCTGGGATTCAAATCGGTCGACGCGGGCGAAGGCTGGCTAATCTTTGCCCTGCCTCCCGCCGAGGCTGGAATTCATCCCGTCGAAGGCGAGAGCCAGCAGCAAAGTGGTGGCGCGCATTCGCACATTGGCGCCGAGTTTTACCTAATGTGCGACGATCTCAAAGCCGAGATTAAGAAACTGCAAGCAAAAAAGATAAGCTGTTCGCCGGTCGAGAACGCGGGATGGGGAAGCAAGACCACGTTGCGTCTGCCCAGCGGCGGTGAGCTGGGCCTATACCAGCCGAGGCATGCAACGGCCTTCGATCTGAAGAACAAGTAGCCGTGGCCCTGGGCCGTGACGTGTACCGGTCCGGGCGAGGACAAGGGGAAAGCAGGCTCAGGCGGGCACGACCCGCAGGCTCATATCCACAGCCTGCGGCGAGTGGGTGAGCAGGCCAACTGAAATGAAATCGACGCCGGTCTCAGCGTAGGCACGAACATTTTCCAGACGGATTCCGCCCGAGCACTCCAACGGGATGGGATGTTCAAGTTTCGCACAACGCTCCACCGCGCGGCGGACGTCTTCTGTCGGCATGTTGTCCAGCAGAATCGCTTCCGCTCCATTGCTCAGGGCATCTTCCAGTTCGCCGAGGGTGCGCACTTCCACCTCGATGGGCTGCGAACCACGCCGGTTGCGGATGGCGCGCTCCAAAGCTTGCGCGACTCCGCCAGCAAGGGCGATGTGATTATTCTTGATCAGCACTCCGTCGGAGAGATCGAGGCGGTGATTCTGTCCGCCGCCGCAGCGCACAGCATACTTGTCGATCACCCGCAGCCCCGGCGCGGTCTTGCGCGTATCGAGAATCCGCGCTTTTGTGCCGGAAGCAGCGTCCACAAACTTCCGCGTGAGGGTGGCGATTCCGCTCATGCGTTGCACAAAATTCAGGATCACCCGCTCACATGAAAGAATCACCCGCGCATTGTGCCGGATCACGGCAACCGACTGGCCTTTGCGCAGCCGTACACCGTCAAAAATTTCGGGATGCGTGGTCACTTCGTAGTGCGAAGTCACGGCGCCATCGAGCGCGGCGTAAACATCGAGGATGCGCCCCACGCAACCGATACCGGCGAGAATGCAATCTTGCTTCGCCAGGATGGTCGCCGATGCCCGCTGGTTGGGATCGATACAGGCGTAGCTCGTGGCATCGCGCGTGGCCCGGTCTTCGAGCAGCGCGTTCTCCAGAATCGCCGTGATGCGTCGGCTGTTAAAGTCCATAAAACAGTGGCCAGGGGCCAGTGATCAGTGGCCAGTTCTCAGCTATTGGTTCCTGGACCATTCAATTCGTCTAACTGACGCTTTAGCTTTTCAAGCAGACCGACTAGTTCCTGCTCGCGCCGGCGAAGTCCCTCGATTATTTTCTCCGGCGCCTTCGCAAGGAATTGCTCGTTATTTAATTGCCGCTGATTGTTGGCGAATTCTTTTTCGAGCTTCTCCAATTCTCTCTTCAGACGGTCGCGCTCGGCGCCGACATCAATCTTTCTTTCGTAGACTACGTGAACTTCAAAGCGCGCGGTGCTGCGTGCACCGGCCAACTTAGCCAGCGAGCCCTCTAAGAATGTTATCTTCTCGACATTTGCGAGTCGCTCCACCGCCGCGCGATTCTGCTCGATCATCGCTCTTATCTCAGGCTCATGCGCAAATACCTCGATGGGAACTCTTACCTTGGGTTCGATCTTCAATTCCGCCCGCACATTTCTCACGTTGACGATTAAGTCCTGCAAAATCGCCATCTCGGTCTCGGCAGTGAGATCAATCTGCTTCTCGTCCGCCTGCGGATATGGTGTCAAGGCAATCGACTTCCGCGGTGGCCGACCTTCATAAATTGCCTGCCAGATCTCTTCCGTAATAAACGGCATCACGGGATGCAGAAGCCGCAGGGAGGCGTCGAACAGGCTGACCAGATTACCGCAAGCAGCATGCGCTGTCTGCCTATCCGCAATGTTCTCCGAGTCGAATCGTCTGCGCACCTCAGCTAGATCGAAACCTTTGGTCCCGCGTTCCCAAGCGAATTGCTCAATCCCCAACACGCGCCGCACGCTGGCAGTTTCGGCTTGCTGCAGCTTTTGGAGTTTGGCGAGAGTTTCCTCTACCCCCGGTTCCTTTCGGATAGCGTCCAGCTTATTCCGGTGCTCTTCTATCTGAGCCAGAAGTTGCTTCCGCTTGTCTGCCAAGTCGATCGTTAACAGCCGCGGTTTGATCAGTTCGAGATACCAGTCACAGAACTCGCCCCAGAAGAAATCATAGATGCGATTGGCGGCTTCGTGGAAACGGTAGGTCTCGAGGGCATCGTTTACTTCTTCCGTCACCCGATTGAAGCGCGAGAGAATCCAGCGATCTTCGAGAGTGGCTGCGTGAAAGCCGACAATGCCTGCGGCCGGGCGAGAACTGCCGGGACTTTGTCCCGGCTGGACAGCCCCTTCGGCTTCGCTCAGGGCAGGCGAGGGCGGCTGTCCCCACACAAAGCCTAGCCGGTCTACGTTCATGAACATGAATCTGGCGGCATTCCAGATTTTATTGGCGAAGGCGCGATAACCCTCGGTCCGGCTCTCGTTGAATGCGATGTCGGTTCCTGGCGCGGCCATGGCTGCCAGAGTAAAACGAGTCGCATCCGTTCCAAAACGTTCGATGACTTCCAGCGGATCAACGACGTTGCCCTTGGTTTTTGACATTTTCTGCCGCTCGGCGTCGCGGACCAGCGCGTGAATATAAACCTGCCGGAAGGGCACGCTGTCATTCTTCTTGTCCGCCCAGCCGCTCGCTCGTTTAATTGCCGGATCCTGCTCGTGCTCCTGCATGAAGTGGCAGCCGAACATGATCATGCGCGCTACCCAGAAGAACAGAATTTCGTACGCGGTGATCAGCAACGTTGTGGGATAGAAAACCGTCTGATCGCGCGTCTTTTCCGGCCAGCCCAAAGTTGTGAACGGCAGCAGTCCCGACGAGAACCACGTGTCGAGCACATCGGAAACCTGCTCCAGCTTAGTGCTACCGCATTTGGTGCACGTCAGCGGAGCTTCGCGCGCCACGATCACATGCTTGCAGTTGTCACACGTCCACGCCGGAATGCGATGTCCCCACCACAACTGGCGCGAGATGCACCAGTCGTAGATGTTGTTCATCCAGTTCAGATAAATCTGTTTGTAGTTCTCCGGGACAATCGTGATCTCGCCGCTCTCGACCGCTTCGATCGCCTTCTGCGCGAGCGGCTTGATCTTGATAAACCACTGCTCCGACAGGCGCGGCTCAACCACCGTCCCACAGCGATCGCACTTTCCCAGCGCCAGAGTGTAATCTTTTTCTCTTGCGAGAAATCCCTGCTCCTGCAAATCGGCGAGCACACGTTTGCGCGCTTCGTATCGGTCTAACCCCATAAAGCGGCCGGCGTTCTGGTTCATGTGCGCGTGCTCATCCATTACGTCGACCTGCGGCAGGTTGTGGCGCTTTCCCGCCTGAAAATCGTTCGGATCGTGGGCCGGTGTGACCTTTACCGCGCCGGTGCCGAACTCCGGCTGAGCAAGTTCATCCGTAATGATAGGGATCTCGCGATTCATCAGGGGCAGAAGAGCTTTCTTACCGTGCAGATGCGTATAGCGTTCGTCCTTCGCATTCACCGCAATCGCCGTGTCGCCGAGCATCGTTTCCGGCCGCGTCGTAGCAACGGTGATGAACTCATCCGTTCCCACAACTGGGTAGCGAATCTCCCACAACTTTCCCGCCACGTCTTCGTGTTTTACTTCGAGATCGGAGATCGCCGTCTCGCATCGTGGACACCAGTTCACGATATATTTGCCGCGATAGATCAGGCCTTCTTCATACAGCCGGACGAATACTTCGCGGACCGCGTGCGAAAGATTCTCGTCCATGGTGAAGTATTCGCGGCCCCAATCGACGGAGGCGCCGAGCCGTTTCATCTGCTCGAAAATCGCGCCGCCGTAGAGCTTTTTCCACTCCCACACGCGCTCGATAAATTTCTCGCGACCCAGATCGCGGCGCTTCTTGCCTTCTTTGGCGAGTTGCCGCTCGACCATCATCTGCGTAGCGATGCCGGCATGGTCGGTCCCCGGCAACCACAGCGTGATAAAGCCGCGCATGCGATGCCAGCGCACGATGATATCCATCTGGGTCTGGTTGAGCATGTGGCCCATGTGCAGGCGGCCAGTCACGTTAGGCGGCGGCAATAACAAGGTAAATACCGGACGCGCCTGCCCCGCTGGCGGAGTGGACACAGAAAAGAGTTTCTCTTTAACCCAGTATTCCGCCCAACGCGTTTCAATCGCGCCCGGCTCGTAGGATTTTGGCAGTTCATGGGGCATGAGCGTGTGCTGTAACTTTTGTGGGGACAGCCGCCCCCGGCTGTCCAGCCGGGCACCGCCCGGCAGTTTTCGCAGCAGAAGGATGAACTTTTGATCTTACAGGTCAGAGAAAAGAAGGGTCAAACTCGCGGATGTAGAACCGAAGTTTATGACGGATGAACATCGACTCCCCGCCCAGGCGAAGCTTGGACGGGGGACCATCAGGGTTAATTGCCTTACCTCTCAGCCTTGGGCCTAGCTGGCCTTTTTCTCGCGTTCGCGTGCTGGCATCGAGTCGCCGACCACGACGTGCGCAGCGCTGTTAACGATCATGCCCTGAACAATGTAGGTGAAGTAAGATCCCGCTGGACTGATCTGCTCTGCCTCTACCGTGACACTGGTCGAGCCGGCGGTTATGGTAGCGGGATCTGGGCTGAACCACGCAGTTGAGCCTCCCTGCGCGCTCCTTCCATATATCTTGACGTCGCCCGTCATAGCGGACGAGATTGTAAATGTGAAATTCTCATCAACAGTGAAACTTCCTGAGGAAGTTCCCGCGGTCACATTGACTGATCCCATACAAACCTCCTTAAGGTTGTGCGATTTTCGAAATTTTCACTTCCAATACCGAACCTTTCGAGATACCGAACTTTACTGAGCACTGCCTTCGAATATGTGCAGCCAAGGCTTGGCTTGACTACCCGGAAAGCCTTGAGACTAGCTGGCCTTTCTCTCGCGTCTCTCGAGTCCTGGCATCGAGTCGCCGACCACGACGTGCGCGGCGTCGTTAACGTTCATGCCGCCGACGATATAGGTGACATACTGTCCTATTGGGGTTATTTGCGCTGCCGTCACCGTGACGCTTGTGTTCCCCTTGGTTATTGTGGCGGGGTTCGGGGTGAACCACGAATCTGTGGCCCCCGCCTCGTCCTTCCCAGTGATCGTAACGTCATTCTCTTGGGCGGAGGAGATTGTAAACTCGAAAGTGTGTGTATCTTTGAGGTCTCCTGAGACGGTTGCGGTGGTTAGATTGATTGTTGCCATGTGAACCTCCTGTGAAGGCCTGATTTGATTTCTTACTTCTGCTGCATCAAAGCCTGGTAGCGGGGGTTGTCGTGCAGATTATCGAAATCCGGCGTTCCGGTGACTACCGACCTTGAGTACCCCGCAGCCAGAGCCTTGCTCAACCACTCCAAGGCAGGCCCAGTTTCGCGCAACTGGTTGTACACCAAGGCGGCGGCAAAAAGCAACTCTTTGTCGTTCGTCCCGACCAGGGAACGATCCAGATAATCGAGGGCTTTGCTACGGTCTCCCAACATGGCCCAATACCGGGCCAGGTCGCTTAGAACGTCCGTGTCGCGAGGGTTGACTTTCAGCCGCTGCTCGGCCATGGAAATTGCCTTCTTGTAGGAATCCATTCCCGATGACTTATTGCCGCCGTAGTAATAGGCGTCGCCCAAGTTTCCCCATGTCTGGTAATCGCTGTCATTAAGCTTGAGTGCTTCCTGCGTATTCCGTGCCGCCTGATCGAATTTCCGCAGCCCCAGGTACGCGGCGCCGAGGTTTTCATACGCCATGTAAGAAGGCCGGATCCCAATTGATTTTTCCAACGCGCGAGTCGCATCTTCGTTCCTGCCCTCGTAGAGCAGGACCGCACCGAGGTTGCTGTAATCCTTGTAGCTGTCCGGCTTCAGGGATACGGATTTCTCAAACATTGCCTGTGCTTTGTCGTATTCCGCCTGCGCGAAGTAGAACGTTCCTAGGGCACTGTATCCTCGCCAGTACTCCGGGCGAAGACTGATCCTCCGTTTGTAAGTCTCCTCGGCTTTGTCCAACTGGTTGAGGTTCTGGTAAGCCTTGGCTAGCTTGACATATGCGTCGTCGTTGACCGGATCGAGTTGCACAGCTTGCTGGAACTGTTCAGCGGCCTTTTCAAATTCGCCTGTGCCATTTTCAATCGTTCCCAAACACATGTGACCTTCGGCGCCTGCATTTCCCAAATCGATCGCCTTCGAACAAGCTTGCTGCGCCGGCTCGATCCATCGCTTCTGTTTGGTCGTGTCGTATAGATACCAATACGTCTCGCCAAGGCCGGCTTCCGCCGGGCCATAATTAGGATCGATCTTGAGAGCCTGTTTGAAAACAGTTTCGGCACTGGTCAGCGCTTCGCGCTGAGCTCTGAGTCGCAGATAACCCACTCCCTGGACAAAATATTGATACGCCTCAGGCAAGGTGGTGGAATGGGCGCCGAGGGCTTGCCGTTCCTCGGTGCGCAGGTTGATGTGCAGGGCGTCAGCTACGCCGCTGGTGAGTTTGTCTTCGATCGTGAACAGGTCGGAAACCGGCGCGGTGATTGCGTCGCCAGCCAGGTTCTTGTCGGTGCTGGTGTCGATCAGGTTATAGGCGGCGCGCATCAGGTCGCCATCTTGCTTCAGTGAGACGGTCAGGCCAAGGTTGGCGCCGAACTCTTTTTTTGCGTCCGCGAGCGTGGCGATTTTCTTATCCTCGAGGGCACGCGGGGAAATAATTTCCAGGTCGTGATTCGCGCTCAACTGCGAAAGCTTGGCCGCAACATCCTCAAGCAGCCCTTTGCCGAATGCGGTTAGTTTCGGATCGTCGGCAATAGCGGCTAAGGGCATGATTGCAATACTCTTTTTTTCGGGAACCAAAGAAGCCGGCTGCAGCAACGCCGATCCTCTGGCGGTAGCCGCGAAGCGGCGCATTAGCCGCGGTGCAAACGCGCCAACCACAACGATCGCCAGCAAGATCGCAGCCGTCGCCCCTAACCGCAACTTTCTCTTCGGAGACCAAACTGCGGCCACGCGCGCCGATTTAAGATTCTTTCCCGCATCGACGTCGCGTTTCAACTGCAGCAGGTCGGCGTGAATCTCCGCCGCGCTCTGGTAGCGCAGTTCCCGATTCTTAACCAGCGCCTTGTCGATGATTTCCTGCAAACGGTGCGGGAGTCCGGGCATGGACTCGTTCAGCGAAAGCGGCGCCTGGCCCAAAATCGCGTGCACAGTCACCGCCCATGTGGGTCCGGAAAATGCCTGCTTGCCCGTGGCCATCTCATAGAGCAGCACGCCGAACGAGAAAATATCGGTGCGGACGTCGAGCGGCTCGCCGCGCGCTTGCTCCGGCGACATATAAGCCACCGTGCCGATGGCCGCGCCGGTGTGCGTGAGTTGAGCGCTCATCGACATGGTGGGGCTGCTGCTGGAACTGGCTAAATCCGGCAGCGTGAGTTTGGCCAGACCGAAGTCGAGGATCTTCGCCTGATCCCGCGTGGTGATAAAAATGTTTGCGGGCTTGATGTCGCGGTGCATGATGCCTTTGGCATGCGCGGCTTGCAGGGCGTCCGCGATCTGCAATCCCCAGTCGAGCAAGATAGGCAGCGGAACCGGCTGGTCCCCGATGCGATCGCGCAAGGTTTGCCCTTCGAGCAGTTGCATGGCGATGAAGGGGCGTCCCTTATCTTCATCGATTTCATAGATGGTGCAGATATTGGGATGATCGAGCGCTGAGGCGGTGCGGGCCTCGCGTTTGAAACGCTCGAGCGCGTGCGCGTCGACTGCAGAGTTTTCTGGAAGGAACTTCAGAGCGACCATGCGGCCCAGACGAATGTCCTCGGCCTTGTATACGACTCCCATACCGCCCGCGCCCAATTTTTCCAGGACGCGGTAGTGCGAGACAGTCAGGTCGCTCATGAACGCACAGCACTCCAGGCTAACGCGGATAGCAGGAATGGTACTCAGAATGTAAGGAAGGTTGCAATACCACAGGTGAGCTATTTCGCGCGCGTAGGTGTAAAAGCGTAGCCCTACTTTTTCTGGGCCATCTTACGGGAAATCTCTTCCATGAGCTTGGGGCGAAGATCGGCGAGAACGCTGTCCACGATGCTCGCGACATCGGAGGAGTTGCGGCTCGTTTCGGCGGCTGTGGAGGCTGGCAAGGAGTGTTCTGCTCCAGCGGCCACTGCGGCCGCGGTCTCTTGCGAAGCTGACTGGGACGCTCCGCAGTCCGTGGACCGAGTTTCCGTGGGATCGGCCTGCGCTACTTCCGGGCCTTTGCTGGTATCGCGAATTTGACGCCAAGTCGCCCATGCGGCCGCAGTGCTCTTCAGGATTTCGGTGTCCAGTTTCGGTTCCTTATCCTGTTCTGCCTCTGATTCGACAGTCTCCGTTTCGACCGCGCGCGCCAAGGAGGCGTAAGCCCTCGAAGGTAATGCTTCTACAACTTCAGTTACGGGGGCTAACGGCAATTCCTGTGGGGAATCCGAGCACACTTCGGCAGGTTGCGGTTCTGCCGCCAGGTCAGCAAGCGGTTTGTTGGCAGAGATTATTTCCTCAGATACTGCGTTGGCAGGGTCTGGGTTCTGGATCGCGTCGACTGGCACCGGATTCGGCTCGCTGAAATCGGCGGTCGGGATTTTCTCTGACGGCGCTGACTCTGATGTGACGGTGGCGGTCTCAGACTGCGGCATTGTGGTGATCGGAGACTCTTCGATGCTGGGTCTCTCAGTACTGGACAAACCAGTGGTGGACAAAGAAGAGGCGGGAGTCGTCGCCTCTGACTGCGCGAAAGGCGACGATTCAGATTCTGCCGGCGCAGCAATTGTGACAGGCTCAGGGGCGGGAGTGGGTTCTGGAACCGGATTCGAAATTGCTGCAACTTGGTCTTGCACTGCGGATTCTGCAGGAGGGGATGAATACGCGACAGATGTGGATCGATCCTCCTCCACGGTTGCTACGGCTGCCAGGTAGGGTTCCGCGGCCGCGTATGCATTCTGCATTTCCTGCTCCAGCGATAACCCTGCTTCTTGGGTATCCAGGGCAACCGCCACCGCTGTCCAACGGGATACACCTAAGCTCGCGGCCGCAACAGATTCAGCCGTGGCCGCCATGGTCACGGGCAGGTCGTTCGCGTCATCTCTTTCCGATCTTTGTTGGTCAGGTCTGAGTTGGTCAGATCTTTGTTGATCAGATTTTTCCTGTTCTGTTCTTTCCTGCTCTAGTCTCTCGTGGCCATTTCGCGGAAGTTCGACCCCGGGCGCTGCCAATTCAGAGAGCCTGCTCTCCTGTTTGCTCCCTTCTGAGCTTTCGTCTGAAACCGCCTTCTCCCCTTGCCTGGCGGCCCAAGCACCGTCATCGTAAATCTGTACCGCCGGAGTCTTAGCTTCAACTTTATTTTCGGGAACGAGTTCGGCCTGACTCGCCGCTTCAGCACGCTGATCGTGCTCGAGTGCCGCGGCCGCAGCCATCTGCATCTTCGCGACCGCTGCCGCTATGGCCGCAACCTCTTCCGGAGTAACATCGCTTGGCAAGCTCGAAGGCGCCAGCGCTGCCACGTCTACGCTTGTTTCCTCGGCGTCCGCGGACAGTTGCTGCTTCATCTCCGCGGTCTTCTGCGCCGTGGTTTCCACCACTGTACGGAGGTCCCGATTCAGTGAGTTATAAATAAGAGACTCATCCGCAACCTTCTCGTCCGCGACCTTTTGTTCTGCTTCCGTTTTCTTATGAGGAAAACCGATCCGGTTCTTCCATCCATTTTCTTTGATCGCGGCATCGCCTCGGCTACTTTCTTCAACCGCAGCCATCGCCCGCGCAAATCTTCCGGGCTTGGAGGGTTCGGCCCGGGGCACCACCTTATCTTCCAATTTTGACAGCGCGCTCAACAACTCGCTGGCTTCGAAGGGTTTGACGATATAGCCTTCCGCCCGCACGCGTTGCGCTTCTTCGGGCTTGAAAGGCTCCAGCTTGCCGACCGTCAGCAAAACCGGAATCCGAGCGGTATCTGGCGAGTCCTTGAGGCGCTGGCACACCTCCAGGCCGCTGTAGCCCGGCATATATACATCCAGGATGGCAAGGTCAGGTTTCAGTTCTGCGATTTTCTTGAGTGCGGCGGAGCCGTTATTGACGGCGATCACCTCGTAACCCGCATCCGCGAGGATCTTGCGCCCCATGTTTTGGGCGGTCACGCTGTCGTCGGCAAGCAGTATCTTCCGGGCCAAGAAATTCCTCTGATCAGGGTAGATATCGCGAAGGTAACCTGCCCGTGGGAGTAAGTCAACGATCCAAGGTCAGGTAACACGTTACCACTGGTCAGCACCTACCGGGGACAGGTATTGACTGCAATTCGGGAAGCCAACCGGCGGAGACGATAGCAGGAAAACTATGATGAACCGCTTACTGAGAAGTGACCAACTCGCGTTGCCATCTTAGAACGAAATAATCCTCTTCAATCCTGTCTTTTTCTTTTTCTTGCTGCTGGAAATGTCCTGATCGCTGGCTAAGTTGGAGGCGGAACTGGAAGTCGCCGCAGAATCGTTGGCGTTCGCCACCTGGCCGGAGGACGCCGGCGGGGGCTGCTGAATCTCATTGACTTGCACCGGCGGGGGCACGGGCGCATCTCCCGTCTGCGCGCTTTGCGCGACCGCATTCGGCTTTAACTCGTTCGGATCCGGCGGACCCGTTGCTTTCAATTCATTCGGATCGGGCGCATTCGGCTTCAGCTCGTTCGGATCAGCGGCCGTCGCAGCGGGACGGGCAAAAGGATCTCCCTTAGCGGTCGTTGCCGCGGGCGCATCCGACCTGGGGGCCGGCTCGCTCGCACCAGGAGTTTCACCAGGCTTCAGCGTTTCCACGCTTAAACCGTGTTCCCCGGCAGGAAGCCCCATAGCCTGCCGCATACTCTCGCCTGCCAGTTGATTGGCTGCAACCGGGGTGGGATCGACCAGAGTCGGCTCACCAACCTTCGCCGCCTCCGACACGTCGGGACCCTTCTTAACCACGCTCATGAGCCGGTCCATCGTACCGGCTTCGCGCCGGCTTTCCTCTTCCGCCCGGTTCTGGGCGACCGCAGCCTTGGTCGGGCGCGGCACGGGCTGATGCAAAGCCGCCAGCCGCCTCTTTGCGTCCGTTTCCCGGTCCATCAGCGGATACCGGGTGATGATTTGCGAATAGGCCGCCGCCGCGTCCTTGGTCAGCACCGTGATCATGCTTGCCTTTGCCGTTTCTCCCGCGCAGCCCGGTGGTAGAGCCATCCCCTGTGGACTCACACTCGTGCAATTGGGTCTCGACCGAACCTGCGCAATCTGGCCCTCGTAGTCCTGCCCGAGATAAAACAATGCTTCATCCGCCCGGCTGTAAAGCGGATACTTCTCCACCAGCGAGCGCAACCGCGCAATCGAGGCGGGATAGGAACCTCGGAGAAAATAGAACTTGCCAATTTCAAACTCGCGGTCCGCCAACACTTCCTGCACTTCGAGCAGACGCAGCTTTCCTTCCTTCACCAGCTTGGGATTGTCCGGATACTGCATGATCAGATTTCGGTACTCATCTTCGGCCCGCTTGGCGTGCGTGTAGTCGCGGTCTGCTTTCTCCATCTGCTGGTATTGGATGTTGGCGATCTTCAACTGCGCCTCGGCCGCTTCCGGCATATTGGGGAAGAAAGTCTCGAAGTCACGGTATTCCTGCTCGGCCTGCGCCAGAGACGCCGTGCCACCCTCCGCGTACCAAGAGTCGCCCACCGCCAGCTTCGCGCGCGCGATATACTCCGAATCCGGATAAGTGTTGATCAAGGTCTGCAGCGTCATGCGCGCCACGTCGAAGCGGTTGTGCTTCATCGCATCCATGGCCTTGTCGAACAAGACCTTATCAGGCTGCTTCGAGCCCACATTGGCCAATGGATTCACCGACTTCTTGTTCGTGCATGCCGCCGTAACCATCAGCAGCGCGCCCAGGGTCACAATGAATGAACTTCGACGTAACATAAAACCTCGATGATTTTTTATGTGCGGACAGCCGCCCTCGGCTGTCCGCCCGAGCGAAGCTCGGCTTTCTTGCCGCTTGCGTTTAGACCTTGACCAGCGCCGCGTCCGTCGCCGCCTTCAGCAGCGCCTCCGCATTCTTCCTTGGATCGCCAGCACCGAACACGGCGTTGCCCGCCACTAATATTTCTGCACCCGCCCGCACCACATCGCCCACGGTGTCGTGCGCCACGCCGCCATCCACTTCGATTCGATAGGTGAGCCGGCGCTGGCTGCGAATCTCCGATAACCGTCGTATTTTGTGCAGCACTCCCGGAATAAACTTCTGTCCGCCGAAGCCCGGATTCACCGACATCACCAGAACGTAATCGACGATGTCGAGCACTTCCTCAAGCACACTCACCGGCGTAGCCGGATTAATCACCACACCCGCCAAACAATCATGGCTCTTGATCAGATGCAGAGTTCGGTTCAAGTGCCGGACAGCTTCCTGGTGCACCGAAATCCAATCCGCCCCCGCCTCCGCAAACGCCGGAATGAATTCGTCTGGATTCTCAATCATCAGGTGGCAATCCAGCGGCAAATCCGTTACTCGACGCAGCGACGTCACCACTGGAGGCCCGATCGTCAGGTTGGGAACGAAATGCCCATCCATAATATCCACATGGATGACACTTGCGCCGCCTTCGCACGCGGCGCGCACCTGCTCACCGAGACGGGCGAAGTCCGCCGAAAGAATCGAAGGTGCCAGTTCAATCAAACCGTAGTCTCTCAGAACTCTGGCGTGGGTGGAAAGCTCTTAGAAGTTTACCACTACGAACGCCACGCTAAACAGTGAATGTGAGCGGTACCGATCGGTGTAGGATGCTCGATCCGCAATACGGGCCGCGTAGGGCCTTTCTAGGACGCGATGTGAGAGATCGTTTTTTCGATCATCATTGCAACGGCGGAGGCCACCCCGAGCCCATGGTACCCTCGTCGAGCATGTCCGCCGCACCCCAATTCACGACCGCCTCCTACGGAATGGCCGCAATGGCAGCTTGGGGCACCAGCGATTTTCTCGGTGGATACTTTACCCGCCGCGCCAATGCATTTGTCTTCACAGCTGTCGTAAACCTCGGCGGGCTGCTTCTGGTAGGTGCATTGGCCTTGGCCGGCCACGCAACATTCCCTTCGGAACGGAGCGCAGCATGGGCTCTGGCAGGCGGCGTCTCTGCAGGCGCTTCTCTCGCCATCTTCTATCGCGCTCTTTCTTCAGGAAGAATGGGATTGACCGCACCGGTAGCCGCAGTCTTGAGTGCGGCGATCCCGACGATTTTCTCCATGCTCACCGAGGGCTTTCCAGGCAGGATTCCAATTGTCGGCTTCGTCCTCGCCGCCATCGGACTCTGGCTGATCACGCGCGCGGAAGACGGCAGCACTCCCCAAGGCATCGGACAAGCTGTGCTCGCAGGCATCGGCTTTGCCGGTTTCTATCTCTGCATCCGCCAGGCGGGCAGCGGCTCACCCTTATGGCTCGCGTCGCTCACCCGGGCCGGAGGATTGATCGTTACCGGGTTCATCGTCCTGATGCAGGGAAATTTTCGGGAGATCACGGCATCGGGTGTGCGCTGGGGCGTGCTCGCCGGTGGCATCGACTCCCTGGGGACCATTCTTTTTATTCTCGCCAGCCAAACTGGACGCCTCGACGAAGCAGTCGTGATCTCGTCGCTCTATCCCGCAGTCACGGTACTGCTCGCCCGCATTGTCCTGAAAGAACACTTCACGCGCTGGAGGCTCGTCGGACTGCTGGCCGCGCTGGCCGCCGTGCCTATGATTGCAGCGCGATGATCGCGACGCGGTGAAGCAGTTGTGTTGCGGCGATCGAGCGGCTACGGATGATTGCGGTGGATATAGCGATTTGCTCCGGCTTTGCACTGATCAGTACGAATTAGACGTTTTATCCGTGAAAATCCGTGGCAGACAGTTTCAATCCTCTGCTAACATCCGCATCGTGCCGCTCGTCGAAATTCGCAATCTTACCAAGATTTATCCGCACGCAGAATCTGCTTTGGGCAGGAAGTCCGGAACTACGAATGAAGTCCGCGCCGTTGACGAGGTCTCGCTTGAGATTCACGCCGGCGAAACTCTCGGTCTGGTCGGCGAATCGGGTTCGGGTAAGAGCACGCTGGGACGACTGATCCTGCGCCTTATCGAGCCTACGTCGGGCAGCATTCGCTTCGAGGGCCGCGACCTTCTCGCCGCTGGCCGCCGCGAAATGCGCCGCCTGCGCCGCGATATGCAGATCATTTTTCAGGATCCCTTCGCCTCACTCGATCCCCGCTTCCGCGTCGAAGACATCATCGCTGAACCGTTAATTATTCACGGTGGGGGTGCTTCGAGCGATGGGACTACCCAAGCCGAGGGTGCCACACCTTTCGCTGGTTTTGCGAAAGGTGGAAATATGCGAGGCTTGCGCCGTGCCCGTGTTGTCCAACTTCTTCGCGCGGTCGGACTCGACGAATCCATCCTGCCGCGCTTTCCCCACGAATTCAGTGGAGGACAACGCCAGCGCATTGGCATCGCCCGCGCTCTGGCGCTGCGTCCCAAATTCATCGTGGCCGACGAACCGGTCTCCGCCCTTGATGTCAGCGTGGGCGCGCAAATCGTCAACCTGCTGGCGCAACTCCAGCGCGATTTCGGCCTGACCTATCTTTTCATTTCGCACTCGATGCCCGTCGTGCGTTATCTCTCGACTCGCATCGCCGTGATGTATCGCGGAAAAATTGTGGAAGTGGGATCGAGCGAACAAATCACCGCACGCCCCCAGCACCCCTACACGCGCAGCTTACTCGAAGCCACGCCGGAGCTCGCCCTAAGTTGATGCGGAGCTGTGAAGGGTTTATGTGGGGACAGCCGCCCCCGGCTGTCCGCCGAGCGCAGCTCGGCCGCTCTCGATTCCATGCCATACTTTTCAGATGTCCCACGTTGAACCCAGCCGCGCCCGCGATCTAGTCGAACTGATCCTCGGCTACGGAACAATAGTCGCCGTCATCTGGACGCCCGAGCACCTGCAGCGCATTCTCTCTCCCTTCGTGCTCGTGTTGACTCTGGCGGTGGTGCTTGCGCGCCGACAAAGCAGGGATGAACTTGGCCTTGGTTGGCATGGCCTGCTCCCGTCATTGTGGATCTTGCCCGCAGCAATCGCACTCGCCCTCGTAAGCAGCTTCGTCGCCGCGAAAAGCGGAACACTGCATCCACTATACAAAGCAGACTTCGCGCATATCTCTGGGTACGTTCTCTGGACGATCTATCAGCAATTTCTTCTGCAGGACTATTTTATGGACCGGCTGCTGCGCCTGGTTTCAAGTGAGGCCTTGGCTGTAACTCTTGCAGGGGTGCTCTTCGCCGCGGCACACCTGCCCAACCTCGTGCTCACAGCAGCAACGCTGGTGTGGGGAATAGTTTCATGCACGCTATTCCGCCGCTATCGCAATCTCTGGGCGCTCGGCCTGGCGCAGGGACTGCTCGGCCTCTGCTTCGCCATCTGCCTTCCGGATGCACTTCACCACCACCTGCGCGTCGGACTCGGATATTTGCGTTATCAGGGGCCGCGGACGATCCCATGAGAGGGCCGCCGAAGGAGGCGGAATTGCTGGCCACGGGTTGGTGGTGTATCGACTGTTTACGCCAATCGGGGAGCCATTTACGCCAGTGGCGGCTATAATGTTCAAATTTGGAACGCGTAACGCTGTATGCGGTCTTAGGGAGCAAATATGTGGACTGAATCGCGAACTTGCACGACTATCTTAATAACTGGGGCTGTGTGGCTTGGTTCGTTGTCAGCATCCGCGCAGGACCTGCAGGGTCGCTTTTATGCGGAGAAGGACAGCTACGTAGTCGGTGAGCCTGTGCTGTTTAATGTGGAGATGAAAAACAGGGGCAAGGAAGTCATCTACCTTAACGCGAAAAATTCGGCCCAATGTGTAGACAGTTACGAATTCGTAGTCAGCGGAGCCGGTGCGGCTTGCGGCGCTCGATGGGATCCTGAGTGCCAAGATGAGGAGTCGGCACTCGAACCGGGCGAGTCTTTCAGAGGCCAGTGGCCTCTTGATTCCTGGTATCAGTTCGAACGGGAGGGAAAATACCAGGTGACCGCGACGCGGCATATACCTGTGCGCTCAGATCGCGGGGAGATCCGCGATTTCACCTTTGTCTCAAAATTCGAAGTTAATCTGGAACCAGCGGACTCGACACGTGTGCAAAGAACCCTCCAGGAGTTCGAGCGGAACTTGCATAGTAGCGATCCTGATGTCCGGCATGCGGCCCTGGACGTGCTTGCTACGACATCCCCCAATTACTTCGAGACGACTGCGTTGAGGCTCTCACGAGATGAAGACCCATTTGTTGTCATGCACGCAGTTGCGGCGCTCGGACGGCTAGATACCCCTCAGGCCAGAGCGGCACTGGCCGACGTGATCGCTCCCGGCAAATCGACCAAAGAATCCGCTCCTGACAAAGCCGTCACGGATTACGGCCTCGCTCGTATCCGAGCCATAGAGGCCTTAGGACGGAGCGGGGACGTAAGCTATCTGGGCCTGATCGAGCGTTATGTGGATGATACCAACGAGTATGTCCAGTTGGCTGCCATGGTCGGCATTGCGCAGCTTGGCAAGTTCGAAGCGGTTACTCAGCTACAGCGCTTTTTTTTCAGCACCGATCCCGTGACCCGCAAAAACGCTGCTTACGCTCTGCGGTACTCCACGGTGCCTAATGCTGTCGAGATTCTCATTAATGCCATCACGGACAAAGATTCGAAGGTGCGAGAACAAGTGATTACGAGTTTAAAAGAGCTCACGGGGCAGTCGTTCGGAGGCAGTGCGGCGACTGGGGGATCCCCTGAAAACATACAAAACGAGTGGCGCAGTTGGTGGCGAGCTCACAAAGACAAGTTTACAGTTCCCGAACTCCAATTCCTCTGCCACATGAAGTAGCCTCGCGCCTCCGAAATAGAAAATCCGCGGCAGCGCTCAGTAGTACGTTTGATGAGAGATGACCCTTTCGTCGCCATCCGATTCGACGGTGGTGGTTCATTGGCGTAACATCGCCATTTCACCAGCAGCCGCTTCGCTAGCGCCCATTTGGCCATTTGAGACGTGACGCTGGCCCTTGCTTCTAGAACCACAGCCCCCACAAACAATCCACGCTGGCATGGGTAATCGTCGAGGCCGGCACGCGCCGGTTCTCCCGCCACGCCCGCCCGTAGAAAATCCCCGCAATGGTGGCCAGCAGCACATAGGGCCAGTTGAAATGTGCCGACCGTTTGTTGAAATGCGAGAGCCCGAACAGCACCGATGCGACCACAAGAGCTGTCCGGCGTCCCACCCGCCGCTCCAGCAAGTTCTGCACCCAGGCGCGAAAGAAAAGTTCTTCGGGCACGGCGGTAAAGAAAAATATTCCGACCCATCGCAAGAGCGCGCTGCCAACTCCTGGCAGGTTGCGATGCGGATGGATGAAGCCGAGCGCCAGTCCCAGCACGATAACCATAGGAGCGAAAAAAACGAGTTCCCGCAGACCGGTTCTCCAATCGCCCCATCGCAAATGGAAATCGTAACCCGTGCCGCTCAACCGCCGGATCGCCAGAAATCCGTACAATCCCGCATCCACCAGAAACAACTCGTTCAAAGCTCGTGACCCGTTCGGCCATGCGCTGTCGAACCAGCGCAAGTCGACAGCCAGACCCAGCACCAACAGAATGAACCAGTCGCGCCAATCTCCTCGCTGCTCGGGATCGGCCTCCGCCGCGCTCATGAGCAGCCACGCAATCGCAACTGGCAAGGCTGCATAGAGTGCAAACCACGTCCAGCGAAACATGTGCTGCGAAATCGAAATCAACAAATAAGGTGCGACGAGTAAAGCGGGGACACACACGCGCACCATCGCAGGCCAACGCCCAACAACGCCAGCAACCCGCTCCGCAGTGCAGCCGAACAGCACTGCCGGAGCCAGTTCCAAACCAAGCGCGGTAATCGCGAGAGGCGTCACGTTCTGCATAGCTCGATCTTAACGTGCAGCCCCTTGTCTCGCCGCCGCCTCCCGGCTAAAATTCTTCGCATCTTGTTCCCGGTTTCCCCGTTGTTCGTTTGCAGGAGGCAACCATATGGCCGCCGCTCCGCTCCAGCCTGTGTCTGCGCCCGCTCCCACGCCTGAGCGCGCTGTACTTTCCCAAGGTGCGCGCATCGTCGACACTTTTATCGCACCATCGAAAACTTTCGCCGACCTGCGCCGCAGTGCAGCCTGGTGGGCGCCGTTTCTGCTCATGGTGGTGGTCTCCACTGTGTTCGTTTACACCGCGGGCCAGAAAATCGGCTTTCGCAAGATCATGGAAAACCAGTTGCAGTCTCAGCCCAAGGCCCAGGCGCGTTTAGAAAACCTGCCGGCCGAGCAGCGTGAACTGCGGTTGGAGCGGGGAGCAAAGCTCACTGAAATCATCTCCTACGTATTTCCGGCGGTTACACTCCTGATCTGGCTGATTATCGCCACGGCACTGTTTGCAACTTTTAAGTTGGCCGCAGGCGCGGATGTTTCCTTTAAGGTCTCCCTCGCCATTGTCATTTATTCCGCGCTACCGCTTATGTTGAAGACCCTGCTGGCCCTGCTCTCTGTCGCAGCCGGCATAAGCCCGGATTCGTTTTCCTTTCGGAATCCAGTCGCCACCAATCCTGGCTATTTCATGAATCCGGTGGACAACGTATTCCTATACAGCATGGCCTCCGCGCTGGACATTTTTATGGTCTGGACTCTCGCCCTCACCGCAATCGGATTCGCCTGCATAAGCAAAGTGAAGCGTGGAACGTCGTTTGCCATTGTCTTTGGATGGTGGGTGGTATTTACATTGGCGGGGGCAGCCCTTGGCGCTGCATTTGCATAGACTGCCGCATCGGCGTCAGCCGAATGCTTACGTCCGGTCGCTGCTGACGTCCTATTACGAGCGGGTTTGAAACCGTTTACCATCGAGCACCGCAACAGTTCGGTCACTTAGGAGGATACTTGTGAAACACACACTTGCACTTTTTGTTTCGTTGGCCTGCGCGGCTTCCTGCCTGGCACAGGCGCAAACGGCAGGCTCATCGCCAGCCACCCACCCGGGCCCAACCAAAGATCCGGTCGCCACCTCCCTGCGCACATTGTCGCAGCGTTCTAGGAACAATACTTTGGGCGCCCTCGGCGCCATGCCCGCCGATAAATTCGACTACAAGCCCACCTCCGACCAGATGACCTTTGCGCATCTGGCGGTTCATATCATCGGCTTCAATAACTCCTTTTGCGCCAAGGCGGCTGATGTGCCCGAGCCTAAGGTCGAGGAGGCGAAGGAAACCGATGGCAAGGATAAGCTGGTAGCCGAAGCTACGGCTTCTTATGATTTTTGCGCGGAAGTTCTGGGCAAAATGGACGACTCCAAGCTGGGAGACAATATCGAGCTTTTCGGTGGGCGACAAGCGCCACGCGCCATGGCCGCGCTTATCTTGGCCAGCGGATGGGCCGACCACTACTCTGCCGCCGCCCAATATCTGCGACTGAACGGAATTTTGCCGCCCTCGGCGCAGCCGAAAAAATAAAGCCGAGTCGTTGAGACCAGCCCAAAATGATTTGTCATCCCGGGCGCAGCGAGGGACCTTGGTGTTTGCCGGAGGCAGTCACACGCACAGCGTAGGCAGAAACCAAGATCCCTCGCTGCGCTTGATTGCATAACGACGTTGGCCCGTCGCGAGTAGATTGGTATGCGATGAAACAAGACCAAGGCTCGTGAGAGGAGCCAACGTCATGCTGATTATAGGCTGTGATTTTCATCCGGGGTTTCAGCAGGTCGCGATCTTTGACAATCGAACGGGAGAGATTCAAGAGAAGCGGTTGCAGCACCGCGGGGAAGCGGAGCAGTTCTACGTTTCTCTGGCAGGCCATGAAGTGCGGGTGGGGATGGAAGCTTGCGGACACTATCCGTGGTTCGAGCGGTTGCTGGCGGAGTTGGGATTCGAGCTATGGTTGGGCGATGCGGCGCGGGTGCGGGCCTCGGTGGTGCGCCGGCAGAAGACGGACCGGCGGGACGCGGAGCATCTGCTGGATCTGCTGCGGGAGAATCGGTTTCCGCGGATCTGGGTGCCGAGCCTGGAGGTGCGGGATGTGCGGCAGTTGCTGGTGCATCGGCACAAGCAGGTGCAGGCGCGGACGCGTACGAAGAATCAGCTGCAGGCCATGGCGCTGAGCCATGGGGTGCAGAAAAAGCACAAGCTGTGGAGCCAGGCGGGGCGGGCGGAGTTGGAGCAGTTGCCTTTGCTGCCGTACGCGTCGGAGCGGCGGAAGCGGTTGCTGGCGGCGCTCGACGGGCTGGAAGCGGAGATCCTCGAGCTGGACCGGCGAGTAGCCGAAGAAGCGCGGCAGCGGCCGGAGGCGGTGCGGTTGATGACGCATCCGGGAGTAGGCTCGGTGACGGCGTTGGCGATGGTGCTGACGTTGGGGCCGGCCGGGAGGTTTGCCTCGGGCAAGCAAGTCGGCAGTTATTTCGGCCTGATTCCGAGCGAAGAATCCAGCGGCGGAAAACAGCGGCTGGGCAAGATCAGCAAACAAGGCAGTTCGTTTCTGCGCTTTTTGCTGGTGGAAGCGGGACAGACGGCGGCGCGGTTGGATCCGCAACTGAAGCGCTTCTATCGCCGCCTGGCGGTGCGCAAAAATCGCAGCGTCGCCAAGGTGGCGGTGGCCAGAAAGTTGGCCACGCGGTTGTACCTGATGTTGCGCGAAGACTGGACGTACGCGCAACTGTGTCAGGCCGTCATGCAGGTAAGCCCGAGTCATTCCGTGGCCGGCCAGTAAGAGCCGAGCACTTGAGTGGGCAGCCTGCCTCCCTGAGAGGCGGGGAGATCGAAGTGAGTAATCGTGGGAGCAAGTCCCGAAGAGATGGATGGTGGGACCTGAAGTCCCCCTGCAGGATTGAATACAGTGACGAGCTTGGTCTGGACATCAAAGACTTTCTACGAGAGCGAAATGGCGCTGCTTTCGGCGTCGGCGTCGAAGTGTCGCCTAAATTCGCTTGACAGGGCGCAGCGTCGTTAGAGACGGGATGACACGTTTGTTTTCAGGCTGACTAGGCAGTTACTTAATCTGTACCAGTTCGCCCACTGGCCCCGCCGAAGAGATTGCCGGTGCAGGATGCTGTGGGGCGCGCCATCCATCGAAGATCGAAACCTGGTGGACGCATGAAACCGTGCAATTCGGCGCGCAACCTTTCTCCGTGAGGTATTCACGGCGCATATCGTCGCGCGTGTAGGTCGCGAGCGGAACACCGGGATAGCCGCGCTGCTGCGAACAGTAATGCACCAAACCATCTTCGCAAATGTAGAGATAGCGCGCGCCGGCGCGGCAGCGCCAATCGTTGGGCAGGCCCTGCGCAATGTTGTCCTGGAAGGCGTTGATGCGCGTGAAACTGCGCTTCTCCATCGACTTCATCTCATGATAGATACGGCGCTCTTCCCCACCCAGCGGCTGCAATTGGCCGCTGCCATCGTGAATGATTCCGACGGTCGAACTGAATCCGAGTTCAATGGCCCGCTTGCCGATGGTCAACGCGTCCTGCGGATTTGAAATGCCGCCGCCCACCACGGAATTAATATTCACATGAAACTCGGCGAACTCGGCGAGGAACTGCAACTTCTTGTCGAGAACCTTGAGACTTTTCTTCGACACTTCATCGGGATTCACGTTGTCGATGGAGATCTGCAGCCACTCGAGGCCGGCGTGGTTCAGGCGCTGAATCCGGTCGGGCACCAGGAAATATCCGTTGGTGATCAATCCAGCAATCATGCCATTCGACCGGATGCGGCGGATCACATCGTCCAGTTCGGGATGCAGCAGCGGCTCACCGCCGGAAATCGTGACCACTGCCGTCCCCAGTTCGCCGAGCTTGTCAATGCGCCGAAACATTTCTTCCGTTGGCACCGGTTTCGAAAAATCGTCGAACTCGTTGCAGTATGTGCAACTCAGATTGCAACGCCGCACGGGAATAATGTGCGCCAGCAGGGGATGATCGCTCGAAGCCAGCGCGCGCGCGGCCATGGCCGCTCCGCGCAGATTGCGGTGCAGGGCTTTGGCGCGGCGGCGCAGAGTTGTAAGAGGTGCAGGCATGAAGGTTGCAGGTACTATTACAGCATGAAAGCGCAATCACCGCAGACATGGCAACAGGCTTTGGCGAATTTCGCAGGGCGAATTGCGATTGTGACGCTCCGAGATAAACCGAGCTTCGCTCGGGGGACAGCCGGGGGCGGCTGTCCCCACATTGAACCTTCAGCCTTCTACCGCCTTGCGCACCGCTGCTCTCGCTAGCAACCGCGTGGAATCCAATGTGGGCAGCGGTGAAGACTCCGGCGTTACCAGGAGCGGAATTTCAGTGCAGCCAAGCACGACGGCATCGCAACCCTCATCCTTCAGCGAGCGGATTACCTCCACGTAGTATGCAAGCGAGCGCGGCAGGAATTGAGCATTAACCAGTTCGTCCATGATGATCTGGTCGATGCGTTCGCGCTGCTCGGCTCTGGGAACGCGATGCTCGATGCCAGCGGCTTTCAGTGCTTCGCGGTAGACCGGGCCCTCCATCAGGTAGCGCGTCCCGAGCACTGCGAGACGCTTGAATTGGCGGCACTGCGCCTCTTTCGCGACTTCCCTAGCGATATGCAGCCAGGGACGTGGCGATCGGTGTTCGACCAAATCAAAAGCCTGGTGAATAGTATTGTCGGGACAAATGAGAAAATCGGCGCGAGCACGAGCCAGCTTGTCCGCAGAAGAGAGCATGAGTTCGGCCACGCCCGCCCAGTCGTTGGCGTAGACGCACTTCATATATTTTGCCAGCGAGTGCGAGTGCAGCGAGACTTCCGGGTGGTCGTGTCTGCCCAGCAATTGCGAACCCTCGAGCGAAATCTCGCGGTAGCAGAGCGCAGCTCCCTCGGTACTGCAGGCGACGATGCCGATGTGGAGAGACAAAGTTCTCAGTTCTCAGTTAAATGCAACGCGCGGTCTTGACTTTCGATTAACGATTTTACAACGAGGTCTGTGGTGGGGTGCCGAGCGCTCAGGGCCGGACAGCCGAGGGCGGCTGTCCCCACGTGGTGCTTCATCTCGCGGCTGCGGCGTCGAAAAGATTCAAGAACTCTAACTTCTTTTCCGCTGGCAGGAATGAGGCTTCGAACGAATTGCGAGCCAGTTCGCGGAGGTGCTCGTCCGTGAATCCGAATGTCTGCTGTGCAAGCTGGTATTCGCGCGCGAGCGTGGTGCCGAACATGGCAGGGTCATCGCTGTTGAGCGTGATCATCACGCCATGATCGAAGTAACTCTTCGCGGGATGCTCGTTCAGATTCGGACAGAGTCCGGTGCGCAAGTTACTGGTCAGACAGATTTCCAGCGGGACCTGCCGCTGTGCGAGTTCTTCCACCAGATCAGGATCGTGAAACGCGGTCAGCCCATGTCCGATGCGCTCGGCATGCAGGTTCAGCGCGCCCCAAACCGATTCCGGCGGCCCGGTCTCGCCTGCGTGTGCCGTAAGCCGCATGCCATGATCCGCCGCCCACGCGTAGCAGTCGCGAAAAAGTTCGGGCGGAGCTTTCTGTTCGTCGCCGCCAATGCCGACGCCGACCACACTGCGATCGTGGTAGCGGACGGCAAGCTCAAAAACCTTCTGTGCAGCTTCAGCGCCAAGTTGCCGGACCGCGTCGAAAATCCAAAGCAGCGAAATCCCGAAGTCGCGCTCACCGCGCGCGCGACCGCGATCCAGTCCTTCAAAGATGGCGGCAAAATCCTGCTTGCGCCATAGGCAAACCCCCACCGAGATATAAACCTCGGCGTGCAGAACATTTTCTTCTCGCAGATGCTGCATCAGCCGATGAGTGATGATCTCGTAATCTTCCGGCGTCCGCAGATGCTCCGTGATGTTCTTGAACGCCAGCAGAAAACCGGAAAAATCGGCATAGCGGTAAATTTGGTCAACCTCGGCGAGTGAAACGCGTTCGCCACGTCGCGCGCGAAGTTCAAGCAGTGTGGCCGGCTCAATCGCGCCCTCAAGATGCAGATGGAGTTCAGCCTTCGGCAAAAGTCGAAGAAAACTACTCGGCGGACGATTGGATACGGAAGACACGACCTATCGATTGTAGATTCTCCCAGCTTTTTTTGCATTGGCTGTGTAAGCAAAAGTCGCAAGTCGGGAATGTGATGACGTGATTACTTTAGTTGCAACTGGTCTGCCAACTATTTGCGCTCCCCCTATTGCTAATTCGGGGGAATTTCTCCTAGCATGCAGAGTGAAAGCCGGCCTGCGGGGTTGGTGATGGCGGTAACCGATATTTGAACCAATGCTGAATGAACGGGGGCTCGACTCGAACTTGGATCCGGTGTGCGATGCTCCGCCATGCGGAGATGCCTAAAGGGTCTCGGCGGGTTCCCAACGTCTATCTGACGGTTCATTCTCGGCCCGTCACACGGCACAGTGGGTCGGCTTGAATTCTTTAAACTCGTCTGCCGACAGCCGCCCCCGCCATCCGAGCGCTGCGAGTGAGCTGGCCGTACCGTGGAAGAGCGGCGCTTCAGCGCCGCGTAAAGAGGCAACTACAACTGGGCTTCAGCCCCCGGCGCTGCGCCCACCGTGTCAGCGGCCTCAATTACCCACATCGGCCCTGTTCGGTTTTCGTAACGAAAATTAGAATTTTCTTATCTTGCATCGCAGAACTCGTATACTCTTCTCCGTCGAGCCGCCGCTTGCCGTAAGCACATTACGCACGCGGTGCGGCAAAGCGGTTGCGATCGCACAAAGAGCATCGGCTCGGGAGGATCAGGATGAGATCGGTATAGTGTGTACTATTATTCTGCAGCGTTGTGATTGGTAGTGTATCCGGTCAGAGCAGAGCGGATGCGGAGGGTGGCTGCGCCGCCGTAGGAAGCACTTTTGGTCCATTGCGTTGCCCCAACGGCTCCGGCTGCGGCACGTACTCTACCGTCCAGACCGAAGTTTGCACGATAGATAACGAAGCCTTTTGTGACATACTCATCTCTGTCGCGGTCTGCTGCGGCAAGTATCCCACCCTCCGGGACACCGGCGCGCTGTGCCTCCTCGCTGAGTTTAGGGGTAAACAGAAGAGATCTCAAATACTTGAGCTTGCTAGCGACTATGACATCCTGGTTCCCACCTGTGGGGGCGCTTACGTGCCAGCGAAAATAGCGCTACGAGAGCACATGGAAAGGAACAGCGGTGGTTTCTAGCACGATTCGGGGCCTGCTGTTCAGCTTGCCCCTGATTGCCTATCCGTTCTCGCAGCACGCCTTCCAGCGTCCGGCACAAGCAGCCACGGAGGATCTGGCACGGGTGTCACTTAACGAGGCCTCTGTGGTCGAGGTACCCTCCCTGCCCGCGGAGAGTATAGTGGCGCCCTTGTCCTGTGATTCCGAAGGCAGGATTCTCTTTCGACTCGCGATGCCCGACACCGGCGTCGAAGATCCCGTCTCTGTTTCACCCGACGGCCAAACGGTCGTCCGATTCGGGAGAGAGAAGATTAGTGACATTCCTCAGCCCGTTCTGTCCCGTATGTTCCTCGCTGGAACGGACGTGTACATTCTGGCGAGGGGCCGTCTTCCACTTGGCTATGAGACGAAATGGCGCACGCCCTCCGGCGACGTGCAAACTCAGCAGGCGTCAAGGACCGGCACATTCGCGGCACATTTTCGTCGCGACGGAACGTACGTCGCGGCGGTGCCTCTCGACTTGCCATTCACTCCGCAGCAGCTCGGTGTGTTCGAGAACGGTGATTTTCTGCTTGCAGGCGTCGACAAGTCCCGGAGCGAACCACGCGTCGCCATCGTCGGCCCTAATGGGCAGATCCGCCGGTTCGTCGAGCTGGAGGGAGACGTGCATGCCGAGCGAGGAGGCGGGACCGCGAGCAAGGACAAGGATTCAGGCGCCCTGCCTCGGTTCAAGTCTTCACAGGACGTGCAGGAACCCTTTTTCGACGTGGTCTCGACATCTCAGATTGTGAGGGACGGGCCGAACCTTCTTCTATTTCGTCCGTTGGACCGGCCCATATTTTCCATCTCGCCGTCGGGGGAGGTGCGCGCCCACAGACTGAAAATCCAAGGCAATTACAGACTGTTCACGATCAAACCTTCGCGAAACGTGTGGATTGTGGAACTGATTCGCGACCTTCCGCGGAGCGCGGCCCAGGAATTCTCTACGTATGCTTTCGATCCTGAAGCAGGTACGCTGCTGCGGGAATACCTTTTCCCGAAGAACCTTGGCTGGGGACTAGCCTGTACAGACGGAAATGAGTTCACCTTTGTCGAGGCCGACGAAAAGAAGAACGCTCTTCGCCTGGTTACCTTCGCTCCACCCGCGAATTCGAACTAGGTTGCCCTGCCTGATCCTTGAGGCCTGGCCAGGAGTCTCGAACCTAAGTGTGCCTGCAACTCAGCAAACACTTCTCCTGCTACACTAAAACCACGTAGCGAATCCCTTGTTTCCTGCATCTATATAAACTGTGTATCCACAATTAGTGCATTTCGGGAAATTCTTTTTGCCGACCTATGGCTTCCTGGTCTCCATGGGAGTTCTGCTCGGCCTATGGATCAGTGTGCGCAACTCCGAGCGCCTCGGGATCGACGGCGATAAGGCATGGAACTTTGGAATTCTAGTCGTGCTCTCCGGAATTATCGGCGCCAAGTTGCTCTACATCATCAATGAGTGGAGTTACTACTCGGCGCATCCTTCAGAAATTTTCACAGTAACGACGCTGCAGGCCGGAGGAGTTTTTTCTGGCGGATTGATTGCAGCGTTTCTGGCTGCATGGTGGTACGTGCGCAAGAATCATATGCCCGCGCTTGGAACCTGCGATGCTTTCGCTCCCGGACTTGCGATCGGTCACGCGATCGGACGGCTGGGCTGTTTCGCCGCGGGCTGCTGCTACGGCAAAGAGACGCACCATTTCTGGGGGGTGACGTTTACCAATCCGCTGGCAAATCAGATTACCGGCACTCCTTTGAACCTGCCGCTGGAACCAACGCAATTGTTCGAGGCAGCAGTCGAGTTCGCCAATTTCTTTTTCCTGATGTGGTTGTTGAAGCGCAGAAAATTCGATGGCCAGGTATTCGGCGCATTCCTCTTTATCTACGGCGTAGCGCGCTTCTTCCTGGAATTCCTGCGCGATGATCCGGGTCGAGGATCGGTATTCGGTGGCGCGATGTCAGGGACTCAGTTGATTGCGATAGGGTTGGTCATCGGCGGCGGCCTGATCTGGTGGCTGCGGCCGGGAGCGAAGAACGTGCCAGCTCAGCCGATCGGGGCCACGCGATAATTCTTCCAAGGCCTAGATGATCTGCATTACCCCTCAGCGATCCGTTTCCACATATTCTCGTCTTGACTCTGTGCTAGTGATAACCTTATTGGCACATGAGAAAAATCACACGCCGTCGATTCGGCAAAACCTTGGCTGGCGCAGCCGCAGCTGCCTTTGCCGGCGCTTCCTTCCCCAAGATCGCGTTAGCGCAGATGCCAACACCGGGCGCCCTCCGATTCCCACCGAATTTCATGTGGGGTTGCGCCACCGCTTCCTACCAGATTGAGGGTGCTGTAGCCGAAGACGGGCGCAAACCCTCGGTTTGGGATACCTTTTCACACACGCCGGGCAAAACTTTTCAGGGCCAAACCGGCGATGTCGCGGATGATTCCTACCACCTCTACAAAGAGGACGCGAAGTTACTGAAGAGCCTGGGCGCGAAATGTTATCGCTTCTCCATTTCGTGGTCACGCGTCTTTCCCGACGGCACCGGCCAGCCGAACCAAAAAGGCCTCGACTACTACCAGCGCGTAGTCGACGAACTGCTCAAGAACAACATCGCTCCTTACATCACGCTCTTCCACTGGGACCTGCCGCAGGCTTTGCCCGGAGGCTGGCAATCACGCGACACTTCGAAAGCGTTCGGCGATTACGCAGGTTTTATTTCCCGCCATCTTTCCGACCGCGTCGGCCACTTTTTCACCACCAATGAATTCATCTGCTTCACTGACAGCGGCTACAAGGACGGAAAGTTTGCGCCGGGCCTGAAACTGCCTGCCGACCAGGTAAATCAGGTTCGCCATCACTGTATCCTGGCGCACGGCATGGCAGTGCAAGCGATTCGGGCAAATTCCAAACCAGGCACGCAGATCGGTCTGGCGGAAAATGCAGTGGTTTACGTGCCAGTGATCGAGGATTCCCAGCAGATCGAAGCTGCGCGCAAAGCCACCCGCGAGGAAAACGCACAATTCCTGACGGCGGTGTTGGAAGGCAAGTACACCGACGGCTATCTGCAACGCGAAGGCGCGAATGCTCCCAAGGTCGAGGCCGGGGACATGAAAATCATTGGCAGCCCGCTCGATTTCGTTGGCCTCAACGTATACACGCCCGAGTATGTGCGCGCTGACTCCTCACTGGCCGGCTACACAGTAGAGAAGCGCCAGACCTCCTATCCGCGTATGGCTTCGGACTGGCTTTATATCGGGCCTGAGGTGATTTACTGGGCGGTTCGCAACGTCAGCGAAATTTGGAAGCCACGGGCGCTTTACATCACTGAGAATGGCTGCTCCGCCGACGATGTCGTAAATGCGAACGGCCGCATTGAAGATACGGACCGGGTAATGTATCTGCGCAATCATCTGACGCACCTGCATCGCGCAGCTTCCGAGGGTTATCCGATCAAGGGTTATTTTTTATGGAGTCTGATGGATAACTTCGAATGGGCGGACGGTTACAGCAAGCGCTTCGGCCTTCACTATGTAGACTTCAAAACCCAGACGCGCACCCCGAAGCTGAGTGCGGAGTGGTATCGGGAAGTGATTGCACGGAATGCGGTGGAGTGAGAATTATTCGCTAAGACTCACTTCGTCCAGTGCCCAACCCGCTCCTCAGTTCTGTAACGGCAACAGGTAAGTGGGGTTGCTGCCAATCGCTCCGCCAAAAGCTTGCCGGTCCGCTTCCCGCATATCCCAGGAGATGATCGATGCGAGCGTGATCTGAATTGTTACATCATCCCATGCGGCAAACACCGGTCCAACTTTCGGGTCTGCCAGTGCAGCTTCGCTGAGATATTTGCGGTGAATCTCGAGATTCTTTTTTCGCGATAATTCGCCTGTCAGAATCTGTGCCGTCCCCGCCAGGTTCACCCCGCACGATGCCGCCACATCGCGGGAATCGATCATCAGCGAAGCTCTAGGGTTGGCTTGCAGGTTTCGCGCTTTGCGGCTGCGCGAGGAGGTGGCGACGAAAACTCGCTCCCCATCGAACCAGTACCACACCGCAACCATGTGGATGGAACCGTCCGGACTTTCAGTAGCCAGGGAAGCGATATGCCGCCCCTTCAACAATTGCGTTACCAGAGCATCGCAGATGGAAGCCATCGGATTTGCCTCGGAGGAACCGCCGTGTCGTGGTTCCGATTGTACGAACAGCATAGGATACGTATTAGACAGCACTTGGCAAGCGCTAAATTCCCCGCGTTCTCTTTCCGCGTTCTTTCCAGATACTCTGCTATCCTCCATCGGTGCTCGAAGGTTTTCCCATTGTTATCTCCGTCGCACCGGAAGCCGCCGGGAAACGCCTCGACCAATTCCTGGCGACGCGCCTGGGCCACGTCAGCCGCGCACGCGTGCAGCAGCTTATTTCCGAAGAAAAAATCCTAGTGAACGACACGGCGGCCAAGGCTTCGCTGAAGCTGCGCGGCGGCGAGATCGTTAAAGTTTTAGGGGATGCGCAGCGACCGCCGCTCAAGGCCGTCGCCGAGGACATTCCCCTCGACATCGTTTACGAAGACGAAGACCTCGCGGTCATCAACAAGCCCGCAGGAATGATGGTGCACGCGGGCGCGGGCGCGACCGACGATCTGCGCAATCGTGGGACGCTCGTGAATGCGCTGCTCCATCATCTAGATGGTTTGTCGAGCGCGGGCGGCGACTTGCGGCCGGGGATTGTGCATCGTTTGGATAAAGAGACCAGCGGATTAATTGTTGTCGCAAAAAATGACGAGGCGCATCGCAAGCTGAGCGCGCAGTTTGCCGCGCGCGAAGTGAAAAAGAAATACGTGGCTCTGGTGCATGGATGGGTGAAAAAAGATTCTGGAACCATCTCGCAGGGCATCAGCCGCGACCGCGTCCGGCGCACGCGGATGACTACGCGGCTTGAGGGCGGGCGCGTGGCGGTGACGCACTATCGCGTCGTCCGGCGCCTCGATACGGAGTTTGGAAAATTTACGCTGCTCGATGTAAAGATCGATACCGGCCGCACGCACCAGATCCGGGTACACGTGGCGGCAATGGGAAATCCCGTCGTGGGCGATACGATGTATGGCGCCCCGAGACAGGCACGCGGCAAATCGGCGGCGATCAGTTTGCCGCGAAATTTTCTGCACTCCGCCGCACTGGAATTCCGCCATCCGCGAACCGGCGAGATGATCGCTCTGAAGAGCGAATTGCCGCGGGAGTTGAGAGAGTTCTTGAGAAATGTGGAGGGGGCTTAGGCTACTGCCATCGAACTGCGCTCGACTGGACAGCCAAGTGGCTGTCCCCCGCATCCAAGGCCTGACAGAACTCAGGGCCGCCAGGCGGTGCCATTGCGGATATAATAAACATCAAATGAGGGGCTTTTGCTGTAACATCTTTTTCGGAATGTCAGTCGTGTGCGCGGCGATTGTGCTGGTCGTGGCAGCATTGCCCAAGGCCGCCGTCGCACAGGCAGAAACTGCACCGGCGGCGCAGTCCTCGCCCCAACCGTCTTCGCAATCCGCGGCGCAGTCATCGTCTAACCCATCCGCGACGGCACCGGCAGAGACGCAGCAGACCGCGCCGCAGAGTTCCTTAAACAAGAATTCCGACGAACCAGCCGCCGAATCCGCTGACGTTCCACGAATTAAAGTTGGCATCAACGAAGTGAATGTGGTTTTCACGGTGACCGACAAGCACGGCAAACGTGTGACTGATCTGAAGCAAAACGATTTCCACATCGTCGATGATCGCAAGCCCGCGGTCGAGATCCGGAGTTTTCGCGCAGAGGCGAATTTGCCGCTGCAGGTGGGCTTGCTGATCGATGCCAGCAATTCAGTGCGCGACCGCTTCAAGTTTGAGCAGGAGTCGGCGATTGAATTCCTGAATCAAACGGTGCGGCGAAGCTACGACCAGGCGATGGTGGTTGGCTTCGACGCCACTCCGGAAGTGACCCAGGATTTTACCGACGATACCCAGAAGCTGGGGCACGGCGTGCGCGAGTTGCGGCCGGGTGGTGGTACTGCATTGTATGACGCGCTTTACTACGCGTGCCGCGACAAGCTGCTCAAGAAAGCGCAATCGGGGCCAACGAGGCGGGCCATCATCTTGCTGAGCGACGGCGAGGACAATCTAAGCCACGTCACTCGTGAAGAAGCGATTGAGATGGCACAGCGGGCCGACGTGATCGTTTACACGATCAGCACGAATGTGACAGGCAGCCACGGACTGGGTGACAAGGTGCTGGAAAGGATCGCGGATGCGACCGGAGGGCGGGCGTTTTTTCCCTTTCAGATTCGTGATGTAGCCAATGCGTTTGCAGAAATTCAAGACGAACTGCGTAGCCAGTATGCCGTCTCATACAAGCCGGCGGACTTCAAGGCGGACGGTCACTTTCGTACGATCGAGATTGTAGCCAATGACAGGAAGACCTTCCGGGTGAGAGCCAGGCGCGGATATTTCGCACCGACCTCGCAGTAGGCTACCGGCTTCCGACGTTCCGCTTGCGGCTCGGCTTGATCCAGTCAGATTCGCTTCTCTTCACGAGCAAGTTCATGCCAGGATATTCAGGAACGCCACTTCCGAAGAAATTGGGAATCAAGGATGGGTATCGCGTGCAGTTGGCGAATGCTCCACCCGACGTGCGTGCGGAGTTGCGCGAGTCGTTGGCGGGATGCGACCTCGCAGAGCCGCAGCGGCGAAGCGCCCTCGATTTCGCGATGATTTTTACCAAATCTCGAGCGCAATTGGCCAATGAGTTTTCGCGGATCTCAAAATTGCTCGCCCCAGCAGGAATGCTCTGGGTCAGTTGGCCAAAGAAGAGTTCAGGCGTAGCGACGGACTTGGACGAAAACGTGGTGCGCGGAATCGGACTCGACGCGGGCCTGGTGGACGTGAAAGTATGTGCCGTGACAGAAGTATGGTCAGGGCTGAAGTTCGTGCGCCGAGTTGAGGACCGAAAAGCAATCAGTACCCAGCGCAGAAAACCCTCGGCAACAGCCCGTTAGACTGTCCCGAGGGTTCTGGTCCCGCAACACTTTTTTTGAAGCCACTCTCGAGTCCGCGCGCCGGTGATGGAACCGGTTAGTTCCCCCCGGCGAACGCGGCTCGAAACTTTATGCCGTTCTGGCGCCCATCAAGAGATGCGCCACAAAGGAAATGACTGCGAACAAAAGCAACAGATGAATCAGTCCGCTGGCCACATGGAACATCAAGAATCCGCCCGCCCACAGAATCAGCAGCAGCAGAGCAATCACGAGGAAGGGTCCGAATCTCATTACCGCCTCCTAAACGAATTATTCAAATTCCAATCTTCCGCCAAGCTACTCACCGTTTATATGACAGGCGGCAAAAAGGCGATATCGGCAGAAAACTGTAAATCCCGAAAACGTTGCTGGTAGGGAGAGACTACAGACTAAGGAGCCCGCATGTTGCGAGTGGGGTTGATTGGATTTGGATTGGCGGGGCAGGCGTTTCACGCGCCTGTGATCCGCGGCGTCCCGGGGATGGAATTGGCTTGTATCCTGGAGCGCGGGGGAACGCGGGCGCGGGAGAAATATCCTGATGTGCGAGTCGTGCGAACGCTCGAAGAATTGCTGGCGGATACGACCATCCAACTCTGCGTGATCGCGACCCCCAACGATTCGCACTTTGATCTGGCGCAGGCCTGCCTGTTGGCGGGCCGCGACGTTGTGGTAGACAAGCCGTTTGCGCCGACGCTCGCTGAATCCGGGAAATTGGTTCAGCTTGCGTCCGAGCGGGGACGCTTGATCACCGTCTACCAGGATCGTCGATGGGACGGCGATTTTCAGACTGTGAAGAAGCTTATCGAGTCGGGCAGACTTGGGACGGTTGTGGAATATGAGTGCCGATTCGATCGATTTCGTCTTGAGCCGAAGGCGAATGCGTGGCGGGAACGTGCAGACCAGCCCGGGGCGGGCGTTCTGTTTGACCTGGGCCCACATGTGCTCGATCAGGCCCTAGTCTTGTTTGGCGAGCCGGTGGCCGTTACTGCGTCCGCGTTCTGCGAGCGGGAAACATCGCAGGTGGATGATTCGTTCGATGTTTGCCTGGAATATCTCGGGTTGCGAGCCATGGGCCGGGCACGCATTATCGCCTTTGCGCCGGGACCGCACTTTCTCATTCATGGGACCAAGGGATCGTTTGTGAAATATGGAATGGATCCGCAGGAGGCGCGGTTGCGTGGAGAGAATTCTCCCCATGGCACCGATTGGGGCGCGGACTGGGGAGTGGAAGCGGAAGAATTGTGGGGAACATTGAGCCTGGTGGGCGAGCCCAGCGTGAAAGTGAAAACGGAACGCGGCGATTATCGCGATTTTTACACCAATGTGCGGGATGCGATTGAAAAGAAAGCGGCCCTGACGGTGACGCCGCAACAGGCACTGCGCACCATGCGCGCGGTGATGCTGGCCCACAAGAGCAGCCGCGAGCGGCAAACTGTGGCGTGGGAAGAGCCGGTGGAATAAGTATCTGCCGGAGTCCACAGCCCCTACACGAAATCGCGCCGCGCCGGATGGTCCACGATGATGGCCCGGCCATCGGTGAGGGCTTTGATCGAATGGCGAGCATTCGGCGGCACGATCGCGACCACGCCCGCTCGCACGATCTCCACTACACCATCGATGGTCACCTCGAGTTCGCCGTCGATCACTTCATACACTTCTTCTTCAGGATGGAAGTGCTCGTGGATCGACGCTCCGCGAGTGAAGTCATAGTGCGCGAATGTCATGTTCGCTGAATGGAAGTAGCGGCCATGCCAGCCGGGCAGCCGCTCAATCACAGCCAGGGCGCCGGTGTCTATAAAGGGCACTTGCTTCTCCTTGATGCGTAACGAGGATGGGTGAGGCATCGCTCCCAAACCAGGCTGCGCTAAGACGGTAACTCTGAGCGCCGCCGCATATTTCGCGCGGGGAGTTGTGGTTGCAGTGAGAAAGCAGTCGTGCCGCGCATCACCTTCTGCAACGCGGCCTGAAACTGTTCCATCTCCTCATGCGTGCCAACGGTGATGCGGACGCACGTCGGCATGATCGGCCAGATGCGTCCGATAAAGACTTTCTGCTGCGCCATCGCATCGATCACTTCTTTGCCCGGGCGTTTGGTCTCTAGCAAAAAGCAGTTCGACTCGGAAGGAGTGTAGGTGTATCCGTTGCGGTCGAGCCACTGAAAAGTTTCCTGGCGGATGGTGGCGTTTATGCGTTTGCGCTCGGGAACTAGGCGTGTGTCCTTGAGGCTGGCCGTTGCCGCCACAACGGCGGTGATGGGCATGAAGTTCCAGCCCGCAGCATTCGTGACTTTTTCGAGCAAATCGGGGCGGGCGATCGCAAATCCGCAGCGCAGCCCGGCCATGCCGTAAGTTTTCGAGAAGGTGCGAAGCACAACGACGTCCTTGCCAGCCTTGACTAGATCGAGCGTCGATGGCGCATCGCAGAAATGAATGTAGGCTTCATCAACCATCACGATCGAACCCCTGGGTTTGTTTTCAACCAGGTACTCGACATCCGCGTGCGGAGTGAGCGTGCCCGTAGGATTGTTGGGATTGCAGATGTAAAAGAGTCCAGCGTTCGGCGCAGCCGCGATCATGGCCTTGACGTCATGAGCATAGGTTTTGGTCAGAGGAACTTTGACCACGCGCGCCTGCGTCGCCGCGGCCGCATGCATCCCGGCTTCGTAACCGGGATCGGCGGTGACGTAGCTCTTCTGCGGCGAAGTGAAGGCGACAACCCCGAAGTGCAATGGCGGGGTTGAACCGGGAAAAGCGTGCACCCAATCCGGGTTGAGGCCTTCGAGTTGCGCGAAGGTGTGAACCAGGTCGTCGGTGAGATTATCGCAGTAGCGTCCGCCGAGAGGAATGATGGTGGAAATCGCGTCACGCGCGGATTGGCAGGGGCCAAGCGGATTCTCGTTCGAGTCAATCATCACGGCGTCTGGGGTGTACGGCCGGTGCGCAGCCCCAGCGAGCATAGGCTCGGTGACCATGTGAACAACAGCGGCGGCAGCCGAGAACTGCAGGAATGAGCGGCGAGAAAACAATGAAAGACTTCCAGACGGCATGGCGAACCTCCGGTTCATCCAGCGTCCTACAGGCTAAATGGTTTTTTGCTCTGAGGATAGAGGTAACTAAATTCGGCGGCATCTCGTGGAACATCCCAGGGATGGCTTCGAGGCCCTGCTAATGAGCTTCCGGGATGTACGGCAACAGCAAACGTCAAACGCAGCGGCTAGGTGCGCTCGTTCCTCCCTTGCGAAAGCTACTGCGGCGCCGGCTCCCTCGGCGTGGCGTAGTACCCTGCGCGGGTTTGGATTTTGTAGTTCTGTTTGTTCTTGACTTCCAGCTTACGATAGCTACCGTCGAGCACGGTGTTAGTGGGAGTGTAGCCCAAGTTGTACTGGCTGCGTAGTTCGGCGGCGACCTGGTCAAAGGCTTCCCGCAGCTTGTCGAACTTGTTGCCTACATTGATGACGCGACCTCCGGTCGCCTCGGTGAGCTTGTGCATTTCGCCCTCGCCAGAGTAACCCACCTGAAACGATCCGTAAAAGCCCCGATCGGCGCACAGCAACACATACACGATGGCATCGGCCTTCTGAGCCGCTTCAATGGCATCTCTTATTTTGAGCCGGCTGCCTTCATCTTCTCCGTCAGTCAAAAGGATCATAGCCTTCCGGCCAACTTCCTTGGCCAGCATGTCATGCGCAGATAGATAAACCGCGTCGTAGAGCACAGTCCCAGCCTGATTGCCGGTCGGCACGGGATTTCCCGCGCCGGGCACCGGGTTCACGAAGCCGGTATTAATTCTGACTTTGTTGAGGGCAGCCTGCAGCCGGTGGACGTCACGGGTGTAGTCCTGCACCAGTTCCGCATCCACGTTGAAGTCGATCACGTAGGCTTCGTCCTTATCGGTAAGAATCTGCCGAAGAAACGCTCCGCCGACTTGTTTTTCCATGTCGAGGACGTTGCGCTGGCTGCCCGAGGAATCAATGAGGATGCCGAGGGTGAGCGGCAGGTTCGTTTCAGCGGCGAAATACTTTATCGTTTGTGGCTTGCCGTCTTCCAAGACCTGGAAGTCGTCCTTGGTGAGATTGGGGATGAGGGCGCCGTGCTTGTCTTTCACATTGAAGAAAAGACCGACGACGTTGACGTTTACTTTCAGAGTCTCGGCGGGCCCCTGGTCCTCGGGTTTTTGGGCATCGGTGGGTTTCTGGCCTGGAGGAATCGAAGAACCCGGATCTTGGGCCGCAGCGCTCAGCGCACCAACCGACAAGGCTGTGCACAAAAGGATCGAGAAAAATAGGACGGGCGCAGCCAACACCGTGATAAATCTTTCGTAAGCTGACAACTTTGTCATGCGATGATTCCCTCTAAGGGTTTTTGTTAGTCTAATCCCAGGAGTTAGATGCACCAAATGGTAAGGTTCGGGCATCCCACGCAGGAGAGGATGATTTTTCTGGCAGGGCTCGAGACATATGGGACGGACGGCTCTTAAAATCATTGTAAGATTGGGAACGGACGGTATTTGTGACCGCTGAAAAGGCATCCAGGGAAAAGAAGCGCGGGAGTAGACTGAACCGGCTCGCATTGGCGGTCGTCTTCGTTTTGGCACTACCTGGCGGATGTCTTGGGGTTTTGGAAGCCGGGGCGCAGGCGGCTGGCAACCAAACGCAGTCAGCCCAAACTCAGTCAGCCCAGACTCAGTCGTCCCAGGACGTTCCAGACGCCCCCTCAGCAGTGCAGCCGCCGTCGGAAACCCCGGCGCCGCCGCCTCCGGCGCGTCCGCCGGAGGAGAAAAAGCCCGCGCCCGTCGAGAGAAATCCGTGGACCAACCAGCCGGTTAACAAGACAGAAACCGAACCCGGCAGCGGGCCCGCCGAAAACACGTCGGCGCCGCCTCCAATGCCACCCGTGAAAACCGTACCGCCCGGTACTTCAAACAAGCCCGGCTCGAACCCGCAGGATCAGCTTTACACCTTAGTGGTTCACAGCAACTTTGTGCAGGTTCCGGTTACCGTGAAATACAAAGACGGGCGCTCGGTAGACGGACTGCTGTCCACGGACTTCAGCGTATACGAGAACGGAGTCAAACAGAAACTCACTTTCTTCAGCGCAGACCCCTTCGCGCTGTCGGTCGCGATCGTTCTCGATCTGGGCATGCCGGATGCGGCCGTACAGGAGGTGAATCAGACGTTTTCGGCGCTGGTGGGCGCTTTTGCTCCCTACGACGACATCGCGCTTTACACCTACAGCAGCACAGTGAGCCAAGTCAGCGATTTCACGGGAGCCACACAAAAACTCGTAGCTCTCTTGAACCAGATGAAAACCGAACGCGGGCGCAACAACGGTGTCCCGGTGACGAGCGGTCCCATGCAATCGGGCCCCATTATTAACGGCATTCCGGTGGGGCAGCCGACGCAGCCCGTGAATACACCTCCGCGCGAAGCACACGTGCTGAACGATGCCATTCTCCAGGCCGCGCTCGACCTGCGCAAACGCGACCGGACCCGCCGAAAGATCATCTTCGTAATCAGCGATGGCCGCGAATACGGCAGCAAAGCGAGCTATAGCGATGTGCTTCGGGTGCTACTGTCGAATGAAATTCAGGTAAGAGCAGTCGCAGTATCAAGCGCGGCCCTGCCAATCTACGACAGGCTGGAGCGGCTGCGCCTGCCAAAACAGGGATACGACAACATCCTGCCGAAATATACCTACGCTACCGGCGCAGGCCAGCCGTACGCCAAGCTTACGCGCAACACCATCGAGAACGCGTACGCCGAAGCCATGAGTGAGGCGCGCAACCAGTACACCCTGGGTTACACCCCAGCACCGCTCAAGACTCCCACCAGATCAGCCAAACGCGAGATCGAAGTGCGCGTGGATCATCCTGGACTGGTTATCGAAGCTAAGGATGCATACTATCCCGTGCCGGCGGCACGGTGAGTGCCGGCTGTTTCCCACACAGTCCGCAGTTCCCCTGTATCCCGCCCCGCAGGGGTCACCTGAGTAACCTGCCCGGATTCGCCGTCTGTGATATAAAAGCCCGAAGCCCCCATAGGGATATTTTTGGCGCTGAAGGCGCGCGCGATGGTGCGCAGCCTGCGCTTTTTGAGGAAAGCCTTGAGTTTCATCAACTTCGCAGCCCGCGAGATTAATTGCAAGATCGTATACTACGGCGCTGGGCTGGGTGGCAAAACTACGAATCTGCAGGTGATCTACCAGAAGACTGCGGAGCAGCAGAAGGGCAAGATGATTTCGCTTGCCACTGAAACTGAACGCACACTTTTCTTCGATTTCCTGCCTCTCGACTTGGGATCGGTGCGGGGTTTCAAGACGCGAATCCATCTTTATACCGTGCCCGGCCAGGTGTTCTACGATGCCAGCCGCAAGCTGATTCTGCGCGGTGTCGATGGCATCGTCTTCGTCGCCGACTCGCAGGAACAACGCATGGACGCCAACGTGGAAGCTCTCGACAACCTGATGTCGAACCTGAAAGAGCATGGCTACGACTTCAACAAGATTCCCTACGTCCTGCAGCTCAACAAGCGTGATCTGCCAAACATTCTGACCGTGGAATCGCTCAGCAAAGAATTGCGCAAAAAGAATGAGGCGGTCGTCGAAGCGGTAGCCTTCCAAGGCAGCGGGGTTTTTGAAACGCTAAAAGAAATCGCCAAGCAGGTGCTGACGGAGTTGAAGGCCGGCGGTTAGGAGAGCTTTTCGCATTTCTCGGTTCTCAGTTTCCAGTTTCCAGTTTCCGGTTTCTGGTTCCGTTTTGTCATTTCCTGCTTCAGTTCCCCACGTCTGGCGTCTCGCATATATCGCTTTGCGAAACGCCGGGCTCAAAGACCGGCAGAGCAACACACCAATCCAGCACAACGTAATTCAAGCACAACCGTGGAAGAGCGGCGCTTCAGGGCCGCGTCATGAGTCCCAGAAAAAGCAACCGGGCTTTTTAGCCCCGGCGAGGACGGTTGCGTTGACTCTAAGTCGACAAACCGCCTAAGATGCACGCGCACCCCGCGACTCGGTGACGATCGCGACCTGAACACGTCCTAAGTGAGCTGGAGGATCCATGAAATTTCCTTTCCGGTCGCTCGTCTTCCTCATCTTCATCTTGGCCACTACTGCGGCCTTCGCGCAAAGCGATCAGATCACTCCCAATGAAAACTTGGTCGCAGAGGGGATTCCGAAGATCCCTGCCGCATTGGCCGACAGCGCCAGCCGCTACAGCGACTATCGCACCGCCGCGTTCAACAGTTGGCACCCAAGTCGCCGCGAGATGCTGATCGAAACCCGTTTCGGCGACACCAACCAGGTCCATCAAGTGATGTTCCCAGGCGGGGCGCGAACTCAGCTCACGTTTTTCCCTGACCGAATTGCCTTCGCGTCGTACCAGCCGGTGAATGGCGACTCCTTCCTCTTTCTCAAAGACGTTGGCGGAGGTGAATTCTTCCAGGTGTATCGCTACGATCTCGCGACCGGCGATATTACTCTGCTCACCGATGGCAAGTCGCGGAACACGAGCCCGCGCTGGTCCTATCAGGGAGACCGCATCGCTTATGGCTCGACCAAGCGCACGGGAAACGATGTCGACATTTGGGTGGTGGACGCCAATGACCCCGCCAGTGCACGCATAGTGGCGCAGATGGAAGGCGGAGGGTGGAACATTTCTGACTGGTCGCCAGACGGTAAGCAGTTGTTGGCGATTAATCGAATCTCCGCCGCGGAGACTTATGTCTGGCTGGTCGATGTATCCTCCGGCAAGAAAGAATTGCTCACGCCGAAAACCGGCGGAGACACTGTGGCCAACAGCAATGCCCACTTCGCCAAGGATGGGAAGGGCGTCTACTTTACCAGCGATCAGGACTCTGAGTTTCAGCGGCTCGTTTATCTCGACCGCGCCAACCGCAAGACGACCGTGTTGACTCCTTCGCTGAATTGGGATGTGGATGAGCTCGACCTTTCCAGCGACGGGAACTGGGGTGCGTTCGTGTCCAACGAAGACGGCATCAGCGTCCTGCATGTCTTTGATACGAAAACCCAAAAAGAAGTGCCGGTGCCCAAGCTCCCAGTGGGCGTGTTATTTGGCATCCAATGGCGCAAGAATAGCCGTGAGGTTGGCTTCTCGCTCAGTTCCGCCAGCCGCACTGCTGACGCTTATTCGCTCGACGTTGCGTCGGGAAAGATCGAGCGCTGGACTACGAGCGAGACCGGCGGCCTCAACACTTCAGGATTCGCGGAGCCGCAACTGATTCACTGGAAGTCATGGGACGACCGCTCCATCTCGGGATTTTTGTACAAGCCGCCGGCAAAATTCAACGGCAAACATCCCGTCATCATCGACATTCACGGAGGGCCGGAAGGTCAGGTGCGTCCCGACTTTCTGGGACGCGATAACTACTTCATCAATGAGTTGGGCATCGTCATGATCTTTCCCAACGTGCGCGGGTCGACCGGATACGGAAAAACCTTTCAAAAACTCGACAACGGATTTCTACGCGAGGGCTCGTATAAGGATATCAATTCTCTTTTGGATTGGATTCAGACGCAGCCGGACTTGGATTCAGGCAAAGTTATGATTACGGGCGGAAGTTACGGCGGTTTCATGACGCTGGCCGTGGCCACCAACTATAACGACCGCATCTGCTGCTCGGTGGATGTGGTAGGCCCCTCGAACCTAGTGACTTTTCTTGAGCACACGTCGGGCTACCGCAAGGACCTGCGGCGCGTGGAGTACGGCGATGAACGCGACCCGAAAATGCGCGAGTTCCTGGCGTCGATTGCTCCCGCCAACAAGGCAAAGAACATTACCAAGCCGTTGTTCGTGATCGCGGGGCAGAATGATCCGCGGGTGCCCGCCAGCGAGTCGGCGCAGATGGTGGCCGTGGTGCGGAAAAACGGCACTCCGGTGTGGTGGCTTCTCGGCAAGGACGAAGGCCACGGCTTCGCCAAGAAGAAAAACCGTGACTTCGAGTTCTACTCCACGATTGAGTTCGTAAAGGAGTACTTACTGAAATAGCTGAGGCGCGAACCCGCCGAAAAGTCACGACGGTTCAGCGGATAAAGACAGGATGCTACCTGTAACCTGAACGGGCACATCCAATCCGTCGCGGCAAGGTTTAGTGAGGAAGGCGTAAAGTATTGCGCCGTAATTCGGATCGATCCCACAAACTTTTTTCTGCCTGAGGCGTCCGATCGACGATTAGCTGACGGGACCTGACGTCCCGCCAGCGCTTCGTCTAAAATGGCAGGCGCACAACAGTCGCAGGTTATCCGATCCTTCGTTGAAAAAGGCCATCATGCACAGACTATCTTCCCTATTGGCGTTGCTGTCGTTCTTACCCCTGTCAACGCAACCCTCTTCTGCTCAGAATTCTTCTCTGCACGGCATCGACGTCAGCGATCTCGACCGCAAAGCTGATCCTTGCAACGACTTTTTTGAATTCTCCAACGGCACCTGGCGGACGAACAATCCAATTCCCGCTTCGATGACGCACTGGAGCAAGCGCTGGGCCGCCGGTGAGACATCGAAAGAGAAACTGAAAGACATTCTCGAAGCGGCTGCCGTGGATAAGAGTGCGCCGAAGGGCAGCAACGAGCAAATCATCGGCGACTATTACGCGGCCTGTATGGATGAGTCCCGCGTGAACGCCCGCGGCATGGAACCGCTAAAGCCGTGGTTTGCCCGAATCGACGCCGCCAGGAACATTCAAGAGTTGCAGCACATCATGGCCGACATGCACGACATCATGGTGGACCATCCTTTTGCATTCGGCAGCCAGCAGGATCCGCACAAACCCGCGTGGGTGCTGGCCGATATTGCCGCTAGCGGACTAGGCCTGCCGGATCGCGATTATTATTTGAAACCGGAAGCGCGCTTCAAGGAAGCGCGGGAGAAATATGCGGTCCACATCGCAGCCATGTTTAGGCTCGCAGGTTCGGACGACAAAACTGCGGGCGACGCGGCCCAGACCATCGTGGCCATGGAAAGTAAGCTCGCCCAGGCTTGGCTCGAGAAGGCCGCCCTGCGCGATCCCGCGGCCACCGACCATAACACCACGTTCGCGCAGTTGCAGGCGATGGCCCCGCACATGGACTGGGTGGAATATTTCAGGCACGAGCAGATTCCGCAGGATGTCGACATGAACGTCGACCAGCCCAAGTTTATGCAGGAGCTCGACCGGCAGATGAGCGAGGAGCCGATCGCAAACTGGAAGGTATATCTGAAATGGCATTTGCTGGATACGACCGCGCCGTATCTCTCGGCGCCTTTCGTGGAAGAGGACTTCTCTTTCAATGGGAAATATCTGAGCGGCGCCACTGAGAATAAGCCACGTTGGAAACGCTGCGCCGAATCCACCGACGAATTTCTGGGCGACGCGCTGGGGCAGAAGTATGTGGAGAAATATTTCCCACCAGAATCGAAGGAGCGCGTACAGGAAATGGTGCGGAACCTGCTGTTGGCGATGCGCGACGACATCCTTAGCCGGCCCTGGATGAGTGACGACACCAAGGAAAAAGCGATGGCCAAAATCGCCACGTTTAACCCGAAGATCGGCTATCCCGACAAATGGAAGGATTACAGCCACCTCGAGATTCGTCGCGATGCGTTCTTCGAAGACGTGCTGGCAGGCCGCCATTTTGTCGAAGAGGACGATCGCCAGTTGATCGGCAAGCCCGTGGATCGCGGCCGCTGGGGTATGACGCCGCCCACCTCCAATGCCTCTTACAACCCGCTGCTGAATGAAATTGTTTTTCCCGCAGGAATTCTGCAGCCCCCAGCCTTCGATTCCAAGGCGGTCGACGCAGTGAATTATGGCGCCATCGGAGTTGTCATTGGCCACGAAATTTCTCACGGCTTCGACGACGAGGGCGCACAGTACGATTATCTTGGCCGCCTGCGCAACTGGTGGACCGACTCCGACTTGAAACAATTCCAGGCTCGCGCGGCGTGCGTCGCCGATCAATTTGATAACTACTTTATCGAACCAGGCGTTCACCATAATGGGAAGCTAGTGCTGGGCGAAAGCATTGCTGACCTGGGCGGTGCCAAAGTCGCTTTTCTCGCCTATAAGAAATCGCTCGAGGGGAAACCGCGTCCGCCGGATATCGACGGCTTTACTCCGGAGCAACAGTTCTTTATTGCCTGGGGCCAGTTCCGCGGAGATGCGATCCGCATCGAGACACAGCGCCTGATGATGCAGACTGATCCGCATCCCGTCGCAAAGTATCGCGTGATCGGCCCCCTCTCGAACCTGCCAGAATTCCAAAAAGCATGGAGCTGCAAAGCTGACGCGGCGATGGTGCGGCCGGAGGGAAAAAGATGTGACGTATGGTGAGGCGGCCCACGAACAACAGCCACCTGGGCCGATGGGATGAAAACTCAACTCCCGCCCAAAGTGGCTGGCTGAACGCTGTGAACAAAATCCTTATTTCGCCGTCAGCGAAAGTATATCCATGTCCAACAGCAACACCCCAGCATCGAAACTGAGACTGAGGGTGGTTTGAGGGTTTAACGGCACGCCGTGGAACTCGGCTGCATCCAATAGCGACTTGATTTGATTCGCAAGAGCATCGCGCCGAGCTGTCAGTTGCGTCAAACGACTTTCTAACGAGAGATACTTCGAGTCGTTGCTGGGAGTGCCCGAGGCAAGGGCCACGGTCGAAACATGCAGCGCTCCCTGCCCGAAATTACCCACCGGGGCGGTAATCTGCTTGTAGGTGGACGCGAGGAGCTCGAACAGTGGGAGGCTCGACCTTAGGGCTGGAGGCAGGGCCGAATGTGCAAGATCCTCGGACAACACACGGCCATCGCTGATGTAGTCGTCCGTCAGGCCCGTCAACAGCAACATCGTGGGACGAATGTCGGTGTGGTCAGACCAGGTTATGTTGTCCCTGCCAACGTTCTTGACTCCAGGTCCCACCATTCCGACCCAGGTCGTGTTGATCTCCGGCGCGACGCCACCGTGGTTATACGCGAACCCGGGAGACTGCTCAATGATCGGCCCTTGTGACTCGAAGAACCAGTCAGTGTTGGCGAACATCACGTAAGTCGGCGTTCTGGCAGGATCGCCCGTAACCATGTGGAGCGCCTGCAGACCCGGATTATCCACCAGGTAAAGAGTGAGTTGATCGGTTTTGCCGGTGATGGGGTTGAGCCCGGTAAGTTGCGCAGTGGCCCGTTCCAACTCGCGCGCAAAGGCTGGGGTATTGGATGGATTATAGGGATCCAGGCTAACCGCCGGCGCCATGTCGAAGTGGTAATCGAAGATGGCGGTGGTGGACAGACCGCTGGTGGCCGCACTGGCGCTGGGAATCAAGTTCGGGAACTGCTGCTGGTACAGCTGGGCGAGGTCGCCTTCGACCTCTCCAATGCTGCTGGTCCCATTGGGGTAGACATAGTTGCAGGGGACGTGGACGCCGTCGCAGCCGGCGGGCGATGCAGGGCCTCCTACAAAGTGGTCCTGCTCATCCGCGCTGATAACAAACAGCGTGTTGCTGCTGTCGATGCCAACCGCAGCCAGGTCGGAAAAGAATTTCCCGAACGCCGCGTTATAAGCCTGCAGTTGCGCCTCATACCCGGGCTGGCCTGGACCGAACGCGAGGTCGGAACTGCAGCTGTGACAGTCGTGGGCGTCCGAGATATACGTGAAGACGATGGGAACACCGTTTTCCAGCATCGCTTCATCGTAGGCTAGCGCCTGCGCGGGCGAGATGCCGCTGAAGCCGGGAAAGCCGGTGATGGGATTTCCGTTGAGGTCGTTGAGACCGCTGGGAGCGATGGCAGGCTGCACGTATTTATGGCCAAACAGACCCATGTAGCCGCTGTAGCCGCCCGGTTCATCGGGGAGCACATCGGGCTCTGCAACAACATTGTCGGCCGTAGTGCACAGCGCATTGCCCAGAGCACAGTGGATCGAGATGCCTTCAAAGTCGGCCACTGCCTGGTTGAAATTGGTCTCCGCCTCCGTGAGCTGCGGAGAGGGGTCGCCGTAAACTTTTTTGATGTCCGAGCTGACATTCTCCAGTTCCATGTTAGCAATGGAGACTGCGCCCACGTTGCAGCCGGCACGGGTGTATGGAACCCAGGGCGCCGGTGCGTTCAGGCCCTCGGGAGTGATCATGCTGAAGGCCGTGTCCTCGGTCGGATTGGTTTCGACCTGGTCGGTCCAATAGGTGAAGGAGCTGGGGAAGTTGTCCCAAAACTTGTTGGTCGATAGGTTCTCGGCCACGAAGCTGTTGGCTACAGCCTGGCCGTGGCGATCGGGGTAGACGCCTGTCAACGAGGTCAGGATGTCGTCCGCAGTGTGCGAGATAAGCGGGGTGTGGTGATTCGTATGCAGAGTTCCATTACCGGTAATAAAGTTGAGCAGGTTGGGCATCTGTTCCAGATCGGACGGAACATTCGGGTTATCGCGCTCCAAGTGCAGATTGTCGAACTGGATATAAACAATGTGGCTGATGTTGCCGCCGGGAGAGTTCAGCGGGCAGCCGGTCGCCTGCGCAGCGGCGGAGCCGCACACCACGACCGAAATAAGTAAGGTTAATGCGATGCAGCTTAGTCCAACCGCAGAGGGAACTTCAAAGCAACGCCCTGAGGGGACCGACGTTACGGCGATTTTCTCGAATTCCAAAGGACACCTCTCAAACTAGGTTTGCTGGGATTGAGAATGCACTTGAGGCCGCGGCGTAGCCTCACAACGGAATTACCACATCGATGTTAAGCGTAGATGAATTATTAATAAAATAGTGTTTGATTTTGAGGGGTTTTCCACAACAGTAAAAGTAATTCGCCACTAACTAAAACTAACTCAGCCACTAACTAAAGCTAATTCAGCCACTTACTACGAAATAAGGTGCTTTTGCAAGTTGCATCCAACCGGCTATTCTCTATCTCTCTCCTCTCCTTGCTTTACCGAAAGGAGTTCCACCTCGAAGATGAGCGTGGCGTTCGGTGGAACCATCTGACCGCTGCCGTCGTGCCCATAAGCCAGATTAGGAGGAACGAAGAGTTGCCACTTAGATCCGGTCGGCATCATCAGAAGCGCTTCCCTCCAACCTCTGATCACTCCCCTAACTGGAAAAGTGGCTGGTCCATTGTGCTTGGCGGAGCTGTCGAACTCCGTGCCGTCGAGCAGCTTTCCCCGATAATTGCAAACGATCTTTTCATCGATTTCAGGCTTTTCCCCCGTGCCCTGCTTGAGAATCTTGTATTGCAATCCGCTGGGCAATGCGACCACGCCTTCTTTACTCTTATTCTCGGCGAGAAATTTCTCGCCTTCTGCTAGCGTGGCTTGGGCTTTCTCCTCGCGTAGCGCCGCTTGCTTCTTCCGGTATTCCTCTTTTGCGTTGACGAGAATGGAGTGCATTTCGTCCTCGGTCAGCATAGTCTTGGCGCCGTTGAACGATTCCGCAAAGGCCTTCGCGAAGGTGCCAGGATCCAAATCGAGGACCTGTTTGCGAAAGTCGGCGCCCACCTGCATGCCCAGGGCATAACTAAATTTTTCTTTTTGGGTCTTAAGCTCCGATGCGTCTTGCGCCGCAACGGCAACAGTTAGAAATGCGACTGCGAAAGCTAGTATCCATTTTTGACGCAGCATAGTTCTGTCCTTAATTAATTTCTGCGGTTTGAGTGTTGCCGTCTGATAAGGTCGCCGGAAAGCAGTACCTGGACCAAACACTCCCAGCTATCCGTGCTTACGAACGCTAAGTAGATAGTCCCCTCGCATTCGCAAACCCCAAAGTCAATCTGGAACAATGGAACCGCCGCCGATTGACTACCCTAATGCAAGTACTCCAGCCAAGGCAAATGATACCGATTTTCCGGGCGTGAACGTATTTAAGAAAATTCACGGTGTTGACTGGGAGCGCGGCGCGTGTCGGCACCAAAAAAACTGATGTATTTCGCCTTTATGACGACTATCCTGAAGTTTCGACTCCTGGCGACGGAGGTCAGCACGTTGGACGATGAACGATCAATCGCCCCAAAAATCCGACTGGAAAATCCACGGCCTGCGTATTATTCGCAGCGGCGAACTCGACGGCAACACGCCGCAAACTCCGGGCATGACTCGCGCCGAAGCCATCTCGCACGCCCGAGTCGGCGCGCAAAAGCTCTGGGCTGGAACGGTGGTGGTTCACCCCAATGCCAGGACCGGCCCGCATCATCACGGCGAGCTGGAAACCGTGATCTACGTCGTGCGTGGCCGCGCCCGTTTTCGCTGGGGAGATCATTTGGAGTTCGTTGACGAAGCCGGCCCGGGAGACTTCGTGTACGTCCCTCCCTATGTTCCTCACCAGGAACTGAACGCGCGCAAAGATCAGCCGGTCGAGGCAGTAATCGTGCGCAGTGGCCAGGAACCCATTGTCGTTAACCTGGACATTCCCAGTCCCGAGGACGCTCCTGACACACCGCAGCCCGATCCATTTCACTCGGTGCCGGGAAAGAATTTTCAGTAATTTTCGGACTTGGGTGACTGCCTGATTCCTTCGAGCATCCAAGTTTGGAGAGCAGGATACCAACCGCGAAGGCCAAACTTCGATCTAAGGATGCATGTGGCGATACAGCCCAATTCGGCTTCGGGAGGCGCGGAAGTCGATCTCCTTTGGTGATTTGGATCGGAATACAATAGGGGATAAAGTTAACTAATTCATGCACCTCCGATTGAAGTCGGGATTGCTAACCCTTGGTTTTGCCGCTCTGAGTTGGGCGTCGTGCTGCTTTGGACAGTCTCGCCAGCAGACTCCGATCCCTGGTTTGGGACACCCGCCCACAGCCTCGTCTGACGGTCAAACATCTCCCTCGTTGTCCGGAACTGTCAAGGGAACGGTTGTGGATCAAAGCGGAGCCATTATCCCTGGAGCCCGCGTAACCCTAACCCGCGAAGATCCTACAAATGAAAATCGCCCAAATGTGGATCCGCCCAAACAGGCTCGAACAAAACAGGATCCACCTGGAAAAGACCAACCCTCCAGCGAGGAAGTGCTATCCGGCCTGGATGGGGAGTTTTCCTTCACCAACGTCACTCCCGGACCATTCCATCTGACCATTAAATCGGCCGGCCTCGCGACGCAAACCTATTCCGGAATCCTGCATCCGGGCGAGACCCACACCATCCCGCAGCTCGCTTTACCCGTTGCCTCTAATTTTACGGAGGTCGAGGTTGGTTTGACGCGCAGCGAAGTTGCGGAAGAAGCGGAAGAGCAGCTCAAGGTTGAAGAGAAGCAGCGTGTCCTGGGCGTTGTACCAAATTTTTATGTCACCTACCTTCCCCATGCAGCTCCGCTGACCTCGAAACAAAAGTTCAAGCTGGCCGCGAGATCAGTGATAGATCCATTTACGTTTGTAGTAGTGGCAGGCTCGGCGGGAGTGGAGCAGTGGCAAAATCACTTCATCGGATATGGCCAAGGCGCCGAAGGCTATGCCAAGCGCTTTGGCGCCGGCTATGCCGACACGGTTTCGGGAACGTTCATCGGAGGCGCCATCCTGCCTTCGCTTCTGAAGCAGGATCCTCGTTACTTTTACAAAGGGACGGGCAGCGTCCCATCGCGATTTCTGTATGCCATTGCCGCGTCCGTGATCTGTAAGGGCGACAATGGACGATGGCAGCTAAACTACTCGAATATCCTCGGAAACTTGGCTGCGGGCGGAATCTCGAACCTGTACTATCCGTCCCAGGACCGCGACGGCGCCGAACTGACCTTTGAGAATGCAGCGATCGGAATCGGCTCCAATGCGGTCACCAATCTGCTTCAAGAATTTGTTATCAGAAAGCTGACCCCGAAGCTTCCCAGCCGGGAGGCTTCCAAACCGCAGAGCGCCGCCAGCAGCAACCCGCTCTAAAGTCCCGCTTGCCAACAAAGAAGATTGCGACAACTCGCGTCCCAACGTCTTGCATCAAGACAGGGATCAAATCCCGCGAAGCGGTACGATTATTGCCCGAGCTTTTATTGTCCTAGCTTTGCTTCCTCTACGGTCTGCCCACGGAAGTGGCGCTCGTAATCGAGAAACCAAATGAGAAACGCAAAGAAGAGCATCGGGAGAATAAGCCAGACCTTAATGGTGGCGAAGTCAGCCAAAATCGTTGCACCCCCGACGACCGCCAAAACATTGCGCAGGGAATCAAGAGCGGCTTCCCGATGGAGATTCTTTCCCCAAGCTGCCAGGGCTTTCCAGATGCCGATTACTTTCTTCATGTTACCCCTCGATTTTGCAGATGACTTTTAATGAGTCGGGCCAAACGGCCTGAGGGTAAGCCGCATAGGGCGTCTCAAAGTCAAACAAGATCCCCTCCCCATCCTTGAGTCATCCCCTAGCAGGCTGCTGAAAAACTAGTCTGCTGTCTCTTCGTAACGCCGCTCATACAAGAGGACGCTCTGGGATACTTTTTGCTGGGAGTCCAGTTGTAGCAGTTCCGCTCTGCGGGTGACTTCCGTGCCTTTTGTCGACACCGAGAGGACTAGCTGATACTTGTGTTCCAAGTCGTGGGATTCGAGGGTTTTGACCCCTGCTACAGACCATCCCAGTTGGCCTTCTAGTGGCGAGGTTACATCGTCATCAGCTTTCGATCCGCCGGTTTCCTGCGTGACATCGAACACGTATCTGGCGTTTTCAGAGCCCGTTACCACGATCCGGTCCCACGTGCACCACATTGCGTGAACCTGAAAGTCTTTCATGGGCCATTCAGCTGCCTTGTAGATGCCCCGTTGCGCTTCGAATCTGAAGAGCCTTAGCACGTGGGGCGAGTTGAGGCCCGGGTGGATGAAGGAACGCAAGTCGAAGGCGATATAGCCCCTGCCAGCGCAATAAAAACTATCGCTATCCGCGAACGTTGGCACAGCGCCAAACAGACAGAGCAGAAGGACCAGAGCGATCCGATGGCCCGATTTCATAACGGCAGACCTCGTGCTTCTTCATGGTAGCAAGGCACACGCGAAAAAATACATAACAGAGGTAACGGGATAGGCGAACCCGACGGCCTGGCAGGCTGCCAAAAACCCACTATTAATCCACAGCCTTGTATGGTACGAGAAGGCATGCGCGGAGACGATCAGCAGCAGAATCATATGTTCAGTTACTTGTCTCCCGAGATGCGCGTGCGCAAGGATCATCCGCTGCGCGCGATCCGGGCTATGGTGGACGAGGTACTCACTCAGCTCTCGCGGCGGCTCGATACGATGTACGCTCGCGCCGGGCGTCCGTCGATTGCGCCGGAGAAGCTGTTGCGAGCGCAGTTGCTGCAGATGCTGTATTCGATCCGCAGCGAACGATTGCTGATGGAAGAGATGGATTACAACCTGCTGTTCCGCTGGTTCGTAGGGCTGAATGCGGACGACGAAGTCTGGGACGCGACCACCTTCACCAAGAACCGCGACCGCTTGCTGGAGGCAGATGTAGCCCGGGAGTTTCTGGCGCGCGTGGTAGCGCAAGCGCGGGGAAAGGGGCTGACCTCCGACGAACATTTCACCGTGGACGGCACGCTGCTAGAAGCCTGGGCGAGTCTCAAGAGCTTTCAACCCAAGGAGGGCAAGCCGATGTCTCCGCCGGATGATCCTGGCAATCCCACAGTGAACTTTCACGGGGAGAAGCGCTCGAACGAAACCCACGAGTCCAAGACCGATCCCGACTCTCTGCTGGCGCGCAAAAGCGGAGGGAAAGAGTCGAAGTTGAGTTACAGCGGGAATCTGTTGGTGGAGAACCGCAACGGACTGATCGTGGACGCGGAAGTCTTCCAGGCGAACGGGACAGCGGAACGGGATGCAGCGCTGATCATGATGGAGAGGCTTCCCGGCACGCAACCGCTGACGGTGGGCGGCGATAAAGGATTCGACACGTTCGGGTTTGTGGAGGAGTGCCGCAATCTGCGGGTGACGCCGCACGTGGCGCAGAACCTGGGACGACGCGGGGGCAGCGCGATTGATGGCCGCACCACGCGCCACTCTGGTTACGCCATCAGCCAGAAGAAGAGGAAACGGATTGAAGAATGCTTCGGCTGGCTGAAGACGATCGCGCTCATGCGCAAGGTTCGGCATCGCGGAGTGAGCAAAGTGCACTGGATATTCACCCTGGCCTGCGCCGCCTACAATTTGGTGCGCATGCGCAACCTGGCCACCGCAGTTCCGGCGGTGTAAGTCGGGGGCCGACGTGTGCTTGCAAGAGCACGAAGCTAGTCCCTAAGACCGCAAAAGAGACGGCAAATCAAGCCGCTCGACATCATCAACGATGGACAACAGAAAGAAAACCACGCTGCCGATCAATTTTTCAGCAGCCTGCTAGGCCAATAGAAACCCGGCGTGGGGAGAATAGTTGTGCGCCCCCGACGGGTGATGATGGGTGATCAGTGCTGACTCCTGTTGCGCCGATAACTCAACTGTCACGCCCAAAGTCTGGTATCTTGACGCAATCTGGCGATGTCCTTGATCGGCGCATTCCCGAAGAATCGGCTATATTCCCGGCTGAACTGCGAAGCACTTAGATAGCCTACGCGCTGACTCGCCGCACCCGCGTCCATCATCGTGGATAACATAAGACGCCTCGCCTCCTGCAGTCGCAGCACCTTTTGATAGTGCAGCGGGCTCATCGAAGTAACGGACTTAAAGTGTTCGTGGAAAGAGGAGACGCTCATGTGCACCAGGCCGGCCAAGTCTTCAACCTTCATGGGTTGAGAGAAGTTGGTGCGAAGCCAGTGAATGGCTTTCGCAACCCGGTCCACGCTGGACTCGGCAAAGCCCATTTGAGCTATGCGAACCCCAATAGGACTGCGAAGCAGCCGGATCAAAATCTCATCCACGACCAGGGGGGCGAGTAGTTCAGCGTCGCCGGGTTTCCCCAGGCATTCCATCAATCTGGTTGCGGCGTTCACGATGTTCACGTCGGCCGGAGTTACGTAAACGGCGCGCCTCTCTCTTTCTTGCACTGGCGGCAGACCGTGCGGATACACCTTCAACACGAGATCGGCAATCCTGCGCGGATCGAGGTCCAGCTTGAGAGCAAGATACGGTTCGGAGTAGCTGGCTTGCGTGATCTGGGAAGCAACTGGCAGAGCCACGGAAAACACGATCATGCGCGAAGCGTCGTACTCGTAGACATCTTGCCCCACGATGACGGTCTTCGCTCCTTGCGCGACCATGCACAACGAGGGCAATCGGAGGGAATGGAAACATTCGGTGTTGATTCGTGAATAGCGACTCGCGTGCAAACCGGGGACGCGTAGCTCGAAACTATCGTCATAAGGAGCGTAGGCAGCAATCAGGCGGGCTAGCTTGGACGTGTCTGGTTCGTTCCGGTCCGGTTCATTGGCCAGCTGGCGTAGGGACACGACTTTGCCGTTTGTCTTCACGTGTTCCAGAATACCTCTTTTGGCGAATCATTATGGCGCTCATCACATCTGAGCGAGAACAGCAACGTCAAGCTTCGAATAATACTTCTTCACGTCCTTGGCCCCGTACTTCTCGCGAAATTTCTCGACCACGGACGACACTCGCGCGGCGTCGGTGACAGGAACGGCCTGAGATTCAGCTTCTGCGCCCCGCGCATCAATCCGAATCACCCGGTTCTTGAGCACGTTCTTGTACCACTGTGTGTCTGACCCCTGTACCGGCAGTAGGTACAGTGTCTCGTCGTCCAATACGAACCAGACTGGGATTGTGATGGTGCGTCCTGACTTTCTGCCGGCGACACTGATGTTAATTTCACGATACCGGGAAAGGCGGTCCTTTAGAGAGTCGTTCCGCGCTGGCATGTGAGCCTCCTGCTCCTGACTACTAGCCTAAGACTACTTGCCTTCAGGCCTTGGAAAACAGCTCCTTCGCGATCATGATGGCGCTCATTGCGTTGGGCCAGCCTGAATAAAACGCGAGATGAGTGATTACCTCGATCAGTTCCTGCTCTTTCACACCGTTTTCTACCGCTTTGCCGAGATGAAATCGCAACTGGTCCGTGCGATTCAATGCAATCAGTGCGGCCACGGTGATGAGGCTGCGATCGCGCTTTGATAACTCTTTGCGTTCCCAGATGTCGTCGAAAAGCACCCGGTCCGTCAGTTCGACCAACTTGGGGGCGAAGATGCCGATCATGTTCTCTGCTACTTTCGATTGCTTAGTCATGATAGTTTCCCCGGGGTGAGATGATGCTACTTCTTATTCATCCACACTTTCCACGTGACCGGCCCGGCTTCCTTATTGGTTATCGGATGGCCGGCCAGCTTCAGGGCTAGCTTGATCTGACCGTGATGATAGCCCTCGTGCCAGATCATGTGTTGCAGCATGAGGATCGGATGGTCGTAGTGAAGGTTCATGTCCCGACCTGTTTCGACCCCGCTCTTTACCGCGTCCCGCACCGCCTTGGCGCTGTCGTTCAGCATCTGCGCGAGGCGGCTGTGGTCGCGCTCGGCTCTCCACTCCTGTTTGGGCACGTCTTCGGCGAATTCGGGGGCGTCCTCGAAGACGAACACAAGTCGTACGTAGTGGATGTGGGTGAACATCTCCGCGACCGATGGGCTGCCCTCCATCGCCCTGACCTCCATCCCGCCCTCCGGGAGGACGTGGAGCAGGTTAACCAGGATGGTGTTGTTCCGGTCCCAGGAGTCGAGCAGAGCCTCAAGTAGGCGTTGGTCTTGTGACATTATTGACTCCCGGTTTGTTGATACGGAAAGCGCGAGAAGCCGTGATTCTACCTCACCGAGCGTTGCTCTTTTGCTGCTCAGCGGCCCACCAGTCTTTGCAGCTCTTCGGGGTAGCGAGCACCTTGGACCGTGATCTTTGATGCGGCATTGTCGATTTGGCGGAGATCTTCAGCCGTAAGCTCGAGGGCTGCGGCTCCAATGTTTTCTTCCAGACGATGCAGCTTGGTTGTGCCGGGGATGGGAACGATCCAGGGCTTCTGCGCCAACAGCCAGGCCAGAGCAATCTGCGCGGGAGTCGTCTTCTTCTGCCTGGCGATGGCCCCGAGCAGATCGACAACCGCCTGATTCGCCTTTCGGTTCTCCGGCGAGAAGCGAGGGACGATGTTGCGGAAATCACTTTTATGAAACTTCGTGTCTTGGCTGATCTTGCCCGTAAGGAAGCCTTTACCGAGAGGGCTGAACGGAACGAACCCGATCCCGAGTTCCTCAAGCGTCGGCAACACTTCCGCTTCAGGCTCTCTCCACCAAAGCGAATATTCGCTCTGGAGTGCGGTGACTGGCTGAACGGCATGTGCACGACGGATCGTCTGCACGCCCGCTTCCGAAAGGCCGAAGTGCTTCACCTTGCCTTGCTGAATCAGGTCCTTCACCGCTCCCGCGGTGTCTTCGATCGGCACATTCGTATCAACACGGTGCTGATAGAGCAGATCGATCGCGTCAACTTTTAGCCGCTTGAGCGAAGCGTCGGTTACGTCTTTGATATGCTCGGGCCGGCTATCCAGCCCGATCTGTTTGCCAGTGTTCGGATCAAGTTTAAACCCGAACTTGGTGGCGATCACCACTTTCCCACGGAACGGCGCGAGGGCTTCCCCCACGAGTTCTTCGTTTGTAAACGGGCCATAGACCTCGGCAGTGTCAAAGAACGTGACGCCGCGTTCCACGGCTGCACGGATGACCGCGATCATTTCCTGCTTGTCACCGGCCGGGCCGTAGCCAAAGCTCATTCCCATGCAACCCAACCCGATGGCCGAGACTTCCAAGTTGCTTTTTCCCAATTTGCGTTTCTGCATTTTTTCTCCTGATTGCTTGTACGGATCGCGAATTTCGTCTGAATTCAGCAAGACTAAGAATAGCTTCCCGAACCTTCGGCCACTTGCCTATTTCGATGAAGTTCTTGCCAAATTCTCCGAACTCCCCAGATAAAGCATGCTCGCCTGAGAGAGCCTTCCGGGCATCGCCTGGTTCTGCATCGAATAGCCGGTTTACGTCGACAATCCGATTGCTTTAATCTGACCGGTCATGTTTCGGCGCTTCTCTCTTCTCGTATTGCTTCTTTGCGCGGTCACGGCATCTACTGTCGCGAAAGCGCCTCCGGCGCAGGCCGATGCTTACGAGATCGTTCACATATACCCGCACGATTCCCGGGCGTTCACCCAAGGACTGATTTACGTAGACGGTCACCTGTATGAAAGCACGGGCCTCAACGGCAGGTCATCGTTGCGCATGGTGGATTTATCCACTGGAAGAGTTCTTCAGAAATACGACGTGCCCAGGGAATATTTCGGCGAAGGGCTGACGGATTGGGGCAGCACCTTGATCCAGTTGACCTGGAAAGCGCATAAAGGCTTTGTCTACGACCGCTTCACCTTCTCTCTGCTGCGAACCTTCCCCTACGAAGGCGAAGGCTGGGGACTGACTCACGACAAATCCCAACTGATTATGAGTGACGGTACATCGTACCTGCGATTTCTCGAACCCAAGTCATTCAGAGAGACTGCGCGCATTCAGGTCACTGACTCTGATCATCCCGTGGAGAACCTCAACGAACTCGAATACGTTCACGGGGAAATCTACGCCAACATTTGGCAGACCGATAAAATCGTCCGAATCTCGCCGCGTACCGGCAAGGTTCTCGGATGGATCGATTTAGGTGGAATCATCGATAAGCGCGAACTTGAAGGCTCTGATGCAGTACTGAACGGTATCGCTTATGACTCAAACGGAGACCGACTTTTCGTCACCGGAAAGCTGTGGCCGAAATTGTTTGAAATCAGAGTCGCGGCACATCGGTAGATTTAGAGGCCGCTGCACGTTGCTAGGCCGTGGAAAACCGCGCGGCACATGGGTGCGCTCGAAGTCACCGGCAAGGCTTTCGCCTTCTTTTTTCTTTGTCGTTCCGGTAGGAGTTAGCCGATTACGCGAGCAGGCGAGCGAGAAGCAAAATTGACAATCCAATCGCAGCCAGGCTATTGGCACGAACCGCACGATAGCTTGCCGCCCAAGGAAAGAGCAATACCTCAAAAACTGGCAGGAACTTTTCTGGCCAGAACAGGCCGGCCACTCCGAAGGCCAGGCACAACTGCACTAAAAGGCATATCCCTAAATTAGTCATGACTGTTTCGAGCGAATGATTCTTTCCTATTTGAACGCGTCAGAGCTGTTCAGGGGGAGATTACGAAAGTATCGCGGGAGATGCAGGGTCAGCAAGAAAAAAATTGAGAAATTATTTTCGTTTGCTCAATCCCCGAAACCAATGCCGATGGCGCGAGCGGCGCGCACCAGTTCGCCCCTGGGGTCAACGGATTTGAGATGGCCGATGGCATGAGCGACGTCGACCGAAACAATGCAATCGCCGTGCAGAGCTACCATCATGCCGAAACCTCCCGCGGCGATCAGGTCGACAGCAGCCACGCCGAAGCGCGTGGCCAGGATGCGATCAAAGGGCGAGGGTGAGCCACCACGCTGAATGTGTCCCAGGACGCTGACGCGCACCTCCTTATTCGAGCGGTTGGCGATGGCATTGCCAATCAGGTTACCGACCGAGCTGGCTCGCCGGTTCTCTTTGAACTCCACCGGATTTCTCACCCCTTCGGCCACCACGACGATGGTGAAGTCCTTCCCGATTTTTTCGCGCTCGGCAATATGCCGGCACACATGCTCGATGGTGAATGGAATCTCCGGGATGAGAATGACATGAGCGCCACCGGCGATGCCGGCCTCCAGTGCGATCCAACCGCAGTCGCGGCCCATCACCTCAACCACCATCACGCGATGATGCGAAGCGGCGGTGCTGTGAATTTTGTCGATGGCGTCGGTGGCAGTGTGTAGCGCGGTATCGAAGCCGAAGGTCACTTCGGTCGCCGAAAGGTCGTTATCGATGGTCTTTGGCACGCCGACGATCTTCATCCCTTTCTGAAAAAGCTCGTAACCGATCTTCTGCGATCCATCGCCGCCGATCGTGATAATGGCGTCGATACCCAGCTTGGCGGCGTTGGCGATGATCTGTTCGGAGATATCGCGAGAAACTTCTTTACCATCTTCGATGGTTTTGTAGTGGAAGGGATCACCGCGGTTGGTCGTGCCGAGGATAGTCCCGCCACGGGGCAGAATGCCGCTGACGTGCTTGAGCGTAAGCTCAAAAGCCTTCTCGGGCCAGATAATGCCGTCAAAGCCGTCGGGAATGCCGATGACTTTCCATCCGTATTTAATGATGGCGGCCTTGGTGGCGGCGCGAATCACCGCGTTGAGCCCGGGGGCATCGCCGCCTCCGGTGCCGATGCCGATACAGCGAATGTCTGACATAAGGTCGGTCGTTCTTCGTCGTTAGCGGCTCGCGGGAATTCTGCGGGGAAACGCTTCTACGATCATACTTGGGTCTCTGAGGATGGCAACTTACGAGTGGACGTGGAACTTTTGTCGGCGATACAAAGGCGTGTTCATTTCCAAGACCAACCCCTTGAAGCATGCTCCCGTTCGAAGATCGGGAGGAACTCCGACTGTCGCACTTGACCTTTTTTCCTAAGCCAGCTTAAGCTAGATAGATGAAATCCACAAAGAATGCGTCTCCACCCGAAATCGGAGCTTTCGAAGCCAAGAACACTTTGGGCAGGCTACTAGACCGCGCGGAGCGCGGCGAGGAGATCGTTATCACCCGGCACGGCACGCCGGTAGCTCGCCTGGTCCCGAATGACTGGCATTCGAACCGTGATCAGGCTCAGGCTGCTTTCGATCAGCTGCGCAAACGTGCGCGACAATTAGCTCGCGAGAATCCCGAGTCGGAGCCCTTCGACTGGGAAGAAATGAAAAAGCTTCGTGATGAAGGCCGCCCGTGAACTGGGTGGGGGCAGAGAGCAACAGCACTCAGTTGCGCCATTCGAATGAGCTTCGTTCTTGATGCTTCCATTACGCTGGCTTGGATCTACGCAAATGAAGCCACAGATCCGGTGTTGCGCGTGTTCGATCTGCTCAAAGTAGAGGGAGCCTGGGTTCCTGCCCTGTGGCGTTGGGAAGTGGCGAATGTTCTCCAAATGAACGTAAGGCGCGGCCGTCACGGTGAAAATTTCCGCGACAACGCCTTGGCCGCTCTCACCTTGTTCTCGATCAAAGTAGATCTCGTGTCCGAGCAGCAAGCCTGGGGCAAACCTGTTGTATTGGCCGAGCGCCACAAGTTGACGGTGTATGACGCTGCGTATCTCGAGCTGGCGTTGAGGCGAAGGCTGCCGCTGGCTACGTTGGATAGGGATCTCCGCGCCGCAGCAAGTGCCGAGAAGGTCGAGTTGCTGGAAGCCTGAAGAGCAGCCCACGTCGTGTCACCTACCGCATCAGAAACCCCACTTCTCGCAAAGGAAGCGAGAAGTGGGGGCACCCGGCACATAGACGCGGGCGCCAATACCTCACTGCGTGACGTTCAGCGTGGCGTTGTTGCTAACAATGTTCCCCTCCGTCGCGTTGATGATGGTCGTGCCGGGTGCGACGGCCGTAGCCGTTCCGCCCGCCACAGTCGCAATTGATGTATTGCTGGAGGTCCAGGTTGCAACATCAGTAAACGGGATCGAGCCATTGCAGGTGTTAGCAGTTGCCGTATAAGTCTGCGTGTTGTCAGCACCCCCAACGGAGATCGTGTTATTGGTCGGCGATATTACGATCGATTCAATGCATCCGACCGTGACAGTGAGTGTCTGCGATCCTGTGATCGATGGATTTGCATTGGCAGCTGCCGTAATTGTTGCCGTCCCGGTGCTAACAGACGTCACCAGGCCCGAAGAAGAGATTGTGGCCACCGTTGTGGGAGTAATGCCCCAGGAGACTGACGGGTTGGTGGAGGTGCTGCCATCATTGTTAGTGCCAACCACGGTCATTTGCACAGTGTTATTGGTACTTCCCGTCTCGATCGTTGGCGTCGCCGGCCCCACTGCAATCGAGGTCAGTGTGGGATTTTGGAAGAAGCCCGTACATGCAACCTCCAGGGCGAGGACAAGGAGCACGGCGATGGCGCTCATCCATCGGAGTTGATGTTTCGCGGATGACATAATAATTGATACTCCTTGGGGGGCGTTCCCTTCCGTCGAACTCTGTTCAGAAACCTCTTGCTCTGCAACCGTGATTTCGTATCGCGTGCAATCTGCCGTCATGCGAGGTGTGTCATGACGCGATGCGTTATCAGGCGAAAGACGCGCCCAACCTCTCCTCTAGAATACGATTTTAGCGTGACAGTGGTTGTAAAAAATTGTAGCAGAGAAGGTTTCGTACCGCGCCGGTCCCTGCACTTTCGTGCGCTGATCCGAACCAGCGCGGCCAATCCCACGCTTGGGTTAAGAACGCAGAAGAGTTGACGACCTTGCAGGCAAAATTGGCCAGTGCGGGAAGTCCAGCACTGGCCATTGGATCGACATACGAATCAACCCACGCTCACTTATGCTCTTCTTTCGGAGGCGGTTCCTTCTTCGGAGGAGCGCTGGGTTTTGCCGGCTTCGGCGCAGGCGCTGGCCTGGCGGCCGCCGGCTTGGCGGCCGCTTTGGGTGTGCTGGCCTTCGGCGCCGGCCTTGGTGCGCTTTCACGCTTCGCGGCTGCTGCCGGTCTGGGCGCGGGGCTCGGCTTCGCACTGGCTCTGGGCGCGGGATGTGGCGCGCTTTCCTTCCGCGCACTCTCAGTACGCGGTTTGCTTGCGGGATGAGCGGCCTCGGCTTTCGGCGCGCTCTCCTTACGAGGAGCACTCGCGTGCGAACTCGGTGCAGGAGCCTTCGCCGGGTGGCTCTCGTTCGGATGAGACTCCTTCGCCGCAGGTGCCGGATGAGCTGCGCCCGGTCGCTCGTTCTCCGGACGATTGGCCTCCGGATGACTGGCGCCCTCGGGTCTGTTATTGCTCTTTGGCGCCGGACGGTTGGCCGCCTTCGCTGCACCGGCGGGCGCGGCGTGTTTCTCAGCCGGACGATTTGCCGCAGCTCCTTTTTCTGCTGGACGAGTTTCTGCGGGACGCGCCGCAGCTCCTTTATTCCCACCAGGCCCCGAAACTCGTGCTTCCTTGGGTGAAATCTTGGGAGGGTGATACGGAGCTCCGGCAGCCTTGGCCGCTACAACGCCTTTTCCGCTAAACTCGCCGGGTTTGGCCGTCGCGGCTACTGCGGGACGGCCGTGATTGTTCGAAGCGAATAGAGCTTTGTTCTGGCTGGCGGCGTGTGCATGTTGAACCTGCGCTGCCACCGGAGGAGTATGCTTCTCGTGCGCGTACTGTTCTTCCTGCGGGGTTGGACGAGCCTGCACTCCGCCCTGGCCACCGTTAAAGGCTACGTGGGATTCGTTGTTCACGATGACTGTCTTGTTCACGTAAACGTTGGTGATGCTGACGGTGTTCACGTGCACGACGGCGGTGTTGTAGAAGAAAGATCCGCCACGCCATTCGCCGCCGCCAAAGCCCGCGCCGCCGTATCCAAAGCCGTAGTTAACCCCGCCGTAGAAGCCAACATGCGGTCCCCAGTAGCCGCCATTCCATGCGTAGACTCCGTCATTCCAACCCCAGTAGCCGGGGGTCCACAGCAGGCCCGGCTCCGGCACTTCAACCCACGTGCCGGGAACCCAGTAATAACCGTCATCGTCGTCCCATGCCCAATATCCGGGAGTCCACATAAGACCCTCTCGAGGGCAGATAGGCTGTTCGTAAACCGGCAGCGCAGGCGGTTCGATTCGGACGGAAATGTCGACGCCGATCGCGAATTGCGCCGCAGATTGGGAAGGAAGGAGGATCGGAATCACTGACAGCAGAAGTGCAAACGCCAGCAAGCGAACTGCACGGGGGAGTTTCATTTGTGTTTTCCTCATGCCCGCTGGGCTTGCCCGAAGAAGGCAGCGCCAGCGAGGCGAATTTAGCTCAAGAAAATATGCCGAGTAAATACCGCAACCAGCACTTTCGACCCGATTTTCGTTCTTCCCCATAAACACCGCAGGTTGGAGTAGTTCACGGGTCAATGAGTTGTTCGGATTGTAAAGTTTTATTACCGGCCCGCCAAGTCCCTCGCCAGCGCGTTCCACGCAACGATGGGGGCAAAGTCGTTTGGCTGTCGTTCGGCTTATGAAACGTGCCACTTCTGTAAACACGATTGGGAGGAAGATGTTGCTGGCGCAAGGTTCCTGGAATGTGAAGGATAACCGGCTAGTTCGTTCGCTTTGCGCGGGTGATGCGTTCGTCGATGGGCTTGCGGCCTGCGAATCCTTCTTCGGTGCCGTGCCAGTGCGTAATTGATGGCTCGCCCATCTTCCAGCAGAGCAGCACGACGCGGCCTTCGACTTCGCAGGGGAAATCGAGCAGGCCGATGTCGATATCTTTGACTTGAACACCGATGGAGTCGATCTCCGCGAGAGCGTCTTTGGCGCGCTGCTCGGCCCTGGCGCGCTCAGCCTTACGGCGGGCGGTAGCGACAACATCGACGTGCGTGCCGCCGTTGAGGAAGATGCGGTGCGTGAGGGCCTGCATCTCCGCTTCGACTTCTTCCATCACCTTCTTGCCGTTAATGGCGGTGCGCAGCAGAGACTCCAGCACGGGAAGCAGCGACGACGCCTCTTCGAGATTGAAGGTCCGGCCTGACATGGGATGCTTCTATTCTACCGCATACACAAGACGGTAGTGTGAATCAAATTAGACCAGAGGTGAAAGCCCGCGCAATCCCTTGCTATTTCGGCAACGGCTTAATCATCTCGACGTCCAGCGTGAGGGTAATGTCATCACCGACGATGCCCGGCCGGCCACTGACTCCGAAATCCTGGCGATTGATCTTGGTAGTCGCGGAAGCGCCCATACGAAGCCGGTCTTTGCCCATCGGGTCGTTTATGGCTGGGGTAGGTCCGTCCACGTCAAGAACAACTTCCTTCGTGACGCCGTGAATCGTGAGATCGCCCGTAACCTTCAGTTTGCCGTCTCCAGCGCCCTCGACCTTCCTTGACACAAAAGTGATGGTGGGATATTTCTGCACGTCGAGGAAGTTGGGGCTGCGCAGATCGTTGTCCCGCATGTCGACGCGGGTGTCCACAGAAGCCGCGTCAATGGTGGCTTGGATCGAAGATTTGCCGGGATTTGCAGGATCGTATTTCACGGTGCCGCTCACCTTGGTGAATGCGCCGCGAACCGTGGAAACTCCCAGATGGCGCACGGAAAACTGCGCCGACGAGTGCGGAGGATCAAGCTGCCAGGTGTCTTGCGCAGCAGCGGTTAGAGGGAGAAGAAGCGCGATGGCAAGGGCTGACAGAGTACGGCCTGACAGAGTACGTGACATGAAATTGGAGTTCTCCTGACTGGTTGAGATGAGGGGACAGTCTAACAAATTAGGAGGTCGCCGTACGCCGCAGACGACCGATTTTCACTGGGTTACGACTAAGGCTTCACGCGCACTATTGCGATCTGCCGTTTGAGGGGTCGGGGGAATTGGCGGTGTTCAGATCAACTTGTAGTTCTTGCGCGAAGGGAATGCCAGGCGGGTAGCAGTTGCCGTCGCGGCTGTAGTTGGTGCAATGTGCGGCCACATCTTTTCGTTGCGGCGACTGCGCGAACTGCCATACCTCAGCGAAGCTTACGCCGCTTTGAGATGGGCTTCGCGGATTTACGGGAAACGCGCAGCCGGGCGCGGGAGGACAAGCATCGTTGATCGCCCAGTAGACAATGTGGCGGCTTCCCGCGTTTTCGCGAATATCTTCCGCGGTGACGACATTGCCGTCGCCTTTCGCGGCGATGCCGGAGCAATAGATTCCGGCACGGAATCCGGCAGCGATGACACCGTCAACCCATGAGTAGATATAAGCCTTCTGCTCTGGCAGCATGCGTCCGCCTTGTTCCTGGTCGAGGAAGATGATGGTCTGCGCGGGAAAGCCTTCGCGGTGCGCGGCAGCGGCGGCGGCTTGCGCGTCGGAGTTGCCGAGCTTCGTTGCGCTGGCGACTGATTTCAGTTCGGCGTAGAGGCGTCCGTTGAAGAGCACGAGGAATCCGAAGCCTCCGGATTCGACGGCGGTGCGGCGGCCGGTCCAGGTGTTTTTTTTCTCGCCTGGAGGATTGTTGAGCCAGTAGCCGGTGTAGGAGAAAGTTTGGTGCAGGGCTTTCAGGTTGGCGTCCCCGGGGTAGGTGTTGCGGTCGAAGCCGAGGTAGGAGGATTGCGCGATGAGCGATGCGGGGGAAAAAGACAATGCAAGAAGAGCAGCGGAGAGGAACAAGAATCTCACGCCTTAATCTTAAACGAGCGAACCGCAGCGGCTGAAGCCTCGTCTATCCCGGCATCCTGATCGGCACGAGTGGAACTCGTGCCCTTCCCGGTTTTTGAATCATCTGCCGATTCCCGCGTCGGGACAAATCCAAAATATAACAATTGGGAAGGGCACGAGTTTTACTTGTGCCGCATTAGTCTGGATCGAGATGCGGCTTTTAGCCGCTGAGGTTTGCTTGTGAAGCCGACTCGAGTGATGTCGCCGGCGGGAACTCGTGACCTTCTCGAGTGGAACTCGTGCCCTTCCCGATTTTCTTCTCCCGTGCATTCGACAATTTCGGCGACGAAATCCTTTTCCTGACGGCTAACAGCTATCCCCCGATGTGCACCATTGTTCTTGATGCCGGCACGAAATCCGGCTCACCGATGTGATGACGCTCTTCCTTTTTCTGCACCACGCCGCGGATGAACTCCGCTAACTCTACGTCAGTCGCGCCGCGGCGCATTTGCGCGTGCAGATCGTGGTCCCACACCGAAAATAAGCAGGTGCGGATTTTGCCGTCGCTGGTGATGCGGATGCGGCTGCAGTGTCCGCAGAATGGATGCGAGACTGGCGCGATGATGCCGATTTCGCCGACGCCGTCGTCGAAGCGGTAGCGGCGAGCAGTCTCCGAGCGCGCGTGCGGGATTTCTACCAGCGGGCGATATTCCGCCATGCGGGCCAGGATTTCGTCGAGCGTGACCACCGTGTTGGGCGACCAGGTACGGCCTTCTTCGAGCGGCATGAATTCGATGAAGCGGACCGTGACTCCTTCTTCGCGGGCGAACATGCCGAAGGGGATGATCTGATCTTCGTTGAAGCCTCGCATCAGCACACAATTCACTTTCAGCGGCCAGAGTCCGGCGCGGCGCGCGGCGCGGATGCCGGCGAGCACGTGATCGTATCCGTTGGGTACGCGGGTGATGCGGGCGAAGCGGTCGGGATCGACGGCGTCCATGGAAACGGTGACGCGAGTGAGGCCCGCCGCCTTGAGCGGCTGCGCGAGATCGGCGAGGAGGTGGCCGTTGGTGGTGAGTGCGATATCGAGTGGGTCAGCGTTGTTGCCATTTGGTCTGCGAAGATCGGCGAGAGCCCGAACGAAATTGACAACGCCATTGCGCAAAAGCGGCTCGCCCCCCGTAAGACGAATTTTGGAGACGCCCATTCCGACGAGCACGCGCGCCATGCGCAGGTAATCGGCAAACGGCAGGTCGCCGTAAAGCGCGCCCTCGTTGCCGGTGCGGCAGTAGACACACTTGTAGTTGCAGCGGTCGGTGATAGAGATCCGCAGATCGGTGATGGGGCGTCCGAATTTGTCGCGAAGGGCGGTCATACTCAGCAGTCAGCACTCAGCAATCAGCAGGTCCTTCAGTGCCTGGGCGTGCCCGTAGGCCACGGCGATCGGAAACTCTTTATCATTATAGAGCGTCCGGGCAGACGAAAGGTTTCAGGGCTTCGAGCTTTCCAGCGCTGTTTCGATTGCGGCCTCTGCCAGCGGTGCCATGATCTTATATCCCGCCGCGTTCGGATGCAGGCCATCGTTGGCTAGTTCCTTTTTCATGAGCCCTTTGTCGTCGACCAGGGCGCGGAAGTAGTCAAGGTAGAGAAAGCCCGCCGCGGCGCAGTAATTCTTCAACCAGCCGTTCAATTCCAGAATTTTCTCCCGCGAGCGTTGCGCAAAGAAATCCTGCGCGCGAGGAGTGTAGTTGTGCACCGGCAGGATCGAAGAGTAGATCACCTTGATGCCGTGCGCGCGAGAAAGCTCGGCGAGAGACGCATAGTTCGCTTCAATGTCTTCGAGCCGCATCGGTCCGGTATTTCCAGCGATGTCATTGGTGCCCGCCAAAATGACAACCACTTTGGGATGAAGCTCGATCACATCCTGCCGAAAACGGACCAGCATCTGCGGTGTGGTCTGTCCTCCGATGCCGCGATTGATGTAAGGCTTGCCGGGAAAATATTCGTCGAGCTGCCAAATGTCGGTGATGGAGTTTCCGAAAAACACGACGCGGTTCTCGCCGGGCGCAAGAGGCTTGAGCGCGGCATTGGCATCGCGGTAGCGCGCCAGCTGACCGAAGTCGTCAGTGAACACCGCAATGCGCGAAGCCCGGTATTGATCAAGGCCCGCGAACCCGGTGGAAGGAATGCTGAGTGCCGCTTGCGGTGCGGGCTGAGGCGGTTGCTGGGCCAGAGCGGTAACAGAGAGAAGTAGGGCAGCCCAAATCATTCCACGGCATGACATGCCGAAAATGCTACCACGGCTTCGAAGGTGCGCGCCCAGCCGCGCCGATCGCGATTCTGCGGGCGTCCGAACGTGCCGGTGCAATAAGCGGTGGGAGGCCAGGTTCCCGCCTACCGCACCGGCCGTGGTGGCGATTCAAGCCGAGACGTTGATGCCTCCGCTCGCCGGCGTAGTGCTTGAAGAAGTGCCGCTTGAAGTTGTGGACGAGCCAGTTGACGTCGAAGAGGTCGCACCCAGCAAGTTGAGAACAACTTCTTCGTTGCTGTTGGCATTCAGGTTAAACGAAACCTGTTGCGGGTTGGAGCCTTGGGTGCCGGCACTGATTGAGACCTGTTCTTCTCCAGTGCTGTTTGGATTGCCAATGGTGATGGTGATCTGCTCTGGCGTGGAGCTGTTGCCTCCGCTGCCAAGGTTGAGAATAATTTCGGGGCCGCCGCCGGACGTGGGGTTGCTGCTTGTCGCAGCGACCGGAGCGACCGGAGTCCCCGTGTTGCCGCCGTTGATATTAAGGATAATCGCAGGATCGTTGCCGGGATCAGTAATGGGCGGATTAGACGGTCCCGGTGATGCGCTTTTGAATGTGCTTTGTAGCGCGCTGAAGGCCTGCTGGGCGCCAGCCAGGTCTCCCGACTGCAAAGCCTGTCCAACCGCTGTGAAATCCTGCTCGCGCTGGCTGAGGAAAAACGGATCGCCGCCTTTGAAGGGGCCGCTCTGTCCCAGCGAAACGATGTTGTTGTACGCGGTCTGCGCGCTGGCCAGGTTGCCGGATGAGAGTGCTTGCCCGAGTTGTTGCTGATCGCTTCCCCGGGTTTGATAGTATTGGTTCAGTTGCTGGTACAGCGAGCTATTGGAAACGGCTGATGTCGCCATGAGTCTCTCCTCAGAAATCGATGATCTGACAAGCAACGCTGCTTAGCGCTTGCCATCCAAAGGCCAGATCGGCCTCCATAAAAATAAACTTTAGAAAAGCTTCCGCGATGAACCGCTTTTCTTGGAATTGTTCCGGCAAAATGTCATTACGAATGGGCAGGGAGGGTGGCGCAGATTATTTTGATGCCGGCAACGTCGGTGGTTGAGCGTCGACGACTGACCGTCACATTAGTCTGGTTTCATTTCGATCTGTAGCGGAGGCAGGGCCGGTACATCCGGATGCTGGGGGTCTCGCCATATTACGTTAAAGCACTCGCCCTCACTCTGAGCGTGCCACGTGGTTCCATCTTCATACTTCACTGAATTCGGGAGGAAGACCCAGCCCATAACCGCCTGCGCGCTAGCCGAGTGAGCGCCTGACTTTTCCAGGGTTTGCTCCTTCCCCGGCAAGATAGGCCTATTCAATGACCACTGCGCGTTATAGGGCCGTCGCAGATCCTGCGGCGCCAGAAACATCTCGGAGGTGAGATTCAGGTTGATGATGGCCTTGCCGCTGGTGTTCTTCACCGTCAGGGTTGAGCTCTCGGGGTTCTTCCAGAAGTCCCCTCCCACAAAAGCTACCGGACAGGGGCGCGTCTGTGGAACGTAGATCGTGTACACAGCTATCATCCCAGCTTCCATGTGGTCTTCCACGTGACAATGAAACATCCACGTACCCGGATTGTCGGCAACCATGTCTGCCGTACGCATGCTTCCTGGGAGAAGCTCGATCACATCGGTATTTCGCCCTCCCTCAGCAACGGTTTCGCCGTGCCAATGAGGCGTGTGCACGTCGATCTCATTGCCCATCCCCAGCAAATACCATCGCACCCTCTCCCCTTGCTTCATGTATAGGCCGGGAAGATTGCCGAAGATGAAACCGTTAATCGCATAGAACTGGCCCGCGGGTTTACCTCCCATTTCGTTGAAGATCATGAAGGATGCAATGAATTCGCGGTCAACATCTTTGGGAGATCCATCGGGCTTCGCTTTGCCCTTGGCTGTAACAACAATGGGCCCGAGCAGACCGGCGTTAATCTCGACGGCGGCGTTCACGTGGCCGTGATACCACCACACGATCGAACTTGGCTGTCCCGGGCCTGGACCGCTGGCGGCGTTGGCGAACCAATGATAGGTGTACCGCATCCCCGGAGCGACGAAGGCTCCCTTCACTACGGGTAAATACAACGAGCCCTCGTTGCCTTTGTCGTAGTGCAAGCCGTGAGCATGGATATTGTGATCCCGATGGCTGCGGTTGAGAAAATTGACAACGACTTCGTCCCCTACCTCGGCGCGAATTACCGGGCCGAGAATTCCCAGCCAATCCGGCTGCGGTTTTGGAGTGGTGAAAGTATCGTCAGTGTACTCAACGAAACGGCTCTTTGCCCATTGCAGCTTCTGCATCCACGGCTGCGAAATGGGAGTTCCAGTCAACAGATTGGAGCCACTGGGAGCGTAATTCCAAGTTACGTCTTCAGCGGCGATGTAATAGTGTCGCGTGGCGGCCAGGCTCGACGAAATGGAGCACGCCGTAAACCATAAGCCGATTCCAATCGCTCGCTGGATTCTCACGCAGTCATTATGCCATTGCAGGCACTATGGAATGGTGCCGGGTTCGGCAAGAGAGCTCGGCTCCGGTGGTGGTGCAGTTTGAATTTTCACAGGCTAGCAATCGGATTGGGCCTGGGGGAAACTTGGAGCATGAGCTATGGACTAGAAAACTCTGCCGAAGGGCTGGTCAATGCAACAATGTGCGAAATGCCAAATGGTATTCGCATTGCCACCATTGGATGGCGACTCCTCCCATGTCAAAGCGACTGGAATAATCGCTCAGGAATTAGAGAGGCACATTCAACAGAGCCATACACGCGAGGACGTTAAAAGCCGCCGCGCAATGTAATGTGAGGAAGCTCACAGAAGGCAAATAGGTGGCGAATGCCTCACTGCGTCTTGGTGCTGCGGGCCATAGCTGGATTGCGTAATCGCGCCATCCTGACGCCAAAATCGGCAAAGAGCGCGTCCAGCGTGCCGGAATCGATCATATTCTGGAAGATAATGTACGGATCGCTAGCATCTCCCTCCTTGCGTAGCGACTCTGAGATAAAAAGGATGCAGACCCGTCTCATTTTGGATGATGCAATCCAACAAATCCGCAGCCTCCCTTTGCGAAGACGAAAAATGTTTGACATGTCGCCTCGCAAGGCATGTTTCTTATTGATGGGGTCTTGGGGGATGATTCGCTTTACAGCATCCTTGACCATCTCAAATGCCGTGATATGCGTACTGGAATAGTCTCCGTGAGTCTCTGCTTCCTTGGCTTTGCGATGGAGTTCAACATAAACAGCTTCAGCGGTAGCCGTCATATCGACTGTGTAGGGCAAAGAAGAAGGCGCGCTCGCCTCAGTAGGTTTGCGCGCCTTGTGTGTCTTCGATCGCGCCGCCATAAATCTATTTCGTCTCCAAGTCGGCTTCGATCTCAGCGAGGGACCTAACCCGGCCAGCACGTAGGTCCTCGAATGCAGCTAACAGCCCGTTCCTCTCCGTTTCGTTGTTCAGCAATTCAATCATATTTGCCACCGCAGCAAATTCCGCCTTGATTTCAAGAAATCTCTTGTAGCTCAAGAGCACTGCCAACGGGGTGTCGTTCTCTTGAATAACGAGAGTTTCGTCGGTCTGCTCCTTAAGGTTAGTCGCGTTAAGGTTTCGGAGTTTGCTCACCCCGACGTACCTAACGCTAGGATCGATATTCGGCATTGCGCACGTCGTCATTCGGCCTCCTTCCTCATGGTTAGGGTCGCTGTTGCATTAGAGTATGAATTATGGGGAAGTGTTGCTAGACATTTGATACTTCAATTGCCAATTGAAGTATCAAACTCTGAACAGATATTAGCACTATATTTCCACTTGTCAAGCAAAATATTTCTAATGGTGTTCCTTGTTTTGTTGACAACATATAAGCAATATATTAGCATAATAAACATGAACAGGCTGCCAACAAATGAGCAGTGCATGGTTGTGGCGGCCCTAGTTGAAGGTAATTCCATCAACTCCATTGTTCATCGGGATTCATCGGACGCTTCGCGTGACGCCCGCAATGGAAGCAGGGATTGCGGATCACGTTTGGTCCTTTGAAGAACTCACAGCCCTGCTTGAATCGACGAAAGACGTTGGCACCCTAAAAGGAAGGAGGAAAGAATCTTGCCTCTCACCACGACGTTTTACAACTTCAATGTGTCCGGCGTCGGATTAGTCTACGAAGTTGGAGGCGTGTACGGCTTGGCGCGACGAGTGCTCGGGCCTAACCAGTACACGATTTTGTATGTGGGGCAATCCGGCAATCTTCGGGAACGTCTTCAGAGCCACCTGAACGATCCGCCGACTGCCGGAATCACCCACTTCTTCGTAGAACGTATCGACAACTTGGCAGCAAGATCACTGCGAGAAAAACAGTTAATCGCAGAGTTCAAACCTGTCGGCAATACGCTCCTGAAGTGACGTGCAGGTTCCGTCGAATCTGCCCGTCGTTCGTTCAAAAAAGAACCGTTTATCTCCCACGTGGAGCACTGAATAGCGCCCCCCCGTTGAGAGATAAACGGTTTCGTTTGTATTTGGGTCCACGTATTCAAATTCTCTAATTTTCGCCGGTGCATGGATCGCTTCCAGAACCCAGCCGCTAGCATGTCTTAGCGCGATGCGGATTCTCGCACGGAACGAATCGCCATGTTTCGTCGCAATAGCTCTCATAGGCTCGACCTGAATTTATAGCCTATTCTGACCTGTTTGTCATTACTATCGGGTGTTGGCCGTAAGAGGCACGTCATTGACCGTTCCCTAAGCCGGAATTATTCAAGCTGCACCACTAGCCGGGCTGCAGTGCCTTTCCAGTATCTAGGGAGTCGGAGCGGTCAAAGAACACGTCCCATTCGTCTGTTGCTGTGGCACTGACGACTGAGCCGGAGGCGTCCTCCAGGGCACGTTCACAAAATCGAAGAAGTCCGTACTCATATCGGCCTGAGATTTGTCGCGATTAGTCAGCGGGGCCAAACCAAAGCGCTTCTCAATCAACGCCAGGACTGCGGTGGTGTCGTACACGGTGTGCGAGACGTAGTTTTTCCTGGCAAATGGGGAAACCACGAACATTGGCACACGGTAGCCGGTATTCGCAAAGGTACAGATAGGGGGCTCCGGGCTCACGCCGTCGCAGATGTCGGTCGACAACAAGTCGATGGGGGAGGTCAACGAGTCGGGAGCCACCGCAGTCTGCGGCGGAACGTGATCGTAAAACCCTCCGTCCTCGTCGTAAGTAAAGATCATCGCGGAATCACTCCAGCTTTGGCTGTACATCAGAGCGCTGATGAGGCTCTCGACGTACTGTGCTCCCGCCTGAATATCGACTCCCCCTTCGCTGTCGACATCCGTGGGATGCTCGTCCAGCGAGGCTGACGAAGCGGGTTCGATCAGCGCGACCTGGGGCAGAGTTCCATTCTGCACATCGGTCATAAATTGCGAGAGGGGAACCAGATTCTGCGGCAGATTGTCTACCACATATTGCCCGTAAGTAAACATGTTGATGTAAGAGTAGTTGTAAAGACAGGACGCCGTGGGATTGGTGCCGCAGGTAGTACCGTCCGTATCAACGTAAATCTTCCAGGTAATGCCTGCATTCTGCAGCGCCTCGAAAATCGTCGTGTTCGGGAGCGCGCCGGGAGGATAATTCTTCGTGTTTCCCTCACCCAGCGGATACGCATGCCCGGCTGACGTTGCGGCCATGATATACATGCGGTTCAATTGCGTGCGGCTCATGACCGGGGAGAACCAGCGGTCGGAAGTGGCGAAATTGCTGGCCATGTAGTAATAGAAAGGCAAATCGCTGTCTTGAAAATAACCCATCGTCCGGTAACCATTAATGTCGTGCACCGGCCCACTCGACTTCGGATACTGCCGGGCATCGTTTGCGCCCGCAATTACAAATCCGTCGAGAGTCGCAGTTGATGATGTGGGATCAGATAAATTCCAATCCGCGTGAGCCTCATTCCAGAATGGGCTCAGCGATTCTGTACACACAGATTGCATATGAAACGACGGAACCGTGACACTGGGATCCGGTGTGCACTCGTCGGCGCCGTTCGGATTGGTTGGATCGCAGCCTACGAGAGAGGGGACTGCCCCTGGCGGCGGATTTATCCCGTCCGGCTGGTTGAATTGCGGTAAGCCATCAAACTGCTGATCAGGGAATTTGTTATTTGCCCAGTATTGGCGCATGTATCCGAAGTAGGAATCCAGGGAACGATTCTCCTGCGCGAGAATAATGATGTGATTCAGACTCTGCAGTGTGCCACCGACAGCGAAAGACGCGATCACCGCATTTGTCGATGCGCTCAAAGTAAGGCTGCAGACGGTCGTTCCCGTACACTCTCCCGACCAGCTGCTAAAAACATTTGGGGCCGTGGCAGTCTCGCTAAGCGTAACGGAGGTATTCGGTGGAAATGTCGCGGAACATGTCCCTGGGCACGTGATTCCCGCAGGAGCACTCGTAACGGTGCCGGAGCCAGATCCAGCCATGGTCACGGTCACAGCGTCGCCAGCTGAGAACGCAGCAGTAACGCTCTCCGCGCCCGAAACCGTCAGGCTGCATGTGCCGGCGCCCGAACAATTTCCGCCCCACCCAACAAAGTAATCGCTTCCCGGAGTTTCAGTTAGCGTGACTTGGGTATTCTTCGGAAATGTGGCCGAGCAGGTAGTCGGACAATTGATTCCCGCTGGGCTGCTGGTGACGGTCGTTCCTGTGCCGCCACCGGTCATAACGACGGTCACTCCTTCACCGGCTGTAAATGAAGCGCTCACGCTAGTGGCTGCCGTGATGGTGACGACGCACGTTGTTCCTGAACACGCGCCTCCCCAGCCTGCAAAGAAATAGTTGGCGCCGGGCGTTGCCGTGAGAGTGACTTTCGTGTTCTGGGGAAAACTCGCGCTGCACGTAGACGGACAATTAATTCCCGCCGGACTGCTGGTAATCGTTCCTGCGCCCGCAGGAGGCGCCGTCACGGTCAACTGGTACGCCTGCGCCGACGGATTGGATGGCGAACTCGAGCCCGTGCCTGCTCCGCAACCGGCCAGCATCAGAGTCGAAAGTGCAAATAATGAAATCAGCCAGATCGACAGGAACGACTTCATGACGCACTTCTCCAAATGATCGCCCTAGAAATGATCGCGTTAGAAACGATCGCGATCTTGGATGAAGGTGCCTGGAAGGTGGTTGGTTGCCTTTTCGGCTTTGCAGGGTAGCCTTAGAGTCGGATTACTCTGATTTTTGCTCCGCAATCCATTTATCTGTACGGGCTTCCAGCAGGTCGAGGGGGAGCGTTCCACCGTCGAGCATCTCGTCGTGGAACTTGCGGATGTCGAATTTAGGCCCCAGCTCTTTCTGGGCGCGAGCGCGCAGTTCGCTGATCTTCAGTTGTCCAAGTTTGTAGCTGAGGGCTTGCGCGGGCCACGCGATATAACGGTCCGTCTCGGATTGAATCGTGGGCTCGTCCACGGCGCCGGACTTTCTCATGAAGTCCACGACTTGATCGCGCGTCCATCCCTTCGCGTGGATACCAGTGTCGACAACCAGACGCACGGCGCGGAAGAGTTCGGAGGAGAGGCGACCGTAGTCAGAAACAGGATCCTGATAGAAGCCGACTTCTTTGCCGAGCTGCTCGGCGTACAGCGCCCAGCCCTCGATGTATGCGTTAAAGCCCAAGCCATGCAGCCGGAATTTCGGCAATCCGGTGAGTTGCTGTTGGACGGATAGCTGCATGTGATGTCCGGGAACTCCTTCGTGGTAGGCGATGGCTTCGTCATCAATGAGCGAGCGCTCGGCAAAGTTGGATGTGGCCACAACCACACGGCCCGGCCGCTTTCCGTCGGGAGTTCCGGTGACGTAGTGGGTTGCTGCTGCCGCTTGGAAGGCGGGTATCGCTTCCACCGTGACCGGTGACTTGGGAAGAAGAGTGAAGAGCTGCGGAAGTTTCGGCTCCATCTGCGAAATGTAGTGGCGAAAATCGTCGAGGATCTGATCGGCTGAAGTCGGAATATATTTGGGATTCGTCTTTAAAGACGCGCGGAAGGCGGCCAGGTCGGCGAAGCCTTCTTTCTTGGCGATCGCAGTCATCTCGGCCTGGATGCGTTCCATCTCACGGAGGCCCAGTTGATGGATCTCCTCTGGCGACAGGTGAGTGGTGGTTCGGCCGTAGATATCGTTTTCGTAGCGCTTCTCGCCATCGGCAAGAGAGGTAATCGAAAGAACGCTGCGCCCTTGCGGAGCGTATTCCGTGCGCAGGAATGCGGCGAAAGCCTTGTAGGCGGGGATAACGTCAGTATTGATGGCATCGGTGATCTGCTGGGTCAAACGTTTCTGGTCTTCGGCGGAAAGGCTGGCGGGATATTTTTTTGTCGGCAGTAGAAAAGGGTCGGAGTCGATGATTCCCTGACACTGCACGGGAAGCTTTTCGATAAGAAAACGCACGGGCATCAACTTGTCTCTCATGCCGGCGCGAAGCACTTCCGTGGTCTGGCTCAGGACGCGCGGAATCTGGTGAAGACGGGAAATGTAATCCTCGTAGTGCTTGACAGAATCGAACGGAACGGAAAGCGGGAGATCGGCCAGGCTGGTATGGACGCCATTCTGCTGATTGATTGGCATCTCATATTCTTTGAGATCAAAATCGGCGATGCGTTGCTGCAGCACGCGGATGAGTAGGTCGTGAGAGAGCTGATCCTGATCGGAGAAGCCCGAAGTGGAGATGGCGTCGAGCCGGGCAAGGAATTCGTGATTGGTCTTATTGCGCTGAAAGACAGCATCGAGCGAGTACTCGGCGAGCTTGTCGTTATAGCGATAGTCGCCGTAGGAAGTGGCTCGCTCCGGAAAGTTGCGCAGGTCGGATTCATATTGCTCTTCGAAAAGCGCGTTCTGAGCGGACACCCGATCGGCAACCGGTTTGAGTTCCTGGGCATTCAGGTTCTGGGCGGTGACAAACGTAGAGGCAGCGGCAAGAAAAAACAGGCTCCGGAGTAGGCTCATATCGTAGGCAGAGTACCAGAGAAATAAGACGGACGCGCGAAGAAATAGGCGCGACCGTGCGATGCCGGTATTGCGCACGTCTTCCTTACGAACGCTGTCTCACGGCCACCGTCTCACGACCACTGTCCAGTGAAAGTCCTTCGTCGAGGTGTGCGATTGTTTGGACTGCTAGAAGTCATCAAGTCATCTCATAAATGGGTTCGGGAAGGGCACGACGCGTCGCGCCGTCCAGAGCCAATAAAGATGAGGGCTTTTTACCCCTGAGGGACCTCGACCTGCTGCTCCGGACTATTTGTGAGATGACTCGGAGAAAGTCGTATAAACTGACTGCGAAAAACTGATTGGAGACTCATGGATGTGCACTTAGTGGACGGGACCTACGAATTGTTCCGGCATTTTTTTGCTGTGCCGTCTGCAACAGATGAGAACGGCCAGGAAATCGGAGCAGTGCGTGGTGTTCTGACTTCCGTTTTGTCCATGATCGAAAGCGGTGCAACGCATCTCGGCGTTGCCACTGATCACGTGGTCGAATCATTCCGAAACGAACTATATCCCGGATATAAAACCAGCGAAGGTGTTCCGCCAGAGTTGCTCTCGCAGTTCCCGATTCTCGAGGAAGCGCTCACAGCGATGGGAGTGGTGGTGTGGCCCATGGTCTACTACGAGGCGGATGACGCGCTGGCCTCTGCCGCCGCAAAAGCTGCACAAGATGATCGCGTGACGCAGGTGTTCATCTGTACGCCCGACAAAGATCTGAGTCAGTGCGTGGTGGGTTCACGAGTGGTTCAATTGGACCGCAGGCGCAACATCTTGCGCAATGAAGCCGGCGTAGTGGCCAGGTTCGGGGTAAAGCCTGAATCGATTCCGGATTATCTAGCCGTGGTTGGCGACAGCGCCGATGGCTTCCCAGGTGTGTCTGGATGGGGCGCAAAGGCGGCGGCGCTTACCTTATCTCAGTATCCCCGCCTCGAAGACATCCCCAAAGATTGGCAAGAATGGCATCCGTCAATCCGGAGGGCTCGCGTGCTCTCCGAATCGTTATTCAACACATGGCACGACGCCCTGTTGTTCCGCACCCTGGCAACCCTCCGATTGGATGTGCCCGTTTTTGATACAGTCGAGGACCTTCGCTGGAACGGAGCGGGGTCGAATTTTGAGGAATACTGCCAGCGAATGCAGGCCGCAGATCTGCTTCGCCGCGTTACGTCGGCAGGATCAACGAGACGCCAGGATTTGCAGGCCGCTCCAAGATCAGTCTGATTGTTTTCGGCTGGCTGGCGGAACGATTCCGTTCATTCGCAAATACTCCACCATTTGTCCGTAATGATCAAAGGCGTGCGCGACCGCAAATGTAGCCAAGTGCAGGCGGGCCGACTTGCCGCCCTTCGCCGTCTGCAACATGTTCTCAGCAGTCAACGTAGACGCGGCCTTGTGACCGAGGGCAAAGGAATCTTTCAGGAACTTGATGATGTCGGCTTTCGTCTTCAACGCTTCAGGACCTTTCCCGTCGTTGAAATCTGCCGGGAGCAGCGTATCGCCCGTAATCGCCGAATATAGGAAATCGTTGGAAGCCGCGACATGCTTGACCTGCATAGCAAAGGTGCGCACGCCTTTGTAGTCGCTCCCCGGAATGTTCAGACTCTCTGGAGAGAAGTTGAATTTGTCTTCCGGCATGGCTTCGGCAGCTTCCACAATTTGCTTTTCGATGGTGCTGACTTCGCGGTCCACGGCTGAAGCTATGGTGAGCGGCTGTTGCGCCTGAGGCGCGCTTGCGGATGCGGCGTCCTTTGTGGCTTTTCCCAAGGCAGCTACGGTAAAGACGAGTGCCGCCAACAGTAAGAAGATTAGCGCTGGTTTCATTCCTGTGACTCCTTTCATTTGCATGGACTGAAGAAACTATATCATGATCAGCGCTGCATCCCGTTCCGCTGTCCCGTTCGCCTGGAAGACTTCCGCGTCCACGATCAGTCCGTTGCGGTTCTCCACCAACAGATCCCGCTGTAACTCCTTCGACTCTTTCCCTCCGCTTTTGCGCGCCAGCAGAGAGTCGGGATCGGTATAGGACTCGTGGGTTTCGTTCGAGCGCTTCTCCCCGTGAAAGTTCCTGAGGGATTGCCAGGATCATCCGGCGGAGACATCGGCTTGCTCTCCTTGGGTTGAAAGCTCTTGAGACTCGCTCAGGCTTCTAGCAGCGTGCCGTCCACGGTGAAATGTTCGTCGGAGGTCAGCCCCTTTCCCCGCGCTTGCGCTACCACGCGCGCCAGAAACTCCCGGGCTACATCTGCCTCCAGCAAGCGGTCGCGGTTCTTGGTGAAGGTGGTCGCGTCCCAGACTTCGTCGTCCGCATTCAGCTACGAACCAGCGGAACAGCAGGTTGTAATCCATCTCTTCCATCAGCAATCGTTCGCTGCGGATCGAATACAGCATCTGCAGCAACTGCGCTCGCAACAGCTTCTCCGGCGCAATCGACGGACGCCCGGCGCGAGCGTACATCGTATCGAGCCGCCGCGAGAGCGAGTGAGTACCTCGTCCACCATAGCCCGGATCGCGCGCAGCGGATGATCCTTGCGCACGCGCATCTCGGGAGACAAGTAACTGAACATATGATTCTGCTGCTGATCGTCTCCGCGCATGCCTTCTCGTACCATACAAGGCTGTGGATTAATAGTGGGTTTTTGGCAGCCTGCCAGGCCGTCGGGTTCGCCTATCCCGTTACCTCTGTTATGTATTTTTTCGCGTGTGCCTTGCTACCATGAAGAAGCACGAGGTCTGCTGTTATGAAATCGGGCCATCGGATCGCTCTGGTCCTTCTGCTCTGTCTGTTTGGCGCTGTGCCAACGTTCGCGGATAGCGATAGTTTTTATTGCGCTGGCAGGGGCTATATCGCCTTCGACTTGCGTTCCTTCATCCACCCGGGCCTCAACTCGCCCCACGTGCTAAGGCTCTTCAGATTCGAAGCGCAACGGGGCATCTACAAGGCAGCTGAATGGCCCATGAAAGACTTTCAGGTTCACGCAATGTGGTGCACGTGGGACCGGATCGTGGTAACGGGCTCTGAAAACGCCAGATACGTGTTCGATGTCACGCAGGAAACCGGCGGATCGAAAGCTGATGACGATGTAACCTCGCCACTAGAAGGCCAACTGGGATGGTCTGTAGCAGGGGTCAAAACCCTCGAATCCCACGACTTGGAACACAAGTATCAGCTAGTCCTCTCGGTGTCGACAAAAGGCACGGAAGTCACCCGCAGAGCGGAACTGCTACAACTGGACTCCCAGCAAAAAGTATCCCAGAGCGTCCTCTTGTATGAGCGGAGTTACGAAGAGACAGCAGACTAGTTTTAGAGTCTAGAAAGTCAACATTGGACGAAATATGTTTCGCCGTAGTCCCGAACATTCACGCACAGCCACAATGAGCATAGACAACCTAAGCACGCACGCTTCTCACTCTTATTTGTGGGCGGTTGGCGGCAATACGCCGTTCAGGCGCAGATACATTGCGGCTTGAGCGTAGTGGTCTTCCCAAGCGCCGGCCAGGATCAGGCTCAACCGGGCGCGGGTAACTTGTTTTCCGCCGAATCCTTCCGTGGTTTCCGCTAGCTTTGAATCGACCATTTTCGCCAGCGCGTCGGAGCAGAAATCGAAGGAGGCCCCGAGGGCAGCGACAAGCCTGTCTTTCGACTCCGTCTCTTTCACCTCCTCGACCTTGGGAGCCGGGACTGCAGCGGCCTTGCTGCACAGCAGGTAATTCACTTCAGCCATGTGGACGACGAGTTGGCCGAATGTCATCTGATCGGCGCTGGCTTTGTAGTTGAATTTGTCGGCGGGCATGGCTTCGACGGCTGCGACGGTGTTTTTCTGTCGGCTGGGCAGGATGTCTCTTAGGGCGGTGCTGACCGGGTTCGTCGTTTGCGCGGGCGTTGTTTGTGCGACCGCCGAGGCGGCCAGTAACAGCAAGGCAGGGATCACAAGAATTCTCTTCATTTCATCCTCACTTTGAAATCGGCCAGCGGCATGGGCTTGCCAACAATGTTGGGCAACAACGTTTGGGCAATTTGTTTGAACTGAGAACTTCCACAAGCTCAACGTGGCAAGAAATCTATTTCACCGTAATCCCGAACAAAATCTCAGCGGATCATCCTTCGCGCAAAGCCATAATGGGATTTATCCTGGCTGCCCGGCGCGCCGGAAAATAGCTGGCCAGAAGTGCGACTGCAAGCAAAAGCAAAGGCACGGCCAGAAATACAGAGGGATCGTGCGGACGCACGCCATAAAGCACACTCGCCATCATCGACGCAGTGGATGCAGACAGGACCACGCCCGCCGCAATTCCGACCGTTGCCAGCACGGCGCCCTTTTGTAGAAACAGTTTCAGAACGTCGTCCCGTCTGGCCCCCAAAGCCATGCGAAGTCCGATCTCGCGCGATCTTTGACCGACCATATAAGCCAGCAAGCCATAAATTCCGATGGAAGCCAGAAGCAGCGCCAGCCCGGCGAATCCACTGACCAGGTCAGCAGAAAAACGACGGGGAGCGACCGAGGCATCGAGCACATCGTTCATAGAAGAAACATTGAAGACCGGCAAGCCGGAATCGATGCTCTGGATTTCATGACGAATCTGTGGCTCGAGGGCGGTCGCCGGCAAGGACGTCCGTAAAACAACGCTGAGCCCTCTATCCGTGCTTTGATACATCGAAACGTAGATATGAGGAATACCGTCGATGTCGAGACCGTCACTCTTGATGTCCTTAATAATGCCGACAACGGTCATCCACGGCTGCTTTGGATCTTGTCCGAATCGAAGCCGGTGGCCAAGCGGATCACGATCTGCCCAGTAACGGCGAGCGGTGGTTTCATCGATGATGGCTACCGGCTGTTTGCCTTCTTCATCGCCTTCAGTAAAAGAACGGCCGCGCAACAGTGGAGCCTGCATCACCTTAAAATAATCAGGACTGATCCGAATTCTCTCAGCGCGCAGATCTTGAGACGACTCGACCGGATGGTCTTCAATAGCCAGGGCATCAATCGATTGTGCATCAGTGACGCTCAGATTGGTGGTGGGTAGATCTGAGGTGAGGGCGGCGAGCTCGACTCCCGGAATGGCCTTCATGCGCCGCAGCAACTCGCGATTAAAAACAATTTTCGGGGGATTACCAAGATAAGGATCTGCTTTCGGATCATTGGGAATCGGAAGCCAAACGTTGGCTGCGATGACGTGAGAGGGATTGAACCCGGGATTTTCCTGCAGCAAATCGTGCAGAGTTCGCAGCAGCAAGCCGGCTCCCACCATCAGCATCACTGCAAATGCCAATTCAGAGACGATTAGAACATCCCGCAGGCGTCCGGTCTTCGTGCTATAGCCCGAGCCTCGACTGCCCTCGCGGATTGCCGAAGAGAGCGCGACTTTCGCTGAGTGAAGCGCCGGGGCAAGTCCAAAAACCAGGCCGGTAACAATCGAAATCAGCAGAGCAAACGCAAGCACCACCCAATCGATTCTTACCTCGCTAAGCCGGGGAATGTTCGATGGCACAAAGCGCAGAATGAAGCCCAGGGTTCCGACTGCAGTCACAACCCCGGCGAACCCACCGATAACTGAGAGCAGCACGGACTCGGTCAACATCTGGCGGATCATCCGGCCCCGGGTCGCACCCAAAGCCAGCCGCACCGCCATTTCTTGTTCTCGTCCCGAGGCGCGCGCCAGCAGGAGATTGGCAATGTTCAACGACACGATGAAAACGATGAGGATCACTGCACCCTGCAACACCAGCAGCATGGGACGAACATTGCCTACCAAAGTTTCCTGCAACGGTTTTATTTCGATCGTCCATTTGGATTGCGTCGGATAATCCGTTGGAAAGTCGTGGCGCAATTGATTCGCCATGGCTGTGAGGCGCGCCTGCGCCTGCTGCAATGTTATTCCGGGCTTGAGACGCCCAATTGCCGCCGGCATAAACCGCGTACCGCGCGCCGGGGCGGGAACGGGATCGGCGCTGAATCCGGCGGTCAGAAATACTTCCACATTCCCGGAAATGGTTGGTCCAGGATGGCGAAATTCGGGCGGAAGAACGCCGACGATGGTGTAGGGATCGTTGTCGAGGTGAAGGGTGCGACCCAAAACATTGGGATCAGCGCCGTAGGACCGTCGCCATAGGCCATCACTAATCACGGCTGCAGTGGCGAAACCGAGCGCGAAGTCCTGAGGACCGAGCAATCGTCCAATTTGCGGAGTTGCTCCCAGCATCGAAAAGTAGTTGGGATGGGAAACGACAAACTCGAGGCGCTCCGGATGGCTGGCGCCCGTCAGATTCGTGCTGCCCCCGCCGATTGTGCTCACGTCGTCAAATACTCCGGCTCGATCTCTGAGGTCTTCGAGTTCAGGCACCGAAAACAGAACATCCCGCATTCCGATCCCGGGGTTATTGAAGAATATTCTTACCAATCGGTCAGGATTGCGGTACGGAAGAGAGCGTAGCAACACGGCATTCACGATGCTGAAAATCGCTGTATTCGCCCCGACTCCCAGAGCCAGAGTCAGGACCGCCACCACCGTAAATGTGGGCTTCTTGCGCAGCGTGCGCCAACCGAAACGAACATCCTGCAAGGCGCTCTCGACCACTGCCCCAAATCTTGTCAGACCGCGAGCCTCACGATGATGCTGTTTGGCCTGTTCCAAACCGCCGAAGCGGATCATTGCGGAGCGCCGTGCTTCTTCTGCCGGCATGCCCCGCTTCAGGTTTTCTTCGATCGCAAGCTCGATATGAGCTGCCATCTCAGCTTCAAGCTCTCGATCCACATGCGCATTGGCGAAAGAAGAACGCAGCCGACGGACAAATTGTCGCAGCCACGCAATCATTTCCTGCCGCCTTCCTCCAGGGCGAGCACCCGACTCATCACGCTGGAGAGCCGCTCCCAGTAAACTGCGTCCGCGGCGAGCTGTTTGCGCCCTTTTTTTGTAATCGAATAAAACTTGGCCTTGCGATTATTGTCGGAGGTGCCCCACTGGGCAGAGATCCATCCTCGCTCTTGCAGCCTCACCAGAGAGGCATAAATCGTGCCCTGATTCAGAAGGATTTCTTCGCCACTCACCTGCTCAATCCGACGGGCGATGCCATAACCATGCAACGCCCCCATAGCCGCCAGAGTTTGCAGCACCATCAGGTCCAGAGTTCCCTGCAATAGATCGAGTTTCGGTTCGGGCATCCGATCTCCTGTGTTAATCCCACATCAGCATGCCACATCTTCTATGGAAAGACAACAGGAGAATTTTTGGCCCCGTTTTTACGGCGGCAAGAAAATATGGCGGAGGGTTCTCTGGCGGCAGCCGTATTGAGGAACGGTTCCGTCCAAAGATCAAAGACCAAAGAACCGAATCGTTGCGACCTGCCCGTGCATCAGTCCCCACAGTGCCAGGCGGCGGCTGGTGACCGATTTGAAAGAGGAATTACTACCGGAAGACTGTCTACCGACGAACGGCAATGGATTAGTTGTCTTCGCTTCGAGCTACTGGGCTTCGAGCTGCTGGGCTTCGAGCCGCTGGATCGTCGCCCGGAGCCAGGCGCCCAGCGCATCCTCAATCTCCTGTTGCGTCCCGGTGCGGTATAAAGACTCAAGGGTTTCTCCGCCCGGTTTCAACGGGATATGCATACAAGGGGTTTGTTCCGTCCGCGCGTCCTCGGGAACGAATTGCATCAACAGGCATTCGCTGCACGGCTCGTGGTCTTTTGAGTTAAAGTTCATGCAGGTCGGGGAATCCTCGAAAATAAAGCGTGCCCGCCAGGATTCGCGCGGCAATCTTCCATAGCCGCCTTGCTCGAGGAACTCCAGTTCGAACTTCAGCACATCCAGCAGGTTGCGATTATCGGTCGGCATAGGCTCATCCTCACCATGAGTGTGTTCCCACTCCGAAGGTGACGCCGTGACCGGCATCACAGCCTGCCGTGAGGGCCATCACCCATCGGCACGAGTCGATTCTGGCGGATACTGTTGTGAAAAGAATCGCGCACCGACAGCAGTGACCTGGGTCACAGAACCTCGTCTCTCAAAAAGTTCAATATTGCAACATCTTTGGATGTATTCTCGTTGCGACGTTGCAACCAAATTTCGACTGGAGCCTGAAGGTTATGAAAATTGATTTCAAAGTGTTTACTCTTGCAACAGTATTGGCTGTTGTTCTCGGCCTTTTGTTACCGGCGGGCGCACAAGACGCATCAGCTCTCTACAAATCAAAATGTGCCGGCTGCCATGCTGCTGACGGTACTGGGTCGGCGATGGGCAAGAAGATGGGCGCTCACGATTTCACATCTGCCGACGTGCAGAAAATGTCAGACGCGGACCTCACCGATATCATCACCAACGGCAAGAACAAGATGCCGAAGTACGGCTCTCTAAAGCCGGAAGAAATTAAGGGACTGGTGGCTTACATCCGCACGCTGAAGAAATAGTCCCCCGTTACTGTTAGCGAGGTTCTTCAGGAGATTGTTACAGGCGGCAGATTGCCCGCGGCACGGGTGGAGTGTGCTCGCGCCGCGGACCATGAGAACTTAAGACTCTAAGACTCTAAAAGGGAGTGGCGGTTCCAAATGAATCTGCGAGCACACATCAGAGAGTGGACACGGCCGATCTACTTCCTGGGGCAGAATCCCATCACGCTTACCGGCGCCGTGATCACGACGAGCGCGGCGCTTACTACCATCGCTTTCTGGTTCTATGACATCTTCCTCCCGGGGCCACCGCATCCTTATATCGGCCTTCTCGTCTTCCTGATCCTCCCTGGCATTTTTGTACTTGGCCTGCTCTTGATCCCGCTTGGTATCTGGCTCAGGCGACAAAGTCTGCGCGGGAGCGGGACACTGCCTGGAGTCTACCCAGCGATCGACCTGGGTCTGCCCATAGTTCGCCGCGGCTTGGAGTGGGTGGTGTTGGCGACCATAGTTAACCTTCTCATCATTGGGACTGCATCGTACCGGGGCGTAGAGTACATGGATTCGACGAGTTTCTGTGGGACGACTTGTCACACGGTGATGGCCCCCGAGTACTCGGCCTATCAGAATTCTCCGCACTCCCGTGTGGAATGTGTCGATTGCCATATAGGGCCCGGTGCGGGGTGGTTTGTGCGGTCGAAGCTTTCCGGTTTGCGGCAGGTCGCTGCCGTAACCTTCCACACCTATTCGCGGCCTATTCCTTCGCCGGTAAAGTTCCTTCGCCCCGCACGTGAAACCTGTGAGCAGTGTCACTGGCCGCAGCGCTTTACGGGCGACAAGTTCCTGGTGAATACCAGCTACAAGGACGACGAAAAAAACACGCCCCAGACCGATGTGCTGCTCCTGAAAGTAGGAGGACGTACTTGGCAGGGTTCAGTCGGCATCCACGGGCACCACCTCGCCGACACAACGCGCATCCGCTACATCTCAACCGATGCCGAGCGGCAGACGATCCCGGTCGTGTATTACACCGACGATCAGGGAAAGACCACCGAATTCATTTCCACCGACGCAAAGCCCACCCAACAGCAGTTGGACAAGGGAGAACATCGCACGATGGATTGCGTGGATTGCCACAACCGGCCCACGCACGAATTCGACTTGCCCGAAAACGCAGTGGACAAGCAAATGTCTCTCGGGCACATCAGCCCAGACCTGCCCTATATCCGGAAGAAGGCGGTCGAGGTTCTCAAAGTTAATTATCCAACCCGCGACGTAGCGCGGCAAACCATCGCCGCCGAACTGAACACTTTTTATCGCACGAATTACCCGCAGATCTATCAGACACGGCGCACCCTGGTGCAGCAGGCAGGCGATGAGGTAGCGTCCATCTATCTGCGCAACATCTTCCCTGACATGCGTGTAACTTGGGGAGTTCATCCGAACAATCTGGGGCACAACGACTCTCCGGGTTGCTTCCGCTGCCATGACGGCAGCCACACCAGTGCCGACGGCCAGACCATCACCAACGACTGCAGTGCGTGCCACAACTTGCTGGCGGTCGGGGAGCAAAACCCGAAAGTGCTTACGGATCTTGGTATGAAGTAAGGCCGAGAGTTTGACATGGCTGAAACAAAAGTTGTGCGACGGAACTCGATCGTTGGTCTGGGAATGATCGTCGCGGCGCTTCTCGCCATAGTTCTCTCCTTTCTGCTTTCGGAACCCGGACGCGCCGCCGGTCGCGAAGCCGACCAGCCTGGCGCGGAATGCCTGGCCTGCCACGGCGACAAGAGCATGAGCACGACGCGAGCCGGCAAAACAGTTTCGCTGTACGTAGACGGAAAGAAATTCGCGACCTCCATACACGGCAGTTTCGGGTGCACGGGCTGCCATGCCGACCTGGAAGGAAAAGATCTGCCGCACGACACGCCGGCGCCGGTGAAGTGTGGCACGTGCCATACCACCGAGCAGGAGCAACATGCCCGGTCGCTCCACGGGAAGGCGGTTGCGCACGGCGATCCGCTGGCACCCCGTTGTGTGAATTGTCACGGGAACCACTATATCTATCCGGTGAAGGACGCGCGGTCGGCGGTGGCGCCGCTGAAGGTGCCCTTTGTTTGCGGCCAGTGCCATCGCGAAGGAACTCCGGTTTCGCGCAATCGCCTCATTCCTCAGGACAATATTCTGGAGAACTACTCCGAGAGCATCCACGGAGAGGCGTTGCTGAAAAAGGGACTGTCAGTGGCCCCGAACTGCGCCACCTGCCACACCCCGCACTTGATATTGCCGCATACCGACCCCGCTTCCTCGATCAATCGGAAGAACATTGCCGCCACCTGCACCAAGTGCCACTCGCAGATCGAAGCGGTCCACCGCAAGATCATTCGGGGCGAGCTGTGGGAAAAACAGGCCAACGTCCTGCCGGCCTGCGTCGACTGCCACCAGCCGCACAAGATCAGGAATGTCTTCTACACGCAGGGCATGGCCGATGCGGACTGCATGCATTGCCACGCCAACGAGAAGCTGCGGCGCGCGCGCGACGGGCAATCCATGTACGTGAATGCGGACGAGCTAAACCACTCGCGCCACAGCAATGCCCGCGAGGATCAGAAAAAGGTTGCCTGCAGCCAGTGCCACTCGGAAGTAAACGCCTCCCGCGTGCGGCCTTGCGAGACCATCACCCGCGGGGTGGACTGCACCTCGTGCCACGATGAAATCGGCAAGCAGTACATAAGCAGCACCCACGGCCAACTTAACGGCAAGAACGATCCGAATGCTCCCACCTGCAAGGAATGCCACGGCACGCATGGAGTGCTTGGCAAACAGGACCCTCGATCACTGACTTTTCCGACCAATGTTCCCGAGCTTTGCGGGCGCTGTCACCGGGAGGGCCAGAAGGCCGCCGTGCGCTACACCGGGAGGCAGCACGAAATCATCGCGAACTACACGGAGAGCATTCACGGAAGGGGATTACTGAAGGCCGGCCTGACGGTAACGGCGACCTGCACCAGTTGCCACACCGCTCACCGCGTCCTCCCCCGCACCGATCCGGAATCGAGTGTCAACCCGGCCAACGTGCCGTCCACGTGCGGCCGGTGCCACCAGGGCATCGAGGAGCAGTTCGAGAACAGCATCCACGCCAAACGGGTGAGCGGCTCCGCCAAGGAACTTCCCGTTTGCAACGATTGCCACACTGCTCACGCCATCCGCCGCGCGGGCGAGGACAAATTCCAACTGGACGTGATGGGCCAGTGCGGACGCTGCCACGCAGAGATCGCCAAGACCTATTTTGAGACCTATCACGGGAAGGTGTCGCGGCTTGGGTACACGAAAGCGGCAAAGTGCTATGACTGCCATGGAGCTCACGACGTGCTGGCAGTCACGGACCCACGCTCGCACCTCAGCCGGGCAAACGTGGCGGCCACTTGCCAGAAATGCCACGCGGGTGCGACCCGGCGCTTCGCCGGATACCTGACGCACGCCACCCACCACGACCCGCGAAAGTACCCGTTCCTGTTCTACACCTTCTGGGGCATGACCGCGCTGCTCTTGGGAACATTCGTGATCGGGGGCCTTCATACACTGCTCTGGCTGCCCCGAGCTTTCCAGATGCGGGGGGAGTTGCGCGCCGCTGAAGCGGAACACCCCGCACCGCCCAAGACTTCCGCGGGCCAGGAGGGCGCCGATGCCTAAGGAAATGGCCGAACGCCAGTTCATCCGCTTCACCCGGCTGCAGCGGATCCTGCACATCTGCATGATCGTGAGCTTCATTACTCTGGCGATGACCGGATTAACCTTGAAGTTCTCCTACACGAAATGGGCGGCGGTGCTCTCTCATTTGCTCGGGGGATTTGAGAGCGCCGGCAACATTCATCGGAGTGCCGCCGTGGTGATGTTCGGAGTTTTCATTACGCATCTGGTGGATCTGTACCGGCTGAAGAGAAGAGTGCACGGTTCGTGGCGCGCGCTGCTGTTGGGACCGAGCAGCATGCTCCCCACCCGAAGGGACTTCACCGAGTTTGTGGGCACGCTGAAGTGGTTTGTGGGCCTGGGCAAGCGGCCCGCCTATGGCCGCTGGACGTACTGGGAGAAATTCGACTATTTTGCGGTGTTTTGGGGGATCGCGGTGATTGGATCCACCGGCCTCACGCTGTGGTTTCCGGTATTCTTCACGCGGTTTTTGCCGGGGTCGTTCCTCAATATCGCAACCATCATTCACAGCGACGAGGCACTGCTCGCCACCGGCTTCATCTTTACCGTGCATTTCTTCAATACCCACTTGCGGCCGGAAAAGTTTCCCATGGACATCACGGTATTCACCGGGCGCATGCCGGTCGAAGAATTACAAAGGGACAAGCCAAGAGAGTATGAGGCACTGGTCGCCAGCGGCGAACTGGAGGGGAAAATGGAGGAGGCTTATCCAACCATCGTCATCCGCGCGATTCGAGCCTTTGCCTGGGTAGCACTGGCGCTGGGATTCAGCATTGTGCTGTGGATCATCTATGCGATGTTGTTCGCATACCGCTAGAGCCTTTTGCAGTTGAATTGGGGAGAAGGGTGTTGAAATGCTCGTGACTCGGCTTGCCTTGGTTTGTCTGGCTTTGACTTGGGCTTCGGCTTCGGCTTTGCCCGCCGGAGACCAGGATTGTCTGGCGTGCCATGGCCAGGCGGGAATGAAGTCCGACGCCGGGAAAGACATTTCGATCGATCCAGTCCGGCATGCCGCCAGCGCACACGCGGTTCTCGGCTGCAAAGACTGCCACACCGCCATCAAAGAATTCCCGCATCCCGCCAAAATCGCCAAAGTGCAATGTGCCACCTGCCATGCGGATGAGGCCAAGTCCTTCCCCGCCAGCGCCCATGCCATCCTCGGCGAATCCGCGTGCGCGTCGTGTCATGGCAGCGTGCATCAGCTCACCACGGCGGAAAAGCTGATTCCCGCAAAGTGTGCGGAGTGTCATGCCGAGGAAGTGAAAGCCCTCGCGTCCAGCATCCACGGGCAGGCGGCGAAAAACGGCGACCCTGACGCGCCCAAATGCGAGTCCTGCCACGGCTCCATCCACGCGGTGAAAGCCTCCAGCGAGCCGGATTCCACCATTGCCCGTAAGAACCTGGCGGATACTTGCGCAAAGTGCCACAGCGACGCCGGGTTTTTGTCGCGGCACAAAATTCCGGTGGCGCATCCCGTGGATTCTTACAAGCTGAGCGTTCACGGGCGCGCGGTCGCGCTGGGCAAGGATGCAGCTGTGTGTTCCAGTTGCCACGGCAGCCACGGCATCTATCCCGCCACCGATGAGCGATCCAAAGTCAATCACTGGAAAGTGCCGGAGACCTGCGGGCAATGCCATAAGGAAATTGCCCGGCAGTTCAACGAGAGTGTTCACGGGGAAGCGGTCAAGGCCGGAGTGCGGGATGCGCCCGTTTGCATCGACTGCCACGGCGAGCACCTGATCATAGACCCGAGCAACCCGGCTTCGCCCTTAAGTGCCGAGAATATCTCCGCCCAGACCTGCGGACGTTGCCACGGCGATCCGCGCTTGGCACTGCGCAATGATTTGCCGGCGGATCGCCTCCCATCCTACGCCAGCAGCTATCACGGGCTGGCCCTCACGGAGGGGAAAGTGACTGCGGCGAATTGTGCTTCGTGCCATGGGGTGCACGACATTCTTCGTTCCAGCGACCCGCGCTCGACGGTCAATGCCGCCAACCTCCGGAAAACCTGCGGCCAGTGTCACAAAGGCGTGGCCGACGCCAAATTCATCATCGGTCCCGTACATGTGCAGATCAACGTAGGCCCGAATCACCCGGTGGTCAAATGGATTCGTTGGACTTATTTGGCCCTGATTCCGCTGACGCTTGGTTTCATGATCGTGCATAACCTGCTGGACTTTCTGGCCAAGCTCATTCGCCGGCACCCACGGCACGAAACCGGCGCCCAAATTTCGCGCATGAATCGAAACTTCCGCATTGCCCACTGGGGCGTCATCCTTAGCTTCCCGACGCTGGTTTTTACCGGATTCGCGCTGAAGTATCCGGAGGCATGGTGGGCGCGGCCGTTGCTGCTGTGGGAGGGCCACCTCGCGTTTCGCGGCATCGTGCATCGCACTGCGGCGGTGGTGCTCGTCGCAGCCACCGTCTACCACGTGATTCACCTCGCGGTAGTCCGGCGCGACCGGATGTTCTTGAAAGCGATGCTGCCGGAACTCAAAGACGCCACCGATTTGGTGCAGGTGCTGCTGTACAACCTGGGACTTACCAAGACCGAACCGCGTTTCGCGAAATTCAACTACGCGGAGAAGGTGGAATATTGGGCGTTTATGTGGGGCACGGTGGTGATGACGGTCTCCGGATGTCTGCTGTGGTTCAATAACTTTACGCTGCGCCACTTCCCGAAGTGGGTTTCCGATGCTGCCACCGCCGTACATTATTACGAGGCGCTGCTCGCCACCTTCTCCATCCTGCTTTGGCACTTCTACATGGTGATGTTCGACCCACTAGTTTACCCGATGGATACCGCCTGGCTCAACGGCAAGGTTCCGGCCGATCATTACCGGCATTCGCGCCCAGCGTATTACCGGGCCCTGGAACGAGCTCACCTGGTCGAGTTAGCCACGGACCCTGCCGATAGCGACGAGGAGCAAAGTGCTGCCGATGTTCCAGGCGACAACCTACCCACTAACCCTTAGAAGGGACACGGTCCCGCGCAGAGACAGGCCCATGTCGAACGGCTTTCTCTCCGCCGTGATACGTCTACGCCGTAATAAGTGACTCCAACGCAACGCGATTGGGGATTACCAGGGTAGAGCCGCTCTGTTGGATAAGACGCTGCTTCTTGAAACCTGCGAAGAGCCGGCTGACGGTCTCTCGCGAAGTACCGATCATCTGCCCGATCTCTTCGTGAGTCAGGGCCAGCTTCATCTGGCTGGGGTTCTTCGCTGCAACATTCTGATCGAGCCATCCGACCAGCAGCCGAGCCAGCTTTTCGCCGGCCGAGTCAGAAAGAATAAGGTCACGGATCTCGCGGCATGTGGAGGCATAGTCCGCGCTGATGTGTTCGGTCACCCACAGGGCAAGTTCGCCGTGGAGGCGCATGAGGCGCAGCAAATCGCACTGCCGCAGGAAGCTGATCTCACTCGGCTCCTGAGTTTCGGCTGTGGCTTCATACTGACGTCCGGAGACTACCGCGGCCACTCCCAACGGGCACCCGGGTTCGACCATTCGCAGAATCAGCGTTCTGCCGTCGCTGCCACAAATGGAAAGCTTTACCCGGCCCCGGCGCACGATAAATACGCCCCGGGGAGCTTGCCCTTCCGCGAACAGGACCGCGCCCGTGGGGTAGGTAGTGGTGATGGCTTCCTGCTCCAAGGTGTGGGCTACGGTTGGGGGAAGATCGCAAAAGGTCTTGTCGGCTGGTGCCGCCTTCTGAATGCTGTTTACGATATGTGTGGCCATGTTGCCTCCCGTCTCGCATCCTTACATGGGCAAGTCCCTCACCATTGTCGACACCTTAGGGGTCGGATTTTATAATATAGCTTAACTACAACAAAACAAGTGGTTTAATATTCTTTGCCAGAAATCGCCGATGCCTGGGGCCCTATCCTCAAATGGGTTGAACTGCGTCCTTTCCCACAGCGTTGTGTGATCTCCATCACCGGTCCGCTGGTTGTAGAGCACGAATCCTCGGTCGGATGAACCATTTGCCCTCTCTTATCCTAAGGTCGTGTGGATGGTATTCAGCAGGGCCGTCCTGCTAAAAGGCTTTTCGAGGAGGGTTACTCCCGGCTTCAACACCTCGCGATTCGCCATCAGTTCACCGGTGTAACCCGACATGTATACGACTTTCAACCCCGGATGGGAGGCGCTCAGGTGTTCCGCCAGCTCCGGGCCGCTCATACGCCGCATCACCACGTCGGTGAGCAACAGGTCAATCGGGCTGGGATGAGACGCCAGCCGTTCCAGTGCAGACTTGCCGTCATCCGCTTCGACCACCGTATAGCCGTGTTCCTGCAGGAGTTGCCGGGTCAAGCCGCGCATGATTTCATCATCCTCGACGAGCAGGACCGTAGTTCCGTGCCGTTTCGGGCTGATCGCTTCGGCCTCCTGTTTGGATTGGATGCCTATCTTGTGCTCCGCGCTGGGGAGATAGATCTTGAACGTGGTCCCCTGTCCCGGTTCGCTGTAGACCAGGATCTGTCCCGCGCTCTGTTTGACGATTCCGTACACCGTGGCCAGGCCCAATCCGGTTCCCTTACCCGCTTCCTTAGTAGTGAAAAAGGGCTCGAAGATGCGCGATACCGTAGCCTCGTCCATGCCGGTGCCGGTGTCACTCACCGCAAGCAGGACGTATTTCCCTGCTGCCATGGCTTGATGCTGCTCGGCAAAATCCTCGTCAAACTTCACCGTGCCGGTCTCGAGAATAAACTTGCCGCCACGGGGCATGGCATCGCGCGCGTTCACAGCGAGGTTGACCACGATCTGGTCGAGTTGGCCGGCGTCCACCTCCACCACGGCCGCGGGCGATCGCGGGACAATTAGAATCTCAACATCGTCCCCCAACAGTGGCCGCAGCAGTTTGCTGATCTCCCGCAAGCGTTCGTTCAGATCCAGGATGCGAGGCTGGATGGCGGACGTCCGGCTGAAGGCCAGCATCTGCTTGGTCAACGCCGTGCCTCGCTCAATCGCTTTCCTGATGTTTTCGACGTAGACCGAAGTCTCGGCGGCGGCATCGATGCGGTCGCGCAGGAATTCCGTGCAGGCGTTAATGATGCCGAGGATATTGTTAAAGTCGTGTGCCACTCCGCCTGCCAGCCGGCCGATCGCTTCCATCTTCTGAGCTTGACGAAGGTGGCCTTCAGCCTTTTTCTGGCCCGTAATATCGCGTGCAATTGCCGATGCTCCAACAATCTCACCAATGGCATTGCGCAAGGGAGATACGGAAATGGACATATCCAGGCGGCGTCCATCTTTGGTCATCCGCACAGATTCGTAATGCTCGATGCTTCCTCCGCCAGCGATCTTCTGGAGAATCTCCGAAATTTCGTTCGGACGGTCATCCGGCGTGAGCATGGATATACTCTTTCCGATGGCCTCTTCCGGCGTGTATCCATAGATACGCTCAGCACCCCGGTTCCAACTCGTAATGGTTCCGCTCAGGTCTTTGCTGAGAATGGCGTCTTCGGACGAGTCGATGATAGAGGCCAGCTTCGACCTGTAGTCCCCGAGCTGCTCGGCCGTTCTCCGATACAGTTCTTCATTCGCCCGGCGCAGTTCTTCCGCAATTCGCTTGCGGTCCGTAATGTCGCGGATGGCGCTGAGCACGAACTGTCCCTTCTCCGTGGAGACGGGACTCAGACTGATTTCCACGGGAAATTCCGAACCATTGCGCCGCCTTCCGAACAGTTCCAGCTCTGCCCCCATCCGGCGCGTCTTGGGCGTTCGCGCAAAGGTCTCGCGATGATGGTGATGCTGCTGACGATAGCTTTCCGGAACCAGCATCTCGACCTTTTGTCCAATCAATTCGTCGCGCTCGTAGCCAAATAGCTCTTGCGCCTGGGAATTGACTTGCACGATGGTTCCGCCGTGGTCAACGGCGATGATGGCATCCGGCAGGGTCTCCAAAAGGTCGGTGGAAAACAGAGCGTCAGCCATGATGATGACCGATAGTGAGGAAACCGGCTTGCCGAAATTGGAGGGAGGCGGCAACATAGACAACTCCACAGTTTCAAACTATCGGTACCTAAAATCTAGTCCGAACATGCTTGCCTGTAAAGACCATCGAAATGGGGTACACTCGGTCGGGGTGCAAAAGAGGAGATCCTGGATGAAAGGCAATCCAAAAGTAATCAAAGAACTGAATGATGCGCTGCGGGAGGAATTGACTGCGATCAACCAGTATTTTCTGCACGCGGAAATGTGCGAAAACTGGGGCTACAAAAAGCTCGCCGACTACATCAAGAAGCAATCCATCGATGAGATGAAGCACGCCGAAGTTCTGATCGAGAGGGTGTTGTTTCTCGACGGAACCCCTTCCATGGAACCCCTGAAGCTGACCGTTGGCGGAACCGTGCGCGATATGATTGAGAGCGACCTGGCGCTTGAGCTGGGCGCGGTGAAGCAATACAACGCCGCGGTGCAAATCGCAACCGAGGAGAAAGACAACGGCAGCCGCGATCTGCTGGTCAAGCTGCTCAAAGATGAAGAGGAGCATGTGGACTGGCTTGAGGCTCAACTTCACCAGATCAAAGAAGTGGGCTACGAGCGCTACCTTTCCTTGCAGGCGGGCAGCTTCGAGGAGAAGTAGTAATCGCCGGTTCAAACGCTCTTGATCCGATCCAACAATTCCGGCTTCATGGGAATCGCTCGCCCGGACAATGACTTCAGAATATGTGACTTACTGCACTGCACTGGGAATCAATTGTCACTGAATCGAGAAGCCATTCGTGCTAAAGTTTGCTCGGCCTGAGCTCCCGGCATTCGGGAAACAGCCTCATCACACCGAGGGCCCCCGCTACAACCAGTGGTTATCCCTGATAACGAAAAGGAGCACTCCCATGTTTGCACGTATTCTTGATTGCGAAATAAAGATGGAAAAGAAGGAAGAGTTCGTGAAGGTCATCAAGAACGAAGTCCTGCCCATCCTCAAGAAGCAGACCGGATTCCTCGAGGTTCTGCCCTTTTTCCCCGAGAAGATGAGAGACGAGAAAGTAATCACCATCAGCCTCTGGACGACCAGGGCGGATGCTGAGCGCTATGAGAGGGAGTTCTATCCCAAGGTGCTTGACATCCTGAAGCCGTTCCTGACCACACCGGTCAAGGTAAATTATCACAAACTCGAGACCACGCTCTGCGAGCACTTCGTCGAGGCGCTGGCCGCCTGAGACAAAGAACAAACAACGTTAAGCTGAAACCCCAGGGCAAGGGCTCTGGGGTTTGGTGTTGTTGCAAGCCTGCGCAGCCTCGCCACTTTCTCCTTCTCCGGAGTGCACCTCAGTTCATGTTTCGCCATTTCTACGTTAGTCCATTCTAAGCAGACCGCTCGCCAGTTGCTCAGCTGAGTAATCTCTAGGCAGCAGGATTGTTGTTTGTCTCCTCCGAACTTCCGTAACCACTATTCAAATACGAACGGGCTCAACTTTTCGCGCAATCTGTCGATGACAACCGTAGCCCCATTCTCTACTTATGTTCAACTTTCTGGGAACCATGCTCCGGCACCACTGGCTCAGGCGTTTGCTGTTGCCCCTGCTTCTAGTCACAACGATTTGCCCCAACCGCCTTCTTTTCGCCCTATCCACTGCAAGCGATTCCCAGGAATCGTCGAATCTCACCTACCACAGCTCTGTTTCTGAAGTACGTCTCGTGTTTTTCGCCACCGACGAACACAATCGTCCTGTTGATGCGCTTCGGCAGGACGACCTTGCGGTGATCGACAATGAGACGGTGATTCGAGACTTCCGCTCCTTCGGCCCGGATGCCTTGGTCAAACTCGACGTCACGGTGCTGATGGATTTCAGTGAATCCGTCCTGCCGCAGCTTCAACAGGAGATCACGAATGTTCTACAACTGATTGCGCAGTGGCCGTGGAATTCCGCGGACAATGTATCGGTTCTGTCATTCAGCGGTACGGAAGTACACCTCCTCTGCACGGGAGATTGTCGCAGTGGGTTTACTGCCGATCGGGTTGCGTCCTCAGCCAGAGGGGGCCCGACACCGCTCTTTGATGCTCTTGACACTGCGAGTAACCTCCTCAACCAGCGCGCTGGGCAGCCAGAGGTTTGGCCGGTCATCATTCTCTTTTCCGATGGTGACGATACGATCAGCAAAGCATCATTGCGGGAGGCGTTGGAAAAGATATTGGCAAACGGCGTGCAAGTTTATGCCATCGACGTTAACAATCCGAAGCAACCGTCCAACGGAACCGCAACACTCCAAAAAATTGCCGATGACTCCGGCGGCCGCCGCATTGGTCTCGGCGAAGGCGCGGTCAGAATCCTCAACGACGTGATCGCCGATTTGCATTCCGCCCGCGTGGTAACGTACGTGTCACCGGACTCTAACTCAGATTTCCATTCGATTCGCATTCTTCCCACTCGCAACCTCAGCTTACAATTCCGCAGCCGCCGCGGCTACTCACGGCCAACGCTCATTAGGAGGACGATCCCATGAAACGGTCACTTTCGCTGGTTTTTTTGTTCTGCAGTCTGCCGGGTTTGTCGGTTGCGCAAATTGGAATCTATCAGCACGGTACGGTGGTGAGGATGCACATGGGCGACTGCGTTCTGGCTCCGCGCGGATTCATGATGGCATTTGGCGCCCCGGCCGGCCCGCCGAGCCAGGACTCCTGCCCCGAGTACACTCTCGTATCCAACACCGTCGTTTTTGTCATCGTTGGAAAGTCATCCACCCAGCTCATTCCGCTCACTGAAACCATCGACTTCCGTTTGCAAAAAAACGAGCTTGCGGTCCGGGTTGATGACGCCAGACGCGAATCGAAGTTCACGATCAAGGATATGATCACGCGCCCTGAGTGGGACCGCATACAGCGGCATACTGACGAACGAATAAGAACTTCGGAAGTTAACGAGGCCGAGCGGTAAGCCGCGGAGGAGCTCCCGGCTATTCGTACCGCAGAGCTTCAATGGGATCAAGACGCGAGGCGCGGACGGCGGGCACCATTCCGCTCACCAGCCCTACGGCAGTGAGGATCAGTGTAGCCACGATCAGAGTGCCCGGTGCAATGACCAAGTGGACGTCGCCGGCTTCCGCGTTCTTCGCCATCGCGCTGTATAGGGTGAGCCTTCCAACGGAAATCGAAACTCCGTAGGCCAGGATGATTCCCAGCGCGCCGCCGACGAAAGTGATGGCCAGAGATTCGGCCAGGAACTGCAAGAGGATGTGACTCCGGCGCGCACCCAGCGCCTTTTCCACACCGATCTCGCGGGTTCGCTGCGTTACAGACACCAGCATGATGTTCATGAGCCCAACTCCGCCAATGCCCAACGTAAGCGTACCGATGAAACCCAACAGAATCTTCAGGCCGAGCGTAATCATTTCGAACTGGCGGATCTGCTCCATGAGGTTGAACACCAACATGGCACGCCGGTCGGTGGGGTTGAACTTGTGCTCTATGGCCATGACGGAGCGCACAGTGTGTTCCAGATCTTCATAAGCAGGAGTCTCATAGTCGAACCAGATGGCGTCGAGATAGTGGGTATCTTTAATGTCGCTCATGGTGGTGAAAGGGACGTAAATTATGCGGTTGATATTGTCATCGCCCCCTTGCATCTTCGGGCTTAGGATTCCGATGACTTCAACGCTAAGCCCATCGACGCGAATTCGTTCACCCAACGCGTTACGTCCAGAAAAAAGCTTTTCTTTCGCCTCCGACCCAATGACCGCTACACGGGCGTGCTGTATCTCATCTTGCGGGTTGTAGAAGCGGCCCAGTGCCAGTTTCAGCGCGCGGATGGAGAAGACGTTGGGATAGTTGCCGGTGACGCTGAAGCTGAACGTCCGCGTCTCGTACTGGATGTTCGCCTGCCTGGAGGCTTCCGGGGTGATCTGAGCGATTTGAGGAATGTTGGTTGTGAGCGTATCCACATCGTCGAGGGTAAAGCGTATGGGCACACCTGCTTTCTGCCCGCCCGCCTGCATCGAGCTGCGGCCAGGCACCAGGATCATCAGCTTGGTGCCGAAGTTGGCGAAGATGTTGGCGCAGGCCTGCCCGAAGCCGTTGCCGTAAGACAGCAGCATCACAACCGTGGCGATGCCCCAAGCCATACCGAGCATGGTGAGGGTGGTACGGCGGCGGTTGTGCCGCATGGCGCCGTAGGCTTCGTGGAGCAAATCACGGAACATGGTCTTGACCCGATCTTAAGCTTGCTTCCTACTCCTGCCGCAGCGCTTCAACCGGCTGGAGCATGGCGGCCTTGCGCGCGGGATAGAGTCCCGCAACTACGCCCGCCAGCGTCAGACACCCGATCGCGAGAATCGCCGACGCCGGCACCAGTTTGGGAGGATCAAAATTCCCCGGCGACCGCTGCGTACCCAGCACCGCCATCAGCCCGCCGGCCAGCCCCATTCCGATCAGTCCGCTCAGTAAGGTAAGAAGAATTCCTTCCAGAAAAAACTGGAGCAGAATGCTGCGGTGCGTGGCTCCCAGGGCCTTGCGCAATCCGATCTCACGGGTACGCTCACTGACCGCCACCAGCATGATGTTGATGACGCCAATGGCGCCCAGGACCAGCGTCACCAGTCCTACCGTTCCCAAGAACATGTTCATGGCGTCGAAAATCTTGCCCATCATCTCGGCCTGCTCAACCGTATCCAGATCTTCGAATGCGTCCTCATCGCGGTAGTCGAAACCGTGATTCCGAGCGATGATCTTGTGGACTTCTTCCCGCGCCAGCATGTGCTCAGCGGGCACGCGCGGCTGATAGTTGATAAGCGAGATGGAGTTCCGATGGTTTTCACCCTTAAGCGGAAAGTAGGTGGCCATTACCTGAAAGGGAATGTAACCGCGCATGTTGGTGAGGTTTTCGTCACCCCGGCCGATGCGCTTCACCGTGCCAATCACTTCAAACCTTACGTCGTTGAGCAGGATGAATGCGCCGAGGGCGGGTCGTCCGGAGAAAAGGTTTCTAGTCAGTTCGTCGCCGAGCACGATGACATTGCGTCTTTGAGCCTCGTCCAAGCCATTGAGCCAGCGCCCCTGTTTGAGAGGCAGGTAGCGGATGCCATCGTACTGAGGCTCCACGCCGTTTATCTGCCCATTGGCGCTGGCGAATTCGCTCACCGCGTGCATGTCATCGCGAGCCAGGACGGGCGACGAATTGAGGACGTGGGGAGCTTCCCGACGGATGTCCACATAATCCTGGTAGGTAAGCAGGTAATTGCGGGCGGAGTTCATGCTGCCGGCGACCACAGGGGCGCGGCCGGGAAAAATGAACATAATGTTTTCTCCGAATTCAGCCAGCCCACGCTTGTTTCCCGAGCGGAAACCTTCGCCCAGACCGACCAGCAGCAGCAACGATCCCACACCCCAGGCGACGCCGAACATAGTGAGGAACGAGCGCAGCTTGTGCGCCCACAGAGTGCGGAAGATTTGCGCGAAGATGTCCAGGATCATCCGCATAATCACACACAATTGTACCTTTGACGATCTCTATCGTAGGCAATTTTCCCGGAGCGGTTCAGGTTCGTCGGACTCAACAACGACGAGTCTCACGCTCCGGTTGTAGGTGAAATCGTGTGTCACTGAGTATTGAGGACGTTCGACCGGCGAACGGTACAATGCGACAAAGGACTAAATACTGGGTAAATCCCATGGAGCCGCAGAACTCCACAGCTTTGTATCTCGTTCTGGCTTGCCTTTGTTTGCGAGCCGGTGTTCCTTGCTGGGGGCAGAACTCGGACATTGCAGCCGACGCCTCCTCGACGGTGGCGGCAATTGTTAGAAGCGTCGCAGTTATTCCTCAAGCGAATGGTCTCGCGATCGAGGTCGCTGTCAGCACACCGTTTGTCCCACAGGGAGTTCGACTGACGACTCCACATCGCCTGGTTTTTGACTTTCCTGGATATAAACTGCAAGGTGAAACCCGGCGTATTCCGGTTAACAAAGGGCCGGTACAACAACTGCGCCTGTCGCTGTTTCAAGTTGACCCACCCATCACGCGCCTCGTGATCGATGCGAAAGATCCATTGAACTTTGAGGTAAGGGCAGCTGGAAGTAAAGTCGTAATTGAGATTCATTTTCCGAACGCTCCGTCCATTTCTCGCTCTGCAACGCACCCATCGATGCCGGCGGAAAAGGAACCGCCAATGTCGAGTGCGGTGCAGAATCATTCGCTACCCGAGATCCCAGCTCCTGCCGCAGGATCACGACCGAGCGCCTACAGCTTGCAGGCGAGAGCAAGAGCGCTAAAGCTGGAAGATCTGCAATCTTTGGAAGCCCGGGCACAAGCCGGCGATCCTGAGGCAGAAACCACGCTTGCTCTTGCCTACCATGATGCAGTACTGCTCAAGAGAGACGATGCGGAAGCGCTGCGTCTACTGCGCAAGGCCGCGGAGCACGGGTTCATGGCAGCCCAGGAATCGCTAGGCATCTTCGCGGAAACGGGAATCGCTATGCCCCGGCCCGCTCCCGCCGAAGCCCTCGTCTGGTACCAAAAAGCGGTACAACAAGGATCATTGGATGCCGCCACCAATATTGCATTGATGTACGCAGGCGGAATAGGCGTCCCCAAAGACCCCGCTCAGGCTGCAAGCTGGTTTCGTCGAGCTGCGGAAGGTGGCGACGCAACCGCGCAGTACAACCTGGCACTGAGATATATGCGAGGCGACGGAGTACCGAAAGACTATAAGGAGTCCATTCACTGGCTCACTGCGGCCGCCGATCAGAACGTGGTTCCCGCGCTCTTGGATCTAGCAAATACGTACATGCATCCTCCGGATGGCACCAGCGTCGACGTTGCCCTCGCCATTCGCAACTACGAAAAGGCAGCCAATCTTGGCAGTGCACGCGCCCAGGCGATTCTGGGAAATATCCTCGCCATCGCGATTCAAGGCAAACCCGACTATGAGCAGGCTGTGAAGTGGTATCGCATGGCGGCAGACCAGGGAGAACGAAACGGTCAATTCGGGCTCGGCGTTCTGTACGCGCTGGGCGAAGGAGTTCCGGTTGACCCGCAGGAAGCACGCCGCTTATTTACAGCTGCGGCCGATCAGGGATTAGCAGACGCACAATATAACCTGGCAATTATGTGGGATGAGGGTGACGGCATTCCCGCGGATCCCTCGCTCGCGGCGCACTACTATCAATTAGCAGCGGATCAAGGTATGCACAAGGCCCAATTCCGGCTTGGAAAGTTGCTCGCCAGCAACAGCCAATCTCCGGACAACCGAGTCTCCGCATATAAATGGCTGCTGCTGGCTCAATCGTCGATCAAGGAGAGCTCAACAGTCTTGGGCGAGCTAAGAAAATCCATGAGCGAACCGGAGATCGCCAAAGCCGAGCATGAAGTGGACAATTGGCGGATCGCTCATGCCGAGACCCTACAATCAAATCCAGCGAAACCGTGACTTGGTGCGATTCGTGTTCTTAGCCACGATGCTCCGACACTTTTCCAACCCCCGCTAAGACGAATATCACGCTCTCATCCGCTCAGCGCGTGCTCGCTCCCATATGAGGAGCTACCCTTACCTTCGCGATTTGGGGAGGGTTTTGCAGACCATACGGGACCTGTGGCATATCCAAGACCCAGCTTGTCGCACTACTGCAAGATGCTCCGGCCTCCTGCAAAACGCAGTGGTTTAGATCCCCTTTTGGGATGATCCTTTCGCGCAAGTCCATGTCCTGCAATAAATCAGAGGAGCATTCGTACTTGCCTGTCACGTGCACTGAATGAGAGCGTAAGCGGCGCGATGGCGGCGGACAACACGCGACCGGGTCGACCCGAGAGGAGGGTCTTATGTCAATCCTATTTGTGCTGCTGATGTTCCTTTTAATCATCAGCGTCAGATATTTCATCGAGCCGAAAGGAGAACCGGTACTGGAGTCTGAAATTGTGACGAAGCCGCAACCGCCGCTGGTGAAGCGCGAGTACGGTTTCGAGATTCCGCAGGGCTATTGCTTTCATCTCGGGCATACGTGGGCAATGAAGGAAGGTACCGAGGATGCGCGGGTTGGGGTGGATAAGTTTGTCACCAATCTGCTGGGGAAAATCGATCACATTGAGGTACGCGGGGCCAACCGGTGGGTGCGTCAGGGACAGAAGCTGATCACGCTGACCAGCGACGGCACCACCGTGGATCTGTTGTCTCCCGTGGAAGGTGTGGTGATGGCGATTAACGATGACGCGCTACGGGCCCCGAGCCTGGTCACCGACGATCCCTATGAAAATGGCTGGATCGCGATGGTGAAGGCTGCGGATTTCAAAGTGAATCAGAGAAATCTGATCCAGGGATCGATGGTAGCGCCCTGGATGCAAAACAGCGTGACTCGTCTGGGTGCGATGTTATCGGGACCGGCGCTGGCGCAGGATGGAGGATCCCCGATTAACGGTCTGCTTCTGCGACTCACCCCGGAGGTGCGGCGACAGGTAGTGAAAGAGTTTCTTTTGTCCTAACGGCGTCCACCACGGAAAGGAGAATCGCCATGGCCACGACACACGCAATCCTCGTCGATATAACGAAGTGCATCGGATGCCGGAGTTGCGAGCAAGCCTGCAAACAAATCCACGGATTTCCTACGGATACGGAGACGAAACTTTCACCCACCGCTCTCACCGTGGTAGAGGATCACGGCGACCGCTTTGTGCGGCGCATGTGCATGCATTGCCAGGATCCCGCCTGCGCTTCGGCGTGTCTGGTAGGCGCGCTCAAAAAGACTCCCGCTGGACCGGTCACTTATGACGCAGCGAAATGCATTGGTTGCCGCTACTGTCTGGTGGCGTGTCCGTTCAGCGTGCCGCGATACGAGTGGTCGAAGCTTGTGCCTTTTGTGAAGAAATGCGATTTTTGCGCGGAACGCCAGGCGAAAGGCCAGCCCCCCGCTTGCGTGGAGGCTTGTCCAGTGCAGGCTTCGATTGTGGGGAACCGCGACGACATTCTCGAAGAAGCGCAGCGCCGCATCCTCAACGATTCGAAATATGTGAAACACATTTACGGCAGCGATGAAGCCGGGGGGACGTCGGTATTCTTTATCTCCGATGTGCCTTTCGAGAAGCTGGGTTTCACGGCTGCTCCGAAGCAGGCGATGCCGGTGCTGACCGCGAATGCATTGGGCGACGGGCCTACGGTAATCCTGGTCGGCGGCGCGTTGCTCTCTGGGTTGTACTGGATCACGCAACGCCGGACCCAGGTTGCTCTGGCCGAAGCCCGCGAGAAATCTGAAAAGGAAAGGGGTTGAGCCATGACTACCACACGATTTCCGAAAATCACTTTTTGGCGCACGGTAGTGGCGCTGATCTTCGCCGCTGGTGCTTATTCGATGTATGCCCGGTTTGCTCTAGGCTTTCAAGCGTCAACCAACCTAACCGACCCGCAGCCCTGGGGATTATGGGTCGGACTGGGAACACTGTGTGGCGTTGGGTTGTCGGCAGGCGGGTTCGCGATTGCAGCGGCAGTTTATCTGCTGGGCCTCGAACGGTACCGCCCGATCCTGCGCACTGCCGTACTCATCTCATTTCTGGGATACTGCACCGTGTGCGTGGGCATGATGTATGAACTCGGGCTGCCATGGAGAATCTGGCATCCCATCTTCATGTGGAACCGGCACTCGGTGTTGTTCGAGGTGTCGTGGTGCGTGATGCTCTACACCACCGTCTTAGCGCTGGAGTTCTCGCCGGCTCTGGTGGAGAAGATTCCATGGGTGCGAGCCCGCGAGCTGTATCTGCGCTGGCACCATAGCCTCCTGATTGCGCTGGTGCTGGCTGGAACGCTGCTCTCATCGATGCATCAATCATTTCTCGGCGGACTTTACTTAATCACCAAGGGCAAGCTCGATCCGCTCTGGTATTCACCTTACCTGACCACCATGTTTTATCTTTCCGCAATCCCGGCCGGATTAGCTTTGACCATCATGGCAATCTACATCTGCGTGCGGTCGCTGAATGTTCGGGTTGATATGACCATCCTGAGCGATGTGAGCCGGGTGATCGCGCCGCTGCTGGCCATTTACGGTGTGTTTCGCGCCGTAGATTTGATTAACCGGGATGCGACGCAATATCTGTGGATGTGGCGCGAGGCAACCGGTTTGTTCTGGCTTGAGATCGTGCTGCTGGTGATTGCGCCGCTGGTGCTGCTGAATATGGAGAAGGTGCGAAATAATTCGAAGTTGTTGTACTTGTCCTGCGCGGTGGTGGTGATGGGATTTATGACCAACCGACTGAATGTCTCGATCACGGGATTGCAATCCTCTTCCGCTGCCTACTATGTGCCGAAGTGGACGGAGTTCGCCGCGACCTTGGCAACCATTGCGGCGGCGGTGGTGGCCTTCCATTACGCAATAATCTACTTGGACATTCTGCCCAAAAACTCGCCGCCGCAGCGCTGGATGATTTCGGGCGCACACGGCAAGGCGTAACTTCGAGCTTCAACGAAAGCCCTGGCCGAAGAGCTCGGGGCTTTCGTTTGCCATGAGATGACTCTTTAATCGGGTGCTTTTTTCTTGAGCCGCCGCAACAACGAAGTGGGGTGGATGCCCAGAATGCGGGCGGCTTGGGTTTTATTGTTGCCGGTGGCGGCCAGGACTTGTTCGATGTAGTTATCTTCGAGGGCGTGCAAGCTGAGGAACTGGTCTCCGGTGGGAGAAATGTCGTCCTCGGAGAAGGCTTCGAGGGCGTGCCGCTCGATATGCTGGTCGCGAATTTCTTCGGGAAGATGAGTCGCGTCAATTTCGCCTTGCGCGGTGAGAATCATGGTGCGCTCGAGGACGTTTCTTAATTCGCGGATGTTGCCGGGCCAGGAATACTGTTCCAGCAGGTCGCCCGCGGCGGGAGTGAATCCGGTAAAGGATTTTTTCAACTCGCGGTTGAGCTGCTGCAGGATTTCAAGTGCCAGAGGAACGATATCCTCCTTGCGCTCGCGCAGGGGAGGAATAAAAAGCTGGACTACATTGATGCGATAGTAAAGGTCTTCGCGAAAGCGGCCCTGGCTGACCGCATTTTTCAAGTTGTCGTTGGTGGCGGCGATCAGGCGGATATTCACTTTTATCATGCTCGTCCCCCCGAGCCGCATGAACGTCCCTTCCTCGAGCACGCGGAGGATCTTGGCCTGAACGCTGGCCGACATATTGCCGATTTCATCCAGGAAAACGGTGCCGCCATTGGCGCGCTCCAGCAGTCCCTCTTTGCGGCGTCGAGCGTCGGTAAAAGCCCCCGGCTCGTAGCCAAAGAGCTCACTTTCCAGCAGAGCATCGGGCAATGAAGCGCAGTTGATTTCGAGCAGCGGCATGGAGCTGCGTGGACTGGCGTAGTGGATGGCTTTGGCGAGCACACCTTTTCCCGTGCCGCTTTCCCCTTGAATGAGAACCGTGGTACGGTCAGCTTCCGCGGCTTTGCGAGCCACTTCCAGAATGGTGATGGTGGCTGGATTATGCGTGACGATGCGTCCAAAGTCGTAGCGGCCTTGTGCCGACTCTACGGAATCGCGCACGCGTACTCGTAACGCCAGCACTTCGGCGGCGCGATGAAGAATGGTAAGCATTTCGTCCAGAGGGAAGGGCTTGACCAAATAGTCAAAGGCACCCAGCTTCATGGCTTCGACCGCGCGTTCCACCAGATGGTAGGCGCTCATCATGATGACGATTGCGGTCGGGTTCGCCTGCTTGATCTGGCGCAACACTTCGAGACCATCGATGCCGGGCAGCACGATGTCCAGCAAAATCAGGTCTGGCTTTTCGTCGTGAAAGAGTTTAAGGCCATCCTCGCCGGAGAGAGCGGTGAACACCTCGAATCCCTCCTGGCGCAGGCCGCGCGAGATGGTATGGAGGGTTAGCTCTTCGTCATCGATGATCAGGGCGGTGTACGGCATTTTTTCGTGAGGCTTTCAAACCGTGGCTATCAAACCACAAGCTCGTTTTCTTGTTTGACTTTGTGCGACTCCTCCTGCCGGATGGGCAGCGTGATCGTTACTGTAGTTCCTTGTTTGACTGTGCTATCGATTCGAATCTCGCCCTTGTTTCTCCGCACGTAAGTGGCGCTGATGCTGAGGCCAAGCCCGGTACCTTTGCCCTGCTTGGTGGTGAAAAAAGGTTCGAAAACGTGTGGCAGAATATCCGGCGGGATGCCGCAGCCGGTGTCACTGACGCGAATTTCGATGCTGTCGGCGACAGGGAGCTTGCTGGCGGAAACGGTGATTCGACCACCGTCGGGCGTCGCCTCGGCCGCATTGATCAGAAGATTCATCAGCACTTGCGAAAGCTGATTGGAATCGACCAGGATGTAGGGCAGGTTCTCAGGAACCTGATTTTCCGCTCGTTTGCCGCGCAGCGCAGGCTGGCCTTCGAGGAAGCTCAGGGTATCGGTAACCAAGCGGTGCAGGCTGAGGTTGCTCAAAACCAGGGGGCCCGGCCGGGCGTAATTGACAAGCCCGCGCAGGGTGGCGGAAATCCGTTTGGTGCCGGCAATGCACTGCTCGATTTCCCAGCGCTGCTCGGGATCACTGGCGCCCTTCAGCTCGAGTTCCAGGTGGGACAGGATCCCCAGCAGCGGATTGTTAATGCTGTGCGCCGCGCCCAGCGCCAGTTGCGCCAGGGTGGAGTATTTTTCGTACTCGGCGAGCTGGGCTTGAAACTGGAATTTCTCCTTGCTCAACTCGCGATCTTCGCACAGGCAGCGGAAGATTTCCTCCTGCGCCTGATTACGTTCAAGCTCCAACTGCCGGGAGAGTTCAGTCGCCCGCCGGCGAGCTTCGCAAGTCCGCTCCAATTCGCGACGCTGAAGCCGCCACAGAATGAACATCACCACAAAGGCCACCGACGTGAGCGGTAGGAGATCACGCCCCGTGAACCATTCGAGGCTGTTCCGAAATCCTCCCAAGGTCGGGGCGAGAAGGCCGTACCTCTCCCATAAAGCTCGCGAAGCCGCCCAGTGCGGATGCATCCTTATTAAACATGATGCGGATGGTCCAAGACCGCAGTGATGCGGGTCACCACTTGCGGTGCGGAAGGACCGATGGTCCATTGCCAGTCGGGCATAGCCAAAAACATCGTGCTAGAGTCGTTCACGCACGCAGAAGCGAGGAATCCTGTGAAGAAGATCGCTATTGCTGTTCTCCTGTTATTGTCCGCGCAAATATGGGCCGGGGAGGCCCCCATTCCGGCCGAGTACACCATCAACGTCCACGTCAGTTCATCGAGCGTAGTTGTAGAGCGTGGCTGTCAACTACTGGAGGTCGTCATCGACGGGAAAAAATGTGAGTTGGCGTCTGAGCTGAGCCTCAGCCGATTGTTGGCTCTTGGCGACTACAAAGCGAAGCTCGTAAAGGACGAGCACAAGACCACGTACGATTCCTATCAAGTCTATGAGTTTCTGTTCCCCGACAAGAAGACCAGGCAGTTCCTTCTCGTCGGGCAGACCGAATGATGTCACTCCGCCAGGACTCAAACTGGTTTTCCGTTCCTTTGATCCTCAATACCTGGGTTAAGTACAGTTCGACACGAAGGCAGAGCTTGGGTCTGTTTTGTTTACGTTTTGACATTTTACATATGCGTTTGCAAACTACAATTTCCCGTGCGACGCCAGCGGAATGTGTCCCAAGAGCTTTTTCCCCGTGTCGCTGATCGAGAGCCCGGACGGCAACTTCCAGTTTCTGCTGTCCCAGCCGGAACTATGAATGGTTTGAGTGTTGAAGTTAGGATGAATAGGAGACTCATTGCCATCACGTGACAAGAACGCAATGAAACAAGCGATTGCCCACGCCGGGGTTGGCACGAAGGCGGTATGGGCCGGCGAAGAAGAATCTTTGGCGCAACGGGCGACACAGGTCCCGATTGTGCAAAGCGTGTCATTCGGTTACGACGATCTTGATGAATGGCAATCCGTTGCGTCGGCGAATAGCCCTGGGCATATCTACAGCCGTAACACAAACCCAACCGTTTCCGTCTTCGAAGAAAAGGTTCGGCTGCTCGAGGGAGCGGAAGCCGCTGCCAGCTTCGCCTCTGGCATGGCTGCAATCAGTAACACTCTTTTCAGCCTGCTCGGCCAACGGGACCGAGTCGTCACAACAAAGGACACCTACGGTGGCACCAATCAGTTGTTTCGTGAATTCTTGCCTGGTAACAGCATAGAAGTCTGCCTCTGTGAGACGACCTCTCCCGAGCAGATCGAGGCCGAAATTCGCAAAGGTTGCAGGCTTCTCTATCTCGAAACACCCACGAATCCCACACTTAAGGTGGTTGATATCACTCGATTGGCAACTGCGGCGCACTCCGTTGGCGCGATCGTGGTCACAGACAACACTTTTGCTACCCCAATCAACCAGCAACCACTGAGGCTGGGATCCGATCTCGTCGTGCACAGTGCCTCAAAGTTTCTCGGGGGGCATGCTGATGTTCTAGGCGGTATAGTCTGTGGCCCGAAGCAAGCGATACACAAAATCTTCCACTATCGCGAAATCACTGGGGCGGCACTGGACCCTTTTGCCGCTTACCTTCTCGTTCGTGGACTGAAGACCTTAGAACTACGGGTTCAGCGTCAGAATGCGAGTGCGCTAAAGATTGCTCAGTTCCTCGAAACACATCGTGCGATTTCAAGTGTTTACTATCCTGGACTTCAATCACACCCGCAGCACGACATCGCGCAGAAACAAATGCTGAGCGGATTTGGTGGCGTACTGAGTTTCACCTTGAATGGCGGTTACGAAAGCGTGAAGGCGTTTCTTCCGAAACTCAAGTTTGCGCACCGTGCAGCCAATCTCGGCGCCGTCGAAACCACAGTCGGTCCACCGGCTACCACCAGTCACGTCGAGGTAAGTGCGCGGGATCGGCTTGCAATGGGAATACCGGAAACGCTCATCCGCTATTCCACGGGAATTGAAGATGCAGACGATCTCATTGCTGATATTGAGCAGGCACTGGCTTCTGTCTAAGTTACACGGTCTCGAACGGCCAGCTAGCCTTCCATTTTGCCCAGATGAAGAAAACGATAATGCCGGTTAGCAGCGTCAATAGGCCGATCTTGATGTAGAGCCAGCCCGAGGTCAGAAAAACATATGCCCAGCCGAAGAACGCAATGACAATGGGGACAGGATAAAACCACATCTTGTAGGGCCGTGCGCTATCGGGGAGCTTTCGTCGCAGAAGTGGAATGGCAAATAACTGTCCCAAAAACTGCACCAAGATCCTCGTAGTGATTAATGCACTGACCAGCTGATCAAGCTTAAAAAACGCGCAAGCAATCGATACCCCGCCCAGGACCAGAAGCGAAACTTGCGGATAGTTTTTCGTGGGATGCAATTGGGCAAACGGACGGAAGAAATAGCCGTCGATCGCAGCCGCATAAGGAATTCGCGAATAACCCAGAAGAAGCGCAAACACCGAGCCAAAGGCCGACCACAGTATGAAAATTGTTACCGCAATCGCTGCGCCTCTGCCGTAAAGGCGCTCCATGAAATCAGAAACGATGAAGTTGGAATGAATTCCTTCCCGCCATGGAACCACTCCAATCAAGGCGAAGTGCAGCGCAAGATATCCCACACAGCAGATGGCGAGCGAGAATAAAATCGATCGCGGCACTACGTAAGCGGGATTCTGTACTTCGTCCCCGATGTAGCACACATCGTAATATCCCAGATAGTTGTACACGGCGATCAGAGTAGCGCTGCCGAGCCCCAGCACGAAGCCTCGATTAAAGGCCAGTGCTCCAGGAGGAAAGTCGAAAGCTCTGTGAGCGTTGAAGTGAGGAAACCCGGTGATGATCACGGTCAGCATCGCCAGCACCGTGCCCACCCAAAGAGTGAGTGTAGCCTTGCTCAAGAATGTGATTTTTCGGCACAACAGGAACAAAGCCGCGAGGCCGGCGCCCACTGCCACATATTGTTGGCCTCGACCGCTCAATCCCGGCCACAGATAGGTGGAATAGTTTCCGAATCCGATCATCCCAGAGGCGATTTCCAATGGCCCGCTCAGAACGAATTGCCAGATAAAAAGAAAAGCCATCAAGCGGCCCCAGGTTTGATGGCCGTACGCCTCGCGAAGAAAATGGTAACTGCCGCCGGATCCCGGCAATGCCGCCCCCAGTTCGCTCCATATCAGGCCATCGGAAATTACGATGAGGGCACCGGTCAGCCAGCCCAGCATCGACTGCGGGCCACCCATGGAAGCCATCAACAGTGGAATTGTGATGAAAGGCCCGATCCCAACCATGTTGGCCATGTTGAGGGCCGTGGCCGGGAGCAAACCGAAGGCACGGGTCAGGTGAGGGTGCGTTTCAGTTTTCATTAGGCGGCCACGTCGGCGCGGTTCGATGTCGTCGTGGCATCCCCCTCACGATTGCGCGAATCTACGGGTAGTCTGCTCGTTTTGTCAATCGGATTGTTTGTTTCTGATCGATTTGTAACTCAGAGTTTCAATTTCTTGCGCTACAAAACATCCAGATCCGAAAATGAGTGACCCAGAGTCCCTGGCTGGACCGGAGATTGAATTGACAATCGCTCACGCGCAAGATAATTTGAGGCCCGGCTGTAGCTCAGCGGAGTGTGAGGCAACTGTGAGCGATTGCGGCAAGAAAATTCGATTGAATCGTGTTTTGGGAGGCTCGAAGCGCCGCGCCCTGGTGGTGGCTTTCGATCATGCCCTGGTGCTCGGGCCGATTCCTGGGACGGAAGACCCCTTGGAGAAAATTCAGCAGTTCTGCCAAGCCGATGTCGATGCGCTACTCATGAACCTCGGACTTGTTCGCCGCTTCGCCAACTCGACAGCCTCCGGCGTAATGCCGCCGTTAATCGCCCGGCTGGATTGGACTACGGTTTGGTCTGCCGTCGGGCAAAACGGAAGTGGCGCTCTGTACAGCTCGCTTATCGCACATCCCGAGGAAGCGTTGCGGCACGGCGCCGATGCGGTTGTCACCTATCTCGTCGTGGGTACCGGAGACGCGGAGTTCGAGATGAAGGAGATCGCTCGCAACGCAGAGATCGCCCGCGAATGTGAACGAGTTGGAATCCCGTTGATTGTCGAATCTCTCGCCCGCGGCAAGGATGTGCAGAATCCCGGCGATCCCAAATGGTTGAACCTGCACACGCGGATGGCAGTCGAGCTTGGCGCCGATGCCGTGAAGACCGATTACACGGGAGATATAACGTCGATGCGTCAGGTAGTAAAACAATGTCCCATACCGATCCTGGTGCTGGGTGGAAGCCGACATGCCTCGGACGAACGCGCACTGGACGTTGTCCGTGAAGTTGGCGCGGCGGGAGCGGCCGGCGTCTTCTTTGGCCGCAATGTTTTCCAGGCTGACGACATTGGTAAGTTTCTAAAACAGGCGCGGGCTGCTCTTGACGGAGCGGCGCACTCTGAAGTTCACGCGATCCCATGAAGAAATCGGGGTCCTCGACAATCAAGAAACATTATGAGTTTGCTTTCCATAGATATCGGTTCGAGCAGATGCAAAGCGGTGGTATTTGCGGCGACGGGTGAGATACTTAGCCAGCACGCTTGCGCGTACACACCTGAGTTCCCCGCCCCTTCCCACGCGGAAATAAATCCCGAGCGCTTTTGGCAGGCGGTGTGCCAAGGTTCGCGAACGGTATCGAAGAATCTCACTGACCCCGTCCGAGCGCTGTGCCTGAACTCGCACGGCGAAACTTTCGTTCCGGTAAACGTACGCAACGAGGCAATCGCTCCGGCCATTCTCAACCAGGACAATCGAGCGACGGAAGAAGCGGTGTGGCTCGAAAGAACATTTGGCAGAAAGCGACTATTCGAAGTCACCGGTCTTGTCGCTCATCCCATGTATCCGCTTCCGAAATTTCTTTGGCTGCGTAGACACCGGCCTGACGTTTTTGCTTCCTCGGTTCGCTTTCTTACTGTTATTGGTTATGTCCTTGCGCGATTAGGATTGCCCGCGTATGTCGATTACTCTTTGGCTTCCCGCTATCTGGCCTTTGATATACGGCAGCGGCGCTGGTCCGACGAGATTCTCACCGCCGCAGAAATAAATGTTGCATGCCTGCCCACCCCTGTGCCCACGGGAACGATTGCGGGAAAGTTAGACGGATCCGTGGCCAGTCAACTCGGGCTCTCACCGGGAACGATGGTCACGCTCGGAGGGCACGATCAACCTTGCGGTGCATTGGGTGTTGGCGCCGTCGATTCGGGCCGCGTGGCCGACTCGATGGGCACTTACGAGTGTCTGTTGGCAGCTTCCGATCAGCCCAGTTTAACCGACGCGGCGCTGGCTGCTTCTCTCAACTCTTATTGCCATGTGATTCCAGACAAGTTCGTTACACTGGCTTATTTTCCATCGGGAATCATGATTCAGTGGTTCCACGATCTGTTGTACGCAGAAGTGTACGCTGAAAGCGTTCTCGCTCAGAACGGCGACTCGTCTTATCAGGAGTCCCTCCACCTTGCCAGGTTGGAACGAGAAGCGCCACACGGTCCAACCCATCTTTGCATTACTCCCAATCTGATCGGTACCTGCAATCCTGACTTCGACCCACATGCACGTGGAATCATTTCCGGTTTGGGCCCGAACACTACCCGCAGCCAGATTTACAAAGGCATTCTCGAAGGCCTGGCCTGTGAAATGTCGCAGATGGCTGACATTCTCGCGAAAGCAGTAGGAGAATTTCGAGACGTTTACGTCACGGGTGGAGGCTCGCGTTCCGCGCTGGGTCTAGAATTACGAGCGGCTTTGTCCGGCCGGAAGCTTCATGTAATGCAGTGCCCAGAATCCGTGTGTCTCGGCGGAGCCATTCTTGCCGGCGTTGCCTCGGGAGAATACGGAAGCTTCCGAGAGGCAGTGGAACTTGTTATCCGCGAGGTATCTACGATCTTACCCGACGATGCAACGGCAGCCGCCTACTTGCAACAAGTCAAACAATACCGCCAGGTTCGCGCTTCGCTGACCGCGATCACAGGCGATGAAACTTAAATTGGTCAGCAGGAGGAACGGTGATCCAACCCACAATCGGCTTCATAGTCTTCGGAGTTCATAAAGATGGCCTGAAGGATCCGTCCGGAACGCCATTCATCGACGATGCGCTGGTTCAGCGAGCCAAAAGCGCATTGGTTGCCGCAGGCCTGAAGGCGATCGAGCATGGCGTTGTTGTCGCCAGCAAAGAAGAGGCTCGGACGGCGTTCAAGAAAATGAAATGCGATGATGCCATCGATGCCGTGATCCTATTTTCTGGGACCTGGGTTTGGGCGGCGCACATGGTCGGCGCCATTCGCGATTTCTGCGCCAGCGGCAAAGGCTTGCTTCTATGGACGCACCCGGGCTCTCAAGGCTGGCGGCCCGTTGGGGGATTGGTGCTTCACGGAGGTTTGCTCGAAATCGGCGTCCCGCACAAATTTGTGTACGGCGGCGTCGAGGAACCAGATACGGTAAACCGCATCGTCAGTTATGCTCGGGCTTCCCATCTGAAAAACTTCTTAAATATGTCGACGGTCGGTATGTTCGGTGGGCGTGGCATGGGGCAAACCTGCGGCGTGGCCGATCCCTCCCAATGGATGAGAATGTTTGGCATAGACATCGATTCCCGAGACACGACGGAGTTGATGCAAGCTGCTGAAAAAATCTCTGCGAGGGAATTGGATGACCTGCAGCCGAGGTTGAAGCAGCTGTTTGGCAAGGGAGCCGATCGGAACGCAGTGACAGAGCGTTCAATGCGTCTATATCTTGCTCTAAAAAAAGTTGTCGCGAAGGAAAAGTTTGACTTCTACACCATCCAATCTTTTCCTGGTCTAGCCAGCGATTACTCCGCCACTTGCTTCGCGCAAAGCATGATGCTTGAGGATGGTGTCGGTACTTCTACGCTGGGCGATCTCAATACCGCTCTGAGCGTTTTCCTGCTCACCAAGTTGAGCAAGCAGAGAGTGTATTACGGCGATTTGCAGCACATTGATAAGAAGAGCAAAGAAATAAAGATCATCGGGGATGGCGCGTGTCCACCTTCATTGGCCGGCAAACTCGGTCCCGCCGGTTTCTCTCAACATGGCATCCCTACAGAAGGCGAAGCGGGCGGTCTCTCAGTAAAGTTGATCTGCAAAGCGGGAGAAGGAGTGTTGGTCCGGCTCGGCCGAGTGAACGGTGAGTTTCAAATGGTCATTGTTCGAGCCAGCATTTTTGAGCCTGCACCGAATCAGTTAGAAAAACGGCTCAATGAGTGTGGCATTCCATTCTGGCCGCACGGTTTCGTGACTGCGCATTGTGACATCGAAGTCTTGCTCCAGCATTGGACGAATGAATATGCATGCCTCGGGTACGGCGAAGTTCTGTATCCAGCGCTAGTCGATTTTTGTGAACTCACGGGAATCAGGGCAATCCTTCCCTGAGTCTCATTTCACGTGCCTTTCTTTACCATTAGTCGGAGGAATAAACCTATGTTGCCGTGTCGCGTGCTGTGACTGGCGTCACCGACAGGCTGAACATGCTCACTTAACATGAATAGGTTGCGGTCCAGAATGTTTCGTAAGGGTAAGGAGTATTCTTCCATCGGCGGAGGCTATCGTCCACGGGGCTTGCCCATTCGAGAATGCGCAAATGAAAAATGAGAGCCTTTCTCACGACCGTGATGAGTCTTCTGAGCATCTTTGTATTTTGGCTTGGATTAGTGCGAAAGGATGTGCTGTGGTCGTGGGTGGGGTTTCTTTGTGCGCTGGTTTCTGGAGTCTTTGTTCAGATGTTTATCGACCGCAAGAAAGCCCAGGATGCAGCATCGCTAGCGGCTAAAAAAATAACCCTTTAGCCGTAATCGAAGTAGTAGCCGATAGGGCTCAAAACCCCTTGGTCGATGACTACTATCTCGATTTATCAGCACTCAGGACACGAAGCAAGCTTACGAACTCACCTCGCCATCCGGGCCTGCGACTACCACCACATAACCGTCGGGATCGCGCATCCAAATTTCTCTTTGTTGGGGTGCCGGGTTGACATGAGGCTCTTCAATCGCTTCAGCGCCCAATTCTCGCGCTCGATCAACCGTCGAGTCAAAGTCGTTAACCTGGAACCAAAGTAATACCCCGTGCCCAGGAGGCGCGGCGTTCGCGTTGACAAGATTTGGATGATGCTCTTCGTCCCAAGCGTGGAGTTGAAGAATCAAGCGACCCGACGAGAACACCCGATCATATGAATCCCGGTGCTCGTGATCAGGCAGGGAGTCTGCCGCAAACAATCTCCCGTACCAACGGCTACTCGCCCTAACGTCCCGTACAGCAATCAGAGGTTGAGCTTCCACGGACGCAGTCATCGCAATAGCATAACTGCTGGTAACAGCCGTTTACATCTTGTAACCGTTGGGTTACGAGCTAAATGCGGATCTTTTGGCCAACCTCCCACTCTCTATCGTTCCGCTAAGAGCAGCATTGGCACTTTATCCCCGAGTGCAAAGTATTTTTGACAAAACGAGCGCTCGCTCTATTTGAAGAGAACTTTTACATCGGTTGAATGAATCGTGTCAAAGGAAAATCGGATAGCTCTGAGCTTCAGTACTAGCTACTTGCGGAAGCAATTAGTTTCCAGGTTGGCGACAGCCAACTCCTCGGCCTTCATTGACATGCCCGTTTCGATTTACAGCGCACGCCAACCGAGGGCCATATCCCTGCCCCCCGCTTGTCGATCGACATGAACGGCAAGCTGATCGTAAAGTCAACTCCTCTCGCCGAACGCGCGTTGTGGGGATTTAACGACATTAATTAGTCATGTGACTCAGGCCTGCATCGGTTTTCTGCGGCAGCCCACGGCGATTAGAGTAAGGACACTCACCAGCAGTGGGAACCACACCTGGGCCACCCACGGCACCGGGATCAGAAACAGCACGTCGGGTGCGGTGAGTGAACCAGGCCAACGTATTGTGGCCCAGAGCCCGGCATAGTAGCTGATATCCCACAACGCAAATGTCCACAGGAAGATGGCACTCCGTTCTCTCGCTCTGGCAGCGGCCAACAGGGCGATACTGACGAGCATAACAATGGTGGCCCCTTCACGCGCACTTCGACGGTAAGCAAGCTTTGCGGGAACTGGGTGATGACCGGCGGATACAGTGCCGTTCCTCTCCCCAGGCGCTGCACTTCTGACAAGTTTCCTTCGTAGCCCGGCAATAGACCTGTGGCCGCACGCAGATAAACCACCACGGCAGCTTCTACAAAGCCGAAGGCTAACGCAAAGAGGGTGGCAAAAAGTAATTGGCGCCCAGAAATCTCGAGGCCCTTGCCTCGCCACCCGATAAACAGACCCAGTGGAATGAACACGAGCAGATTGACCCACGCCGGTTGAGCGAAAAGCTGGAACTGTCCCATAGTCCAGCCATTCTACTGCCGCACGGGATCGTATCGCCTTGAACTCGAGGCGATACGACAGGCGTAATCTTCAAAGCCATTCTGGATCGAGCACCAACATCAGCGGTGCGAGGATGTTGCGCCATCCCACGAACAGCAATATTGCAACCCAGCGTGTCGCTTTAACACGCGCGCATGCTGTCGAAGAACTCTTTGTGCTGGGCGACGATCTGGTCGCGCACCTGGTTGTCCACATCCAGGGACCAGACCCCTTCCTCATGCGTACCGCCCAACACAATTCCATCCTGTCGCGAAAACATATAAAGATCTCCGGGAATGACCGAGTACTCGATCTCCGGCTGGGGCAACAGAAAAGTCAGCTGCCCTTTTATCGGAGTCAGTTCCTCGTCCTTAAACAATGCTTTCGCGCCCAATCCTGTGCAGTTGAAGACCAATCTCTCTGGTAACCGGCTGATCTCTGCAGTCTCGTGAAACTCGCGTACCTGAAGCTTGCCGCCAGCCATAAGAAAATCCTGCATCAGCGCCGTCAAGTAAATAGGAGGCTCGATAAGCATGGTGTCGAATGTGCGCACGAAATCATAACCAGCGAAAGGATGCTGTCCTGGCCCGAGGTCTCGAAACTCCGGCGTCAACCGGCCCACAAGTCCCTGCCGGCTGAAATCACCTGTGTCCGGGAACGGGGAATGCCCAAGCCGGAAACTGCGCGTCCAGCGCACACCGTAGCGAGGGCCAACCATCGTCTGAAAGCGAGCGAATGCGAAGTTGCACGCCTTCGCGAACTGGTCGTTGAAAGCAGTGGTGCGGTATTGCTCCTGGAAAAGGGTAACCGGATACCAGAATCCGCCGGCGACATTGGACGTCGTGTTCGGAGGCAGATCCTTCGCGTAGATGGTGACTTGAAATCCGGAATCCTGTAGCAGTCGGGCCGTGGAAAGCCCAACCACGCCGGAGCCTAGCACGGCGACCGGACTGCTATGTCCAGGCGCGCCGAGATCGACAGCGAGTTTTGCTGTTCCCCACGACAATGTGATTCCGGCGCCGCCGTGTCCGTAGTTGTGAACCACCAGACTGTCCCCGATCTGCTCGGAGTGGACGACGAACCCGGAGCGGCGGTAAGGACGCAATCCGCAGATCGATCGTATGATCCGATCGGCCGAAACATTGACCCGCGCCAGGCACAGAGGCTGGGATACGGTTGCCTTGACCAGTTTTTTCGCACAGGACGGCAGAATGCTTGAAGCACTCGCGATCGCGAGGCCTTTCAGAAGTTCGCGGCGATGCATAGTGATGCGAGAGGCCAGAACGCAAAGGAGACTATCACATTCCCATCACGAAACCACATGGGGGAATCAATGGAATTCACAACCAAGGTTCCTGCCAACTCAACTGTTATTAACAGGTGTGCCCAGTGTCTCCCAGCTAGTGCACGATGGTGAGGTATCTCAGATCCCCGTTTGGCGAAACCCGGCTCACATAGCCTATCGCTCCGGGAGTGGCGGACACGTATTCGATCAGAGCCGACTCGGAATCGAATGTTCTGAGCATGGCACCGTGTCCGGTAAATACCGCCTTGCGCCATTGCGCACGGAATTCGTCGGGACTCTGGCCAAGATGTTTGTTCAGGAAGACTTCGTGCACTGGTCCTCCCTTCAAAGTCACAGGCACGGCGTGTGAGCCGTCTGCGAATCTGGACTGCTCTCCCATAAATATGGAGCGCAGATCAGCTTCTCTGATTTGAGAAATTTGCACGTTCTTATTAATCACCAACACGACATCCTGAGCATTGGCGGCGCACCAGCAACCGGGGAAACCGAGCAGCAGGATAAACCAGCGCATTTGGCTCATGGTTCTCATATCTCACACCTTCGTGCAGTTAGAAGCTGAAGCCGATTTTGGCCGCCAGCATCTTCGAGTTATCCTTGAGGCCATTTGGGTTGGTGCTCGCGTAGTAACCCACGTCGGTTCCATGCAGGAAATGACTCTCAAGCTTGCCGTAGAAATAGGAGTTAAAGTTGTAGCGTCCAGAGACTACCCAGTCTTTCGAGTAACTTGCGGGCAGATTCGTATCCAGCCCTGGATTAATGCAGTGGCTGTAATAGGTTCCCACCTGAAGCTTTTTCAAGAGTCTATAGCTACCCATTGCGTACCAGGCGCGTTCGCCCGCAGGAATTGGAATTACTGCATGATCCAATGGTCAGAATTGCAGTGGCGGGTGAAACGTAGGATTCTCCCGCGAAGTAGAATTTTCCTTTGCTGAGCTGGGCGTAGTAACCGAATGAGAGGGGGGGGACTAAGTGCAGGCTGCCTTGAAGCGCTGCCCCGTCCATGGCTTGAACGTTTGCACTGGAGCCTAGGATGAGCCCGCTCAAAGAAGTTACCCAGCGCAGATCGCCGCCGTAAGTCTTGCCTCCCGGCGCCGTTGTGAACACAAGTCCTTCGTCAGCGAGCGCTTTGATGTATCCGCCATTCAACGGCAGGTAGGATTCTCCTGCGAACCCGTCGTAGCGCAGCTTTCCGGCGCGGCTGCCAAGGGGCAGATAGCCGTATACTTCACCACCAATGTGTGCCAGGAAGAAGCCTTCATTGTCGATCGGATAGATACCTTGCGGCAACAGTATCCAGAGGAAAACGACATCGACATCCTGGGAATCGTTGAACAGGCCAAAGACGGTCTTGACCTTGCCGGCGCGGAATCCAAAATGATCGTTCACTTTGTAGTCTGCCGATGCCCAATCGACCTGAATGTTCGATCCGCCGAGTTGTCCAAGTTGGTACATGTGCAACTGAATTCCGACGCGGAGGTTATCGCTAAGCGAATCGCTGATGCTCAGGGCGCCATCGTTCCACTGCGAGCTGCCGGAGCTTGATTGCATGGTTAGATAATTGTTATGCGAGCTGAAGAGGAAGCCCTGTGTGACAAAGCCGTGGATCTCGACCCCTGCGAAGTCCTGTGCCTGCACGCCGCCGGTAACCATGCAAACCAGAAGAAAAAGCGACAGTCGTCGAAGCATAGATAGAATATCTTCCCGGCTCATCCCGTGCGATGAGTTCCATCATTTGTTGGGGCCAACGCCTCGTGAGAGATGGCATCGCCGATAACAATCCGAATCATTTCTTTTATCGGCACACGGTTCGCGAAACGTTAACGATATGCGGACCTCAGCCCGGTACCGTAGCGGGGACGATGACAAGGGGAAACTCCTGATCGTCGCTCAACAGTTCAACTCGCGGTCCGGCGGAGCTTTGGAGGTGGGTCTAACAGACGGTCTCAAGAAGGCGCTGCTTTGTGCCGATGAATCCTTAACAGGGCTGTTGCTCCCGAGGCGGTGTCCGCATGAAGCCCATCTTGCCCGTAAATGACGGGAGCAGTAGGGTCAGCCGCTCTGTCCCATCTCGCTCAACTTTAGCTTCCGGACAGTTCGCTCTTCGTTTGAGGCTGGCTTTCAGCGTTCTCGCTGCTGTTTTGATTGCCGTCGGCGATCTGGGATTACACCGCATGGATCGCATCAACGCCGATCTGCAAAACACAATCGGCAGGCAGTCGGCCAAGCTGCTCCTGTCCCGAGAGGCGGTGGCCTACTCCAATCGCAACAGTCGCATCACGATGCAAGTATTTCTGCTCCACGATAGAGAGCAGATCGACTCACTGCTGACTGTCCGGGCGGAGAACACCGAGAAAATCTCCGCCTTGCTTGCGAGCCTCGAAGGCCTTTGCGAGTCAGAAGAAGAGAGTCGCCTACTGGTTGCCGTTGAGAACACGAGAAACCCCTATATCGACAGCTACAAGCAAGCCCTACACCTCCTGGTCGATGAAAGGAAACGCGATGCGGCTGTAGCCGTCATGGTCGAGCAAACCACCCCGGCCTTAACCAAATACCACGACGCCTGGGATGAGTTCATGCGCTTCCAGGGAGACCAACTTGAACGGTCAACCCGGCAGAGCATGGCGCACTATACCGCGGCTCGTCAGCTTGCCTTGCTCATAATCGTCTTGGCCGTGATGCTGCCTTGTGCTGTCGCCCTGTTCGTCATAGGAAGCATGGTACGAGAGATAACCAGCCGTCTGCGAGACGAAAAGGAAGCCCTGCAAGCGGCGCATCAGCAAGCGGAGGCGTTTATCAACGCCGTGCCATCGATTCTTATTGGTGTGGACCAGAACTCGCGCATCACGCGATGGAATTCAACAGCCACCAGTGCGTTCGGCTTGGCTACAGCTGAAGTGGTTGGAAAACAGTTGGGCGACTGTGGGGTTAGATGGCTGCGGCCTGACATGCGAGATGAGATCCGATCCTGGTGTTGTGAGCGGGGCTCCCGGCGGTGCGATCGGGTTCCGTTTGAAATGAACGGCGAAACGCGCCTGCTGGGACTGACGATCACAGGCATGCACATCGCCGCTGAACAGTCGATGGAAGTGCTCGTCATCGGTTCCGACATCACCGAGCGCGAAAAAGTTGGAGATGCGTTTCGGGAGGCTGAAAGGAAGTATCGCGGAATATTTGATGATGCCATCTTCGGCATCTTCCAGAGTACGCCGAGCGGCCGTTACTTGAGTGTGAACCCAGCCATGGCTCGGATCTTCGGCTACGATTCCGCTCAAGAAATGATCGCCACCCTCTCCGATATTTCCCGTCAGTTGTATGTCGACCCCAAAATCCATGACGAGTTTGTACTTGTGCTGGATAGACTCGGTGTCATCCAGAGGTTTGAATGCGAAGTCTTTCGCAAAGACGGCAGCAGGATATGGGTCGCCTGCAGTGCGCGTGCCATCCGCGAGAATGGAGTGGTAGTCCTCTACGAAGGAATGAGTGAGGACATCACCGAAAGCCAACTATTGCGGGGCCAGCTTCTGCAGGCTCAGAAGCTGGAATCAGTCGGGCAGTTGGCGGCTGGAATCGCTCACGAGATCAACACCCCAACGCAATATATCGGAGACAACGTGCGCTTCTTAAAAGATGCATTCCAGGATCTGTTGAGCCTCCTGGCCAGCTACGAGCGGCTGTTGGCAGCCGCCAAAGGTAATGCATTATCTGGCGAAACCATTCAGGAAGTTGCGGCTGCGGTCGAACACACGGACGCTGGCTATCTGCATGAGGAAATTCCCAAAGCCATCGATCAAACGCTCGAAGGCGTAAATCGAGTGTCCACGCTCGTGAGTGCGATGAAAGAGTTCTCCCATCCGGGCACGAAGGAGAAGACCCCTCTGGACTTGAACCATGCCATTGAAAGCACTATTACAGTCGCACGGAACGAGTGGAAATACGTGGCTGATTTGGAAACTGAATTTGACCCGTCACTGCCTCTCATCTCCTGTCAGCCCGGCGAATTCAACCAGGTGATCCTGAATTTGATCATCAATGCCGCGCATGCCATTGCCGACGTTGCCGGGAAAGGAGGGTCTGAAACGCGAGAAAAGGGAAAAATTAGAGTGCAAACTCAGAATTGCCAGGAATACGTGGAAATCCGGATCCGGGACACGGGTTCGGGAATCCCACAAAATGTACGATCCCGTATCTTCGATCCCTTCTTCACTACCAAAGAAATTGGCAAGGGAACCGGTCAGGGCCTAGCCATCGCCCGCTCCGTGGTGGTGGACAAACACAGTGGGAATATTGAATTCGAAACCGAAGAGGGAAAAGGCACAACCTTTATCATTCGCCTTCCGCACGATGGCAAGGCTCTTGCCGCCAAGGCGGTGGCGGGAAGTTCGTCATGACTCTGCATTAGCCGCTGCGCCTGCTTCTTGCACCAGCGTGCTTCCTGCACCAGTTCAGACGTCGGACACGCCGGTTCGACTTCAAGAGATATAGATCCGCCTTCTGATCAGCCTGACGCAGCGGCTTGACTATCCTGTCGATCTGCGAGAAGCTTGTCGCCATTTATTGCGCTTTCATGCGGTGACCGGCAGCTTGGGGAGGGGAACGTGGGATCGGCAATCTCTTCACTTATTGTCGCAGCGGACCAGGGGGACAAACCCGCCGCGGAAGCATTGTTTACTGCCCTTTATTCCGAGTTGCATCGCCTCGCCAAACGGGAACTCGCACGGCGCGGCTTCCAGGCGAGCCTGGGCGCCACAACCCTCCTGCACGAAGCGTACCTGGACATGGCTGGGCGCGACGGCCCGTCGTTTCCGGACCGGGCTCGATTCATGGGGTATGCGGCTCGAGTGATGCGAGGACTGATCATCGACCATGCCCGAGAACGGCACGCCCAGAAGCACGGCGGCCTATTCGAGATTACTTCGCTGGACACCGAAGCGATGGAGAACGCGGTGGATCACCGAGAGCTTGTCCGAATCAGCGAAACGTTAGACGAGCTGGGCAAAGTGGAGCCCGCCCTGGCCGAGATTGTCGACTTGAAGTTCTTCTGCGGCTTCACTTTCGCGGAAATCGCCGCCATGCGGGACGTATCAGAACGTACGGTGCAGCGGCAATGGGAGAAGGCCCGTATTTATCTCCACAGAAAGATCTCGATGAATCTGGAGGCCTAAGTGCGCACTTTAACTCCGGAGGGCTGGCGGGAAGTGAGTCCATACCTCGACCAAGTGCTGTCGCTCCCAGAAGATGAGCGCGCACCCTGGCTGGAATCGTTTCGAGCTGAGAAACCCGATCTGGCCATTCTCCTTCAAGACCTTTTAGAAGAGCACCGCGCTCTCGCACACAAGCAATTCTTGGAGCACTCTCCGGTTTCGGGCGCTGCTGAGTCATCTTTGACTGGCCAAAAGATCGGTGCATACACACTGATATCACTCATCGGACAAGGAGGGATGGGCAGCGTTTGGCTAGCCGAACGTAGTGACGGCCGATTCGATCGGCGCGTGGCAGTCAAGTTCCTGAATTTTTCCGTGGCGGCGACCGGCGGGGTTCAGCGATTTAAACGCGAGGGCAGGATTCTCGGCCAATTGACGCATCCGCACATTGCGGAGTTGATCGATGCCGGCGTGACCGCGAACGGAGAACCTTATCTCGTTCTGGAGAACGTCGCCGGAAAGCACATTGACGAGTATTGTGACCAACATCAATTAAACGCCAATGCCCGCATCCAACTGTTCCTCGACGTCCTCAGCGCCGTGGCCCACGCCCATGCCAATCTGGTGGTGCACCGCGACCTCAAACCATCCAACGTCCTGGTAAGAAATGACGGAGAAGTCAAGCTGTTGGACTTTGGAATTGCCAAGCTGTTGGCCGAGGGCGCTGACGCGGATAACGCGACGCAGCTGACTGTTGGGAGCGGCCCCCTGACCCCCCAGTTCGCCGCCCCCGAACAAATCACTGGTGGCGCTGTAACGACCGCTACGGACGTTTACGCCCTGGGCGTGCTGCTCTACATTCTTCTGACAGGACAACACCCCGCCGGAACCGAGCCGCACTCAGCCGCGGAGCTGGTGAAAGCCATCGTGGAAACCGAGCCGCCACTCGCCTCCGCGACCGCTGCCTCGGCTGCCAGCAAGCATCAGGCGGAAAAACGCGGCACAACCTTCGAAAAACTTAGTCGCCAGCTTCGCGGGGATCTGGATACGATACTTGCCAAGGCTCTGAAGAAAGCCCCAGCTGAGCGCTACGCTTCCGTGACGGCTCTTGCGGATGACCTTCAACGATATCTCAACCATGAACCCATCAGCGCGCGGCCGGACAGCATCGCGTGTCGCGTCCGGAAGTTCGTGTACCGGAACCGTGTGGTAGTCACGCTGGCGACAGTGGCATTCGCCGCGATCCTTGCTGGCTCGGGCATTGCCATATATCAGGCAAAAATTGCCGAGCGGCGTTTTCAGGACGTCCGCAAGCTGGCTCACACATTTGTTTTCGATCTCCATGACGAAGTCGCCAAACTGGATGGGTCCACCAAAGTACGCGAAATGATGGTCCAGACCGGCCTCCAATATCTGGATAACCTGGCGAAAAACGCGGGGGGCGACCTGGAGCTGCAAAAGGAAATCGCAGCCGGCTACATGAAGATTGGCGCTGCACAGGGCTACCCGACTCAGCCTAACCTGGGCCGCATGGCGGATGCGATGGCGAGCTACCGCAAAGCTGGCGATATTTACGAGCGGATCGCCAGGAAGAACCGCGCTTATTTGCCGGATTTGGCAGCCTATTATCGCAGCTACGCCGGACTGTTCCGTTTCAGTGATCAGCCGCAACGGGCAAGGGAGTTATACGTGGTTGCAATTCAGACATTCGATCGCCTTCGCGCCGACCAGGAGCTCAACCCGGAACAGGAGAATCTCTATACCAGGGCGTGGTGTAACGTGGGTGACATCGACGAAGAGACGGACAACTTCCAGCAGGCCTGGACCGAGTTCGGGCGTTGCAGCAAACTGGCCCGCGCTCAGGTGATCCGAAAACGAGATCAGCAGTCACTGAATATGGTCGCGGAGTCGGCGGAGCGCGTCGGCACCGCAGCGCAGGAGCTAGGTCACCTTCGGGAAGCGCTTCAGGCGTTCGACGAAGACGAAACTGCAATACGCGAACTTCTCGCCGCAGAGCCTTTGAATCCGAAATTTCATCGGTCTCTAGCGCTGATGTACCAGTTCCGCGGCCGCGTTTACTTCAGTGACCTTTATCCAGACTATGGCGATCCGAAGCGCGGGCTGCAAAACTTTAATCTGTATCTGCAGACGGCACAGCAGATGCTTGATCGCGATCCCAACAACACCGCGGCCCAGTTCAGCGTGGAGCTTGCGAAGGTGAAAGTCTCGTACTGTCTCCAGAAATCTGATCCGCCTGCTGCCATTAGCCTGGCTCGTGATTCGATCCGAATGCTCGATCAGATGATCGCTTCGAACACGGGTGACCACCACAGGGCTGTTGCCTATCGGGCTGAGGGATTGCGGAAACTGGGGGAGGCTCAACTGAACGCAGGCCAGCTGGCGGAAGCGCGCAGCACTGCCGATTTGGCGCTCGCGGCCGGTCGCGAGCAAGGCCAAACCCCGGATGATCGCAGTGACTTGGTGGAGGCCCTGATCCTGGCCGGCAACGCGAGCGCGGCCACCCGCGATCAGGCGCGCGCCGAAAGCCTGCTGCGCGAGGCCCGCGACGTGGCGCAAGGAATCGCCCGCTCCCAGGAACTCACTAACTTGATTCCACTGGCCACCGCCGAAGAAGCCCTGGGCACCTTTTATCTTCATCAGCATCGCACTCGAGAAGCGCGCGCATGCTACGAACGGCTAGTGAACCTCTGGCAGCAATTGCCCGAATCAAACGAGTACGTGGATGGTCGAAGAACCGCCAGCAAGCGGTTGCTCGCCTCCATCCGGTGAGCTCCAGAATTTTTTTTCACTCCTGTCGTCTTTTTCCTTCCGATTCCGATTTCCTAAGTAGAGCCCCAGACATTGGGCCTGGGAAGGAAAAAGTCGAGACTAAAAGGAGAATCAAAATGAAAACGCTTTTCAAACAAACCAAGCAGAACGCGCGTTACCTAACGGCCATCGCCTGCCTGATGTTGGCAGGATCGATATCGGCCCACGCCATCTCACCTTCCCAGGTGGGAAGGACCTTTGCGGTACAGACGGTCAGGGCAGTATGCACCACTAGCTTCTGTCAAGAAGACTTGATCCAGCCGACCGTTAGTCTGACTGAACCAGCTACGGTCACCCCGGTGATTGTGACTTGGAGCGCTGACTACAACACAACCGGTACTTCCGTGATTGGTGTGAGCTTAAATGGCGGGCCTTGCTTGGCGTATGGACCTTTCGTGTTACAGGAGCCGCAGCTCATCGCAGGGAGCAACAGCATCACTGTAAGCGGCACACGCCAGTGGGTTATCCTCCCCAGCGATGGTTTGGTCAAGGGAAAAAATACCTTCCAGGCGTGTGTTGCAGGTTACGAGGAATTTCAGACCATCAACATCGGGTACAGCTCTCTCACAGTCCAGTCCCAATAAAACAAGACGAATACCGTTGAGCGGGTAACGAGGAACGGCGAACGCTGTGTGCCCATCCAGTCTATCTGTTGGCTGGATGGGCCCGCTGTTTGGGCCGGGGTAAGCCAGACCGCCGCCTGTAGTGGAAAAGATGTCAGCAAAATCCAGATTGGATCAAGAGAGCCAAACGCGAAATATTTCAGAGAGCTGAAATTTCTTGCCTTTCTTGTCGTCTTTTGCCTGCCGTTTCCGATTTCCTAAACAGAGGGGCAGGCTGGGTCAGTCTTAAGCCAGCCAATGGGCGCTCTTACTCGCGCTTTCCCTTCCGGAGACACCATGACCAAACAAAAACTTTCTTTGTTCGCATCGGTGACTCTGCTCTGTCCGGGAACTATCGCCGCGCCACACGCGGCAGCAAAATCCAGGTTCGATAAAGGGGGTCGACCGTGAAATATCTCAGAGAGTTGTTTTCAGTGCTTTTCGTAGTGTCATTTTGCTGCGCTCTAAGTAGCGCGCAGACGTCCTCCACCGAAGTACCAACCGTCGTGCCGCAGCTCGTGAATTACGCAGGGAAGGCGGTGGACGCCCAGGGCAAGCCAGTCTCTGGCATTGCTGGAGTCACCTTCTCTATTTACAAGGACCAATACGAAGGTACTCCGCTGTGGATGGAAACGCAGAACGTCACGGCCGATGCGGAAGGAAATTACTCGGTTCAACTGGGGGCGACCAAGCCACAAGGGCTGCCACTCGATTTGTTCAGCTCGGGCGAAGCGCGCTGGCTGGGAGTACGCATCAACAACGGCGAAGAACAACCGCGCGTGCTGCTGCTTAGCGTGCCTTATGCTCTGAAGGCAGCCGATGCGCAAACTCTGGGAGGACTGCCGGCGTCGGCGTTTGTGCTCGCCGCGCCTGCGCGCGGCGGCTTGGCGGCGGAAGCAGGCGCTGCCTCGAGTCCGGCAGGGGTAGAACCGGCCTTGGCCGGCACTGGTACTACCGACTATGTTCCCTTGTGGACGCCGAATGGCACCACGCTGGGCAGTTCTGTCTTATTTCAATCCGGCACCGGTAGCACCGCCAAGGTCGGCATCAACAGCACTACGCCAGCTTCAACTCTGGATGTAAATGGCGCTGTGACCGCACGCGGTAACTTGAGCCTGCCCGCAATCGCCGCAGCAACCACCACCGGCGGAAGGAATTCGCAGCCTCTGACCTTCACCGCATCTGCATATAACAGCGGCACGGGGTCCGCAGTCAATCAGACGTTCCGCTGGCAGGCCCAGCCTGCGAGCAATAACACCAGCAGCCCGACTGGAACGTTCAACCTGCTGTTCGGGGCAGGGTCGAGCAGTCCCACCGAGACGGGATTGCATATTGCCAGCAACGGTCAAATCACATTTGCTCCGGGGCAGACGTTTCCGGGAGCGGGCGGCGGGGTGAGCAGCGTGGGGCTGAGCGCTCCCAGTTCGGATTTCACGGTGAGCGGATCGCCGGTCACCACGAGCGGCACCCTGGCACTGAATTGGACGGTTGCGCCGGACGACTTCGACATTGCGAACGCTATTGTCAAGAGGGACTCCAGTGGGAGTTTTCAAGCAGGCACGATCATTGCCTTTGGGTCAAGTGGTGGTGCAGCAGCGCTTGTAGGATCCGATAACTCCAGCGATGGAGTCGGTGCAGTGCAGGGCTCGAGTTCGAACGGCATCGGAGTGTACGGCTTTAGCGGCAGCACCAGCAACAGCAGCAACAACTACGGAGTGTTCGGTACCGGCCCCATAGGAGGGGGGTTCGCCGCTTCGGCCTCGGATGGCATCGGAGTGTTTGGCTCCAGCAGCGCCGGCGTCGGGGTATCGGCTTTCGGTGCCACCGGAGTGTTCTCCGTCGGGACCGACACCGGGGTATACGGCGTCGCCTACCTCGGAGTCGAGGGCTTCACCGACAGCACCTCAGGCGGTTGGGGGGTGTACGGTGAGTCCCAGGGCGCCGGCGTCGGTGGAGGATTTTACAACACCTCCACCGGCGACGCTCTATATGCCTCCAACCAGGCTGGAGGCTATGCGGCGTTCTTCGATGGGAATGTCGACGTCGACGGCAAACTCTCCAGTGCGGGTGGGTCGATCGAAATCGATCACCCGCTCGATCCGGCAAACAAGTACCTCTACCACTCCTCCGTGGAATCGCCGGATATGAAAAACATCTATGACGGTAACGTCACGACGGACGGCTCCGGGCTGGCAACTGTCACCTTGCCAGATTGGTTCGAGGCGCTCAATAGTGACTTCCGTTATCAACTCACGGTGATCGGTCAGTTCGCCCAAGCCATGGTCGCGAGCGAAATTTCGGACCACCAATTCACTATCAAAACAGACAAGCCAAACGTGAAAGTTTCCTGGCAAGTAACTGGCATCCGGCAAGACGCGTGGGCGAACGCTCACCGCATTCCGGTGGAAGAGTCCAAAGCGCCGGCCGACCAGGGACTGTATCTGCATCCGGAACTCTTTGGTGCGCCCGCCGAGAAATCCATCGCGTTGGCACACCATCCGATGGCTCTGAAGCCGCGGAAGCAAGATCCGAGGATTCTGAAGCTGCAGGAACAACAGGCAACCAAACTGAAGGCCTCAACGAAATAGTGAGGGGGGCCCCACCCTTGGGACACCTCTCAAAGGGTGGGGAACTTTCAGCAGTGTAGAAAGTAGAGAACAACACCTTCAAGATCGGTGTCGGGCAACCGGGTCCTTATTCCCGATGTCGTTTAAAGGACGATTTGGTTGCACGAGAAGTTTCGCCCAACCGCATGCTCAGGGCGCGGCGCTAAAGTACCGCCGTGTTCTTTAGATCGTCCGGAAGTGCCGATAGATTGAGAGTTGGCAAAGTGATTTCCCATGTCGATTAAACTGCTCCCGGCGTCGGTGAATCCGGTCGACCCGTCGCAGGCGCCCGATGAGTCGACCGGCCTCGTGCCTCTGACTCAGAGAGCGATCACCACGCGGGCCGCCCAAATTAGTCTTGTTCCCTCCGCTGACACTTTCGCTTGGTCGTCTTCGACGCGCGCGGGCGGGGCGAATCGCATCTACGGAACGCTCGTCGAGGATTCCCAGAGCGATGAGACGGGACGCTCGGGCGGGGAGTATGTCTCCGGATTGGCCTGGAGCCGTCCTGTCGAACGCACGGCGGTCGCCCAGTACCTTTCCTATGCGGCCGGTCACGCTGACTGGAGCGGGCGGCTCATTGATCTGTACGCTTAGTAGCGATGAGATTTCTACCCTGGCGATCGTGCTTGGAATGACGGAGGGATTTGGGAGTTGGTTAGTGGAGGACCACTTCGAGCCGGTATCCCGAGGGAACTGAAGGATTACTAGCGCTCGATCCGTCAGGCCTCGCACGTAGGACAGTCCTGCAATCGGAGTGTGAGCCCTTTTCAGAACGGCCGGCCTTGCTTTTTGATCTTGTGTTGCCATCTCGGTCCGAAACTTCTCTTTTGAAGTGCTGTTGGCAGAACTGGCGCAAGGCCTTTGTCGCCAAGGCGGTGGCCGTGTGAAAGGCACACCCTGCGCCGGGAAGTAACCACTCAGAAGTAAAGAAAAGAACACTGCGGGCCGAAGAAGCTCATATAACCCCGTGCGCCGGCACGCCGGGTTACGCCTTTGTGAAGCTGGAGAAGTTCTATGCGCGCTCGACTGTCCACCGTCTTAGCGGTTCCATCCCGTCCAGTTCCGGCAAAACGCCACGATGGATTTCAGCGGGTGCCCCAGTCGCTTACGATCCTCGTGCTCACGATCTTCTCGTTCACGGCAACTGCAGCTGCCCAGCCGGGGACGAAGGACTTGAGTAACGCCACTCTGGAAGAACTAAGCAATATCCAAGTCTACAGCGCCTCGAAGCATATGCAGAGTGCCAGGGATGCCCCTTCTTCCGTTACCGTCATCACCGCGGACGAAATCCAAAAGTATGGCTACCGCACGCTCGCCGACATCCTGGAGAGTGTGCGCGGCTTCTACATTACCTACGATCGCGATTACAGCTTCGTTGGCGTGCGCGGCTTCGGACGCCTGGGTGACTGGAACAGCCGTGTTTTACTGTTGATCGACGGCCACCGCATCAACAACAACATCCTCGGGCAAGCCATGGTAGGCGTCGAGTTCCTGGTCGACGTGGATCTGATCGAGCGCGTGGAAATCATCCGCGGTCCCAGTTCTTCTCTCTACGGCGCCGACGCCTTCTTTGCTGTGATCAACGTGATCACCCGCAAGCGGTCGCAACTGAAGGGTGTGGAACTCTCGTTTGCGCCCGCTAGTTTTGGGACCTACGAGGGAAGAGCCAGTTATGGCGGCCAATACAGAGGAATTGACATGTTGCTCTCCGGCACGTTCTACAACAGCCAGGGACCGACTCTGGTTTTCCCCAAGTTCGACAGCCCCGCCACCAATTACGGGGTTACATCAAACACGGATCACGAAAACTTTGAACACATTCTCGCGGATATCAGCTTTCATGGCTTCACGCTGCAGGGGATCTTCAGTGCGCGCGATAAGGGAGTTCCTACCGCATACTTCGGCACCGTATTCAACGACCCTCGCACGGCCAACCTCGACGACCATCAGTATTTCGATCTCAGTTACCAGCATTCCGTCGGCGAGAAGTGGGAATTAACGGCTCGGACGTCTTATGACCAAACCCGCCTGCAGGCGCCACTCGCGTTGTCCACCGGACTGCCCAACGGGTCAACGACAGTGGACACATACTCGTTCCGAGGAAACTGGTGGGACGGCGAAGCGAAATTGAGTCGCACGCTCTTCGAAAAACACAAAATCACGCTGGGAACAGAGGTCACGGACAACCTGCGGGAAGACCAGGGAGACTACACTACCATCGGCAACCTCTTCAGCACCAACCCCGCGACCTCGTTGATCTGGGCCGTCTATGGGCAGGATGAGTTCGCCATCACTCACAAACTAACCTTGAGCGGCGGGCTGCGCTACGACCATTACTCTGATTTTGGCGGGACCACCAACCCGCGTCTGGGGTTGATCTACCATCTGTTCCACCCAACCACTCTGAAGCTACTTTACGGCACGGCTTTTCGTGCCCCCGAACCTTTTGAGCTCACGCCCGGCTACGGGCCGTTCTACGACGATAACTTGCAGCTCAAGCCAGAGACAATCCGCAGCGTCGAAGGGGTCGTGGAACAGGGGCTGGGACAGCATTTCACTCTATCGGGCAGCGTTTTCCGCAACTGGATTGACGATTTGATCACTCTGGAGACGAATGCGAGCGACGGTCAGTCGGTGTATCGCAACTCCGACAAAGCGGATGCCACCGGTGTAGAAGTCGAATTGGACGGCCACTTGGGCAGCGGCCTGCACGGCCGGGCAAGCTACAGTTACACCGACGCCGAGCAGCCCGTGACCCATCAGATGCTCAGCAACTCGCCCCAGCACCTGGGCAAACTGAACCTGAGCTATCCGGTAGTTCCGCAGCGCCTGTTCGCCAGCGTTGACGCACAGTACACCAGTTCGGCTCAGACTTTGGCGGGAAACACCGTAAGTGGCTTCTCCGTTTTCAATGTCACCTTGCTCGGACACACACTCGGGAAGCACCTGGACTTGTCCAGCAGCGTCTACAACATTTTCGACAAGAAGTACTTCGACCCCGGCCGTCCCGAGGACCCGGAAAATGCCATTCAACAGGATGGAAGAAACTTCCGGATCAAACTCACGGCCAGGTTTTGAAAGAATAGGACCCGACCCACGCTGGCGGGCGACGAGCCGGCGTTAGTTGACAGGACTCTAGACTCAAAGGCACGCAACACTGGTTCGAGCGCGACATGCAGATTGTGAATTTGACTCCGGCGAAGGCTAAGGGCATGCGGAGTCCAGGGCGAATTCTATGTGTGCTGGGCGTCGTGATGCTGTTCCTCGGAGGCTCGCGGGCGCAATCCCCAGCTGTTGGCGAATATCAAATCAAGGCGGCCTTCCTATACAACTTCGCGAAGTTTGTCGAGTGGCCGCCGGGTAGTTTCTCCGATGCTTCCGCGCCACTTCGGATCTGTGTTTTCGGGCAAGATCCCTTCGGCCAGGATCTGCGCGACATCACCAAGGAAAAGAACATAAACGGACGCAAACTCCAGGTCGATCAGGTGGTCGATCTGCAACGGGCCAGAGCTTGCCACATACTCTTTATTTCGTCCTCGGAAAAGGCGCAACTGACACGGATTTTTGAAAGTCTGCGGGGGACCGATGTCCTGACCGTGGGGGATACGGAAGGCTTTGTCGAGCATGGAGGGATGATCAATTTCGTGCTGGGAAACAGCCGGGTGCAGTTCGAGGTGAACCTTAAAGCGGCAGAGCAGGCCGGGCTCAAGATCAGTTCCAAGCTGTTGCGTGTAGCAAAACTTGTACTCGGGTAAATGCTGTTGGGAGTAACTCCGATGCCTCATTTTGGCGATTTGTCGATCCGCCGCAAGCTAACCGTCCTGTTCATGGCGATCAGCGGATTCACCGCATTGGCGGTTTCCGGCCCCATGGCCCTCTACGAGGTGGTGAAATTCAAGCAGACCCACGTTCAGAACTTGGCCGTCGTGGGCGATGTTCTGGCCGGCAACAGCACCGCTGCCCTCACGTTTCGTGACGCAGAATCTGCACGGGACGTCTTGCGCGCCTTGCGGGCGGAGCCCAACGTGACTGCGGCTTGTGTCTACACCTCGGACGGCAAACCCTTTGCCAAATATGCGCGCGATAGTAAGGATTCGAATTTCGTCCCGCCGCCGCCGCAAGCGGAGAGCACCCAGTTCAAGAACGGTCACCTGGTTCAGTTTCGAAACATCGTGCTCGCCGGTGAGACGATCGGCACGCTTTACCTTGAATCAGATCTAGAAAGACTGCATTCGAGATTGCGTGCCTATGCCTCCAACCTAGTGTTGACCCTGCTGGTCGCGTTCTCCCTGGCTTTCGCGCTGGCCTCGCGCTTCCAGAAGCCCATCTCAGAGCCTGTCCTTAACTTGGTCGAGACCACAAAAGCCGTTTCGGATCGCGGCGACTACTCGATCCGCGCCGAAATCCTCAACTATGACGAATTCGGCCTGCTGGCGACCGAGTTCAACGGCATGCTAAAGCAAATCGAATCGCGCGACTTGGAACTGCAGCAACACCGGGAAAACTTGGAGGAGCAGGTTGCCCATCGCACCGGTGAGTTAGTGGCAATGAACACGGAACTGATGGTAGCCAAGGAGGCGGCCGAAGCGGAGATCGCCGAGCGCAAGCGGATTGAGGAGGAACTGCAGCGCAACGAAGCCTACCTTGCCGAAGCGCAAAGGCTCAGCCATATCGGCAGTTGGGCTTGGAACGTTGTCAAGCAGGAGATTGTCTACTGGTCGGAGGAACACTTTCGGATTTTTGGTATGGCGCCTGGGAAAGGCGCGGTGCCGTTACGGGAGGCGGAGAACCGGATTCATCCCGATGATTTGCCGCTTTTCCGTCGCATCATGAATGAATCGATGCTTAAGAAGACGGACTATGAGGCGGACGTTCGAGTTGTCCATCCGGATGGGTCGATCAGGAACATCCACAGCTCCGGCCATCCCGTGGTTAACGAAGCCGGTGACCTCGTCGAGTTCGTGGGCACGTGCATGGATGTTACCGAGCGCAAGCGGTCCGAAGACGACCTGTACCGGTCACGCCAGATGCTGCAGTCCATCCTGGACACCATTCCTCAACGGGTCTTTTGGAAGGACGGGAAGAGCGTCTACCTGGGCTGCAATCGCGCTTTTGCCGGCGATGCAGGTTTGAATAACCCGGCGGAGATTGTCGCCAAGAATGACTTCGACCTCCCCTGGGGGGAGTCGGCCGAACTTTACCGCGCCGATGACAAACTGGTGATGGAACAGGGATCGGCCAAGCTCAACTTTGAGGAATGCATGAGCCGGTCCGACGGAAGCATGCGGTGGCTCCAGACTAACAAATTGCCCCTGCGGGACCGGGAGGGCAAGGTGACCGGTGTCATCGGCACCTACGAAGACATTACTGAGCGCAAGCGGGTCGAAAAGGACCTGCAGTTGGCGCAATTCTCGTTGGAGCATGCTTCGGACGCTATTATTTGGTCGGACTCACAAAGCAACTTCGTCTATGCCAACGCGGCAGCGTGCCGTTCTTTTGGATATTCCCGCGAGGAACTGCTCTCCCTGTCGGTCCCGGATTTGAATCCGCATGTCCGCGAAGAAAATTGGGGGGCGTTCTGGGAGCAGATCAAAACGCAGGGCTCGATCACCTTTGAATCCCAGAACATTACCAAACAGGGACGGGTTTTTCCAGTAGAGCTAACTGTGAACTACCTGGATTTCGACGGGCAGGAATACAGCTTCGCGTTTGCGCGCGACATCACCGAGCGCAAGCGCACCGAAGAGCGGCTAAGAAAGCTGTCCAGCGCGGTCGAGCAAAGTCCCGCCAGCGTGGTGATCACCGATGTCCAGGGGAACATCGAGTACGTGAATCCCAAATTCACTCAGCTCACCGGTTATATCCCGGAAGAAGCAATAGGCCAGAATCCGCGCATGCTGCAGTCGGGTATGCATGCCGTCGCCATGTACCGGGAGCTTTGGGAGACCGTGCTGTCCGGACGTGAATGGCGTGGGGAATTTGCCAACCGGAAGAAGAACGGAGAAATCTTTTGGGAGTCCGCCTCCATCGTCCCGATAAAGGACTCTGCCGGCAAAATCACTCACCTCCTTGCCGTCAAAGAAGACATCAGCGAGCGCAAGCGGGCCGAAGAGGCGCTGAAAACCTCGGAGAAGCGTTATCGGCTCCTGTTTGAGCGTAACCTGGCAGGAGTCCTTCGCACCTCGCTGGATGGGCGCATCCTGGAGTGCAATCCAGCCGCCGCTCAGTTGTTCGGTTACGACTCTGTCGAGGAACTGCTATTCGTCCCGATTACAAAGGTTTATCACGCGAGTTCTGATCGGGAAGCCTTCCTGACAAGACTTAAGTTCGAGAAAATCCTTAGCAACCAGGAATTAAGGTTTTGGCGCAAGGACGGCGATCCCGTCTGGGTAATCGCAAATTTCAGTTTCGTGGAGGACGACTCAGCCGGCGGGACTATTGAGACCACGCTCGTCAACATCACCGAACGCAAGCGTGCGGAGCAAGAGATTCGAGAGAGCAACGAACTGGTGAAGCTCTTGTTGGATTCAATCCCCGAGGCCGTCTACGGAATCGACATACATGGTAAATGCACATTCTGCAATCCCACCTGCCTCCAACTATTGGATTATGAGGACGCCGCCGACCTGTTAGGTAAGGACATGCACGTCCTGATACACCACACGCGGGAGGATGGAACCCCGTACCCCATGGAGGAATGCCACGTCTACGAAGCCTTTCGGCGCGGACAAGGCACGCACATCGATGACGAAGTCCTGTGGCGTCGCGACGGCACCAGCTTCCCTGCAGAATACTGGTCTCATCCCATGCACCGGGGTGGAGAAGCAATCGGCGCGGTAGTGACTTTCTTAAACATTACGGAACGCAAGCGATTCGAGCAGGTCTTGCGAGAGGCCAAGGAGGGGGCCGAAGCGGCCAGCCGCGCAAAAAGCGAATTCCTCGCCAATATGAGCCATGAAATCCGCACTCCCATCAACGGCATTATGGGCATGACCGAATTGACCCTGGATACAGATCTGAACACCGAACAGCGAGAGTACCTGAGCCTGGTGAAGTCTTCCAGCGAGTCGCTGTTGTTGTTGATCAATGACATTCTGGATTTCTCCAAGGTGGAATCGGGCAAGCTGGATCTGGAGACGATCGAATTCAACCTTTACGACTGCGTCGGCGAGACCATGAAGGCTCTGGCGCTGCGCGCTCATCAGAAGGGACTGGAGCTGGCCTACGACGCCGACCCAGAAGTGCCCTCGCGACTGGTCGGCGATCCCGGACGCCTGCGGCAGATTCTTGTCAACCTGGTCGGCAACGCGATTAAGTTCACGCAGCATGGAGAGGTGCTGGCCACCATCGAAAGACTCTCGCAGAACGCCGGAGGCATTGAGCTCCATTTCAAAGTGATGGACACCGGCATTGGCATTCCTCCGGAGAAACAAGGACTGCTATTTAAAGCCTTTTCGCAGGCGGACAGCAGCACCACTCGCAAATATGGCGGCACCGGCCTGGGATTGGCCATCTCGGCACGCCTGGTGGAATTGATGGCGGGAAAGATCTGGTTGGAAAGCAGCGAAGGTAACGGGAGCACGTTCCATTTCACCGCGCGCTTCGCGGCGGCCGAAGTCAAGGCTCAACCCGCCTCTCCCGCGCTTGAAGCCGAGTTGCAAGGTGTTTCGGTCTTGGTCGTGGACGACAATCAAACCAATCGGCGCATTCTCTGCACGATGACGCGAGGATGGGGAATGAGGCCTTGCGCTACGGAAAGCGGCGCCACCGCCCTTGCTGCCCTCGAGACGGCGCAGCAGAAAGGGGATACTTTCCGGCTCGTTCTGATCGACAGCAACATGCCCGTCATGGACGGGTTCGAGTTAGCTGAAAACATACAGGCAAGAAACGCGCGCAATGGCGCGGCACAAACCACCGTTCTGATGCTGACCTCCGGCGGACATCCTGGTGAAGCAAACCGCTGCCGGCAGTTGGGGATCTCCGCTTATCTGCTTAAACCAGTGCTCAAAGCCGACCTGATGGCCGCCATCCTTACGGCACTGAACCAGCGGCAGGGGAAAGAGAGTCCCAGTCCTGCGCTGGTCACTCGCCACACCCTGCGCGAATCGGCCCGCAAACTCAGGATCCTGGTGGCAGAAGACAACGCGGTGAACCAGGCGGTGATCATTCGCATGTTGCAAAAGATGGGGCACACTTCGGTGTTGGCACAAACCGGCAAAGAAGCGCTGGCGTTAACGTTGGCGGAAAGATTCGACCTTGCTTTCATGGACGTCCAAATGCCCGAAATGGATGGCCTGGCTGCGACCGCGGCGATCCGCGAAAACGAGAAGAAGAGCAGAACTCATCTGCCGATCTTCGCCATGACGGCGCATGCCATGGCAGGAGACCGGGAACGTTGTCTGAAAGCGGGCACGGATGGCTACATTGCCAAGCCGGTGCGCTTCAGTGACATTGAGGAAGCGCTGGCGGGGGTGGCGAGGGCGTCCGGAATGCCGACGAAGCCGGCCGAGGCGCCATCCTGGAACAAGCTTGAAGCTCTCAATCGCATCGGGGGCGATGAGGAACTGCTCCAGGAAGTGTGCCAAATTTTTCTGGAGGAGTCTCCCAAATTACTGGAGAAGCTGCGGCAGGCGGTAGCGGCTGGAGACGCCGACGGCGTCGTGCGCGCGGCTCACAGCCTTAAAGGCGAGTCAAGCTACCTGGGTGCGGGCCGGACGTCGCAGACCGCACGCCAGCTCGAAGAGATGGGGCGCAACCAAGACCTTTCCCGAGCCAGCGAAGGGCTCGCGACGCTGGAGCGGGAACTGGCTGATCTGCACCTTGATTTGAAAGCATTGGCGGGAGCGCACCATGAGTGAACATAAGATTCCCGCAGAACTGACCGAACAGCTCGGGGATCCTAAGTCAGGCTTTGATGGGAAAGCCGCCGCACGCGACAGTGTCTTGATTGCCGAAGATGATCCGATTTTTCGCCGCGTCCTCGAGACCAGGTTCAAGCGCTGGGACTACCTTGTCACTGCCGTGGAAAACGGGCTGGACGCGTGGGACATCCTGCAAAAAGAAAGTGCCCCGCAGCTGGCAATCCTCGATTGGATGATGCCCGGGATGGACGGAATCGAACTCTGCCGCAAAATCCGGAGCCGCGGCCAAGGTCCATATCAGTACGTGTTATTGCTGACTGCCAAGGACGACAAACAAGATGTAATCACTGGCCTGGAAGCCGGCGCTGACGACTATTTGACCAAGCCCTTTGATGTGGATGAACTGCGCGCCCGGGTTCGCACCGGCAAGCGCATTTTAGATCTACAGGCGGCCTTGATAAAGGCTCAGCATGATTTGCAATCGGCAGCGGCTCACGATGCGCTCACCGGGCTTTGGAATCACGGTGCTATCCTCGATTTGCTAGGCAGAGAAGTATCTCGGCGGAAAAGGACCGGAGACGCGCTGGGCGTGGTCATGGCCGACATCGATCACTTCAAGAAAATCAATGACACGCACGGCCACCTTATAGGCGATGCTGTCCTGCAAGAAGTGAGTCGGCGGCTGGCTGCCAACGTCAGGCCTTACGACGCGGTCGGGCGCTATGGTGGGGAAGAATTCTTAATCGTCTTCCCAGGTTGTAATGAGCCCAATCTGCTCGCCGGCGCAGAGCGTTTGCGGCACTGCATTGCCGATCAACTGATCCTAACGAATGTAGGCCAGATTCCCGTTACTCTCAGCCTCGGACTGGCTGCCTTGAAGGAGAACCCGGATTGCGAGACGCTTCTGCGCCAAGCTGATGAAGCTCTCTATGCCGCCAAGGCGCGAGGCCGGAACCGCGTGGAAACTGCGGGGGCATCGTGTGCGACTGGGTCCTAAGGCGATTCTGGGCTTCTGAGAATTCTGCCCCTGACAATAGCCGAGATCCCCGGTCGATGCCAGTTTTGGTCAAAGCCTACGCATTCGAGTTCTGCGGAGCCAAGGCCCTCCGCGAAGCGACCCGCGAACAGGTGGAGAACTTCGTCGCACACATAGCTGATTGGGCCGAGAAAGACCGCAATGCCTTGCTCTGCCACCTTAACAACGCAGGTGCCGGGCTAAATCGAGATTCAAAGACGCACAACCTAAACGGTGCACTTCGTCTTGTTTGGTCGTTTTTTTGTGATCACACTAGAACAATCCCCGATGAATACTCCGGCCCCCGTTGTGCTTATTTCCCGCGCTGATAGCAAAACACAATATCTCTTACCAGGGGTTCGACAGAGCTAACCACCGGCGTATCGAGAACGTCGTTGAGCCCGGAGGAAACGGTATCAGGAAGCTTATCGTTAGAGAGCAAATATCCGCCTGGCCTTAGCATGGTGGCGATGTTGGCGCGAGCCAGCGACTGCTCAAACTCTCCGTAATAAACAAAAATATTGGTTCCAATCACCAGATCGAAGGTCTGTTCAGGTGGCAAAGTAAGACGCTGGTAGACGATATTCATATCGAGGGGAGTGACCTTGCGCACGATCTTCGGCGGCATCGTCACGGCCCGGCTGCGCAGAGCATTGACGCTCTTCGGCACCGGGATGGGCGCGACCGGACTCCCGATCTTGTCGCCGAGTTGCTGCCAGTAGGCAATAAAGTTCTTGCGAAAGTAGTCGCTCATCGGGCGCGCTGTGTTCCACGCCAGTTGCACGACGTAGGGACGTCCCCGGGCTGCATTCTTGCGCGCGTGCTCGATGTGCAGGTTCACATCCTGACTGATGTCAAGGGTGTACATCGTGATTTTGTCAGGATCGGCGATGCCTAAGCGAACCAACGAATCCAGCACAGCGAAAGGCTGGGTAGTTTGCGGCGGATAAAAGTCTGAACCGGCTTCTTTGTTAGTGAAGTCCAGTCCTGGACCCACGATGGCGACGCGATGCACACTGCCGAGACCGAGCAATCCCTTCTCGAGCATGCTGCGGAAGTGCACGTCCAACGAATAATCGGGCCAAAGGTTCGTGTCGAGCGAAATGCCGCGATCTTGGAAAAGCTGGAAGCGGTGGTCATCATCTTTTGGCTGCGCGTGATATTTCAGATAGTCTTCCCGCATACGGGCCAGGTTGTCGAGCAGGTACTTCTTGACGATGGCGCGCTGTGGCGGCGTCTGTAGGGAAAGGCCGCGCTTCTCCAGGAAGGTGCGCATCTCGATCATGCGCTCGGCTGGATGCGGCGCCGACACAGTAGCGATCAGGTCTCGGGCACGATTCTCGGCAAAGCCGTTCACCAGCGGGCTCTGCCCGTAGCGGACCAGGTAATCATCATCAATACGATTTTCTTTCGTGAAGGTCACGCCGAAACGCAGGAGGTTTGTGAGCGTATCTTCCGTCCCGCGGTCAAGCCTTTGTCGGATGGCGAGATCTTGGGCCCGTACCCAGCCGGACCATCGAGCGGCGTCGAGCGGACCTGCAGACTTGAGATCCGGGGGCAGCGCGTCGCTCATGGCTTTGAGAACCGGCTGCGCGGCCTGAAACGAAATAAATTCTGTCGTCGCCGCTGATTGCGAGAGCAATCTCAGACCACACCCAAGGACCATCGCAAGCACGATGGTCTTGACTTTTGCAAACCTGCATCTTTGAGGATTGACCATAACGCTGTTACGCATCTTGCGAAATGAACGTTAGCATAGGTCGAAACAAAGAAGGTGTAAGCTCCGAGCAGCCCCGGTGTGATCTGCGTCACATTCGCCTGTGATGCGGTATGCTGTCCTCTGCGTGCTGCAACATTAAGGTAGGAAGGTAAATGTTGGCTTTGGGCAAACCCTGAATCACTGGCGTTGCCTGTCAGTGAGGAAGACCCAGATCGAGGGAAAACGACAAATGCCAAATGAAGCAGTCAAACCGGCAACTGAGGGGTCCGCTTGGCGAGCGCAGCAGGTCTACGCCATGGCGGTTGTTTGCCTGCTCATAGGCCTGGCGATCGGTTACTTGTTCCGTGGCTCGCAATCGCCCGCAGTGCCGGCACGAGGGACAGCCAGTGCAAATGTACCTGCACCTGCCTCACCAGCACCCGCACCTGCAAACGCCATGGCTGGACATATGCCCAGCCTTGAAGAGATGAAACAGATGGCCGACAAGAAGGCAGAGCCGCTACTCGAAAAGCTGAAGAGCGATCCGAACAACAGCGATCTGCTGGTGGAGATTGGGAAGATCTACAATTCTACTCACCAGTTCAAGGAAGCGGCCGGTTACTATAACAGGGCGTTGCAAGTGGATCCCAAGAACGTTGCCACTCGCACAGAGATGGCTTCGTGCCTGTATTACAGCGGCGATGTGGACGGGGCGATCAGCCAACTTCAGCAGTCGCTCAGCAACGACCCCAAGGACGCCAACTCTCTTTTCAACCTCGGGATGATCATGTGGCAAGGAAAGAAGGATAGCAAGGGAGCGATGGCGGCCTGGCAACAGCTGCTGAAGTCGAATCCGCAATTGAGTGCGGATCGCAAGGCCACCGTACAGAAACTGATGGCTGACGTGCAGATGCATGGCAAAAGCTAGCGCCCAAACCAAAACACGCCGTGCTCGCCGCGGTTTGCGAGGGCAAAAGAGATTGGATATCAGAGATTGGATATATCAAGGAGCATTGGACAAATGACGGACAGAAATAGAGCAGACTTGAGTCAGCAGTGGACAAGCGCGCAGGCATATGTATTGGCAGTGATCTGCCTGCTGGTGGGAATCGCTAGCGGCTGGTTCCTCCGCGGATCCCAGAGTCCGGTCGCCACGACTCAAAGCGTCGTCGCCTCCGCGCCAGTGGCTGGGAGCGCAGAATCCGGCGCCCAAACTCCGACTCCGGCTGAGATGCAGAAAATGGCAGACACACAAGCTGGACCGCTGATCGAGAAGCTCAAGGCAGACCCAAACAACGCCGCACTTCTCGCGGATATTGGGAACCTATATTACGACGCTCACGTCTTTCCCACTGCCATCGATTATTATCAGCGAGCTTTGAAGTCAGAACCAGCCAACACAGGTGTTCGTACCGACATGGGGACGGCATACTGGTTTAGTGGCGACGCCGATTCCGCTATCGCGGAATTTCAGAAATCGCTTTCTTACGAACCGAATAAGGCCAACACGTTGTTCAATCTCGGCATCGTCGAGTGGCAGGGCAAGATGGATATCGATAAAGCAGTAGCCACCTGGCAGAAGTTGTTAGACACCAATCCGAACTATGGAAACAAAGACAAGGTTTTAGAGCTGATGGCACAGGCTAAGAAACACTCTGGCCTCAAGTCAGGTGCTCCCGCGCAATCGCAATAGCAAAGCAGGCATTGCGGTTTTTCGGTAGTGGGCTGTTTTGGGGGTACTCACTTTTTCTTGAGAAGAGAGCGCGGCCACCAGTTACGGGGCATCCAATGGTGAGCATCGACGGCAACTTGTGCCATCCACCCCGCGACGAAGAGCAACAAAACCAGGAACGGCGCAATGTAAGCGAGGAACACTTTCACGTTAGAACCCTATCCTGCCTAGACGCTCAAGCAAGGGCGACGTAGCACAGAAGGCTCTACGGGTTGTAGAGCAAGCGATTGGTGAACCGCTCAAATCGCACGACACGGCCCCCGAACTATTGCAGAATCAGGTCGCACTCACTGCGCCCGGCCTTTAGGGGCGCCGGGCTTGGCTGGGGCAGTCCCTGCCAGCTTATGTGCCACCCCATGACAAACCAGGCTGCAAGAGTTCGAAGCCCGGCTGTAACGGATAGGGGTTGCCCCGTTCGGGGCCACCACGCTGAGGTCGAAGTTCATCAAGCGTTCCCCTGAACCGTTGCCGGACTGCGACCCCATTCCGTGCGCTGTGTGGCAGACCGAGCAAGAGAAACCGTCTTTAATGTGACGCGCGTGTTGGCTGAAGCTGGTATTGCCGAGCACGCGGGTAAGATCATGACACTTCGCGCACAAGGCGTAGGGTCCACCGTTGACGCCCCCGGCTGCGCTGGTATTCGGACTTTGAAACAGATTCGTGATCAGTTGGCCTGGGGCCGGCGCTTGACTGAACTCATATCGGCGCTCCAGGATATGGGCAAACGTTGAGCCGTGCGGGCCGTTGGGCCCGCGCCCGCCAAATTCCCGGTTGTCGTCGCTGTTGTGGCAGTCCGTGCACAGGACGCGGACTCCCATGCTTCGCCCCGGGGTGCTGCCATCGAGGTTCAGCATGTTAGGCCGCAAGCTGGGCTGCGGAAACGGGCTGCTGCGATCATGCATCACAGGATGGCTCGACGTCGCGATAGCACTGAACTGCGGAATAACGTTCAGAGGATCACCCGTGGAAACCGCCCGCATCGGAGCGTACCCGAATGTTGCGCTTACCACCTTCCCCGTGCTGGAACCATGGCACCGCAAACAATTCTCATACTGATTGACCGCTGGATTAAGAATAGAAACGCCATCAACCGCGCTGATCCCTACCACCCGGCCCTGCGAAGGCCGCATCCCAGGTGCCCCGCCGAAAACCGGGACACGGCTGGAGGAATGCGCGTTGTGGCAGTCCACACAGGTGGCGTGTCGATTCTGATTCAATAACGCGCTTTCATTGGCTAGGTGTGGATGCGTCTCCTCGGGTAACACATGGCCGATCTTTGGCAAAGACATTTCAGCCAGGATATTGGGCGCGGCGGGAGATACATTGGAATTGCCGGCGTGACAAACGATACAGGCCTGGTCGGAGGATGCGCGCAGCAAGGAAGCCGGACTCTTAGCGTTATGCGACGTGTGGCACGATAAACACCCGTTCTGTGCAACCGTAGAATAAGGGCCCAGGGTCACCCGCTTCTCAACAGTCTCCATCGCTCCGGGGAAGGCGCCCGCTGAAATTTGTGCCGCGACACGGTTGCTCGCAGTGGCGTGAACGCCCGTTTTCCAGCCCTCGAGCGGATTCGCGTGATCGCTCAGCCTTCCACTGACCTGGGTGCCGGTTGTCCGAACGGACTGGGCGGCAGAAACAGCCATGCCCATCCCCGTACCAGAGGGTATGGTGCTATGGCACGCCAGGCACAGCGCGCTGCTGGAATTGTTGATCACAAGAAAGCTTGAGTTGGGGTCGATGTTCTGCACATGCGGGTTGTGACAACTCGTGCATTCGACGTTGCCGTTGATGAGCGTGACAGCTCCGGTGGTATCAGCCGTGGAGGGCGGATTGGCCGTTAGCGACGGGACGAGGTCGGCCGGGTTAGCTTTCAGCGGAAGCACAAAGCTGAAAGGATGCACCGTTTGCAAGTTGGTCCCCAATACGTCGGACGCGTTCATACTTCCAACCATCGGCACTTGGCCCCAGGGTTGCAGCGTGCCCGGTGCCACGGTGCCATCATGGCAGCTCAAACAAAGGGTGCTGTCAGAACCCAGAGGTGGGGAGGGGTTGGTTTGATTCACCATCGTGCTGCTGGTGTAAACCTGGTAGGACTGAACACTGGAGAGTTTCTGGCTCCACAGCGGAACTGGCAACGTCGCTCCTATCCCCGAATGAGGAGCATGGCAATACAGGCACGGGGCAGATATGGTTCCAGTGACTGGCGAAGGGCTTCCGGGCGACAGATTGTGGGAGCCCAGTACATCTGCGCTGATCTGCGCCTGCGCCGCCAAGCTGGCAGTCAACACAATTACCGCGGCCGCAAATAGTTTCGCCTTCACCGCCCGCCCCCGGCCTGCTTCGTCAGTCCGAAGTAATGAAAAACCTGAACCCGGTGATTGTAAGAATCCACCACAAAGACGCGGTCGTTTGGATCGATGAATAATCCCGTGGGCAGCTGAAACTCTCCCAGCCCCGTGCCCCGCTGCCCGAAGTAGTACAAGAGATTTCCCCGACGATCGAAAACCTGGACCAGCCCGCTCAACCCTTCCACAACATAAAGATGTCCTTCGGAATCCACGCCGATTCCCTTGGGACGAAACATTTCGCCGTGGCCCTCCCCAATGTTCCCAATGGCATAGCGGAAGCTTCCGGAACGATCCAGGACCTGGACGCGGAAGTTCATGGCATCGACGACGATCAATTCGTCACCGTGCAAACGTAACTCCGTCGGAAAGTTAAATTCCCCATCGCCCGTACCGTTGTGGCCAATTGTCTGCAAAACATTTCCCTGCATGTCGAGCACAAAGATCTGGTTGCGCAGGGTGTCGGTCACATAGATGCGCTGCGCAACGGAATCTACCGCAATCCCGGTGGGCCGCTTGAAGTAACCCTCCCCGCCCTTCAAGCTGCCGATCACGCGATCGAACTTTCCGCTGGGATCGAAAACGAAGATCTTGCCCGACTCCGAATCTGTGGCGTAGATTTTGTCTGCGGCATCTACCGCGACGCATTGCGGCTGATCGAGGCCGTCCTTTTCCTTCAATCGCGAAATGAACTTGTACTTCTGCTGCTCGAAGTCAAAAATGTGAATGCCGCCGGCCGCGGGGTCCGTCACGATGATTCTGCCTTTTGAATCCGACACCACTCCGTAGGGACCGAGGAGCATATGAAAATCTGGGGCGCCCGCCACAAAGTCGAGCACGCGGTTCCAGAAGCTACGCTTGGTTCTAACTTCGAGTTCGGAGCTGAAGGCGCGTTCGTATAAGAGCTTGCGTCCGCCCTCTAGTTCCAGTTGAGGCACAGTCACGCGGCCTTCCGATTTTGGTTTGGACCGTGCTGCCGCAGGGGAAATCAGCGCTAGCACCATCACGCCGGCCACCAGAATTTTGCTGACCTGTCTGCGTTGCGGAGCCGCACTCAGAAAATATTGAACCATCGCTTTATGCCGAAGTAATACGAGCCTACCATGGTTGGCGGAGTGCCGGAGGCGCTGAATCCCTGATCCAATTTGAGCCAACCCGCCTGGAAATCCAGTTTGCGCAGGCGGTACACCATAAGTATGTTGAAGTTTTCGTCGCTGTTGCGGGAACCGAGCTGGTTGCTTTGCGTGTCGCTCAGGGCTTTTGAAAAGATTCCAGAAATAGTGAGGCCGCGAATCGGGGTGGACGCAACTCCGGCCGAGTAAGATTTTCCACTATAGAGGACCACATCCGCCGGATTCACGACGGGCAGGGGTACCGGCGTCGCCACCAAGCCGGTGGCTGTCAGGAGCGCGTTCCCGGTGGACTTGGTGTAGGAACCGCTGATGCTGAACACCGGGAAACTGAGCGATGTCGAGTAGCTTTGGTTCGTGGTAGTAGATCCGGAAAGCTCATTCAGGGAGCTCTTCCCACCACTTGCAACAGCGCTCCAATAAGACTTACGCCCGAACTTGCGGCCGACGCTGCCGGAGTAGCTTTGGTTGGAGCCTGTATATGCGGCCAGCGCGGTTTGCGTGTCCTGCGCATAACTGAAGGCTCCCGAAAAGGTCCAGCGCTGGATGCGGTGGGTGTAGGCAACCGAACCGCTCAGGCCACGCATGGCCTGGTTCGTGGTATTGATCGAGGTTTGCGTGAGTCCCACCGTTCCCGTGAACTGCCCGCCAAGAAGATAGTGAAAATAAGTTACTCCTCCGTAGTAGGAATCGGATACCAGCGATTGTCCCAGGAAACTTTGCTGCTGGCGATCGGCGAAGGCGTGAAAATGCAGATCCAGCTTGGGGATGTCATAGCTGGCATAGTTGTTCAGGCCCAGGCTATTGGTGGAGGATTTTTGTGAAATGTCTTGTGGCGGCAGTCCGACTGCAAGCAGCGAGCTCAAGAGTGTGCCTTCCAGGTTATCCGTGTAATAGAGACTCGTACCCAGACTCAGGTTCGAGATGGGGACGATGTTGGCGCTGGAGTTCGCGGTGTCGATGGTGGTGGTGTAGGTAGAACCTTCCGAACTTGCGCTGACGGCCGATCTGCCGACGCCGGCTGAAACTTCACCACTCCATGGCAGAGCATGTCCGACGCCGAAAGAGAGCGAATTGTCGCTGGAATTTTCCTGTTGCGCCGCCTCTCCCGAGAGGAACTGCGGCGTTGATGCGTTCGACCCAGTGTGCAGATAGCCGCCACTCAGGGAGAAGCCCGCAATCCGATACGATGACATAGCGGAGAATGAGTCATGATGCTCGTTGCCTTCTGCGTTTGTCCCGTAAATCGAATAGGCATTGCTTCCGTCGGAGAAGTTGAAATGAAGGTTGGGTAAGCCATCCAGATTCACGCCCCAGTTAACGGCAATATTGTCGCTGTTTCCGTGAGTGGTGTAGTTGGGCAATCCTGGAATGGCAAAGTTCCCGCTGCTGTTGTAAATCTTGGAGTAGGAGATGGAGCCGGGGAAATGGCTTCCATCGAAGATGCCAGCGGTTGCGTTGACGCCGCCGGCTGAAGTAATCGACTGAAAGTCGGAGTTGAGCCGCGATTGGTTATAAAACGGTTGAACATCGAAGGAGAGGAAGTTGGGATTGTAGTACGAGCCAGACAAGTCGGCGATGCCGGAAGGATTCAGACTATGGTCGGAGCCCGCCTGGTTGGAGTAGTCGCCGGTATAGCCGAACGAGATGGTACTGTTCAGCCTCATGTTCGCCTCGCCAACTGCGACTTGAGCCGGTGCGGGCACCACCATCGCCAGTAAGACTATGACCGGAATGAGTGCAGATCGTCCCACGTCTGAGGAAACTCCTTATTATGGGGATGGCAATCCCCGTGCCAGCTTAAACTTCTATCTATGCCGATGATTAGAAAAGATTTAGATCATGTGCGGGGATGGACATCGAGCGGTTTTTTGGGGAAAAGCACGCTCTCGGTGGGGCGAAAAACCCGATTTGGAACCTGTTCCGTCGTAATAGCTCTTCTGGCGATCGGGGGAGGTCGTGCTGTTTGGCCCGAATGGCGGTGTGCTTACGGGAGATCCCTCGGCCCGCTGGTGAAAAACGCGGGCCTTCGGGATGACGCCCGAAGATATCACCGCTATATTTTCCAAAGTGCACCACTACCTGATCGGGACACACGTTAGGAAGATGTTTTCAGGAGCTAGAGCTTTTCGATTTTGGCGTGCTTGCTCAGCTTGGCGGCAAAGGCGGAACGAAGTTGCTCTGTCTTTTGCTCTGCCAGATGCTTGCGCACCGAATCCTTTACCTCGGCAAAGGTCCGCATTCCGGCGGGAATATGAGCGTTGAGCCGCAGGATGGTGCAATCGTTGGCGTCAAACTTAACCAGATCGCTGACTTGGTTGGGTTGCATGGCGGTCAGGGCCTTCACCACCTCGGGAGGAAGTTTCGAGCCGTCCGAAGCCTTGTGGTCGCCCATCATCACGCGGAAATCATCGTCGGAAATCTTTTCGGCCAGCAATCCGAATTCGTCGTAGCTTTTGGTGGCCTTGGCCTGACGCAGCGCATCGTCAGCGCGTTTATGCGCCTCTTTCAACTGGTCTGCGGTCGGGTTCTGAGGCGGCAGAATCGAAATGCTCTGGAAGGCGAATGATTCAGGAACGCGAAAGCGCTCAGGATTTTTGTCGAAGTAAGCCTTGGCCTCGGCCACGGAGGCAACCGATTTATTTGCCACCTCAACCTTGAGAAGATCATCGATCAGCAACGAGCGCTCGATCTGGGTCCGCACTAATTTCCGGTCGCCATGGAACTCATCCTGCACGAACTGTTGATACTCGACCGGGGAATTGAATTTCTTGCGGAAATCCGCAGTGGCACGCTCCATGCGAGCCGGGGACACGGTCATGTTGCGGCGCTTTGCCTCCTGGTACACCAACTCTTCGAAGACCATCATCTGCGCCGCGCCCTGGCGGATATCCGCCTCCATGGACTGGGGAACGCCGCCGTTATGCTGGCGCGCGTAGGGAAACAGCGCGACCATCTCGCGGGCTAGGTCGCGGTCGGTGAGCACCGCGCCATTCACCCGAAGCAGCGGCTTGCCCACCGGCTGAAAGGTAGGGGCGTCACTCTCTGCCTTTGGCGTCAGCGCCGGGGCGTGAGAGGCAACTTGAGCCGTTGCCGATATTGTGAGCAACGTTGCCAGCACCACGCGGATTGAGAATCGGGATCTCATGACTTCCTCATTCTAAAAAGAAGGGGGAGGAACCTTCCTCCCCCAGCATAACAAACAGACTAGACGGTCGGCACGTTCATCAAGCCGTGCGATTCGTTCGACTCACCACCATGGCAGTTGCGGCAGAATTGCGCTACCGCGTTGCCGCCGGCGGTGGGGGTGTACTGGCCACGAATGAAGAACATCGTGGAGAAGTTGCCGTTCGCGTTGTTGTAAACGGTCATGCTGTGCTGGTCGTGACAGGTCGTGCAGGTGACCGCGTTTACCGTGGTCCCGAAAGTAGCCAGCGGGTTTTTGCCGCCGACCCAGATGGAAGACGGGTAGTTGACCAGGAACTTGCTTCCGTTGGGCCCGGTCATCGAGACCGGAGTGGCAGTTGCGCCACCGCCGGTGCAATCCCAGTTGTACGGGGCGCCGCAGGAAACAACCGCCGAGCCACCCACCGGGTGATCGTTGTTGTAAGCCGCGCCGCCGGTCGGAGCTGCCTTGGCGAGCAGTGTTGGAGCCGTTCCGCCAACGATGGGCAGAGTCTCAACCGTGTGTCCCTGCATCATGCCAACCGTGGTCAGAACGCCGTCATGGCAGCTCAAGCAGAACAGGATGACCGTGTTGGCATCATGAGCGCTGGTGATGCTTCCGCTGGCCGGCAGGGTGACTGGATAAGTCGCCGCGCCGTCGCCGCTGAAGTTGTAGGTTTTACCGAAGAGAGGGGTTAGGTCCTGGCCCCACAGAGCATACATACCGTTCTGGGGATCAGCAGTGGTCGCTTTGCCGTTGCCGAGCGAGCCACTGTGCGGCGCGTGGCACATAACGCAGCCACGGCCGTAGCCATTGTGAGCCCCGAGGACGTCGGTCTGTGCCATCGCTACGCCGATGGAAGCCGCGACTACGAGGATTACCAATGCGATTTTCTTCATTTGAAAAGCCTCCTAATTAGGGGTGCTACATAAAACTGCTGTACGCGTAGTCGAGGGTGCAATCGCCGAGCCAGTGGGTTATCCGCCGTAACTCTAAGATTATAAGTATCTTAGTTACTTAAGTGTGAGCGAAAACCGGGTGATTTAGGGGAAAACCACCCTTTAGGTGGGGGTAAAGACTCAGTTTGGAACCCTTTTTTGGGGTGGGTCAGAATGGTGTCTGCTGAGCGAATCGGGCGCGGAAAGCGGTCCGCCAAGGTGGAGGCGTTGGAGGCGAGGTAAAGCGTTGCCTAATTTTTCTGCGCCGCCGCATTCGCGGTGGGTGAAGGCTGCTGAGCCGGTGCCGGCGTTTGTGCGGAAGCGGCCGCGCCGGCTGGCTTCTGCTCCGGAGTTTCCCGGCGCGCCTTCTCAGCAGCGGCCTCAGCGTCAGTTATGTAGCGGAACATCTGGACCCGGCCGGGGAAAGTCTCAGAGACGATGACCCGGTTCAGCTTGTCGATCGCGATTCCCCAAGCGCCCATGAACTGGCCGGGATAGAATCCGTGGTCTCCGATGTAAATGAGCAGGCGACCCTGGCGATCAAAGACTTTGATTTTGTCCTGGGCATCGTCGACCACCCAGATGTGGTTATCGCTATCGATCGCGATGCCCTTGGGCCGCTCCAGATCCCCTGGCCCGTCGCCGTTCTTGCCGAACATGCTGATGAAGCCACCGTCGGCATCGAAGATCTCAACGCGGTTATTAAAGGTGTCAGTGACGTACAAGTTGCCATCTTTGTCCACGGCGACGCATTCGGGAAGAGAAAAAGTTCCGGGATCGGTCTGATTGTGTTTCTTGCTGGGCTTGCCGATCTGACGCAATAGCTTGAAGGTGTCGGCATCGAAGACGTCGACGACGTCCAGGCCGGCATCGGCCACGTACAGGAAGCGATTCTCGCGGTCAAGAGCAATGCCGCCGGGACGAACCAGCACCTCGGTTCCGACAACCGCTTCCGCCTCGTGCTTCGGGCTGAAGACGAGCACGTGATGCAGCTTGGCGTCGCTGACGAAGAGGCGATCATTATCATCCAGCGCGACGCCCACGATCAGGGCGAAGTTTGCCTGCTTGCCATTGCCGATCAGTTCGACGTTCTTGGTCTCGGGATCGAAAATGAAGACCGCGCCCACGGATTGGTCAGCCGCATAGATTTTGCCCTTTGAATCCACTCCTACTCCGTAGGTGCGAATGAGCTGAAAAGGAAGGTCGGTCACTTTGATGTCGTCAGTGTTCTGCTGCCCGGCCAGACGATCCATCCATTTTTGCTTGGGCTTCTCTTTGGCAAACATTTTGGAATCGATTTTTTCGCCGGTGAACAGATCGATGAACTTGACGCGCGTGATTGCCGGGGGATTCGGCCAAATGATCTTGCTGATATCAAAATAGGCCTTCACCCGCTGGTCACCCGGCTTCACCGGGGCAGCGGCGGGTTTCTTCTTGTCCGCACGGAGCGACACCGGTGAAGCCAACGCAAAAACCATTGCCAGCAAGCTGATAAGGGCCGCGGTGAGTCTGCGTGTGCGAGCCGAATTTGTCCGAGGCGAATTTGTCCGATGTTTTAACATGTCACTGGCCTCCAACCTTCACGTCCGTCAGATCCAATCCATTCGCGTGGCAGGTCTTGCAGAAGTTCATATTGTTCTTCTGGTCCTTCACCAGCATTCCTTCCTCATTGCCGGAGTGCGCTTGATGACAGGTCAGGCAATTGATTGGGATCGTCGCCTTGGTCTTGGGATTCATTACATCCACAACCGCGTGCTGCGCGGTCGGATGTCCCATGCCGTACTTCAGCGGTAAAATCGTGACCTTGTTGAAGTAGTTTTCCGGCAGCTTCACCTTGCCGTCAAAAATCGTGACTAGATGTTGGCCTTCCACTGTCTTTGGATCCGCGTCAGGACCGTGGCACTCGAGGCACAGCGCATTGGTGGTGCTCGCCCGCAGCAAGTGCAGGTTCTCGCCGCCGTGCGGTTCGTGACAGGTTCCACATCCTTGCTGGAACGCCGGTTGGTGGTGCACGCGCTTCTTGGCGAGGGCAGCAATGTCACTGTGGCAGCCCAGGCAGATATCCACGGCATTGGTCTTGGGAAGTCCCGGCTGCCGGCTCGCATGAGGGCTGTGGCAATCGGTGCAGTCGCCCGCCGCTCCTGGATGTTGCACCTTTGCCTTCTCGATGAGTTCTGTCTTGTCGGAATGGCAAGTGACGCAAAGCGACTTGGCGTCGGCCTGCGTCAGCACAACTTTCCCATCCTTGGCCGGCGCGTGGCAGACTTCACACTGCTTGTCGGCGAAAGGCGGGTGCATGAATTTTGCCATCAACTTGGGAGCGTCTGACTGATGAGGGTCATGGCAGGTCAGGCAATCCGCCTTGTCAAAGGGCTGATTCTGGTGCGCCTTTTGCAGCTCTGCGCTCTTGGCATCGTGGCAGTCGAGGCAGAGTGCCGGGGTGGACTTCGTCAAATGGAAATCAAACTCGGCCTTCCCCACTTCGCCGGTCTTGTGGGTGGTGTGGCAAGTGTCGCAACCCATGTCGAGGGCCGCGTGCCGGCTGCCCTTTGCCGGAACATTCAAGCCGGTCTGGTGGCAGCTCAGGCAGAGGTTCTCTTTCTGGTCGCCGGAGACTGGCTTCAGCAACTGATTCTTATTATCCGAGGTGTGGGGGTCGTGGCACTTGAGGCAGTCCCGAACCGCTGGACTGTGCACCGTACCTTTGATATCTGCCGCTTTCTTGTCGGCGTGGCAGGTCAGGCACAAACCATAAGGGGTCGTGGTGATCAACTTCACCCGAGTTACATCTTTATTGGTTCGGATTTCATGACAACTGGTGCAACCCATCGCGATCGCAGAATGGACCGACTTACCTTTCGTCTTGTCCTCGTGGCAGGCAATGCAGGTGGAAGGATCAGCTTTCGGATCAAGGGGCACGGGATGTTGAACCGCGTGGGCCGTCCCGGCGAGCATGACCGAAAGGGCAAACAATCCAAACAACCTGAATCGCGTTGCGATTTTGAAGTGCGTGTTGGAGCAGTTCAGAGTCACTCGGACAATACCTTGTCCGCAATTGTGCACGAATTCGGCCTTAACCGCCAGCCTGGCAAAATCTTGTGTACTCATCGTACGAATATGAAAACAGATAGTTTGTCAGGCTCTGGAGAATTTCTTGCAAAAGCGCAACTGTTGAGAAAGTCATCAAAATGAGGATTCTCCCACAGTGGGACTGGTGAAATGACTCAAGTAATTCGGGCCGGGCGCCACCGAGGGTTGTGATTCTTGTCACGCAACAGGATCCCTTCGCGGTGTGAGCTTCCGGTGCGAACTTCCTGCGACAAGAACTTCCTGCACAACTCGGGGGTCGCGGCATCACGCTGCGCCAAATTCCTTCGTAACCTCACGGAGCATGTGTGATATAGCTCACAGCGAGTTTGGGTTGACCAGCAGTTTGTCTCCCTTATCCCCGCAATTTCAATAACTTCGCTGAGTTTTCCGACAATGGCGGGAAACGTGCTTTCCCTACTTGGGGAAGGGGAAATATATGGGGGCAAGCGTTCACTCCGTACCTCGGAAAATCTGGCAGACGCTCGGCGCGATTAAGACCGGCGTCATTCTACTCATTCTCACCGTCGTTCTCTCGGCCGTAGGAACAGTGATTCTGCAGCGCCCAGCGACCGATGTCGATGAGATGCAGCGCGCCTATTCGCCACAAGTCCTGCGCCTGCTCGACGCCTTGAAACTGACCGATGTTTTTCATGCCTGGTGGTTCGTATTGCTTCTCAGCTTGGTGAGTCTCTGCATTATTTCGGCTTCTATTCAGCGCTTCCCCAATGCCTGGAGATTTTTTTCGCGTCCTTATAAGAGTCCGGACGAAAGTTTTCGCAAGGCTCTCCCCCACCACAAATTGATCCCCATTAAGGATGAAGAAGCCGCCCTGAGCGTGGCCGAGAACGTGTTGCAGAAGGCGGGATTCAGGCCGGAACGAATTGTACGTCAAAATAGTTTCTCTCTTTTCGGCGAACGTAATCGCATTTCTGAATTGGCGGTGTACATCGTGCATGCCAGCTTGCTCCTCATTTTTCTTGGAGGCATCGCCGATGCGTTGTTCGGCTGGCGCGGATTCGTCACCCTCACGCGCGGGCAGCAGACGAGCCAAGTGGACCCACAGAAAGGCAGCAAACGGATTCTGCCATTTACCCTTCGCTGTGACGGCGCGGGTCAAGAGAACTACGCCGACGGCAGCCCGAAACGCTGGTGGTCGGATCTGTCAGTTCTGAAGGATGGGCAACTAATCCAGCGCAAGCAGATCGTGGTCAACGATCCGCTGGTTTATCAGGGAATTCGCTTTTATCAGGCGAGTTATGGCAGGACTGGGAAAATTGACAAACTGCTTTTGAATGCTACTCCGCGCGATGGCCAGGGCTCCAAGGAAATCGCGATTGGATTGGGCGAGACCCTCCCTCTGGATGCCGAAACCACGGTCCGCCTCGCCGAGTTCATTCCCGACTATGTGGTGGGCGATGGTCAGGTTTACGCTCGCTCCAACGACTTGGAGAATCCAGCCGCCCACCTGGTGGTGGAATCCAAGAAATCGGGTCAGGCCGTGAATGTGTGGATGCCTCCCATCCCTGGCCTGGAACAGAATGCATCTTCGCCCTATTCATTCGAAGGCAAGGATATACAGATGGCTTATTTCACCGGCCTGGAGGTTTCGCACGAGCCTGGGCAGTGGGCGGTTTGGGCGGGTGTGGTCGTGATGGGTTTTGGTCTGGCTCTAGTGTTCTACTTCGTCCACGTACGGGTGTGGGCCGTGCCGGTGCGCGACGCACGCGGCCAGCTAAAGCTTTGGATCGGCGGAACGGCGAACAAGAACAAAGATGCGTTTGAGCAGCGTTTTCTAAAGCTGGTGGAACAAATCGAATCAGAGCTGAAAGTTTCAGTGCAGGCAGGCGCCGAGGCGCCTGTTAGTGCACTCGCCGGCAGGTGAGACCGGCACGGAGGATGTGTTATGGCACAAGTCGCAAGAGTTGAACAGCAACCGGCAGCGACAGGTTCCACGTTGGTGGTAATGGTGGGATTGGGCGTCGCGTTCCTGTTATTCATGGCATTTCTGAACGTGGTCAAGAGCGGCAATCTGCTCAGCGATTCCAACCTGCTCTATGCCGCGCTCATTTTTTACGTAGGCGCGGGAACGCTTTATCTTGCCTTCGGGATCACAGGTACCCCTTCCTATATTCGCTTCGCGTCCCTGTCCACGTGGGTGGGATTGCTGGCCACCACCGGTGCGGTGGCGCGGCGCTGGTATGAGGCGGGACATCCGCCGTTCGCCAGCATTTACGAAATGCTACTCATGTTCGTGTGGACGCTCGCCGTGCTCACATTGGTTGCCGAAAAAAAATATGGAGTGAAGGTCATCGGAACGGTGACCATGCCGGTGGCAATCGTCGGCGTTGTGCTGATGCAGTTGCTGCGGACTGAAGTGCATCCGCTGGTGCCAGCGCTGCAATCGACCTGGCTGCACGTGCACGTAACCCTGGCCATGCTCGCCTACGCGGCCTGCGCGCTCAGCTTCGCCCTCGCGATGATGTTCTTGATCCAGGACAAAATGAAGACCGAGACATTTCTGGCCGCGACGAGCCTGTTTACCGTCGCCACGTATGTGGGTGTCCTGACTCGCTTCGAAAAATGGGGAGGACTCAGCGTCGTAGCGTGGAACCCGGAGGAAAAATCGGAAGTATTCTTGTCCAAGGGCGTACGCCTTTTCGTGGTGATTCCTGATCTAGGCTGGATGCTTCTGCTTGTGTTAGCGGCGGTGGCCGCACCTTCGGTTCTCTACCTGATCTGGCGCAAGACTACCGATGTGCGCCTGCTCGACACGGCCAATAAGGCCGTTTTTCTGAGCATCCTGCTCCAGGTGCTGGCTTTATTGTTTTTCGTTTTACGTGCCCGCGATGGCCGCTATACTTCGCTCGACGCTGATGGTTTGTTCCAAACCAGTCTGGCAGCGAGCCCTTTCATACTATCCGGCATCGTGGGCGGAATCTTTGTCTCCCTACTCTATCTCTTGCTGCTGTGGCGGCGGGATGACCTGCAGCGCATGCTGCCTAGCGCGGACGAACTCGACCGCATCACCTACAAAACCATCGCGATCGCATTTCCCTTACTCACCCTGATGATCGCGGCGGGCGCCTACTGGGCCAATCGTACCTGGGGCTCTTACTGGAGCTGGGATCCCAAGGAAACCTGGGCGGCGATTACCTGGCTGGTGTACGCCGGCTATCTGCACATGCGAATCACCCGCGGATGGCGCGGCCGTCGCGCCGCTTACTTCGCCATCCTCGGCTTTGCTGTGGTGATGTTCACTTTCTTTGGAGTCACCTATTTGCTTCCCGGGCTGCATGCTTATGCCTAGCCACCTTGACTCTACGGCGACTGAGACGTCGCCTGAAATCTCCCGCACAACGGCGGTGTCGCGCACGCCGGGGAAAGCCGAGTACATTATGTCCGCAGAATCGTCGCAGAAAGAAGATTTTCGATTGAGCTCCGTGCGCGTCAACTGGCAGCTCAAAGCAATCTTGCCGATAGGCTTCGTGCTGCTGGCAGGACTGTTACTCTTCACGCTTGCGACGGTATCTTTACGGGATCCGGAACGCCACGCCGTACTGATCGTCGCAGGCGCGGGCGCCGTTGCTATCTGCGCCGTCTCAATGTTCGTGCTGGCTTACTTAATTCAGCGTCCCATGGTCGAATTGCAGGAAAAAATGGAGCAGGTGAGCGAGGGCAACCTGGATGTTGCAGTCAGCTTTTCTCAGCGCAACGACGAAATCGGCGACCTTGGCCGTAACTTCAATCACATGATGCTGCAGTTGCGCGAGAGCCGGGAAGAGATCGAGCGCCTGCATCGCACGCAGATATCTCGTGCCGAGCACCTGGCGACGCTCGGCGAGTTGGCCACAGGTTTAGCCCACGAAATTCGCAATCCTCTGGCCGGAATCGCCGGGGTGATTGAAATCGTCGGTCGTGATCTGCCCGCGACCAGTCCAGCCCGCGCCGTAGTGAAAGATGTTCGCCAGGAAATCACGCGCATCAGCCGCACTCTCACCGACCTTCTGGAAACCGCGCGGCCCCGGCGGCCGGAGATTCGCCGCAGTAACCTCAACACCACCGTGGAACATGCCGTGATGCTGGCTCGACAGCAGGTGCTCTCCAAACCAATCAAGATCGAACTGCAAAAGCAGCCCGATTTGCCTGAAGTTGAGCACGACAGCGATCAAATCCACCAGGTACTTTTAAATCTCCTGCTTAATGCAGTTCAGGCCATGGAGGGAGCTGGCACCGTACGGGTTGAGATCGGCTCGCGGGAAGGTTACGCCAATGTGGTTGTCAGCGACACGGGTCGTGGCATCTCTGCTCAGAATCTACCAAATATTTTCCGGCCTTTTTACACCACCAAGGGCAATGGCACGGGCCTTGGCCTGTCTCTCGCTCGCCGTATCGTCGAAGATCACCATGGTCGCATCGAGGTCAGCAGCGTCATAGGCGCTGGAAGCAAGTTCATCGTGCTGCTGCCATTCCAGATGCCTACCGTTATAACTGCAGCCTCCTAAATCCTGTCCCGCTCGACGGGCTGCGAAAGCAGTTCCCCCGCCTTTCGTAGTAAATTAAACACCGATGGCTGCAGAGAAAATCATGGTCGTCGACGACGAGCGACTGGTGCGCTGGTCGCTGCGTCAGAAGTGCGAAGAGTGGGGATACCACGTGATCGAGGCCGATTCCGGCGTTCCGGCGCTGAAGCTCGCGCAACACGAATCCCCCGATCTCGTCCTGCTCGACGTGCGCATGCCCGACCTCACCGGCATCGAGGTGCTGGATCAACTTAAGAAAAGCGGCGACGCCCGCGCCGTCATCATGATCACCGCCGACCCTCAACTCGATGATGTCAAAGCCGCACTCAAGCTTGGAGCTTATGACTTTGTGGGCAAGCCGGTCGATTTCGATGAGCTTCACGTCACTATTAAGAACGCGCTTGAGGCCACCAGCCTTCGCACCGAGGTCCAAACCCTGCGAAGTGAGGTGCGCCGCGGAGCCGGTTATGAAAGCGTGGTCAGCGTTTCCTCGAAGATGATCGAACTGATGAACTTCGTCCGCAAAGTCGCGGCCAGCGAAGCTACTACGATTCTGATTCAAGGGGAAAGCGGCACTGGCAAGGACCTCATCGCCAAAGCCATCCACTACGAAAGCTCGCGCCAGGAAAAACCATTCGTAGCGATCAACTGTTCAGCCATCCCCGAAACGCTGATGGAAGCCGAGCTCTTCGGCCACGAAAAAGGTGCGTTCACCGATGCCAAACAGATGAAGAAAGGGCTGTTCGAGGCCGCCGACGGCGGTACGCTTTTTCTCGACGAGATTGGCGAACTTTCTCCCCTGCTACAAGCGAAGCTGCTGCGCGTGCTCGAAGACCAGGTCATCCGCCGTGTGGGCGGCATCAAAGACATGCAGGTGGATGTGCGCGTGATCGCCGCCTCCAACCGTGATCTTGAAAAGGCAGTGCGCGAAGGTCAATTTCGTCAGGATCTGTACTATCGGCTAGCCATTATCGCGATCTTTATTCCACCGCTGCGCGATCGAAAAGAAGACATTATGCCGCTGGTGGATTTCTTCATCGACCGCTACAACCGCAGGTTCAAGAAATCAATTCGTGGCATTACCGATGACACCCGCCACCTTATTCTCAGCCATAACTGGCCGGGCAATGTGCGCGAGCTGAAAAACACCATCGAGCGCGGCATGATCCTGGAGGACGAACCGCTTTTGCGTCCGTTGTATCTGCCATTTTCCGTCGGCGAATCGGGCGGCCGCACCGTCTTTGAGCGAACTTCGCCCGCCGACGGCGGACAGCCATTGCCCAACGGCCGAACCCTGCCCCGGCTTTACATCCCGGAAGGCGGAACATCTTTGGAAGAGGTCGAGCACGCGATGGTCGAGCTGGCCATGCGTCAAGCCAACAACAACCAGACCCACGCCGCCAAGCTGCTCGATATCAGCCGTGACGCCCTGCGCTACAAGCTAAAGAAATTTGGCTTGATCCGCGGAGATGAAGAAGGTGCGCAGACTGGCGTGGCAGAGGATCAGTAGCCGCTAACCCTGCCTTAAGCGCTCGCCTTTGGGTGGCGCAGCGCCCTTCGGCTTCGCTCAGGGCAGGCTTTCAGCGCTCCAATAACTGCCTCGAATTCCAAACCGCGTCTTCAACAACAGGAAACTGAATCTTGGGAAAAGATGCGGACTCCACCGCCCGACTCCAGCCCCGAAGGGGCGGCATATGTTAGCCCCGGATGTAAGTCGGATATGTTCGCTGAGACGCTAAAGCGAATGGCGAAAGCGCAGCCGATGCCGTTCTCGACACTCACGGCGCAACAGCCTGTACAGGCTGAGCCTTTCTAATTGGTATTGATTTTTTCTTCGGAGGCGGGGATTATCTTCCCCGCTTTTTTGGGCGGCTTGTCTTGATCGTGGCTTTTGGCGCGGGTTTTGCGTGCAAGCGCCGAGTCAACAGCGCGTCGAAACGGGTCTTATCTACTTTGGTTCCCATGTTTGTTAGCAAACGTGCCAGCACGTTGTACAACGTTTTGGAAATGGGACTTCAAGGTATAATCCGCTCAACTCAAGTTGCGTCGCCTAACGGACAAGGCGCTGAGAGCGTCACTGGAATACTTGTCAGAGTGGGCCAGTTTCGCCGCCAGTTCTCAGTTATGAGGGTTCGATTCCCTCCGTGACTTCGAGCCATTCGTGTTTCTGTCGGAGCGGTTGGGCATGTGGCAAGCCCTGTGGACTTATAATCCACTGTCCTGTCCGGGATTTGAGGGTTCGACTCCCTCCCGCTCCGCGCCACTCATACTTGCTAAGCAAGCATCTAGCCGGCAAGGTGGATTATTGCATGCTCACCCGCTGCGCATCAATACTTGCCGCTACGTATCCCAAAAACCACAAGATGTTGTACCAAACTCATACCGTACCTTAGCAGCTACGGTCGGCAAAAGGTTCCTCATGGAGGGGATTGTACTGTGTGAACGTAACAATAGTCCTTAGACACTATAATCCGCAAAACAAAGAACTTAGGGGTGCGGCGATCTGGCTTGTGCCAACCGTCACGGCCTCGACCATGGTCGCGCGTGTGATGGGCTGCGGACAAGGTCAGATGTCACAATGGACCTGTGGAAATTCTTGGGACAGTGTTGTTCCAAGGCCGCAGCGTGACGTGGCGATTCGCCATTTCGGATTTCGTAACAAGAGTGGGTTTTATTGTTCGGTTCACACGCAATTACTTACAATACACCGTTCCGTTGCCCCCGGCGTCTGCATAATCCCGGAAGGAGCCGATGTTTAATGCAGGGAAAGCACGTTGCGCACGAACAGCGCTTCTGGGGCTAGCGTTCCTTCCTCTATTTGCAGTTCCGGTTTTCGCTACTGCCACCCTGCAGATCCCAGACGTGAACCTGCCGGACGGAAAAGTGGAGTTCAGGCCTGGAATTTGTGACCCGACGGCGGCGCCGGCGAGCCTTCCACAACAAATGCCGCTGAATTCTACCAGTGGTTACACGGTCGTGGTCGATATTGGAAACGCGACCCATGGCAGCTATGGCTATTTCATTTATCCCGTCTATGTGTATCTCAACAGCGGCAAAGGGCAGCGGTGCGGTTTTCGCGTGCAGGTGTTACCCTCCGGTACGTTTCTCGACAAAATGGCGGATGTTAGCTTCCATGTGGGCGAGGGTGCGCAGTTGGAAGACGGTGTTGTCCGGATTCCTCTGTACAACTTCGTTTACTCGAAATCGATCTTAGAGGGCCACGCGAGCACACAATTGTCGCCGGTCAGCCTGAGCGGCGGTACCACGCTGGACGTCACCCTGAAGAACACCCTCTCCGACTTACCTATCGGCTTGTATCCAGACGTGAAGGTCTCTCCGGGGCACGGGTTGTACTGGCAGGGAGCGCCACAAGCTGTGGTGCAGCTGCCCCGCAATGGCTCGCGCATACTGGATCCAGCACAAACCCTGGACGGCGCTGTTGTCCTCAATCTGCATCCCAATCCGTGGCACTCGCTTGGGGCATCCATTTTCCCCCTTGCTCCGGACAAGCCTCACGAAACAGTAACTTTATATGTCAATTACGACACTCCGGGCGGAATTCCTGGAACTCTAGAAATCCCGGTAGCGATCCGTTTTCGTCCTTCCTTCTGGAGTTTGATCTTGGCCGTATTGGTAGGGGCGATTGCGGGGAGCCTACTGGGGCAGTTTGGCAAGAACCCGGATGTCGACAGCACGAAGTGGTACAAAGCCTTTGGCGTCGCCTTGCTTGCATCAGGAATTGCCGAGGTATTGGGAATCATGCTGGTCTATGGTGGCAGCGAATTTCGGCTGTTTGGATTTGAATTGGATCCCTACCAGTTATTACCCGTGGGCGCAATTGGTGCACTGGTTGGCTTGGTTGGGTTCAGAAATGCCGATGACTTCCTGAAGTTTTTCCAAAAACCATGACAGCTGCCGTTAAGAAGACCGTACTCTACTCGATTGCCTCGTTGGTTCTGGGCTGCGCAGGTAGCGGGCGAGCACAGATGGCGTCGCAGGTGCCATTGGACAAAGCCCAGGGACCGGTTGCCATCAGCGCTTTACCGTCGGGCACGCTGGTCGTACTAGGTGGGAGGGGTAGGCTATCATTAATCGATTCGAACAGCGGAAGGGTGACTCTGCTCAAAGACACTCTTGGATACTTCTCTCCGGTGGACATGGCCGCGGTCCACGTCGGCGATGCAGATTCGATATTTGTCGCGCTCTATAACACCACGCTGCGGCAAGGAGTGTTGGCAAAATACTCTCTCGCAGGCAGCCAAGTAAAAAGCTGGTTTGGTCGGACAGGCTTCGCGGGGGCGGGGGTTGCCATTGATCAGGTTCACCGGACTGTCTACCTTGGCGATACGGTGACCGGGGAGATCTCCTCGTTATCACTGGAAGGGAATTCGAGCAGCCCCTCCTTTCTCGTAGACGTCTCGGGAGTCACTCGGCTCGGCGCGCTGGCGGTGGACGTGGTCGGACGGCGGCTGTTTGCGGCGGATGTGGGAGGAGGAACGATCTATGTGGTGGATCTGTCCAGCCGAAAGTCGCGCCTCCTGGCATCCGGCATAGGAGAGCCCGCTGCACTCACTTACGATCCGGACCAGCAGAGGCTTTATGTGGCGGATGCGTCGCGCCATTGCGTATGGCAGATTTCCACGAATTCGCCGAAACCCAAGACAAGTCTCTTCTCGTCTGCGTCGGAACTGCGGGAACCGCGCGGCATCACCGTCGATGCGCAACACACAGTGTGGGTAGCCGATCACGCCGCTCTGGCGGTATTTAAGCTCTCTCCCACGGGAATGGTAGCGCTGAGAATCTCGCCCTAATGCGAACGGTTTTGCAGCCACGGACTACTGCATCGGGACGCGAATGGAGACTCAATTGTGGCGGGTGGCCCATCCTTTCGCGTTCTCTGCGAAAAGGCGGGACTGCGGCTCCGGGAAACAACCACCGCCCAAAAATTTTCCGCAAGCAGCCCACTGTGACATCTAACCTTATCCACAGCCTTTCTCTAGTATCTAAGTTCTTTGACATCCGGATTTTGTCGGGGGGGGAAACAATGTTTTGCCGTCGTGGCGGATGCCTTCCCGGATGGCTCGCGCAAGTTGGTCATCGCTCCATGCGCCTGCCCCGGTCGCCGTATCGGGAGTAATGTTGGGAGCGACGACGGTTCCGGGCAAGTCAGCGACTGGGAAAATCTGACCCGCGCCCAGCTTGCTCTCGACCACCGGACCACCAGGGGCCTTCCAGTCGTGTTCCGAATGGTCCGGAGACCGCGTTGGCAAGATAGTGGCCGCGCGCCAGACGCTCCGGCGTCGACTCGAACCTACGGTCGGTGAGTGGCCGCGTTCGTGGACCTAGAAAAGGTCTCCAGCCGATGGTTACGCTGATCGCGACTGCCAGCACCACAACCAGAACTACCAATGAGGCTCAGCCCCTTCCAAAATCGCTTCATGGTGCGCTCCTCACCCCTCAGATGTGGCTGCATTTTATGCTGTCGCAGCCTCTCCCTCAAGGCATTGGTCCAAACTGGTAGAATCGAACCGATGGCCGGGACTTCTCAACTGATTCAGATCGACCTTGCGCCTCCACTTCGTATACCCAAGCCCGAGTGGCTGCGGGCCAAAGCGCCTGTCGGGGATAACTTTCATAACTTGAAAAAGTTGGCGCGCGGGCTCGGACTACATACGGTTTGCGAATCGGCACAGTGTCCGAATATTGGCGAGTGCTGGAATCACAAGACTGCGACGTTCATGCTGCTCGGCGATATCTGCACACGGCGCTGTGGATTTTGTGCCGTGCCAAAGGGGCGTCCGGAGCCAATCGATTGGGACGAGCCGCGCCGCGTCGCTGAAGCAGTTGCGACTTTGGGACTGAAGCATGCCGTCGTGACCAGCGTGAATCGTGACGATGACAATGTTGGCGGAGCAAGAATTTTCGCTGGGACCATCCGCGAGATCCGCGAACTTATTTCAGATTGCCGCATCGAGGTTCTGATCCCCGATTTTCAAGGCCTGGAAGAACCTCTGAGGATCGTGCTCAACGCCCAACCGGACGTGCTCAATCACAATACCGAAACCGTGCCTCGGCTCTATCGCGCAGTGCGCTCGGGTGCGCGCTACGAGCGCAGTCTCAATTTGCTGGAGAACGCCAAGAGGGTGTCTCCCGGGATGGTGACCAAGAGCGGGGTGATGGTCGGACTCGGCGAAACCACGGACGAACTCGTCGAGGTCTTTCGCGACTTGGGTACGCGCGGCGTCGACATTCTTACCGTAGGGCAGTATCTGCGTCCGTCGCGCGACCACCTGCCCATCGCCCGCTTCTACACGCCAGAAGAATTCCGCGAATTGCGCGATGAGGCCCTACGCTTTGGCTTCCGCCATGTTGAGTCCGGCCCCATGGTGCGCTCCAGCTATCATGCGCACGAGCAGGCTGAATCCACATCCACTCCGCGAGCGGTGTTCTAAACGCGACGCTGCTGAGCGTGCTCCTGATGGTGCTAGGATTCTTCGCCGGCCTGCTGGGGGCGCTTCCCGGGGATCGGAGAACAGTGAAAGCATGCGCGTGCCGATATTCCAGATTGATGCCTTCACCACCCAGCGCTTCTCAGGGAATCCAGCGGCTGTGATGTTGATGGATAGTTTTCCGGCGGACGCAACATTGCAAGCGATTGCGGCCGAGAACAATCTGGCGGAGACGGCTTTTCTGGTCGCTGAAGGCGGCGATTATCGCTTGCGCTGGTTTACGCCCGTGACCGAGGTGCCGCTTTGCGGCCACGCAACTCTGGCCAGCGCAGCCGTGGTCATGGAGCGACTGGAGCCCGGACGCAGCCGCGTGACATTCCACTCGGCAAGCGGCCCCTTAACGGTGAATCGTTCAGATGCCGGTTACATTATGAACTTCCCGGCCCGGCCATCCGAGCAAATTCTCGCACCGGCGGGATTGACCGAAGCGCTGGGCGCCGTTCCGATTGAGGTTTTCATCAACGCCTTCAACTACATGGCCGTGCTGGAGAACGCACAGGTCTTGCGGAAGCTTGCCCCTGATATGGCGGCGCTCGCACGCATGAACCGGCCCGGCGTAATCGCGACCGCGGCAGGGGATGGATCCTACGACTTTATCAGCCGCTACTTCGCTCCGGTCAAGGGTATCCCGGAGGATCCCGTGACTGGCGCGGCGCATTGCATGCTGGCACCCTATTGGGCCAAGCGATTGGGCAAAAATGAGTTTCGCGCCTTCCAAGCCTCGTCGCGCGGCGGAGAAATCATTTGCCGACTCGCGGGTGATCGCGTCGAACTAGAGGGCAGTTGCGTCTTCTATATGGAAGGCGAAGTGGAGATCTGATCTCCTGCTACATTCGTTCTCAGAAAATGTGCAATTTGATGCTGAGATACTTCTTGGGGTTCTCCCGGAAAGCCTTTAGAAAATCCTGAAGGCTTACGGTCACCTTATTCAAATTGTTGTAGAGCGTTTCGTCCTTGAGCAGTTTTCCCGCAGTTCCCTGGCCTGCCTCCAGTGCGGAGGTGAGGGCGGCAAGTTTGGTCATCGTGGTTTTGATCTTCTCAGCCAGTTCCTCGTCCTTGGTCAGTTTGCCTAAAGTACCCTTGCCGGCGTTGATGTCTTCACTCACCTGCTTAAAGTTCGCGATAGTGTCGTTAGCATTATTGTAAAGAGACGGATCCTTCAGGAATTTCCCCGCAGTTCCTTTGCCAGCCTGCAGGTCATCCACCATGAGGTTGATCTTGTCGAGGGTGGCCACGACCTTGTTGTAGGCATCGTTGCTGTTGATCAGTTTGCCGAGGCTGCCCTGTCCCTTGGCGATTTCGTCGACAACTTGCTTGAACTCCGTGACCGTCTGCGAAAGCTGGTCGTACAACCTGGGATCGTAGATCAGCTTGCCCAGGGAGCCTTTGCCGCTCTCTGCGAAAGCCAGAATGCGATCGGCGCGCTTGAGCAAAGCATCCATGTTCTGCAGCGTGCTCTGGCTGGATCTCACCACCTCGTTGAAATCGGGATGCAGGTGGGTGGGAAGCGTATCGCCATCCTGCGCGGGAGGACCAATCGCCTGCGAGCTGTTAATGTCCATGTAAGTTTCGCCCAACACTCCAGCCGTGTCCAGCGAGGTTTCCGAATCGCGGCGCAGATCGAAGGCGTACTTCGTGCCGACCTTCATGACCACTTCGACTGGAGTGATCTGCTTGTCCTTATCACGGACAATAAGAATTTTTGAAACGTTGCCGATATCGACGCCACTCAGCCGGACGGGGGCTCCCACTCGCAGCCCGCTCGCATTGTCGAAATACGACACAAGCGTCATTCGTTTGCTGAACAAGCCGGTGGTTCCGGACATCAGGAATAGAAGCACCGACAGCGTTATGCTGGCGAAAATCACAGTGAGGCCAACGCGGAGCTGCGACCATTTGACCTGCTTCTGGCTCGGCAAATCGTTTCCTCAGACCGTCGTTAGTGGTTTTCGGTGACACACGGAACAGCTCCCAGCTTCGCCGCCCCTCGCAGCATCATAGCAAACCACGAGACTCCATTCCTAAGCGCGTTGCGTGCAAAGGGCTGGAAGGAGCAATAATGCGAGCAGGTACGCCACCGCTCCGCACGCCAGGGTGATGGTTAAGCCAAACTCGATTGCGATCACCATGGCCATCACCGAGCCCAATACACTGGCAGCGGCATTCATCGCCCATGCCCATTCCACCGCGTTGTCATTGTGGCTCGCGCCGTTCGGGGCTGTGAGCGTAGAGCTCGCCGAAAGAGCGCGCAAGCCCGTTGGAAACGGCATTCCCATCAGGAAGCCGAGCGGAACCAGCAGCATGCCGCTCATGGCTATACGGAAAACCAATTTCACTCCTATGCAGGCGGCAAGCAGGCGCGGTAAAAGCACAAGGTCGGCCGATAACACGACCATCACAAGCACAAGCGGGGCCCAGGACAGTTCGGTGCCGCGAAGCCAGCGGCGCGACATCAAACTCCCCGCGCCACTGGAGAGCATCAATAGAAAAATGACCACGGTGAGAGCGTAGGTTGGGTGTCCCAGGAACAGAGTCAGACGCTGGATCAACGCAATTTCCACCAGAATGTAACCCAGACCCACTGCGACGAAATACAAAACCGGAAGCGGCGACTGACGGCCTTTCTGAAGCGCAAGCGGCAAAATCAGGAAGCCCAACACGGCCAGCACTGAAATCGCGAGCACACAAAGCAGAACCAGTACGCCCAGGTTCACCTTCCAGTCGATGCCGTGGTGCAGTCCCCGTTGGCCGAGGATTTGCCCGGCTTTGAGCGTGAAAAAGAAAAACGGTGCGTTATCGGTGACCGGCGCCACGTTGTAGGCATAACTCTGCGCGAAGCGGTAAGGATCGTTGCTGGCGATCAAATCGGCAAATGGATTCTGCCCTGCTTGCACTGGGAGCTGAAACGATGCGAGGTACAGCGGATTCAACTGCTTGTATTTCTCGAAATGAGCCTGGATCGCTGACTGCTCCCCGGTGGTGAACGCAGTTTTTTTGGCGAGCACAACTACCGGAATTCCATCTTCATCAAGCGGTCCCTGCGAGGCAACGATAAAATTGCGCGCCGGGTTGGCGATACCCAGATCGTGCACGGCTTGCATTGCCACCGCGACGACGCGTAGCGCCTCCCGGGGTTGTCGAAACTCCCAGCGAGTGATCGCGATCATGCCATCCGGCTTGAGATGCTCGAAATATTCCCGGAAGGCTTCCACGGTGTAGAGATTGTTTTCGCTCAGCGCAAACGCTCCGGCCGCAGTTGAAGCCCAGGTGTCGACCAGCGTCATTTGCACGACATCGAACTGTTGCGGCGTGGCGCGCAGGTATGAGCGGCCATCGGTCACATGGATGTGTACTTCGGGACGTTCGTAGAGATGCTGGGCATAATCAGCGTAACGACCACGCATGATTGTATTGGCAATGAGGGGATTGATTTCGATCCCAATCACGTTCGGGCTGCCATTCGCCACTGCGCGCAGCACATCGACGCCTCCACCTGGCCCGATGATCGCGAATTCGCCATGTGGCCGCAGAACGTTGGCCAACGCCGGCGGAGCTGACATGAGATCGCGTTCCCATTCGCTGTCGTGCCAGTGCGCCAAATCGCAATTCATAATCGAGGTGGAAGCGTCAGCATCGATAACGATGGTCTTGGCCTGCCTCTGGCGATCTACCTCCACGCGCGAAAGCGCATTCCACCGGGCGAATTCCACCCAGGCCGGATTGCGAAACACTCCCTTGGCATAGACAACATCAATCAGCCGGCCGGAGTGGTTCGCTGCAATTACGCTTACTAAAACAGCCACCAGGGCGATTGCTGCGATTCGAGCGCGCGACGACTCTGCCCAAACGAGCGCGGCAGCGGCCATCACCACGCCGGCGGCCAGAATGGTATTCGGTCCGCCGATCCAATTGAGCATTGGAACCACGGCCAGGCAGGCCAGTGCCCCCCCACATAAATCCGCTCCGTAGATGCGCTGCACACGCCATGTCTCGCGCGCAAAGACAACCGAAAAGAGCAATCCTGTCAAAAAGAAAGGCAATGCCGAAACCACGTAAAGAGCGGTTAAGTGCAGAAAATTGCTTCGGGTGGCATTGAGCGCGACCGGCACATGCAGGACAACTTCAAGCACAACAAACACCAGGATCGAACTGTCGACACATAGACGCGCGGCCAGTGCGCGTGTGCCGGTTCGGGTCAATCGCTTCTTAAATAGGTAGGCGAACACCCCGCCAGCGCCCAGTCCAAGCAGGGCAATCGAAATTGCGAGAAACGCGAAGTGATAGAAGAGCACTACGGAAAACAATCGGGTAAGTCCCAACTCGAGGAGCAACGCGGCAAAACTGGTCATCCCCAAACCAAAGAGCAAAGTAGGTTCGGGAATCTCAGTGGACAAGAAAACCGGCCCAACCGCTTGTAGTGTGGCAGCCATGATGAAGTGGAATGCGCCAGTCTAGCAGATGGCCGTGGCGTGCGGTATCGCGCTTTTAGTTTTCCAGAATCACTTGCGCGATAGCCTGTTCAGCGGTGTGCGAGAGCGACAACGCGGAGTTTTTCACTCCCAGCTTGGCGGCAAATTCGCCGGCTTTTCCGTGAAACGCAATAGTCGGTCGGCCCCCGGGCAGGCGCGTCACTTCGCAATCCCGCCAGCGGACGCCGCGGCTCCAGCCCGTGCCCAGGGCTTTCATAGCCGCTTCTTTGGCCGCGAAGCGCGCGGCATAACGCTCGACACGGTTTGCCTTCGAGTCACAGTAGCGGATCTCACCTTCCGTATAAATTCGCTGCAGAAAGCGATCGCCAAAGCGTTCAATCGAGTGGCGGATGCGCGGGACCTCCGCGATGTCAATGCCCGTGCCAACGATCATATTTTCGTGCCGAATAATATTTCGAGACTCTACAGCAATCGGTGCCGCGATAAATGAGCTTACCGTCAATCAGGCGCGCCCGCAGTCACACGATTTCGATCGTGCGACAGTGCGATGGCCATGATCACTCCATCCACGATCAGGGTAACCGATTGATCAGCGATGCCACGTACCCCGCCCCGAATCCATTATCGATGTTGACCACGCTCACGTTCGAAGCGCAGGAATTCAGCATGCCGAGCAGCGCAGTTAATCCCTTGAACGACGCACCGTAGCCGACGCTGGTAGGCACGGCAATCACGGGAACGCCGACAAGGCCGCCGACCACGCTGGGCAGCGCGCCTTCCATGCCGGCGCATACAACTACCACTCGGGCCTTCGTCAGAGCCTCACGATTCGCCAGCAGCCGGTGAATTCCAGCAACGCCCACATCGTAGAAATGTTCCACGGGATTGCCCATCATTTCGGCGGTGACCACTGCTTCTTCAGCCACCGGGATATCGCTGGTCCCCGCCGAAACCACGGCGATGGTTCCTTTGCCGTAGGTGGTTGGGTCGCGCTGCAGCACGATAGCTCGCGCTATTTCCCGATATTCCGCGCCGCGTACTTTCTTTTTTACTGCGGCAAACTGTTTCTTGTCGGCATGAGTAGCCAGGACATTGCCGCCGTGCTTCGCGAGGCGGGCGAAGATCTCAGCCGTCTGCGATGGAGTTTTTCGTTCTCCGAAAATAACTTCTGGCATGCCCGCACGCAGGGAACGATGATGGTCAACCTTGGCAAAACCAAGATCTTCGAAAGGTAGGTGACGAAGCCGGTCGACGGCATCGTCGGCCGTGAGTGTGCCCCGGCGCACCTGCTCGAAGAGCTTGCGGATGGACTGGGCGTTCATCATCGCGAACGTAGTACAGTCAAGCGACTTCTAGATTAGCATTCGCGATGCGCACCATGTAGCTCCGGCCTGTGCCTGCCGAGTCCGGCGGCTCTACAAGGATCGAAGTCTGGCGATCACGGCAGTGCAGACTTTGCGGGCGATGCTAGGCTCGTCAATGCGAGCGAGAAACAATCGGCGCAAGGCGCTCGGCTTTACCTTTCCTGCAAGATATTTGTCATAGATCAAATTCCCCAACTGGTATCCCCACTGCCGCGCAATTGAGTCAAATTTGTCCGCATCCCCGCGAACGGCCGCCTGTCCCGTTTTTTCGCAGGCAGCGCGTGATAGCACAAAGGAATCCCCCATCTCAGGCGCAGGCCTTGAAGGATAAAGCACCCGCGATCCGAAATAGGCAACAGCGTCCTCCAATACCCTCGTATAAAAGCAGTCGATGCTGAAAGCAACGCATTCGTTTTCCTGAAGGCTATTTCCGCCGTCATGTCCATTGCGCCGTTGGGGCAAGCCGCGGCAGGCGTGATGCAGGAACCTCGTCGCATCTTCGGCCGCATGCACCATCTGAAATTCGCGGATATAGAATGCATTCACCTGCGGAAAATAAGCGCTGCCACGCTCCTCCACCGTCGCCAGCATGCTTTCCAACTGCCGCTCGGTGATGCCCTTACGAGAGAGCATGCGATGTATCAACGCATCCGATGAGTTGCCGTGGACCTCAGGCAGCATATCGACCAGAAACTTCGGCTGCGTGCCGTTATGCGGCGAATAACGGTTGATCTCGAGAAAAGCAGCCAGGCTGTCGATCAAATTGTAGATTGTCGGCGCGAAGTCGGGTCCGGTATCGCAGCGGCTCCATTGGTCCAGAAACAGTCGGTAGCTTTCGTATTTTTCGAGCGGCGTCGCGTTGAATACACACAGGACATCGTCAGCGATGCTTACCGCCTCAACTTTGTCGGCGCGCTCGCCCGCGGCACGCCAGTAGAGTGCGTCGACATTCTGCAACACGGTTAGAACTTTCGCGTCGGGCATTTCCTTCTGTACCGCACGCGGCAGGTGTCCCGGAGCAAGGTGCGACTCGCCGAATAAAACGAAGATCACCGCATCGGGATGACGCCGGCGGATCTCGGCAATCTTCGCCGCGGCGTGGCGATCGCGAGCCCCAATTTTCCGCAGATTCTCCCGCGGCATGCAGTCGAGGCCGTAGACAGCCTCTCCGTGATCGCGCGCGGTGACCAGCAGTTCGTAAAACGGAGTCCAATCGTAGCCCCAGTCGAGATCGAAGCGGATGCGCTGGCGCAATTCCTCTTCGCTAATTTCTCGCCGCCACCATTCTTCGAGGATGTGCTGATCGCGCGCAAAGATGGTCTCGACGCCGAGTACGACTCGGCGATCCCCAGCCAAGGCACGCTGCTCGAGCAAGGAGGCAGCATAGCGCTGGGCGGCGGACAGGGCATGGTAATCGCCAATCAGGACCATCTCCGCGGCGTGTACAGCACTCCGAATCTGTTGAGCATCGAGAACGGAATTGTAGCTGCGGAACGCCTGGTTGAATTCGCGCAGATATTTGCGGCGGCTGTGTGAATCCTGGGCACGGATTTGCCGCTCGACTCCCGCCAGCGCGTGGAGCTGCGCGGCGCTACGGCGGGATCGCAAATTGGCAGTGGATGCCATATAAAGCAGCTTCTAGCCTTTAGCTTCTAGCTTTCTTCCTTCGGTGTTCTTCTTGACTCCCGTTCGGCAACTCCCTATGCTCCAAACTTCGGGTGGACGCTTGGCGTCGCCCGCGTGAGGCGCGTTGCCGAATCATCCGCCACAGAATCTGACCGTCGCGACTACGGGCGCCAGCGGGTCGGTCTTCCTGCGGCAATTTCTGCTGGCAGTTGAACGCGACGCTCGTATCCAGACCGCGAATTTCATCGCGTCGGACTCCGCCTTGCGCGTGCTCGCGGAAGAACTTGGCATCCGCGGCCGTGTGAATCTTCTCGGCCAGATTCTTTCCCCGGAAAAATCAGTGCAAAAACGTCTGGAGAAAAGCCGCCCTCGAGGCCCGGAGAACGTATCCTCCAAAAGTTCGAAAATTAAAATCAAAGAGCAATCCAACGCCGATATCGGGGCGAACATAGCCAGCGGCTCCTACCCCGCCGACGCAATGGTCGTGATCCCCTGCAGCGTGGGCACTTTGGCCCGGATCGCCAACGGCGTCGCCTCCCACCTGATCGAGCGCGCGGCTGACGTCTGCCTGAAAGAGCAACGTCCGCTGGTTCTCTGCGTGCGCGAAACGCCACTCAACAAAATTCATATTCGCAACATGTACCGGGCCGCCGACTCCGGAGCGACCATCTTCCCGCTCATCCCGGCCTTCTATTACCGGCCTGCTTCTTTAGATGACATGGCCCGTGAGTTCGCCTATCGCGTTCTCGCCCACCTTGGCCTTCCTCAGTCCAACGCCTTCCGCTGGAAGGGCTGAGACATCAGCGACTTACGCGTCTACATTTAAAAAATCCTCGATCTAAAGGGAAGATCGGCTGAGTTCAGGGATGTCTCAAGTGTAGGGAGGCATTCGTGCGGGTCCCAGATACCCGGCGGCCATGTACGATGGGAATGTCTTAGCCTGCTTTGTGAGGTTTCCGAAAACTTCCCGGTCACCCCTTGCACCAAACGTCAAGCACTTAAATTAAAATGGCGTTGTGTTTCCCGGCGCGCTGGAGGTTATCCATGAGCGAAACAATCGAGACTCGCTGCTGCATCGCCGGAGGCGGCCCTGCCGGAATGATGCTGGGATATTTGCTTGCGCGAATGGGCGTGGACGTGGTCGTACTGGAGAAACACAAAGACTTTCTGCGCGACTTTCGTGGCGACACCATCCATCCCTCGACCCTGGAACTGATGCACGAACTCGGGCTTCTGGATGAGTTCCTGAAGCGTCCGCATCAGGAGGCCCGAGAACTGACTGGAGAGGTTGGGGCTGAAACGCTTCACTCTTGCCGACTTTACTCACCTTCCAACCCAGTGCAAGTTCATCGCCCTCATGCCGCAGTGGGACTTCCTGAATTTTATCTCGACAGAAGCCAAGCGGTACGCGGGTTTTCATCTGAAGATGGAAACCGAGGCTGTCGACCTCATCACCGAAGACGGACGGGTGGCAGGAGTGAGCGCGAAGAATGTAGAAGGCGCATTGCAGATCCGCGCAGCCTTGACTGTCGGCGCGGATGGACGCCGCTCGATTGTGCGCGGGCGAGCCGGCTTGCAGGTTGAGAATCTGGGTGCGCCGATGGATGTGCTGTGGATGAGAATCAGCCGGCAAAAAGATGATCCGTCGCGTGCTTTGGGCCACGTCGAAGCTGGCAGGATGCTGGTCATGATCAACCGCGATCAATACTGGCAGTGCGCGTTTCTTATCCCCAAGGGCATGCTTGACCAACTCAAGCAGCGCGGCATCGAAAGTTTCCGCAAGGATGTGGCGGCTCTGGCGCCTTTTCTCCACGATCGTGTGCAGGAGCTGAAGAGTTGGGACGACGTCAGCGTCCTCACCGTGACCGTCGACTACCTGAAAGGGTGGTCGAAGCCGGGTGTTTTGTGCATTGGAGATGCCGCGCATGCCATGTCTCCAATAGGCGGAGTGGGCATCAATCTTGCGATCCAGGACGCCGTCGCGACGGCGAACATCTTGGGCAGCAAACTACTCGCGGGAACCGTCTCGCACGTTGATCTCGCCGCGGTGCAGCGGCGGAGAGAATTTCCCACCCAGGCGACTCAGCGCTTGCAACTTTTTATTCAGAACCGAGTCGTTCGCAAAGTCTTGGGCGCGCAGCGGCCACTTAAAGCGCCGAAGGCGCTGAAACTACTGCAGGCCTGGCCTTTCTTAAGGCGCTTTCCTGCGCGCATCCTGGGCATGGGATTTCGACCGGAACACATCCACACTCCAGCCGTAACTGCTGCGAAGCTGGGTGTCAGATCAGCGGCGTAAGCCTCGAGCCTGCTCTCCCAATATTCACAGCACCAATCCGGCGGCGACGATGATACTATCCGTTAACTTTTGGGTCTAGTGGTCGTCTTCTGCGTTGTTTTAATTTAGGAGGAGCATCCGTGAGAATTACCTTCTTGCGACGTTTTGTATCCTCACTTCTATTGTCGTGTGCCGTGGCAGCGTCATCTGCAGTTGCCGACGATCGCAATCCCTTCGCCAACGACCCCAAGGCGGCCAAGGCGGGCGAGTACGAATTCCGCATCAACTGCGCGCTTTGCCATGGACTGGGCGCGCGCGGCGGCGGTCGCGGTCCCGACCTGACGCGAGCACAGAAGAAGCATGTTCACTCCGACGCGGAGATGTTTCAGGTGATCAGCAACGGCATTCCGGGCACCGTCATGCCAGCCAACGGAACCAATGGCCAGGGCGTTGGCATGACGGACGAAGAAATCTGGCAGATCATCGCCTACATTCGCAGCGTCGAGGTGAAGGCGCCGGCCAAGCCCATCGGCAACGCTGCGCATGGCAAAGAGCTTTTCTATGGCGACGCGAACTGCTCGCTCTGTCACATGGTGGAAGGGAAGGGCGGGCGCGTAGGGCCGGAACTCACCGCTGTGGGAGGCTCACGCACCAGAGATGGAATGATCGATTCTGTGCGCAATCCAAGTCGACGACTGGCCTGGGGATTGACCGAGTCCACGAAAGAATTTCCCCAGGAATACGAAACCATCACCGTAGTGACCGCCGATGGAAAGGAAATCAAGGGGGTGGCTCTGAACGAGGACAACTTCAGCGTGCAGGTGATGGATTCGGGCGAACAAATTTATCTGCTGGATAAAGACAAGCTTCGCTCCTTCAAAAAGAGCCGGGAGTCAATGATGCCCCAGTACAAGCCAGACACTTTGAGCGACAAAGATCTGGACGACATCGTGGCTTACCTGATCAGCGTGGGGGCGAAATGAGCCTGTGCGAGGGAGATAAAGTCCAGAAAAGCTATTACCGCAGAGATAGCGGAGAAGTGCCGCGGAGGCCTTGGGGCGTATTCCTGAACATATTAGTTGGCCTTGCTTGTGTAGTCTTCACTTCGCCGATTCTCGCTCAGGTCACATTTGATCGGATCGTGAATTCCTCAAAAGAGCCTCAGAATTGGCTGACTTATTCCGGTGACTTCGCCGGGCGACGCTTCTCCGCTCTCGATCAGGTCAACAAGACAACGGTTCGCTCCCTTGTCGCGAAATGGGTGTACCAGACAGCAGCGACGGGCAAACTCGAAACCACGCCGCTTGTAGCGGACGGCATTCTGTACGCTACGGCGCAAGACGACCGCGCCTTCGCCCTGGATGCGCGCACCGGTCGGCCGATCTGGATGTATCAGCATCCTCTGCCCGCGGACATTCGCCCCTGCTGCGGACGCGTAAATCGCGGGCTCGCCATCTTGGGAGACAAGGTTTTCCTGGGAACGCTCGATGCCCACGTGATCGCCCTCGACACGAAAACCGGCAACGTAATCTGGGATGTCGTTGCGGCCGATTATCACAACGGCTACAGCTTCACTGTCGCGCCCCTTGCAGTGAAAAATCTTGTCGTGATTGGCGTTTCCGGTGGCGAGTACGGTGTCCGTGGCTTTATCGACGCCTACGACGCCGCGACGGGCGAACGAAAATGGCGCTTCTACACCGTGCCCGGCCCAGGCGAACCCGGTCACGAAACATGGGAGGGCGATTCGTGGAAGGTGGGTGGCGCTCCGGCGTGGAATACTGGAACCTATGACGCGGCAACGAACCAGATTTTCTGGCCCACCGGAAATCCTGCGCCCTCGAATCGTGGCGAGGGTCGTGCCGGTGACAATCTTTACAGCAATTCGCTTTTGGTGCTGAACGCTGATACCGGCAAGTTGAATTGGTATTTCCAGTTCACGAAACACGACGAACATGACTGGGACGCGACGCAGGTGCCGGTCATGATCGACGTCGAAAAGCCCGACTCCGCTGGCAAACATCTCATCGCGCAAGCCAACCGCAACGGATTTTTCTACGTAATAGACCGGGCAACCGGCAAGCTCATTTCCGCGAACGCCTACGGCAAGACCACGTGGAGCGACAACAAAGACGCAGAGGGGCGTCCGGTGGCGAAGAAGGAAGCTTCACCTACGCTTGAGGGTCATACCGTGTGTCCTGGTGCGCTAGGGACGACGAACTTCATGGCGCCGGCGTTCAATCCACAAACCCGGCTGTTCTACGTAACGGCCCGCGATCAGTGCGATATCTTCAGCACCGCTCCGCAGCCCTACGAAGCGGGACACGCGTTTTATGGCAGCGCGTACTTTCCTTCGGAAGAGGCCGAACCGTATCGCGGATTTCTGAAAGCAATCGATCCCGCGACGGGCGAGATCAAGTGGACGTTCGAGCACACGTCGCCGACATGGTCGGGCGTGCTCTCCACTGCCGGTGGCCTGGTATTTACCGGCGATGCGGAAGGAAACTTCATCGCACTGGATGCGGCAGCGGGCAAGCCTCTCTGGCACTTTCAAATGGGCGGCGCGGTCTATGCTGCGCCCATTGCCTTCGCCGTAGATGGCAAAGAATACATCGCCATTGCTGCCGGTAGCGCTTTGTATGCTTTTGGGCTGCCCTAAGACAACCCGCCATCAGAAGTTAATCACGATCCCGGCCGAGAATCGCAGGTTTCTTTCGCGCGTGGCCAGGCCCTGGAACAGGGTGGTATTAAAAGCGGTTCCATAAAAAGAGTTCAGATTGACGCTAGTGTGGTACCAATCCAACTGCGCCAGCCGCAGAGCAAAACGCCGGGACAGTTTGTAATCCACTCCCCCGCCCAGCGCGAGTGTGAAGTCGTCATAATGTGTGGAGACGGACGCCAAAGGAGTCGATGTGCCTGTGAAGGTGCTGGCACTCATGCTGGTTCGGTTCCATCCGAACAGCGCATGGGCGAAGGGCGTTATTTTTTTTCGGGCTCTGTAAGAAAGCACCGGCCCCACCAGGATCGAATACGAGTTGCCGTCAGGGAGTCCGGAAACCGTGCTGGGGCTCCGCACCGTAAACGGCGAGCCGAGGTACCCGCTAAAATCGGCGGCGACTCCTACCCAGGAGCTGAAGTTGTACTGCGCCTCGGCATTCCAGCCATTGAAGATTGTTCGCACGTCAAACGTGTTGGGAAATTGCCGCAAATTAAAGTCCAGGATGCTGCTGTCCAGTCCACCGGTGTCTGCGTGGAGCAGCGAATAGCCGCCAAATACCTGTATCTTAGGCGTCGCATCTTGAGCATGAGCAAACGAAGTAGTTAAGAGGGCCAGAGTAATTGCTGCGCAGACAAATCGAATCATTCCACGTTCTCCCTTTTGAGATTACGCATACCGGGCCTTTTCCTGCAAATCGCGCCTGCTGTCCGCGACAATTTCTCGATGTGGTGAGCTAAACGATTCAGAATCAAAATGCATGCTGCTGGGTTGCCCTCAAAGGCAAGGCGCATTCAAGGCACGCGAGGATTTCCTCACTTCAACCTGCGACGGCACGCAGCTCGCGCGGGGCGAACTTTTACAATTCCCGGACACTCCAATGACATGCGCGAACTTGAGCCCACATATTCTGCCTTCACGTTGATTCGAAGTCCTGCTTCGATTTCCAACTTATTCCACGAAAACTTGGAGCGCAGATCTATGAGTACGGAAAAGACCTCCTCTACGGTTCTGACGTCGAAAACGGCTCAGCCCTCAACCTCAACCGAATCGAACTCGCCCACGCGCAGAGCCGCCAATCGCCGCTCGTTTCTGAAGAGCAGCATGATCGCCGGTGCCGCAGCCACTGTCGGAGCCGGGATATTGTCGCGCGGCATCCCCGCCTTCGCACAGGGGAGCAGTTCCTCCTCATCCCTCAGCAAGGGAGACATCGCCATCCTTCGCTTTCTAGCAGCAGCCGAACTAATCGAGTCGGATCTTTGGACCCAGTATGCCGAACTAGGTGGTATTGGAAAGCTTCAACCGATTGAGGTGAGCCCAAACGAGAAGTTGAACCCTTATCAGACGGCGTTGTCGAACCTCGATTCCGACGGCCCGCAATATATTGCTAGCAACACGCTGGATGAAGTGAGCCACGCTGAATTCATCAACGCATACCTGATGTCTAAAGGAGCCGACCCCGTCGACTTCAGCGAGTTCGTAACTTTACCGGGAAGTACAGCCAACGGATCTTCCGGTAACATGCGACTCACAAATCTCATGAATCTCAATGTCGATACCAGCTGGTACGTGCGCTACCGCAGCGCAACCAATCCGGACCTGGGCGCCACCTTCCCTCAGGCGATAAAACTGAATGGGGTGCCGGCCATTCCCCGGACCAACTCCGATTACGAGGGCAGACCCAACCCCAATTTTCCGGGCAACGATCACATTCAGGCGATTGCAAATGTCGCGGCCTTTCACTTCGGAGCAATTGAACAAGGCGGCACAAGTCTTTACGCAGCCATGAGCCAAAAAGTGACGAGTCCGGAAGTCCTTCAAATCACACTTGGCATCGGTGGAGATGAGATTGCTCACTTTCTGGAATGGGTTGATTTTGCGGGGAATGGAGTCCAGGCTCCGGTGGCGCCATTCACATCGTCAAACTTGGGCCTGACCTTTCCCAATTTCTTCGATCCACTCAATAAATCAATTCAGCCCAGCTTGATCTTCCCGGTCCCTGTCGAATTCAGGCCTGGCCTTCCGAACGTCTCGATGATCCGTCCGATATCCGACCCAGTTGCAGGCGCCGTGGCCGCGGCGCAGGGCCTCACCGCCAGCGGACTCTTCATCGGCCAATCAGCGGAGTTCTTCAGCACTCTGAATGCCTTGGCCGAGGCGGCTGATGCGGCACAACGCGGCGTCTAAACTCGCCGCGATCGCGTAGTGGCGGTCGTTTCGGGGGAAGGTCCTCTTCACGCGACTCGCGGCAGCGGGCGCCGCGCCTAATTCGTTAGGTCGCGGCGCCTGCTTACTGATGGTTCTTTACTTTGCCTACTCTCGACTGGGGGGATTACCAATGCTGGAAGGCTTATTTCAACCCATGCACCTAATGATCATCGCCGGAATTGCTCTGCTGATATTTGGCCCTAAGAAGCTACCTGAACTCGGCAAGGGTCTGGGCGAAGGCATCCGTGGCTTCAAGGCAGCGATGCAAGCAAAGGAAGAAGCGCCAGCATTGAAGGGGCCGGCTTCTAGTACTCCGGAGCAAAAGGCATGAGCCTGTCGGAAACGCTGTTCCCTACCGTCGTTCCGGGTCGATGGTCTGATCGAGATAGATCCAGAGCACGCGTGCAAATAGCGTAACAGTGGGCGCGAGCGGCAGGAACAAGACGACCGCCCAGATTGTGTCTTTCGTGATCCACCAGCCAGTGATGGACCATAGCAGAGCCGCAATGATCGCAATGATCGCCAGCCCCAACGCGTAACTGATATACATCGCGCCCAGGAAGTACCCAGGCTCGCGATCAAACCTGAGATCGCAGACGGGGCAGCGCTCGTGCATCTTGGGAAATCCGCGGAAGATGGAATAGCGAAAAATGTTTCCCATGCGGCATCGCGGACAGCGCTGTCGAAGAATGCTTCCCACCGTTGATGGCCTTGTAGCCTCTCCCAATGCTGTTCCCTCGACCAAGATTTCCAAGCTAACAGATGGACAGTGCCACTCTCAGTACCCACTTTCGTGCCGGTTGACGCCGCCGCGCGTTTCGTACTAATCTGCGATTACACCGGAAAGGAGGTGGTCGAATGACAAGTTCTGATTGTAGTGGTAAGTGTGGGAGTCTAAGACCAGGTGAGGTGGCTGAGACTTAGAGCTGGTTGCTCTAAGCGGGGCTCCGGCGACGTTGCATTAGCTACGCGCCGCGAGCTACAGCCCGCACACTAGCCGGTGAGTACGGATGGACGGCATCGCGTCGGTCGCGCGAAGGCTGCCATCCTGGGGCTTCAGTCCCAGACCCGGGAGTTGCCGTGAGAGGCCACGTAGAGTGACCACCTCTTGGTCAATCCCAAACAGTCCACCGGACGGCCCGCAGGTTCAACCCTGCGGGCCGTTTGTATTTTTGGCCTGGCATGAGCATTGTCATCCCGACGGAAGTTTCCGATTACGCTAATGAATGGGAGGCCCCGAGGAGGGACCTGCTTTCCCCTGCGTGCGACGCTGGCCCCGCGTGATCTGCGTCACAGCCTCCATCTTCGGTTTTCGCTACAGTGAAACTCAGCATGGGCGGATTTTCCATCCTCACCAACCGCAAGCGCGCCATCGTCGCGCTGGCGCACTCCGTGGTGTTTCTCGCGATTGCGGTGCGGCAAATGGTTGCAGCCACTCCCGCCGCCGGAGTATGGCTGCCCGCCAGCGTGCCTCTTGGCACGTGGGCTCTTTGCGGAATCTTTGCGATCGTCTCCGCCATCCTTTTGTGGCTTCTCGTCATCTCCGCCGGATGGATGGAAAAATTCTATTTCGGATTCTGCACTCTGAGCGCCACTTCCGGCCTTTTGCGAACCACCGCCGGCGACCAGGCTTTTCACGGCGGCGTCTATATCCGCGTCGCTATGCTCGTCAGTGCGGTATTGGTCGGGCTGCTAATCGTCCGTACGCACTCGCGCCCGGAATATGCCGTTTCAACACAGACCTTCAATACAGACCTTCAATCCTAGTTAGATCATCCCCCACCGCGCGAACCTGACACCCAAAGCAAAAGAAGCCTTATGGGATAGCTATCAGCAGGCCGCCGCTCATTCCGAGCGATTGCTCACGCCCCCGCCCAAAGTTGTACTCGTAGCCGGGTTCGAGGTACCAACCGAACCTATGCTTCGCCGAGGGCCAGAACATGAAATCCAGCACGCCTTCAGCGCTGACGGAGTTCGTTGTCATGCTGTATTGCGTCGTATGAACCCACTCCGGCCCGACTCCCAACATGAACTCCGCTTTTTTCGACAGCGTCCAAGGCTTCTTGAAAAGAAGGTCGATGTTCCATTCTGTCGAGTGACGCGCGAAAAGTGGGGTAACTCCCGCCTCAAGTTCCAGCCAGTTCTCTATGGGCGTAACTTCAACCGCGACGGTCGGGCCGATGCTCCATCCGCCGCCTTTGACATTCGAATCAACAGCTCCCCCAAGCTCCACAACTGCTGCAGGCTCCTTGTCGACCGACTGGGCATAGGCGTTTCCAGCGCAGAGAAACAAAGATGCTAGCAGGATGGGTTTGGCCGCCTTCACTGGATGTCCCCTCACATGGCAGCGACCTGCGCCGCTTAGAACCCCACAACCTCAAACTGCTGTCTGGTTTTTCAGAGGAGGGCAGTACGGCTTTGACCCTACTGCCCTCATCGACGGGGGAGCATTTCTAGAAATGGAATCCGATCTGAGCCGTCAGCGAACGCGGCGTCACATAGTGCGTGCCACTGAAGGTGGAAAGGAAGTTGTAGAGCGCGTATTTGTTAGTGACGTTGATAGCGGTTAGTGTGAGACTCCATCGGTAACGCTCGCCTTTGAACAGGTTGTCGTCACCCAGTGCAATATCGAACAGGCTGCGCGGCGCGATGCGGGGCGGCTTGTGATCATCATTTTCAGTCCCGGGCGCGGGCACTGATATCAGAGTCGACCCGAACTGAGATGCAAGACACGTAAAGGGCAAAGCGACGGTCGGCGTGGCACGCGCACCGTTGCAAGTAAAACCGGCCTGAAACTCCTGATCAGCAGTCAAAGGTGTCCCGAAAGCATCCGTCATGTTAATGGCGGGCTGTCCGCCCAGCGTGGTCGATTGAGGACAGTTATTGGCAGGCCCTACACCGTAGCAGGGAGCAGCTCCAGCCACCAATCCGCTGTCATATCGCCAGTTAAAGCCTAGCCACGGGCCCCGCTTCCAGGGCTGGTATTGAAAGTGAGTTGTCTGATTGAAAGTTTCGTCGTGGTCAATGCGGAAGGGTGTGATTCCCGAGCTAAAGGCTACCGACGGAACCGCACCCGCGCCGCCGATCTGCGGAGTGAAAAAACGCGCCGCAACGCTAGAGAAAACCACCAACGCCGAGAAGCCATGGAAATCCGGTACGCTGATGCGGACGGCATAACCAGGAATTTTGGAATTGTGCCAGTCAATCGGGAAAGTAATCGGAGTCGCCCCCAACACGCTAAAATCGTAGGCATTGTGGGTGTATTTCCAAATGTAATCCCCGCTGATGACCGCATACTTGCCGAGCGCCTGCTGCAGGCCAGCATGGAAGTCATTGCGGTAACCGGGATTGAACGGCGTCGCCCCCGCTGAAGCAGGCTGAGAACAGAGAAGCAGTGGATTCAAGACAGGATTAGCGCATCCTGTACTCGAAAGCACCAGATTCTCATTGAAGGGACTCTCCAGCGTGCGCGCGTAGGAAACTCGGAGGATCGTATTGGTCCGCTTGATGTTGTAAGCGACACCGAGGCGCGGCTCGGCCTGACGAGCCACCACAAGGCCGTTGTAAAGATCGCCCCGGAGTCCCAGATTCAAGGACCAGTTCTTTATGGTGATCGAATCCTGAATATAGAGGGCGAGTTCTTTTATGTCGGTATGTCCGTGATATGCATACAAGCCGCTGGTGGAATTGGCACAGCCGTCGCCCGGCGATGGTGTCGATCGCGTCAGATCGTAGCAACCGAGCAATGAACTGAAGCCGGGATTTGCGACGAATGGCGTCGGGTAGAGAGCGGGGTTCGTTGAGCTCGCCCCTGCGCAATTGCCGGGGTTATTCACTCCCGGGTTCCCAACGAAAACTGGTACACCATTGGCATCCAGGCACGGGGCGTTGAAATTTGGGTCGACGATTCCGAGGTTGTCGTTTTCGGTGAGAAAGGTCTGTTGATAGGTAACTCCCGCCTTGATGTTGTTGATGCCTATCACGTGGGTGACATTCGCGAGGAGACCCGTGTTCGCGAGTGTCCGGTATTGAGAGACAGTTTGCTGCTGCAGATTCGGTGGGCCGAGGTCCGCAAATGGGTTGTTGCTCGGATAGTAATTATAGGCATCCCGTCTGACGAAGCCGCCGAAGGTAAACACGGTGGTCGGGTTGATCACCCGTGTCCAGGTTGGAGCGACGTTAAAGGTGTCGATCTTCGATCGCTGGTCTGCAGGACCAACCAGGATGCCATTGGGACCAAGCCCGTTATTGCTGACGCTAACCCCGCTCCACGGCGTCGCGTTCTGCGAGTCATACGAATTGGGCGTCTGGAACCAGGAGCGGCTGAAGCCCAGATTCAGATGAATCGAGTCCTTGGTCGAGAGCTGGTAGTCCACCCGGTCGAAAATGTTTTCTTCGTTGCCTTTGTCGTGCGTCACGAGAAATTCCGGCGGGTCCAGGAATCTCCCCGTATTCAGCCCGTTCGCCGAGATAAAATTTCCCCACTTATCACCGCCATAAGAAAGGTCGAAGCCGATATTCGACGAGCCAAACGATCCGTAGGAAGCATTCACGCTGCCATGCGGCGTTTTTGATCCCAGTCCCGAGCGAGTGGTTGCCACGATCACCAAGCTTGTCTTGCCGCCGTACTCCGCCGGCGGAGCTCCCGGAATAACTTCCAGCGACTCAATGGAATCAAGAGGGACCTGGTTTGAAAAAACCTTGCTCTGCTGATCGGTAATCGGCTGGCCGTCTACCGAAAATGAGTTCGATGCGTGGTCGCCGAGTCCGTGAAAGAGACCATTCGAATCTGCCGACACACCAGGCGAGGCCAGGGTGACCAGCGAACTTAACGAGGAGGACTGACTTTCGAGTGGCAACTTGTTGAACAAATTGCGATCCACGTCGGTGTGCCCAGTTGGATCATTCTCCACCAAATCGGCGCCAGCTTCGACCGTGACCGAAGTGGACGAGCCAGTCACTTGCAGACTGACCTTGACGCTAGCTGCCACCGCCGACCGAACCTCCACGTCCTGGGCGTTCGGGGCGAACCCCGCAGCCGTCACCGTCATGTGATACGGATTAAACGGTACGTTCGAGAAACTGAAATTACCCTTACCGTCTGTCGTGGTGGTCCGGTCAAAACCGCTGACGGCTTGGTGAATCTCGACCTTAGCATTCGCAACCACCGCGCCTGTAGGGTCAAGGACAGTACCATTAAGCGACCCCGAACCTGACTGCGCGTAAGCCTGAAGACCCAGAGCCACCCAGAATACAACTGCAAAAGCCGCACGGAGCGACTTCTCGTATGAAGCCAGCATGAATTCCTCCAGAGAATGAGTCCGTACAAAGATCAGAGAGACGGTTCATGATACGAACCGAGCTTGTTTGGAGTCAGTATCTGATTTTCAAACGGCAGGAGGTGGGCGGACACTCAAAGCGAAGGCAACCAGGCGTTGCTTGGTCGCGGTCGGGCGCAACCGCAACGCGAAGATTTTGTGGAATACAGGCTTCGGAGCCGAGGAGATGCTGGTTGACGCCGCTGAATGTGCCGCAACACAAACCTGGCAAACAGAAGATTCAGTCCGATCCGAATGGTGATGCGTAATCAGAGCTATTACTGACCACAATGTCAGCAACAGACAAAGACGCGCTGTACCTTTGGAGATCGACCGCATGCCCAAATCACTCCGCGAACCTGTTATACGAATCTACATCGAAAGGAGAAACGATTGCAATTGTAAGTGGCGATTCGGCCCCCCTCCAGGCCATGGCGTCAATGGCACCATCGGGCGACGTGTCTTTTTTGCGAAACACGCCGCGGAGAGCCGAAGTATACTTAAGATAGACGCGCGAGCGCCTTCTTCGTTTCCTCCAATGCAATTTTCGTCGACGGTAGTTAAGTGAGCGATTCAAAGCTAAAGATAGCAAGCCCGCTGGCAACACTGCTGTCGGTCATTCTGGCAACGACGTCGATCTCTGCCTCAGCGTGTGATCTGTCTTGCTGGTTGCATCTTGCAGATTCGGAGTGTCACATCGCTGGCTCCTATACCTCATTGAAAAGCCGCACAGTCGAATCGAAGCCTTCTGCCCCAGAAATGAAGTCTCACCACTGCGGACGCTCGATTGGAACTCACGCTGATGGAACTCACGCTAGAGACGCTGCGCGTAGTCATTTCGCTTCTTCAGCAGGCGGGATGCATACAGCGGGCTCTGAGGGTTCGCGAACTGTCTCATCGTGCACTCAGGAAGAATGCCGCAAACCTTCCGCCTCCACCTCGCCGCCCCAGAGAAATTTTTCTCAAACTGATTCGTCCCCTGCGGAAGAGATCGGGATTCTGAATCTCTTCAGTTTCACAATTGACTCTCAACAAACAAGATTAGAAAGACCCCCTTCAGGAATCCCGGCACCTGATCGCCTGACGACCTCCCTCAGGATCTAGACCCCTCTCCCGTAGTGACGCATTTCTGACGGCGCTTCAGCCCCGTCCGTTCTTGTTCGAACGGCGCATGCGCCCTGCCGCTATTCACGTGCAGAAATCTGATTGGGAGAGAGTATCGTGCGGTTATTTCTTATCGTGGTGCTGTCGCTTCTGTTCATCCCCGCGCTTGCCGCTCCTCAGGACAACGGCAACGGCCAGTTTTTGAAAACGCAGGTGGACTCCGAGCCTCCAGATCGGCGGTCACCTCCAGAAGGCGACGTCGAGATGCAGCCGATGGCTGGCATGGACCCTGTCCAGATGCAACACATGCGGACCGACGACGACAGGCAGATGAGCATGAAGCGGCCGAAGACTCTCATCGAGGAAATTGCGAATCATGAGACTTCCGGAACCAGCGCCGAGCCAGATTCCACTCCAACCCCGATGTGGACGACCATGAAAGGCGACTGGATGGTCATGTTCCACGCCAATGCCTTCATCACGGATGAGCAGCAATCAAGCGCACGCGGCGGAGACAGATTCTTCTCTACGAACTGGCTTATGCCTATGGCTCAACGCACGCTCGCCCCGGGCATCCTCACCGTTCGCACCATGCTGAGCCTTGAACCAGCAACGGTGACCGATCGACGCTATCCGCTGCTGTTCCAACAAGGTGAGACTGCTTTCGGTGTACCAATCGCAGACGGCCAGCATCCCCATAATTTCTTCATGGAAGTCGCGGCCTTATACGATTTGAAACTGGGGGAAAGATCCCTTCTGTCGTTCTATGTCGCCCCCGTGGGCGATCCAGCACTCGGACCAACAGCCTACCCTCATCGCTCTTCTGCTTTGGAAAATCCGGTGGGAACGCTCGGCCACCATCAGGAAGACTCCACGCACATCGCATATGATGTGCTAACCGCAGGCTTAGCCTATCGCGCCCTGCGGATTGAAGCCTCGGGCTTCCACGGACGCGAGCCAGACGAGAATCGCTGGACCATCAGCCAGGGGGCCATTGATTCGTGGTCCACTCGTTTGACGTTTCAACCCGGACAGAACTGGAGCGCGCAATACTCCTACGGACGGCTTCACAGCCCGGAAGCGCTCTTCCCCACCGACAATCAGGAGCGTATGACTGCGTCCGTCATGTACAACCGCCCGCTGCAGAATGGGAATTGGGCAAGCACACTCCTTTGGGGACGTACCCGCTCTCTACAGGACAACTCGACTTTCGATAGTTACCTGTTCGAATCTACTCTGCAATTTCTTAGGAGAAATTATGTGTGGACTCGCATTGAAGATGCAGAGCGCTCAAATGAATTGATTATCGGCGAGAATCCCTTGCCGCCTGGCTTCAGAGAAGAGCCCATCGGGCAGGTTCAAGCGTATACCTTCGGCTACGATCATGACTTTTCGCTGATTCCGCGTGTTGCTTCAGCGTTCGGAGGCCAGTTCACGACCTACAGCGCACCCGATGCATTGAAGCCGATCTACGGCTCTCATCCTGTCGGCGTTGCAGTTTTTCTGCGTTTGCGTCCGGTCCCGCGCGGGAACAATTAGGGATGAAACTCAATGACAATGATCGCGGCTCTACTCTGACCAGCGCCGGAAAAGCAGTGCCCCATTGGTCCCCCCGAAGCCGAAGGAGTTCGACATAGCGTAATCGAGCTTCGCTTTGCGCGCATGATTGGGAACGAAATCCATGGCGTTGGTCTCGGGGTCCTGGCTCATGAGGTTGATGGTAGGAGGCAAGATCTGGTCGCGGAGTGCGAGCACTGTGATGCCCGCTTCCAGGCCGCCCGCTCCGCCGAGCAAATGTCCGGTCATCGACTTGGTAGAGCTCACTGGAATCTTTCGCTCGCCAAAAAAATTGCGAATGGCGTGCGCCTCAAGCGTATCGCCGATCGGCGTAGACGTGCCGTGGGCGTTGACGTAATCCACCTTGTCGGGGCTAATGCCGGCATCGCGCACGGCGTTGCGCATCACGCGGAAGCCGCCTTCGTGTTCGGGAGCCGGCTGCGTCATGTGATAGGCATCGCCGGACATGCCGTAACCGGCGACCTCGGCGAGAATCGGTGCGCCGCGCTTCCTGGCATATTCGAGCTCTTCCAGTATCAGTATCCCGGCGCCTTCGCCAATCACAAAGCCATCGCGATCTTTGTCCCAGGGACGGCTGGCCTTCTCCGGCTCGTCATTGCGGGTGGAAAGCGCGCGCATGGCAGCAAATCCGCCGACGCCCATCTGTGTGATCGCCGCCTCCGAACCTCCCGCGATCATCACGTCAGCGTCGTTGTGCTGGATGATGCGGAAGGAATCTCCGATAGAATGGGCGCTGGTGGTGCAGGCGGTAGCCGTGGCTTCGTTTGGACCCTTGGCTCCGAAGCGCATGGAGACATGGCCCGCGGCAAGGTTAATTATGGCCGCCGGAATAAAAAACGGAGAGATCTTGCGCGGGCCGCCTTCGAGCAGCGCCGCGTGTTCACGTTCGATGATGTCGAAGCCGCCGATGCCGGACCCGATGTGCACGCCCACGCGCTCGTCGTTTTCCGGCGTGATCTTCAGCCCTGACATCTTGAACGCTTCATCGGCTGCGGCAATTGCCAGGTGGATAAAGCGCCCCATCTTCTTCACTTCTTTTTTTTCGATGAAGTTGAGGGGATCGAAATTCTTGACCTCGGCCGCGATCTGGCAGGCAAACTTGCTGGAGTCGAACTGAGTGATGCGGGTCACGCCGCTCTTGCCGGCAAGCAGCCTCTGCCACACTTCTCCGGTGGTGTTTCCCACGCCACAGATCAGGCCGATGCCGGTGACTACAACCCTGCGTCCCAAATCTACTTGCCGCCTTTCCCGCGCTTGCGGAAATAGTCAATCGCTTCTTGCAGGGTGCCGAACTTTCGGATCTTGTCGGCGTCCTCGTCGGGAACCTCGACTCCAGTGGCCTCCTCGAAGGCCATAGCCAGCTCCACGTCGTCGAGGGAGTTTGCGCCCAGATCGTCTAGAAATCCTGGTCCCAAATCTACTTGCCACCTTTCGAGTGCTTGGAGATGTAATCGATGGCGTCCTGCACGGTGCGAATCTTCTCCGCGTCCTCGTCGGGAATTTCGATGTCGAAGGCTTCTTCGAAAGCCATCACCAGTTCGACCGTGTCCAGTGAATCCGCGCCCAAATCGTCCACGAACGAAGCACTGGAGGTGACCTCGCCCTCGTCCACGCCCAACTGCTCAACGATAATCTGCTTTACTTTCTCGTCAACGGCTGCCATGTTTCTCCTCGCTTAACTTCGATTTGATTTTGAAATTCGATATACGGATGCAACGCCACGGATGCAACGCCGGATTAGATCGCCCAATGCAAGATTGCCCAAAGCACGATCGCCGAATATGAGTTTCCCAAATGTAAAAGCAGCGCCTTTGACTCGCCCAGCGCGTGCGCGGCCCTCCGCTCTCGACACTTTGAGATGCTAATGCTACGAAAAAAGGCGAACGTGTAGTGTAACGTCCGCCTAGATAGCTGTAAAGGAAGCACCGCACTTTGTTGGGACGGCGCTGTGATATACCTTCAGCATCCTAAACGTGGCCGCTTGTAGCGGTCAAACCACATGCGTGCTGTCGTCCAGCGGGTAAGCCGCGCTCAAGTCACAGTCAACGGAGAAATCACAGGACAAATCGGCCTGGGACTGTTGGTTTTGCTCGGCGTGGGCCGCGACGATACCGAGGCCGATGCGATTTATCTGGCGGAAAAGATCGCTGGCCTGCGCGTGTTCGAAGACGATCAGGGGAAAATGAACCGCAGCGTTCAGGACGTCGAGGGCAGCGTCTTGGCGGTTTCACAGTTCACCCTGTACGGAGACGTGACGCGCGGCAAGCGGCCTTCGTTCGACGCTGCGGCCCCGCCGGAGAAAGCGCGCCAGCTCTACGATTTCTTCGTCGAACAGATTCGCGCCGCAGGTCTGCGCTGCGAGACCGGCCGCTTTCAGGAAATGATGCAAGTCGAGTTGGTGAATGAAGGCCCGGTGACGATTCTGCTGGATTCGGGAAGGAGCTTCTAAAGCGGTCTGGCTCAGAGTTGAAAAAATCCTCGCCCGGACTTTCTAAAAAAACCAGCGGATTAGAACATTTCCAGTTCCTTGGCAATCTGTCGCGTGCTTGCATATTCCTCGTCGTTGGCAACAACAAATTGCTTGGCGCGGAGAATCTTCATGACCGGATCATTTTTGCCTTCGTTCAAGGCGAGAAGGGCGCGGGAAAAGCTTTCTCGCTCGGCCTGGGGCACATCCTTGCGTGCCACCCACGCACTATCGACAAAGGGTCTGGAGGTATAGAAGATGCGGACCCGGGCGAGGTCCAGTTTTCCGGTGCTGATCAGGTAATGGAAAAGGGTTTCCCCTAGAGCTCCGGCGTCGACGGCTCCAGTCTCCACCAGTGCCGCAGTGGCAGGATGGCTTCCGCTGTAGCGAATCTTGAGATCGGTGTCGGGATTGATTCCCGCCCGCTTGATCTCCAGATAAGGAATCAGATAAGCACTGGTCGAGTTGACATCGCCAAAAGCAAACTTCTTTCCCTTCAGGTCGCGCAGCGAATGAATGGAGGAGTCAGCGCCGGTGATGAAGACCGAGTGAAATTGCGAGTCAGATGTACTCTGGACGAGCGGGATCACCCCGTACTTGGCGTGAGCCCGGATGTAGGTCAGAGCGCCAAGAGATGCAAAATCGTAAGATCCATCCCGCAGGCCGGCGACGGTATCGCTGTATTGATCGGGCACGGCAACATTCACCGGCCGTCGCATTGCCTTCCTAAGATAGGCCTGCAAGGGCTCTCTGTCTGCCCGAGTCGACCCATCGAGAATCAGGCAGACGGTGATCGGTTTGCCGGCGCCGCAGAGCACTGTGCTGGCCAGAACGCAAATGGCCACCAACGCTACGGCCCGAGTTTGCACGAGTATCGAGTGCCTCGCGCGGCATACCATAATTTCTGCCCTCCCAATTTGTCGCCGCCCGACTTTCGGAAGTCCGCGATCCCAGATCCGGCAGCGCCGAACAGAGCTTCACACTCTTCATCGGCACATACGGTGGGCAGAAGCAGCGACCGAGTGGTTACTTTGGTCTTGATACGTGGATGGTTGGCACGAAATGCCCATTGCACCAACCCCACCGCTGCCTGCAAACCTTGTGGACGGCGAAGAAGTTGGGCGATGGATTCTTAGTACGCGGCCATAATCGCGTCGGTCACCCTGGCCGCTTCCACGGCCGCTTTCACATCGTGCGTTCGCAAGATATGCGCCCCCTTGAGAATCAAGGCGGTGTGGATGGCGAGATTTCCGTACAAGCGATCTTCGACAGGTGCATCTTTTCCATTTTTTGCGAGCATCCGACCGAGAAACGACTTGCGCGATGTCCCTGCCAACAAGGGGAATCCCAGCGATTGCAACTCCTGGAAGCGACTCAACAGCGGATAGTTTTGCTCAAAGTTTTTTCCAAAGCCGAATCCCGGGTCCAGGACGATTCTTTCCCGCCGCACACCGGCCAACACCGCGGCCTCCACCCATTCCCGGAGTTCGCGTTTGACCAACAAAACAATATCGCCCGGCGGCGGCAACGTGCGCCACTCTTCGGGGCGGCCACGCATGTGCATCAGGACGGCCCCGCACTTTATTTCGGCAATCGTTCTGGCCATTTGCGGATCCCAGCGTAGTCCGCTGACATCATTGACAATCTCAGCCCCGGCGGCGGCCGCCGCACGCGCGACGCTCGCTTTATACGTGTCCACAGAGATCACCGCGTCCGGACGAAGCTTCCTGAGTTCCGTGATTACGGGCAGCACTCGCCGCAACTCTTCCTCGGCGTCCACAGCAATCTTTTTTGGAGCTGCGTTCGCTTGCGCTTTTTCTTTCGCCTCCGGCTGCGCAGTAAAGTTGACCACGCTGGCACCGGGCCGCGTGGACTCTCCGCCGACGTCAATAATGTCGGCGCCCTCGTCGAGCAACTTTAGCCCGTGTTCGATTGCTTTGTCGGAATCGAGATAGAGACCGCCATCGGAAAAAGAATCAGGGGTCACGTTCAAGATGCCCATGATGAGCGTGCGCTTTCCCAGTTCCAGCGCGCGCGCGCCCAGATTCCACTGAAAGACAGCTCTCATGCCGCAGATTCTAAATGAAACAGAAAAGCGGGAAGGCGGATTCCAACAGGGCAGTTCTCTGCAACTAGCAGTTCGGTGCATCAGGAGACATTTACTTCCGCCGCCGCACCGCGGCATTCCGCGCTCGCATTGACTGAATCGGACCCGTGCCAGTTGGCGGTTTGCGCATACCGTCAAGCAGTTCCTTCAGCACGGTCGCGTTGTTGTTGGTCTCGTTCTTCGAGGCGTACAAAAGCGTGAGCTGACTTTTTTTATGAGCTAGATCGTAGAGTTTTTTCAAATCATTTTCGGCTTCTGGCGCAGCCAATTCCTTCAGGTAACGCCTGCGAAAAAGCGTCCATCGTTCCGGATGCGCGTGAAACCACTTCCGCAATTCGTTGGATGGAGCGAGATCGCGGAGCCACTCTTTCGCAGCGACTTCGGACTTGCGAAGGCCGCGTGGCCACAACCGATCCACCAGCACTCGCGATCCGTCGGAGGGTGATGGCGATTCGTAAACCCGCTTGACCGCAATTGGCATGGCTTTGCTCTATCATTGTAAATCTGTGCGGTAGGAACAGCTGTGGAAACCAGTTTTCGAATGGAACCGATCGAATGGAGCCGATCGAGAGGCGAGGGATGTTTCGAGGTCATAAGAACAACATGTATGTGATCGAAGGGACAGAGCGTCGGACTGACCTGACGCCAACCATGAACCGCTGGCTTAGGATTGGAGCGGCTCTGGCCGCGTGCCTCGCTTTCGCCACGCTTCCGGCCTGTGACATCGAGCGTCGCAAATCAGACGCCGAACTCGGCCTAAACACCCAGCAGTCCGTCGGACGTAAAATTTACGATGACCACTGCGATCGCTGTCACCGGCCCTATTCCACGAAGGGAAAGAAGGGGCCGGGGTTGAAAGGCGTTTTTCAGCACCAATATCTCCCGAAGACAGGCCTGCCCGCAAACGACGATCGCGTGACCGATATTATTCGCAACGGACGCCCCGATATGCCCGGCTATAGCCAGGTGCTCAGCGCGCAAGATATTCAGGATCTGCTGGCCTACATGCACACGCTCTGACGTGGAGAAATGTGACTTTTCATCTTAGGTTTGCTCTGATCGCCGCTTTACTCCATGCCGGCGCTTCGATGTCACTCGCCGCTGACGCGCAGGGCTGGTTTGAAGACGACTGCTCAGGCGCTACACTTAACCTAACCAAATTCGCTCAGGCGTCGGCCGGACAGGCTTTCGTTCTACGGTGGAGCGGTTCCCACATCCCCCTCGAACTTCTAGCCGGAGAGGGCTGGGTGCGCGTTGAGGGTAAGCGATGTGCCAGCACTGGCAAATGTGAGGAAGCGACCCAAACGAAGATATGGATAGCCGATGAAAAAAGGGGCGGCAAGCGTATTTCGGGAAAATACGCGGTCGATTTCGGCGGCCAGCATCTGGAGGAACAGTTCGTCGTCAAATACCGGAAACATAAGGGTCCTCCCTACATTTGTGAATAAAGGCCGCCGCTGGACTGTTAGCAAAGGCGCCTGGTTTTCCATGTGATAATTCCCAGATGAAGAGTACGACCAACTCCCAACTGTTTCGCAAGCTTCCGTCGGTCGATGAAGTGATGCACGACCCTGCGATCAGTTCACTTGCTGAGAGCTGCGGCCACGAATTCGTCGTGGATGCCGCGCGCATTGTGCTCGGCCGTCTACGACAGGAAATCGCATCGGGCTTGCTCGACGAAAATGGACTGGAACTTGCGCTGGCGAGCCTGGCTGTCGCCGTGGAAAATCAGCTTCGCCAGTCGCTCCGATATTCTCTGCGTCCGGTAATCAACGCTACGGGCGTGATCCTGCACACCAATCTTGGCCGCGCTCCGCTTGCCGAAGCCGCGATCGAGCATATTCGCGAAACGGCCGCCAGTTACTCCAATTTGGAGTTTGATCTCGCCACGGGCCTTCGCGGCAAGCGCGACGTGCATGTGAACCGCCTCTTTCAGGAATTGCTGCACGAAGGAGCAAGAAGCGCTGAGCATTCGCCTGTCTCCACTATCGTGGTCAACAACAATGCGGCGGCCGTACTGCTCGCGCTGAACACAGTAGCCGACGGCGGAGAAGTCGTTGTCTCGCGCGGCGAACTGGTGGAGATCGGCGGATCGTTTCGTATTCCGGATGTGATGGCCAAGTCGGGAGCGATCTTGCGTGAGGTTGGCACCACGAATCGCACGCGCATCGGGGACTACGGACGCGCCATCACCGATCGCACCCGATTGCTGCTGCGCGTACACCGGTCGAATTTCGAGATCACCGGTTTCACCGAGCAGCCCTCGACTGCAGAACTCGTGGCGTTGGCGAGCAAGCGGGGCATTCCGCTGATGGAAGATTTGGGCAGCGGCGCGCTTTTCGATCTGCACTCGATTGGAATCACAAGTGAGCCGGGCGTGCTGGATAGTTTGCGCAGCGGAATCGATATCGTTACTTACAGCGGCGATAAGCTGCTCGGCGGGCCGCAGGCTGGGCTGATCAGTGGCGCTTCGAAGTTGGTCACACGCATGCGGTCGAATTCGCTCTTCCGTGCACTTCGCGTGGACAAACTTATCTACACGGCGCTGGAGGCAACGCTTCTCGCCTACGTGCAACGAAATCACGATGTGATTCCGACCCTGCGAATGATGCGGCTCACGAAAGCTGAAATTGGCCACCGCGCGGAAGCTTTAGCAGCGCGCCTTGCGGCGCCAAAGTTGAAGGTCGAAATCGTGGACGGCGAATCCCTGCTGGGCGGCGGTGCTGCACCCTCTTCGGTTCTGCCCACGCGAGTGCTGGCTGTGACCTGCGATCGTCTAAGCGCTGACGAACTGGCCGCGCATTTGCGCCGCTCGGATCCTCCGATCATCGTCCGAGTGGAAGATGGTCGCGTATTGCTCGATCTGCGCACAGTGTTTCCAGAACAGGACTCTGCGGTCGCGGGCGCTCTCACTCGCATCTGCGTCTAACATTCTTGCATCGAAGCCCCCAAAAGCGGCGCGGGTTGCGCCGCGCCCATCACCGCCAACCCGCCTTACATCCCGGACTGGCCTGAATCCTTCTCCACCGTCAATTTGTTCTCCACACTGAATGCGCCGAAGAGTTGGTTGGCTCTGATGCCGGCGACCTGCTTATCCATAGCGTTCTGCACGGAGCCGTAGAGCGTGACGTGGCCGTTCTCCACGATGATGCGAATCGGCTTCGCGGGATCGATGGCGTACTTGCTCAACACAGGATCGCGGTAGATAGCCCGAGCCGCGCGCAGGCGCAAGCCGTCGTCCATCGGCGAAACCGGCTCAAGCGAAATATTCTCGATCACGTCTCTGACGCCGGGCTGGTTATAGATGTCCGCGAGAGCTTCGTCGCGGCCCACCCCAGTTCGATCCTGCCCCTCGACGGTCACGACGCCGTCTTTTACACCCAACGCGAAATAGTCAAACGTGTTGTCGTAGCCGACACGCACATACGCGAGCTTCCGATCCAGTTTCTGCTCGATTTGTTCGTCGGCAACGTTCGGCCCTGCTACGGTGATGAGGTTGCGTACGCCTTGCACGCTCGCGGTTTTTCGAGCAAGCTTGGCCGCGTCCAGCTTCCGCTGATAGAGATCGACCGTACCCGTGAGGGTTACAATGCCGTCTTCCACCTTCGATTGCACATTCTGAAACTGCTTTTTCGCCGCCAGCTTGGCGGCGACCGCGGTTTGAATTTGATTGTCGTAACGAGCTGCGGCCGCCGTCTGCGCGACAAGCGTCGCGCTCAGCACTCCCACAGCCAGCAGAGCGCCCATACTTCTCCACAATTTCTTTGTTTTCTTTGTCACAGTCACAGGCCACCTCCGACCCAATTGACGAAACTTTACGATTTAACCATCCGGTTAGTTCGTTACTTGATTGAACCCGCCAGCCTGAAAAAGTTGCGGCGTTGCTTCTCGCCTGTTGGATGAGCATTAGTACTATGTGCTCATCGATCTATGTGCTCATCTACGGCGGCGGGGAGTGCTCGGAGACTTCGCGCGGGAGGTTGGTTTGGCGCCGATCTCGTTGTGGTGTCCGAAGACGCGGGCGAAGATTTTGTCTACGTTGCTCAGTTGGCGTTGCAGGTCGAAGGCGTATTCGATCCGTTTTCGCGGAACTTTCTTCGCGATTTCTTTGTCGGCCAGCACCAACTGATGGAAGTCTAGCCCCTCTTTCCATGCACGCATGGCGTGCGCTTGCACGATGCGGTAGGCATCTTCGCGCGAGACGCCCCGCTCGACAAGATCGAGCAGCAATTGCCCGCTAAAGATCAATCCGTGCGTACTCTCGAGATTGGCCCGCATGCGTTCGGGATATACGAACATGGTTTCGATCAGGTTGCTCGTCTTGTTGAGCAGGTAGTCGATCAGCGTGGTTGAATCGGGCAGGATCACGCGCTCAGCAGAAGAATGCGAGATGTCGCGCTCGTGCCACAGGGCAACATCTTCGAACCCCGCCTGCGCGTTGCCGCGGACTACACGCGCTAAACCGCTGATTTGCTCGCTGGTTACTGGATTCCGCTTGTGCGGCATAGCGGAGGAGCCTTTTTGCTTTTCGCTGAAAAACTCCTCGGCCTCACGCACTTCGGTTCGCTGCAGGTGGCGAACCTCGGTTGCTATCTTGTCGAGAGTAGAAGCGATCACGGCCAGCGTCGCCAGATATTGTGCGTGACGGTCGCGCTGGATCACTTGCGACGAAACTGCGGCTGCTTTCAGGCCAAGCCGGGCGCAAATCTTCTCTTCGATCTCCGGAGTGAGGTGGGCGAAGATTCCGACCGCGCCGGAAAATTTCCCTACCCGCAGGTCTTCGGCCGCGGCCGCGAAGCGCGTGATGTTGCGTTGCGTCTCGGAATACCAGTTCGCCAGCTTAAAGCCAAAAGTGATGGGCTCGGCGTGGATGCCGTGCGTCCGGCCCACCATGGGCGTGTCTTTGAACTCCCAGGCGCGGCGCTCGAGTACTTCGGCCAGTCGCGCGAGATCGTTCGCGATCAGGGACGACGCCTGCTTGATGAGCAATGCCTGCGCAGTGTCGACCACATCGTTCGAGGTGAGGCCGTAGTGAAACCAGCGCGCATGCGGGCCGACGATTTCGGCGACTGCCGTGGTAAAGGCGATGACGTCGTGGCGCACCTCGGCTTCGATTTCGTGGATTCGCTCGACGCTGAAATCGGAGCGGTCGCGGATGGCCCGCGCCGCCTCTTTCGGCACCATGCCGGCCTCGGCCAGTGTCTCGGTAGCGGCCACTTCCACGGCCAGCCATGTGCGAAAGCGGTTCTCGTCGCTCCAGATGCGGCCCATTTCCGGGCGGGTGTAACGCGAAATCAAGGCGGCTGCACCTCCTGTGGGTGCTGATGATAGTGGACAGAGGATTCTAACTGGACGGCGGAAAAGAGGCTAGCTAAAGGCTGGGACGGTTGGTGAGCCAGCTTCGTCCGTCCTCGCAGTGTCCCGGCAACCATTCCGAATTTTCCCCGGATTGTCCCATCGCAGTCCAGCTTGCAAACAGCTTTGGCGCGTGGTACAAATTTGCTCTTCTCGACTGGGAGTTTGTATGCGGTCGCTGAAATGTTTCCTCGTAAGCGCGGTTGTTTTGCTGTCAGGCGAGGTGTGCGCACAAACTGTGGGCGTTCCGCGAGCGACGTTCTTTGAGAGTGTGCCTTTGAATCTCGGAAGCGAAATCAGGGCCAATTTGGTAAACACGCTTGTGGGGTCTTCTCAAATCAGCATTGTCGCTCGGTCAAACGACATTGGGGAGACAGGCAGGCTCGGCACCGGAGGCCCAGATGATTGGGGTGATACGGAGGTACGCTGTGTTGACCGAAATCCATTCGACGCCAGCTTCGAGTTACACGAACATCGTCCAAGCGATAGCCCTCCACCGCCGTGGTGGCAGACCTATCACCCTTGCAGTGACAAGGACCGCGCACGGCCCTTCTTGACGGTCCGGTACGGGGATCTGGATTCTTCTAAGCCGATCACAGGCAACCCCATAGTTCTCAGCCAGGAGAGATTCCCGGGCCTTGGCCGTTTCCTGCTTCTGGAAACGGGGGAAAGCTGCAGTCCGGTGCCGGGCCCGCAGGCCGAGCCGGACCCTGCGACGCGGACTCCATTGTGTACTTCCGGCACGCTGCTGGTCAATGTGGGCACGCCCTCATTGCCCCGCTGGGTGGTAGGATTGCGGGCCACCAACGAGGGACTCAGAGTCGAGCGGGGGCTATTCGATACTTACGGCGCACGCGATTTTACCTTTGTGATAAACGGTCACCCCCTGAAGCGAACCATGAGTGGCTTCATTTTCGGGTCGCGCGACATTAACAGCTATCACGTGCAAGTGTACGAAGAACCCAAGGGCTGCCGGCGTTATGCCGCTCGATACGCCGAACGTGATTCAATTGACGTCCAAATCCCGGTGCAGCAATTTGCAGACAAGAAGGACAATGGAATTCGCGTTGGCGCTCCCAAGGTATATGACTCTTTCCTGCTGAGAAGCAAGCTGAACGCGGCAGCCCAGCAACTCGCCAGCATATCCCCCTGGAACGCGGCCGCGATCACCAATGCGTACGGAACGATTCAGGGAGTAACTCGGGATGTTTCTTACTTGGCTGCGCAGGTAACGACGACCGCCACGCCATCAATAGTCACCACTAATACGACCGGGAGCACGAGCATTTCGCCGACTGTAACCCAAACCGGGCAGTGCCCGGCAGGATATACGGCCACAGGGATCAGCAGCACGGGTGTCACCTGCACGCTGCTGCCAACACAGGTGCAGGTCCTGGGCAGTACGACGCAATGCCCGCCCGGTTATTCGGCAAGCGTCACCTCCGCATCGACGACCTCGACGGTTACGAGCACGGGCGGGGCGAACCCAGGAACAGTTGCTAGTGGAACTCCCGTAATACTGTGCACGCAAATTCCGACCTCGCCCGGAGGCAGCGCGAATCTACAGACCACCAATGGAACTCCGATGCAAAATATCGTGGCAACCACCGTTCCCTCGGTCTCCGGGACGGTGCCAACGGCCCCGACCGCCAATCCCCTTTCGGCGCCGACGAACATCAGTGTCTCGGCTGCCGACATGCTGGCCGAGCAGGTGCAGCTGAATGCGCAGCTGCAGATGTATCAGATGCTGTGGCAGGGCTCGCAGTCCGACCAGTTCCTGGTCAAGAACACGCGCGCGGTCGCGGCCAGGGCGCAGACCACGATTGGATTTCAAATCTCACTTTCCCCACCTCGGCAGTTTAATCATGCAGTGGCGGAAGTGCGCGTGGTCATTTTGCCCCATCCCGCACCAGACCGTCCCAGAGTTCCGGGAAACAGCGACGTAACAGTGGTCAATCTGCTGCCTTCGCAAAAGACTTACAACGTAGCGAAGATCACCAGCAATCAGAAAGCCTTCGGGGCCGGCGTGGTCATCGAGCAGGTCAACGTCGGAGTGGCTGGAGGGAAATCCAAAGACCGGCTTTACCTGGCCAAGGACACGGATACTGTAGCGCTCGAATACCCAAAGTTGACCGCTGCCGCGCTTGATCCGCCATTCCCTGAGCAAGTGAAACAAGGGATCGAAGAAACAGTTAAAATGCAGCGGCTGCACGAATGCCGCGACACCTGGGAGGGGGATCGGCCTTTTCTCGAGCAATCTTCCATCATGTTTGGCTGGCAATTTCGCCCGGTGCTGGGAGCGGATTACGTCACTGCCGGGCCGAGAGAAGTATTCGCCCAACTGGCGCTTCCGACAACGCTTGACGAGGATGGTTTTGAGCCGGCAGTTTGGGTCCAGACTCGATGGCGCGAATATGACGAGAAACGGCAGGTGGTTGGGCCGGTGTATTTCGACAGTTGTAGTTGGAGCAGGATCCAGGACAACATTTCAATCCTTAACCCTTTGAAGGTGCATGACGTTAAGTGGTATGACGTGGGCAATGGAACGCTTCAGGTGGTGGCTCAGGGAGAGTTTTTTGCCCCGGGAATGACGGTGATGTCGGGTGGGACGAACATTCCGCCTACGACGTTCGACAATACTAAAATCCAGTTTTTTGCGCCGGCCCACGACCTGCTGCAAAACGGAAAGATTCAACTGCTTGGCGAGAATGGCAAAACCACGCCGCTTTCCATCCTCACTAAAGAACAAAAAAGTTGCGGCATCTCCGACGCCTCGTTGCGCGCCGTGCCCTACCCCGATGGCAATTCGCGGGTGCAACTGAAAGTCAAGTACGAGCCCGACTACAAACCATACGACGACCAGCGGAAAGAGCTCGACGGGCCGCGTATCCCTCTGCTGCTGATTGGCAGCGACGTTTACGGCTTGCAACAGAGGCCCTATCTGCAGCAGCCCGGCGCAAACCCTTGTCCTGAGTCAGGAGACCCGAAACACATCATCTGTACCTACGAGTTTTTCGCTTCCACAGATTCGCTGCGAAGCGCCCAAACCTTTCTGGTGCGCGATCCTGCGTGGGAGTTCAGCAAGACCTCGACCATTGACATCGGCCCGGCGTTTACTGCGGCCTCCTCGCTTATGCAAAGCCCACAAGGTGACAGCTCGGACGCTTCCGACGCGGCGTCCGCCAGCAACACGATTGATTCTATCCTCTCCTTGCTCGCTGGCACTACTCCCAAACCGGGAGATTACGCCATCAGCGGCTCAGGGTTTCATACCTTTCTCGGCGTGGGCCCTGTGGGATACAACCTTAACGCATACGTCGACCAAGCGGGGCCGGTTTTGCTCACATCTGCTAACCTCAGGATACTCAGCGATACGATGGCCCTGCTTCATTTAGACACCGCGCCGAAGAAAAGCCTCAAAATCACCTGGTATCCCGGCCCGGGAACATACTCCGTGACTAATGGTCTTCCCGTCGCTTGGGATTTGTCGCCACCCTCCGATTCCGGTCCTTCAGACAAAAAGGCGGTCGCCTCGCCTGCTTTTCTCTATGCTGGCGACAGCGAGACGGTCACCTTCACCGCGGACTTTTCGAAGGTGAGCATTGTAGATGTGAAATTCGAAGGAGCTCCGCTGTTTACTCCAAAGAGCCCTCTCGCAAAACCGAAAAACGTCAAGGTTCCGATTCCGGTATCGGTCACCAAGATACCGGGACACAAACAATTTACTGTGGACACAACGGCGTTGGATGGCAAAGCGACTCAAGATACCATGACGCTGGATCTCGATGTTGTGAAGCGGTGAGACTCGGCACAACTAGCACCATCCCACCCAAACGGCATACAATACTTGATTGACGAGATTTGTTATGTCGCCCACACCGGAAGACTTGACCACCCTCAAAGATGACATGATCGCCTTCATCGAAGGCCATGGCATGCGCCGCTTCCACGGCTACGTGGACTACGAAGAGGTGCAGTGCGTGATGTGGGAGACGGGAACCAATCCCGATGGCTGGAAGGATTTTGTCGAGCTGGCCAAGACCGCAGGTGCTCCGTTTCTTACCATGCACTCCTGGAAGATGGAGCGCGAGGAGCTGGACGAGCTGGTGCAAAGGCTCGCGCACTCAGAGTTCTCCGATGGCGACGATGTCGAAGACGCACGCTGGCTGCGTGCTCACGTAGGTAAAGTGGGGTTTCTGCAACTTGGCTGGGCTTACCAGGGATCGATGTTCCTCTGCGAAGTGAGCACCGAGTGGTACGAGCGCTACCAGCGCCTGCTGGAAATGTCAGACGATTTTGGCGGCATCCCCATCGACGAATCAGATCAGGACGACGAGAGCTAGACGTGCGCTGGCAGCTGGCTGCGGACGATCCGGTTCAAGTGCAAAGGCTGGCTGCGGCGCTGAGCGAGTTGCCCGAGCTTCATTTCGCGGGTTTTCCTTCCGTTTCTCATTCGGCAGTTGATCCTACAAAGCGCGGCGGCCCGCTGCACACGCTGGCGCAGCTTCTCATTCGGCGTGGCCTGACTGACGCCGACGCTGCCGCCGGATTTCTTTTTCCCTACATCGATCACCTGCATGCTCCTGAACAAATGACCGGTGTGAGCGCGGCCGTCGATCGGCTGGATGCCGCCATCGAGCGCAAAGAGCCGATGCTCATCTACGGCGACTACGACGTGGATGGCACGATGGCGGTGATTATTCTAAAGACTGCGATCGAGCTCTGCGGAGGTACGGCAGACTTTCACGTACCTCACCGAATTCGGGAGGGCTACGATCTGCGGGACGATGTCATCGAGCGTGCCGCTGCTGCGGGCATTCGCCTGATCATTAGTGTGGACATGGGCATTCGCGCCTTCGCGCCGGCGGAAACCGCGCAGCGTCTGGGTGTGGATTTGATCGTCACCGACCATCATTTACCCGGACCCGACGGCGTGCCTAAGGCATTCACGGTGGTGAATCCCAATCAACCTGGGTGCGGGTATCCCTACAAACAGCTTTGCGGCGCAGGGGTTGCTTTCAAGGTTGCGCAGGGATTGATGCAACGTAGGCTCGACGAAAAAGATCTTATCCGCATGCTGCGATCGTTCATGAAGGTTGTGGCGATTGCGACCATTGCCGACGCGGTTCCTTTGACCGGCGAGAATCGAGTGTTTGCCAAGCTGGGGCTCGATGAATTGCGCAAGGCGGTGAATCCCGGGTTGAAGGCGCTGCTCGAAGTGGCGCAGATTTCTGCGAAGCGTCCGCCGAACTCGACTGAAGTTGCCTTTCGCATTGCGCCGCGCATCAACGCTGCGGGGCGCATGGATGTTGCCCGCGATGTGATTGAACTCTTCAGCGTGAAAGATGCGGATCGAGCCCGCCTTCTGGCCGGCAAGCTGGATCGGCTGAATGCCGAGCGCCAGGAGGAAGAGCGGCGGATCCTTCGCCTGATCGAGGAGCGGATTGCGGGCGATCCCGCGCTGTGCGAGGCCTACTGCATCGTGGTGGATGGCGAGGGTTGGCATCGCGGAGTGATCGGCATTGCCGCGACGCGAGTGGTCGAGCGCTACCACCGGCCTGCCATGGTGATCTCGCGCGATGGCGAAGAGGCCTTTGGGTCGGGGAGATCCATTCGCCCCTTTCACCTGCTCGAGGCCGTCGAGGCGTCGCACCAGCTTTTCACTCGCTTCGGCGGGCACTCTCATGCCTGCGGATTTTCCATGCCGGCGGCGAACGTGGCTCAACTGCGAGCAGAGTTGGATGCATTCGCGCGCACGCGTCTGACCGCGGCGGATTTCGATCCTGTGCTGGATGTTGAGGCGGAGCTGGAGCTTGACGAAATCACTCCCACGCTATACAGGGTGTTGCGTTTGCTTGAACCATACGGAACGGGCAATCACGAGCCGGCGTTTACCGCCCGCGGCGTGAGGTTGATCGCGCCTCCGAAGATCCTCAAAGACAAACACATTAAGCTGAAGCTGAAAGCTGCCGAACGCCCGCAGCAACCTGTCCAGGAAGAACTCTTGGCGGTAGCAGTTCTTGTAACTCCGAGCTGTCATCCCGATGGCGCGGCCATCCGCCGCAGCGAGAGAGCCGAAGCCGATGGACGTCCCTCGACTGCCGAGAAACAGACAACTGGGAAACGAAAACTGAGTCCCGTCTTCGACGCCCTGGGCTGGCACATGGCCGAACGCCTGCAGCAGTCCCCGCTTCTGGCTGGCGATGCCATCGATATTGCCTTCACTATTGGCCACAACGATCATGACGAATACTCCGGCCTGGAATTATCGCTGCGGGATTTCAAGACCCAAGCGGCTGCGGCTCAAAGCCCGACTCCCGACCAGGCAGAACCTGACAAGGAGATAGTTTAACGACGCCGCGACTCATTACCATACAACGTGAGTGCTAGACATCCGCTTCTCATAGACTGGAGGTGTGCATGCGTCTGTCCACTCTGGCTGTGCTGGTTGCGTTGTCGTCCACTGCATTGTCTTTCGCCCAGAAAAAAACTGATCAGCCAAAGCCGGTGCCGGCCCCCGCGGCGGCGGCAAGCAGCGACGCATCCGGACGCCTCCCGGTGAAGCGCGTTGTGCTCTACAAAAACGGCGTGGGCTACTTCGAACATACGACGCACGTGCATGGCACCCAGGATCTCAGCATCGACTTCACCACGGCGCAGCTCAATGACGTTCTGAAATCCCTGACGGCCGTCGACCTCGGGGACGGCAGAGTTTCATCGGTTCGCTATAACTCGATTGCGCCACTCGACGAGCGGCTGCGATCGCTGCGCCTCCCCTTTGGTGAGCAGGTGACCCAAGCCGAATACCTGATGGCCCTTCGCGGGGCGCGCGTAGAGGTGCGCAGTGGTTCGGCAACAGCCACTGGCCGTCTGCTCAGCGTCGAGAAAATACGCAGGCAACGATCAAAGGATGATTTTGAAGATGTGACCGCCTTCTCGATCGTTACCGACGCCGGTGAAATGAGAAATTTCGAGCTTGGCGCAGGCACATCAGTACGCATCGCCGAGCGAGATCTTACTGACGAAGTTGGACGGTATCTCAGCCTCATAAGCTCTTCGCGTGCGCGCGACGTGCGCCGCATGAGCTTTACCGCTGCTGGCTCTGGCGATCGCGATATTTTTGTCAGCTACATCAGCGAGGTGCCCATCTGGAAGAGCACCTACCGCATTCTTTTTCCCGATAAGCCGGGCGACAAGCCGCTTCTGCAAGGCTGGGCGATTGTGGACAACACCATCGGCGAGGACTGGAAAGATGTTCAGCTTTCGCTGGTTGCGGGCGCGCCGCAGTCGTTCATTCAAGATATTTCGCAACCCTTCTACGCCCGTCGGCCGGTCGTGCCGCTGCCAGAGTCGGTGATGTTGACGCCGCAGTCGCATGAGGCGACCGTACAGGCGGACCGACTGGAGCAATTTGCGCAGCTGCAATCTGGAGCTGGAAGCGGCGGGGGAGTCGGCGCTGGATCGGGCGGCGGTGTCGGCGGCGGCGTGTTCCGTGCCGGAGGTGCAAAGACAGGCCTGTCGGGAATTGTGAAAGACCCATCCGGAGCGGCCGTATCCGGCGCTCACGTGACCGTGCGTAACGAAGAAACCGGCGGAGCGCAGGTTGCCTACACCGATCGCCAGGGGCGTTATAGCTTCAGCGACATTCAGCCGGGGAACTCGGCAGTCTTCGTCAACGCTCCCGGCTTCCAGAGATTCAATCTGAGCAACGTGTACATCGGCGTCGGCCGCACCAACGAGATCGATGCCACGCTGAACGTGGGTACCGCCAGCGAGACGGCGGAGGTGAACGGTACCGCATCAGTGGTACAAACCGAAAGCGCCGCGGTTGCCTCCATTGCCGGCAAGCAAGGTTCCGAAGCCGAAGGCAAGTCCGCCGGAGATTTCTTCGAGTACAAGATCAAGCAGAAAATCAGTATTGGCAAGAATCAGTCGGCGCTGGTTCCCATTCTGCAGGCGCATATCGAGGCAGAAAAGGTAACGCTTTGGAATAAGGATTCCGCACCGCTGCATGCGTTGTGGATCAAGAACACCAGCGGCCAGGTGCTCGATGCAGGTTCATTCAATGTGCTGGAAGCGGACGCCTTCGCTGGCGAAGGCATTCTGGAAACTATCCATCCTGATGAGCGGCGACTGCTTTCCTACGCGGGGGATGCCGCAGTGCATGTGAAATATACCGCCGACGACACGGAAAAGCCATTCAGCCGCGTGCGGATCGCCAAGGGCATCATGCTGCTGACGAAAGAACAACGGCGGTTGAACAAGTTCTCCATCCGCAATGCGGATACCGATCCTCGTCAGGTCATCGTGGAATATCCAGCGGAAGAGGGATGGCAACTCACGCCCTCCACTCCGAAGCCGGATGAATCGTCGGAGTCGTACCACCGCTTCCGCGTTTCCCTGGACCCCGGTAAAACGGCGGAGTTGACTGTAGAGGCGGTCCATCCCGAGGAAACTACCTACGAATTGACCAATCTCGACGACGACGAAGTAGCGCTTCTTGTACAACAGAAGCGAATGACTCCCGCGATGCAGCAGGCCTTCAACAGCATTCTGCAGCAAAAAGAAAAGGTCGAAGAAATCAGCAACCAGATTGCCGATCGCAAGCGGGAGAGCGATCAGATCACGGCTGACCAGAACCGCATTCGCGAGAATATGAAAGCGCTGAAAGGCAGCTCCGAGGAAAAAGCCTTGCTGCAGCGTTACGTGGGGCAACTCGACGCGCAGGAGAGCCGTCTGGCGGCCTTGCGCAAGGAGTCTGGCGACCTTACAGCGCAGGAGAATCAGGCCAGGTCCGAACTCGACCGCATGATCATGGGTGTGAATGTGGACGAAAGCTTTTGATAGATTTTTCGTCTGTCAACCCTCCATTCCGCGTCTCATCCCTTGGGGAATGCGATGATCCGGTCGGAATGACAGTTCCTTGCCGTAGACTAATGGCAGGATGCCCCTCCCGATCTACCGGCTCCGACGGTTGCTCATGGTAATCGCGGTTCTGTTCACCGCGGTGATCGCGGGAATGTATTTCTATGCGCGTCTGCGCCAGCGCAATATCCTGAAAGAGATTCCCAACAAGCTTGGGATTGACATCAGGCAGACCGCCTCCGGCTTTCAGTTTTCCAAGTCCGACGGCGGACGAACTCTGTTTACGATCCAGGCGAGCGACCTGAGACAGTTCAAGCTGAACGGCAGCGCCGAGTTGCACAACGTCAGCATTGTTCTTTACGGCCGAGACTCCTCGCGCTTCGACCAGATTTATGGCGACGACTTCGGCTATGACAAACAAACTGGCAACATTACCGCTCGCGGTGAGGTGCAGATCGATCTCGAAGCCAATCCCGGCGGCCTGACCGGACCCGATCAGGGTACGCCTAAGGAACTCAAGAACCCCATCCACCTGAAGACCAGAGACCTGGTTTTCAACCAGGGCAGCGGCGACGCCTCCACCGCTGAGCGCGTGGACTTCCGCACGCCGCAGGCCAGCGGCTGGGCCGTCGGCGTCGAGTACGCGGCCAAGACCAACACGCTGACGCTGCGGTCGCAGATTCACGTGACCCTGACCGGGCAGGATGCCGCAAGCATTTTCGCTACTCACGGCCGAATCACGCGCGATCCCCGGGTAATCGAGCTCGATCATGCCCGCCTGCAACGCGAGAGCGGAACGGTGGAGGCGGAGCAGGCCACGTTTTTTCTGGGACCGGACAATAATGTGGAGAGCGTGCTGGCTGCGGGAAATGTGACCGCACAATCCAGTGGACAAAATTCTGAGGGACAAGATGCCGACCAGATGCGCGCCCGCGCCGATCAAGGCGAAATGTTTCTCATTGGCAGGCGAAACCTGCTGCGTACAGCTACTTTGACGGGCCATGTCCATGCTGAGCGCATTGGCTCCCAGCCAATGGTTGGCGATGCCGGGCGAGTGATTCTGGATTTCGCGGGACAGAATCAGTTGCAGAAAGTACACGCTGCGGAGGGAGTCCATCTGGCTCAGCACGCGGCCGGCAACGACAAGGCAGGGGCAAGCGCATCGCCGCCGCAGGATTTAGACATCGCCGCGCCCATCATCGACTTCTTCGTCGCGGAGGGGCGTCGCCTGGATCACGCCGCAACCACCGGCGCCGCAAAGATCACGATTTCCCCAGCGCAGAACTCGACTCAGCAAAGTTCGAATGCGGCGGGTGCGCACGCCTCGACTCAACGAACGGTCGTCACCGCTGGCCGGTTTGAGGCGAAATTCGCCGCCACTTCTACGGGCGCCAGCAGATTAATTTCAGTCCATGGTGCGCCCAATGCCGAAATCGTAAACTCGGCTCCGGGCCTGCCCGACCGCGTAAGTACGAGTGAGACGCTCGACGTTGCGTTCCTTCCAGAGAGCAGCGACGCGTCCGGCATTTCGTCAATCACCCAACAAGGAAAAGTTGCCTATACCGATGGGCAGCCGCCTGAAAAACGGACCCAAGCGTGGGCGGATAAAGCCCTCTACACTCCCGCCGATCGTATTCTGGTGCTCAGCGGGAGCCCGCGCATTTCTGACGGCGGTATGGTCACAACTGCGAAGAGCATCCGCATCGATCGCGCCACCGATGAGGAGTTCGCCAACGGCGATGTGAAAAGCACTTACAGCGAACTAAAAGAGCAACCAGACGGCGCGTTGCTGGCGTCCGCTTCCCCGATTCATGTGACGGCAGCCAGCATGACGGCGCATAACTCGACCGCGACTGCGCTGTACCAGGGTAAAGCGCGCTTATGGCAGGACGCGAACGTGATCGAAGCTCCCTCGATCCAGTTTGACCGGAATCGTCGCGCCCTACTGGCCCAAGGGACCGCCGCGCAGCCGGTTTCTACGGTCCTGGTTCAAACAAAGCTGACTCAGACGGATCAAGATCGGCCCGATCACCCTCCAGCAGAAACATCGCTGTCTGGAAAATCTCGTGCAAAAGCTGAGGAAAAACCCAGGGAGGCCAGCCCACTGACTATAAGTGCGGCCCGACTCACCTACGTAGATGCCGAACGCCGAGCTCACTATGAAGGAGGCGTGACCGCCAAAGGTACGAGCTTCACCGCTACCTCGAACACTGCTGACGTTTATCTTCTTCCTCGAAGCCAAGCTACCAATAATCAACAAGTTACAGGACCCGGTCGCGTCGATCGCATAGTCGCGCAGGGCAACGTGGTCATCCAACAACCGGCTCGACGAGCCGAGGGTCAGAGGCTGGTCTATACCGCTTCCGATGACAAATTTGTCCTCACCGGCGGGCCGCCTAGCATTTTTGATGCCGAACGTGGCAAGATTACCGGCGTTTCGTTGACTTTCTTCAGAGGCGATGATAGGGTGCTCGTAGAAGGTGAAGCAAGTACTCCTGTGGTAACACAAACGCGAGTGGCACGATAAATGCGTGCGCAGTGAACGGTCAAGATAATGCGTACTCTGGCCACGGATGAAATTGGCAAGTCTTACCGGGGCCGTCGCGTTGTAAATGGTGTCAGCCTGCGCGTCGAGCAGGGCGAAGTGGTTGGGTTACTTGGTCCTAACGGCGCGGGCAAGACGACTACGTTTTACGCCATCGTTGGCCTGATCCCCCCTGATACTGGCCGCGTGCTGTATGACGGTCAGGACATTACTGACGTTCCCATGTATTTGCGGGCGCGCCAGTTTGGCATTAGTTATCTCCCGCAAGAAGCGTCGGTTTTTCGCAAACTCACAGTTGAAGAGAACATCCTCGCGGTGCTAGAGGCGCAACCTATGTCCTGGCACGAGCGCCGCGAGAAGATGGAGAAGTTTATCGATGAACTGGGATTGGAGCACATTCGACAGAACCGGGGTTATGCCCTTTCCGGGGGCGAGCGCCGGCGCGTGGAAATTGCCCGCTGCCTGTGCATCAATCCAACTTTCATATTGCTCGACGAACCGTTCTCCGGGATCGATCCCATTGCCGTTCTTGACTTGCAAAAAATTATCAGCGGTTTGCGGGCCGGCGGCATCGGAGTATTGATCACCGATCACAACGTGCGCGAGACGTTATCTGTGACGGATCGCGCTTACATCATCGACGACGGCAGAATCTTCCGCCAAGGCCAGCCCGAGCAGCTCGCCAGCGATCCGGAAGTTCGCCGCGTGTATCTGGGAGAAAGCTTCTCGCTGGTGTGATCTTAACTTTGTCATTCCGAACCGGCGCTCTTTGCCGGTGAGGAATCTGCTGTTGGTGTGCTACACACGCGCAAGGGATTTGGTTTTGAAAGGGCGCGGCTTCAGTCGCGTCGACAAAGGTTCATGATTGAAATAGCCATCAACGCACCTTGTGGAAGAAACACAAGAAGGAAATCGCGATGACGATCGACGAACGGCTCGAAGCTTTAACTCGCAATTTAGAGCTGTTGTCGCTAGAAAGCGAAAAACATGATCGCCAGCTTGACCGGGCGGCAAAACTGGTCACCGAAGTTGCGGAAGGCACAGCGAGACTGTTGCGGGTTGTGGAAATACACGAACACCGGCTCGACAGCCACGATGAGCGGTTGGACAAGCTGGAGTAAGCGCAGGATCCGAGACTGCGCGTCTTTTGAAACTTTGTAACCTTGAAACTTTGAAACATGGTCCTACTTCAGCACAAACTGAGCGTCAAGCTGTCACAGCGCCAGATCCTTACTCCGGGCTTGGTGCAGATGGTTTCTGTCCTCGCGCTCAACAAGCTTGAGCTCAAGGACATGATCAACTCCGAGATGGTTGAGAATCCGGTTCTCGAAGAGCTCGAAGAATCTGTTCCGTTGATCGATGAGGTCGGCCGCAAAGAAGAAGACCGCGATCGCCCTGCTAAGACTTCCACAGAAGAAGCTCCGATCACCGCCGAGAAGAAAGATCCATTCGAAGAAATCGACTTCGGATCCTTTTTCCAGGATTATCTCGATCCCGGATACCGCACTCGCGGCGAGATGGAAGAGATCGAGCGCCCGTCGTTTGAAAACTTCCTCTCCAAGCCGACCACGCTGACTGATCACTTAGCCTGGCAGTTGGGAGCCCTGAGCCTGCGGCCAGAAGTCCGCGACGCCGCCGAGCAGATCATCGGCAATCTAAACGAAGATGGCTACTTGATCGCCAGCGATGATGAGATGTTGGGAGTAGCAGCACCTGCGCCTCCCGAAGCCGACGCGGCTGCTGCAAGAAATATTGTTAGTGAGGCTGTTGCCTTGGGGTTGGGTCCGGAGCAGCTCGCGAGCGATACAGTTGCCGCTGACGTTGCGCCCCATGCTTCGGATGAGCTGATCGGCGAGGAATTGAATCCGTCGCAGCTTTCCGATTCTCACGGCGTGGCGAAAGATCCTTCCCGGGGCTTGGATAGTCTGCCTGAAGCTTCGCTCGCAGAAGCAAGTTTCGCCTCACGCAACGGAGATTCCGCGTCGGCAATCCCGCCCGCGCCGCCCGAGGCCGCAGCCGCCACTCAGCGCGCTGTCTACAAAGCCAGCTTCACCCTTGCGGATCTTCACGAAGCGCTCGAGGTGGTTCGCCAACTCGACCCTCCCGGTGTAGGCTGCCGCGAACTGCGCGAATGCCTCCTCCGCCAGTTGCGCCATCACCAGCAACAACTCGCGCACCACAAGAATGGCGAGAAAAACGGGAACGGCACTGCGCAGGTCCTGCAGGATGCCATCGCCATCGTCGACCAACACCTGCGCGCCGTCCAAAGTAAACAGCACAAGGAAATTGCCAAAGCCATCGGACGCCCCGCTGATGCCGTGCAACAGGCAATCGACTACATCCGCACCCTCGATCCGCGCCCCGGCCTGCAATATAACAAGGTCCAGGCTCGTCTGATCGAACCCGACGTGGCTTTCATCAAGCATGGCGACGAATGGCTGGTTCTGATGAATGACGACGACCTGCCGCAGCTTCGCCTCAATCCGGCTTACAAGCGCCTGCTTACTCGCGAAACCAACGACAAGAATACCCGTGACTACGTGAAAGAGCGCTACAAGAGCGCCATCCAGCTCATCAAGAACATCGAGCAGCGCAAGCAAACCATCACCAAGGTCTGTTACTGCATCGTGGCGAGGCAGTATGATTTTCTGGAAAAGGGCATTGACTACCTGAAGCCCATGATGATCAAGGAGGTCGCCGAAGAAATCGGCGTGCATCCTTCCACCGTGAGCCGCGCCGTGGCCAGCAAATATGCGCACACGCCGCAGGGCGTATTCGAGTTGCGATATTTCTTCAGCGAGAGTGTGCAAGGCCCCGAAGGTGGCAACACCTCACTCCTGATCCTTAAACGCCGCGTCAAGAAATTGATCGAAGAAGAAGACCCCAACCGTCCCTTGACCGACGAGCAGTTAACCCGCATCCTGCAATCGCAAGGGATTCAGGTCACGCGCCGAACTGTGGCCAAGTACCGTGAAGACATGCGCATCCCCAGCACCCATCAGCGCAGAGTGAAGGAATAATGCGAAAGTCAGAAGTAAGAAATCAAAATGCAGAAGTAAGAACGCGCGAAGACGTGGGTTGGCTTTGCTCTGTGAACCTCTGTGATCCCAGTGGTCAAAGATTTTGACTTTGATTTTACTTTTGCATTCTGACTTGGAACTCCTAACTTGAAATGCAGTGCCCAATTTATCTCGAGCAAGAACCTAAGGAGGGGCGCTCATGAACGTGGAATATACCGGCAGGCACTACGAAGTAACTCCCGCCATCCGTAAAGAAGTAGAAACTGGCCTCGCAAAAATCCGCAAAATCCTGGGCGACAGATTTGAAACCAAGGTGATCCTCACCGTCGAGAAACATCGTCACAAAGCTGAAATCACCATCAGTCCGCGCAACGGCCCGCTAGTCGGCTTGGCGCAAGCCAAGGACATGACCATCGCCATCAATCAGGCAATCGATCACCTCGAAAAGCAGGCGGTGAAATACAAAACTAAATGGCAGTCGAAGAAACGCTCAGCGCGCAAAAGCGAAGAAGTGAAGAAGTGGAATGGCCACTCCCCGCAGCCGCAGCCCGAAGACGTGCAGACAAAGGTTGGATTGACCGAAAAAACAGCCGTGCCCGTCGCCGTGCACCGCTATCCCGCCGTAGCCAAGACTACCGAAGTGCACTTGGTTCGATCGAGTGAAGCGGTCTCGATGCGCCCCATGACGCTCGAAGAGGCCATCAAAGAAGCCCACTTCCGCGACCGCGACGTCTTCGTCTTCCGCGATCCCAAAGGCAAAGTGATGATCCTGCACCGCACCCGTGACGGCAAGATGGAACTGATCGAAGCCCCGTAGGCGTAACTTCGCTGTCCTGGCCGCGGCCCCTCAATTGTGAACTGCAGGCTAGCGTTCTTCCTCAATCTTGATGATGTGGATGGTGTTCTTGTCCTTGTCCGGATCCAGCGTGCCGGTGATCTTTACGTTCTTGGCGGCAAAGGCGCGGGCTAGCCTCTGATCGTCGAGCTTATAGACCTCGTCCTTGTGGGCCAGAACGAAAACTCCACCATGCTGGTCGACGCAGAAGAGCGCGCAGTCTGCAGGCGTTCCCCCCATCGACTTGGATTTCAACATCTCCTGGTGTGATCGGGTAAGGGAATGAACATTGAGCGCACATTGACTGTCGGAGATAACGCCGTTGAATGTTTTGACATCCTGCGCGGCGGCAAAATGGCCGGCAGCACTCGCCAGCACCGTCGCTAACGCCAAGGCCTCGATCGTTCTCATCGCGTTCCTCCCTTTCATGGCATCACCACCAATTTCATATGCATGCCTTCGTGTTCCTCGCTGCAAATCACGGTGCAAACTACTACGTATTCGCCCGGCTCGGTCGGGGCGATCAATTGAAACTCTTGCGCTCCGGGGCGGAGCAACAAATCCCAGCCGGGAACCTTCGACCGGTCTTTTGCCCGCAGCAGCGAGAATCCGTGGATGGTGCCATCCCGGTTCCACGATTTCCCGCGCCGCGCCGTGATCCGCAGCAGAACGTGTTCGCCCGCCTTCACCGTGATCTCCGGCGTGCGCTCTCCCTCGATTTTGTAGCGGCTATCTTTGTCCGCCAAGACCTCGATCACATGGGGCGGTGCATCAGCGGCCAGGAGCCAGAAACTCGCACAGAAACCAGCAAAGATCGCGGCGCATATCCACAGGGTGTGGCAGAATTTCCTATCTCTTGCAATGCTCACGATGGGCCTACTGCGTCATGTAATAAAGGACGAAGCGCATATCCTCGTCGGTAATCGTGGCGCGCACCCGCATATGGCGCACAATCGTCGCCATCATTCGTGGGGGAAACTTATGCGGCGCGGCGTGGCACCGGCTACAGTTGGTGCGGAACCGTTTCTCCCCTTCAATGCGCATGGCGGCATTATCCACGCTGCTGGTCGTCACTGTCGCCGATGCGGAGGCATCGTTCTTCGACGGACCCTCCGCCCACAGCGTCGACGCCAGAATCGGAATCGCGGTTAGCATGGCGATCTTCTTTTTCATTCGCCTCCCACCCTTCCCAAGGGCACGGCGAAGCGCCAGGCAACGCCGAAAGTCCAGGTATTCCAGTTGTGCTTGCCCAGCCAGCGCGCGTAGCTGGCGGAAGCCTTGAGCCCGTCGGCCAGGTAATAATTCAAGCCGAAATCCGGCTGCTGCGTGTCGCCGTGCGGCAAACTATATTTGCTTCCTTCGTCCGCGAGTTGTTCGTCTCCACTAAAGTACTGCTGCATGCGGGTCACGAATTCGGTGCGCCGCATCGCCCTGTTCCAAACCGAGATCTGGCTCAACCGGTAAGCGCCTTCAACCCAGTAGCCGCGGCCGTACTCTGAGTTGGCGTACTCGGCCCGTAGATTGAGTGGAATCGGCGGCGGTTGCCAGGCGAAATGGAAGCCGAATGAATTGTGGCGCTCGTCCATCAATTCCTTGCGAAAGGAGCCCCCCACCTCAATTCTTGGGCGAGTGAAAAAGAGGCCCGTCCGCATGCCCGCTGCTCGGTCGGAATCCAACGTCTGGTTCGTGGTCAAGGTCGAGAAATAGGTGGCGTAGTTCAAGTTTGCCCACGAAGTCAACGGCACACCGCCACGCAGCATGACACCATCGCTGGAGCCGGACTCCAACGGAAAAATCAGCGGCACTTGATGCAGATCGCGAATCCAGATAGGGTAGAGCCGCTCGTTATAAATGCCGAACGGGGTCAGGAATCGACCCGCTGTGACTGTTACATAGCGATTCGCAATGTAATCTGCCTGCAGATAGTCGAGCTGCTTCTCAACTTGTCCGCCGTAAGGTTGCCCGTTCTTCGGCCGCTCGAAATCGCCATAGAACTCCGCCCGTGACTCGACCAGCCATTTGTCCCCCAAGGGAACCAGTAACACCGGATTGACTTCCGGGACTAACTCATACTGCGCGTCGTCCTCGGTCGTAAAGTAGCCGGCATTACCGGTCAGGATGGGCACGGGGCGGTCGCTTTGCGTCTGGGCAAGCAGGCCCGAAACAGTGCAAATTAGGAAGAAGGAGAGAATGAGGGCGCGGCCGCAGCGGGCCGCGTGCGGGCCGTGATGGACCTCGGAGTTCAGGAAATAATTCAAGATTGACTCCATCCTCGGTGAACTGTCGACAAGTATGGCCGCGAAGGAGTTAGGCAGTCTAGATAACCGAAGTAAGTGTGGCGTCGTACGAAGAAAGAGAAGCCTATTACAAAAGAAGTAAATACTATTGTAACTGCTAGACTTAGACCGGATAGTGTCCTTCGGCTAACTTACACAGATACAACATTGCCGTGTACGAGGTATCCAGTGATGACTCTAACTTAGTTGGACCGCTGTACGGGCGTCGCGCCGAACTTAGCTAGATGTCTACCTGTAGTATACGAAGCCGTCGATCACCCGGTCTCGGACATCGTTAAGTGCTATTCCCGCCCTAATGCCGCTGAGAAAGCCGAAGGCGGAGGCCGGAGCCGCTTCCTGATGATCGTGACGACGCGTATAGTCCGCCCGCCGGTTCAGTCCCTTCAAAACCTAAGGAAATCACCAGGAAAAAGTTCTATGGGCTGGCCCTATTCGTCGATTTGCTCGCGCCGCATACGTCCGCTATAGTTTTCCTAGCCATGTTTGAGGATTTCACTGCGATCGACCGCTGGACCAAGAAGCCAGTTCACTGCGTCTACCAAGCGCTGATCGTCGCGATTGCCACGCGGCACGCCGATGCCGTCGACATCAAGTTTCTGGTGGATGGACGAACGGTCTGGGTAGCCCTGCCGCATCCGGCGTGGGTCGAGTACAAGAAACGCACCGGCAAGCTCATCACGGATTCGCTAGCGGTTGAGATTGCCGGGCACTATTTGAAATCCGCACTGGAGTCGGGCGAGGGATTGGGCCGCGAAATGTACTCTCTCACAGTCGCGGAAACGCTGGCCCATCTGGAGGCCGTCGTCTCCGAGCTGCAGGCAACGGCCCTGGCCTAGAGTCGGCCACTGAGGTTTTCCATCTCGGCCCTGCCTTATCGCGTGCCCGCGCTGAACTCATACACGGTCACACTATGGAACTTCTCGCCGGGTTTCAGCTCAGTCGAGGGGAAGCTGGGATGGTTCGGCGAATCAGGAAAGTGTTGCGTCTCCAGGCAAAGAGCATACCGTCGCTTGTAAACGCGTCCGTCTTTTCCTGTGATCGAGCCGTCGAGGAAGTTTCCCGTATAGAGCTGAACCCCGGGCTCGGTGGTCGTCACGCGCAGAATTCGCCCTGTAGTCGGCTCGTACACTTCAGCCGCCTCCGCCAACTGCCCCGGCGCATGATCCAGCACAAAGTTGTGGTCGTAGCCGTGGCCGAGTCGCAATTGAGGATCGTCTGCTTCGATCCGCTCCCCGATCGCGTGAGGCGTGCGAAAATCGAATGGCGTGCCTTCGACCGGCTTCAGCTCTCCGGTAGGAATAAGATTCGCATCCACCGGTGTGATGCGCGAAGCATCGATCTTCACCACATGCCCTAGAATGTCACCGTTCCCTTGGCCGGCCAGGTTGAAATAAGAATGGTTGGTCAGGTTGAGAACAGTATCCTTATCGGTGGTCGCCGAATACTCAATTCGCAAAGCGCCTCCGCTCAGGGTGTACCGCACGACAGTAGTGAGGGTGCCGGGAAAACCCTGATCGCCGTCTTTGCTCACGTAAGAGAGCTCGACGCCATCCGAAATCGGTTTGGCCGCCCACACCACTTTGTCGAACCCTCGCGTTCCGCCGTGAAGAGCATTGTCGCCATCGTTCTTGGGGATCGAATACGTGTGACCATCGAGTTGAAAGGTGCCATGCGCAACCCGATTTGCGTAGCGGCCAATAATCCCGCCAAAGTGTGCAGTCTGCGCGATGTACTTCTCGACCGAGTCGCAACCCAGCACCACGTCGTCAAGCTTGCCGTTGCGATCCGGTGTGCGGAGGGACACGACAATCCCTCCGTAGGTAATAATGCCGGCCTCGACCTTTCCATCCTTCAGCGAATAAAGATCTACCGCCGTCCCTTCCGCGGTGCTCCCAAATGATTGCCTGGAAACGCGAGTCTTCGCAAACATGGTTGTTGTAAGCATAATCATAGCTACGAATACTCCAAACCGGCGGTTAACCTTATTTGAAAGCATGCTTCCTCTTTTCATCCATGCGGTCGCGCGTAGCCGCGGTACCCGTGATGCTCAATTAATTTCGTCCATCAGCGTATCAGGGTCGTGGAGGTGTAACAACACCGCAGGGTAGTGCTGGACCACGATAAGGAGGGTCCAATTAGCCGCAGGAGGTTTTACCCCAGCGTGAAACTCATAAAAAGTAAGGGGGATCTCTTTACGGGGAGGTGTCCGTTCCGAGACATAGGTAACAGAACGTTCCGGAGACATGGGTTACACTTTTCGGCCCGAAGGGGGCGGAGAGGGGATGCCATGGAAGGAGAGTTCTGTGATGGACGAACGAATGCGGTTTGTGATCCGGCTCAAGGACGGCGAGACGATGGCTGCGCTGTGTCGAGAGTTCGGCATATCACGCAAGACCGGCTACAAGATCTTTGAGCGTTACGAGCAATGCGGATTGGAAGGGCTAAGTGACCGAGATCGCCGGCCCTTCCGCTATGCCAACCGGTTACCCGAGCAAGTCGAGGCGGCCATCGTGAGCGCCAAACGAGAGAAGCCTCACTGGGGCGCGCGCAAAATCCGCGAGCGTCTCTTGCGGCGCCTGCCGCATGCCATCAAGACTCCCGCTGCCTCGACCGTTCACGCGGTGCTGGATCGGCATGGTCTGGTCCAGTCCATGGGGCGGCGCCGCGGTCGAGCTGAAGGCACGCCCTTGTCCGAGGGCCTGCATCCCAACGATCTTTGGTGCACCGATTACAAGGGCGAGTTTCAGCTGAGCAATAAACGTTATTGTTATCCGCTGACCGTTACCGACTATTCTTCCCGCTTCCTTCTTCTGTGTGAAGCGCTGGAATCCAATCGGCAAGAACTCGCCTTTCCCGCCTTCGAGCGCCTGTTCCACGAACGCGGCTTGCCCCGGGCCATCCGTTCCGACAACGGCGTTCCCTTCGCCTCTCCTCATGGCCTGTTTCAGCTCTCTAAGCTTTCGGTATGGTGGCTGCGGTTAGGAATCTCCATTGAGCGGATCCGTCCCGGCCATCCTCAGCAGAACGGACGGCATGAGCGCATGCATCTCACTTTGAAGAAAGAAGCCACCCGCCCGGCGGGCGCCAACCTCCTGCAGCAGCAAGCCAAGTTCGACGCCTTCCTGGAGGAATTCAATCACGAAAGACCCCATGAAGCGCTCGCCATGAAATGCCCGGTCGAAGTCTATTCTGCTTCTTCTCGCCCCTATCTCGGTATCCCCGATCCCCACTACCCGTTCCACGATCGCACCGTCATGGTCACCAGCTGCGGACGTCTTTGCCTGTACAACAAGAAAATCAACCTCAGCGTATCGCTCGCCGGGCAGGCCCTCGGAGTCAAAGAAGTTGACGACGGCATTTGGCTCGTCAGTTTTATGAATTACGATCTCGGCTATATTGATCTGGAGGAAAAAACCCTGCAGCCCCTGCAGAACCCCTTCGGGCCAAAAGTGTAACCTATGTCTCCGGAACGTTCTGTTACCTATGTCTCCGGAACGGACAGAGAAAGATTGGTCGGGGAGAGAGGATTTGAACCTCCGACCCCCTGGTCCCGAACCAGGTGCTCTACCAGGCTGAGCCACTCCCCGACGATGCTGCGGGTGCCTACAGGGAACACCTTCACCCGCGCAGTTTTTCAATAAGCACAACGATTATAACATCGCGAGCTTGGTGGCTCTTGCGGGTTTTGACTTCAAGGCGGACGGGCTTTTCCGATTCCCGCTGAGTTTTTTTATGAAGTCGTCGGCGAGTTCCCGCTGTTGTATCTCTCTGCTAAATCACTTTTCCGCTACACTGAAGAGGCCTGTTTCAACGCGACTCGATCCACCGCAAAATATGATCGTCCTCTGCGCTAATCGCCTGTACACGCCACAGGAAGTAATAGAGGATCCGCTTCTGTTTATCGAAGATGGAGTAATCTCCGCGGTCTCCTCGCGGGCGGAGCAAGAGATTCCACGGAATGCGACCGTCATTAATTTTACGGACCATAATTTTACGGACGATCTCGGCGATGCCATTCTGGCTCCAGGATTTGTCGACATTCACATGCATGGCGGCGCCGGCCTCGATGTAATGCGGGCTGCGATTACAGACTTACCGCACCTCAACAACTTCCTGACGAAGCATGGCGTCACCGGCTATTTCCCCACTACTGTTGCTGCGCCGCTCGACCAGACCTGTGTAGCTTTGGAACGCATGGCCGATGCCATCGAGGCGTCTCAGGATTCATCTGCGAGCAATGGTGGAGGCGTGCAGGCCCGGCCGCTCGGCATCCATCTGGAAGGTCCGTTTCTCAGTCACAAACGTCGTGGAGTCCATCCCCCGGAATTCCTGGTCGAGCCCACGCTGGAAATTTTTGAACGCCTCTGGGAAGCGGCCCGCGGCCACGTGCGCATGATAACTATTGCCCCCGAACTGCCTGGTGCACTAGAAGTGATTGCCGAGGCGGCGCGCCGCAACGTCTGCGTCAGCATCGGACACTCGGACGCTACGCTGGATGCTGCCCGCGCAGGAGTGCAGGCTGGCGCACGCCATGCCACTCACACCTTCAACGCCATGCGGCCGTTGGATCATCGCGATCCTGGCATCCTCGGCGAAGTGCTGGTTGACCAGCAGCTCACCGCCGATATTATTGCCGACGGAATTCATCTCGCACCCGAAGTCGTGCAGCTTTTCTTGCGGGCCAAAGGACTCGAGCGCTCCGTGCTCATCACCGACGCCACAGCCGCCGCCGGCATGCCGGATGGCACCTATCAGCTCGGCCCCATACAGGTCGAGGTCAAAGACGGGAAGTGCACGATGGATGGAAAGCTCGCCGGCAGTGTTCTGACCATGGACCGCGCGGTCCGAAACGTGACTGAATTCGCTGGTTGGAGCCTGCAGGATGCGGTTCGCGCCGCCACCCTTAATCCCACGCGCGCGGTTGGCCTCGCGCATCACGGTCAGCTGATAGAGGGCGCGGAGGCCAACATCATTGTGCTGAGCGGAAATGGAGAGGTGAGGAAAACAATGGTTCGCGGTGATGGCTTCTAGCGCGGTTTGCGGCGTCTTCTGGAACAACGTCGCAAAGCTATGTCTCTACGCTGTTAACGTAATAGTTATAGGATTGACCTAATTCGGCTTGCGTTCCTTGGCCTCGGCCAGGTAGCGCAGCAGCATGGCCTCATCGGATCGACTCAGTTGATCGAGGAAAGACGTGTCTACCTTGCCATCTTGTACCGTCTTGGACGCATTCGATTGACGCAGTTTGTCGCCCAGTTCAGGCTCGTTGCTCATCACCTGGGTGTAGAACCACAGAAAGTGGCGCATCTGGTCGAGCGACTTGCACAGAGTCTGGATGGCTTCCGTCTCGGGCAGGGCGCTCAAGGCCTCCATCAATTCCGGGTCGCTGGGCGCTTGCATGGCGGCACAGTTAAGCTCCCGCTGGATTACCCGCAGATCTTCGGTGATGCGCATCATTCGTGTGTGCAGGTCGTCCATCTCTGAATTGATCCCCATGGATTAGCGACTATCTGCGTGCCGTTTGAACATCTCATCGGCAGTAGGAAGCGGATAGATGTCCCACGATCATGCGCTTTGGTAATTCAAGCGATTACCTTGGTCTGAAAAAGTAACCTAAGCCATCGATGGCGCCGAAACCCGCTATTGGCAAGGGTTTTCACGCCACGCTCGCTCACCTCCCGTCACGCAGAGGTTCCGATCGACCGCGGAGTTCCCCCGCCGGAGCCAATAGTGCAATCCTCGCTTGTTCCAAGGTCACTATTCCCTGCGTGCGCCAACGCTAAAGCCGGTTGCGCCGTGGTCTGAGATTTGTGATACAAACGCGCGTTGATGGAATCCACTCCGGCAAACCCGTCTCGCCACGAACTCGTTCGCGCGATCGGCCGCTGGAGCCTGGTCGCGCTGGTGGTGAACTCCATCATTGGCAGCGGCGTGTTTGGCTTGCCCTCAACGGTGGCGGCTCTCATCGGCGGCTATAGTCCCTACGCCGTGCTCGCAGCCGGCGCTGGAATGAGCGTGATCATCGGCTGCTTCGCAGAGGTTGCGTCGCGCTTCCAGGAAGCTGGCGGACCCTACCTCTACGCTCGCGTTGCGTTCGGGCGCATGATGGGAATTCAAACCGCATGGATGCTCTGGGTTGGACAACTGGCTGCGCCCGCCGCCAATGCCAACTTGTTTGTGATCTATCTGGGCGAATTTTTTCCGCACGCGAAAGATCCGCTGCCACGCGCCCTTATCCTGACCCTGCTAATCGGGGTGCTGGCTTTCATCAACGTCCGTGGAGTGCGGGCTGGAGCGCGGGTCAGCAACCTGTTCACAGCCGCCAAACTTGTGCCACTCTTTGCCGTAATCGCCCTTGGTCTGTTTGTGCTTCACAGGCATCATTGGGAAGGTGCGACTGCTTCGGTTGTTCTACCTCGAACTAACCAATGGATGAAAGCCTTGCTGCTTCTGGTTTTCGCCTATGGCGGCTTTGAGACAGCGCTCGCCCCAATGAGCGAAGCGAAAAATCCTCGCCGTGACGCTCCCTTCGCGCTTTTTACGGCGCTGCTGCTGTGCACGGTGATATATGCCCTAATCCAGTGGGTGGTTGTCGGAGTCCTGCCCGACGCCGTGCACAGCCAGCGCCCGCTGGCCGATGTAGCGCGGCTAGCGGTTGGGCCCGTTGGCGGCGAGCTGGTTGCCGTCGGCGCGCTGATCTCTTTCTACGGGTATCTCAGCGCGAAAATTCTTGCCATGCCGCGCGTCCCCTTCGCCCTCGCCGAGCAGGGAGACTTCCCCAAAGCCTTCGCCGCTGTCCATCCGCGCTTTCACACGCCGTACGTCTCGATCCTAGTTTTCGCGGCCATGGTCTGGGGATTAGCGCTGATCGGCGACTTCAAATGGAATGTGACGCTCTCGGCAGTAGCCCGGCTTCTCTACTACAGTGTCGGCTGCGCAGCCCTGCCCGTGCTGCGACGCAAGCAACCCCAAGGCGCAAGCGCAATGTTCCGCCTGCCCGCTGGAAATTTCTTTGCCGTAGTGGGCGTGATCCTCTGCTTGATCCTGGTAACGCGCGCGGATTTTGGACAGTCGCTGATTCTGGTGGCAACGATCGCCCTGGCATTACTTAACTGGGTGATAGTGAAGCAGGCTCGGACTGAACCTGGATCGGCTAGCTCTTAGGCCCGCACCGGAATCGTTCTCGAATTGAGAAGCTAAGTTCTGGTGATTTTGATAACATCCTGATAGTAATCAGACTCCCTGTCGCACCAGGAGCCATATTCAGCGACCTCCGCGCGAATGCCGTGCTGCGCAAACATGCGGAACACTACTTGTTCTGAATGCCCTATGGCAGTTTCCAACCGGTTGGGGTTATCGGCCCGGGAGTCCTTTTCGACCTGATGTATTAATCTTTGTGTAGACCGCCCCGCTGAAATGGCAGCTAACGACTCATCATTTAACAGGAAAAACGTAATCCATCCCCGCGCACCAGCCTTGAGCACTCGCGAGATCTCTCCGATATAGTGATCAACATCCTCGGGAAACATGTGAGTGAAGACCGACCCCATAACCACGAAATCAAATTCGGCATCGGCGAAAGGAAATCTGTATTCGGATGGTTTGATCTTACCGGCCCGATTGTAGTGCTTGCTCCAGACATCGATTTGCTGAAACCGAAAATTAGGATAGCGGGAAGTGATTCTCTGGGTGCACCACTTCACCTGTTTTGCGATCGGATCTATGCCTTCATACGATCCGATGGTTATGTAATCGAATAATGGCAGGGTTTTGCGCCCCACACCGCTGCCGATATCCAGGATTCGGTCGCTGGGTTTAAGACCAAGTGACAGGAATCGTTGGAAAGCATCCAGCCCATTCTGCTTGAATTCTTTATAGTCTCTGGCGCCATCCTCCATTAAGTAGAGTGGCGGGACGAAATAGGCCTTCTCGCCGAAAACGCTCTGCCGGAGAGGTTCTTCACGAAGAGTGCGCGCAACGGCGATGGTCTGATAGCCAAAACGCACCATAGATGGCGGAATCGAGCGATAGATGGAACGCAGAACGGAACGACCGACCATTGCACGATTCTACGATGCAGGTGTTCGCGACAGCAAACTCCGCAGTAAATGTGGAAAATATGAGCGCTCTTACAGTGCCTGGCTTCCCATCTCGAGTAGCGTCTTCTTGCGGTCCACGCCCCAGCGATAGCCGCTTTCCGTGCCGTCTTCGCGGACCACGCGATGGCATGGGATCGCAACCGCCGCGGCGCCTGATCACCATACGCCACGCGCTACAGGGAATCGTTGCTAGACCCCTGCGGCCATGGCTCTGTCCTGAGTCTGCGACTGGGCAACCATGGTCTCCAATTTGGTTAACCGGGCGACGACCTCGTCGGCGCTCTGCCCCACCTTCAAAAAACGCTGCTCAGCTTGCGTGGTCTTCCCCGCGTTTTTCAGTTCGACCACTTCCTTGACCATGCTGTGCATATCCTTGTGGACCTTTTCCAGTTCCTGGAATTCAGGCAAGTGCCCATAGGCCGCGCCTCCGTCGGCGTAAAGCCATTTGCCCAGCTCACAGTCATGGTGGGACGCGAGTCGTTCGGCCGCGATGTTGTCTCGACCGTCCAGAAAGTTGCGCAGCTTGAGCCGCCAACTGCGGTGCGCCGTCTTGACCGCGGCAAAATCCAGAGACCGGGAGGCGGCGCTCGAGTGGCCGCTGCCCCCCTGCTCTGCGCCCGTCTTGAATTGCTCCACAAGATTGCGCAGTTGTGCCGACATCTCCACTAACTGCTGCGCCGCCTGTTGTGTGTCCGTCGCTCCCCGCGACGTGCTTTCTGCCGCCTGCGCCACTCCCGCGATATTACTGGTGATCTCGCCGCTACCCTGGGCCGCTTCGCTGACATTGCGTGACATCTCGTTAGTCGTTGCGTTCTGCTCTTCCACCGCCGTCGCAATCGTGCTCGAGATACCGTTCACCTGGTCAATCACTTCACTGATCGATGCGATGGCGGCCACCGCGGCTTTGGTGTCGGTCTGAATGGCTTCAATTTTGTGGCTGATGTCCTCCGTGGCCTTGGCGGTCTCTTTGGCTAGTTCCTTCACTTCGTTGGCCACCACAGCAAAGCCTTTGCCCGCCTCACCCGCGCGGGCAGCCTCGATGGTGGCGTTGAGGGCCAACAGGTTCGTCTGTTGCGCGATCGAAGTGATGACCTTGATTACCTGGCCGATCTCAGCCGAGGACTCGCCCAACTTGGCCACGGTAGCTGTGGCGGTCCCGGCAACTTTCACGGCGGAGCTTGCAACCCTGGCTGCCTCGGTGGCGTTCTTGGCGATCTCCCGAATGCTGGCACCCATCTCTTCGGCACCGGTGGCGACGGTTTGCAAATTTTGGCTGACCGCCTCCGCCGCCTTGGAAACCACTTCGGCCTGGGCGGAAGTTTCCTGGGAATTGGCGGAGATCTGCTGGCTGGTGTTGGACACATCCTCGCTGGCGCCGCTCACCTGGTGCGTTGCGCTGGCGATGGACTTGATCATGTCCTGCAGCCTGTCCAGGAAAACGTTGAACCATTTGGCCAGCTCTCCGATTTCATCGTGATTGGCAATCGGAATCCGCTTGGTCAGGTCACCCTTCCCTTCCGCGACATCCTTGAATCGCTCCACCATCTCGCCCAAACGCAGGAACGTCGAGCGCGACGTGGCCATCGACACCACCACCAGGGGCACGAGGCAAATGAGGGCGAGCGCCGCTGCAGCTAGGGCGCTCTGCCGCCAGGCCGTGTCCACATCATCGATGTAAATTCCCGTGCCAATCACCCAGCCCCAAGGGGCAAAACGCTTGACGAAGGAAAGTTTGGCGACCGGCTGATCCCTCCCCGGCTTCGGCCAGAGATAGTAGACGTAGTCGCCACCGGAGGCTTGCGCCGCCTTCACGCACTCAACAAAAAGTGCTTTGCCGGAGGGGTCTTTGAAAGAGGTGAGGTCGGTCCCATCCAGCTCGGGTTTGAGGGGATGCATAATCATCGTCGGATGCTCGTCATTGATCCAGAAGTAGTTGCTCCCCTCATATCGCATCGGCCGAATGGCTTCCAGCGCGTGCCGTTGCGCCTCGACCCGGCTGATCTTTCCTTCCCTCTCCAGTTGGTATTGCTGATCGATTATGGAATAGGGCACTTCCACCAAGTTTTTCGTTTTTTGCAGCTTTTCAGAAAGCATGCTGGAGTGTTGACCCCGAATCCAAAAACCGGCAACTGCCAGCAGCCCGGCGGCAGAAACCGCAATCATCAAGCGGAATTTCGTCTTAAGAGTCATGCAGAGAGCCTCAGAAACATCTTCGGCTAGAAGGGAGGCAGACTTTAGAGGACGCAAGCTGGTGCTCCACCTTCGGACGCCGGAAGGTGGGCAAGGCGCGTGAGGATCCTATAATTAGTCTCGAACTGACTTGATCTGGATGCGTCGCGGGCCTCGCTACAGCCCTTGGTGCTCCATTTCCAGCAGAGTCTTCTTGCGCTCCATGCCCCAGCGATAGCCGCTTTCCTTGCCGTCTTCACGGACCACACGATGGCATGGAATCGCCACTGCAACTGGATTCGTAGCACATGCGCGCGCGACCGCACGGCTCGCGGTGGGCTGGCCAATCGCTTTCGCCACCTGGCGGTACGACCGCGTCGCGCCGAAGGGAATCGACTGCAGATAAGTCCATACGCGCCGCTGAAATGCGGTGGCGCGGATATCCAAGGGCAGAGCGGCGTTCAGTTCTTTGCCGGTCATCTTCGAGAGCAAGGTTTCCACCCAGGCTTGTAATGCGCCCTCGTCGGGTTTGCGCACGGCAAATGGAAATTCTCGCTTCAAGCCTTCGAGCAGCTCGCCATCGGAACTGGCGAACTGAATCGAGCAGATTCCCCTGTCGGTGGCCGCGATCAGCATGCGTCCGAGCGGCGAATCAGAGACGGCGTAGCGAATCGTGGCGGCAATGGCGCCCCGGCGATATTTGTCTGGCGTCATGCCCAGTTGCGACGATGTCTTTTCGTAAAGGCGGCTGCTGGAACCATAACCGGCGTCATACATGGCGCGCGTCACGTTGTCTCCGGCCTGCAGATTGCGTTTGAGCTGGCGCAGGCGGCACGAGTCAGCGTATTCGCGCGGAGTGATGCCGAGCGCGGCCTTGAAGCGGCGCTGCAAGTGGAACGGGCTTTGCCGAAATGTCTTGCTCAGTCGCCCCAGCGTGATTGGCTCGTCGAGGTGTTGCTCAATGTAGCGGCAAATCTCTTTCGCAAAGTCGGATTGCGGATGGCCGCTGATCAACCTCGGCCGGCAACGCAGGCAGGCGCGAAAGCCAGCTTGCTCGGCCTGTTCGGGACGCGAGAAGAACTTCACATTCTCGCGCCGCGGACGGCGGGCTGGGCACGAGGGCCGGCAATACACGCCAGTGGTGGATACGGCGAAGACGAACTCTCCGTCGTGGGCCGTATCGCGCGCGACGACTGAGTCCCAGCGCCGATTGTTGTTGGCCTGATCCTCACCTTGATGATCCTCGCCTTGCTGACCCGCGACCATCTGATCCTTCGCTGGCTTCGAGTTGAGCTGCGCGCCCGGCATATCGCCGGGGATTTCCTCTGCGAGTATGGCATTCGCGGCCGTCATTGGGAAAGTCATGTTTGTCGTAGTCATGATAGCCAGAGATTACGGCAGAGCAGGCGAGCGGACTATCCGAATCTTGCGGGCAAATTGAATTCGTCGGGATCTCAATTCTTGCTACTCGTCTTAAAACTCGTTTGCACCCGTTGGCCGAAAAGACTAGATTTCCTGTGTGTTTCCTTAATGCATAATGCCGAGGACATGCCATTGAATAAGATGCGGTTAGGAACATTTGCGACTCTTCTGGTTATGCTGTTAACCTCCGCGTTGGCGGAAAAAGTTTCGCAGCACCTGCTGAGCGCCGACGAGCTTAAGAATGTAGTGCCGTCCGAGTTCTTCTTTCGTGGACAGAAGGCTCCCGCCCAATTGCGAAACGCGGCGGGATTTCAAATGAGCGACGGCAAGATCACATTTGCCGCCCTGGTAGATGCCTCGGGATACTCCACGGCGATTCAGCAGAAATATCAGGGCATGCTCGTCACCGAGTCTAAGCTGGCGATCGGGGACGCGGAGTTGCCCCCGGGAGAATACGGCTTCGGCTTTACGGCTGACAAATTCCTCGTTATGGATGTGGCCAACGAAGACAAATTGAGCGTACCGTTCGCGACCGATGCGGAGTTGAAGCGGGCTGTCCCCCTCAAGATCGTTGAGGACGGCGGCGCCTACCGGTTATACGCCGGAAAGAAATGGGTATCGCTGAAGCCGGAGTAAACCGGAAAAGCCAATAGGTTTCCGACGGTCATTCTGCATTCGCCAGGAACATCCGCCTGTGCTCCAGCCATTCTCAAGTTCTTGCTGAAAGTGCCGATAGACCTGATAAGTGGTAACTCGCCAAGGAGGATCAATGACGGTGGGTTCGATTTCGGCAGCCGGTCTCAGTCAGGACGTGTTCTCCTCCGGCAGTTCCGTTCAGCAGCAGGCCTTGCTGGCTCTGCAAAACAACCTTGGGTCGGGCGATCTGAACGGTGCTCAGTCAGCATTTCAGGCTTTGCAGAATGTCTTGCAAAACTCGGCGACGGCCAGTGGAAGCGGTCTCTTGAGCAATTCTCAACTCACCAGCGATTTGACAGCGCTTGGCAGCGCACTGAGCGCGGGAGACCTATCCACGGCCCAGTCGGCGTTTGCGACGGTTCTTGGCGATCTGAAAAATTCAGCCTCGCCAGCGCAGATCAACGAGGCCAACGCCGCCTCCCAATCTGTGCAATTGGTTGAAGAGTTGCTTAGCACGCTGAACTCCGGCAATTCACCCAGCGGCGCTGACCTCACGAATTCTATTCTGGAAGGTGTGTATGGAAGCAAGAGCGGCCTGAACGTCCTGGGATAGAGAACGCAGTCGAGCTTCGCTCCACGGACAGCCGGGGGCGGCTGTCCCCACAAGGGCATCTAAGCTTTGCACATCTCAGTTTCCCAGGGGATGGAACGGGCCAAGCAGGCTCGACGCTCCTGAACGCTTGCGCAGTTCGGTAAGCAGCGCACTGGCCGCATTGGTGTAGGTCTTGTTCGGGTCGGAGGGATCGGCCCAGACGGCGTCGTAGATAATTTGCGCCGCCTCCTTAAGATCGATGTGCAAGGCGGCTTCAAACACGTCCACGCGCTCCTGCAGCCGGTCGTAGCACGGCCTACAGATTGAGGCCGCTTCGGCCGTTTCGCCCCGATGCTCTCCCAGTGTGCAGCCCGCTGGTGCATCGGAAACATCCCCATCCGTCGCGAAAAGCTGGGACTTGAACTCCTTGAGAAACGCCTCTCTCTGTTGCTCGAGCATGGCAGCGTCGGCTTCAGGGTCAGTCGCTGGTTGCGGTACTGGAATCGTCCGCGTTACAACTGGCGAAACCCTCTCTTTGCTATTGCAAGCTGGGCAGGCGTCGAGGCTGGCGGGGTAGTAGAGACGGCAATTGGCGCAGGGCAAACCAAAGCCTGAGGACTTGTGCGACGCGTCGGCTCCGCTGCGGACGGCGTTGCGAAGATCACTGCGCACTTTTGGCACATTATTTTGAACATCGCTTTGAGCATCACCCCGAAGCTTGATCTCGGGCTGAAGCAAGGAAGAAGTCGCTTTGGCGGCTCGTGACGATGTTGCCTGAGTCAATTCCATAATCAAATTCCCTTCATGTATGGCGCGGAGCGGGTGCGTCGCTGGCACGGGCAGGGCCGCCTGCTTTTCAGTGTAAGTAGGCTCACTTTCCGGCCGAAAATAACCGGAGTACAGTGGCCTGTACTGTCCCAGCGGCCGGTTACCACGAATTCGGTTCTTTCACATTTCCTTGCCATTTTCTTAATTTTTCATTTCTTGCATCAATTTCAGGAGTTCATCGCGGCGGGCGCGGTAAAGCTGGCGCTCGGGATCGAGGCGCGTCGCGGTCTCCAACTCCGATAAAGCTTCCTCGTAACGGTCCATCGTCGTCAGGCACGCCGCAAGAGAATAGTGGTTGTCGGGAGAACCATTCAGACGAAGCGCCTCGCGAAATTCTTTTTCTGCCGCGGGCAGTTGTTGCTGCTGGAACAAGGCTGCGCCCAGGGCTTGGTGGGCAGTGTCGGAGTCGGGATTGAGCGCAACTGCAAGGCGCAGCTCGCGCACCCCATCTTCCAGTTTCTCATCCATCAACAGGGCTTCGCCGAGGATGCGGTGCTCGGCGGAGCTAGTGGGGTTCTGGAGCACGGATAGCTGCAGCTCATTGACCGCGCTGCCGTAGTCCTTCTTTGACATGTAAGCGCGGGCGAGGCAAGTGTGTCCCTGCTGCCATTCGGGATGCTGGCGATAGAGTTCTCGCAGCTCGAGCATGGCTGACTCGAAGTCGCCCTTATCGCAGTAAGTGTTGCCCAGGTTGTTGCGTATGGCGGCATCCTGCGGCGCGAGGCGCTTGGCTTCCCGATATTCGCCGATGGCCTCGTCCAGCTTGTTTTGTTCGTGCAAAACCATCCCCAGATTAGAGTGGGCTTGCCAGAACACGGGATTAAGATGGATCGCCTTGCGATAGGCGTCGATGGCGCCGGTCAGGTTCCCGGCTGCGTGCAGGGTGATGCCGAGGTCGTAATAACTGTCTGGGTTTTTGTCGTCGCGGGCGAGCGATTCGAGAAAAGCATGTACCGCCGCCTCGTATTGCCCGTTGGAGTAAAGACCAAGCGCAAGAAATTGGTAAGCCTCCGCGTTTTGAGGATCCATGCTAAGGGCGGTGCGCGCCTCGGCGATCGCGTTGGGGCCGTCATCGAGACGGTAGAAGATGTACGCCAGGCTGCTGTGATTCTCGGGAAAATCGGGCATCAGTTCGGTCGAGCGCGTAACTTCGTCGAAGGCGTCATCCCAGCGTTCCTGTTGGCGAAGCATTGCGCCCAAGGCAAAGTGCAGTGCGGCATTGTCGGAATCCGAGGTTAAGGCCTGGCGCAAAGCCAACTCGGCTTCGTGGAAGCGGTGAGCGTGAGCATCGGCGAGAGCGCGCAGCAAAGTCTCGGGAACGTCAGACTTCGAAGTCTCGAAGCTTGAGGATCCGGTAGCACGCGATGGCTTCACGCTCTTCAGCGTGCGGAGAAGACTTGGATCGGCGCCGGCCGATTCAAGTTGGCGAATCTGTTCCTTGCCCGGCGTACTGGTAATTCCGCGCTCTTGAATAATGCGGACGAGGCGGCTGCTGGGCACGCCCGCCGTAAGCCAGGCCGTCAACTGGACGACGTTTAACGGCTGGCTTTCGCTGGAATGGGCAGCCAGCGAACCCACTGAGGGAAACAGAAAAAAGAGAAACAAAAAAACTGACAGGCCCTTGCGCTTCACTCGAATCTCCGGGCAACGGTTCGGCTTGCTGGTTTACGCCAATGGATAACCCAATGGTCGCGCTGATTGCTGAGCGGTTCGCGGTCGTCCTACCGCCGATCTCACATTACCGTGGCACTAGAACCCGAGGTAAGATCACGGAAGTAATAGGCTGGAGGGACAGGGGGTAGTGGGTCATCTATGAGGGTGTCGGCTCGTCAAGGACTTGTTTGGGCACACTACAGGCAGGGTTCAAATTCATAGAAGCGAAAGAATGCTTGTAAAATCGAACAGCGAACTTGGCGAGCACAGCGAAAAGTCCCGCTTCCCGAAAAGCGCGAGAAGCGGGACGCCTAGCCCGTTTTTTTAATTTGCCGCTATGCCGTTGAAACCGTCATCTGCAGACAATCCGCCGACATCGCCGAGGTTGGTAAGTGTGCCGTCTTGATTGATTCCAAAGATACCTACCGTGCCCGTACCTGAGTTTAGAGTAAAGAGAAATTTGCCATCCGAGCTGATGGCAGTGTCGAGGTTCGTGCTCCCCGTTGGCAGCGTTCCCACCAGCGTCCCCGGTAAAGACGTCAAGACTCCGGTTGAGCTCAGCGCAAACCCTGCAATCGTGGACGAACCAGAATTGGCGGCGTAAACGAAGCGGCCGTTAGGGGTGACCGCAAGCCAGCACGCCGCCGCTCCCAAAGTCGGAACACTGGTGCTGATCGAAGAGAGGGTCCCATTGGCAACAACTGAGTAGGAGGAGAGAGTGGATGCGTTGGTTTCTCCCGCAGGTCCGGTTCCGACGACAAGTGCCGTACCGTTCGGCGCAAACAGCACTGCAAACGCACCGGCACCAGCACTCGGGTTGACAGTGATCGGGGCCAGCGTGCCGTCGATTTGAACATGGAAGGCGTCGATGCTATTGGTTAGCTTTTCGGTTACCAAAAGGAACTGGCCGTCCGGGCTAAACGACAACGATGCAGGTCCCGAATTGGCGGTGGAGAGAAAAGTTCTGGAGCCGACAATTTGTCTTAGATGCCCATTCGCGCCGAGACGAAAGCCCACCACGTTGCTGGCGGCGCCCTCGTTCACCACGTAGACGAGGCTTCCGAGCTGGGCCACCGCAACTGGCGCGGCGCCACCGGAAGGCGACTTGTCCACAAGAATCAGACTGGACCCCAGGACCTGAAACACGGAAATCTCGCCACTGCCAGCGTTTACCGCAAATAGCAGTGAGTGATCTCGGCTAAGCGTGAGAGATCCCTGGGATCCCAGGGGGTCACCGATCCCGCCGCTGCCCCGGCCTCCAGTTAGAAAACGATTTACTTCTTGTAACGAGCCATCTTCGTGTCGGTGGTAGGCAATAATTTCATTGTGGCTAGCTGCATTCGTCATGACGAATACGGCGCCGGCGGCATCGGTTTCAGCTTTGCTAAGGGTTGGCAGTACTGTGCCAATCGCCAAAGCAGCGGACAACAGGAAAAGCATCTTGCTAGTCATTCGTGCATCCTCATTATGGTGCAACAAATTTGCGAGCGCTGAACCGGCGGAAGGGTTGCCGAAGCATAGTCCCGCCTTCGGTTGCGGGGTCGCATTCCCGATCAGAGATGTGAGCTAAAAAAAAGTTTCAAGCGGGCAAAAATTTCGGCTCAAATTGACCCACGCCGGTGCGTTTGACTTCCCCGTGTTCGTCCGGTAACGTATTACTAGGTTGTGGTGTCTTTGGAGGTTCCTATGCTTGAAGGTTTATTTCAACCGACGCACCTGATCATCATCTTTGCGATCGCCTTGCTGGTTTTTGGTCCCAAGAAATTGCCTGAACTCGGCAAGGGTTTGGGTGAGGGAATTCGTGCCTTAAAAGAGGGCATGAAGGATAGTGCCGCGGCTCCAACCGAGCAGGCCAAGACTACTGAATCCAAAGAGCCCAAAGCCTGAGCGCTAGACTGGCGGTCTCTAACCTCAAATTAAAGATGCAGCCGCCGTTTTGTCGCCATTTCCTGTCTTATTCCGTAGTTCCGGGCCACCTTATTTAGCATTTGAAGCTGTGAAAACTTCTCTGGAAGCTGGAGGTAGAAGTGTTGCTTAAAGGCAAGGTTGTTGTCCTCGGTTTAGTTTTGGCAGTCGCGCAGGCAGTGTTTGCCGATCAGATCACGTTGAAGAATGGTGACCACCTGAGCGGCAAGATCGTGAAGTCCGATGGCAAAACTCTGGTGCTCCATACGGACTATGCGGGAGACGTCTCTCTCGATTTCAAGGTGATCACGAAGATCACGACTGATGAGGAATTACATGTCAGCACATCCGACAAGAAAACCGTCGTCGGGCCGGTGAATGAGAAGGACGGAAAAATCGAAGTGGCTACCAAGTCTGGTCCGGTGGAAGTTCCGGCGGGAAATGTTGTATTGATGCGGAATGATGCGGAGCAGGCCGCTTACGACAAGTCGCTGCACCCCGGTTTACTGCACGGATGGAATGGCGGAGTGAATGTAGGCTTCTCGGTGGCTCGCGGTAACAGCGAAACCACTAACTTGGCGTTGGGTATCAATGCCATTCATCCCACCGTGAATGACAAGATAACAATCTACTTGACCTCGATCGATACTGAGAATCAGTTAGCTACCCCCAGCACAGTCGCGGATATTATCACGTCAGGAATCCGCTACGATTACAATCTGAATCCACGGCTGTTCGCGTTCGTAGGCGCCGACTTTATGAGCAATGCCCTGCAGGATCTGGATTTGCGCGGCCTGTACGGAGGCGGCCTGGGTTATCATGCGATCAAGTCCGACAAGACTGTCTTTGATCTTCTGGCTGGGGTCAACTATACCCATGAAACGTATTCGGACGGTCCGCCAGTGACTCCTGCCACTGTTCCCCCAACTTTTACCTCTTACGGCGTAACCAACAAATTTGCTGCGCTGACATTGGGCGAGGAACTGACGCAAAAGGCTGGGAAGACCACGGTGGTCACAGAGAAGTTCTATTTCTATCCGGCTTTGTCGGGTTCGTATAGCGGCGACTATCGCGGAGAGTTCGACTTCGGTACGGTGACGAAAATCGCCAAGTGGCTGGGCTGGCAGAATCAATTCAGCGATATATATGTTTCCAACCCGCCTTCGACCGCAAAGAAAAACGATCTGATCCTGACGACCGGGGTGAACTTTACGTTCACTCACTGAGTACATTTTCCCAGACTGAAATTGAAAGCCGCTCGCCAGGAGCGGCTTTTCTTTTCTTGTTGCTCGAACCTAGAAGCCGTCTCATCAATGGGTTCGGGAAGGGCACGACGTTCCAGTCGTGCCGTTCAGAACCAATAAAGACGAGGGCTTTAGCCCCTGAGGGACCTCAAACTTCCGCTTCGGACTATTTATGAGATGGCTTCTGGACTCCGCTAGCAGTTATCGCCCCTTTTTTGCTCAGGTAGTGTCCTAATAGTGCGTTGATAGCCTACTCACCTGCCGGGGGAGCAATGGGAGGAGGTTCACCTGCAGCCTGTTTTCTAAAGTCGAATTGGCTAAGATGTTCTTCGGCTGCATCTACTGCTTGTTCGGCTTCTTCTAGCTCTGCTGGTTCCAATTCGTGGATTACGACGTTCCCTCTATCGTCCTTGTACAATTTCATGATCTGCTTCGGGTCGGCAACGCCACCAGTATTTCGGCGGATGGCATGTTGTAGCGACCAAAATGTTGCCTGGATCCCGTCGGCCATGTTTGGCTCACGATCTTTCCAGAAGACAGTCCTCAAAAATGCCAAGAATGGATCGGCGAGATGTTGGCCGCTTCCGATAGCGACGAATGGAATTGAAACAAGTTCCTCGGGGTCACCTGTGTATGCAAACGAGTATAGTCTCAAAGCCTTATCAATTGGGCCCGATAACACTGTTTGAGATAAGGCTGCCTGCTGCGCGGCTGCGCCTATCAACTTCGAGGTTTGGGCTGCGTAGTTAATTTCTGGCATCAGGATTTCCGCTAATCCTGTACGCATGGTTTGCATCGCTTGCCACGATTGCCCTTTAAGTTTTCCCTGATCCCATAATTCGCCGATTTTGCCCGCAATCCGCTGTCCCACTCCGACGGGACCAGATATGCCGATGATAAATTTCTTGTCGGCGATGATCTGCAGTTTCTTGACGGGCTGGAGACAGGTTCCTTGTCCAAAGGGTGTCCCCAAGGTTGCCGCACCATCAGCACCCATGACAATTCCGTCGGAGCAGCGAACACCTATGATGAGAGTCACTTAGTATTGGAAAACGCTGTTTACGCGATATTCGGGATATTTGTCGTAGATGGCACGAATGAGACCTGAGAATGATTGTTGCTGCGTCCACTCAACAGCCGTGCGGAGATACTCCCAGGTACGGGGCGGGACTTCTGGTTTAATGTGCGCTACTCTTGCTTCTCCGATTGCCGTTATCAGGAACATCGCATGTGATTGCTGTGTCCGTTCGACGACGATTAGACTGTTCTGTGCTAAACGCTCCGCATCCGCGTAAATATCCTTGCAGAATGGGCCGTAGTTGTGAGCAAAAAATTCGTAAAAATTCTCTCGTACCGCCGGAACTTCCATGCCCAACAGGAACAGAGATTTCTGAAGTTGCACGGGCGAAAGACCTCTTGCCCCACCAAAATTTAGTGCCAGAAGTACCCAGTCCTGCCTGTCCATACCATAATTTTAACAGCATTGCAAGATAATAGGTTCATTAAAATCCCTTAATTATCAGTGACTTAAGTGATGCCCCTGTGGAAAATGTCCCCGAACCCTCCGAAGCGAAAACAGAATGAACCGCCTTTCGGCGGCTCGATTTTCTGGTAGCTACGACTTGAATCTGAGTCTGAGCCTATGGAAGGGCAAAAATTTGAGCAAGGAATTGGCCCTCCTTTGGCCATAGAGAGAATTATACATTACCCCATCAACGCACTATTAGGACGCTACCTTTGCTCACCACGACTTGAAAAATTCGTCTACTACCGGGTAGAGTACTGTTTCCCGTTTCCCGGGTTTCTTTAAGTCCCTCAACAACAGGAGTTTGTTTGATGCGTCGCGCATTGATTGTGCTGGTTGCTGTCTGCTGCTGCGGTGCGTTCTCCGCCTCGCAAACCGCGGATGAACTGATTGCCAAGAACATCGAGGCCAGGGGCGGGATGGAGAAGATGAAGGCGATCAAGACCCTCCGCCTGACCGGCAAGTTCGAGGGTGGCGGAGGATTCACGGCTTCCGTCGGACAAGAGAACGAGCGCCCCAACTTGATACGGCAGACGTTCGCGCTGCAGGGAATGACGGCTGTGCAGGCGTATGACGGCACCACCGGTTGGCAGATTCAGCCCTTCCAGGGAAAGAAAGATCCCGAATTGATGGGAGAAGATGATCTGCGCGATCTGCTCCTGGATGCCGAATTCGATGGGCCTTTAGTGGATTACAAAGAAAAAGGCAGCACGGTGGAGTTTCTGGGACACGATGTCGTCGATGGAGACGATGCGCTGCGGTTGAAGGTGACGCTGAAAAATGGCGACATCATTTATGACTACCTCGATCCCGATACTTTTATTGAGTTCCGCAGGGAGATCCAGCAGTTTATCCGTGGCTCGGTGCGCGATCGTGTGGTGGGGCTGGGTTCTTACAAGCCGGTGAACGGCGTGATGTTTCCGTTTTCGCTTTCGAGCGGGCCCAAGAACCATCCCGACGCTCAAACTACCTTGGTGCAGAAAATGGAAGCGAATGTGACGATTGATCCCGCGGATTTTGCTCTGCCTGCGTCGTTGAGGACCGAGGAAAAGAAATCCGGGATAGTCGGGATTAAGTGAATCGCTCGCATGCCTTGCTCGGCATGACAATCAAACGTAAAGGACTCGTAAAATGAAAGTATCCGCTCGTAGTTTTTGGGCACTGACTGTATTACTGTTCGCAGGAGCATCGCTGTGCCACGCGCAAGCGCCCTACCGTTACGATGCGGCCACGGTTTCAGGCTTGCCCGCCCGCAATATCGGTTCAGCGACGATGAGCGGTCGCATTGCAGCGGTGGATGCGGTGGAAGAAAACGGCCGCATCACCGTCTTCGTGGGCGCGGCCAGCGGCGGAGTGTGGAAGTCAGTCAACGGCGGCACGACATACAAACCTGTGTTCGACCGTGAGGATGTGCAGTCGATTGGCGCGGTGGCGATCGATCCCTCGAATTCGAAAATTGTATGGGTAGGGACTGGCGAAGCCTGGGTGCGAAACAGCGTCTCGGTGGGCGACGGTGTCTACAAATCGACCGACGGCGGCGAGAACTGGACCAACGTTGGCCTGAAGGACAGCGAGCACATCGCCAAGATCCTGGTGAACCCGGGCGATAGCAATGACGTGCTGGCGTGTGCGACCGGGCATCTGTGGGACGACAACGACGAGCGCGGTGTGTACCGAACCACCGACGGCGGCAAGACCTGGAGTAAAGTTCTCGCCGGTGTGAATGGTTCGAGCGGCTGTGCCATGATTGCGCGCAGCAAGCAGGAACCGAAGACTATCTATGCCGCAATGTGGGACTTCCGGCGGCAGGGCTGGACCTTTCGCTCGGGTGGTCCGGGCAGCGGGATTTTCAAATCAACCGATGGTGGCGCTCACTGGACGGAGATCACTGACAGCGTCGCGAAAGGTCTGCCGCCGAAGCCCTATGGCCGTATCGCGCTGCAGGTAGCTGAGTCGAAGCCGAACGTTATATACGCAAACATCGAAGCAGAAAAGGGCAGAGGACTTTACCGCTCTGACGATGCCGGCGCGCACTGGACCAAGCTGGACGCCAGCCAGTTCATGCTGTGGCGTCCATTTTACTTTGGCAACCTGATCGTCGATCCCAAGGATGAGAACAAGATTTTCAAACCCGATGGCCCGCTGCTTCTCAGCACGGATGGCGGCAAGAGCTTCAGCGTTGTTTCCGGTAACGGGCACGGCGACTTCCACGATCTCTGGATCAATCCGAAAAATCCGAACACCGTGATTGCCGGCGACGATGGCGGCCTGTGGCGCAGCGAAGACGGCGGCAATCGCTGGAAGCACCAGATCAACCTGCCGGTTTCGCAGTTCTACCACGTAAGCACCGACAATGCGGATCCGTATCACGTCTACGGCGGCCTGCAGGACAACAGTTCTTGGGTCGGTGACTCATCGTATCCGGGCGGCATCACCAACGCTCGTTGGGAGAATATGTTTGGCGGTGATGGCTTCTGGATGTTCGAGGATACTTCCGACCCAGATTATCTCTACGCTGAAGCGCAAGGCGGCGAAATTGGGCGGGTGAATCGGTACACGCACGAAATTCGCGATATCCATCCCTGGCCGAATTACGGCGAGGGGAAGTTGCGCTTCAACTGGAACACGCCGATTCACATGAGCCCCAACGAGAAGGGGACAATTTACATTGGCGCGCAGTTCCTGTTCCGCTCTCGCGATCATGGCCAGTCCTGGGATCGCATCTCTCCTGACCTGACGACGAACGATCCCGAAAAACAAAAGCAGGAAGAGTCCGGCGGAGTGACCATCGACAACTCATCCGCGGAGATGCACACGTCGATCTATTCGATTTCAGAATCGCCGAAGAATGGGCAAATCATCTGGGTGGGCACGGATGATGGCAACGTGCAGATCACGCGCGATGGCGCAAAGACCTGGACAAATGTGGTTGGAAACGTCAGTGGCCTGGGAAAAAATTCGTGGGTCACCACCATCGAGGCCAGCCGCTTCGACGAAAGCACCGCGTATGCCACCTTTGACCGGCACACCTTCGGAGACATGAAGCCGTACGTCTACAAAACTACCGATTACGGGCAGACGTGGACGGCGCTTCCGGCAGAGCAGAGCAACGTGCGCGGTTTTGCCCATGTGATCAAAGAGGACACGGTCAATCGCAATGTGCTGTTCCTAGGCACCGAATTCGGCCTTTGGATTTCAGTGGATGGCGGACAACGCTGGGCGCAATATAAGGGCACGGATTTTCCCGCTGTTCCCGTCGACGATATCGCGATACAGGCTCGAGAGTCAGACCTGGTGCTGGCGACGCACGGCCGCGGCATTTGGATTGTGGACGATATTTCCCCGCTACGCACCCTGACACCGGAAATGATGAGCAAAGATGCGAGCCTGATTCCTGGCCGGCCGGTAGTCCAATACTTTGATACCTTCGGCGGATGGCCGGAAGGCGACGAAACTTTCCGCGGCCGGAGCCGGCCCACAGACGCACAGATCACCTATTACCAGAAAGGACGGCACATCTTCGGCGATCTGAAAATCGAGATTTTCGATCACGACGGGAAACTGGTTGACACCGTCGCTGGCAGCAAGCATCGCGGATTGAATCGTGCGAGTTGGTCCATGCATGTGAAGCCGCCGGCCGTCGCTCCAGCGGCGTCGGCTCTGTTTGAAGCGGCGCAGGGACCACGCGTACTGCCGGGTACTTACTCGGTGAAGCTGACCAAAGGCGATCAAACTTATACCGAACAGTTGAACGTTGCGATCGATCCCCGCGCCAAGTATTCGATGGAGGAACGCAAAACGCAATTCGAACTCTCGATGAAAGTTTACAAGGAGCTGGAGCACATGACGTTTGCAGTAGAAGCCATCGAGGGCGTTCGCGACTCGGCCAATGCGAGAGCCGCCAAGCTGGCGGAGAAAGATCCGCTCCGCAAGCAACTGCAGCAACTCGCTGCAGATTGCGATGGGCTACGCTCGAAGATCGTGGCTACCAAGGAAGGTGGAATGATTACCGGCGAAGAACGCATTCGCGAACACCTGGGGCAACTCTACGGTGCGGTCACCGGATACGATGGCAAGCCTACCGATTATCAGGTCGCCCGAACCGAATCCCTCGGTCACGAACTGCAGGATGTGATTGACGACTTCCAAAAGAAGACGCAGGCAGAGCTTCCCGGAATCAATAGTGGCCTGAAGAAGAAAAAATTGGAATCTATCACCGTGCTCGCTGAGGCAGACTGGCAGAAAAAGAGGGCTGAATCCTCAGGGACTGGCGCGGGAATGCAGGCTGGCGAGGGTCAGGTGCGGGAAATGGATTAGGCCCGACGTGCCGATTATCACCATTACCGCGCGTTTAGAGCCAACCAAACTTCTTGCTACGCTTCCTGAGGCCCGTGATCGTGTTTACGTCGCTCGTTACGGCAAGAAACTTATTCGCCAGTCGGCGGCCTCGAAACTCCCGTCGCGGGAGGTGAGACCTCCACGCAAAATCCGGCTGTTCCTCGACTCGAATGTGCTTACCAGTGGAATTGTTTCGCAGTGGGGTCTCGACGCTGTCACTGTGCGCTGCGAAGTTTTAGGTTTTGTCATTCCGGCCAAGCGTGTTCTTTTGCGCGACTGAGGAATCTGCTGTTGACCTGTTTTTGAAAGGGCATGGCTTCAGCCATGCCAAGGGCCGAACCCATCTTCGACGGCTTTTTAGCCCCTGAGGTACCTGGCGTATGACCTTACCCAGCATGCTGGTTGTAGTTGCTACCCTAATATTCACGGGGGGCTGGCACATCTTCACGACCGGGATTTCGAGCGGTATGGGCGTGTGCTGGGGCTAAAGTTATATGCGGTTGGGTGAAGTTCCGATTGCGGATTTCCACAGCGCAAAGTGCGGCTGATGTGACAGATGACCTTGCAGGGGCGACTACGATTGAAGTAGTCGGGGAAATTGATTGCGAGAGGAATCGGGCGCATGTGGCGAAAGGCAAATCGGATGGCGGGTGGCAAGTTGGAGGATCCTAAAGCGCGCGGCGAGTGGGCGGAACTCTACTTCATGATGCAGGCGGCCGGTCAAGGAATGAAGGTCTCAAGACCGTTTGGCGTGACACGCTACGACGTGGGAGTTGACAATCCGATGCGGCCGCAGCGGGTTCAAGTGAAGTCCACAATTCACTCCCGACCGGGTCATGGTTACAGCCTGAAGTTGGTTGGGTCGAGACGCAAAAAGTATGAGCTTGGGACGGTGGACTTTTTCGCCATCCTGCTCATCCCCATTGACGAGTGGTACATCATTCCCTTCGACGTAATCGGCGAGATGCATTGCAGTCTCCACTTCTCCCCGCGCAACAGGCGCCAGAAGTATGGCAACTATCGCGAGGCGTGGCATTTGTTGAGAGAGACGGGGTTGACGATTCAGGCTTGTATCGATCCCGAGTGGGAGGAGGTTAACCCCTCGTGGGTCCAGTGCCTATAAGTCTTGTCATTCCGAGCGCTGCGAGGAATCTTGGTTTCTGCTCGGACAAGAACGACTGGTTCGTGAAATCTCACTTCTCGCGAAGGAGGCGAGAAGTGGGGAACACAGCGGACAATCCCAACCGCGCGGTCTAGCGATTGGGCGGGAGGTTGGTGCTCCAGCAATCGGCGACCATGAGCCAGGTCCCGAGGCGGCGCCAGGCTTTCACGTACTTGCCGCGGTCGGCGACGACGGTGCCGTTGGGCTGGCGGATGGCGACGGTGTAGCGGCCGATTTCCATAGCCATGTCGCCGGAAGCCTCGACGCGGACGGTTTCCAGGCGAAGGTCTTCGTATCCCGCATCGCCGAACTGGCGAAGCAGTCGCTCAATGGCCTTGGGGCCATACACCGGTTCGTAATGCGGCGCCATGAACGCTCCGTCTTCTGCGTAGAGAGCGGCAGCCTGATCGTAGTTGCCGGTGTTGAAGGCGGTGACGAAGTCCTGGGCAATGTTGCGGAGCAGGGATTGGACATCGAGAAACGGTCGGGGTTCAGCCAGAGAACTCGAGTAAGGCCGGTACATCTACTACCTCCTGGGGGAAGGCCAAGAGCGGTGTCTGCAGCGTCTAGCGGCCACATCAACTCCGCTCCCAATGCAAAAGCATTCTAGCGCAAAATCGCCTGTGAAAGCAGAAACTTTTAAGAATAATCAGTGAAAAAAGTGATCGGGCCCTATTGGCTCGAGGAAGCCGGGCGGGAGGAGGCCGGGCTGAAGGAAACCGGGAAAGACCGGTAGTCCTCCGTTTGATTTTCATTCCGAACAAGCGTTTTTCGCGCAGAGAGGAATCTGGGCGAGCCGCGCTACCTAGGAGCCTGCCCTGAGAGAGCGTAAGCGACCGAACGGGCGCGTTTGGCTCGCTTTCCTTATACCAGCGCTCACCACCTGCCTGACAGGCTGAGCGATCTCCGTCTACAATGGCAGAGCATTTCATTTTCTTAATCGCCATAAGGAGAAAGCGATGGAACGCAAGGCAAGCGCAGTATGGAAGGGTGGACTGAAGGACGGGAAGGGATCCATTTCCGCTCCCGGCGGAGTGCTGAAAGACACGCAATATTCTTTTACTTCACGGTTTGAGAATGGCCCGGGAACGAACCCGGAGGAGTTGATTGCGGCGGCGCATGCGGCCTGCTTCTCAATGGCGCTCTCGGCCCAACTCGGTGGCGCGAATTTGACGCCCGAGAGCATCAACACCAACGTGACCCTGACGATGGAGAAGCTGGATTCGGGATGGACGATTACATCGAGCCACCTCGATGTGGTAGGAAAAGTTCCCGGAGCGGATGCGGCCACGTTCCAGAAATACGCGGAGGCCGCGGAGAAAGGCTGTCCAGTATCAAAGGTATTGAACGCGAAGATTTCGATGACCGCGAAGCTCGCCTAGGCTGGCCTCCCGGCTTCCGGTTTCCGTCGTCCGGTTCTGCGGTCAAGCTACATCGTGGTTTGACAGGCTGTAGCAGGACTGTAAAATGAAAGTTGGTCTTCCTGACTCGGCGGCCTCGCGGCCGCCGCTGCATTGTGGTTCAAGATTGCCATCGTGGCGGAATTGGCAGACGCGCATGGTTCAGGTCCATGTACCGGCAACGGTGTGGGGGTTCGAGTCCCTTCGATGGCACCAAAGAATTTCCTTATCAGGACTTTTCTACTTTTGATTCTGCTGTGAAGTAAACTCTTTTCATGAAAAATCCGAACGGGTATGGCCGCCGAGGAGTGATTCTGTTTTTGTGTTCTCTGGCGATGACGGGAGTGTGTGCGGCGCAGACGCTGGCCATCACGATGGATGATCTGCCGTTGAATGGGCCGTTGCCGCCGGGGGTCACGCGAGCACAGACTGCGAAAGATGTGCTTGCGATTCTCAAGAAGGGGCACGTGCCGGCGGTTTACGGGTTTGTCAACGCCAAGAAACTGGAAGGGAACGCTGACGGAGCGGAGGCGCTGAAATTATGGGCTGCGCAGGAACCGGTGGGGAATCATACTTACGCGCACATGGATCTGGAGCAGAATTCGGCCGAGGCTTTCGAGCGGGAGATCGAGGAGGACGAACCGTCGCTGGAGTTGCTGGACGCGAGAGACAACTGGCACTGGTTGCGTTATCCATATTTGCACGAGGGAGATACGGTAGAGAAACGGCGGGCGGTTCGCACTTACTTGAAGGCGCACGGATACAGAATCGCGCAGGTGACTCTCGATTGGGAAGACTACCTGTGGAACCCCGCGTACGCGCGGTGCGTGGCGAAGGGGGATACGAAAGCGATCGCATGGCTGCGGTCGAGTTACCTGAACACTGCGTCGGAATTTCTTGATCTGGGGCGGGAGCAGGCGAAGCTGATTTATGGTCATGAAATTAACTACGTGTTATTGACGCATTTGGGAGCATTCACCAGCACGATTCTGCCGGAGGCGCTCGATCTGTTGAAGAAAAAAGGATTTCAGCTGGTCACCCTCGAGGAGGCGGAGAGCGATGCAGCGTACGATGGCGATCCCGATGTGGGATTGCATGACGCGGGTACGCTGCTGGACCAGTGGATGCAGGTGAAGCAGATTAAGTATCCGGAGCATGCGGAGAAGCCGTATAAGGAGATTGAGGCGGTTTGCCAGTAGTCGGAGGCGTTGTTGCTAGGGGGCAGGCGGACGGGCTGGCGAATAAGAGCCACGGGCGGCCCGCGCACTAAAGGGATCCTTCGACTGCGGTTATGCTTCGCGTTCGCGAAGCGCAATCCTCGCTCAGGATGACATTGTAAAAAGCTGGTCCGTCTCGATTGGAAATCTTTCCTTCCCGTATAATTCAGGCACTCGGTATGCCTGTTTCCCTTAACCAGATCGTCAGCGCTGCTCGTGAAAAAGTCGTTGCGGCGAAGCGCTCATCTGATGTGCGGGAGCTGGAGCGACGGGCGGAAGGGCATGTGCCGCGCGGGTTTCGGCGGGCATTGGAGGGAAAAAGCGGAGCCGGCATCGCGGTGATCGCGGAGTTGAAGAAGGCATCTCCGTCGAAGGGATTGATCCGGGCGGACTTTCGCGTAAAAGGGTTGGCGCGAGAACTGGAAGAGGCGGGAGCGGCGGCGCTTTCGGTGCTGACGGATGAAGAATTTTTCCAGGGATCGTTGGAAAATCTACGGTTGGCTTCGGCGGAGGTGACGATTCCGTGTCTGCGCAAGGATTTTATTGTGGATGAGTTTCAGTTGCTGGAAGCGCGGGCGAACTCGGCGGACGCCGTGTTGCTGATTGTGGCCGCGTTGACGCAGGAGGAGCTGATCGTACTGGCACGCGGCGCTCGCGCCCGCGGCCTGGACGTTTTGTGCGAAGTGCACGACGAAGAGGAACTGCAGCGGGCTTTGGATGCCGGGTGCGATTTGATCGGGGTGAACACGCGCGATTTGCGGACGTTCACGGTGGATGCGGAGACGGCGTTCCGGCTGGCGGACCGGCTTCCTCAGAATGTGGTGCGAGTTGCGGAGAGCGGGATTCGAACGGGAGAAGATATTGCGCGATTGCGGGCGGTTGGATATCGGGCGTTCTTGATTGGTGAGTCACTGATGCGGTCCGAGCGACCGGGCGAGGCGTTGCGAGAGTTAGTCGCGGGTTGCGAGTACCGAGTACCGGGTGGGAGATGAGCGGGCTGCTTTCTCCCTGCGTGGAGAGAAGCAGCAGGTTCCTCACCGGCTGAAGCCGGTTCGGAATGACAAGAATTACTTGTTCAGCGAGGTTCGACCTTACTGGCAACTGACCACTGGCAGCTGACGGCTGGTTTTATGACTTGGGTCAAGATTTGTGGGATGACGAATTTGGAGGATGCGCTGACTGCGGTTGAGGCCGGGGCGGATGCGGTGGGGTTTGTATTTTATGAGAAGAGTCCGCGGAATATTAGCGTGGAGGCGGCGCGGGAGATTGTAGAGAAGTTGCCGGAGAGAGTGGAGAAAATTGGAGTGTTCGTGAACGGCGGTGAACTTGATCCGGTGGAAGTTCTTTTACATGCGGGATTGACTGGAACTCAGACTTACTCTTCGGCCGGGAGTGGAGCCTCGCGCGGCGGAGGTACGAGGGCAATAGGTGCGTCCCTCCTTCCCAAGCGAGCAAGATTTATGAAGGCGCTGCCCATGAGGTTTGTTGGCGATGATGAAGAGGGAGTGCACAGCCTGGCGTCGGACTTTGCAAAATGGGGCAAGAATATCCCGGAGGATTTTCCGACGCCGATTCCAGAGGGACGTATGGACACGTTTGTGCTGGACTCTGGTGATTTGCTGCAGCCGGGCGGAACGGGAAAAACTTTTGATTGGAAGAGGGCTGTGCCCATCGCGGAGGGGATGCGGCAGGGTGGGGTGAAGCTTGTCGTGGCGGGTGGATTGACTGCAGAGAACGTGAGGGAGGCAATTGGGATTTTGCGTCCCTGGGGAGTCGATGTGGTTTCTGGCGTGGAGGCGCGGCCGGGGAAAAAAGATCCGGAGAAGGTGCGGGCTTTTGTTAAGGCCGTGCGGGCAGCGGAGGTTAGCGGGGGCTAAAGCCCGATTTATTTTTGTAAGGCTTACGCGGCCCATTCGACTTCGCTCAGGGCAAGCTGCTGGGGCCCTCCTCCACGGTTGCGGAAGCCGACTGTCGTGGGGAGCGAGCGATTTGCTTGGTGGACGCGAGAAGCAGATTCCTCACCGGCTGCGCCGGTTCGGAATGACAAACAGCTTAATTAAGAAGATGGCGACGGTTCCACGAACGAAGGTCAAAGTCAAGATTCCCGCCCTAGTCTCGCCAGAGAACGGCAAGCCTGGGATGGGGCACCCTCGCGTTTCACCTCGGATTTCGGGTTCGAATGAGCCTGGGCGGTTTGGGGTTTACGGCGGGCGGTATGTGCCGGAGACTTTGATGGCGGCGCTGGAGGAGTTGGAGCGGGAGTATGAGAGGGCGAAGCGCGACAAGAAGTTTCAGAAGCGGCTGCAGGAGTTGCTGCGGACGTATGCGGGGCGTCCGACGGCGCTGACGTTTGCGCGGCGGCTTACGCAGAAGTTGGGCGGGGCGAAGATTTATTTGAAGCGCGAGGATTTGCTGCACACCGGGGCGCACAAGATCAATAACTGTTTGGGACAGGGGCTGCTAGTGGAGCGCATGGGCAAGCGTCGGGTGATCGCAGAAACTGGGGCCGGGCAGCATGGGGTGGCGACGGCGACGGTTTGCGCCCTGCTTGGGTTCGAGTGCGTTGTATACATGGGCACGGAGGACATGCGGCGGCAGGAGCTGAACGTGTTCCGCATGCGGTTGCTAGGTGCCGAGGTGCGCGGGGTTGAGTCAGGGTCGCGGACGCTGAAGGATGCAATCAACGAGGCGATGCGCGATTGGGTTACGAATGTCCGGACTACGCATTATTTGTTGGGGAGCGTGCTGGGGGCACATCCGTATCCGACGATGGTTCGGGATTTTCATCGTGTGATTGGGCGGGAGGCGCGGGCGCAAATTTTGAAAGCCCAGGGAAAATTGCCGGAGGCGGTGATTGCGTGCGTGGGTGGAGGATCGAATGCAATCGGAATCTTTTATGAGTTTATAAAAGATAAGAAGGTTCGATTGATTGGTGTGGAGGCTGGTGGACGGGGCGAGGCGTTAGGGGAACATGCGGCGCGCTTTCGAGGAGGATCGCCCGGAGTTTTGCAAGGGACGTATTCTTACGTGCTGCAGGATTCGGCGGGGCAGATTGCGACCACGCACTCGGTTTCGGCGGGGCTGGATTATCCGTCGATTGGGCCGGAGCATGCGGAATTGAGAGATGCGGGGCGCGCGGAGTACGTCCCTGCTTCGGATGCTGAAGCCCTCGAGGCAACGACATTGCTGGCGCGGACCGAGGGAATTATTCCTGCGCTGGAATCGGCGCACGCCGTGGCAGAAGTGATAAAGCGGGCGCCGAAGATGAAGAAGTCGGATGTAGTGATTGTGAATGTTTCGGGACGTGGAGATAAGGATATTGGGATCATGCGGGAGAATCTGCGGTTGGATTAAGGCGTGGAGTACTCCGTCCCAGTCTCGTAATGCGCGTCGAAAATGTTTAGTTGAATTGCCGGTTAGCGTCGTCCGCGGTGCATGTGAAAGGGATTCTTCGGCTGCGGTCGCGCTTCGCATGCGCGAAGCACAACGCTCGCTCAGAATGATAAGAATGCCATTAAACTTTTATAAAAAGCCGGCGCTGGTGGTGTATGTGACGTGCGGCGATCCTGATCTCGCTACTGCGCGGGAGATCGTGCTGGCTGCGATTGAGGCCGGCGCGGATGTAATTGAACTGGGCGTGCCATTCAGCGATCCGGTGGCGGACGGACCGGTAATCCAGCGAGCGAGCGAACGGGCGCTGAAGCACGGGACGTCGCTGGCACAGGTGTTGACGCTGGCGGCGGAGATTCGCGGGTACGCGCAATCCACGGGGTTAGTGGTGTTTTCATACTTGAATCCTGTCTTGTGCATGGGGATGGAAAAGTTTTGCATGGTGACGCGGCATGCGGGCGTGGACGGAGTTCTGCTCACGGATTTGCCGGTGGAAGAGGCGGGCGAATATTTACACGCGATGCGAGCGCATGATCTGGCGCCGGTTTTTCTGGCGGCGCCAACCAGTCCGGATGCGCGGCTGAGGCGGATTGCGGAAGCGTCGCGAGGATTTGTGTACGCAGTGTCGCGCACGGGAGTGACGGGGGCCCGGCAGCAGCTGGCGAGTGATGCCAAGAAATTAGTCGGGCGGTTGCGGCGAGTGACTAACTTGCCGATTGCGGTTGGGTTTGGGATTTCGACGGCGGAGCAGTTTGAGGAAGTGGGCAAGTTTGCCGATGCCGTCGTGGTGGGAAGCGCCATCGTAGAGACAATCGAACGAAATCGGGGACGAGAGGCGGCGGCGGTTGGGGAGTTTGTCAGAGACCTGACCGCCGTAAGCCGACAGCTTCCGGCGTAAACGGCAGGAATCCGATGTCTCGCAAGAGGGGCGAGACGTGGGGCACCCAGAACGGTAGCGTCACACTTCATGGACATCGCAGATTGGCGAAAGAAAATTGATGAGTTGGACCGGCGACTGGTGGAGTTGCTGAGCGAGCGGGCGCGTGCGGCGGTGGAGATTGGGCGGCTGAAGCGGGATACGAATTTGCCAATTTACGAACCGGATCGGGAGAGGATTGTATTCGAGAATGTGCAGGAGATGAATCGGGGTCCGCTGCCCGGGCGAGATGTGGTGCGGATTTTTGAACGAATCATGGACGTGATGCGAAACATTCAGAAGGAAGGAATTGGAGCGAAGACGGATACGGAGAAGGCTGCGGAGACGGAGCTGGATTCGGAAGTGAATGACTGATTACTTGTGGAGAGAGAAAGCAGGTTCCTCGACTGCGGATGATTTTCCGCTATCGCGGAAAATGATCCTTCGCTCGGAATGACAGAACTTTTATAAAGCTCAGAGGTAGGAGCTGAGAGCTGAAAGCTGATTTTTATGATTGTGGCGATGCAGGAAATTGCGGATGAGAAGCAGATTCAGCAGGTGATTGAGAACCTGGTGAAGATGGGGTTTGAGGTCCACCGGTCGACCGGGGCGCGGCAAACCGTGCTGGGCGCCGTGGGAGCAGGGATCGATTTCGACATACGCAACCTCGAATTGTTGCCAGGGGTGCAGGAGGTCCATCGCATCAGTTCTCCGTACAAGCTGGCGGGGAAAAGTTTTCGTCCGGAGGGGACGATCGTCAAGCTGGCGAATGGAATCGATATTGGCGGGAATGAAGTGGTGGTGATGGCGGGTCCGTGCGCGGTGGAGTCACGGGAACAACTTTTTGCGACGGCGGAAGCGGTGGCCAAGGCCGGCGCGAAAGGCCTGCGGGGCGGGGCATTCAAGCCGCGGAGTTCTCCGTATTCGTTCCAGGGGCACGGGGAAGATGCGCTGAAATTGATGCGGGAGGCGGGAGAGAAATTCAAGCTGCTGGTGATCAGCGAGGTGATGGAGATCTCGCAGATTCCGATGATGATTCCCTATGTGGATGTTCTGCAGGTGGGCGCGCGCAACATGCAGAATTTTAATTTGCTGCGCGAACTTGGAAAAGTGCGCAAACCAGTATTGTTGAAACGCGGGATCGCGGCGACGCTTGAGGAGTTGCTGCTTTCAGCGGAATACATCATGGCGGGCGGGAACTATGAGGTGATTTTGTGCGAGCGGGGGATCCGGACATTCGAGACTTACACGCGAAACACGATGGATATTTCGGCGATTCCGATCATTCACAAGCTATCTCATCTGCCGATGACGGCTGATCCGTCGCATGGAACGGGAAGGCGCGACAAGGTTGCGCCGATGGCGAGAGCGTCGGTGGCGGCGGGAGCCGATGCATTGCTGATTGAAGTGCATTGCGATCCGAACCAGGCTTGGTCGGATGGGGCGCAGTCGCTGTTTCCGGAGCAGTTCGCGAAGTTGATGGATGAATTGCGGATGATTGCGCCGGCGGTCGGAAGGAAGATTGCGTAGAACTTTTTCACCACAGAGGCACAGAGACACAGAGGAAAGCCAATGCGATTGCTGGTTCTAACTTGCTCCCATTGATTCCCGTAATGCGCAGCGATGTTCAAGTCCCAAGATGTTTTCTTCTCGGTGTTCCTGTGTCTCTGTGGTGAGATGTTTTTATGTCGATCCGGCAAATCACGATCATAGGGACGGGGCTGATCGGCGGGTCGTTTGCGTTGGCGCTGCGGAAGCGGCGGTTCGCGGGTGTGATTGTTGGGTGCGACCGCGAGTCGGCACTGAAGAAGGCAAAGTCGCGCGGTGTGATTGAAAAGGGATTTGCTGAGCCCGCAGACGCGGTGCGAGGCAGCCAGTTGGTAGTGCTGGCAACGCCGGTGCTGGCGATTGTGGATCTGATCGGGCGTTTAGGCCCGGCGCTGCCCGCAAGCACGTTGCTGACCGATGTCGGAAGCACGAAGGCGGCGGTGGCGGAGCAGGCGCTCCGCGTCTTTGGGAAAAATGCGGGTAAAAGGTTTCTGGCCGGGCATCCCATGGCGGGGAAGGAAAACAGCGGCGTCGATTATGCGGACGCGGATTTGTTTCAGAATGCAGTGTGGTTCTTGACGCCGTTGCCGGGACAGAGCTTGCAGGAGGGATTACTCGCGGAATTTGCAGGATGGATCGATCAGATCGGGGCGCGCATAGCGATGCTGCCGCCGGAGGATCACGACAGGCTGTGCGCGTGGATCAGCCACCTTCCGCAAATGATTTCGACGGCGCTGGCAGCGGAGTTGGTGGAAGAGTTTGGCGAAGATGCGCCGTTGCTTCCGGCTGGCGGCCGAGCGCTACGGGAGATGACCCGAATTTCAGCGAGTCCGTATTCGATGTGGCGCGACGTTGCGATCAGCAACAAGAAGAATCTTGAGGATGCATTGTTCAAGATGGAGCAGCGGCTGGCGCACATCCGGGAAAATCTGACCACGCGGGCGCTCGCCGGGGAATTTGAACAGGCGCATGGGTTGAAGAAGAGTCCGGCGAAGAAGGCGTAGTGCAGTCGGTCAGTGATCAGTGGCCAGTTATCGACTGACACTCTCGGCCACTAGCCACTGGCCACTGATTTCATTAGAATGCGGACGCTATGAATAAGGTTGTGAGCAGTGCGGATGAGGCGATTCGAGACGTGGTGGATGGGTCCGTCATTATGCTGGGCGGCTTTGGGCTTTGCGGGATTCCGGAGAATCTGATTCGCGCACTGGTGCGAAAGGGATCGAAGAATCTGACCACCATCAGCAATAACGCGGGCGTGGATGGTCTCGGCGCCGGGTTGTTGTTGACGGCGGGGCAGATCCGGAAACATATTGGAACTTATGTGGGAGAAAATAAACTGCTCGAGTCGATGGTGCTAGCGGGAAGAGTGGAACTTGATTTGGTACCGCAAGGAACGTTCGCCGAGCGGATTCGGGCGGCGGGTGCGGGGATTCCGGCGTTTTTCACGCCGACCGGCGTGGGTACGATTGTCGCGGAGGGCAAAGAGACGCGCGAGTTCGATGGGCGGACTTACGTGATGGAACGTGCGTTGCAGGCAGACTTTGCGTTTGTAAAAGCGTGGAAGGGCGACCGGATGGGGAATCTGGTCTATCGCAAGACAGCGCGGAATTTCAATCCCATCATGGCGACGGCGGCGAAGGTGACGATCGCGGAGGTTGAACAACTGGTGGAAGTGGGAGAACTGGATGGGGATTTGATTCACACGCCTTCCGTGTATGTGAAAAGGATTTTTCAGGGGGAGTTATACGAGCGGCGGATTGAGAAGAGGACGGTGAGGAAGGCCGTCGTTGGCCGTTAGTCGATGGTCGTTGGCGGGAATGGGAGGGCCGGGATGTGCACAAGGGAAAGCAGATTCCTCGCTTTGCTCGGAATGACAAGTCCCAGGTAGTGCTTCGCGTTCGGGAAGCAAAATCTTCGCTCAGGATGGCACCGTAAAAAGATTATGAACAAGCCTGGAAAAGATGTTGAGAAGCGGGAGCGGATTGTGGGACGGATTGCGCGCGAACTACGCGACGGATTCTATGTGAATCTTGGAATTGGGATGCCTACGCTGGTGGCGAATTGTGTTCCGCGGGGGATCGAGGTTGTGCTTCAGTCGGAGAATGGCATGCTGGGGATTGGGCCCTATCCGGCGGAGGGTGAGGAAGATGCTGACCTGATTAATGCGGGGAAAGAAACCGTTAGCGAGATGCCGGGGACATCCTATTTTTCGAGCGCGGATTCTTTTGCCATGATCCGCGGAGCGCATGTGGATTTGAGTGTGCTCGGCGCGATGGAGGTGGATGAGGAAGGTAACCTGGCGAATTGGATGATCCCCGGAAAAATGGTAAAGGGCATGGGCGGTGCCATGGACTTGGTCGCTGGGGCGCGGCGAGTGGTCGTGGCGATGGAACACACCACTCGGGAGGGTGCGCCGAAGATCTTGAAGAAGTGCACACTGCCACTGACTGGCGTTGGTGTTGTGGATACGATTGTGACGGAGATGGCGTATATCCGTGTGACGGAGCGGGGACTGGTGCTGGAGGAAGTGGCTCCGGGGTTGACGGCGGAGGATGTGCAGCGGGCGACCGAGGCGAGGCTGGTGGTGAGTGAGGGATTGAGGGTGATGGAGAGTTAGCATGCCGGCTTCAACGGAAGCGATCAGAATTCATTTCGACTACTCGGCATGGGCAACAGGACGGCTGCTGAATACGGCGGGGCAGCTTTCGCCGGAAGAACTGGCCCACGACTATGGGACGGCGGACAAGAGCGTACTCGGCACGCTTGTACATATCTTCGCGGCAGATCGCCTGTGGCTTGCCCGAGTGCAGGGGACGCATTTCGGCGCTTTTGTCAGCCCTGCCGACTATGATCTGGCCGTGTTGGATCGGGAGTGGCCTAAATTAAGCGACTGCTGGAAAAACTGGGCTGCGTCGCTGACCGACGATTCAATTAATGAACATTGCGATTACAAAGACATGAAGGGCAACCCGCATAGCACTCCGCTTTGGCAGATTTGTTTGCACGTGGTGAACCACGCCACGCACCATCGCGGCCAAGTCTCTGGATTCCTGCGCACTATGGGCAAGACACCGCCGCCGCTCGACCTGATCTTTTATTACCGCGAGCAATCGTCGGCCTCGACGTAGTCCAATCAAATCCTGAACGGAGCTGCCAGCAGGCGGAACGGCAAGGTGATCGCGAGATAGATCACCTCCAAAACTCCGTGGACCGCTATGCCTACAATGCGGAACGGGAGGAGCAATAGCCAGACGATCGGATAGAGGACTAGCGCCAGCAGAGCCAGGGGCCAGCAGAATACAAACAGGATGCACCACAGGAGGAAAGTGAACATGATGAGACCTCCTTATTCTTTTCCTATTTTCATTGTACGGCGGCGGCAGGGAGGAAAGTTCCGTTGCGCTTGGCGATGTCTTAGTTTGCTGGGGTTGGCCAGACAGCGTCGAGCTTCGCTCGATGGACAGCCGAGGGCGGCTGTCCCCACATGAGCTAACTTAAGCAGAATTCCTTCCGGTTAGCCGACATCCATCCAGAATCGTCGGATCGGTCGAAACTTGTGGCGTAGAATGGCGGCACTCCGCGATCAGAAGGCGCTTCCGTCAAAAGTGGAAAATCAGATCGCTCGCCACGGTAAGCTGATTGTGCTGTCGACCGTGGTCGTAAGCCTGCATATCCCAGGCTCGCTCGAAACGCAACTCCGGACGCAACTGCACGGTTGAGCCGATCCAATGACACCACATGATCGTGTTCTCTGAGTATCTGGTCGCGTAGCCCGTCCGCTGACCTTTCTTGTCGTCGAGGAAGTCACTGCGAAAGGACAGGAAGTCATGCAGCGAGAGTTCCTTCTGCAGGAAATTGACCACGGCATATTCTGGAGCCGTGCAACGCGGTTCGCCGGGCAGGCAATACGCGGCATTCGATCCTGTTTCCGGCTGAATCTTGCCTCTCAGGGACGGCACGTCGCGCTCATACATGTACCAGGTCTCGGTAGCCATGTGCCACGACTTCGAGAACTTGTGATACCAGGTGGCATCATATTGCTGCAAATTGTTGTAGGCGTACTTGCCGTCATTGATCCCGTTGGCGCAGGTATAAAAATTGTCATTCACCGATTTTGTCGTATAGCTCAGACAGCCCGTCCCGGAAGGCTTCGCATCCGAAGTCCACGGAGCAACATCGTGGCCGTCGGTAATCCCGAGTTGCACCAGCCACTGATCATTTAGCTTAACGGTCGCAATCAGACCGGTGTCGGTGAACGGATCAATCGCGTAAAGCAGCGAGTGGCTGAAGATGTAGTTGTTGGGCGCCAATTGGGCCTCGATCCCGGGCACTGAGATATACCGGCCTACCCTCAGATTCATACCCTGCGCAACCTGCGGAACATAAAGATCGACGTATTCAAGGGTAGGATCAAAGCCATATTCATGATGATCGTTCAGCAATTGGCCGCTCAGGTAGCCCTTCGCGGTCGTGAAGCGATAGTCCGTACCGTAGAGGGCCGTAAGGTGGTAGCCCCAATCAATATGATCGCGTTGCACAGAATCTGGCAGCCGCTCAGCATATAGAACAAGCTGGTTTAGCTCAAACCGATTCGCGTAGACGTCGTTCGCCTCGGGCGCATTGCTGTGCGCGGAGGTGCTGAAATTTAGCGTTGGATCAAGCCATCCATATAACTTCGTCCGGCTCCTGGCCTGGTTGATGGCGGTCATCAGCGGATAACTGTTCGTGTCCGCCTCCCCAGTTACCGGCGAACCGCCGTACGACCAATCTGAGTTAGGGAACGGCGGCGAATCGAGCGGCGACGGCGACCCCCGCCGCGGCGGGGCTGGTGAGGAAGGAGTGGTCCCCGACCAGTCCTGGCGGTAAAACTCTGCCCAGCGCCGAAAGAAGCTCCTCGACTCAGCGACGTTCGCCTTCGGCGCGTCAGGTGGCGGGTCGGTCTCTTTATTGGCCTGTTGTCCTGGAGAGAGAGCACACGATAAGAACACGAAGCAAACGATTAGAGGGAAAAAGTATTGACGATGGCGTGAACTATTCCTTCGGCGCATAAAAATGGCGTGGAAATGGCGTGCCAGCCAAGTCTACAAGCCTCGCTCCAATCCTTGCTCGTGCGTGCCGCGGCAACCCAGCACGAGCTTGCCGAGTATTTCTGGCTGCTTATGGAGGGCTGTCCCCACATGAGCATCCCGCGAAACTGAGACGGAATCCAATACGAGCTCATTCGTAGCGCAGGGCTTCGGCAGGTAACGTTCTCCCAGCCGACCACGATGGATACAGGGTCGCAATGAAGGAGACTCCGATTGCGACTACGGCTACCAGGAGACCATCCGTCAGGCGCGGGGCGAAGGGGACGTAGTCGATGGAGTAGACCTCGGGCGAGAGAGAAATCATGTGGTAGTGGCCTCCGGCATAGGAGATGCCGTAGCCAAGCAGCAGGCCGATGGCGGTGCCGATTACGCCGATCAGAACTCCCTGAGCGATGAAGATGTTTCGCACTTGTGAGCGGCGGGTGCCCATCGACATGAGCACGGCGATGTCTTTAGTTTTTTCCATGACCATCATGATTAGGGAAATCAGGATGTTGAGCGCGGCGACGAAGACGATCAGGCCGATGGTGATGAAGGTTACGAGGCGCTCCAGACGCAGGGCGTGGAAGAGGGCTTTGTTCTGCTCCATCCAGTTGGTGGCCATGAAACCTTTGCCGGCAGCGTCTTCGAGTTCGTGCGAAACCTGGCCGGCTTTGTAGATGTCGTCGACCTTGAACTCGATTACCGAAATCAGATCGCCAAGGCCGAAAAGGCGCTGCGCGTCCGAGAGGCGCGTGAACGCCCACGACGAATCGTAGTCGTAAAAGCCGGAGTTGAAAATTCCGACGACATGGAACCGGCTGTATTTGGGGACCATGCCAAAGGGCGTCAATTCGCCCTGCGGGCTGGTTACCAGGACGACTGAACCAACGGCGGCGCCGAGATTGTCGGCCATGTCTTTGCCGAGAATGATTGGAGGCATGGCGGCAACTCGAGCGTGGACGCCGACGAGAGAATCAGGAGAGCTGTCGGTCGCTGACGTTCCCTGGACAGCCGAGGCGGCTGTCCCCACATGATCTTTGTCTGGTTCAGGAGTAGGTTGGTCCAGAGCTGCAGCCGAACCTTCTTTTATGGTACTGAGCAGGTCACCGACTCTTCTTTCGTCGGCTGGAATCATGCCTTTCAGGACGGCGCCACGGGCGCGCGGTCCACGGGAGATCAAGACCTGCTCGAAGATTGCGGGAGCGGCAGCGACCACATGCGGTTCTTTGGAGAGGCGATCAAGGAGTGGTGGCCAATCCTTGATGCCGTCGTCGGCGACGCGGAGCAGACTGACGTGGGAAGTGGAGCCGATCAGGCGCTCCTGCAGATCCTGGCGAAAGCCGTTGTTGATGGCGAGGGCGACGATAAGCGAGGCTACGCCGGCGGCGACTCCGACGATCGAGATTGCGGTGATTATGCCGATAAAGGCCTGGCGGCGTTTCGCGCGCAGGTAACGGGTCGCGATGAAGAGTTCGAACCTCATCTGGGGGTCCCTCGCAAGGCTCGGGATTTCGGCGCGCGGCTCGGACGCCGCGCAAACGCCTCAACCTGGCGACGTTTTGCGCGCGGGTAGCGGGTCGCGATGAAGAGTTCGAAGCGCATGGGTCGGCTATCGGCTTCCGGCGGTCGGCCCTCGGCCAAGTCGGATTATAACTAGCGATTGTTTTACGGGTGGGCTTCGGCCAAAAATAAAAAGCTTTCAGCGCGGAAGGACGGTCAGAACGGACGCGGAGGGAGGCTGACTCACGACTTCGGTCTTGGCAGGAGTGCGGGGACATTGGATCGATACCGGTCGTACTCCTCCCCAAACCTTTCTTCCAGTTCTTTATCTTCGAGCTTGATCATGATTTTGCCGGTGGCGATTGCCAACGCTTAAGAGCCCAGCAGACGGCGAGGCCTGTTCCGACGCTCCAGGCAAGCATCTGGCAGAGGTGACCCAGATAAACGGGATGCCGCACGTGGGCGCGAATACCCGTTGTCACGAGGCGCTGGTGGCTGTGGTCGGGCAGAACTTCGGGTAATCCTCCGAGTTGGGCGAGGGAGAAATTGCTGTGAGACAGTTTGTAGAGAATCAGTCCCACACAGAATAGAGCTGTAGCGGGAAACCACATCCATCCGCTGGTGTAGAGTGTGAAGCCACGCCACGGAGCTGTGATGGCGGCGACGGCAGCCCACATTCCGATCCAGAGCGGCAGAAGTATTTTGTAAGGCGAGGCAGGGCGGGAGCGCCAGAACTGGGCGCGGGGATGGATCAGCAGCCAGAATGCCGGGATGGTCGAGTAGATGACGCAGACGATCCAACCGACGGTTCGGAGCAGGGCAAGCATGAATTGAAGTTTACTGCTGGGTGGCGAGCCAGCGCGGCAAAAGTTTCCACGCGCACGAGAAACTGCGTTCAAGGGGCTGAAGCCCGAAGGCTTATCAATGGCTTACGCGGCGCTGAAAGCGCCGCTCTTCCACGATCGATGGCCAGAGCGATCGTGGCCAGGACGGACGTGTCTAAGACGGACGTGTGAAGGAGGGACGTGTCAGAAGTGCTTTGGCGCGTTCTGCATCTTGTCTGGATCTATGGCAGAGTAGAACATTCAATGCCCGTACCTGCCGACCCTAAAGCTGGACGCATTGCGTTTACGCATCCGGACTTCGTGCTGTTTCAGATTGCGCGTTTTCTCATCGTCGCCGCAGTCGAAATGCAGGCGGTCGCGGTGGGCTGGCAGGTTTACGACATCACCAAGCGCGCACTCGATCTTGGGCTGGTTGGGTTGGCGCAGTTTCTTCCGGGTATTTTGCTGTTCCTGGTTTCCGGACACGCGTCGGATCACTTCGAGCGTCGCAAAGTTTTGAGCGCGTGCTATGCGGGGTATGCGCTGTGCTCCGGCCTTTTGCTATTTATTGCAGTGCGCGGCGTGCATTCGGTAAAGCCGATTTATGTCGTGCTGGTTTTGCTGGGAGTGGTTCGTTCGTTTAATGGAACGGCGAGTCGATCGATTCTCCCGCAACTGGTTCCGGAAGAACACTTCGCCAACGCTGTGGCATGGAACGCAACGACATTTCAGGCGGCCACGATTCTTGGACCGTCGTTCGGAGGGATTCTGTATGCGGCGTTTCGCGGGCCCTCCGCGGTGTATGCGGCCGCCATGCTGACCGCCGTGGGGGCGCTGCTCTCCATGTTTCGCATCAAGACGCGGCCACAGGCGCGGCGGCGGGAGCCGATGACCGCGAAGACTATCCTGGCGGGATTGCACTTTATCTGGCGCGAGAAGCTGATTCTGGGCGCCATCTCGCTGGATCTGTTCGCAGTGTTGCTGGGTGGAGCGGTGGCGCTGCTTCCCGTGTATGCACGCGAGATTCTTCACACCGGGCCGTGGGGATTGGGACTGTTGCGGACGGCTCCAGGGGTGGGCGCGGCGGTGATGGCCGTGGCGCTGGCGCATCGTCCGCTGCGAGGGCGTGCTGGACCGACGCTGTTGTGGTCGGTGGCGGGCTTCGGAATCTGCACCATTATTTTTGGCGTTTCGACCAGCCTGGTGTTCTCGCTGATTGCGCTGATCTGCCTTGGCGCAGCCGACATGATCAGCGTGATCATTCGTGCCACGCTGGTGCAGTTGCGTACGCCCGATGAAATGCGCGGGCGTGTGATGGCCGTGGACATGGTTTTTATTGGGACATCGAATGAACTCGGACAGTTTGAATCGGGGCTCACCGCACAATGGTTCGGTACCGTGCCCGCCGTGTTGTTGGGCGGAGTGGGCACGCTTGTAGTAATCGCGCTGTGGGCCTGGAGATTTCCTGAACTGCGCAAGGCGGGTCAGCTTCGTGCTATGAGGAGTGTCGTAGAAGAGGCCGCAGAGGCGGCGGAAGAGGCGCGAGGTTAGATGCTAAGCATGTGATCGCGAGGCAGTCCGGCGGAACGCGACTTGTAGAGATGGTCTTTTCTTTAATTGCATCGAGCAGCAGGGAAAGTGGCCGCAGAAGGATATTGCCGTCTGGTAAGGAAACAAAACTCAAGCAACTGCCGTCGCCCTGAGAGAAGTCTTCCAGTCTGCCACCGGAACCACACTCCTCCAGGTAAGAGCGCTAGATTAGCAGATCCGTCCGTCGTCGCTATGGGAAATCTCTTTAATTGTTCCCTGCGTTCTGACGTGGTTACCATGGGAATTAGCACAAAGGCGATCACCTCCTAGGATCACCCGGCTTCAGTGTTAATATCACTGCAGGATTTCCCTTCGGAGAGGCTATGAAACGAATCGCAGCTTTCCTACTGCTGCTCGCCCTGGCCATTGCATCGTCAACGCCGGCGTTTGCTGAGCGCGAGAACAGGAGTATCGGGGAAAACAGCCGGGAAGCTCGGAAAGCGGCCAAGCAGCAACAAAAGTACGCCAAGAAGCAAGCCAAGAAGCAACGGAAGGCTATGAAGAAATACCAGAAAGCGCAGCACAAAGCGGCCAAACATCATCGATAGTTCGCGCAAAGACCATGTGGAAACAGCCGCCCGTGGCTGTCTGTCGAGCGAACTCGGCAGCACCCTCCTCTGATTCCCACTTACGAAAAATCACCAAAAATTCACACCTTCTTAACCCACGGTTGAAAGAGAAACTCTATCCTTAGCCGTTGACTATCTAGTTATGGGTACGGCAAAATCAGAACTAATAGTCCCGCGCCGTTTCAGCTCGCGCCAGGTAGACACTCTCATGGGTACTGCTCGCGCCGAAAGCCTCTCTCCCGAACCCGCCCATCGGCGGATCGTCCGTCGCACCGTCGAAGCCTGTCTTTTGGCCAAGGAAGCCGCCGGCGCCGCCGCTGAGGGCATCGCCACCGGCTCCAGCGCTTTGTTGAATTCCCTGCGCGTCCGCGAACGCGAGCTCGACACGTTCGATATGGAAATCGACAGCGCGGTTACCACCGCCATCACCGAAGTAGAGCCTGCCGAGGCCCGCGAACTCCTGGCTTGTATGAAGTTCATGATCGGCCTGGAACGCATCGGCGACCTTCTCCTCAGTTTTGCAAACAGCGCGCAAGCCGCCGCAGGTCGCATCGATTCCGAAGACACTCGCGACCTCACTCACATGGCCACCATCCTCGAAAAAATGCTCACCGACGTCGGCGACGGTTTTTCGAATCGCGACGTCAGCAAGGCCATCGACGTACTCCGCGCCGACTCCGAGATGGACCGCCTCCGCAACCTCATCTTTCTTCGCCACATCGAGAATCCCGAAAACATCGCCCGTCAAGCCAGCCTGCAAATCATCTTTATGACTCAGTCTCTCGAGCGTGCCGGCGATCATGCCAAAAATTTGGCCGAAGAAGTGTGCCACTTCGTCAGCGGCCACACCGTCCGCCACGTTCTTAAGACCTACGACAAACCAGTCGAGCAAATGTTCATCGACTACCTCCGCCGCCGCGACCAGCACTAGACGTTCCTGCTTCTCTATCCCATCACAAGCTGTCATCCCGACTGCAGGCCTGCCTTCGCAATTCGGCGTAACATGGTAGGTTGCAGGAAGAAGTGCCGCATTTAACAAGATGGCAACCCCAAGATGGGTTAAGGGTTACATATGAAGCGACGCTCGAAGCGGGACGTTTATATTCCGCGGTTCTCCTATGGCTGCCTCGACAACCCTTCCAAATCATTCTTCCACGCGACATAGCTTCTCCGCGGATGCGTGGGAAAATCTGCTATTCGTCTTTCTCCTGGGCATTTACCTTGTACCGATTTGGTGGTTTCCGTATTTCCCTTCTCAGGACGGCCCCGGCCATCTCTACAACGCCTACTTGTTGAGTGGATGGTCGAACTCATCTTTTCCAATCGATCGAAGCTTCTTTGCTTTTAACCCGGCGCCGGTGCCGAATTGGCTGGGGTCGGTCCTGCTGGCGCTTCTTATTAAAATTACCACCCCTCTCCGTGCCGAAAAGCTCGCGCTTACACTTTATGTAGTCTTTCTACCGGTCGCCATGCGGTACGGCGCTCGTTCGGTTCGTAGCGACGCGCGTTATCTATATTTCTTAGCTTTTGCTTTCGTTTACAACTGGTTCTTCCACCTTGGCATGCTGAATTTCTGCATCAGTCTGGCCTGGTATTTGTTGTTCATCGGATACTGGATCCGCAATCGTGATCACCTGCATGCTCGCCAAATGTTCGTCCTGCTGGCGATAACTGTGCCATTCTATTTTTCTAATGGTCTTTCCTATTACATGGCACTGGGCGCGGTTGGCGTTCTGTCGGTAGCTTACGGACTTCGCGAATTCGATCGCGCGACCTGGAAGCAGTGGTGCATCAATATCCTGAAACCTCAAATCGGTCTCCTGCTGGCAATTCCACTCACGCTCTCCTACCTGGCCCTGCACGGCCGGAATTACCACCCCTCCGGCCTGGTTCCCGAAACGCCAATGACATGGAAGGATGTTATCTGGTCGCTGAGTCGCCTGACGGCCCTCAGAGCGTCGACTGCCGCGGCCGACCTGCAATTGTCCCGTGCTTTAGCCATTCTGCTTCTCATTGGTTTCCTATGGAGCTGCTATTGCCGGCGCAAAGAACGCCGCCTGCTTTGGACAGACTCTTTGCTGGTTGTTGCTGCGGCTGAATTTGTTCTGTACCTTATTGCGCCGGAGAATGCCGCTGGCGGTTCGCTTTTGCAGGATCGAATGATTTTGTTTCCTCTCCTCACATTCGCTCTTTGGTTCGTCGTCCAACCTATCGGAAAAATCTCCGCCTTGATTCTGGCCGCTGCCGCCCTGGTGCTCAGCACAACCCTCGTCGGCTTCGACGTTAAGCGTTATGCTCAGCTAACCCCAGCGTTAGAGGAGTTTTATGCGACGTCCAGTCACATTGAGCAACAAGCAACCATCCTGCCACTAGAATTCGGTAGGGGAGAGCAGAGGCGGGATCTACACCTGAAATATGATCCGTTTCTTCATGCCGCGGGATTGATCTCGATTGAGCGGAGTTTAGTTAATCTGAACGACTATGAGGCAGAAAGCCGAAACTTCCCCTTGGTGTACAAGGCTGCACTCGATCCGAGCGATGTCATTGGCGAGGGACATGAATACGCCCATCCCCCGGTGGCACACATCGGGCAGTACTACCGCGCTACGGGTCGATCCGTTGACTACGTGTTGCTTTGGGGTGTCGACGAGGAAAACTCACGCGCGCCTGCTGCCCAAGACATATTTCAGGAACTAGCCGCGAATTATGTCCTGATCTATAGTGCGCCACACAGTCCGCTTCAGCTTTACAGACGACGGCAAAAGGCCGATAAGGTCGAGGCCGCAATTGTGCCAGGGCCAACGGCCGGTCCGCACCACCACCAGTAAAGTTTTTTCATGATCTTTTAAGTCGGCACCACTACCGATTTTTCCGGTAGTGGTGCTGTTGTCGATCAGCAATTTTCAACACCCTGCTACGGGTTCGTAGCCGTTTGCGGCACGCCCGCCACCGGCAAGCTAGCACCGCGCACAAAGTGATTTGCGATTACGGTGCCGTTGCCCAGCACGAGGTTATAGCCAGGGGCAGTCTTGTACACGCCATTATTCCCGGGAATGTTTTGCCGGAATACGGTGTTCTCTGAGCCGCTCGCCTGCGCGGCTGCAAGCGCATAGATGTCATAGTTCTCGTTGCCAAGGCGTCCGCCTTCGGACTGAACCTTAAGCGCCAGGAGGCCGACGAAATCGGGCGAGGACAAGCTTGTGCCGACAAAGCCGAAGAAGCTCCCGGCGATCGGCGTCCAGTCGAAACTGCGACCCGGTGGGCACACGCCATTCAGCTCGAAATACAAGTCGCCGCCCGGGCACCCGCCCATTTCCAGTGCGACGTCGGGAATCGTGCGCCAGTTCTTAGCTTTCGCCGGTAGGTACTGCTGCGAGACCAAATTCTGATACGACGGCTTCGCGAAATAGCTGCTGATACCGCCGCCCGAACCCCATATCGCGCCCGTTGCCGAGGTACCGTAGAAGATGTCCCCAACCAGGGCATCTGAATCCGCATTCTCGTGGACGTATGCGGAATTCAGACTCGGGGGGTTATAGGTCGTGATCAAGTTCGTGCCACCAACGGCGGTCACGTGCGGGCTCGCCGCCGGTATGCCAACGCCGACCAGCATCGCGCCGCAGGGGCTCGGCGCCGATGCGCTGAAGCACACAGCCGGGGGAATGTCCTTACCGCCCCAGTCGCCCGAGGCCGCAACGAAGGTGATGCCTTGGGTATTGCCCTGGGCGAAGATGTCATCGTAAATGCCGAGGAAGCCTTCGTAGTCAACCCCACCGTTGTAGGCGGGAGAATAGCCCGCTTCGGGCCCGCCGAAAGACATATTGACGACATCGACAAGGTTTCCCTCATCGATATCGGTGAGGCTGGCGAGGATGGAATCGTCATCGAGATCGGGCATGTTGTAGAGATAGACGTTGGCAAGCGGTGCCATGCCGGCCGAATGGGTAATGTCGATGTGCGTCTCGGCTACTGCATTGGGATCGTATGGTGCCCCGCCTTCGATGTTGATGGTGGTAATGGAGGGCGTCGCCAGCTTCTCGTGCGAGAAGTACAAGGTCATATCCGACGGGTTGAAGTTCGGCGTCATGAGAATACCGATGTTCACGCCTTTGCCCGTCAGCGCCTTGTAGCTCGGGTAGGAATAGGCTTGCTTCAGATCATCGAACCAATACCCGCCAATGGGCGATTCGCGGTTATCAGGATTGCCGAGAAGGCTGGGCGCGCCGTAGGGGTGCATGTGAGCCGTGCCGGAGAACGCCGCAACCATAGCGCCAGCCGCCGCAAGAGTCGGCGTCAGCTTCAGGGCTGTTGCCGCCGCCAAGCCCTGCTTGCCGGAGGAAAAGTGCGCCGTCACCAAAGTCGTACCGAAAGCGGCATTGATGGCACCAACTGTGCCCGATACGACCAGGCTGTGAGCGTGGGCCTGGATTACCAGCAGGCCGTACGCCGCAAGCTCATGCGTAATGTCATTCACCAAGCTTTGCGAGGGACCGAACTGCTCGTTGAACTGCGCCGGCGTCAGCCACTTATGGTAGGCAGGGGAGCCGGGCGTTTGAAGCTCGGCGATGAGCGCATCGACCGCGGCGCGATCGCGCACTGGTAGATATACGTTGAATTGAATGACCTGCTCTGTGGCAACCGGTGAGCCAAGCACCGCTTTTTCAAAGGCGGTCGACGTGCCAGTCAGCGCGAGCCAGGAACATGCGCCGAGGAGTGCGAGTACGCCTGCCTTGCAAAATCCGGATAGGCTCTTAAACGAAAATGTGGACACGAGCGTTTCTCCTTCGATCGACTTGGATTTATTCAGAATCTCCTCTGTTCAAAAACGGCACCGATCATACACGCATCCTGCGGTCGCCGGTAGTGTGAAACAATTTTCATACGGACCGCTCCCTTGGCTAATTCGTTTGTAGTAATGAACACTGCCGCCCGCGCAAAAAGGGCGAGCCCCAAAGGCTCGCCCGAATGTTCTTAGCCAAAACCTCTCCGCCGTGCTCAGGCAAGGTCGTAGCGATCAAGATTCATCACCTTGCTCCACGCAGCCACGAAGTCCTTCACAAACGCCTCCTTCGAGTCATCACTTGCATAGACTTCCGCGATTGCTCGGAGCTGGGAGTTTGAACCGAACACAAGATCGACGCGCGTGCCCGTCCACTTAGCCTTGCCCGTCGCGCGGTCGCACCCCTCATACACGCCTTCCGGCGTAGAGGTGGGCTTCCACGCCGTATCCATGCTGAGCAGGTTGACGAAGAAATCATTCGTCAGCGTCTCGGGCCGGTTGGTGAAGACACCGTGTTTCGTCTGGCCGAAGTTCGCATTCAGTTCACGCATGCCGCCGACAAGAACCGTCATCTCAGGTGCAGTCAGTGTCAGCAATTGCGCCCGGTCGAGCAGCAGTTCCTCAGCCGACAGGATCTGTCCGCTGCGAAGATAGTTGCGGAACCCGTCTGCGATCGGCTCCATTACGGCGAACGAGTGCACATCGGTTTGCTCCTGCGAAGCATCCGTGCGTCCCGGCGAGAAGGGAACCTTCACGTCGTACCCGGCCTTCTTTGCAGCTTCCTTAACGGCTGCGCAGCCGCCCAAAACGATCAGGTCAGCGAGCGAAACCTTCTTCCCTTTGTTCCCGTTGGACTGTGAGTTGTTAAAGTCCTTTTGGATCGCCTCCAGCTTCCCAAGCGACCTTTGCCAGTTCCCCCGGCTGGTTCACTTCCCAATCCTTTTGCGGCGCGAGGCGAATGCGCGCCCCGTTTGCCCCACCCCGCTTGTCGGAACCGCGGAACGAAGCCGCCGACGCCCAGGCAGTCGTCACCAGTTGGGAAATCGACAGTCCGGATTTGAGTATCTTAGCCTTCAGAGCAGCAATGTCCTTCTCCCCAATTAATTTGTGATCCACGGCGGGAACAGGATCTTGCCACACCAGTGTTTCCTTGGGAACGAGTGGGCCAAGGTAGCGCGAGATCGGCCCCATGTCGCGGTGTGTCAGCTTGAACCACGCCCGCGCAAACGCGTCCGCGAACTGGTCCGGATGCTCGTAGAAGCGCCGTGAAATCTTTTCGTAATCAGGGTCGACGCGCAACGAGAGGTCAGTGGTCAGCATCGATGGCGCATGACGCTTTGAGGGATCATGCGCATCCGGCACTGTGCCATTGCCTGCGCCATTTTTCGGCGTCCACTGATTGGCACCGGCCGGACTCTTTGTAAGTTCCCATTCGTAGCCGAACAGGTTTGCGAAGAAGTTGTTGCTCCACTTCGTAGGCGTCGTGGTCCAAATGACTTCCAAGCCGCTGGAAATCGTGTCATCCCCTTTGCCCGTTCCAAATTTGTTCTTCCAGCCGAGGCCCTGCTCCTCGACTCCAGAGCCCTCGGGCTCGGGGCCGACATACTTTTTGGGATCGGCAGCGCCGTGGGTCTTGCCGAACGTGTGCCCGCCGGCAATGAGCGCAACGGTCTCTTCGTCATTCATCGCCATGCGGGCGAAGGTTTCCCGAATATCCCGTGCCGCGGCAAGCGGATCCGGCTTTCCGTTCGGCCCTTCCGGATTCACGTAAATCAGTCCCATTTGGACCGCGCCAAGAGGATTGTCGAGTTCACGATCACCTTTATAGCGCCTGTCCCCCAACCACTCTTCCTCAGGCCCCCAGTTGACGTACTCTTCGGGTTCCCAGACATCCGCTCGACCGCCACCAAAACCAAACGTCTTGAAGCCCATCGACTCAAGCGCGACGTTGCCCGTAAGAATCATGAGGTCGGCCCAGGAGATCTTCCGCCCATATTTCTGCTTGATTGGCCAGAGCAACCGGCGCGCCTTGTCGAGGTTCACGTTATCCGGCCAGCTGTTGAGAGGCGCAAAACGTTGTTGGCCAGAGCCTGCCCCGCCGCGACCGTCGGCGATGCGGTACGTGCCTGCGCTGTGCCACGCCATACGAATAAAAAGCCCGCCATAGTGGCCAAAGTCAGCCGGCCACCAGTCCTGCGAGTCCGTCATCAAAGCACGAAGGTCTTTGATCACGGCATTCAGATCGAGGCTCTTGAATTCTTCCGCATAATTAAACTCCTTGCCCATGGGATCGGACAGAGGGGAGTGCTGGTGAAGCATCTTCAAGTTCAGCTGATTCGGCCACCAGTCCGCATTCGACGGAGTCCAGTTTTGTGTGTTTCCGCGAGCGCCGCCCACTACCGGGCATTTGGGTTCGGGTGATACCTCGGGCTCGGTGTTGCCCGGGCCGGGCACGCCGGCCAGTACCTGCTTTTCTTCAGACATAATTTCCCCTTTCGCTTATGAAGTTGTCTTTGTCTCTATGTTTTCGCGCTGCACTGCCGGCAAAGTCCAAACACCTCAACCAGCGGCTGCGTCAGATCGAAGCCGCGCGGCGCCTGCCGCGACAGCCTCTTGTAGTTGATAAAATCACCTTCAATGTCCTGCACCGCCTTGCAGCGCGTACAGACCAGATGATGATGCGGTTCAAGATTCCCTTCCACCAGCAAGGTGGAAGCATGAGGACTTACTTCCCGCAGCAGCCCGTGCTCCACGAACAGCCGCAGGTTGTTGTATACGGTAGCTAAAGAGATGGATGGAGTTCTTCGACGCACTTCTGCATAGACCGCCTCTGCGGAGTGATGTCCAGGTATGGCCACGACGGCCTCATAAATCACTTGCCGCTGGTGCGTAGCCGCCAAGCCACACTTCCAAGCCAGTTCTCGAAATTGTTCGTGAGCCGTTTGCACTGAGGTGAAACTGTTCTTAGATGAGAATCATTATAATCCAAGAATCATTCACGAACAAGCGATGTAGGTATTAAACCGAACCTCGGGGCTGAGGCAAGAATTTCCAGCCGCCCCCCGCGCAGAGGCTGAACGTAAGAAGCAGGTTGTTCAAGACGCGCTCCTCACTGCGTTTATCTCGTCTTGTTTTCTATCGAAGCTCGCAGCAACCTCGGTCCTCGTCACCTGCGAACGCCCTTCTCCCCTGCGGATCAGCACAATCGCTCCCAGTATCGCCACCGACGCCAGCACTACTCGCAAGCTCAATGCTTCATGCGCCAGCCACCATCCGAGCAGCACCGCGACCACCGGGTTCGCATACGTATGCGTCGCTACCAGCGCCGGAGGAACGCGCTGCAGCAGCCATATATAAGATGTGAATGCCACCACGGATCCAAACGTAATCAGATATCCGAGCCCAAAGATCGATCGCATCGAGATACTCGCCCAGTGCGTGTGCTGGAACTCTCCGCTAATGCCAGCCGCGATCAGCAACATCGCCGCGCCGCAGATGGTAGGCAGCGCCGTGCGACCGAGCGCGTCCGAGGGCAACTTAAGTCGTGGAGAAATCACAACTCCAAACGACCACGCCAAAGAACCGAGTAGCACCGCCAACAATCCCACTAGGCTCGAACCCTTCACCGTGAGTTCTGCCCCTGTAAGCATTGCTACGCCCGCCACGCCGAGACCCAGGCCCAGCGAGCTAAGCCCGCTGATCTTCTGCTGCCCCATCATCCAGGCCAACACCAAAATGAACATCGGCTCGGTCGCGATCAGCAATGCCGCCAGTCCCGACCCGACGTATTGCTCTGCCCAATGCAGCGAACCATGCCCAATCAAAAAGAAGAAGAATCCCAGGACACAGCCCGCAAGCCATTGCTGCCGGGTCGGGCGAAACCCGCGCAAGCAGGCCCAGATCAGCATGATCCCACCCGCAATCGAATGCCGGATGCCGGCCGTCACCAGCGGCGGAATGGTCTCGACCGCATAACGAATCGCGAGATACGTCGATCCCCATATGACATAAATCGCAAGGAAGGCGACCGCCAGCTTGATGCCGAGCGCCCGGTCGCGCGAACTCGCGGGTTTGCGTGCCTCAGGAACGATCACAGGTCTACCTCCGATATTAACCATCTTGCCGCTCCGCAGGAGCGCGATAATTTGTGCTGATTGATGGGCAATCATAGGTCTTGACCTCACCCAAATAATCTAACCTATAAAATACTATTTATAGGTTACAATGACTGTAGGCCGAGTTAACATAACTTGTCAAGTACAATTTAATGGTTATACGATTCGACAGGAAGATTTTACGATTGACCTTGGCGGAAACCAAACTCGAACGACAGTGGCCTTCGCGCTTTGAACTAATCGCGGGAAACGTCTGCCTTGATTTCATCAACACGCTCGATGATCGTCCCAGCGGCGAACCGAAAGAGTTGCTCAAGGATTATGACGATCTAGCGCGCTTCGGCGAAGAAGCCGGAATTCTCACGCCGGCGCAGTTCGATGATTTGGTGGAAAAGGCTCGCGCGATACCCGACGAGGCCCGCGACGAAGCTGAAGAGGCGCTGCGCCGCGCCCGCAACCTGCGCGAAGCCCTGCACGATATCTTTTCGGCGCTAATGAATCACGAGGCCGCGCCCCAGCCCGCAATGGACACGCTTAACGCAAACCTCCACGATGCGGCCCTGCACTCGCGCCTGATCCAACGCGAAATGATCCAAAGCAAAACGATCCAACGCGAGCCTCGTTGCGAGTGGCGCTTTAATGATCTCACCTCGAGTTTCAACGCAATGCTCTGGCCGATTGCCCGCGCGGCCGCCGATCTGCTCGCCTCCGGCGATTTGCCACTGGTGCGCGCCTGCTCCTCGCCCACCTGCCAGTGGTTTTTTCTCGACACCAGCAAAAATCATCGTCGTCGCTGGTGCGACATGAAGTCTTGTGGCAATCGCGCCAAAGTGCGAAAGTTCTATGCGAAGCAGAAGGCCACTTAGGATATTGTTGAGTGGTCGCCGGCATCAGGGGAGCGAGTCATGGAATATATTGCCTATCTTCATAAGGACCGCGATTCCGATTACGGCGTGAGCTTTCCCGATTTTCCGGGCTGCATTACCGCTGGAAGGACTCTCGATGAAGCGAGCCGGATGGCGGCGGAGGCGCTGGCGCTACATATCCAGGGCATGGTCGAGGACGGAGACGCGGTGCCAGAGCCATCGAAGGTCGACGATATCGCGGCGGACGCGGCCAAGCGCGGCGCCATCGCCTTCCTGGTGAGCGTCGACGCCCCCGATGCAACGGTGCGCGTGAATATCACGGCTCGGGAAAGCCAGATCGCAAAAATCGATGCCCTAGCCGAAGCCGCCGGCCTGACGCGCTCCGGGTATATGGTGCGCGCGGCTATAGGCGCGGCGATTGACGAAGAGAAGCAGGCCATACGTACACGCAGGGAGCACCGCGCGCACAAGTCGAGATGATCGCATTATTTCCGAGCCTTCACGCTGCTGAGGGTACTGTAAAATGACCTGTGCCCATCGCGCGACTGAACCGAGATACGTTGCGAGCGCTTGCGGCGAGCAGGCTCGAAGAAGCTCGGGTGCTTCTGGAAGGCAAACTTTGGACTGGCGCCTACTACATGACTGGTCTTGCGGTCGAATGCGCCTTGAAGTCGTGTTTGGCAAGTGCGGTGAAAGAGCACGATTTCCCCGACAAGGAGTTCGTAAGCTCGATGTATGTCCACAATTTGGAGAAGCTCTTCAAGTTGAATGGAGCGCTCTGGGCTGCGCTGCAAGCCGACATGAAAGCAGACGCGAAGCTTAATGTGAACTGGAGTACGGTCAAAGATTGGGACGATGGGAAGCGCTACGATATTGTTGAAGAGCCGGAAGCCAGAGCGCTGCATGAGGCGACCACTGTGGCTGGTTCTGGCGTAATGGAATGGATCAAGGGAAGGTGGTAATGGCAATCGTTGAGGAATTAACGACAACAGACATGGACTTCGGAAAAGTTCTCTGGAATGTGTTACGCCGAAACAAGAAGTTTCGAGCCAACGGAGCCCTTTGGCTCTTGCGGCCTGAGGCTGGCGAGTGGCACTTCGTGGTTGCAACTCCGCGGGTGGATGAGGTGGGGCCGAGAAAGGCCTATGAAGAACTGTCAGGCATCACACGGGGGATCCCGGCGGATTCTTCAAAGCTCTTGAAGATCGAGCTTATCAGCCCAAGGCAGCCATTTTATGAGGCACTGCGCTCCGTCTTTGGCAATACTGCGTCGGTTGAGGGGGCGCGGCTAGGGGGCACTCAGATAGGCGGAAGGTATATCAACGACGCCTATCTCTACGAGATTCGGTGACGGTGCTAAGCATTCCCCCGCCGATGTCGGCTCAACTTCGCTAAGCCCCTCGCATAATAGCCGCTGATGTGCCAAACGGAACTCCTGGAGGCTCCCTGTGATCTCTCGCATTCTCGCCGTTCTGCTGCTGCTAGCTCCAGCTTTTCCCCAAACCACCGTCCACTACACTGCGACCAACGCGAATGTTAAGTATCTATTCGCCACAGCCGATCCCGTAGCGCATCTAAAATCCGGCGACATCCTGGAAACCAACACCCTCGATTGCTTCGGCAACGCGATCAAGAAGCCTGGAGACACACTCAGCCTGGTGAAAGGCGACAACCCGCTGACCGGACCATTCTTCGTCGAAGGTGCTGAGCCTGGTGACACGCTCGCCGTCAAGATTCTTGACCTGCAAGTCGATGGCGACACCGGCGTCGGCGCCTTCGCTCCGGGATTCGGCGCGCTCAACGAGACGAACTACACGCCCATGCTGCATCCCCCGCTGCCTGAGAAAATCTGGTTCTATCACATCGATCACGCGTCCAACACAGGCACGTTCAAGGCCCTCGATTCCGATTTCTCGGTGAAGATTCCCCTGCATCCTTTCTTCGGATGCATCGGTGTCGCGCCGGCAGAGGGCGAGGCGCGCAGCTCGGTCGTCCCCGCGGAATTCGGCGGCAACATGGATTCCCCCGAAGCCAGCGTCGGCAACACCGTTTATTTTCCAGTGAACGCGAAGGGCGGATTGTTCTACATCGGCGACGGCCACGCTGCCATGGGCGATGGAGAAATCGCCGGTACCGCCATCGAAGTTCCGCTGAAGGCCCGCGTACAATTAAGCGTGATCAAAGGCCGCACCATCGCGTGGCCTCAATTTGAAAACGACACCGCCATCATGACCGTCGGCGCCTACCGTCCGCTCGACGACGCGCTGCGCATCGCCTTCACCGAACTCGTGCACTGGATCCACAAAGACTACGGCCTCTCCGAACTCGATGCTTACGAGCTGCTCTCGCAGGTCGGGAAGATTCATCTCAACGAGATGGTCGATCCCAATTATGTGATCGTGGCCTCGATCGAGAAGAAGTATTTGCCGCCCAAGAAAAACTGAGACGGTCGTACGTTTGAAAAACGCAATTTTTCGAGACGAACGGGAAGGGCACGAGTTTACTCGTGCCGCTTGAGTCGTTGAAAATGTGGTGCGCTTTAGCGCCTGAGGTGAGCCTATTGCGCTGCTCACTATTTTCCTCAAACCTCTCCAACTGCCCACGCAGGCCCTCCTCTGGTGTTACCATTCCCTGATCCGCAGCTGAGATTTCCATATGGCCGCGCTTCCTACCATCCCGAACCCGCACCCCTGGCCTGAATTGCCCCTCGATGCCTGGCAGGATACCTACGCCACTCTGCACATGTGGACGCAGATCGCGGGCAAGGTGCGGCTCGCCTTGAGCCCGCGCATTAATCACTGGTGGGAGGTTGCGCTCTACGTCAACGCGCGTGGGTTGACCACATCGGCGATTCCCTATGGCGACGGCATCTTCGAGATCCAATTCGATTTCATCGACCACAAGCTGCAGATTCAGACCAGCTGGGGCTCGTCGAAAACTCTGCCGCTGAAGGCGCAATCCGTCGCCGATTTCTACGCTGCATTCATGTCCGCTTTACGATCGCTGGGCATTGAAGTGAAAATCTGGACGATGCCCTGCGAAGTTCCCAATCCCCTTCGTTTCGAGAGCGACACGCAGCACGCATCCTACGATCCCGAATATGCGCATCGCTTCTGGCAGATCCTGATTCTATGCGACAGCATCTTTCAGGAGTTTCGTGCCGCTTTCGTCGGCAAAGATAGTCCAGTCCACTTTTTCTGGGGAAGCTTCGATCTGTGTGTAACACGTTTCTCTGGGCGGCGCGCTCCAGAGCGCCCGGGCGCCGATCCGGTCACACGCGAAGCATATTCGCACGAGGTCATCAGCGCGGGATTCTGGCCCGGCGGAGGCGACATAAAAGGTCCGGCCTTTTATGCCTACGCCGCGCCGGAGCCGGCCGGTTTCGGTCAGCAAAAGGTCAAACCCGCCGAAGCCTTCTACCATCCGCAGCTGAAAGAGTTTCTGCTGATGTACGACGACGTGCGCCGCGCCGCGTCTCCCCGCCAGGTCCTGCTCAGCTTCCTGCAGAGTAGCTACGAAGCGGGAGCGAATCTCGCGCAATGGGATCGCATCCAACTGGAAAGGGCTTGAGTCCGGCCAAAAAATCTCAGGGAGCCGAAAATGTCAAAGAAATGCAAACATCTGGATCAAATCAAGATCACCACCACCGACAAGCACGTCTGTGAAGAGTGTGTGAAAATCGGCGACACTTGGGTTCACCTGCGGATGTGCATGGTATGCGGCAAAGTCGGCTGCTGCGATTCTTCGAAGAACAAGCATGCCACCAAGCATTTTCACCAAAGCAACCATCCTGTAATGCGCTCAATCGAACCCGGCGAGGACTGGATCTGGTGCTACGTGGATGAAATGATGGCCGGCGAAGTGGCCGCGTGACATCGGAGGGAAACGCATGCCTTGGGGCCGCATCGCGCTAGCAGTATTGGCCAGCGGTTTCGTGTCGTCGATGACCGACTGGCTATTCATGGGCGACTGGCTTTACAAGCGCTACGACGATCACCCGGAGATCTGGCGATACGCGGGCGGCCAGGGTGAGAACAAGGCGATCCTCTGGTCTAGCCTGCTGCCGTTTCTTACCTGCGGCGTTTTTGTTCTTGTGTGCGGCGGCCTGCATCTCCACTCATACCGCGGAACTTTAAAGTTGGCGCTGGCGATCTGGCTTATCGCACCGTTACCGCTGACCATCGTGAATGCACTGTGGATAAAACTGTCCCCTGCTATTGCGACGTCTCACGCTGTCGGATGGCTGGTCAAGCTCGGAATTGCCGCGCTCGCAGTGACCCTGATCCTGCGCTGATGGCTGTCTGGATCTTTAGAAGGCAAGTTCAGGAAGACGCTCGAATAGCGCGGGAGAAACTTAAGCAGGCGGGAAAAAATTGAAAGGGCCGTGACATTGGTTATGCTCTAGCCGCCAACTCCTGCGAGGGAGTCAACAGCGTGGACGCATGTACCGTCACAGCCCCTTGATGTAATCACTGCTTTCGCAGTTCCAAACCCCAACTGCTCCTCGCAGAATCAGTCGGTTTTTTCGGGTCTGGCTGCCCCGCAGGTTGCCCTGCTTGGCTGATCACTCAGTCTACTTCGGGTCAGCAAGGCTTATTTCGCTGTCCCTTTCAACCGTCGACGGAACCCACCTTAACAGAGCGTTCATAAATGTCAACGCAAACTATTGGTGCACTGATAGCGCCGCAGCCTGTGAATATCAGCAAGCGCAAGACGTTATTGCTCTGGTATTTATGAATTTCGTTTCCCAATTCGGACCTTATTTTCACAGAACGTTGCACAGCGCTTCCTGTGGAATAAAATTTACAACGAACCACAGAATCGTCTTGACGCCGAAAAATTATCGGCGCATCTTGCTACTAGTACAAAAGAAGCACTGATGTCCGAACTCGTGGCCTACGTGGACGGTGGTTCTCTGGGCAATCCAGGGCCATCGGGGATTGGGGTGGTGATTGACGGCTGCGAAAGCGGCCCCATCCGCATCGCCAAATGGATTGGCCACCAGGATAACAACGTCGCCGAATATATGGCGCTGCTCGAAGCCCTACAGTGCGCACTCTCTCTAAAGGCGAAGGCTCTTCACGTTTATTCGGATTCCCAGGTCGTCGTGCGCCAGATGCGCGGCGAGTACGCCTGCCGCAGTTCACGCCTCTACTCGCTGCATTGGACGTGCCGCAAGCTGGCCCGCGCCCTCAGTTTCTCCATTTCTCATGTTCCCCGCGAGGACAACGCTGAGGCGAACCATTTAGCTAATACCGCCGTGCGCGGGCGGGTGAGCTAGGTTGTTCTAAGATCTTCGCGCGACGCCGGATGCCAAGCCTGACTTTAACCCCATACATCAAGCGAAAAGGCGTCCACTTCTATTCTGACGTCTTGTTGGGTCCAATAGTAGAATTCGCGGGCGTGCCGTTGCCCCAAAGTATACCGCCAGCCTTGTTGTTCGCAAAATCGTTGTCTACAACCGTGAAATCGCGACATGTGCCCGGCCCAAAAGACTGCAGACCATAATATTGGCTCTTAGTCGTCTGATCATCGAAGGTTGAATTGCCGGTTATATGCAGGTCGATAATTGACGCGCCGGAAGCCGACGGGTTCAGTTCAATGGCGCTGAAGCCCTGCGTCGGGTTTTGTATTCCGTTGTCGAGGAAGTAATTTTCCCCGATTATGCCGCGACCGGTGTTTGCGACTCCCGAGACAGTTATAAATATTCCATAGGTGCCACACGTGGAGAACGTATTGTTACTTATCACGAAATAGGTGACGTTATTTTGGAGCTCGAGGCATGGCCCCATACCCGAGTTCCCCCGGAACTGATTACCACTAATGACGGTGCGCTGCGCTGAGGTACCAGTGGCCAGAAGAACCGTCAGATACGGACTTGAGGGGGATGTTCCGGCCTGAGCGTTTGTAAAAACATTATTCACGAAGATCGTGCCTGTGGCGCTTTGCAGAAAGTTGTTGGGTTGGCATCCATCTATCTCATTGCTGGAAAACTCATTACCCTCGGAGTCTGCGGGGGCATCTCCGTTAATGTCGATTGCTTCCCCACAGTTTTGAAAAACGTTGTGGGCAACAACGTTGTAATTCGCATTCGTGGCAAGGGCAACCGAGATCCAACGCGTATTCATAAAGAGGTTGTCACGGACTTCGTTGTGGTCCGCCGTCATTGAAGCAGCCCCAAGGATTCGCAACGCCATTACCGTGTTGATCCCAAGAGCGCCCGAGTCCGTAAACACATTGTTATAAAATCTCCCGTAGCTCCCTTGGTGAAGTAGAAGCGGAAGGGCGTTCCCCCAGGTGTTACCGTTAAGAGTCAGGCCCGAAAACTCATTGTAAATTGTGCCGCAATTGCTAGTGCTGGGGTTGCAGTTGGGAGGGCAAGTGACAGTGGTGGGGCTGCAGCTGGTAGTGCCCGTCGACTGCAGTATATGCCCATTAAAACTTAACGTGAGGGTCGTTCCTGACGCGATCCACCTAAAATTGCTCGGATAGATGATTGTTGCGTTTACGGTGTAGTTAGCGTACCCCGTCAGCAGGGTCAGCGGTTTCGTCACGCCGCTCAGGAAGTTTGAGCCGAAGGTCTGGCTGCCCTCGATGGCTGTTGCGTCTGCAATGCCTCCGGTCGAAGGCAACGCGGCTATGCAATTCGCAATTTTGGCAGCAGCATCTGCTCCGGGATACGTGCTGCAGTCAACTCCAGCGGCCGAGCAAATACAAAGGTATAAACATATCTGGCTGACCACGGTCAAGATTTGGGATCGCTCATTCTCAGCGTGAGATCACCCTTCGATTCCGTTTCAAAGGATTGCCGGACGTTCCATAAGCCTGTTTCTCGGCCATGTGCGTTTCCTGCGATTCTTGCGTTTCTAGCGAATCTAGCGATACACTAAAGTGCGGATCGCTAGTAAGTGCCGCCTGTGATGAAAAGATTGGCCGCTAGTTGCAACGCGGCCAGTGACGTGGACGCGCCGGGAGTCGAACCCGAAGCGGGAGCTTCTCAAGGGCCCCACCGGAACCTCTCCCACGCCCACACTGTAAGCGGGTTGACTGCCAAGAGCACGGTGCACCGTGCCGTATGCTGACCCAAGACTAGACTTGCGCGTTAACGCAAGCGGGTCAGTCATCCGTCGTGAGCCGATCCGACAATCAACCCGCTTGGAATTTTAGCAGGATCGCATGTCGGTCAGAGCAAAAAAACCGAATCCAGAATGGGATCGTTTTCAGTCCGCTATGAAGCAGATCGTTTCCGTGCCGCACTCTGAGATCAAGGCGCACCTGGATGCCGAGAAGGAAGCGAAGAAACTCAAGCGCACTCGAAAGTCGAAGTATGCTGCCTTCCGGCAAGTCAATCGTGCGAGGTGAACGTGCCCATATATATGGTGAGCTACGACATCCCCAAGGACAAGGACAATAAGGACAGTAAGAGCTATTCCGAAATCACGGGACTGCTGAAGGACCAACTAAAGGCGCAGAAAGTTCTCGAATCCCAGTGGCTTCTGAAGCACGACGGAGGCTCACGCGAAATCATCAAGAGGCTTAAGAGCCATCTCCTAAAGGGAGACCGTCTTCTAGTTCAAGAAGTAACATGTGATTTTAGTGTTGAGAATCCGATGCCTCTGACTGGCGAATTGAAAACTCTGCTTGATGCAGCCGAAAAGAAGCGACAGGATTGCACAGACGTGAAAGCCGTAGTGGAGGCTGCGCTGGACAATCCCAGCAAAATTGCCCCAGGATGGGGTCACAAGGGTTAGTAGCTGTTGGTCATCTGAAAACCTTCCTTTTTCGGGCCGCGCTTGCGGTAGTAGCGATTAGAGCGTGCGCCCTTCGGTTTTGCCGGTCAGTTCGTCATAGGTGAGACGCTTCCCGACAACCTGAGACATTGCCAGTGCGAACCGATCCGCATCGTTTAGCGGATTGTCCTTGGTGGCGCGATTGTTGTAGCGGAATACCTGCTCATCCACGTAACGATCTAGGTGGAACGGCTCTACGCAAACGTAGGTGCCTTTCAGTCCGCGTTTCAGCAACGACCAGAAATTCTCCAAGCCGTTCGTGTGAACCTGTCCGCGCAGGTACTCCTCCGCATGGTTCACCACTTCATGCACGAAGTTGCAGCGCAGATCGTCATAGGGCACCGCGTCATCCGTGTAAACCTTGGTGCCATATTTCACATTCTTTAGAACTTCGGACTGTAGCGTCTCGCGCTTCACGTCTGGTACAACTTTCGCCCGAACTTCCCGGAGATTGCGATCTAGGATGCCTTGCACAATGGTCTTGCCAGTCGCGCCGCCCGTGTGACCGCTCTCAGCGGCAAAGCGGGTGCGCCGCGCACGGTGCATGTTCTTTAGCTTTCCGCCGATGAAACTCTCATCGACTTCGACTTCGCTCCCGCCGCCGCCCAGCTTGGAAAAACCAAAGCCATGCCGAAGGGCCAGCCGAATGCGATGCAACATGAACCACGCCGTTTTCTGCGTCACTCCCAGGGCGCGATGCAGTTCCCAAGAACTGATCCCGTTCTTATCGTTTACCAGCATCCAAACGGCGGGAAGCCATTTCTCTAGCGCGATGGGCGAATCCTCGAAAACCGTGCTCACTTTCAGGGAGAACTTCGCCTTGGCGTGCTTCCCGTAGCACTTGTACAGGCGGGCATTCGCCAGATAGGTCACCTTCTCCGACTGGCACTTCGGGCACTGCACCTTGCCATCGGGCCAGCGCATCGAAACCATGAACTGACGGCAGTTCTCAAAATCGGTAAAGTATTGAATCGCTTCCTGTAACGTCCGTGGCGTTTCCATGCTGTAAATATCGCATAAAACGAACGGTCAGTCAAGTATATTCGTACCAATACAAACGCAAGCAAGAACGACGACTGCGACTTTTGATACTCGGTACATGGCTATCCTCCCAACTTTGGAGAACAATACCACAGAATGTAAGCGAGAACTACCCGAACCGTTATGGCGCTGCTCGAAGCCCTGCAGTGCGCGCTCTCTCTAAAAGCGAAAGCTCTTCACGTTTATTCGGATTCTCAAGTGGTGGTGCGCCAGATGCGGGGCGAGTACGCCTGCCGCAGTTCACGCCTACTCGCTGCATTGGACGTGCCGCAAGCTGGCCCGCGCCCTCAGTTCCTCCATTTCTCATGTTCCCCGCGAGGACAACGCTGAGGCGAACCATTTAGCTAACACCGCCGTGCGCGGGCGGATTGTTTAGAAGCCATCTAGCCATCTCATATCTATGAAAGCGTCGGCTCTGTCAACCCTTTTTGGGTACATGTTTTAGCTCTATAATTCTGCCATCGCCGGTTCGCGTCGCTGCGCAGGGCAGCTTGCGCGGCCTCGACCAGCAGGAAACGCAGCAGCGTGTTGACCTGTGCTGATGTGTCCGAGTCGATGGTGATCGGCACTCGAGACCTCGCAGGGAACCAGCCCTAGTAGCTGCTGATCTGCTTGTCGCAGTGAAACCGGTGCGGAGAACCGATGATGAGCACAAAGGCCAAGGCCGTGACGGAACCAACACCAGGATGCGTCATCAGCCGGTGCACCCTCCGGTCGTTGCTCGACTTCCTGCTGGATCGCCTTGGTCAACTCGTCGATACTGGGGTTGAGTTGCTCCACAATCTCCGCTTCCGCCGTACCCCTCATTCATGGCGATGGCCCGCAACTGATTCATGACCCGCGTCCGCATCTGCACCAGCCGATGCCAAAGCAGTTGGCGTAGATCCCGGTGCTCCGGGCTCGGAATCCACGCCCTGGGAAAACGATTTTCTACCAGCAGTTTCAATAAGTGTTGCGCATCCTGGCGGCCGGTCTTTTGTTTGCGCACTCGTCGGGCTTGAATCTCCGCTGGGTCTCCAATCCACAACTCGTACTTCAGCTCCGCCAGTAATCGTTCGAACCAGCGCGCGTGACCGATCGCGTCGATTCCAACCCGCACCTGCACTTCACTCGCTTTCAGGTCACGATAAAATCTCTCTGCTTCTCCGTCACTGTGCAGCAGGCGTCGTTCGCCGAACTCTCCTGTTGCCGAATTGATCCAGGCGATCTGCTGAACCCTCGGGTGATAATCGCATCCTATAATCAGCATATTCGGCTCCTCTCTCCCGAGCCTTGGTTGTTGGCACTGCCAAGTCCACTGAGGTCGAGGGAGCCGACGCTTTTATGAAATCAAATGGTTCGCGAAGGCATGACCTTCAGTTGTTACGGAACCCCTCACGTTTTGGGTGGCGCAGGGCTTGAGTGTGTGCGTGAGAACGGACTTGTTTTTTGGGAAGAAGTAAGGCACAAGAAGGTATGTCACGATTTCTGCCGTACAGTCGCGATCAACCGTACTTGCTGCCGCCAAGCGTGAAAGACGAGTTGGGGGAAGATCATCTGATCGTCCAGGCGGCGCAGGAAGCGGTGAAGAGTGGCGTAGTCAGGAACGGCGCGGAAGCCGGAGAGCACGGCGCAGTTCTCCATGTTCGACGAGGCGCACTTCGGCTTCCCGGTAGGTCCAGTCCTCGTAGCGCCTGAGGCACAAGATGGCCAACAGTTGCGGCTGCGAGAATTGGTGTTTGCTAAAGCAGCTACGATAGTGTGGTACGGTGGCGGCGGCTACGTCCAATGCCACCTGAGCGAAGCGCACCAAACCCACTTCGGCTATGGCTGGGAGCGAGTTTCGCCCGAGCGGATCGCAGCATCACTCGCTTTCGCTCCGGTCGATGCGAAGTGGAACTTAGGATGTCAACAGAACCAGAGGCTTCTGGTCTGCGGAATCGTGGGTTGATCGCGCAGCAATCGGTAGGAATCGGGGAAAGCGAACACATGGACAATCCTTTCATGGCCCGCGCCATTCAACTCTCGATGGAGAACGTCGACTCCGGACGCGGCGGACCCTTCGGCGCAGTTGTGGTAAGAGACGGCGCCATAATTGCCGAGGGAGCGAACCAGGTTACATCGGCAAACGATCCTACCGCCCACGCGGAAGTGGTTGCCATCCGCGAGGCTTGCCAGAAGCTTGGCGTGTTTGCTCTTGATGGTTGCGAGATTTATAGCTCGTGCGAGCCGTGCCCTATGTGTCTGGGGGCAATTTACTGGGCTCGCATCTCCCGCGTGTATTTTGGCAACGCCGATGCTGATGCCTCCAGGATCGGATTTGACGATTCGCTGATCTACCGAGAACTCGCCCAGCCGCACTCGCAGCGCAAGATTCCCATGATTCAAATGATGCGCGAACAAGCGCAGGCGGCGTTTTATGCGTGGGAAAACAAGCCCAATAAAATCGAATACTGAGCCTCTTCGATCTCCCATCAAAATCAAACAGGGGGACATAATTGATCGATCGCTACTTCAAACTCACCGCGAACAACACTTCTGTAAAGCAGGAGATGCTGGGCGGCCTCACCACTTTTGTGACCATGGCTTACATCATCGTGGTGAACCCCCAGATTCTTGCGCAGGCGGGAATGCCGGCGGAGGGTGTGGTCTTTGCGACTTGCATCTCAGCGGCAGTGGCCACGCTGGTGATGGGAATTTATGCCAACTATCCGATCGCGCTGGCTCCGGGAATGTCACTGAACGCCTACTTCACCTACTCCGTTTGCATTGCCATGCATGTTCCCTGGCGTACCGCGCTCGCGGTGGTGTTTTGTTCTGGCGTTCTTTTCCTTGTGCTCACTGTGACGCGGGTTCGCGAACAAATTGTGAATGGCATGCCCGATTGCCTGAAGCACTCGACCGCCGCAGGGATTGGGATGTTCATTGCGTTTGTGGGATTGCGCAACGCAAAACTTGTTGTGGCCAATTCGGCTACGTTTGTGGGCCTAGGCAGCTTCGCGGACAAGGATGTGCAGACGGCTTGCTTCGGCCTGATCCTGACGCTGATCTTGATGTCGCGAAAGCTTCATGGAGCGATCCTGATCGGCATCTTGGGCACGGCGCTGCTGGGAATTCTCCGAGGAATTACAAATTGGCCGGCAGCAGTCTTTTCTGTGCCACACCCTTCGTCTACTTTGTTGCAGCTTGATTTTCGCGGCGCCAGCCACCTGGGCTTGCTTGAAATACTTGTTTGCGTTTTTGTTCGTGGACCTCTTTGACAACGTCGGCACCCTGGTTGGAGTATGCGAGCAAGGCGGCTTCGTTAAGGATGGCAAGATTCCACGTGTAGGCCGGGTCCTGGTTGCCGACGCCGTGGGGACTATTTTCGGATCTTTGACTGGAACTTCGACGGTGACGAGTTACATCGAAAGCGCGGCCGGAGTTGCTGCAGGCGCTCGCACAGGGCTGAGCAACGTCGCCGTCGCCGCACTCTTCCTGCTGGCCACATTCTGCTCGCCGCTTGCTACCGCGATTCCGGCTTTTGCCACTGCGCCCGCACTTATTCTAGTTGGGGTTCTCATGACGCAGTCGATTGCACAAATCGCCTGGCATGACTTCAGCGAAGCTGTTCCAGCGTTCATTACGATGCTGGCAACGCCTCTCACGTTCAGTATTGCGACTGGCCTCAGCCTTGGTTTGATTTCTTACACCGTCGTAAAAATTGCGGCCGGGAAGATTCGCGAAGTGAACACGCTAGTTTGGATCCTCACAATCCTGTTTATTCTGCGCTACGTTTACCTTGCGGCCGCTTAGGAAATGACGCGAGGCAAGGGGAACCTGCGCTAACACTTTCCTGCAATCCTCGATAATCTCATCATCTCTGTTTGAGGCATTCTCAGTATCGAGTCTCAGACTGGGTCAGGCAGAGGCATGGAAGGAAATCGGGAATTCGCTCCAGAGCGGCGGCGATGTTTGCGCCAAATGGTGCATGCTCCCGCGTTTGCCAGCTTCGACGGTGTAACCGGCGGCATGATTCTAGACTTGAGCGAGGAAGGATTGTCGATGCAGACCGGGGATGGCAGTTGCGGCGGGAACAGTATCGACGGAAAGAATATTGGGAAAGATCGGCGTGTCCGGCTTGAGATGGATCTTTCTGAACCCGCCATGCACATGGAAACCACGGGCTACATTGCGTGGGCGGATGCGTTGGGGCGCGCAGGCGTGCGCTTCTCCGAGCTGCCGGAGGACGCGCGGCAACGGTTGAACGACTGGCTCACAATCAATGCTGGAGCACCCAGCCGAACGGCACCGAAGCTTACGTTGGAACGGGCGTGGGCTTGGGGCGCGGCGCGAAAGCCGGCTGGGGGCACGGATCGCGGTCCCATGCCCGTCGGCCCCATGTCCATCAGCTTGGAAGCGGAAACGGGACTGGGAGGGAACGGCGAGGGACGCGCCGCCTCGGCGACGGTGCAATACGAATTCAGCTCGCTGGGCAACGATCTAGCGGCGGCGCTGCGGATGATTGGAGAGCGTGCTCGCGCGCTTACTCGGGGCACGAGCGCGGCGATCGCGTTGGTGCACAAAAATGAAGTGCTGTGCCGGGCAAGCGTGGGAGCTAGCGCGCCTGCGCTGGGCACACGGCTGGATGTGAATTCAGGACTCTCCGGCGAATGCTTCCGCGAAGGAAAAGCTTTACGCTGCGATGACGCGGAAAACGATCCGCGAGTCGACCTGGAAAGCTGCCGTCGTCTGGGCGTGCGCTCGATTCTGGCGGCACCGGTTCGCTATGAACGGGACACGGTCGGCCTGCTGATGGTCTTCGCACCCGAGCCCTTTAATTTTGACGAAGGCGATGTGGCCGTGGCGGAGAGCATGGCCCATACTGTGGTTCGGACCATGAGGCAGGAGGCAGTGGGGCGAGGCTAGATTTATCTTTTTGAACTACGAAAGGCCGCGCTCGGATGAACGCGGCCTTCGTTTTTTCAAGGCAAAGCAAAGTCGAAGGGGGTGGACAGGCTGGCCCTGAGCTTGCCGAGAGTGTCCGCCCCAAACGAGCTACGCTGCTGCTTGTTGTTGATAGGCTGGGACGAAGAACTCGGCAACGAAGTCTTCAAAGGTCGTCGACGTAGTGTTGCTTGGGTTGCGAGGTTCGAGCGTCCGCATTTCTCCAGCGTTCAGTGCGGAAGCCATCTCGAGAATCAGTCCGGCGAAGTTATCGGACATCCCCATCTGAACCATCGCGCCCCGAAGTTGTTCGTCCGGGATGCGCGCATACTTGAGGTCGGGTTTGCCGATGGCCTTGCCGATAATGGTGGCGGCCTCAGTGTAGTCGAGATCGCGTTGACCTTGCAGTTCGCGTGTGTGCTTGCCCTGGAAGTCGAGCCGTAACAGAGCTTCGGCTGCGGCTTTTCCAATATCGCTGGTAGCAATCATGGGAAGTTTTAGATCGGGGCGAACGGGTCCGACCGCATACCCCATCTTGCGGACGGCGGCCGCTTGCTGCAGTGTGTTTTCCATAAAGTAGCCGGCACGCAGGTGAAATACATTGGCACGATCAATCTGGTTTAGCTTTTGTTCGAGATTGTAGAGGCCAACCACAGGGCCGGTTCCACTCGGTTTGTCGGCTCCGATGCTGCTGAGGGCAACAAGATTTTTGACGCCGGCTTTTTGCACCGCAGCTGCGATCGAATCGCTAACGCGATCCTGAAAAGCACGGACGTCATTGCTGGTCGGGGTGGGTGGAATCATCACGTAGGCTGAGTTGGCTTGCTGAAACGCTTTGGTGAGGGCTGAGACATCGGTTAGATCGGCGGTGAAAACCTCTGCGCCTTCATCTGCGAGAAACTGCAGGTGAGCTGCATTCCGGCCGACGACGCGAACTTCTTGGCCGCTGGTGAGAAGATTCTTGGCTACCACGTGGCCGGTGTTACCGCTTGCTCCGAGAACAACGTACATAAGGAACCTCCATTCATGGTTGGATGCGCCAGCATGGGCTCACGCTCCAGGCATTAACGATGGTGGCTTTGATTATCTCGCGGGAAACTGCGCCTTGGGAGTAGGCTGTAATCTGCAAGCATTTGCCCGACATCATGAATCTGCTGAAGGCCTGCGACGATTTGGGGGTTTTAGGGATTCCCAATCAGCGTTGGTAAGGGCGCGGCCCAAGTTGCTGAATTCGCCGGCGCCCTGCAGGAATTCGCCGCCATCCATGCGAATGACTTCGCCGTTGATGTAGGCCGAGCCGTCGCTTATGAGGAACGCGGCAAGATCCGCAAATTCCTCTTTTGTGCCGAAGCGATGCATCGGATTGCGATCGAGCGCCAACGCCTCGAGTTCGGGACGCGGAAGAAGGCGCGAGAATGCGCCTTGCGTGGGAATGGGGCCGGGCGCGATCGCATTCATGCGAATTCCACGATTTCCCCACTCGACCGCAAGGCTGCGAGTGAGCGCTTCGACGCCGGCTTTCGACACCGCGGAGGGAACGACGTAGGCTGAACCAACCGGCGCATAGGTGGCCGAGATGTTGAGGACCGTGCCCGGGCGCGCGGCTTTGAGCCAGCGGCGACCGCAAGCCAGAGTGGCGTGAAGCGTCCCGAGAAGGACGATGCCAATCACGGATTCGAAGGCGCGCTGAGAAAGTTCTTCGGTGCGCGCGATGAAATTACCGGCGGCGTTATTGACGAGGACGTCAAGCGGGGCGTTTTGCCAGATCTCATTGATCATGGCTTCGATAGCGTCGAGGTTGCGGACGTCGCAAGGCTGAGCATGGATAGGGCCCTGGGGGCCAAGTTCGGCGGCGGTTTTTTGAAGAACTTCTTCGCGGCGGCCGCAGATGTATACGGTGGCTCCGAGTTGGAGGAAGCGGCTGGCCATGGCTTTGCCCAAGCCGGTACCTCCGCCAGTGATGAGGATGCGCTTGTTCTGCAGGAGATCTGGGCTGAACATCAGTGCTCCGGATTCTAGGGAGATCGAGTCAACAGCAGGTTCCTCATCGGGTTTTGCCCGGCTCGGAATGACAAACTTTAACAGAACGCGCGGTCAACGGTCGCACGCCACGCGGAAACCGTAGTCGGCGTAGTGGAAATCGGGAGAGATGCTGGAGCGGGCGGAGCAGCGCGCTACTTTCACATGATGGCGCCACGATCCGCCGCGCGATGCTTTTCGCTGGCCTTTTTCCGGCCCGCGCGGATTGCGCTCGGGCGAGTTGGCGTAATAGTTGGGATCGTACCAGTCGCTGCACCACTCGTGTACGTTATCGCAAATGTCATAAAGGCCGAAGGCGTTGGGCGCGTAACGGGCGACGGCCTCGGGCCCGGTCTGCCAACGGGTTGCATAGTCAGGAAGAGATTGGGGTGGGTCGTTGCCCCAGGGGAAATGGTTTTGCTCAAGATTGCCGCGGGCAGCGCGCTCCCACTCGGCCTCGGTGGGAAGCCGGTAGGCACGGCCGGTTTGCGCTGCCAGCCATTGGCAGTAACGCTCCGCGTCAAACCAGCAGATGCCAGTGACGGGTTGCTGAGGATGTTTGAAATTCTGATCATTCCAGAATGGCGGATTTTCATGGCCGGTCGAGTTCGCGAAGCGTTGGTATTCCGCATTCGTGACTTGAGTGGCAGCAAGGAGGAAAGTATCGGTCCAGACCCGGTGGACCGGACGTTCGCAATCCTGACCGGAGTCGGAGCCCATGAGAAACCAATTACCGGGAATCGAAACCAGGGGCGGCTCAAGCGTGGCCACCGTGAGGTGTTGTTGCTGAAAATGTGAGTAGGAGGCTGGCATAGTTGCGCTGAGTTTCTCCCTGGGTTCGCCGCACTATCATTTAAAAGGCGATCCTTCGAATTAGTAGACGCCCCTTAGCCGCGATCCGGCGACGGATTAACGAGCCACTTTAGCATCATATTTACGAGGCTCAGCAGAATTGCGCCGATAAATGCAGCCAGAAATCCGCGCACTTGAAAACCTGGCGACAGCAGCGCCGAAGCCAGTTTGAGCATGAGGGCGTTAATTACGAACCAGAACAATCCCAGAGTAACCAGCGTTAGCGGGAAGGTGAGAATTTTCAGCAACAGGCCGACTGTCGCATTGATAAAGCCGATTACCAGCGCAGCAATCAGGGCCGCGATGGGGCCGCTGACGTAGATTCCCGGCACTACCCGGGAAACGATCCACACAGCCAACGCACTCAGAACCCAGTTCAATAGCAGCCGCATTCCTGCTCCTTGCGCCTGAGAATCGACGCCACTCCATCTTCCTCGGGAACTATATCAAGGAATCAAGGGCGTGTCCCCGGGTCACAGATTTAGCAAATATTCATGCGGGGTTCGCCGTTCCTTGCAGGCCACTGCGATAGACTACACAATTCTGCTGGTACCCGGGAGGAACTCACATGTCGGAACCCGCTCTGAGCGGCGCTGAATTCAAGAAGCAACTTCATCAGGGAATTCCAAAGATGGGTTTGTTTATCAACTCGCACAGTCCCACCGTAGTGGAGCAGCTGGCGCACAGCGGTTATGACTGGTTGCTCGTCGATACGCAGCACGGGCCCATGCACAATGAAAAACTATCGGCGATGTTGAGTGGCATCGCGAATGGCGGCGCGAAATCGCTGGTGCGCGTGGGTGCGTACAATGACCGCCCTGGCATTCAGCAGGCGCTTGATCTGGGGGCCGACGGAGTTCTGATTCCCTACATCAATACTGCCGACGAAGCCCGCCAGGCGATCAGTTGCGCCAAGTATCCCACGGTGGGTACGCGCTCGGTTTATTTTCCGCAGCGGTCAATGAACAAGGCTGGGCTGCTTGGCTATGCGGGAAACTTCAACAATAACGGCATCGTCGCGCTGCAGGTGGAGACTGCCTCGTGCATCGAGAACATGGCTGAAATTGCGGCCGTACCGGGGATCGACATTCTTTTTCTGGGGCAGAATGATCTTTGCATGTCCATGGGCCTGTATAACAAATACGAGTTTCCGCACATGTACACTTCGCCTGAACTCGATGCCGCGACAAAAAAACTGATTGAGCAGGCGGGAAAGAATAATGTGATTCTAGGAATATTTTTGTTCGGTCCGGCAAGGGTTGGAGAGTTTCTAGAAAAAGGATTTACATTTTTCAGCTTGGGCAACGATCTGCATCACGTGCTGACACAGACGAGTGCTTACGTGAACGAGGTAGAAAAAACTTCCACGGAAAAAGGGAAGCCATGGAAGCGGCGTCCGACGGCGTTATTTTAGCTGTCCGATCAATTGCCTCAAAGGTGATGCGTGGAGTTTCTGAGTGACATCGAGGTTCGAGTGCTGGGCGCGCTGATCGAGAAAGATATCACCACTCCGGATTATTATCCGCTATCGCTCAACGCGTTGGTGAACGCGTGCAATCAGAAGAACAATCGTGATCCGGTAATGGCGCTCGACGAAGAGGCGGTGCGCGCAGCGCTGGATTCGCTGCAAGCGCAGCGGCTCGCGGGGCCGGCCATCGGTGCTGACAGTCGCGTCACGAAATACGAACACCGTTTACAGGAAGTGTTCAATTTCGATCGGCGGGAGATTGCGATTCTGTGTGTGCTCTTGTTGCGCGGGGCGCAGACTCCGGGCGAGCTTCGTGGCCGGGCGGAGCGCATGTATCGATTTGAAGCGCTCGATGACGTGCTGGGGACGCTTGACCGGCTCAGCCAGCGCGAGCCTCCGTTGGTAGCCGTGCTACCCCGTCAGCCGGGAACCAAAGAGTCGCGCTACATGCACTTGCTTTCGGGAGACGCTCCTCCTGCGGAAGTTGCGCCGCTGCGAGAGGCGGCAAGCTCTTCATCCGCCAACGACCGGGTCGCCCGGCTTGAAGGGGAAGTAGCGGAACTGAGAAGAGAGGTTGCGGAGATGCGCCAGGAGCTGGACGGTTTCCGAAAGCAGTTTGAATAATTGGGAAGGCCTAAAGGCTTTTCACCACAGAGGCACAGAGACACGGAGAAGACAAAACACAAAAACTCTTACGAAGAGTTATCATCCTTAGAGCGCGCCCTCGCAGGAGTCTTTATGCATCGCCGCGAATTTCTCATTCGCTCTGCCGCAGGTCTGGGAGCCGCATGGCTCAGTTCGAAAGATCTGCTGGCCGCCCTCACAACCCAGCCGCCGTTGGGCAAGTTTTCCGCATCCGACGTTGTCACGCTAGGCAGCACGGGCATCAAGACCAGCCGTCTGGCCATGGGAACGGGCACGGTTGGCTCGGGCCATCATTCGAACCAGACGGCACTCGGAGTGAAGGGATTGTCTGAGCTGCTTCTCAATGGCTACGATCACGGCCTGCGTTTCTTCGACGCCGCCGATAGTTACGGAAGCCATCCGCATGTTGCCGAGGCACTGAAGCACGTGCCGCGCGACAAAGTCACTGTGCTCACCAAGACATGGGCGCGCGATCCTGCGACTGCGCGCGCTGACCTTGATCGTTTTCGGCGCGAGTTGGGCGTTGATCACATCGACATCTGCCTCATGCATTGCCTTACCGAAAGTGATTGGACCGAGCGTTTCAAGGGCGTCATGGATGTACTTTCCGAAGCCAAGCAAAAGGGAGTCATCCGTGCGCACGGCTGTTCTTGCCACAGCATCGAGGCGCTACGAGCGGCGGCGAAGTCGACGTGGGTCGAAGTTGATCTTGCCCGCATCAATCCCATCGGCTCCCATATGGATGCCGATCCCGACACTGTGGTGAGCGTATTGCGCGAGATGAAAACCGCAGGCAAAGTGGTGATCGGGATGAAAATTCTCGGGCAGGGCGATTTGCGAAATCGCCAGTCTGAGGCTCTGCGCTACACGCTGTCGCTGGGAGTGCTCGATGCGTTCACCATCGGCGCCGAGAGTAGGGCCGAGCAAGAAGATCTGATTCGACGCGTGGCAGCGGCATAGGATCCGAGGATCGCGGGACGCCGGTCAGATTTATTCGTCTTCTGCCGGAACACCATTCTGGAAAAAGAATTTTCTCGTGGTGCCGGCCGGAAGGGTCACGATGGTCTCGACGATATCGTTCTTCTTGTCGAAAGTATACTGGTATCGGAAGACCTCGCCGTCTGCCAGCCTCTGCTCAGAAACCCTGCTCCGGTCGCGGTAAAAATTTTGCAGAAGTACTCTGCCTCTGCCATCGAGCACGGCGGTCATAAGATAGTTGTCATAATTCCAATGAAGCAGTGGCGCATACTCGAAGCGATATAGCAGGCGCGAAGCATCGGACACTGTCTCCAGATGTCCGGAGGAGTCGTAAGTATATTTCCTGACACTGCCGGCATCGTCGGACGCTTCGACGATTCGATCCGACGCATCATATCTGAACCCAATCTTGCGGCCCGAGGGAGAAATGATTTGCTGCAAGTTTCGCCGCTGGTCGCGTTTCAACTCAGTGCGATTATTGTCAGCATCCTGCATCGCGATGGGAGCGCCTTGCGCGTAACTCTTCGCGTAGTACGCTTCGGGAAAAAAGAAACGGCGACCGTCGCGGAAGGTAAGAGTCCAGCCATTGCCATTCCAGGCGATCCGCGCGCCGTAGAATTCGGATGACGTTTCGTCGTGGCCGAAAACCGCGTCCGCATAACCGGTGCCCTTTGAGATTCTACGAAAATGAATCTGCCGGCCATCTTCGAGGTTGAGATCCATATAGGTATAGGGACGCCTTGTTCCATTGGGGCAAATGTCATAGGGGTGATTCATACCCATGCCGAATGCCCTGACGCAGCAATCCCAGACACGATAGCTGCGGGTAAGCGCCAGCGGAGTGACATCGGGAATGAAAATGTCAGTCTGGCGAAGCACGAACTCTCCCGAATGCAGGTCGACTAGAAACTCGTTAGTCGGCGAGTCGTGGCGAACGGTCGGCTTGATCCGCAGAATGGAGCTGTTGAACCGGACGTGCTGCGACTCGGGATCGACCGGCGAAATTACGAGATGCGGATGAGATCCGTCCCACGCGGGAGGTGAATCGGGGAACGGTTGGAGCTCAACTTGTATTGGCTGGGCAGCCGTGGCAGAGGGTTTGCGAAACACAAGACTAGCGGCAAAGGCCAGCAGGAGCAGGACGACAGCCCACTTCCACAGCGGAGCATTCCAGAACTGTGATCGTCCCATGCCGCTATTCTCGCAGGTGGTGAAGGAATCCTTGAATGTTTCTTGGGCGCGTGTCCTGCGCCCCACACAGTGTCTACCTCACCACGGGGGCAGGCGTCCAGTACTACGCTAACCCACTGGAAAAGCAACGTCTCCCGCATTGGTCTCCTCGGTGCACTCATCTCTGCGCTGCTCAGCAGCAGGAGGTGACCAACCATGACCCGTATCAACCTGTTTCGTGCCACGCCAGTTCGCAACACATCAGTACTCAACACGCCAAATCGTCGGACCCCGGCAATCTTGAATTCGATTGCATGGGGAAAAATCAATCTCGGAACAACCGCCAGCCCGCTGGTATTCGCCGCGATCTTGATCGTCTGTTCGGTCGCAGTCGGATGCTCCCGCGAAAAACCGAAGAACGAGAGCGCGAACAACCAGTCGCCAATTGTCCAGTCGACGCCGCCGGCTGCAGTCAGTACAACCAGCGCGCCGGCCACACCCACAATACCGCCAGCCGCCAAACCAGTGCATAGGAAAGTTGTACGCAGACCTACGACCGTAACGTATGCGGACAAGACTACTGGCGTCACGTTCCAATATCCGCGAAAGTATTTGCTTAAAACCGGCGATGCCGCGGACGAACTGATTTCGTCCGATCCTGTGCCCATGGACTTTGTGCAACCGGGCGGAGGAGCGGTTGTGGCCGTGGCCATTCCAGAGGGGGTATATCCCAAGAGCGATCTAGCTTCGGCATTCTTTGATGTCAGCGTCAACAAATCGCTCACGGCGGAGCAGTGCGGAGAGTTCTCTGAGGCGAAGGTAACTGAAGAGATCGTCTCTGAAGAGAAGACCAACCCTGCAACGCCGATTGAAACCACGGACCAGAGTGCCAAGCCATCGCCGAAGTTAATGATTGGCGACATGGAGCTACACTCGATGGAAACGCTTGCCACTGACGGGACGCGCAAGGAAGCCGCAAAGTACTTTCATACCTTTGAGAATGGAAGCTGCTACGAGTTTGCGCTCAAAGTTGCAACCACAAGTGTTGAGACCGACGAAGGCGGCAAGGCCGTAGATCGTGACGAGGTCTTCAAACGGCTGGCGAAAATTCTGGCCACGGTGAAGATTGATCCCGTAAAAAATACGGAGGCGACCACAAGTGTGCCGGCGGCTGCGCCTTCAACCAACGCTTCGGTAACTCCAGCGCAGTAATTGCTCTAACAGAGCCGCGCCACAATAGTGGCGCGGCTTTTTTTCGGTTGCGGGATTGACAATACCGAGGACCTCAGCGGCTGAAGCCGCCTGTCTTGGCGAAATTGATGGCACGACTGAAGTCGTGCCCTTCCCGATTTATCTCTGTTGTCGGGACAACTTCCGCTCATTCACTCACCAGCACATCCGTCGGGAAAACTCTAGCCACGCAACTCGCGCACGATTGTGGCGATGTCGCTTTCCTGGAAGAGTCGGATGGCGGCGATGCCGGCCGCGCCGGCGCGCAGGCAGGGCTCGGCATTTTGCAGAGTCACTCCTCCTAACGCGAGTACGGGGATTTCTGCGCGGCAGGCTTCACGAAGGGCATCCAAACCGGCGGGGCGGGTTGCGGGAGAGTCTTTTTTTCCGAAGACTTTTTTTTCGAAGTCCTTCTTTTCGAAGACGGGGGCGAAGACGGCGAAAGTGGCGTGGTTGGCAGCGGCTTGGAATACTTCTTGGAGGGAGTGACAGGAGACTGCGATCAGTGGGTCGTGTGGCGAGAGTTCTCGGGCAGAGCCTGCCCTGAGCATGTCGAAGGAAACGCCTGCACCGCACTTCCATGCGGCTCGAACTTCTTCGGGGGAGACGTCGGCGGCGGGGAGATGAACTCCATTGGCGGCGACGGCCATAGCGACGTCGGTGCGGGAGTTGATGAGGAGAGCTGTTCTTCTTTGTTTTCCTCGATCTTTTCTTCGTTCTGGGTTCTCGGTTCTCAGTTGGTTGATGATGCTCATTGCTTCCCCGGCCAGCGATTCGAGGTCGCGGACGGGCAGGTCTTTTTCGCGGAGCTGGACGTAATCGACACCGTGGCTTGCCGCTTCGACGATTTTGTCCAGGAGACGCATGCGGCGCGTGCGCTCGTCACCGGGGAAGGCGGCGCGATCCGTGATGTAGTAGAGGAGCGGGCTATTAACCATCAGATTGTCAGCTCGACAACCGAGCTATGCCCGGTCGGACAGCCGAGAGCCTGCCCTGAGCTTGTCGAAGGGGCGGCTGTCCCCACTTAAACACTCTTAGGATTTGCTACGGCCTCGTCTTCGCGATCTCCGGGAGGACTTCCTGCTCTTTCTCTTTCTTCGGTTGGCCGCCCAGATGATATTCGGTGAGACCGTCGCGGAGAAAAGCGAAGGCATCTTCCGGCGTATCTACAAACTTAAACAAATTGAGATCCTCTGGAGCAACGGTGCCGGCGTCGACGAAAGCTTGAAAGTTCATGATGCGGTGCCAGTATTCGCTTCCATAGATGACGACAAGAATTTTCTTGGCGAGTTTATCGGTCTGAGCGAGGGTCAGGATTTCGAACAGTTCGTCGATGGTGCCGAAGCCGCCGGGAAAAATCACCAGGGCCTTAGCCAGATAAGCAAACCAGAACTTGCGCATGAAAAAGTAATGAAACTCGAAGTTGAGCGCAGGCGTGATGTAGGAGTTGGGATTCTGTTCGAAGGGCAGATTGATGTTGAGGCCGATGCTCTTGCCTCCGGCTTCGTGGGCGCCGAGGTTGGCGGCTTCCATGATGCCGGGCCCACCTCCAGTGGTGACAACGAAGCGGCGGCGGCGGGCGGGAATCTGAATCGACCATTCCGTGAGAAGAAAAGCCAGGCGGCGAGCGTCTTCGTAGTAACGGGCCATGTCAACAGCGGCCAGTGCGCGCTTTCGATCTTGTTCCTTTTGAGTGGTAGACGCATTGGCGTGGTTTTTTTCCACTGCGTTGAGTTGGCTTCTGGCCGCAGCGCTTCCTTGAAATCGGGCTGATCCGAAAAAGACGACCGTGTCCTGAATTTGTTCGCGGCGAAATCTCGCCAGTGGTTCCTGATACTCAGCCAGAATGCGGAGGATGCGTCCGTCGGGGCTGTTGATGAAGGATGGGTTCTCGTACGCGAGGGAAGCGGGTTTCAATTTTTCAGACATGAGGTCGTTCTCGTTAAGACTAAAGATGTGAACACGCGGGCTTCTGATCTCAAGGTTCAGAATATCGAAGATGCGGCCGCAGCGGGACGGAATCGTCAGTCCCGCCGGCTACGGCTTAAGAAGCCACCGCCAAAGCTTGAATTCGATCCCGCACTCGCTGCAGTCCTTCCTGCAATGTCGACAATTGGCGGACATTGCCCAGGGCGATCCTTAATCCATTAGCTTTTACGCCTGCGGTAGCTCGATAAACATCGGATGAGCTCACTAAAACCCCGTCCGCCTTCAGCTGGTCCGCGACCACCTTCGCTGGTTTATTTTCCGGCAGGTCAATCCATAGATGGTAGGACGTAGGGTGGCCTTGCACATGGAGCCCCTCGAGAATCGCGCGGGCCAGCTTCTGCGTTCGCGCTGCTTCATCGCGCTTTGCCGCAAGCAGACCACTCAACGCTCCACTCCGAATTAACCTTGTAGCTATCTCGGCAAAGATTGCCGGAGCTCCGCTGGAAGTTATGTGGATCATCGTCGTCAACTGGTCTGCGTATGGTTCGGGAAAACTTAGGAACGCAAGCTTCATCGCCGGCGCAAATGGCTTCGTGAAACTCCAAACGGAGAAGCTGCGATCTGGTGCCAGCACCGTGAAGCTCGGCGGCGCATTCGCTTCCAAAAAACCGTACGCATCATCGTCCAGAATCAGCAGGTCGTGCTTTCGAGCCACCTCACAAATCTCCCGGCGCCGAGTTTCAGGCATCACAGTCCCCATCGGGTTGTGGACCGTCGGCATCAGGTACACCGCTCTCAAGCCATGGGCTTCGACTGCATAAGCGAGAGCGCTTGGCTTCATGCCCTGCTCGTCACCCGCGCAAGGCCGCAATTCAATTCCCAGGCTAGCCGCTTGTGTTTTGAAATTCCCATACGTTAGCGGATCCACTGCAATCCCATGTCCCCTCAAGCCAAGGGCCAGCAATGAAACGAAAACTGCGTGGTGCCCGCCCATACACAGCAGCACACGCTCTTTCGCCACTACATGCCCATCGCGGCTGAGCCAGTCCGCCGCTGTCCGGCGATGCTCATCGTGTCCCCCATAAGGTGGCAGTTCCAATGCTTGCCTTGGTTCCGCTGCGATTGCCTCACGGAGCAAACCGGTGAACAGTTCTTGCTGCCCGGACAGAATTGGATAATTCAATTGAAGGTCTATCAATGGAACGTCTCCGCAGTCGATGGGGCTAATTGTGTTCGTGATAGTGCAGCGCTTCCCAGAAGCCGATCCATATGTCGAGCAATCCCAGGCCGCTGCACAATCCGCGAAAGAAACCGGTGGAGATAAAAGTTCGAAGCCAGGGGAACAAGAGCAGAAGATAGTTGTCTGTCCATTCGGGCGTCCAGGGCAGAATCACGAGTAGAACGCCGGCGACGGCGCTAACCAGTACGAAAAGAAAAACCGAAATGCGGTGCATCCAGAGCTGTACCCCGCCGTGTCGCTGCGGCTGCGTGCTGGGAGGTGGAGAATCGAGGAGCGCTGTGCGGGTTGCCTCCGTCGACGAGGGCTGGGACGGCGTGGCGGCTCCGCTTTCAACGGGCAAGTTTGGATCGGTGGTCACTGGGCGCTCCGCGGCTGGGCTCGGGTTCCTGCCCAGGCCAGCGACACCGGCAGCGCAAGCAGAAACCACGATCCCTCGCTTCGCTTGGGATGACAGCGGTATCCGTCGGGACCACACGTGTATTTTTGGAAGAAAAAATTAGGGACAGAGCCCATCAGAGTATTTTACGACTTCAGGGGCTTAATGCGCTCGGCAACGTCGCGATAATCGATGTTACGGCCGTAAACTTCCATGAAGTGTTTGAGGGCGGAAGGTTTGTCGCCAGAGGTTTCGTAGGCGGCGGCGAGTTCATAGTGAAGAGCGGTGCGAGTATCTTCGTCGACGCCCGGGGCGGTCAGAGCCTTGTCATACCAGCGAATCGCGGCTTGGGGCACGCCTTTGTCGAGGAAGCACTGCGCCAGCCAGGTATAAGTTTGCATGACTTGCGGGAAAGGATGCCCACGATCGACGGCCTGGCAGGTCTTCTGCAACTCGCCAATGGCTTCGTCGAGCAGGCCCATCTCGCGGAAAGCGATGCCAAGATTGTAATGGGTTTCAGGATCTTCCTCAGTGGTGGACGCGCCAACTTCGAGATCGTGTTTGAGCTCACCGAACATTTCGGCGAGATCCACGCCGGCATCTTCTCCAAAGGGAGAAGCCTTTGCCGCGGTTGCAGCGCCGGGAATCAGCGCAGAAGTTTGTGCCTTGATCGCCTGCGCGGAAACTGCGGAGGCGCCTGAGGATGCGGCGGCAGCTGCGGCACTGGCAGCGGGAGCGGTGACGGGCGGAGCAGTCACTGGCGCTGGAACCGGCCGATGCTGCAGCGGAGCCGGAGTGACCGGTGTTTCGACGTTGGCGACTGCGTGAGGTTCCGCTACGGGCTCTGCCTCGGGAACTGGAGCCCCCTTGAGGAAGTCGTCCCCGAGAGACTCTTCGAGATCAGCGACAAACTCGCCCATCGCTTCCGGTTCGGCGGCACTAAATGTAGTAGGTGCAGCATTCCCGACGGGCTCAAGTTCGGGTTCGCGGTACTCAGGCCGCGGTGTTTCGGACGAAGCGTACTCGACGTCAGGCTCGGGTTCATGCGGAACGGCCCCGGGAAGGAACTCAGCACCCAGAGAAGATTCGAGATCGGAAACGAACTCCTGAAGGACACCCGCAGTCGGCTTAAGTGGAACTGCGCTCTCCGGAGGCTGGCTAACGACTGGCTCGCTTACGGTTGGCTCGCTTACGGAAGGTTGGACTGCAGTCTCCTCGGCGTGCAACTCGATCGGAGCCTGAGGCTCTGCAACTGGAGCCTGCGGCTCGAGAGAAACATGTTCGACGACTGCTGCTTCTGGAGGCTCGGGGATTTCGTCGACAGCGAATTCAGTTGCAGGCTCGTCGATGGCGAATTCGGAGATGGATTCGACGGTCGATAATTCTTCCGCCGCAGGTGTGTGCTGCGACGCGGTTTGAATTTCAGCTTCGATCGCCGACAAGATGGCTTCGTCGCCAGTAACTGTCTGAAGCTTCTCGAAGGCTGCGGAGGCCTGCTCGGGCATGCCATGCTCGAGATAGAAGCGGATCTCTTCGATCGTCTCGTTGGCTTTTTCCCGGTCAAACTCTTTTCCGCCATTGCCTTGGCCGATCTCGGCAGGAACGTCGTGATCTCCGACGGCATCGGTGATCTCGATTCCGGCGGCTTCGGCAGGCTGAGTGTCGGCTTCAATAGTGATGGAATCGTCCCACTCCGAGGAGAGATCGATCTCTGCGACCGCAGGGGTAGATTCCTCGATCGGCGTGGCTTGGGGCTCATGCTCACCCGGATCGGCGACAATGGCGAATTCCGCCTCTTCCGAAGACTCGGGTTCTTCCACAGATTCGGGCGCAGCAGCTGGCCACCGAGTAGGAGCCTTCGCCGGAATTGAAATCTTTTCCGGAATTTCGTCTGCAATCGAAGCCGCGTGGTCGACGACAACAGAGTCAGTGACAACGCCGGAGGATGATCGGTCTTCGTAGCGATCCGCAAGTTCGCCGTAGCGGGTGGCTTCTTCGGGATATCCCGCTTCAGAATAGATGCTTTGTAAAGTGCGGCAGCAGACGCCAGCCTCGGCGAAGCGAGCCGCGCGAGTGTGTAGCGCAGCCAGACGCTGATTCAGCCGGAGATCGCTGGGAGCCAGAGGCAGGGCGGCCATCAGCGGTCCCAGAGCCTTGGCGGGCATGTTGTAGGAAATGAAAAGTTCGGCGTCCGTGAGCGCCGAGCGAACCGACAGCGCGACGGCATCGGAATAATGCTGGTGTATCGATGGAGAAGTGGCTTCCAGTTCATCGACGATCACGGCCGCTTCTTCAGCCGTAATGAGCTTCGTGGCCGAGGGCCCGCCGAGCTGGCTCACCACCTGCTGGTAATGGTTCATGTGCAGGGGATTGCCAGGCTCCATAGTCGCGAGCTTTTGATAGAGATCGCGAGCACGGGGCAGATCGCCGGACTGAACCGAAGCGTGAGCCAGCAACTCGAGAACTTCGGCGATGTGAGTGTTCTCGCCGGCTTTTTGAAAAAGATCGAGAAGCTTCTCGAGCGAAGCCGGGTTGTCCCGCACATATCCGATGATGGAGTGCAGATTTTTCAGGACTTTGCCAGAGTCTTCGGCGAGCAGACGATCGGCGTGCTGGTCATAGACCTGGAGAGCGTTCTCGTACTGGCCGGCCTGCATAAGGGCGTCGGCGAGAGTGGAGATAGCGGTGAGGTCATTGTGCACGGTGTGCAGTTTTGTGGCGAGCGTACCGGCATCCGAAAGACGGCCGGTCTTTAAATACGCTTTGAGCAGATCGCGAAGGCCATCGGGATTGGAATCGAGATCGGGAACCTTCTGCAGCGATTCGATGGCAGCTTCGGCGTCGCCGGCTTCGAGCAGATTCCGTCCCTGCATGAGCAGTGCGTAACCGTTGCCAGGATCGAGCGTAAGCATGCGCTGCAGAACTTCTTCGGCGCCGCTCAACGAACCTTTGGCGCGCAGGGTCTCAGCCGCGGCGGAGAAAATCTGCCAGGCGTCATTTTTCTTGTTGAGGCGAATGTAAACTTCCGCCAGGCGGATGCGCATGGCGGTATTTTCCGGATCCATTTCCAGAATCTTCTGGAAGATGCGAACCGCATTATCCAGTTCGCCGGATTTCAGAAATTCTTCCGCCACCTGCAGATACTGGGCGCGGGCATCGTTGAAAAGTCCCTGTTGGGTATAGAGTTCGGCCAGCTTCAGCACGCTCTCGAGCGAGGGCTTGAGCTTGCTGATCTTCTTGTACATGGCGATGGCTTTGACCGTGAAACCCTGATTGGCATAAGCATCGCCGACAGCCTTGAAGCATTCGGTGGCTTTATCGACCTCGCCGAGGCGGGAGTAAAGGTCGCCGACGGTGTTGGTGACTGTGAGATCCTTGGGGTCGGCCTTAAGGATCTTTTCGTACTCAGCAATGGCATTCTGCGTCTTGCCCTGCTGGATATACTTCTCCGCAGCGCTGAGAACTTTTTGTTTGTTGAACCCGAAACCGAACGCCATAAGAGTGCGGACTCCAGACCCTGGTCTTACAAAAACTTCTGCAACTGAAAACCTGATGACGACTCTCGGCAAGTGTCGCTCTGGGAGACCGTCACATGGCCAAACTCCTTTTTCGAGATGGCCGGTTGGACAAGGTCAATTGTACGGCTGGATGGGGCGAATCGCATGGTTACCAAGGGTTACCAAAAGGGAGTGTACGAACGGGTTACCAAGGGAATCAGCAGCAAGATGATGGGGAAGCACTCACGAATTCAGGCACGACCGTGGAAGAGCGGCCCTTCAGAGCCGCCCTGATCCTGCCGAACTGCCCGCCCTGAGCTTGTCGGAGGGGGCCGCGTGAGCCGTCCGATGCTATCGGACCTTCAGCCCCTGGGAGTTACGCCCCTAAAAGTTGTATCACTGAATGAATATCCTGCACATGAAGCGGGATATTCATGGTACGTTCCCTACCCCACTTCGTTCCACCTCAACCGCAGAGGCAGGCTCCTCCGGAGCCGTACTGACCTTGGGCTTAAGAAACTTTGCGCTGTCGAGCAGCGGCCGCCCGAGTGACGCGTTGTAGCTCGTCCAAGGACTCTCCATGTCTGCCTCACGCTCAAAGTGGGCGCGCATGGCCTCCATCTTGGAGTCGAGATCGTCCATGTAGTGGAGCAGCAGCGCCTCGGGAAACATGGGTAACTTGGGTGAACCGAATTCATACTCCCCATGGTGGCTGATAATGAGGTGCTCAAGGAGCGTCTTGAGTTCGGCGGGAAAATCTGGCACCAGCGCCAATTTCGCCTGCAACATCTCAAGCTCGATGATCATGTGCCCTAGAAGCTGGCCGCGCGTAGTGTAGGAAAACGAGCGGTTGTACGTAAGTTCGTAAATCTTGCCGATGTCGTGAAGGAACGCGCCGGTCAGCAGCAGGTCGCGATTGATCTGAGGATAATTCCTGGAAATCAGATCGCACGATCTAAAAAGCGAGACCACATGATCAAGCAGGCCGCCGATATATGCGTGGTGCAGTGTCTTGGCAGCCGGAGCACTTCGGTAAGCGGTCGCGATCTTCGGGTCTGACATGAAGGCCTGCACCAGCGACTTGAGGTGAGGATTCTGAAACGAAGTGACGAACTCGGTCAGCGCCTGCCAGAGTTCGTCAACATTTTTTGTGGTCTTGGGAAGATAGTCGGAGAATTCGATTTCCGACTCGCCCAGCTTACGCAATTTGTGGATGGTGAGTTGGAAACGGTTTTTGTATTTGTTGATGAGGCCTTTGATCTTGAGAAAATCGTCCTGCTCGAAAACGTTGAGGACCTCATCCACGTGGTCCCACATCTTGGCTTCGAGCTGCCCGCTGCGGTCGCCGAGAGTGAGCGCGAGATAAGGTTCTCCGGTCTTCTTAGGCTTGATTTGCTTAGTCACCACCACGAAATTAGAGGTGACGATCTTGTTTTCGTGGCGGGAGCAATCGCAGATGTAAAACTCCTTCATGCTGCCCATCAGTGTAAATCAGAAACACGAACACGGTGTGGGCGAGATGAAACCGAACGGAACCACCGGCTGTGCTGAATAGGTCTGCTTTTTAGAGAAAGCCCAGCTTCTTTTTCTTCTTGAGCTTCTTGGCTTCGGTGGCCTTCGCCGTAGCCACCTCGACGGGCTTGGTCTCATTGGGACTCTCCCCGGAATCGACGTAGCCCTGCTTAATATCGATGTAGGCTTCTTCGCGCAGTTTGGTCAGATAGGCGCGCAGCGCAGGCTGCAGTTGCTGATAGTACAGCGCGTCCTGGATCTTGGGCTCGACATCTTTCAAGGGCGGAATACCTGCCATCTGGTGGCTGATAACTTTCAGAATGACATATCCCTGCTTGGTGCGGATCACATCAGTGACCTCGCCAGCCTTCATGGCAAAGGTTTTATCTTCCAACTCTTTGGCCAGAGAGTTGCGTTTGAAGACTCCAAGGTCGCCACCCTGCGCGGCTGAGGGACCGTCCGAGGATTTTTTCGCAACATCTTCAAAGCTCGTTCCCGCGCGAATCTGTTTCAGAAGATCGTTGGCTTTGGCTTCGGCCGCCGTCAATGCGGCCGCTTCCTCGGCCTGTTTGCGGGCGGGGTCGTTAGTAGCATCTTGAGCCTTCGAATCATCGGGAACCTTGTGAGGAGCTACCAGGATCTCGCTCAATCTTATCGACTCCGGCTGCTCCAGCTCACTCTTATGCGCATCGTAAAACTTCTGCTCTTCGTCTTTGTTGATGCTGAGGTGCGAGCCGACCTCTTCGCCGATCACTTTTTGGGTGATGATCTGGTTGCGCATGTTCTGCTTGAAGTCCTCGTAAGAAATTCCCTGCGCAGTGGCGGCCTTTTCAAGCTCTTCCATCGTTTCCAGCTTCATGTCCTTGCGCATCTGGTCGAGGCGCTTGATCAGATCGGTGTCGCCCGTGATGCCAAGATCTTTGCCCTTCTCGAGCAGCAGTTGCTGGTCAATAAGATCGCGCAGAACATCCTTTTCGCGTTCGGCGTAGAGCTTGTCGGCATTGGCCGCATCCTGCTGCTTGACATCATCCTTAAGCTGATCTTTGCTGCGGAGGAATTCCGAGCGTGTGATGATCTGGCTATTCACGCGCGCGATTATTTCTTCCACCACCTGCGCGCCCGCGAACGCGGGTAGACAAGCCATAGCAACGATAATCAAAGACAATTTCTTCATAAGAATTTTCCGTGGCCGCCGCTCACTCCGGACATGCGGGCGAAGACCTTTCCGGGTATTTTACTACTTCGACCAGATAGGGGTAGGCGCTTTGTTCGCTTTTCGTAACAGGAATCTAGAATCCCCCCGAACCAGCTTTCCCACGGCACTCTTTAACCTTTTCCGATCTAAGGCGCGACCCGGGCAGCCGCGCGTGGGTGTTCGTTTTTCGTAACAAAATCAAGAAGGCTCACGCGTTTGGTAAAGGCGATGTTATAAGGCCTGTGAAACGGGCCCCCTGATTTCTGCGGCGAAGGACTTCGTATGAAAACGCTCTTGCTTGCGTGCACACTAGGGATGCTGCTTGTGGTGCTGCTACTCGGTGGCAGGGCTCTTGCACAGGGCTGCAATCTAGCGGTCCTACCAGCGGACGATCCGCCGGACTGTGATGGGGTGCCATTAAAGGAGGCCTACTGCGAAGGGCCGGGCACCCCAGGCTACTATTGCTATGTAGGTCATGGGGTATGTTCCGACACTGGTTATGAGTTTACCACTGCCAATTTAGGCCCAGACCCTAGCTGCCCCGGCGGCCCGCCACCGATTTGCCTACCCGACGACGGTGAGAGTCCAGACGATCCTAAATGCCCTCCGGTGTCTCCCACCGTCGTCGATACAACAGGTGGCGGCTTTCACCTGACCTCTGCGGACGACGGCGTGGTGTTCGATATCCGAGGCGACGGACACCCAATTAAGCTGGCGTGGACTGCCGGGAACTGGGGCAATGCCTTTCTAGCATTGGACCGCAACCACAACGGCAAGATCGATAACGGCAGGGAACTCTTCGGCAACTTCACCGCGCAACCGGCATCCGATCACCCCAACGGATATTTGGCCCTGGCTGAATTTGACAAGCCGGAGAACGGCGGCAATGGCGACGGGATCGTCGATGAAAGGGATGCAGTGTTCTCGCACTTGCTCCTGTGGATTGACGAAAACCACGATGGCATCTCCCAGCCCAATGAGTTGCACACCTTGCCCGAGTTGGGCGTGTACTCCATCAGCCTTCACTATCGCGACGATCGGCACTTCGTCGACCAGTACGGAAACTGGTTCCACTATCAGGCTGCACTGAACCCCGATCCGCAGGATGGCGAGTCGAAAGATGGCCGCGTGACCTATGACGTGTTCTTCCAGGCGGCAGACCAGGCCGTCGAACCGGTGTCGTCCACGCAATTACGCGCCGGCCACTTGCCGCGCGGCGACCAATGGCAGCTGTCTCTCGCTGGGGGCGGCTACAGAAACGGGATGGTTTACGATGGGTTAGGACTCGTTCCCCTTCCCGCGAGGGGAGCCACTCCTTTCGGCTTGGCACCCCCGTTATCGGCTGCGCCGTCGAGCCAGCCGAAGAACATTGGAGGCGACACTGTGAAAACGCCATTGCCCTTGTTAGCGAGCTTATGCGGTGCAGCCTCGATGCTTTGCGCACAGCAGGTTGCGACTCCCATTGTAGACCTAAAAGAAACCAGAAAAATTGACGTGCCTACGACGCATCGAGGAACTCAGAGTCGCGGTGGCACCTGCGATGGCGCGGGGAATGTATACATGCGCCCGATTGGGTCCGAGAAGCCCGGGCAGGAGCGCGCCGCGATCCCGATCAGGAAGGTATCTCCAGGGGGGAACTTGGCGGGAAGCTTCCGGGTCCTGGACGCATTCCCACACAATCGGACCGACGGGGGTGTCGAGGTCGTGGGCAGAAGCGTCTTCGCAACGACGGACGGCAGGGTCTTCCAGGCGGCAGTTGCACCTGACGGCGTTTATGTGGTGGAGTTCGCGCCAGACGGCTCGGTGCGAACGAAGACGAAATTGGCAACAGGCTCTTCCACGACCCCCTGGCTCTTGGCCGTCTTTAAGTCAGGCGAATACCTGCTGACCGCCACGACCGGGATGAACAACCTCACGCCCTTTACGGCGGTGTTCGCCGCTGACGGGCGGCTGGTGAAAAAGATTTATGAGCCGGAGGACGAAGAAGCCCGTCTGAAAGCGTCGCCAGCCGACTGGGACTCTCGGCCGATCGGCGCCATCGGAGGTGCCGATTTTGTCAGCAGGGGCGATGTTGCCGCGGGTTCGGATGGCAACGTCTACCTCATGCATGGGACTGCTTCGCCAGCGCTGGTTTACGTTATTTCACCCGCGGGCGATGTGGTGCGCAAGCTGCGGATCGACGCTGGGGACCCTGATCTTCTGGCAAGAAGCATAAAGTTTTATGCGGGGCGGCTCGCCATCGAATTTGACAGGTGGTTCAACTTCGATGGCCATCAAAACGTGATCAAACTCACCAACCTTGAAGGAAACTCGATTGCAGACTACAGAATGCGCCCCGTTGTCGGAAATCACGCTCTCTATCTGGCCGGATATGGCTCCGAAGGTTTCACCTTCATCCCTTACGAGAATGAGGATAAGTTTTATCTGGTCAAAGCGAAGCTCCCGTAACTCCAGCTCCGGCTGGCGGTTTCGCAGAGCATGCACAATGCTGGATGCCTAAACTCCGCGCAGACTAACCCGTCCGCATTAGCGCTAGAGCAGTCATGTCGTCCGGAACCACTGGTGCGCCGGTGAACTCCCCAACGCCACTCAAAATAGATTCGCAGAGCGCTTGGGTATGAAGCGACGAGTCGCTACGCAGTTGCTCTTTGACTCGCTCCAGGCCGAATTCGAGATCTTCGTCCTGGTTATCTTTGCAGTTGGCTTCAACCACTCCCCGCGAGACGAGTAGAAAAACCGCGCCTTTCTCCAGCCCAACAGTTGGGGCCTCGCAGGTGGCGTGAGAGAAAAGGCCAAGCGGCAGCCCTGTGGACGCGAGTTCGACGATGCTGGTGCTGTCGCGCAAGAGTCCCGGCGTATGCCCAGAATTGGTATAGCAGAGCGTGCCGAATTTTTCGTGATAACAGCCAATAAATGCGGGACAGGAGTGAACCCCTCCGGCTGCTTCCATGATGCCGCGGTTAAGCTGCAGGCAAAGCGTCACCATGGCCTCGGACTCGTTGATGTCAGAGCCGGAAAGAAGCTCGCTTCCAAGCGTGCGGAAAATTTTCTGCGCCGCTGCCAGAATCACTTCATTATTCTCGCGACGGCCAGCCACATCAAGGAGCCCAAACAAGATCCGCTCCGGGCTCAAGCGCAAGGAGTCATAGAAATCTCCAGCCACTCGTTTCCCGTAGGTGGCAGCCGCAATCTCCGCACCCGCAATCTTCGGAAACTGGCTAGGGACGGGCTCGACAGCTGGGAGGGGTTCAGGAACGCGGGACTGAAACAAGGCGCACATTCGACTCAGAAACAGAGACTAAGAGCCGAAACTAGCACAAGCGACGGCTGTGGGCAAATGAGGCGCGCCGCCGGGTAGTGGTGCAACTTGAAAAGTTTGTCATTCCGAAGCGCAGTTTTATCGCGCGAGGAATCTGCTTTTTGCCCGGCAAAACCAGATTCCTCACCGGCAAGGGACGCCGGTTCGGAGTGACAAGATGAAATGTTGTTCAAACTGCACCACCACCCGCCGCCGGCACACAGATGGCTGGTGACTACTCGCCATACTTTTCGGTAAGATATTTGCCAATTTCAGACTCGAGCTGGCCGTAGTCGGAGTGTATCGTCGCACGCAGCGCGGCTTCGGTGGAATTGCCTTCGCTCAGGCGTTGCAGAATTCGCTGGATGTCCCCCATGCCGTAAGCGTCGTTGATATAGGAAACTGCGGCCAACGACTCCGCATACGCCACGTAGGCTTCCCCACCCGAGAAGCGCATAAAACTGCCTTCCAGAGCATTCAGTGGGATGTTGCGCTGGGTCTTGAACAGTTGCCCCAACTGGCGTCCGTCGCTGCCCAGGGATTTCGGCTCCTCAAGCTGCGCGATTCCTTCGTGCAGCCAGATCGGACAGCGGCCGGCAGAAAGCTGATTGATGAATGAGTGGGCCAGTTCATGCTTCAGAACCCGTGCCAACTCGGAGGTCATCGAACTGAGGCCATTGATTGGAATGCGGAGTTTGCCATCATTCAAAGCTCCGGTCCACGAGGGGGCACGCGTCACATCAAAGAACGCTTGTTCCGTGTAGAGGGTTACCAGAATGTTGTCGCGCGGTGGAGTGCCCAGATCACGAGCCAGATCGTCATAGTCCGATTCGAGCGCCGCCAGGATTTGCCCGCGGAATACCTCTGAGGTCTGTTTCCCCTCATAATGCAAAACGAAGTGGCTGCTTTCGCGCTGGGCAAAATCAGTCTCGACGTTTTGTTCGCGCTGCGCTTTTGCCAGATACTGCTGCACCGTTGGATCAGGGCGCAGATCAAGCGAACGCTTCCATGAGGCGACTGCATCCTTGGTGCGGTCGCAAGCCTGCTGAGCATAACCCAGGACGGTGTAGGCGTCGGGCGAATCGGGCGCCGCGCGCACCGCCCGCTGCGCATAGGTGAGCGCCTGCGTAGCGTTTCCAGTTCGCACCAGCAGCGCCGCGTAATAAATAAGGACAGTAGAGTTCTCCGGTTGAAAACGCAATGCGCTCTCGAAATAGCGCCGCGATTGATCGACGTTTCCGTGCTCAAACTCAAATTTGCCGGCGATGAAGTCGGCAGTCGCGCTCAGCTCAGCGTTTCCCTTATTTTCAAGTTTCGCAACCGCGTCGGGATCGACTTTCCCATCCTTAACAATCGTTTTGGGAAGGTCGCCCTCATTTGCGAGACTTTCAGCTGGAACGAAAACAGGAAGATCTCCGCCCTTGCCCGCACTGGATGCTGCAATGGCAGGCATTCCACCCGCCTCGACCCGATCGACGGAACTCTTGGGAATCGCATAGCTGTCGTCGCCGATATCGTATTCATAGCGACTGCCGTTCTCCCGGACGTGATCGGCGAGAATGGTACGGCCATTCTTCAAATGGATCGTCTCAGCCCAAGCCGCCGAGGCGAGCATCATTCCGATCATCGCTAAACTAATGACACGAAGCCGCATTGAAGCGCATTCTAGCAATAGTAAGGCGGCTCACCACGTGACTAAAGTACCGCAAACAATTGGCATGATGCTGGCCGTGTGCCTGGCGATCTCGCTACTCCCGCTGTTATCGAATGCGCAGACAACGCCGGTTCAAAAGCACGCCGGACCAGCAGAATCCCTCTATCTCCAGCTCGCCAGCGTTGGACTCGATCCTGCACGGGTTTTCAAAGTACGGAGCGCTTCACTGGATCGCTCCTCGATTCACATCACACTTGAAGACGGCACCGTCGCCTTCACAAAAGATGTGATGGGAAGAGTTACCGGAGCTTTTTTCGAGGGCGACGGCGAACTGTTGCTGAGGCCGCCCACCGATGTGGAACGAAGGTCGATGAGCCTGTTCACAGGCATGGCAATCCTGGAAGAACGCTTCTCCACAGCTTATTTCCGCTTCAACGATCAGACTGCCTCCGAGTTGCAGCCAGGCTTAAGGGCGCCTGAAGAGGCCGAGGAGTTTGCCACCCGGTGGGACGCCACGGCGCGCAATCTGGCACACGACGACGCGATGAGGTTGCTGGCAACTTTCAGCGACTTGCTGCCGACCACAGGCGAGACCTCGAAGGAGTCGCCGGCCGGAAACTCCTCAGACCCCGACGATCACATGATGCACGTTCGGCTGCAGGGAACGAAACTTGGCATCTTCGACGTCTTTTATGACTCGACGGCGGAGGAGCAAATCGAGGCCGGACAAATCAGGACGTCAGAGAACGGAAATGTTTATTACGACGTTTGGACTTCATTCTCGATCAGCGAGGCTGCTCCAACTCAAACTCTTCGGCAAGAGCTCCCCCAGAAGCTGCCCAAAGAAACGGAGCCTCGCGGAGATCGGCTTCGAGTACGCAGTTATGTAATTGATGCGCAGGTGAAACCGCCCAAAGAGCTGGATGCAGAAGTTAAGCTGCAACTCGATGCGGTGCGTGGCGGATCGCGCTTCCTGGTTTTCGAATTATCTCGTTATCTCCACATTCAAACTGTCGAGGTCGACGGGCGAGCAGTGGAATTCATCCAGAACCCAGCGATGGAGGGTTCTCGGCTGGCACGCAGCGGGAACGATCTTGTCGCGGTGATTCTTCCGAAACCGGCGCCGAAAGGACAAAAGCTCAGCCTGCGCTTTGTGTACGGCGGAGAGGTGCTGGCCGAGGCTGGCAAGGGCCTGCTCTATGTGGGTGCTCGTGGCGAATGGTATCCCAATCGCGGATTAGATATGGCCGACTATGATCTTACGTTCCACTATCCAGTCGGTTGGACTCTGCTAGCGACGGGAAAACCGGTGCCAGTTCCCTTTCCGCCGAGTGCCGAGCAGACTCCGCCGCAGAATGTCGGCGACGAGCAAGTGGCGCGTTGGGTTTCCGAACGGCCCATCCCCATTGCCGGTTTCAACCTCGGCAAATATGTTCGAGCCGAGGCGAAAGCCGGCAATGTTTCTGTTCAAACCTACGCAACCGCGGGGGTGGAACGAGATTTTCCCGTGCCTCGGCCGCAACCAATCGAACCCGAAACGCCATCACGGCACTCCCCGATAATTCCCGAGGCGCCGCTAATTCCACCCTCACCCTCCCCCGCACACAACGCGATGGCCGTGGCCGAGGCTACGGCTCAGGCCATTCGTTTCTATGCCGAACGATTCGGTCCGTTCCCGTATAGTCAATTGGCCTTGACTCAAATGCCCGGACGTGAGAGCCAAGGCTGGCCCGGCCTAATTTTTCTTTCCTCCTACGCTTTCCTGAATCGCGAGGACCGTGAAAATCTTCACATAAACCCCACGGGAGCGTTGATCGAGCAGCAGGTGCCCGCTCACGAAACGGCCCATCAATGGTGGGGGGATTTGGTCACTTGGCGTACCTACCACGATCAGTGGTTTTCCGAGGGATTGGCGAACTATTGCTCCTTGATGATGCTGCAGGAAAAAAATCCCGCGGACTTTCGGCTGGTGATGGAGAAATATCGGCAGGATTTGGCGGATAAGATCCAGGATGCCGGACCCGTTACGTTGGGTGGACGCCTGCTTTCCTCTCGCTTTCCACAAGGATACGAAGCCATCAGCTACGGACGGGCAACCTGGTTATTCCATATGCTGCGCTCGATGATGCAGGATGCCGCTGAGGATGGGGAAAAAAAGGAATGGAGCCACAGTGATCTAGGGGAGCCTTTCGTGCGCTCTTTGCGCAAAATCCGGGAGCGCTACGAAGGAAAATCTATTACCACTCGTGAATTGTTCGACGCCTTTGCGGAGGACTTGCCCCCGTCATTGCAATACGAGGGCAAACCTTCGCTAGACTGGTTCTTGGACGGCTGGATCAACGGAACCTCTCTACCCAGGTTCGAACTGGAGAGCGTTAAATTCATAGCAAAGCCGAACGCTACCGTAGTGACTGGAGTGATACGGCAAAAAGACGCGCCGGAGGATCTAGTCACCTCCGTTCCAATTTATGCCGCGGTTTCCGGCAAACCGCCTGTTTTCTTGCGACGTGTGTTTGCCGACGGAGCCGAGACATCGTTTCACCTAACGGCGCCTGCGGGAACACATAAGCTCTTGCTGGATCCAAACGGCACTGTCCTAACGGCTCCAAAAAAAGTTAAGAACCCCGGGCAAGACTGAGAAGAAGCTATCCGATCTTTCCCAGCCGATCTTTCCCAATGGAGAACAACTCCGCGCACGAGCGTGCCGGAACGGGCCGCAACACAGTCGGAACCTCAGTCACATCAGGCCCCGTGCGAGCTATCTGACTGATTTTTCTTACCTGCGCATTATTGCGCCGACAAAGCAGGATGGCCCCCGACTTGCTGCATCGCTTCTGTTCCAAACTTTACGGATTGCAGTTCTTGCAACCTGTTCGACAGGGTAGACAGAAAGAGCAAAATGCAAACTGCTTTAGAAGTTGCATCTGTAACCACGGCGCCAGCTACGATCGGAGGCGCGTTCGCTGAAACCGGCCCGCAACGCAAAACGATTTTGCTGGTTGAACCCGAAGCATTTGTGCGGAAGGCAACGGTCGAAGTCCTACAGTCGGCAGGATACGGTGTCGCGGTTGCGAGAAGTGCAATCGAAGCATTAGCGGGTGGTGGCAGATACTCGCAGGTCGATCTACTTCTGCTCTCTGACGTCGAAATGTCCGGGATCAACGGCCGCGAACTGGCAGAGCAATTCAATATTCTGCGTCCGCAGGCTCAGGTTCTGTTGATGAGGGACTCGGAAGACGAACTCGCTTCGGGTCAATTATCTCCTCATTGCGGTACTTATCTGGGCAAGCCCTTCTCCGCGCCTCTGCTTCTGAGAAAAGTGAGTGAAATGTTGGACGGGACTTTACCCCTACGGAATCTTTGATTAATCCGCTGCGCTTGCTTCGTGTCCTCCGCGGCGTTTCTTAGCGAACTTCGCGGTTCAAGCTCTTGATCGTACCGACTTGATCGCTCCGACTTGACCGCCACCAGTTCAGATATTCCCTAAGGGTGAGACACGGCCGGCGGCTCAGAATGGCTCTCTTCGGGTAGCGGATTTGCCGTGCCCTCATGCGCGGACAAGATGACAATATCAACGCGCCGATTTTGAGCCCGCCCCTGCGCAGTAAGATTGCTGGCGATCGGATGATATTCTGCGTAGCCTGCGGCCGAAAGCCGCTCCGGAGCAAAGCGGTGATCGAGGATCAGCAGCCGAACCAGTTCGGTAGCCCGGCCGGTTGAAAGCTCCCAATTGGACGCTATTTGGGCGGTGTGAATCGGAATATTATCAGTGTGCCCTTCGATACGCAACTTGTAGGTTCGGATGGCCAAGATCGATGCTATGCGCTCGATGGCCGACAGAGACTCCGGTTTGATCGCTGCCGATCCGCTATCGAAGAACCCGAACTCTCGCAGACTGACCACCAACCCATCGGTTTCGCGATGCAGCGCAACCTCATGCAGCGCGATCTCATGGCGCAGAGCATCTCGCAACTCGCTTTGTAAAGTGGAAATATCGGTGTCTTCAGACGCGCCTGCCAGAGAACTCTCTGGAGCGGAGGCAAGGCGTCCGAGCTCAGTGTTGCGCTTGACGTTCTGAATGGTCTGCACCGTACTGAACGGCATTGGATGATTGAGATCAAGCGGAATCTGCGTGGTTGAGGCAGGAAAAACTCCTAGCTCCTGAAAGGCAATCTGGATGGCAAGAGCGAGCTTGCCGACCTTTCTTTGATCGACCTGCGAGGAGGCATACAACACTACAAAAAAAGCAAACAGCAAAGTAATGAAATCGGCATACGAGACCAGCCAGCGCTCATGGTTGGAATGGGCGCGCGGACGTCGGCGTCGTCGGCTCATTCCTCGGCCTCATCCTCTATAGCCGGGCCCTGGTTCGCCTCAACCAGGAAACCCAGCAGCTTCGTTTCCAGCATGCGGGGATTCATGCCCTCAAGAATCGAGGCCACACCCTCCAGTTGCATCTCGCGCATGATCTGTTCCTCCCGAATGCGGTGCTTCATCTTTCCAGCCATCGGGAGATAAAGGAGGTTTGCCGAACCCACTCCGTAGATGGTTGCCACGAAAGCGACCGCAATGCCTCTGCCAACTTCGTCGATCTTGTCCAGATGTTGCATGGTTTGAATCAATCCCAGCACTGCGCCAATGATGCCGATGGTGGGAGCGAAGCCGCCCGCGGATTCAAACACTTGAGGAACCTGTTCTTCGTACTCCGCTTGATTGTCGAGTTCCAGCTCCATCATCTGGCGCAGTTCCTGCGGCTCCGTACCGTCCACAGCCAGCATCAGAGCCCTCTTGAGGAAGGAATCGTCGATGTGAGGCAACTCCGCATCAAGAGAAACGATTCCTTCTCGCCGAGCCGTCTGCGCATATTGCACTAGCTGCCCGATGATGGCCTGCGGGTTCCGTTGAGGATTGACAAAGACTGAGCCCAGTCGCTGGAAGGCAAGCAGAATAATGGACAACGGAAATTGCAGCATGACCGCTCCCAGGGTTCCGCCAAAGACAATTATCGCGGCGGTGGGCTGCAAGATTTGACTCATGGTCCCGCCTTCGAGCAGAAGTCCTGCCAGGATGCCACCCAGAGCTAAAACAATCCCGATGAAACTGGCTTTGTCCAGCCTCATTTTTCCGGCTCCCTCTCTTTTTTGCCGACTTCAGGATGATTGGGAAGCAGAGTGTGCGAAGCAGAACTATCCCAGGTAAATGACAGGCCTTGTAAAACGGAGCGGCGGAACGCGATGAGCCGCGCCACAACTTCTTCGGCGCTTTCTCGCACCACAATTTTTTCTCCGGTGACCAGAGTGATGAGAGTGTCTGGCGATTGCTCCACAAACTTGATCAGATCGGAATTTAACGTCAGGGTCTGGTTGTTAAGGCGCGTCAGCCGTATCACTTTTCCCCCTGGTTTCTTTCGTCAAAGCATCCCGCCAGGCACACAGGCCCCTAAGTGGAGTTATCGGCGATCCCTGATGAGGACTTATGCGCCGTGCTGAAAGGCTCGTTACCGAAGGACTATGGCGGACAGGCCGCGTCCCGGAGAGGCAATTAAAGCCAAAAAGACATTTGCCGATGGACACAACAGACATTTGGGTTCCGTGAGACGAAGTGGAACGGGAACTCGGCAGAGATTCAACGCCGGGAAAACGGTCCAAGTAGGCGGGACCAACTCAAGAAAAGGAGAAAATACAATGCCTCTCGGAATCCTTAATAACATTCCGTCTCTCGCGGCGGAAAACCAACTCACTTTAACTAGCACGGCCCTGAGCAATACACTGCAACAGTTATCTTCAGGGTCTCGCATCAACAGCGGCGCCGACGATCCTGCTGGTCTGTCCATTGCCAACGGCTTGCAGGCCAACATCAGCGCTCTCACTCAGTCCGTGTCGAATGCGAATAACGGTGTCGGGCAATTGCAGCTCGCCGATGGCGCGCTGGCCCAGGTCACCAACCTGCTGAACACCGCCGTGACGCTGGCCACCGAATCGGCCACGGGCACCGTGTCCAATGGGCAGCGCACTTCGATTCAGGCGCAGTATGCCTCGATCCTGGCAGAAATCAACCGCATTGGTTCCGCCACTACATACAACGGACAAGCCGTATTTCAGAGCGGCGTCACGACCAACCTCAACGCCGTAGATAGCAGCAACAATGGAACTACTGCCCCGTTGACGGCACTCAGCCCGCTGACAACCGGCGATGTAACCACAGTCTCTGCGGGCGGAATCACCTTTACTTATACAGCCGGATCCGGAAACACTGCCGACCCCAACACGGTAACGGGTAGCAACACGGGGCTTGGTGGGGGCACACCGCTGGGCGCGGGCGCTGTACTGACTCTGACCAGAGCGAGCGGAACAACTACTTACACAGTGAATACGGGCGGAGCAACGGTGCAACAACTGCTGAACGCCGTCAATACAGGGACGGTCGCTACCGGCGTCAACCTTACGATCGCGGGAACTGATACCTCGCACGCAAACTACACTGCCTCTTTGAACCCTGCGGGCAGCCTGCAGATCACTGACCTGAACAACGACAATGATCTGGCGGCTACTCTGACGGGCCAGTCTACAGGCAGCACGACCCAGTTCTCCACCAGCGGGCAGAACTTCTCAACGACTACCGCATTGGCCGCGAACGAAGTCATAACCATCGCACGGACTGGGCAAACCGCAACCTACACGGTGGGAGCCGGCGGATCGACGCTGGGCGCGTTGATTACTGCCATCAATACGGGTCAGAACCAGGGTAGCGCAACCAATACGATTACCGTCGCGGCAACCGCTGGAACACTTGCGGTCGCTAGCGCCAATCTAAACGGCGCGATCTCGAATGGGAACTTTGTAGTCACCGATACCAGCGCGCTCGGCGGTTTGGCCGTGTCCGAATCCACCGGCGCTGCTGTCACCAGTTCCGTGCAAGCCGGAACCGCCTATGCCAGTGGGGCCGCTACTGCCCTCAACGCCGGTTATACTCTTACCTTAACGAGGGGTGGGGCTAACACCACCTACACGGTGAACGCTGGTGGCACCGCGACCGCCCAGGCATTGCTCCAGGCCATCAACAGCGGCGTTTCGACCAGCGGTGTCGGCGGCGTTACCGTCGGCGGCGCCGGTTCGGCCGCCGGGTTCTCCGCCTCCATAGACGCTAACAACAAGCTGAATGTCACCGACACCACCTATAACAGCGGCGGCTTGACCGCGGTGGAGAGTGGCATCTTCGCGCCAAACGAAGTGGCGACTACCTCCACAACTGCGCTGGTTGGCGGGACTGCGCTGTCACACAGCGAAGTAATTACTCTGACCCGGGCAAACGGCTCGACGGTAACTTACACGAGTCTCAACCAGGCAGGCTCGACCATTACCGCCTTGGCAGCCGTCATAGGAACCGGCACCACCACGGCAAACTTTTCCGTCAGCAACAGCGGTACTGCCGGCAACCTGGGCCTGTCGGCCGCAATCGCCGCGGTGAATGGTACCAATGAACTCGTCATCACCGATGCGGGCGGAGGCACGCTGACCGCTACTAGCTCTTCCACCGGCGCCAACGGGTTGGAAAACGGTGCGACGACAACCCAAACCCTGGGGCCGGCCTACACAGCCAATGGAGGGCAGACGGCAGGCGTCTTCACCAATGCGAATAAGCAGTTTGCCTTCGCCGCCAACGTGAATCCGGCTGGGGGCACCTTCACGGCTGGTACGACCACGCCGGCCACGGTGCAGCAACTGCTCAACGCGATTAACAACGACACCACGGTGGGCGCGAAAGCGGCGCTGATCGGCGGCATTCTGCAAATCAGCGATCCGCAGGATCGTAACAACCTGCAGGTAACCACCACCGACCCGCTCCTGGGAGCGGCGGTTTCGGGCGCTCCAACCACCCTACTGAACGCGACCACGGCCGCGTCCGCGACTACGAACCTCAATTCACTCGCCGGCAATGCCGGAACCACCGGCACGCCGATTACAACGCAAACTATCTTGAACGGGACCACTCAATTCACAGCTGGAGGCAAGACCTTTACCTTCACCTCCAATGTGACCAACGGTACTACGGTAGGAGCATTGCTCAATGCCATCAACGCTCCCACCGATGCGGCCGGCCTGCACGCCTATCTGGGCACTGCCGGTAGCGGCACAACGACGCAGTTGATTATTACCGATCCCAACAGCAACAACGATGTCGCGGTGGGGGCGGACAACACCGAAACAGCGCTGGGGACTTACACCAACCCTGCTACCGCGGGAGCAACCACTACGAACATCTTCTTGAGTGACTCGACCGCCATCGGATCCAGCCAGATCCAGGTGACGATCGGTGGACTCTCGACGACGGCCATCACCAACGGCAGCGGCGGCCAGGCGGTGAACCTGGCGGGCACGGACCTCAGCACGGCCCAAGACGCGCAAACGGCCCTGACTGAGATCAATGCGGCCATCACCAACATTGCCAGCGTTCGCGGCACCTTGGGCGCGAGCGTGAACCGGCTGACCGCAGCCAGCAACGTCATCAACAGCCAGGTGCAGAACCTGACCTCGGCGGAAAACACGATCACGGCAGCCGACATTCCGGCGGCTGTGGCTAATTTGACCAAATACTCCATCCTGGAGCAGACGGGCATTTCCGCTCTGGCCCAGGCCAACCAACAGCAGCAACTCGTTCTGAAACTGTTGCAGTAAGTCTAGCTCGGGAGGAGGCGGTCGAGCCTGCCTCCTTCCGACCTACCCTCGGAGGCTCGATCCATGAGCGTGAGTCCCGTTCCTCTGATTCCACCATCGGCTGAGATTCAAGGTGAACAGGGAGGAGTGCGCGATCAAACTCTGCTCCTTCCCGGTTCAGGAACCGCCTCAAGTGGGGAAATCAGCCGCCCAGAAAGTTCGCTAAGCGTGCCCGCGCCGCTGCAGGATGAAGTCAAAGTGCAGATGGAATCTCCGGGCGAAATCGCGGTATACCAGTTCGTGAACCAACATGGCACTCTGATCTTGCAGGTGCCGCCGCAACAGATACTCAACCTTGCCCGCCAGATCTCCCAAGAGATGGCGGAGGAGGCCGCGCCCAGAACACCAGTTGAGAGTACAGGAGAAGACAATGGGCGTTAGTTTAAATCCTTCGACGATTCTTTCCGGACAGGGCATCGATGTCAGCACCATAGTGCAGCAGATTATCTCTGAACAAAGCGGCCAGCTAACGGTATGGGAGGGGGAGCAGACAACCTTCGCAACTCAGGACGGCTTGCTGGAGGGGATGGAAAACAATCTCGTCAGCCTGCAGACAGCCGTCGCTGCCCTGGCCAATCCTGTGGGTGCGCTCGCGGCGCAGGCGGCAACCTCTTCGGACACGGGAGTACTGACCGCAGCCGCCCAAAGCACAGCCATCGCCGGAACCCACCAGATCGTGGTGTCCAGCCTGGCCACGACGGGCACGCTCTATACCAATCCCATCGCCGCTGGAGCGGGCACATCCTTCCTGTCCAGCGGACAAACCACTGGCGACGTTCAGTTACAAGTGGGAGGGAACAGCGGGACAACCTACGATATTCCCATTGCACAGGGCAGCAACGACACGCTCACCACGCTGTCGGAATACATCAACACCCAGAGCACCGCCAACAACTGGGGCGTGACTGCGAGCGTGGTCAGCGACGCCACCGGTTCGCGGCTGGCCCTGCAAAGCCAGCACTCGGGCAGCACCGGGGCGTTGGCGATCGTCAACAACAGCAATACGACCTTGACCTTCGCTATCCCAGAGGGCGGCGCGAACGCGGCTTTGACCATAGACGGCGTGCCCTTCAGCAGCAGCACCAACACCGTGACCGGCGCGATTCAAGGCGTAACATTGAATCTGGCCGGGCTATCCTCTGGCACTCCTCCGTCGGAGGTGGTGCAGCTCACCGTGGGGCCCGATCAAAATCAGATCATGACCGCCGCCAACAACTTCATCTCCGCCTATAACACCGTGGTCAGCACCATCAACTCACAATACGTCGTCGACCCCACCGGTTCCATTCCCGCCCCTCCCTTGGAGGCGGACCCTTCCTTGCGCTCGCTGCAGTTCAGCATGCTGACCGACGCCGGCTATGCCCTCCCCGGCGCGACTGACACTGTCACCCCAAACAGCGGGATCGTGAACCTGGCTTCGATGGGCATTAACATGAATAATGATGGCACGCTGACCATGGGATCTACACCGTCGGCTTCAGATGCCAATAGTCAGACATTCGCCCAGGTGCTGGCGGCCAATCCCGCAGCGGTAGTGAATTTTTTTCAGAATGCCTCCGGAACAGGTTTCGCCAACAGCTTCAACACCGACCTGACCAACCTGACCGACGCCAAGCAAGGCCCCTTGAACGTGGATCTGGCGCAAAACCAGGCGGAAGATTCCGACCTCACCACCACCATCGCTAACTTTCAAGCCCAGTTGACCACGGAGACGACAGCATTAACGCAGCAGTACGACGCGGTCAACGCTTCGCTGCAGGAATACCCGCTGCTGTTGCAGGCGGCAACCGAGGAATTGGGCACCCTGGGCTCGGGAACTTCCAGTTCTGGCTCGCTGGTCTCCAGCGAACCCACCCTCACTTCGGGGCTATAAATAACTATGGACGCAAGAACCTGCTATCGCGAAGCAGCCGTCAGAGGCGCAAGTCCGGTTCGGCTGGTCATCTGTCTCTACGAGCAGGCCATTGAAGACCTCCGCTGCGCCGTCATCGCACTGGAAAGAGGCGACATCGAAGCGCGGACTCGCGCCATTAACCATGCGTTGATGGTGATTAGCCAATTGCAAGGATCGCTCGATAAGCAACGTGGCGGAGAAGTGGCCAGAGACTTGGAGCGCTTTTACAATCAGGTGAGAAGCGGCCTTGTCGAGGCTCAGGAGAAGCAATCCACAAGAGTTCTCGAACAGCAAATTTCTCAACTCGTAACGGTTTATGAGGCATGGCTGGAAGTGGAACGCGCCACGGCGGGGCCGATTCCATTGCCCGCCGATCCCGCACCTGTCAGTGCGGAAATGCCCGCTCCACAGATCTCCGTCTCAGGCTGGAATGCGTGATGCCTTCGCTGTTGCATACTTTGCGCGACACCAACCTGCGTCTGGCGCCCTGCCTCGACAGCCTGGTCCTAAAGTCTGGGGGGGTGGCGATTGCTACACCAGAACAAATGGCTGGACTGCTGTCGGAACTTTTGTGTGCCGGCGCCGCCTTACGCGCCGAGCCGATTCCTGCTAAAGGGAATGATCCGGAGTTGGACGCCGAGCTTGAAACGTATCGCGGCCATGTGGAGCGTCTGCGGGATCTGCTCCCCTCCATTCATCATCAGCTCCTGGAGGAGCGGGCACGGATTGAAGGCCAACGCTCCCGAGTACAATCCGTAGCAGCCTGGGCCCGCGCCTCGCGAGAGACTCTCTGAGCGCCCTGCTCTCTTCTATCCTCGCTTTATCGTTCTATTTCATTTCAGATATTGAAATAAATTCGTCTGTGCGGTCTGACCGATCGCTTCGAGCGTTGCCTGCAGCGCGGTTTGGGACGTCGCCAAATTACTGATCACGGCAGGCAGGTTTGCCGCTCCCACCGTATTCTGCTGCTGCGCCAGTTGTGTGGTTTCGGTACTGAGGTAGGTTTGCTGCGAGTTGAGCTGGTTCAGGGCGTTGCCGTAAAACACGCTCTGGGTGTCGACGGAGTTCATCGCGTCGCCGACCTCCGTGACTGCCGTGCCGATGCCGGTGCCGCTCTCGAGACCATTGATGAGGTCCTGAATGCTCTGGAACATATCGGTGCCTGACGCCGCGAATAATTGCGAACCCGGCAGATTGGTTTGCAGGCTGAAGCGTTCGCCCAGCGACACATGGTTCACTCCGGAATTTCCCTGGTAGGTTACGCCGGAGGGAGAACTGGAATCGAGGACGTAGGGCGGGGTTTGATTTGCGGTTCCCGCGAAGACGTAATTGCCCTGGTAGGCAAGGTTCGCCAGGCTGAGCAGTTGGCTCTGGATGCCTTTTACTTGCGTTGCCAGGGCCGCTCGATCGGAGGCGTTGATCGTACCATTGGCGCCTTCCACTCCCAGGCTGATGGCCTGTTGCAGCGCGGTGGTCACTGAACTCAAGGCCGAATCCGCATTCTGGATCTCTCCCTGAACACTGCCAATGCTGCGCTGAAACTGATCGGCCTGCGAGGTTTGATCCGCATCCTGAACCAACGTTGCAGCCGCTGCCGGATTGTCGGACGGAACATTCACGCTCTGTCCGGAAGAGATCTGCTGCTCGTCGGTATTGATCTGTTGTTGAGTCTGTGCCACAGCCGCGAGCAGGTCCGGATAAGGATTGGGATTTACGCGCATACGGTTAACCCGTCAGGGTGGCCATATTGACCACGGTATACATCATGTCGTTGATGGTGGTGATCACTTGCGCCGAGGCGGCATATGCGTCCTGATACTGCACCATGTTGGCTGCCTCTTCGTCGAGTGAGACACCTGAAACCGAGGAGCGCTGATCGTTGAGCTGTTGCAGGATCAAGCTGGAAGCGTTCTGCTCGGCCGAGGCATTCGAGGTAGCGTTGCCAACATTGAAGACGATCCCGGAATAATAATCCGTGGGATTCTGGCCGCTGATCACGCTCTGGCTATTCAGGGCGTACAGGGCTTCCGCGTTTCCATTGCTGCCGGGAGTGCCATCCGAACTGGCCGCGATCAGCGAGGGATTGGTGATGGCGACCGAGAGGCTGGCCGCGGCTCCCACCCCACCCGCTGGCGGCGAAGTGAATAGATTGGTTCCGGCAAGGCCGTTCAGGTCGAAGCCAGCCGCTTGCACGCGATTCACGGCATTGGCCAGCCCGGCCGCGAGTGTATCCAGTTGCGTCTTGATCCCTGGGATCTGCTGATCCTGCGCCTCAATCGTCCCCCCCAACTGGCCGGAGGTAATCTGGTTTGTAATATCTGCCCCTTGGGAATAAACGTCATGCAGGCCTGCGGCGTTGCTTTGCGTTTGCAATTGAAAGCTTTGCTGGCCGGTTACCAGCGGCGCGCCGCTGGCCGTGGTAAGAGTCAGCGTGTTGTCGGTGGGAATCACGGAAACGTCGACCAGAGCTGATAGTTGGTCAATTTCCTGCGTGCGCTGATCAATGAAACTCCCGGCGCTTTCCCCGACATTCTCCAGATTGCTGATCTGGCCGTTAAGCTGGGCGATCTGCTGCGTCAATTGATTGATCTGGCCCACCGTCTGTACCACGCTCAGGTCAAGGCTGGTCTGCTGCTGGGTCAGGTTATTGGCTGTCGTGTTGAAGCTGGTTGCCAGGTTGTCGGCCGCCGTAAGCACGCCCTGGCGCAGTGACAAATCGGATGGGTTGGTCGACAGCTGGTTGATGCTGTCAAAGAAATTCGAGATTCCCGTTCCAATATCGCTCGTGCTGCTGGTGAAATTCACCTGGGCCTGTTGCAGAGCCGAGGCCAGCGCACTGAACTGACCCTGACCTTGAGTCTGCTGCTGAATTTGCGATTCGAGGATCGGATCGCGAATGCTTTCGACACTCTGCAGCGTCACCCCCGTGCCGAAGGTGAGCGGATCCACTACTATCGGCTCACTCGCCGCCAGTACCGCTGATTCCCGCGAGTAGCCCGGAGTATTTACGTTGGCTACATTATTCGTTGTCGCCTGCAGCGCGCCCTGCTCTGCAATCAGGCCGCTTAAGGCCGTTGCGAGGCTTGCATTCAGGCTCGACATCGATCAGATTCTCCGTCTTCCACTCTGCACAACAGAACATGCGCCTCGGCGCGCTTGGCATCTCACCGGGGACGATACGTTTGACTGACTCCGACCAGCATGTTGGCTAGGACGCGCAATTTGTAGCGTGCGCGGGCCAGTAGCGCCGCCTGCAGCCGGGCGGCCTCCCGGACCCTGTTCTCGCTCTGTTGAAGTTCCTCCAGTTCGGCAGGGGAAAGAACACGCTCCCCATTTTCCTGTGGCTGCCTACCGCCGTCTGGCACCAGCCTCCGCTGGCTGGCTGCTTTCAGTTCCCTGATAAAACTCACCTGCTCTCTTGTTCCGCGTTCAATGCCTTCCAGATTCATAGCCACCAGCGCCTCACGGCTTCGACCAAGGCTGGCCTCAAGCGCCGGCATTAGGGCCAAACGGGAGCGCAGAAATTCATCACTTGGCACACAGAAGTTTGGACAAAGATTATCGCCGGCGCGATCCAACTGACTTGGCATCATGTTTCCAGCCCGAGTATCTCAAACCAACTTGTCGACCCGATGCTGCGGTTGCTCCTCGTCTGGTTCCAACGGCTCGTCCGGCTCCCCGGAAGCCACCTCTGCAGGAGGCAGCCGACGCCTCTGCTTGATCGGCCCCTCTGGTGGTGAGGGGTGGCCTTGCACCACGGGCGCCGGCGAGACTGGGTCCATGCGCTCCAGACTCCCAATCGATAGGTTGACTCGCTCCATCGTCACGGCCCGCTCTGGTCTCCCCTCGCCTTACAGATTACGCGGCTGACGTCGCCACGATGTGGGCGAACACTGCATCGGCGACCTGCCTTGGACTGGGCTGATAGGTTCCGTCACGAACTACCTGGCGCAATGCGTTTACTTTTTCCTGACGAATCTCCGGAAACTGTAACGCCTGCGCCGTTAACGCCTGAATTTGAACGTGAGTACCAGACAGCTGCGCCTGGTCTTCTCCGAGAGCGTTGCCGCTCGCGGCAGCCCCGGTGCCGCCATTGGTTACATTCGATGGAACGCTCCGGCTAGTTTCGGGAAGCGGCTGTGCTCCCTGATTCTGATCAATTCTCATAATCGTTCCCTGCCTCCGAAATTCCCTTGCAATTTAGGTATCGGCGGTCGGTTAGAAAACTTTAATTTCCTCCGCAGCGTTTTTCTTCTCCACCCCCACTACCGCTTCATGTTGTTCTATCGGCATAAGTTACAGAAACTTTAGGGGCTGGCAACGGGATTCTCGGCCGTCGCGAGGGCTCGCCCTTCGTGCGCCGCCAGGGCCGCTCCTAGGTGTTGGGTAATCAGGTGCGCAATTCCGAAGCCGCCTCCGGCAGCCAGCGCGGATGCCAGGGCCTGAGTTCCGAGGTAGTTGTAGTCGTCCGAGCCTGCCATCGGATCTTGCCCAGGGACATCCGCAAAGGTTTTTTCCAGGGACTCGAGCACCGTGCCAATCAACTGCGCTTCAAATTCGCGGGCTGCCTTTTGGCCCTTACCCAAAATAGGCACGGCTGGCAGGGTCGCCGCCGCCGACAAGCCGGAAGCAGACAATGCAAAAGACGAGGCAGAAATCGTGGTCATCAGATTACCTCCAAATCGGCTTCCAGGGCTCCGGCGGCTTTAATCGCCTGCAGGATCGATACCACATCGCGAGCCGTCGCCCCAATTGCCTGCAGGCGAGTCACCAACTCTTCCACGCTGGCCCCTTCGTTCAATTCCACATTCCGGGCCGGGCTGTCCGAAGCCTTTACCCTCGTCTCCGGCACCGTCACCGTCTGCCCTCCCGCCAGCGGATTCGGTTGCGACGCCGTATAGGTCGTCATCACCTCGATCGAGAATGTTCCGTGCAGAATTGATACCGCGCCCAGGCGCACGTCCCGGCCAAGCACTACCGTGCCGGTGCGCTCGTTGACCACGACTTTCGCCTTGCGGCGCACGCGGACTTCAAGATTTTCAATCCGCGCCAACACCGCAGGAAGGTCGCCGCCGGTGGCGGGAAGCTGCACTTCCACCCGCCGGCTATCGATGACAACAGCCGCGGGAGATGCCAGCTCCTGATTTACAACGGCCGCAACCTCCTCGACCGTGGTGAAGCTGGCATCGTTCAGCAGGAGGGAGAAATGATGAAGCTTTGTGAGGTCCAGCGAACTATCGCGTTCAATTAACGCTCCGCTCGGAATGCGGCCGACGGTTGGGTGGTTCACTTGCTTCGAGTTCCCCGTGGATCCAGCCGAGTATCCTCCCACCACCAGCGGGCCTTGCGCGGCCGCATAGACTTGTCCATCGGCTGCATAGAGCGGCGTCAACAGGAGCAGTCCGCCTTCCAGGCTGCGCGCATCGCCTGACGAAGACACCGTCACATCGAGGGGCATTCCGGGGCGTGCGAATGGGGGAAGACTGGCGGTGACAAATACCGCAGCCACGTTTTTGACTTGAACCGTCGTTTGAACCACGCTTGGCGGAATCTCGACCCCCATGCGTTGCAGGATGCTCGCCAGAGTCTGAATCGTAAAATAGGTTTGCTGTTTATCGCCGGTGCCCTTTAGCCCCACCACCAGGCCATAACCAATCAGGGAGTTATTGCGGATTCCTTCCACACTCGCCACGTCGCGGATCAAGACCTTATGATCCTCGCTGTCAGCGGCGGCGGTAACGGTTGCGGATAAAACTACGATCAAAATTGCGAATAAGACTGCGAACAAAACCGTCGTGATCCGCTTCAGCCGGTGCATGTCTTCCTCCTAGAATCCAAGCTCCTAGAATCCTACGATCCGCAAGATCCATTTCATGACCGGAGTCGGCGAACGCACGCCTTCGCTGATGACGCCTTTGCCTTTCACTTCAACCTCCAGATTGCCCACACTGTTCGAAGCGACCGTGTTCGTGGCATCAAGATCGCCGGGACGTACCAGTCCACGCAGGACCACGGTTTCGCGCTGGTCGTTCATCATGATCTGCCGCTCCGCCTCGACCACCAGCGTTCCGCTCGGCAATAAAGCGGCAACGCGTCCAGTCACGGTCGTGATGAGTGAGGTTTGCGAGCTAGCCTGCGCCTTGCCTGCCAGCGTTTGCGTGGAACTCGGCGAGAACAGATTGGCCACGCCGCTGGTCTTGATATGCCCAGCCAGCGCGCTGATTCCGGAACTGGCCGAGAAGCTGCGATTGGTGGCCACATTCCCGGTGCTGGTCGACGACAGATTTTGAGCAATGCTGATCGTCACCAGGTCGCCCACCCGCGAGGCCTTGTAATCCGCCACGATATTGGCGAGCCGGCCGTTGTCGACCCACAGGCTGCCGGGCGTGGTTGCCAGAACGGCCGGCGATGCCGGTCCCGACATGCGCTGGACGTATTCTGAGAGTGCATCCCGCTTCGGAGCTGCAGCTTTGTCCTTCGGCCGCGCTCCCGCGTTCGGAATGAGCAGAAACATTCCGCTAAGGCAGGCAAGGATTCTCTTGGTCACTCCGCGCGTGGTACAACCTGTTCGCATGGGCCTTCTCGGCTTGTCGACCGTTGATTTCATGGCTTCGATTTCATAGCCTCGGATTTCACAGCCTCGCCCGTAATCTTCCGTCGCCCATCACTTCGGCCCGCAGAATTCCGGTTGCGTTCTTGAAACGTACTCGCACGAATTGTCCCATTCCTCCGGCGTCCAGACAGGTCACGGGCAGCACCACGCGAATTCCGGCCTGCTCCCACTCAAGGATTGCGGTCTGACCGGGCTTCACCAAGCTCTCCTCGCCGGCCCCAACTGCTTTCTGCGCATCCGGCGTTCGGGAATAGGAACGGGTGGAAGAATGATGATCAGTTTCATGATCAGTACGAGGATCAGAATTGGATAAGCGACCAGGAGATTCGATGCCTTCGCTCGGCGCCTCAAGAGCCGCAGCCAGAGAGCTTTTTGTTTCGCGCACCCACACTAGAAACGGAACGCAGTCTGCCACTCGCGTGCAGTGCAAATCAAACTCCCAGCGCTGCAAAGCCTTATTCCAAACCGTTTTTGTGAGTTGCAGAGGGGCATCCCCGGGGATTGCGCCTGCTCCGGCGCAATTCAGTGCGCTTTGCCAGCGGCGTGGAAAATTTGTCGCGTCATGCCGGGATGCTTTACTGGCGACGAAACGGGCGATCTCTGCACAGGTTTTCGTCTCCGCCGCACGCTCTACCACGATGCGCTGGGGAATCTTCATGCGGACTGTTGTCCCCCGACTCTTGCTCTCGCCTTCTTCGAGTCCCGCTTTTTCGAGCCCCGCTTTTTCGAGCCCATCGACCAATTGGCGCACCTGGCGGCCATCGAGCACGCGGACGCTCCCGGCCTGAGGTGCGGCGCCAAGGCTGATCTGCGACGCCGCTTGCTGAAATCGCGAGCACGTACCAGGACTCAGCAAATCGGCGAGATTCAGATCTCCCTTCGCGGCTCCGACTTGGGACTGCACCACCAACTCGGAGCAGACGGATTCGGCTACGCAGCGGAGAGCAACAGAGGCGAGGATCCCGGTAATCGTCATCAGCAACGTGGCAACCCGCTTCATCAAATGCTCCACTTCGATATTGCACGAGACATTGCGCGACATATTGCCGTCGGAAATCTTGCTGTCAGAAATCTCTCCGTCAGCGGCCTAGATTATTGATGGTTTGCAACATCTGGTCCGCGGCATTCACCACTCGGGAACTGGCTTCATACGAGCGTTGCGCCACGATCATATTCACGAACTCCGTGACCACGCTGACGTTCGATTGCTCGAGCATGCCCTGCACCACCGTCCCCATCCCCTCGCTGCCACCGGGAGCGCCGACAATGGGATCCCCCGATGCCGTGGTTTGCAGAAACAGGTTGCTGCCCGTGCTGTTGAGACCTCCCGGATTGTTGAACAGCGCCAGTTGTAACGTGCCCACCTGCTGGGCCGCGGTCTGTCCTGCCAGGGTGACACTGACCGTGCCATCGGAGCCGACCGTGATCGAGGTCGCGCCCGCGGGAATTGTGATCGAGGGCTGCACCGCATCGCCATCCTGATCGACGAGGTTGCCTTGCCCATCCGTATGAAAGCTTCCCGCGCGGGTATAGGCGGTCTGGCCATCCGGCAACAGCACCTGGAAAAATCCCTGGCCCTGAATCGTCAGGTCCAGAGGATTGCCGGTCTGACTGAAGTCGCCTTGCGCCTGGATCACTTCCGACGCTGCCGAGCGCGTACCCAAACCTACCTGCAACCCAGCCACCACGGTGGTTTGCTGCGTCGCCGCAGCTCCCGGCATAATCAGGTTCTGGTAGATCAAATCCTCAAATTGCAAGCGGCGGCTGCGAAAGCCGGCGGTACTCGAGTTCGACAAATTGTTGGCGATGTTGTCCAGGTTGAGTTCCTGGGCGGTCATGCCGCTGGCGGCGGTATACAGTGCGCGCATCATGCGTTTTTCCTCCCTCTTGACTGTCATCCCGGCGATCGTTCTTTTGCGCCAGAGCCTGTCCTGAGCTTGCCGAAGCGATCTGGCCGCGCCGCGCGAAATTCTCGCGCTCCTTGCGAGAGTGCGAAATCGCGGGTTTGGCGCGCCTCCCTACACCTTCGGCAGATCCTGCGCCGCGATCTGGTTAAGCTGGCTGTCGAAGGCGCTCAGCGCACGCGAAAGCATCTCCGCGTTACGCTGCACCGTGATCAACTGCACGACTCCCTCCGTCGGACTTACATTGGAACCTTCCAACATGCCCTGACTGACAGAGGACTCAGTTGCCACAACCGCGGAACCTGCCGGTGCGCTGTAGGTGGCGTTCCCAACCGCGGTCAGATTCGTTCCTGGCGGAAATTCCGCGAGGCGCAGTTTGTCCACCACGTTGCCATCGACCGAGATCGTTCCATCGGAACTGATGGCGACATTCCCATTTGGCAGAATCACCGGCCCCTGCTGGCCGAGGACGGCGTTGCCCTGGCTGGTGGCCAGTTGTCCCGCAGCAGTGAGATGGAAGCTGCCGTCGCGCGTATAAACTTCCCCAGCGCCCTGCGCCGACTGCACCATAAAAAACCCGCTGCCGCCGGCAACCGCCACGTCCAAAGGATTGCCCGTGGGCGCGAGGCTGCCCGAAGTCAGGTCAAGATGGCTCCCGCCCAAAACGCCAAAGTTATTGATCGCAATATTGATTGGATTCGCACTCACTGCCCCGTTCCCAGCCAGCAGGGAACGAAACGTTGTCTGCTGCCCGCGATAACCGGTTGTCGACAGGTTCGCGAGATTGTGAGCGACCAACTCTAGAGCTTGGGTCTGTGCCGCAAGGCCGGCGCACGCTGCATAGTAGCCACTGTCCATGGTGTGCTTGCTCCCGCGTATCAGAGAAGCACTCGGCGTTCCATCCTCAGATTAAATGCGGTAAGCGAAAACCCCGGAGAAATGGCTAGACCGCCTAAGAAAGGAAAGCAGAATCTAAGATTGAATCGGTCGAGGGGAAGACTTTGCCCGGTAACAAGACAGCCCACGGCAAAATCTTCCGGCTTTGGTTGGGTCGGGTTGTCCCAACTGGATAGTCCAACACTGACTATGCGAATCTCGCGATCGTCCTAACGAACGATTTAATGAGTTATCGACGCATATCTTAGAGACTTTAGGCGATACGCCCGAAGGTTTTGTGAATGAAGAGCTGCGGAGCGACACAGCGTCGGCCCATGCTTCCCCGAAACGGGAGCCACTAACAACCCTAATAGTTAAGGATGATGTTGTAATTGAACCGACACCATGCGAATCTCGCTGGTGAACGTCCCTGTCGATCGCGAGTAGGTTACGAAAATCTCCCCACTTTGCGTGTCATATTCGGAATGCGCGTGCGCGTCGTAGACATTGCCCTGCACCGGTTGCATCGCGACAAATGCCAGAACTTCGCTCGACCACGGGCCCTCTGGATTGGGCGCTGTCCGCATCATAACGTTCTGGGAGAATGGTGGGCTATACACGGCAATATACTGCTGAAGGAAATCGTTCCACGAGTACGCCACTAACGATTCAGACTGGGGAAAAAGCAATCGCGGGGGACAATGGTGAATTGTCATGATGCTCTTCCGGGTCGGTAAGCACAAGGTTTACCGCATCATGCCCGATACGCTCCAAGCGGACCCAGAGGTGCTTTCCACATCGCGCCATACGGATTTCCTCGGCATGTAACTTCGCCGTATAACTTCCGATAATGTGAGCGCATTCCGCAGCGTCTTCCACCCGGTCCAGGATGACGTCTTTCGATACTCGGCGTTGCGCCAGGGCCTGCAAGCTTTTCTGCAGAGTGCTGGGGCTCACCAGGCAGGATTCGGTGTGGTACCCAAGCATCTGCTCAATGGCATAGAGTGCGGTGTGATCGATGCCTTCGCTGAAGGCAATCAGAAGCGTACCAGTAGCCTCCACCAGATCGACTGGCATCATTTGAAAAGATTCGAGCAACATCTCGGGAATCGAAGGGAAATGGCTGGCGCCGATCTTCCCCAAATCGTTCCGAAGCACGGGACAAGACCATTGACGTGCCAGAGCGGCGGTAACTTCGCCTTCGGTGGCAAAGCCCAACTCCTGAAGCCAGGCTCCAATTTTTCCGTGGCCGGCAGCGCGTTGGGCCGCCAGTGCTGTGCGAAGTTGTTCGGCCGTCAACTGCCCGCGCGAGAGAAGAAGCAGTCCCAGGGGAATGCGATGCGATGCAATCGCAGCATGCCGCGGAACCTGACGCACGCGGCCAAAAGTTTCGACCAGCGCCAACTCCAGGCATTCGATGCGGCAGTATCGCGCCCCTTGCATGCGGATTCCCCCCGATCGGCGGCCCATGCGCCGCCACCTGCTGCGGACATGCGCGGAATCGCAATAGGCACACAGGGGTGCGAACTTCCCTAATAGACTGCGCCAGGACGCCTTCCAGGATTGCGCGCGACCCCGTACTCGACCGTTCATATTTTGTTATCCATTCTCTGTCAGCCATTTCCCATCGAGGACACTTCCGTCACTCGCAGACCATAATTCCCTTCGATCACGACAACCTCTCCGCGGGCGATAAGCCTGCCATCCAGCAATAGTTCGACTGGCTCCTGCACTTTCCTGTCCAGTTCCACTACCGCGCCCGGACTGAGGTCGAGTACCTCCCGCAGTAGAAGGGTTCTCGCTCCGAAGCGCAGAGTCATCGCCAGCTGCACGTCCATCAGCAGGTCGAGCGTTCCCGTACCCTGCACCGGGTCACTTGGGGTTGCGGCGCTAGAAGCAGGCGCCGCTTTCGCAACTTCAGTTTTTACCTCTGCCGTCTTTTCCCTCAGCTGCGCCACCAGCGCGGCGCTCACGCCGAATTCCAAGAGCGTTCCGGTAACGGCTGGGTCTCCGACCCGCAGCCAGGCCGTTGCCGCTGGCGGCCACGAAGGAGCCGCCGAAACAACCTCGACCCCTAGTTGTACTTCCCCCCAGCGCCCCTTGGCTGTGGTCGCGACTATGCCCGCAATCTGGCGTAACAACTCGACTGCGGCCTCGCGATGGTCCGCCGTAACTTCGGCTTCGGGCGTTGCCGGCTCGCTCATGAAGATCTGCGCCAGAGCAAGCACGGCCACGGCTGGCAGGCGCAAACTCATCTCTCCCCGCACCGCCCCCGAGCACGTAATCACAATCCAGAGATCGTTTTCGGCCGCGGTCGTGAGATCCACTGGTGTCTCTTTCTCGACCGCACATGGAAAAGTGGATCCCGTGATTTGTCCAAGGACTTGGGAAAAACTGTCCCTCCAAATCTTGAGAAACTCGGCAGGGTCGGATTGTGTATCAGGTTGTTGCGCGGGCGCAGCTGCTTCGCTCATCGTTACCTCCCCTTCCCGGCTTGTGCGGCGGCTGCTTCGAACGTCTTTCCGGGAGCGAGTACACGAGCCGCACGCGTCTCCCCCGAACGGGCCGGCACACCGCGAAACATCTCGACGCCTGCGACGAGGAGCGAAGCTGGTTCGGCCGCACTTCGCCCGAGTGAAAGCACTTGTCCGGGCGCGAGCTCAGAGAGTTCGCTCACCGCAGCGCGCAAACCGTTGGCTCCCAACTCCACGGAAAAAGGACAATCGAGCAATCGGCGCTTCAACCGATCGCGCCACTGACTGCGGCGCCGCGGATGCCGGTCGTTCCATTCGGCGGAGATCTCGCGCAGCAATGCGTAGGAGACAGAGACCGGAACGGCCAGATTCAAACTTCCACGCACCTCCGACATGGTGACTTCGAAACTCAGGGATAGCGTCTTTTCGTCCGCAGGCATCAGCTGCTGCGCCTCACCTGCCTCCATCCGTTTTTCAAAGCCCACCTGCAGATCGACCGCTTGCCAGGCCGTGCCCAGCTCCCGGCAAACAATGCGCGCGACACTTTCGACAATCTGTTCTTCGATCTCTGTGATCTCGCGCGTAGCCGCAGCCTCTTTCCCCTCGCCTCCCAGTAGCAGGTCGACGATCGGAAAAGCAACTTTCAAATCCAGTTGCAGCGCAGCGTTCACTCCCATGGGCTCCAGCTTGCAGCAGGCCAGATAAGTGGTCTCCGGGATGCGCTCCAGGAATTCGCGGTAGGTCAGATGCTCGGCCGAGACCAGGGCCGCGGTGAAGACCACGCGTAGATAGGCGCCGAGGGAGTGGGTCAGACTGCGGGCAAAGCCTTCGTGAAGGTGCGTAACCGCCTGCAATTGCTCGCGGCCAATCTGGCCGGCGCGGCGCACATCCCAGGCTTCGACCCTCAGCTCTTTGGTCTCGGACTCGCTTCCGCCGCTGCGGGCTGCCCGCACCATGGCATCGATTTGTTCCTGGTTCAGCTCATTCTGCATACGGTCCCGTCCTGGTAATGATTTTGGTCGTCACTACAACCGGTCGCTTCCGCTCAATCCGCACCAGCCTGTGCGGCCCGCGCTGTTCCTGGCTTTACCGTGCTCGTCAGCTGCTCCAGACGGGAGCGCAAACGCACCACCGCCAGGGAATGAATCTGTGACACGCGGGATTCGCCGATTCCGAGCACGGCGCCCACTTCCTTCATGGTGAGCTCTTCGAAATAATAAAGAGCCAGCACCTGCTGTTCTTTTTCCGGCAGATCCGCGATCGCCTTGGCCAGAAATTCTTTCATCTCGGAACGCATGCAGCGGAATAATGGCGTGTCCTCGGGCGCGCTGGGCAGATAATCGCAGAGATCTTCGTCCTTCCCGTCCCACGGAGACTCAATATGCAGGCTGCCGATTTCAAGACCATCCAGTTCGGTGAGAAGCTGCTGAAAGTCCCGGAGCCCCAGATTCAGCTCCGCGGCGACTTCAATCTCCGTGGGGGCGCGGCTCAGATCGAGGCTGAGCTTGCGCTGCGCCTCTTCGACCCGCCGCGCCTTGCGCCGCAACTCGCGCGGTCCCCAGTCCATTTCGCGCAGGCTGTCGAGAATCGCGCCCCGGATGCGGAACTTCGCATACGAGCCGAATTGCACATGTTTCGAGCGGTCGAATTTATTCAGTGCATCGATCAAGCCAATTACCCCGGCATGAACCATGTCCTCGAGCGGCACGTGGCGAGGCAGGCGCTCGTGAATCCGCCGCGCCAGATAGCGCACCTGCGGCAGCTGTTCGAGGAGGATTCGGTCGCGCTCTTCTTGATCCTGCCAAGTGGTATAGGCTTGCGCCGTATTCTTACTCATAATCGCTTCTCGCTTCGTTGTCTTACCCTGTGAAGTCTTACCCGGTGAACCCCTCTGCCCTCAGCCTGCCCTGAGCGAAGCCGAAGGGTGTTCAAGGGGTTGAGATTGTCCTCGGTCCTCATCGCAAAACTCCCAGCGACTGCACCTCGACAACCGGCGGCACCTCTAGCGGAGACAGCACCACCACCTTGGGGAGGAAAGGCTCGAGCAGGCGCTTCAGGTAGTAGCGCGCCGGGGTCGCACACAGCAGCACCGGGCTTGCGACCGCTACCTGTTCTCCTGCAAGGCGCCGCAGGCCATCGAGGATGCGGCGCGCAAAAGGAGGCTGAAGGCCGCCCGTCCCGGGCGTGGGGCCGCCGAAGGCGCGGCTCAACTCGTCTTCGAGCACGCGATCGAGTGTGACCACGCGCAGGCCGCCGTTTTCCCCCAGCAGCGGTTGCACCAGAGCGCGAGCCAGCGCCTGGCGCGCGGCCTCGACCAGCAGCACCGGATTCTTGTTGGTGGGCGCGAGATCAAGCAGGGTCTCAAGGATGGTCGAAAGATCGCGAATGGAGACCTGCTCCCGCAACAGCTGCTGGAGAGTTTTCTGTACCTCGCCCAGGCTCAAAACCTTGGGAACCAGCTCTTCAACCAGCTTGGGATGGCTTTCCGCCAGGCGGTCGAGCAGCCGTTTCGTCTCCTGCCGCGCCAAAAGTTCGTGAGCGTGCTGCTTCACCACTTCGGCGAGGTGGGTAGCCAGCACAGAAGTTTGATCGACCACAGCGTAGCCCGAGGCCAGCGCTTGATTCTGCATGGCCGGTGGAATCCACACGGCGGCGACGCCAAAGGCTGGTTCCTTGGTGGCTACTCCCGCAAGCGGCCGCGGAGAGCCTTCGGAACTGATCGCCAGCAGGTTGTCCTGATACAACTCCCAGCGTGCGATTTCCACTCCACGCAACGCAATGGCGTACTCTTTCGGCTTCAGCCGCACGTTGTCGGTGATGTGCACCGGAGGAACAATGAAGCCGAGTTGCTGCGCCAGGTTCTGACGCAGGGCGCGCACGCGGGCCAGAAGCTGCCCGCCTTGATTTTTGTCCACCAGCGCGACCAGCCCGTAGCCTACTTCCAGACTCAGTTCGTCGAGCTTGAGCATATCCTCGACCGAATCCGGCGCAGGCTTCTTCTCACCCGCAGCGGCCGCGGCCGCAGCCGCGACAGCCGCTGGCTCTTCCGCACCCCTCGGTATTCGCCACGCTAGAAACCCGGTGACGGCGGCCAGGAAGAAGAAGGAAAACTTGGGCAGCCCGGGAATCGCCGCCAGCGTCAGCATTACGCCTGCGGCAATCAGCAGCGGACGGCGCCGCGAAAAAACCTGCCTGCCGACATCCACGGAGAGCGTGGAATCGGATGTGGCCCGGGTCACCACAATGCCTCCCGCCATCGAAACCAGGAGGGACGGGATCATGGTTACCAGGCCATCGCCGACGGTCAGCACCGTGTAAGTCTTCAGCGCCTCGCGGAACGGAATATCGAGTTGGAAGACCCCGATCAGAAATCCGGCAATGATATTGATCGCAGTAATAAGGATGGTCGCGATCGCGTCGCGCTGATTGAAGCGGGCGGCGCCATCCATCGCGCCATAAAATTCTGCATCATGGGCAATCTGCTCCCGCCGTGCGCGAGCCTGCGTTTCATTGATCAGTCCGGCATTCAGGTCGGCATCGATCGCCATCTGCTTGCCGGGCATGGCATCGAGGGTGAAGCGTGCGGTCACCTCCGCCGTACGCACTGCGCCGTGCGCCACCACCAGATACTGGATCGCAATCAGCGCGACAAACAACACAAAACCGACTACATAATTGCCGCCGACTACGAACTGGCCGAAGGCTTCGATGACGTGTCCGGCAGCGCCCGCGCCCTCATTGCCGTGTAATAAGATCCGGCGGCTCGAGGCCAGATTCAGCGACAGCCGGAACAAGGTCAGCAGCAGAAGCAGACTGGGGAATACCGAGAACTGCGATGGACGCAGAATCTGAATCGCGGAGAGCAGCACCAGCACACTGATGGTGAGGCTCAAGGCCAGGAGCAGGTCGAGCAGCAGGCTCGGCAGCGGTATCAGCATGACAAAGATCAGACCCACGGCTGCGACCGGCATGATCCACTCTGCCGCGGCATTCTTCGGCCGCGAAGCGGAGCTGGGAGCAGCGATGGGATTCGGGGCCATGTCTTATGTCCTCGGTGGCGACCCGGCGGCAGTTGAGTTCGCGGTCTGGGTCGCGCGTGCCTGCGCGCGCCAGATCGCCGCCAGAATTTCCGCGACAACCGCATAGAGTTTGGCCGGAATCGCCTGCCCCACTTCCACCGCGCGGTAGAGCGCATGGGCCAGCGGCGGATTCTCCACCATGGGGATGCCTTTCCAACGTGCGATTTCCTTGATCTGGGCCGCCAGCAGGTTGCGGCCCTTGGCCACTACAACCGGGGCATCCATCTCCATGCGGTATTCGAGAGCGATTGCGAATTCGGTCGGGTTCGTAATTACGACTGCTGCCCGCTCGACGTCCTTGAGCATGCGGCGGCGGCGGGTTTGGCGCTGCAGGCGCCGGATGCGCTGCTTGTTCGCTGGATTGCCTTCCATCTCCTTGAATTCGTCCTTCTGATCCTGGCGGCTCATCTTCAACTCGTTTTCGTGGCGCTGGCGTTCGAGAAAATAGTCCGCGCCCGCCCACACGAGAAGCACTAGGGAGCCCTTCCACGCTACTTCGTACATCTTTGCCATCGCGAAGGCGGGAAGCGTCGTGCGGCTGGCGTGAAGCAATGCGGGAAATCGCGGCCAGTCCCGCGCCAGCCCGGCTACGGCGATGTAAACCACGACGGCGGTCGGCAGCAAAGACTTCAGCAGGCGGCTCAAGGCGGCGAGCGAAAACAGTTGCTCGACGTGGGTGGCCGGGTCAAGGCGCTTCCAATTCGGCGCCAGCGCCGAGGGAGCAAACACGACACCCCCCTGCGCCAGTCCGCCCGCCGTTGCCACCAGCCAGCTCAACCCGCCCGCCAGGGCAATCCCGCGAAATACCGGAAAAGCATCGCGCCACTTCGGAACCAGTTGGTCGGGATGGGTCGCGGCCAGTTCCAGTCCCTGGCGCAACAGACCCCGCCACGCGCTTGCGAAGGCGGGCATTTGCCAGGCAAAACACACCACGGCAGTCATCGCGCCCAAACCCGCGGTCAGGTCGCGGCTGCGGGCGACTTGTCCCTGCTCGCGCGCCTTCTGCCGCCGCCGCGGAGAGGCTTTCTCGGTCTTGCCCTGCTCGGCCATAACCAGCTTCCGGCTACCAGCTGCCGCCACTTCCGACTTCTAGTTTCTGACTTCTTCCGCTTTCACCGCGCCAGATGCATCAGCCGCTCGGCGCTTTGAATTCCCCGTGCGAACTGCTGATTGAACATTTGCGGCCAGTACGCCATGGCCGCGACCAGCACGGCCAAGCCCACCAAATTCTTTACGGCTAGCCCGATAAATAAAACCGGCAACTGGGGTGAGGCTTTGCCCAGAAAACCCAAAGCCATATCCACTACCAGTGTCGCCACCAGGGACGGTGCGGCAATTTGCACTCCGGCCAGGAAAATGCCTCCGGCGGCATGCAGCAGACCGGTTGCGGCGGCCAGCGTCATCGACACAGCGCCCGGCGGCACGTACGCGAAACTCCTTACCAGGGATCGCAGGAGCCAGTGATGTACATCGAGCTGCAGGAAGATCAGGAGCGCGGCCATCTGGTGAAATTCCGAAAGCACCGGCGTGTCCGCGTTGGTTTGCGGATCGAATACGTTGGCCAGCGAGTAGCCAATCTGGGTTCCCAGAATCTGTCCCGCCATGATTGCCGCCTCAAAAAGAAAGTTTGCCGCCAGGCCGAGCAGCAATCCGATCATGGCTTCGCTCAGCGCCACCTGCGCCCACTGCCACGCTCCGAGAGTCAACTCTGCGGGCCCATGGAGCGGGTGCAGCAGGACGGTCAACAGCAACGTCAAACCCGCCTTCACCGGAATCGGAACCGCATCGCTTCCCAGAAATGGGCAGAAGACCATCAATCCCGAGACGCGTGCGCCGGTGAACACCGCAGCGGCCAGCAAAGCTTCGAGATGAAGACCATCAATCATCTTTATTTGGAACTCGGACCTCAAAACTCAAAACTCATTACCAGCTGCTCATACTCGGCACTCGGCAATCGCTGCTGGCCTCACCGCACAAAAGGGTGGAAGTCGGAAAACAATTGCACCGTAAACATCGCGATGCGGCGCACCATCCACGGCATCAGCAGCAGCACGGCCGCGGCCACCGCCGCCAGCCGTGGCACGGTGGAAACCGTCATGTCCTGCAGCGAAGTGAGCACCTGCACCACATTGATCAGCAGGCCCACTACCACGGCCGCGATCAGCAACGGAGCACCCATCCATAGCGCGGTCTCGATGGTGTGCCGCAGCAGTGCCACAATCTGATCCGATCCCATCAGCGGAACTCCTCGGAGAGAACTTTTCGTCTTCTCTAGCAAGGTTCTCTCAGGCAAAACTCTTCATCAACGACCCCACCAGCAGGTTCCAGCCATCCACCATCACAAACAGCAGAATTTTCAGCGGAGTCGAGATGATCACCGGCGGCAGTTGCATCATGCCGATCGAAGTGGTCACCGCCGCCACCACAAGATCGATCACCAGAAAAGGAAGAAACAGCGCCACGCCAATCTGAAATCCGGTCTTCAGCTCCGAGAGGATGTAGGCCGGAACGACCACCCGCATGGGGACGTCGTCGGCGCGCGCCGGACGCGGGGCTTGCGCCAGTTCGAGAAAGAGCGCCAGATCCTTTTCCCGGGCATACTTGAGCATGAAGTGGCGCAGCGGCGGCGCTCCTAATTCCACGGCCGCGAGCGCATCCACCTGTCCGCGCTGAAAGGGCACCACGGCAGCCAGGTAAATGGAGTTGCCCACCGGCTGCATCAGGAAATACGTCAGCACCATGGCCAACCCGATCAGGGTCTGGTTGCTCGGGGCCGTCTGTGTGCCCAACGCCTGTCGCAGGAAGTGGAAGACGATTAGCAGGCGCGTGAACGGGGTCAAGGCCACCAGCAGCGCGGGCAAAAGCGTCAACAGGGTTAACAGGACGACAATGTTCCAGGGCACCGAGCCGGTAGCCCCGCCGGGCGCGGACCAATGCAATCCGGAGGCGTGCTTGGGCCGAAAAATCCAGGCCGCCGCAACCTTTTCGACTCGCGGAAACGTACTGGCGGCTGTCCATAGCGAGGACGCGAGCCTGGCTGCAATCAACATTTTTCAACCGGCCTGATCCCGACTGATGTTGTCAGTGCTGACGTTGTCAGTGCCTTCCATGAGGCGTTGTCTTGCTGCCTCCCTTCCGCAGGCTCTTCCGCATCGCCGAGGCGAGAGAGCAGCACTAGGGAAGACGGGGTCCCACCCACGAGAAAGAGCGCCGTATCGAACTCGACCACGGCCACAAAACGGTGTTCGCCAAGCGGCAGGCTTTCACAAAGCCGGAGGCGTTTGGGTGCGGAGCATCTGAGCCGCAGAACGCGTCTCCACAACGCGATGGTCCGGTCCCGGAATATGCTTCCCGAAACTCGCAGCGTTTCTGTCGTCATGGTTCCTGTCTTCATGAGGTCAACAAGATGAGGTCATCGAGATGAGGTCATCGAGCCGGCGGCAAACCTTTTTGCCGGTTCAAGCCAGCTCCCTCAAACGCACCGCCAAGTTATCGCCGACGGCCTCAAACTCAATCCAACCGATCAGCGTGCCATTCAGCCGTAGAGGAACGTCGTGGCCCAGCCGCCAATGGGCGCCGACGACGGACTGCGGACGTAAATTCAGGAAGTCGGCGATCTTGAAGCCAGGCAGCGGCAGATCGACGGTGAGTTTGCACGGCAAAGCCAGCACCGGCTTCCACCGTTCTTCCTCCTCGGCCTGGTTGTCCGCCGCAAGTTCCGGATTCGACGGCACGATGGCCGCTTCGCCCGCTGTCTGCGCCGGAACCGCTCCCACTGCCATCGCGTCCTTCCATGTCGCGCTTCCCGGTCGTCAGCGCTGAATCAGAAACTCGGTGAAATAAACTTCTTCCACGCCCAGGCCGGGCACTCTTTCCTGAAGCGCGTGCAGAAGGTCTTCTTTCAACTTCGTCTTGCCCTTTGCCTTCACCAGATCGTCGGCTTGGGATTGGCCGAGCACGCTGAGAATCGTGTCGCGTACCGGGCCAAGTGGTGGGTTTTCTCCTTTATCCATTTGCCGGCTCAACCCCAAGTCAATGCCCACACGCAGGTAAGACCTCTGCCCGGGATCCGCCAGGTTTAAGACGAAGCTTTCCAGATGCAGCGTGCTTTTTACCTGGCTCCCTTCACCCGCCGAGGTTCCCGGCTGCGTCCCGCGCGTGCTCCAAAACCAGGCCCCCAGTGCCAGCAGTGCCAACCCTATCCCGAAGAAAGCGACGCCCATCCGGCTCGACGATGCAGCATTGCCGTGCGCTTTTATAGTGGTCGCCATTCGCTGAGGGAGAAGCAATCGTGGTTCCGTCAGGCAGTACGAAGGGGAGGGGGCTTGGCCGATTCAACCCGCAATGGCAACTGCTCACAGGTCAACAGATAGGCAAACTTCGCCCTCGCGATTCGTTTGGATCGCGAGAGACATGCTCGGGAAAATTCGAAGATTTGTTAAAAATCTTCATGAGAATTCTCTGGTGTGACTCCGGCGGCAACTTTGCCGCCGGAGACAAAAATCAACCGCAGAAGCGATCGCCTTCTTACTGTTTCAGAGCAATCGTATCCTGCGTAATCTGATCGAAGGTTGTCACCGCTTTGGCGTCTGCCTCAAAGCCACGCTGCGCGACGATTAGGTTAGCGAATTCAGTTGCGATGTCCACGTTCGACAACTCGAGCGAACCGCCGGAAATCGTCCCCAGTCCTCCTGCTCCCGGCACGCCAACCACCGCCGGGCCCGAGGCCAGCGTTGGTGTGAAGTCGGTACTGCCGTTGAGCTGGAGTCCGTTCTGGTTGGCGAAGTTTGCCAGAGCTAGTTCCCCGAGCGCTTGCGTCTTGCCATTGGTGAACGAACCGGTGATCGTCCCATCCGAACCAATGGTGAAATTCGCCAGTGATCCGCTGCTGCTGCCATCTTGCCCGATGGAGGAAGTATTGCTCGGAGCTGCCACCTGCGTAAGCGATGGAGTCGTGCCGCTTAGCGTGTTCCAATTGAAGGTTTGATTGGCGGCGCCATCGGCAAAGCCGGTGATCGGAATGGCTTTGACGTTGCCCAAGGTAAGCGGTGTTGTGGGCACGGCGATCGTGTCGCCGGCTGCAAACGCCGTGGATCCCGCGTTAATCGTAAAGTCGATTTGGCCCGAGGTGAAGGGAGTTCCCACCGTGGCCGTTCCAAGAGCACCCGAAACCGAGCCAACCACTGTGAATTGAGTAGCGCTCGTCGCGGTCATCGTGATGGTTTGGGCTACCGTCGTGGCCGTCGCGCCCAACCCCGAGACGGTTCCGTTTCCGACGTCTGCCCCACCAGCGGTTTTGGGACCGTAAACCGGAACGCCGGCTCCTCCGCCTGTGCCGATCATCACTCCATTTCCATTGAAGGTAAGACTACCGGTGGCAAGAACTCCCGTGGGAGTCACGCCCCCAACCGTGTTGAGGTCTGCCGGAGGGATGTTCAGGCTATAGCTCCAGGTATTCGGGCCGGTGTTGGTAAAGTTGTAAGTTAAGGTATGGGGCCCCCCCAGCGAATCGTAGATGGTGACCGGAGTTGAGAAGGTTGCTCCGATGCCAGTCGAGGCGTCGAGGTTGGTGGTCAATTCGACATTCCCTGTGGCTGACGGCGGGCTGATCGTGCCCGCCCCGAGCTGTAGCGGCACGATCCCGGCGCCCGTGTTGACAACCCCATTCACCGCGGGATAACCGAGAACCTGCTGGCCTTCCGAAGTCACGAGGAAGTTGTTTTTGTCCACCGAAAAGTCGCCTGCGCGCGTGTAATCGATTGTGCCATCCGCATTCTGCACCGCGAAAAACCCGGTGCCCTGGATCGCCACATCCGTAGGCACTCCGGTTGCGCTCACGCTGCCCTGCGTGAATAAGGAAGGCATGGAGCCAACCTGCGTGCCGGCACCCACTTGTATCGGATCTCCCGAGCCTGTCGTTCCCAGGCTCTGGTAGAACAAGTCGCTGAACAGCACACTCGTATCTTTGTAGCCCGTGGTGTTCTGGTTGGAGAGATTATTTGCGATGGCTGACAGTGCAGTGGATTCGGACGTCAACCCTGACAGTGGAATAGAAAAATCAGGCATTAGAATGCTCCTTGAATCTTGCTGGTTAGCGCCGACAGCGTCGGCGATGCAAAGCTGGGTAGCGCGGTGGCCGCGGATGCAGCTGCGGCTGAGGCTGGCGATGAAAGAGTTTCGAGCGAAGCCGGAGCCATCGCGAAAGGTGCAAGTAAAGAAGCCGCTGCGGGGCTCACACCCGTGCTGCTCGACGCGCCACTCGATGACGATACGCTTCCACTTGTTCCGCCCGTGCCGCTCGACGCAGGAACAAGTCCCTGCAACAAAGTGTAGATCGACGTAACCTCGCTCAACTCGCTGAATTGCGCCAATTGCCCTACGAATTGCGATGGATCAACTGGACTTGTCGGATCCTGGTTTTGCAGCTGCGCCACCAGCAGTTGCAGAAACATATTGTTCAGACTCTGTCCCGTCGGCAACCCGCTCGTCGTCGTGCCTGCCGCGGCGGGTGTCGGTGTAACTGGACTCGTACTCATAGCAATGTTCTCCTTAGGCAAGAATGCTGATGCTTCCGCCGCCCCATCCGCTGGCTGGCGGAGTATCCGCGGAATCCTCCGGCGAGGCTTCGGGTGGCGAAGAATCCGTTAATCCACGTGTCGGTACGAACGATCGTTGCTGAGGGTCGCCGCCGCCGGAGTTGTTATTGGAAAAGGCAAATCCCTGCATGAAATTCACGCTGTTCAGCCGTAAATTTTGTTGTTGCAGAGTGTTGGTGATTGCCGGCATGTCGTTCGCCAGCAGCGTGCGCAAGTCGCCCTTTTCGCTGCCAATCACCAGCCCCACGTCGCTCGTGCGAACCGTCGTGCGGACCTCCACACTGCCGAAGGCCGACGTGTTGAGGCCAATCCGCATCTCGGATTGCCCCAGACGGTTGACCAGTTGTGCCACTTGTACAGTTCCCAGAACCGGTGGTTGGGGCGACGCCGGCGTCGTCGTTGCAGGGCTGGCCGAAGAGTTTGGCGGAGGAGTTTGTGGCGGCGGCCCGTCGGTGATGGTCGATGGCCCGCTGGCAGGAACGGTCACTCCGGTCGAAGTCGTGGAGGCTGGAGCTGGCACTGCAACTTGCGGCGAAACTGCTGGCACGTTCGTCGTCGCCGCACTCAGATCGCTCTCCGCGCGGACCGGTTGCGGGTTCTGTGAAGTTCCACTCTCGGTTCCGGACAGCACGTCTTTCGTGTTGGGTAGAGTAGGAGCAGGGCTTTGCCGGATGCTTCCCTGAGAACTAGTTGTCTGCGGATTAGCGGTCTGCGGATTGGCGCTGGACGCTTCTGTGCCAGTTGCGTGACCGCCCCGGATCCCAGAACCTGTTACCGGAAGGATCATTTTCGGCAAAGTAGATGCCGCCGATTCGCTTCCTGGTCCTGAACTCGAGAAGAAGATTGAGAATGGTGTTTGACTTGCCAGACCCGAGTCACTGCCTGACTCACCCCCTGGCGTCAGCGCCGTGGACGTAGAAGTTGAATTGGAATGCGGCGCGGCTGGTGCTTCCGTGCCTTGGCTCGCTCCATGAGCACTCGGACTTGTAGTCGCGGCCGTCACTTTTGCAGCGGGAACCGGCGAAGCTGCTTTGGTCACAGTCTCCAAAGCTGGCGAAGTTGGAACCGCGGCAGTGGGGACCTGCCCATTCATGATCTTGACCAGAGAACTTGCAGATGTGCCCTGTGTCGCAGTATCAGTCTTCGATGGGAAATCGGTCTGTGGCGGCAGGTCGCTCTGCGCCGTAGTGTCTGGGGTTGCTCCGCTCGTCGTTGCTACGCCCGTCGAGCCTGCGTCGATGCCCAGCAATTTCGCATCGGTCTGAGGATTCGCAGTTGCAAGCAACGTTTCGGGCGCAAGCGACGGCTCAACTGTTTGCTTTGACGCAAGTATCGGTTCCTCCGTCCTGAAGGCCGCTTGATTCGCTGTAATTCCGCCTCCTTGACTATCTTGAGCAACCGCGGGCAACGCGGGAACGCTCGACCCGGCAGCATTCGACGCGGATTGCTCGAAGCTGGGCGCAGGGCTTGATGATTCCGCGTTCGCAGCCGGCAGCGGAGACGGTGCACCAGCATTTGGCATCCCTGAATCCTCCGCTACTGCGCTCGCAGCGCTGCCCAGTGTCTTTGCAGGAGCTGTCAACAAACTGTCACTGCCAGTCGTCGGGCTCGGAGCAGTTTGGTTTAGCAAAGATGGTTTTGGCAAAGCTGGGTTTGGCAAAGCTGGGTCTAACAAAGCTTGATTTGGCGAAGGTTGAATTGGCGCTTCCTGGTTTAACGCAATCTGGTTTAGCCCGGTCTGGTTTAGTCCAGTCACCTTCAGCGTCGTAGGGTTCAACGAGATCTGATTTGGAACCCCGTGATCCGGCACAATCTGATTCCAAATTTGGCCTGCCCCAACCTGGCTCGATGCCAGGTAACTGATGGCTGCACTGATACTCGTGGAGCTGGACGCGACCGTGGGTGAATCAGGTTGCGAAGCTCCTGGCTGCGGTTGAGGCGATGGAAGCTGGCTTGGGGCAATCGGGTTTGATCCCGGAATCACAGCTCGGGTTACAACAGCCGCAGTAATGGCATCTGCGGAGGTCGGCGAAGCCGAAAGGCTGCCGTTCGCTTCACTGATCAATGATGTACCGCTCACTGACTTTTTGCCTCGAGGATTGCCCGAAGCTGCCGCACTCACGTTCGTCGGTGCTCCTGTGCTACCTGCATCTGCCTTCGATGAGACTCCGCTTCCATTCGCCGCAACCTGCGGGGCCTGTGCTTGCGCTGCCGCGAGCGCCGACGCGAACCCACCTGCGCCGCTCTGCCCCAATGCCGGCTGAGAGATGGAACTGGTCGCCGGCATCGCAGACACGCTGTTCGAAATGGATTCAAGAATCGGGTTCACGGTGAATGCGTCCTTCTACTCGCGGAAGGCTCGCATGAAGCTCATGCATTCGGGTCGCCAGCAAACAAGGCTGCTCCTCGCAGACTGGCAAACTCGCAAAAGGCTGTGAATTCAAGTGAATCCGAATTTTGCCGAAGAAGGTGCAAGGGCCTGGCAGGCGCTCACTGGGCAAAGTGTAACCATGTGCCCGGCAACTTTAGCCGCGGCGCAAGAACTCCCGGCGCATGAGGAATGCGTCATCCAGGCTGCGCTGCTCGCGCCGTAAAGCTTCCTTTTTATACTGGCTGAGCTGCTGATCGCGCACCGATTCCAAGGTTTCCCGTGCCTGCCTTGCTTGTTGAAACATCTCGCGCTGTTGATCGCGAAGTTTTTCCAGCGCGGCTAATTGTTGCGCAAGCTCCTTGCGATGGCGCTTGAGCTCCGCTTCGCACAGCAGTTCAAATCGCAGCTCTGCCGCCGTAATACCGGCGCTGAGTTCCTTTGCCTGCGCGGCATGGAGTTCCTGCTCACGTCCATTGAGATGGTCGATCATGTGCCGCACCCGCGCTACCCGCTGGTTGGCGGCGCGCAGCCGCTGCTCCTGCTGGTGTTCCATGCTCTTTCGAAAATGCAGCACGGCGTGCAGTGGGAATTCGAAGGCCATCGTCTTAACCGGGCAGAGCGAGTAGTTTGGCGATAGTTTCCGCCAGAGGCGCAGCTTCACCAGGTTTCTGCATCAGGAACTGATCCAGCTCGGGAATCAATGTAAGGGCTCTGTCCAAAGTGGAATCAGTGCCTTTCTGGTAAGCTCCGATTCGCACCAAGTCTTCGGAAGCGGTGTAAGCAGCCAGCAGCCTGCGCAGCGTTTGTGCCTTTTGCGAGTGCGCCGCCGAGCATACGGACGTCATGAGCCGGCTGACACTGCCGAGCACGGCAATCGGAGGATAATGGCTGCGCACTGCCAGCCGGCGGTCCAGCATCACGTGGCCATCCAGCAAAGCACGAGCGCCATCCACCAGCGGGTCCTGCTCGTCATCGCCTTCCATCAGAACGGTGTAAAACGCGGTAATGCTGCCCCGTCCGAAGCGTCCCGCACGCTCGATCAGGCGCGCCAGCATCGTGAAGCACGACGGTGTATAACCTTTGGCGGTCGGCGGTTCCCCCGCAGCCAAGCCAATTTCGCGCTGCGCCATCGCCAGCCGGGTCAGGGAATCAACCACGAGAAGAACCTGTTTTCCCTGTCCACAGAAGTATTCTGCGATCGCCGTCGCGGCCATGGCTGCCCGAATCCGCAGCAGCGGAGACTGATCGGAGGTCGAAACCACTACACAAGCCCGCTTGCATCCCTCCACACCCAAAGCATTTTCGAGGAAGTCCCGTACCTCGCGGCCGCGCTCCCCAACCAGACCAAGCACAGTCAGGTCTGCGCTAGTGTTGCGCGCCATCATGCCAATCAATGTGCTCTTGCCCACCCCGCTCCCGCCGAAGATGCCAACGCGCTGGCCCCGCCCACAAACCAGAAATCCATCAATGGCTCGAATGCCGCAGCCCAAAGGCTCGCTGATCGGGATGCGATCGAGCGGTTGCGGAGCCGCCGCATCGAGCGGCCGGTACTCCGAGCTGCAGTATGCTTCCAAGCCGTCGAGAGCTTTCCCGCTGCCGTCAATCACCCGCCCCAGCAGTCCATCGCCTACGCGGATTGCCGGACGCTTTCCCCAAGTGCAGACGCGGTCGCCGTGGCGGATTCCGCTCGGCAACTCCAAAGGCATCGACAGCACGGTCGTCCCCCGGAAGCCTACAATCTCACCCGGAAGCGAGCGTCCGCGGGAGTCCGTGATCACACACACTTCTCCCACGGAGCAGAATGGTCCTTCCGATTCGACCAGCGGGCCAATTACCTGGGTCACGCGGCCCTGCCAGCTTAGCGACGGTGAGGATTCCAGACGCGAAAAGTAAGGAGCCAACAAGGCGTTCCCAATCATGGCCTGCTCACTCATCCCTTTTGCCCCGGCCGTGCCGCCAGCAAATCTGCAAAGCCCTGTTCAATCTCTTTGAGTTGGACCTCCACTCCAAGTTGTGCGACGCCCATGGAAGTTCGCAATTCGCAGCGCTCGACCGCCAGCGTGGCATCGTCTACGATCTGCGGCAAGTCTTTCGGATCCATACAGGAAGCCAGGTAACGGCGCCACTCCCCGGAGTGTTGCGGACTCACCGCAAGCACCACCCCGGTCGCGCCTTCGATTTGTTCCAGTGCAACCCGCACGATGCCCATTAATAGCAAGGGATCGACCTGCGCTTCCCGGTGGAGTATTTTCCGTGCGATACTCAGCGCCAACTGGACGGCTTCCCCTTCGATCTTCTGGTAATAGATCGCACGCTCCTCGGCAAACTCGGCCAGCGCCGCTGCGATGGCCGCGCGCTCGCGCGCCAGTTGTTCTTCAAATTTTTTCCGCGCCTCGAGTTCGCCCTGCTCGCGTCCCAAGGCTCGAGATTGGGTTTCGAGGTCGAGCAACTGGTTGGCCGACTTGGCCGCGCCCGGCCCCGCTTTGCCCGCAGGCGAAAATCCTGACAAGCCGTGCCCACCCTCCGAAGCCACTTCGTCGTAGGGGAAAGGCACGGCTTCCGGCGGTTCCGTCCGCGCGGGCGCCAGGCCGGGGGAGGGGATCGGCGCGCGGCTAGGTGACGAACTCATCTTCGGTCTCCTGAGTCAGCGTCAGCTTGCCTTCGGCTTCAAGTTTCCGCGCCACGCCCACGGCTTCGAGTTGGGCCTTGTTGATTTCCCGCGTCTTCACCGGTCCCAGCACTTCCATGTCTTCTTTCAGCATCTCCACCGCGCGCGAAGACATGGATTTGAAGATATAGTTCTTCAATTCCTCCGAAGATCCGCGCAGGGCCGTGGCCAGCGTCTTCTTATCCATCTGCCCCAGCAGCTCGCGGATGCCGGCTTCCGGTACGGTCAGCAAATCCTCGAAGGTAAACATCAGGTTGCGGATCGAAAGCGCCAGTTTGGGATCCTCGCTTTCAATCGCGCCCAGGATATCTTTGCCTACCTTCACGTCCAACCGGTTCATCAGGTCGGCGACGCCGCGCAGTCCGGCGTAGGCGCGCCGGCTCTGCTCGCCTAAAGCTTCCAGCCGCTTGTGCAAAACGACGGCAACCCGTTGCGCCATCTCGGGGGAGAACTGCCGCAACTGCGCCAGCCGCTTGATGGGCTCGGCTCGCAGCTCCGGCGGCAGCTTCATCAGCACCGTCGACGCTTGCTTCGATTCCAGATGAGCCAGGATCAGCGCGATGGTTTGCGGATGCTCGCCTTCAATGAACTGCGCCAGCTGTTGCGGATCGGCTTTGCGCAAGGAATCAAGCTTGCTTCCGCTGACCTGGGCTGCCTGCGAAACCTGGCGCAACAACTCGCTCGCGCCCTCTTCCCCGAAAGCCTTCACCAGCAACTTGTTGGCGTACTCGGTTCCGCCCTGGCTGATGTAGTCGCCCGTCAGCACCAGGCGGTTGAAATCCTCAAGCACCAGCAACGCAGTCGAAACATTGACATAATCGAGGACTGCGATCTCCTTCGTGATGTGCTCCACTTCCGCCGGCGGCAGATGGCGGTAGATAGCGCCAGCCGCGTCTTCCCCCAGCAACACCATCAGGATGGCAGCCTTCCGCAAACCGGTTGGAGGAGGCGAAGCCACTAGTCGATATCCTCGCGTACCCAGGACTCAACCAGGCGGCTCGCCGCCGCCGGCTCGGCCTTCACTTTGTCGGTGAGCATGCGCTTCAGTTGATTGGCTCGCTGACCTTCTCCTAGTGCCGGCCCCGTCTCCTGAACTGCCCCTGCCGTGCCTGCTGTGGGCAGCGCCGGCGCTGCGGCGCTCTTCCCCGGCAACTCGCGGAATGCGGTCATGGCCAGATTCTTTACCGGACGCAAGATCAGGAGATAGACGACGACGAACAACGCGGCCAGCGCAAGGTAGCGCAACATCCACGACCAGGGAGCCAGCAACTGGCGCCAGTGGTCGGACTTGGTCGGCGGCGATGGCGATTCGAGAGGCAACTCCTGGAACGACAGGTTCTCGACCGCCAGCACGTCACCACGTTGTGAATCCACGCCAATGGCGGCGCTGGCCAGTTGTTCAATTTGCTTCATCTCTTCGCTGGTGCGTTTGCGCCGGGTAGTGGTGCGCTTGCCCGCCTGTTCGGTGATCTCGACGGCATCGTCGACCAGCACGGCGGCGGCAATCCTGCGCACGCGTCCGGCAGGCTCCAGCGTGCGGTGCAGGCTCTTGCTTACGGCGTAGGTTGTCGAATCCGTTCGTGATGAGGATTGTTCTGCGCCCAGCGCCGCCGCAGATGCCGAGACCGCTCCTGGGGCCGGCGCCGTCGTCGATGTTGGCGGGGTTGAGCCCGCTGCAGTGGCGGGCGGTGCCGTGCCCGCCGGAACGGTGCTCGCGGGAACGGTGCTCGTGGGAACGTTGCTCGCGGTTCCGGGAACTCCCGCCGGTGCCATACCTGTCGAATTTTCTTCGGAGTGCTCCTGGGTCAAAGTGGCCGTGGTCTTCGGATCGTAGACTTCCTGCGTCTCCTCGCTGGTGCCAAGGTCGTACTCCACGTGCACGCTGGCTCTCACATGATCCACTCCCACGACCGGCTCCAGAGTACGAACCAGGGTCTTGGCCAGATCTTCATCCGCACCAAAGCCGCGTCCCCCTGCGCCGTCCCGCCCGTGAATCAGCGGCGTATTACTGTCGGCGTCCACCACGGTTACGTTTTCCGGACGCAGGCGGTCGACCGCGCTCGCCACCAGTTGCGGAATCGCGCGCTCGGCCTGCTCCGATAGCCGTCCGCTGCGAGTCTTCAAAATCACCGCCGCCTTGGCTTCATGCTCCTGCTCGGTGAACAGCGATTCCTGGGGGAGCACCAGGTGAACGCGCACCGCTTCCACCTCGCTCAGCGTCGCCAGCGTGCGTTCCAGTTCGCCCTCCAGCGCGCGCTGGTAGTTCACCTTCTCGGTAAAATCCGATCCCGCCCAGTTGGGTGTGTCAAACAGCTCAAAGCCCATCCGCGCGCTGCGCGGCAAACCTGCAGCCGCGGTTTCGAGACGGCTGGCATCGAGTTTGTCCTCGGGAACCAGCACGCTGCCTCCATCCGGCGAAATCTGGTGCGGAATGTTTTTTGCCGCCAGCCGGGTGCCGAGCGCCTGCGCTTCCTCAGGCCGCAGGCCGGAATAGAGCGTGACAAACTTCGGCTGGCCCAGCAAAATCACAAACACCCACAAGGTCCCGCCCACCAGGACCACGCCTGCAGCCAGCCAAAAGCGCTGCTGGAAGCTTAGCCTGCGGAAGAACTCTCCTAGGCGATGCATCCCGTCGTCGAGAGATTGCGTTTTGTCGGCCATCGAACTGCCTTGGTCGCGGAGAAAACTCTAAAATTCCAACCGAATCAGGCGGGCCGGCACGCCGCCACCGCCGAAATCGTGCGGCGGAGTTCCGACGCCAGATCCCCAAAAACACTTCAGAACTGCATGCGCGAAATTTCCTGGTAGGCGGAAACGATCTTGTTGCGCACCTGCATCATGAGCTGAAAGGAAAGATCGGCCTTTTCTACCGCGATCAGAGCGCTGTGTACATCGGTGCCGTTGCCCTCGAGCACCCCCGCCACTTTCGTTTCTGCCTGCGAACTCAACTGTCCCATCTCATCCATCGCGCCCCGCAGGGTATCCGCAAAGCCGCCCTCGGATGCGGGCGGGAAAGCACCGGCTGCAGTTTCGATCTCGGCGGGAAGAATGCGTAAAGCGGAAACTGGACTGCTCATAATGTATTACCCCATGTATTCCCCTGCGTCCTCTGTGCGTTCTGGTGAAAGATTTTCATCTAACTCAAAATCTGCAGCGACTGCTGGATCATGCTTTTCGCCGCCTGCACCGCCGCGGCGTTGAGCTGGTAGGCGCGCACCGCGCTCAACAGGTCGGCCATCTCCATCACCGGATTTACGTTGGGATAGGTCACATACCCGGCGCTATCGGCGTCGGGATGCCCAGGTTCGTAGCGGCTGGGCATCGGCGACGCGTCGGCCACAACTCGCTCCACGCGCACTCCCCCATCCGGCGTTGTTTTCCCCAGGCGCGCCAGCAGCAGCGGAAACCGGGGCATGGGTTGAGCGCGGAACACCAGCAATTGCCGCCGGTAGGCGCCCGCTTGCACCCCACCTTGAAATGTGCGCGTAGTTTCGGCGTTCGCCATATTTGCCGCCACCACTTCGGCCCGCCACCGCTCCGCCCCCAGCGCCGAGCCACTCACTTCCAGCATGCCAAACAGATTCATGACGAAGTACCTCCGGAGTTGATTGCCTGAGAAATAATGTGAAATTCGTCTTTCAACAGCTGCACGCCCAGACTGAATTTCATTTGCGTTTCAGCCAGCAGCAGGCTCTCGCGTTCGACGCTCACGTTGTTGCCATCGGGACGCTCGAGCAGTCCGCGCACCCGATGAATCACGGGGCCATAGGAGGCCAGGGAGAAGCTCTCCGATTCCTCCTGTGCCGCCAGGGCGCTGGCTCGCCCCAGCTCCGCGCGGAAATCGAGATCGCGGGTCCGGAAGCCCGGCGTATCGATGTTCGCCAGGTTGGACGCGATCAGCTTGTAGCGGGCCACATCCACATCGAGGAAGCGGCCGAGAGCTTCCGTCATTGCGGTATCAATCATTCCGTCACTCCGTCAGTCCGTCGCTCCGTCATTCCTTGGTTAATCATTCTGTGGTTAATCATGGACATAACTACTCCAGCTGGGCAGACCGTAACTGCGGATCTTGTTGCGCACGGTGCGCAGGCTTACTCCCAGAAGTGCGGCAGCGCGCGAGCGGTTGCCGCCCGTGGCCTCAAGCGTCATCTCGACCAGCCGGCGCTCCATATCGCCGAGGGAAACTCCGGCTCGCAGAACTTTCTCGTGCCCGGCTTCGTCTTCCGCGTTTGCATCAGTTTTATCTTTCTCTGTTTTATCTTTTTCTGTGCCTTTCACTTCAATTTGGGCTGGGTCTTTTGTGTCGCTATCCCAGGCCGATCCCTCAAGGCCCTCCCGGCCAATCTCCGCCCCCGTGGCCAGAGCCACCGCGCGCCGCAGGCAGTTCGCCAGCTCGCGGACATTTCCCGGCCAGCCGTGAGCCTCAAGACGCTCGATGAACTCCGGCGCCAGCCGCAGGCTCCGGCCCTGAGGCGTATATAAGCGCAGAAAATGTTCCGCCAGTTCGCCAATATCTTCGCGGCGCTCGCGCAGCGGCGGCAGGGTCAGCGGAATCACATTCAATCGGTAAAACAGGTCGGCGCGGAACTTCCCCTCTTTTACCATCTCGGACAGGGTGCGATTGGTAGTGGAAATCACGCGCACATCCACCCGTATGGTGCGCGTATCGCCGAGGCGATCGAACTCTCTTTCCTGCAGCACCCGCAACAGCTTCGGCTGCAGGCCAAGCGGCAACTCGCCAACCTCGTCGAGCAGCAGCGTTCCGCGGTGGGCCAGCTCGATGCGGCCGGGTTTCGCGAGCGTTGCTCCGGTAAACGCTCCCCGGGCGTAGCCAAACAACTCGCTTTCGAGCAGGGTTTCGGGAAATGCGGAGCAATTGATGGCAACAAAGGCGTGATCGCGGCGCGGGCTCAGCCGGTGGATCAGCCGCGCCACCAGTTCCTTCCCCGTGCCGCTCTCGGCTTCGATCAGCACATCGGCGCCGCTGGCGGCAGCCTGGCGTGCGCGGTCAAGGGAACGCAGCCATCCAGGGGCGTGTCCCGTCATTCCTTCCGTTGCCTCCGCTTGCGTCCGTGCCTGCGCCAGGATCCGTTCCGCCGCCTGTTCCAGCTGTTCGAACGAAACCGGTTTTACCAGATAGTCGCAGGCTCCGCCCTTCATCGCCGTCACGGCGTCGGGGACGCTGCCAAAAGCCGTCAGCAGGATCACCGCCGTGTGCGGCGCCAATGCCCGGGCATCCCGCATCACGCTGAAGCCATCTGGGCCGGGCAGGCGAATATCGGTTACGACCAGCGGATGCAGGACGGGGCGGAATTTTTCGAGCGCCTCGCTCGCACTCGCCGCCGTGTCCACACGCCAATTGCGCCGCAAGAAGTGTGCCTCGAGTGCAGCCCGCATCCCCGCTTCGTCGTCGACCACCAGTACCCTATTCATCCCCCACCTCACCAAGTGTCATCCTGAGCAAGCGTTCTTTGCGCAGCGAAGGATCTGGGCGAGCCGCGCGTTGCGTCGCAGCCTGCCCTGAGAGAGCGGAAGCGACCGAAGGGTTTCTTGCGACGCAATAATCGCGCGCTTGGCTCGCTTCCTATTTCACTTCGCCGGTCCCTTCTCTGCCTCCGGCGGCGGTTGGGCCGCCAAGGGCAACGTCACCACGAATCGCGCTCCTGCACGCGCCCGGTTTTCGGCGGTGAGCGAGCCCCCATGCTGTTCGACGATCTTGCGGCACACCGTCAATCCCAAGCCGGGGCTGCCGCAATGCGTGCTGAAGCCAGGATCGAAGATCCTGCCCGCATCGCCAATGGTGATTCCCGGGCCCGTGTCGCTGACCGAAATCGTTACGATCGAGCCATCACCTTCGTAAATCTTCTGCCCGGAGATTTCGACCCAGCCTCCGCCCGGCATTGCCCGAAAAGCATTGAGAACCAGGTTCAGCAGCACCTGCTCCAGACGGTGCCGGTCGGCGAAAAGGAGCACACCGTGCAGGCGGTTGCGCACGCATAACTCGACACGAGCCTGCCGCGCCATCGGTACGAGGAATCCTCCCGCCCAGTCCAGCAACGGGCCGAGGTCGATCGGCATCCGTTCCGGAGCAGGCAGGCTGTGGAAATGCAAAACATTGTTGACGGTGGCGGCCAGCGTGCGCAGGCCTGCCTGCACATGCTCGACCCACTGCCGGCATTCTGCCGAGAGTCCGGCTCCGGCCAGCAAGCCGGCAAACAATTCCAGAGCGCCCAGCGGGTTGCGGATTTCATGCGCCAGGATGGCCGACATCTCTGCGAGCGCCTGTTCCCGGCGCAGCTTGTCCCGCTCCTCAATCAGCCGCTTGGCATCGCTGACGTCGCGCACAATGAAAATCGAGACGCAGTCGGCGCTTTCCCCCTCGTTATCCTGACTACTGGAATCCCTCTCATCCATGGGTTGGGGAAGGGCAGGAGCGATCGGCTGCGCGGGACTATTCGTGAGATGGATTCCAGCATCGTTGCTCCGGACTGCCGCGTGCCGCACCGCCAGCCAGCGTTCGCCCCCGCGCCCATCCGAAACAGACTGCTCCTGCTCGCCGGCTGTAGAACGCGCCCGCTCGAACAAATCACACAACGCGCGCGGTGCCAGCGCCAATGATTCGAATTTGGATTCGAATTGGGACTCCAGGTCGAATGGCGCCTCCACGGAGCCAAATAATCGCCGCGCCGCTGGATTCATCCGTGAGATTGCGCCATCGGATTGCACCACCAGCACTCCGCACGGAAGTCCATCCAGAATGCGGTCCAAATGCTGGCGCATCTCGCGGTTCTCCTCGAGACTTCGCTGCAAACCCGCATTGCTCTGTTCCAGTTCCTGGTGCAGCCGTGCCACTTCGCGACGCAGCATGCCATAGGAACGCTCCAGCGAATCGGCAGCGTCAGCGAACGAACGAAATGCTTGCAGAAGAAATTGCTGGCTCTCGCCCGGTGGGATTTCCGCGCCCGCCCCGAACGGCATTGCTTGGGCCGTCAACAAGCTTGCTGGCATGGGCAAAGAAGTCATAGCTGCAGGCAACATTTGCACGGTGAGGGCCAAGAGGTTGGGAAGGTGGGTAAGATTCTTCTCAGCTTGCCCGCGCGGTGCACGAAAGGGGCCCAGTGGGAGAGTGAAACAGGGTTTGTTGGAAGGGGAAATAAAGATGCTCGCTTAAAACGGTATGCTTGTTTTCGACGAGAATGGACGCCCGCTCCATCACGTGCTGCAACTCGCGCACGTTGCCCTTCCAGGGATGAGCTTCGAGGATGCGGGCAGCCTCCTCGCTGATGCGCGGGCAGCTTGCATTCATCGCCACCGCCATACAAGCGAGAAAGTGCTGGGCCAGTGGAATGATGTCGGCACGGCGCTCGGTGAGGGGAGGCAACTGCAAAGGAAAAGCGGCCAGACGATAGAAAAGGTCCTCGCGAAATTCTCCTCTGCCGGCGCGCCCCGCCATATCCACATTGCTGGCCGCAATCACTCTCACATCCACCCGGGTCACCTCGGCGGAGCCGAGGCGCTGCACTTCTTTCTGTTCCAGAAAGCGCAGCAGCTTGGCCTGCATGCTGAACGGCAGTTCGCTGATTTCGTCCAGAAACAGTGTGCCGCCGTGCGCGGCGGGAATGCGGCCCACCTGCGCCTGCACCGCTCCGGTGAATGCCCCGCGGGCGTGTCCAAACAGCTCCGACTCGAGCAACGCTTCCGGAATCGCGGCGCAGTTCACGGCGACGAAGGGCTTGGCTGCCCGCGGACTCAGAGTGTGCAGCGCGCGCGCTACCAGTTCCTTGCCGCTGCCCGTCGCCCCTACGATCAGCACCGTCGTGGTGCGGGGAGCGACCAGGTATGCCAGGCGGTACACACGCTGCATCGCTTCGCTCCGTCCAATCATGCCTGGCAGCGGCTCATACTGACGTCCTTCAGACTCTTCTTCCTGTTCCTCGATTTCCCCTAGCTCGCGCGAATGTTCCTCATGGACCTTGACCGCGGCTCTGGTCTGGCTCGGATCGAGCTGTCGCGTTTCCGCTAACAAAATTGCCCTCGACGCAGAATCGGAATCGAGCAACACCATTTGAATTCCGGGAAACCTCTTCTGAATAATCGCGACCAGCTCTTCGCTGTCCAAGTCGGGAACGCGGCGGTCGAGAAACACGATCTGCCAGTCTCCCTCTTCCAGTTTGACGAGAGCCTCGGCCCCGCTGGTCACGTGGTGCACGGGCCGCCAGCGGCCGTCGAGATTTTGCAGAACCTGCTCGCGGAGAGTGCTGCTGGGGCTCGCAATCAACGCTCCACCGTTTCCAGCAATGAGCGGAACGGTTGTTAGGGGGTACATTTTGAGTCTCCTGGCCGGATCCAAATCCATGAAAGTGGCGCTGTCGAAAATGAAGATTAGAAATTCCTGCTGCCGGAGGGAGCGGGTAGCCGGATGGTGACCGTTTCGAGCGTTTTCATTTTTTCGCGATCCCATTGCGCGCCCACACGTTCCCAGCCGGCCTGTGCGATTAACAAACCTAGTTCAGAACGCGAGAACGCACCCCGCGGCCGTCCTCCATTCCACTGAAGACGTATCCAGATATCAGGGGAGAGTTCAGGGGACGGACCGCCGGCCTCAATCCGCAGCTCAGTTCCGGTGGCGGCAAGGCTCAAAGCAGATTCGAGCAGGCGGAATACCGTAGTGGCCATGACCGGCCGCCGCGCTTTTACCTGGAGCGAAGAAGCGCCGGAACAATCGAGAGTCATGCGAACGCTGTTCCCCTCGGCCACCGGTGCCAGATCGTCCACTACTTCGCGCAGCAGATCCTTCAACTCGATCCTCTCCATCTGCGCGCTGCCGCCCTCTGCTTCCATATCCGCCACCTCCCGGATCGCTTCCACCAAAATGCGCATCCGCTCGGTGAGTTCAAGGCCTTCGCGCAGGCTGCGCACATACTGCTCGACGGTGCGCGGAGTGGCCAGCACCACTTCCATCGAACACTGCAACCCCGTTAGCGGCTGGTTCAACGCATGCAGCAATTGCGCCAGGACGCTGCGCGCGCCTTTCTGAGGCCAACCTGCCGAACCCTCAGGATTTTGTGCCGGGCTAGGACTCACTCCGGGGGTCACGCTGGCACTTCCGCGTTGCCACTCAGCGCGTAACCCACGCCCCGCACCGTGTGAATCAGCTTGAGGGGATGTCCGTCGTCCACTTTGCGCCGCAGGTAGTTTATGTAAACGTCCACAACATTCGTAGTTGTATCGAAAGTTAAGTTCCAGACATGTTCGATGATCATCGCGCGCGAGACCTGGCGTCCGGCGTTGCGCATCAGGTACTCCAAGAGAGAGAACTCTTTCGACGTAAGGTCGATGCGGCGGCCGGCGCGCTCGGCCCGGTGCTCGACGCGATCGAGCTTAAGATCTTCCACCACCAGCACGGACTCCGACGGCAGATGGCTACGCCGCAGCAGTGCCCGGATGCGCGCCGACAGTTCCGTGAAGGAGAATGGCTTGGGAAGATAATCGTCTGCCCCGGTGTCGAGGCATTGCACGCGGTCTTCGACCTTGCTTCTCTGCGTGAGGACCAGCACCGGCAGACTCGGCCGCTTCAGCCGCAGATGACGCAATACACTTACGCCGTCCAGCTTCGGCAAATTCAAGTCCAGGATCACCAGGTCATAGTCGAACTCGCTCCCCATGGCGCGCGCCTGCTCCCCATCCTCCACCAAGTCCACCGCATAATGCTCTGCTTGTAATCCCTGGCGCACGAAACTGGCCAGAGCCGCCTCATCTTCCGCAATCAGGATTCTCATAAGTGGGCCTTAATCACAGGAAGATTCTAGTTAGAAAAAGCTCAGTTGAAACGGAAACCGCTCCGCACGAAAGTGTGGGTTTGCAGAAACGGAGCAGGGTTTCAAAAGGGGATTGAATGCTTCACACCCAACCGAGGTGTCATGCTGAGGCCCACGCTTTTTGCGGGGCGAAGAACCTCTGCAATCTGTCGTCGGGAAATGCGCTGCAAGCACGTTCGACGCTGCTCGTAAGTACAGAGGGTCACTTCGTTGGAAGTCCTCGGCGAAGCCGAGGACTCCTCTGCCTCAGGATGACAAGGCAATCGTCCCACTCCAGCCGAACCCGACCTGTCAATTACTCTCGGCTCGCACTCACAGATAATCTAAATAGGATAATCGGAAGACGCTAGTCTGCAGACGATTCTGCGAGCCTGAGGACGTTTCCCATTAACGCCGGGACCAAATTCCGATGAAGTCCCTGCTCATGCCGGGCATTGCTCTTGCACTGCTGGCGGTGCTCCTGCATACCGGCTTGCTCGCGCCTAGTCCTGCGCTCGTTACCTATTCTTTTTTCGGCGCATGCATCGCTGGCCTTCTGCTGTCCGCACGGTTTCACTCGAGCCGAATCTTCTCCGCTCTGGTGGTCCTATTCCTGGCACGGCAGGCCGTCTCGTATTTTGCTTCTTTTTCTTTGGGACATCTCTCTGCAAGCGGGCCCGGAGCGACCGCTCTGGCTGCGGTGGGCATACTTCTTCCTCTCGACTTCGCTGTACTCTCGCTGCGGCAAGAAAAGGGATTCAGTTTCTCCAGCCTTGCCCCTGCGGGCATTTTTGTGTTCGTTCAGTCCGTATTTGTGGCCGTGCTTTGCCGGCCAGAATCCCCGGCCGCGCACCGCGCTTTGCTTCATCCCCTTGTGCCGGCGCCTTTGCTATTCTCTGCACAACTCTGCTTCGCAGCTGCCGGAATTGTCTTGCTGATCCGCTACCTGCTGTTCCACAAGCCCGCCGAGAGTGGCCTGTTATGGGCCTTGGCCGCATCCTTTCTGGCGCTTCGCTTCGGAGGGGTGGGAAGAATTGCTAACGCATATTTCGCGGCGGCCGCATTCATCCTGGCTACGGCGGTCGTTGAGACATCGTACCTGCTCGCCTATCACGATGAATTGACCATGCTGCCTTCCCGGCGAGCTTTCAACGAGGCTCTGCTTCGCCTCGCGCCGCCGTATTCCATCGCCATGGTCGACATCGATCACTTCAAACGTTGCAATGACACGTACGGCCACGACACGGGAGACCAGGTGTTGCGCATGGTCGCCTCAAGGCTGGCACGGGTGTCGGGAGGAGGACAGGCGTATCGCTGCGGTGGAGAAGAATTCGCCATACTTTTTCCTGGCAAAAGTACCTTCGAAGTTCTGGATCATCTTGAAGACCTGCGGGCCGCGATCGCCGCCAGCACGCTGCACTTGCGCGGCCCCGATCGCCGTCAGCAGGTCCGTGGGCCCGACCGCCGCAACCCGCGTGCGCGGGGGCGTGCCCAGGCCGGCCGAGCGATCCGGCGGCTGTCAGAAGCACCAGCGCCGACTGAACTCTCAGTTACTGCCAGCATCGGAGTAGCAACTTCAAGGGAGGAAACAACATCGGCGGAAGAAGTCGTTAAGGCAGCCGATAAAGCCCTCTACCGCGCGAAAACCGCTGGACGCAACCGCATCGAAACTGCCTTTGCTGTGGGCCGCCGCGCTCGAACCAAAACCGTCACCAGCGCCTGAAGGGAACTCGTCTCACAAGTTTACAGAAGTTGTGAATGGATCCAGGCTCACCAACGGCGTTCTGAGTAGTGTTCTGAGCACAAGCCATCTCATAAATAGTCCGGAGCAGCAAGTCGAGGTCCCTCAGGGGCTAAAAGAGGCCGCGTGAGAACTAGCTTGTAATTGTTTGCAAGATGAGGCAGAAAGAGAGGTATGGGACGATTTCTGCCGTACCAGCCGGATCAGGCGTATCTAGTGCCGCCCAGCGTAAGGGATGAGTTGGGGGAAGATCATCTGTGTTTCTTCATCCATGGGGCGGTGGAGCACATGGACTTGAAAAGTTTCGAGCAGGTTTATGGGGAAGAAGGAGGAGCGCTGTATTGTCCGGCGCTGATGTTGAAAGTGTGGTTGTATGCCTACGCGCTGGGGATCACGTCGGCGCGGCGACTGGAGCAGCGCATCCGGGAAGATCTGGGTTTGCGCTATCTGGCGGGGGGAGCGCGGCCGGACAACTGGGCGCTGAGTGCGTTTCGGCGGCGGCACGCGCGGGGATTGAACGACGTGTTCACGCAAGTGCTGGAGATGGCGCGGCAGATGAAGCTGGGACGGTTGGGACAGGTGGCGATCGACTCGACGCGGATTCACGCGGCGGCGTCGCGGAACCGGCTGGAGACCGAAGAGCGGTTGCGGCAGGAGCGGAGCCGGCTGCGGCGAAGCATCCGCCAGTGGCAGAAGCTGTGCGATGAGGACGATCCCAACGAAGGGGCGGGCACGCGGGTGCATCTGGAAAAATTACAGGAGCAGTTGCAGGCGATGCCGCGGAGATTGGAAAAGTTGCGCAAGAGCGGGATGAAGAAATTATCGCGCACCGATGCGGATGCGCGCTTTCTACGGGAGCGGAGCGGGTTTGCGCTGGGCTACACCGCTGAAGCCGCAGTGAATGAAGACCACCTGATCGTTGGGCAACGCGTGACGCAGAATGCGGCGGACAACAGCAGCTTGATCCCGATGGTGGAGGAGGCGGAGCGGCAGAGCGGAGCCACGGCGGAAAAGATTTTGGCCGATGCCGGATTTTTCTCGCTGGAAAATATCGAGGAACTGGAAGGCCGGGGCCGGGAGGTGTACTTGCCGGATTCGAATCTGGCGCGGGAGTTGAACACGGGGCAGCGTTGCGCGCCCATCCGGCTCAGCCCGACGCAGCGGCGCATGCGACAGAAATTGCGCGGGCCGACCGGACAAGCGGTCTATCGGCGACGCAAGGCCTTAGTAGAACCGGTTTGGGGAACGCTAAAAGAACAACGAGGGATGAGGCGGTTTCGGTTGCGGGGATTGGCAAAAGTAAGCATCGAGTTCACCCTGGCTGCCATCTCGTACAACCTGACCCGGCTGCTGGCCAGCCGCCAGTTGGGCCGAAGAAGTTTTCAACAACTGTAGGCAAAGTGACCGCGATGCAACGCGTTCTCACGCACCCTCTAAAAGCCCGGACAGAAACGAGACGACTTGTCGCAGCGTTAAAGCGCTGCGCCACCCAAAACCTGAGTTTTTCCGTAACCACTGAACGTCGTGCCCTTCCCGAACCCATTTATGAGATGGCTTGTAATAAGGTCTGTAAAGGAACGTCAGGCCCGGATCATCACACTGGTTTGAGGTCCGGGCCCGTACGTTTTCGCAAGCACCACAGGCCGTGCGGTCAGCCCGCGGTAGTAGGGGGAATTGAATCGTTCCGACCGCTGCCTGCGCAGGCCGGACACTTCATGCGGATAAATGCGATGCCCTCGGACTTGCCGCTGACGTCCACGGACTGGGCAATGTATCCGGTTCCGCCGCAGCGCGGGCAGTTGTTCGGATCCACTCCTCCCCCTCGGTTGCCAAGGAGTCTTTCACCAATTCGCGTTCGCGACGCCACAAAGTGAATCTTGTTACGAAAACCGAACAAACCCCAGTAACCCGCCACCAGAGCCACTTCTGAGCGGTAGCGTACCGAACCCCGGTTTACTTAGTGAGTTCGCCGATAAATACGCCGTAAGGCTCCAGCGAGACCTCACTTCCTTGAACGCCGGAATGGCCGGTTGCCACAAGGCTCTTAGCTGAGGTGAAACCGTTGCCCTTGAAATCGAGGGCCACTTTCTGGGGGGACTTCGACATATTCAGCGCCACCACTACGACCTCGTCCTTGTATGCGCGCAAATAGGAGAGCACGTTCGCGTCGTTCCCGTTAATCGCCCGGTAATCTCCGTCCATGAGCGCGCGGTTGGTGTGCCGCAGCTTCAGCACCTTGCTGTAGAACGCAAGCACCGAATTCGGATCTTTTAACTCATCGGCCACATTGTGCGTTTTGTAAGTCGGAGGGACCGGAAGCCACGGCGTCCCCTTCGTGAAGCCTGCGTTTTCGCTGTTGTCCCATTGCATGGGAGTCCGTTCACCGTCGCGGCCTTTCTCTTTTGGCCATCCTGTACGTCCGATAGGATCTTTCACGTCTTCTTTGCGGGTGGGCGGCGTGGTCTTCATCCCAATCTCTTCTCCGTAATACATAATCGGTGTCCCGCGCAGCGTCAGGTAAAGTCCGGCCATCACCTTGGCGATCTGATCGTTGTGCTCGCCGTCTCCGTAACGATCGGAAGAGCGCACGATGTCATGATTGCTGATGACATACACGGGCCATCCCCCGGCACCGTCGACGGCGGCGATATGCTCGCGAAAAATCGGCGCCGAAAATTTCAGTTTGGTGAACATCAGATCCATCGGCATCTGCAATTCATCGCTGTGATCGCCGTAATATTGCCGAAGTTCTGAGACATCCTTGGTCCAGGTTTCACCGATCAAAACCGCGCCGCTTTTGTCAGCCACCTGTCGCAGCCCGCGCAACACGTCGTGGACCTGCGGGAGCTTGGTGTTATAGATCCGGTTTTGAATTGGGTCGCCGTAGGCATTTTTGCCGGGCAGGACGGGATTGTCCCGCAGCTTGGGGTCCTCAAAGAGTGTGTCGACCGCGTCGAGCCGGAAGCCAGAAACCCCGCGGTCATACCACCAGCGGGTGACGTCAAACATGGCATCTTTGACGGCAGGATTATGCCAGTTTAAATCGGGCTGCTCGGCATAGAAGTAGTGATAGTAGTATTGGCCGGTGGTGGGATCGAACTTCCAGGCCGATCCGCCGAATTCTGAAGTCCAGTTGTTGGGCGGCTGGCCGGATGCTTTGCCGTCGTGCCACATGTACCAGTCACGGTGCGCCGACGTGCGCGAAGACTTCGAGTCCAGAAACCAAGGGTGCTGATCGGAGGAATGATTCACGACAAAATCGAGAATGATGCGGATGTCTCGCTTCTTGGCTTCGCTGGCCAGTTGATCGAAGTCCGCGAGCGTTCCATACATCGGGTCAATATTCTCGTAGTCAGAAACGTCATAGCCAAAGTCCACCTGCGGTGAAGGGAAGCAGGGGGTGATCCATATCGCATCCACGCCCAGATCCTTTAAGTAATCCAGCTTCGACGCGATTCCTTTCAGGTCGCCGACGCCATCATTATTACTATCCGCGAAACTGCGGGGATAAATCTCGTAGAAGACCGCGTGTTGCCACCATTGATGACCTTCCGCATCCACGGCGTGGGAAGAGGTTTGAGCGGAAGCACTTACGCCTGAAATGCATCCCCAGATCGCAAGCGTGGCCACACATAGAACAGTCCTCATTTTCATGGTCGCAACCTCCATCGAAATTCCGCAAAATCCATCGCGTTGAGATTGAACTCTTCTGCGCGGCGAGTCAAACTCGTCGCAATACTCGCTCAAGGCTGTTTAAAGTGGATGACAATCGTGCGATGCGAATAGTCGCCGCCATTCTGCGCTGGAATCGCAATACGAATCTTTCCCTCTCTCGTCATAACCGCGTCTTCGACAGAACTGATCTGAGCTGGATTCCAAACTCCAAGCTCGTATTTCGTGCCCGGCACGCCAGAGACTTCGACGGTTAACTGGCTCCGATCGGAATTCCACCGCGTTGCGATCACTCTCAGGCCGCGACTTGTGCTGCCCAGTGGCGGAAGCTCGTTGTCAAAGTTCAGCCCAAAATCGTTCTTCACCCGGATGATCACGCGGTTTACGCCGCCATTTGCGGGGAAGCGTACGGACAGGTGCTGGTCTTCGGTGTTTGCCTGAATTTTAAACGGAAGCGGCTTTCCATTCATCTCGACCGAAACCACTTGCGTCCTCAAACTGAGAGCAGGCGAGAATTCAACCCAGCAATCGCCGGTGCCGCTGCGGGTGGCCTCGATGGTAATCGTGTCGAATGTCTTACGATATTGGAAATCGACGCGGCTCTTATCGAGGCGCACGTTCCGGATTCCAAACGACGTCCAGTTCGCAGGCACATGCGGCGCCAGCGTGATCTGTCGATTTTCAGTGTCGATTTGCAATCCGAATAGTCCGCGCAGCAGAGGACTGACCACCATCGCCGCAGACCAGATCTGATATGGTGAACTGGTCGAGAATCCCTGATAGTAGTCGCCAGAAAGCACTTCCGTGAAGTGCCCGAGCGAGCCGTCAAAGCCTAAGAGCGCGTTCGCGCGCAGGTTCGAATGTGCCGGCAGATCGCGATGATACCGGTATTCGCCCACCGATGCCCATCCCGTAAATAGCGGCCAGACCGCTCCGAAGTGATAACCGGAACCGTCATAGCGGCTGGAGCGCGAAGAGATAATTCGCATCCCCCAATCGGTTTCGTGATCCGCATCCGCCAACTGCGCGATCGTCTCTTCCGCATGATCCGCGTTTGCCAGCCCGAACCACATGGGCACGGTCGACAGGACAGTCGGCTCATCGACGCGCTGATTGTTTTGATTCAGTGCGTACGCATAAGACTTAATCGCGGGCGACCAAAACGCCCGGTCCAGCGCCGGCTTCTGACGCTCGAACTCCGCAGCCAATTCCTTTTTCAAGTCTTCTTTGCCAACGAACCCTGCCAGTCTCGACAGCGACTGCAGTGCCTCCACGCCCAACGCGCTCTGATAAAACTCATTCTTTACGGGAAGCAGCGGTCCACCTTCCACCCACCCATGTCCGACGCCCGCATTCTGCGCGAAGCCCTGCGCATCATAGGTCGACCGCATGAATTGATACGCCCGCCAGACGTCATCCCATTGCGCGCGAACGAAATCAATGTCGCCGCTCTGTGTCGCATAATCATCCATCGCGATAATGAAAAGCGGGGTCGCATCCGCTGAGGCGTAGGCATACGGATATTCCTGAAACCACGGCACAAAATTAGCGCTCTGCGCAATTTCGTGTGGAACCTTTCCATCCTCGCGCTGATACTTGCTGATGAACTCTAGCGCGGTGCGAGTCGTCGAATAATCTCCCGTTGCATTCAGCGCCAGCGACGTCCACAGGGAATCGCGGCCGAAAAACCACGCAAAACCCGGCCGCTGGCCGACTCCGGCCGTACGATATCCCGCCACCAATCCAGTGCCCAAATAAGGATTCGCGACCAATCCCTGGATCATGCTGATTCGCGCCCAATCATAAGCTTGCTGCAAAAGATTGTCAGGAAGTTCGAGGCTTACGGTCTGCGCGAGATAGTTGCGATAATACTCGGCCGAATCATGCTGCAGTTGCTCGTAGGATGCAGCCAGATGCTCGTATGTTTTTTTCGCATCTTTTTGTGCATCCCCGAGACCCGCTACGGAAGCGGCAATCACGATCTCTTTTGTCTCGCGTCCCTTCTGTGTCACCCCCAGGCGAAATGAAGTCTCATCCGAGGACGAATAATTGGTTTCATAGGCCGGGTGCACATCCTCCGCGGTTGGAGAACCCACCAGCGCCGCGAACTTTCTCGATTCCTCACCGAAGACCACAGCGTGCCGGGTAGCGTCCCACTCCTGATACGTGCCGCCGACGGCCGCCGGCCACTCGAGCGCGAAATCGCCCACAAAGCCCGCTTCCACTTCCAGCGGCTGCGCGCTTTCAATCTCTAATCGAATCACTGCGCCCGGCTGACTCACGGGCACGAACAATGTTTCTTTCACGCGAAATAAATCGCCCGAGTAGAGCAGCGTCGCAGACTCGGGACGCACGGTCAGCGTTCGCGCGAGACTTTCCGCAGGAAGCGCGCGGCCGCCAATATGAAAGGTCAAGTGAAAGGCCCGGAGGATTTTCAGGGGATAAACCCACGCTTCGAGGCGCCCGGTCTCGTCGCCAAACAACCCAGCACGGGTTCCAACCACTGGCAGAAATTCCCAGGTGCGCACGGTACGTGACAACTCCAGGCTCGGCGCCACCTGCTGCGCCCCTGCGATTGGAATCAGAACCGCAATGAAGATAAAGAGAGAAATCGCAACTCGCCGATCCGCAATTCGCCGAAGCACAACTCGCCGATCAATCCGCCCGCCGCCGGAGCTTGTAAAGTGAGGGGTCACTGAATATAAGAGTAGGGGCGAATCTTAGCACGAAAGGCGTATCCGTTGGCCTTCGCAGAAGAAGGCTATGCTATCGCGCGTGATGTGCTCCACCACCAGCATTGCTGGCGAAATAAATGACTGACGGAAAACGCACGATCGTAGGCTTGGGCGAGTTGCTTTGGGATCTGCTTCCGTCGGGCAAGCAACTCGGTGGTGCGCCCGCCAACTTCGCTTACATCACGAATTTGCTCGGCGACATGGGAATCCCGGCCAGCCGTATTGGCAGCGATTCTCTCGGAGAGGAAGCGCTGCAGCGCTTGAACCAGCTCGGCCTCAGCGCCGCCTCGGTTCAGAGCGATCCGATTCATCCGACTGGAAGTGTCAAAGTTGAAATCGATAAGGACGGCCAGCCCCGCTTCGATATCCTTCAGCCGGTCGCCTGGGATTTTTTGGAGTGGACGCCGGCATGGCAGCGCTTAGCCGAGGAAACAGACGCGGTCTGCTTCGGATCGTTGGCGCAACGCTGTTCACAAAGCCGGGCAACAATTCGCAGATTTCTGCACGCCACGCGCCCCGGGACAGTTCGCGTTTTCGACGTCAATCTAAGGCAGAAGTTCTATTCGCACGAGGTTCTTGCGGACTCGATGAAGCTGGCAAACGTCGTCAAACTGAACCATGAAGAGCTGCCAAGGGTAATGCGAATGCTCGAATTGGAGAATTGTGCCGAGCCAGATTCTGCCCGCTGCCTGCTGATTGCGCATGATCTCGACCTGGTTTGCGTGACTCGCGGCACCGGCGGCGGCATTTTGGTATCGCGCGATGACCGCAGTGAACACCCCGGCTTCAGAGTGAAGGTCGCCGATACGGTGGGCGCAGGGGATGCGTTCACCGCCGCTCTCGTGCACGAATATCTTCGCGGCAGTCACCTGGCGCAAATCAATGAAACCGCCAACCGCGTCGGTGCCTGGGTCGCCAGCCAGTTCGGCGCAACACCCGCCCTGAAAGCCGGCAGCGTGGAGCGAACTTTGGCTGAGATTGCCTAGCCGGCTATGCAGACAATCTGTTGCGAAATAGAAGGGGCGGCGGAGGTATCGCCAGCGGCGTGCCCCGGTCACTGCAGTTTTAGTTTATTCTCTTTAGTTTGGTTTTTAGCGTCTTGGTTTTTAGCGTCGGGGGCCCATGTCGACCATATCCCAGGCAGTTCTTCGTCTGTGTATCTGCATTTCGTTTTTTCTCTGCATCCCATCCAGCATCGCACAACAAATTCCCGAGAATACCTACCAGGACCTTCATTGGCGCATGATCGGCCCGTTTCGCGGAGGCCGCACTCGAGCCGCCACGGGCGTACCGAGTCAGCCGAATGTTTTCTACATGGCCCAGGTCAATGGCGGAGTGTGGAAGTCAGACGACTACGGCCGCACTTGGAATCCAATTTTTGATCACGAATCCACGCAGTCGATCGGCGCCATCGCCGTGGCTCCTTCAAATCCCGACGTTATTTATGTTGGCAGCGGTGAGGGACTGCATCGCCCCGATCTTTCGGTAGGCAACGGAATTTATAAATCTATTGACGCGGGGAGAACTTGGACTCATCTCGGGCTACGCGATGGTTTTCAGATCCCCGCACTGGCGATAGACCCTCGTGATCCCAATCGAGTCTTTGCCGCGGTGCTCGGCCATCCTTACGGCCCCAATGAGGAGCGTGGCCTGTTTCGATCCTCCGACGGCGGGCAGACCTGGCAGAAAGCAATCTATAAAGATGAGAACACTGGAGCCTCCGACGTAGAAATCGATCCCAGCAATCCCGATGTAATCTACGCGTCGATGTGGGAGGCGCGCGAGGGTCCCTGGGAGGACAACAACACTGTGAACGGAACCGGTGGTGGATTGTTCAAGTCCACCGACGGCGGAAGCACCTGGCATCCTCTCGCCAACGGCCTGCCGAAGGATCTCTCTCAAATCAACCTCGCCATCGCGCCTTCGAATCCGCGGCGGCTCTACGCCACACTCGCCGTTTCTTCGGGCCCGCTCGCCGTCTACCGTTCGGACGATGCCGGAGAAAGTTGGACCAAAGCAACCGATGATCCCCGCCCCTCAGGCCGCATCGGCGGGGGGGATCTTGCTGTTCCCCGCGTGGATTCGAAGAACGCAGACATTGTTTATTGCGCCAGCACGGTGACGATGCGATCGACCGATGGCGGTAAAACATGGTCCGGATTCCGCGGCGCGCCGGGCGGCGACGACTACCAGAATCTCTGGATCAATCCCAATGACCCAAACATTATTCTTCTGGTCAGCGACCAGGGCGCTCTCGTAACGGTGAATGGCGGAGCCTCGTGGAGTTCTTGGTACAACCAGCCCACGGCGCAGATTTATCACGTTTCGGTGACTCCCACCTTTCCCTATCGCGTGTGCGGAGGCCAGCAGGAGAGCGGCTCCGTCTGCATCTCCAGCCGCGGCAACGACGGCGAAATCACCTTCCGTGACTGGCATCCGGTCGGCGTGATCGAGTATGGCTACGTCGCGCCCGATCCACTCGACCCTGATGTGATCTATGGCGGCGGCAGGAGCGAGGTCTCAAAGTTTCATTGGTCCACCGGCGAGGTGCAGAACATAACGCCCATTCCGCTTCGCAGCAGTAAATACCGCTTTGACCGCACCGAGCCGTTGATGTTTTCGCCTCTCGACCCGCACACCCTTTATTTCGCCAGCAATGTGCTCTTCAAAACCACGGACGGCGGAACTTCCTGGCAGGCGATCAGCTCCGACCTTACGCGCGAGAATCCCGGAATTCCGGCGAGCGTCGGCAATCTTATTCCGAAAGGGGCGGACAAACAGCGTGGAGTCATATATTCCCTCGCGCCTTCATTCAAGAACATCAATACTCTCTGGGCCGGAACCGACGACGGCTTGATCTGGATCACTCGCGATGGCGGCAAGAACTGGAGCAACATCACTCCAAAAGAAATTACTCCCTGGAGCAAGGTCACGCAGATCAGCGCATCGCATTTCAATGAGGAGTCTGCGTACGCATCGGTAAGCCGCTTCCGCATTAATGACGAGCATCCTTATATCTACCGCACTCACGATGGTGGCAAAACCTGGAAGCTGATCACAGCCGGCCTCCCCGATCTCGGCCCGGTGGATACGGTGCGCGAAGATCCTGAGCGTAAGGGACTGTTGTTTGCCGGCACGGAAAATTCCGTGTGGGTATCATTCGATGACGGAGATCACTGGCAATCGTTGCAGCTGAATCTGCCGCACACTTCCATGCGCGATCTGTGGATTCACGACAACGATCTCATCGTCGCCACTCACGGCCGCTCTTTCTGGATCCTGGATGATATTACTCCGCTGCGGGAGACGTCGGGTTCGTTCGCGGCCGCCGATCATCTTTTCACTCCAGCGCCCGTCTATCGAATTCAGCGTGATACCAACCCCGACACGCCGATTCCTCCCGATGAGCCAGCTGGCGCCAATCCGCCGGATGGCGCAATCATCGATTATTATCTGGCGCACACCGCTTCTTCTCCCGTAACCCTCGAAATCCTTGACGCTCACGGCCAACTCGTTCGCAAGTTTTCGAGCGATGACAAGCCTCCGGTTACCGAATCTGATCTCAAGAAACAGCTCATCCCTCTTTACTGGCTGCGGCCGTTTCGGACGTTGCCCTCCGATGCCGGCATGCACCGCTGGGTTTGGGATCTGCACTATCCCGCGCCCGATTCCGTGCGCCACGACTATCCCATCGCTGCCATTCCTGGAGACACGCCCCGATACCCGCTGGGCCCCACTGCTTTGCCCGGTACATATACGGCGCGGCTCACGGCAAACGGAAAAAGTTTTACCGCTCCTTTCACCGTTAAGATCGACCCGCGCATTCGAATCTCGCCTGCCGGCCTGGAGAAGAAGTTCGAGATCGAAATGCATCTTGCATCGCTCCTGAGCCAGACCTCCAATGCCGTATTGCAAGCTGGATCAATTCGCGAGCCGTTGCAAAAACTGGCTGAGCAGGCGAGCGGGAAAACTCGCGATTCCCTCAACGCTTTCCAAAACAAACTTGCCGAAGTCGCCGGAACGCAAACTGCTCCGGCAGCCCCCGCTCCCGATGCAGTCACGCTCACACGAACGAACGGCCAAGTCGCCGTCTTATACGGCCAGGTGTGGCAAGCCGACGCGGAACCGACCACCTCGCAGTCCGACGCCGTCGCCGCTATCGATCGCGACGTATCTTACGCGATGAATCGCTGGAACGAGCTCAAGACTTCAGATCTCGCCGCGCTGAATCGCACCCTCCGCGAAGCGAATCTGCCGGAGGTGAAAATCGAGTCGGATCCGCATCGAGAAGAAAATATGGCGGACGAAGAATAAGGTAGCAGGAGACTATGGGCCAGCTTCACGGTTGTAGGCGGTGTTGCCTGACTCGCGATTTCTACAAGCCTTCTACCGCGCTCTGCAGCTTTTGCGCGATCTGCGCAGCATCGGTGCCGGCCGCAAAGACAATCGGCTTGCCAATTCGCACACCAATCTTCCCCGGAGGTGCAAACTTTCTGCCCGCTTGCTTCACTTCAAACAATCCCACAATTCGCATCGGCAGTACTGGAATGCCGAGATTATTCGCCAGCAATCCAATCCCAGCCCGAAACGGATTCATCTTCCCGTCACCAGTGTGACGCCCCTCGGGAAACACCAACACGCTGTATCCGCAATCGACCGCCTGACCCGCGTACTTGAAACTCTGCCGGAATCCGGCCTCGCGCGGCAGAGGAAACAAATTCAGCAGAGAAACTCCCAGCACCCATTGTGCGCGATCGTAGATTCTCCCGAAAAAACCTCTGGCGGCAGCGGGGGTGCGTAGCGCCTCCAACGCCTCACCACCCGTCGCGGTTGCGATTCGATTGCGAAACCTCGCCGGCAAAGCCATCTGGACGAATCCCACATCCACGTCCCCAATATGATTGCAAACCACCAGCATCGGTCCGTTCCAGCCGCGTAAGTTTTCCCGTCCCTCAATTCGCGGCCAGCCCAGCAAAAACATTGCGGGCCTCATCAACAAATAATGCGCGAGCCATCGAAGCCACGTTACCGGCCACCGCAATGTCCAACTCGGATAGTGATACTCGGCGCGCTGCCGCGACTCACCCTTCAACATCTTTTCGATATCAGCCACGGTATGCACCGCGCTGAAACGCGCGTCGCCAAGATCGACCTGATAGCGATCTTCCAGCGCCCCAATCAACTCCACTCGATCAAGCGAGCTAAGGCCGAGGTCAGAGTCGAGTCCTGCTCCAGCATTCAGCCCCGTCACATTCCGTCGCGTGATGCGGCCGATCAACTCCATCAGCGGACTGGCACTCGCAACATCGTTCGCTCCGTCTTGCAGAATTTCTCGCTTCGCGAATTCAGCAATTAAGTTCCGCTTCGGTTTCTGCGCATTCGTGCGCGGAAAATCTTCCTCCGGCCAGTCGACCCACATCCGCATGCGCTGAAATTCTGCCAGCGTCTGGTTCGCACGTTCCACCACAGATTCCACTTTGGCCTCACCGCGCAAGATCACCACCGCGCACGGCTCTGCGTTTCCCTCGCGCTCAATTCCCACAACCACACAATCTTTAATTTCCGGCTGTCGTCGCAAAGCAGCCTCCAAATCCTCTGGATAAATATTTAGTCCGGCCGGCGTCACGATCACTTCTTTCTTGCGCCCCTTGAAATAAAGGTTTCCGGCTTCGTCCAGCGCGCCCACGTCTCCAGTACGATACCAGCCGTCGTTACCCGCAACTCTATCTGCCACTTGCTGCCGTCGACTCCCGTCCCAGTACCCTGCAGCCACTCCGCCTCCACGAATCAAGATCTCGCCATCTTCCGCAAGCTTCACTTCCCGCCCCGGCAGTACTTTTCCAATTGACCCTTTCCCCAACTTAAACGGATGATTCACGCTGATCAGCGACGTCGTCTCCGTCAACCCATATCCCTGGATTGCGGCGTAGCCCAGCCGCCCCCAGAATTCTTCGGTCTCAGCATCCAACGCCGCGCCTCCGCAGATAAATGCCCAGAACTTCCAGCCGAACTGCCGATGGATCGCACGAAAAATCCACCACCGATGAAGGAAGTGTTTTTTCTCCGAGGTACGGAAGCGTGTCCTGAAATCTTCTAACTTTCCGCCGTCTTCGAGATCGCGCTCAATCTTCTGCTTCAGCGACTGCAAAACCCTTGGCACACTCACCAACACCGAAACTCGCTCTCGCCGAATCGTGCTCATAATTTCCGACGGCTTCAGCTCCTCCTGAAAAATCACGGTCCCCCCGAGCAACGGAGGCAAGAACATTCCGAGAAATTGCCCGAAGACGTGGCTGAGCGGCAGCAAATTCAAAAACCGCACCGGATGCACCCACCGCTCATACTTCAAATAAGGCTGCATCTCCCGCTCCAGCGGATCGATGTTAGCCAATACGTTCCCATGTGTGATGACCACACCCTTGGGTTCGGCGGTAGTGCCGGAAGTAAACACAATCTGCAGGGTGTCATCGCGGCTGATCGCTACATGTGGAAGAGCACCTCGAAAGGAATCTTCACTCGGCTTCGACAAACCGTCGAGCACCAGCAGCGGGACTGCTGCCTTGGGCTCGTCAGTATGCTCGGCCGCGTGCCGCCGCGAGCAAACCCAAAGCTTCGCCTCAACCTGCTGCGAAACTCGCCCAGCAAAATCCACCGAGGTGCCATGATCCATCGGAACCACAACCACTCCGCACATCGCGCATCCACAGAACACGGCAACCCACTCGGCACAGTTCTCACCCCACAACATCACGCGGTCGCCCTTGCCGATTTTCCGCGTCTCTAGCTCGAGGCAGAACCGATACGCCATTCCCAGAACCTGCCCATAGGTAAACCACTCCATCCGGTATCCGCGCCGCTGGCCGTAGGCCCGCTCATTGCGGTGCACCTGAAAGTTCGCCAGGAAAAACTCTGCTAACGATTCAGCCATGGAGTGAAGAGTGGAGGTGGCAGGAAATAAATCCGAAGCCTTGCCTCAAGGCAAGTTTAGTAGCAGAAGGGAGCGCGCGCACGTTTGCGACTGCAGATTCCGAGACCGAAACCGCATGTGTGTTCAGCAGCAGCGGTTCCGGATCGGCGCGGTGACGGGAGTCCGGTGCGAAGGCTTCGGCGGCCATGACGCGCGTGGTGGTAAGCTATGGCTGCTTAAATGATCTTGAAACAATGATCTTGAAACAATACTACCTGGGCTGCCTGGCCCACGCCTCCTATCTGCTCGGGGACGAGGCCAGTTCCACCGCCATCATCGTGGACCCGCAGCGCGACATCCAGCAGTACGTGGTCGACGCCGAGAAATTCGGGCTGCAGATCCGCCACGTCTTTCTCAGCCACTTCCATGCCGACTTCGTTGCCGGTCACCTGGAGTTGCGCGACCGCTGCGGCGCGACCATCCATCTCGGCGCCCGCGCTCAAGCGGAATATGCTTTCGCCGCGATGAAGGACGGCGATACCCTCGACTTCCCGGGACTACGGTTGCAGGTGCTGGAGACTCCCGGGCACACCATCGAGTCGATCTCGATCCTGGTGTTCGATCTCGGAAAGAACCCGGCGCAACCTTACGCTGTTCTCACCGGCGACACGCTGTTTATCGGCGACGTAGGCCGCCCGGACCTGCGCGCATCGCTGGGGTGGAGCGCCAACGACCTCGGCTCTCAGCTTTACGACTCGCTCCATAACAAACTTCTCGGGCTTCCCGACGAAACCCTTGTCTACCCGGCACACGGCTCCGGCTCGCTGTGCGGGAAGAATCTCTCCTCCGACACGGTTTCTACGCTGCGGGTTCAACGGCTGATGAATTACGCGCTGCAACCGATGACGAAAGAGGAATTCGTTCGGCTCGTCACAGCAGACCAGCCGGACGCGCCTCCCTATTTCACATACGATGCTGTTCTGAACACTCGTGAGCACACTTCTCTCGACAGGAATCTCGAAGAGGTTCTCCATCCCATTGAACTGGATGAAGTCCTCAGGATGGGAGATGCGGGCGCTCAAATTCTCGATGTTCGCGACGCCGTGGAATATGCGAAAGCTCACCTGGCAGGCAGCATCAACATCGGACTGGGCGGCCAATACGCAACCTGGGCGGGGACTGTACTGGACCGCGCCAAACCCATCGTGATCATCGCCGAGCCCGGACGCGAGAAGGAAGCAGCTTTGCGCCTGGGCCGCATCGGTTTCGATCACGTCAGCGGCTACCTGCAGGAAGGTATGGAAGCGCTTGCTGGAAGGCCCGACCTGGTGTGGCCAACAGAACGCATCAGCGCACTGGAGGTCGCTGAGGAACTGGCGAACGGCAATCCACCGCTGCTGTTGGATATCAGAAACCCACGCGAGTGGGCGACCAAACACGTTGACGGCAGCGTGAACCTTCCCCTCAACCACCTGCAAGAGCGCATCTCCGAAATACCACGCGACCGCCGCATTGCGGTTCACTGCGCGGGCGGCTACCGCTCGTCGATCGCCGTCAGCATCCTGCAACAGTACGGGATCACGAATCTTGCTGAGATGGCCGGGGGGCTTGCCGCCTGGGAAGCCGCTAAACTGCCGGTGGTTGCGTAAGCCTAACGACGCCTGCATTCATCAAGAATTTCGTTATGCGGTTGTATCATAATATTTGGATGGCATTTCCCATCCGAACCTGCGCCGTCTGCTCAGAAGAGTTCGAGCTGAGGCCGGACAAGCCCGGCTTTGCCAACCGCTGCCCTGCGTGCAGCGAGCCTAAGGACGCAAAGCCTAAAACGAAAAGGGGGATGGACGCCGACGAGCGCAAGAGCCTGGCGGAAGCGAACGACGCTCGAAGACGAGCGATGCGCGACCTCCTCTACCGCAAGGATAGCTAACGAGTTCCCAGGGTCCGTTACAGCTAGAGCCGTGCTGCATGGAGTCTCATCCTCGCCCCACTCCTAACGCATCCGCCACACGATTGATGTAGTTGAACCACGACGCAATCAGCGTGATCTGCAAAATCCCGCGATCGTCAAATCCCACGCTCCGCAGTCCCTCGATATCGTCCTTCCAAACCTTGGTCGCGTCTTTGGTCAACTTGACCACATAGTCCAGCATCACCCGCTCCTGCGGCGTGATGGGCGCGGCCGTGTGGTCCTTTTCCAGCGCCTCAACCAGCTCTTTATCCAGCGTCACCCTACGCAGAAACTCTGCGTGCGACTCGATTCAATACACACACCGGTTGGTCACCGAGACCATGGTGGTGATCATTTCATGCTGTCGCCGGCTCAACGGCAACTGCGGCGACATCAAAGCCCCAAACGTTGCGAACGAATGATAGAGTGCCTCGGGAATCAGCGTGTGCGAGCCTACAATCGACGACCCTCCCGATTCATCGGGATGTACAGGTTCGGCATACTCCTTGGGATACAACGAGCGTTGACCTTCGATTGCCTGTCGCAGTTTCTCATCGGCCTCTGACATCGGGATAGTTCGAATCCAAGTCATGCTGGAGATAATCCTCTTCCGCCCATTAATGGCTCTAAACGGCACGACAAAAAAGTCGTGCCGTTCCCTGGACAAAATTGTCGCGACCCGATAGCTAGAAACCTTCGTCCTACAGTACCTTCGTCATCCGCTCCCAAGTCTGGTCGAGCGTCTCCGGTAGAATCCGCGTTTCACCCACGACTGACATAAAGTTGGCATCAGCCACCCAGCGTGGCAGGACGTGCATGTGGATGTGCCCCGCAATGCCAGCGCCGGCGGCTTTGCCGATGTTCATGCCTAGATTTACTCCGTCCGGATGATAAAGGTTGCGAAGCACGGTCTCCATCCGTTGTGATAGGTCCATCATTTCGTGAGCGGTCTCAGGCGGCAGCTTGCGCAGTTCGTCGAGGTGAGTGTAAGGGACAATCATCACATGTCCCGGGGTGTAGGGATAAGTATTCAAGATAACGAAGCAGAGCCGGCCGCGATAGACAATGCGCACTTTTTGGTCGTCGCTGGCAGCGGCGGCTTCGCAAAAGACGCAGCCAACCGCCTTTTCCGCGGTCGAAACGTAGGCGTAGCGCCATGGGGTCCAGAGGTAATCCATCGCAAAGGCAGCCTAGCAGATGGAGTGCGTATTGAGAAACTGTGCATTGCAGCGCTGTGATCGCTGCGCCGGAATCACTTGCTTCGCTAACTGGATCGCTGAGCGCGGCTATTCGCACACGCCGCTTGAAACACTCTCGTAACATGAAAGAATTAGGTTTGACACTGTTTGCGGGGCGTTGCTATAGTCGAAGAGTTCCCTTTGGACGCGGGTTTCTGTTAAAACGTCCGGCAGCTGGGATTGTCCAAGCTCACTCGCCAGGGTGAGCCCACCACAACCAAACGACTCACTCCAGCAGTCCGCCAGGCAGATCCCGTACCCCCCGCACCGAGTGCGAGGTATCAGAGAGGCGTGACTTTGCTCGACGACACCACCAACCATAACTCCGAATCCACCAGCGCCGTCGCCACCGAAACAGAACCGACGGCGGCTGAACCCATTTCGACCGAGCAGCAGGCTTCGGTCGTAACCGCCGCCTCGTCAGAATCTTCCACCGAAGAGTCGTCCCATCCAGCATCAACGGCGGACGACAAACATGCTAGCGAGGATTTTGCTTCGGCGCTCGAGAACTTTACTACCGAGACCGAAGAGGCGGTGGGAGAAGACCGCGTCATCAAAGGCACGGTTCTAAAGCTCACTTCTACTCACGTAGTGGTCGACATCGGGACTAAGTCGGAAGGCATGTTGCCGCTCTCGGAGGTGCTGGATCACGAGGGCAATCCGAAGGTGAAGCCGGGCGACGAAATCGACGTGATGCGGGAGAAAGGACAGACTGAGGAAGGTTACGTCAACCTCTCGCATCAGAAGGCAGCGCGCCTCCACGCCTGGGACGAGGTGGAGAAAGCTCATCACTCGAAGAAACCAATTAAAGCGGTCGTGATTGAGCGCACAAAAGGAGGCTTGACGGTCGACATCCTGGGTGCGCGGGCGTTTTTGCCGGGATCACAGGTGGATCTGCGGCCCATCCGCAATTTGGATGGCATGAAGGGCCAGACCCTTGAAGTCACGGTAATCAAAGTCAACAAGAAGCGCGGCAACATTGTCGTATCGCGCAAGGAGTTGCTCGAAGGCGAGCAGAACGAGAAACGCAGCAAGACGCTTGAACATCTGGAAGAAGGTTCGATTCTTACCGGAGTCGTGAAGAACCTCACCGAATACGGAGCTTTCGTCGATCTGGGTGGGCTCGACGGTTTGTTACACATCACCGATATGTCCTGGGGACGGCTCACCCACCCGCGCGACTTGGTGAACGTTGGCGATCAGATTCAGGTGAAGGTGCTGAAGTACGACAAAGACAAGCAAAGGGTTTCATTGGGCTTCAAACAGCTGACGCCCGATCCATGGCTCGATGCAGAGCACCGCTATCCGGTGGGCGCGCATGTTTCCGGTCGCGTGATCAGCGTCACCGACTACGGCGCTTTCGTTGAACTCGAGCAGGGTATCGAAGGCTTGGTTCACGTCAGCGAAATGACATGGTCGAAGCGCATGAAGCATCCGTCGAAGCTGGTGAACGTTGGCGACCAGGTCGAGTGTGTGGTGCTGAATGTGAACCCCAGCGAGCGTCGCATTTCTCTGGGCATGCGGCAGCTGGCAGAAAATCCCTGGGACGCGCTGCACGATAAATATCCCGTGGGGATGACGGTGGAAGGCCGGGTACGCAACCTGACAGATTTCGGCGCCTTTATCGAAATCGAGGATGGTATCGACGGCTTGGTGCACGTCAGCAACCTAAGCTGGACCAAGCGCGTGAAGCATCCCTCAGAAGTGCTTAAGAAGGGGGATCGCGTAAAGGCCATCGTCCTGGCGATTGAACCGGACAAGCGGCGTCTTTCGCTCGGCGTCAAGCAGCTTCAACCCGATGTTTGGGAGACTTTCTTCGAAAAGCATCACGTCGGCGACGTGATTCACGGCAAAGTACTGCGCGTGGCTGCTTTTGGTGCCTTCGTGGAAATCGCTGAAGGGGTTGAGGGTCTGTGTCACAAGTCTGAAGCGGTCGACGGGAACGGGCAGCCGTTGCACCTCGAACCTGGCTTGGAGCACGATTTCAAAATCATCAAGATGAGCGCGGAAGAAAAGAAGGTTGGACTGAGCATTCGCGCGGTCGGCGAAGAGGCTTCGCGCTCCGAGGTCGAGGCTTACAAGCAGCCGGTCTCGAGCACCAGTTCCACGATCGGTGAATTGATCTCCTGGAAGCGCGCCAGCAACGAAAGCAACTGAGCTAGGGCTCAGCCATCAGCACTCAGCACTTAGCATTCAGCCAAAGCGCATAGCATGTGCCAGGGCTGAATACTGATGGCTGAGTGCTGAAGGCTTTTTGGCGCACCCTGTTCTAGAATCATTCGTTTCCTTTTAGTCATCTCTCCTATTGAGGACAATCATTTTGCCTGAAACTATTTACGATGTCGCCATCATCGGCAGCGGTCCGGCTGGCTACACCGCAGCCATTCGCGCCGGCCAGTGGGGCCTGAAAACTGCACTCATCGAGAAAGATGGATTCCTCGGTGGCACCTGTTTGCACGTCGGCTGCATTCCGACCAAAGCTCTGCTCTTCAACGCCGAAATCTGGGACCATCTCAAAGACGCCAAGGAATTTGGGATCGAGGGTGTCGATTCGCGAAAACTTAACTGGGGTGCGATTCAGGAACGCAAATCAAAGATCGTGGCCAAGCATACGAAGGGTCTCGAGTTCCTGATGAAGAAGAATAAAGTCGACACCATCAAGGGTTACGGCAAGCTGACTGGGCCTGCTCAAAATGGCTTATTGATGATCGAAGTCGTGAATGAAAACAAAGCCAGCCATCTGAAGGCGAAGAACGTCATTCTCGCCACCGGTTCCGAAGCCCGGATGTTGCCCGGCCTTGAAGCCAACGACCGCATTCTGACTAACATTGAAATTCTCAGCCTGAAAGAGATTCCCAAATCGCTGGTGATTGTGGGTGCTGGAGCCGTAGGGGTGGAATTCGCTTCGATCTATCGCTCATTCGATTGCGAAGTCACAATCGTCGAAATGCTGCCTCGACTGGTTCCGGTGGAAGACGAAGAGGTGTCCAAGGAATTGGCCCGTGTATTCCGCAAACGCGGCATCAACTTCCACACCAGCGCCAAAGTAGACAAGGTTGAAAAGACAAAAACGGGGATTGCCGTCACCATTATGGTTGACGGCAAACAGCAGAAGATCGATGCCGATAAAATCCTGATCGCCGTGGGCCGCAAGCCGCGCACGCAAAACATCGGGCTGGAGAAAACCAAGATAAAACCCGACCGGGAATTCATCAAGACCGATTCCTGGATGCAGACGGTCGAACCGGGCATCTTTGCTGTCGGCGACATCGTACTGGGCAGCCCGCAACTGGCGCACGTCGGCGCGATGGAGGCAATCGTCGCCGTCGCCAAAATCGCCGGCAAGCCGGGAAAGCCGATCAACCCAGAACATATTCCCGGCGCCACCTATTGCCATCCTGAAATCGGCAGCGTCGGTCTGACAGAAACGAGAGCGCGCGAAGCCGGATACAACGTAAAGATCGGCAAGTTTCCCTTCACCGCCAATTCGCGCGCATCAATCGTAGGCCAGCACGAGGGCTTCATTAAAATTGTCTCTGATGCGGACTACGGCGAGATTCTCGGCGTGCACATCATCGGTCCGCAAGCCACCGAACTGATCGCCGAGGCCGTCGCCGCCATGGAACTCGAAGCCACCGTAGAAGATTTGATGTGGACCATCCACGCCCATCCGACGCTGGCCGAAGCTATGCTGGATGCGTCAAACAGCGTTTATGGGATCGCAATAAATGCTTGAGTTCGTCACCACGGAGTCACAGAGACACAGAGAGAAACCAAGCAAGCGGTTTTCTCTGTGACTCTGTGCCTCTGTGGTGAAAGGTTTTGAATCGATTAATCCGCCATAATACGATTGTGATCTCTCTGGTCCAACTCGGTGCCGTTGATTACGCCTCCGGCCTTCGCCTGCAGCAGCAACTTGTCGACCTGCGGAAAGCGGAAAAGATCGGTGATGTTCTTCTTCTGCTGGAACACAAGCCCGTAGTCACACTAGGCCGCAACGCAAGAGCGGCCAACGTGGTCGCCTCGCCCGAACTCCTTGCCCAACGCGGAGTTGAGCTCTTCGAATGCGACCGGGGCGGCGACGTCACCTTCCACGGTCCCGGCCAGATCGTCGGCTACCCCATCTTCGACCTGCGTGGATTCGCCACGCCCGACGGCAAACGGAAGACGCTAGGCGCAGTCGAGTTCGTCCGCCGCCTGGAAGAGGTTTTGATCCGCACCTGCGCCGACTTCGCGATTCCCACAAAACGACTACCGGGCCTAACCGGAGTGTGGACCAATGCAGGAAGCGACAGTGCTCATGTGGGGACAGCCGCCTCGGCTGTCAGGCGAAGCGAAGCGAGCCTGCCCAGCGATGCAGCCGAGGCCAAAATCGCCGCCATCGGCGTCCACATCTCGCGCTTCGTCACCTCGCACGGCTTCGCCCTCAACGTAAACCCTGACCTCAGCTTTTTCGACCTGATCATCCCCTGCGGCATCGCGGCCAAGCCGGTCACTTCGATGCAGCAGGAACTCGGGTGTGCTCTCGACCTTAACGCAGTCGCCGAGTCCATCTCCCGTAATTTTGGAACGGTATTTTCCAGTCAGATGCTCTGGGTAGATAGTCTCGACGTGCTCTTTGGTCGTGCGGTCGGCGTCCCCATGAAGCCGCCCGCCGAACTCCGCCAGATCAATAAGGAAGACGACACAACCTGGGCGTGACTGCGGTAATGCCGGCACTTCAGCGTTGTGAACCCTATCGTGGTTACCCTAGCCCTTTTCCCTGCTCTCGCGATACCATCAATACACTGCGCTTTCAGCACTGCAGTCACATGGTGAACAAGAAGACGAAATCCAAGTCTGGTTCCAACGGCGGTCGTCCGCAGAACGGAGCATCTCGGCCTAAATCCCCACTTCTCGCGAAAAACGCGAGAAATTGGGCACCTGCGTCTTCACCTAAGAACAACGACACGAGCTTTCGCACCTACTCAATTCCGGACACGCGCCTGGAGCGTCCCGACTTTACCGTCCGCCAAGCTGTCGAGAAAGACAAAGACGGCGCTGAGCACGTTCGCTATGAAGTGACAGGCAACCTCGACGCGTCCGTCCCGCCCATTCGCGAGTCGAAATATCTCAGCAAGAAGCAGTGCATCGACATCTACCGCTACATGCTGCTCAACCGCAAAATGGAGGTCGCGCTCGAAAATCTCTACAAGCAAGGCAAAGTCGTCGGCGGAGTTTACTTCGGACTTGGCCAGGAAGCCTGCTCCTGCGCCTCCGCCTACGCGCTCGATAAAGACGACTGGTTCGCGCCGATGATCCGCAACCAGGGGTCGCTGCTGGTTCGCGGCTTCGGTGCCAGCGTCACGATGATGCAGTACATGGCCAAGGCCGATTCGCCCACGCGCGGCCGCGACGGGACATCGCACTTCGGCGACATCGAAAAACGCAACATGGTCTCGCCGATCTCGATGCTCGGCGACCTCATTCCGGTGATGGCCGGGGTCGCTCTCGGCGCGCGCCTACAAGGACGCGACCTGGCCGTCATGACGTATATCGGCGATGGAGGCCAGTCCACCGGCGTCACCTACGAAGGCATCAACTTCGCCGCCGTGCAAAATCTCGGCCTCGTTCTTATCGTCGAGAGCAATCTATGGGCCTACTCCACGCCGTCGGAAATGCAGTACCGCTGCAAGGATCTCGCCGAACGCGCCATCGGATACGGCATTCCCGGCGTGATCGTCGACGGCACCGACGCCTGCCAAGTCTACGACGCCGCCCGCGAAGCAGTCGAACGCGCCCGCCGCGGCGAAGGCCCCACGCTGATCGAAGCCAAAATGATGCGCATGAAAGGCCACGCCATCCACGACGCGGCAGCGTATGTGCCCAAGCCAATGTTTGACTTCTGGAAAAAGCGTGATCCGATTGCGCGATTTGAGAACTATCTGGTGAAAGAGAAGAAGTGGCTGACGGCGAAGGAGCATGCGGATTTAATTTCTGAGGTCGAGCGGGTGATCGAAGCCGAGCGCGAGATTGCGGTGAACTCGCCGATGCCGACGCCGGAATCTGCCGAGGGCGGTGTGTTCTGCGAAGACGGCTGCCATGAGATCAGGCCTAAGTATGGGATGCCGAAGGTGAAGAAGGGAACGGGCGGGTTTAAGGAGACTGACGCTGCCGTACATTTGAAATAGAACAACCCGAAGGAATCGCGTGAATCGCTGCAGAAGTCTAAGATCTAACTTTATGCAACTCACCTACCTCGAAGCTATCCGCCAGGGAATCTGGGAAGAGATGGACCGCGACCCCTCTGTCTTCTGCCTCGGCGAAGACATCGGCATCTACGGAGGGGCTTTTAAAGTCACTGATGGTTTTATCGACCACTTCGGCCCCGAGCGTGTCATTGACACCCCCATCGCCGAGTCAGCCATCGTTGGCGCAGCCTTCGGAGCGTCGCTCACCGGCATGCGCCCGGTCGCCGAATTCCAGTTCATGGATTTCATCGGCTGCGCCTTCAACCAGATCTCCAACATGGTTGCGAAGACGCACTACCTTTGGGGTGCGCCGGCCCCGCTCGTCCTACGTGGCCCCAGCGGCGGATACGTCCACGGCGGCCCCTTCCACTCGCAGAATCCCGAGATGTGGTTCGTCCACAATCCTGGCCTTAAGGTCATTTGCCCAGCCACGCCCTACGACGCCAAGGGCCTGATCAAAGCTGCAATTCGCGACAACAATCCCTGCATTTTCTTCGAGCACAAATATCTCTATCGCCGCATCAAAGGCGAAGTTCCTGCGGACGATTACGTTGTCCCCATCGGCAAAGCGCGCCTCGCCCGCGAAGGCCGCGACCTGAGCATTATTACGTATGCCGCCATGGTCCACACTGCGTTGGAGGCTGCCGAAGTTCTGACGAACGACGGGATCGATCTCGAGATCCTCGACCTGCGCACCGTTTCGCCGCTCGATCGCGAAGCCATCGCGCAAACTGTAAAGAAGACAAGTAAAGTGATTATCCTCCACGAGCACTCCCGCACCGGAGGCCTCGCCGGCGAAATAGCGGCCATCATCAACGAAGAGGCATTCGACGATTTGGATGGCCCTATCGTCCGCATTGCCGGACTCGACTCGGCGATTCCGTTCTCTCCTCCGCAGGAAGAATATTACCTGCCCAAGGTTAGCGACGTAGTCCGCGAAGCCCGCAAGCTGAAAGCTTATTGAGATTCGGATGAAGATGAACAACTGGATAGCGCCCTTTTCGATAAGCTGAGGGCGGCCCACTTCGACAGGCTCAGGACAAGCTCTCAGCGGTCCGCCCCACGAAGCAGGGGCTTTTTCACCGGGCTTAACTAGCGCCTCAACCACTCTTCTGCCACAATAGATTCTCACGGAGGAACCGATGGGTAAGTTCATACTCGGTGTGATTGTAACCATTCTCGTACTTATTCTTGGCGGGCTCGGCGTCGCCATGCTCGGGTTTATCCCGACAAATGCAAACGTCGCCCCGCCTCGCATCGAGAAACGCATCGCCATGGGGGCCGTCGATGCATCCACGGAGCGGCACGCTCCCCATGTCACAAATCCCCTTCCGCCGAGCGACCAGAACTTTGAAGACGGTATGAAGCTGTACACCATGAATTGCGCTCTCTGCCACGGCGGATTCGACCGCAAGCCGGCCTCTCTTGCCATGTCCTTCTATCCCCCCGCGCCTAATTTCATTTCCGATCCGCCCGACGATCCTGAGTGGCACGTCTTCTACACCATCCGCACCGGAATCCGCTACACCGGCATGCCCTCATGGGAAAAAACTCTTAGCGAGCAGGATATGTGGAAGATCACCAGCCTGCTGTCGCACCTGGAGAAGTTGCCCCCAGCCGTTCAGGACTACTGGAAGACCAGCTTCGGCGTGCCGGCTCCAAGCGGCGAGGAGGAGAAAAAGTAGGACTAGCAGGGCTAGAACCGCAGTTTGTCTGCCGAGACGATGAAGTAACTAGTTGCGGTCCAGAGTGGCGCAGCAGCACAGAGTGCATTCGGCGCTGATCCGACTTGTATTGATGACCGACTATGACCGTTTGAGCACGGACTTAGTCTGCCTGTGTTTTGCTTGTTCCTGGCCTGGCGATTTCAGTCTTAGCTGGAATTGCCAGAAGTGGCGCTGGATTGCCTCAATTTCCTTGGGATCGACGTGCGTCTGCCCTTTGCGGACTATGAGAGGATACCAAGTAGGCTTACTGCCGTGGGGAAAAACAGGCAGACGGCCAACAAGAATATGAACCGTCGTTTCGTCGTGTAAATGTCTTGTCTCTGCGACTTCAATTTTGGCTAGTTTTCCTAAACTAGCCAGCAGGTCGGAGACGAGCATCGGCTGACTCATGGACTGCGACAACCTTCTTCTCGACATTTGCAATCATGATCGGTTCTGCAATGCGCGTGTTCGTGTCGGGCGTAATCTTGTCCCAGTATTCCTGTGGGGCCGAAAACATGATGTGCTCCGGCCAACCTTTGCTCAGACCAAATTCGACGTAGGTCTTGACTGCAAGGCGAGCTTTGTCCCAAGCCTCATGCTCTGAATCAGCAACGGACACGATGTCGAAATCCAGCGAATGGACCACATGATGGCCGTTCTTGCTTTCCAAGAACGTGAGCATCACGGGCAGATTGAATCCTTTGCTCGGTTGTGGCATAAACGACATTCTCCCTGCGACCCTGGTACTCCTAGTTGACTACGGACTATAGCATGGATCAAGTTACGTGCGTACCAAAAAGGCAGGCAGGAATCCAAATCGGGAATAGCACCGAATCGCCACGGGTCGCCTAAACTCCAAACATGATCTGTTAGATGCGCTTCTATGGCCAGGAGATACACGTACAGAGTCAGAACGCTATAATATCCGTTTGCATCCGGCCCTCTGTCCCGAACCGTGGGCCTCGGAAGGAAATCATGCCGACTGACATCATCATGCCGCAGATGGGCGAATCCATCGTGGAAGGCACTATTACGAAATGGCTGAAGAAGCCTGGCGATAAGGTCCAGCGCGATGAGCCGCTCTTTGAGATCTCTACCGACAAGGTCGACGCAGAAATTCCTGCACCTGCCTCCGGAGTGCTTCAGGAGATCAAAATCTCCGAAGGCACGACGGTCGGCGTGAACACGATAGTCGGGACGATTGCCTCCGATGGCGAAGCGCCTGCGAAGCCGGCGCCCGCTCCGGCCCCTGAAGCACCGGCCGCAGAAAAAGCGGCTGCCGAAAAGAAAGAAGCGAAGAAATTAGCTGCAGCGCCGACACCGGCACCAGCCGCCAGCGCTACACTGCCTCCGGCTCATGAGCCAGCCGAAGAAGGCGAAGAGGAGGCACGCTCTTCCCCACTCGTCCGCAAGATTGCTCGCGAGCACGGCATCAATCTCTCTCAAATTTCGGGCACCGGACTCGGCGGCCGCATCACCAAGCAAGACATCATGGCCTTCATCGAGCGCGCGGCGGCCGCAATGAGCGCTCCCGCGGCCCCGACTCCGCAGCCGACAGCTGTGTCCATTCCGTCGCGTCCGGCTGCTCCGCCAACCCCGGCCGCCTATCCCGGCGACCTCGTTCCCATGACCAACATGCGCAAAATCATTGCACAGCGCATGATTGAGTCGCGCCGCACCAGCGCTCATGTCCACTGCATGTATGAGGTGGATTTCACCCGCATCGTTAGCCTGCGCGCCAAACACAAGAATGCTTTCGAGCAGCGCCACGGCGTCCGCCTGACCTTCATGCCGTTCTTCGTGCGCTCTGCCATCATCGCGGTCCAGCAATGGCCGATCGTCAATGCGTCGATTGAGGGTGAAAGTATCCGCTACCACCGCCAGATCCATGTTGGCATCGCTGTCGCCCTTGATTGGGGACTGATCGTCCCAGTTCTCAAGAACGCCGGCGACCTCAACTTCCTCGGCCTGCAGCGGGGCATAACCGATCTCGGTGAACGCGCCCGCAGCAAAAAACTCAAGCCCGAGGAGGTGGAAGGCTCCACTTTCACCGTCACCAATCCCGGCCAGTTCGGCGCCGTCTTCGGTCTGCCTATCATCAATCAGCCAAACTCCGCAATTATGGGCGTCGGCGGGATCACCAAGCAGCCCTTGGTCGTCACCGACAGAGAAGGTAATGATTCGATCGCCATCCGGTCCGTCGTGCACCTCACCCTCGGCTACGACCATCGCCTTATCGACGGTGCTGTCGCCGACCAGTTCATGGCTCTGGTCAAGAAGACCTTAGAGAATTGGACAGAGGAAGTCGGCTAGCTCGATCAAGCGGTGGGTGGGATCCCTGAGACGGACGGCTGCCTGCACCAGGTCGAGGCATTTAAACACTGCACTGTCCCGTCTATCACGAGGGACAGCCCACTCTTGAACTTGACGGGGTCAATGATTTCCCGATTGGCCACGGCATCTGCCATCGCCAGTGCATTCTGCAGAAAAGACATCGCCGCATCTTTTTTATCGGCTCCCGGCTTGCCGCCAAAAAGCCCCTCGATCCCATTCACTAAAGCTGGAACAAACGCAATCCCGCGCAGCAATTGAGATAGAAAATCCATAATCATCCTCCATTAAAGGTGTTCGTAGCGCGTTCACTTTGTCAGCTCGTCTTTAAGTCAGGCTTGCCAGAATGTCGTTTAGCGCCGTCAAGTTCGGATCTGCCCCGTCCGTAGATCTGACGATCAACGTTAGGCAAACCTTCAATTCGTTGGCCTTACTCAGGGCTAAAGCCAGCATCCCGGCCATATCAATTCCCCCCGCGCCCGCGTTTTTCAGGGTGTTGGCAGTGGATGCGGTTGCACTCCTCAGATTGCTAACGATCGTAGTACTCGGTGTCACGCTCATAGCTCTCCTCTTTACTTGTTGAATTAAGTTATCTACTTAAGCCAGTATTTATGCAGCGCGATTGCCGCACTGATCGCCGCGCTGATGGCTCCGTTCACCAGTCGGTTCTGAACGCTGTTTCGTAAATCGTTGTGCTCGAGGATTGCGACTTTGTCTTCGACCAGCTTGATCCGTCCCGGTTGCCCGTTTCCGATCAACGTGTCCATCTTTGTTTCCAGTCGTACCAGCTTGTCGAGCACCTCTCGCTGGAATTCGCTGTTGATCGCGTGGAGCGCCAATTCCCTGTCGGTGACTCCCATACCTGTATCCCTTCATTGCCAGAATTTCAGAGCGGATAGTCGATATGCAGTGCCGCCGCGTAACGCGAATACCGAGGTGGCGAAGAAGCGTCGTATAGTCGCAGGAAATAATCCTGAGTTCGCGCTAACCGGGGAAGGCTGAACGCCTGGGTGCTGAATCGTCCCAGTAGATTGCGATCGTTTGCCCGCCCCCATCCGTAGTCGTTTTGCCTGACCTCAATTCCGCTCCCGCTGGGCGGCTGCATTCCAGCATCAACCTGCACTGTCGTCGACGTCACCGCCGTAATCTGCGCTTCCGTCAAGTTTGCTTGATAGTAGGTGCCCACCTGCGTGGTCGCCAGCACCGCGGGCATATCCTGCAACGCAATCACGGTGGACGTGGCGCCGTACTCCATTCCCAGAGGCGCCGCCAGGTCGTTCGCGAATCCAATCGTGTAGAAACTTCGATCATCCGCCGGATCGGCAACCTGAATCCGTACCTCACGAACAATTGCTGTAAAAGATGCGCCCCGCGATGGCACATTCACTATGATTGCATCGCCAGGAAAAATGTCGGCTGCGGCCGCCGGCAAGAAATCGCTCCATGTGTCGTAAGTTCCTGACCAGGCAGGTCCGATCGCATCATCTAGAGTCGCGAGTGCTGCATTTTCACAATCCACATCGGTGCGCGCCGCCGGAGTCTTCGCCACACGCACCGATCCTCTCGTCCCATCGTCTGCTCGATTTTGCAGCGACGTTACACTCGTCGTGTTCTGGACTTGCGCTACTGCTCGCCCATTGCCCCGATAACCCGCCACAATCAGCTGATTCTGTGCTGGAACATACTGCGGATAAAAATCCAGCGAAGGATCGCTCGTAATCTCGCACTGTGCACCGTCCGAAAGTGCGCCCACCAGCTGGGTCAAATATGGCGCATACTGCGTCGGCGAGATTTGCAACGCCGTTCTAACCTCGGCCAAGGCAATATGTGCTGCATACGTGTACGCAATGCTGCACTGGAGATTTGTCGAATTTACTAAAGCATACGTACAGAGTCCGGGAGCGCCATCGATCACGTTGTCATACAACACCGTCGATGGCGCAACCAACGTTGCCAGATTGGTCGGATCAATATCCTGTACCTCGAGCACCAGCCGCACGTTCGCCGCTACGGCCGCTCCGCCCCAACCGCTTCCCGCAGGATGCAACGAGGAGTGATACGTCTCTCCCGAGCGGTAGACCTCCATCGAATACACATAAGTTGTGAAAAAATACTGATGCCCGGGAGCCGTCGCCATCATCGGTCCCGTGGGTGATCCATTGATCAACGCTTGAATGGTCGAATTAGTGGCCGACGGCACGATCTGGAATCCGGCCAAACATCCCCCGACTGAGATCGCCCCCGTATACAATCCGCCCAGCACGCCCTGTGATGCGGCCGTGAAGGTAACGTCTCCATGCTGCAACTCCAGTGCGCCGCCAAGTTCAATCTGCTCAATGAAGCTCACCGTAGTTTGCCCATCCACGCCAGTTCCGCCCGCTATCTGTAACGTCTGCGCCACAACCGAAACTGCCGAAGACGGATCGTTTACCACCCACGTCGTCGGGTCCAAATCCGCCTCCAGATACTCTTCGTCAATCAGGGCTGGTTTAGCTTGTGCAAACGGCTTCTGCGAAAGATAGAATTTCAAACTCAAATCATCTCCCACAAAGTAGTCGCGCACGTACGCTTGCGGTTCGTTCTGCCCCATTATGGTCAGTTTATTTACCAGCAGGTTTGGGCTGTTCAGTTCCAATCCCCCGGGTGAAAAAGTCGCGTCGCTCTCATTCAGCGTATAGGTCGATGCTCCCACGGGTGCTAGGATGAGCGCTCCGTTCATGGCGCGAAAGCTTGCCCGCGCCGACACCGCAATTTCTGCCGCGTGAAATGAAAAGCTCTTCTGCGGGTTCACCGAATAAATCGCGAGAGTGTCTACATCCTGGAGTCCTGTGGTGTCGAACCCTCCCGGCAATACATCTTGGGCCAATTGCCGGAGCGCGTTACCCGCGCTCCGGCCCACGAAAGGGGACCGGTTCGGCAGTGCTTTCTGATCGAGCAAAACTTCGTCGCTCTGTGCTACAAGTTTGTAGCGGTACACCGGACCTTGCTCTCCCCAGCCGAGATATTCGTACTGTGGCGCTTCCGTCACGTATCCAGTAAACACCTCGCTGCCGTTGGTTCTGCCCAGGGTTACCCGTGCCCCTGTCACTGGAACTACAAAGCTAGGCGAATTCGCCAGCAGACTGAACTGCAGTTCTGCTGGCTGGTTATGCTTACGTTCCACCCTAGGTAAATTTGTTCCATCTAATGCGCCCGTATAGTCTTGTGGCCCCTGCCCCTGCAGATTGTCGATTGTCAGCTTCATCTCGTATTTGCGATGCTACCTTTCTGCTCACTGCACACTTTCGCCCTCCCGCATCAAGGCGCTGCAGGCGATTGTGTTTTGGCAGACGTGTCTGGTAAAAAGCTGTTTTTAGACTGGCACCTGTCGTGGCTCCCCAGCCGTCGAAGACCTGGCACGTCACAATTTGCGAACTTGGACGCAGCCTTCGGATGGCTTACCCCATTTCATTCCTGGATTCGCCCGTTCCTAATAAACCGCAGCCATCGCAGCAGGAAAGTAACTTCGATAGCACAACACCGTTTGCCCGTCGTTCGTGTCCACGAAGGGCAGCGCGATGAACGATGCATGCAAACCCAGCGACCCGAGCGGTCTTGCAATTTCCGAAACATCCTCTCGAAGAAACTTTTGCGATGAACTCTTCATACTCTTCGCTTGTGTGCTCGTCGTCCCACTCGTCTTCATCGCACCGCCGCTTTTCGGCGGTTTCAGTCCCGCACCGGGGTTCTCACTTACTCCAACCCCGCCTCCCCCCGGATTCGGACTTAACCTTGGATAGTAAAAACAAACTCGCCCACCGGATTCCGGTTCCGCCACAAACAGCGCTGACCATTCCTGGAAAAACGATCCACCCTCCCGATCCAAAAACGCAATCACAACTTGTGCCGACGCTCCCGTGGCCGGCACGCCAGCCAGCAGGGGCTGCGCCAAGATGGCCGACGTCGTCGTGACTTCCACTATGCGACCCACGTTGAAAGTCACCCTCCGCACATAATTCAGGTCGCGGTTTACAGCCGCTGGATTGCTTACGTATGCCGCAGAAATCCCCGATCCCACGTATCCAATCTGCTGCTGATAGTCCACATCTACGGCAATCAGATTTCCGGGCGCAAATGCGTTCACTGCACCCATACCAAAAACAATCTGGCTTGCCGTCGACCCCGCAAGCACTGCCGCTCCAGCAAGAGGTGTTCCGCCCGAGGGCTCCGGTGTCGCACTCGGACTGGTCGCCAGAACATTCATATGCTCGGATCCTCCCGCTAATGCCATCTGCAGCTTGCCCCATTCCCGGAAGTCGAACTCTACCCGCGCTTCGATTGGTCCTCGAAATTGCACCGCCGGAAATGTGTTCGTTCCCGACCGCACCACGTCTGTCGGCGTTCCGTAGTACCGCTGGAAACCTTCGATCCAGCCGAGATCCAGCCAGGGAACCGGCGGTGAAGTGAGCGCGAACACACCCGCCGCGGCTGGATCAAAGATCGTCGGCGTCTCGGTCGTCCGATTTACGGGCGCAAAATATGCCCGCATCTGGCGTGTCACTGGAATCATGGCCGGGCGCAATGGCGAAGTGCTCATAGAAGAGTTACCTCCGAGAAGAAAAAAACTGTCATCTCTGCCCGCCGCTCTGCGCGTCCATCCTGATACGCTTGTTCATACATTGCCCGGCGCACTCCGCGCGCCTGATAAGCAAGTGTGTTGTCCTCCAGGCCGGTGGTGGTCGCCTGCGCAAATGCCGGTTGATTCCAGAACACGCTCGTACCCAGATTTACGCTCGGCGATTGCGTATAGTCGCACTTCGCAGTATTCGTAGGCTGGCAAATACTCAGCAACTCGTTATCGAGCTGGCCCAATACTCGCCCGCGATCCACCATGCTTTGTACCGTCCCCATCGTGTAGTACGAAATAACGCAGTCCACACTTATTAGTGCAGCATTGCCCGCATGCCCATCGATAACGCCCGCTGTTCCCCACTCGATGTAGAAGGTGTTGGGTTGGGGCTCGGCCGATGCAGGCGGCAGGTTCTCCGCCGCCAATACTGCCGGCAGAGTCGCACCATTGATCGTTACCGTTCGTGCCGGATTCAATCCTGCCAACCGCTGCTGCAGTGCAAGAAAGAAACTATCTTTGGCAAATTGCATGGACACCAGCTTCTAGCTACTAGCTCTGCGCCACTAGCTTCGATTTATCTTGTGTTCCTGTGAAAAGCCCTTCCGGCGTCCGATGTCTGATGTCCGGCGCCGCCTCTTCTCATTCCACCGCCGTCACTACATAGAAATATGCCGTTCCGGCGAAATTCTCGGGGACAACTGTCTCAATGTGAAAAAGATCGCCATCGTACATCAGACCGAGTGCGACATCGAACAAGGCCGCTGCCGATCCCATCCCTAGCATCGGCAACTGAACTTCAATCGCCGAAGCCGGCAGCGTGAATTCGATCCTGCGCGCCGGTCCCAAGTTTCCAGTCGGAAGATTGCGCGCTACCACTGGGGTAACAATCACTTCCTGTATTCCTGGATCCACCAGGCCCAACGGCCCCGCCGCATCGCTCGCCATAGCCGTCGCCGGCAACAGCAAGCTCACCTGATCTCCACCCAGCGCTTGCAGCATGGCATTCGCTGCCCGCACCAATGCAGCCCCACAAATTCCGCCGCCCATGATTCCCTCCGCTCGCGATCTAACGACTAACACGCGACACCTTTTCTACCCGCCCTTTTGCGCCACAAAGGGCGCCAATAAGCTGCGCACCATGTCATCTACTAATGTGGGTCCGAAATACTGCAGCCGCAGCAGGTTGATCTGGCTCGATTGCACATTCAGTCCGGGCGTTGCCTGCGCGTTCTTCACGATTTGCGCACAAGCCACCTGCACCGGAGTCGGGATCGTACTCCACCCCGCGTTGTAGACCACGTCCACTTCGTTGAAGAACAATCCCAAGGCATTGACCGGAAATGTGAGTTCACCGCTGTTCGCCCATATATCGATGGTTGTGGGATCAATCGCACTCCACATTCCCGGCAGCGAGAAAGCCAGGGCAAACTCCAGGCTCATTTCAGGAAATGGCCATTCTCCTCTTCGCGGAATTCCATATCGACCTTGCAAAGTCACAATCGGCGTGGTCGCTGGCGCGACGGTCACCATTGGCAGATAGCTCACCCGAACCGTATTTAGGTCGGGAGGCATCTTCAGCCGTTCTTCGTATTGATTCACGCCCAGCGTAAGTCGCCGGCAATGCGCATCGATGATCGCCGACGCCGCAGTAACCCATGACGGATCCGTCGTCGCATCCAACCCGTACGTCAAGTAATCCGTTGTAGCGAGATAGTTCATAGTGGGTTCTCAGTTCTCGGTTGCAAAAAAGTGTCGTTGGTCGTCAGTCGTTGGTCGTTGGCAATGAAGCGATTTCACCAACAACTAACGACTGTCCTTAGCCTGCCCTGAGCAAGCGAAGGGACCAACGACGGTTTCACTAACGCTGTATGTTCACCTGGTAGTGCGCGAAGTTCGCCCCCTTCACTACGGGTGCTCCAAACTTTACAACCACCATTTGCTGGGTCAGGGCGTTGGGCAGTCCCAGCTTGAACACCCGCGGATTCGGATCGCTCAGCCAGTGGTACTCGATCAGATCCTCGGTCACCACGTAAGCCGGCAGGACTGCCGTGCCCGAACCTGGCGTCCCCGTATAAGGAACCGCCCAGTCCGGAATCAGAGGAAGTTCTCCCGCCTGCGTGCTCAACGCTTTCACCCTCATCCCGCCGGTGATTTCCACGCTGTTCAATACCACGTTGAAATCCGCTTTCATTTCCCGGTCGATCAGGTCCAACAGCACCGGATTCGAATAGATCGCCGTTGGCCGTACCGCATACGACGAACTCGAAACCATGTTTGCAATCGTGCTCTTGATGCCATCTACGATGCTCGCACTCGTCGCGATTGTCGTCGTATTCCCGCCCGCCACAATTTGTCCGATCACTCCGAAATACTGCAGCGTTGTGGGCGAACTCAGGGATGTATCGGTGCCGTTCCACAGCGCGACGTCGTGCGTACGCAGCAGTCCATCGACTGAATCAGCCAAGTCCTTCGCCTGCAGGTAAGCGAACTGGCTTTCTTGCGCCGTTACTTCCAGGTCGAAGAGGTTGTAGTTGATCTGCGAAACCAACGCCTTCAGCGGCACCGCCAGTTCCACGCGCGTCGGTGATCCAACCGTCGGCGCAATATTGCGCGGATCGACAAATGCCTGCGTCGCCGTCGGCGAATTGATCGCCGTCTCCTCGAAGAACCGAGAAGGATGCCCGGTTGCCGGCACCTGCTTGATTCTCTGACCGAATGCGCCCCGCCGCCGCACAATGTCGAAGATCTCCGTCTGGTACCGGTTAATTTCAATCGCACCCGGCCCAAGGTAGTCGGCCGACGCGTATAAATCCACAAATTGTCCCTTCATATTTTCTCCTCAGTCGATTTTTCTTCCAATTTGAATTCGATTGCTTTGCGTTGCCCCGCCACAAAATAAAAAGGGCACGACCAATGTCGTGCCTGCTCAGCGCTGTTTGCGCCGGGAGCTAAATGCCGGACGCCAAACCCGCGGCGCTACTCGATAATCCCGGCCCGTGCCAGCTCCGACTTTACAGCGATCCTTTGCTCAACGCTCAGGCTCTGCAATGTCTTGTCCAGCACCCCTTTGTCGAGCTTCTCGCCCCCGGACTCTTCGCAGCTCTTGGCCAGGATTGACGAAACCAGCGGCGGAAGCGTCTTCCTCGCCATCCGCGCCGCCTGCGCCTTTAAATCGGCGTTTGATTTCTCCAGTTCCGTCACCCGCTCTTGCAAATGCCGCCCGCTTTCGCCGCGCGCCGACATTCCATACGACGGCTGCTCCTCCACCGCCGCTGCGATTCTGTCCACCTTCGTGTTTAGCGCTTCCTGCTGCGCATCCAGCCTACCCAGCACACGATCCAACGATTCAGCCGCATTCGCCAGCCGCTCCGCCGTCGTCATCAACTGCTGCACCATCTCTTCGTTCATGCTCTTCTCCTCCTGTGATCTTCACCACAAAATGCTTTTTTTCGTCGCTCGGTATCAGGTACTAGGTACTCAACTCAATCCAAGTATTTCGGTATGCCGCTTTGTCCTTGCGCAGAATCGCCGCGCCAGTGAACGTCACCTTTGCCAGCGACCACACCCGTTCTCTGGTGTCAGACACTTGCACATCCGTTATCTCGTACGACAATCCAAGCCCGGCTGTGCCCGCCGCAGCCGTGCAAGTCTCGGCTCGTAGCATCCGGCAAAATCCTCTATACTGCCCCACATTTTCTGAACCTCGCCGCGTCGCTGCTACAAAACTGAGGATTCGTTCAGCCGCCAGCCTCAAGGACGACCTCAATCTGTATCCTTCCACCCATCCTCCGGGAGTTGATTGCTTTCTTTTCGCATGCATCGTGCCTTCTAAGACAGGCTTATCGCACGAGGAATCAAGAGACCGTCGATCCACGCCATGCTCCGCCTTAGCGATCTGCTCCACGATCTCAGGAAAATCCCGTGCAAACAGATACCCCGCCACTTCCAGATTCCGCCCCACTATCTCCGCCCTGGTAATCACGCCTACCTTGCGCCGCACGTCATGCCGGTCGAGAGTCGGCGAATAATCCAGCGCCATTCCGAGCAGAGAAGCCAGAGCCGCTTGCGCCGCTCTTTTCGTCAGCACTACCAAGTGCCCTTTCGCGCCCGAGGGTGCTTGCTGCGAAGGCATATCAACCACGGTCAATACTCCGTGAAAGTCCCTTCGGTTCGGATGCGCGGTCACCTCTGGCATCGCCACTGCCATACTTTCCATTGCGATCGTCATTCCACTCCCGTTTCCTCTCAAATGATTCTGTGATCCTGAGCGAAGCAAGCGAGGCGCAGAGCCTCGCTTGCGTAGTCGAAAGCCTGCCCTGAGCTTGCCGAAGGGGATCCCTGCATTTCTTCATCGATCCCAATCGCCACAGGGAGAGCGCTTTACTGGGGAACTGCAGCTGTCGATTCTTCCAAATCCGACAGCCCACGCATCCTCCTCACTTCATTCACCGTGAGCACTCCGTTCTGCAACAAGATCTGCTGAATCTGCGCCTCCTCTAACGGATCCTGTGTGTCCAGTTCCGCAAACACAAACTCCAGATCGTTCCATCCCAGTCTTTTTTGAATTGCATCCCGCGTGAGGTGTTCCGCCAGCAGCCGCGCCGTCGGCACGATCGCTTGACGAAACGCGAGGTCGTTGTACTCTTCCGCAGTCGAACGGTTCACATCCGCCTCAACCCCCAGGTAAAACGGAGGCAGATCGAAAGCATCGGCGATTACGCGCAGCAGGAACTCCTGCCACAGCAACCGCAAATCCGCATCCGTGCCTCCACCAAATCTCAGTACTTCTGGTTTGCTCTCGACCGACAGGATCGGCACTCGCCCCGTCCCTTCAATCTCGTCCTGCCACCAGCGAATCAACCGCTCGTGGTGCTCCGGCGTCAAATCCTGGAGCCACAGCGCATACTGCACCACCGAATTCGAAGCCAGACGCGAGGCATAGCGGTGTGCTCCCATAAATGCATTGATCGTCTCGAACGCCACTTCCAGCCGTCCCAATCCAAACGGCGTATGCGTCCGCGGATTCAACCGGATGTAGATCAGTTCGTCGTCATCCAGCTTGATCTGGCTCCGCGGTCCTGATTGATCCGTGACCTGCAAGTAACGCTGCCCACTCGGCGATCCGTCCCAATCCAGGTTCATCCGGATGGATGATCCATCCACCGGCCACAGCAATAGAGGATGTCGTGCGTCCCCTGAAATCTGCACCTCGATCGCCCCGTACCCGCCCACGATAATGTCTTCCAGAACCTGCTCCGAAAACGACCGGAATGAATCATCCGGATTCGGCGAGTTGAAGTTCTCTGTGAGAATCTGTGCGCGCTCAGCGCCATCAGGAATCGCTTCCAGCGCAATCCCCGGCCGAGGCTGAATCCGCCAGCGCATCCCAGCAATACGGTCCTTAATGCAATTAATCGCCCGCCGCGGAACCGGAATCTCCGAAAATCGCCGAAGGTTGTAAGCCGTCGGCTTCGGCATAATGTCTCCCGGCGGCCCATACGAGTTGAAAATAGATGGCAACGGAAGTGTCCGCCGTTTCTTCTCAGCACTCACCAGCGACGACGAGGACACTCCCGCGATCCGGCGCATGGCGCCACGCAACGTCTCTTTAATATTCATAAGGTTTTTTCTCTTAGTAGAGATTCATGTGGGGACAGCCGCCCAAGCTTGCCCTGAGCGCAGTCGAAGGGGCTGTCCATCGAGCGCAGCTCGATACTTACTGTGGCGAGGGCGCCCTCGCTCGCAAAAACCCTAACCCGCCTAGAAAGCGGGCGCCTCACCCTTGTCCACGCTTTTCTTGTAGGGACAGGGTAGAACCTCGTTTCCCGTCCAATCCTCAGGTCATCCTCTCACTCCACGAATGCCTAAAAGGAGTTGACCCTCCCAATCGTATATAATTGCATATACCGACAAGCGGATATACGCCTACACAGCCAGGAAACCATGCCCGAAGCCGAAATCACCCGTCTAACAATCGTCTGGTCGAAGGATACAGATCTTGCTTTGCGCTCTCATCTCGGTGCCCAAGGCGCACTCTCGAAATTCGTCGAAGACGCCGTCAAGTGGCGCCTCTTCGATCAGACCGTCAACCAGGCCCGCGAAGCCTTCGCCTCCCTACCCGCCGGCGAACTTTGCGACACCATCGACGATGCCATCTTAAACGTTCGCAAACAGAAGCGACGGCAGCTTCGCAGCCGTCCGCGAAAATGACGGATGCGGTTGGCACTCGACACAAACGTACTTCTCAGCGCTCTACTGTCGTCCTCCTCACCTCCCGCGCAACTCTTCGCTCTTTGGCGCAACCGTGCCTTTGAGCTTGTTACTTCGGCCGAGCAAATCGACGAAATCTCACGCGTCATGCGGTATCCAAAAATTCGCGCCCGGCTCGCTCCCGCGCTTGCCGGGCGGCTGGTCAATCAGCTTCGAGACTTGGCCATCGTTGTCGCGAAACTACCGAAGGTCGACCGCTCACTCGATCCTGACGACAATCACCTTCTTGCGCTCGCCGAGGCCGGAGACGCCAATTCCTGGTAACCGGCGATAAGCAACTGCTCAGCCTGAAGCATCACAAATTCACCCGCATCATTACTCCCGCAACCCTCGTCGAACTGCTGCGGTGAGGTTGTGAATTAGGCTGCAATCAACGCAATGCCGAGCACAACTTCTCTGATCGCACGCCTCATGCCTTACGCCCTCAACTCCCGCCGCGCTACCTCCGCAATCATCGGCATCTCAGCTGCCACAGCGATGCGAATCCTTTCATCCTCCATCATGCTCAGCGCAAACTGAACGCTTTCGTTTCCCCGATCAAGGTCGTCATCAATCACCGCCGTTAGCAGCGGCACCGCCTCGGCAACCTTCGACATCACTGGCGCAATCCGCGGATAGCGAGCAGCCAGCAACACCGCCGCATCCACACCCGCCTTCAGCGAAACAGCTTGGAACAATTTGATCTCCCCACCTATGCGATATCCAAAATCAAACTGAAACGGGTCCCCCGGCTTCGTATACGGCGCTACTGGAACGGGAAGCACGAACTTCGCAACCCCAGCCTGCTCGAACGCCTCCCGCATCTTCCCCAAAATCCGCTGCCGCCCGCTCACAACGCGCTTCCCTGTAACTCTCGTTGATTCCAGATACATCGAAGCCATTGCCTCGATTTCATGCATCGGATCCTCCGCCAGGCACCCCTTCGCCTGCGAAAGCTGGATCACATTCGAAAACGAGTCCTCCAGTCGCCGCAGCAAAACCTCACGATCATGCGTCGTCGCCAGCTGCCCGCGAATTTCTCGCTCCAGCGCCGCAAGCATCTCCACATCCGCCTGCGGATCCAAACACCGCACCCGCCGCCAATCCCGCGTGAACCGCACATCCGCGAACCCGCCACCGTTCGCCCCTGCCTCAACCATCACCACCCCAATATTGACGAACTCGTCCTTCACCGCGTCCGGCACATACCGCAGCAGGAAAAATTCAAGCTGTCGCCGATCAGCCATCGCTCTACCCTGTGTTCCTCAGTGCCCCCTGTGTTAAAGGTTTTAGCCTAAGCCTGTTCCTTCCACTCCGGAAACGGCCTTCGGAGCGAAACTCGAAACGCCTCAATCAGCTCCCGCACCACTCCTCGCCGCGCAATCAACGTCCGCACCAGCTTCTCCAACTCGTCCCATTCTCCGCCGTACCACTCGGGAGGAATTTCGCCTGCCAAACTCCACACCACATCCCCTTCCATCTTCTCGATCCGCGAGAGCCAGGGTTCAAACGACTCCCACCCGCGCACCGTCTCGTATACTTCATTCCGCGCATACACTCCGCGGAGCGGATAATCCGGAAACGTCCACTCCCCGGCATTGAAACAATATCCCTGATCGATGAACGCCGCCGTATACTTTTTCTCCCGCAACTTGCGCCAAAACGCCGCCTGCCGCCCATTCGCGTTCCCGGTCCACTTATCGACCACCAGCATCCCGGCAAACGTCTCCATATTTCGTACCAGGCCGAACATCTCCGCCGGAAGGTAATCGAACACCTGCCCTTCTAGCGGACTCACCGCGTACTGCGAACCAAATTGTAGTCCCGCCTGGCACGGGATGGTGTTATGCGCCAGATGAATGCTCAACTCCGCCGTATGCTCCACCAGCCAGTCGCCAACTTCAACAACCTCCGTTCGTGGGACCGGCAGCCCGGCTCGCTCCGCCAGTCGCGTTGCCAACATTTCATTCGTCAGCACTCGCAGATGTTGTGGATTGTTTCGAAACTTCACCACGTAAAACTGCCCGTCGGAGCAGCGCATCAAATGTCCCTGCGCCCCTCCTCGCATTCTTCTCACGTGTTGGACTGCTTCCACCAAATCAGTATGGCGCGCGCCTTCCCGCCTGGAAGCCAACTCGCCTCCACCACTGGGCCAGACATGTTACCTCAACCTTCCCAGGTTACGATGTGACATCTGAACTCCCGTCTGGCGGCAGCCCCATTTCCAGACTCGCCATCCTCACTATTTTCTTCAATCCTCGTCCGGCGTCTTCCCGGCGTACTCCCAATGCAATCGCCATCGCCATCACGCAGTCATCATGCGCGCCCTCGGCCGCAGCCGCATTTCCGTCCGGCCGCCTCACAAACGTCCTGCACTCTTCCAGCAATCTCGAACTCTGGAACAACTCCGGCTTTAACATCAGCATCCTCGCCATGTTCTCAACCATCGCCGGACGGCTTGCTGCGGACGTCAGCCATCCCAATTGACCATCTTTTTCGAAAAGGTTTTCGTACTCCGAGTAAGTCAGGTGGGCCAGGACCGCGGCTCCGTGATTATTTCGCTCAACTGCCACCAGCGCTCCCTCGTATCTCCGAGCCAGTTCCGCCACACGGTGCGCCAGTTCAAGGGGAGGGAAATGACCATGCAGCTCCGCACACTGCATTCCCATATTCCGCTCAACAACCTCCGCACAGGCATAGTCGCCATCTGACCCTCCGCCCGCGGTGTCTACTCCTAGGATGTACCGTCTTCCTTTCTGCGGAGGGAACCAGATCGAAAGCCTTCCGTTGTCCTCCACTACCATCGGATTCGCAGCAGACGCTGCCGCCTTTTCAATGGCTGCCAGCTCGAACACGCACTCACCAGAAACCAGAAAGCAAGAACTCGGGTCCTCGGCATACTCCTGGCCTGCCAGGCTGAGCAGCGTCTTCCATTGCTTGCGGCGCCATCCAACCTGTCCCGCGCTCAGTCCATGCTGTTCCATCAACTCGCTCTCTTCCAGAGTTGGCAGCAGCATCTTCTCCTCCTCGACTATTTCTTGATAGCTCTCCTCAAACCACCAGGGGAAGAAGTGCCGCGTGTACTCAGTCTCGTTGGCCCGCTGCCACTCTGCGTAGAACACGCCGCTCGCCCCGTTCGGGGTCGATTCCAGAACGACCTCGCCGCCTGGAACCACCGCTGCCCTCAAGGACGCCAGCGTCTCCAGCCCACCGCGGGGCCAGCGGGAGACCTCCGAGCAATGCAGATTATGGATGGTCATCCCCCGCCCCGCGTTGTCGTCCGCCGTTTCCACTCGATACTCGCTGTCGAGCCGCGGAAACACCATCTGACGGACGTTCGAGCGCGACCTCACAAGCGCTCCTTTCATCGCTTCGGGCAGGTTCTCCCAGAAGCGCTTCACAATGTTGAAAATTGTCTCTGCCGACTCCTGACTGTGCGCTACTTGCACGGTTAGAGTTCCTGGTCGTGTGATTGTTTGCAGGAAGAATCGTGCCGCAACATACGTCGTAATTCCTACCTGCCGCGCCTTCAACACGATGTTCTGTCTGCCGCATCTCCTCGAATACTCACGCTGCGCTCGATTCAACCGCAACAGCTTGGTCCCGCCATCCTTCGTACGAATTTTCAGCAGTCTCGCAATCAGCCAGTCCCGTATTTTCTGCTCCCCTACTTGCCGGTCCAGAAATGGTCCAAATTGCTGCAGTAAATTAAGATCGTCCTCCACGGTTTGGCCTCTCCTCGCTCTTCCCGCTACACTTCCTCCATTACTTCAACAGCCCCGCACTGGCCCAGCGCGAGAACTTTCCGTGCACATGAATCCTCAGTCCTGCTGTGGCATGGTCCAATCCGGAGTTCCCGCTCTTCGCGCTCATTGTCGCGTTATACGAAGTCACAAATTCGCTCGCACTTAGCGGAGGCTGTCTCTTCACTTGCCTTGCAGCCATCGCTGCCATCTCCGGCGATGCGCTTCCGCTCACCAGCGGTACAATGGCCGCCACCGACTCTGCCTCCGAAATCAGTATCCCCACCACAGCCGTGATCTTCGCCTGCGACGCCGCATCTTTGATATGCAGTGCCGGCAGCAGACCATTTAGCGTCAATTGCACGGCTCGCAGCGCCGCCTGGATCTGGTTGAGTAGCCCCGGCTTCGCCGCAGCTTCCGCATTTTGATATTGTGCGATCAACGACTGCATGAGTTGCAGGTCTGCTCCCGCCTGTGCGCCGGCACTCTGGATCGTCTGGAAGTCCGCAGCAGAAACGTTCGACCCCTGCAGCGTCGCTGCCAGTGTCACGAGGTTCACCGTCGCCGGGATCAGCACGGCCACAATCTGCTCCGCCTCGCCAATCCACGCAGTCGTACAGGCCATCCAGATGAGTGTTCCGCCCAACATCAACACCATCAATGCCCTTCTAATCGTCGTGTTCTTCATGATTGTCCTCCGGTCTGATTTCACATCCACAAACGAAAAGGCACGGCTTTCACCGTGCCCGCCCGCCTTTTTTGCTATTCCCTTTTTCGGATTAACAACCTAATTCAGTAAAATCGGCTTCGCCCCGATTTGCACCACCCCACCATTAATTGCTGTCGTTTGCCCCGCCAGGTTGGAGTAATGGGTATAACTCGGACTCGGCCTGTACGTGCTTGTGGTGCAGCTCCCGACAATGCAAGTCTGGGAGGAATCCCAGACGATCTCTGCCACCTCGCCTGTACCCGCCTGCGTAAATAAACAAGACCACACTCCTAGCGAGGGATACGCTGGGCCACCGCAACTGCCTTGCGGCCTGGCATGAAGCAGCCAGTTATAAACTGTTTGCATGGCAGCGCCCGCTTCGCACAGATACCCGCCGGCATCTGCCACGCCGGTGCCGTTGCAGCCCTCCGAATCGGTATTGTTCGCCCACCATAGCGTTCCAGCTCCATTCCCCTCATCCCAGCCAAACCAGTAAGTGCGCTGCGCGCCGAGGGACGCTGCAATGATCTCCGCCCGTGACACGTATGCTGCCCTCTGATCGGAGTCAGTGAAGCCGTTCGTCATGCTGGCGCCCCAGCCAAATTCTGAAATCCAGAGAGGCTTCGTGCTATTCGCAACATCCAGCGTTGCCCGGACTCCCGTGACCAACGGCACCTCAAGTTCCGCCACACTTAGGCTCGACGGCGTGTTCAACGTATAGCCGTGGATATTAATGATGTCCGTCACCGCATCCATCCCGCTGGTGGACATCAGAGTGGTCCAGGGCGTGAGATTCGTTGCCCATGTAGTCGGGTTGTAAGTGAAAACGACCGATGGGTTCAGGAATTTTGCAGACGGATTGGCCGCCAGCACGATGGCGCGGGCATCCTGCATCATGCGCAACAGTTGCGCCGTGGTTCCGGCCCAGGTCTGGTTATATTCGTTCCACCCTTCGTAAAAACTGACTTGGGTGCCAACGTCCCCCACGAATGCGGTCACGAAGTTCTTGAAGTGCTGGTCCGTGCCATCCGTCTTTCCATCACAGTCGTTCAAAGTATTTACATTGGTGCAGCTTGAGGCAATGTCGGTCGGCGGATAGCAGGTTCCTGTACTTGCCCCTGTGCAGCTTCCAGTGGGATTCGAGGAATAAAACGCTGGCGTCCGAAAAAACGTGTACAGGGCATCCACGCCAGAGGTCGCAGCCTTCGACAACCAGCCGTTAAGTTTCGTGAACCCGTAGGTTCCGCTCGCGGTTTCAATGTCCGCCCAGTCCGTCTGCCCTGTCAGATTTCGATAGGCACCGAACGATATAGTAGGGAATGGATCTGTCGTCACATTCACGTGTTCCCCAAAAAAGCTCTTCGCAATCGGAGGTGCGGGCGAGTCGAGGTACGGTCCTGTGCCACCGCAGTTCGTCTGGCAAACATAGATGTTCTGCGTTTCAGCCGAGTCGATGGCTGCAATGTTCGGTCCCATCGCCGTCCCGTCGGAGGCCTCTTGTGAGTTTCCCACCGCGAACACGCTGTCTGACCGGAGCGCAAAGTTGTGATAATCGGGCAGCACGATCGGCATCGACGACGTGCTCATCGCTCCTGCGAACCCAACACAGGAAGATGTTGCAGTCGCACCGGTGCAGTACGGTGTGGCCGGGAAGTACATCGTCGGCGTGCCGCAGGAGTAAGAAGGGTTGTTGCAGTAAGCCGTAAATGAACTCTGCCCAGGCCACACCAGGTGATCCAGCGTCAGCGTCGAAGTATCGAAGTTGAAATTCACCGAAGCGTTGGAGGAGCCGCCGGTGCTCGGATTGCTCAAAGGCCCGCCAACGAAGATGCTGTCCCGTAAGTCGGTGTTCATCTCGTAGTTCGGACCCTCAGGAGGTTCGGAGACGTTATTCCCCGAGGATACGAGGGCGTTGACCGACGCGCTGACGACCGTGTTATGGGTAAAAACGAAGTTCTCGGGGCCACCCTGAATGCTGGTCACTTTGCAATAGCCTGCCGTATCGCTCGCTCCTCCGGTCCCCGTCCAGGGATAAGTCACGGTTAGGTTTCCCGTGATCGGTGTTCCTGTCCATGCGGCAGAACCGGCGGTCGCCAAGGGTCCGCGCGGAGTGGGATACTGATGCCCATTCAGAGAGTTTAGGCTGGAGTTGAAGGCCGTAACGGACGAGCACTGCCGAACCGACACCGGATCGCCTGCGTTGATGTTCAGGACTTGCGCCCCGGTTGTCGGGAGCGTCGAAGTCGCGTTAATGTTCAGCGTGATCGTGCCGGTGCCATTCACGGGAGTAGCTGTGACGGACGTGTACCCCGAGCCAGGGAAAGTGATATTCACGCCAGAGATTCCGCCTGATGTACAACTGGTGGTCGCGCTGGCTTGAAAGCCGCCCGCCAGGTTTGGCCCACTGATCGTGATCCCGCCGCCGGCGACGCAGCCGGTGCCCGCAGTGTTTACAGTCCCCGAGCTAATTTGCCCGATGCATCCGCCTTGATCGACGGAACAGTTAGCCACAAATGTGGCCGTCGTACCAGCCGCATTTTCTGTAACCGTTCCCTGCCACTCCAGGCCGCCAGAGTTGAGCAGGATTCCCTGATTTACGCCCGAGCAGCCGAAATTTGTGGGCGCTTCGTTGTAGAAAAGATTCTGGCTGACGTCGACGCGGTTGACCACCGAAGCCGAGCCGCCCCCTACTCCCGTCGGAGCGATCGAGCGCACCGTTTCCATGCCCATGCAATCGTTGCGGAAGATGTTGTAGCTTTCGGTTACGTCGGTGGTCATTGTGTTGTAATTCGAGCCGACACCAGTCGAAGAGTTTTCGTTCTTGATGTCGTGATTTACTCCCAACTGGCCGCCGGAGTTGTCGATGTTTTCGAGGATATTGCCCGTGCGCAAGATTCTCTGTCCTACCTTGAGTTCGTCGGCATTCTTGCGCACGATGCTCGATCCATTCCAACCATGCGAGTTTCCGCTGATCGTGCCCACGCCGAGCCAGTTCCACGGGAACGTATAGCGGTTCCGCCTTTCCTCCACATCGGAATGTGCGGCTAATCCTGGAATACTCGGCCCCGCCCCGCTGAAGCCGCCGGAAATCATGCCAATCGAGGAACCCTCAATCCAGTTGTGGTTGATCTTCAACTGGTAGCCATAGTTGGTGTAGATCGCGTGCCCTTCGCCGCCAGGACGAAGCGATTCGCTCATCTGCGAATCGAGGATGGAACAGTAAACGCACGATAACACGATGTCATCCGACACCGAATTGGCCCCGTTCGCGAGCGTTGTCCAGTCGCCATGAATCCAGACTTTTCGGAAATGAATGTGGGTGGGCAGTTGCGTGGCCGAGGTCTCTGTATTGGTCGGCACTAAACTGACGATATTTTGGGACCCCGTGTTTCCTGCCTGCATTCGGATTTCCGCGTCTTCGATCAGCCAGTGGTCCGGGGCGATGGTTGTAGCCGCGCACACCGGAGGAAGCGAAGTTGACGAGCTTCCTACGGGGCTGCAGGTGATTAGGGATGTGCAATTCGTCCCTGAACACTCCAGCGTCCACATGTACTGCACGTCGTCGTAATTCGAGGTGTTGGTCGCGGTGCCATTGGCCAGCGTGAATGCTCCGGCGGAAATATTCGTCACTGTTGTGCCCAACTGGTACGACATCGTATCCCCTGCGCAGTCGGCGTTCTCAACTCCCGGATCGGCCGAGGTTGCTAGATTGTCCTGAATCCCGTGACTGCACACGGTCGTGCCGTTCGGCAAACTCGAATCTTGCGTGGAGTCAAGAATCAGGAATGACGATGCCAGCGCATTGCTCGATTGCGGAATGACCAGTCCTGCCGCGGACGTGTACAGGCCCGGTGGAATGTCCAGCTTGATGCCCACACCTGTCGCCGTTCGGCAAGCTTCGATGTCGTTGATTGCCGACTGCAAACCGGCGTTTGTCGCGGATCCCGTCCAGTACGGCGCGTGGAACGTGCAGGTCGGCGCCGGGCCCGTCACCCACGTGCTCGGCAACGAAAGTTCGTAAGTGAAAAGAGAGTCTCCTTCGTAACTGTTCACCCAAACCTGAGGCAGCGTCGCCAGAAGAAGTACCTTCGGCGTGCCACCGATCTTGGACGTTCCCGCTCCGCCGCCTTCGCCATAAACGGCGTAGCCCTGGTACACGTGTGCTCCAACTTCCCAGCCGTTCCCGTAACTGTTCTGGTTTACTCCATTGATGTCGAGCGCATACGCTGATCCCAGGTTCTGCCCCGCATTTACTACCGGCGAATTCTTCGTCGGCCGGAAGTCCAGTGCCGTGCTGATCGCCGGCCGCGCGTAATAATAATTCCCATCGGTGCCAGTCTCCTGCGTCCCGCCCATTAGCCACTTCACCAGTCCCGTATTCGTTTGGATCGTCGCACCATTCGTCTTGAAATCCCCAATAAGATTCGTGACTTCCGTCGCGCTTAATTCGCCACTTTCGGTCGACGCATTCCAATGCCAGAAGATTCCCCATGGCACTCCCCACACCGCCTCTTTCCATACCAGAGCCTGAATCTTCTGATTCAAAACCGCCGGTTGTAACCCCATCCACGATGGATTCACTCCAAAACTCGTAATGTTCTGCAGGTTAAATCCATCCGCGTACGTATCCTTGACCCCCAGATCTTGCTTCAGCGCTCCGCGTGCTCCCGCATAAGGCACGCCCGCTGTAATCCCCTGCATCGCCGTCGTCTCATATCCACCGGGATACACATACACCGGTGTTGCCGGCAGTCCCGTCAGATTTGTAGTCATCCAGTTTCGCGACAATGTAATCTCATCCGTTGTAAGTCGCGTAACATCCAGGAGTAGGTGGTAGACCGACGTTTTCACATCCTGCCCGCTCACATCTGCCAGATCCTGTGTCAGCAAAGCCTGCGCCGTATACGCCGAACATCCGGTTCCGTATGGCCCTTGGCACGGCGTCAGGTACGAGGTCGTAAATTTTCCCGTCGCCGTCAGCGCCTGCTGCAGTCCGAAAACCGTCCCTTGCGGCTGTCCTTGTGCCAGGTTGTAACTAACGCTGTCGCTCGCACCCGTCACGGTGATCGTCAGCGTCTTACCGCTGATGCTCAGCGCAGCCGCCGTTCCGCTTCCCGAGTATTGAATATCCAGAGAATCCGTGTTCGTGTAATAAGTGTGGGACATCGAATGCGAAGTCACATCCCGTCCCGCATTGATCCAACCTTGGAACTCGGACACCAGAGTCTGCGCCAGCGGATATCCCACCGTAATCGCCGCTCCCACGGGAACTCCCGCCGCATCCGCAATTGGCAACACCGTGCTCGCGTAGTAAGTATCCGCATTGGGTGTCATCCCCGCATCGTCAACCGTCAACGTCACCTGGGCCGGATACCTCTGATACACCTGAACCGCCGGCGCCGTATCCGCTGCAATGTTCCCCACTCCCGCCGTCGGCCCGCTCCCGCTCGTCCACAGCACATCCGTGGACCCCGCCACCGCTAGGCTCGACGCATAAAAGTGACAATGAGAATATGTGACCGATGAAGTGTTATCTACCAACGCTCCATCACGATTCGCATACGCCTTGTCGTTCACCATCGTGATGGCAGTCGCCGCCCCGTCGAAGCGGAATCCGTCGTAATTCATGTGCGCTTCCGCGTTGTAAATTTTGATATCGCCCGGCCCCGGCGCACTCTCATTCACGTAGAACCCAAGAGGCTGCGTTCCTTGGGGAATCATCGAGTCAGCTTCTATGTTCGCGAATATCAGGTGATCGCTGGTCCCCTGCACGTAAACGCCATACTGATCGAACCAGTTCACCAGAAAATGTTGGAAGGTCAGCCATGATTGCCCGTTGATATTAATCACCGGCACATTGCTTAATGCCATCGGCACAATCGGTTCATTATAAAAAGTGCTGGGATTCGTCTGGGCGTAAACGTACACATAACCGTTGGCCAGATAAAAGTCCCATTGGTCCGTCAGGTTCGCCGTCGCCGCCGCGACCTTCTGCCCCCAGATAGATCCGAATAAACAAAAGTTGATTGTGCTGTAAGTCGCGGGCAATGGCGCCTTCCATGCATTCCCAGTCACCAGCACCCATGCTGAAGATGGCACCACATAATATCCCGTTAAGTTTGGCGCCGTCCCCGTGCCATAAGCGTCAAAGGTAATCGGGCTTCCAGAAGTGCCCGAGGAAGCAGGTGCCAGACTCTCGTTCCAAACATCCCCCCGCTTGAATAGAATCGAATCCCCCGGCTGAAATGTCTGCGCGTTGACGTGCGCAATCGTCTGCCACGGCGTCGAGGCAGAGGTCGCGCTATTCGCATCACTCCCCGTGCTGGAACTCACGTAGTAAGTCGTCGCGAACGCGGGCACCCCCCAGATCTGAGTCCCCAATGGGCTCATCAGCAGCGCGATGACAAGAATTCGTCTCATGTTTTTAAAACTTCCTTCGTGCAACTTCGTATCTTGGTGGTGTAGGCTTTCCTGCCACAACAAAAAAAGCCACCAGCTTTCGCCAATGGCTCTGGATCGATATGTTCTTGGAGCGTGAACTCTAACGCCCCAAGCTATCCCTCTCGTTCAGCGTCGTCCTCAACCCCATCCGCGATGTCTCCTGTGTCATAGTTCTGCAGCCCTGCATCAGGAGAGATTGCCGGTCCAGGCTGCGTCACCATGCTCTTCGAAGATGCCGGAGCGTTGATCTGCCCACCCCCGGCACCCCTTCCGCCCCACTTCGTTACCGTCGGGTTTCGATCGCTCTGCTCAAACGCTTGTGTCGTGGCTGGTTGTGCCGCCTCAGGGTTGATGCTGTTGCTCATGATGTTCTCCTTCTTGGAACTGTAGGAATGTGCATGGAACTCATACAACTCATGCGGGACAGCGGAACTAATACAACTCATGTGGGGACGGCCGCCCAAGCCTGCCCTGAGCGAAGCCGAAGGGGCTGTCCATACGAGCGCAGCTCGTAAGCCCTTGCTCATGCCCGCCCCGAACCTTAATGAATCTCCCACGCCATGATCGTTGCTTCCGTCGGATTATCCGCCGGAATAGTGATTCCATTATTCAGCACCCCACCCGCTGTTACGCTCTCCGCGGTCCCACCCGGCCCACCTACGAAGGTGAACCCAGCCGAACTCCCACCGTAAATCTGCGCGCAGGAACTCGTGCAGCTACTGGTGACCGCCAAATAGTACTTGCCCGGCTCCAGAGTCGCGCTCGCGGCCCAACTCAAGGTCTTCCAGCCCACGCTGGCCGCGAACACCGTTCCCGCTGTGCTCCCAACGTGCGCAACGATGTTCCCCGAGCTATTCAGCACTCCAATGTCGTACGTGTTGCTCGTGTTGTCCGCTGTCGAAACGTAATACGTGACCTGCGTAGTGCTCAGGGGAAGCGTTAACACCACGCCCCACAACTCCGCTTTATTTGCGGTGCTGGAGAACGCAATTGCCGTTCCCGTTGTGTTCGCTGTAAACCACGGGATCGAATACGATGCGCTGGTGCTGACATTGGAACCTGGCATACCGAGGAACATTTGCACCGTCGTGCCCCCCGAACTCGGCTGCATCACGCGCCCCAATACCTGCGTCCCCGTCGGCTGCGTCGCTCCTGCATCGTGACACAACGGATAAAACCCGCTGTTCGCCGTGCTTGAGGGCACAACGTAGTCGCCGACGACAGTTGCGGTCGCATCGAAGCTGCAATACGCGTACCCGTCATGCGCCAGTGTGGCCACTCCCGAGGTTCCAGCGTTACCAATTACCACTCCAATAGCCCCGCTGGTCAGCGCACTAGCAGACTTCGCCGCGCAACCGGCCGCAGTGAGCACAGCCAGCCCATTCACGATCGTCCCATTCGTCGTGTCGTTACAAATCTCGTAACTGTCATTGGCGAATTTTCCCAGCTCGAATCCGCTGTTGCTCGTAGGACTCCCCGCCGCGTAAACCGTCCCCGGCCTCAATCCGGTGCCGCTTCCGGCCGGGTTGAACGTCCCCACGTTGTATGTCTGATCGGCCCACGGCTTCAGGTTGCTGCTCGGATCGATCACCCACTTCAGCCCACTGTTGACCCAGAAACCCAATCCTGGCGCTGCTCCGGATGTCGAATTTTCACTGCGTAATACTGCATAGCTATCCGTCGCGTCGAACCCCAGCGACGTCCGTTGCCACGTCGAGCTATTGATGTAACTGGAATATATGTGCAGGTTTTGTGCATTCGTCCCGTTGTACTCTCCGAGGTCATTCGCATCTTCCTGGAAGAGATTCGAAAAATAGGAACTCGTCGCCGTCGTCGCCACTTTCTGTGGCGTCCCTGCACTAGCCGAAATATAGAAGTTTCCGTCGTTCGAGATTCCCAGGGCCGATATCCCCGCTCCCGCCGCCGCCATCGCCGACCCGGGAATCGGTGAACTCACCATCCACGGTCCTGCTACCAGCAGCTGCCCGTTGACCGTCACGTTCCCGCTGAAGTTGCCTGCCACCGCTGAGATTCCGTTGCTTCCCGAATAGTTCAACGTAGAGCCGCTATCCGTCAGCCCTGCATCCCCGCTCACTGCTGCTCCATTCGCCGGATACATTGCTACTTGCGCGCTAGCTCCGCTGTTCACCGTCCCCGTTCCACCGCCTCCGCCGCAACCGGTGCAGATTCCCGTTACCGTCAAGTTTCCATTGACCGTCACGGGGACATTGAACGTCTTCCCCCCAGCAGTAAGCCGCTCCAGAAAGCTGACGTTATCCCCTGCGTTTCCTATGTAGGATGAAATCGCTACCGGAGCCCCAAATGCAAGCTGCGCCAAATTCCGCGGGCTGCCCCCTGCGCTCTGATCCAGTCCGATGTAAGTGTCGGCGGCATCGTTCGGAGGACGGTTCAATGTCGTTGCCAGCGTCTTCGCAGGATTCGAATCCACCAGCGTTATGATGTGGGATTGATTGATGCCATCTCCCGGGGACATCGCAAAGTTCAATCTCCCCTTGAGTCCCGCCGTCTGGTTACCCGCATTCGGACCGCTGTTCAACAGCAGAGCACCAACCGGCGCAAACGAGTTCCCATGACTGTCCCCATCCAGACACTGAATCCACGCTCCCCCGTAGGCTACCTGCGCTCCACCGGAGCACTGACGCGCATAAATTGTCGGACGCAAGAAGCCCGCGACTGAAATCCATGCCGAACTGTTGGCGCTTCCTTGGTCCGTATCCAGGAACGCGGAAGGCAGGTTACCCGCGTTCTGCGTCCCAATCCCATTCAACACCAGCCCTCCCGGCCAGAAATTAAGCGTGGGGAACCAACTCGGTGTGGCAATCGCGTAGCTCGCAGTACTGGCCGCGGCACTATCCGTGTAAGTGCAAACCAATCCGCTGCACTGTGCCAGGTTAATCGCCACGCTGCCGCAAGCCGTCGGACTTCCGCCGCTGCATGCCCCTTGTACTGGAAACACAATGCCATCCGCCCCCAACGTGCCCGGTGTCATACGCATCAGGTCGTAGGTCACAGTCCCCAGCGGCGCAACGTGCGGCCACTGCACTGTAATACTTCCGCTCCCACTGCTAAGCGCGTAGCCTGCGTACAGCGGATAGCTTGTACCCCCCGTCGAATCATGCACCACGACGTAATAGTCGTATTGAGTCGAACCTGTATTCGCGAACTCGGGCATCCACCCGTTCGGTTGCTCCCCGCCTCTCACCAGCAATGGAGCGCCTCCCGACGAATAAATGATCCCAGCAGCACTAAATGTATTTCCGAAGTAAGGGTTCGGACACGGCCCCGCACCTTCCTCGTTGTATACGTTATCGATCTGCGTTCCGCCAAAGCTTCCTAAAATCGTGGAAGTGTATACCCCCCACATCCCAAAGCCCTGAATCACGCTATCGGTAATATGAGTACTGTTGTTCGCATAAACGGTCACTCCATTTCCGCCGCACTGCGCGCCGATATTCAGCTTGTCCAGCCAAAGCACCGGAGTGGCCGCCGTCGTTCCCGCCGAATAGACAAACGATCCGCAATGGTTGGCCGTGCACAATAGCGGATTTGACCCGTTGTCAAAATTCCGAATCGTCGATGCCTGGTCGTTGTCGACCACAAAAAACTGGTTGAATTTTCCCCCGCCCGCCGAACTGTATTTGATGTTTTCCATTGTTCCGGGGAGAGCGTTGTCCTCGATTGCAGCATTTTGAATCGCAATCGTCCCCGGGCTTGCCACTGATGCCAGGTTTGCCCCCGTCTGGCTATAAGTAATGGAGGTTCCAGAAACCGTAACCGGCCCATGACTTCCCCAATAGCTTGGCAAGTCGGTGAAGTTAATATTCACCAGATCCCCGGTCTGAATCGTGCTGCACCCTGATGCTACCGTGATCGTGACTACATTCGATAGCCGCTGCGTATTCGTGATCTGGCATCCATCAGCGTTCACGGTCGAGGTCATGTTCACTCCCCGCAGAGTAATACCGCCGTAGTGATTCGAGTTCGCCAAATCACCCAGGACCACGCAGCGGTCGCGGGTTGAGCAGGAAAGCAGCGTTCCATCTCCTTCAATCAATGCCCGGCTGCAATGTCCAAAAATTGATCCATAAACTGGCAGCGCATTCCCGGTCGCACCCGTCGCTGGAAGAACTACGCGCGCGTTCGGATTCCCCCCGCTTCCATTTGGAACGCCGCAGGCATCGTTGATCGCCTCCTGGATCCCGCTTGATGCGCTCCCAAGCACGTACGTCGCTGCGTGCGCGTTCTTGGGAGTGAATACGATCGTCCCCGTAACGGCTCCGCTCGTGCATGTTCCGCCCGTCACCATCGCCGGTTCCGGTGTCCCTTGTCCGCTGAGGTAGACGAAATACATCGAGCTCCCGCTCGTGTCTATTCCCAACGGACAAGGGGAGAGCGTCACTGTCGTCTGCGTTCCGCCGGTCAGACTTCCGCTCGGACTCACACTCCAGTTATCCGTCCCCGTCACATAACGAATCCCGCTCAGATTATTTACGCTTAACTGAGTCCCCACTGGCTGGACGATGTTCTGACTGGCTCCAGGTCCACTCACTACTCCACCCGGCGCTCCGCTGGGAGTCACAGGCGAATACTGCCCTGCGGTCGAGGAATACGCCAACACCTGCCCGTTCGCGGGCGCGCTCGACGCTACCGGCACGCTTTGGATTGCCGTCGCGTTCGCGCTCGATCCGCATGGACCCCACGCCCCGCTCCCCAGCAAACAGTTCAACCCTGAAGCCGTTCCGCTTCCCAGTTCATTCGTCGGCACCAAGCCGCTTACCAAATTAGCCTTCGCCGCCGCGCTCGCGTCCACATATTGCTTCGCTGCCGCTTGCAAGGGCGCCGTCGGATTCCCGCTCAAAGTCAGCGGCCCCGTCATCGCCCCACCCGCAGTCGGCAGAAAATTCCCCGCTCCTACTGTTGCCACCGAAGAATCTACATATGCTTTGTTCGCGATATCCGTCGTGCCCACCGGCGTCGGAACATTCGGAGGCGCAACAAAACTCTTGGTTCCAGTCACCGTTTCTGTCCCCGCAAGATGCACCACAGCGCTGTCATTCGCTTTCGCCGCCAGCGCCGTGTTTACATACTGCATCGACACAGGTTGAGTCGCCGTCCCCGATCCCGGCGTGGTTCGCACCTGCGCCAGCGTCGCTGGAGAACTTGTAGGTACCACCCAATATTCGGTTCGTACCTCACCAGCTCCAAGTTGATAGACAACAGTAAAATAAACGCCCGCCGGCGTAGCTCCTGCGTTCGACACCAGTTCCACATTCAGCGCGCCGTTCGTTCCCAGCGTTACATTCAACACTCCAGGAGCTACCGCCGTCCCGTTCGCCGTCAAAAATGCCGGCCAGGTAATCACAAGAACCCCCTGCGCCGGGGAGCCATTCGCCAAATAAACGTTGTCCACCACACTCGTCATCGTCAGCCCGCTTTGGGGGGACGGCGAAGCCGCCCGCGGCAAAGGTTCTGCCGGAGCTGGCTTCGCCGCTGGGGGAGTTGCTGACTTTCCTGCGCTCGCTTCAGAAAGTCCTTCACGCGCGGAAACGCGGACACTCCATATCGAAACGACCAGTGCCAGCACCAAATAAAAAAGCCGCCCCGCCGGGCGGCATCTCTGAAACATACTTCCTCCCTCAATCCAGGTCTGTCATCTTGCGCGAAGGTGGTGCTTCGCGAATGCGAAGCACCACCGCAGTCGCAGACGAAAGACTTCTGCTAACTTGCACCACAGTTGACCTTGCGAAGCCGTTTCCATCACGGTCTCGCTCCGTCTCCTGAACTGCGTCAAGACAAAGCGGAAGTTCGATCACAACTCCCTTACCGGCGTCCCTTCAAGAACTTTTCTACGCTTCGGACATAAACTTCGGCAAAATCCGCCGCCGGCCTTCGCCCTTCGATCAAATCCATCGCATCCTCTACTTCCCACCCCATCACGCCTAGCAGCGCCAGCGTCATCATCGGCGCTCGATGTACTCCAGCCGCGCAATGGACAAACAATTTCGCTCTCTCCTCTTCCAACGCCCCCATCGCAAACTCCACCCCACGCTCGAACACCTCGGTCGGCTTGGGCTCGAAGTCGTCGTCCACCGGATTCCAGCAAACCGAAATTCCGTGCGGCTGCGCCAGTGGCGTGTCGTCAAACTCAATCTGCATGTCGATGATGTGGGTAATCCCCGCACGCGACACGGCCGCCATGTTGTCCGCGTTCCAGATTCCACCTCCGACCGCAATCCGGTCGGTCACCCATGTGATGTCCATCCCTGCCTTGCGTCGTGCGGCGCGGGGGTTTTTGCCCGCGCCAAGCTTGCTGAGGAGTTTGAGGACAGAATTACCATCCGCCGGATCACTTTCAACCCGCATCTTCCAACGCGACTCCTGCCGCGGTGAAATCGATAGTGAGGATGGCCGTCCTGGCTGTTTCGTACCGTAGGTCCTCTTCATTCTAAGGCATCACTGCCACTTCGCGACTCCCGCTCTGTAATCTGCACTGAGGCCGCACTTCTCCCGTCCTCGCGCCCGCCATCTTTCCCTGGAACGCTCGCCGTCTTCTGCGCGGCATCTCTCGCGCCTCTGGTCAGCGCCGCTGCTACTGCAATGTTCTCGGAAATCACGGGTTCGGTCGGCAGCCCCATGCGCTTGAGCAGCGTGTAAGCCAGCGAATCCTCCGTCCTCTCTACTTCCGTCTCCTCAGTCGCTGGATACAGCCCGGCGACTTCAAACAAATATTTCGCCGATGCCAGTTGCCCTGCCTTTGCCCCTTCGATCATCCCCATCGCAATCTCTGCCGCCGAATTTCTTACCAGGTTCGCCACATTCTCCCGGGCTTGGACAATGTCCACCGGCTTCTTTGTGGGCACAGTATTTTCATGGACTGACCCTCTCGTTGTCCTTCCGTTCTTGGCCGTCGCCTTCTTTATGCCCACCCTCGCCTCCACTAAGCAACTGACGCCCTCTCCTATCGCGCGGCACTGCCCGTACACAAATCTCCCGGCAAATCAACGGGGGATTCAACCGCGTGAGGGGCGATACGATCAAGCTATTCCCCAAAATACGAAAGGCGCGCTCTTCGGCGCGCCCCTCGGTGACTATTGCTTATTACTTAACTCTATAATACCATTATATCATATTGCAAACGGTGTTTGGGACATTTTTCTGACTTTATTTTCTCCTCGTTTTCAATCACTTGAGCAAATGACCGCCCCTCTTCCCCCTTGACAACTTTTGTCCACAGGCTGTTAATGTTCATTCGTTCGCGTTTCACAGAGCTTGCTCCACCGTCTCCGGCAGGCGATCCATCAATCCGGCTTTCAAAAAAGCTTCGCTCAGTAGATCAATCACCTCCGGCAGTCGGCGCTCAATGGTCTTGCGATCACATTGAAGAATGCGCGCGGCCGCTTCGTGATCGTACTCTTGCAACAGGATGCGCGCGACAATCTGCCCGTCGAAGCCCTTCAACCGTCCCAGGCACATCTCTACGTCGTGCAGAAAGATCACCCGCGCTTCGAATGTGGTTGCGGTGTACGCCGAAATCTTCGCGCGAAATAACTCTCGCCCCAAGAGCGACGGCACTCGTCCTGCCTCCAGCGACCATTGCATGTACCGCCGCAGCAACCCGGTTGTTTTCCTTCGGTAGAGCCACAAGTCCGGATCCCGGTCCCAATCTTCTTCCTCCCGCAACTCCAAATCCTCAATACCTGCGGCTGCCGTTCGCGCCGTCAGAGTCTCTATCGGCAAATCCTGCCAGGAACCGTCCTTCGGGGACGACTCCTGCGGGGAGAGCTGACCTTGTTGCGGCGAGATCAATTCCGCCATCGTGGTTGCCCCAATCGCTGGGTCCGTTTTGCCCGCCTGTGCTTCGATCCAATGAATGAACTCGGTCATGCCAAACCTCCCAACGGTTCAAGATTGATCATGTCGGTCCGATAACCTGCGCAGCCGCTGTCATCCACTTTCGATCGCTGTTTGCGCGGCACCCTCTCTCTTTCCGGCTCGCTCGAGGAGGGTGGCAGCTGCGCCATCTCACGCGAGCAAACAACGCAATAGGTTTGTCCGCTGCTTATTGGACGCAGCCACAATCCGCCGCACCGTTCGCAATACTTCAGCTCCAAAGACTCATCGTTCGTGGGCCTGCTTTTCCCTGCCTTCATCTGCATTTCTCCTGTGGGCTCTGCGCCATGCTTGCGGCACAAAAAAATTCCCTGCGCCAGTAGCCGCTCTTCAAGCGGCTCCGAACGCAGGGCTCGTTTCTTTTTACGATGGCCTGCTTGAGCTATTTAATTGTTGAATCTACTGGGTGACCTTGTCGCCTTGCGCGCCCACGGCAAAGTTGTAAGCTGATTGCCCCTTGCTATGGTTCGACCGCGGTCCCTTGTTCCCGTCGGGAACCGGTTTGGCTCTGACGAAAAAACCCTTCTTCATAGCCTGACTTGAGCACTTGGCCGTTCTGTACCACCACCGAGATCCGACCGCTGAAGTGCAGCGTCTTCAACAAGTGGTCCATAGCTGCGGAAAGCACCTCGGCAGCCCGCACTTTCCGGCGGAACTCGATAAAGTTCTTTCCTTCGTTGTAGTTGTCCACGTTGTTCATGGATAAATAATCTCTGAAAACTACTTGGGTTATAGAACGTTGCAATCGTATAGCTCCTAAGTTTCGCAGTCAAGGTCGTTATACCAATGCGGCTGTGGAAAACGCTGCCGAATAGCACAGTGCTATATACCGCGTGCTATACTCCAAACCATGAAATTCCGCGTGCTGCAAGAGAACCTGCGCAATGCTCTTTGGGAACGAATTGATGACGGCGATCTGACCGGCCTCCGCCTGGCTCAGCAGACCGGCTTTAAACAGGCCCACATTTCCAACTTCCTGAATCGCAAGCGCGGCCTAAGTCTTGAGGGGATGGACCGGGTACTCGCCGTCCAGCATCTTTCGGTCCTTGATCTGCTCGATCCCTCCGAGGTCAACAAGCGGGCTTCGATCCTGCCTCCCAGCGACGACGAATTCCAAAATGTCCTGCTGACTGATGCAACCATCGCTGCCACCCACCCTCTTCTCACCAGCATGCACGTCAAAGAAATTCTGAAGTTCAAGAAAAGCTTTCTTAAAAAACTGAAACCGGAAATCGAAGGTGATCGCGAACCATGGGAGCGCTTCGTCCTCATCAAGGCGGACGCCCGCGAAGGCATGAGTATGTACTCCCGCCTCCTGCCTGGAGCCACACTCCTGATCGACCGCCACTACAACTCACTCAAGCCCTATCGCAAGGGCGAGTTCAATATGTACGCTGTGCTCAAAGACGGGAGTTGCACGGTGAAATATGTGGAGACTGCGGGCAATCAACTCATCCTTCGTCCACACAACCAGGCTTATCCCATCGAGATCATGAACATGGAAGAAGGCAAATCAGCTTCCGACTACCTGGTTGGCCGGGTTTGCTACGTCGGAATTGAAACCTAGGGCTGCGAAAACCTAGGCCCGTCAATTCCCTGCGTAGATCGCGCAATTTACTGAAGAACTGAGAACTGATTTTCCCTACTCCGCCCCCAGACTGTCAAACATCTTCCATAGCTTGTCCGCAGTCGCCCGGTAAATCACATATCCGCTGCCCGCGTCCGTCGTCTCACGGAACAACAACTCCCCGCGACCGTCTCCATCCGCATCCACCGCGTCAATAAGTTCCAGACGCGGAGTCACGTCCAGGTGAAACTTGTCGGTCACACCTGAATACAGTTTTCGCAAGTTGCCGTAAATATCGGTTCTCGCCGCGATTGCAACGTCGTAGAGTTCCGGGGCTGCAGACGCCCCTGTCGTGGGAGGTAAATGCGCTTCGGCGCACAAGATCATCACCACTTGGCCGTTCTTCCAAACATCGAAGGCGTGAAACTGAATGTTCTCAAACATAGGCTGCACTGGCTTTGCCGCCGGTTTATGGGCCGTTGGACCAGCTTTCACACCAGCATTCTTCGCAGGCGGCTTGGCCGGAATCGCCCCTTTCTCTCGCGCTGTCACATAGGCCCGCACTTCATCCGCCGCCAGCGCAAGCATCTGTTGGCGCCGCTCATCTTCTTCGCCTTCTTTCCAGAAGAACTTGTACGATTGCGCATCAGGCCCGCCAGCATCGGAAATTGCCGGCACCAATTGCACCGGTGCTTGAGTGGCCGCGTCCGCCGTCGCTGGCGAAGCGCCCTTATTCACTTTCGGCGTGTTTTCTTCTTCCTGCGGCGCTGTGTCCGTCGGCTTACCTCGGCGAAGCGTCGGACGATAGTAGTTCCCCGAAGCCTGCCCCTGTGACGCCGAACCCTCAGTCGACGAACCTTGAGATGAAGACGTTTGAGATGCTGGACTTTGAGATGCTGGACCTTGAGATGTTTGGTTCCGCGACGCTTGTCCAGGCGCAGCCTGCCCCTTAGCACCTTGATCCGCAGCCGGAGTCGATGCTGTCGTCGTCGTCTCAGCATCTTTCCCAGAAGCCCCAGCAGACGAACCGTTCGCCGGCTGCGACGTCCCAGGCTTCTCGGATCCCGCTCCTGGCGGACTGCCGGGTGTGGATGCAGAACCCGGGCCGGAAGGCGCCGGCGTTTTCGATTCACTCCCCCTGGTCAGCCGCGGCGGAGCGTCAGTGCTATTATCCAATCCCACTGGCATGTCTTCAGCTTTGTGTGTCTTCTTCGCGGGCTCGGCTCCGTTCAGAACGTAAGATCCTGACCCTAGCCACGGACTCGTGGCGTCAGGCCTCTTGCTATGCAGCGCCCCGTTGACCGTAAACAGTCCCTGCGACTCGCCCGTCTGTTCGACCTCGTAAACCGTGCCGCCTTCCAGCGCCATCGGCACCGGATCAGCTTTGTAGATGCTGGCATCGTGAAACTTTCCATCGATCAGAACAGCGATCGGGATTAAGGTGGCCTTGCCACTGCTGAGCTGCAAGAGTCCTACCGCTCGCGGCCCTTTCTCATTTTTTTTCTTCTTAGTCTCAGTGGGCTTTTCCTGCGTAGCGTCTTCTGGCCGCTTGAGCTCCGGCCTTCCCTGCGCCATGCTCTGTTGAAGCGCGAAGACAGACAGCGCTAGAATAACAATGACGATCGGCCCAAATCCGCGGTATAAGAGTTTTCTGGGGATCGGACGTCCGCTCCTTCGCCCGGCCAATGCCGAAGTGCCAGACGCCGCTTCCCCTGACTTCCCAAGAAATGAGTTGCTCATGAACATCAATGATAAGGCTCCCGAGTTTAGCTTGCAGGACGAGAATGGAAAAGAAATCTCGCTGAAAAGCCTTCGCGGCAAAGTGGTGGTGCTTTACTTCTATCCTCGCGCCGATACTCCGGGATGCACCGTCGAGGCCTGTGAATTTCGCGATACCTACAAACAGATGCAGAAAACCGGCGCCGTGTTACTTGGCATATCCCCAGACACGCCCAAGGCGCAAAAGAAGTTTCAGGACAAATTCAAGTTACCCTTCTCCCTGCTGGCGGATGCCGACAAAAAAGTCGCAGACGCGTTTGGCGTCGTACAGGAAAAGAACATGTACGGCAAGAAAGTCATGGGCGTGGTTCGCACCACTTTCGTAATCGGACCGGACGGCAGAATCCTGCACATCTTTTCCAAAGTCAAGCCGGAAGGCCACGCGGTAGAGGTGCTCGCCTACTTGAAGGAATCGGCGAAAGGCGCAGCCTAGGCGAGATTGTCGACGATAAGCCCGAAAATATCACCAATGCGCGAAAGCTTGAATCCAAGCCCTGATCCTCTGGATCGCGCATTCTTTGCTCGCAGCCCACGGCGCGTAGCCCGTGAACTTCTCGGCAAGGTCCTGGTGCGCAACTCTTCAAGCCTCTTCCTCTCGGCTCGCATCGTCGAAGTCGAAGCTTATCTCGGAGAAGGCGACCCCGCTGCCCATGCCGCCGCCGGCAACACCGCCCGCACATCCGTTCTGTTCGGTCCCGCTGGCTTCGCCTACGTTTATTTCATTTATGGGAATCACTACTGCCTCAACGTTTCCTGCGAACGCGAGGGCAAAGCTGGAGCGGTCCTCTTTCGAGCGCTGGAACCGCTCGTCGGAATCGAAGCGATGGCACACGCGCGAGGCATTACCCTGCAAGGTCCCCGCGACCTTCGCAAACTAACCAGCGGCCCCGGCCGCCTGGCCGAAGCCTTCGGCATCACCCGTCTTCGCGATAACGGCTGTGATCTCACTTCCCCGCGTTCCAGCTTGTGGATTGGAGAAGACGGCTTTCGCCCACGCGGCATCCGGATCACTCCACGCATCGGCATCAGCAAAGCCGCGGACCGGCCTCTACGCTACCTCCTGGCAGCAAACCCATTCGTGTCCGGCAGCAAAACCAACCGGGAAAAGCGTTAGCGTTTTCCGAGACGCTCATGTGGGGACAGCCGCCCCCGGCTGTCCGCTCAAGCGAAGCTCGAGCCTTTTGCCGAAATCTTCTATCGACGCGACCGCGATTTGACAGATGGGTGTAGACTTTGACCCGGGCCAAATCAACCGCAAGCCTCATGAATAGAGGCTTTTGACCCTAGCGGACCGTTCTTAGGAGCGATGCAAACGGATCGCAAAATTTTGCAGCATCCTCCCTCAGAAACGAATCATCTGAAGTTGTGAGAGAACGGCATGCGTCGATTCATTGCATTTCTTGCTTTGGTCATCTCGCTGGTAGTTCTCGTCACTGCTTTTCCATCAATCTCGCGAGCTCTCGACGGCGAGGCTCTCCACTCTGAAACCCCTGCGACTCGTGCCAACATTGTGATCGGTTTTGTCGGTGGCTTTGTCGGGCATGAGAATTTGCATCACGGCCCGGTTCAGCTCGCACAGCGGATCCGCCAATCTGCCCCTCCGGGTACTTTCATTCGGGTGTTTGAAAACCGACGTCGTAAACAAGCTTACGAGGCAATTGTCCGCCTGCTTGACATCAACCGTGACGGCGTTCTGTCCGCGGAAGAAAAGGCTCGGGCACGTATTGTCCTGTTCGGCCAGAGTTGGGGAGCCTCAGCCGCCGTCATGCTCGCCCGCGATCTGCAGCGGGATGGCGTTCCGGTTTTGCTCACCGTGCAAGTGGATAGCGTAGCCAAGTTGTGGCAGAACGATTCAGTTATTCCCGACAATGTCGCTGAGGCCGTAAATTTCTATCAGCCCCACGGCTTCGTCCATGGCCGCGCGCAAATCATGGCCGCTGACCCAGCCAGAACTGACATCTTGGGCAATTACCGCATCGATTACCACAAAGATCCCGTACAGTGCCCGCAAGCCTCCTGGTTCGACCGCGTCTTTACTCCCGACCATATGCAGAGCGAGTGCGACCCTCACCTCTGGTCGCAAGTGGAAGATCTGGTGCGCCAACGGTTAGTGCTTCACGATACTTCGGCCAAGACTTCCCGCGGACCGACCACATCATTCGCCCCGCAGCCTTAGCGTAAAACGCACCTTCAGCCGCTGGACGATGCTTCCGTTGAGCAGGCCGTTTGCAGAACATCTTATCCCGCAGATTAGACAAGCACGATATTGTCGATTAACCGCGTCGCTCCAACCAATGCCGCCACTGCCACCAGCGCTCCGCTGCCAGCTTGCTCGACGGGATCCAAGTTGTCAGGATCAGCGATTTCCAGGTAATCGAGGCGGACCAAGCTCTCCTGCGCAATTTCTTCGCGACCTGCGGCCTTCAGTGCTGCTGCCTCTCTCTCGCCCGCCTCCCAGGATTTTTTCACACTCAGCAGCGAGCGATGCAGCACCAGCGCTTGTTTTCTTTGTTGCGAATCGAGATAGACATTCCGTGAACTCATCGCCAGCCCGTCCGCCTCGCGCACAATCGGGCAAGCAACGATTTCCACGGGAAAGTTCATATCCCGTACCATGCGGCGGATGATCGCAACCTGTGCCGCATCCTTCTGCCCGAAAAATGCCGCATCCGGCTCAACGATGTTGAACAACTTCGCTACCACCGTGGTGACCCCGCGAAAATGCCCGGGGCGCGAACGCCCGTCCAGCTTGTCACTCAGGCCTTCCACCGTAACCCAGGTCACGGCGCCGGCGGGATACATTTCCTCCACCGGCGGCACGAAAACCAACTTCACACCTTCCTGCTCCAGCAGCTCCCGGTCACGCTCGAAATTTCGCGGATACCTCTTCAGGTCTTCATTCGGACCAAACTGCTTTGGATTCACAAAAATGGATGCTGCGACTATTTCGCACGATGTCTTCGCGGCTCGGACCAGCGACAAATGCCCTTCATGTAGCGCGCCCATCGTCGGAACAAATCCCAGCCGTTCGCCGCCAACTCGAGCGGCGCGGCATGAGACCCGCATTTCTTCAACGGTATTGAGGATTTTCATTATGTCGGATCGCCCATCCGGGCCGTTGCTCTCAGCTTGCGGGGATCCAGCGAATGGCAACCTGCGCACTCTCAAGCTCACCTTCGACGATTCCGCGATTGCGTCGAAGCGCGATCTTGTCCGGCTCAGGAGTAGCCGGTTTTTCATCCACAAGAACCGCGACTGCACGTCCGTAAGGCCAAGCCGATGCCGGCAACTGCGCCAGGGCATTCAAGATTTCTTCTGGTTTCAGGATCTGTTCTTCATTGGCGGCGATACCAGTGAGCAGTCCGACGCGATCCGCGCGGATTACCAAATACGGATTGCTCCAGTGTTTGGACTCTTGCAGCGACGGATATTTCGAATCATCGGCGGGAGCGATGGACCGCAACACCGTAGTCGCGTCCGGTGAGGTCGGTGTGTTCTGCCGTGAGCATGCGGCGAGGGAAAAGCTCATCACCAATACAAGTCCGACAACTCTTATGCAGGTCTGTGAGCAATTCGCAGCGCCGGACAGACTCACCGCACCACCATTGGCACGTCCGTCTTCACCGCCCAAACCAGAGCCACCACCCATCCGATCATGGTCCAGCCTAAGAAGAAGTTCAGCAGCACGATGCCGGTAATATCCCGCTTGCTGCGGGCAAGAGCAATGATCGAAGGCAGAAAATACATCACAAAGCCGAAGCCGAAAATAGGGAAGAAAAACGCGGGCAAGAGGTTCGTCATACTACCTCCTCGATACGTATAGATTAGCACCACCGCGGGCCTGCTAAAAGCCGGCACAGTCCGTGTCGGCAGATCTAGTTGATTGTCATCCCGAGCAAGCGTTTTATGCGCCGCGAGAGCCTGCCCTGAGCTTGCCGAAGGGGACCTGGGCGAGCCGCGCGAAGCGTCGCAGCCTGCCCTGAGCAAGCGAAGCGCGCCGAAGGGTTCTTTGTGACGCAACAATCGCGCGTTTGGCTCGCTTCCCTATTAGATTCTCACCGCTGCATCGCCCGCTTCCGCGCCAGCACCGTATCCAACCCTGCCCTCGTCTCCTTCGGCAAGTGATACGACTCCTCGTCCGACGGATATTGGAATGCCTTCACATCTGCGTGAAACGCTTGCACGCCCTGGCTAATCAGCGCGGCTGCATCCCCGTAACGCCGCACAAACTTTGCCGGCGGGGCAAACGTCAGATTGAAAAGATCGTGGAACACCAGTACCTGGCCGTCGCACTCCGGACCAGCTCCAATCCCGATCGTCGGTGTGCTTACTTCCGCGGTAATCATTGCCGCCACTTCGCGCGGAATTCCCTCCAGCACAATGCAAGCCACACCTGCACGATCAAGCGCTACGGCATCGCGCACGAGTTGCTCAATCTCGCTGAGATTCTTCCCCTGCACTTTATACCCGCCCATCACATTGACCGATTGCGGTGTGAGTCCGATGTGCCCGGCTACAGGAATCTCGGCATCGATGATGCGGCGAATCACGTCGGCGCGCTTTTCGCCGCCTTCAATCTTTACCACCTCTGCGCCACCTTCTTTCACGAAGCGGGTGGCGTTGATGAGGGCGCTTTCGGGGTCAACGTGATAAGACCCATAAGGCATGTCGGCCAGCAGCAGCGCCCGCTTCACGCCGCGTCGCACCGCCTTCACGTGGTGCAGCATCTGATCCACGGTAACGGAGAGCGTGTTCTCATAGCCAAGGATGGTTTGCGCCAGCGAATCACCCACCAAAATCATCTCGATGCCGGCCTCGTCCACCAGGCGTGCAGTCGCGTAGTCGTAGGCGGTCAGGCAGGTGATAGGTTCGTGACGGAGTTTGAGTTCCCTCAGGGAAGCAGTGGTGACCTTCAGGCTGGGTTTGACGGGAAAAGCCTTTTCAAAACGCTCGTCGTGGAGACGCCCGCCAATCGGGGTGATGCTCATGATGTCCTCCAGTGCCCCTCCGGCCCAGCCGGATAGAGCCTGTTAAGCACCTTCGTGGATGCTCAAGGTATTGTAGCGGCAAAAAGGTCGTTCGTCGATGAGTATATGGAATGCCTGCTGCACGTTATTCTCAGTTAATAGTAACATATTTACTTGTACAACAGGGTATATTCGCGTATAAACATCATGTGGCAGAGCCCAATGCTTTCGAGGCAGCGTTGCGAGAGGCCCGGAAATCGCTAAGCGAAGCTTACGAGGATCGTGCTGCAATAGAGCAGCGCATCGTGAGCCTGAAGCAGACGATAGATGGACTGACGAACCTCTGTGAACCAGATCCATTTTTTATAGAGACTCGGAGTCACGACACTGGGACCGGCTTCGACATCCGGTCCAAGTTCAAGCTGTCCTTTGCGATCCGGCAGATCTTTTCGCAGTCCGAGAAACACACGCTTACACCGACCGAAGTACGTGACGCATTGCTTAAAATCGATGCCAAGTTTGCGGAGCGATACAAACAGCCACTAGTGCCGATCCACAACACTTTGAAGCGATTGGAAGCCCAAGGCGAACTTGTAGCCATTAGGGATGACTCGGGCGACTTCCGCGGATATCGATGGGTGTCTCCTCTTGCTCGTGCCGTCGCTGAGGTCGATCGCTCGAGGTTTCGCAGCCCCGGTGCGAGCGGGAATATCAGGGATTGGATGACGCTGCACGAAACCGTTTCCAAGAAATGACCTGGGCTGTGGTTGTTGAAATAAATAGGCTGGGCGCTTTGATTGCGAGATATAAAAAGCTGTTCCGCTCTTCGCCCGAGGCCGGGATTCTTGCTGTCTACGGGCTTGTCGACTTGATCCTCCTGTTGACGTCAGCGGAAGTGGAGCGTGTGAAGGCCCTCCTTCATGCCCTGGGCTTCAGATAGAAATAGATTAGGAGAACGGATTATGCGCCGTATTCGAGTTAGTTCGAAGGGACGAGTGACAATTCCAGCCGAGTTGCGTGAACAGCTTGAGATCAAGCCGGGTACGCGCGCCAACTGGATCGAGGAAAAAGGCAGGCTTGTGCTAATCTCGATGACCCCGCGACGGATAAAGGAAATCATGGGGTTTCTTAAGCCCAAACCCGGCGAGCCATCGGCGTTTGAAGAGTCGTTCAAAGATAGGGAACGGGAGCGGCGCCGGGAAGATCTTAAGGCGGCACAGTACGATGCTCAGTTCAAGAGAAAGACGGCCAAAGCAGATAAGATCGTGAGGCGCTATCGCAACACTCTTCGCGCCTTGGCAAAGTAACTGTCTCGCTGCGCTCGACGGACAGCCGAGGGCGGCTGTCCCCACATGAACCGTTCAAGCTCCCACAGCCTCCTGACCGCCCAACGGCAGAAAGTATTGCGTCCCCTTAATCGGCTCCGTGACCTTGCGCAGCAGTTCCTGCAAATCCTCGTTGCGGTCGACGAAATCAATATCTGAGGTGTTGACGATCAGCAAATCCGACGATGTGTAGTGGAAGAAGAAATGTTCGTAGGCCCTCACCACTTCTTCCAGATATTCGTCGCTGACAGCGCGCTCGCCGGGCGCGTTCTTTTTTTTCAGGCGCTTCTTCAACACCTCGGGCGTGGCCTGCAGGTAGATGACCAGGTCCGGCGTGGGCAATTGCTCGCGAAAGTGATTGTAGTATCGGTTGTAGGTATCGAGTTCCTGGTCTGTGAGGTTAAGGCAGGCGAACAATTTGTCTTTTTCGATAATGTAGTCGGCAACCACCGTCCTTTGCGAACGCGGTCCCAAATCGAGGGCATGCAACTGCTCGAAACGCCGCACCAGAAAGGTGAACTGCGCCTGAAACGCAGCGCCCAGTTCGCCCTCGTAAAAAGCGCCCAGGAAAGGATTGGATTCGGGTTCCATCACTCGCTGCGCGTTCAGCCGCTCCGCAAGCATGCCAGCCAGGGTGCTTTTGCCGACTCGTATCGGACCTTCCACAGCGATGTAGCGGGGAAGCTCAAAGAGATTAGCCATGTCGTCGCAATATTTCGGAATGGGCAGGATATCTCGGATAGCTCCCAGTGGCAATTGAGGGAAGAGTTAACAGGAAGAATTGGGCGATCGGTGATCGGACTGTAGAAACTCCTGCAGCTATCGAGATTTCAAATTAGTCAATTACGAAATTGCTCGAATACTCAATGCGGTTACAATCCCTTCATGCTCGGCCTTGCTGTCACAGCTGTCTCGGGCGCCGCAGCGGTTGCCGCCGGCTATCAGTCCATGGCGCCAGGCGGGCAGTGGTACGGGAAAACATTCGTTGGAGCAGCGTCCAGAACGCGCCAGATTGCTCTTACCTACGACGATGGTCCCAATGATCCGCACACGCTGCGGCTACTCGACGTTCTCGCGAGACACAACATTAACGCAACTTTTTTCCTGATCGGAAGCTACGTGCTGCAGCGTCCGGAAATCGCCCGCGAAATAGTCCACGCCGGCCACGTCGTCGGCAACCATACCTTCACGCATCCGCTACTCACTTTGAAAAGCCAAGCTGAAATCCGTAGGCAAATCTCCGACTGTCGTGCCGCGCTGCAAGATGCTGTCGGTAGACATTCAAATCTTTTCCGTCCTCCCTTTGGCGGCCGCCGCCCCGCGGTACTGCGCCTGGCAGGCGAACTTGCCTTGAAAACAATCATGTGGAGCGTTACCGGCTACGACTGGAACGCTCCGCCCGCCGCGGTAATTGAGAGAAAGGTCTCTCAGCAGATTCGTGGCGGCGACGTGATCCTGCTGCACGACGGAGGACACAAGAAAATGGGAGAAGACCGTTCCCAAACGGTGATCGCCACGGATCACCTGCTCACCCGCTATAAAGCCGAAGGCTATGAATTCGTAACCGTTCCGCAGATGATGGAAAGCTCAGCCGTCAGCCCTCAGCCATCATCTGTCAGATAAGGTTTTCAAGTCTGCGATTTTCTCCGGTCCGAGCCTGCCCTGAGCGAAGCCGAAGGTTGCCTCTGTGTTGAAGTGTATTTATCCCCCCAACCTCCCGAATGCCTGCTTCGCCGCGGCGATTGTCTGCTGTATATCCTCAGGCGTGTGGGTGGCTCCCAGAAATGCGGCTTCATACTGTGACGGGGGCAAATAGACTCCCTTGTCGAGCATGGCGCGGAAAAATTTGCCAAAAGCTTCGGTGTCCGACTTCGACGCAGAATCCCAATCCGTCACCGGTCCCGGCGTAAAGAACCACGTAAACATCGATCCCACGCGGTTGTAGCACAGCGCTACACCCGCATCTTTCGCGGCTGAGGCAACACCTTCAACCAGTTCTGCACTCATCTTGTCGAGCCGTGGATAAATCTCCTCTTTGTGATCACGCAGATGCTTCAACATCGCGCATCCCGCTGCCATTGCCAAGGGATTGCCCGAGAGCGTCCCCGCCTGATACATCGGACCGAGAGGCGCCACCAGATTCATAATCTCGTTCGACCCGCCGTAGGCGCCCACCGGCAGCCCTCCGCCAATGATCTTCCCCATGGTTGTCAGGTCAGGACGAATGTTGTAAAGTTCCTGCGCTCCTCCGAAAGCCACGCGAAATCCCGTCATTACCTCGTCAAAAATCAGCACGGATTTTTCGCGTTCTGTAATCAGCCGCAAGCCCACCAGATAATCGTCCGCCGCTGGAACGCACCCCATGTTTCCCACGATCGGCTCGACAATCACGCACGCAATCTGATGCTTGAATTTCTGAAAGGCGTACTCCACGGCCTTAATGTCGTTGAACGGCAGTGCCAGCGTGAATTGAATGAACTCCTCGGGAACGCCCGCCGACCCCGCGATGCCCAGCGTCGCCACTCCTGAACCGGCCTTCACCAGCAAAGAGTCGGAATGCCCGTGGTAACAACCTTCGAATTTCACAATATATTTACGCTTGGTATAAGCCCGAGCCAGGCGGATCGCCGACATTGTGGCTTCGGTTCCGGAGCTCACAAGCCGGACCTTCTGCATCGGCGGAAACGCGGCCAGCACCAGTTCCGCCAAATCTGCCTCGACCGGCGTGCACGCGCCAAAGCTGGTGCCGTTGACGGCGGCGCCCAAGATGGCGTCAAGCACGTCGGGTGCAGCATGGCCGAGAATCAGGGGTCCCCAGGAGCCGACGTAGTCGATGTATTCATTCTCATCGGCATCCCAGATGTGCGAGCCCTTCCCGCGCACAATAAACGGAGGGTCGCCGCCGACGGAACCAAAGGCGCGCACCGGCGAGTTCACTCCGCCGGGAATCATGCTCTCGGCACGCTGCTGTAATCGCCGCGACTGCTCGACCTTTCGGGACAGTGTGGACGGCATCATTTTGCTCCGTAGTCGGCGGTATTTGATAGCGACTCAAACGCGACAACCGATTACTATAGCAGCGCAGTGACCAACAAATTAACCAGATATTCATTGTCTTGCCATCTTTGCGCAACATCGCCGAGGTAACCTGCAGTCATACAGATCCCTTCTAACCGGGAGGGTTTTGAGGACGGCTTCGGGGGCTCCGGGCTGTCCTTTTTCTTTTGGTTTTGTTTGTCGAGGTGCGCGCCCATCACTTCAAATAGGCTCGCACCAGGCCGATCAAATCCTCGCCCAACTCCCCGGGTGATTCCATTTCGTGATCCGGATTCATCATGTGAAGGCGGATGTGATCTTCCAGAATCTCCGCCATCAACCCGTTCACGCCGCCTCGGATGGCAGCCAGCAGCATCAGAATATCTGCGCATTCATCTCCAGCCGTAAGCGCCCGCTCAACCGCTGCAAACTGTCCGCGTGTCCGCTTAATGCGAAAAAGAAGCTTCTGTTTCTCTTTTAGTGGCGATGGCGACGACACGGCTCACGCGCGTGATTCGTTACGATTCCGCTCCGTGGCAGGAACAACCCACGGATCGGCAACCTCTGCGCATGAACTGGGTCGTGGTCACCGGCAAATGCGGCAAGCGTGAACTCCGCATGCAGTGGTTGGCAGTTGAGGACTGCTGAAATCACTCTGGCATGTAACATTCCTTTAACGAGCGGTACGTAGGCTCGGAGGATCGGCGGCGTTCAACAATGCAACCTCGCTTTGCATGTCGACCGCTGACCAAAGAATGGCAGCGTTAACTATAGTTAACTTTCCGGGGTATGCTTGCTTTCGAAATTTCGATTGGGAGCGAAAGCTCATCTGGCGATTCGGCGTGACGAATATCACATTGGAGTGTGAGAACAAGCCTTGAAGCGAAGCCTCTACTAACCTAACTTGTGATTATGAAATTGAAATTCATTTTCAATATCGCGCGGAGCGCCTGCCGCCTCGAAACACACTGCGGTCGAGGATCGATCTCCACCCCACCTGTGATTTTGGCAGTCGCGAGCCTGGGCTGCGCCGTGTCTTTACTAATCGCTGTCTTCATCTCTCCACTCGCCCTGGCGCAGCAGCCAGACACGCTTTCCGCCGCTAAGTCGGAGGCCGTCCCCCAGGCCGCACCCGACCCGCCCGATCCGCCGCCGGCTGACGATACCGAAGCAATGTTTCCTCATTTCAAGAACACGCACTTCTGGCTCTCCGGACAGGCAAACTTCATTTTCCAGACTCATCCTCCGTTTTATGCCGCCTACAGCGGTAAGAACAGTCTCAGCCCAAACTACGAAAAGGCGACTTCCCGCGTCGTAACACTCTATACAGGAGTGCGCCTTAATAGTTCCACCGAGCTGCTGGTCGATATCGAAGAGGCCGGCGGAGCTGCACTCAGCACCGGGTTGGGTCTTGCCAGCAATACGGATCTCGATATCGTCCGCAATCCTCTGTTGAGCAAAGCGCCTTACCTCGGGCGCGCCATGATTCACAAAGTCTTTGCCCTGAGCAAGGATAAAGTAGAAAACCAGCGGAGTTATCTATCGCTGTTCGAAGAACTGCCGCGCCGCCGCCTTGAACTCCGCTTTGGCAAGTTCACCATGCCCGATTTCTTCGACGTAAATTCCGTCGGCTCCGACACTCACCTACAGTTCATTAACTGGACCACCGACAACAACGGCGCTTGGGACTATGCGGCCGACACTCGCGGTTACACTGTGGGCTTTACCGCCGACTTCGAAGATCGCAATTGGGGATTCCGTTTCGCCGAAGCTCTAATGCCGAAGGTCGCAAACGGAATCGATCTGGTGTGGCGCCCCTGGCAGGTGCATGCCGAAAACTGGGAGTACGAGTTGCGTCATGGCTTGATTCCAAAGAAATCCGGCGTTGTCCGTCTGCTGGCATACACGAATTACGCCAACATGGGCATCTATCGACATGCCATCGCCAACTTCGAAGAAGGTCTCACACCGGTTCCCGAAATCACCGGCCATCCCTGGCACATCACGCGCAAATACGGTTTCGGCATCAATCTCGAGCAGAACCTTACTCGCTATCTGACCGCATTTGCTCGCTTCGGATGGGATAACGGCAAGACCGAATCCTTCGCTTATACTGAGGTGGATCAAACTTTCGTTGAAGGACTGGCGGCGAGCGGCGCCTGGTGGCACCGTAAACAGGATCGCGCCGGCTTCGCTTTCGTCTCCAACGCAATTTGCAAGGATCACCAGACCTACCTCGCCGATGGCGGCCTCGGTTTCCTGCTGGGCGACGGCAGACTCAATTACGGCCGTGAGAATATCGTTGAGTCCTACTACACCGTCCACGTTTGGCGCGGCATTTATCTGGCACCGGGGTTGCAACATATTAGTGACCCCGGTTACAACCGCGACCGCGGCCCCGTGCTCGTACCGTCATTCCGAGCTCATGTGGAGTTCTGATAGCCCGCCGATTTAGCTTGTGGAGATTATTCTTTGTCGCCGCAGCGTGCTGCGCTCGTGTCGGCGCTCTCAGGATTAGTGCGCTTTGAGTGGTGGGCTTTGGGGTGGCGCAGCGCTTCCGGCGCTGCGACAAATATTCTGCTATAAATGCGGGCTTCAGCCCCTGAGGCGGGGCAATGCCCCGGGGCTACCCTTACTTCTCCACCTTCACGCCTTTCCAAAATGCCACATATCCCTTGATCTGCTTCGCCGCCGCCTTCGGCTCTGGATAAAACCACGCAGCACCGGCGTTGCGTTTTCCATTGACATCAAGATCGTAATAGCTCGCCGTACCCTTCCACGGACATACCGAGTGTGCGTCGCTCGGCTCGAAATATTCCTTGTGGATCGCTTCCGGAGGAAAATACTGATTGCCTTCGACCTCTACCGTCGTATTGCTTTCGGCCAGTACTGCGCCTTCCCACGTTGCTTTTGCCATAATGCCCATATAGATTCCTAGCAGGCGCGGCAGCTTCAAAACCTTGGAGGGACAACATGCCAGAGGCGTTGACGCAAGTACATTTCAACGGACACTCGATGGTCGGGACCCTCGAACGAGTGCTGGTTTGCTCGCCCCGTGCAGCGGGATGGAATCGCCGCGAGCAGGCCGCATCGTGGCGCGACCTCGGCTTCCGCCATGCTCCAGAATTCGAAAAGGCGCAGACTCAACACGGCGCCCTCTGCCGTCAACTGGCGGCTGTGGGCGCGGAAGTCATCGAACTCGCCCCATCGAATGAACTCTCGCTTGACGCCGTCTACGTTCACGATGCCTCGCTGCTTACCAATTTTGGCCTCATCGTAATGCGTCCCGGCAAACCCAATCGTGTCTCCGAAGGGGAGCACCAGCGTGCATTCTGCTTGCGTTTTTCAATTCCTCTGCTGGCCAAAATAATTGCACCCGGCACCACCGAAGCCGGCGACATGGTATGGCTCGATTCGAAAACACTGCTCATCGGCCACGGCTATCGCACCAACGCCGCCGGCATTCGCCAAATGCGCGACCTGCTGGCACCCAAAAGCGTCGAGGTTCTCTCCGCGCCATTGCCGCACGGCCAAGGCCCATCCGCATGTCTGCACTTAATGTCTGTGATCAGCTTGCTAAACGATCGCACGGCTCTCGTCGACCTCTCCTGGCTCGCCGTCGAAACCGTAGAGCTTCTCCAGTCTCGCGGATTTCAGTACGTCGAAATCGATCCCTCCGAGCGCGACACCCTAGCCTGCAACGTCCTCGCACTCGGCAACAACCGCCTGCTTGCAATCGAGGAAAATCGCAACACGAACGCCCGCCTTCGCCAAGCCGGATTCGACGTCCGCACCTTTCCCGGCAGCGAAATCTGCATCAACGGATCAGGCGGCCCCACCTGCCTGACCCGCCCACTGTTGAGAGCGTGAGCCGCAGGCACGAACCATGTGGAGACAGCCGCCTCGGCTGTCCCGGCAGAGCGAAGCCCGCCGGCTTTCTTCCCAACTGCCATGCGCTCACCCGCAAAATATTACAAATTCAACTCAGCCCAAGTTTTGAAAGGGCGCGGCTTCAAGCCGCGCCGTAAGCGGCCCAAAAAAATGAAAGAGGCTTTAGCCGCCGAGGCGCTCGCCCTCACTCCTGCTAAAATAAATCTGCATGCTTCTTCCCTTCGTCCGCGAACTCTTCGTGGACGTAGAAAAGCTTCCCGCTTTCGCGCGTGTAGCCTCCCACCTTAAGGAGGGCACGGGGCGTATTCGTGTATCCGGCCTCGTACCCGCCGCGAAAGCCTTGCTGCTCGTGCTGTTTCAACGCGCCGCCGGTCGCCCGCTGATCTTCGTCGTGAACGATAATCGTGCCGTCGAGGAGTTCGTTCCCGTCCTCCGCGGATTCTGTGAACTCACATCGGCTTGCGATCCCGAGTCGGTCATTCCGCTTCCAGCCCGCGACGTTCTTCCATTCCAGAATCTCTCGCCGCACCCTGAACTCCAGGAAGAACGTGCTACCGCGCTCTGGAAAATTGCAACCGGCACAGCATCCATCGTTGTCTCGCCCGTTGCGGCCACAGCCATCCGCCTGCGTTCCGCCGAATACTACGGCGATCTCGCTCGCACCATCCGCCGCGGCGAATCCTTCGACCTCGAGGCACTGCTCGCGCATCTCAACTCGGTCGGATACACATCCACCGATGTCGTCGAAATGCCCGGCGAATACGCGGTGCGCGGCGGCATCCTCGATGTCTACTCGCCCGAAGCCGACCGTCCCCTGCGCATCGAGTTCTTCGGTGACGAAGCCGACTCCATTCGTAAGTTCGATCCCGCCTCCCAACGCTCTTCCGCGCCGGTAGACGAGGCTTTGCTGCTTCCGCTCACCGAAACCCCCGTCAGCGAACATCTCCTCGGCGCAATTCACGCCCGCCTCAGCGGCAAGCGCATAGTTGGTAATGAAGAAATCGTCGAGGCTGCGGTTCGTTCTGCAGGAGTGAATATCTTTCCCGGCTGGGAGTTTTACTCCCCGGTCGCCGGAGCCGACAGCACCATCTTCGATCTCATCCCGCGTGCTGCGATTCTTCTCGACGAACCCGATCAGCTCCGCCAGGAATTCGACCGCTTCTGGACCCGCGTTCAGGAGGTCCATGAGCGCAGCGGCATCGGAAACCTCGTTCGCCCCGAGGATCTCTACCTGCGCTCCGGACGATTGGTGGCCGAAAACAGCAGCGCTTCCCGGTGCCGACATCGAACATCTCGGCATTACACGTACGGTGAACGAGAGCGAAGACGCGGCAATCACTTTCCTCACCCAACCCTCACCCCGCTTCCATGGCGCAGTTCCCGCGATGCTCGAAGAAGTGCAGAAACTCAACCGCGACGGTAAACGCGTCCTCTTCGCGGTCCCCAATATCGGCGAGGTCGAGCGTCTGGCCGACGTCTTCACCGAATACAACGTCTCCTTCCGTCTCGGAAGCCGCACTCGCGGCGGCGAAAGCTACGCCGACGAAACCAGTTATTTCGCCGGTGAAGTACTCACCACCACGCTCGCCACGGCCTACATCCCCGATGGTGTGCTGCTCCCGGACGCGAATCTCGCCGTCTTCGGATCCCGCGACCTCTTCGACGAATCCGAATCCGTCGCATCGCGTCCGCAGCGATCGAAATCCAAGGTCTCCGCGTTTCTCTCCGACTTCCGCGATTTGCAAGTCGGAGATTACGTCGTTCACGTCGAGCACGGCATCGGCCAGTATCAGGGGCTGAAAGAAATCAACCACGGCGATGGCCCGGCTGAATTCATGCTGCTCGAATTTGCCGAGGCCGCCCGGCTTTACGTTCCACTGACGCGTCTCGATTTAGTGCAGAAGTACCGCTCATCAGAAGGCGCCAAGCCCGTCCTCAGTCATCTGGGCACGCAGTCGTGGTCGAAGACAAAAGCTCGCGTCCGCAAGGCCATGAAAGACATGGCCGACGAACTCCTCAAGCTCTACGCCGAGCGCAAAACCGCCGTCGGACACGCTTTCCCTCCGGGCAACGAATGGTTCCGCGAATTCGAAGACGCCTTCGAATTCAACGAAACCGAAGACCAGGCCCAGGCTATCAAGGATGTCATGCGCGACATGGAATCCTCCCAGCCCATGGACCGCCTGCTCTGCGGCGACGTTGGTTACGGCAAAACCGAAGTCGGCATGCGCGCCGCGTTCAAGGCGATCAGCGACAATAAGCAGGTAGCAGTCCTCGCGCCCACGACCGTCCTCGCCTTCCAGCACTTCGAAACTTTCAAGCAGCGCTTCGCGCCCGTTTCCCGTCACCATCGAAATGATCAGCCGCTTTCGCACTCCAAAGCAGCAGAAGGAAATCCTTCAAAAAACCGAAGCTGGCAAAATCGATGTCCTCATCGGCACCCACCGAATCCTTTCCAAGGACATTAAGTTCTCCGATCTAGGCCTGCTCATCGTAGACGAAGAGCAGCGTTTCGGCGTCCGCCACAAAGAACGCATCAAGCAAATGCGCAAGCAAGTCGATGTGCTCACTATGTCGGCCACGCCGATTCCGCGCACTCTTCACATGTCCCTCGTCGGCCTGCGTGATATGAGCGTGATCGAAACCCCGCCGAAAGATCGCATGGCGATTCAAACCGTCGTTGCCAGTTGGGACGAAAAGTTAATCCAGTCCGCGATCGAGCAGGAACTCGAACGCGGCGGCCAGGTCTATTTTGTCCACAACCGCGTCGACACCATCTGGGAGATCGCCGCGAAAATTCAGGCCCTGGTTCCTCCGGCCCGCATCATCGTCGGCCACGGACAAATGTCGGAAGGTGAACTCGAGAAAGTGATGCTGAAATTCATGCATCACGAAGCCGACATCCTGGTTTCGACCACAATCATCGAAAACGGTCTCGACATTCCGCTCTGCAACACGATTCTCATCAACCGCGCCGACCGCCTCGGCCTCTCCGAGCTCTACCAGCTCCGCGGCCGCGTCGGACGATCCAGCCGCCGCGCCTACGCTTACCTCATGCTCCCGCCGGAAATCGAACTCACGCCCATCGCGCGCCGCCGCCTCGCCGCTCTCAAAGAATTTTCCGACCTCGGCGCAGGATTCAAAATCGCCGCCCTCGATCTCGAACTTCGCGGCGCCGGCAACATGCTCGGTGGCGAACAGAGCGGCCACATTGAGGCTATCGGCTTCGAGCTTTACACCCAAATGCTCGAACGCGCCGTCCGCGAGATGAAAGGTGAAGCCGCCCCCGACGAAGCCGAAACCCAGCTCAATCTCGGCCTCAACATTCGCATTCCAGCGGACTACGTCCCCGAGGAAAACCAGCGTCTGCAGATGTACAAACGTGTCGCGCGCGTCGAGACGGAATCGCAACTCACCGATGTGGCCGCCGAAATGCAAGACCGCTACGGCCCGCCTCCGCACGCAGTGCGGAATTTGTTCGACTACGCTTCCCTCAAACTTTTGTGCATGAAAGTCGGAGTTAACGCCATCGAACGCAAACGGGATTCCGTCACCCTGAAATTCCAGCAAAACGCGGCCGTGGACCCCGAACAATTAGCCCGCTTCGTGTCGGCCCAGCGCGGCGCGCAGTTCACCCCCGACGGAATGTTGAAGTTTGTTTTGAAAGCAACCGCTGCAGACGAGGTCCTGCGCGCCTTGCGCACAATCCTCGAGCAACTAGCCAGCGCAGAGAAAAGCGCGGAAGTGCGCTCCGCAAGTGGACAAGTCTGAGTTTTGAAGGGGCACGGCTTTAGTCGCGCCGCAGGTGACTAGGAGAATGGAAAGAGCGGCGCTTCAGCGCCGCGTGAAGTCCCAAAATTGTGAATGACCAACGACTCCTAGCCTACTCCGCCCGCCCACTCGCCACCCGCAAACGCAAACTTGTACAATTGTCCGGCAACTCATACCCAGTCACAAACGACTAAGGACTACCGACCAACGCCGCATCCCTCATGACGATGAAAGTTCGCAAAGCCGTTTTCCCCGCCGCCGGCCTGGGCACGCGCTTCCTGCCCGCAACCAAAGCCCAGCCCAAAGAAATGCTCCCACTCGTGGATAAGCCCATCATCCAGTACGGCGTCGAAGAAGCTATGGCCTCGGGATGCGACCAGATCCTCATCATCACCGGCCGTGGCAAGCAGGCCATCGAAGACCATTTCGACGTCAGCTACGAACTGGAAACAATGCTCGAGCAGCGCAACAAGACCGATCTGCTCAAAATCGTCCGCTCCATCTCCGACATGATTCACGTCGCATACGTCCGTCAGAAAGAAGCCCTGGGTCTCGGGCACGCCGTGCTGATGGCCCGCGAACTCGTTGGCGACGAACCCTTCGCCGTGCTCCTTGCCGATGACGTCATCGACGCCAAGGTCCCGTGCCTCAAACAAATGGTTGAGGTCTTCGATCAGACCCAGTGCTCCGTCCTCGCTACCCAGATCATTGAGGGGAAAATGATTTCGTCCTACGGCGTCCTCGACGTAAAGCCCGTCGACAGCCGCTTCGGCTCGCGGTTGTATGAAATCAAGAACATGGTGGAGAAGCCCAAGCCCGAGGATGCGCCCTCAAACCTTGCCATCATCGGTCGCTACATTCTCACTCCCGCAATCTTCGAGTGCCTCGCCAACACCCCCGCTGGTTCCGGTGGAGAGCTGCAACTCACCGACGGCATGCGCATGCTACTGCAGAAAGAAAAAATGTACGCCTACGTCTACGAAGGCCGACGCCACGACACCGGCGACAAATTAGGGTTCCTCAAAGCCACGGTCGAGTTTGCGCTCAAACGCGAAGATTTGGGCGATCCCTTCCGCGAATATCTAAGGGGATTGAAACTGTAACCCTGGGTGGCAATCCCAGTGCAATTAACCCCACTTCGACCGCACCACCGGCGGGCTTGATTTCTGATGCGCCGTTTCGGGGCGACGCTGAATCTAAGCAACTAAGCAAGAATCACCACCCTGCGTCAGGAGGCGCCCATGAATAAGCATTGTTTTCTGGCTAACCTGATATTTGGTTTTACTGTTTGGATATGCGCACCAGCAAGCCTTTCTGCGCAAGCTCCTACTTCAAACGGAATCCCGGTGCACACCGTGGTCACCGCCGAATCTCATCATGGTGCCAACCCGCCCGTCATCAGCCGCGAGGATGTCATGGTTTTTGAGGGGCATGATCGTGACACCGTCACCGAGTGGATTCCCGCCCAGGGCGACCACGCGGCGCTCGAGCTCTTCGTTATGCTCGACGACGGATCCAACGTCACACTGGGCACTCAATTGGATAGCATTCGGCAGTTCATTCTTGGACAGCCGGCCTCGACCAAGATTGGGATTGCCTATATGCAGAACGGCATAGCACGGATCCAACAGAATCTGACGAGCGACCATGCGCAAGCCGCAAAGGCCTTGCGTCTTCCCGAGGGAATCGCCGGCGCCAATGGCAGCCCGTATTTTTCTCTCAGCGATTTAGTCAAACGATGGCCCGAAAGCACCGCCCGCCGTGAGGTGATCATGGCCTCCGACGGAATCGATCGCTATTACGGCAGCAACGATTTGCTCGATCCGTATCTCGACGCTGCCATCGACGACGCTCGGAAAGCCGGCATTATCGTTTCTGCAATCTATACCCCCGGAGTCGGCCACTACGGGCACAGTTACTGGCAAACCTATTGGGGCCAGCTTTATCTGTCAAAGCTTGCGGAGCAAACCGGAGGCGAAGCATATTATGTCGGTTTTACTGGCGCACCGGTTTCATTTGCTCCCTACTTGGATGACGTAACCCATCGGCTGAACAACCAGTATTTCTTGACATTTCTAGCCAAGCCACCGAAGAAAGCCGGATTCCAGCGAATACGAATCAGGACTGAAGTGCCCAAAGTGGATCTGGTAGCGCCGGAAGAGATTTATGTTCCGGCTGCGCCATAGCACCACACACGCTTGATCCGGCTGGTACGGCAGAAATCGTCCCATACCCCTCTTTCTGCCTCATCTTGCCTACAAGGACAATCTAGTTCTCACGCAGCCTCTGAAGCCCTCGTCATTTTCCCTGACAGGCGGCGCTGAAGCGCCGCTCTTCGAGCCGTCCGGTGTGTACCGTGCCAAGGCGGGAAGACTACTTAGCCCGGATCAAGGTCTTGGCGGCACCCATGTTGTCGTAACGATCGTAAACGCGTACCACGACCACGTGCTCCGCGGTTGTGGAACCATCTTTCTCAGTTTCCGGCGTGATTTTGAAATCGTAGCTTTCCGTCTTTGCGTCAGAGAGTTGGCCGACCGGCTCGACGTATTTCCAGTCGCCCGCATCCACGGAAAATTCGGCGCGTTTGATGGGAGAAAAACCGTCGGCGGCGCGGAAGGTGATGTGAATCTGCCCACCGTCGACGGACGCTGCCAGATTCTCAACGCGCGGCGGAGTTGTATCTACCTCGAAGCGGCGGCTTTGTCTCGATGCGGTTAATGCCTCTCCGGGCGAGTGCGAAGGCGCATCGGACGCAATCACTTTCACGGTATAGCCTCCATCGGGTAGAAGGCTGGCGTCGAATGAATAAGCCTTGTCCGTCAGATTGTCTTTAAGGAGCAGCCAGCGACTCTCGTCGTCGCCGCGATAGTAGAGAGCGTAGACGAGTTGGTCGTCGTTTTCATCGTGAGCGCTCCACTTCACACCGATGGAATCGCGATCGTGAGAGCTGGGAGGAATCATGTCAAAGTGGCTGCCTGCTGCAGCGCTCAAATCCGATCCCAGGCTGCCGCCTGCCGCTCTTGGTAGCGGTTGGTATTTGACCCCGACCTGAACCGAGACGTCATCGATCTCGGGAGCAGTATTTTTGGGCAAGTAGTCCAGCGCCACGCCGTCCACGCGAGGCGCGGAGGCAGCGCTGTGTAGCACGGCTTTCCACTGCGCATAGCGCGCCGCCGGGATCCCGGTTTCCTCATTTTTCGCGGGGTCAGCCGATTTCAATTCAATCTTGTTCCAGGCGCTCCAGTTGCGGTCTGGATTGTCTACGTTGCCGCTGCGCGCATAGAGTTCCACGTTGCCTGCGCCGCGAAACTCTGCCCGTCCCCAGCGCGAGAAAAACTTGGCATCGAACACATCACTTTCGTAGGTGCCCTCAGCTTCAGGGCCGGGGCCGAGCATGAACACTTTTCCCAGGTTGCTGGTTCCGGCATAGAGTCCGCCGCCAGGAGCTTTGGCAAAGGCAGTTACCTGAGAGGCCGGCGCCTTGAGCAGATCGGAAAAATCATCGATTCCCGTGATCGCAAAGATGTGGCCACGATTGCCGGTGCCAACGAGCAGTCGTCCCTGCGAATCAAAAGCTAGGGCATAGACGATGTCGTCACGCGAAGACCACATTCTCGCCGGAGAACCGTCGGGCGCAATTCGATAGACGTCGGATCCCCCGCCCGCCTCTCCGCCCGAAAATGGAAATGGACCGGCCGTGGCGGACGCACTGGGCGCAGGGGTGATTGTCATACCCGGAACTTGCGAGGCGGCGGGGGTCGAAGGTGGGCAGGGCATCGTCATCATCGCGGATGTGTTACCGGAGGACGATCCCGAGCCGCCTGTAGCTCGTTTCTCGCCCACGGCCGCCGCGTAAATGTTTCCGGCGCGATCGAGAGCCAATGCAGTGATCTCTTTCTTGGGCGCGCTGTACAGCACGAAGCCTTCGCCGGCGGGCGAAATGCGATAGATCAGGCCGCTGCCGTCGGAGCCAGCGATCAAATTATCCTGCGGATCGAAAGCCAGGACGCGAATGTGAGTTTCATCGCTCTTAAAGAAGACCGAGTGCTCGCCTTTGGGAGTAACGCGATAAATTTCGCCGTGATCCCCAGTTGCCACGTAGAGATTGTGAGACTTGTCGAGGGCCAGGTCCCAGATGTATTTCGTGCCGGGTTCGAAGTATACGGACGAGGTCCATGAGGGATCGACTGCATTGGGTTGGGCGGCTTCTTTGTCTTTATCTTTATCATCTTTATTCTTATCTTTGTCGGAAGTGGCTGCCCGGGGCGAATCGGATTTTAACGGTTTCTCTTTGCTTCCGCCGTTATGTTCCACCTTGTAGACCTTGCCATCGGGGGCTGTTGCAGCATAGATCAGGCCTCCCGGTGCGGTTTGGAGCGCCTGCACCTGGAGTTCTTTGGGCTGAAAGATGATCGTAGCTTTGCCGTCAGGTGTAACACGGTAGACGCGGGCGGGCGCTCCCGCCGCCACGTAGACGTTGCCGGAATCATCGGCTGCAATCGCCCAGATGTAGGTGGAGGGCGTCGCATAGAGGCTTTTGAAAGTGGGCGCGAGCTCAAGGCCGCCGGTGCTGCGAATGGCTACTCCGGTGGCTGTTCCCTTGGTCAGTTCGTCAAACTTCGACTGTTCCCAGGAACGCGTGCCCTCGGCAAACGCTGTCGGTATCAGCCCGGAACCGCCGAAGTTGTTAAGAAGTAAAGTAGCAAGCAGGAATAAGAAAAGGTTTCGCGCACTCTGCAATTTCGTACCTCGAAGCATCATTGTGGGGGATACATTCAGGTTATCACGGCGGACTGTTGCGAGGCTGAGGGAGCTGGGGAGGTGGTAGCGTCTGAAAAGTTTCGGACACTACTCGGGAGGTGAAGGCACCTCGGGGACTGAAGCCCTCAATAGTGGGGCTTAACCGCAGCGCTGCAAGCGCTGCGCCACCCAAAGGCCGAGCGTTGGAGTACCCGCACACGGGCGATTCTCCGTGGTATCGTAAGATTTCATGGCTTCCGCGCGCCAGGACCTGCTTCGCCTGCTCGCCCACAAGTCTTTCCAGTTGGGCGAGTTCAAGCTCTCCTCGGGCGGCACGAGCGATTACTACATCGATTGCCGGACTACGACTCTCGATGCCAAGGGCGCGCGGCTGACAGGGGAAGTGTTTGTCGACGAGATTCGCCAGCGGGGATGGAAGCCGCAAGCCATTGGCGGCCTTACCATGGGAGCTGATCCTATCGTGGTTGCGGTTTCGGTGGTGAGCGGGGATCTGAACGGGTTTCTGGTCCGCAAGGCGGAAAAACAGCACGGGACAGGACAGCGGATCGAAGGCTTTCGGGAAAAAGGCGCGCGCGTTGTGATCGTGGATGATGTTTGCACGACCGGCGCTTCCACCGTACAGGCGATTGAGGCGGCGCGCGAATTTGGATTTCAAGTGGTCGGGGCGATGTGCCTCGTGGAGCGCGAAGAAGCCAAGGGGAGACCCCGCGTGGAGAAAGCCGCGGCTCCGGCGCCGTTCATTTCGATTTTTACGGCCAGGGATGTGCGCGCCGAACACGTTTTGCAGACCGATGATACCGCGCCCGTGATTTTTGCAGTTGCGGCCCAGTGCGAGATTTGTGGCGCCCCGGCAGTGACGAATGTTCCAAGGAATCGATGTGCAGTGCATCGAACGTGAGCTCCGCGGGATCTTTCGCGGTCGGTTTTGGGGGGCAAGGACGACGGCCACAGTCTCTAAAGCCCGAAAGATTCTCAACAGCTTCCACGTCGCCGAAACGCGGCTCTGCCACGGTCGCTGAAACGTCGCGGAAAGTGATGTAACACGGCGAGCGGTTAACGACGCACGACTAACGACTAACGACTAACGACGGAAACATGATTCAAACTCTCGAGTGGACCGATCACGGCGTACGCTTCATCGATCAGACGAAGCTGCCGACGGAAGAGACATATGTGATCTGCAAGACGTACGAACAGGTTGCGGGTGCTATCCGGACGATGGTGGTGCGTGGGGCGCCTGCCATCGGCGTCGCCGCGGCGATGGGGATCGCGCTCGGGGTGAAGAACTCCAAAGCGGAAACCGTTGGCGAACTCAAGCGCGAACTCGATCAAATTTGCGATGTAATTGGTAAGACTCGGCCCACGGCGGTAAATCTGTTCTGGGCGATCGGTCGCATGCAAGAGAAGTTCGAGCGGTTGCGCATTCGACCGATCGCGCAGATCAAGCAGGCGCTCGTAGAAGAATCCCAGCGGATGCACGCCGAAGATATTGCCGCGAACCAGGCCATGGGACGGCACGGCGCCACGCTGATGCCGAGCGCCGGCGGAGTGCTCACCCACTGCAACGCGGGGGCGCTGGCCACGGCAGGATATGGAACGGCGCTGGGCGTGATTCGTGCGGCCGTCGAGCAGGGCAAGAAAATTCACGTCTACGCCGATGAAACCCGGCCGTTTCTGCAGGGCTCGCGGCTTACCGCCTGGGAGTTGATGAAAGACGGGATCCCGACGACCGTCATCTCCGACAATATGGCTGGCGCGATGATGAAGCAGGGCAAGATTGGAGCGATCGTGGTGGGCGCCGACCGCATCGCCGCGAACGGCGATGTCGCGAATAAAATCGGAACCTATACCGTTGCGGTACTGGCAAAGGAGAATGGCGTTCCGTTCTACGTGGCCGCGCCGATTTCGACAGTCGACCTCGGCTGCGCCGATGGCAGCGAGATTCCCATCGAGCAGCGCGATGCGAGAGAAGTCACGCATATCGCCGGAAAGCAGATGACGCCAGATGGGGTGAAGATCGAGAATCCCGCGTTCGATGTGACCCCCTCGAAGTATGTGGCTGCCATCATCACCGAGCGGGGTATAGCGCGAGCGCCGTATGAGGAGTCCCTGCGCAGTCTAGCCGGCACGGAAGCCAAGGTCGAAGTCTAGACATTGTAATTTTTGGGCCATGGCGATCCCAGGGGAAACCTTCCGCCCCGAATTTGTGCATCCAATTGTGACGGAGATCACCGTCGGCAAACGGAGCGTGGGGTACAGTTTTAGTGTGCCGTTTTAGCATGCCGAACTTTCGAAACAAGAAGGCAGAAGTGGCCCATATGGTCCGAGTGTGCCATATGGTGCCCGACCCCTACTGTGAGAAGATGGCGCCCTCTACGGTTTCGGCCGAAGTTCCCTAACGGCGGGGCAGGATGGACCTTGATGGAGTCGGCGTGCATCTAACGACAGAAGAGGTGCTGCTACGGGTTGAAGGGCTGAAAAAGGTTTTCCGGTCCGGCGAATCGGATCTTGTGCTCTTTGAAAATTTATCGTTTGAGGTGAGGCGAGGCGAAATGCTGGCGGTTGTGGGCGAGTCAGGAGCAGGAAAGAGTACCTTGTTGCACATCCTCAGCGCTCTTGATCATGCTTCTGCGGGTGACGTATACTGCGCGGAATTGAAGCTGAATGCTTTATCGGCGGACGAAGCTGCAAGGTTTCGCAATCGCGACGCGGGCTTCGTCTGGCAGTTTCACTACCTGCTGCCCGAATTCACAGCAGCGGAAAACGTAGCAATGCCACTGCTGCAACGAGGCCGAAGCTGGACGGAAGCAGCTCCGGAAGCCTCGCGCTGGCTGCGTGAGGTCGGATTGGAGGCACGGGCGCACCATCGCTCGGGAGAGCTTTCGGGTGGCGAGCAGCAGCGTGTGGCTCTGGCACGGGCGCTCATTACCGGTCCAAAGTTGCTGCTGGCCGATGAACCTACCGGGGATCTTGACGGGCAGACAGCGGAAGCCGTATTCGCTTTGATTGCGCGATTGCATCGCGAACACCAACTCACCTCTCTTATAGCAACGCACAATTTGTCGTTCGCCCGGCGCTGCCATCGGGTTCTGCGATTGGAGCGCGGGCGCGTCGAAGAAATCAGGCCGGAGTCGTTGCTGGCTTAGTGGCGGTTGAGTTAAAAAGAAGGCAAGGTTAGTTGGGCAAGATTAGTAAGACAAAGTGCAAGAAATTGGAATAGCGGTTGGCGGAAGGCTGATTAGCAGGTTCCTTCGGTAACATTACAAAAACGTTTGAGTACTTGGGTTCGGTGGCCGTTTGATTGCATAATGAGGATGTGACGGGGAGCCGGATGCAGGTGGACATCAACAAGCTAGGGTTTCTGTAGGGTTCGAGAGCGCCTAGCGCCCTCTCGGCCGGAAGCATCAAGGGGGAAGGGCATTATGTTTGAACGTTACACGGAGAAAGCCAGGCGCGTGATCTTCTTTGCGCGCTACGAAGCAAGCCAGTTCGGGTCTCCTTATATCGAGACCGAGCACCTGCTGCTGGGGCTCCTGCGCGAAGATAAAGCCCTGACCAATCGATTCCTGCGCTCGCACGCGTCGGTAGAGTCGATTCGCAAGCAGATCGAAGGACACACCACAATCCGAGAAAAGGTCTCAACCTCGGTAGACCTGCCGTTGAGCAATGAGTGCAAGCGTGTTCTGGCCTATGCCGCTGAAGAGGCCGAGCGTCTTTCGCACCGGCATATCGGGACTGAACATCTTCTATTGGGTCTGCTGCGGGAGGAAAAGTGCTTTGCGGCGGAAATTCTGCACGAGCGCGGACTGCGGCTTTCGACGATCCGGGAAGAGCTGGCGCGCACTACGCAGGAAAAGGCACAGCCGCAAAGGCAGCGCGAGTCGTCACTGCTCAGCGAGTTTTCAAGGGATCTCACGCAGGCGGCAATGGACAGCCAGCTCGATCCTTTGGTGGGTCGTGATGGAGAACTCGAACGCGTGGTTCAGATTTTGTGCCGGCGCACCAAGAATAATCCGGTGCTGATCGGCGAACCAGGCGTGGGCAAGACTGCCATCGTCGAGGGACTGGCGCAGCGCATTGCCGACGGTGAGGTTCCGTCATTCCTCGCGGACAAGAGAATTCTGGCGCTCGATCTTTCCTTGATCGTCGCTGGAACGAAATATCGGGGCCAGTTCGAAGAGCGGCTAAAGACCATCATGAAAGAGTTGATGGAGTCGCAGAATTCCATCATCTTTATTGACGAGCTACATACGCTGGTGGGCGCGGGATCGGCGGAGGGTTCGCTCGATGCTGCGAACATCTTGAAGCCTGCACTTTCGCGCGGTGAGATTCAGTGCATCGGAGCAACCACGCCGGGCGAATACCGGAAGTCGATTGAAAAAGACCGCTCGCTCGAGCGTCGCTTCCAGGCGGTGAAAGTTCCGCCGCCGAATGAGGCGGATGCGATCAAAGTTCTCTTCGGCATCAAGGATCGCTATGAAAAGTTCCATGCCGTCACTTATACGGACGATGCCATTAACTTTGCGGTAGCGCACTCGAATCGCTATATTCCAGACCGATTCCTGCCGGATAAGGCAATCGATCTGGTCGACGAAGCTGGCGCCCGCGTAAAACTGCGGCAGACTTCGCAGCCGGAAGAGATCAGCGAAGTGCAGAAACGGATCAAGTTCATCGTTCACCGCATGGAAAATGCGATCGCGAACCATGAGTTCGAGAAGGCGCGTTTTTATTCGGACGAAGAGCGAAAGGAACGCGAGAATCTGCGGGCGCTGCGGGAGAAATATCATCTCGACGAATCTTCGACCGGAGTGGTAGGCCGCGAAGATATCGAAGATGTGGTTTCGCGCTGGACCGGCGTTCCCATCACCTCGATCAAAGAAGAAGAGACACAGAAGCTGCTGCGCATCGAGGAAGAGCTGCACAAGCGGATTATTTCGCAGGATAAGTCGATCAGCGCGCTGGCTCGGGCGATCCGGCGTTCGCGTGCGGGATTGAAGAGTCCGAACCGGCCGATTGGCTCGTTTCTGTTCCTGGGGCCGACCGGCGTTGGCAAGACGGAAGTTGCGCGCACCCTGGCCCAGTTCATGTTCGGTACCGAGAAGGCGCTGGTCCGCTTCGATATGTCGGAGTTTATGGAGAAGCATTCGGTCTCGAAGCTGATCGGTTCGCCTCCGGGATACGTGGGCTACGAAGAGGGCGGCCAGCTTACCGAACGCGTGAAACGCGCCCCTTATTCGGTGGTGCTGCTCGATGAAATCGAGAAGGCGCATCCCGATGTGTTCAACATCCTGCTGCAGGTTTTTGAAGATGGCCAGCTTACGGACGGACTCGGCAACACGGTCGACTTCAAGAACACGATCCTTATCATGACGTCGAACATCGGCGCGCGGCACCTGCAAAAGCGCGAGGGTTTCGGCTTCCAGTCGACGAAGGATGAAATGGTTTCGAGCAAGGTCGAGGAGTTGGTGAAGGGCGAGGTCAGGCGCACTTTCAATCCCGAATTCCTGAACCGGCTGGACGAGATCATTCTGTTCCTGGCTTTGAGCGAGGCAGACCTGATCCAGATTCTGGAGCTCATGGTCACACAGCTCAACACGAATCTGGCGCAGAAGGCGATCACAGTATCTGTGGCAGATGAAGCCAAGAAGTGGATTCTCAACCAGACACTCACCGACCGCACTTACGGAGCGCGGCCGCTACGTCGAGCGCTGCAGAAATATATTGAAGACCCGCTGTCAGAGGCGCTGATCCAGGGTACGATCACCACGCGTCCGGCATTTATTGAGGTCTTTCTAGAAGACAACAAGCTGTTCTACCGCCCCGTGGACGCGGAAAAGACCGAGGGCGTGTTGTTGTACGAGAACAGCTAATCTCAGCTATCAATTTTAAGCCGTCAGCGCGTGCTGACGGCTTTTCTTATTCCTGGATGGACTCAGCGCACTATGTGACTGAACGCGCGGAGGGCCTCGACCACCACGAAGGCCACAAACACGAGCGTACTAGCGATCTCCACCGCGTAGAATTTGATGGTGGAAAACGGCATTGAGTCGAACGGTCTAGCGCGACGATGCCGTCGTCGGATAGCGATCCCCGAACCCGAAGGTTGGCACCGTCCCCTACGCATGGGCACCAGTGCGATGCAGGCTCTTAGTTCCAGCCGGCAGAAGATCGACTCCGGATTCTCGCATCCTCTTCATGATGCGCACTAAAGTACTGCGGTCCACTCCAAGCCGACGTGCCGCGAGGCTCAAGTTGCCATCACTGCCGTAAACCATAACTGAGACGTATACATATCGAAATGCCTTCAACATCGTGTCAGCAGATGCAAGTCCGAGCAGCGGTTCAACCATCTCTCCCATCTGTTCCACTTGAAGCTCAGGCGCCGACGTTAGCCATCCGCACCCGATGAGCCCCAAAAACCTCGGAAGAAGATACTGTGCCACGCGTCCGACGTTTTCCCCGATAAATGTTTGCGGTTCGGTTTCCATTTATCCCCCCTTGGAACGGTCGTAGCCCCATTCATTGCACATCAAGGAATCTCACAGGCTTGCTCGCGTGGCAATTGGGCAAATGTGGTGCAGATCTGTGGAAATCCCAAGTAAGGGAATCACACAACCCTTGTGCTTTCTGATCTTTTCGCTGGCCTCCCGCCCAGCTTACCGTTGGCGCGGGAGGCGGCTTTCTTGGCGCGGCTTTGGGACCGGCCGCCGGCCTGGCCGAGACGGGCGGCCGTCCACTTGGCTGATCCGAGGAAGCCCTCCAGCAGTGCCGGTACGTAGAGGTCGGCATCGAGTTTGGGAAAGTGAATTCCGAAGCCGGAAGGACTGATCTCAATTTTATCGAGTTCCGACGGCTTGGCATGTTCCAGTCCCTGGGCTTCCTGAGGTGAAAAGCTCACGCTCAATTTCGAGCTGAGATCGATCACGACGCGCCCGCTTGCGCTGTCATATCGCGCGGAGACGGCACGGGGAAGCCTTCGCTGCAACACCTGAGCCCGCTCAGTTGCCTTTTTGATAGTGTCACTCAATGCCATGAATGTTCTCCCACGTTTTGCAAAGGTCAGACAGATGATCGGTCAGTTTGCGTCGAATTTGCGCTAGATTGCGCTTAGCAAATCCATAGTTTTCACGAATCTGGACAGGACCGTGAGGACAATTCAGCTGGAAGACTGCCTCGCATCCTCCGCCGATTACGTGCATGTGCGCTGGACGATGATCGTTCGGGTAAACCACGACGCGCAGTCCGCCGAATCTTAGGATCGTCGGCACGATTTCATTCTAGCACAATCCTAAGCGCTTAGGTTATGATGCGCGCCGTATTCTTCGGAAGATTGACTGGCTTCCACCCGATTGACCTCAAAAAATTGTGACTAGATGCGCAACACCGCCGCGCGGGTTTAGGGTTACAACCCGCAATTGCCAGGGGCGTGCGGACCGAGGAGGGTGTATGAAGTGCAGGCGTGTCTACGCCACTCTTGCCGCAACCGTATTCGCGCTGAGTGCTGGGGCAAGCGCACGGGAATTTGTGCTGCCCCTCGGAACTCTCTTACAACGCATGATGAACGAGCCCAACTCCTGGCACGCGTCCGGCACCCATCGAGGTTTTCCTCGAAGACAACAAGCTGTTCTACCGTCCGGTGGACGCGGAAAAGACCGAGGGCGTGTTGTTGTACGAGAACAGCTAGCGACAGGCGCGGCTGTTCACACAGTAAAAATGTAATCGTATCTGAATTTCGAGTCCACGACCTCGCCGCTCTCGTTCAGCTCCCTGTGCCGGAAATGCGTCTTTAATTTCAAACCACAACTTTCCGCCAGTTGCAGCATCTTCTTAGGCCCTGCGTAGAGGATTCCACAAGAATTCAGGACGATTTGCTCGGAACCCACGATGGCCTTCAGCCACCGGCGAAGCATGCCAGCGACGGCACGAACCCCATTGTGTTTCATGAGATGACGCAAAAGTGCGAGCATGGATGTCCCACGATACATCCCGTAATGCGCGTACTCGTCAATTTCAGGCATATCGCCAATCCAGATCGTTGCGCCCGGACGCGCGATCCTCACCATCTCGCGCAGCGCGGCCAGAATATCGTCCTCCGATGGGAGGTAAAGGAGCGTGGCATTACACACAATCTTCGTGGCGCTTTCTGATTCCAGGGGAAGCGATTGCGCATGACTGGCTATGAAACACAAATCAGGAAATGCGGACTCCAACCGCTTTTGCTCCTCGACGCTGACCGAGACTCCAATACATTTCGAAGCACGTCCCTTCGCCATGCGCAGCAAAGTGGCATCGCCGCAGCCGATATCCACGAAGACATCGTCAGGCGCGAGCTGGATCGCGGTCAAGATTTGCCGGTTTACAAATTCCGTCAGCGACTTCCGGTTAGGCCGCGCCGCCAGTTCATGGATATCCTCAGCCTGCGCCCTCAGCCTGTAAGCGTCCGCGTAGTTATTGATGCGCACCACAGGCATATCTGCTATCCCTTCAACATTTTCCCACGACAGAGCATCGCCGGGCTCGTCGTAGCCTGCTGGCGCCTGATGTTCCACCACGTTCCATGTGGGGACAGCCGCCCCCGGCTGTCCAGTCGAGCAAAGCTCGACCGGTTCTGGCACCGGCACCGGCTTAGATGGAGAGATATCGGGCCTTCGGCCCGAAGGACAGCCGAGGGCGGCTGACCCCACATGAGCTGGCGGCTAGTTCTTTGGTCCGAGAATTGCGTCGAGTTGATAATCTCGCTTTCCCTCCTTCCGATCCAGCAAAAAGGAAAATTTTGCAATTCCCCTGATTGACCCCAAGAAATAATTGTGATTAGATGCGCAACACTGCGCGGGTTCTGGTGTTGTAACCCGTCAACAAGGGGCGTGCGAACCGAGGAGGTTGTATGAAGTGCCGCATTGTCTACGCTACTCTTGCCGCAACCGTATTCGCTCTGAGTGCTGGGGCCAGCGCACGGGAAGTCGTGCTGCCCGCCGGAACTCTCTTGCAATGCACGATGAATGAGCCCAACTTCTCCTCGGCAACCGTGGAGGTGGGGGATCCGGTACTTTGCCACCTGCGCGGTGTCACCGAGTTCGGCCAGCAGGCATTTCCGCGTGGAAGCTATCTGGTAGGGCACCTTGAAGACGCGAAAGATCCTGGACACTTTGTCGGAAAAGGCTACCTGAAGATCCAGTTTGATCGGATCGGATTGCCCAGCGGCGATCTGCCCCTGGCGACCAAAGTCATCGCGACGCGTGGCTATAAGGTAGATAAAGGCGGCAAGATTGACGGCAAAGGACATGCCAAGCGCGATATCGTCGAATGGATGCTGCCACCGCTTTGGCCATGGAAGGTAATCATGTTGCCGGCGCGGGGTCCGCGTCCAACTCTCAAAGGCGAGACCGTGCTCAGCCTGCGGCTGATGGATGATATTCAGGTGCCGCAGCTGGCTAAAACTCTCGGCCCCGGCTGGCATTTCTTCGGATCACAGACTGAAGTGTATCCCGAAAGCGGCAGTCTCGGCTCGGGACAAAGTGTTGCCCGGCCGACACTCGCGATCCGTGACGGTGTGCAAAACGCCAGCACACAGCTTCCAGGATCAGCGGGGATTCCCCAAGTCTCCTATGCCAGCTATGTTTCGAGGGATGTGAGTTCCGTGGCACTGGCAACGGCTGCCCCTGGGCCGGTGTTCATCCTGAAGACGGGCACGCTCTTGGCGGTGGGCAACTATCAATACCAGGACGGCCGCATCACCTACACTCTCGCCAGCGGCGGAGGCGGGGTGGTGAGCACTGACGATGTCGATTGGATCACGACAACTCGCGTGAACAACCAGCGCGGCGTGCACATGACACTGCACGGCGGGCATGTAAACGCGGAGACGCCGGGTCTCTGATAGGTCGTTTCTGATATGGATCAGTGTTGATTCAAGCCGCCGCGAAAGTGGGCGGCTTTTTTTGCGACGAATCCAGCTCTCGTCGAATCTGGACATGCAACTCACTTATTTGAGGATCTAACTTACTTGAGGATCGAACATGGAGAAGGTCAACGTCGCCGACAAGTTCGCCAAGATTTCGGAGTACTGGAAGCCCTACATCGCCGCCGAGTTGAATGGCCAGTATGTAAAGCTCGACAAGCTGAAGGGCGAGTTTGTGTTTCATCATCACGAGAACGAAGATGAAATGTTTCTGGTGGTGAAGGGCCGCTTCCGCATGGAGTTTCGCGACCGGCAGGAATGGATCGAAGAAGGGGAATTCATCGTTGTTCCGCGCGGAGTGGAGCATAAGCCCGTCGCGCCGGAGGAATGCTGGATACTACTTTTTGAGCCGGCTTCGACGCTGAACACCGGTAATGTGGTCAACGAGCGCACGCTGCCTGAATTGGAACGCGTCTAGCGTCTAACAAGAGCTTTTATCAGTCCGTTCTGCTCACTTCTTCTTGGCTGCCCGTTGAGCGCGCGCTTCGGAGTTGGCTGCCACAGCGGCGCGGATGAGTTGCTTGAAGGCAGCTTCGTTGATCTTCTCCCCTTCGCGGAGGTCGATCGCGCGCCGCACGTTCCCTTCCAGACTGGAATTGAAGAGCTTCTTCGGGTCTTTGATGGAGGCTCCGCGATAGAAGGTGAGCTTCACGACCTGCTTGTACGATTCCCCTGTGCAGACGCCGCCGTCATGGGACCAGACGGGGGTTCCGGGGGAATTTGGCTTCTGCCATTTCCACTCCTCCTCGATGTCGGGGTCGGCATCATGGATGAGTTGACGGACATGAGCGAGGGTCTTCCCGCGCCAGTCCCCAAGTTGCTTGATCTTCTCGTCGATGGATGCTGATGCAGATTCCGCCGGTTCGGGCCTTTTCATGTTCGGCTCCAACTCTCGCACCTACTTTAACTGCGCTCAGCGTAACCTGCAACCCCGGCAAGTGGAAGCCTCTTCTGGTTCGATAGCGGTTCGGAAACGTTCTGTTGTTAGCAAGATCCTGATAGCCTATGGGATCACGAAAAGAACGCATGCGCGACCGCTGTCGGTCCGTGGCGAGGGGGAATATGTCACGCGCTGAGGTGAACGCAAGAACGTCGACCATAACTCTGCACATGGTTGCAAGCCTGGATGGCATCATCGCCAGGAAGGATAACAGTGTTTCGTGGATGGACAGCTCTGGAGACGTCTACGAAAAAGGGGGTTTCCGAGGGCAA
>CAWGYX010000005.1:0-15610 GCA_963826925.1 uncultured Acidobacteriota bacterium
CGAAACTTCCATCCACTTCGATGTCAGCGCCATCGGGAACGGAGGCTAAGGACAACCTTCCCGTCAAAACAGCTGCCGGAGCAGCACTGGTGGCGGCGATCGGCTGCGGAGTCACGGCAAGCTTACCCGGTTCGGCCACCGCAGCGGTCGCAGTGCGAATCGCCGCGCCATGTGTAGCCCAGTCCCTAGTGATCGCTTCACACGCATCCTGAACCGAACCGCCCAGCGAAAGTGTCGATTTGCTCACGACGGAGTCGCCCGAAACACGCGCGAAAACGGCGACCTTGTTCTTGTGGCGAACAAAGCTCTTACCTCCCTCGTGGTCGAGAAGCACGATGTAGTCCGCCTTCTGCTGAATATTGTTGGCAATCACTTGCGGACAGCGTTGGCCGAAAGTCTTGATGATCTCGGCCGTCTGCGGACGCGCGCCTCCGTGTGTGGTCGAAGCGCCGCCTCCACTAGTCCCGCCGCCGTATCCGGCAATTTCCCAGGACTGGCTATCAGTTATGAAAACCCTGGCTTTCTCCACTTCGGCGGGAGCAGCGGCTCCAGATTGGGCGAAGCATCGCATGGTTAGAAGTGATCCAAATAACGACGCCGCAAGTAAGAAGTGTTTCATACACGAATCCTATAGTTGCCTTCCCCGCGCAGTTGCGGGTGTGTCGATCGAAGTCAAATTCCGAAGGGGGAGGTTCCGATGAGCCTGGAACGCGCGAGCAAGAGTAATTATCCGCCCCGGCGAACAAATGTCAATAGTTTCGCGTCAGGGTAGTGGGCTGTTTTGAAAATGCCACTATTTAGTCATCGTTGTTCCTTTTCTTCTTCTACCTCAGCATCGGCGTTCACTTGGGCATCAGCTATTTCCTGAGCTTTATTGAGTGAAATTGTATTGTCCTTCATCACATCTAACACTGCTGCCGCGCTTGCAGACTTCTTTCGTCCAGGAGTGCCCCGTTTAATGTGAGGAAAATTTTCCACGAGACCGTAGATGTCCTCACCAGCTTTGTAGATTTCGACCGTGCTGCGCGACAGAGATGTACGGAGGTCATCGCGACTCGCTTTAAGACTCCCAGCTTCGAGCGCCGTAATGATCTCATCCAGTGATGCTGCCTTCTGTATCGGTGCGATCTTTCGCAGATACTGCTTGGCTGCCTCAAGTGGCGGCTGACCAGCAAACTCGTACGGCTTGATCTTTGGCCGATCATCGCTATTGAATCCGAGCACCGTGGCGAGGTCGGTCTTTGGCAGGTTGCGATACTCTTCTAGCGCATTGAGGGCAGTGTGAAGTCGTTTGATCTCCCGCCAGCTGGCTTCCGCTTGTAAGGCGGCTACTTGCTCCGTAATTTTGCCTTTGAGATCGAGTACCGCATTTTCTAGGGCGTCTGGCATAAACCATTACTCCGAGACTGAAATCATCGTATCATATCTTGAGTCCATTGCAAGTATATACGCAACCAAAACCGGCATCACTTTTTATAACTTTATACCACCATGATTATAAAGGGTAAAGTGGTATAACCAATATGTGTTTTGATAATATTATTAAAAATAATGATTTTTTCACTGAGATTGACAGACTTAAAATTAGACTCTACTATTCTCTCAAGCTCCGATTGTGCATGAACCGCTGTGCTCGCCGGTGCCTTAAATGAACTTGACATAATATCAAGGTGGCTGCCAATATGGTTCAAGAGACAGGTACCAAACCGCCGTCGCTTACGGAGGAGCAACTAAAGAAGCTGCTCTTGGAGGCGATAGACAATGCGGAAGACACAGATAACCCGGAAACGTTTCACGCGCTCTTCGATCATCCAGAACGTGGCCTCGACACGAATGACACAATTCACGGTCTGGAGCGAACATGGAAATTTGAGCGTCCCCCCTTTTTTAGTACCGACTTCTGGCAGTGGAAGTATTACATCGACACGGAAAGTGTCGGCGGGGACGCCATACTTATCATCGTAGCAGTAGACACTCTGAGAAGAGAGTTCGAGGTGATTACGAGATGGAGACAGTAGAAGCACTAACGCACGAATGCAATCGACAAAGCAGACAGGAGTTCCGTGCCACAATGGACGAACCCTATCACTTTCTCGCTTGTGGCTTGCCCAATGTCTACCTGGTCGGCATTAGGTATTTTCGTTGCGAGTGCAGCAGGGAGCTGGCTGACATCCCTGCTATTAAGCAGTTGCTGAACTTGATCGGCCGCGATCTAGTCGAGAGTGGTTCAGCGTTAACTGGTGCCGAAATCCGATTCTTACGTAAAAGGCTTGGTCAAAGGGCTGCTGACTTTGCTAGACAGATTGGATTAGAGCCTGAGACGTTATCGCGAATTGAAAATGGTCACGTTCCAGCGTCAGAGCGTACTGATAAATTGGTTCGGCTTTACTATGCTGTGGCTTCCAAAGATCCGCTCTTGCTTGGCGAGCTACAGGCTGATCTTGACCAGAGATTCATGGCGTGGCAGAGAATCGTTCTCCCGCAAAAGAAGATTGTCGCTAGCGTCAAAGATAATGAGTGGTCCCCTGTCGCAGCATAGTCCACGATACGCGCCCTGCATCAAGGGCGGATCAGCGTCCAGCAGCGAGGCGGGTGGCTAAGCGCGGAGGCAGGTTTGCGCCGAAGATGCGGTCCTGCGCGGCTTTCAGGTTGTAGGGCGTGCGATGGAAGTGGACGATCTGGGCTTCCGTATCAAACAGCGCGTATGCGGCGCGCCAATCTCCATCGCGCGGTTGTCCGACCGAGCCCGGATTGATCATGTAGCGTGTGTTCGCCTTCAAATGCAGAGAAACCGACTCGGCTTGCCCCACCGTACGGTATTCCGGACGGAAACCATCTGCACTGTTGCCGTTCGCGAAGAATCCACCCTGCAAGTGGGTGTGACCGAAAAAAGTCAGCGGCATAGGGTCGGCAAGGAGCGGGATCAGCGCGTCCCCGATCGAGACGACATAGGTGTCTTCGTCCTCGGGTGAGCCATGAACCAACTGAACTTCTGGAAAACCTTCGACCTCAAGCGGCCCTTGCGGCAAAGCGTGCAGCCATTCGTGATGCTCGGCGGTCAAGTGGTCGCGCGTCCACATAGCGGCCGCCGCGGCCATGGGATTGAAATCGTCGAGCGCGAGCAACCCCGTCGCCGCCTTGTCGTGATTGCCGCGGACAAAAATCCTTCCTAGCTCGCGCGAGCGATCGACCACTTCGTTAGGAGAGGCTCCGTAACCCACTACATCGCCGAGATTCGCTACGAGATCATATGGAGGAGCGGCCGCGAGGCAGGCCTCCAGCGCTTCGAGATTAGCGTGTATGTCGCTTAGCAGCAGTATGCGCAATGGACACCAGACGGATGGCGATTATAGAACGAGTGAGAACGGAGAGGATACATGAGCTGTTTTATTCCGGTTATCGTTAATTCAGATTCAGCGCTTCTCGTTCAAGACCGGGCAGCGGGCCCAGTGTCCGTGCGCAACCTCGATCAACGGAGGAAGCACACGCGAACATTCGGGCACACGGAACCCACAACGCGGCTCGAAAGCACAGCCCGGAGGCATGGCATGCAGCGGCGGGACGGTGCCTTCGATAGTTTCGAGCAGACGCCCTGGGTCGGTTTTCAGGTCGGGCACGGCATGCAGCAGACCGCGAGTATAAGGATGTGCGGCGGCCTGAAAAATGTCACGCTTGGCGCCAAGCTCCACGAGGCTTCCCGCGTACATTACGGCTACCCGGTCGGCGACCTGCGAAACCACGGCGAGATCGTGCGAGATAAAGAGCATGGCTAGTCCGAACTTGGACCGCAACTCAGCGAGCAGTTCGAGAATCTGCGCCTGAATGGTGACGTCGAGCGCCGTGGTGGGCTCGTCGGCGATTAGCAATTGCGGGCGATTCACAATGGCCATCGCGATCATCACGCGCTGTCGCATACCGCCGGAAAGCTGATGAGGATAGTCACGAGCGCGGCGGTCGGGCTCGGGGATAGCGACATCATTCATGGCCTGGACGGCAAGAGTGGCGGCCTCGGACCTGGTGTGGCAGCCGTGAGCCAGCGCGGCCTCGGCGATTTGGTCACCGACGCGCATCACGGGGTTGAGCGCGGTCATGGGTTCCTGAAAGATCATGGCGATGCGCGAGCCGCGCAGTTGGCGCATGGAATCGGCGGGAAGCGTAGCGAGATCGCGGGCTGAGCCGTTCTCGGCGAATAGGATTTCGCCTGAAACCCGCGCCTGGAGCGGAAGCAGGCGCATGATCGCAAGAGAAGTAATCGACTTGCCGGAGCCTGATTCTCCGACCAGGCCAAGGACCTCGGCGGGAGCGATCGAGAAGCTCAGATCGCGGACGGCAGGCAAGGTTTGTGTGGGGAGAGCCGCGCCCGGCTGCCCATCCCGCGGAGCGGCAGAAAACTCGATGTTCAGGCGGCGGATTTCGAGAAGCGGAGGCACGATGCCATGGTAGCAGCGATGGTGCAGGGTGAGTTTGGCTGGTTGCCTTCCGCGTTATGCTCACTGCGGGAGCTTAACATCGCCATCTTCTCTCTACGGCTTTGGTTTCCAGGTTAATCACATAGCAGCGGGACTTCTCGTCCTTTACGCGCAGGGAATGTCCCGCGAGCTTCATGTCTGAGATGAAGACCCACTGAACATCTTCCTCCAAGGACGGATCTATTTTCGTATGGAACACCGTGATCCTAAATAGCAGCTTGCCCGCCGCATCCGACGCTTGCACATATCCAATCCTGCCGTTGTCGTTTGGGGCTGAGTATTTTATTTCGTTATAAAAAACCGGGGTGACAGGTTGCGGAGCGGCGCGCTTTGCAAACAGCGAACCGGCCAAAAGCAAGAATGGGAGGATTGCACATAGCTTCGCTGGATTCACCGAAAGCAAGGCGGACTTCATTCTTCCTCCCTCGCCATATCCGATCTCGCGCGGTGTTCGACAGGATCGCGCGTTTATTGCCCCAGAATTAGTGGCAGGCCGTTTTTGTTGTTTCCGATCACGACGACTTTGGAGTTGGGACTCTTGGCCAGATTCTCGGTGGCTTCGATGCCTTTCCATTCAAGCAGCGATGGCGTGATTCCTTGCGCAACAATTTGTTGGAAGTCGCGGACGCCCGCGGCTTCTATGCGTTTGCGCTGGGCCTCCTGCGTTTCCTTCTGCAGGCGGAAGTTCATCGCCAGCGACTCTTGTTCGGCTTGCTGTTTGGCCTCGATGGCGGCTTTCAGAGTGGCGGGCAGTTGAATGTCGCGCAGCAGAACGTTCTCCACGGTAAGGCCGCGCTGGTTCAGTTGCGCGGTAACCTGGTCGTAAATTTGCTTGCCCACCATTTCGCGTTCGCCGGTGTAGAGAGCATTCGCGGTGTGCGACGCGGTCGCTTCGCGGATGGCTGAGCGGAGAGTGGGCTCGACTACTACGTTTTCGTAGTCGGCTCCAATCTTCTGGAAGACCTCAGAGGCGCGATCTGGATTGAGGTGGTAAATGAGCGAAGTATCCAAACTCATCATCAGGCCTTCGCTGGAGGGCACGTTCGCAGACTCCTTCAGAGTCTGCGTTTGGACGGAAAGCTCGTTGTTCGTCTTCAGCGGATTAATAACGTGAATGCCTTCGCCGAGGGTCTCGCCTGTCACCTTTCCAAACAGGGTAAGCACGCCAACGTGACCGGTGCCCACGCGGGTCACACAACTGAACAGCAAAATCACCAATAAGAATGCGCCGATGCCCAGGCCGATAAGGCGAAGAAGTCCGCCTCCGCCACTGCCGCCACCGTCGATAACTCTGCCCCGAGCCGCGTCAAAGATCGTCATCGTCGTTTCTCCCAGAGCAATTCTAGGAGTCAAAGACCGCTGGAGTAAGTGACTTCTCTGAGACCAAAATCCCGTCGTCCTGAATCTTGTCGTTGAATCTTCCCAATTCTCTGGCGCATCCTTTATCTTTGAGACTATGAGCAAGATTCATATCCCCACCCCTTTGCGGCAGTATGTTGGCAAACAATCCACCGTCGAAGTGAAGGCCGCCACCGTAGCCGAAGCGATGAGCGCCCTGGTCTCGCAGCACCCTGACCTGCGACGCCACCTCTATACCGAAGACGGCAAGCTGCGCGCCTTTGTAAACCTGTATTTGAACGACGAGGACATTCGGTACCTGCAGAAAGAGGAGACCGCGGTGAAGGATGGTGATAACATTTCTATCGTGCCTTCGATCGCTGGAGGCGCCAGCATTTGTCATCCCGAGCAGAGCGAGGGATCTTGGTTTCTGCCTCTGCCTCTGGTTAAGTGCTAGCGCAATCAGGAACCAGGGTCCCTCGCTTCGCTCGGGATGACCAATGCTTCCGGCTCGCGTCTCACTTCCTGATTAATCAGCCTACAATTTCTAGACGAGGACTTTATGGCAACGATCGCCACCGAAATTCCAGCAACGCTGAGCAAGGACGAAATCCTGCGCTACTCGCGCCACCTGATCATGCCCGAGGTCGGCATGGAAGGGCAACAGAAGCTGAAGGCAGCGCGCGTGCTGTGTATTGGTGCGGGAGGGCTGGGTTCGCCGCTGGCCTTGTACCTTGCGGCGGCAGGCGTAGGCACGCTCGGCCTGGTCGATTTCGATGTAGTGGATTACACCAACCTGCAACGGCAAATCATTCACTCTACGGCCGACGTAGGGCGCAAGAAGCTGGATTCCGCTGCCGAAAAACTGACGGCGATTAATCCATTCTTGAATGTTCGGAAGTTTGATATGCGGTTGAGCAGCGAGAATGCGCTGGAACTCTTCCGCGACTTCGACATTATCGCCGACGGCACCGATAACTTTCCTACCCGATATCTCGTGAATGATGCGTGCGTGCTTACGGGCAAGCCGAACGTCTACGGGTCGATCTTTCGCTTTGAAGGGCAGGCCAGCGTCTTCGCTACGGAAGATGGTCCCTGCTATCGCTGCCTCTATCCCGAACCGCCTCCGCCTGGGCTGGTTCCTTCCTGCGCAGAGGGTGGGGTGCTCGGCATTCTGCCAGGGTTAGTGGGCGTGATGCAGGCGACTGAAGTGATCAAGTTAATTCTCGGCGCGGGCGAGCCGCTCATCGGACGGCTGTTGCTGATCGATGCACTGAGCATGAAGTTTCGCGAGCTGAAACTGCGCAAGAATCCCGATTGCCCGGTTTGCGGCACGCATCCCACGGTGACGAAGCTGATAGACTACAACGAGTTTTGCGGAATTCGCGGGGAGGAAAAACTGGTGGCAACTGGAGTTCCGGAGATTCAAGTAGAAGAATTGAAGCGGCGGTTGGATGCGAAAGAGGATCTGTTCGTCCTTGATGTGCGTGAGCCGCACGAATATCAGATATGCAATATTGGCGGACATCTGATTCCGCTGAACGATTTGCCGAAGCGCGTAAACGAATTGGATTCCAGCCGCGAAATCGTCGTCCACTGCAAAATGGGTGGACGCAGTGCCAAGGCAGTGGAATTCCTGCGCCAGGCAGGATTCGCTAAAGTTCAGAATCTGGCGGGCGGAATCAACGCGTGGTCTGAACGGGTGGATCCGAAGGTGCCGAAGTACTAGGAAGGGAAGTACTCGAAGAAGCCAGTCGTTGTAAACTCGGACATGCCTTACCCCCGCCGTTCTTCAACCGGGCCCGTTTTCCCCCACCACGATGATTCTCACCGCGAGAATCCTCCCGAGCACTACCTTATTGCCCATAGTGACGGCGGTGCGCGCGGCAATCCGGGCCCGGCGGGCTACGGCGTCGTCGTCCAGGATCAGTCCGGACGTAAAGTCGCGCAGCTCAGCGAATACCTCGGCCACCAGACCAACAATTTTGCCGAGTATCAGGGATTGATCGCAGCACTCGAATACGCCTTGCAGCACGGTCCCAAAGCACTCAAACTCATCAGCGATTCCGAACTGCTCGTTCGCCAGATCAAAGGCATCTACAAAGTAAAAAATCCGACGCTTCAAGATCTCCACGGCCGTGCCAAGGAATTAATCGCCCAGCTCGACTGGTTCTCCATCGGTCACGCCCTCCGCGAACACAACACGGATGCCGATCGCCTGGCCAACGAAGCCATGGACAAAGGCATGGGACGAAATGTGGCCACGAACCATGTGGCGCGGGTGCTTCCTTCGACAGGCTCGGTGCAGGCTACGCCCGCGAATGCAAGGGAAACAAACGCTGCCCCTCAGGAACTGGAAGGTGTGATCCGCAACGGCGTCGCGGAATTGACGAACGGCAAATTCCCGGAAGGCACCCGCGTTCAAGTGCGAGCCAAGAGATAAGAGTAGAGCCGCCGAGCGCCGGAGACCGGCTTCACTCCGCCGCCGAAGTATGATCGTGCACGATCTTCCATCCCTCGGGAAGCTTGCGCAAGACCAGTGTGAACAATCCTTGCGGCGGTTTGCCGTGGGACATCGTCAACTTCCAAGAGCCACGCACAAAAGCCGAATCCTGACTCAGCACCTGAACCCGCAGGCCGGAGAATTTCAGTTGCCCCATCTCGTGCCCCGGGCTCCCATACACAGTGAGATAACGGTCCATCGCTGCTTGCCATCCGTCATGCTCTTTCGCGCCAGAGAAGAATGTCATCTCCGGTGAATTCCAATAGCCTGCCATGAAGCCTTCGAGATCGTGGCGGTTCCAGGCTTCCTGCTGCTTGCGCAAGATGCGCTCAATGGCTTTCGCGTCGTTGCCGTAGGTGCCTTGCACGTCCTGGGCAGAGGCTCGACCGGATGCGAGGAGCACGATCAAGCAGAAGGAGAAAGAAAAAAGCCAATCAAGAACAAACGCAGTGCGCATGTTAACCTCCGGCTCTTACGAGGCAAGTGCGCGAGGCAAGAGCGCACCAGTTTCCCACGACGGAGGGAACTACGGGAAGGTTTCGCAGCCAGGGGCCTGGGACTTCCGGAACTTAGGCTCGACCCTTCTTGACTGCCTTAGCCGCGAGGGTTGTTTTGCCTGCAACTTCCCACGGTCGTTTAGGCCGATTGACCGGCGCTTTGTCGCGGTCCTCAATGCGGTCGTAGTGATACGACTCGCTCACGGTACCCAGGGACTCGTTGTAAAGGCTGGGCAGTCCAAGCGCCTCTTTCAATTCTTCCGTAAACGACTGCAGCGCCTTAAGGTGTTCCGCGGTCGCTGGAATTTCTGTCTTCGACGTCTTCATGAACTGCTGGTAGCCGCGGTTGACCAGCTTGGAAATTTCACTGCCAATCAGGTATCCGGGATAGGCGAAAATCTTCACACCATCTTCGGGCGTTTTTTGAATCGCCGCCGATACGGTGTACTTCCTGAGGAACACTCGGCCATTCGTACCCGGCGCTTCCGTGATGTCAAAGCCGTGCTCCCGCAACCAGCCCAGAGCCTCCTCATAGGTTCGTGCTTCAATGGTTTTCGACATTTTATGTATGCTTCAATCTCTTTTCTTAGCTTTCTTAGATGCAGCTCAGAGCAAATCTAATGTTGCTTATTTTGTGGACTGCATCGACTTGCATTCCGCATCATCTAAAGACACCATACTACATAGCCTGTTTTGCGCTTCTTTGCATATTACGATAGTCACGGGAGAATGGTTCGCGTATGGGGCACACTTCGAATGTGACGCAGAGCTCAGGCAACTTCGAGGCGCCATATCCGGCGAATGCGGCGGAAGGCGGCGCGCTACGCCCAGGGCAGAGCCTGCTCGACCGGATCGGCAACACTCCTCTGCTGCGCTTTGATCAACTAACCGCGCATCTCCCCGGCGTGACACTTTTGGGCAAGGCCGAATGGCACAATCCCGGCGGCTCGGTGAAGGATCGCGCTGCTGCCAACATTGTGGCCGAAGGCCGCCGCAGCGGGAAGTTTAGTTCCGGAAAAATTTTGCTCGACGCTACCAGCGGTAACACAGGGATCGCCTATGCCATGCTCGGCGCGGCTGAGGGATTCCCGGTTACTCTATGCATGCCGGCCAATGTCTCACTTGAGCGCAAAAAGATTCTGAGTGCCTACGGAGCCAACATTCTTTATACCGATCCCGGTGACGGATCCGACGGTGCGATACGCATGGCCCGCGAGCTTGCCGCCAAGCATCCTGATTTATATTTCTACGCCGATCAATACTCGAACGACTCCAACTGGCTCGCGCATTATCACGGCACCGCCAGTGAAATCTGGCAACAGACCGAAGGGCGGATCACTCACTTTGTCGCCATGCTGGGTACCAGTGGAACCTTCATGGGTAGCGCACGCCGGCTGAAGGAACTCAATCCTGCGATCCGCTGCATCTCGCTCCAACCGGATTCGGCGTTTCACGGCATCGAAGGCGCCAAGCACATGGCGAGTGCGATTGTTCCTAAGATTTACGATCCTGCTTTGGCGGACGAAAATCTTGAGATCGCCACAGAAGATGCCCATGCCATGGCCCGCCGGATTGCGCGCGAATGCGGACTGCTGTTGGGCATCTCTGCCGCAGCGGGCATCGTGGGAAGTTTGCGCATCGCTGAGCGAGTTCACGAAAGCCAAGAACGCAAGCAGCAGCAGGCTGTGATTGTCACAATCCTTTGCGACTCCGGCGAAAAGTATTTGAGCGAGAGATTCTGGACCGAGAAGTGAGACTTTTGCATTTGGACTACATGATTCGAGGGAGAATCCGTGAAGCAGCACACTTATGAAGTGCAAGTGGCGTGGACAGGAAATCAAGGCCAAGGCACGAAGGCGTACAAAAGCTACAAGCGGGACCACGCCATAACCGCCGCGGAAAAGCCGCCCCTGCTGGCTTCCTCCGATCCGGCGTTCCGCGGGGATCCGGCGCGCTATAACCCGGAGGAGCTTTTGGTGGCGAGCCTTTCCTCGTGTCACATGCTTTGGTACCTCCATCTCTGTGCGATCAACGGCGTCGTGGTCACGGACTACCAGGATGATGCAACAGGCGTGATGAGTGAGAACCCGGACGGCTCGGGAGCATTTGTAGAAGTCACTCTCCATCCGCACGTAACTGTTGAAGCGGATTCTGACCAGGCTAAGGCCTTAGCGATTCACGAAGAAGCTCACCACAAGTGCTTCATCGCAAACTCCGTAAACTTTCCGGTGAGAACCGTCGCTCAGATAACCGTCGCTTCGGTAGCCATGGAAGCGCGCTCCTAATTTCCCAATCAATGCTGAAGATCCCGCACACCGAATATGAAGCTATCCGTCGCCACGGTGAGGAAATCTATCCGCACGAATGCTGCGGCGTGCTACTTGGGCGAATGGATGATGACGGTACCCGCGTCGTTACTTCGACTGCACGCTGCGGCAACACCCGCACCGACTCGCCCCGGAACCGCTATAACATCGATCCGCGTGACCAGATCCGCATCCAGCGTGAGGCCCGCGAGCGGGGAGAGGATATCATCGGCTACTACCACTCTCACCCCGACCATCCTGCGCGCTGGTCGACGACTGATCTGGCTGAAGCCCACTGGCCCGGCTATTCCTATGTGATCACGAGCGTCGAACAGGGCAAGGCGGCGGTCACGAATTCGTTTGAATTAACCAGCTCCGACGAGGCAACCAAACAATTCGTCGACGAAAAGATCCAAATCTGCTGAATTCGGGACCGCAAGGAGTTAAGAGGAGCCTTGTCCAGCGCTGCTTCTGCGTGATTTTCACAACGTTAAAGGAATCGAAGAAATCGCTTGGTTTTGATCCTCTCAAACTTACGACTCTGGAAAGCCGCATCCGGCGCGCTTTTGAGCGAACTCGTTCCGCCTCGTTGCACCGATTCCGGTCACTCGCCTGTGGACGGCCTGCACCCGGCTGAAAATACGAGAGTTACAAATGCCAATTTTTCATTGACTCTGAAAATAGAAGGAGTAGAAAGATAATCGTTCTTTGACAGCTTCTAAAGTTTTTCCGGTTGGTGCAGCGTCCGGGACTCAAGCGCAGTCACCTTGTTCATGAAAATGAGCAGGGAGGGCAAGCAAGGGTCTATAGCAAAGCGCTGGTCGAGGAGAACAAGAAGAAACGTCGAAGGCAGGATAGAGTTCCGAGGCGTTGGGTAGGTTTTTCCGGTTGGCGGTAAGCCCGGAGCCCGAGCGAAGATCGCGCGCAAGCCCCGCAAGGGAAGCTGCGATAGCAGGTCAAGCAAGGGTCTAAAAGCGAGCTACTGGCCGAGACGAATGGACCCAACACCACCTCGGAACTCTTATTTTGTGCTCGGCTAAGCCGTAACCTGCACCAACGAACTCCCGCGAAAGACCTTGCGAAGCGAATCCATAGCCTCTCGGGCATAAGCCATGCAATTTGCCCGCTCGGGAATCGGCGATACGGCGCGTTTGGGATATTCGTCGTAAGTCCGGCCCTCAAGCAGTCGCCCGTATTTTGCTTTCCTGACGCCACCCCACTGCTTAAAGAAGAACGGGACACGCGATTCGTGACATTGATCGCGCACCGAGATGACCCACTCTTCGGGCATGGGACGAGCGCCCGGCCCACTCTCGCCGCCGACGATTGCCCAACTGATGCCGGAAAGATTGAACCGACCGAGATCTTCGAGTAGAGGTTCGATCGAGAGGAAGCGGACGCTGGCCGACGCCTTCTGCAGATCTTTGATTCGCGGCAGACCATATTTTCGATCTTCAACGCTGACTCCCCACCAGATGTGATCTTGTTCGGCAGCGAAACGCAAACGCCCGCTCAGCAGTTCTCTCAACCTCTCTGACCTTTTCGTCAAGACTTGAAACGTGTGCCACTTCGCTCTAACCATCACTCTGCAAACCGCTTCGATATAGTCGTCCGGCACGCCATCCTGAAAAAGATCGCTCATCGAGTTCACAAACACGAGCTTGGGCGAGCGCCAAAGGAATGGCTCCGTTAGCTTCTCCGGAACAAGGCGCAAATCGAACCCCTGTTCGTACGGGTGCCCCTTAACTCCGCGAAACCGCTCCGCAAAGGTTTCAGCGTAGCAATGCTTGCAGCCGGGACTGATCTTCGTGCAGCCGCGGACTGGGTTCCAGGTCGCGTCGGTCCATTCGATATGGGAGTTTAATGACACTATCGGCTCTGGCGTCTATCTCTGTATTTTGTGAAGATATCGTTCACAATTTCTTCCGCTACTCACACTTGCGCCGCAAAGAACAGGTAATAGACGGTCGCATCTCCGGAATTACGCATTGGTATGGGGCTAGGGACTTTCTTAAATCCGGCGACATTCAGCAGTCGTTGCCGAAACGCCTCAGCTACCGAATCGTTCGATTCCTTCTCAGGAAAACCGAAAAGATTTCCTGTCGTGGAGTAAGCTGCTTGAGTCCACGATTCGTCGCCCCAAAATGCGGTTAGCCGGGAACGCCGGTCGGCTGAGACCCTTTCGGGATTTCGCCACAGGACGTTTCGATTCATGTCCATGACCGGAAAGTTGAGAAACATATCGATCGTTTTGAGCTGACCTGCTTGGAATATCACATCCCACTTCAAATCGAGGCCGTACGGGTCGAGCAAACAAAGCGCCCGGCGGTAAGTTTCATACTTGAGCGTCGGGAAAATCTTGCGGATCAAAACATCATTGCAATCGCCTTCGTATAAGTGAACATCCCGTCTGGCACCGACCAAACCCTGGAGATGTTCGACCTTGGCCGCATTCAAATCGATGAAATGGTATTCGCGAAAAGGCGGCTGAATTTTCAGTGCATTGAGCGGACTGCCTTGGACAAATTCGCCGGTGCCTCTGGAAATGTGCCGACCAGCCCCCGCAAATGCGTCGACGTAAATATGGGGCAGCTTATTGGCGTTTAGAATCCTGGAGTATGCCGATGCGTAATCTCGGACAATCTCCAGCTTGATCTCTGACCAGTAACCAATTTCATCGAACTCAGCAAATGGGGACGGCATATTTGCCTTTTGTTCGCTATTTACTAATTTCTAAATTATGCCACGTCTCGGCCCTGGAAACAATAGCGGACCAGCTTCACAGCGGAATATTCCCATGCTTCTTGGGCGGGTTTTTGTCACGTTTATTCTCCAGCATCCTTAACGCCTGAATCAATTTCTGGCGGGTTTCATGCGGCTGGATGATGGCGTCGACATAGCCGCGGTCGGCGGCGACGTAGGGACTGGCGAAGCGGTCGCGGAATTCTTCGATTTTTTTCTGGCGTAATTCCTGGCGCTCTTGCGGATTTGCCGCCCGATCCAGTTCGCGTTTGTAGACAATGTCCACTGCGCCTTCCGGACCCATGACTGCGATCTCGGCGGTGGGCCATGCGTAGTTGACATCTGTGCGGATGTGCTTGGAGGCCATCACGCAATACGCGCCGCCGTAGGCTTTGCGCGTGATCACGGTGATTTTCGGCACCGTGGCCTCGGCGAAAGCGTAGAGCAGCTTGGCTCCGTGCTTGATGATGCCGCCGTATTCCTGCGCGGTGCCAGGAAGAAATCCGGGAACGTCTTCAAACGTGATCAGTGGAATGTTGAAGCAGTCGCAGAAGCGGACGAAGCGCGCGCCTTTGATCGACGCATTGATGTCGAGCGTGCCTGCGAGCATCGCGGGTTGGTTTGCTACGACGCCGACGGAGCGGCCGTCCAGGCGCGCGAATCCGACGACGATATTTTTCGCGTAGTGCTCCTGCACCTCGAAAAAGTAGGCGTCGTCGACTACGGCATGGATCACGTCCTTCATCTCATAAGGCAGATTCGATTGCGCAGGGACAATTTTGTCGAGCGCGGGATCAGCCCGGTCGATCGGGTCCGTGCACGGTTTGCGCGGCGGGTCTTCCAAATTGTTCGAAGGCACGAAGCTCAGCAGCTCACGCACCATCGACAGGCATTCGGCATCGTCGTGCGCGAGGAAGTGCGCCACGCCAGAAGTTTCGTTATGCGTCATTGCCCCGCCGAGCTGCTCCTTGGTGACTTCTTCCATGGTCACGGTCTTAATCACATCAGGCCCGGTGATGAACATGTAAGAAGTTTTGTCGACCATGAACACGAAGTCGGTGATGGCGGGCGAATACACCGCACCGCCCGCGCACGGTCCCATGATCGCCGAAATCTGCGGCACCACGCCGCTGTACAAAGTGTTGCGCAGAAAGATGTCGGCATATCCCGCCAGTGAAGCCACGCCTTCCTGAATGCGCGCGCCGCCAGAATCATTCAACCCGATCACGGGCGCACCCATTTTTGCGGCGAGATCCATAATCTTCACGATCTTTCCCGCATTCGTTTCGGAAAGCGAGCCGCCGAAGACGGTGAAGTCCTGCGCGAAGACATAGACGAGGCGGCTTTCGATGCGGCCGTAGCCGGTGACGAAGCCGTCGCCGTAAGGCTTTTGCTCGGACATGCCGAAATCGGTGCAGCGGTGGGTGATGAGTTTGTCGGTCTCTTCGAAGGTGCCTTCGTCGAGCAGGAACTCGATGCGCTCCCGCGCCGACATTTTGCCTTCCTTGTGCTGGCGCTCGCGGCGCTTCGCGCCTCCTCCGTCTTCGGCAAGCTGGTTGCGCTTCTTCAGTTCGGCAAGTTTTTCTTCGAGATTCATGGCGGAAGGATTATAGCGGGTGAGCGGGCCGGCGGGTGTGCTTGGATCACAGCGGAGTGGGAGCGCTTTATGCTGAAGTCAAAACCAACGAGCTTCGCCCGCTGGACAGCCGGGGGCGGCTGTCCCCACATAGGCAAGGATCGAGCGAGTAGCCTTAC
>CAWGYX010000006.1:0-435370 GCA_963826925.1 uncultured Acidobacteriota bacterium
CCCACTCTCTCCGCCAGTTCTTTTGTTTTATTATACTTGACATGCTGTGATACCGTGGGTGATACCGAAATGAGGTAGCCCACGTGAACCGGCAAGTCAATCTCACCAAAAGGGTGAAGACCAAAAGCGGCCTTCGCTACTGCCCGGTCGTTCTTGCGGCCAATGGCCGGATCAAACCAAATTACGTCCTCGTCGATGGAAAACAGGAAGCGCATCCCGAGGGTGCGTATTACCTGGAATGGCGAAATGGTCTTCGGCGCGTTCGCGTGTCGGTAGGTAAGGACGTCGCCGATGCTGCCGCAAAAAGGCACCGCAAAGAGGCAGAACTCAACGCGGTCAATAGCGGCGTCACCATAGTTTCCCCCGACGCCCAGGCCGGTCGGAGGTCGGTTCCAACGACCATCGCAGAGTACCTCGCTGAAATAAAGCTTACGAAGAAACCAAAGACCCATTCCGCATACTCAACCGCTCTCGAATATTTCCAGGAGAGCTGCCCGAAGTTCTGCCTGGAGGATCTCGATCGAAAGGATTTGCTGAAGTTCACCGCATTCTTGCGGGACGACAAGGAGCAGTCCCAGCGGAGCTGCTGGAATAAATTTTCGAATGTAATGACATTCCTGAAAGCGCAAGGGATTCGTGGGCTCGCGGGAAAAAATGACTGGCCGCGCTACACCGAAGAGGAACCGGAGGTTTACGAGCAGGAAGAACTGGATAAGCTGTTCGCCGTCTGTGACGTGGACGAACGGCTTTGGTATGAATTCTTCCTGATGACGGGCGAGCGCGAGCAGGAAGTGATGTATACCGAGTGGCGAGATATCAACCTCGCCGGATCAATCGTTCGCGTTACCCACAAGCCGGACAGGGGATGGACACCGAAGGCGTACAAGGAACGCGAGATTCCCATTCCTACGAGGCTCGTGAAGAATCTGAAAGCGTGGAAGGCGAAGGCGAACAAAAACTGCAATCTGTTATTTCCAACCTCAGGATGTAACCCGAAGCTCAACTTCCTCGACAGTCTGAAAGCCGTGGCCGAACGCGCGAAGCTCGATCCAGAGAACTTCTGGCTCCACAAATTCCGAGCGACCTTCGCGACGCGTTGTTTGTGGGCGGGTGTCGATCTCCGCACCGTTCAACAATGGCTCGGCCATTCCGATATGGAGAGCACGATGCGCTACCTGAAGCCATCGCGCAGCCAGCATGTGCGTGAGAAGGTGAACGAGATTTTCGCTTAATCCCCTGTGCGCGATGCCTTACCCTCAAAGCGGCAGTGTTTGCGATGAGTGAGATTCGAATCCACCAGTAAACGGAATTTCAGAGAGTTGCGCGGAATGATGAGCATTCTAAGGCACTCAAAGAACCCATCGGAATTGTTATTGCTCCCAAAAGCCCCTTCATTCATGGCGATGTCTGCGATTCCACACTCTGTTCCGGGTCGCCAAATCCAACGATGTACCGCTGCTCTGGGCTATAAATCAACCTTTGGCGTGTGATGTATTTCATCCCATTACTGCTATATCGAATAGTGACCGGAATTTCCTTATTTCCAAACGTGTTCTGGTAGGTCTGCATAAGAAAATGCTGCAAGTCGAAGCGCGTGAGCACGTGTCCAATCAGATATCCCCCAAGCTTTCGCCACACCGGAACAAATACCTCTTGATCTTTTCCAATGGCGATAGTCGGGGTTGAGCCTTCGCCGCTCGTCCATACGTCCGGCACTTCCATGGGAACGGTCAATGTCACTTTAACGCCTATCGCAGTTTCGCCTAGGCCGAAATTCTTTATGTAAAAGCCCTGCTGAACAGTATGCGAAGCTCTTGCAGCTTTGTCGGGATCGATCTGTCCCCATTTCACGATGAGAAGCTGAGGTCTGTTTGGGGGTAGTGTTTGCCCTTCTGAATGAGGAGGCGGCGGGGCTGCCGGTACTGGGCCTTTATAGATAGTATGGGCGAGAAAATAAGCAGCAAAAATCAGGGTAAGAGCACCGCTGATGCGTTGCTGTACATCGAATCCCATCGGGTTGGTCCATGCCAAGGCTACCACTGTAGCCACAAAAAGCGGGAGCACAAATCTTTCTATGAAAATCGGCACCAGAGACTTATGCCATAAACAGTCGGCAAGTGCCAAGCCATTCTTCGCCGGGTCACCCTACAGTTGACGTTGATTGCAATTCCGGCACATGCCGAAGCCCTCAATGAGAATCGCGGGGAGTCGCCGCGCGCCTCTACGCTTATAACCAGCCAATGGGGGCTGGCATGATTGCGACAGTTTCTGGTCCTGTTGTTCGTTATTGCTTGCTAGTATTCCCACGAGAGGAAGAGCAGCGGTGCTCCGACCCGAGGGCGCTACCAAGGAGTCGAATTGGCTATGAAGAAAAATGCGTGGAGAGCGGTGATCGAGGTGGGTTTTATCATCTTCCTTTTTTATTCGAATCTTTTGATGGGAGAATTTGAGCGCTCTGGTATGGGGCAGAAGAGGGGTGTAGTTTGGGCAATCGGAGATGTTTTTACCGCTGCCAATTTTGCAATTGCCACGATAGCTGCGCTGGTCGGCTATATGCTTTTTGAATTTCTTCGAGAAAGATTCTAGGTAAACGTGGTTCTGATTCTGGGCTGCAAGAGAAATAGCAATAATGCACCCGCGATGAAAACACCAGTTCCGCCGCGCAGCCAGTCGCCTCTGACGCAGTTAACCACATCCCCTAGAACCTGTATGGTGATGATTGCGACCGCCAGTCTCCATCCCCAAAGGCGATGTCGGAACCACCCGACTCCCGCCGTGGTAAGGGCCGCGCCGAGCAGAAGGAAGAGAACCCCGATTGTACCGCCCAAAGGTGCGAGCTGCTTGTACGCTGTCGGATTGAGAGCCCAGATACGATCAAGAGCCGTGCCTCGCCAGAGCAAAGTAATCGCAGCAAGACTCGCCATGATGGCACCAAAGAACAAGAAAACACCGATTGCAGTGAGTCTTGGTGTCTTAGGTCCGACAGCGGGATCGAGCCTGGTGAGATCGTTGTCCGGCATCTACCGAATATAAGCCAACGCCGTACTCCCACCTTGCGTAGGCATGAGCATCCGATTCGTAATTTGCAAATCCTCCCACATTATCAACAGCTTACACTCGTGGAGGCGCGTCAAATACGTGTTTCAGCCCCAGTATTCGTGCGGGGCGCCGCTGAGTCGTGAGCTAACACGAGAGAAACACGAGAGACTTTCATTGTTGTGACGCCTTGGCTGGCAGCAGCTTCAGAAGCAGATTCCCGATTACCACAGGCTGGTGCTCTCCCGCACTTCCGATCAATGTGTATGACCGCTCAAAGCCGTTCGGTCCCTCGATCTTCATTTCCCAACGGTCGTTTTCGCGAGAGCCAATGATCGACACCCGCCACTCTCCGGGTCTGTCACTCAGAGCGTGTTCAACCAGCGCCTGAACTTCTGACCCGGCGGCAGGATCACCTATGTTGTGCAGTTCGACTGACAAAGCCATTTCCGCCTATTCTACAAACACACTTCGCGGGTTGCTCTGCCGCTTCCCCCTGCTTGGGTAGCGCCGAACAAAAAACCCGCGCCAGCGAGGATGCCAACGCGGGTTTTGCGTTTGTCAGTACTCGCTCGGCAAGTGGATTACGTTGTTGGCAAAGTACAGTGTGATTTCATCCAGCGGAAAGTCGGTGTGCTCGATCTCCTTGGTGAACACGACGTTGCCGTTGCCATCGTCGCACGTAAGCGTAGCGGTTCGGTCGGGACGTAGGACGAGCTTCCAGACTTGAAATTCCTCAGCGGCAACAGCTTTGTTGTACGGCTGAATGATCGCGATTTCGTCCAGAAGCCAATACGCCCCACCTTGCTCGGCAACGTGCTGCGCGCCGTCGGTGTAGAGAACGTTGCGGTTGATCCCGTGCCGATACCAGTTTTCGCTGCCGGTGAACTGCGCGAGGTCGCTTTTGCTGAGAGTCTTCGTCGTCATGTGTTTGCCTCTTTTCTTGAAGTGAGCCCCACGGCGGGGGCGAGAGAGGCAACAGGAACAGCCGCACTGAAGGCGCGGGGTCACAGGCAACCGTGGAATAAATGAGGGGCAGCCCGTAGGGAATCATCGTTTATGCCGCGAAAATGCCTTGACGTTAGCCTGCGGCTGTTAGGTTGACTCCGAACCCGTCCGTTGGTGGGTCACAGAAAGAGGCGCATTGAGACGAAGCCGGCGCGGAGAGATGCGGCGAGAGGGGAGGAGGCAGTCATATGGAGAAGACAAACGGTTTCCCGTAGCGGGCTGCTGCACCGAGACTGCGGGCACTCCGGTCCCGAAATGCGTGCGATACAATCGGCTCAGAGTATCAAAGGAGGCTTCAGTGTCGCCCGATCAGGCCATCCCGCCCGATGCGGACATGCTAGTTTTTCCCCGCGAACCCACCACGGGAGCGATCGGAGCTTTCGCCAAATACGAAAAGTTAGAGCAGATAAGACAGCTTGAACAGGAACGCATTGAGCGGACCTGGGAAGTTCGCGCCTACATTTCCGATCATGTACCGCTCGCTGGAGGCGCTGATGCCGCATTGGCCCGCCCTTCGTATCATCTCCTTCATCTGAATGAGAACCCTCTCTGGATCTATCTGCACAGCGGAGGCCGCAACGCAGTTTACTATGGGCTTTTCGGCGACGAAGCCGGGAAGGTCCGCTACATCTCAGTGAGCGTTGAGTCCAGGCTACCGTCCAACGCCCTGCTGCTCGCCCGAGGCCCAGTTCGATTCTCTGCTGATGCCGGATGGCGCGGTCGTTCCGATCGAGGCCGCCGCCACGGGTTTGGACTTGCGGCCGCTCAAAGGAAAAGTTGAGGGCAAGAACACGGGAAAGAACGTCCTGGTCAGATCGCTGTCAGGAATCGGCCAAGCTGGCGCGATGTTGGTGGGACAAGGCAGTCTGAACCAGCCGCTGAGCGAGTCGGACCTAATGCGGGAGCGCGTCAGCAACAATGTCGGCGAGGCTGGTGATGAGGAGGTTTCTCGATTAGCGATCACCCAGCACATCGTGGTGACGATTTCGGCGGATACTCCGATCTACGTGGTCCTCGAGCAGACACCCAAGTCCAATCAGGGTTCCCTGCAACCAAGTGCGCGGAGCGTTCCAACATCCAACTCCGCCAATGTTGAGCAACTGCGCCAGTTGTTGCAATTGCAGCAAGAGCTGAACCAACCGTCGGCAAGCAACCAACCAGCGCAGTAGACGAGCGGTTCCCAGCCAGCGCACGCTCGCGTCGAATCTTCATAGCTGGGTGCGCAGCAGCTAATGCGCTGGGTGTAGTTGGCGCGAAGGCTAGGAGTTAGCTGGGCAGCGGCAACGACGATTTGTCGATTCGATGCCGCAGTGCGTATGCGTATTTGAGCCAGCCCGTGCGCAATTGCCCCGGCCCCTGCCCCTTGAACTCCCTGCCACTTTGCAGGCGAATCGTCACCTCTACCTCTAAACACGCCGCCATCGAATTCACTTTGGGCACCGGGGCAACCTGCTCAGGAAGCGTTATCGTGCCCGGTTTGAGCTCCCGGCCCCAAAGTGATTTGTTATCGAAGGTGATTATTTCTTTGCCTTTGTTTCTTGTGTACGCAATATTGGCAAGCACGTATGTTTTCGACCCGGAGCGGTTTCGTAAATCGAAGTTAGGATAAAAGTTAATCCCCTGCCAACTCCAGTTGTAAGCCACTTCCACATCTGTCTTGAGTAGAAACCAGCGATAGACAAAGATCAGCGCGGTGAACGCGCCTGCTGCGGAAATGTAATGAAGGAATGCGTGCATGGAATAGCAGGATTGTAGCAAGTACGAGTGGTAGAATCCGGGGCATGGGATTTGTTCTTATTGAGGAGTGGGTGGACGAAGACATAAGTTCTATACCATGCCTGTGTCTGCTGGAACGTTTGCAACAAAAGAAGAAGCAGAAGAGGAAAAGAAGCAACACCAACCCCAACCCCAACCCCAACCCCAACCCCAACCCGTTGACGGCTATATTAGGGTGCGCGAAGAGCTGCGAGACAATCCAGCCCCGAAGCGAAAGAAAAAGGGCAGAAAGAAACCGCCACCCGGTCGGAAATGATTCGGAAAAGTCAAAAGGCTGGCTGTGGCGTTTATGTATTCAGGCGCAAGGGCCACATCGTTTACGTTGGCCGTGGTGATTCCAATTTCCTGACACGGGTGATTCGTTCGCATCGCTCGGGTACCATGCGATACGACCGGAAGGTGCAAATCTACCGCTGTTCCAGCCCACGCGAAGCCTACCGGTTGGAATGTACCCTCATCCATCGCTATGAGCCGGTTGATAACAGCATTCATCCTGCCGTACCCGCCGGTTCAAACTGGCGCTGCCCCGTCAAAAGCTGTGACTGGTCTTAGGCCGATGGTAGAATCCGGCATGGCAAACTTCAGATTGCGCGACCGCGTGCGGCGCATCGGCCACGATGAGACACGGACGATAGAAGAAATCCGTGAAGGCGCTGGCGAACCCATGTATTCGATTCAGCTGGGGCCGGACTTCGCAACGCGCTTGTGGGCGCGGGAAAGCGAACTGGAAAACGCCCCGGATTTCATCAGGCCCGATCATGTTAGCAGTGGCATGCCAGCCCGGCCCAGCAAAGGGCCGAACACGAAGCGCGTGGGTAAGAAGGTTGGCAAGAAACCCGCTGGTAAGACCGGCATCACGAGGAATGCCTATAAGGTGTCAACGCGGAAGGCCAGCAGAAAGAAGCCGCCCAGAAAACGTGGCTGAATGGCTGCAATGCTTGATGAGTTTTTTACCCAAATTCCATTACCCATTTTTTACCCATTCCGATACATCGAAACCTTAGTCAACCTCCGCGACTTCCACCCACTCACGGTGATGACTTGATGCGTCACGAGAGCCGTGCCCTGCGCTGCTGAATGGCCTGCATCGAGCGGCCCAGCGATTTACTGAGCCTCCGGTCGGACGGGCGACTCTCAGCGGTAATTCTCGCGTCTTCGGTAGGCGTCCACCGCCGTCCCTTGCGGCGGTCGTTATTCTGAGATTGTCGGTAATAGCGCCGCTTCTGTCCCGAGCGCATCCGACGCCACGCTTCGGGATTCTCATTCCTCCGACGTAGCTGACGCCTACGAACCGTTTTAGCACTTTCTCGCCCGCCCATTTTGGCGACCCAGGGGATGTAACTCCGTCGGTGGTCGTTCACATTGTAAGCTCGGCCCTGGAACCGAGAATTCGACTGACCCGAATCGCTTGATTCAGGCCCAATCGTCTTTGTGAGATGCACCAAACTCAAACATTTGTTCATCTCACAATTCTTCTGCTCCGACGCACACATGCGAGCCCCGGCCTTTGAAATCAACGAGCGTCACAATCCTTTCAAAGATTCGAATCACAATTTCTACAAGTTGTAGGCTCGCGACTCGGTTCTGAAAACGCCTCCTGACGACCCTCCTGATTTGCTCGAAATCTGAAATGCCCGTATGTTCTCGCCTGCGACGCGGAAATCAAACTCACGCGCGATCGCAACGCAACCGCAGGAGAGGAGCATATGAAATTGTCAGATTGGAGAAACACCCGCCTTCGCCTCGCGCTCGTCTATGTGCTGGCGATTTGTTCATTCCAGTTGTATCCGCTGGTGTCTCACGCCCAGAACCTGGGTACGCAGCCTGCCACGGGGCAGGCTGTTCAGGGTCAAACTGCGGCCCAACCCGAAGGAACGGTTCTCAATCTCGTGAACTGGGTTGGCAATGTGATCTCTCCTGTCGGAGCGGCGCTGGCGGTGGTCATGGCAGTCATCTCTTATTCCCAAGGACGCGGTGTCGCGCGATGGGCGGTAACAGCGGCCGGATTGCTGGTGATCTCAGGCCTCACTCGCCTGATCGAGTTCTGGATTCAAAACGGTACGGCGGGCGTGCAGTAGGAACGCTCACTACGGAGTGCTCAGGCCATGACGCTGCCCCAAATCATCGTCGATCTGTTGACACTGCTATTCGACATGGCAGTTCCCGCTGCCATCTGCACCATGGTGCTGGCTGGAATCGCATTGCGGCAGGAAGGCGGCGTGAACTTCCAGGCGGGCGGAAGGTTCCAGCGATGGGCCCTGTGGTCGGTAATTCTCTTGACGCTTCCGCAGTTGCTCTCCTGGTTTGCGGCGCAGGGTATCGCCATGCCTGCGCAAGGCGGAGGCATCAGCAGTTCGTGGGTCGCGAGCTTGCAAACGAGCTTCAGCGGTTTTGTTTCGAACATCGTGGTTGCCCGGTTGACTCCCGTGCTCGCGGCTTTCTGCGTGCTGAAGGCGGCGCTCGATGCGGCGGAGGGGTACAGCCCGCTCGGCTCCATCGTCTCCGCCATTTTTCTAATGTCTGCGTCAGGCACAGTCCAGCTTTTTCAGAGTTGGAATAGCGGGTCACAGTTCGCAACCACGGACATGCTGACCGCAGCCTGGAATTTTCTCGCCGGGACGATCCTGCCGGAAGCAGCAGGATTGGCGATTGTGGGAGCGATTCTTAATTACGCGCGCCACCGGCCATTCATGCCGCTGGTTGGATCGGGTCTTGCTTTCTTGAGTGTTTCGGCCATTTGGAAGCTGGTCCAGGCCATGGCCGGCTGATGAGGATTGGAGGTGATCCTGTGAATCTTTCAAACGGTTTGCTCAACCTGACGAACTGGCTGGGCAACGTCATCATGCCGACCATGGCAGGTTTGTTCGCCGCTGCCGCGATTTACCGCTTCAGCAAGGCGCACCCGTACTCACATCTCGGTTACGCAGCACTGGCTTCTCTGATGTGCTCCGGGCTGTTGCGTGCCATGGAGTCCTTCAGCAACCAAGCATCCTGGAACAACCCAGATCGGTACTGGATCTCCGTGCTGACGCTCGTGAACTGGGTCGGGAACGTTCTGCTACCACTGTACGGGGCTGGCCAGGTAGTCCTTGCGGTCGTGCACTTTGCGGGATTGCTGGAACGGATGACGATTGGCGAGGCCTGGGTGCGCAACCTGGTCGCAGCGATGTGCTGTTTCGGACTGTCGGGATTGTTGCGCTTAGGAGAATTCTGGATTCAACACGGAACGGCGGGAGTGCGCTAGGAAGGAGTTACGAGATGCCATTGCAGGTGACACCCGTGAATCGCAACTTGCAGACGCGAGTGACGTTCATGCTGCTTGAACTGGAGGACCTATTCATCGTGCTGGGCGCCGCGGCGGTCATGAATGTTCTCGGTCACTTTGTGGGTGGTGAGATCGCTGGAATGCCCACGAATATCGTCCTCCAGTATGGAGTGCCGCTACTGATGGTGCCAGTGCTGATGGCCTTCAAGTATGGCAAGCCCCGAGGCTACGTCCGCGATCTCGCTTTCTGGTACACGAAACCCCACGCCTACTGCGCGTTGGCACGCGACCGCGAAATCCGGTCGGCGTATCTGAGGGAGGAATAGCAGTGCCGCTTACGCTTGAACAACACGAGCGAAAACTCCACGATCCCGCATTGTGCGAGCAACTGCCGGTCCGTGACTACCTGGATAACATTGTCGTCCGCACTAATGGCGCCTTTGTCGCGGGCTACGAGCTGAAGGGTTTGTCCTCGTATTTCGCGAGCGATGAAGGCCGAGACCGGGGGAAGTTGATGCTGGAGGCGCTCCTGCGCTCTCTGCCGGAACAGAGCATGAGAGTGCAGTTCCGCTACGAAGTAGTGGAGGATGTCGGAGATCTGCTTGAGCGTTATGCCGAAGCGCAGCAGTCGGAACGCGTGGAAGTAATTGCCCTCGACGAGGTGCGCGTCGAACGATGGCGAATGAAAGAGGCCAACGGCCACTACATGCGGCCTCTCTTGCACGTGTACTTTATATGGGACCCGGCTGTTCATCGCCGTATTGCCGGTAAACCGCTCAAGCCGACGGGCAAACCCTTCAGCCTATCGGCAAGGAAGTGCATTGAGCGCAGTCATCAGGAGCATCAGCAACTGCTGGCGGAATTCGAGAGTCTGCTGCGTGGCCTCGAAACGACGCTCGAAGCAGCAGAACTCGGCGCGCGCCGACTGACCGACGATGATTTGTTTCTTGAGGCAAAACGAGCTCTCAATCCGTTGTTTCCGGATCATCGGCCGTACAGGCGCGGTGAGGAGCAACTGGAATACAGGAGCGCCCGCGAGCAGATCGTTGACACAAGTATCGCGGATGAGACTGACTCCTATTTGAATGTCGGTGGAATCCTCTATTCCTTTGTAAGTCTGAAAGAGCTCCCGGACGCGACTTTCCCCGGAATCCTGAGAGAACTGGTCGGTCTTGATTTTCTACTCATTATTACCGCGCAGATCACGATTCCTGACCAGGCGAAAGTGCTCAAAGGCTACAAGAGCCGATTGCGCAAGATGCAGGCCGTACAACGCGATTCGAACGGAGGATTTCGGACCAACGTGGAAGCCCAGGTTGCAGAGGGCCAGCTCGTCAGGGTGCAACAGGACATCATTTCGAGTTCGGTCAAGACGGCCAAACTGAGCCTGGTCATCGGAACGCGCACTTCACGCCCAGCGATAACGACTGCTGAACTGGAGCAATCAGAGCGAACCATCGACAATCGGCGCCAACAGCTTCTCTACGCGATTTCCCGCATGAACGGCGCCAAGGCTGTGGCGGAGTCGTTGGCGAAGAAGCGCTTGTTTTTCAGTTCACTTCCGGCAATGGCGGAGCCCGACAAGCGAGACCAGGACTTGCTGACCTCGAATGCGGCGGATCTTGTGCCGGTCGAGACACCTTGGCGCGGCACTCCTCGGTCACCACTGTTCCTGCTTGAAACTCCGTACCGCCAGCTCATTCCTTTTTCGCCGTTTGATCCCGGCTTGAGCGACGCGAACATGCTGGTCATGGCGAAAACGGGCGGGGGGAAGACCGTCATGGTGCAGCAATTTCTGCTCATGGCCGCCAGAAGCAACCCTCTGATTTCGATCCTTGAGCGTGGTGACTCGTATCGTCCCCTGGTTGAGTTGATGGGCGGGCGAATGATCACCATGTCGCTCGATAGCGACCAAACGATCAATCCCTGGGACCTGCCCGAAGGCGACAAAGAGCCCAGCAAGGATCAAGTCGCGTTTCTGAAAAACCTGACGCGCCACATGCTCGGCGAGGGCGAAGCCGAAGACACGCAACTGCTTGAGAACCTGATCACGGAGGCCATTCTTCGGACTTATAAAAGGGCGGCAATCCGGCCCTCGATTCCCATTCCAACCTTCTCCGACCTTCGCGACGAACTCTCACAATGGCGGGACGAGGAGAAGAACCAACGTGTGATGGACGAAGCCCACCTGGCAGCGATTAAGCTGCGCAGCTGGACCGGCGAGAAGGGAGTGTATTCGAAGCTGTTCGACCGTCCTACAACGATCTCACTCGACAATCCGTGGTTGTTCTTCAACGTGGAGCAATTGAGCGATGACCGGCGGCTAGAAACGGCAATGAGTCTTCTCATTGCTCACGCCACTGCGCAACGGGCGGCGGGCAAAGCGGGCAGGCGGAGCATCACGGTTCTTGATGAGTGCTGGTTCCTGCTGGATTCTCCGGTGCTGGCGCCCGAGGTGGTCCAACTGTTTCGTACGGCGCGCAAACGTAACTCCAGCGTCTGGGGAATGAGCCAAACCGCGGAAGATTTTGTCGGGACGGAATCGAAACCCAGGCCGCACGGGGCGGGCATCGTGAAGAACTCGACCACCAAGATCATCGGTCAGCAACCGGGAGACATGACCGCCCTGCGGGAACACTTGCACCTGAACGATACCGCTTTGAACCAGATCAAGCATTTCAGCGCTCCCATCAAGGGCAAGAGCGCCGACGCGCTCGTCGTGATCGGGGAGAAAGCCGACACCACCCACACGATCCGCATGTCACCAACAACGGTCGACTACTGGATCATGACGACCTACGCGCGGGAACGTGTGTACCGGTCGTGGTGGCTAAATCGGTGGCTGGAGCAGAGGAAAGCCACGCCTTTGATCGAAGCCTATCGCGAACTGGCCGAGATGTTCCCGGCAGGCCTCGCTGATGTTGATCCACTTCCGGAAGAAATCTCAGGAGAAGTCGCAAGAGGTACACGCATATGAAGATGAAAACTTTGGAACTCCTTCGCAACCTTCAACACAGACTCAGCTGCAGCAGGCGATGGTTGTTCGTGACAGTAATCGCCTTGTGTCTGGTTCCGTCAAGCACGCGGGCTCAAGGAATCGGAGACTTGCTGTTGCTGCTTCATACCATCACAAGCACCCTCCAGGGCCCGATTGGTGACGCGTTGAACGAAATGCGGAAGGTGAGCACCGAAATCAACAATTTCCGCCAGAAGATCATCTGGCCTTTGGCCCTGATCAACCAGACGAGATCATTTGTCAGTGCAACCCGGGCGCATTATACCGGCCTGATGTCCCAGATTGAAGGCCTCAAGAACAACAGCGCGACTCTTGCTCTTCCCATGCAGCTGGAGTCGATGTTTCGAGGCGCCCAGTCGGGGTCCCTCGGCCAGATCCCTTCGCTGTACACGCAGGTCTACCAACCGGTTGCGCTGGCTGGAATTGCCCAGCCGGGGCAGCGCAACCTCATGGACATTGACGATGCGATGGCCATGGACTCGCTTAAGACTTCCATGGTCTCCGACCAAACGACTCAGGGGATGCTAACTCTCGCCGATTCTCTCGAACAGCAGGCGGCGACTGCGGCTCCTGGGTCGGCGTCCATGGTCACTGCCCAGGCCCGCGTCGCCGATCTTGTGACTCAGGCGCAGCTCGCGAAAATGCTTGCCGCTCAACTGCGCCAGGAAGCAACGAAACTGGCGCACCAGAATGCGACGCTCAAGCACAGCGCCACAACGACGCAAAATCTTTTCAACCAGATCCAGCAAGTTCTAGCTCATCCCTAAGGAGTTCGAAAATGAATCGACCTACACTCTCTCGTCTTTGGAAGTTTCTCCGGAACGCAGTGGTCGCAATATGCGGTCTGGCCATTGTAGTTGCGCTGCTCCCCAGCAAGGCTCGCAGCCAGCTTGGACTTGATCCTTGCTGCGCCATGATGTCCGTCGGGCTTAACACGATCTCGGGCGTGCTGAAGGGTGTCGTAGCGAAGCCGCTGGGCTCCATTCAGCAGAACCAACAAGACTCGGCAAACTTCGAGCAACAGGTGGTGTTTCCCCTGGCCGCAATTACTCAAGCCAGAAACATGGCTGTCCAATTTCAAAGCCAATTCGTCCAGATGCGTCAACTCTTCCAGTTGCCGATATCGAGTGCGACCCTGCGCACACCGCAACTGCTCGAACAAAGCCTGCTCTCAGGCAATCCGGGGGCAATGCCGCAGATCACAAGCAACTACTCCGCTTTGTATGGGAGCGTGATGCCGCCGGCGAACGCGCCCCAGTCGGTCCGCAACATGGTCGATATGACGGATGCGGAAGCACAAGCTGCAATGAAAAAGGCGGTTGAAATCGATGCCCTCGCCGACCTGGAGCTTCAAGCCGCCGAGCAGATGAACCAACAGTTACAGAGCGCCGCGCCCGGGAGTGCCACCATTCTGGAAGCCGAGACCTCGGCCTGGCTGGTGCGAGCCAACGCATACACACAATCCGCGATGGCGGAACTGGTACGGGTGCGCTCAATCGAGCTGGCGAACTCGAGTGGTCAGCTCAAGTTCAGCGCTTCTCATGCGTCAACGCTTCACACTACGGGCAACCAGGTCTTGCAACCGGGGGTCCAGTAGCCGTGTTTTATTTCCAGCAACTTCTGAACACCGCGCTAGCCGGGATCGACGGCACCGCGATCATCTCGACGGTCACGAACATCGCATTCGCGATCCGTTCCAGAGCTGGATGGGACAGCTCCAACAGCAGTTCGCAAACAATCCTTCTTTGACCCTTACCGACATCATCACGGGCGATGCAGCCAGCACCATCACGGTGGTCCTGCTCGTAGTTGCTTATCTTCTTTATGCCCTCGCGATGATCGTGTTCTGCTTTTTTTACACCTTGTTTGGCGCAATCCTCTACGTGGTCGGCCCGTTGGTCCTCGCGCTCATTCCCATCCCGGGGGTCGGCCAGTTGGGGAAGTCGTATGCCGTTAACGTGATGATCTGGAATGCCTGGGGAATTCTCTACGCCGTGTTCGGCGCACTCATTACCGCCATTCAGGTCAACCAAGTGAACAACATCCTGGGCAAAATCACGAGTAGTTGCTGCGGATCCCGAAGAAAAACCCTGTTCCCCATAGGCATGCAGCCGCTGCCAGAGCGAGGATTGTGATGATACGATCGTGCGGCTCGAACATTGCTTCCGATTGTAAGGCAGGCGTTAATGAGCATCCTTCGGGCACGCTAGGGAGCTTTACTAGCCTTCAATTCCGTCAAGTCGGAGTGGGTGGACTGTGTTCGGCAACAGACGCCATATCGCTGCCAAAGCCGAAACCAAGGGCTGTGCGCGAGCATTTCGTCGTGCCTACGATTGGCAGCAGAGATGTCGCTTGCGCTGAGTGGCCTAATATCCGCCGCTTCGAACATTTCCTGTAGCTGCTCAATCTCCCCAATGATGCGTTCAACGTCCATGGGTCACAATCATCTAAGAGAAGGCGCGGAGCAGTCAACCTGAAGCGGCAACTAGCTTGAAATCACTCGCTTTTTGACAAGATAAAACCACAAAGATTCCCAGCCAACGACCGCCCTCGACTCCGACGCTAGAATATGGATTGATGTTTAAAGTCGCTAGCTGGAATTTGAATTCTGTTCGCTCTCGGCTGACCCATGTCACGGCATGGCTGAGAGTTCGCGAACCGGATGTGTTGTTGCTGCTCGTTGAGTCCGTCAGCCTTCCGGTTACGGGATGCCTGCCAGCTTTCTTTTTGCCTCATCTCTCAACGAAAATTCTTCCAAGCATGGGCGCATTGATGGTCTTGCTCGGTTTGATCGGCTTCGTCCTGAGTGCTTTTCAACTTTACTATGCCAAATTCAGGCGGCGAGGCGCGGTACGGAGCGGCCATTACAAGCGCATTCGACATCCCCAGTACCTGTCTCTCGGACTCGCTGGTCTCGGGCTGCTGATCCGGCCGAGTAGGACAATCTCAGCGGATCGCGACGCATGCTTCCTTTGGCGACGCCGGCGTGACGTTCGCCAATTTATCCTGATACCACTGGAAGACACGGTCTCTCCGGCCGTCAGTTGGATCGTTCACAACTGCATCTTTCATCCCCATGCGCAGCAGCGTCACATACAGGGCTGAGTGCAGATACATCGATCCGCCGTCGTAGCGACTGGTGGATGCAAACAGGCGCGACAAGTCACCTTTGACCTTGGGCGCATATTCGGCCCCTGCCCGGCACAATCCGAGCACTGCCGTCGTTTGCGCATCACGCGATGCGTGTTCTGCCTGCAGTGTCGCCGCAAACAGATCCGCCATTTCTGCGGGCGCCGCATCGCCCAGTCTGAACATAAAGGCCGGGGCCTGTGACTGAAGGGACCAGCCAACCCCCGATTCCGTATTTTTGGCGTCGGCGCGGGCAGCCTCCACCAACTGAGGCACCAACGGTGCATACGCATCCTCCGGTAAGCGAACGATCATGTCCGACAACACGAACCGGATATTGTTGTTGTGGCATTTGAGGCTAGTCCGCTCCCGCCCATGCCGCGTCACAGTTGTGACTTCTTCGGCTCGCTGAAGTGCCTGAACCATCGCGGGCGCCTCGGCCGCGGTCAATTCCGGATGCTGCAATAAAAATGGAAACTGCCAGTCGGGCAGCGCTAACTCAGTCACCAGATCGTGGAAGCGTCTGAGTTCGTTGGTGTGTTCCTTTTCTTGATACGACTGCAGGTTTTGCGCAACCGTGGGGTCAATCGCGGTCTCGCTGATTCGGCCGGATGCCGGCGTCGCGACCAATCCCAACGTGGCGGCAATCGCAGCGGTGTTCGCATTGTGGCCGAGGTCACGACTATTCTCGCCTGCCAGAGGCGTATAGGCATGGCGTTCGAATTCAGCGAAGCATCGCCATGCAGGAGCGGCAGAGTCGAGCGCGCAGCCGATCACCGGCATCGGCACCCAGGCGAACGGCGCCGCCGTACCACCCTTCAGGGTGTATGACCGGTTACTCGCGTCGGTCAGGGTGATGGTCGACACCTTGGTAGGCAGCACCCAGTCTTGTGTTTCTACGATCTCTCCCACTGCAACGGTCAGAACCGGCTTCGTTGGATCCTCGGGTTGTCGCAAGAGACAAAGATTGACGTTAAACGCGTCGTTTTGCTGAAAGGCAAGAGAGACGACATTCGGATCACTATGTCCAATCGCATCGCACGTTTTTTTCGCCACAACCCGGTACGACACATGCGACGCGATTCGGGGATTTCCATTGTCTCCATAAGCGACCGGGATATCGTAGGCTTCTACCAGCTCTTCCGGGACATTCCCGAGCGGTGACGTCGAACCTTTCACCACCTTGGTTTCAACCACCAGATCGTTCTGCTTCGGATCAAAAGCGACATGCACCCCCTGGTTATTTTGAGCGATTTCCTGGCGCAGCCGGAATAATTGCTTGTGGCCAGCGATCGTGATCCCGGCATAAATGGAAAAGTACAAGAACGGCAGGACCACCACTGCGCGCGGCAAAGTCCCATCCCATGCTTCTTTAGCCATCAGAAGAAACCCAAGATTGATCGTGACCACCGACCAAAGCGGGGCGCCGAGGATCATCAGGAACACGCCTAGGTATGGGACATGCTGCACCAGGAAAAGAATGCCGGTGAAGAGAAATAGCAGAATTGACTTGGAAATTTTCGCATTCCGGTCTCGCCCCATTAGTTTCTTTCACCTAATTTTGGAGGCAAGAGGCGAATTGGAACAGTATCGATCGAGCGTCCGCGCCGTTGCGCCAACCCTGGGGCGTTTTGGATCGCGATGGCAAGTCTTACTGCCGCTCATGCAACCTGTGTCCGTTCTGTCTGGCAGAGAATGACCTACGCCGCGTCTCGGCAGGGCTCGAAGGCGAAACAAAAGCAGGCGCGCAAGATCTGACCTTGGCAGCAGTCAAGGCAAACTCCTGCTATTGGGGAATCTGATCAAAACCTTTTCGAAAGGCATCAAGCTGAGCGCGGGCATCTTCTTCGACATGGTCGCCCACGCCTCTGGCCCCAACGAAGGACATCCATGCAGGATCGTTTTCGTTCATGCCCGCGAGAAATGCATTTACGATTTCTGCTTCTTCCAGAGTGCAGAGCCCCCTCAACTCGATTCCCAGCAGTAACGCCGGCGCCAGACCGAAGTCCACGAGTCCAGCGTCTATCACGACATCGGAGAAGAGTCGTTCGCTGTCGGCTTCGTATTGTGTGAGCAAGCCCGGATATCATCCAGGTCCTTCGCTCGACGCTGCGGATCGTCCATGAATGCGACGATCTTCAAAAGCATCAGCGTGGTCGACGAGATCACCTTCAGTGTGAGATCTGGCGAAAACTCAAACGGCTGGGCATCCGTGAATACATGCTCGAATCCCACCAGACTCATGGTGAACGGGCTGACGGGCCAAGTTACTTGCTTGGCTTGGCGAAGCTTCGGGCCGGCGGGAAGCAGATCCATAATCGTTCCCTGTGCGCTCCGCCAGCGATGTTCCCGGCTGGCGAATCGAATCCATCCGTCCGCTTGAGGCCTCCGCTCCAGTTCCGCAAACTCATTGAGATCAAGTGCCACGGCAAAGTCGATGTCTCCGGTATGCCGGAGTTCACCGGGGAAATCCACCTGGTATGCGATGGCACCGATGATGACAAGGTCTGCTCCGAGCGCGACGCAATGGTCGCGAAGCGCACGCAAATCGGCGATTTGGCCCGCAGTGAGTTCGGGCATCACGCTGACAGGTACTCGCGTTTGATTTCTTCCGCCGCTTCATGCGCCCGAGGATCGGAGGAACACATCAACTCGGCATAGATGAGCCAGGGATGCGCGATGGGAAATGCCCCGGACTCTCGCCAAAAAGAAATGCTGCCGAAGGAACGCAGACAAATGAGCGGCCCGGATTTGTCGGGAATGATCCGCAAGCGCCGCCGAAGTTGATCGTCGAGGGACTCGATGAAGATCGGCAACTCGAGTCCGCGATAGAACTTCTGCAGCACGTACGCAGCGGGACCGCCGGTTATCGACCATCGGATTGAGTCTTTGGCTCATCTGCCAGCGAAATTGATGAGATGCTGTGCCGGAACAACTGTTGCGGGGATACGAGCTCGCGCTGCGCCCGAAGCTGTTGCTTGGCCGTTTTCGCTGCGAGCGCATCCCGAATGGCGGCCTTGAAGATCCTGTAATGCGCGGATCGCGAACCCGGAGCATACCGCTTGCGACAAGAGATCGGAGTTTTGCACAGCTCACCCGGACTGGGGCGCATCCCACGACAACCAAGATTCACGTCCGAAGCCAAAGCGTTGATTGCGAGAGGCAGGCCGAGTTCAGGCTGAATCGTACTTAATCAGTCCGCGTCAACCAAATCTCAGTTGACCACTAAATCCCCGATAGCACTCATGACCCCAGAGTCGGTTTCGCTGGTCGAGCTGGTCTGCCTTTGCCGGCACCGCCTAGAAGATTGATGTGACTTCCATAGGATTTCGCAAACGTAGGCCAGCTCTGGTTCTCAACATCCCCAGCGTAATGTGATGTCACCGCTAAGCGTGATTAGCATCACCCACTGGATCTGCCGAATCGGACTACGATTGTGTTGCTGCAGATTTCAGAACGTCAGGCTCCGGCGCTTCAGTGTAATTCAGTCAGGTCGTAACTATTGTTTGCAAGCGAAAGCCGGAGTCTCCATTCCTTGGAGGTTGCTATGAATTCAGCCAGATTTTTCCTCGTCATCCTCATCGCAGTCCTTGCTTCTGGCCTGCTGCTTCAAGGCGGAAATCAACCGGCCGCGGGAGTGATGCCGGTGGGCCAGGCAGTGCAGATCAAAGCTCCACTAGGGCTTCCACCTGTGCTGATTCCATCCGATAACCCTCCAACCGCAGAAACCATCGCGCTGGGGCGCCGTCTCTTCTATGATCCGATTCTCTCGCTGGATAAGAGCGTTTCTTGCGCCTCTTGCCATAGCCCGCAATTCGGTTTTGCCGATTCCAAGCCGGTTTCCGAAGGGGTGGGTAAGAAAACCGGGACTCGCCACTCTCCGCCGGTAGTGAATGCCGCGTATTTCCAGGTCCAGTTCTGGGATGGTCGCGCTCCCAGCCTAGAGACTCAAGCGGAAGGCCCAGTCCAGAACCCGGTTGAGATGGCCAATACGCTGGCAGCTGTCGAGCAGGCGCTTAATGCCGATCCTAGCTATCGCAAACAATTCGCCGAAGCTTGGGGTCCGCGACCGATTACCTATGAAATGGTAGAGAAGAGCATTGCTTCGTTCGAGCGCACCGTGATCAGCGGCAACTCACCGTTTGATCGCTGGAAATATGGACATGAGAAAAATGCAGTCGACGCGGCGGTAAAGCGCGGATACGTTGTGTTCACTTCCAAGAAAAAAGGTGATTGCGCCTCTTGCCACACGGTGGGAGAGAAGTACGCCCTATTTACGGATAACCAGTTTCACAATGTAGGGGTCGGCGTAAGCGCGGGAGAATTTACTGATGTCGGTCTATACGCCGTGACCCACAACGAGGCAGACAAAGCGAAGTTCAAAACGCCTTGCCTGCGAAATATTGCGTTGCGGGCGCCTTATATGAGCGATGGCAGCCTGAAAGATCTGAAGCAGGTCATCGATTTTTATATTGGAGCAGGTAACTCCAATCCCAATCTGGACAAGGAGATTCACGTGTTGGATTTCTTGTCGGGGCAGGAGCGCAGCGATCTGCAAGCGTTCCTGAATTCTCTGACGGGAGAAATGCCGCCAGATGTCGGCCCGCCAGAGGTCTTAAAGTCCCAGGTTAGCAGGAGGTAGTTGCGAAGCTGACACGGGTGACGCGCAGATCTTGGTGAGGGCGCTGCCGAGAGCTTCAGACTCGCTAAGGCCGGTGACGTCTCAAAACAATTGTGATTCACGAAGCAGTCTCAAGCGGTGGCTAACGTGTCCGCCAGCCGGATAGCTGTTGCCAAATCCGCATCTAACTCATTAACCCGCTGGGCCCTATTTTCAACGATACGTGCACCGTCATTTCCTGCGGGGCTTCTTTGCGTGGCGCTTCGATTGGAGGCCGCGTTCGCTCTTGACGACGCTCTTGCCCGTTCCGCTCGCAACTAATCGCCCCGCCTGCTCCATCGCCGTCTGAATGTAGCGCCGCACAAAGGGCCGTTCCACATCGCGCTGGCTCCTGAGCTTAATGTGGCGCATGGTCTTGCCGTCGCCTTCCAGCACCCGATTCGGATCGGGCAGCGAACTTCCGCGCGGGAATCCCAAGTTGACGTGCCCCGCGTTGGTCGCGATGTAACAGAACATATCCTTCATCTTTCCGCTGAACCCGAACCAAATGGCCACCGTGTATACCTGGTAGATGGACTCTGAGGCGTCGGGCGCTTCCTCAAGGATCACCTCTCTCAGCGCGAGAGCGAGATCTGAGATGTGCCGGTCGTAGGCTTCGAGGAATCCGAGCAATTGGGGATCCGGGGGGCGTTGCATGGCAGCGCACCAAATATACACCGAATCGAAGGGACCGGAAGTAGGCCGCAGAAATCGTCTGCGAGTTCATCAATCGGGAAGTCATTTCACTCATTCGGGCCCGGACGGCGCAATTGGAAGCAAAAAAGGGATGCCCCGCTTTCCCTGAATTCTAGGATTCGGGAAGGCGCCCTGCTAACGCCTTCTTTAAGGATATTCTGGATAAGAATCGGATTAAATACCGAGACAAACGCACCTTGCCTGTTCGATAATCAGGCTGCCAGGGCCATCCATTCACACATGCTTTGCTCGACCTGTAAAAGCGACGTCCCAATTTCCGCGTCTCAATGCCCGGCCTGCGGCACGGCCACTCCGGTCGATGCAGACGCAACCCAGATGTTCGTTGAGGAGAATGTCGCCGAGGGCAGTAACGATCTCACGCAGGCGACCCCCGAGCCTCGGGGCTGGTCGAAGCCCTTTACCCCCTCCGATGCGATGGCGTACCGAAAGGTCTCGCTGGCGCCCGGCTCTGTTCTTGGAGGCCGCTACGAAATTTTGAAAACGCTCGGCGAGGGCGGAATGGGCTCCGTGTTTCAAGCGCACGACAATGAGGTGGATCGCATCGTAGCGCTGAAAGTGATTCGCCCGGAACTGGCGGGGAGTGCGGAAATCCTGCAACGCTTCCGCCAGGAGCTAGTGCTCGCGCAGCAGATCACGCACCGCAACGCGGTCCGAATTTATGATCTCGCAGTCGCCGATGGCGTGCGCTTCATCAGCATGGAGTATATCGACGGCCAGGAGCTCCGCGACGTCCTGGATAAACGTGGCAAGCTGCCCCCCAAAGAAGCCGCGGAAATCATGCTGCAGGTCTGTTATGGATTGGCAGCAGCTCACAGGCAGGGCATTGTTCATCGCGACCTGAAGCCGCAGAACATCATGATCGACAAGCAGGGCCGCGTGGCGGTGATGGATTTTGGGTTGGCGGGCTCCATGGAAACGGCGGCACTTCTCAAGCAGGCTGTGCCGTCTCCGTCCAACGCCTCGCCATCCAACGTTGACGAATCCGCTATTCTTACGCGAGTCGGTTCGCTGCTCGGGACACCGCGATACATGTCGCCGGAGCAGGCGCGAGCCGAAAAAATCGATCTGCGCTCGGATTTGTTTACGGTCGGGCTGATTCTGTACGAGCTCACAGTCGGCAAAATGCCGACACGCCAAAAAGGATTGCCAGAACTGCTGGGCGAGCGCGGCGCGAAGCAGATGCCGTCTCCGCTCGAAGCCGATCCGCAGATGCCTCGCGCTTTGAACGACATTATTACCCGCTGCATTCAACTGAACCCGGCGGATCGCTACGAATCGATTGGGGCGCTGATCGCGGACCTCGAAACCTGGCTGGGCATCCGGAAGCCTCATGCCAGCAACTGGAAAATGCTTTCTGCTCTGGCGGCGTTGATCGTGCTGCTGGCCGGAGGGTTGGTTTATAGCCGACTTCATCCCAAAGCTTCTGCGGGGGCGCACGCTCCGGTAAAGATTCTGATTTCCGATTTCACCAACCAGACAGGTAATCCACTGCTCGACGGCACGCTCGAGCCTGCGATGAGTACTGCGCTGGAAGGCGCTTCCTTCATCACCACGTACAATCGCGGCAACGCCCGCAAAACGCTCTCCAAGCTTTCGGGCTCTACGAAACTGGATGAGAACTCGGCGCGCCTGATCGCGCAACGCGAAGGTGTAGGAGTGGTGGTGTCGGGTTCGATCCGTCAAGATGGAAGCAAGTATGCGGTTTCGGCCCAGGCGATCGACGCCAGAACCAATAAGGTGATTGACAGCGCGAGTGCCACTGCATCTACGCCGAATGACTTGAATTATGCGGTTGCCCGGATCGCTGCCGGCTTCCGGAAGGCGCTGGGCGATGCAACGCCGAAATCGGCGCAGCTGGCGGCTGCCGAGACATTTTCGTCGCAGTCGCTCGAGGCTTCGCAGCAGTATGCCCTAGCGCAGGAGTTGCAGTGGCAAGGCAAGTGGGATGGGGCGTTGCAAGCCTACGGCCGCAGCACGGAGTTGGATCCTGGGCTGGGGCGCGCCTATGCTGGGGAGGCCGTGATCCTCGCCAACATGGGCCGGAAACAGGATGCGGAGAAAGATTTTAAGCTGGCGCTGTCGAAAATCGATCGCATGACCGACCGCGAGAAATACCGCACGCGCGGCGCTTACTACTTGATGGAACGTGACTATGACAAAGCCATTGAGCAGTTCAAAGCGCTCGAAAAGCAGTTTCCGGCGGATTCAGCTGGCATCGGCAACCTGGCGCTTGCCGAGTTCTACGCCAGGAACATGACTGGCGCGGTGGAGGACGAGCGCCGCGTCGTCGCGATCTATCCGGACAATGTCCTTTACCTCAATAACTATGGTCTGTTCGCGATGTATGCCGGCGACTTCGACACGGCGATTCGCGAGTCCGAGCGTTTGGTCGAACTCAATCCTGGATTTGAGAAGGCGTATATCTGCCTGGGGATTTCCCAGCTTGCTCGAGGAGACGAAACTGCTGCGGCCGAGGCTTATAAAAAAGCGGCACCACTCAGCGCCTGGGGGGCTTCTGCCTCAGCGGTCGGGCTTGCCGATATGGCCTTGTACCAAGGGCGTCCGGATGATGCGCTTGCGATTCTAGGCCCGGCGGTGAAAGCGGATCTCGCAGCGAAAGATGTTTCGCGAGCCGCCGCCAAGTATGTAATGCAGGCCCAGGCATGGCTCATGAAGGGACAGAAGGCGAAGGCGATCGCCGCCGCCGAAAGCGCTTCGAGCGGAAGCACCGACGAAAGTCTGCTCTATCCGGCTGCGATGGTCTTTCTCGAAGCTGGCAACAGCGACAAGGCTACGGAGCTAAGCCAGAAGTTAAGCCAGCGCCTGGAGCCCGATCCCGGCGCGTATGGCAAGCTCATCGAAGCGGAAGTGCAGATGAAGCGCAAGGATTATCGGGACGCCGTCCGCACTTTTCACGATGCGCAGAAGATCGCCGATACCTGGCTCGGACGGCTCGGGCTGGGACGTGCCTATTTGGAAGCGGGCGCATTTCCTGACGCGGAGACCGAGTTTGATGCCTGCGTGAAGCGGCGCGGAGAGGCAGCATCGGTGTTTCTGGATGACGAACCGAGTTGGCGTTATTTTGCGCCGATTGATTATTACCTCGGGCGGGCTCGCGAAGGATTGCAGAGTCCCGGCGCCGCGGAAGCCTACCAGAATTACCTCAAGGCTCGCGAGAAGAGCGTGAACGATCCTCTGGCTACTGACGCAAAGAAGCGCCTCCGCTCGCTAGAAGCAAGCGGAAGCGCAGTTCGCTAGAAGCCATCAACCCATCAATCGATGAACGGAAGTAATAACTGCCGGTTCCCTCAGCGGCTAAAGCCCGCGTCTTTATTGGCTCTGGGCGGCACGGCTGAAGGCCGTGCCCTTCCCGATCCAATTTATAGATAGGTAATGGGTGCCACCCTCTTAGCCAAACCCTCCCTACCAGACGTCGACCACGCCGATGTACCGGTTGATAACCGGCTGCCCGTTCGCCCAATATGCCGAGGAGTACAGGAAGCCGTAGTCCTCGGCGAAATCGATGGCGATATAGTATCGGCCCGGCGTGTTGGGCACGTTGATGTTGACGCTGGCGCTACCGGAAGCAAAAGATCCACCATTGTATGCGTAGGTTTGGGGGGTCGGGTCGGTGTTCAAACCAACCTGAAGTTGATCGATACAACCTGGACAACCGGTGTCGTTGATCGTGTAGCTGAATGCCACGGTCACCGGATTCGGGTTGGTGCCGCCGGCTTCGATCTCGAGCACGTTGCTGGCAGCCGCGAACGCATTCGAATTGCCCGACGAGAGAACAAGGCCTGAGATAGTGGTGGCCCCGCCAAAGTACGTTGAGCTGGGCAGTGTATCCACCGATTCGAACACGATCGGGGCCGGACTGGTTGGAAATGCAGGAATCGGCGTGCAGCTTTGGGTTGTGCCGTCGATTGCGATATCGAAGCGGCCCGGCTGTGATGCGGCGGTAAGCGAATTCGGCACATTCTGGAAAGTGCCGCAGAGCTGCGGAGCGGTACCAGTAAATCCGAACAGCGCATTCCCGCTGAAGCCGGAATCCGCAGCATAACTACCCGGAAGGAAGCTGAAGGTCTGCCCAGGTGTAACCACCCCCTGCTGAAAGCCGCTCGGCGGCAGGTTCCCAACGCCCCCGGAGTCGACGTTGACTGCGCCGTTATCCTGCGTGTCCTGAGCTACGACCTGTAACGGCAAGGCGAACACGGAGTTGCCCGAAGTGAACTGAATCTGGTAGGAGCCGCTGGAAATAGCTCCGCTCAAGCACCCCGTTAGCAGGTTGCCGCCAGCCGGAAGGACGTAAGAATAAGGAACGAAGCTTTGCACGCCCGCAGATTGCGCCAGGGTCAGAGTGGTTGCCGAATTGACAGAGACCACGGGGTAGGTGACGTTGTTAATCACGATAGACGAGGGGGTGGGAGACAAGTAGAACTGGTCGTTCTGGCCTCCCTGGTCGCTGGCCCACGTAACGGTCGTGCCGTTGGTATTGACGTAGCCGGCAACGGTGACAGTGACTGCGGGGAGGAACGTCATCTGCCCGCTCAGAGCGCCAGGGGGGATCACGTTGAACGGTCCAGCGGTGCCATTACTCGAATAGTACATAGGCGTGGTTGGATAGGGCATGTAGCAATTGCCGCTACCGGCATAGCCCGTTGCCAAACCGACTGTGAGAGACAGGGTTCCGTTTGCAGACAACGAATTTGCGTCCGTCACCGTGATCGGTATGGACCACACGCCCGCCTGGGCAGGTGTTCCCGAGATGCTGCCCGATGGACTTAGAGTCATGCCCGCGGGCAAAACGCCACCAGATCCAAGCGTCCATGTGTAAGGCGCGGTGCCGGAGGTTGCCGACAGGGTTTGTGGCGTGTAGGGCGCGTTGTACTGGCCATTGGGCAGGGAGGACGTGCCGATCGCCGGACCGGCGGTATTCACCACCAGCGAATAGGTGGGCGAAGTGGCGACGCCATTCGCGTCCGTCACTTTGATGGTAACGGGGAACGAACCGAAGGCTGTCGGCGTACCGCTGAGAATCTGATTAGAGGGATTGAAGGTAAGAAAGGAGGGCAGTGTTACTGCGCTCCAGACAAACGGCGCAGTCCCCGTCCCCGGCGTCACCGAGAATGCCTGCGAATAAGGCAAGAATTGCGTGGCCGCCGGCAAAGCCGCAGGCAAGATCACCGGTGCCGGATTCACAACGATCGTAAGCGACTGCTGCGCGATATCGCCTGCAGTGTCTTTGACTTGAACTGTGAACGACGAAGTTCCAGCGCTTCCTGTCGGCGCTCCGGCAATCACGCCGGCGGCGCTCAGTGTAATGCCCGCAGGCGGAATGCCGCTGGCCAGCGACCACGTGTAGGCGCCGGAACCGCCCGTGGCTTGCAGCGTCTGCGCGGGGTAAACACCGGTGAGCGTTGCTTGCGGCAGAGCCTTGGTCAGAATGGTCAGCGTGGCCGGAGGCTGCGTGGTTCCGGTATTCGCGCCTTGTGATACGACGGCCGGCGTGACTGCCGAGATTGGGTTGTAATCGAGCAGAGCTTGGGCAGGATTATTGGTCGTCGGGTCATAGACGCGCACAGTAATGTATTTCGTCTCGCCCGGCTTGAGCGCCAGACCGGGTAAGGTGGGGTTGTTGGCCGCGGGTTGGAAAAGCTGGGACAGCGTAGTGAACGAGGGGCTGATGATATTCGCCACCGGAACGAAGTGCGATTCCGTGATTAGCGTGCATCCCGAGGCGGGAGTTACGAGAGGCGTCGTGTAAGTACCGTAGACGATCAACTGAAGGGCTATGCCCTGGGGCGGACTCTGACCAATCAAATTCACGGCGTACGCGCTGGATGTATTACCCGTGTTGGTAATCGCCCAGGTGCCGTCGGTGATAGTGCCGTCCGAGAGATCAGTGTTGGCGATATTGGGATTGGCGATATTTGGGTTCGCGATATTTGGGTTCGCAATGTTCGGGTTAGCGATATTGGGATTGGCGATATTCGGGTTGGCGATGTTCGGATTGGCGATATTGGGATTGGCGATATTTGGGTTCGCAATATTTGGATTCGCAATATTGGGATTGGCGATGTTCGGAGTGGCGATTGAGGGGGTATAACTCTCGACGCTGGCGATGTTTGTGTCCTGACTGGCGGGATTATTGGGGTCGCCATTGATGGTCACTGATGCAGTTTCTCCGCCGGACACTATAGTGCCGCCCAGGCCGGTCAGTTGCGCGGCGTTAACCGTCACCGTGGCATTCGCAACCGTAGAAGTGACAAAGATGCCTCGAGACGTGCTCGACAGGGGGGGAACCTCAATCTGAATTTGAGTCAACGGAAAGGGTTGGCCGGCAACCGCAAATTGAAGAAAAGACGCCGCGCCGCCGGTTGGCTGGGCTTCGACGGTGAGCTCATAATATTGCGTCCGCGCTGTCGTGTTTGCGACAACAATGGCAAACTGGCGCTGGATCAACTGGCCGTTCGATCCTGTTCCCAATTGCTTGGAGTTCCCGGGCGAGCTGAGCACGAGACCCGGCGCAAGCTGCGCCGTGTAGATATTCTGGTTCCGGTCGCCGGTGTCGGGGGTCGACGAGGTGCAAGCCGGGCGAGTCTGCGTTGGGTCGAAGATGCTGGTCGTGGATCCAGGATATGTGGGCGGCGTGTAGTTTGCCCAATTCCCGTCGGCGGGTGGAACCACGTCGCGATTATCGGCCCATACCACGTGAGTGAAATCGGGATCAATCGCCAGATTGTTGAAGCGCCAGCTGCCGTTCTCATTCGGAATAAACGTCGGCCCGGCCACATCGATGTAATCCCCAAAAAATGGCAGCGTTCCACTCTGGAACATGGGCAGATTGGGCGGATCGACCTGCAGTTGTTGAATCTCCGAACTTCCCGGCAGCGACCCGTAAGAGTAATCGGAGACTTGCACGGAAGGAAAGAACGCTGGAGGATCGCCGGGTGTTGCCTGCGCAGCGCGCACATCGAGGGTCTGCCTGCGCGCGTCCGACGGGTAGGGTGGTTCGGGATCCTGAATGTAGGTGCCGAAGATTGGGAAATCCGGCGCGCCACCGTCGTTTTCTTCCTGCTCCGAAAATTGCCCAGCAACTCCGAGAGCGGTGTAGATTGCAAGATCATCGTCGTAGCGGAGGTCGTACCAGGCAACCGTCAGCTTTCCCGCCGAAAACGCCATGCCGGGCATGAACTGATGTCCGCGGCCGGCCCAATTATCCACTACCAGTGGAGCACTCCATTGCAGGGGAATATTGTTAGGATTCGATGTCGGAATTCCAGTCGACACTACAATTCGGGCGTCGCCTCCGCTGGCGCTAGTATTCCCTACGTCACGCTGGCTCCACGCCAGATAGACATGGCTGGCCGCGTCCACCGAGATCGTCGGATAGTCGTTGGTACGAAAAGAAACGGATGTATCGCTTTGATCGAAAGCGTCAATATTCGCTACCAACGCGGCCTTGGTAAAAGTGCTTCCCCCATTAAAAGAGGCAACGTACATAATGGCGTCGGCTTGCGTAGGGCTCGTAGAAACGAAGACGCGCCACGCGATGTAAAGCGCGCCGGTATTAGGATCGATGGCAAGCGACGCACCCTGATTGGTCTTAGCAGTGCCGCTGATTTGCACCGGATGAGTCCAGGTGAGACCGCAGTCGATGGAACGCGAAAACATGATTGCTGCGACGCCATTCGATTCCGCGCCCGTGAACTGCGTCCACGCTGCGTAAACCGTTCCGGCCCGGAAAATTTGAGTGTCTTTCAGTGGCAACGCAGGGACGATACAAAGCCCGGACCAAGACCGTGGAATATCGACCGCGATCGACGGCTTGTCTTCGAAGAGATTCGAGTTGCCGGTGTCGACCTGTGTGGTCCAAAGATAACGAATGGAATTCCCGCCTTCGAGATCGTTGTCATCCGTGTAGGTGGCTACGAATACCTTGCTGGCGCCGCCCTGTTGGCGATTGAATGCCAGGCCGCCGTAATAGAACATGCCGTTCGTGCCAGCTCGCACGGTGGGATCGGCGCCGGCGCCTAAGCCGTAGATCGGCGAAAGGCGCCCAGCCAGCGATGTATCCTGCGGGTATCCTGGCACCAAGTTGCTGGTCCAGGTCTGGCCTCCATCAAACGAGGTGAAGAATCCTAGCCACGCATCGCCAGTGGGTGCGACCTCGCCGGAAACAGCAGGAAGATCCACTGAGCGATAGTCGTTGTCGCCGGCAACCATGTGTAATGGATTGCGCGACGAAATCGCCATCGAAGGCTCGTTCTGGCGCTGCAGGAACGGGTCGCCGCCCGGCCACTGAGTTCCGGTGACCATGTTGACGTTGGTTCCTACTTGTTGTGCGTGTACTGCAGAGATGGCTAACAAACAGACTGCCGCAACCCGAGCGGCCGATCGTAGTCGCATTTAGGGGCCCCTGTAAAAGCGGTCAAGAATAACACACGAAAGCTCCAGCGCCGCGCACAATTTGATCATGGCGAGTTAATTTAATAATTGTCTTCTCGCTTGCCCAGAGCCTCATTCGGAAGGATGAAGTAGAAGTTCTCTGTGCAAGATCGAGGGCGGGGAAGTAGTACAGTTTGGCCTACGCACCAAGCTGGTTTTACCGGGAGATCGATTCCGCTTCGCTCAGGGCAGGCTCTTCACTCCGCCCAAAGAACCTCCAGGTTCAGGGTGACGCCGGAATGATGATTATTAAACTCACGAGGTCTGATCCCAGATAAAAACGCGACCTGGCACGGAAGTTGAACATCCAAGTACGGAAAGCACCAAAAATTACCCGCAATCCAAGACTCAACAAGACAGACGGATCATGGCGAAACCAATTTTGCTCAGTGTTGATGACGACTCCGATGTGTTGCGCACGATTGAGCGCGATCTCCGGTCGCAATACGGCGCAGAGTACCGTGTCATCGGAAGCGATTCGCCGGCACGAGCGCTTGACCTTTTAAAACAATTGAAAGTTCGCAACGATATCGTGGCGTTGTTGCTGGCGGACCAGCGCATGCCGGGCATGGATGGGGTGGAATTTCTGCAGGAGGGAATGCGAATCTTTCCCGGGGCGAAGCGTGCTTTGCTGACTGCTTATGCCGACACCAACGCTGCGATCAGCGCCATCAACCAGGCCAACATCAATTACTTTTTCCTGAAGCCGTGGGATCCTCCGGCGGAACACCTGTATCCGCAGTTGGATGACTTGCTGGATGATTGGCAAGCTTCGTATCGCCCCAGCTTCGACGGAATCCGGGTGCTGGGTACACGCTGGTCGCCGCGCTCCTACGAGTTGCGGGACTTCCTGGCGCGAAACCATGTCCCGTATCAATGGATCGATGTTGAGGCTTCGGCCAATGATCCCGAAACCAAGCGCCTGGTGGAGGCTTTGGGGCCAGAGGCGGCTCAGCTTCCAGTGGTGCTTTTTCCGGATGGGACAAAACTTCTGGAAAGCATACCCGCGGACGTTGCACAGAAGGTGGGGTTGCGGACGCGCGCGCAAACCGATTTTTACGATCTGGCGATCGTTGGTGGAGGGCCCGCTGGCCTTGCGGCCGCTGTGTATGGCGCGTCGGAGGGCCTGCACACCGTGATGATCGAGCGGGAGGCTCCGGGCGGGCAGGCTGGGATGAGTTCGCGCATTGAAAACTACCTGGGATTTCCGATGGGGCTTAGCGGCGGCGACCTCGCGCGGCGGGCAGTGGTACAGGCGCAACGTTTTGGGGTGGAGATCCTGTCGCCACAAGAAGCCGTCGCAGCGCGAATCGAGGGACCGTACCGTATTATCAAGCTGGCGGATGGGAGCGAGATTTCCTGCCACGCATTGATGATTGCCAGCGGAGTGCAATGGCGTCGGCTTGAGGCTCCGGGGATCGACCGGTTGCAGGGGGCCGGCGTTTACTATGGCGGTGGCGCAACGGAGGCGCTCTCCTGTAAGGGAGAAACGGTTTATGTTGTGGGCGGCGCGAATTCAGCGGGCCAGGCGGCCATGAATTTTGCCAAGTACGCCAAGCGAGTGGTGATTCTAGTCCGCGGAGATTCACTCGCCAGCAGCATGTCGCAATATCTCATCGATCAGATCAAGGAGACGCCCAATATTGAACTGTGGGCACACGGCAGCGTGGCTGAGGTGCATGGCGATAGCCATCTCGAAGAAATTTCAGTGCTGTGCTCGGACACCAATAAACTCGAGCGCGTGCCCGCCACTTCGATGTTCATTTTTATTGGCGCCATGCCGCGAACAGATTGGCTGGCGGGGATGGTAGAGCGCGATGACCGCGGATTCCTTCTTACCGGTCCCGATCTTATACGGGATGGGCAACGTCCAAAAGGATGGACGCTCGATCGAGATCCTTACTTGCTTGAGACCAATGTCCCCGGGCTTTTCGCGGTGGGCGATGTGCGGCATGGCTCCGTGAAACGCGTGGCTTCGGGAGTGGGCGAAGGATCGGTAGCGGTGCAGTTTATCCATCAGTATTTGAGCAAGGTCTAAATGGTCGACAAATCGGAACTACTTCGCTTTCCTATATTTGCAGATTTGCCAGAAGGTCAAATCGATTGGTTCATCAGTCAATCGACAGAACTCCACGCCAAAGCAGGGGACCTGTACGTGCGGCAAGGCGACCCAGCCGATGCGATGTTTGTGATTCTTGAGGGGCAACTGCAGGCGCGCGGCGATTTTGCCGGCGAGACCGTTACCTTTGCCTTAGGCCCTGGCGACGTTACCGGACTGCTGCCGTTTTCGCGGATGAAGCAGTTTAAGGTAAACCTGCGAGCCGAGACTGACACACACGCTCTGCGATTTGCTGCGTCGCTGTTTCCGGAATTAATTCAAAAGATGCCGGAACTCACCCAGCGGCTGGTGGGACTGATGGCCGACCGGATCCGCGAAACTACGCGGATCGAACAACAGCGCGACCGGTTGGCCAGTTTAGGAAAACTTTCGGCGGGACTGGCGCATGAGCTCAACAACCCAGCTTCCGCAGCCAAGCGTGCCGCAAGTCAACTGCGCGACATCATCAAGAAGATCAGAAACGCGAGTCTGGAGTTGGGAAGGCGCGACCTCACCCCGGCACAGAAAGCGGAGATTGAGAAGCTGGAAAATTTCTTTATTCAGCGAAACGAACCTCCGCCTGACCCGCTCACCGCCAGCGACCTGGAAGAACAGCTTGATTCTTTGCTCCGCAGTCACGGGCAGAATGATCTGTGGCAACTGGCCGCGGACCTGGCACACAAGAGCGTCAAGCCGGAGATGCTGGAATCGTTGTTTGCGATTGTGGATGCACAAACGGCGCGAGCTGCCCTGGTCAGGATCGCTGCGTCGGTCGAGATTGCGAATCTGTTGAACGAAATCGAGAGCAGCGCATCGCGCATCTCCGACTTGGTCTGCGCGATCAAGGAATACACTTACATGGATCAGGCGCCGGTGCAGAATGTCGACATTGTAAAAAGCCTGGAGACCACGCTCACCATCTTGAACCACAAGCTCAAGCGAGGAGTTACTGTGCAGCGCGATTACCAGCGCATCCCATTTTTGGTGAACTCGTTCGGGAGCGAACTCAATCAGGTCTGGACCAACCTGATCGACAATGCGATTGACGCCATGGCAGGAAAGGGCGAGCTTCGAATCCGAACCTATCGCGATGATAATTGTGTCGTCGTTGAGATTGGTGACAACGGGCCCGGGATTTCACCCGAGATAAAATCGCACATCTTTGAACCATTCTTCACCACTAAGGCAGTCGGGGAAGGAACCGGGCTCGGCCTGGACACTGTGCAACGAATTGTAAGAAAGCACAAAGGCAGTATTCAGGTTACTTCGGTCCCGGGGGACACGCGCTTCCAGGTGTTGCTGCCACTGGCAGAAGTTCCTGTGTAGCAACTTCTTCCAGCGGTGTTCAAGTAGAGAGTGAGACGTTCCAATGTGGCATTTCCTGCTGGAGACCGGCGGTCTGATTTTCGTCGTTCTTGGCTGTCTTCACGCCATCTACACGTTAGCCGACATCTTTCGACCAAGACGTTTGGTGCCTGAGGATAAGGCTCTTATCGACGCGATGCGCAGCTGTAGCGTACGCGTCGCCCGCGGCGGCACAACGATGTGGAAGGCATGGCTCGGTTTCAACTTCAGCCACAGCCTGGGCGCGATTCTCTTTGGCACGCTCTGTGTCTTACTCGGCGCTTTACCTCAGGCAACGGATGTTCCACGGCTCGTGTTCTTCGTCCCGATTCTTGTCGGCGGAATCTATCTGTTTCTTTCGCTGCGATACTGGTTTCGTATCCCCAGCTTTTTTATTGCGGTTGGGACCGCCTGTTTCGTCGGTGCCTGGTTTCTTTCCTGACTCGATTTTTACTTCCTGCAATCTCACTGTGCCAGACCAAACGAGCCTTTGAGGCGGATGTCGCGCGACGAAGACCCGACGAGCACGTCAAACTGACCTGGTTCCGTCACCCAATCTTTCTTCGGGGTGCTATAGAAGGCCAGTGCGCGCCGGTCGAGGGTAAAGTCAACTTCTTTTGTTTCCCCGGCAGCCAGGCTCACACGGCGAAAGCCCTTTAATTCCTGCTCGGGACGATCTATGCTCGCGTGTCCGTCATGCACGTAAAGCTGCACCACTTCCGCGCCCGCACGTGATCCGCTGTTGCGTACCTGCACGCTCACTTCTACGGGCTTGCCAAGCTCAACCTTGTTCAGCGAAATCTTCAGATCGCTGTAATCGAATTTCGTATAAGAAAGACCGTAGCCAAACGGAAAGAGTGGCTCTATTTTCTTCTTGTCGAAATATCTGTAGCCCACGTAAATACCTTCTGCATAATCGACTTGAAGGTTCTCGCCAGGATAATGTCCGTAGGCTGGAGAATCCTTCCAGTGCGTCACAAAAGAGACGGGAAGTTTCCCCGCAGGATTTACGTTGCCAAATAGAACATCAGCGATCGCATTGCCGCCTTCCTGTCCGCCATACCACAAGTCCAGAATTGCAGGAACTTGCGCGATCCAGCGGGTCATGATGACAGGACCGCCGGCATTGATCACTACAACAGTATTCTTATTAACCTTGGCGACAGCCTCGATGAGGTCGTCCTGTCCGGCGGGCAGGTCGAGTGATTTGATGTCGAAATCTTCCGACTCTAATTTTGCCGATCTTCCCACCACGACGACGGCAGCATCCGCTTTGGAGGCGGCGCTTACGGCTTCACCGATGAGGCGCGATCGTTCCTCGGGAGTGTCCTTGCTGGGGTCCTCGCCCTCCATGGAGACGCCGAGGGCATAGCTCACTTGCACGCCATTTCCCGCGCGATCCTGAATACCTTTGAGCGGCGCGATGGAATATTTTGGAACGACCAATGAACTGCCTCCGCCACCGGTTCTTGCGGTTGCAGCACTGGGCCCGATGACGGCGAGGGAGTGAATCTTCGATAGATCGAGAGGAAGCAAATCACCAGCGTTTTTGAGGAGAACGATGCTCTCGGCGGAGGCTTTTCGTGCCAGGGTTCGCTGCTCCGGAGTATCAACTTCGCCATCTGCGGTGTGCGGCTTATCGAATTGCCCGCTGACGAACATCACGCGCAGCATGCGGCCCACGTTGTCATCAATGGTTGCCACTGATATTTTGCCGGCGGACACTTCAGGAAGTACCTTTTCCGGTACCAGCCAGCCGGCGCCGTTGCCAGCCGCTATCGTTTTCTCTTCCTTCCGCCACTCCTCCATCGGCTTCCCGCCCGGCATCTCCAAATCCATTCCGGCGTTTACTGTGGGGACAGTGCTGTAGGTACTGCCCCAATCGGAGACGACGAAACCTTTGAAGTTCCAATGTTGTTGCAGCATGTCTTTTAATAGATAGGGATTCTCGGCGCAGTACACGCCATTGAGCTTGTTGTAGGCGGACATCAAAGACCAGACACCAGCTTCCTGGACGGCAGCTTTGAACGCCGGGAAATAAATCTCATTCAAGGCGCGCTCATCAACAATGGCGTTTACCCGATGCCGTTCGAATTCCTGGTTGTTGGCGGCAAAATGCTTGACCGTGGCGATGACGCCTTCTCCCTGAACTCCCTTGATGTATGCGATCGCCAGGCGGCTGGTGAGATACGGATCTTCGCCGAATCCCTCGAAGTTTCTTCCCCAGAGAGGAGTGCGATTAATGTTCACGGTCGGGCCTAGGATCATGTCTCGTCCCAGGGCCTTCACCTCTTGCCCGATTGCCTGGCCCACTTGCTGCAGAAGTTCGGGATCCCAGCTTGCGGCCATGGCTATTCCGGCGGGAAAGGCCGTGGTCATAACTTGCATTTTCGCTTTCATGCCACCGGTCTTAGCGGAGGGTCCGGCCCACGACCGTATGCCGAGGGGGCCATCGGCCATTTTTATGGAGGGGATGCCCAGTCGCTCATTCGGTACGCTTTGCATCCAATTCGCCCCGCTCAGCATTGCAACTTTTTCCTGCAGCGTCATGCGTCCGATCAAATCCTGGACGCGTTGCTCAACCGGCAGACTGGGATTTTTGTAGGGCGCGGTATCGGAATTGCCTTGGTTCTGGGCGTGACTTATGATGGCGGCGAAGAGAATTAAAAGCAGACAAAATAAATGCCTCATTGTTTATCCTCCACAGGAAATCATCCACAGAAAATTAAGTGCCGGCGCGGTTTCGTTACCTCGCCGGCCTCGACCCAAATTGCGGCTCAACGGCTGCCGTTCGCGCTATAGCTGGAACATCTTACTCCTTAAGATCCGGTTATTCTTCGCTGCTTTGCCATCCCCACAGTTTCGTCTGTACCGCGTTGTACTCGGCGAGATTTCCGATTTGGTTATAATTCCCGCGATTGATTTGGGCAGATAGGAATGCATGCGCGCGATGCGCGGGAGGTGGTTTTGAAATTGCTTCGGAGCTTTATTGCGTGTCTTACGATTTTCGGCATGGCTCAGCTAAATCATCAATTCAGTTCATCACTTACGTGGGCACAATCAGCGGCGACTGCGACGGCTGAGAGTTCCCGTCTGGCTGGGTATTCGGCGGATGCCTCCAAGACGGAGCGTGAGTGGGAGAAGAAACTTCAGGATGGAGTGGTTGCCCACAACTTGCGGGAAAGCATGCGGCGGTTGAGTGCGCGTCCACACCATGTGGGTTCGCCTTACGACAAAGATAATGCGCAGTGGATCCTTGCGAAATTTAAGGAGTGGGGATTTGACGCGCGCATTGAAACATTCAGCGTGCTTTTTCCGACTCCCAAGGAACGAATTGTAGAGATGATCGAGCCGACGAAGTTCCGGGCGAAGTTGCAGGAGCCACCAGTGGAGGGCGATCCGACTTCGAACCAGACTGCCGAACAGTTGCCGACCTATAACGCGTATTCGATTGACGGAGACGTGACTGCGCCGCTGGTCTATGTGAATTACGGCAATCGCGAGGATTACGAGCAACTGGACCGGCTGGGGATCTCGGTGAAGGGCGCGATCGTGATTGCGCGTTACGGCGAAGGATGGCGTGGCATCAAGCCGAAGGTTGGGGCTGAGCATGGGGCGATTGGGTGCATCATTTATTCCGATCCCAAAGACGACGGCTTCTTTAATGGCGATGATTATCCCAAGGGAGGGTGGAGGCCACGCGAAGGCGTGCAGCGAGGCAGCGTGATGGATACGGATTATCCCGGCGATCCTTTGACGCCGGGGGTTGGGGCAACCGAGGGAGCAAAGCGGCTGGAAATCAAAGAGGCGAAGACGATCACCAAGATTCCGGTGCTGCCGATTTCTTGGGGAGATGCATTGCCGTTGCTGTCTGCGTTGCAGGGGCCGGTTGCGCCTGCGGCGTGGCGAGGCGCATTGCCGATTACATATCACGTGGGTCCAGGGCCAGCGAAGGTTCATCTGAAAGTGGCCTCGAATTGGGACTTGAAGCCGGTGAACGATGTGATTGCGACCATGCGGGGATCGGATGCGGCGGACGAGTGGGTGATTCGGGGCAATCACTACGATGCGTGGGTGAACGGGGCTGATGATCCGATCTCAGGAATGGTAACGGTTTTGGAAGAAGGCCGCATGCTGGGCGAGCTTCATAAACAGGGATGGACACCGAAGCGGACGATCATCCTTTGCGCCTGGGATGGAGAAGAGCCGGGACTGCTGGGGTCGACTGAGTGGGTCGAGACGCACGGCGACGAGCTGCAGAAGCATGCGGTTGCTTACATCAACTCCGATAGCAACGGGAGAGGTTTTTTCCGCGCAGGGGGTACGCATGATTTGCAGCATTTGATTAACGATGTGACGCGGGACATTCAAGATCCGGAAAAGCATATTGCGGTGCAGCAACGGGCGCGGCTGCAGCAGATTGCCCGGGCAGCAAACGCCGAAGAGCGTTCGGAGATCAGAAAAGAGAATGATGTGCGCATTGGGGCCCTGGGCGACGGCTCAGACTATACCGCGTTTCAGGATCACGCGGGCATTTCCGTGCTCAACCTCGGTTATGGAGGAGAGAACGATGCGGATTCTTACCACTCGATTTACGACGATTTTTACTGGTATACGAAATTTGTGGATACGGATTTTTCTTACGGGCGTGCGCTGGCTCAGACGGGCGGAACTGCAGTGATGCGGCTGGCGGATGCGGAGGTAATTCCTTATGAGTACACGGGGGAGGCCGAGACGATTGGACGCTATGTGAAGGAACTGGAGAAATTGCTAAAAGACAAGCAAGATGAAATTACGGAGCGCAATCTGGAATTGAAAGAGGGAGTATTCACAGCGACGGCCGATCCTCGGAAGAGTTTTATACCGCCTCCAGCGAAAGAAGTGCCTCCGTTCATGAATTTTGCGCCGCTGAAAAATGGAACGGAGGCGATCAAGAAAAGTGCTGGGCGTTACCAGGCAGCGTTTTCGAAGTGGCAGAACAGTGGGATCTCGTTACCCGCAGCGACGGTTACTGCTCTCAACGCCGAGCTGATTCAGATTCAGAGAACGTTTCTGACTGAGAAAGGTCTACCGGAGCGGCCGTGGTTCCGGCATCAGGTGTACGCGCCGGGGGCGTATACGGGTTATGGAGCGAAGCCGATTGCGGCGGTGCGGGAATATATGGATCAGGAAAAATGGAAGGAAGCGGATGCGCAGGTTCCCATGGTGGGGCAGGTGCTGGAAAATGTTGCGGGGGCGATTGGGAAGGCGGCGGAGGATTTGGAGAAGGCCGTGGATGGAAAATGAGTTTCTAAGTGCGCGAGGGTGACAATCAAAGTGCGGCCGTCGGTTGTACTGATTATGAAAAACAGCAGATTCCCTTGGCTTCTCTCAAGTATCGTAGCTTGAAATTGACCTTACGGACAATCTTGGAGAGACTCCACGTATCGGACACAGACTCGTTTCCGAGTCGGGGATTTTGAGTGTAATCGCGATTTTTTCAACAACTGACTTCCGAGGCGTCGTGCAAGTCCCTTTAGCTGATTGACTTGCGCTATCTTCCTGCCGAGAAAACTACCATAGCAACGCATTGCTGCTTCAATTGACTTGCCAGCTCAGCCCACAGCCACAAAGAAATTTTTCCTTAACGTGTCGTCTTTTGCCCGCCGTTCCCGATTTCATAAGTAGAGGGCAGAATTGAAGGCTTCTGGGAGAACTTCTCAATGCCGACGTTCTTTGCTCCGAACTTAAGAGCTGCGCTTCAATGCCAGCAAAGGAGGACTTATGTCCCATAGCAAGATTCGTCTCACAGTTTGTTTCACGCTGATTTGCTGGGTTGCCGCAGCGGTCCCTGCATCAGCACAACACTTTGCACTCGTTGGTGGTCTTCTTTCACGGGTCGCCGCCGGCCGCAGTGAGGTCTGGGGTCTACGATTCCCCGGTGGCCTGATCTATCGTTTCAATCCCAGCATCAACGGGTTCGCCCCGGTAGCGGGTTCGCTCTCGCAGATCGCGGTGGGCGGCGGCTCACTCTTGCAGCCAGATCAGGTGTGGGGAGTCAACGGCGCTGGGGTTTTTTCCTTTGACCTGAGCACCAATGCCTATACTCAGCACAACCCCCCCGGCGCGACGACGTACTTCAGCCAAGTCGCGGTAGGTGAAGGCGACTTGGACAGGTGCCATCCCTATGAGGTCTGGGGACTCGCCTGGTCCAATTCTACTTGGTATGGGCTGCCCTACAGATATAACTATTGCACGGGACAGTTCGTCCAAATCCCACTCCCGTCTGGCTCGACAACCCCTTTCTCAAATATCGCGGTAGCGGCCCGCGGAAGCGATGTCTGGGCGCTCGACACAAATGCTCACATCTGGCACTTGACGAACACGTGCATCTGCGCTGCCAGTGATTGGACACAAGTTTTCGGCGGCTACGATAACGACACTTTGCAACAGATCGCAGTTGGAGTGAATGATGTGTGGGGGCGTGATGGTAACGGCTCGATCTACCGGTTCAGTTCCTACCCTTACGGCCTGTTTGAGTTGGTGAAACCTGAGAACAACGCTGGCTCTGCCATGCAAATTGCGGCCGGTGGGGATGGCGTGTGGGCGATCGAAGGAGGACCTGACTCGTACAACGGCCTTCGCTTCTGCCCTATGTGCGGAGATTACGATGGCATTCTCGGCTCAGGAATCTTTGTTCCCGTAGGCAGCTTTTGGACACAAGTCGCCGTCGGTTCTGGCGCCGGGGTCTGGGTGATCAATTCTTCCAATCAAGTCTTTACATGGGTCCGACCGTAAACCATCGAAGACCCAACTGTCCTCAAGTACGACTGCCCTGCGTCTCATGATGTTCGAGGCGTAGGGCATTTGCTCAGCAACAGGATTGCAGACGCGCCCCTTGGCCCGGCGGGGGAAACATGCGGAAAACGCCGAGCCAACTTCTGTTAACAGGTATTTGCACAAGCTTGCGCCGTCCCTTCGCCTCACCCAAGGGGCTGCTTGACACTAGCGACCCAATCGGACATCACGCTGTGCAGGGCCAAGTCTTGGCGATCACATCTCAGGGCCGGCTCTCGACTTCGCAAGATTGTTCGCTTTGCGAATAACCTTCTCTCCTCGGGATGACAGGATTTGTTGTGCTCCACAGATGCGCGATGACAACCTACACCAGGGCCACGGGGTATAATCCTGCCCGGTTGTGATTGCTACGGTTTTGTGGTCGGTTCAACAATTTGCTGTTTATGCCAGATGCTTCCGGATGTATGACGGAAAGCAGTTCGTAGAGGAGGACACGATGAAGAAGTTGATGGCTATTGGTTTCGCTCTCAGTTTGCTGCTGTGCGGTTTGGCGGTGGCGCAGGATTCAATGAAGCAGGACAGCATGAAGGCTGACACTGGCTCGAAAGCAGTAAAGGTGATGGGAAAAATCAGCGCTGATGGAAAGTCGTTTGTGAGCGACAAGGACAGTAAGAGCTGGGCGATTACGAATCCCGAGGCGGTGAAGGGTCACGAAGGGCATCACGTGGTATTGACGGCACATGTGTATGCCGACAAGGGTGAGGTTCATGTGATGTCGCTGAAGATGGCGGGAGACAGCATGAAGAAAGACGACAGTATGCAGCATTAAGCTGCGAAACTGAATCGGCGAATGAAACTTACGCGGGCCGGCAATTCTGCTGGCCTTGCTTTTTTGGAGGCAGCGGCTGGCCAATTCCCCTTTGGCCTGAACGTCGGGAGGGTGTAGGATGCTGGTGTTCTTCGTTGAAAGAGTATACGGCCTTATCGTAACGGGAAGTTTGTCAGGTTCGGAAATCGAGCTTCGATGCGGTTGCGCGAGAATAAATCGCGCCGGTGAAGTAGTTTTCCGATCCGCCATGAGGAGGAGCCGTGCTACTCAGCGTGAAACGAGTGATCCCGCCGGAACGAACCACCCGCCTTTTCTGCCGACCTTTAGTCTGTAGAGCCCTCGAATCGTTTCTTATGTGCGTTATCGTACTGCTCTGGAGCGTGCCGGGGCTGGCGCAAAAAGCGTCGCAGGACGCGAGCATCCTGCCCAAGTACGATCTTCACACCGAGATGAAGACCAAAGGGACTGTTGACGAGGTGAACCTGCTCCCTCTGGGAACCAAGAAAGAGCTCACGGAATTGATCATCAAGAGCGGGGATGACAAAATCCATATCTACGTATGCCCCAAGACTTTTGAAGAGGAAATGGGAATCAGCTTCAGCAAAGGGGACGAGATTTCGGTGATGGGGTCGAAGGTGAAACAAGAGGCGCTGGAGGTGATTCTGGCGCGAGAACTGGTGAAGGGCACAGATACGTTGGTTTTTCGCGACGAGAAGGGCAACCCGGTGTGGGATCCGCGCACCGGAAAATGACGCAGACGGTGACGCGCACAGCGGTCATGCGCAGAGAGGCGATGCACCAGGGAGAACATGAAACTTTCAGATACGATTGCGTTGGTGTTGAAGAGTAAAGAGAACAGCCGAGTTTTGTCCGCGACGCCCGAGCTGTCCGTGTATCAGGCGATTGAGAAGATGGCGGTCGAGGGCGTCGGTGCGTTACTAGTTATTTCTGACGGCAAACTGGTGGGCATAATGTCGGAGCGTGACTATGCGCGCAAAGTGATCCTGAAGGGACACTCGTCGAAAGAGACTCCAGTACGGGAGATTATGACTTCGCCCGTTGTCTTCGTGACCCCGCGGCATACCGTGGACGATTGCATGTCGATCATGACCAAGCACCACTTTCGGCATCTGCCGGTGATGGGAGAGAATGGCAGCGTGATTGGAGTGGTTTCGTTGGGGGATCTGGTGAAGTGGATCGTTTCGAACCAGGCGCAGCACATTGAGGAGTTGGAAGGGTATATCACGGGGAAGTATCCCGGATAACGCCGGCTGACCAGTTAGGAGATTAGCGATCCGACCGTGCGCTCTTCTGAAGCGAGTTCCAGCTTATATCCGGAGTGGGCGGCATCGTCGTGGAACATCTTCACGGTTTCGAGGGAGTAGTCGTGCAGGTCCTTTCCGATCAGAGGAATCTTCTTGAGGACGTCGGACGTGACAGTAATAATGTGGCAGCCGATTTCGTCAGCCTGGAAGATGTTGAGGAGTTCGCGAGGGCTGGCCCAGACGAGTTGGCAGTTAGGTTCGGGCGCCATCAACTCAAGCGCCGATTTCATTACAGGGACGGGATCGCGGCCGGTATCGGCAACGCGTCCGGCGAAGACCGAGATGTAAGAGGGCGCGCCGCCTTTCAGGGCTTTGGCAACGTGGCCGACCTGCTCGATCGCGAGAAGAGCGGTGGCGTTGACCTGGATGCCGTCGACGCTGAGACGGCGGATCAGGTTGTACATGGGCTGGCGCCGCGTATTCGTAACTGGAATTTTTACGTACACCGTGGAGGCCCAGCGGGCGATCTTGCGGGCTTGCCGCTCCATTTCGATTTCATCGTCGGCGAATACCTCGAAGGAAATCGGGCGATCCGGAATCTGCTGGAGAATCTCGTGGGCGAAGCGCTCGTAGTCAGTGACGCCGGCCTTGCGCATGAGAGTTGGATTGGTCGTGAAGCCCTTGATGTAAGGCTGCCGATATAGTTCGAGCATGCTGGGGATGTCGGCTCCATCGGCGAACACCTTAACCTTCAACTCAGACACGGACTTCGGCATTGGTAGTGGGCTCCTTCAAACTGGAGTTCATGATCCAGTCGGCGGCTTCGCGCAACGAACGCACGGTGGCCTCCGGAGGCTGAGCGGGCTTTCTCTCGTGGTAGCCGTAGTCAATCAAAATCGTTTTGCAACCTGCGCTGTGGCCGGCGTCAATGTCGCGCCAGCGATCTCCGATCACGAAACTGCGCGAGAGATCGATATTGTGCTTGCGCTGGGCCTCAAACAACAGGCCGGGCTTGGGTTTGCGGCAAGCGCAATCATCAGCATCGTCATGATAACAGACGAAGACGTCGTCGATGGGCAATGACGAAGTGAGGGTCTGATGCATGGCTTCGACGGTTTGACGCGTCTGGCTGCCCCGAGCGACGTCGGGCTGGTTGGTGATTACGTAGAGGGCGAAACCATGAGATTTCAGGTCGCGCAGGGAAGAGGCGACACCGGGCAGGATTTCGAGTTCCTTTTGCCCGGGCGGCGGAAACGGTTTGCCGTCGCGGACATGGGCGCGGTTTAGGACGCCATCGCGGTCCAGAAAAACTGCAGGGCGGGAGCGGCCGGGGAGGGTTGATTCCCACTTGGTTTGTTGCTGTTTTACTGCGGGATGAGAAACGAGCAGATGCCACACGATTGCCTGGAAGGCTTCGGTGTGCGGAGTGATGTGGTCGGGATTAACCGTGGGAACGAGGATGCAGACGTCGGCGACTTTGGCCGTGTGGCCTCCATCGCGGCCCACAATGCCGAGGATTTTCGCGCCCACGGTTTTTGCATATTGCAGAGCGGCCACCAAATTAGGACTCACATTTTTTTCGAGATTTCCGCCGCCGACCGAGAAGACGAGAACGAGATCGTTTCCGCGCAGATGGCTGACTCGCAGCCAACTCTCGAATACAGTTTGCCAACCTTCATCGTTCGTACGGGCGGTTAGCTCTGAGACGTTGTCAGTGGGCGCGTAGGCTTCGATGCCGGCGATTTTACGAAAATCGTTTACCGCGTGAGAGGCGTTGGCCGCGCTGCCGCCTACACCGAGAATGAACAAGCGTCCGCCTGAGGAATGGGTTTGAGCCAGCAGGGAAGCGGCGTTTTCGATGCTCGCGGCGTCGAGGCGGTCGATTACCTCTTTGGCTTCGGCGAGAAAGCGTTGCGCGAATGTATTCGTCGTCGTCACTTTTTCTGTTCTTGGTTCAGCCGCGTGCGGCCAGGAACTCTTCTGTTTCCTTTAGGCCACCAGGAGATCCAATCTCATAAAACCGCTCACGCACCTCAAAAGCCGCCAGTTGCTTGCGCTGCAGCAGATCGGTGTAGACCTCGGCAAGGTCGCAAGGCTTGCCAGCGGGTACCCTCTCAAAAGCTTCCGCGCGAAAAACCCCGAGTCCATAGTCGATGTAGTGCATACGCGGATTGCGGTTGGTCTTGCTGTAGGCAAGAATCGTTCCAGCTTCAAATTCGACGTTGCTCGTGTCCCACTTTCCTTCATTGCGAAAGACCGTCATCATTCCCAACACGCTCGCAGACTCGAAGTTCCGCTCGATGGCGGCGTAGTCACAAGGGAGATAGGAGTCGCCGTACATCACGAAGAACGATCCTCCCAACTTCGGCAAAGCGTTCTTGATAGCGCCCGCGGTACCTAACAGAGCGGGGCCATCGAATGAGTAGTCTACCTGAAGGCCGAAGGCCGCGCCGTTGCCGATCGCACGCTGGATCAGCGCGCCAAGATGCCCCACGCAAAGCACAACATGCCGAACGCCTTTGGCCTGCAGCAAGCGCAGTTGATGCACGGCAAAAGGCTCGCCGTTTAATTCAAGCAGCGATTTGGGCACGGTTTCGGTCATCGGTCGCAGACGAGTAGCACGGCCGCCTGCGAGAATCGCGATTGTCAACAATCGGTGCTCCTGGTGATGCAGTTAATAAGGAAGCGAGCCAAACGCGCTAGTACTGTGTCGCAAAAAGCGCGACACACCGCGCGGCTCGCCCGGATCCCTCACTGCGCGAAAAACGCTTGTTCAGGATGACAAACCTCCTAGGAATGCGCGACCACCGTGGTTCCGGCGAAGTCGAATTGCAGCCGCACCTCGCGGAGTCCAGCGCGACGCATGACGGCGCGGAGGCGGGTCTTCTCTTCGGTGTAAAACATGAGAAATCCGCCGCCGCCGGCGCCGATGAGTTTGCCGCCGCACGCACCGTTGGCCCTCGCGAGATCATATAGCTTATCGATTTCGCCGTTGCTCATGCCGGGAGAGCGTTTTTTCTTGTGCTGCCAATGGACGTTCATCAAATCGGCGAACTTATGTAAATCGCCGGACTGCAGGGCGTCCCGGCTCTCGATCCCCAACTGCTTTGTAAAGTGAAGATTGTCAAGCATTTCTGAGTTGTTCTGCCTGGTCCTTGAGTCCTGGTCGCGAAGAATATCCGAGGCGTTGCGCGAGCTTCCGGTGAAGAACAAGAGAAGGTTGTCTTCGAGGTTGGCCAAAGTTTCGGGCGGAATCTTAAGCGGCTCGACGATGACGCGATCATCCGGCAGAAACTGGAAGCAAGTGATGCCACCGAACGCGGAGATGTATTGGTCCTGCTTGCCGATGGGCTCGTTGAGCAACTCCAGTTCGATGTGACAGGCTTGCTCGGCCAAATCGTGTGGCAGGACGAAGTCCCGTTTCAGCGTGTGCAGGGCGCACAGTAGCGCGGTGGTAAAGCTGCCGGAGGATCCCATTCCAGTGCCGGCCGGGATATCGGAGAGGCTGACAATTTCAAGGTTCGGGCCAGTTACTCCCGTTAGCTTTAAAGCCTCGCGAATGATCGGGTGCTGAATTTCGTCGACGCGGTCCACTTCTTCAAACTTGGAATACTTGACGATGATGCGGGGACGGAAAGCCTCGTTGATCGTGATGTAAACGTAACGGTTGATCGCGGCGGAGATTACGAAGCCGGTGTGCTGACGGTAATAAGATGGGAGATCGGTACCGCCGCCGCCGAGACAGATTCTCAGCGGACTCCGCGTGATGATCATCGAGTGGACCTCGCGAGCTCGATGGCGGTGAGGATGCAGCCGAAATAAAATTCAGAGCCTGCAGCGGACAGGCGCCCGCATTCGAGACAAAGCGCGCTCGCAGGAGTCATTATCTATCACCCAATATCTATCACCCAATCGAATGATATGCGATGCGCCGCTTGACGGTCGAGCGCTTGATCCGAAAAGGTAGTGGGCTACTTTGGATTTGCCGGCCATCTTGCGAAAGCAAGGTAATAAAGTGCGCACAGACTAACCAGAGGAATTGCCATCAAGAGGGACAGCCAGGGGCTGAAACCGGCTTTCTTGAAAATCTGCCAAAATGGGAGGAACACCACGAAACCTAAAACGAAGATCAGCAGCAAGTGAAACGGCTGAATCAGGCCTCCAAACATTTATGTTATCCATTCCGCCCTCCGCGGTTCGTAGGATTCCCAGAGGGCAACCAAATCTTCTACGCTCCAGAGGCTTCAAAGTAGCCCGCTACCAGCCGACGGTTTTACTTGCCGGGTTATTCCACCTCGAAGTCAGTGGAGCGCATTTTGCTGATATTCCCCGCCGTGTCGAGGGCGCGTAATTCCAAATGATAGGAACCAGCATCGAGCATAGCCACAGGCAATTTGAGACCCAGAGGAATTACCGGATTCCCAGGATTCACCTTTGACAACCGATCACGAAGGTGCACTTTCTGCTGCCCGCTCTTCCGCTCGACTATGGTGACTTCATAGGCGACTTGTGGGGGGTTCGGTTCTCTTAGAAGTGGTTCATAAACCTCGGCATAGATGGCGGCGCTATCCGTCTTTTTAAAATGGTTGGAAGCAGACGGCGAAATCTGCAGGCCCTGCACGAGCAGAGGAGTCCGGTCTTCGAGTAACTGGCTATCGAGTTCGGTGGAGAGTCTGCCCGTAGGTTGAATCGAGTTGCTCAAAGCTATGGCGCTCATGCTGAAGTCCTGCTCGCGATAGGAATCGATCACGAGCGGGCTTTCGAGTTTGCCGAAACTCTGATTGCCGGAACTGAAAACAACTTTTAGTTTGTACTCTCCGGAAGCGATGCCGAACTGGTTCTCGTAGTGAAAGGGCTGTTTGCGAAGCTCTTCCACTTCTTTCTTGCCGTCGAAGTCGAGGTTTACCGTGTCGCTGAAGCGGGCGGCAATGGAATTGTCGGGCTTGTAAGCGATGCCCAGGATGTTAAGGGCCGCATGTTGCTTGCCTTTGACCTTTTCGAACTGCAGCGCCGAAGACGGAATTTCAACCGCAAGGTGAATCTGGGCTGTATTGGGCGAGGTAAAGAAGAAGGGGGCTTCCATCGATGCCGCAACATTGCCCTTCATCTCGCCGCCGGCGCGACTTTCCAGGTCTTTTTCGACCGGATTGCCGGCCAGCAGATCCGTGGGCCTGGCGTCGCAATAGCCGCTACGCGCCCGGACCTCGGTTCCTCCACGCTCCACTTTTACCTTGAGGCTGTGGCAACTGCCTTCGGACGAAACTGGTGGCTTATAACCGAGAAGATAGTACTGGTTCTGATCCTGAGAGATGCGTTGCAAGCCGCCGAGCAGATCATTGGTGTTGAGGATGACGAATCCTCCCGTACCGTCGGCAAGTTGATACAAAACTTGCTGGTTGTCGGCAGCGCTGGGAGGAAATGGTGGAACGATCTGACGCGGCTGCGCGTAAGGATTGTAGAAAGAATTGTAACCATTGCCTGGTGCACCGCTGGTCGTACCGCCGCCACCCTTACCGCCGCCAGTGCCGCCGCCTCCGCCCTTACCACCACCGCCGGTGCCGCCACCTCCACCCTTACCACCACCGCCGCCAGTACCGCCGCCTCCTCCGGTTCCACCACCGCCTCCTGTGCCACCACCGCCGCCATGCCCGCCGCCACCACCACCACCTCCGCCACCAGTCCCATGTTGTGCGGCCATCGGAGTAGGTTCAGCGAAAGCAGCGAGCAAAAGGGCTGGCGTGCCCGAATAGTGAAATGCTGCCTGGGTTAACGTTGGCGAGGAGGAATGGATCGAAGGGTTGGCCCGACGGCTATGTGGACCAGACATTTGCGGAGCGACCAATCCCCGAACATCGATCGGATAAACGGCAACATTCGATTTATTGCAGGTGTCGATGACCGCTGTCAGTTCCGACTGATATTCCGGACTCATCTGAAAACCTGAGGTCAGCATGACCAGAGTCTTGCGTCCGGGGACAGTAGACAAGCCTTTGGCCAGATCCCGGAGAGCAAGCAGGACCGTGTGCACGCCGAAGTCGGCCTCGGCGTTACCGAGAAACGGTGCACTCGGCGGAGTTCCAAGAGATGCGGTCATCACGGGCTGTGCATTCACCGGCGGCGCATTCGGAGAAACCGCGGATCCTTGTACGTTGCTCACGACTTGCTGCAAGCGGCTGGCGTCGGAGGTAAAGTTTTGCGTGATGCGCACGGTGCCGCCGAATTCCGCAATCGCAATCAGGCGGCCGGGACCTGCATTGGCGTCGATAAACTTTTTCGCGGCAATCCTCGCTTGGGCTTGATCGCCAAAATTCATGGTCGAGTTGTCAAAAAATAGAACCATGTAACGCGGCTTGGAGTCGGCGGAGCCGTTGCTCTCCTCAAAAGAGAAGCTGGTGATCGGCTGCTCTTTGCCGTCCTCCCAAACCTTGAAGTCTTTCTGCGTGAGATCGCGAATGTAGGTGCCTTTCTTGTCTGTTACCACGGTGTCGACGAGAACCAAACGGGACTCCACGTGGATCGTAGCTGCATCATCGGGAGCGGGAGTTGGCTGCTGGGCGTATGCGACGGTGTTGTGCGGGATCGGCTGAAGGAACATCCAGCAACTCAGCAGACAGATCGTGCCAATCAGAAGAACCAACTGGCGATTGCGCATATCCCACCTCCAAAGAACTTATTAGCGAATCTCTACGCTCCCGTTTTCCGCGGACATCAATTGCCCCTCTGAATCTCTTACCACCAAGCGGACCAGATAGCTTCCCGGCTTCACGTCAAAGCTAGTCTTAAGCGTGATGCCGGAGCTGAGCTTGTGTTCCAGAGTGTCGTCCTTCCAGTGCATGGTCACGGTCTTCGCCGTGCCTTGAAGGAAATTACCATTGCGGTTGAATACGGCCGAGACGCAGGTCAGAACGTTGTTATTTCTGCCTTCCGCCTTTCGAAAGTGAAGATGCTGAACGTCGACGTGAGCGAGAACGACAAGCTTGGCATCTTCTTCGCTGGCTTTGAAAAACTGAGTGTGGAGCTTGACCGGAAGATTATGCAACTCCTCCTGGGAGTACATGGCATCTTCGATTTCCTGCTTCGCCTGTTCGTTGGGATCGGCGAGGTGCTTGGGCGCGAAATAGCCGCGGCGGGCCTGCAGTGTGAGCTTTTGCGGGTTCTTGAGCGTGACCTTTAGAGCGTGATAGCTGCCATCAAGCTTGAGGTCCTGCGGGGTGAAGGCCAGCACGTAGGAATATTCCGGAGTCTGGGCGACGCGGCGGAAGCCTTCGTCGAAATCGTTATTGTTGTGAAAGAAAACGCCGCCGGTGCCGTCCGTGAGCACGGCAAGAAGATCCTCATTGGCCAAGGCAGCAGCGGTGACGATCAGGCCTTTCTGCGGAGGTGGGACTGCCTGCCCGGTCGGTGTGTGGATGGGCTCGGGCGGCATGATGGTGAAGAGGCCGCGAGCATTGAGAGCGTTGATGACGATTTGCGAACGAACGGCACGATCGATGATGTCGGTGTATTCGAATTCCAGTTGTGGCGCGATGAAGCCGGGAGAGACGAGCACCACGCTGCGCTGCCCGGGCATGTGCGAGACGGCTTGAACCGCCTGCTTCAAAACTCCAAGAGAGACATGGCTTTCATGGTCGCCCGCGGCCAACACCTGCTGAGTTGTCATGTTTACCAACTCGGCGGCTGTGGCGGCGATAACGGCTTGCGAGACACCGGTCATCGGTGGAAGGCATAAGAGCGCCTCCTGCGTGGCCTCAGAGGTTGCTTCGGGATCGTTCTTGTTGAAGATCAGATCGGCCTGGTAGTAGCTGATGTCCGGGCAATTGGAGGCATCGGAAGAAGAAGAAATGGGGCGTGGCTGCAGGCGAAGCAAGGCGTCATGGAGCTTGGCGCGATCGTCGGTAAAGTCGAGATTGCCTTGACCAGAGGTGGTGAAGATGGCGGCGCGATCGGTGGGCCGCAAAGTAGCGAAGTGACGCTCTGCCGCCTGGCGCACCTGGGCCAGGTCGCCGAATTGCAAATGCACGTCATCGAAGACGTAAGCCACAAAACGTTCGGGTACGACCGGGAGCGGGCCGGTGCTGGGAGGCTGTTCGCCGGTAAGGGCGTCGGGGGGATTCTCTTCTGATGTTTGGCGCGCTTTCGCGGTGATCGCTCCAGGCTGTTCGACTTCGAACTGACTGATGGTCTGGGGCTTGCCTTTGTCGAAGATTTGGAAATCTTCTTTGTGAAGAGTGCCGATGGCGTGGCCTTGCGGGTCGCGCACCACAGCCCGAACGACCACCAGCTTTACGTTTACCTTGAACGTGGTCGGTTCATCACGAGAAGTCAGCTCCGCGGAAGTTTGCTGGCTCTCATCCTGCGCCGCGGGGGTGGGGGCGGGGGTTTGCCCTGGTGCATTTTGCGCGCACGCGCTTGCAGAGACGAGGCAAAAGCAAACAACGCAGGAGAGAGAGTAGGGAAACAATTTCCGGATAAGGATAAAGAGGCGCCTGTCGTTGCTGGAGAGTGCGAAGGAACCTGCGAGGAAACGCCTGGTTTCTGAGGAACTCTTCATAAGACACCAGCAATCACAAGGGGAAGCAGGGCCCTAAGTCGAAGTACTCCGCGCGGTGGATTGCCTTCCGTCTCACGCCGCTGGCGGACAGTGTACACCCGAAAAGCCCAATTTCCTATGATCAAGCCTTGTGGGCCGCTTGCAATCGAACATCTCTGCGAGCCATGCTACCTTGCAGAGTGGCGGAAGATGGAATTCGATTGGACTGAAGGAGCGCTGGCTGAAGGGCTGCGCCTTTACGAAGCGGGAGAGTTCTTCAACGCGCATGAGGCATGGGAGAGCGTGTGGTTGCGGGCGCCAGAGCCGGAGAAGACGTTTCTGCAGGGTTTGATTCAGGTCACCGCCGCGTTCCATCACTTGCGGCGCAATAACCGGCTGGGAGCCATGCTGTTATTGCAAGCCGCGCTGAGGAGACTGGTTCGTTATCCGGCTGGCTTCGGCGGAATTTCGCTGAGTCTGCTTCGCGATGACATAGGCGAGCGGTTGCGCATGCTCGAAAAGGGCGAAGCCGCATCCTACCTTCGTTCGCCACGTATTCGACCAAACTAAGACTAAAGAACGGGTTAGCTGTGATCCATTCTTCTTACGACCTATCCCTCCTTAACGATCCTTCGATCCTGGTTCACCCCTCGCTACTCAATTCGGTTTGGCGTGGGTTCTCGCGGGCCGATCTGCGACTAATGAAGGTAGCGTGAACCGCCGATAGGAACTTGAAGGGATTAATCGACTGTTCCTCGTTGAAATCCCGCTTGCTCGATTTGAGCATGGCGGGGGAGCGGCGACTGCTCCCAACTTGGAGAGGATTTACTGGCTATGAGTGACGATGAGATCGTGAAAGACTTCCTGGTCGAGAGTTATGAGAATCTCGACCGACTGGACCGGGACTTGGTCGGGCTGGAGAAAAACCCACGGGATCGCGAGGCCCTGGCCGGAGTGTTCCGCACGATTCACACCATTAAGGGCACGTGCGGCTTTCTGGGTTTCACGAAATTGGAGAAGGTCGCGCATGTGGGAGAAAACCTGCTGACCCGGCTGCGCGACGGCCAACTGGTGCTCAATCCTGAGATCACGACCGCGCTGCTGGGGATGGTGGACGCCGTCCGGCAGATGTTGAAAGAGATCGAATCGACGGGCAGAGATGGCGAGGTCGATTACCCGGAGCTGCGGGATGCGCTGACCCGGTTGCAGCAATCGGCAGAGGCGCCGGGCAAGGGCGAAGCGGCCGCCCCGCAGCCCAGGGCGAAGGCGGCCGTCCCGAGAACTTCCTTGATCGACACGGCGCCGCAGGCAGGAACCAAGCCAGCGGAAATCCAGGAGGCTAACGGGAAACACGAAGAAGAAGCGGACTCGCGGCCCGTGATCGAGACTTCGGTCGACCACGTGGCGGCGCGACCAGCCGAAGAGGCGGAGACGCTGCGCACCCAGCAGGCTCAGGGCGGCGGGCAGTCGAATGCCTCCGAGAGCACGGTTCGGGTGAATGTTGGACTTCTCGACAAGGTGATGACTCTGGTCGGAGAGCTGGTGCTGGCTCGCAATCAAGTGCTGCAGTTCGCCGGGCGCATGAAGGACGCCGGCTTTTTGGCTGTCTCCCAGCGTTTGAATCTGATTACGACCGAGCTGCAGGAGGGAGTCATGAAGACCCGCATGCAGCCAATCGGAAACATCTGGGGGCAGTTCCCGCGCACGGTGCGCGACGTCGCACTCGGTTGCGGCAAGCAGGTGAACATAGTGATGGAAGGCAAGGAGACCGAACTGGATAAGACCATCATCGAGGCGATCAAGGATCCCCTTACGCATCTCGTGCGCAATTCGGTGGATCACGGAATCGAACTTCCGGAACAGCGTGTGAAGGCAGGGAAGGATCGAACCGGACGCCTTGTCTTGCGTGCCTTTCACGAGGGCGGACAGGTGAATATCGAAATTAGCGACGACGGCGGAGGTTTGAATGTGGAGCGCATCCGCAACAAGGCTCTCGAACGCGGGTTGATCAGCGCCGAACAAGCGAAGCGCATGACCGAACACGAGATCTTCAATTTGATTTTCCTGCCTGGTTTCTCGACCGCGGAAAAAGTCACGAATGTATCGGGCCGCGGTGTCGGGATGGATGTGGTGAAAACGAATGTCGAAAGAATTGGCGGCAGCGCAGACGTACAATCCACTGCCGGACAGGGCACTACGGTGCGGGTAAAGATTCCTCTGACTTTGGCGATTATCCCCGCGCTGGTTGTGACCTGCGGCGGCGATCGCTACGCCATTCCCCAGGTAAGCCTGCTCGAACTGGTGCGGCTCGAAGGCGAAAAAGTGAGTAAAGGGATTGAACTGGTGCATGGCGCTCCGGTCTACCGGCTACGCGGCCGCTTGTTGCCTCTGGTGTATCTGAACCGGGAGCTGGGAGTGTCCGGGGATGCGAATTTAGCAAGCGACGGCGCCGTCAACATTGTGGTGTTGCAAGCCGATGAGAGGCAATTCGGCTTGGTCGTCGACCAGATCAATGACACCGAAGAAATCGTGGTCAAGCCACTGCGCAAACAGCTCAAAACAATCAAGACATTTGCCGGCTCGAGCATCATGGGGGACGGCAAGGTGGCACTTATTCTGGATGTGCTTGGCCTGGCGCAGCGGGCCAGCGTGGTCACCGAGAACCGGGAGCGCACCTTGACCGACAAAGTCACCGACGCCGGGGCCGCGGTAGGAGAGAAACATACCTTCTTGCTCTTTTCCGGTCCGGGGGATTCGCGCATGGCCATCCCACTCAGCATGCTAGCGCGGCTGGAAGAGTTTCCGGTGGCCCAAGTGGAGATGTCAGGCAGCCAATGGGTGACGCAATATCGCGGGCAAATCTTGCCTTTAATCCGGCTCAGTGTCGTGATGGAGGAAAGGCGGGCTCGATTGCGCGCGCTGCAAGTTCCGCCGGCAGCCGATGCCGGACCGATTCAGGTGCTGGTCTTGAACCATGAAGGCCGCTCTTTCGGCCTGGTTGTGGAACAGATTGTGGATATCGTCGAAGACCGGGCCGACGTGAAGTCGGCGGCGACGCGGCCCTCCGTACTTTATAGCGTAGTCATTGGAGACCGGGTAACAGAATTGCTTGATATCACTGCAATTCTGGCCAGCGCGGATGCGGCCGTTGCGCGGGCAATTCCAATGGGGAGGGCGGCGGAGGCCGCAAATTAAGCCATGGAACACACTTCACAGTTCTGCACGTTTTATCTGGATAAGCTGCTGTTCGGAGTGGAATTAAAGGGTGTGCAGGAAGTCATTCGCTCGTTGGAGATGACCAAGGTTCCGCTGGCCCCTGAAGTGGTGAGCGGTCTGATCAACCTGCGCGGCCAGATTGTTACTGCCGTCAACCTGCGACTGCGCCTCGAACTGGAGCCAGCCCCGCCGGGCGCGCGCGCAGTGAACGTGGTGGTGCGCTCCGAGGACGGTGCGGTCAGCCTGCTGGTGGATGAAATCGGCGACGTGGTCGAGGTCGAGGAGAGCAGCTTCGAAACGCCGCCGGAAACCTTACGGGGCTCGGTTCGCAGCATGATTCTGGGCATCCACAAACTGGATGACCGGCTGATGCATGTGCTGGACATTGAGAAGGCCTGCCGGATGACAGAGTTGGAGGAGGCCGCGCCCGGTGGGCGATAGCGAAAATGTGTGGCTAAGAAACAGAACTTAGTATTCCCCCCGCAATTGACCATAATTTTGCGGAATGTTGTTTTAGATCAAGACGCCTCGATTAGAACTCTCCTACGATCCGCTGCTAACTTCCTTGGCCCATTGCAGCGCCTGCCAGTGAGCGTCCGCCACATCGGTCTCGCTGAGATGAAGCTCCTGGCTCAGGTCGCTCACCGCTTGCCACTCGCCGGATTCTTGAGCCAGCATAAGCTGATAGAACGGCCGCAGGCGGCCGGGTTGGCCCAGCAGAACAGATTTGCTTTCCAGATCGATGGGGATATCGTCGACCACCTTCTTCATGGGAATCTCGAGGATGGTGTCCATGAGCGAGAGCATCCCCACCAGGAACAGGTCAGAGTCTCCATGCTGAAGTTTGGGCGATAGCAGCTCACAGAAACGGGCGCGAACCAGGGCAGAGAGCACCAGGTCGCTGCTCTTGCCTTGCCCGGCGCCAAGTGTGGCTACCAGACGAATCCAGCGCCGGACTTCGCGCTCTCCAAGGATGGAAAGCGCATGGCGCACGGAGTGAATCTCGGCGGCGAAGCCGAAGGCTGCCGAGTTTAAGTAGCGCAGCAAACGGTAGCACAACGCTGCCTCGCTTTTGACCAGATTTTCGATCACACGCACGTTCAACTCAGGTTGCGAAACTGCCGTCAGCATGCGCAGGTAATTGAGCTGGTTGGCGGGGATTTCGTGCGCGGTAAGAATTTCGGGGCGGCGAAAAAAATATCCCTGAAAGTAGAGGAAGCCGGCTTTTTTTGCGGCAACGAACTCCTCCCGGGTTTCAACCTTCTCGGCCAGCATTCGGCAGCGCCAGGGGCCATACTTTTTGACCATGGCAGCGGCGTCGGCGGCCGAAGTGGCGCGCAGGTCTACTTTGATGATGTCGGCGAGGTCGGTCAAGGCCTCGCGCGGGTCGTTCACGGCGAAGTCATCGAGAGCAATCAGGTATCCGGCCTCTTTCATCCGCCGGCAGGCTGCCACCACCAGGTCATCCGCGGGCACCGTCTCGAGAACCTCGATGACGACCTGCACCGAGGGCAGCAAGGTAATGTAGTCCTTGAGCAAGATATCGCGAGTGCAATTGATGAAAGCCCGGCGCCCGTTGCAAAGCACATCGAGGCCAATCAGCATGGAAGTGTTCAGCGTGCTGCGCGAGGCGGCATCCACGTCCGGATTGCTGAAAAAATCCTCAACCCCATCACGAAAGAGAAGTTCGTAGCCGAACACACTCTCGTCGCTGGTCAGAATTGTCTGGCGGGCAACGAACTGGGTTCCGGGCTTGAAACTCGGCTTGACTTGATCCGGGTTAAGGCCAGAGGACGGGGCAGTCACGTGTTCTTCATCGGCGAAATCTCGCGTGAGATTAGCCGGCGCTTTACGCCACCGAATTGAGTCTCAACTCTGCCCCGTATCAGAGCTCAACCCAGCCGTCTTGCCGCTGATCGTCTTCTCACCGACCGCGGCCTACTTTGCTAAAGTCTGTGCTTTCTTTGCCGATGGATAGCTTGACTGGGCGGCTGCTGCGCGGATGTCCACAGCCCAAAGGAATTTTACCCACGAAATTAGATTTCCCACATTGTTGGAGGAAAAGGGAATGAAACTTACACTTGGTAAGAAACTGGGATTGGGCTTCGGGGTGATCCTCGCCCTCATGGTTCTCAACGCGGTGCTCACCTACATGAAGGCCAGTGCGATCAAGGAAACGCAGGAGCTGATCACAAGCGTGCGCGTACCCACGATCGGCGCCTTGAAGGATTTGCAGAGAGAGCTGAACCAGACGCAGAGCAAGGGCCGCCAGGTGGTTCTCGCCGGCACAGAACCGGACCGCAGAGAGGCGGCGCAGAAGATTTTCGACGCGAACTGGGACACGATTGGGAAAGATGTCGCCAAGCTGGAGGAATTATCTCCGAACTGGGCCCTGCAGGCCAACCGGGACCGGCTTGCCGAGACGAAGAAGGCTCTGCCTGCCCTCCGGGAGGCTCAGGAAACGGCCATGAAACATGCAGCCAGCGGCGATCGCGACGCCGTCACCAAAGCCGGAAATGAATTTGCCGACAAAGCCACTGTGGCCACCGAGGCGATCAAGAAACCCCTGGATGAAATGGCGGATTCCAACGCCACCCTGATAAAGGAGAAGACCGACGAAATGAATGAGCAGAGCCGGTCGATGAGCCTGACTTTGGCCATCACCACTTTGATGGCGCTGGGCATCGGAATCTTCGTTGCTGTCTTTCTGAGCCGCGGCATCTCGGGCGCAACCCAGTCGGTTCTGGTTCAGGCCGAGGCCATCGCGGCGGGCGACTTGACCCGAGAAGAACTGAAGGTCCGCAGCCGGGACGAGCTTGGGGATTTGACCACCTCCATCAATAAAATGAGCGGCAGCCTGAAGAGCATGATCCTCAACATCACGGAAAACTCTCTGCATGTCTCCGCTGCCAGCGAGGAGCTATCGAACACCAGCCAACAGATCACCGCCAACTCCGAAGAGACCTCGACTCAGGCTGAGGTGGTTTCGAAAGCGGCGCAGGCGGTCAGCCAGAATCTGCAGACGGTCGCCACTGGCGCCGAAGAGATGGGCAGCAGCATCCGCGAGATTGCCAAGAACGCCACCGAAGCGGCGAAGGTGGCAACGTCGGCGGTGAAAGTCGCCGAGACGACGACGGCTACGGTCTCCAAGCTGGGCGAATCTTCGAATGAGATTGGCCAGGTCATCAAGGTCATCACATCCATCGCGCAGCAAACCAATCTGCTGGCTTTGAACGCGACGATTGAAGCGGCCCGTGCCGGAGAGGCCGGCAAGGGGTTTGCCGTAGTCGCGAATGAAGTGAAGGAACTGGCCAAGGAGACGGCGAAGGCGACGGAAGACATCAGCCGGAAGATCGAAGCCATTCAAACCGATACGAAGGCGGCGGTCGAGGCGATTGCCTCGATCAGCGAAGTGATCAACCAGGTGAATGGGATCTCGAACACGATCGCGACGGCGGTGGAAGAACAGAACGCGACGACGAACGAGATGGCGCGCAACGTGAGCGAGGCGGCGCACGGCAGCGGAGAGATCACGAGCAACATCTCGGGAGTGGCGCAGGCCGCGGAGAGCACTTCGCGCGGAGCCGGGGACACGCAGAAGGCAGCGCAGCAGTTGGTGGAGACTTCGGCCGAACTGCGCCGTCTGGTCGAGCGATTCAAAATCAACACAGGCAGCGGCAGTAAAGCCGCACACGGAAGCGAGCCGGTCCGACATATGGCGGCTCACGCATAGTCTTCGGCGGTGGCTACAAGACTTGAGGACCGACGGTCAGCGATGCTCACACCGCCAGAACTGAAGAAGCGCTTCTCTGACACTTCGGTCCATGTTCCTTCAGCTACCCACAAACCATCCACATTTCCTTTCCTGTGAGCGCATGTGACTAAAGCTCGCCCTAAAACTGCCGAAGTAAAAGTGAGTGCCAATGCCCGCGCCTGGAATAGAAGAACGACTATTTCACGCCATCGATTGGGCGCATGCACTCGTGGCTCTTTTGAGTGCGGGAGCGGTCGAGACGTGAAGGTATCAATATGGAGTACTCAACGTTAAAGAAAGCCAACCTTACCGCAAAAATCATCGCGGCCGTCGTGATTACGTTGATGCTGACCTCGGCTGTCAGCTTCTGGATCACGCAGCGCCGGGTGAACCAACAGGCGGAGGAAGCGTTTCGGGACAAAATGCGCCAGATCACGGGCATGGCGGCAGCGACGCGGGTATGGTTTTCGCAGAACCTCAACGTGATGGTGCCAAATCAAAACTTCGGACATTTGCAGCAAGTGCCAGTGGTGGTGGCCTGGAGCGTCGCGCAGCAGTATGCCGAGGCGCAGGAGATGACGTTTCATACTCCGTCGCTGAGCCCGCGCAATCCCAAGAATCAGCCGGACGAGTTCGAACGGCGGGCGTTGGAGAAATTCCAGCAGGATGCGTCGTTGAAGGAGTACTACGAACGGCGGGTCGAAAACGGCGAAGATGTGATGCATTATGCGCAGCCAGTGCGGCTAACGGCGGACTGCTTGCTGTGTCATGGCGACCCAGTGGGGGCGAAGGATCCGTTCGGAGGTGCCAAAGAGGGAGCAAAGGTGGGGGATTTGCGAGGTGCTTTCGCGGTGAGGGCGTCAGCGCAAGAGCTGGTAAGTAATTCTCGGGCGAACTCGATCGCGATTTTTCTGATCAGCCTGCTTACCCTGCTTACGGCTGGGGGAGTGATGTTCGCCCTGGTGCGAAAACTGGTGGTGAAGCCGTTGAATGCGTCGGTGAACCTGGCCAATGCGATTGCGGAAAATAATCTGGCACTCGACGATCTGCCGATTGAGAGCGAGGACGAAATTGGGCGGGCAAATGCCGCGCTGAATACGATGAAGAACAACCTGCGAAGCACGCTTCGAGAAATCTCGGAGACAGCCGAGAATGTGGCGACCGCGAGCCAGGAATTGACCAATACCAGCCAACAGATTTCAGCCAATTCGCAGGAAACTTCGGCCCAGGCGCATGTTGTTTCCGACGCGGCCCAGCATGTGAATCAAAACCTGCAGACCGTGGCGACGGGCGCGGAAGAGATGGGATCGAGCATTCGCGAGATCGCCAAAAACGCGACTGAAGCGGCCCGAATTGCGACGTCAGCGGTGAAGGTGGCCGAGACCACTACTGCGACGGTGACAAAACTGGGTGAATCGTCGAACGAGATCGGCGAAGTCATCAAGGTCATCACCTTGATCGCCGAGCAGACCAACCTGCTGGCGCTGAACGCGACGATTGAGGCGGCGCGTGCTGGGGAAACGGGCAAGGGGTTTGCGGTGGTCGCCAACGAAGTGAAAGAACTGGCGAAGGAGACCGCGAAGGCCACCGAAGACATCAGCCGCAAGATTGAAGCCATCCAGAGCGACACCAAGGCGGCGGTGGCAGCGATTGCCTCGATCAGCGAAGTGATCAACCAGGTAAATGGGATCTCGAACACGATCGCGACGGCGGTGGAAGAGCAGAACGCCACCACGAATGAGATGGCGCGAAATGTGAGTGAAGCCGCGCACGGCAGCGGAGAGATTACAAGCAATATTACCGGAGTGGCGCAAGCAGCGGAGAGCACGTCGCAGGGCGCGACGGACACACAGAAAGCGGCCCTGCAACTTTCAGAGAATTCAGCGGAGTTGCGCCGGTTGGTAGAGCAATTCCAGATCACCAAGAACGGCAGTGACGGAGTGGAAAGCAGCCGGACGGCAAGGCGCATGGCCGCGCACGCCGGCACTTAGCCACAAAGTATTCACGCCGCCGGCGAAATGGATCAGAGACGATTTACATGGCCCCAATCCGCATTCTGATAGTGGACGATTCGGTGGTGATTCGCAAGCTGCTGTCTGAGACCTTGTCCGCAGACAGCTCCCTTGAGGTAGTCGGTACGGCGAGCGATGGCAGAATCGGCCTGACAAAAATCGCGCAGCTTCACCCGGACCTGGTCACGCTCGACGTGGAAATGCCGGTGATGAACGGGCTGGAAACGCTTGCCGAATTGCGCAAGCTGTATCCCAAACTTCCGGTGGTCATGTTCAGCACGCTTACGGAACACGGGGCATCTGCGACACTCGATGCACTGAGCCTGGGCGCCTCCGACTACGCGACGAAACCGAGCAACACAGGCAGTCCTGAGCTGGCGATGGTGGCGATTCGAGCCGAGCTTATCCCTAAGATTAAGGCCTTGTGCGCTGGACAGATCAAGAAAGTTACAACCATATTGCCGCCACGTCCGGCGGCGCCGGTGCGCAGGCCTTTGCATCGGCGGATTGAAATGGTGGCCATTGGGACATCGACGGGCGGTCCCAACGCGCTGGCCGAGGTGCTGCCGCAGATTCCGAAGAATTTTCCCGTTCCGGTTGTCCTGGTGCAGCATATGCCGCCGATTTTTACCCGTCTGCTCGCGGACCGGCTAGCGGCCCACTGCGAGATTCCCGTGCATGAAGCCAGCGCGGGAATGATTGTCTCGCCCGGACATGCCTGGATCGCGCCGGGTAACTATCACATGACGCTAAAGCGTGCCGGCACAGGTTGGCGTTTGGAGCTGAATCAGGATCCGCCCGAAAACTCGTGCAGGCCGGCGGTCGATGTGCTGTTTCGATCAGTAGCGGAGGCCTGCGGGGCGCAGGCTCTGGCTGTAGTAATGACCGGCATGGGCTCGGACGGAGTAATTGGAGCGAAATGTATTCGCCAGAAAGGTGGCGAGGTGATCATTCAGGATGAGGCTTCCTCGGTGGTATGGGGAATGCCGGGGTTGGTCTATGCCGCCGGCCAGGCGGACGCGGTCTATCCGCTGAATCAGTTGGGACAGGAAATCACGCGCCGTGTGCTGCAGAGCCGCGCGCCTCGAATGAATGATAACCAGATCGAACACGACGCACTGGAGCCTCGGGTAAGATGACGACCGCACCCCAAACCGCCAAAACGATTGCATCCCCTTCGAAAAGCAGCGAACCGGTTGACCCGATCTACCGGCAAATTCGCGACCTCGTGTACAAGGTCTCCGGCATCTATAAGTCCGAGGAAAAGCTTTATTTGCTGGCCGCGGGCTGTGAACGCAGGATGAAACAGCTGACGGCAAAAAATCCTCGGGAGTATTGGGATCATCTCACGGCACATCCCAGCCGCGACGGCGAACTGCGCCAACTGCTGAACGAAATCACGATTGGAGAAACGTGCCTGTTCCGCAGCCCGCCCCAACTCGACGCGCTGCGTAAAGTAATTCTTCCGGAAATCGTAGGAGAAAAAACCAAACAGATCACAAAGAGGTTGCGCATCTGGAGCGCCGGATGCTCCACCGGGGAAGAGGCGTATACCCTGGCCATGAACATGCTCGAGGAAAGCCCCCTTCTACTGAAGGGCTGGACCGTAGAAATTCTCGCCACCGACTTGAATGACCACTCCGTCGAAACTGCGAAGGCCGGTATCTACGGTGACTACGCGCTGCGCAGTACTCCGGACCATTTCAAGCGCAAATATTTCTTAGCGGTGGGTGACAACAAACTACAGGTACAGCCGGAGGTAAAAAAGCTGATTACCTTCAGCCGTTTGAATCTGCAAGATGACTCACGGATGCTTTTCATGAAGGGCATGGACCTGATTTTTTGCTGCAATGTCCTGATCTATTTCGATGGCCCCTCGAAGGCGAAGGTCATCAACCATTATTTTACGAACCTGAATTTTGGCGGTTATTTCTTTTTGGGCACGTCGGAGTCGCTCTTGAATCTGAATGACAAGTTCCATCTCGTGCATTTTCCCGGGGCGATCGCGTATTGGAAGCCATCGCTCCAGAGTGGCAAGCTATGAACCAAACTGCCGTCACCGCGCGTATTTGTGAGCGGGTAAGAAGTATCGAGACCCTGCCTACCATCCCGACGGTGTTTCTGCCGTTGTTGGATTTGCTGAACTTGCCGCCGGATAAGGTGAAGCTGGATGAGGTGGTGAAGCTAGTCTCTTATGACAACACCATCGCAGCGCAATGCTTGCGCGTGGCGAGTTCGCCGTTATTCGGCCTGGCGAAAGCTCCCGACAACATCAAGTTGGCGGTGATCAGCCTCGGCCTGCGCCGAGTACAAACCATTCTGCTTACTTGTTGCATGGGCAATGCCTTCCCCGTAAAGAATTGGGCGCTGAACGCGAATGATTTCTGGAAACATTCGCTGGGCTGCGCGATGGTATGCCAGAAATTCAGCGAAAAGCTGGGCGCGGCCGATAGCGAAAAAGCGTATATGGCAGGTCTGCTGCACGACATCGGGGTTCTCGTAAATTGCATGGTGTTTCCAAAGGAATTCGCAACCGCAGTCACTGCGGCTGCCAGGGAACAGATTCCGTTGTACGACGCGGAGCGCAAGGTGATGGGATTTACCCACTGCGAAAGCGGGCGCGCACTGGCGGAAACCTGGAACCTCACGGATGACATGGTGCAGGCAATCGCGCATCACCATGAGCCGGAGCGAAGCGAGGCAGCTCACCCATTGGTTGCGTTAGTACACCTCAGCGATCTGCTATGCCGTATGCGCGCCCTCGGTTACGGGTACTATGAGCGGCAAAAAGTGGATTTGGTTGAGGACCCCGCGTGGGCGATTCTTTTGAAGGAATACCGATCCCTCGCGGGAGTCGACCTGGTGCGATTCACCTTCGAACTCGACGAGGCAGTCGAGGGAATCTCCGGCCTGGTGTCGACCATATTCGCAGGGGCCGCAGGGAAGGATTAAGGGAAGAAATTGAGGAGGAGCTGTTAGCTTTTGGCTCTTAGCCTCAGCTCTTAAGCTGGCTCTTAGCCTTAGCTCTTAGTCGTTAGCTGGAAGCTAATAGATGCGTGCTTAACCTAGCTGTGGATCTCCAGGGAAATGACGATGGGCATGGCTTCAAACAGTAGCCTGACCTCAAGAGCTGGCTTGTCTGCGACGGAATAAGTGGTGTAGTCGCTTCCCGTGATTACGGTCGGCGGGGAAAGCATGCAGCCGTCGCCCAATCCGGCAATCTTGTTCTTGAAGTTGCCGGCAACCATGTTGCAGATTTCGCCGAGCGCGTCCGACATTTCCGCATCGACCTTATCGATCTCCACGCCCAGCATTTTGGAAGTCATGAGTGTGGCCGATTTCAGGTCGCAACGGACACTTAGTACACCGCACAATTGTCCGGCCAGCCCTACCATTGCAGTAACTTCATGGGGTACGGTTATTTCATCGGTTGGCGCCGTAAGATCGGAGGCCAGCATCAGCTGGAAGACTTCACGGGTTGCCAATTCCAGCATCCCGCACCAGCCTTCCTGCTTATTGCCGACGGCGAGTACATCGTTGATAGAGTTCATGATTTTCCTGCCAGGGCCGGAATGACTTGTGTCTTGACCTGATCCGGTGTAAACGGTTTGCGGATATAGCCGCGGGCGCCGCAGGACAGGGCCTGCACGACGTGCGCTTCGCTGCCTTCGGTGGTGATCATGATCACGGGCACGCCTTTGGCATTAACGACGCCGGACAGTTGCTTGATGAATTCGAGGCCATCCATCACCGGCATGTTGATGTCGCAAAGGATAAGATCGACCTGGTTTTCCTGGAGCGCGGTCAGCGCTTCCGCGCCGTTGCCTGCCTCGATCACTTGTGTCAGGTCGATACCTGCCTGTCGCAGTGAGCGCTCCACGATCTTTCGCATGACTGAAGAATCGTCGATGATCAGAACACGTACGGGCATAAGGCTGCACTCATCTCCCAGGTTGGCAAAACCCTCACTGAGTTCTCGCTGCTAAAGTCGCTTCTTTTCGGTTTATCGGCACGGCGGGGCTAAACTTTAGAAGCAAAAAAGAAGGAATATCACTTGTCGGCGAGGTGCTGTGTTCCACGCAGGTAGACATTTTGAGCTTGCTCTTGTCTATAATGGCCGGGGAACAAGCATTGCGTCGTTCCGGCAGAATGGCGACTTCCCGCTTGCTCGTCTCGGATTACAGTCCTGCCGGTGGGGTTGGCCACAAAGTGTCCGTCGACTGTATGAATGTAAAACCTGGAGTTGAAGTGGCTGGCCTCAGTGATGTGGGCTGCCAGCGCGAAAACAACGAAGACTCCTATCTCTATTGGGAACCGGCCGGAGATGAGGAATTCAGGCGTAAGGGACGATTGGCGGTAATTGCCGACGGTATGGGCGGACACGAAGGTGGCCTGGAGGCAAGCCGCCTGGCGGTGGAGACAGTCCGCGAAGTCTATGATCATGGCTTCCGCGATGACCCGCAAGCCGCTCTTTTGGAGTCGTTTGCCGCAGCTCATTCCCGGATCCAGGACTATGCTGAGCGGCATCCCGCATTCCATGGAATGGGGACCACTTGCACGGCTCTGGTGCTCCGGGGCCGTCAGCTTTATTTTGCGCATGTGGGGGACAGCCGGCTCTACCTGGTCCGCGGCGCGAGCATCTCAAAGCTGACGCGCGATCATTCTTATGTTGGAAGATTGGTGGAAAGCGGACTGGTCCGCGCCGAAGATGCGGAAAAGCATCCGCAACGCCACATCCTGACAGCGGCTTTGGGCGCCGGGATGGAAATCGGAGTGGATGGGGCAGAGGAAGAAGGGCTAGCTTTGCAGGGCGGCGACGATCTATTGCTATGCACGGATGGCCTGTGGGGCGTCGTCACCGAGGACGAGATCGAAACGGCGGTGACCAGCCACACCCCGGCAGAGTGTTGCGCTGCGTTGGTGAAGCTGGCTCGGCAGCGCGGCGCGCCGGATAATGTTACTTTGCAGGTGCTGCACATCGGACAAGAGGTGTAACACGCCAAGCTGGAGTGGAACCTCGCATTCCCCTCAACATTCCCCACGAAATGCAAGTCAATGCACACGCAAAGCCTCCCCAACTTACGGCTATACCGGTAAGTAACTGAATAAGCTTCCTTTAATCGGATAAGGAGGAAGCACCAGGATGGAATCCCGATTGCAAACATCGCCAAGGCCAAGTAAGTCTAGTAACTAAATGGACTTTGTGGCATAATCACCCGTCATGAAAATTTCTCAAAAGGGACTCTACGCATTGCAGGCCATGATGATGCTCGCCCGCCATCACCATCAGGGGGCCATTAAAATCCGCGAGATTGCCTACGAGGAGGATCTCCCGGAGAAATTTCTCGAACTCATTCTCCTCGAATTGAAGAATGCCCGTATGGTTGAGAGCGTACGCGGCGCTAAAGGTGGATACCAGTTGCGCCGCGATCCCGGCGAAATCCGGTTGAGTGAGATCATGCGTTTGATCGATGGACCCTTGGCGCCCTTTGCCGACGCCGAGCAACTGCGGGTGCTGATCGACCGCGACCTGCCGCACCGCGCGCTGTATCAGGTTTTTCTCGACGTACGGGATGCGGTGGCGCATGTTCTGGATAACACCACGCTGGCGGATTTGATTTCCGGCACCACACCTCGTTCCACGAAAGGCAAGCGCGGCGCTAAGAAGAAAGAGAAGGGAAGTGTTCTTCCCATGGTGGTTGGAGGCCAGAAAGGTGAATAAGAGAGCTGACCTCAGAATCGTTTAAGCCGTAGCCGTTTCTAGCGGAGCGCAACTCCGGTTGGGCTCCAAAGGTGGCGGTAGGGTTCAATTTAGGACGTCTTCCCCAGGAATTCCCAGGTTTCGCTGACATTGAGTGATCGGTAACAAGATTGTGTGAAGAATCACTAGTAAGTCGATAGTGATAATAATAACGCTTGGATTGGCGAACCATTGAAACAGCACGAAAAACTTTGTGCGAGAGAAAAGTCGTGAGTCGCTGAATCGCGACTCCGCGGATACGAACAAGGTCTGTTTCTCCCCCGTGATGTGGTTAACCAAAAACTCAAAAGGAGAGGATTGAAATTCCATGAACTCAACCAAAAATGTATTTCTCACAGCCCTGACGCTGGCAGCACTTTCAGTTGGCGCTTGGGCACAAACTGCGGGTTCGGGCTCGCAAGCGTCGGCGACACCCGCGCCGCCGGTCACGGCTGCGGACGTCCAGGAGCTTAAAGATGCCCTGGCCGCGCAGCAGCGCCAGATTCAGGCATTGGAGAGTGAACTGCACAAACGCGATCAATCTGCGCGGCGAGCCGGGACGGCCGCCACTGACACCGCAAGCGAAGCGAGCCCCCGGCAAAGCACGGACGGACTGAAGAGCGAATTAGAGCCCGTGAACCAGACGGCTGCAAACGACCCCACTTTGAAAAACGCCGTATTGACGTCCCAGGAGTCACCACAGACTCCGAGCGCCGATACGCCCCAGACATTTAACAAGCAGATGGAAGGCCCGCTGACCATCCACTTCCGGGGCATCAACATCACCCCAGGAGGATATGCCGCCGCGGAATTTGTGCGGCGTGCGAGAGCGCTCGGCGCAGATCTGCCGACACCCTTTAATTCACTGACAATGCCCGGCGCGAGCCAGAGCCAACTTTCAGAATTTTTCGGCTCTGCCCGGCAGTCCAAGATCACGACATTCGTTGACGGGCGCATGAAGAATGTGGATCTTTCGAGCTATGTCTCGGCCGACTTTCTTTCCGCCGGAGTGACCTCAACTTCCAATCAGACCAGCAGCTATACCCTCCGAATCCGCCAGGCGTGGGGCCAAGTGAAGTTCCAGAATGGATGGAGTTTTCTTGGTGGTCAGGAGTGGAGCCTTGTCACCGAGAACGGACAGGGCATTTCGCCTGATGACGATCTGGGCAGAACCAACGACGCACGGCCGAAGACGATCGATCCGTCGTATAACGTAGGTTTCGTTTTCGCGCGCCAATACGGGCTCCGCGTGACCAAGAACTTCTCCAACAAGGTCGCAGTCGCCGCGGCGGTTGAAAATCCGCAGGGAACTCTGGCCACTCACGGCAATGGGGACAACTTTGTTCTCGGCGAGGCGGGAGCGAGCAACAGCTATAACACGACCGCGAACTATACGTTCAATCCCTCGCCCGACATCATCGCCAAAATTGCTTTCGACCCCGGAGTAGGTCATTACGAAGTTTTTGGTCTGCTCGATCGCTTCACTGACCGCGTGTTTCCTTGTGGTGAGGTGTTGCTCACCGGCACAGCTACGACTGGCGTCTGCCCGAGTGGGGTTGGAACTGGTCCGAGCGCCGCGGGAGCCTTTAACAGCTCCAAAGAGGGAGGCGGGCTCGGCGCAAGCGCGCGCTGGAGCGTGCCTGGACATCTCGTCTTCGGGCTGAAAGGTTTTGGCGGCAGTGGAATCGGACGTTATGGCCCGGCGGGCCTTTCTGATCTTTCGATCAACGGCGACGGCACTCTTCACATAATCAAGAATCTGATGGGTCTCGCCACTCTTGAGCGACATGGAAAGAAACTCGACCTTTATGCGTATGCCGGAGCGGAATATGCTGCCCGAGCGTACAGCGTCGATCCACTGACCGGGAAAGACGTCGGTTATGGCGCTCCGAAGTTCAACAACTTCGGTTGCTACGTCGAGAACGCCCCGACTGTAAATACTGGCTTCACTCCCGGTGCGCTTTCGAATTGCACGGGCGATACCCGCGCCGTTTTGGAGGGCACGCTTGGCTTCTGGTATCGCTTCTATAGCGGCCCAAGAGGCCGTTTCCAGTTCGGTACGCAGTACTCCTATGTGGACCGGCAAACTTGGTCTGGAACTGGCTTCTCGAAAGGCACAAGCTTGACGCCAGTCGGACTGGACAACATGGTCTACTCGTCCTTCCGTTACTACTTGCCGTAAACAGGAAAAGGTCCTGCGTACAGCCTGGCGCGGGACCTTCCCCACATGGTTCAGTTTCTGAGGGGCGCCTTCCCTTCAGAATCGCCGCCGGCCCGGTTTTGGCTCACTCTCCTTTTCCGGGCCGGTGGTCTAGCTCATTATGTCTCTTCGTCCTAAAGGCAACAGGCCACTTTTCCAGGCCGCGCCCGGCCTTCCTTCTATCCTCACTCCTTCTCATTTTGCGTTCACACGAAATTCATCGGTTTGTAATGTTCCTGTAACAGCCGCGCAAGTAAAAAGGGAACATCAGGACAAACCAGTTTTGCTTTGGTGGCCGTAGGTCCAACCTTTATCCCCCGTGGGTAGCGCGAACGGCCTAAGCAGAACTTCAAAAGGAGAGGATTGTATTTCCATGAAAGCAATTAAGAACTTGTGTCTCCCGGCAGCTCTTGCGTTGGCGTTATTTACAGCCAGCGCCTGGGCCCAAACCACTACTGCATCCAAACCGAAGAAGGCAAAGACCGCGATTACCGCGGCCGATGTTCAAGCCCTGAAAGACGCAATCGCCTCGCAGCAAGCGGCGATCGCCCAACAGCAGCAGCAGATTCAGCAATTGCGCGACGAGTTGCACAGCAGGGAGCAGTCGGTGCAGCAGGCTCAGAGCACCGCAGTCAATGCAGCATCCAAGGCTGATGCAGCCCAGGCCCAGGCGAGCCAGCAGCAAGCGACTGTAGTCGAACTCAAAACCGACGTGGCCGACTTGAAGACCAACGTCAATAACGCGGCGCTAAGCATCCAGGAGACGCAAAAGAACGTAACCGCAGCGGTGGAGAGCCCCTTGGCCATCCACTACAAGGGCATCACCATAACGCCGGGCGGCTTTGCGGCCGCCGAATTTGTGCGGCGGACCCGAGCCCTGGCCTCCGACATCAACACCCCGTTCAACTCGCTAACCATGCCTGGGGCCTCCCAGAGCAGCATCTCAGAGTTCTTTGGGTCAGGGCGTCAGTCGCGGATTTCCATGCTCGCCGAAGGCAAGCTGAAGAGTGCCACCTTGAGAGGCTACTACGAAGGTGACTTCCTCAACGCCGGCGTCACCTCTAACAACAACGAAAGCAACAGCTATCCTTTCCGTCAACGCCAAGCCTGGGCGCAGGCCGCTCTCGACAGCGGTTGGACCGTCACCGGTGGTCAGATGTGGAGCCTGGTGACTGAAACCAAGAAAGGCACCGACAACCGCAGCGAGGCCCTCCCGATGACCATCGACCCGCAGTATACCGTGGGTTTCAGTTGGGCTAGGCAATACGGAGTACGTGTCTCCAAGAACTTCAGCAACAAAGTGTGGATTGCGGCAGCAATGGAGAATTCGCAAGCTACGGTGACTTCTCATGGCAACGCCGACAACTTCCTGGTCGGGTCTGCGGGGAACGCGGGCGGGCTTTATAACTCCGCCATCAGCACTTGCGCCAGCAGCAGTGTCCTCAACAGCACAGGAACTGCCGTCACTACCACTACCACCTGTACCCCGATCGCCAACTACTCCTTCAACCCGTCGCCCGATTTTATCGTGAAAGCGGCCTTTGAGCCGGGTTTCGGACACTACGAGATCTTCGGCCTCGAGGCCAGCTTCCGCGACCGGCTCTTTCCTTGCGGCGGAGTCTCCACGACCACGATCTGCGACGGCAAGACTGGGCCCACGGCGCTGGGAGCATTCAATGATTCCAAAACCGGAGGCGGCTTCGGTGCGAATGCGCGCTGGACCTTCGCCAAGCACCTCGACTTCGGGCTGCATGGCCTGTTTGGAAAGGGAATCGGACGCTACGGAACGGGTGGACTGCCAGATGCGGCAATCCGGGCCGACGGCGCCTTCGCGCTCCTCAAGAGCGCTCAGGGTTTGGGTACGATCGAATGGCACGGGCCAAAGCTCGATGTCTATCTGAATGGCGGCGTGGAATATGCCGGCCGGCAAGTGGACTTCGATACCACCCCCGGCGACACCAGCTTCGGGAAACAGGTGGGCTACGGCTTACCTTCTTCCGCGAACTTTGGTTGCTATACAGAGACCTCTCCCCCCGCGGCAACGGGCTTCTTGCCCGGAGGCCTTGCCAACTGCACGGCGGACACTCGCGACTTGATCGAAGGGACTGCAGGTTTCTGGTACCGCTTCTACAGCGGACCCAAGGGCAGAATGCAGTTTGGCGCGCAGTATTCCTACGTCACGCGACAGACCTGGTACGGCAAAGGTTTCTCGCCCGGAACCGGAGTAGAACCCGAGGGAGTGGACGGCATGGTCTTCACTTCGCTTCGCTACTACTTGCCGTAAGACGGACAATGGTCCCGCGTCTGGCGCGGGACCACTACCATCGACGGCCACTCAATTTTCTGAGGGGCGCTTTCCCTTCAGAATCACCACTGGCCCGGTTTTGGCTCACTCTCCTTTTCCGGGCCGGTGGCGTTAACTTAGCTTCTGGTAAGAAGCCGAGTTGTTCGATAGAATTAATTTGCATTATGAATTCCAGGCGCGATTTCTTAAAGCAGATATCAGGCGCGGCGCTCGCGGCAGGGATTACGCCGCTTCTGGCCCAGGCACTTTTGCAGGGACAGGCGGTGGAGTTTCCCGGCGAAGATGGCATGATTCTTCGCTCTTTCCGCTTCGTCGATTTGGAGAGTCCGGTCGAATATTTCAATACCTGGCTAACGCCCGTGCCGCACTTCTTTGTGCGCAATCACATGTTCGAACCGAGTGAACTCAATGCTGACGATTGGCGTCTCTCGATCGCCGGCGAAGTGGAGCGGCCGCTGACGCTGAGCCTGGTGGAGCTGTCGAAATTCGAGGTGCACTCGCTCGTGAACACGCTCGAGTGCGCCGGCAACGGCCGCGGCTTGCATCGTCCACAGGTCCCAGGGATTCAGTGGGGCAAGGGAGCGGTGGGCACTGCGCGGTTTTCCGGTCCGCGCTTGCGCGATGTATTGCAGCGGGTAGGGATAAAGCCAACAGGCAAGCACGTTATGTTTCGCGGACTCGATGAAGTTCCCGGCAAAGTTCCGCCTTTCATTCGCAGCATTCCGGTCGAGAAGGCTATTGATGCCGATACCTTGATCGCCACGCACATGAACGGATCGGCGCTCACCAAGCATCACGGTTTTCCTGCGCGCGCTCTCGTGCCAGGATGGATTGGCGCGGCCTCTTGCAAATGGCTGACAGAAATTAAAGTGCTAGAGTCGGAATTTGTCGGCAATTTCATGAGTCCGGCATACCGTTTGCCGAACCAACCGATGAAGCCAGGCGACACGGTGAAGCCCGAAGATACGCATCCGGTAACGGCATTGAGCGTGAAGTCGGTGATCGCAGGCCCGAGCGACGGCGCCAGCTTAAAGACTGGCAGGGTGGTGGTGCACGGAGCTGCATGGGCCGGCGAGGCAGATGTCACTAAAGTAGAGATATCCACTGACGGCGGTTCTACCTGGAATTCCGCGAACCTGGGTCGCGAACAGTCCCATTACGCGTGGCGCTTGTGGAATTACGAATGGAAGGCACGCAAGAGTGGAGACTATACCATTCTCTCCCGAGCCGCTGACAGCCAGGGGCGCACGCAGCCAGCATCGCCAGTGTGGAATCCAAGCGGGTATCTGTATAACGCGGTGGATCAGGTGAAAATCCATGTGGCGTAAGGTAGCTGCTCTCTGCCTGATGGTGTTGCTGGTTGCGCCGTCTCTCTCGGCGCAAGCACCAGAGCAAGCACCAGAAAAAGATCAGAGACGGACAAAACCAACCGAGGAACTGCCTGCCGGACCAATGCAGGTCAAGGCCAACACGGCGTGTACGGAATGCCACGAGGCACGGATCATACTGCAGCAGCGCCTCAGCAAGGCTGCGTGGACCAAGGAGGTAGATAAGATGGCGAAGTGGGGCGCGTTGGTCGATCCCGAGGACCGCGATGCTCTCATCGATTATTTGAGTACAAACTTCGGTCCCGATAAGCCCGCTTATGAACCGCCACGAACCACAGACAGGATCGCCTCGGGAAAGTCGAAGTAGCATTCCTTCCGAAAAAGCAAAGCGCTGCCGACCAAATGTCCGGGCGTAACGGACACTACGACAGCGCTGCCAGTTCTGATCCCAAATGCTAGTTGGAGTATAGAAAGAGCAATGCCTCAGTTCTAGTGCATTCCAGGGTTCTATCAAGTTGATAGCTGCACGTGGTTCACGGCTTTTCCTCGGCGCTGTCTGCGCCTTCCTCAAGTGTGCTTTTCTCCGGCCGCAGCAGCGGAAACAAAATCACGTCGCGGATTGTGTGCGAATCGGTGAGCAGCATGCAGAGCCGATCGACCCCCACCCCGGACCCTCCGTTTGGCGGCATCCCGTAGGATAGGGCGCGGATGTAATCCTCATCCATCTGATGAGCTTCTTCATCGCCGCGTTCGCGCTCTTTCAATTGCGCTTCGAACCGGTGGCGCTGATCTTCGGGATCGTTGAGCTCACTGAAACCATTAGCAATCTCCATTTGGCCGGCAAAGACTTCGAAGCGCTCGGTCCAGTCGGGCTCATCGGGTTTTTGCTTGGATAACGGTGAGACCGCGGTAGGGAATTCGTAAATGATTGTTGGCTGCGTCAGATGCTCTTCGGCGACGGCCTCGAATACAGCGGCGACGGCCTTTCCAAGATCACCTATGCCGCGTTCTAACAAGCCCGTAATTCCTATGAAGGACGCTTCGCAGGTTAGCAATTCCTTTCGTATTTCCAGCGCCGCGTCGCCATTGAGGGATTCTCCAACCCGATGAGCCGAATCCTGCGCCTCTTTAAGGCGTCGGACGAAGGCATCAAGGTTGGAGAATTCTGCCATTGTTGGTGCTTCGCCGCATCCCCTCGGCCAGAATTCGACGATTGCCTCGCGCATAGTCATGCGTCGCCAGTTAGACCAATCAATCCAGTCCTTACCCCACTTCGTTTTCGTGCTGCCATTCACATCTTTTGCGGCCTGCGTGATCAATTCCTGGGTGAGATCCATCATGTCGCAGAAATCGGCATAGGCCTGGTTGAACTCGAGCATGGTGAATTCAGGATTCCAACGCCAACCCAAGCCTTCATTGCGGAAGTTGCGGTTAAGCTCATAGACGCGGTCAAAGCCACCTACAATCAGGCGCTTGATGTAAAGCTCCTGCGCAATGCGGAGATATAAATCCATGTCGAGCGTGTTGTGGTGCGTGACGAATGGACGCGCCACGGCGCCGCCGGCGACGGGCTGCATAATGGGAGTTTCTACTTCGATGTAGCCGTGGGCATCGAGCGTGCGACGCAGCGACTGCACGAGCTTGCTGCGCTTGAGAAAAACCTCGCGAACCTCGGGATTCATCACCAGATCGACGTAGCGCTGGCGGTAGCGGAGTTCCACGTCGGTGAGGCCGTGCCATTTCTCCGGAAGCGGAAGCAGGTCCTTGCTGAGGAAAGTGATCTCCTCCACATGGATCGTCAGCTCGCCAGTGCGGGTGCGAAATAAATAGCCGCTCACGCCGATGTGATCGCCGAGATCGAGCAATTTGTATAACTCGAAACCCTTTTCGCCGACCGCGTCTTTTTTTACGTAAATCTGCAGGCGCTTGCCATCTTGCTGCAGATGGCAGAATCCGGCTTTGCCCATTAAGCGAATCGCCATGATCCGACCGGCCACCAATACGCTGATCCGCGGATTCTCCAGTTGTTCAGCGGTCTTATCGGAGTAGTCCGTCAGAATCTGCGGGATGGTGTGGGTGAATTCGTACTTGCTGCGATACGCGGTTTGGCCCAGTGCCTCGATTTGTTTCAGCTTCTGACGCCGCAGTTCGTAAATGTTCTCGTCGAATGCCAAGAGAGTCCTTTAGTTGGGAATGGCGCTTTGCGAGCGCGGAAGACTTGGAAACGGTGAAACGCGATTATAAACAAAGGCAGCGTTGGCGAGGCCCTCCGCCGCCGCTATTGGGAGCTTGATCTCTCATCTCGCAAATTACCAATGTACTGTGATACATTGGTACAAATGACAGACGATCCCAAGCTGCTGGTCGAGCGCGTGCAAACCGGGGTGCGCATAGAGAAGCGCCTTCTGAAAATCCTGAAGGCCTTCGGGGAGTACCACGATTTGACCCTCGGCGATCTCCTCGAGGGCATCGTCCTCCATGCCTTCGACGGAAAAACCCCGTTCAGCGCTGCGTCCCTCGAACGCATTCAGGAGTTGAAGCGGTTTTACGATTTTGATCTTGATTCCAGCGCCAGCCATCGCTTGAAGGAAATCAAAGCGCGCCCGGCCCGCAAACGAGTCAGCGAAAAATAGCAGAGGTTTCAACGTATGACCGAACAACGAATGAAAACGGCGCTGTCAGGACTTCAATGGACACTCGGGCTTGTAATTCTGATTGAAGCCGTCCTGTTTGTGATGCCCGGCGCTCGCCACGACTTCGCTCGAACGCATATGCCCGATATCGTGCGGCAAGCGCTGGGATGGGGTGAGATTATCGGCGCCGTTCTTATGCTTATTCCGAAAACTGCAGTCCGCGGCGCCTGGATTCTGCTGGGTGTTCTGGTGTTAGCCATCGGCGTCCATTTGCTGCACGGGACCTTCAACGTGGGAAGTCTCGTTATCTACACCGCGGCTGCTTGGGCCGTTGCGATCGGCCATGAAGCGTAGAACGGCGGAAGAACAGCAGGTCCCTCCACTGCGCTTCCACTCCCTTCCGGGAAGTGGAGGCTCCGGTCGGGATGACAAATCTAAATAGTTACGGCAACTTCTCCGGCCGGTGTGGTCAGGCCAAGAACAAGACGCTATGAACAATGAAGAAATCATCCAGTGCTTCGAGAGCGACGCCATTCCAGGAGATTCTTTCCATCACGCGGATCACGTCCGGCTGGCATACGCCTATTTATGTGAATATCCAGTACTCCCGGCGCTGGAAAAATTCTCCGTTGCGCTGAAGCGATTTGCCGCTGCCCGCGGCAAGGCGGAGCTTTATAACGAAACCATCACCTGCGCATATTTCTTTCTGATCCACGAGCGCATGGCTTGCTCTGAGACAGTGAGTTGGGATGAGTTCGCCCAACACAATCCCGATCTTCTCGTTTGGAAAGACGGTGTCCTGAGCCGCTACTACGTCGAAGCTACTTTAAAATCCGACCTGGCACGAAAGGTGTTTGTGCTGCCCGACAAGCGTTTAGAACGGCAAACCTCTTCTTGAAGTTGGCCCGCGTCGGCGTTACTATTGGCTCGCTGTTTGAACAGGCCGCTGGTTGAGCTGGCGGGGCACACTATGCCGCAGAACTACGTTCCCATCTTTATCTTCATCGCAGTGGTCGCAATATTTCTACCGGTTACGCTGCTGGCGGCCAAGTTAGTGCGTCCAGACAATCCCAGCAAAACTAAGTTGATGCCCTACGAGTGCGGCATCGATCCCATCGACAATGCGCGCGGCCGCTATACTGTGCGCTATTACATCATTGCTATCCTGTTTGTGGTCTTCGATGTGGAAACCATTTTTCTGTTTCCCTGGGCCGTCAAGTTCAAAGCGCTCGGCGTCTTCGGTTTTGTGGAGATACTGATCTTCCTGGTGATCTTGATCGCCGGCTATATCTGGGTGTGGAAAAAGGGCGCGCTGGAATGGGTGTAGCGTCGGCGCGCTGTCTGCCGAACTTGCGGCGCGACTAAAGAGGTTACCGAAACACTTGCTGCGCAAGGCAGGAGCTTACCTCGGGCGCTGAGGCGCGCGTCCATTTTCAACGTCTTGACGGCACGATTGAAATCGTGCCCTTCCCGATCCATCTGGGTTCGAGGTATTGTTCGGCACTTGCCGGTGTTGGTCTTATGCCTTGACAAATGTTGTCAAACCGCGACGTGCGCGTTCGCGAAGCTGACATTCCCTCAGCGTCTCTGCGATCCCTTCCAGGCCGGGGACTCCATAGATCGAAAAATTACCAAGTTCTGCATCCGATGAAAACAGGTGCAGCCTCGCTTGGCCCAGCAGTCGCATTCCCAGCGGTTTGCGCAACTCGAAATGGTCAATGCGGAACAATTCCAAATTTTCCTGAACCTTTGACAACACACCGCGCTCCAGTTTGATCCGTTGCGTAGTAATTTCGTAGTGGATCCCCCGGCTCTTCAGGTAGAAATGTATGGCAATGATGCTACATGCGAGCAAGCAACCGAGGACTGCATACACGATGCTGGTGGTGGAGTCGATACCGCGATTTGCGCCGTAGTGCACAAGGCCATAACCCACTGCGATGGCCAGCACAATCAGCACGAGAAATGGTACGAACTGGCCGATGGTGTAAATCACAGCCGGGTGACCGGAAAATAAATCTTTTTCGGTTTGAAGTTCTTTGGTCGCCGCAAAGGCCGCCAGATCGGTATTGCAAAAGCGGCACTTAATGGCTACGGCCTTGATGGTCTCTCCGCAGACAGGGCAGGCCTTTTCGTCTCTGTCCATAATTCGATCCTTCCGGCCAGAATCATAGCGCAAAAACGGTCCGGATTTCTCCGCAGAAGAACGGCGCAAAAAAAACGCTTGCCCGAAATGACAATGAAACTGCACAACTACCTCCGGGTTCGTTGACACACCACTCTCAAGCTGATAAAAATTAACGTTCTCTCGGTAATCCTCCGAGCAGTGCACCTCTTGTATTTGCAGTTATGCCGGACGACATCAAAACGCCCTCTTCACCGCTGCCGGAAGGTGAGCCGAAGCCGACGGCGGACAAACCCGCCGCTCCCAGCGGCGTGAAGGCAACGCCATCCGGGTCAGTTCAAGCGGACGTCAAAACCCCTCCCGAAAAAGACAAAGCTTCACCCGCGACGGCACCGGTTCCTCCGAAGCCCGCGGCCGCCGCGCCTGCGACGCCTCCGGCCACCAAACCGGCAGCCGCACCGGCGAAGCCTGCCGCACCCGCGCCGACTCCCTGGGATTCGCCGATGGTCGCGAAGCTCAAGGCGGGATATGGTTCGGGCATCGAGCCCCTGACTTACGCTGGACAGAACTACATGATCGTCGATCGCTCGCTGATTCCGGAGATTCTGCAGGTGCTCCGCAACGAAGATCAATTCGACTACTGCGTGGACATTACGGCAGTCCACTATCCGCAACGAGAGAAGCAATTCGACGTCATCTGGGTGCTTTATTCCTTCGCGCGCAACGAGCGCATCCGCGTGAAAACTCAAATTCTGGATGGCGAAAGCTTGCCAAGTTCCGTTCCCATTTGGGCGACCGCCAACTGGTTGGAGCGCGAAGTTTATGACATGTTCGGCATCAAATTTGATGGTCATCCCGACCTGAAGCGCATTCTGTTGCCCGACGGCTGGAAGGGTTATCCCCTGCGCAAGGATTACGGCATCTTGCAGCAGGATAACGAGTGGGTACAGATCAACCTGGGCATCGAAAGCGGCCAATGAAAAGCGGCGGCCAGAAGCCAAAGCTGAGTCGAGCAGTCAGATAGAGCAGTTAGATCAGAGCAGTAGATCAGAGCAGTAGATCAGAATGACCGACGCCAACAGCTCGCTCTCGCATCTGGATCTCGAAACTCCCGAGAAGCCATTTCTTGACGCGAACGAACTCGTCATCAACATGGGCCCGCAGCATCCTGCCACGCATGGCGTGCTGCGCGTGATTCTTCGGCTCGACGGCGAAAAGGTTCTCGGTCTCGAATGCGTAATCGGCTACCTGCATCGCGGCGTCGAAAAGATTGGCGAACATCGTACTTATACGATGTTCAATCCTTACGTCGACCGCATGGATTATGTTGCCGCGGTCTCTAACGGCCTGGGCTATTGCGAGACGGTGGAAAAACTTCTCAACGTCGAGGCGCCGCCGCGCGCGCAGCATGTTCGAGTCATCCTCACCGAACTCAACCGCATTGCCAGTCATCAACTGTGGTTGGGTACGCACGCTCTGGACATTGGCGCCATCACACCGCTTTTCTACACTTTCCGCGACCGCGAAGAAATCCTTAAGATTTATGAAAAATATTGTGGCGCACGCCTAACCACGCACGCTTTCCGCATCGGCGGCCTGCAGTACGAAACCTATGCCGGTTTCGAGAAGGACGTAAAGAACTTCCTCAATTTCTTTCGTCCCAAGATTGACGAATACGAGGAACTCCTCACCACCAACCGTATCTGGCTCGAGCGAACCAGGAACATTGGGAGGATTTCCGCTGCCGATTGCATCGCGCTCGGGGTGACCGGACCCGTGCTGCGCGCCAGCGGCGTGAAGTGGGATTTACGCAAGGCGCAGCCTTATGCCAACTACAAGAACTTTGACTTCGATATTCCGACCGGCCAGAATGGCGACACCTATGATCGGTACCTGGTGCGCATGGAGGAGATGCGGCAATCCGTGCGCATCATTGAGCAGGCGGTTGACGCGCTTCCCGAAGGGCCGATCATCGCCAAAGTTCCCAAGGTGATGAAGCCGGCGGCGGGCGAGGTCTACCATTCGATCGAAGCGCCCAAAGGCGAGTTGGGATACTTCATCGTCAGCGACGGCTCCACGCAGCCCTACCGCGTGCGCGTGCGTCCTCCTTCGTTTGTGAATCTGCAGGCTCTCGACGTGATGTGCCGCGGCCAACTCATGGCCGACGTGATCGCGGTGATTGGCACGCTCGACATTGTTCTTGGCGAGGTGGACCGCTAACCGGTCAAGGCATCATGGGCCAGATCATTCAATATATCGAGTCCTATCTGGGAAGCAACCAGACGCCCGGTGGCGCGGGAAACATGTTCTGGGCGCTGGTCTATATCCTGCTGGTCTTCGTTGGCCTTTCGGTCGCCGTGATTGCGATGAACTGGCTCGAGCGGAAAATCCTCGCGCACATGCAGGTGCGCCTCGGCCCTATGCGCGTGGGTCCGCATGGCTTGCTGCAGCCCATCGCCGACGCCATTAAGCTGTTGCTCAAAGAAGACATTATGCCGGCCCAGGCGGACGGGGTCATTTTTTGGACGGCGCCTTTTATCGTGGTGCTGGCTGCCTTCACGGTTTTTGTGGTGGTCCCGTTTGGCCCTACGCACGCCATCACCGATATGAACATCGGAATTCTCTTCATGCTCGGCGTGTCGTCGCTGAGCGTACTCGGTATCGTCATGGCAGGCTGGGCGTCCAACTCGCACTATCCGCTGATCGGGGCGCTTCGTTCGAGTGCGCAGATGGTCTCCTATGAAGTAGCGATGGGATTAGCAGTGGTCTCCGCAATTCTCATGACCAGTCTCAACTCAGAGGGCACCGGAACCCTAAGCATGATCGGGATCGTTCAGGCGCAGCTGGCGCAGGGTGAGTGGTTCATCTTCAAATTCTTTCCGCTGGGATTGATCGCATTTTTTATTTTTGCCGTTGCCATGGTGGCCGAGACCAACCGCGCGCCGTTCGATCTGGCCGAAGCCGAGTCGGAGTTAACGGCGGGCTTCCATACCGAATACAGCGGATTCCGTTGGTCGTTGTTCTTTCTCGCTGAATACTCGGCCATGATTGCGGTTTCTTCAATCGCCGTGACCCTGTGGCTCGGCGGATGGCTGCGGCCGTTTCCGAACCTCTTGAGTGGTGCAACCTGGGATCAAATTTTCTCTCTCTTCCCCGGCGCAACTTTTCTCTTCTTCGCGGCAATGTGTTTCTTCAACGCTGCCCGCATGCCGAAGCATCCACTCTTTCGAATTCAAACCATCGGCCTCGCGGGATTTGGAGCTGCCCTCGGGTTGATCGGGCTGTTTCTCTTCATTCCAGGGGTTCGAGTGCGCGTTCAGGATATTTTCTGGTTTGCGGCGAAAGTTGCCTGCTTCATGTATCTCTATATCTGGTATCGGGGCACGTTCCCGCGATATCGCTTTGACCAGCTCATGCGGATGGGATGGAAGGTCCTGCTGCCGATGGGATTGGGCGTACTCATTTTGACGGCGAGTGTAGCACTGCTTCAACAAAAAATATGGCACCCGTAGCCACACCATTTTTCTTTTACCTGTTCGCTGGCATCATGCTCATCGGCGGCATCATGGTGATCACGCGCAAGAATCCGGTCCAGTCGGCGCTGGCACTGATTGTGACACTGCTGGCGCAGGCGTCGATCTATCTGATGCTGTATGCTCCGTTTGTCGCTGGCGTGCAGATCATTCTTTATGCGGGCGGAATTATGGTGCTCTTCCTGTTCGTCATCATGCTGGTGAGCATTGACCGCTCCATGAAAGACAGGCAATTCAACCGCCAATGGATCGTGGGAGCGATCGCTGCGATCGCGCTAGGCGGGTTATTCATCGCTGTCTATATGAAAGGGATGAATATTTTCCCCGACCACGTTTTGTCGATTGTTGAAAATGATAATACGCAAAACGTAGCTACCATGCTGTATGGACAATATATGTTTGCCTTCGAGATCGCATCGTTGCTGCTGCTGGTGGCGATCATTGGAGCGGTGGTGATGGCAAAGAAGAGGATATGAAAGGCGTTCGGCACGGGCCGACTGGGTTTTGAAAGGGCACAGCTTCAGCCGTGCCATTCAGATCCTCTGAGGGATGGGGCTTTAGCCCCTGAAGGCCCTTCGCCGAGAGTTTATGGAATCCGTGCTTCACATCACGACAATGCACTACTTGGTTCTCGGGGCAGGCCTGTTTCTGTTGGGCGTGATTGGCGTCCTCACGCGGCGCAACGTGGTTATTGTCCTGATGTCGATCGAACTGATTCTGAATGCAGTAAACCTGAATCTGGTCGCCTTCTCCCGCATGTGGGGAGGAGTGCACGGCCAGGTCTTTGCCATTTTTGTGATCACCGATGCCGCCGCAGAAGCGGCGGTCGGCCTCGGAATTCTAATCGCCTTCTTCCGCAACAAGGAGACGGTGAACGTCGACGAAGTGAATTTGCTGAAGTGGTAGAAAGACAGCTTCTAGCTGCTAGCTCCTAGCTTCTCGCCGAACCCAAAACGGTCACGCGCCTGAGCTAGTCGCTAGAAGCTAGAAGCCAGAAGCTAAATCTATGTTTTTTCTCGACCACATCTGGCTGATCCCTCTGCTGCCCGCTTTCGGCGCGGCGATCATGTTCTTTTTCGGCCGCAAGCTGCAGAAGGCGTCGGTGAGCGCAGTGTGCGTAGGCAGCATCGTACTGGCGTTCATCATGGCGTGCGGCGCGGTCTGGCAATATTCGGAGTGGTCGTCTGCGTCGGAACATTACCATCAGCCCTATCAGACCATCCTTTACACCTGGCTCGGCACCGATACCGGCCAAATGAATTACACGACTCACGACGGGTCTGCCGCTCCTTTCCAAGCTGACGCCGGCTTTCTGCTCGATCCGCTCTCCAGCATCTGGCTGCTGTTTGTCACCGGCGTCGGCATGCTCATCCATATTTATTCCATCGGATACATGGCGCATGAGAGCGGCTACTACCGCTTCTTCGGATACCTCAACCTGTTCATGTTTTCCATGCTCACGCTCGTCCTCGCCAACAACTATGTGCTCATGTTTGTTGGCTGGGAGGGCGTGGGTTTGTGTTCGTATCTGCTGATTGGATTTTATTTCCATCGCAAATCCGCGACCGACGCGGGGAACAAGGCATTCATCGTCAACCGGATCGGCGATGCCGGATTCCTGCTGGGAATGTTTTTCATCGCATGGTATTTCGGTTCGCTGCGCTTCACCGAGGTCACGCACCTGGCGCACAGCGGACGTTTCGCCATTGGCGATCCCTACATCACTGCCGCGACCCTACTGCTCTTTGTCGGGGCGTGCGGCAAATCGGCGCAGCTTCCGCTGTATGTCTGGCTGCCCGATGCTATGGAAGGCCCCACTCCGGTTTCCGCGCTGATTCACGCCGCAACCATGGTCACGGCCGGCGTGTATATGGTTGCGCGCTCGAATGCGCTGTTCGTGCTCGCTCCGACATCGATGAAGACGGTTGCCGTCGTCGGCGCTCTGACTGCGATCTTCGCCGCTTCCATCGGCCTTGTCCAAAACGATATCAAGCGGGTTCTCGCCTATTCCACCGTTTCGCAGCTTGGCTACATGTTTCTCGCGCTGGGAGTTGGAGCGTTCGCCGCCGGCGTCTTCCATGTCTTCACGCACGCATTTTTCAAGGCCCTGTTATTCCTCGGGGCCGGCTCCGTCATCCACTCGATGAGCGGCGAGCAGGACATGCGCAACATGGGCGACCTCGGCCATCGCATTCCCACAACTCATCGCACCATGTTGATCGCTACGCTAGCCATTACAGGTATCTTCCCGTTTGCGGGCTTCTTTTCGAAAGACGCGATTCTCTGGGAAGCGTGGTCACGAGAGGCGAGCGGATATCACTTTCTCTGGGCTATCGGCTTCGCCACCGCGTTGATGACTGCTTTTTACATGTTCCGGCTGATGTACCTGACTTTTCGTGGCCGCCCGCGCATGAGCCACGAAGTGGAGCACCACATTCACGAATCGCCGATCTCGATGACGGCGCCGTTGGTTGTGCTCGCACTGTGCGCCATCGTTGCCGGGTGGTTGGGTTGGCCACATAGTCTCGGTGGCTCCGATCGTTTCACGGCGTTCCTGGAGCCCGTCTTCGCTCCCGAAGCTCGCGTCCTTCAGGAAGAGGGAAGAACCAGCCAGTTGGTGGCCGGAGTAGAAGAAGAGAAGAACACAAGCACGGAGTGGCTGCTGATGGCGCTATCGCTGGCTGCCGCTGGTGTGGGCTGGGGTATGGCATCGAGAAGCTATCGGCACGCCGACAAGGGTTATACCGAACCGATTGCTGCAGCCGCGCCGCCCGTCTACAACGTGCTGCTTCATAAATACTACGTCGACGAGGGATACGACTATGTCTTCACCGGCCGCCGCAAACTAGGAGATGTTCGTTTAGGCGTGTTGGGACTCGGAGAAGCGTCCGCGTGGTTCGATACAAACGTCGTCGATGGCGCGGTCAATGCTGCCGGCTGGATCACGCGTCTCACAGCAACGCTTTCCAGTTGGTGGGATAAGTGGATCATCGATGGCATCGGGGTCAACGGTCCTGCGATTCTGGCGCGAATGCTTTCGTATCCCGCGCGCTTGTTCGAATGGGGCTTGGTGCAATGGTATGCGCTGGTGATGACCGCGGGATTAGTAGGATTTGTGTTCTATTACCTGTACCACTGAAAACCGCTCCTAGCTTCTAGCTGTTAGCTAGAAGCCAGTAGCTAGCAGCTAGAAGCTGAACTTCATGCAAAACCACATACTCTCGATCATCCTCTTCACGCCGCTTCTGGGGGCGCTTATTCTCCTTTTCGTTCCCAAGGAGAATAAGGACGCCATCCGCTGGATTGCGAATTTGTTCGCGCTCGGCGGCTTTCTGGTTTCGCTGCCGCTGGTGCCGATGTTCTGGGCACAGCGTCTAGAGCCGGGCTTCAAGTTCATCGAGGGCACGCCCAATAACTGGATTCCCTCGATCGGCGCGGGTTACGTGATCGGCATCGACGGTATTTCGTTCCTGCTCATCATGCTCACCACGCTGCTGGGATGGATTTCGATTCTGTCCTCCTGGACAGCCATCGAGAATCGCGTCAAGGAATACTACGTCTGGTTCTTAATTTTGCAGACCGGCATGCTCGGCGTTTTCATGGCGCTCGATTTCTTCCTTTTTTTCGTCTTCTGGGAAGCAATGCTGGTTCCGATGTACCTGCTGATCGGCATCTGGGGCGGCCCACGCAAGCTTTATGCCGCCATCAAGTTTTTCCTCTATACGTTGGCTGGATCGGTGCTGATGCTGCTAGGCATCCTGTTCCTGTACTTCCATCACCAGCATCTGACTGGCGTCTACACCTTCAGTCTTACGGCACTTTATGAGACCGCACCGAAGATTTATTCCGATCCGGCCTACGGTCCAACGATTGCCACGCTTCTGTTCTTCGCGTTCTTTTTTGCCTTCGCTATTAAGGTGCCGATGTTCCCGTTCCACACCTGGCTCCCGGACGCCCACGTGGAAGCGCCGACGGCCGGTTCGGTCATTCTGGCTGGAGTTTTGCTGAAGATGGGGACGTACGGATTCATCCGCTTCTCGCTGCCGTTCTTTCCCGACGTTCTGATGCACACGAAAGTGCGCGGCTGGATGATCACTCTTTCGATCATCGCGATTATCTACGGCGCGCTCGTTTCTCTGATGCAGAAAGATATGAAGAAGCTGGTGGCATATTCCTCGGTCAGCCATCTCGGCTTTTGCACGCTGGGCATCTTTGCGTTGAACTCGGCAGGCCTAAGCGGATCGGTCTTGCAGCAGATCAATCACGGAATCTCAACCGGCGCGCTGTTCTTGATCGTCGGAATTCTTTACGAACGCCGGCACACGCGCGAGATCGCGGAATATGGCGGCATCTCGAACGTGATGCCCGTCTACGCCACCATCACCATGATCATGTTTCTCTCTTCGATGGGACTGCCGCTGCTGAATGGTTTCGTGGGCGAGTTCACCATCCTGCAGGGAACATTTATGGAGAACTGGCGTTGGGGCGCGTGGGCGGTGCCAGGTGTGGTTCTTGCGGCGGCGTATCTGCTGTGGCTGTACCAGCGTGTTTTCTTCGGCACGGTCACCAATCCCAAGAACGAAAAGCTGCACGACCTCACGCCACGTGAGGTGCTGACGTTCGTTCCACTCCTGATCATGGCGTTCTGGATCGGTCTTTATCCCAAGCCGTTTTTCCAGATTCTTGAGCAGCCGGTGAATCAGCTTGTGCAAAACGTGCGCAATCCGCAGGCAGCGGGAGCAGTGAATGCGACGCTGCGACCTGCGGTTAAGCAAGAGGCGACTAGCGCACCAGTCGCAACCACAGCTTCTGTGATCGGTGCGCCCGCTGTTGCACATCCAGCGAAAGGGAAGAACTAGTGGGCGCACTCTCCCAATTCAACTGGAACGATTACACGCTGGTGCTGCCTATCACCCTGCTCACGCTGTTTGCTCTCGGCATCCTGCTCATCGATTTAATGATTCCGCCCGAGAGCAAGTGGGTCAATGCCGTCACCGCCCTCATCGGCGTCCTGTTCGCCACCGCGGGTGTGGTACAAATCCAGCTTTTTATGCAACGCAACCACTTGGCTGCTGGAAGAGGCTGGCCGGCGATGATGCGCACCATGATGGTGGATCGCTTCGCCCTTTACTTCTTTTATTTGTTCCTCGCGGCTACAGCCATCTCCATCCTTATGTCGATGCGCTACATGAAGACGGAGCACGAAAATCACGGCGAATATTATGCGCTGATGTTGCTCTCGGTTGTCGGCATGATGTGCATGGCTGCCGGCTTTGATATCGTGCTGATCTTCATTGGCCTGGAGCTGATGGCGATTTCCACGTACGTGCTCGTGGGATTTCTGCGCCGCGACCGCCGCTCCAACGAAGCGGCTCTGAAATACATGTTGCTGGGCGCATTTTCCTCCGGCATCTTTGCTTATGGATTGTCGCTTTTGTATGGCCTGACCGGCAGCACCAACCTGGGCGAGATCAGTCGTCAACTCAGTCTGATTCTCGCGAGAAATCCTTACCATCCAGTGGCCATTATTGCCTTACTGACCACAATCGTCGGTCTGTTGTTTAAGATCGCTGCCGTCCCGTTCCACCAGTGGGCGCCGGACGCCTATGAAGGCGCGCCGACCTGCATTACCGGATTCATGTCGGTGGCCGTCAAAGCCGCGGGGTGGGCGATGCTCCTGCGCATCCTTATCTGGGGACTGCTCCCCATGCGCTCCGTATGGCTTCCGTTGCTCGTCTTCGTCTCTATTGCGACCATGACGGGCGCGAACTTCGCCGCCCTCACCCAGACCAATACCAAGCGTCTGCTCGCTTACTCCTCGATTGCGCACGTGGGATATATGCTGCTCGGTCTTATTGCTGGTACCGTCACTGAGCTCAGCCCGGACGGCATCAAAGGCATTCTGATCTACCTGCTGGTTTACACGTTCATGAATCTCGGAGCGTTCGGCGTAATTACTTCGCTGCGCTATCGCAATGTAATTGGCGACGAGCTAGACGATCTCAACGGCCTCTACTCGCGTGCTCCCGTTGAAGCCGTGCTCATGCTGATCTTCCTGCTCTCCCTCGCCGGAATTCCCCCGCTAGCAGGCTTCTATGGCAAGTACTTCATCTTCCTCAGCCTGATCGAAACCGGACACTACGCCCTGGCCTCGCTGGGCGTGCTCTATTCTGTCTTCGGACTTTATTATTACTTGAAGATGGCGAACGCCATGTTCATGGGCCAGCCGGAAGAGCAGGGTGCGTTACCCGTGAGTTGGACCATGCGTGCTGCGCTGGGTGTGACCGCATTTGCAACCCTTTTTATCGGAATCATGCCCGACCGCTTCATTCAACTCGTGAACTGGTCGCTGGGTCTGGCGCAGACCCCTGCGGTCGCGAAGCTAATCCACTAGAAATGCCTATAATCTGAAAATGCCCATGTGGGGACAGCCGCCTCGGCTGTCCCGGCCTGAGCGAGCTCGGCCGGAATGCACCCGCTGCCGATTAGCGTAGAATCCATTTTGCTTGATGCCCCTCCCCGACCCAACTCCCAACCGCGAAGACCAAGACCGACAGAACTCCGGTCGCAAAGAGAACTTCTGGGTTCAGGTCAGCCGCTACAGCCAGTTGGCACTCACCTTACCCGCGGCGCTTGTTGTGGGTTGGCTTATCGGCGTGGCACTCGACCGCTGGCTGCATACAACGTGGCTTTACCTGGCCGGGATCCTTTTAGGCATCGCCGCCGGTTTCATTGAACTGATTCGCACGGTTCTACGCGACACGAGATAAGTCCTTGCGGTGGACGAAATTGCCGTCCACATCAAACCACCTTCGCTTACCATGGTTGAGAGACGAGGTTCTCTAAGCGGTGTCGCTGCCTCACCAATCCCAAACAGAAGCTGAGATGGCGCAGGCCGCTACAGCTGAACAGTTCTACTCGGGTGCCATGCACCGGATCGGCTACTTCATGGCTGGGCTTGCCCCGCTGCTGGCCGCCGCCGCCTGGTGGAGGTTCGGCCTGCGCCCCACAGTTGGTTTCGGCTTCGGCTGTGGCATTGCCTACGTGAATTTCTACTGGCTGAAGCGGGCGATCGCAGGGTTCGTTGATCGCGCTACCGGCGCGGCTACATCGCAATCCGGAACGGGAATCGTATTTCGATTTCTGCTGCGTTATGTTTTGATGGCCCTCGGCGCCTATGTTATATTGACTGTTTCACCCGCGAGCCTGAATGGGCTTCTTGCGGGCTTATTTTTGCCCGTAGCTGCCATCATCTGCGAAGCGCTATACGAGCTCTATGCCGCGCTGGTTCGTGGTGTTTAGCGGAGAGCTGGTGCAAGACGAGGGCAGCCGCGTGGGTTCGAGATCTGTCTTATGCCTGAACAACTCTGGTTCACTCAAATCCTGAACCATTTATTGGCGAGCCCGGTCACGTCATTTCTGCAGGCATTCCATTTTGAGCCTAAGTATCCGACGGCACCCATTTCGAATTCGTTCGCAATGGAGATTCTGGTCTTCACATTGCTGCTCATCGCATTCCTACTTGTGCGTTCACGCCTGTCGGTGGAGAGTCCCGGAGGGTTGCAGCACGCCTTCGAAGCATTCGAAGGATTCGTCCAGGGGCAAAGCAATGAGATCATCGGCCATCACAGCGAAGGCTACACACCATTCCTGGTGACGCTGGGTCTTTTCGTTTTGTTCTGTAACGTGCTGGGCGTAATTCCCGGGTTCGAGTCGCCGACAGCCGTGCCCATCGTTCCGTTAGGTTGTGCCATTTGCGCATTTGTTTACTACCAGACTCAGGGGTTCAAGCACGCCGGAATTGGTTACCTGAAGCACTTCCTGGGACCGTCAGACCCGACAATGTCCATTTTCATGCGTCTGCCGCTGGCTCTGCTAATGCTCCCAATCGAGTTGATCAGCCATTTGGCGCGTGTGCTTTCTCTTACCATCCGTTTGTTCGCCAACATGTACGCGGGTGATATGGTGACACTGGTCTTCATTTCACTGTTGCCGCTGGGATTTCCAGTCCCGTTCTTAGGACTGCATATTTTTGTTTCGCTGCTACAGGCCTATATTTTTGTTCTGCTGACGACGGTTTATCTGCAGGGTGCCGTCGGGGAAGAGCACTGAAAGGTAGTGGCCAGTGGGCAGTTGCCAGTGGCCAGTAAGAGTTGGATCTGAGCGAGTTAGCTGCAATTGCTCCGAAGCTAAGGTTTTAATGGCCACTGAACACTGGACACTGATCACTGATCCGTGGACACTGATTTTGAGCCGCAAGCGTGAGGGCGTCTGCACGGTATGGCGTCAACCACCCACTGGCGGTATTTCATATGAGGAGAAACCACAATGGGTAAGTTAAGCAAATTGTTTATGATACTTTCCGTACTCTCGTTTGCGGTTCCCGCCTTTGCGCAGGGCGGAGCCGAGGGCGGGGGTGGGGTCAACTGGGTTGCTATCGCCGCAGGCTTCTCAATGGCCTTCGCGTCTGGTATCTGCGCGTTAGCACAGGGCAAGGCCACGGCCTCCGCGGCTGAGAGTCTGGCGCGCAATCCAGCGGCTCGCCCTGGCATTCAGTTGGCTCTGATTCTGGGCCTGGCCTTGATCGAGTCGCTTGCCCTTTATACCTTGGTGATAATTTTCGTCAAGGTAAAGTAAGCGTCTTTCTTACGCTACGAAAAAAGGCCTCTACTGTGACGGCGGAGGCTTTTCCATCTCTTGTTTCAAGAGGGCCGCAAGGAGCGCGGCTGTGGCGTTCTAGATTTTTCGCTCTCCGGCCCACTGCTGTTCTTTCCGCTGAGGGGCACGGGTTAGCGCGTCGACCAGCAGCCGGCGCAGGCGATAGCGGCTTTCGAGGTCGGTGTTGACGATTTCAAACCCCACTTCATTCACCCGCGCGCGGCGTAACAGCACATGCGCTTTAATCTTTGTACGCATGCCCAACGAGATTTCCAAATCAGCCTCGCTACCGATGCGCAGATTATCTTCCTTAGTACCCATGCCTCCGCCCAGGCTTAATTCGCGGATCAGAATCTTGGATTTTCCCCAAGAGCTCCCGATAGTGGCTCCGACTGCGCGCGAAAGCACCATTCGATCGTAGCGCCGTTGCCGCACCCAAGGACACGCCGGAGCGGTATCCAGAGGGGCGATCGCCAGTTCTGCCGGCTCGATGCCGCTGTCGGCCAGAATCTGGGCGCTATAGCGTGGGTCGGTTTTGGAGAGCGATTGCGCTGCTGCGATTCGCAGCTCACGGTGATGAATCCAGCCCCATGTTTTCTTGGCCTCTACAATCTCGCGCAGCAGCGATACCGATTCCGGATCCCGCAACCGTCCGAGCGATTCGATCGCCTTCAGTTGTACGAACGGTGGGCGTGAAGCTGCCTCGCCGGGACGAGCCATGGCTTGCAGCGGCGGCGCCGCCGTAAGATCACCGCTCATACCGATCTCGTCGATAGTCTCCGGGAGCACTACAGAATCCAGTACTTCCGTGAGCTCCAAAAGTGTGCGCCCGCGGTCCGGCGCGGCTCCGTAGGCGATTTCCCGAACGACGATGTCGTGGTAGAAACGATTCCATTCGGGCAGACGCGCCGGCAGAAGTTCCAACAGCGTTCCCACGTCCAGACGACTCAACAAGCCCACCACCGCAGAGGCCTGTCGCGATTGTCCTGTGCGCAGAATTTCCCGCAGCTGCGCAAGGGCGGGACTTCCCATTTCCTTCACCAGTTCGACCATGCGGTCGCACTCGTCCCGCCGCATGCAGCGGAAAAAACGATCGGCGAGATGCTCGGCCCCTGACTGGCATGTGCGGCGCAACACCAGCAGCAAATCCTCGGGGATAGGATCCTGGCGCAGCGCTTCCTCGATGAACTCCGGAATCCGGTTTTCCACGCCCACGCGCGGCCGGAGATCGTTTACCAATACCGGACGTTGCTGCAGCAAGGTCTCCATTCCTGCGCATACTTCGTTCACTGCCGGATAGTTCCTGGCCTCGCTGGCCTCCTGGCTCAGGCGGACGAAAGCCGCGCTCAACAAGCTTTGCAGTTCAGGATCTTTTTCCACGCAGAGTTGCTGGGTTACTTTGTGGATGGCTTCGCCCATTGCCTGGCCGCCCAGGCGCGCATAAAGGTCAGCCAGCTGGCTCAATCCAATCGCAACCTTGCGGCGTGGGTCCGCATCCTTAGTCGCCAGGCATCCGGAGTAGTTGTTCAAAATTTCCGCGGATGTTTCCTTGTCATCCCGGTCGAGCAATACCTCAAGAAATTGGCGTAGATTGCGCGGCGGCACACAGGGCGCCTCATTCGACAGCAGTACCGTCTTCTTTCCTGACTCCGGTACTTCGGCCCAGAACATCCGATCCAGGATGTCGGCGTGCGACTCCACCAGGATGCCCGCCTTATTCATCTTGTCTTCTTGAATTTTCAGAATTTGGCGCAAGGAGTCCATCTGCCGGCTCATGTGCTCCATCATCTGATGCACAGCATTGACCTTCACTTCGCCCTTGGAATAACGCTCGAGGGCGAAGCGAATCGCCATATGCTCGGCTGCCTTCATGAGCAGCGGTGTGTCTTCTTGCTGTCCCGCAGTTGCCTTTGCTGCCAGGCTTCCCAGTAACTGTTGCAGGTTCAGCCGCGTGTTCGGATCGGTTTCGCCCAGCTCCTTTTGCAAGTCTTCCGGGCGAGCAGTAGGATCACCCTGCACCTGTCCGAATCGAGTGAGCAAACGAATGGCCTGAACTACCTCTGCTTCCTGCAGCGGCACTACGCCGCTCTCCCATGCGGGAGCAGTCCCAGCTGCAGCGCCTGCGCCAGCCTCGGGTGCCGGTCCGGCGACCCAATGGCCGGGAACGTTTGGGACGCTGCCAAAGGGCACGGCTGTGCCGCCGGCTTGGCCTTGGCCTCCGCCTACAGCGTTCGCGCCTTCCGCTGCTGCAATCAATTGCAGCAACTTCTGCGGATCGTTCAACCATTGTTTGAATTCCGGCCCTAAGGTTTGCGCGGCGATCTGTGCGGCTACGCTGATGTCGCCGGTAAGGGGGTCGGCCGCAACGAATTTCACTTCGTTGATCTTGATCGTGCTCTGCTTGCTTCCGCTGTTCAGGGCTTCCTTGATCTGTTTGGAAACATCCTGGGCTTTCGAGCCGGCCAGGGTGAAGGCGCGGACCAGGCGGGTAAAATCTTCAATGGTGACGTCTTTGGAGAAATGCAGGCTAGCTAGACCGGCCGTGGTTAAAAGCTGTCCGAAGCTGCGTTCCACCTGACCGGTTTCGAGCGGAACTCCATCCAGCAATAGCTTGTTATCGGAAACGCCGAGCAAGAAGCCGCCATCCCCCGCTGTGGGCAGCCCCTGTTGCAATTCATTCCACGCTATATTGAATTGCGCTTCCGTACGCTTATGATCGTAGCCGTACATGCGCGCGTACTTGATGAGGATATTCAAGCTATGCACGAAGGCGCGCGCCGAGGCCGCACGGTTGGCATGAAATGTGGTCGCGTTGTCGATAACACACCTCTCACCCGGAGTTCTGGATAGGCTATAAAAGGTTAAATCCATCCGGTACCGCGCCGCATGTTACGGTGGTAACGGAAAAATCGGCGATAGATTCAAGCTTGGGGCAGACCTTCTTTTCAGCCGCATTTTTCCGGCCGAAAAGAACATCTTCGCGAGCCCATGCGGCCGGGCACTGGTAATCACACGCCGTCTCCGGCGAGAATAGGGGCCTGGCATTTTCTGATTTTAGGAACTCTCGTGCCTTCAACCAGTCCAACAACCCGCGCAAAAAGGACCACAGGCTTGCGCTACTGGATGTTGCGAGTGATCGAGGAGTGCGACAATGTTGCCGCCGACTTCGGCTCTGATCCGGTTCACGACCTGCGAGTGTCGCTGCGGCGCTGTCGGTCGCTGGCGGATGGGCTGATGGCGCTCGATCCTGATCCCGACTGGAAGGCCATGAAGAAGGCAGGCAAGCGCTTATTTCAGCGGCTGGGTGACCTTCGCGACATTCACGTTATGGAAGAGTGGGTGGAAAGGCTAGCCGCGGCCCCCGGGGACACCGGCGGTTCGCTGGCATCGCCTCCGTCTCAACCGGATCATGATTCGGCAGATCATGATTCGGCAGGTGATTCGAGAGATAAGGATAAGGATTCGGTCCCAAATGCGGCCGCCCTGCATTCCGACGAGGCAGATCCTGCCGCACATGCTCTCCTGAAAATTCTGGCCGACCGCGAACAAGAACAAAAGCGCGAGGTTAAAGCCGCTCTCGAAGAATTCGATCGCAAACAGTGGCGCCAGTGGAGTAATTCTCTGCCCGCATGTGCTGCACGCATCCGCCCCGGCAGCGCGTTGTTCAAGCATCTCGCTTTGGAGCGCTGGACCGAGGCCCGAAAGCTGCACAGCCGCGCCTTGCGCAATCGCTCGCAAAGCGCCTTCCATTCTCTGCGCATCGGAATTAAGCGCTTTCGCTACATCGTCGAGAATTTCCTTCCGGCGGAGCACAAGAAGTGGAGCAATGACCTCAAAGAAATGCAGGACTTACTCGGCGAGGTTCACGACCTTGACGTGCTGTGGACTACTGCCATAGCCTGCCATATTTTCCCCGACGTGCATTCGCGACAACTTTGGCACAAACGAATTCTCTCCGAACGCAGCAAGCGCATCGATCGGTACCGCGCAAAAATGATCGGCCCTCATTCGCTTTGGCAGGTCTGGCGTGCTGGGCTGCCGCAAGGCAAGCAGATTCAGGAACTGGCTACTCGCCGCATGAAGCTTTGGGCGGGCGGCCTCGATCCGGATTTTCCTCATTCTGAGCGAGTCGCGACCCTGGCTCTTCAGCTCTACGACGGTCTTCTAGCTTCCGCATGGCAGCCCGCAGTAGACGGCATATCTGCACGCTCCAGCTTGCTCGCGGCTGCGCTCCTGCACGATGTTGGCAAGTCCAAAGGCGAGAAGGGACATCATAAGGCTTCTCTTGACTTGATTCGCAAACATGGGAATCCGCTGGGCTGGAAAGAGGCTGATCTGCGCCGCGCGGCAGTCGTCGCTCGCTTTCATCGAGGGATCCTGCCCACACGGAAGCACAAATCGTTGCGCGACCTACTTCCGGATGAGCAGAAAGCGATCATCCAACTGGCCGCGATTCTGCGCCTCGCTAACTCCTTAGACGCGACCCATGACGGCCAGATTCACCGCATTCGAGTTGAAAATGGCAATACGGAGAAAGTTCAGGGCAAGGCCGTAACCAATCGCAAGCATCGCGTGAACGGATTCTTGCGCAAGACCGCGGGCCTGGCTACTAACGGAGCCTTAGTGATCGCCGCCGAAGGTTACTCGCCCCTGGAATCGTCGGCCCAGACCATCGCGGCCGAGCGGCATTTACTGGAAACGGTCCTGCATCGCCCGATCATCGTCAAGCCGCTGAAGAATTCACGGCTTCACAAAGTGGCAGGCTCCTGAGCGGAAACCATTCAGTCACTTCTGTAGGGCAGTCCCCCCGCATATAAACATTATTGTTTCGCTCAGCCGAAACCCGAAAGCCGAACCCCATGACTCACGCCCAACTAGTCGAAAAAGCTGTGCGCTGGCTGCGCAGCTACCGCTGTGGGGTGGTGCTCTCCGAGCAAGCCTGTATCAGCGGAGAGATGCCCGACGCGATCGGATGGAAGCGCGCCTGCCATTCTGTGCTGGTCGAATGCAAGGTGACGCGTTCCGACTTTATCGCCGACCGCGCCAAGCCATTCCGCGTTAAGCCCGAGGATGGAGTCGGCTGCGAACGCTTCTACCTGGTTCCCGCCGAATTGGTGCGCCGCGAAGAACTGCCCTCGGGCTGGGGCCTGCTCGAATGCCGCCACGGCAGAATCGAGACCATGTGCCCTTCCGCCAAGAATCTGCGCAGCGCCACAGGTTTCCGCTACGAAATGAATCTGTTGCTCGCCAGCCTGCGCCGCGTCGAAGTACGAGTTGAACCGCAAAGCATCGCCGATTTCTTGAAGTGGAAAAATCGCATGGCGGAATACAATCGTGGGTCGCTACCCGAAGGCTTGGCTTCCGCCGAGGAAGAACTCAACGTATTTCTTGAACCAGACCTAATGCTGTAGCGCTGTTGCGGAGTGTGGAGATCAAGTGGGCTGAAAGCTACTAGACGCTGCTGGACCTTTACAACTCCCGACGCCCTTCCATAGCCTTGAGCATCGTGATCTCATCTGTGTATTCGATATCGCTGCCGACCGGAATGCCCATGGCAATGCGCGTCACCTTCACCCCCGCGCGCTTGAGTTGTTGCGAGAGATACGTGGCGGTGGCTTCGCCTTCCACCGTGGGATTGGTGGCGATGATCACTTCTTCCACGTTGCCCGCGTCCACCCGCGTAACGAGGTTGGCGATGCGCAATTGCTCCGGTCCCACGCCGTGCAGCGGAGAGATCGCACCGTGAAGTACGTGGAAGACTCCGTTGAAGTGCTTGGTCTTTTCAATTGCGGCGATGTTAGTGGGTTCTTCGACTACGCACACCAACCGTTGATTGCGCGTCGCGCTGGTGCAATAGACGCAGGGATCGACGTCGGTAATGTTATTGCAAACCGAACACAACCGCAGGCTGGCCTTGACGTCGCGCACTGCGGCGGCGAGGGCCTCGGCGTCCTCGTCGCTCGAGCGCAAAATGTAGAAAGCCAGCCGCTGCGCGCTCTTTGAGCCCACGCCGGGTAGCTTCTTCAGCTCGTCAATCAGCCGCGACATTGGCTCGGCAAATTTAGACATAAGGAATTGAGTGAGTGTGCGATCGAGTCATCGGGCAATTTTAAAACCAACGGAAACATTTGATCGGGTCCAAGGAGATGCCAAAATCGCCCGATCACCCGATTATCAATCGGCCGATTCTTTAGAGTCCGCCCATGCCTAACCCGCCCAGCAGTCCGCCTACCGTCGATTGCATCGCTCCATCTACCTTCCGCGCCGCTTCGTTCACTGCGGCGAGGATCAAGTCCTGCAACATCTCGACGTCCGCTGTTTTCAGTGCCTCGGGGTCGATGCGAAGGCTAAGCAGTTGCTTGCGCCCGTCCATTTTTGCTGTGACCGTGCCACCGCCTGACGAGGCCTCGACCACCGTCTCCTGCATCTTTTTCTGCAGGGTGTCGTACTGCGCTTTGGCTTTGGACATCAATTCTTGCAGGTTGAATCCGCCCATAAAACCTCACGTTTCAAGGTTTCAAAGGTTCAAAGGTTCAAGGTTTCGAAACCTTGAAACCTTTGAAACTCTGAAACCTTGATTTCTACCGCTTCTCTTTGTAGTCGATCACTGTCCGAATTTCGGCACCGAATTTCTCCCGCATACGCCGCACCACTGCATCCTGCTCGGCGCGGCTGCGGCCTCCAGGGCCAGAGTTGGCTCCGCCTGATTGGCCGCCGCCGTTGGTTTTTTCCGTCGACCCAGTTGCTCCGGCAACAATCTTCAATTTGACTGCTCGCCCCAGAACGCCGCTGGCTGAGGCGATCGCCAGCCGCCGGGCATCCGCGCTCAACGACATATCGATAACGGTCTGCGATTCCGGGACTTTGATCACCACCTCGTTCCCTTCCAGAGACCATTCCCCCATCTCGAGCATGGACACCAAGATGCGCTGATTGCCATCCATGAGCGTTTGCAGCACGGCGTCTTGCAGCTTCTCAATCGGAAGCGCTCCGCTTGTAGCGACCGTTTGCAGCGACTGTAAAGGCTGCACTGCAGGCTGCGCTTTTGTCTCAGGCTCCGGACCGGCCTTCGCACTGACTTGAATCTCAGATGCGTTCTCGGCGGGATCTGCGAGTACCGCCGCACCCATCACCACCCTCGCAGGCGCGTTTCCGCTGGCGATCGAGCGTGCATCTTTAGAGCCTGAATCGGCCGAGGACTCCTGCCGCGGACCGCCTTTACGAGCGGAGTCCGCAGCAAACGGCGAGACAGGATTAGGGCGGGAGGGAGCAACGGCCTCTGTTTGTCGAGACTCCCTCGCACCGCTTGCGGCCGACGCTACAATCGAAGGCCGCGCCGGAGTTCGAGGAGCACTTGCGCCCGCGGCCCCCGCTACATCCGAAGCAGCGCTTACTTCGCTGAGCAGTTGCTCGATCGGCAACAGGCGTTGGGCATGCGTCATCTTGAGCAGTCCCAGTTCCAGATGGAAGCGCTGTTCCTGCTTGTACCCCAGCTCGCCGTGCGTTCGCAGCATAATCTGCAGATGACGAGTGAGGTCTTCTTCGCCGAACAGTGCCGCGACGCGCTCGACGCGTTCCTTTTCTTCCGTCGAGATTTGCAGCAAAGAAGAATCTTTGCCGGCAATCTTGGCGACCGTGGCATTACGAAGGAAGCGCACCATCTGGCGCGTAAAGTGCGTCGGACTATGCCCCTCGCTGATGAGGTGATCGACTTGCCGCAAAACATCCTCGCTGGCGCTGCGCGCAACGGCCTGCATTACCTCTTCGAGAATGTGCGCCGGCGCGGCACCCACCAGATTGCGCACAGAATCGGCCGTGAGCTTTCCGCTTGCCGATGCAATTGCTTGATCGAGAATTGATAGCGCATCGCGCATGGAGCCGTCGCCAGCCTCGGCCAGGAGCGCAAGGGCATCGTCGCTCGCCTCAACGCTTTCGCGGCTGACGAGATCGCGTAACTGCCCAAAGATAGCGTCGAACTTTACTGCACGGAAGCTGAAGTGCTGGCAGCGCGAGCGGATGGTCTGCGGGATGTCCTCCGGCTGCGTGGTCGCGAGCATAAAAACGATGTGGTCTGGAGGTTCTTCTAAAGTCTTAAGCAGGGCGTTGAAGGCGGCGTCGGTAATCTGGTGTGCTTCGTCGAGAATATAAATTTTGAAGCGATCGCGCGCGGGACGATAGCGCGCGGCCTCGCGCAACTCTCGAATCTCGTCGATGCCGCGGTTGGTGGCGGCGTCAATCTCGATCACGTCAACCGCGTTGCCGGCGCGAATCTCAGTACAGGACTCGCAGATGCCGCAGGGCTCGGCGACCGGCTTGTCTTCATTGTTATTAAGACGGGAGCGGCAGTTCAAGGCTGACGCCAGAATGCGCGCCACGGTGGTCTTCCCAATGCCGCGATGGCCGCTGAAAATGTAGCCGTGGGCGGTACGTCCCTGCTCAAGGGCGTTTTGCAAGGTGCGGGTGACGTGCTCCTGTCCGATCACCTCGGAGAATTTCTGCGGCCGATATTTACGCGCCAGGACGGTGTAGCTCATGAGCCGGAATAGACGATTATACGTGATGGCAGGGATGGGCCGCTGCGACTCTGGCGTTCAATCCAGCGAATGATTTTACACGCACCGTTGCAAAGAGGGGCACAACCTAGGTCGTCAGGTTGTAGATCAGGCCGTGGGGATCCTGGATGTAACATCTTGGGAAATCCGGCTCGTCTTTGACGACCCGACAACCGTTCCTAACAAGCCGTGCCTTGGTTTCTTCAACATTGTCGACCGTTACCTCCATAACAGCACCCATTGCTGGGCCTCGCTCAATGAATAAGTTGATACGCTCGCCATGGAGGCTGATCATGTTCGGCTTCTCGCCGGTGGTCTCAAATCCGAGATGCTTGACGTAGAAGAAAGCCGCTTTCATGGGATCTTCCGCTTGAATAATGATGTCTGTACCAAAACTGTTTGCCATGTCTGTTCCCTCCTGCTATTCGAGACAATGAAAAGGCGCTTTCAAAGTTGGCGGTCCCAAGGCTAGCACGAATCGCAGGCGGATGATTGGCTCCTTCAAAAACATAGCCATGGAGAAGCCGAGGGGGTGAGCCGCAAGGATGGCTCCACGCGGCCCCTTCGCACTTGACAGGACATCGGTTTTTATTATATTTAACATAGTAGTTATATAACGTATGGGTTAAATACCATGCCCGACCACCTCAGCATTACGTTTTCAGCTCTCGCCGATCCGACCCGGCGCGCCATCCTGGCTCGGCTTGCATCGGGCGAGGCTTCGGTCACGGAGCTGGCGGAGCCGTTCGAGATGAGCATGCCCGCGATCTCCAGGCACCTCAAAGTGCTGGAGGGAGCGGGATTGATCACGCGCGGGCGCGAGGCGCAATGGAGGCCGTGCCGGCTTAAGGCAAGTCCACTGAAGGACGTTGCGGGCTGGGTGGCACACTACCGCAGGTTCTGGGAACGGAATTTCGAGCGTCTGGATCGATACCTGATTGAACTGCAGGAAACAGACAAGGAGAACAGACATGGTCGCAACCACAAAAAATAGTGCCGCGCTGAGCGTAACTACTCCCTCGGATCGGGAGATCGTGATCGCGCGAGTCTTCGATGCGCCGCGCACGCTTGTCTTCGATGCTTACACCAATCCAGAACACTTGCCGCACTGGATGCTGGGACCACCAGGCTGGACCATGCCCGTCTGCGAAATTGATCTCCGCCCGGGAGGGGCGTGGCACTTCGGCTGGCGCCATTCCGATGGCACCCAGATGGAGATGCGCGGCACCTATAAAGAAGTCAAGCCGCCCGAGCGGATCGTCTCCACGGAGTCCTGGGGCGGTGACTGGCCAGAAATACTCAACACACAGATCTTTTCGGAAGAGAATGGCAAGACGACGGTCGTGTGCAAGCTTCTTTATCCATCGACAGAGGCGCGCGATGCTGCGCTCAAGACGGGGATGAAGGAAGGCATGGCTTTGAGTTTCAAACGTCTCGACGAGCGTCTGGGCGCACTGGCAACCGGTTAACCCTCAGACGCACAGGCGCGAAACTGCGTTGCCATCCGTCGCGTGAGCACGATAAGATATTTCGTACACTTCTTCTCCGCTTTTCATTCCAGCGAGTTAGTAAAGTTTTGCCGCGGCAAGGCGTGTGCGACCCTGATGTGGAGAGCCACGCGCGGCGCAGCCATGCGCCCGTGAAATCCCTGTGACGGAGTTGGCATTGAAGCGAGGCAAGACCGCGGTAATTGTCGGTGCTCAGTGGGGCGACGAGGGCAAAGGAAAAATTGTCGACGTACTGTCAGAGAGTTTCTCTGTTGTCGCCCGATACGCCGGCGGCCATAATGCCGGACACACTGTCATCATCAACGGCAAAAAATTTGTTTTGCAACTGGTTCCCTGCGGAGTTTTGCGAGCGGGTTGCCGCAGCGTGGTCGGCAACGGCGTTGTTCTCGACCCCATGGCCTTTCTGAAAGAGGTAGGAGGGCTTCGCGAAGCGGGCGTCAGAGTCGACGGAAATCTTTTTGTGTCGAACCGCGCACAAGTAATTCTTCCTTACCATCGCATGATCGAGTTGGCAGCGGAGAACGCCCCCGGCCGGGTAAAAATTGGTACCACCTCGCGCGGAATCGGTCCTGCCTATGAAGACAAGATGGGCCGCCGCGGTCTGCGCGTTGCCGATCTCCTCGATCTGCAACTGCTGAGGAAGCACATTGAAAACGCGGTGCGCGAGAAGAACATGATTGCGCATGCACTGTTTAATACCGAACCGCTTGACGCCGACAAAATGTACGCGGAATATGCTGCGGCGGCCGATAAAATCTCGCCTTTTGTATGTGATACGGCGCTACTGCTGAACCAGGCGCTAGCGGGCGGTGAAGCCATTCTGTTTGAAGGTGCGCAGGGCACGATGCTCGACATCGACCATGGCACCTATCCTTTTGTGACTTCGTCCAGCGCGACGTCCGGAGGCGCCGCGACCGGCACGGGCGTCGCTCCCAATGCGATCGACTCGGTGATTGGATTGACCAAGGCGTACTGCACGCGCGTCGGCGAAGGACCATTTCCCACCGAGGAGAAGGGCGAGTTAGGCGAGCAACTCCGTAAGCGCGGCAACGAGTTTGGCGCGGTTACAGGGCGTCCGCGGCGCACCGGTTGGCTCGACTTGCCTCTGTTGCGCTACGCTGCCATGATTAACGGCATTTCGTGGCTGGTGGTAACCAAACTGGATGTGCTCGATGAGCTGCCGGAGATTCCGGTCTGCGTGGGCTACAAAATCGACGGCAGGAAAACTGTCGAGATTCCAGCGCAAGCCAGCGGCTACGAAAAAATTGAATGTGTTTACAAGAAGATGCCAGGCTGGCAGACCTCCACGCAGGGGATTACTAAGTTCGAGCTGTTACCCAAGCCAGCGCGCGAATACTTGGCGTTCGTTGAAAAGGAAACTGGAGCGAAGGTTGGGATGGTTTCCACGGGTCCGGAGCGGGATCAAATAGTCCTGACCAACGCATTCGAAAATGAAATGAAGACAACTTCATCCCAAAAAGTCTAGAATGAGTTCCCACATCGCAGGCATGGAGACTGCGTAAGGAGCGCACGATGGTGGTTTTGGCAGTGACGTGGATGGCGAAAGCGGGGCACGACGCCGATGTTACCCCAATTTTTCTGAAGCTCACCGAAGAATCCCGCAAAGAGCCGGGCTGCCTTATGTACCAGGTGCACCGGCACAAGACCGAGCCGCGGCGCTTCTTTATCTACGAGCAGTACAAAGACGACGCTGCACTCGAAGCCCACCGTACCTCGCCGCATTTTCTGCAGTATGCCCGCAAGGAGTTACCCAAGGTAGCGGACCGAGTCGAAGGTCACTTATACGAGGCTATGGGGTAGCTTCTTCTGTCGTACGTCGTCTGCGGGATTCCGTTTCGCTCACCTCGCAAAGCGCCGTCACTTCGCCAGTTCGTAACCCGCAAAGAAGAAACTCAACTCGAACCGTGCCGTATCCTCGGCATCAGAGCCATGAATGGCATTGTGCTCGATGCTCGAAGCCCATTTCTTGCGGATTGTGCCCTCCTCCGCATTAGCCGGATTGGTGGCGCCCATGAGCTTACGCAGGTCCGCGATGGCATTTTCTTTTTCCAGAGCGAGCGTGACGATCGGACCGCTCGACATGAAATCGGTGAGCGAGTTATAGAATGGGCGGCTCGCATGCACGGCGTAAAATTGCTCGGCCTGATACTTGGAGATTTCCAGCATCTTCATGGCGAGGATGCGGAAACCATTCTTTTCGAATTGTTCGATGATGTCGCCGACTGCATTCTTGGCGACGGCGTCAGGTTTCACGATGGTAAGAGTGCGTTGCAGAGTCTTCATAGTTGGTCGTTAATTAGTCCTTAGTCGTTGGCTCGGTCGTCTTTACCTACTAACAGGTACGTCCTCGTTACTACTAAACCTTCACCCCCAGAGCCGCTACGAGCGTCTCCCCGATGGCCGCGGGAGATTTTGCCACACGGATGCCGGCGGCTTCCATGGCTTTGATCTTTTCCGCAGCCGTTCCTTTTCCACCAGAGATGATCGCTCCGGCATGACCCATGCGACGCCCCGGAGGGGCAGTTTGTCCGGCGATGAAGCCGACGACCGGCTTCTTCATTTTTGTTTTTACAAATTCTGCCGCAGTCTCCTCGGCATCGCCGCCGATTTCACCAATCATGATTACAGCTTCGGTCTCAGGATCGCGATTGAACAGGTCAAGCGCGTCCAGGAAGTTGGTTCCGATAATCGGATCTCCGCCGATGCCGATGGCCGTAGATTGCCCAATGCCACGCTGCGTAAGTTGGTGCACGGCCTCATAAGTCAGCGTTCCGGAGCGCGAAACAATACCAATCGAACCTTCCTTGTGGATCGACCCCGGCATAATTCCGATCTTGCACTTTCCTGGCGAGATAATTCCGGGGCAGTTTGGACCGATCAGGCGGGAGCGACGGTTCTGCAGGAACTCCCAGGCTTTGACCATGTCGAGCGTGGGAATGCCCTCGGTGATGCACACGATGAGATCAAGCTCGGCATCGGCTGCTTCCATAATTGCGTCGGCCGCGAATGGAGGAGGCACAAAGATCACGGTTGTGTCGGCGCCGGTTTTTTCGACCGCTTCCTGCACGGTGTTGAAAATGGGCCAGCCTTCGTGAGTGGTACCGCCCTTGCCGGGGGTCACTCCGCCCACAACCTGCGTCCCATAGGCCGCGCAAGCCTTGGCATGGAAGGTGCCTTCGCGTCCCGTGAGGCCCTGCACGATCAGTCGCGTGTTCTTATCAACCAGGATTGCCATAAAAATAATTCCTCACTTGCATTTGTTTCCTTGTCATTCCGAGGTAACGAGGAATCTTGGTGTTTGCCTGCAGTGGTGTCACCGCCGACGAACACCACGGTCCCTCGCTTCGCTCGGGATGACAGTGGTGTTGAAGTCATCGCGCCGCAGCCACAACTTTATCGGCTGCATCTTTCATGGTGTCGCACACCACGAAGTTGAATCCGGATTCCATCAGGATCTTTTTGCCTTCGTCCACGTTTGTACCTTCGAGGCGCAACACCACAGGAAGCTTGATGTTAGTTTTCTTCGCGGCTTCCACCACGCCAGTGGCCAAAGTATCCACGCGTAGAATGCCACCAAAGATATTGATCAGCACCGCTCGCACGCTTTTGTCGCTGAGCAGAATTTCGAAGGCGTGTGCGACCTGCTCGGCATTGGCGCCTCCCCCCACGTCGAGGAAGTTCGCGGGCATGCCTCCGGCGTACTTGATGATATCCATCGTCGCCATTGCCAGCCCCGCGCCGTTCACCATACATCCGACGCTGCCATCGAGCTTGATGTAGTTCAAGCTGTATTTCGAAGCCTCGACCTCCAGTGGATCTTCTTCGGTAATGTCACGCAATTCTCGAATGTCAGGATGGCGAAAGAGCGCGTTGTCGTCGAAGGTCAGTTTCGCATCCAGCGCGAACAGCCGGCCATCAGTCGTGGTGATGAAGGGATTGATCTCGACCAGCGATGCATCCGTATCGAGAAAAGCCCTGTAAAGGTTCGAGAGAAATTGCACCGCGGGATTGATCTGCCTGGCGCTAAGTCCAAGCTTGAAAGCCATCTTGCGTGCCTGAAATGCTTCAAGTCCCATGCCGGGATCGATGTGCTGTTTCAAAATAGCGTCGGGATTTTCCGCCGCGACTTGCTCGATTTCCATTCCACCTGCGGCCGAGGCCATGAACACCGGCTTGCCCTCTGCGCGATCCACCAATATCCCCAGATACAATTCTTTTTCGATGGGCAGAGTTTCTTCGATCAGCAGGCGCCGAACCGTACGGCCTTCGGGGCCAGTTTGATGCGTGACCAACTTCATGCCCAGCATCCGGCCGGCAAGTTCCGCCGCCTCTCCGACGGATTTGGCGATCTTTACGCCTCCGCCCTTGCCGCGTCCGCCCGCATGAATCTGCGCCTTGACGACCACGCCGGTTGCGCCTGCGCTGAACAATTCTTTCGCCGCGGCGTCGGCTTCTTCCTGAGAAGTCGCCATTATTCCGCGTGGCACCGTCACGCCATACTTCTTAAGAATTCCTTTGGCTTGGTACTCATGGATTTTCATAATGACGCTCGTCGCTAAAAATCGGAAGGAACCTGCTTGCGGCTATCGACTGTGGCAGCAAACCTTCAATTTTATAGAAGCCCCGTGGATTTGAGCAAACCGACTTGAGCAAATCAGTGTTCCGCGTCCTTCCAATCGACTGTACATCTAAGTCCAAAGCGGAACAGTCGCAGAGAAGGGACCCGATCAGATTCGCAAGAAAGCGAAAACTCAAACGTGAAAATAATCTCGCTCAACGTCGCGCGACCGCGCCTCACAATTTATAAAGGAGCGACCCTCAACACCGGCATTTTCAAGAAGCCGGTGTCCGGGCGGATCACGCTGCGAACGCTGAACCTGGAAGGCGATCAGCAAGCGGATCTCACCGTTCATGGCGGTCCTTACAAAGCGGTCTATGCTTACCCCTCTGAACACTACGAGTATTGGCGGCACGAACTGCCTGGAATCGAATTGCCATGGGGGACGTTCGGCGAGAACTTCACGACCGAGGGTCTCAGCGAAGGCCTCAATGAGGACAAACTTCACGTCGGCGACCGTCTTCGAATCGGCTCAGCTACTGTGATGGTCCGTCAGCCGCGCACTCCTTGCTATAAGCTGGCTGCTAAGTTTCAACGGGATGACATGATAGAACGGTTTCTCCTCAGTGGACGCAGTGGGTTTTATTTCTCAGTGGAACAGGAGGGTGAGGTTGGGGAGGGAGACACCTTCGAGCCTGTTTCCTGGAATCCGGAAGGCATTACGATCGCTGAAATGAACCGGCTCTTCGTCCGCGACAGATACAATCGCGAACTATTGCAGAAGGCGATTGCCACGGCCGCACTCCCGGATTCCTGGCGTGAATACTTTCTGCCCAGACTGAAGGGACCGGCCGCGAGGGCTTAGCTCCTTGATGCGCTCTGCCTGAGAAAAACGGTTATCCCGTACAATTCCGAGTGCATGATTCTCAGTTAAATGATCCTCGCTAAATGATCCTCGACGCCCTCCATCGCGTTACTCATCACGGCGAATCGCTGGCGCGGGCGGAATCTCGCGCAGTGATGGCCGAGGTGCTCGCGGGAAACTGCACCGATGCGCAGATCGCGGCGCTGCTCGTTGCCTTGCGCATGAAGGGCGAAACCGTTGAAGAGATCGTCGGCTTCGCAGAAGCGATCCGCGCGGCGGCGACCCCTTTGCCCATATCGCTTGCCGCAGCGGACCCTCCCTCCGGGCCCGGCGCTCTCGACTTGAGCGGCACAGGTCGCGATGCGCTCGTCGAGTCGGCTCTTGTTGATACCAGCGGCACCGGCGGCGATGCGAGCGGAACTTTTAATATCTCAACCGCAACCGCGTTTGTGACTGCAGGCGCGGGGGTTCGGGTTGCGAAACACGGCAATCGCAGCATCAGCTCGAAGTGCGGCTCGGCGGATGTGATGGAGGCCCTGGGCGTGAACATCCAGTTGTCTCCCGAACAATCCGCGCAGTGCCTGCGGGAAATCGGAATCTGTTTTCTATATGCACCCGATCTGCACTCCTCCATGAAGCAAGTGCAGAAGGTGCGGCGGGAGTTGAGGCTGCGCACCATGTTTAATCTGCTCGGGCCGCTTACGAATCCCGCTCACGCATCGGGACAAGTTGTAGGTGTGTATGCGCTTGACATGGTCGAGAGGCTCGCCGAAGCGCTGAGTATGCTGGGCTTGCATCGGGCGTTGGTGGTGCATGGCCTTGATGGACTTGACGAGATCACCATTACCGGACCGACGCGTATCGCCGAAGTTCGCGATGGATCGGTGCGGACATATGAGGTTGATCCCGCGGAGTTCGGCATGAAGCCAGCGACGCTCGAAGAGATTTCCGGTGGCGATGCGACCGACAATGCAACGATTGTTCGGGAAGTATTGAGTGGAAAGAAATCTCCACGCCGCGATGTCGTTCTGCTGAATGCCGCGGCGGCGCTGGTAGCGGCAGGACGCGCCGATCACCTGGCTGAAGCAATCCCTGCAGCCGCGCAGTCGATCGATTCCGGAGCAGCTGCGCACAAACTGGATATGCTAGTGCGTTTCACCCGCTCGTTTCTCTGAGCCGGGGAACTGAGTGGATAGGCTGTGCCGCCCTGCCTGTGCAATGACGGTCACGGTCACCCCTTCTCTGCCCGACATGCCAGCAACGATCCGTAGACGCTGGATTTACATCGCCCAAATCCGTTTTCGCTTAACAGGCGTTCAAGTTCTGAAACCGAAAACACACGTCCGCCGCTCTTCCGCGCCCGCTGAAGCACTCGCGGGAAGCGGAATATCCCCGTTTTTCCGGCGGTAAACGTGACGATGGCAAGTGGCGCTCCAGACTTCAACGTGCGGCCGATCTGAGCCAAGGCTCGACCCGGGTCTTGAAAAAGGTGGAGTGACCCGCTGCAAATGGCCGCGTCAAAAACCCCATCGCGAAAGGGCAACGTTTCCACCTGGGCGCGGGAGAAGTGCATGTTGGTGACACCCTCGCGCCGTGCATAAGCTGCTCCCTGCTCAAGCATTCCCGGGGAAATGTCGATCCCATAAACTCTTCGCGAAGGCGAAGCGATGCGGCGGCCAAAGGTGCCAGGGCCGCACGCCACATCGAGCACCAGTCCGTTCACCGGTCCCACCATTTCCTTGATCAGGTTGATGAGCCGGGGAAAAGAGAGTCCTTGACCGGCAAACAATCGAAGCACCACGGGATACCAAAACTTTGACTCGTAGATATGAGCCAGCAGATCGAGACGCTTCACCTGGCGAAGAACCGGATTCGCGCTTTGGGTGAGGTCTTCCAAAATGAAATCGGGAATTTGCTGCCGCACCGCGTAGCTGTGGCGGCACGCGGAGCACTGCAGTGTAGCGCCAGTGGCCGCGAGTTCTCCCTTGCATTGGGGACAAACGTAGAAAGAAACATCCGCTGCCGAATTGTTTGCGTTGGTCACGATGATTTTCAACGTAAACGGATTTACCGCAGGGCGGCGTGATGACCTCAACAATGCATCCTATTCCCGCGAACGAGTAACGGGTCAGGCCAGTCCCACTTTTTGCAAATATTGCGCCACCGCCACATTCCATCCCAGATTTTTTTTCATGAGATCGCGCAGCTGGCCGGAGGCCTCAGGCTCGCCGTGAACGAGATAAGTGATCTCCGGCCGGTTGTGGAAGGTGTGTAACCACTCCAGTAGTTCGGGCGGATCGGCGTGGTCGCTGAACTGCTCAAGAGCGGCGATCTGTGCGCGAATGGGAACCAGTTCGCCAAAGATTTTCACCTCGGGAGCTTTGCTCTTGATGGTGAATCCACGCGTCCCCGGCGCTTGAAAGCCGATGAACAACACCAGGTTCTTCGGGTCCGGTAACCGCTGCGCCAGATGATGCAGTATGCGGCCTCCGGTGACCATGCCGCTGGAGGAGATGATGATCGACGGCGTCAGGACTGCATTGATCTTTTTCGACTCTTCCGAGGTGGAGGCGAAGGTGAACCCCGGCCAGTCGATCGGCGAGCCGTATCGCTGGATCATGCTGCGCGCGTCGTCGCTGTATTCCTCGTCGTGCTTCAGGAAAACTTCCACCGCCTTGATCGCCATGGGACTGTCGCCGAACACTGGAATGCGCGGAATCTGACCTGACTCCATCAGATGCTTCAGGATAAAGATGAATTTCTGCGTGCGCTCGATGGCGAAGGCGGGCACGACCACGCTGCCGCCGCGTTCTACTGCCGCCGAGATGAGCGCAGCCAGTTCCGGCAGAGGATCGTCCTTGGGATGAAGCCGGTTGCCGTAGGTCGATTCCATTACCACGATGTCGGCGGTCTCGCCCTCCGTGGGCCCGGAGTGCACCACCTTGCCCGGAGCAACGCGATGATCTTGCACACGGCCGATATCACCGGTGAACAGCAGCCGTCGCGTGCGCCCTCCGGTGGTCAGCGAGATTTCGGCCATGCACGACCCCAGGATATGAGCCGCAGGCGCGAAACGAAAAGAGAGTTCGGAGCAGAGCGCGACCGTTTCGCCCACCTGCGCCGCCTTGAAGCACTGCAATGAGCGTAGCGCTTCCTTAGAGGTGTAGAGCGGGAGGGCCGGATCGTGCTTCGACTTCTTTGTCTTGTTGTAGTAAGCGGCATCTTCTTCCTGCAGGTGGCCCGAGTCGGGAAGAATGATGCCGCATAAATCAATCGTCGGCGGCGTCGCGTAAATCGGCCCGTGGAAGCCTTCTTTCACCAGACGCGGAATCCAGCCGCAGTGGTCGAGATGCGCGTGGGTGAGAATGACGGCATCGATTTCTTTGGCGGGGACCGGAGTGTCGCGCCAGTTGCGCTCGCGCCACTCTTTCCGTCCCTGGAACAGGCCGCAATCGACCAAAACTTGAAAGCTGTCTTTGACCGATGAACTTTCCGAAGTATTAATCAGGTGCTTGGAACCGGTGACGGTGCCGGCTGCGCCCAAAAACTGGATATACGCCAAGAATCCTCCCGGAACTAACAATCAACCTACCACGGAGCCAGCCTTGGACGTTGCTCAGAGCAGGCAGAGACACGGCTCAACTGATTGTCATTGCCAACTACTTCGGAGCATCGGTCACCTCGATCTTGAACGTGTTATTCGTCATGTCGCTCTCAGGCACGCTGCCGTCGTTGATCACAATTTTCTCCGGCGTTTTTTGGACCTCGACGCGAATCACGCCGTTGCTCTTGCCATGCACCATTAGGCGTTTCGTGACTTCTCCCCCGGCAAACTTCACTGTGAGGGGAACCTCAGCTCCCGCCGCGCCTAGATTTGCCACCGTAATCGTGAGCATGTAACCTTCCGGCAAGGTCTTGCGCGTGAAAGCCGACGCAACCTTGAAATCAGGTACGCCGCGGTCGCGATAGACCCAGTCATCGAAGAACCACTCCAGATCGCGCTGCGTCTGCGCCTGAATCAGGCGCGGCAGATAAGAGGGTTCTTTGTCCTCCTCCGGCCGGTAGGCGGCGAGAGCTTTCTTCAATGCCGGATCGCCGACCATGTCGCGCAGCATCCACCACACGCACATCGCTTTGCTGCGATAAAGTCCCTCGTCGGCGGAATTCACTAACGAGTGGTTCACTTCATCTTCGGATCGCGGCGGAGTGGTCTGCCTGGCTTTTTCGCTATCTACCACGCTGAATGCGGAACTGTGCGATTCCATGTAATCGAGCGCAGACTGGCGTCCACTCTGCTGTTCGAGATAAAGCGCCTGCGCGAAGTGGGCCAGACCTTCGTTGATCCAGGGCCGCGCCGAGGAAAAAGCCGCGTGCGTCAACTCGTGAGCAGCCGCCAGTCCTGCCAGTTTGGAATCGGTGCCGGTCAGCGGCATAAGCAAAAGGGAGCCACTCTCAAAGGGGGCGGCGTTCGGGTCGTCGAGATCAGCCGTTTGCGCTTTGTTTCGCGGCGCTCCAAACCACTCCGTGATCAACGGAGTCACTTTGTCCGCAGCATCCGCATAATTTGTCGCGGACGTGTTGTGGCCAGGCAGGTAGTGAACCGCGATGGCGGCGTGGTCTAGGATTTCGTAATTCGCCATCGCAAAAGTCGGTACGGTCAGACCTAAAGGCTGGTACGTGCAATCTGCGCTGTACATCTGCGCACGTCCCATGGCTTCATACATCACGAGGCACGACGCCTCATTGACCACGAGTTCAGGTGGCCGTTCACCATCGTCTCTGGATACGTTGATCTTCAAGTGCATCTTCGAGGCTGCCTGTCGCGCCTTCCACCGGCCCAAAACCTGGAACAGACTTTTGCCTTCTGAGAGACTTGCATCCTCGGCCGCGATCGGATACCAAGCCACATATCCCACTCCGCGCACCGCCGTGAATTTCGTGCTGATCTGATCCCAATCAGTGCTGTGGGCTGTAGTTTCGGGTGTGTCGATGCGTGTGAGCCGCGTAGCATCTAGCACGACGACGCCTTCATAGGCGACCTCAAGATCGATGGTCCCCTTGGGAGGTATTACGTCCGGCAAGGTTACGATCGCCTCGGAAAGCGCTCCCGTGTGATCGATGTCGGAGGTGTAGGGTTGGGAGACAAACTGCAATTGCTTGCCGCTGGCCTTAATGGAACGCCAGTCCAGGGAAGAAGAAATCTGCAGCACGGCGATCTTCTGCGGCGTTTGTGAATCGTTCCGGAGGATGATCGTGCCGCGAACTCCCAGTCGCTGCTGCTCGGGTTCAACGCGAACGTTCAGGTCGTATTTCGCGAAGGTGAATGCTTCGCGATCGAGAGAAAAAGCCTTTACCACGGAGGCGCAGAGAACACATAAGAGACAAAAACGCAGGCTACGCAACTTCATTTCGCACCCGCGGACGCCTCTTTGTTTTGCGAGGAGCTTTGCATGCGTCTCTGCCGCACGATTTCGTACATCACCACGGCACCGGCAACCGACACGTTCAGCGAAGGCACTTTTCCAAGCATCGGAATAGAAACCAGAAAGTCGCACTTCTTCTTCACTAAATCGTGCAGGCCCTTACCTTCCGCCCCCAGAACCAGCGCACAATCCATGTTGTAATCAAGGGCGTCGTAAGTCTGCTTCCCGCGTTCGTCCAAACCAACCGTCCAGATGTTGCGCTCCTTTAGTTCTTCTACCGTGCGGGCGATGTTGGTCACTTTCGCGATCGGCAAATGTTCGCTGGCTCCCGCAGAAGACTTTGTGACTGTGCCCGTGACGGCCGCTGCACGCCGTTCCGGGATCACCACGCCATCGGCGCCCGCAGCATCGGCTGTCCGCAAAAGCGCGCCGAGATTATGCGGATCTTCCACACCGTCGAGTACGACTACGAAGGAATACCGTCCGCGCTTGGCGCCAACCACATCGTCGAGATCGCTGTACTGCTTGGCCGAGGTGACTGCAACCACTCCCTGATGAGCTGCGTTGCCGGCCATGTGGTCGAGTTCAACCCGTGACAGGAAGCGAACCGGTACGCCAAGTTTCCGGCACTCTTCGATCATCCGCTGCAGGCGGATGTCGTTCCGTTCCTTCGCCATGCCGACCCACTGAAAAGCCCGTCCCCGCGCCTTGAGCGCCTCAGTGACGGCGTTGATGCCGTAGATATAGTTCATGAAAACAGTTGCCAGTTGCCGGTTGTCAGTTGCCAGTCTCGAACTATTCAGTGTACCGAAAGCTGCGAATTCAGACAGTGCCCGACATCGTACATCGGCAAGATCGGGAAGGGCATGACTTCAGTCGTGTCGTAAGGAAGCTCAACCAAACCGGCTTTACAGTTTGCTGAAAAATTCGATTTCAGTAGCAAACCTGGTTCAGCAACGACCTGTAAGTTGCTGATTCTTCGTTTGAGAGAATTGCTGAAGTTATCAGCTTGGTTCCTTTTTCAGCAAACTTTTTAGCCGCTGAGGGTCGCGGTTAGAGCCCTCACGACGTCCTGCGGCTCTGGCCGCTCTGTGTAATCCTCATTCGCGGAAGCGTAGAGCACTGTTCCATCGCCGTCGAAAATGTACGTCGCAGGAATCGGCAGTTCCCAACTATCGTCTCCATTCACGAACGGCAAGTTGACGAAGGCTCGTTGGTAGACCGCCCGCTGTTCATCACGGACGCGGTAGGTCAGACCGAACTGCCGAGCGACATTATTGCCAGCATCGGAGAGCAGCGGGAAGCGCAGTTTATGCTGATCGCGCATGAAGAAGGATTGCTGCACCGTCTGCGGCGAAATGGCTGCTAGCGTCGCACCTGCTTGCTCGATTTCTTGCAGGACGAGGTTCATGGCTTCCATCTGACCAACGCAGAACGGGCACCAGCGGCCGCGGATGAAACAGAGCACCAGCCGTCCTATGGAGAGCAATTCGGATGAAGAGACAATCTTGCCGTCTTGATCTAGAAGTTGAAACTCCGGAACCTTCGCGCCAACGGGCAGGATATTTGCGGCCAGCCGTTTTTGAGTTAACTCTTCGACGGCTCGGGCGTGAATGGCCTGCGTCTCCGCGGGGACGTATTTCGCGATCAGTTCCTTGCGCTCGGCGTAGATTTCGCTCAGAGGGCGGGGATCGATTGAGGTTGATTTTTCCAGGGAGCGCCATTTCATAAAAATGAGTGGCTAGTGGTCAGTGGCCAGTGGTGAGACAAAAACGAAAAGTGCATCGCCGTGGTCAACAATTTGCTGACCACTGACCACTGACCAGTGCTCACATGCCCGGCAGTTTCATCCCCGCCATTCTTCGCGCGAAGCTGGGCTTGCCCATCTGCTTGAACATCTTTTTCATCTGCGCGTATTGGCGGAGAAGATTATTTACTTCCTGCACCGTAGTGCCGGAGCCGCGCGAGATACGCTTGCGGCGGCTGCCGTTGATCACTTCGTGATGATTGCGCTCGTGAATAGTCATCGAGTTGATGATTGCCTCGACGCGGTTGATCTGTTTTTCGTCCACGTTGTCGGCGGCTTTCTGCAGTCCGGAAAACGGGCCGATGCTCGGGAGCATCCCGATCAGGCTCTTCATCGATCCCATCTTCTTCACTTGCCGCAACTGGTCGCGAAAATCTTCGAGCGAGAAGCCGTCGCCGGTGAGGGCTTTGGTGGCCATCTCCTGCGCCTTTTTCTTGTCGATCTGTGATTCGGCGCGCTCGATCAGCGAGAGGATGTCTCCCATGCCGAGAATGCGCGACACGATGCGGTCGGGATGGAACGGCTCCAGCGCATCGTATTTCTCGCCCACGCCGATGAACTTGATGGGTTGGCCCGTTACTTGCCGGATGGACAGAGCCGCGCCGCCGCGGGCGTCTCCATCCATCTTGGTGAGGATGACGCCGGTGAGCGAGAGCTTTTTGTGGAACTCATCGGCGGAGCGCACCGCGTCCTGCCCGGTCATGGCGTCAGCGACGAACAGAATTTCCGAAGGATTCAGCAGCTTCTTCAGCGACTGCATCTCGTTCATCAGATCGTCGTCGATGTGCAAACGGCCGGCGGTATCGACGATCAACACATCGCACCCGGAGACGACGGCCTCGCGGCGGGCCTCTTTTACCAGCCGTTCGACGGTAGCTGTGTTCGCCTCAGTCACTTCGCCTTCGTAGATCTGAGCTTTGACCGCCTGCGCCACAATTTTCAACTGCTCGCGCGCCGCAGGACGGTAGACGTCGACCGAGACCAGCAGCGGACGATGCCCGCCCGCCTTGAACCAGTGTGCCAGCTTGCCCGACGTAGTCGTTTTGCCCGAGCCTTGCAGCCCGGCCATCAGCACAACCGTGGGCGGCTGCGAAGCGAACTTCATGCGCGCCGTCTCTTTGCCGAGGGTCTCGACCAGTTCATCGCGCACAATCTTGATGACCTGTTCGCCTGGGGAGAGCGCGGTCAGCACTTCCTGGCCCACAGCCTTGGCCTGGATGCGGTCAATCAATTCCTTGACTACTTTGAAGTTGACGTCGGCTTCGAGCAGCGCGAGTCGAATTTCGCGCAGCGCCTCGGCGATGTTTTCCTCACTGAGCCGGGCTTGGCCGCGAAGGCTCTTAAACGCGCGCTGCAGTTTTTCTTGAAGATTCTCGAACATAAGGTTAAGTTGCTATTTTAGCAGCCGGGATTGCGCAGTAGCCTTACAACAGTATTGCTCGGAAACCTCCGGCGGAACCTATGGAACCTGCGACTCTCGCTCAACCCGACCGACCTGGCCTTCGAGCCATTGCGCCTGCATGGCATACGGCTGTGGTCCTGCTCGTTTTGTTCGGATCTTCTGCGCTCGGCGCACGCCAACAGGGCTTGCCATCCATCGGCCACGGGCATGTCGCGGGCTATCTCACTGTGATCACTTTCGAATGGTCGCTAACGGCGTTTATCTGGTTTGGTATTCGGAGCCGGGGTATTCGCCTGCGTGAATTGATCGGCGGAAGCTGGCCCAGTGTGCGGGCAGTGCTGCGCGACCTGGGTATTGCCGCTTTGTACCTGATTGCCGCCAATTTGGTTTTGGCAGGTCTGGGTTACTTGCTGAAGGTGACCCCAACCCCCGGCGTGCGCAGCCTTTTCCCCAACGGACTAATCGAGGATGTGCTTTGGGTCATGCTGTCGTTAACGGGTGGTATTTGTGAAGAGATTTTTTTTCGTGGCTATCTGCAAAGGCAGTTCGCAGCCCTGACCAAGAGCACGGCGGCAGGATTGATTCTCCAGGGCGTGGTTTTTGGCGCGTCCCATGGATATCAGGGCTGGAAGTTTATGTGCAACATTGCCGTTTACGGTTGTTTATTTGGACTCCTGGCTTACTGGCGGCGCAGCCTGCGGCCTGGCATGACGGCCCACTTTGTGCAAGACGCCGTAGGTGGTCTTCTCGGCGGACATCTTATGTAATGGATCGCGAATACTCTGGAATTTCCGCGCCAGCCATCGGAGTGCCGGCTTCCCAGTTCTCGAAGGCTACCCAACTTTGGGCCGCACCATCTCAAATCGTTGCGTCGTCCTGGTGTACTGGATGCCGCCCATGCGTCCGATGAGATCAAGCGAGTTCCGGTCCAGCTTGCCGTCTTTGAGATGTGCATCGTTCATGTGGATCGACACAATCTGGCCAATCACGAGGCTGCTGCTCGTGGGCGCGGAAGAGAAGTCGAGAATCTGATGAAGCGTGCACTCAAAGTTGACCGGAGATTCGGCGACTCGCGGCGGACGCACGACTTTTGACGGCTCAGGAGTGACCTTTGCCACTTCGAATTCGTTCACCGAGGCATCGTATTCGCCGCTGGTCAAGTTCATTGCCTCGGCGAGTTCGAAGGTAACGATATTGACCACAAATTCCTTGGTCTCACGAATGTTCCGCAACGTGTCCTTGGCGTTGCCACGGCCGGCTTCGGCCTGCTTCGGCCGTCGAAGTCCGGGCGCAAACGCTAGCAGCGGCGGATCGACGCACACCGCATTAAAAAAGGAGAAAGGCGCGAGATTCGGCTGTCCCGATGCGCTGATCGTCGACACCCAGGCGATCGGGCGGGGCGCTACGGAATTGAGCAGGATGGCGTAGAGTTCGTTGTGCGAAAGGTGCGGAGGCTCGACGATCATTCCATCGAGTATAACTTTTCACGCGCTTACTTCGTTACGCCGAATATTTCCTTCCCTGCAACGACCGTGTTGCAGTGAATCGTGACGGTGTCTTCCACGTTCTGCGCATACCCGCCGGCGTAGGTCACCATCACGGGAATGTTGCGGGCGCGAGCCGCGCGGAACACCAATGCATCACGCTGCTTCAATCCCTCGATTGTCAGCGAAAGGCCGCCCAGTTGGTCTTCTTTGTAGGGGTCGGCGCCGGCGAGATAGCAGATCAGATCAGGCTCGAACTGGCGCAGCCCCGAACTCAGCGCATTGTCGAGCCAGGCCAGATAATCGTCGTCGCCGATGCCGTCGGGCAGGTCGACATCAATCGAAGACGGCGGCTTCCACAGTGGATAGTTGTTGTGCTGGTGCAGCGAGATGGTGAAAACCTCTTCAGCACGTGCTCCGCGAATCTTCCCCGGGAGCGCCGATCTTAGTTTCGCACTCTGCGCCGATGAATCGAGAGTCGATGCTCCGGCCGAAGGCAAGAGCGCACTAGCCGTCCGCGTCCCGGCAAAGATCGCCGCAGTGCCGTTGCCCTGGTGCACGTCGCAGTCGAGCGTCATCGCCGTTCGAATCTTGTCGTCGCGCTGCAGCCGCCGGATCGCCACGGCCACGTCATGAATCATGCAGAAGCCTTCGCCGTGATCGGGGAAGGCATGATGAAAGCCGCCGCCAATGTTAACGGAGACGCCGTCGGCCAAAGCTTTTCGCGCTGCCGCAATCGATCCCCCGGCGGCCAACCAGAAGGCCTCCACGAGATCGCGAGAGTAAGGAACCTCCATTTCCATTTCCTCGCGAGGGCTAAGCGTGCCGGTCGTCAGCTTGTGCACGTACTCCGGCTTGTGGACCAACAGAATGTCCTGATCAGTGGCGGGCTCCGGTTCCAGAAAATCTCCAGCTTCGGCGACTCCGGTCGCAAGCAGCCGGTCGCGGATGCGGCGATATTTTTCCGCTGGGAAGACATGCTCGCCGATCGGAAGGTAATACGCGTCGCTGTAAATCAGCTTGAAGGGAAGCATTCAGCACTCAGCATTCAGCACTCAGCCAGTCTGGTGCTGAAGGACTCCATATGATACGCCAGGAATCAATTGCAACCACGTTGTCGTAGGGGACTAGAAAAGGCTGGTGCGCCATCAGGTGGCTGAATGCTAAGTGCTGAATGCTGATTGCTCGACCTTACCGCTTTTTCCCCGTTGCCACAGTAGGAGTCATCATCGCCCGGCGCACCGGCACGATCGCTCCTTTCGCAGGATCGGCGGCGGCATTGGCGCGGGTGAGCACTTCCTCCTGAATGTACTGCACGAACTCCTGAATCTGACGCTGCATCTCCTCCATGCGCTCCCGCATTTGCAGGATGATGGCAATGCCGCTGATGTTCACCGCCAAATCGCGGGCCAGTGTCAGGATGAACTCCAGGCGCTGCAGATCTTCGTCGGTGTAGAGGCGAGTGTTGCCCTCGGTGCGCGACGGCTTGAGCAGTCCCTCGCGTTCGTAGAGGCGCAGCGTCTGCGGATGAATGCCGTACATCTCGGCCACCGCTGAGATCATGTACGCGCCCTTGGATTTGCGTTTGGTCACCTGTCTCCTTCTAGCGATGCTCTTTCGGATCTAAATCGCAAGCGTGCGCAATTTACTCGAGATACACCGCAAGCCTCATCAACGCTGGTCGTGCCAATCGTGCCCTAAAGTACCGTGGGATGGCAAGTGAGCCCGTGCTAGGGTTGCACCAACCTGTCTATCAACGTTAGCACCTTAATTGTCGGCCGGTAGAGCACCAGTAGTTGCGTCAGGAGAAAATAACGCGATGAAGCAGTTGTGGCTCGCTGTTTTTGTATGCAGCTCATTCTTCTTATCCTTCTTATCTGTCCAAGCCGGCTTCTGCCAATCGACCGCGTCGGAGATGCCGAAGTCCCAATCCATTTCTACTCCCAGCGCAACTGCTGGGCCTGCCCAAAATGATTACGCTGGCGCCGGAGTGAAAGTATCTGCTCTGGGAGTGGGTGTTGAGGTTGCGGGCCGCGTCACGCGCCGCACCAACGTGCGTGCGGGATTCAACATACTGGGCTACAGCCGCACCTTCAACAAGGACGGCATTCCCTACGACGGTCACCTGGACTTCAAAACAGTGGAAGGCCACTTCGACTTTTTCCCCCGGGCTGGCAATTTCCACGTCGGCCCCGGCGTTCTAGCCTATATTGGAGACCCCATCACGGGTCATGCTGCAATTCCCGGTGGCCAAAGTTTCACATTGGGCGGCACGACGTTCTACAGTGACGCGACCGCGCCCACCAGTGGGACTGGTAAGATTGATTTCAATCAAGCGGCGCCCATGGTCACTTTCGGCTGGGGAAATCTGGTTCCTCGCAATCCCAAACACTTCAGCGTTCCGGTTGAACTGGGCGTCGCGTTCCAGGGTTCGCCCAGGTCAACGCTGAATCTCGTGGGCGATGTCTGCGATTCTCCCGGAGTCAATTGCCGGAGCGTCGCTGATCCGATCGTCCAGAGCCAGATACTGGCAGAGCAAACCAAAATCAACAACAGCATGTCGTTCTTCAAGGCCTATCCGATCATTTCCGTAGGTTTCGGCTATAAGTTCTGAGATAAACCCAGTTGGATTTCTGCAGGCAAGATTCGCGACCAAACCTCAACACACTCTGGGCAAAATGAAAGAGGATCGGAGTGCCTCCGATCCTCCTTTGTGTTTGTGTCGTCTGCAGCCGACTTCTAGGTGGTAGGCTGAGCCTTCCCCTCATGAACCCATCCTGAAGGCTTGAGCGCGTGGTTGATCGCATAGGCCACGAAGCCCGACGCGATCAGTATCATGCCGAACCAGAAGGAGCTCATGTTCCACACTTGCTCATGCTCGCTGCGGATGATGGAAAACCCCAGCAGTAGCATCGGAGGGATACCAATCGCAATCGCGCCAAACAATCCGCCGGGAACACGAAACGGGCGCGGGAGATCTGGCTCACGGAAGCGCAGCACAGCCAGCGCGACGAACTCCAGCAGCAAGCTGAAGCCATAAAGAAGGATGTCGAGCGTCACCAGCCGGGCAAAACCCAAGCCGAGGCACATGGCCCAGCACATTGCCAGCGCCACAATCGCAACCCACGGTGCCCGGGACTTTTTCTGAAGCCTGGAGAAGATTCCGGGCAGCATGCCGTCTTGCGCCATCGCCAAAGGCAGCCGCGAGTAGCTCATTACCAGGGCGTTGAACATGCCAAAGGCGCTGATGACCCCACCGAGAACCACGCCAATGCGCAGCAGAGGCCCACCCAGCAGGCCGGCAATGTCAGCCCAGGATCCGGTCTCCCACGCGCTCGGAGTTAGCCCCGTCATCCACATCGCCGCGAAGGGAAGCACATAGCTCAAAGCCACAATCGCCACCGCAACCAGCATCGCCCGCGGATAGGTCCGCTGCGGCTTTTCAACTTCGGTAGCGATGGTTGAGGCATTGTCCCAGCCCATGTAATTCCACATGCAGATGAGCAGCCCACCGAGAATATCAACGGTGGAAGTGGTCGGCTTGGTCACCGCGTTGGCCAACGTGCCCATCTTGAAAGGAGCCAAAACGACGATGGCCACAAACGGAGCTGAGAGCGCAAAGAACAGCCACAGGGACGTCAGCGACACGACTTTCACGCCGGCAATATTCAAGAGAGCGCAAGAAATTACCACGGCCAGCGCGACCCACCATCCGCGATTGCCTTGCTGGAACCACGGGAACATGCGCGTCAGATACGCCACGAACAGCGTGGGATAAATCGCCATGTCGAAAATCGACGCGACCAGCGAGAGCCAGGCTTCCTGAAATCCCCAGAAATTTCCCATGGCGCGGCGCACCCAGGCATAGTAGCCGCCTTCATACGGCAGCGCGCTAGAAAGCTCGCCAATCATGAAGGCCGTGGGCAGGCTCCAGAGCAGCGGAGTGAGCAGCAGAATCAGAATGGCGCGTCCGTAGCCGGCTCCGTGGACGATGTCTTCGGTGCCGTAGGTTCCGCCCGAGACCATAAAAAAGGTGGCGGCGACCAGTGGCCACAAGGTCAAACGAACGAATTTTTTCCGGTTGGGGGCTTTACCAGGAACGACGGCGAGAGGTTGGGGATTTCCGGTTTGTTGACGCGGGGCGCTAGCTGTTGCCAATTTCGATGGCTTCCTCCTCAAGCGACTCACTCTCAGCTACTCCGCAGCGGGCTGGTCTTCTTTCGAGTTCATCTTCGAAAGCGTGCTCGAGCTTTCTGGTTTGTTTAGATTCCAGAAATTCCGCTGGAGTTAGTTCGCATTTGTGAGATTACGGGAAATTTCCACGGATGCAAGAAAAATGTGAAATTTTTCGGAAAATTTTTGTCAAGGAGATCAGCGTCGGAGGTAACAGCAAAAGCTTTACTGCGAGGGCCGAGACGAAACGGAGTGAGCCAGCCTGTTGTCGTGTTATCCCTCCCGATTTATCATTCCGCAACCGCTTTGGGGGCGGACCTATGAGACTACCGTTTCTCGTCGTTCTTGCTTTCTCGCTCGCTGTTCTTTCAGCTGCGCAACCCACCCACGCTCAAAACGCGTTCACTCCGGATCAGGTGAAGTGGGGACCTGCACCGCCGTTCATCCCGGCAGGAGCGCAACTCGCGGTCCTCGAAGGCGACCCCATGGCCTCCTCGGGCGACTACACGATTCGCCTCAAAATGCCGGACGGCTACAAAGTCGCCCCTCACACTCACCCCGCCCGGGAAAATGTCACAGTGCTCTCAGGCACCCTCAAGGTGGGGATGGGAGACCAATTTGATGCCAGTAAAATGATGAGTTTTGACTCAGGAAGTTTTGCTTATCTCGATCCGTCCATGCACCACTACGCGGCCGCTTCCGGGGAGACGGTGATCCAGATCCACGGAATGTCGCCGGTAAAGTTCAACTACATTAATCCAGCCGACGATCCCAGCATGAAGAAGTAGAAGCTACATTTTTGAAAGGGCCCGGCTTTCGGCCGGGCCCTCAATGTTGTTCCAGCCTTTCCAATGTTTCACAACTTCAGTTCCCAGGTTTCGGCAACCAGATCCTTCCGGCTCCAACTGGAATGCTTCTTCCTCGCGATCACTTTGAAGCCGGCGTTCTGATAGATGCTGCGAGCGGCGATGAGCTCGCTCTGGGTCCACAGCAGGATTTTTTTGTAACCGGCCCGCCGGGCGAATCGAACACACTCCTCTACTAGTCGCTTTCCAATGCCTAGCCCTCGCGCCGAGGGCTCCACTAGGAGCAGGCGAAGTTTGGCTACGGTTTGAGTTTTCTTCACCAGAAATACCGACCCGACATTTTCGCCATCCTTCTCCGCGATCCAGCAGGCTTCGCGTGCGGGATCGAATTTCTCGATAAATTCAGCAACAATTCCGGCGATGAACGCCTCCATGCGCTCGTCGTAGCCGTACTCCTCGAAATAGAGCACGCCGTGCCGCCACACCACCCATCCCATATCGCCAGGCCTGTGGTGCCGGAGGACGTACGACGCTGCGGTCGCGGTTCCAGGATTTAGCACGGACTCGACCGTCTGCATCGAGTGCAGAAGATCGGCCTGTTTCCCAGGGGAGAGCTTACTCAGGATGTCCCTCACCTGCTGGTCGGATCGGGCGTTCAACGGCTCGAATGCCTGCCGGCCTTTCTTGGTGAGCGCCAGCAGAGTCTGACGCGTGTCCTGGGGCGACTCCTTTTTGTCGAGCAGATTGTCTCTCTCGAAGCTGCTCAGAATCCGGCTCAGGTAGCCTGGATCCAGCCCCAAAGCATTGCCCACCTCCGCCGCAGTCGACTGCTTGCGGTTCGCCAGTTCGTACAGAACCCGCATCTGCGTCAAGGAAAGAGAGCTGTTGAGGAAGCCTTCGTCCAACAGCCCGAGGTGCCGAGTATAGAAGCGGTTGAAACCCCGGATGGCGGCGATGCGGTCATCGAAAACGGGGGAAGGGGCTGCGGAAGCCATGTCTGATTGTCGCAACTATAGTTGACTTAGTCAAATAATATATTTGACTTTAGCTTTTATGGAATATTCGCCAGAGCCTTAAACACAGGGGGACGCAGAGGCGACACAGTGTAAGGCTATCTCTCCCAGTCTGTTCCGTCGACCATTCGTCTGATTCCGTCGCGCAGGTGGGCGACGTAGAAATTGATAAGCAGGCCGACGCCGATGCCGCTCAGCCGCAAATACGACAATAGCTGGGCTTGATGGACCGGATGGATTGCTTCGACACACTTCACTTCGACGATAACCAGATTCTCGACGATTAAATCGATCCGGTATCCGAGCTCAATCTTTTCTCCGTCGAAAACTACAGGAAGCCCAACCTGGCTCGCCACCGAGAAGCCGCGCTTTCTGATTTCGTGAGCAAGACAACCCTGATAGCAGCTTTCCAGCAAGCCAGGGCCAAGCACGGAATGAACGTGCATAGCGGAAGCGATGATCGCCCCAGAAACCTGATTGACGCGAAGAAGAGGATAAGTTGAGACAGAAGCAACCATGAATGTTAATAGCACAGAGAACAGGCTCTACCCAGTGATCCCCTGTATCCTCTGTGTTAAAAGGTTTGGGTTCGGTACCAATAGGGAACGCTAGACTTTTTTCCACAACTCTTCGCGCGGATCTTCGGGATTCAGCTTGGCAAGTTCCTTCAGCAGTTCCTTGGTCCGCTCATCCCGCGGCATGGGAACGGTCACCGTGATCTCTACGATCTCGTCGCCGCGCGCGCCTTCCTTCGTAGCCGAGGGCACGCCCTTTTCGCGTAAGCGCAACTTTTGTCCCGGCTGCGTGCCGGGGGGAATCTTCAGCAGCGCCCGTCCATCAATGGTTGGCACTTCGATCTTGGCGCCCAGCGCTGCTTCGGTTGCACTGACTGGAACCGTCAGGTAGATATCGTCCCCATCACGCCGGAATACAGGATGCGGCTCGATCCGGATAATCACGTAGAGATCGCCCGCCGGGCCGCCGTGGGCACCGGCGTTGCCCTTGCCCGCGAGGCGGATGCGCTGCCCGTCACGCGTCCCGGCCTTAATGCGCACCTCCATCGGCTCGGTGCGGCTCACCGTTCCCTCGCCGTGGCAGGTTGGGCAGGTAGAAATATTCTTGCCGGTGCCATGGCAGTTCGGACACTGCACATTGAACTTCATCCGGCCGCCGGTCTGCGTAATCTGTCCCGTGCCATTGCATTCGGAACACTTTCCCGGCGCTTCGATGTAACCCTGCCCGTGGCAGGTGGTGCAAACATCTTGCCGCGTGATGTTGAGCCGCATGACGCCGCCGCGAATGGCCGTCCAGAACGGCACGTTGACCTGATACTCAAGGTCGGAGCCCGCTTCGGGTCCAGTCTCATTGGCTGCTCCTCGTCCGCCGCCAAAGATTCCAGAGAAAATATCGCGAAATCCGCCGCCACCGCCGCTTCGCCGGGTGCGGCCAGCGCCATCCGCGAGATCTGAAAAGTCGAAGCCGCTGAAGTCAAAAGGTACGCCTTGTCCGCCCGCTTGCCCCGCTCCGCCGCCGGGAAACCCTCCCGGCCCTCCGGCAAAACCTCCCTGCCCACCGCCACGTGCGTAAGCTTCCGCCGTCGCGGGATCGATATTATCGGAATAGAAGCCAACCTGATCGTAAATCTTCCGCTTCTTGGGATCGCTCAGGACGTCGTTGGCCTCGGAGAGCGTCTTGAACTTCTCCTCGGCCGATTTGTCCCCGGGATTAACGTCGGGATGGTACTTCCGGGCCAGCTTGCGAAACGCTTTGCGAATCTCCTCCGCCGAAGCGGACTTCTTCACGCCCAGAATCTCGTAATAATCTTTTTTTGTGGTGGTGGCCATTAGAAATATTTGGGTGCCCCACTTCTCGCCTCTTTTGCGAGAAGTGGGCTACTCAGGTCGCCTCCTTAGTTCGGCATCCTGTGCTTCTCTTCTTGTAACACGACCACTGGCCCAGACGGCGGCGCATCCACATAGACCGGAATCGCGCGTGCCCCATTCGGTGTCGAGACAAAAAACTCCCACAAGTTCTCATCCTCAGCCAGGCTGAGGAAATAAGTCTGTTCCTTCACCTGAAAATCCATTTCACCTCCAAGAACCCACAAGAGACCAATAAACACATGGCGCGGGCAGAATGCCCGCGCCACACGATCCAACTAACCGCTTAGGGCTAGCATCTCTCGCTTATTTCTTGTCCTCTACATCCACGTACTCGGCGTCGATCACGCCTTCATCCTTCTTCTGGCCGCCGCCGTTGCCGCCAGGGCCCGCACCAGCTCCATCAGTCGGAGCACCCGGTCCAGCGCCTGCCGCCGGACCCTTCGCCTGCGCCGATTTGTACATCTCCTCGGCCAGCTTGTGCGAAGCCTTGGTCAGGTTCTCGCGCGCCTTATCCATCTGCGCCTTGTCATTCGATTCGAGCGCCTTCTTGGCATCGGCCACGGCGTTCTCAACATCGCCACGCTCCGAGCCGGAGATTTTGTCTCCGTTCTCCCGCAGCATCTTCTCGACGTTGTAGACCATGCTATCGAGTTGGTTTTTGGCCTCGATCGCATCGCGCTGTGCTTTGTCCTCAGCCGCATGCGCGTCGGCTTCTTTCGCCATGCGCTCGACCTCTTCCTTCGACAATCCAGAAGACGACGTGATCGTAATCTTCTGGTCCTTGCCCGTAGCCGTATCCTTCGCGGTCACGTTCAGGATGCCGTTGGCATCAATGTCGAAAGTCACTTCAATCTGCGGCACTCCTCGCGGAGCGGTCGGAATCCCGGTCAGATGGAACTTACCCAGAGTCCGGTTCTGCGCCGCCATGGGACGCTCGCCCTGCAGCACATGCACCTCAACCGAAGTCTGATTGTCCGCCGCGGTCGAGAACGTCTCCGTCTTTTTAGTAGGAATGGTCGTGTTGCGCGGAATCATCGGCGTCGCCACTCCACCCAGCGTTTCAATCGAGAGCGACAGCGGAGTCACATCCAGCAGCAACAGATCTTTCACTTCGCCGCCGAGCACGCCACCCTGAATCGCCGCCCCAATCGCGACCACTTCATCGGGATTCACGCCCTTGTGGCCTTCCTTACCGAACAACTCTTTCACCAGCGCCTGAATGCGTGGCATACGAGTCTGCCCGCCGACCAGAACCACTTCCTGGATCTTGCTGGCATCCACGCCCGCATCTTTCATGCACTGCTTGCACGGGCCAACCGAGCGCTGAATAATGTCCTCGACCATCGATTCCAGCTTCGCGCGCGTCAGCTTCTTCACCAGATGCTTCGGACCGCTGGCGTCTGCCGTAATGAACGGCAGATTGATCTCGTGCTCCATGGTGGTGGAAAGCTCAATCTTCGCCCGTTCGGCTGCGTCGCGCAGCCGCTGCAACGCCATCTCGTTCCCCTTGCCGCGCAGGTCGAGACCTTCATCCTTCTTGAACTCATCGATCAGCCAGTCGACGATTCGCTGATCGAGGTTGTCGCCACCGAGGTGCGTATCACCATTGGTGGCTTTGACCTCAATCACGCCCTCGCCCACTTCGAGGATCGAGATATCGAACGTTCCGCCGCCAAAATCGTAGACGGCGATCAGTTCGTCCTTCGTCTTGTCGAGGCCGTAGGCCAGCGCTGCCGCCGTCGGCTCGTTGATAATGCGCTTCACCTCGAGCCCGGCAATCTGCCCGGCATCTTTCGTGGCCTGCCGCTGCGCATCGTTAAAGTAAGCGGGAACTGTGATCACCGCCTCGGTCACTTTCTCGCCGAGGTAGTCTTCCGCGGCTTTTTTCAGCTTCTGCAAAATCAGCGCCGAAATTTGCGGAGGCGTGTATTCCTTGCCCTGCGCCACCACTGCCACGTGGTCGCCCGACTTCACCACCTTATAGGGCACCATTTTGATCTCTTCCGTTACTTCGTCATAGCGCCGCCCCATAAAGCGCTTGATCGAATAGACCGTATTCTCCGGATTGGTGATCGCCTGCCGCTTCGCCACCTGCCCCACCAACCGCTCCCCAGTCTTGGTAAACCCAACCACGGAAGGCGTGGTGCGCCCTCCTTCTTCATTAGCAATCACTTTGGGCTCGCCGCCCTCCATCACCGCCACGCAAGAATTGGTTGTCCCAAGGTCAATCCCAATAATCTTGGCCATAATCGTCTCCTGTTAACTTACCGTTAATCAAATAAGTGCTTTGTAATCAACGCTCTTATGATTGCCAACATCTCCATGCTAAGACCTGAGTGGAACGTTGTCAAGTTTTAGATGCTATTGGATGGGGGGAAGTTGCGAAGATGGAGTCAACGAAGCCCACACTGGGATTCCAGCGTCCGAAAGACACCGACCCGGAAATGAGTCCTTGCTTTCGAACGTCGCCCCACCGTATGGTGACGGCATGGGACTGAGGCGCCCTCAGAATCGTGCGCCTCAACTCCGAACCAAGGCCCGACGGATACCTTTCGCGACGGAACACCTAAGAGGATGAACAAACTTTATTACGGCGATAACATAGATATCCTTCGCCGGTATCTCCCAACCGAAAGCGTAGACCTAACCTACCTTGATCCGCCCTTCAAGAGTAACCAGGACTACAACGTGCTTTTTGCCGAGCAAGATGGATCGCGTGCCGCTGCCCAGATAAAGGCATTCGGAGACACGTGGCGATGGGACACAGCCTCCGCTTCCGCGTATCAGGAAACCGTAGAGCAGGGAGGCAAGGTCTCGGACGCGCTTCAAGCCTTCCGAAAGTTTTTGGGCGATAACGATATGCTTGCGTATTTGGCGATGATGGCCCCACGTCTTGTGGAACTGCGTCGGGTCCTAAAAGCAAATGGGAGCATCTATCTTCACTGCGATCCCACCGCGAGCCACTACCTCAAGATGCTGATGGATGCGGTGTTCGGGCCGGTATCGTTTCGAAGTGAAATTATCTGGCGGAGAACGGCCACCCATGGAAAGAGCCGCCGCTACGCCCCGATTCACGACACCATTCTCCTTTACACGAAGAGCAGCGAATACAAGTGGAACTTCCCGAGGAGGCCCTACATGCGGAAGCATGTGGAGCAGTATTTCGTCCAAGACGAGCAGGGATGGAAGACGGCCTACTACGGCAATGTGCTAACTGGTTCGGGGTTGCGCGGAGGCGAATCCGGAAAGCCATGGCGCGGTATCGATCCGAGCGCGAAGGGCCGACATTGGGCGATTCCTGGTGTGATCGTTGAAGACAGCGGGGAAGATATGTCCGAGCTGACGCAGCACGAAAAGCTCGACCGCCTTTTGGAGTTGGGGTTTATTACCATCACTCCTGGAGAAGCGTGGCCGATGTATGAGCACCGCCTACAGCCCTCAGACGGTCAGAACGTGGCCGACATCTGGTCCTTTCAGCCGTACACGGAAGGCACGGTCTTTGGGACAGAGAAGGGAATCGATGAAGATGTGCGTTGGCTCTCTCCGCAGGATCAGGAGCGGCTCGGCTACCAAACCCAGAAGCCCGAGGGGATTATGGAGCGGATCATTCGAGCCGGCAGCGATGAGGGCGACACGGTTCTCGACAGCTTCTGCGGCTGCGGCACGACGATTGCAGTGGCACAACGCCTAAAGAGGAAATGGGTCGGCATTGATATTACGCAAGCCGCTATTGTTGTCATTAAAGAAAGGCTCAAATCCAGGTTCGACGAGAAAGTTGAGTACGATGTAATCGGTGAGCCCACAACAGTACCCGACGCAGAGGCCCTGGCAAAACAGGACCCGTATCAGTTTCAGTGGTGGGCTCTCGGTTTGGTGGGCGCACGGCCAACTGAGGGAAAAAAGGGAGCTGACAAGGGAATTGACGGCCGACTTTACTTCCACGACGAGCCGAAGAGGACAAAGCAAATCATATTCTCCGTCAAGGCTGGGGCGATGCATGCGACCTATGTGCGTGATCTGCGCGGGGTAATCGAGAGAGAAAAAGCGGACATCGGGGTTCTGATTAGCATGGACCAACCCACACAGCTAATGCGCTCCGAAGCGGCATCCGCCGGCTTCTATCAGGCTCCATCGGGCAAGAATCACCCACGGATGCAGCTACTCACTATAGCGGATCTGTTGGCCGGAAAGAGCGTGGACTTCCCGCCCGAAGAAGCAAGGAAGAACGTGACGTTCAAGCCAGCTCAGAAGGTCGAAGAGGAATCCGGCCAGGACGACCTTCCGTTCTAGCCCATGGCCAAGTCCCCAAGTGCTTCGCGCACTTTGCGAAGCGTGGGATTCCACGGTCCCATCCCGTTGGGGATTTTGCCGATTCTCTGTCATCGTTCTGCTTGACGTGTACGGTAAAGCCGTACATACTGAAACAAGCGGCAGGAACAAGGACAACATGCAACTTGTCCGCTTTCGCCACAAGGGCTAAGCCAGCTCCATGAGGAGGGAAGCGCCAAAGGACTGCCGTCGGCGATGGCCGACAAGCTGCGCAAGCTCCTGTTCGCCCTCGAAACCGCCGAGACGCTGGAGCAGCTCCGCCGGTTTCCCGGCTGGAAGCTGCACCCTCTGAAGGGCGACCGGAAAGGTTCACGGAGCCTAACTGTTACGGGAAACTGGCGGCTGATTTTTTCGTATGACGAACAGACCAACGCCGCCAGCGATATTGACCTGATCGACTATCACTGAGAGGCCCGCAATGCCCATGAAGAACCCGCCCCATCCGGGCGACCTGATAAGAACCGAAGTCATCGAAGCTCTCGGCCTAAGCGTGTCGAAGGCGGCGGAGATCCTGAAAGTGCGCCGCGCTACGCTCTCCGATCTTCTACACGGCAAGGCCGCGCTGACGCCGGAGATGGCCCTGCGCATCGAAAAGGCCTTCGGCCCGGACATGGACCACCTTCTCCGCATGCAACTCGCCTACGACGTGGCGAAAACGCGAGCGCACGCACGGGGTCTAGCAATTAAGCGGTATGCTCCGGCCTGAAAGCGCGCGTTCCCGCACCCATCCGTCCAGAGGAGTCCATGGTCTTTGCAAAGCGTCTTCGCGAAGGGGTGGTTCGCGGCGATATCACTTGTAGCGTCAGGATTTGGACGAGGCCCCATGTCACAGAAGGCCGCCGCTATCGCATGGGAGACGGCGAGATAGAAATCGAATCGGTTACACCGATCGGGTTTCCTGATATTACTCCGGAGCTAGCGCGGGAATCCGGCTTCCTTGGAGTACTCGATCTGCTAAAGGTTGCGAAGCACGGTAAGGGCAATAACATTTATCTGATTCGATTTCGCTATATTCCGCCTTACAGGAAACGCAGTGGCGGCTCGAACAGAAAATAAAGTGGGCCAGGTCCCTCAGCGGCTAAAGCCGTCGAGCTTGACTGCCTGAACCGCAGCGCTGAAAGCGCTGCGCCACCCAAGAGCATGGCTGCGCCACCCAAAAGCGTAGCTGCGCGACCCAAAGGCATGGCCCCAGGTTTCTTATTTTTGCAGAAGCACATTCAGAAGCTGCGCTAATTCGATTTTCTGAGTTTTATCTGAATTGCTGGCAGTATCCCTGGTGAGTTGCGCCAGCTGTTGAGCGGTGATGTGCGCGGCGATGTTTTGAGGAAGATAAATCGTGCGCTGCGGGAGCGAGAGCTCCCAGGTTGCCTGGGCGCGGCGAATGAGGGGCCAGCGTTGCCGCTCCGGATGGTTGTGCACCTCAGATCTGCCCGCAGTGACGGAAACCAGCTCATTGATCTCAACTTCTGCCCAGCCTTGTGTTCCCGAGAGGTGCAACTTTCTTACGGTGAAATGGTCGAAGATAACCAGCGGTTGATCTGGCTTGAAGAGGTCCCGTCCACCGAGGCTCTGCCCAGAATCTGCGCAGGACTGCAAGAAAGCCGTTCGGACCTGGTCCGGCGTTGGGTGAGGCGAGTTCAGCACTACAATCTGAGGAATGACCGGAATCGCCGGTTGTGTGTCGGCAAGCCTTGCCGAAGACCTGCCTTCATTTGAGAACTGTTCGCTCCGCTTCGGATCGTTATCATTGGCGGCTCGCGCAGAGTCGGCATCCTCTCCAGCCGTGGGTTTAAGGCTGGCGTTGCGCAACGAAGTCGCGAGCCCAATACCGGGATTCCCTTTGACATAACGGAAGAACCGCGGATGTCCGCGGCGTCTCCAATACGGCGAGTCGTAGGACTCGACTCCCGCTCCGGAACGCAGCAGGCTGAAAAAAGAATGCTGTCCTGGATTGACCACAATGCCGGCGTGTCCACGCCACACCGCGAGGTCGCCGGCTTGCGGAGTGGTTACGCGCTGGAATTGGTCGATGCCTGAATAAAGGTCAATCGATGGGGCGTAAGCGTAGGGGAAGCCTGCGCGCTGGTAAAGTACGTGGACGAAATGGGAACAATCAGATTCGGAGCCGCGATAGTGGCGGAAATCGAGCGCCGCCCCGAGAACGGCCAGGCCTTCGTCCCGAGTTAAGGTATGAACAGCCCCTGCGTCGTAGCGAAGGTCGGAGTGTTGGGCCGCGCCTGGAATGGCGACGAGCCGTATCAGAAGTAGAAGAAGGACGCTTTTGGCGGAGGCCCGCATAACGTGTTTTAACGCGCCATGGGGAAGTCGGCCAGATCACAAATGTCCCGCCAAGTCCGCGAAAAGTATCAGGAAGTCAGATGCACCTTAGGTTCGAGGGGTTGAGATAAAGCTGTCGGGTGGTCGAGTTGGCCCATTCGAGTGGGGGTTTGCGTGCTTGCATGAGCGGGGAAACCGCGCTACGGTTATGGGCATATGAGCGACTTGCGGAGCCAGATAAATAGCCTATCCCCGCGGAGAAGGCAGAGCTGCTCGATACGCTGTGGGAAAGGTTTGATTATCGCATCGCCCGGCACGAGCAGAATCCCTCCGATGTCATTCCGTGGCAGCAAGTCAGGGCGGCCCTGTTTAAGAAACCGTGAGACTTCCTGCTCAAAGCTAAGCCTGAATGGCATTGTAATTCAAATGAAGTACAATAGGCTTGGAAGCTTGCCATGCCTGCAAACGCCTTAGTGCAAACCCGGATCGATCCCGCCGTGAAAAAACGCGCGGCCGCGGTGCTGGAAGAGTTGGGAGTCACCGTCTCGGAAGCAGTGCGCATTCTGCTGACGCGGACCGCCAACGAAGGAGCACTCCCGTTCGAACTAACCGTGGATACTGCAGCACACGACGCCTGGTTCCGCGCCAAAGTGCAAGAAGCGCTGGACGATCCGCGCCCGGACATCCCGCATAAAAAGGTAGAAGCGCATTTCGCCAAACGGCGAGCCGCCGCGCTGCGCAAAGCGCGATAATCCCTCATGCGCAGACGAATGCGGCTGGAATGGTCCGCCTACGCCCTGGCCGACGCAACGCGATTTTCGACTACATCGAGGAGGACAGCCCGCAAGCCGCCATTGCCGTGGACGGCCGAATCCAGGAACAGGTTGAAAACCTAGCGCGGTTTCCGCAGGGCGGCCGCCCAGGCCGCGTTGACGGAAGGCGGGAACTCGTAATCGGCCGCACGCCGTACATCGTTGCCTACCGGATTCAGGGAGACGGCGTGAGGATTCTGCGCGTGTTGCACGGCGCCCAGCGGTGGCCGGAGGATGTGCCCGAAGAACCCAAATAGTAAAGTGCGGAACGCGTCGAAACTGCAATTCACTCGGTAAGACAAAACGCCGCGATCAAGTCCGGGAACCTCGGAGGCCAGAAGCTTTCTCAACTTCATCAAACGCTTCCTTTCTGCCTGGGTCGGGAGAGGTCTTTCTATCGAAAAGACATGTAAAACGAAGCCCGAAACGATCATTATCCAGCCCAGGCGGGCGAGGCCAGGGGAGTTCGTATTGATCACTGCAAAATTCTTTCCTTGCGAGCATGAACGGTCAAGCCCTCGCATTCCCATTACGAATTCTCCGTTGGGTCCAATTGCAAGCATGGAACGTGGCGGATCGCCGACACACATCGCGGATTCCCCCTGCCTGCCGTGTGTGTAGACAAGAAACCCAGTGGATGTGGTTTGAAAGGCATAGAACACTAGAAATGAGCCGACGAGTGTAAGCGATGCAGACAGTTGCGCCATGCGGTAATTGAACATGATTTTCTCCTTCGCTGCAGTTTGGCAGAGTCGCGAAGCTGAGAGGGGCACGCAAAGATATGCTCCAAAGTTCGTCGAGCCCTTGGCTTGCAGCCTTGCGGGCCGCACCAGCGGTCCGGGATGGCGATCCTTCCCTTCTGCCAGTTAAAGCATTTACATGTGCTCTACATGAAAGTACGCTATCCACATGCCGAAAATGATCCAGCTTCGGAACGTACCGGATGCCTTGCATCGCAGCCTCAAAGCCCGTGCCGCCATGGCAGGTATGTCACTGTCAGACTACTTGCTGGCAGAGATCAGGGAACTCGCCGAGCGGCCGACGCTGGCGGAATTGCGCAACCGCCTGCGGACGCGCAAGGCGATTACAGTTGAACTCGACGCCGCTCGCCTGATTCGCGAAGAGCGCGAGGCGCGGTGACAAGACCTGCGCAACCTCAAGGTCGAGAAGATGTCCGCCAGAATCGCCTCCGACGAGTTAAAGAGATCAAGAGTGGTGGGTTAAGCTTCACAGCCGCCCGCCGTGCGCAGAGCTGACTCAAAAAAAACCATTCATTCCATTTCTACATGCCACAATGGTTCTCCGCCGAGTGAGTGGTAAAACCCCCAACCAGCCAGCGCTACCACGCTGAGCAGGGTCAGAATGAACGTGCTCATATACCATGCGGAGAAATCGGCGGTGAACGGGACATTCGACAGCATGTTGACCGTAAAGATGGCGCAGGCCAGCGGGATGAGTCCGAAGCGATAGACAATGAGCACAGCGATGGCGTAAACGAGAGTCCACGTCAGCAAATCCACCGCAACGTGAGACGAAGTAAGTCCTTGAGGGAGCGCGTAGAGGGCAACGAAGGCAATCGCGGCCAGCCAATCTTTGCGGAGCACAATCTTCAGTCCGAGGAGCAGGAAGAAGAACCCCAGCGTTCCCAGAATCGAACTGGGAATTTGCGTAAGCCACGCGCCCAACGCCTCACGCCCGCCAGCAAGATACTCGATTTGACCGAGACTGGGTACGGCTCCCATGTGGATCGTAACGATCGACCGGATCTGAATGATAAGAATCCAGAGAACTCCCAGCATCACGCCAAACAAAATGTCGCGCCCCACCAACGGATCGCGAAACTGGCCCGACAGCAGTCGGCTCCACGAAATAATGGTTTGCGGCCAGCGCCGCCGCACCCACGGTTCGAGCGCAAGGTACAGCATCCATGTTGTGCCGGAGACAAACAGGCCTGTGCTGACAGCGAGGATGAGCAGGAGAAGGATGTCGATGCCGGCAACTATGTGACTTCGACACAGCCACAACAGAATCTCGAGCGCAAACATTACCGCGGCCAGACGCAAAGCGCCGTCGCGATCGCCGCGTCCCTGGCGATAGTTCTGCCGCGCCAGGCGCATCGCGCCAAAAAACAAAGCCAGGAACAAAACAATTGTGATGGCCTGTTGCACCTTCGTTCCAGTCGATTCCGGGATTTTCATGCGATCCGGTTTCGTCCAGTCTCCGACCAGCGAGAAGAAAACAGGTTTGCCTTGCCACCCAGCTGCTTCCACGCGAAGCGGGCGAGTCGTCCCAGGCCAAGCGCCGGTCCATGCCATTCGCGCGTCAGAGTTGGCCAGCGAGTTCCAAGCCGGCTCCGTTTTTTTGAACTGCGAGAGATCGAGCCCGGCCGCAGAAAAGAAAACATTCCAATCAAACGGCTCCGGCTGCGCACTCGAACTATCCTTTTGCGGCGGAATCGCCTGGAAATAAGTGAGTCGCCCCTGCGGATCGAGTTCTACATTAATCATCCCCGAAAGAGTCGTCGGAGGATCGCTCTCCGTCACAATGCCAGGATTGAGTAACTGGTCGCGAAAGCCCTGCGCGACCATGTCGTCGGGACTCTGCCGGTACCAATATGCGAGCAGCGAAGGCCGCGCGCCGAGGACCGCATCCCAATTGGGTCGTGGTTTGTCGTTCTTCTCTACGTAATCCTGGAAGTCGCCGTCGTATCGCAGATCGAAGGCGCTGTCAGCAGGCCGCTCCGGATATCCGAGCTGAGCGATGATTTCGCGCGCCTTTTGTCTAAGCACCTCGGGAGTCAGCTCCAGCTGCATTTTCTGCAGCCCGATGTAATGAATGCCTAGAAAAGTGACCAAACCCAATGCCGCCAGCACCGCGGCGAAGCACGCGACCGCGACTCGTGATCGAAGACCGGCGGTTTCGCCCGAGGCGGCCACCAGCTGCGGCGAAGGAGTTTCGCCCGCCGCCAACGCCGCTGCCAGCGGATCGCCGCCGGGCAGCGCGGCAGCCACGCTGAGAACCGTGGCCGGCCGCGCAGAAGGCTCCGTCTCGAGGCAGCGCAGGATCACGCGCTCGATGACTGGATTGAGATCTTTGACCACCGACGAGGGACGGCTTAATGTTCGGTCGCCGCTCGCACGCACCTTGTCGGCGGGTTTTTCCGAGAATGCGCGCTTGCCGGTGAACACCTCATACAACACCAGTCCCAGAGAATAAATATCGCTGCGTGTGCTGACTTCTTTTCCCGCGAGTTGCTCGGGAGCCATGTAAGCTGGCGTCCCGCTGCGCACCTCTGCTCCGTGAATTTGATCGGCAACTCCAGCCAATCCAAAATCGGTGATCACCACCTGTCCACGTCCGTCCAGCATGATGTTCGCGGGCTTCAGGTCGCGATGAAGCACGCCTTTGGTATGGGCGGTGGCCAATCCGGCGCAGAGTTGGCGTGCGATGTCGAGAGCCTTATCTTCGGGAAGACGGCCAATGCGGCGGAGCAGCGACGCCAGGTCTTCGCCATCGACGTACTCCATAGTGAAAAAGTTATGACCCTCCACGTCGCCTACGTCGTACACCCGGCAAACGTTAGGATGCGAAACACGCCGCGCGATGCGCACTTCATTCTTAAAACGCTCGAGCAGTCCTTGGTCGCGTGCCGCTTCGTCGGGCAGAAACTTGAGAGCGACGGGCTGCCCCAGCGTGAGATCGTCGGCGCGGTAAACCTCGCCCATGCCACCTTTTCCAAGAAGCGCGATGATGCGGTAACGTCCGGCAAGGAGGCGGCCCGGCAGGAAGCGGCCTTCACTGAGATATTCGGCCGAACTGGATGGACGAGAAGGCGACCGCGAAGAAGATGAGGAAGCAGGACGCGGCGGCAGCGGCGAGGTTGCGGTGGCGAAGTCGAGCGTGGCAACGTCGTCGGTGTTACTTGGCGTTCCGCACGCCGAGCAGAAGCGGCCGTTTACAGGGATATCGGTACCGCAAGATGAGCACGCTGGCATGAATCTTTCCCGCTACAGTCTATCGCGTCAAACGAAAAATGTAGGGAAACGGATACCGATCTCCCTGAGGTCTGACGTGTGAGGTCTAACTCCGCTTTGTATTACCATCGCAACGAATGACTTCTCGTCTCGGCCACTGGCTCCGTGATCCTCTATTCCTCTTATGCCTAACCGCTGGGCTGCTCGCGTTCGTAGTGCAGTCTGGAGAACTCGGAACAGCTGACACTACCTATCGGCTTCAGACCACGCACTGGCTATGGACCTCTCAGCCACAAGTATTTCCCGGCGACTATCCCGATTTCGGCCTGCACGGCCGCGGTGGCCGGCTTTATAGCTGGTATGGCATTGGACAGTCTTTACTCATGCTCCCTGCGGATCTGATTGCCACGTGGATCGCGCACTGGCACATATTTTCCGGATACGAGGAAGACCCCGCGGTGCGCAGCATTATCGTCAGCTACAGCACGAACATCCTAATCAACGTCCTGACTGCGTTGATCGTCTTCCGACTGCTCGCGCAGTTGAATTTCAGCGGGAAAGAATCCGTAGCAGGTGTGCTGGCACTGCTGTTTTGCACCACGCACCTCCACTATACCCAGAACATGATGGAGAACAACTACATCATGCTTCTGACTCTGGTGGGGTTTTCCTACCAATACGAATGGTTGCGCACGGGCGGGCGCCGGGTGCTCTTGATCGGCTCGGCCGCGCTTGGCCTTAACCTGCTGACTCGTTTGACCACCGGCCTCGACCTGGTAGCAGGGGGCTTCTTCTTGTTGGCCGTGGTCTGGTTCGAGCAGGTGCGGGGTCGTGAGCTGTGGCAGCGGCTGCTGGCTTATTGCAAGATCGCCGCGCCGGTTTACGCGTTCTTTCTGCTCGCCGAGCGTCTCTACAACTTCTACCGCTTCGGGTCGTTCACCATCACCTACATCCCGATTTTCGCGAGAGAGCAGCGCCTTAACGATCCGACGCTGCCCCCCAACTTCCCGTGGAGCACTCCATTTCACGAGGGGTTTTTAGGTGCGCTCTTCAAGCCCGAAAAATCAATTTTCCTTTTTGACCCAATGCTCGTACTTGCTCTGCTAATCCTTGTGCTGCTGTGGAGACGTCTCCTCCCGGAAGTCCGCGCCTATGCCGTGACTTCTGTTCTGCTGCTATTCGGCTACATCACTTTTTACGCGCGCTATACGTACTGGACGGGCGACCATGCCTGGGGCGATCGTTATGTTTCGACCTCGGCGGAACTGGCGACTCTACTCGCGGTGCCGTTGTTATTGCGCTATCGCGAAAGTTTGGGCAGGGGGATTTGGCGCGTTGGAATGGTATTGATCGCCATCAGCCTGGTCATCCAGCTTGCGTCGCTCGCGTTCTGGCTTCCGCTCGAAATTTATCAGATGGAGACGCTGGGCCATCCCACGTTCGTGATCGCCCTGCGCTTCAAGAACATCGCTGCGTTTGCTCTGGGCAAAATGGAGGCCTGGGGATTGAACAACGAATCCATGACGCAAGACCCGTGGGATTATGTTCACATCACGACCTGGAATTTTCTTCCATTTTTGCTGCGAAGAGTGGGCGCGGCGCCGGCGTGGGTAGTGAATGTTGCCTTCACCATTTGGGGAATTGCCATCGCAGGGTTGGCGGCTGTCTTGTCGCGGCTGAGGACGGTGCTCGCGGCTCATTCAACCCACTCTCATTGACTCGCCAGCTTTACCGAAGTAAGATTCGCGCACCGTGATCAGGCCGGACGGTACCGCCCCTCCGCATCGTCTGAAAGCGGAGCCGAGCGGGACGGCCCGGGGCCGACGCAGTCGCGGTTCAGTCATACTCGGCTCAGTCATGCGCTGTTCAGTCATAATCTAAAGTGAGGAGGCGTGATGCAGTTGCGACTCGAGAGCCGCCCTGTCGGCGATGTCCTGCTCATGCAGTGTCACGGGCGGATCGTCGCGGGAAATGAAGTCTTTACGCTTCACGCACGCGTGGCGGACGCCATCGAAAAGTACGGCGACGTGGTGCTGCAACTCGATCAAGTGGAGTTCGTCGACAGCAGCGGATTAGGTGCGCTGATGCGCCTGGTGCAGGCCGCAAGATCAAAAGGTGGAGACGTCAAACTCACCGGCGTGCCCCCTAAGGTCTACAGGGTGCTAAAACTGACCAACCTGCTGGCGCAATTTGAAGTCTACGATTCGATCGAAGAGGCGATCACGGCCGCTTATTTAGGATCGCGATACTCGCGAGGAAAGACTGGGGACTCAAGGCAGCGGCTGCTCTGCGTCTACGCCTCCACCGATGTGTGCACGTTCCTGAGAGAAGTGCTGTGCAGTGCCGGATACAACGCCTTGACCACTACGTCGATCGACGACGCGCAAATCCTGCTCAAGGCAACCAAAGCAAAATTGGTGGTGGTTTCTGCGCGCATCCAATCCGTGCACGGCAAACCGATTCGGAAAGCTCTGGAAGAAATTGATCCGTCGGTAGGACTGCTGATTTTAGACGAGAATTTTGCCACCGACGATCCAGGTGAAGCGGCGGAGAAACTTCTGGGCGGCGTTAGCGGCCTGATGGCGGCTGCTGGTAAATGATCAAATAATTCTGCGGATCTTAATTCTGTGGATCGGCCACGCCGGAAGTTGGGACTCCAGACATCTGTTGATTCCTACCAAACCCGGCACGTCTTCGGCGGCGCCATCGGCTGTCCCACCCTACAGCCGAATGCCTTCCCGAACTCGGGCATATTCACTAGCACGCCGTTCGCCCGGAAGCGGTCTGGAGAATGAGGATCGGTCGTCGCCACAAGCCGCTCTAGTTCGGGGCGCCATTGCGCACACCAGTCCTGGGCGAATCCCACGAACATTTCTTGCACTGGGGTGTAACCCTCCCCGGATTTGTTATCGAGATCGATTCCTTCTTGCGCCGCTCGCGCCAGGAACGCCATATAAGCCAGCCGCAGCCCACCGTTGTCCGCTGTGTTCTCGCCGAGGGTGAGTTTGCCGTTCAGCTTGGTGTCTCCGACTCTGAACTGCGCGTACTCGTCGACAATGCACTGTGCCTTCTGCGTGAACTTGTCGCCATCTTCCTTGGTCCACCAGTCTGCCAGATTTCCGTGTCCGTCGAACTGCCGTCCCTGATCGTCAAAGCCATGCGTAATTTCGTGTCCCATGAACAATCCAATGTGCCCGTAGTTCAGGGCGTCGGGCTGGGTGGCATCGAAAAAGGCAAGTTGCAATATTCCGGCAGGGAAATTGATGTCATTCATACTGGGGTTGTAGTAGGCGTTCACGGTGGGAGTCGACGTAATCCACTCTTGCCGATCCACTGGCTTCCCGATCTTTGCCAGCTGCCGTCGCGACTCAAACTCAGCTGCCCTTATATTGTTTCCAAAGGCGTCGTCGCGAACGATCTCTAGCTTCGAGTAGTCGCGCCACTTATCGGGATAGCCAACTTTATTCGCGATCAGGTGAAGCTTCTCTTTGGCGCGTGCTTTCGTGGCCGCGCTCATCCAGTCCAGCGAATCGATGTCGCGATCCATGGCGGCTTCGATGTCTTGAATCATCTGCACTGCCTTTTCCTTACTCGTGGCGGGAAACTGCTGGTCGACGTAAGCTTTGCCTAACGCTTCCGGCAGGGCTCCGTCTGTGCTCTGCACGCACCGCTTCCAGCGCGGCTCCTGCTCGGGAATGCCAGCCAGTTTGCGTCCGCCAAAATCGAATTTCTCGTCATCCAACGTCTTGGGAAAAACCGTACCTGCAATCGAACTGACCAGTTGCCAACGCAAGTACGCTTTAATCGTGGGAAGATCCGTCTGGCTGATGACCTGGTTCATCCCTTTGAAAAATTCCGGCTCGGCGACGTTGATCTCCGCAAACCCGGGCGATCCGCTCGCAGAATAAAAACGCTCCCAATTGAAGACCGGTGTCAGCGCCTGCAGGTCCTTGTTCGGCATCATGTGATAGACATTGTGCGGGTCGCGCTGCGACGTGACGTCAAGCGACACTTTCGCCAGCGCTGTTTCCAGCTTCATAATCGCCGCTGCGTCAGCCGCCGCTTGGGTCTCGCTGGACCCAAGGAGCTTGAGCACATTGGTGACGTGCTGCACATACTGCTTGCGAATCTCTTCGTCTTTGGCCCCCGTGCGTAAGTAGTAGTCCTTCTCCGGAAGCCCGAGTCCGTTTTGGCTGGCGGCCGCGATGGATCGGGTCGCGTCCTTGTAATCCTGCTGCGATCCAAATCCCAGAAACGCATTCACATTGATCAGCTGAAAGTGCGCCAGTAGATCCGGCAACTGACCCTTGCTGCTAAGCGCGTTGATGCGATCGAGCTCCGGCTGCAGCGGGGACAGCCCTTTCCGCTGGATCGCCGCTTCATCCATGCAACTTGCGTAATAGTCGCCAATCTTCTGACTAGTCGCGTCGCGCGACGCATCGTCCGCCCAAGCCTTCTCGAGAATTCCGCGCAGCACCTGACGGTTGTACTGGTCGAGGTTGTAGAACTGGTCGGAGTACGGAGAATCGTTGGGAATCGGATGCAGCTTGCTCCAGTTGCCACATGCGTATTGATAAAAATCGACGCACGGGTCAGCGGTGGTATCTATCAGACTCTTGTCGAGTCCCGGAATCAGCGAAAAAGTTTGCGGCGTGCTGGCACCGGTCTGAGCGAAGAGCGCGCCGGCACAGATCAAGAACAGAGCGAGAGCGGAAGCTTGCTTCATGGAGGGCATCTATTCCTTGGACAAAGAGTTCCAAACGCACCACTACGTAACTCAGAGACGGATAACTGTTTGAGAGGTTAGCAGAGATTGCCTTGTCTCTTACCAGTCAACCTTCCACTGGAATTTTCCTTTCTCCCAAACTTGGTGATCCTTGATCTTCTCGCAGTCATCCGCGGTCAAGTCCGAGTTATAGATAAATGTCCTAGCCGGTATCGTGCAATTCGCGGGGGCCGTTGAATCATAGAAGACGGCGCGCTCTCCGAGGCTGAACCTGTTGCCGGTTGTCGTGGTTCTGTGGCTTCCGCCATGCACAATACTGTAGCGGCCGTATGTTCCTTCAGGCCCCAGTACGATGCTCGTGCCCTTCAGAGCGTGAAATGTAGCCCCATTGGAGATTCTTAGAATAGAGCCGATCCTCAAAGGAATGCCTTCATCTCCACGGAGCGAGATTCCCTTCTCAGTCATCACCTCTTCGAGGTTCTCCAATGTCTCGTCGGGGAGTATCACGTGGCCGATGATGCGGTCAAGGAACGACGGCACTTGCCTCTGTCCTTGTCCGTCCAGGACCGGGGCAACGCTTTCTGGAACGGATGAAGTGCGGGGATTGCAATTGATCCCTTCCACCTGAGTGGGATCAAAATTCCCGAGTTCTGCATATCCTCTCGCAAGACCAACATTGACGTCGATCACGCCATCCATAAACTTTCGGTCGTCACTGTCGATGGGGTCTGTCAGCACCATCACGTCTTTGTCCGAAGTCACGTTCTTGCCGGGTTTGACTTTACGGCCCGATGGGATCGTGACTCCGGGCCCGACGCGTGCCAGGGCTCCCACCATCGCATCCATTTGGACGATCCCGCCGTCAACTTCGGCGTTGAACCCCACGAACGAGGGGCAAGGGCTGGCGCCGGGGCATACGCCACCAATGCCGATTGCCGGCTGGAACTCGGGTATTTTGGGATTCGGGTTGCTCTTCACTGTGGCCCCGTGAGCAAGGATTGCCTTCTTGCCGATCACAAGGGGCCCAGCGGATGCGTTTACGTTGACGCTATCCTGTACGTCCGACTCTTCGTCGACCAGGATGTGGTTTGTGCCCGCGTTCAGAACGGCAAACGGCGCCACATAAACCTGATTCTTAATCTCCACATCCCCCAGCTTGGTCGCCGTCGGATCGACGAAGTAGGTTGGCAAGGGCAACGCCTTACTATGGCAGTCGACTGCGTTGTCCTTACCAAAAGTAACTGGGGCGGAAACTGCCAGGGCGAAAGCGAGAAGAAAAATTTCTCTTCGTGGAGACATTTGCTTATTCCCCTTCTGAGCGCGTATCTTCCGTCGGTCTGGAGGAGGTTACATCCGGCACGGGCCCCTTCCTCAGAAATTTGACTCTTGTTACGAAAAACGGACCTTACGGTCAAATCCGCCCTCGCGGGGAAGGACAAGAGATTGATCGGTGTAATTCCCGTATGGTAGAATGGCAGAATTCTTATAGTAGAAGGGTAGACATGAGCCTAAATATCAAGAACGAGAAAACCCACCGCTTGGTGCGGGAGTTGGCACGGCTGACAGGCGAGAGCATGACTGCCGCCGTGGACAAGGCGGTCCGAGAGAGGCTGGAACGGGTGCGCAAAACCAAGAACGGCGGGTTGGCGGAGAGGCTGCTGAAGATCGGCAGGGAATGCGCTCCCTTATGGAAAGAACCGTACCGCTCGATGGATCATGGCGAAATGTTATACGACGAAAAGGGTTTGCCCAAGTGATCATCGACACATCGGTGATGATCGCAGTACTGCGAGATGAACCAGACGCTGCCGCGCTCGCGGAGGCCTTGGGGCGCCCTCACGTACGCCGCATGTCGGCGGTGAGCTATGTCGAGGCTGCCGTGGTCGTCGACAGCAACCGAAATCCCATTCTTAGCCGACGACTCGATGACTTATTGCGCGATCTCCAGATCGCCGTCGAGCCGGTAACGTTGAACCAGGCGCGCATTGCCCGCGAGGCGTATCGCGATTTTGGCAAAGGCCGCCATCACGCGGGCCTCAATTTTGGCGACTGCTTCTCCTATGCGCTGGCGAAGGAGAAGGGCGAGACGTTGCTATTCAAAGGGGATGATTTTTGCCACACCGATATCGAAGCCGCTGAGGTGGGCGGACTGGACGGGATTCGTGACGGATAAGGTCCCTCAGGGGGCTAAAAGCCGGCGAGTTTGACTGCGTGAACCGCAGCGCTGGAAGCGCTGCGCCACCCAAAAGCCCATCAAATTGCTACTCGACGGTCACTGACTTGGCCAGATTCCTGGGCTGATCTACGTCACACCCTCTCCGCACCGCGATGTGATAAGCCAGCAACTGCAGCGGAACAATTTCCAGGATGGGTGAAAGTTCTTCCGGAGCGGCGGGAACATAGAGGACGTAATCGGCAGCTTCTTTGATTTCTTCGTCGCCTTCGGTGGCCAGCGCGATGACGACACCGGAGCGCGCCTTTACTTCCTTCAGGTTTGACATCGTCTTCTCGTAGCGCACCATCGAATCGGGATTGTTGGCGTCTCTTGTGGCGACGATAACGACGGGTAGATTTTCGTCGATTAGCGCGTTGGGACCATGCTTCATTTCGCCCGCCGGATATCCCTCGGCGTGGATGTAGGAGATTTCTTTCAGCTTCAGGGCGCCTTCGAGAGCGATGGGATAGTGAATGCCGCGGCCAAGAAAAAGGAAATCCTGCGCACGCTGGAATCGCTTGGCCAGTTCTTCGCATTTTTCGTCGTGAGTCAGAATGTTCTCAAGCTTGCCGGGAATGAGAGTAAGCTCCTCGGCGGCTTTGCGAGTTTGTTCGGCCGTCATGGCGCCTCGCACCTGCGCGACATAAAGAGCGAAGAGATAAAGGGCGGTGAGTTGGCCGGTGAAAGCTTTGGTCGAGGCCACGCCGATCTCGGGTCCGGCGTGAGTGTAGATAGTTCCGGCGGCTTCGCGGGTGATCATCGAGCCAACGACATTGCAAATCGCCAGAGTCTTCGAGCCTTTCGCTTTAGCCTCGCGTTGGGCGGCGATGGTATCGGCGGTTTCGCCGGATTGCGAGATCACCAGCGTGATCGTGTCGGGATTGACAATGGGATCGCGGTATCGCCACTCGCTGGCGTAATCCACCTCAACCGGCACGCGGGAGAGACCCTCAATCATGAACTTGCCGGCTTGCCCGGCATGCCAACTGGTTCCGCAGGCCACGATGTTGATCTTTTTCGCGGCACCGAATTCGTCGTCGCTGATTTGCATTTCATCGAGAAAGATGTGGCCGGTGTCGAGCGAAATGCGTCCCAGGGTAGTGTCGCGGACGGCGCGGGGCTGCTCATAAATTTCTTTGAGCATGAAGTGCTTGAAGCCGCCCTTTTCCGCCATGATCGGATCCCAGGTCACGTGCTGCACCTGGCGCCGAATGGGCTTTCCGTCAAAGTCTGTCAACTGCACGCCTGAAAGGGTAACCACGGCCAGATCGCCATCGGCAAGAAAAAAGATGTCGCGCGTGTGATAGAGGATCGCCGGCACGTCGGATGCGACAAAATATTCGTCATTGCCCAAGCCAACAACGAGCGGAGGGCCATTGCGCGCCGCCACGATCTTATTCGGATCGTCGACCGACATCACGGCCATCGCGAAGACTCCGGCAAGTTCTTTCACGGTCCGGCGGACGGCTTCTTCCAGAGTGGGGTGGTGGCCGTTGCCGGTTTTGAAAAGGTGTTTTTCAATCAGGTGAGCGATGACTTCGGTATCGGTTTCGGTCGAGAATGCGTGGCCTTCTTCGATCAGCTTTTTCTTGAGGCTGAGATAATTCTCGACGATGCCGTTGTGTACGACGACAATTTTTCCCGTACAGTCGCGGTGGGGATGAGCGTTTTCTTCGGTGGGACGCCCGTGGGTGGCCCAGCGAGTGTGGCCGATGCCATAGCTGCCGTCCAGGGGTTTGAGGCGGATTGCTTCTTCCAAGTTGCGCAGCTTGCCTTCGGCGCGCCGCAACTGCAGGCCATCGCCATTGCCCGCAACGGCAATTCCAGCCGAGTCATAGCCGCGGTATTCGAGTCGCCTTAATCCCTCGATGATAATCGGAACTACCTGCTTCTTGCCGACATAGCCAACAATGCCACACATGAGAGGACTCCAAAACTCAGTCCGCGAGAGAACAACGGAACTCTTCGATGACCGGGTTGGTAAGAACTTCGCGAGCAATCCGCTCGACTTCGTTTTGCGCTTCTTCCCGGTTCAATCCGCCGTCGAGAGTAAGTTCAAAATACTTTCCCTGGCGAACGTCCTCCAGGCCTTTGTAACCCATCTTTTTCAACGCGCCCTGGATCGTTTTGCCTTGCGGATCGAGGACACTTTTCTTGAGCGAGACGTAAACGTAAGCTTTCATGGGGATAACGCATTATACGGCAGGAATGGAGCATGCTCGATGCACTCAGGTCGGCGACCCAGGTAACGCAGCCAAGGTAGCCCAGTTTGGTAGGTAAGCCTTGATTTATCCCAGTTGAGCGATCTGTTCGTCGACCTCGGCGAGAGCCTGCTCCAGAATCTGACGGTACCGAGGATTGGTTGCAGACTGAAGCTGCGCCAGAATCCGGCTACGGGAGAGCTTCAATCCTTCTTTGTGGGATTCGATTTTTCTTTGTTCCAGGCTCAGGGCTCGCTTCGGCTCTTCCGTGAACCGGGTATCGTCCTGCTGCAGTTCAACCGACTTACTCTCCCAGCCGCGAGCCACATGAAAATTATACCCTTAGTCGACAAGATATTACCGAGCCATCGACGACAGTCTGCAGCGATTTGCAATGATTTCTTCTTTTTTATTTTCTTGGCTCGTACGGTCGCAACCCTATGTTCGGGGTTGACGCACGGGCGTACACTGTAAGACGCTTCAGTTCCCCTGGTGTCAGATCTCGGGCGGTTCACGTAATTCGGGCCATGCAGTTAGTATTTCAGCACTTCGGTTCGGCCTATAAGTCTTGAGGTACGCGATAGCGGCGAGGGATCCGTTGTGATGATCTCTGCAAATGCGGCGCTCCCCGGGTCTTATGACTACGGCGAAGTGGCGCGCTCGGTGTTGATCGCCATCGCTGCGTCCTATGCCGCGCTCGACCTTGCGGGACGCGTAACCGCTGCACGCGGCCGGGTCCGCTTAGCTTGGTTGAGTGGTGGCGCAACTGCGATGGGCATCGGTATCTGGGAGATGCACCTCAAGGGGATGCTGGCCTTCCGCCTGCCAGTACCCGTCGAGTATCACTGGCCGACGTCTCTGGCAGCACTCTTGGTGGCCATCTTCGCGTCCGCTGTCGCACTGTATGTGACAAGCCGCCAGAGAATGGGCCCGGTTGAGGCCCTGACCGGCAGCGTCGTTATGGGCACCGGTATTGCGGGCCTGCACTACATCATGATGGCGGCAATGAGATTGCCGGCCATCACCCAATACTCCCCACTGCTTGTGACCTGCTCCATTTTGCTGGCAATCCTGTTTTCTCTAATTGCGCTGCTGATGGCATTCGGTCTGCGCGAGGAGACCAGAGGGGGCGTTCCGCGAAGGCTCGGCAGCGCCATCGTGATGGGGGCCGCTATCTCCGCGATGCATTACACCGGCATGGCCGCCGCGAGTTTCATCCCCGCCTCGACGCCGGACCTTTTCCACGCCGTGAGCATATCCCCCGTTGGCAACTCTGGAATTGCCATCGTGACCTCGATCGTGATTGTGGCCGCCATCATCACATCTTCCGTGGACAGGCGAGCGAGCGCCGAAATTCAGCGGCTCAACCAGGACTTGGAGCGTCGCGTTACTGAGCGAACTGCCCAGCTTGTGGCGGTCAATGACAAACTTGCCGACAGCGAAGAGAGGTTCCGGAAACTGGTGGAGGAGCTTCCCGACGCGATTCTGGTTCACATCGAAAATAAAATTGTCTTCGTGAATCCGTCCTGCATGAGACTGCTGGGGGCGCAGCAACCTGAGCAGCTTTTGGGCAAGGATATTTCCGAGATTATTCACCCGGACTACCGGAAGGCCATAAGGCGCCGTGTCCAGTATTGTTACGAGACCGGAACCGCGTCTCCTGCAATGGAGAGCGTTCTCGTCGCGCTTGATGGTTCATCGGTTCGGATAGAAGCTGCGGCGATTCCCATTTCCTGGGAGGGGTTGCCCGCTATAGAAGTGATTGCACGGGACATCCGGGAACGCAAGAGAGCGGAACAGGCGTTGCAGCAGTCGAATGCGGAGTTGGCCCGTGTGACTCGAATCGCGACCATGGGGGCGTTGACGGCGTCCATCGCCCATGAGATCAACCAACCACTCGGGGCTGTGGTCACGAATGGAAATGCATCTCTGCGCTGGTTGGCTGGGCAACCTCCCAATCTCGAGGAGGCTCGGGAAGCCATCGAGAGGACTGTCCGGGAGGCGAATCGGGCCAGCGAGGTGATCGGGAGAATTCGCGCGTTGCTGCAAAAAGGCCCACCTCAGATGGAGCGGCTTGATGTGAATGCGGTCATCCGCGACGTACTGACTCTGGCCGACAGTGAACTTCTAAAGGGCGGGGTTACGGTTCAAACAGAGCTGGCGCCGGATGTCCCCAATGTGCTTGGCGATCGCGTGCAGTTACAGCAGGTTCTGCTGAACTTGATCCTGAACGGCATCGATGCGATGAGCACAATCACCGATCGGCCGAGGGAGTTGCGCATCAAGTCGGCCAGACACCCGGATGGCGTGCTGATCCAGGTTCATGATTCGGGAGAAGGAGTCGATCCCGAGCAAGCCGACCACATCTTCGAACCATTCTTCACCACCAAGCCCTATGGCATTGGCATGGGACTGTCGGTTGGCCGTTCCATTGTCGAGGCTCATGGCGGCCGCTTGTGGTTTACTGCGGAGTCTCCGCACGGGACGGTTTTTCAATTCAATGTGCCGAAGGCAGATACGTCAGATGAGCGAGCCGCCTAGTATCGTGTTCGTCCTGGACGACGATGCATCGATCCGCGATGCGCTTAAGAGCCTGATCCGCTCGGTGGGCCTAAGAGTCGAACTCTTCGGCTCGCCGCGCGAGTTTCTGCAAGCGAAACGGCCGGATGCGCCGAGTTGCCTGGTCCTTGATGTCAGGCTGCCCGGGGAAAGCGGACTCGATCTTCAGCGCGAGTTGGCTGAGGCCAACGTCCCCATTCCTATCATCTTTATCACAGGCCACGGCGATATCCCCATGTCGGTGCGGGCCATGAAAGCGGGAGCCGTCGAGTTCCTGACCAAGCCCTTCCGCGACCAGGATCTGCTGGATGCGATTCAAGTGGCGTTGGAGCGGGACCGCACGAGAAGACAACACGAGGCCGAGATTGCCACGCTCCGGCAGCGTCTTGAATCGCTCACTCCGCGTGAGCGCGAAGTGCTCCCCCTGGTAGTTTCGGGCTTGCTCAACAAACAAGTCGCCGCTGAAATCGGAACGACCGAGGCGACGATAAAGGTCCATCGCAGCCAGCTCATGAAAAAGATGGGCGCGGACTCGCTGCCAGAGTTGGTGAGGATGGCGGAGAAGATTGGTATTCCTGGTCCAAAGCGATGAAGATCAAAGCGATGAGTTCAAAGCGATAAACACTTCGTTAAGCTTATCTTTACCAAAGTAAAGGCACCCATACCAACGCACAATGGATTCGGCCGCTGCCCCCATTTACTCTTGACCTGGGTTGTGGGAGGTGGTTTGCCGAAGTTTCCCCTCGGAGCGATCATCGACAACGATGACTCAGTGGGTTGGGCGGTGGCGAGGCTCGTCGGCTCGGCAGACCCTGGGGGCCTTAGTTTTCCCCTCGGCTCCAAAGCTGCGCGAGTCAAAGGTCTTCAAGGGTTACGCGGTGGGGGACTTCCCATTCTAGAAATGTCTGCTTTACGAAAAACGAAATTGCCAGGATGGGAGACAACGCACCAGCAACTTGTGCTTATAATAATGAAAGAGTTAGCGAGCGTATTCGCGGGTCTCATGAGGGGGAGAACCGCGGGAGTGATTGATGTTCCCCTCTGATGTGTCGAAAACTGACCTGGATCCCCAGCGACACGCTGCACTTCTGGGGATTGCCGACATCGTATGTCGTCGCCAAAACCCCGGCGAACTGTTCCCGAAGCTTGCTCCCCATCTTCGATCTGTCCTTTCCTTTGATCTGCTGACGTTCTCTATTTGTGACCCCCCGCAAAGAATTATGAAAATGTATTTGTGGGAGGGATCTCAGGGGCTGCACGGGCCGTTAGAAGTGCCGGTGGAGGAGTCTATCGTCGGGTCGGTGTGGCGAAATCAAACCGCTGCCTGCATCGATGGTCTCACCGCAGAGAAGCAATTCGAGTCCGAACTGCAATGGCTGCGCGAACAGGAGGTTCAGTCCTACTGTGTGCTCCCTTTGACTAACTTCCACGAAAAGCTGGGGGCGCTCGGTTTCGGCAGCAAACGGATGCACGCATTCGGCCATCAGGACGGCTACTTTCTAGCTCGCGTCGCGGAGATGGTGGCACTTTGCATCGATAGCACATTGGCAGAGGAAACGTTGGCAGAGGAAGTAGGCCGGCTGCGGCTTCTGCTGGAGGTTGGTGGTCCGGACGCGCGCGGCACGGACTTGCAAAAGTCGCTCGCCTCGATTCTTGGATCCATGCAGAGGTGGGCGGTGCAGGCTTACGTTGGTGTCTACTTGTACGACGAAATCTCACAATCCTTGCGCCTGCACACGCCCGACGTAGAGATGGCCTCAAAGTTGGCACCTCACGGTCTGACTCCGATTGAGGGGACATTGGCCGGGCAAGCTTTCCGCAACCGCCGCAGTATGGTGCTTGATTATTCCAGCCTTGCAGGGCTGCCTTTTGACTCCGTCAAGCATGGAATGGAACTTGGAGTCCGGTGCTTATATTTATCTCCTCTTGTTTCGGCAAAAGGGCCAGTGGGAGTGCTGAAGGTCGCGCGGCGTGAAGATCAAGCCTTTGGCCAGCGCGACATCGAACTGCTGGAAAAGGTGGCTGCGACCGTTGCGCCGGCGCTTGAGCTAGCCCACGCCGACAACGAACTGAAGATAAAACACGCAAAGACAGACGAGGCGCAGACAGGGGCCCCCCAAACCGAGGAACTCGCCTCCAGCGCTCGCGCGGGACCGGTCGACCGGCCGCGCGGGATCTTGGATAGGGTCCGCCGTGAGCCCCCTTCGTCAGGCAGTATCGTTTCCTTCTCTGCTCCGGAAGCGCTCATGGAGTCGGAACAGTTATTGACCGCTTATTTCAAAGCGTCCCGAGTGGGGCTATGTATTTTGGATAAAGACTTCCGGTATCTCGCAATCAATGAAACTATGGCCGAGATGAATGGAGTGCCCGCCCGTGAGCACTTGGGGCGCAGTGTCCGTGACGTACTCGGTGACTTTGCCGAAATCATTGAGCCCCAGTTCCGGCGGGTGTTGGCCACGGGGCAAGCCATCGCGGACCTCGAAATAAGCTTTATGTTGCCCACCCGGACCGAGGCTGGTCACTGGATCGAGCACTACATTCCCATCAAAGACGCGACCGGCACGGTCAAACAAATCGGCGTCATTGCGGTTGAAGTTACCGAACAAAAGAAGCTCGAAGAATCGCTGCGAGGCGTTTCCGAGAGGTTGCGTCAGGAGAAAAAAAGGCATGGGGTGCTGATGGAGGCAGGCCGCTTACTGGCCTCCAGCGGGGATATGCGGCAGATCTTTCCTCAGATCTCAGCCTATCTGCGCCGGGTTTTGCGGCAGGAGTATGCGGCCCTTGCGCTGCATGACGAAAAGACCGGGCAGTTGCTTCGGCAGGCGATCGATTTCCCTCTGGGAAAAAATCTGGGCGTCGGCGACGAAATCCATACCGCCAAGGGACCGGGAGGTAAGGCTTTGCAGCAGCGTTCGTCTCTAATCTTCAGCGGAGCTGAGCTGCAAGGGCTTGACCCCCGGATCGCTGCTGACCTGACCTCCGAGGGACTCAAGTCTCTATGTTGCGTGCCACTGCTGCGACCCAAGGGGCCGCTGGGAGTTCTGGTACTCGGAAGCACTCGGACGGACGCGTTTCATAGCGATGATCTCACGCTCCTGAACCAGGTCGCGGCCCAACTTGCGATCGCTCTAGAAAATGCACGGAGCGCACGTGAGGTCCAGCAGCTGAAGCAACGGCTGAAACAGGAAAGACATTACCTGGAAGGGGAACCCCGAACTCAACTTCATTTCGAAGAAATTATTGGCGAGAGTCCCCTTCTTAAGCAAGTTCTTGACCAGATCTCAATCATCTCTGCCAGCGATGCCACGGTGCTCATCCTGGGGGAAACCGGCACCGGGAAAGGTCTTGTGGCCCGCGCCATCCATCGCACAAGCAAGCGAAAGGGCCGCAGTTTTATTACCTTGAATTGTGCCGCGATTCCTACCGGGCTGTTGGAAAGCGAATTGTTCGGGCATGAGAAAGGAGCGTTTACAGGCGCCGTCAGCCAGAAGATCGGCCGGCTGGAACTCGCCGACCAGGGCACACTCTTCCTCGATGAGATCGGCGAAATTCCTCTTGAAATGCAACCGAAGCTGCTTCGCGTCCTGCAGGACCATGAGTTCGAAAGATTGGGAGGCACGCGGACAATCAAAGTGGACCTGCGCCTGATTGCCGCTACCAACCGTGATTTAGTGAGGAGCATTGCCCAGAAACAGTTTCGCAGTGATCTGTTCTATCGCTTGAACGTGTTTCCGATTCGGCTTCCGTCTCTGCGCGAGCGGCGCGAGGACATTCCTCTGCTGGTCCGCTACTTTGTTCGAAAATTTGCCAGCCGTATGGATCATGCAATTGAGACGATACCCAGCGCGACCATGGACGCCCTCGTGCAATGGCATTGGCCGGGCAACGTCCGAGAGTTGGAAAACTTCATTGAGCGCTCCGTCATTCTTACAGACGGAACCGCCTTACGAGCGCCCCTGGCTGAGTTTCATGCCGAGACCGCAGATACGGCAGAGCCCTCCTTGCAAGCAAGCGAAAGGGAAGCCATTATTCGTGTGCTGCGAGAGACCCATGGGATTATCTCCGGACCCACAGGAGCTGCGCGTCGGCTCGGTCTAAAGCGCACGACGCTTCAGTCGAAAATGAAGCGTCTGGGCATTACGCGCGAGGACTACTAGGGCCGAGGCCCGAGTAATGACCTGTAGAACGGTGTGAGCGTAGGGTGCCGAACTTTCTCCGATCTGCCGAATAGTCGGCAGACACCGGCTTCCAAATCTAGTGATCTGCGCGGGATCGTCCTTCTTTCTTGGAGTTAACCGTCCACAAGAGCGGGGCCATTTTGGAACGTCAAATGCAATGGCGTTCCTATCCGGCAGAAATTTGAGCGGGGGGTTTCCCGAACGCGAACCGACGAGTGGTGCATTCGTCATGATCTGGCCGCATCCGGAGTAGGGGTGAACCGTGTTAGTGGCTCGGAATTTTCCGCCGAACAGTTTGGTGCGCTTGGTGCCGGAGCCGGCTAAGCCGTTCTCAAAGGCGCATACCGTTTTGGGAGGTAACGCATGGCTGGGTGCGGTAGTCGACCCTGATGAAGCTTGGCCCCAGGATCCAGCCGATTCTAGTTTGGTTACGGGGCCGAATCAATTGGGCGATTACGTTCGTTGTCGTACCAACCCAAGTTTGAATGATTATCTTTACCTGTTTGCATGCAAAGTCGAATGGGAACGGCGTTCCGACACCGGGGCCGCATGGGAAGTTATTTCCGCCGCGCGCAACCCGCTGGACGGCGCTCGGCCTCACGCTCAGTCCCTACTCGAAAATTCACAAGGAATGGGGCAGAAATCTCCGGAACTGGTCCTCTCGGATCGGGAACGCCGGCAAACTTCAACAACGGAGGCAGGCATGAGAACTCCCCACGGTCTCGAAATCATCGAGAGCTGCATGGGCTGCAAGGCAAGTCGCGAAGGCTTTTTCTGCCGCTTCTCCAACCCGGTGATGAGGGCCGTAGACATGATCAGCCACCACACCGTCATGCCAGAGGGGGCTCTGCTTTTCGTGGAGGGGCAGACATCGAGGGGCATATTTGTACTGTGCTCCGGCAAAGTAAAGCTTTCAACCACATCCAAAGACGGTAAGGTGCTGATCCTGAAACAAGCGGAAGCGGGTGAAGTGCTGGGTTTAAGCGCTGCCATTTCCGGAACGGATTACGAAATGACCGCCGAAACCGCTTCGGCCTGCCAGTTAAACTTTATCGGTCGCACGGACTTCATGACACTTCTGCAGAACGAGAGCGAAGTCGGAGTGCACGCCGCAACATGGCTCAGCCGCGAGTTCCAGGGGGCCTATCGCGACATCCATGATCTGGTGCTGGCGCGTTCCTCGTCAGGAAAACTGGCCCGGTTGTTGTTGTCGTCCTGTGCTCCGCGGGGGCTGCAGGAATCAAACGAAGGACATTTGCGATCCGCCATGACCCACGAGGAAATGGCGCAGAGAATCGGCTCCTCGCGTGAGACGGTCACGCGGTTGCTCAGTAATCTCAAGAAGAAGAGGTTGATCCGGATCGAGGGAGCTACGCTGGTCATTCGCGACCGCACTGGTCTGGAAGCTATGGCGGTTTGATCTTTCTCCGGTTTGATCTTCCCCCACCCCGGAGGGTGGCCTAAGTCTCAGCTGCCCTCCGACTGACACGCCTGAAGATCATCTTAAACCGAACCGACGTGATCGAGTCTGTATAAGGGCAGGCAGATGGAGAACCGATGATGCGCCGCAGAGGTGGGAGCCTCAGAGTCCGAACAATTCCCGCAGCCGTTTGGTTTGAGCGCGGCTGACTGGAATTTCGCTTTGCTTCTTGTCATCCATCCGCAACTGATAAGAACTCTTGAACCAGGGCACAACCTCACGAATGCGGTTGATGTTTACCAGGTAAGACCGGTGCGCCCGCCAAAACATTCCTGGATCCAGGCTGGCGAGCAGTTCTTCCAAGGTCCGGCAGTTTGAATGTCCTTCCATGCTCGAGGTTCCGGCAGTCACGACCGTGATTACGCCATCCTCGATCGAGGCGTAGCAAATTTCTTTCTGGTCCACCAGAAACATTCGCCCGACGGCTTTGAGCAAGATTTTCGTGCTTTGGGTCTTCGGCGTCTGCAGCATGCGGACGAGGTTGTCGATTTTTTCGGCTGGCAAGCCCTCCGTCCCCTGCTGCGCGCGGGCCCTCTGCACCGACTGCGCGACGCGCTTTTTGTCGAAGGGCTTGAGAAGATAATCCACCGCGTTGACTTCGAACGCCTTTACCGCATACTGGTCAAAAGCCGTCGCGAAGACAATCTTAGGCAGAGCGATCTTCTTATCGAGAAGCCTCTTGATCACTCCAAAGCCGTCAAGGCCTGGCATCTGGACGTCGAGAAACATGAGATCAGGATTGTGCTCTTTGATGAGGCTGATGGCTTCGAGACCGTTTTTCCCCTGCGCCACCACATTGACGTCGCCGGTGTTCTTGAGCAGGAAGGCGAGTTCATCGCGCGCGAGCTGCTCATCGTCAACGACTACCGCGGAAAGGGGCATTTCGTCTCCTTACAGGTAGCTCTGTAGAAAGTATAGCGCGCTTTACCGCCTTCAAGTGGACGGGGGAACGATATCAGTCGAGGCCGATTCGGCTTTCGTCTCGCCTTCGGGCTTTGAAAAATCCTGAGCGATCCACTTCGAAAGCAGGGCGCTCTCGTGTTCCTTGAAACCGAGCTTTCGATAAACCTGCAAGGCTGTAGTATTTCGTCGGACTACTTCAAGGTGAAGCGCCGTTACGCCCAGCGACCGGGCGGCCTCTTCTACGAATGTCATGGTCGCACGGCCCCAGCCGCAGCCGCGATAGGCGGGCAGCAGATAGAATTCGTCGACGAACGCGTCGCGTCCCAACCACTCCAGACTGTACCCGAAGGCAATCACGACATAGCCCACCGATGCCTCTCCATCCAAAATGAGCCACACGCGCCCAAGATTGCGGTCTCGCAGCAAGGTAGTCAAAGCGGCGCGGGCTTTCTTGTCGTCGAATCCGTGTCCATCGTAAGCGTAGTAATCTCGCATGAACTTCAGCAGCGTGACGGCATCGAGTTCCATTGCCAACCGAAACGACGGTTCGCTCCTCACACCACATTCTCCAACGCCATCGCCATCCCCATCCCGCCGCTAATGCAGAGTGTGGCTACGCCGCGACGGGTGTTGCGCTTCATCATCTCGTGCACCAAAGTCACCGTGATTCGTGTGCCGGTGCAGCCGATGGGATGCCCAATCGCGATCGCACCGCCGTTCACGTTGAGCCGGTCGCGGTTGAAGTTCAATTCGCGATCACAGGCGATCACCTGAGCGGCGAAGGCTTCGTTCAATTCGATCAATCCAAAATCGTGCAGCCTGAGGTTGTGCTTCTCTTCGAGCTTGCGCAAAGCTGGGACGGGCCCGATCCCCATGGTGCGAGGATCCACTCCAGCCGATGTGACGGCCGAGATCCGCGCCAGGGGCTTCAGGTTGTTCTTTTTCACGAATGATTCGCTCGCGACAACGACGGCCGCCGCGCCGTCGGTGATTCCCGAGGAATTTCCTGCCGTGACTGTCCCGGCCTTTGAAAATACCGGAGTCAGCTTACCCAGCTTTTCCATGCTGGCATCCGGGAACGGATGTTCGTCGCGGCAGAAAGTGGTTGCACCCTTTTTGCCTTCAATCTTGACCGGAACTATTTCGGCGTCAAACCGCCCAGCCGCAATCGCGCGCGCAGTGCGAGTTTGCGAAATGAGCGCATATTCATCCTGCTCCTCGCGCGAAATTCTATAATGCTCCGCCAGCACTTCCGCGGTCTCACCCATCACCATCTTTGCCATGGGACAAAAAAATCCGTCGCGATACATGCCGTCAACCAATTCCTGGTTGCCCAGCCGATAGCCCCAGCGCGCCTCGAGATAGTAAGGAAGCCGCGACATGGATTCCGTGCCGCCCGCCAGAATGCAACTTGCATCGCCGAGCAGAATCGCCTGATACGCCAGCGCAATGGACTTAAGACCCGACGCACAAGCCTTATTCAACGTGAACCCCGGCACTTCCTGGGGCACGCCGCTGCGAATGGAAATCTGCCGCGCCGGATTCGGCCCGCCGCCGGCCTGACGCGCGTTGCCGAAGATGGTTTCTTCCACCTGCTCGGGATGGATTCCAGCGCGCTCCATCGCAGCCTTCGCAGCGACCACACCGAGGTCAGCCGCTGTCAACGATGCGAGCGACCCGCCAAACTTCCCAATCGGCGTGCGCACCGCGGAGAGAATATAGACTGCCTGCAAAACCGCTACCTCCAAAACATTTGAGTCTAGCAGGGAAGGGAAAGATGCGGGACGCGGGTTAGGCGAACGGATTCTCGATGCGAAGGCCTTCAATCTTTCGCCCGTGCTGCAAATCCTCGCTGTAGAGCTTATCGCACTGACCCTCCAGCGCCGCCGCGACGATGAGCGAGTCATACCACGAGATCCTGTGTTTCTCCGCGACCCGCAAAGCCTCAAAATAGATGGCGGGCGACGAGTGCACAGCCAGCAGAGGTCGCAGCACAGTGGTGAGGTATTGTTCCGCCTCGGCCACGCTCATGGGTTGGGCAAACCGCCGGAACGCAACACTGAAGAACTCTTGCACAACCTGATAACTGATGATTCCCTCCCCGGTGTCCGCAGCTCGGCGAATGAGCTGCGCGGCTTTCTTGGCCTTGGCGGGCGCTTTGACGTCGAAGGTGTACACGAAGACGTTCGTGTCGAGGAAGAATCTATCGCTCATTCATCTCGTCTCGGGTGTACGGGCCGGATGAACGGACATGCCGGAGACGTCGCATTAGCGCATCTACAGCTGCGCCTCCGCCCGCCTGGGCCGCGTACTGCTCGAGCCACTCGCGGAAGGCTGCGTTCAAGGTCTTGTGCTGTGCCCGCGCCACCAGTCGCGCCTGTTCGATCAAGGTTTCTTCCGCGCTCAAGGTGATATTTTTCATACGATAACAGTGTACACTATTCTAGTGTAATTTGAAAACTTTTGGCCTCGCTCCAAAGATCATGGCGTCCCCAGTTTGAAACCCCTACGCTTGGATGGGGGGGCGTAACCAGTGGAGATCCCAGCACGGCAAGAACAAAAGAAAACATGGGGCCGCGAAAAAGGCGGTTGTAGTGGCTGACGACGAACCGCTCCACCATCTCCACACTGTGAGAGTAGCGACTGCACAAGAGAGGAGAACCATTCCGTGTACAGACCTCCTGACTCCGCCCTTTCTCTTTGGGGTGTCCTCCTCGGCACTGTGGTCGCGTTTATATATTTCATGCAGTTGTACGCCATGGATCAGGCTATGAAGGTAGACCAGCGGGCTTGGGTGGGGCCCATGAATGTCCGTCACATGCACACCACACCCGGAACTGCGGTTAGGGTCCAACTCGCTCTAACGAACATCGGCAAGACTCCAGCATTCGTGTCCAGCATTCAAAAGAACTCACTATTTATCGACGGGGACCTTATGGAACTGCCACGAGATTCCGCTCTTGAGCGGGATTTCAGCGGACGTGCCGTAATCTTTCCAGGTCAAGCTGGGATGGGTATTGATATTCCGGCTCCTGACTACAGCGATGCCGACCTGAACGCAATCCGGAACCACCGCAAGACTCTCAATTTTTACGGGACGGTCGAGTACGGTGATATTTTCGGTAAACAGCATTTCACCAAGTTTTGCTATCACTACGTTGTCACTTGGGGGCCTGTCCCTTTCGAGGGCCTTACAAGTTGTAAAGCGTACAATGATGCCGACCACACAGAGCCTTAGTGCGAAGCCCTTTGTTCGGTAGTGTCCTAATTTTGACGTTTTCACGCTTCGAGAGTGGCATGAATCGTGCTCCGAATCCATTCTGAGATGTTTTGGTCCGCTGCCTTCGCCCGTGCCGCGATAGCCTTTAGATCGTCCAGCGCGAAGCGCACTGGCACGATCTTGCCCTTTGCTTCGCCTTTCGGTAGTTTGGGACGCCCGATTTTAGCTTTCTTCTGTGCCAAGGTTCCTCGCCTCTTGCATGATTGCGGCCCGTACCGCGTCCTGTGCTGATTTAATGGGATGAAGATGTAACACTGTAACGTGCCGGATCGGTTTGTCTGGGTTATCGGTCTCGTGCGCCCATGCGTATGCCCTGTGTGCCGTCGCGTGTCCTGTTAACTCGAATACCTCAACAATCCCCTCCCAAACCGTCTCGCCCTTGAACGTCTCTTTCACTGGCACGCTTTCAATGTGCGTAGCCTCAGCGCCGTGCAGTCGGCGAATCACATCTCGCAATTCCTCTAAGTAACCCACTCAGTATTTCCTGAACAGCAGTTGTTCGAGCGCCTTCTTGCGAACTTGCCAGAGTTCCTTTTCTTCACCATCAACTTTCATTTTGCATTCTCCTTCGTCGCTAATCGTTACATCAGCACCGAACATCAGCGCTCCTTGCTCATCGAATACGGTAACACCCGTATCGGTCAGGCTAAATTTCACTGCTCCGTGAATACCACTCTCTCCTTCGACAAGCACAGAGAAAGAAGTCTGACCCGGCATAAATGAGAATCTGTAACGCACTTTCTGTACTTGCGTAAGACTGGACTCGCGCTCTTTAACATCGTTTTCGACCTGAGATTTGAGTTTCTCGAATACCTTGCCGGGAGAACACTGGCATCTCGCGGTGACCCAATTAAAATCTTCCATATTGTTTTCCTCTCACAATACTGCCCCTACTAAATCAGCCACAGTCCAGAAATCCCGCTCAATTCCAGCCGCCATTGCGGGAGTGCAGCGAAGCGTACTGTGACGGCGCACGAAGTTGTAATAGGCGAAGTGAAGCGCAACCGCTGCTTGGAAGTTCTCAAACTTCTTGCTGAATGCCAGCGTGAGGCGAGAAAGACGCTTTACGTGTAGCCGCGTGGTCGCATTTAGCCGCTCGACATGGCTGGTAGAAACTAGCTCCATCTCAGGATTGCCAGCAATCGGCCTACGGTACGCAGAAGCGAATGATGGAGCGCTGTATTGCCGTTCTGGATGATGCGCCGAGTCATGGACGTATACTTTAACGATCTGCCCATAATCTACATCCGCGCCAAAGGCCCCTTCTACAGCTTCGCGGTATGCGCCTAGGGCATCGGTAGAGATTTGCACGCGATTGCGGACGCGGTTAGCAATGTCCTGCACGAAGGCATTCGCCGTTTCCGCATTGCGTTTTCCGCACTTGAACGACGGCACTAGCTTGGTTTCGGAGTCAATAGCGCAGAACGTCCAAACGTCACCATATTCAGGGTTGTCATCTATCCGGCAGTGCCGCTCTTTCTTGCCGATGAATCCCCACACTTCGTCTAGCTGGAGGTAGTTGCAGCCTAAGTCTTGCATCCTAGAATCCATTAGCATCGCGCATCCCTTACCGATGCGGACTCCTAAGCGCATGATCGTATCGCGGTGAACGCCAGTGATCCGCTCAATGGAGCGGATGCTGGAACCTTCGGCCAAGGCTGCAATTATTGCGGTTTGCGTTTCGGCGCTGAGTACGTTTGCCATGTGAGTAAATGTATTACAGAAAGGAGATATTGTCAAGTATTTTTGTGATACACTTTGTCCGTTATGAGAGTTTATGTCGCTGTGTTCGTTCTTTGCATCATCGAGCGATACTTACCAGTCAGCCACACTCCACTCCCCAAGAAAACCAGAGCGCATCCACCGCCCAAGGAAATAAGTCGGGGGCGGTCGGCGTTAACGACAATGAAAATAAAGCCGCCAAAGATACAGCAACAGCCAACGATGACCCGCCAAAGTGGTACGCAGCCCCTGAATGGTGGCTCATTCCAGTCGGACTTGTCACGTTTGGGGCGATTTGTTGGCAGGCTGTAGAGATGAGACGAGCTACAGAGGCCATGCAGCGAGCGACCGAGATTCAATCGGCTGGTATGAGGCAGTGGGTAGATGTTAAAACCAACCGAATGCACGCCAATTTTGAGAAGTCTATCGTCAACTTCCATTTTCGCATTGTCAACAACACGGATTACCCCTTCACCATTCAAAAGATCGTAACCAAGGCCACTTTCCATGTGGACTGGGAAGTCTTCACCATAACCACTAATGTTACTGTACCTCCACGACGTAAGACCAAGTCCGAAGGATACCCGTTCTACATTTCCATGAACTTGAAAGAGGCCGAGATGGAGTGGGTTAAGAACGGCACCATAGGCACCATCAACGGAGAGATCGGATTTGTGGATTGTCTGCAACGCCCCGACAGTGATTATTTCGGCGGCCTCTACAGGGTGAAAGAGCAGCTCTTTGAATACCTCGAACCTGTCGGGATGAAACCCGACCACACTACCGAGCATTACGAGAGAAATCCAAATTAGGACACCGCCCTTTGTTCCACTATTGCCATTCGGTCTAACCTCCGGCATAATAAATGTTTGTCTTGACCTCGCCGGACCCTTCCGGAACAAGGATATACATCTGTGTTAATGATTCGACTGTCGCGCATGGGTGCGCGCAAACAACCGCATTACCGCATCGTGGTAATTGAGAAGGCGCGCGCGCGCAATGGACGGCCGGTGGAAGTTGTTGGAACTTATAATCCTCGCACTAACCCCGCCACTGTCGATTTCAAGCGGGATCGCGTCGACTACTGGGTTTCGAAGGGCGCGCAAATGTCCGACCGTGTCGGGAAGCTCTACGCCAAGCCCGCGGCTGCTCCTGCGGCTTCTGTTGCCTAGGAATTCACATGCCTGAATCTACCGCCAACGTTCGCACTCTTATCGAGAAGATTGCGAAATGGATCGTCGACGCTCCCGACGAGGTTTTCGTTGACCACCTCGACGACGATGTGCTTGAGCTGGAAGTGGCCGAAAATGATGTCGGCAAAATCATCGGACGGCAAGGACGCAACGTACGCGCCTTGCGCACGCTGCTGGGCGCTGCGGGAGTGCGAGCGCGGAAACGATACACGCTGGAAGTACTCGACTAGCCGATAGTCGACTAGAAGTGGCTGCACTAGGGTTTTGAAAGGGCGCGGCTTCCAGCCGCGCCGCTATCGGGCCATGAGAATCCGGGCTTCAAGCCCCCGAGGGATTTTTACTTTCCCTTCTCGAACAGAGCGCCGGGGCGGGGAATCGGACTATTCGCGATCCTGAGACAAGTGGTAAGTTCATTACGCTGGCCCGCGTGGTGAAAACGCAGGGCCGGCGCGGCGAAGTTGCGAGCGAGATTCTCAGCGACATTCCCGGAAGATTCGTGATCGGGATGAAGTTGATGGCACTCCCGCGGAATCACGAAGCGCATCGTCGCGAGTTGGAAGTGGAGGAGATCTGGCCGCACAAGGGCATGCTCGTACTGAAGTTCGCGGGAGTTGATTCGATCTCCGAAGCGGAAACGCTGATTGGCTGCGAATTGCAGGTGCCCCGTAGCCAGCGCTCGAAACTTCAAGCTGGCTGGAATTTCGTCAGCGACCTCGTTGGTTGTTCCGTTCTCGATGGCGACTGCGAGATTGGACGTATCGAGGATGTACAGTTTGGAGCGGGCGAAGCGCCTTTGTTGATCGTACGCGACGCCGCAGCGAGGTTGGTTGAAGTTCCTTTCGCAGAAGCGTATCTCGACAACGTCGACGTGGAGCGGAAGCAAGTACGAATGAACTTGCCGGAAGGTCTGCTGGAAGTGAATGCTCCGCTGACAGCAGAAGAGAAACGAGAGCAGGCTCAGGAAGCAAGAAAAGGCATTAAACACAGAGGACCACAGGGGTAAAGCCTGTGTGACCTCGTGTCCTCTGTGGTAAGGTTTTGATCCGCGATGAAGGCCGATATCGTAACCATCTTTCCGGACTTCTTTCGCGGACCGTTGGAATACGGCATTACTCGCCGAGTTCAGGAGATGGGCTTGGCGACAATTCAAGTCCACGATCTGCGGAAGTTCACTCATGATCGTCACCGTACCGTAGACGACCGTCCGTTTGGCGGCGGGGAAGGCATGGTGCTGAAGCTGGAACCGCTGTTTGAATGTTTGGAATCGCTCGACGTTGCGTCACGCGAACAGCGCCTGACAACGGGGTCGAAGCAGTCAGTAGTTCTGCTCTCGGCGCAGGGGCAGCGGTTTACCCAGAGCATTGCGGCGGAGTTGGCCTTGCTCGAGCGCGTCGTTTTTGTTTGCGGCCGCTACGAGGGCGTCGACGAACGCGTGGCCGAGTTCCTCGCCGACCGCGAGATTTCGATCGGCGACTACGTCCTGAGCGGTGGCGAGATAGCAGCAGCCGTAATTGTCGAAACACTGATGCGGTTGCTTCCCGGAGCGGTGGGGAACGAAGCATCGACGCAACAGGAATCATTTACGGTTGAGAGGCTGAGCGACCCAAAGCCGAAAACTCCGGGCGGTGCGAACTCGACTTGCGGATCGAACGGATTGCTGGATTATCCGCATTACACGCGGCCTGCGGAGTTTCGGGGGATGGCGGTGCCTGACGCGTTGATGTCCGGCAACCACGAGGAAATTCGCCGCTGGCGTCGCCGGCGGGCGCTGGAAAAAACGCTGCGAAATCGTCCGGACTTGCTGGAGGGAGCGGTGCTGAGCGAGGAAGATAGTAAGGTTCTGGCTGCGATCAGAAAAGATGGCGCCAAAGATCGCAACTAAGTTTTGAGAGCGAAATTACGATTTTAGATTGAGAATTCGGAAGGGCTAACTATCATGTCGAACCTGGTCATTGAAAAATTGCTGGCAAAAACCCAACGCACCGATATTCCCAAATTCAATTCGGGCGATACCGTTCGCGTTCACGTCAAGATCAAAGAAGGCGACAAGGAGCGCTTGCAGGCGTTTGAAGGCGTGGTCATCAAGCGCGACAACGGACCGCAGGCCAGCTTCACGGTACGCAAGATCAGTTTCGGCCAGGGCGTGGAGCGCATTTTCCCCATTCACTCCAAAGTGATCGACAAGATTGATCTACTGCGCTCGTCCAAGGTCCGCCGCGCTAAGTTGTATTATCTGCGTGGGCTGAAGGGCAAAGCGGCGCGCCTGCGCGACGTTGAGAAACCCAGCTGACCATTGCCTGGCGATGTTTTCCTGGCGACGTTTGCGCGTCCCATCCTAGGACGCGCCGGGCTTTTGAGGCGGGCTTTGAGGCGATCTATCCGGCGATCGCCGTCAGGTTTTCGGTGATAACCTCGAGGTCTGCGAAGTCGTCCCTTCGAGGTTTCCTTAACTGATTCAGAACATAGTCCAGCAGAGGACGGTCGCCCTGCCGAATCTCCTGAAACTCGACACCCATAGCGCGGTTTTCGGCTGTGTATCTTACGTGTCCCCGCAGCGCCACCGTGACGTCGCACATGTTCAACACCAGTCTCAGGGAAGTTCCAGGCGCGGGCAGGTTGCTGGCGCTGATGAAGCAGCCATACTCAGAAATCTGTTCCAGGCGGCCTTCCACGTGGGATCGTCCGTCGAACTCGACATCCGCTCCGCCCTGCACTTGATAACGCGGCCGGCGACGCCGGTTGTGCTCATGTCTGCGGAAGGCCTTCAGCGCGGGCTGCCTGCCGTCTCCGCCTGAAATAACGGGCAGATAGTGCTCCTCCATTTGGCGCAGCTCTTCTTCCCACGGAATCCTGCTACCCTCGACGCATTCCACCGTGAACTGACCACGAAGCTCGGACCCGGGATTGGCAGTCCACACAACTCGACAAACAGACTTGGTGCGTCCACGTTCGACCGTGACAAAATCCCCCACCTTTACGTCGCGACAGCTCAGCAGGCGTGCCCCCCGCGGATGGATGTCATAGGTGCAAGCCAATTCAAGCTCGCCACGCTCGCCGTCCTGCATGTGGATGAGGCGGACCGGCAGCGCCAAGTGAATCAACTTCTCGACAGCTTCCTGTGAAATTCCATCGTGCGGCGTTTGGATCCCTTCTTTCACGCTCTCACCTTAGCAGTACATGTCCTGATGGACAATGTACGTTCGTAATCCAAGTAATGGTTACGATGAGGTAAGTAAGACTTTGAGGCTTGGGGGTCCACGCGGGTCTCGCCGGAGAGTTTCGAGTCGTAACTTCTTGAACGGAATAGTTTTCTTACTTGCGAAAGTTCGTGCGGACAGGTAAAGATGGTGGCATCTCACCACGAAATGCCGGTCAGCGCCAAGATTGCGTCAGAGTTTTCCCTTTCTCCAGCAGCCGCCAAGCTGCGTCTGCTGAAAAGGCTGCGCTGCACGCTCCGTTATGAAAAAATTGCGTGGGCGGCGGGCTCCTCCCTGGTTGCGGGAGTGGATGAGGTGGGGCGCGGATCGTTGTTCGGCCCGGTAGTGGCGGCAGCGGTGATTCTCGATCGCGGCTATCGCATTCGAGGATTGCGTGATTCCAAGCTGCTTTTGCCGGAGCGTCGTGAGCTGCTGGCGCCGCGGATTCGCCAGCACGCGGTCGCCTGGGCGGTGGCGGCGGTGGATGCGGCACGCATCGATCAGATCAATATCTACCAGGCGTCGCGGCTGGCTATGCGAGAGGCGGTGATGCGATTGCAACCCGCCGCGGATCACCTGCTGATCGATGCTGTGCGCCTGGATTGCGAACTGCCGCAGCGAGCAATTATCCACGGCGACGCGCTTTCCGCCTCGATCGCGGCCGCTTCGATTCTGGCTAAAGTCGAGCGCGACCGCATGATGTGCGAGTGGGATGCCGTCTTCCCGGAGTACGGCCTGGCTTCGCACAAGGGCTACAGCACGCCGCAACATCTGGCGGCTCTGCAGCAGTATGGCCCGACGCCCCTGCATCGCCAGTCGTTCGCCCCGGTGTGGAGTCATCCGGCGGAGCAGGAAGTTCTAGAGTTCGACTGACGCTTATGGGCCAACTTACGATACTGCTGTTTGACGCTAGTATCGTGGTGCGTTAGTATGAGAAATGATCCTAAGTTTCCGGGACAAGGAAACGAAAAAACTATGGCAATCGGGAAGGAGTCGCCGGCTTTCTGCTGAACTCGGACGAATAGCGTTCAAGAAGCTCGCCATTCTGAATGCCGCGATTACCCTCGACAACTTGAAGGCGCCACCCGGAAATCATTTGGAGTCTCTGCGTGGAAAGCGCGCTGGGCAACACAGTATCCGTGTCAATGACCAGTTTCGTATCTGTTTCGTTTGGCGGGACGGAAGCGCCCTCGACGTAGAAATCGTCGACTATCACTAAGGAGCATTTATGGCCAGGGTACGAAAAGTGTTTGCGGTACATCCGGGAGAAATCCTCAGGACCGAGTTTTTGGAGCCGATGGGCGTAAGTGCTTATCAACTTGCAAAAGCGCTGAACTTTCCCGGTATCTATGAAGTCGTCCGGGGAGACCGGGCTATCAGCGCCGATACCGCCCTACGCTTGGGAAAGTATTTCGGCTTGCCCGCACAGTTTTGGCTCAATCTGCAGAATGATTACGACCTGAGACTTGCAGAAGCGAGCGGTATCGGCAGGGGAATTAAGCCGCGCAAGGTTTCACATGAAGCGGAGCTTGCGGGATGAGCTTCCGTGAGGCGGATGCGTGGAGAGGTATGCTGGGAGGACGACCTCAATCAGTCGCGCCTGGGATCGCCTCGAGGATAGCCTTCTACCGACAATTCAGAACTTGATGTTTTGCATTCCCCGATTCCGATTTACAATGCAACCTGCCCGGTAATAGCCGGCACCTTATTTGACAGCCGGGATATTCATAACGCATTCGTCTTCTTCAGGGAACCGGATGGCAACAACAAAAACCGACCCCAAGCTATCCGTTGTGGCCAATGGCGGCAAGAAGTCGCGCGACTACGAGGGTCTCACTCGCGCGCAGTTGATAGAAGCCTACCGCATCATGTATACCTCCCGGCGGATCGACGACCGGGAAATCCTGCTCAAGCGCCAGCAGAAAATCTTCTTTCAAATGTCGGGAGCCGGGCACGAGGTCATCGGTGTCGCTGCCGGAATGACCCTGAAGCCGGGTTACGACTGGTTCTATCCTTACTATCGCGACCGCGGGTTGTGCCTTGCGTTGGGGGCGAAACCGCTGGAGATGTTTCTGCAGGCGGTGGGAGCAGCCGATGATCCCAGTTCCGGTGGACGCCAGATGCCTTCGCACTGGGGATACAAGCGGCTGAATATCGTGACCCAATCGTCGCCGACGGGGTCTCAGATTCTGCAGGCGGTGGGATGCGCCGAGGCGGGACGCTATTTTTCGCAGCATCCACGGGCCGCGGAAATCCCACTTTTCGCAAAGGACGCGAAGAATGGGGCACCCGATTATCGCCAGTTCAAAGATGTGGCCTTTCACGGGGACGAAATCTCTTACGTTTCGCTCGGCGACGGCACCACCAGCGAGGGTGAGTTCTGGGAGGCGATGAACGCATCCGCACTCGGCAAGCTACCCGTGATTTTCTGCGTGCAAGACAACGGATATGCAATTTCGGTACCCGTGGAAGTGCAGACCGCAGGCGGGAGTATTTCCAGGCTGGTCTCGGGCTTTCCCAATTTCCATTTTGAAGAAGTCGATGGCACCGATCCATTAGCAAGTTACGCGGCGTTTCAACGCGCCGCGCAGTATTGCCGCCAGGGCCACGGGCCCGCATTTGTGCATGCCCACGTGATCCGCCCGTACTCGCATTCTCTCTCCGATGACGAACGTTTGTACCGGCCCGACTCCGAGCGCGAGAGGGATGCGGCCCGCGATCCGGTTTCACGCACGCAAATGTTTTTGCTGCGCGAAGGGATTCTCGACGAGAAGGGCATCAACGACCTGGAGAGAAAAGTTGAGGAAGAACTGCAGGCCGCAGTAGATCGGGCGCTCGAGGCTTTGCCACCGGCTCCTGAGAGTGTGAAGCAGTTTGTGTATTCTCCCGACCTCGACCCCAGTTCTGCGGCATTCGATACCCAGGTGTTGGTCGCTCCCGATTCCGCCGATGGAAAAAAGCCGGCGGCAAAAACCATGGCCGACCTGATCAATCTGACTCTTCGCGATGAAATGAAGCGCGACGGGCGCATGGTGATTTTCGGCGAAGACGTCGCGGACTGCAGCCGCGAAGAATATTTAAAGCGCAAGCTGGTCAAAGGGAAGGGTGGAGTTTTCAAACTCACTTTCGGCTTGCAGTGTGAATTTGGCAACGACCGTGTCTTCAATTCACCCTTGGCCGAGGCTTCCATCGTGGGCCGCGCGACTGGCATGGCAACGCGTGGGTTGAAGCCGGTGGTCGAGATTCAGTTCTTCGACTACATCTGGCCAGCCATGATGCAGATTCGAGACGAACTGTCGGTAATCCGCTGGCGCTCGAATAACGCGTTTTCCTGCCCGGTGGTTATTCGAGTTGCCATTGGCGGTTATCTAACCGGCGGCGCGATTTACCACTCGCAGTGCGGCGAGAGCGTGTTCACCCATATCCCCGGACTGCGCGTGGTGTTTCCCTCGAATGCGCTGGACGCTGCGGGACTGCTGCGCACCGCGATCCGCTGCGATGACCCCGTGCTTTTTCTTGAACACAAGCGTTTGTATCGTGAAACTTACGGACGTGCACCCTATCCCGGCTCCGAATACATGATTCCGTTTGGCAAGGCCAGAGTTGTTCAGCCGGGAACGGACTTGACCGTGATTACCTACGGCGCGGTAGTGCCGCGCGCGCTCCAAGCGGCGCAGAAGCTCGAACGCGAACACGGAGTGAAAGTGGAGTTAGTCGATCTACGTTGTTTGAATCCGTTTGATTGGGAGACGATCGCGGCGTCGGTTGGCAAAACAAATCGCGCGCTCGTCGCCTACGAAGATACTTTGAGCTGGGGATACGGCGCGGAGATCGCGGCTCGCATCGCCGATCAACTGTTCGATCAGCTGGATGCTCCGGTGCGCCGCGTGGCCGCCGCCGATACTTTTGTGGCCTACCAGCCGATTCTCGAAGACGCGATCTTGCCGCAGGCGAACGATTTATTCCGCGCCATGAAAGAATTGGCTGAATACTAAAACGGTTCAAGTCAAACCCCTTGACAAGCTAGAGTCTTCCATCTCTGGGCGTTATTTCCAATTGACTGTGGCTTCGCGAACGACCTAGAATCAGGCGCCACTTTTTTGGGGGAACGATGACGCCACTTCGTCTTGACGCCCACCTCCGTGTGCTCGCCGGAATTTCCCGCCTTGGATTCATCGCGTTGCTTGCCATCACCGCGACCGCCACGGCGCAAACCGCCGTCACCACGTATCACAACGACAACTACCGTACCGGCTGGAATTCAACCGAGACCGTGTTGACACCGGCGAATGTTGCGAGCACTTCATTCGGCCTGCTGGTTACCGTTCCGGTCGACGATGAAGTGGATGGGGTTCCTCTTATGGTTCCAGGCGTAAATATTACGGCAGGGAACAACCAGGGAGTTCACGACGTCGTGTACGTCGTGACGGCAAATGACACCGTCTACTCCATCGACGCCAGTGCTGGAACTGTGCTCGTGAGCAATCATCTCGGTACACCGGTGAGGATGCCGCTTGGATGCAATAACAACGGTCCTAACGTTGGCATCAATTCGACCCCGGTGATCGACGTCAGCACCAACACGCTTTATTTGATTGCCTACACTCAGGACAGCACGGGTACGGCCTATCGCCTTCACGCGTTGGACCTGGGCAACCTCACCGACAAAATGACTCCGGTAATTGTGGGCGCGTCCCACACTCTTACCGACGGAACCACCTTTACCTTCAATGCCACCTACCAGCGGCAGCGTCCCGGTTTGTTGATGGCTAACGGCAACATCTATGCGGGATTTGGCAGCTTCTGCGATTTTTCAGTGAACCTCTCGCGGGGTTGGTTGCTGGGTTGGAATGCGTCCACGCTGGCGCCGCTTTCTGCCAACCGGGTTAACGACATCCAAGCCACTTCGCCGAACAGTTTCTTTTTGTCTTCAATCTGGATGTCAGGATATGGTCCGGCGGCGGACGACTCCGGCAATGTTTTATTTGTGACGGGAAATTCCGATTACTCTGGAACCACCTACGATGGTGTCAGCAATATTCAGGAAAGCGTCGTCAAGGTATCGTCGGATCTCACGACGGTAGTTGATTTGTTCACCCCCTCGAACCAGGCCAGCCTTGACCAAGGAGACACGGATTTTGGTTCGGGCGGAGTGCTGGTTTTGCCTGACCAACCCGGATCGATGCCGCACCTCGCCGTCGCCGCCGGCAAGTACGGAACTATGTATTTCATGAACGAAGATAAGTTGGGAGGATATTCGACCACGAAGAACAATGTCCTCGGCAGCTACGGAGTCGGCCCCTGCTGGTGTGGAGAATCCTACTTTGTCGATCCGAATGACGGTCTGGCGCGGGTGGTAAGCAGTGGAAGCAACCACGTCGAAGTGTGGAAGTTGCAAACGTCGCCCAAGCCGACGCTCACCCGAGTCGCGCAGTCGAACGCGATTGTTACGGGACAGAACGGAGGATTCTTCACCAGCGTGTCGTCGAATGGGAATTCGAATCCAATTATTTGGGCGCTGTCCCGTCCAGCTTCTAGCTCGACCAATTCTGTGCTTCACGCGTTCAACCCCGAAGCTGTAGGCGGCATGACTCAGATTTTCCGCTACGTGACCGGACCCTGGCCATACTCCGGCGGTGACTTGAATCAGGTTCCTGTGGTGGCAAACGGAAAAGTCTATGTGGCGACCTATAAAGAGCTGCAGATTTTCGGATTGAAGCCGCCGGCGAAACAAGGATCGGCGAAACAAGGATCGAAGTAGGGCTGGAGTTTCGACTGCCAGCAAAGTTTTCTGCGCGTCGGTGTTCCTGAAAACTGTTCCCCCTGGTTTCCCCGGTTACGAAGGCTTTCTCCGCAAGCCTCTTCTCGTTGATCGTTCTCCTCAGCGATGCTAGGCTGCCAGCAGGTGACCTCCGTTTATAACCATTCTGCGGACCTCGCTCCGGCGGGCAGGGGCGGCGCGGTAACGTGGCTGCAATCCTGGTCGGGAGAGGTGTGGATAAAGTTTTTGCTCGCCCTGGTCGGATTGGGGCTGGCTTTCGGCGCCGCGCTGCTTTCCACGGCATCGGGCGAGGCGGGCAATCTTTGGGTGTCGGTGATTTTGGCGTCTCTAGCCCTCTTGATAGCGGCGTTCGTGGGATTGGTCACCGTTCCGTATCTGGCGCGGCGCGTGGCCATCGAGCGTCTGCGGCGGACATTTCATTACGAAGTCACGAAGGCGGGAGTTATATATGTGCTGGTTACGCTGGTGATCGGCATTGCGGCGCTGAATACGGGCAATAATCTGTTGTACATCGTGGTGGCGGCGATGCTGGCTGCGATCCTGGTGTCGGGAATAGTCTCCGCATATGTGCTGCGCAGATTGAACCTGGAGGTTCGTCTCCCCGAGCAGGTGTTTGCCGGGCGCCCCGTCATGGGACAAATTGTGCTGCGTAATCCGCGGCGATTCCTCCCATCGTTCTCGATTCGTGTGGTTCCGGCGCGCAAGGAAAAAGGAAAGAAGATTCGCAGGCAATGGCGTTGGGAACGAACGACCTTCGCATTCCCGCTGAACCGTGCTCCGCAGAATCAGTGGTTGCGAGTGCGTGACTGGCGAGTGCGCCGCGTGAATGCCGAACCTCTTCCGCCCGGAATATTCGAGGGCATGGCCTATTTCCCGTATCTGCCGCCGAATGCCGAGTTGAGGGCGGATCTGCAATTGCGCTTTGAGCGACGCGGGCGATATTGCGAATCTGGTTTTGGATTAGCAACGCGATTCCCCTTTGCCTTCCTTACAAAAACGCGGGAGGTTGCTCTGCAGCGCGAAATTCTGGTGTATCCGCCAGTCGAACCACCGGACGAGATGTTTGAAATTCTGCCGCTGGTAACCGGGGAGTGGGAGAGTTTTGTGCGCGGACGCGGTTCCGACTTGTATCGTCTCCGCGAGTACATGCCCGAGGATTCGGCACGCCATGTTGATTGGAAGGCGACGGCCAAGTCAGGCTCGTTGAAAGTGCGTGAGTTCAGCCGGGAAGATGAGCGCAAGTTGTGCATAGTCTTCGACAATCCGGCGGCTGGAATGATTTCTGATCAGGCGTACGAACGTGCGGTGAACCTGGCAGCGTCGCTTGGGTGGCACTTCTCTTCGCAAAACGCCGAAGTTTCGTTCGCAGTCCCTGGGGCTCAGCGAACAACCGATGTGCATGAATTTTTGACGACGCTGGCGCTGATCGAGGCGCTGAAAGATCATCAAACCTTACAAAACACCCAAGCCGCGATGCTGCGCGAGATAGACTGTTGGACCGCAGGAGAATACAACATCATTCTCACCGCACAATCGCGCGGGAGTTTACCGACTTCATTGTGGAACTGCTCCTATGTTGTGTTTATCGGAGAATAGAGCCGCCGAGCTCAGACACCAAAAAAATCCACCGCCCGAGGGCGGTGGAGGTTGATAACCCAGTTTTCGATAACCAGATTGCGATAACCCAGGTTGCGTTTTACTTTACGGATTTGAACGCGTCGGCGAAGGCTTGCGCGTTCGGAGTTCCCACTCCGGTTACGTTGTCCCAACCCACAGCCGTCTGTAGAGCCTGCGGCGTGTTGCACGGTGTTCCGTCAAAATCGGTGGCGGGTAGCAACGCGCAGTCGGTGCCGAACGAGATCGCATACACCAAGTCTGAGAAATAATTAACGTTCCACAAGCCGGTATAGAACGCGGCAGGTGTCGCTCCTCCCATGACTTCAGACGCGGTGTAAGTGTTTGTGACGGTGCTCGATTCTTTGATCGTGGCCGTCACGTTGTGAGTTGATCCGAGGGGAACGACATCGAGTATCGCTTCCGACGGCAGAGTATATACGTAAGCAGCCGCCTGGCCTAGAGGCACACCGGCCTCCTCATTGGCGATGGCCCAAAGACCCGAGAACATCGGCGCGGCCAGGCTGGTGCCACCGAAGGCATACCACGCTGGCGTTACGCCCTGCTCACTCAGGAAAATGACGGCCCCGGTAAACGGATCGGCGAGCCATGAGATATCAGGCAACAGGCGCGCGGACCCAGGCAATCCAGACTGGAACGACGGTTTCGAGAAGAAGCCACTCGGCCCTCCTCCCGAGCCAAAATTGAAGCCGAAGGCGAGGGGAGGATCGAAAAGTGTTCCTTCGTCATTCAGCAGGGTTTCGTCGGTGCCCCAACCTGCTTGCCAAGCGATGGCGTTCGTGGACGTGAGCGCCAGGCTGACGCCGCCGACGCCTGTGGCATATTGTGAATCCGCGGGGGCGCTGACGGTGGCTGGAATTCCGAATGCGGTAAAGTCGCCGTCATCGCCGGAAGAGAAGTTGGTAGATATGCCCAAGGTGGCCGCAATTTCTGAAATCAAGTTCTCGGTAGACAGCACCGTAGGCGGCGTAAAAGATTCAGGCGAACCGTAACTGCCCGAGAGAGTGTTTCCCAGTTGGTAGTTGACAGCGTAAAAAACGCCTTGATCGACGTCCTGAAAGCTGGCCGACGGCGGGACCACCAAATCAATGTTGGCCGCCGGAGCAATGGCGTGTGCCCACTCCACGTCGATATTGATTTCAGGATCTGGTCCAGCGCAAGTCGACGGGGTCGGAGTCTCGATGATGCTGAAGTTCGACGAAGTCAGCAGAGGCAAGCCGAACCGGGCCGAAAACGTGTTCGCATCCTGCCGAATGGTCACCGAACCGCACCAGTCGATGATTACGATGGTCTGCCCCTTGCCACTGTATCCCTCACCGTACAGGCCGGTCAGATTGTAGGCGGTGTAAATTTCGGGAGGCGTGTAGGCGCAGCCCGGGCTGAATATGTCGGTGTAGTAGCCGTTGCCCTTGTAGGTAGCCTCCCCGCTGTTGGCCGCGGGAGAAGTCACGCCAGTGAATTTCTCTGTCTTCACGCCCGTGAAGCAAGCCGAAGAGAAGAAGGTGTTCGAGCTGGCATCGACTTTCGCAGCCGGAGCAGCCTTGCCGTTAGGAAGAATCGTCGGACGCTGCGCCAGGGGATGGGTATACTTGCCCGAGTCCAGCCCAGCGATGGACTGAACGAGCGCCGCAGCATCGCCATCTACGTAAGGATCGCGGTCGTTGGCTCGCAGGGTTTCCCCGAACACCAGATACTTGTTCATCTGTACCTGGAACGCCGCTTGTACATCGCTGACGGTTCCTCGCGCTCTCACGAAAAAGTTGTTGGGTCCGACATTGACGACCTTCAGGTTGTGCGATTCGAAAAATTCGCTGACGGTTTTTGCTTCTGCTGCCGTCGGGGCGAAACGGGCAGCGATGTCGCTGCTCTTCAACCAATGACGGTACTCGGGCGAGTTCTTGTCGTAGAGATCATGCGCCAACTGATCGAGTCCGCTCCGGTTGTGAGGCCGCAGCCAGATGCTGACTTCGATGATCTTCGAGGGATCCTCTACGCCAAGATTGCGCGCCGATGTTACATAACTGGGAGTGTTGCGCGAGATTAACTGTCCGGCGAATGCCGGTAGGGTTACGCCTGCGACGAGTGTGGCGACGACCAGAAACAATCCTATCGTCCGTAACCGGCCGAAGGTAGCTCCTGGATGCTCTTCTCTTTTCTTATTCATTGTTCCTCCTGGGAACGAGTTAGCCAAGCCTTAGTCAGAACAGTTGAGACCATCAGAAATGGACACGCTATCCTGGCGGTTAGGCACAGTTCAATTAACATTCAATAGACATGGGACCGGAACCCGTGCTGCACATTTCGGTCGCCTTTGCAACTGGTAGAGTCGCGGAAGGCTTGAAAGACTTGTCTACAGGGTCGTTACCATCCGCGAAATGGCGCTATCGTAGCCCGTTCTGGAGGGAATAGCAATGGATGAAGAATTTTTTTTTCAAATCTAGCAATATGTGCAGTAATTTGCACTCCGGCAAAAATTCGAGCTGCAATACCCTGATCCGACATCTTGTTCGTTTTTCGTAACACGACGAAAGAACCGGTTGCTTTCTGGCTGGGCGGGTGCTAACTTCGGCAACATCTAACGGGCCAGCACTGATTCCGCAGGATCGCAGAGGGCTGAACCCTTCCCCTGACTGGAGTTCACGCGAACTCCCGCAATAATGCTGCTCTGCATTTCCTCCCATTCGGCATCGCCCGATAGACAAGGAGAACCATGTCTACTCCGAAGAAGCACTTTGCCCTTGCCGGTAGTGAGCGCGCTCCACTGAAGGGAGCGCAAGAGATAGGTCCAGCCAATCCTAACGAAATGGTCGACGTGACCATACGCTTGCGATCCCGCGCGGGGAAGAAGCCGATCGTTAACCCCGATGAATTCACAAAGCCAGTTGAGAATCGTACGATTTTAAGTCGCAAAGATTTCGAGCAGCGCCACGGAGCCGACCCTGACAGTATTGCGCGAGTGGAGGCGTTTGCGCGCGAACACAAACTTCTCGTGAAGGAAAAAAGTGCGGCGCGCCGGACGGTCATCCTCTCCGGCACCGTAGCTGCCATGAATGAGGCGTTTGGCGTGCAGTTGAAAACCTACGAGCATCCGAGTGGAAAATATCGCGGGCGAACCGGGGCGGTGCAGTTGCCGGCGGAATTGCAGGATGCGGTGGAGGGAGTATTTGGTTTGGACAATCGTCCGCAAGCCAAGCCACATTTTCGTAGGCGGCAGGGACGAGGCGGTGTCCGTGCCGCTGCCGTGAACTTGTCTTACACGCCGCTGCAAGTTGCCGCATTTTATGACTATCCCACCGGCGCTGACGGATCGGGCGAGTGCATTGCGCTGATCGAGTTAGGCGGAGGATACAACTCCACCGATCTGAGCAATTACTGGGCTCAACTCAACCTCGCGAAAACTCCGAACGTGTCGGCAGTGTCAGTCGGGAACGGCAGCAATCAGCCGACCGGTGATCCGAGTGGACCCGATGGCGAAGTGATGTTGGATATTGAGGTGACGGGAGCTATCGCGCCCGGGGCCAACATCGTCGTCTATTTCGCGGAAAACACGGACGCCGGTTTTCTGAACGCGATTACTACGGCTGCGCATGACAGTACGAACAATCCGTCCGTCCTTTCGATCAGCTGGGGTGGTCCGGAATCTTCGTGGACGCAGCAGGCAATGACCTCGATGGACGAGGCATTTCAAGCCGCGGCAGTGATGGGAGTAACGGTTTGTGTCGCCGCGGGAGACGATGGCTCGACTGATGGCGTAAACGACGGAGCGAATCACGTCGATTTCCCGGCATCGAGTCCGAATGTGCTGGCATGCGGAGGAACCCAGCTTGTGGCCTCGGGCAACACCGTTACCAGCGAAACTGTTTGGAACGAACTGGCGAGCAATGAAGGCGCAACCGGAGGCGGAATCAGCGACGTGTTTCCGCTTCCCAGTTGGCAGAATGGGGCCGGCGTGCCTCCGTCTGCCAATCCAACCCAAAATGTTGGCCGAGGTGTTCCCGATGTGGCGGGCGATGCCGATCCGACCACCGGCTACGCTACCCTCGTCGATGGACAGCCGGACGTAATTGGCGGGACCAGCGCGGTCGCTCCGCTGTGGGCGGGATTGGTTGCGCGGATCAACCAGAGCGTGGGAAAGCCGATTGGCCTCATGAATCCTTTGCTCTATCAGGCGGGCGACGCCTCGGGCGATTTCGATGACATCACTTCCGGTAACAACGGAGCCTATACCGCTGGCCCGGGATGGGATGCATGTACCGGGCTGGGATCGCCCGTCGGAACGAAGATCGCGGACATTTTTTCCTCAGGGGCGCAGGCAGCGAAGACGGGCACTTAAGAATCGCGGAAAGAGAAAGCTCCCGCTAGCTGGCACTCAGTCCGCGGGAGCTTTTCTACTTGAAATTGCGGTGGTGTTCAGCGTGCAGAGTTCGCGGGCTGCGCCTCAGATGCTTTCATCCCCTGAGCATCGAAGGTGTACAGTCTGACTTCGCCGTCGTCACCTTGGGCTGGAATTTCTTTTCCGTTCAGGAGGAAGCTGATCCCTGCGGCATTGCCGGTTCTAACTGAAATCTCTCGAGTCGCGCGAACCGAGGTATGTGCGGGGGCAATCAAAGTTTCTTCCGCCACGGGTTTGCCGTCCGCCAGAATCGACACCCATGACGTTTTCTCGGCACGGATTAGCAGAGTGAAGGTACTCGCCGATTTCGCCGCGGGGTTATGAACAGAAGCTTTCGCGGCTGGCAGAGTGGAGTCAGAGCTCGGCGCGGATGCTGGCGGCACAGCAGCAGATTTGGCTGGTGCAACAGAGGCAGCTTCCGGCGTGGGCGTCGAAGTGAGCGTTGAGATTGGCGGAGCTGTGGACTCTGCGTGATTCGGGGTTGCCTCACTGGGCTTCCTTTGGTCGGACCTAGCTTGTGCAGTCTTGCTTTGGTCGATCTTTGTCTGTTCGATCTTTGTCTGTTCGATCTTTGTCTGTTCGATCTTTGTTTGTTCGATCTTTGTCCGATCGATCTTGTGTTGGTCGACTTTAGGCGGGCTGTTCGCGCTGTAAGGCTGCGGTGGGACTGAAGGCTGCACCGTAGCCGCGGTAGGCGGAGCCTGGTTCGAAGCGGCTGGGGGCAGCGAAGCGTCCGTCTGCTGGCTCTGGCGCCGGAGATTCCAGAAAGCCAGCACGGCGGACACAACCAGCAGAGCCGCGGCCAGCTTGCCCCACGGAATACCAGGCTTGCCGGGGGCTTCCGGCTGAACTTCGGGGAGAGGGCCAGTTCTGATCGGTAACGACGAAAGATCACGCCGAGGAACATCCTCCTTCTTGTTGCTGGCCCGAATCACGACGTTACTTCGAACCTCGTCACGATTCCGTTGGAGCGAATCCGTCTCGACGGGTTTGATGTCGTCGCGCGGAAAATCTTTATTGCCGCCTCCGTCATTCTTTGGAACATCATTCTTTGCAACATCAGTGGGGCGACTCAGTCGAGAGGCCGCTGCGGCGACGTCAACCGATTTACGGAAATCGGGAAGAATGTTTTGTGCCTGAACCTGACTCTCGCGCAACGCCGCCAGATAGTCGCTTACAGCTTCTTCCGCATCCAGCCCAACCTGGCGGGCATAGGCTCGGACGAAGCCTTTGTTGAAGACCCCGCCGGGAAGCTGATCGAAGTGCTCTTCTTCAAGAGCGCGCAGCATGCGAGTGCTGATTTTTGTGGCATTCGAAATCTTATCGAGCTCGATGCCGCGCTGCTCGCGCTGTTTACGAAGTTTTTCTCCGAATGCTCCCAAGACCGGCTCCGCCTGACGACATTAATTTTACGTTCGCATCGAGACGCAAATAATCATAGGCGAAGGGGGACGCATACGCCAGAAAAGGTTGTGGGGGGAACGCAGTCCGAGGGTCAAGCACCTCGGAATCGGCCGGAAGCGTTTCGGAACGAGTGCGGAGTTCCGCAGTGGGTTTTTTCTCCTCAAGCGTCACGGTGAACTCCGCCTTGCACGTCTTGCCTGGGTCATCGAATGCAGAGCCTTCGCGCTTGTCTTTCGCAGCCCGAAAGAATAAACCATGCTTGCTCTTGGCGGGTAATCCAGTAAAGCGGGCCTTGCCGCTGGCGTTGGTTCCGAGTTGGAGATCCAACTTGTAGGCACTCAGAAATCCGTAGGCGATATGCACCTGGATGGTGGCAGCATAGATGGGCGCGCCCGCGTTATCAATAACCGTGAAATCGGCGGAACACGGACCAATCTCACCATCGATAATCGGAACTGAATTTGGGTCGGGTGGCGAAGTGCTTTGAGCGCGGACGACGGGTACCGAAAGTAATGCCAGCAATACCAGCAGCGTCCGGGTTGGCGCAATTCTGTCACCTGCGAGCGTTCGCATACGCCATAAGAATACACAAATTAATGGCTCCTTCGCGTGAGCCGTATTTGATAAGTTCCCGTTGGCTTTAGGGATTCTGGTTACCAACGTTTATTGCTCAGGCGGCGATGCAACCATATAATTTTTGGCAACTGTCACTCCGTCCGGCAAAGATCAAAAAGCACGATTAAAGATCAACGAACGAGATCAGAGAATCAGGCATGTCCGAGGCCACCGGCACTCAACTAACCCGCCAGAGCCAGGAACTCATCATCTTTCACGATGTAGCGAAAGCGCTTACGTCGTCGCTGGACCTTGACTCCATTCTGCAGACCATCATGGAAAAGATGGCGGAATACTTCCGTCCGGACACGTGGTCCTTGCTGATGGTGGATGAGCAGCACGAGGAACTGTATTTCGCGATCGCAGTGGGCGAGGCCGCCGAAGCGCTGAAGAATGTTCGGCTGAAAGTGGGCGAGGGCATTGCCGGCTGGGTGGCAAAACACGGCGAGCAGGTGATATCGCCGGATGTGGAACACGATCCGCGTTTTGCCAAGCGGGTGGACGAAAGCACGCAGTGGGAGACGCGTTCAGTAATCTGCGTACCGCTGCGGTCGAGGCTGCGGGTGCTAGGCGTGATCCAACTGGTGAACGTCGACCTGTCGCAGTTCAACGAGCCGGAACTTTTCTTCCTGCAGGCGCTTTGCGACTATGCCGCCATCGCCATCGAAAACGCGCGCTGGGTAGAAAAGATCCAGGAGCTCACGATCACCGACGACTGCACCGGGCTCTACAATGCCCGGCACTTGTACAAGACGCTGGAAACCGAAGTCTACCGATCAGCGCGATTCGGCTACGAATTCAGCGTCCTTTTTATCGACCTCGACCACTTCAAATCAGTAAACGATACGCACGGGCACCTGGTGGGAAGCAAGCTGCTGGCGGAAATCGGGTACCTGATCAAAGCTCAACTCCGCCTGATCGATTTTGCCTTCCGCTATGGCGGCGATGAATTTGTGGTGCTGTTGCCCCAGACGGGAAAGGATCAGGCGCTGGTGGTGGCCAAGCGGCTGCGCGATGGGCTGCGCGCCAGCAACTTCTGCCACGACGAAGGCCTGAATCTGAACGTCCGGGCCTCGATTGGATTAGCCACCTATCCGCACGATGCGCGCGACGCGCACGACATCATCCGCCAGGCCGACGAGATGATGTATTTAGTAAAGAACACGACTCGCGACAATATTGGAATTGCGCAGCGGGGAGTGATGAAGTAGGAAGGCAGCTTCTAGCTTTTAGCTCTTAGCTTCTAGCTTGGTACCCCAAGCGTCTGACGGACGGGAAGATGATCATAGGCACTCTGACCGTTACCATTCCCCAATGGATGCGCGCTACAGCGGCGGTTGCTGTGGCAGCGATCGTCGCGCTCTTCCTCGCGATAGGTGGCTCGTCCATCCAGGACAACCTCGGGATTAGAACCCCCGGCACACTTGCGTCGCATGCTCTTGTCCCTCCCAAACCGCAGGATTGGCTAGGGGACCAATTGAGGATACAGATATTCGTCGACCGGATCTTCTGGTTCGCGGTGATGTGCGGAATCTATTTTCTGGTAGCAAAGCTCGGCCGAAAGTCAAAAAGTGCCCCACCCAGGGACGCTAAGACCATAGCCAGCTAGGGTCACGGCTGAGGTTTCTGCGCCTCTGATGGCTTGACGTCTGGTTTCCACGCCTTAGCATTCTCGGGCGCGTTCGGATTGACTCCAAAATCCCACACATAAAGATTCATTCCTTCGTTTCCCTTCATCTCAACGACGGCGTATTCACCGGGCGCCAGATCGTCGACGGGAGTTAGCTTAAGCCATCCGCCGCTGACCCGGTCGATTGTGGTCTTTACGAAATTCTCGTCTGCGCTGATCGTGCCGTTCGCGGCGCGCTTTAGCCCGCCCACGATGCGCTTGCCGCCTTTGATTTTGACCTGCACAATGCGAAAACGGTTAAACGGGACGACGGCTTGCACAGGCTGCTGCGGCTGTTGAGCGCCCTGGGGCTGGTCGCGAGGAGCGTCGAGGCTGGGCTGGGATGGTTTGGCGGAAGCTGTTTCGCCGGGCGGCGGTTCCGGGGCTGATACTTCGTCTTCCACGTTGATGTAGATGGAAGGGACGGAGACGTGCGAGTGCAATGCGGCGTGTTCGCCATCGAGTTCCACAGTTTGCTTTGCGCCAGCCATGGGGCCGAGGGCTCCGCGGAGAATGTTGGCTCGGCCATTTTGCTTAACGTCGCCCTCGGCTTGCTGCATCTCGACCAGTTGCGGCTGCCCATGAAAATTATCGAGCAGGAAAATGCCGGAGTCCTCCGGCAGGCGCAGTCCAGGGGCGACTTGCGGAAGGTGAGACAGTTCAGCTTCGCGTTCGGCTTCGGTTTCCTTGTCGATAGCGGCGGCCTCAGGGATGGCTGAGGTAGCGCGATCCTTCTCGTATTTCTCGGTGGCCGGCCAATCGATCAGCACAGAGGGAATCTCCTCCCACTCGTTGCGCTCCGCGCTCATGTAGCGCACCCGATCACCCTTCACCTCATATTTGGTAACCAGCTGATAAGAGCCGTCTTTGAGGATGAGGCGTTTGGAGAGTTCCTGCGCGGGGGCGCGCGCGGATACGGCTATGCAAAGCGCGCAGAGCGCAATCGACAACAGCGTACATCGCGAGAATGCGGTTAACCGAATCATACGTCGAATTCCATTATCGTTCCCGAAGGGGTGTCCCTGCCACTCGTACTTTCCAAGTGCTAAAACGTTTCGAGCCTTCCCGTCACTACTCAGGAAAGGAGCTTCCACATGGCATCTTTCACACGGACATTCCCGTTTCATTGCCCTTGTGATTGGAGGTCCGCCATGGCCCGCAAAGTTGTACGTGGGCTATTCTTTGCGAGCTTATGTGGACTGCTCGTTCTGCGTGGCTGCCAGTCGCGCGTTTGGATCGCTTCTTTATTACAATCACAGTGACCACACCCGTTCGGGCTGTCCCTTGTAGTATTCTCGGCTTGTCGATATTCTGTTGCACGCAGCGCGCCCACTCTATAAACGATGAAATCCAAACTGAATTTCTATTCTGTTGTGCTGACTATTCTGCCAACGTTTGCGAACATGTTCGCTCAGAGCAGCCCGGCGACAACGCCAGAAAATAGTGGGTCGCCTCAATATTCGACGCAGGGAACCGTTGCATCTGCGGCTGCGCCGCCACAGGCTGTGGTTTCTTACGCGTCGGTGACACAAATAAATGGGTTGCTGGGGCAACTGGAGGACACGTCGAAGACCACGCAGGCCGACCTGATCAGGTTGCGCATAGAGCGCTGGAAGACGGATAGCTCTTCCAAGAAACAGGCGCTGGCAGATGTCGATTCCGTCCAGCGTAATCTTCAGAATGCATTGCCGGAGATGATCGGGCAGCTGCGCAATTCGCCCGAAGACCTGACTGCTACCTTCAAGCTCTACAGGAATTTGGATGCCCTCTACTCCGTTCTGGGAGGCGTGGTCGAATCGGCGGGAGCCTTCGGACCAAAAGACGACTTTCAAAGCGTCTCTAATGATCTGAGCAGCTTCGAAAACGCGCGGAAGCAATTGGCAGAGCGCCTGGAAAACCTGGCTGGATCGAAGGAGCAGGAAATTTTGCGCTTGCGAGCAGACTTGAAAACGGCACAGGCGGCGATCCCCGTCACTCCGCCGAAGAAAATCGTAGTGGACGACACCGAGCCGCCGCCCAAGAAGCCTCCAGTGAAGAAAAAGCCTGCGCCGAAGAAGCCGGCAAGCACTACAGCGCCGGGAACGACACCGCCAGCGACCCAAACTCCGCCGGCTCAGCCTAAGCCTCAGTAGGGGCTGCGGACTTCGGACATCAGACCTCGGACATCAGACCTCGGGCCGCACTCAGCTCCAAAGCGTTTCGACACTGTCCGCCACCCTGAGGTCTAACGGGTCCGGCCGTGGCTCTAAGTCTGGAGTCTGATGTCCGGTTTCCGAATCTGTTACCCTTCCTTCCGCATCCATGCAAGCTGACAAACCGGCATGAGCCCTCACACCAACATTCCTGCGATTATTCTCGGTTGCGTCATTATCGTCGCCGTGCTGCTGGACGCGTTTGAGACCGTAGTGTTGCCGCGGCGCGTCACGCGGCAATTCAAGCTGACGGCATGGTTTTACCGACGCACCTGGATTCCTTGGAGGAATATTGCCGGCCGCATCCGGACATTTTCGCGGCAGCAGAATTTTCTGGGATACTTCGGCCCGCTGTCACTGATTCTTCTGCTGGGATTCTGGGCTGCGAGCCTGATTCTCAGTTTTGCCCTGCTGCAATATGGTATCGGTGGCCACGAGCAACTGGGCAACGAGCCGATCACATTTGGCAGGATTCTTTACCACAGCGGCGAAACATTCTTCACGCTGGGTTACGGCGACATAGTGCCGATATCGAGCGGGGCACGGGTGCTTTCGGTGTTCGAAGCAGGTATGGGCTTTGCCTTTCTCGGCGTGGTGATCGGGTACCTGCCGGTGGTCTACGCTTCGTTTTCGCGGCGCGAGATTCAGATTTCCATGCTCGATGCCCGTGCCGGATCCCCACCAACCGCCGTTGAGTTGCTGGTGAGGCTGGCGGGGAGTTCGGAAAATCGAGCGATCGACCAGATCGTTCTCGATGAAGTTTTGCGCGACTGGGAGCGCTGGTCGGGAGAATTATTAGAGAGCCACATTTCTTATCCGGCATTGAGTTTCTTTCGTTCGCAGCACAGCAACCAATCGTGGCTGGGAGCGCTGCTGACCATGCTGGATGTGACTTCGCTGATAATCACCGGCATCGAAGGCATTCATCCCGGGCAGGCTAAGCTGACCTTCGCCATGGCGCGGCACGCCGCCGTTGACTTGGCCCAGGTGGTGAACGCGCGCTACGACCCGTCGACACCGGAGCGCCTCACGGATGAAAATTTCACCAGGCTGCGAGAGACGCTGGCCGCGGTGGGATTGAGATTGCGAGACACCGACCAAGCCCGGCAGAAGCTGACCAAGCTGCGTTCGATGTATGAACCTTATGTACATTCGACAGCGCGAAATCTGATGCTGACCCTGCCTCCGTGGCAGCATCCGGTAAAGGGCCGGGACAACTGGGAGGCCGGGCCGTGGGACCGGTTGATCCAGGCGAAGGGGCTCGCCGTGCTCGGTCAGAAACCCTTGCAGCCGTGGGGCCGCGAGGATCATTTCTAGCGCTCCAACTGAGAAGACCGGTTCGGCCGGGGAGGGCGTCATGGCACTATGTGGGATTCCCCGTATCGATGATTTGAACGCTGGAGCCCCGTCGGCGACACCCATCGGGCCCGGCGACACGGACACCGAATCCGTTGGACTGATTCAGCAGATGCTTACAGGGCAGGGGCAGAAGGGATTGCCGAATCTGCTAAGTCCAGATTATGGAACTTTTGGCCCGCTTACTATCGCGGCGGTGCAAAACTTTCGCGCCCAGCAGGGTCTTGCGGCGGGGAACCAGGTCGATTCGCTGACGTTCCAGACGCTGGTGAAGGTGCCTCCATCCTCGCCAGTAGCGTCGCGCGGGTACATGACGCTGGTACTCGACCTTCCCTATAGCGGGCTGGCTAAGATTCTCAGCGTGGTGGCACAGATGGAAGGGGCCGGAAAATTTAGCGCGATGAACTTGAACACCGATAAAGCCGGATTATCCTTTGGCCTGATTCAGTGGGCGCAAAAGCCGGGTCGGCTCACGGAAATCCTGAAGGCCTTTCGGGCGGCGAGCGCCGCGGACTACGCCAATATCCTGGGCGGGGGCGACGCCGGCGTGTCCGACGGTCTGGTCGCTCACACCGCGCTGCCGAATGGTGGAACTGACCCCTCCACCGGAAACACCACTGATGCGGCGTACGACCTGGTCAGTGAACCCTGGGTCAGCCGCTTTCGGCAGGCCGCTCTGTTCAAGACTTTCCAGCAGGCACAGGCGCTGACGGCGCTGGCGGACTTCGGCAACTCGCTGAAGCTGATCCAGCAGTATGCGCCGCAGTTGAATACTGAGCGAGCCGTGGGTTTCACGCTGGATCTGGCGAATCAATTTGGCGACCGCTCAACGCGCGGCATTTTTCAGGCGGTGTGGAAGGATGGCATGGCGATTCCAGACGCTCTGCAGGCCATGGCGGATGAATCGGTTGCGCGCATTCAGGATTCGTGGAAGTCGGCAACCCAGGCCCGTCGCCAGCATTTCTTGACAACAAACTTTCTATCTGACCAGCTCTTCGCCAATTCGGACGGTCCGAGTGTCGCGGCAGACTAGTGGCCTGTCGCAGAACAATCATTACTAGAACGAGCTATTAGGTTTGCTTGTTTTGGGAAGGGCACGGCTTTAGCCGTGCCGCCCAGAGCCAATAAGGACGCGGGCTTTTAGCCCCTGAGGGATTGGGTGGACTGGTAACGAACTCACCGCGACAGGCCACTAGATGCATTCTGCATCTGGTAAGATCGCGCTTCATGAAGCATGTTGGCGAGAACGTAGTGCGCATTGAAGCCGAAGCGCTTCGCGCGTTGGCGGACCGCATCGCCGGGCCAATGGCTGCAGCCTTCGAGCAAGCTGTGGATTTGATGTTTTGCTGTGCCGGGCGCGTCGTGGTCACGGGGATGGGGAAGAGCGGGCTCATTGCTCGCAAGATTGCGGCGACCCTGAGTTCAACCGGGACACCGGCGTTGTACCTGCATCCAGTCGATGCGCTGCACGGGGATTTAGGAATGGTGGTCCGCGGGGATGTGGTACTTGCACTTTCAGCGAGCGGCGAGACCGAGGAAATTTTGGCGCTGCTGGCGACCATCAAGCGGCTGCGCGTGCCGCTGATCGCAATGACCGGGGATGAGATTCTCTCTGGTGATCCGGGCAATGATCCCGGGAAGGGCACGGCTTTGGTCGTTCCACAGAAGGCGCATGATCAGTCTCGGTTTCAGCCGTTGAGGGACAGCGACGGCATTTCCCCGGCGCGCACCTCGACCCTTGCAGCCTCTGCCGATATAGCCCTGGACTGCTCCGTGGATAAGGAAGCTTGCTCGCTTGGGCTGGCGCCCACCGCTTCGACCACGACGATGTTAGCCCTGGGCGACGCCCTCGCGGTCACCCTTAGCGAAAAGCGTGGCTTCAAAGAAGAAGACTTCGCCAATTTGCATCCCGGAGGGAAGCTTGGAAAACGGCTGGCGCGTGTCGAATCGCTGATGCACTCAGGCGAAGCGCTGCCCCGCGTGGCTCCGTATACGAAAATGCCCGATGTGATTTACGAAATGTCGCGCAAGAAGCTGGGGGTGACGGCGGTGGTGGAAGATGAGAAGCTGGTGGGTATCATCAGCGATGGAGACCTGCGGCGATTACTGGAGCGGCGTGGGAAAGACGTGCTCGATCTGACGGCCGGTGATGCGATGACTAAGAGTCCGATGACGGTTGCTGCAGCCGAGTTTGCGGCGACGGCGCTGGCGGTTATGGAAGAGAAGAAGATCACGTCTTTAATGGTGGTCGATAGAAATCGCCGCCTGCTAGGAATCGTTCATCTGCATGATCTTTGGGGTACCGAGTTAGTCTAGGAATCGAAAAGGTGTTTCATGTATCACTATGATCCCAATACCGCGCTGGAAGAACTGAACGAAGACGCAACTTTACCGAACCCGGTGCACGTGCGCGATATGATGCTGCGCAAGAAACTCTCAGCGGATAAATCGCTGGAGCTGAATCGGCTTTTCGTCGAGTATCAGAAATTTTTCGGCGAGGCGCAGAAGCTGGGGAAAGAAATTCTGAAGCAGCTGGCGGGATAGGCTTTAGGTTTATGTGGAGACAGCCGCCCTCGGCTGTCCAGCGGGCGAAGCCCGCAGTCGTTTCCGCCCTATCTTCCGGCGAGGAATTGGACCAGTTCCTCGCGAGTGAATCCCGCTTCCCTCAGTAAAGACAAGAGCGTTCCCTTGGGCAGGTCGCGGTTGTGACTGGGAACCACAGCACGGCGGCGTGACGTCGGATGGTAGTAGATGAAGTGGCTGCCCGAAGTGTGATCCAGAACGAAGCCATTCTGCTCTAGAAAACGGACGATTTGGCGCGATTTAACGGAAGGTAGCTTAGCCATAGTAATCAACCTCACATACCTATTCAAACTGCGGAGGCTGATTTCTTAGAGAGAATACTCCAGGTCCAGGGAGGCAACCAACGTATTGTCGTCGCTAGGTATGGGATCCTTGTGCTTGCGCAGGCTGGCAATGTAGCCGGAAATGGCATCTCGGGCCATTTCTCTAGCTTCATCCACGGTACGGCCATAGGTAACGCAACCCGGTAGTGCAGGAACAAGCGCCGTGTAGCCGCCCTCTGGCTCCGGGCGAAGCATGATGTTGAAGCGGTAACGAGTTCTAGCCATAAGACTACGAATCATTCTAGCAGGCCCCGAGAGCCAGTCCAAGAAGCTCACTGTTACGATAATCAATTCTACAAAGAGATCACCGAGCGCCCGTCACTCGCTATACTAAGCGCGTGTAGCACTACGATGCTAATTACCGCGCTGGACGAATTGACGGAAGGTGCAACCCGGTGCATGTGCGCGACATGATGCTGCGCAATCGTCTCTCTACTGACAAAGCGCTGAAGTTGAACCGCCTCTTCGTCGAGTATCAGAAGTTTTTCGGGTAGACGCAGAAGCTGGGGAAAGAGATTCTGCGGCAGTTGGCGGGATAGCATTTAGAGTTCCTGTGGGGACAGCCGCCCTCGGCTGTCCAGCGGGCGAAGCCCGCCCGGTTTTTGCCGATGCTAGTCTTGAGGAAACTATGAGCACGCGGTCGTCGATCTGGTTAGGGGAAAGCGAAGGCAAATGTGTCCACATTTACTGGGAACTCGCCGAGCGCGATGTTGAAAACGAAAAGAGGATGAGGGCCCCTGTCTATATCGCGGTCGACGGCGGGAATGCAGATGAGGAAGTCTCCGTCCGATTGCCGAAAGAGATTGCCATGCGACTCTTGATGGGCCTCAGCGCCACCTGGGCCGACGATGTTGTGCGGGTTATCTAAGTACGGAGGCACAGGAAGAACGATCCGAAGCTATTAAAGCAGTTTTACCTCTGAAGGGGGCAAGACCTGGCCTCTGCTCCCCATCCATACCAAGCCGCGATCCCACATCGATTCCGGCCTTTGGCGGACCAGTCGCCAGCTAGCTTCTCTAGCACCCGGCCTGTGGTTATCCCCGTTGTTCGTGGGGTGTTTGGGGTCTGGGCAAAAGTTTGGTCAAATGCGGGCCTCCCTTGCCCTGAGAAATTCTAGCATCTATGCTAAGCCCGATCCTGGCACGGCGGGGTATGATGAGCGTCAATGAAAGGCTGGCGCCATGGCGAACGGTGAACATCTCGCAAAAATCCTGGAAGGCGTCGAGGCTTGGAATGAATGGAGGAGGGCGAACGCCGAAATAGTCCCGGATCTCAGCAGGGCGGACCTGCACCGTGCGAAGCTCAGCAGGGCGAAGCTCAGCGAAGCGAATCTGCGCAGGGCGAGCCTCCGCGGGGCATATCTTGGCGGGCCGGTTTTCCGCGAGGCGAATCTGCGCGGAGCGAGCCTCTGCGGGGCGTACCTCGGCGGAGCGGATCTCCGCCAAGCGAACCTCTACCTGGCGGACCTCAGCGAGGCGGACCTCACCAGAGCGGGTCTCAGCGGGGCGCACCTCAACTGGGCGCATCTCAACAGAGCTAACCTCAGAGGGGCAAATCTCACGGGGGCGCACGTTGGCGAAACGGTCTTCGGAGATAACGACCTGAGCGTCGTGAAGGGCCTTGAAACCGTGGAGCATGACGGCCCGTCGACAGTCGGCATTGACACCATTTACCGGTCCCAGGGAAACATTCCGCTGGCATTCTTGCGCGGGGTCGGAGTTCCCGAGAATTTCATTGAGTCCATACCGTCCCTGTTAGCTCCTGGCGTCATCCAGTTCTTTTCCTGCTTCATCAGCTATTCCACCAAAGATCAGGAATTCGCCGACCGCCTGTATGCGGATTTACAGAACAAAGGCGTCCGCTGCTGGTTCGCACCCCACGATATACGGGCCGGAAAGAAGATCCATGAGCAGATCGACCTGGCGATACGAACGCACGAAAAGCTGCTCCTAATCCTCTCGCCCAACAGCATGAACAGCGAATGGGTAAAGACGGAAATAAGGAAAGCTCGCAAGCGGGAGCGCACGGAGAAGAAACGCGTCCTGTTTCCCGTCCGCTTGGCTTCGTTTGAGGCGATTCGGCACTGGGAGCTTTTCGATGCCGACGAAGGGAAAGACTTGGCAGTCGAGATTCGCGAATACTACATCCCTGATTTCAGCGACTGGGAGAGTCACGACCCGTATGTGGAGGGGCTTAAGAACCTGCTCCGCGATCTGAAAGCAGAACAGCCAAAGGCGGCGTGAGCGCTTAACCAACCCCTCACCGAGCTTCGCTCGGCGGACAGCCGAGGGCGGCTGTCCCCACATGAGCGCTGCAGCTTCCAACGGGATTCGTTCAGGCAATCATTTACAATAACCAATTCCACATCCACGGTACTCAAACTCTATGCATCGTTGGTCAGAACTGTTCATCCCTACGCTCCGCGAGGCGCCCGCGGACGCCGAGGTCGCCAGCCACAAGTTTCTGGTGCGGGCAGGCTACATCCGTCAGCTCGCGGCGGGAATTTACTCGTATCTTTTTCTCGGCAATCGCTCGTTCAACAAAATCATGGGTATCGTCCGCGAGGAGATGGACAAAATCGGGCAGGAGTTTCTTCTGCCGGTGCTGCATCCGCGCGAGATTTGGGAAGCCAGCGGGCGTTGGGATTTGATGGGCGACAATTTGTTCCGCCTGAAAGACCGCAAGGGCGCCGACCTCGCGTTGGGCATGACCGAAGAAGAAGTGATGACCGACATCGCGCGCAAAGAGCTGCGCAGCTACAAGCAGTTGCCGCAAATCTGGTACCAGATTGCGTCTAAGTTCCGCGACGAGCCGCGGCCGAAGTCCGGGCTGCTGCGGGTGCGGCAATTCATGATGAAGGACGCTTACTCGTTCGACATCGATGCGGCCGGGCTGGATGTTTCCTATAAAAAGCATTACGCGACCTATTGCCGCATCTTCGACCGCTGTGGGCTGAAATATATGGTCGTTGAGGCCGACTCGGGAGCCATGGGCGGGAAAGAGTCGCACGAGTTCATGGTGCGCACGCCGGCGGGAGAAGATCAGATTGTGAGCTGCGACGGCTGCGATTATGCGGCCAACATGGAGAAGGCTACCTCGAAGCTCGAGATCGTCGAGGACCTAAGTCCTGAGGGCGATGGCAAGCCGCTGGAAGTACACACTCCGGGGCAGAAGACGATTGAGGACGTGGCGCGATTTCTGGGCGTCTCGCCGAAGAACAAGATCAAGACGCTGGCCTTCATGTCCGACGAAAAAGATGAAAAGACGGGCAAAGTAAAGTCGCGTGCGATTGTGGTGTTGATGCGGGGTGATCATCAGCTAAACGAGGCGAAGCTCAACGCAACTGTCGCGGTTCCGACGCGGCCGATGGAGGAAGCTGAAATCAAGGCGCTCTTCAAATCTCCTGCAGGATATTTGGGGCCGATCGGAATCGAATGGGCGAAGGATCTGAAGAAAGATTTGGATCATCCCGCTCTGCTCGTCGACAAAGCTCTGGAGGGCCGCACGAATCTGATCGCAGGTGCCAACAAAGAGAACTACCACCTGAAGAATCTAACGCCTGGGAGGGAATTTCATCCCACGGCGTATGCCGATCTACGCTCGGTTACTGCGGGCGAAGGCTGTCCGAATTGCGGAAAAGCGTTGCGCATCGATACGGCAGTTGAGATTGGACACATTTTCAAGCTGGGATATCGTTACTCGGAGTCGATGGGTTCACGAGTGCTTGACAAGAACGGCAAGGAAGTCACGCCGATCATGGGCAGTTATGGCATCGGCATCGAGCGGATCCTGACGGCTGCGGTAGAGCAGAGCAACGACGAAAGTGGATTTTGGCTGGCGCCGTCGATTGCGCCGTTTGAGATTGTGGTCACTCCTACGAACGTGAAGGATGAAAGTCTGCTGCGTGCTGCAACGGACATTGGCTCGCGCCTTGAGTCGGCCGGATATGACGTGATCCTCGACGACCGCGATGAACGCCCGGGGGTCAAGTTCAAGGATGCCGATTTGGTGGGTATCCCCTTTAGAATCACCGTGGGAAAGAAAGTTACCGAAGGTACTGTGGAAGTGGTTCTGCGCTCGACTCGCGAGGTACGCGATGTTACGATCACCGCGATAGTGGAATATTTTCAAGGAGTGCTGCGATCCGACGCCTGAAAATGCGCCGGCTTAGCGGCGCATTTTCGGACTATGGGAATCGTTAAAGCAGCGTTTGGATTTCTTGTCGTGGCCGCCGTCGTGGTGGGGCTATTTCAGATAGTTCCGCCTATGTTGAGCAACTACAGCTTTCAGGACGACCTCAAGACGGTCGCAATGATGGATGTTGCAGCCTTTCAAAAGACAGACGACGAGATCCGCAATGACGTGCTAAAAAAGGCTAAAGAGCGCGACCTTCCGATCGAACCCAAGCAGATAACCGTGCAGCGTGTAAACACCCCGGGTGCCCCTGCCGTTTATGTCGCCGCAGACTACTCCGTCACAGTGAGCCTGCCCGGCTATTCCTTTGACATGCATTTCACTCCAAACAGCGGAACTAAAGGGTTCTAAGTTCAGGGATCAGTGATCAGAGGTAAGTGATCAGCAAGATCGTGGCTGACTGATCTCTGATCTCGGACCTCTGATCCCTGACCACTGTCCTTACCGTCCGATTGTGCCAGTGACATTCGTAACGTTGCCAGCGAGTTACCTTCCTCCTAATATCGCCGATAGGTGAGGATTTTCTCACAGGTCTCGCACAAGCGAACCTGGCAACGCGGCCAATTTCACCGCTTACCAAGATCAAGCCCGCGGTGTTCCGGAACACAACGTTGAGTAAAGCTTAAGTGGAGGCTGTTCATGACGAAGAGAGTTCGTGCAGACCTATTGTTAATCGTCGCAATGGCGACGCTGGGACTGGCCGGTTGCGATCATTACACTTGCACCAACGGCCTCAACTTTGGTGCGTCTACGTGCTCGAACTCATCGATCAGCGGACCTGGCGGCAGCGGCAGCGGCGGCAGCGCAACCGCGGCATTTGTTTTTGCCGTGGATACGGGCACAGGCACAGCGGGCACCATCGACGGTTACACGCTGAATACGTCCGCGAGCACCTTCCAGGCGACCCCGAGTTACACGGCACCAGCGATTCCGCCGGACGATTTTGGTGCGGGAATGGTGGTTGCGCAGAGCCAGTACTTGTATGCTGGCTTCGGCTCAACCGGCCAGATTCTAAGCTGGTCGATTGATGCGACCGGCAACCTAACCTCGATCGGCACTCCGCTTTCCGCTCCATATATGCCTTTCGTCGGCGCCGGGCTGGGTAGCTCCAGCATGATCACCAACCCGGCAGGGACGTTATTGTTTGTCGCGGATACATTCCAGCAACGAATCTACGTCTACACGATCGGCAGCGGAGGGGCTTTAACTGCAGCGACGCCTGCCTCAATTTCTCTTAGTTACGACCCGGTCAATATGACGACCGACGGGTTAGGGAAATACCTTTATGTGACCGCCTTAAACCTCAGCGACACTCACAGAGGCACCGAGGTGCGGGCCTATACGATCACGAGCGCCACAGGTGCACTCGCTGAGATCGCAGGCAGTCCGTTTACCGGGACCGACTATGACATGTGGCAGGTGCAGGGCGAGCCTACGGGGAAATACTTGATTGGCACCACCGGCGAGAGCGAGGCTGTGACCGGCGCCGACGACGATCACCTTTACGTTTTCAGCATCGCACAGACGGGAGCCGCCCCCGGCGCGATCTCCCTGGTGGGTTCGCCGGTCTCGACGCAGTTCTCGCCCTTTAGCATCGCGGTGCAGTCCGATACAAACGGAAATCTGATTTACTCCTTCGGCATCACCGACACGCGTCTCGGGTTCAACCCACCCGAAGGGTATGCGATAAACGACAGCACTGGCGCCCTTACGGCGGATTCTGGATCGCCCTTCAGCAATGCGGCGTTGGGCACGTGGGGACAGTTCGATCAAACCGGAGCCTTTCTTTTCCTTCTCGGAGCTGTTACCGACGAAAGTACCAACGTTACGACTTACCAGATGAGCGCGTTCGACGTGGGCTCCGGGGGCGCGCTTACGCAACCAACCTCGACCTTGTCCTTGCCTACAGGTGGGGTCTGGGCAGTGACTGATCCGAAATAACACAACTTGTTCGCGACAATTGAATGTCGTTGTACGGCTGTTAACGGCCTAGAGACCCACGACGGATGCGGGTCTCTTTTTGTTTGTGAGCGCAGCGGTACAATAGAAGTCACCATACTCTAACAATGCGCGAAACTGCGGGAATCGCAGGGTCGTCAAACCTTTTGGCGTGTTCCATCGTCTGACCAGCAGGGGTTTTTTCGGCGGGCGTCGAGTTCAAACTTTGGCCATTAAAATCAAGATCCCGAAAAGCGACGGCGAGGGCGGCGGTAAAGCATGGCGCGGACTGCCGCGCGATCCGGTGATTCGAGCCGCCCTCATTGTCTTTCTGGTGGCAGCCGTTGGTCTGGGCGGATCCTTTTGCTACTTTTACATCCGGTACGACCGCATCATCGAGCAACGTTTCCGCACGCCGGTGTTCAGCAACTCGGCGAAAATTTATGCCCTCCCACGCACCGTCCATGATGGCGACAAGTTAACCGCCAAAGAAATCGCTGCTCTGCTGCGGCGTGCTGGATATTCCGACGAGGACGGCCAATCCCAACTTGGCACCTTTCATCTGGTAAGAGGCGGCATCGAGATTACGCCCGGGCCTGAGAGCTACCACAGTCCGGAAGAGGCGCACATCTCGATCGAGGATGGTCAGGTTCAGCAGATCACCAGCAAGGGCACTGAACTCTCTGCCTACGAGTTGGAGCCTCAACTCGTGACTGCCTTGTTCGACTCCGAACAGCGCTCCAAGCGGCAGGTCGTGAAGTACGACGAAATTCCGAAAGTGATGGTGGATGCCGTGCTGGCGATCGAAGACCGGCGCTTCTTCGAGCACAGCGGAGTGAACTTTATCCGCATGTTCGAAGCGGGATGGGTCGATCTCATGCGACAGCGGCACGAGCAGGGCGGTTCGACGATCACCATGCAGCTTTCGCGCGGCTTCTTTCTTACGCCGGAAAAAACCGTGCGGCGCAAGCTGACGGAGATGCTGATTGCCGAGGAACTCGAACAGAAGTTCAGCAAACGGCAGATTTTTGAGTTCTACGGCAACTGGGTGAATTTAGGGCAGCGCGGATCGTTCGCCATCAGCGGCTTTGGCGAAGCCTGCCGCGCGTATTTCAACAAGGATCTGAAGGACATCACGCTGCCGGAAGCAGCGTTGCTTGCGGGCATTATTCAGGGGCCGAGCCGCTTGTCGCCGTACCGGCATCCCGAACGCGCTCTTGAGCGCCGCAACCTTGTGCTCGACTCCATGGTGGACACTCACGCCATTACTCGCGAAGAAGCCGAGAAGGCCAAGGCCGCGCCATTAAAGCTGGCTCCGCCGAATGTGGAGGCCAGCGACGCGCCGTACTTCGTCGACATGGTGCGCGATACGCTGATTAACAAGTTCAACGAGCATGATTTGAACGATCAGTCCTACCGTATTTACACCACGCTCGATCCAGACCTGCAGAAGGCGGCGGCGCAGGCGGTCGAGAGTGGAATCAAGCTGGTGGATGAGCAAGTCACGAAGCTGCGCACGAAGAAAATAAAGGTCGGCAAAAAAGTCGAAACGCACGTTGTGCCCGGCCCGCAGGCGCAGGTGGCGCTGGTTGCACTCGATCCGCACACCGGCGCAGTGCTGGCTTTAGTGGGTGGACGCGATTACGGCTTTAGCCAGCTCAATCACGTTTTATCGAAGCGGCCGACGGGCTCGATTTTCAAGCCGTTTGTCTATGCCGCCGCGATGAACACCGGTATCGACGGTTCACCCACCGTGATCACTCCGGCGTCCACCGTGACGGATGCGCCATCCAGCTTTGCCTATGGCGATCAGATCTACGAGCCGCGCAATTACAAAGAGGAATACCACGGCGATGTGACCCTGCGCTACGCGCTAGCCATGTCGTTGAACAACGCCACCGTGAAAGTGGCGGAGGAAGTGGGCTACGACAAGGTGGCAGATCTAGCCAAGCTCGCTGGAATCACTTCAGTGAAAGCGACGCCCGCCATGGCTCTCGGATCCTACGATGCGCCTCCGCTTGATATGGCTGGAGCCTACACATCATTCGCCAATAATGGAACGCGACTTTCGCCGATCCTGGTGAACTCGGTGCGCAACGCCAAGGGCGACGTGGTCGCGAACTTCAAAACCGATCAGCGGCAAGTGCTCGATCCCCGCATCGCCTACATCATGACCAATATGATGGAGAGTGTGATCAATAACGGCCTGGGCTACACCGCAGTCCGCCTGCGCGGATTTACCCAGCCAGCAGCAGGGAAGACCGGCAGCTCGCACGATGGCTGGTTCGCCGGATATACCTCGAACCTGCTGTGCATCGTCTGGGTGGGATATGACGATTACAGCGATCTTCGACTCAGCGGCGCCCAGACGGCAGCCCCGATCTGGACGGAGTTCATGAAGAAAGCTGCCTTGCTATCGCAGTATTCCGACATGAAGCCCTTCGTCCAGCCGACGGGCGTGGTCGATGTGCAACTCGATAAAGCGACGAATCGCCTGGCCACGCCAGCCTGTCCCGACGATTACGTAGCGGCGTTTGTGGCGGGCACCGAGCCACGCGAAACCTGCGACCAACCGGGCGCGGTAGCGGGATTCTTCAATCGAATCTTCGGAGGAGGAAGCAAGCCGCTGCCTCCGACGCTGGCTGCCAACGACGCCCAGGATCCCAATAAGGACCCGAACAAAAAGAAGGGATTCTTTGGCAAGATTGCCGGAATTTTCAAGGATGACAAGTCGTCGGCTCCCCCGCCGAAGCCAGCGGACAATAGCCAGACCACGCCCCACTGATTCCCATTCAACCAATGTCATACCGACCCAGGAACGAACCGCAGTGGCTGAAGCAGAAGGGTTAGCCAACATTAACCGCCCGCGATCTTAACCACCCACATTTATAATTTCTTGCATCATGCAAGATCTTCTTCGCAACCTCCGTTTCGGCGCGCGCATGCTGGGCAAGAGTCCCGGATTCACTCTTGCGACGATTTTCACTCTCGCGTTGGGAATAGGCGCCAATACGGCCATCTTCACCGTGACCAGCGCGCTTCTGCTGCGGCCGTTTCCCTATCGTGAGCCGCAGCAACTCGTGAGTGTGAGCCCCCGGGACAAGGACGGAGACCGTCCCACCACGTTGCTGGCTTACGAGTTGGTGCGCGACCTCAACCACTCATTCCAGACAGTGGCCGTATGGACGAACGATAACTTAAACCTAACGGGCGCTGGCGAACCTCTGCAGGTGCCGATTGCGCGCGTCTCGCCCAGTTTCTTTTCTGCGCTCGGAGTCCAGCCTCAACTCGGGCGCACTTTCACCGAAGATGAAGGTCGTCCGGAAGGCAAGCCGGTAGTCATGCTGAGCGATGCCATGTGGCGCAGCCGATTCCGCGGCGACCGCAATATCGTGGACCAGACGATCACGCTCGATTCCACGCCGTACACCATCGTCGGTGTTCTGCCCGCCAACGTTACCTTCCCCTTCATGGGCCCGGCCGACATCTTGACGCCGCGATACTTCGAGTTCTCGCTCATGACTCCGCAGAGGCTGCGCACAGGCGTGGGATATCTCAGCGTGATAGCGCGGCTGCGGCCGGGAACAACTTTGGTGCGCGCCAATGCCGAGCTTGCCGTGCTCACCCAGCACTATCGCGAACAGAATCCTACGGCGCCCGACGCTGATCCTGCTCTGGTAATGACAGCCGAAACGCTCCGCGAACTCGTCGTCGGCGACGTTCGCGGCAAGGTTTTGATGCTCTCGGCTGCAGTCGCCGTAGTGCTGCTGATCGCTTGTGCCAATGTTGCCAGTCTGTTGCTTTCGCGCGCACTCGCCCGCAGAAGAGAAATTGCGGTACGCACGGCGCTCGGTGCCAGCCGTAGCACGATCATTCGGCAACTCCTCACTGAGAGCATGCTGCTGGCGCTCGTTGCTGGCGTGCTGGGCGTGGGATTGAGCTGGGCTGCTACTCACGCTCTGGTTACGTGGGGAGCCAGCCAGCTTCCTCAGGGGGTTCCAATCGGCGTCGATCTGCGCGTACTGCTATTCACGCTAATCATTTCGGTCTGTGCTGGAATCATCTTTGGCACCGTCCCGGCGCTCCAGCTTGCGCGGCTTGACCCGAGCGCGTCGCTGCGCGATGAAGGCCGTGGCATTTCAACCGGCCACACGCGCGCACAGATGAAGAATCTGCTGGTCATAAGCCAAGTGGCTCTCTCGTTGCTGCTATTGATTGGCGCGGGATTGCTGTTGCGCAGCTTTATTCGATTGCTCCGCGTCGATCCCGGCTTTGATGCTCAGAACGTCCTGACCATGGATGTCTCATTGCCCACCGTGAAATACGCGAAACCGGAGCAGCAGATTGCATTCTTCGACGAAGTATTGCGTCGCGTGTCTGCCTTGCCCGCTGTCCGAAGCGCCGCGACCTCGGCCGCATTGCCACTGGGCTTTATTCGCCTCACTCCAGTATTGGCAGAGGGCCAGCCGGACGTACCGTTGCCCAAGCGCCCGTTTGTCGACATTGAGGCCATCAGCCCGCTGTGGTTTCAGACGATGCGTGTTCCACTGCGCGGAGGCCGCGACTTCACAGCCGCCGACAATGCCCAGGCGCCCAAGGTCGTAGTCGTGAACCAAACCTTCGCTCGCCGCTTCTGGCCGGACCAGAATCCCGTTGGTAAGCACATCATCGTAGGCCGCTGGCCGACCCCGGCTGAGGTGATCGGCGTTGCCGCCGACATCAAGAACAAAGGCATCGATCAGGAGACGCAACCGCAGCTCTATCTTTCTTTTCCGCAGTTGCCCTGGGGAAACATGAACCTGCTCGTGCGGACTGCCGTTCCCCCGCAATCGATAACCTCAGCTGTCCGCGCGCAGATCGCCGCAGTCGACTCCGAGCAGCCTGTAACCAAGATTCAAACTGTCGACGACCTGATGGACAAATCACGTGCGCAGCCACACTTCACCATGCTGCTGGTCGGCACTTTTTCTTTCACTGCGCTGGCGCTCGCAGTGATTGGAATTTACGGTATGCTGTCATATTCGGTGGCGCAGCGCCGGCAAGAGTTTGGCATCCGTTTGGCGCTGGGAGCGGAGCGCGGGGATATCCTGCGCCTCGTGGTGCGCCAGGGACTCTTACTGGCAACCGCCGGCATTGCACTCGGTCTGATGGTCGCACTACTCGTGACCAGGATGATGTCGAGCATGCTGTACAAAGTCGGCGCGCGTGATGGGATCACCTTTGTCTTAACTCCCCTGATATTTCTCTGCATCGCACTTCTTGCCAGCTACGTACCCGCGAGACGTGCAACGAAAGTACATCCGATCGAAGCGCTGAGGTGAGGTTTTGCAAATAGAGGGGTTTAGGTCTCATTCAAGCCATTGATTCTAAATATTTTGCAAGCGTTGAAGACCCGGCCTCAATGCGTCGCAACCCCCCGGGGAATTAGCCGTGACCCAAACGGCGCGGCCTTGGCGCGGGACCAGGTTTCTAGGCCGTAGAGCGTCACTCTCAAATTTTCTCAGCCGTCCTGCCAAAACTGTGGCAGAATGGCGTCATTGGATCGTGGTCGTCTGGGGGTGTGTATGTCCTACCGGAAAGCCTGCCTGATTCTTCTCGCTGTAATCTTTTCCACAGCCGCACTGGCGCAAGTTTCTCATTCGGAGCAAGTGCAGATCTCCCCGCCTCTGGTGCGCGCTATCGAGCCTCCGGCGCCGGATGCGAAGGCCGTCGACCTCGAGATACAAGCCGATCAATTGCGCTCGGAGAAACTTTACCTGGACGCCCTCGACTACTATCACGCCGCGCTGGGCAAGAAACCAAATGATGCACGGCTGCTGAATAAAATCGGCATCACAGAGCTCATGATGCAGCGCTACAAGGAGGCGAAGAAAGCCTTCGAGCGATCCATTCGATGCGATCGCGAATTTGCCGATGCCTACAACAATCTCGGGGTCGTTTATTACGAGAGCAAGAAATTCAGTGCGGCAGCGAAGCAGTACGAGAAGGCGATTGCCAAGGACAACGGTTCGGCGTCGTTCTTCAGCAATCTGGGCGCGGCTTACTTCTCCAAGCGGAATTTTGACCATGCGGTGGCGGCTTACCAGCATGCACTGGAATTGGACCCTGAAGTCTTTGAGCGCAGTTCGCGCTCGGGCGTGCAGGCACAACTGCCCAGTCCGGAGGATCGCGCGCGCTACGACTACACCGTCGCGAAACTGTACGCGAAGATGGGATTCTCGAATCAATCGCTCGAGTATTTGCGAAGGGCGATGGAAGCGGGCTACAAAGATCTTCTGAAGAACGTTTACAAGGACGCGGAGTTTACAGAGCTGCGAAAAAATCCGCGCTTCACCGAACTCATGGCGTCGAAGACGGCAGTAGTCGCAGACTAATTCCAGCGCCATTCGCTCCGATCGCATAGACGACGATCGCATGGACGACAGAGTGTTGCACAACTCGTGACAAGAATTACAAAGCTTTACAAAATTAGACGGAACTTCCTGAACTTCTGGGGTTTAATCAATACAAATACTCCTGAAAACAACAGGGTGAGTAAGGAGAAACGGTAGCCCATCGGATGCTGACCCGAGCACGCCCCAAGCAAGCATCCGATGGGCTTTTTTGTTAACCGGGATGCTCATCCGCTTTATCTTTATCAGCGGAGCGAACAATACGTCGAATCGTTGATTGGAAACTAAGCTCGGGCGATCCATAAAATTGGAAAATGGCGTCCGAGCTTCTCAAAGTCGCGGTCCGAAGTGACAAGTGTGGCTTGCTGTCGCAACGCCAGAGCGGCTGCGATGGAATCTACGTAAGGAAGTTTATGCACGACCTTGAGTTCGCCTGCTTTCAACGCCTGCGGGAGATCAACCGGGGCGATCTGGATAGGCAAGCGGGAGAGGCCGGCAACAGCTTGACAAGCGGCTTGTTCGCCTGTCCTTTGCCAGGTTAGGTAGTAAACTTCGCCGAGATTCACGACCGAGATGTACAGCAGCAATTGCTGGCGGCGCGCGCCTGCCAGCAATTGCTCCAACTTACCGGCGCCGAGGCCGGCTTCCAGATAGTGAACGACCGCGCTGGCATCGAGCACGAAGCTCCTCATCGCTGTTTCTCGGTCCGGCGCTCCCGCTCAAGGTCTTCGACGAGTGAGTAATTGCCCTTCAAAGAGCCACGCAGGCTGTGAATGAACTCATCTGTGATGGGCAGCAGCACGACGCGTTCTTTGTCGCGGTAGATGCTAAGACAAGAACCCTCCTTGAGGCCGAGTTCCTGCTGCAGATACTCCGGCAACACGACGGTTCCTCCGGGGCCAATGAAGGCGGTTGTCGCGCGCATCTCCTCAAAGCCGCCAGTCTCGGGTTTCCCTGCGCCCGGACTCGACGGAAATTGGTGTGGGACGGCCACACGCGCGGCAGGCAGCGGAGGGGCGGCCGCAGCCGATCGTTGGGAGTAGACCTGATCGTACCAATCGACTAGTTTTTGATAGGCTGCGGGCAATTCCGCTTTCTTGGGTCTGAAGTCCCCGTTACGGTCTGGATGGGAAGCGTCGTTAGCCCGCAGCAATCGCCTATGGCCGCGTCTGGTTTCATACAGCATACGGTGACGCCCACCGTTTGGCTTCTTATTAGCCACACAATGCCCTGAAACGTGGGCCTGCAGCCCCGGTCGAAATCCGCCGACCAGCTTTTCCCGGACCGCCCTTGAAACTATCTCCTGTACCTCGAAGTCTTCGGCGTTTGGGTTCTCTTGGTGAAGCAAAGCGGTTGCCGTCCAGACCGCATCAGTTATTCTCATTATGGACTCCTTCGGAGCATAAACATACGTACTAACTATCGAACATACTATCGTACAAACAGCAAACCGCCAAGACGAATGTTTGGCGAAAGTCCTCAGCATAATTACAATATCCGGATGTCGTCCCTTCCTAACTCCCTTTCCTGGGCGCATCCTCTCGTAGCGGAGTGGTTTGTGCAGCGCTTCGGTACGCCCACAGAGCCACAGGAACAGGGCTGGCCGCACATTCTCGCCGGGCGCACGACTCTGATCTCCGCGCCCACCGGGTCGGGTAAGACTTTAGCCGCGTTCCTGGCCTGCATTGATCGACTTGTGCGCAAGGCTCTGGCCGGAGACCTGGTGGATCGAACCGAAGTCCTCTATGTCTCGCCGCTGAAGGCCCTCGGCAACGACATCCAAAAGAATCTCGAGATCCCTCTGAGCGAAATCTTTGCGATGGCAGGTGAACGCGGGCTACTCATGCCCGAGATTCGCACCGCAGTCCGCACCGGCGACACACTGATGCCCGAGCGCCGCGCCATGTTGAAGCGGCCTCCGCACATCCTGGTGACGACGCCGGAGTCACTCTACATTCTGCTGACTGCGGATAAAAGCCGGGCGATTCTGCGCGACGTGGAGACGGTGATTGTCGACGAAATTCACGCCGTTGCTGACGATAAGCGCGGAGCGCATCTGACGTTGTCTCTGGAGCGTCTCGAAGCATTGACCTACCAACGGCCGGTACGCATTGGGCTCTCCGCTACGCAGAAGCCGATTGAAGAAGTCGCACACTTTCTCACAGGCAGCGGCCGTCCTGATCCGGTGATCGTCAACATCGGTCATAAGCGCAGGTTGGATATTGCGGTCGAGGTTCCTGCGATGCCCCTTGGGCCGGTCGCTTCAAACGAGATGTGGGACGAGGTCTACAACCGGCTGGTGGCGCTGGTCGAGCAGCATCGATCGACGCTGGTGTTTGTGAATACGCGGCGCATGGCGGAGCGCGTGGCGCATCAACTCGGCGAGCGCATCGGGGAAGAGAATGTCGCGGCCCACCACGGCAGTCTCTCCCGCAAGCTGCGGCTGGCGGCGGAGAAAAAACTAAAAGACGGCCAGATGCGGGTGCTGGTGGCGACCGCTTCGCTCGAGCTGGGTATCGATGTCGGCACAGTGGACCTGGTTGTGCAGATTAATTCCCCGCGAGCCATTGCTGTGACCCTGCAGCGTGTGGGACGCTCCGGACACTGGCGGGGCGCGGTTCCCAAGGGACGCCTTTTTGCTACGACGCGCGATGACTTGTTGGAGTGCGCCGCGTTAGTGCGCGCCATCCGGCAGGGCGATCTGGATCGGCTGATGATTCCAGAATCACCGCTCGACGTGCTCGCGCAGCAGATTGTGGCGGCGTGTTCTGCCGAGGAGTGGAGCGAAGATGAGATGTTTGCTCTGGTGCGGCGCGCGTATCCGTATCGCAATTTAACCCGCGCGACCTTCGAGGCGATTCTGGAGATGCTGGCCGAAGGTATTGCTGCGCGGCGCGGACGGTATGGGGCATATCTGCATCGGGATCGAGTAAATGGCAAACTGCGCGCGCGGCGCGGCGCGCGCCTGGCAGCAATTACCAGCGGCGGAGCGATCCCCGACAATTCGCTGTACGCGGTCGTCGCTGAACCCGATGGCCTCGTAGTAGGTACGGTTGACGAAGACTTTGCCGTCGAGAGCAACCGCGGCGATATTATGCTGCTGGGAAATACTTCGTGGATGATTCGACGCGTGGAGACCAACTCGGGCCGTGTGCTGGTGCAGGATGCGCACGGCGCGCCCCCCAACGTTCCATTCTGGCGAGGCGAAGCTCCTGCAAGAACGGAAGAACTTTCCGAGCACATTGGCAGTTTGCGGAAAAAAATCAGCGAGATGTTGCCGCACACCTCGCCAGTAGGTTTTTCAGCGACCCAGCCCGATGTAGCTGCAGCGGTGACCCGTTTGAAAGAAGAATGCGGACTGGACGATTCTGCCGCGGAGCAGGCGATCGAATACATCCTGCAAGGCCGCGCAGTGCTGGGCGCGGTGCCGACTCAGACAACTGTGATTGCCGAGCGCTTCTTCGACGAGGGTGGCGGCATGCAGCTTGTGATTCATGCGCCCTTCGGTGGCCGCATCAACAAAGCTTGGGGACTGGCCCTGCGCAAGCGCTTCTGCGTTGGATTCAATTTTGAGTTGCAGGCCGCGGCCACCGACAACGGGCTGAATATCGCTTTGGCCGAGCAACACAGCTTTCCGCTCGGAGATGTCTTCAACTTTCTGCAGGCCGCGACCGTGCAACCGATTCTCGAACAGGCGGCTCTGGATTCTCCAATCTTTGCGACACGCTGGCGCTGGGACGCGAATCGCGCGCTGGCCCTTCTACGTTTTCAAAATGGCAAGAAAGTTCCTCCGCAGATTCAACGCATGCGCTCCGACGATCTGCTGGCTTCGGTTTTTCCCGACGCGGCCGCGTGCTTCGAGAATATCCAGGGCGAACGGAAGATTCCGGATCATCCGCTCGTCGGCGAGGTGATGAAAGATGTGCTCACCGAAGCAATGGACATCGATGGCTTCAAGTCCGTGCTCAGCGGCCTGGCCGACGGAAGAATTCGCTGTGTTGCGGTGGATACGCCCGTGCCATCGCAGTTTTCACACGAGATTCTGAATGCGAATCCGTATGCCTACTTGGACGATGCGCCGCTCGAGGAACGGCGGGCGCGCGCGGTGCAGATGCGCCGCATGCTGCCGGAATCGGTGCTCGAGGAAGTCGGGGGTCTCGACCCCGCCGCGATTGCCAGGGTGCGCGAAGAAGCCTGGCCTGATGTGCGCGATGCAGATGAGTTGCATGATGTGCTGCACACGCTGGTCGCGCTACCGCGAGACATTTCACAGTTTATGTGGGGACAGCCGCCCCTTCGGCAGGCTCAGGGCAGGCTCCCGGCTGTCCGGCCTGGCGAAGTCGAGCCACTCTTGCGAAAAGCTGAGGGTGCCACCGATGCCGCATGGACAAGTCGAGCTGCGATCGAACAGACAGCCGAGGGCGGCTGTCCCCACGTGATCAATGCTGGGAAGCTTTGGCCGGGCATTTCGAGAGACTAGTCGGCGAGGGGCGCGCCGCGTCTGCAGTTTCGAGCGGCAAGACCTACTGGGTGGCGGCCGAACGGGCCAGGACTTTTTCCTGTGCTATTCCCTGCGGTGCAATTCGAGCCGCCTTTGGCTGAAGTCGAACCCACTGCTCTAAACCGCGACGACGCTTTGCTAACACTTATGACGGGATGGATGTCGCATCTGGGGCCGACTATAGCGACGGAACTGGGCGAGACATTAGGAATTCCTGCGTCTGAGATTTTCGCCGCTCTTCTTCGCATGGAGGCGAGCGGGACTGTTCTTCGAGGAAACTTCTGTGGCAGCGCTGCCGGGCTCGGCTCGGCTGGACAGCCGGGGGCGGCTGTCCCCACACAAACTGCGGAGACTGAAACTGCGGAGATCGAATGGTGCGAGCGCAGGCTGCTGGCGCGGATTCACCGGCTCACCGTCGCCAGCTTGCGCAAGCAGATCGAGCCCGTCACCGCGGCACAATTCATGCAATGGTTGCTGCAGTGGCAGCACGTAGCTCCCGGAACGCAGGTTGTAGGCGAGCGGGGCACGCTCGAAGTGCTGCGCCAGTTACAGGGGTTTGAGATTCCAGCGAACGCGTGGGAGCGGCAGGTGCTGGCCCGCCGCGTAGTGGATTACGATCCCAAATGGCTCGATCAGCTTTGCCTCACCGGCGCTGTGGGCTGGGGCAGGTTGTCGCCACATCCGGCAACGCTCGACTCTATGCCTCCGGGGAACGGAACGGCGTCTGAGTCTGGTGCGCCTCCGCGACAAAGGCGGGTGATTCCTACCAGTGTTGCGCCGATCACGTTCTTTATTCGAGAAGATGCCGATTGGATGACGCCTCGGCACCCCGGCGCCGAGATGTCTGAAAATAACGGCCTGAGCCACGGAGCGCAAATCGTGATGGATTTTCTGCGGCAGCGGGGCGCGTCTTTCTTTGCCGACATTGTACGCGGCACTGAAAAGCTGAAGGCGGAGATCGAGACCGCGCTATGGGAGTTGGTCGCGGCGGGCCTGGTGACCGCGGATGGCTTCGATAATCTGCGCTCGCTGATCGACCCCAAACGCCGCGCGGGGCAGGGCAGCGGACGCACCAGGCGTCCGCGGCACAGCGCCGGACGCTGGGCTTTGCTGCACGCCGAGGAAGTTGTCGAGCGGCCTCGTGCTGTCGAGGCAGCCTGCTGGATGCTGCTGCGGCGTTACGGAATTGTGGTCCGCGATGTATTGGCGCGCGAGGCCAACCTTCCGCCGTGGCGCGAACTGTTGATGGCCTTTCGCCGGCTGGAAGATCGGGGCGAGATTCGTGGCGGCCGTTTTGTGGATGGATTCCTGGGCGAGCAATTTGCCCTGCCGGTCGCGGTTGATTCCGTACGAGCGCTGCGCAAGCTCGCCTCCGCGCAAGGCACGGTGACGTTGTCGGCTGCCGATCCCCTGAACCTGGTGGGGATTCTGGTTCCCGGTGAGCGCGTGCCCGCAATTTCCGGTAACAGCGTTACCTATCGTGACGGAGCTGCGGTGGCTCTGCCTGTGGTGGCGGCGTCTGCCGGGGGTCAGGCCGTAGCTGGTTAACCGAGGTATGGAACTCTGCAGACTGTTTTCTCCACATGGCCCAGAAGAAGGTCAGCGCGAGTGAAGCCAAGAGGCCTCCAACGAAAATTCCGTCGTCGACAGTAGAGGCGACCATAAAGCGCAAGCCGAGAAGCAGGAAATAGAAGGCGACAAAAACGCCAAGCGCCTCCGTGAAAGAGACCTTGAGCAGAGGCGCGAACTTGAAGCCTAAGGCAATCAGGACGAAGGCGAGTAAGGCCAAAATGAAAATGTAACCATAGGTTTCCGTGGGATAGGAGAACGGGAATTCTATTTCTCATGCTCTTTCAGATTCGCGTGCCACTTCTCATAGCTCGCGTCTGATCCGTTCGGCGTGTTGGACATCTGGCACGGATCCACGTCTTTGCAGCGCAACGCCATCTCTCGGCGCACGATGTCGGAAGGTTTCATCTCGTCATAGTTCAGCCAGTCGGTAAAAAGAGCCGGGTCGGGCTCGGTTGCCGTGATCGAAGTGAGCCGATTGCCCTGAGTCGTCTTCCATTCGTCGGTTTTGCTGGCACGGACTTGCGAGAAATCCTGAACTTCGACGCAATTGAAATCCGGTAACATCCAGAAAACGACTCGCGAGAGAGCAGCCTCCTGCGTAGCCCTATCTTTGCCGGTCAACTGGGAAAATCGGACTGCCGAATAACCGAAGAGGGTGTCGGTCCCTTCCATGGTCTCCCTCGCTCCTTCCTTGGAGGAACAATCCGGACCGGTACGGTCGAAGAAATCCGCCTTGTTCTGGCGAGCCACGTCGGCCTTCGGCTTGCGGACCGTACTCTTGGCGTGGATCTCTTCGACGATCATGGCGGAAATGCCATCGGTGAAGTCGACCCTTCTAAATACAATTTCTCCTTTTGGGTTGGGCGTGTCCGGATGCGTCGGAGCAGGGTAAAAAACCGAATGAGTCGCCCCGTCGCCTCGGCGCGATTCGGTCGTGTGCCCAACGATTTTCTCGACTCCGTCGTGAACCACGATGCTGTCGTAGTCGATTACATAGGGCCTCACTTTGATCGTGGACTGCCCATACACGCTCACGGCGCAGAAGCAGACTAACCCGGTGGCCGCAGCCAAGTGCATACCCCTAACGTTGTTCATACCCTCCTCCTTACCTCTAACATGGGAGGTTAAGACGCATATATACCAACGAACATTGGAGCGAGGTCCGTGGTGCCCAGCTTTCGAAAACCGCGAAAGATGGGGCAGCCTTTTTATAGCTGTGCGGCACAAAAACTAAAGCTGGGCCAGCCCCCGTCCGCCAGCTTACCGACCTGTAATTTCGACGCTATACTCGCCCTTTGCTCTTACCTGCGAGACCACAGATCCATCGGCCGTAACCCCGATCATGCGCCTGTCGAGGAGCACCTCCGTTCCTGCCACCTCCCTTGGAAGAGGCCATTGCGCCGATTGCATCGAGGATGGGTTCAGCTTGCCCCCGACGCGAGCAGAATCAGGGATGCCTTTGATCGTTGGCTCGCTTAGCCCGACGTCGAAATAGAAATTTCCTTCACCATCAAAGGCCACCCCGATGAGAGCGCGCGCCGCATAGTGGTTCCGTGCAGCCAGATCCCTGAAGAAGCTTCGTACTCTGAAGCGGTTCAGGATGTTCCCTGATCTGTCGAGCACGAGCACCTCGTCGAGTGCCGCCGCGTATACATAGATCCTGCCGCCAGACACGCTAATGGAGCGGGGTCCTATGTCGGTTGACTCAGTCGGGTCGACGCCTGCCGGAAACAACGACGCCGGGAGCATCTCCCTGACGACTTTCCCATCCGGGCCGTACTCGACGAGCATCCCGTAATCTGCCGGCGGATTTGCGTCGAAACGGATGCCTAAGCTGTACAGGTTGCCGGATTCATCCGAGGAGATCGCGCGTGGCTCGTACGGCGCTACGTCCCAAACCTTGATTAGCTTACCCGTGGAATCATAGGTGAGAATCAGTTCCTTGAGGGCACCTGCCTGGGAGTGCTTAGGGTATGCGATTCTACAGGCGACTACTACAGATTGATCGACGCTAGGAGCCACCCCGACTAGGACTGCTTGAGAGGCGCCGGGAAACTCCTTTAGAACGTTGATTTTGACGGCGTGCTCTCGTGGGTCGATGCTGGTAATCTGTACGGCATACTCAGCACCAGATGTCTGGGACCGGTAGGAGAGGATCCGGCGGTTGGCATCATCCCACCTCGGCATCATGTCTCCCGTCGATTCGATCGGGTAGGATGCGATTGAATGCTCGCTCGCGCCGACAAGACAAGCAAGTGCTATTGCAACGCAGAATACTTGAACAGCTCTAAGTGATCTCATCCCAGCCTCCGTACAGCGAATCGAATCGAGGCACAACGCCCCATATTAGTTTGGTGGATTACACTTCGAATTGGTGGCGCGTTGACAGCCACAATTGTTAACGGCTTGGCTGCAGTATGTATTTGCATTTGATGGGACACAGTTCTGCCAATAGAATGAGGCCCCGCACTTGGGGCAAGATATATTAGTTTCTTCTCCGATGGTGAAATTGCAGATCGGAGTAGTGCAAGTCTGGGCATGCACGGTCAGGAGCCAAGAGCCGCGAAGTCCTTCGAGGATTGGCGGGCCGTAGGGCCTGAACCATACCCGGTCGACGAGGGCGGCGAATGTGCGTTGGTGCGGAGCCCTGAATTGGACGCCTCCGGGATAGGGGCGCGGCTGGCCGTTCAACCAAGCTACTGAGCCGAGGACGGTGAAGGCGCCTGCGATGAGGCCAGCGAAAACTAGATTCCTAAGGCTTCGTGAAATCATGACGTTCCCCTCTTCTTCTAACAAACATCTAATAAGCGTGCAGTTAACGGCCTGGACACAGCCTCGCAGGGCTCTGTCTAGTGCTGTTCGACTACCGAAGGCCACAGCGCATTTGTGTTTCGCGGGAAGAAATCGAGGATTTCCTCGCGCTCAGCCACCTTGAAGAACACGTCGTACGTCCAACGACCGTCTTTCGACGTACCGTCCTCGGGATCGGGATTCAGCGCCGCTTGATAATGGAACCAGTTGCCGTACTCGTCGTAGAAATGTTGATCGTCGCGATAATGGCTGATGGAATGCACCCCCAACTCCGACAGAGTGTGCAGTTCATTGGGTTCGGAGATGCCGTTGTGATTTTCGTCAATCCACAACAGCAAGTGCGAGAACACCTCATCGCGTTCGTCGATAATGCCGTCGCCGTTGCCGCCGTTCTCTGGCTTATCAAATTCAGCCAGCGCGCGGTAGCCGTTTTTGCAACTATCTGCGCCATCCGTACACGGCGGCTGTTCGGTATAGTTGCCGAACAGTTCCGTGCCGTTGTCAATTTTGCCGTTATGGTTGCGGTCCAGCGCAAGGAAGGCGTTACCAGAGTTGCGTCCTGTCCACGCCATCTTGATTGGGTGTCCGGTTCCGGAGATGTCGAACTCGACCCCATCCTCCGCCGATGTGAGGCGAAAACCGTCTCCCGTAGTGTCCACGATGATGGGTGATGCACAGCAGCCCCAGCTTGTTGGGCAAGCCATGTCCGCTGCATACTGAGCGCAACTATCGGGGCAGCAGCATGTGTCGCAATTGCCGCCGCACGACTGAGCCGCTGCGCCCAACGACGCCGCTAAGAACAACAAGCAAGTTACAACGAGGTGTCGCATCTATTTTCCTCCTTCTGGTTCGCAGATTTCTTGTCTGGCTCGGATGCTCGATAGATTGCCCTGACAAGATTCGCCCGTAGGATTCGGCCCGTGTTCCCCGCCCCCGGCCTGTAGGTTCGGAAGGTGAAAATCAGGGACTCGATGAGGGGGCCCCTCGAGTCCCTGACTGCGCAAGCCCGGCAAGAACAGATAACAAAAAAGCGCTTCCCCCATCGCTTTTTGCCAAGGCTGACCGCACTCTCTACATTGCAGGCGGAGTGCCAGTCGGCGTGAGTTTTTCCACAAAGCTGAAGATCGCGCCAACTGGCTCCAGATAAAGCCTTTGTCGCAGAACGCGAGTTGCAGCCACGGTCGGGCTTCTCAGTGGTGCCGAACTCTAACGCTATCCGATCGGATAGTGGCCTATCTTTTCGGATATTGGAACAATCCGGCATCGGGTGTGGATTTCGTCCAAAACTGTGATATGAAAGCCCGGAGGTAGCCAGCTTGCGTCCCAGACTCCTGGTGCTTTCCGGGCCCCTAAAAGACTCGACCATTCCCCTATCCGAGGGCGAAATTACAATCGGGCGAGAAGCGTCGAATGGCATCGCTATCGCCGACCCCTCGGTCTCGCGAAAACATTGCCTGCTTACCGGGCAGGACGGACGATTCCGGGTGCGCGACCTCGACAGCCGCAATGGCACCCTGGTGAATCGCGCTGCCGTCGACGAACAGTGGCTGCAACATGGCGACGAGATTGCCGCCGGCGACTCTTCTTTTCTTTTTCTGCTGGGGGAGGAAGAACTCTCCCCGGCTGAGGGCCGCGTGGAGTTTGAGGATGGTCTGTGCACTGCGGAAACCACCATTCTCCATCCCAGGGACGTGGTCTATCTGCAGCCGGACCGATTGTTGCGCGAGCTGCCAGCAACTTCCCGCTTGGCCCGCAATTTGAATGCGCTACTCAAAATCAGCCGCATCGTGCATGCCATCCGCGACCTCAACCAACTCCAGGAACAGTTGCTGGATCTGATTTTTGAAGTTGCTCCCGCAGGCAGGGGCGCCATTCTGCTGGCGGATAGGGAAGGTCATCAATTTAATTCCATGTTCGCCCGCATGCGGCAGGCCGGGGAAGGGCAACTGGTCAAAGTGAGCCGCACGGTCGCACGCCAGGTTCTCGAGCAAGGCGTCGCAATTCTGGGCAGTGACGTCCCCAGCCACGACGAATTGCGCGAGGTCGAGAGCCTCGCGGCATCGCAAGTCCGCTCACTTTTGTGTGTACCCTTGACCGTGTTTCAGCGCGTGATTGGATGCATCTATCTCGACAGCGAAAGCCTTAGCAGCCGTCTTAACGAAGAGCATCTGCAACTGGTGACGGCGATCGCAGGCATCTCCGCGGTGGCGCTGGAGAATGCTCGCCGCTTGCAATGGCTCGAGGAGGAGAACGAACGCCTAACCGTCGAGATCTCTCAAGACCGCAGCCTGGTGGGCGAAGGCGCCCGCATGAAAGAGGTCTACCAATTCCTGAAGCGGGTAGCTCCTGCGGAGTCGACGGTGCTGATCGAGGGTGAGAGCGGAACCGGGAAAGAACTCGCTGCACGAGCCATCCATCGCAATAGTCCTCGGGCGAGCAAGCCCTTTATCGCCATCAATTGCGCCGCGATCCCGGAGACGCTTCTGGAAAGCGATCTGTTCGGCCACGAGCGCGGAGCCTTCACGGGAGCAGCTTCGCAAAAGAAAGGCCGCTTCGAAGTTGCCGATGGAGGCGTGGTTTTTCTCGACGAAATCGGCGAACTGGCTACCGCGCTGCAAGTCAAACTGCTGCGCGTGCTGCAGGAGCGCGAGTTCGAACGCGTGGGCGGAACGCATCCAATCAAAGTGGATATCCGCCTGATCGCGGCGACCAACTGCAATCTTGAGCAGGCGGTGCGCAGCGGCAAATTTCGTCAGGATCTGTATTACCGTTTAGCGGTGTTGAAAATTACGATGCCAACGTTGCGCGACCGCCGGGAAGACATTCCGATGCTGGTACGCCATTTCGTACAGAAACATGCGAAGCGCTGCAAAGTGAAGCCTCGGCCAGTTTCGCGCGAGGCCCTGGCCTGCCTGGTGAATTACGATTGGCCGGGCAACGTGCGCGAGCTCGAAAACGCAATCGAACATGCGCTCGTGCTCGGTGCTTCCGACATGATTCTGCCCGAGGATCTTCCAGAATCGCTCCTGGAACGTACCCCGTCGCCAGAGATGACCGAAGCTAAATATCATCAGGCAGTCAAGGAGTTGAAGAAACAACTGATTGTCGATGCCGTGGAGCAAACCCAGGGCAGCTATGCCGACGCGGCGCGCATTCTAGGCGTGCATCCCAACTATCTGCATCGCCTGATCCGTAACCTCGAGTTGAAAGAAAGTCTGAAGGACGCGCTGCGCGATGTTTCCGCGCGAGGCTTGAGTGGGATCTCGGGCGGGAACGCGTAGCTTCGCAGACAAACTTAATCTACGGCAAGCGCAACCGCATCAACTGCGCTGGATCAAGATACGTTCCCTGCCATCGCACCGCGACGTGAAGATGCGGACCGGTGGCCCGGCCCGTGCCACCGCTCAATCCAATTTCCTGGCCGCGTTTTACCTGATCTCCTTCTTTTACTTTGAACTCGGAAAGATGGAGATAAAGGGTTAGCAATCCTTGGCCGTGATCCAGCACAACGAAGTTGCCCTCAAAATACAGCGGCCTTGCCAGGAGGACCGTGCCATCGTTCATCGCGGCGACCGGCGTGCCGCTTGGGACGCGGAAATCCAGGCCCAGGTGCGGGCTCGAAGTCTTGCCATTGAAAACACGCTCAGAGCCGAAGACATCAGAGATCGCAGCGTCTGCCGGCGCGGTGAATGACCCTGACCACTCGCGCTCTGGCGTGACGCGGCTTAGATAGTCTTTCTTTACTTGCACGCCTTCTGCAATTTCTTTCTGCTGCTCGGGGCTGGGCTCGGTGAACTTGCCTTCGACGCTGAGCTTGACTGCGATTTTGGGATATTTACCGCGCGCAACGGTGAACTTGCGAGTGAAAGATAATTTCTCTTCGCCTTCTTTTCCGGCAGGTTTTTCTCCAGTGAGTTCTAGTGAGTAAGATCCTGGCGCAGTTTCCAGACTGATTCCTGCCAGTGCGAACCATGTTTTTCTTTTCGCATCGAAGCTGAAAGGAACTTCATGTCCCAGCCATGCGCCGTTTAGCGATTGCATCCGCGTGGGAGACTTCACTTGAAACAATATTGGAGCGCCGTTGACCAGCCGCGTGGGCTGCGCGTGGACGCTCCAATTCGCGGCAGCGGCAGGACTGGCATTAATCACAACGAGGGACAGGAACAGAGTAACGACTGCGATGTAGTTAAGTGAAGGGACGTGCCGACGGCTCACTTTGTTAGCCTAGCATGCCGTGATTGACACGGGCTGGCTGAATGTCCGCAGCCCAGATTTACCGTCTGCCTCAGATTTCGTGATAAAAATACCCTGCCCACAGCCTGCACGCGAGGAGGCTCCAATCTTCATGCCATCTGACTGTAATGTCCACGTCAACACCAAACTGCCCTTGCTGGAACCGTATCGCACTGGAAGCTATTTGATCTACGACTATGTGCTCAGTGACAATCCGCCCCTGCAGCCGCTGGGTTGTCCGAAAATAACCGATACGCATTTCCGGGAGGGCTCGGCCATTGGGCTGCGGGCCTCAGGCAGCCGCCAGCTTGACTTCAAGCCCTATGCGGATGTGCTGGAGTCAGTTGCGCTCAAGATCAATGAGGGTGGAACGCTGTATGTAGTCGATTTGCGGCACGAGTCGCACGTGTTCTTCAACAATCGCGCTGCGTCGTGGTACGCCGACATGGATTGGGCCAACGTTGGCCAGTCTGAGCAATGGATTCGCCGGGATGAGGCCAACCAGATCGCAACTGCCTTGCACCCTGATACGAGTACTGTACGGATTTTCTGCGTGGATCAGGCGAGCAAATCGGCTGGGCGAATTGTTCCCACGGGCTATTCCGAGGTCACGGTTACGTCGGCTGAATCGGAGGAGGACATCTTGAAGAAAATGCCGCTGCCACGTGCCGTCAAATATGTCCGCATCCCGGTGACCGACCACTGCAAGCCGACCTCTGCGGCGGTGCGCCAGTTTGTTTTGCTGTTGAATGAAATACGTGCGTTACCGGCGGAGCAGGTGTGGGTACACTTCCACTGTCATGGCGGAGACGGGCGTACGACCACCTTCCTTGCCATGTACGACATCTTTTGCTGGGCCATGGCGGGGAAGAGGCCGATTCTCTCGCTGAAAGAGTTCTCCAACCGGCAATGGAGCCTTTTCTGCTATTGTCTCGACCCTAGCGGCTGTGGAGGAAACGAAAAGAAGAAGTGCGATGAAGACACCGACTGGAAATGCGCTCTCGCAAATGAGCGGTGGCAATTCCTTGCTGAATGGCACCGTTTGTTTTGGTCCCGGGCGATGAGCGAAGAGCTATTTGGTTGAAGAAAGTGCGGCCGGAATATCAGATTTTTCCTCGAAAATCGGCTACGGCAGTTTCACCACCCTCACATTAATATTGCTGCCATCCACCGAGACGACGAGGTAGTTGTGAAAGCCCCCCTTCGCGAGGTGTGCTCCCGCCCCTCCCGAGATCAGGTAGTACGGAGGATCTTTCGACGGCGCCGTTCGATTGGGGGGCGCCGTTGTATCGCCCGTCTGCGGGTTGTAATAGAGATGCTCGTGCGATGCAAACACGTAAGAAATATTCTGATATTTTGCGAATAGTTTGACGAGGTCTTTCGCGTTGTTCTTGTCCAATCCCATGTCCGCCTTCTCCGGCTTGATGGGATGGTGCATGAAGATGAAAGTATGAGTCGCCTTGTTTGCGGCCAGCTCGGCGGAGAGCCAGTCCATCTGCTCCTTGCTGACGTATCCTGGGTCGAGGTTGACCTTCTTGTCGGGGTCCGTTGGATCGTCGACGATTGCCATCGGCGATCGCGCAACTCCGGTGGGCGGGATCTCCTCGGAGTTCAGCAGGATGAAGCGCGCGTTGCCGTAGGAGAACGCGCCGTAGATCGGCGTTCCGTCCGCAATGCCCATGTTCTCCCGATAGAGCTTCTGCATTGCAGCGCTGCCGATTTCCTTCCGATTCTTATCGTGTTTCACCTTGACGTCCATTTCGTGATTGCCCGGCGCGTTAAAAACCGGCACTCCGGCCGCTGCAGCAAGGGTGAAGAATTCTTTGTACTGCTTGCCAATGGCGTCGGGATCCGCGGAGTCGAGGCCGTAGATGGTGTCGCCGGTCCACACTAGGAATGCAGCTCCCTCCGTCTTCGCTGCACCGAAGATCTGGGTCGGGGTCGGCGGCTGCGGGTCTGTTGCGTCGTTCGGGCGATTGTCGCCGGCCACGATAAAGGTGAACTTTGTTCCGGGCGCGGGCTTCAGACTGCCTGTTCCGGGAACGGGCTTAATAGCCGATGAATCCGCGGCCTGGGCCCACATCAGTCCTGACATGCACACCACAGCGGCGGCATGCGAGAAAGTTTTTTTGTACATGGCTTTTCCTTTCCTGGTTCCAAGCCGGTCTGAGCGAAGGTTCGCTGTCGTGATAACACGGCTAGCCTTGCCCTTTGATCTCGTATGATCTGCCCATAATACTCGCCGTCAAGAAAGAATCCATCTATTCCGCGCCCCTCGGGTCGCCCACGACCCATCGTTCCATTACAATCAAATCTTCCTATGAAAACATTCGAACAGATCGCAGACCTAGAGCGGCGCTATTTGCTGGGGACTTACAATCGCTATCCCATCGTGTTGACGCGGGGGAAGGGCGTGTTTCTTTACGACCTTGAGGACCGGCGTTATCTCGACTTTGTTTCGGGGCTGGGGGTGAATGCGCTGGGGCATGCGCATCCGCGCATTGTGAAGACGATTCGGGAGCAGGCGGCGAAGCTCATTCACGTCTCCAATCTTTATTACCACGAATATCAGGGGGAGCTGGCGGAGAAGTTGTGCACGCTGTCCGGGCTCAACCGGGCGTTTTTTTCCAACAGCGGAACTGAGGCCATCGAGGGATCGATCAAGCTGGCGCGGCTGGCGGGACATCGCGCCGGAGGCGAGGCCAAGTGCAAGCTGGTGGCGCTGCAAGGGTCGTATCACGGACGGACGTTTGGGGCGTTGTCGCTGACCGGGCAGGAAAAACATCGCAAGGGATTCGAGCCGCTGCTCGAAGAAGTGACTTTTGTGGGGCAGAACGACGTGGAAGGTTTGCGGGCGGCGGTGAACGACAACACTTGCGCGATTGTGCTGGAGCCGATTTTCGGCGAAGGCGGAATCTATGAATGTTCGGTGGAGTTTCTGCAAGAGTGCCGGTCTTTAGCCGATAAACACAAAGCTGCTTTGATCTTCGATGAGATTCAGTGTGGACTCGGGCGCACCGGAACAATTTTTGCGTTTCAAGGCTTCGGCGTGACGCCCGACATCGTGGCGATCGCCAAACCAATTGCTGCGGGACTTCCGCTGGGGGCATTCATCGCCCGGGAAGAATTTGCCAATGCGATTTCACCCGGGCAGCATGGAACAACTTTTGGGGGCGGACCTCTGGCGTGCCGCGTCGCACTGGAGTTTCTAGCAATCGTGGAGGAAGAAAAGCTGCTCGACAATGTGAATAAAGTTGGAGCCTACCTGCAACAGGAGTTGAAAGCGGTTGCCGAAAAAAGCACGGCTGCTAAAGAAGTCCGCGGGCGGGGATTTATTCAAGGGATCAATTTAGCGATTCCAGCGCGGCCGATTGTGGATGCAGCTTTGGCTGAGGGCGTGCTCTTCAATAGCACGCAGGATACGGTCGTGCGCTTCTTGCCCCCGTTCTTGCTCGAGGAGAAGCATGTGGATAAGGGAATACGCGTGCTGAAAAAATTGCTTCGGAAGAAGCGGAAGGAAGCCGCGTGAGGTTGTTGTGAGCGCGCAGCTACATCAGGCGCGTATCGAAATGCCTTGCCAGGCCAACTGTCCTGTGAGCGAATAGGGATCCTTCGACTTCGCAAATGCATCGCTTCGCGATCCATCTGCTGCGCTCAGGATGACACGAAAAAACGGGGAGCCGAAGCTCCCCAAGTGAAGTGAACAGAGGCGATGTTCAGTTAAATAGAATCCAGCGGCGGGAAAAGAGTTGTCCTGAAGCAATAAGATTAAACTGGGAACATCCGGAGTGAGCGCATTCGAGGTCAAGAAATTATCCGTGACGCAATCGGTCGGGGAACTTTCGAATGCGCCCTTCCCAGGCGCAAGCGCAGGCGTTGAAGAATGCTGGATGGATTTCGACGGTGCGCGCCTGCGTTATCTTCGCGCGGGTTCAGGACCTCCGCTGATTCTGCTGCATGGGCTTCTGGGATATTCGTTTTCCTGGCGATACACAATGCCGGCGCTCGCGCCATACGCGACCGTGTATGCGCCAGACATGCTGGGTGCGGGTTTCTCCGATCGCCCTAAGGGGATCGATCACTCCATGCGCGGGACCGCGCGACGCGTTTTGCAGTTTATCGCGAGGCTGGGAATCTCTTCTTTTGATTTGCTGGGGACCTCGCGCGGCGGCGCGGTAGCGATGATGGCGGCCACGGAATGCCTGAGCGGGAACGCCGGCCTGCATCTAGGGCGCTTGATCCTGGTCGCGCCAGTGAATCCGTACTCGGCGCATGGACGATGGCTGGCGCCGTTGGCCGGCAGCAATTTGGGCGTACCGTTGTTCCGCTTCGGAATGGCACGCATGAGTTTCTTGTATCCCTATTTTCACGCTCGGCTATATAGCGACCGCGGGAGAATTCCACCTGGAACGCTCGATGGCTATACGGCCCCACTGGCTAAGCCCGGATTGTTCGAACACGCACTGAGCATCGTTCGTACCTGGACCGAAGATCTGCGTGAACTGCAAAACACACTGCCGAAGCTCGGGAGTATTCCTACGCTGCTGATGTGGGGCAGTAAGGATCCTGCAGTGTATGCTTCGTCGGCCGCGCCGCTGGCGAAATATTTCCCGCTTTCGCAATTGGTCATTTTTCCTGGCGTCGGCCACCTGCCCTACGAAGAATGTCCGGAGGAGTTCAACCGTGTTTTGATTAAATTTCTGACACGGGAGAAACCTCCCTCCTGAGCGGGACGCAATTCGTACAAGATTCAAATCAGGAATCATTACATCGTCAATCACCACATCATCGATCTGGCGCGCGGCGCGCTCGTGCATTACGGCTACTGGGCCGTGGCAGCGGCGTTATTGCTAGAGAATCTTGGCCTGCCTTTCCCTGGTGAGACGGTTCTGTTGTTGGCGAGCTGGCTCGCATACACTGAGCGCGATCTCCAACTCGGGTGGATCATTCTCGTCGGAGCCGTGGCCACTGTTGCGGGCAGCAGCCTCGGCTATGCGATCGGCTACTACGGAGGCCGTCCGGTGCTGGAGCGATACCGGCATACCTTCCACATTCGCGATGGAGCTCTGGCGAGAGGCGAGGAGCTGTTTGGCCGCTACGGCGCGCTCACTATCCTGGCTGCACGATTCGTTTTCGGGCTGCGAGTGATTGCAGGACCTTTGGCTGGAGTGTTGCGTATGCCGTGGAGGAGATTCGCCGTTTTCAACCTGCTGGGAGCGGCGCTCTGGGTAACGCTGATTGCCTTTATGGGATACAGCTTTGGCAGCCGGTGGCGAGTGCTGATGCACGTCATGAAGCGCTTCGATCTGGCTCTGGCAACTGCGTTCGCGTTGATTCTGGCCATTCTGTGGTGGCGAAGCCGTCAGAAGAACACCGCAAGTTCGCACTGACCGAGTATCCTTAAGAGTCAACCTAATGCACAGGGAAATTCTCGGAAGCGCGGCTATACTGTGCAGGTGTCGCGGGTGCCTCGCCCGAAAGTGAGGTCCGTGGCCATCCATCTTGCCGGCGTCTGCGCCGGAATTCGGTCGAGGAGAACGCATGAAGAAAATCGGTTTTTTGACTCTGTTCATTACAGCAACTCTTCTATTCACTCTCGCCTTGCCGGTGGCGGCGTCTGGTCCAAAGAGCGGTGCGGTCGTTGCAGCCGCTCCCGCAAGTCCAGCAGTTGCGGCTCCGGCACCGGTGCCTCCACCACACCCGCGCGTGCATGAGGCGATAGAAGCGATGCGAAACGCGAAAGAGCACTTAGAGCATGCTGAGGGGGAATTTCACGGTCATCGTGCCAAAGCGATCGAACATCTGGACCGCGCCATCCACGAAGCTGAGGAGTGTGAGCGCGAACCGTAGAGCTTTCAACAGGAAAACGAAAAAAGGCAGCGTCAAGATACGCTGCCTTTTTTCTTCAGCATTCCGGCTAAGAAAATCTATCAAGGAAGAAACGTGTAGCCTATCGAAGCGCCGACCCGGAACACATTGTTGGAATTGAACTCGACGTAGTTTTGGACGTGGTAGTAGTGAATCTCCGGGCGCACAAAGAATTGCCGCCAAACGCGGTAGCGAACACCGCATCCCAGATGTTCCATGAAGTGATTGCTGCTGGTGTAGTTGATGCATCCGCTCGCCGTGCACGAACTGCCGCCCGGCAGGTCGAAGGGTGTGGTGGCAACTCCGACGCCACCCATAAGGTCGAGGCCGATCTCCCTTCCAGCTAGCTTGCCCAGGCGCGGTTGAAACAGCGCGTTAATGTCCGTAAAGATGGGGCGGTAGGATTCGCCATTGAACGGGTAGCTAGCCTTCTTGTATCTCCAGGCAGTTTCGACGTTGAGGCCGAGCCGGCGTTTCTGGAAACCAACGTAGTCAGCGTTGATGCCGACAAATGTCCCGCCCTTCAGGACGGGCGGGTTGAAGGTTATCAAGTCGCTGGGCAGCGAAGATGCCAGTAAAGTGGAGCCACTAAGTGCAAAGTCAAATTGTTGGGCACGAGCGAGAATGGCCGAGAGGGTAAATATAGATGCGACGAGCGCCAACTTTCTCAATACAACCCTCCTGCTGAATTCATTCCGGCTCGGATGCAGGCCTCGATGGTGAATTCCGTTAGGCACCCGCGAGTGGCTGCCTAACAGGATACCCTAGGCGCAACTGGAACTGGTTGCTCCAGACTCGAAAAAGCTTGCGGTATGGACATCGACGCGAAGGGCCTAGTCCGGACCACCGCCGATGGTGTATCCGATCGAGGCACCGACCCGGAACAAGTTGTCGGTGTTGAACTCGTTCACGTCATTGTTCTGGACATGATAGTAGTGAATTTCGGGGCGGACAAACAGGTGGTGCCAGACGTAATAGCGGATGCCGGCACCGAGATGTTCCATGAAGTGATGGCTGCTTTCGTAGTTGATGCAACCAGTAAAATTGCACTGGGTTATTTCCGGCAGATAGAACCGCGTCGTGGAGATGCCGATTCCGCCCATTAAATCGAGGCCGATTTTCTTGCCCAAACGGGGTTGATAAAGCGCGTTGAAGTCGGTCAAGATCGGACGGAAATCCTCTTCTTCGGCGTAAGCGCCCTGACTTGCCTTCCATGCGGTCTCCCAATTGAAGCCGATTCGCTTCTTGAAGACCACGTCAGCGCTGACATTGAGGTAGGTGCCACCCTTTTCCGATGGAAGAAAAGAGCCGTTAGAAGCAGAAGAAGACGATAGTAGAGTTCCGCCGCCGAACATAGCGTCCCCCTGCTGACCAAAGGCAAACTGAGCAAAGAACAGGAATGCCAACACAGGTGCAAAAATCGTTAACTTTCTCACGACAACCTCCTATCAGTTCCTGTATGCGGTGAGATGCGCTCACGAAATCGGTAAGATGCACTTAAGTCACTAACGACTCATCATAATTTCCGTGAGATATTGATACAACTGGATCGTTCTAGCATGTAAAGAAATGTCAAGAATCGCATGCAATTTCGCATTTAGAGAGACACGTACCGCGTAGACGACTTAAACCCATACATTAGCAAAAGTTGCGCGGTCCAGAGGGAAAAATCAGAAACCTTCAATTTACTTAGGTTTCCCCCCGCCGCCAGAAGCGCGAATGTGGTCGAGGGCGATCGCTCCTCCGCCGAAAAAGATAAGAGCAAAAGCAAGAGCGGCAAGAGCCAGAGGAAATTCGTATCCGTGCTCACCCATCAGTCCGTTGTGCAAGTGAACTTTGGCGATGGCGACGGACAAATCGGCAAGGATGGCAAAAGCCGCCGCACGAGTGAACAGGCCGAAGATAACGAGCAGGCCGCCAAAGAATTCGGCAAAGGCAGAAAGGTAGGCAGTCCAGCCCGGAAGCCCGAGGCTGGCGACGAATTGAACGTGATGGTGGAGTCCTCCGAAAACCTTTTGATATCCGTGACCGACCATGACAGCGCCAAGGGCCAGGCGCATGACGAAGAGCGCAAGCGGCTGCAGTCGATCAAGGTAGCGCAAGTATCTCCTCCGGTAGACAGCAAAGACAGATAGATTACAGCACCAGCACGGCGGTGGGAAGGCATTCCCGAGAGGGTAATTCGCTTGGGACTTCGGCAGACAACAACGATTGCGCGCAGGGCAAACTTCTGGTAACGTTTTTTCGCCCAAGATATCGCGGCCGGTTGACATCGATCGCCACCGGTTCTCAGGTCTTGCGGCTCTTCCTTCGGGGCCTTGAAATTAAATATTCAACCACGCGCGTGGAATCGGCGGGCTTCGTGTTATCGCAGATGGGTCCGGAGCTAGCTCTTCACTTCGTTCAAGAGGCGTTGTTTTCGGGAAGACAAACTGACGACAAAGTTTTCGATGGCCAGGAGGCCGCATGATTCGAATTTCGAATACTGAAAAGACGTTGCGGAAGTTGGGAATGCTTCTGCTGATGATGGCAACTCCGATGTTTGTGCTGTCCCAGCACAAGCCGAGCGCACCCAGCAAACCGAGCGCTCCTGCCCATACCAGTGCGCCGCATGCGTCGGCGCCCAAGACGAGTTCGCCTTCGCATGGATCAACCCAGAGTCACGGTTCCACGGCCTCACACGGTGCGACGACGAGTCACACAGGTACCACAAGCCACGGCGCAACAACAAGCCACGGCGCGACCACAAGCCACGGTGCGACCACGAGTCACGGTGCGACGACGAGTCACGGTGCGACGACGAGTCACGCCGGTACCACAAGCCACGGCGCGACGACAAGCCATGGCGCGACGACGAGTCACCCCGCTACCACGAGCCACGGCACGACGGCGGGCCACCCGAATACAGCGGCGGGCCGCGGGAACACAACCGCTAGTCGTGGCACTACGCATCAGCCGGCGGGCACCAGGAACGTCAGTCTGAAGGGTGGAGGATCAGCGAGTGTCCGTAAGAACGGATCAGTTCGCTCCATCGACCGGGGCGGCATGCACATTGAGCATGGGGTCCACGGTGGGAGCAGGGTTGTGGGTGAACACAACGGAGCGCGCGTTGTGAACACCGGAAGGCATGGCGGTTACGTGCAGCGCGCCTACGTAACGCGCGGCGGTCACGCCTACTACTCGCGAACCTTCTATGCCGGTGGGCGCTACCACGTTGGGCTCTATCGAGGCTACGGCTGGGGTGGACATACTTACTTTGGCTATTACCCGGGCGTCTGGTACAACCCCGGATTTTATGGTTGGGGCTGGCATCCCTGGGGCGCACCGCTTTACTGGGGCGTCGGAGCCTGGGGCTGGGGTGGAGCGCCGTGGTGGGGTTTCTACGGCGGCTGGTGGAACCCATATCCCGTTTATGCTGCGCCGTACTTCTGGCTGACGGATTACTTGATTTCTGAAAACTTGCAGGCGGCATACGCGGCGCGAGCCGAGGATAATGCGGATGCCATGGCAGCGGATGCGCAAGCCAGCGCTGGCGACAGCGGTGGAGGCGGAGGTGGAGATGCCGCTCCAGCGCCCGCGTCGGGGGGAGTGGCACTAACACCCGAAGTCAAGCAGGCAATTGCGGAGGAAGTGAAGGCGCAGTTGGCGGCGCAGGAGAGCCAGGCGGCGACCCAAGGCGGTGCAGCAACTCAGGGTGGTGCGGCGCCCGCGCCAACCAATGCGAGCGACCAAACTCCTCCACCCGCATTGGATCCGGCACAGCGCACCTTTGTCGTGGACACTGGTGTTACGGTGGTGGCGAATGGTCAGGAATGTGGCCTCACGTCAGGCGACGTGGTTACGCGCCTGACGGATACTCCGGATCCCACCGACAACACCGTGAATGCCAGCGTCTCGGCGACGAAGAAAGGGGACTGCGCTTCGGGAGCCACTGTGGCCGTCAAAGTGGATGACCTCCAGGAAATGTACAACCACTTCCAGGAGACACTTACCAACGGCATGGGCGAACTAGCCAAGAAGCAGGGCACGGGTGGTATGCCGAAGGCACCGGATACGGGAACCGAGGCGTCGGCCCTACCGCCTCCTGCGCCGGATACAACCGCGGCGAAGACCCTGCAGGACCAGCAACAGGCGGCTGATCAGACCGAGGCCCAGGTTAAGCAAGAGACTGCGGCATCGGGTGGCGGCGGCTCGCAATAGGGTAAGACGCGTCACTGAGCACACGGAGCGTCGCCGATCGGCGCTCCGTGTTTTTCCTTTTTCGTTCTTCACGTTTTCATGAAGCTTGGCAAAATTGAGCTTTGAAAGCCGCAGGGAGGGGCCGATGATGTCGAAGAGAATCCACCATCTCATTCCAGTTATCGCAATCATGACGGCCGCAGTATGTGTATTGCCGCTGGCCAGCGCACAGGCTCCCACGCTGCAAGAGCAACTCGCGGCGCAGTACAAGCTCGTAAAAATGGGATCGGACACCAGCGGATACTCCGTCGTGGACAAGGGCACGCTGCTGGCTATTCAAAAAGGTGGAATCCTCGGCGTTCCCTACAGCGATGCCAACGTTCCTGCCACCAAGTACGAAGGCGGCACGGTTAAGGGACCGAGCGGCCTATCGTTGATGGGGCGAAAATCCATCATGGGAAAATTTGGCAAGGAACAGACGACTCATCTTTTCCAGGTGGGCGACAAAGTGTATCCCATGAAGATTGATGTGAACGTCGCCAAGGATGCCGTAACCCTGAGTGTTGTCGCTTGCGACACCTGCAATAAAACCGATCCGCCAACCTACAACAAGGCGAACGTCGTCTTCCAGTTTCCCAAGGGTACTTTGGCGACGGCGAACGCCGGTGCGGTGGAAGATACGATCGGGCAGCTGCTCTCGATCAGCAGCGACGATGCGAAGCAGGGCGATAGCGGGCAGCAGCAAGGGGGAGATCAGCAGCAAGGTGAAGATCAGGGCGGGCAGCAGCAGCCGGCGGCTCAGCAACAGCCGGCAGCCACGGAGCAACCGCAAGCCGAGCCGGCGAGCATCGATAAGGGAATGACGCCCGACCAGGTGCAAGCGGCGATGGGCAAGCCTGACAAAATCGTGAACCTCGGATCAAAGCAGATTTATGTTTACAAGGATTTGAAAGTGACTTTCTTGAACGGCAAAGTTTCCGACGTGCAGTAGTAGCCCATAGGCGGACCGTCAGAAACAGTCCATCTTTGGGCCGTACCATCCCCTTGCAGCTACCTCGCCTGAAGCGAGTTAAAATCAGCACCCTCAGCAACTTGAGCCAGCGACTTAGTACTTCGGTACCGTCTCTAGTACTTCAGTTACCGCCATTCGAGTGGCTGCCTAAGCGCCCTTGATGCGCTACCACATATTGCGACAACTTTCCAGACAACCACAATATGTAGATTCCTCCCGAGAGCGGCCCTCTGGCCGATTCCAGAAAACCCGCATAAAACGCCGTAAAACGCGGAGATTCGCTTGGACGCGGGGCTTTTCGGGGCTGATATATGCTCGGAACACCGAAAGCCTACCGGACAGCCATGGGTGGCAAGGCTCTTTCGTAAGTAGCGGCGAACTGAAGCGCGGATTAGATTCTGTTGGACAGGCAAGGAAACATGGCCGACTCACGGGAAGTGATGAACATTCGCCAAGCCTCCCAGTATCTGGGAGTGAGTCCGGACACGCTCTACAAATACGTCGGGGAACAGATCATTCCCGCCTTCAAGCTGGGCAATCGCTGGCGCTTCAAAAAATCGAAGCTCGACCAGTGGATGGAAGAGAAGTCGAGCCAGATGGAGTCGGGGAGCAGGAACAAACCGAAGGCGGCGTCTAAGGCTGCCGGGTCACAGTAGAAAAGGCGGGCACACATGTTTGGAATGGGGTCGAAGACAATAGTCGGTCTGGACGTGGGCTCTTCCAGTATCAAGGCAGTGGAGTTGAAGAAGAAAGGCGCGCAGATAGAAGTGGCGCACCTGGGGCTCGAACCGCTGTCCTCGGACATCGTTGTGGATTCGATGATCGTCGACTCGGGTACAGTATCGAGCGCGATCGCAAAGCTATTCGCCGACTGCCTGATCAAAACCAAGTCAGTGGCGACGGCGGTCAGCGGCCACTCGGTGATCGTGAAGAAAATCTCACTGCCATCCATGAGCGATCAGGAACTCGCCGAGACCATCGAGAAGGAAGCGGCACAGCATATTCCCTTCGATCTCTCGGACGTGAGTCTCGACTACCAGATTCTGTCGGAAGAAGCCGGCAGCCCGCAGATGGACGTGTTGCTGGTGGCCGTCAAGAAGGACAAGATTTTGAACTACACCAACGTACTCTCGATGGCAGGACGCACCCCGGCTATCGTGGACATCGATGCCCTGGCGCTGCAGAACTGCTACGAATACAACTACCAGCCGGCGCCCGGCCAGGTGGTGGCGCTGTTGAACCTGGGCGCCAGCGTAATGAACATTAACATCGTGAAAGGGACGACGCCCCTGTTTCCGCGCGACGTCAGCGTGGGCGGGCACCAGTATACAGATTCCCTCCAGAAGGAACTCGACCTGAACTTTGAGGACGCGGAAAAGCTGAAGTTGGGCGAGAAAGTCGGCACCGTAAGCGAGGACGCGAAAGCGCCGATCCTGCAACAGGTGACAGAGATCATCGTGCTCGAAATTCAGAAGACGTTCGATTTTTTCCGCGCCAGTGCGGCGGGCGAGCACATTGAAAAAATTTATCTGGCCGGCGGGTCGGCGAAGGTGCCGGGGTTGATGGAGGCTTTACGGCAGGAATTTTCGATGCCGGTGGAGTTGCTCAATCCATTCCAGCGCGTAGTGCCGCCAACTGAGGGTCCAGGAGCGGAGTTGGTGGAGCAGAATCCAGGCCAGCTCGCCGTCGCCGTGGGCTTGGCTTTGAGGAGCTTTGAATCCCTATGATCAAAATCAATCTGCTCGAAAACTCCAAGGGGAAAAACAAACGCGCCGGCGGTGCCGGACCTTCCTTGCCCACGATGGAAATGGGCGACTTGGGTTCGCCCAAGCTGAAAGTCCTGGTCGTGGTGCTCGTCGCCGGGCTGTTGAATTTCGGTTACTGGTACCGGCTGGACCGGCAGGCTAAGTCAATCGCAGCGCAAATGCAGGCTGCAGAGCAAAAAAACCGCGAGCTCAGTGACGTGAAGGCGCGGTATCTGGAGCGGCAAACCCAGGCGAACAACTACAAGCGGCGGGTGGACGTGATCGATCAATTGCGTGCCGGCCAAGCCGGGCCGGTGAACTTGCTGGCCATGCTGGGTGAGACCGTGAATGGAACCGAGGCAATCTGGTTGCGCAAGATGGATGCCACCGGCGCCAGCGTAAGTTTGGAAGGCACTGCGCTCAGTTCGGATGCGGTAGCCAACCTCATCGCGAACCTGCAGAAAACCGGATTCTTCAAGACGGTCGAGATGAAAGAGACCTTCCAGGACGATCAGATCAAGGACATGCAGGCGTTCCAGTTCACTCTGACCTGCGAGAAGGGGAAGTCGTAGAGGCAGACCTATGGCAACGAACTTTAACGAATTGTCGGGGCTGAAACAGTGGGGACTGGTGCTCGCCGGAGCGGTGGTGGTGACGGCAGCGCTCTATTACACGGTGTTCAAGGGCCAGAGCGATAAGAACGCGGCAGCCGAACATGCTGTCCAGGACAAGGTTCGCGAGAACAACGAACTCAAGTCTTACCGGCCCAAGTTAAAGGACATGGAACGCCAGCTGGCCAACTTGAAACAGCAGCTGGAAATTGAACGGCGCATCGTTCCCGACGAAAAACAAGTGGACACGTTCATCGAAACTATGAATGGCGAAGCGCAGAAGGCAGGTGTGGAGCTGCGGCGCTATTCTGCCCAGCCGGTCAGGGCCCAGGAATACTACACCGAGGTCCCGTTCGACATCGAGCTCGATGGTCCGTATTACTCGATGCTGAACTTCTTTGACCGGGTAGGGAAGCTGGAACGTATCGTGAATGTCAGCGGCTTGATGGTATCGACGACGAAGAATGCCAGCGATGCCAAGGTGAAGCACCAGTACCAGTATGCGCCGAACGAGAGCGTGGCTGCGACCTTTACGGCAACCACTTTCTTCAGTCACGACTTGAATCCGGGCCCTGCAGTCAAGGCCGCAGGCGCGAAATAGGAATCGCTTATGAAGCTAACCACAAGCATTTTGGCAGCGGCGATGATGACGGGCGCAGTCTGCGCACAGAATCCGAACATCATCAATAACGTCCAGAGTAAGATGGCAGCCGTCCAGCAGAAGCAGACTGACGACTCGAACGCTGCTCTCGGACTATCGAGCTCGCCCACCTCAACTCAGGCAACCAAGCCGGCAGCGGGTTCTCCAGCGTCCACAGTGAAGCCAGCGCCGATGCCGAGCGCGAAGCTGGTTACGGTAGCCCAGTCAGGCGCCCCGGCGAGCGCGAAGACCGCTACTGCTCCCCCGCCGAAAGCAGCAGCGGCAACGGGATCGACCCCGAACAACAAGCTTGAGCGGGTGAACGTCATTCGCCACGCGGATGATATTCAGATCGAGATTCACTCCCGCGACACCGTGATCGCACGAGTGAGCAAACTCAAGTCGCCCGAGCGTCTGCTGGTGGAGCTGCCAGCAACGGTGGTAGGGACATCGCAGAGCAAGATTCCAGTCGATAGCGCCGGGGTCAAAGGCGTGCGTATCGCGATGAATGGCAAGATTCCTCCGACGACCAGCGTCGTCGTCGATTTGGATCACACCCTCAGTTATGAGTTGACGCCAGGCCCCTCCGACAAGTTTGTTTTGACGCTGCATACACAGGCAGTAGCGAAGACCACTCCGCCTGCAGCTCCGGTTAAGACTGCCGCCCCTCAGATTCAGACGAAGACAGCCGCAGCCAAGCCGGTTGTGGTGCCACCCGCGCCGCTTGCGGCAACAGCAAAGGTCGGAAAGCCGGCTGTGGCGCCACCTGCGCCGCCTGCGGCAACAGCAAAGGTCGCAAAGCCGGTTGTAGCGCCACCCGCGGCAACGACGAAAGCAGTAAAGCAAACAACGGCGCCAGCGGCGACGAAAGTTGCGGTAGCGGTAGCCCCAGCATCGAAGGCAGCAGCTGCCACAGTTGCGGCCAACAAGGGAACCGCCAAGCCTAAGCATGCTGCAGCGACGAAGATTGCCGCCGAAGAAAAGTCAGCCACACCTGCTTTGGCTGGCGTGGAAGCCGCCAAGCCGGCGCCGAAGCCGGAGGAAAAGAAATGGGCGATGAGCGGCAAGCGCGATCCCTTCTTCAGTCCGGTTGTGCAACAGGCTTCTGGTTCCGGTTGCTCGACGGGCAAGAAATGTCTGGAGATCGGACAGATCAATGTGCGGGGCGTAGTGAAGTCGGACGGCGGCTTCATCGCGGTGGTGACCAACAGTATGAACAAGGCTTATTTCCTGCACGAGAACGATCCCGTATTCAACGGCTACGTGATGCGAATCACGGGAGACTCCGTTGTGTTCCAGGAGACGGTGCAAGACAAGTTGGGCAAGCCGTTCACGCGTGAAGTCACGAAGCGGATTGTTACGCCGGCAGTCTAGCGGTTGGCGGCAGCGTACCGGGAAAACCGGAGCGCGAAGAAATTGATTTCAAAGATTGATTTCAAAGAAGGACGCGCGGGTTAGGCCCGCGGGTCGGGGGAAGTGAAATGCGAAAGCAATTGCTGAGTGTATTCCTACTGTTGCCGCTGCTGGGGCTGGTAGCTTCAGCCGAGACGCCGGCACAAGCGGCGGCTGGCCAGCGCAACGAACTGCAGCGAGTGAATGTAGTTCGAGGCACCGATGAGATCCGAGTCGAGATCAGCGCCCATGGCGCGGTGACGCCCAAGCTGAGCGCCGCCGACTCCCCGGCGCGTCTTATTGTGGATCTACCGGCAACCGTTATGGCGACCGGGCAGAGCCACATTCCAGTGGGTAACGCCGGCGTGAAAGGCGTACGCATCGCCATGGACGGCCACCAGCCTCCGACCACTCGTGTGGTGGTCGACCTGGAGCGCGCCTGCCGGTATAAGATGAATGCGGCTCCGGATGGAAAGCTGGTTCTGACCCTTTATGTTGACCAGACCACGCATGCGGAGAATGCAACGGCAGCGGCCGAGACAGCTACGAAAGCAGACCCGACGACGCAGGCACCTCTCGCCTTGAGTGCCCCAGCCCTGAGCGCCCCCGCCCAGAAGGCCGATGCACCAGCTGCCTCGAGCGACTTTGTTTTCGTCGAACCCACCTATGCGGCCAAGAAGGCGGATGACGCAGCCGAGCCCGCAGAACGAGCACAGGATGCGGCGGCGAAGTTTTCCGACAAGACCGCCGCAGAATTGCTGCCCGTGAGCATGAACGCCGCGCAGGCGACGCAAAGCACCGCTTCCAGCACTGGCATCACGCCTGCGGTCAACCTGGCTGCGGAGCAGAAAGCGCAGGCAGCGCAGCAACCGGCTGCCGTCGGACCCCGGTACACCGGCGAACCGATTTCTGTGAATTTGAAGGATGTGGATCTGAAGGACTTCTTCCGTTTGATCCACGAAATCAGCGGCCTGAACGTGGTGCTCGATCCTAACGTGCACGGCACACTTACCATCGTTTTGGATGACGTCCCGTGGGACCAGGCGCTGGACATCGTACTTAAGAACAACGATCTGGCACGCGAGTTGGAAGGCAACGTTCTCCGCATCGCCACCGTCGACACGCTGAAAAAGGAAGCCGATGGACGGCGCGCCCAGGTAGAAGCGGAAGCGCTCGCGGTCGAGAAGATTTCGATTACGCGTTTCCTGAGCTATGCCCACGCCAAAGATGTGATGATTACGGTAAAGAAGTTCCTCTCGGTGCGCGGTGACGTGGTTGCAGACGAACGTACCAATGCGATTATCGTCAACGACATTCCCAAAGTGATTCCTGTGGTGGATCGCCTCCTGACCCAGCTTGATCGCAAGACTCAGGAGGTGGAAATCGAGGCACGGGTAGTGGCCGCTACCCGGCAGTTCGCGCGCGATATCGGCACGCAGTTTGGCTTTGGCTGGGGCGACGGCCACAGTGCAATCGGCGGAAACGCCGGCGCCGGCGCCTCGCCAACCACCGTCACTGGCGGAAGCCCCGGCTATATCACGATCCCGGGTACTGGATCAACCACTGGAAGCTCAATTCCGTTGTTCTCCAACCTGGGCTCGACAAACCCCAGCAGCGGCTTGACCTTCTTGAACGCCAGCAACACGGTACGCATCGACGCGATCCTCTCCCTGGCCGAGTCTCGCGGCTTGCTGAAGGTTCTGTCTCGACCGCGCGTAGTCACGCAGAACAATATTCAGGCGCTGGTAAAGCAGGGCGTGCGTGTTCCCATCGTTACGCAGGCTCAGTTGGGCGGTCCTCCGACCGTGACTTACGTCGACGCCTTTCTGCGGTTGACGGTTACTCCGCAAATCACTTCGGAGAACACAATCTTCCTGAACGTGGACGTGGAAAATACCACTCCGAATTTCGGTCAGGAAGTGCAGGGCAACCCCGAATTAATCACGCAGCAGGCGACGACGCAGGTGCTGGTAACCGACGGAGGCACAGTCGTAATCGGCGGCGTCATCCAAACCCAGAACTCGATCAATATCGATCAGGTGCCGTTGCTCGGAAATATTCCGATCCTGGGCAACCTGTTCAAGCACGTTCAAGTTCAGACTTCCAACCAGGAGCTGATCTTCTTCATCACGCCGCGAATCATTCAGACGTAAACAGCGTCAGACCTAGCAGCGCAGTTGAAGATTTGAAACCGCCGGCCTGAAGAACCTGTCAGGGCTGGCGGTTTTGCTTTTGGGCAATTCGAGTCCTCCTCCGCCTGCTAAACTCAGCAGGCATGGATTTTCTCGCGCGCCAGAAGAAACTACAGCAGCAACTTGCTCCTTCGCACATCGATGCATTGCTAGTCAGCCATCTTCCCAATATCCGATATCTTTGTGGCTTCACCGGTAGCACGGGTTTCCTCCTCGTCGGGGAAACCGGCAACGTTTTTTTTAGCGACGCCCGCTACACCAGGCAGGCGCACGAGGAGGTAAAGGGTGCGAAAGTAGTGATCTCGCGCAAGGCAGCGTTGACTTCCGTTGGCGAATGGATTGGAGCCCGCCGCCAAAAAAAGAGATCGAAGGGATGGACGCTCGGAATCGAGGCCGAACATTTAACCCTGGCCGACAGGAAGCGGCTGGCCGATTTGTTGCCTTCCGGCCTTCGACTACGGAATGCGCCGGCGCTAGTTGAGCGTGCGCGCACGGTGAAGGATGAGAATGAACTGGATCTCATTCGGGCGGCCGTGCGGTTAGGAGCCAGTCTGTTCGAGCGCGCGCTCGAAGTATTGCGGGCGGGCATAAAAGAAACCGAAGTGGCAGCCGAGATGGAATACGCCGCGCGCCGGGCTGGTGCGGAAGCAATGTCGTTTCCAACGATCATTGCCTCAGGCGTGAGGTCGGCGTTTCCCCATGGCAGGGCGACGCCTCAACCCGTCGCTCCGGGAGGATTCGTGGTCTGCGATTTCGGTGTTATACTCGCTGGTTATTGCTCGGACCAGACCCGCACCGTCTGGGTGGGTGGATCTTCAAACGCGAATGGAAAAGAAGCGCGCCAGGCGTACGAATCGGTAAGGGAAGCGCAAGAGGCTGCGATAGCTGTGGTGCGCCCCACTGTGAGCTTCGCGGAGGTCGATTCGGCGGCCCGCAAGGTATTGCGGAAAGCTGGGTTGGGGCGGTATTTTACACATTCGACCGGGCACGGCGTAGGTCTTGAAATTCACGAACTGCCCAGAATCGCTGCCGGACAGAAGGAGACGCTGGAACCCGGAATGGTCATCACCATCGAGCCGGGAATATACTTCCCCGGCAGATGGGGTGTGAGAATCGAGGACATGGTAGCCGTCAACGAAAACGGCTGTGAAGTGTTGACTCCGACCCGTAAGGATTTCTTGGCAGTTTAGTCTTCTTATAAGGTGTTTCAAAAGCGGGTTTTGGGGAGGACGCGGTTTGGTGAGCCCGCCTTGAGCGGCAGCCGGAGGGTGCCACCTCGGAGCTCGAATATTTGCGGCTTTAGCCGCTGAGGGGACGCCCCTCAAACCATGAAGTCTCCGCCTCGGTTCTGCCGGCGGGCGGCAAGCGGTCCCACCATATTCGAATGAATCAAAAAGAGCTGAAGGAACTCATCGAGTTCTTAATCGAAAAAGACATTGCCGAATTTGAGTTGGAGCGCGGCGACGTCAAGGTAAAGATCAAGCGGGCTGGTGAGCACACCGCCGTGCATACGCACGCGGAAATGCCTTATGTGGCAGCGCCTGTCCAGGAATCGAGGCAGACTTTCACCGTGCCTCCCGCTCCAGCGCCATCTTCGGCTGCCGCGCTTCAACCAGCGCCAGAAGAGAACCTCCACATCGTGAAGTCCCCCATCGTAGGAACGTTCTACGAGGCGCCGTCGCCCGGCGCGCCGCCGTTCGTGAAGGTCGGGGACGTGGTGGAGGTTGGCCAGGTATTGTGCATCGTCGAAGCGATGAAACTGTTGAACGAGATTGAATCGGATGCAGCCGGCGAGATCGTAAAGAAGATGGGAAGCAACGGCCAGCCCATTGAATATGGGCAGGAGTTGTTTGCCATCCGGGCGAAATGAGCCCCGCAGTTCCTTTGGAGCCCGGCCAAGCCGCGCTGTATGTATGTCTATTTCAAGCTGACAGGAACAGTTTCCAACCCACGATGTCCGCCAGGAACGGCAAGCTGAGAGCCGAAGGCTGAGAGCTGAAAGCTGATTCATGTTTAAGAAAATCCTGATTGCGAATCGCGGAGAAATCGCTTTGCGGGTCATCTGTGCGTGCAAAGAACTGGGCATCCGCACGGTTGCTATTTACAGCGAGGCCGACCGCCATTCTTTGCCGGTACGCTTTGCCGACGAGGCCATCTGCATTGGGCCGCCGCAACTGGCCCTCAGTTATCTGAACATCCCGGCCGTGATCAGCGCAGCCGAAATCGCGAATGTGGATGCCGTACATCCCGGCTACGGATTGCTTGCGGAGAATGCCAACTTTGCCGAAGTGTGCGAGACCAGCGGGATCAAATTCATCGGGCCGCGCCCTGAAGTAACTCGGCTAATGGGAGAAAAAGAAAAAGCCCGCGCCGCGATGAAGCGGGCGGGCGTGCCGATTCTGCCGGGATCGGATGGAATCATCGCCTCCGACGGCGAAGCCGTGGAATGGGCGCGACAGGTGGGCTTTCCAGTGATCGTGAAAGCATCCGCCGGCGGCGGCGGTCGCGGCATGCGCATTGTGCGCAGTGAAGAAGAACTGCCCGCATCGTTCAAGGCTGCGCAATCAGAAGCTGCGGGAGCCTTCGGCAATGGCGACCTCTACATGGAAAAGTATGTTGAGCACTCGCGCCACATTGAGTTTCAGGTGCTGGCTGACGAGCACGGCAATGTGGTGAGCCTGGGAGAACGTGAGTGTTCAATTCAGCGGCGTCACCAGAAGTTGCTGGAGGAGTCTCCTTCGACCCAGGTGACGCCGGAGTTGCGCGATCAGATTGGCGCCGTTTTGTGCACATCGCTGGCGGAGATCGGTTACACGAACGCAGGGACAATTGAGTTCCTCATGGACCAGGATCGCCGGTTGCATTTCATCGAAATGAACACGCGAATCCAGGTGGAGCATCCGGTCACGGAGATGGTCACGGACGTTGATCTGGTGAAGAGCCAGATCATGATCGCTGCCGGCGCGCACATGAGCGAAGTGCTGCAAGGCCCGATTGTGTATCGCGGGCATGCCATCGAGTGCCGCATTAACGCGGAGCATCCTGAAAAGTTCACGCCTTCAGCCGGGAAGATCACAGCGTTTAATCCGCCCGGAGGGACAGGCGTCCGCGTGGATACAGCAGCATACGCGGAAGGCGTGATTCCGCCGTATTATGACTCTCTGATCGCCAAGTTGATTGTGCGCGGCAAGGACCGTGGCGAGGCAATCTCGCGGATGAGCCGGGCGCTGGAGATGTTTATTGTCGAAGGAGTGTACACAACGATTCCCCTCCATCGAAAGATTCTCGCCGATCCGGAGTTCCGCGCGGGGAAGTTCGATACGGGGTTTATTGAGAGGTTCCTCAGGAAGAATGGCGGTTGAGCTTGAGACAGACGGCTAAGATCCCGGAACAAGAAGCCCAGGCGCAGAAGATGCTGATCACGGCCCGCGGAGTCGTGCGCCCATCGCATTGCGACCACATGGGGCACATGAACGTCATGTGGTACACGGCTAGGTTCGACGAGGCGACGTGGCATCTGTTTCACCACGTTGGAATCACTCCCTCTTACATGCGCGAGAATGGGCGAGGCATGGCGGGCGTGCAGCAGGACACAGCTTATAAGCAGGAACTGTTCGCGGGGGATCTGATCACGATCCGGTCCAGAGTGCTGGAAGTACGCGAGAAGGTCATCCGGTTTTATCACGAGATGCGGAACGAAGAGACGCAGGCCGTCGCGGCGACTACCACGCTTACGGCGGTTCATCTCAACCGCAAAACGCGCAAGTCATGTCCCTTTCCGGCGAAGATTCTGGAACGCGGGCGTCTGATGATCGCCGCCGATAAGAAACCTTGAATCGCTCCAGTGTGCGCACATGCAGGTGGGGCGCACTGCTACACGGATGGATGATCACTCCTGATGTGTGACTCAAGAACTCATGCGCCTATGATCGCTTTCCCGCGCCTTTATGCGATTCTCGACGCAGGCCGCTTTTCCGGCGTCGAGGCCATGCTTATGGCGGCGGAGGAATTTGTCGCCGGGGGGTGTACACTGCTGCAATACCGCAACAAATCCGGCAACGCGCGGGTCATGCTGGAGCAGGCGCGGGAACTGAAGCGGCTTCTAGGTCCCCATGCTTTTGCAAAGGACGCGAAAGGATGGGCCACCCCTGGGGTTGAGAATTCCATCAAGCTCATCATGAACGACCGCGCAGATTTGTGTCTCATCGCCGAGTTCGACGGTGTGCATGTGGGGCAAGACGATCTCTCGCCGGAGTCGGTGCGAAAGATCATTGGCGGCGGGCGCTGGCTCGGAGTTTCGACGCACAATCCAGAGCAGATGCAAGAGGCTGATCGGACGCCGGCGGATTATCTCGCCATTGGGCCGGTGTTCTCGACTTCTAGCAAAGACCAGCCTGATCCGGTGGTGGGCCTCGAAGGAGTGCGCCGGGCGCGGCAGTTGACCCGAAAGCCCCTCGTTGCCATAGGCGGAATCACGCGTGCCAACGCCGCCAAAGTGATTGAGGCGGGGGCCGATTCCGTAGCCGTGATATCCGATCTGTTACTGGATCCCCGCAAATCAGCAGAGGAATTTTTTCGCATCTTGAGGTAAAGTCAGTTGACCTTGGGTTCGGCTCGCCAAGATGACCTCAGGGGTTAAAGCCCCGCTGATTGGCGAGTCTTTACGGCACGGCTGAAGCCATGCCCTTCCCGTTCGATTCCAAGGCGAAATGTGTGGTGGGGCAGGAGGCCTCCTGAGCACACCGACGACGCAACCGGTTGCGGGCAGCGACTGGGAAATTCATAGCCATCAAGATCAGGAACTGATCAAAGGACTGGGCCTGACCAGCGCAACCATGCTGGTCATGGGCTCGATGATCGGATCGGGCATCTTTATTGTTTCGGCGGAGATTGCTCGCGAAGTCGATTCACCCGCGCTCCTGATTGGTGCGTGGGCGGTGGCCGGATTCATGACCATCGTCGCCGCGCTCAGTTACGGCGAACTCGCGGCCATGATGCCGCGTGCCGGTGGCCAGTACGTTTACCTCCGCGAAGCGCTCGGGCCTTTATGGGGCTTCCTTTACGGATGGACGCTCTTCTTAGTAATTCAAACCGGAACGATTGCGGCTGTGGGCGTGGCTTTCGGCAAGTTCCTCGGAGTTTTCTTTCCCGCGGTTTCTTCTTCTCACTGGATTCTGCATCTCTGGAAAGTTCCGCCGATTCCTCTCGGTCCCATGGTTCTCGGCAACATGGACGTAGGCATCAACACGCAGAACCTGGTCGCCATGCTGCTGGTGATTTTCCTCTCTGTGGTTAATATCTTCGGTTTGAAAACTGGGGCGCTCATCCAGAATGTATTCACCACCGCTAAAGTCTCGGCACTCTTGGGGTTGGCATTGTTCGGAATAGCCCTGGGACGAAATGCCCAGGCGCTTTCCGCGAACTTCATGGGGAATTTTTGGCACAATGCTGGACTAAGTGCGCAGCATGCTGTGCAAGTCGGAGTTGGTGGTCCGGTTGTGATGGTTGGCACGTTCACGATTCTGGCCGTGGCACAGGTGGGCTCGCTGTTTTCCGCCGACGCGTGGAACAATGTGACCTTCACTGCCGGCGAAGTAAAGAATCCCAGCCGCAATCTGCCTCTGTCGCTGGCTCTGGGCACAGGCGTGGTGATCGCCCTCTACATTGCCTGCAACTTCATTTATCTGATGGCGCTGCCTCTTGATGGAACGGCGGGAGCAGCAACGATTCTGGGGCGTGGAATCAAATACGCCGCCGAAGAGCGTGTGGGTACCGCCGTGATGACCCAGATGTTCGGCGCCGTGGGCGGGCTGCTTATGGCAGCGGCCATTTTGATTTCCGTCTTTGGCTGCAACAACGGCCTGATTCTATCCGGTGCGCGCGTCTATTACGCCATGGCTAAAGATGGTCTATTCTTCCGCAGCGTTGCCAAACTGCATCCTACCTATAAAACGCCGGCGGTTTCGCTGATGGTGCAAATGGTCTGGGCATGTTTGCTCTGCATCTCCGGCAGTTACGGACAGCTCCTGGATTACATCATTTTCGCGGTGCTGGTGTTCTACATTTTGACGATCGTGGGATTGTTTGTGCTGAGGCGGACGCATCCCGACGCCCCGCGGCCCTACCGCGCCATCGGTTATCCGGTGCTGCCTGCGATTTATATTGTGATGGCTTTGTTCATTGATATCGTACTATTGCGCTACAAGCCGCAATACACGTGGCCGGGACTGATTGTGGTGCTGCTTGGCATCCCGGTATATTACGCGTGGTCGCGGAGCGCAAGCCCGAACGCGAGGGGAGGACCGCGTGATGCCTAGCGTAATTGTTAAGGGAGAAGCCAAAAGAATGGTGAATCTGTTCGCAACCAAGCCATTGAATCTGCTGATGGAAGAAGCCCGCGAGACGGGCGAGCACAGCCTCAAACGCGCACTCGGCCCAACTAATCTGATTACTCTGGGAATCGGAGCGATCATTGGTGCGGGAATCTTTGTGCTGACCGGAGCGGCAGCGGCTCAGTATGCGGGTCCCGCGATCGTGCTCTCGTTTATCCTGGCGGGCATTGCGTGCGCCTTCGCCGGTCTCTGCTATTCCGAGTTCGCTTCGCTGATTCCCATTGCTGGGTCCGCCTACACTTACGGCTACGCCACTTTAGGTGAGATCTTCGCCTGGATTATCGGCTGGGACTTGATTTTGGAGTATGCCTTCGGAGCCGCGACGGTGGCGTCTGGTTGGAGCGGGTACTTCAACAGCTTCCTGCAAGATTTCGGGATTCACCTCCCACCTGCATGGACGGCCACGCCGGGAACTGACTTGGTGTTCTACAACGCCCGCTGGGAGCGGTTGGCGACCATCCTGCCAACTCTTCAGGCGCGCGGGGTAGACCCATCCACTCTTCCGCATGTGCAGGGCGTTTTCAACTTACTTGCATTTCTGGCCATCGCGGCCGTCACCACAGTGCTGGTGATCGGCATCAAAGAATCGGCGAACCTCAATTCCGGGATCGTGATTATAAAAGTTGCGATTGTACTTACCTTCATCGGGATTGCCGGCATTTTTGTCAGTGCGCACCCCAGCGTTGCCGCTGCCAACTGGCATCCCTTCATCCCTCCGAATACGGGCGAATTCGGACACTATGGGTGGTCGGGCGTTGCCCGGGGGGCAGGCGTGATTTTCTTCGCTTATATTGGCTTCGATGCGGTGTCGACCGCTGCACAGGAAGCCAAGAATCCGCAGAGGGATATGCCCATTGGCATTTTGGGTTCACTGGTGATCTGTACGATCCTCTATATTCTGGTCTCAGGACTGCTGACGGGTGTGGTTTCCTACACGACGCTCAACGTCCCCGATCCGGTCGCAGTCGGCATCGATCACACTGGCGTGCGTTGGGGCAGCATCCTGGTGAAATTGGGTGCGATCGCCGGACTGGGGAGCGTAATGCTCGTCATGCTATTAGGCCAATCACGGGTTTTCTTTTCCATGTCGCGAGACGGTCTACTTCCGGAGTGGGCGGGCGCTGTTCACCCCAGGTTCCGCACTCCCTGGATATCCAGCATCCTGGTGGGCATCTTTGTGGCCATTTTTGCTTCGGTTATCCCGATTGGAATTCTTGGCGAACTGGTTAGCATCGGCACGCTGTTGGCTTTTGTTATCGTATGTGCCGGAGTCTGGATTTTACGACGGAGGCGTCCGGAGCTCGAACGTCCGTTCAAGACCCCGTGGGTGCCGTTCGTTCCGATCATGGGAGTTCTGGTTTCGACGGCTCTAATGGCAAGCCTGCCGGCGGCAACCTGGATCCGCCTAGTCGTCTGGTTGATCCTCGGGATGGCCCTATACTTCGGATATGGACGACACCATAGCCGCGTACAGGCTGCTTTGAAGAATCCCAAAGGCACGCCCTCCATGGCGGATTAGGTTTCTTGCTGCTCAGGCCCTCCGCACAGCGCGGAGGGCCTTTTTGTTTTATAGTTCGAGGAAAGTGGTCCGGGGCTGGTGATCTTTGGCTAGATCGCACTCGTCGATTTTACTGAGCCCTGGCCACTGATCACTTGCGATAGGAAAGTCTTTCACTCATGAAGATCGTTTCCACAGCAGAAATGCGGGCCATTGACCGCGCCACCAGCGAGCGCTTCGGCGTTCCTTCGCTCACTTTGATGGAAAACGCAGGCATGGCCGTGGCGGACTATGTGCTCACACATTACGCTGCCGCCGAACGCATCGTGGTTTTCTGCGGCAAGGGGAATAATGGCGGCGACGGATTTGTCGCCGCGAGGCGATTGTATGAGCAGGGGAAAAAAGTTCAGACGATCGTGCTGGCCGATCCCGCAGACCTGCGAGGCGATGCATCGATCATGTTTAGTAAGTTGCCGCAAACCGCCATTGCAATTCAATCCGCCGAAGAGTTCGACAATGAGCGCGTGCGGCTCGCCCTGCAGGCGGATCTGTATCTGGATGCGATTCTTGGCACCGGCTTCAAGCCGCCGGTCAGTGGACTCTATGCAAAAGCGATCGCGATGATGAGTGATAGCCGAGTTCCCGTGATTGCTGTGGACATTCCTTCCGGCGCGGATGCGGATGCAATGGGATCGCAATCCGGAACAATTGCCCGCGCCGATGCGATCGTTACTTTTACGTTGCCGCGTCCGGCACACGTGTTCGGGGCACTGACGAAGGGGCCGACCGTAGTCGCCAATATCGGTTCCCCGGACGAAGCGATTGTTGCCGGCCTGCAACTGAATGTGATCACCGCGCGCGACATTGCTCCGCTGATCGGACCGCGTCCCCCCGACTCCAACAAAGGCAGCTTCGGCCACGTTTTGGTGGTCGGCGGATCGCTGGGGAAATCAGGAGCCGCGGCGATGGCCGGGATGGCCGCACTGCGAGCGGGCGCAGGGCTCTCGACGGTAGCGACGCCCAAGTCTGTGCTCGGAACCGTCGCGGGATTCCATCCCGAGTTAATGACTGAGCCTTTGCCGGAGACGGATGCGGGCACCATCTCGACCAACGCGCTCGATCAAATCGAGGGGCTTGCGAAAGGCAAGAGCGTGCTCGCGATCGGGCCGGGGATTTCGCGTGATCCGCAAACTGCGGAGTTAGTGCGAAACTTGATTGCCAAACTCAACGTTTCAACCGTTCTCGATGCCGACGGCCTGAATGCATTTGAAGGACGCGGAAGCGATTTAAACGGCAAGGGTCGCACGCTAGTCATTACCCCTCATCCTGGAGAAATGGCGCGGCTGGTGGGAGGCACAATCGCCGGCGTGCAGAACGATCGATTAGCAGTGGCGCGCAACGTCGCCCGCGAGCATGAATTGATTGTCGTGCTCAAGGGACATCGCACGCTGGTCGTGAAGCCGGACGGCGAAGCCTGGGTCAATACTACGGGCAATCCTGGCATGGCTACCGGCGGTACGGGGGACATTCTTACGGGTCTGGTTGCGGGGATGATCGCGCAGCATCCGAAGGATGCCTTCATGGCCGTGCTCGCTGCTGTGCACCTGCATGGACTTGCCGGCGACGTGATGCGCGAAACTGTAGGCGAACATTCCCTGGTCGCCACCGATCTTCTCGCGGGATTGCCCGAAGCATTCCGGCGCACGCGGACGGCCGCGCTGAATAAGTTGGCCTGTTGGTGAGTGATCCGAATCTTGATGAATGCTCAACTCGGTCTGACGTCCAACTCGGCTTTCTTTAACTCCCACAGAACATCAAGATTGTCGACGACAACGTTTTGGGTAGAAACCGGTGACAGTAGAAAATCGGTGAAATGGCTACGGCTGCAATCGAAGCCGGGGACTCTGATGTAGCTGACGGGAGTAATCCAGTACGGTTGATAGTTAAGAGCCTCCACAATTTTGCAGGTTCGCTGGTTGCGGTGAAGCCGGGGAAGAACTTCGCAGACTATGAAAGGCCGGTCTCGCCTGATAGTTTGCTGCATACCCTCAAGCACGTCTGCCTCAAAGTCCTCCACATCGATCTTGATCAGATCCACGCGCATCGGGTTACGGCTTTCATATTCGTCGAAGCTCACGGTTTCAACTTCCAGCGGTGCCGCGCCGTTTCGGTGTTGCCAACTGTCGCTGACGAGCGTGCCGGTAGTTTCGGGGTCGAGGGTATCAGACTCGGGCAAGAAGAGCGTGGCTTTCCCGCTCTTGCTGGAGAGAGCCAAATTCTCGCAACGGACACGCTTCTCCACGTGATTGAGACGGACATTTCTCTCGAGACCGGAGAATATCGCTGGGACCGGCTCGAAGGCAACGACCTGAAGAGTTGGATTCCAGAGTGCGCCGAGGATCGAGTAAAGTCCACAGTTTGCCCCGGCATCAACGAAGGTAGAAGCGCGCTCAAACAGGAATCTCAGGGTTCGCGAAGTCTCGGGCTCGTGCCCATCCAGTCCATGCCAAAAAAGCAGGGAGGCGATTCCGATCCCAGAGTCCCGGTCAATAGATAGGTTCTTGCCGTTAGGCAGACGAATGGTTACTCCATTTTTTCGCACCCTCCGCTGTAGGCGCCGGGCCGCTTGGGAGAAAACGACTTGAAGCGGCTTCAGCGAATGGGCGAGCAATGAGCTTAAATAGTAATTATCGCGCCAACGTTTCAGTAATTTCTTGGGGCCAGCGGCCATCTTAATCTCGCCTCCCGAATCTTCGCTCCCGTCCTGTGACGAAGTGTTGTTTTCGGTAACCCTGTTCTGAGAAATCCAAAGGTTAGCAGAGGGCCCGGTGTTTTGGGAACGAACTATTGGAGCCGCGGTAAGCTAGCCAATGAGTCCTTATTAACCGTTCTGTGGGACATTGTCTTGCCAGTTAATGCCGGGTTATGTCCATGCGACAGCAGAGGTTAACCCTTCCAAAACCCTTGTCTGGCGCGGGAATTCGGACATCTGCTTCCGTAATCTATTACCGTCCAAGGGGCCGTGCGATATTGCGCATGTTATGACCCACTTCCCCCAACCGCACCCATCGCGGCGCGCGGCCCGGGTCCAGCTAGGCGCGTCTGTCCTGGCTGCGATCCGTTTAGAAGATGGCCGGCGCACAAAAGCCAAACTTCACTCCATTTCAGCAACCGGCGGACTGCTGCAACTGCCGCGTTCACTCGGGCAGGGCGCCTTCGTCGAACTCGCGTTTCAGACCCAATCGGGCCCCGTCCGCGGCATGGCCGAGATGCTCACTCCGATGCGCAAGGCCACGGATGGCGTGCTTCAGCCTTTCCGCTTCGTCGCGCTCGACGACGATGACAACCGCCGCTTGCGGACGTCACTGGACCACGTCGTGGACCGAAGTTGGCTAGGCAAATCGTCGGTCTTGAACGTGCCGCGGACGATCTAAGCCGTTGCGGGAAAGCTCAATTCTTGTGCTTTATTTCGGGTGGCGCCGCGCTTCAGCGCTGCGATCGCCAGCCTCTTTTTCATCTTCATCACTGGCTTTAGCCCCTGCGGGCTGCGGCACTCTCTCGCTATACTGGTCATGTTTTTCCCTCCATGGACGCGACCGGTCGAGCAATGACGCGAGAGATCACCACACACTCTGCTGAAGAGACAATCGCCTTCGGCCGGACACTTACGGAGTTGCTGGCCCCTCCAAAGGTCGTTCTACTACGAGGCGATCTCGGAGCCGGTAAAACCACGCTGGTCAAAGGAATCGCCGCGGGATTCGGAGCAGCCGAAGAAGACGACGTCACCAGCCCCACGTTTACGCTGGTGCATGAGTATCGCGGACCGCGCGCCAATCTTTATCACATCGATCTCTACCGCATCGATACTCCTCGCCAACTGCAAACGCTAGGACTGGATGATCTGCGCTCCGACAACAGCATTTTGCTGATTGAGTGGGGAGAGAAATTTCCGCGTTTCGTTCGCGAACGGCATGTGGAGATTTCTCTGGAGCGCGAAGGGGAGAACGGACGACGGATTCAAGTCTCCCAGTATCTCTCAGACGTCTCGGAGTAAGGAGAATTTCGGAAAACAGAAAAAGGACGTCTTCGCTGTTCCGAATTCTCTGACCTGTATTACTATTGCCCGCTACCACAGGAACTGCAATGCTGCTGGAGTCGCCATGTTCCGCTGGAAGCAGATAGTCGGGGCGATTGCCGTCCCCATCATCGTCTATGCATATAGCCCGCTCAAGGAGCACGCTCTCAATCACTACGCGATTCGCTGGTGCTCCGACCAAGATTCGTCAACTCGCACCGCCCGGGTGAGGGTTCGCAACCTTACTTCCGATGCAGGCATGCCAATTACTGTGCGCTTGGGAGGCTCCGGATCCAAGATCCAGGATTTCGATTATGCCGATCCCTGGGACGGACCGCCTACTCGATATCTCAATTCGGCGCGCCACTCTGAGACGCTCCGGCAATTCGATCTGTCGTTGAAGCACCCGATCTTGCTCGATGAACATCTCGCGTCCGTCACCCTGGGAGATGTGGAAGACCAGTTAGAGGCTGCAGCCCTTGACCAGAGCGTACCCCGGAAGCACAGAACCTCGGACCTATTAAAGGAAATGACCCTTCCCAATCATCTTCTCTGGTTGGAGGAGTGCCGGGTGCAGCCTCCGTCGGCGCACCCCTGCTGCATGGAGCGCGCGTGGGAAAAGTGGGAATATATGTTGCGAGGCATTCAGGCCGATGAGATTGCCTTCTGGAAGCAGGCAGCGGGGCTGCAAGTGGGATTTCCCGACTTCCATTTTGCGCCCGAGGGCAGGAGCGATTTCGTGCTTTCGCTACCCAAGGGCCACTCCGCCTTGTTGGGGGTGAAATACGGCTTTCAGCCAGTGCATGATGAGGTAACCGTCTTCTCAACGGAAGGTCCCGTGCTAAATGTGAGGAAGGAGAGCGATCTCGATTTGTGGGTTTTGCTGATGTTCTTCCGCTACTGGCAGCCCGAGTATGGTTACGAGACGGCCATCGTGATCTTCGCGTTACTGACTTCGCCACTGTGGGCCCCGCCGAGGTACCTCAGCACCCACCGGCTCGTGAATCAGGCCCTCAGCAAGGGGAACAAGCTCGATACTGCCGAAGAGTGGGACGAAGTCAACGGAAGAATCAAGTTTTCTCTGAAGGATAAACTCAATGCCCTCCGCGCCGCCGCTGGCCGGCCTAACTCGACCCTTAATTCTGAGTCGATCTACGACTATCTCCGCTGCGAACTGTCCGTGGCTTACGGGGACGGCAAAGGCAGCTTTCAAAACGAGCGGCAGATGCAAATCGAGATCAATCGCGCCCTCGAAAAGCTGGCGACGATGTGACGGGAGACCAAGCCATTGCCCGGCTGCACAAGGATGCCAACGATCTCGAGGCATGGAACGCGTTCTACACGCTCATGCAGGAGAGTCTGCATAGTTACGTGGCTCCCCTCGTTTGCGCCTTCCGCTCCGGTCCCAAAGAGTCGTCCTGGGACGTCGTTCACGAGGCCCTGTCGCGATTCTGGCAACGCTGGTCGAAGATCAAGGGGCAGATCTCGAATGAGGCCGCAGCTTGCGCCTATTTGAAAGCCTCCTGCCGGAATTCGCTGATCGATAAGTACCGGCACGACCGCAGCGCCCAACCGCTGGTGGATTTTCTCAGTCTCAAGTTCAGCCATACTCCCGAGGGTTCCATCGTTCGCGGTTTGCTGGTGCAGGAGGTGATCGCTGCGCTGGGCGGGGAATGCGGAAAGCTGCTGCAATCCTATGTAAGCGATGGCTTAAGTCTTGCTGAAATAGCGGACCAGGAAGGCGTCTTGCCATCCGCCCTTTACTCGCGCTGGTACCGCTGCCTGAAAAAGGCGCAAAAATTCGCGGAAGACAAGAAAAGGCCGAAAGGCTTCAACCTCTAACTCGCTGATTTGGAAGGATTAAAATATTCTGCCACGAGGCGAGGAGAATCCCTCGCTCCATCCGTTCCATATATGTAAAGAGGCTCAGAAGAGACTTAGCGAGGCAAAAGGCTATGGAACCCGAAAATAAAATCGACAATTGGACGGCCCCGCGTGGCTCGGAAAACTGCCCATCGCCAGCGAAGTTCGCGGAGTGGATGAAGAACCCAACCAGCGAGGAAGCGCAAGCCCATCTTGCTGAGTGTGCCGCTTGTGCCGCGGCGCTGAACAGCGTTCACGAGGCGGCCAACGAATCCGCCACAAGATTGGAAGCTTTCATGCGCGAGGTCCGGCAGCGCGCTCAAGAGGAGTCCGAACATCGTTCCTCCCCATGGAAGATTTTCGTGAACTATTTTTCCGCCAGCCGCGCGCAGACCGTTGGCGCAGTCGCCGCCGTCGCCACGGTCGTGCTCATCGCAACCTCGGGGCTTTGGCATCAGGCGGGCGTGCAGCAGTCTCAGCCGGTGCAGACCATCGTCATGGACAGGGATGTGAATGGAGAAGCGCTCCGCCAGGCCTTTGCCGAATTCCGCGACGCTTCTGCGGCCATCAGCGGCGGAGGTGTCTCCAAGAGCGAAGCCGCCGCGCAGATCAATCAACTCAACCAGACGCTTGCCACGTTAGATAAGAGCAAGTTACAGCCGGAACAGAAACAGGAATTGGAAACGCTGCAAGGCCAATATCAGGCGCTGGTGTTTGACCGGCTACAGCCCAGCTTGAGTTCATCGCTCGGAGGAACCAAGGCGCAGAATCTGCAAACGGATTTCTTCAACAGCTATGCGTCGTACCTCGCCAAAGACGGCGAACCACTCACGGTCTCGCCCGAGGTCAGTATGAAGTTCAGTAAGACGAGGACGTACGTAATCGGGCGGCGGGATGCGCCCGATGCCAAGAGAGAGGCCGCCAGCCAAGCGGTTCAGGAGCTGCAAACCCGCGTACCAGAGATGACTTTGGAATACAAGGTTGCTCCGATGGCTGCCGCAGCGGCTCAGTCAAGCGCGGCTTCGCATCCAGATTAGGGTCGGACGGAATTTGCGTCCACCGAAGAACCGTAGCCATTGCCAAAACTGATTGTGTCTGGAGTTAGGAAAGGTCGAGACAGCCTCACCCTCAACGTCCAAAGCGCCCCATGAGTTCCGCTTCGCCCAGGATATGGCCTTTCATCGCACGTTCGAGGTCCGGTTTCGTAGCTCCGGCGCTTAGATTGATCTTTGTGTCGACCGCATAGAGCTTGAAATAATAACGGTGTGGCTTGCCTGCCGGAGGACAAGGACCTCCATAGCCGATCTTGCGAAAATCGTTGTGTCCTTGCAGCGCTCCGCCGTCAAGCTGCTCTTGCTTTTCCACTCCCTCCGGCAACTCTTTCGTGTTGGCAGGAAGGTTGTATAACACCCAATGCACCCAGGTCCCAACTGGCGCATCGGGATCGTCCATGATGAGTGCAAAGCTATGAGTCCCGGTTGGCGCACCCTTCCATCTCAGTTGCGGGGACACGTCAGGCCCGTCGCAGGTGAACTTCTTCGGAATCATTTCGCCGCCGGAAAAGGCGGGGGTCGAAATTTGGAAAGACATAGCCGCTCCATTGGCTTGACCGATCGAGGGAATGAGAATCTCGCGTGCGCAGACAGCGGGTGCGCTCCATTCGCGCACCATCGAGAGTAGGATGGCGGGGGCGAAAAGGGCGAACATGAGGCGGTTCGTTGGCACATTCGATTATCCCATGGCAGATCGCTTTAAGGCTGAGCGTTTCCGGGATGAATGGCCACTGGCGAAGAAAGCAGGTCCTCCACTGCGCTTCCCCTTCCCTTGGGGAAGCGGAAGCTTCGGTCGGTATGACAGTTTTTGTAGTTCGGTCGGGATTACAGTTTTTGTAGAAAGATCTTTCCTCAAAAACCCATGATGTTATACCCGCAATCCACGTAAATCACTTCGCCCGTGGTGCCGCTGCTGGCGTCGGAGGCGAGAAAAACTCCGGTTGATCCGACTTCCTCGACTTCTACGCGACGGCCCAGTGGGGCGCGCTCCTCATGATCTTTGAGCATGTCGCCGAAGCCGGCGATGCCGCGGGCAGCAAGAGTTTTGATCGGTCCCGCAGAGATCGCGTTCACGCGGATTTTCTTCTTTCCTAACTCGTAGGCCAAATAGCGCACGCTGCATTCGAGTCCAGCCTTGGCGACGGCCATCACGTTGTAGCGCGGGACAACTTTTTCTGACGCGTAATAGGTCATCGTGATAATCGATCCACCATCTTCCATCAGGGGTGCGGCAGCCCGGGCGACCGCGACCAGCGAGTACACACTCACATCCATCGCGATGCGGAAGCCTTCGCGCGTGGTGTTGAGGAATTCTCCTTTCAGCTCGTCGGCGGGAGCGTAGGCGACCGAGTGCACCAGCGTGTGCAGTTTGCCATAGCGTTCTTTGAGCGTCACGAATAAGCGCTCGATTTCGTTGTCCTTGCTTACGTCGCACATGTACGCTTCGGCGCCAGGCAGTGAGAGGATGAGGTCTTTGGCTTCCTGCTCCAGACGCTCGTTCTGATAAGTGATGGCCAGCTTCATACCCGCGGCATGCAGCCCCTGGGCGATGGACCAGGCAATCGAACGCTTATTGGCGACTCCAAAGACGACGGCGTTACGACCTTGCAGGTCAGCAAACATGAGCGCTCCTTGGAATAGGAAAGAATAGCAGCGGAAGGCGGTGCATTACCACGGGGCACCCTTTAGGCGCAGAATGAAAAGCAGATTCCTCCGCTCCGCCGTCGCTTTCGCTCCGACTCCGGTCGGAATGACAACTGAGATTTGGATCGTCTTTTGTCTCCGTGGAGACTTTTCTTATTTCACGGAGACGACCTCTTCTACCGCTGTGGTAGTTCCCACCGGCCAACTGGCGGCCACAAACGACAACCCGTACACGCAGGCCAGAATCGCAAACGCCGCTACCAGGCTGACCTTGTGTGCCACAGCTCCAACGATAAGCGCCAGCACGAGTTGAAGGAACGTTCCAAAGAAATAGAAGGTATTTTGCACTCTTCCCATGAGGTGCGGCGGTACCATCTCCATCAGGCTGGTGTTCATGGCGATTCCGCCGACGCCGCGCGCCGATCCCATTACTGCATAGAGAACTATTGCGGCAACGAGCCAGTGCGATACGGGCGCGCAAACCACGGTCGCCGCTATGATTGCCATAGAGAACGCGACGGAACGGCGTCCGCCCAGGCTCGCGATTACGACGGGTGCATACAACGCGCTGAGAAACGCACCGGTGCCCCACCCGGCGTTGAGCCATCCGTAACCAACTGCGCCGGCGTGGAAGACTCGCTCGCTTAGTGATGGAGTGACCACTACTCCGGTAACCATGGCGCCCAGAAACAATGCCCAACTGATGCCTAGCAGCACGACCGCGCGACGATCGCGTAGAAAGTGCAGCCCCTCGCGCAGCTCGCGCCAAAAGCGCTGGAACTGCGTTTCTGCGGCGAGGATATCGGCACGCAACTCCGCCGGTCGCAGCACCACGTGGCGTCCCTTGCGCACAGCGAAGTAGCACAGGAACGAAACCACGTAGGTCGAGACGTCGATCAAAAGCACGCCGCCGAGGCCGATGTGGTTGTACATAAAGCCAACGATCGACCCAGCGATAAGCCATCCTCCCTGTACCCCCGCCAAAAGAAAAGTATTCGACTGCACGAATTGGCCTTCGGGCGTCAGTTCCTGAATCAACGCGGTGATGGTCGGCCAAAACATCCAGAAGCCCGCGGCGACGAGCGTGTTCATCAAATAGAGTTGCCAAATCTGCACGCGATGGCGAAACGCGAGGATGGCCACGGTCACAATAATCACGGCCCTCACAGCGTCGAGCCACATCACCAGGCGGCGCCGATCTTCCCGATCGATGATCACGCCGGTGAAGGGAAGCATGAGCATGGCCGGCAGTGTCTGGAGAACGGCGAAGGTGCCAAGCGCCATTTCTGAATGCGTGGCTTCGAGGATGTACCAGGCCACGGCGGCCGCATTCATCCCGCTGCCCAACATAGAAATCACGTTGGCGGCAAAGACAAAACGCAGAGGACGCCGGCCGAGAATCGCGCGCATCTTCCTACTTTAACCGAAGCTACTTTAACCGAGGCATCAGACTTCAGACCTCAGACCTCGGCCAATCGCTGCTGAGGTTCGAGCTCCGCAGCCCTTGCACGCAGCCGTATTCGGAGCTACGATTCGCCTGCTGTTGCAAATGAACATATCCTTTCCGTCCGCGGAGGTGACCTATGAAACGCCACACCGGGTCGCTGGCGACACTTGTTTGCTTTTGCTTTCTCTTCCTAGCGGCGCGAGTCAATGCACAAATAGACAAAATCGTGATTCCTGCCGGTACCCCCGAAGACCACGATCTGCAAGCCATTTCGGGCGAACAGGATTCGGCGAAAAAGCTGGCCATGTATCAGGATTTCGTGCAGAAATATTCTTCCAACCCGGCAGCGCTGGCTTACGGCGACTGGCAGATTTCGCAAACCTATCAGGCTGCCGGCGATTTGAAAAAAGCGCTGGAGTACGGAGACAGGGCGCTGGCCAGCGTTCCACGGAATCTGGATATTCTGGTCTCGCAGGCCAGCATCGCGCAACAAGCAAAAGACAATGCGAAACTCATCTCCTACGCCGCAAAAGGAGGAGCGGTTTGCGCCTCAATCGCGAAGCAGCCGAAGCCGGAAGGCGTCAGCGCAGATGATTTCGCCCGGCAGGTGGACGAAGAAAAGGCCGCGGCGAAGAATTCGTGCGACTTTCTCGAGTCGTCCGGCTTCAACGTGATCACCAGCGAGAACGATGCAAAGAGCCGCATGGCCGACATCGAAAGCTTCTCAGCGGCGTTTCCGGATTCGAAGTTTCAGGACCAGGTTTCAAGCTATGCCATGTACACGCTCGGACCGGGCCAGTTGAACGATCAAAAGAGATTGTTTGCGTACGGAGAAAAAACACTGGCGGCGAATTCCAATTCGCTGCCTGCCTTGCTATTATTGGCGGGCGCCTACGTGGACGATCCCAAGCCGGGCAGCCTCGCTCAGGCCGTCACCTACTCCCAGAAAGCGATTGTGGTCTCCAACGCCGATCAGCCGGATGCGGACAAGTCACGTAAATTATCGGCGGGAGCGGCACATTCGATTCTGGGATACGCCTACATCAAGCAAGACAAGACGGCAGCGGCAATTCCAGAATTGAAGTCAGCTGCAGAACTGCTGAAGGGGCAAGACAATCAGCAGTACTCCATTGCGCTTTATCGCCTGGGTTTTGCCTATGCCAAATTGAGCAAGGTAAGCGAAGCTCGCGACGTCTTGACGGAGGCGGTCAAGATTCCGGGTCCAGTGCAAGCCATGTCGCAGGATCTGCTCACCAAAGTCAATGCGGCGCGCGCGAAAGGGAAGTAAAGGGCATAGGACGGATGCAGCGTGTGGCTTTCAAGTCCGGCGTACGAGGTGCCTGCAATCGCCATCAGGACCATTCCGCCGATGAACGTTTTCGTTAGCCGTGTGTTGGCCTTCATGATCTTCTCCTTCCGTTGGCGTGTTTCACACGGTTAGTTATTGTTCGCCGACAACGGTGACGAAGGATGCATCCTGGCTAAGCATGGCTGCCCCCCATACGACGCTATCGGCAAGATCCGTCGTCGAGCCCCACACCACGCTAAAGCCTGTCGTGGTGCTGCTGCCCCAGACCACCGACGTTCCCCAAACCACGGAGCTACCGGACACATTCGCACCCCAAACCACGGAGGTTCCCCAGACCACGGAGGAACCCCAAACGACCGAGCTGCCGGCGATCGTCGAGTTGCCGTTGGATAGCTTTACCGTCTTGGTCGACGCGTTGTAGACAGCCTTCGGTGACATTGCCGCCCCCACATTCGCCGGCGTCAGATCGTTATTGTTCATCGCCGCCTGCACATCGAGATACCCCGCACCCACCGTGAAAGCGTCATAGAAGGAAGTGTAGGTTTGTCCTGTGGTCGGATCGGTGGCCGTCGATGAAACCGGAAACGTTTTGTACGCCGTTTTCATCAAGCGCGCTTTGACCTGGTCTGGAGTCAGTGACGGATGTTGCTGCAGCTGAAGCGCCACCGCGCCTGCGGCCGCCGGAGTCGCCATGCTGGTCCCACTCAAAATGAAGTAATCATGGTTGGTATTGTTGCCGGCGACGTCATTGCTGGGGAACAAATTGGCTAATGTGCTGCCGCGGTCGTAGAGAGAAACCACCATGTTGCCCGGAGCGACTAGATCAGGCTTCACCACGTGGTCATACGTGGTTGGTCCCTTCGAGCTGTAACTCGCAATCATGTCGTCGGTACGTGGAAACGTGTTCATGGACTTCATGGCGCCCACTGTGAGCACCAGCGGATCGTTGCCGGGGGCAGCTACGGTTCCGTACCCATCGCTGCCCTCCACACTGATCCGGCCATAGTTTCCGGCAGCTGCGACCACGACGATTCCACTCTGCCAGGCAGATTCGACTGCCTGGCAGAGAGGATCCTGCGCATATCCAACGGAGATTCCCCGGCCCAGTGACAAATTGATTACCCGGATGTTGTAGGTGCTCTTGAGCGCAATGGCCTGCTGAATGGCGTCGATTACCGCGCTGTCGGTGCCCGCGCCGTTCACATCCAGAACTCGAAGATCGATCAGATTCACGTTCGGGGCTACACCCTGGTAAACGCCGTTCGAAAGGTAGCCGTTTCCGCCCACGATCCCGGCCACGTGCGTGCCGTGGCCATACAAGTCATATACGACGCGTCCGTATTGATTGCGGACGCTGGTCCCAGTGAAATCCTGGTGATAGAGAACGCGCGAGTAGCTCTCGCTCTGGTCCCACAGATCGGGATGGTTGTCGTTGATGCCGCTATCGATTACGGCTACGCCGATTCCCGAGCCGTCGTAGCCCGAATTCCAGGCTGCCGACGCATTTATTGCGGAATTTGTGTAATCGTCCATCGCTTTCACCGGGTGGTCGAGGCTGACCGATGTAATCTCGGGGTCTGCCTCCAAGGCCGTCAGGGCGTTTACCGGAATTGTCAGAGCGATGCCCTTAACCAGGCCAAGCCGATGGTTCAAACGGGCGCCGACGCGCTGCACCCGGCCCTCCTGCTCAGCTTGTGGCGCTTGCCGGTACTGCACGATGACCTTTACCGTCTCATTCCGCGAAGCTGTACCTTGATGCGCTTTTTCGACCGCTGGCGCAAGCTCCGAGGCGAACTTTCCAACTGGCTGGCCCGCGGCGGTCCAGTCTTGAGCAAAGGCGGCTTCGGCGATCAGAAGCAGCACCAACATCTTTAGGCGCTTCCCCCATGCCGCGCTATGGCGCTGGCCTCGATTCGGGCTTTTTGCTTTCGGCGTCTGCGACATAAATCTCAACCCTTTCTTTGCGGCAGGACAAAGTGAAGCAAAATCGTGCTCAGAACTCGCTTGTTGTGGTGCACGGTCAAGGCCAATCGCCTCCCCTTAAGTTGTTGTAATCAGTGGAAATCAGAGCGGTGACTGACATTGGGTTTGGGCCACTCTGTCCTCGCAGGCGGGGCATGAGACAGTTTGTCCCCGATCCCAATTGAGGTTACTTTCGTTTTGGAGAGCGGTTACCTGGCAAGAACAATCGGAGTGGAGGTAGCGCAGGCTCTGCGGCTAGTTTTAACTACCGTGCAGCCGCCGCTGCCTCGATTTTGAGGGATGGCGTGTTGATTTGCAGGATTCGGGGAATCGCCGACATCAACCGCTGCGTGTATTCGTGTTGGGGACCGGCGAAGATTCGCTCCGTCGCCCCACACTCTACGATCTCGCCCTGGTGGAGAATGGCGATGCGGTCGCAAATCCCGGCCACCGATGCGAGATCATGAGAGATATAGAGAATGGCCATTCCGGTAGAGCGGTTCAGTTTGCGAAACAGCGCCAATATTTCGGACTGCGTAATTACATCGAGAGCGCTGGTTGCTTCATCCGCGATCAGTAGCGCGGGACGGTGCATGATCGCCATCGCAATCAGCACACGCTGTGCTTGTCCCACGCTCGCCTGCGCGGGATATTTGCACAAAAAATCATCGTCTGCAGGCAGCGAAACGCTCTGTAGCGAAGTTCGGATCGCGTTGGCACACTCCTCTCTCGTCCCCGATGCATGTGCCCGCCATGCTTCCTTCAATTGGGTTTCAATTTTAAGCGCCGGATTTAGAGCAGAGAGCGGACTTTGCAAGACGAGTGTAATCGCGCGTCCCCGCAGCTCGCGCAGATCGCGTTCCGAAAGCTGAAGGAGATCGGAATCCTGAAACTTGATCGTGCCCTCGGCTTTTGACCGCTTCTTATCGAGGAGGCCGAGGATCGCCAGGGCTAGCGTGCTCTTTCCCGAACCGCTTTGTCCCACCAGGCCCAGCACCTCGCCGCGCCGGATCTCCAACTGCAGGTTGCGCAGAACTGGGGGCTTGTCGGCGTAGCGCACGGAAAAGCGCGCCGACAAGAGGATTTGGTTTTGCGCAGTTTCGGACGACATCTTATGCCTTCGTAATTCTGTTCTCCAGATGCGTGTTAATCCGTAGAAATGAGTCGCAAAGTTCGTTACTTCGGAGACACCGTCAACCGTTCGGCATTCCAGAAGGTCTGTGGTGAAAGGATTACGGGAGCGGCGCCGTGCACCGTTGTCGCGACGGCCGAAAGCGCATTTTTGTTCACCAGAAAAATGAACGGTTCCTCTTCCACGGCGATTTCCTGAACGCGGTCGAAGGCTTCTTTCCGCTTGTTAGCATCGCTCGGAGAGGCTTGCACTCGCATGAGCCGGTCAATCTCAGCCTCCCATGCAGTTTCCGGAGCTTTCTGTTGCGGATTCCACTGGTGATTTTCCGAAGAGCTCAGCCACACGTTCATCTCGCCGTTGGGATCCAGATCGACATTGGTCAGGCCGAGCAAGATGGCTTCATAGTCAAAGGTCTGCATCATGCGCTCGATCAGGGAAGGGAAGTCAAGCGTCACTACATTCACGTGGATTCCGATTTTTTGCAGGTCATCCTGAATCAGCACGGCCATGCTCTCCCGAGCCTTGTTGCCAGAGTTTGTGGCGATGGAAAATACGACGGCATTGCCATCTTTGTCCTTAAGCGTTCCGTTTTCCAGTCGGAAGCCGTCGGATTGCAAAGCCTCCAAAGCCGCACCGGGACTGTACGCCTGCGGCTTGAGCCGGTTGTTGAACCAGAATAGATTCGCCGGCGAAAACGGCCCGGCCGCCGGCTGTGCATGCCCATGAAAGACAACGCGGGCCAGATCCTCGCGATTGATCGCCTCCGAAATCGCGCGCCGAAAGTTTGCCGAGTAAAACCAGTTTTTCTTGTACCCCGGAATCGGAGCTTTTGCGACTTCGTTGAACCAGAGTTGCTCGCTATCGAGCGACGGTCCCGCATCGTGGACCAGTTGCGGCGAAGTTTCTGCCAGCTTGTCGAAGTACGTACTATCGAGGGAATTGATCAGATCCAGTTCTCCGCGCTTGAATCGCAGGATCTCGACATCACGATTCGGTTGGATATCGAGCCGTATCGAATCCAGATAGGGAAGTTTGCGGCCCCGATCGTCGGTCTTCCAATAGTTGGGATTGCGCCGCAGGAGCACGGTTGCTCCCGGTGTGTAATCGCCGACAAAAAAGGGGCCCAGCACCGCCATTTCTTTCTTCGGCGAATGCTGGGAAAGAATCGCGACCTGATCGAAGAGCCGGTCGAGTCCGGCGACTTGAGCCGGGAAGCGGATGGAGATCTGCGTCGGCGATAACACTATGGTTTCGACGTTTCCGGCGCCGGAGCGGAAGGCATCGCCGGTGGCGGAATGCAATGCCGGGTCCATCAATTGCTGGATGGTATAAGCCACATCCTCGGCGGAAAAAGGCGTGCCATCGGAAAATGTAACTCCGCTGCGCAAGCGAAATGAGATCTCCCGTCCGTCTTTCGAGACCTTCCACGACACTGCCAATCCAGGCTCGAGTTGCTGCGTCTGACGATTCACGCGCACTAATACGCCGCCCGTCAAATAACGGATTGCGGCCGAGGCATCGTCGTCGACTTTCAAGGGATGGAACGTCTTTGGCTCCGCACGCAGGCAAAATCTCAGCTCGCCACCACCTTGCGCCGTCGCTTGGGCCAACAGGGCCAGGCAGATTGCTGTAATTGCTATCGCTCGCCCGCGTGCACTACGCTCCGAGTTTCTGATGTGGCCCATCATGCAGCTAGCTCTTCCGTCCTAGAAAGCAAAGACTGAAACGACGTCACGACGACAACCAGCAAGATCAACGGCACAAACTTCCACGGCTGCTCGCCCACGGAAACCATCCCTTCCAACTCTTTCAACAAGCTTCCCCACGAGGGCATGGGCTCAGCCACGCCCAGCCCGAGGATTCCGAGGTTGGCTTCACTCAGAATGAAGACCGGAATCGAAATCCAAAACTGCGCGTAGAGCACTGGCTTCAAGTTCGGCACTACGTGCACCCAGAACAGCCGAAGCCCGGAAACGCCCGCTGCTCGCGCCTGCCGGACAAAATCAGCTGTGCGCAAAGTTCCTGCGCTGGTGCAGAGCACTCGCGCTGCAGTGGTCCAGCCCAGAAAGCCCAGCAAAAGAAATGTCACCATCACCGAAACCAGCGGAGACACATTCAACGGCATCAGCGCCCTTGCTATTATCAACAAGAACAGCCAGGGCAGCGATAAGAACAGATCGGTGACCGCCATCGCCATCCGCGCCCACATGCCTCCCAGATATCCGGCAAGTCCGCCAATCAACGCCGCCAGCAGCGCCGAGAGCAAAGCGGCTGCCGGAGCCAGCAAGAGCGAGATGCGAGTTCCATAGAGCACGCGAGAAAAGCGGTCGCGACCCAATTCGTCCGTCCCGAGCCAGTGTGCGCGCGAGGGAGGAGCGTCCGTTGCTTCACGGTACTGCCTCGCGTAGCCCGCAGGCGCCAGCCAATTTGCCGCCAGTGACGCGGCCAGCACCAGCGCCAACAAGACATACGGCAATTTTCGCCAGAGACTCACGCTCGCCGCCTCTGGACGATATGTCCGATTACATCCGCGCTGGAGTTGGCCAGCAAGGTTACCAGAGTCACCAGGATCGTGATGTTCACCAGCAGAGGAAGATCGCGTGCCAGCGCCGCCTGCCACGCCAGTTGGCCGATGCCGGGCAATCCGCACAGAGCCTCGACCGGAATCGCTGCCCCGACCGCCATGCTCACCGAAACTCCTGCGAGGGCCAGCAATTGCGGCGCAACGACCGGCACAACGTGCCAGAAAAGAATGCGACCTTCGCCAAGCCCCCTCGCTCTTGCGGCGATGATGTGAGGGCGGGAGTACGTCCTCATCAAAAGATTTCGCGAATAACGACAAGTGTGAGGGAAAACGATCAGAGCAATTGCTAATGCGCCCGAGACATTCCATAGCACTGAGAGCAACGCCAACACTGCGGCTGGAATACAAAGAAACGTTCCGCTGACTGCGGTGGTAACGGTATCGTAAGCGGAAACTCGCAACCGCGCCGAACTCAGAGCGAGTGCCAGCGACAGAATCCAGGCCAGACCCAGGCCGACAAGCAGCAATCGCAACGTGAGCGGAATGCGATCACGTAATAACGTGCGCACAGGTTGTCCCAGTGCAAGTGATGTTCCTAGATCGCCTCCCGCTGCTCGTCTCATATAAGAGAAATAGAAACGGAATACGTTATGGTCTTTGTGTCTGGCGTCACGTAAGGCTTGCAGACTCTGTGCGTTCAAGTGCGGATCCAGTTCTTCTTCATCCGCGTCGAAGCCGGGAGCAAGCCGTACGAGTGTGGCGGAGAGCAGTCCGCCTAGAAGGAGCGTCGCCAGCAGAGCCAGCGCGTGTCCGCCAATTTTGCATCGCAGGCTCTGCATTTACTCTCCCGAAGCGCCTTGCGCTAGAGTATTTTCGGGGGCGGCGCATTGTGCATGGTGCTCCTGTTTCACGGAATACATGCGCCGGTCAGCCCGGGCCAGCAACTCCTCCACGTCATAACCGTCTTCCGGACAGAATGCGGTTCCCACGCTCAGCGTAATGAGGTCTCGTCCGCAAATGCGGCGTCCCGCCTCGATAGCCGCCTGATTCAGACGGTTGGCTTTTTCTTCCGCAGCCTCAGCGGAAAGGCCGGGTGCAGTCACCACAAACTCGTCGCCACCCATGCGGGCAACGTAATCGTAGCCACGGCATGCGACCTTCAGCCTCGTGCTAAACTCCCGCAGCAGCTTGTCTCCCTCCAGGTGGCCGTAGGAGTCGTTGATCTTTTTTAGCCCGTCGATGTCGCAGACCATCACGGCAAGCGAAGTTTCCATGCGGCGGCAGCGCGCCACTTCCTGCGCCAGGTGCATAAACAGCGAGCGGGCATTGGGCAGGCCTGTGAGGTAGTCAGTGGTCGCCGAACTCTCTGCCTGCTGGTACTTAAGGGCATTTTCCACCGAGAGCGCCACCTTTGAAGCGACGGCGAGCAGAATACGCAAGTGATCCGGCGTAAAAGCGTCCGTCGTCGAATGATACATGGAGAGGACGCCGACCACTCCATTCAATCCCTGCAGCGGGACCGCAAGCGCCGATGAAAGGGTCGTGTTTTTCTCCGGATCGACGGTGTAGCCAGCCTCAACGTGCGGATTGCCGTTGATGATGGGCTTGCAATTCTCCGCCACCCAGCCGCATAAGCCTTCGCCCACGCGGATTTTCATGGCGGACAGGACGCGAAAGTTTTCGCCGCTTACCAGTTCTGGAAGCAACCAGCCGTTCCGAACCACGAATACGGCAATGGAGTCGCAAGGAATCAGCTTGCGCAAGCGCATCGACAGGACCGAAAGAGTTTCGCTCAAGCTCAGTGAATTGCCGAGGTCCTGGCTCAACTCGAACATAGCTTGCGCTTCCTGGCGCGCCGATGCGATCGAGGTCAGGAAATCGGACTCGGCTGCAGGACTGTCTGCCCATTTTTCGAATCCCGTAGCCGGAGCGTGACCGCGCTCCACGCGCAGGTTCTTGGAGAATTCGCAAGGAATGAAGCCGTCTTCCGGGATTTGCGCGAGACCCTCCAACTCCACATAACGGCGCTCCAGCACGGCCACGACTTGCGGGTCGAACCAGGTGCCGGCTTTTTCTTTCACGGTTCGCATGGCCCGGTCCAGCGGCATCGCTGAACGATATTGCCGATCGGATGCCAGCGCATCGAGGCAGTCGACTACAGAAAGAATCCGCGCTCCGATCGGAATCTCATCGCCCGCCAGGCCCGATGGATATCCCGAACCATCCCAACGTTCATGATGCGAACGCACGATCGGCGCCACGGGATAGGGGAAGGCGACGCGGTCCAGAATTTCAGCACCAACCAGCGGGTGCACTTTCATTTTCTCGAACTCTTCGGGCGTGAGCTTGCCCGGCTTGTTGATGATGTGTTCGGGCACAGCGAGTTTGCCAATGTCGTGCAACAAAGCTGCCGCGCGCAACGCCTCGATCTCTTCCGGAGACAAGCCGATCTCTTTCGCGATTTCCACCGCATAAGTGCGCACGCGTTGCAGATGGGTATGGGTGGTGTGATCTTTGGCTTCGATAGCCAGGGCCAGAGCTTCGATGGTGCGCATGTTCAACGATGCGATCTGTTCCACGTGCCGCTTCTCGATTTCAACCCGTTCCTTCTCGGCTTCGAGGCGTCCCAGGTAAAGACGGTAGGAGCGGTAGACCCAATAAATCACCGGCAACACCAACAATGATGTCTGCCAGCCGGCGTGCCGGTTAACCACGCCCACCAGTCCCACCGCGGCTGCTCCGACCAGGTAGTAAGGGAACGACCAGAAATAGCACTCCGACCATACCTTGCGGCTAGCCTTGTTTTCCGTCAGTGCAATGACCAGGGAAATTGGCAGCGTATTCGCCAGAAAGAAAACCAGGGCTGCCACCATCAGCAGAATCGGTTTATTGCCGCCTACTCTTGCGTCCAGCCAGTGATAGCTGACGTAACAGAACGCACTGGCATTGGCCATCATTCCGAAAACATTGAACAGAACCTTGACGGGATCCAGCCGATTCCGTCCATGCCAGACGCTCTGCACCAGGGTGCCGGTGCAGCCAATGATCAGCGTTTCCGGTAGGCTTAGCTCCATCACGCCGAGCAGGATGAAGAGAAAATTCACTGACATCGTGCCGTCGATACCCGGCAATTGCACCTTCAAGCTGGAGGCTAGAATCGCCACGGCGAGGTAACAAACAAATCGTGTCAGGTCAGCGGACTGCCAGTGCCAGAGCGCGAAGCACAGCACTACCATCCCGAGCGAGACCGTGATCCCGACAAATAGTTTCGTCCGTGTCGACATTAATGTCGTGTTTTCTTTATGGCGCGGAAAATGACAGGGCACGCCCCCGGCGTGGGAACCAGCCCACACGTCAGTCGAGCCCGATCAGTGGAATCCTATTGTCATTACAAGGCTTGAAGTAGCTTACTGACGTAACGCGCAAGATGCCTGTTGGGGCATTTTGTTATTGACGCGGCGGTGACCGGTTTGTGTGTTTTCAAAAGTAACCTATTACTTTGGTGATCGTTCCGAGCTTCGTAAGTTATTGCGACCGGTGCGGTCTGTGTCAAGATCAACTCCAAACGTTCAGGATGCCATCACCAGACCTCAAGTCGCGATCTCAGGTGACGCCGACCGCCGGCCCCGGCCCCGGCCAAGGCCCAGATGTCTCTGCAGAGCTGCCTTTCTCGGCTCTCGATGCTGCAGCGGGCACTAGTGTCGCCGTGGTGTCGGCCAATCTAGAGGGCAACATCACAACCTGTGATGAGGTGACGCTGAAGATATTCGGACGCACTCCGCCTGAGATTCTTGGCCGAAAGCTTGCCACTCTCGCCGTTGAAGACGATGGACCTGACCAACGTCAATTGCAGAAGACTTTGCTGGCCGCTGTCCTAGAGCACGGTCGGTACCGATCTCTACTACGGCGTCAAAGCCGCTCCGGAAAAGAAATCACAACAGAATTGTCTGTCACCTTGCTTCGTGATGCCTCCTCTGCGCCGGCCGGAATGGTTGCCCTGATTTCGGTGTCGGAGCAGGAATCGAAGCCTGTCGCCGCGCAAGAAACGGGCGCAGATGTTGACGATGCTAAGGGCACGGTTTCGCGCCAGATTGAGGGCGCAACCATTATCCTCGCCAGTCCCTCGATGCATCGGTTCATGCGCATGGTGGATCGCGTTGCCGGTCACACCGAAAGCGTCCTGATCACGGGCGAGACCGGAACCGGCAAGGAACTCATTGCCCGCGCCATTCACCAATCGTCGCACCGCCGCAGCCGGCCCTGGGTCGATATCAACTGCGCGGCCCTTCCGGAAAACTTGGTCGAGAGCGAGTTGTTTGGATACGAAAAAGGCGCTTTCACCGGCGCCGATTCCTCCAGAGCTGGCCTGTTCGAACTGGCAGACAAAGGCACGCTGTTTCTGGACGAAATCGGCGAACTGCAGCTCCAGACTCAGGTTAAGCTCTTGCGTGTGCTGGACGGACATCCTTTCTACCGCCTCGGCGGGCACCGGAAGATCAAAGTCGATGTGCGCATTGTTGCCGCCACCAATCAGGATCTCGATGCCGCAGTCGCGGCTGGCCGATTCAGGGAAGATCTATTTCACCGGCTGGGGCAATTTCAATTGCGCGTGCCTCCCCTGCGCGAGCGCCCGGAGGACATCATCGCGCTGGCCGAGCACTTTCTTGCGCTCAAGTCTCGAAACAGTTCGTTCGCGTCCGACGCGGTTTCCGCGTTGCTTTCTCATCCCTGGCCCGGCAATGTTCGCGAGCTGCGCAATCTCATTGCCCGGGTTGCCGTGGAGTCACGTCAGCCAGAGATTCAAAAGGCCCAGATCACAGAGGCGAGGTCTGGTAATCCGGCTGCTGTCCGCCAGACTGCTTCGATGCCGGTCGGCAATCTCGACAGCATGGAAGAGCAGATGATCATCCGTGCTCTGGAGCGTAGCGGAGGCCATCGCAGTCAGGCTGCAGAACAGCTTGGCATCTCCCGCCGCACGCTCAGCCGCAAGCTGAAGGAATACAACATCAACGTCAACCCCGGCGATGGTGCGAGTTCTTTGGGAGTCATCAGTCTCGATCAACAGAAATTCTTCCGTGCCCCAATCCAGATTTCTGTTCTCCTGAAAAATCAGCAGGGCGAAGAAGTCACGGTCGCTGGCGTGAACCTCAGCACCGGTGGTATGGGACTGGACGGTCTTAAACAGCCGATGCGCTTTACCGGTTTGCTCGATGTAAGTTTCCCGCTGCCTGATAGCGACAAGGTTTTTCGAGCGAAGGCCCGCATCGTATGGTTCGGCGGTGAGGGGCGCGTCGGAATCCGCTTCGCTGTGATCGATCCCGTTCTCTTCGAACAGTTGCAACACTGGACCAACCAAAAGATGAAAGACGAAGGCTGGGATCTACCCGCCGGCTAAAGGGGATGTCGGCTAATTTGATAGATGTCATCCGGTATTATGCAATCCGGCAGCGATGCCATTAATGGTAGCTGCGATTGCGTAATCAAGCGCGGGGTCAGAGACTCCAGAGCGTTTACGGCGTAGCAGATCGACTTGCACCAGACTCATCGGATCCACATAAGGATTGCGCAGGCGAATGGAGCGCGCGAGCACTGTATTGTTCTCTAACATTTCATCTTGCTGCGTGACCGAGAGGATTACACGCTGCGCGCGCAGGAATTCTTTCTGCAGCATGGAGAAAACCCTTTCACGAAGCTCGTTATCCACCACCAAATGCGAGTAAACGACCGCGATTGTCAGGTCGGCCTTCGCCATTGCCAGTTCCACATTCCGAATCAGGTTTGAGAACATCGGGAAGCTACGCATCATTTCTCGCAGAAGCTGCGCCTGTTGCGCGCCCTGCCCGGCGAAGCGTTCCAATGCGTAGCCCACGCCAAACCAAGCCGGCACCGCGTGCCGATTTTGCATCCATCCGAATACCCACGGAATAGCGCGCAGGTCTTCGAGTTTGCGATTCGGCATCCGGCGCACCGGGCGAGAGCCAATGCGCGCGTGTTCAAGTTCGTTCACCGGGGTTGCCTGCTCAAAATATTCCAGGACGTCAGGATTTTCCGCGATGTGCCGACGGTAGAAGACATACGCATCCTGGGACATCGTTTCCATGGCATCGTCCCATTGGGATGTTCGAAGCTGTGAATCCCCATCGCGGCCGGCGAGTGCTTCAAGGCATGCCGAAATCATCAATTCAAGGTTCCACTCTGCCAACACAGGATCGGAATACTTCCAATTCAGCACTTCTCCCTGCTCGGTGATGCGGATCGTGCCTTCGAAATCGCCCGGCGGTTGAGCCAGGATCGCAGCATGCGTAGGTCCTCCGCCGCGGCCGACTGTACCACCGCGTCCATGGAAGATTTGCAGCTTCACGTTGCACTCCCGTGCCACATGGTGCAAATCGCGTTGCGCTTTGTATAGCGCCCAGGTGCTGGTGAGCATGCCGCCGTCCTTGTTGGAATCGGAGTATCCCAGCATTACTTCCTGCGAACGGCACCAGGAATTGAGTAGTGACTGATATTCAGGTGCTCCCCAGACTTTTTTCATAACAGCTGCGGAAGTGCGCAGGGAATCGATCGATTCGAATAAAGGAACCGGCGTCAGTCCGGGATCGTTCTCGCTCCCCGCAACCACAATCCCGCTGAGTGCTCCCAAACGGATCACGTTGAAAATGTCGCACTCCGATTGCGCATTGCTGATGATGAAATACCGGATCGCTTCTGGAGGATATTGTCTCTTTAAGCGGGCAACCGTCCGAAATGTGTTTAGCAGTTCGACCGATTCTGAAGAGAGACCCGGAGGCAGAGTTTCATTGTTATCGCCCAGCCCGACTGCAGATCCCAGTTCAGAAAGTGCCTGCGCATGCAACGAAGCATGTTGTCGAAGATCGAGCGTGTGGAGATGAAAGCCAAAGGTACGGACCTTACGCAGTAAAGGATCAATCTGCAGCTCAGCAATACGCCGCGCACGATTGGCAACCAGGCTCTGTCGAATGATCTGTAGATCTTCTTCGAACTCTTTCGCGCTGGCGTAGGTGTAATTCTGGCCATCAGCATTACGAGCGCACGTTAGGCGCGCCAACACATGGTCCAACAGACGACGATAAAGCTCGCTCTCAGAAATTCTGCTTTGATGCGAACGCTCCCGGTCCAGATTAGAGTCGTACAACTGCACACGTTGCGATACATGCGGCGAAGCATCCACGCGGCGGAGTGAAACACTCAGGTGCCCGGTGAGGCGGGAAATCTCGGCGATATAGTGATCAATAATCTGCTGGTGAGCAATGACCAGCGACTCCTCAGTGCTGCGATAAGTCACAAAAGGATTGCCGTCGCGGTCGCCGCCGATCCAAGATCCAAAGCTAACGATCTCAGGTACGTCTACGGTCGAGTTGTCGCCGAAAACATCGCGAAGCGACTCCTCAAGCTCGTCATAGAGTCGTGGTAGCGTGTCGAATATCACCATCGGAAAATAATCGAGCCCCATGTGAATCTCGTCCAGGACGGTCGGTTTATTGAGACGAACTTCGTCCGTTTGCCATAGTTCGGTAATTGCGGCCAATACCTCGGCCTCGTAATCTCGGGCGTCCGGGTACGATAGAGGTAGTTGGTCAAGGCGCTCAAGGCAATTGGCGATTCGACGACGCTTATTCAACACCGTGTGCCGCGTAACTTCGGTGGGATGAGCGGTAAACACGGGAATGATTTTTATCTTCGCGAGTGCGTCCAGGACTTCCGCGGATGATTTGCCCGCCTCTCGCATGCGCCGCAGCGTGCCACGAAACGAGCCTTCGACCACGCTCTGAGCGGCATGAAGGCGGGCAGCGCGTCGGCGCCGTTTCCGATGAGTGGTTTCAGCGAGGTTCGTGAGTTCGAAATAGATGGCGAACGCTTTAGTTAAACAGTAGGCCTGGCTGACGGGCAACGCAGCAATAATCTCGCGACCCTCATCCATGGCGTCGGCATCGTATTGGATGGAAGATTGGCCGCCCGGGCGTTCGCGGTGCTGCATCGCGAGCCGACGCAGACGTTCAACCACCTGAAAAAAAGGTTCACCTTCCTGCTCGACCAGGACGCGGCCCAGCAGCATGCCTAAGAAACGTACATCGCGTCGCAGAGGCTGGTCTTTGATGGGCTCGTCGGTTTTGGCACTCAGTTCTGCGAGGCGTTGACTCTGATCTTCATCACTCCAAAGCGGGCGGTCGGTCATGAGGCATTTTAATTCGAGGAGAACGATTTGTCGGTGTGTACAAATTTCAGCACGAAGGGTACAGCGACCGGATACCTGGGCGATACCGGGGTAATCGTGGCCCCAAGCTCGATGGACTTCAGCGCCTGGTTCAAAGTTTCGACTCGCGTCACCAGCCGGATCTGGTTTCGCTTGAGGTCCCCCCGGCCGCGGGAATGTAGCACTTCTGCGTGTAATCCATCACCATGCGATCGGCATTAAAGCGCCAGCCGAGGGTGCGGATGGTTCGCTTCATGCGCTTGATCCAGCCGCGGGGCAGACCGTCACGATCCCGCTGGTAATACAACGGAATCACTTCTTCGCGCAGCGTCCGGAGTAAATCTTGCGCATCGCGCGCGTCATGGACGGCGATGTTGGAGTGGGTTCTGCCGGTGCCGATGGCGAATCCATTCATGCCGTCATAAGCCTCGGCCCACCAGCCATCGAGAACAGAGAGGTTCAATCCACCGTTCAAGACTACCTTTTGCCCACTCGTGCCGGATGCCTCCAGCGGACGCCGCGGGTTATTCAGCCAAACATCCACGCCCTGTACGAAAAAACGTCCGACGTTGATGTCATAGTCTTCGACAAAAACAAATTTGTCGGCGAAACGCCCATTGCGCATCAATTGCGCAATCTGCTGCAGAAGCTTTTTACCTTCTTCATCGTGAGGATGAGCCTTGCCGGCGAAAACAAACTGCACAGGACGTTTGGGATCGTTCACCATATAGGCCAGGCTCTCGATATCGGCCAAAATCAAATTGGCTCGCTTATAAGTCGCGAAGCGGCGAGCGAATCCGATGGTCAGTGCGTCTGGGCTGAGAGCCTTGGTAAGTCTTAGCACCGTCTCTTTTGACTCGAAGCGCCGTTCGGATTGTTCGACGGCGCGGCGCCGCACAAACTCGAGGAGTTGAGATTTCAGGCTCAGGTGCGTCTCCCAGAGTTCGCCGTCATCCACGTTTTCGATGCCTTCCCAGATGCGGGCTTCGCTGCTGTGCTGGTGCCAATTCGTGCCAAGATGGCGATCGTAAAGACGAAACATCTGCGGAGCCAGCCACGAGGGAACGTGCACTCCGTTGGTGATGTGTCCGATGGGAACTTCGTCTTCCGGCTTGCCCGGACAAAGCCCGGTCCACATTGCCCGGGACACTTCGCCATGCAGAGCGGAGACGGCATTCGCGCGACGCGAGAGTCGCAGACCCAGCACAGTCATGCAAAATGTTTCCTGGTGGTTGCTCGGTTTCTCCCGCCCCAACCCCATCAGGCTTTCCGGGGAGAGACCCAGCTCTTCGCGCAGAGGGCCGAGATGTTCATCGATTAAGTCCGCGTCGAAGCGATCATGACCCGCGGGCACGGGAGTATGTGTAGTGAAGACCACTTCCCGCGACACGCGCGGAACCGCGTTATCGAAGCCGACCCCTTCTTCCTGCATGCGCGAGCGAATGGCTTCCAGCACGGCAAATCCGCTGTGCCCTTCGTTCAGGTGAAGGACACCGGGTGTAATGCCCATCGCTCTCAGGGCTCGGAAACCCCCGACGCCGAGCAGCAACTCCTGCCGGATTCGTGTCCGTGCGTCTCCACCGTAGAGGCGGGAAGTCAGCTCGCGGTCGTCCGGAGTATTCGCTTCTACATCCGAATCGAGCAGGAACAGATCGCAGCGTCCGACTGCAACTCTCCAGACCTTGGCATGAATCGAGCCCGTGCGTGTCTCGATTTGTACGACGACCGGCCGCCCGTTTTTCCCGATCGCAATCTCCAAAGGCAACTGATTGATGTCGGTCTCCAGATATTCTTCCTGCTGCCAACCGTCGCGATCCAGGCGCTGGCGAAAATATCCTTGCCCGTAAAACAATCCGATGCCGACCAGGGGAATCCCGAGATCGGAGGCACTCTTGATGTGGTCTCCGGCAAGCACACCGAGGCCTCCGGAATAAACTGGAAGCGATTCGTGAATCCCAAATTCCGCGGAGAAGTAGGCGACCGGTCTAGGCCGCAAGACTCCAGCGTGCCTCGTTCCCCAAGTGCGGTCGGCCTGCAAATACTCCTGTAAGCGGCGATACGCATAATTGATTCGGCTATGGAGCACCAGTTCTGCGGCGCGACTTTCCAGTTTCGCCAGCGGAAACTCCGATAACAACGAAACCGGATTCTGATTCAGTTGTCTCCAACGCAACGGATCGAGGTCCCGGAACAAGCCCACCGTATCGTGGTCCCAACTCCACCAAAGATTCCGAGCTAGAGTCCAAAGGCGCTCCTGCCCGGGGGCGATGAAGCGATCGAGAGTTCGCGCTTCGCTCACGACCGGCGCTACCTGCGCCGCGGCCTCGGTTAGCATCTGAATCTCATCGTCGCCAAAAGCCCGGGGCTCGACAGTTTGAACGACGAGGACTCCCTGCAGAATTCCGCGATCGATCAGTGGCACGCCGAGGAACGACTGGTAGGCATCTTCGCCAGCCTCTCCGAAATACTTGAAACGTGGATGATTTTGCGGTTGCTCCACAGCGACCGGTCCTACTTGTTCCGCGACCAGGCCCGCCAGCCCCTCGTGGATGGCCATTCGCAGATTGCCGATACACTCCCGCCGCAGGCCGACCGTTGCCGCTAGCACTAAGTTGGCACGGTCCGGTTCGAGGAGATACGCCGAACAAACGTCGGTCTCAAATCGCCTGGCAATTAAGGCAACCACGTTCATCAAGGTGTCGGCCGGTTGGCCCTCTTCTGCCGCAAGGTTGGCGATTTCCTCCAGCGTGAGGACGTTGCTGCCCACGCGCGAGTGAACAGACAGATGCAACTCTTCCACGTCCCGGTGATTTTCTTCCAAGCCCAAGCTCTCTGGTTCCATATTTTCGTATTCAGTCGGGTGTCTAAAATCGTCCCCGTTACGCGGGACGTGCTATCTATATCCTCTCAGACAACTGTTCAGCAAAAGCTCAAGCATGCGAGAAAAGCATAGCCCATCTGTTGGTCGGTTGCCTCCACTCCAAAGTAACCTTAGGGGTACGCGCACCTTGAGTCCAATCGAAATTATTGATGCTGAACATATATGTGGCGAAACCGATGTGCGCGAGGGGTTACCGCTTAGCATACGGAGTTGGTTTGAGGAACCATTGGCAGTGCAACAGGGTCGTTTGAATCTCGATCTCGTTCAAGGAGGGTCGCCACCCCACACGCAATGCTTAATCGTGCGGCTCACCGGCCAATCTCCACGACCACATCAAGAACGAGGTCGCAGTCAGATCGATCGCAGGCTCAGTGGTGCTAAAGGACTGCACGTTATCTTTGTAGACCGCCACTGCGGATGGGTTATAGCTTCCATCATTTCCATTGAATATTTTGAAAGTGTCCACACCGTTCGACGGACATCGGACCATGCCCGAAAGTAGGCCTGACGTGGCGGCGCTGGACGGGCCTTCCGTCGCTGCGCCCCACAATACCGGGGTGCCCCCCGAGGTACCATCAAGCGCACCCGCGAGATTTGCCACCTGGTGCTGGATGCAATTGGGGAATGTGCTTCCGTCTCCTACAACGAACGACGATCCCCACGCATTCGCCCCCAGAATGTTAGCCAGCCATCTCTGAGAGTATGTGTTGTAGCTTTGGGAATTGGTCAAGTAATACGCTTCACTCGCCATAACCGAGAGTCCCGCGCCATGCGAAGTAGTGTCGCCGTTGCTCCAGGGCGTGCCAAAGCCCCAGGAATCTGTCTCGGCTTGCGTGACTGCGTTATCAACCTGTTTCAAAAGTTGCCGGCGAATCGTCGATTGCGATACCGCCAGCCCCGGTGGATTTCCCGCCAAGCGCAGCGCGCGATACAGCTCGAAATGCGCGAATCCGCTCACGTCATACAAGTTAAGGGTATCTGCGCTGCCCGTATCGTAAACTTTGTTGACATAATCTCTGGCGAACTGCGCTGCTTCTTCGAGGTAATGCATGGGATCGGTGTGAGGTAATCCCGTGGGTAAGTTTCCTGATTGGCAAGCCGAACGCAGCGCGAGATACAGCTCTGTTGCCCCGAGCTCCATATCGTCGTCCCATACTGTCTCCGGATATCCATCAAATGGGACGATAGTAAGCAGGCATCCTTTGCAGTTGCCCGATCCATCTCCGGATGGCGCCGGATCGGTATATGACGTATCGGCGAGCTCGAAAATGTCCTCCGCATTCTTGAGGCATCGCTGCGCACGATCCGAATCCGTCGTGCGGTTCAACTGATAGCAAAGCGCGAAGTCAGCTACCAGGCGCCCGGCAAGATTCGGGCTGACGGCAGATCCTGCCGGACCCGCGGGAAACACGGGGCGATTGCAGATGTAATAGGTCGTGTATTGATAGCAAGGTTGCGGATCGCCCGACTGTTCAAAGTGGTCGGCTGCCTGGGGCAAGGTCCAAATATCGTACTCGGTGATCAAGCAGTAAGGTGTCACATAGGTTCCGCCACAATTGCCGGTCGCGGAACTTGGATTGCCTTCGCCGTAATAATCCCAGTCCTGGCTGTTGTCGACCTGATAGTAAAGCGTCTTGGTGTCGTCGTCCCACATGTGCAGCAGCCAGTCGATCCCGAATCGTGCCTCGTTTTGGAAGTCTGCAGAAGTCGGCGCACCTATGCCACTCTGTCCGGCGTAGGAAATGGAAACTGGCGGCGCCGGAGGATTCCACGGCGCTTGCGCTCCCATCTGCCGGGGAAAATCGCGAACTCCAATTTCCATCAGTGCCTCGGCGTAACTGACGGTTTCAACATATTTCATGTAGTCGCCCGCATCCCACCAACCGCCGGCCGCATCAACGTGTTGCTTCGCTGGCGCAACCAGAGGCGGCACGGGAGGAACATTATCGATGAAATCGTTGCTGTCCATTGGGGGAGTGTTAAAAACTTCCGCATTTTGGTCTTTGACGTGACCTGGTGCTGTACGAAGTGCATTGCGAATATAATCTGGTCCATCCCGCTCCGTTTCGTAGAAGAACAAAGTATTCAGGAGCAGGCCGGGATAGAGCACATCGGGCCGGTCGACTGCGAAGTGCGGTGAAGTAGCTGGTAGGGGGCCCAGGATATCGATGATGTACGTGTCTCCGCCGGAAGCCGAGAAATCGAGTGCGTAGACATCGTAGATCAAACTTTTGCTGTGACTCCATCTGCCCAGCAGGGGACCAATCTTCGACGAATAAACAGTTGATCCCGCCGAATTGACTACGCGGAAAGTGGCGCCGGATTCAGACGCCGTCGACATTAGATATGCGCGAAATGGAGCCGCGCCAGTTTCGTATCCGATCTGGTTGACGCGCACGTATGCGGATTGTGCTGAGACAGCGGACGTCCAAACCAACGCTGCCACCAATACCACAGCCGGGACCACGATTTTGTAAGAGCCGGAACGGCGTTTGAAGCGCGAGCAGATGGTATTGGGCAACCGCATCGTGTCCCCTCCCCAGCATGAAAGCTTTCATTAAAACGTATCTATCGTCCGTCTTAGTCAGGTCGCTGTCAAGCTGGTCCAAAGGCCTCTGAAAATGGCGCCGGATTCAGACGCCGTCGACATTAGATACGCGCGAAATGCAGCCGCGCCAGTTTCGTATCCGATCTGGTTGACGCGCACGTAGGCGGCTTGCGCGAAAACAGCAGACGCCCACACCAGCGTTGCCATCACTATCACAGCCGGGACGAAGATATTGCAAAAGCCAGAACGGCGTTTGAAGCGCGCGAGCACTGGAGGAATACCTCTACGGGACGATCCCGAACACGGTGCCCTGGCTACCGGCACCGCCGCCCGATGTGACGCCGAGAAGCACGTCGTTCTTGCCGAAGATAAGGCCGCCAGTGGGGCGGGAGCCGTCTTCTCCTCCGGCATTGGGGAAACTGTGCAGGACCGTCTCCGTCCAGCCAGCGCCTTGGGTCGTGGGCGGCGTCAGCTTGAAGACAGTGCCGCACCCTTCGAGATAGCAGGTGCCGACCCCGCCCCCTTCATAAGTCGTGCTGTAAAGATTCCCGGCCTTATCGAAAATCACGTTTGCGGTCGGAGAACCACCATTGCTACCGTCAAAGCTGAAGAGGATGTTCTCGGTCCACGCGCCACCGGCTACCGCTGGAGGCACTACCTGAAAGACAGTGCCCCAGTTGTGTTCGCCGCCGGCAGTGGCCGTGCCGTAGAGGATGCCGTCGTGGAGGGTCAAACTGCCGTAGGGCTGAGCACTGTCGGTTGTCTTGGCCCCTGCGAAGGCGTGAAGCACTTTGTAGGTCCACGCGCCGCCTGATGAGGCCGGAGGTGCAAGCCTGAAAATCACTCCCGCGGCGTTCATGCCTCCCTGCGAAGCGGTGCCGTAAAGGTATCCCATCCCATCGAAGATAGGAGCATCTCTGGGATAGGCACCTTGCCCAGAGTTAAAGTAATGGATCACGTGTTCCGTCCATGCCGCTCCGGACATGGCAGGAGGTACGAGTTGAAATACAGTTCCGCAACCTCGGGGGCATGCCAGAGCATAAGTAATACCGCCTTCGTTGGTGGTTCCATAGAGATTGCCGAAAGCGTCGAACGCTAATCCGGAAACTGGACTTGCACCATCGCCGGTTTGTCCCTGAAAACTGTAGAGCGTGAATTCGGTCCATTGACCTCCTGGATCAGCAGGAGGTTTTAGCTCGAAAACAACGCCCAGGCCAGACGCCCCGCCCTCTGAGGTAGTGCCATACAGATTGCCCGCACGGTCGAAAATCACTCCAGACAGTGGCTGTGAACCGTCGCGAGCACCGGTGAAGCTATAAAGGACAGTTTCAGTCCATTTCGTGTTCGGCGGCACGGGCCGCGATAGCTCGAAGACAGTTCCTTTATAAAACGCTCCGCCCACGGTCGTTGTGCCATAAAGATTGCCCGCACTATCAGCAACGAGGGGTCCATTGGATTCCGCTCCCGCAGAGTCAGTGGCTGGAAAGGCATAAATTACGTATTCACTTGGAGTACCGCCAAAACTAACACGAGCGAACAACAGGGTGGCGACGAAAATTGCCAGTCCCCACCAGACAGGGAAGGGCCGTCGGAAAGACATCGGAGATCTCCTGCTTATCGGAGTTCGCGTTTTCTGGGGGAAGAGGCACGCATCAGCCTCCGCGCGGGAATTGCGGATCAGTATACACGCAGCCGTCGCAAGCTACAATGCTGCCGCGCCCGCGGTGACGTCAAGCTGCTTGTGTAAATAGGTTGAGGGTGCGGGTTTTCCATTCCAGGTTGAATCTCTGGAAGATGGAGTAGATGATGCGATCGACGCTTTCGACGTTGACAAAGCAAACCATGGGCCGGGTTCGGCGGCGCACTTCTACGAAACAGCGCTCGATGACATTGGTGGTGCGCAGCTTCCGCCAGAGGTGCTGGGGAAAGGTGAACACCGAGAGCAGTTCCGGCAGATCGCGTTCCAGGCGCCGCACCATGGGCCCGTACTCCCGCAGCCAGCGCGCCCGGAAGCGGCGAAACGCGGCCTGGGCGTGGGCCCGGCTCTCGGCTAAGTAAATCGCCTGTGCGCCGGTTTTCACCTCGTCGTAGTCGCGCTTCCGCACTCTCTCCAAAATATTGCGCATCTTGTGCACCCAGCAGCGTTGATGCCGCACCCGCGGATAGACGGTGGGAATCGCCGCCGCCAGTCCGGCACAACCGTCGGTGACGATCAGGCCGAGTTGCTTGCCTTCCAGTCCGCGCCGGTAGAGATCCTGGAGCAGGCCCTCCCAGTCGGATTGGCTCTCGCCCTGGCTGCGCAAAAAAGCCAGCAGGTGACGCGTGCCATCGCGCCGCACCCCGTAGGCCACCAGCATCTGCACCCGCTTGCGCCCCGCCGGACGCCGCACCCGCAGGCTCACTCCGTCCAAGAACAGATAAGCATAGTCGTCGCTCAACTGCGCCTGATGAAACTGGCGCACCGCATCGTCGAGATCGCGGGTCAGATGCGAGACCGTCTGCGCACTCACCACTTCGCCCGTCAGCGTGGCCACCACTCGTCCCACCTGCCGCGTCGAGATGCCGCGCAAAAACGCCTCCCGGATCAGCATGGCGACCTCGGGTGCACGCCGCTGAAACGGTTCCAGCGCGCGCGGCAGAAAACTTTTCCCCCGATGCGCAGCCGGATCGTACCCAACCGGGTCACGAAATCCCGCTCGTAGTAGCCGTTGCGGTAGGCCTGCCGCCGGCTGCGCCGCCGCTCATAGGCTTCCCGCACCGCGTAGCGGTCCCGCTCCCACCTCGAATCCTCTTCCAACAGACGCTTCCAGGCCAGCTTGCTCCCGCCGTACACATCGCCCCAGAAACTTTCCTTCATCTCCGCCAGAAAATGTTGATAATGCTCGGTGATTGGGATTATCTTCGCCATCGGGTGTAGGTCTCCTTTCCAGGAACGGCTTTAGCTTGTGAGGCCAAAGCCAACTTACACCCTCTCGCTTTTACACAATCAAATTTACGTCACCCGCCCGCGGCAGTGGCTCCAATTTGGAAGTTTCCGCCTATAGTTCGGGGTCATCCTGAGAGCAGCCGGTTTTCAGGCGAAACGAAGAGCCTGCCCTGAGATGAAGTCGAAGGGATCTCCCACTGGCCGTATCTATGGGAGAGCCCTCACGCGGCGGAAGTACGACGCGTTTTCGGGATGACGGCCTCGTCGGCCCAACCGAACCTCGCCGCAGCAAATATTGCGAAAAAACAGAATCCGCGTAGAATTGCGGCTGCTTTTCAAACCCACAAAGGAGATTCCCAATGAAACCAATGGGGCTGATGTTGGGAACGTGTTTGTTGGCGCTTGGTGCCGTCGCGGTTGCGCAGGAGAAGGCGGAGATGGGTCCGCCCAAGATTCTGACTGTAACTCGCGAGTGGACCAAGCCGGGCAGAAACGGCATGTCGCACGAAAAAACAGAAAGCGCTTTCGTCCAAGCAATGGCTCACGCCAAGTGGCCCACGCACTACTTGGCGGTTGACTCGGTCAGCGGCAAACCGCGCTCCCTGTTCCTCACAGGCTTCGACTCGTTCGAAGCGTGGGAGAAGGATGCTCGGGCAGCCGAAAAGAACGCAGCTTTAAGCACCGCATTGGATCGCGCCAACGTGGCCGATGGCGACTTGCTCGCCGCGACCGACCAGGCTGTCCTGATGCTGCGTCCAGAGCTGAGTTTCCGCACCGATATTGACATTCCCCACATGCGTTACTTCGAGATTTCTCACTTTCACCTCCGCCCGGGCCACGACAAGGACTGGGAAGCTCTCGCCAAGCTCTACCAGCAGGGCTGCGAAAAAATGCCGGAATGCCATTGGGCGATGTATCAGGTCGTGTACGGTCTGGAAAATGATTCGTACATTATGTTTATCCCAATGAAGTCAGCCGTGGAAATTGACCACGGCTTCGCCCAGCAGAAAACATTCGCTGACACACTCGGTGAAAAAGGCTTGGAGAAGCTGGGCGAACTTTCCGCAGCCACGATCGAATCGAGCGAGACCAATCTGTTCGTCTTCAACCCCCGCATGAGCTACACCTCGGAAGAATGGATCAAAGCCGATCCAGAATTCTGGAAGCCCAAAGCGGCGATGTCGGAGTCGAAGAAACCCTCGGCCAAGCCTGCCGAGAAACCATCTGGACAGTAACCGCGTGCCCATTTCTCGCGCGTTTTCTGCGCGAAAACTGGGAGGATGCCCCACCCTCGGTCCTTGCGCTTTTCGCGGGGACCAGGGTGGGGACTTTGACTTCCCACTACCGCTTCTGTCTCAGGAGGCTTCATGCTCGATCGCCGCCATTTCCTCTCGACCGCCGCTACCGGAGTCGCTGCTTCCCTCGTCCTGCGAAGTGACCTGTTCGCGCAGCTCGAAAAAGTTCCTCCACTGCCTGACCACGCGCTGCTCGACGCGAACGAAGACGCCTACTGGGCTGAGATGCGCAAACAATTCCTCATCCCGGCGGATGAAATCTATCTGAACAACGGCACTGTTGGCTCCAGCCCAGCGCCCGTGCTGCGCGCCATCTTCGACGGCTACTCCACCACCGAGAGAATGGACCAGCAGGATCCCGAGGATTATCCCATCTGGGGATACGCATCGTGGAACGATTTCCGCGATCCGCTGGCCGAGTTTGTCGGATGCCATCGCGATGAGATTGCCTTGCTGCGCAACGCTACGGAAGCGAATAGCTATATCGCAAACGGCATCGACTTGAAGCCGGGAGACGAAGTTCTCATGACCGACCAGGAGCATCCTGGCGGCGTGCACCCCTGGAATCTCAAGGCCAAGCGCTACGGCATCGTCGTAAAGATGGTCACGCTACCGCGACCGGTGAAAGACGCCGCGCAGGTTCTCAATCTCTTCAACGATGCCGTCACTCCGCGCACGCGCGTCATTTTCTTTAGCCACATCACTACGTTCTCGGGCGTGGTTCTGCCCGCGAAGGAACTCAGCGGGCTCGCGCGGTCGAAAGGAATTCTTTCTGCCGTCGATGGCGCACACGTACCTGGCATGATGCGCCTCAACATTCACGACCTGGGCTGCGATATGTATTCATCGAGCCCTCACAAATGGCTGCAGGCGCCCAAGGGCTCCGGCTTTCTGTATGTGCGCGACGAGGTGATCGACCGCTTGTGGAATACCATCGTCACGGAAGGCTGGGACGATCCCAAGCTTCGCGCCGAACGCTTTCAGCGCATTGGCAGCTCAAATGTGCCGGCGCTGAGGGGACTCCGCGCCTCGATCAAACTCGCCAATGATATCGGTATCGAGCGCATCGAGCGCCGCCATCGTAAGCTTGCCGACTATGTGCTCGGTGAAATGAAAAAGCGCGGCGCGGAATCCTGGACCTCGCCCGATCCCACTTTGCGCTGCGCCATTGTCAGCGTGAACGTGCCGCCAGTTCCACGCATGGATCTGGAAAACTGGATGTGGAAGACACATAAAATTCGCATCCGCGGCGGCGACCCGAACAAGCTGCGGCTCTCGACACCTTATTATTTGCAGAAGAAGGATATTGACCGGTTTTTGGAGAAGTTTGATGAGTACAAGCGGGAGAAGAAGCTGGCTTGATCTGGTAGTCACATCGAGGTGACCATGTATGCTACAATGTGTCCATGAAAACAATTGCAGCGGCAGAGTTCAAGGCGCGGTGCCTCACGCTCATGGAAGACGTGCGGGCTACCCGAGAACCGCTCGTAATTACCAAGCGGGGTAAGCCGGTCGCCAAACTCGTACCTGCGGACGGTCCGAAGCGAGAGTTCATCGGCAGATTGAAGGGCGTAATCCGGATCGTGGGCGATATAGAATCCCCGGTGGTACCGCCAGAAGCGTGGGAAACCTCTCGTTGATTTTACTCGACACTCACGTTCTGATTTGGGCCAACGACGACTCCAAGCTGCTTTCTCGTGCGGCAGCGTCGGCCATCCGGCGAGCACGCAATGACGGAGGCCTGGCCATCTCAGCGATTACACTGTGGGAACTCGCGTCGTTACTTGCCAGTGGAAAAATACAAGCATACGGCACAGTCGAGGCTTCGGTCCGATTGTTAGTAGAAGATGTCACAGTCCGGCCCATCACGCCTGAGATAGCGGCACTCGCTGCGCAGTTCCCGGATGACTACTCTCGGGATCCCGCCGACCGCCTCATCGGCGCTACCGCCCGCGCCGAAGGTCTGACCCTGGTCACCCGCGACGAGAAGATCCGCTGGAGCCCGCTGCTCCGGACACTATGGTAGCCTGCGATGGTATCCAGGATTCCAACCCGTCACACTTAGTCGTAATACTCCAACCCCAGATGCGTGATCAGTTCCTCGCCTTTCAAATGGCGCAGAGTGTTCTTCAGCTTCATCAACTGAATGAAAAGATCATGCTCGGGATACAGCCCGGGGACGGTCATGGGAGACTTGAAGTAAAAGCTTAGCCACTCCTGGATGCCCAAGCCGCGAAGCTCTGAGGAGCGCTTGGCAAGATCCATCAACAGGACGAGATCGAGGACGATTGGCGCCGCCAGAATCGAGTCGCGGCATAGGAAGTCGACCTTGATCTGCATGGGATAGCCCAGCCATCCGAAGATATCGATGTTGTCCCAGCCTTCTTTGTTGTCGCCGCGCGGCGGATAATAATTGATGCGAACCTTGTGGAAAATATTGCCGTACAGCTCAGGATAAAGTGCGGGCTGCAAGATATGCTCCAAGACACCCAGCTTCGACTCTTCTTTAGTCTTGAACGATCCCGGATCGTCGAGCACCTCCCCATCGCGGTTGCCCAGTATGTTGGTGGAATACCATCCGCTCAAACCAAGTAGACGGGCCTTGAAAGCCGGGGCCAACACGGTCTTCATCAAGGTTTGCCCGGTCTTAAAATCCTTGCCGCTGATCGGCGCCTGGTTCTGTCGGGAAAGTTCAAGCATCACCGGCAAATCGACCGTCAGATTCGGAGCGCCGTTGGCGAAAGGCACACCTTCCATCAGCGAGGCGTAGGCATAAACCATCGAGGGTGCAATCATTTCATCGTTGTCATGGAGCGCCTTCTCAAATGCTTTCACCGACTGGTGGGCCGCAGTGGGCTCGATGTAGGACTCCGTCGATCCGCACCACATCGTAATCAGCCGGCTCGCCCCGCTGCTTTTCTTGAAGTCGCGGATGTCGTCGCGCAACTGCTCGGCGAGATCCATTTTCGTTTTGCCTTTCTTCATGTTCGGCCCATCGATCTTTTTCACGTAGTTGTGATCGAACACGGCAGAGCGCGGCGTTACCAACGATAGGAAAGGCTTCAACTGGTCGAGCAGCCTCTGGTCGAGCACGCCCGCATTCGAGGCCGCCTCATACATGTTGTCTTCGAAGATGTCCCAGCCGGTAAAGACCAGGTCGTCGAGCCCGGCCAGCGGCACAAACTCTTTAATCTTCGGAGAGCGGCCGTCGGTGCGTTTGCCCAGACGCACCGTACCCATTTGCGTGAGAGATCCGATCGGCTTCGCCAGTCCTTTGCGAATCGCCTCGACGCCGGCCACGAACGTGGTCGCAACTGCGCCCATGCCCGGGATCATCACCCCGAGCTTCCCTTTCGCGGGTTCGATCGAGCCGTTCTGCTTGGAACTACCGCGCGCTTTGCCTTCCGACTTCACTTCTACTGCGGATGTCTTCGATGCCGTTTTCACAGACTTATTCCGTGTCGCCATATTTTGGCCGCTTCCTCAGTAAGAATCTGTATGGATGTCCAAACCTAGTATGTTCTCGTATCGGGCAGGCCTTTTGCAAACCAGAGCGGCCAAACGAGCAGAAGATCAATTCAACGGGGTGGAGCGAGCATTGGTTGGAAGATTGAGCAGAGTCGCGGACGATGCCGACCGGTCAGCGGCAGAAGCAACCGCGATCCGTGCCAGGCGCGCTTCGTTCAGAGCTGTGGCGATCCCCTCAGGGTTCCAATGCTTTTGGCAGCCCGGATAGTCCAGCGGCACGCATTGCGAGGCGATGCCACGCTCGCGCATTTCATATCCGCCGGACAGGATGTTCAGGAGACAGGCTACTGCGGTCACGCCATAATCCGGCTCCCGCTGCCAACGTTGAAGCCAGCGGCTGAATCCCGTCGAATGAGGAACTATGAAGACTTCAACTCCGTGGTTTCGCATCCGGTGTGTGATCTGGTTGACGGGGCAGGTAGGATTGCAGGCCGCGCAGGTGATGTCGACATCATGAACGTGGGCCCGGCAAGTGCTGGCGCGCGCGCCGCGCATGCACCCGGGCACCAGCACTGCCCTTCGCGGCGTGTGCACAAACTGCTCTCGCAGTCCCCGGTTCATCACTTCGGCCGCTACCATGTTCAGCTGGTAGTCCACCGGCTCCCTGCCACAGAAGATCTGATCCTCCCGCCAGCCACGGCGGCGGTGTTCGCCTGCGAGGAATCGAGGAACACCCAAGGTGTAAGTGCCCAAGGTCGCGGCGGCCTCGCGCTGAAACCAGTCGAATAGTTCTGCCGCGGTTTCCATCCAGCGCTCGGACTCCGCTCCCGGAAGCGTGCCCAGAAAACTGCGCCAATTGTCGAGCCGTGCCGCCTCCTGGTCAAACTCGCCGGTGGCCTGCAGCCATGCGATCAAGGCTGGCAATCTGCGCAGAGACCAAGGCCTGGCTTCGCACCCGATCTTCGTCACCAAGAAGACTCGAACCACTGCCGCCCGCAGAAGATCAGCCCCAGCCTTCACCCGCGGGGATGTGCGGCGCAGACGGAAAAGCCCCCGCGCCAGTTCGACAATCCAACGCGGCGTGTTCTGCGCCGCGCCCGCATATCGCTGCAGGGCCCAGCCCAGCAAGAGCAGATCGATCGCATACTCGCCACGGCTTCGCGAAAGCTGCTGCATTTCGATTTGAACATGGTGGGTATACGCATCGAGCACGGTTGCCGCACGGAAGTCAATCTCGGCCAGCACCTTGTCGGAAAAGTGTGCGACATCCGCGTAAAAACAGTCGGAACGACCGTCTCGCAGCCGCAAGTCATACACCAAGTCTGCGCCGACCGCGCAGTTGCGCGTCTCCAATTCTCGATCGGGCAAGGACACTTGCATCGCTCGGCTCGTTTCTGCGATTCCGCCTCTGCGATTCCAGTGGCCGCCGGCAAAACGCGCCCGGAGGGCCACTATTTAATGATACGCTCTGCCTGCGAATAACGTTCCACAACGGTGGCGCGAACTCTTTAATCGCTGATGCGCGGCATAAATAATTTGCGTTGGACTCTAGCGCGAACTTCCTTCATAGTGGGATCACTTCGCAAACCAGCTCTGCAGCCGGTCCCGCGAAGCTGATGTTTGCATGCCGGCCTTGATGTCGGTGGTGCAATCTCCTGACCTCGTTGTTCTCCATTCAAATCTGAATCACGTCACTCGGCATGCCGTGCCGGGTGTGTGTTCAGACATGCCACAAAGAACAGGAGATGCTATGAAATCGATTCGCAAGTTCGTGTACGCCGCTCTGCTAACGCTGAGTGCTCTGAATTTCGCACCCAGCCTGGCTTCCGCGCAGGATGCGGCCGGAACCTTCACCTTGACCCACGACGTCCACTGGCAGAGCGCAATCGTGCCCGCGGGAAAATACCGCTTCAGCACCGAAACCAGAGGGCCGTCGGAAATGCTGAGGTTGCGCAACGTCAGTGGCAGCGGAGCAAGTTTCATGCTGCTGGTGCCGAACACCGAAACTTCGCAGCCGTCCGACCTCAGCCAGATTGTTTTGATTACTCGATCCAGTGGAAGCTATGTCAGCACGATGCAGCTACCAGAGTCGGGATTCACGTTGCACTTCACCGTGCCAATCGGAACTCGCGAAATGGCAGAATCGGTCGCAGCCTCGACCGAATCCGCCGCCGCCCGCTAGCTCCGCTGCTAAAACCGAGAGCGGATAAAACCTGTTCGCTCTCGGTCCTTCTCCGCCATTCCATAGAAGCTCTACGAATTACGACGGACCGTGTGCCCGTGAATCTCCTTTCACTTCTTCGCTCAGCACAATCGCTTCGGCGATCTCTTTCATCGCCTTGCGTTTCTGCCGGCTCTGGCGTTGCAATGTCAGATAGGCCTGTTCCTCGCTCAACCCCAGGTCGCGCTGCAGAATTCCCTTGGCGCGCTCCACTACCTTGCGGGTTTGCAACTGTTCCGACAGGTTGGAATTAACCTCTTCCAGCCGCGCCATTTCGATCTCGGCGCCGACCAGAAATCCCACCGTGGAAATCAAGCGGATTTCGCGCCGACGGTAAACGTGATGCTGGCAATGCTGCAGGTTAATCACTCCCACGACGCGACTCCGGCACATTAACGGCACAGACAAAAAAGCCTCGTAGCTATCCTCAGGAAGCTCATGGAAGAATTGAAAGCGCGGATCGAGTGCGGCTTTTTCGGCGATCGCTACCGGCTCCCGGTGCTCCGCCACCCATCCCGTAATGCCCTGCCCAACACGCAGTTTGAGACGATCCACTACTTCCGGATGCGGATTCTTGGAGGCCCGAAGGACCAGATCTTCGCCCTCGAGAACATAAATGAGGCAGGCGTCGCACTTCACCAGCGCAGATGAAAAATCAAGCACACGAGTCAGGACTTCGTGGAAACCGTCCGCCGTCGCCAAACGAACGCCAATCTCGTGCAGCAAATCAACATGTGAGTCCTCAACAGATATTAAGTGATCCATGGTTAAGAGTATGGGTCACCACATCGCGAAGTCTAATTCCAAATTTGAATGAGAGTGATAAAGGATTTACCGCGAAATTGTTAATATCTTTTTATATCTCTTACGCAAGTGCTGCATCGAATCTCGTCCCCACGCTCCGCTGATGGGCTTTCAATTTCTGTGGACAAAAAAGGCGCGGACAGGCTCGCCCGCGCCACAAAACCGAGTCAGAGATTTATGCCCCGGCCAACACCGGCTCTACTCCATAGATCGAATACCAACTGGTCGCGGCCTTTAGCTTGTCGTTCACGTTGTTGATGTTCTTCACACCTTCGGTCTCCAGCCACTTGCGGAACGCCGCCGCGCCCTGCTTGGCATAAATTGGGATGCCGTCTTTCCAAGTGGCGCGTCCGCAGAGCACGCCGTTGAACTTCACGCCGGATTCTCCAGCCAACTCCAGCGTCTCGCTGAATTCCGCATTGCTCACGCCGGCCGAAAGATAAATGAACGGCTTAGTCGCCGTATTTGCGGCCTTGTGGAAAAAGTCGATCGCTTCTTTCTTCGTGTAAGCTTTTTGCCCGGCAAAGCACTTCACGCCTTCCACGAACTTCATGTTGACCGGTACTTCGACCTTCAGCACGTCCACTCCATATCGATCTTTGCTGAATTCCCGCATGCTCTCGGTAACAATCTGCGGCTTCTTCTTTGCGTATTCCAATCCCTTTTCGTCGGCGCCTTCTTCATAGCCGACAAACTCTAAAAAGTAAGGGATGTCGTTGGCGCGGCATTCGTCGCCGATGCGCTCCACCCAGGCATGCTTCTTGTCGTTCACTTCCTTGGGATCGAATGGCGTGTAGTAAAGCAGAATCTTCACGCAGTCTGCGCCCGCCTCTTTCAACCGCCGCGCGGACCAGTGATCGAGCAGATCGCCCAATCGCCCCGGCCCGGTCTTGTCGTAACCAGTTTTCTCGTAAGCCAACAGCAGTCCCGCATTCTTCGCTCGGCGCTTGGAGGCCGGCAGTCCCCATTCCGGATCCAGCAGGATCGCGCTGGCATGCGGAGTCAAGACTTCCGTGACCAGCGTCTTGAACTCTTCCATCATGGCGTCACTGATTTCCCCGCCCTTCTCTTTGCCCAACGATTTCTGCAGCGAACCGCGTTGATCCATCGCCGCAGCCGCAATCACACCGTGTTCATTCGATACTTTCCTAAGTCCTGCAAGTTTGCCCGGGGTAAGCTTCATAGATTCCTCCAGAACTGCGCAAGAAGATGAGTGCTCCGAAACAACAATTGTAAACCAGTGGAAACGAACAAAGCACCGCCGCACGATAAATGACCGTCTTTACCGCAAGGCCGACTTTGCCAATTCGGGATACTCGCTCTCCGGAACGAACGTCGGTCCAGCTCCGTGCTTGATCACCTTCCACACATAGACTTGATAAGTGTTCATCGGCTTGGTCCTAGACGCCCAGCGTTGTCGGCCAGTCACGGCACCCCGCCAGCAGGACCGAAAGAATGCAGGCTCTCTAGCCAGTCCAGTTCTGCACTTTCAGCCCACGCACCCGTCGAAACTCCTTCTCGTTGTTAGTAACCAGCGTTAGACCAGAAGCCAGCGCGTGAGCGGCGATCCAGAGATCGTTGTTGCCGATCATCTCACCTCTACTCTCAAGGTCGGCGCGGATGAAACCGTATGTCTCAGCCGCCTTCTCCGGCAGCGGCAGGGCAGGCAGCACCTGGCTCAGTTCGCGCAATCGCTCCAACCCGGCCGCGCGCTGCGAGCTTTTCATCGCCCCATATTGAAGTTCGCCATAGGCAATCACAGACACGGCGGCCTCTCCGGGCTGAAGCCGGTCGAATCGCCGCACGACCGTCTCGGGACGCCTCTGGCGAAGATAAATCACGATATTGGCGTCGAGCAGGTAGCGAGTTTCCATTTACAGGCCCTCTCGCTCCTGCGGGAGGTCTTTCTTCCGGTCGGGAAGCTCGATGTCGTCAGGGAGGGAGGCGATTATTTCGAGTGCCCGCCTCAAATTGCGTGGTTTTTCCCTCAAAACCACCTCGTCCCCCCGGCGAAAAATCTCGACTTCCTTCCCCTTGAAGCGGAACTCCTTCGGCAAGCGAAGCGCCTGACTGTTTCCCGAGCGGAAGACCTTGGCCGTCGTCATCGACCCTCCTCCTGTATATACGATGAGTATATACGGAACTGGAACGGTTATAAAAGAACAAAGCCCCGGTCGGGAGTGCTATCGTGGTATGACCACTTTTTCTCGAAAGGCGCGCCATCATGGCTATTGCAACCATCAATCCCGCTACCGGCGAAACCCTTAAAACATTTCAACCTCTCACCGACGCCGAGATCGAACAAAAGCTTCAGTTAGCGGTTAGGGCTTTTCACGCGGCGGGCAAAATGCTTTTCGCCGAGCGTGCGCGCCGCATGAATCATGCAGCCGACATCCTCGAACGCGACAAAGAAAATTTCGCGAAACTAATGACCCTCGAAATGGGAAAGCCTTACAAAGCCGCCCTTGCCGAGGCAGTGAAGTGCGCCGGAGGCTGCCGCTACTACGCCCAAAACGCTGAACGCTTTCTGGGCGACGAAGTACTCGACACGGGCACACAGAAAAGCTTCATCCGCTACCGGCCGATCGGTCCGATTCTCGCGGTTATGCCATGGAACTTTCCTTTCTGGCAGGTGATTCGCTTTGCTGCTCCTGCGCTCATGGCCGGCAACGTCGGATTGCTCAAGCATGCTTCGAACGTTCCGCAGTGTGCCCTGGCGATTGAAGAGATTTTCCTGGAAGCGGGATTTCCTGCGGGCGCATTTCAAACTCTGCTCATCGGCTCTCAACAGGTCGATGCGATTCTCAACGACCCGCGCGTTGTCGCCGCCACACTGACCGGAAGCGAGCAAGCCGGCATCCAGGTTGGAATGTCCGCCGCCAAGCGCATCAAGAAAGTTGTGCTCGAACTGGGCGGCAGCGATCCTTTTATCGTTATGCCTAGCGCCGATCTTGACGCGGCCGTCGCCACCGCGGTCGAAGCCCGGGTCATCAACAACGGGCAGTCCTGCATCGCCGCCAAGCGTTTCATTGTGGCCGAGTCCATCGCGCCGGAGTTTGAGAAAAAGTTTGTTGCTCGCATGGAAAAGTTGCGCGTGGGTGATCCCTTCGACGAGAAAACTGAGCTCGGTCCGCTGGCTACGGCCGACGCCGTGAAATCTCTCGATGCCGACGTGCAGAAAACTGTGCAAGCCGGCGCAAAGGTCTTAACCGGAGGCCATCCTTTAAACCTGCCCGGCAATTACTATGCGCCGACAGTTCTCACAAACATCCCGAAAGAGTCTCCGGCCTATCGCGAAGAATTTTTCGGCCCGGTGGCGTCGCTGTTTCGCGTGAAGGACATCGACGAAGCAATCCGCCTCGCCAATGACAGCCGCTTCGGCCTCGGCGCCAGCGCGTGGACCTCGGACGATTGCGAGCGCGAACGCTTCATCAACGAACTTGAATCGGGCATGGTCTTCATTAATAAGATGGTAGCCTCCGATCCCCGCATTCCTTTCGGCGGCGTAAAGAGTTCGGGTCACGGCCGCGAACTCTCCGCCAACGGCATCCGTGAGTTCATGAATATCAAAACCGTTTCGATCGCGTAGGATGGCGGGGCGAAATTGCTGAAAAGTTTTCTTCGGAGGCCTCGTGACCGCAGGGGCTGAAGCCGATTAAGAAATGAGACGATGACAGCGCTCAAAGCGCTGCGCCACCCAACACCCCCGTGCCGACCCGAACTTCCGTGGCTTGTTACACTGTGCGTTGTTGAACTTACTTCCCCAGCCTTCCGCTAACCTTCGCCGCTGCCGCCAGTCGAACTAAATACGCCGGCGTGTATTCTGCTCTCCGGCGCCGTTAGCTAATGCGCATGCTCCTGGACACTTTCGGCCAGACGTTGCGCACCCTCTGGGCGCACAAGCTGCGTTCGTTTCTCACCATGTTCGGCATCGCCTGGGGTGTGGGATCGCTATTGCTGCTGGCTGGTGTGGGCGAAGGCTTTCGTAACGGCAACCGCCGTCAGCTCGAAACTTTCGGCAAGAACATCATTTTTTTCTGGGGAGGACGCACCCCCGCCGTCGAAGGCAGCTTCAATTCCATGAAGTGGTTCAACCTCACTTATGACGACTACACGGCGATCCAGAGCCAGTCCAAGCTGGCGATTCACATTGCGCCCGTAATCGCGCGCGAGGACATACGCGTGGTCAGCGACTACACGAGCAGCAACGGCCAGGTCTCCGGAGTCTTCCCTGTCTACAGCCAGGTCCGAAATATCCCGATGCAGGCCGGCCGCTGGATCAACGACGAGGACAACCTCCAGCGCCGCCGCGTCTGTCTCTTAGGCCGCGAAATTACCCGCAACCTATTCCCCGGACGTCCCGCCGTCGGCAACTCAATCCTGCTTAACGGTATTCATTTCGAAGTAATCGGCCAGCTCTCCATGATTGGCAACGAAGAACAAAACTCCACCAACATTCGCATCTTTGTCCCCTTTAACACCATGCGCGAACTCTTCCCGCTCACGGGTGACAATTCGAAAGAAGGGAATGCGGTTTCCTTCATTAATTATCAGCCTCGGACCTTCGAGGAAAATGAAGACGCCAAGGCTGAACTGCATCGCATCGTAGCTCGTAACCACGGCGGCTTCGATCCCAGCAATCAAGATGCCTGGGAAGAGTGGGACACAGTGAAGAACCAGAAACTCATGGGAAAAATCTTCACTGCCATGGATTGGTTTCTGGGGGGAGTGGGGCTGATCACGCTGGCGCTGGGCGCGATCGGTATCATCAACATCATGCTAGTCGCGGTTACGGAGCGGACCCGCGAGATCGGCCTGCGCAAAGCATTGGGCGCGACCAACCGCAATATCTTATTTCAATTCTTTCTGGAAGGAGCGTTCCTTACTCTGTTTAGTGGCGCACTCGGAGTAAGCGGAGCGATGCTGGTCATCCATCTGCTTTCGGGCGTGAATCTTCCTCCCGGTTTCGATACGCCCCGTGTCGTTCCAGTATCCGCCGTCGGTGCAGTGCTTTCCTTAGCATTGGCCGGCGTTTCGGCCGGCCTGTACCCAGCCCGCAAGGCCGCCATGCTCGAACCCGTGGAAGCCCTGCGCCAGGAATAATTAGTAGGAGTGAATGGTGGGAGCAAATATGACGCGCGATCTACTGAAGGAAGCTCTCGGGGCCATGCAGCATAACCGGCGGCGTACCGCTCTGACCATGCTCGGCATGGCTTGGGGAATTGCGACCGTTGTCATTCTCCTCGCATTCGGATCGGGCTTTGGCGACGCCATTAACATCATTTTTGCCTCCTGGGGCACCGACGTGATCGGGGTCTTTCCAGGCCGTACCTCTCTGCAGGCCGGGGGCGCCAAGGCAGGGAGCGAAATTAAACTCAAGCTTGCTGATGTCGATTACGTTCGCAATGAAGTGCCGCTGATCAAAGGTGTCACTCCCATCTTCGATAAGAATAACGGCGCAACCATCCAGCATGACACGCGTAGCTTCACCAATTTATTTCTGACGGGAGTTTATCCCGTCTACGAGCGCATTCGTGGTTTCTCGGTGGCTACGGGACGAGGTCTAAGCGAGGAAGATCAACTGCAACGGGCGCGGGTTGCCGTGATCGGCGACGAAGCCCGCCGCCGTCTTTTTACCGGCGAACAACCGCTTGGACAAAATATCCGCATCAATGGATTGACCTTTGAAGTTGTCGGTGTCTATCAGCGGAAGGTGCAGGGCGGCGATGACAACGACAACAAAATGGTGGTCATTCCCTTCAGCACTATGGGCGATCTCTATGACACTCGATACATCACGGGGATGTTCATGGACTACGAAGGCGAGAACCATCAGCAACTGGCTCGCATAGTTCGCTCCGTACTCGCCGGACACCATAACTTCCTCCCTGACGACCGCCGCGCCGTTTTCATCGCCGACTTCAAACAGGACTTCGACCAGTTTCAGATCGTAACCACAGCACTCAAAATTCTGCTGGCGTTCATAGGCGCGCTGACGTTAGGCATCGGAGGCATCGGCCTGATGAATATCATGCTGGTCTCGGTGCAGCAACGCACTCGGGAAATCGGAATCGAGAAAGCCCTGGGCGCACACAAGGGGCACATCCTTTTTCAGTTTTTGGCTGAAGCCCTAGCCATAACTTTTGCCGGAGGCCTGGGTGGCATCGCAATCGCTTATCTGATTTCCTGGACCGTCGGCGCTCTGCCACTGATGAGCGCCTTTGGCGATAACCTGCAGGCCGGTGATATTCACCTCCGAATTAATCTCAGCAGCCTGGCGGTGGCGACGATCATTCTCAGCCTCGTCGGCGTGATCAGCGGCATGGTCCCTGCCATCCACGCTGCTCAGCTCGATCCCATCGAGAGCCTGCGCTATGAATAAGGACATGACGGCCAGTGTAGAATCGACCGGCCGCGTGGCTAGAACAATCCTGTCGAATCGAACCCCAAGGAGTTTTATGCGATCTCCGATCCTGTTTGCTTTGCTGACTTCCCTGCTCTGCGGTAATGTTTTCGCGTCGCAGCAGCCTGACCTCGAAGGCCGAAGAAAGGCGCTGAACGATCTTCTCGCCGAACGCTGGGAGTATACCCTCCGCACCAACCCGATCTACGCCTCCATCCTTGGAGACAAGCGATGGAACGACAAACTGGACGACTTCTCGCAGAAGGCCATTGACGACGATCTGGAGCAGAGCAAGAACTACCTTACCCGCTTCCAAGCCATCGACACCACCGGCTTCCCCGAGCAAGAAGCATTAAACAAAACCCTCATGGTCCGCGACCTCAAGTTCGCTCTGGAGGGCGCCCGTTTTAAGCCCTGGGAAATGCCGGTATCGCAGACCGGCGGCGTGCACATCGACCTTCCGCAACTCGTGTCCGTCCTCTCATTTCAAAGCGTCAAAGATTACGACGACTACATTTCCCGACTGCGATCAGATTCCCCGCTTAATCGATGAGAACGTAATCCAGATGCGCAAAGGGATGGCCGAAGGCTTGATGCCCCCGCGCATCCTGCTGGAGAAGGTGGTCGACCAAGCCAACGGTCTCGCAACAAAAACTCCTGAGGATTCGCCGTTTGCGCAGCCTTTCGCCAAGTTTCCCGATTCCATCTCCGCCGATGGTCAGAAGCGGTTGCGCGAGCAGGGCCTGGCGGCGATCCGCGAATCCGTCCTTCCGGCGTATGTCAAGTTCACAACATTCGTGCGTGAAGAGTACGCGCCGAAAGGCCGCACCGACCCCGGCGTCTGGGCGCTGCCCGATGGCCCCGAGCGTTACGCCTTTCGTGTGAAAGAAAGTACGACCACCGATCTATCTCCGGAGGAAATTCACCAGATCGGCCTGGCGCAGGTCAAAGAAATCGAAGCTCGCATGATCGGCGTAGCCAATCAACTCGGCTACAAAGATCTCAAGAGCTTCAGCGCTTCCCTTCAGACCAATCCCAAGGTCCACGTACATTCCCGCCAGGAGATTCTCGACCTCTATCAAAAGTACGTCGACCAGATGTACCTGAAGCTGCCCTCGATGTTCGGCCGCCTTCCGAAAGCCCGGTTACAAATCATGCCGATCGAGGAGTTCCGCGAGAAAGAGGCTTCGACAGAATATGTTCAGGGCTCCCAAGATGGCTCGCGGCCCGGCCACATCATGGTCAACACTGGCAACTACGAGAAAGGCACCACGCTCGACTTCGAAACTACTGCGTATCACGAAGGCGTCCCCGGCCATCACTTGCAAATTGCCATCGCTCAGGAGTTGCCGCAGCTTCCACCCTTTCGTCAAAATGAGTATTACACCGCCTATACAGAAGGCTGGGCTCTGTACTCTGAGAGACTGGGCAAAGAAGTTGGATTTTTTCAGGATCCCTACAGCTATTACGGCCACTTGCAGGACGATATGCTTCGCGCAATTCGCCTGGTGGTTGACACTGGCTTCCATTACAAACACTGGACCCGCCAGCAGGTAGTCGACTTTTTCCACGACCACTCCGCCATCGACGAGGCCGAGGTGCAGAGCGAGACCGATCGCTATATGGCGTGGCCCGCGCAGGCGCTCGGCTACAAGATCGGTCAACTCGAAATACTCAAGCTGCGCCAGTATTCGAAGGATCAGTTGGGTGATAAGTTCAGCCTGAGTAATTTCCACGACGAGGTGCTGGGCGCCGGAGCTCTACCGATGGATGTGCTATCGGTGCGTATCCACGAATGGGTCGCCACGCAAAAAGCGAACGCATCCACATCAGTACCCGGCAACGAGATGGAGACGAAAGGCGCGCAGCCAAGCGCGGCTACCAAGTAGGACGAGGAGCGATAGGCGGACGCTATCGTTTGGCCAAAGACCTTCCAACAATGTTAGCGCAGCTCTCGACAAACTTCTGCTCGACTTCAGTGAACGTGCTGCCAAAATAGCTCTCGATGTCGAGTTCGGCTACAAGTTTATTCTTCACGAAGATGGGGACTACAATTTCGGACTTCACTAAGGGTGATCCTGCGAGATAGCGGGAATCTTTGGATACATCATCCACGGCCACGGTCTGCCCGCTGGTAGCCGCGGCGCCACAGAGTCCCGTGCTGAGGGGGATGCGGGCGTTGGGCGTAAAGCTGCCGGCGAATGGTCCCACGAGAAGAACACCCTGGTCCTCCGGATCAACCAGATAAAAACCTACCCAGTTGTAGCGCGTCATCGATTCGTGCAAGCGATGTGCGATGCGCTCCATGACAAACTGCGCTGTGGGAGCGGTCTTTGCCAGTTCCTGAAATTCTCCGAGAAGTTCTTCATGCGCAAGTGCGTTCGATTTGGGATCGTGTCTGGCATCAGGATGGGCTGTTGGCATCCGAAGTTTGCCTCCGTCCGGCCTTAGTTTACTTGGAGAACGGAGCCGTCTAAAGGGTACGTTCCCAGTTGATACACTCTGTTGTTTGTCCGGAGGTTAGAGAGATGTCGAGGCAGTAGGGGCAGCCGTTGACCTGCGAAGCTTGATCAGAATCGGTCCGCTTGGCGCGATCAGACCTTCGGCGAGCGTGATGGTTATTAAAACAGATGCTTTAGACCAGCTTGACGGCGGCCTAACTAAGACAGACTATAGATACGTTTTAATGAAAGCTTCCTGCCGGGGGATACGATGCGGTTGCCCAATACTAGGTAAAATCAGGGACAGAACCTATCGTGTTGGGGTGGTCGAAAATCGTGATTTGATTGATAATTCTGTCACTCGAAAACATGACTGACCGGAGAGTGGTTAACTTTGGTTTCTGTGCCACTCAAGATGGATGAATCCGCAAGGAGGCAGAAAAATGTTTAAGCACACGGCTGTATTCGTATTCGCAGCGGCGGCAGTTCTTGCGCTAGGCGCTCCCAGCAAACCCTCTTCCACCGCCGGCTCCTGGCAGGTGGACACTCGCCATTCCGATGCCCGGCTTATCACCGATGCAACCACGGATTATGGGAAAACGAAACTCGATTTCACTCTCGGCTTTGCCAGGGTAAGAGGAAGGATGACCCTCGACGACGCCGATCCGACGAAATCAAGCGTAGACCTGAACATGTATCCAGCGACGTCGATGATACCGATTATTAACGAAGACGGAAAATTCTTGAGCTATTGGCTCTCGAACCTGTCCAACAACACTCTGGTTTGTTTTCACTCGAAGGCAATTGTCCGCATGCCTGACGGCCGTCTGCAAGCCAAAGGTAATTTAGTCCTTACTCGCGTGGACCGCAATATAGAGGTCGGCTCGGGCGAAGCCTATGCCGGACCCGTGTACGGGCCTCCGATGATTCATCGCGTCGTGCACGAAGCCACATTCGTTTTCGACGCTCCCAACGCCGATGGAAGTGCGCAGAAAGGAGGTGGGATTCAAGCGTCCGGATCTACGAGCATGTTCCGCGAGGATTTTCCTCAACTGCTGAGGGCAGTAGTCAGCACTTACTGGCCACCCCTAGTTGAGGATAAAAACTGTCAGCCGCCTGCAGCGGGGGAGGCTTATCACGGCTCGCAATGTACGGGCACCTTCATGGAAGCTCCTGCGCTTCCTGAAGCCCCGCACGCTGCCAACGCAGAGGATATCCCCGGCCCGTCAGATTTCAACGCCGTCGTCGGGAATCATCTGACAATTCTCGTTCACCTGCGCTTGATGGCAAAGCCTTCGTGAGAATCAGCAGCGGACGGAAACTAAGCGATCAAAGCGGGGAGTCCTGCTGCTCCCCGCTTCAATCCTCGAAGCTGCGCACTCCGCCCTGGCATCGCTTCTTGACCGCATTCAGCCACAGCCACTTGATCACTCGTGCATCGTTGTAGCAATACGCGAGATTGTGGTTCAGCGTCGAGAAACAATGGCGCTGGCAGGTTGACTTCATGTCAGTCAGTTGCCCTTGGTCGAACTTCGGCTGATCAATATTTCCCCAATCGAAATTCGATCCATACATTGGGAAACATGGGGCAACGGTGCCGTCTGTTCGGATGATGACATTGTTCTGACCCGCACGGCAGTTCCATTCCGCGAAATGCAATTCACCATCGGTCCTCTGGACAATCCCAGGGGTGGAGGCGAGTACCTCCGCCTGGTGCCCGTTCCCGCTGCTGCCGTCGCCATACCAGCCATACTCCTTAAGATCGAGGCCCGAAGACATTCGCACAAAGGCCTTGATCTCTTGCAGTCGTTGTACCGAGTTCACCATCTGGTAGCCCGCCTTGTTTTTCTCGATCAACCAATCGACCAGGGCATCGATCCCACGCCAATCCTCCGGGCGGATGTACGTGGGGTTGTCGTATAGATGCTTGAAGTGATCGTCCTGTTCGAGCATCGGCGTTTCATTGATGTGATAGTCCGTGGCCAGATGATGGTCGTGAGCATATTCAGTTAGCTTCCTTACGTCTTCCAGGTTGTTGCGGCAGATGTTGATGTTGAAGAAGACCATGTAGCCGTAAACATATTGCTTACGGATTATGTGTTCCAGGTTTTTCTGTGCCGGAATCAGGGCCTTGGGCAGACTCGGCTGCAGATCCCAGGAATCGAGCGCGAAATTGAATATCGCCACGCCCGCATCGCCCAGGCGGTCTGCGACGTCGGGACGCAACAAACGCCCATTGGTGGCGACGTACACCCAAAATCCCTTCTTGGCTGCGTAGTAAACGACTTTATGAATGAAGTCGGGCCGCAGCAGAGGCTCTCCACCCATGAGCGCCAGTACACGGCAGCCGTTGTCATGGAGCCAGTCGATCGAGCGGCGGGCTACGTCTTCGGTCATGCCTTTAACCTGGTTGTCGTAGGACCAGCAATACCAGCAGTCGAGATTGCACTTGTACTCGACAAATAAGTAGGCGGTGATGGGATGGAACTCTCCGGGCATGACGCGGGAACGGATGTAGGGAAACAACCACCCGCGCGCGATGCGGTAGGAATCCTTCGCACCCCACTTTCGTTTCTCCAGGGGAACGGCTGGACCGGGATCGGATAGGCGCTGCGGGTACTGCGGAAAGACTGGAGTGGGAAGGGTGAGGCCCATTGCCTCCGCCGGCGCTGGGCGCTCGGAGGAGTTCATCAGGAGGTCGTGGATTGCCACGTCGATACGGAATTTTGCTGCGGTAGCCATTGCAAGTCACCTCATAGAGATTTCTTCTGCCACCGCCGAACCGTGCGTATCCCTACAGATTTTCCAATGCCTGCTGGTCAAGCGATGCGTTGCCTCTAGAACTCGCCGAACTTTCAGCAATCGCATCAGATACCCTCTCCGGCGGTCATAATTTTGATGCATTAACTGATGTCTCGGATCATGGGATTTTTTATTATTTTCACGCAGGAGTCGGTACGGCAACGCGCAAACCCGGTCACAATCATTGATCGAAACTCAAGTAGAGTGTGATCCCTCGGACGAAAGAAAACAACTAATGCTGCCCGCGCATCAGCCGCCAACATTTTCTGGCGATTGCCCAGTCTTCCTGTGCGCGGATTATCAGAACGCGAACGGCTGAATCCGGCGCCGCGATCTCCGCATCACAACAAGATCGTGTGTTGGCCTCCCCATCGAGTTTGAGTCCGAGAAAATCTAGATTCCTGCAGGCCGCGTCGCGTACCTCGGCTGAGTTCTCTCCGACCCCGGCCGTAAATACCAGAGCATCAATGCCTCCTAGGACAGCCACCATGGCGCCAATTCCAGCCACCAGACGATGCACGTAAATGTCGAACGCAAGCTTTGCTCGCGAATGGCCCCGGTTCATAGCCGCCAGAATCTCGCGCATGTCTTCGGAAATACCCGAAATCCCCAGCAGCCCTGATTGCTTGTTCAGAACATCATCGATTGCCAGGGGCTGGAGTTGCCCCTGACGCATCAGGTAGGTGAGAATTCCCGGGTCAATCGAACCGGAGCGGGTGCCCATCATCAAGCCTTCCAGTGGAGTGAATCCCATGGTTGTATCAATGCTGTGGCCCTCCTGAATGGCTGCAAGCGAGCAGCCGTTCCCCAGATGGCAAGTAACTAATTTGAGCGAGTTCAGATCTCGGCGTAGAAGATGCGCAGCGCGCGCGGCGCAATATTGATGATTGATGCCGTGGAATCCGTAACGATGAATACCGTTTTCGAACCACTGATACGGCCCCGGATACGCGGCTGCGGACTGTGGCATCTTGCGATGAAATCCAGTGTCGAAAACCGCGACCTGGGGCACCGCGCCCAACAAGTTTTCTATGACCTTCATGCCTTCGAGTTCTGCGCGATTGTGGAGGGGAGCGAAAGCGGAAGCCTTGGCGATTCCCGATTTCACTTCAGCCGTAAGCCGGACCGGCTCTTCGTATTTCGGGCCACCGTGCACGACGCGGTGTCCGACAACATCAATTTCTCCCGGCGAATCAACCGCGTGCGTCTTGCCATCCCACAGAGTGTCCAGTAAGTGCTCAACTGCTTTTTCTCGGGACGAGACTTTCACCTCATCTTTATGCACAACACCGCGCGAGTTCTTGAGTTCCACTCGCGCGGCCTCGCCAGTCCACTCGATCTTGCCCTCCCAGAGAGGCTCGGGAGGGTCGTCAGGAACAGCTTCGCCGATCTCGTATAAAGAACTTTTCTGACTGCTCGAACCCGAGTTGAGTACGAGGATCTTCATCATTGAGTGGGACCGGCTTGCGGGGATTGTGCTGTGGAGCCATTTCCAAGTTCTTCAGCTCCGGCAGATTGCCGTCAGTCGCGCGCCCGTTAGTCGCCCTCCACCAGATTGTTTCGTAGAAGTTGCGGGAACCCCGCAGTTATTGCAACTCCTTGACCCTCCGGTAGCGACGAATCAAACTGTTGGTTGAACTGTCGTGGTTGAGCGCAGGTTGAGGATCGTTCTCAAGTTCCGGAATGATGCGCTGGGCCAGAACCTTCCCTAGCTCAACGCCCCACTGATCGAATGAATCAATGTTCCACAGGACGCCCTGGGTGAAGACAGAGTGCTCATAGAGAGCTACAAGTTTGCCCAGCATTTCCGGTGTCAGCTTGTCACCGAGAATCGTGTTCGAGGGCCGGTTGCCTTCGAACACTCGGTGCGGCACCAGCCAGTCCGGAGTACCTTCAGCTTTCACCTGCTCGGGTGTTTTCCCGAATGCCAGCGCCTCGGTCTGGGCAAAGACGTTGGCCAGCAGCATGTCGTGATGCCGGCCAAGCGGATTCAGAGCCTTAGCAAATGCGATGAAGTCGCATGGGATGAGCCGGGTCCCTTGATGAATCAATTGATAAAAGGAGTGCTGTCCGTTCGTCCCCGGCTCGCCCCAATAGATGGGGCCAGTGTCGTGAGTGACTGGCTGCCCATCGACCGTGACGTGCTTTCCGTTGCTCTCCATCGTCAACTGCTGCAGATATGCCGGAAACCGTTTCAGGTACTGCTCGTAGGGCAAAACGGCCACAGTCTGCGCGCCGAAAAAGTCGTTGTACCATAGTGCGAGCAGGCCCATGAGCACCGGCAGATTGGCCTCGAAGGGCGTTGTGCGGAAATGCTCGTCCATCTGATGAAAGCCGTCGAGCATGGCGTGGAAGTTATCCGGGCCAATGGCGACCATCGTTGAGAGGCCGATCGCCGAATCCATGGAGTAGCGCCCGCCAACCCAATCCCAGAACTCGAACATATTGGCGGCGTCGATACCAAACTTCGTCACCTCCGCTGCATTGGTGGACACTGCGACAAAATGCTTTGCAACAGAACTCTGTTCGCCGCCCAATCCAGCGAGTGACCAGTCGCGGGCCGTATGTGCGTTTGTCATCGTCTCAAGCGTGGTAAAGGTTTTCGAAGAGACGATAAACAGGGTCTCGGCCGGATCGAGATCCCGAACCGCTTCAGCGAAATCGGTACCATCGACGTTCGAAGCGAACCGGAAGGTCATCGTGCGCTCGGAGTAATGTTTGAGCGCCTCATAGGCCATGACCGGACCGAGATCAGATCCGCCAATCCCGATGTTCACGACGTTGCGAATGGGCTTTCCGGTGTGACCCTTCCACGCACCGCTTCGCACCCGATCCGAGAAATCCGCCATCTTGTCGAGCACCGCGTGAACCTCGGGCACCACATTCCTGCCGTCGACGAGAATGGATGCTCCTTTCGGAGCGCGTAGTGCCACGTGCAAGACCGCCCGCTTTTCCGTGACATTGATCTTCTCGCCATGAAACATTGCGTCGATCCGCGCTTGCAGGCCCGATTCTCTCGCCAGCCGAAAAAGAAGCTTCAGGGTTTCGTCAGTGACGCGGTTTTTGGAGTAATCGAGGTAAAGCCCAGCCGCCTCGATTGCCATGCGCTCGCCGCGCTTGGGATCGTCCGCGAAAAGTTCCCGCAGATGCAGCCTTGAAACCTTCTTGTAGTGCGACGCGAGTGCGCTCCAAGCCGTGCGCTTCGTCCTTGGCGGTTTTACCAGTGGTTGAACAGGTGCTGCCATACTCATACTCCTTTCGTCTGCACGTGCTTTCTGCTGGCGGGATTTGTGTGGGTCGTCTTCGATTTAGCGGAAGCCGAGCTGTGGGTCCGGTACCGCGCCCACGGCCATCGCGATCCAGGTCATACAAGAAGTGATTCGCCAAATCCGTTTCCGTTGCAAAAAGGAAATCTGATTCGCTTGGCGCGACTACTGCTGCCAGCCGCCTCCGAGTGAACGGTAGAGTTGCACGAGGCTCTGGTATTCGTCACCACGCGCCTGGGCAAGCGTCAGCTCTGCAGAGAAGAGCGAGCGCTGACCATCTAACACTTCGAGATAGGTTGTGGTGCCTCCCTTATAACGAAGGTTGGAGAGGCGGACGGATTCTTGCAAATCGGCCACCGATTCCTCCTGACGAACCCGAACCTGATGAAACTTCTGATATCCGATCAAAGCATCCGAGACATCTCCGAAGGCCTGCTGAATGCTCTGCCGGTAAGCGATGAGAGCCTGCTGGTGCTGTGACTCAGCCAGATGCAGATTCCCGCGAAGTGCGCCGCCGGTGAAAATCGGCTGGCTCACCTGGCCGCCGTAAGACCAGATCCCGAGCTGTGTGCTCATGAGGCTGGAGAACACGCTGCTTCGTCCGAATGCACCGCCGCCCGAACCAGTCAGCGAAATTTGTGGAAAGAACTGAGCCTTGGCGACTCCGATTTCAGCATTCGTGGCAATCAGGTTTTGTTCGGCCTCGCGAATGTCCGGCCGGCGCTCGAGGATGGAGGAAGGAAGCCCGGGCGGCACCTCGGGAGGAAGTGTTTGCTGGACTAAAGGAAGTCCGCGCGTCACGTCCTGCGGATAATTTCCGAGCAGGATACTGATGGCGTTTTCCTCTTGAGCGATCTGGCGTTCGAGGTCAGGAACTTGGGCATTTGCGGTATCGAGGACTTGCTGGGCTTGGAGTACATCCAGTTTCGTGGCTACGCCGTTGACGAGACGAAAGTTGGTGAGTTTGACCGAATCGGTCTGTGTATTAACCGTGTCCCGCGTGATCTGGAGTTGCAAGTCAAGTTGCAGGAGCGCGAAATAGTCGCTGGCGACGTCGCTGACCAGCGTTAGGATGACGGTCTGCCTCGCGTCCTCGGTAGCCAGAAGTTGAGCACGTGCGGCTTCGTTAGCGCGCCGCAGGCGTCCAAAAAAATCCAGTTGAAAGCTCGCATCCGCCGTCAGGAGCAGGAAGTTGTATTTGCTTTGAAAATTACTTTCTTTTCCACCGCTAAAATTGCCGTTCGCGCCCACCTGGGGAAAAAGGCTTGAGCGAGTAACGGCGAGCTGCGCGCGCGCAGCGTTAATGCGCTCGGTGGCAATTTGCAAATCGTAGTTTTGCTTGAGCGCAGTGCGGATGAGCTCCTGCAACTTCGGATCCTGAAAGACTTGCCACCAGGGAAGATCCGCATAAGAGGCAGCCTGAGCCTGAAGCTGGGAATTCTCTGCCAGGTCGCGATACGCGGTCGGAGTCTGCACCGCTGGGCCGATGGTACTTTGGGCCGACCATGCAACCGGCCAGCACTCCGCAGGTGAACATCGCAGTCAGGAATTTCGCGAGTTTCATAATGCGTAATCCCATACGCAACCCCCATGTGCAATCCCACGAGAAGCTCTGCTTGTGTTTCGTCCCGCTCGTTGCAGTGCCGTACATCTCAAATCCCGGTACATCAATCTCCCGGCACAGGGGCAGGCATGGCCGGTAACGAACCGGAAGCAGGCTCTTTGCCCGCGCCGGACCATTTCTCGACCAAATAGAAAATCGCGGGCACGAAGAATATCCCGACCACACTGGCGGCCACCATTCCGCCGATCACCGTGGTTCCCATGATCTGCCGGGACACCGCGCCGGCGCCGCTCGCGATCCACAGCGGGACGCAACCGAGAATAAACGCGAACGACGTCATCAGGATCGGCCGCAGCCGCAGCTTCGCGCCTTCGAGCGCCGCATCCGCGAGAGGTTTTCCATGCTCGTACTCATCCTTGGCGAACTCTACGATCAGAATCGCGTTCTTGGCGGTCAAGCCAATCAGCATGATCAGCCCGATTTGCGAATAGATGTCGCTCTCGATCTGGACCAGGTAAAGAGGCAGGAAGGCGCTGAGGATCACGCGACGAAGCCACAAAACGAAAAAGGCGCCAAAGATCGCGACCGGTGTGCTAAGCAGTACACTGAACGGCAGCGACCAGCTTTCGTAAAGCGCGGCAAGAATCAAAAAGACAAACAACAGTGAGAGTCCGAAGACGATCGCGGGCGGAACACCTTCCCGGGCCTTCTGTTCTTGAAACGATATACCGGAGTAGTCGAAGCCCATCTCTCGCGGCATCGTCTGCTTGAAAACATCCTCGAGCGCGGCCGTAGCCTGATCCGCGCTATAGCCAGGCGCGGCGCTGCCATTGATTTGCGCGGAACGGTACTCGTTAAAGCGTAGAGTGAATTCCGGCCCGAGGCGCGGTTTAACGCTGGTAAGCGTGGAAAGTGGGACGTTCTCTCCCTTGTTGTTGCGAACATAGAATTGTCCGACATTTTCCGCTTGGGAGCGGTTTTTACCCTCCGCTTCGATATAAACCTGCCATTGGCGGCCGAAGCGATTGAAGTAATTGATGAAATAACCTCCCATGAAAGCCTGGATCGTGCGATAAACATCGCTCAGGTTCACGCCTTGTTTCAGCACCTTGTCCCGGTTGACGTCGACGAATTCCTGCGGGACGCTCGACAGGAAAGTCGTGCTCAGACTGGCGATCTCTGGTCGCTTACGCGCAGCTTCAAGAAAAACGCCCAAGTTCTTGGCGAGGAACTGAATATCTCCCCCCGAACGGTCTTCGAGCATGAAGGTGAACCCGCCCGCAGTCCCTACGCCCGGTATGGCGGGCGGCGAAAAACCAAAGACCACCGCAGCCGGCAACTTGCTAAACTCCTGGTTCAAATGCGCTTTGAGCGTCTGAAATTGCTCGTCTCTGGTCTTGCGTTCGTCCCAAGGCTTGAAGGTGACAAAATACGTTGCGTTGTAGCTGGTGCGAACAAAACTAAGCAAACTGAAACCGACGAAGCCGGTGGTGTTTTGGACGCCGGGTGTACTCGATATGATTTTTTCCACGTCAGCGGCGACGGCGGTCGTGCGTTCCAGCGAAGCCCCGTTGGGCAGTTGCACGTTAACGTAAGCGTAACCTTGATCTTCGTCCGGAAGAAAACTCGAGGGCACACGATTGGCGAAGAATCCCGCCGCAACGCCAAAGACCACCAGCAGCACAATCACCACGATGGTTTTTTGGAGAAGCACTCCACTCCAATGTACGTAGCCTTCCGTGGCCTGCTCGAAACGACGATTAAACCAGTCGAAGAATCTCCTCAACAGCCCGTGGCTCGGTTCCTTCGGCCTAAGCAGCAGTGCGGCCAGCGCGGGGCTAAGCGTGAGTGCATTGAAGGCGGAGAGAAGTACAGAGATAGCAATCGTGACGGCGAATTGTTGGTAAAGCCTGCCCGTGATTCCGGGAATGAAGGCCGTGGGTACGAACACGGCAGAGAGAACCAATGCTATGCCCACTACGGGGCCAGTCAGTTCCTCCATTGCTTTCAATGCTGCGGCTTTGGGGGTTAACCCCTCCTCGATGTGGCGCTCTACTCCCTCGACGACGACGATAGCGTCGTCCACGACAAGACCGATAGCCAGCACCAATCCAAACAGTGAAAGGGTGTTGATGGAAAAACCAAACAACGGGAAAAATACGAATGTTCCTATGAGCGATACCGGCACGGCCAGGAGCGGAATCAGCGTGGCGCGCCAGCCCTGAAGGAAAAGATAGACCACCAGAATCACCAGGGCCAGCGCGATCAGAAGGGTTATGACAATTTCCTTGATGCCTTGCGTGACCGCACGCGTCGTATCCAGCGCGACGACGAAATCCAAGTCTTCCGGGAAGCGCTGCTTCATCTGCGTCATCAGCTTCTGGACGCCGGCGGCAGCATCGACGGCGTTCGAGCCCGGCAGTTGGTAGCAGGCAATGACGGCGCTCGGCCTGCCATTAAAACGGCCGAAGGCACTGTAATCCTGGGAACCCAGCTCGATTCGAGCCACGTCGCGGACCCTGACAATTCCCCCGTCAGGAGTCTCCCGCACGACGATCTGTCCGAATTCTTCCGGCGAGATAAGGCGGCCCTGGGCCAGAACCGTGTAGGTAAATTCCTGGCCTTTGGGGGCAGGTTCGCCGCCTGCCTTTCCTGCCGGGTTAACGGTATTTTGCGACTGAATGGCGCTGACGATTTCGGGGACGGTGATGCCAAGCTTGGCCAACGTGTCGGGTTTTACCCAAAGCCGCATCGCGTATTGCCCGGCACCGAATACCTGAACGTTGCCGATGCCCGGCGAACGGAGCACAGGATCGGCCAGATTGATGTACGCATAGTTCGCCAGAAAATTGGCATCGTAGGTTCCGTGCGGTGAGTAGACCGCAATCAGCAGAAGTGGAGCGGTAACGGACTTTCGAACCGTGATTCCGTAGTTGGTGACGTCCACCGGAAGCTGAGACGCGGCCTGTGTTTCACGGGCCTGCGCCAGAATGAAATCGGTGTTGGGATCGGTTTTTTCGTCGAAGTCGACAATGAGGCTTGTGCTGGAGTTGGCGGTTGCATTCAGCGAATACATGTAGTTCATGTTGTCCACGCCATTCATCTGCTGCTCGATGGGAGTGGCAACCGCTTCCTCCAGGGTTTTTGCATCCGCACCCACGTAGGTGGCCAGGATTTGAATCTCCGGCGGAGCGATCTTCGGAAACTGAGCGATCGGTAAACTCAGGATCGTCAAGGTACCAACCAGCACCATGATGATCGAAATCACCATCGCAACGATGGGGCGATTGATGAAGAACTTTGACATCGGATTACTCCCCCTTCGTCGATGTAACGAACGGCTTGGGATTCACCCGCGCTCCGGAGCGCACCTTCTGAACTCCTTCGGCGACGATTCGTTCTCCCTGGTTGAGTCCTTGTGCAATTACCCACTGGTTACCGACACGGTCGCCTACCGTGACGGTTCGAATGCTAACCTTGTTATCGCCACCCACCACCGCAACTTGGTATCCGCCCTGGAGTTCTGACACCGCGCGCTGAGGAACCAGCAGTGCACCGGGCTGGACTCGGATAGTCCCTCGAACCTTTGCGTAGCCACCCGGGCGCAAAATGTTCCCTGGATTGGGGAATAGTGCCGCGATGCGAATCGCGCCGGTGCTTTCATTGACCTGGCGATCCGCGAAGGAAAACGTACCCTCGTGCGGGTACGTTGAACCGTCCGCCAGAATCAACTGGAGGTGTAAATTCTTGTCGGCTTCAGCCCGGCTGGCGTCGGTCGGATAGCGCTTACGAAAGGCCAGATATTGCGGCTCTCCGACGGTGAAATAAACTTTGATGGGATCAACGGTCGAGACCGAGGTGACCGGTCCGCTGCTCGGATTAACCAGCGCTCCCACTTGCAGCTGAGCTTGTCCGGCGATGCCGTCGATCGGAGCAACGAGCCGTGTGAAGTCAAGATTAATTTTCGCGGTTTCAACAGCAGCCTGTGAAGTTTTGATTAGGGCCTTGGCCGTTTCGACGTTGGCTATCGCCGCCAGGTTATTCTGGACGGAGTTGTCGAGATCTTGCTGGCTGGCCGCCTGCTCTTTCGCAAGGGGGGTGTAGCGCTTCACGTCAAGTTCAGTGCGGCCTTGCACCGCCTCGTAATTGGCGAGCGTGGCTTTGGCTTGTGCCAACTGCCCTTCAGCTTGATCGAGCGCTGCCTGAAATGGTCGCGGATCAATCTGGAAGAGAAGCTGACCCTGTTTGACGAAGGCGCCCTCCTGATATCCTTGCTTTTCCAGATATCCGGTAACCTGCGCCCTGACGTCGGCGTTGACCAGACCGTCGAGCGTGCCGATCCAGTCGCCATAAATCGGAACATCCTTTTGCTCTACCTTCACTACCTCGACATCCGGCGTAGGGCTTGGCGCACCCAGCGCATGTTTGGAGGGGCGCACCGCTCCGACAATCAAGCCGAGGACTATCAAGCAAAGCACTCCACCTATTACTACGGTGCGTTTTGAAGGAGTGTTCATTTTTTACCCCCAACCAATCGGTCCCGATGCATCAACCGATGATCGTCGGTTGCCATGCGTCGCAAAAAAATTATTAGACCGTCCCGTGAGACGCTCAATGGCGATCGGAGGCAAACTGCGCGGCCAACTCAACCATCAATCGGCCAACAGTTGAATCCTCCGGTCTCCCCGGCGAATCTGGTGTCAGGAGAGCTTTAAAAGGGGCGAAGAATGGTTCTCGTATTGTGTGCTGTCTCTGTTGCGTTGCTGTGCGTAGCGATCTTCATTTGGAGCAAACGGACCAGAGACCAAAATGAGTTGGTCCGCCACAGCATCACGGCCGAGGAACTCCATTCATTGTTGGCTTCGAACCGGGATACACTTCTTTTTGATGTTCGCCAGCCGCTCGACCTGTTAGCCTATTCTGAAGTGATCCCTGGTGCGCGAAGGGCTCCCCCGCAGGAAGTGCTTGACGGCACTTCGGTAATCCCCAAAGACAAAGAAGCGGTCGTTTACTGTACCTGTCCGGGTGAAAAAACCAGCCGCGAGGTTTTGCGCCACGCCCTCAGACTGCATTTTTCGAACATAAAGTTTCTGAAAGGTGGATTGGCAGGTTGGAAAGCGAAGGGCTATCCAGTCGAGCCCTATCGAGATGTCTTTCATCTCTATGTCCCAAGCCCGGCCAAATGATAGTGCCAAATGATAGTGCCGCTATATCTCTGGTAGCGCCGTTTTTACTCGATCGGGTGTGAACGGCATTTGCCGAAGCCGTCCGCCCGTGGCGTCGAAAATTGCAATCGGAGGAAAACTATGAAACGGGAAATCATTCGCGTTGAGCCGCTGGACCTATCTCGAAAAATACAAGGCCCCAGCTCCAACCGTGACGAAGCACGGCGACACAATCTACGTCTCAGGTAGTCCGCCGTTCGACCCCAAAACAGGAGAAATCTTCAAGGGACCGATTGAGCGTCAGACGGAGATCGTATTAGATCAACTCAAGCTCTGTGTCGAAACGGCAGGTTCTTCTTTGGAAAACATTCTGAAGCTGAATGTGTACGTCACCTCAGTGGACATGTTTCCTGCGGTGAATGCCGTCTACAGGCGTTATTTCCCGGAAAATCCGCCTGCGCGCATCTTTATCAATGTTCCGGCTTGGAATGGCGGGTTTGATATTGAAGTGGATTGTATTGCCGCCGTTTTATAAGACCATCCGGGAGGTTTTGCGTCGGGCCCTCAGACTGCATTTTTCGAACATAAAGTTTCTGAAAGGTGGATTGGCGGCCTGGAAAGCGGAGGGCTATCCAGTCGAGCTCCTATCGAGATGTCTTTCATCTCTATGTCCCAAGCCCGGCCAAATGATAGTGCCAAATGACAGTGCGGCTATATCTCTCGTAGTGCCGCTTTTACTCGATCGGGTGTGAACGGCACTTGCCGAAGCCGTACGCCCGTGGCGTCGAAAATTGCGTTGCCGATAGCGGCGGCGACCAGCGTGATCGCGGTCTCGCCAGCGCCGGTTGCCTTAGCGGATGGGCGGTCGATGAAAACGATTTCGATGGCTGGCAGCTCGATTCCAAGCGAGAGGGTTCTATAGCTTTCCCAGTCAGTTGAAGTAACCTTGCGCTCATCCCACGTAATTTCTTCCCCGAGAGCGCGGCTCATGCCTTGCAAAATTCCGCCCTCGATCTGATTCCGCAAGCCGTCAGGGTTTGAGATTGGCCCACAATCGTGGGCGATGAAAAACCGTTTGGGTTGCACGCTGCCGCTTGCTTGATTCACTTCGACTTCAGCGACCAGCGCGGCATATCCGTTGTCGCCCTCGTACGCAACACAAGCGATGCCACGTCCCTCCACCGTGCCGGTACGCGGGTTACGGCGCTTGGGCGAAGGACGAGCATCCCAATTCGATGCCTTAGCCGCAGCTCTTACGACGTCAATGATGCGCGCCTCACTCAGATGCTGCAACCGGTATGCGACTGGATCGGCCTTCACATGCGCACTGATCTCGTCCATGAAACATTCCTGCGCGAAGGTGTTTTGCAAGCGCAATGGCGAGCGCAGTGGTCCAGTGAAGAATGGCGAGCGCACAGCATGAGTCAGCACCCGTTCGCTCCGGATCGAACCTCCTCCGCCACATTTGCCAACGACGCATCCTGCCACGTAAGACGGGACCGCATTGTTTCCGTTTCGCAGTTCTCCGCTCGGCTCGGCAGCCGCCCGCGGAGTAACTGTCTCAGGATTAAAGCCAGCCAGCATTCCCGTAATTACATTTCCAGGCTTGTCGTACCCTGGTCTCCCGCCCAACATTGCTGACCAAGTGGCACAGTCCCACGCCGCAATCGCGCCGTCTGCGTCGATTCCAACTTGTTGCTCAATCACGCAAGCGGAGCCGTAATTCTCGGAAATGAATTCATCGTGCCGTGTGAGCTGCACTCGAACCGGCCTGTGCACTGCTTGCGATAGCAGCGCCGCATCATAGGAGACGGTATCCGCGGCGTTGATCCCGTAACAGCCGGCGCCGCGGACAAAGATCACCCGCACGTTATCGAGCGGCAGGCCTGTGAGGGTGGACACACCGTGCTGCGTTGGATAGACGGACTGCGTCGCCGACCAGACAGTTGCGCGGTTCGCCTGAACATCAGCAACTGCGCAGGATGAACCGATGGAGCCGTGCGCTTGATAAGGATATGAATAGGTGGCCTTCAAAATATGCGCAGCCGCTTTCAGTTTCTCATCCACATCTTTGGAATTCACCAGCATGACGTCGCGCGACGGCTGCCTCCGCATGGAGTCGTAGAAATCTTTTTGCGCGGGCAGGCCTGGGCCCGGCTTCCAGGTGACCTTCAAAAGCTCGGCCCCTTGCGCCGCCTGCCACTGCTTCTCTGCGACCACGCCGATGAAATTATTTCGTACCACCACTTTGATGAGGCCGGGAATTTGCTCTACCGATTTCTCGTCCACATGCGCAACGGTCGCTCCTGTCTCTGGCGGCCGCACTACTCGACCGTGAACCATTCCCGGCAGGTGCACGTTGTGAACGAATTCAAATGTTCCGGTCATCAGCGCAAGCCAGTCCAACGACGGAACGGGTTTTCCCAACACCTTCCATTCTGTCGGCGATCTGCGCTTCGCCGCGAGGTTCAAAGTGATGTCGAAACGCTTTCCGCCAATCAGTTCCTCATAACTGATACGCTTCCCGCTCCTCGCGCTGATGACGCCATCCTCGACGGTGAGCTGATCCGCGGGTGAACCAAACCTCTGAGCTGCCATTCCGATCAAGGCCTCGCGGGCAGTCGCCGCAGCCTGCGCGAGATTCTGAGTATTGAAATTGGTCGGCGTAGACTGACTGCCTGACGTCGTCCCCTGATCGGGCGTCACCGACGTATCGCACTGAATTATCCTCACGTTATTAATAGGTGCGCATAACTCTTCGGCAACCAACTGCGTCTGCACCGTAAGCATGCCCTGCCCGAAGTCGCACTTTCCGGTGTACGCAGTCACGGTGCCATCGGATGCGACCGCGAGCCACGAATCGAGCTTAGCCGGATCAATGTGCGATGGATGCGTGTCGAATGGACCCTGCGCTCCTGCCAACGGCGCCATCGCCGATGCCGCACCGAAGCTCACCACCAGCGCGCCAGAAGCTTTGAGAAAGTCGCGCCGGGAAAATTCCTTTTTCACGCGCTTGTCTTTCAGATATCTGTCCGTCATGTACAAAGTTTTCATGCGCTCCTCGCCTGGTAGCGCTTGATTGCGCGCATCATTCGTGTGTGCGTAAAACAGCGGCACAGCACGCTCGACAGTGCCTCCCGTATCTGCTCGTCTGAGGCCTTCGGCGTCTTCTCCAGCAGCACCTTTGTAGTAAGGATCACGCCGCTAAGGCAGAACCCGCATTGGGCCGCGCCTTCATCGATGAATGCCTGCTGAATTGCATGCGGCTCGTCCGCAGTTCCCAGGCCCTCCAGCGTTGTAACTTCGCGCTGTTTCACGGCACTCACGGGCATGACGCACGAGCGCACCACCTCACCTTGAACCAACACCGTACAGGCTCCGCATTGCGCCAGGCCACAGCCGAACTTAGGCCCGCGCAGGTGCAGTTCGTCGCTGAGCACGTAGAGGAGCGGCGTTTCCGGATCCACATCCACCGTGTGAACATCAGCGTTTACCTTCAAAGAAAAAGCAGCCATCATCTTGCTCCTAAACAAAACAGACTATAGAGCTCAAACACCGGCACTCGTTGACTCTGCGATCAAGTGGCACTCCGATCGGAGTAAATCGAAGAGTTGATCCATGTGCTCCTGGCGTGTGCGAAAGTTCACCGGATTGATTCGAAACCATGTTCTGCCTTTAAGTTCGGTGGTGGAGATCCAGAAACGACCGCTCTGCTCGACGCGCTGCGCCACTTCGGCATGTAACTTCTTTGACTCGTCTTCGGACTGCGCACCCTTATAACGGATGCAGATCGCGGACATGGGGGGAATGCAAGCCGGCTCGAACTCCGGATCTCTTTCCGCCAGGGCGTAAAGATGTTTTGCCTGGCGCACATTGTTGTCAATCCATTCTGCGATCTGGCGGGTGCCATAACGTTTAAAGCTCATCCACACTTTGAGGCTGCGAAAGCGCCGCGATTGCTCGAAGCCGTGCACGTAATACTGATAACGTTCGTTGGCCCGATCGAACTCATCGGTGAGATAGGAAGGTTTTATGCCGAAAGACGCAGTAAGCCGCGGGTGATCCTTGACCAAAACTGCCCCAGCATCGAGAGGAGCGTAAAACCACTTGTGTGGATCGATCGTTATTGAATCAGCGAGACCGAGACCGCGATCGTGCATGGGTGCGTCGTTCGAGAGCAGCATCCCGCCTCCGTATGCGGCGTCGGCGTGCAGCCACATGCCTTCGCGATCGGCGATGCGCCGCAGTTCGCGGATATCATCGACTGCGCCGGTATTCGTAGTTCCGAAGATGCCCACGATGCACATCGGTTGGATGCCATTTTTCTTGTCCCGGGCAATTGCTTCTTCCAGCGCATCGAGCCGCACCTGAAAATTCGCATCTGTCGGCAGCGGACGCAAAGCGTTCCGGCCCAGACCGACGCAATCCACAGCTTTATCGACGGAAACGTGGCGCTCCTCCGACGTGTATACTGCCCAGCGATCACGCACGCCGTCAAACTGCGCCTGATCGCGCGTCACAGCATCCCGCGCGAGTTTCAGCCCGATAAAGTTGGCCATCATCCCGCCGCTGGTGAGATTGCCTCCTGCGTTCTCATCGTAGCCGCAGAGGTCCGTCAGCCAACGCAACACTCTGCGCTCCATCGCCACCGCGGACGGCCCAATCGAATATGCTCCGATATTCTGGTTGAGCGCTGAACAAATGAAGTCCGCAACGATGCCAACGGGATTTGGAGAGGGAGTAATCAACCCCATGTATCCGGGATGGCCGACGTTTGTGCAGTAGGGAAGCAGTTTTTCCTTGAGTTCGTCCAGCACACTGCTTGGCGTGCTTGGGTCAACGGGCAACGGCTCATTAAAGAGTTGGTTCGCCGTCCGCGGCTCTACGTCTGGAAACACGCGCTTGGCTTCGATCTGCTCAAGATAATCAGCCAGCAACTCAACAACTTGATGGCCCATATCACGAAATTCTTTCGGATCCATTTCTGATCACCTGAGATTATTTTACTGTGCGCGGCAGCAGGCAGTTCTCCGCTCTTGTGGTTAAACTTTCAGTTAGAAAGTTTGACGATTTCTCTGATGTGCAAATCGCTGCGCAGTTGGCAAATCCTTCCGTCAAACTCTGCTACAATCCGTACGAATTGAATCGTCCTTTGGAGCGGAACATGCGCCGACCATGGCTGGTTTTGGCTGGGGTTATTCTAACCGGAATCGCGTTGTCGTTCTCAGTTTTGTCGTTCTCATCCGCGTCGCCATCCTCTGCGACGTCCTCCAAGGCTGCCGCACCCGAGGCCGAGTTGAAAGGTGCGTTCCGGCAACCCGAGAAAAATGGATGGACGTTCGTCCATCTGCAAGGCACGCCACGCGAAATCGGATTCCAAAACGGTTATCTGCTAGCAAATGAGATTCAAGACGCCCTGAAGGTCACAGTTCTCGAGTTGACCCACGACACAAAGAAAGACTGGCAGTTCTTCCGCGATTCCGCCCAGAATATAATGTGGCCGCATATTGAACAGGAGTACCGGGAAGAGTTGCAAGGAATCAGCGATGGCGCCAACGCGCATGGTATGAAGATCGATCTATGGGACGTGGTGGCTTTGAATGCCGCGGAAGAATGGGAATACTACGTCAAGCAATACGACAAGGAACGTGGAATCAAAGCCACGGCTTCGCTAGCGGTTCCTGAGCATTGCAGTGCGTTTGTCGCGACTGGTAGCTACACGAAAGACGGCAAGGCGGTGATCGCCCACAATAATTGGACGAACTATTTGGATGGCGAGCGCTGGACGATAATTTTTGACATCGTTCCGGCCAAAGGCAACCGCATGCTCATGGACGGCCTGCCTGGGGTCATCCACAGTGCCGACGACTTCGTAATGAACTCGGCGGGGATCATCATTACGGAAACGACAATCGGTCACTTCTTCGGATACGATCCGGCTGCGATTCCGGAATTTGTTCGCGCTCGCAAAGCTGCGCAGTATTCCGCTTCCATTGATGATTTCACGCGCATCATGAAGGAAGGCAATAACGGCGGCTATGCCAATACCTGGCTGATTGCCGACATTAGAAAGAATGAAATTGGCCGGCTCGAACTGGGGTTGAAAAACGTTACGCTGGAGAGGAAGACGGATGGGTATTTTGTCGGTTCGAATTTTCCGATCAACGACAAACTCATCCGCGAAGAGACTGACTTTGATCCGCATGATATGAGCGCCAGCGCCAATGCCCGCCACGTCCGTTGGGAGCAACTCATGGCGCGGGACAAGGGCAAGATTGATTTGGCGGCGGCGCAGCGCTACCTGGCCGACCACTACGATACTTTTGAGAACAAGGAAAATGCCGACGAACGCACACTCGACGGCCACATCGATCTCTCGCCGCGAGGTTCTGGGGATTGGCAGCCTCCGTACGGAATGGCTGGCGCCGTCCAGAACAAGGCTGCCGACGCGACGATGGCGGAGAAAATGAGTTTCACCGCCGCAGCTGGTCACGCCTGCGGCCTCGACTTCAAGGCAGCGGAGCACCTGCGGCAGCATCCGGAGTTCGATTGGCAGAAGGATCTGCAGCGGGACATGGACTCATATCCATGGACAAGTTTCAGCGTGGCAAAGTAAACCTCACGTGAAACGCGACGCGGTTGTTGCGCCTGGCACCGCCGGAAAAAGCTCGGTTTTCTAGTTTGTAGGCATCTCCACTCCGGACAAGCGTTCGCAGGCAGCCAGTAACTGCTCCTGCCGTTCGGCGTCACGAGTGCCCGGCTTCGGTGCACGAAGCCGCATGTGATAGAAATACTCGCCCGTAACTTTCGCAGCCGGGTCATTGCTGACCGCGAGCCAGACTTGCGTGCGATGCCCGGCGTCGAGGTCATCTGGCGCATTCTTCCCTCCCATCTTGGTTGCCACCCAGCCGGGCTCAAGAGCGTTGGAAAAAACCTCCGGCCAGCGGCGGGCGAAGGCGAAGGCCAGCAGGACATCGTGCAGCTTGGTATCCGAGTAAGCCTGCTGTCCGTGCCATGTGCGATGCTCCCATGCGAGATCCTTCAGGCTTAGGTCGCCGCTTCGGTGCAGGCCGGAACTCAGGTAGACAAAGCGTTTCGGCCGATGGATCAAAACCGTGAGTACATACGGTGCCAGCGTATTGACGGCGAAAACATGGGACAAGCCGTCTTCCGTGGCGATGCGCCGAGGCTCTTGATATCCGACCCCTGCATTGTGAATGACTGCATCAAAGGAGCCGAGCGCGTTGACCTGCGCCGCGACGCCGCGGGTTTGAGCGATGCTCGAGAGATCGCCGATGACGACGGTCTTCGCTCCCGGAACGGCAGCTAGAGCTTCCTCGCCCCGCGGTTCGCCGCGAGCATGCAGAACCACTTCATGCCCCAGCTCGACGAGAAGTTGCGCGGCCATTCTCCCGAGTCCGTCAGAAGAGCCTGTGATAAACACACGTGCCATAACCCGTCCCTGGTTGAGGTTGAACAACGTTCCCACATGGAAACTTCAAGTCTAAGACAAGGATATATTGTGGACACTTGGGCGGACTGCTTTTTTGGCTGAAAGAGGGGCGGACGAGAGAAGACTTCAAGCCGGGGGTAAGCGGAGCCCCCATCCTTGACGAAGAGCGTCAAGGATGGGATAGCGCCGGCAGTTTCGGGCTTTCTAGAGCGAGCGCAGGTAGTCGAGAAGGTCCTGCTGATTCGCCGGTGACAAACCCAGGAATTTGGTGATCGAACCACAGGATTCGTTGGTGGTCGAAGGTCCCGGTGTGGTCAATGCAGTTGGGCAGTGGTCTAGGATTGCATCGGCTAGATTCGAAGCGCGACCGTCATGCAGGAAGAAGAGGCGCTGGCCTAGCCCCCACAACGGCGCGGTGCGGAACTGCTGCGAACCCGCCAAGCCTTGCATAACCCCGTCAGCAAGTCCCGTAGTGTTGTTGCCCATGGTATGCAGGGCAAAATCCGAAAATGGATGGTAGATCTGGTTGCTCAAAGCCGCCTGCTGCGAAAGTCCGGAGGATTGAGTTGGCGTATGACAGAGCGCACACCCGACGAAGGTTGTGCTACTAGGGTTGAGGTTGTTAAAAATAGCCTGTCCGTTCAGCACGAGCGGACTGGTAAACGAATTGCACACGGGCGTTGCCGAACCGTATTTTCCCGCGGTGGTCTCATCGCATTGTGAGGGAGCTCCGTTCAACAGCATGAATACTCTGTTGTTTTCGGCGTTGGTGGAGATGATCGAGGCGATCTGATCCAGCGTGGCCCCGGAGGGAGGGGGAGCTACGTTTATGCTAAGGAGTTCATCCTCGGGTTGATCGCCAAAGCCGCCCGCTGATTGTGCAACGTTCGTAGGGCAAGGTGTCGTCCCGGGTCCGTTTCCCGCAACCGTTTTCTCGTTGGGGAAAAGATTGTTGGTGACGCCCATTTCCACGTTCGAGGCTTCGCCGGCAAAAATCAGCAGCGACTTGTTCTGTGCCTTCCATCCAAAACGGGTGATGGTGCCATCGTTGCCGCTTCGGTTGAAGGTTCCCCCAACACCAAGGTTCGCTGCTATTGTCGCAACCGAGAGGCCCCCACTGCCGGCCACAATGGTGGCGTTAGTGGCGGCAAGATTGCCCTCCAAAAGCAGGTCAGGGGTTGCTTCCACGAAGCCAAGACCGAATGTGGGCGTCGGGATGCGAAAAGAAATAGACCTGGCAGGTAGCGACGAAAATGGGAATTGAGCAAGGACGCAATTTGGCGCGTCAGTGCGACCTTGGATAGTGAACAATTCCGCCACGCTGCCTGGCTGCACTACAAATCCGCCGCTGCCGCCGCCGTTGCCGCTGCTGATTAACCTCACCTCGAGCGACGGCCCCTGAGGCAGCACGGTCGTGAAGGTCGGGTTTCCACCCGAATTAAACTGGGTTGGGAACGTAGGATCCGTGTTCGTATTGTTTCCATCGTCGGTCTTAGCCTGGAGTTCGGGGTTTTCCGAGAAATTGAGAGGCATGAGGAATGTGAACGTCGTGTTGGAGGTGGGGGAGATTTGGATAGAAACGCTGCCACCGCTCGTGCCTCCCACAGCCGGTGCCTCGTGGCAAGAAAAACAACTATTCGAGTTGAACGCGGGTCCCAAGCCGATGATCTGTTCGGTCTGGCTCGTGACGTTGTTTATGGCAGTCCCCTGCACACTCGCCACTTCTTCAAAAATGGGGATGGCCTCAAACCACAGAGGAATCAAATTATTCACAGTGTTGGGCGCTGCGGCCACGACATTGCCCGCTCCGGCGGCCGGAGGCTGCACCGCAGGCGGTTGAGCAAAGTCGACACAGGTCGAGCCAGGGAACTTCTCGTCCGGGGGCGCTGTATTCGGGCAAAAAGGTGCGTTCGTGTCGCCCGGGTTGCGGGGCCCAGGGTCACATGCACCGTTGGTCGTGCACCCGCCTACTGTGCCGCCGTTTGTCTGGGCGTGAATGCTAGAAGGGCCGACCAGAATGATGAGAGCCCAGGTTAGAAAGGGAAGGGAAAGGTGAATTGGGCGAGACAGGGTCCTCATAACTGCTCCTCCTTAGCTATATGTGAGCCGCTGGTGCGACAGATAGTGCACCCTTGAATTGTTGTGTTGGAAATCTGTGGTGAAGAGAAGCAACCAGCGGAACGGAGACTACTGCGGAGATCAACAATTCGTCAACAACAAAATTACGAAATACCGGAACGCCTCAAGTAACTTCGGATTTTGTAAATTGAAACCAATGCACCTTTGAAGCTTGGATGGAACCGATGCTAACTATAAATTGCTGCCCTCGAAGTAGATAGTCACTCTTACTTGCGAAGGTTACGAGCGACACAAGTAGGAGTAAGTAACTCTGTGGAATAACCAATTAGTTGTATAAGCACGTTACGAAATACGAACATAAATATCGTAGCGCCATAAATGAAGAGTAATATGGTGCGGCAAGTAGTGACATTATCACTTTTTGCCCAGACAGCTCCATCATCTACTATCGGCTGCTCCGAATAACTGATCCAAGTTTATTAATGTTGTGTAAAGAACTCCGCACCGTATCTGTAATTGTCCATGATCGCTCCTAGACATCTGCAAGATTTCCTGATAAGAAGATGGATCGCAATCGGCTCCAAGAAATTCCAGCCGTTGCCGTGGGGGGAGAACATGACTAAGTTCAGAATCTTGTTGGTGGGCGGAGTACTCGGGTGCGCGATGTCAACGCCTGCTGGATGGGCGCAGGTCGCCGAGACGCCGGCGCCCTCGTCGAAACAAGTTGCCAGCGAACCAGCACCAAAACCGGAGCAGGTCGCGGCGTCAGACGCGGTGATTACGATTCATGGTTTGTGCGAACCAGGCAAACAGCCGGAACCAAGTAAGCAGACAGAAGGGGACGAAAAGTCCTGCGCGAAAGTGGTAACGCGGGAGGCATTTGAGACGCTGGTCAACTCCATGAATGTTACGAACAGAACGCTCTCGCCAGAGACGCGGCGCAACCTGGCGGAGACCTACGCCGAATATCTTGCACTGGAGCGGGTCGCCGTGCAGGCCAAACTCGATGACACTCCGCAATTTGCAGAAATCATGCGCTGGTGGCGGCTGAGGACCCTGGCGGACATGTATCGCGGCGGATTGCGGGCGCAGTTTGCGCATCCCTCGGTAGAGGAGGTGCACGCCTATTACACCGCGCGGCTGCCTTCGTATGAACGCATCCGGGTTGAGCGTGTTTTGGTTCCTATGATGCCGGCCAAGCCGGATGACGACAAGGTTGCGAATGAACAAGCTCTGAAGATGGCACAAGCTGCACGTGAGCGCGTCGAAGAGGGAGAGGACCCCACAGAGGTGCAGAAAGACATCTACACGCAATTGAAACTGGTCACCGCTCCGGTTACAGACGTTGGGTGGGTTGGGAGGTCGAATATTCCCAAGGAAGAGGTAGACGAGCTTTTCTCTTTAGAGGTGGGTCAAGTTAGCAAGGTGGAAAAAGAGGGATCCTATGTGATCTACAAGATCAAATCAAAGGAAACCTTGTCGGAAGAATCGCAGAAAGAAGAAATCATGCGCGAAATCGCGCAGCAGAAATATAGCGATGCGATGCGGGCGGTGAATGAGTCGGCCAAGCCCGAGTTCAACGATGCTTATCTGGGACCTCACGTCGTCCCGGCGCCACTCCCTCATGAGAGTGCGATGGCAAGTTCGCATCCGTAGACAAGACGCGACTTCGGCCTGGGATAACAATGTTGGCCCTAAGTACGAAAAACCAGACTAAACTCGCCACCGAGACGAGTATCCCAAGGGTAACAGAGCGTTCATAAACGGTAGCGTGCGAACGCCGCGGGGCAGGTATCGGATTGGCTGGAAAGGCAGCACGTGAAACTGCGCTCGTCGGCGGGGCAAGGAGCGAAGGTGCGGGACGTTCTCCCGGTTGCAGCGGGCGGAAAGAATGAGCTAGTTCGCCGGTCCCCGACAGGGAAAACGCAATCTCGGTATTGCGTGCAAGTTTGTCGAGCTCGAACTGTTGTTCCTGGGCCCCTTTTGAGTCTGCGAAGGGATGAAACGAATGTGGCGAAAGTGACCGAAAGCCCATCGACTTAGGGATCATCACTCCGATGCGGCTCATCGGGTATTGACTCTGCCTTCGAAAAACAAACCCTCCTGCGTCGTATGGGAGTTCGTAGCGGATCGCGTATTTGCTCATCCCCGGTTTTATTGGAAACTCAATTCTGTATTGAACGGTCGATCCTGCCACCGGAGTCAGCGGAACCTTGGTAGTCCCGCCATCCGGCGAGGAAACGGTCGCAGGTTCGATCTGCGCCCCGGGAGGGATGGAGAGGACGAAGTTATTAGTATCCACTTGCGTGACCGGCGGAGTGGATTGATTGTTCAGCGCGTGCAGCTCCGTCACTTGCAACCTTTTGCCGATACTTTGAAATTGCAGAATACTCAACTGGCCGCTGATAAGGCTGACTCGATTAGCCGATTGGTAGACTGTTAGATTTGCGACTTGTCCCTGTATTGTAGGTTGAAAGTAATCCACTCCAGCGTGGGTTACCTGCAATACAGCCGACGCGTGTCGTCCTAACTTCACCTTGGGAACAATCTGAAACTTTCCTTTGTCATCTGTTATAGCGCGGCCTTGTTCGCCGGACCTAGTAAAAAGAATGACCTGGCAGCTAGTTTCCGGTTTACCCGTCGAACCATTCATTACTCTTCCCTGGAACGTTTGCGCCGAGCAAGCGATAGAAAGCATCGTGATTAAGGTTAATGAGAATTTCATAAGTGTCTCCGCGGAGGAAGAGGCTGATAAGAAGTAGCAGGCTTAGGCGGATTGAGTCAATAAGCAATTCGCAATAATAACAATAAACTGTTGTTGAGTCCGCCCCGATTATGATGTGAGTAAGGTAACGCCTACTTTACTTCGATGGAAACTTATGGTCCCGAGGTTTGCGGTCGGCAGGGACCGCGAGATTGACACGCAATGACTCAACGCTGCCTGGAACGTTGTCGGAGGCTGGGGCATTAAAGGAAAGCTGGTGTTTGCCGATCTTCTAGAAGATAGCAATGTCTCCACGGCAGTTGTCGCCGCGACCTTCGTGCGATTCTTGCGTCCAAATCACGCCGGGTTGACCCGACTCGCAGGGAACGTAAAGAGTGGATGGAAACGATGTCTGAAAAGATTCTTCTCGTTGACGACGAACCGAACGTCCTCCGAGCCTGCGAACGCCTATTGCACAACAGGTTCGAGACGGACGCTGCTGTCGGCGGTGTCGAGGCCCTCACCGCCATAAACACCAAAGGGCCCTACGCCGTGGTGCTCTCCGACATGCGGATGCCGCAGATGGATGGCCTCCAGTTGTTGACAAGAATAAAGAGCATAGCCCCGGATACAGTCCGAATCATGTTGACCGGGTATGCGGATGTCCAGAGCGCGCTGATCGCGGTGAATGAAGGTAACATTTTCCGATTTCTGACGAAGCCGTGCAGCAAGGAGACATTGGCTAACGCCCTCACTGCTGGGCTGACCCAATACCGCCTCGTGACTTCAGAAAAAGACATTCTCGAAAAAACCTTGGCGGGCTGCCTCAACGTACTTACAGAAGTGTTGAGCATGGCTAGTCCTGCTGCTTTCAGCCGTGCTCTTCGGTTGCGGCGGTACATGAGTCACATCGCGACGACGCTATCCCTGGCGAACCGCTGGAGATTTGAACTTGCCGCCATGTTATCGCAGTTAGGCTGCGTAACGATGGCGCCGGAGACCATCGATGCTGTGTACGCCGGGCACCCACTATCACCAAAGGAACAGGCTTTGTACGACACGCATCCGAAGATTGCCTGGGATCTACTCAAGAATATTCCGCGGATGGAATCCGTGGCCATGATGATCGCCCACCAGAATCGCCCCGCGAACTTGGAGGGTGACATCAATAATAACGAAATCGCAGAGATGCGATTGGGAGCTGAACTCCTCAACGTCGCGCTGGCTTTTGACACACGGGTACGCAGAGGCAGCAGCCGCACCGAGGCCGCCTCTGCCGTGGGGCGCCAACACAGCGACTTGGATCCCCGCGTTATGATGGCTTTGGTGGAAGTGGAACCGGAGGCGCATGAGAAGAAGGTTCGTACTTGTCGCATTGAAGAGATTAGGCCCGGCATGGTTATCGACCAGGACGTGCGTACCGAAGCGGGCTACCTAATTATCGCCAGGAACCAGGAAGTCACTCCATCCGTTATCCTGAAGCTCAAGAATTACTACGAGAAGGGAACCATGATTGGGGATCTCATAGTTTCCGCGCAAGGTCCGGCTCCTTCCAAGAAATAACCTCTCGAAGAATAAATGATGACGACCAGTTCCTGGGGCGCAACCCTTACTTTACGTGGACTGCAATGGTTGTGGAATCGCACTGTCGGTCACAAGCACTGCAACTTCATTCTGAATCGCGCCCCGACGATGGAAGTTTTTCAAGCGCACTACCAGCGAATACGTCACTTCTTGTCCTTTGCCAGCCAGCAGTAAGCCGGCAGTCGATCGTATGTCCTCATGCAGGATCATGCCCGCCTCCAAACTTCCGATCGCGACCGTGCGGGCTTCCATTCCGGAGGCCGTCAAATTGAGAGTTTCCAACGCGTGGAACATCCTCGTATCAAGCTTGTGGCTTGCCTGAAGGTATGCAATCGCCTGGAGATCGCTGCGGCCCTGCTCTTTCAGCTTGTCGAACGCGACGGCGATTTGCAGAATCGCGGCACCTGTCTTGATGCTGTCGGATATGTCGTTGTTGACGCAGACAGCCTCGAGTTGCTCACCAACGATCCAGGCAATGCCTTCCAGTCTGGGGATGCTTCCCAGAAGCTCGCGAGCAACTGCCGGATGCATATCAAAGTGGGCCTGCTCCTCCGGAGGCAATATCTCTCCGCAATACGCCGCTTCGAGGAGTTCCGGCTCAAGGGTGATGCAGCCCAATTGCGAGAGCATGGCGGCGGCCTCGTACCGCCAGGGCGACTCCAATTGAAGTTCCCGAACCATGTGCTGGACATAGCGTTTGATGCGAAGCGAACGACCGAACGCGGCGGGATTGGCAAGACTCAATACGTCGGTTAGCACCTTAATGCTGCCCATGAGGGTGTTCTCGAGCAACTCTCTCTCCGCGGAAATCATCTGCGATTGCAACAGGCAAGCGGTCAGTGTCTTTTTCAGCACGGCTGCCGGGCAGGGTTTGGTGAGAAAGCGAAAAACGGCATCTTCATTGACGGCATTTATCGCGGTATCGAGATCTGCGTGTCCACTCAGAACCACTCGAACGGTGTGTGGCGCCATTTCCCGCACTCGCGAGAGCAATTCGATCCCGTTCATGCCGGGCATCCGCATGTCGGAGACCACGACTGCGAAGCTATTCTTCTCGAGTTCGGCGATGGCATCTTCTCCGCTGGCTGCTGTACTCAGTCGAAAATCTCCGCACAAAATCCTTTTGTAGCCTTCCAGCACTTGAGGTTCATCGTCGACAAAAAGTATTTTTCCGTTCACAAACCGCCCTTCGAAGCCGCCATTCTCGCTTGCTCGGCCTGTTGCTCGTAGAGTCCGCGCCAGCCAATTTCGTGTCCGCTAAGGCCCACCTCCTGCAGATACCTATCGTCCAATTCCACATCCTGAAGAATGAGGGATGGGTTCGCCGAGCTAATGATTGCGTCCGCGAAGTGCACTGCAGTAAGTGAGGAGAAACGCTTGTCCAGACTTTCCGAGGGGTGATCGTGGTAGGCAACGGCATGAATGAGTGGATGGGGAAGGCCCCAAATGCTCATCAAATATCCTCCCAGATCGGCATGGGTGCAGCCCAGTCGGTCGCGCTCCGCGGCAGCCACCGTGACGCTCTTCTCCGCGAAGGCCGTAAGAATCGCGTCATATTCCTTCGGCATTTGTGCGAGCAACACCAGTTTGCCGATCTCATGCAAGAGCCCGGCTGTGAAGCTTTCCTCCACCAATCCCTTGGCGCACTTTTCGCTCGCAGCAATGCGCTGTGCCAGGGAGGCAACGGCGATGCTATGTTCCCACAGGATCGTCCAATAGGACGCAACTCCCTGTTGATCTTCGAATAGCGAGAAAACGTGGGCCGACATGACCAGAGCGCGCACCATTTCGGTTCCAATGAGATTTACCGCCTGGGTTGGATTGGAGATATTGCAGCGAGCGCCCATGAACGCCGAATTTGCCATCTGCAGAATTTTGGCGGTCATGCCAACGTCTTTCGAGATGATACGGGCAATTTTTTCCAGGGAGGTATTTTCCGACCGGAGTTCAGCCATGATTTCGTAGTACAGCCCCGGCAAGCTGGGAACGGATTTCATTCCCGCTACGATTGCCCGCACGGCCGTATTTCGCAGCAGGTCGCGCATCACAAACGCTTGCGCCAGCCTTAGTTTGAGCTCATGGGGGTCGCACGGCTTGGAAAGATATTGATGGGTTGGACCGATCGAACGAAGAACTGCGTCCTGGTTGGCCTCCCCGGAAAGTATGATCCGCACCACCTCGGGATATCGCTCTTTTACCGCTTCCAAGAGCTGAGCCCCGTCCATGCGCGGCATCTTCATGTCGGTGATAATGGCGTCGTATGATTCGCGAGCCAGAGCTTGCAGCGCCTGTTCGCCGCTTTCCACAAAGGTCATCTCCCATTGTTGCCGCATCGAGTGGAAACTGCGGCTGAGCCCTTGCAGGACGAAACTCTCGTCATCGACGAACAGTAACCGGCTGCGAGTCGCCTCGGATTTATTCGAATCGGGATTCACAGAGCAGACACATCCGCGTCTCTTCCCTTCTTCGGCAGAACTGCTTGCGAACTGGAGGATCGTTTTGGTGCCGACGATTACTTCTGTAACGCCCGTGGGGCTCGCCCGGGCGCGGCTGGAACTAAGATTTCGCGGCAGCGGGTAAAATCGGGAGGCGGATGAAGAATGTCGTGCCCTCGCCCTCAATGGTTTCAAACCACAAGCGGCCATCGTGTCTTCTCACGATGCTGGTGTGGGCTAGCGCCAGACCTTGGCCGGTTCCTTGGCCCACTGGCTTAGTAGTGAAAAAAGGCTCAAAGATTCGCGATTGAATCTCTTTGGGAATGCCGCATCCTGTGTCCTGAATTGAGATCTCCACCTCGTTCCCATCGTGCCTGGTGGCAACCCGTATTTTTCCTTTACGATCTGTGCCCTCGCCCACCACCCCGCGAATGGCGTGCGCCGCGTTGATCAGCAGATTCAGGATCACTTGATTGAATTCGCCGGCATGACACCTGACCAATGGCAACTCGGGTTCCAGGGTCGTCTCAACCTCGCACACGTATTTCCATTCGTTTCGCGCCACCGTAATGGTGGTTTCAATCGCACGATTGATGTCGACCAGCGCTTTTTCTTCCGAACTGGGATGGGAAAAATCCTTCATCGCACGAACGATCTTCGCCACGCGGCTGACCCCGTCCAGCGACTGATCGATAGCTTTCGGAATCTCCTCGATAAGGTAATCAAGATCGGCCTCTTGTATGCAGCGCCTCAAGCATGCAGTCGCCTCGGCAGAGACAGCGCCGCTTTTAGATTCATCATCGAGTCTTTGCGCAGCGCGTGCGACGTTGCTGATTGACGACCAGGATTGCTTGATAAAGGTTGCATTGTCGCCCACGTATTGAATGGGAGTGTTGATCTCATGCGCGATTCCCGCCGCCAACTGTCCTATCGCTTCTAACTTCTGGGCTTGCCTCAATTGTTGCTCAAGTCGTATACGTTCACTGATCTCGGCCCCGGTAATCAAGAGTCCTCCAACGCTCTTCTCGTTGACGAAGGTAACGCGATTGACGGAGAGGCCGAGAAAATGCTGATTGCCGTTCTTTTCGAATGGCAAATCGCTGCGTCTACCGCCTTTCTTGATTCGCAACCAGGAATCGATTTCCGCCTCTATATTAGGAGCCGTCCATTTAATTCCGCAGTCCTTGAGCGATTTGCCGCGCACCGCCGATGCAGGCAATGCGAAGACTTTCGCTGCGGCGAGGTTCCAGCGAGTGATTTTCCCCTGCTCATCAGTTCCGATCAAGATTGAGGGCACCGAATTGATGAAGAGTTCTGACTCGGCGTGCTGAGCACGAAGCGCTTCTTGCGCTTCCTTTCGTTTCGTGATGTCCTGAATCTGGGCGACGAGATAGGTGGGTTTGCCATCAAGGTTGGAAACCGGCGAGACCGTTATTAGACCCCACACCGTGTGGCCATTCTTGTTGAGGTAGCGTTTTTCTAGTTGATAACGCGCGAGCGCGCCGTCAACCAACTGCTGAAATGATTGGAGACGCTCCGACACGTAGTCGGGATGAATAATTGCCTGAAAGTTGGTGGACAGCAACTCGTCGACTGTATATCCGAAGAAATCGCATAGTGTCTGGTTGACTTGTAGCCATTTGCCACTTAGGTCGACCAAGGCCATTCCTACTCCCGCGTGCTCGAATGCACTCTGAAAACGTTGTTCACTTTCCAGCAAAGCCTTCTGCGGGACGATCCTGTTGCTGGCATCGGCCTGGGCACCGCGCAGGTCTCCCCCCGGAATCTCGTTCATTTGTTCCTTCAGCGTCATCCGTCTTTCCGTCTGCGCTCTAAGAGGTTTGAGCCTCGACAACTGGTTAGTTTCTGAGGCTGCTCCAAAAATGGCTCCTCGGGTTTCATCGTCAACCGATGCTTATACCTTTAGCCGATGTTGGGTACAAGGAGACCTCTTTTCTACAAAATTTCCTGAAACGATTCGCGTCATTTCTGCACTATCCCTATGAGCGAAGGAACATCGTAAACGCGATGAGCCACAGTTCACGAATCCCGCTTGGCGCCACGAGGCGGGGTTCTCGGGAGCGCCGGGGCCGACGGGGGAAGCGGCTCCGGTACTTTCTGAGTTCAGTTTCCAAATGGCGCGGAATTTCGATTTCCTCCGATCCGAATTAACAGGAGTCAGTTCTTGGCAGCGCATAACGCTCGGCCCCTCCCGCCTACTGTTTGCCGCCGTAGCAGCCACTTTGTCCTAAAGCGTCCAGCCTTTTCTGCGCCAACCGAAAACAGCACCGGTGGGCCTGTTCCAGTGCTACACTTTGTGCCACCGCAGAATGCCCGGGGCCGGTACTTGCACTTCCACTCGTTTGACGAATCCTATCTAAGCCGCTTGCGAGCCGGAGACTTTCGCACGCAGGAGCATTTTTCCGCCTACTTCAGCGCCCTGATCAAGATCAAGCTATGCTCTCGCCTGAAGTCGCCGGAGACCGTCGAGGATGTGCGGCAGGAAACCTTCTCCCGCTTTTTTGTGGCGCTGCGTGACGGAAAAATTCTTCAACCGGAGCGCCTCGGATCGTTCGTCAACTCGATCTGTAATAACGTCCTGCTCGAGCATTACAGGTCCGATACCCATAACACGCCCGTGGACGACGACGAGGAGGAGGACAATGTTCCCTCTTCCCACATGAACATCCTGGATGCGCTCGTCGCAAAAGAAAGAGAGAAAAAAGTCCGGGAGATTCTGGACAAGCTTCCTGAACGCGACCGCCGCCTGTTACGAGAAGTTTTCATTGAGGAGCGCGACAAGGATGAGGTTTGCCGCGACTTCGGGGTCGATCGCGATTATTTACGCGTGCTGTTACACCGCGCCAAGCAAGCATTCAAGTCATCGTATCTGAAGCATGTGGGAGAGAATCCCCCAGATTTTGCTCCAGCTTAGGAACGTTGGCGATGCTGCCAGGCGCTCACTATTTACGAGGGGGTACAAAGCCATGGACCACGATGTGGTGGTTCGCGAAAAAATGACGGAAAAATATCTGCTCGAAGAACTCGAACCCAAGCTGAAGGACGAGTTCGAGGAGCACTTTTTCGACTGTCCGGAATGCGCATTGGATGTTCGCGCAGGATCTGAGTTTGTGTCGAACAGCAAGGTTGTCCTGGCGGAAAGCCCTGAACCGGTCTTGGTCCATGCGGCTATTCCAGCGCCGCCGCCATTCAACCGGGGACGGTTTGTCTCGGGATGGTTTGCCTGGCTCCGTCCAGCAATTGCCGCGCCTGTGTTCGCGCTTCTGCTGGCAGTCATCGGATATCAGAACCTGGTGACCTTTCCGCAACTGATGCAGGTGGTCAACCGGCCGCAAATCTTACCTGCGACTACGGTTAGCCTGCTTACCTACGGGGCGAATGCCGCGCCGCTGGTGGTCCACCCCGGGGAAGGCTTTCTCTTGAACGTGATTGTTCCTCCGGGGCATCGCTATGAGGCCTACAAAGTGAGCTTGTATACCCCGGCGGGAGGTGTAGAATCGGTGCCAATTTCGGCGTCAGCCGACGACACCTGGCCGATTCGGTTTCCCGGGGCGAACCTGCAGAGCGGTGCCTACAAGCTCACGGTCCACGGCGTGACCGCATCTGGGCAGGATGTAGAAGTTGGGAGCGGTTCTTTTCAATTACAAGTTCAGAAGTGAATCTCAGGCGGGAGGGAAAAACACTATGGCAGTCGCAGAGATATTCGCAGGCACAAAGCGCATCCACACTTACCATGGAGAGGCGGATCTCCTGGAGATGGAAATCAAGGAGCCGTTTCACGAGAAAATAAGGCCGCAGGCCCAGGTGGAGTTGTACGGCAGCGGCGAACGCAGTCACTACCAATTCAAACACGCAGGGCCCTTCCGTGCAGAGGGCATTGTGTCGTATCAATCGGGTTACACGCAGGTTGCAGGAGCACGGAGTCTAAAACACGAAGGCCGTTATTCCACGCTGGTAACCTCGGTCCTCGAAGGCTTCAACATACTCGACATTCTCACGGCGGACCGCGTCGTCGCGCAGATTTCGACTGCACATCCTATTGATGGCGCAGTGCCCGAAGTCTCATTCCTCGGAACCCGCTTCGAAAACTTGAGAATTGCCGGACACAAAGTCGAGCTGGACACCAATCTCGAAATCCTTGGGCCATGCCCTGTCGAGGACCAATCATATTTCGACAACCAGAATGTGATGGACCGGATGGCGCAGCAGTACGAGAATCTTGGCAGCGCTGACTACTTTCCCGATTGGGCGAGGGAACGCTATCCCCGCGACAGCGAAGGATGGAAACCGAAGAACGGCAATCCAAGTGTCGATATCGCGCAGTGCTCGTTGGTCAATCGCGTGAACAGCAGCCAGAAGTCATTCGGGCACGTGATCGACGTACCTCACTTTGGAAAGTTCTTTCTGGGCGAGCTGCGAGTGACGCGCGAACGAGCCGACAACCCGAAAGATTACGATACGTACAGGTTCCGTCTGACCATGATTCGGGCGGAGCTGGGTTGTGCCGTCACGGGCCCCGTCACCGGCCCGACAGCGGATTCTAACGGCCAAGGAAGGGGATAGAGCGAGGAGTCCGTTGAGTCCTAGGCTATGCGAGGATTCTGCTTGGTCCACTGCCAGCAGAATCCTCGCGTAGGCAAGATTTATGTTGCCAGTCCATTTCTTGATTGAAATGGGGATCCTTCATCGCCAAGACAGCCCGGTAGTTGTGGACGAAGCCGGTGCCATAATTTACCTTTTCGGCGCCGCGGAGTAACCGCGTCGCTTTTTTCGTCATCACCCATTCCGAGGTGGCAAACGGCCATCTTGCCCCGCACGATACCGATCTCGAGACGCGCTCCAGCCCCTTCGAAAGATTCTTGGTGATTCCTCCGGCTAGGGCATCGCCTTCCGGTGATGCTCTTGAATCATGAGACTCTTTCCGATGCCCCACAGGGGGGACGCTCGACTACTGAGAACGAACCTAGCCGCCAGTTCCTTTACCACCCTGTCCGTCCGAATCTGGCGGTTCGTTGGGGCCAGGTTGGATTGTCCGCAGGGATAACGTTGCCCGTTTCCGTGATCGCTCGACCCTGTTGAGGGCACTGGCGCCCATCCGTTCCAGCTAAACAGCAAGAGGAGAGACACGAACCAACTGAAAATGCAAATCCTCCTGCTTGGGCTCGCGATTATACGGATCGCCTCTCAGTTTTCAAGTTAAAATTCTGCCACGGTCCGCGACCACGTGCCATCCCCCTCACGATTGCCGGGCGAAATCCGCAGACGCCATCCCGCAATACGGCGGTTGCGGCTCGTTGTAATTTTCGCCTCTCTAACTTTCCCCTTATCGTGCTTGCGGACGCACGACCCACAGGTTGCACTTGACCGCGCGACCGAAACATTCCATCGCGGCCAGGTAAGTCAGGCCGCAGCCCAGGCCGAGGAGGCTTATCGTGAATTTGCCGGCATAAGTCCGGAGTGGGCGTGGCGGTTCACTATCCTGCGGGCTACGATCCTTAATTGGTCAGGAATGGGCTCACGGTCATTGGACTTGCTGCTTCACGAGGCAAACCCGCCGTCCTCCGGCGATCTCGCAATTCGCAGACATCTGCTGGCGTCGTCCGCTTACTCCTCATCGCACGACTTCCCCGCTGCGGAAAGGGAAATAACAGCAGCAGATCAGCTATGTGCCGCCGCTCGGTACAGACCGTGTGGCGATCGGGCAAGCAGCCGCGGAGTGCTGAAAATGAGACGCGGTCGTTATCTCGAAGCACAGCCAGACTTCGAAAGTGCCCTGACTAGCACACGCGAGGCGACAGACGCCTTCGCGGAGGCGACTGCTCTGCTCAACTTAAGCTGGTCAGCGGACGAACAGACTCATTTCGACGAGGCGCTTGACTGGGCCGATTCCGCGCGACGGATCGCATTGGAAAGGGGCTACGCAGACATCGCCCAGGCTGCCTTAGGGAACATGGGCTGGGCATACTACAAGCTGGGAGAGGTCGAGAAAGCGCAGGGACTCTTCCTAGAGGCAAAAGATACCGCTGAACAGCTTGGTCAGTTATCCAGCGAGATAGGCTGGCTTACGAACGCTGGCTACGCCCATATGGAGGAAGGTCAGCTTGGGGTAGCAGAGCGGACATTCCAGCAATCCGCCGAGCTGAGTCGGAGAATTAAAAGCGCTTCGGACCTGATGGATGCGCTTATAGCCCTGGCTTACGTCTCGGAGCAAACCAACAAACTCGACGACGCGCAGCGCTACGCCGACGAAGCTCTCAAAATGGCCAAAGCCGTTGGTAACGGGCGCGACGTGGTCTATCCGCTGTTGGTAGAAGGCCGCGTGGCTGCACGCCGTCACGATGCGGCGACGGCCGAGGCCGATTTTCGCGAAGTGGCCAAATCCCCCGACGCGCCAGTTTTTATCAAGTGGGAAGCTGAACGCTCGCTGGCGCGATTGTATGAAGACGAAAACCATCCCGATTCCGCCGACCGCGAATATCGAACCGCGCTGAGCACATTTGAGGCGGCCCGCTGCGGTCTCCACGAGCGCGTAGACAGCCGATTGCCTTTTCTCAGCAATGCCGCGCGCATTTACGAGGACTACATCCACTTTCTCGTGTCGAGGGGCAAAACCAACGAAGCTTTGCAAGTCGCCGACTACGCTCGCGCCCGAACGCTGGCCGAAGGCTTGGGACGCACGTGCAAAGCGACGTTTGCGCCCGATCCGCTGGGTGCGCCAGAAATCGCGCGCCGCGCCGGGGGAACGATTCTCTTTTACGCGCTCGGCCAAGAGCATTCTTATTTATGGGCGATCACGCCGCACCAAGTCCGACTATTTCCGCTGACCGCCAATCAATCTGAAATCGATGCGGCGGTGGAGCGCTATCGAAAAAAGCTGGAGGGACCGCACGAGATTCTGGAAGCCTCTAATGACGGCAGCGTCCTCTACCAGATGCTCGTCGAGCCGGCACAGGATTTGCTGAAGAAAGAACTGGCGAAGAACGGCAACGTCTTCATCATTCCGGATGGCGGCTTGAACAGCCTGAACTTCGAGACACTGACTCCGGAAAACCACGTTCCGGAAACCCCGATTCCAGAAACCCCGCTTCCAAAAATCTCGTCGCCTCAGCCGAAGCGCTACTGGATTGAAGACGTAACCATTGTTAATGCCGCCTCGTTGCATCTGTTGGCGGCCTCGCATGGCAATAGCGCTAAGCTTGCTGGCAAGCTGCTTCTCATGGGCAATCCGGTTACGGCGGATGCGGGGCCTGACAACGCTTATCCCGAATTGCCGAACGCTGACTCCCAGATGAAAAACATCGAAAAATATTTCCCGAATGAGCGGCAAGAGGTTTTGACGCGCCAGCAGGCGTCCCCGGCCGCGTATCTCAACAGTCACCCAGAGCAGTTCTCCTACATCCACTTTGTGGCGCATGGGACTGCCAGCCGGTTGAACCCACTCGATTCTGCCATCATTCTGAGCAGAGAGTCCGGTTCCGCTTCCGGCGCCGCGGCGAGCCAGGATGACTCATTCAAACTCTATGCTCGTGACATTATCAACGGTCATCCCTTGCGGGCAGAGTTGGTAACGATTTCCGCCTGCTACAGTACTGGCAAGAGAACATATTCCGGGGAGGGTTTGGTAGGACTTTCCTGGGCTTTCCTTCGCGCCGGCGCGCACAACGTAGTCGGCGCTCTGTGGGACGTCAGCGACGCCTCCACTTCTCAGCTCGTGGACGAATTCTATGGCGAATTAAAGAAAGGGAAGAGCCCGGGTGCTGCTTTGCGGACGGCCAAACTATCTCTGCTGCACAACGGCGCATTCCGCAATCCCTTCTACTGGGCGCCGTTTCAACTCTATACCGGATCGTAATTGCGGTCGGGAGGACCGCGAGTTTAGAGCCTTAGGACCCTAAAGAATTTTGATTTCTAATCATTCCCTCGAAACAGCGAACCGATCTCTCCCCAAACGCGCGGGCTAGATATTCACAAAAATTCTGTTGCTCGATCGCGGCGCACTCGGGGTATAATTCGGCTCCGGAATACTCCCCGGTTCCGAATCACGTCCCAAACCATTTCCGTCTCCCAAAAGGTGAAAAAATTTCATGACCAGAAAACTATTTGTGGTTTTGACTGTTCTAGCGCTGACTCTCGCTTTCGGTTGGCGCCATGCCGCTCGCGCATTCCAATCTGGGAGCGGTCAACTGCGCGCTGTCATCACTCAGCCGGTGGATGAAACCCGGTTGGTCACGCTAGTGGGTAATACCCGTCCAGAAGCGAATGCCCATAACGATCGCGGGGCGGTACCGGACGGCTTCCCGGTCGACCACATGCTGCTGCAGTTAAAGCGCGCGCCCGAACTCGAGGCGCAGTTTGAACAGTACATCGATTCTCTCACCGACAAGTCTTCACCGAACTTCCGCCACTGGATGGAGTCCGATGAACAGGGAGAAAAGTACGGCCTGGCGCAAGAAGATCTTGACGCAATCACGAGCTGGCTCGAATCCCACGGCTTCACGGTTGGCTATGTCTATCCCAACCGCCAGGTCATCGATTTCTCCGGTACCGCTGGCCAGATTCGCGAGGCCTTCCATACAGAAATTCATGCCCTCGAGGTGAAGGGCAAGCAACATTTCGCGAATATGAGCAACCCGAAGATCCCCGCCGCTTTGGCGCCGGCAATCGTGGGCGTTGTGTCGATGCACAACTTCAAACCCCACGCGATGTACGAGCGGCGCTCCGACTACACATTCGCCGGATGCGCTGGCGACTGCCTGGCCCTCGTGCCGGCGGACTTGCAGAAGGTTTACAACGTCGGGCCGCTCCTAACCGCGGGCATTACGGGCAAGGGTATGACCGTAGTAGCCGTGGAAGATACGAATTCTTTTGGCACCGATTGGGCTACATACCAGACCAAATTCGGACTGAAGACATACGGAGGCACTTTGACGACGGTGCATCCTGACAAAAACGGGAACTGTACGAATCCGGGTACCAATGGCGACGACATTGAAGCCGACCTGGACGTGGAAATGATCACCGCGATTGCGCCCGCCGCGAAGGTGGAACTGGCCTCGTGCACGGATACGGCTACCTTCGGAGGCCTGCTGGCGATCGAGAACCTTCTGGCGGCCGGCAGTCCTCCGCCGGTCATCAGCATGAGCTACGGCGTTTGTGAGGTGCTCAGCGGTGCAGTGCAGAACGCCGCGTTTAACTCCGCTTTTCAGTCGGCGGCGGCGGCAGGGGTGTCCGTATTTGTTTCCGCCGGAGATAACGGTGCGTCGGTCTGCGCCCGCGACTTCACAAACGGTGAGGATTATGCCCTTCCTGGCATCGGAGTCACGGGATGGGGCGAGAGCGTATACAACGTGTCGGTGGGCGGCACCGATTTCGAGGATGTTTACAACGCGAACGAGGGTGGACTTCCCTTATCCACTTACTGGAACACTACAAACTCCGCCACGTTCGGATCTGCGAAGTCTTATATTCCGGAGATTCCCTGGAACGGTTCCTGCGCGGGCTTTTTGTTGTACCACATTGAAGGTTTCACTGCGCCATCCGGTACCGCCGGTTTCTGCAACAGTACCACGGGAGCGAATTTCCTCAGTACGGGCGCCGGCAGCGGGGGACCGAGCAACTGTGCTACCGGCGCTGGAAACCCCAGCTATCTTTTCATCGAAGACACAACCTGCAAAGGCTATGCTAAACCCACCTGGCAGAAAGGCATCTTCGGCAATCCCTCAGACGGCGTGCGCGATGTTCCGGATGTCTCTCTGTTTGCCGCCGCCGGCTCGCCGTGGAGTCACTTCCTAATTATCTGCGCCTCGGACGCCGCGAGCGGCGGGGTTCCATGCACGGGAGCGCCCAGCGGTTGGTTCGGGGTAGGGGGAACCTCGGCTTCTGCCCCGATGATGGCCGCGATGCAGGCGCTGGTAGACGAGAAGCATAGCATTCGCGCTGGCAATCCCAACCCCACTTATTATTCCATTGCCAAGACGGAATTCGGCACGGCCGGCAACAGTTCCTGCTACTCCGTCAACCAAACGAGTGCAAGCTCTACTTGTGTCTTCTACGACGTCACCCAGGGTGACAACAATATCGACTGCGTCCATAACGGAAGCGTCTTCAAAGCGGATTGCTATCTGCCCTCGGGGACCTATGGCGCACTGGGCACGCAATCCATCACCAGCCTCGCTCTGAAGACAGGAGGGTCGGGTTACACGAGCACGCCCACCTGCACCATCCTGCAGCCCGCCAACAAGTCGGCCTACCATTCACCCACGGGCACGACTGTTTACGCTGGCGGAACCACAGCCACATGCACCGCTACCATCAACACAACCACTAAGGTGGTGACTGCTGTCACTCTGAAGACCAAGGGTCAGGGCTACACCGGTGTTCCTATCTGTACCATTTCTGGTGGAGGAGGGACGGGTGCGACCTGCATGGCGGTGATTTCGCCGACCACCGTCGACGCAACGGCCTACCAGCCAGCGTTCGGCGCCACACCAGGTTGGGACATGGCAACCGGAATCGGCAGTGTGAATGCAACTAACCTGGTCAACGATACCGCCTGGTAGGCTGCCACATACAAACCGTGGTGGCGTCCCCACGTGGTTGCGATTTCAACTGATGCGGTTGGAGGCGGTCTGGCTTTCGAGATATTTCGGAAGCAGACCGCCTTCCTGCCACCAAAGAGGGTCATTCCGGAGGCTCCGCCGATCACTAACGACACCAGGCTAAAAGGCACGCTGACAAACGGAACGGTCATTGTTTATTAAGTATTTTAGATTGTGTTACATTGAAAGAAAGTGGGCGCGTAGCTCAGTTGGTAGAGCAATGCCCTTTTAAGGCATGGGTCGCAGGTTCGAGTCCTGCCGCGCTCACCAAGGTTCCAAAGTACTTAGCTGATTTCGGCAGGGCTGATTTCGGCTCCCCCGGACACTCAGGGCAATCGAGATTCCAGTTTCTGCGACATTGCGGTAACGCCGCGCGCCTTCAATTTCTGCGGGAATCCGATGGAAGGGACGAGAAGGGCGCGCACGGATCTGCCGCACAAAAATAGACTGCAGCTGGCTGCTGTCAAGCATCAGGCAGCCCTTGCCTGCGGTCCCTTTGATGAATGCGAGGATGTCCGCCTTGATGACGTCGGCATTCGTGGTCATCATGCCGCGTGGGAAGCCGCCCGGGTAAATCTTGAGCGTGCCAGCAAGCGCACTTGACCGAGGCGGAAAAGCTGACCAACACGGGCAGCTGGGTTTGGCGCATGCCTGATCGGAAGGCGGCTAAAGGGCCAGGCGAAACGGCCACGGCCAGCGCGACCGTCAACGTAAACAACGCTATCCAGTCGAATCTCCAGCTTTCACCGGCCGAGATTCACCCCAAGCGTGTCGAAGACAATGTCATTTCCGAGAGTGTTTTAGGGGCTCAAGGAGCCATTCGCCCCCTTCGTTTCAATTAGTTACGGATCTGAGTCCATTACGCCGGAGACCCCGGGCCAGTTTTGGTGTCCAATGGCACATAACTTTTATTTGACTCATGGTGTCGGCCAAGTTGCAACGCGTGGGCAGCTTCCATCTGCCGGCCAACTTTATCGTTGGCCCGCTTGGTAGATTCGCGCACGAGTACACCTCGCCACATGAATTTGTACCAATAGATATTCACCGCGTTTGTAGAGCTCACTATTTCCTCCCCCTTGTGCTTGTGCTGCCAATCACGCTAAATTTCCTGACGAGCTTCGCCAGTACACGCACCACCAAAACTTTTGATCTGTTCTAGGCTTCAGAAAATACGGGGCGGGCAATCAGCCTCACGCTAGCAGAGGCCAGTTTTGCGGGCTTCACGACTTCTAAGAAAAAGAATGCAAAGTCGCCGTTCCGAGCCTTCGGAGATGCTGCACTCGCTCTCGCAACCGACTGGCTTCGGTTGGTACTGTCGCCAAACGGAAACGTAGACCTGACGGTCATCCCTCGGAATGAAGATTCGGGTACCAATCAGAATGGACCAAGCCGGAAATGAGCCGCACTCCGAATCCAAGAACTGTTTTCACTCTCGTTTTTGTGTTGGATCACAAGCAGGTGAAACCTTCCACGATGCCTTCATAAGACTGCGAACCCAAGGTGCGTAAACCAAAATCACGCGGCCGCCAGGACGCCAAGATCCGCCGAGGGATGTCCTAGCAATGCAAGACTGTGCCCTAAGATCAGAAAGGAAGTGCTCTAATACTCCCAAGTCACGCCGTTATACAAACTGGGAACCCGGTAAGCGCGATATGCGGTGGCCGACGCGGGAAAAAAATTCATCTGCCACAGCACCTGCGGCGCAGACGTTCCAGTCACCTCCTGAACTTGAGATGCTAAATTCGGACTCTGCGGGATTGCAGGATCGTTCAGGTCGAATTCGACGTTGCCGTTCGCGAATTGATTGATGTTCCCGCCCCATATGCCGAAGTATGGCAAGGGGTCGGCCCAGACAATATTGGCAACCATAGAGCTTTCGTCGATTTGAAAGATCACGGGCCTTGAATAACACACAGGTAATAGAAGAACTCCGCCTGCAGTGGGACTTACGCATACCGCGCCTTCCGTATTCAAAACGCGGTCGTCTCCATTGTCAAAAATCCCTAAAGTCGTCTGGGACCCACTTTGGCTTAATATAATCGGGAAATGCTGGTTGCCAAACCATAGGCTCGGATCATCGCTCGGGACCCCTTCGTTGGTCAAAGCGAAGTCTCCCTGATAGCCGAGGTGCCACTGGATATTCCCGGAACCAGTTCCATTCTCGTAGTCGATCTTGAGAATCCAGGATTGGTTGCGCATCGACACGATGAGGTTGCCATCATCTGGTGAGTAAAGAAGCGCATTACTGTGCGTCCAGTCTGGCAAGCCGACCATGTGGCGGTTTACGTCGAGATGATCGAACGAGTTCCAGGCCCAAACCGGATTCCAGTTCTGGTCCAGATCTATTAGCGCGTCTCCTTGGACTCGGGTCGTTCCGGGATACCCCGGGAGATTAGTGAAACTCTTAAAGCAAATCACAATAACAACGACATGGCCGTTAGGGAGCACGACAAAATCATGGGTAAAGCCAAATGGCACAAAATCGAAGCTTTCGGCGTCCGCCATCTTGTGTTGCAACGCTAAGTTGCTCATCTCACGAATGGTGTTTCCGGCCAAGTCCACCTCGCGCAAAATCGAGACTGATACCCCGTTAGTAATATTCAAGAGTATGTTCCCATTGGGAAGCAGTTTGAACGGAAACGCAAAATTAGTCGATCCCACGTCGTAATACCAGATGACGTTGCCGTCGCGATCCGTGAAAAAAGCTGGCGTGAAAAAAGCTGGCTTATTGGCGACAATCACGTCGATGGATTCGATCCCCGGATTTTCGGTGGAGCTCAAAGAAGGATTAGGACGGCTCACAACCATCTTGGGAAAAACCAGAGAAGAAGGCAATGGCCCTGTCGTGAAGGTTGTATCAGGGCTCGTTGACGTAGTGGGACTGCCCGTGCTGCATTGCACCTGCGCACGCATATGGTACGTAGTGGATGCCGTCATTCCCGCAACCTCTACGGCGGTAAAGTCAGGAGTAGTCATTGGAACCCAGGCGGTGCTTCTTCCATACGACGTCGTAGGACCAAACTCCACCATCATCTGCCCGAGACACCCCGTCCGGATCGTATAAATTGCCACCAAGGGATTTTGGGTGCCTGTTAGGATTGGTTGCATGAGGGCTGAGCTCGAACCGGAGTTCGGACCTGCTGAAATCGGACCGGCTGAGCTCGAACCCGCCCCGCATCCTGCCATGAAAGCGCACGCAATCAACAATGCCGCCGTCACAAGCGCGGTCCTGACCTCAAACAATGCTTCCATTATTTTTCTCACTGGGATTTGGGGTTCGGAAATGATCCAGCGACATTATCAGGAGACTGCCTACTGCGCTGGCAATCAAAGATCACTGGCCCAGGTTCCTGACTTTCGCAAGATTTGGGATCACTTCCGCGAAAGCTGTAGGCCATAGTCCTCGCCAGCGGCGATCATCTATTGGAGCGAAATATATCTCAAACCGGCAAAGACGTCAAAAAAAGATTCGTAAAGATTAGTGAAGGCGAAGATTAATTTGAACTTCGGCCATTCATTAACGGAGTGCTCTTTTTTATGCACGTTTCGCTACTCGCGCTTCACTCTCCCAAAGCCAGTTCATAGGACGAATGTCCGAGAACCCCAGCCCGAAGCGGGTTTCAGATGCAGCAAATTTAAAATTTTTCTGGCCCTTTAAAAAACTTTACAGAGTGTCGAGTTTGTAAACCAGAGTAGCGCCGATTGACGGCTAAACATATTCGGGTATTATGAGAGCCGGGCGGCGATTAAAAGCAAGTGCCAGTGCGGAAAGCCGCAGGGGGATTGATGTCGATGCTTGAGCAGGGGCACGTTGCGGACGTACCCCACGAAGCGGAAGCAAGCTCCCGGGCTGGCACGCTTCCGGTCGTATTTGCCGACTTTAAGGCGGTGACGCTGAGCCCGCCCATTCCGCAAGATGAACTGCTCGACTGCGTGGCGCACTGGATGGCTGTCGCGCGATGTGTCAGTCGCGGCATCGGCTCGGAACCTCAAAAGACTGCCGTCTTTAGGAGCACGAAGAAGCGTATCGAAAGATACTGTGCCTCTTCGGAACATATCTCACAGCGCCAGGCTTGTATCTTGGATACGGCCGATACACGGCGGAACGAGCGGCTGGAATTTCTGGCGCCTCCGGCCCCGTACACAAATATCTACGATAATCCTGCCGGGAAGACTTGGGACAAGCGGCGCACTCTCTTCGAGCGAACGGCACTCAGCGCCTTTGAGCTTTGTTATGAAGAAAGCGAGCAGCCGCCTCCCGACGAAATCATTCATGTCACTTGTACCGGCTATACATCACCGAGTTCCGCCCAGGTTTTCCTGTCCAAGCAGGGTTGGTTCCAGACCGGTGTCACCCATGCCTACCACATGGGTTGCTATGGTGCCTTTCCGGCGATCCGCATGGCCTGTGGACTATTGGCAGCATCGTATGCCTCTTTGCCAACGCCGAAAGACCGGGTAGATATCATCCATACCGAATATTTGTCGCTGCATGTCGACTTTCTGGCGCATGACCCCGGGAACTATGTGATGAATACGCTGTTCGGCGACGGCTTCATCAAATACTCGGCCTACCCCCTCTTGAAATTCCTGCCATCGAACAAAAGAGGCTTAAAGCTCCTTGCCATACAAGAACGCCTCGTACCGAATTCCTTGGATGAGATGACCGTGAAGCCGGGACTGTACTCGTTCGACGAGATGGTCTCGAAGAACGTTCCCGACATAATCTATGCTCATATAAAAGAATTCATGATCGATCTTTGCCATCAGGCAAGAATCGATTTCAATGCCGAGAAACAGGATCTCGTCTATGCGATCCATCCTGGCGGCCCGGCAATTGTGAGTAAAGCTCGCGAAGCGCTCGGCGTCGATGAGAGCAAGATGTGGATCAGCCGGGACATTCTAGATCAGCACGGCAATATGGCCTCCGCGACCGCCCCCCATATGTGGCAAAAGATCGTGGAAACGAACGCGATTCCAGCCGGTGCGAAAATTGTCAGCGCGGCTTTCGGCCCCGGTTTGACCGTGATCGGCGCGGTGTTCGAGAAAATCTGAAAACCGGACCGCGATCCATCCGGGCATTTCATCCAAAATTTTCACGGGTGCGCGCCATGGAACAAGTTGTTATTCCTCAGTCCACGTCACATCTTCCGCCGAAATCGGAACGGTTCTCCGTGCCTGCCGGGTTTTATTGGTTTGTCAGGTTCGTCAATGCAACGGCGCCGCTCTTCCTCAAGCTCGGGCAGCTTGAATCAAAATTTCTGGCGTCCCGAATAGCGGCCATCCCGATAGACCGGCCGATTTATATTCTCGGCCTGCCGCGCGCCGGAACCACGATCTCGGCCCAGATGCTAAGCGAGCACCCCGCTGTGACGACGCATCGATATTCGGATTTTGTGCTGCCCTATATACCATGGTGGTGGAACCGCTTGTTTCCGAAGCTTCCGATCAACGCCTTGCGCTCGCCGGTAGAACGCGTCAACCGCGATCGTTTGCAGGTAACTCGCGACAGTTCTGAAGGCGTGGAGGAAATGATTTGGTTACGGTTCTTCGATCAGTTGCATGATCCGAGCTACTCCAATGTCCTGGATGACCGCACGCTAAATTCAGACTTCGAGACATTTTTTAAAGATCACATCCGCAAACTGCTTTTGGTAAGGGGGCGTTCCCGCTATGTATCCAAAAACAATCCCTGCGTTACGCGGATGCGCTACTTACGCCGTATTTTTCCTGATGCACGTTTCTTATTGTATGTTCGCAACCCCATTGATCATGCGGCATCAGTCCTCAAGCAAGATCGACTTTTTTCAGATTTGGCGCGCGAGGATCAGCGGCTCGTGAAAATGAATAGAGTGACCGGATTCCATGAGTTTGGCCCTAATTGGGTGCCGGTCAATGTCGGAAATGACGCGATTACCCGGGAGATATACCGTTGCCGGGCTGAGGGCCGTCAGGTGCGCGCCCGCGCGCTTCAATGGGCTGCAGTTTTTGGCTTCATCATCGAGCAACTGAAGCATGATCCTGAACTGGATCGCGCGGTTTGTGTCGTGCGCTACGAGGATCTGTGCGTAAAACCGGAAGAAACGATCGATCGCATTCTAGCTCATACCGGGCTGTCTGCCGATGCTTTCGCCCCCATGCGTATCAAGTACATCTCTAAGCTTTCTCTACCGGACTATTACCGTCCTAATTTCAGCGCGGAGGAAAGAGCTGAAATCATCGCGCTGACTAAAAATGTGGCGGCACATTTTGGGTACAGTCTTGCTTGAAGTCAGTCGAGCGCTTTGTGAAACCGCAGGACGGCGATCATGAGCAAACCAGTTCCCAGGGCAGCCATGGCCAACATCTGTGGCCAGAGAATCTCCATGCCTACGCCTTTCAAATACGTACCGCGAAGCACAACCAGAAAGTAGCGCAGTGGGCTGAGATAGGTGAGGTATTGAAGCCATTGCGGCATGGTGCTGATGGGAAATGCAAAGCCGGAAAAAGTCACGGCCGGCATAATGAAGAAGAAAGCGGTTACCATCGCCTGTTGCTGGGTGGACGAGACCGTCGAAATCAGCAGGCCCACCCCCTGCATGGACAGCAGAAAAAGAATCGCGCCTGCGAAGAGCACCAGGATGTGACCGCGAAACGGAACTTCGAACCAAAATGTTCCTACGGTTGCAATCAGAGAAACATCGAACAGGCCAATCAGAAAGTAAGGCAGGGTTTTACCGAGAATGAACTCAGACGGTCGGATGGGCGTCACCATGAGCTGCTCGAGAGTGCCGATCTCGCGTTCGCGGACCACGGCGAAGGCTGTCAGCGTGACGACGAGTACGAGCGTCAGACTGCCGATGATCCCGGGCACGAAAAACCAACGGCTTCGAAGGTCAGGGTTATACCAAGGCCGCTGCTCGAGCTGGACGGAAGGGATTTCTTCCAGCATTTGCGGCACGATGCGGTAGATGCGGTCCTTCTGGTAGTCCTGAGCGAAGCCGAGTGCGATTTGCGAGATGTAGGCGGAGGCGATCAGGGCGGTATTCGAATTGGTGGCATCGACGATCACTTGCAGTGGGGCGGTCTGGCCCTTGCGCAGATTTTGGGCAAAGCCGGCATGGATCTCGAGACCGATCGTAGCCTTGCCTTGCTCGATGAGATCGCCGACCTGACGATAATCCGTGAGTTGGCGTTGTATGTCGAAATAGCGACCGGAAGAAAAGCGGGAGATCAGTTCGCGGCTCTCCTGGCTATGGTCGAAATCGAGGACAACGGTGGGAACACGATAGATCTCGAAAGTGGCTGCGTACCCGAACATCAACATCTGGATTATCGGTGGGCCGAACAGCAAAAAACGGGTGCGCTTGTCGCGGAAGACCTGGATGAACTCTTTGACTAAGATCTGCTTAAGACGTGCCAACATCGTTTCGTCCCCCTTTACCCCAACCGCTTGTGGAATGAAGCGGTGGCGAGCAGTGCCAGAACCAGCGCGAACAGAGCCAGAGGAGCCAGGTCGGTGTAGAGCAAAGCGGTCGGTGTCCCCTTGAGAAATATCTTTTTCAGGACGGAAACGTAGTAACGCGCCGGAATGATGCGGGTAATCCACTGCAGCACGGCGGGCATTTGCTCAATCGGAAAGAGAAATCCGGACAGCAGAAAGGCTGGAAGAAAGGTGATAATCAGCGAGACTTGACTGGCGGCTAGCTGACTCTTTGCGATTACGGAGACATAGAATCCGAGCGACAGCACGACTATCAGGAACATGGCGGAAGTGAGGAGCAAAGTCGGAAAAGAACCGCGAAAGGGAACTTGGAACCAGTAGATAGCGATCAGGGCGCAGACGATGACGTCGAACATGCCTATAGCGAAATAAGGCGCCAGCTTGCCCAGCATGATCTCAACCGGCGTAACTGGAGTAGAAATCAGCAACTCCATGGTGCCGCGTTCCCATTCCCGTGCGATGGTGAGCGAGGTGAGGAACGCCCCGATGACGGACATCACTAAGGCCAGCACGCCGGGAACGATGAAGGCGCTGCTTTCGAGATTCTCGTTGTACCACGTGCGGTTTTCAACACTGACAAGAGCAGGCGGGACGAGTTGGCCGCGGTTGCGAAGCCAGTCGAGTTGCACATCCGAGGAATAGCGCTGGACTACCGCCTGGGAATAGCCGATCAGGACATTGGCAGTGTTGTCATCTGTGCCGTCGACCAGCGCCTGAATCTGGGCCGGACGATGTTCATTTAGATGTTGAGAAAAATCCCATGGGATGACAATCCCCATTTTGGCATGACCGTCGTCGAGCGACCTTGTCAATGCGGGGTAATCATTCACAACCCGCACAACATCGAAGTACTCGCTGGCCTGGAAGCGCTTCAAGAGATCCTGGCTCCGCTGGCTGCCGTCGCGGTCGTACACATACACGGGGAGCCCCTTGAAATCGAGATTGACGCCGTAGCCAAACAGGAGCACCAGAACCACCGGCATGATCAAGACAATGATGAGACCTCGCGTATCGCGAAGGATGTGGAGGACCTCTTTTCTGGCCACAGCGAGGAAGCGAGTGAAGCTCATGCTTTCCACTCCTTGCCCGAGTCAGGCGCGCTGGTGAGTGACACGAAAACATCTTCCAGGGTGGGATGGATCTTATCGATGAGGCCAACGCTGATGCTGTGGTTTGCCAGATATTTCTCGACCTGGGGGATGGCAGCAGCCGCATCGCGCACGACCAGGTGCAGAGCTCTGCCGAAAACCGCCGCGTCCATCACATCGGGAGCGGACTGCAAAATTTCGACCGCTTCGCCCAGCGGCTCACACTCAACCAGGAGCAGTTCGCCCTGCATCGATTTCTTTATCTCGGAAGGTGTACCCAGAGCCGCTACGGCGCCGCGAAAGATCAATGCAAGACGGTTGCAGTATTCCGCCTCTTCCATGTAATGCGTAGTTACGAAGACCGTCACGCCCTCCTCTGCCATGTGGTGAATCAGGTCCCAGAACTGACGGCGCGAAATGGGATCGACGCCGGAGGTAGGCTCATCCAAAAAGATAACGGGCGGTTGGTGCAACACCGCGCAGCCCAACGCAAGGCGTTGCTTCCACCCTCCGGGGAGTGTAGCGGTAATCAGATGTTCTTGGCCTTTGAGATTCGCCATCTCCAACACCCATTCAATTCGTTGTTTGAGCAGGCTCGCAGGCACGCTGTAGAGGCCAGCGAACAGGCGTATGTTTTCGATTACCTTGAGATCGTTGTAGAGAGAAAATTTCTGCGACATGTAGCCGATGTTCTGGCGCACCGAATCGGGTTCCCGACCCACGTCATATCCTGCGACACGCGCCCGGCCGGAGGTAGGCGTCAACAGACCGCAGAGCATGCGGATGGTAGTAGACTTGCCGGCACCATTCGGTCCGAGAAAACCAAAAACTTCGCCTTTGCGCACTTCGAGATTGATGCGATCGACGGCCACGAAATCTCCGAAGCGCTTGACCAGGTTCTCGATCACCACAGAATTGTTGTCTTCAAGCACGGGCGGACGCTCCACTGCCAACCGCGTCGACGAAGAGGTCTTCAATCGTGGGCGTGACTTGTCGAATCGTGTTGAAGGGAACGGAGGCGTTCTTCAGCCGCGCCTCGAATTCAGGGATGCGGCTCGCGCCATCGTCAACCACCACGTGCAGGCCATCGCCGGTCAGGACGAGACTGGAGATGCCAACCGCGTTCTCCAGCGCTGCGCGCAATCTGCGCGGTTCGGATGAGGTGATGGACAGGACGCTCCTCCCCAGTTTGGCCTTGAGATTGTGAGGCGTGTCGCAGAAGAGCAGCCTTCCCTGATGAAGCAAGGCGATGCGATGACAGCGCTCCGCTTCGTCGAGGTAGGCGGTGGAGGTGAGGATCGTCACACCTTCCGAGACCAATTCGTAAAGGATGCGCCAGAAATCGCGGCGCGAAACTGGATCAACGCCGGTGGTCGGCTCATCCAGCAAGATTATTTTGGGACGGTGGATGAGCGCGCAGACCAGGCCCAGTTTCTGCTTCATGCCGCCGGATAGCTTCCCCGCGAGACGCCGGCGGAACTCTCGCATGCCGGCGGCCTGCAATAAGCGGGTGGAACGTTCTTCGCGTTCAGTCCGATTCACTCCGAACAGGTCGGCGTAGAAGCGAATGTTCTCGTCAACCGTGAGGTCTTCGTAGAGCCCAAAGCGCTGTGGCATGTAGCTCAGGTGGCGCTTGGCTTTTTCGGGATCGTGAACCACATCAAAGTCAGCCACGCGAGCAGTGCCTTCATCGGGCGGCATAATGCCGGCGAGCATGCGGAGCGTTGTAGTCTTTCCGGCGCCGTCTGGGCCCACCAGGCCAAAAATCTCGCCGGCGTGAACCTCGAAGCTCAAGTGATCCACAGCACGCACCTCGGCAAAGCCTTTGGTGAGTCCCTCGGCGATGATCGCGGATTGGGGCTTCTCATGCATTAGTTCGTTGGCGCAATTCCCTGTTGGGGTGCGTTTGGTTTAGTCGCAGCAACGTTGATGCGCGCGTCAGCTGGCATACCAGGCTTGAGTTCGTAACTAGGATTGTCGATATCGATCTTGATTCGATAGACAAGGGTTATGCGTTCTTTGTAGGTTTGCACACTTTTCGGTGTGAACTCTGCGCTCGAAGATATGAATGAAATACGTCCGCGGTACTGTTTGCCGGGGTACGTGTCAGTGGTGATGGTTGCTTCCTGGCCCCAGCGGATGCGGCCGAGGTCGGTTTCAGCAATATACGCGCGCAGCCAGATGTGATTGAGATCGGCGAGAGTAACCACCGGGGTGCCAGGAATGACCACTTCTCCGAGTTCAGCCTCGCGCACGGTGATCACACCGGCGGACGGGGCTCGGAGGGTTGTGTAGTCTAGGTTGACTCGCGATAGACCCAGATCGGCGTCGGCTTGCTTAAGATTGGCACGAGCAATGGCTATGTCTTCTTTGCGGCTGCCTTCGACAGCTTCGTTGTAACGTTGTTGTGCTGCCCGAAATGTCGCTTCGGCACGCTTCACAGCGGTATTGGCGAGGTCACGGTCCTGAGTGGAGAGCTCATCTTTGCTGAAAAGCCGCTGAGCACGATCGTAGTCGAGCTTCTTCTCATCGAGATCGGCTTGCGCATTGATCATCGTTTGCTCCGACGCATTCACTTCCTGCTCGCGGGTTCCAGCGAGCATGAGCGCAAGGCTGGATTCGCGCACGTGAACCGTGGCCTCGCCGATGCGGACCTTTTGCCGGTAGTCGGCATCGTCGAGACGCGCAAGCAAGGCGCCCGGCTCAACCCGCTCGCCTTCCTCGACCGGCAGATCGACGATGCGTCCTTGCACTTTGAAGCTGACCAGGCTCTCGTGCGCCTCGATGTTGCCAGAGAGCGTAAGCTGATTTTGAGGCTCCGCTTTCCTGGTAAGACGCGGATAAAGATACACGCCGGCGGCGATTGCCGCGGTTAGCAGGATCAAGATTGGTAAACGTCGTTTCATGGCCTCAGCTCTCTAGGGCGTGAACATGGATCATGTGAACATGGATCATCGCCCGGTCGACAGATCTTTCAAGGAATTGGCAGTTACTCTCCAATGGTCTTCGTTTCTGCCAAGGCCGCTGCGAGCCCAAACTTCGCGTCGGTGTGGCTGGAGACGGCAAGAATGTAATTCTCCAGGGCGCGTGCGAGTTGGTCCTGGGCGGTGACCACCTCGACATTATTCGTCGTTCCCGACTGGAAACGATCCTGCGCGAGTTCGAGTTCACGCTGCGCGAGACCTTGCCCTTCCTTGGCGACGGCCACCTGCTCGGCAGCAGACTGGATATTCAGCAGCGCCTCACGAATCTCCTCTTCAATGCCGCGCCGCAGATCGGCGATCTGATAATCGACGCGTTTCAGTTGGCTGGCGAGTTGCTGCGCCTCGCCGCTGCGATCGCGATCGAACACCGTAATGTCGACCTGGCCTTGAACGATGCCTACGCCGTTGAGGCCTCCAAGATTGCGGCCAAGCTCGCCATAACCTCCGCTGATGCTGAACTTGGGATAGTAGCGAGCACGATTGGCGCGCTGTTGCTCGACCAATGCCTGGCGTTGGCTGGCAAGTGCCAGATAGTCGGGCCGCGCCAGAAGTGCCGAGGGCACAAGACTCTCAGCTCGGAGCTGGGGCAAGGGACGGTAGCGCAGCGGGTCAGCGAGTTCCAATGGCGCGCCCGGACTCATGCCGAGGTTGCGTGCAAGAGCGACCAGCGACTGTTTGTATTGATTCTGCGCGACCAGCAGAGCCTGCTTGTCATTCGCCAGTTGCACCTGGGCACGCAGCACGTCCACGCCGGTCGCAGTTCCGGCGTCGTGCTTGTCTTTCGCCAGTTTGTACAAGGCATCGGACTCGGTAACCCGCGATTGGGCGGCGTCGATGCGCGCCACGGCGGATTGGCTCTTCAGATAGAGCTCGGCAACGGCCAGGATGACGAGATCACACGCACCCTCATAACCCAACTTGCCGGCATCAACGATGTGTTCGCTGGCTTTCCATTCACGATAACTATGCAGATCGACCAGGTACTGCTGGGCGCCGAAGTGAAAATCGTAATTGGAAAACGGTTTGGTGACTTCCGGCAAGACGACTGCCGGAAGTCCGGTAATCCCGAAGGCGTCCAGGGAGATCCGCTGCAAGTTGGCGTAGCTTTCTGCCACCACATGTGGAAGCAGAGCAGATTTGTAGCGCGTGCTGACGGCTTCGGCTTCGTTGACCTGAGTCCAGGCGGTAAGCGCATTGACATTGTTCTGCACTGCTTTCTGAACCGCTTCACGCAACGTGAGGCGGTAGGGCGCCGATACCTGGCTAGAACTGGTCGCAGCACTGATCAGGCTTGTCAGCGATAGCATGATGATAGTTCGGAAATTGCGTTTCATCGCTTTTGCTCTTGACCCGGGGCGGCGACCGCCCTCCAAAAGTGTTGAAAGCTTTCTTCGGCCCAAGCTTCGAGCGCAGGCTGGCCCTCAAGCGACCAAAGCAGAAGCGTTCCCATAAACGCTTGCTGGATATGAAGGGCAACCTTCTCTTTCTTGAGGCGAGCGTCGATCTCTCCGCGTTTTTGCCCCGCCGCTACGATTTGAGACAGCACCTTGCGGCCTTCGGACGCCAAGTTGTGAGCCATAAGACGGCGCACGCCCTCGCTTGCGAGAAAGGAAGAAAGCAGCGCACGGGCGAGGTCGGGACTGCGCCCGGGTTCCTGCGCGGAGCGAAGAAACAGATGACGCAACACCGAGCAAATCCTCTGTTTGCCGGCTTCGGCCATGGTCAGAGCTTCCTTCACCTTGCCTAACTGGATTTCGGCCATCACGCCCAATACGTGATCCTTGCTTTCGAAATAGTTGAAGAACGTGCCCTTGCCGACATCCGCGGCTTCGGTGATGTCTTCCACCGTGACATTGGGGTAGCCGCGCTCGGCAAAAAGCTGAATCGCGCAATGGAACAAGCGTACCCGAGTTTCGGCGCCACGACGCTGGCGGCGTCCCATGCCCCGCAAGTGCGGCAGATTTTCGGAAGCGAGAGCTTCGATGAATGCAGCGGAGTTGGACGCATGACCTTTAGTCATAAGTGACTTATGCTCATATACGACTGTCAGTCACTAACTATCACGCGCAAGCAGCGAATTGTCAAGATTTGGATAAAGATACTTTTCGGCCCGCCTTCCTAGGCCGGAAACGAAGTCATTCTGGGCCAGCCATCACGTGCGTGACAAACTGGCCCTCCGGGGCCGCGGCTCAAAGCCGCCGCTCAGGACAATGCGAAGTCGATCGCGGAGGATCCAATGAATGACCAGCATCGGCCAGACAAAGGCCGGAATGGCATATCGGCTGAGTCAGTGAAGGCTCTGGTGAGCGCGGCGGGTTTCGAATCGAGGTCTCGAGCAATAAACGGAAGTTGGCTGAGACTTTACCGCGTCACTTCTCTTTACGCAATGACGTTTCGTTAGAGTTTTGGCTGGCCTCCCTGTCGCCCCGGCAGATGTGGATCGATCCATAGGTTCCTGTGGTAGGCAGTCCCCTCTCCCCTGAAAGGAGTTGCCGGGCAAGGGCACGATGGCGAGGAAAGATTGTTTAATTTTGTTGTTGACATCCACAGCGCTCTTTGGCTAAGGTGCCGTGCTATCTGCGAAGGGGACTTACAGGTCTGTCGCTTTCCAAGTTATGTGCGGTGATCCCCGTCGCCGTTTTCCTTCGAAGTAATGAATGTAGGTGAATACGCGCAGGTTCGCGCTGCGCGGTCATTAGTGCGGACAATGGTGTGGCTCCGGGCGTGTAGACAAGCAGCAACGGCACGTTGCAAAAGTTGGCGATCTCCGACCAGATTAATGCCGCCGACAGCCAGACGTGCAACTATCTTTATGACGATGTGTCGCGCATTTCCTCGGCAAATTGCGGAACCCTTTGGACCCAGAATTTTACCTACGACCCGTTCGGTAACATTACAAAAACCGTACCTACGGGGTCCAACGGGCTTACGTTTGCCCCGATCTACACGGCTACCAACCAGTTTTATTCAATTCCCGGGGTGAGTGTGAAGTATGATGCGAACGGAGATCTGCTCACCGACAACCTGAATACGTACACTTGGGACGCCTACGGGAAAACACTCACCGTCAGCACTGGCGCGGAGACCGTTACAATAACCTCTGATGCCATGGGTCGGATGGTGGGGCACTACAACGGGAGCGCTTACACCGAGTTTGTCTTTGGCCGACTGGCGTAAAGTTAGCAACGGCCAACGGGCAGACCTTAACGAAGGCATTCGTTGCCCTGCCTGGAGGCGACTGGGTGGTGGATGCCTCGACACTCATGACCATACCGCTCTTCTTTCTCACCCGGAGATAGGAAACCTCGAGATCCTCGCTGAAGGGTTGATATTCAAAGGTCATCTGGGTCCGCTGTAAAACACCCATCTGGTTCAGAATACGAATTTTCCCAATGACCTCTTTGCGCCCTGTGCCGTCACTATCGAAACGGTAGCGCGTATCCAAGGTTTCGATCTTGGAAGGAAGATCCTTCAGCAACGAAGGGGCTCGTGCAACAGTTATACTGCCGGACTTTTGTGGTTCAGCAGTCTCGGGAAGAGACACCAAGAGAGCAATTGCGAATAGTACCATCCAGACAACATTCGACTTTGGCCTCTCGGGTGGCAGCATACGCTCCATGCGCAATGCCGTGCATAATATCACTCTGGCAAAGCGCGTAATGGGCCCGTCCCAGCGGCTCACTCGCAGGGAGTGATCGATGCCCATATAATCTCCCGCATGGCATCTTCAAGCCCCTCCTTGCCACTTCCTGCAAGCCCGGCGTTTCCATCCGCTCCATCGTTCTGGAGCCGCGAATCCAGCTCCCTGAAGCAGGGAATCAAGACCGGCCTCGCCGGCACCATCACGTATGCCATCTACGTCGGCTGGAATCTTCCGCAAGGCTATTGGGCGGTTTTTGCCGCGCTGGTGGTGACGCAGGCCAATGTCGGCGCGTCCTGGAAAGCAGCACTCTATCGCACCATCGGCTCCACCTGCGGCGCGCTGGGGGCGGCGCTGATGCTTCCTTTGTTAGGTCCTGGGGTCGTGCAAGCGGGGATCGCCATCTTCATCCTGGCGTCGTTCTTTGCTTACCTCACGGCGCTGCATCCCAGCTTCAGCGCGGCGGGATTCACCGCGGCTTTGGTTCTGGTGTTTGGCGGCGCTGCGGAGCCTTGGCACTTCGCGTGGTTGCGCGTGGCTTACACGCTGCTCGGAGCCGTGGTTGCGTTTGCTGTGAGTGTGCTGTTCTGGCCGGTGCATGCGCGCGTGGCCCTGCGCAACAAAATGTCCGACATTCTTCGTGGCACCGGCGTTCTTTACAGCGCTATCGTCGCAGCCGCATTGCAGGGAGCGAATAACGAACAGCAGGTTCTTCAGTTCGACCGGCAACTGCACGATCTGCGGCGCGGCGTCACTCAGCAAATGGATGAGGCTCGGAGCGAAATCTCGTTCGCGCGCTTCAATCAGGGAGCGTTTCAAACCTTCGTTGATCAAAGCGACCAGCTTCGTCGCCGTTTGACCGCCATGGCCGAGGATCGTGGCCTTTACATTCATGCGCAGGTACAACCCAAGTTCCTGCCGTCGCTCCCAGCTTTGGTGGAGTGTACGGCCCGCGCTTTCTCCGACTTGGCCGACGCAGTTCGTGCCCGAAGCAAGACGGTAGCTTCAGCAGGGGAGTTAGAGCGAGCAGTGCGCGATCTCGACTCCAATCTGGCTCAACTGCGCGAGCAGCGTGTCACTGCGCCCTTCACCCTCGATCGCATGTTGCCCTTCTGGTCATTTGTTTTCAATCTACGGGAAGTAGCGCAGGACTTGAAACAACTGGAATCAACTTTGGCCCAGCTTGAGTAGGAGGGAACGATTCGATCGGCGAACCGCGTTACGTCGAATCGCCGTTTGCGCGCAGAGAATTAAGGAAAGGTGCGCCGGACGCTTTTAGCTTTAGTTCCAGTCGCTTGGTGCAATCGCAGTCGCCGCACGCCCACGGTTCGCTTCCATTCTCGTCCCGGCATTTCCGCCGATCGTGCGCATCCTGCACGCGGGTGAGATCAAAATATGCTTCCCAATAGGGGCGCTCTTCTTGCAGCGGTGTAGGACAGTAGCAGACTTCCACCCAGCGCACCGTATCGTCCGCGCAGACCTGCGCTTCGCCCATATTTCGCAGATATTCGCCTTCGGCGACCGAGCCCTGGCCCAGAGTTTCATTCTCGATGGCTTTCAGAAGATCGCATTTGCGACCAGGTTTCACTCGAGCTCGAACCAGATAGCGCATTTTCGTTTCGCTACTGCAGTTTCGCCTGAGCGAGCATTTCGAGGAACTGACTCCGAGTGCGCATGTCGATGGACTGAGCCACCAGCTTGCCTTCTCGGTCGAAAACGAAACTCTTCGGGAGACCATCGATCTGGAACTGTTCACTTACCTTCCGGCCGGGATCAAGCAGGATGGGATACGTGAAGTTTCGCGCCGCCAGGAATTTATTCACTTTGATAGCGCTCTCATCAGAAACGGCTAGCACGACAAATCCTTGATCTTTGAATTTGAGATAAAGCGATTCCAGGTCGGGCATTTCCTTTCGACACGGCGGACACCACGTTGCCCAAAAATTCACCAGGACCACCTTGCCGCGCAGCGTCTTGAGATTCCAGCTTTTACCCTGCAGATCGCTAAGCGTGAAGTCGGCTTGCTGGCGTTTGGCGTCATCCGACTCAAGTTTGGCCATGGCTGCAGCAAACTGCGGAGTATCCAGCTTCACCTCCACATGCTCGTACCGCACCAGGGAGGCCAGTTCGAGGTACTGGGAGTCCGGCTCACCATTCTTGTCAGGCTGCGGCTGTTCGTGCAAAGCCGTCGCTAGCGTAGTGGCGACCTCCTGCAGAGTGTCATGGCCGAAGTCACCTTCCGTCGAAAGAATCGCCAAGCCCCCCGCCAGCTTCACTTTGTTGGGGGTCAGGGGCAGTTGACGAATCTGCAGCGCCAATTCTTTGGTGGTGTGGGCACGATCTTCATCGGGCAGGCTGCGAAGATGGTGCAGTTGCTCGACGATCGATTTCTCCTTATTGCTATAAGGGACCCGCTGCTCATCGGCCGCAAAAGAGCGGGCCAGAACGGCAGATGTGCTCGCAATGAACACTCCCAGCAGAGTCAGGAGGAATGCAGGGAAGGGAAGTCGGGAAGAGCGAAACATGAAATCCAGATTACCATCACGCGCAAAAATCGTGCCAGGGAGAGAGCTAAATAAACATCTCGTCCTGAGGAACGGGCCTGCGCCCTTCGCGGCTGCCGCCATTCTTGCCGCGGTTGCCGATCAGGAACTCCAGTCCAGCCGTGACGCCCTTGATCACACCGGAAACTTGACGGACGGGAGAGGTTACCGTCTTCTGTACGATTTCGGAGGTCTCTTCTACTCGGTCGAGCGTACGGGTAAGCATGTCGTCAGCACGGATGACTTGCAGGCGCGCGCGATCCACCAAGTCATTCACTGCAGCATCGATGCGTTGAGCTTGGTCGCGCACTACCGTGCTGGTTGCCATCAAATTGTCTGCGATCGCTTCAACTTTGGGTCGAATTTCAGCGAGCATCGACTGCGCGGTTTCAAGAGTAGGCAGAGCCTTGGTTTTTACTTCGTCCGCCAGCGTCTCCACGCGAGTGCTGGTCTTGCGCATCGCCAGATACATTGCAGCAAGCAGGCCGGCCTGCAGCACCACTGCCGCTCCCGTCAGGGCAACGAATAGCGGAATGAGGTTTTCCATAAGAGCGCTCTCTTTAATTCCCGCTTACGACAGGCCTGAGTGACGGTGTCACTCATCGGAGAACCAATACGCTACAGATTCTTGGGTGCTCCAGCTCCGGTCTCGCTCGTTGCCTCTTGATACGCCTGGCGTCCAGCTTCGTAGGCTGCACGGAATTGGTCTTTTTGCTGATTAACCGCGTCGCGACCGCGATCCACCCATCCGGATGCTTGTTCGCGGGCATCCCGCGCCCGCGTCTTCACGTAGTCACGCCCTTCTTCGGCCCGAGCGCGCAGCGCCTCTCGGGTTTCGCTGCCGGAACGCGGCGCGTACAAAACTCCAGCCAATGCACCTACCCCCAAACCCGCGAGGAACCACACAAAGCTGTTGCCATCTCGATCCGACATATTACGTACCTCCCGCTATAAATGCTGACAAAATGGATGTTAGCACTCGCATGACGGAAATACAATTACAGCAAAACCCGCAAAGGGAGCGAGGAGAAACTGCACGGGAGGACTCCTAGAAAAGGAAGCCTCTCTGGCCTTGAACTCCGTTCGATGGCAAAATGCACCGCGAGAATTCCCAAAGCTTCTTCTGCAGTTCTACTTCTGCGTCGGAGGAGTTTTGGGTGCTTGCGCTGGCCCGGCGGGCTGTGTCTTAACCGGTGCGGATTTCACGCCCTGCAAAACTGAGCTTGGTCCGCCGCGCTTGATGGAGTAAATGGAAAGTGTCACGGACGTCAGCATAAACAGAACGGCTGATGCCGTAGTGGCTTTGGAGAGCGCTGTCGCCGCACCACGCGGACCAAATGCCGCCTGACTGCCCTGGCCGCCAAAGGCAGCCGAAATGTCCCCAGCTTTACCGCTTTGCAGTAGAACAACGATGATCAGAAACAGACAGACCATTACGTGGATAATCGTTACCAGGATAATCATGGGAATCAGTGGTCCTAAATTGCTGAGAATAAATGCATTGGTGCGGAAGGGGGGATTTGAACCCCCACGCCTTTCGGCGCCACCCCCTCAAGATGGTGTGTCTGCCAGTTCCACCACTTCCGCACGGATGTGAAACGAAACCATCAGGGCGTTTTGATTATAACAGAGAGACTTTGCGTGGCGATTCGAGCCAGCTAGTAACATCGGCATCTGGTCCGGGCCAGGTGAGTGAGGCAATCACTCCGTCCGCAGGGCACGAATTGGCTCTAGGGTCGCGGCCTTGCTGGCAGGCAGAAAGGTCGCGGCCAGAGTTGCCGGCTCAGCACGATCGTTGTCACCAGCAAGATATCCGACGCGTAGGGTTTTACTCCAAACAATTTAGCCGCCATCGCATATCCCGCCAGAATGGTTGCCGGAATGCCGATTGCCATTCCGATTTCGATCTGCACGAACGCTCCGCGCAGGACCAACTTTAGAATATTCAACCGGCCCGCGCCCACAGCATGCGAATGCCAATTTCGCCGGCCCGTCTTTCCACCGGGTATGCGGTCACTCCATAAATTCCAACTGAGGCCAGCACCAGTGCCAGCAGTCCAAACAATGACGTCAGCTTCGCCAGCATAGCGTTCTGCGTGAAGTTCCCGTCCACTTGAGCGGCGAAGCTCATAAAATCTGGTCGGCGATCCTAGTGATTCTGCGCCGCCTGCGTCGGTCTCAGCGCAGCGGCTCCGAAATTCACGCTGAATCGTTTGCACCAAATGGAGACTGCGCGGTATTTGGACAAGTCCAAGTCGGTACCAAGTGTGTAATTTTGGTCGCCGAGGTTGCCCTTGATGACTCCCAGATCGATGAAACCAGCCTGTTGCACCGTCGCTGCGTCCTTTGCATCGCCGGAGGCGACCATGTAGACGTGCACATCAGGGCCGTTTGATGTGCTGAAGTCCGTAAAGCGAAGAACACGAGTGCCATCTCCCATCTGGTAGATAGTTGCGGTGCCTGCGGTCGGGTGCAAGATGCTGTAGAACTGTCCGGAGATAAGAGGCTGCGGCGACGAGCTACCTTGCGCGGCTGGCATGGCCTCATCGACACGCCGATTAACCACAAGCCGTTCGGGCCGGAATACATACCAAGCGAGAAAAGCCACGACCGCGACAGTAGGGATGATAAGCTTCCACTTTTTCATTTTCCTCAGCTCCTTTGTTTATTTCTTTACGTCAGGCATCTGGGGCTAGTCCGTTTTGAATGGGCACCAAGAAATATGGCGATCGATGGCTTATGCAGAAAGGAACCGCGTGACGAGAACTGCGGTATCGTCAGGATTCTCTTCCGGAAAGAAGTGGCCACCCTTCATCGCCTGCCCACACACCTCTGGAGCCCATTGCCGCCAAATTCCTAGTGGCCCTCCGTCCTTGGCGTAGAAAGTGTCGAGTGGGCCGCCCTCGGCCCATAGATGCAGCATCGGGCATTCGATCTTCTTTGACGCTTGCTTGTCGGCATGATCGTGTTCGACATCGATCGTCGCGGCCGCTCGATATTCCTCGCAGATGCCATGAACGCGGCCCGGATCGCGAAAGGTTACAAGGTATTCGTCGAGAACCTCTTGCCCGAAGGAACCTTCGCCGAACGGGTTATGGAAGACAGCCTCGGGAGCGCCGAGCAGATAATTCTCCGGGAGCGGCTGCTTCTGCGACAGCAAAATCCAGGGCCAGTAGGTCTGAGCGAAACGCGCATCGGATCGGTTCCATGCTTCCAAGATCGGAATCACATCGAATACGGCTAAACGCTCCACGCTCTTCGGATGATCCAAGGCCAACCGGTAGGAAACGCGTCCTCCGCGATCATGGCCGATCAGTGTGAAGGTCGGAAAGCCGAGCTTGTCCATCACTTCGACCAATTCCTTCGCCATTGCCCGCTTGGAATAAGGAAAGTGATTGTCGGTAGAAGCAGGGATGCCGCTGCCGCCATAGGCGCGCAGGTCCACGCAAATCACGGTGTGATTCTCCCCCAGTTTGGGCGCGAGAAATCGCCACATCAGGCTTGTGCGCGGGAATCCGTGCACCATGAGAATGGCTGGTCCCTTTCCATAGCGGCGCATGAAAATCGTGTTTCCTGAAACCTCGACAAGAGACGACTCGAAAGAATCCCGGCCAGCCATACGTCCTCCAGTTTTATTTGAGTTCGGTGGTACCGGTATGGCGAAAGAGTTCTCCAGCAGGGCACCGAAAGATGCGGCTGTGAGGCTGCCAAGAAAACTTCGACGCTCCATTGCTACCTCCTCACTCTGGTCCTAGATGGTCTTGATCTCGCCGCCGTCCATGCGGACAGAAGCTCCGGTCATCCACTTCGCCGCCGGGGATACCAGATAACTCATCAGGTCGGCAATCTCCTCTGGCTTTCCAAAGCGGGTAATGCCAGCCTGCTCCGGGAATTTCCTGATTGCCTCTTCGACTGTGAGATTGTGCGCAGGCGCCCAACTTTCAAAGAAGGCTCGCCGGCGTCCGGTCATCACTGCCCCAGGCGCTACGCTGTTGACCTGCACACCATCCTTGATTCCTTGTTCCGCGAATGCCTTCGCTAATGCGTTGATAGCTGCATTGATGGTTGCAACCGCCGCATATCCGGGCTTGGGATCGAAGGCCGCGCTTCCGGAGATAAACACGACAGAGCCCTTGGAAGCCTTCAAAGCATTCCAAGCCTCTATCGTCAAGCGACGCGCACCGTTTAGCTTGAGCGCCATGCCATCGTCCCACTGCGCATCCGTCATCTGGAACAAGTCAATCTGCGGGACTGCGCCCGCAATGTTGACCAGGGCATCGATTCGGCCAAAGCGTTCGAGCGTTCCCTCGACAATGTTTCGTGCTGATTGTGGCTGACGCAGGTCGAAGCCCGATACCATCGTTTCAGCGCCAAGGGACTTTGCTTCCGTCGCAGTTTTTTCCAGGTTGTCCTTATCCCTTGCCACCAGCACGACGGCTGAGAAATCGCGCGCCAACCGGAGGGCTGTGGCCCGGCCAATGCCTTGACTTGACCCTGTGACGATGGCGACCGATTTTGCCGTGACCGTATTCACTGTTTCTTCCAATCAGAAATCCGATTTCGTTTCGAAAAAAGCCTATGACGAGAAGGTTTCACGCGCCGCCTCCACGATTATGTCGATTACAAAACGCGGCTCGGAGTACATCGGGCTGTGGTCCACAGGATAGGAACGAACCTTCGCGCGCATACGATCGGCCATGAAATGCTGCGTCATCGGATTGATCATGCGGTCCTCTTCGGCGATCAGGAACCACGACGGTTTCGTCCTCCATACCGGCATCGGAGCAGCCTCCTGAATGCACTGAACTGCGATTGGCCGTTGCACGGCATTTGCAATGCTTGTTTGTTCGGCGGAAGCCTTGTGGGCGACCGCGCGTTGAAAGCCACCGTCGGGAATCCATATCCAGCCGTGAGAATCGGGGGCCAGCTTCGGCGATTCCGGGGGCTTTGGGTCGCGATAGAAAACCTGGGCCACGGTCTCGCGCTCATCGGGCGCGAGCGCCGCGATATAGACAAGAGACTTGACTCGATCGTCCCTCACGGCAGCGATCACTGCGCCAGAGTAGGCGTGTCCCACCAGGACCACGGGGCCGCCGGTCCGTTCCAGTGCCTGGCTCAAGGCGGTAGCGTCGTTGGTTAAGGAGGTCATCGGGATCGGCGCGCAGATGACGTGAAGACCGCGCTTTTGCAGAGGCAGAATGACGTTGCGCCAACACGAGCCGTCGGCCCACGCCCCATGTACCAGAATTATTGCGGCGTTCGGAGGGAATCTGCTTGTCTTGGAGGCCTGTGAGTTCGCGGCAGCCTGTGCGGTGTTTTGCGCGCGCGCGAATTTAGTGACAGAGCCATCGACTACAACACCTAGAGATGCAGCCGTGAGCGCGCCAAGAAAGCTCCGACGTTTCATACCTTCCTCCTCGTTCCGATTACCTCTGTGAGGAAATGAACAAAATGTATTGATCGCTAGGCCGTTCGTTCTGTTTTCAGCCGGTCTACGCCATTCGCGGCGAAGAAGTTTTTCATCGCCGCGGCAATTTCTACGACGTGTGTCTCAGTCGCAAAGTGTCCAGTATCGAGGAATTGGACCTGCGCGTTCGGAAGGTCCTTTCGAAAGGCCTGTGCTCCGGCGGGAATAAAGAAAGGATCGTTTTTGCCCCAGATCGCAAGCAGCGGCGGTTTCGATTTGCGGAAATACTCCTGGAACTTCGGATAAAGCTTTACGTTCGACGCATAATCCAAAAACAAATCGAGCTGAATCTCTTTGTTCCCTGGCCGTTCGAGCAAAGCCGTGTCCAACGTGTATGACTCAGGCGGAACGGACTCCGGATTCGCGACGCCGTGAGTGTACTGCCATCGGGTTCCACCCGCGGTCAAGACACTTTGGCGGAGGAGGTCGCGATTTTCTGCCGTGGGTGATACCCAATACTTTCGGATCGGGCCCCAAGCCTCGCCCAGGCCTTCTTCGTAGGCGTTTCCGTTTTGCGAAACGATCGCTGTGACGCGCTCAGGGTGAGCCATCGCCAAACGGAATCCTGTCGGCGCACCGTAGTCGAAGACATAGATTGCATAGCGGTCGATTTTGAGTGCCCGCGTGAAGGAGTCGATCGTGAGCGCCAATCGATCGAAGGTGTACGAATATTGCCGTTCAGACGGAACCTCAGTGAATCCGAAACCCGGAATGTCCGGCGCAATCACGCGGTAGTCATCAGCCAGGCGCGGAATGAGTTCGCGGAACATGAAAGATGACGTTGGGAATCCGTGCAGCAAGAGAACAACCGGTGCGTTTGCTTTGCCGGCTGAGCGATAAAAGACCTGCACGCCATCGGCTTCGACCCTATGGATGGATGTAGTAGGTACGTCGAATCGAGCGTCGTCCTGATTCTGCATTAGCTGTTTTGTTGCTGTCCGTAACGTCGCATCACTCATAAAATCATGCGCTCCCCTCTTAGTTTTTAGGGCAGGTGGAATGCCAAAAAAGGCATAGCTCATTGGAAGAGAGTGCATTCAAACCCAAATCATTCTGGCGATTGAAGTTTTGGAGGAAGGGGGTTTTTAGAATCCCGAATCGAAGCCGACAAATTTCCGACGGATGTCCGCCGCTGACGGATTTCCGTCGGATCTACTGATATGTGGTTGCTATTAATGGCTAGGAAAGTGAGTTGTCGCCAGCGTCCTCACTGGCGCTGCGTTTCTGTGGGACCGCAGCGGGCCGGCGAATGCGAAGCTTCTTCATCCGATAGGCCAATGACGTTCGCTTCATTCCTAAGCGCGCCGCCGCGCCACTGATCACCCCGTTGCTTGCGTCCAGCGCACGAAGGATATGATCGCGCTCTACCTCCGCGAGACCATGCAGAGTGACGACATTGGATCTCTCATGGGGCTGAAACGGCTCCAGTTCAGAAGTTGGAGCGCGCAATACTGACTGCGGCGAGAGAATCACAGCCCGTTCAATAAAGTTCTGTAATTCACGGACGTTGCCGGGCCATTGGTATCGCACCAACGCGGCCACGGTATCTGGAGGGATTACGTCAATTCGTTTGTTCATGCGTTGAGCGTAGAGCCCCGTAAAGTGCCGCACCAATCTCGGAATATCCTCCGTGCGTTGTCGGAGTGCGGGGACGTGGATGGGAAATACTTTCAGACGATAGTAAAGGTCTTCGCGAAACGTCCCTTGTTTGACCATGGTGGGCAAGTCCCGATGCGTGGCCGCGATCAGGCGAACGTCAACCTTATGCGTACGGTTGCTGCCGAGCCTCTCGAATTCCTGCTCTTGTAGAACGCGGAGGAGCTTCGCCTGAAGTTCGAGAGGGATATCCCCAACCTCGTCAAGAAAAAGCGTGCCTTTGTCGGCGAGTTCGAACCGCCCAGTTTTTTGGGCGATGGCGCCGGTGAAGGCTCCTTTTTCGTGTCCGAAAAGCTCACTCTCCAGAAGTCCAAGCGGGATCGCGGCGCAGTTCAGTTTTACGAATGCCTTTTCACTGCGACTGCCCAGCTTATGTACCGCCCGCGCAACCAGTTCTTTGCCAGTGCCCGTCTCGCCGAGGATAAGCACGCCAGAATCCGTAGGCGCAACGACAGATACCATGCTCAGAGCGGTCTTCAACGCGGGGCTGTCTCCGACGATTTCTCCTAACCCGGCGCGAATTTCTTCCTCCAGATAGCGTCTTCGTTTTGTCTCCTTGTCTCGGTCCTTTGTCGCCTGTTCGTACTCCAATGTGTTCTCAACTGCAATCGCAACCTGACAGGCCACCTGCTCGAGCAGAATGACGTCGTCTTCCGCAAAATGATTGTCCGAACGCCTACAAAGCATCAGAACCCCGACCACACGGTTACGGCCGATGAGCGGAAGATAGCACCCCGTCCTGAGGCCTTCCTCGATCACGTCCTCATAAAGAAGCAGGCCGTCAGGATTCCCGTAGATCGCAGGATCCTTGCGCATCTGTTCGAAGCTGTCGACACGGATGCTCCTGCCCTGCCGCAATACCTGACCCGAAATCGAACTATTCATGGGTACCAACGAGCCTTCGCGGAAGGGACCTCTTGTGTCCTGATTCTGCAGGATCGTGACACGTAACGCCCCGCTATCGGGGTCGGGTAGCAGCAAGGCGGACACGTCGCATTGCATTACCCTGAATAGATTCGTCGAAAGTGCCTCGACCATCTGCCGAAGGTCCAACCTGGATGTGACGCTGCTTGTGATTTCCAGAAGTAATCGCAGCCGATCGCGTTCGCGCCGCAGCGCTTGTTCGTTCATGTGGCGCTCGATCGCGATTCCGGTGATGTGGCTGGCGTCCTCGATCAGCTGGAGTTCGTTGGCAGAGGGGCTACGTGGTTCGCGATAATTGATTGAAAAAGTACCGAGCGCCTTGCCTTCGCTCGTGAACAGCGGGCGAGACCAAACGGAACGAATTCCATAAGGCGAGAGGCGATCACGATAATCGTCCCAGATGGGGTCGGTCAGGATGTCGGTTACATACACTGCCTCCTTCCGATAAACCGCGGTGCCGCAGGATGCCCCTTTCGGACAAACAGCCATGGCTCCTACACGGGCGCTGAACCCAGCAATACTGGGCGCAGCGACGCAATGGAGTTCCTTTCCGTCTTCGTCGGGAAGCCAGATCGTGCAACACATACCTTCGGCTTGCGCTTCAACCAACTGAGCAATGTTGGTTAGAACTTCGGACAGCGGAGAGCCAGCAAAAATCAATCTCTGCAGATTAAGGACAGACTCGGTCGAAAATAGCCCCGATTCGTGTTCCGCCGGTCTCTCCTGCGACAGGACTTTTGCCGGAAACTGGATCGCTCTCTCCATGAATTGTCCTTCCCGGAGATATTAGATTCGGCTAGTCGAGCTTTGGTGTCAACACAACGGAAAACGGAAAAAGGAACAGCACCCGCGAGAAACTTGCCGATCTTCTGCCGTTCCGCAGCAGGTTGGGGTAAGAAACCCTGCCCCCGCTTCGGTACTGGCAACGAGGGCAGCGTTGTGGGTTCGATAAGCGTTACCGAGGGTATTTTAGGGAGCTCAGGAAGCCATCCGTACCCTTTGCTTTCAATTAGTTACGGACGTCCTCCGGAGCTGGCGGAAACGGATGTTCGGGCGCGAGCCGATCATCCGGAGCAAACGCAACCGCACCAGCGTGACTCGCGATGTGCCCAACCAGGTTGCGATACGCTTCCGCGGATTTCGCGGAGTGATTGCGAGGATTAGAAGACGCCTCCGAAAAAGGCGATCGTCTGCGAGATGTGAGAACATTCTGTCACAGTTTCGCAGCCCCGCGGAGTAATTTCGAGTCAAGGGAGGTAGTCCTTGGACCCAGCCTTCGCCGTAAGCAAAGAAGACGAGACCAGCCCAATCCGCTTTCACTCGGAGCAAATCAGAGCACGTTTTCTCTCGCCCGATGGATCAGAGATGATGAAGTCTCTGGAAGTCCGGTTTGACCCGCTGCTGGGGACCTCGTCTCGTATTGCCGAAGGTGTCGTACTCTCGAAGGCTGATGAGGGCGCGCTCGCTCCTCTTCAAGCTCCGAACCCAAACTGCCCGTTCTGCCCAGATAGAATCGGCAGAGTCACTCCCAAAGTGTTGGAGGCAATTCACCACGGCGGACGCCTAGAGCGGGGAGAGTCGGTGTTGTTTCCCAACCTCGTTCCTTACTCTCAGTATGCTGCGGTCGCGGTTTTCTCGCGACCGCATTGGCTTGCATTGGACGGATTTACGCCCCAACGACTGTTTGACAACCTGTCAGTTGCCGTGGATTACGTCCGCAAGGTGCACGCTTTCGATCCGAAAGCCGAGAATTGCGCCTACAACATGAATTACTTGTATCCGTCCGGCGGATCGCTGTCCCATCCGCATGCGCAAGTGTATCTCGATCCTCACCCGACAACTCTCATGCGGTTGGAGCTTGAGGCCAGCATCGCTTACTGGACCGCCCATGGCCGGTCGTATTGGGAAGACTTGGCGGAAACCGAAGAAACCCGTGGACTGCGTTTCGTGGGTCGGGTTGGCCGGACCACGTGGATTACTGCTTTTGCTCCGATCGGCTTCAATGAGGTGAGGGCAGTCGTTTCGGGCTGCGAAACCATTCTCGACCTCACGGATGACGACTTGAATTCGCTTTCCGCTGGTATCGCGCGCGTCCTCCAGTGGTACGAATCAACGGGGTACAACAGTTTTAACTGGGCGCTTTATTCGGGGCCGCTCAACGCCTCGCGTGGTTGGTGCGTGCATCTGTCGATGATCACTCGCACGGCCATGCTCCCTTACCACCGGAGCGACGCAATGCACATGGAACGGCTGCACTGGGAAGCGGCGGTCGATCGAGCGCCAGAGCACATCGCCGACGATCTTCGCGCACATTTCGCGGCAGCTTAATTCGGGTTCCGATAAATCAGGTTCGAAGTCGGTGACGATCAGGCCGAAGTTGCTTGCCTTCCAGTGCGCGCCGGTAGAGATACTGGAGCAGGCTCTCCCAGTCGGATTGGCTCTCGCCCTGGCTGCGCAAAAAAGCCAGCAGGTGACGCGTGACATCGCGCCGCACCGCGTAGGCCACCAGCATCTGCACCCGCTTGCGCCCCGCCGGACGCCGCACCGCAGGCTCACTCCGTCCAAGAACAGATAAGCATAGTCGTCGCTCAAGACGCGCCTGATGAAACTGTTTCACCGCGTCGTCCAAGTCGCGAGTCAACTTCGACACCGTCTGCGGACTCACCACCTCGCCGCTCAGCGTGGCCACCACCCGTCCCACTTGCCGGGTCGAGATGCCGCGCAGAAAGGCCTCGCGGATCAACATGGCCACGTCTTCGGCCCGCCGCTGAAATGGTTCCAGCCCGCGCGGCAGAAAACTTTTTCCCCGAGTGCGCGCAATGCGCAGCCGGATCGTACCCAACCGGGTGACAAAATGATTGAGATAGATACGTTGACTTCCATACGGGTCTTTTGTTGTACTGAAGATGTCGCAAAAAGGTGAAGGAGTTCACCGTACACACTGAACTTGGCGGCAAGACAAGCCGGATCAGCTTTCTCGCCGGTACGGGCGACATTGTTCTTACGTTTCTCGCCGGCGCCGAACTCGATCCCCAAATCTTCCGGACGAAATGGAAAGAAGCCACCATCGTCGGACTCGTGGGTTTCTTTGGACCGTTTCTTGGGTGTACGGCAGTTGCCCGCTACATCTTGCATTGGGATGGCCGTGCCTGTTGGCTCGCGGGTATTGCCCTTTCGACGACCTCTGTGGCGGTCGTATATGCAGTGATGTTGGAACTGGGTTTCAACGTTACCGATTTCGGGAAGGCGGTGCTCGCCGCCTGCTTCATTAACGGTCTGGGAACCGTGATCGCCTTGGGATGATCTTCTCGCCGTTCACAATCAAAACGCTAATCTTTGTTGTGGTCAGCGTAGTTGTCTTCGCTATCCTTCCTTTTCTGACGCCGCGATTCTTCAAGAAATATGGAGGGCGTGTTTCCGAGCTGGAAGCCAAAGACTTACTCTTCCTGCTGTTCGCAATGGGGGGATTGGCAGTCTGGTGGGGCAGCGAAGCAGTCTTGCCAGCCTACATCATCGGCATGGTGCTCGCGGGAACCGTAGGTAAGGACCACACTCTCATACGGCGTCTGCGTACCCTGCGGGATCGGGCCAGGTGGCAAATGATTGGTTCGACGCCATGTACGAGGATGTCTCGGCTACTGGCGCGCGTTGCACTGCCGTGGGCGTTGTGACGCCGGACCCGGCGAGCGTCGAGAGTGTCCTTGCATGGGCTAGTCGCCTGCAAGACCGGGCTCAGTACTTGGTTGTCCAAAACGCGACAAGTCCACGAGCAGACTTCAGCTACTGGGACTCGGCTGAGCAGGCAATCCGTTTCCGCGAAGCGCTGTCGCCGATCGTGATTCGCATGGATTTTCGCTTGGCAGAACTGGAGAACCCAGCACGGCAACATGGTGTCCGTCTTGGCCAGGTTGCCACAAGGCAGAATGCAATCAACGAACTGAAGCGTGCTTCGATCGTGATGCGTGCCGAAAGCTATCGACGGCGGCTCTTCTCCGAATTCGACCGAGCAGGGGAGATGTTTCTGCCATGAGCACCGATCAGGAATTCCCAAATCTGGCGGGCGCTGAGCCCGAGAACCAAACTCTGTTCGATGAACTGGCAGGACTAGTGCCCGCTGAACGACAGGCGGAATACTACAGGGTCATCGCACACACTCGCACCCTCAGTCCAAACGACGAGATGCTGCGGCTACTGGAAGCAATGGGCATCCTCGCGCTGCTCACCGGAGAAACACCAGTCGCGATCGCAGTAGAACGGAAGTCTTTGCAGAAGATTTTGGAAAATGCTCTATCTAAGGCGGGCGAAGTCGAGAAGCGAATGGCAGCGTACACACCACGGCTTGAGTCACGCATTGCGCAATTGCCGAAAGAATTGGAAAGAGGTTTGGACCCGCCTCGAATTGCGAAGCTGCTGGGTGAGAGTCTGCGACAGTGTTTCCAGCAGTCCGGTCTGCCGGATACCGCCAGAGCGCTTCACCAGTCTTGTTCTGAAATGAACTCCGTTCAGAAGCAACTTGTGAACATACTGCGAGAAGTAGCTCACCCTGACATCGGAGTAATCGCAAAGGTCAGGAGCGCTAATGACTCGCTCCTCCAGAGCATGACTACAAGAGCGCAACAGATCGACGATGTACTTGGTAGGCTGGAAAGACAAGGTCTGGACAATGTGGCTGCCTGTCGTTGCCAGTGCCGCCCTCGCATTGGGCTTCTTCTTGGGTACTTGGTTTGCCAACGAGCGGCAAGCAACACCGGAGACACCAAGCGCGGCTCAGTCACAACAGGGCTTGCCGTCTCCCGACGTACCGGCCCAAGCGCTTCCGCAGCGGAGTGCAAAGCACCATTGAGAGGAGATCACATCACTACACCAAACTCCCAGTAGTTTAGGGTTCGGGCCACGACTCAAATTGACACTTCCAAGGCTGAGACCTTGGGGGATAATTTCACGGCTCCCCGTCACGCGGCGGAACTTCTGCAGCCCGCTCTTCACGACTCTGCGACTAGTGAGAAGTAAACTGGAGCAATCCGTGTAATTGTCAAAGATAGTGAAATCCCCGAATCCCTAATTCGCACATTTTGTCGCGGAATCCCCTGTACTCGTGTAATCTCCTCTGTTCAACTCTAAACGCGATGGACTTCGTCTTTGTCGGCGGGATCGTGCTGCTGGTGCTGCTCGGACCCTGGGTGCTGGTCTGGCGCATTAGCTCCAGACGGAAGCGCGAACGTGACGAAGATAACGAGCGATGGCAGGGGCTGACCTCCCGCACATACACACTCGAACAAACCGTGCGGACCCTCCAGGCTCAACGCCCCGGTTCAGCCGCCGAAGAGGCCGCTCCAAAGACATCCGAGCGCCATGGTTCGACTTCGTATGCGCCAACATTTACCCCGCCAAGTGTCATTGCACCACCTGTTCCACCGGTCGTTGAGCCTACTCCCGAGCCTAGCCCCTCGGTACGGATCGCTGAAAACTGGATAACGCAAAAAGCAGACGAGTCGGCGACAACATCCCCGGTGCGGCCTGCTCCTCCGACAGTCGGGCCAGTGTTTCCCCCGAATTTCGCCACCGCGGGGATCAATCTCTCGATTGCTGACCGCCTCAAATCGTCTCTCGACATTGAGGAAATGCTTGGCACGAACTGGCTGAACAAACTGGGTATCGTCATTCTCGTGCTCGGTGTTGCTTTCTTTCTCGCCTACCAACTCAAGACGCTCGGTCCCGCAGGCAAGGTTTTGGTGGGATTCATGACCAGTGGCGTGATGCTGGGAGCAGGGATCTGGTTCGACCGCAAGGAGCGTTACCGAATTTTGGCGCGCGCAGGGATCGGTGGTGGTTGGGCGCTCCTATTCTTCACGACCTACGCCATGTACCACGTTGCGACGGCGCAGGTGCTTTCGTCGCAAGCCGTCGATCTGGTGCTCATGCTGGCGGTGGCGGCGGCTATGGTTGCGCACACACTCCACTATCGCTCGCAGGTGGTGACAGGGTTGGCGTTCCTACTTGCATTCCTGACGGTCGCGATCAGCCACTCCAACGTGTACAGTCTCTCGGCAGGCGCGGTGCTGGCAGCAGGGCTGGTAGTCATCGTAGGGCGCATGCAGTGGTTCGAGCTGGAAGTATTCGGGATCTTGGCCAGCTATCTGAATCATTATCTGTGGCTGCGGCCGATCATCGAGCCGATGCAGGGGAAGCGGCATCCGTTTCCGGAGTTTGCCGCGAGTGCGGGAATTTTTAGGATTGTACTGGCTGATCTTCCGCATGTCGTATGTGGTCCGGCGGCCGAGCGAGGAGCAGCAGGAGCGCGTCTCCACCGCGGCTGCGTTGCTGAATACTGCTTTGCTGCTGGCCTTGTTCAAATATCAATCGACCCACCCGGAATGGGCATTCTGGGCGTTGCTGGCGATTGGAGCGATCGAGACGCTGCTGGGGCAACTTCCGATCACTCGGCGGCGCCGCAGCGCCTTCATTGTGCTGTCCACGCTTGGTGTGATTCTTTTGATTGCTGCATTTCCCTTCCGTTATTCCGGGATGCGCCTGTCGGTCCTCTGGCTGCTGGAGGCGGAGGCATTGCTGCTGATCGGAGTCTGGACGAAGGAAGTTGTGTTCCGTCGGCTCGGAATGCTGGCAGCCCTGCTCGTCTCGGGCCAGATGATCGCCGTCGACGCGGCACGCATCTTCGGCAGGCGCATGGACGACGCGGATTTGCGCCCTGACTTTGGCTTGGCGATTGTTTTCGTGGTGGCGGCCGCGGTGTTTTATGCAAACGCGCATTGGGTGCTACGCCGGTGGGCTGACCTGTTTACAAGAGAGCCTGACCGGCGCGTCATGCAACGCCTGTCGTATGCCGCTGCAGTGATGCTCTTGATCGCAGCGTGGATCGCGTTCCCGGAGAGCTGGACGGCAGTCGCCTGGTGCACACTGGGGCTGGGACTGTCGCTGGCTGGACCCCGCCTTGGCTTCCCAGAACTGGGATACCAAGCGAACTTCCTGGGGTTGGCGTCTCTAATACGCGTTCTGGCAGTCAATCTGGAGGCTACGGACAAATATCACGGCCTGACGTTGCGGCTGGTAACAGTTGCGCTTGTTTCCGCTCTGCTTTACATCACATCGAACTGGAGTGGCGATTCTGATCGTGGTCGCGGGACCATGATCGGTGGACGTCTATTTTCTTCCGGACAGCTCGCGGCGTTGGCCTACACCTGGTCGGCGTCTTCTCTTCTCGCCCTACTGGCTTGGTACGAACTGCGATCGGTCAGCGTCGCAGATGCCTGGCTGGCTGGAGGGTTGGTGTTGTTCGAACTCGGGCTGGCACGAAAGAAGCTAAGCCTGCGATTGCAAGGCTACACTCTATTTGCCGCCAGTTTTCTGCGAATCTTCTTTGTGAATCTGAACGCCGCGGGGAATCCGGGGGAGATCAGCCCGCGGTTCTATACGACGGTTCCGCTGGCGCTGGGTTTCTTCTACACATATTGGAGGCTGCACGAGAGCAGCCAGGGTCTGGTCGAGTCGGAGCGCAAACTCAGAGCGGCCGACATCTACTGCTGGCTGGGCACAATCACCTTCGCCGCGCTCATGCGTTTTGAATTGGAAGCGGACTGGGTGGCGAGCGCGTGGGCGGCGCTTGCCTTTGGGTTGCTGGCTATAGCCTGGAGCAGCGAGCGCCGAGTGTTCCTGTACCAGGGATTGATGGTTGCGGTGGGAGTACTGTTCCGCACGGTGCTGCACAATTTTTACGAACGCAGTTACTTTCCGGCGCCAGCTTGGGAAAGCCGCTGGATCACGGTGGGTACACCTGTCGCGCTCCTGTTGGCGGCGTTGCTTTTCGCATTTCAACTACGCAAGAAGAACGAGGAAAGTGTAGAGACCGGACTTGTTCGGCTATTGCAGGGTATAGTTCGGCGTCCCGAGCAACTTTTGTTTTTCATTGCGATTGGCCTGCTGACGGTTCTGCTTGCGACAGAGATGAGGCATGGCATGGTTACGCTATCGTGGGGCTTGGAGGGCTTGGCGGTTTTCGTGCTCGCGCTGTGGCTCGGCGAGCGCAGCTTCCGGCTCACGGGATTGGGACTGTTGCTGCTGTGCGTGGGAAAGATTCTCTCGGTAGACGTGTGGCGACTGGACCCGCGGGACCGTTACTTGACCTTCATCGTTCTGGGTGCGGCTCTGCTGCTGGTGTCATTCCTGTACACACGGAATCGCGAGGCGTTGCGGCAATACTTATGAAGCGCTGGATCATATTCGCGGGAATTATGCTTTTGAGCGTTGCGTCTGTGGTGGTAAGCGAGCTGCGGAAAGTGGACGTGCCCGCCAGTCCGGCTGCGCTGTTGTATCTGGTGGCCGACACCGAGCAGGAACTTACGCGCATGCCGGTAAGTTTCGCGCGCATGCCGGACGCAGAAGAGATCCGCATTGGAGACGAATTAGCAAGGTCTTACGCTGCTCAAGAAGAACGAGAAAACACGCCGGAAGCGACCATTGTCCAGCACTACATTACCCGCGTTGGTTCGGAGTTGGCCACGCACGCGCATCGCATACTGCCCTACAAGTTCCATTACATCCCGAATCCCAACTTCGTTAATGCCTTCGCTTTGCCGGGTGGACACGTATACGTGGGTGCCGGCTTGGTGTCGCTCATGGACAGCGAAGATGAGCTAGCAGCGGTGATTGGGCATGAGATCGAACATATTGACCACTACCATTGCGCGGACCGGGTGCAACAGGAGCAAGCACTACGGAAGATTCCGCTGGGAGGGTTGGTGGCGTTGCCTATCGACATTTTCGAGGCAGGATACAGCAAGGATCAGGAACTTGAGGCAGACCGCGAGGGTGCGCGCTTGGCCGTGCAAGCGGGATATTCTGCCAGCGGAGCAATCCGCATGTTCGAAACCTTCGAGCGGTTACATAAGGAGTATCAAGCGAAGGCGAAGACGCCACAAGAGGAACTATCACAGGTGGCTTTGGAGACGCTGGAAGGATATTTCCGCTCGCATCCGCTGCCCTCGGAACGGATCGCCCAGATACAGAAGATGATCGCCAGTGAAGGCTGGTCGCCGCGTCCCGAGCGCGACTTGAGAGTCGCGTACATTTTCTGGACTGCAAGAGCACGGAATGCGCTGGATGCGGGGAAGTATGCGCAGGCAGAGCAACTAGCGAATCAGTCTCTGCGACTGCGGCCCGATCAGCCGAAAGCTTTCCAAGTGTTGGCACTTGCGCAGTTTGCACAGGCTGACTTTTCCGGAGCGGCGGCGGCCTATCGCAAGATTCTTGACACAAACTCTTCGCTTCCGGAAATTATCGCTTTGTACGCTCAGGCTTTGGCGGCAGCGAACCGGAGGAGCGCCGCTGCAGAGTTTCGACGGTGGGCAGAGGACGTCAAGGGGGATAAACCGCGGGAAGTAGATGTCGCGGCGGCTGGCCTGGCGCTGCTGGCCGGGGATGCCGATTCCGCTCGCAGGCTGGAGATCGAACTCCAGCAGAGTGGCGACCTACAAGCACCAGTACAGATGGGTGAGTTGGGCTGGTGGCACTACTTGAATGGGGATTACCAGAAGGCGGTCGACATGTTGTCGGCAGCCGTGCAGCAACGCCCCGGCGACCTGAATCTGTGGCTCGGATTGGCGTGGGCACAGATAGAAATCCGGCGGTATGGCGATGCACTGCAGACGCTGAATGGCGCTGTCTACGAACAGAAGATCCAGCCCGAAAGGGCGATGGTACGAGCGGTGGCAAACTGGCAGGCACAGGAGCATGACGAGGCGATGCGTGACTTCGACATCGCGCTGGCCGGGCGGCCGGAGTGGGGGAATTCGAGCTGGGTCAAGGCGCTTTACTCGCCGCTGGTCGCACAAAGCACCCAGGAGATGCAAGCCGAGCGCGAGCGGCGAAAACAGAAGGTGAGGGCGGCCGCAAGTCGCTGAACTGAGGAGCGTGTGGAACTCCGAACGTGTCTTTCTCGACGTACCTGCCCTGTTCGACTCGTTCGACTCCTCGACTGGGCCAAGTAGCGCATAGTCGGCGATCCATAGAATCTCGACCCGGATATCATGCGAAATTCGACAGGTGCCGGTCGATGCTATCGTTGACGGTTGACTCTCACATTTTCAGTGAAGGATGGTTTTTCGTAATCCAGTCTTCGACCTCGCGATAAAACTGTTGCGCTTGGACGAGGATCTCCTTCGCTTCCGTCTCCGTCGCAACGTTGGAGAAGGTGCAGTCGATCGTATTTCGCTTTCGCCGACAGAAATAATCGGCGTACTTGTGCGTGGGTTTGTCCAACACAAGTTTCGTACTCTCTAACGACACCCGGTGATGTCCAACCTTGCTCATGATCCGATATCCCGCACAGGCAATCGCCATGTTCGCAGCCTGGAGTGCTGCGTTGTAAGCAGTCGCGAATCTCCGATCTGCCGAAAGGCCGGCAATGCCCGCGTCTGCGAGGTCGCGAGCGATGAGCGCCCGCATGTTGTCCAGATCCTTCTTGGAGGTCTTGTGTTTCTGGGCTTCCTTATTTGCCAACAAGCTCGTCCAAGTCACTCTGGCCTCCTTTCACTAACTGTTTGCGCCCTCGTAACACGGCGGTGAGGAAATGGTCGCCCGATTTGATTTTCTGTAGAAACTCCTCTGGGGAATAGGCCGTGACGTTGACCTCTCTTCCCAGCCGCTCCTCCGCCTTGCGGAGCGCTGGAGACAGGTCAGCAAGACCTGCTCTGCCAATGACCATCACATCCACGTCACTCATCGCATGTTCCCGGATTCGTGCCACAGAACCATAGATAAAAGCGCTCTGAATCTTGTTCCCAAACGGTTTTAGTATCCGCTCCAAGATCGGAGCGAGCCCTGCCGTTTTTTCGAAGAGCTGCTGCAGGTCTCGAAACACCGGGGACTGGGTCTCCGCCTTGAAATAAGCCCTTGTGCCTTCCCGACGATGCACCAATATTCCGCTTGCCACCAGAGACGACAACTCCCGCTGAAGGCTCGACGGGCTCGTGCCTAAACGGCCGGCGAGTTCCGAAAGATACCACCACTTATCTGGCTGGCCGAGCGTAGCCGCGAGGACGCCCTGCCGGACCTGTGGGAACAACGCAGTCAGCACGGAAGAGTTACGCATACTGCGTATACATTATTACGCATATTGCGTAAGCTGTCAAACTAAACATTGGAGAGTGTGTTGACGGGTAGGCTCAGGCGCGAGCCGCTTCCAGTCGGGCGGCAGATAGAAACTGCAACAGTCGAGTCTCCTCATGCCGTTTATTCTTAAACCAGCCTGTTGACCAGATTCTATAGATTTTCCAGCCATGGCTCTCAAGGATCTCCTGGCGCAGCCGATCGCGGGCTGACTTCGCTGAGTGATAAGCGGCGCCATCGCACTCGATTCCTGCGAGGTATCGACCTGGATTGGCCGAGTCTTGTAGATCGTTTGACAACCCCAAAATCCCACGACATCCAGCTTGGCGATTTTGGTCATAGCCAGCAGTGTTCGCTGAAGTTCCGACATCGAGTCGATATAGCTACTCATCTCCGCATGAACTAACTGGGAGTTTGCGTCGAAATCTTGCAGCAGCCAACAGCGAACAGAGGGCGGAAGTACACCAGAGTCGACTCCGGCAGCGAAGTCCACTGCTTGCCCAATTGCGTCAATGTCTGTGTCTGGGCCTTCACAGACTTTCGCTAATCCGAGCTCTTTGTTTAAGCGATCAACCTCACGCGCCTGTAGGCTTTCGTCGCGGCATAAGTCATGCAGCCTTCCCACGTGAGCCAACTTGAGAAGATTCTTTATCCCGCTCTGGGAGGCCAATGTGGACAGATGGGACAGTTTGCGGTCTACTCCCTGCAGATTGGCGCCGAATTCTTCCAGAGACCCATCCCACGAACACCTCATGGAAGCCGGTAGAGCATCCATGGCAGGCTTGGCCAGATCGCAAATGCTGGTCAGAGCGTCGATCTCCTCGCCCCTTGCTCCGACCTCTCGGCGCAAAGTTCGAAAATCTGCTACCGGCATCGCGGTGAGCACGTCCAGGAATTCTTTGCCCGCCGAGCCCAAACTGAGACCTGCGCCAGAAAGCCATTCCGCCACACGCAGTAAGGCCGGCCACGGAGTGTTGACGCCGTCATAGTGAACTCCCGCGACTTCGCTAAAACGCTTGTCGGTATTGAAAGATCTGAGCCGATCCTCGTACTCCGCTAGGTCCCTGAGTCCTGAGACAGCCTCTGAGCAACCCTCCTAGGCGTTTTCAGAATCCGTCGGAAGATTCGCTTTGCATTTCGACAATCCTTTCGAAACAGACGGCTGACAAAGTTGCTTTCCAGCAGATTGGCTGCATGATCATGCAGTTCTGCGGACGAAGGAAGGTTGCTCAGTTCAAACTGTTCTCGGAGCTTTGCGCTTCTGGCGCGGATATCAGCAGCTTTCTCCTGGGCCAACCGGATTATGGTCGGTGAGTATTCACGCTGTAGCGCTGAATGCCGGTAGCTGAGTTCCTCATCGGGAGCAGTAGCGAGCGCTCTGAATGCTTCACGCAGCAAATTGAAGCCCTCACGGCTGCTAGAAACCTTCGGTGAGAGACTAGACTGCGCCCAAGACGACAAATGTGTGGCATAAGGGATCTGATGAAGTAGCTCTTTGACTCTCATAGCATGGGCATTAATCTCCGAAGCGGAAAACTCTCCGATGCTATTCCCATCCACCATGCGAGAAAGTTCGTGAAGAGAAGAGGGATAGCTTTGGGTGGCTGTGCTTAGATCGGCCAATTGCGAAATCTGAACGCGAATCTTCCGCCAGTTTGATATCTGGTCGCAAAAGCCGCCAATAATCCGGCGTGACGTATCTGAATGAAGCCCAGGCAGGAGAGCAAACGTAGGAAGCAGTCACAAACATTTCACGATCTCTTCATCCTGCTGTAACAAGCAAGCAGGTATGCTTCCGTGACTTCCAAACGCAAGTTTTGTTGGATTCTGTCAATTCACTCAGTGGCTAATGCGAGATAGCCGATCGGCCGTTCTTCGAAATGTTGCAGCGGTGTGATCTCCCAGACTCGAACTTCCTGCGTGCGGCAGAACGCGCCGCATGCGCGATGAAAGCACGTTTGCAAACCTCAGATCCAAATTGAGAAAGGAATATCTATGAGCCGTATCAAATTTGTCCTCGCGGCGTTGCTGATAACCGCGATCGTGGGCGTCGTGCCGCAGGCACACGCGCAAACCGCGCAAGTAATCCTTGCTGGCTCCTCCGCCATGTGGCAGGCGATAGCGCTGGCCGCTTACAACTCCCATAATTGCGTCTCCGGCGCAACCGCTCCCTGCTTCCACTACACAGCAAAGAACTTTAACCTCTCCGATGGACGGCCGACCGTTAAGGGCGGTTCCATCGCAACCGATGTGGGTAACGTGTGGGTAGTATGGGACAGCTCCGCATCTCCCAAGGTGTGGGCGTACGCCAGGGTGGATTCCGGTGTAGGCGACCGCTGCTACTTCGCGCAGCCTCACTGCAACATCAACATTGATCCCGTCCCGGCCCCGGGCAATCTGATCAGTTCCACACTGTGGGGCGATAGCTCCTCAGACACTGCGCTGCCTCCATCGGTAGCCGCACTATTCACGAGCGGGTTAATAATAAACACGGCAGCCACGGACATTCGTCCAGAAGATGCGTTGTTCGCCACCTGCCGTGCGAACTCAAAGCTGGGCGGCGGAGTCGATGGTCTGGCTGGCCTTGGCTACGGTGCTAACGCCTCAGGCGTTTGCCCCGCGTTCGGCGCAGCACTTGCTGACTTGGAAGGAAGCGATATTCTCAGCGCTCTTCCAGGCAGCACCTCCACGGCTCACATCCTGGCATTCGCCCTCAGCGGGAAAGATCCCTTTACCGGCACCGCCATCCCTGCAGCTACGACTGTCTCAGTTGGAGCTGCGCCGATCATCTTTATCACAGCGCGTACGGGAGCTCTAAAGACGCTGACGAATGCCACGGATTCTGAACTACACCTGGCGTTCGGTGGCACGAGTTGCAATGCCAGCGCGTTCGGTTTGGCTGCCGGCGATATCCAGGTTTATCTCCGTGAGCCTCCGTCTGGCACAATGAACACCACCGAATACACCGTATTCCGTTATCCGGACTTTAAGGGCGCGAGCCAGGAAAAAGGCGTCGCTGCTCAAAATCCTCTTGATGGGAAATGCGTAGGCGGGAGCCGCCACCGCTCCATTGGGACGGGCGAAGAAGTTCAGTTCGTCCACGATTCGAATACGGACTTTGCCACGGACGGCATCGGTTACACGTTCTTCAGTTATGGAAACGTGACGTCCATTGCCGACAGCGCCAGCTATGGCTACCTGACGCTGGATGGAGTCGATGGCATCTTCCACAAATACGGGCCCTCACCGGCTATTGATCCCGGCCAGCCAACCACTGCCGGTGAATTGCCGTCGTCGACCGATCTGCCGGCAAGTTGCTCTCACGCCTTCCCTTGCGCGGAAAACAAGATCTGGAACGGCAACTTGTCGTTCCCGAATTTGCGCAATGGCTCTTACCGAGCGTGGTCGGTTCTGCGCATCGTGAGCAACGGCGCCGCATTGACTGCTGCCAATCTGTTGGTAACGGGCGCGCAAACTTACGCTGTCAACGACGTCCCCGATTACGTGCCTGCTCTAAGGGTGGCAGGAACCGATCCGGGCCTTGGACTCCTGCGTTCGCACTACACGCGAGAGGGCGTTGCGCCAGTTAACATCTCCCTCACCGGAGACAAGGGCGGCGATGAAGGCGGCTGCATTCTGTTCTCTTCCGGTAGCGTAGGCACCTCCGACACAACCTCCAAGCTGGCTCAGGAAGCTCCGGGCGATTCTTGCGTTCAAGTCCCGTAGTTTGCTGAACAGTTCGACGAACCGAAAGGGCGGACGCTGCAAAGCGTTCGCCCTTCCACAATTCATCAGAGAGGGAATTCCACGAATACGGGAGTTCGCTCTCTCATTGTTCCCGCCGCAGGCTCACGCAGGGCGTGCGAGCGGATTCATTCCCGGATTCATTCCAAGGAGCTTATGCTTCGTAAGCTTTTCTTTGTGTTCATGAGGACCATTACTCTCGAAATCGCGCTTCTATTCGCCTCGCTATTCTTTTTGTCACAGTTCGGCGCCGCGCAATTTGTGCCTGCAAGCCCGCCCATCGCTAATCCCGCCGATAAGCGCTTCGACGGCGTGAAGGAAGACTGGACTTCGCCGGCGCTAACCAACAGCGCCTTGAGACCGGTCCCACCCCTTGTCGGCTACAACAACGATTATCCCGGCTACACTGTCGAGTTACTTCAGATGCAGTGGCGGTGGGGCGATCCGATCGATCTTTATGTAATGAAGCCCAAAGGTATCAGCAAGCCTCCCGTAATTCTCTATCTTTACGGGTATCCAGCCACCACCGACCGGTTCAAGAATGAAACCTTTCAACACACAGTGACGAAGGACGGCTTTGCCGCTGTGGGATTCGTCTCGGCTCTTACCGGACATCGCTATCACGACCGGCCGATGAAAGAGTGGTTCATCAGCGAACTGCAGGAATGTCTGGCAACCTCGGCGCACGATGTGCAAATGGTTCTCGACTATCTTGCCACGCGAGACGATTTGGGCATGAGCCGCGTGGGAATGTTCGCGCAGGGATCCGGAGCCTCCATCGCGATTCTCACTTCGGCGGTCGATCCACGAATTAAAGTGCTCGATACGCTCGACCCCTGGGGCGATTGGCCGACATGGATGGCAACTTCCCCTTTTGTGCCCGAGGACGAGCGAGCGCAGTATGTCAAACCGGAATTCTTGAAAAAGGTCGCTGCCCTCGAGCCCATCGACTGGCTACCGAAGGTCCAGGCGAAAAAGTTCCGTCTGAGGGATGCGCTTTTTGAACCCAACACACCCAGGATTGCCAAAGACAAGTTGCGCGCGGCGGTGCCCGCCGGTGCAACCGTAGTGATCTACAAGACCCCGGAAGATTTCAATGCGGTTGTGCGTGACAAGAAAGAACTGGAATGGATTGAGCGTGAACTTCAATCGTTGCCGGATACGCGGGCAGACTCTCGTCCGCCAAGGTGATGTTCAGCTTGTGGTAGCTTCTACTGCCCGGGTTGCTCACGACAAGCTTAGGGCCTGAAGCTGCCTTTCTTCCATTCTGTTGAATTTCAAATTCGGAAAGTAATTCGAGGCAAACAGATGAAACGACTACTCGCAGACCGGGAGATGCCTACGAACCACCAAGGTCGCCGCACCCAAGCTCGCCGCACCATGATGCTCGCAATTTGTCTATTGGCGCTGGTGGGTTGCAGTTCGGTTCGCCCCGTCATTGATACTTCCCCGGCTATAGCGGTCGTTGCGATGAGCGGGACTCCGCAAGCCCATGAAGTGAACGGAACTTTCGGTTCGCCTCTGGTGGCGATGGTGACCAACAACGGATCGCCGGCAGCCGGCGTAGCGGTAACGTTTACCGCTCCAACAACAGGAGCCGGCGGCAGCTTCGCGAACGGCAAGGCTACGAACACGGCAACAACCAACGCAAGCGGCTTGGCCACAGCGGCGCCATTCACCGCGGATGGAACGGCCGGCACTTACGCGGTGAATGCGTTGGCTTCCGGAGCGACGACACCTGCCAGTTTCACCCTCACAAATACGATCGGAGCGCCCGCAACTATCCGCTTTACAAGCGGAAACAATCAAAGTGCAGCAATTGGCGCAATGTTCACGTCATTCTTGGTAGTTACGGTTGTAGATGGAGGTGGGAACCCGGTAAGCAACGTGACCGTAACATTCGCAGCTCCGACCTTTACGGCCCCGGCGACGGTACCTAGCGGCACATTTGCCTCCAACGGAACGAATACCGAAACGCAAGTGACTGATGCTAGTGGGGTGGCTACATCATCAGCGTTCACCGCGGATGGAGTCGCTGGAACTTACACCGTGACCGCTTCTGTTGGGGGCTCGTCAGTCAGCTTTGCGCTGACGAATTTACCCGGACCGCCCGCTTCCCTTACAGCAACAAGCGGAACGCCGCAAGACACCACTATCAACACTGCATTTCCCGTTCCACTAGCGGTGCTGGTCAGCGATGGCTCGACACCGCCGAATCCAGTGAGTGGCGTAAAGGTGACGTTTCACGCGCCAACGACAGGAGCAAGCGGTGAGTTCGCAAATGGAAAACCGAACCAAACGATTACGACAGACTCAAGCGGTATGGCTTCAACAACCTTCACGGCGAATGGTCTCAGCGGGTCTTACACGGTGCAGGCGAAAATTGCGGGCCTGGCGCCGGCAAGTTTTAACTTAACCAACCAGGTAGCATCAACTACCTATGTGTTTTATCTCAGCGGACAACAGGCGTCGAACTACTATGCCCTTGCCGGCGCGGTGCAAATCGATGGGAGCGGCAATGTGCTTGGCGGAGTACAAGACTACAACAACGGCCTAGGTGTCGCATCACCACAACCCTCCGGAGATACGATCATGGCTGCAAGTGGCGGCCTGGCGGTCGATTCCGCTACCGGCCAGGGAACTCTCACGCTCAACACCAACAACACGGGCCTGGGCGTGGGAGGAGTTGAGACACTTGGGGTTCAGTTTGTGAACGGTAAGCATGCCTTGATTATTGAATTTGACGGAGCAGCAACTTCCAGTGGAAGCATGGACCAGCAGACTGCGACGACCCTCCCCGCGACGGGCAGCGCAAGCTACGCTTTCACTCTTTCCGGAGTCGACCCTGTCTCTTCCCCGATTGCCTTCGGGGGTATTTTCTCGATCACCGGCGGCACTACTCTGAACGGTTCCTTTGACATCAACGATGCTGGAGTAGTTCTTGCGCAGCCTTCCCAAACCGCGTGGGTCGGGACAGTTTCTGCTCCTCCATCTTTGGGACGCGGCACCATCAGCGGACTCAGCAACCCCACTTCAAGCGCGGGTGCGACGGCAGTCGCTCTTAACTATTACATCGTAGGCCCGGAAGTAATTCGGATGATTGATGTGGATACTTCAAGTACGGTTGGGACGAACGACTCGGCGGTGGGTTCGGCCTTCGGCCAGGGTGCGGGCGCTAGCGGATTTACGCTGGGCAATTCTGTCTTCGGCATCGCGGGCGTTCCGTTCGAGGATTACTACGCCGCTGCGGGGATGTTCTCTCCGAGCTCCGGCACGTTCACCGGGATAGCAGACGACAATGAACTAACCGCCGGCGTTCAACCATCTGATGTTTCGATTACCGGTTCATACTCCATTCCAACCAATGGATACGGCAACCTGACGATCACGGCTGGAATGCTGGGAGACGTTAGCGTCTTGGGTTTATATATGACCGATCCGAATCTGAACTTGTTGGACCCCAACAACACAACGACTGGGTTAGGAGGCGGCCTGATTGCAGATATGGATCCGGTTGCCTTCGTCGCGGGCGGTACCGGAATCCTACTTCCACAAACCGACAACTCGGTTACCAGCTTCAGCGGCAGCACAAACAGCTATGCCTTTGGAGCACAGGATATCGATGTGTTCTGCTGCGAGTTCGACTTTGTGGGACAGGGATCGTTTGCTAGCGGCGTATTGACTGGAACGGGGCTCGTCAGCGATCCGTCGGCAGACTTAAGCGGCGACCTGACGACGAATTCCGGGGTTACGTTCTCCGCGACACCGCTTCCTGATCCAAGCAACGTTGGGCGCTACACGATGCTCTCGACGAATACCGTGCCCAATCCGCTTAACATCACGATCGGCGGAACCGCTTATCCTTTTAACGTAATCGTCTATCAGGCCAGCGGCGATCAATTGCTCTGGTTTGATGAAGATGGTTTAAGCCTGGGCAGCGTTTTCCTCGGCTCTTTGCAGCGGCAACAATTGCCGCTCAGCGGAATTCCAGGGGCAAGGAAGAGTGTCGTCTTCCCTCACGGAAAAAAGAAACGATGAGAGCAAGTTGTAGAGCGGGAGAGGTCCAGGGCGAGCCGTCGTTTGATGCCAAAGCGATGGGTTGGGTTAGCTTCTCCGACGGGCGCTACGTTTTGTGGGTGATCCTGAGAGCGTACGCATCAATGCACGCCTCCCGGGCTCAGTATCCCCTGTAATCAGGTACGCAAGGGTCGCGCCTTGAAAGAGTTGTAATATTTCCTCGACCATGCGGCAGTCTGGGATGAACTTCAACAACAGTTCGACCCACAGCCGCTGTTGCTCCTCATAGAAGGCGCGGGCACGGGCCGATCCAGTCCAGGCGCGCCGCGAGAGGTCCATCACCAGCAGCAGAACCCCCTTCGATTCCGGCGCTGTAGTTCGCTCCCACAACGCCAGCAGAATATAGCCAAAGCAGCAGCAAAGCGGCTATCGTTGCACGATGCCGAGAAAAGCAGTTCTGTATCCGGAAGCGTTTGCCTGTCATCCAACTGGACATCCGTTCAATTCACCGTACGAGGAAACTCCATGACAAATGCGAAGCGTATTACGAAAATCGGTCTTCTGGTTCTCGGAGTACTGGTCCTTGCTGCAACTTCCGGGGCGCAGACGCGCCCGCCAATTCTCGAACAGATCGCCAAGACCTATGGTATCGATTCCTGGGGACAAATTGAGGCGATCCGCTACACGTGGAATGGGGAAATCACCGGACTCTTCAAAGTAGCGCGCGCGTGGACCTGGGAGCCCAAAACCGGCAAGGTCTCCTACGAGGGCCCAGATAGTTCGGGCAAGCCGATCAAGGTTTCCTATTTGCGCTCTGAGCTTGCCAGCCAGTCCGACGTCATCAAGAATGTAGTCGATCCGGGATTCACCAACGATAATTACTGGACTCTGTTCCCCTTCCACGCTTACTGGGACACCAGCGCTACGGTGACCGATCAAGGTATGCATAAACTGCCGGCGGGCAGCGGCTCGGCCGAGTTGGTCTCAGTGAAGTATGGTGCGGAGATCGGCGGATACACACCCGGCGACACCTGGGACCTCTACGTCGGCAAAGATAGCCGCGTCGAGTACCTTGTCTTCCACCACGGTGGAACCAAGAAGCCCAGCCTCGTCAACGCAACCTGGGCAGCCTACAAAAAGGCAGGTCCTCTCCTTATCTCGACGGACCACCGCGGAACGGCCGATGGCAAGCCGCTGCGGATCTTCCTTACGGATGTGGCTGTCAAAGTGACGGGTTCGGATGCATGGGTGAATGCGCAATAAACTGCAGACAGGGGACACCACAAGGGGTTCTGGGCTCGGCGGTCATCCTGGAACCCGTCTTCAATCACCCGCGCTGGTGACGAGCGGTCAATTCGCCCCCGCATCCGCTTGCAGCAAACCTTATTTTGTATCCTTATATAGGTGCACCGCCGACAGGTGCATCGTCTCCACCATGACTCCCTGGAGGGACCTCCTCAAGTGGCGCCTGCGCGACCGTTTGTGCCCCATGGTGGAGCGACTCAATCGCGACAGCTACGGCGACGGATCCATACTCCAGTAGCAGGACCCAGCCGGGAAGTTGCCAGGGATGCCCGATCGCCCGCAAGTGCCAAACTATGTAAGTTGGCAAGATACTGACCGTCCAAACCATCAGCGGCAGCGTCGATGTCGAGCGTAGGAACGGGAGCAGCCAAAGCAGATACCAGGGATACACAACAGGGGCGCAGACGAGCGATGCCGCCATTGGCCACGCCCATTTGTCCATGCAGCACGAAAGCGGCTTGCTTCGCAGCCATCCGGCGGCGACCAACCCGACCACCACTGCCAGACCAGCCACGATCTGCGGGCTGGCTATCCGCTCGAGCGTGGCGAATACCGGGTCGTTAAAGCGAAAGCTCTTCACGTAGGTATTGAGAGAGCCGGTCGGAATTCGCCCATGTTCTAGAAAGGGTACGTACAGCAGTGAGAAAACAAGCGCCGCCAGCAACCCATCGCGAAGGCGCACGCGCCGCCAGTAAAGTGGTAGCATCACGATCGGAAGAAATTTTACGGACACAGCCAGCCCAAACGCGATCGCAGCGATCATCCTCATCCGCCGGCCGCGTCCAAGCGCAGCGACGGACACCAATAGGAGCAGCACGCCTAGAATATCGATGTGGCTGCTCCCGGCCACGTTCGTGGCGAGCAGCGGGTGCCAGGCGTAAGCCAGGACCCAATGCTCTCCCTGGCCGCTACGACGCAACATGTCAAGTAATACGAGCACGATTGCGAAGTCGCAGACGACAAATGCAATCTTGAACGCGAAGATTGATTCGTGAATCGCCGTGACGGCCCGGAAGAAAAGCTGCGCACCGGCTGGATATGGGCTCGGTAACTCGGGGTGGTTCAGCCCCCGAGTCTCAGGCGTATGTAGCCGGGCCACGGCAGGATCTGCGGGAATCACAATGTACGGGTTATAGCCGAGCCGCTGCACTCGCCCATCCCATAAATATCGGTGGATGTCATCATCCGAGCCTACCGGCATCATCAGGAATGGAATCCGCCACAGTGCGCCCAAGGCGAGGCAAATGAAAACGACCTGACGTGGGAACCGCCGTGTCCAAAAAAACTCTCGGATGGCGAGGAGGTACGCCATGCCGGCGATAGCCAAACCAACTAAAAATAACGGTGTACCCACGCCGCCGCGGGAGCAGGTAACCAGTGCAATAAGGATGATTGCGCCCAGTCCATAGAGCCTGCGCGACGCGGTAATCGTCACGGTGCACCGATGCTTGACCGGTGATCAGCCAGCGCTCGACTCCACTCCGCCAGCCAGGCCGCCGTTCGCGGAGCACTTGCCGGATCGAGCCGCAGCTCCGCAGCCAGCCGAGTCAGGTCGTCCGCCATGTCGATGTCGTAGAACTGATCTGTAAAGGCTACCGAAAGCTTCAGAGCGCGGGCACAGGCCAGCAGCGCGTCAAGGGCAGTCGTTGTCCCCATTGAGTCCCCGGTGAAAAGATTGGGATGGATCGCCTTCGCGCCAACGAGGTAATAGCCGCCATCGTGGGTTGGTCCAACCACCACGTCGCGGGACGAGAGTATCTCGAAAGCGTTTTCCAGAACGGATGCTGGCAGGTGTGGAGTGTCACTGTTGAATGCGATGACGCGCTGATGGCCCGCCGCGAAGTGCGCAAACACCGACGTGAGCCCGGCCGCGAGGCCTTCTCCTTTTTGTGCCACAACCCGCACCCCGTCGCCCGCCAAATAAACCAGATCGCCCACATCGGTGGCGGGGCACACAATCGCAACCTCCACACTATCAAGTGAGCGCGCCAGAGCCAATGTGTCGTCCAGAAGGCAACGGTAAAGTTCGGTAATAGCCGGCACAGGAAGACTCTGCGCCAGGCGAGTTTTGACCATCCCTGGCCTCGGTGCTTTCGCCATGATGACGAGCGTGCGGCCGGCATTCGGCGTTTGGGTCGTGGTCGGCCTCGATAGTTGCATAAGCGTTCTTCGTTCCTCACGCCGACCGCGGCGTTTCGGCCCCTTGACGTCGAAAATAGTAGCGCACTATCCGGCTGAGAATGAACCACGCCGCTCCGACCGTGCCCCTCAGCGTACCGCTGATCTTTGATTTCCCAATGCGCGGGTAATAGCTGACCGGCACTTCGACGATGCGCAATCCCCGTATCGCACCTTTGAGGATCATTTCGACCGCCCAGCCGTACGTGGCCTCTTCGAGCGCGAGAGCACGGATCACATCGGCACGAGCCGCGCGGAACGGACCGAGGTCACTGATCCTCAGGCCATAAAGACGCCCGATCAAGCTGGCTGCCAGACGGTTGCCGAACGCGGCGTGCCACGGCAGCGCTCCGGGGGAACTCTGCTTCCCAAGGCGCGAACCAATGGTGATGTCGGCACGACCGTCGAGGATCGGAGCCAGGAGAAGCGGCAACTCGGCCGGGCGATCGCTGTAGTCGCCGTCCAGGAACACGACGATATCAGGATCGTTGGCGCTCGCCAGCCCCGTCAAACATGCGCGACCGTACCCGGCGCGAGGTTCTTGAATGACCCGGGCTCCCATGCTCGCGGCGATCCTGGGAGTTCCGTCAGTTGAATTGTTGTCGACAACCAGGACTTCGGTGACAGTGTCGGTTGGAAGATCAGCCAGAACACGGCCGATCGCCGACGCTTCATTGCGCGTCGGGATAATGACCGACACTCGTGCTTGACCCGCGTTCAAATTACCCGCGTTCAAATTACCACCATGGGGCAGACGGCCACCGCCGCGCCAGCCATGCGTCGACGCCCCAGGCTCGGCCCGCGCTTCCCACAGAAAGCGCAAGCGACGCGAGTACCGGAACCAACAACTCCCAGATCCACGCAGTGCCCCACTCCGAAATCCAAAGGCTGGCGAGGTACCCGAAGGCCACGAAAGCAACCGGGCGCGTGAGCAGTCCGATGACCAGTAGAACTCCGAGTGAGATCTCTGTCAGGGCTTGCAGGGGAGCCGCCATCGCGGCATGGCTAGCCATAAATCCCATGATGGCTTTCCACGCAGCCGGAGAGTGACTCGCCTTAATGTAGTAGTTGATCAGGCCTGCGTAGCCCGCTGGGGTGTAAAGACCTTTCCCCTTGTTCTCAAAAAAGACCCATACCAACATCGCTCCAATCGTCAGCCGCACGATTGCCAGGCCGACCGGCGCGTACGGTTCATCCACTCGGCGCGGATCGTTTAAAGCAGGGTTTGAATTCATCATCGTGGTCCCCTTTCCTGTAACCCCTCTTAGTGAAGAAGCTGCTTGAACTGAGTTCGTTCACAATAACAGCGATCAACCTGTTTCTGCACTGAGCTTCACAAATCACCCTCTGGCAATCACAACCGTGGTGCAACAGCTATTCAGCTTCGGCAGATCGCGGTTAGCCGCCATTCGGACCTCCAGGTGCGCCCGCTCTCCGCGAATAATTGGACAATAAGAATCAGGCTGTAGCAACGCACCTTGCAAGCGTCGCCGTCCAGCGCATCCTCCCCTGCAAGAGTCCCGGAATTGGCATGGCTCGCAGGCTTGTGGAAGTGTCCGTGCCTGCTCGAAGGGCGCGGAGTTCAGGATGTCGGGTCCCGTAGAGATCAAATCGGAAAGTGGTTCACCCGATCCTGGCCAATAAACGCAAGGTTGCGTCGTGGCTCGCGGCGTTACTCGCACGGTGCTAACGCCACATCCGCCTCTGAGCGGGGGAAGGCCCGCCATGGCTCGAACCAGCGGTTCGCCAATGGCGATCACATCGGTCTCCGCAAAGAGACGCCGAAACCCTTCCCAGTATTCGTCGTATGTCAGCGCGTAGATATCTGATCGCACGGCCTGGTACACATTCACCCGCAAGGGAGCGGCAAACCGTTTGGCTACGCGTGCCACATCCGCCAAACGCAAGTAATTCGATTTCATCATGACTGCAATGATGGTTACGGGAACGCCCAGCCTCACGCAACGTTCTGCTTGCTGGTGGATGAGATCCCAATTGCCGGGGCCGCGCTGTGCGTCCTGCTCCTCTCGCGTTGCATAATCGAGAGAGAACTCAATGTCGTGGAAGGCGCACAATTCGTTATCTTCCAAAACAGCCACGCTGTGGCCGTTGGAAGTGATGGTGAGCTTGACGGGCTGGGTTCGCAGGTAGGCCAGTATTGCCTTGAAGTCTGGATGCATGCCGTTCTCGCCAGTGCCGAGATTCACGGAGCGGACGCACAGCTTTTCCATGACTCCCTTTACTTGCTCCAACGAGAGACGGTCCGCGCGAGTTGGATCGCGGTAGCAAAAAGAGCAGGAGAGATTACATTCGTTGGTGAGCCCGAGCCCGAGCGCAATCCCAGTATCAGGCGCCGCAGCGCGAGATGCGGTCCGAGATGTGGACGACGAAAGCTGAACTCTGACGTTCATACACCATCCACCACAGCCGGCCCTCGACGTGCCATATAGTGCTTGTAGCGGGCCACTGCAGCAAACTCCCGCCGGCTGCCCAGCTTGCGTTCCAGCTCAAAAATCCGATCGTAGTCAGCAGTGCGGGAAACCTGCGGCGGCAAATAATCTGACATAACTCGGACGCCACGCTCGGCAGTCACCGCGAGCGACTCTGCTTTCAGCATGGCCCGAAGGCTCTCCGCGTTAAACAACCGCACGCTGCCTCCATAGAGAGACTCATGTCCCCACTGGGCGGTAAGGTTATGTTCCGCTGCTGCCAAATCCCCGGCCTGAATAGCGGCCTTTAGCACCTCGCCTGCCTGGTTGCGCACTAGAACAGACAGTATCGCTGACGGGTCTCGCATAGCGCGGGCCGCACCGCACAATAGCGCACCCGGATTGTCGACATATTCCAGGATGTTGTGGCAAAGAATTACATCGAACGATGCGGCGCTTAACAGGTTTGCCAATTGGCTGGCGTCGCCCTGTTTAAGGGCGATCTTATCAGTAACTCCTGCTTCCCGCGCGGCCCGCTGCGCGATATCAAGCATTGCTGGAGAGGAGTCCAGCAGGGTGACGTGAATACCCAGACGGGCGAGGCGCACCCCAATTGTTCCCGTGCCGCATCCCAGATCAAGAGCCCGCAAAGATGGCTTTGCGAGCGGCTGGGGCAGAAATTCTTGCAGATTGGCAAAGGCCAAATCGAGACGTAAGCGGCCTTCAGGGGTCTCGAGGTAGGCAGCATACTTTTCCGAGCCGCTCTGGAAGCGTTCCTTGTCGACGTTGGCGGTCATTTTCATCTTCATCCCGCACTCGCTCATGCGACGGTCATCTATGCGACACCACTAAGCGACACCCACGCGAAGCCGCTCCCCGATCCAGTCGCTAGCGAGGACCAGGGCATAGATCAGAAGAATCAGCGTACTCAGGCGAGAATAAAATCCTAGCTGCACGTTGTTGTAAATGGCCTGCCCCAGGCCACCACCGCCTACCAGCCCCAGAATGGTGGCGGCGCGCAGGTTCATCTCCCAGCGCTGCAACAGCCGACCGCGAGAAGCAGCAAAACAACGGCGAACCCGAATGCCTTCTTCTGCACCCCGATACCTCCACCATCCGAGACGACATGCGGATCTGCGTCAAAACGCCGCGAATCTGCTCCGCAAGAATCCACTTCGGAAGCAAGGCCATCCGGCCCTTGATTGAGTGCGTCTCGTGCCTGAGCAGGATAACACCCAAGATCAGACCGCGTCGCGAGGGGTTTGGAAGCTTCGCTAACTAAGCTTCGCTAACGCCGAAAACGCTCCTCTTTCGATCGATTCTGGCTGAGGAAATCCGTGACTATCCACGCCGTCCGGTTATCGCCAGATTCTGAGCATTGCCGGCCCAATTGATCAGCTATGGGGATCGGCAAATGGTATATCGCTGACGAGAACCTACCATTAAGTGGCGTTAGCTGACGGCTTGCCGCCGCTTCCATTACAATCGAGGATTGAGTCCTCGTTCCTGAACAATCCTGTGAATCAACCTAAATCCAATTCGCTGACGTTCCAGGAACTCATTCTGCGGCTGCAGGCTTTTTGGGCAGAGCGCGGATGCGTGTTGCAGCAGCCTTACGACGTCGAAGTCGGCGCAGGGACGATGGCGCCGGAGACATTTCTGCGCGTGCTGGGGCCGAAACCTTATAAGGTGGCATATGTCCAGCCTTCGCGGCGGCCGGCCGACGGGCGCTATGGGGAGAATCCCAACCGGCTGTTCAAACACATGCAGTTGCAAGTGATCCTGAAGCCTCCGCCGGAAAATGTGCAGGAATTGTATTTGCAATCGCTCGAAGCGATTGGGATCAACCTGCGGCAGCACGACATCAAGTTTGAGGAAGATAATTGGGAAGCTCCGACGCTGAGCGCGTGGGGTGTGGGCTGGCAGGTGATGCTTGATGGACTGGAGATCACGCAGTTCACTTATTTCCAGCAGTGCGGCGGCATAGACCTGTTTCCAATTTCTGTTGAGCTGACCTACGGCCTCGAACGCATCGGCGCGTTTCTGCAGGATGTGGATTCGATCTACGACATCGTGTGGGCACGCGATCCGTCGATTGACGGAAAAACGACCGGGCACGCGACGACCTATGGCGATGTGCGGCTGGCCGATGAGCTGCAGTTCTCGTTCTACAATTTTGAACAAGCAGACGTTCCGAACGCATGGACAATTTTCAGCCTGTATGAGCAGGAGTGTCAGAAGCTGATAGACAACTTTAAGATATTGGCGAACCCGAGCCAAGACGGTAAGAGACCGAATCTCGGGTGGTTCCCGTTATTGCCCGCTTACGATCTCTGTTTGAAATGTTCACATTTATTCAACATTCTCGATGCCCGTGGCGCGATTTCTGTGACCGAACGCGTAAGCGTGATTGCGCGAGTCCGCGCGCTGGCAGTTGGCATCGCGAAGGCTTGGGCGGATCAGCAAAAGAGCGAGCCTGCGGCCTCGGACAACCCAGAAGAACCTGAGCCAGTTCGCGAGAAGAAAGCGAAGAAAGAGAAATTGTCGGCTGTAATTGGTTAGCCTGTCATCCTGAGCGGAGTGGAAATTTCGTGAAGCGAAATTTCCACGAAGTCGAAGGATCGCAGGACTGATTGGAGCGGCACAGAAATCGCAAGGTGTTCTCTCGGAGTACGTCGTAAGAATGCCTAGAGGCGGCGGTAGGACGGGCTAGTGATGAGGGGTCCTTCGACTACGCAAAGCGAATCGCTTCGCGAATCGCTTTACTCCGCTCAGGATGACATGGGTTTAGTCTATGCCAGACTTCCTATTAGAGATTGGGTGCGAAGAAATTCCGGCGCGGATGATATTTGACGCTTCGTTTGCATTGGGACGCCTGGTGGTGGACCTGCTTGCGAAAGAGCGGCTGACCTCGTCGTCGCCGAAGAACAGAGACACACCGCGTCGTCTGGCGGTGCTTGTTTCAGGAGTGCCAGAAGTTCAACCTGATGTGATCGAGCAAATCACCGGGCCGCCTGTGGCCGCTGCCTACAAGAATGGGGAGCCGACCGCTGCGGCTCACGCTTTCGCGAAAAAAAACGGAGTGGACGTTGATAGCTTCACAAGGGTTAGCAGCGCCCGAGGCGAATACGTTACCGCCACGATCACCCGGAAGGGGCGGCCAGCAATCAAAGTATTAGAGGAGTCTCTGCCAGGTGTGATCAACAGCATTCCCTGGCCTAAAAACATGTACTGGAGAAAGCCGAGCGAGCGCTTTGTGCGACCAGTACGCTGGATAGTGGCGATGCTCGACGGCGAAGTCATACCCTTTGAGTTTGATGGCATCAGGGCTGGTCGGATTTCGCGCGGACATCGAATTATCGGCGAACCTCAGGTCGAAATTGGGTCGTCTCTTGACTATGCGAATGCTCTCCGCCGAGCCAAAGTTCTCAGCTCTCCCTCGCGGGCGGAACAAATTCGCCAAGGAGTGAATGAGGTGCTTGGGGCGGTTCCGGGGGCGCGCTGGCGCGAAGATAAGGAACTGCTGCACACAGTGGTAAATCTGACAGAGTGGCCGTCGGTGATTCTGGGCGGGTTCGATCCGCAGTTTCTCGCTCTGCCAGAAGAAGTGCTGGTCACCGTTATGCGTGACCATCAGAAATACTTTGCGGTGGAAGATGCAAGCGGCAAACTGCTGCCGCATTTCTTGGCGGTGCTGAATACCGACGGCGATCCGGAGGGGTTGATCCGGCACGGCAACGAGCGTGTGTTACGGGCACGCTTCAACGACGCAAAATTCTTCTGGGAGACCGATCAGAAAAAATCGCTATTGGAGCGGTTGGACCTGTTGCGTAACGTCACCTTCCAAAAAGATCTGGGCAGCTACTACGAGAAGGCCCGGCGAGTGCAGCGCGTCTGCAGTTGGCTCAGTGAGATCGTCAAGCAGAGTGGAATGGCGATCCGTCCGGGAGTGATTCACAAAGCGGCGGCGCTGGCGAAGACCGACCTGACTACAGAACTGGTGAAAGAATTCACCGAACTGCAGGGCATTATCGGCGGCCTGTACGCGCGTGTTCAGGAGCTCGACCCCACATTGCCCGAGGCGACGCGCCTGGCCATCGCGGATGCGATCTACGATCACTACAAACCTGAATCGACCGAAGACAGCGTGCCCCGGTCGACGGAGGGCGCGATGCTTTCGATCGGCGACAAGGCCGATACGATTGCCGGCATGTTCGCGCTGGGACTGGTTCCAAGCGGATCTAAAGATCCGTTTGCTCTGCGGCGGCAGGCGAATGCGATTGTGAGAGTGATAGCCGAGAAGAAATTGCCGCTCCGCCTGAATCAATTGATGCGGGATGCGCGCGCGGGTTACCACGGATCGGCAGCGGAGAAAAAGTTCGTCGACGATGCAAAGTTCGAAGAATCGGTGCGCACATTCTTCCACGAGCGGATAGAATTTTATTTGAAGGACGTTTGCGGCTATCCCTACGACGTGGTTAAAGCTGTTCTGGCGGCCGGCGCCGACGATGTGGTGGATACGATGTCGCGCGCCGAGGCGGTCAAAGAGGTTCTGCACATGCCGGAGTTCCTGGCGATTGGCGCCGCCTGCAAGCGCATACGGAACATCCTGAAGCAGGCCGAAGAAAAGGGCATCAAGCCAACCGCGCAATTTGAATACCTTCCCAATTCGGCACCGGAAGAAAAAAACCTGGCTGCCTTTGTCGAGACCGAAGGCCAGAAAATAGAAGAGAATCGGAGTAAGCAGAAGTACGGCGAGGCTCTTGTACTGCTGTCAACAGCACGAGAACCCGTCGACGCATTTTTCGACAAAGTGATGGTCATGGTAGAGGATGACAAAGTGCGGGCGAACCGGCTGGCGCTGCTGCAAACCCTGTTGCGGGAATTCTCGACCATCGCCGATTTTTCCGAGATTGTAACTGAGGGAAAAGCGTAAAGTGAATTACGTGGGATAAAGCTTTTCCAGAAATTCAAGTTCTTATTGCGGGGCTGAAGGCCCTGCGCCACCAAAAATTTCAGGACAAAGGAATCATTATTTATGGCGACAACCACTCTCCCCGAAGCTGACGTGCAAGAAAGCAAGAAAACCACAACCAAGTACGTTTACTTTTTCGGCGGTGGCAAAGCCGATGGCAACGGCAAGATGAAAGATGATCTCGGCGGCAAGGGCGCGGGCCTGGCCGAGATGACCAACGCCGGGTTGCCGGTGCCGCCGGGGTTCACTATCCAAACGGAGGCTTGCCGCGAGTACATGCGGCAGGGCGCCGCTTCAAAAGAGGTCGACCGGCAGATGGATGAGGCGCTCGCCAAACTGGAAGCGCTGCAGGGCCAGAAGCTGGGGACGGGAGAGAATCCTTTGCTGGTAAGCGTGCGCTCGGGCGCGAAGTTTTCTATGCCGGGCATGATGGATACGATCCTCAACCTCGGATTGAATGACAAGAGCGTGGAGTCGCTGGCGCAACGCAGTAACAATCCAAGGTTCGCAGCCGATTCGTATCGCCGGCTGATCCAGATGTTTGGCAATGTGGTGCTGGAGATTCCCAAGTCTGCGTTTGACGAAGTGTTCGACGCCAAGAAAAAGAAGAAGGGTGCCAAGCTAGACACGGAACTGGATGCCAAGGCGCTAAAGGAAGTGATCGAGGACTATAAAAAGGTTGTCAAGAAGCACGCTAAGCGCGACTTTCCGCAGAATCCTCACGAGCAACTGGTGATGGCCCGCGATGCGGTGTTTCGCTCGTGGCAGAACGATCGCGCCAGGCACTATCGTCGCATCAATAATATCGATGACATGCTTGGCACCGCAGTCAACGTGCAAGCCATGGTATATGGCAACTTGGGCGACACCAGCGGCACGGGCGTGGGATTCACGCGCAATCCCGCCACCGGAGCGAAAGAGTTCTACGGAGAATTCCTGATGAACGCGCAGGGCGAAGACGTGGTCTCGGGCGTGCGCACTCCGGTCCCGATTCTTGAACTGCAAAAGATTATGCCCGAGGTGTACAACCAGCTCCGCGAAATTACCACGCGCCTCGAGAAACATTACCGCGACATGCAGGATTTCGAGTTCACCATCCAGGATGGCAAACTCTACATGCTGCAGACCCGCAACGGTAAGCGCACCGGTCGAGCCGCGGTGCGCGTGGCGATTCAGATGGTGGAAGAAGGTCTGATCACCAAAGAGGAAGCGATCTTCCGCGTGGAACCCAATCAGCTCTACGACTTCCTCGTGCCAGGGCTCGATGAGAAGAGTACGAAGGTGGAGGTGCTGGCGACGGGATTGCCTGCGTCCCCCGGCGCAGCGGTCGGGCAGATCGTTTTCACTGCAGAAGAAGCCGTGAAGAAGGCGGGTCATGGCACGCACAAGAATCCTGTGATTCTAGTGCGCGCGGAAACTACTCCGGAAGACATTCAGGGCATGGAGGTGGCCGCCGGCATTTTAACTTCGCGCGGGGGCATGACCAGTCACGCCGCCGTGGTGACGCGCGGCATGGGAAAATGCTGCGTGGCCGGCGCGGGCGATATCCAAGTGGATGAACGCGCCGGAGAAATGCGCGTCAAGGGGCAGGTGTTTAACGAGGGAGACTGGATCTCGCTCGATGGAACCAGCGGCCGCGTAATCAAAGGCAAGCTGAAGACGCTGGAACCGTCAGCGGACGACGAAGACCTGACAAAGCTGCTCGGCTGGGCCGAGCCATTCCGCAAAATTGGCGTGCGCGCGAATGCGGACATTCCGCGCGATGCAATTCAGGCGCGAGCCTTTGGCGCCGAAGGCATCGGCCTGTGTCGAACCGAGCACATGTTCTTCGCGGCGGATCGTATCCCCCATATGCGCGCTATGATTCTTGCCGACAACGAGAAGGACCGGCGCGCCGCGCTGAAGAAACTGCTGCCCATGCAGCGGGCAGATTTCATCGGATTACTCAAAGCAATGGATGGTTTGCCGGTGACGATCCGCTTGCTCGATCCGCCGCTGCACGAGTTTTTACCAAAGCGCGAAAAGCTCATGGTCGATATCGCCAGCCTTCCGAGCGCCGATGCGAAGCACAAGAAGGGATTGGTTGAGGAATATCGGGAGTACGGCGCCAAAGGCGCGGGCGACTTGAAGAAAATTCTTCCCGCGTTGCTGGCACGTGTGGAAGAGCTCCACGAATTCAATCCCATGCTCGGCCATCGCGGATGCCGGCTGGGAATTACCTATCCCGAAATCACCGAGATGCAGGCTCGCGCCATTTTTGAAGCCGCCGTCGCCGTGGAGAAGGAAGGCATCAAGACCCACGCTGAAGTCATGATCCCTCTGATCGCAACTGTGAAGGAAATGGAGAATCAGGGAGCGATAGTCCGGCGCGTCGCTGAAGAAGTGTTCAAAGAGAAAGGAAAGCACGTGCACTATCTGGTGGGCACCATGATTGAACTGCCCCGTGCGTGCCTGGTCGCGGACGAGATCGCGAAAGAAGCGGAGTTCTTTTCATTTGGCACGAACGATCTCACTCAGACCACGTTCGGCTTCTCTCGCGACGACGTCAATAAGATTCTGCCCACGTATCTTGCGGAAGGAATTCTAAAGCAGGATCCATTTGCCTCAATTGATCGAGACGGAGTTGGCGAACTGGTGCGGATCGGCATCGAGCGCGGCCGGAAGACACGTCCTAAGTTAGAAGTGGGAATATGCGGCGAGCACGGCGGCGATCCCTCGTCAGTAGAGTTCTGCCATCAGGTGGGGATGGACTATGTTTCTTGCTCTCCGTTCCGTGTGCTCACGGCGCGGCTGGCCGGCGCCCAGGCTGGGGCGTCCGACAAGCTCAAAGTCGAAGGCGGAAGAACCAAATAGGAAACCCCGGTAGAAAAATTATGGCTCGGAGTCTTGCGGCTCCGAGCCAATTCTCTGCGTGAAGACTTACTTATTCGCCACTTGCGGTTCAATCTGGCGCGCTTCTTTCAGATGATCCTCCAGCGTCGGCAAAGTGTTCGTCACAAAGTTTTTTAGGTCCGTATCCTGCGCCGACGTGCTTTCCTTGCGAAACTCGGCGACGTCTTGCGTGTGATCGGTCACCATATCCGACATGTAGGCCTTATCAAACTGATCGCCGGACAGGTTGGAAAGCTTCTGCTTGGTCGCCTCGTCTTTGGCGTTCAGCGTTTCCGGCAGCGTTACGTTTTTCGCGCCTGCGACCTGCTTCAGTTCGTTATTGGCCTTGGTGTGGTCGGCGACCATCCGTTCCGCGAACTTTTTTACTTCAGGATTCGCGGCCCGCTGTTCTGCTAATCTTCCCAGTTCCACCTCCGCCATGCCGCCCTGCGCCGCCTTTTTCGTGAAGTGCTCATCGGCGGAACTCATCCCGGTGGACATAGCACTGGACTTCATTCCCATTTGTCCCTGCTCACCTGGAGCCTGGTTTGTGGTTTGAGCTGTGGCGGCCAGCCCGCATAAAAGTAGGAGCGCAGAACTTAGCGTTACGCCCCGTAGAACTCGTGTAATTTTCATGGTCAAGACCTCCGCATGAACCATGAACTTGGATAGCGATTGCGCCACAGAGGTTGGCGGATAAACGTCTAAGGTCTTTATTGCACCCGCTGTAGCCGCGCAACCAGTTTCTGCGCCAAGCTCTCTTCCGACTCCGACCAAAGCAGCCGTGCATTGGTACCGCTGTTCTTCTCTACCTTCACTGAGAACTCGACCAGCTTCGCAACATTGTCGCGAATCTTGGCCCGTGTCTGGTCGGTTAGCGAAGTCTCGGGCTGCAAGAAATACGAGTCCAAACCTAAATCCACCTGGATGTGTCCATTTTGTTTGTAACTTCCCTCGTCGAACTCCTCTCCCTGCACGATGAATTTCACCGTCGCCGGCTCGAGGATCCAGTTCGCGTTGGAAAGATCGGGAGTCCAAAGATCCCAATGAGCTTCGAAGACATAAGCATAGTCGTCGTGGACAAGTTCAGCGGCGATCAGCGTAGCCTGCCCGGGATCGATTCCACTAGGGAATCGCCTCTCGAGCACCGTGGCCTCGTTCCAGGAAACGGGATGCACGGCAAAGTAGCTGATCCCAGGACGCTGCGGCGAGAAAGGAAATTGCTGCAAAACCGCGAACGTGTGCGGCAGCATCTCCGGACTGGAGAAGTCGGGGAACCAAAGACTCAGATAAAGTGGATCGGACACAAGTCCCTTCTGTTATGCGCTGCACCACGCGCTGTCCGTAATTCTAAATTGTCTTGAGATCGTTCGGCGCAGTGAATCGAAGCTGTATTCGCAGGAGGCGCAACCATGCCTCCGCGTTTTGACAGCGTTGCGGCAGGTTGTTACGATCAAATGTCGTCGCGAAGACTTCCTCATCCGTCCCCGTCGTCTAGCCTGGCCTAGGACATCGCCCTTTCACGGCGGTAACACGGGTTCAAATCCCGTCGGGGACGCCAAATCTTATCAACGCTTTACACGGAAACCCCATCGGCATCGCGATACACAGAAAATACACGCTCTTTCGGCCGGATCATCCCTACAACTTTGCTTTGCGCGGCCCGCTTGTCGGGGCCGAGAGCTTGGGTGTAGGTGTCCAGCGTCATCCTTGAAGTTGAGTGTCGCAACAACTCCTGCACTACTTTCACATCCTCACCATTGCCCTTGAGAATCGAGGAAAATGTGTGTCGAAAGGTATGCCACGACATCTTCTTCTGGATCCCCAACTTTCGGGCCATCGGCTGGATGTAGTCGCGCATCACCGTGCTCAGCCAGACCGGCTGCTTCCCGCGCTTGGCTCCGGCACGGTTGGCATCAGTGGCCCATACATAGTCGGACGGCTTCTTGTAGGGCGTCACCGCGTGCCAGGCCAACAGTTCACGAGCCACGAACTCGTCGATCGGCATCAGCTTTCTTGAGGTTTCGGTTTTGACCGGGCCCACGTGCTGGTCAACCAGTGATCGGGTGACACTCACATGGAGCTTCTTGAAATCGAAGTCTTCCCACTTCAGCCCAGCCAGTTCGCCTCGGCGGAGCCCGGATGGCATGTCGAGAAACAGCATGGCCCTTTCCCGGACACCAAGAGCTGACAGGAGTAATTGCATCTCTTGGATTTCAAGAATGTCAGGTGTACGTTCTCTCTTTGCGGAAACGCGCACTCCTGAACGCTTTGTCGGACCAGTGATGGGGTTCCGGTCCGTCAGTTCCCACCGGATCGCATGGTTGAAGATACTGCTCATTGCGTCGCGAATCTTCTCTTTCGTTCCGCCGGCAAGAGGTTTGGGCTTGCCGAACTTTGTCGTGACAAGCGTCTTGAGCCATTGCTCAACTGCGACGGTCTTGATGGCCCGCAATTCCAGCCTACCCCAGTGGGGTACAACCCACCGATTCAGAAGCTGCGTCTTCCTAGAGCGGGTAGAGTACGCCTTGCCTTCCGCACCACAGTCGGAAAGTTCGTGGACGGTGTAATGCTCCACTGCTTTCGCTACGGTGATCGAAGTCAACTCCGTAGGGCCATCAGCGTTAATGTTTACTCGCAGTCGGGTCAGTGCCTCATGCAGTTTCTTGCTTTTTGCCGGATATTCATCGACTGTTCCGATGACCTTGTTTCGCTCCCGCAACGTTCCGTCAGTGCTACGCTCGCGCCAGCGAAAGAGCCATCTTTCCACTCCATCCTTTCTCCTGACCGTCGTCAGACAGCCATTTCGGTAACGTGCCAGCATTCATATCCTCCTTGAATTCTGGCACCGGTCGCAGTTCGAATTTACCTGACAGGGTGCCCAGGAGTCTATCCCGACTCGGAAAACAACGGTTCCCCTCGCTGTAGCAGTCTCAAGACGTACTGTGACGGGATTCTATTGCCGCACCAGACTGGCCTTGATGACTTGGGAACGAAGCCAATCGTCCAACTCCGAGAGATAGAAGTGCCAGCGCTTCCTATCCCTCCCAACTGGATGAGCTGGCAGTGTTCCCTCGCGAGCCTTGCGGAGGACGGTTTTGGGATGCATCCTCAGGAGGCGAGCAGCGTCTCGTGAACCAACGGGCATCTCCCTCCCCGAATGCGGTGAATCAATGCGCGTTGAAATAAGCGGCGTGGTGGGACCGGGCTGGGTTGACATAGCATCCTCGTCAGCGGCGGGTATTCTCGATGCGAGATGGCGGCCCAGTTGGTCAAGACCGTACGGGGCCGGCGATGTTAACCAATTTGATTCATCCCTGCCGCCGTGTCCAATAACCTTTCGGATGGAGTTCATTCCTGCAGGTTATTAAAGACAGCGCTAGCCCGATTCGTCACATCCAATTCCCACTGACAAAGCCACTTCGCAGATGGAGAACTCATTGGACAAGCGGGACCTACAGAAGGACACTCAGTCTCAGAGAACGCCCGAGATTCGTTGAGGCAGCGATAGGGACTCGCAATCTCTCAGTCCCATTCAGGACAATCGCTCAAGGTTGCCAAGAATGCGGGATACTCTGGGATGGTACAAGCGACGATGGGTATGTTCTTTATTGCAAGGTCGATGGACCTTTTCTCATGATGACCTCGACAACAAGTTCCAAATCGAATCACTCCACCGCTCGGACTCATAACCGCCAGGAATGAACTCCATTCAAAACGTTATTGGACAGCGTGATTCGGTGCAGTTAGGTTTGCGCTAAAAGCAGCCGCCTTAAGCTCCTGCTGGAGGTGCATATGCCACGTTGGTCCCGAATTTATCTCATCCCTCAAATCCAGCCTCTTCTTCGTTCGAAATGCATCCGCCCTACCGCCGTAATTCTTGCCCTGCTTCTGCTCGGGCCTATGGCCGCGATGGCACAGGGCTCGCCGTTCGATACTGGCTTTAGTGCCATACAGAACCTTTTCACTGGCACTATCGCAAAGGTTGCAAGCCTGGTTGCAATCGTCATCGGTGGCTATGGCTTCGCACACGGCGAACCCGGTGCAAAGAAGGCCCTGGCTGGAGTTGCCGCCGGAACCGGAATTGCGGTTCTCGCAGTAAATGTCCTGAGTTGGTTGTGGGGCGTGTAACGCCATTCCCACCCGCATCAGCACAAGAGGGACCTTATGCCAGACAAAGCACATCAGCAGCGTCGCACGAATCGAGTCTTTAAGAGCCTGCACAAGCCGCTCACTTACTTCGGCGTGGAGCGCACACTCTTCTACTTCGTCTGCGTGGGCTCTGTGGGAGCCTTCAATCTCTTCAATTCCATCCTCGCGGGCGTCGCCGTCTTCATTGGCGGTTTTGCCTTCGGCCATTGGGTAACGAGCAGCGATCCGGCATTTCTCCGCATCCTCGCAAGGTCTGAACGGTACAAACCACGCTATGACGCCGCAAAACAGCAAGTCCCTCCCGTGGAGGTAGCGTGATGCTCCGTCTCGACAAAGTCATCAAGCCCTGGATGGAGAGCGCGGCTCTCAACGCCCACATCAACCTGTTCGGCTTCTGGAATGAAACGACCTTTCTTACGAAGAGCGGTGATGTCGGCATCGCTCTTTGTATTCCCGGCGTGGACTACGAAAGTCTGGACCGCTCGGAACAGGAGTATGCGGTCAAGCGGCTGGAGGCGGCGCTGAAATCATTTGGTCCAGGCTTCCATGTTTACCAATACCTCTTCAAATCCAATCGCCCCGACATACCATTCGCGCGATATGACGATCCCATTGTGGAAGCGGCGATCGACCAGCGGAAAAAGTTCTTTGAAGCCAAGCGGGACAATTTGTATGAGGTTGAAATCTTCTATTGCATCCTGCTCGAAGGCTCCCGGTCGAAGACCGGTGTAGGCGCGGCCCTCGCTCGCCTGTTTCGCGATCCAAAGGGCGCCGTTGCCGAACTCAAGTCGCAGTTCACCAACGACAGCATGAAGACGTTGTTGCGGGCGCATATCGAGCGCGATCTTCAACGGCTCGATCAGCACGTGCGGGCATTCGCTCGACAGCTTGCGGATTTTATGCAAGTCGAGGTCTTGGATCGGCAGGGCCAATTCACGTTTTTCCGCCGCTTGCTGAATTATGACAACTGGCGGGTTGCCGGGAGGCCGCAGTCCACGCAGTTTCTCGACTATCAGGTGGTCAACTCCGACATCGAAGCCGAACGCGATCATCTACGGGTAGGCGATCACATCGTCCGTGTCCTGACGATGAAAGAAGCCATCACCGAGACTAGGCCCCTGGTACTAGACGCGCTGTTGAAGATCCCCGCCAACTTCTATGTGGTCACGGAGTGGACGCCGCTCCCCGCCGACAAAGCCCGCAAAGAAGTGAACAAGCGACGCCGCCACTTCAATATGTCGAAGACGGGATTCGTCTCCCAGATGGGCAACGACGCCACCAAGACGAGCCCACGCGATGTGCTCGTGGACGAGTCCAAGCAGGCCGACATTGAAAATCTCGGCGATTGCCTGCGAACCCTTGGTGAGGGCCAATCACTTGGCGATTTCTCGCTCACTATCGTTCTGTATGGCCGGTCACGAGGGGAACTCGATCAGCTTGTGGCCGAGTTTACTGGAGTCTTCACGAACGCGGACGGCAATCTGTTCGCGGAGACCTACAACCAGCTGAACGCCTATTTCGCCACGGTGCCGGGCAACTACGCGCTGAACCTCCGCCAACTCTATCTACTGAACACGAACTACGCCGACCTCTCTTTCCTGTTTACGATCCTGCCCGGCGAGAAGACCAACACGCATCTCGGTACCGAGTACCTGGCTGCGCTCGAAACTGACAACAGCACGCCCTACTTTCTCAACCTCCATAACGGCGAGGTTGCCCACACGCTGATTCTTGGGATGACCGGCAGTGGCAAATCGTATTTTTGCAATTTTCTGCTGCAGAACGCGCAGAAGTACAAGCCGTTGACCTTCATCTTCGATATTGGTGGCAGCTTCCAATCTCTTACCACGATTTTCGGCGGATCGTACCTCAACGTCGGCCAGGAAGCGCGGGACTTCACCATCAATCCGTTTTCCCTGCCACAGACCAAAGAGAACCTGCAGTTTCTTTTTAGCTTGTTCCGCGTGCTCATTGAGGGCAATGACCAGCGTTACCGGATCGACTTCAAAGAAGAACGACGACTGTGGGATGCGATCGAGCGGATCTACGTACTGGAGCCGAACCAGCGCACGATTTCGAATTTTGGGAACATCATCGGCGAGTTGAAAGAACGCCTCCACCGCTGGACTCGCGGTGGACAGTACGGCTTCCTCTTCGACAACGCCGAGGACACACTTTCGTTCTCCCGTTTTCAGACCTTCAACTTCCACGGCTGGAACGACGCGCCAGAGGTCTTGGAACCGCTACTGTTTTACGTTCTGCACCGGGCATCGAATGAGATTACTGACCCGAAGAAGCTCGCCACCTTCAAGATGTTCCTGCTCGATGAGGCCTGGCTCTTCATCAAGAACGAAACGATTCGCAATTACGTGGTGCAGGCGCAGAAAACATGGCGCAAGCACAAAGCGGCGATGATCTTGGCGACGCAGTCCATCAAAGAACTTGAGGAGTCGGGGATGCTGGCGATAGTGGCCGAGAGTTGCCCCACAAAGATCTTCTTGGCCAACCCCGACATGAACCGGGAAGTCTACCGGGAGGCATTTCATCTGAACGACACGGAACTGGACCTGATCGGAGGTCTTGTCCCACCGGGTCAAATGCTCATTCGGAAAGCGCAGACGTCGAAGAAAGTGCATTTGAACGTCGATTCAGTCTCACACTGGATGGCGACCAACAACGCCCGCGACAACCTCATAAAACAGGAATATTTCGAACGCTTCGAGTTTGCGGATGCGCTTCGCCATCTCGCCGAAGATCATCCATTCCAGCCGCGTGCGCTGGCCGTATCAACCTCGAACAACAACCGCTAAGGAGAGCTCTATGCGGCATCTGAAATTCGTCGCCAATTGCGCTTTGGTTTTCTCTTCCATCTGTGTTTTCGCCCAGGACTCCGCGCGCACGGTGCAGTATCACTCGCAGGACATCATTCCCATCCGCGCAAAGTTGAAATATACGACCCTGATCGAACTACCCACCACCGAGAAAATCATGGAAGCCGCCACGGGCGACAAGGAGTTCTGGATCGTGGACGTGGTCGGCAACTTCTGCTTTGTGCATCCGGCGAAACAGGGCATCAGCTCCAACTTGAATCTCATTACGGATAAGGGAAACATCTACAGTTTCACCCTCCAGGACATCTCTGCTTTATCGACGAACCCCGATCTGAAGGTGATCGTCGAGCCCGCCGATCGTTCTGCGATTGTGGCCGCGAGCGGCCCTCCGCAGTTCGTGCCCGCCGCCCAACTCGAACAATCGAGGCAGCAGCTTGCCGCCCTGCAATCCCACGTCGAGCAGGCCGTGGATGAGTACAAAAGCGCCTATCCAACACAGCTGAAGTTCGACTATGCCTATAAGTCGAACGAAGCCCCGTTCTACATCCAGTCGATCTATCACGACGACAAATTCACGTACATCAAGACCAATGCGCCTGAAAAATTCAGCGTGTATGAGATGAAGGACGACAAGCCCAACCTCGTTACCTACGACCTCAGGGAAGGGACGTACATCATTCCCAAGATCATGGACAGCGGTTATGTGGAGCTGGGCAAAAAGAAGATGGAATTCTCGCGCAAGGGATCACCGTCATGACCGAGAACGTCTTTACTCCACACACAGAGCCGCAGGCCGAGCCAACGTTGCGGCGCAACCTGGAGCTACCGAAAGGTGTCTTGCAGAAGAACCTCAAGACCTTCGTTTATCTGGGTGCAGCATTGCTCGTGATTGTGGCGGCGCTCTTCAGCTCGTCCGGCAAGAAGACCCCCGCGCAACAGGCAAGCGCGAAAGGGCACCCACCGCAACCAGCCTTGCAGGACAACACCGACAGCAACGTGCAGGAGTTGAAGAACCAGCTTCAGGCCGAACGTCAGAAAGAGCAGCAGGCAACAATGGCGGCCGCTGCGTTGGGAGATCCGGCGCTGGCGTCTGCGACGCCCCAGCAGCGGGCCGCCGCCGCGGCCTATGGACCGACCGGCGTTGCCGTGCCCTGCATTCCGGGCCAGCCCTGCCCGCAAGCGCAGCAGGGCAACATGCAGATGCAACTCACGCCTGTGCAACAGCAGGCACAGATGATCGCAGCGAAAGAACGCGAACGGGCAGACGACTCCCGTTTCGCTTCCAATCTTGTGTACTCCCGCTCTGCCGATCCGCCGCAACAACAACAGCAAGGCCAGATGATGCCCGCCCAATATGGCCCTGCCGAACGGCAGACAAACAGCAGTCTCGTCTCCCCACCAGCCGAAGGAAAACAGGAGGACACGCCCGGAGGCTATAAACGCCCACTGGAGGCCAATGTCGATTCAGCCGTCGGGCAGCCCTATCTCGTCTACGAGGGGTCGGTTCTCGACACTGTTCTCATGAATCGTCTGGATGGGGACGCCGTAGGACCGGTTAAAGTCCTGGTCTCAAATCCGTTGTATTCGCACGATCATCAACACGTCATCATTCCCGAGGGAACGGTTGTTTTGGGCGAGGCAAAGAAGATTGGAGCGGCCGGCTTCGGCCAACAGCGCCGGATGGCCGTGGTTTTTCACCGCCTGATTATGCCCGACGGTTACTCCGTCGATCTCGACCAGTTCCAGGGTCTCGATCAGATCGGAGAGGAAGGACTGAAAGATAAGGTCAACAACCACTACCTCCAAATCTTCGGCACCTCGATCGCTTTGGGCGTGATTGCCGGAGCCAGCCAGATCACGCAGGGTGGCGGCACCATCACGACGAGCGGTTCCCAGGCATTCACCAATGGGGCTGCGGGCAGTGTTTCGCAGTCTGCCACCACGATCCTTGATCGCTTCATACAGATACCGCCCACCATCACGATTCGGGAGGGCCACCGCGTGAAAGTGTATTTCACGCAGGACTTGCTTCTTCCTGCGTACTCGAACCACACTATTCCACAGACGTTTTAAGGAGGCTTTCCATGCGAATCGTTGCCCTCTCCCTCTTAGTTCTGTGGACTCTCACCCTTGCCGGCTGTCAGAGCAAAGCGGCAAAAGTGAAGCAGTTGCAGGATCAATACAACGCCGAATACCCGGCCTATGCCAAGGACTGCCTGGAGGAAGACAACTCCGGGGCCACAAGACTTCTGACGGGACAGACGCTGACCAAGGAACAGATGGCGGACCTGGAAGCCAAGAAGAAAGAACGCGACGCACGGTGCAAGCCAGAGGCTGACCGTCTTGCACAGCTACAGAGAGAGATTCTTGCCGCACAGCAGTAGAGCCGTACCGCTGTAAAGCATCACGAAACCAACGGCGACGAAGGGACGAGACAATGAAGAAACTAACCCTTACCGTGCTCGCCGTTGGGTTTGCGGCGGCGTTGCAACCGTTCGCGAACGCACAATTCGGTTCTGGCATCGTCTTCGACCCTACGCAGGCGGGCCATGCCATCACGCAGATCGAACACGAAGAACAATCCATCGCCAACGAAGTCCAGCAGATTGAGCAGGGCCAACAGATCTTCACCAACACCGTCAAGATCGCCACGACAGCGCTGCAAGCCTACAACGTCGCAAAGCAGCAATACGAACCTCACGCATCAGATGATTCTCGCTCCGCGGATGCTCTATGCGCGATTTCTGTCTCCGACTTCTGACTTGCTGATGCTGCAACAAATCTCGAATACCTATGGCAATTCGATGGGCTGGCTCAATTCGGCAAACACCGGGAAGGGGGCCGCATCCGCGTACCAGCAAGTAAGCGTTCCGAATACCAACAACATAATTCCCGGCTACGGCACCGCGAGTATGGCCGGGCAGATGCAGATTGCCGCGCAGGGCGCCACTGTTGACATCACCGACTCAGTAATGACCAACAACCTGCAAGCGCTCGGGACCATCCGCGCCAATCAGACCGCAAGACAAACCGACATCGCGAATCTTGAGGCTGCGACCCAAACCCAGGACCCGTCGCAGCAAACCATCATGGCCGAACTGCAGCGCATCAACCAAGCCCTGCTTCTGCAACTGCGCACTTTGCAAGACGCAAACCAGATCAACGCCAATCTTGCCCTGCAGCAGATCGTTGCCCAAAAGCAGCAACAGGACGCGATGAAATCGGCATTCCGTGACTCGGCAGGATACGAAAGCTACTACAACGCCAACATAACAACAACCAGCGGCGGCGCAGCGAATCTTCTCACGCAAGCGTACTGAACAAGCGCAAGCAAAAGAACACAGGAGGGCATGGAACATGGGTACGGGTCTCTTCGACTATATCGCTCAGGCGTGCCAGTCGCTTGCAGCCACGGCGGCACCCTCCATTACCGCGATGGGGATTCACATCGTCATAGCGCTGGCGACCATCATGTTGGTTTGGTTCGGCGTGCAGGAAGCACTCGCATCGGCGCACGGCGGGCCAGGGTTCAGCATGGGGAGGTTCCTCAACCTCTTCATGCTGCTCACCTTCGCCTACGCGATGGTGAACTATTACGACACTTCCATCCCAGGACTTGGCTTCTCCATCAAGGGCTTCATCGACGGCGGCACAATCAATCTTGTGAACCTGATTGGGGCAGATGGTTCCACCACCATGCTGAACGAGATCCACACGGCATCCTCCAAGACAGGACCATCGATGCTGAACAGCATGATGTCTCCGTACTACGCGATTGTGTACTTTGTCGTGCAGTTTCTCTTAGCCCTGCTGGCCGCAATCATTTCCGCAATTCTGGCCTACGGCGCAATTGCGGCAACGATCATCGGATTGCTCGGGCCGATCTTTATCCCATTTCTTGTCTTCGACAAACTCGATTGGTTGTTCTGGGGTTGGCTCAAGGCGTATCTCGGATTCAGCTTTTACAAAGTCGTCGCCGCAGCCACGATGAATGTTCTGTCTCATGTTCTGACGAACTACTACATCCAACTCGGCCAGAGCGTGTCGGACCCTTCCTTGATGGTTCAGACGTTGCCGCTTCTTGTCCTTCTCGTACTGGTCAACGTCTACATCCTCTTCAAGATTCCGACCATGACGCACAGCTTATTCACTGGCGGTACTGGTGGGCATGGTGGAGGCCTGGGCATGGCGATGATGGCGATCCGGGCGGCGATGTAAACGGCAAGAGAAAATGAGGTCACAGATGAGCACAGAAACAACGAACATGGAAACCAAAGCCACTCCGGAAATCACTCGTGCCGCGGAGCGTTACCTGGAACAGTATGGCGATCCGCTGGTAATGAATACCTATTTGAAGGTGACGATTCTCGTGCTTGCCGCCGTCTGTCTCGCGCTGGCCGCGCTCACCTACAAGAGCCAGAACGCGCTCGCCAACATGCACCCAATGATCGTGCGGATTAACGATGTGGGCCACGCGGAAGCGATCGACTATCGCAACTTTCAGTACCGCCCACAGGAAGCGGAGAACAAGTATTACCTCACCCGCTGGGCGGAACTGTATTTCAGCCGCAATCGCTTCACCATCGAACGCGATCAAACGCAGTCACTCTACTTCCTCAATAGCGACGTACAACGGGCCGTAATCGACCAGGAACGCAAGGACAACAGCATTCAGAACTACGTCAAAGACAGCAGCCTGCCGTATATCGATGTGGAGATCAAGAACGTCATCCTTGACGACCTGCGACAGTCGCCGTATTCGGCGCGCATCGAGTTCGAGAAGGTGTACACCAACCCCGCGGATCATTCCGAACTCAAGCGGGAGCGATGGACAGCCAGCGTCACCTATGTCTTTCGCGAGAATGTGAAGAACAATGAGCTTGCCGTGAACCCCCTTGGTCTGACCATCGTGCGCTTCCGGGCCGACCAGGCATTCAGCTAGGGATTCATCGACCTGCCCAGAGGCTTATTCATGTCGTTTCATGCTGCTAATCCGGCTGACTTTTCCCACCTGTCCTCGTGCCTTGTGGAGCAGGCGAACAACAGCCTTTCGACCCGCAACTACGGTGGCGAATTGCGTCCTTCTTACGGCGGACATGCCCGCTCGAATCGGACTGCAATTGCGGCGAACTTCCGCAGCCAGTGTGCAGATGAAAACTTTGCTCTGGAGCGTGTCTGCCGTTATGTATCCCGTCTTTTGTTCGGTCACCGCTTCGGGGCCTTTCCGGCGCCCGGCGGCACTCGCTCTTCTGCTTCGCATTTCGCGCCCCTGCGGGTCTCGGTTCCTCCCAAAACAAGTTTGAGAACCACGGCAAAGACCGCCCTCAAACTTCTTTCGGGCCCCTCCCAGAAAGCAGACCTTCGGCACTTGGGAGCCGGGCCCACTCGCTAAGCTCCGCCCAGTGTGCCCCGAGCAACAACGGGCGAATTCAACAAACGGAGACACTATCATGTACCAGAACAAAGTAACCCTCATCGGCTTTCTCGGCAGCAACCCAGAAGCCCGCACCAACAGCGCAGACTTCAGCGTCACCACTCTTTCGCTGGCAACCAAGTCCTCCTACAAGAAGGACGACAAGTACATCTCGCACACCGAATGGCACCGTTGCGTCGTCTTCGGCAAGCTCTCGGAGTTCGCCAAGACGCTCACCAAGGGCGCACATATCCAGGTGGAAGGCGAACTGCGCAGCCGGGAGTACGAGAGCAAGAAGACGGACACGAAGCAGCGCGTCTGGGAAATTCGGGTCGCTTCGATCCTGAAGCTGGACCGCGCCGAAAAGGCCGCCCCGGAAGATCAGGATCACGATGAAGTGCCCCAGGAGGAAACGGCTGCATAAGCCCTTGCTCTTCACTCTCGGAAGCCCGGCTATCCGCTGGGCTTCCATCGCTGTGAGGTTCCCACTATGAGCTTCGAATTGATCCTTCCATTCCTTCGGCCCATCGAGGCGCTGCTGCTCGACGAAAACGTCAGCGAAATCATGGGCAATCCCGACGCCTCGTGGTGGTACGAACGCGACGGCATCATGTTCCAAGAGCAGAACATTTCGTTCGACGCCGGCAAGCTACAAACCGGCCTCGAAGTTATTGCCAATCAACTCGGTAAGAAGCTCGACGAGGACAACCCACTTCTGCACGCACAACTCCCGGACGGGAGTCGGTTGGCGGCAGTCATCCCGCCGGTCGTGCGCTGTACACCTGCGCTCATCATCAGGAAATTCACCAGCCGCCATTACACAGTTGATGATCTGATCGCTCGCGGCACGCTGACGCGGGCGCTTGCGGACTTCTTAGCCGAGCAGATTCGCAGCGGTAAGACGCTCCTTATCAGTGGCGGAACCGGTACCGGCAAGACCACGCTATTGCGGATACTGGCCGACTTTATTCCCGAACAGGATCGCCTCGTTGTCATCGAGGACACCTCCGAACTTCAGATCCAGAAGCCGAACATTCTGCCGACGGAATGCCAGACCGATACGTTCAAGGCCAAGATAACTTTCGACGACCTTCTAAAGTCCGCTCTCCGCTGGCGACCGGACCGCATCATTCTCGGGGAAGTCCGCGGAATCGAGGCACGAACGCTGCTCGATTCCTTCAACACGGGCCATGCGGGTTCAATGGCTACGATCCACGCCAACTCGGCGGAGAAAGCCCTTCACCGTTTCGCCAATCTCGTGATGCGCAGTCACGCGCAAAGCACGTTCGCCGATACCGAAGCCGAGATCGCAGAAGCTGTCGATTTTGTCGTCCATGTTGAACGTCAGCCAGGCCGCCGCGTTGTCCGCGAGGTGCTTGCGCTTCGCGGCTATGACCGCGACGCGAAACGCTTCCTTATTGAGCCCGTCTTCGAGGTAGAACATGCCACAGCATCCGCACGGAGTGCGGCGCCTATTGCTGCTGACTTGCTAACCAATTCTGCACATGAACGATTCCTTGATTCCACTACCTATAAAGGAGAACCCACATGCCACTGCTTGAGATCAACCAGAGCCGCCACATCTGTGCTTCTGTCCGACTCGATGAGGTCACCGCCACGCAGGTCGATCAGTATGCCGCCTTCATCCACGCATCCGCGGATGATGTTGTGGACAAGGCGCTCAACTATGTCTTCTCAAAGGACCGCGACTTCCAGGACTTCCTGAAGACGGCACACGCCAAGCAGGTTGCCCCCGACTTTGCGTGTGCGAAAAGGCCCGAGCAATGGTGCGACGGAGCAGCCGACAAAGAAGCTTGCAGCCGGGGTCGAGTCCACGGCTTCTGTGCGCGCAGTGAAGGCATGATCGTCCATTCAATTTCGTGGTGGTGCAAGAACGGTGCTTCGCACCGGAAGAATTTTGACACTCCACCCCTGAAAGGGTCGTGCAGGTGCACCACGGTGCACTTACAGCGGTTTCAAGGACATAACGATTTGCAGGTGCACTTGGGTGCACCTGTGAAATGCGAGGGAACATGGCAATTTTGAAAGCCAAGCCAGACGCGATTTCTGACAGCGATCACACTCTAAATCGCGTCTTCCCCGTGACCGCGAAGCTAACGAAAGAGGAGCTGGGGGAAGGTCACTGAGTTTGCCAGGTCGCAGGGACTTGCACGCGGGGAATGGATACGCGATGTGATCCTCCGGGAAATGCGCGGAGGGTCGGCCAGCGATCCATCGCTCGCGGAGATTCTTGGGGTTCGCTTGCTCCTGGTAAACGTGTTGCGGCCTCTGGCCGCAGGCCAGAGACTCACGCCGGAGGCGTTCGACAAACTGCTCGACGAAATCAGCGAGGCCAAGCACGACCTCGCTGGAAAGCTGGCCGCTTCCGCAGGAAGGAAATAGCAATGGCAATGACAAAGTGGGGACGCAAGGAAACCATCATCTGGCCGCCGCACAGCCCGATTTACACGTATGGGGCGGTATTCATGGCGGTCGTTCTTACCGGACTTTTTCTTTACTGTCGGTTCACCTTCGGCAACAGCCCCCTACAGCGGTTCTACACGCCCACCTACATCCGATCGAGCGTTGCAGGAGCAATCGGAACGAGCCGCCGAGACAACTACCGGATGCTCATGGTGGGCGCTCGCGGAATTCCACCGCGTCTGGCGACGAACACCGACGTGACAGACGGCACGACGCCGCAACCGGGCGGCAAGCCCATCCCGCTCGCGCTCTCGCAGCCCGCCTTGCAGCGCGGCTATACGTTCTCCTTTACCTGGGACCGGAGCAGAGCTATATCGACGCGTCCTTGAGTGCCTATCTCAGGAGTGCGGTTTACGGTGGCGATGGCCTTTTCGACCTCTACAAGCTCCCGCTGCTTTTCGGTCTCGCTATCACTGGTCATCCAGCTCCCGTTTTCCATCGCCAAGGACGTTCGACGACGCAAGGCGCTGAGATACGGACGACGACTGAAAGGCCCCGAGATGATGACGCCGAAGGAGTTCAACAACAGGGTCGCAGGGGATGGCATAGGCATCAAGACCGACGAAATGAAGGCAATGATCCGCATACCGCAGCGGGCCGAGGCTCAGCACATGCAGATCATCGGAGATACCGGCGCGGGCAAGACTATGATCATGCTCCAGATCCTTCGGCAGATCAAAACATCGTGGCGATTCCGCGATCGTCTACGACCCCGCACGGGAGTTCGTCCAGCGCTTTTACGACCCGAAGAACGGCGACGTGATCCTGAATCCGCTCGATAAGCGTTGCCCCTATTGGGGGCCCGCGGAAGAACTGCGCCGCCGCTCCGAGGCGAAGGCTCTGGCGGTGTCCCTGTTCCAGCCGCCGCAGGACAAGAAGGGTGAGTTTTTCATCGAGTCCCCGCAGAAGATCTTCGCCTTCCTGATGGCCTATGGCCCGACGCCAGAGGAGTTGGTGAAGTGGATGTCAGACCCGCAGGAGATCGACCGAAGGCTGAAAGGAACAGAGCATGCTCATCTGATCGACCCGAGGGCGCACGCAACAGCGTGCTGGTGTTCTTGGCTCGCTTGGACTGGTCGCCGACAGCCTCCGTCTCTTGCCGAACAAGGGCGACGGGAATGGCGAGTGGTCGGCCACAGAGTGGGCCGAGACGCGGCAGGGCTGGATCTTCATCACTTCACTCCCGGCAGAACGTGAGGCACTTCGGCCGCTTCAAAGTCTATGGATCGACCTGCTCGTCTTGCGTCTCCTAAACGAGCCGAAGGAGGGCCAGAAGCGGGCATGGTTCGTGATCGACGAGTTGGCGAGCTTGCAGAAGCTCCCCCAGCTCCATACCGCCATTACCGAAAATCGGAAGAGCAACAATCCGGTGATTCTCGGTTTCCAGGGTAAGGCCCAGCTGGAATACCTCTACGGCCACCTGGCTGAGGTCATGCTGTCCCAACCGGCAACCAGCATTTGGCTGAAGACGAAGGAGCCGACCGCTGGCGAGTGGGTCAGCAAGTTCATTGGAAAAGTCGAGATCGAACGGCTACGCGAGACCCACTTCGACGGCTCCCGCGCTGGGCGAAACTTCGCGCTGGACCGGCAGATTGAACCGCTGGTGATGGAGTCCGAAATCTCCGGACTGCCGGACCTCCACGCCTATATGAAGTACGAGAACTATGTGACGCGCTTCTCATTCCCGTACTTCGATATGCCGGTTGTCGCCAGTGACTTCGATCTCCGCGATACGCCCGAAGACAAGCTCCCCTACGATCCGAAAAACATCGGGGCGGCTAAGCCCGAGGCGCGCCCCCTTGAGCTGAAGCCGGAGGCAAATGTGCCCGCACCGGCAAAGCGAAAATCGCCACGGACAGCGACCGAGATTGCCACAGCGGGACGACGACCTTGAGACGAACGTCAACGCCCAACAAAGCCTCAATCTTCGGGGATAGTAACTGCGATGCTGACCATTTCAAAGCCGCTCTCCGCTGGCCAGGCGCAGACCTACCACCAGAAGGAGTTCACCGCGAAGGAGCAGAACTATTGGTCGCAACGCGGCGTCATCGCAGGCGAATGGCAAGGCCGACTGGCCGCGCAGTTCGGCCTTGCCGAAGACGGTCTCTGCCGAAGACTTCGCAAAACTCAGCCAGGGCCAGCATCCACAGACCGGCGAGCAGCTTGTGCGGCAACGAGCGTCCTATGAATATCAGGATGCCGACGGCAAGACGGTCAAGACGATGGAGCACCGAGCCGGATGGGATGCGACGTTCTCCGCACCCAAGTCTGTCTCTCTCACTGCGCTTGTCGGCGGCGATGAGCGCGTCCGCGAAGCTCATCGAGAGAGCGTTCGCGTTGCCCTCGACCAGCTCGAACACTATACGCAAGCCCGCATCGGCGGCAATCATCCGCCCGAGACCACGGGCAAATTTATCGCCGCCAAGTTTGAGCACGATACGGCCCGCCCGGTCGATGGCTATGTCGCGCCCCAGCTCCATACACACGTGGTGGTTTTCAACGTTACCGAGCGCGACAACGGCCAGCCTCGCGCAATCCAGCCGCAGAGCCTCTTCGCCTCTCAGCAATTTGCCACGGCGATCTATCAATCCGAGTTGACCTACCGCCTGCGCCAACTCGGTTACGAAATTACGACAGGGCGGAGCGGCGCTCCGGAGATCAAGGGATACACGCAGGAATACCTCGACGCCTCCAGCCCCCGCAGCCAGCAGATTCGTGAATACCTCGAACGCACAGGCCGCTCCGGGAAGGAGGCTGCGGAGATCGCGGCACACTCAACGCGTGACCGCAAGGAAATTCATTCGCCGCGAGAAGTGATGGCGGCGCACCGGAAACTGGCGGCAGACTTTGGACACCAAGCCGACGCGGTTGTACGCGCCGCACGCGAACGGTCTCAACATCAGGAGAAGCCTGTCAACTCGTTCGACCGCGTTCGAGAATCTGTCACCTTTTCCCGCGACAAAAACTTCGAGCGTGAGGCGGTTGTGGATGAACGTGCGCTCATCCGCGACGGGCTCCGTCGCGGGATGGGCGAAATCACCCATGCCCAGGTACGCGCCAATCTTGAAACCCGCTTGGCTTCCGGGGAATTTCGAATCGTCGATCGACCTCAGAGCGTTCCGGGCCGCCAGTTCACCACCGCGAAAACCATCGAAGCGGAACACGAAATAATCCGCAGAGTTCGTGAGGGACAAAACCAGATCGAGCCTGTTCTTTCGCGTCCGCAGGCCATCGCCTTGCCGACCGGCAGCCCCATCTCAACCGAGCACAAAAGAGCGTCGTCGAAGATGTGCTCAGCTCTCCTGATCGAATCCAAGGAATCCAAGGTTTCGCCGGCTCAGGAAAGACAACTACGCTCACCGCCATCCGCATCGCCGCGGAAAGGCAGGGCTATCAGGTTGAAGGCTTCGCGCCGACCTCCCGCGCCGCGCGTCAACTCAAAGAGGCAGGCATCGAAGCTGGAACCCTGCAAGCCTTCCTCGCCCGCAGGGCAAATACAGATCGCAATCTGGAGCAGAAACAGTTTTTCTTTGTTGATGAATCGAGCCTCGCCAGCACCAACCAGATGCGCGAGTTCCTTTCGCGGCTTGGCCCGAATGACCGCGTGCTTCTTATCGGCGATATCCGCCAGCATCAGGGCGTCGAAGCCGGCCGCCCCTTCGAGCAACTTCAGGAAGCTGGAATGCGCACGGCCACGACTCGATGAGATAGTGCGCCAGAAGGACCCGGCTCTGAAATCCGCGGTCGAACTGCTCGCGACTGGCCAAGTCTCCGCTGCGCTCGACGCACTCCAGCAACAGGGCCGGTTGAAGGAAATTCCCAACGCGGAAGAGCGTATCCGCACTATTGCGAAAAGCTATGTCGAATCGCCCGAGAACACCCTGATCGTTTCACCGGACAATGCCTCTCGCCGCGACCTGAACATCGCGGTTCGGCAGGAGTTAAAGACCACTGGCGCCTTCGCCGCAGAGGATCATACCTTCCGTGTCCTGGTTCAGCGCCAGGACATGACCGGAGCAGAACGATCTTGGGCAAGCCACTATACGATCGCCGACGTAGTTCGCTACACACGAGGCAGCAAAGCCATCGGAATCGGGGCTGGAGCTTATGCCTCGGTCGTCGCAATCGACCCAGCTGCGAACCATCTTACCGTTGAGAAACCGAACCAGGAACTTGCCACCTACGATCCGCGCCGGCTCGCGGGTGTCAGTGTTTACCGAGAGATCGAACACGAGTTTCTCTGTAGGCGATCGAATCCAGTTCACCGCGCCTGACAAATCGCTCGGCGTTGCCAATCGCGACCTCGCTATCATCCAGTCGATCCACCCCGATGGTCGTCTCTCCGCTCGGCTCGACAACAACCGCCAGATCGAATTCAACGCCAGCGAGCATCGCCATTTCGACCACGGCTACGCCGTCACCAGCCACAGCTCCCAGGGCCTCACCGCCGAGCGTGTTCTCGTGCATGCCGATACCAAAGTACACCCGGACCTGCTTAACTCCCGCTTCGGCTACGTTGCCATCTCACGCGCCAGCCATGAGGCCACGCTTTTTACCGACGACGCGGCAAAACTCGCCCGTCAGCTGGGGGCCGATGTCTCCAAAACTTCCGCTCTGGAAATCGGTCAGGCATCATCCGTGGGGCAGCGAATTGGGCTAGGCCTGTGAAGAATGCCGACCATCGGGATGCCGAACAAGCATCCGTTTTCCGCGTGACAATTGATATCTGGACGGCTTTCTCCTGACTACTGCTTGATTTGGAGTGCAGCATTGAGCCCCTTCAACAGTTGGGCCCGCTTTTCGGCACTTAGCTTCGCTAGGTTCTGCAGCTTCCATTGCACTGCCGGCAAGTCCTTTGCGCCGGGCAGATCGAAGAGCGCCCAGTCAGGTTCGCCGCGCTTCACGGAAATCAGGAAGAGCTTGTGCTGCTCCGGCATCCTGCCCACGATTTCAGCAATGAGATCCTCACGTGCCTTGAGAAGTTCATCGAGGGTCACCGGTTCATCGACCATTCCTTCGAAACCACGTTTGTATTCCGCCGAGATATCGAGGCGCTGCGGCGACAGAACTTCGGCCATCGGCCGATCATGGCTCAGGAGATAGACTATGAATGCTTTACGCGTCTTGTCGTCTATGCCTTCCTTGGCAAACAAATCCCGCACATCGAACAAGTCGCGCGGATGTTGGCGATCGAGCGCAGCTACAATCTTGCTGCCGTACAGGTCTGGGAAACTGACGACAGACATTTCCGCAAACCCGAATTCTTCCTCGACGCGCGCCGAAACCGACCTGACTTCGGGTTCGTAGACACAACCGCGCAGTACTGGTGTGACCTCGATTTTGATCTGCGCGCCGTCGCCGCGGACGATCAGCTTGGTTATGCCTTTCTCGCCCTTCGGTGCGCTCGTGTTCACCTTTGCGCCGGGAGCACCATGTTCGATGGCAGCGGCGATCCGTTTCATCGCAGCATCGATCTCTTTGAGTGACGATGCGCGATTCTTAATGGGAACGTATGTCAGATCGATATCGACGGAAACCCGGGGCATATCGCGCAGAAATAGGTTGATTGCGGTGCCGCCTTTTAGCGCGAAGGCAGGTTCCGCGGCGACGAGCGGCACCACCTTGATCAATAGGGCGACCTGCTTGCGATACGCCTCAGCCAGCGGCATCGATCGACTCCGGGACTGTGATGTGGAACTTCGGGTCCAGCTTCCCGCCCTTCACCAGCATGCGCTTTCCTCGCCCAAGGTCGACATCGTTGCGATCCAGCTTCTTTAGCCAGCCGTGCTGGTGTCGCTCGGCAAACCACAGGAATAGGCGCTTCACCTTCACACTGCGGCAGGCTACCAGGAGAGTACGCAGCCTCCGCGGGCTGAGATTGCGCAGCCCCTCCATCAGAACGTCGGCCTGATGAAAAGTCTCGCACTGTGGAACCTCGTCAAGCAATTCAAGGATCGCCCGTTCCGGCGATGACAACGTCAGCGGCCATTCCCACTGTCCCCATGGCTGCGTTGTGTAGCCGCTCTGTAGCAAATCATTTCCGGTACTGGTGCCGCTCTTGCTCCCGCGCGGGTGTCTGGAATTGGTTTTGAAGAGCCTGCCAGCGTTGTGAAGCACGAACTGGTCCTCAAGGTGCAGCTTCGATAGCCAACCCGGTGGTTTGCCGGTACCGTAGAGGTGTATTTCGCGGTGACGCCCCGATAAGTAATGTGCGAATCCTTGCAGTTCGAGCGCCGTCCGGCCACCGACCGTGTATGGGCGTCCGAGCAGTGTCTGCAGTGAAATAACTACAGCCTGCCAGCGAAGGCTCTCCTGCAGCTTCGGGGCAGGTCGGCGGTAGACGCCCCGCACCACCTGATCCAGCCATCCACGGGTAACGTACTTCTTTCGCAAAGCCCTAGAGTACCCGTGCCTTTCGAGCCAAGCAGCGTCGACGATCAGCCCCTCGGGAAGCGAGCGCTGCAGCGAGTTTAGCTTGTCTTGGTTATGTATACCCATGGTTGACAAATTAGCATAAACATAAACCGAGGCGCTAGTTTAAAAATACGTGGATTTGTATACCCAAGGGCTACAAAAACTAGGAATCACTAAACCTCCAGGACCATCCCGGGCTCGACCACTGAGGTGTGACACACATTTCAAAAGTCGATACCTGACGGCCGATCAGGCGGACGCGCTCTTGGGCCGAACGTTTGCAAACGATCCGTTCGTTTTTTCTCGGTGAAGTGGGTTCTTGTGTTGATGCTGAGTAACATACCAGGGGAAGCCTAGCACCCTAGTTAGAGAATGGAAAGTTTGGATTCTATGCCACTCAGAGGATGAGCGACGCCAGCCCGGCGCCTCACACCAAAATATTGAGAATTAGGCCTGACCCCTCTTGACGAACTTCGCAGGCGTGTGGTAAGATTTTCTTACCAGTCGGTAAGAACGCTCTCTTTAGAGGATTAGACCATGACCAGCGCCGAAATCGAAAACATGATCATCGAGACTCTCTCGGAGCTTCAGGCAGGGTGCGGGGAGCCCGGCCAGGAGATTACCTCCGCAACGACTCCATTGGGGGATCTCGGGTTCTTTGACAGCTTACTAGCCATAGAAACCACGCTGGCCCTGGAACAAAAGCTCAAATGCAAATGCCCCGACGACAATGCCTTCGTCGAGAAGGATAACGAACAACTTCTTACGATTGCGCAGATTGCGGCGCGGCTCGCGCAAATCCAGGGGAAAGCGGCATGACCAAGACCGAAAGCACGCGCGAACAAATAGCCGCCCGCCTGAAAACAGCGCGTGAAGCGGCAGGGCTTAGCCAAGGACAGGTGGCGAAACTGCTCAAAATGCATCGTCCGACCATCTCGGAAATCGAGGCGGCAAGGCGCCGTGTGGCGGGAGAGGAACTGGCGGTGTTCGCAACCCTGTACGGAGTCAGCGTCGAATGGCTTACCACCGCTTCCGAGGAGTCCGACGCGGGGGAGGACCGCATACTTCTCGCGGCGCGCGAACTGTCGAAGATGAAAGATCAGGATCTGGACCGGTTAATGTCGCTGCTGCGAATGCTCCGCAAGCCAAAGGAGCATAAATGACACCCGAGCGTCGTCGTCTCGCCCTTCGCGCCAGCAGCATGGCCCTGAGAATTCGGCAGGAGCACGGTGTCGCGCCCGATCAGCCGTGCTGTGTGTACGATTTAGCGGAGAAGATGGGTGTCGAGGTGCGGTTTGCGGAACTGCCTTCGGCCGAGGGCATCTATTCACCGGGCAAGCCGGTGGCTATTGTGTCTTCGCTTCGGCCGCCTGGCCGGCAGGCATTCACTTGCGCCCATGAGCTAGGTCACCATGCCTACGGCCATGGGGAGCAGTTTGACGAACTGATCGAAGAGCGGGGAAAACGGCGGCGCTACGACCCCAAGGAGTTCGAGGCCGATTGTTTCGCGTCCGCCCTGCTAATGCCGAAGACTGCGGTTCTGAAGGGATTGGCGCTGAGAGGCTGGAGTCCGAAGACTATTTCCTCTGGCCAGATGTACGCGCTCGCCTCCTGGCTCGGAGTGGGATACGTGACGCTGATTGGCAACATGCAATGGGGAATGAATCTCCTTGAGCGGAGTCAGGCGGCGGCACTCGAAAAACTCAAGGGTCCACAGATTCGCAAGTCCATTATTGGATGCGAATGCAAAGAGCACCTCATCCTGGTTAATGAGGCATGGTCGGGACGGCCGATCGACGCGCAGGCCGGCGATATCCTCCTTCTGCCTTCGGCGGCGGTGATTGAGGGCGACATGGTGGAACCCATTACAAGTGATCAAAAGCTTCTGCTCGCGCGCGCCGTGCGTCCCGGCATCGGCAGAGTGCTCATTCGCGATTCAGCGTGGGCGCAATACGTTCGCGTGAGCCGAAAGCAATTCACCGGACTGGCGCGTTTCCGGCATCTGGAGGAGGTGGAAGATGAATAAGCTGTACGTGGCTAGGAGTTCCAATTTGTCGCTCGCTTGGGCGGAGGTGTTCTTCCGCCTTATGGAGCCGGGCACGAGCGAAATGGCGCCCGCAGTCATCACGATCTCGGACTTCGACGAGCGTTCGCTGCCAATCGAGGTGCCTGGAGTGCAGAGCGCGATCGACAAGGTCAACAATCAGTTGTGCCGCACCGTTGCCAGCACTATCTTTCCGAATTCGCTATGGACGCCCGGCGCCCAGAACGATGCCAGCAGTCTGTATGCGCGCTACGAGAGGGTATGGCCGGTCGTTGCGAGATGCAGACCGAACAGCAAGGGGGTTTATTTCCGGAGGCTCACGGCGTACGCGCCGGAAGGACATCCAAAAGGCGCTCCCGCCGTTAACCAGCTGGAGCATATTGTCGAGACATATAAAAGAGGCAATCACCGCCACAGCGCCTTGCAGGCGTCGATATTCGACCCCACGCGCGATCACACGGACAGTCGGCAGCGGGGATTCCCGTGCCTGCAGCAGGTTGCCTTTGGTGTCTCAGAGGGCAGTCTGGAAGTGACCGGTTTCTATGCGCTTCAGCATCACGTTCCCAAGGCTTACGGGAACTATCTCGGACTTTGCTGGTTGGGGCGTTTTATGGCGAAGCAGATGGGCTTGCGCTTGTCTCAGGTGACCTGTATTGCTTCCTCCCTCAAACTTCCCCTGGGCGACGGTTATAGCAAGTCCGGTTTAACACCCTTGAAAAATACTCTGAAGCAAATCGTTGATCAATCTGAAGCGAGGGTGGCCTAGTGCGTCAGCTCGGGAAACTCTATGTCTTTGAAGGGCCGGACGGCGTGGGAAAGAGCGAGCTGTCGAGTCGCTTCACCGCCATCCTGAATGAGAAGGGTACGCCGGCGAAACATCTCTCATTTCCAGGCAAGGATGAAGGAACGATTGGCAAACTCATCTATGACCTTCATCACACTCCGCAATCCTTCGGCGTGGCGAGGGTGTCTTCCTCCAGCCTGCAACTGATGCACATCGCGGCGCATATCGACGCAATCGAGACCGTGATACTCCCGGCTCTGCGTGCCGGAACATCGATCGTTTTGGACAGATTCTGGTGGTCAACCAAGGTGTATGGGCTTGCCGGCGGGAGCGACAGACGTCTGCTGGAGAACATGATTAACGTGGAACTTGCCGCTTGGGGAACAGTCCGCCCATCCGCGGTGTTTCTCGTCCAGCGCAAAACGCCTCTGCGTCCCGAGCCCGAATCGCAATGGCGGCAATGGAGCGAACTCTACGAGCGTGTTTCTGCGGAAGAGCGACGCAGGACAAGAGTCCTCGCTATCGACAACAATGGCTCAATCGAAGGGGCGGTGCGACAGTTGACAGTGTCCCTCGCCGGCACGGGAACCGACAGGGCTGACGAAACAGATGCCCAACTGCCGCTAGACCTTTCAAGCGTCAGATCCGCAAGAATCTCGCCCCCGGCCGTGTTCAGCGGTCTTTCTCCGGCGAAGCCGACGGTGGTCTATGACACCTACTGGCGTTTTGCCGTGGAGCGCCAGGAGATTTTCTTCAAACGATGGAAGCAACAGCCGCCGCCCTGGACTTCGGACCGTATCTTGTCCGAGTTCAAGTTTACCAATGCTTATAGAGCCTCGGATCGCGTTAGCCAGTTCCTGATTAAGGAAGTGATTTACAAGGGCGATCAATCCGAAGAGGAGGTCTTCTTCCGTACGATTCTGTTCAAGCTCTTTAACAAAATCGAAACCTGGCAATTACTTAAGAAGGCTTTCGGGGCGGTTACCTATGCTGAGTTCGATTTCAAGTCCTACGATCATGTCTTGTCAAAGGCCAGCGTGACCGAGGCGATTTACTCCGGGGCCTATATCATGCCCTCCGGCAGCGCCGCGTTCGGGGCGACAAGAAAGCACCGCGCCCATCTCAAGCTTCTCATGCAGATGATGGAGGATGAAGTCGCGCTCAGAATTGCCGGGGCCAAAAGCATGCTGGAGGTTTTCACACTCTTGCGATCCTACCCAATGATTGGTGATTTTCTCGCCTACCAGTATGCGACGGATCTCAACTACAGCACGCTGACGAATTTCTCGGAAATGGAGTTCGTTGTTCCAGGGCCGGGAGCGAAAGGCGGGATTTCGAAGTGCTTCGAATCGCTCGGCGGGTTGAGCGAATCGGACCTGATCCGGGTCGTCGCCGAACGGCAGGCGGAGGAGTTTGGTCGTCTTGGCATCCAGTTCAAGTCACTGTGGGGACGACCCTTGCAACTGATTGACTGCCAGAACCTCTTTTGTGAAGTGGACAAGTATTCGCGCGTTCATCATCCCGAAATCACAGGCACGTCCGCGAGGACCAGAATCAAGCAGAAATTCCGGGCTACCGAGGCGGCTGTTGAGTACTGGTATCCGCCGAAATGGGGCCTTAACGAGAGAATTGCAATGGATGAGAAGGAGTCAGGCGATGAAACTTCGAGAGTATCAGCTTGAAGCCGAGAAGACCGATCAGGTTCCCGGAAGCCGGAAGGACGATAACCGCACGGGAATAATGGTTCCCTTGCTCGGTCTTGCCGGTGAAGCCGGAACGCTTCTCACTGAATACAAGAAATGGATGCGCGAAGGTGAGTCCTATCAGATATTCAAGGAACGGGTTGCGGAAGAGCTGGGCGACATCTTGTGGTACGTGGCTAATATCGCTTCCAAAGAGGAGCTGAATCTCGAAACCATTGCAAAGGAGAATCTCAAGAAAGGCAAAAGCCGGTGGCTTCCTGCTCATATCGCTGATCCCGGGCGCATACGGCTATTCGACGATGCCTTTCCTGCGGGGGAACAGCTCCCACGAACATTTCGGATCGAGTTTAGTGAGGAGATCTGCGACGACGGAGTTAAGGTCCACCTGAAACTAGACGGCGCGGCCCTTGGCAATGAGCTTACGGACAATGCTTATAAGAACGACGGGTATCGTTACCACGATGTCTTTCACCTGGCTCACGCCGCAGTATTGGGATGGTCACCGGTTATGCGCCAGCTGATGAAGCGCAAGCGGAAAAGCAATAAAGACGTCGATCGGGTTGAGGACGGTGGTCGAGCCATCGCGATTGAGGAAGGTATTTCTGCGCTGGTCTTTGACTACGCACACGATCATGCATACCTCGAAGGAGTTAACCATGTTGACTATGGCATTCTGCGGACCATTAAACACCTAACCCGGCATCTGGAAGTTAGTGAGTGCTCTGAGCACCAGTGGCAGGATGCCGTATTGCAAGGCTTCTCAGTATGGCGGCAGCTGCAAAAGACAGGGAAAGGTGTCGTGACGGGAGACCTGGCCTCAAGAACGATAAAGTTCGAGTGCATCTGAAATCAGTCGAATATGAGGCTCACGGCCGGGGCTGTGCTTAAGCATCAAGAATACGAGAGATGACACTATGGCTACTATCCAAGAGGAGATTCTCGAAGAATTCTATCGGCGGCTGGAAAAAGCTGACGGTTTTACCGAAGCGAAGATGAAGAAGGTTCGTGATTTGTTTGGCGGCACCAAAAAGCCGAAAGCCGCCGATCTGGTGACCGTGTTCTCTGAAAATCCGAAGGAGAACTTGCCATGATCCAGATCGAATCCATCCACATTCAAGAGCTGCGAGGCATTCGCGATTTGAAGCTGACGATGAACCACGAGAATTTTGTCGTATCCGGGCCGAATGGATCGGGCAAAAGCGGCGTCGTGGACGCGATTCAGTTCGCTCTCACCGGCGAAATAGGGCGACTCAAAGGCTCCGGAACCGGAGACCTGACGCTTGCGGAACATGGGCCGCATGTTGAAAAACGAAGTGATCCGGACGCAGCATCCGTGCGCCTGGACGTCTTCATTCCGGATCTTAATAAATCGGCAACTATCGTTCGCACGATCAAAAAGGCGAAACATCCGCAAATCACCCCGAACGAGGACGCCGTCAAGGCGGTCTTTGCCGAAGTTGCGGACCACCCGGAAATAACGTTGTCGCGTCGTGAAATCATTAAATTCATTCTTACTGAAGCAACACAGCGATCCCGCGACGTGCAGACGTTGCTCAAACTGGATGACATCGACCAGACTCGGGCGACGCTGAAAACTACCGAAAACAAGCTCCTGACGGAGCAATCGACTGCGAAAGCGCAATTCGAGGACGCCCAGGACAGTCTGAAGCGTCACCTCGATCTTGCGGCCCTGAAGCCCGACGATCTGCTGGCGGTGGTCAATAAGCGACGTAAACTGCTTGGTCTCCCCGAGATTTCAGAGCTCAAGAAAGATACTGATGTTTCCGACGGGCTTGCGGAGGGCGGAATACAGGGAACCGGCGAACAAACCAAAGAATCAGCTCTGGCGGACCTAAAAGCGCTCTTGGATGTGGCGGAAAAAGGTTTGGAGTTATCGACGAAGGGGGCGGTAGCGTCACTGCTCAAAGACATCGCAGCCGTGGAGGCCGACTCGACCCTCCTGCCTTTGATCAAACGGCACTCATTTCTCCAGGCCGGCCTCGATTTCGTAGATGGCCCGCATTGTCCCCTATGCGACAAGGACTGGGATATCAAGGCGCTTCGCGCGCACCTGCGGGAAAAGCTGGAGAAATCGAAGGAGGCCCAGCTGGTGCGCGACCGACTTATTGAATCCGGACGCACGGTGGCGGCGGCGATCATCCGACTGAGAGGTCTGATTGACCCTCTGACAAAGCTCCCCGAAGTGGCAAAGCAGTTCTCCACACGCCTGGGGCAATGGTCCGGCGGATTGCTCACCTTCTCGGAATCGCTGGGGTCCTTGGACGGAGTAATTGCGGCGAAGAGCCGTCTTCAGTCAGGATGGGCGGTGGCGACTAACAACTTGGTCGGCGATCTGGAGGCCGTGCAGGAAAAGGTGAAAGCTCGCCCTGACAAAAGCGCGGCGGCAGAGGCCGGAAGCTTCTTGGTTGTCGCGCAGGAACGGCTGAATAACGTTCGGACGGCGCGAAGGAACGCGGAGGAAAAGAAGGCAAACGCCTCGCTCGGAAAAACGGCCTACAAAACTTACTGCGACGTTTCCGAGGCGGCGCTCACCAAGCTCTACGAGGAGGTTGAGCAGGAGTTCGGCTCATTTTACAGACTCATAAACCATGACGACGAAGGCGAGTTCAAAGCGAAGTTTGAGGCCGCCGAGGGGAAGCTGGGCCTGCTCGTGGACTTTCATGCGAAGGGAATGTTTCCGCCTGGGGCTTACCACAGCGAAGGCCACCAGGACGGGATGGGGGTCTGTCTTTACCTTGCGCTCATGAAGCGGGTGCTGGCCAATCATTTCACAATCGCGGTGCTGGATGATGTCGTGATGTCCGTCGATTCACAACACCGAAAGCAGTTCTGCAAATTGCTGAAGACGAAGTTCCCGAAGACCCAGTTCATTATCACCACCCATGATCAGGTCTGGGCCAGACAATTGCGCAGCGAAGGAGTGGTCGGCGCGAAAGCAGCTGTCGCTTTCCATACCTGGACAGTCGAGACCGGACCTGTTCTCGATGAGATTGCGGAAGTGTGGGTTCAGATCGACGCCGATCTGGCGAAGAATGAAGTCCCGACGGCTGCAGGACGTTTGCGCCGACATCTGGAGTACGTGGCGGCCGAGCTCGCCGACGAACTCGGAGCGAAGGTCAAGTACCGAGGTGACGGTGGATACGACATGGGAGAGTTGCTCGGCGCCGTAATCGGTCGTCAGGGCGAGTTGTTGAAATCGGCAGCGAAGGCTGCAAAATCCTGGGGCGACACGGAGCAGTCGGAAAAAGTCCGAAAACTTCAGGAAGCACGCGACCAGATTCTTGCCGCCAGTAACGGCGAGCAATGGGTGATCAATAAAGCTATTCACTACAATGAGTGGGCCGATCTCTCCAAAAATGACTTCAAGCCGGTCGTGACGGCATTTAAGGACCTTCTTCAACTGTTCCGATGCGATAAACCGAAGTGTAATTCATGGCTGTCAGTGACTCCGAGAAACGACCCGGTGGATCTCCGCTGCTCCTGCGGACATTTCCGATTGAACCTCAAAGAGAAGTGAAGGCCGTTGCAAGCATTACGATTGCCGGATACCATCAGCATGAAAAACCAACCGGGAAGGCTGAGATCCTAGTGGGGCAGAACCCGACAACGTTGCGATCATCGCGTTCTATTCAGTTTCCGCTACTCGTGCCGCCGCGGACCTCCCAGCTCGCGGCGCTGGAGACCAAAGGAGTCGTCTACACAAAACGGTGGGTAGTGGACTTACTGCTGGACCTCGCGGGCTACAAGTCCGACGCCAATCTCGTGGATGCGATCGCTGTCGAGCCGGCGGCGGGAGACGGTGCTTTTCTTGGCCCCATGATTGAACGCCTAGTTGATTCTTGCCAGCGCCTTGGGAAACCTCTTACCGACTGCGAGGGTGCGCTGATTGCTTATGAGCTCGATGACACAAGAGCGGAGCGCGCGCGCTCTCTGGCCGCTGATATTCTGGTGAAGCGGGGCCTGAAACGTCCCGCGGCGGAGCGTATTGCCTCCGGGTGGGTCAGGACCGGCGATTACCTCTTCGATGCAACGACGGTAGAAGCTGATTTCGTCATCGGCAACCCGCCCTATGTCCGCCTCGAGGATATCCCCGAGGAAATTGCAACCTTTTACCGTGACGCCTACCCGACGATGCGGGGCCGTGCGGACCTGTATATAGCCTTTTTCGAGGCAGCTCTGCGGCAACTAAAGGAAGGCGGCACGTGCGCGTTTATCTGCGCCGACCGTTGGATGCGAAACCAGTACGGCGCCGAATTGCGCGAACTCGTAACGTCTGCTTACGCCGTGGATGTCGTCATCGAGATGCACAATGCTGACGCATTTCACGATGAAGTGGACGCCTACCCAGCTATCACGGTGATCCGCTCTCAAAAGCAAGGTGGGGCGGTCGTGGCAAGCGCAGGGCCGGAGGTTGAGCATGTCTCCCCGAAAACACTCTCCGCAGCGCTGGAAGCAGCCAGGAACGCGAAGCCAATGGTCGTAGCGGACGGGTTGCGGGTTGCCCGCGTAGAGGGTTGGTTTCATGGTGCAGATCCGTGGCCATGCCATTCGCCTGAGCAGCTTGCACTCCTGCGTCGGCTGGAAGAGCGGTTTCCGGCACTCGAGGTAAGTGCGAAGGTGGGTATTGGGGTTGCGACCGGCAACGACAGCGTATTCATCACTATGGATGCGCACCTCGTGGAACCGTCGCGCCTCCTGAAGCTGGCGCTGGTCAGGGATATTTGCGAAGGCAAAATGGAATGGTCAGGTCATTATCTTGTGGACCCGTGGAATCCTGATGGGCTCATCAGTCTCGATAAATACCCGCGCCTGCAGGCCTATTTCAAAAAGCATGCGGTTGCTCTAAAAAAGCGGCATACGGCCACAAAGAACCTACGCGGATGGTATAAAACCATCGACCGTGTGACGCATGCTCTCACTGCCAAGCCCAAGCTTTACATCGCCGATATCAAGAATGTTCTCGATCCCGTCCTCGACTCCGGCGAAACCTATCCGCACCATAATCTCTATTTCATTCAGTCGGATGAATGGGATTTAGAGGTACTCGGCGGTTTGCTCATGTCCGCTGTGGGGCAATTCTTCGTTGAATCCTACGGCGTGCGCATGCGGGGCGGGTATCTGCGGTTCCAGGCACAGTATCTCCGCCGGATTCGCGTCCCCTCCCCTGCCTCCATACCAAGAGCGATGGCAAAGGAATTGGTCAAGGCGTTCTGCGCACGCGACCGGGAACAGGCCACGCGGCTGGCCCTTGAGATCTACGGAATCAGCGCCCCAGAGATGGAGACGGCACTTGGACATCGATAAAAGACTACAGGAGGCTGTCCAGAGCTATTGGGACGCGCGCGCCAAAAATAAAGAGAAACAGGTAAAGTCGGGAAAAATCGATGCCGGTACCCGGGGCGAGGTTACCGGCGGCACGCAAATGGGGGCACTCGAGGTTCTCGTTGCCGACATCCTTTGCGATGCCGGTCTGAAGCGGCTCGATATCCGCACACGTACCGCATTGGAATTGCCGGGATATTTCCGGGCTACCAAGAAGTGGGACCTGATAGTTGTGTCCGAGGCCGAACTGGTCCTCGCAATGGAATTCAAATCGCAGGCAGGCGAATCCATCGGCAACAACGTAAACAATCGCTCTGAGGAGGCTGTCGGGAGTGCGAAGGATATATGGATAGCGTTCCGGGAGGGCCGATTTGGAAAGACCCCTGCCCCCTTCCTGGGCTACCTCTTCCTGCTCGAGGATCGCGACAGTGTCAAAGTGCCGGTAAGCAATAAGGAGCCGTATTTTCCGGTTGACCCGGTATTTCGGGGGCAAGCTAAGAAAACGGCCAAAGGCAAAGAGAAATATCTCGGCGTACCCTACAGTCAGCGGTACGAATTACTCTGCCGTCGCCTCGTTATGGAGCGGCTATACAGCTCCGCCTGTTTCCTGATGGCGACGAACGCCAAACACACGAAGATCACCCAGCCCGCTGACGATTTGACTTTTCAGCGCTTCGCCGCCGCACTGCGCGGTCATGCCGTTACCTTTCTGGGAAGTCAGAAGAAATAATCGGTTTGAGTTGGCGAGCTGATAGATAAGACCCGATTCTGACGGTGGGTTTATGAACGAACGTGAGTATCAGCACAAAATAAAAGGCCAGCTCGAGAGGATATATCGCGAGCAAGAGGTTGCTGTACAGTGGTATCCGTTCCGGGGAGACGGCCGACGCCAATACTGCCCAATTGTTGACGTTGCTGTTGGTCCATTCGCTACGGAGAGAAGGTATGAAGCCCGATACGCACAGCTGCTTGAAGGGACGCGCGCTTTCGTGGAACTCCTTATTGAGAAGCACAATCGAAACGTTGAAGACTCAGAAAAAACCTCTTTCGAGGCAATCGCTTACTTTAACGAGAATGCTAGGTGCCTGTTTTGCATCGAGGTTGAGGAAACCGGGACTCGTAAACATTGCTTAGGCGATCTCGTGAACGCGTCTGCCCTGGGCAGAATCGGTCTCCTCGTCGCACGTTCGCAAAAAGTTTTGCGGATTTTTGTTCGCCAGCGGGTCTATTTACGATTCCTAGCCGACGTTGGCAAAAACACGTTCAAAACGAACAATGCACTCGTCCTTACGGAACAGCAGCTCGATGACTGCCTTGCTAGCGCTCTACAAGGCGGTTAAGCTTCGTGCTCGTTGCGGAAGGGCTTAGCGTTCATTTTTTCTGTAGAGACTCACAATGCGCCTCTACGTCGCTGTTACGGACAAGGACTGGTTTTCTCTTCACGCCTCGAAGCCCGAAGTCGAGGAAGTGAACTTTTGGCGTCCGTCGCCAGATGCCACGTTCAAAGCGCTACTACCTGGCGAACTATTGCTTTTCAAACTCCACGCACCGGATAACTTCATTGCGGGCGGAGGCTTCTTCGCGCGGTTCCTTCAGCTTCCGGTGAATCTGGTTTGGGATACCTTCGGGGAGGCGAATGGCGTGCGTTCGCAATCCGAAATGCGGGAGCGGATCGCATACTACCGACGCAGCCCCATTGCAGCCACGGACAATCCCACGATTGGTTGCATCTTGCTGGCAGAACCGTTCTTCTGGAATCAGAGAGATTGGATTGCTTGTCCCTCAGACTTCAAGCTGAACACCGTTACCGGCAAAGGGTACGATTCAGAAACCGGAACTGGCAAGGAGCTCTGGGACGCGGTGTCAGAACGACTGATGCAAAGCCGTGCGGCAGTACTGGAGCCGGGAACGGCGACGATCGCAGCTATTGAGACACGCGGATTCGGCAAACCACAAATCGTGCTTCCCCGGCTTGGCCAGGGCCTGTTTCGCGTTCTCGTCACCGACGCATACTCACGAAGCTGTGCAATGACGGGAGAGCGTACACTGCCAGTCCTGGAAGCGGCGCACATCAAGCCGTACTCGCTGGTGAAACGCCATGAACTCTCGAACGGTATGCTTATGAGGAGTGACCTCCACACGCTCTTTGATGAAGGCTATCTGACCGTTGACCCGAAGGATCGTTGTGTTCTGGTGAGCAAGAGGATCAGAGAGGAATTCGAGAACGGGAAGGACTACTACAAACTCGAAGGGCAGGTTCTAAGAGAGCCAAACGAACCGTGGGCGAAACCATCATTGGAGAATCTGGAATACCATGCTCACAATGTATTTCGATGACACTCGCCGAAATTGTAGCCACATTGGGTCACGCCGAACGATACGGAATGAGCGAGGCCGCGATTTCAACCCCTGTACCTGTTCCTGGCGTTGAAACCGGGATGCCAAGACTCACGAGCAAAGACTCGACCATGCGCTTCGCGTCGTCCTTGCGCACACCGGGACCGACGACGATCCGGCGAAGCGGCGATGTCCCCGGCGTTGTGAGGCCGAGAGGGATCTCGATATAGGGCGTCCGTCCGAATTGCCCGTCGCGATATTTGACGACTGGCGCAAGCACATCCTTTGCAGCCTGAAAGATTATCCTCCACTCCCGTTCCTCGCGAAATCCGACATTCTTGATGCGCGCGGCCGCCGTAAAAACCTTCGCTGTCGCGCGCGAAAGCGACTCCAGAAAGTAATAGGTAACCGATTTGTATTCTTCCGAAGCGTCGGGCCTCGCGGTTTCAAACGAATCCGGCACCTGCATGCCTCGCTGTCGCAGCTCGCTAAAGCGGGACGCGGCTTCGCGGCCAATTTCCTCGAAGAACGAATTCTTCTCCGCATCTTCGTAAACGCACTGCTCAAGCGCGGCTCGAGCCTTTCTATTGTTTATTTCGACGGCTTCGGTAAGAAGCGACTTGTCGAACCCCAGACTGAAGCCCTGCGTCGCGGATGCGTATCCCCTCCATTGGCTCAGCCTGTCGCCTGGGTCGCCGGTCTCCTGCGGCGACGCGCTCGTGAAAGAACAAACGAAGGTTTCGTTCGCCGATTCCGATGCCAAGATAATCTCCAGAATCTCAGCGGCCCTTCTGGATATCATCCCATCTATCACAAGGCGAGCTTCGGCCGGCAAATCCGCCGGAAGAGAGGCCCGGAACGAGTCGAGGAGTCTTCGGACATAACTCTCCGTGAAGGCTTCGCGAAACTCCGTCCAGTCGTTTAGAAATCGAATATGGGTGGCACGAATTCTGTCGCTCCCTACAATTCCCGTTAGGCCCGCCTCGGTCGTGTAGTGATAAAGGAGGTCGCGCATCAGTTAAGAATAGAGCTATTCGAAAATGAAATGGCCAGAAAAAAGAGCATGTTCTCTTGCATCGGGTGGAGCACTACCCCCTGCTCCGCCTTCGCCCCTGCCCTGCAGCTGCAGCCGCATTGGATGCAGTGACATGAGCGTAGCCTTCATCCCCGCATCTGGCGCGCTCCCGAGCCTTCTCGCTGACTTCCAGCAGCTTCTGTTCGGTTTCCTCGATGCTCCAGCCACGTCGCGCTGCCATTTTGCAGAAGAAGAAATCAGCCAGGCTTCGATCCGGACCATTCTCAAGCGGAGGGCTGCGCCGTCTTCTTCCCACTTCGCCCTCCTCCGGGTGGACGCCGCTTGGCCGCGGCTCGGACGGACGTTTCGGACTGCGCCGGTTTCGCGCCAAACCGTAAACCAAAAGCAGTTTGTCACGAACCGCGCTTTCCCTCACGCCCTGCCACCCTCCCCCGGCCTCCGTTCTCCCTTTGCCCCGTTCCGCCTTGTTTTTTCCCGCTGCCGCTCTAGTGAAGAAAAAAACAAGCCGGAAGCGGCGCGAAAGGGAAAAACAATGAAGTTAGAAGACATCAAGACCAAAACCAAAGACGCAGTCGATTACCTCGTCCAGTCGCTGGAGTCCGGGCACAGCGAAGTGCTCACCCAATACCTTGGCGCTATGGCCCGATTCCATACCTACTCCTTCGGCAATGTGATGTTGATTGCCCGACAAAAACCCGACGCCAGCAACGTGGCCGGAATTCGCGCGTGGAACTCGCTTGGCCGCTTCGTCAAACGTGGGGAAAAAGGCATTCTCATTCTGGCTCCCATGGTTGGCAAGAAGCGCACCAAAAGCGACGACACGGAGCCGACCGAGGATGCCAAGGGAACCGCGTCCACCCTGTTCGGATTCCGCGCGGTGTATGTGTTCGACGTCACCCAGACCGAAGGCAAGGAGCTGCCCACGCTCACCGAAGTGCAGGGCGACGTGAGTGGCTACCGCGAACGGCTGGTGCAGTTTGTCGCCTCGCAAGGCATCGAGCTGAATTATTCCGAGCGAATTGGCCCCGCGAAAGGCTTATCCCACGGCGGAAAGATCACCCTGCTGCTTGGCATGCAGCCCGCCGAGGAATTTTCCACGCTGGTCCACGAGATCGGCCACGAGATGCTCCATCGCGGCAACCGCCGCACCCTCACCACCAAACAGGTCCGCGAAACCGAAGCCGAAGCCGTGGCTTTTGTGGTTTGCCAGTCCGTCGGCCTCCGCACGGGTACCGCATCCGCCGACTACATCCAGCTTTGGCATGGAGACGCCAACCTCCTCCGCGAAAGTCTGGAAGCCGTTCAACAGACCGCTGCCGTGATCCTCGGGGGCATCGCCCCCGAGCCGGCGGCGGCGACCGCAGCCGCCTAACCAGAAAACCATCGGGACGTTGGGCGTCCACGCCCGATGTGTGCGCCGATGTTCCCCCAACCACAAGAATAAGGACAGGAGAAAAGACGATGCACAGCACACAAAATGCAGTTGCCAACTACGAATATCGCAGCGTTCCCATCACCGCGCTTGCGGAATCCGCCACCAATCCCCGCAAGCGATTTGATGCCAAGAGCCTCGAAGAACTGGCCGCTAGCTTCAAGACCCAAGGCATTCTGGCCCCTCTTCTGGTACGCGAACTGGAGGAAAGCAAGTACGAAGTTGTCGCCGGGGCACGTCGCCTCCGAGCGGCGAAACTGGCGGAACTCGAAACCCTTCCCGTCCGCGTGGTCAAGTTAACGGATGCCGAAGCCATCGAAGCCCAGTGCGTGGAGAATCTGCAACGCGAGGACATTCATCCGCTGGAGGAAGCTCTCGGTTTCAAGTCGCTTTTGGAACTCGGAGAACCTGCCTACACCATCGCCACCATCGCCTCCCGCGCTGGCAAAAGCGAGGCGTACGTCTACGGTCTTATGTTCTCAGAAACATAAACCGTATTATGTTGTGCCTCCGCTTATGTAATGGCCTCATAGAACTTGCTGCAAAGTGGGTCGTGCAAGTCGAAAATGCACAACATAAATAGCCAAAGACTGGAGAACTTGCAGGGAGCGAAGATCATGGCAGGAAGGCACCTAGTTGCAGTCGGTTCCAACAGCTTGCACAGCCGTACCGGGAGAGTTCAAAGAAAAATGTGGCCTTCACCGTCGGTGAGGGGAACCTTGCGGTGTTCTACCGAGAAGGTCTCAATCTTGGCCGTGTACCCTCAACATCTCGTCTGGCATCTCGGCATTCTCTTTCAAAAATTCCAAGAGAAGTCCGGACACGCGGCGGTTGCCTGGAAGCTTGTCGGCAGTTACCATTTTTCGCCCCACGCGATATGCCGCCAACGAGGAGTCACTGGGAATTCCCAAGTCATATCTCCCATCTGGGGTAATCGCTAGTCCACTGCTAGCCTCGGGGGCGCTGGCGAGAACGAGCTTTAACTGCCCGCTATCGGCCGCGTAGAAGCGCACTGTACCATCGTTGATCGCGACTGCGATCGTACGGCTATTCGGACTAAGTGCAGCAGCTGAGACCCCCGCGGGAATTTCGAAATGGCCTGCGCTACTCCAGTCCCTTGTGTTCCATTTCCACACCATGCCGGTCGATTCGACCGCATATGCGTACTTGCCGTCACGCGAGAACAACGTCGCCACTACTTGGCCGGCTCGGTTTTCATTGAATTGGTTAAGATCAGAACCGTCCGCCTGCCGAAGAATACGAGCAGGATTTTCCTGCGCCACGTCGAGCAACCAAATCAGCCCGTCCCGAGCGCCAGCCAGCAGAAACTTCCCGTCAGGACTGTAGCCAAGTGCGGTGGTTCCATAGTCTTCGGCTTGGGGATCCGCTCGGGCATCGGGAGTTCGGAACGCGCGGATTCGGTTCAAACTTGCAGCATCGTAGATCTTGACGATTCGGTTTTGATGACCGCTCGCGATCTGCGATCCGTCCGGACTGAATGCCACCACATTCAGTTCCGGGTCGGGCTGCGTGCGCTTGCGGAAAAGGCTGCCGGATGCTGTGTTCCAAATGGTCAACAGACCGACAAAGGGCGTGCTATCCCGATCGCACGCTGGGTCGTGATTCCTGGGTGGGGACGCAAGTTCGTCGAACATGGCTGCGACTACAGTGCCCCCGTCCGGTCTAAACGTCAGGCTTATCGAGGAGGCACCGGAGAGGGGCGAGAGACCGAGAACGCCCATGCCCAAATCGATTGCCTTTTCGGGGGAATTCGCCTGCCATAACTGGGTAGCGCCGCGGTAGTAAGGGCCACCCTTAACGCCATATTCGGCATCCCGAGTGCCGATTGCGATGTGGCCATCGTTGGACAATGCAAGGGCATGAATCGTGCCCTCCACGATCAGTGTCGTCGGTGTTGCCGCCGTGGCAGGAGCCCAGATCCTGGCAAACTTATCGCCAGCCACCCCGAGATCGTCGGTCTTGCTGTTCCACTGCACTGCAGTAATTCCACGAAGCGGCGAGGTACACACAGTCTGTATCACCTTTCCGGTCGGAACTTCGATGACATTCACTGTGCCGCCTGCGACAGCCAATTCCTTGCTATCAGGACTGAACGTGAGCTCGCCTTCCACGATGGAGACAAAGTCTCGGGAAAAAGAACCTGCGCGTTTCCAGTTGGCGGTTTCGAAAAAGACGATGTCCCTGCCTTGCTGCGCGGCAAACCACTTGCCGTCCGGACTGAACGCGATGTGGCCTACTGAGGGATATTCGACGTCCTGCTTAATCTCGGTCACTTCGGCACCCGTGGAGGTATCCCAAATGGTCACAAACCGGCGGTTGCTGGAATGTGCGCCGAGGTAACGCCCATCGGGGCTGAGCGCGATGCCGAGAACGTCACTGAACGAAGTGCCGAGCGTTCGTAGAACCTGGCCGGATTTAAGATCGATAATCTGGATGTGCTCATCCGTCCGAGTTTCTTCGCTGCGGGAAGCGCCCATTGTGCCATCGCTGCTGATTGCATGCAGCATTGTTCCTTTGTCGAGCAACGCCGCAATCCTGGAGCGGTTGCCCAAGATTGACCAGGTCTCGACCTCCGGCGTGGAAGGAGCGCCGCTGGTATGGGAGACACGATCATCAAGGTTCCAATCTTCCGTCGTTAGCGGAAGGCCAGTGTCGACGTTCCACAGGGAAGATGGCGCTCCGGCCGGGCCGAAGTTTAGAGGATTGGCGAAATCGACGGGCAAAACTCCGATGACTTTGTCGTCTGGGCTGAACACGACGGTGCCCTTGGCTCGTGCCCGAGCGCGCAGCGTGGCGCCCGTTTTCATATGCTTGATCTCCGGGCTGAGATAGGACTTCATTGTGTTCAGGAGTCTGCCCGTGTCGATCTCCCACAAGAAGACCTCGTCGCCGTTGTCGGTTGCCAGGAGCTGACCGTCGTGACTGAAAGCGGCATGCTCGCACGAGCCAGAGTCTGCCCGCTGTATTACGAGCTCTGGAGATGACTGTGCAACGAGCAGTCCACCAGTCACAATGCACCAACAAAACGATGCGCTGATGATCAATTTCGGTAGGCTGCGCATTTTGAGAGTGTCTAGTCCTGGCATGCGGTTAACTAGACATCGCATGCCTGATTCTATCGCCGGCGTAACGAGCGCTACAGTTACCCACGTCACCGCCAGCTTTTTATTGTTCTCGGTGCTGCTGGACAAATGAAGCGCGGAAATGGAGCCTTCCCGAACAGGAGGCTTTCCATGTTCAACAACCTTTATCGTTGTCCACGTACGATCGCTCGTCACGAAAATAGCCCCTTGGCCGAGTCACGACGTCGTTACCTGGAGCATCTCTCTGCTGAGGGCGCAGCAGTTCACACAATTAGAGCCGCCGCTGGAGTGATCTATCGCGCCACAATCTTGATGAAGCTGGATGAGTCCAGCCCAGTGGAACGAAAAGATGTCGAGCGCGCTGCGAAACGATGGGCTCATCGTTGGTATCGGAATGCAAGCAGTCGAGGGCCCGACCAAACCGACAAAGAGTTCCGGCAGACGACCTGCAACTGGTTACGATTCGCTGGCCGACTTCGAGAGTCAGATCGTGTGCCGGTGCCGCATCACCAGGAGGTCGATGTACTCTGTCAGTACATGGATGCGGAGAGGGGGCTTTCACCGAAGACAATCCAAAGCGTCCGACAAAGCTTGATGAAGTTTTTCCAGCACACGAAAAAGAAGCAACTCATTACGTTCAGAATTGCGGATGTGGAGCACTACTTTATCTTTCTCGGTAAGAAGGGTTGGACTCGCGCTGGAATCCGCGGCAGAGCTCACCATCTTCGCATGTTCTTCCGCTATGGCGAACAAATGGGATGGACGAAGCCTGGAATAGCTGATGCGATTCGCGGCCCGCGCGTCTATCAGCATGAACAACTCCCGCTCGGTCCGTCGTGGGCAGATGTGCAGCGGCTCCTGGCCAGCACGGAAACGAATCGGAAGGCCGACATCCGTGACCGTCCCATCCTTCTCTTGCTCGCCGTGTACGGATTGCGCGTAGGTGAAGTCCAGCGGCTTCGTCTGGAGGACATAAACTGGGAACAGAAAACCATCTCAATCACCGCAACCAAACAGCATCGGACTGCCCGCGTTTGTCCCCTCATTCCCTCGCTCGCAGACGCGATAGCACGGTACATCCGCGAAGTCCGTCCTCAGACCGACTATCGGGAAATCTTCCTGCGATTGAACGCGCCGCGTCGGCCCTTCCGGCATGGCGGCCTTTGGGGAATCGTAGCTACACGATTCAAGCGCCTCGGTATCAACTCAACGCGCAAAGGTCCACATTCCCTCCGTCACGCGTGCGCTACCCATCTGCTTTCCCAAGGTCTCACGCTGACCGAAGTTGGAGGTCATCTCGGCCATCGTTCTCTTGATTCCACTCGTGTCTACGCCAAGGTGGACATGCCAGCTCTACGCGAAGTTGCGAATCTCGACCTGGGAGGCCTGCTATGAAACTGTGCGACGCCATATCAAAGTACGTCACATACAAACAAGGCATTGGAATGGTCTTCGAAACCGAGGCCACAATCCTTCGTGCTTTCATGGAGAGGGTAGGTCCGAATGTACCGGTCGCGAAAATCAACTCCGACGCCGCGCTTCAGTATCTTAACGGGCGTGGTCCCATGACCTTGTTCTGGCATCGCAAGCACGATGCACTGAGCGGTCTGTGGAGGTTTGCGATTCAGCACGGTTGGACTGATCGATCTCCATTGCCTGCGCGTCGCCCCAAAGAGCCGATTCCTTTCATCCCTTATATCTACTCGCGAGATGAACTCAAGCGACTGCTCGATGGAACCGCGACCTACCAACGAGAGTGGCGCAAGCTGGAACCAGTCACTCTGCGGGCCATCCTCTTATTAATGTACGGCACGGGCCTTCGCACCAGTGAACCGCTCCGCCTCACGTGTGCCGATGTTGACTTGACCGAAGCCATCCTCAGCATACGATTCACGAAGTTTTACAAGAGCAGGCGCATTGCGCTGAATGGTCAGCTACTGAGGGTACTCGCCGAGTACGACAACAATCGGTGCCAGTCGTGCCAGCGACGGGGTGGTGACGATCCTTTCTTTACTTACAAGAATGGCGATCCCGTAAAGAGGTTTGTTCTGGAAGATGCGTTCTTCCGCTTACGAAAACACGTCGGCATTGCGCGCCAAAATGCACGGTATCAGCCGCGTCTCCATGATCTGCGCCATACCTTCGCTGTGCATCGGCTCACCGCCTGGTATCAGACTGGCGCAGACGTTCAGCATCTCCTTCCGGCACTCTGCACGCATCTTGGTCACATCAGCCTGTCAGGTACGCAGCGCTATCTGACAATGACTCCTGAGTTGTTAGCTGAAGCGGCGTTGCGATTCGCAAATTATGCGGAGGAGGTGAGCCGTGGACAAGCATGAGCAACTCGGGCCGTGGGTACGGCGATTCCTGCTTGAACACCTGATCAAAGAACGCAACCTCTCAGAGAACACGCAGCACAGCTACCGGGACACTCTGGCCATGCTGCTGCCGTTCATTGCCGTACAACTCCGAAAACCACTGGACTGTTTGGAGGTGAATGATCTCTCAGCAGATCGTATCCGCCAGTTTCTAACTTATCTCGAACAGACCCGGCAGGTCAGTGTTAGGACTCGTAATCAGCGATTGGCGGCGATACACTCCCTCGCGCGCTTTATCGCCGAGTGTAGCCCTCAACACGTGGCATGGTACGGAGCGGTCCGGACGGTGCCATTCAAGAAAACGATTCGAAAACTGATTCCTTACCTCGAAAAGCCAGAAGTGGAAGCTCTGCTGGCGATTCCAGATCGCGCGACGAAGGTCGGTCGGAGAAACTACGCGCTTCTGTTGTTTCTCTACAACTCAGGTGCCCGCGTGAGTGAGGCGGCGAATCTTTGCGTCGGCGACCTCGATCTCGGCACCGCATCACATGTCAATGCAAGTGTCCGAATCCTTGGCAAGGGCCGGAAAATCCGCCGATGTCCGCTATGGCAGAACACCGCGACTGAAATCGCCGCACTTGCGGATGGTCGGCCACCGGACGAGAGCGTCTTCCTCAACCAGCGCGGAGAGCCACTGACTCGCTTCGGCATCTATGGTGTTCTCCGGACATCGGTCGCGCAAGCCACTGTTTCAGTGCCATCCCTGCGCTTGAAGAGAATCAGCCCGCATACGATTCGTCATTCCACGGCAACTCATCTGTTGCGTGCAGGCGTTGACCTGAACACGATCCGCTCATGGCTGGGCCATGTCTCAATAGACACGACCCAGGTCTATGCGGAGATCGATCTGGAAATGAAGGCCCGTGCACTCGAAAAGTGCAGCACTACAGATGTAAAAAAGCCAACCACCAACTCCGATGGAACGCTGATGGCGTTTCTCCGGGCGATCTAGCCAACCTCGACTTATGTGGTCTCTGGATGCGGCGTAATCCGCGCGGAGAGCGGTCCGGACTTCTGGGGACCACATAAATCAAACGGCAACATAATACGGTCGTGTTCGACTCGCAGACCTCATCCCGCCCGTGGCCGAAGCATTCCTGAAAGATCAGATCACCATCGGCCACGCTTTGCTGATCGCCAAGCTCCCGGCTTCGCAACAGCAGGAGGCTTTCTCGGCTGCCTTCCGGGGCTTGTGGACCAGCGAGGGCAACAACCAAGTCCTGATTCCCGTGCGGGAGTTGGCCGCGTGGATTGAATCAAACATCTTGCTCCAACTGGCTTCCGCGCCCTTTGACAAGCAGGATGAAACCCTCGTTCCCGAGGCAGGTTCGTGCGCCAACTGTCCAAAACGAACCGGATTCAACAAGCTGCTCTTCCCCGACGTGCGCAAGGATTCCTGCACTTCGCCCGACTGTTTTCGGACGAAGATCGACGCTTCCGTGAGAAAGACTTTGGAAACCAAGCCGCAGCTGATCCAGATTTCGGCGGCGTGGAATTCCCGCGAAGGCGCACCCTTGGGACGGAATCAGTATGTCGAATTGGAGATCAAGAAACCGAAGGCAAACGGCGCAGGCACCAGACTCCCCGCGAACCAGAAGCCGTGCGACAAGATGGCTGAGGCCATCGTCATGGACGGCGGGAAGCGCGGACAGGTCGTCAAGGTTTGTGCCGATCCCGCCTGCCGCACCCACCATCCCAACACGCCTTCTCCGCAACAAGTCGAGCGGGAGCGGGCCGAGGAACGGAGGCGCATCGAGAAGGAGAAACTGGCCATTACGACTCGCCATCGTGTCTTGGCCACGATCCTTCAACGCGTATCGGCTCCCTTAAAGAAGGCCGACTTGCTGGCCGTTGCCCATTACCTGATCGGCCACCTTTCCTATAGCCAGGTCCCGGCTCTGGCGAAGCGGCATAAGGTGGAGACAAAGAAAGACTCTGCGTCCGCACACGAGCTTCTGGACAAGCAAGTGGGCAGCTACGACGAGGCCGAACTTTGTAAGCTCCTCCTCGAAATCAGCCTGCTGGATTCGGCGTATCAGCGATCTGCCGCTAGCCGCGATGACGTCCTCATGGACGCCGCCAAGCGCTACCGGGTGGATACTGAAAAACTGCAAAGGGCCGTGGCAGAGGAACTTACAGCCAAACGAGAGAAAAAGACCAAGGCGGGAGCCCAGCCGAAAACCCGCAAAACTGCCTAGGCCGATCCCCCTAGATTCCCGGCGGAGTGCGAGTTCGCACTCCGCCATTTTCATGAAATCTGGAGCCCGGCGCAGCGGTGTCAACGGTCCCCAACTCCGACCGTTGAAGCTCTCTTTTGGAAACCTACAACGGGAGCGTTCGCGCTCCTGTCAGAAGGCTTATTAGCTTCCGTCTCGACCCAGTCTGTCGAACCCAATCCATCCGGAACCGCCGTCTGGAGCCGCGTTCAGATCGATGGTTACTATATTTATTTTGTATTTCTCGAAACCTTTTCGACCCCGCCGGGTTCCAATCCCCTAACCACTCGTCGCTTCACATGCAAATGGCAGGACGAAACACCTGGTGTCACCCAACTCGTGAACGAGGCTCGGAGCAGTGTTTCCCAGGGTTGAAATACGTCACCTGCTTGCAGTCATTGCCTTGGCTGAAGAGCTGAACTTCCGGCGAGCCGCGGACAGACTGCATATAACCCAGCCTGCGCTCAGCAAACAGATTACCGACCTCGAAGCTGAGCATCAGTTTCACCTGTTCGCTCGCAATAAGCGACGGGTTGTGGAACTCACAGATGCGGGGCGTCTCTTCGTTGAAGAGGCCCGTTCTGCGCTCTCCCACACGGAGCGGGCCGTGCATCTCGCTCGGGCTGCCCACAACGGGTCCGATACTGTTTTGACGATTGGGCGCTCACCCTATGCCAATCACGACTGGGTTTCCGCGTTGCTTGCGATCCGTCTTCCTTTATACCCACGGCTCGAAATTCGACTCAAGACGCAGTTTGCCAGGGAGTCGGTCCATAGCGTTCTTGTCGGCGAAGTTAACCTCGCCCTAGTCACAGCGCCACCGCAGGATGCCCAGATCACGGCTGTACCGTTTGCTCCGGCTCCGCTTTACGCGGTACTTCCAGAGGACCACCCCGCTGCTCAGAAAGAGAGTCTGCTGCTTCAGGACCTAGCCAAGGATGAGTGGATTCTGTTTCCGAAGCGTTTCGATCCTGTGGTATTTGATGCCATCATGGACGCGGCACAATCCGGGTCCATCGCTCCCAAGTATGCTCACGATGTCATTGCGCCACAGCAGGCAGTGGAGTTGGTATCGGAGCACTTAGGTGTCGCGATTCTAACGCAGCCTTCCACGACAGACTTTCATGCTGATGGTGTAGTCGTAAAGCCGCTTTCCGATGCGTCGTTGTGCTTCAACACATGCGTGATCCTGAGAGCCGATAATACCTCCCGGCTCATTGAAGAATATGTTCGTATGTTCCTTCGCCGATATTCCTCCCAGCGCCTGCCACCGAACCAGGTGAAATTGTCGATCTCCGCCTAAGTCTTTGGCTTTAAGACGCCAATCTCGCGGTCGCGGACTTGAAGCACAGCAGCGCCGGAATCGATAATTCGCCATGTTTAAGACACTCCGCAAGATGATTCCGGCCCTCTTCATTTGGGATACCAACAGATTTGGGATGCCAACAGCCTGCCGAACTGCTGATCCGCGATCTTGAGGCTTACGATGGTGGCAGAACAAATGATTCAGAATCAGTTGTTCGATTCGATCATGGGGGGATTCATGAGAGCCGCCAGACAGCGATAAGCAAATCAGGCACTTGCTGGATCTAATCCGGACAGCGGCGTCATTCTCGTCGCGACGAGCACCTCCAACAAAGTGGCGGTATTACGAACGCTTCCCGAGATCGTGATGAGTGCTTCTGAGACGAGAGGATGTTGCTCTGCCAGCGTGTCAAGACGGTCACTCACGTTGTAGAGTTGCTGAACTTCGTGCAGGATCTCATTCGAATGCATGGGGTACGCGGCTTTCTTCGAAAGCCTAAGGAGAGAAAACTTCAGATGGGCTGACTTAGTTCAGGAAACCTGAAAGAGGAGAAGGTGATAACCACCCCAATTCGAGTATACACCGCGCACCTCGGAATGTTGCAATCCCCTGAGTCCGTTGGGATGCAGGCACAGTCGGCATTCAGCTAGGCCCCCCTTGCCGTTGTCGGAAGGTGGTCAATTTTGAACAGACAGGTGTCCTTTGGCTGCTTATTTTGCAACCATGCCTTACTGCTAGCGGAAGGCTCTTTTCGATCGCAGCGTGATTATACGTCGTGGCGGATGTGTTCCGCATTGCGTGCTATCACGCCGGGCAACGGTGAGCCAAATACAGCTTGTGACCATCCAGAGGAGATGTGGCCATGGACTCCCCTACCGTGTTGTGCATAGACGACCGTCCACAAGTGCTGGAGCTTCGCAAGGCAACGCTGGAATCTCATGATTATCGCGTCGAGATAGCGTCGAGCGGCTACACGGCGATGAAGATGTTAGAGGAAACGTCGGTGGCTGCAGTTCTGCTGGAGTACAAACAGGAAGGTATGGACGCGGAAGGCGTCGCCTGCCATATCAAGCAACGGTTTCCCAACCTGCCGATCATCCTGCTTTCCGCGGACGACTTCACGTGTCTTGAGGTGAAAAGACGGCTAAGCGTACACGGAAAGCGTGCGCATCTAAGCAAAGGCGCTCCATCCACTTTGTCGTGGATGCGATGGATACAATCCAAGCGCAAAGAGCTGGGCATGAGATTGCGTACGGTGCAATACATGTTGCTGGGGAAGACCAAACCGTCGAGGGCGCGGGAAGCTCTGGCGCAACGTCGCGCAGAGTCAAGCGACAACCAACCGTAGACTGGCACTGATTCTGGAAAGGTTCACACCCGAATACGTTGTATCCAAACTTCGCGGCATAGCCCCTGCGGGTGCCGAAGCTACGCTGCCGCTGACTTGCGCATGGTTGTCATGTAGCTGTCCATCCGAGCAGGACAACTTCGTTGCTCGCTATGCTTGGCAGACAAATCCCTGATTCCTTTGGAGGGCACTATGTTGCCGCGTACACTTTTTCTTAGCAGGCTGATTGGCCTGTACTGTATTCTCGTCGCGCTATCCATGATCACCCACAAACAAGCGACTTTGGACTCGGTGACAGCAGTTCTTCGCGATCCATCAATGATGTTCGTCCTTGGCGCGATCATGTTGGTCGCTGGTCTGGCGATGGTTCTCGCGCACAATATTTGGTCGGGGGGTGCGCTGGCGGTGATCGTCACCCTCGTCGGTTGGATGACGCTGATCAAGAGCCTGTTCTTCTTGTTCCTGCCACCAGAGTTAGAAGCAGGTTTTTTTCTCAGGCAGCTCCACTACCAGGAGCTTTTCTACGTCTACGGGGCTATTTCGCTCGTCCTCGGCGTCTACCTGACCTATGGCGGATTCAAATCAAGATCACATTAGCCAAGTTCTCAGCGCGGCTCGGAGGCGGGGATGTCTCGGCTGTTCGAGTACGCATTGCCTTGACTCAGTGCGCGTACCAGTCCGAATGCGGCGACCAGCGGCTACACGATAGGCACTGTGTCGAAGTCCACTGATGGAGGCAGGCAGGGCAGATGCCTGCGCTATCGAACGTGTTCCATTCGTGTCCGCAGGTGCAGAACCATTTGTCTTCTTTGTGCGGCGACCAGCCGCACAGCGGGCACTGAATGCGAGGACCAGATGGCTCCCGGCTCGTCTCTGTCTCAACCTCGCGATCCGGCAGTAGGGTCGGAGTGTCGGTTTTGGGACTCATTCCTTTGCTTAGGGACGGCAATTCGATGGCCCGCCGTCTTCGTTAGCACGTTGGTACTTCCCAAATCTTATTACCCAGACTGCTGCGGACGAGTGGAAACTCTGCCCGCAGAACATTGCTTGCTAGGTCTATCCTGATACTGATTGACTCCCTGACCCCGTTTGTGCTGGTTGGTCTTTGAGTTCTGCGAATGCCGCCAGCGCATCGTGCAGGCGGTCGAAAAACCGCGCCGCGCCGATGACCTCCGTCAAGAGGTGCCGGTCTAAGTCTGCCTTCAGAGAAGCGGACACGCGTGCGAGCACCAACACGACGCCGCCGTGAATTAGTTCCTGGTGAAGTTGTCGCACCATTCGGGCGGCGGTGTAATCCACATTCGTGATCGCTTCGGCATCGACGACCAGCCAACGCGCGCACGGAAGAGCTGGCTGAACCAAGCCGCGAACCTCCTCTGCGAACAGGCTGGCATTGGCATAGAAGAGCGCTGCTCCGAAGCGATAGATCACCAACCCCGGCTCCGTTACTGCGCCGGGAATAGCCGGGACCAACTGCCAGGCATCGCCTTCGCCTACGACGAAGACGCCGGTGTGAGGACGATAGCTGTGCCGCACAACCCGGAGCAGCGACAGCACCATGGCCAGCAGAATGCCCTGCTCAACCCCTACCAGCACCACGACGGCGGCAGTAAACACGGCCAGAGCGTATTCTCCGGGACTCTCGCGTCGAATCTCGCGCAAGCCGCGCACGTCGATTAGACGGACTGCAATGAAAAATACGATGGCGCCCAGCACGCAACGCGGCAGGTATTGCAGAGGCTTGGTCAGAAAGAGCAGGACGAATACGACCGTCATCGCGGTGGCTACCTGGGCAAGCTGGCTCTGACCGCCGGAGCTTTCGACCATCGCGGTTTGAGTAGGGCTTCCGTCCACCACAAACGTCCCGCTTAACGCGGCTGCGGCGTTAGCCGCAGACAGACCGACCAGGTCTGCGCTTTCGTCCAAGTGCTGATGGTGGCGCCCCGCGTAGAAACGTGCGGTAGCCGCGCTCTGGGCAACGATCATGACAAAACAGGAGCCGGACACGCCGAGCAGCGAAACGGCGTCCTTCCAGTGCACATCGGGCAACCCTAAATGCGGAAGCCCGCCAACCACCGGCCCGACGATGGTGATGCCGTGCCCTGCGAAATTCCAAGCTGCGCTCGCGGCGATTGCGCCGGCGACAGCAATCAACGGGCCAGGCACCTTGGGAACAAACCGATTGAAGGCAAAGACGCCTGTCACGACCACTGCCGAGATAAGCACGGTCGGGAGGTGAACCTGGGGCAGGCCGCGGAAGACCCCGATGAGCTGTCCCACCGTCCGGTTGGAGTGTACTTCCAGGCCGACCATTTCGCCCAGCACGGCGATGCCTACCTGAAATCCCACTCCGGTGAGAAACCCGATCAGCACAGTCTGCGACAAGAAGTCGGCCAGGAAGCCGAGCTTGAGCACTCGGGCCAGCAGCAGAAATCCGGCGGTGAGCAGAGCGACGGTCGATGCCAACGCCAGATATCTCGCGCTTGCGATGGGCGCCATACCCTCAAGCTTCCCGGCAAGAATGGCAGCGGTCGCCGAATCGGCAGCGACCACCAGATAGCGCGACGAACCGAACACAGCAAATGCCAGCAGCGGAAGCAACAGCGTGTAAAACCCCGTGACTACCGGCATGCCGGCAATCTTAGTGTAGCCCAGCGCTTGCGGGATGTTCATCGCCGCCAGTTGGAATCCGGCCAAGGCATCGCGGACCGCTCCCGCGCGAGTAACCGGCCATATGCTTTGAAACAGACGGAGCCAGCCGCCACTCCGCGCTTGCGGTGTGCGTTGGCCCGATTGCAGGCGATCTGGTCCGGGCGGCGGCGTGGCCTGTATACTCATGGTCACTGCAAGATCGTCCTTTCCATACTGAAAAGTTCACACAGTAACGTCTTCCTACCTCTTTTCCTCGGAGTATCGCAAACCGACAAGCCGAGAATAAACACTAAATACGAGATCACTCTTGCCACGGTATATTGTGGCCCACCCTAAGGGGCATATGGGGTAAGAACTCTCTTCTGCAGCAAGAGCATCGTGAAATGAGACGCGAGGACCAGCACCACAATAATAAAGATAGCGGCTTTGAGAAAAAAGGAAGAGAACGTTATCGGCAGCCCGCCCAGACTGAATAGTGGTTGAAACAGGTAGCGCTGCAATCGCAGTCCAGCATCCCCAAAAGCTGCCATATACCAGCTTCCGAATACTACGACGGCAAAAAGCACCAACAGCGAAAGCGCGAGAAACGTGATCGGTAGACACGCGCCCGTCCCGGCCAAGGCTTCAGACGCAGCTGCGCCGGTGAGGCCAGTGTGGTGCTAATGTCGAGCCCCACATAGCGTACGTCTGCGGGTAGATATCCTTGCAATAGGCGAGAGGAAAGTCGCCGTTCCACACCCGAACTCGAATAACGAGTGCGCCGGGTCGATAAGCAGCGTGCCCGATCAGTTCGCTGATGGCGGGACTTTCGTAAAGGCGTTGCCAATCCTGACAGAGCCAAGGCGGTCACAGAAACGCTTCGCCTCTTCAGGCGTAAGACAGCGACTCCTTGGCTCTGGAACGCTCACAAGCGGATCCTAGCGCCCTCCGCTTTCAGCAGGCCCACTATTGCTCAGGCGCCAGGTCTGGCGAACTGATTGTAGAGCCAGGCAAAGACCGCGCCACCGATGAGTCCATCTACGGTTCCGTAGATCGTCCCGATGACAACTTCTGCAATGCTGCGAGTTGCATGGTAGCCGGGGTAGACCGACGACATTGTCTGAAGGAACTGCTGACCATAGTTACCCCAGATCAAATTGGCTACGCCCGTCACTAGCATCGCCAATCCCCACAGGATCGCCGAAGTCAAGGCTAGGGCTTTGGTATTGAATTTCATCGCTTTCCACCTCCAACCAGGTTGCGAGGCCGTCCACGGTGCCAGTACTATCCAACTGCTCTCCTGAAAACTGTACCCAGCACCTCCGCTTCAGCATGCAACCAGTCTTCTTCCGCATGGCCGTCCTCGCGCCCCCGTTTTTCGTACAGCTCGTAGGCACGCTGACGAATGATGTGCTCAGCGGGCCCCGGCGTCGAAGAATGGGGAATGGCTTCATGCGAGGTGCTCGGAACGGAGGGAACGTTGGAACGTGTTTCCTTCTGAGACGTGACAGCCGGAATATCTCCTTGTGACGCTTTCTTCTTGTCATGTCTAGACATGAGTAGCCTCACTTTCGTTTATCCAGTTTGATCGTGTTATCGTCCTTCGCTGGTAGCGTTGGAGGCCAATACCGCGATCTGTTCCTCCTATAATTTTATGTCTTCAATCCGTCACCAGTCCGCTCCCGATGCGCGCCAGATTTCTCGTGTTGAGGTCCGCCCCGTATGACCAACACCGGACAGCGCGCATGAGAAACCACATCGTAGGCTGTTGGTCCAGGCAAATGAGCAGCCACTCGCGGAAAGCGGGTACCGCGCACACCCAGCACGATCAGTTCGATCTGTAACTTAATGGCGGTCTCCAAGATGAATTCAGCGGGCACGCCAAACTCAACGTGGAACTCCGGTGCGACCACTTCTTCCAATGCCCAGCGCTTTTCCGCCAGGCGCAGGCGGAAAAAGTCGGCAGCCTGCATCCTGGTTGAGAGCGGCTCTTGCCAGACATCCTCGGCGACGTGTAAGAAGAAGAGTTCGGCGTTATATTCCTTGGATAAAGCACACGCGTAATGCATCGCCGGCTCGGACTCCGGGGAGAAATCCGTCGCGTAAAGAATGCGCCTCAGCCGGGCCTCTGTTTCCGGGGCTACCGAACTCTCTGGCCCAACCATCAACACCGGACATTGCGCGCACCGCAGGATTTCCTCGGCAATCGATCCCAGCAGCATCTTTTCGACCCCGCGCCGGCCGTGAGTACCGATCACAATCAAATTGATTTCGTGCTTTTCCGCCATCGCCGAGAGCATCGGCCAAACAAACCCGTGATCGACAAGCACTTCGTGCGAAAGTCCTTTGAGAAGCGGCCTTGCTCGCACCGCGGCCATCTGTCCTTCCGCGTGAGCGCGTATATTTTCGAGGACGGGATCTCGCTCGTCCACTGGAATCAAGTCATACGCATCGGGGGGAATCACGTACGCCAGATATATTTTTGCGCCAAAGTGTCGAGCGATGGCCGTGGCGTAGGGCAGCGCTACTATCGAGGCTGGTGAAAAATCGGTTGCAAAAAGGATACGGTCAAAGAGAATTCGAGTCACGGGTCGGCTGTCCGTTTTTATTGAGAACCGCTGTCATTCAGTTTTTACATGCAGGTTGAACGTAAACTGTTTTCTGCTTTATGGGCTTGCCAAATTGTTGGGGTAAAGGTGATCCATGACGCTCAACCTGGAAGCACGCCTCGACGGTAGCACTCCAGGCAAGAGTCGTCTGAGCAAGAGTGCTCACCCCGGGAGGCGGAGACTTCGTTGAAGCCAGAGACAATTCCGGATACCACGCTTAACCTTTAGGCTTCCACCCGGCTATGCTACTTCTCTGTGGCTTCGCTCACCGTCTGCTGATGAGTACCGACGGAGCGCGACCGATGCCCCACCCCCCTCCTCAGAGCAAACGAATGTCAAGAGTGAGCGTGGATTTCGTGAAGCGTCAGGAATGCCTTTAGCAGGACACGTGGGTCGTGGCTCCCCTTGTAGACAGGCTGTGGTGTACGGTTCAGACCAAGCAGCGAATACACAGCCATTTGTGCGGAGCGGATGGAATATTCCACGGTGAACACCACGTCGTCCGGGATTTCGCAGAATTGCCCGATGAAAGCCAGGTTCGTCAAGCCCTCGGGTATGACCTTGGGTCGATCGCCCTCGGCTCGTCGCAGAAATTGGCTGGTGATAAAAGGCATCATGCAAGGGATACAAGTGCAAGTTTCGAGTATCTTCTTTGAATCGGTTTCAATCCGCAGGTGGCCCATGATCTCCGTCATGATCTCCTGCCCCGTACACGCGGACATTGGCTTTTTCACGAAGTTACCCGGCTTATCGACGGAAAGACCATAGCCCCAAAACACGTTGACATTCGAGGGTTGACCAATAAAGTGAGGCTGGTGGGGTAGTACGATCGACGCCAACCAACCGGACTCCGGGAAAGTAATAAGTCCGCCTTCTCCCGGCACGTTGCCCGTAAGGTCCCGAATGAGTCGAAAAAAGCCTGGGTCTCGGAGCGTCGTAGTGAAGGACGCCCACTTGGATTCTTGGATATGGTCAGTGAAGTTGGCGGGACGCCCGAACGGCAACTGCGGCTGGTCCGCCGCGATCTTTTCCCAAAGAGCCCAGGAGCCGCCGTGGGACTTGCCATTCAGGACTGGTGCCGAATCCATCGAGCCGAAGCTCGCAGCCTCGGTCATGGAACCCAAGGTCACCATCACGACGTCTTTCTTGCCAATCTTTATTTCATCCGCACGGCCGTCGTGATTGTAGACAATGCGCTGCACGCTGTAGCCCGAAGAATCATGCAGGAAACGAAGATCGGTTACACGAGTATTCAGCTGAAACTTTACTTCATGTTCTTCCAGCCATTTCTGCAGCGGTCGAACCATGGAGTCGTACTGGTTGTAGACGGTTCGCATAATCCCGCGAAGTGTGTTGAAGCCGGAAACCATATGAGTGAAGCGCACCAGATAGCGCTTGAACTCGACGGCGCTGTGCCATGGTTGAAAAGCAAAGGTCGTGCACCACATGAACCAGAAGTCTGTTTCAAAGAACGAGGGATTGAACTGGTCCGAGATGCTGCTCGTCCAAGAAGCGCCTCCGGTTCAATTTCCAGGCGTTCGATGTTGAGAATGTCCTTTTCGCTCAGACCGAACTTGGGGGCGTCGACCCTGTGTCCGTCCCGAAAGAGACGGGACTTGGATGAGGTTCTCATCGTCTCATTCCAATCGAAAATCTCCTGCGTAACTGTCTTGGTCGTCTCGAGGCTGGGGATCGAAGAAAACAGATCGAAGGTGCAGAGATACTTGCTCTCAATCATCCGGCCGCCGCGCATCACGTAGCCATCTTTGGGAGTACCGGCCGCATCAAGGCTGCCGCCGATCTTGCTTGATTCTTCAAGAATCGTGATGTTCTGGCCCGGAATATCTGCATCTCGAATCAAGAAGGCGGCAGCCGCAAGCGAGGCGATGCCAGCTCCGACCAAGTAAATCGCGGCGTCATCGCTAGAGATCTTCTCAGTCATGAAATCACTCTTCTTTCTGTTTCAGGGAAACGTCTCGTGGCTCTACTGCTTCGATACAAGCGAGGCTGTAGATAAACAATTAAGATTGTTACGCGCGATGGACACCAACTACTGTATCGAATTGCACATCGCGTCAGCTTGCGGCGTGGACCGGATGGCTTTTTTGGACGAGTTCCACGGGCATGTGGCTCAGCTTGGCATAAATCCGGCTTCGCCGTAGCAGCGGCCACCAATCGTAAAGATAGATCTGCATTGGTCGCCACATCGCGACCCATCCGGCAATCTAAGGCTCTCCCGCACGACGGCGGCCCAAGCGCTAATCTCACGAGCTAACAACATCCTGCTGATAACTAAGCATGCAGCCAAGAACAGCAGTCCTATAAAAAGACTGGTGCGGCCTTGCCTCAAGAGTCGCTTGAACTCCAAATCAGTAATTTTCGCGCGATGGGCAAAGTGGTTGTGGACGGCCGTCCTGATCAATTCTTTGGG
>CAWGYX010000007.1:0-421877 GCA_963826925.1 uncultured Acidobacteriota bacterium
GCTTCTGAACTCAACCAAGCTACCTGTTGATGGTTTCAATAACTGTTCAATTTTGCACATTAGCCAAAATTTATCTGAGCAACACTTTCACTATTATTCGTGAAGAGAGGTAGTGCTGTATGACTCCGACCGAACCACCTGTTGCCCACAGAGTCCTGCTGGTGGATGACGATGAAGCCGTTCGTGCCATGATGAATGCGACCCTTGAACGCAGGGGATTTGACGTAGTCAGCGCCGCCAGCGTGACAGAAGCTCTGAGGTGTATCGCCACAGAGAGCTTCGACGTGCTGATCACTGACTTGCATATGCCGAATGCCGGTGATGGCTTTACGGTGGTGACCGCGATGCGCCACTCCCAGCCGAATGCTCTTACCCTGCTGGTCAGCGGTTACCCCGACGTGCAGAGCGCCATGGCCGCTATCCTTCTGGAGGCGGACGAAATCATTGTGAAACCGTTTGAGGCGGGAAGACTCGCCGAACTCGTCCACGAAAAGATGCTTACCCGCAAACCTGTTGCCCGGCTGGAGAAGCAGAGGGTGGCAGAGATATTGCACCGCTGCATTGCCAGTGTCGTTGCAGACTGGTTGGCGTGGGCGAAAGGGAGCAGTGAACTCAACCACCTTTCGCTCAGCGACGACGAGCGCACAGGACATCTTCCTAAGCTGGTTGAAGATTTGGTCGTTCGCCTGGGCAAACCCAGCGCCACCACGAAGGACAGTGACGCCGCCTTCTCCGAGGCTGCCATCGCCCATGGCAAGCTGCGGTATCGGCAAGGCTACACCCCGGCGATGTTGGTACACGAATCACGAATCCTTCAGGTGACCCTCTTCGGGACGTTGCAGAGCAATCTAAACTCTCTGGATTTCAGCTTGTTGTTACCCGACGTTATGACGATCGCGGACGAGGTGGACGCGCAGTTGACACAGTCAATGGACAGCTACATGAAAGTCATGCAGAAGGCAGCGGCAGCCTAGCTACTTTGCTACGAATAGCCCCCGAACGCGGACCGTAACGGACCGGGTGGTACGGAAGTTCCCGGTAAGTGATCAATATTGAACAGATTCGTCAGGACGGGTGTTTGTATCATTGGCGCTTTCTTCGAGTGCAAGTGAATCCCGTGGTTGCCAGCCGACACGAAAAGCGGCAGGATCCGCACATCATCGCTCTGGTGGAATTGGATGTGCAGAAAATGCGGGTGCACATCGTATTGAAGCGGGAAGCGATCAGAGAACGACTGCGAGAGCTGGAACGTCCTTCAGGCACCATCACCCAGGACCTTCAGGGCGTCCAACGCGTGCAATTGTGAATGGTTGGCTGAGACTGAGTGTTGAAAACGGGTTTTGAAAGGGAACGATGTCCGTACCAGTGTATCCCGAATTCCACCGCGCAGTGCTTCTTTGCATCGACGATGACAAGGACGTGTTGGAGTGCGAGAAATCGTTCCTTGAGAGCTTCGGGTATACCGTTCTGACTGCCGCAAGTGGCGGCAAGGGACTTGAGCTCGCCTCCAAGTACTCGGTTGACGTTGTAATCGTTGACTACCTCATGCCAGAAATGAACGGGCAAGAAGTCGCTAGGGAAATTAGACGGCTTAAGCCCTTAGCCCCGATCATCATGCTTTCCGCGGCGGTGGATGTTCCTGAGCAAGCCTTGAGACTGGTAGACGCTTTCATCGCTAAGGATAGTTTGGCCAGCCAATTGTTGCCCGCGATCGCACAATTGCATTCATGCGAATCGATGCCTCCTTATGACGCATGAGGGCGCGGATCGTTTTATGAACGAGTTGCTGTTTAAAAATTCCGACGGACGGCAAACGCTGGAGGAAAAAGCATGCTTCACTTGATCTGGTATGTTCTCATTGGGCTAATCTCGGGGATTATCTCGAAATCGGTGATGCACGTACATATGACGATCTTCTGGACAATCGTGCTCGGCATCATCGGATCGATCCTGGGCGGCGGCGTTACCCATATATTTTCGCGCCCCGCAAACGAGCGATATCATCCCGCCGGCCTGATTTTTTCTACACTGGGCGCGATGCTGGTTCTCTTCATTTGCTACAAGCTGAAGATTCATTTTCCCCAGGTTGACCCGTTCTAACTCATTGAGGACTAACCAGCTTAGACAAGGCTGGTTGTATTTCCGAAAGGGCAGCTGGATCTCCCTTCGCCAGGTCCGCTGTGATCTGATCGCGGGTTGCCAGCGTGTCACGAAGCAAGGCGCGGAGCACGGGGTCGTTCGTGCTATTCGCGATTTGTTGAGCTTGATCAAAAACTTCCTTGGAATACTCTCCAGCCTTCCCGTAGTTTTTTTGCACCACCTCCAGATACATCATCGTGGCGGTGTCGCGAAGCTGTTCCAATCGTTGGCTGGACTGACAGGCTCCTAATTGCGTTGTCGAGGCAGAGAGTTTCTGCTGTACCTGATTCAGTCTGGAATACTGCAGTATGAACCCAATAAGAAATCCAGTAAGCAATAACAGAAACCAGAGGACAAGTTTTTGTCGCATTGATCTCTTCCTCCTCTATTCGTCTCAACCGCGACGGCGAGGTCAGGCGCTGCCATTTCGACCCGCCAGAGTGTCAAGAGCCCTCTGTTTTCTCTTCCGGTCAGTACCCACGTTGGCCAGTTATGCTAAACCTTCTTGAGCCACGGTTGGTGGAGTCTCGTGCGACCGGTCAGTGGCGCGTCTCGACGTCCCGGACGTCCTGCCCCCAGGAGGCCTCGCCGACCCACCGAAGGCGAACGTGTAAGCGGACCTCTAGCTGCCGCTGAACAGGCTGAACAAGCTTCCGAAGATACCCCTAGCCGGCCGAGGCGCCGCTTTCAACGACCGTGTGGTTCCTGTCTATGATGATCTTCTTGGCCTGACCGAGATCGGAAATCTGTATGTTTCTCAGCGGGAGGTCCCCCGTGATGGCCTTGCCCCCGGTGAGAACGGCAATCTCGTGCAGCATACCCTTGCACTGGTCCCCACAAGTAGGGGCTCTTACGGCAGCAACTTGCAGCGGGCCGCGCAACTTGTTTACGACGAGTGTAGCCAGTGCCTCACCCGCAACATCCTCGGCGATTATGAGCAGCGGCTTGCCACTGTCTGTGATCTGCCCAAGTAGCGGGAGCAGGTCTTTCCTGGAACTGATTTTCTTTTCGTAAATAAGAACATAGACATTCTCGAACGTAACTTCCATGCGTTCAGGGTCAGTAATGAAATAGGGCGAGAGGTATCCGCAGTCAAACTGCATAGCGCCAAACTGCAATTTGTCGCCGGTGCTGCGGGAAATGATGCCCTCGTCGGTGGAGCCGGGTTTTTCCACACGAACCAAGATTTTTTCATCTGCCGTAGCAAGCTTCGCAGTCATGATTGCAGAACCTCCATCAGCCACGCCTCACGTCATATTCTTCCGTCCGCTAGGCCGACCATTCAGGATCTTCGCATTACCTCAACCGCTATTATGGCTTCACCGTTGTGGCTGCAGAAGCCTGGACTGGTTGGTCTGAGATTGTTTTGGATGCGATGCCTGGTTGTGTTTGCTTGCTAGGTGGAATTTCGGTCCCGGCGGGATAGATGAGAATCTGCACCGCTCCCCAGCCGGCATCCGAATTAGTGTCCGCCCGCTTGCCCATTCCCAGAGTTCTAAGCTGACTGTCATCAAACCCGAAGTTCTCGACCAGATACTCGCGCACAACCATGGCGCGGGCTTCCGTCAGCACCAAGTCCTTCTGGGTATCGCCTTCCATGCCAGCCGACGCCACGACCACGGCAAAAGCGAACTGGTTATTCGCCAGGAACTCGCCGCCGGCGTTTAGAGATTTCTGGTTCTTCAGCTTTGCCGAATCCTGCTTATCGAAAAGCTGCTTCGCTGAGTAAGTAAACTCCTTTGTCGGCGCGCTTTGCGGCAACCGATCGATCTCATTTTTTGCCAGCTCGGCAGAATCTTCGTAGCCGCGGCTCTTGAAATAACCGCGCAGGAAGAAGTTGTGCTTCATGGCTTCCATATTCTCCTGGAAGTCGGTAACCCCGGTTTGCGCATGCACCATCGTGTCACGCATAGCGCTCGACGTCTGCTCTAAATTGCTATAGAGCTGCTTGTCGTTCACCAGCGCTCCTGCGGTTCCCTGACCTCCGTCGATCTTGGCGCTGATCGAGTCTAGATTCGCCGTCGCTCGCGTAGCGTTGTGGATGGCTTGCTGGCTGCTATCCAGAATGCCGCTCATCTTATTAAGCAGATCTGACATCTCCAGAGGTGGCTGGCTGGCGATGATATCGCCATCCCTAACGTTGGCCGACCCTGCGGATCCAAACGAAATCGCCAGAAACTGGTTGCCCAACAACCCTTCGGTTTCGATGGTGGCCACGGAGTCCTGTTTAATGATCTCGTGCGTTGACTTGCCGAGATCCATCACTACCGTGACCTTTTCGCCCGGCTTGTGGGGTAACACGATGCTGTGAACGGATCCACTGTGAACACCGCCCACTCGCACATCGCCTCCGGCATCCAAGCCCACCACATTGTCGAATTGCGCCTTCAATTGATACGTGGAACTGAAAAGATACTGCTTGCCTCCGATGATGAAGATACCGAGCACCAGAATTGCCAGTGTCGCAACGATGAAAGCTCCTAACCGCGCCGCTCTCGACATGTGTCCTCCTACGAATGCCTCAGAAATTCCCTCACAAACTCGTCGTCACTTCTCTGAAGTTCCTCAAAGTTTCCTTCAATCACCACATTTCCCTCATTGAGCAGGGCCAGACGGTCCGCAATCGTCTTCGCGCTGTGTAGATCGTGAGTGACCACTACAGATGCCATGTGATGCTCCTGCTGGAGCTTGAGAACCAGATCATCGATCTCCGCTGCGCTGATGGGGTCGAGACCAGCAGTGGGCTCGTCTAGCAGCAGGATATCCGGCTCCAAAGCCAGCGCACGCGCCAGCCCTACTCGTTTTTGCATACCTCCCGAGATATCCGAAGGCATCTTCGCAAGGGTGCCTTCCATGCCCACTTCCGCCAGTAATTGCTTGACTCGGTCGCCCCGCTCGGACTTCGGCATATCCTTCTTATTGTGCTGCAGCGGAAAGGCCACGTTCTGCTCGACGGTCAGCGAATCGTAAAGCGCGGCCTGCTGAAACACAAAACCCATCTTCTTTCTGATTTCGCCCACCTGGTCGAGAGCCAGACCGGCGATGTCTTGACCGTGAATGCGAACCGACCCTGAGTCAGGCTTTTCGAGGCCGATGATGAGCCGCAGCAATACGCTCTTGCCGGTACCACTGCGCCCCAACACCGCCAAGGTCTCGCCGCGGCTCACGGCCAGGCTAATCCCGTTCAAAACGTGTTGACTTCCGAAGGATTTATGTAAGTCTTCGACGGCGAGGACTGGCGCACTGCCGTCTCTTTCGGCTTCCCCTTGCCGCACCGCAACTTGATCGATTGTTTCCATACTGGTTTTACGAGCTGCTTAATTCGAGTTGTTTAATCAATGTTCACAAGACAACGCTCAGGGGAAAAATATGAGGATCAGTTTCACCAGCACCACATCGGCCAGGATCACGAACAGCGAGGACAGGACTACAGAACTCGTGGCCGCACGGCCCACACCCGCGGCGCCTCCCTGTGTCCGCATTCCCTGAAAACACGCGATCAGCCCAATGATTAGGCCAAACACCATGGTCTTAAATGTGGGTGGCAGGAAATCGTTGAAATCGGCGCCGCTAAAACCGGCATTGATGAACTGGTGTAAAGAAATCGGCTCAACCATGGCCTGCGTAACCCAGCCCATTACCAAACCGCAAAAGTCGGCAGCGAGGGTCAGCAAAGGCAGTACCAGGATGCAAGCCAGAATGCGGGTCGCCGCCAGTAACCGATAAGGGTTTACCGCAGATGCCTCGATGGCGTCGATCTGCTCGGTTACTTTCATCGATGCCAACTCTGCGCCAATGCCCGCTCCCGCTCGACCACTGACTACCAGACCTGTGATGATCGGACCAGTTTCGTGGATTACAGAGAACACGATTGCGGCGGGAAGCAGCGATTTGGCCCCAAATCGAGTCAGGCTGTAGCGGGCTTCCAAAGAGAGCACAACGCCTGTTGCGGCGCCGGCCAAAGCCACGAGCGGAAGGGACTTTGATCCGATCTCGTCGAGTTGCCGGAACAATTCGCGTAATTCAAACGGCGGCGTCACCGCAGCCCGCACTACTTGCCAGAAAAATATTCCGAGATCGCCGAACCACTCGAGAAACTGGTTGATCAGACCCTTGGAAGAGCTCACTGTAGGGGACACAGATACGAGCCGTTGCCCCGGAAGCAGAGGGTCGATGACTGCAGCCGCATTTAGTTTCCGGTCGATCACGGGTTTGAACCCGGATTGGGCGCGCCGTGCCCATTGTTCAGGTGCATGCGATGAAGCAAGGAGTGGGGTCCGCTATATAGGAATTCCAGGGCGATGTTCCCGCCGACGTATCCCAGCATTGTGTAATTGCCCATCCGGAGCGCATCCTTGGCGTCGTAGCGGCTGGGATACCACGCGTAGACGGCCGTCATGGACCCGGCATACGGCGCGACCAACGCCGGCAGAGAGAAGACGCTGTGGCCGTCTTGGCCGCGGCGTGCGGTCAAGGTTGAAAGCACGGCATGGCGCAGCCGCGGAAAAACGCCTTTGCACTCGCAGCGGTAGTACAAGGTGTCTTCCCTGAACGCTTCCGCTATTCCATATCGCATCGTCGTGCTGATCGCTGCGATGCCAAAGCTCGATCCAAATCGCTTGCTATAGCCCTCAGCTCCTTGCTTCCACTCAGGAGGGGTGTTGTACGCTTGACCAATGCCGGCCGCAAACACTGCGCCAACGGCTGGATACGGGCCGTACGCGTCGAAGATGTAGTTCTCGATCTTCGTTTTCTCTGTCGGACGCGTGTATGTCAGATCTGGTTGCGCCACGGTTGTGTTTGCGACAGTGCCCGAGGAGTCTCCCGCATCGATTAGTGATTGCGCGCCTGCAAGCAACGACAGGGCTGGCAGGGCCAGCAGCAAGACTATTGTTCGGCGCGATTTCATTTCGAGATTCTCCCTAGGCAGTTCCAACTTGCAGAGCGCCTGCTCTTAAACGGTCAGGGGACACTTTCCATGGTCACACTGGCACGCAATCTCAACCTCCTTGGATCCCGCTTCCTTACAGGCTTGACCGCAGTATTTGTCGCCAGCTTGCACCAAGCACCGGCATGGTAGGTGCGCACACTTAACCTGCTCATTCATCGTGATCATGGTTCTCCTTTTCCAAATTCTTCTTTTCCGGCCTTCGTCTTAGAGCATGGTGGTGATAGGCTTATTCCCACCTCTCCGCAAATCTCCGTCGGCTCAAGGATTCTGATCTATCTTCGTTTCATCATCCAGCCGATCAGTGCTCCTGCGGTGACGCCTACCGCAAACGTGGTCGCAACAGTCAGCACAAGGTGTCGCTGGAGGCGCTGAATTGTGTCATCCAAGAATTCCTCGGCAGCATCGCCACTTTGCTTTGTGGCACGTCTCACTACTCCCACGCCGTCCTCTATCGCATCGGCAATCGCACTGGTTGCGCGAGAAGCCTGGCGAGCTGATTTGCCGATTTGTTCAGCCGTTCTTTCCACTACGGTTTGTGACACGGTAGCCTCCTGATTTGTCTTGCGAGCCGGTGTTATACGTCCTTTATTCGCCGACGGCCTTTTCCGCACGGCCGATCCATTCTTGAACTTTGCCAGCTTTCTTTTCCGCGTTTCCTGAGACTTCCAAATCTGGGTCGTTCGTCGCCTTTCCGACCTCCTCCTTGATTTTCCCCTTCACTTCGTGGAGCTTGCCCTCGGTCCGGTCTTGCGTGCTTGGTTTCATAATGTTTTCCTCTCCTTCTTTAGTAAGTTTCGATTGCGTCTTCCGTCTGTGGCCAGGCCGTGGTGCTACCCGGCATTAAGCGACCTCTTTCCTTTCAACTGCCACTGGCACCTGCACCAACTCCTCAAATAGAGAGCGGTAGTGAATCATTGCCGCTCTCAGTTCTTCGGTGGATGCCTGGTCTTTTCCCACCCGCAACGCAATCTCATGAGCCGAGCGGTAGTTCTCCACCACTCGGGGATGGTCGACAGAAATGTCGGCGGCACGTTGATCGAAATCCGATACGGGATAGCCTCGAGTTTTCATCACAGAGGACACCAGGTCATCGGCTTCTGCGACTGCCCCCTTCGGGGAGTCGACAAAGCGAGACTGCACAGCTTCCCATCGTTTGGAAAAGCGCTCGTGCTCCATCGAATCAAGATCGCGGATGCTGAGCTTTTCAACCCGTTTCTCGCGATCCGCTAATTTGGCTTCTGCTTTTCGTTCCGAGCCATGCGCCAGCACCGCCCGCTCGTACTCGGGCCCAAACTTCTGCCGCAGGTCTGCAGTCGTACTCTTGCGTTTTCGCACGTACAGCCAGGCAACCACCGCGATGATCAGAATCACAGCGGCGACGAGCACAATCAGCTTCGGATCCAGCAGACTTAAGTTCATTGAAACCTCCACAAAACCGGGTTGGTTCACGAAAGTCTCTTTGTCAGGGAGAACCTTGTGAATGGCCAGTATCAAACTTTGTGTATCGGAAAGCTGGTCAGAATTGATCGCCTTTTTGAATGGATTTCATGTCCGCGAAGACGAGAGTGGGAGAGAGACTGCCCGAAGGCTGGTAAGACGTGCTTCCTCACAAAGTGAGCGATTCTGCACAGCGCTGGCGAAGCAAGTGAGCGAGTCTAGAGGCTGGCTCCAAGGCTCATCCTCTTAATTCGGCCTGGCGCAGATCAGAGGACAAACATGAAAACGACTACAATGCTTATCTTGCTTACGCTGCTCGTCCTTGGGACGATGCTGGGTTGCTCAGGGCCTTCTTCAAAGTCGCCGGATGTTTCTGACAGCATCCGTAAGGCGCTCGATCAGGCAGGCCTCAAAGATGTCTCCGTCAGTCAGGATCGAGACAAAGGAATCGTTACACTCGGTGGACAAGTAGCCGGTGAAAGCGACAAGTCACAAGCCGAATCTCTTGCAAAGTCCCTGGCGGGCGCACAGGTGGTCGCGGACCAGATTGCTGTGGTTCCCGTGGGCGTGGAAAAAGCAGCCAAGGCTGTAAACTCCGATCTCGACCAAGGCATCGAGAACAATCTGGACGCTTCGCTGATCCAGAACAAGATGCACGGCGACGTGAAATACGAAGTGAAGAGCGGCGTCGTCACGCTGACCGGAGAAGTAAACTCGGAAGACAAGCGCACGCGCGCCGAGAAGGTAGCGATCGCGGTGCCGAATGTTCTGCAAGTGGTGAACGATCTGCAGGTCAAGAATCAGAAAGCCAGCTCATTACAGTAGAAGCTGCGCAGTTGATCGATGCCTGGGTGGATGGCGGTCCGCGCTCAGTCGAGTTGTCAGCGAATATCGCCTGAGCTCACTGGAAAAGGAGATGCTATGTCCTTCGGACTTTACGCGATCGGGTTCGCTATCATGATTGCCGGGCTGATTTACGGCGCGCACCTGATGCATATGCCCACGCATTGGATCGTCGTGGGCGCGATCGTGCTCCTGGGCGTTGGGATTTTGTCGGGGGTGAAGGCGACCCGCCAGAAAGATCCTTCAGACTGATCTTTCGTTGCTATCTACGAACTTAACGTGTGGGATTGGGCGCGCAAACGATTTAGTCGTGGAGAACGACATTGAGAAGGGAACTATGAACTTGCAGCCCGCTCCCACCATAGTCAAGGAAACCTAAATCTCTAAACCGATTCATGAAAAAGCTCACCCGCGACCGGGTTGTCCCTATCATCTCGGCGAGGGTCTCCTGACTGATCTTCGGGATCACAGTCTCGGGCACGCCCTCCTTGCCGAAATGAGCAAGCAAGAGCAGAAGGCGAGCTAGCCTCTTTTCGCTGGAATTGAAGAGTTGGTCGACCAAGTCCTCTTCGTACCGGATGTTTCGTGCCAGCAGATACGCTACGAATAGATCCGAGAACGTGTGTTCCCGGTGAAGCGCAAGCATCATCGCCTTCTTATCAATGCGTAGAAGTTCGCAGTCCGTCATTGCGGTTGCGGACCCCATGCGTAAAGACTGTCCGGCCAGGCCGCCTTCTCCGAAAAAGTCTCCTTCGCTCAATATGCCCAGGGTTGCTTCCTTGCCAACTTTGGATACGACAGTGAGTCGAACCTTGCCCTCCTGGATGTAGAAGACTGCGTCAGCGGGATCGCCCTGCGCGAAGACGGTTTGCTTTTTTGGAACTGCCACGACCTTCCTACCCGAGCCTATAGTGGCAAGGAACTTCTTCGGGTCGAAATCGCGTTTGTTCTCGGCCAACGTGGTCGGCGCCATCAAGGAACTGCTCCCAAGGTGAGGCTACACTCCCAACGATTATGCCAGAATCGTGATTATGAGGAATGTTCGCTTTTGCTCACAATTCGGCAAAAAACCACTGGCGCACCCAGAATGAACCTGCAGCATGACTAAAGTTGTTGAGAATGAGCAATATTAGACATTTTCGACGACTAGGAACGCTGCATTATGTGACGGTGAAAACGAAAGAACTCACCGCGCAACAGATATTATCCGTGCCTTGTACTACTTGTGGGGCAGCGATTGGGGAAGTTTGTGAACTGCATACGGGCACCCCGCGGACCGAGCCACACCGAGACAGGAAACTTTCCGCAGCCGAGGCCGCGGAAACGAAACCCCGCACGAGATAACAGTCGGTGACGTGGGGCTCCTTAGAGTAGGCAGATCATCACGGCGAGTGTGGCTTTTCGCTTGCCCGAAGCACGATCCGCAACGATGACTCTTTGCCAATTTCATTAGGACAAACCTATCGGTCCAGTAGCACTCCCATCTCGTCGGACTCGCCCCAGGCCTTGACGTATTGCGCTTTCCCAATTGTTCCTGGGCCGTTTGGCCCCATCTCGTAATAGACCTTTGCGTCTGGCGGAAACTTTCTCAGGGCTTCTACCAGTTCTTTCACTGTCCAATCTTGGTCTGTCATATTTCCTCCACTTACGCGGCCAAGTTAGTGCCCGCACTTCGTTTCGCTTCAGGCACAGGTCTTCCCCTAGCTTCCTGCAGAAACTTTGCATTGAATTGGGCGCCGATCAAGACTACGAAGCCGGTCCAGTAGAGCCAAATGCTGAATGCAAGCGCCACTCCTAGGCTGCCATAACCCTTGCTGTACGCGGAAAAATCCTGGAAATAGATTCCGAGCAGATAAGATAGCCCAATCCAGCCGCCGACCGCGATTAACGCTCCGGGCAGCGTGCTCACGAATCTGTACTTCACATTCGGCGCAACGAAGTAGAGGAGTTCAACCGCGAGAACCGTGCACCCCACTGCGACCGCCCATCGAACATACGGCCAGAGAGTTCCCATTCCGAGTGCCTCGGTTAGCCTTGCACTTAAGCTCGGGCCCAAAAGCAGCAGACCGAGGGCAATGACGAGCAGACATCCGACCGAGAACGTAAGGCAGATGGCGAGACCGCGCGTCTTCCAATAGCGTCTCGTCTCAGACACGTCATAGGCAGTGTTGAGCGCATCGATCAGAGCCGTAAACCCGCTCGATGCCGACCACAGGGTGAACAGAATGCCGAAGGTGAGCAGCCGGGTGTGCCTGGACAGAATCGCCTCTTTTATCAGATTTCTGAGTGGGCCCATGCTCGCGGCAGGAACCACTCGGGCGATCAACCCCATCGCTTGGCTAAAAAAGTCCGGAACTGGCAGATAAGCGACAATCGCGGAAAAAAGAATCAGAAAAGGAAACAGGGCAAGAATGAAGTAGTACGCCAGCGCCCCAGCAAACGCCCACGTGTGGTTCTTTTCCATGTCGCGAACCACATTGACTGCCGCATTCTTGAAGTGGAGTAATCGCACCGGGGATCACTGTCCAGGGTTGCTTGCGACCGTAGGCACCGGCGCCGCCGACTTTAACTGATCCAGCGCAGCCAGCACGCCTTGCCAGCCGGGCTGGTCTTTTTTCGTTTCGATCGGCACCGAGAGGTCGGAATAGAACTGCAGGATGTTGTCGCGCAGCTCCGGCGACGTCCGATCGAACTTCCGCTCTGACAACTGAGCCAGCAACGTTGCGTAGGTGTCGTCGGTCAGCGAATATTCCGCTGCTTTGGTTGGGTTGCCACTATCCAAATCACAATTGGGAAGCACCAGTGAGTCGGTGCGCACTTCTTCGAGAAAGGCCCGGTACTGATCGACGGTGGTGTTGATGCTCTTGAAATACAGGTCCTCAGTTTGGGGAGTGGGGTTCTTGAACGCCAGCCCTTTGAAGGGGCCAATTTTCGGCATGTATCGCAAGAGCGTTGAAAGATCCGTGTACCCAGGCCCGGCTTCACGTAGTCTTTTCCCCACTGCCTTTCGTAGTCGGAGCGCGAAAGACGGTACAGAAACTTCTGTTTCGCGAAATCTGGCGTCTCGCGCATCAAGTCCTTCTTGTGGGTTTGCAGCGCGACCTGGGTCATCTCCGGAATCATCCGGCTGACTGCGAAACGATACGAACCCACCGCCAGATCCTCGTGGGTGAGCACGTCTTTCAACTCCACGCCATACACCACGGGAAAGACGCGCTCCAGCAGCGGCTTGGACACCTGGAATCCGATGAAATCGTGGTACTGCTGCGACGCATAGCGATTCTTCGCGACCTGCACCGTGTCGAACCCGAACTCGGTTTTCAGATGCGCCGTCTTGTCCTGGGCATACCGTACGGACTTGCCAAACTTCGCTCGCAGCTTCGGATACTCGATCGCGACGGACTGGTTGACCGCCGGGTGACCGGCTATATCCGACGCATAGTGCGACAGTGCGCCCAGCGCGAAGGCGTACTCGTTGACATCCTGGCTTTCGAGCAGCAGCTCACGAACAAAGTCTCCGCTGCGAACGTAATGCACCAGGTTGCTGAATTCTTTGCTGCCGAACGGGTAGTAGCCCAGATCCTGGATGACAGCGCCGCCATAAGCATAGGCATGCGCCTCTTTGATCTGGTCTTCCGACAATCCCGGATATCGCTTGAGCAACAGGGGACGGATCTCGGCGGTCCAGAGCAGATCCACGATCTCCTCGTGCGTCAGCACGGAGTAGGCGGGCACAGCGCCGCTGCACATGAGCACGACTAGAAGAAGGACTACCGCACGGACAGAGAGCAGGCGCCAACTCTTGGCTATGGCGCCTGACGATGTGGGCGCATGGCGCATGGTTCAAATCCGACCGAGAATTAGGAGAATCACGACGACGAAAAGAACGATGCCTAAGCCTCCGGTAGGGGCATAACCCCACTCCCGGCTGTGTGACCAACGTGGCAGCGCACCAACCAATGCTAAAACCAAAATCACGACCAATATAGTTCCAAGCATAATTTTGCTCCTTTTTCCTGCAAGTCTGCTTTGGTTATAGGCTTTCCGACGGTTTCTTATTGGTCAAAACTGCTCAGTGAAAGAGAAATGGTCGAATGGCGGATCAATTTCTCTCGTGTAAGACGTGAGCGATTGACGGCGAGTGGATACCCAGGACACTGGACATCACGTCGATCTTCCGGACATGGCTCGAAAAGAAAGGCGCGAGCCCGAGCAGCGGACCCGCGCCGATATAGAAGGTAAGATCTACTTCTTCTTTAGACTTCGAACAGACTGACGCAAATACTTCGCGGTCAGTTCGCTACCTGCGAGGCTCCTCCTTACTCGGGGGGGCCTTCTCTTGCGCCGGCTTAGGAGCAGGCTGCGCATGAGCTACCGTTGCTGGCTTGGCAGGCTTGGGAGCAGGCTGCGGATGGGCTGCCGCTGGCTTAGGGGCGGGCTTAGGGGCAGTCTGCGCATGAGATGTAGTCGGCTTACTGGACTCAGTCGGCGGACGCGTCTCCTTAGGCTTCGCGGCTTTGTTCTCGTTCGAGCGGGTTGCGGCTGCTTTGTTTTCGGCTGCCTTGTTCTCATTCGAGCGAGTTGCGGCGGCTTTTTTCTCAGCTGCTTTGTTCTCATTCGAGCGGGCTGCAGCAGCCTTGTTCTCAGCTGCCTTGTTCTCGTTCGAGCGAGTTTCAGTCTTGCTTTCGGCAGCCTTGCTTTCAGCGGCCTTGTTCTCGGTTGCCTTATTCTCGGTCGCCTTATCCTCGGCAGCCTTGCTCTCCGCTGCCTTATTCTCGGTGGCAGGAGCCTTGTATGGTGCTCCCGCCTCTTTAGCCGCACTCACCCCAGAACCGCTAAACTCCCCAGGCTTGGCCGTTGCAGCGATTGCCGGCCGACCCTGGTTCACGGATGCCAGAAGTGCGTGGTTGGTGCTGGCAGCATGCACATGCTGGGTTTGCATCGCAGTTGCCGGCGTGTGTTGCGCGTGCATCGCAGTCTCTTCCGCCGCGGTCGGGCGAGCGGTAATTCCACCCTCGCCGCCGTTATAGCTGACATGGTTCACCGTGGTTTCGTTGATTACGGTCTTGCTGTAAACATTGGTGATGTTCGTAACGCCCCTTACGTTGTTCACGGAGCTGTTGTAGTAAAAGCCTCCGTTGTTCCAGTATCCGCCTCCATAGCCGACACCACCGTAGCCGAAGCCGTAGTTGACGCCTCCGTAAAAGCCGACGCTTTGGCCCCAGTAGCCCTCATTCCAGGCAAAGGTGTTGCCGCCCCAACCCCAATAACCGGGAGTCCACAGCAAGCCAACCGTGGGCGGTTCGACCCAGGTGCCAGGCACCCAGAAGTATCCTTCATCCCCGTAAGACCAGTAGCCGGGCGTCCACAAATAACCGGCTGCGGGGACCATGGGCTGCTCGTACACAGGCAGCGCGGGCGGAGCAATCATGATCGACACGCCGAACTGCGCGAACGAACTGGCCGGTACGGCCATTATCAGAACTGCTAGCAACAGAAAACGGGAGGTACGCATTTTGAATCACCTTGCCAGATCATCCTTACGATTGCCCGGTCCTGCCTTGCTGCTGCGGGCTGCGTGGATTGAGAGGCCTCGCGTTGTCTGGTAAGGATTCCACCGATGCACTCCCCAGTCTGTGCACTTTGGATCACTTTTCGTGGAATGTCCCAGATTAAAGTTGCTGAATCGATTTTCCCGAGATGAACCAGTGGGCAACGGAACGAACGCGGCGACCCGAAGAGAGCGGAGCCAAGCTGATTTAAGAGTCAGTCCAACCCGAACAAGTTGGAGGCCAAGCTGCCCTTGGGTCCCCGCCTGAACTCGTAAAGACACTACGGTCAATATTGACCAGTAATCGAAGGGCCAAGGTCTGATACTGGACCTCGAATAACTCCCGACGGCTGAAAAATTTCCGGATCTCCCGGGCGTAGATCTCTTGTGAGCCGACAACATAAAGAGTTCTCCCAGAACCACCTCCGCCGTGCGAGTCAGTCGGAGAAAACTACAGGAGAGAACATGAAACTGTTAAAGACGTTAGCAACCCTATTCTGCCTTATTGCGCTCTGTGCGTTCGTCGTGCCGACCGCAACGGCTGATGACTGGAACCGGAAAACTGTTATCACCTTCAGCGGGCCCGTCGAAGTTCCGGGTGTGGGCCAGCATAATTTGCCGGCCGGCACCTATGTCTTCAAGATTCTGAATTCACAATCCGACCGACACATCGTCCAGATTTTCAATCAAGACGAAACCCAGGTACTTGCGACAATCCTCGCAATTCCGAACTATCGTTTGCACGCAACTGATAAGACGGTAATCACGTTTCGCGAACGGCCGGCCGGAGAGCCGGAAGCCCTGCGTGCCTGGTTTTACCCTGGACGTGAATGGGGCGAGGAATTTGTCTACGCAAAGTCGCGAGCCATCGAGCTGGCCAAGGAAACCAATCAGCCCGTGCTCGCAACCCCTATCGAGCTGGAGGCGGCTCCCATCGAGGCTTTGAACACGGCGCCGGTCGAGGCCGTTGCCCCTACGGGAGATCCAGTCGAACTAGCTCAGGTTGTTGAACCACCCCCAGCGGCTGCCGCAACACAGCCTGCGGCTGATCCCTTGCCGCAAACAGCCAGCTCGCTGCCCATGATTGCACTGATTGGGCTGATAATGATCGGCGCCGGTTTTGCCCTCTCGGCTTTTTCGAAGCGAGCCGTTTGAGTTGAGCCAATGAAGAAACAATAAAGCAGATCGTGGAAGACGGACCCCGTGAGTCGACTCGATGCCGGACGGTGAAGCAGGTGGTACGCGAGTACCGCCTCTTCGTCGCCGGTCCGGAATGTTTAGACCGCACGTGGAAGGACCAACGGATGACAGAGATGCCTTCATCCGCGGGATGTGGGCAGAGCCAGGTGCAATTGCACGCCTTAGAACGTTTCAGCACCGAAACGCGCACAAGTAAGGTTGCCTCCACACTCCGGTATCTGGTTAGTCTGGTCGTCTTGATCGCGGTAACGAGCTTTGCTTGGGCGCAAGAAACCTCTCCGTCGCAGAGTCTCCCGGCCAAGCCCTTCACCATGAAAGTAAATGTGGACATGGTGGTCTTGCGCGCAACTGTCCAGGACCGCAAGAACACTCTGGTTTCTGGACTCTTCAAAGACGATTTCCAGGTTTACGAGGATGGAGTACTTCAAACGATCAAGTATTTTAGCCAGGAGGATATCCCAGTCACGGTCGGTCTGGTCATCGATAACAGTGGAAGCATGAAGCCGAAGCTCCATGACGTGGTTTCCGCTGCATTGGTATTTGCCCGTTCCAGCAACCCGCAGGACCAGATGTTCGTGGTCAATTTCAACGAAAGAGTTTCGTTTGGCCTTCCGGATAACACGCCGTTCACAGACCAAGTGGCTTCGCTGGAAGTTGCCCTTTCAACCGTCAAAGCTAATGGGGAGACCGCACTGTACGATGCAGTTGCTGTCGCGCTCGAGCACCTCGAAGAAGGGTAGCCGCGACAAGAAAGTGCTGATCGTAATCAGCGACGGAGGCGACAACGCCAGCCGGCATAAGTTGGCCGAAATCATGGCCCTTGCAGGAAAGCCTGACGTCATCATCTACACCATCGGTATCTTTGATGAGCAGGACGCCGATCGAAACCCAGGCGTGCTCAAGCGGCTTGCCAAGGACACGGGCGGCGAGGCTTTCTTGCCTGCATCATTAAAGGATGTTGCGCCCGTCTGCGAACGGATCGCTCACGATATTCGGAGCCAATACACCATTTCCTACGTCCCTACGAATAGAAATCGGGACGGAAGCTATCGGGTTATACAGGTGAAGGCTAACGCGTCGGGCCGCGGACGTTTACTAGTCCGCACCCGAACCGGTTACTTCGCACCGGCACAATCTCAGCCATCGCCGGCAGCGAAGGTCGATCAACCATGAAGTTCACAACTAAGAAGGAAATGTTCCCCACGCGAGTCCAAAGGTTGTCGCGCTGGAGTCAACGTCTCCTTTTCATGACTGGCATCTTCGCGCTGGGTTACGTCGGCTTCACTCTGGTCGACGCCAGACTCTACCAGGTATCTGCGAAACGGTCCTTGGAAAATCAGATCCAGGTGGAAAAAGAGCACACACAAACCCAGCCCAAACCAGCGGTCAAGAAGGGTGACGTTCTAGGCCGTATGGATATCCCGAGGTTGGGAATTTCCGTCGCAGTTCTACAAGGGACCAATTCGCGAATATTGCGGCTGGGTGCGGGACATATCGAGGGCACTCCGCTTCCAGGGGAGACAGGGAACAGTGGGATCGCCGGGCACCGCGACACTTTCTTCCGTCAGCTGAAAGACATCCGCAAGGATGATGAGATTCAGCTTCAAACGGCAACTGGGCTATTTCGCTACGACGTAGAGTGGGCGAAGGTGGTCGAGCCCGATGACACCACAGTTCTGGAGCCTTCGACAACAGAAAATACGCTCACGCTGGTGACTTGCTACCCATTTTATTTTGTTGGGCCGTCGCCGAAGCGGTTCGTCGTGCGAGCGCACAAGTATTAGTTTGGATTCAAACGACACGGCGGAACAGCGTTATGACGGCAGCATATGGCTCACCGCGAAATGTGCCCAAGGGGTCTTTTCTGAGTCAGCTTTTGAACCCACGATTTCAACCCACGATTCGCATGTCTCTCACGTCTTCTCAAGGACTTCGGCGGCCACCTGGAGTCACTTAAGTTGTTGAGACTACTGCATAACGTAGCACTGAAAAGGCTGGCGTCGGCGGTTCAACCAAACCATCTCCGCACGAGAAAAGGCTTTTGATCACCCGTTTCGTCCACCCGTCTTCCGTCCCCCTACCACGTACTTGCAAGTAGTTAGGCAGTCCCCCGAGACCTTATAAGTTGTTGAAACTACTTGTAAGTTACGTTCTGAAAAGGCTGGCGTCGGCGGTTCAACTCCGTCCCTGGCCACCACATTTCAAAGCAGTTAGCTTGACTCTCCGTTTTTCATATTACCGGCAGTTTACCGGCAGTTGATCCTATTGCTCCACCACAACGCCATCCAGTAGCTCGGGTTTCTTGTGGCTAAACAGAAGCTCAAGAAACATTCCCTGCGCCAGCAGCCTGTCTTCCGACATCGACCTGGCATAGACTTCGAGAGTCGTTTTCAAGTTTTGGTGCCGCAATATCTCCTGCACCGTCTTGACATCGACTTTCATCTTCACCAGCACCGACGCCAGCGTCCTTCGGAAAGTGTGAAAACCGAAGGTACGCGGTGGAGCGAGCACTCCGGCCTTCCTCGCTGCTACTCTCAGGTAATCCGCGACCAGCATGTTCGCCGCGGGCGGCTTCTTCCCTTTCAAGCGAAGACTGGGAAATACGAAGTCTTCGTCTCCGGGATAGAGCGTCTCCTTGCGCCAGGCAAGAAGATGCGCCGCCAGCAGCGGATGCATGGGCACGGGAGCTTTCGATGCCTTCGACTTCGGCGGGCCGAAACGTCGATCGACGTAGGCCCGGCGTACTTGGATCAGATGGTCAATGAAATCCAGATCGTTCCACTTGAGGGCCAGGACTTCGCTGACGCGTAGTGCCGTCGCAGCATCGGTGAGAACCATGGTGCGACGCATCAGATCCAGGTTGCCGAAGATGTCAAGCACCTGGGGCAGTGTGAGGATGACAGGTTCGAAGTCGCTCGCAAGCGACTGGCGCACGAAGCCAATGGGATTCCCGTCCGTTGTACGGGGCAAAAATCCCTGACGCTGTCCGTGCACGTAGACGTTATTCATGGCCTTCCGAATCTCGCCCAGGGTTGGATTCCTAATAGAACTCCTGCCAGTCCAGATACTGGTTGCGGGCTTCCACGAGAAGTTGCCAAGGGACACGACGAGATTCCTGTTCAGCCTGGTCACGTGCGGGCTGCCGAACACTTGAAGCGAGTTTTTCCGACCGGCCCCGCTTCTTCTTCTGCAACAGTTGCCCTCTCGATTCACGCCGCAGAGTGCCGTCACAGTCGGCAACTCTCGGCGAAACGCCGCCCATAGTTTAGCGAACTCGATGCAGTAAGCAAGTGAACGTTGAGGCAAAGGCCCTATGGCTTTGACGCGAACCCGCATTGCCCCTTGTCGACACGTGGCATTTCCTCATTTCTGTAGGGCAAGCGCATCCACAAACCCAGGTACGTTTACGCGAAGTCTGTTCAGCAGATAATCAAAGGACTTTTCAATTGCAGCGGCCTGTTGCTCCAGGGTATGGAGCACCGCATCCCGATCCAGCTCGTACAAGTTCTTGAGAAAGGTACTCGGGCCCTGGGCGGTGATTGAATACGGGGCAAGAGCCGAGCGGGGGAAGTCTTTCAGGTTGTACGTGACGATTGTTTCCGCACCCGAGCGGACCGCGGCCGCGAGGACGTGGCGATCTTTATCGTGATTTGTCATGGACGGAATCAGGTCTTCGTAGCCTTCCACCCAGGCTTCCCCGAACTGTTTACGGATCTCGCTCTCACGGTAAGCCGCTTGCTCGGCGGTTACGCCGAAGTTCTGCTGGAGATTTCGACTTACCTCCGTCATGATCTGGTCAGTCCATCTCGGAAGATAGAGCCGAGGACCGCCTGCGAGCCGCAGCAGAGAGTCGGCCAGAGGCATAGGGATCAAGACGCAGGCGTCTAGGACTACGGGAAAATCCGCTCTCACTCGTCCTGGCCGCCTTCGGGAAATCGATTGCGGTCGTACAGGCCGGCTTCCACTGCTGCCCGCGACAAACGATCAAGAGCAGCATGACGCTCCTCGTCGCGCTTCTGGGCATATGCCAGAACATCCCTCAAGTACACTCGTCGCTGATTCCCTACGCGGTGGAAGGGCATCACTCCCGTTTCGAGCGATTTGACGAAGAACGGTCGCGACATTCCCAAGATGTCCGCGGCGCGCTGCGTGGTGACAGCCTGATTGTCTGGAACCAGCGTGACGGCTTGGCCATGCGCCATGAGAGTAACTACCTTTCTAAGAATCTCGTAAACCGTGTTCGGCAGATCAATCCGTTCGCCGGCAGAACTCACCAGGGCAGCATTTCCCCGGTTGAGCATAGCTTCCAGTTCCTCAACCTGCTTGTGCTCAGTTTGAGGCAATGTGATCGGACGTTGTGCAGTTCCAGCCATATTGCTAGAACTATAACACATACTCGCAATACTCGCAATATACGAAATACACGAAAACGACCTGGTTTCGAGCCCTTCCACGATGGGGGGCTATATCGCGGGTATCGCCAGATCAGCATTTGGGCGCGGTACAAAAAGCTGGCGTTGTTTTATTGCCAATCGCCGATCCTGTCAAACGGCACCCAGAACCGGTATCACCGACGCCACAGATTGTGACCACGCATGGAAAGACAGTCCGAAACTGCCACCGCCGAAAGGCGTACAACCAAAACCAATTTTTCCGTGAGTTTGTCAATCCAATCGGTCATAGTTTCGCCTCTCATCTCTATGAGCTTTGGTGCTCGGCCAACGTCGATTCTTACAGTCAAGTCCATTTCTCATACGTGCTAACTTCTTGCGAACCCCGAAACATCCGATTGTCTACGGACACTCTCGCGGCATATCATTACTGAGCCCGTTCTCACCTTCGAGAAACTTACAGCCTAGGCTTGTGAGGTAATTTATGCTAGATGGCAAGACCCCTGAAACCCCACTGACGCCAGAGCCAACACCGACGCCGCAACCATCACAAGACGATCTGCCCGAGCTTTACCCCGAAACGCTGATAGAACACGTAGAGCCAGGCGAATTGCAGAAGGATGATGAGTAGAAAGAAAACGGAGAGCAATAATGTCCGCTCCGCTATTTTCAGTCTCTTCACCTTGCTGACGTGTGCCGTTTTGTAGGAGTCCATTGCACCCCAAATGGTCAATGCTCTGTAACGTTTCAGCTTTTTTACGTCTGAAAGACAGGCAGGCTGCAACCATTCCTCTTCACTAAGCCAGTTGAAGTTTCTTAATGCCATGGCCCAGACCGAGAAAATAACCGCTATGAACGCCGCAAGTCCCGCTAGCGCCGCACCAATCGGAGTCCATTTATTCCCCAGCCGAGACCAAGTCCCCGAGGTGGAGACTAAGAGAGTAACAATAGCCGCGCCATAAGCAGCCATCGAGCCTGCCTTAGTGTCGAGCAGGCGCGTCCTCACGATAGTTTCCGCTAGCATCTTTTGCCCAAATTCATAAACCTCGTCGATTACGGTAGGTTCGGTGCATAGTTGCAATCGCCTGCGTACTTCCGGTTGGGATAGCCTATTGGTAACAATCATGTTGACCTCCGCGCTACATTGATTTGCAAAATCTATTCGGTTGATTTTGAAAAATCGGACGCCCTAGAGCCGTCGTGCCCTTCCCATTTGTAAAGCCGACTGAGTACTTGCATCTTGTTGTATTCGCTTTCCAGCATCGCAGTGGATTGATCTTTGTACTCCACTGTCCACTCCTGTAGGAGAGGCGAGTTCGGATCAAAGCGCCATAGCCCACGGTCGTGCAAGATGACGGCGTAGATCGCCGGAGGGCCGATGTGCTCCCTGTCAGCTTTTCGCGCCTCTTCCATCCCTTCATGCACCCTCCGTTTTGTGCGATGCAAGGTTATTACCACCTTTTTTACTTCAGATTGTGCGATTGTCAGCTGTGATGCGTCCGATACTGGAACCCTGCGAGCATCCGCAGTGTGAGCAGAATGCTTCTCCCCCTCGAATAGGCTTGCCACAGGAACTGCAAGGCCCAAGGAGAGGCCCTCGGAACACAAAATAAAGGATGAATCCAATCAAATTCGGTATGAGGAAAGCGGCGATCACCCAGGCCCAAGCAGGCATTTGACGCCTTTTTGCGTCCCCATAAATATATCCGAGGGCAAGGAAAAAAGCCGCGGTGAAGACGCCAAACGTCAAGCCAAACCAAAGCGCTTCTGGCATGGTACTGAGAAATCCTTTGGAAGCAAGTAAGGAACGGCCCTGGCTGGAAGCAAAATAGACTACCCAAATCGGGATCGCCAGTGCTGCGATGACCATTGCAGACCTGGGTAGAACGTTCCGTCTTGCGGTTCCCAACAAGACAGCCGCAACTACAAGCCCGGCCAAGAACGCGATCAAAAGCACCGCCGATTGCTGTGTCATGCAATACCTCTATTCTCACCAGGCGCCGCGAGCAGAGGTAAGGCCGAGCAAAAAGATGGCAGCAGCCAAAAGACGAGCACGCCTGCCTGGACTTGAGCAGTGTCGAAATGCATTGGGACCGTCAGGAGCTTGGCCACCTGGTAGACAAGTGCCGATCCCACAATTGACATCGAGAGCGCTACAGCAAATGCAGCCCAGACCTTGAATTGCACGTTGTGCTGGCGCATTGTCTCGGTATGATGCGCAAGAATCTCACGGACCTGGGCATTCGAATCTGGTTCACTCGTAAAGGTGAATTCCCGCAACCCCCGAATCGTTCGCGCAGTTAGCTCGAGGTAGCGCTTGCAGCCGTCACAGTCGCGGATGTGGTCATGGATGAGCTGTCTTTCGCCCTCTGAAACCTCTTCTACGAAAGACCTGTCGATAAGCTCGCGAAATCTCTTGTCACCCTCCATGCGAATCACCCTCCTCAAATGCGGATCTCAGTGCTGCAAGACCGCGATAGATTCTGGACGTCACCGTTGTAGTAGGAGCGCCCAAGACCTGAGCCATCTCCGCAAGAGACAGGTCTTCTTGAAACCTCAGCAGCAAAGCCTCGCGATACAGCGGTGGCAGAATCTGCAGCCGGCCGGCCAGACACATTGCGTCTTCGCTTCGGGCCGCGGCTTCGAATGGGGAAGGATCGGAAGAGGGTAACAGCAGCACTGCATCGGGATCATTTGGCAAGGAAGCTGTCTGTACCGCTTTTCGCTTTTTCCGCAGGTAATCTATTGCCAAATTGCGGGCGATCGCGAATAGCCATGGATCAAACCGCTGCCGCCCATTGTACTGGCTGCCCCGTTGCAGCACGCGAATCCAGGTCTCCTGCGCAAGGTCCTCCGCATACTCTCGCCTCCCGGTGAGGTATAGCAGGTAGCGCACCAGTCGATGCTGATAGCGCTCCACCAGGTCTGCAAGAAGCTCCATATCCCTCTCACGTAAGCCTCGCGCAATCTTTGCCGTTTCGGTTTCGGCTGTCGTATTCAATGTCGTGGGAAGAGCCGACATATATCCTGTATACGATCAAACCCCGGCGGATTACTCAACTTTTGACCGAAAAATCACGCTAAGATTTGCCTCGGACGGATATCGGATCAATGGGCGGCAAGGGCCTGACGTGTACAACTCGTTTATTGGCAGACCCCAAATAGCATAGATAGTTGTAGAAACCAGGCGATCACAACTCACGATTCGGGTCTGGCCGGTCTGGGTTCCGGCGGAGTCACGGGCAAACCGGATGTTGAGAAACGGCAGCTCGTTGCGGAGTTACAATGATTTTGCCGGGCGAAACGGAAGCGGGCACTGCAGGGACGCAACCATGCCGAGGGATATCCCGGTGGGCTCTTGGCGGGAGCACCGGAAGCCTGCTCGACCTCGAAGGGAAGAATGTCGAGTGAAATCCGCTGTCCTGTCGTGCTTACAGATCATTTTGAAAGAATTCTCATGGAAGTACATCGCATGGAACGAGAGTTCCTCTACAACGGGGTCAAACTGCCTGACACTACCCCAACAATGACGCCTGAACAGGTCAGAGGCACGTACACACATTTGTACCCGGAAATCGCCACGGCTGCTATTGACGGCCCGGAAACGGTCGCGGGCAAACTGGTCTACAAGTTTGTGCGCGCGATCGGGGCCAAAAGTTAACCAGCAACAGGTTCTTCGAATACCAGTCATAGTTGTCATACAAGACTGGGGGCTCCGCCATCCTTTTATCTTTCCACGCCCGGTGAGATCATCGCCAAGACTCTGAACAGTCAGCTATTGCACTCGTTTGAGGTCCTGGATCCAATCCGTTTCCCACGTTTTTCCGCCATCGGGTGATTCTGCCTGCTCCCAGTGACATGAAGTTGGTGTGATCTCAGACCATATGAATCTTGTGCGGACCGGTTTCCCGTCTTCGGTATCGTCGTTCGCATAGAACGTTCCTACGCCATTGTGGAAACTGCCTATCACGGGCGGGCCTATGGGTGCGAGGGGCTTCCTACTGTCCATCCACCAGATCGACCATTGCCCCGACTTGGCGTCGAAGGATCGCGGAGCCACACCGCGATAAGTGCCGCCCGGAACCTCGAACACGGTGTCGTCGACATTAGCGTAGCCACCCATCAGTGGCTGGTTGAATAATGTCCCTTCGAATTCGATCCACTCGTGACTGTTGACGAGGCGATGCTTCAGCTTTCGATGATGGACTTGCCAGCGTCCCACTAAAAAATCAAAGTCATGCAGTCCCGGCACCGCACTTTCTGCATGACCTATCTCTGCTGCCGAACCCGGGGAGGACTGAGCGACAGATAGCTCGGATGCCATTAGGCCCAGAATCACCCATACCGTTACAGCCAAGCGCGTATGTGTTTGCACGTTTGACTCCTTTTTCGTAACGAGATAGTAATACGCATCCTGCGGATGCACTTGGTCCAGTTCCTGTGTCGCAAATTCATCGCTGAATTCACGACTTTCACTAGACGACACATGAACATTAGACGTTATACAACTCGAAATGTTTAGAATGAACGGCCTTCGTGTTGGGCCAGCCGGAAAACCAGAGGAATAAAACGCGAGACCTGCGCTTGCCAACGGCTGCCGAACTCATCAACGCGAGGCTCGATAAGAAAGACAGACTTCCGGCATGCAGCGCGTTAGAGGCGTTGCAACGGCAAGAGCCGTTCGTGAACCAGACGCTCGCCTACCAGGCGCTGGCGATGCTGGCGCGGCTCTTCCGATATGGGTGGCTTTCGTACCACGGCGGGTTTGTGAATCTGCGAACGGGCCGCACCACCGCGCTACCTGTTGATCCGGTTGGCTGGAGACGCATTTGTGGAGGAGGACTTAGCGGGCGTTCGAAAGTCTCCCCTTAGACATCCGGGAGGGGACAATTGAGTCGCCTGAACAGCGTCAAGTTATGACTTGACATTACTATCACCAATGTATATTTATGGATAGTCATTATTTGTAAAATGACTGTTTATAAATTGTCAGTCCGAGTCCGTCCTCGCTCGGACGGAAGCGATGATCAGCCATGCGCGATGAATTCCGCAATCTCCGCTTAAAACAACTGGATCGCACACTGAAGCCATTTCGTGCGGCGGCCGCAAAGAACCCGCGCCCGCAGAAAGGCTGGCTACGCGCGATCCGAGAAGCAGCAGGAATTTCCGCCAGTGAAGTTGCGCGCACGCTGAAGACCAGCCGCCAACTCCCGGTGCAACTGGAAAAGGCCGAAGCCGAAGACCGCATCACCTTAAAGAGTCTAAGAGCCGCCGCCCAGGCTCTGGGATGTGAGTTGGTGTATGCGCTGGTGCCAAAGGCGGACACGCTCCAGGATCTGGTCGAAGAGCGGGCGCGCGCTCAGGCCAAGAAGCATGTGCTGGGCGTCGAACACTCGATGGCGCTTGAGGATCAAGCTGTGGGCCGGATCGATGAAGCTGTGGAAGCGGAAACCAAGCGGCTGCTCAGAAAGCGCGGGGTCCGGTGACTCTGTTCCTTGACGGAGAGGGCACGCCTCTGTCTGCCGATGAGCAGGCGGACCTCATCCCCAATCTGGCGACCAAGGAAGATCTGAACGAGTGGGAACGCCAGAACATTCTCGAAGCATATGCATGGGCACTGGCGCCGAATAATCTTAGCCGACGTGATCCTCTGTCCGAGCCCTACGTGAGAGATCTTCATTTACGCATGTTCGATCAGACGTGGCGCTGGGCCGGGGTGTATCGAACCACGGAGAAAAATATTGGTGTTCCCCATCATGAGATCAGAGAGCGACTGGGCGCCGTGCTCGGCGATGCGCGCTATTGGGTGGAACACGGAACCCACCCTCCCGATGAACTGGCTGTGCGCTTTCATCACCGCCTGGTTTTGATCCATCCCTTTGCCAACGGCAACGGACGCCACGCCCGCTTGATAGCGGATGTGCTGGCCCAAAGGCGAGGCCGCCCCGTCTTTACCTGGGGCGGCGCGGATCTGGTGCGAGCCGGCGACTTTCGGCGGCGCTATATCGATGCCCTGCAGGCGGCCGATGCGGGCGATATCGGACAGCTTCTCGCGTTTGCACGCTCCTGAGAGCACCGCCGAAAAATACCCTAACGTCGCAGCCGCATTCCATCTCTCTCCCAGCACAGCCGCGGCGTCGCAGGTTTAGGGAAGAACGATAGAGATGAAAAGGAGGTGGACCATGAGCCGAAGCTTTCGGCCAGTCAAGGAAATTTGGAATATGCACTCTTCGTGTTTCGTGGAACCCGAGGACTTGATCATTTTGCTTCATGACCTCGCCGCCAGAGTGGACACGGCCAGCGACGAACACGAGTACGGAGACAGCAAGGCAGTCTGGGTTGAAGACAGCAGGAAGATTCTGGACTACATGTATCACGTCTTATTGACCAAGGAACCGTACACAGAAACCGTCTTCCACCGTTGCGATGAACAGGCACAGCAGAGAGCTGAAATGCGCCTCCGCAAACAAGCAACCCGACTCGGCTTCCAACTCTTGCCCATCCCAACAACAGGAGAATGATCAGTTAGTTCCTCCGAAGCCCGTTTCTCGATACTAACCCGTGGACGAAGGATAATTTTCGCCTCGGATTGCTTGAATCGCCGTGCCGCAGTAGTAACCTATGCCAAGGGCAGGATAGTTGTGTGGAGGTGGCGTTCAGGTGATTCACGATGAGCCGTAAAGCATGCGTAATCGGTGCCGGTCCGAATGGACTGGCAGCGGCCATCGTTCTGGCCCAGGCTGGGCTGCAAGTGGACGTGCTCGAAGCGGAGTCGACACCGGGCGGAGCCGCGCGCACGCTGGAACTGACTTTGCCGGGCTATTGGCATGATTTTGGATCGGCAGTGTATCCGCTCGGCGCAGGGTCGCCATTCTTCTCGTCATTGCCACTGACCAATCACGGCTTGGAATGGATTCACTCGCCGGCTGCCTTGGCGCATCCTCTCGATGACGGGACGGCGGTGATGTTGGAACGCGGCCTGGACGAAACCAAGGATTCCCTTGGGATCGACGGGCCTGCGTGGGACAAGCTCATGCGTCCGTTCGTCGAGCGCTGGAGTGAACTTGCTCCCGAGATACTGCGCCCCGTTTCCTTCGTCCCCCGACATCCATGGCTGATGGCGCGTTTCGGAATGGTCGCGCTACGGTCGGCCCAATCAGTCGCTCGCCGGTTTCGCAGCCAACGAACCAGGGCACTATTTGCGGGCTTGGCCGCCCATTCTTTCCTCAGCCTGGACGAACCGTTGAGCGCGGCGTTCGCGATTATGATGGCCGTGCCAGCACATGCCGTAGGTTGGCCCATTCCTCGCGGCGGCGCGCAGTCACTCACAAATGCATTGTGCGGGTTTCTCTCGACTCTCGGAGGCAAGGTAAGCGCTTCAACGCCGGTCCAGAGTTTAGCGGCATTGGAGAAGTATGATCTGCTTCTCTGTGACCTGACTCCGCGGCAGCTAATTCAGGTTGGTGGGCAACGATTCTCTGACAGCTACAAGCGACGACTTGGAAGATACCGATACGGAGCCGGCGTTTTCAAAGTGGATTACGCACTGGAAACGCCAATTCCCTGGAAAGCTCCTGATTGTTTGCGAGCAGCGACGGTGCATCTGGGCGGAAGCTTCGAGGAGATTGCTGCTTCGGAAAAGGCGGTGCGAATCGGCCAGCACGCCGACCGTCCGTTCGTTCTGTTGGCCCAGCCCAGTCTATTCGACAGCTCACGAACTCCGGCGGGTAAACACACGGCTTGGGCTTATTGTCACGTGCCGAATGGGTCCAGAGTAAACATGCTTGACAAGATAGAGGATCAGATCAAGCGCTTCGCTCCCGGCTTCCATGACTGCATTTTGAGGCGTCGCGTGTTTTCTCCCGCCGACCTTGAGAGCATGGACGCTAACCTCGTAGGAGGCGATATCGGAGGCGGGACGATGGACATTCGTCAGTTTCTGTTTCGCCCTACATGGCGCCACTATGTCACATCGGCGCGCGATATCTATATTTGCTCCGCGTCCACTCCACCAGGTGGAGGCGTGCATGGCATGTGCGGCTATCATGCCGCGAAGACGGCGTTGTCGAGGTTGGACGGCGTACGCTGAAGACGGAAGTCGCCATGATCGCCCCAGCATTCACTCGCGCGGACCAACCGTAGGACACTTCGATGCCACGAATAGCGCCAGGGCTTGAACCCCTTTGTGAGACAAATCGCGGTTGCTACACCTGCCGGAGTTTCTTATGGAGAAACCGTCACATGAAACAAACTCCTCTCACTAGAGGAGATACTGCGCCCTCCTCAACCAGTCCATGAAGATTCTGTTCTGTTTTCCGAAATGTAATCGCCACTGAAGTTGCTGCCAGACGGCTGTAACTGTATTCGTTGAAAGGATGTGTTCCAGTTTTGTAACAAGCCATCACAATTGTGATGCGTTGGCGCGGACAAGGTGTAGTCTCGTTGGACTGGAAGCACTCGTCGCTCACATGACTCGCGGATGCATTCATAGGGTATATCCATTGTTAATGGTTGCCCAACCACTCTGGTGAGCGTATTAGTGGAGTTGGTTAGTGGAGTTCGTCAATATGAAAGTTTTCTCCAACTTTCATATTGACGAACTCCACTGATAAATTGATATTTTCTCCAACATCTTCATATTTGACAAACAATAACGGCTAATGCCGGGTATTATGGCGGCAGCCTATCTTGGGTGATCTGATTTTTCCCTCCGGCAAGCCGGAATTGTCTCACTGAATTTCTTCTCAGGGTAATACGTCAAGCAAGCGAAGCGACGAGCTTTCGTCCAGTCACAGATGCGCCATAGGTGTAAAATGGACCTCTCTAAGTTTGGCCCTTGTTGGTATGCGCTGCAGACCAAATCCAAGCACGAACATATAGCCGCTACAATACTCAGGAACAAGGGTTATGAAGAGTTCTTGCCACTGCGTCATCCACGTCTGCCCATGCGTCATTGCAAGAACCAACTGCGCAGAGAGGAGTTGCAGCCGCTGTATCCTGGATACATTTTCTGTAGATTTAATCCTAATGCTTGAGGACCTATTGTCACAACGCCGGGAATTGTGAGGATTTTGGGGTGCGGGTCCGGTCCCGCAGTTGTGAGCGAAATCGAAATTGAGAACATTCGAAGAATTCTCAGCTCCAATCTAACCGTTAATTCCTGCCCTTACCTCAACGTTGGGCAGCGCGTCCGAGTGGTATCAGGGCCTTTGACAGGTGTTGAAGGTATCTTAGCCCGATTCAAAGGCCAGTTTCGGGTAGTAGTCTCAGTTCACGTGTTACAGAGATCCTCGGAGGTGGAAGTCAACCTTGATTGGATACAGCCATTGCTTGTGCCGATGGTGAAGGTTGGAACCGATTTAGCAGCATAGGCATGTCCTTAAGGCCATCAAGGCGCGAGCTATCATCACGGATTGTTCCTGTGGCTTAAGCGATGATATCCGCTTGGGGCAGATCGGTATTGATTCGCTCGCACTTATATTGATATTTGTAGATCTTTCCACGCAGACTGGATTGTTGTTCGAGCGTCAGGAAGGCTTTCCAATCACCTGACCGGACGGAGACCGCAGCTGAAGGAGTCCTTATGGCGATCGAGAAATCGGAATTTATCTGGCACAACGGCAAGCTTATTCCCTGGGATGATGCCACGATTCACGTGATGTCGCACGTGGTGCACTATGGCTCCTCCGTGTTTGAGGGGATCCGGTGCTATGCGCCACCCGCGGGACCTGCGATTTTCCGCGCCACCGAGCACATACAACGGTTACTCGATTCGGCCAAAGTGTATCGCATCGACGTCGATTACACCCGCGACCAACTGGTGAAGGCAATGCTGGAAACCGTCGCCAGCAACGGCACGTGGCCGTGCTACGTGCGACCCATCATTCTCCGCGGCTACGGCGAGGCGGGAGTGAATCCATTTAACTCGCCCACGCCCACCGAGGTTTACATCATTAATTATGCTTGGGGGAAATATCTGGGCGGCGAGAGCGAAGCTTGCGACGTGTGCGTTTCATCGTGGACGCGGATTGCGCCGAACACTTTGCCGGCGATGGCGAAGTCGGGCGCCAATTACATGAACTCTCAGCTCATCAAGATGGAAGCCAACGTCAACGGCTTTACCGAAGGCATTGCACTCGACATCAACGGCTTTGTCAGTGAGGGATCGGGGGAGAATGTGTTCGTCGTGCATCGCGAGAAGCTGATCACGGCGCCGCTCGGTAATTCGGTTCTTCCGGGCATCACCCGCGATTCGGTGCTGCAGATCGCGCACGACCTGGGCATTCCCATCGTAGAACAGATGATTCCGCGTGAGATGCTCTACATCGCAGACGAAGCATTCTTCACCGGGACGGCAGCAGAAGTCACGCCGATCCGTTCCGTGGACAAGATCGATGTGGGCAAGGGCGCGATTGGCCCCATCACCAAGGCGATCCAGAAGGAGTTCTATGCCATCGTACGCGGCGAGAAGAGCGACCGCCACGGCTGGCTCACTCCGGTGCCGGTGCGCAGCAAGCAGCCGGTCGAAAGAGTAAGAGTACCCACAGCGGTATGAAGATTGTTCGCTCGAAACCCGATCATTCCGACCGTTTAGAAATCGAATCGAATGCGTTCGGCCGGCAGGGCAGCGAAGGCTCATTCACCCCCCGTACCTAAGAGCTAAAAAGTGGAGTTGCTACGGTGGGTACGGAACGCCTGAGGTTGCTGGTGGATGTATATGCATAACTTCATCGGGCTCGCTATATCGATACTAAATACAGTCGGGATTGTGCCAATCACTTAAAAGAATCAAGTCAGTGAGTTGTTTTGCGAAAACCGTATCGTGCGGCGCCTCAGAAGCGCAAAGAGACCAAGCCCATGCGTCAACACCTGCTCGAAGACATCAGAATCCACGCTCTCGCCAAACCGAACCAATTTGCCGTTTGTGACAGCGAGGTCAGCATTAATTATGGTGCCTTGGACCGCTTCAGCACCAGCCTAGCAATGCACTTGCAGGCAATTGGCTGTAAGACTGGGAGCCGCATTGTAGTAGTGGCGAACCGACGAGCCATCATAGTAGCTGCAATTCTAGGCATCTTTAAAGCGGGGTGCATCCACGTTCCGCTTGATCCCCGCATGCCCGCAGCTCGACTGCAATACATCTTGAATGACATAGCACCTGCCGTCGTCATAACAGAGGAAGATCTGCGCGAAACTGTCGGAGCATATCTCCCCTCGCAGGCCAGCTTACTTCTGAAGGAAGACTTAGAGCGTATTCTACGGGTGAGCGCAGCAACGGATTACGTCCCCGCCTCGTACGTAAGTTCACCGGATTGGCTTCTGGACTTACCGGCGTACTGCATCTACACATCCGGATCGACTGGACGGCCCAAGGGTGTTTTGATCGACCATCGCAGCATCGTCGATTTTTTCGAGGGAACTGAAGAAGTTTACGACGTCCGTGCGGAATCGGTTTGCGCCAGTTTCTCGCCGCTGCATTTCGACGTTTTTCTCATGGATATGTTGTTCCCACTCGCCCAGGGTGCTCGTCTGCATGTCCACGACGACATTGTGGTCCCTGATCTGTTGTTTCAGACGATAGCAACTCACGATGTGACCCATTTTTCTGCTTGGGGCTTGATGCTTGGACTCATCGCACAGGCATCTCAATTCAGTACTACTCCTCTGCCACACCTCCAGACCGTACTAACTGGAACAGATATTCCAAATGTCGACACTGTCCAGCGATGGTTGCGAGTAGGGGCCGGCGTTAAAGTGATCAATGCCTACGGTCCAACCGAAGTCACATGCGCCTCAACCGCGTACACGATTAGAGACCTTGAGCCTGGCCGACAAGAGCTTTACCCCATCGGGAGTCCGCTCAGACATGTGCACACTTTCCTCGTCGGCAGCGAAGACGAGCGAATCACGCAAAGGAATGTGCCTGGCGAACTGTACATCGGTGGTACGCAAGTAATGAGGGGCTACTGGAACTTGGCGGCGGAGACGGAGGCTGCTGTGAGGTATCTGGACGGCATACGCTGCTATCGCAGTGGTGATGTCTGTATTTATCAGGAGGATGGTAGTCTCTTCTACCTTGGGCGGAAAGATAACGAAGTAAATATCGGCGGCTATCGCGTACACCCGAATGAAGTGCGGCGCGTCATCAATAGTGTGCCGAATGTGCACGACTCCGAGGTCGTCTTGGTCGAGTCTAAGTATCAGGAAAAAGTCTTAGCTGCAGGAATCCTTCTCGATGAGAGCGGCAAAGTGGGGGCGCTCGACGTCGATCAGCAGATCATTCGGATTCGTGCTCGTCTTCTGGACGAGCTACCAAGTTATATGGTGCCTCGTTATCTCGCAATTGTCGACGATTTTCCGAAACTGTCGTCGGGCAAGGCAGATCGTAAGGCGCTCGCATCGATTCTTACTGTTCGCATGACAAATGACGCTGAGGAGGTAATGACCGCAGATGGACACTGAAGCTGTAGTAACTAAAATCATCGAAGATGTAATCGGAGTCAGGGGGGTGAGCCGCGACGCTCGCTTTCTTGACATCGGCGGTAACTCACTGCATCTGGGTGCAGTCTTGACACAGATCCATAATAAGACCGGAGTAGCTGTGCCTGTACGCATGCTCTTCCACAAAACCGACTCCACAATAGCAGCCATCGCCGCCAAGATTGACTCTCAGCTCCAGGAGAGCCAAGCAGCGTTAACAATCAGCCAGTAACAACAACCTGGACTTACAAATAGGGAGGAGTTGTATGAGGGACGACTATCATCTTTCCGAAGCGGAAACAAGCTTTTTCTACCAGAATGGTTTTTTGGGTCCATTCACGCTGTGTCAACCAGACGAAATGGTGAGTCTATTCGAAGAGGTACGTATGGATCTGCTGGACACCCATAACGCACCTTTCCCGAAGAGCAAATTGAACTATGACCGACACCTCGATTTGCAAGCGCTAAATCAGATCATCAGCAATCCGAAAATAGTTCATCGCATTTCAAGCATCCTTGGACCTGACGTTTTGAGTTGGCGTACCGAGTGGTTTCCCAAGTACCCGGGAGACGAAGGTACTGATTGGCACCAAGCGGAAAGCTTCGTCGAATTTGAGGGAACGGAAAAGCTGGTTCCAACCGCGGCAGAGGAGGGCAGGCCTTGGGAGTTGACAGCTTGGATCGCGATGAGCGAATCAACAAAGGAAAATGGCTGTCTCAAAGTCATGCCGGGAACTCATCGGACGTGGTTTTTCGATGAAAAACGGAATGTGCCCTTTGAACCCGAAAACTTCAATCAGAAGGTGATCTCCACCGGAGAGAAGGCAGGATTCTATGGCTATGATTACGACAAACTGAAGCTCGATCCAACTTGGAAGCCGGACGAGGAGAAGGCGGTCCATATGGTGATGAAGCCTGGCCAGTTCTGCATCTTCACCTCGCGGTGTATGCATGGGTCCAATCCCAATTCGACCAAGTCCTCGACACGCTTCGGCTGGGCGACCCGTTTCGTGCCAACCCACGTGAAGGTGTACGCCGGCCAAGACTCTTTCCATCACTTTGGGGAAGAACTGCCGCTGGACAACTATTCAACGGTCTTAGTTTCGGGAGAAGACCGCTATCACCACAATCGCGTGCGTCTGCCCATGCAGGTGGCTGCGACAACGAGCGCTTAACCGCCACTCTAAACACATGCAGAGAAGTGCTTGTTTTATCTTTTGCGATGGCAGAATGAGCGGGACCCGCAATTCTGCCTATTCTACTTACATTACGCGGGCGGCGGATCTATCTTTCGATCCTGGAGGAGTGATTAGTGGACCATGTTGAACTTCCCAAGCCAATTGCGAGTTAGAGATGTTTTTTGGTAGACCAATCTGCTCTGTCTAGAGACGAAGATATGGCGCAGTGGAAAACTGACGAAGAACTATTTGCCTGGATTCGGAAAGAACTTTCAACTCCTCCTGTCAGCGACGTGATGGAGCAGCTTGGTTTTCGATATCCAATGCTGCCGCCGCATATTCGCCCTTTACGAAGTGACATGGTGCTGATCGGGCGCGCCATGCCGGTACAAGATGAACTACCCGTCGAATACGGGGAGCCATCGCGCTTCGATGCGAAGCCGTTCGGTTTGTTGTTCGAATCCATCGAGGCGCTTCGTCCCAACGAGGTATATATCGCTAGCGGTGGGCCAACGCATGCTGCGAGGTTGGGGGACATGCTAGTGACGCGGGCGCAAAAGTTAGGTTCAGCAGGCGTGGTGATCAATGCACATCTTCGCGATGGCAACGGCATAGTATCTCTGAATTTTCCCGCCTTTGCTCACGGTTGTCACGCCTACGGTTTGCAGCGCCGCCACAATGTAGTGGATTTTCGCTGTTCGATCACAATCGACAAGGTGCGGGTCAGACCGGGCGATCTGATCTTTGGCGATGGCGACGGTGTCTGTGTCATTCCACACGAGGCGGAAGGGGAGATCCTTAACCGGGCGCTGGCCAAGACTCAATTGGAAAAGAACGTCCGCAGAGATATTGAATCCGGTCAAAGCGTAGTTGATGCTTTCAAGAAGTACGGGGTGATGTAAGGAGACCACGCGATCCCCTGCGAGCATTCATCTGGATGAACGGAAGAATGCTGCCTTGGGACCTTGCCCAGGTCCATGTTCTTCCTCATGCGCTGCATCATGAACCAGTGTGTTTGAAGGCTTGAGGGCTTACGAAGTAGGCGGTAATGCCGTCATCTTCTGCGGTCCGGCGCACTTCGAGCGCCGCGACTAAGCAATCCAGGGAATACTTTTTGGAATTCTAGAGGGCAGGCGTCGACCAATGGGGTTGGCTGACGCTGGCGCCGACACTATTGAGGCAGGCGTGACAGCACTCGAGCAACAGTCCGCTTCTCCGTGGCTCATCCGCTTTCGCTCCAAGAATGCAGCGCGAGTTCACATCCGCCTCTTTTGTTTTCACTATGCGGGTGCATCAGCTTCGATCTTTCGGTCTTGGGATAAAGCGATGCCGGACGAGATCGAACTCGTGGCTGTCCAGCTTCCCGGGCGAGAGTACCGACTTGATGAGTTGCTGTTAACGGACATGCATGGAATTGCGGGCCTAATTACCGAAATCCTACCGTTGGACAAGCGATTCGCATTTTTCGGTCATAGCATGGGCGCGCTCCTCGGATTCGAGGTTGCACGACTCTTGCATGAACAAGGGCTTCGCCAACCTGAAATGTTGATCGCTTCGGGGCGGAACGCACCACAATTCAAGTGGCGGGATGCCGGGATGCAGTTGCTGCCGGATGATGAGTTTGTAGCTGCCGTGATTGCCTACAAAGGCATACCCGAGTCTTTGTTGGAGAATGCGGCGCTGCGCGACCTTTTGCTTCCGCGGATACGAGCCGATCTAACCATATCGGCCCAGTACCAGTATGTCGAGAAGGATCCGTTAGAGTGTCCGATTGTGGTTATGTTCGGGAACGAAGACGAGCTCAGCACCGACGCGGGGCTGAACGGTTGGCTCACTCAAACGACCGCAGAGGTGCGATATTTTCGCTTTGCTGGCAATCACTTCTTTTTGCACAGCGCCGAACAATTCGTGCTCTCCAGGATTGCGGAGGAGCTAACGAAACTGATTGCTCACCAACCGATCGGTGGTTAGGGCTTGAGCATCACCAAGTAACAGGGAGACGAAGATGAAAGCAACTAGCGATAACTTGCCAGTCCGTAACCCCAGCCTGCAACCCACCAAACCTGAGCTCGTACGGATCTTCGATACTACGCTGCGCGATGGGGAACAAAGTCCCGGCGCCTCACTCACCGCTGATGGGAAGGTGCAAATCGCAGAACAACTTGCAAGGTTGGGCGTCGACGTGATCGAAGCTGGATTTCCAGTTTCCAGTCCAGGGGATATGAACGCTGTGCAGAAGATCGCAAGAAGTGTAGGTCAAGCGAAGCGCAACAACAAGCATGGCTTGATAGCGGCCCCGCCCGGCATCGCTGCGATGGCGCGTGCGAATCGCGCGGACATCGATAGCGCGTGGCGCGGTGTCAGAGATGCGATCTATCCCCGCATCCATATTGTGCTTGCAACCAGCGATATTCATATGGAATACAAGTTGCGCAAGACACGACCCGAAGTTATAGAGATGGCCCGGAGTTCGGTCGCCTACGCTCACGATCTCTGCCATGATGTTGAGTTCAGCCCGGAGGATGCAACCCGGAGCGACCGCGATTTTCTAGTGCAGGTGCTGGAAGCGGCGGTAGAAGCCGGCGCCACAACTCTCAACATTCCGGATACGGTCGGATACGCAATGCCGGAAGAGTACGGCACATTGATCGGCTTTCTTCATCGCCGCTTTGCTTCTGCTGATGTCACGGTGAGTGTGCATTGCCACGATGATCTGGGTTTGGCCACCGCGAATACGCTGGCCGGGCTCGCAAATGGCGCCCGCCAAATCGAGGCAACCATCAACGGTATCGGGGAGCGAGCCGGCAATGCGTGCATGGCGGAAACTGTCATGACACTGCGTACACGGGCGCCCTTGTTCAGTTTAGAGACAAACATCATCACGAAGGAGATTGGGCCGACGAGTAAGCTCGTGAGTGGCTTGACCGGCATGGTTGTTCAGCCCAATAAAGCGATTGTGGGGGCGAATGCGTTCGCGCACCAGGCGGGGATTCACCAGGACGGTATGCTCAAAAATCCGCGCACCTACGAGATCATGGACCCTTCGGACGTGGGAGTCGGCGAAAGCCTTCTGGTACTCGGCAAGCTAAGCGGACGCAACGCGTTGCGCTCGAAACTTGAAAAGCTCGGATATCACGTGGAAGGCGAAAAGCTCGACCAAGTCTCCATAAGAGTGAAACAGGTGCTAGACACCCAGAGAGCAGTCAGTGACGTCCACCTGCGCAAGATTTGCGCTGAAGTTTACCTGTCCACAGAGGTTCAGCAAGTGGATTCGTTGCAAGAGGAAACTTTGCGGCCTTAGTCGCAATCACGCTGGAAGTAGATCACTGCATGCATGCACGGCCTTGGTAGCGGGTCAGGGTACGGGGGGAGGATTTCACGATGAAGATTTGGAGCGTGAACTTGCCCATGTGGAAAATGCCAGCGCACGCAGGGCTCCTTGCTTTAGTTGCGCTGGCGTTCTTCCCACGTCGGAAGGTTTCATTGGCACACACCCGATCAAGTCGCTAATGAACTCATCCGCTGGTTTGAGGAAGGGGCCGCCGATGGCGTTATGCTGGGTTCTCGGTTTCGGGCTCGAAGACTTTATAACACTTGTGCTGCCAGCGCTATCGGAGCGTGGCTATCGTGACTTGGCCCAGGCAGGCGACACCCTGAGAGATCATTTCAACCTACCCTATCGTAAGAGCCGTTATGCCCTGACCCAGGAGGCAGCGGCTGTTTACAGTTTTCCTTTATCCTGAACTGCTATGTGCCACGGACTAGAAGATGAATTAAGTGAGACGATCGCGGTCGAGGTGCAAGTGGACGTTCCGGATAGCGCCGACGCGCGCTGGTGCGTGGAGCAGTATTTTCTGGAACTAGCGCAGCGGTTCGACACAGGTTTCGATCCTATCAAGAGCAATCCTGCTCCCGACGAGGATTTAATTCCCCCAAAGGGCTACTTCGTTGTGGCCCGGCTTGATGGCCGTCCTGTTGGATGTGGCGTGCTCAAACGCAAGAATCCAACGACGGGTGAGATCAAGCGAATGTGGACGGCTTCATGCGCGCGCAGGCGGGGTGTTGCACGCAAAGTTCTCCATACGCTTGAGACCATTGCTCGGGAAGCGGGACTCACAGTGCTCCATCTTGAAACTAATCGGACCCTCGCCGAGGCTCAGGCACTGTACCGAAAGGAAGGATATATCGAAGTCGACGCCTTCAACGACGAACCTTACGCCCATCATTGGTTCGAGAAATACCTACAGTCCGATTCCGGCAGATGATCGCGAGACCCCCTCGGAATGGAGTCGCAAATGACAAAACCTGAACCCGGATTATGGGCCGAACTCAATGAGTACATAGGCGATATTAGGAGTTCCCTGAAGCTCGACAGCCTCGCGATGGCATGCGAACCGAGTCACTCGTTACTGTGGACGAACCACCGTACAGCGAGGAGGCGCACATGCAAATATGATGAACCTTCTCGACATCTATACAGCGCTCGCACGCGAGCGCCCAGATGAGCCTGCCTTAATATTCGAGCGTGAACCTTATGTGGGCATCAGATTGTCGTGGGCTCAGCTCGCGGCCAGGGGCGAAGAACTGAGTCTTCGGCTCGCGGCAGCCGGCATAAGTCGACAAAGTCTTTGTGCGGTTGAGTTGGCAGACCACCCCGATACACTGCCGTTGCTGCTCGGAATCTGGCACCTTGCGGGTACCGCACTGCTTGTCGACCCGAAATGGGGTGATAGCGTGCGCCGCTCGGTTTATTCTCATAGCCGACCGAATGCGTTCATCACGGTAGATCCAGAATTTACGGTTTCGTTGCTCACCGACTCTTACTCAAAAGACGAACATTCGGATTTGCCGGACGGAGCCGCGCTCCTGGCCTATACCTCCGGGAGTACTGGAGATCCCAAGGGAATTGTCATACCGCATGATCGATGGTCAACGGCAATATATGCGGCCGCGGCAGCGATTGTCCGACATCGTGGCGCCGCGCCAAAATACATCGCCTGCAGCATGCGGCTCTCTGGATACGGTGTTCTCACCCTGCATTACATTTGGGCCGCCTGCGCCGGCGCTACCGTTGTTGTCTTGCCGGAACTTAGTTTGCGGACTGCTCCTGGGTACTGGCAGACCGTTGCCGATCACGACATCGAACAGATCTTTCTGGTGCCGCCGCTTATCGAACTTCTGAACCAAGTCGCGGTGCCACCGCAAAGAATGCGCACAGTCCCTACCTGCATCTCAGGCAGTGCGCCGTTATCGGAGCGGACACAGCAACAATTTCAGCACCGATTTAACCTCGGCATGCTCAACGCATACGGGCTCACGGAATCCATGTGCCCCAGTTTCTTCGGTGAGTATGATGATCGCGGAATGGGCCGAAACACCATTGGTACCCCCGCGTTCCTGAAGGCTCAACTGCGTGATCAAAACGGAACAGTTGTAGAGGGGGTTGGCGAAGGGGAACTTGAGTTGTCGGGTCCGACGGTCTTCGATGGCTACTATCGCAATACGCATGCCACAGAGGCTGCCTTCCATGGATGCTGGCTACGGACCGGAGATCTTTTCAGACGCGACGAGCGGGGCCGGTACTGGATCGTGGGGCGGCTAAAGAATGTCGTCATGAAGGGCGGCCATTCGGTTTATCTCGATGAATTGGAGAGTGTCGCGTTGGAGATGGATGGGATTCATGAAGCGGCGGGGGTTCCTCTGCAGCTTCCCGCTGGAGGCGAAGATATTGGTCTGCTGGTCCGATTGTTGCCCGATTCTGGTCTGACCTGCGCCGTCGTAGCAGCCGAGCTAGGACGGCGGCTTGGTGCCCATCACGCGCCTAGGCGCGTGATTCAGATTACACAGGCTTTGCCTCGCACCGGTCAGGAAAAGCTTGACCGCCAGCGAGTCGTGGAGATGTGGCACTCGTTGGTCTCACTTACTCATAACGGAAAAGAGAACGGTTGAGTTTGTTGGAGGGGTGGATAGATGGAAGAGTTGACCGAGGAAGTATTCATCAATCGGGCTCGGATCTTTTTCTATGAAGTGGCCGGAGTGGAATCTGCCTCACTCGACGCCGACGCCAATCTGATTGAGAGTGGAATCCTGGATTCGTTGCTCCTCATCGGATTCCTGGCTTTCATTGAGAAGCTCCGCGGCTCACAGCTGGATATCACGCCAGAAAATCTCCCAGCGATCTCCAGTCTTCGTGGCGCGTACGCGTTCGTTCGCTTCCGGAAACCTGACGATGACCTTTGTGGGAGTTTCAATGGAACGTGAGCTCAGGGATGTCATGAGCATGCTACCGCGCCTTGATTATAGCGATCCGGTGGCTGCTCGATCCGAAATGAATCGGTTCATTCGGCTATCGACTATGCTGGGGGCTCATACGTTGACCGATTCAGAGGTTGACGTTGTTGATCGGATCTGCCCTTCCGATGGCACGTCCACCGTCCGCGTTCGGCTGTACGTTCCCCGGGACCTAGTCAAACCCGCTGCTGCGGTAATTTATTTCCACGGTGGGGCTTTTGTACTCGGAGATCTTGAGATCGAACATCCGAGATGTCTCGAAATGGCGAAAGAGACCAAAGCCGTGGTGGTAGCGGCCGACTACCGTCTTGCACCTGAGTATCCATTCCCCGCGGCAATCACAGACTGCTATGCGGTATATCTCTGGGCGATTGCTGAAGCCGACGAACTCGGCATTGACGTTTCCCGCATTGCCGTTGCCGGCAGCAGTGCAGGCGGCGCACTTGCCGCAGCTGTGGCCCTTATGTCCCGTGATCGTGGGGTTCGCGTGCCGGCGTTTCAGCTTCTCCTCTACCCTGTAATTGACGACCGCATGATCACTCCATCGATGATCCACTTTGTCGACATCCAGGGCTGGAACCGCAGAAACTCCGAATATATGTGGACGTATTATCTTGGTGAGAGGGTCGGCAAGGATGTCTCGCCATACGCCGCTCCGGCTCGCGCGCGTGACCTTCGTGGCCTTCCGCCGGCTTACGTGATGACCGCCGATTACGATGCGCTGCGGGACGAGGGTATTAACTACGCGCAAAGCTTGCTACAAGCCGGGGTGCGCGTCGAGCTGCACCATTATCCCGAAACGTTTCACGCTTTCGACACGACAGCAGCGTCTGAGTTATCGCGGCGCGCCAGAAGAGAACATTACACAGTCCTTTGTCAGGCTTTGCAGCCTCGTCGATCAAGCTCCAAATGATGTTGTCGACGGTGCGGCAGAGGCAGATCCACTGCAGATCCACACAGGGAACCCGTGGCCGTGGTTTGGAACTCCTCATCGATAAGCAGGGCAAGATACAACATTGCCGCGAATCATGGAACATCTCGGTGGTAAATGGCTGGTGAACTGTTTAATTCGCTCATGCTGAACGCGGTAGACGAGATTATTCGCCGTGATCCGGAATACTTGTCTAAGCAACCAGTGAGGACCGGCAGAGCTGCACCGGACGGCTCATCCCGCACTCAAAAGCAATTCGCAGGGGCGCAAGCTCTTGGCGAACGATGCATGGAGTTCCTGCGGCGGGCCAACATTCCATTTGATGATACCGCCGTCGAGGCCGATGACGCGTGGAAGCTACTCATGGCGAGTGCCACAGATGCGGAGGCAGCTGAGCGCGGTGCAGTCTCGCTCGCTCCATCGGTATCTCCCAAAAAACCGATCGAGCATGTTCTCCGCGACAATTATGAAGAGCGCACATTAAAGAGTGGAGCTAGATATTTCGTCAGGTGTCGCGGGCGTCAGCCTTTGGTATTGATCAATGCGAGCGGTGTCCCGGCCGCCTTATGGATACATTTGTTGGCAGACGAAACCGATCACTTTCGTATTCTCATGTGCGAGAGCCGCGCGAGCGACCTTTTCGCAGGAGGCTTGCATACCGACGCCACCGTGGAAATGGACGCAGCCGACGCTGCTCTCGCTGTGCAGCAAGAGGGCTTTGACAAGGTCGATGTGCTCGCTTGGTGCAATGGCCATTTGACTGCGATAGAACTTACCGAGAAGATAGCCGTTGATTCCGTTGTGCTTCTCGCCCCATCATTTTTTACCTCTGACGAACGATTCGCCACAGTGTATGGGCGCAAGATTTTGGGAATGCTGGATGTAGTGCGTCGTGAGCCGGACATGACGAGCGCTTTGTGTAAATTCACGCTCGCCCAAGTTAATGCAAGTGCCGAAGATCCCAGTAAGAGCGGATTGCATGTATGGTCGCTACCCGACCGATCGCGAGTTTTTGAGATCGCAAGCCCGATGTCGACCACACCGTCGCTGATGAGGTACGCAAGTAGGCTAGCCTCTGATGCGATTTATCCGCTTCGTCAAAAACTGGCAAACTTCACAAATCGGTTGATGGTCATCACTGGGAATGATGATCACATTGCGAGCGACGTTGCCGCTACTGAGCTACTCGCTGCCACGCGCGTCAAGAACACCCGTATCCGCATGGCTGCTGCCGGACACTATATTCAGGATCTTCAATACCGCTATCTGCGTACCTTACTCGAATCATTCCTTGTCGATCGCAGCGAACCTCGGCCTCTGGCAAGGATTGCAGTGGTTACCTCTGCTACCTAAATTCTGTCTGCATACACAATATGCTCCACTGTATTCCAAGAAAACAGTGTTATGACATCATCGGCGAATAGTCCGCTTTTGGGAGGTGTAAGTTGAGCAAAGCGACCACGATATCGAACGAGGTGGCAATCGCAACAATCGTTGACGTGTTGCGGTTGAGGGCAGAGACGCAAAGAGACGAGATCGCTTATAGGTTCCTGGCCGATGGTGAAGAAGAGAGAGACACGCTAACCTATGGTGAGCTATATCGCCGAGCGCGCCAAGTCGCGGGTGAATTGCAGAAACAGTCAGCGGTAGGCCAAAGAGCTTTGCTTCTCGATTCCTCGGAAGCCGACTACATTGTTGCCTTTTGTGGTTGTCTCTGCGCGGGAGTGATTGCAGTTCCAATTTACGCACCTCGTGTGAATAAGAAAGGAAATGCTCGCGTCGAGTCGGTCGTGGCCGACGCCCAGCCCTCCGTAGTATTGACCACCGGAGCTGGATCTCCCGCGGTTCGCGACGTGGTCGCGGCATCGGCGGGTGAGCAGGTGAAGTGGATTGACACAAACGCCCTCCCTGTCGATGGCGATGAATTGTGGACTCCGCCAGCTGTAAGTGGCACAGATATCGCGTTCTTACAGTACACATCTGGCTCGACCGCTGCTCCCAAAGGTGTGATGGTAAGTCACGCGAACATTCTGCATAACGAGCGGATGATCCAGAATGCGTTTGATACAACGCCTGGCAGTGTCATTGTAGGCTGGCTGCCGCTTTATCATGACATGGGACTTATCGGCAATGTACTGCAACCTTTGTTTGCAGGCGTGCCTTGCATCTTGATGTCGCCGGTTGCCTTTCTGCAGCGCCCACTCCGCTGGCTCCAGGCGATTTCCCGCTATCAGGCGACGACCAGCGGCGGACCTAACTTTGCCTACGAACTCTGCATGCGCAAAATCCGTCCTGAAGACCGGGCCGGACTCGACCTAAGTTCGTGGCGGGTGGCGTTCAACGGCGCGGAACCAGTACGACTGGAAACGGTGAACCGATTTGCCGCACAGTTCGCCGACTGTGGTTTTCGTCGCGCGGCTTTCGTTCCATGTTATGGCCTGGCTGAAGCCACTCTGTTTGTAAGTGGAGGTCTTGATCCGAACGGTGTGACTGCTGTGAATTATGGCGTCAACGGTGACGCGAAGAATGGAGGATCGGGTAATGGAGCAAAGATATCTCGAAAACAGGACAAGCTGCTGGTGGCCTGTGGCCGTCCCCCCGGGGAGCAGACCGTGCGAATTGTTTCACCGGATTCGCTACGACAATGCAGCGCTGGCGATGTAGGCGAGATATGGATCAGCGGCCCGAGTGTTGCGCAGGGGTACTGGCGAAAAGCGAAAGAGACAGAGGAGACGTTCAACGCGCGGATACCCGAGATTGACGAAGGCCCATTTCTTCGTACGGGAGACCTGGGGTTTCTGAAAGATGGCCATCTATTTATAACTGGGCGGTTGAAAGATCTACTTATCATTCGAGGGCAGAATTACTATCCACAAGATATAGAACTTACCGTCGAGCAGAGCCATCCTATCTTGCAGCCTGGGTCGGGAGCGGCGTTCTCGGTGGAGATCGAAGGGGAAGAGCGCCTCGTCGTTGTGCAAGAGGTTGTGGTACGCAAAGACCCGGAATCTATTGTTCAGAGTGACCTTGACGAACTCGACGCCCTCATAAAACTTATTTCACGAAACATCGTGGCAGGCCATGAACTGCAGGCGTTCGCCATTGTCCTGATACGAAGGGGCACGATTCCCAAAACCTCCAGCGGCAAGATCCGGCGCCATGCATGTCGAGATGCGTTTCTGAACCGGGAACTCTATGTTCTGCGAGAGTGGCACGAAAGAAAGCAGATCGAGCCAGTGTTGCCAAAACCTTCCAACGCAGAGTTGGATGGGCATGTACCGTACGGGCTGGCTTCGTGGGTAGCGCAGGAAATCGCGCGTATCCAGGGAATTGACCAGGAACGGGTTGACCTCAACCAACCTTTCGCAGCCTACGGCTTGGATTCACTGGCCGCCATTGAGTTCGCTCACAAGCTGCAAACTGAGTTTCACGTCGAGGTAGAGGTCTCGGAGTTCTTTAGTGATTCGACTATCACGGAAATCATTCAACGTGCTACGGATACTATAGGCAAGCGCGTCAGCAAGCGTGAAACTGAGCAGCCTGCGAGATACCCGCTTTCTTACGGCCAGCGCGCCCTATGGTTTGTACATCAAACAGCTCCAGAAAGTGCCGCCTATAACATCGCGCGGGTGATTAGGATTGCAACCAGACTGGATGTCGACGCACTGCGGCTAGCATTTCAGGCACTCGTCGACCGCCATCCGTGCCTGCGCACGATTGTGGTGGAGACGGCAGGAGAACCGGTTCAGCAGGTTGCAGAGAAAGTCGAGGTGTCCTTTGAATATTGTGACGCCCGGGATTGGAGCCAGGTAGAACTGGAGAAAGCCCTTGTCCAACAGAGCCAGCGGCCTTTCACCCTGACGCTAGGCCCATTGTTTCGGACTGTCCTCTTTGCCAGATCGGAAAAAGAATACCTGCTGCACGTTGCAGTGCATCACATGGTTGCGGATTACTGGTCTCTTACGCTGCTGTTGGATGAAATTGGAAAGTTGTACCAGGCCTATGCGAATAAAGTCGAAATACACCTTCTTCCGTCGGAATACAGTTACGCAGACTATGTGGAATGGCAGCGGGAGCAGCTCTCTGGTCCTGCCGGAGAAAGACTGCGGGACTATTGGAAGAACGAGCTGGCAGGAGAACTGCCACCCCTCAGTCTGCCCGCGGACCACGCCCGTCCGCCAATACAGACATTTCGTGGTGCTTCCTTCCCTTTTAGCCTCGATGCCAGGCTAACCGAAGCACTGAAGAGGCTTGGAGAGGAGCAACAAGCCACGCTCTTCACGACACTTCTGGCAGCGTTCCAGGTTCTGCTCTATCGCCTCACCTCTCAGAAACAAGTCATCGTTGGCTGCCCGATTGCGGGCAGATCAAGAGCAGAATTTGCGAACACCGCGGGGTATTTTGTGAATGCCGTGCCCTTGCGAGCGGATTTTCAGCAGCGGCAAACCTTCACTGAATTCCTATCGCAGGTTCGCGACCGGGTTTCGAAAGCGTTTGCGCATGAGTTGTATCCCTTCTCGTTAATGGTTGAGCAACTTGGGATTGCTCGCGATCCGGCAGTGCCTCCCATCTTTCAGAGCGCGTTTGACTTTCTGCAGACCTACGGGAGCCATTCGGAAGATTTCGTGCGTTTTGCCTTAGGGCAACCGCAGGCACAGGTAACCTTGGGCGGCTTACAGTTGGAGCATGTCGCCGTCGAACAGCAAACGGCGCCGTTTGACTTGACGCTAACGGTCGGCGAGGGACCGGACGGTCTGATGGGATCGTGGAACTATAGCAGCGACTTATTTGAGAGAGACACCATTGCGCGCTGGGCGGAGAGTTTTTCCGTTCTATTGGAAGGAATTGTTTCGAACCCTGAGATTTCCGTGAGTCAATTGCCCATTCTTTCCGCCAGTGAGTACGGCACATTGGTGCGCGAGTGGAACGACACGGTGGCCAGCTACGGGGGGAGCGAGTGCATTCATGAGTTGTTCGAAGTGCAGGCGCGGAAAACGCCCCAGGCGGTGGCGGTGCTGTGTGAAGGGCAGCTATTGACGTATCAGGAGTTGAACCGGCGGGCGAACCAGCTGGCGCACTACCTGCGCCAGCTAGGCGTGGGGCCGGAGGCGCTGGTAGGAGTCTACCTAGAGCGTTCGCTGGAGATGGTGGTAGCGCTTTTGGGAGTGCTGAAGGCGGGCGGCGCCTACGTGCCCATCGATCCCAGCTACCCGGAGGAGCGGGTGCGGTTCATGTTGGCCGACGCCCGGGTGCGAGCGCTGTTGAGCCAGGAAGGGTTGCGGCAGCAGTTGCCCAAGAGCTCGGCCCATCTGGTGTGCATAGACGCGCAGTGGGAGGAAATTGCAAGGCAACCTGCGGACAACCCGCAGGCTGGGGTGGGGCCGCAGAACCTGACTTACGTGATCTACACTTCCGGCTCAACCGGGACGCCCAAAGGAGTAGTGGTCACGCATGAAAACGTCACACGGTTATTTCGGGCCACCGAGCATTGGTTCAATTTCGGTCTCCAAGACGTTTGGACCTTGTTCCACTCCTATGCTTTTGATTTCTCCGTCTGGGAACTTTGGGGCGCGCTGCTATACGGCGGACGCGTTGTTGTCGTGCCGAGTACCATTGCGCGCTCGCCTTGCGAATTTCTAGAACTGCTGGCAGGGCAGAGAGTGACCGTCCTAAACCAGACACCTTCAGCCTTTTACCAGTTAATCCAGGCTGTGCAGGAGAAGCCTGAAGTCAGCAAACGCCTGGCTCTGCGCACGGTGATCTTCGGCGGAGAAGCGCTGGATTTGCGGCGGCTGCAGGAATGGTACGAGAGATATCCGGACGATGCACCGTCGCTGGTCAACATGTATGGCATCACTGAAACCACAGTGCATGTGAGCTATTTGCCGCTGACGGCGGAGTTGGCCCGAAAAGCTGGCGGAAGCCTCATTGGCGGCAACATTCCAGACTTGCGAATCTATGTGCTCGACGAGCACCTGCAGCCTGTCCCGACAGGCGTGCCTGGCGAGATGTATGTGGCGGGAGCGGGACTGGCGCGAGGGTACCTGAATCGTCCCGAGTTGACCGCGGAACGGTTTATCGCAGATCCATTTTCAGAGCAGGGGACGCGGATGTACCGAACCGGAGATTTGGCGCGATGGCGGAGCGATCACACGCTCGAGTACATCGGAAGGGCCGATCAGCAGGTCAAGATCCGCGGATTCCGCATCGAGCTTGGGGAGATCGAAGCCTGCCTGGCGAAGTTTGAGGGGGTGAAGGAAACGGTGGTGGAGATGCGGGGAGCCACTGCCGGAGACAAGCGGTTGGTTGCGTACATTGTGCCCGATGAGGTACAGGCGCGACCCTTGAGAAAGGTGGCGCGCCTCAAGGAGGCCGGCGATCTGACCGAAAGCAAGCTGTACGAGCTGCCCAACGGCATGCTGGTCAAGTTTCAGAATAAGAGCGAGACCGACTTTCTGTATCGCGAAATCTTCGAGGGCGAAGGTTACTTGCGACATGGGATTACTCTCGAGGGCAACGCCTGCGTATTCGACATCGGAGCAAATATCGGAATGTTCAGTTTGTTCGTGGCCCAGCTCGCTCCGGCGGCCACTATCTACGCATTTGAGCCGATCCCGGTTGTTTTCGACGACCTCCGAATCAACATGGAGCTTTATGTCGGGAACCCTAGAGCCTTCAATTGCGGCTTAGCGGGAGAGTCCGGAACGGTCACGTTTACCTGGTATTGGCACGACTCCGTACTTTCAGGCCGATATGCCGATCTAAAAGAGGAAAGCTCAACTGTCAAATCCTTTCTGAAGTCACAATCCGAGTCGAAAGACTTGTCGGACGAGGATCTGGACAAACTGCTTGCCGAGCGCCTTAGCGGGGAGCGAGTGGAGTGCCAACTTCGCACTCTTTCCTCGGTCATTGCCGAGGAGAAGATAGAGCGGATCGATCTTCTCAAGATCGACGTTGAGAAGAGTGAGCTGGATGTTCTGGAAGGCATCGAAGACCATGACTGGGAGAAGATCCGACAAATTGTGCTGGAGGTTCATGATTTTGCTGGACGACTGGCCATAGTCAAACGGATGCTCGAAGCTCATGGGTATGAGCTGCACATCGAGCAAGATGAGATGTTACAAACCACGAACCTCTACAACATCTATGCTCGCCAGACCAAAAACGTTCCCCGAGCCGAGGGAGCAGGTATCTCACCCCACCCGGTCCGGGTGCCAACATACTTTAGCCCCGCCCAGTTCATCACTTCCCTGAAGAATCATCTGAAGACGCTTTTGCCGGAGTACATGGTGCCGGCGGCGTACGTGTGTTTGGATCGTCTGCCTCTGACGTCGAACGGGAAGCTGGATCGGAAGGCGCTGCCGGCGCCGGAGACCGATGGCTACGCGGCCCAAGCTTACGAGGCGCCGCAGGGCAAAGTGGAAACCAAGCTGGTCGGGATCTGGGCCGAAGTGTTGAAAATCGAGCGGATAGGGCGAAACAACAATTTCTTCGATTTGGGTGGACATTCGCTGTTGGCCACACAGGTGACGTCGCGCATACGACAGGCGTTTGAAGTAGATCTCCCGCTCCGCAACTTCTTGGAGAACCCTACCGTCGCGGGAGTGGCCCTTCAGGTGGGCAGGGCAGTCAAGACGGCAGCGCCCCCTCTGCGGCCTTATCCGCGGAAGGGGCATCCGCGATTGTCTTTTGCCCAGGAGCGCTTGTGGTTCCTGTCACGCTATGAGACGGAAGCAAGTTTGTACAACGTACCTGTCGCCCTGCGGCTGCGAGGAGCATTGAACGTTGAAGCGGTTAAAGCCAGCCTGCAGGAAATGGTTGCGCGACATGAAGTGCTGCGCACCAGCTTCCCGGAAGTCGGCGAGAAAACGATCCAAAGTATTGCCCCGGAAATGGAAGTGCCGTTTGTAGTGTCGGAGATCCGCGAAGACGAACTCGATGAGGTGCTTCGCGAAAAGGCACGGCGATCATTTGATCTGAGCCATGGCCCTCTGATTCGGGCGTCGCTGTTCCGGATCGGCAGTCAGGACCATGTCTTGCTGGTTGTGATGCATCACATCGTTTCTGACGGCTGGTCGTTGGGAGTGATGCTGCGAGAGTTCAACGCGCTGTACAACGCCTTCAGCCGGAACGCGGCGTCGCCCTTACCGCCTCTGCCGATTCAGTATGCCGACTATTCGGAGTGGCAACGCGAATGGTTGCAAGGCGAGGTACTCGAACGGCAACTCGACTACTGGAGAAAGCAACTGGCAGGCCATGAAACATTAAACCTCCCCACAGACCGTCCGCACTCGGCCAAGCCAACCCTGGCTGGAGCGATGGAGATGTGGCGTTTGCCCAAGCCACTGGTCAGCAAATTGAAGTTATTAGGCGACCAACAGGGCGTTACATTATTTATGACGTTGTTGGCGGGCTTTGAGATTCTTCTGTATCGCTACACTGGTCAGACAGATATCTCAGTTGGTTCGGGGATTGCCAACCGCAACCGGCAGGAACTGGAACCACTGATCGGTTTCTTTGTAAATACCCTGGTGCTGCGCACCCAATTTACGGAAGACTCTTCCGTAGCTGAGTTATTGCAGCGGGTTCGCGACGTTTCGTTGCAGGCTTACGCTCACCAGGATATTCCCTTCGAGCGTTTAGTCGAAGCGTTAGATCCGGTTCGTGAGCTCAGCCGTACGCCCTTCTTCCAGGTCTTGTTTGCTCTGCAGAACGCTCCCCTGCCGACGGTTTCCTGGGATGGTCTGGAAGCCACAGCAAGCATTTTGGAAACCGGCACCGCGAAGTTTGATCTGACCTTGTCGGCGCGCGAAGAAGATGGCGAGTTGGAGTTGTCACTCGAGTACCGGACTGAGTTATTCGACGCGGAACGCATGAGACGGCTGCTGCAGCACTATCGAATGCTGCTCGAACAAATCGTAGTGTCTGTCGATGCCCGGATCGGTGAGCTTGAAATCCTGAGCGAACCAGAACGTCAGCAGTTGCTCGTAGAGTGGAATCGCACGGAGGCAGCGTACTCTGCCAATAAGTGCGTGCATCAGTTGTTCGAGGAGCAAGCGGCAAAGACGCCGCAAGCTGTTGCGGTTATAGATGAGGATCGACAGATCAGTTATGAAGAGTTAAACCGGCGAGCGAATCAGCTGGCCCATTATTTGGCCAAGATGGGCGTTGGTCCCGAGGTTGGAGTTGGCATTTGCATGGAGCGCGGCTTGGAGAGGATGGTAGGCGTTTTGGGAGTGCTGAAGGCGGGCGGAGCCTATGTGGCGTTGGACCCGGCCGATCCCAGCGCACGGCGAAGCTCCATGGTCAAGGATGCCGGGGCTAAGTTTGTGTTGACCAACGAACGATTTACTCAGCAGATGGCTGGGTGTACCGAACATGTAGAGGATTTAGAAGAAGCGAGAGAAGAAATCGAAAAGCAGAGCGGCGCAAACCTACGACTTCAGCTGGATGCGGAGAACCTTGCCTGGGTAATTTACACCTCGAGTTCTGCTGGCCGGCCCAGGGGAACGGCGATACCTCACTGCAGCGCAGTGAGTATGCTGCAGCGGACTTCGATCGATGCAATGGATCAGAATCTATCAGTAGAACGATGGTTGAATCTCTACGCGCCCACCGAGGATACGACCTATGCCACTTATGCCGAAGTAAAGCTCGATGAACAAGGTGCGGTAACGATCGGGCGATCCCTGTCCAATACTCGAGCATATGTTCTGGACGGGCACATGAAACTGGTGCCGGTCGGGATCAAAGGGGAGCTCTATCTTGGCGGTGCGGGACAGGCTCGCGGGTATCTGAGCCGGCCAGAACTTACAGCAGAACAGTTTGTGCCAAATCCTTTTAGCCGAACCGGCGGCGAGCGTTTGTATCGCACGGGCGATCTGGTCCGCTACCAGGAAAATGGCAACCTGGAGTTCCTGGGGCGGCTCGATGATCAAGTGAAGATACAAGGATACCGAATCGAGCCGGGAGAGATCGAAGTGGCATTGCTCGACTACCCTGGGGTTACGCAAGCGGCAGTGATCACGCGAGAGGACAAGCCTGGAGACGTGCGCCTAATAGGTTACGCGGCTAGCAGCGAGAGACTGGATGTTGACAGGCTGCGTGGCCACTTACAGCAACGCGTACCGGAATATATGGTGCCCGCGGCTTTGCTGCAGCTGGACACGTTGCCGCTTACCGCGAATGGCAAAGTAGACCGCAAGGCTCTCATCGAACTGGAGAGCAAAAAGGCAATGGAGGCTGGCAGTCTGGCGTTGACACCCACGGAAGAATTAATAGCGGGCGTTTGGTCGAGTCTGTTGGGAAAGTCAACTATTCGACGAGACGATAACTTCTTCGATCTGGGTGGACACTCGCTGACGGTTATCCAGATGTTAGCGCGGCTAGAACGGACATTCAATCGCGAGATAGAGTTGCGTGCGATGTTCGAGTTCCCGGTTCTCCAAGATTTCTCGGCATACGTCGATCGACTTACCGGCCCTGCTCAGCAGGCTACGCTCCGGCCCATCGTCCCCACCTCGAGAGACGGGCGTTTACCGCTGTCGTTTGCGCAGCAGCGGCTGTGGTTCTTGGCGCAGATGGAAGGGGCCAGCGAGGCTTATTACATCCCGTCCGGCCTGCATCTGAAGGGCGATCTCAACCGCACAGCTCTTCGCCGGGCGCTGGACCGGATATTGGTTCGTCATGAAGTCCTGCGCACCACTTTCGCCTTCCTCGACGGAGAACCGGTTCAGCAGATAGGGGCTGTCGAAGAGAGCAGCTTCCGTCTTATCGAACACGACCTGCGCGGCCACAACGAGGTCGAAGCGGAACTTGCCGCTCTCGGCGAATTGGAAGCCGGAGCGTCCTTTGACTTGGAAGCGGGTCCGCTGATTCGCGGGCGGCTGATTCGTTTGGCCGAAGACGAGCATGTGTTGCTGGTCACCATGCACCACATTGTCTCTGACGGGTGGTCGATGGGCGTGTTGGTCAGCGAACTGAACGCGCTCTACGGAGCGTTTTTAGGCGGGGAAGCCGATCCCTTGCCGGAGTTGGAAATACAGTACGCCGATTACGCGGTATGGCAACGGCAGTGGATCGAGGGCGAGATTCTGCAACAGCAGGCCGCCTACTGGAAAACCACGCTGGCTGGAGCGCCGGCGCTGCTCGAGCTGCCAATGGATCATTCCCGCCCAGTCCAGCAGGATTTTGCTGGCGGCTTTGTGGAACTGGTGCTGGACGAACAACTAACGGCGGGGCTGAAGGGGCTGAGCCGGCGTCACGGCACAACCCTGTACATGACGCTACTGGCCGGCTGGGCCATTTTGCTGGTGCGGTTGAGCGGGCAGCAGGATGTGGTGATTGGTTCTCCCGTGGCCAATCGCGGACGGGCCGAGATTGAGAACCTGATCGGGTTTTTCGTAAACACCCTGGCACTGCGTCTTGACCTGTCGGGTTCACCCAGCGTCAGCGAACTACTCCAGCAAACCAAAGCGCAGTCACTCGCGGCACAGCGGCATCAGGATATCCCCTTTGAGCAAGTGGTAGAACTGGCCCAACCGGTGCGTAGCTTGGCCCACAGTCCGCTGTTTCAGGTGATGTTTGCCTGGCAGGACGCGGTAGAAAGCTCGCTTGAACTTCCGGGCCTGGAGTTGCAGCCCTTCGAGCCGTCGCCGCATAAAATGGCCATGTTCGACCTGACACTTTCCCTGCAGGCAGCAGGCGACACCATTGGTGGAGTCATCGAGTACGCAAGCGCGCTCTTCGAAGCTGCGACCGTCCATCGTTACATTGGATACTTTCTCGCGCTGCTGAAGGCCATGGTCGCCGACGATGCCCAAACCATCGATCGTCTGCCCATGCTCGGCGAGGGGGAGCGGGAACAGGTTCTGTACGAGTGGAACGAGACCAAAGCCGAGTTTCCCAGCGGCAAGTGTGTGCATGAGTTGTTCGAAGAGCAGGTGCGTAGGAGTCCGGAGGCAACGGCGGTGGCGTTTGAAGAGGAGGAACTGAGCTACCGGGAGCTGAATGCCCGAGCCAACCGGCTGGCGCACTATCTCAGGGAGTTGGGAGTGAAGCCGGATGAGCGGGTGGCGATCTGTGTGGAGCGCGGCTTTGAGATGATCGTGGGTTTGCTGGCCATACTCAAGGCGGGAGGCGCCTATGTGCCGCTGGACCCGGCGTACCCGGAAGAACGGCTGCGCTACATGCTGGCGGACAGCGATCCGGTGGTGCTGCTGACGCAGAGACATCTGGAAGATCGATTCTCCGGTATCGGCGACGGCGTGCCGGTCCTGGATCTGAATGCCACTGCCGCATGGCAGAGTTTCTCGGAGAGCAACCCGGATGCAGACGCCATCGGGCTCACCTCGCGCCATCTGGCCTATGTGATCTACACCTCCGGCTCCACCGGCCAGCCCAAGGGCGTCATGGTGGAACATCGTGGATTGTGCAATCTCAGTCTCGCACAGAGTCGCGAGTTTATGGTCGAACCCAGCAGTCGTATTTTGCAGTTTGCCTCGTTCAGCTTTGATGCCTGTGTTTCCGAAGTTTTTGTGGTGCTGTGCAGCGGGGCATCGCTCCACATTCCTGCGCAAGAGGGTGTAATTGTAGGCGAAATGCTGAGCGAGACAGTGGAGAGACACGGGATTACTCACGTGACCCTGCCGCCGGTAGTGCTGGCGGGTGTAACCGAACAAGCTAACTTTGACTCAGTTTGCACCTTAATCGTTGCGGGAGACATTTTAGACAGCGGTCTGGCCAAACGCTGGGTTCAGGGACGTTATTTGATCAACGCTTATGGTCCAACTGAGGTTACGGTATGCGCTACGATGCATCGTTGCGCGGGGGAGGAAAGCGGCAACCCACCGATAGGGCGGCCGATGGCGAACATGCGGGTGTACATACTGGATTCCAACCGGGAACCGGTGCCGGTGGGAGTGATGGGAGAGCTGTATATCGGGGGAGCGGGAGTGGCGAGAGGATACTTGAATAGGCCCGAACTTACGGCGGAGCGGTTTGTGCCGGATCCGTTTGCTACCGAATCAGGGACGCGAATGTACAAGACCGGCGATCTGGCCCACTGGCTGCCGGATAGCAACATCGACTTTGTGGGGCGGAACGATAATCAGGTGAAGATCCGGGGATTCCGGATTGAGTTGGGAGAGATTGAGGCGCGGTTAGCCGAACACCCGGAGGTGCGCGAGGCGGTGGTGCTGGCGCGCGAGGATACGGCCGGCGAGAAGCGGCTGGTGGCGTACTACACCGCTTCAGGCATCGGCGAGGCTGAAGCAGCGAGTGTGGGAGCGGAGCGGTTGCGTGCGCACCTGTCGGCGGTTGTTCCCGACTACATGGTACCGGCGGCGTATGTGCGCATGGAGAGTTTGCCGTTGACGCCGAACGGGAAGCTGGACCGCAAGGCGCTGCCCGCGCCGGAACAGGAGGCCTATGCGGTGCGCGGCTACGAGGAGCCGGTGGGCGAGATGGAAACGAAGCTGGCCGAGGTGTGGGCCGAAATATTGCAGATGGAGAAGGTGGGTCGCCGCGACAACTTCTTCGAGCTGGGCGGACACTCTCTGCTGGCGGTGCGGGCCGTCAGCCGCCTGCAGCAAGTATTGAGTGTGGAAGTGGCGATCCGCGATCTGTTCCTACATCCAGAGTTGGCCGATCTGGCTCGTCATCTCCAGGGTGCGGCACATGCCGAACTTTCGCGCATAATACCGGTACAACGAAGCGGGCGTTTACCGCTGTCGTTTGCGCAGCAGCGGCTGTGGTTCTTGGCGCAGATGGAAGGGGCCAGCGAGGCTTATTACATCCCGTCCGGCCTGCATCTGAAGGGCGATCTCAACCGCACAGCTCTTCGCCGGGCGCTGGACCGGATATTGGTTCGTCATGAAGTCCTGCGCACCACTTTCGCCTTCCTCGACGGAGAACCGGTTCAGCAGATAGGGGCTGTCGAAGAGAGCAGCTTCCGTCTTATCGAACACGACCTGCGCGGCCACAACGAGGTCGAAGCGGAACTGGCCGCTCTCAGCGAATTGGAAGCCGGAGCGTCCTTTGACATGGAAGCAGGTCCGCTGATTCGCGGGCGGCTGATTCGTTTGGCCGAAGACGAGCATGTGTTGCTGGTCACCATGCACCACATTGTTTCTGACGGGTGGTCGATGGGCGTGCTGGTCAGCGAACTGAACGCACTCTACGGAGCGTTTTTAGGCGGGGAAGCCGATCCCTTGCCGGAGTTGGAAATACAGTACGCCGATTACGCGGTATGGCAACGGCAGTGGATCGAGGGCGAGATTCTGCAACAGCAGGCCGCCTACTGGAAAACCACGCTGGCTGGAGCGCCGGCGTTGCTCGAACTGCCAATGGATCGTGTGCGTCCGGTGCAGCAGAGCTATGCCGGAGCTGCGCTGCCGGTGGTATTGGAGGAGAAGTTGACGTCAGGGTTGAGGGGGCTTAGTCGGCGCAATGGCACAACCCTGTACATGACGCTACTGGCCGGTTGGGCGATTTTGCTGGCGCGGTTGAGCGGGCAGCAGGATGTGGTGATTGGTTCTCCCGTGGCCAATCGCGGACGGGCCGAGATTGAGAACCTGATCGGGTTTTTCGTAAACACCCTGGCACTGCGTCTTGACCTGTCGGGTTCACCCAGCGTTAGCGAACTACTCCAGCAAACCAAAGCGCAGTCACTCGCGGCACAGCGGCATCAGGATATCCCCTTTGAGCAAGTGGTAGAACTGGCCCAACCGGTGCGTAGCTTGGCCCACAGTCCGCTGTTCCAGGTGATGTTTGCCTGGCAGGACGCGGCAGAAAGCTCGCTTGAACTTCCGGGCTTGGAGTTGCAGCTCTTCGAGCCGTCGCCGCATAAAATGGCCATGTTCGACCTGACACTTTCCCTGCAGGCAGCAGGCGACACCATTGGTGGAGTCATCGAGTACGCAAGCGCGCTCTTCGAAGCTGCGACCGTCCATCGTTACATTGGATACTTTCTCGCGCTGCTGAAGGCCATGGTCGCCGACGATGCCCAAACCATCGATCGTCTGCCCATGCTCGGCGAGGGGGAGCGGGAACAGGTTCTGTACGAGTGGAACGAGACCAAAGCCGAGTTTCCCAGCGGCAAGTGTGTGCATGAGTTGTTCGAAGAGCAGGTGCGTAGGAGTCCGGAGGCAACGGCGGTGGCGTTTGAAGAGGAGGAACTGAGCTACCGGGAGCTGAATGCCCGAGCCAACCGGCTGGCGCACTATCTCAGGGAGTTGGGAGTGAAGCCGGATGAGCGGGTGGCGATCTGTGTGGAGCGCGGCTTTGAGATGATCGTGGGCTTGCTGGCCATACTCAAGGCGGGAGGCGCCTATGTGCCACTGGACCCGGCGTACCCGGAAGAACGGCTGCGCTACATGCTGACGGACAGCGATCCGGCAGCACTGTTGACGAAGGGCCATCTGCAGGGACTTTTCACAGCTGCCAGCGCCACGCTGCCGGTGATCGATTTGGCGGCTGTGACTCCCCGGTGGAAAGATCAGCCGGAGACCAATCCGGACCGCGCCAGCATTGGCCTGACGTCCGGCCATCTGGCCTACGTCATCTACACCTCCGGCTCCACCGGTATGCCCAAAGGCGTCATGCTCGAGCACCGGGGTCTCACCAATCAGATCAAGGCGATGCAAGGCGAGTTGCGACTGTCTTCTGGCGATCGAATGCTACAGTTTGCTTCGGTCGCGTTTGATGTCTCTGCGGAGGAGATATTCTGCACCTTGCTTGCAGGAGCCGTATTAGTGTTGCGATCCGAGAACTGGCTGACCGATGCTTCCGAGTTTTGGCTTTTGTGTGCGCGACAGAATCTCAGCGTGATCGACCTGCCAACCCGATTTTGGCAGCAGATTTCCAATGGAGGAACGGAGGACATCCCCCGATGCATTCGGCTAGCGATTACTGGAGGCGAGTTAGTCAGCCAGGACTCCCTCAGAAGCTGGTTCGAGGGACGTGGCCATCGGCCGAAATTGCTTATCGCATATGGTCCGACCGAAGCCACTATCAACACAACAATTCATGAACCCACTTCCAACCCATCGACGTGGGAGTCCATCGGTCGGCCGATAGCGAACACTCGGATCTACATTCTGGATGGGAACCGGCAGCCTGTTCCGGTGGGAGTGACAGGGGAGCTGTATATCGGGGGAGCGGGGGTAGCGCGGGGATATCTGAAGCGGCCGGAGCTGACGGCGGAGCGGTTTGTGGCGGATCCGTTTGTGGAGGAATCGGGGGCGCGGATGTACCGGACGGGGGATCTGGGCCGATGGAGGAAAGACGGGACGATTGAGTTTTTGGGGCGGAACGACTTGCAGGTGAAGATCCGGGGCTTCCGGATCGAGTTGGGAGAGATTGAGGGGCGGTTGCAGGAGCACGAGGGAGTGGGCGAAGCAGTGGTGGTGTTGCGGGAGGATACAGCGGGAGACAAGAGGTTGGTGGCGTATGTGGTGCCGGACAAAATCTCCGCCTATCCTTTGGCACAACTCCTACGGCTCGAGCAGAGCGGGGAATTTCTGCGCACTGCAGGTTATGAGCTGCCCAATGGAATGTTGATCAGTCACCAGAACAAGACCGAGACCGACTTTGTCTACCAAGAGATTTTCGAAGGTGGTAGTTATTTGCGTCACGGCATTACTCTCAGTGACGATGCTTGCGTCCTCGACATCGGTGCCAACATTGGTATGTTTACGCTGTCGGTGCTTCAACAAGCGCCGCGCGCCAGGGTTTATGCCTTCGAGCCGATTCCGCCTGTTTTTGAAAGCCTACGAATCAATTCGATTCTGTCTGGCGGCGATGTTCATCTGTTCAACGGTGGGCTCTCTAACACAGCAGGCAACGTCGACTTTACATGGTTCAAGCACAACTCAGTTATTTCTGGCCGCTACGCCAATCTTCAGGAAGAACAAGCCACGATCAAGAAGTTCATGAAGAACCGGAACGGAGCGGAACTATCCGAAGAGACTCTCGATGAGCTGATTGAGGAGCGCCTGGAGAGCGAACAATTCCGTTGTTCATTGCGGACCCTGTCGGAGGTAATTGCGACAGAAGGAATTGACCGCATCGATCTGTTAAAGATCGATGTGGAAAAGAGCGAACTGGAGGTATTTGAGGGAATAGAAGGGAAAGACTGGCCCAAGATTCGTCAGCTTGTGATTGAAGTGCACGACATTGAGGGCAGATTACGGAAGATGCAGCGGTTTCTAGAAGAGCACGGTTATCAAGTGAACGTGGAGCAGGATGAACTTCTGGCGGCTACCAGTCTTTATACGATCTTTGCCCGGCGGCCGGAGAAGGTTGAACAGATGAGCGTGCCATGGGCGTCTTCATCGCGCTCTGCCCCCGTGTACTGGAACCCGAATCATCTAGTGACCGCGCTACGTGCGCATCTATCGGCGAAACTGCCGGAATACATGATGCCCAATGCGTTTGTGTTCCTTCCCCTAATGCCGGTTACAGCCAACGGCAAAATCGATCGCAAGGCATTGCCCAAGGTCAAATCCACACCGAAGTCTTCAGGGCAAGCGAACTTGCCGCCTCGCCACACGGAGCGGATTCTCACAGATATCTGGACGCGGATCTTGAAGATTGACGAAGTCGGAGTCGAGGAGAAGTTTTTCGATGTTGGCGGACATTCACTGCTTATCCCCGAGGTACGTTTGGCCGTACAAAAAGCTTTCGGAACGGACTTGCCGATCGTGGACTTTTTCCAGTACCCGACAATCCGCTCGCTGGCTGAGCGCCTAGATGCCACACGCAGTGTGCCTGAGGTCGAGCCCCTCAGCCGGGATAAAACCGTCAAAGCAGAACAGCCGAGAAGTGGCACAAAAGGATTCGCGATTGTTGGGATGGCTTGCAGATTTCAGGACGCCGCCAATGTTGAGGAATTCTGGCAGAACCTTCAAGGTGGAGTCGAGTCGATTACCGATTTCACCGAGGAAGAGTTGCGAGCTGCTGGAGTCAGCGAGGAGCTCATCGCTTCCTCTGATTATGTTAAACGTGGTTCGGTGGTGGCGAACGCCGACCTGTTTGACGCCAGATTTTTTGACATCAGCGCCCGCGAAGCGGAGGTGATTGATCCCCAGCAGCGGATCTTCCTCGAATGCGCCTGGGAAGCGCTGGAGAATGCTGGATATGCCGTCAAGAATTATCCCGGCAAAATCGGCCTTTATGCAGGTAGCGGCTCAAATACTTATTTTCTGAATTTGTTGGCGAAGGATGGCTCTCTGGACTCCAAGGATGCTGCAGGTCTGGTGCTTGCCAACGCCAATGACTTTCTAGCCACCCGCGTGTCCTACAAGCTGGATTTGACCGGCCCAAGCGTCACCGTACAGACGGCATGCTCAACCTCCCTGGTAGCAGTTCACATGGCATGCCGGGCGCTGTTGAATCATGAATGCGACATGGCGATGGCCGGCGGAATTACCATACACACACCTCAGAATATCGGCGATATCTTTCAGGAAGGGGGAATCGCCTCTCGCGACGGCCATTGCCGCCCATTTGACGAGCGCGCCCAGGGTACGGTGAAGGGAGCTGGCGGGGGAATCGTTGTGATCAAGCGGCTGGAAGATGCGCTGCGCGATGGGGACCACATCCGGGCTGTGATCAAAGGCTCGGCTATTAATAACGATGGTGGCAACAAGGTAGGCTATACCGCGCCGAGCATTACGGGACAGTGCAACGTAATCCAGGAGGCGCTGCTCGAATCGGGTGTGCGGCCGGAGACCATCACTTACCTCGAAGCGCACGGAACCGCAACCGCTCTTGGCGATCCAATTGAGGTGTCAGCCCTGACCCAAGCATATCGTGGGGCTGGCACGGAGAAGACCGGGTTTTGTGCGATCGGTTCGGTGAAGTCCAACATCGGCCATGCCGATGCCGCTGCCGGAATTGCGGGCTTGATCAAGACCGTACTGGCGCTCGAACACAAACTTATTCCTCCCACTCTGCATTTCGAAAGGCCCAATCCCAAGATTGATTTCGACCATAGTCCTTTTTATGTGAATACGAAACTCAACGAGTGGGACACCGGAAATGTCCCTCGCCGGGCGGGTGTAAGTTCATTTGGCATCGGTGGTACGAACGCTCATGTCATCGTGGAAGAAGCTCCATCTAACGATTCCATATCTGCGTGCCGTCCGTGGCAGTTGGTTTTGTTGTCAGCGAAAACCGCTACAGCGCTGGAAACCGCAGCCGACGATCTGGGCAAATATTTACAGAAACATGATTCAGTCAACTTGGCCGATGTCGCGCACACCCTGCAAGTGGGACGCGCACCATTTGCCCACCGCTGCTTGGTGGTGGCGGAGAGTGTTGCGGATACAACTGAAGCACTACAAGGCCGGCACACAAGAGCCATAGCAAGTTCGGTTGTTCCCCGCGAGGCTTGCCGGGTAGCGTTCCTGTTTCCGGGGCAAGGATCGCAATATGTCAACATGGGCAAACAGCTCTACTCCCATGAGCCCCTTTTCCGTGAGCTGGTGGACCAATGTTCGGAACTTCTTCAACCCAGTTTGCAGTTAGACCTACGCAGCGTGCTCTACCCCAGTGCGGAAAAACATCAATGGGCGGAAACGGAGTTGCGCGAGACCCGTACCACCCAGCCCGCACTCTTTGTCATCGAATACGCTCTCGCCCGGGTATGGATGTCTTGGGGCCTGCAGGCAGAGAGTATGGTTGGTCACAGTATTGGAGAATACGTGGCCGCATGTCTTGCGGGTGTTTTCTCCCTTGAGGATGCATTGAACCTAGTTGCGCTTCGTGGCCGCTTGATGCACAGCTGTGAGCGCGGCGGAATGCTTGCCGTCGCGGCTTCCGAAGAAGAAGTTCAACCCTATTTGAAGATGGGCTTGGAATTGGCGGCCATCAACGGCTCCCGCTCTTGCGTATTGACGGGCCCAATGGATTCCTTGGCGCTTGCTGAAAAGGAATTGCTTCAGCAGCAGGTCATTCATCGTCGCCTGCAATCGTCCCATGCCTTCCATTCTTCCATGATGGAACCGATGGTCGGGCAATTCGCCGCCGAAGTGCAAAGAGTTCGACTGAACGCTCCGCGGATGCGCTATCTCTCCAACCTTACGGGAGATTGGATCACTGTCGAGCAAGCTACCGATCCCGTTTACTGGAGTAAACAATTGCGTAGCACGGTGCAGTTCGCCCAAGCGCTCCGGAATTTGTTTTCTGGAGCGGACCGACTGGCCCTCGAGGTTGGCCCTGGTCATAGCAACAGTACCGCAATTCGACAAACCATAGCCAAGCCATCTCTGCCGGTGATGCTGAGTTCCCTGCCCGACGCGAACACCGAAGAATCGGATGTAAAACAAATGCTCACGGCCTTGGGCCAGCTCTGGCTTCATGGTGCAGATGTGGATTGGAATGCGTTCGCGTCAGGAGAGAAACGCAGAAGAATTCCCCTTCCAACTTATCCCTTCGAACGCCAACGTTACTGGGTGGAATCGCCGGCTTCGCGCCAATCGCGTCCCGACACCTCCCGCAGAAAACTAACTGATTGGTTGTATCTTCCGTCCTGGAAGGAAGCGAGACGAGTCGCGCTCTCGGCGGAAAGCGAGGTAGAAGAGAACTCCACGGTTTTAGTATTCGGTGGCAACTCAGCAATGGCAGAGAAGCTCGCTCTGAGACTTGAGCAAAAGCGGTACGGCATCGTAACTGTTGTCGCAAGCCGGGAATTTGTCAGAATTGATCACCGGACTTATGCGATCAACCCGGCGGCCCGATCCGATTACGAAGCGCTCTTTTCTGCACTGAGAGAGCAAGGGCAGCTTCCCAAGAAGATTCTTCACCTCTGGAATGTCGGCCACAATACTTCGCTTGAACGAGATCTCGAGCTTGCTCTTTATAGTCCACTGCACGTGATCCAGGCAGCTACAGCAGAGCCAGGCATTGGACCCATCCAGTGCATGATCGTGTCCAGCGGCTTACACCAGATCACCGGAAACGAGAGTCTTTCCCCTGCCAAAGCAACCTTGCTTGGTTTGTGCAAGACAATTCCGTGGGAGCTTCCGGATTTTGCTTGTAAGAGTGTCGATATTGAAGTGCCAGCCGAGGGCTCCTGGACCGAGCATTCTTTGCTCGATCAACTGGTCGCCGAGTTGGAATCGAAGGAGCAGCAACCGGTTGTGAGTTATCGCGGGGCATGTCGCTGGATTCAGACCTTTGATCAGGTTCCTCTCGAAGCATGTGGGCCGGAATTGGTTCGTGAGCGTGGTGTCTACCTGATCACGGGCGCCCTGAACGAGGTTGGTTTTCAATTTGCAGAATGGCTGGCGTCCGATGCGCATGCGGCTGTTGTACTGGTAGACCCCCGCCCGCTCCCGTCAAGGGAGCAATGGGAAATCTGGCCTACGACCCACGTCGGCGAGCCCGCGGCCGAGCAAATAACCCGGATTCAGGCATGGGAGCAGGGCGGAGCTAAAGTTCTTATTTCTAACGCGGATGTTGCAGACGGGAACAAGATGCGTGAACTCCGCGATCAGGTGCACGAGGTCTGGGGAAAAATTGATGGTGTGATTCATGCTGCGGGATTCTCGGAGAGAGAACCCATTGCGTCGAAAACTCGCAGCAACATCGCTGCCGTCCTCGCGCCCAAGATACAGGGTGCCTTGGTGCTCGATGAAGTCTTTGCCGGAGAAGATCTCGACTTTATGGTATTCTGCTCTTCGTTGAACTCGGTTGTGGGGGCAGCCGAACAAGCGGACTGCGCCGCAGCCAATGCCTTCCTCGATTCCCTCGCACGGCGCAACTTCTTCCGCAGCCGCTCGTTCACAATGTCAATTAACTGGGATGTTTGGACAGCGTCAGATGGTGCTGTCTCAAGTGTAGCCAATAGTGCATCCTCTGGCGGCATTAAGCCGGATGAAGCGGTCGAGGTGCTGCGACGACTGTTGCGCGCTAAACCCGGACCGCAAGCGATCATCTCCACCCGAGACTTGGCTTTGGTGGCGCGGCGGAAGAAGGTTGATGCCGTCGGAGACGCGGCAAGCGCAACCGGGCGCGTCTATGCTCGCACCAACCTCGACCGTCCAATCGATCCGCCCACAAACGCCACGGAAGCTTTGTTGGTCTCCATATGGACCGAAGTCCTCGGTGTTTCACCCATCGGGATTCGCGACGATTTCTTTGATCTTGGCGGCGATTCATTGATCGGTCTCCGGATGACGTCGCGATTGCAGGATCTCGGCATTCATGTCTCGATTGAGCAGCTATTCCGCCATCGCACGATTCAAGAATTGGCGGCGGATATTGAGGAGGGAAAGCTGTCACCTGCCGGGCACGAACGGCCGCAGTCGTCGTCAGTACTGGTAAGCATCCAACCTCAGGGTTCGCGGGCTGCGCTTTTCTTTGTACATCCGGTTGGCGGACACGCGATGTGTTATGCGGAACTTTCACAAGAGATGGGCCTAGAGCAGCCTTTTTACGGGTTGCAGTCGCCTCCCGCAAATTATTTCCCGGAGTCAGACATAAGCATCGAGCAAATGGCTACTCTGTACAACCGGGAAATTCGCAGTGCCCAGCCAGCCGGCCCTTATCTCCTGAGCGGCTGGTCTATGGGAGGACTGGTAGCTTGGGAGATGGCGCAACAGCTGAAAAAGGAAGGTGAGACTATAGGCCTGCTGGCGCTCATAGATACTACTCCCCCCTCCGGGTACCTGGAAGCTGACGACAGAGATGATGAGATATCCATGCTCGCCCGTTTCGCTCAGGACATGAGCCGGTTGGTCGGCAAGGATCCTCGGCCTTTGGTGGAGCAATTTTTCCAGGCCGATGCGCAAGACCAATGGAAGATGGTGCAAGAAACTCTGACCAGCTCTGGTGTGCTGGCGCCGAAGACGGCGCATGCCGAGATGACTGCCTTACTGGATGTATATACCCGGAATGCTCTCGCCATGAATAACTATTCCATCCACCCCAGTGATCAATCGGTTGTTTTCTTTCGAGCGTCCGAGACGCCGGAGCGTATCTCCAAGCGGTGGACAACATGGGTAGGCGGGAGCATTCAGTTCCATTTGGTTCCTGGAGATCATTTCACAATGCTGAGGCGGCCTAATGTACGAATCATCGCCGAGACCTTGCAACGTTATATATCGATGAACAGCAACAACGAGTCGCGGGCTGTGAGTCCGGAAATGAGCCCCCGTGAGTTGATAGGCGTCGAAAGTCAGCACACACCTTGAAAACTAAATCCTTTCGGAACGAAGAGTTCTGCGTTATTTTATGATTTATTGGGCTGACTGAAGGGCCACTCGTGAGCTCATTCTGAGAATGAGTTCGCGGTTGCTATCTGTAACTCGCTTGTCTTAGAGACGACTTGTTCACGAGTGGAGGACCTTACGATGGATAGCTTTCTTCAGGACGTTCGTTTCGCATTCAGGTTATTAGGGCGTGTTAACACTAAATAAGATTCTGTGATATTGACCGAGAGGAAGCGTCTTCATGGAGACTTTACTTCAGGATGTTCGCTATGGTTGGCGCATGCTGGTGAAGAAGCCCACATTCACGATTGTGGCCGTCCTGACTCTGGCCCTGGGCGTGGGAGCCAACACGGCCATTTTCAGCATCGTGAATGCCGTGTTGCTGCGTTCTCTGCCCTACCGCGACCCTGATCGTTTGGTAAGAATCTACTTTAACCAACCCGGCGTAGGATTGCGGGACGTTGGGTTTTCCAAGCCCGAAATGGATGACCTGCAGACGCGAGCGGGCGTATTTGAAGATGTGACCCCGATTCTCGAGGGTAGCGACATTTTGACCGGCGCCAAACAGCCCGAGCGTATCGAGGGGCTCAGTGGCAGTTTCAGCTACTTTTCCATGCTGGGTGCGACCCCGCAAATTGGACGGTTGTTTGGTCCGCAGGACTTCACGCTCGGTTTCGCTTCAGTGGTCGTGATCAGCGATGGCCTATGGCGCCGTGCCTATGCCGCCGATCCGAACGTTCTCGGCCGTACCCTCCGTCTCGACAATGATCCCTATACAATTATCGGGGTTCTGCCACGCGGATTTCGCCATCCTGGACCGACGGTTTCCGGCGACGTGGAAGTGTTTGGCGCCGGCGGATTCAGCGCAGATCCCTTTCCCCCGCCAATACGTGGTAACCGGGACTTAATAAATGGAATCGGACGACTTAAGCCTGGCCTGACACTGGCGCAAGCTCAGGCGCGGCTCACTGCCATGGCCGCCGAATTGCGCCACGACTTTCCTACCGATTACCCGCCGCAGGCGCAATGGACAATTGAGATTCAACCATTGCAAGAAACTTTGGTAGGCAATGTTCGGCCCATGCTGCTGGTGTTACTGGGTGCGGTAATCCTGATCGTTTTCATCGTATCGTTGAACATTGCCAATCTGCTGGTGGCGCGCGCTTCGGGGCGACAACAAGAGATGGCGGTGCGGTTAGCGCTGGGGGCGAGCCGCGGCCGCATGGTGCGCCAGATGCTGACCGAGTCCATGCTGCTATCGCTTATCGGCGGTGCCGCGGGAATCGCAACCGCGATTGGTACTTTACGCTTCATTCTGCGCTTTGTGCCATCGAACGTTCCCCGGCTCAACGAAGTACGAATCGATTGGATGGTGCTGGCGTTCGCTCTGCTGATTTCCATTCTTACCGGCTTAGTGTTTGGACTTGCTCCAGCGCTCCACTCCGCAAGAGTCGCTCTCTCCTCGGCCATTCGTGAAGGCGGTCGCGGTTCCGGCTACAGCACTACGACCGGCCGATTGCGGGATGTTCTAATCGTCTCGGAACTGGCATTTGCCGTCATACTGATGGTGGGAGCCGGCTTGCTGCTGCGTACGCTGCGGAACCTGTTGCAGGAAAATCCAGGCTTTAATCCAACTCAAGTTGTCACTGCAAACATCTGGCTTCCGAACCCCAACGATCCGAAAATGGATCCGTATCTCGATATTCCACGCAGAGCCACCTTTGATCGTGAGTTGCTGCGGCGCATGAAGGCAATTCCGGGAGTAGAACTCGCCGCAATCACCTCATCTCTACCGACCACCAATAACGACCCCACCGCGGTCGGTGGCTTAGCGATTGAAAGCTTAGCGATTGAAGATAGACCGGTCGAGTCCTCGCAGGATCTGCGCGCCGAGAGAATTCGGATAAGCCCCGATTATTTTAAGGTGTTGCAAGCGACGCTCCTACGCGGCCGCTCATTCACCGAGGGCGATGAGGACGGCAAACCGCCGGTGGCCATCATTGATGAAACCACCGCTCGTAAGTATTGGCCAACCCGCGATCCGTTGGGCCGCCAAGTGCGGTTCGGAAAAGACCCTACCATGCCATGGATAACCGTCGTGGGTATTATTAAGGATATCAAGAGTGACGGTCTCGACATCGATGGCGTTCCCCACATCTACGTTTCGGCCTATCAAGACTCCATCAAGGGAGTGAGCGTGGTGTTGCGGACGTCTCTGCCCGCGACCCGGCTCGAACCACAGATTCGGCATGAAATCCAGAGCATTGATCCCGGACTGCCCGTATTCAATGTTTCTTCTATGGACGACATCCTTGATCGGTCACTGGCTTCACGCCGTTTTTCTGCCGATCTGGTGGGCGGATTCGCTGGACTGGCGGTGCTTCTGGCCTCCATCGGAATTTACGGCTTGTTGGCTTATATGGTAGGCCAAAGATCCCGCGAGATCGGTCTGCGCATGGCCTTGGGCGCGCGGCGGGACGACATTCTGAGAATGTTCTTACGCAAGGGGGTCGCGCTTGCTGGCGTGGGCATCGTTGCCGGAGTGATCTTTTCTGCATCCACTGCGTCCATGATGGCAAGTTTGCTCTATGGTGTTCGCCCCCATGATCAGGCTGTGTTTCTGATCGTGCCTCTGCTTTTACTTGCAGTGGCCGCGCTGGCTAGCTATCTCCCAGCACGCCGCGCGACGAAAGTGAACCCGATGATTGCCCTTCGCGAGGCATGAACTCACCGGTTTTACGGCCGCTCCATCAATGGCAGGAAATCTTGATGCCATCTTCAACTTAGCGGGAACGCGCCTCTATACCTTGGTTGCTTATCTTGGTTTTTGTTCGGTTTCTGGAAAATCGCCCAGAGAGTCCTTGAAATCCACAACAGACTTCATAATGTGCTGTGAAACTGCGAGGTTTGTTACAACTTGGAGCCTCTTCCATCGCAGTGATAGTTAATGGCCTATTCTCAGCCGCTTTCTGACGGAGGTCTCGAATGAACGCACAGCTTCAGACGATCCCACAGCCCCTGACCGAACCGATCCAGCCCCAGCCCCAGCCCAACATTTCGAGGTGGAGCTTGGCCCTGCGGATTGCCTTTCGATTCTGGATGGTATATTTGGGGCTTTATTGTCTGGCCACGGAAATCGTCCCCGGCCTGTTCACCGTTACCGGGGGACCTGGAGCCACCCTTCCCGATCCGGCCACCGTCTGGCCGCTGCGCCCCGTGATCTTCTGGACCGCCGCCCATATTTTCCACGTGAATGTGTCCCTGTCCTTCTGGGACGGCAACAGCGGCGGCGCCGACTGCATGTTCGGTTGGGTCACGGCCTTCTGCCTGCTAGTGATTGCCACTGCCGCAACCGTCGTCTGGTCACTTCTCGACCGCAGCCGGGAGAATTACGCTGAGCTGCATAAGTGGTTTCGGCTTTTCGTTCGCTTCGCGCTTGCCGGACGGATGATTACCTACGGTTTTGCGAAAGTCATCCCGGTACAGATGCCGTATCCCTCATTGACCAGGCTGCTGCAGCCTTTCGGCACGTTCTCTCCCGTGGGGGTTCTCTTGAACTCCATCGGCTCGGCCCCGGCTTATGAAATCTTCACCGGCTGCGCCATGGTAGCGGCCGGATTGCTGCTGATCGTCCCTCGCACGGCCACCTTGGGCGCCCTGATCAGCCTCGCCGACATGATCCAGGTGTTTATGCTGGCCATGACGTACGATGTGCCGGCAAAGCTGCTTGCCTTCCACCTCATCCTGCTCTCCTGCTTTCTCCTGGCCCCCGACGTTCCACGCCTAGCCAGATTCCTGTTGCTGCACCGGGCCACGTCGCTTTCCACGGAAGCGCAACTCTTCCGTGGCGTCCGGGCCAACCGGATCGCACTTGCCGCGCAAATCATATTTGGTCTATGGCTCGTAGGCGTGTACTGCCAAGACTGCTGGAGTTACTGGAGTAGCAGAACGCTCCCGCCGCTCTATGGCATCTGGGAGGTGCGCCAGATGTCGATCGACGAACAACTACACCCGCCGCTCCTCACCGACTCCACCCGTTGGCGGCGCGCCATCTTCGATTACCCCGACCGGATGGCCTTTCAGCGCACGGACGATTCGTTCGCTCCTTATCGCGTCTCCGTCAATCTCCCGGACAGAACTCTCGCTCTCACGAAGTATGGCAATCTCCCGGGCAGAGCTCTCGCCCTCACGGAGAGTGACGACAAGAACTGGACGGCGAACTTCACTTTCCAGCGGCCTGCCGAGGATCAGCTCATCCTGGATGGCCGGATGGACAATCATCAGGTTCATATGGAGCTTCAGTTGACCGACCGGAATAAGTTTCTGCTGGTCTCAAGAGGTTTCCACTGGGTCCAGGAGTTTTATTGCCGTGATCCATTTTGTGAGCTCTCGTATACCGAAAGCGGACAGCGTTCTCGATGAGCATCTACTTTGGTTGCTTATCTTGGTTTTCGTTCGGTTTCTGGAAATCACCCAGAGAGTCCTTGAAATCCACAACGGACTTCATAATGTGCTGTGAAACTGCGAGGATTGTTACAACTTGGAGCCTCTTCCATCGCAGTGATAGTTAATGGCCTATTCTCAGCCGCTTTCTGACGGAGGTCTCGAATGAACACACAGCTTCAGACGATCCCACAGCCCCTGACCGAACCGATCCAGCCCCAGCCCCAGCCGAACATTTCGAGGTGGAGCTTGGCCCTGCGGATTGCCTTTCGATTCTGGATGATATATTTGGGGCTGTATTGTCTTGCCACGCAAATCATCACCAGCCTGTTCAACGCTACCGAGGGAGCCGACTTTCCCGATCTGGCCACTCGCTGGCCGCTGCGCCCCGTGATCTTCTGGACCGCCGCCCATATTTTCCACGTGAATGCCCCCCTGTCCGTCTTCTGGGGCGGCAACAGCGGCACCGGCGACGACAGGTTCGCTTGGATCATGTGCTTCTGCCTGCTAATGATTGCCACTGCCGCGACCGTCGTCTGGTCACTTCTCGACCGCAGCCGGGAGAATTACGCTGAGCTGCATAAGTGGTTTCGGCTTTTCGTTCGCTTCGCGCTTGCCGGACAGATGATTATGTACGGTATGGCGAAAGTCATCCCGATACAGATGGCGTATCCCTCATTGACCAGGCTGCTGGAGCCTTTCGGCACGCTCTCTCCCATGGGGGTTCTCTGGGCTTCCATGGGCTCGGCCCCGGCTTATGAAATCTTCACCGGCTGCGCCGAACTCGCAGCCGGATTGCTGCTGATCTTCCCTCGCACGGCCACTTTCGGTGCCCTGCTTGCCCTCGCCGACATGATCCAGGTGTTTACGCTGAACATGACGTACGATGTGCCGGCAAAGCTGCTTGCCTTCCACAACATCCTGCTCTCCTGCTTTCTCCTGGCCCCCGACGTTCCACGCCTAGTCAGTTTCCTTTTGCTGAACCGGGCCACGGCGCCTTCCACGCAAGCGCAACTCTTCCGTGGCGTCCGGGCCAACCGGATCGCACTTGCCGTGCAAATGTTATTGGGTCTGTGGCTCGTAGGCTTGTACGGCCACGACTGCTGGGGTTACTGGAATACCCAGGGCGGGGGCAGACCGCTCCCGGCGCTCTATGGCATTTGGGAGGTGCGCCAGATGTCGATCGACGAACAACCACCGCCGCTCCTCACCGACTCCACCCGTTGGCGGCGCGCCATCTTCGATTTCCCCGGCCGGAACTGTGCTGCGCTGTACCAACAAGTGATACATACACAAGCGTCCCAGTGTATGGCCTTTCAGCGCCCGGACGATACGTTCGCTCCTTATGGCGCCTCCGTCAATCTCCCGGACAGAACTCTCGCCCTCACGAAGAGTGACGACAAGAACTGGACGGCGAACTTCACTTTCCAGCGGCCTGCCGGGGATCAGCTCATCCTTGATGGCCGGATGGACAATCATCAGGTTCATATGGAGCTTCAGTTGACCGACTGGAATAAGTTTCCGCTGGTCTCAAGAGGTTTCCACTGGATACAGGAGGCCCCCTTCGGCCGCAATTGATGGTAGGTCAGTATGACTGGAGGGATTCATCCTCAGTGAGTTGATGCTCGATGCAGCTGAGTTCAGGTCTCCATTACCGTTCTTTCAGAACTTGTAAAATCATTTGCTTTTGTGAGCACGGACGGGCGTAGCCCGTGGCCAGATTCTGAAGCGCGAAGCTGACTTTATCAGTGTCTCCTGATGCAGTCTGCGATCATGTCCTGGCTAATGGCGTTGTATCCGCTTTCCCCCTGCGGCGTCGTACCGTCGCTAACGCCTTCATTTGCCGCCGCAGTTGTCGATTCGAGTCACGAAATATCCGGTTGCTTTCGCAAAATGAAGCGTGGAGCACCATCTCCCCTTAGAGTCCGCAGGCATGAGAACCCATCTCCGTATCGTTCTTCCCGGTGGCAGCGGACAGGTCGGCAACATTCTCGCCCGACATTTTCACGCTCAGGGACATGAGGTCGTCGTCCTCGCTCGCAGGGTCACATTGGCCCCGTGGCGCGTCGTCAATTGGGATGGAGCAACTCTGGGTAACTGGACATCCGAACTGGAGAATGCTGATGTACTCATTAACCTCGCGGGCAGAAGCGTAAATTGCCGATACACTCCGGCAAACCGCAGAGCAATCAAAGAATCCCGGGTTCAGACGACTCACTTGCTAGGTCAAGCGATTGGTCACTCCCTTCATCCGCCCCGCTTGTGGATGAACGCAAGTACCGCGACGATTTACCGTCATGCTCTTGACCGACCGATGGACGAGCAGACGGGGGAGATTGGTGGCAACGAACCGAATGCGCCTGCCAAATGGCGTTTCAGTATTGATGTCGCCACTAGCTGGGAGACGACTTTCTTCGACCCTGTCACACCCAATACTCGCAAGATCGCACTTCGCAGCGCCGTCGTCATGAGTCCAGATCGCGGGGGAATATTCGATATATTGCTTCGTCTGGTTCGGTTTGGTCTCGGAGGAACCTCAGCCAGCGGTATGCAATTTGTTTCTTGGATTCACGATGCCGATTTCTTGGGTGGCATCGATTACCTGATCGCCCGAGATGAGATTGATGGCGTGGTCAATATTGCATCGCCAAATCCTTTGCGGAACCGGGAATTCATGAAGGCTCTGCGAGAAGCATGGGGATCACGCATCGGGCTGCCTGCTGCAAGCTGGATGCTGGAGATTGCTACCTTTTTTCTGCGCTCCGAAACGGAACTGGTGCTCAAGAGCCGCCGCGTTATCCCCGGTCGTCTTATTGAAGCTGGTTTCCAATTTCAATTCCCTGAGTGGGAAAGCGCCGCACAACATCTGGTTAGGCGCTGGCGTGCGACCGATCAGCGTTAAAAGAGGTTCTTTGATAAGGCTCGCGATCACATGCTCGCGACGACCGGCTGCGCTTAATTTTTACCTGTTGTCATCCTTCTCTGGCGCCGGAAGCGCGCGATGTATTGCGCTTTGATTGTGCTGGTTGCTACCGGGGGCAAGCTGGGCGGTTCCATGCTCGCGTCGTGGCTTACTGGCATGGCCACCAAAGAGGCCGCCGGGCTTGGAACTCTTATGAACACTCGTGGACTGATGGAACTGGTGATTCTGAACATCGGGCCTCGACATCAAGGTCATCTCACCTGCGCTATTTTCCATGATGATCTTGATGGCGTTGATCACATCCTTCATGACGTCACCGGTGCTGGAAATCCTCTGTCCTGATGAGATGAAGCGGAAAGTTGCGCAGCCCGAAAGACCTGCAGAAGTTGCACTGGAACCGGCGGCCTTCAACGCTGCCAGGCATTGAATCGCCGTCGACGAATCGATGGGCTCCTGAAGTCGGCGCGCTTCGATGATCGTCACCAAGCACCGCGCGGTAGCCGGGCTGCTGGTGCCTGGCGCAAGGCATATTGTACCGATAGCGCGAATTAGTGCCGAATCACGGGCAATTCGGAAGTTACGTTTTCACGTTTGTCGGCGCGAAAGTGAATGTGATTTCGCAGAAGGAAAAGGGATGGATGTATGTCGAAAAGAAAGCAGACGGAGGAGCAGATGATCGCGACGCTAAAGCAATGGAAAATAGAGAGGAATGTAGAGGACGCAACTCGGGAAATAGGCGGATCGAAGCAGCCTAAGCAGGAAGCGTCATCACTATCACTTTTGTCAGCTTTGGCGTGGTGTTTCATCTCCTTGCTGGCAGCCGTTGCAATCGTCGAGATTAAACCACCAGATACAATACCGGCGACCGCACCTCAAGACGAGTTTTCTGCGGAGCGGGCGCTCAGCCATGTTCGTGCCATTGCCGCGGTGGCGCATCCTATCGGATCGAACGCCGATGCAGTGGCAAGAGAGTATCTCGTGGCGCAACTCTCAGCATTCGGAATGAATCCGCAGGTCGCAACTGCAATCGGCATCCACAACGGTTTCAGAGTTCTCATCGCCGGAAACACTCACGACGTTATTGCACGCCTGCCTGGATCAGCAAACTCCAGAGCTGTTATGCTGATGGCCCACTACGATTCTGTCCCTACTGGCCCGGGCGCAGCAGACGATGCAGCAGGAGTAGCCGCCATTCTGGAGGCGGTTCGCGCATTGAGGGCCGGACCTCCTCTAAAAAACGACTTGATCGTGCTCTTGACCGATGGGGAAGAGGCCGGGCTGCTGGGGGGGGAAGCATTTGTTGCTTCTCACCCATGGATGAAAGACGTTGGCCTGGTAATGAACTTTGAAGCACGCGGAAATCGCGGTCCCTCGTTACTTTTCGAAACGAGTGCGAACAATGCTTCCTTGATCAACGAAGTAGCAAATGCAGCCCCCTATCCGACCGGCTCCTCTCTGTTCTATGCCCTCTATAAGCTATTACCAAATGATACGGATTTCTCCGAGTTTCGTACCGAGGGTACTCCTGGGCTTAATTTTGCGTTTGGTGGCCATCTAGAGGCCTACCATTCTTGGCTGGATCGGGCGGACAATCTGGATACCGCGTCTCTTCAGCACCAAGGATCGTATGCATTGGCGCTTACACGCCAGTTCGGTCAGATGGACCTGAATAAGTTAAAGCAGCAAACCGGTGATGATGTTTTTTTTGACTGGTTGGGCTACAACCTAATCGCCTACAGTCAGCGCTGGGTCCTGATTGGTGAAGCGGTTGCCACGCTTCTACTCGTCCTGACTGTTGCTCTAAGCGTGTGGCGTACACAAGTAAAGATGGGAAGGCTTCTCTGGGCGCTCTCTCTCTGTCTCGTCGTTGTGATTACTATTCCAGTGACCATGACCGCTGCGGCGTGGCTGCTTCTTCACCTTCTCGGCGGACACATGCTTCTTGGCGACACATCGGCCAACTCTTTCTTGCTTGTTGGCCTGACGGTAATGGGAGCTGCCATTGGATGCACCGTTGTGGCAAGGCTCCGTAGACGCTTCAATCTTCAAGAACTCTCATTGGCTGGGTTGCTGGTGGTGTGTGCCCTGAGCTGGGCTGTTGCCCTACTACTCCCTGCGGGCAGCTACCTGCTGTTTTGGCCGCTGCTGTTCACCGCAATAGGACTTTCGGTGCTTGGGCTTCTGAAAGCGAAATCTCTGCGTGCCCAAGTATTTGCCACGCTGGCTGGAGCGGTGATTACCATCCTGCTCTTTGCCCCAATTGCTTATCTTTTGTACATCTTTCTTACGTTAAATCTAGTGAGCGTCGCCGCTGTGGGGCTGCTCCTAGGGTTGTTCTTTATCATTTGTACTCCGCTGATCAACTTAGCCGCTCCACAACCCTTGTGGCGTAAGGTTGTTTTGATCCTGCTCGGCAGTGCCGGTGTTTTCCTGGGAGTCGGAATCGTGCAGTCCCACTCGAGTGCTCAGCATCCGCGACAGGATACCCTTCTCTACAGTTTGAACGCGGATGATAACACTGCCGTTTGGATCAGCTACGACAACGCATTGGATTCATATACGGCACACTTTTTTCCTGAGGGAACATCCCGTAATCGGCCTATCCCGGCGTTCCTGACAGGATCACAACGGCAGGTTCTAGTTAGCCCAGCTCCAGTAGTTGATTTACACCCACCGATTAGCGAAATCAAAGCAGACGAACAAGCCGGAAACCTTCACAAAATTCGCCTAAACGTGAGATCACAGCGAGATGCCAACTACATAGTGGTTAGATTGGACCGGAGCGCCAATCTGATCGCACTCAAAATCTCCGGGCGTACGATGACTCTCCATTCGAAATCGGGCAGCAGCCCTATATTCTTATACGGAATGGGTACGCAAGGTGCAGATCTGGAGCTAACCCTCAACACGCCCCACAGCGTTTCGTTCTGGATCAGCGATAGTTCGGTTGGCCTGCCGACAACACAACGACGCGCGTCGGACATTATTGCCGCGCAAGACAGCGATGAGACGCTCGTATGGAGGAAATACACGTTGGGAGGGCCAGCGAAGTAATTGTTCACCGCGCCGGAATAACGATGACGAAACTGGTGGAGGCCCTTTTACAACACGCTTCCTTGGCAATGCTCCGCGCGTTGCGAGCTACTCGCACTAGCGCGCCAGCGACTCGATAGAATTTAGGTAACAAACAATTTGCTAACTTTGGAGGGAAGTGTGATGCTTGACGAAAACGAAGACAAGACGGTTTACAAGGTTGTGCTAAACCATGAAGAGCAATACTCAATTTGGCCCGCCCATCGGGAAAACGCTCTTGGCTGGAGAGATGCGGGCAGGAGCGGTACAAAAGGAGAGTGCCTGGTTTACATCAACGAAGTGTGGACAGACATGCGTCCTCTCAGCTTAAGGAAGAAAATGCAAGAGCAGGGACTAGAATAGTCGAACTGGTCCAGTACCGACTCCTGCTAGGCAAGTCCATAACATGGGGTTCAATCTACGGCTGCCTCGTAGAGGAAGCCGTCCGCATTCGTCGGTTAAGTGGCGTTAACTAACGCCGTTGCCCTAAGACTGACACCAGCTATTCCGTGGCAGGAAAGCTCCCTCAGCAGCCGAACCAACACGAAGTGAAGAAATGAGGGCCGCGATGAACAGCACCAAAACGCGGTTGTTACTGTATGGAGCCTATGGCTATACCGGTCGTCTGGCGGCGGAACTTGCAGCAGCAAGAAATCTCGATATGGTTCTCGCGGGCCGCAACAAAGACGCGCTGGCAGAAATGGGCGATCGGCTGAGTTTGCCAACCCGTGCGGTCGGGCTCAATGACGCCGGGCAACTCTCTGAGACCCTGAAAGACATTGCGTGCGTTGTGCACATGGCAGGTCCATTCGCGGCTACTTCGGCTCCGATGCTGAATGCATGCTTGGCCACGCAGACGAACTATATTGATATCACCGGTGAAATTGAAGTCTTCGAGGCGATGTGGTCGCGAGAAGCGGAGATCAAGCGGGCCGGAATTACTGCGGTACCGGGAGCAGGCTTTGATGTGGTTCCGACAGACTGTCTCGCGGGGTACGTCGCCAGCAAATTAGAGCGGCCGGCTGGGCTGGTGATGGCGCTGCGCGGACTGCAAAGCGCATCTCAAGGCACCCTGCGTACCGCCATTCGCCAAGTTTCAAAACCTGTACTATGCCGGCGGGCGGGGGCCATCGTTGCCCTGGACGACCGGTCACCCCGCTGGGTGGATTTCGGCTCCGGAGATGAACCATGTATGCCGGTTTCCTGGGGAGACGTTGCGACTGCTCTTCATAGCACAGGCGTAGGGAACATCACTGTCTATTTCCGCCGCACCAAACTTTTCCGTTCGGCGGACATTCTAGGAAAACTGTTTGGGCCATTGCTTCGAAGGCGGATCGGACAAAAAGGGCTAGCGGCAATCGTCCGCCGTTTTCCAGAAGGACCCAACCAAGCCGAAAGAAGCGGCCACCGGTCCACGATTTGGGCGGAGGCGATTGGCTCTGCGGGGAAGTCTTTCAAGGCAATTTTAACTACCCCAGATGCCTACGACTTCGCGGCGAACAGCGCCCTGGAAATCTCGTCCAGAATCACTTCGCTGCCGGCTCCACTTGGCCTGATTACTCCGTTCCAGGCATTCGGTGCGGATTTTGTGTTGAGTCTACCGGGATGCTCTCGTGTGGACATTCTCCCTTCGGAAAGTGACTCACACTCTCATGACGATGTGCACACTCGCAGGATCGCTTGACGTCAGCGATCTCCGCCTCAAGGGATTCCGGACGGTTGCCACGATAGATGTAAAGCGAATCAGTCGGAAGCTTTGCGACGGATTCGGGCAGGAGGCGAAATTCTTCGCAAGCACTTCAGGAGGAAATGAAATCTCGCGTACTTCCCAGAAGTCTTAGTGCTGTATCTGAAGTGCCCACGAGGGAAGATCTGCTGTTCCGACGCGCTGTATACGGGCGCTTCAGATACAGCGACTTGAAGGAAGCCGCCCGGAGGATCTCGGAACGGATGGATTCACGCGGACACAAGGCCAATCCGACCTCTGACCAAGAGAATGTTCCACGCACCGCCTGGATGCGCGATCAATATGCGCGTTCGCTCATGAACTGCCACGCCCATTTGCCTACACGTTTGCCGCGTGGGCTGCGGGAGAAGGGTTAGGTACTGATCTGAATCGATTTAGATCAGTACTAAGCGTTACCGGCGGTTGATGAACGTGCCGCTCTGTGTCCTCGATTTCGTCTACGGATGTTCCCTCAGCCAGGCTATGGCCTTATCCTGGTCTGGAACCTCGACCAATTGGATTCCGCACGGACCAACATGGGCGGTAAAGCTCTTGATGGCCATATTTGCTACGGCGGAGGCAGTCGACTTGATGGTGATGAAATACTTGATGCCGATTGCTGCGAAGGCTTTGAAAACTTCGGCCCCGATGAGTTTCTGTACGTCCTCGGGCATAGCTCCTTTAGCTCTTGTGCCGTCCATCACCCAGGCTCGACCTCGATGGGTCTTGGCATATCCAAGCCCCTTATTCAGAATCGCCTCCCGAAACTGCGGGACCGTAATCCTGTAGGCTGACCATGTGTCAACCATGGCTCTGACCTCATCGTTCCATTCAACCAGAAGCGTATTTGGTATTTCGTGTACTCTCATGGGGTCTCCTCCAAGGTATTTACTAGCCGTTTTCCTTCTTAGCTCGAAAGTGGTCCCATCGCGGGCACCCAGGATCATCAACGGGCGCCCTTGAAGGTGGTTAGTCCAGTTTCCGATTGAATCTCAATTTCTGGACCAACCAATCTGGGTTGCTTTCATCCTCCTGCGTACTTGCGGTGCGCAACGAAGCCCGCGCCAGCCTACTCTTCTTTGTGACCGATGCTGATCGGCACCGCCAACTGGAACCAGAAAGCGTTGGTCGGAGCCCGGTTTTCGACCATCGTGTCGCGCAGGTACTTGACCGCGAAACCGCCGTGGGGGATCAGATTGAAGCGGACTTCAGGGCCGATGGCAAAATCGCGGCCGCGATTTCCATCGTTGTAGATAGCGTTATCCAGTTGGTCGTCGGTTGTCTGTTGGTAAAGGAACCCGTTGACGCCAAGGGCGAGTTTCTTGGTGAAGTCATGCATCGCGTCGTACTCGCAGACGAACTCGTTTCCGCTCTGGTAATTGGTAGCGGCGTCCTTGAGGTTGACGATGTATTGCAGCTTGGAGCTAATTTCATTTCGCCCCGCCAAGTACGTAAACGCTCCAACCGGCGCTACGGCATAGTTGTTCTGCCCGATGTTGAGAACGTCCTTGCTGCTACGGCCAGTTCCCGGCAAAAAGATGTCCGCTTCGTAGTAGAAGTGCAAATGACCTTTGGCGTACATCACTCCCAGGGGACTAACGGCTACGTTGCCTACGGCAAACTTCGTGAACTTGCCCGGCAGGACGTGAAGTTCCTGGCTGACGAACGGAATTCCAACCATGCTTTGCAAGTTGCCGCCCAAAAAGGGAACGCCCCAGTTGTGCACGACTTTGACGGCGTTCGCAAAGACGCGGACTCTGAACTCAGTGGGTACGGCATTGCCGTTGGCGGTATCGACCTGATTGGCGGAAATCATGGCCGTGTATTCAAAGAACTCGGTTGCGTGGGGAGGCGGCATCAAGCCGGGCATGACGGTTTCGACCCCAGCGGGGTAAACGCTAGCGCCATTCTCCTCGGCGTTTGCGACTCCAGCCGTGGCGATCACGATGCACAAAACCAGCGCCAACATGGCGCAAAATACTCTGTTCGCCCGCTCGTACTCAATTAAGTGATCCATTTGATTTTCTCCTCATTTTCAGTTTCCAGCCAAGATTTCGGGGTGAGCTTCTGCCCTTACAGGCTGAGCGTCAGTTTGTCCAATCGGCAGGCGGGCAGAGAGACTTGAGTTGGATTCCGCTTATCTCGCGTTTCTACAAAGAGCATTCCATTGTTAGGGGCTCTTTCCGCTCCTGCTTCGTTAAACTCTGGGCCGGCGCTTGTCGATGTTAGTGCAAGACGCGGCGAGTGCAGTTCGGTCCCGCAGTCTTAGGAGAGCAAAGGCCATGTACAAGATCGAGCGGAAGGCAGAGGGGTTCACCCTGACTTTCGGTGGCACCCCGGATAAAGTGGAACTCCAGCGCTAGTTAAACGAAGCCGAGCAAGCGCTCATCTCATGCAACGGCCCATTCGGAGTGATCATCGACATGAGAACGATGAAGGGCGTGCCACCAGACGCGCAGGAAGTGATGGTGCGAGGCCAGGGTTTATTCAAGAAGAAAGGGATGGAGCGCTCTGCGGTGATTCTGAGCAGCGCTGCAATCGCAATGCAGTTCAAACGGCTTGGTAAGGAATCGGGGATCTACTCATTTGAGCGTTACTTCGATGCTTCATCCGATGCAGCCTGGCAAAAGCACGCGGTGGACTGGGTGAAGTCCGCCATCGATCCCAACAAATAACCGGACGGCGGCCAACTTCTGCTCCTGGCCCAGTGCTGCCACCTTGTCCGCCTGAATCGAAACGCGCTGAGGAGGAAAACCAGCAGCGAGGAAAGCGCCTCTAATGCAATCCGCAAGGATTGCCGACGTATAGAAGGTCTGACGTGGCCCGGGTGCATAGCTTCAAAATGCGTATCGAAATCCGAACAGGCCGCTGGGGCACACGATCCGGCTTTAGGGAGAAGCAATGACGTTAACCTTGGGAAGGAAACTGGGACTTGGCTTCGGCATAATCCTCGCCTTGATGGTAGTCAGCGCGGGCGTGACCTACTTCAAATCGGCCGACATCAAGCGAATCCAGGATGCCATCGTGAACGTGTGGGTGCCATCGCTGGACGAGGCCAGAAAATGTCAGCGCGATCTGAATCAGCTAGCCAGCAAGACCCGCGGAACCATGCTGGTCGCGACCGACGAAAAGAGGAAAGCGGAGGGCAAGAAGCTTTACGACAAGGCCTGGGACGCACTCCAGCAAGATGTGGCGGGGCTGGACAACCTGGCGCCGAGCTGGGACGTTCCGGCGAATCGTGACCGGCTAGCCGAGTTGAAAAGGCAACTTGTCAAGATTCAGGAGCTTTCGGGGCAAGCCATCGAGCAAGCGGACCGCGGCGACCGGAACACGCTGGCCAAAGCTGGGATCGATCTCGATGACAGAGCCATCCCTGTGGCTGATGGCATCAAGGCGTCGCTGGGAGTCATGCTAGGTAGCTTTGAAAAGGGGCTCAAGGAAAACCAGGAAGACTTAGTTGCAGCGACCCACTCGCTCAACCGGGCCATGGCGACGATGACCCTCCTGGCGTTGGGTATCGGCATTTTTGTGTCGATCTTCCTGAGCCGCGCCATCTCTGGAGCAACCCAATCCGTCCTGCTTCAGGCCGAGGCCATCGCAGCGGGCGACCTGACCCATGACGATCTGGCAGTTCGCAGCCACGACGAACTGGGTGACCTGACCACGGCGATTAATAAGATGAGCGGCAGCCTGAAGCGCATGATTCTGGCCATCGAAGAAAATGCAGTTCAAGTCGCGACCGCGAGCCAGGAGCTGAACTCCACCAGCCAGCAGATCACCGCCAACTCCGTAGAAACCTCCGCGCAAGCCGACGTGGTTTCCAAGGCCGCACAAACGGTCAGCCAGAACCTGCAGACGGTCGCAACCGGTGCGGAAGAGATGGGCGCCAGCATCCGCGAGATTGCCAAGAACGCCACCGAAGCGGCGAAGGTGGCGACGTCGGCGGTGAAAGTCGCCGAGACGACGACGGCTACGGTCTCTAAGCTGGGCGAATCTTCGAACGAGATTGGGCAGGTCATCAAAGTCATCACATCCATCGCGCAGCAAACCAATCTGCTGGCCTTGAATGCCACCATTGAAGCCGCTCGCGCCGGTGAAGCAGGCAAAGGTTTTGCCGTAGTCGCGAATGAAGTGAAAGAACTGGCCAAGGAAACGGCGAAGGCGACAGAAGACATCAGCCGGAAGATTGAAGCCATTCAAACCGATACGAAGGCGGCGGTCGAAGCGATTGCCTCGATCAGCGAAGTGATCAACCAGGTGAACGGGATCTCGAACACGATTGCCACCGCTGTTGAGGAACAGAACGCGACCACCAATGAGATGTCGCGCAACGTGAGCGAAGCAGCGCAGAGCAGCGGCGAGATCACCAGCAACATGACGGGTATGACGGAGGCGGCGCAGGGCACGACACGCGGAGCCACCGACACCCAGAGGGCGTCGCAACAACTGGTGGAGACTGCGGCTGAACTCCGCCGTTTGGTCGAGCAGTTCAAGATTGCCGATCACGGCGGCCAGGGCTCCGTTGAAGGCGAGCCAGCCAGAAGGCTGGCGGCGCACGCGGGCGCGTGAGCAGGCACACTTTTCGATTTCGTACGCGGGCCGGCTTGAACGCCTCGCCCCACAGGAGAATACAGTATGAGACGTCTAAGTTTGAAAATGAAACTGGCAGTGGGCTTCGGTCTGCCGGTGCTGATTCTGGTGGTGATGGGGGTCGTCACCTTTTCCACGTTCCAGACGCTGGGTGTGCTCGGCGCCGACGCTGCTGAAAAGGCCCACTCTCTGAGCGTCATGCAGGGCATGGAGAGCTGCCTCAACGATCAGAAAGCCGAATCTCGTGGGTTCCTCCTTGATGGCCAAAAAGAAAGAGCGCAGCGCTACACGGACGACAATCGCTTGCTCGCGGACAGCTTCTCCGAAATGACGGCTATCGTCCACACTGAAAAAGGTAAGCAGATGCTCGCCCAAATACGCGAGGCCTCGGACGCATATCACGCGACCATGGATCGCACGATCGAGCTGCGGCGCGCAGGCAAGATTCAGGAGGCCGTGGAATTGATGAACTCGCCCCAGTCGAATGACGTCCGGAACCGGGTGACATCGGGCATTGCCGGCTTGATCAAGAGGGGCCAAGAGCTTGGAGCGGCGGCTGTCCAGGCGCAAGAGAAGGCGAAATCTCGGGCAATAATCCTGGTCGTGAGCCTGGTGGCAGCCGGCCTGGTCGTTAGTTTTGCCATGGCCATCTATATCGCGCGGAACATCACCGGCCGAGTGTCGCAAATGGTGAGAATGATCCAGGCGATCGCGACTAACGATCTCTCGCTCGACGACATGCAGATTCGAAATCAGGACGAGATCGGCAAGGCTGGCGCACTACTCAACAGCATGAAGAACAACCTACGCACGATGATCGGATCCATTGCAGGGAGCTCCGCGCGGGTGGCCACTGCCAGCGAAGAGCTGGACGCTACCAGCCAGCACATCACTGCCAACTCCGCCGAGACTTCTGCCCAGGCCGATGTTGTCTCCAAGGCGGCAGAGGCGGTCAGCCAGAACTTGCAGACAGTCGCCACCGGGGCCGAAGAAATGGGGGCCAGCATCCGGGAGATCGCCAAAAACGCCACCGAAGCCGCGAAGATCGCCACGAGCGCCGTCAAAGTGGCTGAGACGACCACCACGACCGTCTCTAAACTCGGCGATTCCTCGACTGAGATCGGACAGGTGATTAAGGTCATCACGTCGATTGCCCAACAGACGAACCTGCTGGCCTTGAACGCCACGATTGAAGCCGCCCGCGCCGGCGAAGCTGGCAAGGGCTTCGCCGTAGTGGCCAACGAAGTGAAGGAGTTGGCCAAAGAAACCGCAAAAGCCACGGAAGACATCAGCCGGAAAATTGAAGCGATTCAAACCGACACCAAAGCTGCAGTGGATGCCATTGCCACTATCTCGGGAGTGATCAACCAGATCAACGATATCTCGAGCACGATTGCGACCGCGGTAGAAGAGCAGAACGCGACGACCAACGAGATGTCGCGCAATGTGAGCGAAGCCGCGCACAGCAGCGGCGAAATCACCAGCAACATCGCGGGTATGGCAGAGGCGGCACAGGGCACGACCCGCGGCGCCACCGATACCCAACAGGCTTCGCATCAACTGTTGGAGACCTCCACGCAACTTCGCCGCCTGATCGAGCAGTTCCGGATTAGCGCGGACGACGGCCACAAATCCGGCCGAAGCGATTCGTCGCGGGCGATGGCAGCGCGTGCTGGCAGCTAAGCAAACGTGGGCAGCAGCCCTGATTGGCTCACTGCATCTCCCGCTCGGGCGTAACATCTAATGTGGTGGGACTCATCTAACTTGAGCCCGGACAACATTATGGGAAACACATTTAAGACAGCGTTTCTGCTGACGGCACTGACGCTGCTGCTGATGTTTATTGGGCGGTACTTTGGCGGGCAGAGTGGAATGTTGCTGGCGCTGGTGTTTGCCGCGGTGATGAACTTCGTCTCCTATTTCTTTTCGGACAAGATTGCCCTGGCGATGTACCGAGCGAAACCGGTGACGCGCGAGGAATTGCCTCGGGCTTATGCGGCGGTAGAGCGGCTGGCCCCGAAGATGGGGATTCCGATGCCGAAGATTTACGTGATCCCGACGGAATCGCCGAATGCGTTTGCCACGGGACGGAATCCGAAAAACGCCTCGGTGGCGGTGACGCATGGAATCCTGGGGCTGCTCAATGATGAAGAGCTGGAAGGTGTGCTGGCGCACGAACTGGGGCACGTGAATAATCGCGACATCCTTATCAGTTCGGTGGCGGCAACCATTGCAGGCGCGATTACCATGCTGGCCAGCATGGGACGGTTCGCCATGATTTTTGGTGGCGGCGGAGGCCGCGACGACCGGCGAGGCGGCGGACTGGCGGGCCTGTTTATGCTGATTCTGGCTCCGATTGCGGCGAGCTTGATTCAGCTGGCGGTATCGCGCTCGCGCGAGTATCAGGCGGACGCGACCGGTGCGCATTTTACGGGGAATCCGTATGCGCTGGCGAGCGCGCTGCAAAAGCTGGACGCTTACTCGCGGCAGGTGCCGATGGCGGCTTCGCCGTCGACGGCGCATCTGTTTATTATCCAGCCGCTGCTGGGGATGAATTTTGGGAATCTGTTTTCGACGCATCCTCCGATTGCCAAGCGGATTGAGCGGCTCACGGGCAGGCCGGCGGAGTTTCTGCAGTGACGCCGTCAGCTACAGCTTTCCCGTTGTGCAAGATTGGCACCTACCCACGTTCTGAAGTCGTGACAGCGGGGGCGAAAGCAGGTTCCTCCCTTCGCTGTGCTCAGGTCGGAATGACAACTGTTATTTATATTGCGGCTGAGAGGCGGTTCACGGTTTTGCTGAGAGCTGACGGCTGAGAGCTGAAAGCTGAAGTCCCGTGACATCGGTAACTCTGCCGCTTCTTTGCCTGATAGTAAAATCCAGTCAATGTCTCCTGAGAGCGCGATCGCCGTATCCCATAAGGCTGCTGAGTTGGAAAAGGCGCTTCGCCGCGTGATTCGCGGTAAGGACGATGTGGTGCGGCTCGCGCTGGTCAGCATTTTTGCGCGCGGGCATCTGCTGATTGAAGGTGTACCGGGGGTGGGCAAGACTACGCTGGGGCAGGCGTTGGCGCGGGCCATCGATTGCACGTTTCAGCGCGTGCAGTTTACCAGCGATATGCTGCCCTCCGATGTGCTGGGGATCTCGGTGTACTCGGCGCTGGAGCAGGAGTTTGAGTTCAAGCGCGGGCCAGTTTTCACCAACGTGCTGCTGGCGGATGAGATTAACCGGACAACGCCGAAGACGCAGTCGGCGCTGCTGGAGGCGATGAACGAAGGCCAGGTCACGGTGGACGCGCATTCTTACGAATTGCCGCAGCCATTTCTGGTGATCGCGACGCAGAATCCGGTGGAGCATCATGGAACATATCCGCTGCCGGAATCGCAGTTAGACCGATTTTTGATGCGGGTGAGAATGGGCTATCCGGAGGCGGCGGCGGAACGGGAGATTCTGCGGTCGGAGGCGGGAGTGGAAGTATTGCAGAGTATGCGGCCAGTGCTGAGTGGGGCTGATGTGCTCGAGATGCAGGAGGCTGTTAAACAGATACGCGTGGATGAATCGTTAGTGAGCTACGCCCTGGAAATTGTGCGGCGGACGCGGGAGTCAGAATATTTATCGCTGGGAGTTTCACCGCGCGGGGCGCAGGCTCTTTATCGCGCGGCGCAGGCAATGGCGTTTCTAGATGGGCGAAGCTTCTGCACCCCGGAGGATTTCAAGCCGCTCGCCGTGCCAGTGTTTGCACATCGCGTCGTGGTTAACGGTGGGTACGCTTCGACCCTGAAGAAATCGGAACAGGCTGATCAGGTTTTGAAAGAGATTGTGGAGAATGTTGCGGTGCCGATGTAGGTATCGAACTCTTCTTCCGGTTTGCTGACCGGAAACGTCCGAACAGCCCACTTCTCTCGCAGAAGGCGCTGCGAGAAAGGGGCGCCCCGGCGGAGTATCAAAATGCGGTTGTCACTGAGCAGTCTGGGACGAACGTTTGGCGGGCTGGCGACACTTCTTTTGGTGATCGATTTTGCATTGGAAGAACAATATGCTAAGCGCCCCTCGGGCGACGGAGGCACAATCCGGGCGCATTTACCCGCTGAACGTTCACGGAATCGTGTACGTGACAGGTAGGGAGCTGTTTCATCTTCACATCTTGCAGATTGGAGCGGCAACCTGTGGGGTCTTGTTTGCGTTGGTGGTTTGCCTTCACATGAGAAGACAGAAGCAAAAAGGGAAGATTGGAGGCACCGTGGGACCCCACATGGAATCCTAGGCGTGACTTGGTGGCCAGCCACCCACCAATGCGAAGCTTCCCAGCCCACGATCGCGAACAAGACGCAGACAATCTATCGGACAAAGCTATAATCCTTGCGACATGTCCTTTCTGCGTTTTCTCATGCTGCTGTCGCTCATCTGCTGGATTGGCGGGCTCATCTTTTTTGCGTTTGTGCTCGCGCCTACGGCGTTTTCTGTTTTGCCCACGACTCATCTCGCCGGCAATGTAGTTGGCCGCGCTTTGGGCAAGCTGCATTGGATCGGCTTCGTCTCGGGGATCGTGTATCTGATCAGTTCCCTGCTCTACAGTCGCGTTATTGACGGCACAGCGCATGTGTTTGCGGTGCGGCATGTGCTTTTGTGCCTCATGCTGGCGCTTACTTTGATCTCGCAGTTTGGCATCATTCCGCGCATGGACGTTTTGCGGGCGTCGTTGGGCGAGGTTAGCGCTGCGCCGATTGATAATCCTGAGCGGGTTCAGTTCGACGCGTTACACGTTTGGTCGACGCGTGTGGAGGGTGCAGTGCTGCTGCTGGGGTTAATCGTCGTGTATCTCACGGCGCAACAGCTCGGAATGCGCTAGGAAGCGCGAGGTCCGTGGTGGTTTGCGCCGGGCTTCGCCCGGGCTTGGACAGCCGAGGCGGCTGTCCCCACATGAGTGTTGCTGATCTTTTTTCTGCATTTGGGCAATGTTCGCTCCATCGTTTATCCTCAAACGTTATCTGGTCATCGCTGAAGCGACAGTGCGCGTGCGCTTTGTGCTCACCTCGAGTCGCTGTAGCTAAAGACTAGGAGCTACCAGCTAGAAGCCTTCTTATGAAAACCGGCATTATTGGCCTGCCTCAGGTGGGCAAGACATCGCTGTTTCGGATTTTGACCAAGGCGCATCTTTCGGATCAGGCGCGGGCGAATCCGCGTGAGGCGCATATTGGCGTGGCCAAGGTTCCCGACGACCGACTCGATCGGCTGGCCGCGCTTTACAACCCGAAGAAGTTGACACATACGTCCGTGGAATATGTTGATGTGGGCGCCATTGGGCAGGAAGCGTTGAAAGACAGTGCCTATGCGGCGCACTTGCGCAATGTGGATGCATTGGCGCATGTGGTGCGCGTGTTTGATGATCCGTCGGTTCCGCACACTGGGGAGATCGACCCGCTGCGCGATATTAAGAATGTGGAATTCGATTTGCTGGTGAGCGACCTGGGGCAGATCGAAAAGCGGCTGGAGCGGCTGGAAAAAGATCTGAAGAAGATGAAGACGCCGGAGCTCGAAAAAGAATTCGAATTGCTGAAGCGGGCCAAGGCCCAGGTGGAATCCGACAAGCCTTTGCGTGAAATGGAAATGACTCCCGAGGACAAGAAGCGCATCAAGGGCTTTATGTTCCTCAGCGAGAAGCCGATTTTCTATGTTCTCAACATTGGTGAATCGACCGAGCTGGGCAAGGAGTTGGAAGAGGCGGTGAGCAAATATAAGCTCACCGAGATTGCCGGGTGGACCAATGCAGCGGCTACTGCTATTTGCGGCAAGGTCGAGGCGGAACTTGCAGAGATGAGCGATGCGGATGCAGCCGAATTTCTTTCCAGCTACGGGTTGACGGAAAGCGGATTGGCGCGACTGATTCGTACTACTTATAAATTGCTTGGCCTGATTTCATTCTTTACTGCTGGAGAAGATGAGTGCCGCGCCTGGCAGGTACCCGCGCATTCGCGCGCGCAGGAGGCGGCGGGGGCGATTCACTCTGATCTGGAAAAGCACTTCATCCGCGCGGAAACCATTCGCTGGGATCAATTGCTGGAGGCTGGATCTGAGGCGAACGCCCGTGCGAAGGGAACGCTGCGACTCGAAGGCAAAGACTATATTGTGCAGGATGGAGATGTAATGCACATACGACACTCGGGGTAAACCCACCACAGAGTCACAGAGGAACCCTTTTCTCAATTTCTCTGTGTCTCTGTGGTCGATTCTCGCTTAAGAATTGCCCTCTGATATCATCCTCGCCAATCGTATATGAACCCGATCTTCATCAGCATTCTGCTTGGCCTAACGGCTGCTGCTGCCAACATCTTCGGCGGGGCGATCATCGTTCAGCGCAATTGGGAGCGGCGGTATCTGCGCTACTTTGTCGCTCTGGGCGCGGGGTTCATGCTGGCCACAGCTTTGGTCGAGATGGTGCCCGAGAGCCTGGAGTTGCGGGGCAGGAGCGCGGCCTTCCTTATTCTGCTGGGCTACCTCATTATTCATTTCTTCGAGCACACGGTGACGCCACATTTCCATTTCGGCGAGGAGACGCACAAAGACGAGTTCATGCACTCGCACAAGGGATATTCCGTTTTGCTGGGTTTGATCATCCACACTTTTTTTGATGGCATCGCGATCGCCTCCGGGTTTCTGGTTTCAAACGCGCTGGGGTGGCTCATCTTTTTCGCTGTGTTCCTGCACAAGATTCCGGAGGGCTTCACGGTGAGTTCGGTGATGCTGGCCAGCGGACGCAGCCGAGGGACGGCCTGGGGCGCTTCAGTGATATTAGGAGGAGCGACATTGGCGGGAGTCCTGACGATGGCGCTGTTTCGCCATCACGTTGGAGCGGGCCTGCCACTCTCAGCCGGAGTGACAATCTATGTTGCGGCTTCCGATTTAGTTCCGGAGGTCAACAAAGAACCGGCGATGAAGATGGCGCTCTTGGTGTTTGTGGGGGCGGGCGTGTTCTTTTTACTGGAGAGCTTTTTTCATATGCATTGACGGCAGTCCTCAGTTCGCACACTCCTGGCGTTCTGTGCTCAATCCACCGTATTCTTAGCTGTATATCCGTCGCGGGAGACAACATCGATTTTCTGTTCCTTGCCTTTCTGATCCTTCACTTTGAGCGGCGCACCATCGGGAGCTACCACCTGCACCTTTAACTTGCGGTAGGTACCATCCAGCTTGGTATTGGTGGGATGGTAGGAGAGCGAATACTGATTGCGGATATCGTTTCCGATGTCCTGAAAGTCTTCCCCGTACTCCGCCTGAAAGCGAGGAAAATAGGCGCGGCCGCCGGTCATGGCGGCAAAAGTGCGCATTTCATTATCGGCCTGCAGGTAATCCATGTTGCCCACTGGGATGCCCATGCCGTGGGGTGCAGCGCGGCCTTGGGCCTCATACATCTCGCGGATGATCCATCCCACGCTGACCGGGAAGATGGTTACGTCCTTCGTGTCCTTAATTTTCTTCGTGATCTTATCGAGGGTGAGCTTGCTGAAAGTATCGACTCCAGTGGTGACGAGGATGACGTACTTCTTCCCTTCCACCCGATCGAGCCGGTCCAACGTATCGTACAACGCGTCGAACAAGTTGGTCTCGGCGAATCCGGGAATGCGCAATTGGTTGAGCGCTCCGTAAACGGCTCGCTTGTCCTGGGTGAAATCGACAAGAATGTGCGGCTGCATGTCGTAGTAGGCGACGGCGATCCAATCATCTTTCCTAAGCGTGTTGGCGAAGGCGTAAGAAGCTTGCAGAGCCTGGATCATGAAACCGTAGTTGGTGGACGCGTACTCGATGAGTAGCACAGCGGTGATCGGCGCTTGCGATAGGTTGAAGTTGGTGATCTGCTGTGGCGATCCGTCTTCGAATAGCCGGAAATTATCCTTCTTCAATCCCGGGACGAACTGCCCAGCCTTGGTAGTGACCATCACGTCGACATTCACCAGCGGCACATTTACCTTGATGGAATAGTCGGGCATGCCCTCGACTTTTTTGGGCGCAGCAGGCGGCGGAGGTGGCGGAGGCGCTTCAGTATTTTTCCTGGGGATGGTATAGGGACCGACGTCCCCGGTCGGACCACCGGCATCGGTGGGCGCGTCTTGTTTGGGCTTGCCGTTATTTTGATCCTGCGGCTGGTCCGGCGGCGTCTGCGACTGGTCTTGGGCAGAGGCCGAAGAGATGTTGCAAAGCAGAAACAGCGAGACCATCAGCGCCATCACCAGCTTGGTGAAATGGTGCAAGCGCGGGTTTTGCTGCGGTCTTTGTTGCGATCTTTGCTGCGTTCCGGGCTGAGAACTTGGGTAGGCGACCATTCGTTGGGCAAACATGCAAACCTCTGATAACTAGGATACAAAAGACTGTTGGGAGCGAAAACTCCTTGTGCTAGTATAGACGCAGGGATTCGCGATTGGGATGTTTTGCCGGGCTCCCAGTATTCCCCCTCCAGGCAACGACTTACAATTTAGCGAAGTCTAATTCAGCATAAGGTGGTCTTTCCAGTCCATCCGGGTGCAGTTCATGAAAAAATTCGCTTTCGCGCTGCTCGTTGTCTCCCTGTCCTTTCCCTCTTCTTCGTTTGCACAAAAACCGGTTTCGGCGCCGGTGCCGCAAAACCCTCAAACCATTGCCGTTAGCCAAATTCACCCGGGCATGCGCGGGGTCGCCTACACGGTGTTTCAGGGCGTGAAACCCGAAGCCATGGATGTGGAAGTTCTCGGCGTGCTGCACAACACCAATGGTCCCAAGGGCAATGTCATTCTGGTGCGGCTGCACGGGCCAAAGGTGGAGTACACGGGCGTGGTCGCAGGCATGAGCGGCAGTCCGGTTTATATCGATGGCAAGCTCGCGGGGGCGCTCGCTTTTCGCATTGGAGAATTTTCTAAAGAACCGATCGCTGGAGTGACACCGATCGCGGATATGCTCGAAATCAGCGCGCTGGACCGTTCCCCTGCGGAAGAGACTGCTGCGTCTAAGCCCTCTGTAAATGTGGTCGCGGGTAAGAGTGCGTCGCCGGGAGAGATTTCCGCGCTGCCAGGATCGACCGAGGACACCGGTAAGGATTTTTCGAACTACCTGAGGCCGATTGAAACTCCGCTGGTATTCAACGGATTTTCCGAGCAAGCGATCCATCTTTTCGCAGGACAATTTGCCTCCGCCGGAATCGTGCCCGTCATGGGTGCGGGGTCGATGAGTGATGAGAAGCAGCCGGAGCCAGTCGAAGCCGGCTCGGCCATCAGCGCGATCTTGGTGCGCGGCGATATGAACATCGAAGCCACCTGCACGGTCACATATGTGGATCCGCAGCGGCTGCTGGCTTGCGGACATCCTCTCCTGCAGTTCGGCTCCGTCGATCTCCCGATGAACAAGGCCGAAGTTTTAGCCACGCTGCCCTCGCCGATGAATGCCTTCAAAATTGTAAACACGACGGAGCCGGTGGGAACGTTCGTCCAGGATCGCCACACCGGCATTCTCGGCGTCTTCGACCGGCAGCCTGAGATGATTCCGGTGACGCTTAGCATTCACAGCGGAGCGGGCGTGAAGCAATTTCACTACGAGGTGCTGAATAATCCGAAGCTGACGCCGGTGGCCCTGATGGTGACAGTATTTAACGCACTGCACGGCGTTAATGAGTTTGGGGAAGAGATCACCTACCGGCTGGCTGGCAGCATCGGAGTGAAAGGCTTCCCCGAAGTGACCATGCGCAACATGTTCGCCCCGTCAGAGAACGCGCAGCCAGCGGCCATGCAGGCTGCGATTTCGTTAGGCGAGCGCTTTGGGCGCATCTATGACAATCCTTTTAACGCTCCGGCAATCGCGGGCGTGAAGCTGGATTTCGACCTCGTGCGGGAACGGCGCTGGGCGCGGTTGGAAAGCGCGCGCACAGATGTGACGGAGGCTCGTCCTGGCGACGAAATCATGCTTGAGACGGTGCTCGCGCCTTATCGCGGCGAGCGCATCGTGCAGCAGATTCCAGTGAAGATTCCCACGTCGGCGAGCAAGGGAACGCTGCGCATCCTGGTGAGCGACGGCGAAACGCTCGACCACATCGGTCACGCCAACGCGGCCTTTGGCCGTACTCTCGATCTTGCTTCTACCATCGCATTACTGAATAAAGAGCACTCCAATAACCGCGTTTATGTGTCGTTGCTTGAGGCCGATCCTGAAGCGCGTGTCGCCGATAAGGTGATGCCCACGCTGCCGATCTCGATCATGAATGTGATGGATGGCATGCGCGGCAATCAGGAGATGGTGGTGAGCGGCGAATCGAATGTGGATGAGACGGCAACGGCTCCGCTGGATTACGTCGTGTCGGGAGCACACTTGCTGACGGTGACGGTGAAATAGGTACCGATCACCTGGTGTGGTGTCTCGTAAATTCGCGCTACAACCCCGTCCCAGCCTCAGCGCCTAAAGCCGCTGAATCTATGACATCTTTCGGCGCAGCCAAAGCTGCGCCCTTTCAAAACAAATGCAACGAAACTTGCGGGACACGATACTAGTATCTGGCTCGTCTCTCCTTTCTTCCCCTCCTAGTGCTCGCCCATCTGCGGAGTCAGGTAACGCTCGTATCCTAGTTCGAGGGGTGAGTGATGACTAAGCGCTCAAAACAATAGACAGCTGGCTTTATCCATGTGGCGGAAGCCGTCGGTAGCGACGGCGGCCAGCACCATGAGGGTTGCGTTGTAGCCGGCATGGGCCAGGAAGCTGGAAGCAACGGACTTGGTCATCGCCCGCACGGTTGTCAGGATCACTCCGACCAGGAAAATGATTAGCACCGCTCCCCACGAACGGTACTGCAAGTAGTGCATCAGGCCGAAGGGCACAGCAGTGAGAACAATTCCCCACACGACGCCGAGGCGCCGCGCCAGCACGGGATAAAGAAATCCGCGAAAGAGAAGTTCTTCCCACAGAGGTCCAAGAGTGACGGCGAAAACCGCAGTGAGATAGGCGTCGGAAGGCCGGGCGAAGAATTGATCGAAGGGCGTGGTCTTGGGCATGGGCAGAAGGCGTCCCAGGAAGTCGAGTCCGAGCATGAGAACGCCCAACCCCACAAAGGTCGCGGCGCCGCTCTTGGGCCAATTCCAAAGGATGGATTGCCAGAATCGAGTGTGATATTTGCCCTCGATTAGCAGAATCATGTAGAGCGCGACGACGATGTAAGTCAGCAACTGCGCGAGCAGAGCAGACACCGGTTTTTGGGCCACATCCAGCCAGCGTGTGTGCGGGTAGGCGAACTGGAGCAACCCCGGCGCAATGATGAGTTGGGTGATGACGAACATTAATAGCGTGAAGCCGGCAATCAGCAGGACATCCCAGCCGCTCCAAACGGGGTTCTCGCCGGAAGTGGATGGAGGCGGCGGAAGCAAGACTGGCGGCGGGAGTGGATCGGAAGCCAGTGGGAGCGGTAACTGCTCCTCACTGTTAAGGGCCTGTGGGTCCAACTGCGGGTTTCCCGGTGATGACAAAAAGTCCTTTCGTGCAAACTGATCGCTTAGGATTCGCCGCCAGCAGCCTGTACTGCAAACACGGTTCGTGTCAAGGCATCGTTTCAGCGGCGCCGTAGGTGCGGCGTTATGAAACCGCCTTCAGGTGCTGGATTCTGAAATCGAGCATCACCACGGCGCTGGAGCTTATCGCTTATCTCAGCGAGTGGCTGGTCCAATGAGAATTCTACGACACTTGCCGGTCTGGAGCAGGCTCTGAGGTGCAAGCCAGCGACCGTCGCATACGAGGGATGAACATCACTCGGCAGCGTGACGGCGGGCACAGACATTCAAAGGCTCCTTCGGTATTGTCGGGGCCAGAGTTTGATGAGGCTGTCCAACGAGGGGGCTCGGACAGGCGGACTGGCGGTTCTTATCGGCTCCTTCCTCTAAAGTAGCAGCGTTCATTGCGGGCGCGATTATCCAACAATTGCTAACCAAACCTGTGGTGTGCCAGCCGTGCGTCGTGCCACCTCCGTAGCCAACACGCAGCCCTTCTCCGACCCATTAGCCTTCAAACGGCAAGCCTCCAAAGCTTGCAAGGAGATTCTTCGATGAATGCAAAGCAATTTATGGAGTTCGCGGGCAGATTCGGAAGAGCACTCTGCTTAGTGTTCGCCTCCGTCGCCTTTCTGACAATTCTTTCGCAGGCGCAATTGACCAACACCGCCACATCGAGTGATGCGGGGTGTCCCCTGCCTAACAAGATCACCTACAGTAGTTGGGTATACAAGGACACCTCGGGGACGAAGCACGACTTTAGCGGAAGCGACTACGTTGAAGTCATATCAGGTTATTTCATAATAGAGCCCGGTGGCGAGAGGGTTAAGGTCTCCTGCGGGGCAAACATTACAACGTCGCTGGACACGGTCTCGACTGACGGGCTGTACTACTTGAAAGCGACAGGAGGAACAGGCACCGTGGCGCCCAATGGTGTGACGGGGTTTGTCAACCCGAGGTACGTGGTTGTCGGCGTCACCTACGCACCACCGGGGACGAGTAGCTCTGTTACCTACACCAACAGCACTCTCGTGGGTAACACTTCTACGACTACCGGTTCATTCCAGAATGACGCCAATGTAACAATTTCAGTCTCCGACGACATAAGCGCTTGGACCATTATTGGAGGAGGCGGCGTGAAGGTCACGGGCACCGAGTCGACCGACGTTATTCAAGGGTCAAACAGCGCCTCGACAGTAACGATGAGCAAAACATCCACGGTGTCATATGAGACAAAGGGGACGCCAACCTGTTCGCCAGTGAATCACGACTACGACGTGATTTGGCTGTGGCTTAACCCGTTGGTGATCTACACAGTCTATCCCGGCACCACGAACGTCCAATGGAACGGATACGGTTATGACCCCAAGGATCCCTCCGGCACGCTGGGTCGGGACATCGTTCCCATCCAGGTTGGGTACCTGAACGGTCATTTTGGAAGTGACCCGACTATCACCGCGATTCTCGCGCGCAGTTGGGTAACGACGTACGAGCCTGGAATGATCTGGCCTGCTGGCCAGGGACCAGGGCTTACGAGCACAGACTTAACCAACGTACTCGCCGCCGATCCGTTTACGAGCCCCTCCTACACCCTGCCGACACCGCTACCGTCCTCAACGGGGGATGGGCGTTTCACGCAAGATCCTTACCCCCCTAACCCAGTCCCTTACATCCCTGGGACTACAACGACGTCGTTCAACACGATAACCGTCGACACCGAAAGCGAGTCCAACGGCACCTCGTACTCCTATAAGCAAGCGTTCGGAATGGAGTCGGCTTTTTCGGGGGGCATCTTTGGGGATAATTGGACTCTCGACGTGAAAACGACGGACACCCTCACATGGGCGTATACGTGGCTAAACACGCTAACAACAACTCAAACCAATACAAACGCGCTGTCTGTGGCGGAGCCCTCTGGATGTAGCCCGCCGTACTCCGGGCCGGGTCAGTTCATTGTCCTCCAGGACAATCATTACGGGACGTTCATGTTTTACCCGGAGATCTGAGCCGGCATCCCAGAGAAAAGCCACAACAAGGTAGGCTCGGGTGCGCTCTTCCCCGAGCCTACGTTTTTTGGCGCTAAGACTAGCCCCAATTGGTCGTGTGCGATCATCCGACCAGAATTGACTACGCGCTGCGCTTGCCGTTCCCGGCAAAGTACACCGCCAGCGCCTGGCCGGTGTACGACTTCTTCACCCGCGCCACCTGCTCCGGCGTGCCCTGCGCGATGATGCGGCCACCTTCTTCGCCGCCTTCAGGACCGAGGTCGATGATCCAGTCCGCGTTGCGGATCACATCCAGATTGTGTTCGATGATGATGATCGAATTGCCGAGATCGGTCAAACGGTGCAGCACGTCGAGAAGCTTTCGTACATCGTCGAAGTGCAGGCCGGTGGTCGGCTCATCGAGAAGATAAAGCGTCTTGCCGGTCTGGCGCTTGCTCAACTCGCGGGCCAGCTTGATACGCTGCGCTTCGCCGCCTGAGAGCGTGACCGCAGATTGACCAAGATGAATATAGCCGAGGCCGACATCGACCAGGGTTTGCAGCTTTTGCTTTACCTGCGGGATGTTTTCGAGAATGGGCAGCGCGTCGGAAACCGGCATCTCCAGCAGGTCGGCGATGGAGTTGCCGTTGTATTTTACGGCGAGGGTTTCGCGGTTGTAGCGGCGTCCGCCGCAGACCTCGCACAGAACATAGACGTCGGGAAGAAAATTCATCTCGATGCGGCGCTGGCCTTCCCCCTGGCAGGCCTCGCAACGGCCGCCGGAGACGTTGAAGGAAAAGCGTCCTGCTTTATAGCCGCGCTCGCGCGATTCGGGCAGCATGGCATAGATATCGCGGATGGCAGTGAAGACACCGGTATAAGTTGCCGGATTCGAGCGCGGGGTGCGGCCGATCGGCGACTGATCGATGCGAATGACTTTGTCGATATTCTCCGCCCCAACGATGGCTTTGTGCTCGCCGGATTTTTCGCGCGAGCGATAGAGTTGGCGGGCCAGGGCGCGATAAAGAATGTCGTTCACCAGTGTGGACTTGCCGGAACCGGAGACTCCGGTCACGACGGTCATCACGCCCAGTGGAAAAGTTACGTCGAGATTCTTGAGATTATTTTCCTTCGCGCCGAGAATCGTGAGTGCCACGCCATTCGCCTGACGACGCTCGGCCAGCATGTTGATTTGCGCTCTGCCGGAGATGTAAGCGCCGGTCAGCGAGATGGGCTCGCGCATGATTTCGGCGGGCGTGCCATGAGCAACCAGGCCGCCGCCGTGACGTCCGGCACCGGGGCCGAGGTCGATCACGTAATCGGCGCGCCGGATGGTCTCTTCGTCGTGCTCGACCACCAGCACTGTATTGCCGAGATCGCGCAGATTTTCGAGCGCAGTCAGCAAGCGTCCATTGTCGCGATGGTGCAAGCCGATCGAAGGCTCATCGAGGACGTAGAGGACGCCACGGAGTTTCGAGCCGATCTGTGTCGCTAAACGAATGCGCTGGCCTTCACCGCCGGAGAGCGTAGCGGCCGAGCGATCGAGAGAAATGTAGTTCAATCCTACGGCATTGAGAAATTGGAGGCGCTCGACGATTTCGTGCGTGACTCGGCCCGCGATCTGCTCTTCGCGACCCGCGAGTTTGATGCCCCTCGCGACCTCCAGCGCTTTCGAGATCGGGAGCGCAGTGAAGTCGGCAATCGACATGCCCTTTACTTTGACGGCGAGGCTTTCTGGCCGCAGACGTTTGCCGTGGCACGCCGGACATTCGCTTGCGGACATGTGATCCATCAGCCAGTCGCGATAGCTTTCTGAAGTGGAGTCTTCGAGATTCTGTTTCAGGTATCCGAAGATTCCGCGAAAGCCGGTTCTCCCTCGGCCGGATTCACCGTTCAATAACAGATCCTGAATCTTGTCCGGAAATTTTTCGAACGGCGTGTTCAGGTCAATGCCATGCGCCGCGGCAGTCACTTGCAAAGCATGGATCAGGCCCTGCGAAGCTGAACCCGGCCCAAGTCCGCCATCGAGCAGCGGCTTTGACCAATCGGTGATGACTTTTGCCGGATCGAAATCGTAGCGGCTGCCAAGGCCGTGACACTCGGGACAGGCTCCGTACATGCTGTTGAAGGAAAACGAGCGAGGCTCGAGTTGCGGCACGCTAATGCCGCAATCGGGGCAGGCGAGTTTTTCAGAATAAAGTTGTTCATCGCCGCCGACCACGGCCACTTGCACCAGGCCTCCGGCAAGCTTCATCGCAAGTCCCACGGACATTTCAAGACGGTGCTCGATGCCCGGCTTCACCAGAAGGCGATCGATTACCACTTCGATGGTGTGGTTCTTGCGCTTGTCGAGGTTGAGGTCGTCGTCGAGATTCACGATTTCGCCGTCGACGCGGGCGCGAGTGTAGCCATGTTTCAGCAGCGTCTCCATCTCTTTCTTGAATTCGCCCTTGCGGCCACGGACGATGGGCGCGAGAACCATTACACGGTCTTCCGGAGTGAGCGTCATCACGCGCTGGACGATCTGTTCGGCCGACTGGCGGCTGATGGGACGGCCGCACTTGGGACAATGCGGTACCCCGATGGAAGCGAACAAGAGGCGAAGATAATCGTAGATTTCGGTGATCGTGCCTACTGTCGAACGCGGGCTGCGGCTGGTGGTCTTCTGCTCAATCGAGATCGACGGGCTCAAACCATCAATCGAATCTACATCCGGACGCTCCATCTGATCCAGAAATTGCCGCGCGTAAGTCGAGAGCGTCTCGACGTAGCGGCGCTGGCCCTCCGCGTAGATGGTGTCGAAGGCGAGAGAGGACTTGCCCGAGCCGCTCAGGCCGGTCACCACGGTGAGGGTGTTGCGGGGAATCTCAACGTCAATATTCTTAAGGTTGTGCTGGCGCGCCCCGCGCACCGAGATTCTGGTAATAGCCATTTAGTTATTGTCTGAAAACTCCGGGCTGGATCGGCCTTCCGTAATGTCGACAGGGTTACAAAGTTGTCCGACAGTAGAACTGCGCAGCTCTACTCCGTATCTTAATCGTCAATAGCGGCGGGCGTCAACGCAGGTAGATTGAAGAAACCGCATAGACGGAAGTTGCGCTCGCGGCATCTGATTACTGCAATTAAATGAGGGTGGTTTGATCGTGATTTCGTACTTCATGCCTCTGATTCTCTGCCTCACGGTAGTGCTCTCCGTTGGAATTGGCGTGCTCACGGCTTACGCGGCAGTGATCGGCATTCTGCAGGCTTGCGGCCGTGCGTCACAGATGCGGCCTGCGGAAGCGCGTCCGCGGCTGGTTCTGGTGCCAACGCAGAACCATGCCAGCGGCGATTAGAAACGGCTTATCCAGAACTCACGGTAGTGGCTCAGTCTCAATTTATTCTCCTACGAGGCCGTCGTCCCGAAACGCGGCGTACTCCAGCCGCGTGAGGGATCTCCCATAGATACGCCCAGTGGGAGATCCTTCGTTCCGCCTGAAAAACGGCTGCACTCAGGATGACCCCAAACTATAGGCCGAAAAAATTCAAATTGAGCCACCCCAGAACTTACTCATCCATTCGCGGATTAGCGGGTTTGTGAAAGTCCATCTATTTGGATTGAACTTCGATTGCTTCCGCGACGTTCATTGGCCGTCCTGCTTGATTGCCGACTTGAATCTTTCGACCGCGCTTCAAGTAGGCTCCGATTACTCCGGGCTGTGACCAGTCCAAGTCCCATCCGTTTTCGATCGCGAGGAGCGTATAAGGCCCGGGAACTACATTGTGCAAACTGAAAGTGCCATCCAGATCGCTTTGGTCGCGGCGGAATAGATCGTGGTCGGTATCCGGACTTTGCGGTACAAGAACCACCATGGCTCCGGCGACCGCCTTGCCAGCGCTTTTGGCCGTTCCTTGTACTTCCACGCTGCCGCCCACAAGGGTAAGCGAAACGGACGCAGCAGAGCCTGCCGCCAGATTAAGAGTATGACCTGTGAGTTCGGCGCCTTCGGCTGAAATATGGGAGATGGAGTAGGGCTTGTCACCACCCCAGACCATGACTTCATATTTCCCAACGGTGACCTGCTGGAGTTCCGCTTCGCCTTTAGAATCGACGGCTTGAGAAGCAGCAACCATTCTATTTCCAGAACGTAGTCCTACTGTAAGGTGCGGGGGAAGCGTGGGCTCCCCCGGTATTTGCACGGAAAATTTGACGCTGCTGACCGCCTCGCTCTTGGAGGCATCGATTTCTTCTCCGTCTTTTTCAAGATCGACTCCGTTCATTTGAGAGACTGTTCCTCCGCCCAGTCGGACATTGTAGCGGCCTGCTGGAATGCCCGCGATCTCCATGACGCCCGGCGCCACCACGTTTACGCCGCTGCCCTGGACAGATGTCGTCGAGCCGTCAAATGTGGGTTGCTCAAGCTGCGGAAAACTGTATCCGTGCTTGCCATTGTCCAGCGTACGAAACCGCAGACGAAGGGAGGGAACCGGACTCAGGTGGAAGTCGGCCTCCACTCGCTCGCCTCCTCGAATGGGTATCGGCATGGCGTCGTCGGCGTCCCTCGCATCCGGGTAGTACGTAATCGGATAGGCGACATCAAGGGATCGATCGATTGCCGCCGGAGACTCTGTCTGCTGATCGGTTACCGATTCTGAACCTGACTCTGAACCTAATTCTGAACCCCGCAAGCCCGAGCTTGCGGCTTCTGAAGGAGGGTGAACGGCGTACCACGGCGTGCCGTTGACTGATAGAAAATAGGTGCCGGGCCTGAGTGGAGTAAATTCATACTCTCCCAGATCATCGGTCTGCGCGCCGCGAGACTGGCGAATCTGATCTACACCCCTGCTGTGATCGTCGAAATACAGTTGCACCGTGGCGTGGCGAACCGGCTCGCCGAATTCGTCGAGTACTTTACCAGTAATCACTGCGTCCGGCGCAAGGCGGAGCACCAGCGTCTCGGTGTCGAGCTCCGCTCCGGTCACGATTGCGGTGGAATATTGATCATGCTGATCGTAGCTGGCGGAGATGAATCCCCGTCTCGCTCCTGTCAGCGAATACTTTCCCGCCGGCAGTCCGGTGAACTCAAATTTACCGTCCTCAGCCGTGACGATGGAGAGAAACTTCTTGGGATCGATCGCGTCCCGCACGGTAATTCGCGCACGGGCCAGAGGTCGGCCGTCCGCTTTACTGACTACGGTTCCGGCGATTCTGTAGCCCGAGGGGACGGCTGCGAGAGCGGCTGGATTCTGTGAGGCAGGAAAGGATTGGGCTTCGGGTAGATAAAGAACATCCAGGAATAGAATTATCGCCAAGCAGAACCCGCGGCCCAGGACGACCACTGGGGCTAAACCCCGATTGGTTTTACGCGACTTACGCGGCGCTGAAGCGCCGCTCTTCCACGGTGATTTACGCATTTGCGGGGATTCATGCATTTGCACTCATTTATGCACTCGTGGTGACGTGTACTTTCCGCCTGTTCTCCGACAGCCTGCCAGGTCTTACTCGCTGCCCTGGGTGATCTGCAACTGCAATGTTACTTTCTGGCCGGCGGCGAGGTGGACCACCTGCCCCTTCGTTTCATATGCTTTCATCGCTTCTGCATCTCGATAAGGAAGATCTCGCTGTTCGCTGCTAAAGGCTATAACGTGGTAAGCCCCCGGCGTCACCATTTGATAATCAAACTTCCCATCGGGAGACGCCGAAATCTCCAAAAACTGCCCCGGGCTATCCGGCAAGGGAATGCAATAGATAAAGCCAGGTGGAGACCAGCGGCCTGAGATGGGCGAAGAGGCGGGCGAAGTTGGGGAAAGACCGAGCAGCATGCCTTCCAACTCAGCAGTATCGTCGCGCAACGTAATGTCGATGGGAGTATTCGCTCCGGGCACCACCACCAACGGTTCGCGCAGCAAATCGGTCCCGCCCATCGTCGCCGAGGCCACGTAGCCACGGCGCGCTTGTGGTCGTAGCCAATATCGCCCGGGCGCAAGGTTTTCGAGGACCATCAAATCATCGTTCGGTCCGGAAGGAAGACGAAGCTGTCCGGCGCCTCGGTGCTGCTCGAAGTCCCCTTCCACGGGGTCAGCGCGAAGGTCTAAGTCGAGCCGCAGCTTTGGCATGGCGAAGCTTCGCCCTCCGGACACTATGGTCCAGGTCATTGTGGTCCCATTTGCCGTCGAATCTGTGGAAGTGAATTCCTCTTTAACATTCACGCTGATCGAGTTGTTTCGAGCAAGCACCATGCTGGGACCTTCCGCCGGCGCGCCCGCGACCGTCAAGTTCACCGAGCCGTTCGTCGAGTTCTGCCCAAAGCTCGATGCCTCCACGAGATACTTTCCGTTTGGCAAACTGCCTTCAATCGCATCCTTTGCCTGGTTATAGCCTAGCGAAAAGCCGGGGCCGCGCTGTCCTTGCAGTGATACGGTAACATTCAATCCCCCATTTTGTTCGGCATTGACCACCGGAATCCTTACGGGATAGTAGGGCTGGCGAACCAGGGATATGTCGGCCTGAACAATTTGGCCGGCCGTCAGCTGAATTGGAGAAGCTCCGGCAAAATTGCTGGCGCCGGGATAGTAAACCGGCGGGAAGCCATAGAGTTGACCGCCTGGAATCGTGGTTTCCGGATCATTGTCCAACAGCTCGCCCGTGAACACCTTATAGGTGCCGGGATCAAGTTCGGCAAAGCGGAAGTCGCCATTCGAGTTAGTGCGGGCTGAACTTTTCAACATCCATCGCAGGTTGCCATCCTGCACCTGCCTGAAAAAGAGCTGCACGTTGATGCCGCGAACCGGATCCGCCGCCGGAAGACTGACTCGCCCTTTTATCAACGCCTCCGGAATCAGAGGGATCGTAATCTCGCTTCCGGGCGATGCCTCGACTGCTCTCCCTCCATTTTGCCCCTCCAGGAAACCAGGCTGGCGCGCCATTAGCGTAATGAGTGAAGTGACACGCACGACGAATCCGCCGGAGGAACCCGCCCCTGCGTTCTCGTCGGATGCTTTGGGCAAGGTGAATTCGAAATGTCCCTCGCCATCGGTAAACGTCGCGTATCGATTGTCAGAAGAGTGAACCAGGGCGCGGCCGATGGGTTCGTGAGTGACAGCGTTGACTACGGTACCGCGGACGACGTTCGACTGATTTTCAGCTTCCAGATTCTGAGCAAAAGAAAGGTTCTGAGCAAAGGACTCTTGTCCGCAAAAACACGTACCCGCAAGAAGAATCGCCGAGGCAAATATCAGGCGTTGGAGTCGCACACGAGCACGTGCAGCCTGAGACTTCGGGTAGGGCGCAGGACCGTCGGCACTTCGCAAGGAAATCACTCCTACGTAATCGTTCCCCTGGGTTCGGCCGTGCGTGCGTTCAAGAGCCGGTCAGTCGTTAGCAATTGAACTTCATTCATTTAACTTCTTTTGGCTTCGCCGCGTCAATTACATCCTCTCTTCTGTTGATTGCACCATCGGGCGAACTCCGTGTTAGCATTTCAGCAACTGCCCGCGCCGCCGGGGAATGCGCATGGCTCGCACTGGTCCCATCCCGATTTCATGGCTTCCGGCGATCCTTCTGGGCATTCTCCTGAGCGCGTCCGCCCACGGCGCCGAGCAATCTCCGTGGCTCGAAATCCACTCGACCCATTTTACGGTCATCACCGACGCCGGCGATAAGAAAGGCCGCGAAGTCGCGCTGCGATTTGAACAGATGCGGGCTTTCTTTGCCACGTTGCTTATGAAGGAGCGGCTCAACGAACCGCTCCCGCTGACCATACTGGCCTTCAAGAGCGACAAAACCTACTACCAGAGCGCGCCCCTGCGGCAGGGCCAGCCCATCAGCTTCCCCGGCTTTTTTGTTCCCGGGGAGGACCAGAACTTCATTGTGCTGAACCTGTTCGAGGAAGAATCCTGGCGCGCGGTCGCCCACGACTTCGCGCAAATGCTGCTGACCTACAACTACCCGCCGGTGCAGGGGTGGTTCGACGAAGGGCTGGCCGAATATTTCAGCTCGATCCGCGTCGACGATAAGCGGGTAGAAATCGGCAGCGATCCTGAGCTGCAGTCCGCCTTCAGCGATAATCTGCTGCCAAGCCAACAGGACGCGCGGACTCCGGGAAAGTCGTTCACCGAGCTGCTCAGCGGACAGGTCTGGCTCACGCTTCCCGATCTGCTGACGATGAAGCATGACACTTCAACCTATACGGAAGCAACGCGCCATACGCTCTACTATGCCCAGTCGTGGATGATGGTGCATTACTTAATCCACGAGAAAAAGCTGCCGGAGACCGGAACCTATTTTGATTTGGTCGAGAACCGTCATGTTCCCGTGGACGATGCCATCCATCAAGCCTACGGCGTGACGCCCGCTCAATTCGACCAGGCTGTAAAAGATTATTTCCACTCGCTCACGCCGCTGTTCACGGCGCTCGACGCCTCCCGGCAAGCCGCTTCCCAGAGAAACGCGCCGCAGGTTTACCAGTTCCCGCAGCTCGTCGCGCCGAACGACAGTGTGATCAATGCCAAGACCATCCCGGAGACGGACGCTCGCGCCATAGCTGCTGAGATGAAAGTGAGAATTCCTGATCGCCGCGAAGCAGGGCTGCAGGAATTGCAGGCGCTCGCCACCGGACCCGGTCCGGCCGCGACGAAAACGTCCAGCAACAAAGGCAGCGAGAAACAGAGCGAAACTGAAGAAAAAACGCTGGTTAGCGCGACGGGAAACGAGATCGCCCATCGCGCTCTCGGCTGGGACTATCTGCAGCGCAACGAGTTCGATGCCGCACTCGAAGAACTGGGTGACGCTGCCGCCCTCAACCAGCGCGATATGTGGATTCGTTACTACCTTTCTGTGTTGAAGTATCGCATGGCGCAGGCGAAGAAAACCGATATCCAGGGCCTGCCTAACATGATGCAGGATCTGCGCGCCGTGCTCGAGTGGTATCCGGAAATGGCCGATGCCTATGACCTGCTGGCGCTTGCGCGCATGGAAGGTGGTGGGCCGGTGGCGGCGATGCAGGCGGAGCGTGCGGCCATGCAGCTCAGTCCGCGCAACACGCACTATGTTTATCATTTGGCGGAAATCTACGAGTCGGATAAAAAATGGGATGCTGCGCGCGCTCTGCTGGAACGGCTCGAAACCAGTGAGAACGCCCAGGTCGCCGCCGAAGCTCGCGAGCGCCTGGGACGGCTTTCAACCGAGCAGAAGTACGGGATTTCCGAGGCAGCATCGGCCAAGAAGCTGTCGAATCAGAGTTCTCCTTTCGATGTGCTGGAGCAGGACGCAGCCAAGCGCTCCGCCGAACAGGCCGCTCACTCCACAACGGCAGACAGGCGACCTGCAAAGTTTGTCCGAGGCCGACTGGTGGGCGTGGACTGCTCGCAGGCGCCGACCGCAGTTCTTACCATAGCCACTGGCGGAGTTGTTTTAAAGCTGCGTACCGCAGACTACAAATCGCTGCTGCTCATCGGAGCCGATTCGTTCTCGTGCGCCTGGAATAACCGGTCGGTCTCGGTGAACTACAAACCCGGTGGATTGTCGGATGGGGATTTGCTGTCGGTGGAAGTGCGGTGAGGCGACTTTATTCCCGACATTTGTCTTCGACAAGACGTGAGGTCTTAATTGATTTTCCGAGATTAGTGCTCGGGATCGCCCGATCCTCATAGCGATATCTAAGGAACGGTTATGCTTCGTGCTCGGAGTATCTTCGGCGCCTGTAAATTCCAACCATGATTCGACCCAGCGACCTCCTGCGCAGACCTCTCTCATGCGCCCGACGTCCAAACGGGCGTGCTTGTGCCTTGCTCGTACACCTCCTCCTTGATTGAACCGGCCTTCAACGTAAGCACCGCGAAGCCGTTCTTGACCCGATTCAGCGGCGGAGCCGGTGGTGGCGGGTTCTGCAGGAGTGTTTGCGCGTAATACGCGATGTTAGGGTTCGGTCCGGTGAGCATCTTGCCGAGCGGATATTTTTCCTCCTTCCCCGATTGGTTTTTCAGCCAATGGTAGGCGCTCCCAAACGGCAGCGCGCCGTGACCCAGGCAGCGGCAAAGCGTGGCAGTCTGCTTGGACGGCGACAGACTGATGTTTTTGGTGTAGACGATGCCGTTGTGAATGTGGCCCCAGTACCAGTAATCGGGGTCGCGGCCCAACGCCCCGGAAAGGTCGTCGTACAGATTGGGTTGGGGCTTATCGGATTCGAGCGGCTTGTAACCGGGGACTGGAAAGCCATCAAAGGTCAGGCCATTGTGGTGGGTGAGCACGATCACCTTCTTGTTCTTGAGCTTTCCACTGCTGACCAGGCCCTGGATCCAGGTTACCTGACTTTGGTTGGCGGCACTCTGCAGCCGGCCGTTCATGTATAGAAAATCCGGGGAAAAGTAGGCGGAGTCGAGGCCGAGGATTACCCAATCCTGGAAGATCAGCATGAAATAGCTGGTGGCGTTCTGCTGGGCAAAAGGAGCCGCGGTCAGCGCCGGGAAATAGCCGTTGGCGCCGGAATACATCTCGTGATTGGAGTTGAGCGTAAGACTCTGCTTAGGCGCAGGCGACGACCAGGACATTACCAGACGGTCGTTTTCTTCATTAATGTCGTAGACGACTTTATTCCAACCTTTCCAACCGCTCGAATCGTTCAGCGTCGAAGCGACGAATAGCATGAACGCGTTGACCCCAAAAGGCAGATTTATACTTGTCCCCGAATAGTAGACATCGCCAAGGTGGACCAGGATGTCGGGCGCTATGACCTGGATCTGTTTTAGGATTTGCGCCGCCGGCCCCTGAGTGTTGTTGTCGTTCCAAATGCCGGTACCCCAGTCGCCCATCAGGGCAATTTTCAGCGAATCCTGTTGGATAGTGGCGGAGTACGGGTTTGACCCAAAAGGATGGATCGGTACCTGCAAATACACTTTCTCGCCGATGGAAGTCTGCAGCAGGCGCAGAACAAAGGGGAACAACCATCCGCGGTCCATGACCTCCCATAAGTCGTATCCCACCAGCGTGCCGTCATCCATGGCTACTGGGCCGTCCTTCTGCAGTTGGTCATTCCACTGCTGCAGCATGGCATCCCTTATCTTGGGGGCGGGGAACAGACCGCTAATCCAGGTGGGCAGATATTTCTGGATACCATAGAGCACCAGCCCGAACTCGATATTTCCATCCGCAAGAGGAGGCAATTGCGGGATGCTCATCAGATTGATCAGTTGTTGTTCGCAGTCTTGCAAATAGGACGATTGCTGCTGCAGGGCCTTCGCCGTGAGGCCGCGGTCCAGGTTCTGGGCGGCCCGCTTTTCCAATCCTGCCAGTAGAGCTTTCTGGTCAGCGTTCAGCTTCGAAGTGTCCATACAGCCTCCTATCGCGAACTTGCAGCAAAGAGCGGCGGTGCTGCACGGATGCTCTTTGCAGGCGAGGTCGCGCCAATTAAGATGCGGCGATTATTGCACACTTTCTAAAATACTTTTCGGACCCTCGAATCGCAACTAACACCTCCTATAAGTCGGCCATATTACTACGGCTTCCCCCAACAGTTATGAGTGCCTCTGACAGGGACCTATGTTGTTCCGCCAACGCTTGCAGACGCGTACTTACATTGCGGAGTTAGTCAACTTAGCGAAGTCCCAGGCTGCGGTTCTTACCGTAACCTCCGGCGGAGAGGGACTTCAGACTGAGCGAGATTGATCCTGACCGGAGCATTGCCCGGACCCCGATTAGGCACGGGCGGCTGCCTCGACGGCCGCAGGCGTCATAGGCCTAAGCGTTGTGCTGGAAGAAGTCGTCTTGCTCATATTGCGTTGCCCTTCGGGCTGAACTCCGGCGTCCCCTTCGACTTCGCTCAGGGTCCGGCTTCGGTCGGAATGACAAATCGGGAAAAGGTGGCTGGAATTCCGGTCGCAATCTCACGTGGCGCCCTCAGTCGTGATGGTGCAAAGCTGCGCCAGCTCCCGTAATCGCAGAAGCATTTTCATTTTTGTTCAGATTGACCACGGCGACCTTGTTTACTCCGCTGCATGCCAGATAAAGCCGTCCATCGGGAGTTGCCACCATATTGCGGACGACACCGCCCCCGGATGGAATTGCCTGGGTACTGAAGCTCTCCGATTTAGGATCGAACCTGACCAGCGTATTGGGCTTCACGCCCGACTCGCTGTACCAAACCTCGCCGTCCTTCATGATCGCGATTCCGTAGGGTTCCGATTCCCAGCCTTCCGGCGAAGGCCATTCTTTCAGCAACGTTCCCGGGGACGGATCGAAGTGCCCCAAGAACCCACGCGCGTAATCAGTGTAATAAACTGTTCCGTCGGGAGCTAATGCGATGCGGCGCGGGCGAGCTCCGGCTGCCGGCAAAGTGTATTCCCTTATTTTCATCGTGCCTGGATCAATACTTGCCAGCTTGTTCGTGCCGAACTCGCAAAAGAAAGGCGTATTGTTCTGCAGGATCACGATGCCGTAGGGCACAGCGTGCGGAGTAGGCACTTTGGTGAGGGTAATTTTGCCGGTCGCCGGATCGAGACGCCCGATGTAGTTAGTTTCTTCGTTGGTAAACCACAGAATCCCATCGTGGTCGAACACCGGCGTATGCGGATCGATCTTTGTTCCGTCCTTCGTTCCGTCGCCGGGGCGAAACTCCGCGATCTCACCGGTCTTTGGATCAAGCTTGCCGATGTATCCTCCTGAAATCGCGGTGAACCAAATGTCGCCATTCTTGTCCGCGACCAGCCCGTGCGGGCCAGAGCCGGGCGTCTTGAGTGCGTATTCTTTAAATTCTCCAGTCTTCGGATCGAGCCGTCCGAGTTTGTTAGCTCCCTGTCCGGTGTACCAAAGTGAGCCGTCGGGGGCGAGGGCTGGATCGTGTGGCCGAGACTTCGGGGTTGGCACTTCGTATTCCTGTATCCGTACATTCAGCGTTCCCACGGCTGCGGACCCGGCAAGCGCGGCAGCTAGAAAAAATGAGGAAAGGTTGCGTAAATACATGGCGCCCTCTCTTTCGCAGACAATTGTATCCCCGTGCCGCCACTCGCACGCATGAACGAAAAACCCTCCCGCTTCCCGGGAGGGTTGAGAATCTAGAACCGGCGGGTTAGGCGCGGACGACGTTGCCCGCCTGGAAGCCTTTGGGGCCCTTGAGCAGATCAAACTCCACGGTCTCACCCTCGTTGAGCGAGCGGTAGCCGTTCTCCTGAATCGCGGAGAAGTGTACGAAAACGTCCTCACCCGTGGAGCGCTGGATAAAGCCATATCCTTTCGCCCCGTTGAACCACTTTACTGTTCCCTTCTCTCTCACAAAAAACTCCTTTCCCTTAATCATTAAGAATAGTTCCCCAGCCCTCCTGTTTTATTGCTCCGGGCAAACCGGAGCGCCCCCTCAGGAAATCCAGTGGAACTCGGTTGCGTCTCTCAGTGCAGAAGAAATTGCCCCAAACAAAAAGACTCCTGATTCGACAACGCATGAAGAAAATGCGGCGCGAAACTCCGGAGCCTGACGATCGGCGCTGATTTCTACTGCCCTGCTCAAGACATCAACCTGCCTTACAAAAAAACCATGCTACGACTTTCGTCGGTTACAAGCCAGAGATAATAAGGAGTATTAAATCGTTTCGCAAGAAAAATTAGTGGGAAGACCACTAAAATAACCGGCGGTCACATTCTAATCTTTAACAGAGTATAAGAAACGGCACGCTGCAGCCTTAGAACCTTGGTTCGCCAGGAAACCCGGGGCTCGCTGCAACCCTTTGATAGGATTGGTGAAGATGGTGCCCGATCAAGTCACGGATGGCGCATCCGATCCCGCAGAGAGCATCTCGTACCTCCCGCCCCAGCGAGGACGAGCACACTCCTCCGGCATGGCGATTTCTACGGTGAAGTACCTCCTGCGCACGGACGTGCATACCTTTGCCTTCTCCGTTGCGGCCAATGCGATTCTCTCGTTTTTCCCTTTTGTAGTGCTGGTGATGACGCTGGTGCGGCGCGTTTTTCATTCCCGCGTCATGTACGACGTGGTGGTTGAGTTGTTGCGCGACTATCTTCCCGCCGGCCAGGAGTTCGTGATTCGCAACCTGAACGCGATGGTGGACACACGTCACCGCGTCCAGGTGGTTTCGCTCATTATTTTATTGGTGACTTCGACCGGCGTATTTATGCCACTCGAGGTTGCGCTCAATCGCATCTGGCGTTTTCCCAACAATCGCTCGTACCTGGGAAATCAATTGATCTCGCTCGGACTGGCGTTGGGCTGTGGGACGCTGGCAATGCTTTCTATCGCCATGACCGCGGGTAACGTGGCCCTTATGGGATTCCTGCTGCGCGGCCACGGTACGGGATTTGTTCGCGTGGCGGGATTTATCGTGATGAAAGTCTTCGCCGTCGCAACCAGCATCGCTATCTTCTTCCTGATTTATTGGGTATTGCCGAATGGCAAGGTTCCTGCTCGCGCCGTGCTTCCGACAGCAATCATCATGGGACTACTTTCAGAAGCGCTGAAGTATGGCTACATATTGGCCCTGCCTCGGCTAAATTTCGCTGAGGTCTACGGCCCCTTCGCGCTGTCAGTCAGCATGATGTTTTGGGCCTTTCTTACCGGGCTGCTACTGCTGGCTGGCGCCCATCTAAGCGCGGAAGAGCATCAGGGGCGCGCTCGCTAGTTCGGATTTATTTTAGCTCGGATTTATTATGGTTGGATTCGAAGCCCAACCCGCCGACGCGACTCTACTTATCCAGCGGAATGCTGCTGAAGGCGACGCCGCGTTTGCGGTTGATGCGGCAGACAATATTTTCCAGGATCTTCGGAAGAATGTTCACGCCCACGGCCGGCGTCAACGAGTTCTTCTCGACATAATCTTCGGCGCCCGCTTCAATCAGTTTTTGCCGGTTCTTCTCGGTGAGACTGCTAAGGACGATCACGGGAATTTCAGCAGTGGCAGCATCCATCTTCAGGCGATTCAACACTTCCGGACCACTGACTTTCGGCAAGATCATATCAAGGAGAATCAAGTCGGGCGCCTGTGTCCGCGCCAGCCTCAGGGCAGACTCGCCGTCCTCCGCGCAGACCACCTCATATCCAGCTTTGTGAAGCACCCGCGCGTTTTCGTGCAACAGAGGTTTGCTGTCGTCCACCAGGAGAATCTTCACGCGAGGCTCCGTTCTTATGAGCTTATCGGCACATTGCGCCAGGAGATTAGCGCGTGCTCCGCTTACTTTCGCAGAGCTTGGGTCCACCTGATAAGACTCAAAACCGGAATGAATCTTGTAATCCACAGGGTGGTTGTGACATCCGTCACCGCAGGGTCTCCACACAACCAGTTACGATGGCGTCGGTTTCCCAGAACCCTCTGAGCAGACATTCGTTCCCAGGTGACGGCTATGACCGGGACTGGTTGGCGTCTGCTCGCCGCTTTTTTGTTGATTCTCGTTGCTGCGTTGTTGCACGCGCAGGATGCTGGCGATCGCTCCCCTATCCTGACGCCTAACGCGGCTCCATGGAGCTACTCCGAGCCCGACGCGCCTCTTCTTCGGCCAGGGCGCGATCCAGTTGGCGGTGATCCAATTGGTACCTATCCACTTGGCCCATATCGGGTTAATCGTGATCCAATTGGTCGTTATCCAGTCGGCCGTGATCCAGGGTTCCCCCGGCCAATCGTTTTTCCGCAAGTCGTTAGGGCTGCCGGGATTATCTTCTCAGGCCGCGTAACCTCTGTCGCGCGACACCCTTCATCCAAAGGCGCTCTATCCACGACGGTTACCTTCAAGGTGGAGCATGCCATGCGTGGCACTTCGACAGGTCAAGACCTGACGATTCACGAGTGGGCTGGCCTTTGGAACCGCGGCGAACGCTACCGCGTCGGCGAACGCGTGCTTCTGTTTTTGTACTCCCCGAGTCGACTGGGCCTGACTAGTCCTGTAGCCGGCCCCATCGGCAGATTCGCGGTCAAAGACGAGGGCGAGATCTTGCTGACTCCACAGCACATTCACTTGCTGGCAACAGATCCTATCCTTGGCGGAAAAACGATCGCCCCGTATGCCGACTTCTCCTTAGCCGTGCAGCGATCCAGTCGGGAGGAGTGAGCCAAACGTGACCACGAAAACCAACCTCGTACGCGGAGCGCTCTCTCTATTCCGGCTGGCGAAAGCCTTGGCGATGTTGTTTGTTTTCGTGGGAGTGTCCTGCGCCGGCGAGCCGAGGTTTATTGCAGGCTCAAGCTATTTCAACTCTTCGGCTATGGGTCAACCCATTACGTGGTCACTAGGCCAGATTAACTATTACACCGATCAGGGGGATCTCAGCCCCATTCTGCCCAACTCGGCGGCCAATGCGTTCGTCGCCAACGCCTTCAGTCAATGGACCTCGGTTTCCACTGCGGCACTCACGGCGACCAGCGCCGGTCAACTCGCCGAAGACGTTAACGGCAGCAACATTGCCGCTGATTCGGGCGGAACGGTCACCGCCCCCGCTGACATCACACCCGCTGCAACCGAAGACCCAGTGGGCATCGTTTACGACTACGACGGGTCGGTCACGGATGCTTTGCTTGGCACCGGCGCAGGCGATCCGTCACAATGCTTCTCGAATGCCGTCTTCGGTGGTGTAGACAACTTCGGTGCAGGAGCAAATTTTCTCCATGCCCTGGTAGTTATCAACGGCCAGTGCGCCTTGCAGTCGTCGCAACTTACTGATGTTGAATACCGGCTGGTACGCGTCCTCGGCAGTGTGTTTGGTCTGGACTGGTCACAGATGAACCTGAATGTAATCACCGGCAATCCGACGCCGACTCCGGATGACTTCGCAGGATTTCCCGTCATGCATTACATGGACTTGTCCAGTTGCGTGCCGATAACTGTCTGCTACCCTAACCCGTACCAGCTTTCTTCCGATGACGTGGCGGCGCTCTCGCGGCTGTATCCTGCCAGCACGTCAAGCAATGCCCGCATTCACGGCTCGGTTTACTTCGTCGATCATGTCGGCGGACTCGGCCAACCGATGCAGGGTGTGAACGTGTTCGCGCGTTGGATTGATCCTTCCACCGGGCTGCCATCGCATAAGTATGCCGCGTCCTCCGTCTCCGGATTCCTGTTCACCGGCAATGCTGGCAATCCCATCACCAGCTTGGACGATCCCTTGGGCAATGCTTACTCCGAGTTCGGCTCATCGGACCAGACTTTGGAAGGCTTCTTCGATCTTGGTGGATTGCCGATCCCGAATGGCGCTGGGACCGCGCAATACCAGCTCGCAGTTGAAGCTCTTGATCCATTGTGGTCCGCCGGCGTGGGGCCCTATAATCCATCGCAAGTTGCGCCATCCGGAACTATGGAGCCCATAGTGGTGACGGTGGGCGCGGGCGGCGACTTCGAGCAGGACATTGTGATGTCCGGCAGCGCGCAGGCCGTGCCTTCGTGGGCCGCTAGCGAGACCTGGAGCGCTCCCGCACCGATTCCCTCCCCCGGTGATTGGATTGGCTCGTTGAGCGGCTATGGCGATGTCGGCTACTTCGTCATTGCCGCTCAAACCAATCGTACTGTTTCGGTGGCCATCACCGCCTTGGATGAGAGCGGCGTCCCCAGTGAGTCGAAGGCTGCTCCCGTGGTCGGCATATGGACGCTGGGCGATGCCCAGGGCATGCCTCCGCCGTCTTTTACAACCGCTCCGTTTAACTCGGAGACATTCGGCATGAGCCTTCTCAGTGCGCAGATCCTCAGTTCGAATCGCTTTATCATTGGCATCTCGGACCTCCGGGGTGACGGGCGCCCCGATTATCACTACCACGCGCACGTACTCTACGGGGACTCTGTGACGCCAGCGCGCGTCTCGGTGATGGGCGGTACGGTCACTTTGCAGGGCACGGGCTTTGCGCCCGGCCTCATGGTATCTGTCGGAAACATCACCCTGCCGCTGGTGGCAACTAATGCCGGCCGGATTCTGGCGGCGGTTCCCGCCCAAAGTGATGGGCCACAAACCATTACCATCAACGATCCGGTTAGCGGCACATTCTCCAACATGACCAATGCGCTCACCGTCGGGGCCGCAGCCACCGACAAGTTGGTCTTGCTACAGGGATCGAACCCGCAGACGCCGCTGGGCACGCAGGCCACCAAGCCCGTCAGCGTGCGAGTGGTCGCATCGGATGGCGTGACCGCCGTAAACGGTGCAACGGTGGGTTGGACGACCACCAACGGCGCAATACTCTCCGTCTGCAGCGGCGCGTCCAGTTGTTCAAACATTTCCGATGAAAGCGGCATGGCCTCCACTTGGGTTACGCCCACGACGATCGGCGTTGCCACTATCACGGCCACGCTCGCCCCCGGCGTCTACACTCCTGCGCAGTCGGTCGCTGGAACGCTGGACGGATGTGTTAGTTGTTCCGGGACGGCCTCCGACATCGAAGTCACCACACCTTACCTCTGGATCGCCTCGAGAGCATCGCTTAGCGTGCCGCTTACTGCGCGGGTGGTAAGCCTGGGCGTACCGCAGAATGGTGTCAGCGTGAACTTTTTCCTCGGCTCGGCATCCTCGCCCTTCGCCAGCACCGTGACCGGCGGCAATGGTTACGCAACCGTCACTCTCGCGCTCACCAACTTCACCGCCGGAATCACGGTGAGTGCTTGCGTGGGGAAGGCAAACAACCCCTGCCAAAATATCAATGTGAATGCTGTGTCGCAGGCGCAACTTAAATTACAGCCGGTAGCTGGGGCGGGCCAGATCGTTGCGGGGACGGCGTTCCAGCCTCTGACCGTCCGCGTGACCGACTCTTCCACGCCACCCAATCCCGTACTCGCAGCGAGCGTGTTGTTCCAGTCAACCGTGCTACGTCCGGTTGGGAACGACCCAATTCCGCAAACGAGTAGCTCGTCCGGCACACAAACAGCAATGCCAATCATTCTAGGTTCGACCCAAGTGGGCGTGCAGAGCGATGCCAATGGTCTGGCAAGTCTTGTCCCGACTGCGGGATCGTTTACGGGAACGTTGGAGATCGAAATCCAAGTTTCGGCAGGAGCGGCAGCCTCGCTGGAGGATCTGATGGAGAGCTTTCCGTAAGAGAAAACTGCGCCCTGGCGGCGTCGGCAGACAGCAGGTTCCTCCCTTCGGTCGGAACGACAAACCCCGTTCCGCAAGTCTAAGGTCTGAAGTCGACTATCTCTTCGTCCATTGATCCACCCAGTCGTTCACGGTCTTGTACCAGAGTTGCGAATTCTGCGGCTTCAGAACCCAATGGCCTTCGTCGGGGAAATACAGCATCTTTGACGGGACACCTTCCATCTGCAGCGTGGTAAAAAGCTGCAAGCCTTCACTCACGTCGAGCCGGTAGTCGCGCTGGCCGTGGATGACCAGCGTCGGCGTCTTGAAATTCGTGGCGTACTGGTGCGGCGACCATTTCTGATACATCGCGCGGTTCGAATAGGGAGTGCCTTTGAACTCCCAGTCGTTGAACCAGAGTTCTTCAGTCGTGCCCCAGGCGGATTCGGCGTTGAACATGCCGTCATGCGACACCAGGCATTTGAAGCGGTCGGTGTGGCCGAGGATCCAGTTGATGGCATATCCGCCATAGCTTGCGCCCAGCGCGCATTCCCGGTCTTTATCAATGAACGGATAAGTCTTCTCGGCGTAGTCGAGGCCCTTCATCAGGTCTTCAAACGGAGCGCCGCCCCAGTCGCCGTTGATGGCGTCGATGAACTTCTGTCCGTATCCGGTCGAGCCGTGGAAGTTGATCATGATGACCACGTAACCGTTGGCGGCGAAGAGTTCGGGATTCCAGCGGTAGCTCCAATCGTCTCCCCAGGCCCCCTGCGGCCCGCCGTGGATAAGGAACTTCACGGGATATTTCTTGCTGACATCGAAGTTGGGTGGCTTGACCAGGAAGCCTTCGACGTGGTCGTTGTGAGCGCCGACGAAATTGAACCACTGGAGTTGCGACATATCCACCTGTGACAGTACGGCATCGTTGAAGTGGGTGACCTGTTGAGGGTTCGTCTGCCAGCCGGCTATGGCAGACGTCGGCGTCCGAAAAATCTCGATGGGCGCGCTGATCGACATTCTAGTAAACAGAATCTGCTGGCCGTCAGGTGTGACAGCAGGATCGTCCTCGTAACCGCCCTCGCTTGCGACACCCTCGCCCCCGGCAACGACACCCTCGCTCGCGGTGGTGGCTATGGGCCCGCCAACGTAACCCTTTGGCGGCCGCAGCAAATCATTGGGATCGAATGTGAAATTCGTCGAGGCGTTTAAAGGTAGGAATTGCGCGGTCCCCGCTTGCTCCATAGCGTAAAAAATGGTCTTCGAATCCGGAGCCCAGGCGAATGATCCGACCCATGAATCGAGCTTCTCCGTCAGATTTCTCTTCTCCCCCGTCTTGCGGTCATACAGCATCAGCCGGAAGCGGTCGCTCTCGTATCCCGGACGCTGTTGGGCGCGGTAGGCGATGTAGCGGCCATCGGGCGAATAGAGCGGCGTCGAGTCGCTGGCGGGATTATCGGCGGTGATGTTTTTGGCCGGGCCTCCGTTGACCGGGACGATCCACAGGTCGTTGTTGGTGGACGCTGCCGGATTCTTGTCGTGATTCGAGGTGTAGCAAATCTCCTGCCCGTCGGGCGAAAAGGCATAGTCGTCTTGCCCCCCGAGCGAGAACACGGGTGCGTCGTAATCGCCGGGCGTGAGGTCGCGAGCCGGGAGCGGAGGCTTGATCTGCTTAACCCCGTTTTGCTCCTTTTCGATCTTGAGTTCAGGATCTGCCGGTACGACAAAGATGTGACTACGCTTGCCCTCTTTGTACGCATTCCAATGCCGAAAAAGCAGATGCTCAAACACCAACGCTTTGACCCTTGACTTTTCCCGCGCGTCGAGTTCCCTCCCGTTACATGCGAGTTCGGCAAGCGGCTCACCGTCGCATTCTGGATAAACATCTGATGTAAACAAAATGTTCTTCCCATCCGGCGACCACAGTTCGCCGCCGGCTTCAGTCGCATTCGAAGTCAGCTTATGCGTGCCGGCGACCGTCCCCGCCGCACCATCGAAATCCGCGATCCAGACCTGCGATCCACCTTCTTTCGTCGAGATGAACGCAAACCTCTTGCCATCCGGCGCCCAGCGCGGACGGTCGGCGTCCTGATCGCTGATAAGGATTCGCTCAGCAGACGAAGACCCTGCCGAGCTTTGCTCGGCCGGACGGCCGGGGGCGGCCGTCCCCACATGGTCCAGCGGAACAATCCACACGTGCGGCGTCTTCGTGTTCGCCTCGAGATCTACATCGACCACGCTGAAGATCACCCACTTGCCGTCTGGCGAAACCTCCGGCTCGCCCACGCGCTTGAGTTTCATCATGTCTTCGAAGGTAAAGGGATGCTTAGCTTGGGCAGTGGCGGGGAATGCGAAAGTGATGAAGGCTAGAGCGGCAAGAAAAAAACGGCGCATGAGATCGATCTCCTTGGCAAACGGATGAGTGTAGCAAAGACGGCTGCTAGCTACTAGCTTCTAGCGCGAGTTCCGCGCGTGCGGACAAATCCGGGAGCATCGATAATCCACAAGACAGCAGGTTCCTCCCTTCGCTTCGCTCCGGTCGGAATGACAAGATTTAGTGAGTATAGACTTGCGATCAAACGGCCGAGGTCAGCTTTTATCCACGGCAACCCCTTCACTGAAAAGGCATCCTACTATGCGGCAGAACTGCAGCGCCCTCACCCCGGCCTCACTGAGCGGAGAGGGGTCGGGGGAGGGTCGCCGCGGTCGGGTATTTGCCGTAGGCGTTGATCGGCCTTTCCTTCCGTTTTCACTCGCCGTTATCACTCGAAGCCTCAGTTATTCGATAAAATAGGGTTATGAAACGCCCGCTTCGCATTCTCATGCATTTTGCCGTCGTCGTCAGCTCTCTGCTCCCAGCCTTGCCCATCCTGGCCCAAGAGGGTGCGCTGGAAAATACTCCGCCGAAGGGCATCACGTCTGATGAAATCATCCAGCGCTTCGCCGCGAAGGAAAAGGAATTCAAAGCGGCGCGCGATCAATATACCTATCGGCAGGACATCACGGTAAAGACCTTGGACGGCAGCACTACAACAGGCGAATATCACGAAGTGTTCGATGTGCTATTTGACGACAAGGGCCGGCGGCTGGAGAACGTCGTATTCGCGCCGCAGTCGAGTTTGGAACAGGGCGGACTCTCGCTGGATGAGGGTGATGTCCAGGACTTTCGCAACAAGCTGCCCTTCGTGCTTACCAGCGACGAAATTCCGGAATACAACATTATTTATGTGGGACAACAGACGGAGGACGAGTTGCATTGCTTTGTCTTTGACGTCGCTCCGAAGCAGATCGTGGGCAAGAAGCGTTATTTCCAGGGACGAATCTGGGTGGACGATCACGACTTCCAAATCGTAAAAACTTACGGGCAAGCCGTGCCGGAAATTCGCGATACGAAGAAGAGGGGCAATAAGACTGAACATCTGTATCCGAAGTTCACCACATGGAGACAACAAATCGACGGCAAATACTGGTTTCCGGTTTACACGCGCGCCGATGACACGCTGCACTTCAACTTGAACGACATTCACATTCGCGAGATCGTGAAATATGAGGATTACAAACGCTTTGGATCGAGTGTGAAGATTCTCTATCAGGGTCAGGAAATTCCGAAGGGGGATCAAAAGGATCAGAAGGCGCCGCCGGATCAGAACCCAGATCAGAAGAAGCCGGACGCGCCGCCGAATCCGCCGCAGAGGTAAGGTTTCAGAGTTTCAAGGTTTCGACTCCGGCTGGGCTCGGCCTTTGCGCAAGGACTCGATTAGACGGTTTAGCAGGCCAAGGACTTGGTAGGTGTCACGATCAAGGATTTCGTATTGATCCGGCTTGAGATAGCACAAATCCAGCGCGATGGCCAGTTGGGTATCAAGTTCTAACAGAGAACTCCGCGCCTGCCCCAGGAAGTGCAAGAATTCGCCGGGAGTCTGCCCTGACGTTCTGCAATATTTGAGGCCACTGAGACAGAGGCTCGCCTTATCTGAGATGTAGGCCGTAAGTCTCAGTCCTGGGAAACTGCTCTGTAGCTTTGTAAATCTGAACGGCGAGTGCTTTGGCCTTTTGCCAGACCAGCAACTCGCGATAAGAACGCGCCACTGCTTCACCTACGATGCCTCATTGCTTCAAGGCTCAATCAGCCGTCAGTGGGGTTCTGACTTCGAAACTTTGAAACCTTGAAACTCTGAAACCTTAACCTTAGTAGAACAAATACTTCCGCCACTTATCGTCTGATCTTCCCATGAGGCGCATGATGTGGCGGCTGGTGTGGAGGTTGAAGGCGCGCGGCTCGCGCATCAGCTTCATCCCGGCTTCGAGCGGAAATTGGTTGCCCTTGCGGCGATTGCAGGTGTGGCAGCAAGCTACAAGGTTCTCCCAGGTGGACGAGCCTCCGCGGGAGCGGGGGACCACGTGATCGAGCGTCAACTCACTCGACGAGAGTACGGTGGCGCAATACTGGCAGGTGTTGCGGTCGCGCAACAGGATATTCTTCCGCGACAAAGCTCGGCTCTGATGCGGGATGCGGCGGTATTCCAGCAGGCGGATCACTGAGGGCACGCGGATCGCGATGCGGGCTGCGTGCAGAAAGTGCCCATTCTCTTCTTCGGTCATGGCCACGCCCTTGAGCACCAGAACCAAAGCGCGGCGCGCGGCGCACACGTTGATCGGTTCATAAGACGCATTCAGAACCAGCACGGGCGCGTGCAATGAATTTCCGTTGCTGTCGCGGTGCATCGCCGCCGCCGCAAACAGGCCGCCGGCGTGTCTGCTGGTTGGCGCTGTATCGGATTCCATCCTGCCTGACATATTTTAGATTCCTACCGCCCTAGCCAGTGGAACCGCGTCTACGATTCCCTGTTCTATCTCAATTTCACTCCCCGAAGTAATTTCGACATGCTGCGCCGAAATCTTCAGGGTGCGCGCTACGGTCGCGACCCACACTCTAGTTGCGCCAGCGCGCCGTAACACACGGGCGCATTCTGAAACGGTTGCCCCGGTCGTATAAACGTCGTCCACCACCAACACTTCGCGGCCTTTTACTGCCTCAGGTTGCACAACTCCGAAAGCGCCTCGCAAGTTTTCTCGACGCTGGTGGCTGGTGAGTCCAGTTTGCGAAGTCGTATCCCGTTTTCTCTCGAGCACTCCCGCACACAAACGGTAGCGATCGCGCGACGGATTGATTTTCAGCGCCGCGCGCGCGATCAGTTCTGCCTGGTTGAAGCCGCGCTGGCGAAGCTTGGTGCGATGCAGCGGGACTGGAATCAACCGCACGGCCATGGACGGAAGTTCAGGTTCCAGCTTTGCGATCGCTTCCGCCAACATCCGTCCAAGAACGCTTGCAGCCGGGCGCACTCCGCCATACTTCAGCAAATGGACGAGTTCGCGCAGTCCGCTTTCATAGCTGCCATACGCCGTCGCCCGCACGAACGCCGGCTCGACGCGGCGGCACAATCCGCATCGCGACTCGCCTCCGGAACTGCTCAACGCATAAGGAGAAAAAATCCGCTCGCCGCAAATGGTGCAGATTCCGCCAGAGATGGGGCGCATGGCATCGAGACATTCCTGGCAAACCGGGAGTCGCGAAATTCTAACCAGCGGTGTATCGCAGATGCGGCAGTTAGAGGGAAATAATACGGCGAAGAGACTTTCGGCAACTTCGCGGGCCCAAGCCCGGCTAATGCTGCCTGCACCCATTTCGCTGCGGTCCAGCGGAGCGTCCCCGCTCCGGGAAGCAATAGGAAGGCTTACCACTGCAGCTTGGGTCTGGCTAGCCCGAATTCTGTCCTCACTACTGCTGAAGACGGCCTCCGTGTTACCCGCGCGAAATCGCTCTGGGGCGGGCGGAGTTGCTATTGCCCGCTTGTTTAGAAGTATAGCGTCGGCCCACCCCGCTAGGCAACGTTACGGTCGGGTCGCGGCGCCGCCGTCGGCGTCTTCTTCACCGCTTCAGGCAATCGATCTTTCACCTGCATAAAGACCAAACGATAGTCTCGCCGGAAACATTCCGCGCAGCGCACTGGCTGCAGAAAAAAAATAGGCAAAAGATATCGTTCGGAAAAGTTGCGGCGCCGGGAGCGGAAGCCGGTGCCGCTGCCGCAATCATCGCAACGAAATTCAAGGTATTTCTGGAACCAGAGCGGGTCGGAAGGATTTTCTGTCACACTAACCTCCGGTCGAACAAAGAGGCCACAAACAACTACAGTGATTTTATCCTGAGAGAGAAACTCAAGCCAACCTCATAAAGTAGTGCACAGATTGGAACCCGCATCGCACTTGTAAAGCAAGGCGTCCGCGTGCTAACGTGCCGCCGTTCCATCTTTCACCGGTAGGCGCGGTTCGCGTACAAGCATGTTTCGCCTATTAGTTAGAGAATCGCGACTTATTCCATTTGCGAGGACTCGCCCATGAGTACGATCGCTCCACCTCCTATGAAGAAACACACTCCCTATGTTCCGGAAACGATGGAAATGAAGGAGTTCACCTTCCGCGCCTTGCTCATCGGATTGGTGATGACGGCGATCCTCGGCTCGGCCAATGCCTATCTCGGGTTGAAGGCCGGGATGACGATTGCGGCGACGTATCCGGCAGCGGTAATCGGCATGGCCCTGCTGAGATTGATGAAGGGGTCATTGCTCGAGGAGAACATCGCGCGAACCGTGGGCTCAATTGGCGAGTCGGTGGCGGCGGGAGCGGTGTTTACGATTCCTGCATTCGTAATGGCTGGCCTGTGGCCGGGGTTGACACGCGAGAAGTATTGGAACTCAGTGGCACTGATGGTAATCGGCGGCACGCTCGGCATTCTTTTTGTAACCCTGCTGCGACGCGTGATGGTGGAAGATCAGGACCTTCCCTACCCAGAATCTGTGGCCGCGTCTGAGATTCACAAGGCAGGACAGCAAGGCGCCAAGGCCGCAAAGATTCTATTTGCGAACATGGGCTTTGGCGGGTTCATGTATTTGTTAGGCGCAGTCAATTTTTTTTCGGCGAACAATACGTTTCCGGTCACTATTAGCGCGCTGGGCAAGAAGTTGCTGCTGCGCACGGGTACAAATCCCAATGTGGCGACCACGATCACTGGAGGCGCAACCCTGCTGACTGCTCCCGACATTAGTCCGGCGTATCTTGGGGTTGGATACATTATTGGCCCGCGGCTGGCGGCTCTTAATTTCGCCGGAGGTGTGTTGGCCTGGGGTCTTCTGGTTCCGCTTCTAACTTTCACCGTTGGCCCATACATTCAGGCGGCACAGCCTGATGGAAAGGCACTCGCGTGGCCGCTGCTCGCGGGCGCGATCTACTACTCCATCGTGCGCCCGATCGCTGTCGGCGGAATGCTGGTAGGAGCGTCATACACATTATTTAAAATGCGGAAGCAATTAGGCGCGGGCATGGCGCGGGCGGTGTCCGATCTGAAGAAATCCGCAGCGGCCCATGAAGCCACCAATCGGACAGACCGCGATCTTCCGTCTAAAGTCATCTTTGCCGGTGTCGGCGTCGTGTTCCTCGCCATGATCGGGCTCTACTACTACTTCATTGGAGGCGCGGGAAATTTGTCGAGCTCGCAAGTCATCACAGCTTCGGTGGTAGCCGCCCTCGTAATGGTCGTTCTGGGTTTTTTCTTTGCCGCGGTTTCTGGAAACCTGGTAGGGCTGATCGGCTCGTCAAATAATCCGGTATCGGGGCTGACCCTGTGCACGCTGGTGATTGCCGCACTGCTCATGGTGGCGTTGGGAGTATCGGGAACCGGAGGCGTTGCCGCTGTACTCGGAGTGGCGGCGGTGGTCTGCGTATCGTCTGCCGTTGCGGGCGAGATGCTGCAAGATTTAAAGGTCGGGTACATTTTGGGAGGCACGCCGTCCAAAATGGAGATCGGGGACCTGTTTGGCATTGTCGTGGCATCACTCGTGTTGTTCTTTCCGCTGGCAGTGCTCGATAAGGCTTATCACTTCGGCAGCTCGGCGTTGCCCGCCCCACAGGCCGGATTAATGGCCATGCTCTCCAAGGGAATTGTTGGTGGTGACATGGCGTGGCCGCTGGTGGTGGTTGGGATTCTGCTGGGCCTTGCCATGATCATGATCGAAGTAAAAAGCGTGATGTTGTTCGCAGTGGGAATGTACCTGCCGCTGGGTACAACGTTTGCGATTTTTCTGGGCGGCGTGATTCGCTGGGTGACTGACAAGCTTCGCGATCGCCGCGGTTACAACGATGCCCAGAAGGCTCGTGTAGAGAATGCTGGAGTGCTGACTGCCTCGGGCTTAATTGCCGGCGAGGCGCTGTGCGGGCTTGTGATCGCCGGGCTGGTGGGATCGGGAAAAGATGTGACTTTGGTCCATTGGACGCCTTCGTTCTGGCTCGCCCTGGCCGCGCTGGCGGTGTTGATACTGGTGATGGTGCGGGTGCCACTGGCCAATGCCGGACGCCCCGAAGAGCCGGCGCCACCTACGGCGATTATGTGACGGCGCTTGCGCGGCGTGAGCGAAGCGGGAGCCGCGCGCCGTCATCCCGAGCAAAGCGAGGGATCCCTTGCTTCGTCTGAGCGTCGGGCATCTGAGGAGCTCGAATGAATCCTGGATTTCGGCAGCTTACTGAGCAAGAACGAGGATTGGTGGAGAAGCTTCTCGAGGCCGAGTTCCCGGGTCGCGACGAGTTGCGTACCCAACTGGGTTCAGTAACGGCCAAGCAAATTGAGGAAGACGGGACGTTGAGTCTGCGGTGCGACTCGGGTCTCCCTTCGCCCAGAAAGCATACGCTCGCGGCCGAGGGCACGTGCAAAGACGCCGACGGTGGAGACATGAGCGTCATGCTTCACGTTAATAAAGACGGCTTTATGAACATGCTCGAGATTCTCAAATACGATTTTTCGCCGATCGTCAAGCCGCCGACTGCTCATGACTTGATTCTTCTGTTGCCAGAGGATCGGGGACAGAAGTCGGGGGATTAGATAACCAGTCTCGTGTCGATCACTGAAGACATCGCCACTGTGCGTAAGCGTATTGCCAGCGCCGCGCGGCGTGCCGGAAGATCTCCGGAAGAAATCGCGCTGTTGGCAGTTAGCAAGACTCAGCCGCCGGAGCGCATTCGCGAGGCTTACGACGTTGGTCTGAGAGTATTCGGCGAGAACCGAGTCCAAGAATTTGCAGAGAAGGCAGGGCTGCTACGGGATTTGCACGACGCCGAATGGCACATGATCGGCCACCTGCAAACCAACAAAGCGGCGAAGACGGTTGAGCTATTTTGCTCGGTGGATTCCGTCGATTCGCTGAAACTAGCAGAGAAGTTGAGCGAGGCGGCCGAAAAGATGGGCAAGAAGCTGGATGTGCTCATCGAAATTAACGTCGGCGGAGAAACCGCGAAAAGCGGGACGGCGCCGAATTCTCAGGAACTCGAAGAACTGCTGATCGCCGCACCTCGGCTGGTTGCATTAGTATTCCGCGGACTGATGACTGTGCCGCCGTTCACTAACGATCCAGAGGGCGCGCGTCCCTACTTTCGTAGGCTGCGCGAATTGCGGGATGCGATTGCGGCCCGCAAGCTGCCGGCAATCGCGATGGACCAACTCTCCATGGGTATGTCGCACGATTTCGAAGTCGCAATTGAAGAGGGATCGACTTGCGTGCGTGTTGGTACGGCGATCTTCGGCGAAAGAATTAAGAAGTAACCACAGGGGAAACTGAGGAGCACAGGGACAGGGATGAAACTTCTCGACCAGTTCTGCGCGGCCGCTCTATTTGTTCTGGCGATTGTCGATTGCATGCTCGTGCCAAGGACTTATACCGGCAGAATCTGGATCCTGGGGACGGGACTGGCTCTTCTGTTCACCGGCATGTTGAATTTACTGCGGATTCGTAACGACCGAGAGGTACGAAGTTTGCGGCTGTTTTGCATCACTGCGAATGTGACAATGCTGGTGTTCGTGATCGCGCTGATCGCAAGCATTGGGAAATCACGCACCCTGCAGCACCTGCAGGTGCCGCTAGTAGGAGCGCTGCTGCTGGCCGAGACTGCGTTTTCTTTGGGAAAGAGCTCTTGATCCCGCTTCGGGAGTCCGGCGGCAGTGTGATGTTCGCAGTAAAGGTCCACCCCCGCGCCAAGGAAAACGCTGTAACCGGCGAGATTGGCAATGCGCTGAAGGTTGCTCTCAAGGCTCCGCCAAGCGACGGCAAAGCTAATTCAGCCTGCATTGATTTATTCGCGAAACTTTTGAAGGTACCGCGCTCTTCCGTTACCATTGCCTCCGGCCAGGCCAGTCGTGGAAAAGTGATTCGAGTAGTCGGACTTTCGGTCGAAGAAGTCAGGAAACGAATTGGAATTTAAGCGCGTGACATAGACGTCGGCCGATACGGACGAGAAAACGGGGCAGAGCCCGCCCTGATCCTTTCGAAGGCAGTGCCCGCGCCCACACGAGTCAACAGGGAGCCACTTTGAGCTTTTCCGAACGCTTGCACGAGATTCGCACCGGCTTCGAGCGACCGTTCTGGGTCGCCAACATTAGTGAAATTTTCGAGCGGCTTTCTTATTACGGAGCCTTCGCTTCGCTTGCCCTCTACCTGCAAGAGCAATTGAATTTCTCCGCTCAGCAAACCGGAACCTTGACCGGAATCTTTGGCGGCATGGTTTGGTTTCTCGCCATCTTCGGTGGGGCTGCGGCTGACCGCCTCGGCTTTCGCCGCGCGCTTTCGATGGCGTATCTCATCCTTGCCGCCGCATATTTTCTGATCGGATCGATTGGAGCACCTTGGCTGGCGCCCGTTCGCAACGCGGTTCCGCTCAGTTTGTTCGTGGGATTTATTCTCATCTTGCCGGCGCTCGGCATCTCGTTGGTAAAGCCTTGCGTGGTTGGAACCACTGCTCGTGCCTCAAAAGAGAATGTCCGCTCGATCGGTTATTCCATTTATTACACGATGGTTAATATCGGCGGCGCCGCCGGACCCCTTTTCGCATCATGGGCTCATCGCCATCTCGGCGTCGAGAATGTGTACCGCATTTCGGCACTCAGCGTATTCGCGATGTTTTTTGTTGTTCTATTTTTCTTCCGTGAGCCGCGCAAGCCTGGAGATGCGCCTCCACCTTCAATCGCAACTGTCGCGCGCAATTTCTGCGTTGTCGTGGGCAACTACCAATTGGTTCTTCCTGTGTTAGCGGTCGCACTACTTTTGCGTATCGGCCTGTGGATTTATCCCAAGCTCACTCCGCCGTGGTGGATCTGGCTGGGACTTCTAGCGCTCGTACTGGCCGGTATTAGCCGTTTCATGTGGTTTCTCGTGCTCTTCACCGGTTACTGGATTGTGTTCTGGCAGCAGTACATCAGCTTGCCCGGTTACCTTCATGGCTACATCAATCCCCATGCTGACGTCGAAATTATTCTCGTCACTGACGGGTTGACCGTGATTTGTCTGACCCTCGCAGTCAATTTCATGACGCGCAAGATTCCTGCATTCCAGGCGGTCATTCTGGGTACGCTGATCACTTCGCTTTCGTGGCTGATCCTAGTTTTCCGGCCTACGACTTGGGGCGCGATCCTCTCGCTGTTTGTCCTCGCACTTGGCGAGATCATCCAACAGCCACGCTACTACGAATACATTGCACTGCTTGCTCCCGCCGGACAGCAAGGCACTTATATGGGTTTTGCATTTCTGCCGATCGGAATTGGTTCGCTGATCGGCGGATGGTTCGGCGGGACGTTGATGCATCACTTCGGAGAAGTGATGCACCAGCCAGATCGCATGTGGTGGATCGTAACCGCCGTCGGCGTAGCGACTACTGCGCTGCTCTGGATGTATGACAGACTTTTTAGAGTCGCTACTAGTTCGGCGAAATAAAAGGTGCTTGATGGCGAGAGGGTCGACAGCCCTGGTCTCTGATGCGAAGTCTAAGGCAGGACCTGCACCCATCGCCGCGCAGATTCGCCGTGCGCTAAGAGATGGCGGATCCACCGAACATGCCAAGGGCGTGCAGTGGTTTTTCAAACACGAAATCAAATCTCACGGATGGTATACAGCGGACTTGCGGCGCGCAGCTGTGCGTTTTCGGCGCGAACTGAGGAAAGAACATGGTCTCGATTTCCTGGTTGAGGTCGCCGATCATCTTTTCTCTGGATCGGTGTTGGAAGAAAAAGTTTTCGCGGTTTTCTTTCTGGAGAAACTCGATGCCGAATTCGGCGACGACGAATTCAAGCGATTCGAGTCTTGGCTCGACCGCATCAGCAGTTGGGCTGATCACGACGCGCTGGTGCACGACCTGATAGCCCCCATGATCGCCAGAAACCCCGCGCGCGCTAAAACAGTTTTCCGTTGGGCGAAGTCTCCGAATCGGTGGCGCAAGCGTGCGGCCTGCGTGGCGCTGATTCGCGGTGCGCGGGCAAGAATGTTTTTTCCAGAAATCCAGAGGCTCACCGACTCACTTCTGGCGGATGAAGATGACATGGTTCAGAAAGGTCTGGGCTGGCTGCTGCGCGAGACTGCGAAATTCGATGCCAAGCGGACAGCTCCCTATCTGATGAGGATTCGCGTTCGCGCTCCACGATTAGTATTGCGAACCGCATGCGAGACGCTGCCTGCGGCAGCCAAGAGAAGAATTCTTAACCGCGAAGTTGCACAACAGCGCATCAGACCCACAAGAAGAGATTCTCTGGTCTTGTAAGAGGATAGCGCCTTCGCAACCTCCGATTCGCTCAAATCCATTCCATTGTTTACAATAGAAGTTTGCCCATGGACCTCTCCGCGATTCAATCAGTGCTGCGCGAGCGCAATATCGACGCGTGGCTTTTTTACGATCATCATCATCGCGATCCCATTGCCTATCGTGTTCTGGGGCTGCCTGACGGGCTTATGGTCACGCGTCGCTGGTTCTACTTGATACCGGCGCAGGGCGAACCGGTGAAGCTGGTGCATAAGATCGAAGCCGGGCACCTCGACTCGCTTCCGGGTAGCAAGCTCCAATATTCCGGATGGCAAGAGCTGTTCGACACCCTGAAATCGATGCTCGCAAATTACCGTGACATCGCCATGCAGTATTCGCCGAACAACATCGTCTTCACCATTTCCCTGGTCGATGCGGGGACCATCGAGTTGCTGCGTGGCTTGGGAAAAAACATAGTCAGTTCCGCCGACCTGGTTGCGCAGTTTGAAGCAACCTGGAGTGACGACCAGATCGAGACGCACTTTGCAGCTCGCGACTCGATTGATGCAATTACCGCCGCGGCTTTCAAGGAAATCGGAAAGCGTGCCCGCAACGGCGGAACGACGGAACACGCCATCCAACAGTGGTTCATGGAAGCCTTTCAGCGCGAAAACTTGCTCACCGATGATCCGCCGATCGTTGCGGCCAACGCGAATGCCGGCAATCCACACTACGAGTCCCGCGCCGATCATCCCGTGCCAATTCGCGAGGGTGATTTCGTGCTGCTCGATGTGTGGGGGAAAAAAAATACTCCAGGTGCGGTGTATTACGACATTACCTGGGTTGGATTTGTCGGTAAGGCGCCAACCGGCCGCATGCGCGAGGTCTTCGAGGTTGTGCGCGAGGCGCGCGACGCCGGCGTGAAGACTGTGATTGACGCCGTCGGCTCCGGGCGCCCGATTGCGGGATGGGAAGTGGATCGCGCTACCCGCGGCTACATCAAGCAGAAGGGCTTCGGAGATTATTTCATTCATCGCACTGGACATTCCATCGGTACGGACGTCCATTCGAATGGCGCTAACATGGATGATCTGGAAATTCACGACGAGCGCCACATTCTTCCCAACTCTTGCTTCTCGATCGAGCCCGGCATTTATCTGCCGGAGTTCGGCGTACGCAGCGAGGTCAACGTGCTGGTGCGGCCGAAGTCGGCGGAAGTTACCGGCAACATTCAACGCGAGATCGTAATCATCTGATGGCAAATTCAACTGCTACAAAGACGAAACCCGAGACGAAGACGGAACCAGCGCAGCCTTCCGCGATGGCCATAATCGCGCCCGTTGCAGGTTGGCTGATTCCGGGAGCCGGACACATCATCCAGAAGCGCTGGATCCGCGGCATCTTGTTGCTGGTTTCGATCGGAACCATGTTCGTGCTCGGCTTGATGATGCAGGGACACATCTACAAGGCGAACGGTGGCGACATCCTCGATATTCTCGGCTTCATCGGAGATTTGGGCGCGGGCGCGTTGTATATAACCGCGCTCGCCATGAACTGGGGTCTGGGTGCAATCGCTTTCGCCATCGCAGATTATGGAACTAAATTCATGATTGTCGCCGGGCTGCTAAATTTCATTGCCGTGGCTGACGCTTACCACATCGCCATCGGGAAGAAGCAATGAACTTGATCTCCGCCACCCGCCTTCAGTTCGCAGCCGGAACTTTGCGCCGCAAGGTGCAACTATGACCATCCAACTCACGCATTTCAGCGCGGCTTTTGTCTTCGCACTGTTTGCTTCCATCGTCTTCGGCATCACGCATCGCGAAACCACGCGCGACATGGTTCGCTACGGCTTGTATTGTTTCGCGATGTTCCTGGGCGGGGTTCTGCTGGCGGGCTGGGCAATGTGGCTGGTGCGGCGCTGAAATCCCGGCTTCTAGCTACTAGCTCCAGGTGCCGAGTGGAACGCAATGAGGGGGACATCACTTTCCGCAAAGTGGAAGATCTAAGGCCTAGCTAGAAGCCAGCAGCCAGAAACTAGAAGCGGTTCTAACCCTCCCAGACAAACGCATCAAACACGCGCTTCAGATCGAAATTCAGTCGGCGGTAAAGAGCGACGGCTCCAGCGTTGGCTTCGGTCACCGTTAATGACAGCATAGAGAATCCGCGCTTGCGGAGGTTCGCAGAGGTCGCGGCAAGCAACGATTCGCCGATGCCGCGCGAACGATACTCCGGCAAGACACACACCTGAGTGACGTGCCCCACATCGCCGCGTACGCGAGAGCACAGAATTAATCCGATCAGATTTTTCGCTTTGCGATCCACTGCTGCATATGAGGATTCCGCATCGAATAACCCGCATCCCGGAAAGCGAACGATATTATTCAAAAAACGCAGCGATCCGCTGAGCGTGTGGTATTGGTCGTTGATCTGGGCGTCGACATGGCCCCGATAAGCCGCAGTAATCACCGCGGCCGCAGGTTGATAATCGGCTTCGGTCCACCGGCGAATTTCTACTTCTGGATGCAGCGGCAGCGGCTTGGTAAGCGGATCGCTCAGAGAGAGCACCATGAACAAACGGGGGTGGCGCTGGAATCCCTGATCGAGAAAGGGCCGGGCAACGCTGCCGGTTTGGTGCACCAACAACTGCGCTTCGACGCGATGAATGCCCGGCGACTGCTGCAGAGTCTCAATCACATGCGTAAGGAGTTTGATTTCAACTTCTCGCGCGTTCGGCAGGCGCCCGCCATTCGCAACGAAAAGATCGCCAACCACCCCTTTGCTGCCCTCATATACGAAGAAGCTGTAGCCGAAGATCCGGCCGCGTTCGATGGCGGCATACCCGGGAAGGATTTTCGCGTCGACGTAGCGCAGGATCATCTCCGCTGATCCGTTGTAGTCCCATGAGAGCATGCTCGACCATGCTCGGGTTTCATCGTCGAGCAGCGGACGCAAATCCACGGAGGAAAAATGCCTCAGGTCGAGAATCTCCACTGGGCTCCTGCAAACTCAGCCAAAAACCTGGGTTTTGTTTGCGGCAGATCTTCGAGTTTAGTGCGTTTCAAGTATGAGAGGCAAACCTTGAACACCGGAAGGTAACATCGATCTTAACGCGTGGCACTTTTTTCCGCTCCGGCAACCCAGTAATAGTCCACGCTCTGTGCGGCGTAGTGTCCCAGATAAGACACACGACGGCCAGGCATCAATTTCGCAATCTCGACCTGCGAATTTTCAGGCGCCACCAATAAGTGCTCCTCCGCGGGAACGCTGCCCCAGTCGTAATTGACAGTTAACTGATTACGATAAAAGGTAAGACCGTATTCCAATTCGCGTCGCACATGATAAACGGCTAGTGGCAGTGGATGGGTCTCGATAGCCGCAATTTCCCGGGCAAGGGGACGCGCGGATAGCGTTTGATCAATCGGCCCGGAGCCCACCTTCAATACGGCTCCCACCGTCAGTACGACTGGGATCAGAGTGATGAAACGTAACATCCGCAGGCCAGCCTTGCGGGCCAGCGTGAGAGCGATTCCGGCGCAGAGTACAAACGCGATGGCGAGCGCCACCACCATCGGTTGCCCTCCGGGAAGACGACGCTGAGTTATGAGGTAGGCGATCAACAAAGCCGGAACAATCGGAGCCGCCGCCAACAAGGCATGCAACACGATCAAAATATTAGCCACGGGCTGGGCTTCGCTTCGTGCGAGATGCTGGCGCAAATAATCCACCAATAGCAGGCCGCCCGCAGGAATTGCGGGAAGAATATAACCCGGCAGCTTCGATTGGGAGAATGAGAAAAACACAACCGGCACGATCAGCCACAAGCATGCAAATACACTGAATTGACATTCCAGATCGGGTTGGCCCGCGCTGAGCAATTTTCGTCTTGTCCACCAAACACGAACCGGCGGAACGATGGCAGCAATTACGAACATTGTCCACGGGACCAGCCCCAAAGCCATGACCGGCAGGTAATACCAGAAAGGCTCGGTATGGTGATAAAGATTGTGTGAGAAGCGCCCGAGATTGTGTTCGATGATGAATTCGTGAAGGAAAACTGGGTTGCGCATTTGCACTGCGAAATACCAGGGCAACGCGACTGCACAGGATAAAAGAAGCCCCGGCGGCCAGAGCGTCTTCAAAAGAAGGCGGAATTCTCGAACCGCGGACGCGTAGAGAATGATCACCAGTGCGGCGAGAAATGGCGCAATTGGTCCTTTCGCCAGAGTTCCTAAGGCAATGGAGCAATAAAAGATCGCAAGATAGAGTTTTTTTCCGTTTTCGCGCCAGGCCCACCATCCGAGCATTGCAAACGTGAAAGTTGCGGCCAGAGCCATGTCCATCGAGGCGGCGCGCGCGTAGCCGACGATTCCAGCCGAAGAGGCTGTGATCAGAGCGCCATCAAGTTCGGATCCCGGGCCGAACCGCCGTAGAAAAAAATAGATCGCCAATACCAAAAACGTGGCGTCGAATGCCGAAGGCAGGCGCGCGGCCCAGTCACTCACGCCGAACATTTTGTAGGCGAGCATGGCTTGCCAGTAATAGAGCGGCGGTTTTTCCAGCCAAGGCTGCCCGCCGAGCACAGGTGTAACCCAGTCGTGGCGCTCAATCATTTCGCGCGCCACCTGCGCGTAACGGGGCTCATCGGCTCCGATCAATCCAAACTGCCCGAGGCCGTACAAAAACAGAAAAGCGCAAAAACCCGCAAGCAGGAGCACGTCGGTGCGGGTGCGATTGGTCATGGGAGGGCGAAAGGCCTCAAGGTTCCAGAGGTTTCAAGGTTTCAAGGTTTCAAGGTTTCCGCCGGCAAAGTCACGTCGGACGAATTGGCTCTCGAACATTGGAACCCTGAAACATTGAAACCTGATGTCGATTCATTGTACGGAAGGACCGCGGTGCAGCATTTCCAGAACCTGACGGACAGCCTGGGGCAGCGGCCCATCCACAGAACAACCGCTGGCGCACTCATGGCCGCCACCGCCAAAGCGCTCGGCTATTCGGGCGACATCGAGCTGACCCTTGCTGCGCAAACTCACTCGAAAGCGTCCCTCGGGAAGTTCGCGAAAAAATGCGGCGACTTCAACCTCGCCGATCGAAAGCACATAGTTCACTAAGCCTTCGCAGTCTTCTTCTTTGGCTTCACAACGGTCCATTTGCGCCTGAGTTACCCAGGTCCAGCCGACGTGGCCCTCGGTGTTGAGGTTGCGGAGAGCCTCGCCCAGCAGCCTCATCTTGGCCACTGAATGCGCAAAATAAATGCTGCGCGCGCAATGCGAGGGATCAGCGCCGGCGAGAACTAACTCCCGTGCCAGAGCGAAGGTATGCTCGTTCGTTCCTTGAAACATGAACGAGCCTGTATCCGTCATGAGCGCGGTGTAAAGACAGGTAGCAATTTCCGGCGAAAACGGAGTTCCCGCCTCACGCGCCAGCCGGAAAACCATCTCCCCGGTAGCAACAGCGTGCGGATCGATCCAGTTGACATCTGCGAAGGGCCGCCCGCTGACGTGGTGATCGATGCTGATCAGGAAGCGGTTTTCCAGACCTTCCAGACGCGTGCGGTGAATGCTGTCGCACTCGAGAATGATTACCGCCTCATAATTGCCGGCGACGCGATCGGCCTGTAGCACCTGATCGGCGAACGGGAGAGCACGATAGATGCGCGGTACGCCATCGTGCAGCACTACGTCGGCCTGCTTCCCCATCGAGCGCAAAACCTGACAGCACGCCAGAGCCGATCCAATGGCGTCGCCATCGGGCCGCGCGTGCGACGTAAGCACGAACCGGTCGCGCTGCTCGATTTGCTGGAGAACGTCTTGCAGCATACTTCTACACCTTCTTCTCGTTCGATCCCGTACGTGCTTTCATTCTTTTTTTCGCGCGCGCCAGCAACTCCTCCACGCGCGCTTTCTCCCGCTCAGAGCGATCCAGCCGGAAATACAATTCCGGCGCGCGTCGTAACCGAAGACGTTCGACCAGTTCATGCCTTATATATTCCTTGGCGGCGAGCAGGCCTTCGAGGCTTCGGTCCGCTTCCTGATCATCGCCGTCCACATCCACCAGTACCTGCGCCGAACGGCCGTCATCGGCCACATGCACTGCGGTCACGCCGACCAGCCCAATGCGCGGATCAGCCAATTCTCCTTCCACTAAAGTTTCAATTTCTTCGCGCAAGGCTTCGCCCAACCGTCCGCGATGATATTTGAGCCCACGCTTCTCCACCGTTCACCTCTAAGTAAAACGCATGAGAATATCAGAAAATCGACCGCCGGTGTTGGCTCCGAAGTACTATTGTCGCGCACAAATGCGGGAGAGCGGTAAGTACAGAGGTAACAAGGTGATAGCGGGACGAACGCCGTTCGTCGCTGGTCGGTAGTCCTTGATCTCAGCAGATAACTGCAGATGACGAATCTACGCTTATCACAAATATTCGACAAAGCAGTCCGCCACTTCAGCTCCGTGGTTGTTGGCGATGCGCGTGGCCTGCCGTTCGACGTTTTTCATTAGTCCATCGAGATAGTCGCGCGAATCGGAAATGCTGACCACGCCGATCGTGGCACGATTCCACAAGCCGCTGGCTTCGAGCTCAGCGACGGAGACATTAAAGCTGGTGCGCAGCCGGTCTTTCAGGCTGCGCACGACTTGACGCTTGTCTTTGAGCGATTGCGCAGCTTCGATGTGCAATTCGAGGGTAAGGAAGGCGATCATGCAGTGATCAGTGGCTAGTGGTCAGTGCCCAGTAAAATCGCTAACGCGTCACGCATTGGTTTTACTGGCCACTAACCACTGAACACTGGCCACTGATTTCAAGCCATTGCTTCGGCGGCGATGCGCTCCGTGGCAAAGGCTTCGATCACGTCGCCGACTTTGATGTCTCCATAATTAGATATGGAAATGCCGCACTCCATGCCGTTCGTGACCTGGCTGGCATCGTCCTTGAAGCGACGCAGCGATCCCACTTTGCCTTTGAAAACCTGCACGTTGTCGCGCAGCAGGCGGACTTCGGAGTCGCGTTTGATTAATCCATCGCTCACGCGGCAGCCGGCCACAGTCCCGACTTTCGGAATGCGGAACACGTTGAGCACCTCGGCGCGGCCCTGGTAAGTTTCCTTAATAGTGGGCTCGAGCAAGCCGGTCATGGCGCGCTTGATCTCATCCTGGAGTTCGTAAATGATCGAGTGCAGGCGGATGTCGACTTTTTCCTGCTCGGCGATCTCCTGTGCTTTGCGTTCCGGACGCACGTTGAAGCCAATAATGATCGCGTTTGACGCCGATGCCAGCAGCACATCGGTTTCGGTAATCGCGCCCACGCCCGAACGCAGCAACTTCAGGCGCACCCTGTCGTTTGAGAGCTTGGTGAGCAAGTCGGTAATCACTTCGACTGAGCCCTGTACATCGCCCTTGAGAATCACGTTCAGTTCTTTCGTACCGGCAGCCTTAATCTGCTCAGCCAATCCTTCCAGCGACACGCGGGAACTCTTGGCCAGTGCGGCCTCGCGCGATTTTTGCTCGCGGTACTCCGAAATGCCGCGAGCTTTGTCGCGATCAGCAACGACCACGAATTGATCGCCAGCCTGCGGCAGAGCCTCGATGCCTATAATTTCTACCGGGGTTGAAGGCGGCGCCGTCTGCAACTGCGCGCCACGATCGTCGAACATCGCACGCACTTTGCCGTATACGTTGCCGACCACAAAATTGTCGCCCGCGTTCAGCGTTCCATTCTGCACCAACACAGTGGCCACGGGACCTCGTCCGCGATCAAGTTTCGCCTCCAGCACTACGCCAGTCGCCGCGCGCTCTGGCGTTGCCTTTAGCTCGCCGAGGTCTGCGACGAGGCAGATCATTTCCATCAGCAGATTCAGATTCGTTTTCTTCTTTGCGGAGACGTCGACGAACACAGTCTTTCCGCCCCACTCTTCGGGAACCAATCCACGATCGGCAAGCTGCTTTTTGACGCGGTCGGGCAAGGCGTCCGGCTTATCGATCTTGTTTACCGCGACGATGATTGGAACTTCGGCGGCATGCGCGTGATCGATGGCTTCGAGCGTCTGCGGCATTACGCCGTCATCGGCCGCGACCACCAGCACAACAATGTCGGTGGCCTTTGCGCCGCGGGAACGCATACGCGTGAAAGCCTCGTGACCAGGGGTATCCAGGAAAACGATCTCACGTCCGAACGCCGGCGATTCCTGGTCGGTAATTCGGACTTTATAGGCGCCGATGTGCTGCGTAATGCCTCCGGCCTCGCCTTCGGCCACATTGGTCGTTCGAATGGAGTCGAGCAGCGTCGTCTTCCCGTGATCGACGTGGCCCATGATGGTGACCACGGGCGGACGCACGCCAGTCTCAGGAGCGGACTCTTCTCCGGCTGCGGCCGCATCAATCTCTTTCGCAGTCTGCTCTTCGAATGTGATCACGTTGGTATCGGCGCCGAAGAAGCGCGCCATTTCGCTGGCGAGTTCCCCGTCAAGCGTCTGGTTGATGGTGGCGAAGACACCCTTCGACAGCAGGCGCGAAATCAGATCTTTGGCGCGAATCTCAAGCTTCTCCGCCAGATCTTTTACGCTGATGCCTTCCGTTATCGTGATGCTGCGCGTGATCGGCTGCGGCTCATTCGACACCACCAGGCGCGGAGGCGGTGTGTACCCCTTCATCGGGCCTTCTTTTACACCGCGCGGAACATAGCGCTGGCCCGGCCTTCGCGCAGGAGCGCCCGCACGGCTGCCCGGCCGCGTGGTTCCCGGAGGCGGAAGCGCCGGACCTACGCCTAACGGACGCGCCCCAGCGGGCGACTGCCGCGTGGGATGCATCGGTCTGCGCTCGCCAGGACGGAGCGGCGGCCGCGCACCTGGCGCTGAGCCCGCAGCCGGCGGACGGCGCTGGAAGATGGGCTGGCCAGGCACGGGACGCCCAGGAGCAGGACGCATCGCGCTGCCGATTGGAACCCCAGGCTGCACCGGCGGCGGAGCCGGTCGCACCGGAGCCTTATACACAGGCCTCGGCCCGGTTTGCGGAACGATCATGCGCGGCACCGGAGGGGGCGGAGCAGAGGGCCGAGGCGCAATCGGTGAAGCGCTCGCCGATACAACCGGAGGCGCTGTCGTAGATGGAACCGGCGGAGGGGGCGCGGTTGGACGCGTTAGTGAAGCAGACGCTGGCGCGGATACAACAGGCGACGACGGAACTGGTAACGAAGCTGGCGGAGGTGCGACCACCACACGCGCGGGCGTAACCGCCGCAGGCGGTGCACTGACCGAAGCGGGCACTGCAGGCTTCGCTGGCGGTGGCGCAACGGTGCTCGGTCGACTTACAACTGCGGGTGGTGCGGTTGCAGGCTTTTCTATCGGAGCCTGCGTTACTGGCGGCGCTGCAGGACGCGGCGCTGCCGGTGGCGCCACAGCTTCCTTCCGTTGCGTAATCGCCTTTAACACATCCCCGGGCCGGGAAATGTGAGACAGATCGATTTTGGTTTTGATCTCTTCTTCGCCGCGAGCCCCGCGCGAACTGGACTTACCTGCCGAGGACGAACCGTCTGCCGAGGAGCGGATGTATACCCGCACCTTCTCCGCTTCGTGCTCTTCCAGAGAACTGGAGTGCGTCTTCTTTTCAGTCACTCCTACCAGCGGAAGTGTATCGAGGATAGCTTTGCTTTTAACTTCCAGCTCCCTGGCAAGATCGTTGATTCGAACCTTACTCATCCGGCCTTTCGTTTCTCCGCGTTGTAGTTAGGTCATCATTGCGACCTCACGGAGTCAGTTTCTTTAGTCCCACGCCGTCGAACTCATGCCAGCGTGCCATGATTATTCTGTGGTTTTGGAAGCGGATTCTTCTTCCGGAGCAGGCTGCTCATCGGAATGTTCCGCCTGCCCTTCGTTGTGGTCTGCCGCAGTTGCGTGTGGCTCCGCTGCGGCTTCCGCTGCCGGTCCACCTTCCTCTGCGGTCGCACTTTCTTCGCTGGCAACCTCTTCGCTGGCGGCCACATCAGCCACAACTTCGCCCGCTTCAGAAGACTCCGCCGCCTCGCCTTCCGCAACCGCTTCGCCTTCAGCCACACCCTGATCAAGGCTGGCAAAGTAATTATTTACCGCCAGACTTATTTTTTCCACCGTCTTCGGCCCAATGCCTTCAATCGCCTCAAGCTGTTCCGGCGTCATGTCGGCTAAGGCTTCCACGGTGGTCACTCCGGCAGCACTCAACTTTTCCACCAAACCATCGCCGAGGCCAGGCACCTTCTCGAGCGGCGTAGAAGTTTGCGGCACCATCGCCGACATCTGCTGCTCCACTTCCTGCCGCTTCTCTTCTTCGCTCTTGATGTCGATCTTCCAACCCAGCAGCTTCGCCGCAAGCCGGACGTTCTGCCCCTTCTTGCCGATGGCAAGGGAAAGCTGGCTATCGTCCACCACCACTTCCAGATGCTTGCCTCCGGAATCGACTACGGTGACCTTACTTACTTTCGCCGGCTGCAACGCTTTTTCGGCGAACGTCACAGCATCTTCGTGATATTCGATAATGTCAATCTTCTCTCCGTGCAGTTCGCGAATGATCGACTGCACGCGCATTCCCTTCATGCCTACGCACGCGCCGACCGCATCCACGTCTTTGTCTTTGGACATCACCGCTATCTTGGTGCGTTCCCCGGCTTCGCGAGCGATGGCGCGAATCACCACCGTGCCGTCATAAATCTCCGGCACTTCGGTCTGGAATAAATGTTGGACAAGGTCTGGGACGGCTCGAGATACGACCACGCCCGGTCCCTTGGAAGCCTTCTCCACGCGCGCAATCACCACCCGCACCCGTTCGCCGATCGCAAAGGACTCCAGACGCGATTGTTCTTTGCGCGGCATGCGTGCTTCCGCCTTACCGATATCGAAAATCACATCCGGACCTTCGACGCGCTTCACCGTGGCGTTCACCACTTCGCCGACGCGTCCGATGTATTCGTTGTAGACCGTGTCGCGCTCCGCTTCGCGCACTTTCTGGAAGATGACCTGCTTCGCCAATTGCGCCGCAATCCGGCCAAGAATGCCTTCGGTAACTTTTGGAATCCGCAACTCTCCGCCAATTTCTAAGTTCGGATTGGATTTGCGCGCGTCTTCGAGCGTGATCTGCAGCGCGGGATCCTCCACCTGCTCAGGCGTCTCCACCACAGTCTTCACTGCGTAGGCGTTGATCTTGCCGGTCTCTTTGTCCAATTCGGCGCGCAGATTTTCCTGCGTCTTGTAGTACTTCCGCGTCGCCATCACGATGGCATCTTCCACCGCGGTCACCACAATCTGCGGATCAATCCCCTTCTCGCGGCTTAACGCATCGATCGTGTTGTAGAGCTCACTTGCCATAAGAAAACCATTTAGGAATTGGGTAATTTTGTAATTTGGTAGTTGAAAACCTAAAATCCGAGCCGACAGCTTTGGTTTTCAAATTTCCCGATTACAAAATTACTCAATTACCCAATCTTCTTCCTAGATCTCCGGCACCAGATTCGCCTTCTCCACATTGGCGAATTCAATTCCAATCTTCTGCCCTTGATCCACCGCCGCGCTCATTTTCTTGCGCGACTTCTTACTGGACACGCTCAGATCGAGTGTCAGCCGACCTTCGCTAAAACTTTCAAGACGGCCTTCGAAAAACCGGTTATTGTTTACCGGTTGCCGAGTCATCACCTTCATCCGACTGCCGGTAAAGCGCGCAAAGTCTGCCGCTCTCGTAAGCTTCCGATCCAACCCTGGCGACGAAACCTCCAGGGTATAGCGACCCGGTATTGCATCCTCGACATCGAGAATGGTCCCAAACTCGCGGCTGAAGTTGGCGCAGTCTCCGTGCGTCACTCCCGCCAGCGGATCGCCGCTCGCTGCTCCGGGTTTGTCCAGAAACACGCGCAGCATGCGGGCCTGACCACTTCCAAGCAACTCCACTTCGACGACCTCAAGCCCGCTGGAAGCGGCTACCCGCTCCGCTATCTCCCGTACCTGATCAAGCTCAAGTGCCATGCATCCAATAACTTGCGACCATCCAGCCGGCGTATTCCTCTGCAACTAAAAAGTGGGCTTGCGCCCACTGGTGTGCCTCGCCAAATGCTGGTACCACACAACAGTTCTCAGTTCTCTAATATACGCCCGAAAGGGGACAAAAGACAAACGCTGCGGACGCCCCGTTCCCTCGAATTGTTTTTACATTTGTTGACGAAGACCTTGCTCGAACGGTCTAAAATCCGCACGATTTCGTTTCCGGCACGACCAGACGGGCGTAGTATTTGAATTGCTATTGTGATCGAGTGGATTCTGCAGCCATCGCTGGAACTCAAAAAAGAGGAGTTGTTCTGGCTCCTCTAGAAATAGAACTCCTAACTCATGTGACCTACCACATTAGAGAACGTCATCTGTCTAACTGCCGGTCGATACTGGCGGGCGTCTTGCTTTGCCAGTTTTTCGTGTTGACTCCCGCCGCGCGTGGGCAGCGTCCCGGAGGCGGAGAAGGCTTTGGCGGCGCAGGCAATATAGAACTCCGCATGCACGAAGTAGACAACAACTACTGTGACCATCTCAGTCTAGTAATCACTGTGTTAAACGACAGTAAAGCTCGACTCGACCGTGAATCGATTGCAAAGCTGCACGATGAAAAGAGGGACGCCACAGTTTGGCAGACTTTGCCGAAAGACTCCGAAACAACGATTTGTATTGTGGATTTTGGAGATTACGATCTTGAGGTCAGCGCGGTCGGCTACCTGACTGAGCATAAGGAGCTGCACGTCACCGGAACAATTCAGTCCGTGAAGGTAGAAGTGACCCTGCATAAAGATCCCACCGCCGTCAATCTGAGCGCCGCCGACGATGCAATACCCAAGAACGTACGCAAGGACGCCAAGCGTGCGGTTGACGCGCTAAAGTCCGCCAATTACAAGGAGGCGCAGAGTCGGCTTGACAAGGTTTACAAATTCGCTCCGTCCAGCGCACAGATAAATTTCCTGTACGGATATCTGTTCATGCAGCTTAAGAATCTGGATAAGGCCGACGCTTACCTGAGCCGCGCCGCGAGTTTAGACCCGCGTAGAGTGCAGACACTCACCTTGCTGGGCCGGGTGCAATTGCAACGCGAACACTACGAAGATGCACGTAAGACACTGGAGCAGGCGGTTGGAGCTAACTCCCAGGACTGGATCGCACATAACCTGCTCGCGGATGCTTATCTGAGGCAGAAGGAATACGAAAAAGCACGCGAACAAGCTCAGCTTGCTATCGATGAGGGCAAGGGCGCTGCAAGCGCGGCGCAATTGACCTTGGGACAAGCCCTGGCAAATGTCGGGCGCGACCAGGAGGGGTTACAGGCGTTGAATACCTTCCTGCAAACCAATTCGAAGAATCCGGTAGTCCCGCAAGTGCAGGCCTTGATTGCCAAGATCGAGAAGCGCGACTCTGGCACGGCCGGGAATGGGGAGATGCAGCTCGGCGCCGATCTCGTGCTCGCCGCTTCGGAACCCTCGTTGCCTCCCAGTGCCTGGGGACCGCCGGGAGTGGATGAAGTAAAACCCACAGTTGCAGCCGGCGTTACCTGCCCGTCCGAGCAGGTGCTGGATATGTCTGGTATTCGTGTGAAGCAGTTCGTAGATAGCATGGCCCAATTTTCGGCCGTGGAAGATCTGGTGCACGAACAACTTGATCCGGTTGGCAGTCCCATCACCAAGGAAACTCGTAAGTTCGACTACGTTGCATCGATCACGGAGGAGCGCCCGGGCTTTTTAGCGGTCGACGAATATCGCAACGATCGTTATGGAGTTCCTGATCTTCCCGACCATATTGCCACCACGGGCTTTGTAACCCTGGCGCTGGTTTTTCATCCCGACATGCGGGAAAACTTCCAAATAACGTGTGAAGGCTTGGGCCAGTGGCATGGGCAGGCAGCCTGGCTCATGCGCTTCCAGCAACGCCAAGACAAGCCTAATCGTCTTTTGAATTATATGGTGGGTACGGAAGCCTACCGGGTTGACCAGAAGGGCCGTGCCTGGATCAACGCCGATAACTTTCAGATTGTGCGCATCGAATCCGAATTAGTAAACCCCGTACAGCGGCTCTCGGTCCAGCATCAGATCGCTGAATATGGCCCTGTCCATTTCCAAAAGAAGGACATCGATCTGTGGCTGCCTCAGAGCGCCGATCTTTTCTTCGAGATCAACCGGCATCGCTATCATCGACGCCACAGCTTTGATCATTACATGCTGTTCTCAATCAATTCGGAAGAGAAGCCGGGAGCAATCAAGAATGGGCTAAACACTAGTCCCGTCCAAAATCCGTGATATCCGATCCCTCCGCCGAAAATGTCCTTCCCATGGTCCGCGCGCTCCCCTAAGAACGTCCGAAGACATGACTCTCATTTGCCTCAATGCGCCGCGCTCTCTAGAATAATAGTTTCACTCCGCGTAGCCGCGAGAATTGTAATCTTATGATTCATTTTCCCGTTCCCGAAGCTCTCACCTTCGATGACGTTCTCCTTTTACCAGCGCGCTCCGATGTGATTCCCGCGACCGCCGCTACTTACACTCAACTCACCCGCAACATAGGCCTGAACATTCCTATCGTCAGCGCTGCCATGGACACCGTGACCGAATCGCACATGGCAATTGCGCTGGCGCAGCAGGGAGGCCTCGGCATCATTCATCGCAACCTGAGCATCGAGCAGCAGGCGAATGAGGTCGACAAAGTGAAGCGCTCGGAAAGTGGCATGATCGTCGATCCGGTCACGATGTCGCCCACCGACAAGGTCAGCGACGCGCTGGAAGTCATGCGCAAGTACAAAATCTCGGGTGTGCCCGTCACCGAGCATGGTAGGCTCGTCGGCATTCTCACCAACCGCGACCTGCGCTTCGAGACCCGTTTCGATATCCCTATCGATCGCGTGATGACCAAGAAAAACCTTATCACTGTACCGGTGGGCACAACGCTCGAAGATGCCGAAGAGATTCTCCACGAGCACCGGGTGGAAAAACTGCTCGTGGTCGATGACAAATACAACCTCAAGGGATTGATTACCGTAAAGGACATCCAGAAGAAGTTGAAGTATCCCAATGCAGCTAAGGATTCTCAGGGACGCCTGCGGGTAGGCGCGGCGATTGGCGCAACCGGCGATTTTTTGGAGCGTGCTCAGGAATTGGCGGAAGCTAAAGTGGATGTGTTGGCGATCGACAGCGCACATGGACACTCCACAAAAGTGCTCGACGCCGTGAAAATCGTGAAGTCGAAGCTGCCCGACATGCAACTGCTGGCGGGCAACGTCGCCACCTTCGATGGTGCTTGTGAGTTGGCTCGCGCGGGAGCCGACGGAATTAAAGTGGGCATCGGCCCCGGCTCGATCTGCACGACGCGCGTGGTTACTGGCGCAGGCGTACCGCAGATCACTGCCATCGCCGAAGCCTTCCGCGCCACAAAAGACGCTGGCATCCCCATCGTTGCCGACGGCGGAATTAAGTACTCCGGCGACATCACGAAGGCTCTGGCCGCTGGTGCAAGCGCGGTAATGATCGGCTCACTGTTCGCCGGCACCGACGAAAGTCCGGGTGAATTGATTCTTTATCAAGGCCGTTCTTTCAAATCGTATCGAGGCATGGGCTCGATCGGCGCCATGGCGCAAGGTTCCAGCGAGCGTTATTTCCAGAGCACGGAAGGTGATTCTTCGGCTGCGGTCTCTTCTAGAGATGGCGAGTCCAATCGCCTGGATAAACTCGTTCCTGAAGGCATCGAAGGCCGCGTTCCTTACCGTGGTTCGGTCGCCATGATTGTCCATCAGATGGTTGGAGGATTACGGTCCGGCATGGGCTACTGCGGGTGCGCTACCATTGCCGAACTGCTGCAGAAAACTCGCTTCGTGCGCATCAGTGGCGCCGGGCTGCGCGAGAGCCACGTTCATGACGTCATGATTACTCGCGAGGCTCCCAACTATGGCGTCGAGTAGTTTCTGTGGGGACAGCCGCCCCCGGCTGTCCAGCCGGGCGCAACTCGGCGGTGGCGCTCCGGCTTGAAATCCATACGGCAAGACCTTTTGAAGGCGTGGATCGCCGCGATCCTCTGGCTCATCGTGATCGCCATCGAATCCAGTGCCCTGCTTTCTTCTCACAATACTGGTCGCATTCTCTATCCGCTTCTGCATTTCCTCTTCGGGTTGGACTGGGAGCGCTTTGAAGACTGGCACTTTTACATTCGTAAAGGCGGCCACGTCGTTGGCTACGGCATCCTGAGCGTCTTACTTTTCCGCGCCTGGCGCGCCACTCTGCCTGCCATATCTAACGTAAATTGGACTCTGCGCTGGTCCGCCATCGCGATTCTTGGGACTGCATTCGTAGCCAGTCTCGACGAATGGCACCAGAGCTTCATCCCATCACGCACCGGTAGATGGCAGGATGTGGTTCTCGATACTTGCGCCGGAATCGGAGCGCAGGTTTTAATTCTTCTTTGGTGGAAAACGGTCGGGAAGGGCACGAGTTCACTCGTGCCATCGAAAGACCCTTAGGAAGATGGCTTTAGCCGCTAAGGTCGCCGCTGATTTTATCGCCGATGGTCGTACCAGAATCGGGCCTGCCCTCGGCCACCTGCAGCAACGCCGCTGCAACCACCGCCGTCCCCGCCGAGACATAAAACGGAATCGCCGCGCCGTAATGCTTCCACAACTCTCCGGTGATTAAGCTGGCGGCCAGAGTAGCCACGCTGGTCACGAAGAAATAAATTCCCAGAGCGCGGCCGCGCACCTGTTCGCGAACACTCTCTACCACCAGAGCCTTCAGCACAGGCTGCGTGAGAGCGTAATAGAAGCCATAAGTCGCCATCGCAAGCCAGATGGCTATTGTGGATGTCGCGCGCGCAAAAATGAAATAGACGGCGGCAAAAATCGCATACCCAATCGAACCCACCATCCGCCGCGAGACGCGATCGCTGAACCATCCAGCCGGCCAGGACGCAAGCGTATACGTAACGTTGAAGACCAAGCCAAGCAGAGGCGCGAGCGACACGCGTATCCCGAGATTCTGCGCGCGCAGAATGAGAAACATGTCGCTCGAGTTGCCCAACGAAAAAAGTGTCACCGCAACCAGAACGAAGTAGAAAGATGCGGGCAAGTTGACCCACCCCCCCGGAGACGAGGTCGCACTCACCTTAAGTTCCTTATGTGTGGGAACCGCCGCCCAAGCCTGCCCTGAGCGAAGCCGAAGGGGCTGTCCGCCGGGCGCAGGCCGGCGCGTTTCCCGAATTCCCAGCAGCGCTACCAGCACGCACAGCGCCCCAGGGACAGCTGCCGCCCAGAACACGCTGCGAATTCCTGAGCGAGCGAGTAATACCAGCGCAGCCAGCGGCCCGGCAATAGCTCCAGCCGAATCCATTGACTGAATCAGACCGTAGGCTGCGCCCAGTCGTTGTTTCGGCACCGACTCCGCAACCATCACGTCGCGGGGCGCACCCCGCACACCTTTGGCAAGGCGGTCACTAAAGCGAATCAGTAAAATTTGCGGCCACGCCGTAACCATCGCAAGCAATGGCTTGACCGCATTCGCAACCAAATATCCGGCGACGACTACCGGCTTGCGACGCTTGATATGGTCTGTAAGATATCCGGAGAAAAGTTTGGCAAACGACGCCACGCTCTCGGCGACGCCCTCAATCAATCCCAACTGCGCCGGCCCCGCACCCAGCGACGCCAGAAACGCCGGCAATACCCAGTAGGCCATTTCGGTGGCTGTGTCATTTAGAAAAGAAGTGATGCCGAAGGCGTAGATGTTGCGAGCAGGGGAGGGCTCACGGGCGGCGGGCGAGGGCATCACCTATTTTTGCACGCGGAGTAAGAGAGAGCGTACAGGCAATTCGATTTAGTAGCGTCGGTTTCTAACCGGGGCCGCCTTTAGACTTAGCGAGCGCCTTAAGTTTCGTTGACCAACTCAAGTACAACCCGGCTACGGCACAAGGAGCGGTGATAAATACCATCGGGATTTCAACGGCCCGGCTCCCCAAACCGTCGACGAGGCCGACCACTAAACCGCCTAAAAGCGTGCTAATCAAGACCTTGCGAAGGCTGTCCTCAGGCCTTTTTCCGGCGAGATAGGGGAACATAAACAGGCTCCAAAAGAGGCCGAAACCGACGGCGTGAGTCCAGCTTCCCATTTCCCTTTCGCCTCCTATGAACGGTCAAGTCGCGATTAGAGATTTGAATCAAGGGCCGACAACCAAGGACCACGCCGGCCTCAGTACATGGCGTCGTACTTAGTCACGACCCACTGCCCTTCTTTTTTCTCGGTAGTGACAGTGAACAACTCCTGATACGTTCCAGGCTGGCCGACACCGTAGCGCCGCTTGCCGCGATAATGAAGGATCGTCAAGGGAGGCGCGCTCTCCCACTCTGCCAATTCCCAGGAAAGCAGCGGATGCTTCGCCTCAGAGTCGCAGATGAAGTGCGCGTATTTCTTGCGATAGTCGTGCTCCCATTGCGAGAGCAGGTCGTCGCAGTGACCGTCGCGCAGCTGGCGAAGAAAAAGATTGGCGCTGTGCTCAATCGTACGGTCGCGGAGCGGATTCATCCGGATGCTGACCGGCAGCCCCGTGAGCGGGTCGTGGTCTTCGGAGCGCGCCAGCACCGGTCCCTGATTGCTCAGCCACCAGATGTAACCGAGAAATCCAAACACCAGCAGCGCGCCAGCGGCGACGGCAATCGCGATTTGTGCGCGAGTGAAGCCCATCCTGAGAGAAAGTTTATAGGGATGGCAACTTACGGCAAGATTACCAGCGGGGGACGCGGCGGGACATGTACAAGCGGGGATGAAATTTACGGAAGCGATTCCGAAGCCTACACTTTTTCTGGATAGAGAGACCCTACAGCACGGTTAAGGAGCGCACAGGCATCAAGATCACCGGTCTGCTGGAAGGCATAAAAGTGCATAAGCGCAAAGTGTTCTCCCGGCCCCACATCCACAGGCGTCGAAGCGTGGAAGAGAATGCCACAGAACGACGGATCAGGCTCTAGCCTTGCTATCAGAGCCTCGTTCTCGTGGAGAACTTTCTCCAGACGATCTCCGAGAAGACTCTTGTCGTTCATGCTGGGCGTTGTGAAACATAGATTCCCCGGATTAAGAATTCGGCTCACTGAGACTGCAATCAAGCCATGAGCTTGCGGGTCGGGCCCAAGCCTCTTCCTTCGTAGCTGAGTGCGAGCACTGCGGAGGTTGTCGTACAGGCGTCCGGGCTGGTAGGGTCGTTTGCACTCGACGGAAAATGAGTGACCCTCCACGAGCAGCGTTACGTCGGGATCCCCCAACTCCACGTCTAGCCCATTTAGCTTCCAATCCGCCGCCAAGAACAATTCGAACATCGTGTTTCGCGCTTCGCTGTTCTGAGGGGTTTCGTCAAATAACCTTTCGGGACCTGAGAGGGCTCGCATCAGCTTGGGTCGTATTCTTGCCGAGGGCTGATCATGAAAGGCCTCAAATACCGCACAGAATTCCAAAGCCTCGGTAATCCCGAATACGTAATTTCCGATCGCCTTCATGTATGCTGGCTGCCCGCTCATCTCCTCTTGTCGCAGCGCGGCGGATCCCCGTCCAACGACTGCTAATGCTCTGTGAAGGCGATCCCTGTTGTGCGTCCGAATGCCAAGAGTGGTGAGCCAGCTATCTAGTTCCGCTAAGCGAGTCTCGACCTCTTCGTGTGTGTAGTGTCTGTCAGCCATTCAGTTATAGGAACGATAGGGCGCGGTCAAAGACCGCGCCCCCTCCATTAGATCGAGTCACAACTACTTTTTATCTTCCGCTTCTTCCTTGACCGGCTCGACTCCGCCATCGTGCTGCGCCTGCGCTTCGGCGTCTTCCATTGCCTTCTTGGTTTCGGCGGCCTTTTTGGCACGGGCTTCGGCGCGCTTCTCGCGCTTTTCGTCCAGCACCTTTTCGCTGCCGAGAAGTTCGAGGAACGCCTTGTCGGCGCCGTCGCCCTTATTCCAGCCGGTGCGAATGACGCGCGTGTATCCGCCGTTGCGGTCGCCGAAGCGCGGACCGACCGTGTCGAACAGCTTCACCACAGCTTCATCGGTCATGAGGTAAGACGACGCCAGACGGCGCGCCGCGAGATCGCCGCGCTTGCCCAGCGTGATCATCTTCTCGACAATCGGCTTCGCGGCCTTCGCCTTGGGAACGGTCGTCTCGACGCGCTCCTCCACGATCACCGACGTGACCAGGTTTCGGAGCAGCGAGCGCCGGTGCGCGGTGTTCCGTCCGAGTTTGTAACCTGCTACTTTGTGACGCATGGTGAACCTCAGAGGTCAGCGGCCAGTGGTCAGTGGCCAGTCTTCAATTTGATATAGAAAGTCAGCGGCTAACGGTTTGTCTTTCTGACCACTGCCCACTAGCCACTGACCACTGTTGTTATAGCTGATCGTCCGGTCCGTAAGCCGAAGCTGGCAGCACCAGATTCGATGTCGGCCCGGGGACCGCGTTGCCGTGCTCGTCAATCTTCATCCCCAGGCTGAGACCCATCGTGGAGAGAATCTCCTTGATCTCGTTCAGCGACTTGCGGCCGAAGTTCTTGGTCTTGAGCATTTCCGATTCTGTCTTTTGCACCAGTTCGCCGATCGATTGAATGTTCGCGTTCTTCAGGCAGTTGTAGCTGCGCACGGAGAGCTCGAGTTCTTCGACGGAGCGGTTCAGATTTTCGTTGTGGATCTCGGGCTTGCGATCATCCGACGACGACGTGCCGGTTTCGATTTCTTCCTCGAAGTTGATGAAGATGTTCATATGATCCTTCATCAGCTTCGCCGACAGCCCGATCGCATCAGCAGGAGTGATCGAGCCGTTAGTCCACACTTCAAGGGTGAGCTTGTCGTAATCGGTAATCTGGCCGAGACGCGCGGCCTCGACCGTGTAATTGCACTTGCGCACCGGAGAGTGAACGGAATCGATGGGAATGAATCCGATGCCGAGATCTTCGTCAAAATTCTTGTCAGCGGAAGTGTAGCCGCGGCCGCGCTTCAGCCGCATTTCCATGTCGAGCTTGCCGCCTTCACTGACGGTGGCGATGTAAACGTCTTTGTCGAGGACTTCCACGTCGCCGTCGGCTTCGATCATTCCGCTGGTGACCACTCCGGGCTGATCGGCACGCAGGTAAATCGCCTTCGGCGCATCGCCGGCCAGCTTGAACGGAATCTGTTTCAGATTCAGAATGATGTCGGTCGCATCTTCGACCACGCCCGGGATCGATTGGAATTCGTGGAGCACCCCTTCCATCTTCACCGCGGTAACGGCCGCGCCTTCGATGGAGCTCAGCAGGACGCGCCGCAGAGCATTGCCGACGGTTGTGCCGAAACCGCGTTCAAAGGGCTGCGCCCAGAAGATTCCGTACTTGTCGGTGAGGGTGGAAGTATCGACTGCGAGACGTTTCGGTTTTTGAAAACCTTTCCAAAGCATTTGTTTCTCCTTCGGCCGTTTGGCTCAGTCCCAGCTCGCTGAGTGGTCCAACTCAGGTCAATGTCGGGAAAGGCTGATCTGGCTCGAAATAATGGACCAAGAACAATTGAACGATGCGAGAGATCCTTCGTTTCGCTCAGGATGACGCCCGCGAGGCTCAGACGCCTCGCGAAACGGCGTCACTTACTATAAAGTTCCACGATCAGCTGCTCATTCACCGGCAACTGAATATCTTCCCGCTTAGGCAACGAAAGCACGCGCGCAGTGTAGTTGTCGCGATTTACTTCCAGCCAGTTGGGCAGCGTGCCGTGGCTTGCGAATTCTTTTGCCAGTTCGAGCACGGCGAGCTTCTTACTATTCTCGCGAATGGAAATTTCTTCACCCGCACTCACTTCGTAAGAAGGGATGTTGACCTTTCGATTGTTCACCGCGACATGGCCGTGGCGCACCAACTGCCGCGCCTGGCGCCTTGATTGCGCAAAACCGAGCCGGTAAATCACATTGTCCAGACGACGCTCGAGCTGTTGTAACAGCAGCTCGCCGGTTACGCCGCGAGTACGTGCGGCCTTCTCAAAGTAATTACGAAACTGGCCTTCGAGTGTGAAATAAATACGCTTGGCTTTCTGCTTCTCGCGCAATTGCAGGCCGTAGCCAACAATTTTGGCTTTGCGGTCTTTCCCATGTTGTCCTGGAGCGAAGTTACGCTTCTCGATGGGACACTTGTCGCTGAAACATTTCGCGCCTTTGAGGAAAAGCTTCATGCCCTCGCGGCGGCATAGACGGCAAACTGCATCGGTATAACGGGCCAAATTGTTCTCCTTTTAGATGACCGGTTTACAGGTTTGGCTTCACCCTTCGTCCCGGACAAGAATCAGTGGTCAGTGGCTAGTGATCAGTGGACAGTAAATCTTTGCTGCACCTTGCCTTACTGGTCACTGACCACTGGCCACTGACCACTTGCTCTTAGACTCTGCGTCTCTTCGGCGGGCGGCATCCGTTATGCGGGATGGGCGTCACGTCGCGAATGGATCGTACCTCGATGCCGGACGAGGCGAGGGCTCGCACTGCCGACTCGCGGCCGGAGCCGGGCCCGCTCACGCGAACATCCACGCTGCGCACGCCATGATCACGCGCCATATTGGCTGCGTTTGAGGCAGCCTGCTGCGCGGCGAAAGGCGTGCCCTTGCGCGATCCGCGGAAACCGAGCGATCCTGAGCTCTTCCACGACAGCACGTTTCCGTTCATGTCGGTGATTGTCACGATCGTGTTGTTGAAGGAGGCTTGCACGTAACACAAGCCGTGCGGAACGTGCTTGCGTTCCTTCTTCTTGAAAGTCTTCTTCTTGCCTTTTTTGTCCGGTGCGGCTGCGCCGCCCGCTGCTGCTGGTTTTGCCATAGTTTAGTATCCAGTGGTCAGTGGCCAGTGGTCAGTCGATCAGAAGCTCTTGCTGGCCACTGATCACTTGCCACTGAACACTGCTTCTACGTTTTTGCCGTCGCCTTCTTTTTCTGCGCAACCGTACCTTTGCGCGGACCTTTGCGGGTGCGCGCGTTCGTATGTGTTCTCTGTCCGCGCACCGGGAGGTTGCGGCGGTGACGGAATCCGCGATAGGAGCCGATTTCGATGAGCCGCTTGATGTTCATCGAAACTTCCTTGCGCAGATCGCCCTCCACCATCCCTTGCGCCTCAATCACGGTGCGGATGCGGTTGACTTCCTCTTCGCTGAGATCCTGCACCTTCTTCATCGGATCTACCTTGGCCTCGTCCAGAATGCTTCCGGCGCGAGGATGCCCAATCCCGTAGATGTACGTCAAAGCGATGTTAATGTGCTTTTGACGCGGTAAGTCGACGCCTGCGATACGTGCCATAAATTCCCGACCTCAGCGGCTGAAGCCGCCCGTTTCAATTATGCCTGCGATCGCAGCGCTGAAGCGCTGCTCCACCCAAAGGCTTTTACCCTTGGCGCTGTTTGTGTTTCGTGTTGACGCAGATCACCCGCACCACACCCTTGCGATGGATGACCTTGCACTTGTCACAGATTTTTTTTACCGATGCTCGTACTTTCATAAGATCCTTCGCTCCGCTCAGGATGACGCCGGCGGGATCACACGCCTGCCAAACAACCATCATTTATAACGGTAAACAATTCTTCCGCGATTCAGATCGTAGGGCGAGAGCTCTACCGCGACTTTGTCGCCCGGCAGAATGCGGATGAAGTTCTTGCGCATCTTACCGGAAACATGCGCCAGAACCTGGTGCTTATTCTCCAGTTCCACCTTGAACATGGCATTGGGCAACGGTTCCAGCACCACCGCCATCACTTCAATCGCGTCTTCTTTACTCATTCGCTCCTAGCTTCTAGCGCCTAGCTTCTAGCCAACCCGCATCGCCCTAGCTAGAGGCTAGGAGCTAGCAGCTAGAAGCTCTACTTCGTCAAAATCACCGGCCCGTCCTTGGTTACAGCAACGCAATGTTCGAAGTGCGCGCTGAAACTCCCATCGACGGTAACCGCCGTCCACTTATCTTCCAGGACGCGCGACCCCGGCTTGCCGTAGTTCACCATGGGCTCGATCGCGAGTACCATACCTTCGCGCAACTTCGGACCGTGGCCACGCGCGCCGAAGTTGGGAATCTGCGGCTCTTCGTGCAAGCGCGTCCCGATGCCATGTCCTACGAATTCGCGAACCACACTAAATCCGGCCGCTTCCACGTGCTCCTGCACCGCGGCTCCGACGTCGCCCACCGAATTGCCGATGCGCGCCTGATCGATGCCACGATACAGCGATTCCTCGGTTACAGTCAGGAGCTTGCGCAACTCCGGCGTCACTGAGTCGCTGACCGGTACTGTGATCGCGGAGTCGCCATAGTATCCGTCAAGCACGACGCCGCAATCAATCGAGACGATGTCGCCTTCCGTCAACTCCCGCTTTTCCGATGGAATCCCGTGCACAATCTCTTCGTTCACCGAAGTGCACAGCACGCAGGGATAATCGTAATATCCCTTGAACGCCGGCTTCGCTCCCAGCTCCGTGATCTTCTTCTCGGCAGCGCGCTCCAGGTCCATGGTAGTCACGCCGGGCGCCACCAACGACCGTACCTCATCGAGAACTTGCCGCACGATGCGGCCACTCTGCCGCATCCGCTCAATCTCTGCCGTCGACTTGCATACAATCGCCATGCTCTATCAAGAAAAAGCTAAGCGTGGTGGTCCTCGAGAACCCTGAAAATCTGCGCCGTCACCTCGTCGATCGGCAGATCGCCATTGACCGAAATCAATCTTCCGGTGCGCTGATAATATTCCGCAACGGGAGCAGTCTGTAACTGGTAAGCCGCCAAGCGCGGCTGAATCACTTCCAACCTGTCGTCATTGCGAATTACCAGCTTCGACCCATCAATGTCGCAAAGTTCATCGACACGGGGCGGCTGAAAGTGGACGTTATAGATCCGCCCACAGGTGGGACAAGAACGGCGTCCAGTAATCCGGAGCAATAACTGATTATAGTCCACGTCCAAGCGGATCACAATTGGCCACGCACGAGTGGGGCGCGAGTTGTCAAAGAGCTTGTCATCCAGCAACGCATCCAGCCAGCCAGCCTGAGCCGCAGTCCGGGGAAAGCCGTCCAAAATGTATCCCCGCTTGCAATCCGGCAGCTTCAATCTATGCCGGACCATTTCACAAACCAGATCGTCGGAAACTAACTCCCCCCGATCCATGACTGCCTTGGCGACCAACCCGAGCTCAGTGCCCTGGGCGACGTTATAGCGCAAGAGATCTCCTGTGGAGACCTGTGGGATCAAATACTTCTCCATGATGCGCTTGGCCTGAGTGCCTTTTCCGGCACCCGGCGGACCAAGCAATACCACGGAACCTACGTCACATGAGGTTTCCTGCGCCATCGAGTTGGCCAAAGCCTCCCGAACAGTGTCCCCGGCCGGCCTCCCACAAGGCCATGTCCGGTGCAGCAACCCCAGCACAAATTTGTAAATGAGTAATCGGGCGATTTGGCAATTTACAACCGCGTCGCCGTTGTCCTTCAATTACCAAATTACCCGATCACTCAATTACCAATTCCCTACGACCAGTTGCGGCGGCCGCGAATGCGTCCGCTTCGCGGCGTAAAGCCATCGTAGTGGCGCATGATCAACTGCGCCTCGATCTGCGTGACTGTATCCATGGCCACACCGACAACAATCAGCAACGACGTTCCGCCAAAATAGAAATTCACTCCTAACCCGTTCGTCACCCACACTGGGAGCCGCTCAAACAGCGTTCCTCCGAGCCAGAACGGCAAGTGGTTCAGGTGAACGCCGGTGATCATCCACTCAGGAATGAACGAGATGATGATCAGATACAGCGCGCCCACCAGCGTGATGCGAGTCAAAACTTCGTTGATGTAGTCGGCGGTGCGCTTGCCGGGACGAATGCCGGGAATGAATCCGCCATACTTCCGCATGTTGTCGGCAACTTCGCTGGGATTGAACACGATCGACACATAAAAGTACGCAAAGAAAACGATGCCCAGCGCATACAGCAATGTATAAAGCGGTTCGCCCCAGCCCAGCAGCCGAATCATGTCGCCGAAGTAGCGGCTGTTTTTCAAGCCATAGCCAAGGGTCTGCGGCAAAGTCAGAATCGAAGATGCGAAGATTACCGGCATCACGCCGCCCGCGTTCACCCGCAACGGCAGGTGCGTGGACTGGCCGCCCATTACTTTTCGTCCCACCACCCGCTTCGCGTATTGCACCGGCATGCGCCGCTCGCAGCGTTCGACGTACACAATGAACGCCACCACTGCGATCATGAATACGACCAGAAACGCCATCAGCACCGGCGTGATCGCGCCCCAGGTTCCGTTTTTCGCCTTTTCCAAGAGATCCTGTACGCCGCGCGGCAGACCCACCACAATACCGGCAAAAATCAGCAGCGACATCCCGTTTCCAATACCACGGTCCGTGATCTGTTCTCCCAGCCACATTACGAAACAGCTGCCGGTGGTCAGGGTCAGCATCGTCATCAAGACGAAACCGGGGCCAGGGTGAAGCACGAAGTCTCCGGCTTTCTCAAGCCCGATGGCGATGCCGAACGACTGTACCGCGCTCAGCATGAGGGTGATATAGCGGGTCCACTCGGTAATCTTCTTGCGCCCAAGTTCGCCCTCTTTTTGCAGCTTGGCCAGCGGCTCATACACGACGGTCAAAAGCTGCAGGATGATCGACGCCGTAATGTACGGCATGATGCCAAGGGCGAAAATTGTGAGCCGGCGCAGGTTGCCGCCGGAGAACAGATCGACGAAGCCGAGCAGCGATCCGCGGTTCTGATTGAAAAAGTCTTCCAGCTTGAGGAAGTTCACGCCTGGCGTAGGAAGATGCCCGCCCAGCCGGTAGATCGCTAGCATGGCCAGCGTAAACAGAACGCGCTTGCGCAGGTCGGGGATACGGAAGATGTTCGCCAGCTTCTCAAACATTACTGCAAGACCTCAACCTTGCCGCCTGCCTTGGTGATTTTTTCCTGCGCCGATTTGGAAAACTTGTGTGCGTGCACCGTGATGGCAACCGTCAGTTCGCCATCTCCGAGAATCTTTACGGGATGCTTTGCCTTGATCACTCCGGCCTTGCGCAGCACTTCTGGAGTGATGGGCTCCGCGTGCAGATCCGCGCCCAGCGCAGCCAGCCGTTCCAGGCTGACGATATTGAATTCTTTGCGGAAAATGTTGGTAAAGCCGCGCTTCGGCATGCGGCGGTGCAGCGGCATCTGGCCGCCTTCAAAGCCGCGGATCATGCGCGATCCGGTCCGTGAGCGCTGGCCCTTGTGTCCACGAGTGGACGTCTTCCCCATGCCGGAGCCCATCCCGCGCCCCACCCGCTTGCGCTTTTCCGACGCCTTCTTCGGTGCTCGAATGTTGGATAAATTCATAAGTAAGCCTAGGTTTCAAAGTTTCAAGGTTTCGAGGAGCTGAATCCGCCTTGGAAGCTTTGAAACTCTGAAACCTTGAAACATTTCTACTGCAAAATCTCAACCAGATGCGGAACCTTGGCTACCATACCGCGAATCGCAGGATTGTCCGGTCGCTCAATTACCTGGTTCAGCCGCGTGAATCCTAAACCCTTCACCACTAACTTTTGTTTCACCGGGGCGCAAATAGCCGAACGCACCCACTTCAGGTGAATCTTCCCGTGAACCGCCGCTTTTGGCTTTTTCGTCGTCATCGAATTCCTCAATCTCGTTACCGGGTACAAGCTAGTCGGTATTGTCTACAAGTCCTGCGCCGCTTTGCCTCGCATAGCCGCGACGCTCTCGCGGCTCCTCAAATGCCGCAGTGCATCGAACGTCGCCTTGATCACATTGTGCGGATTGGTGGTGCCAATCGACTTCGTCAGCACATTCTGAATTCCTACCGATGTCATCACCGCGCGCACGGCACCCCCGGCAATCACTCCCGTACCTTCCGGCGCTGGCTTCAACAACACCTTACCGGAGCCATAGCGGCCAAGGATGAGGTGCGGGATCGAGGTCTGCGTCAGATTGACCTTGATCAAATTCTTCTTGGCTGATTCGATCGCCTTACGAATCGCCTGCGGAACTTCTTTAGCCTTCCCGGCACCATGCCCCACCACAGCCGCCGACGGATCGCCCACCACAACGAGTGCAGCGAAGGAAAGATTCTTTCCGCCCTTCACCACTTTGGTGACGCGGTTGATGGCAACAACCTGGTCTTTCAGCTGGTACGAATTCGCATCGAGCTTTTTGATAACTGTTGGCATTTTTCCTTAGCTTCTAGCTCCTGGCTACCACCTTCCAGCCAAATCCGCGCAATTGGGGCGGCTTAGCTAGGAGCTGGAAGCTAGAAGCTGTTTCTCAAAATTCTAATCCTGCTTCACGCGCAGCATCGGCCAGCGCCTTCACCCGTCCATGATAAATGTAGCCGCCACGGTCGAACACCACTTTGCTCACACCCTTGGCCTTGGCGCGCTCAGCGATCGCCTTGCCCACGGTTTTCGCCGCCGCCACGTTGCCGCCGGTACGCCGGTCTTCCTTTTTGCCCTCAGCCGAACTCGCCGAAACCAGCGTCTGGCCATGCAGATCGTCGATCACCTGCACATAAATATGATTCAACGAACGGTACACATTCAGCCGCGGCCGCTCTGCCGTGCCCTGCATTTTCTTGCGGATGCGCTCGTGGATATGCCCGCGCTTCTGATTCTTCGATTTCTTGGTAAACATTTTCTTTAGTCCCTAAGTCTCGCTGCCGGTAGTTATTTTGCTCCGGTCTTGCCGACTTTCTTCTTCAATCTCTCGCCCGCGTAGCGCACTCCTTTGTTCTTGTAAGGATCGGGCGGCCGCAGCGAACGCATTTCCGCGGCAACCTGCCCCACCTGCTGACGATCGATTCCAACCAGCGAGATCTTCGTCTGCTTGGGATCGACCGCGGCCTCGACGCCTGTGGGCAATGGGTACTCTATGGGATGCGAATATCCCAGGTTGAACACGACCATCCCTTTGCCTTTCATCTCGGCGCGATATCCGATACCGACAATTTCCAGTTCGCGCGTCCAGCCTTTGGTGACGCCTTCAACGGCGTTATTCACCAGCGCCCGCGCCAGTCCGTGGACAGCTGCCTGCGAGTCGTTCTCGCGCACAGCCACCAAGGTTCCGTCCTTCTGTTCAACCTTGATGCCTGCGGGAAGAGTGGTGTCCAGCTTACCCTTTGGCCCTTGCACAAAGACTGCGTTGCCTTCCAACTTGACCGTAACCCCCTTGGGGATCGGGATCGGCTTTTTTCCAATTCGTGACATAAGATCGGCTCTTAGCTTCTAGCTCCTGGCTTCTAGCTTGTTCAACTCGACCACGATCATCCAGATCTAGCTAGCAGCCAGAAGCCGATAGCTAGAAGCGGTTCTCTACCAAATCTCGCACAACAGTTCGCCGCCCACGCCTTCTTTGCGGGCCTGGCGTCCGGTCATCACGCCGCGCGGCGTGGTCAGGATATTAATTCCCATACCGCCCAGCACGCGTGGAATTTCGCTGCGGCGCACGTAAACCCGGCAGCCTGGGCGCGACACGCGCTCCGCCTTTGAAATCGCCGCCTCATTATGCGCTCCGTACTTCAAATAAATTCGGATGACCTTGTGACCCTCTTCTTCCGTCGCCTTGAAGTTCGAGATGTAGCCCTCTTCTTTCAAAATGCGGGCAATCTCCACCTTCAGCCGTGAAGCCGGAACGTCCACCTTCTGGTGCCGCGCCTGTAGCGCGTTGCGCACCCTCGTCAACATGTCTGCGACCGGATCGGTCAACCTCATCGTTTGCTTCTCCTCTCGCCACCCGTTCGCTCCGCACTTCGGAGAACCTGCGGCGGCTTTCAGCCAACTCGTTGTCGGCGACGACCAACCACTAACCACTGCTACCAGGACGACTTCGAAACTCCGGGAATTTCCCCGCGCAATGCCAGTCCGCGGAAGCACAAGCGGCACAAGCCAAACTTGCGCAGATAAGCGCGCGGCCGTCCACACATCTTGCAGCGGTTGTGCCGGCGCGTGGAAAACTTGGGCGTCGGCTCTTTTTTCTCGCGCGCCACCTCAAACTTCTTTTCGATCTTTGCGTCCTTCACTCGTTTTGCTGTAGTCATGAAATCCTTAATGAGTCTTCGCCATTGAAACCTGGAAACTAGAAACTCTGAAACTATTACTGCGTTCTGAACGGCATGCCCAGGTGCTTCAACAAAGCGCGCGCCTGGTTGTCATTTGCCGCCGTGGTCACAATCGTAACGTTCATGCCTTTCATCTTGTCGACCTTCTCGTAGGAGATCTCGGGAAAGATCAACTGATCGTGCAGGCCAAGGGTATAGTTGCCGCGTCCGTCGAACGACTTGGTTGAGACGCCGCGGAAGTCGCGCACCCGCGGCAAAACGATATTCACCAGCCGGTCGAAGAATTCGAACATGCGGTCCCCGCGCAGCGTCACCATGGTTCCGATGGCCTGCCCCTCACGCACCTTGAAAGCCGCAATCGACTTCTTGGCCTTGGTGATAATCGGCTTCTGCCCGGTGATCTGGCCAAGTTCGTTCACCGCTGGGTCGAGGATCTTCGAGTTCTGCGTAGCCTCGCCCATACCCATGTTGACCACAATCTTATTCAAGCGCGGAACGGCCATCGCATTCTTAAGATCAAGCTCTTTCAACAGCGCCGGCGCCACTTCCTTGTCAAAGCGCACCCGCAGCCGCGGACGTTCTTTCGCGCTGTGCCGCGCCTGCTCTGGCCGCGCCTGCTCCTGCTGCGAATCTTTCGATCCCTTTTTTTCTTTATCTCTCGCCATCTTGTCTCTCTTGAGCCTCGGCCTTCTCAGCCTTTAGCTCTTAGCTCAACCTATTTATCCAGCGTGGTTCCGCACTTCTTGCATACGCGCACTTTCCGGTCGCCGCGCTCTTCGTGTCCAATTCGCACCGGCCCACAGCTCGGACAGACCAGTTGCACATTCGAGATCGCGATCCGGCTCTCCTGCTCGGCAATGCCTCCCGCTATATTGCGCTGCGGGTTCGGGCGTACATGCTTCTTCACGATCATGACGTGCTCCACCAGGAGCTTTGAATCGTTGGGAAACACGCGCAGCACGCGTCCTTCTTTGCCCTTGTCCCGCCCCGTGATCACCTTCACGGTATCGTTGCGGCGGATGTCTACTCGCTTGTGTTCTGTGCTGACAGTTCTCATAAGTCAAAGTTCAAGGTTTCAACGTTGCAAAGTTTCGCAGTTTCAACATCAACCCACCGAGATCCAAGATTTCCGATATTCAAGGCACCTTGAAACCTTGAAACGCTAAAACCTTGAAACCTGCTTCAAATCACTTCTGGCGCCAGTGAAACGATCTTCAAGAACTTCTTCTCGCGAAGTTCTCGTGCCACGGGGCCGAAGACGCGTGTACCCACCGGTTCGCCCGCGTCGTTGATCAGCACCGCAGCGTTCTGATCGAAGCGGATGTAGGTGCCGTCGCGCCGACGATGCTCTTTGCGCGTGCGCACGATGACCGCCTTCACCACTTTGCCCTTCTGCACCTGGCCATCGGGAGCAGCTTCCTTCACCGCGGCAGTGATTATGTCGCCCAGTCCGGCGTTGAGACCGGTGGAGCCGCCGAGCGGCAGAATCATCTGCAGCTTGCGGGCGCCGGAATTGTCGGCGACCTCCAACATGCTTCTCATCATCACAGCCATAGCGAATCTCCTGGGTCTTGCCTGTCATCCTGAGCGAGACGCCCTTTGTCTCGCGAAGGACCTGGGCGAGCCGCGCAAAGCGTCGCGTTTTTTGCGGCGCAATAACCGCGCGTTTGGCTCGCTTCCTTACTTCCCGTCCTGCTCCAGCGCGATTTCGGGCACCAGCGCGGTCTTGCGCACAATATCTTTCAACTTCCAGCGCTTCAACTTCGAAAGCGGACGCGTCTCTTCGATCCGTACTATATCGCCCACGTGCGCCTCGTTCTTCTCATCATGCGCGTAAAACTTCTTATTGCGCGCCACCACGCGACCGTAGAACGGGTGCGATTTCTTGCGCGTCACCTGCACGACGATGGTCTTCGACATGCGGTTGGCCAAAACCTCTCCCACCACTTCCTTGCGCCGTCCCTGCACGTGCTCGCCCTGTGGGGTTGCGGCCTTTCCAGCTGCGGCTTCCGCCATTAGCGTTTCTCCGTTGCGGCGGCGCGCGTGCGCTCGCCTAAAATTGTCTTGACGCGCGCAATATCCTTGCGCAGACCACGAATTTTCTTCAGGCTCTCGGTCTGGCCCATGTTCAACTGAAACTTCAGCTTGAACAACTGGTCGGCGAGGTCCCTCCCCTGGTGCTGGAGCTCGGCGTCGGTCAGGTTTCGAATCTTGTCGGATTTCATAATTCCTCAACAAACTTTCATCTGTCGGCTCCCAGCTTCCAGCTAAGCCTGCACTACCCTTCCTGATGGCTCACACCTGAGTGCTGATAGCTCATAGCTCTTTCTTCAGTGTGCCGTTTCGCGCTTGACCAGAGTCGTGCGCAGCGGGAGCTTGTGCGATGCGAGCCGCATCGCCTCGGTCGCATTTGTCATTGTGACGCCTTCCATTTCAAAGAGAATCTTTCCCGGACGCACTACAGCAACCCAGTGATCCGGCGCGCCCTTGCCCTTGCCCATACGGGTTTCAGCCGGCTTCTTGGTAACCGGCTTGTCGGGAAACACGCGAATCCAAATCTTTCCGCCACGTTTCACAAAGCGGGTCATCGCCACACGGCTGGCTTCAATCTGGCGATCGGTAATCCATCCAGGCTCAAGCACCTTGAGTCCGAAATCTCCAAACGCCAGCGTGCTTCCACGCCAGGCTTTGCCAGTCATGCGCCCGCGCTGCTGCTTGCGGTACTTCACTTTCTTCGGCATCAACATAAATTCAGCTCTCTGTTCTTGTCATCCTGAGCGAGACGCCTTTTGTCTCGCTCAGGATCTCGGACATCGCAGAACTCGAACAAGCGATGAAAGCTTCCCTAGAACGCTCCCACGCCTGACTGCTGCTCACGCTTCTTCGTCGGAAGAATTTCGCCTTTGTACACCCAGACCTTGACGCCGATCACGCCGTACGTGGTCCTGGCTTCGGAAAAGCCGTATTCGATGTCGGCGCGCAGCGTGTGCAGTGGCAACCGTCCCTGCAGATACCACTCCGAGCGCGCGATTTCATTTCCGTTCAACCGTCCGCTCACCCGTACCTTGATGCCTTTGCAACCGAAGCGCAGTGCTGAATCCACGGCTTTGCGCATCGCTCTGCGGAAGCCGACGCGCTTTTCCAGTTGAAGCGCAATCGCCTCCGAAACCAACTGGGCATCGAGTTCGGGCTTATGCACTTCCTGGATGTCGACAAACACCTCGCGCGACGTGCGCTTCTGCAGGTCGCCTTTCAGTTTGTCGATCTCCGCGCCCTTGCGCCCGATAATAATTCCCGGCCGCGCGGTCTTAATAATGATGCGCAGCTTGTTGCCAGGGCGTTCGATCTCAATCGTGCTCACACCCGCCGATTTGAGCTTGTCCTTGAGCTCGTTCTTCAGCTTGATGTCTTCAAGCAGCAGCTTGTCGTAGTCGCGCTCCACAAACCACCGTGACTTCCACGGCTTGGTGTAGCCGAGACGGAAACCATAAGGATGGACTTTTTGTCCCATTGCTTCTCCTGACCAAATCCTCTAGATCATTCACTCATAACTTGTCATTCCGAACCCGCGCAAAGCACGGGTGAGGAACCTGCTGTTCTGAGATCCTTCGCAAAGAACGCTCAGGATGACGCCAGCGAGGCTCAAACGCCTCGCTAAACGGCGTCACTTCGCAGCCGCCTTTTTCTTTTTTCCAGCGCCTGCCGCTTTCTTCGCCACCGGTGCCCGCCGCTTTGCCGGAGCCGCAGAACGCGCCACGGTCCGCGTCTCACCCGAAGGATGAGCCGCGCCATTGCCGCGCTCAGCCAGCACCAGCGTGATATGCGCGATGCGCCGCACGTAGCGGAACGCTCTTCCCTGCGGCGCCGGACGAATCCGCTTCATCCTCGGCCCGTCGTTGGCAAATGCATTTTTCACGTACAAATTGTCAATATCAACGTCCAAATTCTTTTCGGCGCTCAAAAAATTTGCATTGTCGAGCGCTGACTGCAGCAGCTTTCCTATACTCGCCGCGACCCGCTTCTTAGTAAACAACAGCGTGTTGCGCGCCTCTTCCACCTTGCGCCCCTTGATCAATTCCAGCACCAGGCGCGCCTTTTGCGGCGAGACTCGCAAGTAACGCATTTCCGCTCGAAATTCCATATTAGCTACTAGCTCCTAAGCTGCTAGCTCCTAGCCAAACCAGGAGCTAAAAAGTCGAGCCCACTTCAAGTCATCCTAGCTAGCAGCTAAAAAGCTAGTAGCTAGAAGCTGCCTTTCTATGCCTTCGGCGGCGCTGCTGCCGGGGCCGAAGGAGTGATCGCTCCCGGACCGCCCGGAATGCCCGCCGGCTTCGCCGCTACTTCGGTCGCCGCCCGCATGGAGTGGCCCTTAAAGTTGCGCGTGAAGCTGAACTCGCCCAGCTTGTGCCCCACCATATTTTCGGTGACGTACACCGGAATAAATTTCCTGCCGTTGTGCACCGCAATGGTGTGGCCCACCATCTCGGGAACCACGGTGGAGCGACGCGACCATGTGCGCAGAACTTTCTTCTCGTTGCGCGAGTTCATGGCTTCGACCCGAGCCATCAGGAAGGCATCGACGAATGCGCCTTTTTTGGTTGAACGTGCCATAAATTCAGCTTCTAGCTGTTAGCTCCTAGCTCTTAGTTTAAAACCCTAAACCCCTGTCATTCCGAACACGCGCAAAGCGCGGGTGAGGAACCTGCTTTGCCTGCCGCTACTTCTTGCCTCGGCGGTTTACGATAAACTTATCCGTCCGTTTGTTATTGCGCGTCTTGTAACCCCGCGTCGGTTGGCCCCACGGGGTCACCGGATGCCGCCCCCCCGACGTCTTGCCTTCACCACCACCGTGCGGATGGTCAACCGGGTTCATCGATACGCCGCGGTTCACTGGCTTCCACCCCAGCCAGCGCGTACGGCCCGCTTTGCCGATGGTGATATTCTCGTGATCCAGATTGCCCACCTGCCCGATGGTCGCCATGCAATCCTGCGAAATCTTCCGCGTCTCCCCAGAAGGCAACTTCACCAATGCGTAATCGGATTCTTTTGCGACCAGTTGCGCCTCTCCACCCGCGGAGCGCACCATCTGCGCGCCCTTACCGGGCTTCAGTTCCAGATTGTGTATCGACGTGCCTGGCGGAATATTCCGCAACGGTAATGCATTGCCCACAAGAATGTCGGCCTCGGGCCCGCTTACAATTTTCTGTCCGACCTTCAAGCCTTCAGGCACCAGGATGTAACGCTTCTCTCCGTCGGCATATGCAAGAAGCGCAATCCGCGCGGAGCGGTTGGGATCGTATTCAATCGTCGTTACCGTTGCCGGAATGCCGGCCTTGTCGCGCTTGAAGTCGATGATGCGCAGTTTCTGCTTGTGCCCGCCGCCACGATGCCAACTCGTAATATCGCCCGAATTGCGGCGTCCGCCGGTGCGCTGCTTTTTCTCGACCAGCGGTTTATGCGGATGCCGGGTCGTGAGGTCGTCGTTGACGATCGTCGTGCGGTAACGCAACGTCTGGGTTGTCGGTCGGTATGTTTTGATTGCCATAAAATCAGCCTTTAGCTCTTAGCCATTAGCTCAAGTCTTTATCATTCCGAACCGGCGTTCTTTGCCGGTGAGGAATCTGCTTTACAAATTCTGCGCGTACTCCGGCATCTTCTCACCGGCCCGCAGCCGCACATACGCCTTCTTCCAATCAGGACGGTAACCGGCAAACTTTCCCCGGCGCCGTTCTTTTCCCGGATACGTCGCCGTGCGCACGGAAAATACTTTCACTTTGAAAATTGTCTGCACCGCTTGCTTGATTTCCGTTTTCGTCGCCTTGGGCGATACCTGGAAGACCAAAGTGTTCTGATTCTCCTTGATCGCCAAGCCTTTTTCGGTAATCACCGGACGGCGAATGATCTGGTATGCGGATTTCATAATGATTAGGCCCTAGGCCACCTCCGCCGCTTTTTCGTGCCGCGTGCGCCGCCGCGGAGCCGCCGACGCCTTCTTCGAACTTTCTTCTTTTTCTTCCGCCTTGTGCTGCCGCTTCGGCAAACTATCTTTCAAAGTAATCTGCAACTTCTCGATCGCCGGATGCGAGAAAATTACGCGATCGTAACGCAACAAATGGTATGGATGAACTTCATTGCCTGCGACCAACTCGAGGCCCTCTATATTTCGCGAGCTCAATTCCAGGTTACGATTCGCAGCATTTGGCGCTTCCACAATCAACACCGTGGATTCCACTTTCAGCGCATCAAGCGCTTGGCGGAACGCTTTGGTCTTCGCATCCTTCAACTCGAACGCATTCACCACAGTCAGCTTACCGTCAGCAAATTTCGACGCCAGAGCCGAACGCAGAGCGCCCAGAAGCTTCTTACGCGGGAACGCATAGTCGTAGGAGCGCGGCACCGGACCATGCACCGTGCCGCCATGGCGCCACAGTGGCGAACGAATTGAGCCGATGCGCGCACGTCCCGTGCCCTTCTGCTTCCACAGCTTCTTGCCCGAACCAGAAACTTGCCAGCGGGCCTTGGTCGCGTGGGTGCCGCGGTGCTGTCCGGCGCGGTAGTGCTTCACCGCCTCCCATAGCAGGTCTTCGTTGACCGCGCCGAAGATTTCATCGGCGAGATCGAACGTCCCGACCTTTTTTCCGCTCAAATCGTGAATGTCAATCGTTGCCATTGTCTTTGCATTTCTGGCCACTGATCACTGATGCACTAATTGATGATCACCGGCCACTGGTTTTATGCCTTCTTAGCCGCTCTCTTCGCCGCCTTCAACGGATCGACCGTAGCCGAACCCGCAAACCCGCGCCGCTCTCTTGGCGGCTTCTTCGCCTTCGTGATGACGATGTAGCCGCCCTGCGGTCCCGGCACACTTCCTTCCACCACCAGCAAATTCTCGTCTTTGTCCACGCCGAGCACGCGCAGGTTACGCTGCGTCACGCGCTCATGGCCCATGTGCCCCGACATCCGCATTCCCTTAAACACGCGAGAAGGAAATGCAGACGATCCGATCGAACCCGTGATCTGGAACATCGATCCATGCGACTTGGGACCGCCGCCAAAATGATGGCGCTTCACCACACCCTGAAAGCCTTTGCCCTTGCTCACTCCAACGATGTCGACAAATTTTTCGCCATCAAAAATATCGACTAGCACCCGGTCACCCGCCTTCACCGCTCCGTCACCATCACCGTCACTCTCGAGCGGCACTTCGCGCATGAACTTCACCGGCGGAAGATTATTCTTCGCCAGGTGGCCCTGCGCGGGCTTGGTCAGCTTCGACTCTTTGACGAACTCGACTAGTCCAATCTGCGCCGCTTCGTAGCCGTCCTTCACCGCCAGTTTGTGCTGCGTAACCACGCAAGGACCAGCCTGCAGCACCGTGACGGGGCGCACGTCGCCCTTCGAGTCAAACAGTTGCGTCATGCCGACTTTTTTTCCCAGAATGCCTGTAACCTTCGTCGCCATCTTCATCTCCACCCAGCTTGGCCCGCTGTCTATTAACAGCGGCTATTGGCTGGGAACTCGGGCTCTAGCGACAAGCTAGCAGCCAGGAGCTAGAAGCTATTTATGCTCTTTCCCGAATGCCTTGATCTCCACGTCCACGCCCGCCGGCAGATCGAGCTTCATCAGCGCGTCCACCGTCTGCTGCGTCGGCTCGAGAATATCGAGCAGACGCTTGTGCGTACGGATCTCAAACTGTTCCCGCGACTTCTTATCCACGTGCGGCGAACGCAGCACGCAGTATTTATTCTTCATCGTGGGCAGGGGAATCGGCCCCGCGATCTGCGCTCCGGTGCGCCGCGCCGTCTCTACAATCTCGCCGGTCGACTGGTCGAGGATACGGTAGTCGTACGCCTTCAACCGGATTCGAATTCTCTCTTTTCCAATCACGTTTCACTCTCTCTAACCCCTACCGGCGTCTCCGGAAGGAAAGAACAGGCGGCAAGCCGCAAGCCGCTTTAAACCACCTTTTAACTATTAGCTTCTAGCTCAACCCTTTGTCATTCTGAGGCGACGATTCTTGTCGCCGAAGGGCCTATGCATTTCTCAAATGCAGAAGTAAAAAATTCAGAATGCAGAAGTAAATCAAGGTTTTTACGTCTTCCTTCCTACTTCTCACTTCTAACTTTCCCTACTGCACAATCTCGGCAATGGTTCCGGCGCCTACCGTATGACCACCTTCGCGAATCGCGAAGCGCAGGCCTTTCTCCATGGCTACCGGCGTGATCAGCTCAATCACCAGGCTGACGTTGTCCCCCGGCATCACCATCTCCGTTCCTGCCGGTAACTCCGCCACTCCGGTCACGTCCGTCGTCCGCAGATAAAACTGCGGACGGTATCCCTTGAAGAACGGCGTATGCCGCCCGCCTTCTTCTTTCGTCAGAATGTAGACCTCCGCCTTGAACTTGGTGTGCGGTGTAATCGATCCCGGCTTGGCCAGCACCATGCCGCGCTCTACATCTTCTTTTGCAATGCCGCGCAACAGCAGACCCGCGTTGTCGCCCGCCATGCCTTCGTCGAGCTGCTTCTTGAACATTTCCACGCCCGTCACCACCGTTTTGCGCGTGTCGCGGAAGCCAACGATTTCCACTTCCTCGCCCACTTTCACCTTGCCGCGCTCGATCCGTCCCGTCACCACCGTGCCGCGTCCCTGGATTGAAAAAATATCCTCGATCGGCATCAGGAACGGCTTATCCAGCTCGCGCGCCGGCTGCGGCACGCTCTTGTCCACCGCCTCCATTAACGCGTCGATCTGCTTCTCCCACTTCTCTTCTCCATTTAAAGCCCCTAACGCAGACAAGCGAATCACCGGCACATCGTCGCCGGGAAACTTGTAGCTCTTCAGCAACTCGCGCACTTCCAGTTCCACCAGATCCAGCAGCTCCGGATCATCCACCGCATCACACTTGTTCAGCGCCACAACAATGTAAGGCACGCCCACTTGCCGCGCCAGCAGCACGTGTTCGCGGGTCTGCGGCATCGGACCATCGGTGGCGGCCACCACTAAGATCGCGCCATCCATCTGGGCCGCGCCCGTGATCATGTTCTTGATGTAGTCGGCGTGCCCCGGACAATCCACGTGCGCGTAGTGCCGGTTCGCCGTCTCATACTCCACGTGCGCCGTCGCGATGGTGATGCCGCGCGCCTTCTCTTCCGGAGCGTTATCAATGCTGTCGAAAGACCGGAAGACAATCTTCGGATTATGCTTCTGCAACACCTTGGTGATGGCCGCCGTCAACGTGGTCTTGCCATGGTCGATGTGACCAATCGTCCCCACATTGCAGTGCGGCTTGTTACGATCAAATTTCTCTTTCGCCATTTCTCTTTCTCCTCGGCTTAGTTACGCCGGAAATCATCACCGTCAGCCTCGTAAGACGCGCCGACGAATTGTTGTTTCTCAACCAGGTCCGCGAGAATCTTGCGATCAAACTCCGCGAAGTCTTCCGAAAATCGCTCGCGGAAGATCTCGAACCCGCGATGCCCACTCCAGAAATCCCGAACCCGGTACCGCCCTTCACTCACTGACTCGCACTGCATTTCAGTCGCGATGTAGGCCGCAGCCTGCTGCAGAAACCGCGACCAAATCCCGTCCGGCCCAAAAACAACTCCGAACTCAGCCCGCTTACCTTCTCTGACCCAGAACCTGCGGTCGACGACGAACCGCGGCGCTGGCAGTCACTTCGCAGTTCCCTGCACCTTGGCAATGATTTCCTCCGCAACCGATCGCGGAGCCTCCTCATAACGCGCGAAGTGCATCGAGTATTCAGCGCGCCCCTGCGTCGATGAACGCATGTGGGTCGCATAACCAAACATCTCCGCCAGCGGAACGATCGCCTTGATTACCTGCGAGCCGGCGCGGTGCTCCATGCCCTCGATGCGTCCCCGGCGCGAACTCAGATCGCCCATGATCACGCCGGCGTAATCCTCCGGCGTAACCACTTCAACCGCCATTACCGGCTCCAGCAGAACCGGCGAAGCTTTACGCGCAGCTTCCTTGAAGGCCATCGAACCGGCAATCTTGAACGCCATTTCGTTCGAATCGACGTCGTGATAGCTGCCGTCGTAAAGAGTAGCCTTCACATCAACCATGGGATAGCCCGCGAGAATTCCACCTTCGAGCGCTTCCTGAATGCCCTGATCAATCGGCTTGATAAATTCTTTGGGCACCGAACCGCCGACGATGTCGTTAACGAATTCGTAGCCCGCACCCGGTGGTTGGGGATCCAGTTTGATCTTTGCGTGACCGTACTGGCCGCGGCCGCCGGTCTGGCGAATGTACTTGCCTTCCGCCTCGGAGTGCCTGCGAATGGTCTCGCGATACGCCACCTGCGGCTTGCCGACGTTGGCCTCGACCTTGTATTCGCGCATCATACGGTCGACGATGATTTCCAGGTGCAACTCACCCATGCCGCTGATGATGGTCTGTCCGCTGTCGGGATCGGTGTGAACTTTGAAGGTGGGATCTTCCTGGGCGAGGCGGCCAAGCGCCATCCCCATTTTTTCCTGATCCGCTTTCGTCTTGGGTTCGACCGCAACCGAAATCACGGGAACCGCAAACGTAATCGATTCGAGAGCGATGGGATGCTTCTCGTCGCAAATCGTATCGCCGGTGCTCACGCCCTTGAGGCCGACCGCAGCACAAATGTCTCCCGCGAGGATTTCGCTGATCTCTTCCCGCTTGTTTGCGTGCATCTTCAGCAGGCGCCCGATGCGCTCAGTGCGGCGCCGACCCGTGTTCAGCACAGAATCGCCCGTCTTGAGCTGGCCGGAGTAAACCCGAATAAACGTCAACTGGCCGACAAACGGATCAGCCATGATCTTGAACGCCAGCGCCGAGAACGGTTCCTTGTCATCGGCTTCGCGGAAAATCTTTTCCCCGTTGTCAGGATTCAGCCCGTGCGTTTCCGGCACATCGAGCGGCGACGGCAGATAGTCGACGACCGCATCCAGCAGCGGCTGTATGCCCTTGTTCTTGAACGCCGTTCCCACCACCACCGGAAACACCTTCAGCGCAATCGTCGACTTGCGCAGCGACGCCCGCAACTCATCCGCTGTAATTTCTTCGCCTTCCAGAAACTTGTGCAGGATGTCGTCGTCGTTCTCCGCAATGCTTTCGACTAACTGGGCATGGAAGGCTTCGGCTTTTTTCTTCAGCTCGGCGGGAATCTCCTCGGTGACGTATTCCGCTCCCATGGTGTCATCTACCCACACAATCGCCTTCATGTTGATCAGATCGATGACGCCTTTAAATTTATCTTCCTGGCCGATGGGAATTTGAATCGCGACCGGCTTGGCACTGAGGCGTTTGCGGATGGTATCGATGGCATGTTCGAAATCCGCACCCATCTTGTCGATCTTATTAATAAAGCAAATTCTCGGAACGCCGTATTTATCGGCCTGGCGCCAAACTTTCTCAGATTGCGGCTGGACTCCGTGCACCGCGTCGAACACCGCAACGGCGCCGTCGAGCACGCGCAGCGACCGCTCCACTTCCGCCGTGAAATCCACGTGGCCGGGTGTATCAATAATGTTAATGCGGATGTCGCGCCAGGTGCAGGTCGTCGCCGCGGACGTAATCGTAATGCCGCGTTCCTGCTCCTGTTCCATCCAGTCCATGGTGGCAGTGCCTTCGTGCACCTCTCCGATGCGATGCGTCTTTCCCGTATAAAACAGGATGCGCTCCGTCGTAGTGGTCTTGCCGGCATCGATGTGGGCCATGATGCCGATGTTCCTGCAGCGTTCTAATGGGACCTGTCTTGACACAGCTTCTACTCTTTCCGGGCTCCGTTTGATTTAGCGATTGAGCGATTGAGTGATTTAGCGATTGAAAACCTAAAGCGCCATTCGATTTTCAATCGCTCGATGACCCGATCACTCAATGACTCAATTCCTACCACCTGTAATGCGCGAAGGCCTTATTGGCTTCCGCCATGCGATGAACATCTTCTTTTTTCTTGATGGCCGCACCTTTTCCATTGGCGGCGTCCAGCAACTCATTACTCAACTTGTCGACCATCCCCCGTTCCGCGCGGCCCCGCGCATACGTCAGGAGCCAGCGGATCGCGAGCGAAGTGCGCCGGTCGGCATTCACTTCCACCGGCACTTGATAGTTAGCTCCACCCACGCGGCGGGTTTTCACTTCGAGCAGCGGCTTGGCGTTCTCGACGGCTTTGGTAAACAGTTTCAGCGCTTCATCGCCGCCTTTTTCCTGCACCTTGCCTAAGGCTTCATAAAAAATGCCCTCGGCGGTCGAGCGCTTGCCTTGCCACATCATCGAGTTGATGAACTTCGTCACCAAATCCGAGCCATAGACGGCATCGGCTGGCACAGTTCGTTTTGCTGTATGTCCTTTACGAGGCATTCAAAACTCCAGGTTTCAATGTTTCGAAGGTTTCAATGTTTCAAAGTTTTCGGCGATGTCACCTTGAAACTTTGAAACCTGCGAAACCCTGAAACTTGTTTCCTAACCCTTCTTCGCCCGCTTGGCGCCATACTTCGACCGGCCCTGCTGGCGACCGGCCACGCCCACCGCATCCAGAGTTCCGCGAATCACGTGATACCGTACACCAGGCAGATCCTTGACGCGGCCTCCGCGAATCAGGACGATCGAGTGCTCCTGCAGATTGTGGCCAACTCCGGGGATGTAGGTTGTGACCTCAATCCCGTTCGTCAGGCGCACGCGCGCTACTTTCCGCAGCGCCGAGTTTGGCTTCTTCGGCGTCTGGGTATAAACGCGAGTACAGACTCCACGTTTCTGCGGACATCCCTCGAGCGCCGGACTGGCCGTCTTGTACCTCGGCCGCTTCCGCCCCTTCGCCACCAACTGATTAAAAGTAGGCACTCTTGCTGCTCCTTAACCTCTTGCTGAAATCTGCGTCCTGGTGAACATCGCAACCGCGCGCGGCAACGTTCCCTTTCGGGCAGGCAGCGCACTGCGCCATCAGCTATCCCGACGCTTTCCTGCGCGATCCGGGCTGGCGGGCTCAATCGGCCAGCCATACTTCTCGCCGCACACAAATCGCGGGAGATTCTGGGTTCCCAATCTGATTTATGCTGCCGACGGTGGCACCCGGCCAAAACTCCGGGGGTACTCCGTATCGCCAGCTCTGTCCTGCATATCCTTCCGCAGACTACTGCCGCGCCTTATTTAGCACGCTTCAGAAGCCCTCGTGAAAGGGCGGAAGGCACCGCAGGAACGTTTCAGCGAGGAAAGTCTCCGGGTCTTGCTTCACTTCGCCAACTACTTCCCGGAAACGCGTTTCTCAAACTCTACCGCCAGCTCCTCGCAGAACCCTGAGGAACTCACGGCACACAGCAAGCCTGGATTAACTCGCGGAACCTTACAACTATAGCAACTGAATCCAAACATCGTCAACCATCTTTTAAAGGTGAGTAATTAAGGTAGCCAGAAATTCCGCACGTCCGCGCCAGTTATCGTCGCCAGTGACTGTTGTCCTGAACCCTGGCCGGGCCTTGGAACCGTAACTTGTTGCGGCACACCTGGCAGCAAATATTTCCTCCTGAGAAATGCAACCCAGCGGTTGCATTTTATCCCGGCGCAAGTTAATATGCAACCTGGAGGTTGCATAAGATGAACGATCGCATCGAGAAGCGTATCGAACTCAAAGCCCCGATTTCCCGGGTCTGGCGCGCGCTCACGGACTACCAGGAGTTTGGCGAGTGGTTTCGCGTGAAACTCGAGGGCCCCTTTGTCCCCGGTCAAATCTCGCGCGGTCAGATTACCCATCCTGGCTACGAGCACGTGAAGTGGGAGGCCGTTGTGCAGAAAATGGAGCCCGAACGTCTCTTTTCCTTCACCTGGCATCCTTATTCGGTCGACCCTAAACAGGATTACTCCCAGGAACCGCCTACGCTTGTAGAATTCCGCCTTGAGAAGACCGGCGCCGGTGGTACGTTACTGCTGCTCACGGAATCGGGCTTCGACAAGATTCCTAGCGGCCGTCGCGCCGAAGCTTTCCGTATGAATGACGGCGGTTGGACACAGCAAATGCGCAACATCGAGAGCCATGTCGCACAAACGCCGTAGCAGCAAGGCTGGCAGACGGCGGGCTCATGCGCCTGTTTTTGCCGCACTGGGCGACGAGACCCGCCTGTCCCTGGTCGCGACGCTCTGCCGGGGAACTCCGCACTCGATCTCTCAATTGACTGAAGGGTCGAAGCTGACCCGGCAGGCAATCACCAAGCATCTTCGAGTGTTGGAAGGAGCGGGAATTGTGCGCTGTGTACGTGCGGGTCGTGAGAGCCGGTTCGAATTGGATCCAGCGCCAATAGAAGAAATCAAGGAGCACCTCGCCCTCGTCTCAAGGCAGTGGGAGCACGCGCTCGGCAGACTGAAATCGTTCGTCGAGAAATGAGTGCCTGCCGACAGATCAGATCCGTGGCGTAAAAAGCCACTGAGCCGCCGAACCATACATCAGTCTCGAGCTCTTCCGCATCCCACTGCAAATGAGGTGAGCAGCGAGATGTTGCAATGTGTGCCGGTCGGCTTGCTGAATCCGCCGCCAACCTCTAAACTACGAGTTTTCCATTCCATTTAAGCGGCGCGCCCATCGGATACAACCGTGAGGCGACGAGAGGGTGCATGGGAAGGTTGCGGTTCGGTCTGTCGGCTTCAATAATCGTCACCATCTTCTTGTCCTTATTCTTGCCGGCGTGCGGTGGGCACAAACCCCCGGGACCCTCGCCATTTCCCTTGAGAATCACCTTGAACCCGGCGGTCAGTTTCTCCATGCAAGTGGGGTCCAGCATACAACTCACAGCTACTGCGGTGAACGGCGGGAACTCCGCTATTACTCCGACGTTCACCTTTATCTCCAGCAATCCCGGCATTGTCGACGTTGCGCCCAATGGCGCAGCCTGCGCCGGCTCCTGGAATGCCCCTCTTTACAGTATCTGCACCCCCGCGCAAACGGGCACGGCTTCGGTGACCGCCGAAGCTCTGGGTGCGAGCAGTCCGCCCACTTTGTTTTTCGTCCATCCCCCCATCGACAATATCGTGGTCAGCATAGTGCCTCCCGTCAATTCACCGCCCCCCGCCTGCCCCACCCAGCAGGCTCTACCCATAGCCTGCGACCTCCCCTTTAACAGGAATGCCGCAAATTTCTGCCTCTCGCAGAACCAGGTGGAGACTCTGCAAGCCAGAGCTTATGGCCAGGGTGTCGAGATTACTGGATCGGTGGGCCCATTCACCTGGACCGAAATCAACTCTAGCGTGGCTACCATCACACCCATCCTGACTACTTCCGACAACGTTGCCACCAATCAGGCAACCGCTGTTCCCGGCGTCCCAGGGCAAACGCAAGTGATCGCCACCGCTTCAGGAGTCTCAAGCCAGCCCTACTATTTCGAAACCTGCCCGGTGCAGTGCATCGACCTGGAGGCAGGTGTCAACGGCGCGCAGCTCAGCGGTGCGACGAATTTCGTAGTTGCCAAGGGAACCTCAGAAACCATCACCGCAACCGCGGTCGATGTCCAAGGCTGCACTGTTCCCAAGCCGCCGCTTACCTGGGTCTCGTCTTCGCCAGCCGCGCTTGGGGCGGGAGGAACTACCGGATGCGGGCCGGGCACAACCTGCGCCATAACTACCACTCTTGCTGGGGCCGCGGCTATTACGGCATCTTGCTCGCCGCCCACGTGCAATATTGGTTTCCCTTTGAATCCCGCCGCACTTCAGCCGCCGTACATTCCGCAACCGGTTTATCCCGTATCTGCTATTTCGGGCTTGGTGACCCCCGCTGCTTCAACATCCAGCAGCGGCAGCAGTGCCGCGTCGACTAGCGTGTTGGTCACCAGTCAGGACTGTGTCAGCAACGCGCAATGCGAGGTTGGTATTTATAACGTCGCGACCTCCACCAACCTGCCGGGGCGTCCCAGCGGATTACCGACTCCGCCGAATTCTTTGATATTCGATCCGGCGGGAGACCGAGCCTACATGGGCAGCGAATTCGGAGCCGTCGCGATTACTCCCGCGAACATCGGAGGCACCACCAGCCCATTTACCTCTCTTCCGGCACCGAGCACGCCTCTAGGCCTGGTCACAGGCAAAGTCATAGCCGTTTCGCAGAATGGCAGCAGTGCTGTCTTCTCCGATACGCTTTCGACTCCCAATCAGGTCTATGTCGTCGATGTTTCTTCGTCCGCGGCCGCCAGCACCGTCGCTTTGTACATTAATAATGCAACTGCGGCAACATTTTCTCCCGATGGATTAAAGGCCTTCATCCTCGGAAATGGCGGGAACTCTTTATATGTTTACTCGAGTCTTCAAGCCCTGCTAGCGCCCGTCTCTTTGGTGACCCCCGCCACCGCGATTACTTTCAATTCAACGGGATCGTTCGCCTTACTTTCGGGCGGAGGAGCCGCTGGAACTTTTGCGGCTTACAACACGTGCGACAATTCCGCAGTGCCGGCCCTGTCAGCCGGGACCGTGCCCGGTCCGCCCATCTTCCTGAAGATGGTGCCAGCTGGAAATGTTCCGCCGGCTAACACAGCGATCTTTGGAAATCCGCCAGTAACTCTGGAACCGACTGGCCTCGACATTTTCTTCGGCGTTGACAACACTGGGATCGACGTCATCGTCACCACTTCGTCGCAGCCAGTCCCCGGAGGATCGTCCTCTCTTGCTCCGCTGTGTCCTCAAAAGATTACTCTTGCCCAAATACAGACTACGCCGCCGGTCACACCCCCCACCCTCTTTACTCCGATTCATATAACTATCGGCCAGGGCACCTTTCACCCCATCAATTTCTTTCTCTCGCCCGACACCACGAAAGCCTACATCGTTGCCAGCGATCGCAGCAGTATTCTGGTCTATAACTTCGCCACGAACGCCACTTCGGGCATTTCGCTGGTAAATAACGCAACTCCGGTAGCTGCCGACATTACTGCCGACGGCACGCTCATCTACGTCGCCGGCACAGACGGACTGTTGCACCAACTCAATACCATACTGGCCCTCGACGAGAACCAGGTCTCCTTCCCGCCCCTGGCCAACTCCACCAACAGCTTTTGCTTCACCGGAAACAACTGCCAGATGAACATCGTCGCCGTGAGACCGTAGCGGGTGCTTGAGAAATTTCAGGTATCGCGGCAGAGGAGGTCCACCAAATTCCGGACTCGGAACGGCGACCTAAGTTAACAAGCACTTCAGGGCTGGGTAAGCGACAAGAAGGAATGAGTCCCGTAGAGCCTGCCCTGAGCTTGCCGAAGGGGATGGCAGAAGTTCTCACGCACGCGCTTCAGCGCCCGAAGAAACCGGCGGCTACGCCGTCTTTGCCAAATCCTTCGCCACACTATCCAGGACGCCGTTGACAAACTGCACCGACTCCGGACTGGAGAATTTTCGCGCGATCTCGAGCGCCTCATTAATCACCACCGCGCGCGGCGTCTCCGGGTAGCCTAGAAACTCCGCAACTCCGGCGCGCAACAGATTGCGATCCACCGCTGCCATGCGTTCCATGCGCCAGTGCTGCGCGTGCCCCTCAATCAGCTTGTCAATCTCTTCGCCGCGATCGGCCGCCACGCGAAACAAATCCTCCGCGAACCCTCGCACCTCGGCGCTGGTTCCGGCATGCTCTGCCCAGAAAGTCCGCTGCACCTGGTCCACCGACTGCTTCCCCATGTCGGCCTGAAACAGCATCTGCAGAACCATTTCGCGAGATTTACGGCGCGTGCCCATAAAAACAGTTGCCAGTTTCCGGTTGCTAGCAATCAGTCTAACGTAGAGGAAGGATTATTTGCGCTTCGTCCTGGCGCTTGATCTGTCATTCTGACGAGAAGAAGAACCCTTGTCATTCCGACGACTCGCGGAGCGAGAAGGAGGAACCTGCTTTTTGCCAGCGGCTGGCGACCGACGGCGAGGGGATGATTTGCGTCCGCCGGGCGCCGAACGCCGGATGCCGGATGCCAGCGATGCCATCTCCACCGCCGCGAGCGCCGCTTCGAATCCCTTATTTCCCATCTTCAGCCCGGCGCGGTCGATCGCCTGCTCCAACGTCTCGCACGTCAGAACACCAAACGCATGTGGCACGCCAGTTTCCTGCGCTGACTGCCCAATCCCGCGCGTCACTTCGTTCACGATCACGTCATAGTGCGCCGTGTCGCCGCGCAGCAGGCAACCGAGACAGATGATGGCGTCATACTTCTTAGTCTCCGCCAGCTTCCGCGCCGCCAGAGGAATCTCAAACGTCCCCGGCACGCGCACGATATTAATATCTCTTTTGTTTCCGCCCGAGCGCAGCAGCCCGTCGATGGCGCTCAGCAACAGACGCTCAGTGATGAAGGCATTAAATCGCGAAACGACAATAGCAAAACGCCGACCCGAAGCGTTCAGAGTGCCTTCAAGAGCGCTGAGATCAGGCTCAGGGAGAGCCTCAACATCAAAATGTTTCTTATCTGTCCTCTCCGTGACTTAGTGCCTCCGTGGTGGTCCCGCCCGTATTACCCTGTGCCCCTCTGTGATCGCTGTGTTAAAGATTTTGACTACTTCCCCTTAAACGCCGCCGCCCGCTTCTCCAAAAACGCCGTAGTCCCTTCCTTCTTATCTTCAGTCGCGCAAGCGACAGCGAACAGCAGTGCCTCCACATACAAACCTTCACTCAAAGTCGTCTCCATGCCCTTATTCACGGCCTCCATGGCATATTGAACAGCCAACGGCGCGTTCGCGATAATCTTTGTCGCAATCGCCTCCGCGCGCGGAATCAACTCCGCCGCCACAGTGACTTCATTCACCAGTCCGATGCGATGTGCTTCCTGCGCCGTGATCATCTCGCCCGCCAGCACCATCTGCATGGCAATGCCTTTGCCAACCAGTCGCGGCAACCGCTGCGTGCCGCCATAGCCGGGGATAATTCCCAGCTTCACCTCTGGCTGCCCCAGTTTCGCATTCTCGCTTGCCAGCCGCATCGTGCATGCAAGTGCCATCTCGCATCCGCCGCCGAGCGCAAATCCGTTGATACACGCGATCACCGGCTTGCCCAGATTTTCGATGAGATTAAGAACGTTCTGCCCGCGATGCGTGTATTCCTTGCCGGTGACCGCACCCTGCTTCGCTAGTTCAGAAATATCCGCACCGGCAATAAACGCTTTCTCGCCCGCTCCAGTGAAGATCACAACGCGAATCGCCGCATCATTCTTGATGTCATGAAAAGCCGCCCGCAACTCTTCCATAGTGGCCATGTTCAGAGCGTTCAAAACCTTCGGCCGGTTCACGGTGACATAAGCAATCGAGTTTTTCTTTTCCAGAAGAATGTTTTCGAAGTTCATAAGATTTAAGCCGTTATCGGAAATAGAAACTTGGCAGTTATGGGACTGCTATAATTGTATAGCACGAGGTCATCGATGCTAGCCATTCGCCTTCCCGACAAAATCGAAAAACGCCTCGACCGCCTCGCTAAACGCACGGGCCGCACCAAGACTTACTACGCTCGCGAAGCCATTCTTCAATACCTGGATGATCTCGAGGACATCTACTTCGCCGAGAAGCGTCTCGCAGAGATTCGTGCCGGACGGGTTCGTACCATCCCACTCGAAAAAGTAATGCGCCGCTATGGCCTTAAGCCCAAAGTGGACGATTGAGTTCGATCCCGCCGCGCAGAAAGAACTCGACGGGCTCGACAAGCCAGTTGCCCGCCGCATTTCGAAGTTTCTCTACGAACGAGTTGCCAAGCTGGACGACCCACGCCAGATCGGCGAACGGCTGAAAGGAACATTGAGTGAATTCTGGAAATACCGCGTCGGCGACTACCGCCTCATCTGTCCCTAGCAGGCTGCTGAAAAATTGATCGGCAGCGTGGTTTTCTTTCTGTTGTCCATCGTTGATGATGTCGAGCGGCTTGATTTGCCGTCTCTTTTGCGGTCTTAGGGACTAGCTTCGTGCTCTTGCAAGCACACGTCGGCCCCCGACTTACACCGCCGGAACTGCGGTGGCCAGGTTGCGCATGCGCACCAAATTGTAGGCGGCGCAGGCCAGGGTGAATATCCAGTGCACTTTGCTCACTCCGCGATGCCGAACCTTGCGCATGAGCGCGATCGTCTTCAGCCAGCCGAAGCATTCTTCAATCCGTTTCCTCTTCTTCTGGCTGATGGCGTAACCAGAGTGGCGCGTGGTGCGGCCATCAATCGCGCTGCCCCCGCGTCGTCCCAGGTTCTGCGCCACGTGCGGCGTCACCCGCAGATTGCGGCACTCCTCCACAAACCCGAACGTGTCGAATCCTTTATCGCCGCCCACCGTCAGCGGTTGCGTGCCGGGAAGCCTCTCCATCATGATCAGCGCTGCATCCCGTTCCGCTGTCCCGTTCGCCTGGAAGACTTCCGCGTCCACGATCAGTCCGTTGCGGTTCTCCACCAACAGATTCCCGCTGTAACTCAACTTCGACTCTTTCCCTCCGCTTTTGCGCGCCAGCAGAGAGTCGGGATCGGTCTTGGACTCGTGGGTTTCGTTCGAGCGCTTCTCCCCGTGAAAGTTCACTGTGGGATTGCCAGGATCATCCGGCGGAGACATCGGCTTGCCCTCCTTGGGTTGAAAGCTCTTGAGACTCGCCCAGGCTTCTAGCAGCGTGCCGTCCACGGTGAAATGTTCGTCGGAGGTCAGCCCCTTTCCCCGCGCTTGCGCTACCACGCGCGCCAGAAACTCCCGGGCTACATCTGCCTCCAGCAAGCGGTCGCGGTTCTTGGTGAAGGTGGTCGCGTCCCAGACTTCGTCGTCCGCATTCAGCCCTACGAACCAGCGGAACAGCAGGTTGTAATCCATCTCTTCCATCAGCAATCGTTCGCTGCGGATCGAATACAGCATCTGCAGCAACTGCGCTCGCAACAGCTTCTCCGGCGCAATCGACGGACGCCCGGCGCGAGCGTACATCGTATCGAGCCGCCGCGAGAGCTGAGTGAGTACCTCGTCCACCATAGCCCGGATCGCGCGCAGCGGATGATCCTTGCGCACGCGCATCTCGGGAGACAAGTAACTGAACATATGATTCTGCTGCTGATCGTCTCCGCGCATGCCTTCTCGTACCATACAAGGCTGTGGATTAATAGTGGGTTTTTGGCAGCCTGCCAGGCCGTCGGGTTCGCCTATCCCGTTACCTCTGTTATGTATTTTTTCGCGTGTGCCTTGCTACCATGAAGAAGCACGAGGTCTGCCGTTATGAAATCGGGCCATCGGATCGCTCTGGTCCTTCTGCTCTGTCTGTTTGGCGCTGTGCCAACGTTCGCGGATAGCGATAGTTTTTATTGCGCTGGCAGGGGCTATATCGCCTTCGACTTGCGTTCCTTCATCCACCCGGGCCTCAACTCGCCCCACGTGCTAAGGCTCTTCAGATTCGAAGCGCAACGGGGCATCTACAAGGCAGCTGAATGGCCCATGAAAGACTTTCAGGTTCACGCAATGTGGTGCACGTGGGACCGGATCGTGGTAACGGGCTCTGAAAACGCCAGATACGTGTTCGATGTCACGCAGGAAACCGGCGGATCGAAAGCTGATGACGATGTAACCTCGCCACTAGAAGGCCAACTGGGATGGTCTGTAGCAGGGGTCAAAACCCTCGAATCCCACGACTTGGAACACAAGTATCAGCTAGTCCTCTCGGTGTCGACAAAAGGCACGGAAGTCACCCGCAGAGCGGAACTGCTACAACTGGACTCCCAGCAAAAAGTATCCCAGAGCGTCCTCTTGTATGAGCGGCGTTACGAAGAGACAGCAGACTAGTTTTTCAGCAGCCTGCTAGAGCATGATCGGCTAGTGGTGCTGGTTCTTCGCATCGGTCACCGCAGGGAGATCTATTCCCGCTGAACTTGCCTTCCCCCGCGCCACCGCCGCCACATCATCCTTGCTCAGATCGCAACTGATGCAACGCTGCGTCCATAGCCGGTGTCCAAACACCTTCCCGCATCGTGGACACTTCCACTCTGTAAGCCACCATCCGCCCGCCAGGTACACGCCGATCCAGCCCAACAAAATTGCGAAGTCGGCGGGTTCTCCCAGTTTGAGCTTCCCAACCATGAAGCCCAGAAATATAAAGCTGAGAAAGAGCACCACCACCAGATTTCGCCGCGCCACGTAGCTGTGCCATGCCCGGCGATACGTCGCCACATCGTGCGGGCTGTTCTCATCCGGCATCTGATCGGTTTTTCTGCGCTTCATGGGATTCGATATGAGATCGCTTACAGTTTATTCGCCTTCGGACTATTCGGGTCAGAATAATCGTAGAACCCTTTACCACTTTTGCGACCGTACCACCCCGCCATTACCAGCCGCTTCAGCAGCGGAGGCGATGCAAACCGCCGTTCCTTGAACTCGTCGTACATCACGTGGGTGATGTAGTAAGTCGTATCGAGGCCGACAAAATCAAGCAGGGTAAACGGACCCATGGGATAGCCGCAGCCCAATTTCATCGCGTTGTCGATGTCTTCGATCGATCCCACCCCCTCTTCATAAGCGCGGATGGCATCCAGCAGATACGGCACCAGCAGCCGGTTCACGATGAATCCCGTCTTGTCCGACGTGCGCACCGGAACCTTGCCCAGCTTTTTTGCGAACTCGTAAGCGGTTTCGTAAACGTCATCGGCCGTGGCAATCGTGCGAACGACTTCGACCAGTTTCATGAGCGGCACCGGATTAAAAAAGTGCAGCCCGATAAACCGCTCCGGCCGCTTCACCGCGGTCAACAACTCGGTCACCGAAATCGAAGACGTATTCGACGCAAAGATTGCATGTTTCTTCACTACGTCATCGAGCGACGCATACATCTTCTTTTTCTCTTCCACGTTCTCAATGATGGCCTCGATGATGATGTCGCAGTCGGCCAAGTCGGATTTGTTCGTCGTGCCCTTGAGCCGCGCCCGGATCGCGTCTTTCTGCTGCGCCGTGATCCCGCCCTTCTCGACCGGACGCTCGGCAAACTTCGCCAAAGATTTCTCAATCCCGGCAAAGCCTTTGTCGAGAAACTTCTGCTCCACTTCGAGTACAGTCACATCGAATCCAGCCGTAGCGCAAACTTGCGCGATACCGGAACCCATGAGGCCACAACCTAGTACGCCGACCTTCTTGATTTCCATAATTCTTCCCCAAAATTCGTTTTGTCATCCTGAGCAAAGCGAAGGGCCTATGCATTCTGCCTGCAGCGACAAATTACATAGGTCCTTCGCGGCAAAAAGCGCCGCTCAGCGGGCGACGCTGGTGCGGCAGGGGACGCGGCTGAAGAACCAGGTGCACGCGGTGCTGCATCAGCAGGGGCTGCATTCGCCGGTGACGGATTTGTTCGGCAAGCGCGGGCGGCTGTGGCTGGCGGGATTGCAACTGCCGGCGCAGGCCCGGGAGTCGGTGAACGTGTGCTTGCGGCTGCTGGACGGCTATCGGGGAGAGATTCAAAAACAAAATCTCCAACTAAGTGAAAAGGCAAAACATGACAAGCGAGCCGAGTGGTTGATGACGATTCCGGGGATTGGGGAGTGTTCGGCGATGATGCTGCTGGCGGAGATTGGAGACATCGGACGATTTCAAGACAAAGAAGCATTGTGCAGTTACGCCGGGCTGGTGCCGCGGGTACGGGAGTCGGCGGGCAAGGCGGCGCGGGGCGGGATCACGCGGCAGGGTTCGCCGTGGCTGCGCTGGATCATGGTGGAAGCGGCGCAGGTGGCGACACGCTGTTCCCCGGCGGCGCGGCGTAGCACATAGAACCTGCCACGCCGGCAAGAAATACGCTGTCAGTACGCATCTGTTTTCATTGACACTAGTTCTTTGATCTGCGAGAATCCGCGCGCATCAGTGGCAACAAAGCCTAGTTCAAGCTCTCCACAATCATCGCAATCCCCTGCCCGCCGCCGATGCAAGCCGTCGCCAGCCCATACTTCTTCTTCCGTCGCCGCAATTCATACAGCAGCGTAATCACCAGTCGCGTCCCCGTCGCGCCCAGCGGATGCCCTAACGCGATCGCTCCGCCATTCACATTCACCTTCTCGCGATCGAGTCCTAATTCTTTCTCCACCGCCAGATATTGCGCCGCGAACGCTTCATTCACCTCAATCAGGTCGATGTAATCCAAAGACAGTCCAGCCTTTTGCAGCGCGAGCTTCGTAGCCGGCACCGGACCGCGCCCCATCAGCTTCGGCTCAACTCCCGCGATGCCCCAACTCACGATTCGGCCCAGCGGCTGGATGCTGCGTTTGCGTGCTTCTTCGAGCGGCATCAACACAACCGCCGCGCCGCCATCCACAATGCCGCTCGCGTTGCCGGCAGTCACAGTTCCATTTTTTCCAAACGCAGCCTTCAATTTCGCAAGTCCTTCCATCGTGGTCTGCGGACGCCTGTGGTCATCTTCGGTCAGCGATTCTCCCGTAGCCTCGCCCTTCGCATTTCGCAATGGCACCGGAACCAGTTCTTCCTGAATGCGTCCTTCTTTATAGGCCGCATCCGCTTTTTGCTGCGAGCGCAGCGCGAATTCATCCTGCGCCTGCCGCGTAATTCCCTGCTGCTCGCCGTAAAGCTCTGCCGTATTTGCCATGTACAAACCGCAATAGCTGTCGAGCAGCGCCACCATCAGCGAATCTTCCATTTTCCCGCCCGGAGCCAACGTGAAACCGTCGCGCCCGCGAATCACAAAGGGAGCCTGCGACATCGCCTCCATCCCACCGGCCAGCACAATCTTCGCCTCGTCCAACTGAATCATCTGCGCCGCATTCACAATCGATTGCATCCCCGAGCCGCACAGCCGGTTCACCGTCAGCGCCGGAGTTTCAATCGGCAATCCCGCGCGCAAGCCCACGTGCCGCGCCCCATACAGCGCGTCGCCCGAAGTCTGCTGCGCATTGCCGAAGACGGCGTGATCAAATTCCTTGGCATCGATTCCCGCACGCTCGATCGCGCCTTTGGCGGCCACCGCGCCCAACTCCTGCGCTGTGAACTCTCTCAACTTGCCGCAATAGCGGCCAAAGGGCGTCCGCGCCCCGCTGACAATGGCAATATCACCCGGCTTTAACATTGGTTTCCTGAAAGATCGCGTGCTCAGAGCGAATCAAAATCGATCATCAAACTGGTTAGTGTAGCAGCGTAATCTTGTGCGAGTAAAATCTTATGGCTATGCGTGCCTTCGAGGTTTACCTAAACAATCAGAAACTTTGCTTGGCGGGCGTCGGCGACAGAGGAGTTCTCTCGGCGCACGTTACGTGGAATACAGGGGATGCTAATGAGAGCCTGGAACTCGAGACCGGCGGGCTCATCAGCACTAATATGGAATTCGTCTCCTGGATTCGTCAGCGACCGCTTAGTGTTGGCGATCACGTTCGAATCAGCGTGGTTGAAGCGAATTCTGTGGACGAGCCCAAACCAGACACCGCACCGATCCAGCAAAGGAGCTTAGGGCCAAGAAGGCCTACGTTCGCAGAACCGCGAAGGAACTTGGATGGAAAGTCATTGTACAGCCCACAGGACGGAAGAAAACACACCGCAAAAAGAAGTGATTTTACTCGGCACCCGCGACTCGGGACTCGGGACTATGCCACGGCCCCCGCGGCCATCGCCGCCGCCAGCGCCACAACCTTTCCCGGCCCCTGCGCCACTGACGTAGCCAGTGCATGTTCGGCGCGATTAATCACTTCTGTCACGATGTCGATCGGATCGTAGTTCTCGCGCACCACTGCTTCTGCCAGCCCCGCGGAGAACTCCATGGCCAGACCTTTCTGCGATCCATCCTTGCCCAGCAGATGCACTCCCGCGATGATCTTCCGCAGCTTCTCAATCGCCATCATGGCTTCTTTCTCAGCCGTATCTCCCAGAATCAGAGCGATGGTCGTGGTGTCGTAGCGGAACGCCAGATCGTTGGTCCGGATGTTCGCTGCGAACTGCTGCCCAATTTTATCCATCGCGCTCTCTACTGCAGCCTCGCCATATTCCTTCACCAATGCTGCGCTTCGCCCAAACTGCAGTAGCAGCACTGAAAGCGGTGCGGCATTTTGAACAGCGCGCTTGCTCTCTGCCAGCAGCAGATCGAGATACGATCCCCTCTTCAGCAATCCCGACTTCTCCTCCGTCACCGAAAGATTCTTCACCAGGCGCCGCAAACCTGCATTGTTCAGCGCGATCACCATCTGATCCGCCAGCGTCTTGAGCACTACCGCGTCGGTCTGGGGCCAGACGCGCGGCTTGTTGTGCAATAGCGCCAGCACTCCGACGGAATCCTCGCCATTGCTAAGGGGCAGCGCCAGCACCGCTGCGGCTCCCAGTCCTGCCACTGCCTTGCGTACGCTCTGCAGTTCCGGCGCTGTCTGCGCATCGCTGATGATGACGGGCTCAGCTGAGGCCACCTCCTGCAGCGCGGTCATCACTTCCTTAATGGCGCTGGAATTTCCTTCTTTCACCCCCCTGCCGCAGAACTCCTGCAGCGCCGTCGGCGCCGAACCGGGAGTCCGCATCAAGGCCACACAACGCGAGACGTCCCAGTGCGCTCCAATTTCGTTGACCGCGGTCGTCAGCACGGCTGGAGCGCTCGTCTGGTGGTACAACTTGCGGGTGATTTCGGCTACCCGGGTAACGTTGCGCATCTCCGCCGCCGGATCGCCGACTGGAGCGGCTGCCGGTGCCGCAGCCCCAATCGAAGACGGCGCCGCCAGCGGCGCAGACCCGGCATAGCTCGGAGTTACGCCTGCCGCCATGTAGAGACGCTGCAAATCCTCGTTGCGCTCTTCTTCGCGCGGAAAAAGTTCCTGAATCCGCTGCAAGCGCTCCATCGCTTTGTTGCGCATGCCGTACTGCACCAGGATTTCCGCCTGCAGCATCAAGTCCTGCAAAGTGGACGCACCCAGCGTCGCCTCATGCTCGATCGCTTTTTGCGCAGCGGTCGGACTCGTCGAAGTAAAGCGCGAAGCAATTTCCTTAAATTTGTTTTCGTCAATCTTGCTCTTCAATATGTCCAAACGCTTGGCGTGGCCGGGTTCGTAGGGATCCACCTCTGCCGCCCGGTCCAGACACTCGGCAGCCTTTGCGAAATCCCCCGTGCCGCAATACACATCGAAAAGTTTCAGCAGAGTATGGCAGTAATCGCCCTCGCGGTTCGCTGCATTGAACAACTCGCTGAGGAACTCCAGCATTTCAGATGAAGGCCGCTGCGCCGAGGTGAGCTCCTGCATGGTGGCAAGGAATTGCCGCCGTTCGCCACGTTTCGCCTGGACTTGCCCCAGCTTTCGCGCCAGCGAGACGGCCGACGCGTCCTGCTCCGTCTCCAGCAGCTTTCCAATCAGTGTCGTCACTTGCAGCATCCGGTTGGGATTCTGTTCGAAGAGTTGCCAAACCAGCGGCTCCGCTTCAGCGTAACGGCCCGCGGCCAACAGAGCTTCGGCATAGATATCGCGAAGCTCGGCGGAATTCTTCCCCGCATTCACTTGCGATTCAAGAATAAAAATTGCAGCCCCCACCTGGCCCTGCCCCAGCAGGGTCTTGCCATAAGCCAGCGCAATCTCTTCGTCGGAAGAGTCTTCCTGGTAGGCGCGTTCAAACCATTGCGCCGGATCTCCACCGCTCCCCATTGTCAGTTTTGCGATTCGCTTGAAGCCTTCCGCCGCCGCTTTGTTTTCTCCTAGTTCGGAACAGAGTTCCGCGACCCTGAGAAAATTCGCCTGGACCGGCTCCAGTTCCACTATCCGGCCCAGCACCTGCAAGGCGTCCTTTTTGTTATTGACTTTTGCCAGATCGCTCAAAGCCGATTCGTAGGCCCCGACTGCGAGTTTTTTATTCGATCCCTCCAGCAATTGCCCGAAGCGAAATTTCTGCTCCCAGGTCGGGCTGCCATGCCGCGCCAACTTCTTGTACGTCAGGCTGGCGCGGGTCGCGTCTCCCGCATCTACTTGCCGTTCAAATAGTTCGCCCAGCAACCGCACGGCATCGCGTCCCCGATTCTGGGATAAACACAGGTCCGCCGAAAGTTGTCGCACCGTATCGTTTTCTGGATCGTCCCGCAAAGCCAGCAGATATTCTTCGAGCGCCTCGGCAGCCTTCCCCTTCTGCAAAAGCTTCTCCGCGCGCTCGATGCGCCGGGCTAACTCGGCTCGGTCGACACGATTTGTGGTCTCGGGCATGGGTAGGTTTTAGGTGCGGCTGCTTCGATTCTAGGAGGTGACTTCCGGGGCAGCAATCGGTTCGGGTCCGCAACGGATTACGAAAGTCACCCGCAAGCGGGCTCCAATTCCAGTGTGCGTGTTGAAGTCTCTTTTCGCGCTCCCGCGGCCGTTCTCTGCGAACTCTGCGTTATTGCTTTTCGAGTCTTAGCCCTTGGGAGAATCTCTCCCTTTTTGATATCGTGCGGCATGCCTCTCGCCGCTGCCGGGAACGTCGTCGAGGAACAAAATCGAGAACAAGGCCTTCATCATCAGCTCACCGCCGGCCAAATGACCATGGTCGCCGTCGGAGGCTCCATCGGTACGGGGCTTCTGCTCGGCTCAGCCGCCGCGCTCGAAATCGCCGGACCCAGCGTAATCCTCAGCTATCTCGTCGCGGCATTTATTGCGTACACCGTTGCCATGGCGCTGGGAGAGTTGGCCAGCGTACATCCCGCGGCCGGATCATTCGGGGTTTACGGAGAAATCTATCTGAGCCCTTATCTCGGATTCCTTTGCCGCGCTGGATACTGGGCGTCGATCGCTTTCTCCATCGGAGCCGAACTGGTCGCCTCCGCCACCTACATGACGTATTGGCTCCCTGCAGTGCCCGGCGTGTTTTGGGTTTTCCTTTTTTCCGCGCTACTGCTGCTCGTCAACCTGCGCAGCGTAAGTTTGTTCGGACGCTTCGAGTTCTGGTTTGCGATGATCAAGTTCGCGACCATCGTCGCCTTCATCCTGGCCGGCGCCGCATTACTCATGACCGGCCGCGTAGCCGCGCAATACACCGCGCAAGGCGGATTCCTGCCCAAAGGTCCGATCGCGCCTCTGCTCGCGGTCTTCCTCGCCATTTACGCATTCGGCGGCGTCGAAATGCTCGCCGTCACCACCGGCGAATCGCGCTCTGCGAAGGACATTCCCCGTGCCGCTCGCCTCACCTTCTTTTTGCTCGCCGGTGTTTATCTCGGCGCGATCGTCGTTCTTGTCGGCGTGATGCCCTGGAACCACGCTGGCGTTACCGAGAGTCCTTTCGTCAGCGTGCTCCGCACGGCCAGGATTCCTGCTGCAGCGTACTTCATGAATTTCGTCGTTCTCACGGCGGCCCTTTCCGGAGCCAATGCCAAACTTTACGTCGCTTCCCGACTGCTGTTTTCCATGGGCCGTACGGGATGGGCACCAGCTTCGATGGGCAAATTGAATGCTTCAGGCTCGCCTCGCCTCGCTCTGCTCGTCTCTTCTTATGGAATTGTGACCGCGCTCATCATCGAAAACTGGGCGCCGCAGCGAGCCTTTCTCTACATCATGGGAGCCGCATTCTCGGGCCTGTTCCTCTGCTGGGTCATATCGCTCGCGGCACACGTAAGCTTCCGCCGGCGGCTCACCCCGGAGCAGGTCGCCGCCCTGCCCATGCGTTCTCCACTGGGAATGTGGGGATCGATCCTCGGCTTCTTCCTGGCTTCCGCCACCATACTGCACACGCTTCGCTCCTCGCGCATAAACCAACTCGGCGCTCTCTTTTTCTTCGGAGCGCTCAGCATCGCCTACATTCTGCTGAAACGACACCGGCAGGCGTAACCGCATCAATGCGTTTCTCCCCTCTGTGTAACCCTGTCCTCTGTGGTTAAAACCGGCAAATACTTGCGTCCATCCAATTACTAACGTAAGCCCGCAACGCGGTTTTATGCTGCCAGCCGCTTTCCGCTCCAATAGCCTGAATCCGAGCAAACTTTGCTCCACGAGCTGGACCTTTGACCTTCCCTACATTCAGTCTCGCGACCTTGCTACTTCGATCGTCAGACGGCCGACCGATCGCCTGGTGCGTCATCGGATTTTTCGCCGGCATTTACATATTTTTTCAAGGCTTCAAGCTGTTGCAGCGGCGGAAACTCATCCTCAACACCCCGGTTTCCAAGGTGCGCAGCGCGTCCCTCGGAATGGTCGAAGTCAGTGGCCTCGCCGTGGGCCCTTACACCATGGTTGCGCCGATCACCGAGCGGTCCTGCTACTACTACCGCACCATAGCGTGGGAGTGGAAGCGAAGCGGCAAGAACAACCAATGGGTCAAGGTTGCGGCCGAGAGCATGCACGTCCCGTTTTTTCTCGATGACAATACAGGCAAGGTGATGGTGGACCCGCGCGGCGCCGAACTTGACCTGCATCGCGACTTCCAGCAGGAATTCTGTGATTCATTCTTCACCACGAAGCAGGAAGCGCCTCCAAATGTTTTCGCCTTCCTGGCGCGGCATGGAGTGAGCACCACCAACAAGATTAAAGTTGAAGAGTTCTGCATCAAGCCGAAGAACGCTCTGTTCCTGCTGGGAACGCTGGACGAAAATCCTGGCCTGGAGCTTACTCCGCAACCGATGCAAGATGAGGAACACAACACGCTCACATTTGGCCGGTCACTCAGCTTCTCGTTCAACTCTGGTGGCAGCGGATTAGGAAGCGCTCTATCCTTCGCAACCGGGGACAGCCACCCTGACGACGACACATTCGAAAGGCGTTCGATAAGCGAGAGCCTGATGGGCAGCGGCCGCACTCTCCAAAAATCGGTGGCTCCTACGAACGTAATTCACCTATCGCCAGCACCGTCTTCAGCCCAAACCGGGGACATGACACAGCAGCAAAAAATAGCGACGGCGCTTTTGAAGGCTGGCATCTCAAACCCGGCCGCCTGGGCCGCGGCCGGAGTTACACCGTCCTCGGTCGTCGTTCATAGCGACGCTCAGGGTGAGGTTCAGAACGAGCCAAGCGGCTCTGCTCAAAACCATTCTGCTCAAAACAATGCGCCGAGCTCCGGTGCTCAAGTCGCGTCGCAACCCGAGGCACAGCCCGACGGCTTCGACCCACATCCGCCGGTCGTCTTAATGAAAGGAAAAAACAATCCAACTTTTCTGATCTCTTGGCGTAGCCAGCGCGACCTTGCCAATTCGCTCGGCTGGAAATGCACGCTCATGATCTGGGGCGGCCCCGCGCTAACCTTACTCTCCCTCTACGGCCTGCACGCCCTCACACACTGGTTCTGAGAATTCACACGTCTACCTAGCGACAAACAACCTTTGAGACTATCCCCGCTTCACAGCTCATGTAAGATATCTCCGGTGATCTCCATGGCGACCCGATGGCTGCCAGTACTGCTTCTCGGTTGCTCTATGCTTGCCTTCGGACAAGTCGCTGGACATTTCTACCTGGAAAAATCCACTTTCGCACCAGGCGAGCCAGTCTTTCTCTACTTTGAAGCCGCCAACGCCGGGACCAAACCAGAATACTTCGAGCAGGCCGATCCGTACTCGTTTTGTTCCGGCTACCAAATCCATCTTTCCGGCGATACTCCGCCTACTTCGACCTGCGCACGCGGCTTCGCAGGCAGTTGCCTCAGCGGAGTCACCAAGCTGGAATCCGGCAAGACGCGCACGGAACGAATCTTGCTGAATTTTGAGCGCGACCTTAAGCCGGGAGACTACGACGTGGAAGCTGGGCGCAACCTTTCGTACGCTGCGACAGACGTGGACTATTTCGCTGCCCCGAAAGAGCTTCTTGAGGAACACAGCCAACTTCATTTCCGGATCGATGAAAATGCTACTCCGAATCCAGCGGAGTTTCAGCATTGGCTAGAACAGCTTCGATCGACCGATCCGGAGAAACGCCGCGAGGCGGCACGCACCCTCGCGGCACTGGGGCCGAAACCGCTGGAAAAAACGCTGCTCGGATTTGCCGACAGCACTGAATTCCGCCAGTTTGCCCCTCTTGCACTCTACCGCCTCAACACACCACGCAGCATGGCGGCCCTGGCGGATCTGCTCGGTAAAACAGATCGAGGAACTTACGAAAGCATACAGAGCGCGGACTATCTCGCCGAGAGCGGCGATCCGCAATGGTTTCCGCTGCTGATGGATTACGCCCGCAGGAATGCCTCCATCTCAAATTATGTATCCGATGCCGCGGAGAGTGGCGGAGATCAGGCAGTTCCGGCCCTATTGGAGTTGGCGCGCAGTCCGGACGTGGAGTTTACTCGTGTCAACGCAGTGACCGCCCTAGGCGATACAGGTTCGCGAGGCGCAGTTCCCGTTCTCCTCGAGTTCTTGAAGAAGCCAGACACCGATATCGCTGAGCGGGCTCTGTCCGGTTTGCAGCGGCTGACTCATCGAACGGGCGGAGACGAGAGGGGCGGCCCCTATCTGCAGGAACAGTATCGCCGCTGGCTCCAATGGTGGGCCCGCGAAGGCAGCACCGCCCCCATTTACAAAGCGAAGGAATGCGGTGAACTGACGCCCTTGAACTAGCGGTTCGCATCGGGATAGCGTCACGCCAAGTCGAACCGCCGTTCCTGCTTCACACCCTCTAGTACAATGACCACGTGATGATTGCCGTTCGCATCGGAATCCTCGGAGACTTCAATCCCGAATCCCGTTCTCACCACGCAATTAATGACGCCCTGCAGCATGCTGCCCGCAAGCTGGATTTTAAAATCGAATCTGAATGGATCCCCACGCCGTCGCTGACATCCGCAGGCGCAGAAAAAGTTCTCGAAACCTTTGACGGCCTTTGGGCCTCGCCGGGCAGTCCCTACAAAAGCTTCGATGGCATGCTCAAAGGCATTGAGTTCGCCCGCCGCTGCGACTGGCCATTTCTGGGCACCTGCGGAGGCCTTCAGTACGCTCTGATCGAATTTGCCCGAAACGTTCTAGGCATCGCGGACGCTGACAGCGCCGAAAACAACTCCGGGTCGAAGAATGTCGTGATCTATCCCGTAGCCTGCGCCGTACCCGGCCGCAAAGGCAGCGCACCAAAGCTATCGGGAATGGTTCCGGAGATCAGGCTGCGCCCCGGCTCTTACCTGCAGTCGTTTTACGGCAAGGACAAAGAAATCGTAACCGAAGAATTCTTCTGCAATTTCGAAGTTAATCCGGAGTATGAATGGGCCACGATGGAAGCCGGCTTCCCGGTTGTTGCCCGCGGCGAGAAAGGAGAGATCCGCGCTATCGAATCGCCCACTCACCGTTTCTTTATCGCCACACTGTTCCAGCCGCAACTCTCGTCCACGGAAAAAAAGCCGCATCCCGTGGTCCTCGCCTTCGTCCAAGCCGCAGCCGACTGGGGACGAAAAAAGCTCGACGACAGTGTGTTGGAATAGTGCGAACGAGAATCCCAAGACCGCACCGCTGAGGCGCAGACCAGAACCCCGAATTGGTCTCGATCTTGCGTTTCCTTTTTTTTCTCTCTGCGCCTCTCTGGTGAAACGCTTTTTCCCAGTTACCAAAGTCGCGGCACCCGCCCTGCTCTTGTCCGCTCACCAAGCGCATCTGGAGCCGACACGGCTCTCTCGTTAGACTCGTGCTGACTCACAAACATGGGCGCGGCAATTCGTTGTGCGCCTATCGGATCACATCGGTTTTTGCACTAGAGTCGCGCCCTGCGCGCAGTGAGGAGCCGAAACACCGTGCCCGTGCAGTGGATCAACTCGTTTCGTATTTCCTTTACCACTCTCGTCAGCTACATTCCTCTCATCGCAACGGTGTTGACCTGCCTCTTCAGCGTGGTGCTCGCCCGCGCCACGCTGCGTTATGTCGAGGCGACCGACAAGGGGCTAGCCCTGGCGCGCGAAGAGTTCGAGCGTGAATGGACGCCAGATCTGCACATCAAACTGGAGCGTGTGTCCAGCACCGAGGCCCAGGTTATCGTCACCAACCTGGCCAAGAGTTCCGTTCTCTTGCAACTGTTGCAGTTGCGCAAACTCTCGCATGCCGTTCCCTTCGAGCGATGCCGCTTGAACGATCCACTGGTCGGCGGTATGACCTGGACTCAGGAAATGGGCAAGCGCATCCTGGCCTGCACGGGAAAGGAATTCGAAGGCCCGATCGCGGCTTCGATGACTTTTTATTGCTCCGGACGAATGTTCCGCACCGATTGGTTTCGCTCGCACATACAAGTGCGCGATGGCCGCATCCACAAGCTCGAACCCAGCACTATGCCCGCCCGCCGCGTGCGAGTGCTTGAGCGCAAGGGCCCAGAACGCCGGCGGGAGTTCGTGCAAGACGTCACGGCCTCCAACGATCCAGACCGAAAACCGGACAACAACTTCTTAGTAATCGGGGCCGGAACTTGATTCTTCCCCACAGGATTATTCTAGAGTTTTAATCTTCGACCCGCACATCCAGCTAAAGTTATCCTCGTCCCCGCCGATCACACCTTCATATGGTGAATTCAGTCAGCAGTGCCCACGCCAGCTTCGCTAACGAAGCCGTTAAATCCGCCGCCCCCAAAGCTCAGCCGCAGCAAGCGCAGCAAAAGTCCGCTTCGCAACCTTCGGACACCGTTTCGCTAAAGAGCACCGGGGATGTGGACCACGACGGCGATAGCAAATAAACACCACCAACCTGAATCCCGTCAAACAAACAAGCCCAAAAAAAAGGAGGGACGGCCACACCGCCGTCCCTCCTTTAATTCGCGAAAAGATTTCCCATTACGCCGCTTTCACAAACCGCAGCGACGCCGAATTCATGCAGTAGCGCAGGCCCGTAGGCGGGGGACCGTCATCGAAAACATGGCCCAGGTGTGCATCGCATTCTCTGCAAGAAACTGCAGTCCGCTCCATGCCCAGCGAGGTGTCACGAATCTCCCGCACATTCTCTTTCGCCAGCGGTTCCCAAAAACTTGGCCAGCCTGTTCCCGAATCAAATTTCGTGGAGGAACTGAACAGCGCGTTGTCGCAGCAGATGCAGCGATAAATTCCATTGTCATGAAGATTCCAATACTTCCCGGTGTAGGCGATTTCCGTATCCGCGTGCCGCGTGATCTCGAACACTCCTGAAGGAAGCTGCTTCCGCCACTCGTCTTCGCTCTTCACCACTTTCGCAATCTTCGCCTTCCCCAGGCGCTGGCCCGCATCCGAGAATTGCACAATCGTCACTTCTCCCGGCTCCGACTTCGCCTCTGCAACAATCACATGAGGCTTTCGCCACGACCACAACATTGCGCCTCCCAGCGCGGCACCCGCACCCGCCAGAAACACGCGCCGGCCTACGTTCACTTCCGCTTTGCGATCCGTCTCAAACATAATTCCTCCAACTCGATTGTCATCCTTCTATGAAAACAGGCGTACCTGTCCACAGGTATTTCTTGCGGCGATGCGGACAGGCTTCTATCCGTGCTCGAGGCACATAAGGTATGTCCGGACTCCGCCGCTCCATCTGAGCGTCGCTCTCGAAGAGCAAGGATGACTTCGAGCTGACGGATTCCCCTTACACCGCCGCAAACTTGTCTTCGTCAAACACCACGCCATCATGCAGCAAGGTGTAGACCGCGATCAGCAACTTGCGCGCCAGCGCCACCCGCGCCACGTGCTTGTGCTTCTTGCGCAGCAACCGCTCATAGTAACGCCGCGCCGCCGGGGAACAGCGTGTCGCCACCTGCGCCGCTTCCACCATGATCCAGCGCAGCCACGGCGAACCCTGCCGCGTGATCCCGCCCCGCGCCGCCTTGCCCGCCGACTCCCGTACCCGCGGCACCAGCCCGGCGTAACTGCACAATGCTTCTTTGTCTTGAAATCGTCCGATGTCTCCAATCTCCGCCAGCAGCATCATCGCCGAACACTCCCCAATCCCCGGAATCGTCATCAACCACTCGGCTCGCTTGTCATGTTTTGCCTTTTCACTTAGTTGGAGATTTTGTTTTTGAATCTCTCCCCGATAGCCGTCCAGCAGCCGCAAGCACACGTTCACCGACTCCCGGGCCTGCGCCGGCAGTTGCAATCCCGCCAGCCACAGCCGCCCGCGCTTGCCGAACAAATCCGTCACCGGCGAATGCAGCCCCTGCTGATGCAGCACCGCGTGCACCTGGTTCTTCAGCCGCGTCCCCTGCCGCACCAGCGTCGCCCGCAACCGCACCTGCTGCCGTCGCGCCTGCGTCTCCCGGTCCGCCTTCCACGACTCCGGCAACAAGTCGCAGCGCAGCAAATGCGCCAGCGTCGCCGAATCCACCCGGTCGTTCTTCAGCTTCGCCGACGCGATCGCCTTCACCCGCTGCGGATGCACCAGCACCAACCGCTTCACTGCCGGTTCCACCACCTCGCGAAACCCCGGCCAGAAGCCACACGCCTCCACCGCCACCTGCACCTCCTGCCCACGAAACTGCCGAAAATACCGCCGCAGCGCCAGCTTCTCATTCGTCACCGGCCCGCTCTGTATGATCTTGCCTCTTGCTTCCAGCGCCGTCATGTAACAGAATCTCTGGTGAAGATCTACGCCAACGTGGATCATCTCGTGCCTCCTTCAGGGCTTGTGCTTCGAGCACGTACTCTACCCTTGGAGGCACGCCTTTTTTGTTTTCATTACATCTGAGCAAGACGCTTTTTGTCTCGCGAAAGGACCTAGGCGCGCTGCGCGAATCGTCCGCGTTCTTTGCGGACGAATAAATCGCGCGTTTGACGCGCTTCCTTACTTGCTATACAAATCCGGAAGCTCTTTCTTCAAATTCGCCACCTTCGGCGCGTCGTTGAACATAATGTAAGGATTATCCGGATGAATCCTCGCATAATTCTGGTGATAACCCTCCGCCGGATAAAACGCCTGCAGTGGCACCACCTGAGTCACAATCTTGTGCGGATAAACTTTCGCCTGCTCGAGTTGCGCAACGTAGGCGTCGGCGATGCGCTTCTGCTCATCGTTGCCGTAGAAAATCACCGACCGGTATTGCGTGCCCTCGTCCGGCCCCTGCCGGTTCAACTCCGTCGGATCGTGCGCCACTGAGAAGAACACGCGCAGCAACTCTCCATAAGTCACCTGCGACGGATCGTAAACAATCTGCACGGACTCCGCGTGGCCGGTGCGGCCGCTGCTGACCTCCTCATAATCGGGATTCTTCACCGACCCTCCCGAGTACCCCGAGGTCGCGCTGACCACACCCTTCACATGCTGAAACACCGCCTGGATTCCCCAGAAACATCCCCCTGCCACCACCGCCGTCTCTTTCCTCGGAGCTGGAGCCTTGGCCTCGTCCACCACCGCAGCCGGCACAGCCGCCGCAGCGCCACCTCCAGGCCCCCCACTCGCCATTACCTCATTCCGCGCCCGCCACACCATCACTCCAGCCAGCACGGTCAAAATCACCGCCCCCATCCGCAACGAGCCTGTCGTCATAAATCCCCTCCCGGCCGCTTATCGCAACCGTCACCCATTAGAGTTACGAGTTTAAAGGAAGTTTCGGATGTCGATTGTCACGGAACTGCTAGGGTTTTGCACATCTAGTGTGGCTCCTTTCCCCTTTTGCGGCAGTTCGTTGCGAATCACCGGTCACGCTTGGTCGAGGGAATCATCCGCAAAGCTACCCCTGCGCTTGCGACGGAAAGAGCGCCGCAAGTCAGCATCACCACTCGAAACCCAAAGACGAATGCCCGGGTAATCGCGGAGTGGATCATCGACGATGTGTTGGAATCCACACCGGAAGGAACTTCGAGAGCTCCGAGTTTGAACATGTTCGATTGGATCTCGCGGCGAACGGCGGATGACAAATCCAGAGGAGCAAGCGAATCTTGCAGCTCACTGGCAAACGTCTTCACCATCACAAGTCCGACGATGGCGATCGCGAGCACCCCCGCCACGCGTGCCACCGCATTGTTGATACCGGAGGCTGTTCCGGCGCGATCTGGTTCGACTGAGCCCATCACGACAGTGGTTAATGGAGCCACACTGACTGCTAAACCCAAGCCCAAGACCACAAAGGGCGCCAGGAACGACCGCCGGTAGGTAGCTCCAACCGAGGGCAAGGCAAACAACATAAAACCAGCAGCAGCAATCAGCGGCCCAACGATCAGGGGAGTTTTCTGGCCATAGCGCGCAACCAGTCCGCCGGACCAGCGCGAAAGGGAAAACACCAGCAAAATTGCAGGCAGAGTAGCCGCGCCGGTCGCCGTAGCTGAGTAACCTTGTACCTGGATGAAATTCATCGGAAACAGAAAAAAGAAAGTTCCAATCGCAGCATAGAGTAAAAGCGTTAATAAGTTGGCTCCGCTGAAGCCGCGTGACTTGAAGAGCGAAAGCGGCACCATGGGCGCCGCCGCGCGCTTCTCAACGAAGATGAAAAGAACCAACGAGGCAAAACCCACAACCAGGCTTCCGATGACAAGAGGTTCGGTCCAACCAAGTGTTGCCGATTCGATAAATCCGATAACGAGTCCGGCCAGTCCGGCTGTTGCGACCACAACACCGAGCCAATCGACCTTTTGCGCTGACGATTTACGAGATTCGGGAACCTGCCACAACGAAATCGCGATTACAACGGCTGCGAGTGGCACATTGATAAAGAACACCCAATGCCAGGAGGCATGCTCGACTAACCATCCTCCAAGAACCGGACCCAGAGCCGTGGTGATTGCAGTGAAACCAGACCAGGTCCCAATTGCCTGGCCACGAGATTTTTCATCGAAGGATGCGCTGATGATCGCCAGACTGCTGGGCACTAAGGCCGCTGCACCAATTCCCTGGACGCAGCGGAAGACCACGAGCCACAAAACATTCGAGGAAAAACCGCAGCCGACGGAGGCGACGGCAAACAGTCCTGCGCCCAGCAGAAAGATCGAACGCCGCCCCACCGAATCGCCGAGCGCACCTCCGGCCAGGATCAGAGCCGAGAGGAATAGTCCGTAAGACTCGACCACCCACTGAACATCAACCACCGTCGCATTAAGGCTGGATTGAAGCGCAGGCAGAGCCACATTGACCACAGTCGAGTCAATGAACGCCATGCTGGACCCCAGGATCGTCGCCGCCAGCACCCAAGCCTGTGCTTGGGCACTACATGGGGAGCCAGAAATCCCAGACCGGATTACTCCCACGTCGCATGGTTGCTTCACTTCAGTGTGGATGCGAATCTAGCGGGCATGGATTCCGACATCCAGACCCTGAGATTGTCAGCAGTTCGAAGCTAGCTGAGGATTCTGCTGGTAAGTATCCCTTGACATCGCGCAGTATACTGCCGGGATGCCGATGTTGTATGTTTGGACGTGTCCGCGCTGCGGCTACCAAGTGCCACTCCTGCCGAAAAACCTTCCAGAAATAACAAGCTACCTAGGGCGCTCGACCACGGACGATCCTTACGTAGATTTTGTCTGCCCGCAATGCGGGATTGGTACTCGATGCTTACAACACGGCATCCCCCAGCGAGAGTTTCAAAATCCAGACAGTTACAAGCCAAACCTCTTTCATGCGTTTCTGCGGTGCGACGCCCCACACTGCCGCGGTCGCGAAACAGTGCATACGCTGGCGGAAAGCGATTCGCCCACGTCGCCGCCAAAAAAAGCGGCGAACCGGTGGAAATTTGAAGGCATATACTGCCGCGAGGGGCACGAGCTAAAAGCGCCCTCAGAGGTGAAAGACTGGACTGTGACCTAGACATCGCTGTCCTGATCTCCGCGTTATGTCACTCCTGCCATTCGACGGCTGCTGGAAGCGTATCGAACGGGCGCATGCTCATCGAGAAACATTCGCCCAGATGTGGGGCCGTTTTATCGAAGAAGACACCTACGCCCCCAGCGTGTACATGTACTCCGATGGGACTGGAAGCATTCGGGTCAGTCCAATTTACGAGACCTTCCCCGCCCAATTCTCTCTCGAACTGGGCGAAATGCTTTACCATCTCCGGGCCGCTCTCGACGGCGGCATTTACGCGGCAGCCGTCGTTGAGACGAAGCAAAACCCTCCCCCTGATGAAGGAAATCTCGAATTTCCCATCTGCGCCAGCAGAAAACATTTCGAGAAGTCCGCTTGGAAGATCGGGCCACTCTCAGATGAATTGAAGGCCTTTATTAAACTCGTACAGCCGTACAATACTCCGCCGCTTGAGGTCAACGATGCAGTGTTCAATTTCAATCGCTGTCTCAGCATCCTTAACGACTGGGCAAGGATTGACCGTCACCGGCAGTTGCATGTCATTGGCTCTTGGGCTTCCAATATCAGTCCTATGTTGCGTCTTCCCCCCGGCGTCACGCTGAAAGAGATGAACGTCTTCGAGGGCGGACTGCTGGAACACAACAACGAGATCGCGACGTTTCGACTCGACGGCTACGCTCCAGGAATGGCAGGACAGGCAAATCCCAACCTCTCGATTGATGTAACGGTCCACGAGGTTCCGGCCCCGTGCGCGGACAACGACACCTTGGGGAACAGGCTTTTGGCAATGGAGGTCGCCGTTAGAACGATTATCGGAAAACTTCAGGGCGACGTTTGCCAGGTGACGTAACTTTGATTGTGTAAAAAGTGAGAGGGTGTAATTTGGCTTTGGCCTCACAAGCTAAAGCCGTTCCTGGAAAGGAGACCTACACCCGATGGCGAAGATAATCCCAATCACCGAGCATTATCAACATTTTCTGGCGGAGATGAAGGAAAGTTTCTGGGGCGATGTGTACGGCGGGAGCAAGCTGGCCTGGAAGCGTCTGTTGGAAGAGGATTCGAGGTGGGAGCGGGACCGCTACGCGGTGCGGGAAGCCTATGAGCGGCGGCGCAGCCGGCGGCAGGCCTACCGCAACGGGTATTACGAGCGGGATTTTGTGACCCGGTTGGGTACGATCCGGCTGCGCATCGCGCGCACGCGGGGAAAAAGTTTTCTGCCGCGCGCGCTGGAACCGTTTCAGCGGCGTGCACCCGAGGTCGCCATGCTGATCCGGGAGGCGTTTTTGCGCGGCATCTCGACGCGGCAGGTGGGACGAGTGGTGGCCACGCTGACGGGCGAAGTGGTGAGTGCGCAGACGGTCTCGCATCTGACCCGCGATCTCGACGATGCGGTGCGCCAGTTTCATCAGGCGCAGTTGAGCGACGACTATGCTTATCTGTTCTTGGACGGAGTGAGCCTGCGGGTGCGGCGTCCGGCGGGGCGCAAGCGGGTGCAGATGCTGGTGGCCTACGGGGTGCGGCGCGATGGCACGCGTCACCTGCTGGCTTTTTTGCGCAGCCAGGGCGAGAGCCAATCCGACTGGGAGGGCCTGCTCCAGGATCTCTACCGGCGCGGACTGGAAGGCAAGCAACTCGGCCTGATCGTCACCGACGGTTGTGCCGGACTGGCGGCGGCGATTCCCACCGTCTATCCGCGGGTGCGGCATCAACGCTGCTGGGTGCACAAGATGCGCAATATTTTGGAGAGAGTGCGGAAGCGCGACTACGACGAGGTGAAAACCGGCGCACAGGCGATTTACTTAGCCGAGAGCCGGGCCCACGCCCAGGCCGCGTTTCGCCGCTTCCGGGCGCGCTGGCTGCGGGAGTACGGGCCCATGGTGCGGCGCCTGGAACGCGATCTGCCGGAACTGCTCTCGGTGTTCACCTTTCCCCAGCACCTCTGGCGGAAGCTGCGCACCACCAATGTCATCGAGCGCTGTTTCGTAGAAGTGCGCCGCCGAACCCGGCCCATGGTTTGCTTTGTCAACGTCGAAAGCGTCGATCGCATCATCTACTCCATCTTCCAGAGATTCAACCTGGAATGGAAAACCCGCACCCTCAACCTATTTACACAAGCAGCTTGACGTCACCCCGTTTGCCATTCTGCTTGACATTCGCCTTATATTCGCCAATAATGTCGGCATGGCGATCACACGCAGGCAGCGCGAAGTTTATGACTTCATCTCCCGGTTCGTGGCGGAGCATCAATACTCTCCGTCGTTTGAAGAGATCGGCAACGGCCTGAAGCTCAACTCGCTGGCCACGGTGCACAAGCACATCACGAATCTCGAGAAAAAGGGACTGCTCACGCGGGACTACAACCGCAGCCGCTCCATCGATCTGCTGCCTCCCAAGGGACGGCTGAAGCAGTCGATGAGCGTGAACACTGGCGTGATTTTGCCGCTGCTGGGGCGCATCGCGGCCGGCCAGCCGATCGAAGCAATCGAAACTCCGGAGACGATTTCGCTGGCCGACTTCGTGCGCTCGAAAGACGTATTCGTCCTCGAAGTGCGCGGCGATTCGATGCAGGATGAAGCCATTCTCGATGGCGACTACGTTTTGGTTGAGAAGTTGAAGACCGCGCACAATGGCGACATCGTGGTCGCGCTGGTCGATTCGAACGACGCCACGCTGAAGCGCTTTTACCGCGAAGGCGACAACATCCGCCTGCAGCCGTCGAACGTGAATATGAAGCCGATCATCGTTCCCGCGGCGTCCGTGGAAGTGCAGGGACGGGTGATTGGAGTGCTGAGGAAATATTAAGGGCGCCGGCTACGAGCTCGATGTTGCCGAGTGTGGGCTTGCGAGCCCTCAGCGGCTATAAAGCCGCGATTCATGTGGAGTCGGTGGCGGCGCGGCTGAAGCCATGCCCTTTCAAGGCACACACAGATCAAAGAGCGCGCGCAGATCAGCCAACTATGAACCTTGCTCGTCCGCATCGAACGCAGATGATTGCTCCCGTATGGCTGTGCCTTGGTCTCGCCGCCCTGGCATACGCACAGGACCCGCCATCGGGGCACACCCCGCTCGCGAAGGAGAAAGTTGTGACGAGTCATGCAACTGGAACTTTTGAGGTAAAGCTGACGCCGCAGCCGGACGCAGGCGGCGCCGACCCAGGCTTGGACAGAATGTCGATTGATAAACAGTTCCACGGCGATCTGGAGGGAACCAGCAAGGGACAGATGCTCTCAGCCATGGGCAGCGTGAAAGGGTCGGCCGGCTACGTGGCGATGGAGCAAGTCACGGGAATGCTGAAGGGGCGCAGCGGCAGTTTCGTCCTGCAGCACAGCGGCACCATGAGACGCGGCGAACCGCAACTCAGCGTCACCGTTGTACCGGACTCGGGAACCGGAGAGCTGGCTGGTCTTGCAGGAACTTTTGCCATCACGATCGACGCCGGAAGGCATTCTTATGACTTCGAATACAGCTTACCGGCGGGACCGTGAAATGCTGGTTTCAGACACGAAAGCCCGGGACAAGTCCCAGGCTTTCACTCTTGTCTGAGGAATATGTCGCGTATCAGTCTAGCTGGGCGAGATTAGGCGATGCCATCTTTGGCGACGTGCTTGTCGATAGCCTGCGCGATGGCGTCCTTGGGACGATAGCCGACCAGTTGTTCCACCACTTGCCCGCCCTTGAACACCAGCAAAGTCGGAATGCCGGTAACCTTATAGCGCATCGGTGTGGAGCTGTTGGCGTCGACATCCATCTTGCCAACTTTGAGTTTGCCTTGGTAGTCCTTGGCCAGCTCGTCAACGATGGGAGCGAGAGCGCGGCAGGGGCCGCACCACGTCGCCCAGAAGTCCACCAGCACGGGCTTGTCTGATTTCAAAACATCGGCGTCGAAGTTTGCATCGGTTACTTCGACGATTCCATTACCTGCCATTGTAGTTTCTCCTCGTTGTAACGTCGCCCTGTCGGCGGACGCTTCGTGTTTCGGAAACAACGAGCAGTCGTAGCCGGTCCCGGCGATCTATGATTGCTTCTGCAATATTGGTACGACCACTATCGTATCACCTGTGTTGGATGCGCGGATGATGCGGAAGTCGCAAAAACGACCGCGTCCCTTGGGAGAGGTTCAACAGGTAAGGCTGGATTTACTGCTCGGGATGACGGATTGGCGGACAGCTTTTAGAGTGCGCAGGCGGGCGCGTGGTTCCGGACAATAAAAAAAGCGTCCTAGACTTTCCAGTCCAAGACGCCTCGGCAGCCCTCCCCCAGAACTGCCAAACCACAAACAGATGGTAATGAACTACCCTTTCACGGTAAACGTCACTTTGGTAATGGAAATTGTTAGGTCGCCAGAGCCACAGATGCGGAAAGAAAATGCGCGCGAAGCGACGGCCGCCCTGCGGGGGAATCAGGGTTCCAGACTCCAAGTTTGGCCGTCGTCGGCGGTGATCCAGACCGCGCCGTAGGAAGTTGCGATCCGGCCGTGTTGAGGGTCAGAGAATTCGATGCCCGTTATGTCTCCAGTAAGCACTGTGGACGCTGAGGACGGGACGACGCGCACCCAATGAGCTCCGGAGTCGATCGAATGGTAGAGAATCGCCCCGGAGCCACCGGCCCAAACTTCGGAGCCCAACGCCGTCACCGCGCGGAAGACCATGCCCGGCTGTGCTATGTCTTTCCGAACCTTCTTGTCACTCCTGTCATTGGCCTTAGCCTTCTCATCAGCGCCAGCGAGATTTCCTGTCGAGGCCATGGCCTCCGCGACGCTGTTCACATTGACGTCCTCCCAGGTATTGCCCGCGTTGAAGGACCGCTGCAATACGCCGGATGAACTGATGGTCCAGCTCGGCGACGCGGACACCATTGCAGAGGAAGTCTGTATAGAAGAAAAAATAGAAGGATCAGGTGTGTTCGCGGAAGCACCGCCGGGCGCAGCTTCTAAGGACGTCGGAGCCTTGGCCTTTACCACGTCTGAATTTGTGGCAGGCCTTTTTTGCGATCGCAGCTCCTTCTGATTTTGCTGATTTTGCTGATTTTGAATGAGCTGGTCCGAAATCCGGCTCTGTGCGGTCGCAACGGTTGCAGCCTCTGCGGTTTGCACTTCGACCATTTGTGAAGAAGGCGGGACCGCAAACTGCGGGCCAGTGCGCGGCGGCGAAGTCCGGGCCGCGGATGCCGCCGTCACTCCTTTTGCGGCCGCAAAACCAGACCCTGCAACGCCGCCAACTGCGCCTCCCAAAGCTCCACCAGGCATGGGATACGATCTGGGAACTGCACTCGTCGATCCGACTGACTTGGATCCAGCGGAATTGCCAACCGACAGCTTGTTCTGAGGGTTCGGTAACGCGTTCTTTCGAACCTGCATTTGTCTTCCCGTCATTTGCGGAAGGACAGCTTGAGGTTCGAACGACTTTGGGGAGGGCTGAAAAGGTTGCGCTGTCGCGACTGTTTCGTTCCGCGCGGTGAGAGTGGGGGCCAGCGCCTCACTCTTCGTCTCACTCTTCAAGGTGCGCTGCCTGTACTGCACCATTCCGATCGACGCGACAGCAATAATTCCCGCCGCCACGACTCCCCATCGAAGAACCGGCCAGTTGAACCAGCGGTTGCGAAAGCGGGCGCTTGATGTGGTGATGGCAACAGTTTCAGTGGGGGGAAGGGCCAACGTTACAATGTCGCGGCAGTCAGAGCAGCGGGCAAGATGCTCAAACACCCGGGCGCGCTCCGAATCCGCCAGCGAATGCTCGACAAAAGCTGTGAGCAGGTCGGCCTCGGGATGTGCTTCCGCAACTCCATCCTCCCGCAAGCGATCTTCCCTCAAGCGATCCAACACGATTTTTGGCAATTCCTGCATTTGTGACTTCTGGTTCAGTTTCTAGTTTCCGGTTTTTAGTTTTTCGCTTTTTGGCGCTACTCGCTGCTCGAAATGTATTCCGCCCCGCTCTTCTGAGAACGTTGCTGTCTGGTTTTCTTGCGCCAGGCTGGCACGAATATCTAATCGCAGGTCCCGCACATCCACATCCAAAGCCTCTTCGGCCTGACGGCGAGCCATGCCCTGCTGCATCATGCCTGCCACGATTTTCTTACGCAGCAGCTTGGCTAGCTTATCCACCTTGCGGCAGATGGTGGATTCGTGCACTCCCAACATGCAGGCGACCTCGGCCAGGGTGCGCCCGTCGAGATAATACGCGGCCAGCACCAGGCGGTCTTCGCTAGCTAGCGCAGCCAGTGCGGTGTCGGTCGCGGATTCCAGGCGTGAATCGGCGGGAGGAACCGGCTCCGGCTCAGGAGCAGCGAACTGTATACCTTCTTCGTTCTCTTCGTCCAGGCTTACCAGGCGCCTGGTGCGACGGTAGCGATTCACGAATTCCTGCGCCAGCACCGTGCGCAGCCAGCCCTCGAGCGATCCCCGGCCGGTGAAAGAGGCGAGTTTCGAAACCCGCTCGTCCCTGCGCGTAGTGGTGCCGTAGAGCTCAGCATAGAGGCTGTCGGCAAGGTCGCGGGCGGCTGAATCCTCCCGCGCGATGCGCAGTGCGGACTGATAAAGTTTCTCGCGATAGCGGGTTAGAAACAGTTCCCATGCCGGGTCGCTGCCGGCTGCGCAAGCGCGGGCCAGCGCAAGCTCTTCGACGCGCAGGGTTAGAAGAAAGGTGCGAGCCTCGGCTTGATTCACGCTGCTGGGAAGATATTTAGCCGCTACCTCGCAGAGGATCGCAGAGAAATTCTCGCGCGTGAGGCCGAATTTTTCGCAGCCACTCCTCCCGTGCAGCTCGGCGAGTAGCTCGCTGACTGCCGATTGCACCGCAGCGGAGATTGGCTTCGCAGAGCTCATCCGGAAGAACCAACATTACAGCCACAACACGATGCTATCAATTCATTAGACGCTCGTAACATTAATTTCGGGTCCCTGCTCAACATTAATTTCGTCCGCAAGGCCAGAGCTTCTTCTCGTTCTTTCGCCGAGTTGAGATGAGCGAGGCGGAAGATTCGCAACAGCCGGGAGGCTCGCGCTAAACCCGCTGTGGCCGAAGCTTTCAAGCCGCCATGAAGGAGGAAAGCTATGCGTCCGAGAGTGTTTGTAACAGTGATCGCGATGTGGAGCTTGGCTGGCATTGCCGGTCTGGGCCTGCGGCCGCTACAGGCCGGGGAGCAGCCCTCTACCTCTGGTTATAAGGTGCTGGATCCGATCCGGCACGGAGGTCTCACAGTATTTCCCGTAGTCGCTCCCAAATCCTACCCTACTGGCGAATTTCTCACATTGGATGAAGGTTTGCGTTCAGGAGAAGTTGTCGTCACCGAATATGGAAACGTTCGCGGCCTATTGCGGCGACGCAATACCCCGGCGCTGCAGCACGATAGCGCGGAGGTGAACCGACTGGTGCTGATCAACAATTCGAAGCGTCCATTATTACTCTTGGCGGGCGAGATTGTTGCCGGAGGCAAGCAGGACCGCGTGATCGGCAAAGATCGCATCGTGCCGGCGGAGAGCGACCCAGTTGATCTTAGCGTGTTCTGTGTCGAGCCCGGGCGGTGGGTCGCCTCCAGCGAGAACTTCGGAGCGTCAGGGACAACGTACGCGTCGGGAAGTACGGGCGTTGCCAACGGCGCTGTTGGCGGCACACTTATGGCCCAGCCGTCGGTGCGAGCCAAAGCGATGGCCGACAAAGATCAGAATCAGGTTTGGGCAGAGGTCAGAAAGCAACAGCAATCGATCAGCGAAGAGGTAGCAGTATCTGCGCCGAGCGCAACGGGCGCGCTGACATCGACCACTTCGTATGCGCGCGTGATGGAGAACAAAGATGTGAAAGAGAAGGTGGACGAGGTCGCCAAGCCGATCGAACAGAATTATCAGAGCTTGATCCAGCAACTGCGCGATCGCAAGGCAGTCGGAGTGGTGGTTGCGGTGAACGGGCGCATCATCTGGTCCGATATTTTCGCCAGCACGGAGTTGCTGGAGAAATATTGGCCAAAGCTGGTGCGCTCATACGCCTCGGAAGCGGTGGTGATGCGCGCAAAAGGCAGCGAGGCAACCCTGGAACAGGCTCAGGCGTTTCTGGCGAACAGGGGCGGCCGCAAAGAGACAATTGAAAGTGAGCCAGGCATCTACCGTCACAGCGAGGTCGACGGAGATGGATTCAAAGCCTTCGCGCTGACTTCGCTGCTTCCGAAGACCGGATTCGAAGTTCACGTGGCGAAGATGGCGGAATGAAAAAACGGTGGTCAGTGTCCAGTGTCCGGTAAACAACATGCGCGTTGTGGCTGCTCTCTGTGACCAGTGAGGTTTGGGTATCTAGGTTCGATTTCGCTGGCCACTGATCACTGACCACTGACCACAGCTGTCCGGTACCACTCTCTCCATGCGCCAGAGTCGTTCGGCAGACGCTGTCCAGTGATGTCGGTGAGTGCCTGAAACGCCCACGCGTGGGTTTGAGCGTCGAGCGCGGGATCATCAGAGTAGAGGATCAGTTGCGGCACTGCAGTGAGCCGCCGCTCGTGAGTCAACATGCCGGACTGGGCAAGACTGCAGGCAGCGCTTTCGCGCACCAGCGGAGACGGATCGTTGTGCATGGCCTCAAGCAGCGGTGCTATGGTTGAAGTCGTCCCCACCAGTGCGAGGCCCTCGACGGCCCAATGGCGAACGTCTTCATCATCATCATCATGCAGTTCTCGATTGGTTGCCGAGCCCCTGCCTGAGCCTTGCAAGTGCGCGGTCAATACCTGAACCACACGATCGGTCTCGACTCCCCGGTTCCCCAGCAAGCCAAGAGTCCACATCGCCCAAACTCTTTCATTGTGATTGGAGACGTCGGCCTGCCGCACCAGGGCATCGACGGTCGAATCGTTTTTCTTCAAACCGTAGGCTGCGAGCTGCACTTCAATGGCGGAGGTCCGCACATTCTCATCGTCGGAATTGAGCGCAGCCGTGGTGAGTTGGCTCAGCTGCGGATTCCACTCGAGCTTGCCGCGCCAGCCTTCAATGCGGGATTGAATCTGAGCTTCGATCTGGGCTTCGGCCTGGGCCCTGCTTGGCCCTTCATTTTGATTTGCGGCGTCAGCGCGCCTTACCGCGCGGGTAAGAAGAATCTCCGCTTGTTGCTGCGGCTTCTGACGATCGAGTTCGCGCTCCGAAAATGCCGTGGAGGAGACCATTGAACTTCTTTGCCTCGCTGAGACTGCTGCTATCTTTTTCCAAGCAAAGAGTGAACCTGTGTTAGCCGAGGCTACCAACGCAGCTACCACTCCGCACATCATGGCTATTAAAGGAAGCAAGAGCGAGCGTCCGGTTGCTCGTCGCGAAGGATTGGAAGCATCGCCGACTGAAGGCGTTGGCGAAGACTTGACTTCGGAGGGCTCAAAATCGGGGTTGGGACCGAGCGTACCGTAGTCGGGCGTGGGTTGCAGGCGCGCGTCGTGAGCCGGCAAAATCCCGTCCTGCGCTTGCTGGGACGCCTCTTGCGGGAAAACGTTCAGCCCCGTCGGCCTCCGGCGAAATACATTCATAGGTAAAAGTTTAGGAGCCACACAGAATGGGGTAAAGTTACTTCTGGGGCCTGCCCAGCAGTGAAGTTGTTTGCGACGGCCACCTGCGGAGCGAAATTGGCATCCGAGTAGACGCCGCCGCAGTCGGACAGATACGGAGGAAGAATGTCCAAAGCAAAGACCACGCGTGGATGGTTGTACTCGATCATTTTGCCGGCCGTAGTTGGGGCTCTAGCGGCAGCCGCTCCCGGCTACAAGTTGGTGAACACTTATAAGGTAGGTGGGGACGGCGGGTGGGACTATTTGACTGCGGACGCGGCCGCGCGTCGTCTTTATATTTCTCGGGCAACCCACGTCCTGGTCGTCGATCTGGATTCCGGCAAGACGGTCGGAGACATTGCGGATACGCCCGGCGTCCATGGCATCGCGCTCGCGCCGGAGCTCGGGCGCGGATTCACTAGCAATGGGCGCGAAGGTACGGTCAGCATTTTTGATCTCAAGACGCTCGCTACCAGTAGCAAAGTGAAGGTGGGAGACAATCCGGATGCGATTCTTTATGATCCCGCAACCAAGCGCGTTTTCACCTTCAACGGCAAGAGCCAGGATTCGACTGCTATCGATGCCGCTAACGGCACGGTACTAGGCACGATCAAATTGGATGGTAAGCCCGAATTTGCCGCCAGCGACGGTAAAGGCGAGATCTTCGTGAACATCGAAGACAAAAGCGAGTTGACCGCGATCAACGCAAAAAAACTTGAGGTCATCACAAAGTGGCCGCTCGCGCCTTGCCAGGAGCCGAGCGGGCTCTCCATGGACAAGAAGAACCGGCGGTTGTTTGTCGGCTGCGATAATAAGATGATGGCCGTAGTGAATGCAGACACCGGCAAGGTGCTGGCGACGCCGGCGATTGGCGAAGGCGTGGACGCGACGGCCTTCGACGACGCAACCGGCCTGGCATTCGCTTCATGCGGCGAAGGCGTGCTGACTGTGGTCCGGGAAGACTCGGCGGACCAATTCAGCGTGGCGGAAAGTGTTCCGACGCAGCAGGGGGCGCGTACCATGGCGCTGGATTCTAAAACGCACAACGTTTACCTAGTGACCGCGAAATTCGGTCCACCTCCAGCGGCGACCACAGAGAATCCTCATCCTCGCCGCAGCATTCTGCCTGATAGCTTTGTAGTTCTCGTCCTCGGCAAATGACGCGGCCTTTGAGATACTGTCGCGCTATTCTTTGGTTGGGGCTGGCGGTTACACTGCTCTTGAGTTGCGCCGTGGAGACGTGTGCGGCTTACTCCGTACTGACTCACGAAGAGATCGTGGATCTGGTATGGAAGGACAACTTAATTCCCCTCCTGAAGAAACGCTTCCCAGCCGCCACCGACGATGATTTGAAGAAAGCCCATGCGTTCGCCTACGGAGGCTCCCTCATACAGGACATGGGCTACTATCCGTTTGGCAACAAGTATTTCAGCGACCTGACACACTACGTGCGCAGTGGCGACTTCGTGGTGGCCCTGATCAAGGAATCGTCAGACCTTGACGAGTACGCGTTCGCCCTTGGGGCTCTGGCTCATTATTCCGCTGACAATTGCGGACATCCCACTATCAACCAGGCGGTCGCCATCGAGTTTCCCAAGCTCAGGAAGAAATATGGCGACGTGGTGACCTACGAGGACGACCCGAAAGCCCACATCCGCACGGAATTCGGCTTCGACGTGACCCAGGTTGCGAAAAATCGCTATACCTCCGACCGCTACCATGACTTCATCGGCTTCGAGATTGCAAAGCCAGTGCTGGAGCGGGCGTTTCAGGATACCTACGGCATTCCGTTAAACGAGGTCCTGACGAAAGAAGATCTGGCCTTCGGAACTTTCCGGCGCGCCATCAGCCAGGTAGTCCCGGAAATGACTCGCGTGGCTCTGGTCGCGCGCCGCCAGGAGATCGTCAAGGAGACACCGAACTTTCGTGCTCGCCAGTTCCGCTATTATCTCTCGCGTACCAGCTATCAAAGGGAATGGGGCAAAGGCTACCGGCGTCCCGGCTTTGGAACGCGCGTGCTGGCGTTTTTCCTTCGGTTCGTGCCGAAAATAGGTCCCTTCAAGGCGCTCGCCTTCAAAATCCCGAATCAGCAAACAGAGGATCGCTATATTAAGAGTGTCGATCTGACGGTGGAGGATTATAAGAAACTTCTTCACGAAACAGAGGATGGCACTCCGCACCTGACGAATACCGATTTCGACACTGGGCACGACACGCGTGCCGGCGAGTATGCAATGACCGACAAGGCCTACGCCCATCTGCTGGATCAGTTGGCGCAACGCAACTTCGACCAAATCACTCCCGATCTGCGCAGCAATATTCTTACGTTCTATTCCGACCCCAATGCTCCACTGGCGACCAAGAAGAATCCGAAAGAATGGCAGAAAACCCAGGACGAACTGGAAAAACTTCGCTCCCTGCCGGACTCTTTACCGGCAGCAAACAAAACGACTTCGCTGATGATTCGGGACGATCCCGGGGCGCCTGGATACTTGGAGTCGAATTCCGCGAACACTGTCGTTAAACCCTAGCGCCTATTCCAGAAAAGCCACGGTCGCGAACGACCGTTCGGTTGTCAAATTGTTTCTTCACATTTATGATCTCAACACTTTAATGCTGCCCACTCGCCCGTTTCAGGGAGCGTTCTGATTGTTGTCATTGGCTGTGAGGATTTGAAAATGACGGTAGGGGACGACAAGTTTTTCCATGCGCGGGTCATGCAGCGCGTCGACTTCGCGCCTGATCTCTGGATGTTCCGCATCCAGGCCGGAGGGCAGTTCACCTTCGTTCCGGGACAATACGCGACGCTCGGCGTGGAACATGACGGCAAGCGGACGGAGCGTCCCTACTCGATTGCCTCCGCGCCTTTTGAAAATGAGATCGAGTTTTTCTTCGAACTGGTGCCCGAAGGAGCGCTCACCCCTCGCCTCTACAAGCTGCAGCCCGGCGACGGATTGCTGATGCGCAAAATTCCGAAGGGCAAATTCACGTTGGATACGGAAAGCGGCCGGAAACATCACCTGCTGGTTTCGACCGTCACCGGGGTAGCTCCATTCGTCAGCTTCGTACGCACACTCTCCAGAGACTGGAAGGAAGGCCGCTTCGACGGCAGCCACCAGTTATATCTGCTCAACGGCGCCAGCCGCCCGTGGGAGTTCGGCTACAAAGAAGAGTTGAACCGCTTCGATGCGGAGTTGCCGTGGTTCAAGTATGTGCCGACGGTGAGCCGGCCGTGGGATCACGCCGACTGGCCGGGTGAAATCGGCCGGGCCGACGATATCCTGCGCAAATACGCCGATCACTGGGAACTCGACGCCACCAATACGACTGCGTATTTGTGCGGCCATCCCGACATGATCGCAAACAGCAAAGCAATCCTGAAGCGTCGCGGCTTCGCCGACCGCACGGCAATCAAGGAAGAAATTTACTGGATTCCGCCAAAGTAGTGTCTAGTACTGGACGAACCCCGCAAGCTATGTCTCGGCTGGCGCGAAGATCACCAGCACCGCCAGTTCTTCTGTGATGTCGTAGAAGCGATGTCCGACTCCCGCCGCAACGAAAATCACACTGCCGTCGGAAACTTCGCGCTCTTCAGGTCCGGCTTTAAAACGCGCCCGTCCGCGCAGCACGAAGTAGACTTCGTCTTCGCGATGCTGTTTCTGGTGGTCGGTCCCTCCAGCGGGCAAAACATAGAGTCCGGCGCTCATCGCAGGCGCGCGCATGAACTCGCGATATGGCTTTCCGCTCTCGATCTGCTGCTCCTCGATTTCGGCGAGGCGGGCAAATATTGTCTTCACGCGAACGTTCCGATCCCTTTCTTACCGGTTCAAGCTCGAATCGAGTTCAGCTCGAAATTTTGGAGTGGCCTAATTCCACGAATCTTCGGCCTCGGTGTCATCTCCCTTGTCGCTGGTAATGATTAATTGCACGGTGTTATCGCCGGGAAATTGTCCCTGCTGATGAAGTTGCTGCTGCCAACTGCTCAACGGCGGATCAAACGATTTGTCGTACTCGGTGGAATCGTTAACCAGAATTTGAGCGCGGGCAATTTTTTCTCCCTTGTCGACTTTCGCCGAAGCGGTAATATCCCAGCCGATGGCTGGATTTTTTTGGTGACTAAGACTGGGGATCATAGGCGTCTCGTTTTAATGGCTTGTGGTTGGCCGATGGTTCGGACTCCGCCCTCAAGGTCACGCGAAGATTCCTCCGAAGATGAGATCGGTAAACTGTGGAATCAGATCGGGCGCTTGCAAGTCGCCCTCCGGTTTGTACCACTGATAAATCCAGTTGATCATCCCGAGCAGGGCGAAGGCCGCGGCGCGCGCGCTGACTTTCGCTTTCGCGGGATGAGGCTGGTTGTGATTTCCCTGAGCTTTCTCTTGGACTTCCTTCATGAGGTTTTCGAGGAAGTGGACGTAATCTTTCTTGCGCGAGTTGATGTGTTTGCGCAGCGCCGGCGGCAGGGGATGGTTTTCGTGCAGCATCACCGTAATCTCGCGATCGCGCGGACTGAGCACGACTTCGATGTGCAGCCGGATCAGCGCCCGCAGCCGGTCGCCTGGATCGGCGATGCTACGCACCGGCTTGAGCACGCGCTCCTCCGTGATTTCCATGGCGTGGTTCATGATCTCGTACAGGATTTCGTCTTTGCTCTGGAAGTGGTGGTAGAGGCCTCCCTTGCTCAGCTTGAGCGCCGCCGCCACATCGTTCATCGACGTCGCGTCGTATCCGCGCTGCTGAAAAAGGCGTGCGGCAGTGCGCAGAATTTCCTGCCGGGCGTCGACCACGGTTTCGCGGGCCATCGGCTGACATGGTAAAGCGTTGCGGGCCGGATTGCCAATTTGCCCGGCGCATCCCACACTATGTCCCATTCACACGTGTCATGCGGATAAGCCCTGGCATCGCAATGAGATTTGTCCTCCCGGAGCCCGATGCTTCGGTCGGGATGAAAAGTTTCTTGAGTAGCTACCAACGAAACTTCCCGCTTGACACCCGAATGCCCCTCCGGTAGCATACCTGAACCGACCGACCGGTCGGTTTTTTAGTAATCGGTGGATAATCGCAGCGAGTAACTACGAGAGGAGCTTCCCCGGTGGCTACCATCTTCTACGAGCACGACGCAAATCCCAACGCCCTGAAGGGCAAAACCATCGCCATCCTGGGCTACGGCAGCCAGGGACATGCGCAGGCGCAGAATTTGCGCGACAGCGGGTGCAAGGTGATTGTGGGACTGGAGGCGAACCGTCCCAGCGCGCAGCAGGCGCGGGCCGATGGCATGGTTGTGGTCGCGCCCGATGAGGCGGCCAAGCGCGCCGACTGGATCCACGTGCTCACCCCCGATGAAACGCAGGCGGCGGTGTATGCCCAGTACATCCAGCCGTATCTCCATCCGGGAAAAATTTTGGGCTTCTCGCACGGCTTTAGCATTCATTTCAAAACCATTGTCCCGCCTACGGATGTGGACGTGGTGATGATTGCCCCGAAGTCGCCGGGGCACCTGCTGCGGCGGGTTTATGCCGAAGGGCGCGGCGTGCCTTCGCTGATTGCGGTGAGTCAGGACGCGAGCAAGCGGGCGCACGAATATGCGCTGGCCTACGCGCATGGCATTGGGTCGACGCGCGCTGGCGTGCTGCAAACCACATTTAAAGAAGAGACGGAGAGCGATCTGTTTGGCGAGCAGGCGGTGCTGTGCGGAGGGTTGACGTCGCTGATCAAGAAGGGTTTCGAGACGCTGGTGGAGGCTGGGTACGCGCCGGAGATCGCTTATTTCGAATGTTTGCACGAGATGAAGCTGATTGTTGATCTGATCTACGAAGGCGGTCTCGGACGGATGCGGCACTCAATTTCGAATACGGCCGAGTATGGCGATCTGACGCGCGGCGAAAACATTGTAGGCGACGCGACGCGGGCGGCGATGAAGAAGACTCTTGCCGACATTCAGGATGGCACGTTTGCCCGGGAGTGGATCAAAGAGAACAAAGACGGCGGATATCACTTTACCGAGTTGAGGCATCAAGAGCAGCAGCATCCGATTGAGATTGTTGGAGCGCAGCTGCGCGGGATGATGAGCTGGCTGCCGGGGGAGAAGAAAAAGCCGGAAGCGCCAAAGGAAGAGATCAAACAGGCTGTCAATGCTTAAGGGAGCCGACATCGTTTTGCAGTGCATGCGGGCCGAAGGGGTGGACCTGGTGTTTGGGTATCCCGGCGGCGCGATCATGCCGTTGTATGACGCTTTGGAAGGGAGCGGAGTGCGGCATGTGCTCACGCGGCACGAGCAGGGCGCGGCGTTTGCGGCGTCGGGTTACGCGCGGGTAACCGGGAAGGTTGGCGTGGCCATGGCCACGAGTGGGCCGGGCGCGACTAACTTGGTGACCGGCATCGCGGACGCGAAGATGGATTCGGTGCCGCTGGTCTGCATCACGGGGCAAGTACGGACGGCGATGATCGGGACCGATGCGTTTCAAGAGACGGATGTTTTCGGCGTGACCCTTTCGCTCACAAAGTGGAGCCGGCTGGTGCGGACGATTGACGAAATCCCGGAGGCGATTGCCGAGGGATTTCACTGGGCGCGCAGCGGAAGGCCGGGGCCGGTGGTAATCGACATCCCAACGGACATTCTCAAAGCGAAAAAGGGATTTTCCGGGCCGGCGAAGTTCACTCCGCACGCGCGACCGGCAGAAGCGAATGCCGAGGGCGCTTTCAGCGACACGATTGTAGCTTTGCTGCAACGTGCGACCAGGCCAGTGGCGCTGGTGGGTGCGGGAGCCAAACTTTCGGGAGCCATTCCGGAGCTGCGCAGGCTGCTCGATGACTTGAATATTCCGGCGTTTGCAACCGTTCATGGGCTGGGCGCTGTACCTCCGCAATCACCGTACTACCTTGGCATGGTGGGGATGCACGGGACGCGAGCTGCCAATACTGCTCTGCACGAGACCGATTTACTGCTGGTTTTCGGAGCGCGGCTTGATGATCGCGTGACCGGCGATCCGACGCGCTTTGCGCCGAATGCGAAGATCGTGCACTTTGAAATTGATCCGGCGCAACTGGATCGCGTGCGGACTTGCGAGTTGCCGGTGATTGGCAATTTGGCCGATACGATCCCGGCATTTCAAGCGGAGCTACGCCACGCTTCCCTGCCTGATTGGAGCGGTTGGCGCGCGGTTGCTTGCGGGCCCGAGCGTGCAGAAGCCGATCCGCGGGGACTGGCGCAGCCTACGATGCGTTTTCTTGACGAACTTTTCAGCCGCCTGCCGCAGGATAACGTAATCATTGCCGACGTAGGCCAGCATCAGATGTGGGCGGCACAACGGTATCGATCTTCCTCGCCGAGAGGATTCATCACATCGGGCGGGCTGGGAGCGATGGGTTTCGCTTTGCCGGCCGCGGTCGGAGTACAACTGGCCAAGCCAGAGACTTGCGTGCTTTGCGTTTCGGGCGATGGCGGATTTCAAATGAACATTCAGGAACTGGCTACGGTTCACCGCCTCGGCTTGCCTGTAAAAATGGTGATCGTCGACAACAAGTATCTGGGCATGGTGCGGCAGTGGCAGCAGCTTTTTTATGAGCGCAATTATGCCGAAACGGATTTGAGCGACAATCCGGATTTTGTCGAGATCGCGAAGGCGTACAAGATTCACGCGTGGCGGCTGAACGAGGCTGCCATGGCGGAGTTTCCGGTGTCGGCCGAGACGGGAGATCTCATCGAGAATTTTCTGCGTTCGCCGGAGCCGGAGTTGCTGGTATTTGATTGCCATCCCGAGGCCAATGTTTACCCGATGGTTCCAGCGGGAGCGGCGCTTTCGGAGATGGTGTTCGAAGATATCGAGTGATCGTGCCATCGGGTGATTTTGCGATTGAAAACCGAAACAAGTTCAGCCGGTTTTTCAATGACCCGATGACTCAATCGCTCAATGACTCAATTTCTTGGGGGAACGACCATGCAAGTCTTTCACATTCGCTATCGCAACGCGCAAGGCGCGCTGATGCGCATCCTCAACGCGGTGTCGCGCCGGGGACTCGACCTTACCTCGGTGCACGCGGAGTACGCTGGGCAGGATCACGCGGTCACGCTGCTGCTGGAGGTCTCGCAAAAGCAGATCGGCCAACTGTCTCGCGAGTGGTATGCGATTGTGGACGTGATCGAGGTACGTTCCAGCGCGGTACTGCGCGGGCACGAGGAACCTGTGTGGGCGCCGCATCCGCCGGCATCGGAGACCGTTGCGCAGCAATCGGCGCGCGCAGCCCTGGCTTAGGGCTAGTCAGCAAGTCTCAGCAGCATGCCGCCTCCTGGGAAGCGTCATGCGATTGGAAACCTGCAGTGTGGAGTGCGAACTCCTGGCATTTCCCCGCTCTGCGGGTTTCCGTTTTTGAATTCCCTTTTGTCCGACATCCAAAACATTCATTTGTCTCCCGGTAGCCGCTCCGGATGACAGGCCTTCGAGCGGATAAAAAAACTCTTACGTCTTGTTGTAATCTTTCCATCATGGATCCTAAGCATCGCAGCCGCGGCATCACCGACGGGCGCGACCGGGCCCCGGCGCGCTCTATGTTCAAAGCCATTGGTTTCACCGACGACGACCTCCGCAAGCCGTTGATCGGGGTGGCCAACACCTGGATCGAAACCATGCCGTGCAACTTTCACCTGCGGCGGCTTTCGGCCAAAGTGAAGGAGGGCATTCGCGCCGCCGGTGGCACTCCCATGGAGTTCAATACCATCGCGATTTCTGACGGCGAAACGATGGGGACCGAAGGCATGCGCGCTTCGCTCGTGAGCCGCGAACTGATTGCCGATTCGATTGAATTGGTCTGCCGCGGGCAATTATTCGACGCGGTGGTGTGCGTCGTGGGCTGCGACAAAACGATCCCGGCTGCAGCGATGGCTCTTGCGCGCATGGATCTGCCCGGGCTGGTTCTCTATGGCGGAACCATCGCGGCGGGGGTTTATCGCGGCAAGGATGTAACGATTCAGGATGTGTTTGAAGCTGTCGGAGCCAATGCTGCGGGAAAAATCACCGATCAGGAATTGCACGATCTCGAAAACGTGGCTTGTCCGGGCGCTGGCGCCTGTGGCGGCCAGTACACGGCCAACACGATGTCGACGGTGATGGAAATGATTGGGCTTTCTCCGATGGGTTTTAACGGCGTGCCCGCGATGGACGAGAAAAAGGATAAGATCGCTTTCGATTGCGGCAAGGTAGTGCTGAATCTGCTGCAGCAAGGGATCCGTCCGCGCGAGATTTTAACGCGAGACGCGTTTGAGAATGCAATCGCATCTGTAGCCGCGACTGGTGGATCGACCAATGCGGTTCTACACTTGCTGGCTATCGCGCGTGAAGCCGGAATCGATTTGCAGATCGACGATTTCCAGGCCGTCAGCGAGCGCACGCCGTTGCTTGCGGATCTAAAACCTTCCGGAAGATTTGTTGCCGCCGATATGCATCGCGCCGGCGGCGTACGCTTATTGGCCCGGCGCTTGTTGCACGGAAAACATCTTCACCCCGATGCGAAAACCGTTACGGGCCTCTCGCTGAAAGAAGAGAGCGAGAGCGCCGTCGAAACTCCGGGCCAGGAAGTGATCGCACCGCTCGACAAGCCACTAAAGAAGACAGGAGGGCTGGTTATCCTGAAAGGAAATCTTGCGCCGGAGGGTTGCGTGGCCAAGATCAGCGGGCATGAGCGGCTGCAGCAGCGCGGTCCGGCGCGCGTGTTCGAATCGGAAGAAGATGCCATGGCGGCTGTGACCGCCAAGAAAATTCATTCCGGCGATGTCGTCGTCATTCGCTATGAAGGCCCAAAGGGCGGGCCGGGCATGAGGGAAATGTTGAGCGTCACCGGCGCCATTGTTGGCGAGGGGTTGGGGTCGTCCGTTGCGCTTTTGACTGATGGGCGCTTCAGCGGCGCGACCCACGGATTAATGGCCGGTCACGTTTCTCCGGAAGCCGCACTGGGCGGCCCGATCGCCGCTGTTCGTGATGGTGACACGATTCGCTTTGACGTGAATCAGCGAGTACTGGAAGTAGAAATCAGCGACGAAGTTCTGCGACAGCGCATGAAGGACTGGAAGCCGCCGCAGCCGCGTTATCCTACTGGAGTGTTTGCCAAGTATGCGGCTTTGGTGTCGTCGGCATCGCAGGGAGCAATTACGCAACCGCCGAAGTGAACTCCTCCGCCAGGACTAAAGTCGGATATCCAAGGTTAATCAGGCATCGTTCATTTCAACTCCAAATCCGCAACTCCAACTCCGCACGAGCCGCGATGCAGGGCGCGCGGAACCACCTAGTTCGCGCTCGAAAAGAATCCCTGAATGCTTGCCCTTTGCAGAACGTGGTCGAACATTGCGCGGTACAGCGTCTCGGCATCTGCAGGAAAATTCGGCGGCGACGAGACCAAATGAAGGTCGGTATCGAGAGCGTAGACGGTAAAAACGTAATCGTGAACCAGGGGCGTAACGTTGTTTGGCGGACATGGGCCGTCGTATTCGGCGCCCAGAAAGAAATCGTTGAAGACTTGCTGCCCGAATGGGCTTCCGGCAACGCCCGCGTTCTGGGGAAGTTCCGTCGTTCTGGGAGAGATATTGTACATACCCCAGTGAGTGAACGACGCCGTAACGTCGAACAAGGTTACGACGAAACTTCGCGTACCACGCGGAGCGTGCGTCCATGACAATTGCGGAGATTCGTCTCCGCCGCCGCTGACGAACGAGCAGTTGTTCGAACCAAGCACCATTATGAGTGGTATTTGGCCGTCATCGGTGAAGGTTGTGCTGCTCACCTGGAATTTGTGCTGCCAATCCGAGTTGGGCTGCTGATTTGTGTTGCTGTTGGTCTGAGCTAAGACGGTCGAGAGAGATGCCAGCGCTAAGGTCACGCAAACTACATACTTTTTCATACAGCTCTCCTTATTTTGAGTCGATAGGTTCATCCTTTGCCGATGGGTTTCGTGCACCACCTTGTTAAGACACCGCAGGCAAACTTCAGAAGCCATCCCATAAATAATCCGACGAAGCGGGTCGAGGTCGAGGTCGAGGTCCCCTCAGGGGCTGAAGCCCTCGTCTTTATTGGCTCTGGACGGCACGACTGAACGTCGTGCCCTTCCCGAACCCATTTATGAGATGGCTGCGACTCTATTTCGCGCAACCGTGACTGACCTTGGTCAGAACGTTGGCCGCCGCGGCCAGTTCGCAGTTGTATGCCGCACCGGTCGAGTCGTAATACTCGTACTGCTGAGAGCTCGATTGTCCCGTATTTCCGAGGATGTTGAACGACGAGTCGAATTCCAAAGTGTCCTGGTGCTGGGCAGAGTTGGTCAGAGAACTGCCATAGCTTACTCGGTTGTCTTTCGCCGTAATCGTAAACGCGTCGTAGTTCTGATTTGCTGTAGTGATCTGATTAAAGTCGCCGGTCGATAGCGGAAGTTGGGTGATATTCAAGGTCAGGGGGAAACTGAATAGCTGAAAGGTGGATGTGGGTGGGCCGCCGCCCCAAGTCGTCGTCTGCGACGAGAGTTCCGACTTTTGCGAGATGTCCTGCACGTATTGCAGGCCCGCGATATCGAAAACCTGGTTACTCGAGAAGTTGACGTTTTGCGAGACCGTGGTTCTGATCTTGCCGTGCGAGGTGTTGACGTAGCCCGAAATTTCAAAGCTACGTTTCGAGCTAACATTCACCGTGCCTTTAGTGAAGGTTGGCTGCACGTTTAACTTCTCCGTGACCACGGGAGACGGACCGGTGAGCGTGTTGAGCGTTACTGCACCCGTAATTTGCGCAGTGTCGTGATCGAGATACAGTAGCAAGGATGCCGTCGCCGAGAAATAATTGTCGGCGTTATAGACGCTGAGCGAAACGGTGTGGGGTTTTCCGTTGCTCAACAGTCCCGCAAAGGGCGTGAGGTTCACACGGTAAGGAGTAAAGTTGAGAGTCTGCACGCCAGGAATCGGGAACCACAAGAAAGGATCGATTCCTCCGGTAAATATCCACGGAAAGATGGGCGCCATGCCGGCAGGCTGGCCGTCGATCGCGATCTCAGTCTCGCGGAACGCCGTGTTGCCGCAGCTTTCCAGCTCCGATGCAACATCGTTAGGCACGCAGGTATACCAGAATTCATCAAAGGACTGGCTTTGCGAATAGACGTCCAGATAGGCCGTCTGCACGTTTGTTGGGAAGGTAAAGGTTCCGGCGAGCGTGCTCGAAGTTGAGTTCAGCGCAACCGTGCCGCCCGATGGACCGGCCGAAAGCGCCAATACCTGGTCAGCCGCGACCGGCGCCCACTCTCCCTTTGCGAGAGGATAGAACTCCAACGATGCCGAAGCAAAAATCGTTGACGTGAGCCCGCAGCACAGGGTGTTTCCAATCACAGCCTGGCCGCTTTGCGCGGTATAGAAAATCGAACTGTAGTCGGTTAGATCGTTTTCGATGTGCCACGACGGCCCGAGGTTTGTCCCAGGCTCAGCGGTAGTTCCAAAATAAATGTTCACCGGACCCAGCCAGAAATTGGCGGTGCGATCGAATTGAATTCCCGCATTCAGGTTGATATCCGCTTCGAGAACCACCTTGGCCCAGGGGCCGGGGCACTCGGAAGGCGGAGCGTACGAAAAGTTCTCGACGTTGAAATCGAAAAACTGCGCGCCGCTGAAAAGTTGAACAACACAAGGAGTGGTGGAGGGACGCGGAATATTGGGATCAGCCGTTACCGTATTGCCCGAACCAATCACATAGGGGCCGGAAGCTAAGGCAAATGTACTTAAGAGCGTAACAAGGACTACTATCGGAAACAGATTCTGCGGGAGACTAAGAGTTCGGAGCATTGCAATCCTCCTGGAAGTCTGCGGTAAGCCGCTTCAGGGTTGATGTTACGGGAACATCAGCAATCGGAAGTTTCGCTGGCGCGAAGTATGCCGCGTTCTACCGGAGCCTGTCAACGAAGAAGAAAGTCCCTCCCGACAAACTATTCGGCCCCAGCTCTTTCGGCACTGTTGACGGCACCAATCGCATAAGCTGTTTTCAACACAACCTAGATCCGCGGATCGGCCTCAAAACTCTATGACTCCCTCGACTGCGGCGCAGCCCGTCAACTTCGAGATGCGAAAGCAGGGAGCGCCCTATCTTTCTTCCAAACTCATCCTGATTACGATTCTAACGATCGCAGTGCTTTGCGTACTCGCACTGCTACTGCACCGGTACTGGCCGTTCGGCGAGGTTACGGTAGTCCAGAATCTGCGTGAGGCGAGCAACAGCGAGGTGAAGTTTCGCGCTTTTCACGAAACCTACTTCCCTTCCCCCGGCGCCGTGCTTGAAGGCGTAGTGTTCGTTCACGGCCCGAACGAAGCCCAACCGCTCATCACCATTGAGAGGCTTACGATTCAGGGCAGGTATCTTGGCTTGCTTGCAAATCATGTAACCCGGATTGCCGCAGATGGTCTGTGCGTGTTGATTCCGCCTTTCGGCACCGGAACAGCTTTTCACACAACGCAATCAAAAATTACGATTGGAGAGATCGTGGCCAACGGCGCGGCTATCGAGTTTTTGTCCGGCAATCCCGATAAGCAGCCCCTGCGCTTCGATATTCATCAAGCGTCCCTGCAAAATGTAGGATGGAGCGGGCCGCTTACGTATAACGTGAAGATCCACAATCCAGAGCCGCCTGGAGAAGTCACAGCCACGGGAAGGTTTGGAGTGTGGAACAGGAGCGATCCGGGGGAGACGCCGATTTCTGGCGAGTATAAGTTTGAACAGGCTGACTTGAGCTTGTACGAAGGCATTGCGGGCACGCTCTCTTCGACGGGAAAATTTGGAGGCAAGCTCAGTCACATCGACATTTCAGGCACGACCGACACTCCGGATTTTGTGGTGAAGTCGGGTGGGCATCCGATGCGGCTCACAACGGAATTCAGTGCCTACGTCGATGCCACACACGGCGACACATTCCTGAAGCGTGTCACCGGCGATTTCTGGAAAACCCACATCGTGGCGGAAGGCAGTATTGCCAAGTCCCCGGACGGTAAAGGTAAAACCGCGCTGATTGATTTGGCGGCCAATGACGCGCGTATCGAGGACCTTCTGCGACTGTTTGTCCAGAAGAATCGTCCGCCCATGTCGGGCAGTGTCACTTTCCGGGCGCGGGCGGAGATTCCACCGGGTCCACAAGAGTTCCTGAAAAAGGTGAAATTACGGGGAAACTTTGGAATCGCGGCTGGGAGCTTTTCGGATTCTTCCACGCAGGAGGGTGTGGACAAACTAAGCGCCGGTGCGCGGGGACAAAAAGAAACTCCAGATCCCGATACTGTTCTGACCGATTTGTCTGGAAGCGAAGATCTCATCGGTGGCATAGTTAGGTTCTCCGATCTCTCTTTCGGAGTCCCCGGTGCAGCCGCGCGCCTGCATGGAACTTACGATCTCACTAATTACAAGATTGACCTGCGCGGCCAGCTGAAATTGGATTCCAAAATCTCCAACACTGAAAGCGGAGCCAAGGCTCTCTTGCTGAAGGCGATCCAGCCATTTTTCAAGAAGAGGAAGACGAAGGAAATTGTCCCGGTGCGCATATCCGGAACCTATCAGCATCCAACTTTTGGACTTGATCTGAGGGATAAGAATGCGCAAAACGTGTCGCTGCCCCGGCACTCGTCGGCCCGGAGCGTGCCAGACAAAGCTACCACGGACAAGCCCTAAAGAAGACGGGCCATGCTTCGGACCCGCCGGATTTCTAAATGGTGGTGACGGCGGCAGCAAGGGCCTTTGTCGCACCATTTGCCGACTGCTTTGATTTTGAGCCAAAGAATCCTGTCCGATAATGGACACTGCATTCCGCAGCCGGACAGGATTGCCTTCCGAAGAGTTCCCCTTAAGATATGCATCCCTCAATGTTTCAATGGTATGCCGTCGCCCACGCTTCGGCCTGCTGGGTGCATAATCTTTGGCGATGGACATCGCTCGGCCAGAATTCAAAAAGATAAAGCGACGCCGACAGATTATCGGTTTGGCCATTGGCATTGTCTGCCTGGGCGGGGTAACCGTTGCCGTTTCGCGGCTTAAACCAGCGGCTCCCGAAGTTGAGCGCAGCACGGTATGGACCGATACGGTGAAGCGCGGCGCAATGCTGCGGCAGGTCCGAGGCCTGGGCACTCTGATTCCAAGCCAGGAATTTATCCGTCAGATACCGGCACAGACTGAAGCTACAGTCGTACGTATTCGCATGCTGCCCGGTTCGCAGGTGAAAGCCGACACCATTCTGCTGGAAATGAGCGACCCACAAGTCGAGCAGGCCGCGGTGGATACCGAACTTCAGTTGAAGGCAGCAGAGGCCGAGTATCAGAGCCTGCGCGTAACCTTGCAAAGCAATCTCATGAATCAGAAGGCTGGCGCGGCCACGGTAAATGCCGACTACAGCCAAGCCAAACTTCAAGCCGATACCGACAAAGCACTTTACGATCTTGGGGTCATTTCGGGTCTCGCATACAAAAACTCCAAAAGCAGATCAGATGAGCTGACGACCAGGAACAACATCGAAGGCGAGCGACTGGATATAAACCAGAAGGCGATCGAGTCGCAAATGGCAGAGCAGCAAGCCAAGGTGGATCAGATCCGCGCGCTCGCTGAACTCAAGCAGAAGCAATTGGACGCGTTGAAGGTACGCGCGGGAATCGAAGGAGTTCTCGTCGATCTGCCTCTGCAGGTCGGGCAGCATGTGCTTCCGGGCACGATGTTGGCCAAGGTCGTCCAGCCGAATCACCTGATTGCCGCATTGAAAGTTGCCGAGACCCAGGCGCGCGATGTGCAGATAGGCCAGCCTGCCATGGTCGATACGCACAACGGAACTATTTCCGGCACAGTGATGCGTGTCGATCCCGCGGTGCAGAATGGCACGGTAACCGTCGATGTGAAGCTCACCGGCGATTTACCGAAAGGTGCGCGGCCTGATCTGAGCGTGGATGGCACCGTTGATCTGGAACAGTTAAGTGATGTTCTTTATGTCGGCCGCCCAGCTTTCGGCCAAGAGAGCAGCACGATCAGCCTGTTCAAACTTGACGCCGACGGAAAAGGCGCAGTGCGCGTTCCCGTGAAAGTTGGGCGGGCTTCTGTGAATTCGATCCAGGTTCTTGAGGGTTTGCACGAGGGCGACACTGTGATCCTTTCCGACATGTCGCGCAACGACAACACCGACCGCATCCGGCTTGACTGATCTCATCCGGGATAGCTCGCAATCGAGGAAGAAGCTTATGACCGAAGCAGGACAATCGCTCATCCAGATTGAAGACCTGACAAAGGTCTTCTACACCGACGAAGTCGAAACCCACGCGCTCTCCGGAGTTCACCTTGCCATTCGCAAAGGGGAGTACGTGGCCATGTCCGGGCCTTCCGGATGCGGCAAGTCCACTCTGCTTTCGATTATCGGTTTACTCGATACGCCAACCGGCGGGAAATATCACCTGAACGGCCAGCCCGTCGAGAACCTCGATTTCGCCGCGCGCTCCCGGATTCGCAATCAGGAAATCGGCTTCATCTTTCAGAGTTTCAATCTGATCGGCGATCTCACAGTCTATGAGAATGTCGAACTGCCTTTGACCTACCGGCAAAAAATGCCGTCTGCCGACCGTAAGCAGCGCGTGATGGAGTCGCTCGAGCGGGTGGGCATGGCGCATCGCGTTCGCCATTATCCCTCGCAGCTTTCCGGAGGTCAGCAGCAGCGCGTGGCAGTTGCTCGTGCGCTCGCGGGACATCCCTCCATCCTTCTCGCAGACGAGCCCACAGGAAATCTGGATTCTCGCAATGGCGAAGCGGTGATGGAACTACTGCAAAACCTGCACCAGGATGGCGCGACCATCTGCATGGTCACGCACGACCCACGCTTCGCCAAGCATGCGCAGCGCGAAGTTCATTTGTTCGATGGCAAAGTCGTAGCCGAGGAAGAACTCCAGAAGCTGATGCAGGATGCGAGCGCATGAATGGACTGGTTCAGGATATACGCCACGCTTTGCCGCAGCTTCGCCAAAGTCCCGGATTTCGAGCAGCGATCCGCTTAGGCTGGGCCTTGCCACTGTCCTGATCGTGGTGGTGGCGACTGCTTCCGCTCTTTTGCCCGCGCGCCGCGCAACAAAGGTCGATCCCGTGGTGGCGCTGCGCTACGAGTGAGGAGTGCGATGACTGAACTGATCCAAGACGTTCGCTACGCGCTGCGGCAGTTGCGGAGGAGCCCGGGATTCACCATGGTTGCATTGCTAACTCTCACTCTGGGCATCGGAACCAACACGGCTCTGTTCTCCGTAATCAATGGCGTGTTGTTGAGCCCCCTGCCTTTTCCTCAACCCGACGAACTGGTAACGCTGCACGAGAACAAACCTCATTTCGAAGGTGGCTCCCTCTCCTATCCGAATTTCCGGGATTGGCAGAAGGAGAACCACACCTTCTCTTCCCTCGCGATTGCTCGCACCTATGCCTTCAGCCTGACGGGAATTGGCGAAGCCGAACAAGTGGGCGGAGAGTTTGTCTCCTCAGATTTCTTCCGGATCCTGGGAGTGAAACCGATGGTTGGCCGCACCTTCGCGAAGGATGAGGACGAGGTCGGCGCTGGCCCAGTTGCGCTGATCAGCGCGGGACTGTGGCGGCGCAAGTTCAGTTCGGCGCCAGACATCTTGGGCCAAAACATTACTCTCGACGCGAAAGACTACAGCATCATTGGAGTGATTCCCGCAGATTTCCACCTGGTCATTCCCGGATTCCAAGACGATCAGGTGTATGTACCGATCGGCCAGTGGAGCAATCCACTGCTCCTGCAGCGCGGCGCTGGGCTGGGAATCCATGGCATCGGCCGGCTCAAGCCGGGCGTGACCATCGAACAAGGGCGGGCCGACATGGCAGCAGTCACGCGCAATCTTGAGCAGGCGTTCCCGGACGCGGATAAGGGCATCACAGCAAAACTGACGCCACTCAAGGAGCAAATGGTTGGCCACGTGCGGTCATTCCTCCTCGTGCTTCTGGCAGCGGTCGGCTTTGTGCTACTGATTGCGTGTGTAAACGTCGCCAACCTGTTGCTGGCGCGCTCAACCGGCCGGACGCGCGAATTCGCGGTTCGTGCGGCACTGGGTGCCAGCCAGGGCCGGGTTGTTCGTCAACTGCTGACTGAGAGCGCAGCGCTGGCTCTTGCAGGCGGGACGCTGGGTTTGCTGGTCGCGGCCTGGGGAACTCGCGCCGCAGTAAGAATTCTGCCCGCCGCTCTTCCTCGCGCTGAACAGGTTGGACTTGACGCCCACGTGTTGATCTTTACAGCAGCTGTCTCCCTTCTCGCCGGAGTTCTATTCGGCTTGACGCCTGCCCTGAAGACCTCACGGCCTGATCTTCATGAAGCTCTTAAGCAGGGCGGCCGCGGCGCCGGCGGAGCGCGCCATCGCACGCAGCGTGTATTCGTGGTCGCCGAGATGGCGTTGGCGCTGGTGCTGCTAATCGGGGCGGGATTGACTATCCGCAGTCTGGCAAAGCTGTGGAGTGTTAACCCTGGTTTCGATCCGCACAATGTGCTCACGTTTGGACTTTCGCTACCACCCTCGATGATGCGAGCAAACCCGGACGCGATCCGCGCCGCTTTCCGCGAGCTTGACGACAGGCTTGCCTCCGTTCCGGGCGTCCAGGCTGTCTCGCAGACCTGGGGCGCCGTCCCTCTGAGCAGCGACGACGAGCAGCTCTTCTGGCTCGAAGGACAAGCAAAACCGGCGAACGAGAACGACATGAATTGGGCGATCGATTACATCGTCGAGCCCGACTATCTAAAGGCAATGGGGATTCCCCTGCTACGCGGCCGGTTCTTTACCGTCCAGGATAATCAACACTCGCCACTCGTCGTCGTGGTCGACGAAGTCTTCGCCCAGAAATATTTTCCCAACCAGAACCCGATCGGCAAGCGCATCCATGTGAACCGGTTCGACCAACTGGCGGAGATCGTCGGCGTCGTCAGGCACGTCAACCAGTGGGGCTTGGGCTCGGACGACCGGCAGTCGCTGCGGTCTGACCTCTATATTCCCTGCCTGCAAATGCCGGACGATTTTGTGGCTATGGCGCCGTCCGGATCGTTCGTGGTGGTACGCACCGGGGACGCATCAGCGGGGCTTCTGGATTCCATTCACCATATGAGCGCGCAGATGAGCAACCAGCAAGTCATTTTCGGCCCGCAAACCATGGACTCGATTATTTCCGACTCCATGGCTTCGCAGCGATTCTCCATGATCCTGCTCGCGGTCTTTGCGATGCTCGCGCTTCTGCTCGCGAGCGTGGGGATTTACGGCGTGATTTCCCATGTGATCAATCAGCGCACGCAGGAGATCGGCATCCGTATGGCGATGGGAGCGCGGCGACTTGACGTTTTGCGCATGGTACTGCGAGATGGCGCCCGCATGACCCTGGCTGGCGCCGCAATCGGACTGATCGCCGCGCTCGGCCTCACCCGATTGCTGGCAGGCATGCTGTTCGGAGTTACGCCAACCGATCCCATTACGTTTATTGCAGTCGCAGCGCTTTTGTGCGGCATCGCTCTATTCGCCTGCTATGTTCCGGCCCGACGAGCTATGCGCGTCGATCCCATGGTGGCGTTGCGCTACGAATGAGGAATTCAATATGACTGGACTACTCCAGGATGTCCGTTACGCGCTGCGGCAATTGCGCAAGAACCCAGGATTCACCGCCGTTGCCGTTCTTACTCTGGCGCTCGGTATTGGCGCAAACACCAGCATTTTTACGGTTGTGAATGGGCTTCTGCTGAAGATGTTGCCAGTGAGGCAACCGCAGCGGCTTGCCGTAGTGGGCGATCCTACACGCGTCGGCGGACGCTCCAACGGGACGCCGCGCGCGGATATCTTCTCTTATCCTTTATATAAGGAGCTTCGCGACCAGAACTCTGTCTTCGACGGCCTGTGTGCGGCTGCGATGGATCATCACATTGAAGTCGATTCCGGCCAAGGTCAACCTCCCGACGAAAAAATTACGGGACGCATGGTGAGCGGAAACTATTTCTCCGTGCTCGGCCTCCAACCCGCCGCTGGACGTTTAATCTCCGACACCGACGACACCGCCGAAGAAGCCAATCCTGTATTGGTCCTCGGGTACGAATATTGGCTACGCAAATTCTCTCTTTCTGCATCGATCATCGGAAAGGACATTCGGCTGAATGGGTTCCCCTTCACCGTGATCGGCGTGGCTCCCGCTGGATTCGACGGCGATGTCGTGGGCGAACGGACGGCTCTTTTTGTTCCTCTCAGCATGCAGCCGGAGATCGTTCGCGGACGCCACTGGCGCAACGCGGTAAATACATCATGGCTGTCACTGATCGGGCGCCTGAAGCCCAGCGCTACTCCCGGTCAAGCGGAAGCGAACTTGAACGTCGTGTTTCAGCAAGCAGTGCGAGGAAGCTATGGAGCGGCTCTTTCGTCCGACGACCGGAAGGCGATTCAAGATATCCACATAAACGTGTCACCGGGAGGAAGTGGCCTTTCCGAGCTACGCAGCGACTACCGGATTCCGCTCCTTCTGCTGATGGGAATTGTCGGTCTGGTGTTGTTGATTGCGTGCGTCAACGTTGCAAACTTGTTGCTGGCTCGGGCCCGGGTACGCAACAAAGAGATCGCCATTCGCCTGGCCATTGGAGCAAATCGCAACCGCCTGTTGCAACAACTCCTCACGGAAAGCGCTCTGCTCGGCCTTCTCGGAGGGATGGCCGGTTCGGTGCTTGCGATTTGGGGTGTAAGACTTCTGGTTGGAATTTTGGGATCCGACACAATTCTTCCGCTCTCTCCCGACTGGCGAGTGCTCGCATTCACGGTCACTGTATCCCTGCTTACCGGGGTCGCTTTTGGCTTGGTTCCTGCCTTGCAAACGCTGAAGGTACGCGTCTCCCCGGCGCTGAAAGATGCGAACCGATCGACACGCGAAACGGGATCCAAGTTCGCGTGGAGCAAGGGACTGATTGCGGGGCAAGTAGCGCTCTCGCTGCTTGTGCTCTTCACCGCTGGCCTGCTTGTGCGGAGCCTGCAAAAGTTGATGGCGCAGGATTTTGGCTACGCGCGCGGCCGCCTCGTCGTCGCCCGGCTCGATTCCACCAGCGGAGGCTACAGCACTGAGAGGATGAAGCTGCTAGCCCAGCAGTTGGTCGCTCGCCTCGATGGCACTCCCGGAGTGCGGGCCGCCACATACTCCACGAACGGATTGTTCGCGGGAACCGAATCCAGCGACCCCATCATTGTGCCGGGTTTCGCCGCCGCCAGTCCACGTGATCGCAGCGCCATGGAGGACTATGTTGGTCCAGATTACTTCGCTGTGGTGGGCATTCCAATCCTGATGGGCCGGGGAATTGAGGCTCAGGATACAAGCACATCGACGCGCGTTGCCGTTGTGAACGAAGCCATGGTCAAGTACTTCTTCGCTGGACAAGACCCCGTAGGACGCCAATTCCGAATTGACGATCAGGATTGGCTAGACAAGCCAATTACGATCGTTGGCGTTTCGCACGATGCCAAGGATCACGATAACGACATTCGCAATTCGGTCAAGCCGCGATTTTACATGGCCTTCCAGCAAGTGCCCGACCCCGAGCAAATCGTGCTCGAGGCTCAAATCAGTGGCGAGCCGTTCGGGGCCATTGCTACTTTGCGGAGCCAAATCAAAGCTTCCGATCCAAATCTGCCCATCACATTTATAAAGACCCTGGACAGCCTGGTCGCTGATAGCGCCGGCGATCAGATTGCCCTGGCCAAGCTCTCGGCATTTTTTGCCGGATTAGCATTGTTCCTCGCATGCATCGGACTCTACGGCGTGATGTCATACACAGTCGCTGGCCGAACGCGGGAAGTCGGTCTTCGAATGGCGCTGGGGGCGCGGCGGAGTGATGTGATGGAACTGGTCCTTCGCGAGGCCATGCTGCTGGTAGCAATCGGTCTTGTGATCGGAATTCCTCTGGCGCTGGCCAGCACCCGCGTGTTGCACAGCTTTCTGTTTGGATTGAGGAGCTCAGATCCACTTTCTTTGATCGCGGTTATTTTGCTGCTGGGGTTAGTGGCAGCGATCGCAGGATTCATTCCGGCACGGCGCGCGGCCAGGATCGATCCCATGGTGGCACTACGGTACGAATGAGAACTTTGTAATAGAAGCGACGAAACTATGATTCAACTTAAGAATCTGGAACGCAGTTACAAGAGTCCTGCCGGGCAGTTCTGGGTGCTTCGGCGCGTCAACCTGGAGATTCGCGAAGGTGAGTTCATCACCATCATGGGACCGTCGGGTGCCGGCAAATCTTCCCTGCTGAATGTGCTGGCTCTGCTCGACGACGGATGGCAGGGCGAGTTCTGGTTTCGCGAACAGGCTGTTCACGAGATGAAGCGCAAGCAGCGCGGTGAACTCGCCAAGAAAAATATCGGAATGGTATTTCAGAGTTATCACCTGCTCGACGACCTTACGGTGCGGGAGAACATCGATCTTCCGCTCTCTTATAAAGACGTTCCGCACAGCCAGCGGCAGGGCATGGTGGCGGACACGCTTGATCGCTTTCAGATGGTAGCCAAGAAAGATTTATTTCCCAGCCAGCTTTCTGGTGGACAACAACAGCTCGTGGGAATTGCGCGAGCCGTGATTCACAAACCAGCGCTGTTACTCGCCGATGAACCAACCGGAAATCTACATTCCTCGCAGGCAAAAGAAATCATGGAACTTTTTCGCGGACTCAATCAGCAGGGGACGACAATCGTCCAAGTCACGCATTCCGACGCAAATGCTGCATACGGTTCGCGGACCATTCAACTTCGTGATGGCTGGGTGGTGAGCGACACGGCGAATCCCGAATTGCAGCCGCAAGAGGTGGTGAAGCAATGAGGAGTTCACCCTGGGGTTTGATCACGCGGCTTCTGGCGTGGTTCCTGATTGGCTTTACTGCCATCGCCGGAGCCCAGACCAACGATGCCGTCGTCTCCGATATGCCTAAGTCGCGCAATCCTTTTAGCGCGTATTCACCGAGCGATGTGCCTGAACCGCAGCTGGCCAATTCTCCGTTGCTCACTCAGCTCATCCGTGACGGAAAGTTGTATTTATCACTCAAAGATGCGATCCGGCTGGCGATTGAGAACAATCTTGACCTCGCCATCGCCCGCTACAATCTGCCGATCGCGAACATGGACATTCTGCGCACGCAAGCGGGCGGAGTTTTTCGTGGCGTGAATGCCGGAGTTGTGCAAGGCACCCCTGGTGGCGGGGTGGGCGGATTTGGTACCGGAGCGCCTGGCGCTGGCGCGGGCGGCACCACCGCAGGCGCAGGCGGCGCAGGAGCTGGCGCTTCCGGCCTGGTGCAATCGACGTTAGGCACAGGCGCTCCGGTCGCTTCCTACGATCCGGCAATCATTGCATCCGTGGGCGCAGAACATCAAACTACTCCTCTGGCCAATTTGCAGATCTATGGAGTGCCGCTATTGCAACTCAATACCGGACAGGCCAACGTTGGCTACTCGCAAGCCTTCCCGACCGGGACCAGCATTTCTTTCCAGTTCAACAATAATCGCCAGACCACGAATAGCCCTTTCTTCAACCTGTCTCCGGCTCTGGGTTCCATGTACCGCTTTTCATTTCAACAGGAATTGCTCTCCGGATTCGGCTTTGGCCCGAATCTTCGTTATCTCCACATCGCGAACAATAACAAGAAAATTTCCGACATCGCCTTTAAGGACCAGGTTATCGCGACGGTCACGCAGATCGAAAATATCTATTGGGACCTGGTGAATGCGTACGAGCAGGCACAGGTCAACGAGCAATCGCTGGCCTTCGCGCAACAGTCGCTCGACAACGCAAAGAAGCAGCTCCAGTTGGAGAGCATTCCTGCTATGGATGTCATGCGCTCCGAAGCTGAGGTTTCAAGACGCGATCAAGACTTGACTGTCGCGAAAACAAGCTTGCAATTACAAGAACTGCTGACCAAGAACGCGCTGACCAAAAGTCTTGATGATCCAATGCTTGAAGCTGTAGCTGTCGTACCTACGGATCGTCTGCAATCCGTCCAAACGCTTGCTGTGCAGCCCGTCCAAGACCTGATCGCGCAAGCGCTTCACGATCGCCCTGAACTTAACGAGTCTGATATCGACCTGGTCAACCGCCAAATCAGCCGCCAGGCTGCCAAAAACGCATTACTGCCGTCACTGTCGCTGGTGGGTTTCTATGGCGGGTCGGGATTGTCTGGCCTTCTGAATCCGGTCTACAACATTCCTGGAACGCCGAACAGTTCCAGCGTTCCGTCCGACTATTCGGGCGCATTACAAAATGCGTTCAACAACACCGCGCCCGATTATTACATCGGGTTCAACGTAAACATTCCGATCCGAAATCGCGTCGCAAAGGCCGATCAGTATCGCTCCGAGCTTGAATACCGGCAGGCTCAACTGCGGCGGGAAGAGCTGCGAAAGCAAATCAGGATCGAAGTGCGCAATGCCGAGTATGCCCTCCAACAGACGGCCGCTCGCGTGGACGCAGCCCGCAAAGCGCGCGACTTGGCGCAGCGCACCTTCGAAATCACGCAGAAAGAACAAACACTCGGCGCGGGCTCGACTTTTCAGACCATGACCGCGCAACGCGATCTCGCCCTTTCTGAACTGGACCTTGTCACAGCCATGACGGTTTACGAAAAAGCTAAAGTTGAACTGGAACGTGCAACCGCGAGCACTTTGGAACATAATGGAATCGAAATTCAGGACGCGATCAGAGGCGAAGCTAGCAACGGCACAACCGCCAATCCCGCCCCATAAATGATGCCCACCTCCTCCAAACCGCGAGACGTCAGTATTCCGGTACTAACCAAGAGCACCACGAATGCTCCTCGGATTCTGGCTGCGGACGACCAGCAGGACATCCTTGAAGCCATCGAACTGCTGCTAAAGCCGCAAGGCTACAAGGTGGATGTAGTGCGCTCTCCTGTGTTGGCTCGCGAAGCGCTGGCAAACGATTCCTACGACGCCGTATTGATCGACCTCAACTATACGCGCGACACAACCTCGGGCCAGGAAGGGCTCGATCTGCTCTCGGAGATTGTTGGAATCGATGGCTCACTACCGGTCATTGTTATGACAGCGTGGGGCAACGTCGAATTGGCAGTGGAAGCGATGCGCCGGGGAGCGCGCGATTTTATTCAGAAGCCATGGGAAAATGAGCGCCTTCTTTCCATTCTGCGCACGCAAGTCGAGCTGCATCGCGCGCTGCAGGAGTCGGCGCGGCTGGCTGCGGAGAATCGCTTGCTCAGCGCACAGGGGCGGCCTGAGTTTATCGCGACCTCGCCCGCAATGTCATCGGTGCTCGAGACGATGGTTCGTATCGCGCCATCGGAGGCAAATGTCTTAGTCACTGGCGAGCATGGCACCGGAAAAGAGGTTGTTGCGCGAACCGTTCATGCGCTGTCGCTGCGAGCGACGCGTACCTTTGTTGCTGTTAATACGGGCGGCTTGGCCGAAGGCCTGTTCGAGAGCGAATTGTTTGGCCATGTAAAGGGCGCGTTCACCGACGCTCGTACCGACCGCATCGGCCGATTCGAATTGGCGAATGGCGGTACTATTTTCCTCGACGAGATTGGAAACGTGCCTCTCCGACAACAATCCAAATTGCTACGCGTGATCGAATCGGGAGAATTAGAGCGTGTAGGATCCTCGCGCAGCGTGCGGGTGGACGTCCGCATCATTTCTGCCACAAACACGGATCTTCAAGCTGCCAGCCATGCCGGACAATTTCGCGAAGACCTTTTGTTTCGCCTCAATACGGTCGAACTCCACCTGCCGGCACTGCGGGAGCGCAGGGAGGACATCCCGGTGCTCGCCATGCACTTTCTTTCGCAGTATGCCTCGCGCTATCGGCGGCAGATTCATGGCTTTGACGCCTCCGCACTCCAAGCGCTTATCCACTATGCGTGGCCAGGCAACGTTCGGGAGTTGGAGCATACCATCGAGCGAGCCGTGCTGATGTGCCGCACCGAGCAGATTCAGCCTGCCGACCTTGGATTGCAACGCCCGTCCTCGCAGAACCTTGAAGAGTTGAGTCTTGAGGCGGTTGAAAGTATTCTGATTCGCAAAGCGCTACAGCGCTTTCAGGGTAACGTCAGTCAGGCAGCAGAAGCACTGGGCCTGAGTCGCGGCGCCCTTTACCGGCGGATGGAAAAGTATGGGCTCTAGCCCGGGCACGGGTGATTCATCCAAACGAAAACTGCGAAAACCACCGCGAGCACCGTTTGAACACAGGATCATTCGTTTCTCCGCCTTGCTAATCGTGCCTGGCTTGCTGGTCAGCGGCATTCTTGTCTGGATCCAGCCCTGGACATTCGAATCGAAAGTATTGCTGCTCGGCGGCGAGATGTTAGTTTGCTTGCTGATTGGCGCCGCACTGCATGAACACATCGTTCGTCCGCTGCAAACTCTCACCAACGTTGTCGGGGCTCTCCGGGAAGAAGATTACTCCTTTCGCGCGCGGCTCGCCGTTCCTGATGATGCTCTTGGCGAGCTCTCACTCGAAGTAAATGCGCTCGCCGATCTGCTCGCTCAACACCGGACTGGAGCGATCGAGGCGACCGCGTTGCTGCAACGCGTGGTAGAAGAAGTGGACATTCCAATTTTCGCCTTTGATCCCGCGGATAAGCTGCGTCTTGTGAGCTCGGCTGGAGAGAAGCTTCTCCAGAACTCCTCTTTGCAATTACTCGGCAAGACCGCCTCGGAGCTTGGCTTGCAGAGCGCTTTGTCTTGTGAAAACGAAACCCTTGTGCAACTGCATTTCGGCAGCGATGCCCGCTGGTTTGTGCGGCGCAGTCCGTTCCGGCAACAGGGAATCCCGCACACGCTGGTCGTGCTTTCGGATGTAAGCCGTGCGCTGCGCGAAGAGGAGCGCGGAGCCTGGCAACGACTGATACGAGTGATCGGTCATGAGTTGAATAACTCACTTGCTCCAATTAAATCAATTGCCGGCAGCCTAGGTACGCGGCTGTCGCAAATGAATATTGAGCCCGAGCAGCGCCAGGATTTTGAACGCGGCCTGGGTATTATCGAGGCACGTGCGGCTTCTTTGAATCGCTTTCTGCAAGCCTATCGCCAGTTAGCGCAAATGCCTTCGCCGGTTTTGCGGGAGTGTTCGATATCCGATCTGGTGAAACGCGTCTCCGCTCTTGAAGCTAGGGTCGCCCTCACGGTGATTCCGGGGCCCGACGTTGCATTAATGGCAGATTCCGACTTGCTCGAACAGATGCTTATTAATTTGCTGCGCAACGCCGCGGAAGCTCTGCTGGAACCGGCCACATCCGAGCGGAATGGCAACAAGTCCACGAACTCTCCCGAGAATTCCGGAGCGCAAATTACTTTGACATGGAAGCTGGCCGAGAAAGATGCAGTTCTTACTATCGAAGACAACGGGCCTGGACTGATGAATCCCGGCAACGTCTTCGTTCCTTTCTACACCACGAAACCACAAGGCAGCGGTATTGGGCTTGTGCTTTCGCGCCAGATTTGCGAGGCGCATGGCGGCCGCCTGGAGTTATCCAATCGCCTGCCGGGGCCAGGTTGTACTGTGAAAGTCTTTCTGCCGATGAAAGCTTCGCTCAAGACTGACGAATAGCCGCGAGCCCGAGAACGACCCTCGGTCTGGAACTTCGACGACCGAATCTGAAAAAATATTAACCTCATCTTCATCACCACGTAATAAGGCCCGCCTAACATTCTCAGTCATCCTGTAAAAGAGGATTTTGCTTTTCGTGGAGCCGACCGCTATGACGCTTCTGCCCTAAGTCCACGGCAGTCGTAGCAGGCTCCACGTGGCCGTCCCGAGGAGCGTCACCATGAAAATCCTGAATTCATACTGCATTCCTTCTGTTATCTCGAAATCTGTTGGCTCAAAAATGGCGGTTGCACTGCTTTTCGCTCTGTTCCTCGTTCTAGGGACACCTGCGTTCGCCCAAATCGATCGCGCGGTGCTTGAGGGCACAGTGAGTGATCAGAGCGGAGCCACCATAAGTGGGGCGAAGGTTAAGATCGTCGCCGTAGACACGGGGATTACGCAGGAGCAGACTACGAATTCAAGAGGCTATTACCGCTTTCCTGGCGTCGCCGTTGGCGGCTACTCAGTCACAGTCACAAATACAGGATTCAAAACCAAGATCATTGACGACGTGATTCTTCAGGTTGGTCAAACGAGAACTCTGGACACCACGCTGGAGGTTGGCGCGATCGCAGAAAAGGTAGAGGTACATGCGTCCGCTGCGCCCGAGAACCGCACCACCGCCGAAGCATCCACGGTCATCACGGCTGAACAGATCGCAGATCTTCCCAACAACGGGCGCGACTGGTCCAGCTTCACGCTGCTTGCACCTTTCGCGCAAGATGACGGTGGAGGCGACCAGCGTACCATCCGCTTTGCCGGGCGCGCGCGCGACGACAACAACTTTCAGATCGACGGCGTCGACGCCGGCGGTATTCAGGAGCAAGCGCAAAAATCGCAAACCCGTTTGCAGATTTCCCAGGACGCGATTGAGGAATACCGCGTAACCAGCGCCTTGTACGATGCGGAGTACGGCACGCAAGCGGGCGGCCAGATCGACGTGGAAACCAAGCACGGCACCAACGACTGGCATGGAGGTGTCTTCGGCTACTTGAGAAATTCGGCTTTTGATGCCCGGAATTTCAACGACTTCAACGTTTTGGGCCTCCCCGCCATTCCGCCGTTTCGATACGGGCAATACGGGATGTCGGTGGGCGGTCCGGTTAAGAAGGACAAGCTGTTCTTCTTCTTAAACTACGAGGGTCTTCGGCAATACGGCGCGACGACGAATCAGGTCCTTGTACCTAACCCGATCACGGCGCGAGCTACTCTTGCCAAGTCACCGCAAATGTGTTCTATCCTTCAGGCCTACGCTTGGCGTGCGTCGACTGGCGCCATCGGAAACTGCAGCCCATTACATATCTATCCTGACACCGCCTTTGCGGATCAAACCAACGCTGCCAATCCCCTCCCAGACTCCGACCTGCTTACTGCCCCGGCGCCCACCACCGTCCACGAAGACACGTGGCTTGTCCGGATGGACTACAAGATCAATGACAAGACGATGCTATACGGCAGCGCGCATCGGGATATCAGTCTGGTGAGCGGCACGAATGGCAGCGGCTCGCTTCCCTATGACCTCGTTCAGACGATCAATCATCCTGCAGGCTACTATATTGCCCTTCAGAACAATTTCTCCCCCCGGCTGATTAACGAAGCCAAGATCTTTATCAATCGCGCGCCTTTCATCAATCCACAGGTCCCACCTTTGCCTTATCAGGTCAACACGAATAATTGGGTCACGATTAATAATAATCAGGCGGATCACGAAATCGGCACCACTTATGGCATTGTCGACAACTTAACTTTCGTACACGGTCGGAACACATTCAAGACAGGCATGGAGATTCGCCGGGTTCGGCTCAATCAGGGTCTGACCGCCGGCAACACTCTTTCCTTTCAAGATCAAAGCGGCTCATCGGATACGGGCTTCGAAAGCGCAGCCCTTTATGGAATCTCCTACACTTCGACCTGGTGTTGCCACAAGCTGCGGCGCACATTTTATATGCCCTATTTCCAGGATGAGTGGAAGGTTACTCCTACGCTGACTCTGAACCTGGGCATTCGTTGGGAGTACTACGGCGTAGCGCACGAGGCCGACAACCAGACCACGGTCTTCGATGTTAGCCAATTTCACGGAGTCTGCTTCGGCTCAGCCTCCACTTGGCGATTTGCCCTTCCCACTCAGATTCCTGCCCCAATCAATACTCCGCCGTGCCCCAAGAACCCCGCTCTTTACAACGCTGACTACAGGAACTTCGATCCTCGCGTCAGTTTTGCCTGGGCGCCCAGCATGTTTCACGGAAAAACGGTGATTCGATCGGGCTTCGGGATTTATCATGGTGCGGCGCAGAACGACGATTTGAACGCTGGGTTGGAAAGCGACCGGTTCACGGCATTCCTCAATCTGAACGGATCCGGGCCGGGTACGCCACTATTACCAGCCTATCAGCAGACCAACCCGGACCTAAGTGGTTTGGCTGCGCTGGGCGTTGGAGCGCAACAGCAACCACGGGCCCTACAGCGCCATGGGCGGCGCGACCTCTACGTCGAAACCTGGGGCCTCACCGTCGATCGCGAGCTGCCCGCTAACTTTCTGGCATCTGCACAATACCTCGGATCCCGGGGAGTGCGGCTGTTCTCTCGTGGGGGAGTGAACTTCTGCAGCGCCCCACCTTTGTACGACCCTAGCGGCCAGGGCAACCTCATCTGCTCGCGTCCCCTCGACCAATACTATCCCGGCACCAATGGCCTGACCGATCCCTTCGATACCGCCGATCCTTACGGTTCAGTGGACTACAAGTCTGATATTGGCGCCAGCACCTATCATGCTCTTCTTCTCAGCTTGGATCGGCGTTTTTCGAACGGTCTATCCTTCCAGGGCCGGTATACCTGGTCCCATTCCATCAACGACGGATCGGTCGGGGGCGGGGAGTCGAACGGTCCAGAGAATGTGAATTGCCTCCCCTGCGACAAGGGCCCGAGCGTTTTCGATGTTCGCAACAACGTAACGGTCAATGCTGTTTACGAGCTGCCTTTTGGCCCCGGCAAACATTTCATCAACAGCTCGGGCGTGTTAGGCAGGATTGTCGGAGGATGGGAAATGAGCAGCATCGGCCTCTGGCATACTGGCCATCCCCTCACGATCTCGATGAACATCTCCCCAGCACAGCTCCCCAACGGCGATGATCAGGATAGCCAACGGCCGGACTTAGTGCCCGGGGTTCCGCTGCTCTTGCCGGGCGGAGTACACGATCACACGCTGCCGATAAATTTGGCGGCGTTTGCGGCACCTCCGCTCAGTCCGGGCGGTGAGGTCACAAATATCATCAACAACCCCGACGGCAGCCAAACCTTGGTCTGCCCGCTCTCCTGCGGTCTCGTAAGCCGCTTCGGTGACGCGCCGAACGGCCTGCTCCGGGCGCTCGACTCCTGGCAGATCGATTTTGCCTTGATCAAGGAAACCAAGCTGACCGAGCGCGTTTCCGTGAAGTTTGGCGCGCAAGTCTTTAATATCTTCAACCACACTCAGTTCGGAGACCCGAGCACGGGTAACCTGACGCTAAACTACAATCTGGCAGGAGTTCAGACCGGGCCGAACACGTTCCAGACGGCCCAATCATTGAGCGCCAAAAATCTTGGCCAGATTGACACGACTGTCAACTTCAACAACAACAACGACAACGCCGCGTCTCCCAACACCGGCACCGGCTTGCCGCGACAAATTCAACTCATGCTGCGCTTCAAGTTCTGAGAGAGAAAGCCCATGCAACTTCAGGTTCTTTTCAGGTTGCAGGGTTAGTGTTTCTTCGCGGAGAATTCGAGGACAATCATGAGAAGCCGAATTGTCAAATTATTGCAAGTGTGGCCAATCTTTGCAGTCGCAGCTATTTTGGGCTCGGTTGCTTCAATAGCCGTCGCTGCGGAGGGGTACAACATCACTAAGAAAATTCCGATTCCCGGTCAGGGTAGTTGGGACTATCTCACCGTGGATGAAAGTGCGCGGCATTTGTATGTGTCCCACGGAACGCAAGTGGAGGTGCTGGACGTAGATTCTGAATCCATCGTTGGAAATATTCCGAAGACGCCCGGTGTCCACGGCATCGCGATAGCGGCGGACCTTGGGCGTGGATTCGTGAGCAACGGGCAGGCCTCGAACGTTACGATTTTCGATTTGAAGACGCTGAAGCCCATCACCGACGTTCCGACCGGCCAGAAGCCCGACGCCATCATTTACGATCCAGCTTCGTCACGAGTCTTCGCCTTCAACGGCGGCAGCAATAGCGTAACCGCCATTGATGCCGCCTCTGGAAAAGTCGCGGGCACGATCGATCTCGGTGGCGGCCCTGAATTCGCTGTCGCCGATGGCAACGGTTTCGTTTACAACAATCTGGAAGATGAGAGTTTGGTGTTGAAGATCGACTCCCGGAACCTCACAGTAGAACAGCGCTGGCCCACTGCGCCGTGCGCTTCCCCCAGTAGCATCGCAATGGACCGCGCCAACCGGCGCTTGTTCGTTGGTTGCCGCAGCAAAGTGATGGCCGTGATGAATGCGGACTCTGGCAAGGTGATCACCACTCTGCCCATCGGCGATCATGTGGACGCTACGGCCTTTGATCCGGAAACGAAGCTGATCTTCAACTCCAACGGCGAAGGTACGATCACTGTGATTCGCGAAGAGAGTCCCGACAAGTACTCAGTGGTCGAGACCGTGAAGACTTTGCCGCGCGCGAAAACCATGGCACTAGATCCCAAGACGCATCGGCTTTTCCTCTCCACAACCGAGGCAGGGCAGTTCGAAGTATTGGTGGTGGGGAAGTAGCGGATAGATCAGTCAATGGCGTAAGCTTTTCACTATGCATTTACGAGAGAGATTTTTTACGCGCAAGCTTCCGCTCCTATTCGTGACGGTGATCCTGCTTGCGTTCACTGCGTGCACAAAGAGATCTGCCGCGCAGACATCGGTCGATTTGCAACTCAAGGTGGACGCTCCACTCCGGTTCGTGGCGTACGGTGACACTCGCTTTCACGATCCCAAAGATACGGAAGTCGCGAATCCTGCTGTGCGCGTGGCGCTGGTGCAGGCCATCGCCGAAGTCAATCCCGCATTTATTTGTTTTACTGGAGACATCGTCTACAACGGATATGATGCGAACGATTGGAAGGTTTGGGATAGCGAAACCGCGATCTGGCGCGAGAAGAAGATTCCGGTCTATCCTGCGCTTGGCAACCACGACCTGCACGGAGACGAGAAGATTGCGCTGGGCAACTATTTCCAGCGCTTTCCTGAGCTGAAGAACAGCCGCTATTACTCCGTGAGAGCCGCTAACACGGTGATTCTTGTGCTCGATAGCTCGCTCGACGAAATCTCGGGACCGCAAGGCCAATGGCTGGCCTCTAAACTGGATAACATTCCATCCGATGTGGATTTCGTCTTCCTGATGTTTCACCATCCGCCGTATACCAGTTCCTCGGACGCAAAAATGTTTGGTGGAGGACACTCTGCGCGATCGACGGAACAGCATCTCGCTAAGATGCTCGAGGAGCGCCAGGCTCACGTCCGCGCCCACTTCGTAGTCTTTTCTGGACACGTACACAACTATGAACGCCATCAGCACGGCGGCGTGACGTACTTTGTTTCTGGTGGCGGAGCGGCTCATGCTTACCCGATCGAGCGTGCCCGCGACGATCCGTATCAGAGCAAGGAGATCAACTATCACTATCTCCTCGTCGAAGTTAATCATCAGCAATTGAAAATTACGATGAATCGACTGCAGTTGGACAACGGCAAAGAGGTGTGGACGCAGCCGGATTCCGTGACCATTGCGGCGGTAGACCCAAGCCCCAGGGTTTCTAAGTAATGGCGGAAGCGAGTGGGAGTCGAACCCACCGGTGACAGGAAACCTGCCGCCCGCCGGTTTTGAAGACCGGGATATCCACCGGGATACAGTCGCTTCCACGTTTAGAATCAATATCTTACTGACAACACTTTCGTACCATTGCATACTCGTTGCACAAATGCCATTCTGAAGTCTGCAAGCGACTCCGCGTCAGAGCGAGGGACGATGGGCAGACATCAAACGGGATACATCTTCGAGTCATCATCAGGAGCATTCCACGTTCGCTACTACACGACTGAGATTGTAGACGGTCAACCGAAGCGAGTCCAAAAATCGCACCTGCTCAGCCGCGAAGACGACAAGCATTTTTCTCGGACCTGCAAGGCGGTCAAACTCCTGCGTGATGAATTCATGCGGACGGTCAACGTCTCGCAGGCGAACGAGGAGGACATGCTCGTCACCGACTTTTGGGAGCAGCGTTATCTGCCCTTCGTGACCGAGAACATGAAACCCAGCACCGTCTCAGGCTACAAGCAAATTTGGAATCAGCATCTCAAAGGGCACTTCGCAGGGATGACGCTCCAAGGCTATCGCACTCACGTCGGCTCGACACTACTGTTGAGCCTGACCAAGACGCAAGGACGACGGACGTTGAACCACATTCGCAGCCTTGCATCCGGCATCTTCACGCACGCAATCAACGAGGGCAGGCTGGAATCAAACCCGTGGCACGACGTTCGCATTCTAGGCAAGGTCACCCCGCCCAAGCCGACGCCACACTATACGCTCGAAGTGGCAGAGAATATCGTCTCCGCACTCGTCGAACGGGTCGATTGTCAGTTGATGGTTGCGTTGTCGTTCTTCGCGGGGCTGAGACCGAGCGAAATCTCAGGGTTGCGATGGGAAGATTTTGAAGCCTTCGGTGAATCTCCTGTTGTTCACATCAGACGTGCTTGCGTTCGTGGGGTCGTCGGCACTCCGAAGACGCCTGAGAGTGTAGCAACGCTCCCGCTGCTGACACAGGTCGTCGTTCCCCTCATGCTCTGGCACCAGAAAAAAGGCAAACCGACTGTTGGCTGGGTCTTCGCAAACGAACGCGGCAACCCGCAGGACTTGAAGGACGTTGTTGCCCGATTCATCCGTCCGACGTTGGCGAAGGAAGGCATCACTTGGAAGGGGCTGTACGCAGGTCGTCGAGGAGCAGCAACCGCAATCATCGGATTGACCAACGGGAACTACGCAGCCGCTCAAGAACTCCTCCGTCACAAGCACATGAGTACGACGCTCAACTTTTACAAGAAGCAGACCCAGACCGCACTCGGTGACGGCCTGAAAGCGTTGCAACTCGCAGCAGACTCAAACGGGAAGTAGGAGGGAACGTGACGCCCAGATTGACCGTGCTGTTTGCAACACTGCTGACTTCGACACTCGCCTTCGCAGGCATTCACGACTCCTGCCACACGGACAATCACGACTCTCGCACTTTTGCCGTCGCCTACACGGGAGCCGTCATCGACGTTAAGTCCGATGAGACCTTTGACGGAAAGAAAATCTACGTGATGCCTGCACTCGACTACGAGCAAGCGTTCGGTGAAGTCTGCAAGGTCGTGGATGCTCATCCTGAGTTGTGGGAGCGACCGTCACGAGAAGCTGTCAGCTTCGCGGTCAACGCGTTGTGGAAACAGAAGTGAACCGCTGAGACATCCAAGGCAGACGCTTGCCGCCAGCTTCGTCAGCAGCCATTCTTTCCATAATCACGCAAGCGTTGTCCAAACTGCTTGAGGGCTTCGACAGAAATATCGTTGACTGGAAACTCATCCCACGTCCCCGTTTCCATGATCCGCTGCCCAAGATCGTGTGCTTGAGCACGGGTGAAACTAAACTTATCCCCGGCCTGCGTTCCGTCGATCAGAAACGTCACGATTACAACATCTGAGTCGCAGACGAAAATCGCATGGACTGAACTGGTAATTTCAAAATCGCTTCCCTTCAGGCGGCTCAAGGTGTCCTGAACAGTCTTGTTGATTTCTTTCTTGAGATTCGGGTTTACACGAAATTCAAATGACATCTTGTTCTCCCTTAGCGTTCGTTCAATGTTCCGCCGTTCTGCTTGATGAAGGCAGAGATTGCGGATTGGAACAGCAATATCAAGTCTCCGCTGAAGTCTGCGACCTCCTTAATCCGCTTGTTGACCTCATCATCTGATAGAGGATTGAAAACATCCAAGGTTGCGTCCGCCGATGCGATCCAACTAACCTGTCCGTCCGTCTCTCCGACTCCTTCAGCCCAAACAATGTCCTGATTTGAATTCTGTTCGGCCCACTGCTTCAGAGGCTCAGCGTCAAAGTGAAAAACCAACTGATTGCGGACTTTCATCAAGAGCGTTGAATATAGGCTGGTCGGCTTCTTCGATGTCAGTTGCCCGATTCGATTTATAAGTTCATCCTTCGCTCCGCCCTGCTTTGCAAGTTCAATGATGGTTTGATACTGCGGTCTCAGAACGGAATCGACGGCTTCTTTCAGATAAGCAGACGAGACCATGAATGCACAAACGCCGTCCCGCAACGCAGCGGGCGGCCCCGCTTCATTTGCAGCCGCTCGATACCACCGTTGTGCAGCACGCATGAAATTGACAGCCACTCCCATTTGCAAGGCGACAGTAGAAGAACACGACTTCAGAGATGCAGCGGGTGCGTGCAAGCTCCAAGCAGACATATCAAATCCTCTCAGGTCGTCTTCTTGATGCTAGAGAGTTCTTGTGCTCTCAATTCCTTCGCCAACCATCCAACGAGGTCAATCGCAGCTTTGACCGCTTCGGTGAGTTGTTCTTCGGTCACAGCGACATCTCCGTCTGATGTAGACCGACATCTCGAAATTGACGCCAACGCTCTCACCGTCATGACCGCCGAAGCCGTCAGTGTCCATACGTGGGGCAAATTCTTCAGCGAGTTCTCGTGAGAGATAGCCGAGTTGTTCTCCGATCCTTGGGTTTGTCGGGCACGTCCGAGCAGACCACTCTCCGAATCTCAATGGCATTTCGGTCAACGGGATTGTTCGGCTCCCTGACGAAGCACAAGGCGTCACCAGCGTGGCACCATTGACGGATGATCCGCTGACGATCCGACCTGTCAGTATTCCGCTTGGTGACGCCCCGAATCTTAGAGTGGATGGTACGGACTTGCGGGAAGTTCGGATCGGGGAGAATTTCGGAGAAGGGGTACGACTTACCTTGTGTAATCCTCTGCGTTCCCGACTCTCGGTTGCTGCCACGGACAGCCCGATAGATCAGGTAGATGACGACTGCGATGACAACGACGATGAGACGTTCCATCCCTGCCTCGACGCAGGATCATACCGACAATCTGGGAGTTGTGCCAGCACTCGAAGTGCAGCACCACTTTATCCCAACAGGCGGAGTTACATCAGTACCGTTGAACCACGCAAATAAGTCATGGGACGATGGGCCGACCGAACTCTTCCGAAAAGTAAGGGTGCCCCGTGAAATCTTTCGTTGCGATGTTTCTTTGCATCATCTTGGCTGCTGTCGTCCTGACAGGTTGTAACGCAGCCAAGACGAACTCCCCTGCGTACTCTGCCGTTCCTGCGATCACTGGTCAATGGCTCATCAACACCACAGACTCTCAAAATGTTTCGTGGCAGATAGGGACATTGCAGGTCACGCTCGTTTCTGTACCGTGTAGCACGCTTTGGACTCTCCCGTCGCCCGCCACGACAACAGCACCGTCAACTATTTCAAGTTGCAGCCTAGCCGACAATTTCAACGGAACAGGCTCCATCACTGGCACCGGAACTGAGACAAACAATCCCAGCGTCGATTACTCGGCTATGGTGTTCATCGTTGAAGCCGGAACCACTACCAACCCATCAACAGGTGCCACTACCACAGGCATGTTTACTACTCTCATCGGGTGCAGCGCACAGTGTGTCGGTGACCAAGGCGTGCAAAGCAACAATGGAGTAGGTTATATGACTTCCACGGGCAGCACTTTTTCGGGAACGTGGAACCTAGCAGGCTGCTGAAAAATTGATCGGCAGCGTGGTTTTCTTTCTGTTGTCCATCGTTGATGATGTCGAGCGGCTTGATTTGCCGTCTCTTTTGCGGTCTTAGGGACTAGCTTCGTGCTCTTGCAAGCACACGTCGGCCCCCGACTTACACCGCCGGAACTGCGGTGGCCAGGTTGCGCATGCGCACCAAATTGTAGGCGGCGCAGGCCAGGGTGAATATCCAGTGCACTTTGCTCACTCCGCGATGCCGAACCTTGCGCATGAGCGCGATCGTCTTCAGCCAGCCGAAGCATTCTTCAATCCGTTTCCTCTTCTTCTGGCTGATGGCGTAACCAGAGTGGCGCGTGGTGCGGCCATCAATCGCGCTGCCCCCGCGTCGTCCCAGGTTCTGCGCCACGTGCGGCGTCACCCGCAGATTGCGGCACTCCTCCACAAACCCGAACGTGTCGAATCCTTTATCGCCGCCCACCGTCAGCGGTTGCGTGCCGGGAAGCCTCTCCATCATGATCAGCGCTGCATCCCGTTCCGCTGTCCCGTTCGCCTGGAAGACTTCCGCGTCCACGATCAGTCCGTTGCGGTTCTCCACCAACAGATTCCCGCTGTAACTCAACTTCGACTCTTTCCCTCCGCTTTTGCGCGCCAGCAGAGAGTCGGGATCGGTCTTGGACTCGTGGGTTTCGTTCGAGCGCTTCTCCCCGTGAAAGTTCACTGTGGGATTGCCAGGATCATCCGGCGGAGACATCGGCTTGCCCTCCTTGGGTTGAAAGCTCTTGAGACTCGCCCAGGCTTCTAGCAGCGTGCCGTCCACGGTGAAATGTTCGTCGGAGGTCAGCCCCTTTCCCCGCGCTTGCGCTACCACGCGCGCCAGAAACTCCCGGGCTACATCTGCCTCCAGCAAGCGGTCGCGGTTCTTGGTGAAGGTGGTCGCGTCCCAGACTTCGTCGTCCGCATTCAGCCCTACGAACCAGCGGAACAGCAGGTTGTAATCCATCTCTTCCATCAGCAATCGTTCGCTGCGGATCGAATACAGCATCTGCAGCAACTGCGCTCGCAACAGCTTCTCCGGCGCAATCGACGGACGCCCGGCGCGAGCGTACATCGTATCGAGCCGCCGCGAGAGCTGAGTGAGTACCTCGTCCACCATAGCCCGGATCGCGCGCAGCGGATGATCCTTGCGCACGCGCATCTCGGGAGACAAGTAACTGAACATATGATTCTGCTGCTGATCGTCTCCGCGCATGCCTTCTCGTACCATACAAGGCTGTGGATTAATAGTGGGTTTTTGGCAGCCTGCCAGGCCGTCGGGTTCGCCTATCCCGTTACCTCTGTTATGTATTTTTTCGCGTGTGCCTTGCTACCATGAAGAAGCACGAGGTCTGCCGTTATGAAATCGGGCCATCGGATCGCTCTGGTCCTTCTGCTCTGTCTGTTTGGCGCTGTGCCAACGTTCGCGGATAGCGATAGTTTTTATTGCGCTGGCAGGGGCTATATCGCCTTCGACTTGCGTTCCTTCATCCACCCGGGCCTCAACTCGCCCCACGTGCTAAGGCTCTTCAGATTCGAAGCGCAACGGGGCATCTACAAGGCAGCTGAATGGCCCATGAAAGACTTTCAGGTTCACGCAATGTGGTGCACGTGGGACCGGATCGTGGTAACGGGCTCTGAAAACGCCAGATACGTGTTCGATGTCACGCAGGAAACCGGCGGATCGAAAGCTGATGACGATGTAACCTCGCCACTAGAAGGCCAACTGGGATGGTCTGTAGCAGGGGTCAAAACCCTCGAATCCCACGACTTGGAACACAAGTATCAGCTAGTCCTCTCGGTGTCGACAAAAGGCACGGAAGTCACCCGCAGAGCGGAACTGCTACAACTGGACTCCCAGCAAAAAGTATCCCAGAGCGTCCTCTTGTATGAGCGGCGTTACGAAGAGACAGCAGACTAGTTTTTCAGCAGCCTGCTAGACCCTGAGGGTGCAGCGGCTTTCACTGCGACGCAGCAACAGTAGGTCGCTCTATGCGAATCCTCAATGTCCGATATGCGCTGCTCATCTTGTTTGCCCTGCCACTGACGGCGCAGACCCCCGCGAATCTCTGTCTCGACGGTCTCTGCATCGGCGAGAGCATCAACGATCCCCATTTCACCAAAGTCAACTGGATCGTGCCGAACAAGGAACTCAACAAAGTGTCCTGTGTTCGCATTGCCTGCGAACCAGAAGTTGCTTTTCGTGGCTACACCAGCGGTCGTCTCATTCTGATACGTCAGTCGTTTCAGTCACGACAGAAATACTCAACCAGCCATCTGCGTCCCGGTCTCACTGACCGACTAGCACCTGTAAACGACTGATTCTAAGCAGTCTAGGAACGCGATTGCATCACGATTGCATGGTCAGGGAACTCCTGAGATACCTCGCCTGACCCAACTTGGACGCCAGTCAGGGAGGCTTATCTGGCAACAACCGTCTGCTGACGGCGTGCTGCACCCTCCGTTCTACATTTCCACGCTCGTCTGCAATGACGCGACTATCGGGCAGAGTGGAGCAGCGGGCGTCGATGGTGCAGCGTTGAAGATAGGGGTCAGCGAGTCCCTGAAATGAGCCTCCCGAAGCATTCTTCCGCGAGGGCGGGCGGCTATGTCCCCACGCCGTCATCGCCTGTGCTGGCCGCCCTGCCACGCCAACGCCTCGTGATTCGGAAATCGTCCCGCCAATAGGGGAACGTCGTCAGGAAAAATGTGCCCAATTTCGCAAACGGCTCCAAAATTTTTGGGAATTTTTCGGTCGTCCATGACCCAGTAGTGTTTTCTACATTGTAGATTTTGGGCCAGTCTACAATGTAGACGACAGGGTCGATATGCACCAGACCCGCATGGATACTGGCGAAAACGCATCTTTTCTCTTGACCTGTAGTTCGATTTTTGATAGAGTTGTTGAAGCGGGCAAACAGTCGATCCTCGGTTGACCAACCAGCCCCGCTGAGCACAATCCCAAAAACTCTTGAGAATCCCAACATCGGGCACACCTTGCCCAGAGGGAAACCTATGTCAACTGCTGTCGCAACTGTACGTCAAGGGCACTACGAGTTCGTTCCGAGTCGATTCGTCGGCAAGTCGGGGGCGTTGTTCCTCGACCTCCGTTTCCGACCAGACCCCGTGACCAAACCCGCAAAAGAGAAAACACAAGGAAGTAGAAGTAGGTAGTCGCAAAGAGTAGTGTTTTCTTCTTCTTATTCACTTCCCATCTACTTCCTACTTCCTACTTCCTCGCGTTTTTGTCAGAAAAGAAGAACAAGAAGTACATCTGGGCCTCGTCAGGAGAGGACGGCCCAGAAGCACGACCCGAACCATGAAAGGAATCATCAAATGACCCAACCCCAACCATTCACGCTCGAAGTCTACGAGCCGTTCGACACCTTCACCGAAGGCAAACCGACTCCCATCCCATTTCTTATCGACGGACTTCTGCCGAAGGCCGCATTGAGTGTCATCGGTGCGAAGGCCAAGCACGGAAAGAGTTCGATGTCCCGTATCGAAGCCGTTGCCGTCTCCAAAGGTGAGCCGTTCCTCGACAGACCATCCGAACAGGGCGAAGTCCTTCTGTGCAGTCTCGAAGACCCGCGTCCGCACGTCGATAATCATCTCAAGTTGCTCGGATACATCAAGGGCCAAGATGCCCGGATTCATATCGTCGGCAAATTGGCAAGAGACATCAACCAGACCGTTGACGCAATCGCGGGCCATCTAGCGAAGCACAAAAACATTCAGTTCGTCATCCTCGACACACTTGGCAAAGTTCTGCGTGCAAAGGACAGCACGAGTTACGACGAGATGCTTCAACTCTGCGAACAGTTACACCTTCTCGCTCGTCAGACGGGAGTTCACATTCAGGCTCTCGCCCACTGCAAGAAGGTCCAGCCTGAGGATGCATTCGACGGATTCCTCGGTTCTGTTGAAGTCAGAGCAGAACCCGACACGAACATTGTCATCTACGACCATCGGGGAAAGCGTCTCATCAAGAGTGAGACTCGGATGGGCATCCCTTGGAGTGACCCGCTCGAACTTCATGCGGAAGTCGAAACTGTCAACAAGACCACACTCGTCAAGAGGTTTTATCTCGGCAATTCTTTGAGTGAGTCGTCGGAGCAGGCATCGCAAGCACAAGAGCAGAACACAAGAACGGCGATTAAAAGCCGCATCGTTTCACTGTTGAAAGAGCAGAACGGCGAAGCCCCGATGACTGAGGCCCTCGATTCAATCAAAGGCAACATGCAGTTGAAGTACGAAATGCGTGATGAACTCAGGCGTGACGGGATTATCGACATCAGCGGCGTTCCACACTCGAAGACCAATCCATTGAGACTCATTCTTCTCAACCCAGATTGGACGGGCCTCATTGCAAATCCGACACCTGTGTCTGAACGCGGCCCGCAGAGCGTTGTCGAGACTCCAGAGGTTGTAGAGAAGTCATCAACGCAGGTTGAGCGGGAGCATATCGAAAGAAATTTACGGGACTTGCGAAACAAGTTGACTCGATATGCTGGTGTCCCTCGCCCAGACATTGAGGAAAACATCGCGGAGTATCAGGCCCAACTCGACGCAATGGAGGGAGCATCATGCGTGAACTAATAACACTTTGGGAACGGATTCTTGGCACATCGCCAAGTGAAAAACAGTTCGTGATTTGGACTGAATCGCACACAGCCGATGTTGTTCGTCACGGCATCTTGAGAGCCGCCGCTAAGAATCAGCAGATGGGCGGAACGATGTCTCAGGATTACAAGATTCGATTCGCATCGAAAGTCATGTTGACGGCAACGAATCAGCGAGAACAGAACGCTGCCAACAAAGAACGGCTCCGCGAAGAATTTGAAGGAAAGGTGGTCGCATGACACCGCCAATCAATCTGAAACCACGCGAGACGGTTGACGAACTGCTTGACGGGATGAACATGAATGACCCAGCGGAGGTCGGGCTTGCGTACCTCTTCTTCGTGACAGATGAGTTCATCTATTCGGCTGACCCACGCAGCATCAGGGATATGGCGATGGGTTTCATTCGAGAAATCTTCAACGTCATCGGTGACAGTGACGGACTCAAGCACGACGAACTGAGTGCGGCAATCGCTTCTGCGAGAAGGCGGAACTTGAGTGCCATCGCGGGTCGTGCGGCTGACGCGATTGAGTGCAGCACTGCACTCGATGCGGACGGCAGTGCTTTGACACGATTCCGTCAGTTCGAGCGGGCTGTCTCTGACGCCATAGCGAGGGCACGATGACAGTGAATAAGGGCGGACGCCCGCGTCTATCGACACCGCCAACATCGACTGCCGAGTGTCGAGCGTTGATTGCAGAAGAGATTGTCAAGAGCAAGCCCAAAGCATCACGGCTGAGAGTTCTCTACAGGCTCCTTCGTGCGTTTGAACGGGGGGATGCTCAAGCCGCCTCGGAGTTGAAAGTCAAGGCACTCGAAACGGCGAATCGTTTGAAGCAAGAAGCCCTTGACCTCAGACGGCTCGAATATCAGAGGCGTTTTGCTCTCGGCCCTGTCGGTATCCGACGGATGCAGGAAAAGATTAGGAACTTACAGACCGAAAATCAGACGTTGAAAGCACGGGTAGAACTCGAAACGACGGAAGGAGGACGGCATGAGTGACGATGTGATTTTGACTATCGAGCAGGCAGCGGAGATTTTGCAGATGACGCCACGGCAAGTCTACGAACTCTGCCGACGACGAACGCAGGTCCGCTCGGACATTCCGTTCCCCGCATTCTCGCTCCACGCAAAGGCAAAGCGGGTGATGAAGTCTGATTTGATGGCATGGGTTCACAAGATGGCAACACGAGGACGGGCACAATGCTGACACGTCAGACTCAGCAAGCCCTAAACCACAACGCCCCAGACCGGGACTCTAACAAGAAGGACGGTGAGCGTGCATGAACGAACCGGATGTTCACGTAGCCTCATCCCCGATGTCAAGCCGCGAGTCAGCCTCGCAACACAGAGAGTAGCCGAGTTCCCGCAGTATTCGCTCCTCGTCAAGACAATCCGTACAACGCTTTTCGCCTGTGGTCGCTTCCCTCAGTATCTCCGAAAGGACTCTGACTTCGTTGAATCCCTCGTCGATGACGGCGTCACTCTTGGAACAGGATTGCTGGGCAAGAGTGACGCGGAGGTCAGGTCAGGAGCGAAGTCAATCGCCCGACGACTCATCCATCGGGAGAAAATCGAAACCCGATGGTATGAGACGGACGAAACGGGAAAGAAGGTTCGCAAGAGCAAAGCCGCGATGCGGATTGAACATCCCGTCGAACATCACGGCGACGAGAACGCAGACCCTTTCAACGGAGCAGAAGGCGACAAAGAATGGGCTGACCCGATCTCTGGCGGTCGGCGGCTGACATGGGGACTCCCGCTCTTTTCCGGTCGTGGTACTCAACCATCCATCGAAAGTTATCAGGGCCGACGGCGTCAATGATTCTGAGACGTTGAATCAGGTGGTCCAGACGCTCAATCATCCGTGCTTCGACTTCGTTAAAGTTCGCGGGCGTCACTCCGATGACGCGTCCGTTTGCATCGACGCCGACTTCAGCCATCAGTTACTTCTTTTTCGGACCTCGAATCACTCGCACCTGTTCAACAATCTTGAGTGCGACGAGCGTGACGTTCAGTCCTAGAAGGATTGTATGTAGCATCTGTTTCTCTTTCTTGGCGGTCTCCGTTCCTCCTACGAAGACCCTGAGTCTCTAGAGCCACGGCGATGTACCCTGCTTGGCGGCTCACGTTCCGAGACCCTGACGGGACTCTAGCACGGTTGCGGAAGGTCGCTGGAATCCCTAGTAACCGCGTCGGACGGTCTTCCGACAGCAAGGTCTAAGTGGAAATCAAAACATCTGAAGTACAGCGAGACCCGCACGGGTTTATGCAGCAAATCAGTTATCGACACAGCGGGCGTCTGCGATTTGAACAGTTCGCGGGAACGCCCGAACAAGTTGAGCAAGCAGTACGACAGCGAATCGCGGAGTTGAAGCGGATGAAGGTATGACCGTCGCAATCATCGCGGCTCTCGCTGTTGCGTGGGTCGCAGTAGTCGTACTCGTAACACGGAGGAACAAATGAGCGAAGGCGTATTAAGGCCGACCCCACGACCTGTCAGCGACGAGGAACAACAGGCCGTCGCATTGATGGCACAAATCAGCACGGATGGAGCAGAGGCACGAGCCGCACGCTTGAAAGCCGATGCGACGTTGTCAACGTTGACATCCGAGCCGACTCCAGCAGCCCCGACTTTTCTAGTACGGGCAAACGCTGCCGAACAGGAAAAAATTCAAGCGGAACTGCGAACACTTCTGCGGAAGGCGTAACCCACTGCGAGGAGGGGAAATGGAAAAGACAGTACCAAAGAAGCGACCAAAGTCTGCTGCACGGAAGGCACTCGAAGCCGTCATCTCCGAGTTCGATGAACTGTTGAGTGGTGACGCTCTGACAGACAAACCCGCCAAGCGTGCAGACATCGTCATTGAGAAGGCTCGTGCGTTGAAAGAACTCCTCGCTCTCGAAGCAGAAGACCGCGTGACCGAGACACAGGACACGATTGACCGTCTTGAAGCCCAGCACGCAGACGATTGTTGTCGCGTGACGGAACTCGAAACAGAGAACATCACGCTGCGAATGAAGACGGTTGAAGTTAAGACGGTGACCGTCCAAGACCCTGAACACGTCTCGGTGCGTGAGCAAAATGCCACGCTGACAGCCGCACTCAAATGTGTTGCGGAGACTCTGAACGACACCATACGTCCGCAGATGGCAATCTGGTGCATTCAGAAGTCAACCCCTGCTGCTGCACGCCTGTTCTGTCAATTCGCGGGAGTCGATTACTCGGCCTACGTCCAGATGCTCAGTTCCTACAAGACTGAGAGTGAGTTGCAGAATGTCATTGACAAGGCCCAGCGTGAAGGACCCGCTGTCGTCTTCGCTCGTGCAGCACTCGCTGTCCGTGACGAAGGCGTCGCAAGAAGTGTCATCACAGTCCCCGATACTTCCTTCGGATACCGTCCGACCGACCCGCCCTTCATCGACACACGGACGCTGAGCGGTGAAGAGAAACTCCGTGCGGCGAGGGAACTGGTCAACGGACGAACGCTGAGAGTTGTTCCAGCACCTATCCAGACAGCGGAAGAAAATCTGAGGAGCCAACCGCGAGAGATTATCGGGTCACCCGATGCAATTCCGAATCGTGAGCGGATTACTCCCGTCTCTGTCAGCACGCTCGACGCACTGGCACGGCGTGAGATTTCAGGCGGGGGTGATTTCTCCGAATGGGTGAAGTGAGGGACACTGATGAATTGGTTTCAACAGAGTTTGTTGTCGTCTATAAAACGGAAGTGGGTCACGGAGGGGAAAAGGTGCCAAGCACTTGAACTTCTATACCGCACGATTCCTGACGTACTTGACCAAACCCCACGGACAGCGATTTTCGCCCCAGATACGGACACAGGCGGTCTTTACACAGACGCACCATTTGCGGAAGTGATGGTCTACTTGTCGCCTGCCTTGGAGCATGAATCGCAGGAACAGGTCAACTTCACCGTTGCCCACGAGTTCGCCCATGTCGTCTTGAAGCATTCGCCCCTGTGCTGGAATCCCGCCCAGAGTAAAAAGGATGAGCAGACGGCGGACGACTTAGCAAAAGCGTGGGGTTTTGAACGGCCCAGCCAACCGTACAAAATCAACAGAGAGATGCTCACGGTTTATCGGGATTATCTCGCATCTCACGTCGAAGGCGTTCGATCTGCAAGTTCAGCCTCGCAATAGTCGCTCCGTCTTTTCTAGACGTAGCATCCTGCATCAAGTCAACGTACCTTTGCAATTCTTTTTCTTGTTCTTCGTTCATTTGTTCCCTCCTTCGTGAGGATGCCCGAAGGAAGTGACACGAACTAGGTAACGGTCGTAACGCAGTACGCGGGCACCTTCCACTCGGCGGGTGCCCGTCTTTCTTTTGCCTGTCAGGAGGAGACATGAAGCAATCACAGATGAGGAGTGGAGTCTACTTGCTCGGCTCCAAGGAGCACGGCTGGTACAAAATCGGGCAATCGGACAACGTCGCGAGGAGAGTCAAGGAAATCTCAAGTTCCTACCCTTTTGCCGTCGAGTTGATAGCCGTCTGGCGTACGCAGTGGGGACGTTGCCGAACAATCGAAGCCTACCTGCACACCGTCTTCGCTGACAAACGAATCAATGGGGAGTGGTTCAGACTGGACGTAGAGGAAGTTGAGCACTGCGTTTCCTTGATGACTGAGATGACCCTGCCCATGCCAGCCACAAAGTATCGAGGGGCAACGACCGCTTCTCACATCGCCTGCCTACACGCCCTCACCAGCGAAGGAAACGCAAATGTCCCGGTCTAGGTAGACCGTGGTCCTTCCGCATCGTGATTGGTGCAAAATCCGTTGCATATTCCGTTGCACTAAAGAACCCACAGGGTGCCAAATGAAGCCATTTACGGGAGAGCAGCCCTTCGCATCCTGTTGGAAACACACGCCTCCGTTTCGACGTGACCGCTTTGAAGACCGGGACGATCACCGGACCGCATGCGCTTCCGGAGAGCCCCGCGGATTCGCACGGAATTCTCAGGGATCAGAATCAGCTTAACACTGCGAAGGACTCAGAGTTCCAAGCTGATCCTGATGCGACTCTGTTTGTTCCGCTAACGACACAAAAAACAATTCAATGCTACCGTGGCTGCGGCACGATCCTCAGATACGGCTTCGGTGTCTTCCAACCTCCTGGATATTTCTGCTGCGCTTCCTCGTTTGAGACCGAGGGCAGAATGATTACCTCGTCCCCCTGCTTCCAGTTCACTGGCGTGGCCACTTTGTGTTTTGCAGTAAGTTGCATCGAATCGACGACGCGAAGTATTTCATCGAAGTTGCGGCCGGTGCTCATCGGATAACTAAGCTGCAGTTTGATTTTCTTGTCAGGGCCGACAACGAAAACCGTGCGGACGGTGGCATTGTCCGCGGCCGTGCGTCCCTCTGACGTGGTGCCGCTCTCGGCCGGAAGCATTCCGTATAACTTTGCGATTTTGAGCTCCGGGTCGCCGATCATCGGGTAGTTCACTTTGTGCCCTTGAGTCTCCTCGATATCCGCAGCCCACTTGCCATGGCTGCTTACCGGATCGACACTGAGCCCGATAATCTTTGTGTTTCGTTTGGCAAATTCGGGCTGCAGACCTGCCATATAGCCCAGTTCAGTGGTGCAAACGGGGGTGAAGTCTTTGGGATGGGAAAACAAAACCGCCCATCCGTCGCCGATCCATTCGTGAAAGTTAATGGTTCCCTGCGTGGTTTCGGCGGTGAAGTTGGGGGCAGTGTCGTTAATGCGTGGGATCCTGTTTGTCGTTTCGGTCGCGGTCTCGATACTCATGTTTGTCTCCCTGGTGAATTCAATTTGTTCGAAGCTGTGAAAGTGCCATCCGCTCTACTCAACTCGGGGAACCGGGATGAAAACGAAAAACCCACCCGATTCGTAGCGGGTGGGTTGAAGAATTTCTATTCGATCTCTTCCCTACCCACACCGCGGCGGACACATGCAACAACAACACGTGATGCCGGGATGGAAGGGGCACAACACACAGCCAGAATAAAAGTCCGCTCTCTCCCTGTCAACCACGAGGGTGTTTGCGGCGCGGCCAGCGGGCGAGCTTTCTGAATCGCAAGAAAACCTCCTGCATCTGTTTTCTTGCGGGCGCCGCTCGCGCCATTAACTTTTAGCTATGGGGACAATTCTATGAGTCAACCATCACGCCGTCTGGCAATGACGCAGTGGGACGTTTTTTCTTCAAAGCCCCTGGAGGGGAATTCTCTGGCTGTATTCCATGACGGCCGCGGGTTGAGTGACGCCGAGATGCAGGCGATCGCTAAAGAGATGAACCTTTCGGAAACCACGTTCATCTTGCCTCGCGATGGCGGCACGGAAAAGGAACACGGCATTAGGGTGCGCATCTTCACTGTGCAGGAAGAGTTACCGTTTGCCGGCCATCCCACGCTGGGAACCGCGTTTGCCTTGCGGGGGCAGAGCGGCGCGAAGCAAATCGTTCTCGAACTGAACATCGGCAAGGTGAATGTAGATTTCGAAGACGGTGCCGGGCAACCAGCGTTCGGCGAGATGACCCAACTGGATCCTACTTTCGGAATGCAGCATGAGCGAGGAGCCATCGCGCGCGCGACTAGATTGCGCGAGCAAGACTTCGACGATTCCCTTCCTATCCAAACTGTTTCCACGGGGCTCCCCTACACGGTGACACCGCTGAAGTCGCTGTCTGTCATGCGGAATCTGCAGATCGATCTCTCCCGCGCTGCCGAATATCTTGCAAAGACTGAAGGCAAGTTTTTTTATTTCGTGAGCCGGGAGACGACGGACCCTGAAGCCCGGCTGCATGCGCGCATGCTGTTCTACAACGGCGAGGATCCGGCAACGGGCTCGGCCGCAGGTTGTGCGGCGGCCTGGATGGTAGCGCATGGCGTGGCCCAGCCAGAGGAACGCGTCCTTATTGAACAGGGTGTAGAGATGAAGCGGGCAAGCCGGATTTTTGTGCGCGCATCTTATCGCGAAGACCAGCGCGAAACCCACCGCGAAAACCGCAGTGACAGCGGCTCCGATAACCGGGTAGTTAACGTACGCGTTGGCGGGCATTCTGTTGAAATCATGCGCGGCGAAGTTTTTCTCTGAGTCAACCGCGCGCAGCCATCGAAACATCGCATCTTGCGCACGATTAAGAAATGTCAATGGCCAGAAATTGCCATTTGCTTCGACGCTACTTTACAGACACTCCCCTTATCGATAGCATCCAATTCGCTCATCAATTCTTCGCGAACAGAGAAAACTTCCGCTGACTTCCAGTTACAAGACTGGAGAAGCGGATGTGGACGGTGATGAAACCCAAGCGCACGATTCTTTGTGTTGACGACAACGAACAGTCTCTTTCATATCGGAAAATTATGCTGGAAACGCGCGGTTACCGTGTGGCTAGCTTTTCCCGGGGGGAAGAAGCGCTCGAACGGTTCAAGCAAGGCGGAATCGATCTGGTCGTTACCGACATGGCCATGCCAGGACTCGATGGTCCGCAGTTGATCGCCGCAATCAAGGATCTATCGCCTCACGTTCCAGCCATCCTTATTTCGAGCAAGGCGCGTGTCTACGAGCACGAATCGCAGGCCGATGTATTTCTGGCGCGGGGAATGTACGCTCCAGCGGATTTGCTGGAACGCATCCGCTTGCTTCTGGTACGCAAGCGTGGCCCGAAACGGATGCAGGATCGGTCCGCACAATTTTCGCAGCGCACTGGTGCGGCCTGATCCTTGTAAGTCTCCAAAACCGTTTCACAGCCGAGAACGCAGAGTACACCGAGATGATTCGCGGAATTTCCTGTTCTTTCCCTTCGTACTTCTGCACTCGGCGCACTCGGCGGGTGACTGCCCTTTCCATCGTGTAAGATCGAGGCTGGCATGGGCGCATTCATCGAGGCCATTGATTTACACAAGACTTATCGCGTGGGAAAGATTGACGTGCCCGCGCTGCGTGGCGTCTCCTTCAGCGTGGAAAAGGGAGAGTTCGTCACTGTGGTTGGCCCGTCGGGCAGCGGCAAATCGACGCTGTTCTATCTGCTGGGCGGACTTACCCGTGCCGATTCCGGCAAAGTCATTCTGGACGGCGATGACTTCGCCACGCTCTCGGATGCGGAGCGCACGCGAATGAGGAAGCGCAAAATTGGCTTCGTCTTTCAGAAATTCAATTTGCTTCCCACGCTCGACGCGCGTTCCAACATTGCTATCGCGCAAGAAATTTCCGGGAACGGAGATCGCGATCCGGCATTTTTCCTTCGCATTTGCGATCTTCTAGGACTCACGAAACGGCTGAACCATCGCCCGTCCGAACTTTCTGGAGGCGAGCAACAGCGGGTGGCGCTGGCTCGCGCTCTGGTGAACAAGCCGGCTGTGGTATTAGCGGACGAACCCACCGGGAACCTCGACACCGAGAATTCCAACATCGTTTTGCGGATGCTGCGGCAGTCCAATCAGGAACTGGGCCAGACCGTCCTGATGATCACGCATAATCCTGAGGCCGCTAAATACGGGGATCGCATCATCCACATGCGCGACGGGCATCTTGTGGCACCTGAGGAAGATCCGCGGTGGTCACCGCATTCGGCATAGGCAGACTGGCACCTTCGGGCGAGGGGCGATAAGCCCGCCGTTGCCGCAGATGGAGGCGTCATTTATAATCGGATTCGTCGAGCGGGAGTAGCTCAGTGGTAGAGCGCGACCTTGCCAAGGTCGATGTCGCGGGTTCGACCCCCGTCTCCCGCTCCAGTGTTTGTCTTTTCAGAGTAGTGTCTCTCCCAGGTGACGTAACTTTGATTGTGTAAAAAGTGAGAGGGTGTAATTTGGCTTTGGCCTCACAAGCTAAAGCCGTTCCTGGAAAGGAGACCTACACCCGATGGCGAAGATAATCCCAATCACCGAGCATTATCAACATTTTCTGGCGGAGATGAAGGAAAGTTTCTGGGGCGATGTGTACGGCGGGAGCAAGCTGGCCTGGAAGCGTCTGTTGGAAGAGGATTCGAGGTGGGAGCGGGACCGCTACGCGGTGCGGGAAGCCTATGAGCGGCGGCGCAGCCGGCGGCAGACCTACCGCAACGGCTACTACGAGCGGGATTTCGTGACCCGGTTGGGTACGATCCGGCTGCGCATCGCGCGCACGCGGGGGAAAAGTTTTCTGCCGCGCGCGCTGGAACCGTTTCAGCGGCGTGCACCCGAGGTCGCCATGCTGATCCGGGAGGCGTTTTTGCGCGGCATCTCGACGCGGCAGGTGGGACGAGTGGTGGCCACGCTGACGGGCGAAGTGGTGAGTGCGCAGACGGTCTCGCATCTGACCCGCGATCTCGACGATGCGGTGCGCCAGTTTCATCAGGCGCAGTTGAGCGACGACTATGCTTATCTGTTCTTGGACGGAGTGAGCCTGCGGGTGCGGCGTCCGGCGGGGCGCAAGCGGGTGCAGATGCTGGTGGCCTACGGGGTGCGGCGCGATGGCACGCGTCACCTGCTGGCTTTTTTGCGCAGCCAGGGCGAGAGCCAATCCGACTGGGAGGGCCTGCTCCAGGATCTCTACCGGCGCGGACTGGAAGGCAAGCAACTCGGCCTGATCGTTACCGACGGTTGTGCCGGACTGGCGGCGGCGATTCCCACCGTCTATCCGCGGGTGCGGCATCAACGCTGCTGGGTGCACAAGATGCGCAATATTTTGGAGAGAGTGCGGAAGCGCGACTACGACGAGGTGAAAACCGGCGCACAGGCGATTTACTTAGCCGAGAGCCGGGCCCACGCCCAGGCCGCGTTTCGCCGCTTCCGGGCGCGCTGGCTGCGGGAGTACGGGCCCATGGTGCGGCGCCTGGAACGCGATCTGCCGGAACTGCTCTCGGTGTTCACCTTTCCCCAGCACCTCTGGCGGAAGCTGCGCACCACCAATGTCATCGAGCGCTGTTTCGTAGAAGTGCGCCGCCGAACCCGGCCCATGGTTTGCTTTGTCAACGTCGAAAGCGTCGATCGCATCATCTACTCCATCTTCCAGAGATTCAACCTGGAATGGAAAACCCGCACCCTCAACCTATTTACACAAGCAGCTTGACGTCACCTCTCTCCCAGATCGATGGACTTTTTCCGTACGGAACGCTAACGTATTGAGCAGGGGCGCGGTACCCAAGTGGTAAGGGAGAGGTCTGCAAAACCTTTATGCGTCGGTTCGATTCCGACCCGCGCCTCCAACCTTTAAGCGCTCGTAGTCTCCGGAGATGGTCACGCGCCTCTTTGAAAACGAAAAGGGCGCGCTGATAGCGGAGCGGCAGGCGAAGAAACGGAACTGTAGATCCATTCGCGTCCCGCGAAGCGGTTTGTTGGCGCGTCGCCAGGAAAGTCACCGTAGCCTAGGCAGGCGCTTAGGCCGCTTCTCGCTACCGGGTCAATGAGTGCAATCGCGACATTTCAACAGATAGGTTGTTGGCTATTTGGAAACGACAGAACCGGTCACTTTCACAACGGCACCGTCAAAAGGGATTTCGTCTAGTTCTCCGGGGATGTACGCCATCGTCTGCCAGGGAACCTTTGCTGCATCCATTACTTCCCTGATGTCACTGATGCTCCATTGTTTCATCAGTTCATCTGGACCGCCCATGCCCTCAAACCTCCTGAGGCGGAACCGAAGCACGACAGAATTTGCACGTATGCTCACCGCCTCGAATTCACTTACCAGAAAGGCTTTGTATACCGACGTTCCAGCTTGGTCCACGCGGACATATGTCTCAGTCGAGCCTGATGTGACAACTCTGCGCAAATCCAGAAGCGACATAGAGCTGCCACCGTTGGGGAAACGCAGTTCCAGCCTGAACTGGGATGTGGGTGAGGTCTGGGCGGAGACGTGGGATGTGATCAGTGCAACCACGACGAGTCCACAGCTGCCGATTCGCATGGTGTCCCTCAAAGCGCAATACCCGAGAGCTCCTTGAGATTCTATTCAGTCCCGCAATGGTTGGCAATAACGCGCGCGATTACGCTCAAAGCCTCACCACCGCGAGATGCGGACACTGGCTTTTTTATGCTAATTTGTGCTGCCAACCCTTCACCCGGTAACCCATTAGGACACTAATCCCGCAGCCCTTTTCTGTAGCGCGACACGGCGTCATGGTTTATAGTGCAGGAAATCATATTCATGCGGCGCGAGTTGTCCGCAGGGTTGCGGTCTGGGCTGCTGCAATTTCTTAAATCTCATGGCAGAAGAAAACTCTCACTTCACCGAAAAAAAGTCAGAGGAGAACGGACCGCCGTCGAAAAAACCATATCAAGAACCGGCATTCCGGTATGAGCGGGTTTTTGAGACGATGGCGCTGATGTGCGGCAAAATCGCGCCCACTACCCCTCATTGCAGATTTATCGGCCTAAAGAGTTCGTAGATTGCCGCCCTCCATACCATCCACGCAGGAAATTCGCGAGGACCCCAAGCTTGGTCTTGCAGCCGAGGTACTGTGCCGCCATGGATCGATTTTTCTGAAGGCAAGGGGAATGAGCATGCTTCCCGCGGTTTGGCCAGGCGATCGGCTCACCATTCAACGCGCTGTGTATGACGAGATAGCCGCCGGAGACATCGTGTTAGTTCTGCGCGACCATCGCTTCTTTATTCACCGGCTGGTCGGGTGGCAGCTAGGTCGGGATGGCCTGCTGTCGGTCACGAGGGGTGACGCGATGCCGCAGGACGATCCACCCGCGGCCGCATCCGAGGTTCTGGGCCGAGTCGCCAGTATTCGCCGCGGCAATCGCAGTTTTGTTCCCGGCCGTCGGGTCTCGATGCTTCATTCCACGCTGGCATGGATGCTGTGCCGCTGGAGCAGATTCCGCAGTCTAGCGTTGCGTATTCACGGGGCATATTTGCGGGTGGTCAGTCTGATCCCAGCGGCTCAAGTCGACCATGAAAAGCCCGTCATCGTAGCGCTGCAGCGTCGCGCCACCCAAAATCAGGTGCATCCTCGGATTGCGAGTTCTCTGTCCGGTATTTCCCATCCATGAGCGCTGCCCTCACCGTGACCGCGAAGCATACGGTGTCAGTCGAGATCGGAGGAACGACGATTGCGCTGCACACTCTCGATCCGTCTTTTCAGCGCGTGGTCGAAAATCGCTATGCGGGGTTCCTCGGAAGTTCGGCGGACTCGCAATTCGCGTTCGACATCGACCTGTGCGAGCCCTCGGAATCTGGCCCAGTCGACGATGAACTGCATTTGCAAATGGAAAAAGGCGAATGGTCACTGCAGCGCGGCAACTTTCGGGCACGATGGAATCCGGAGTCCCGCCGGGGATGGATCCGTCAGACATGCAATTCCTACGCCATCGACTGCGTCTTGCGCATTGTTCACACTCTGCTCCTGGCGAGGCAGGGAGGCTTCCTGGTTCACGCTGCCAGCGCGATTCGCGGAGGGAAAGCGTTTCTCTTCGCCGGGGTTTCGGGCGCGGGCAAGACAACGATTTCCCGCCTGGCGCCACCCGACACAACGCTGCTCACCGACGAAATCTCTTACGTGCGGCGGGAAGCTAATCAGTATCTGGCCTGTGGAACGCCTTTTGCGGGAGAGTTGGGGCGGGCCGGCGAGAACGTGTCTGCCCCACTCTGCGGAGTTTTCCTGCTCGAGAAAGGTTTGCAGAATAGGATCGAACCGCTGGTCGACGCAGAAGCCATCCGGCGGCTGCTGAGGAACATTTTGTTTTTCGCCGAAGACCCTGAGCTGGTGCAACTCGTTTTTCAGTCGGCATGCGAGTTTGTTAGTTTGGTTCCGGTCCGCCGCCTGGTATTCGTGCCCGACCCTACCGTCTGGGAGATAATACGTTAGCCTTGGGAGAATTGTGATGCCCGAAAGATACATTGCGCGAAGCACGGCCATCGCGGCGCGGCTACTGGGCGGGGAAATGATGGTGATGTCGGCTGTAGACTCGACTTTTTTCACTCTCAATGAAACCGCCACTGTGATCTGGCAGGCAGCGGACGGGCGCACGCCACTGTCGAAAATCGTCGCCAACAAAATCTGCGCGGAATTCGATGTCGATCGCGAGCAAGCGCAACGTGGCGCCGACCACTTCGTCGACGAACTCTCGCAACACGGCATACTGCTGGTCTCGGATCAGCCACTACTGAATTCTTCCCCACCCCAGGAAAATCCATGAGCCTCCTAGCGGAGATGAATCATAGAGCGCTGAAGCTCGGCATACCGCTCAGTGTTCACATCGATATCACTTACCGCTGCAATGAACGCTGCGTGCATTGCTACCTGGATCACGACGATCATGGGGAGATGACGACCGCGGAAATCTTCAACGTGCTCGCCCAGCTCGCCGACGCCGGCGTTTTTTTCCTCGTCCTTAGCGGCGGCGAGGTCCTTATGCGTCGCGATTTTTTTGAAATCGTGGAGCGAGCGCGGCTGCTCTTGTTCAATGTCAAAGTAAAGACCAACGGGGTAATGATCCGCGCGAAGGAAGCAGCGAGACTTCGCCAACTGGGCGTCGAGCAGATACAAATCAGTGTTTACTCGCATCGGCCGGAAGTTCACGATGCCATCACGAAACTGCCGGGGTCGCTGAAGCGAACCATTCGGGCGATTCGATTCTTGAAATCTCAGGGACTGAAGGTAACGATTGCTAACGTTCTTATGAAAGGAAATTTCTCCGACGGCGCCGGAGTTATGGCGCTGGCGAAAGAATTGGGAACTGCCTACACGCTCGACCCCACGATCACACCAAAAATGGACGGCGATACATCAATCCTCGCCTTGCGAATTCCAGGGTCTGAGCTCAAGGAAGTATTCCATCGCGAGGAACTTGTAGGGAACGTGGAAGAATTTTGTGCTCCTCCGCCACCTGCGGGCGAGGACGTGATGGAAGGCTATCCCTGCAGCGCAGGTCACACCGCCTGTTACATTTCTCCTTATGGCGATGTGTTTCCCTGTGTGCAGTTCCCTCTGCCCAGCGGCAATGTGCGGCGGCAGAAATTTCTTGAGATCTGGCACCACTCCCCGCAGTTGAACGAAGTGCGATCCATCCGCGCCAAAGACCTTACCGTCTGCTCCGGTTGCGACCACGTCGGAACATGCACGCGTTGCCCTGGCTTGGCTTACATGGAGGGCAGCATGCGAGGGCCGTCCACCGCCGACTGCGAAAAGTCGTTTCAGAGGACGGGCATCCCGAGTGCGAATATGTTGAGACGGGCGCTAGCCAGTCATCGTCCTACAACTCCTCTGATTCAGATCCACATCCCGCAACTCGCGTAAGTTGTTGTCCCACCGCCCTTTTCTGGGGCGAACCTCGGGGTCAATCGAGGGGTAATTCCCCATGCACGTTACCCACCAGCCCACCACCTAAGGAACGACATTAAGTTACGAAAGTAAGGTTCAGATTCCTCAATATTTGGGCGAACATCATAAAGGCACATTGTGGCAAGTATTAGGAGGAAATAATGCGAGGGTCTGCGTTGCGTTGGTTTTGCCGGGCGGCTGGGCTGCTCCTGCTGGGCGCTCCGCTTTGGGGCCAGGCAGCGACGGAGAAGACCGCTGCGGAGACGCGGCAGGAACCGACGCACTTGGGGTATCCGATGGACTGGAGCTCACGGCATCTGTTAATGCCGGGAATGCGCGACGACGATGTGCTGGCGGCGGGAGAGCGCGAGCCACGGTATGTTTACAACATGGTGATGCGAAGAGTGGCCGTGGAGCGCTGGCGGGAACGCTGGCGGGATCCGGTGGAACCCCGGCGGCGTCCAGTGGTGCGACCCCGGCCCCGGCCTAAGATTGATTGGGCGGTTTCGCTCGAAAACGGGTACGTGCCGCAGAACCAATTTCCCTCAAAATACCAGTTTGACATCACTACCGAAAGTTGCAATTCCGATTACATCCTGTATGGACTAACTGTGACCTCCGGGACGCAGGCTAACCTGGTCGGGATCAATAACATGTATACGGGAGGGACCACTCCCTGCAATAGCGGATCGCCCTGGGTGGCGTTCGCCTACAACACTGTGACCCAAACCGCAGGGCAGATCAAGACGTCGCCAACGCTATCGATGGATGGAACGAAAGTCGCCTTCGTGGAGAGCACGGGCGGAGCATCCTACTTCCACGTGCTGGTGCTGCCGAGTCCGATTCCGGTGCCGCCTGCGTCGGCGGGGACGGTCTTGAGTCCGCAGACTCCGGCCTCATGCACGACACCGACAACAGCGGGCTGCATGACTACGCTTACCATCGAAACCAGCAAGACCAATTCGAATTCCTCGCCATGGGTGGATTACACGACGGATACAGCATATGTCGGCGCGGACAATGGATTGCTCTATAAGATCACGCCGGTATTCGGTGGTGGCGCACCGGCGCTGGTCAATGATCCGAGCAACTGGCCGGTCACGGTCTCAAACAACAAATACAACAATGTGTTGACCGGTCCGGTTGTCGATGACACTGCCGGCAGGATTTTTATCGGCGACGGCGAGGGATTTCTGTATGCGGTCAGCCTGACCAGCCCGGGGAAAACCTACGCCGCGCAGCAGACGATCGGGTGGGCGTTCGTCAATGGACAAACGGGCAGCGGGGGACCGGGAACCGGCATTGTAGATTCGCCATACGCACTCAGCGATCCCGCCAATCCCGGAACGCACCAGGTGTTCGCATTTACGGGATGTAGCTATGTGGGGGGCATTGGCGGCGCGGTCACTCAGCTTCCAGCAAATTTCACGACCGGAGTGCCGTCAACCGCCAACACGGTGGATTTGGGATCTGCGAGCGGGAACGGAGATTGCACTGGAAAAAACGTGCACTCGGGAACGTTCGATAATGCCTTCTGGTTGAACGGAACAGCCTCGGGCCACCTGATTGCGTGCGGATTCGTTGACAACGGAGGTAACCCTGCAAAGCCCCAGATGTATTTCTTCCCCTTCGCGAGCAACGTCCTCACCAAAACCGGTTTGTCGACGTTTGTGATAGACAACACTTTCGGTGACGAGTGTTCCCCTCTGACTGAATTTTATGACGGTACGACCGATCGATTATTTTTCGGAGTAGGCAGCACCGACGGCTACCTGCAAAGCTCGACCATTACCGGTTCGTTGACCACACCGAACTGCACGGGCACACCGACATCGAGTTGCGTGACGACCCCGAGCGCTCTCGGTGGAACGAGCGGGATCGTGATCGACAATCAAGTGTCGAACGGCGGGACAAATATCTACTTCTCGACCCTTGCGGCGGGATCCGTGAACGGGCAGAAGTGCAGTGTGTCGGGTGGAGCGGCAAACCCACATTGTGCCGTGAAGCTGACCCAGGCCCTGTTGCAATAGGCCCCGGCCCTAACGAAGCGGCTGGAATACAGATCGGTTCATAGCCACGACTGCGCCGGTCTTTTCAAGTTTCGCGACGTTTCTCTTGTGCTCCGGATCATTTGCCAGCGCTTCCCTGTACTGTTCGTAGCCGGCGAGCGTGGGGAAGTCGATCAGTCCCAGCGCCTCATTGGTCGCTCCCGCGAAATCGGTTGGCAGGAAATATCCCACGATCTTGCCGCCACTGCGGCGGATTGGCTCCTGCTCCGCCTCGACATATGCTCTGAAATCCGCCAGCCTGTTCGGATTGATCGTGTATCGAATGCTTAGGGTAATCATATTGGCTCCGCAAAAATCCTATCCCGCAATCAACGCATGATGTTTCGAGCTGCGTCGAAGTATCTTCCACTCCGGTGAGATATATTTCTGCTATGAACCAAAGCTTGGCCGACACTGCCGCTTTGCTAAGCGATCCGGGACGTGCGGCAATTGCCCTGGCCCTTGTCGGCGGCATTGCCCTTCCGGCGGGGCAATTGGCGATGATCGCCAATGTGACGCCACAGACGGCAAGCAGTCACTTAGCGAGACTCGTGGGCGGCCATCTGTTTAGGGTTGAACAGCAGGGACGCCATCGATACTATCGAATCGCCAATGCCGAAGTAGCACACGCGATCGAAGCGCTTCTGGCGATTACACCTCCTCCAAAACACGTCGTGGAGCGCGTTACGATAGATGAGCAAACGAGCGGGCTCTCGTACGCGCGGAGCTGCTATTCCCATTTGGCGGGAGAGATGGCAGTTAAAATTGTCCGCAAGCTTCAGGATCTTCGTGTCCTTGTCGCTCAGGAACCCCGGTGTTACCGAGTGACGAGAAACGGCCGGCTTTGGTTTGCGCAGCTCGGTATTGATGTGAGCCAAAGACAGGCCAGTGATCCCAAGTTCGCTCGGCGGTGCCTCGACTGGACGGAGCGGCGACACCATCTGGCCGGGCCCCTCGGCTCAGCATTGTTCGGTAGGTTTCGCGAGTTGAAGTGGGTTGCTCCGGTTCGCCACAGCCGTGCAGTACGGATTACGGTGGAAGGGCAGTTCAAATTGCAAAGGCTGTTCGGCTCCGGCCTCCGGGGGTAAGTGCAAGGAGTTCGCTCCCCGGTACTCCGGCAGTTCTTACTTGCGGACGGCCGATCGTTTGTTGCGTACTCGCGCATCCCTGCATCCCTCCATCCCTTCATTCAATCTTCAGGTTGCGATGAATAAATGAAGGCGTGGGAATTTGCGGATTTCCCGGAGGCGCGATTGTGGTAAACCAGACCCTGTGAAGCTGCTTATCGTCGAAGACGAACCTCGCATGCTGGAGCTGTTGCGTCGCGGCCTGACCGAAGAAGGTCATACGGTGGTGTGCGCATCCGACGGCGGCGAAGGGTGGGAACTGGCGCGCGCCTATGAGTTTGATGCAATCGTGCTGGACGTTATGTTACCGAAGATGAACGGCTTTGAGCTGGCAAGGAAACTGCGTCGGGAGCGAATCGCCACGCCGGTAGTAATGCTTACGGCGAAAGATTCGGTCCCAGACGTGGTGCGCGGCTTGGACGCGGGTGCCGACGACTATCTCACGAAGCCATTCAGCTTCAACGAACTGCTTGCACGGCTGCGCGCGGTGCAGCGCCGGGCCACTCCGCGTGCACAAAATCGAGTGCAGGTCGGCGACCTCATTCTCGATCCCGAATCGCGCGAAGTTTCGCGCGCGGGCGCCCCAATCACTCTGACCCGCACCGAATACAATCTGCTGGAGCGGTTGATGTATCGCGCCGGAAAAGTGGTGCCGCGGCACACTTTGATCGAATCGGTCTGGGGCTTCGACCGGCAAATTGAGGACAACACTCTTGACGCTTTTGTCAGGCTGCTGCGCCAGAAGGTGGATCGTGAAGGGATGCCGAAGCTGATTCTCACGGTGCGCGGCGTTGGATACATGATCCGCGAGGAGCCGCTGGCATGAAACGGCTCTCCATCGGCTTGCGGCTCACGCTGTGGTATCTGGCGATTTTTTTTGTCGGCGAACTGATCTTCGGCACGGGAATGTGGTTCATCCTACGGAAGAATCTTTTCGACATTGCAGACGCCTCACTGGAAGGCCAGGCAGCGGATTTGCAGACATTTTTCGTGGCCCGCCCGAGCGAGTCCCTGGCTCAGCTGCAAAAAGAAATTAGTGAAGATTATCAGATCGAACGCTCGGAAGATTATGTGCAAATCAGTGCGGCCGATGGGAATTTCATCTACCGCTCTCGATTTCTCCTCGAAAACCCACTTCCGCAAATCTCCGTAAATCACTTGGACAAACCGAATTACCAGAATCGGAGGCTGGGAAGGAACCCCTTCCGCATCCTAAGCGAGAGAGTCGAGGTCGGTGGACGCGTGTTCGTCGTGCAAATTGCAGCTTCCCTGGATGAAGAAATTGAGACTCTCGACGCCTTCCGCGGCTACTTGCTCATGTTCGCTCCCCTTCTCCTGTTGGGTGCCTCGGGGGGCGGCTATTGGCTGAGCCGTCGAGCCCTGGCGCCGGTCGACGCACTGGCGCGCACCGCCCGCACGATCTCCGGAAACAATCTCAGCAGCCGCCTGGAACAGTTAAATACTGGGGACGAACTGCAGCGCCTCTCCGATACGCTAAACGAAATGCTGGGGCGGATCGAATCTGCGTTTTTGCGCATTACAGAGTTTACGGCCGACGCATCGCACGAACTGCGAACCCCGATCGCGCTCATCCACACCGAGGCGGAGTTGGCTCTGCGGCGGTCGCGGAATGAGGCTGAGTACAGAGAAACGCTGCAGCACATTCTTTACGAAGCGGAGCGCATGGGGATCCTTCTGGAGCAACTCCTGGCTCTGGCTCGCGCCGACTCCGGCCGCGAAGCGCTCGAACTTCGGCCCATCGATTTGCTGGCGACCTGGCGGGAATCCGCTGCAAAGTGGAAACAAGTTGCGGCGTTGCGTAGTTTGCAATTCGAGGAGCACTTGACTGTTCAGCACATGCCGGTTATGGGAGATGCGAACGCGTTGCGCCGGGTGATCGACATCCTGCTCGACAACGCCCTGAAGTACACGTCATCGCCGGGAAAGGTTACTTTGTTGGGCGAAGAGAAAAACGGCCGGGCGGTAGTGAGCGTCGAAGACACGGGGATTGGCATTGCTCTGGCTGATCAAGCCAGAATTTTCGAACGCTTCTACCGGGTGGACAAGGCGCGCAGCCGCGAACTCGGAGGCGCCGGGCTGGGGCTTGCCATTGCGCAGTGGATCGTTCAACTCCACCACGGATCCATCACTGTGCGGAGCGAACCGGGAAAAGGGTCCATGTTCCAGGTCGAGATCCCGCTGACAACCTCGATACTCGACGCTAACACACCCTTGCCTAAGCCCGAAGCCAAACCATAGACTGGTGCGGCACTTCGACCTCACTTCATGACAACCAACTCTTGCAGGCCACTCTGCTGGCGGCCGTTATTTGCAATTCTCATTTGCGTTTTCGGCGTTGGGCACTCCGGTTTCCCGCACGCCTGGACGCAAGCCTCCTCCGCCGTGTCAAACGATGTCTCCATGTATGTGCGCGGCGAAATGGAAAAGCAGCATATTCCGGGTGTGGCGCTTCTGGTTTCGCGAGCCGGAAAGACCGTACAAGCTGAGGGATTCGGTCTGGCCAACGTGGAGCTGCAGGTTCCGGTCAAGCCGGAGACCATTTTCCAATCGGGCTCGGTCGGAAAACAATTCACCGCGACGGCGGTAATGATGCTGGTCGAGGAGAGGAAGGTGGGGCTCGACGATCCGCTCACCAAGTATTTTCCAGACGCCCCGGCTAGTTGGAATGGAGTGACAGTGCGTGAACTACTGAGCCACACTGCTGGTTTCGGCGATTATCCCGACAAATTCGATTTTCGCAGGGATTGGACGGAAGACGAGCTGTTGAAAATGGTGGAGGGAATTCCGCTGGCCTACCTTCCAGGAACGAAGTGGGATTACAGCAATCTCGGATTCTTGACGCTGGGGATTCTGATTCATCGTGTCACCGGAGAATTTTACGGAGACCTTTTGCAACAGAGAATTTTTCAGCCACTGGGCATGCAAACGACACGCATTATCAGTGAGGCCGATATTATTCCGAATCGAGCCGCCGGTTACCGGCTGGTGAAAGGCGAACTCAAGAACCAGGAATGGGTCGCGCCCATGGTGAACACCACGGCCGATGGAAGCCTTTATTTTTCCGTTCTCGATCTGGCGAAGTGGGATGCGGCGTTGTACACCGAGAAATTGTTGAAGCGATCGAGCCTCGACCAGATGTGGACGCCTGCGAAATTGAAAGACGGGCATCCAAACAAGGAAGGTTATGGCTTCGGCTGGTTCATCGGCGAACGGCACGGCCACCGCGTGATCAGCCACGATGGCGCGTGGCAGGGATTTAAGACCGCAATCGCGCGCTATGTGAACGATCAACTGACGGTAGTAGTGCTGGCAAATCTGGCGGAGGCCAAGCCCGACGAGATCGCCGAGCATGTCGCAGATATGTATTTATCTGATTCGAAAAATGTGAATGGGAATCGATAAGCCGTTTAACGTGGCTCAACCTGCATCCGCATTCCGTATTTTGGACGCAAGGTGATGAGCGGTTGCGGCTCAATCTGGTGCCCTGGGATTAATTTTAATTTCCACTTCTGCGCGAGCGTCGCAAGAATCAGAACGCCTTCCATCCATGCGAATGATTCGCCGATGCACTGCCGTACGCCTGCTCCGAAGGGGAAGTAGGTAAATTTTGTACGCTGGGCTTTAGCTTCCGGCGAAAATCGATTGGGATCGAAGCGCAGCGGATCAGGAAAATAGCGTGGATCGCGGTGCGTAATGAACTGGCTGATCAGCACGGTGGTTCGCGCCGGAAGAAAAAACTCACCCAGCGCAAAATCTTTGCGGGCATAACGGCCCATGGCCCATGCCGGAGGATAGAGCCGGAGCGATTCTGCCATCACGGTTTCGGTGTAGCGCAGGCGAGGAACAGTCTCAAAGGAAGGCAGGCCGCCTTGCAGCACGCGGTCCACTTCGGAATGAAACTGGAGTTCGCAATCCCGATTTTCCGACAGCAAATACCACGTCCACGACAACGCGTTGGCAACAGTCTCGTAACCCGCCAGAAAAATTGTGATGACCTGATCCCGCAAGGATTTGCGGGAGCGTATATCGTCGGCGCGTGTATGGTCGGCGGAGGAGGCGGCAATCATCAGATCGAGCAGGCTTCCGCGATCTCGACCACTGCGGCAGTGGGCGTCGATCATGCGGTAGACCGCGGCGTCGATTCGATTCCGTTCCCGGACAAACGCGGCGAGGCCGGGCGGACGCAGATGCACCAGCCATTCTGCCGCCGGCAACATGATCAGAAAATTGTAACGACTCATGATGCGGTTGATAGCAGCGGCAAGCTCGTAGACTTCCTGTCGCAAATCGGTTGCAAACAGAGTCCGCGCCACCACGTTCAGTGTGAGGTGCATCATGTCCGCAGCGATATCGCGCTGCTCACCGCCGCGCCACGAGTCACGCGTGCGCGCGGCCTCCTCCACCATGATGGCGGCATATTCGCCAATACGTTGCCGGTGAAATGCAGGTTGCGCGGCGAGCCGCTGGGCGCGGTGCACCGAGCCTTCACTCGTAATCATCCCTTCGCCGAGCAACATCTTAGTGCGCCGCACCGTGCGTTCTTTAATGAAGTTGTCGTTCTGCACCACCAGCACTTCGCGAATGTAATCGGGATGGTTCAGGAAAACGATGTGATTATGAGCCAGCTTGTAATGCGCGATGTCGCCGTAAGTCTGGTTCAGATGCTGGAAAAGAAAGATTGGATTTGCCGGACGCACCTTGCGGAACGCGTACCATAGGACATTACGCTGGAAGCCGGGCGGGAAGCGGTAAGCGGTCCTTTTCTGAGAACGTTCGCGCGCGCCGGGTTGCCGTACCGCTGTGCTCATTGATTCAGTTTACGCTGGTTGACGATTACTTCTGCATCTGGTCCAGGGCGGCGAGAACTTCTTCGCTGTGCCGCGCGGGATTGACGCTGGTATATGCTTTGGCAATCTTACCGCTCGGATCGATCAGGAAAGTGTGCCGGGCCGCGAATTTTACGACTCCAAAATTCCTCAGCGAACCGTAGGCGTTGCTGACCTTGCCGTCGCTGTCGGCTAGTAACTTGAAATTCAATCCTTCTTTTGCGCAGAACTTCTTGTGAGAGTCGACGCTATCCACACTCACGCCCAAAATCATCGCGTGTCGGTCGACATATTTTTGCTGATCGACCTGGAAGTTGTGGGCCTCGCGCGTGCAACCGGGAGTCTGATCCTTAGGATAAAAATAGAGGATGACCCAGCTGCCGCGGTAATCCGTCAAGCTGACGGGAGTGCCTTCCTGCGAGGGCAGCGTGAAATCGGGGGCGGGGCTTCCCGCAACCGGAGCAGCCGCGCGTGAGCCCGAAATCAGCCGTGGAAGGAGGAAGATGATAATCACAACAATTAATACGAGAAGTGTGATCCGCAACATTGAGAACCTCCCGAAACGGCGAGCGTGAAATCCAAATGGGCGCAGGCCCCAAGTCACCGCTGCCCTCGAACCGGACTTTACATTGTAGAACGGCTGGACTTAGACCTTCGGCCAGCAAAATTCCGCGCAATTGAATATCATGGACTATTCGCCTTCATCCAACGGAGATATCAGACGTGGCTCAGACGGAAACTGACGGTCTAGAAGTATTGGAAACACGGGAGTGGGTTGACTCGCTGGATTATGTTCTCTCGAAGGGCGGGCCGGTTCGCGCTGGGCGGCTGATTCAGCAACTTGCACTGCATGCAAGGCGAGCCGCAGGCGTGAATCTTCCCTTCTCGGCAACCACTCCGTACCAGAACACAATTCCGTCTCTGCAACAAGCGCCGTTCCCCGGAAGCCAGGAGATGGAGCGTCGCATCAAGAGTCTGGTGCGCTGGAACGCGCTCGCCATGGTGGTGCGGGCCAACAAATTTCAGGAAGGTATTGGCGGACACATCTCCACTTTTGCTTCGGCTGCCACCTTGTATGAAGTTGCCTTCAATCATTTTTTCCAGGCGAAAACGGAAAGCGGCGACCGCGACTTCGTTTATTTTCAGGGGCATGCCGCGCCCGGGATTTACGCTCGCGCCTACCTCGAGGGCCGGATTCCCAGGGAGAAGCTGGAAAATTTCCGCCGCGAACTGAAGCCGGGGGGTGGACTGAGTTCGTATCCCCATCCCTGGCTCATGCCGAATTTTTGGGAGTTTCCCACGGTTTCGATGGGATTGGGACCGATTCAGGCGATCTATCACGCACGCTTTATCCGCTACCTCGAAAATCGCGGGTTGAAGGAATCCACTGGAGGCAAAGTTTGGGCGTTTCTGGGCGATGGCGAAATGGACGAGCCCGAAGCACTAGGATCGATCACACTGGCTTCGCGTGAGAATCTCGACAACTTAATTTTCGTGGTGAACTGCAACTTGCAACGTCTCGACGGCCCCGTGCGCGGGAACGGAAAAATCATTCAGGAACTCGAGGCCATTTTCCGTGGCGCAGGCTGGAACGTCATCAAAGTTATCTGGGGATCGGATTGGGACAGCCTGATTCGCGCCGACCGCGACGGACTGCTGGTCAAGCGTCTGGGAGAAGTCAGCGACGGGCAATACCAGAAATATTTTGTCGAGAGCGGAGCCTACTTCCGCCAGAATCTTTTCGGCACCGACCCTCGCCTGCTGAAAATGGTCGAGCATCTTTCCGACGAGCAACTGGCGCGCATGCGTCTGGGCGGACACGATCCCATCAAGGTACACGCCGCGTATCGCGCCGCCGTGGACCATGTCGGCTCTCCGACCATCATCCTGGCCAAGACGATCAAGGGTTACGGCCTTGGAGAAGCAGGAGAAGGTAAGAACATTACTCACCAGCAAAAGAAGTTGAACGAAGATGAGCTGGAGCTGTTTCGTTCACGTTTTGGCATTCCGATTCCAGACGACGAACTACACAACGCACCCTTCTACCGGCCCTCTGACGACAGTGCCGAAATCAAGTACATGCAGGCGCGTCGCCAACAACTGGGCGGTTACATGCCGCAACGCAAGGTGCTCGCTTCGCCCATGAAGCCCATGCCCGAGTCGCACTTCGAGGAATTCTATAAAGGGACGGATGGGCGCGAAGCATCCACTACGATGGTTTTTGTGCGGCTCCTGGGAAAGTTGCTGCGCGATCCGGAGTTGGGGAAGCTGATTGTTCCCATCATTCCGGACGAAGCGCGCACCTTCGGCATGGAGGCTTTGTTCCGGCAGGTCGGCATCTACTCAAGCGTCGGACAACTTTATGAGCCGGTCGATATGGACACGCTTCTTTATTACAAGGAGGCACAGAACGGACAGATTCTCGAAGAAGGCATCACCGAAGCCGGCTCGATGTGCTCGTTCATTGCAGCTGGCACGGCCTACGCCAACCACGGCATCAACACCATCCCCTTCTTTGTTTATTATTCGATGTTCGGCTTCCAGCGCATTGGCGATCTGATTTGGGCAGCCGCGGACATGCGCTGCCGTGGATTTCTCGTCGGTGGCACCGCGGGACGAACCACGCTGGCCGGCGAAGGCCTGCAGCATCAGGATGGCCACAGCCACGTGCTTGCGCTTCCGGTTCCCAACTTAATGGCCTACGATCCTGCGTTCGCGTATGAAATTGCCATCATCATTCAAGATGGCATCAAGCGAATGTATGTGGATCAGGAGTCGATTTTCTATTACCTTACCGTAACCAATGAACCGCTTCCCATGCCGGAAATGCCGAAGGACCGCAGCGTGCGCGAAGGTATTCTGCGCGGCCTCTACCGTTTCAAAGCAGCGGATGCCCCGGATGCGAAAATGCGTGCGCAACTGCTCGGCAGTGGAACCATCATGTACGAAGTCTTGAAAGCGCAGACAATTCTCAAAGAGAAATACGGCGTTGCTGCGGATGTGTGGAGCGTAACCAGCTATAAAGAACTTTATCGCGATGCTAACGATTGCGAACGCTGGAACATGCTGCATCCGGGCGATTCTCCGAGGACTCCATTCGTCACGCAGACGTTGAAAGATGCGCCCGGACCGTTCATCGCGGCATCCGATTACATGAAAGTGTTGCCGGAATCTCTGGGGAAATGGGTTCCGGGACAACTCGTTTCCCTGGGAACCGACGGCTTTGGCCGCAGTGAGAGCCGGGCCGCGTTGCGCGACTTCTTCGAAGTGGACGCCAAGCATATAGTGCTGGCAACGCTGGGGGCTTTAGCCAGAGAAAAGAAAGTTGCCGCTGATCTCGTGAAGCAGGCGGTTCATGACCTGGAAATCAATTCGGAAAAATTGAACCCGGCGACAAGTTAGGCGCAGAGTCGCGAATACTTTTCAAGCAGAATAAAGGAATGGAATCGGTGATCGAATTCAAGCTCCCAGCACTTGGTGAGAATATTGAGCAGGGCGACCTGGTGCGGCTCATGGTCGAGCCGGGGGCAACCGTGTCCGAGGGCCAGGCGGTAATGGAACTCGAGACGGATAAGGCTGTCGTGGAAGTTCCTTCATCGGTAAGCGGGACAATCAAAGAAATTCTGGTGAAAGAAGGCGAGAAGATCAAGGTCGGACAGGTCATTTTTATCGCGGATAGTAATGGTACGTCCGCCGCCACCGAAACTGCTCGAAAGACGGCAGCCCCAGCGAAAGGCACGATTGCTCCTGCCACGCCAACATCGGCCGCCGCCGCCGCGGCGAAAGCTCAGCCGCGATCAGAATCTGCAAGTGCGCCGCAGAGAACGCGATCGACCGATGCCTCCCCCAGCGAATTTCGCCTGCAAGAACTGGGCGAGAACATTTCGGAGGGTGATCTGGTGCGCTTGATGATTGTGCCGGGCGCCAAAGTCTCAGAAGGTCAGCCGGTGATGGAACTGGAGACCGACAAAGCCGTGGTGGAAGTTCCCTCTACTGTGAGCGGCATTGTGAACGAGGTGAAGGTAAAAGAGGGCGAGAAGATTAAGGTTGGGCAGGTGATTTTCACTTTGCAAGGCGCGTCGCCGTTACAGGCAGAAACCACCCGCCCTGCGAGCCGTCCCGTGGAGCACGTTTCCGGTCAGCATGGCGCGCGCCTCGCCTTCCAGGCAGCAATTCGCGCTGAGGGTAAGACCGAAGAGCAGGCGCTGCCACCGGATCAGCCGCAGCCGCGCCCCGCGGCGTTCTCGATGCCCGCGCAGTTGGGCAAGGTTGCCGGAACCGAGCATCGCGAAGCCATTCCGGCGGCTCCGTCCACGCGCCGCCTGGCCCGCGAAATTGGTGTCGACATTTACGAAGTCAAGGGCACCGGCCCGGGCGGACGCATCAGTGAAGACGATGTCAAAATCCACGCCAAAGCGGTGCTGGCAGCCGCTGCGACAGCCGCGCAGGCTCCGGCGCGCGCCGGACATTTCGTCGCGCCGCAGCTCCCAGATTTCACTAAGTGGGGAAAAATCGAGCGCGTTTCCATGCGCGGCGTTCGCCGCAAGACGGCGGAACATCTAGCGGAATCCTGGAACACGATTCCTCATGTCACGCAGCAGGATCGCGCCGATATCACTGAACTCGAGCACTTGCGCGCCCGCTTTGCGCCCAAGGCCGAACAGGCTGGCGGCAAGATGACGGTGACGGCGATCGCACTGAAGGTTTGTGCGGCGGCGCTAAAGGTTTTCCCCCAATTTAACGCCACCATCGATATGGAGAAGGAAGAGATTATCTATAAGCAATACATAAATATCGGGGTCGCTGCCGACACGGATCGTGGCTTGCTGGTGCCAGTAATTCGCGACGTGGACAAGAAAAATATCGTCGAGCTCGCTGTCGAATTATCGCAACTATCGCAGAAGGCACGAGAAAAGAAAATAACGCTCGCCGATATGGAAGGCGGGACCTTTACAATTACCAACCTCGGCGGCATCGGGGGCACGGCATTTACGCCGATTGTGAATCATCCTGAAGTTGCCATTCTCGGGCTTTCGCGTTCGCGCATGGAGCCAGAGTGGATCGGCGGAAAGTTCGAGCCAAGACTGATTTTGCCGCTCTCGCTCTCTTACGATCATCGCCTCATTGACGGAGCCGATGCCGCGCGTTTTCTCAGGTGGGTCGCGGAGGCTTTCGAGCAGCCCTTCCTGCTTTCGGTTCAAGGATAGCTGGCTGAAGCGAGATCCCCAATAAGCCGGATTTTGAAAGATCCGCCAAACTCAATTCATGAACGACACTTCCAATCAGTCGCAAAATCAAACTACCCAGGGAAACGCGAGGTTGCGCCTCGCCGTAGTCGGCGCGGGTCCTGGCGGCTACGCCGCGGCATTCCTCGCTGCCGATCTCGGCATGCAAGTTACGATGATCGATCCCGAGGTGAACCCAGGTGGCGTCTGCCTCTACCGAGGCTGCATTCCTTCCAAAGCACTGCTTCACGTCGCCAAGCTGATTGAAGAGTCTCAGCAGGCAAAGAATTGGGGAATTGATTTTCCTCCAGCAAAAATCGATCTGGTTCGCTTGCGTACCTGGAAAGAAGGTGTGGTGAAAAGGCTTACCGGAGGGTTGGGAATACTTTCCAAGCAGCGCCACGTGGAATACATTCAGGGCCGAGCTGCGTTTGAAAATTCCACCACTCTGCGGATCAGCAAAACAGTTGGAACCGAAACCGTACTCAGCTTCGACCGGATCGTTGTTGCCACTGGATCGCGCCCTGCCATTATTCCCGCACTCAAGCTTGATTCGCCGCGCCTGATGGATTCGACGGACGCTCTCAACCTTGAAGATATCCCAGCGAGTCTACTGGTAGTCGGCGGTGGATACATTGGACTGGAATTGGGGTCCGTGTATGCCGCGCTGGGCACGCGGGTCACGGTGGTGGAAATGCTGCCGGGACTGCTTCCGGGAGCGGACCGCGACCTGGTTCTGCCCCTGCATAAGCGGCTGGAAAAAATATTCGAGACGATTCTGCTGAACACTACTGTGGCTTCTCTCAAAGAAGACGGTGCGGGAATTCGTGCCACTTTCGAAGGCGCGGCGGTGAACGATAATAATCGAGAAAAGCGTTTCGATCGAGTCCTGGTTTCCGTTGGCCGCAAGCCGAACTCTGAGATCCCCGGGCTCGAAAACACTCGAGTGCATGTTGGCCCACGCGGTTTCATCGAAGTGAATAAGCAACTGCAGACCGCCGATCCGTCCATCTACGCAATCGGCGATGTGGTTGGCGAACCCATGCTGGCACACAAGGCTATGCATGAAGGACGCACTGCAGTCGAAGCTATCGCCGGACGCAAGGTCGCCTTAGAACCCAATGCGATTCCCGCCGTTGTGTTTACGGATCCTGAAGTTGCCTGGTGTGGTCTCACTGAAACTCAGGCGGAAAAGGAAAATCGCGAGATCAAGATTGCAAAATTTCCGTGGGGAGCATCCGGCCGCGCCGTTACTCTTGACCGTCCCGAAGGCATGACCAAACTAGTTGTCGACCCGAAAACCGAGCGCGTGCTGGGCGTTGGCATCGTCGGCGTTGGTGCGGGAGAGTTGATTGCCGAAGGCGTGTTAGCCATCGAAATGGCGGCACTGGCTCACGATGTTGCGCTGACCATTCACCCGCATCCCACTCTTTCTGAAACCGTGATGGAGTCGGCGGAGGTTTTCTATGGCACGAGCACGGACATATTCCGCCCTAAACGCGCGTAGGCTCTTTAATCTCGGTTCAAATTTGGGTGAACCGAGTCCGTTACAATAAACTTCATTGGAGGCGCACCCTCGTGTCCGCGGAGCGCTGGTTCGCGGAATAAGACCAATGTCCTATCTGTCATCCAATTTCTTCAGAGCAATCTGCTTTCTCGTCGCGAGCTTCGCGACGTGCATGCCTTGCTGGGCGCAGGGCGCGTTGGGTCAACTCCTGCAGCCACAGGCGCCCGCGAGCGCTTCATCAAAAACTCCCGTGGATTCGCTGGGACGTGACACCCCCTATGGAACCGTCTTCGGATTCCTTGAGGCCGCGCAGTCGGGCAAGTACGGAATCGCCGACCAATATCTGCAGTTGAGCCCAGCTCGACGCCAGTACGAAGGCGAAACTCTGGCGCGACAGCTGAAAGCCGTGATGGACAGCGCTTTTGCCGGCAGCTTGAAAAATGTGAGCACCCGGCCCGAAGGAATGCCGCAGGAAGGAGTTCCTCCCGACCGGCAAAGGCTGGGAACTATGTCGTCCGGCGACGTGGAGGCGCAACTGGAGTTGGTGCGCTTTTCCGATCCCAGCGCAGGCAAAATCTGGCTGATCGATTCCAACACTCTGACTAGAGTCCCTGAACTGTACGACCAGGTAGAAGCTCGGCAGGTAGAAACGCGACTGCCAGCATGGGTAGTGAAACATCAGTTCGCTGGGATGCCGCTCTGGCAATGGTTCGCGCTAGTTTTGCTAATTCCGGTAGCAGCTGCGGCAGGCTGGCTGGTATTGGTGGTTCTAGGATTTCCTCTGCGCCGGTGGATGCGAAAGCGGGGGCAGCCTGAAATGGTGCAATGGCGGTCCGTTTCCGGGCCGGCGTGGCTGCTCCTCGGAACGCTTATTCATCTCATACTGGCTGGCTACCTGCGGATGCCTCTGCTGCAACGCCACTACTACATGCAAGTCACGACTGTCGCCGAAATCATCGGAGCTTACTGGATTCTCTGGCGAGTGATTCGCTGGTTCCTGCAGCGCGTGCGCAATCGGGCTCTGGCGCGCGGCCACGGAGGCACTGGCTCGCTCATGCTACTGGGCGGACGCATCGTGAAGGGGCTGGTCTTCGTGATGGCGGTGTTCTCCATTTTCGGCATATTGGGCTTCGACATGCGCACCGCGCTGGCTGGCCTGGGTATCGGCGGATTAGCGATTGGCTTCGGTGCGCAGCAGACGATCGCGAACTTATTTGGCGGCGTTTCGGTTCTTGGTGATGAAGTGATTCGCGTAGGCGACGTTTGCCGCTTTGGCGATCGAACCGGAACGGTAGAAGATATCGGCCTGCGCTCCACTCGAGTGCGGACGGAGGAAAGAACGCTGTTGGCTATACCAAATGGCACTGTCGCGACCATCAATGTCGAAAACCTTAGCCGCCGCGACAAGATACTGTTTAAGACAGTGCTGGGATTTCATCTGGACACATCGTCCGATCATCTTCGCGCGGTGCTCTCCGAAATCACCGATGTCGTAGAGAGCCATCCCAAGATCGAGAGCAAGACGGTTCGCGTGCGGCTTACAGAGTTGGCTTCCACCTCCATCAATGTGGAGCTTGTGTGTTACGTGCTGACGCAGGATTTCAATGAGTTCGCTGCCGTGCGGGAAAGCTTGCTGCTGCGCATCATGAAGTTCGTGGAGGAATCCGAAGCCAGCCTGGCCAACCCATCGCAGACCCTTTATTTGAGCGGTGACTCGAGATCAAAGCCATCGAAGAAAAAAGAGGATATTCAGGCCGTCGCGAAACAAGCACTGAATGCGGGGAAGGATGACTAAGATTTTGCCTGCCAAGACCGCGTCAACCGTACGAGGAGACAATGCGTCGGGAAGTACACGATCGCAGGCACAATCATCAAATATCCGAACAGATACACGAGCCCCGGCACGGCGTGCTGTTCGTGGAAAAACGGCCCGCGGGCCCAGTTCACATCGTACTGCGGACGCCAGAAATAGTTAATCGGCAGTACAATCCATGCGGCGAGCGTCTGTAGCCTCCAACCTCGACGGTCGTAGCCAAGGCGCGAAATCGCCCACAGCAGCAAAGGCGGCGTTACCACGTGAAACAAGCTAAGTTGTCGTATCGCCAGCGGAATATGGGGATCGAACATATATTCCGTTCCGCCGATCGGATGTCGTCCACTCAGCAGAGCGGCCACCAAGTCGATAATGAATAAAGTCTGAAAAAACAGCAGGCTGATGGCCTGCCATGAAAATATTAGCGGGCTCTCGACCCAGAGACCGATCGTGATAAAGATATTTCCAAGATCGCAGAAAAAAAGAAAATTCTGCAGGCCATATTGCCGCCAGTAAAGCGGTGTCCACACAATAACACCCGCCGTCCAAAGCACTTTAAGCCAGAGTGGGATCCGCATGGCTCGCATTGTATCCGCAGGACGCAACCGGGAAACACGAACCGCCAAAAGCCCATTCTGGCAAGGGCGAAGGCGCCTTTTCGGAATTACTAGGGTAACTTGATGAGGCTTACAGGTGTACCTACGATGACATTGATATGGGCTACCAAGCACTCCTATTCTGTCCCGACGAGAAGACCGCTCGCACCGTAACCCAGGTTCTAAGCGAACTCGACTTCAGCGTCATTCCGTGTACCGAACCCTTCGCTGCAGTCAAGAAACTGATGAATGAGCGCTTCGATGCGGTGGTGGTTGATTGCGATAACGAGCAGAACGCCACGCTGCTGTTCAAGAGCGCCCGCAATGCGGCCAATAATCAGTCATCCCTGGCGGTTGCGGTGGTGGAAGGACAAGCGGGAGTTGCGAAGGCCTTCCGAATCGGCGCCAATCTTGTTCTCACCAAGCCTATCAATGTCGAGCAGGCAAAAGGAACGCTCCGGGTTGCCCGCGGACTGTTGCGAAAGAATGAAGGAGCAAAACCCGGAAGTCCGGCCGCAACGCCGGTAGTGAAGCCTGCAGTGTCCGCGCCCGCGCCTGCGAAGCCCTCGCCGCTAGCCGGGATTCCCAGTTCCTCTAGCCCGCGGCCAGTGGCGCCGATTGCGCCGGTCTCGCCCCCACCCGGCATCTTCACTCAGAAACCCGCACCGCAGCCGAGTGTGATGGCCTCCGCTCCTATTGAGATCGACGAAGAGATCTTGGATTCTATCGAGGAAGCCTGCGATCCTATCGTGTCACAGCCTGTCGCCTCGGAATCTGCTGTTTCACGCCAAACGGCGCCTCCCGCGCCGTCATCTGCGCCCAAAATCATTTCTGCCGCTCCCTCGCCTGTGATCGCGGAGCGCAAGTTGTCGGGAGGCTTCGCTGCGAGCGCTCCTGCTCCCGCGCGCGAGTCGCAAGCTATTGGCGCTGCTGGCGAGAAACCATCTGCAGGAATTAGCCACCCGGCAACGGAAGTCATCAAAACGGATGCCGGCGAAAAAAGCCTTTCAAGCGATGTTGCTTCGGCGTCTGCGCCCACGCTTACATTCGGTGGCACAGTTGCTGACGAAACCAAGCCTGCAAGTGGCGGAAGCAAGAAAGCTCTGTGGGCTGTGGTTGCAGCGGTTGTAGTTGCCGCCGCTGGCTATGCGGCCTGGACGCAAAGAGGATCTTTTATCGCGACGCCAAGCGCTCCCGCAAATGTTGCGGTGCAACCGGCAACGGCTGCGGTTCCCTCTGCGGTTCCGCAGGTGGCTCCAAACGCGGCTTCGGCTCCAGTCCCTACGTCGTCTGTTCCCGAAACTCCAACGCCAGTTCCTCAAACACCGGCGAACTCTGCGAGCCTGCCGGCGCGATCAAGTAAAGTCATCACTGCAGATTCACCCAAACCATCGGCGCTGGCTCCCGCCGCAAACAAGCCTGTAGCAGCTAACGCGGCTCCTGAGCCAATCATCATCAAGAGCGAGCATTCTCAACCGGTCGAGAAACCTGTAGCAACTCCCGATGCGCCGGCCTTGAGCGTGACCGAGATTGCCCAGGACAAGGCTGGAACACTCCCGAATCTCATGGGGCCGAGCGATGCTCCTACCCCAGTCTTACAGAGGGTAACAGTCTCGCAGGGAGTATCCCGAGGACTGCTAGTGAAGCAGGTGCAGCCAGTCTATCCGCGAGGCGCACTGCAGTTGCATATCGAAGGCTCGGTGCAGTTGATGGCGACCATCTCGAAAAACGGCGACATCGCCGAGGTTAAAGTTCTCAGCGGAGATTCGCAGCTCTCGCAAGCGGCACTCGACGCCGTGAAGCAGTGGAAATATAAGGCGTATCTGCTCAACGGTGAGCCGGTGGATATCCAGACGCAGATTACGGTGAACTTCAAGCTTCCGCACTAAGTCTCAAAACCAGACATCTCACAAACGGCCGCGCCTTAAGGCTTCGCTGCGATTACGTCGTATGGCCTCATCATTTCGTTGTCCTCGTGTTCAAGAATGTGGCAATGCCACACGTAGCGGCCCGTGAAGCCCTCGAAACGAGTGATGATGCGCGTCACCATCGCAGGTTGAGCGCGCACCGTATCCTTCCATCCGGCCTCGCCAGGCTCTGGGGGAATCGCAAGCCCAAAATAGTTGAACTTTCCTGTCGCCCAGTAGGCGGCGACGTCGAAGGTGCGACGGTCGAGAATTTGGAAGCGTACCAGATGAAGATGAATCGGGTGCGCGTCGTCGGTGGTGTTAACGAGATTCCAGATTTCGGTGGAATCCAGCATGGGATTTTCCGTGACCGGCATATTCCAATGAGTGTTGTTGAGCAGCATCGTGACAGGAAGCCCGTGCGGATCATCCACTTCCACTAAGGTAAGCACGCGGGTCTTGACGGCTGCGGACTCTGCGATCTTGGGGATGGGCCGCAAGGTTGGAGGCAAGACGCTGCTATCCTTCAAAGTGTCCTTCGGAGCATTCCTGGCAACACGGAACTGCATCAGGTCGAAGCTTTGGTTTTGCACGATAATTTGCTCACCCGCGGAGGCCGAGAAATCGATGACGAGGTCCGCGCGCTCCGCAGGAGCCAGAGTCAGGTTCTTAACTTCGAGCGGCGCAGGCAAGAAACCCTGGTCCGTGCCAATCTGATGGAATGTTTGGCCGTTTGACAGCGAAAAATGATAGAAGCGTCCATTCGCTCCATTCAAAACACGAAAGCGATACTTACGCGGTTCCACTTCCAGGTAGGGAAACAACTTCCCATTAACCAGGTTGGCGTCACCGAAAACTTCCGGAACCCAGGGAGATTTGGGGTTAATAGAAACGGGATAATTCAACTGGCCTTCCAGATCAAGAACGCGGTCGCAGAACACCAACGGAATCTCGTGTTTTCCTTTCGGCAGGTTTAGCGAGTCCTCCACATCGTCTCGCAAAAGGTAAACACCGAGTAGTCCGGCAAAAATATTCAGCCGGTTAATGCCCAGCGCGTGATCGTGATACCAGAGCATGGCTGCTTCCTGCCCATTGGGGTAGTGATAAACGGCAGACTTGCCGGGAACATACCAGTCGTCGGGATAGCCATCACTGTCCGCAGGAGCTTTCGCTCCGTGCAAGTGGACGACGGTTCTCACCTCGGGTTTGTCCGCCTCCGCGCCGTGGATGTGGTGGTCGATCGGTAGGAGGTGCTGGGTTGGAAGTTCGTTCGCCCATTCGACCAAAATGCCCTGACCGCTTCTGGCCTCGAACGTAGGCCCTGGTGAGCTCGCGCCATAAGCCCATAGCCGGGTCGGTTTGAGGTCGCGATGGAGTTTGCTTTCGATCTGCCGCATCGCAATGCGATAGTAAGGAAGCGAGACAGCCGCATTGGCTGGACTGGGGCGGTGACCGATTGGTTTCGCAGTTTCAGGAATTGGCAGCGGGTCAACGAATTGCGCCAATGAACTGGCATTCAGACCCGTCCGAAACTTGGGTATGGGCTGTTGTGGGGCTCGGTTCTGCGGCAAAGCCAGAGTCGCAGTCAGGATTCCGCTTTGGTGCAGAAATGCGCGTCGTGTCAAAGACACTTGGAAATCCTCTCCTTTGTTCCAAAAGATGCTTTCAGAAAAATGCGAGCGCGATAACAGTTAAACGGGCATGCGAAGCTTTAGTTTCGCATGCCCGCGCCGTGTACATCATTGTAAATCAGGCTATTTAACTACGGTAATGGCTCGCCCGTCATCGGGTCCAGGAAGAGAACTCCCTCAAAACGGAAGTGAGTGAAATCGAACATGTTGCTGATCGAGTTGGTGATTGCATCGAAGGATCCGCCACCGATGCGCTGTCCGCCGAGCCAGTTGTCTTCGATGAAGCGAATAACGGACGTCTGGCTGATCACAGTGTTGTCGACAAAATTCCGTTTCGCCCAAGGAGAAATAACGAGCATAGGCTCTCTGGGACCATAACCGCAACGGCCCTGAGCATGCAGCGTGTTCGGGTTGATGCCAGGCAGCGAAAGACTTCCCGTGCCGCATGCGCCCGGCCCAGTGAGAGCGTCCGCCGGCCCAACCGACGTATTGACGATTGGGGGCATTTGATGGTCGTACCAGCCGTCGGAGTCGTCGTACATGACCACAACAGCGGTGCTGCCCCAAGTGGGAGCCGCCTGCAACCGGTTGACGACGCCCACGACAAATTCCTGTTCATCCAGAGGATCGGAATAACCGGGGTGTGCGTCATGGACTGCCGGGGCCTTGAGGAAGCTCACTGCCGGGAGGCGCCCTGTTGCCACAGCCGCGTAGAAATCCTCGATGTCATACTGATGATTGGCCGGACCATTGTGGCCAACCTCGAAGGCTTCCGCAGGGCGAGTATGTTTCGGGTTAGCGACCGATGGCCAGTATGCGAACAAGGAGTGGTGTGGAATGTAGTCGGCCGTGGCGGGGGCGGCAATTCCGGACGAGCTTCTGCTGCAGCCCGTGGTGCCATTGGGATTCACGATGTTGAGATTGAATCCGCCCATGAATCCTCCCCAGCTTATACTTGCTGCGTTGAGAAGATCTCCGATCGTTTTACCGCCCATGGTGACCTGATTGCGGGTTGGAGAAGAGCAGACGTCTCCGATCGGATCAGGATCACCGATGTTGGTCAGGCCGCCGTTGCCGTCGGTTACCTCGTCCCCGGTTCCGTTCAGTGTAGCGGTGACGCCATCGGTCTGGCCGGCAACCAGATTCATCACGCCCACAGTCGAGGGGCCGAAGGTCGACCCGTAGTGGTTGTCGCTCAACGCAAAGTTCTGGGCATAGTTCCACATGGCGGTCACGGTATTGCCGTCGAAGTAGCCCATAACCAGCCCATTAGTTTGGCTCGTGCCTGTGCCGGTAGGTGGCGGCCCAGGGGCGCCCGTGTTGAGAGGGAACAAGTCCATCAAGCCCGCATCGGCGGCCTGCTGCTCGGGCGTGTAGTCATGATTCATGTCATTGGTGAAAGCTTGCGACCGGTCAAGGCGGAATGGATTCGCGGCACTGCTGCCGTTGAGCGGGTTCAGATTGGGGTTATTGCTGATGAGAGTGCCGGACAACCCGTTCACTGTCGGCGTGCCCGAAACCGCGCGGAATTGTGGTTCCCCGGATGGATTCGTGGCATTGGGATAGGTTCCAAAATAGTGATCAAAGGAAATGTTCTCGTTGAAAATTACGACCAGGTGCTTAATGGGAGTTGCGGTGGCCACCGCATCTTCCGCAGTCTGGGCAGCGGCCGGTTTTGAGGCAGCGAAGGCGGGTATGGCGGTCGGTCCCAGAGCAATGGTCGTTGCCAGCAGCAAAGCCATCATTCTCCTGGGGGCTTCGGACGTCTTCAGCTTATCAAACATTTTTTTCCTCCGCCCTGGTAAGCAAGGTCCACCCTCTGCAGCGCGCGAGGTGGCCGATTGTCTTTATTCTTTCCCCAGTGGCGGACAAAAATATAGTAGGAGGATGTTTCAGAGCAGTTGCTGAAATGTTAAAAGAAAGTGAATCAGTGCCTGGAGTGCACTCGCTACAACAACCGCGGTTTAACTACTCCCTTTGCATGACCTCGTCGATCACGGCTTTGCCTCCTTTATCCACGGTGATGACTTTGTGGATAGGGGCGTAGCCGGTCATGGTGATATCGACGATATAGTTTCCGGGATCGAGGACGAAGTCGACCGGAGACTCTTTATCCAACATATGCTGGTTCACAGCGACCTGGGCGCCCTTGGGTTGAGTCTTGATGCTGACGGTGCCCATGCCCTGGGTTTCTTTGCCGCCGAACAGTCTCTTCATTTTTCCGACCGTCCTGATGTCGTCGACATTGCCGAGCGACCGCAATGTTGGCGAGAAGCTGACGGTCTGGCCGAGAACGAACTGCGCGTTCGTGGTCTCGTCAATGAAGCCTGACTTCCGCACCAGCACGACGTGCTGGCCCTTGTCCAAGGACACCTGGGCGGGAGTGAGCTTGCCGGTATCTTTGCCATCCACGTAAACATTGGCCCCAGCCGGAGTACTGGAGACTGCGAGCGACGCCATGAGCTGAGCGAGATGGGTAACGACGAAAGACTTGCTGCCGGAAACCACATCGACGGCGCGGCTATCCGTGATGTAACCCGCCTTGCTGACGGTGATCGAATGCTGACCCGGCGTCAACCCAGACAGACTAAAAGGGGTAACCCATGTCGGATCGGTCTTTCCGTCGATCTGCACTTGGGCACCCTGAGGAGTGGAATCGACCGCCATCTGTCCCGGCACAATCACGGCGGAAACGGGCGCGATGGCGGTTTTTTTCCTCGAGCCCTTGCCTCTAGTGGCCACTGCCGATCCGCGAGTGGGCGTAGCATCAGCCGCAGAAGTGGAAGACTGCACTTCATTTTCGGCTGGAGGTTGGGGCTGGGCTGAAGCCGCGGGCTGCTCCGCTTGCGATTGAGCACGCTGGCTCTGAACTGCAGGTTGGCTCGGTGCCGGCTGAGTTGTTTCTGCGGCAGCAGGGCGGGATGAATCGCCGTCATTGTTCAAGCTGTTGACGTGCATCACGAGAGCGATTGCAATAACGAGAATCAGTACTGCTGCGCCCGCAACCGAGTAAACCATCAGCCGGGGCGGAACGTTCTTGATTTCCTTCATCGCCTTTTCGGCGACTTCCCGAGGCTGAATTTTCGGCTTTTCCTGAACCCCGTCATACATCGTCGCACCGGTCGAGTGAGGAGCTTGCGCCTCGAACACCGGCGGAGGCGGAGTTGGCTCGGTATAGGACTCCTTGAGCGGAGGCAGTTCGGTCATCTCCGAGAAGCTAAGCGCGCCAGCTCGCGAGGGACCATCTTCCGCCATCATGGGATCGACATTAATTTTGGGCGCCTCTACTTGTGGAGGATTTACCGCGGGCTCTTCGAGGCCAGCCGCCGACATAGAGGCAGATGGGGCGCCGAGGTTCGGCTTGCGGCCCACGCTCATGGACGGAGCGGTGGGTCGAGCCTTTTGCGGGTTTTGTGTCGATGACGCTGCTCCACCTGCGGAAGCCGCTACCGCTTTGCTGGGAGCAGCGGGCCTTCCCTGGGCTGGTGGGACAACGGTGGCCGGTTTCGGTGCGGCGGCGGCGGGTTTCGGGGCCGCGGATGGCGCCGCTGAGGCGATGAATTTTGCTTGTGTTGCCGCCTTGACTGCATCCGGAACAACTACGCTCGTGGTTGGCGCTGCTTGCTGCTTGGCCGCCGGAGCTTTGGATTCCTTGCACTTCTCCAGATCGTCGAGCAGTTCCCTTGCGCTCTGATAGCGTTCTCCCGGATCCTTGGAGATCGCTTTCATGATGAGATCGCTTAATACAGGATGAATTTTCGGATTGACGACGTTGGGAGCTGCGGGCGTCCCTTCGATGATAGCTCGGCACACTGATTCCGGATCTTCTCCTTCGAAGGCAAGTTGGTCGGTCACCATCTCGTAAAATATCGCGCCGAGGGAAAACAGGTTCGAGCGCAAATCGATATTTTCGCCACGAACCTGCTCCGGAGACATGTAGTGCAGAATCGACGGGACAGCGGGCATCTGATCGGTAAACCTTCCAACGCTGGAAACGCCATACCCCAGAATCCTGACTGTGCTGTCCCAGCCGCACATGATTTTTGAGGGTTCCAGACTATAGTGAAAAACATTGTGGGACTGCGCGTGATCGAGCCCGCTGCATACCTGTCTCCCGATATCGAGCAAATCCCAGATGGAAAATCCCTCTTTGCGCGCGAGCATGGTGGCGATGCTGTTGCCCTGGATGTATTCCATCGCGGCGCAAAACTGGCCGTCGATTTCTCCCGCGCCGTAAACGGGCGTGAGGTTGGAATGGCTGAGAGCCTTGGTAGTCTCTGCCTCTGCCAGAAGGCACTTCTCCAACTCGCCAGCACGTTCGCCAAACGCGGAAAGCTCAATCGCTTTCAACGCAACGGTCTGGCTGGTCTGCGGATCGTTGGCTTTGTAAACCGTACCCGTGGCGGACTTTGACAGTTCACTCAGGATTTCGAAGTGACCGATTTTCGTAGACATAGTTCCGTGCCTCATCCCACAGATAAATCCGCGCAATCTCCCATTGGAAGCTGCGTGGGCTAATATTCGGGGCAGATTAAGGCTAGAATAACGCTGACAGGGTGCGTGATCGAGTTACCAAAGTACTGAGAAATTGCGGGACGTGCGAGTGTCGAGGGGTTGAAAAGTCTGAATAAAGAATTTGTGGGAAGGAGTGAATTGCGGAATCGGCGCGTCTCTTTAAACTCATATAACTCTAAGCAAACAACAGTTGATGCACTATTGCTGAGTTGACTCCTCTAATTCCGGGGTCAACTCCGACTCCGAATCAGCAACCCATTGCCAGGCGCGGCGGCCATTGTCCAGAACCACGGCTCGGGCCTCTCCGTACGCCACCAAACGATTCAGCACCGTCGTCACAGAAGCCATGGGATCTTTGTGCCGCTCCAGCATAGTGGAAGCTTTTTGCTGAATCCGGTCACACACGTCACGCGCACTCAGGGGGCGGTTGGCATCCATCAGAACCATACGGCAGGCTTTCGTGAAACCCGGCTGGCGGCCGCTGCTTTTGCGGTCGACCAGTTCCAGCAATTCATCGCTCAGAACGCCGTCGCCAAACAAATTGGCCAGGCCCGCGATAGTCTGTTTGATAGTGCCAATGCGGCGCATCACTTCGGCCCGTTGTTGCAGGAGCTGGCGCAACTCATCGTGAGCCTGCCGCACAACTTCTTCCACATGTCCAGTTCCGCTATTGGGGATGGTTCTCACCGCGTCTCCCACCTGATGCATAAATCCTCCGATTACGCCCCCGTACACACCGAATGCTGTTCTTTTCCCTAATACGCAGGAGCCGATGCAATTGTTCCCCGATTCATCCACTCTGCGTCCAGCAAAACTCACCGTTGGAAGTTGGACGTTCGAGGTTAGAGATGGTCAACAACCAGGAACAGTGGGGAAAAATTTCTTTCCATATCCCCGGTGATGGAGAACCCGCGAAGCCATCCCTTCCCAAACGGAACTACTCCCAGAGTGGGATTCCTTGCGGACATCAAGGGTTGTATCTCTACCAATCACGCGAACCAGCGGCGGCAACCCTCCGATGAGAAAAGAGAGTATCGAACCGGTCCCTCATGTCAGCTGCGATCGAAATCGAGCCATCACTTTTGCACGTTCTGCTGGTCGGGAGCCAGGAGGAGGATTTTTTTCTTCTCCGGGACATTCTTAACCGGAATCACGATTCTTTACCGGTCGCGCTGGATCATGCGCGGTCCCTGGGGGACGCAAAGGCGATGCTGCAGCGTGATAATTATGGGCTGGTTTTATTTGAACATGAAACCCAGGATGCCGCAGCGACCAAGCTCCTCTCTGAATTTCTGCATACGCGAGGGGCCACTCCCTTCGTCATGCTCACGGAGCACGCCGATGAGAAGGCGGTTGCTGAGATCATCCAGGCCGGTGCCTACGACTGCGTGGAGAAGTCGCAGCTCACCGGAGCCAATCTGGTGCGAACGATTCGGTGCGCGCTCAACTTGCACTCGACGCAGCTGCAGCGGCAAATGGCGGAGCAATCCCTGCGAAAGCTTTCTTGCGCGGTGGAACACTCTGCCGACACGATCCTGGTGACAAATAGCGAAGGCGTCATTGAATATGTGAACCCCGCATTCGAATTGGTGACCGGATATTCTCTGCAGGAACTCGCAGGCCAGAGCCAAAGCATTTTGAAGTCGGAGCTGCAGGCGCCGCTTCTTTACCGCGAGTTGTGGGAAACCATTCGCAACGGCGACGATTGTCGCAGTATCGTGGTGAACCGCAAGAAGAACGGTGAACTCTACTACACGGACGAAAGCGTAAGTCCCATCCGCAATGCGGAAGGAAAGATCACCCATTTTGTTTCCAACGGCCGCGATCTCACGGAACGACTGCGTATCGAAGCAGAGTTGCTGCAGTCGCAAAAAATGGACGCGATTGGCCAACTGGCTGGGGGCATAGCTCATGACTTCAACAATCTGCTCACCATCATTACCAGCTACTCCGAACTCGCACTCGATTCGGTGGCGCCCGGAAGCTCCACGCAGGGGCGGCTTCTGGAGATTCTTGCTGCCGCCCACCGCGCTGCCGATCTCACCCGGCAGTTGCTCGCCTTCAGTCGCAAACAACCGCAAGCCCTGCGCGTCGCTGAGCTAAATCCTGTGGTTGGTGGAATCGTGAAAGGCCTTCGCCGCCTGATAGGAGAAGATATCGAGCTCAGCTTTATCGCGGGCGAGGGTCTTGGGAGAATTCGTTTGGATCCAGTACAGATTGAGCAGATTTTGATGAACCTCGCGGCCAATTCCCGGGACGCCATGCCGCAAGGGGGGCGGTGCACGATGGAAACGTCCAACGTGCAGCTCGATCAAGAATACGTTGAGCACAAGCGCGCCATCATTCCCATTGGCCGCTATGCTCTGCTAACTGTGACCGATACCGGCGGCGGTATTCCAGCAGAACATTTGTCGCATGTTTTCGAGCCTTTCTACACCACCAAAGCCTCTGGAAAGGGCACTGGACTCGGCCTTGCCACGGTCTATGGAATCGTCAAACAGAATCATGGATTTGTCTGGGTCTACAGCGAACCCGGGATCGGTACGACATTTAAGATCTATCTGCCTTGCGTGCCGGACCGCCCAGGTGCAATCGACGCCCCAGACATTGAGGCGGAGAATTTGTTCAGCGGGTCCGAGACTGTCCTATTGGTTGAGGATGAAGACGCTCTGCGCCGGGCAGCGGTTGAATCGCTCAGCCTGCGTGGATACATGGTTCTGGAAGCCAGAAACGGTGTTGACGCTTTGTCCGTTGCCAGGAATCATGCCACCACAATTCACCTGGCGGTTACTGATGTCGTCATGCCCCAGATGAGCGGTGGAGAATTGGGCACGGAATTGACACGGCTACGTCCGGAAACCAAGATATTATTCGTCTCCGGTTACCCCGGCCAAACCGTGGTGGATCACAAGGTAATCGACGTCGAACGGAACTTTCTGCAGAAGCCCTTCACATTGAAACAACTCGCAAGAAAAGTACGGGCGGTTCTCGATTACAACGACGTCAAGGCCTCGCACCTGGCCGCTCAGCCCCTTGAGCATCCTCAACCCGCTATGGCGGGATCCGGGTTAATTTCCCCTCCTTAACCCAGAAGCGCTCTCCGCGCCAAATTACCGTGTGTCCGCCAAGACTGGCAATCCACACGCCCACCGCAATTAAATCCCGGAGAGGAATGAGCCACGCATATCTCAACACTTGATCGTCCCGCAAAATAACCCAGCCCACCATTAAGCTGACTGCAAGGCGAAGAACCAGCGTGACGGCCAACATTGCGCAGGACCAGAGCGCGCCGCGACTCGCGGTCACTGCCAGCAAGGCCCACAACAGCCCAAATGTAAACACCAGGCCGAAGTAGCCGCCGGGACGCGCGTCCCGGACGCCACGCGCCCAACGGAGTTGATGCGCCAGGAATTCGCGCAGCCGGTAAGGCGGGAGAAAAGTCTCTACTACAACATCGGAGAGATATACAGTCAGCCCCAAGTTGGCGATGCGCTTTCCCAGTTCGTAGTCATCGGCAAGATAATCGATGAAGGAAGCGAAGCCGCCAATTTTCTCCAACTCGGCGCGGCGAAACGCCAGAGTGGAACCCAATCCAAATCGAATGCCCCCTTCCAGTTGGCGTGCAGCTAATACGCTCGGGCAAAAATCCGTACTGATGCCAAGCCCCTCAAGACGCGATCCCATTGTTACGCTGGCCGCCCCACGGTAGAGGCAAGTTGTCATTCCTACTTGCGGGTCGGCCAGGGGCGCAGTCACCTGGCGTAGATAATCAGATCGCACGCGAATGTCGCTGTCGTTAACAATCAGCCGGTCATAGCGTGCCTCCGTCAACATTTGCGCCAGATTGCTGACCTTCACATTTGCGCCCAGGATTCTCGGACAGACCATCAACTGAATCCTACGGTCTGGGAACTCTCGCTGCAATTTATTCACGCACTCGATTGCTGGATCGTCAGGATCACTCACGCCAAAAATGATTTCGTATTCCGGATAATCCTGCAGACAGTGACTGCGAAAGCTTTCATACATTTCCGGATCAGTACCTTTGAGCGGTTTCAGAATCGAAACTGGAAGCAACGTTGATACGGTTTGGATGTTCGAATCAGGAGAGTTGGATTGACATCCAATTTTCGGCTCGCGAAGGAACTTGGCCGCACTCCAGAGACAGAGAAGGTAATAGAGCGAGCTGGAAACGATTCCGGCGCCTGAGACGACTTGAACCGTTCTGAGGATGAGATGCATCATGCGCGTGCGCGGGCCACTATTCGTAGCGCAGTGCCTCAATCGGATCGAGGTTGGCCGCCTTCCATGCGGGGTAGATGCCGAAGATAAGCCCGACTGCAGCGGCGGAAGTGAAGCCGAAGACCACCCAGAACATCGACATGTGGGCAGGCAGCGAGGGCCACAACTCGGGAATCACCCACACGATTGTCGCTCCGAGCAGAATCCCAATCACGCCGCCGACGGCTGTGAGAATCATCGCCTCCAAAGTAAATTGCAAAAGGATGTCGCGCTTACGCGCTCCGATCGCCTTGCGCACGCCGATTTCGCGCGTCCGTTCGGTGACGCTCACCAGCATAATGTTCATCACCCCTACGCCGCCGACAATCAACCCTACGCTCGATACTGCGAATACCCCGATGAACAACATACCGGTGAGCTGATTCCAAACGTCCGAGATGGAATCGGACGTGAAGACGGCAAAATCATCGGGCTTGTCGGGGGTAACTTTTCGCCGCCGCCGCAGCAACTCGCGGATTTCGTCAATGGCCTTCGGCATATCGTCATGGGATGTGGCCTTGACGCTGATCCAATGATCTTTCAATTCGGGGTGAAGGGTTTTGAAGGTAGTCAGCGGAAAAAACACGCGGTTATCGTTGGGATCTTTGCCGCCTCCAAACACCGATTTGAGTTTTGCCAAAACGCCGATTACCTCGAACAATCGCCCCTCGATATTGATTTCCTTTCCCAGCGGATTCTCCACTGGAAACAGTTCTTCCGCCGTGTCATGGCCGAGAACAATGACCGTAGCGTGACGCTCGTCATCGCCCTCGGTAAACCATCTGCCGGACGCCATCACCAAATCGAATACGTCCTTTACCGAAGCGGTATCGCCTTCGAGTATCGTGTTTTTAACCTTGCGATCCTCATATTTCACGGCGAAGGTTCCCACACCGAGTTCCGGGCGGAAAAAACGAATTCCCGCGGAGACCGCCTTCACATGCGGTAGCTGACTGATCGCCTCCTCGTCCTCGAACGTCAGCTTCTTGCGCGTGCGCATCGCCTCGGTGGGGCGCCCAAACGTAAAGGGCTCCATATGATAGGCGAAGATTACATTGGAACCGATGCTGGCGACTACATCGCGCACGTTGTCGTCGAGTCCGCGGCCGATGGAGGAAACGCCGATCACCATCGCGACGCCTATCACGATTCCCAGGACGGTGAGCGCCGAGCGCGTCTTGTTGCCGCGAATCGTGTCCGTCGCCATCTGCACGATTTCACCGAATTCGTCTTTGTGAATCATGAGGAATTGAGTGATCTGGCGATCGGGCGATTTTGCGATTGAGAACCCGAAGTCAGAACCAACGTTAAGGTTTTCGATCGCCAGATCACCCGATCACAAAATCGCCAGATTCTTTACGTCTCGAACCGTAACGCCACAATCGGATCGAGTTTCGCCGCTTTGCGCGCGGGATAGACACCAAAAAATACTCCCACGCTTGCCGACACAATCAACCCTGCCGCGACCGCCCAGATTTTGATCGATGAAGGCATTCCGATCAGCAAAGTAACCGTGAGAGCAATGGCCACGCCAAACAACACCCCCAGGATGCCGCCGGTGACAGCCAGAGTAACGGACTCGATCAGGAATTGCAGCAACACGTCGTCGCGCCTCGCCCCGAGAGCTTTGCGAATTCCGATCTCACGCGTGCGTTCGGTCACCGACACCAGCATAATATTCATAATGACAATGCCGCCAACCACCAGCGAAATGCAGGCTATTCCGATGGTTGCGATGAAAAATGTCTGACTGAAGCCGGTCCAGATGCCGAGCAAGCTGGCATTGGTTTCAATGTCAAAACTGTCGTCGGCTCCGGGCTGGTCATGGCGCTTGGCGCGCAGAGCAGCGCGCGCTTCGCCGATTGCCTCGTCGAGTGCGACGCCTCCGCTGGCGGCCTTTCCTGAAATCCGCAGGGTGTTGTTGTGCCATCCATACTGTTTCAGGCACGCGGTGATGGGAATCATCACAAAATTGTCGGCGCTCTGCCCGAGCGTTGTCCCTTTCTTTTTTGCTACACCAATTACCTGGTAAGTCCATCCGTCGATGCGAATTTCTTTTCCGAGCGGATCGACCCCTGGCATGAGGTGTTCGACGATGTCATTCCCGATCACGACTACCGGAGACCGGTTGCTCACGTCCGTCTCATTGAGCATTCTGCCAGATGCCAAGTCGGTATCGAGAATCGTTGCCATCGCCGGAGTGATTCCGCGGACCAGCGTGTCACTGATGGATTGCTCCGCGTACTTCACATGGCCGCCTTCGTCTTTGGTCGACGCTGCCACCAGTTCGCAATGCCGGCAGGCGTCCGCCACTGCCTGGTAGTCATCGATGGTCAAGTCCTTGCGCTTCTCACCTTCGAGGAAGTGGTCGACGTTTGTGACTGCGGGCGACACCTTGAAGATGAGAAAAACATCCGCACCAAGATTAAAGATTTTCTGCGCCACATAATCGTTGATGCCGGAAACAAAGGTGACCACAGCGATCACAGCCGCAACCCCAATCACCACGCCGAGCAGCGTCAGGACCGAGCGCAGCTTGTTCACCCACAGCGACTGGAACGCAATTCGGATGGCTTCGAGGATGTGCAAGAATCGGACCTCGGACCTCGGACTCAGGACCTCGGACCCTAAGGCTCGAGGGGCGAGATCAGTCTATCAGCGAATGTAAACGCTGCCACAAGGTGAGCCCGAGGTCCGAGGTCTGACGTCCGAAGCCCGCAGTCGCATATAATGGTTCTGTTGGCAGCTGGACCGGACGGTCGCTTTCCGCGTCTGCGGACGCGGGGAGAGGAAAGTCCGAACTCCGCAGAGCAGTGTGCCGGATAACGTCCGGGAGGCCGGGTTCAAGCCCGTCCGACGGAAAGTGCCACAGAGAACATACCGCCCACATCCTCACGGGTGCGGGTAAGGGTGAAAAGGTGCGGTAAGAGCGCACCGCCGCCGCAGCAATGCGACGGGCAGGGCAAACCACACACGGAGCAAGACCAAATAGGAAGGGAGCCGGGTCTTGGTTTTGAATCAAGATTCGGCACGTGCCGGCTCGGTGCGTCCAACCTTCGGGTAGGTCGCTAGAGCCTCGCAGCGATGCGTGGCCCAGAGGAATGACCGTCCCACTGGAGCAATCCGGCGGACAGAATTCGGCTTACAGGTCCGGCTGCCGCAATTTTCTTAATTCATTTCCAGGAGCAGAACCCATGTCAGCACCTAGTCGCCGGCCCGAGATTCGCCGGCGCCGCGCTCGTCAGCACAAGATCACTACCCTCCGCAAGCGTCTTGCCGCCGCACAAACCGATGCCGACCGCAACCGGGTTACCGCCAAGTTGCACAAGCTCGCCATCGCATCGCCTGGCCAGCCTTTGCTGAAGTAGATCGTACTTAAGCGCGGGTTGCGGGAGTGCGAACGGGCGGCATTACGCAACGCCTGCGGTCTTACTCTTGTCGGCCTCCGACGGTCTGGGTAAACCAGGTTTGGATGAATCAGGATTACCCTTCGCGGCGAGCACTTCCTGATAAATCTCCATGATCCGGCGTACGGACTTTTCCCAGGAAAATTTGGCCGCCTGCCGGTAGCTGCGCTCTTTCATCTTTTCGCGCAATGGCTGATCCAGCAGAACGCGGTGCAGGGCACGCATGATCTCGAAAACGTTCTCGGGGTGCACCAGCACTGCGGCGTTCCCGACCACTTCGGGCAACGATGAAACGTTCGAAGTCACCACCGGGGTGCCGTGTGCCATCGCTTCAAGGGGAGGCAGACCGAAACCCTCATATAGCGAGGGGAAGATGAAAATCTTGGCTTGGTCGTAAAACGTGCGCAACACCTCGACCGGCACGAATCCCAGAAAACGAACATCGTTTTGCACGCCGCTTCGAATCACGGTCCGCCGCAGATCGGGATTGCCGGAAACATCGTCTCCAATAATGATCAGCTTGAGATCGGGAAATGCCTGCTCTTTTTCCAACTCCGTTTTCAGTGCGGAAAATGCCTCGATCATACGCACAACATTTTTGTGTGGACTGATTCGTCCGGCATAGAGCAAAAAGGGATAGGTCACCTGATAACGCTCGGCAATCAGCTGACGATCGACCGCGCTCGCATGTCCGCGAAGGAAGCGTTCATCAATAGCGTTGTAAACCACCTCGATGCGAGCCGAAGGAATGTTAAAAAGTTTCTCCATCTCAATCTTGGTGAAGTTTGATACCGCGAAGATGCGCGAGGCGCCACGCAAAACTTGTTTCGTCAACTGGAAATGCAGCGAACCCCAAAATCCAGTCTGCTGGCGAGCCCGCGACAAATGCTCCAGCATGTCGTGCACAGTCATTACGTAAGGGCAAGGGAGCGCGCGGGGAATCGAGTAGAGATTCGGGATGTGCACCAAATCGCATTCGAGCCGCTTCACAACCGTGCGAAAATCGCGAAAGCTTTTCAGGGAACGCTCCGGCTCAGCGAGCGGCACGGTATGGAAGTTAGGCGGCAGCGGACCGATTTCCTTGACTTTGGCCGGTGAGCCGATGAGGAAATACGTGGTCTCGAGGTCGAGTCGCCCTAGCGTGCGGACGACGTTGCGGATGTAAGTGCCCACGCCGAACTCGGTCATCCGCCGGATGTCGATGGCGATCTTCACCGATGGCATTTAACCACAGAGCGCGGGCTGCAAACGACGCCAAAGTGGGACCAGAGTTGGGTTCTGCAGCTGGCTTGACTCATACATACGAAATACGTAAAATATACGTACAAATTGCTAGTCTGAGGAGAAGTCAATATGTGGAAACCTACCAATGTGCCAGTAAACCCAGGACAAGCAATTCCCGTCAGCCCGCCGGCGCACACCGCGAGGGCACCTCAAACGGCCGCGACGGCGTCGGAAAAGAATGAGGACAGTCGCGCCGCAGGAGAACCCAGGCGGGTCAATGTAATCTTCAGCGCCCCGCAATATCAACTCCTGAAGGATTTGGCTGTGCGACAAGGTATTAACGTGTCCGACGTACTTCGGCAAGCGCTATCTCTGACAAAACTAATTGTAGATGCCGATGAGAACCCGGACGAGCGGATTCTCATCGAGCGGAAGGGCGAGTTGCAGGAATTAAGACTGGTACGCTGATGCCAGTTGATGACAATATTGATGTTATCGACCTGCGGGCGAGAGCTGGACCTATTTTCCAGCTGCAGCCTTACAACCCAGAACGGAAGAAGGAGTCTGTCCGGGCATGGGTGACAGGATCGCTGTTGGGCGCTCTTACCATTCTGCTCGCAGTCGCGGCAGCAGTCGCAGCGCTTGGTTCGAAAGAACATTGGGAGGAGACGAAGGAGATGCTGCAGATTCTTCTTCCTGCCGTAACGGGCTTGCTTGGCTCGGCGATTGGCTTTTACTTCGGCGCTCAATCTAAGAAGGACACGTAGCCACGGCCCCATCCTAGTGCGACGACTACGCCCGCACTTCCGCCTGTGCCCTGGCCCTGCGCTCGGCGTACAGCGGAAACGTTTCGCACAACTCAAACACATCTTTTTTGATTCTCGCCAGCACAGCCGCATCAGTCCGGTGAAGCAGCGCATCCGCGACCCAGCGGCCGACCTGCCGCATCTCCCCTTCTTTCATGCCGCGTGTGGTCAGAGCCGGCGAACCGATGCGAATGCCGCTCGGCTTCAGCGGTGGGTTCGTGTCGAATGGGATCGCATTCTTGTTGACGGTGATTCCAGCTTCGCCTAGGGCCTTTTCGGCCTCGCTGCCCAGCATGCCTTTGGAGAAAACATCGACCAGCATCACATGCGTATCGGTTCCGCCGGAAATGATGCGGAAACCTTCTGCGGCCAGCGTTTCCGCCAGCACCTTCGCATTGGTCACGACCTGCTTTGCGTAGTCGCGAAACTCCGGCTGCATCGCCTCATGAAAACAAATCGCCTTGGCGGCGATAATGTGCACCAGAGGGCCTCCCTGCATTCCGGGAAAAACTACTTTGTCGATTGCCGCCGCAAACTCGGCCTTGGAAAGAATCATGCCCGCTCGCGGCCCACGCAGAGTCTTATGCGTAGTAGAAGTCACGATGTGCGCGTGGGGCACAGGAGAGGGATGCACCCCACCAGCCACCAGTCCCGCAAAATGTGCCATGTCGACCAGGTAGAGCGCACCTACTTTGTCGGCGATCTGCCGCATGCGCGCGAAGTCGATGATGCGCGGATAGGCGCTGCCGCCGCCGATGATCAGCTTCGGCCGATGCTCCTCTGCCAGCTTTTCCAACGCGTCATAGTCGATCGTTTCCGTTTCCTTCGTCACGCCGTAAGGGACGATCTTGTAGGTCTTTCCGGAAAAGTTCAAGGGATGCCCGTGTGTAAGGTGACCACCGTGGGCCAGGTTCAAGCCAAGAATCGTGTCGCCCGGCTGCAGCACAGCGGCATAGGCTTCCATGTTCGCCTGCGATCCGGCGTGGGGCTGTACGTTGGCGTGCTCCGCGCCGAATAACTGCTTGGCGCGGTCGCGCGCCAGGTTCTCAACCACGTCCGAGAACTCGCAGCCGCCGTAGTAACGTTTGCCGGGATATCCCTCGGCATACTTGTTGGTAAACACCGAACCTGCCGCCTCGAGCACTGCCTCGCTGACAAAATTTTCCGAGGCAATGAGTTCCAAGCCTTCGTGCTGACGGCGGGTTTCGTTGTCGATGGCGGCGGCGATTTGAGGATCGGCTTCGTACAGCGGACGGTACATGTTCGTTGAACTCTTCATATCATTTTTTCCTTAGCGAGCCTCGTACACGTCGGGCCGGTGCAGTTCCATATATCGCTCGGGAGACTTGACGGGAGTAAAGCCCGACCGCGAATATAGTCCGTGTGCATCGCGGGTCAAGAGAATCCAGCGCCGCAGGTTCTGCAGTGCGGGATGTTTCATCACGCACTCCATCAACCACTTGCTTAATCCACGACCGCGATGCGACTCGAGCACGAAAACATCGCCCAGATATGCAACGGTGGCAAAATCACTGACCACTCGGCCAAAACCAACCTGCGCGCCGTTAGCTTCGTAAATGCCGAAGCACAACGAATGCTCGATCGACCGCTCTACGACTTCAAGCGAAATGCCCTTGGCCCAATAACAGTTGGTTAGAAAACCGTGAATCACATTCAGACTCAATCGTTCACGGTTGGTACTGATTATGAAATCGTCACGGCGGTACTCCATCACCTCTTCAAAATCAATCGCGCGGCTCGACACCATTTCCACATTCTACCGCTTCATCGGCTCCGGCCGCCGCGTTTGCTCAAAACGCCGTTCGCAAGAACGAAGCCATCTGCCATCCATCCATGTATTTGAACGGCGTCTCTCCGGTGGTGTAGTGGCCGCAAGGCAGAACAACGACTTTGTGATCGAGTCCATGCCGCTCAAACTCTTCCACCGCGCCGCGCGAAAGTTCGGGCAGGAAAGTTAAATCGTACTTCGCATAGATAATCAAAGACTTTTTCGGCCAGCGGGCAAACTTATCGAAATACGACATGGGGCTGACGCCCAGCCAGGCCTGTCGCAATTCCTCCAGGCCAATCGACGGCTCGATTCCCTGGCGGATGTGCCGCGTCGACTGGCCATGCCATACCACATCGGCAACGTAGGTAGATGCATGGTTGAACACTGCGGCACGAACCCGCGGATCGTGCGCCGCCGCGATAAATGCATAACACGAGCCCAGACTCGTGCCCAAAATGCCCAGCTTGCTGTAACCCTGCTGCTCCAGCCAATCAAAACAACTTCGAATATCGGCGACTCCTTGACGCAGGGCATCGAGCGTGCGCCCAATGTTGGCGGAAACCGCGTAGTCAGCGCGGCTCGTTTCGGCGGGCATGCGGATGTCATGATAGGGCATGCTCATCCGAAGCACGGCAATGCCCAGCATGTTCAGCACGCGGCAGAAACTGTTGTAAGCGATCGCGTCCGCGTTCCAGTGCGGCAACAGAACCATGGCTCGCCTTCCGCGCGCTGGAAACCAGCGTGCATTTACCAGATTGTTCTCGGGATAGGGCGTGCGCACGGGCGAAGTGAACCGCAGAAACTCGGCGGACGTTCCCTTCACTTTCGCTTCAAGCTTTGGATCGGGAACCTCGCGCGTGGAGAAAACCTTTACTTCGCGGGTCTCCAGCCTGAAATCCGAGGGCCGCGCGTAGGAATAAAACTCATCGCTTCCCGCGACGATGCGCTGGTTGAAATCGTGGAAAAACTTCTCCGGATTTTCAGGCGCCTGCCCCGGACGCCAGCCATTCCGGCAAGGCCAGTCGCGTGCCCACTCGACACCCCATTCGAGCGCACGCACCACGCGGTTGTTGTCCATCGAAGTGAGCCGGTGCTCCCAGTCATACATCCATTGTGAGTAGCGCGAAGGCATGTGTCAGCCTCTTAGTTTAACAAGCGAAGAGAGATTAACTCAGGCGGGATCATTCAACGGGTGCAATACGCAGTCAGCAGTCGGCATTTGATCTTTAAATGGGTCGGGCGTGGAGAAATGTTTAGACAACGTGTGACATCTATCACCGAGAACCGCATACCGAATGCGATATCTATGCGAAGTGAGCGCTTGATTGTAACTACGATTGGAGTTACAATGACATTTGACAAGCTTGAATGGGACGAAGCCAAGAACCGTGCCAATCTCCGGAAGCACGGCTTGGACTTCGCCGACGCCGAAGAGATGTTTCGCGGCGGGTTTTTCTACGAACCTGACACGCGCGAAGACTACGGAGAAAAGCGCTGGACCGGTCTCGGAATGATCCGAGGCCGGATCGCGCACGTCGTCTTCGTGGAGCGTGGGGCGGAAACCATTCGGGTTATATCGCTAAGAAAGGCGAGCCGCCGTGAATGTAAAGAATACGAAAAAGCGATCCAAGACAGATTGGAAGCGGATTGACGCCATGCGGGATTCCGACATAGATTTTTCCGATGCGCCAGAACTCGGGCCTGATTTTTTCAAGAATGCGATCTTCTGGCCGGGTCCGAAGAGGCAGATTACCTTGCGCGTTGACCCTGACGTGCTGACATTCTTCCGCAAGCATGGCCGCGGTTACCAGACCACGATGAACGCGGTCCTGCGCAAGTACATGGAAGCTCAGAAACGGCAGACGGTGTGACCGGTATAAATTCGCCAGCATCGCGATGTGGGCGCAGGCCTATTCAATATGGAGCCGCCTGTTAAACCAAACGAGAAAGCCGTTCCTCATCTCCCTGGATGGACGATCGATATTCGTGCAACGGCGCTATCCATCACCGCAGGGGCTCTCGTCCTCGTATTATTTGCCTTCTTGCACCGAGGTTCGGGAGAGGCGAGATGGCCTCTTGCGCAGGGAACCGTTCGGGACACAAGAATCATAGCCGACCATGGCATTGAGACATTGTGGGGCGGAGAGCTAACGTGGAGGGTGGAGTACCAGGTCGCCTATTCCTTCGCTAATCAGGAATACGCGGTTTGGGCCGACTCTGGTATCCGAGGCGAAAGCGAAGCTGGTGTTCGGTTGGCGTTGCCACGATCGCGGCCATCGTGCCGGGTGCGGTATGACTCGAAGAGGCCCGAATCGTCCATTGCAGACTGCCGCTGAAGCAATTCCCGAGGTCAGTTCCCGTACTTTCTCGGCACGCGCTTGGAAATATTGCAGAGAATTTCGTACGGCGAACTGTTGGCCAAGCGCGCGTGTTCGAGGGCATCGATGCTCAGACCGTCGCTGCCTCCGAGCAGAATTACTTCATCGCCGACAGCAATCCCAGGAATTCCAGTCACATCCACCAGCGTGAGGTCCATCGAGATGCTGCCGATGATCGGCGCGTAGTGGTCGCGGACGATCACGCGGCCGCGATTCGAGAGCTGCCGGTTGTATCCGTCGGCGTATCCCACGGGGAGCACGGCGACGTGCGCCGCGGCCTTGGTCACGTAAGTTCCGCCGTAGCCGAGAGCCTGATTGGCGGCGAAGTTTCGCATGGAGAGAATTCGCGTCTTCCAGGTAAGCACCGGCTTCACGGGAAGGCGAAGAGTGCCGCCGCTTACTTCCCTGCCCGCGCGATGGAATGGCAAATAATATCCGTACAACGCGATGCCGGGCCGCACCATGTTGTTCCAGGTCTCGCGGCGCGAGATCAGGGCACTGGTGTTTGCTACGTGTATCAACGTTGGATCGAAGCCGGCAGCTCGCACCATGCGTTGCGCGTCTTCGAAACGGCGCTCCTGCTCGGCCACCGAAGGCGCGTCCATAATTTCCGACGAAGCAAGATGAGTGGAGAGACCTTCAAGATTGAGATGCGGAGCCGCGCTGAGAGCCGTTAGCACAGCAGGAAGTTCATCCAGCGCTACGCCCAGCCGACCCATTCCCGTGTCCACCTTCAGGTGCACAGCTTGGCGAAAGGCCCCGTTCGCGGCGGCATGCTCTAGAGCCTGGATGTGCCACGGTTCCCATACGGTGGGAGTGAGCTGCTGGCGCACAATTTCTCCTTCTTCGCCGCGCCAGAAACCTGTCATCAGTAGAATTCGCGATTCAATCCCAGCCTCGCGCAGCGGGATAGCCTCGTCGAGCGACGTCACGCCGAGCCAGCGCGCGCCTTCGGCCTGCAGAGCACGTGAGCATTCCACGGCGCCATGCCCGTAGGCGTCGGCCTTTACTACTGCACACACGGTCACACTCGTGCCCGCATGCTTCATGACCGTGCGGAAGTTTTGCCGCAATGTGTTCAGCGAAACTTCGGCCCATGTGGGGCGCGTCGCCACGCGGCTCAAGATTTCTACAGTTGTCGCCACTGGGCTCGATTATAGCGGGAGTAATGCGCGCCCTCAGGTTACGCTTGGACTACTCCCGGTCGAGTCGCCCTTCCCAAAATCGTTCCATGAACCGTCCCGGATCAGTTTCCGCCCAGCGAGAAGTTCACCGTGATCTGCGTCTCTACTTCGACGGGTTCGTTGTTCAAGATATAGGGCCGGTAGCGCCATTGGCGCACAGCCTCGATCGCCGCCGGTGCAAGCATGGGATGGCCGGAGAGCAGTTGAAGATTTTCGATGGTGCCTACTTTGCTTATCGTCGCCTGCAACAGGACCGTCCCCTGAATGCGCGCACTTCGGGCGAGCGGGGGATACGTTGGTAGAACCTTCCGCACCAGGTCACCTTCACTCATGTGCGACACGTGGACCGAATGTACGACTGGCGCGGGCGCCGCGGGAATAATCGGACGCGAACCGGTTCCGATGGATCGGAGCACTCCATCTTGACCACCGGTTCCAGCCAATGCTCCTGGAATCTCGGGACCACCACTTCCAACCTGGGGTGGAACATCATCGTTGCCAGTCTCTATGTGACCCGGAATTCGCTGTGGCTGTCTCAAGAAAATATCCGCGGGATTGCTGGGTGCAGCCGGATTCCCACCGGCGTTAGTTCTGGATTTGGGGGGCCCTCCCAGCGGTGGTGCCAGACTGACGGGAATCGAGAGCTGGCGGAACAAGGGCAAACCCTGCGGACGGAGCAGTGGCAGGATTAGCAGCAGCCCGACAGCGAGAGTCTGCAGGCCAAATGATGTTAAGGCTGTAAGTCCGCGGCGCGAACGCTCATCCCACGACGAATTGGCCGTGTAGTCAAGCAGTGCTCGTTCAAACATGGTGTCCTCCTTGTTGAATGCGTTGCAGATAAAGACACCATGACCACCGCGTCCGGATTGACGCGAGCAAAGAAAAAAGCCGCGCTGCGCGCGGCTTTTTGGGAACTTTCCCGACACACTCGGTGTCTCATTCAACTGTCGTCATTCAACTACGCAGAAAACTACTGTGGTGGCACGGTCGGCTTCGGAGCAGCTGGCTTCGGCGTCGTCGGCCTCGGCGCCGCAGGCTTGGGTGCCGCGCCAGAAGATGCGGGAGCCGGAACGCCAGACTGTGTGTTATAGAGTTCGACCACCGCCTTGGTAATGTCGCCCCCTTCTCCGTACCACAAGATCGGGCTTTGCGGCCAGGGGTTGGAAGTGTCGACGATCATTGCGTAGCCGCCCTCTTGCGCGTGCTTCACGATCACCGGCGCCATCTTTTGCAGAATGCGCTGGAAAATTTCCTTCTGCTGATTCTGGGCGTCTTCCTGTGCGTCCTGCACGGCGCGATCGAAGGACTTCTTCTTGGTCTCGATTTGCTTGACCAGGCTGGTGCGCGCCTCCTCGTTTAGCTTGTCGCCCTGGGTCTGCAATTGCTTTTGCAAACTCTCGAGTTCGTCGTTCTGAGATTTTAATTCGTTTTGTTTCGGATCCAGCTTCTTTTTCAGGGCATCAAAGTCACGTTGGCCCTCGTTGCTGGCAAACACAGCTTGCTCAATGTTGATGGTCCCAATCTTCGTGCCGGTACCGGTGGCGATGGCTGCGGAAGGCGTAGTGGTTGCGGGCGAACTGGCTGGGCCCGCGGGAGCAGCGCCAGCGGTTTGGGCCCATGCGGAAATCATTGATACGGAGATCAGTGAGTTAACGGCAATGGCCAGGACTGAACGCATAAACTTGCTTGTCATTGGATCGATTAAACTCCTTGGAACATTGTAGTTCCTGTAAATAGCCTCTGGAATTAACTCGGATTATCCTCTTCCGGCGACGCTGGGCCGTACTCACGAGGTTTTCGTCTCGCGTCTCCTGATCTTGCGTTTCTTGCAAATGGCCGCCGTCAGTCGTTATCGGGAATCGGCGCACCGGATTGCCAGCGTCACACGTCGGGGTCGCGGACGTGCCGTCCACCCTGGATCAGCTTCGTGCTATGGCGTGGATCGTTTTGATTATAGAGAGCCTCCTTAGCCCCGTCAAACATGGGCTACCAAACTCGCCACTAGAAAGTAGTTGCCACGGTGAAGCGGAACGTCTTGCGTGGCTCCCGCAGTAAGAAGCTGGGCGAAAACGCGTTTCGTGCCAGGTTAAACGTATAAGCCCCCGCGGCGGTTAATTGGCAACCAGTTTTGGGGTTGCAAGTCTGTGGAAACATCGAAGGCGTAATTGGAATCGGCGGATTCGCCGCACTATCCAGCCGCAGCGGATTGTAGGCCCAGTAAATTCGGAACGGAGCGTTGATCACTGGCAGAAACATTTGAAGCTCAAGTCCCGTGGACATTCTGGGACGCCAGTTCGTCGTCCCCAATACTTGTAGATCCTGCGACGGCGGAGGGCTCAAAACGTGGCCTGGAGCGCAAGTATTGGCCGTGCCCAGGTTCTGGTTGAGTACCGGACAGCCGAATAGTGTACCCACGACATCAGTGTACTGCTCCTGCGCAATCTGCAACTGCGACTTTCGAACGATGGGATCGATGCCGATGTCCATAAATGGAGCCAGCGCCACCGGCCCATAAATGGTGTACCGGTATTCAAGGTTGGCCACCACGCTCAAGTCTCCGCCGGGGAAGACGATCTGATCGATAGGTATCGGAATGCTGACCGCACCGGCGCGGGGATTCTGAGGATCTTTGAGCACCGGTGTGCCGTCGCGATTGGTCAGGGTGATCGCTCCTGCGTTCGGCAGGAAGGCAACCGGGGAAACCGAACGGATGTCGAAGCCGCGCAGATCGTTCTCGCCACCCATGTAGGAACGCTGGAACGGTGGCGCAACCAACCCGCCGAAGCCGCTGATAAAAGATCCCTGGACGCGGAAGCCGACCGTATTCCGGCGTTTCTGCACTGGAGTCCAGTGCGTGAACTGGACGACCGGCCGCACCGAGCGGACCGTCCCCCCTATCCCGGCGAGCTCAGCGCCCAAGCTAAAAGCCTTTCCGCTATGGGGCGAGATGGGACTGTCAACCGTGTTGAAGGAGAAATTTGGAAAGATCTTGCTGGTGATAATTCCTTCCAAAGCATTTGGCCCGGAAATACCACGGAAGGCGATGAACTCAAATAGGTTTTTTGAGGCCGAACTCAAGGCCAGTAGAGAGGACCGATCGAAAGAATAGGTAATCCCGACTCGCTTGAACGATCGGTGCAGCGGATAGCTTAATGATGTGGTAAACCCGGCGCTTGATTGCGTGTAATTTTGCAGGTTTTGCAGGACAGCATTGGGCAAGTTCAAAGTCTGTCCGCTGAAGATGGAGAGTTGCCGGGCCTGGTCGTAACTGACCTTGTTGTAGTACACGTTGAAGCCGAACTGCAGTGGCCGGTCAAACATGTACGGCTGGGTGAAACCGAACCGGATGCTACGGGCCAGGTTCCCGATGCTCGCCTGGACCGAAAGCGTCTCACCCAGGCCAAGGAAGTTGTTGGTCGAGTAGTTGATTCCCACGAATGCCCCTTCCAGTCCGCTCACGCCGCCGTTCAGGCCGATGCTGTTCTTGCCCTTTTCGTGGACCTTCAAAGTCAAGTCGACCAACCCGTCTTTCTCATCCAATTGACGGGTCGTGGTGTTCGGATCGTCGGGCTTCAACTGGTCGAAATATCCCAGTTGATTCAAGCGCAGCAAGCTCAACTCCCAGAGACGCGAGTTGTAAACGTTTCCTTCTTCAAGAGCGATTTCGCGGCGAATCACTTTGTCCCGAGTGGTCGTGTTGCCCTGGAACTCGATGCGGCGCACATAGAACCGCTTGCCTTCGTCAACATCAATATCGAGAAAGATCTGTTTCTTTTCGTCGTCAAAGTGCGTATCGGGAATCGAAGTAAAGTTGATGTAGCCCAGTTCGCCGTAAGCTTTACGCAGATTCTCCAGACCTTTGGCCACTTTCTCTTTGCTGAAGATGTCTCCGTCCTTGAGTGGGAAGAGATTTCGCAGGGCCTTGATATTTTGTACGGCCTTATTGTTCTTGAAGGTGATCCCGCCCAGAGTGTAACGGTCGCCTTCCTCGATCGGCATGGTAATGTCAACCGCCTTGCCCGGCCCACTCTGCAAAAGCGGGATGTGGGGACCCGCGTGACCGGTATCGTGAATCTGAGTTTTGGGCTGGTTCACGCTGACCTTGAAGTAGCCACGATTCTGATATTCATTGCGGACGCGTTCGGTGTCCTCGTCCAGCTTGGTGGCGTCGTAGGTTCGGGCGAAGATATTTTCCAGGAAGATCGAGTGCGGAATGCCGATAGGCCGCAGGTTCTTCATGGAATAGCGCAGAACCCGCGTGGGAACGTTTTTGTTGCCTTCGAACTTGATCTTGCCCACCTTAACCTTGGGACCTTCTTTGATCACGAATGTGATCCCAACCGCGGCTGGCGGTATCTGCCGAATCTCGGTGCGGACGGTGGAAAACTGCCGGCCATGCTCTGCCAACAGGCCTTTAATGGTCACCTCCGCTTTCTTGACTTTCGTCGGGTCATACTGATTCTCCACTGCCAGTCCGACTTTGGCTTCCTTAAAGCGGTCGAGCACGTCGCTGGTGGAAACTGAACTGAGGCCGACATAATTGATTTCGCGGATAGTCGGCTTTTCTTTAACGTGGATCGTTAGATCCCATCCCTTAGCGGTCTGTTCGCGAGTGAATTGGATGTCCTCGAAGTAGCCGGTATTCCAGAGGGAGTTGAAGTCGCGTTCCAACGCGGCGGGATCATAGACGTCGCCGGGATGAGTGAAAATGCGAGCCAGCACTGTTTCTTTAGGGATCCTTCGATTGCCGGTGACATAGATATTGGAAATTACGTCGGTCTGCGCCCAGCTGGTTGTGCCCGGAAAAAGGACGAGGGCGACTCCCAGCGCCCACGCCAACCTTCCGAAAATCCGTACCAATGAGGGGGATGGACGATGGGTAACGTCGGAAGCACGCTGGCCGCGCTGGGGCACAGCAATATCTGCATGAGAGCAAAAATGAATCGCTACGACCTCAGCCTCTGGGATGTGGGAAAACCATCATTATACGTAGAGAAAGAGAAAGCGTCCAAGTTCAGTGGTCGGTGATCAGTGGCCAGTGAACAGCATATAGTTCTTCAGTGTTTTGAGAACGGCGATTTATAGTCTTTAACACTCTCTGACGACTGACCACTAGACATTGACCGCTGCCTCCACCTCAACCAAGACGGAATAAAACGTCGCGGAGTTGCCCAGATCGGAAAGTTTTTCTGAGGTCAACACATTAATATTTCTAAATCCGGGACCGAGCTTCGCCCAATTCAGCCTGGCTGACACCACTCCCCGTTGCACTGCACCGTCCACTCGAGCCCGCAAAAAGATTTCTCCGCGGCGGTTGTATACCTTCACCGTGTCGCCGTCGGCAATTCCTCGCGCGCGAGCATCGGCTGAATTGATTTCGAGAAGGTTTGTGTCCTCCATGGCTTGTATCGAGGCGATATTTGAGAAACTTGAGTTCAGGAAGTTGTCTGCCTTGCGCGCTAGAAGCTCCAGCGGGAAAGCAGGACCCTGCCCTCCATGCCGTGATTCTGTCGGAGGCGTGAACTCGGCAACCGGATCAAGACCCAGCGCTTTCATCGCCTCGCTGTAGAGTTCAGCCTTGCCCGAAGGCGTGCGGAAGTTCCCTTGAGCGAAAGGAAGAAAGGCCTCCGGTGCAACCTCGTTTGCACCAGTAATGGCAGAACCGGAAGCCGGAGGCCGATCGCCGGACGCCGTGAAGTTTAACCGAACCTGCCCTTCCCTTTCCAATCGGTCGCGCGTAATTCCATCCAACCAAGGATTGTTCGACGCCAGTGCTCCGTCGATCATCTCGTCAACGGTCTCGCCGAAACACGAGTCATGAAATCCCATGCGACCTGCCAGCGCGCGGAATACCTCAACATTCGGCCTGCACTCGCCCAACGGCTCGATGGCCTGATCTGACACCTGCAGGTAATAGTGTCCGTAAGCTGTCTGCAGATCCTTGTGCTCGAAAAATGTAGTCGCGGGCAGCACGATGTCGGCATAGTCGGTGGTGTCAGTGAAGAATTGCTCGTGAACCACGGTAAACAAATCCGGGCGCTTGAGCCCACGAACCACCTCGTTGTGATTTGGGCAAACAGCTGCTGGATTGGAACTGTAGACGATCAGCGCCTTCAGCGGTGGATCGCTCAAGTTGTTCAGCGCCTCACCCAGCCGAACCATGCTTACCACTCGGCTCACCACTCGCGGTGGCCTCTGGAGTTCATCTGGCTTCAGATCGGGCTGCAGATCGGGCTGCAGATCAGGTCGCCTCAATGCGTTCTTATTTAGGTCAAATGCACCGCTCGTCGATAAATGAATCCCACCCCCAACTTCTTTCAACGATCCAATGATGCACGGCAGCATCGAAATCGCGCGCGTTGCCATGCCGCCACCCTCGGACCGCTGCACACCATAATTCACCCGGATTACCGAAGGCCGAACCGTGGCATACTCCCGCGCCAGCTTCTGAATATCTTCTGCGGCGATCCCCGTCCAGCGCGACGCTCGCTCCGGCGAATAGGCTTTCACTTTTTCGCAAAGTTGATCGAAGCCGAGCGTATATTTTGCGACGTAATCGGCATCGTGCAGTCCTTCGCCGATGATCACGTGCATCATCGCGAGTGCGAGTGCTCCATCGGTGCCTGGATTGATGGGAAGGTACCAGTCGGCACATGCCGCTGTCCGCGTGCGGTAAGGATCGATCACTACCAACTTGGCGCCGTTGCGCCGCGCCTCCTCGATAAACGGCCACAGGTGAACATTGTTTCCATGAATGTTCGAGGCCCACGCGATGATGTAGCGCGAGTGGACGAATTGCTCCGGCTCGGTGCCGAGCTTCACTCCCATTACCGATTCGAGTCCAGCTTCACCCGCCGAAGAACAAATCGTGCGCTCAAGCTCTGAGGCGCCCAGGCGGCTGAAAAATCTGCGATCCATGGAAGCGCCGTTGATCGCGCCCAGCGTTCCGCCATACGAATAAGGCAGAATCGCCTCGCCGCCGAACTCCGCGATGATGCTGCGGAAACGCGAAGCAATCTCATCCAGTGCCTCATCCCAAGTGATACGCTCCCAGACCTGCGCTTCTTGTTTGGGGGCAGCCGCAAGCCCCTTCGCCGCAATCCGCCGCATCGGGTGCAGCACGCGATCCGGCGAGTAAACCCGATCGAGATATTTCGCGACTTTCGCGCACAAGAATCCCCGCGTGACTGGATGCCCCGGATCGCCCTGAATCTTCGTCGCGCGCCCATGCTCGACCGTTATCAATACCCCGCAAGCATCGGGGCAGTCGTGAGGACACGCGGCATGGACAATCCGTTTCATTGACCTTTCATTATAAGTGGAACACCCAAGGAGAACCGTGTGAAGAAAACTCTCAGTAACTACTTCAACCCAATGTAGAGATCGACCTGGGAGTCCTGCGGATTAGCGGCGCGCTGATCGTAAAATTCGTAGTCAGTCTGGTAGGCCCGCGCGCCGCCGAGGGCGTGCTTGTCCTCCATTTCCCACACGCGCTGCCACGCGGCAACCACAACCTTGGCAACCGGCCCTTGGTCGCTCGTCACAAAGTTGTAGCTCCCAGCGTGCACCGTTTTCAGAACAAAACCGGCAGGGACGGCCGAACCATCGGGAACCCTGGCGCCCAGGGTAAGGGAATACTCCCCATTCTTGTCGCTGGCGTAATCGCTGTAAACCGCATAAATGTTGCTGTCGACCTTGTTAGGAATTTGTTGCAGCACGCCTTCCTGAAAGAATTTCTGCCATTGTTTGCCTATGACGCCGTCGCCTGTCGCTTCCTTCGCGTTGCTGGTGCGCACGGAGATACCGATAACGGAAAATGCGTTCTGATGGACAAGTTTTGGCACGGCGGCTTCTCCAACCAACAAAACTGTAAGCGAAACGAAATCAACGAAACGATGCCAGCGAGCATTCTAGATTGCCTCCCCGCTTCGAAGCTGCGGCTCATTATACCGGCCCCTTGCGGGGAAACCGGCGGACGAAAAAAGGGCGGCCCTCGCGGGCCGCAGCAAAAAGAAGCGGCGGAAGCCTGAGGCTTCCGCCGTTTCTGCGCTGAGGTTTCAATTGAGAGTTCAGTTGCTGGAAGGTTGCGGAGGATCCGCCACCAGCCCTGCGTAGAACTCGATGTTCCCGCCGATCGGGTCTTTCAGCAGCAGACCGTGCGTGATCAAAGGAATCTGCGTGCTGGTGGTTTGCAGCTGGTTAAGCCCCGTGAGGTCGTAGAAATAGGTGAAGTTGAAGGTGTTGACCGTCACCGGTCCACCCGCCGAGTATCCTACCAGTCCGTCGTTTAACAGCAGGAAGCTACCGTTGTTGCCATTGTTGACGGTAACAGTTCCAGTGTCGAACAGACCGTAAACACCCTGGCGCCGCAGCGAAATCATCGTCGGCGTAAAGGTTGGGTTGACGAAGCTGCCGCCGATGAAGATGCGCTGGCCTACTTCAATGGAGGTATTGTTAAACAGGGCATTGGTGATCACTCCATCCAGGAAGCAGATTTCATACGTGTCCACATTGCTGATGTCGAACGTCTGGATCGTGTCCACGTCGCTGACCATGTCCGCACCGGTCTCACCCACCCACATCGTCACTTGCTGCGCCTGGCCTGACCCGTTGTTAACCAACTGGAGCACTCGCCCCGAAACGAACGACTGCGCGGTCGTGATGACTTCCACTCCGCTGGCCATCAAGCTGCCATCGGCCTGGAACGCGCCTTGGACGCCCACAATCGCCGGAGCGGCAAGATTGTTGATGCTCCATCCGCTATTGAACTGGGTGCTGCTGCTAACGTCAATCGTTAACTGGTGTCCGTACGGGCCCTGGATCAGGAACGAATTCCCGGCCGCATTCACCGAGACCAAGCCACCCGTGAGATCAGTAACCTGACCGTCAGGATCGCTGGCCTTCACTGCTTTGACATAGATGGTTGGGTTCACTACGCCTGTAATCGCGCCCGTACCGTCGAGAGCAACCGATTGGCGAATGTCAAAATCCATTCTCAACCCAGCCAGGCCATTGCTGCTGACAACCATCGGCGAAGGAAAATTCACCGTAACCGTGGTCTGCGTGGATGTGTCTGTGGTCGGACTAAAGGTCGCGTTCATGGGGACCACGGTCGGAGCCGGGTTTAACTGCACATAAGAAATCACTGGGCTCGACAACGAAAACGTGGCGCTATTGTAGGTATCCGCAGGCACTGAGTTGAATCCCAGCGGAGAACGAAGGCCTAGAAGGCGCGCAAAATCGACCGTCGTAGGTGTAGACAACACCTGCGGCGTGCCATTAGTGCCATTCAAAGTGATCGAGTTGATGGTGACATTAAAGCCGACGACCGAGGCCAACGGAGCATCCTCGCCGGTCACGAATACGGTCGCCGGTTGTGAGGACGGGGACGTGGGCGATGTCGACGAAGTCGACGATGAACTGCAGCCCACTCCCAGCATCAGGAGAGCAAAGGACAGGGTAATCCCAAGAATTCGTTTCATAGCAAACTCCTATTCAGAGGTTTGGTGTGACGCCAGGGGGAGCCGCAATTTACTTCACGAAGATGAGAACACGCTGATTGCGAGGATGTCGCGTAACCGTGGTTCCGGTTACTGGAAGCGCTCCCAGAGCCGGAACTCGGCTAAGTACCTGAATTATATGGACTTGTTCAGGTCGGCGAGAGCGGCGGGAGTTGGGACATGTACATGAGTTTCGAGCAACCTCAGCAAACAGGAGCGATTTTTGTCACCGGCGCTAGGATTCGGTCTAATTTAATTCGAGAACTTCCTTTTCTTTGGCCTTGCTCATCTCTTCCATCTTCTTGATTTCATCGTCGGTCAGTTTTTGGATTTCATCCAGCGATCGCTTTTCGTCATCCTCGGTGATCTTCTTGTCTTTCATCGCTTTCTTGATAGCATCGTTGCCATCGCGGCGAATGTTGCGTACTGCGGTACGATGCTCTTCAAGAACTTTGTGCAGATGCTTCACCATCTCCTGTCGGCGCTCCTGTGTGAGCGCGGGCACCGGCACGCGAATCAGCTTTCCGTCATTCATCGGATTCAGGCCAAGCTCGGCGGAACGAATCGCTTTCTCGATCACCCCCACCTGAGACGGATCAAAAGGCTGCACTGTAATCATCTGCGGTTCCGGCGCGTGCACCTGGGCGATCTGATTTAGCGGCATCTGCGAGCCGTAATAATCGACGTTCACGCTGTCCAGCATGTGAACCGAGGCGCGCCCGGTGCGCGTGGCCGCCATCGCCTTGCGGAAATCTTCCACCGCTTTGTCCATGCGTGTCTTCAGTTGTACGTAAGTTTCTTTTAGGCCCGGAATCGCGGCCATGGTCGCTTGAGCCATATTAGGGAGCTCCGTAGGAGGTTAAGAATCAAAACGTTGCATTATAAACCCAACACAAAGCTGCCACGGATTTCACGGATCGTCACGGACCAGGAATCATGAATCCGTTTGAATCCGTGAGATCCGTGGCAAAATATTACGCACCCACCCTCGATCCGATCTTCTCGCCAAGGACAACGCGACGGATGTTGCCGTGATGATTCAGATTGAAGACAATGATCGGCAAGTCGTTATCCTTGCACAAGCTGATGGCCGTGGAATCCATCACTTTAAGCCCCAGCTTCAGGACGTCCATGTATGTGATGTCGGTAAATTTCTTGGCGTCCTTCACTTTCATGGGGTCCGCATCATAAATACCGTCAACCTTCGTGGCTTTGAGAATCGCGTCGGCTTTGATCTCCATGGCGCGCAAAGATGCTGCCGTATCAGTGGAGAAGTAGGGGTTGCCCGTGCCGCCGGCGAAGATTACCACGCGGCCTTTTTCCAGATGACGGATAGCGCGCCGCCGGATGAACGGCTCCGCGACCTGGTTCATCTCAATCGCCGTCTGCACACGGGTGTACACTTTTTGCTTCTCAAGAGCATCCTGCAGCGCCAGCGCGTTGATCACTGTAGCCAACATTCCCATGTGATCGGCGGAGACGCGGTCCATGTCCCTGGCCTGGTCAGCAACGCCGCGGAAGAAATTGCCGCCACCCACAACGATCGCGATCTGCACTCCCAGTTTGTGCACGTCGGCTAATTCCGCCGCGACCTCGTGAATGCGTTTGTTATCGACACCAAAGCCCTGCTCGGCAGCCAGGGCTTCTCCGGAGAGCTTGAGCAGAACGCGCTTGAAAGCGGGGGCAGTAAGAGTCATGTAGGTTCGTAGAACCGGCTGTCGCGAGGTACCTCGCTCTCGCAACAAACACAAAAAAGGCGCCCCTTTCGGGCGCCTGAAAATTACTCGGCTTTCTGTTCTGTGGGCTTAGTAGTAGCAACAGTCTCGCCCGCATCGCCGACTTTGAAGCGCGCGAAGCGACGCACACTGATGTTTTCGCCCAGCTTGCCGATCTTTGCGGCGATGAGCTGCGCAATCGACATCGTCTGGTCTTTGATGAAGGGCTGCTCCAGCAGGCAGACCTCTTCGTAGAACTTCTCCATCTTCCCGGCGACCATTTTCTCCGCGATATTCGGCGGCTTCCCAGAGGCGACGGCTTGCGCTAGAAAGATCTCCTTCTCGCGTGCGAAGTCTGCGGGCGTTACATCTTCCTTGCGGACGTAGCGTGGATCGCTGGCCGCAATGTGCATGGCGATGTCGTGCACCAGTTCCTTGAAGTCGTCGGTGCGTGCCACGAAATCGCTTTCGCAGTTCACCTCGACCAGCACGCCAATCTTGCCGCCGGCGTGGATGTAGCTGGTGACTGAGCCTTCGCTGGTCACGCGCGTCGCCTTCTTAGCCGCGACCGACACGCCTTTCTTGCGCAGAATCACAACCGCCTGCTCCATATCGCCCTTGGCTTCCGTCAGGGCCTGTTTGCAATCCATCATCGGTGCCCCGGTCTTTTCCCGGAGATCTTTCACCTGCGCTGCAGAAATATTCGGGCGCTTGTCGTCGTCGGGTTCGAGAGTAGCTGTAGTTACCATAGCTCTAATGATTCCTTTTTCTTCTTATGAGAACTTCAATATCTTTGAAGCCTTGAAACCTGTGAAACTTTGAAACCTTGCCTCTAACAAACTTTGACCCGCGCCGGACGACCCGCGCGGGTCTAACGTCAAACGCCCGGTTTGTTTTCTCGCCTGAGAGAATCCCTCAGGGGCTAAAGCCCGAATCTTTCGTCGCTCTCAGCGGCACGGCTAAAGCCGTGCCCTTTCAGATCATTTGTGCGACGTGCACTTTCGAATCATTTGTGCGCCGACGACTAACGGCAGCTGACCAAGGACGATTTCTAAACCGTCTGACTCTCCACCTTATGGATCTCGGCGTCTTCGTTGGCAACGGGCTTCTTGTGCGTCCCCGGACCCAGCACTTCTTCCATGCTGATGTCTTCGCCGATGTCCACCAGATCAGACGCAGCCGCCGCTTCCTGGGAGCGAAGTTCGAGCGCGGCTGCGGCATCTTCGGCCTGCTGCGCTTCACGGGCCTGGGCCTGTTCCGTAGCCGCGGTCATGTCGGCGACCTGCTTATCGGTCATCAATTGCGCGCCCTCGGCAATCGACTCCGAAATCTTTGACGTAAACAGCCGGATCGCACGCAACGCGTCGTCGTTACCCGGAATCACATAATCCACTTCACTGGGATCGCAATTCGTATCGACCACCGCGACCACCGGAATACCCAGCTTGCGCGCCTCGCGCACCGCGATCTGCTCTTTGTTCGAGTCGATCACGAAGACGGCATCGGGCAAACGGCTCATATTCTTGATGCCCGCGAGGTTAGCCTGCAGGTGCTTGCGTTCGCGCTCGAGCTTGATCACTTCTTTCTTCGGCAGCAACTCGTAGCGGCCGTCGGTGGCCATCTCGTCGAGCTCTTTGAGCCGCTTCACCGACTTCTGCACCGTAACCCAGTTGGTAAGCAGTCCGCCCAGCCAGCGCTGGTTGATGTAGAAGCCTCCGCACTTCGTGGCCTCTTCGGCGATGGCATCCTGCGCCTGGCGTTTGGTTCCCACGAACAGCACAATCTTGCCGTCGGCCGCCAGTTCCTGGACGAACTTCGACGCTTCTTTAAACATCTTCAATGTCTTCTGCAGATCAATGATATAGATCCCATTGCGCTCTCCGAAGATGTATTCCTTCATCTTGGGATTCCAGCGCTTCGTCTGATGCCCGAAGTGAACTCCCGCTTCGAGCAACTCCTTCATGGTGATAGTAGCCAATGAACCTCCTTATTTAGTCTGCATCGGAAATTCAAGGTTTCGGAGTTTCAGGGTTGCAATGTTTCAAAGTCCGAGCGCCCTGCGCCTTTTCTTTGAAACCTTGAAACCTTGGAAACGTTTGAAACTTTACTTCCCGATTGCCATTCCCGTCCCCGCGCCGCGAGGCTCGGGAAGAATTGAACACCTAAAACCAGCTATTAGCTTCTAGCTCTTAGCTTCTAGCCAAACCCAAACCTTGTCATTCCGACCCCTGAGCGAAAGCGAGGGCGGAGGAATCTCGGTCTCGCGACACGAACAATTACCGCTTGCTGAACTGGAAGCGCTTCCGTGCGCCCTTCTGTCCATACTTCTTGCGTTCTTTACCGCGCGAGTCGCGCGTCACCAAGCCTTCAGACTTCAGCTTGCCGCGCAGTTCCGCGTTGAACTGCATCAAGGCACGCGCAATGCCGAGCTTTACTGCATCGGCCTGACCGCGCACCCCACCGCCCAGCACACTGGCGACGATGTTGAACGAGGCTCCCGTATCCGTCGACGCTAACGGCGCCTTCGCCGCCGAGCGTTGCGCCGGTGTCACAAAGTACTCCTCGAAAGCGCGTCCGTTGACCTTGAATTCCCCGCTGCCCGGACGCAAATACACTCGCGCGATTGCCCGCTTCCGCCGTCCCGTTCCGTAATACTGAACCAATTCCGCCATTTAGCTTCCAGCTCCTAGCTCTTAGCTTCTAGCTTGAATCCCAGAAGCGAGCCTTTGATCTTTTGAATCTAAACTTTACTTGTCATCCTGAGCGCAGCCGCTTTTCAGGCGGAGCGAAGGATCTCCATTTCCTCAGCTCTCGCGCGGAAAGCGCCTACGCCCTTACTTCCAACTGAAACGCCTGCGGCTTCTGCGCCTCGTGAGGATGCTTGTCGCCTTTGTACACATTCAACTTCGACAGCATGTGAGCCGCGAGCTTGTTCTTCGGCAACATGCGCCGCACTGCGTCTTCGATAATTTTTTCCGGCCTGCGCGCCAGACGCTTGCGATAATCCTCAGTACGCAGACCGCCGGGATAACCCGTGTAGTGGTGATACTGTTTCTGTTCCGACTTCATGCCGGTCGTTCTAATCTTCTCGGCATTCACCACAATCACATGATCGCCAGTATCGAGGAAGGGCGTGTACTGCGGATTCTCTTTGCCCATGAGGATGCGCGCCACCTGCGAGGCCAAACGCCCGAGCGTCTGCCCATCTGCATCCACGACGTACCACTTGCGCACAATTTCCCCCGCTTTGGGGAAATAGGTTGACATCTGAACTCTCCCAGAATGAAAAAAATGCGAAACGCGATTGAAGTAACAAAGAAGACCGCTCGTTGATTCCCCGGCGAGGACGCCAGACCATCAGGCGGGCAACCGCGAGACTTCCCAAAGCTTTAAAGATACCGTAGCTGGCAAACAGTTGTCAACGAAAAGACTAGCCCAGAACGAGTTATCGTCTTAATCAGCTTCCGCCGCCGGAAACTTCAACAGGACCGAACCGTATTGACAGCGAATCAGGGGTCGAGGATAATCCTGCTCTCTCGCGCGTATCCCCAACGACAACCGTAGACGACTCGATCCCAGGAGGCTCTTCCAATGAAAAAACTGTTTCTGCTGAATCTGGCGTTGTGTTTTCTGGTACTCCCACTCCACGCGCAAAACGTATGGAGCAGCAAGATTTATATTTTCACAGACTATGTGAAACCGTTCGTCCCCAATGCAAATGGCATCGTTAGCGAGTTCACGCCTGCCACTGCAATCACAATCAATCGGATCCAACTGGCCGCTGCGGGCACCGGCACCGGTTGCACTGTGCTCCCCGGCATCAAGGTCACGGACGGCACAACAAGCATTGAATTGCGCATCCCCCAATCCAACGGAGGCGGTCCTGTCTCAAACGATACCGGCGTGATCAGCGTGCCCTTCCCGGCCGGCGATCCGCTCGTCCTGAGCGTAATACCAGGAAGCATCGCCACAACGTGCAACGGGCACCCATTTGAAGTCAACATTGTGGTGCAATACAGCGTGACTGCGCCGTAAAATCAGGATTACATAAATCAGTCACGATTGGCAGTTAGCAATCGACGGTACGATTGCTAACTGCTACTCGTACGCCAGCGCCTCAATTGGATCTTTCCCCGCCGCTTTGAATGCAGGGTAAAGCGCTCCAATGATCGCTCCCAGCACGGCGACCAGCATCGCCCAGCCGATCCAATCTCGGGTGACCACAACCTGCACCAGCGGAAAACGGTGGCGAATTGCCCACGCCGCTCCTAAACTGAACACGATACCCAGTACGATGCCACACACGGCCAGCAAGCCAGTCTCACGCAGAATCGCGCTCACAATATAAAACTTCGAAGCACCCATCGCCTTCAAGATTCCGATCTCGCGCGTCCGCTCCATTACCGCTGCATACATAGATTGGAAAATCACAAGAAAGCCGATGATCAGGCTGACTCCGATGACTACGCCGATGAACGCTCGGAATCCCGGCAAATGGCTCGGCGTCATCATGCTCAAATAGTCGGGTGTGGAGAGCACCGAATACTTTTCCATGCCAGGCTGATTCTTTACCTCATTCACCACTTGATCGGCATTGGTGGGATCGTCGAGTTTTACATAAAAAACCGAAGCCTTATCCTTGGCTCCGACTAAATCCTGCAGCGTGGCGAGAGGCATAAATTTGCGGGCGCCTCGGCCATTCTCCACAATTCCAGAGATGCGGAAGTCGTGGTTCAGAATCTCCATCGTATCCCCGACCTTCACATGTTTTTGACGAGCGATGTAATCGTCCACCAGAGCGTCATTCGGACTCTGGAACGGTCCGCCTTGAACGTATTGAAACGGCCCTCCTAGAGCCTGAAAGCTCGCAATATCGATACCATCGATTACTTCCAATCCGCCGCTGCTGGAAATCTGCCAAATCACGGGGCTGACCACCGACACGTGCGGCAATCGGCGCAAGACGTCCGCTACCTTCACCGACACTGGGGCACCGCTGATGCCGGCCAGAAACGAAGACCCCGGAGGCTGCACAATCACGTCCGCGCCAATGCCTGCCGTCCGAAACTTTTGATCGTTCATGATGCCGTAGCACAGCCCAGCGATCAGCAGAATCAGCGCAACTTCCAGAGCAATGGCCACGATGCTGATCAGCGACCGGATCGGCCGATGCACGAGGTTGGCGACAATCATTTTGTTCATCATAGGTTCGGGAACTAGGGCTCGGGAACTGGATGCAGCAGTTAGGCATTGCCAGGGGTTATCGCCCCGATGGCCATTTGCTACTTGCTGTTTTCTACGGGCGGCGTCACCTTACTCGACTGCGGCTGCGGCTTATCGAGACGCACTACCTCTGCGCCGGGCGGCTGCTGTAGCCCAAATTGATCGTCCCGCAGCGGCTTGTTGATCTCCAGCTTCAACATGTTGAGGGTAATGTCGTACTCCTCCTGCGGCCGGAAAATCTCGATACGCGAGGGAAAGTTGATGCCGTCATTCTCTTTATAGCTCGCGTACCTGGCGTCGGTCACCAGATTGTGCTGGTCGTCATAAATGTATTGCCGATGCGGCAGCAGGTCGGTGCGGCTGAAAACGATCTTACGCGACAACACCCCCTCGTTCCCGTCCACCTTGCGGATGACGATCAGTTCATAATCTTCCTGCAAGACGCGATGGCCTTTAGCATCGTGCAGAATCTCTTCGCCATTCTCCAGCACGGCAATCTCATGTTCGGGGTCGATTGGGCTGATCAGGATCGCGTCGTAGATATCCTGGGGACGAATGTTTTCCATCGGCTGATCGGGGTTATATGTTTGCACCGCATTACTTCCGATCACAAAGCGGTTCTTCGGCGGAATCCACAGCTTGAACTCCTGGCCGTCGCTCACCATGTCGAAGGCCGTGGTGCGCACGATTGGCAGCAGGCCGATCATGTGCAGCATCGCCGGTTTCCGCGCAAGCACGTAGCCGCGGATTTCTTTGTAGTCGGTGACGTGGCCCTTCTTCGCGCCGCCCGCGGAGGTGTCGATATCGACCGTGGCCTGTAGTGACTGGATCTTCCGCGCTTGCTGATTGATGACATCAATCAACGCCGCTTGGGACGATTCCTTCAGCGGAGCCTTGGAGTAGGTTTCCTCCACCGGACGCGTGCGGAACAAACAGCCCATCGTGGGCAGAACTGCGAGCAACAGCACCAATGTACAAAACGACCTACGTCTCATGAAGTATCAGATGACTCCCGAATATTTGAGTATACCGCGCAGGAAAGGGTGCAAACTAATAAGCGCTTGCGGGTGTGGAACATGCGTGGTTATCCCTTGGTTCGCTGTCGAACGGTTTTCTGTAGCCCGAAACTCCGGGCGAGGTGTTCAGAGGCTTACTAAAGTCAATTTCGGGGCAATTGATCATCATCTAAACTGACGATTGTGCAAAAGATCTTCTGGCTCATCGTTGTGGCCGCGTTCGCCTGCGGGGGCTGGTTCGCCTGGGCTGTGCTGACCCCTCTGGAACCTCCGGCGAAAACCTTCGTGATGCTGCATCCGGGATACTCCACCCGCCATATCGCCTCCGCACTAAAGTCTGCCGGCATCATTCGCAGCGAGGAAGCATTTATTCTATGGCGCCACATCCGTCACCGTAGCTCTCTCAAGGCCGGAGAATATCTTTTCGATAAGCCTGCGAGCGTCATCGACATCCAGAAACGGTTGCGGCGGGGCGACGTTTATTTCCATACTGTGGTTGTGCCGGAGGGCTTTACAATGTTCGACATCGCCCGCGCGGTGGAAGCCGCCGGACTTGGGCCGGCGGAGGACTTTCTGAAGGTCGCGCAATCGAATACCGCACTCATCGCCGATATTGCTCCCGGTGCGTCGTCTCTTGAGGGCTATCTTTTCCCCGATACTTATCAATTCAGTCGAATGATGACCATGCAAGAAATAGCCGGAGCCATGGTCAAGCAATTCCGCCAGAACGGAGTAGAGATCGGTCTGATTTCGAAACCGTTCGGTGTGATTCCCGATGCTGATCGGCAGCTACAGGCGGTTGTAACCATGGCCTCCATCGTCGAGAAAGAAACCGCTGTCCCCGAAGAGCGTCCGCTGGTGGCCAGCGTTTATTACAACCGGCTGGCAAAGAAAATCGCACTCGACGCCGACCCCAGCATTATCTATGCCGAACTACTGGCTGGGAGCTATTCGGGGGCGCTGCATCACGACGACATGCGCTTTGACTCGCGCTATAACACGTACCGGTACGCGGGACTTCCCCCGGGCCCGATCGCGAATCCGGGCAGGAGCGCTCTGGAAGCCGCGATGCATCCGGCGCAGAGCGACTACTACTACTTCGTCGCCGATGCCGCAGGCCACCACCGCTTCGCCCGCACGATCGAAGAGCACAATAAGAATGTCGCCGCCTACCGCCGGGCTATGCGGGGACAATAGAGCGACGGAGGACCTCAGACCTCGGACTTCCGACTGGTCGAGACGCCTTCTGACTCGCGATCCACAGATCAATCTTCAAAATGTGATGTTCGCACTTGCGTCATCTTCTTGATTCGCCGCAAACTTCCCGGCAAGCTATCTCCAGGAGGCGAACTTCATGGCCGGTTCCTACCAAGATCTGAGGGTTTGGCAGAACGCGATGGACTTGGTCGAGTGCGTTTACGGCGAAACCCGCAGCTTTCCGAGAGAGGAACTCTACGGGCTGACGAGCCAGATGCGAAGGGCGGCTGTCTCGATTCCAAGTAACATCGCGGAAGGCAAAGGGCGATCAACAGATCGAGACCGATCCCTGTTCTTCTGTCACGCTCGTGGCTCACTTCTCGAATTGGAAACTCAGATACTGATCGCCCAGCGATTGAAGTACCTGACTCCGCAACGTGCCGAAGCCCTAACCAAGCTTTCAACTGACCTAGGCCGCATGCTCAACTCCCTTATCCAGTCAATTCGAAGTCCTGAAAGTGCCCATCGAAACGAAGGTCGAAGTCTAAAGTCCGAGGTCCGAAGTCCGAGGTCTGAGGTCAACGTTCCGTAGCCGGTTCCCTTCCATCCATCCCTGCAGAATCAAAACCGCTGCCATCCGGTCCACAGCTTTCGCGCGTTTTTCGATCGACAACTCAGTCTCGCGCAGCAGCCGGTTCGCTTCTGCCGAGGTCAGCCGTTCATCCCACAAATGAACCGGTAGCCGGAATCTTTTGCGCAGATCCTCCGCGAAACCCTGCATCTTCTCCGATTGCGTCCCTTCGGCCCCGCTCATGCGCAGGGGTAAACCGATCACGATTTCCCGCACCTCATAGTCTCGAATCACTTTTTCCAGGGCCGCGAGGTCGTGCCGCTTGTTTCGGCGCTGTACGGTGTCAAGCCCCTGAGCCGTAATCCCTAGGGGGTCCGACACCGCGACCCCGATCCTTCTTGATCCCACATCCAGCCCCAAAATCCGTCCCGATGGCCTGTCTGGTTTTCGAGCTTCAATGTTCACGCCGCGATTATAAGCGCCGCGTTAAGTTTCCGGTTATCGGGAATCGACGGACTTGCTCAGCTTGTAACCAACATAAAAACCAGTAACTTACAGCGAGATAACTCCAGTCTCACGTCACTGCGGGCGTATTGAAGACGTTTCCGCTGCCCAAGCGAGATTCCCATCCTTGCTTTTCGTCCCATTTCGGAATAATCTATTTACAGTAGTAAAGCGCACTCCCCACTTGACCCTTCACCTTCCCGGGTGCCTTTTTATGAGTACAGCGGACCTGAATTTCCACATCGGCGATAAGGTCGTCTATCCCAACCACGGAGTAGGTGTCATCGAACAAATCAGCAGCCGGTCGATCGGTGCCTCGGTGGAAAAGTTCTATCTCCTCAACATCAAGTCAAGCAGCCTCAAGGTGATGGTGCCCTGTAATAATGTTGGCAGCGTTGGCATTCGCCGCGTGGTTCGCAATGGCGAGGTACAGAAGATTCTCGACTTTCTCTCCGTGTGCGATGATCTCAGCACGGCCGACTGGAAGGACCGCTTTAAGGAAAACTCAGACCGCATGCGCACTGGTTCTCTGTTCGAGGTCGCTGGAGTCCTTAAGAGCCTGATCGCCCTTCACCAGGCCAAGCCGCTTTCTTTCCGCGAGAAAAAGATGCTCGAACGTGCCCGCTACCTGCTGGTCAGCGAACTCGCCATGTCCCGCAATTGCGAGGAGACTAAGGTCGAGGAGCTTCTTAGCCTTGCCCTCGCCAAGTGCAATCTGCGCTTCCCGGAAGCTTCCGAATTCCAGGCTTAAACCCACCTGCGCCAGCCCGCAAAAATTGGGCGACAGACGAAAAACTGGTCCGGCGAGTATTATTCCTAATTGCTAAAGCAATGCCCGAAGCTGGCGCGGGAACCGTACTTTAATGAAGATCCCCACGGAGCCGATTGGAAGCATTCCGCGACCTCTGGAATTGATCGAAGCCATCGCCGAGGCCGGAGACTACGCCGATCCAAAGCTCGACCCGCTTTACGAAGAGGCCATCCGGGATACGATTCAAGAGTTTGAAGCGACAGGTTCGCCCGTAATTACTGATGGCGAGCAGCGCAAGTATCACAATTTCTGGACGTATTCCGTGCACGGATTGAGCAACACGGCCCCCGAAGGTTTCAAGATTCCCTTCTCCGCCGGTCACGTACGGCGGATGCCGCGGCTGACGGCCGGGCCATTCCACTATCGCGTGTATGCCGATCGCTATCTCGATACGGCGAAGCGTTACGCACACCTGCCACTCAAACAGGCAGTGATCTCGCCCTCTGCGCTCAGCCTGATGTATCCGGCGGAAGATATTCGCGGCTACTCGCGCCAGCAATTCGTCGACGACCTGCTGAACGAGCATGAGAAAGAGATTCGCCGCTGCCTTGAGAAGGGCGCGTACAAAGTCCAAATTGATTTCACGGAAGGACGATTGGCGGTCAAAATCGATCCCTCGGGCATTCTGCTGAATAGCTTTATTGGACTGAATAACCTGGCCCTCTCGCGCTTCTCGGCGGAAGAGCGGCAACGCATCGGCGTGCACACCTGCCCAGGCGGTGACCTTGACTCCACGCATAGCGCAGATGTCGATTACGCGGACCTATTGCCCAGCTTGTTTGAATTGCGCGCGGGGAATTTCTACATTGCGCTTACCGGCGAGAAAGATCGCGAGCGGGTGTTGAAGATTATTCGCCAGTATCTCAAGCCCGACCAACGGGCGTTTGTGGGCGTAGTTTCGCCGATCGATCCGCGCGTGGATACGCCGGAGGAAGTCCGCGACCGGGTGCTCGAAGCCGCTCAATTTATTCCGCTGGAACAGCTTGGTACCACCGATGATTGCGGCTTCTCACCCTTCAGTGATGACACTTCCACGACCCGCGAGACGGCCTTTTCGAAAATTCGCGCCCGCGTGGAAGGCACGCATCTTGCGGAAAGAGTTCTCGGGGACCGCTGAAGCACGCATACGAAAACCATGGACGATAAAGAGGATAAATTGCTGCGTTCCGTCGCCCTGCAGAACGCACAGGCGGTTCTTCTCGCTCGAGAAAGGGCGGAACGCGAAGTCATTGCCGCCAAGGAAGCTTTGGAACGCAAGTCGACCGAACTCGCCCAACAGCGTGAGTTTTTTCGCGTCATCCTTGCCAGCATCGGCGACGCGGTCATTACTACCGACACCGAGGGCATAATCACCTTCCTGAATCCCGTGGCGGAAGCGATGACTGGATGGAATTCCGCCGATGCGATCGGCCAACTGCTGGAGAAGGTATTCAAAATCATCGATGAAGAAACCCGGAAGCCGGCGCAAAATCCGGTAACCAGAGTTTTGCGCGAGGAGACAGTCGTGGGACTGGCCAATCGTGCAGCCTTGATTCAGCGCGATGGAAGGGAGACGGCAATTGCCGACAGTGCGGCGCCGATTCTTGACGCAAGCGGCAAGATTTCCGGCGTGGTCATGGTATTTCATGATGTCACAGAGCAACGTCGGGCCGAGAATGCGCTGCGCGAGTCCAATCAATCCCTGATCGAAGCGCGCGATCATCTTGAGAAGCGGGTTCAGGAACGGACTGCGGAACTCAAGACCGTGAACCAGGATTTGCGCAAGCTGTCTGCTCGTCTTCTGAAAGTTCAGGACGACGAACGCAGGCGACTGGCTCGCGAGCTGCACGACAGCGTGGGCCAAATCCTCGCCGCTCTCAGCATGAACATTAGTGTCGTGCAGGCGCAGGCCCATAAACTTGATGCGCTCGGGGCCCGAGCCGTCTCCGAAAATGGTCACCTGGTGCAACAGGCCGCGGCGGAGATTCGTACGCTCTCCCATCTTCTTCATCCCCCGCTTCTTGAGATTGCCGGCCTGGCCTCCACGCTGCGCTGGTACGTCGACGGTTTTTCGGAGCGCAGCAAAATCAAAATCGATCTGGAAATCCCCGCGAACTTTGCCCGTCTCCCCAACGACACCGAACTCGCCATCTTTCGAATTGTTCAGGAGTGTCTCACCAACATTCACCGACACTCGGGCAGCGATCATGCGACAATCCGTATCCAGCAGGAAGGTAGCCGTCTGATAGTTGAGGTTCAGGACCGCGGCAGGGGCATCCCCAAAGAGAAGCAGATGGAACTCACTGCATCAGGGCGATCAGGCGTGGGCTTTGGTGGCATGCGAGAGCGGGTGAGGCAACTTGGCGGCACCCTGGAGATTAACTCTGACGGAAATGGAACCCTGGTCAGGGCAATTCTCACTCTTAACTAGTATCATGTCCCGCAAGTTCGTGAGTTTGTTTTGAAAGGGCGCAGCTTTAGCTGCGCCGAAAGATGTCGTAGATTCAGCGGCTTAACCGCTGGGGCTCAGCCGGAGTTGTAGCACGAATTTACGGGACACAACACTAGCTGCCATGAATTCCATCCGAAAGCAGTGCGCCGACCTCAGACAGAAGCCAATCACGATCGCTCGCGAATGTACCACGGCGCGCTCACAGTGAAGATGCGCTCGTTCCCGCGGGCGAGAAGAACCCACTCCAAAAGCCGGGCGCGCTGATTGTGAAGGAAGTATTCATACCATTTGTCTTCCACCAGCTCGGGTATCACGACGATGATGTTGCGGTTGGGATTTTTCTTCGAAAGTTCGAGCACAAACTGAACGATAGGAATAATGATAAAGCGGTACGGTGAAGGCAGAATGTGAAACTCGGGCGACCGCTTGCCCGCTGCGACGAAGGGTTTCTCAACATAGTGCTTCCACACGTCCTGCAACAGGACGGAATGCTCCCCAACTTCGACGTGCAGGGCGACGACTTCCGGTGAAATACGGGCGGCAAATTCAATTCCCTGCCGCGCAATGCTGCTCCACCGGTCGATAACTAGGATCGCAATCGGATGCTGGCTCAGACCTTCCGCGTCGACCGGAGCTTTGCAGTTGGTCAGCATCTTAACCGAGTGATAGTGGCGGCGTACCAGGACAAATAAAACAATGGTTGCGGGGATGAAGAGCAGGGTAATCCATGCGCCTTGTGCAAATTTTGCCACCAGCACGATAAGGGTCGTGGCGCCGGTTACCATCCCACCTAGTCCGTTCACCAGTGCACTCTTCACCCAATGAGGGCCCCGCTTTTTACGCCAGTGACTGACCATCCCCCATTGCGAGAGGGTGAAGGCCATAAAAGCACCGACCGCGTAGAGCGGGATCAGTCGATCGGTAACACCTCCAAAGAGGATGAGAACGCCTCCGCATAGCACTGCCAGGACGACAATGCCGTAGGTGTATACCAGCCGGCGGCCGCGGTAGGCGAAAACATGAGGGAGATAATTGTTCTGTGCAATGGCTCGGCACAGGCGGGGGAAATCAGCGAAGGCTGTGTTTGCGGATAGAGAGAGAACGACAAGAATTGCGCCGATCGTCAGATAATAAAAAAATCCCTTGCCAAAGACCGAAGCAGTCAACATCGAGAGAACGCTTTGATATCCAGGCTGTCCGGGATCAGTGGCGGCGATTCCGTAACTCTTCACCAGATAGGAAATCCCCGCCAGCATCACTGCCAGAAGAAAAATGATGACAGTTAGAGTGCGCTGGGCGTTCTTCACGGTGGGCTCGCGGAAGGCTTTTACGCCGTTGCTGACGGCTTCAACTCCGGTTAAAGCAGTGCAGCCGCTGGCGAAAACCTTGAGCAGAAGCCAGTAGCTGACGGCTTCCGTCATGGCTGGCGGAGCCGGCAGGGGAACCACGGGTAAGGGGTGGCCTTTGCTGAGGAGTACGCGGAAAATTCCCGCCACGATGGTGATGAGAATGGTTCCGACAAAAAGGTAGGTAGGCACCGCGAAAGCGCTGCCCGCCTCGCGAACGCCGCGAAGATTGAGAATCGTAATAATGATGAGGATGCCCACGCACAGAGAAACCGTGTGCGGCAGCAAGCCCGGAACGGCAGAAACCAGAGCTCCTACGCCCGCCGAGATCCCCACCGCTGCCGTAAGAATGTAATCGGCAAGCAGAGCCGCCGCAGCCAGCAGTCCGGCGCGCGCACCTAAATTAAATCGCGCTACCGTATAGGAGCCGCCTCCCGAGGGATATGCGGCAATGGTTTGGCGATAAGAAAAGTAAACGATCACCAGCAGAGTAATAATTGCAGCACTCACCGGAACGATGTAGCGAACGCCCACCAGTCCTAACGGAATCAAGAGGCTGAGCGCAGCTTCTGGTCCATAGGCAGCAGAACTAAGCCCGTCAAGGCCAAAGATGGGAACGCCTCGTGCCGGGCCGATTTGCTCAGCCCGTTCGTCGCTGGTTCGGATCGGTTTGCCGACGACAAGATCGAGAATGTTCATGAGCTATGAAGGGAATTCTGAATGGAACATCAGTCGAGGAAATCCTGGGGGCATCGGAGCATTGTCTAAGCACAGCCACAATAACATCTCTCCCTCAAAATAGTGGAGGGTCTAGTCAAGAAACTGTGTTGGACGAGAGGGGGCGAGGTACCTGTAGCAGGTTGAGCTTGGATTGAGGATGCCGGAATTGCCACGAGCCGAGTAAGGGCGTCGCCGCCCTCCCCGGCTCAGATTGACTGAAACAATAACTGTGTTGTAATTCCGTTCCGCCTCTCACCCGCGGGGCGGATAGGTTCCCTGCATAGCAATAACGAAAGTTACGGTGAGAAACGGCTGCATGTTGTTGTGCGGCAGGCCTCCACCTGCAAACTTTAGAGCTAGCGCGTTCATGTTCACTGGGCCGGAGTTGTTGGTGTAGAGTGATTTGCCCTCGCGCCCCCCCTCGGCAGCCCAGACATTATTCGCAGCCGAATTCGAGTTGCCCCCGCCGGAAATGCAATTCACCGGATGGTTGTGAGCGGCAATCTGAGTTTGCAGCAGCGTCACTGAATACTCGCCTCCGGTCTCGCCCAAAACTCGCGGTGACAACCCACTGCCGTTGCCTTGGCTGATCGCGCCGACTCCCTGAAAGTTCGGCAAGGCAAAGTTGCTTTTGCCATCGCCCCCATAGTAGGTCCCTAAGAGCGAGAACAACGCCGTGTTCTGAGAAATGGGCAAAATCTGCCCGTTGCATTGCGCCCAGCCGCTCGGCGCAAAGCTGAATCCGACCATCCGAATCTCACCTAGATACTGATCCGACATTTTGAACCCTCCTTCGGATTCGCATTAGTTGCGCGAGGGGAAAATTCCCGTCGTGGCGATGATGAAATTGAGAACCAGGTACGGCGCGCGATTGTCGTGCGCCTGTCCACCCGTGTTATTGCCAATCGCATTGCCTGCCATCGGCGTATCCAGAGGTGTTGTGGCGTACTGAGTTGGACCAGTCGGCCAAAGATTTCCCGAAGGACTGGTCTGGTTCGCTCCCTGAGTGCTGGCGACCGGAGTGTGAGCGTGCGCGGGTAGCTCGTTCGCGACCAGCGTGTGCATTTCCTCGCCGCCGACTTGTCCGTAGGTGAATGTAGGAGCTCCCGACCGCGATCCCCAACTCATCCCCGTCCGTCCGCGAAAATCGGGGAGGCCGAAGGTGCTTCGTCCATCGCCGCCATACGTCGTTCCTAGCAGCGAAAACAGCGCCTGGTTCTGGTTGATAGCCATGAGCTGGCCGTTGCACAATGCCCATCCCTTCGGTGCAAATCCAAACGACACGATCCGAATCTCACCCAGATATTGCTGACCCATAAATTTCTCTCCCCAATCGAAAGTCGCATTTCAAGCGCTAGGTCTGCGTAGGAAAAATTCCTTGCAGCGCGATAATGAAAGTAATCGTCAGATAGGGCGTCATATTATCGTGCGGCTGATTGCTGCCCGTAAGCCCTATGCACGCCGGGTTCATCACTGCATTCGCCGAGGTGCCCGGCCCGAAGGAATTCTGCGCCGCGCCGTTGCCTCCCCACGTCGCGTTGGCAGGAGGCGTCGAATTCCCGCTGCTTCCTACCGCTTGGTGCGAGTGCGGCGGCAGTTGACCACCCTGCAACGCTATGGTCTCCGACCCGCTCAGTTGCCCCAGGACGTAGTTTTGCAGTCCGTTTCCCTGGCCCTGGTGAATAGGAAATCGTCCCTGTAGGTTGGGTAGCCCGAAAGTATTCACCCCGTCACCACCGTACGTAGTACCTATCAGTTGAAACAGCGTGGGGTTTTCCGAAATCGATATTAGCTGCCCATTGCATAAAGCCCACCCAAACGGAGCGAAGTTGCCGCCGAACAAGCGAAGCTCGCCAATATACGCTGAAGACATCGTTTTCCTCCTTCGACCAAACCTTTACCGCGATTGCTCCTGATGCTGAGGCTCGGCATCTGCCTCTTGTTGATTGACCTGCACAAAGCGATTGAAGACCGCCTCGTAGGAAGTTCCGCTCTCGTCCTGGGCGATGGGAACCAGAAACAACTCAAACTCACCAATTGAATCGTGCTTCACCGCATAAATCCGCTGCGGATAGATACTGGCGCGGTCTCCGCGGAAGCGCAGCGAGAACTGCTCCTGTCCCGGCGTGGAATACCCGTTCACACACTCCACCAGATCCATGGCATAAGGCTCAAGGCCTTCCGCCAGCAGCCAGAATCTGGTGTTGAGATTTTCTTGAAACATCCCCTGGGTCAAATCCATTGCGAGTCCCTTATTCACTTATGCAATCTGCGAGTTAAAACTATTTACTGCCGATGCTGGCCGCCAAATCATCTCCAAATAGATCGGGCCTGTGCTCACTACCTCGAATCCAAGCCGCTCATACCAGCGCAACGCCGGATTGAATTTCTCCACAAACAATCGCAACGATTTCCCCGTCTGCTTCGCCTCGCCCAACATCCTCCTCATCAGGATCGAACCGATTCCCTGCTTGCGAAACTGCGTCAGCAGCGCAATGTCTACAATGTGGATTTCCGACGGTGTCCGCTCCACGATCAATCGGCCCACCGCCAGCGATCCGCGCCAAATCACCGTATACTCCGCCTCCGGAAGATCCCGCAGATACGACCGCCGCTGCGCCTCGAACTGCATGCGCAAGAACTGCTCTTTCTGTTCGTCGCTCCACCCCGTAGGCGACAGTTCCTCGATTCGGGTGCTGGCGAAGGTTGCATAGATGAATGATTCATCCGCGGGAGAAGCTGGCTCTAAATGGACTTCCTGCTCACTTATATCTAGCGAATTGCGATGCCTGGCATCGCCAGCTTCACTAATCTCGGCTGCATGAGCAGTCGGAGTAAGTTCCCGGGAAATAGACACTGACGACCTTTCCTCGAACTCGCTGAGTCTTAACTGAATAGATAGAAACCGAAGGGGCCCGAACAGAAGGAACGAGTGCGCCGCACATCTTCCCAACTCAACCTGCATTTGTCAAGCACTAAATTGTAAATAAGTCGTACTTAGCGCCAAATCGGCAAAGTCGCAAAAAAATTCATCTTGACTTGAAAACCTAGAATAGAGACTATGCCAAGCGCGTACATAAGGCCTCCGTCGCCTTCATCCCCCAAGTGTGCGGCGGCCGAACCCAGGGAAAATTCAATCTAGTTGACGCCGATCAGGGCATCTTTGTGCCGCCACTGAATGCGACGCGAGCTGTTTATCGGCGCGGAGAATTACCATGATGATGCGCCCTCGTCTAAGTCGCACTACCTCTCTGTCTCTCGTCGCCCTCGTCGCCACCCTTTTCCTGTCGTACTTCCCGCTGGCCCATACGCGGGCCGCCAACGTGAGCGCATCGATCCTTCCCAGCGCGGGAAAGCCGCTGGTCAACCTGAAGAACCCGCAGAGTCTGAAGGTCACCTACACCGGGTCCTCCGATGCTGTCGCCGCCCTGCGAAATGGAACGGCCATACCCACGGCTCTGGCCAGCGCCGACTTTGACGCCGATGGGGCCGTCGACGTCGTGGCGGGATATTCCACCGGAAACGGCGGCGCGCTCGTGCTGTTCCGCGGCAACAAAGACGCTTTCTCTCCCACCAATCCGGCTCTTTATCCGAAAGCCATCAAAGGCAGCATCGCACCGACATTCTTGTCGAAGGCGCAAACATTTTCTGTTCCTGAGTCGCCCGACCTATTAGCCACCGGAGATTTCAACCGCGACGGTTTTCAAGACGTCTTGGTCGGCACGAAAGGCAGCAATATCTACTTACTCGCCGGAGATGGAACCGGCAACTTGCGGCCCGCCCAGATAGTTCCGCTGACCGGGCAAGTCCGAGCCTTGGCAGTTTTGGCCGACGGCCACGTCGCCGTAAGCCTGGACAATCCGAATGGATCTGAGTTGGCGATCCTTTCTCCCAGCGCCGGGGGCTTGGTTTCGAGCGCCAGTTATCCACTTCCCGCGCCCGGAGATTCTATTGCCTGGGGAAATCTCGGTGGCGGCGTGGATATCGCGGTCGGCGCTGGCAAGAACATTGCCCTGATTTACAACGTTCTCTCCGCCAAACCTCAAACCGAAACTGTAACTGTCCCCTTCCGAGTCATGGGTTTGGCCTTGGGCGACTTTATCTGGGACCAGGACGGCCGCACGGAAATCTCCGTCCTTGCCGACGACGGTTCCGTACAGATTCTGCAGCACGGCGTCCTGAATACCGCGCCTCTGACCGCGGCGCAGATTCCTGCCCGCCGCAAGGCTCGCGCGGCAAGGAACGCACAGCCTTCGAATCCCACGGCCCTCGGCACGTGGACGGTCGCAAAGCAGCTGCCCTACACCGGATCGGCCCCGGCAACCCCGGCTTCAGCTTCGGCTTTCAGCTCGCCGCATGTCGCGGCGTCTGCTACGCATGACGTCATGGTGCTCGACGCTGGCAGCAACCGGCTCAACATTCTCGATACATCCGGCAAAACCGCCAGCCCTAGCGCCACCATTTCATTCTCCGGCACTCCCGTCGCTGCTCTCGCTCTGCCGCAAAAGATCGATGCCTCGCGCGACGTGGTCGTGCTGACCTCCGCGCAGTCGGCGCCCATGCTTATCACAGCCGATGCGTCCGATCCCACATTCAACGTCACCACCACCGCCGACGAGGACGACGCAGGGGCCTGCACCACCACGAGCACGGTCACAAGCGGCACGGGAGGCGACGGCGTCCTCAGTTTGCGCGAAGCCGCCTGCGAAGCGAACAACTCCGGTGCCGGTACTTACACCATCAGCGTTCCCGCAGGCACCTACACTCTGAATCTCAACACCACTGCCGGAAAATTCTCAGGCAGTACGGCGTCCACCGAACTCCAGGTGGGCCTTGTCTTCGGCGAGAACATCACGATTTCCGGCGCTGGAGCCGGCAGCACCATCATCCAGCAGCACGCCGCTACCACCGACCGCATCATCGAAGCCGACCAAACCCTGGCTGGTGGGCAGCCGCTAGCCATCTCGAACCTCACCCTGCAAAACGGCGACTGCACTGACTCCGGCCTTGACTGCCTCCTCAACGGCGGCGGCGCAATTCTCGCCGGGGGGGTGACCGGCGACACACTCACCATAACCAACGCCGCTTTCAGCAACAACGCCGCGACCAGCGGCAGTGGCACGATGGGCGGTGCGGTTGTTTATACAGGGTCCTCGTTGTCCATTACAGGTTCCACCTTCTCCCAAAACAACGCCTCGGGCACCGGGGGCGCCCAAGGGGGCGGCGTCCAGGTAGCGAACGTCATTGGCGGCAGCGGTGTTTCGGGCTCGGCAACCATCACCAATTCGACTTTTAGCGGCAATAAGGCGAGCAGTGGCAGTGACGGAAATGCAAACGGCGGCGGCCTCTTTTTCGAAGGATCCGCCGGCTTCAACGGCTCGGTCACGGGATCGACCTTCACGGGAAATACCGCCTCTTCTACTGCTTCAACCGGCGCGGCAACCGGAGGCGGCATCAATGCCGAAGGAGGCGGTACCGACACATTCTCAGTGAGCAACTCCCGCATTGTCGGTAACAGCGTTACCGCGTCGTCCGCAAACGGCACCGGCTACTACGGGCTTGACCTCGACGGCACCATTACCAACGACTGGTGGGGTTGTAACGCCGGTCCGGGCAACCCAGGCTGCGACACGGTCTTCTTCGACCAGTCAGGTGGCGGCACGAGCACTTTCAATCCCTGGCTGGTGCTGAGCATCAGCGCCAACCCTACCCAAGTCGACACCGGCGGCACTTCGGACCTGACCGCCGACCTCACGCACAACAACGATGGCAACGGCGGGTTCAGTGTTCCCAATGGCACGCCAGTCACTTTCGGCGGCACGCTGGACAGCAGCGTCAACCCCACCAACACCACGCTTACAAGCGGCCAAGCGGCCTCGACGTACACCGCAGGGTCAACAACCGGCGCAGGCAGCGGCACGGCCAAGGTCGACAATCAGACTGTCAGCGTCACCATCAACATTGAGGACGCGGTCACCGTCACCACCAGCCCCGCCTAACTTGTCCGATCACAGTGGACGGCGTAACCTCCACCGCGCCGCAGACCTTACAACTGGGTGGTGGGATCTTCGCATAGCGCTCAACACCACCTCGCCGCAGTCTGGATCTCCGGAACGCAATATGTCTGGAGCAGTTGGTCGCAGGGTGGGGCACAGTCGCAAACGGTCGCCGCACCTGCGGCGACCACGACCTACACCGCCAACTTCAACACGCAATATCAGCTGACCACCGCGGCGAATCCCACCATCGGAGGAACCGTCTCGCCCACTTCTGGCAACTACTACAACTCTGGAACAGTCGTGCCACTCACGGCCACGGCCAACGCCGGTTATACCTTCACCAACTGGACGGGCAACGTCGCGAACTCCACCAGCGCCTCCACCAGCATCACCATGACGGCGCCGCAGAGCGTAACCGCCAACTTCACTCTCGTCATTGTGGCCGCTTCCACCACAACCTCGGTGTCATCGAATAACAACCCATCGTTTACCACGGCCCGAACAACTCGGTCACGTTCACTGCGACGGTAACTTCCAACACGACCGTGAATGAAGGCACGGTGACGTTTAGCGATACAGCCAACGACTTCACGTGCAGCGGCGGCAATACCGTGCCGGTGAGCAATGGACAAGCCACTTGCACCACCTCGTTTAGCACCGAGGGTACCCGAAACGTCACCGCAGCCTACAGCGGCACGGTCAACTTCCAGGTCAGCAGCGGATTCGTCACGCAAACCGTCAACAATCACACAGTGATTACGGGAAATCAATTCTGCAATCAAGGCGCGATCACCGTACCCAGCACGGTTGGGGCAGCCACGCCATATCCGTCGAACATCTTCGTAACGGGTCTGGGCAACATCGGCGCGGTGACGGTCGCGCTGGACAACATCAGCCCAGCAACATTCAGCAGACTGATTTGCTGCTGGTAGGCCCTACGGGCACGGCGATCGTACCGTTTGCCAGTGTGGGAGACGGCTCGACCATCAGCGGCGTGAATGTCACACTCGATGACGCCGCCGCCAGCCTGATACCCGGAGGTTCTCCGCTCACCACCGGCAGCTATAAGCCCACTTCAATCACGGGAAGCACCGACCTGATCTTCCCCGCCCCGGCGCCAACGATTGCTGCGGCAAATTACGCAGCCACCGACGGTTCCGCAACCCTAGCCTCAACGTTCCAAGGCACCGCGGCCAATGGGACGTGGGCTTTGTACGCCATGGACAATTCCGGCAACGGCGCCGCCAGCATCGGCGGCGGATGGTGCCTGAACATAACGCCCGCCACGGTGCAGATTACGATCACCACCAGCCCCGCCAATCTCCTGGTTTCGGCGGATGGCGGCACTCCAGTTGCGGCCCCGCTGGTCGAAAACTGGATTCCCGGCTCGTCGCATACTATCGCGACCACCTCGCCACAGGCAGCAGGGCCCGGAACGCAGTATGCCTTCAGCAGTTGGTCCGACAGTGGAGCCATCTCGCACAGCATCACGGTGCCTTCAACGGCAACCACCTACACCGCTTCGTTCAACACACAATATCAGCTGACGACTGCGGCGAATCCCACCAATGGCGGAACGGTGTCGCCCACATCGGGCAACTTCTATAACTCCACGACCATAGTGCCACTTACAGCCACTCCGAATGCGGGCTTCGCCTTCAGCAGTTGGACGGGCAACGTGGCTTCGGCGAACTCGGCCAGCACCACGATCACCATGACCGCGCCGCAATCGGTGACCGCAAACTTCACCGCGCTCAAGCCCCAGGTCGGCCTGAAGCCGTCCAGCGTTAATTTCGGAACCGTGCACCTGTCCAGCACGCACTCGGAGATCGTCACGGTTACCAACATAGGATCGGCGACGCTCATGTTCAAAAGCGTATCGCTGACGGAGGCGCCAGGAAATCCCGACAGCTTCACCTTCGTCAATTCGTGCGGCTCGACACTGGCGCCAACCAAGAGTTGCACGATCACCATCGGCTTTAGTGCGAATAAGATAGGCAGTAGCTCGGCGACGTTGAACATCGCCGACAACGCGCCGGGCAGCCCGCAGCATGTTTCGATTTCAGCGATGGTGATCAACCCGCGAGCGTCGTTGAGCCCGCAATCACTGAACTTCGGAACACACAAGGTCGACAGCAGCACAACCAAGAACGTCACCCTCACCAACAACGGAACCACGACGCTAGACATCATCAGCATTGCGATCACCGGAGCCGATCAGGGTGACTTCTCGCAAACCAATGCCTGCCCGAGTTCGCTCAATGCCGGCGACAAGTGCACGATTTCCGTGACCTTCGATCCGCAAGCCACGGGCGCACGGTCGGCGGGTGTGACGGTCACGGACAACGCGCTAGCGGGCACAGAGACGGTGCCGCTTTCAGGGACAGGCGATTAGTCGGATGGGGCTTCAGCGAGGACTTGTAGTTCAGGGACCCTGAATAAAAAGAACCGCCGAGGCCCGCGTCACTCCTATGGCTTCTTATTGGGCTCGGGGGTTACGCTCGCAGAAGCCTGAACGGGTTGCTCTAAAGTTGCCTTGGATGCGATGCCTGCCTGCGTCTGCTTATTAGGCGGAATTTCGGTCCCGGCCGGATAGATGAAAATCTGCACCGTACCCCAGCCGCCGTCCGAATTCGTGTCCGCCTGCTTGCCCATCCCCAGAGTCTTAAGCTGGCTATCATCGAAGCCGAAGTTCTCGACCAGATACTCGCGCACAACCATGGCCCGCGCTTCCGTTAGCACCAAATCCTTCTGGGTGTCGCCTTCCATGCCGGCGGATACCACGACCACCGCAAACCCAAACTGGTTATTGGCCAGGAACTCGCCGCCAGCATTTAGAGATTTCTGGTTCTTCAGCTTGGCCGAATCCTGCTTATCGAAAAGTTGCTTCGCTGAGTACGTAAATTCCTTGATCGGCGTGCCTTGCGGCAGCCGTTCGATTTCATTCTTCGCCAGCTCGGCGGAATCTTCGTAGCCGCGGCTCTTGAAATACCCGCGCAAGAAGAAGTTGTGCTTCAGGGCTTCCATATTCTCCTGGAAGTCGGTAACGCCGGCCTGCGCCTGGACCATCGTGTCGCGCATGGCGCTCGTCGTCTGTTCGAGGTTGTTATAGAGCTGCTTGTCGTTCACCAGCGCGCCTACGGTTCCCTGCCCCGATCGATCTTGGCGGAGATCGAGTTCAGGTTTGCCGTCGCCAGAGTGGTGTTCTGGATGGCTTGCTGGCTGCTATCCAGAATGCCGCTCGCTTTCTTGAGCAGGTCTGCCATTTCGAGTGGCGGTTGGCTGGCGATGATATCGCCATCCCGCACGTCGGCTGAACCGGCGGAGCCAAACGAGATTGCCAGATACTGGTTGCCCAACAATCCCTCGGTTTCGATCGTGGCCACGGAGTCTTGCTTGATGATCTCGTGCGTCGACTTGCTGAGATCCATGACTACCGTGACTTTTTCGCCGGGCTTGTGCGGCAACTCGATGCTGTGCACAGTTCCACTGTGGACTCCGCCTACCCGCACATCGCGCTCCCGCATCCAACCCGGCCACATTGTCGAATTGCGCCTTCAACTGGTAAGTCGAGCTGAAAAGATACTGCTTGCTCCCGATGATGAAGACACCGGCCACCAGAATGGCCAAGGTCACGACGATGAAAGCTCCTAACCGCGCTGCTCTTGACATAAGTTCTCCTACGAATGCTTCAGAAACTCCCGAACAAACTCGACGTCGCTTTCCTGAAGTTCTTGAAAGGTGCCTTCGGTCATCACATTTCCCTGATTCAGCAGGACCAGACGGTCTGCAATTGTCTTCGCGCTGTGCAGATCGTGAGTCACTACGATGGATGCCATGTGATGTTCCGCCTGGAGTTTGAGAACCAAATCATCAATCTCCGCGGAACTGATGGGATCGAGACCAGCGGTGGGCTCGTCGAGCAGCAGAATGTCCGGCTCCAAGGCCAGCGCACGTGCCAGCCCTACCCGTTTCTGCATGCCGCCGGAGATATCCGAAGGCATCTTATCGAGATGCCCTTCCATGCCAACTTCCGCCAGCAGTTGCTTGACGCGGTCGCCCTGCTCAGACCTCGACATATCCTTCCGATGGTGCTGCAGGGGAAAAGCCACGTTCTGCTCGACGGTCAGCGAATCGTAAAGCGCGGCATGCTGAAACAGAAAGCCCATCTTCTTCCGGATTTCGCTGAGTTGGTCGAGAGACAGGCCGGCGATGTCTTGTCCGTGGATGCGCACCGATCCCGAGTCAGGCTTTTGCAGGCCGATGATGAGCCTCAGCAATACGCTTTTGCCGGTACCGCTGCGCCCCAGTACCGCCAGGGTCTCGCCGCGGCTCACGGTCAGGCTGATCCCGTTCAAGACTTTTTGGGTTCCGAAGGACTTGTGCACGTTTTCGACGGCGACAACCGGCGCACGCCGTCTTCGCTCGGCTTGCAACGCTTTATCGCGATTTGATCGATTGTGGCCATAATTGTTCGGAACTCTTGAATCATGTTACGGGAAAAAGATGATGATGAATTTCACGAGCACCACATCAGCCAGGATCACGAACAGCGAGGACAGGACCACCGAACTGGTGGCCGCACGGCCCACGCCCTCGGCGCCTCCCCGGGTGCGCATCCCCTGAAAGCAGGCGATCAGCCCGATGATCAGTCCAAAGACAGCGGTCTTAAACGTGGGTGGCAGGAAATCATTGAAACCTGCGCCGTTAAAGCCGCTGATGATGAACTGGTGGAACGAGAGCGGCTCAACCAGTGGTCAGCGCAACCCAGCCCATTAGCAAGCCGCATGCAGTCGGCAGCGAGGGTCAGCAGAGGCAGCATCAGAATGCAAGCCAGGATGCGAGTTGCCGCGAGCAGCCGGTAAGGGTTTACCGCGGATGCCTCGATGGCATCGATCTGCTCGGTCACTTTCATCGACGCCAACTCTGCGCCAATGCCCGCGCCCACTCGGCCACTCACTACCAGAGCCGGTAATGATCGGGCCGATCTCATGGACAATGGAGAACACGAGCGCGGCCGGAAGCAGCGATTTGGCTCCAAATCGAGTCATGCTCTGAACGGGCTCCAACGAGAGCACAACCCCGATGGCGGCGCCGGCCAACGCGACCAGTGGCAGCGACTTCGATCCGATTTCGTCGAGTTGCCGAAACAGTTCGCGGAACTCAAACGGCGGCGTCACCGCGGCCCGCACAACTTGCCAGAAAAATATGCCCAGATCGCCGAACCACTCGAGAAACTCGGTGATCACCCACTTGGAGGCGCTCGCATCCGGCGACGCGAGCGAGACTGGCTGCCCGGTAAGTGGAGGAGCCATGCCTGCGACCGCTGTGAATTGCGCTCGCTCACGGTTTGAATCCGGATCTGGCGCCCCGTGCGGATTATTGAGATGCATGCGGGAGAGCAGGGAGTGGGGTCCGCTGTAGAAGAACTCCAGAGGATGTTCTCGCCCACATATCCCAGCAGGTTGTAGTTGCCCATGCGCAGCGCAGACCTTGGCGCCGTAGCTGCCGGGGTACCAGGCATACACCGCCGTCATCGTGCCCGCATACGGCGCGACGAGCGCAGAGAAAGAGAAGGCGCGGTGGCCGTCTTCGCCGTGGCGTGCCGTCAAGGTCGAAACCACGGCATGGCTCAGCCGCGGAAACACGCCTTTGCACTCACAGCGGTAATACAACGTGTCTTCTTTGAAGGCTTCTGCCAGGGCATAGCGCGTCGTGGTGCTGATCGCTGCGATGCCGAAGTCGGATCCGAATCGCTTGCCATAACCCTCAGCGCCTTGCTGCCACTCCGGCGGAGTATTGTCCGCTTGGCCGATGCCGGCCACGAACGCTGCGCCGACGATGGGATACGGGCCGAACGCGTCGAAGAGGTAGTTGCTGGAGCTTCGTTTTCTGCGTCGGACGCGTGTACGTCAGATCGGTTGCGCCGGGGTTGTGCTTGCAACCGTACCGGAGGAATCTCCCGAATCGATCAGCGATTGCGCCTTTGCCGGCAGTGGCAGGACCGCGAGGCCCACAATCGCTAACCACAAAACGATAAGTCTGCGCATGTTCATGTCATTGCCTCCTCAGTGAATCGATGTGCAGCCAGCCAGGCTTTACAGTTCATGCGGTAAGCGGGCAAGCTCCGTGGTCGCACTGGCACGCGATCTCTACTTCCTTGGATCCAGCTTCCCTTGCAGGCTTGACCGCAGTATTCTTCGCCAGGCTGCGCCAACAGCGGCAGGGTAGATGCCCACACTTAGTCTGCTGATTTGTCGTCATCGTCGTTTCTCCTTTTTCAAAGCTCTTTTTTTTCAGCGCTCCTCTTAAAAGGTTGTGGCTGGATACTCGCTCGCACTGCGCCGTAGATCTTGATCGGCTAAACGGTTGGATCTACCTTCGTTTCATCATCCAGCCGATCAGTGCTCCGGCGGTGACGCCTACCGCAAACGTCGCCGCAACCGTCAGCACGAGGTGCCGCTGGAGTCGCTGAGTTGTGTCATCCAGGAATTCTTCGGCAGCATCGCCAGCTTGCTTTGTGACCCGCTTTACTACGCCGACTCCATCCTCGATCGCATCGCCAATCGCACAGGTTGCGCGTGAAGCCTGGCGAACCGATTCGCCAATGTGTTCAGCCGTCCTTTCCACTACGGTTTGTGACATGCTGTCCTCCTTATGTATCTTGCCAACCGCTGTGTGCTACGTCCTTCATTCACCGACGGCTTTTTCCGCGCGACCAATCCATTTTTGAACCTTGCCCGCATTCTTTTCCACGTTGCCTGAGACTTCCAGGTCTGGGTTGTTTGTCGCCTTTCCGATGTTTTCCTTGATCTTTCCCTTCACTTCGTGCATCTTGCCCTCGGTGCGGTCTTCCGTGCTTGCTTTCATATTGTTTCCTTTCCTCTTTTAACGGGTGTCGACGATAGCTCTGGGCGTTTGCCAGAGCGCAGTTGCCGCACACCATCACGCCACTTCTTTTCTTTCAATCGCCTCTGGCACCTGCACCAGTTCCTCGAACAGAGAACGGTAGTGAATCATCGCCGTTCGCAGCTCTTCGGTGGTTGCCTCGTCTTTACCGACCCGCAGGGCAATTTGATGCGCCGACCGGTAGTTATCCACGACTCGTGGATGGTCGACAGAAATGTCAGCAGCACGTTGATCGAAATCGGATACGGGATAGCCGTGGGCCTTCATTACGCAAGACACCAGGTCATCCGCTTCCGCGACTGCACCCTTCGGGGAATCGACAAAGCGCGATTGGACAGCTTCCCAGCTCTTTGAGAAGCGTTCGTGCTCCATCGAATCAAGATCGCGGAGGTTGAAGCTTTCAACCCGTTTCTCCCGACCTGCTAGTTTCGCCTCCGCTTTCGACCCATGCGTCAGCACCGCACGGTCGTACTCGGGCCCAAACTTTTCCCGCAGGTCTGCCGTTGTGCCCCGCCGCTTTCGCACATACAGCCAGATAAGGACTGCGACGATCACAATCGCAGCCACGGCAACAGCTATGAGCTTCGGATCCGTCAGATTCAAGTTCATCGAAACCTCCACAAAACCAAGTTTGTTGACAGGATTCTCTTGTCGCAGCACCCTCAGATGGCCAGTATCAAGCTTCAAGCTTGGGAAAGCTGATCAGAATTGCTCGTCTTTTGAATCGGTTGTTGAATTGATCGTAGGCGCCGGCGTAAGTTGGAGTGCCACAATACGCACACAGGCAACACTGCAGACATGAACTCGAAGGGGTAAAAGCAGAAACAGCGCGTAAATACTGGAGATTATTTGGCTGCCCCCCAGGGATTCGAACCCCGATATGCTGATCCAGAGTCAGCTGTCCTGCCGTTGAACGAGGGGGCAGTGCTTATTGAGAGCAGCGTGTCGCTGCCTCCTCCTGATTCTATGATTGAGAACAAAGGGCGGTCAACACTACCGTCACAGCGTCGTGGAAAACGTCGTGAACCTCGGCAACTCTGCAAACGTAGAAGTCCTTCTCTGTAGCAGTCCTTCTTTGCTCTTGCTTTGATGACCAACTCCATCCTCTACCGGGTAGAATCGATTTAGACCTGCCCTCAGGAGGACCAATGTCATCGGTATTCGAGAATATCTCCGCTCCCATCCCCGACTATGCAGAGGTCGTCCGCCAGTCGCTGGAGGCGGAGCGCTGCGCCCTGCTCGTGGTCGACATTCAGGAAAAACTTTTGCCGCCAATCTTTCATAAGGAACAACTGGTGCGCAACTCGAAGCTGCTGATTCGCGCAGCGGATGCGCTCAAGATTCCAGCGATCGTAAGCACGCAATATTCAAAGGGCCTCGGTAAGACGGTTCCGGAGGTAGCTTCTCTGCTGCCTGGGACCGAGGCGATCGACAAAGATCAGTTCTCCTGCTTCGGCAGCGAGGGTTTTTGTACGCTACTCAAACGCCTGCCCGGTAGCCGCAATACCCTGCTGTTATGCGGCATGGAAAGCCACATTTGCGTGATGCAGACGGCGCTGGCGGCGCTGCGCGAAGGCTATCTCGTCCACGTTGCATCGGATGCGGTGAGTTCGAGAACGGAGTGGAATTGGAAGATCGGACTGGAACGAATGCGCGGCGCGGGCGCGGTGATTTCTTCCACAGAGATGATGATCTATGAGTTAATGCGCTCCTCGTCGTCGCCGGCATTCAAGGCGATGCTGCCGCATCTGAAGGGATAGGATCGCGACAACTCCTTAACCTTCGAGGACTGTCATCCCGAGCGAAGCGAGGGATCTTGCTTCCTGCCTGCGCTATCGGCGCTGCCGCTGCGAGCAAACACCAAGGTCCCTCGCTTCGCTCGGGATGACAAACGCACGCTAGCCGGCTTCCCCGCGCTCTTTCTTCTTGACCCGCACAATCGTAATCTTGGCGATGCCTTCTTCAAACGTCGGCGGCTTGAGTTTCGCAGCCATGCGGCGCATTACATCTTCGGGAACGACGCGGTCGCGGCGCTGGTGACGTTCGATGCAAACCTCCAGCGGCACATCGAAGAAGACGGCATGCACTTCGTACTGGTAATCCTTAGCCAGCTTGATCCAGTGCTGGCGTTCCTGAGGCGTGAGGTTCGTGGCATCCACGTAATTCATGGGACGCTTGGCGATGAGGCGCGCCTTGAGCATCGAGCGCAGATTGGAAAACACGAGATCTTGAAAACGCTGCTCGCGCACATCGTCAAACAGAAGCGAGCGCACCATATCGCTGGAGAGCGGAACCACATTGTGGCGCTTGAACCACGTGCTCTTCCCCGAGCCAGGTAGTCCGATCGCGAGCACGACTATACCCTTGGGGGCGCGCACGCCGCCGCCGGAGGGGCTGTCGGAAGCTTTGGTGGAGCGGTAGCCGCCACTGGAGCCGGCGCTTGGCCGTCCGCTTCTGCAGCATCCGAGAAATTATCTTCTGCCTCTGCTGCTTCCGCAGACTCGGCCGGCACTCCCGGTATCGATCCCTTGACCGCAGCGGGGGTGAAGGCTTGAGCGACCGCTTGTTCGCGCCCACGTCCACCCCGTCCTCGTCCACCGCGGCGTCGGCGGCTACGACCCGCCTGTCCAGAACTAATCGGAGCCGAGGGAGGCGCAGCAGAGGAGGGTGCAGCAGAGAATAGTGCAGCAGGTGACGGGCCAGCAGATTGCGGTTCTGCAGTCTGTTCGTCGGGGCCGGGGCGAGCGCTGCGTCGTTTTCGAACTTCCGAATCTTTTTCTTTCTCTTGCTCTTGAGGCGGAAGCGAGACTTCCGATTCGATGTTTCCGGCATCGGAAACTACTTCGGGCTGCTGCTCCGCATCAAAATAAGCCGGTTGCAAAGGTGGAGGAGCGGGCTGGTCGGACGGCTCGGCGGGCTTTTTTTTGCGACGCTGTAAGCGCTCGCGCATCCATTTGCGCATGCAAGGCTTTTAACACAGAAGAGAGTGCCGGATCAATCGGCTCAAGCTGCAAACGAACCACGCGCGACAGCCGCTCAGAGTTGTGCAGCTGCAAGCGACCGTCGGAAATAACTAATACCATAAATTATGCCAGGGCAAATTCCCTCCGCAATCCGCAACCAGAAATACATCTCGCTCACCACGTTCCGAAAGAACGGTTCAGGCGTCGCTACTCCAGTCTGGTTTGGAGAGGACGGTGACAAGCTTTACGTAATGACGCGAAGCGATATGGGCAAGACCAAGCGCATCCGCAACAATGCGCAGGTAAGGGTTGGTCCTTGTACAATTCGCGGGAAAGCGACGGGGCCTGAATTTGCCGCGACGGCGCGGATTCTCCCGCCTGCGGAACATGGGCAGGCACGGCAGACTATTAATCGAAAATATTGGATGGCCCGCCTGCCGCTTGTCTGGCCTAGAACGGATACTTACCTCGAAATAACGTTTTCTTAGTTTCCTCTTCGGGGACAAGAGCAGAATCCCGCGATAGGAATGGAGGCCTTCCATAATCCCGCCCAACACATTTACGCTGGTTCGCCGCTCCTGCTAACATCATCTGTCTGCAGAATGGCTCGATAGGATTTCTGCAGTCGCAGTCATAGGAAGTAAAAACGGAGAAACAATGGCAATCAAAGTTGGTATCAATGGTTTCGGACGCATTGGTCGCAATGTTTTGCGAACCGCGCTCAACGATCCCGAACTGGAATTTGTGGCCGTCAACGATCTCACCGATCCGAAGACATTGGCGCATTTGCTGAAATACGATTCCATTCTCGGCAACCTGAAGCAGAAGATTAGCGCCAGCGCAGACGGCATCTCGATCGACGGAAAGACGATCAAAGTTTTCAAAGAGCAAGATCCCGGCGCTCTTCCCTGGGAGTCGGTCGGCGCCCAAGTCGTGATTGAGTCGACCGGGCATTTTACGGACGCCAACGACGCCAAGAAGCACCTGCGCGGCCCGGTGAAAAAAGTGATCATCTCAGCCCCGGCGAAGAATGAGGACGTCACTCTGGTGCTGGGCGTGAACCACGAGAAGTACGATGCCGCCAAGCATCACATCATTTCCAACGCATCCTGCACCACAAACTGTCTGGCGCCGATCGCCAAGGTGGTGAATGACGCGTTCAAAATCGTCAGCGGAACCATGACCACCATTCACTCGTATACCAACGATCAGGTCATTCTCGACTTTCCGCACAAGGATCTGCGGCGGGCGCGAGCCGCGGCCATCAACATGATTCCGACCTCCACCGGAGCGGCAAAGGCTCTCAAGCTCGTCATTCCAGAGTTGGCGGGAAAGCTCGATGGATTCGCGATGCGCGTGCCCACTCCGAATGTTTCGGTGGTCGATCTGGTGGTATGGGTAGAAAAGAAGACGACGAAGGAAGAAGTGAATGCGGCATTGAAGAAAGCGTCCGAAAGCGGGCCGCTGAAGGGTTACCTGGGCTACGAAGAGAGCGAACTTGTTTCGTCGGATTTCAAAGGCGACCCGCGCTCTTCCATCGTCGATGCACCCATGACCTTGGTGGTAGGCGGGAATTGTGTCAAAGTGATTTCGTGGTATGACAACGAATGGGGATACTCCTGCCGCGTGCGGGACCTGATCCATTACATCGCAGGCAAGGGTTTCTAGATTCGCAGTGCAGGCAATTTGCCGGCTACCGAAGTGCGGGCGAGGACGCCCGCACCGGAGCCGCCGAGAGTCATCTGTTCTGAGCCCAGCCGAAGGGGCGGCGCTACTTTTCGGCGGCGCATTTGCACATCGCCTTGAATTAAGAACGAACCAGCATTCGAACGAACCAGCCAAAGGACGAACCAGCCAATGTCCAAGCTTTCTATCCGTGATCTTCCTCTCAACGGCACGCGCATCTTCATGCGGGTCGACTTTAACGTTCCCCTGGACGATGGGCGCGTTATGGACGACACGCGTATCCGCGAGACGCTGCCTTCTATCGAGTACGCTCTGCGGCACGGGGCGAGACTTATTCTGGCGTCCCATCTGGGCAGACCGAAGGGCAAGCCCAATCCCAAAATGAGTCTGAAGCCGGTGGCGGAGCGGCTGCGCATGGTCCTCGATAAAGAGCTCGCGCGCGGCGAGAATGTGGGCTTCTGCCCCGAGTGCGTGGGTCCCGAAGCTGAGGAAGTTGCCACCCAATTAGAGAAGGGCCAGACACTGCTGCTGGAGAATCTTCGCTTTCATGCGGAGGAAGAAGCCAATGACGAAAAATTCGCCAAACAACTGGGCAACCTGGCGGAATTCTACGTCAATGATGCCTTCGGCACGGCGCACCGAGCGCACGCATCGACGGTGGGCATTACGAAGTTCGTGTCGAAATCGGCGGCCGGTCTGCTCATGGAAAAGGAACTTCAATATCTGGGCAAGGCCATCGAGCATCCCGAACCGCCGTTCGTTGCGATCCTGGGTGGCGCCAAAGTCAGCGACAAGATTGGCGTGATTCGAAATCTGATGACCAAGATCGACTCGCTCATCATTGGCGGCGGCATGGCCTATACGTTTCTGAAGGCTCAGGGAAAAGAAATCGGCAAGTCGCTTCTCGAAGCCGACAAAGTAGAACTGGCCCGGCAACTGCTGGAAGAAGCGAAGCAACGAAATGTGAGGTTCCTGTTGCCAATCGATCACGTGGTAGCGATGAAGCCTGAAACCAACGCGGTGGTACAGCAGATCGGCGAGGGCCAGCCCATCCCAGCCGATCGCATGGCACTGGATATTGGTCCGAAAACGATCGAATTGTTCTCGGAGGAGATTTCGCGGGCGCGCACGATCGTGTGGAATGGGCCGATGGGAGTATTTGAGGTCCCAGGATTTTCGCGGGGGACATTTAAAATCGCTCACGCGGTGGCGGAAAACGTGGGTGCTATTTCAATCGTGGGCGGCGGCGACACGGTGGCCGCAGTTCGCGGCGCCGAAGTTGCCGACAAGATGACGCATATCTCCACCGGCGGCGGAGCGTCGCTGGAGTTTCTGGAAGGCAAGAAGCTGCCCGGGGTCGAAGCACTCACGGACAAAAAGTGACGCCGGCTTATGCGATGGACTTTCCACGCGACAAGGACTACTTCGTAGATCTGCATGTCGGCGACCCCGAAGGGATTCGCTTGGAGCGTGGCGATATTACTGAGTATCCCACAGATGCGATTGTGAATGCCGCCAACTCGGAACTGCTGCCCGGCGGCGGTGTGTGTGGCGCGATCCATCGAGCCGGTGGTCCGGCAATCGCCAACGAGTGCGCACGTATTCGGTCTGAACGCGGTCCACTCTTGCCTGGTCAGGCAGTGGCTACTACCGCTGGGCGGCTTAAGGCAAAGTACGTCATACACACCGTAGGCCCCGTCTGGCATGGCGGAGACCAAGGTGAGCCCGAAGCCCTATCGAGTTGCTATCGTGAATGCATGCGCATTGCTGATGAATCCGGCCTGCACAGCATCGCGTTCCCCGCAATCTCCACCGGCATCTTTGGATATCCCGTCGAGCAGGCCGCCTGGCGTGGCAATTCCTTCCCTAAATCGAAAGCCTCCGGTCCGCTAAACACTTGGTATTTGTCTTAATGGTGCTGTTCGACAGAACAACGCTTGATGCTTTTGCATCGGCTGCAACCTCTCAGCGCCAACCCGCTTCGGGGAATCCATATAAAGTTGCGATAGGAATAATGAATGATAGAAAAAAGCTCATGGCCGCCAACTGGAAGATGAATAAGACGCCGGATGAAACACGAGACTATTTCCGCGACTTCCTGCCCCTGGTCGCGGGACATAGCCGCGACGAGATTGTAGTTTGCCCGCCTTACACCGACGTGGATGCCGCCATGGCTTCTGCGCGTGGTTCGAACGTTGCGGTCGGAGTGCAAAACGTGCACTGGAAGGCGGAAGGCGCGTATACCGGCGAAATTTCGGTCGGGATGCTGCTATGCCTGGGCGTAACGCACGTGATTGTCGGGCACTCCGAGCGGCGGCAGTATTTTGGTGAGACGGATGACACGGTAAACCTGCGGTTGAAAACCGCACTGGAGGCTGGACTTACTCCGATTTGCTGCGTCGGCGAAGTGCTTGAAGAGCGCGAAGCAGGTTTGACTGACGACGTGCTGCGGCGCCAGTGTGTGAGAGCCTTTCATGCCATATCCTCCAAGAAAGCTGCGAGGCTGGTAGTTGCTTACGAGCCGGTTTGGGCGATTGGCACAGGCAAGACGGCTACTCCGGAATTGGCCGCTGAGGCTCATGCCGTGATTCGCCGGGAAGCGTCCGAAGTGTTTGGCGAAGATTTCGCTTCGAAACTCCGCATTCTCTATGGAGGGTCGGTGAAACCGGACAACGCTTCGACTCTGATGGCGCAGGAGGAGATTGACGGTGCACTGGTGGGCGGCGCCTCGCTCGATCCAAAGTCGTTTGCCGCCATTGTGAAGTACTGAACGCTCGGAGACATCTGGAAGTGTCCCCAATTTCGGGTATTCGACATTGATTCGACCAACTCCCAACGTCCCAACTCAAGCCAAAAACCGGGGCTGAGTGGGGACACTGGCCGTTTGTGCCTTGCCCAACCACCGCAAGCACGGTTATACTTTCGGTATGAAAACGGCAATCTCCATTCCCAATGAACTTTTCGACGTAGCGGAACGCCTTGCGCGGCACACGCGGAAGTCGCGCAGCCGGCTGTTTAGCGATGCCTTGCGCGAGTATGTAGCGCGGCGCTCGCCCGACAAAGTCACCGAGGCCATGGATCAGGCTCTGGCGGAAATTGGCGAGAGTAACGATCCCTTCGTAGCGGCGGCTTCCCGCAGACGGCTGGAGCGAAGCAATTGGTGATCTCGCAAGGCGAGATCTGGTGGGCGGATTTGCCCGCCCCGGCCGGCTCGGGCCCAGGGTTTCGTAGGCCGGTAGCAGTTGTTCAAAGCGACGCGCTCAACCAGAGCCGAATCTCCACAGTGGTTTGCGTTCCGCTGACCAGCAATCTGAAATGGGCTCTTGCCCCGGGCAACGTCAGCTTATCCGGGCGGGTTACGGGACTGCCAAAAGATTCGGTCGCCAATGTGTCGCAAGTTATTTCTCTCGACAAATCACTGCTGACGGAACGCGTCGGCAAACTCCCGCGGCCCAAGTTGGAGTTACTTTTTTCGGGGATTGATCTGGTACTGGGCAGGTAGAAATTTATCCCACCTGAGGAAGACTTTGTCCAGCGGTAGGACTGCCCAGCTCAAGCCAAAACCGGACTTGAGTGGGCCACACGCTGGTCACCCATGAATTACCGCCCTCGCTTCTCTCCTGATTTCCTCTAATATGGCGGGGATTTCTTTGAACGCGGCATTCCGTACTTTGCCAGTTAGGTCCGCTCTTAGTTGCACTCCCTCGCCCATAGGATATTGTAAGAATTCCTCCGACATTTGGATATCGGTTCCAGTCTCAAATACCTTCTGGAAGAATTCGTTGAGGCGCGTCGTTAGCTCTTGAGAAAACAGTAATTGGCTCTTTGAGAATTGACCCGCTGCCTTCGCCAAGCGCTCCCCCATACGCTTGAAGAGCTCTGTATCGTCAACCTGACCTCTCGTTCTGCCAGCTGATGCGATTTTCTGCAAATAAAAGAGCGCATCATTGAGATCAGAATGAATAACGCCTAGCGCCTCCACTTGGAGTTCATGTATTCGAGAGTGCCTCTGAAGCATCGCGGTTTGTTTCGCGAGTTGGACATCGAAGCGATGCTTAAACAAGAAGCCGACCAAGGATGTGCCTACTCCTGAGCCCACAATCGTTGCGATCAACACTGCAAGCAATCCATTCGTGCCGGCCATTCGATCCCTCCTGCGAAACGCGGGGCTAGGGTAGTCTTTTTCAGTTATCCTGTGCCCTTGATTTGAGGAACAATCCCGAGCCAAGACAATTGAGCACAATGAGCAGGCTCGATACGGCTATTAAAGGCTTGGAATCATTCCTTCTTCAGCGCGATCCTCGCGACGGCGCCGCGTCCCTCGACCCGGGAATCTTGGCGCCGGTAGCGGCTGCAGGCGCAACTTTCGAAGCAGGCGCACGCGCAGCTGCGGCAGCCGACCTGAATGTTTCCCTCACACCGTCGGGCAACTCCAACTCCCTGCGAAGCACCCTTTTCGCTCGGAGCCACGTTCGTAGGCCATGTTTTCGCGCCAATAGAAGGATCGCATCCTCGAGGGCGCGCTGTATCTCAGGCCGCAACGCTGGCTCTATGCGCGCGAACACCTCCACTGCGGCGGGCCCGTCGCGTACAGCCGCCGTTCCCATCGTCGTCAAAAATGATCGCGCAGCGTCCTTTGACCTTAACTTATAAGCCAGCAGCGGGTCGAAAGCAGCGATGGCACTGACCACGCTGTCGTAGCGCGCGTGAATCTCGCCGGAGTCGGGCAAGGAGGAATGCGCTACGGGGTAGATTTGCGGATCGAAGGGCGCGCCGGTCAAACTTGCCATTTCTTTCTGGAGCGCAGCGATCGTGAGGATTTGGTACCGAACATCAAGCAGGTCTGCCAAGGCTCGCCCCAAATGACCGCGACGCTCGTCTCGCGCAATGAGCAATCGATTCACCTGCCCCGCCGCGAAGCCACCGAGCGTGCCAGCTCCTAACAATTCCAATATTTGAGACCAGTTCGTCACTTGGCCAACGTGGGGCCGTCGCCGAGGTGGCGAGAAATGATTATAAAAACTGGCGGGGGCCCACTCAAGCCCGATATTGGCTGAGTGGGGGCAGATCCCCATCGGCTTCGCTCGGGGTGGGCTTTCGACTGCGGCCGTGTTTCGCGTTGGCGAAGCACCACCTACGCTCGGGATCCCGGGAAATCTGCTACTCTTCTCTGCTCGCAATCCCTGGAGTTCAATCTGCTGGAAGCTAGAGGGCGTGGATGACCGAAACTGTGCGTCCTGAGCCCGGTCCACTGTACCGGTGGCTGGTGTTGATCTTTGTCAGCCTGGCGATGTTTGGCAGTTACTACGTGTACGACGCTCTCAGCCCGCTCGCCGATGTCCTCAAGCAGCAACTCCGGTTCACGGATTTAGACATCGGATTCCTGCAGGCGATTTACAGTTTTCCCAACATTTTTACCGTCGTCGTCGGCGGTTTCATCATCGACCGCATCGGACTGCGGAAGTCGTTGATGATTTTCGCCGTGCTTTGTTTTATTGGACCCGCGATTACTGTCGCGTCAGGGCGCCTCTGGCTCATGGCCACCGGACGCCTCATTTTCGGAATGGGGGCGGAATCGCTGAATGTGGCCGTGGTCACTGCGCTAGCGCGCTGGTTCAAGGGGAAGGAACTGAGTCTCGCGTTCGGGTTGAACCTGACGGCTTCGCGGCTGGGGACCTTTGCCGCGCTCAACTCGCCGACCTGGGCACGCGGGGCCTATGCCAGTTGGCGAGCTCCGTTCCTGATCGCGTTGGCCTTCTCCGCCTTGTGCGTGGTGGGAGCAATCGTTTACTGGCTCATGGAGGTCTGGGCCGAGAAAAACTACCATCTGGGAGAAGTTTCGACCGACAAGGTGGTCTTCGCCGACCTCTGGAAGTTCGGCGTCAGTTATTGGCTCATCGTCGCACTTTGCATCGTTTTCTACTCCGCCATCTTCCCTTTCCAGACCTTTGCGGTGAAATTCTTCATGGAGGCGCACGGTACCTCCCGTGAATTCGGCGGCTTCTTATCGAGCATGCTGACGCTTTTTGCCATGATTGCGACTCCCCTGTTTGGCCTGTGGGTGGACCGCATAGGCAAGCGCGCTCTGCTGATGATGTTCGGCTCGCTGCTTTTGATCCCGGTGTACCTAATGATGGCGTACACCCAGGTCAATCTATATATACCGATGGCGATGATGGGGGTGGCATTTTCGCTGATCCCGGCGGTGATGTGGCCGTCGGTCGCCTACATCGTCGACCAATCGAAATTGGGAACCGCCTACGGATTAATGACGATGATCCAGAATATCGGGCTGTTCGGTCTGAACCTGCTAGTGGGGTGGGCCAATAACTTTGGTCACGCGGATGCTTCCAATCCAGCCGGTTATCACCTGGGTATGTGGATTTTTTCCGTCCTGGGAATTCTTGGCGTGATATTCGCGTTCCTGTTAAGGCAGCGGGAATTGGGACCGCATGGGCATGGCTTGGAGACGATTACTACGGCGAAAGGTGCCGCTTAATCTTCCAAATTGCGAAGAATGCGACTCCTGGCTCAGAGCAGGGTTTAACTTTTCAGGTGCGACTCGGCATCCAAACCACCGACTGCAAAGGCTTTTCTTAGTAACACCTGAGGCAAGAGGGGATCGGTATTCGCATCCGAAGATTGGTAGAAATACTCTGATATTCTGGAACTTTGGTAGGCGAACGTCGGTGCTGCCAAGCTGGGCAAACGATACAACATAAACTACTTATGCCGCATCCCAATCAGTGCGGCCGGAAAAGGCGACTTGACCGAGCCACGACAACCCCAGAGCACCGAAGCTAGCGAAGCCGATTTAATCGAACGGGCTAAGCACGGGGACGCGGAAGCGTTCCAGATGCTCTATGACAAGCACAAAAGGCGTGTATATTCGCTATGCCTGCGGATGACGGCGAATACCGCCGAGGCGGAAGATCTGGCGCAGGAAGCGTTTTTGCAGCTCTACCGCAAGATCGCTACGTTTCGCGGTGAGTCGGCGTTTTCGACCTGGTTGCATCGGCTGTCCGTAAATGTAGTGCTCATGCATTTAAGGAAGAAAAGCCTGCCTGTGGTCTCGTTGGAAGAGACGACACAGGGCACAGACGATGATTCGCCGAGGAAGGATTTCGGGGCGGACGATGTGGCGTTAGCCGGTTCCATTGACCGGCTGCAATTGCAGAAGGCAGTGGACAGTCTCCCTCCCGGCTACCGGACGATTTTTGTTCTTCACGACATCGAAGGTTACGAGCACAATGAAATCGCCAGGATTGCTGGGTGCTCGGTGGGCAACAGCAAGTCGCAGTTGCATAAGGCCCGCATGAAATTGCGGGACCTGCTCAAGATGGATAGAGCCGAAAAGGCCGGGAAATCTCGGGTAGGTTAGCAGGGTAAGAGACGATCAAAATTGCACGATTGTGACCGGCAGGGGCAGCAAGAGCTGCGGCCATACAATAGCCGTGGCGGACTTGGGGAGAAGTTGAGTATGAATTGCGTTGAGCTGCAGCAGAGCTTGGCGGAAGTAGAAGATGGGAGCTCCGCGGAACAGAACGCTCATCTAAGGACGTGCCCAGCGTGCTCGGCGCTGGTGACGGAATTAAGGTTGATCATCGCGGCCGCTGGCCGCCTGCAAGGCGCGGACGAACCCAGTCCCAGGGTTTGGAATTCGATCGAAATCGCCTTGCGGCAGGAGGGTTTAATCCGGCCGCAAGGCGCCGCCAAATCTCTCATACCTTCGTTCAGCGTGCGCTGGGGCGCGGCCCGGTGGCTGGTGCCGGCGGCCGCTCTGGTGCTGCTGGCTGTGGGAATCTTTGTAAGACAGCGGTCCCAGCCCGAGGAATTGACCAAGACCGCATCCGCGACCATTCCGGCGAGTCAATCTGATCTCATCCAGTCGGATTTGAACGACGAAGACTTGATGCAGGAAGTTTCGGCTAACGCTCCGGCGATGAAAGCGCAATACCAGGAAAACCTGCAGCGGGTGAATGAATCAATCCGCGATGCTCAGGGTCTGGTGGATGAGAGCCCAAACGATCAGGACGCGCGCCGCTCGCTGATGGACGCGTACCAGCAAAAATCCATGCTTTTTGAGATGGCGATGGACCGTTCTCTGCCATAATATTGGAAATTTTCGGTAGTGGTGCACTTTGATGAGGAAGCGATCCAAACGCGCGATTATTGCGTCGCAAAGAACGCGACGCTTCGCGCGGATCGCCCAGATCCTTCGCCGCGCAAAAAACGCTTGCGCAGCATGACAGTCAAAGTGCAGCGGCACTCATGGCGATGACTGAACAATTGATGACGAGGCAAGCTTGGGGGGAGTCGGTTATGGTCAGTACACGCGCGGCAAAGCTCGTGGCAATTGGCGTGATCGTCGCGGGCACGCTGGTGGCCGAGACCAGGAAAGAGTTTCACTTCACCGTGGGACCGAGGGCGGGCATCTCGGTGATGAATCCCTACGGCTCCATCTCGGTGAAACCATCGCTGAACAATACCGTCGTGGTCAATGCGGTTTTGCACTCCGATAAGGTTGAAGTCGATAACAATCAAACCGGGAACCGCGTCGATATTCAATCGCACCTGCTGGCCGGCGCCGACGCAGATTCCGGTCGTGTGGATTACGAAGTGCTTATTCCAGCCGACGCCAGCATCACCCTGCATTCCAGCAGCGGATCGTTGCGTGCCGAGAAGCTGCACGGCGACGTCACCCTGGAAGGGCCGGGGTCGGCAGTCGATGTTCGCGACATTTCGGATGCTCACGTGCACGTGAAGACGATGAACGGAGCCGTAAGTTTAGCTAACATCCAGAACGGGCACGTTGAGGTCGATTCGTTAAGCGGAGACGTCACGCTTACAGGCGTAACCGGACCTTTGGTTCAGGTCGTGTCGACCAGCGGCCGAATCAATTACATTGGCGACTTCGGAAACAGCGGCGAATATCGGCTCACCAGCCACAGCGGCGATATCGAAGCGACGATCCCCGAATGGACCTCGGCCGACGTTAGTGCGCGCTCGGTAAAGGGAGAAGTCCACGACGATATTCCTTTGCAACCCAAAACGCACACTTGGTTTCCCATCGACAAGGGACGTGCCTTCGCAGGTACCGTGGGGCGCGTAGCCGTGTCCTCTACGGTGGTGCTGCGGACGTTCAGTGGTAAAATCCACCTCAGAAAACGCTCCGAAAAAAATAACTAAAACGAAGCGCAAAACGGATCGGCGCAAGCGGCCTGATCGGCCGGCCAAGACTTCTGGGGTTCGTGTGCTTAGCTCGGAGCCCGTCGCCGATCGAGATCACGAAACGCAAGCTGTGATCTTGATCGGCTTCATGGGCGGTGGCAAGAGCAGTGTAGGCCGGGTTTTAAGCGAACGCCTGGGCTGGACATTCGAAGACCTTGACCAGCGCATTGAGCAGCGTGAGCGGCGAAGGGTACATGAAATATTCCGCGATTCCGGAGAATCAGAATTTCGCCGCGCCGAACACGCGGCGCTCAAGGATTTGCTGGGCGAGTTACCCGGCGGAGCCGGGAGAATCGTAGCCCTCGGGGGTGGCGCCATTGTGCAGAAGCAGAATGCCAGACTCATCAAAGCTGCGAAGGTTCCCACGGTGTTTCTGGACGCGAGCGTCGAAGAATTGTGGCGGCGTTGCCGGCAGCAGGCCGATGATGAAGGCATGGAGCGACCGTTGCTGACGACTCTCACCAGTTTTCGCAAGCTTTATGATGCCCGCCGTCCGCACTACTCGAAAGCATTTATCAGGATAGAGACCGGCGGCAAGACCGTCGATAAGATCGCGGCGGAAGTGGTTGCGGCTCTGGGCCTGCGCCCAAGCCGGACGGGTTGAAACGGCCTGGTTCAAACGGTTTGGTTCAGAGCGGTTGAGAGCGAGAGACCTAGTACGAGGAGAGAAGCTGTGACTTTGATAGCGCGGGTGCGGTGGAAAATAGCAGTTGTTCTAGCCTGCACCGCTTTATTATCTGCTGGCGATAAGAAAGACACTCCAAAACCAGCAACCAGCCAAATGGTCGATTCAGGTGCTTTCGGAGTTTTCGTGAAAGGCCAGCGCGCGGTAACAGAGACTTTCACCATCCAGCAGGAAAACGGCACGAGCGTGGTCAAGTCACGCTTGCAGGAAACAAATCCCTCAGCCTCGGCCAGTCAAAGGTCAGAACTGCAGATGACAGGAGCCGGGGAGCTGATTCGTTACGATTGGAGCGATGGCACCGGCTCGCTGGTAGTAACGCCGAACAACGAATTCCTTCTGGAAAAAATAACCTCCTCGCCTTCGGCCAAGGCGGCCGAGCAGCCGTTCCTGATGCCGAACACTTCAGCGATTCTGGACAACAATTTTTTTATCCACCGGCAAGTGCTGGCCTGGCGTTATCTAGCCACCAACTGTCGCACGGAAAGTGGCTCCTTGAAGTGCCAGCAGGGCTCGGTGGAATTCGGCGTGCTGGTACCACAGGATCGGACGTCGCTGCGAGTCCGCATGGAACTTGTGAGAAGAGAGAAGGTCACCATCCGCGGCGTGGAGCGGGAACTGTTGCGCCTCGACCTGAAAGGCGAAGCCTTCTCATGGGCCCTGTGGGTTGATGACAAGGATCAGTTCAAACTGATCCGCGTCCTCATTCCCGACGCGAATACCGAAGTGGTGCGGGACTAGCGGCGGCACGGCGTTTGCGCGACACTTGATTCGGAGCTAGGTACTAACCATGCCGGTGACGGATGGACGGACGGCGCGGGTTCTGATCACGGTGCTGCTGTTTGCGCTGGGGTTGGGCTTTCTTTACGTCGCCAGGGAAACACTGATCTCCTTCCTGTTTGCCATCTTCTTCGCCTACCTGATGAGTCCGCTGGTGTCGTACCTGGAAAAACTTCTTCGTGGGCGGGGCCGGGCCATTGCCGTAATTTACCTGTTACTGCTGGGCCTGCTGGTTCTCCTTTTCGTTGCCATGGGACCGCGCATTGGCCGCGAAGGGGCGCGCTTAGTGCAGTCGCTTCCATCGCTGGCCCAGCTGAGTTCCGGGCAGATCGCGAAACAACTAGAACAACAACACCCTGGATGGGACTACCGAATTGTCAATTTGTTGCGCGACTACCTCGCCAGCCATGGCGACGAGATCGCAAAACTGGCAAAGAATGTTGGCCTGCGCGTTGCGGACGTGGCGAAACAGGCATGGCTGCTGGTGATAGTGCCGTTATTGTCGATCTTCTTTTTGAAAGATGGCCGAGCCCTCAGCGAAATCCTCCTCGACCTGGTGCAGTCGCGGCCGCAACGCGAACTTTTGCAAGGCGTCCTCAGCGATCTGAATCAGATGCTGGCCCACTTCATTCGGGCGCAGTTGACCCTGGCGGCATTGTCGTTCGTCATGTATTCCTCCGTTTTGGGCATTATGCGAATGCCGTATGCCCTGGTTTTGGGAACGTTGGGCGGATTGCTGGAATTTATTCCAGTGGTAGGACCGCTGGTGGCAGGACTCATGATCGTCAGTGTCGCGCTATTGTTGGGCTACCCCCACTGGCTGGCAATCATCGTATTTCTCGGAATCTGGCGGCTGATTCAGGATTATGTAACCTCGCCACGGATCATGGGACAGAGCATGGAGTTGCATCCCCTCGCGGCAATTTTTGGTGTGATGGCAGGTGGCGAAATTGCCGGAATTCTGGGGATATTCCTTTCCATTCCAGTCATGGCTACTCTGCGCATTTTATTCCGGCGTTGGCGGCTGTACGCGGAGAAGAGAAAATTCGGTCCACTCAATGAATACGTACTCGACCCGCAGCGTGTGCGGCCCAAGTAGTGCTCCATTTCTTCCTCTGGCCTTTTAGCTGGCTCAAAGATGAGTGATCCGGCTAGGCTCCCGCTCCGGCGGCTTTCTGGGCATTCACGTTGCGAAGGAATTCGGCCGCCGACTCCGGCAACACGGTATTGATGAACATGCCCGATCCCAGTTCGAAGCCAGCAACGCGCGTCAAGCGCGGAATCACGCTCACATACCAGTGAAAGTGCCGCGCCCCTACATAGTCAGAGGGGCCGCTGCGGATGGTGAAATTGAGATCCGGATTTTCCAGGCCTACATAAATCTTGGCGAGCAAAGTCCGCAGCACACGAGCCAGGTCCGTGATCTCCACGGCGCTGATGTCGCCAAAGCTCGCCATATGGCGCAGTGGAAAGATGTGAGTAGCGAACGGCGTAGGGGAAGCGAATACTTCCATGGCCACGAACATTTCGCTTTTGATCACGATCCGCGTGTGATCCTCAATCTCCCGTTCCACCATGTGGCAAAACATGCATTCCCCAGCATCGTCGTAATGGCGCAAAGCCTCGTGGAGCCTATGCCGAACCTGGCTCGGAATTACCGGAGTCGCAATGAGCTGAGAATGCGGATGCTGTAAACTCGCTCCCGCATCGGCGCCGTGGTTCTTGAAAATTGTGACGTGATTGATGCGTTGGTCGGCGCTCAGCGAATTGTATCGCTCCTTAAAGACGCATAATATTCGCGCCACCTGCGCATCCGGCAACAGAGCCATGCAGCAGGCATGGTCCGGACTGTCGATAATCACTTCATGAAAACCGAAGCCCTCGATGCGCCTCCGCAGGTGCTGAAGGTTGCGAGTCGGTTGAGCCTCGCAGGACAGTGCGGCGAACTTGTTGGGAATCACTCGTACGGCCCAGGGCTCGCTCACATTGTCCGGAAATCGCAGAACTTCTGGCGGGGTCTTGTTTTCATTTCCAGGGCAAAAAGGGCAGCTCTCAAGGAATGAAGGCACCGATTGCGCCGTTCGATGCGTGGCCAACTCCTCGGGACGGCGGGCCCGCTCGGTAGCGATAATGACCCATTCCTTGGTGAAGAAATTCTGTCGAAGCTCCGGCATGGTGATCCTCCAATTTCTTCATCGGCAGAAAGAGCGTTGATCGGATGTGACGGAAGACTCGCCCCTATCGACTCCAAGGTTGACGTAACGACGTTCCTCTGCGGTTTGCTTGTGCATAGTGACCTTAGGGTCGTTTTCCGGGCATACCCGCTGTTGTAGAATCCAAAGTATCCGTTTATGAGCAAGAAACTTCCCATCGGCATTCTTGGCGCTACCGGTGTAGTTGGACAGCGGTTTATCCAAATGCTGGAGCATCATCCGTGGTTTGAAGTGGCGTGGCTCGCCGCTTCTGACCGCTCTGAAGGCAAAACCTACGCGGACGCTGTGCGTTGGAGGCTGAAGACAGCCATCCCGCCAAATGTTGCCAGCATGAAGGTTTCCCCGGCGACTCCTGAGGGCGCTCCCAGGATTATTTTCGCTGCGCTCGATGCGTCGATTGCTGCCGAAATGGAGCCGCGCTTCGCCGAGGCCGGCTGCGCGGTAGTTTCCAATTCCAGCGCTTTGCGCATGCAGGCCGACGTCCCACTAGTGATTCCCGAGGTCAATAGCGGACACATTAAGTTGATCGATGGGCAGGGCTGGCGGAAGAGGTCTGGCGGATTTGTCGTGACTAATCCCAACTGCAGCGCCATCGGGCTGGTCCTGGCACTGGCGCCATTGCAGCAGCGCTTCGGCCTGGAAGCTGTGATGGCCGTGACCATGCAGGCGGTCAGTGGCGCGGGTTATCCGGGAGTGGCGTCGCTCGACATTCTGGGCAATGTGATTCCCTACATTCGCAACGAAGAAGAAAAGATGGAGGAAGAAACGCTGAAGCTGCTGGGACAAATCAACGGAACAAAAATTATTCCAGCCGCATTCGCGATGAGCGCGCAGTGCAATCGAGTTGCCGTCGAGGATGGCCACACCGAATCGGTTTCAGTTCGGTTGAAAACGAAAGCCAAGCCGGAGGAAATCGTTGCAACATGGAACGGCTACCGTAGCGAGCCTCAGGAATTGAAGCTGCCCAGCGCCCCTGAGCGACCGGTGGTTTATCTGGAGGCCACTGACCGTCCGCAGCCGCGCTTCGATGTCGACATGGGAGCAGGTATGACCACAGCCATAGGACGCCTGCGTTCCTGTGGCGTGCTGGATTGGAAGTTCACTGTGCTGTCGCACAACACCATCCGAGGCGCGGCTGGCGCGGCCGTGCTCAATGCCGAATTGCTCAAGGCCAGGGGTTATCTCGACCTGCAATGAAATCCGAGCCCCACTCCCGTAATCCCGCCAGGACGCCACGTCGATGATCGTGATGAAATTCGGCGGCACCTCGGTGGAAGATGCACGGGCCATCGAGCGCGTGGCTGCGATTGTAAAAGGCCGCTTGCCGCAACAACCGCTGGTCGTGGTCAGCGCAATGGCCAAAGTGACCGACACGCTTCTCACCATGGCACGAGCGGCCGGTGCGGGAGAACGGAAAGCCGCCCTCAAACTTTGCCGCTCCCTTCAGGAACGCCACTACAATACAGCCAGCGAATTACTGGGCACAGCGCTGTTTACCGACTTCCACTCGGAACTTGGGAGCGACTTCGAGGGTCTCGATGAATTGCTGCGCGGCATCGCTGCAGTGGGCGAGTTGACCCCGCGGACCACCGATCACGTCGCCGCCTTCGGTGAAATGCTTTCCAGCAAGATTGTGGCAGCCGCGTTTTCCGCCCAAGGCTTGAAGGGCGCGCACGTGGATGCCCGAGACATCCTGGTCACGGATAGCAATTACACAGAAGCATCGCCACAGCAGGAAGAAACCAACCAGCGCCTGCAAACCAAAGTAAAGCCGCTGCTCGATGCCGGCCAGGTTCCCGTGATGGGCGGATTTATCGGAGCAAATCGCGCCGGCGTAACCACCACAATCGGACGAGGCGGCTCCGATTATTCCGCTGCGATCGTAGGCGCTGGTTTGGGCGCGGAGCGAATTGAAATCTGGACCGACGTCGATGGAATTCTCACCACTGACCCGCGCATCTGTCCGGAGGCCCGCAGGATCAGGGTAATTAGCTTCGATGAAGCGGCCGAGTTGGCCTATTTTGGCGCGAAGGTGCTTCATCCGGCAACCGTGCTGCCCGCGATCCAGAAAAATATTCCGGTATACGTTCTGAATTCACGGAACCCGTCGTGCGAGGGGACGAAGATTACCACTGGAGCGCCGCAGGGCAAGAACATTTTCAAAGCCATTGCAGTGAAAAAACGCATCACCATCGTGGACGTGGCTGCTCCGCGAATGCTGCTCGCGCACGGCTTTCTTCGCGCGATCTTCGAGGCCTTCGACCGGCACAAGGTTGCGGTCGATGTCGTCTCAACCTCCGAGGTAAGCGTATCATTGACCGTCGATTCCAACTACGCGATTCCAGCGCTCGCCGCCGACCTTGCGAAACTGGCCGACGTAAAATATGAAGGACGCAAGGCTATCGTCTGCCTCGTAGGCGAAAGTCTACGGGATAAGCCAGGCGTGGCCGCACTGGTGTTTGGCAAGTTGGCAGACAAGAAAATTCGTATGATCTCGCAAGGCGCGTCGGAAATTAATTTAACCTTTGTGATCGAAGAAGATGAAGTACCCTCGGTGATCCAGCGTCTGCATAGTACGTTTTTTGCGGAGCTAGATCCTGAAGTATTCGCTTAAGGGCTTTCATCGCACAGGACGCTGAGTAAGACCGCGCGGAGCGCGAAGAACTTGCAGGGATTCTCGGTTGCTCCGCGCCATTTCTCCGCGATCTTTCTCCGCGACCCCGCGTGGAGGTTCGAATGAATATACTGCTTCTCGGCCGCGGCAAGACGGGATCGTTGGTGGCGCAAGTGGCGCGCCAGCGCAAACACAATATTCGTGTCGTGGGCGCTGTCGAGAACGCTGCCTGCGCCGCCCTGACAGCGGACAAGCTGAGCAACATCGATGTCGTGATCGATTTCACCGCTCCCTCCTGTATCGTTGGTCATATCGAGGCCTGCATAGGCGCAGGCAAGAATATGGTAGTCGGCACTACCGGCTGGTACGCTGAAATGGATCGCATCCGAAAGTTAGTCGAAGGCCACGGCTCAGGATTTCTTTACGCGGCAAACTTCTCCGTAGGAGTGAATTTGTTTCTCGACGCCGCACGTGCTGCGGCCGCCGCTCTGCGTTACGAGTACTCCGGCCAAATCTTCGAGCGTCATTACGTTCAAAAAAAGGATGCACCCTCGGGAACAGCCATCGCCCTGCAGCGTGCAATCCGCGAAGCCAGCGGCAAAAGCAAGGATAAAGATATCGAAATCACTTCTTTCCGCGAAGGCGAGGTTGTGGGCATGCACGAGTTCGTGCTCGAATCCCCCGCTGACAGAATTTACCTCTGTCACGATGCCAAGTCTCGGCAGGGCTTCGCCGAGGGGGCCGTGCGCGCCGCGGAATGGCTCGCCGGCAAAAAGGGATTCTACGATTTCCAGGACGTTTGGCAGGAACTTTAGCGGGTAACGGTTCCACTGCAACTACATTCGCGTTATCTTATTACCATGCAACTTCGTGGATGCGGCACCGCGCTCGTCACTCCTTTCCATCAGGATGGTTCGATCGACGACGCAGCCCTGCGCAATCTGGTCGCGTGGCAGCTTGAATCGGGCATAGATTTTCTCGTCCCCTGCGGCACCACCGGCGAGACGCCCACTCTTAGCCACGACGAATGGCTGCACGTTATCGATACGACCATCGAAGTGGCGGCGGGGCGTGTCCCCATCGTAGCTGGCGCGACTTCGAACTCCACCCATGATGCCGTAGAAAAAGCCAAGGAAGTCTCGGCGCGCCCCGGGGTTGACGCAATTCTCACGGCGTCACCTTACTACAACAAGCCAACTCAGGAAGGCCAATATCGACATTTCAAAGCGATCGCGGAGGCCGTCGGCGACAAACCGGTAATTCTCTACAACGTGCCCGGCCGCACCGCAGCGAATATCGATCCTGGAACACTTGCGAGGTTGGCTGAGATTTCGAACATTGTGGGCGTCAAGGAAGCCAGTGGCAATATGACGCAGGTCGCCGAGATCATTAACGCGGTGCCTGAAACGTTTCTGGTCTTCTCCGGGGACGACGCGGTCACGCTGCCTGTGATCGCCTTGGGCGGAATGGGCGTCGTCTCAGTGGCGTCGAACGAGATTCCCCGCGAGATGGCGACCATGACGCGGGCCGCGCTCGACAATGACTGGAACACTGCACGCAGTATTCATCGCAAATATCTCGCCTTGATGCAGGCGAACTTCATCGAATCCAGCCCCCTGCCGGTGAAGGCGGTACTGACGATGATGGGCAAGATCGAGGAGAATTACCGCTTGCCATTGCTTCCGATGCGTCGCGATACTCGATCGAAGCTGCAGAAGGTGGCCACAGAAGCTGGGCTCATCGCGAGTGCCGCACCGTCCGCTCCGCAACCTGCGGAATTCTACATTTATGAAAACTGGCTCGCCGGCCCACACAAGATTGTGTTGCACCGCGGATCATGCGGACAATGTAACCAAGGCAAAGGCCGGCCCGCGGGCCACGATGCCAACCACGCCCGCTGGCACGGACCATATTCCACGTTGGCCGAAGGCCGCGAGACCGCGCAGGGTATGACGGGCATTCTGATTCGGGGTGAGTGCAAATGCGTGTAGCAGATCGGACCTCAGACGTCAGCCCTCGGCCAAATTCGTGGCCGCCTGGTATGAAGCCCTGAAGCTTTTGAGTGCCAAGGTCCGACGTCTGAGGTCCGAAGTCACACATGCAATCCCTAAAATCTTCCATCGAACGCCTGGCCGCACAGGGCGAAGTCGAACACAATCCCGAGGCTCGTGCGGCGTTTCTAGAATTCCGTAACGCACTGACTCAGGGTAAGATTCGCGCCGCGGAGAAAATCGATGGCCGCTGGGTGGTGAACACATGGGTCAAGCATGGCATTCTCCTTGGATTTCGGCTCGGCGAATTGGCGGAGACGGGCTGCGCGGCGCTGACTTTCGTGGATAAAGACACTTTTCCTGCGCGCCGGTTTTCCTTAGCCGACCGCGTGCGCGTCGTTCCCGGCGGCTCGTCGGTGCGCCTCGGAGCGTATGTTGCGCCGTCGGTCATTTGCATGCCGCCCATGTTCATCAACGTGGGAGCGTATGTCGACGAAGGGACGATGGTCGACTCTCACGCTCTGGTAGGCTCGTGTGCGCAGGTTGGCAAGCGCGTCCATATCAGCGCGGCGGCGCAGATCGGCGGCGTGCTCGAACCGGTAAACGCCGCTCCCGTGATCGTTGAGGACGACGTACTGGTTGGCGGCAACTGCGGAATCTATGAGGGTACGCTTGTGCGAGCGCGCGCCGTATTGGGCGCAGGAACAGTTTTGACTCGATCGACGCCGCTTTACGATTTGGTGCGGGACGAAGTTTACCGCGCTACGAAAGAGACAACCCTCGAAGTTCCAGAAGGCGCTGTGGTTGTGCCCGGATCGCGCGCCGTGAAGAAGGGCGCTGCGGCTAAGTTAGGCGTCTCGTTATACACGCCGGTAATCGTGAAGTACCGCGACGACAAAACGGACCGGGGAATCGAACTCGAAGACTGGTTACGATAGTGTCATCGCACTCAGAGTTCCTTCGACATCACGATGCAGTGGCATTCCACTCCATCCTTCAGCGGACGCGATGGATGAAACTCCTCGGTTCCGGTCTCGACGTATCCCAGCTTGCGATAAATCGGCGGCAACTCGCTACGCAGGCTCAGGACAGTGAGGTCCATGGCCGTGCATCCTTGCTTGCGGCAATAATATTCCGCAGCCTGCACCATGCTTCGCCCCATTCCCTGGGCCTGGTGAGCTGAATCGACTGCCAGCATGCCGAAGTATCCTCGCGTCCCGCGAATCTCTACGTAGACTGATGCGAGCAACTGACCAGATTCGTCATATCCCAGCAAGAGATCTCCTTTGGTCATCTTCTCCGCGAGGTCCGCCTCGTCCGTGCGCGTACCTTCGAGAAAAGTCTCGATTGCAAAGGCAGCGTTGATAAGCGAGGCCATCGCTGGCCGGTCGATTGCAGTTGCAACGCGAACACAAGAAATCCTTCCCGTCATGACGAGACCCACTAGCCGGCACTCACGCGAAGGTAACCGTTTTCGACAGCCACCGACAGTTCTTCAAAGCTTTGGACCGCGGCATCCGCTTCTCCCAGTTTTTCCTTCTCGTATGTGCTGGCGAAGCCTACGACTTTCATCCCGCCGGCGTGTGCCGAGCGAATCCCTGCGGGTGCGTCTTCAATCACCAAACACTCCTGTGGCTTCACGCCCAGCAACTTCGCGCCTCTCAAATACGGCTCGGGATGGGGCTTTCCGTTGGCGACATCTTCTGCTGTAACCAGAACCTTGGGAACTCGCAGCCCGCCGAGACGCAGCCGAGCGGTGGCCAGGTCGCGCGTTCCCGACGTGACCACACCCCAGCGGCCGTCGGGGATCGTATTCACCAGGTCGATAGCGCCGGGCATCACCGCAACATCCACACGGTCGTCTGCCTCGCGACTTTCCAGTTTACGCAATTCCGCTTCAGCATCGAGATCGGGGGCTACGGCTCGAATCACTTCGATGGCACGGACGCCGTGGGCGATGGCGATTACCTTCTCCTCGTCAATTCCCTGTTCGCGCGCCCAGGCGCGCCACTGGCGGTCCACGGAGCGAGTGGAGTCAATCAACACTCCGTCGAGATCGAAGAGAATTGCCGAACACCGGAAAATAGTCATACTTTTTTTTATCACAGGCAGAGTTATCGCGACCTTGAGCAGCTCGGAATCTGAAGCACGCGTGGGGAGAAATTAAGAAAGCCGTTGAATGTCGCTAGGGGTTCGAAGGCGGAAGAATCAGTGTCGGTGTCGCTGTCAACATCGATTGCTCGGATTGCTGGCGCATTTGCAAATGCTTCTGACGGAAGTGGTTCTTAGCGCGCTCGCCCCAGGCGCGTACGAACCAATAATTCAAACCAGCGCCAATGGCAGAACTGACCAGGGGAATCATGCGTCCCGCCCACTTTTCAACTACTTCCGCGCTGGCTCTCGCAGCGATGCGCTGGATTACTCGCGGGACAAACTTATTAACTATTTCTTTTTCCATCAGCTCACGACTGATGTCGACTCCGGCCGCGCTGGCGGCCGCAATCCAGAGTTCAGCGATTTCTGTGTCGGTATTGAATTGAAAACCATAAACCAGGCTAAGCTTTTGGATCGTGCGCATGGTAATCGCGGAGAGAATGCCGAGATCCGGCAAAATCGTGATCAATCCTCCCATGCCGAAGCCCGCTCCCTCGACCGCTGCAAGTTTCATACCGCTGCGAACGATGTCATCCGCGACCACGTCGAGTTCGCCGATCTCCAGCGAGTATGTACCGTGGTAGCCGCTGATTGGCAACCGGTATGCCGTCCGTAGTTGCAGCAGAAATTTATCCGGGTCAACTCGCACCGTCGAGTAAGCGCTGGTCAGTCCCCTGGTCAGGGATTTTTCTACGCGGGCGCGAAGCCACGATTTGGGTTGGGTGTCAGCCACTCATTCACATTAATCCCGCGGCTCACAGAAAGCTATCGGGGACGCGCCGTAGCCCGTGGTAGTGGGGCACTTTGATAAGGAAGCGATCCAAGCGCGCGACTATTGCTTCGCAAAGAACGCGACGCTTCGGCAAGCTCAGGGCAGGCTTTCGCCGCGCAAAAAACGCTTGCGCAGGATGACAGTCGAAGTGCACCACTACCTAGCCCGCGCTCGGTGCGGCGCGAAACACAGTCTGTGCTAGCATCAAAAGGTCATCTAATGCCAACTGGAAAGCTGCAAGTCATCCCTCTCGGGGGCCTCGGCGAGTTCGGTATGAACTGCATGGCCGTTCGCTGGGGCGACGACATTATTGTGATCGACGCAGGCCTCATGTTTCCCGAGGCTGAATTGCTGGGTGTCGATATTGTTGTCCCCGACATTTCTTACCTCGTCGAAAATCGCGAGCGGGTTCGCGGCATCATTCTCACTCACGGCCACGAGGATCACATCGGCGCGCTGCCTTGGATTCTCTCGGAGCTGAATGTGCCCGTGTGGGGCACGGAATTCACGCTGGCGTACGTGGATGACAAGCTCGATGAGCACGGCTTGCTCGACGATGCCGACCTGCGCGAGATTCGCGCCGGCGAGCGTTTTAAGGTCGGCGGGTTCACGATTCATCCCATTCGAGTGACTCACAGCCTCGTGGATTGCGTCGCACTGGCGATACACACTCCGCTCGGCGTGATTATTCATACTGGCGATTTCAAGGTTGATCCTACGCCCACCGACAACCATCTTTTCGATTTGCACGCCTTCGCCGAATATGGCAAACAGGGCGTCCTGGCGCTGTTTCAGGATTCGACCAACGTCGAGCGCAAGGGTTACACGCCAAGTGAGCGCGCGGTGCGCCGGAAGTTCGACGAAGTCTTCGCGCACACTCAACGGCGGCTTTTCATTTCGTGTTTTTCCTCTTCCATTCATCGCATCCGGCTGGCGGTGGAGCTAGCCCACCAGCACGGACGCAAAGTGGCGTTCATCGGCCGCTCGATGAACAACTCCGCAGAAATTGCCGAGGATCTTGGCTATCTGGAGATTCCCGATGGGCTCGTGATCAATCCGGGCGAGATGAAGAACTTTCCGCCGGAAAAAGTCTGCGTGATGATCAGCGGAACTCAGGGCGAGCCGATGTCGGCGCTGTCTCGTGCGGCGGTGGACAACCACAAGCACGCCAAAATTGAGAAGGGTGACACGGTCGTGCTCTCGTCGCGCATCATTCCCGGCAATGAGAAGACGATTTACCGCATGATCGATCACTTGTTTCGCCGCGAGGCATACGTGATCTATGAGGACGGAACCTCGCCTCCCATCCACGTCAGCGGTCACGCCAGCCAGGAAGAGTTGAAGCTCATCATCAATCTGGTGAAACCGAAATATTTCGTTCCGATCCACGGCGAGTACCGCCAACTGAAGCTGCACGCCGAAATGGCCGGCGCTATGCACAGTTCGGTTGGCAAAGTAGTTCTGATCGAGAGCGGCGACGTTCTCGAGTTTGACGAACACAGTGCGCGCAAAACCGGACGCGTGAATGTTGGCCGCGTATGCATCGATTCCGGCTCGCGCACGGACGTGGTTGAGGATTTGATTATTAAAGACCGCCGGCACTTGAGCGAAGACGGCATCGTGTTGCCCATCATCGCGATTAACAAGCTCTCCGGTCGCGTCGAAACCACACCCGAGATCGTGACGCGCGGCTTTAATCCTGGGGAAGACGGCTTGATGGACGGAGCCCGGCGCATCGTCGAAGACACCCTGGCGCACTCCAGCGAAGAAGAAAAAGCAGACTACGGCGTGATCAAAGAAAAAATCCGCGCGGACTTGAAGCGCTATATTTCCAAGCAGACGCAGAAACGGCCGCTGATTATGCCGGTGATTCTGGAGATTTAGCTGGGATTGCGCAGTGTTACTATTAGAGGGGGTCACTGCACATGGCGAGGGAATATGTGGAGCAGCACGACGGTGGGTACTGGATCGCAGGCACACGGGTCTCCCTCGACTCCATAGTGTATGCATTTCTCCGCGGAGCGGCCCTCGAGGACATTGTGCAATCTTTTCCTGTCCTGACACTCGAAGAAGTCGACGGGGCCATAGCCTATTACCGCGGCCACCAGACGGAAGTGGACTCTTATCTGCGACAGAGCGACCGGGAATTTGAGAGCTTGCGCGCGCAGGCGCGGCGGGCAAATCCCGACCTTTATAAGAAACTCGATGACGCTAGGAAGATCGAAAAAGTCTGCCAGAGACTAGACCCGTGAGGGTGTGCTTCCAGGCAGACGCCGACTTCAACCAGCATATTGTCACGGGAGTCCTGCGTCGCGAACCCCATATTGATTTTCAGACTGCAGCCGCTGCTGCTCTACGCGGTCTCTCAGACTTGCAGGTTTTGACTCTAGCAGCTCGCCAAGGGCGCGTCTTGGTCTCACATGACCGCCGGACCATGCCGCGGGCATTCGCAAGATTTGTGAGTTCGAACGTGAGCCCGGGCCTTTTCATTGTTGCCCAAAAAACGAACTTGCTTACCGTGATCGACGACCTACTCCTGGTGTGGTCGGCTTCCGATTCTACTGATTGGACAAACCAACTGAGCGCGATTCCGATCTAGGCAAACTGGGGCTCCCTACTCCAGCGGGTTCTTCCACCGCAACCCGGGAAAACGCGAAAAATCCCGGTCCGCCGTATAAAGCACGCCTCCATACTCGATGGTCAGCGCTGCGATTTCAGCATCGCTCACCAGCGGCCCCGAGGCTTGCCCTTCGACCACCATGCGCCGGAGAATCGGCCAGTGGTCGTCGCCGGGTACTAGAACCCGGACCCCGGGTTGCTTCAACCAATCCTCGACCTCACGCACCGCCTCGGCCACGGGACGCGATCCCGCCAGCCGGGAGTTGGTGCCGATGCGAAGAAACGCCGCGATTGTCTGCCACGGCAGGCCGACAGGCTCAGGCCCGGAAAACAGCTCCTCGACACAGGCCCGCGCCTTTCCATGCCGAGGCGAAGTTCCCCCGTAGGCGTAAAGCAGTATGTTTACGTCCAGAACTATCACCGATGGTAAGGCCCTTCAAGAGCCTCGATTACCTCCTCGACGTTATCGAAGTCAAGTCCCGGAGGAGGACGTAAATTCCAAGGTTTGACCACGAAAGGTTTTCGTGCGGGCTGCTTCGCCGTAAGTCCCAATCGTAAGAAGCGATTCACCACCTGCTTGAACGGTTCCCCAGACTTGCGGGCCTCTTTATTCAACAGGGCGGCAACATCGTCGTCGAGCGTAAGAGTCGTTCGCACATCATGATGCTAATACAAACAGCACTGTGATGTCAACATCATCGAGGGCTTAGGATCGACTCGATAGGTAATAATGAAGCGAACCCATGGTCACGCTCTCCGATATCCAATCCGCCCGCGCACGCCTTAGTGGCATCAGCGTTCAGACGCCGCTGATCGAATTCAAACTCTGCCCCGAAGACCGTCGCCGCCTGTTCCTCAAGCCTGAAAACCAGCAGCCTATCGGCGCCTTCAAGCTACGCGGAGCTTATAACAAGATTGCTTTGCTCTCGGAACAAGACCGTAAGCGTGGAGTGATTACGTACTCCAGCGGTAATCACGCGCAAGGAGTAGCCTATGCGGCGCGAGCACTGGGCGTGAAGGCCGTGATCGTCATGCCGGGCAACGCTCCGGCGATCAAGCGCGAGGCTACGGCGGCGCTCGGAGCGCAGATTGTCTTCGTGGGTCCGGGCAGCACAGAGCGTCAAGCCAAAGCTGAAGAGCTGGCAGCACAGTATGGATACGTAATCGTGCCGCCCTACAACGACGGGCAGATCATCGCCGGCCAAGGCACGATCGGATTGGAAATTCTGGAAGACCTGCCCGAGGTAGAAACCGTTCTTGCGCCGGTCGGTGGAGGAGGGCTCATCAGCGGCGTCGCGACTGCAATGAAGTTGAGCAAGTCTTCGATCAAGATCATCGGCGTAGAGCCGGAGCTGGCAGCCGATGCGCAAGCCAGCCTCCGCGCAGGAAAGATCGTTCCGTTCCCTGCCAGCGAAGTTTCGAGAACCATCGCCGACGGACTGCGCACGCAAAGCATCGGCGCCATCAACTTCGAGCACATTTGCCGTTACGTCGACGACATCGTTACCGTGACTGAAGATGAGATTCGTGAAGCTGTGAAGTTGTTATCGGCAAATTCCAACACAGTCGCCGAGCCCAGTGGAGCGGTCGCCGTGGCAGGATTTCTGTTCCATCGCGACCAGCTTCCGAAGACGAAGGTAAACGTCGCCATTATCAGCGGAGGCAACATTGATCCCAAAGTGTTGGAAGAACTCCGCCAGCAGTAGCCGCGTGTAGATCCAGTCCCGATGCTGGGAGGGGATGCTCCGGTTGATTGCGTAACGACGTTCGATGACAAACTCTCGGAAGGCTTTTGAGGTATCGACTTCAGATCACCTTTGAACCACCCGCCCTGGCCCAACGCACGATCGCTACGACAGACCAGACCGCCTCGACCAATCCGAAGGGCCAGGCGCCCTGCAGAAAGCCATATACCGAGCCGAGCGCGCAAGCTCCGGCAAAGGCCAGGATGAACCACCGGCTGCGCGCTTCCAGGGCGTAGCACACCAGCATCGCCGTAACCGCAAATAGGCCGAAGATCGATAAGGGCGTCATAGCAAACGCGTTCACACACACTGATATTAAGTCGCCGTAAGCGCTCGCCGCGACTCCGAATTATGATAGCGCGATGGAGAACTGACCTGAGATGCCGACGGCGCTCAAGACCCTGGAGATCCAAAACCGGCGACAATGGCGAACCTGGCTGGGAAAAAACCATGCATCGAGTCCGGGTGTTTGGCTCGTGTTTTACAAAGGTCATACGGGAATTGAGTCGATCCCATATGAGGATTCGGTTCACGAAGCCCTGTGCTTTGGGTGGATCGACAGCCTCGTCAAACGTATCGATGATGATCGATACGCGCGCAAGTTCACACCCCGAACATGTGGCAGCAAGTGGTCCAACATAAATCGCAAACGCTGGATCGAAGTCGAGGCAGCTGGGCTGGTCACTGCCGCCGGGCGGGCAGTAGCGCCAACTGCCAACACTTACGCACCGCGGCCGTCAATCCCAGATCTGCCTGCCTACATCGCCAATGCGTTGAAAGCGAATCCGCAAGCATGGAGCTTCTTTCGAAAGTTGGCGCCAACCTACCGGCGTCATTTTGTGGCCTGGATTCATTCTGCCGTTCGACCCGAGACGCGTGAAAAGCGCATTCGCGAATCCATCGCCGTGCTGGCGGCCGGAAGAAAGCTAGGCTTGAAATAGGCGAGGTTCTGGTAAGTTATTGGACAGGAAAGCTCCTCGAATTTTATGAAACTGCGATTTGCCTGTTTTGCTACGGTCACTTTAACTTTCCTTATTTCCTCCTTCGCCGCCGCCGATGCCCTGCGAGGAACCTTGGTGAGCGAAGAAGCCATTCGCATCTCGCCCAGCACAGAGGCCGCCAAACTGGTTGAGGTAGGACGCGGGCGCGAATTGATCATCATTGAGAACGGCCGCGATTGGGTTCACGTGCAGGCGATTCTGACTCAGCCCAGTCACGACGAAGGCGCCACCGAGGAAGAAGAGGAAGGCAAAACGGTTACCGGCTGGGTTCCCGCTAGAGCTGTAGTGATGACAACCACGCAGGACGGTGACCGAATTATCTTTGGCGAAGCCGCGGATTCGGAAGATCAGGCCAGCCGTCGCCGGGGCCGGCGCGACGCTGCGCAGGATGCTTTGCAACTCTATTATCGCCTCTATGAACTGATGCCCACTTCGCCTCTCGCTCCCGAAGCGCTTTATCGCGCGGCCGACATCCGCTGGCAAATCGATCGCTCCGACGTTATGTCGCGGGCTTCGGCGCACGCACGCGAAAACTACATGCGCGCCCAAATGAGAGAAGACTGGATGAGGCTGGTGATCAAAAAATATCCCGGCACGAAGTGGTCGGACCTGGCTAGTTTCCGTTTGATTGAGAACAAGCTTTGCGGCGAGTGGGAAGGCTTGGCGAAGTGTCCGGACAAGGAAGCCGATTTGTACGAGAATTATGCCAAGGAGCACTCGCAGTCTCCTGCGGCCGCTGAAGCTTTGTATGATGCCGCTTGGAGGCGCGCGGCGCTGATCGAGATTTATAAGACCGAGCCCAATCAGAAAAAGTCAGCCGAATCGAAGGACCGTGCCATGGCGTTGGCGCAGAAAATCATCAGCCAATACTTGCAGAGCGATTGGGCCTTGCGCGCGCAGCGGTTGATCTTCTACATTCAGCAGGGCATCCCAACCTACGGAAATACGGCGGATTGATCTGTCCTGCGTTCATCTCTTACATAAGCTTTTCTGCGATACTGTTTTCCTTACTTCTTCACATACTGGCGGAGGGTGATTGAACGACTACTTGGTGTCACTGGTGCTGGGGATTGTCGAGGGCCTAACAGAATATCTACCGGTTAGTTCAACGGCGCATCTGAGGCTGTCGGAAGCGTTGCTGCACGCCTCTGGTTTAGCCCCAAATCTCACTCTCGATAACGGCTACTGGAAGATGTATTCCATTGTCATCCAACTGGGCGCCATCGCGTGCCTGCCAGTATATTTCCGCAGCCGCATTGCGAAGTTTATCTCAACTTTTCCGCGCGGCGAGAATGGAGACCGCACTGCGCTCACACATCCGCTGGGATTGGTGATGATCGCATTTGTCATCACGGCAATTCCTTCATTCCTGCTGACCAAGGTGATCGGCAAACATCTGGAAAACCTCTACATCATCGGTTGGTCGTTACTGATTGGCGGAATCGTTATGTGGATTGTCGACGCCATGAATGCGAAGTCGGAAGCCGGGGGACCGTCGGCCAGCGGCGGCCGCATTCACACCTGGAAGATGGAGGCTATGAGTCTTCGACAAGCTGTATGGATCGGCTTTTGCCAAATCTTTTCGGGAGTATTTCCGGGAACATCGCGGTCGATGTCTACCATCGCGGGCGGGCAACTCGCCGGTATGTCGCGAGCCTCAGCCCTCGAGTTCTCTTTCTTCCTGTCGATCCCAACCATGGTAGCGGCTACGGGATACACGTTGTTCAAGTCTCTCCTGGGCAAGGGCGAAAATCCGATCGGAGTCTCGCAGATCGACGCTCATGGATGGATCGTGCTGGCCATTGGCTTCGTGGTTTCGTATCTCGTCGCCTACGCTTCGGTGGCATGGTTTATGGCATACGTCCGAAAGCATGGTTTCGTGCCATTTGCGGTGTATCGGCTTATTGTGGGAACGCTGGTGCTGGTGTTTGCGGCGAGGCTTGCGGGTTAGGGTTGCGTGTAGCCGAGTTGCGATAGGCGGGTGCCGCTGCTACTAAAGTATTTCCTTCTGGCTTCCGTTTCACCCTGTATCAGTTGGAAGTAATCCAACTGTACACTCCCGGCGAATTCCGCAATTGCCGCCGGGTCCGCTTCTTGGCATAATGGTGAGGCTCTGGCCGATTTGCGCCATGGGATAGTTTCGCGCCCGTGGGAACGACGGCCTACATGCGTTTCCTGGCAAGCATCTTTATCCCGACCAGTAACCGGCGGCTCAATGAGCTGATCGGTTTTCTGTGTTGCACCTTCGCGCTCCTCCTCTTCCTCGCCCTAGCTTCGTACTCGCCGCTCGATCCTTCGCTGAACAGTGCCTCTGTCCTGACCGGGACTCACGTGGCGCGTAACTGGATCGGCATGGTCGGAGCGCTCATCTCCGACGTGACGCTGCAGTTTTTCGGAATCGGGGCATTTCTGCTGCCGGTATTTTTCGGTGTGATGGGGATTCGCTGGTTTGCTTCGCGGAAGGTTCAATCCCCGGTGGCGAAAAGTCTGGGAGGACTCTGGCTCATAGTTTTCGTTCCTGCGCTGCTGGCACTGCTGCCGGGCCATTTGCGATGGCTCAACGTAATCCCTATTGAAGGCCTGGTGGGGAGGATTGTCGGCGATGTTCTGATCCATTACCTGAATCTAGCGGGTGCATACATTGTTTGCGCTAGTGTGCTGGCGGTAGCGCTGTATCTCTCGACGGCTTTCTCATTTTCGTCGATCCAGCTGTGGGCACCGACGCGCTTTGCTTTTATAACCGCTCTGTGGAACCGGTATCAGGATTGGCAGGAAGAGCGGATCAAGCGACACCAGCAGAGGGAACTGGACAAGCGGCGCATTTCGAAGCCAATCGTGAAGACGCAGTTAATTCCTTCGCGGCAGAGTGCAGTCCCCGAACCCGCAGTGCGCGCGCGTTTGGTGCCGGAACCCCGCAGAACCGGTATTGAACGGACGCTCGGGCCCGAAGTCGCGGAGGAGGTTCCGACAGCGACCGGCGGAATTCTGGCGGAGTCTTCGTCTCAGGCAGCGGCTGATCCAGAAGTTACGCAGCGAGCCGACAGCGATCACAAGGCCAAGACGACAATGCCGAAGATCGCGGGCGGTTACAAGTTGCCGTCGAGCAGCCTGCTGCAGCGTCCTGACGAACAGCAGGTTGTGGATGCTGACGAACTGAAAGTACTCGCGCAGGTGCTCACGGAAAAGTATGCGGAGTTCGAAGTGCACGGAAAGATCACGCAAATTAATCCCGGACCCGTGGTCACTACTTTCGAATTCAAGCCCGACGCCGGAATTAAATACAGCCGCATCACCAACCTGACCGATGATCTGTGTCTCGCGTTGAAGGCTGAGAGCATTCTGATCGAACGCATGGCCGGAAAATCCACCGTTGGAATTCAGGTGCCGAATCGCGAGCGCGAAATTATCTGGTTGCGGGAGAACATCGAGTCGCAGGAATTCATGGGCCAGAAGTCGAAGCTGACGATGGCCCTCGGCAAAGACATCAATGGACGCATCGTAGTCGCCGACCTTGCGGGCATGCCGCACTTACTGATCGCCGGTTCGACCGGTGCGGGCAAGAGTGTGGCTATCAACGCTTTCATCATGTCGATTCTGTACAAGGCTACGCCGGAGCAGGTACGGCTGATCCTTGTGGATCCGAAGCGGCTGGAGTTGGGTAATTACGAAGGTGTGCCGCATCTCTACACTCCGATTATTACGGAGCCGAAGCTGGCGGCGAACGCGCTGCGCAACGCTGTGCGCGAGATGGAGCGGCGGCTCAAGCTGCTGGCTGCGAAGGGCGTCCGAAATATCGATCAGTACAATCGCCTCTTCGAAAGCGGTGGCACACCGAGCCTGTTTGAGGAAGATTCCGACGACAAACCGATTCCCGCCATCGTGATCATCATCGACGAATTAGCCGACCTGATGATGCTCGATTCCAGCAACGTCGAAGAGTCGATCACAAGGCTGGCGCAGATGGCGCGCGCAGTGGGTATTCACCTGGTGCTGGCAACGCAGCGTCCGTCGGTCGACGTGATAACGGGATTGATCAAGGCGAACTTTCCCGCGCGAATTTCCTTCCGCGTCGCGACCAAGGTGGATTCGCGAACCATTCTCGACGCCAACGGAGCCGAAGCGCTCTTGGGCAAGGGCGATATGCTTTACCTGCCTTCGGGATCGGCGCGGGTGCACCGCCTGCATGCGCCTCTGGTCACGGAAAAAGAAATCGCGGCAGTCGTCGAATTCTGGAAGCAACAAGGCTCGGCCGAATATCAGCAGCAATTCCTCGAAGCACCGAAAGATGAGCGCGAGGCCGCGAGCGGTGCGAGCGGCGGCGAGAGCTCAGAAGACAGCGACGGCGAAGATGATCCTCTTTATCAAGATGCGGTAAAGCTCGTGGTGGAATTTGGAAAAGCTTCCACTTCCCTGCTGCAGCGCCGCCTGCGCATTGGCTACGGTCGCGCAGCCCATCTCATCGATCTAATGGAGCAGGACGGAATTGTGGGCGCCGCGGATGGACCGAAGCCGCGGGAAGTGTTGAAGCGTCCCAACTGGATTTCCGAGATCGAAGAGACCATGCGGTAAGCTTAGAAGTCGTCTCATAAATGGGTTCGGGAAGGGCACGACCTCAGTCGTGCCGTGCAAGAACCAATAAAGACGAGGGCTTAAAGCCCCTGAGGGACCTCTACCGGCTGCTCCGGACTATTATGAGATGGCTGTAACCCCAACTCTGCGACAATTTCTCAGCTACTGAGGCGCTGCCGACCCAAGACCCCGGATCGCCAGCATGCTGAGGGCAACTACCGCAAGCAGCATGGCCGCCCAGAGAATCCCCTTATGCCGCTCTGACCATGGGCGCTCGTCAGAGCGTCCCGTGTATGCCGCGTTCACCGCTTCCGCACCGAGCGTCGCCTCGGCGGCGGCAGCATCCTTACGAAAGAATCGGGCGTAGTCATAAACGGGCGCGGGGAGTTTTTCGTCTCCATAATATAGTTTTAGTAATGATTTTCCCGGAGCGTCAAAATATACGCGGCGTTCGAGCGCCAGCGGTTGCACGGCCAGAATCGTGAGTGGAGGATTATCTCCGTTCTGCACCCTCACAATCAGATGTCCCGAACCGGCGGCAGTATTGATTGACAGCTCTTCGGCGGTTACCAGGGTGCCGCCACGGTTCATGCGAACACGGCTGAGATCGCCGCCGGCCAGCTGCATGTTGGTTTTCGCATCCTCCACGCTCACAGAACGGTGAAAGTTCACCTGCCCGGGATCGATCTGAAACTGGATGCGGTTGAGTGGCACGTTGCTGGGCACAGCACACATGAATACTGTCACCCGTGGCTGCTGGCGCGGGCTGGAGCACTGACCGGCAATGGTCCAGGAAGCCTGCCACTCGCGCCGGTTGGAAATCGTCGCTCCTTTCACTTGCTGCGGGCGAACTCCGTGAGAAAGTTTGATGTGAAGATAGCGAAAGCTGGATGGTGGCAACTTCAATGTGAAGTTCGAGCCGAGCTGTTCACTACTGAAGTCATAGAGCGTTACGGGCGGCAACTCGGTGGAGACTTGCCCCAGCTCGCTTCCTCCGGCAACGGAAGCGGTCGCAACGAAATCCTTGGCATCAAGGTGCAGGCGAATGCGGTCGTACTCCGCAATGCCGTTCGCGTCGAGATCAAACTCGGTGTGGCCCGCGACGCTGCCAAGATTGACCATCTTCGCTTCTACCTCTTCCGAAGAGACGCCAGCGCTCTGCTCGGCCATAAAGTACTGCACCGGAGAATTTCCGTCGTAGAGTCGAAGATCTCCGAGATCCGGTCGCGAGTGATTCCAGAGCGCCGTATCGATCGTAAAGAAGTTTTGCCGGCCGGCTTGTGTGATACGAACGTCTCGAACCATCGCGAAGTAAGGGATCGCGGCTTCGGGCGGCCCCGTGTCGACCAAGGCCAGCACCGTCAACATCAGGTAGGCTGCGTACCTCATGCGCCCTCGGCTGCCCTTCCTTTTTCTCTAGTACCCGGTGAAAGCTGCAGCCAATCGCGCTGGTAAACAAATGAAATTGCCAACAGCAACACGCCGAGCACGATGAAGCTGACGATGCGGTATCCCCGATCCAACTGGGAAACATCGTAGAGAAATACCTTGGCGATGGTCACCGCAATCAGCACCAAGGCCTGCCAGCGGACAAAAGCCGAGCGGCGGAAGAAGCCGATTACCATGAGCATCGCCCCATACGCCATCCACAACGCTGAATACGTAAAATCACGTTCGATCTGCACCAGCCGCCAGTTCCTACCGTATGCGGCAGTCCAGTGCTGGCCTGGTTGAAAAGGCATCGTCTGCCTGGCATAGTAGTCCGCAACTTCATGGCTCAATGCAATCAAAGCAAGGAAATTCAGGGCAATGATCGCGGCGGCAGCAACCGTACGCCCGGCTTCGTCAGTTCGGCGCGAGGCGTACCAGGCAACCGCGCCCAGCACCGCGACCGCAACTGTGTAGGTGGCCATGCGCATGTTGAAAATGAGCTGCGTCGTCCGAAAATTATCGATCAACAACAAACGGGCCACTCCAAGCGCCAGCGCGGCGAGGGCAAACACGTTCAGCAGTTCAGACTCAACGCGACTGCCCACCCAGAGAAGGACGCCAGCCTCCACGAACCACCCAATCGTGATCCAGTGCGCATTGAGACGAATCGGAATCGCCACTGTAATAAAACCGAGGGCAACGGCGAGATGAAGATAGTGCAGGAGCTGCGACGCGCCGGGCGTACTCTTCCTGGTGTGGACCTGACGACTGAGAAAGATGTAAACGGCAGCCAGGGCGAGCGCGAACCAGGCCATATAGGATTGATCGACTTCTTGAATCATCGCGTAGGCCTGCAGAAAATAAACCACGGCATTCACAAAAGCTAAGAATGCTGGAACCGAAGCAAGGAGAGCAGCTTCGCCTTCCGGCTGAAGCGTGACCAGCGCTGCGATCGCAAAAATAACAAAAAATAAGGTGGCAAACGTCAGAGTAAGATCGAGCTGATTGCGAGTGTAGAAGCTGGAATACCAGCCGACGTAAAGCAACAGCGTACCCGCGTAAGTCATGATGAGGAGCCGGCGCCAGGGCTTGAAGACAACCAGAAACAACGTGCCCAGATCAAGCAGCGCGAGGTAGGAAAACAGAGCCATTTCCCGGTTCTGTCCGGTCGAGAGTAAAACTGGAGTGGCGAAACCTCCGGTAAGCGCGAAAGCCGCGAGCAGTTGCGCGTCCTGCGCCCATGCCATTGCCGCTGTGGCCGACGTCACCACCAGCATCATGACGAAAGCTACACCGCTGGGAATCAAGTTGTAGATTTGAAACGCGGCCCACAAAGAGAGATAGAGCGCGCCAATTCCAACCGCTTTCAGCGAATAAGAAAATGCTTGATAACCCTTGGCGCGGAAGCGCTCGCTCCAAACAACCACCGCGATGCCGGCGAGCAAGCCGATGGTCACACGTCCAGCGGGTCCAATCCAGTTGTTGTCGAAGGCAAACTTGAGGAAATAGGAGATTCCTATCAATACCGCCGCAATGCCGATACGGTTGAGCCAGTGTGAGCCGATCCGCGATTCGAGATCGGCCTCAGCCTTAGCGTTCATGGGCGGCTTGATGCGTGGCGGAATGTAGGGAGGTGAAGGAGGTGGCTGCGCCGGGCTTTCCGAAATGGCATATGGCACGGAAACTCTGGGGGACGGAGGCTGCTTGGGTATCGCGGCGGACGCTTCTACACCATGCTCAGGCCCCACACCGAGCTTGCGTTCCATTCGCGAAACACGGTTGGTGAGTTCTTCTAGAATCCGCCGGATCGCTGCGAGATCGTTTTGCGAAGTATCCATGATCAGAGCATGGAAGATCAGAGCATGGAATTATCCGCGAAAACGGACCCCGGTGCACGCAATTTCTGCAGCGACACCGAGGGCTTAGCGCGCCTCGGGTTTACGCCAAGAGCGAAGATTCACGGCGTAGAGCCCAATGCAGAATACATTTGCGGGGATGAAGCCGAATTGCGCCGTGCGGAATCCGATCACGCACACCACCGCACTGTTGATTGCCGCCAGAATCCAGCCCTCCCAGCAACGTTTGCCCAACAAGATGGTCGATAAAACTGTAAGAATGCAGGATATGTAATCAAGCCTGAACAGCACCGAAGCCTCCGAGACAATGTGAGTATGCATCAAGAGGGCGGAGCTTTCTGTGACCGTTGGTAGCAGTGAGGGTAACGGAGGTAATCGTCCAACAGTGCATGCGACCTTCAGCTAGAATCCTGCGTACGCTTTTTCTCTTCACCAGTTTTTCTTTTAACCACTTTTTCTTTAAACCGATTTTTCTCTTGACCAGGAGCAGTGCGATGAAAGTCCTTACCGAATATTTGAAATTTCATACCAAAACCCATCGGGCGTATGTGCACATCACGCCTCAGATCGAAGAAACCGTGCGCAAGAGCGGAGTAAAAGAAGGGATGGCTCTGGTTTCCGCCATGCACATTACGGCGGGCGTCTACGTAAACGATAACGAAAGCGGATTAATTGAAGATATCGATCAGTGGCTGGAGCACCTGGCTCCCTTTCGCAAGAATTACAAGCATCACGAAACCGGCGAAGACAACGGCGACTCCCACCTGAAGGCGCTGTTGATTCACCACGAGGTCGTCGTGCCGATCACGGCGGGCAAACTTGATTTGGGAACCTGGCAACGAATCTTCTACGCAGAATTCGATGGGCAGCGCGACAAGCGGGTGATTGTGAAAGTAATGGGAGAGTAGAAGCAGTTTCAGGTAGCCAGTTGCCGGCAGCCAGCTCTTGTCATCGGCTCCCGTTAAGATTTGTCGAGAGTCGTGCTGCGCTTGCCCACAGGGTCACGAATCCGTAAGATCGAGAGCTTGCGATCGCCTTGTGAGATCGCCCAGGAGAATCCATGAGTGCCGACGAGCTTCAAGAGCTGCAGGAGAATGCCGAACATGCCCACCACAATCCCAGCCTGGCTCCAGTGTCATTGACGATGGCCGTCTTGGCCGTACTGGTCGCGGTCGTGTCTTTGCTAGGACACCGGGCGCACACCGAGGAAGTCGTGCTCCAGGCGAAGTCGTCCGATCAGTGGTCGTACTATCAGGCTAAGAACATCCGCGAGCACGAGGACACCCTGTTCAGCGACATGGCCGCTTTAGTACCGAGCAATGATCCGGGAGCAACCTCGAAGGCCCGAGAAAAATATACTCAGGAAGCGGAGCGCTATAAGCATGAGAAAGCAGACATCCAGGACGAGGCGCGCAAACTGGAGAACGAGGTTGCGATGGAGAGAAAGCGCGCCGATCGCTACGATTTGGCCGAAGTGTTTCTGGAAATTGGGTTGGTCATTACCTCGATCACCCTGCTTTCAGGCCGAAGAATCTTCTGGCACCTCGGGATTGTGTTCAGCGTGGTGGGATTGGTCGTGGCGGCTATCGCAGCAATGGTGCATTGAGTTCCGGCAACCCTCTGTCTCCTAGGGCAGAAAAGCTTTCATACAAAATAAACTCCCGCCCGATTTTTCGAACTCCGAAGTATCCAAAACAACGGGCGTAAGTTCCTCTTCGCGCAGTATCGCCTCCAAATGCGGCGTGAGGTAAGGTGTGAGGTAACGTCCATTCACGACAATGCCGTTGCCCATGAATTTGTGTGCTTCTTCGATAGTAAGTTCGTGTATGCGCTGCCAGAATCCGCGGAGCGTGGTTAGCGATTCCGGAGCATAGCCGCCCGGGTAAATGAGCACCGCCTCATTGTTCAGCGGACAGAAGCAAGTATCGAGGTGGTAGCAGAATGGATCGACCAGGCGAAGCGAAACAACAGGGATTCCCAACTTGGACATCACCTCGCGAAATTTCTCGACGCCCCCCTGGGTCGAACGAAAGCCATAGCCAGCATAAATGCGGGGGCAGTCCGGGTGCCAAAGCAGGTCTCCATGACCTTCAAGGTGGTCCGCACCGAGGTCGGCTTCAATCACCTTAAAGCCGTGCTGACGATACCAGTCCACATAAAAAGGAACCTCGCGCTGCCGTGAAGGGTGCACCATGCGGCTGGGGACGATGAACTTGCCCATTTGTTCGTGAAAACCGACAAAGGCTTGATTGGCGGCGAAGACCATGTCTTCGAGTCCCGAAACGGGAGGGATCGTTTCCACCAGGCATGCGGCCTGCTCGAGAGCTGAGCGTAGAGCCTGCCATTGTCGCTCGGCCTTCGCGTGATCAATCCAGGCGTGTTCCAACATGTAGGGATTCGTGCGGTCGGTGACGTCAAAAAACTCCGGGGGACACAATAAAACGTGTTTCGCCATTAGTGAAATGGTAACGGGGGCCGAGACTTCGAGCAAGGCGCACACGCCGGAATTTCGTCAGAGTGCCGACCCTTCGGCACCGAACTCGCTCGCGTCGGATTCGGATACAGAGATTGGTGGCCTTAAACCTCATCTGGTATCTCACGTGCACATGATTTAATTCCTGACCGCTCTCTCGAAGCTTCCAGCACATCTCAGTGTTGCGAGTTTGAACAGGAAGGGCAGTCAATGGAGGGCACGATGCTCAGCCACTGTGCGAATTCGCGATGCTCGAAACCATTTCTTCGGTTAGGTGAGGGTAAGCTGTTCCTTGTCGAAGTAGAGAGTACAGCCAGGCCGGGAGAGCCGGCGGTTCCATTCTCTCCTTATGCAAGGCGCCTACCTCGGCACGTAGAGAGGTATTGGCTGTGCCCCCGGTGTGCGGACAGTTCGACGTTGGTTTACGACCGTCACCAGGGAATAGCGCTTGTGCCGCGGCCAAACGCCCCGGGGAGCACGAGCGTAGCTGGGGAGGCTTCTGCCGAAATGCCTGGCGCTCTACCACCCCCGGAGAGGGGGCTGCTCGCCAGTGCCGGCCGGCACGCAATCTCGCGAGAGGACGGTGCGGCTTAACGGCGGTGGGATTTATCCCTTCCGCCCTACAGCCATAATGTGGGAACTGGCACCGATCAGAGTAGGCTCGTGTTCGACCTTGCGCAAAGTGGCGAGCAGCCGCTCCCGCTGCTCGGGACGCTTCCAGAGACCCTCGAAATCACGCGCCAGCCAGCCTGGACCTTCAATGGCGACAAGTTCGACCGATTCGAAGCCCGCTTCGGTTAACTCGGCAGAGAGTTCGTCGGGGAGGTAAAAAAACGCTTCGGTAAAATAGGCGAGGTTGCTGGTCGGATTGCGATGTTGTCCCTCGGACAGATCCCGGTCGAGGATCGGCGCGAATTCCGGCTGGTCGAAAAACCCGTGGGAGAGCGAATCGAGCAGCGAAGCAAAGCGGCTGATGCCTGCTGCCCACACCAATCCCCCGGAACGAAGCACTCGATAAGCTTCTTGCAACGCGCGGATGCGGTCCTGGCTTTGCGTTAGATGATAAAGCGGACCAAGCAACAGGACCGCATCAGCTGTCTGATCGGCATGCTCAAGTCGCCGCGCATCTCCAACAGCGGCCGACGCTAACGGATGCCGTCCCTGATGTGCAGACGCAGCACGAGCTTGTTCAATGTGACGTGGCACAGCATCGACCAGATGCACCTGATACCCTCGCGAGGCCAGCCACAGAGCATAGGCGCCGGCTCCGCCGCCGATATCGAGCACCGTGGCGGGGGCAGCGTGAATGTGGCGCAGGATCAGTTCCCGGGTGCGCGCCTGCTCCAACTGAAACCATCCCGTGCTAAGGCGCGAGGCTTCGTCGGCCTCGGTGTAATAACGGACGATTTCTTCGGCAGAGTTGTCGATCATCCTGACTTTATGCTCCGATAAATTTCACGGCTGAATCCTTCATTAAACACTGCCCACTCTGCGCTGCGGGGCGCGGTATCCCATGCCCATGGAGATGTGCCGAGCCGCGTCCTTGAGGGCTTCCAGGATGCGTGGCATGGTTTGCGCACTGACTTGTTGCGTCGTGCCACTCAGGCCCAGGCTAGCCAGGACCGAATCGTGTTCATCGAAAATCGGGGCGCCAACGCAGCGCGCGCCAAGATTGTTTTCTTCATCGTCAACGGCGTAGCCCTGGGCGCGCACCTTCTCCAGGTCTTTGAGAAGGCGGGGCAGAGTGGTGATGGTTTTGGGCGTCCGCTTTTCCATCCCGCTCTTGTGCACAATTTCCTCCAGCTGCTCTTGAGGAATGTGAGCGACAATCGCCTTGCCGACGCTGGTGGCGTGAACCCGCATGCGGCGTCCCACCCAAGTGTCCATTCGGATGAAGCCCTCCGGCTCAACCTTTTCGATATAAACAGCGTCAGGACCATCCAGAACTGCCAGGTGGCACGTGAGCCCGGTTTGTTGCGTAAGGCGTCGCATGATCGGAAGAGCCACTCCGCGAACATCCAATCCGCCTAAAGCGCCCCGGCTCAGGCTCAGAATTTTCAGGCCCACGCGGTATTTTCCCGACTCTGCGTCGCGCGCCAGATATCCCTGATTTTCCATGGTACGAAGAATGTAGCTGGCCGAGCTCTTTGGAATGTTGAGTTTACGGCTGATCTCGGCATTGCTGAGGCCGTCGGAGGCGTGGGCCACAATTTCCAGCATGGTCAGAGCGCGCTCCACGGCAGCAGAAGGCGATTCGGAGGTCGTTTTTGTCATAGCAGTAGTAGCAAACCTGTAATCGGACAATAAAATGAATGTATGTTCATTATATTGAACAATAGTCTTGACCCGCAACAGAGAAATCGCTACGCTTCGCCAGTATAGTGAATGTATGTTCACTATATTGAACACATAAGTGAGCCCCTAAGGAGAGCAAAGAGCCAATGCCCGCCAAAGAAAACGGATCCAAAAACGCGAACCAACCACACTCCCCATTCATGAGCGCAGAAGAAAAGACCGCACAGTACGCGCTGGCGCAGGATTGCCTGGCTCACGAGTGGAGAAACAATCCGCGATGGAGGGGAGTTGAGCGTCCTTACACTGCGGAGGATGTGCTGCGGCTGCGCGGATCAATTCAGATTGAGCACACCTTGGCGCGCCTTGGCGCGGAGAGATTGTGGGAACTGTTGCAGACCGAGCCTTACGTGAACGCCCTTGGCGCAGTCACGGGCAACCAGGCCGTACAGCAGGTGCAGGCAGGACTGAAGGCAATTTATGTGAGTGGATGGCAGGTCGCTGCGGACGCCAACAATGCGGGACAAATGTATCCCGACCAAAGTCTATATCCGGCGGACAGCGTTCCCAACCTTTGCCGCCGCATCAATAGCGCTTTGCAGCGCGCCGACCAGGTGCATCATGCGGAAGGTAAAGTTGCTCCCTCTCAGACTTGGTTTGCGCCTCTGGTAGCCGATGCGGAAGCCGGCTTTGGTGGAACGCTGAATGCCTTTGAACTCATGAAGGGGATGATCGAGGCGGGCGCGGCCTGTGTTCACTTCGAGGATCAGCTCTCCTCCGCGAAGAAGTGCGGACACCTGGGCGGCAAGGTGCTGGTTCCGACCAGCGAAGCGGTGCAGAAACTCGTCGCCGCGCGACTAGCGGCCGATGTGATGGGCGTACCAACGCTCGTGATGGCCCGAACCGATGCGGACAGTGCGCATCTGCTGACCAGCGACATCGATGCCCGCGACCGCCAATTTTGCACTGGCGAACGCACCACCGAAGGTTTCTTCCGCATTCAAGGCGGCATCCAGTCGGCGATCGCGCGCGGCCTGGCCTATGCGCCTTACGCAGATTTGATCTGGTGCGAGACCTCGCATCCTGATCTCGAAGAGGCCCGCCAGTTCGCCGACGCCATTCATGCAAAGTATCCGGAGAAAATGTTGGCCTACAACTGCTCGCCCAGCTTCAACTGGCGGAAAAAGCTCGATGAGGAAACTATCGCCCGGTTCCAGCCGGAGCTGGCCCGCATGGGATACAAGTTCCAGTTTGTCACTCTTGCCGGCTTCCACGCTCTCAACCTCAGCATGTTTGAACTCGCGCGCGGTTACAAGCTGGCGGGCATGACTGCCTATTCTCGTCTGCAGGAAAAAGAGTTCAGCCGGGAAACGCAGTACGGCTACGGAGCGGTGAAGCATCAGCATTTTGTGGGGACCGGCTACTTCGATCAGGTGCAGCAGGTAATCAGTGGCGGATTGGCCTCAACCACGGCGATGGCCGATTCGACCGAAACCGAGCAATTCGGTGGACTGAAACCGCTGCTCCATCCTCAACATGGCCCAGACGCCGCATGCCAGCCGATCCTCGGCGACTGCCCGCATGTGCCCGTGCAAATTGAACCTGGTCCGGAGGAGATGCTGCTCCCGTCTGGAGATTGACTTCACCTCGATGGCCCTTGATCTGATTAGTCTTATCTCACGCCGGTTGGTTTGAGCGGGAGCCTGGTCAAGGCTCCCGCACAGCTCCCCAACACGCTAGAGTTAGTCGCTGTTCCCAAGCCGCTGGAGATCAAGGCTGATAGCCGTCGCTTCTCCACTGCCGGTAAAGGGTCAACTGCTGATCACTCCAGTAAGGTCCGCCCGGCGGCATGGATTGGTTTGCCAATGTATTTTCCACGCTCTGGGCATTGGCGTGATCGTTCGCTGGATTCGACATATACGAATAGTCGTCCAGCGCCACTCCGCCCTTCTTCATGTGATCGATATCAATTTGTCTAAACAACGGTCTGATGTCTTTCGCGAAGGAGACTGGCATCGTTTTGTCCTCGCCAATGGTATTGTATTCGGCTATGGGCAGCCCAAATCCGTTGCGCGCCAGACTACCACATTGGTATCTACTCGTACGCATTTCCCCGCGGAGACGGGTAGCGTACTAATCCGATGTCTTTGCATCCTTTGGGCATTTCCTGGCGATCTTCTCGGAAGACTCCACTTCCGGTTCGCCCACTCGCGTTAACTGACAAGGGCATGACTGATCCCCTTGAAGTTGCTCACCAACGGTTGATGACAAGCGTCCAACTCATAGACCGACTTGGAAAACTTTCCGCCCGCTTTCTCGATCTGAAAAAATGAGAATATCATTCGCACATACAATCGAAGGGTCTATGCACTTTATAGACGATGTGCGGTACGCGCTGAGGCAATTTGCTCATGCTCCTGGTTTCACAGCTACGGCGGTGTTGACGATAGCGCTGGGGATTGGCGCGACTACAGCGATCTTCACACTGGTGCATGCCGTGTTGCTCAAATCGTTGCCAGTAACCAAGCCCAGCGAACTGTATCGGATCGGCGACGTTGTGGACTGCTGCGTCAGCTCGGGGCTGCAAGATGATTGGTCGCTTTTCTCTTATGAAAGGTACCAGACGTTTCGCGACGAGACCCACGGTTTCACCGAATTGGCTGCGTTCCAGGCGGGACGCAGCCAGATGGGCGTTCGACGCACGGGGCGCAACCAGCCCGCCGAGTCGCTTCGGGCCCAGTACGTTTCGGGAAATTACTTCTCAATGTTTGGCATCAGCGCCTATGAGGGGAGGATCTTCACAAAAGACGATGATCGCAAGGGCGTGGATCCGGTCGTGATGATGAGTTATGCGACCTGGCAGCAGAAATATGGCCGTGACCCGTCGGTGATCGGAGCGACCTTCACCTTCAACGGGCTCCCTTTTACGGTGATCGGGGTTGCGCCGCCGGGATTCTATGGTGACCGGATGGACAGTGCACCTGCCTTTTGGGTGCCGCTGAATGCCGAGCCGATGATCAATGGTTCGAGCAATCTGCTGCAGTTTGAGGAGGCGAATTGGCTTGATTTGATCGGCCGCCTCGCCCCGGGGGCCGATCCCAAGAGGATTGAGGCGCAGATGCAACTGGAACTCAAACAATTGCTGCTGAGGCCGGAGGCCAAGTTAGAAGCGGGCGAGCGCGACCTGGTACCGAAACAGACTTTGCATTTGTCTCCCGGTGGGGCGGGGGTGCAGACGATGCGCGATGAATATCAGTCAGGGCTGCACTTGCTCATGTGGATTTCCGGTTTCGTGCTGTTGATCGCCTGTTCCAACGTAGCGAATTTGATGCTGGTGCGAGCCGCGAGCCGCCGGCAGCACACTTCCGTGCAAGCCGCTCTGGGTGCACCCAGGTCACGCCAGATAGCGCAAGTGTTAACAGAAAGTACGGTTCTCGCGCTGCTCGGCGGCGTTGTAGGTGTTGGGCTTGCGTTCGAGTGCACGCGGCTGATCCTGTACCTCGCGTTTCAGGACGGGCCGGTTGCCATCAGCCCCATGCCCTCCTTGCCGGTTTTGGGTTTCACTTTCGGAGTTTGCCTCGTGACGGGAATCCTGTTTGGGGTTGCACCTGCGTGGATGACGGCGCACGCCGATCCCGCCGACGCTTTGCGCGGAGCGCATCGTTCGACGGCACATGCAGCCGGATGGACGCAAAAAGCGCTGGTCGTAGCCCAGGCGGCTCTGTCGTTGATTTTGCTGTGTGCCGCGGGATTGCTGACTGAAAGCTTGCTCAATATGCAGCGTCAGAGTTTCGGATTCGAAGTGGCGAACCGTTACATCTTGCACTTCGATCCGCAAATGGCCGGATACAAGGCCGAGCAACTGCCTGCGTTTTATCGGCAGCTGCATGAGAACCTGGCGGCGATTCCTGGGATCAATCGCGTCAGTTTTTCCCTTTACACTCCGATGGAGGGCGACAACTGGAGTGAAGATGTTTACGTCGAGGGGCAGGCTCCAGCTCCGCCAGGGAGCAATCAGAATGAGGCATCGTGGCTAAGGGTTAGCGACGGATATTTTGACAGCATTGGCACCAAGATTGTGAAGGGTCGCGCGATTACCGAACAGGACACGGCAGCGACGCGGAACGTCGCCGTGGTCAACCAGACGTTCGCGAACAAGTTCTTTAAGAACGAAGACCCGATCGGGAAACATTTTGGAGATCTCGACCAGAAGTACGCGGGAAACTTCGAGATCGTCGGGGTAACAGAGGATACGCAATACAGATCGCCGACCACAAAGATTCCGCCAACCTTCTTCCTAGCCGGAGCCCAACGGGTCGCGTACGACGACGTGCGTTCTAAGGCTTTTGAAAACAGCTCTCACTACTTGAACGCGGCGGTATTGCTAACGCAGCGGAATGTGCCGGGATTGGACCGCAGGTCCGGCGCGCTCTCGCCCAGGTGAATCCTGACCTTGCGGTGATCGATTTCATGAGCTTCGCCGCTCAAGTGGACGGGAACTTCACGCAGAACGCTATGCTGGCGAAGCTGACGTCATTGTTTGGACTGCTGGCCCTGGTGCTGGCCTCAGTTGGAATCTATGGAGTGACCGCATACTCGGTGGAAAGGCGGACCAGCGAAATCGGCATTCGCATGGCTGTGGGCGCAGGCCGGTTGAATATTCTAAAGCTGGTCCTGCGCGGAGCGTTCGTGCAGATCGGAATCGGAATGGCGATCGGCATTCCGGCAACCATTCTGGCGGGATACGCGATGGCGGCTAAATTGTTTGGAGTAAAGCCCTACGCGCCGGATATCTTGCTGGTGACAACTATCGTGCTGAGCCTGGCAGCTCTGGCCGCGACGGTTCTGCCCGCCCGCAAGGCCGCAACCGTAGAGCCAATTCGCGCGCTGCGGACGGAGTGATTGGCTCGCTCACCGGCGGACCGCTCTAGTCCGTTCTACTTGAATCGATCATCCCTCGGTTGAACATTCAGGGAAGGATTGCCTTGATTCCCGTGATCTCACAAAAATCGACTAATGCTGGATAGAGCTCCTCACCGTAGCCCAGGCATGCATATTCATTGGTCCAATGCTGGAGCAAGACTTCAATGTTACATCGTGCGGTCACGAAACCGTGGGGCCAGAATGGGATGCCACATTCGTTGAGCCGTTTTTCTATCTGATCAGGTGCGGGCTCGAAAATGCTGGCGCGAGTAATGACCATTTGAAACTCGCCGTTGACTCGGCCGAGCCGGGCCAATACTCCTTCTCCCACTTTGCAGATCAACTTTACAGAGAGGCCGCCCGCTTCGCCGGATCCACCAGAGCCTCCGGAGGTCCCGCCGGATGTGCCTCCAGAAGTTCCTCCCGACGTACCGCCGCCACCGGGAGTTCCGCCTGACGTGCCGGAACCAGTGCCGCTGCCCGACGTGCTAAAAAAGGTCTCACGCGGGTGCGATCCACAACCGCTCATGGCTCGTCCGGAGTATCAAAATCGTTTTCCCTGGTTTGCTCGGAAAAACGGAACGTCTGATCGTTGGCAACCGTCGGACATTAGTGGGCCGGCCAGTTCTTTGAGGAAGAGTCTGAGTCAGGCTAACGACTCTGATCGGGCGATGAGCGAAGGACAAATGTAAGGCCGCGGAGAGCATTGCGCAACACGGTCGTTTGCAAGTCGAATGCCTCGACCGGAATGTGGCTGCGGGTTCCGTCGGTGTTGATGTATTCGACGTACCCGTCAGCGACCCAATAGTTGCCCACTGCTAGACTGGTCCCGTTCTCCAGCACCAGCACGAAAACGTCTTTGCCCAAGTTCCGATCTTCCGCCAGCACAGTGGCCGGGATGCCAGGGTTGGCGAGGGTTGGCGCATGTCCCAGCTCCGGGGTATCGTCGAACGCATCGAGGGCCTGCACATTCCCGAACATTCCTGGCTGCGGAAGATCTTCCGAAACTTCTCCAAAGTCCGTCGAATCCCCACCAAAGCCAAACCCGAAGTCGAAGAAATCAAAGCCACCGTAGAAACAGAGCGGTAACAGCGGCTCGAAAAAGCAAAGTTGGGTTAAGCCGTTGAAGTAACATCCCGACGAAGGAAACCCTCCAAGCCTGCGATTGAAGAACCCGGAGTGTCGGCGCATGCCCCACGAACCGAAAACAGCCGGGGTCTGGCGACCAGGCCATATCCCCCGCGGAGACCAGAGCATGGTTGATGGCATTCGCCGCCCGACAGATACACTGCGTATGGGTGTATCGAAATTCCACGCGCGCGCGGCCGCACGAGCTGAGGCGTCCGCACCAGAGGACGCTTCTACCCCTGTTTTGTGCGCATGGTGTTTTCCGAATCCGAAGTGGAGCCAACCGAAATGCCCGCCCGCGTGGCCACGGGAAGAGTGCCCGCCGGACGAATGTCCGCCACCATAATGGCCGCCTCCACCCCCATGGCCGCCGCCACCGTGTTGGGCTTCAGCAAATGCGACAAAACAGACCGCGAGTATCACAAGCATGCAGGGCACGAGTCGACGCGAAAACTTCGCGGAGACAAAGCACACATGCTCTCGCCGTGATCCAACTTGGAAGGCAGTGCGAGTGACCATAGCCTCCCACCCCAGGGCCTAGCGATATCTTACTCCCGGTTTCCACGGAGCGGTAGCATCCCTCCGATCCATTCTTACCAGACCCGCAAGTGTAGTTCGCTATCCTTATGTTCTGACGACGGCTGTCTCTGTACCTCGAATGTAGTTTCGGGTTTATCCGTTACGCCAGCCGAAGGATAATTAGACATTTGGGTCATCATGTTCAGAAGTCGTTTGACCGTCGCTAGAGATGCGGCCGAAACCGCAGATTCTCATGTTAATTCGGGCGCCCGGTCTTTTTAAAGGAATCTGGTGCCAGCGAAAAGATTCGAACTCTCAAACACCTGTTTCGAAGACAGGACGCTATTGCAAATTCGCGCACGCTGGTACTCTGGTGCGCAGAGGAGGATTTGAACCTCCGCGGTGAGAAGAGACGCGGTCGATCACCGCGTCGCTCTTTCTGGGAAAGGAATCTAGCCTAGGGGTTTGACATCAACGGGAGGGACTAATTATTCGAGCGCAGGAAAGGGCTGGCCATACATTTTTCCGGGTTCGAGGATTAGCTGGCCTTTTGAATAGTTGAAAGTGACCTTAAACCTCTTCAATATTGCGCTGCCAATTTGTCCAGTAGTCTCACCATCATCTCGAAAGGGCAGAGATGGAGCCCCACGAATGACGAACTTCCCGAGCTTGAAATAGTCCAGGCGGCCCACCACGGATTGAGTGGGCTGACCGAGGCCTATCCCTCCCTTCGTGTGTCGAAGCGGTCCTGTGGACTTTCGGATTAATTGATGATTGGCACCGTCACTCGAGGTGCAATCGATTAAGAACAGGGCCTCTGCCGCCGGTACACCGGGAACTTTAATGATCCCAGGGACGTAAGGTAGCCTCGTTCTAAATTCAATAGGAATAATTCCGCCGCTGCCGTGGTAGATGAAGCTAGCAGGGTCCGACAATGTAAGGATGGCATGGTCGTAATCGATCGTCATTACAAACTGTCGGATGAAATCGTAACCAAAGAATCCGTTGATGGGGTGCCCCCAGCCCTCTTTTTCAAGACCGCTCAGGTCGGCAGTATTGATCTCGGGGTGCACCGTGGTTAAGCCCGGCAGTTCGAAGCGCACATTCTTGAGGTGCTGAACCTTGACAGTTCCCTCCCCTGCTCCCTGCACATTCCCTTCCCCTGAGGGCACCATCCCAAGGCGCTTGGCGGTCTCAGTATCGAAGTACGTCGCGGCTGCTCCGGAGTCAATCGTGAAATACAGCGGATCCGGCCAATCGTTGACCTTGGCTTGAAACAGTATGCCGTTCTCAGCTATCAGCACCGGCAGTGACACCTCTGTGCCCGACGCATATCGAACCGTCACGAAACTGCGCGGGGCTTCGTTCGCGGCTGCCGGCCGGTCTGGTTGCTCCACACTTGCGGCGAATGATTGGGCTTTAACTCCGATAGCCAGCATGAGAAGCAGCACTGTGGAAACGAAATGTTGAGGGTTCGCTTTGTATGCTCGCTTTCGAGGAAGCTCGTCGCCGATGCGCAAACCGGGACACGCAAGATTATGCTGTGTCGCCTGCAAAGCACACGTTAACACCGCGAACGCGTCGTCTGCCAGAGGGGCAGCGATTGCAATATCTGTTTCACTCATTGGCCCCACAGCGCCCACTCGCAATGAGTGTAACCGTCTTGGTTACGGCAAGAATGGCGAACATGCTCGATTTGATAGCAGAGACGGATCGTGCTAAAAGCTATCAATGCTCACCTCCGCCATTCGGGGCTTCGCCAAATCGTGCATTGTCCTGCTGTTGGGACGTGAAATCAGGCCGCGGAAAATAGTCCGGGGACTCGCATCCGGCTATCGGATTTGTGTTTCGCCCGTGGATCGCCTTGGATATCTGCTTGGGACGAGCGAGCCGTACTTGCAAAGGATTATCCGGGAGCACGTTGCGGTGGGTGACACGGTTTACGACATCGGCGCAAACATCGGTTATGTTTCTCTTTCACTGTCGAAATCGGTTGGACCCAGCGGGCGGGTCATTGCATTCGAACCGGTTCCGAAAAATGCGGAGTACCTTCGAGAAAGCATCAAGATTAATCATCTCGCCAATGTCGAACTACTGGAATTTGCAGCTTCCGACCAGTGCGGTGAGGCGGTAATCCGAATCGTGGATAACCTATCCACCGCGAGCTTGGTGTGGCATCGCAATAACCTTGCAGCTACTCAGTTCACAATCAGAACGGTTCAAATCGACCAACTGGTTGACTCCGGCAATTTCCGTTATCCGAGATTTGTCAAAATTGACGTCGAGGGGGCCGAAGGCAGCGTTTTGAAAGGAATGGAGCGCACGGTCGCGGCTGCCAGACCTGTTCTATTTATCGAATGTTCGGAAGCGGGTCGCGAGACAACTTGGACTTTGCTGCGGGAATTGGGATACCACTGCCAGTCGGCCATCACGCGCAAACAGGTAAACTCATTTGAGGAATACCGTCACTCGGATTTTCTCTGGCTGCCGACGAAGGCACCACGAATCGCCTCGCTGTCTTAAATATCCACACTGCGGTCAACGAGCGTAATCGCCGGCAACCGCTGCCCACTCAGTTGTATGAAGCGACGGTACTTATCTTTTGCAGAACCATGGGGCCTCCATGGCAAAGAAACATGGTAAGGTCCCACGGTCAGATTAGATCTCTGGGCAGCTTGATGCAGAAATTGCGAGCGATTTCTAGAAAACGTGCTTGGCGGTGTCGCCGCGGAAAACCAATTCCTGCAAGACTCTTTCGTTCGCTGGGTTCTGCACGTAAATCGTCGAAGTCACGGCCGCCTTCTGAGGCAGCGGTACCAGCGTGCATTTCACCTTCACCGGTGGCTCTTTGCCCTTCTGGAAGACCATGATGTGATCCTGCCCCTCAATGGTGTGGCGGATCGCATAGTCCCCGGCCGGCAACAACGCCGTTCCCACTCGTACGGGGGTATCGAACGTGACGTGGTACGTGTCCCGAATGCCGACATTCTTATCCGCAGCCCCGGCGAACAAGCAGACCGCCAGCACGCTGAAGAGAATTACTGCCACTTTCAACAGACGCATAAAAGCTCCTTCCGGAATAACTCCGTTGTAGGTGTCCAAGAAAATGTCGATGGTTCACCAAAACAAGTGTAGCAAGCAGGGGTCAGAACCGAATATGCGCAGGATCACAAGGGCCTGTGAGAAGAGAAGCCCTTTACGCGATATCCACCCCACTCGTCTAGGACCTTCTCTAGATAGCCCTTGCGGTGGCCTGCCCTCAGCAGTTGAGGAGCCACCATCTCCAGTGTGACGGTTTGAGACGCTGACGAGACTGACAAGGATTCCCCTGTCCCGATTCGGCACTGCTCCCCAGACCGAAGTAACGAAACAGTGATTTCAGCTGCCGATATATGTTCTGAAGCTGCGGTAATGTTGATTTACTACGGCTCGTCAGCGTTTCTTGCTTCGTCAGGGGTAACATGCTGCCAGACTTGGGAACTCCGAAACCTCGCAAAGACCCGTCCAAGGAATCTGTCTTCGAGGGCCATCATTTCAGCGAGCCCGCAGCTTCAAATCTTGCATTGCAACGTGCCTTCAGCGGAAGAGATGACCTGCTGGCGTCAATTCCCAGCATTCCAGCAGTCCTGAACTCCCTGCTCAACGAACTCGATCAACCTGCCGAAAACGTGAATCTTCTGCGAGCGGCGGAAATCATTGGCCGCGATGAGGCCCTGGCGGCACAATGCCTTCGCATGGCCAACTCGGCCTTGTTCAGCCGTGGTCCCGCCTTGGATTCTCTGCGCGGAGCCGTGCGCACACTTGGTATCGCCCGAATCCGTGACGTGGCTGTATCTTGCGGGCTGATGCGAGTCCTCCCCCTTTCCCAGGGCGGCGGTCTCGATCCCCTGGTTTTCTGGCAACATTCTCTCGCTTGCGCAATTGTCTCGCGCAAGCTGGCGCGTTCGGTCGGTTTCGGTGATCCCGAAAAGGCCTACCTTGCGGGATTGATGCACGATATCGGATACGTTGTAAATATGGTTGTCCTCCCGCAACAGACCAAGGCCATGATGGCAAGAGCTCAACGCGAGGGCCTGTTCGCGGGAGAGGTAGAGTATTTGGACCTCGGGTTCACTCATTGCCAGAGCGGAGAGATTCTGGCCCGTCAATGGCGACTCGCCGATACTCTGGTGGAAGTGATTCTTTGTCACCACGATCCTGCCGCTGCAACTCGTAACCCGGCACTGGTGGCCATCGTCTCGCTCGCGGACAGGTTGTGTCGAGCTTCGGACCTTGGATTAGGTTACGCGGAAACACCTGGTCCCCTGGAGTCCTGTGCCGCCGAGTGGAGATTCCTTACTGAACACTGTCCTTTCGCAGACGAAATCAGTTGGGACGATTTCGTCAAAGAATCAGCGAAATATGTGGGCGAGATCCATAATCTGGTTACTGCGATGTATGCCGGGGGTTTAAGCTAGCTTAAGGAATGGACCGGAGACTGTGTTTTCAGCCGTTGCAAAATCGTCATATCGCTCATTGACCCTCGCGCGGTCAAAACCTGAAATCGCCTGATTTCGTCAGCTACGATTTCGACAACCTTTGCCGGAACCTCCATTACGAGATACCGTTTGCGGTTAGGTGCTTTGAGTATTGCTGATCAATCCCTTGCATGTGCACCACCAGACACTGATCGACGAAGTTCGCGACGGACACCGATGATACGAACTTGCCGGCTGTGATTTCCTGCTGAAACCACTTCAACTGTTTGAGCAGTTTTTGATGCTTTCGCCGATGTGAGACCCGTCTTGGGTACTTCGTTGCCTCCAACACCCCCTCTTCTTCGGCGAAATGAGCTTGCGAGTGATTGGTCATTTCCGCGAGCACCTTCTGGAGTACAAGAGCACCCCTGCCAGACAGCATAGCGCTATAGAAGCCACCGATGATCGAAAGCATCTCCTTGTGATCGTCGTCGAAACGTGCGACCTTCACGCTGCGTACCTCACCAAGATGAGACGCCAAGGGCATCCACGACATGACGACGGCTTCCCGCGCTAAGTCTTTGGAACATGTCCGCCGCGGGGAGACTTGGATTATGTTTGAGAGTGAGTCTTCGAGTTGAGAAATCACCGCATGCCGATCTATCTTGGGAAGCAACCGATTGCCGATCTCTTTAAGCAGTGCCTCAAGCATTTCCACGTCAGCGTCGTGATCGATGTTAAGAACCTTTTTTTGCCAGTCGTTTTGGACGCTCATCGTGCAAACTCCACCCTCTGTCCAAGAGGGATCGACGAAAATTACGGCGACCGAAACACTCTTGTTGCTAAGTGCGCGGGGTACGTAATTCAAGGAGAAATATTCAACATTGCTCACATTTGCCATAGTGTCATCCTTCAGCGGTGGTGCCCAGCCATCGCTGTCTTGCAATACATCTTTTCGTGTGGGTCTTGTTTTTAATTGTTGATTTTCCCTTTTTGGGACAACGATGCAGCGCGTTTGAGAACAGCGGCAAGCAACGTTCCGTGCAAATGCATTATCGCCGGATGAACCGAGGTCCCGGCGCTACCCTGAGACCAAAGGTTGTTGTCAGGGTAGTCCGGCAATCTACATGGTCTGACGGTGTAAGGCGGTCCTTAGCTGGGCCTGCAATTCATCAATTTGGCTGCATCGCTCCAGGTATTGTTGCAAGCCGTCTTCGGCCAAACCTCGCTGAAGAATATCAATCTGCTGTTGAACCAATCCGCACAGTTGGTTTGCAATTTGATGTGCCCGGAGCGGCCTTGACCGCTGTGGGGTTTCGTTCATTGACTCCCGCTTTCTGAATCGCAGGGCGGAGGGTCACAAAAGAAAGCAGGCGATCTTAAGCCCGAGTTCCCTCTCGACCGCGTGTTTTCGGAGGCGATTCTCACCTCCAGGGTGGACAACAAATCGTCAATCTCCTCCAGAATTGAGATCAGCTTTTCGGGATTATTCTCGTTTTGTGCTCGATTCTTCAGTTTCGGCCATCGTTCCGAGATAAGTTTCCCTATCCTTTTTTGGTTTTTCATCCCCACATGTGGCTCCTGACAGTGACGTTGTCCCCAAACAAGCATCCTAAGAGCGGCCCGTTCCCGAAGAATATTCAAATCGCTTTGAAATGGTCTGTGACAATTGTCACAAGTACCGAGCCGCTTTTCTGTGGATTATCGGCTTGGCGTGACTGACCGTTCTATTCTCCCGCCGCGAAATCTCGCTCGGCACCCCATCTCAATTTCTTGCAAAATCGCCATTTCACTCCTCGTTATTCGTGGACCCAAACCGTGACGACGGTCATCCTATGCTCGAGGAGAGTGACCAAAGATGTATCACGTGCGCCAAGAAAATCTGCCCTTTGTTGGTAGTTCGCATGAGTTTGTCGGAGCTGAGCAGGGCAACACTCATGTTTCGGTGTTTCTGTTCCATGGGAAGCCCGGATCAGGGCCGGGTCCGCACCGTCATCCGTATGACGAAATCCAGTTCATCCGCGAAGGCAGAGGGGTGTGGACAGTAAGCGGCAAGACCTTCGAGGGTAGCGCGGGAGACATCTTTGTCATCAAGGCGGGTGAGATCCACAGCTTCAAGGCGGTTGGTGATTTGCCACTCGTTCAACTCGACATTCACCTCAGTCCCCGCTTCATCCAAGAGAACCTTTAAAGCGGTGGCTTAAATGTGGCCGAGCCCAGCCCCGGCAAGACGGAAGCACTCTTCGTCACTTGGTTAACATCGTGCCTAGACGCATTGATCCCCAGGTCTGAGGTTGGTTGTTGCCCAATGTGCCCCGGCTCACAATTTGTTGCGACGAATTGCGTCGAGAATTGTAGGGCGAGCATCAGAAAGTTATCTGACTGTCCTGACTGGGTAGGGCTGGCGCGATGGAGGAATCGATGCCCGATCCTGGTTCCATTTCTCCCCACGTCAACGGAATTCTGGAAATATCGTTGTATGTTGAGAGCGCCGCTCGCTCGGCTGAGTTCTATCATCGTGTGTTTGGTTTTGAGCCGTTGGAAAGCGGCGAACCGCTGAACGATGCAACACGCTTATGCCCAATGCGCGCCGGTGATCGGAGTGTGCTGCTGCTGTTCAAGAGAGGCGCCACACCTGACACTGACGCCGCTGGTGCGATTCACATCGCGTTTGGGATCGCTCGTTCTGATCTGACTATCTGGGAACGCTGGTTGGGAGAGCAAGGAATCTCAATTGAGCTACGGAAAACATGGAAATATGGCGGTGAAGCGCTCTACTTCCGCGATCCAGACGGCCATCTATTGGAAGTCGTAACGCCGGGGGTATGGAGTATCTACTGACGGCTGCGTCACTCTCGTTAAGGAAGATGGGATGAGAGTAAACTCATTTGAATAAAAAGGAGCATGTAGCTATGTCGATCTCAATAGAAAAGCGAATTGCGTTGATCTGCCTCTCTACCTTCTTTGCGGTAGCGGCCTGGCAGGCCGTCGCACTGGGCGAAGATGCCGTTCACCTGGTTTCGGGCTTTGTGAAGCACGTGGACCACGACGCCAAGACGATCGTCGTCAAAACTACTGACGGCACCGAACACACCATCAAGTGGACCGGGGACACGGCTTGGGAGGGCACCAAGGACTCCGGCAAAGGCCTCAAGGAGGGCTCGAAAGTTTCTGTCAAGTACGCTGAAAAAGGTGGCGAAAAAACGGCTATTGGAGTGAAGGACATCGGCAAAGACATCGGCAAGTGAGCGCGATGACGATTGACTCGACGCGGTTGCTCCTTCGAGCAACCAGATGAACCGGAGCCAGCGGCTGTAGATAAATCGCGCGCGGATCAGAAGCGGCCGCTGCTCTCTGGGACGATGGAATCGAATACTTGCTGATGCTTGCCAACTTCAGTTGGTGACAAATCGCCGTATCGCTCATCGACACATCAGCGGGTCAATAGCGCTAACGCCTGTTTTCGCCAACTCTGGAGTTGTTCCTTTTCGCCGCGAAATACGGACGACAACTGATTAAGACGATCCGTTGCCCGCTCGGGCTTTGCGGCTCAACACTTCCCGTTTTGCCTGCAGCCAGTCATCGGCTGGGTTTCCATTCACTCGGCCACGTTCTTGATACAACTCATACGCGCGTTGGCGGATCTTTGCTTCAATTTGGGCGTCAGCTTGGTTGGGTCTGGGTAAGATCGGGGGCTGAGAGCTCGCGGTCGCGTATCTTCGCTTCGAGTTGCCCCTCCGAGGTGTGCCCCTTCGCGATGTGTCACCGCGTGTGGATGAGTTGGATGCAGAGCATGGACTTCTGTCCGGAGGAGCCGCGGCCACCGAACTTCTGTTTTCGCGCTCAGATAGTGCCAAGAGCTGCTTGATGATTTCTCCCTTCTCGCACTTTTCTGCCTTTTTGGTTTTGCCCGCGCATGTTTTGGCCAAAATAGCGAACACGGCCAGGGTAGTCACGACCGCGATGAATACAAGGCTAATCATTAGCGGGTTGTCCCCAACATCAATGCGTTCCTGAGGCGCTCATCTGAAGCTGGCTACAGAATCGGCATTCGCAAGCGAAAACTCAACCATCAGATGGCGTCCAGGAACGCCGAGACTATGCAATCTCCTTTTCAAATCGAAAATAGCACCAGATCGGAGCGGCGGACCTAATCGAAAGTGTTCTCTGAGTTCGGACTAAAGGACAGGGGGGATGGAATCAATTATGCCAACTACGGGTAACGACAGGCCCGGGGCAGCCGCAAGAAGAAAATGACTACTACGAGCTAGAGAGGGCACCCGGAGCCCGTTTAAAGTTGGCGTTCTAACACCGGTCTCTCAGCAACCCCCACCCAAGGGCGACGGACCAAAGTCTCCGTCGCACCCGGGAAGTGGGCAAGATCGATGACGAGAATTTAAGTTCACTTACGCTAGTGGGACATGGCCCCGCTTTCGCAAGTCTTCGCGATGTGCTTGAAGGAAGTGACGTCGATGGTTTCCTCGCCGCTGGTTTTTCCCATCGCGCCGGTGGAAGATGCCGAGGGCGAGCTTACGGTGCCGGTTATCTTCATCTCGTGGCCGATATGCTCGTTCAGTTTGGCGATATCTCCGGTCAATTGATAACTCTTGCCGTTCTTAGCGGTTAGAGTATAGCTGCCGCTGGAACCACTCAAACAACCAATTACATTCTGCTGGGCAGTCGTGCTTCCGGTCGCGCCCTGGCTCGGATAACCCTGCGCCGCTGCCCAAGAGGTGCAGAGCAGCAGCACTGAAAACAAAAGGAAATGCCTCATGGAGAACCTCCGAATCTATAAGTCTCGAGATCGCCGGCGTGGGACGCGCGTTGGATCCCCTCCCAGCGATTCTCTGGTTAGCGGATGTGTACTACAAATTATCAGCCTCACGTTTGAGGGTGGCAATACAGGGTTTGCTGGAGACGATCGGCGACGGCCCTCATCATCGCAGCGGCCCGCGCGGCTTGGTGTCTAACGTGACGGCTCGAACTGCTTTGCTTGGCGAGGCCGTCCCCTACGGTTCGCTCCTAAAAGCAATAGAGGCGCCCACGCAGCTCACCATAGGCTTCTGGCGAAAGTTGGATCGTTGAACATATCCCAGAGCAGCCCTTCCGAAACCAAATAGACGTTACTCTGGTCAACGTCTTGCCGCTTGCACACGTCGTTTGTGAAATCGGCCTCCGGGATAGTGCGGGGATCCGTGATCGCCCTATCCTCGAAGTTATAGCAGGATTCATGCGTCGCCACCAATGCTCTTAGAGCTTCTGAGACACTGCACAGGACAAGGTGAATCGGAGCGCGCCGGTCTTCGATTTGCTTAATGAAAGCGATAAAGCTCGCGCGCTGCGCTTCCATGTTGAGTTCATCGAATGAATGGATGACGAATGATCGAACTCTGCCACATTGCGCCACGAGCTGCTCGATAAGGTATTTCTGGTTAAGACCGATGTCTCCGTGGATAAGAACGGTCATACCAGGCCTTCGTAGCGCCCAGTCAACTTCTTGAACTAGTTTTTCGAAATCAATTTGTGGCTCGTGTTCCGGCTGCGAGACGTGCGAAGGAACGAAGTGAACCGATACCACTTCGGCGTTTGCGATCATAGGCGCCTCCACACTGATTGTCAGCCTTTGCGAGCTGACAATCAGTGACCGCCATCACGGCCGCGGGGATGCACGGTATTGTGACCCCCCAAAGCCGAAAGCCCTTTGGCTTCTGCCGCTTCGACGCCGTGATCCGTTAAGAGACCAGTTCTTTCTCTGCGAAGCTTCGCTATTGTTCCTTGACAATGCGACTTGCGGCGTCACCCTCTGCAGTTGCTTTTTTCACCACAGCCCGAATCTCTCCTCGCGCCACCCGCGCCGAAATCTCTTCCCCGGCCTTCACCTGCTCCGCATCTTTCACCAACCTTCCCGACCCGTCCAATACCAGCGCATACCCGCGCTCCAGAATCGCGAGCGGCGAAAGTGTCTCGAGCGCCCGGCCCATGCGCTCCAGCCGAAGCTTATGCAGCAGCAGTTGATTCCGCATCGCGGACGCCAGCGCGGTCGTCCCTGCCTCAAGTTCTGCCCGAATTCCCGCCAACACCCGCCGCAAATCGTAATGACGCACCGCCGCCGATGCCATTTCCAGCCGCCGTCGCATCTGTTCAAGCGCTTGCCGCTCGCCGCGCTCCAGCCGGAAAGTGAGATCGTCCACCTTCTGCTGTCGCTGCCGGATCAGGTCCATCATGCGCGCGAACGCCCCCTGCTGGGCCCGTTCCATCAGCGCATGCCGCGCCTCCAGCAGCCGCCGCTCCATCGCCCGCACCAGCCGTTCCCGCACCGCCTCCGCCTGGTTCTCCACTTCCACTCGCGATCGGATCACCAACTCCGCCGCCGCCGAAGGCGTAGGCGCCCGCAGGTCCGCAACAAAATCCACGATCGTAAAATCGGTCTCGTGCCCCACTGCCGAAATCACCGGAATCCCCGACCCCGCCACGGCCCGCGCCAGTCCTTCATCATTGAACGCCGCCAGATCCTCCGCCGACCCTCCACCGCGCCCGATAATAATTACTTCCACGCTGCTGGTCTGGTTGAAGTACCGCACCCCGTTCGCAACCTCAGCCGCCGCCGACTCCCCCTGCACCTGCGCTGGATAAATCACCGTATTCACTGAGCGATGCCGTCTCTGCAGAATATTTAAAATGTCGCGCAGCGCCGCCGCCTGCGGCGAGGTCACAATCCCAATGCGCGCCGGCAGTGTCGGAATCGCCTTCTTCCGCTCGGCCGCAAACAATCCCTCCGCCTCCAGCTTCGCCTTGAGTTGCTCGAACGCAACCTGTAATCCTCCCGCGCCTTTGGGCTCGAGGTACTCCGCCGCAATTTGCAACTCGCCGCGATCTTCATAAATCGTCACCCGCCCCCGCACCACCACTTGCATTCCATCCGCGGGACGAAACCGCAACAATCGCGCCTTTGAACTGAACATCACTACCCGAATCTGCGCATTCCCATCCTTCAGCGTGAAATAAAGATGCCCGGAATCCGGCGCCCGAAAATTCGAGATCTCCCCCTCCACCCACGCATCGGAATACTCCCGCTCCACGTGTGTCCGCACCGCGGCCACCAGAGCGCGCACGGTCCACACCCGCCGTTCCGGGGGTGTGAATCGGAATCCAAGTTGATCGGTTAGGGACATGCTTCGAGTGCAGTGTAGCCTTCTAGTCGCCCGTTTCCAAACGCAGGCAGATCCTCGCATGCCGAGACGCTGAGATGCATGTGTGGACAGCCGCCCCCGGCTGTCCGATCGAGCGTAGCTCGATGGTCTCTTCGTCAAGGCTGACAAATTAAGTCGGCGGGCAGCCAGCCTCTGAATTGCCGAAGCTACGGCGATTGTGGGTGCCCCGTCCTTCGCGCACGTTGCAAAGGGCGGGTACGGGACTGCCAACAGTGAATCGTTTTAGCTCGAAAAACTCAAACGAGCCGGTTAGAACCTTTACTATCGGCAGCATCGTACCCGCCCCCTCGACAAACTCAGGGCAGGCTCTTGCACAAAACGCAAGGACGGGGCACCCACAGTTTTAGAACGAGAAAGAAAGCGGGGCTTGAGGGGATGGACCACCCGCCATCCCTAAATGAAAACTCTAATCTCAGATCAGGAAGCACGCTTTGAATACGAGCTGTGTGTCTTCGAGAACGAAGTTCATGAAGCCATGCGGTGCTTCTACATCTGGCGTGCTCTTAAGAGGGCGGCTCCCAAGAGTCAAAAACTATTCCAGCAATTGAACAGAAACGCAGAGTTTTGGAACACGGTGGACAATTCCGTTCAGTCGAACTCGTTGATAGTTTTAGGGAGAATCTTTGACAAGGCTAGGACCAACAATGTCGAGCGGCTTCTGAATCTCGCCAAGAGTTGCTCAGCGATTTTCTCTAAGGCTGCGTTCAGGCGGCGGAAAGAAAAACAAAATCCTAGCGCCAGCCACACCGTAGACGAGTTGATGAAGGGGGTGAAAGAACCTACGGGCGCAGACTTTCGGCAACTTGAGCAGTTTGTAGCGGTAAAACGGCGCGTTTACAACAAATGCTATAGACAGATTCGCGACAAGCGGTACGCCCACAGGGAGCGAGTAGACCTGAGTGGCGTGTATGCGCTGACCAACACGACAGAATTGTCGAAGCTGTTGACCGATCTGAAGCTGCACGACGAGCTTTGGCACTGGTACAACAACGGCATCAAGCCGCAGATGCGCCGCCGTACCTCCAGCACCACAGGGAAAGACATAGAGAAGAGAACCCTAAAATTGCTGCGGTCGATAACGTAGAGGCGGGGCACCAACTGTGTTGGTAATGCCCGCAAGATCAAAAGCCCGGGCCACCCGCGGTAGCCTGAGGAATGGGCACAAATGAAGTTTCTGAGCTATCTGTTGTTTCAGCTTGATGAAGCCAGACGCTACATTGAAGACGGGCGACTGGAGCACTTAAGACTCGCGTTCTTGCTACTGGACAACGCTGCCGAGATCCAGATGGATCACTGCATCAAACACGACCTCCAGCACGAGGAAATGAGAGAGCGATTGAGGAACAACGTACTCTCAACTCCAAGTCAAGACGACTTGCCGCCGATACTCCAAGAACTGGTCGATTCCGCTGACAACATCCAAGTCAGGCACCTTTGGGTACATCTATCACGATCCGAGAAATCTAAGTTGGATCGCCTTTTCGATGAAAAGGTCGACTACATGGTGAGCCGTGGCAAACACCTTCATACTGGTATAGCCGCCCCACTGAAATACCTCCACAGATACCGAAACAAAGCTTACCATCGAACGGAGGTTCGCACCGAAACCATCAGAACTGCTTCTCTGATACTTCTGGAGATCAACTGCCAAATGTTGCAGGCGGTCCCCCAATATTCGCGCTCGATAAGCTCGGCCGAGGATTATTCGTGGTTACAGGAGCGGTTTCACGTTAAACCCTTCTCACTCGATATCAATCTTGGTTTGATTGCAGATCATATGCGTTCCGGTCTCCTGGCAAGCGATGAGATGGTGGCTACTGCTCTCGCTAATCACTTGAAGGATCGCTTCTGTCAGCTACGAGATTCGCTGGAGTTTATCGTGGAAAACGGTGGGCTCGCCGATCAGGATACAGCGCTTGTGAAGAGTCAATACTATGCTGAGGTCCCGCCTCCAGCCGACCTGTGGCGGACGATTCCGAGTGCGTTTGTTCCCAAGTATTCCCTGAGCTCTATTCAAGAATTGGAGGCCCAGCTCTCCCACATTCGTAGCGCTCCGAACCGACTCGGCGCTTTCGGCAGGTTCGCAACCGTCGAGAAGGCCCTTGAGCCCATCGAAAAATCTGTGAACGACCTTGCTCGGAGAATCGACGCTGCGATTCAACTTGCCGTCGACATTGCTCGGGGGAAATAACGTGGCGGGTGGCCACCCACTGTATTGGTGATGTCCGCGAGATCAAAAGCCGGGTGCCCCATTTCTCGCGTCCTTTGCGAGAAGTGGTCACCCTACCTAACCTCCAACTTACTTCCCCGCTAGCAATCCAAACACTCCCACTCCGCTGGTCGTCCCCACATAAACTTTCCCATTCACCACCATCGGAGTAATAAATTTATTGCCGCTGCCAAATTGGTCGCGCCCGCCGGCAGCCTGGTTGGTGTTGTACAGCTCCTGCAGATTGAACGCATTGTAAGCATGTAGGATGGCAGGACTAACATTCTCCACGGCCCAAACAATCCCATTCTTCCCGTTGTCACAGGAGATGCTCGGGTTCGCCCCAGGATATTCGAAGCTGGTAGTAGTCTTCGCAACCGGCGTGCCCAATAGCTTGGCGTCCTTGAATTCAAAGGCGAGAATGGGTCCGCCCACCGGTCCGTAGTACAGCCGGTCATTGAAGTACGCTGGCATCGACCAGACTCCACCCGGCAACACTCCAGACAAAGTCTGATAATTTCCATTCTTGCTCGAATTGAACTTTCCCATCGAGTCACGATTCACCAGGTAGATATTGGAATCCTTGCCCGCGCCCGCCGCAAGATTCCAGGTGTTACCCGAGGCATCTTTCATAGGACTCACCAGAATCGCTCCGCCGGAGCCGAGGTCCACGTCGTTATCACTCTCAGTCTGCCCGTTGTCCATCTCGAAATAGTCGGCAACGGCGAGCCCTCCCTTGGTGGTCAGGCGTATGAAAGCGTTCCCGTAGTCGCCGCTATCAGGAAAGCCGCTGGCATTTAAGCTGCTGTCAAAGATGCCGTTGGCATCGAGAAAAAAGATGTTGCCCGACGTGTCCGCCATCAGTCCCGCGCCCGACCCCCAGATCGCTCCTTCATTGCCGTTCGGCGTGACATTCAGGACCGTCTCCTGCTTAAGCGTGGTCGCGTTATAGCCCATGACCCAGCCCGTGTACGGGCGGTCGTCGCAGTGCGACCCCCACGTCAAATAAACTTCGCCCTCCAGCAGCAGCAGCCCCGAACGCTCCTTGTACTGCGCCGGATCGAATACAACGAAGCCCCCGGAGCTGTTGTCGCCGGTGCCGGGATATTTGGCCTCGATTTCCACCGGTCCGTTATAAAGCTCGCCACCGTTCGTCGCATTCAGCGCATGCAGCCGCTGGTGATAATTGCCGGAGGAATCCTTCGACATCGCGACCACATAAATCACTCCATTCGATCCCGCCGGCCGGCTGATCACCGGAGTCGACGTGATTCCAATCTCCGGCGTCACCTGGTCGCAACCCCGATCGTCCGACGTAGTCTCCCCCGATTTCAAAGTGCTGATGTGCCAAATCTTCGATCCCGTGTCGGCATCGTAGGCGTAAACCGTGCCATGTTCCGTCGCCACAATAAGAAGGTTATGCGTGCCGTTGCCCGAGATGGGTACAGCCGACATATAAAGAGGTTGGGCATCCACCAGGCCATCCGCCGCCACCGTAAACAGCTTTCCAAATGAACTGGAATTCACGTTACTCAAAGTAAGGATGCTCTCCGAGAAATTGGTTCCCGTGCGCGCATTGTTGTTGTGATAGGTAAGAACCTGCTGCGAAATTGCGTTGCTAGAACACGCCGCAAGAAAAAGCACGAAGCAGGTGATTGATTTATATCTACGAACCGGATGCCGGCGGGAAAATGAAGAATGGGGAAACATCAGCTGGGGGAGTGTCACGACGAAGCCTCCTTGAGGGTACTTTCACTTTCTTGGCGAGGCGGCGCGGGAACTTGGTTGCAAAATCGAGGGTAGACGAACACCTTCAACCAAAAATAATTAAGTGGATCGTAGGACCGCCGGAAGATGCCCGCAAGACACACTAGTACGTGGCAACCGAGATTAGAAGCCATCCCATAACGGGTTTCCGGAAGGGCACGAACGTTTGTAGGTCGCCGAGAAACTCAAGATTTCCAGAAAAAGGGAAGGGCACGAGTTCACTCGTGCCGTTAAGTCGTTGAAAATTCTTCCGCGCATTAGCGCCTGAGGTACGCTTCTAGCACTCTCAACGACTTTTCCCGCAGCCTCGTTCCAGTCGTGCCGTCCAGAGCCAATAAAGACGCGGCCTTCAGCCCCTGAGAGACCTCGCCCGCTGCTCCGGACGATATATGAGATGGCTTGATGGCTTCTAGGTTTCCGCCAGAGCTGCCAGGTTTTCTTTTGGGAATGCTGAACCGATTGCTAAACCGTATGTCGAACTAAGCGATACTCACTTCTCGGCACCAGACAATCTAAAACTCGCGACGCCGCCCAGCGTGCCTACCGCCGCCACCGGCTCATCACGTACAGCAAAATCGAAAGCACGACACTCACCACCAACGATGTCGCGAGAGGAAAATATACCGTCGTGTTCTTCCCGCGATACAAAAAATCCCCGGGCAGCCGTCCCAGAGGAAAGTGCAAGCGCCCCAACCCCATCAAAACGAGACCAGCCACAATCAGCACAATCCCAAACCAAACCAGCAATTTGCCCACTTCCATCTTCAACCCATCGGGTACTCTCTCAGCATATCAATCCCGGCGTCCGATAGTAATTGTCATTCCGAACCAGCGTTTTTTGCTTCGAAGCCATCTAGCCATCTCATAAATGGGTTCGGGAAGGGCACGATCTTCAGTCGTGCCGTCCAGAGCCAATAAAGACGAGGCTTTAGCCCCTGAGGAACCTCGACCTGCTGCTCCGGACCATTTATGAGATGGCTTATGGCTTCTAGGGAGGAATCTGGGGCGAGCCCCTCGCGGTGCTACAATTCGCCGCATGAAACGCTACGCCCTCTTCTGCCTCCTCGTAACCCTGCTGGCGGCGCAAGCCTCCGCTCCCGAAGTAGAAATCACCAACGAACCTCACCACCACCTCACCTTCGAAAACAAATCCGTCCGCGTGTTCAACGTTGAAGTCGATCCTCACTCCCAAACTCTGATGCACTGGCACCGCCACGACTATATTTATGTCACTCTGGGCGCGACAGAAATCATCAACGCCGTCAAAGACAAGCCTCCCGTAACCGTCAAGCTACAGGACGGCGAAACTCATTTCTCCCCCGCAACCTTCGCCCACATCGCCGTCAACCCCACCGACCACCCATTCCGCAACGTCACCATCGAAATCCTCGAGGACGAATCCCTCCGCAACTCCGCTGCCCACTGGGACGAAGACCGTGGCCTCGACATTCTCCAGGGAGGCACCAAAGAAGTCCTCTTCGTCAAAGACGGCATCCGCGCCACCGAATTCGAACTTCAGCCCGGCGGCGTCATCCCCATGCACCACCACGCCGGCCCGCACCTGCTCGTAGCCGTCAGTGACCTAGATATCCGCAGCGATGTGAAGAGTGACGCTCCTGGAGGACCGCAAGGTCCCATGCCCGGCCACTTCAAATCCGCAGACTCGAAATGGCTCCCCGGCAACTACTCCCACACCATCACCAATACAGGCGCGAAGCCCGCCAAATTCGTAACCCTAGAATTCCCGCAGGCCCCGTAGGCAAGAACCGCAACGTCCTCAGCAGGTTTGTCATTGCGAGGGGCCTTTAGGTTTGTCATTCCGAGCAGCTTTATCGCGAGGAACCTGCTGTTCGTGGTCATGTGGGGACAGCCGCCCCGGCTGTCCATTCGAGCGAAGCTCGAAAAGCTTTCGCGTGGAGCGAGTACATTCTTCGCCTCCGCAGCCTGTCCTGAGCGAAGTCGAAGGATCATCCCCACCGACACCCTATACATCCTCCCCATCCTCGCCACCAACAACCAACCCACCATCGTCCCCTCCCCGCACCTCAAGAAATCCAAATACGGCCCATACCAGGAAGCCTGGCATTTGTTGATGTCGGAACTCTAACGGGATTGTAGGAATCGATTTCGCAATACCCTTGACTATGACACCAGTTGCTGCCACGCTTTGACGGACAAATGGCACACGTTGAAGGATTAGCGAACCCGGCATTGCTGACTTGGGCCAGAGACTCTGCCAGCCTAACCACGGAGGCTGTCGCTAAGAAAATCGGCGTTAAGGTTGAGCGGATAGCCGCGTGGGAGGCCGGGCAGGAGCGACCGTCAGTTGCTCAACTCCGCAATTTTGCAGCAGCCACAAAACGCCCGCTGGCCGTTTTTTATCTTGCCGAGCCGCCACGCACATTTGACGCCCTCCACGACTTCCGGGCGGGTTCTGGTGCCAGCGCGCTAGGCGCCGCGTCACCCGAGTTAGCTTTTGAAATCAGAAAAGCCTATGACCGCAGGGAGTGGGCGCTCGAACTGATGAGTGACCTGCAGATAACTCCGGCTGAGTTCGGAGTCAGAATAGCCCTTGGCGAAGACGAGGAAACCTCCGCCGGAAAGATTCGGGATGCACTCCACGTGCGTACCGACTCGCAACTTAAGTGGCGGGTCGACAACGAGGCTTTCCGCGAATGGCGCGCGCTGATTGAACGGGTCGGGATTCTAACTTTTCAAGCTACCAAACTGGAATTGGAGGAAGCGCGCGGGTTCTCGATTTCCCTAAAGCCGCTGCCCGTCGTCGTCGTGAACATCAAGGATGCATATCGCGGGCGTATTTTCACCCTGCTCCACGAAGTGGCGCACCTCGCTCTGAACGACGGCGGCATCTGCGATCTAGACGACAACCAGCGGCGCAATGCGAGCGCGCGGATTGAATCTTATTGCAACAGAGTCGCCGGTGCGATTCTGTTCCCGAGGAGCGACCTGCTGAGCACCTCCGAGGTTCGCAGTCACCGATCTTCCGACATGACGTGGTCCGATAGTGAAATCCAATCATTGTCGAGAAGGTTTGGCGGGAGCAGGGAGGCGTTGCTGGTCCGACTCCTTACGATTGGAAGGACGAGCGAAAGCTTTTATTACAAAAAGCGTGACGAATACCGAATCGAGTACGCGAAATGGCGGGAACAGCGAAAAGAGGGATTTGCGCCGCCGCATGTAGTTTCTTTGTCCAGCGCCGGACCGCTATTTACTTCCCTCGTCATCGAGAACTTTAACCGGGAGCATATTACTGCGAGCGACGTGTCCGACTACCTCCAGGTTCGGGTCAAACATCTTCCTGAAATCCAGCGTGACTACAGTGGCTCCGAACTCGCAGAGCAAGGAGGATAGTGGCTTACAGCATCGATTCCAGCGGCATCCTGGATCTCTTTCGCTACTATCCGCCGGACGTGTTCCCAACGATTTGGACACAAATGGACGCGGCTGCTCGCAGCGGAGTTATTTTCGCGGTAGACGAGGTGTACCGAGAACTGGAAAAGAAAGACGACGTTGCCTTTGAATGGCTCAAGGCACGGCGCATGATCGTGATTGAACTTGACACGCACATACAACAACGCGTCTCCGCTATTCTCGCCGTCCATCCCCGGCTGATCGACACAAGGAAGAATCGATCCTCAGGCGATCCATTTGTTATTGCCCTCGCCCAATCGCGCGGGCTGTCTGTTGTCACCGGGGAGAAGGCATCGGGACTCCTGGCCAAACCCAACATTCCCGACGTGTGCATCGCGCTCAACGTTACTTGGATGAACGTTCTCTCAATGTTCCGCAACGAGGGTTGGAAGGCGTGAAGTTTTGCGGGAATCATCTTCGCAAACTCTTTTCCCGCCCAACACAATTAACGTATATACAATATCGTAAATACGTGAGTTGCCGCGGACTTCACTTTGGGACGCGCGAAAGGATCGGTTCAACAGGCAGAAGCACCGCATCAGCTTCGAGACGGCGGTGCGTGTGTTCGACGATCCGTACCACGTGACCACACAAGACCGCGAGGTCGATGGCGAACCGCGCTGGCAAACCATTGGCATGGTCGGAGCACACAACGTACTACTCGTCGCGCACACGGCAGACGAAGAGAGCGACGCAATACGGATTATTTCCGCTCGAAAAGCAACTCGCACAGAACGGAGAATCTATGCCGAAGGCTACTAGAAAATCCAAAACAGAAGTAAGAAGGCAGAGAACACCCGGGCAAACCCTGACTTCGCGCCAAAGGCGCGAGCTCGCCGCCCTCGCGGCTATGCCCGACGATCAGATCGACACCTCTGATATCCCCGAACTTCCCCCCAACGCGTGGAAGGATGCCGTTCGCGGCAGGTTCTATCGCCCCGTCAAGCAAGCCGTGTCCATGCGACTCGACGCCGACGTGGTCGCCTGGCTCAAGAAGCGGGGCAAAGGCCACCAGACTCGCGCCAACAGCATTTTGCGGCAACGCATGCTCGACGAGACGAAGCGCGCCTGATAACCCGAACCAACTTCGTAAACTTTCCCTTGCGCTCCCGCCCATTCATCTGCTATAAACAATTCACCGAGAGCAGTAGTGTGGCTAGCCGGTCGTATTGTTTTGCAACTCTCGGGCTCGTCCGGCATCTAAGCTTAGAGAGGGCGTAGAGCTCTCAATCGTCCCGGCCACGGGACTTCATTCGGAAAGCAAGGCAGTTTCCGAAGGGTACCTTCAAAGCAAGGAACCTCCAACTAGGATCTTTTCTCAATTTTTTGTCTTCCGTATCGGGCTGCGCAGAAATGCACGCCGAAATTGGCGTCGTACTCCGACCGGAAGGCCATACTGTTGCGCGCATTCGAGCGCCCAGCCCAAAACCAGATTCCTGACGATAAAGATAAAGCCGTTCGGAATGACATGGTTTTTTGGGTCTTGCTGGCAGCTCTCCTGCCCCGCTCCAAGCCTTTCCCGATGTGGAAATCATCTGGAAATCCTGTGGGAAGCAATCATTGACGGGATTTTGACCGCACGGTATGTTTGTAGGGTTTCGAGGACAGTCGGATTCTTCCTTGTGGGCTTGCTCACATAAAAGTCTCTGCCTGGACTGAATTCGCGCCGCTCCGGCGGACCGCGATTCGGTCTTTGACAACTAGGTTGAACGTGCCAGTCGTGAGAAACGAATTCGGGCATTAGTCCGAGCGATCTCACAAGTTAGACCACCGTGAACTTTTTCTTCGCCGCTTCGCAAGAGGCAAACAAGCAAAAGGCTGAACGGTGGCGCCATCCGCGGCTTTCGAGCCCGTGCGATGGCAGTCTGCCAACTACCCGTCGGCAGACATCAGGTTTCAAACGAGAGTTTGATCCTGGCTCAGAATCAACGCTGGCGGCGTGCCTAACACATGCAAGTCGAACGAGAAAGGGGAGCAATCCCTGAGTAAAGTGGCGACCGGGTGAGTAACACGTGACTAACCTACCCTCGAGTGTGGAATAACATCGGGAAACCGATGCTAATACCGCATAATATCGGCGCTTCTCAAGAAGTGACGATCAAAGGAGCAATCCGCTTGAGGAGGGGGTCGCGGCTGATTAGCTAGTTGGCGGGGTAACGGCCCACCAAGGCGAAGATCGGTAGCCGGCCTGAGAGGGCGCACGGCCACACTGGAACTGAAACACGGTCCAGACTCCTACGGGAGGCAGCAGTGGGGAATTTTGCGCAATGGGGGAAACCCTGACGCAGCAACGCCGCGTGGAGGATGAAGCCCCTTGGGGCGTAAACTCCTTTCGACCAAGACGATGATGACGGTACTGGTGGAAGAAGCACCGGCTAACTCTGTGCCAGCAGCCGCGGTAATACAGAGGGTGCAAGCGTTGTTCGGAATTATTGGGCGTAAAGGGCGCGTAGGCGGCGCGACAAGTCACCTGTGAAATCCCCGGGCTTAACTCGGGGCCTGCAGGCGAAACTGTCGTGCTGGAGTATGGGAGAGGTGCGTGGAATTCCCGGTGTAGCGGTGAAATGCGTAGATATCGGGAGGAACACCTGTGGCGAAAGCGGCGCACTGGACCATAACTGACGCTGAGGCGCGAAAGCTAGGGGAGCAAACAGGATTAGATACCCTGGTAGTCCTAGCCCTAAACGATGATGGCTTGGTGTGGTGGGTACCCAATCCCACTGTGCCGCAGCTAACGCGATAAGCCATCCGCCTGGGGAGTACGGTCGCAAGGCTGAAACTCAAAGGAATTGACGGGGGCCCGCACAAGCGGTGGAGCATGTGGTTCAATTCGACGCAACGCGAAGAACCTTACCTGGGCTCGAAATGTAGTGGAATAGGGTGGAAACATCCTAGTCTCGCAAGAGACTGCTATATAGGTGCTGCATGGCTGTCGTCAGCTCGTGTCGTGAGATGTTGGGTTAAGTCCCGCAACGAGCGCAACCCTTATCCCTAGTTGCCATCGGGTCAAGCCGGGCACTCTAGTGAAACCGCCCCGGATAACGGGGAGGAAGGTGGGGATGACGTCAAGTCCTCATGGCCTTTATGTCCAGGGCTACACACGTGCTACAATGGTCGGTACAAACCGTCGCAAACCCGCGAGGGGGAGCTAATCGGAAAAAGCCGGCCTCAGTTCGGATTGGAGTCTGCAACCCGACTCCATGAAGCTGGAATCGCTAGTAATCGCGGATCAGAACGCCGCGGTGAATACGTTCCCGGGCCTTGTACACACCGCCCGTCACATCACGAAAGTGGACTGCACTAGAAGCCGGCGTGCTAACCGCAAGGAGGCAACCGTCCAAGGTATGGTTCATGATTGGGGTGAAGTCGTAACAAGGTAGCCGTAGGAGAACCTGCGGCTGGATCACCTCCTTTCTAAGAGAGAACGTCATGGCACACTCGCTGCACTCGTGAGCTTTTGGCTATTAGCTTCTGGCTTTTAGCTAAACCACGAGAGCAAAGAGCGAGTGACGTTGCCATGTACCCCAAGCCAAGTCCACCACTAACCTGAGGATGCGGCAAGGGAGCCTCGTTCGGACCTCTCTTTCTCGAATTTTAAGATCGAGTTTGTCCCGCAAGTTTTGAGGCAAACCGTTCTGTAGAAGATGCAGTTCGCTGCATTCTTCCGCGTTCCATGATGGTCAGCTCCGGCTTAGCTGGAGCGCACGTTCAACCTTGTCCTCGAATTAAATTTGAGCTTCTGGCTACTAGCTTCTAGCTCCTAGCTAAATCACGAAAATGGTTTGGCTAGAAGCTAGCGGCTAGAAGCTAGAAGCCGATGTATACTGAGCTTCAGATAGCGTCGGCGAAAATTACCGGGCCTGTAGCTCAGGTGGCTAGAGCGCACCCCTGATAAGGGTGAGGTCGATAGTTCAAGTCTATCCAGGCCCACCAGAAAATCAGGTTTCTAGTTTCCGGTTTCAAGTTTCCAGTGGTTCTGCTGGAAACCAGAAACGTGAAACTGGAAACCGGGGTTTGGGGCTGTAGCTCAGCTGGGAGAGCGCCTGGTTTGCAACCAGGAGGCCACCGGTTCGATCCCGGTCAGCTCCACCAGAAAATTTGGCGGACGGTCGAAACCTTCACAGAATCGCGGGACAGCACGACCGGGAAGGGCACGACTTACAGTCGTGCCGCTAAAGGCCCAAAATTGGAACCGGGCTTTAGGCCCTGAGGGTCTAGGAGGCGGCGAGTGAACAGACTGATCGATTCAATATTCGGTTTAGGCGGCTTGCTCGTTCCGATTTGCGCAATTCTCGTAGGTGGCGCAATCGCCATCACCGCGATGATCATCCGCCATAACGAACGTATCGCCAAGATCGAGCGCGGCATCGATCCGGACGGCCCGCCACGGGGTTAGCGCGGCTTCTCGGAGTGATGGCAATACTCTTTATCATCATCGGTGCTGCGTTGACTTACACTGGATGGCGAGCAGAACGGGCTGGTCTCCGAATGAATAGTTGGCCGGTGAAGTCCACGCGGTTCGGAAATATGATGTGTTTGATCGGCGGTTCGGCATTTGTTGTCGGCGGTGTTATCGCGGAGATTTTTCAACTCGTCAACCACTGAGATGAGGATTCAGCCCGATGTTGGGCGTCAAACGCGGCAACCGTGAATCAGTTCACGGTCCAATGAAAGTCGCTTGACGCCGAACATTGGGTTGGAGGAAGTAAGGGGTTTGCACACCCCGAACTGAGCAAGACCCATACCCGCACAAGCGGGGTGAGTGAAAGGTTGTTGACCTAGGGGTTTTAGCCAAAAGCTAAGAGCCAATAGCTAACAGCCTCTTTCACGAGGACGATATTTGACAACTGAATAGATTGGGCAAAATACAAGGCGTTGTAAATTTTTATGAGTGCCTGAACAGAGCCCGCTGAGAAGGCGCGGGGTTCGGGTTCCAGGTTTCAGAGTTTCAAAGTTTCAATGTTTCAAGGTGAAAACCGAGAAGCGGAGAGCTTGTGAAACCTTGAAACTTTGAAACCTTGAAACCTGCATCGGTAGAGCGGGATAAAGGCCCATAAGGTTTGCGAGGCGCAGCGCGGGCAACCGTGGTGTGTCGAGTAAATTTTGTGGTCAAGCTACTAAGGGCGCATGGTGGATGCCTTGGCAGAAGCAGGCGATGAAGGACGTGGCAAGCTGCGATAAGCTTCGGGGAGCCGCAAGCAGGCATTGATCCGGAGATTTCCGAATGGGGAAACCCACGGAGGTAAAACCTCCGTACGGCGTGATGAATCCATAGTCACGCACGAGCGAACCCTGGGAAGTGAACCATCTCAGTACCAGGAGGAAAAGAAAGAAACCTCGATTGCGAGAGTAGTGGCGAGCGAAATCGCAACAGCCTAAACCTGTTAGACCTTCGGGTTCAGCAGGGGTTGTAGGGTCGGCAACAGTAGAGTTACCAATTCAGTCGTTAACCGAAGCCCTCTGGAAAGAGGGGCCATAGAGTGTGATAGCCACGTAGGTGAAAACGAACTGAACTCGAAGCCGATACCTGAGTACCGCGGAGCACGAGAAACTTTGCGGGAAGCTACGGGGACCATCCCGTAAGGCTAAATACTAGCTTCTGACCGATAGTGAACCAGTACCGTGAGGGAAAGGCGAAAAGAACCCCTGCGAGGGGAGTGAAATAGTACCTGAAACCGTGTGCCTACAAACGGTGGGAGGACTATGCCCAGTCTTTCTGAAGTCCAGCGATTGTCATCCTGAGCAAGCGTTTTTTGCGCAGTGAAGGATCTGGGCGAGCCGCGCGAAGCGTCGCGTTCTTTGCGACGCATAGTCGCGCGTTTGGCTCGCATCCTTATTCGTATGGACTTGAGAAAGGCTGGGAAAGTCTGACCGCGTGCCTATTGCATAATGAGCCGGCTAGTTATTCTTGTCAGCAAGGTTAAGCGAAAGCGAGCCGCAGCGAAAGCGAGTCCGAATAGGGCGAATCAGTTGGCAGGAATAGACGCGAAGCGGGATGATCTACCCTTGGCCAGGCTGAAAGTGGGGTAACACCCACTGGAGGGCCGAACGGGTGTTTGTTGAAAAAAGCTCCGATGAGCTGAGGGTAGGGGTGAAAGGCTAATCAAATTCCGTGATTGCTCGTTCTCTCCGAAATAGCTTTAGGGCTAGCCTCGTATGATTTGTCGTGGTGGTAGAGAACTGAATGGACTAGGGGGCTTTCCAGCTTACTGAATCCAATCAAACTTCGAATGCCATAGAACAACCAATACGGGAGTCAGACGGCGGGGGCTAAGCTTCGTCGTCGAGAGGAAAACAGTCCAGATCGCCTGCTAAGGTCCCAAAATATCAGCTAAGTGGGAAAGGAAGTCGGAACGCCCAGACAGCCAGGAGGTTGGCTTAGAAGCAGCCATCCTTTAAAGAAAGCGTAATAGCTCACTGGTCAAGCGGTCCGGTGCCGACAATTTAACGGGGCTTAAGCTGATTACCGAAGCAGCGAATGCATCACTTAATTGTGGTGCGTGGTAGGAGAGCATTCTCAACAGTTTGAAGGTAGACCGAAAGGACTGCTGGACGGTTGAGAAGAGACCCTGCCGGCATAAGTAGCGATAACGGAGGTGGGAACCCTCCGCGCCGAAAGTCTAAGGTTTCCTGAGAAAGGTTAATCCGCTCAGGGTCAGGCGGTCCCTAAGGCGAGGCCGAAAGGCGTAGCCGATGGACATCCGGTTAATATTCCGGACCTCCCTTGTTTTCGTTTGACGATGGGGTGACGCAGGAGGATAAGCAGGCCGTCCTATGGCTATGGCGGTCGATGCGCGTAAGGTGTCTTTCGTAGGCAAATCCGCGAGAGAGTTATCACTGAGGCGCAAAGCAGTACTCCGTATGGAGGAAAGCTGCCGATTCCACGCTGCCAAGAAAAACCTCTAAGGAGAAAGTAAGGGAACCGTACCTCAAACCGACACAGGTAGACGAGGAGAATATCCAAAGGCGCTCGTGAGAACAGTTGGTAAGGAACTCGGCAATATAACCCCGTAACTTCGGGAGAAGGGGTGCCCCGGTAGAGTTCATAGCTCGAGGGGGCCGCAGCGAAATGCGCACTGCGACTGTTTAACAAAAACACAGGTCTCTGCAAAGTCGAAAACGACGTATAGGGGCTGACGCCTGCCCGGTGCCGGAAGGTTAAAGGGAGAGGTCAACCGCAAGGTGAAGCTTTGAACTGAAGCCCCGGTGAACGGCGGCCGTAACTATAACGGTCCTAAGGTAGCGAAATTCCTTGTCGGGTAAGTTCCGACCTGCACGAATGGCGTAACGAAAGTGCGACTGTCTTGCCGACTGACACGGCGAACTTGTAGTGCCGGTGAAGATGCCGGTTGCCCGCAACTAGACGGAAAGACCCCGTGCACCTTTACTATACCTTTAGTATGAACTATGGCCCTTGCTGCGCAGGATAGGTGGGAGGCTTTGATTCCAGGCTCTCGGGCTTGGAGGAGCCAACGGTGAGATACCACCCTGCGAGATCTGTGGTTCTAACTTAGTCCCGTTACCCGGGACAAGGACATACTAAGGCGGGTAGTTTGACTGGGGCGGTCGCCTCCTAAACGGTAACGGAGGCGCGCGAAGCTACGCTCAGGCTGTTTGGAAATCAGCCGTTGAATGCAAAAGTATAAGCGTGGTTGACTGCGAGACCAACAAGTCGAGCAGGTACGAAAGTAGGCTTTAGTGATCCGGTGGTTCTGCATGGAAGGGCCATCGCTCAACGGATAAAAGGTACGCCGGGGATAACAGGCTGATCGGAGCCAAGAGTTCATATCGACGCTCCGGTTTGGCACCTCGATGTCGGCTCATCGCATCCTGGAGCTGTAGAAGGTTCCAAGGGTTAGGCTGTTCGCCTATTAAAGCGGTACGTGAGCTGGGTTCAGAACGTCGCGAGACAGTTCGGTCCCTATCTGTTGTGGGCGCAGGAGATTTGAGAGGACCTGTCCTTAGTACGAGAGGACCGGGATGGACGAACCTCTTGTGTTCGAGCTGTCATGCCAATGGCACCGCTCGGTAGCGAAGTTCGGTAGTGATAACCGCTGAATGCATATAAGCGGGAAGCACTCCTCAAGATGAGATCTCCCAACCCGTAAGGGATAAGAAGGGCCCAGGAAGACTACCTGGTTGATAGGCTGGAGGTGGAAGAGTGGCAACACTCGTAGCTTACCAGTACTAATCGCCCGTTCGGCTTGACCATAAAATTTACTCGGTGCAGAAGAAGCTTCTAGCTGCTAGCTTCTAGCTCCTAGCTAGAACCTGAGCAGAAGTAAGAAGTTCAGCAGAAGCTTCGCGCCGACGAAAAGCCGAAGTACGGTGGCAGAAATCGGAAACAAAATAACAAGAAAGTAAGCCACACCCAATCTATTCAGTTGTGAGGTATCGAGGCGAGATCCCTCACGAAGTACGTTCGGGATTTCGGCGCGCGGCTCAGACGCCGCGCAAACGCCTCAAGTTGTGAGGTATCGCCCTCACGATCTTTGAAAAAATCAGCTTCTAGCTCCTGGCTTCTAGCTCAATCCAATGGGCTCAGGCTGTGGGACGGAAGTCGAGAGATCAAGTTTGCAGCGAGGAGTCTTTCCGTGATCGCGATGAAATTTTCGCCGGGAGATTCGAGCTAGTAGCCAGAAGCTAGTAGCTAGAAGCTGCTACAAGTTGTCGGTGATCTTACCGCGGGGGATCCACCCGTTCCCATACCGAACACGGAAGTTAAGCCCCGCAGGGCCGATGGTACTGCACGCGCCAAGTGTGTGGGAGCGTAGGTCGTTGCCGGCATAAATAAAGGCCAGTCTGAGAAATCAGATTGGCCTTTTCCTTTTGCGCCGATCGGCTGTTGGGGCGGGGCGCGCCACCCTTTGTGCTTAAACGTGTAAAATATTCGCTCGGGGCTGGATATTCATAGAAAATTAATGTTTCTGTATTGCAAGTGCACGAGTGCTGTGCTACCGTTCCTCGCGTTGTTTGCCCTGGGATTTTGATGTATGGGGGCGTGAGTGAAGCGCAGTGTGGTGTTTAAGTTTGTGTTGATGGTTGTCGCGTCCGGAGTGTTGTCGTGTGTTGCCTGGGCGCAGACAATAAAGACATTTACTTCCCTCCAAGCTTGGCAAGCTGCGGTGCAAGGAAGCTCGCAGTTCTCCCAGACCTTTCAGGAGTTTACCGAGGATACTTACTTTCAGACCGCTGCCTTGCGGGTAGGTCCGTTCTCGCTTCAACAAATTGGTCGTGACCCAACGTTTGGACTTTTCCAAAACTTCATCGATGTGCCTCCGCTGCAATTTACCGATAATAGTGGTGTGACGAACGCCGCCCTGTACACGAAGTTTGGGGTGGTCACAGTTGCAATGAATTTCAGTTTGCCCGTCTTTGGGTGGGGCGCAAACTTCTACGATGCTGAAACCGGCGAACTGGAGAACCTCGTTCTGACTGGGACAGGAGGGACCGTGATCGCGACGGTGCCGGTGACGGTCAACACCGGATTCTTTGGTTTTGTCATAAGTCCAAGCGAGGGGATCGCCGGGATCACTTTTGAGTCGAGGTTGGACATTCCAGATCCAACAGTTGGTCAGGGCTTCGGTCTGGAGAATGTTGTTGGAGCACTGACCGGCACAGCCGCGCTCGTCCTTAATCCTGGGTCCGTGAATTTTGGCAATGTCAAAGTTTTTACTGTGAGCCCCACAGTATCGATTACAGTGACCAACTACACCAATCAAACGGCAGTTTATGAGAGTTCGAGTGGCCTCGGCGAGTTCAGCTTCGACCCAGGAACCTGCGTAAGCATTGATCCGTTCGCACTCGCGCCGGGAGCATCATGCAGCTTCGGCGTTAGTTTTCGCCCAACGACGGTGGGACCTGCAAAGGGAAGCATTACGTTCAAGACATTTGACGGGCCGGTTACTTTCCGGTTGAGCGGCTTCGGTGACAAGTACGAGAGTTCGGCGCGACAGTGAAGCGACTTTTGTCCTCTTAGGTCTGCTATGAGCACCATTTTCGATAATTTGGCGAGAGGCGTTGCGAGGGGAACCTCGCGACGCGATGTGCTCCGCGCCTTTGTCGGCGGACTTGCGGGGTTGCTGCTGTCGTCTTTGGGGATTAGGAAGGTCAGCGCTGCGGCGGCGACCTGTGGCACGTGCCAAGCCTGCAATCTTGACACGAATGTATGCGGGCTGCCATGCACGCCACCGTCAGCGGGGACTGCGCTCTGCGCTCATGTAGGCAGTGACGGTTCGTATCTGAGGCTGGTTAATTATCTGACCAATAATGGATTTGCGTCCGTGGGCGCGTCCAACTCGGTGATTTTCTATCGGAGTGGGGGTCTGTTTCAGTCGGTTTTGGCGACCAACTTCCAAAACTCGAGTGTGCCGGACGAGACCGCAGTTATTGTGTACGCGCTGAGTCCCATTGGGGGCGTTTCGACCCTTGCCGTCCTTTATCAGGACGGGGTTCAGAGTTTTGCGCTCGGCGTAGACCCGGACGGGAGGGTTTTTCAAACCGTCGCGACCCAGACGTCGTCCACTAGCGCATCAAGCGCTTCGGCGGAGGCTGGTCGACAAGAACGTCCCGATAACTCGACTCCAAAAACAAATGCTGGCGTCGTGGTGCCGGACCTCACACCTGGACAGTGTGACCTTCTCGTCGACATTTTCTGCGGGATCGTGTTCGTCGGAGATGTCGCATGTTATTTCGCTATTGCTGCCTTGTGTCCTGAGACAGGGCCTGGAGCAATTCCCTGCGCCCTCTTCCTCGGTGGGCTGTGCGCTGCTGGAACCGAATTTGTTTGTAAGGAGCTTGGGGCAATAGAATGCAAATGTCCGCCCAACCAGCAAATTTGTGACGGAATTTGCTGCGATCCGTGCATGGACTGCCTCAACGGTGCATGCGTTCCCAATGTCAGGTGTGGGGGTCAATGTTGCAACAATATCTGTTGCGACCCCGGTTTCACTTGCGACCCAACTACGAATCAGTGCACAAGCCCGAATTCGGGCTGCGTTGGTGCGACCTGCTCGACCTTCGTTCCGTGCAGCAGCTCCAACCCGGATTGTGTTTGCGGCAGTATCGTAGAGGGCGGCGGGTTGTGTGTTCCTGGTAGTACGCCATGCGCCGGCCTCGCTCCTTGTACAAACAGCGGCGATTGTGGGCCGGACGCGCTTTGTCTCTTTGGCAGTTGTTGCGGTGAGCCAGTTTGTGTTCCGATCTCCCTATCGGCCCAGTGCCCGTCGGGGACTGCGAGTCGGAGTTCTGTTAAGTTACTGCCCAAAGTACCAGCCGGGAGCGGCCCGACCATTGGCCATCGCTGATCGGAATTTGGGTTCCTGAGAGAAGGGGGGGCGGACACTCGGCTGTTTCTCTTCCTTCATCTGAGAAATACTCCACGCCAAGGATCTCCAATCAAAAATGGGTATTTTAGCGCTCATTGTCAGGTTGCTTATTGCTGCCACGTTTTCTGTGGCCGGGATCGCCAAGCTCTTTGATCTACCAGGGGCCCAAAAGGGCATTCAGGATTTCGGCGTTCCAACCTGGGTCGCAACTCCACTAGGGATTTTTTTGCCTTTCGCGGAGCTTGCCTTTGCCGCTCTATTAATTCCCGTCTCAACGGTACGGTGGGGTGCTCTGGGTGCGTTTACACTTCTGCTGATTTTTATAATCGGTATTGGCGTTAACTTAGCTCTGGGCCGCAAGCCGGAATGCAACTGCTTCGGCCAACTTCATTCCGAGCCAATAGGTTGGCCAACATTGGTGCGAAATAGTGTCTTGCTCGTTGGCGCAGGTGTAGTGCTTTGGGAAGCACGAGGCGCCTCCCCTATGAGGTTTGGCCTATCGAAGGTCGAGGCTGTAGGAATTGTTCTAGGGATGGCTGGGCTCCTCGTCGTTGCCGCTGAGGGATGGCTCACGTTTCATCTGCTCCGACAAAACGGGCGACTTCTGTTACGCATGGACGCTTTGGAGGCGCAGTTTGGCAGCGGCATTGCATTTCCCTCGGCCAAGGTACCCTTGGGACTTCCGATCGGCAGTCCAGCGCCCACCTTTGAACTCAGGGCCCTGTCTGACCACTCAATTTTTGCCCTTGACAGTCTCTGGGGCGAGCGGCTTCCGGTGGCCTTGATCTTTTCAGACCCTGACTGCGGACCGTGTTCCGCAATGCTGCCCGATATCGCGCGCTGGCAGCAAGAGCATGCGGCGACTCTCGAGATTGCGCTCATCAGCCGGGGGTCGCAGAAAGCAAACCGGCTCAAAATCGGTGAGCACCGGCTGAAATACGTCCTTGTGCAGAAGGATCGCGAAGTTGCCGCAGCCTATCACGCTAACGGCACCCCAAGCGCTGTACTCATTGGACCTGATGGCAAGATCGCAAGTTTTCTCGCAATGGGCTCCCAGGCAATTGCAAGCCTGGTTGCAACGGCAGGTGCGGGAACATTGCCAGCAGTACCTTTACCCGCGAATGGGAGATACGGGAGTGGGTCGGCGGTCCCGACCGCACGGGTCGAATTAAAAATCGGCGAGCCAGCACCGTCCCTCAAACTTCCCGATCTCGGCGGCAGAATCATCGACCTTTCATCGCTTCGAGGGCGGGACGCTCTCATACTCTTCTGGAATCCGAATTGTGGGTTCTGCGCTAAGATGCTCCCGGACCTTAAGCGATGGGAGGAAGATCTTCCCGCAGGAGCACCGCAGCTTTTGGTTGTCTCATCGGGAACTGTCGAGGCAAATCGCGCAATGGGGCTTCGGGCACCTGTGGTTCTTGATCAGGGTTTCACATCTGGCATGGCCTTTCATGCGGGGGGCACTCCCGCCGCAGTGCTTGTCAATTCCGAGGGGAAAATTGCTTCTCGCGTGGCTAGCGGTGCCCTCGCAGTGTTCGCGCTGGCGAACGCTCAGCATGGAATTTCCGTCTAACGAATTCGGGGCAGACTTGACTGTTCCCCGCTTACACGGTTGACCATCAGGGGCTGAAGCGCCGTTGCTTCTTTACCGTGAGCTTATTGGCACGAGTGAAACTCGTGCCCTTCCCGGTTTGGATAGGAAAAACCGGGGACAGGCGTGACTGCCCCTAGTTTTCCGTCGCCCGGACGGAAGTCAAAATCCCAGTGGCGATTCCGGCTGATGACGCCGCCGGCAAGGACGGGCACCCGCAGCTGATCTACCTCCCAGGGGACAGCAGGT
>CAWGYX010000008.1:0-690635 GCA_963826925.1 uncultured Acidobacteriota bacterium
TGTTGTAGCAACGTGATTTTGTCACCCTAATGGCAACATGAAAATGTCACCCTGGCGAAGCTAGGGTGTGATGCAGGCGGGTGTCGCCGTAATAGAGCGAAACGCGCCCGTCCAAAGCTTGATAGATGTGGACTTTGGCTCCGGCAAAGCTGAAGCGTTGCCCTTGCTGCGGGATCTGGAAGCGCTGACCCTCCCATTGGACAATGTTGTCGTTGCTGACCACGCGCTGGTAAACGAAGCAGCAGATGCGTTCCAGATTTTGGGGTGCCGGGCGCCATGCGGTTTGCATTGCGCGGGGGCGGCGGGCAAAGCGGCGGTTGTAGTCGGCGAGAAAGAGGCGCAGCACGGCGTTGGCGGAGTCCAGATCGCAAGCCTGAGCCAGGCGGAGTTCGCTGGTGAGACGATCCTGGAGCACGCCCCAGAGTCGTTCGACGCGGCCCTTGGCCTGCGGAGTGCGGGCGGCGATGAAGGTGATGCCCAGTTGCTCCAGGGCGCGGCCGAACTGCGTGGGCTGACGTTTGCCGGCGAGCTGTTCTTCCACCGACCAGAAGTCGTCGTTGCGAACGAAGATGCCGCTGTGGTCGCCGTAAAAGGCGAGCGGAGTGCCCGTGGCGGCGCAACAGTTGGCGAAGCAGGCAGAGATAGCCGAGCGCGGTCTCGGAAGGAAAGAACTGGGCGGCCAGGATTTTACCGGTGGCGTCGTCTTGCAGTCCGAGGGCGGTGAGGTGAGGGCCGCGGCCTTCCAGCCAGTCGTGGGGCGAACCGTCGAGTTGGACCAGTTCGCCTTCACGGGCGGAGCGCAGGCGGCGCTGGCGATGAGCGGGCGGGCGGCGTTTCCGAGGAGATCCCAGACCGGCTTGGCGCAACAGACGGCGGAGGGTCTCACGGCTGAGGGAGAAGCCCTCGACCTCGCAAAGCTTTTCGCAGAGATGGTGATCGTTGAAGCCGGCGTAGGTGGTGCGGGCCAGGCGAACGACGGCTTGCCGGGTGCGGGAGGGCAGACGGCGGGGGCTGGGCCGTCCGCGGTTGGCGTGCGCCAGAGCCGCCTCTCCTTGCTCCCGCCAACGTTTCTTGAGACGCCTGACCTGACGGACGCTGAGCGAGAGCAGTTCGGCGGCTCTGGCGCACACCATGTCTCCCTTAGCGCAACTGGAAATTACGCTCACTCGTTGTAGTTCCCTCTGACTCAACGCGAATGTCCTTCCTCTCATGGGGTGACATTTTCACGTTGCTGTTACGGGGTGACAGAATTATGGAGCTAAAACACTCAGAGAAATTTCCATCGCTCCAAGGATTGACACAGTGGTACGATATCTTGCTTTTGCCGTACATGGGAATCGCAGATGACAAGAGCCGCTCGCACTGTTGCGTCGCCCAAAGTAGTTTGTATCGAGGATTTCCGCCCCATCGCGCGGCAGAGAATCCCCAAACCGGTTTTTGATTACCTCGATGGCGGCGCCGAAGGCGAAGTCACTCTGCGAGAGAATTGCAGAATATTCAGCGACGTTACCTTTCGGCCGCGCCATGCGGTCGCTCTCTCTGAATGCGGTTTGTGCACCACGGTTCTCGGCTTCAATCTCTCTCTTCCGTTCATGCTCGCGCCCGTGGGATACAGCCGGATGATGCATCCGGGCGGGGAAGTGGCGGCCGCGCGAGCCGCCGGCAGGGCGGGGACGGGATACATTCTCTCGACGATTTCAGGACACAAGCTGGAAAATGTGAGAGCCGCTTCGAAGGGGCCGGTATTTTATCAACTCTATTTAATGGGCGGGCGCGGGGCCGCAGAAGCCGTCATTGAAAGGGCGCGCGTCGCGGGATTCAATGGGCTGGTCGTCACCATTGATACTCCGGTGTCGGGAATCCGCGAGCGCGACTATCGCAATGGCTTGAAAGAGTTGATCAGCGGTAGTGTATTCGAGAAGGTTCCGTATATTTCGCAGATGCTCGCGCGTCCGGGTTGGCTCATCGATTATCTGCGCGACGGCGGTTTGCCGGGACTTCCAAACGTGGTTGTTCCCGGGAAGGGTCAAATGCCGTTGGTCGATATCAATGTTGCTTTGGCAGAATCGGCTGTAACGTGGGCCGACCTGAAATGGATTCGAGACATATGGAAAGGACCGATTGTCGTCAAGGGCGTGCTAACGGCCGACGATGCACGGCGTTCCATCGATGAAGGAGCCGCAGCGATTTCAGTTTCGAATCATGGCGGGCGACAGCTTGATGGGCTTCCGGCTTCGTTGCGGGCATTGCCGGAGGTCGTCGACGCCGTACAGGGCCGCACCGAGGTGTTGATGGATGGAGGTGTTCGTCGCGGAAGCGACGTGGTAAAGGCGATTTGCATGGGAGCGCGTGCCGTATTGTGCGGGCGCGCTTACGCCTATGGTTTGGCTGCGGCTGGCGAAGCCGGCGTCGATCGAGCGATTGAGATCTTGCGAGCGGATTTGGAACGCACGCTCAGGTTGCTGGGTTGCCCATCGGTCGCGGATCTGGATCGTTCTTACGTGAATGTTCCGAAGAGCTGGGAAGTGAGTTGAGGGTGCGAGGGATCTCGATAAGGAAGCGAGCCAAACGCGTGATTATTGCGTCGCAAAGAGCGCGACGCTTCGCACGGCTCGCCCGGATCCTCAACTGCGCAAAGAACGCTTGTTCAGGATGACAATTCGCTGAGTGTTACGCAGCTGACTCGGGTTTGCGAGGAGGTTCGGATGCAGTGGACACAGATCTACGATCCGCTAGGTCATTGGTGGCTCTCGACACTGGTTGCGGCTCTTCCTATCATTGTTCTCTTTAGCCTGCTCGCCGGCCTGAAAGTGAAGCCACACTGGTGCGCCATCGCGGGGGCGACTACGGCTGTGTTGGTCGCGATCATCTTTTTCAAGATGCCTCCCGCGCTGGCGGGGCTCAGCTTTGGGTACGGCGTGGCCTTTGGTGTTTTGAAAATCGCATGGATCGTTCTCGCCGCCGTGTACCTCTACGATATTTCGGTAGAAACCGGACAATTTGAAATCATGAAGGAGTCGGTGGCCGGAATCACTGCCGACCGCCGGCTGCAGGTATTGCTGATCGCGTTTTGCTTTGGGGCATTTATTGAGGGAGCAGCTGGCTTTGGCGCACCGGTGGCGATTGCCGGCGCGTTCATGATCGGTTTGGGATTCAAGCCCTTTCACGCCGCTGCCTTGAATCTGATCGCGAACACGGCGCCGGTGGCCTGGGGAGCGATTGGCACTCCCGTTCACACGCTGGCGGCAGTGAGCGCTTTGCCGGAATCCGATCTCAGCGCCATGATTGGCCGCATCCTTCCGTTCACTGCGGTCATTGTTCCTTTCTGGCTGGTCAAAACCATGGTCAGTTGGAAGGAAACCTTCGAGGTGTTTCCTGCCATCGCGGTGGTCGGAGTTTCGTTCGCGTTGACGCAATTCTTCTGGGCAAATTATATGGACAGCAATCTGGTGGACATCATGGGAGGCGTGGTGTCGCTGGTCGCGGTGCTGGCGTTCCTGCGATTCTGGAAGCCAAAGAAAATTTGGCGATTTGATTACGACGACAAGCCGGCCGCTCTTCACGCTCCGACTGCGAAAATCAGCGATGACGTGGGCGGTGAATGGGCGGCAGAGAAGTTCGATGGAGTTGTCAAAGTACGCACCTACACCACTGGCCAAGTCCTGAAAGCGTGGATGCCGTTCGCGATCCTCTCTCTATTTGTGTTGCTCTGGGGATTGCCAAAGATTAAGTTGGCAATGAACCAGGCCACCACGCCGGCGTTTCGCGTGGTATTGCCGAATGGAAAAGTACGTCCTGGCCCGCCGGGATGGGATGTGCCTTACCTGCACAACGCGGTCTTTCGTTCCGCGCCCGTGGTTGCGAAGCCGACGCCAGAAGCCGCCCGATATGATTTCAACTGGCTTTCCGCCACCGGAACCGGCTGCTTCTTCGCCGCGATCGTCTCCGGATTGCTGCTCGGCCAGGGCCCCGTGCAGTTGCTGAAGATTTTCTGGAGAACGCTGGTCCGCATGCGACTGGCGATGATTGCAATCTCATTTATGCTGGGGCTGGGATACGTGACGCGCTACTCCGGTCTGGACGCGGTGCTGGGTCTGGCGTTTACGCGAACAGGCTGGCTGTATCCTTTCTTCGGTACTTTTCTCGGTTGGCTCGGAGTTGCGCTTACCGGCAGCGATACCTCTTCGAATGCGCTGTTCGGCAGCTTGCAGAAAATTACTTCTCAGCAACTGGGAATCGATCCGATCCTGATGTGCGCGGCCAACAGCGCAGGTGGAGTGATGGGCAAGATGGTGGATGCGCAGTCGATTACGATTGCCACGGCCGCCACTGAGCAGGTGGGCAACGAAGGAATTATTTTCCGCTATGTGGTGTGGCACTCGGTGGCGCTTGGTTCCATCGTGGGGATTATCGTGCTGCTCTACGCTTATGTTTTCAAGTGGGCCGTGCCACATGGGCTGACGTTTGTGAAGTAGGGAGGCTCTCAGCTGTCAGCTATCAGCCCCTAATTAACTGCGCTTTTCCCCGATCGTGGGATCAATCCCACCTTTGCGCAAAGAACGCGCAAAGATGGGGCACCCTCGGCACAAATAGCTATCCTGCCGCTCGGCGCCAATCCTATTGGCCTTCCTTACTTTTCCGGTTATTTCGGCAGTGGTTTCTCGATGGGCTTGCGCGGCAGCATCTGGTCGCGCATCGCTGCGTCGTAGACAAAGCCCGCGACAATTACGGCGGCCTGTTTCAGGTCTTCTGGCTGCAGGCGGTCATAGACGTCCATGTTCGAGTGGTGGGTACGGGTCTCGTAATCGAGGGGATCTTGAATGAATTGGAATCCTGGGATGCCGACGGCATTAAACGACAAGTGATCGGTGCCACCGGTGTTGCGCATGGTGAGAGTGGTCATGCCCAGATCTTTGAAGGGCTTCATCCAGGATTCAAAAATGGGAGCGACCGCTTCGTTTTCCTGCAAATAGACGCCACGAATCTTGCCGCTGCCATTGTCCACGTTGAAATAAGCTGAGACCTTCGCCTGCTCCGGCTTCACCGTAACTTCACCGGCTTCGCGCCGCAGCAACGTCGGCATGTCTTTCAGTGCGGGCTCGTCCATGCGAGGGCGCGAACCGAAATGGTGCTCGACGTAACTCTGCGAGCCGAGTAAGCCTTGTTCTTCGCCGCTCCACAATCCGATTCGTATGGTGCGGCGCGGCTTGATATCGAGCGCCTTCAGGATGCGCACTGCTTCCATCATCACGATAGTTCCTGCGCCGTTGTCCGTCGCTCCCGTACCCGCATGCCAGGAATCAAGGTGTGCGCCCAGCATGACCACTTCATCTTTCTTGTCAGTGCCGGGAATTTCGGCGATGGTGTCGTACTGCATGGGGTCGTCATCATAAAAAGTGTTGGTGACATTCAGTTCGAGCGCGACGTCCTTCTTCTGCTGCAGTAGGCGCGCGATACGGGTCCAATGTTCGAGCGCCATAGCGAGCTGAGGAACTGTTGTGGTTTGACCGGGCCTGTAGGATCCGCCGGACATCACAAAGACAGTGCCGCCGCCCGACGTCTGGCGGCTATGGTCGATGACGGCGAGCACCTTTTCGTCGGCGAAGAATTGGTTCAAATCTTTGATGAACTGCATGCGTTTTATGAAGTCGGCTAAGCTTAAGGGCGGATGTTCGGTGGCAGTCTGGTACTCAGAGAGTTTCGCCAGGTCGTCGTCGCTATAGCGTTTGAAGGGGGCCTCTGTAATTGGTTTCGCCTCAATGTCGGCGCCGAGGATTACAATCATCCCTGCCAGCTTGCCCTTGTATTTGTCGAAATCTTTCTGGTCCTCGATGGTGGCGCGAATGCATTTACCCTGCAGCACCCCATTCGTTCCGGGCGTCCAAGCCTTCGGATAAGCAAGCAGCGTAACCACATCCGGCGAGGTCATGCGAACGTTGACGTATTGGTTAGCCCAACCGCGCCCAAACGGTCCCCAGGGTTCCAGGTGAGAGTTCGAGAGACCCATGGCGGTGAGTTGGTCGCGTGTCCACTCGTTAGCACGCTTCATGTTGGGCGAGCCAGTCAGCCGCTCGCCGATGGAATCCATTAATCCTGTGGCGAAATCCATTACTTTGGAGTCGTGAAAGCCTTCGTAACGGATGCGACCCATAGTCTCCAGGTCTACTTTTTCCTGGGACCACGAGGAAATAACGGAACACACCACCAAGAAACAAGCCAGCCGCACAACCCTCTTCATGACCGAACTCCTAGACTAAGGGATCAAACGGGGGATTATACAGCCTGGGTTTCGTGAAGGCGGGAAGCAAACTGTAGAGTTATTTCAAGACAGTCGATGGCGTCATTCTTTTTTGCCTGAAGGCTGAGCAGATGGCGCCGCATTTTCGTTCGACTTTTTTTCTTCCGCTCCGGCAGAGGGTTTTGCACTTTTGTCTTCCGCGCCGTTGTTGACCAATATGTATTGCACGATGAGCGAGATGCGGCGATTGGAAGCATCGAATGGGTCGTCGAGCTTGCGCAGGCGTTGATCCGCAAAGCCGCGAACTTGGGTGACCTGGTCTGGCCCGACTCCATTCGCCTGCATGAGTCGACGCGCTGCGTTGGCACGGTCGGAGGAAAGCTCCCAGTTACTGTAGTTGCCGGAAGCCGCGTAAGGCTTAGAATCAGTATGGCCCTCGATCGAAAGTTTGTTCGGTAGCTTACCCACCTCCTGCGCCAACGTGATCAGTAAATCGCGTCCGTCGGCGTTCAACTCAGGACTCCCGCTGTCGAAAAAAGTGCCAGAGGCGGACTCCGTGAGTTCGATTCGGAGGCCCTCCGAGGTGACGGTCATCTCGACATGGCTTTTGAGTTTATCGAAGTCGCGCATTTCCTGGATTTTCTGCTCGAGCTGATCTTTTAACTTGGGCATGTTGTCTTTCGTGAGAACGAAGTTCTCACCGGCGCCGACGTTGATCGATCCTTTTTTCTCCGCCGTGCCGTTTGGATCTCGGAAATAGCCGCCGACCGCCTCCTGAACCGGCTTGCTGCTGCTAAGAAGCCACAGGACAATGAACAGGGACATCATGGCCGTAACAAAATCGGCGTAGGCCACCTTCCACGCGCCGCCGTGATGGCCGCCGTGTCCGCCTTTTTTCTTCAGGATGATAATGGGACGCGTATTCTTGTCCATCAGGTTTGGGCAGAGAGATGCCTAAGCGGAAGCCGCAGCGGCCGCAGGTGCTTCCGCGCCTCCTCCTTTGTTTCGGCAGGCGGCCTCAACCTCTTTGAACGAAGGCCGCACGTGGCCCGGAATCGCGCGCCGCGCCACTTCGACCGCCATGATGGGTGCCGTGCCTTTTAGAAAAGACACGATCAGAACCCTCAGGACGTATAGATAGGCGTGCTCGTCGTCGGCAATTTTGACCATATTGGCCGCGATGGGGCCGACCAGCCCATAGCACAGAAGAATTCCCAGGAACGTGCCCACCAACGCCGCCGCTACCTTTTTCCCGATCTCTTCCGGAGGGCCGCCCAGCGCGCCCATGGTAATGACGATTCCCAGCACGGCCGCCACGATTCCGAGTCCCGGCAGAGAGTCGGCCATGTTGCTCAGCGCCGTCGTAGGCACTCCGGCGCTATGATGATGAACCTCCATGTCGAGGTCCAACATTTGGTCAAGATCGAAGGCATCGACGCCGGTAATCGCCATGCGCAGTGAATCGCAGACAAAATCCCGGACGTGGTGGTTTTTCAAAACCGCAGGCCCCTTGGAAAAGAGGGGACTTTTCTCCGGCTCTTCCACGTCATTCTCGAGCGCCATCAGACCGTCTTTGCGGGCTTTGTTTAGCAGGTCGTACATGGTCTTCAGAGAATCGATGTAAGCCTGCTTGGTGTACTTGGAGCCGCCGAAAACGCCCCCGATCCCGGCGGCAATTTGCTTGAGGATGTGAAGCGGATTGGCGACGAGCACCGTACCAATCGCTGCTCCGCCGATGGTGACCAGTTCGGCCGGCTGGATCAGCACCCTCAAATTGCCGTGTTCCATCAAATACCCCCCCACCACGCACCCGAAGACCACGACAATGCCGATAATCGCAAACATAATTAGCTCGTGAGACTTTTTGTGGACGCGGCTGTACCGGCCGGCGCGGCGGCCTGCGGCGGAGTGACTCGATTTCCACCCATCGTTTGCTTCGCACGCTGCAAAATGGATTCCACACTATCGCCGGGCTGAGCGCCAGTGCATCCGATAGAAACTGCTATCGATAATTCTTCTCCCCACCACTTGATGGTCGCGCTGGAGAGCATTCTGAGGATGCGTGCACTAACGTCTTGCAGGGATTTCTCACCGCAACCCATCAAAATTACCAGGAATTGATTGTCACTCCAGGTGCCCACCACGTCGGTTGGCCATACCGTATTCCTCAGGGTTCGAGCCAGCACCTGGAGAATGGATCTGGCCGCCCCCTGCCCATACTTCGCCCGGAATTGGCTGAAGTCGTCGGTCGCGAGGCACACAATGCCAAACGGGATGTGAAGCTCGATGAACGTCCCCAGGGTCTCGCGTAAGTGGGATTGCATAATCGCTTGATTTGGCAATCCGGTTATTTCATCGAGGAAGCCGTGTTCCTTCATGCTGCGGTCGTTCGAGTCAGGCCCATGTCCGTCGAACTCGCCTTCAAAGGTCTGGATAATACCGATGATCGAGCCGTGCTTATCGCGCAGCGGGATTGCCCAGACATGCGCCTGGATCCGGTATCCCGATTTGTGGTGAATAAAGGTCATTGCTTCCCCCGGTTGGGCATCGTGCAATGCCGTCATCAATGGGCATTTCTCGTTGCACATCTCGCATTTGTTTTGGTTGCAATGAAGAAGAATATTTTCCGTGCAAGAGTGGCCCAGCACATCCATTCGCGAATAACCAGTGATTTGTTCCGCTCCGTCGCTCCAGAAAACAATTCTTTTCTCCAAGTCGAGGACGCTCACCCCAATTTGCAACGTGTCGAGGATATTGCGGTAAATGTCGGGATCCTGAAAGGCTGGCATGGGGGCTTTTGCGAGAGCAATACTGATTTATCCATCGGCAGAAGAGGTACCAACTTCAGACGCCGCTGGGCGGCAAACGAGGAATTGGCAATTCCGCTTTCACAAGTCCAGAAAAGCAGCGTTTGCAATCACTTAGGGTATATAGCACTTTAGGGCGATGCAGTGGCACGAGAGTGCCATTTGCAAAATCCTGCGGCACATTTAGTTTACTCGGTGAGCAGTTCTGGGGGAGGGCTGCCCGGGCGCCTCGATCTCAAATGAGATTCGAGGCGCTCGTTATTTTTGGTGGCAGGTATCAGATGTTGGATGTCAAGTCTCAGGGCTTTGCCTAAGACCAAAATCCTGAGACCCGAAACTAGTTCGTTGAGATGGTGAAGTTAACCGTGATCTTGGCCTCGGTCTCGACCGCTTCGCTTCCCTCCAAGTGCGGCTTGAAGTGCCATTGCCGCACGGCGTCCTCCGCGGCGGAAGCCAGGATGCGCGGTCCGCTCACCACGCGCAGATTCTGAATGATTCCGTCTCTGCCAATCAGCGCCTTTAGAATCACCGATCCCTGCACTTTCATCTGCCGCGCCAGCAGAGGATAATCGGGCTTCACCGGGCGCGCCACTATCTCCGCCGCAACCGCGGACATCTGCACCCGCTCGGCCGCATCGCTGGTTAAGGTCGCGGCCGTTTCCTTCGGTTCGTTGCTGCCATCTTCATCGATGGGTTGCACCGGGATCGATTGCGCCGGGATTGATTCAGCGGGTGTGCCGGGTTGCAGGTCCACGCGAACGGAACTGCTGCCGGGCCGGATCGTACGATGCGTATCGCCGGCAACCACTTCTACGTCCAGCGGGGGTAACACGGTGCGGGCGCTAATGGTCACTGGAGGAGGATCTGGAAGATCCTGTGCGGAAGGAGCGCTCGCATTGGCTTCGACTGCGACTCTCTGTTTCCGCCTGGGTTGCGGTGTGGGCGCTAACGGCGATTTCGCGACAGGAGCTGGAGGGTGCACTGGAACAGCTTTAGCCAAGGGAGAACTCTCGATCGGCGCATCGAATTCCGCTTCCTGCTCATCCGGAAACCAGAAATCACGATTACGCCAAAGGACGAAGCCCAGCGCAACCAGAAGCAGACAGAGGGATGCCAACATCAACTTGCGCTGTTTCGGATCCTCGGGCGCAATCCTGAGGAAATCTGCCAGGAAGGCGCGATCCGTTTTCGGTATGATCGATCGCAGATCGAACATTCTGGAACCTAAGGTGGTCTTGGGCGCGCTACTGTTAGTATGCCTCGCAAGAGTGCGAAAGGCCAGCAAAAGGTGCGTGGAGTGGGCTTCTGCTCCCGTTATGATTCTGATTCTGGGCATTATGGAGTCGCGACGTAACTTACAGAGGGTCTCGTGAATCTCATGACTGGCTGGTTCGGTAAGCCTCACTCTCGAACTGGTCGACATTAGTTATTTGCAAACGCAGTTTATGAAGGTCCGGGCATGAAAAATCTGGGCACGAAAAATAACGACCGTCGAACGAACGACCGCCGAATGGAAGAAAAGAAGTTCCGGGGTGTTACCCGGCGTGAGTTGCTCAAACTGACGCCGGTGGTTGCGCTGGGGGCCTTTGCCATTCCCGGCTTGCAGGACCGAATGCTCAAAAAGGGGCTTGGTTTTAGCGACTGGGCATCGGCGCGGCTTTTCCGCCAGGGCCATTTTGCTCCGACTTTCGACGACGCTGATGTTGCCCCCTTCGCAAAATTCCCCATCAACGGCTACGACGTTGACGATCCCGGCGTGGATCTTGAGAACTGGACACTGACGGTTAGCGGGGCGGTGGAGAAGCCTGGGGAGTACAAATTGGCGCAGGTGCAGGCTCTCCCTCGAATTCGGCAGAACACTCGTCACATCTGTGTCGAGGGGTGGGATGTGATTGGACGCTTCGGTGGGGCCCGGCTCTCTGACTTTCTGAACCTGGTAGGCGCCGATCCCACCGCTCGCTTTATCACCGTCAACTGCGCCGACGATTATTACGAATCGTTGGATATGGCCACGGCGCTGCATCCTCAGAGCCTGCTTTGCTACGAAATGTACGAGGAGCCGCTCACTCGCGAACACGGGGCACCTCTGCGCTTGCAAATTCCTACCAAGATTGGCTACAAGCAGGCCAAGTACCTAACTGAGTTGAAAGTGACGAATGTGCTCCAGAAGGTCGGCTACTGGGAAGATCAGGGCTATTCATGGTTTTACGGCTTGTAGTACTTGCGTCTCGCCGGCCGTGGTGAGGTTCCGCAGGCTAGGAGTGGAGGTTTGAAAATGACTGGAGCAGTCATCGAAATTGTTGCGCCGCAAGGCAAAGACAATGACACCGACGCCGAACCCATAGTTGTGGCGCGTGCGGTCTACGAGCACCCGTTCATTGTGCGCCTCTGCCACTGGATCAATACCGTCGCTCTCTTCGTGATGGTGGGCAGCGGGTTGCAGATATTCCGCGCCTTCCCTAGCTTCGGCGCCAAGATTCCTCAGAAGGATTTGCTGCATTGGCCGAAAGCGTTCGCCATTGGCGGATGGCTGGGCGGGGCCTTGCAGTGGCACCTCACCTTCATGTGGATCTACATCGGAACCGGCACTCTCTATCTCGGTTACCAGCTTTTCAGTGGCAACTACCGCCAGGTCTTGTTCACGCATCGCGATCTCCCCGGCGTATGGCCCATGGTGAAGCATTATTTTTTCTTTGGACCGAAGCCCCCGCTTCGCGAAGCCTATAACCCATTGCAGAAACAGGCTTACACCAGTGCGATTGGTCTGGGTGTTCTCTCAGTGCTGACCGGCCTCGCCGTGTGGAAGCCGGTTCAATTCTCCTGGCTCGCCTGGTTGATGGGAGGATTTCACTACGCGCGCATCTGGCACTTTGCCGTGATGTGGGCGATTTTATTTTTCGTGCTCGGACACCTGGTGATGGTGATCCTGCACGGTTGGAACAATTTCGTTTCGATGCTGACCGGTTGGAAGAAAGATCCGGAGTACTGACCGCATCGCGCCGTACCGCAACGTAAGAAATCGGCTTTAGCTCTTGAGGGTCCACGCTCGCTACACGAGGATTGCGAACAAGATGTCCGAACCAGACATGGTGTTGACCAATCCCGAGCAGACCCGACCGACGCGCGAGCAGGATCTGATTTTGAACGTGCAGCGCGGCAAGAATGAGTTGTTCTATGAATTGGTCCGGCCTTATGAACGGCGGGTGTATGCCGCGGCTCTAGCGATTCTGCGTAATGAGCAAGATGCCGAGGACGCCGCGCAGGAAGCGATGTTGAAGGCGTTCGCAAATATCCGGCAATTCCGGGCCGAGGCGCGCTTCAGCACCTGGTTGATCCAGATCACGGTGAACGAGGCCCTGATGCGCCGGCGAAGGGAGCGAACTGTGATGATGGAAGGCATCGACGATCGTCGCCCCGACGAAGAAGCCGAGTACGCGCCCCGGGACTTCGCCGACTGGCGCGAGATTCCGTCGGAAGCGCTGGAACGCAAGGAAGTTCGCCAACGTCTGGCGGAAGCGCTGGCCACTCTCGATCGAAAGTATCGCGAGGTTTTTGTGATGCGCGATATGGAACATTTGAACATCCAAGAGACGGCGGAGGCCTTGGGGATTTCTGTCGCTTCGGTGAAGACGCGGCTGTTGCGGGCGCGCCTGATGCTGCGCGATCTTCTGGCCGCCGGATGGGAGCAGGGCTGGTTCAGCCGGCTTCCATTCGAGAAGGGGAACAAGCCATGGTAGAGAGCGACGCGAACTGCGAACTGGTGTGGCGAGAGATTTCGAATTACGTCGACGGGGAAGTAGATACGGCTTTGCGTCAGACGATGGAAGAACACTTCCAAAGCTGTAAGCGGTGTGCCTCGGTGCTGGCAGGCATGCGGAATGTTGTCCAGCTTTACGGGGATGAGCGGATGCTCGAGGTGCCGGCGGGTTTCAGCCGGAGGTTAGAAAAGCGGCTGGCGAGCGACGTTGCCGTGCAGGGGAAGAGATGGTCGAGTTGGTCGGCGTGGCTGGTTCCGGTGGCGGCGATGGCTCTGATCGCAGGGAGCGTGGTCTTGATGAACTCGCTCACCTTCAAGAATTTCGTCCAGTCGCGGCATGCGCAGCCCGGTAATAATATTCCTCCCGACCTGGTGGTCGTGGTTTCAGACGGATCGAAGCTCTTCCATGTGCCGGGTTGTGCGTTCATCCGTGACAAAGCCTCGGAGCGGACGATGACCGCGAAAGAAGCGATGCGGGATGGCTATGTGCCTTGTACGCGCTGTCTGCGGCAATATCTGAAGACGGGGCTGACACATGAATCCGGTGCGCAAGTTGCCGAGGGCGCTGGTGGGGAGGCGGATGAGGAGGAAGAGCCAGAAGAAGTGCTTAGCGCGGAGGGACACTAAGAGCATTTGGAAGATCGGACAAGACCAAAATTCATCGGGTACTGAGATTCCGCTCGTTCCGATTGCATCGGCTAAAACACGACTGTCATCCCGAGCAAAGCGAGGGATCTTGGTGTTTGCTTGCAGTGTCGATGGGCAGGCAGAAACCAAGATCCCTCGCTCCGCTCGGGACGACAAGTTTGAGGCAGAAACGACGATTAGTTCGGCTTCATCTGATCGTTTTTCATGCTGTCGTCTTTCTTCATCGAGTCGTCCTTCTTCATCGAGTCGTCCTTCTTCATGCTGTCGTCTTTCTTCATCGAGTCTTTCTTTGCCTTGGTTTTCTTGGTCTTTTTGCTGTCGTTCTTTTTCATCTGGTCGTTTTTCATTGAATCGTTCTTCATCGAGTCTTGCTTGGAATCGTCTTGCTTCATCGAATCCGAGCTATTGGACTGGGCGAAGGCTGCCATCGAGGCGGCCAACATACAGGCGAGCGTCAAACCGGTGAACATCTTCTTCATGGTTTTCTCCTTGGAGGTGAGTATCGAGTTCGGTTGTCCGGCAGGTGTGCACCTGCAGGCTGAGATGGGATGAGCCGGCGCCGCAGGAAGTTACAACACAGACGCAGAAAGAATCACACCGTCAGCGGCTTAAAGCCGCTATTGATTTTTGTGGGTTTTTTACGGCGCGGCTGGTAGCCGGCCCTTTCAAAACGAGGCTTTCAACAGGTGAGCTGGTCGCGCGAGATCTTCAATCCGCTTAAGTTTCCGAGCGCGGTCACAGCGACGGATTCCGTCTTGAAGAACTCCTGGGCCAGCGTTTGCAGATCGTCGGCGGTGACGGCTTCAATCTTCTCAATCAGTTCGTCGAGATCCTGAAAGTGATCAAAGTACATTTCCTGGCGAGCCAGATTCGACATGCGCGCGGTGCTGGATTCGAGTGACAGCATCAGGCTGCCTTTGAGCTGGTCTTTGGAGCGGCGCAGCTCTTCCTCCGGCACCGCCTGAGTTTTCAGGTTGCGGAATTCGTTCACCACCGACCGCACCACTTTCGCCGCCGAAGCCAGAGAAGTGCCCGCGTAAACCGCCATGCATCCGGTATCCCGGTAAGGATTCAGGTCGCTGTAGATAGAATAGGCCAGACCCTGGCGCTCGCGGATATTCTGGAACAGCCGCGAACTCATGCCCCCGCCAAGCAGTGTGTTCAGAATGTAGCCGGCGTGGCGCTTCTCGTGGGCAATGGGATAGGCCGGAACTCCAATACAGAGTTGCACCTGTTCGAGCGCTTTTTTGTTTCGCAGCACGATGCGGGGAACAATTTTCGGTTCCGCGGAGTGGAAGCCGTTCTGCGCCGGTTTCAGATGCTCGAAGTGCTTCACCACCAGATCGACGAAGTGATCGTGGTCAAGATGTCCGGCGGCAGCCACGATAATGTTTCCGGGCGCGAAGCGGTGGGAGTAAGTGTCGAGCACAGCCTGCCGCTCGAATCGTTTCACCGTTTCCTTGGTTCCAAGGATAGGCTTGCCCAGCGGATGGTCTTTCCAGAAGTTTTGGGTGAAGATTTCGTGGACGAGGTAATCGGGATTATCCTCGTCCATCTTGATCTCTTCTAGAATTACTCCACGTTCGCGAGCTATGTCATCGGCATCGAATGTAGGATGGAGCACCAGGTCTGTGAGAATCTCGAGGGCGACAGGAACGTTCTCATCGAGCACTTTGACGTTGAAGCAGATGCACTCCTTCGATGTAAAGGCGTCCATGTTGCCGCCGATGGAATCGACTTGCCGGGCGATTTCCTCAGCCGTGCGGTGCTTGGTCCCTTTGAAGACCATGTGTTCGATGAAGTGGGAGATGCCGTTGGCCTGGGGAGTCTCATCGCGCGAGCCGGTTTCGAGCCAAATGCCAATTGAAGCCGAACGGATGTGTTCCATCTGCTCGGTGATCACGGTGAGGCCGTGGGGCAACACCTGACGGCGAATATTGCGAACTTCTTTTACCATGATGAATTCTTAGGTTGTAGCTCAACTTCGAATATGAATTGGATGCGCTAGCGAGAATGCGGAAGCTCCCCAGCGCGGCACTACTATTCTTACACATCCAGGGCATCTAGGAGCGGCGTGCAACAATAACGCATTAGTTATGTAGAATCATCATCTTACATGGATTTAGACAAGTTCCACATCGGCACTGGAAAGATAAATTGGCTGTCCAATGGGTGAACATTTGACGTTACCCTTGCTCGGCATGGACCGTGGGGAGACCACTGCTTTGGTGAGCGATGCGGGTGAGCCAGACTATCGGGCCAAGCAGATCATGGACGCCGTCTACCGCCAACGGGTGGAGGTGTTGGAGGAGATCTCGACTCTGCCGCTGGAGTTCCGCCAGCGGCTGTCGCAGAGTGGCGTGACGGTCGGTGCACCGGAGATCGAGAAAAAGTTTGTTTCGCAGGACGGGACCGTGCGCTATCTGATTGGGTTTGGTGATGGGCAGAGTGTGGAGACCGTTTGGATGCCTGAGGGTGATGGAGGAGAGGCAGGAGACGGTTCGGAAGCCGGTGAGGAGGCTGACTCCGGCACCTCAGGGGCTAAAGCCCGTTCTGAAGATGATGGGCCTATCGCAGCGCTGAAGCGCTGCCCCACCCAAAAGCCCGGTCGATCCACCATCTGTATTTCCAGCCAGGTGGGCTGCGCCGTGGATTGTCAGTTCTGTCTGACGGCGCTACTAGGGGTAAAGCGCAATCTGACGGCGGGTGAGATTGTCGGCCAGGTTTGCGCGGTGCTCAAGGATCAGGAAGTCTCGCCGCCAGAAGATCGCGTCAACCTGGTTTTCATGGGCATGGGCGAACCGTTTCTGAATTACGACAACTTCATGAAGGCGGCGCGTCTGCTGGTCGAAGCCGTGGGCATTGCGGAGCGACGGATGACAGTCTCGACGGCGGGGATCGTTCCGCGGATCCTTGACTTTGGGGGAGAGAGTATCCGCCCGAAGCTCGCAATTTCTTTGAATGCATCGAACGATGCGTTGCGCACGCGGCTGATGCCGCTGAACAAGAGGTGGAATCTGGAAATGTTGATATCGGCGGCGCGGGAGTTTCCTCTTCGCACGCGCGAATACATTACGTTCGAATACGTGCTGCTCGGAGGCGTGAACGACGACCCGCAAAACGCAAGGGAAGCCGCCGAGTTGCTACGCGGGCTGCGGTGCAAGGTAAATCTAATCGCGCTGAATCCGGGGCCGGGAATTGACTTTACTACGCCAGGGGCAGAGCGAGTGCAGGCGTTTCAAAGGATTCTCCGGGGCGCGGGCATTCCTGCATTTGTGAGGCGTCCCCGAGGCCGGGATATTTATGCGGCCTGCGGCCAGCTCAAGCGAACCGTTGATATTTCCACGTCACCCGGGACGCTGCACAACGCTGATGCTTTGCCTTTGTGACATTTTCCCTTAGTGGTTCGTGCCTTTTCTATCCGCCCGTGAAACTCGCGTATAACCGAGGTAACTTCAAAGCTCACTCTTACCGTGCTAGCCTCGACATGTGCATGTGTAATCAGTAACTTCCAATATTTTTATTGATATTCGGAATGCCTCGACTTCCTATTTTCCGCTTGGGCAAGGAGCCCGAAAAGCTGGCGCCGCCAGAGTTGATCGCGGCGACGCCGTCGATTGCCCTCGAAGGCCTCGCCGTCGGCGTGGACAATCTCCGGCACGACGTAGTTCTCAGCCCGCGCTTTGTAGAGGCAACCCGGGCTCACGTCATGGGGTTGATTGTCCGCCATGGCGAACTGGAGGGCCTGTTGGCGGCGGAGGCTCCGCTGCGCAACCCGGCGCCGTCGTGGATGAGAAAAGCCGCCGGGCCAACAATCAGCAGCCCAGGGGAAAAAGGTGACTGGAAGGCGCGGCTCGCCGAGTTACATCTGGCGTCCCTGAATCGCGCCAAGAAGGAAGAAAGGATTTCTGTTGATCTGCTGGCGCGGCTCGCCGTGACTAAATTCCTTCGCACGGAGATGCACCAGCAGTTCGCTCAGGTACTAGAGCGCTGCCGCGTTCTGCTTAAAACCTACGAAGGCATACGGCAGGGGAAAGGCGTGGAATATCGCGAGCGCGTAGCGGCTTTTCAGGTGCGCAAGAAGATTATTCTGCGCAAGACGGGGCAAGATCTCTTCGAGACCCTACGCGAAATCGAGAAAGAGACGTTGGCCCGCACACGGCGTTCATTCTTCGGAGAGGCTAAGCTGCGCCAGGCCACAGCTGGCGAAGTAAACAATGACGAAAGGAATGGAACAGCCAGCAGTGCAGCCCTCGCCAGCTACGGCCTCTTCGTGAATCGCCTCGCATTTTCCGAGGATGGCCGCGACGATTACTTGTGCGCCGAACACTATGTGATGCTCGGCAACTGGGATCGTGATCCCGACCGCTATCCGCGATTGCAGGATGCGGTGTGGAGCTTCATGCGTTCGCTTTACGGCGAACCAACGACTACCGAAGTTATCGATTCCTGGCTGTGCGCTCCGGAAAATTCGCGTGCGCTAGTGGGCACTGGCACCCCCGATGATTCGACGGCGGAAGGTGTGGCCCAGCAGGAGCGACTGGCGAAATGGGTACGTCTGCTCGAAGACGAGCAGGTGATGGAGTGCGTGATTGCCTCGTACTACACCGTGCCCTTGCTCAGTGAGTACGCTCCCCGCATAAATCCGCAGCAACTCAAGAACGCTCTGATCTCACGCCCTGAATGCGACCGTGTGGAGCGCATGATTCAAGAGCACGGCAAGCTCTCCCCTGCCAGCCTGTATGCGGCTGTGGCCAAGGTCGCCGGTTGCAGAGGCGCGGAGCGGGCCAAAGTGGCGGCTCGCTTTTTGCAGGATTTTTCCCAGTATCACCGCGATCTGCGCCGGCTGGAAACGCTGAACGCCGCGCTCGATTCAGTGAACCTGGTAAGCACCGAGAAGCTGCGCGAGCTTTCCCGCATGAACGGCACGCTCTACGAATTCTTTCTGCCGGAGGAGCAACAGCAGCCGGAGGCAGACCGCGTATTGCGGCATGTGGTGCTCAAGGCCGATGTTCGCGACTCTACCCGGCTCACCCGCACATTGATGGAGAAGGGCCTCAATCCTGCCTCTTACTTCAGCCTGAATTTTTACGATCCGGTAAACAAGCTGCTCGGCAAGTATGGTGCGCAAAAAGTTTTTCTCGAGGGCGACGCCATCATCCTGGCAATCCTCGAGCGTTCCGGGGAGCCGGAGCTCGCCGTCAGCCGGGCCTGTGTGCTGGCGCGGGAGATGATCGAGATTGTGCGCGGCTACAACGAATTAATGCAGCGCTCCGGAATGCCGGAGCTTGAGTTGGGCGTGGGTATTACGCTGCAGGAGTCAGCGCCGCTCTATCTCATGGACGGTGAACATCAGATTATGATTTCCGAAGCCCTGAATGAAAGTGACCGTCTTTCCTCCTGCAACAAACGCGCCCGCAAGGTGATGGAATCGCAGGCGGGACCATTCCACGTGTATGTGTTCCAGGCCGCGGGCGCCGAGGAGTCTGGGAATCCGGAAGACTCCGTCATCAGCTATAACCTGGGCGGCATTCGCATGAACGAACCTGCATTCCGCAAGCTGGAGCAGGAGATTTCGCTGGTGCCGCTCACGGTGAAGCTGCCGCCGTCGGCCTCGTCAGATAAGGGAGAATACCAGCTATCCTGCGGCACTGTGCCTGTGGACCGCGACATTTTCCGCAAAATTGTTGTGCGCCAGAGCCGCGTGCCGAGAGTCAACGCGGAGGACTTCAAAGTCGTGGGCTGGACTGAACGAAACTACTACGAGATTTGCACCGACCCGGCAATTTATGCCGCGCTGGAAAAGAAGAAAGCGGCGGCCCGGTAAGAATTCATTTGAACCTTCAATAAGGCCATATCAAACTTAGAAATTTGATCCCGTTTTGCCCGGCCGAAACGGAATCCAAAACGTGGCTTCCACCTCTACGGGAGCGCCGTTTTTCGTGGCGGGCTCAAATTGCCACTTGGCGATGGCTTCGCTCGCGAACCGGTCGAGTTGTTCGTCGACGCTGCGCAGTACGTGGATGCCGCCCACTGTACCGTCCGTATGGATCACCGCATAGAGGATGACAGTTCCGCTCACATTCTGCCGCATCAGTTCGAGGGGATAAGCGGGATCGACTTTGCGGGTTGCCGAGGGCGCAGAGAGATCGTCGGGAGGCGCGACGGAGGGAGATGCGCGCTCCGCGGCCTGGCGAGAATAAGACTCAGCGGAGGTGGTATTCGCTTTCAGCGGCGCAAAGTGAATAATCCAGCTTCCTCCGGCGGAGTTCAGATTGGGCATGTTAAGGCTGAGGGAATAAAATCTGCGGTTTCCGAAAACCGGGCGCTCCACATCAGAAAGTTTGCCTTCACTGTCGGGTCGCGATGCGTGCGCGGAGACCCGTGGCGGACGCGCGCTGGCAATCAGGTTCGGGTTAACCGAATTGCGGCTTGAATCCGTGGGGCCGATTTTGCCGGCAACCGGCGAGGTGACCGGATTTGAGCTCTTGCCGACGTACAGTCCCGACGGCACGTCAGTACTTTTGCTATTAGACCGACTTGCATTTGCTTTTCCGCTTCGGTCCCCGGTCGAAGCTCCGGCCGCGCCAGACGCGCCGCTATGGCCTTCCGGCGTTGCCGCGAAGGTGCCGCGGCGATTGCCCAGAGCCGGCTGGGGGGGCGCGCCCACCGCGGGGCGAAGGCTGAGCGCAATCACGTTTCCACCTGCGCGGGAGCCACCGGACGCGCCCAACGAAGGCGGCGGTGCGATGACTTGATTCGATCGACTGCGCAAGGTTGTTGAACTTCTGGCTGGCAGCGCGCGTTGTTCATTCAGTGAAAGCTGCGGAGCTGGGGCAATCACCGAAGTGTGCCCAATATTGAGATCGCCCATGCGCCGGTCGGCGGTAGTCTCTACGGCGGGCGGCGGTGCGATCACAGATGGCTGCGGGCCCATCAGCGCCGGTACATTGGCCCGCGCGGCGTCTTGTGCATTCCGCACATCCGTTGGCGGCGCAATTACAGACCGTTCCATCCGCGGCGCGAGACGCGATGTCTCCGATGCCAGGACGACTGGCGCTGGGCCGATCGGGATCTGCGGTTCCCCCTGCCAGGCCACAATGTTGGGCATGGGAACATCCTGCTTCAGTTGGACGCGGGGCGCCGTGACGATGGTCTGTGAGCGGTTGTCTGCTTGCGGTGGCACCGAAATGATGGGCTGGGCAGAATACTCCGGATCAGCTTTTTGCGCGTGCGCTGGCGCTGCAGGGAGCGTGTTGATCGGCGGCAGATACTCCGATGGAGTGTAATAAACGACGTCAGAATGGGTGAATATGGGTTGGGGATCGGCGTGAGGCAGTAACGCGAGGAATTGCGATCCCTCCCAGACCGCTACGAGCGCGAGAAAGTGATATACGCCAGACTGCAGGAACCGGCGCCACGGCAATCTGCGGTCAACGAAGACGTCTGGCCAGAAAGCAGCCGGCGCGGACGAAAAATCCGGGACGGATTTCTTCAGCCGAAACAATTCGCTTAGATTCTGCAGAAAGTTGCGAGACCAAGGGTCGGGCGTAATCAGCAGACGGATATCCCTTCCCTGTAGTTGGCTCTCTGCTGATTGGACGCTGCCTGGCGTCGCTGCGCGCATCCGTCTATCTTAGATGCTTGGGCGGGTTCATGGGCAGATTGTTGCAAAATCAGGAGGGCATGTGTTTTGTTATGGGCGTACGATAAATGCCGGCAAGAGGAGTTTCCATGAAGATGTTGTCTGCCATTCTCGCCGTTGCTTTTGTCGCGTTTCCGCTCATCTCAGCGCAGACTCAGGATTCCAAGGCCGTGCCTCCGAGTGAGGGAAAAGCCTCCGTGGCGCACGTGGCGAAGCGGGGTACGGAGTACTCCGGAATGTACAGCTTTTTGAAAGACGGAGAGTTCGTGCAAATTACTGTGGAGGACGAAGGCAGGGTGACCGGATTCATCTCCCGTTACGGAGAAGGAGGAAGCGATAAGGGAAGCTTTCTTGATCAGTTTTTCCGCAGCGGCAAGCTGGAAGGCAGCAGGCTTAGCTTTACCACCGCTGCGGTGCACGGGGTCTGGTTCGATTTCAAGGGAACGGTGGAACGCGGCGACGGAAAAAATCCCAGCGACGAATCGTACTACGTGCTGAAGGGAACCCTCGCCGAGAATGTAAACGATGCAGCGAAGAATGTGACAACGCATTCGAGCGATGTGGTGTTTAAGCGGTTCCCCCAGGAAGCGCCGGCAGCAAGAAACTAGAAGCCATCTGCCGTCTCAAAAATGGGTCGGGAAGGGCACGATCTTCAGTCGTGCCGTCCAGAGCCAATAAAGACGAGGGCTTTTATCCCCTGAGGGCACCTCGACCTGCTGCTCTGTCCGAAAAGAATTTCCCCAAGGTTGTAGGTACCCGGTCCTGTCGAATGGAAACTACTGACCAGCGCGGGCAGGTGAAATGACGAGGTGGCCGGCCGGCTTCTTCTTTGTGTCCGGTTTCTCCTGAGCGTAAACCAGGTCCAGTCCGCCTTCAGCCGTCGAAGAAGCATCGGCTAATGCTGCGGCCAACGCCCGAAACGAACGGCTTACCTCCTGACTCTCTTGTAGCACCACCGGCGAGCCGTGATCGATGGCTGGCGAGATTGCTTGAAATGCATTTGGAATCTTCCACAATACCTTGCAGCGCGTGGAATTCTCAACGTCGTCGTCGGTGAAGCCAGGAATCTTCTTGTATCGATTCAAAACCATTCGCAGCCGGTTTCTGCCCGCCCCTTCTTCGAGGTAGGCCTGGATGCGGCCCGCGCTCCACAGCGAAACCACATCCGTTTGCGCCACCATGAGCACGGCGTTCGAAAGATCGGAGAGCAGGCGCGTGGTGGCATCGAGCCGGCTGGAGGCATCGATTACCACATAGCGGTAGTGATTCACGAGCAGGTCAAACAGGCGCGCCAACTCAGCTGGGGTCGGGATCGACTGATAAGGCTGCTGCGGGCCAGCGAGAAGATGCAAGCCGTCTTTGCCAGTAGTCATCAGGCCATCGAGCAGGGAAGCGTCGAGGCGATGCAAATTTTCGAGCGCGTCGGGCACGCCGAAGCTGGGACGCAGGTTCAGATGCAAGTGGGCGTGGCCGACAGGTGCAAAATCCACGAGTACAACGTTGCCATAAGATTGTTGCAAAGCTACAGCGGTATTGACCGCGGCCGTGGTGGCTCCGGCTCCCCCCTTTGCGCTGAGGAAAGTGAATATGCGAGCCTTGCCCGGCCCCCCTCGGCTGCGGGTGCGGTTAGAACTGAAACGCGTGAGGGCCTCGAGAAGCGCCTCAGAGCCGGCGTTGTCATCCAGAAATTCCCCGGCTCCGGCGCGCATACTGGATACAATAGTGGTCGGCTGCTGCATGCTTCCGTTGGCAAAAATTGCCAGCTGGAGGGTATTGGCTTGTATGAGTTCAATCGCCTTGATGGCGCGCTGCGGATTTTCCGCAGGGATATCTACGATGACCACCTCGGCACGGAAATCCTGAATCTGACGAAGGATGGAATCGGTGGGTCCGACAGGAAAGCCCACGCCGCCGAAAACAACCCGGCCCAGGCGCGTGGCTTCTACGCGGCTCTGCAACTGCGATAAATGATCCCGATCTTCGGTAAGGAGCGCAACGGCGATCCCATGCATCGTTCGGTTCTCGCTGATTTCTCTCGGTGTTTGCATGTTAAATAGGGGGAGTACTCTCGGCCAAGTGACCTACGTAATGAGCTGAGAGCACATGCACACAACTCGCACGGAGAACCCAGAAGAGGTCTGCAAGATAAAAAGCCTTGGGGGAAAGGCGTACCGCAGGAACAACTTCCAACCACTCCGCAACAGTGAGAGCATTCTAAGCGAAGCCGCAGAGTTTGAAAAGGGGCGACGACAGAAAATAAAATGTGCCGGTGGAAGCCCACTGCTGCCGCTAGAAAAGGTCGCTTTGGGAGAACGCAAGTGCGAACCGTTTTCAGTTCGTGGCGTTGCGCGGACTGGCTGACACTGTAGGAGCCGGATGTTCAGCTGCGCACGCCCCATGCAGGGCAGAAATGCGGCGATAGTCGGCGGAATCATCCTCAGTTTCGGGAAGATATTCGTAGCCGCTCAAGCAGACTGCCACGCCGATTTTGGTCTCGGCAGACTCTATCCTCGCTAATCCGTTCGCAAGTCCGGCGGGGGTTTCACGCTGCCAGCCGCTATCCGCGGGTTTAACGACGCGCAGAACCCGGCCTCGGCACCGGACGCGCATGTTCTCGCCCAGGGTAATCTCGGAAGGCATTCTCAGAGTGAGTTCGATCTCCGCTCCCGGATTGATTGCCATGTCGGTGAAGAAGAAAACTCCGCGAGAACTCAGGTCCTGAGTAAAACCCAGTCCTTCGGTTCCGGAGGCAATGTCCCGCAGCGAGACTGGAAGGTTAAAGCCGAAGCGCTGTCCAATACGGCGTTCAACACCAACCGGAGGAGTCGTCATGGTAGTGTCCCTTCCTTAGGGATTCGCCGGGGAGAGAACAACTGCAACTGTAGCGCAGTCCGGCCCGTCTGGGAAGTCAAAAAATTCGCATCCGATCATCGATTTCTAAAGCTGTCCCAATACTGAAGATTCTGATATCCCTCCTGGACTCTCTCGACCGCAATTCAAATTCCGCATTCAAGTTATATTGGTCTAAAGGCCGGTGGTTGTCATCCAAAGAAGCGAACGTGTCCGAGACCAGAATCCCAATTCAGGAAAACGCGACAGGGAACGGCGGGAATACCGCCCCAGCGCAGGCGTCCCGCTGGCAAGTGGCATGGCGGGCGCTTCGACACCGCAACTTTCAGCTCTTCTTCAGCGGGCAACTGATCTCGCTGATCGGCACATGGATGCAGACTGTGGCGCAGTCGTGGCTGGTTTACCGGCTCACCGGTTCGGCGCTGCTGCTGGGATCGGTCGGATTCGCCAGCCAGATCCCCGTATTTCTGTTTGCGCCGCTGGGCGGGATCACCGCCGACCGCATCAACCGCCGCCACATCGTGATCGCCACCCAAACCGCGGCGATGCTTCTCGCATTCATTCTGGCAGCTCTGACGCTGACCGGGAAGGTTCACGTCTGGCATGTTTTCGTGCTGGCCGGTTTGCTGGGAGTAGTGAATGCATTCGACATCCCGGGACGGCAATCTTTCCTGGTGGACATGGTCGGCAAGGACGATCTGATGAATGCCATCGCGTTGAACTCTTCTATGTTCAATGGTGCGCGCGTGATCGGTCCAGCGATTGCGGGGATTTTGGTGGCGAAGATTGGCGAAGGCTGGTGCTTCTTTGCCAATGCGGTGAGCTATATCGCCGTGATTATTGGATTGTTATTGATGAAGGTGCAGAGTCCGCTGCGTGCCGCGATGGCGTCGCCGTTCGAGCACATGATGGAGGGATTCCGCTTCGTCAACCGAACTGCGCCCATTCGGGCGCTGCTTCTCTTGTTGGGGCTGGTGAGTCTGGTGGGAATGCCTTACGCGGTGCTGATGCCGATTTTCGCCGATCAGATTCTGCACGGCGGAGCGCGCGGGTTGGGCATCCTGATGGGTGCTACCGGCGTGGGCGCTCTTCTGGGCGCGCTGACTTTGGCTTTTCGCGAAGGTGTGAAGGGTCTGGGGCGCTGGGTGGCATGGTGCAGCGCCGGATTTGGAGCCAGCCTGGTGATTTTCTCGGTGTCGCACACATTTTGGATTTCTGTGATTTTGCTGCTGCCCGTGGGCTACACGATCATGCTGCAGATGGCAAGCTCGAATACTCTGATTCAGGTGATGGTGCCCGATGCGCTGCGAGGCAGGGTGATGGCGGTCTATTCGATGATGTTCATGGGGATGGCGCCGATCGGAGCGTTGCTCGGCGGCGCCCTTGCCGAACGATTAGGGGCACCGCTGACCGTTGCGATCGGCGGCATGGCATCACTCGCAGGCGCCTGCTGGTTTGGATTGCAGCTTCCGAAGATTCGTGTGGAGGCCCGGCGCTTGATCGTAGCTCAAAACGTTGCCGGCGGCGAGCCTGCTGAGATGACGGCGCAGGCCGTCGAAGATTAGATCCATCCACAAATATTCCGAATTGAAAATTCCAATCGAGTGAATGCGTCGCTTGCATAGTAAGCGATCCCTCGCTTATTCCTTGAACATCGATACGGGATCGTGATATATCCCCCTGTTATCTCACCACTTACCGTAAGCCCATCAATTCGCCGTTCGAGGGGCGAGTGAGCTAAGACCAATAAGAACAAATCGTCCACTTCGGAGGACAAAATGAAATCACTTTGGAAGATGCTGGTGGCCTCAAGTCTTTTCGTCACGCTATCCGCTGGAATGACTTTCGGGCAAGGCGGAGCTACGGGGGCTATCGAAGGCGTGGTTCAGGATGCATCTGGAGCCGTTATCGCAAATGCCAAAGTGATCGTCAAGAACGAAGCCACAGGTGAAGTGCTTCGCCAGACGACAACCGACACCTCAGGATTATTCGTGGTCACTCTGCTGCCGGTGGCCACCTACTCAGTCGAGGTGGCGCAGCCGGGTTTTCCTGTCACCAGATTTCCGGGGATAGTCGTGCGCATTACAGAAACTACCCGCATGACCGCCGTACTCAAGGTAAGTACGGTGACGCAAGTCGTTGAAGTCCAATCCCAGGTCGAGCAGGTAAACACGACGGACGCCACCACGGGCCAGTCTCTAGGGGCCCAGACGATCACAGATTTGCCCCTGGCAACGCGAAACTTTCAGCAGTTGCTGACGCTCTCCGCGGGAGCATCCTCTGATTTGAACGGAGCGGCACAACTTGGCCGCGGCCAGGTTTACATGCACGTGAATGGTGGGCGAGAAGACAATAACAACTATCTGATCGACGGCATTACCGTGGCGGACTACGCCTTCGGCGAGTTGACCTACACGCCCTTGCCCAGCCCGGACGCGATCCAGGAGTTCAAGGTCAGCACCAGCCTCTACGACGCGACTCAGGGACGCAACGGCGGCGGCAATATCAATGCCACCCTGAAAAGCGGCAGCGCAAGATTTCACGGCGATCTTTGGGAGTACTTCCGCAACACGGCGCTGGACGCCAACGACTATTTCTTGGGCAAAGTCGTCATCAAGCAGAACATTTTCGGTGGCGACATCGGCGGGCCCATCGGCCCGGGGGCCAAGCTGGGCTATTTTTACTTCAATCTGCAGGGCACTCGTCAGCGCAGCGGCGATTCGCCGGGAACGTTCATTAACACCAGCATTCCCTACGTGTCCACTGCGGATCGCGCGTCGCCTGCCGCGTTGGGAACTGCCTGCGGAGTTTCTACGATCGATCCTGTCGCCTTCAATCTGCTGAATGTAAAGAGCAATCAGTTTGGCGCCGGTGCGGGAGGATACCTATTCCCATTGCTCACCAATGTCGCTACAACCACGCCCTGTGGCACGATGGAGCCCTTCCTCATTACTGACCCGGGGAGATTTAGTGACAATCAATTTACAGCGAATTGGGACCGCGAGTTTCGTGGAGGGAAGGACCGCGTATCCGAGAGATTCTTTTGGTCGAACTCAGATACGTTCGAGCCCTTCGGCGCCGATTCTTACGGTATTCAAACCGGCGGACAGCCGGGTGTGAATAACCTGAACTTCCCCCTGGATATCCCACTGCACAGCCGTTTCGGCAGCATTACCGAAACCCATGTGTTCAGCAATACTCTGATCAACGAATTCCGTTTTGGCGTAAATATCATCAGCGACAAGCTGAACAACGAGCCGCCGGTCACGAACGCGCAGGTCGGAATTAATCTGCCCACGGCAACAGGCGTAAACGGCCAGGCCGGCGATCCTAATATCTACCGGCTTCAGTTCGACACCTTCGCATTTGGCGCATATCCCACCCAACTGCAGTCTGCCCTCTCCAACAATTACAGTTGGGTCGATACCGTAAGTTGGAGCAAGGGAGCGCATCAGATGCGTTTTGGCGGAGAGGCGGATCGCGTTGCCATGCGCCGAAGCTTGCCCATCGCCGACAATGGACTGATTTTCTTCATTTCCGGTGCGAGTGGATTCGGCTCGGATTTTCAAAGCTTTCTTGCCGGCGCTCCGTTGTTAGGCGAAGGCGGCGGCGGCCTGGGCAATCACGACTATCGCATTCCCAGTTACGCCTGGTTTGCGCAGGATGACTACAGGGTCAGCAAGACGCTCTCTCTCAACCTGGGTCTCAGAAATGAGTTTGTGGGCGCGCCTTACGATACGCTTTGCCATACCGGAAACACGGACCCGACTCTGGCAATTACAACCGGCCAGCCTTATGTCTATCCCAAGTGCATCAGCAAATTTGGACTGTCTGGCATCACTGGAACCCTTAACCCAGCCGGACTTAACAATGAATACGCCACGGTGTGGGAGCCGCGTATCGGTTTCGCCTATGACGTGGCAGGGCGGCACACTACCTCGATTCGCGGCGGCTACGGCATCTACAGCGTGCGCGAGGACCTGGGAGCCGTCGACAACCTTGCAATCGTTCCGCCGACCTACCCATTTCTCGTAGGCTTCCTTCCTGGAGCGGACAGTTTGGCGAATCTGTTTGCGCACAGCGCTGCGTTTCCCAACGGCGTTCCGGCGCTCGGCGCCAATCCCACGCAGACCTACGTACCGACGGCGGCGATTCTGCAGAGCGTTGGCACTCCGTGCACGCTAGGCAATATGGCCCCTGGCGTGGGCACGGCCTGCGGAGGAGCTTTCAGCGGCAACGTGAATGGTTTGATTCAGCTCGCCGTGCCGCTGCATTGGGTGGTTGGCACCACGCAGCAGTGGAACTTCACCATTCAACGCGAGCTGGGGCGGGACTGGTTCATGGAGCTCGGCTATGTTGGCACCAAGGGCTCTCGGCTGCGCTCGACTTACGATCCCGATCAAGCCACGCTGGCCACGCCGCAGACTCCAGTCGTCGTGCCAGGGCAGGGATGCGCTAATTTACGGGCGCAGGGCCTGTCGTGCACGATCACGGACACCACCGTCGAGAACGCCTCTCTTCGTGCGCCTTATATCGGCATTGCTCCCGGAGATTTCGAAGATTTTGCTCCTAACTCCGACTCGCACTACAGTGCGCTGCAAGCTACGGTGGCTCATCGTTTCGGGAAGGGGTTGTATTACCAGAGCGCCTATACCTGGGCAAAGTCGATTGACGACGTTTCAACCGCTTCGGTGGCGTTTCTCACCCGCGTCAATGATCAAAACAGTGCGGCGGCCTCTCGCGGCCTTTCCGATTTCGATCGCCGGCAGCGTTTTGTGACCAGCGCGGTTTACCAACTCCCATTCTTTTCCAACTCCAGCGGTTTCACAAAGGGAGCGCTGGGCGGGTGGGAAGCTAGCGGCGTAATCGTCTTGCAATCGGGTGCGCCGATCACAGTTTACGATCCTGCGGGAGGCACGGCCTATGCTCTGGCGAGCACCCCGTCGTCAACGGCCACGTTTGGTCCGGGTTTCAGTTGTGCCAACGCTTCGAGCCATGGCAGCTCGGAGTCGCGGCTAAGCAATTGGGTGAATGCCGCGGCTTATACTCCCGACCCATTGGCCCCGACGCTTTCCAACGGTTCGCCGAGTGATGCAACGGTTTACGGCAACACGCCGCGCAACTGCATCATTGGACCGCCGCAGAAGAATGTCGACTTCACGCTGGATAAGGCATTCAGGCTTGGAGAACGGGAGAGCCTTCGATTCCGCGCGGATTTTTTCAATCTGTTCAACCATCCATCGTTCCAGATTCCGGCATTGGCAGCGGTCTCGTCCGCTGGCGGCTCGGCGCCGATTACGTCAACGGTGGGCACGCCGCGGCTGATTCAATTTTCGCTGAAATTTTCGTTCTAGCGAGCCTCTTTGAGAGATTTTGAAAGCGCACGCCCTCAGTAGTCGGGTAGGTAATGTTTTGAAAGGGCATGGCTTCAGCCGTCTGCGGGATAATGCCTTGAAAGGGCACGGCTTCAGCCGTGCCGCCAACGTTCCAAAAGGAATGCGGGCTTTAGAGGGTGCGTGAGAACTGAATTTTGGGCGAAGACGTAGCGCGCAACCGCCGCACTCCAGTCCCGACAGGGACGGCATGTGATAGCCCCGCACGTAAGTGCGGGGGTAATTGGGAAAGTGGAGCGAGTCCCGAAGGGACGGCACGAGTCCTCACGCACACTCTTTAGCCCCTGAGGGTCTTCGTGTTCCTCTTATAATTTTCGTTGGTTTCTGCGATGGCTTAACTCTAGCGATAAGCTTCCGGCGGCAATCCGGTGATGCGGATTCCTGCGTGTCCTTTGTGACGGGTGTTCAGTCCAATAAGCAAAGCGGTAATCTGTTCCAGCGTGCGGGCGTTTTCCAATTTGCCGCCGTCGATTGCACGGACGCCTGGAATTTTCGCGGCGAGCGAGCGCGCGAGTTGAGCGGCGTTGGCATCGTCGCTGCAGACAATGACGTCGCAGTCGAGCGCTTCGTCTCCATTCAATAACTCAGCTGACAGATTGTGGAACGCGGCAGCCACGCTCACTCCCTTTGGAACGAGTTCGGCTGCTTGTTGCGCTGCCGAGCCTTGCCAGACGCCAAGCGTGCGCGAGGCGCGACCGCCTACGCTGGCCGCTAGAGCGACGGTGGCGTCGATCAGAATGCTTCCGGGGCGGATCGCCGATTTTAGCTGCTTGAGCAGCGTAGCTTGACCCTCGAACGGCACCGTAAGGACCAGAAGATCGGCCGCGGCACAGGCGGCAGAGTTTTCCAGTCCGGAGACGACGGCTTGGCTTCCGGCTTTCTTCCTGATCTCGGAGGCTGCTTCCTGCGCGCGCTGCGCCTCGCGCGATCCGATGATGATGGGCTCACCTGCTCGCGCCCAGCGCAGGGCGAGGCCCATGCCTGCGGGTCCTGTTCCCCCCAGAATTGCGATGGGATGCGCGTCAGGCAAATTGCGGCTCCCGCGTTTCTTCGACAGTGAACGCGTCGAGCGGCAACTTAAGTTGGATGCGCGTATAGGTGGTGTTGCGCTCGGCTGGGACGCGGCCTATTTCGAGGATCAGCGATTGAAAATCCTCCGGGCTGGTGTACTGGCCGGCGGTGGCTCCGGCTTCACGCGAAATATTTTCTTCCATCAGTGTTCCGCCGTAATCGTTGGCGCCCGCGTGCAGGCAGAGTTGCGAGAGACGGCGGTTCAGCTTCACCCACGAAACCTGGATGTTGTTGATCGATCCGGCCAGCAGAAGCCGCGCCAGCGCATGCACTTTGAGATGTTCACCCAAAGTAGGCCCGGAACGCGCCAATCCTTGCTGAAACAGTAGCGTGTTTTGATGGACGAAGCCGAGCGGGACGAATTCGGTGAAGCCTCCAGTTTCATCCTGAATCTGGCGCAGCAAGCGCATCTGGCGAACCCAGTGCTCGGGCGTTTCCGTGTGTCCGTACATCATGGTCGAAGTAGAGCGAATGCCGCAGCGGTGGGCGGTGCTAATGACTTCGATCCATTGCGCGGTAGAAAGCTTGTTGCGCGACAGAATGTTGCGGACTTCATCGTCGAGAATTTCAGCTGCCGTTCCCGGCAGGGTGCCGAGGCCATTCTCGCGAAGCATTGAAAGATAGTCGGCGAGCGCCATGCCGGTGAGTTCAACGCCATAGACGATTTCCATGGGCGAGAACGCGTGAACGTGCATCCCAGGCACTGCGTTCTTCACTGCGCGCAAGATGTCGCGATAGTAAAACGGAGGCAATCCGTGCGGCAGTCCACCCTGAATGCAGACCTCAGTGGCGCCGAGCTGCCAGGCTTCGATGGCTTTTTGCGCAACCTGATCGGGCTCTAGAAAGTATGTGTCCGACTCGCGCGGGCCACGGCTGAAGGCGCAGAACTTGCAACCGACAAAACAAATGTTGGTGAAGTTGATGTTGCGATTCACGACGTAGGTAACGAGGTTGCCGCAGAGTTCGGCGCGAAGCAGATTGGCGGCCGCAAGCAGGCCAAGCAGGTCGTCGCCATCGACGCTTGCGAGTGCATATGCCTCACACAGGGAAATAGAGTCGCCGTTTTGATTTTCAAGGATTCGCTCCAGCGAAGATCGCACGGCTGGCGAGACGGTCTCCGCAACATCGAACCAATCGAGAGAGGGAAAACTTTCCAGTTCCATTATCGAGAGTTGGCGGGGCACGGGTTCCCTCCTTACAGGACGCATTCCCACGTTCGTACAGTGTAGCGAAGTTAAGCAAAAGAAGTTTAGCGGAATAGGTCAGATGCAGCTGGGCGCAGCAGGTCGCGCACTCGCCCTCGGCCGGCTTCGTAACGAAATCCGCGAATGATGCAGGCCGGAGAGCGGTTCAACTTGCCGCAGACGAGCCCGGCGGCGCAGGCCAGTTCGTCAGCGATGGCTTCAAGGCTCGCTTGTAACTGATAGCCGTGAGGATCGCGGCGTCCGCGATCGTCGCGCATGGGTTTCATGCCCGCGATACCAATGCAGAAATCAACCAGACCTTCGCGCCACGGACGGCCGAACGTGTCAGTGATGAGAACCGGGATGGCGAGCGAGGTGCGCTGCTTGATCTCGCGATGAAGTTTGCGCGCGGAGCGGTCGGGATCCGCGGGCAAAAGCAGTGCGTGGCTGCCGCCGTCAACGTTGGAAACGTCGACGCCGCTGTTTGCGCAGATGAACCCGTGCCGCGTTTCGGTAATGAATACCCCATTCTTGCGGCGGATGATGGCGCGGCTCTCGCGCAAAGCAAGCTCGACGACGCGGGCGTCCAACTTGTATTTCTTTGCCCAGGCAACGGAGTCGGCGGACGGTTTGATCGTTCTCAGATCGACGATGCGACCCTCAGATTTGGAAACGATCTTGTGCTTGACGACAAGAATGTCACCGGGTTCGATTGTGTCGTTATGTTCCTGTAGGGATTGCAAGAGTTTGTCGGCAATCAAATCGCCGGGGCTGATTTCATCGGCGAGAGTGATGGGGATGACACGGAGTTCGGTGTGAAACTGGTTCAATTCAAGCTGGTTCAATTCTGATTTCTTCTGCTGCCCTCGCCGTTCCCTTTGTGGACGTGACCGGCTCACACGCCCTCCGTGCCGGTTGCAAGCGAGCCGCCGTCAAGTCTCCACTGGCGAAGCAGGCTCTGCGTACGAGTTTCGCCGGGGTGCACGAGAAGCTGTTGCAGGTCCTCAGGATTGTCCACGTCCACTCCGATGCTCGGTAGGTCCAGCACGATGCAGGGTTTACCAGTGGCCCGGGCGACGGCGAGGTGCGGCTTGAAGCTATCGTTGCCGAAACGCAGAGGGAACAGATTCGCGGGCCGGCGGAAGGCGGCATTGGTTCCGCGCCCGTCGGCAGCAGGAACCAGAACCGAGCCTTCGGCAGGAGCGTGCGCGAGAATCTGATCGAGTTCGCCGGCCCGAATCAGTGGAATGTCCGCAGGTATGACCAGCGTGCTGTCGATGCCGCGCGCAACACAGAGGCGTGTAGCCATCTCGATGGCGCCAGTTTCACCGGGATTCGCAGGATCAGGGATGATTTCGAAATGGTACTGTCGCGCCAATTCGACGGCGAAGTGGTCGCTGGTTACAAGCGCGCAGGCAGGACGGCGTGTCCACGCGGCGATCGCGTCCACCACATCGTGCAACATCGCTTGCGCTAATTTCGTGCGTGAAGCCTGATCCAGCACGGCAGCAAGGCGCTGTTTTGCCGCCGACAGATTCTTCACGGGAACGAGAATCACGGCTGATCAGTGGCGGCGCGGGCTGCAGATTTGTCGGTGGTAACGGGTCCGTCGGTATGCAAGCCGGGTATTGTGAATGAAAGCACGCTTCGAGCCAGTGCGGCCCGGTCCTCAGCAGATCGCATGATGGTTTGCGCACATTGCACCCGCAAGCCGCTTCGTCGAAGTACTTCGGCCGCCCGCGCATCCTGCGTATCGCAAACCAGGAGGTCGAGGAAATCTTCGTAACATTTAGCAACACCGGCGATGGAGCAAGGCAGCCCCTGCGCGGTCATTAGAATCCCCGCCGGCCCGGCCACGGGGGCGCTCCCGACGATTGGACTCACGGCGGCAACCTTGCCCCGTGCGCTGCGCAAAGCCTCGCGGATTCCGGGCACAGAAAGAATCGGGCCGATGCTCGTAATAGGATTGCTGGGAGCTATGAGCACCGCGTCTGCAGAAACTATGGCGTCGATTACTCCCGGGGCAGGCTCAGCGTCGGTGGCTCCGGCGAAACGCACCGAGTTCACCGGATCCTGATACCAGCGTTGCACAAAATATTCTTCAAAACTCAACTCGCCGGAAGGCGTATCGATCCGCGTTTCCACGCGCGAATCGCTCATCGGAAGGATGCGCGCTTTCACACCAAGCTTGTCGCAGATCGTCGCCGTGGCCCCGGATAGCGTCTTGCCCTCCGCCAGCAGGCGCGAACGCAGCAGATGTACTGCAAGATCGCGATCGCCGGTGTGGAACCACGTCGGCTCGCCCAGTTGTCCCATGGCCTGCAGGCAGAGAAAAGTATCTCCTTTCACGCCCCAGCCACGCTCGCGGCTGAGCAGGCCGGAGAGAACGTAGGTGATCGAATCGATATCTGGGGAGACGTAGAGACCCCACCAGAGCAAGTCGTCGCCGGTGTTGACGACCATCGTGATCTCTTCCGCCGGAATGACCTGGCGCAAACCATCCACAAACTTGGCTCCGCCAGTCCCTCCGGTAAGTACACAGATCATGCCGCCCTCTTTTCAGTACCTTTAGCGAGGCCCTCAATGTTGCGGGCGGCTCGAAGCTTCTCCGTCAACAATTCTGGCCGCGAAGCGTGTTCCAGCTCCGGTAAGAATTCCGGATAAACTGGCAAACGCTGGCGAAGCTGATATCCCTTGCTCTCGGTTCGCAGCCGCAACTCCTCCAGATGCGGCCAGGGCTTTTCGGGATTGATGTAATCCGGCGTCAGTGGCGAGACTCCTCCCCAATCGTTGATCCCAGCATCCAGTAACTCCTCATAATACGGCGCGTTGAGGTTCGGAGGCGCTTGAATATTGACGTTGGGCATTAATAAACGAGCTACCGCCGCTGTGCGGAGCATCTCGCCACGGCCGGGCTCTGGCACGTGCGCCATCGGAATAGTTGGCTTGGAGCGGAAGTTTTGGACAATCACTTCCTGGATGTGACAGTAGCGCTCGTGCAAGTCGCGAATCGCCAGCAGCGTATCGACGCGGTCTTCAGGAGTTTCACCGATACCGATCAGCAGGCCAGTAGTGAAGGGAACTCGTAACTTTCCAGCCTCCTCGAGGGTACGCAGTCTCCTGGCCGGGACTTTGTCGGGAGCGTTGTCGTGGGCCGCGCCCGCAGCGAGCAGCGAGTTGCTGGTGCTTTCCAGCATGAGACCCATACTAGGGGAAACGGCAGCCAGGCGGGAGATCCACTCCGCGCTTAGCAGGCCCGGGTTTGGGTGCGGCAGCAAATTTGTCTCGCGCAGCACAAGCTCGCACATGGCTTCCAGATAGTGCAGCGTAGATTTGTAGCCAAGACGTCGCAACGTCTCGCGCATTTCGGGGAAAATGAGTTCCGGCTTGTCGCCAAGACTGAACAGGGCCTCGTTGCATCCCATCATTTCTCCGGCGCGGGCAGTGGAAAGGATTTCTTCCGGAGTCATGGTATGCGCGCCCGGCTCTCCGGGATCGCGGCGGAAGATGCAATAACCGCAGTAATCGCGGCAGAGGTTGGTCAGCGGGAGGAAAACCTTCCGGGAATAGGTGATAACTCCGGGCTTGAAGTTTTCTTTGGCAGCGCGTGCGGCAGCGAGCAGCGCGGAGAGATCGTCGTCACCGCAGAGAATCAGTCGCAGAGCCAGGCCTCGCGAGATGGGCAACCCGGGCGCCCACTCGCCTAGTTCTGCTGCGCACGATGAAACATGTTCCTGGGCGGCGGTCTCAGTTGACGATGGGGTCATGGTGCTGGATTCCGCAGGTGGTCTGCTGCATCGAATCATACATCAGTGGTCAGCCTGGGGTCGGTGCCCAGTCAACACAAATCTGCCCGTCCACTGAGCCCTGACCCCCGGCTCTAGCAGGGGGGTCAATCTATCGCCAATTGTGACGGTTCTTGGACAGTGGCCCGGCGGCCTAAGAAATGACAATGATGAGGGAAATGCTCTGCTAAATTTAGTTGTGATAAAAAGGCGGCAGTAACTAGGCGCACTATGGAGTCCCAGCAACTAGAACCCACCAGCCATGAGTATCGGATGAAAGTCTCAAAGAGTGGCTTGTACCTGTTGGTTGCAGCGTTATTGATTGCAACCTCAGTCCCTCTTGCCACTCGTGGCCTCGCGTCGGCGAATATTCCGACGGCCCTCGGGCGAGTGTTCGTAGGAGCCCTCCTCATGTTCTGTGGTGTTTTTATGGTGGCGACGGTTTTGCGTTCGCGCCTTGTGATTGAAGAATCGCAAATCCGCCTCCGCGTCGTATTTCGGGAGGAAGTCTTTCCTTTGAAGCAGATCGAAGGGGTCCGTACCGTCAGCACAGGGCCTTCGTCGCATCATGTGTCGCGTCGCGTGATTTACGCAAGAGGGCGAACCGGGCCTATCGAGATAATCCAGTTCGATTCCGATGACTTTTTGCAGAGATGGTTGCAGCAACTACCCAACCTCGACCAGCCCGCTCAGTCCAGCAGCTCAGAGAACTTGTTTCGCAAGACCGATTGATAACTGTCGAAAATCACGATTTCACTCGCCGACCCCGGCGGGCCGCAGCATGATAATGTAGGCAATCGCGGGCAGGGAAACTCAGCAGACATGAGCGTCAGTCCACTCGAATTCCGAAAGGCGATGGGATGCTTCGCTACCGGAGTGACTATCGTGACGGTGGACTTGGACGGCGAGGTTCACGGCATGACCGCCAATGCGTTCGCCTCCGTCTCCCTCAATCCGCTGCTCATCCTTGTGTGCGTGGACCATACCGCCCGCACTCACGCTCATCTTCATGCCAGGAAGCGTTTCGGAATAAACATTCTGTCTGCGGACCACCGGGCGGTCTCCGAATACTACGCCCGGGCGGTTTCCACCGATTCGCTTGCGAACCAGCGCGTTGAAGATCAGCACGCCCAAGATCAGCACAACGAAGATCAGCGTACCGAGGGTGAACGCGCCGAAGCGGAGGCTGGGGCGCATTTCGACCGCACGGCGCAGGGCACTCCGATATTGCATGGCGCGCTCGCCTATCTGGAATGCCGGCTGAAATCAGCGCAGGACGCCGGCGATCACACAATCTTTATCGCAGAGGTCGAGGAAGTAGTGGTGCGCGAAGGCGAACCGTTGTTGTTCTTCAGAGGCAAGTACCGCAACATTGGGGAGAAACTCGCGGATTAATCAAAAAGCGGCCCGGAGCCTCTTGGAGGGGGACGCCGGGCCATTGGTACTCGCAGACGTTTCAGCGATACTCGCCTGCCGAGGCTGTGCACCACAAGTTTGGATGTCACAATGTGACTGTGACGGATGTCACAGACAAAGCAGGACAAGATGTGATCGGGAGCGCAGCCACCTATCAGATTCGCCTCTTTTTCGACAGTGGAGCATCTAACGGATAGTCCAAGTCAAACATGATCATCCGATAAAGTGATGCAAAAAGCAGTTCTAAACTGGGGAGCATACATGGCAGAAAAATTGGCAAAAAGTGAAACTGAGTGGAAACAGAAGCTGACGCCGGAGCAGTATCACGTAACTCGTGAAGCAGGTACGGAGCCCGCCTTTAGCGGGAAATACTGGAAGACGAAGGACGCGGGCACTTACCACTGTGTCTGCTGCGGTGAGCCGTTGTTCGATTCCTCCACGAAATTCGATTCCGGAACGGGCTGGCCAAGTTTCTTTAAGCCCGCGGGCGAAGGCAAGGTCGAAGAACACAAGGATTCAAGCTATGGGATGGTCCGCACCGAGGCCCGCTGCGCCAACTGTGGCGCCCATCTGGGGCACGTCTTTGAGGATGGTCCCGCCCCGACAGGGCTTCGGTATTGCATGAATTCCGCGGCTTTGGACTTGAAGGCAAAAGAGAACAAGTAGGTAGGCGAGATCGGTTGTAGAGGTTCAGGTCAGAAAAAGAACTCGAAAGAAACAGGGGCACGCGTGAGCGTGCCCTTTGATCTTGCGATATCGGCCGTGAAGCGATTACGCGCTGGTGGGCGCTGCCATCGCCTTTGCTGGCTCTGCGGCACCGGGCTTCGGGGCTTCCACAGGTTTCGACTGCGTCTGTGCTTTGTTCTGCTTATGCTCGCCGCTGCGTACTTCAATCCCGCCTTTGAGCACGGCACCGTCTTCTACGCTGATGCGTACTGTGGAAACGTCTCCTGTGACCGAGCCTTCGCTGCGGATATCCACACGATCGCTGCACTCGATGTTTCCGCTCACCTTGCCCAGGACCACGACTTCGCGGGCGGTGATGTTGGCTTGCACAATGCCGTTGCGGCCAATGGTGACGCGGTTATCTGGCATGCTGATCTTGCCTTCGATGCGGCCATCAATGTAGAGCGCTTCGGAGCCGCTGAGCTCACCCTTGATCACAAGCGTGCGGCCGATTGTGGCCTGCTCGATGGGTGCGGTGACGGTCTTTACCGGATTGAAGGAGTTTGGGTTCGAATTTGGCGAGGCTGATTTTCCGTTGTATGTGTAGTCTGACGGTTGAAGCATTGCGACCTTCCTCGGTTCCGCGCGCCGCACATTGTTTTCGCCGGCCTGCGCTGGGTCTGGAATTTTGGGCCGCCGGTCAGTTCGTGTCCCATAGGCCAATCTGACTATTTCACACAGGTAAGCAATCCTTCGAGATTACGGAAGAGGCTGTACGGTTGCGCGGCGGGATGGGCCGTTAATCGGCCTCCTGCAGTGACTGCGCCAGATCTTCCCATTCCTTCACCAAGGCGGCGTGTGCGGATTTACGCTGTTCCAACTCCTGCGCCTGGCGCTGGCTTTCCTCGGCGCTTTTAAAGTCCTGCATGGCCGTTTCACACTGGGCAATGGAGTCTTCCACTCGGCTGATTTCTGTTTCCAGTTCATGGACGCGCTCTTCCATCTTCTTGCGTTTGAGGGGATTCATCCGCTTCATCTTGCCGGAATCAGGCGCGTCATTACCTGAAGGCGAGTCGCTTGAGGAAAGGTCGCGGGAACGACGATTACCGTTGGAAGGAGTTTGAAGGGCCGGCTCAGTCGCGCTTAGTTGTTGGCGAATCGCCTCATTCTGTTTTGCACTTCCACCCTGTTTGCGCCAGAGATAGTCCTCGTAGTTGCCGGGATAGACCTCAACTTTCCCGTCGCCGATTTCGAAAACACGCGTCGCCAGCTTATCGATGAAGTAACGGTCGTGCGACACAAATACGACGGTGCCGGTGTATTCCATTAATGCATCGAGCAACACGTCTTTGGCACGCAGATCCAGGTGGTTGGTGGGCTCGTCGAGCAGCAGAAAATTTGCCGGATGCAGTAGCAGGCGCAGCAGCGCATAGCGTCCGCGCTCACCGCCGGAAAGCACTCCGATTTTTTTGAATACATCGTCTTCGGAAAATAGAAAGCATCCCAGCAGGCTGCGCAGTTCGGTCTGGGTGGAACGTGGCGACTCCGCCCCCAGATCGTCGAGAATACGTGCATCCTGATCGAGCTCTTTGTACTGATCCTGCGCGAAGTAGTCGGCCTGAACGTTGTGGCCGAGGCGGAACTCCCCCTGCGTGGGAAGTTCCGCGCCTGCCAGCAGCTTGATCAACGTGGATTTGCCCGCTCCGTTGATTCCCACCAGCGCGATGCGGTCGCCGCGCTCGATCAAGAAATTCACTTCACGGAAAACTTCTTTCTCCCCACTTGCCCCTGAGCGGCTGATCTCCGCGCCGCTTTTGGCCGGATAGCTTTTGGCTACGCCCTCGAACTCGGCCACAATCCGTCCGCTCGGCTTGGGCTGCGGGAAGGAAAAGTGAATCGTCTTCTCTTCGGGAGGAACCTCGATGCGCTCGATCTTCTCCAGTTCCTTGATGCGGCTCTGTACCTGCTTCGCTTTCGTCGCCTGGTAGCGGAAACGATTGATGAAAACCTCGAGCTGCTCGATGCGGTCGCGCTGATTTCGATATGCTGCTTGCAGCTGCTCGTTGCGCTGCGTCTTCTGCGCCAGAAATTTGTCGTAGTTGCCGGTGTAAAACCAGAAGCGCTTGTTCCAAATCTCCGCAATTTTGTTGACGGTTACGTCGAGAAAATAACGGTCGTGCGAGATCAGAACGAAGGCGTGCGGATAATTGTGCAGATATTCTTCCAGCCAGTTCCGTGCTTCCAAGTCGAGATGGTTGGTCGGTTCATCGAGTAACAGCAGGTTGGGCTTCTGAAGCAGCAGTTTCGCGAGCGCGAGCCGCATCTGCCAGCCGCCGGAGAATTCATCCGTCTGTCGCTCCCAATCTGCCTTTCGAAACCCCAGCCCCATCAATACGCGGCCGACGTCGGCTTCAATCGAATAACCGTCGCGCGTTCGGAATTCATGTTCCAGGCTGTGATAACGGTCTGCGACATCGGCATACTCAAGACTCTCATGATCGAGTTCGGAGATGCGATGAGTAAGCGTTTCCAACTCGCGCTCCATGGCGTGAAGTTCCGTGAATACCGACATGCACTCCGCGAAGACAGTACGGCCGGAAAGAGTGAGGCCGTCCTGCGGCAGGTATCCGGCCGTAGTTCCCTTGGCAATGGTGAGCGAGCCGTAGTCGAGCGTGTCCAACCCGGCAAGAATCTTCATCAGCGTGGATTTGCCGGTGCCGTTCGCGCCCACCAGGCCAACGCGATCGCGCGGCGTAATCAGCCAGTCGGTGTTCTCAAAAAGAAGTTTGTGGCCGAAGCGTTTTCCGGCGCCAGAAAGCTGAATCATGGGCTGGATTCATCGTCTCACAAAATTGGAAGCCATTTCGTAAATGGTTTGGGAAGGGCACGGCTTTAGAGGTTGCGGAAAAACTCAAAGATTCTCCACGAAAAGGGAAGGGCACGAGTTCACTCGTGCCGTTAAGTCGTTGAACATACGTCCGCGCTTTAGCGCCTGCGGTATGCTTCTAGCACTCTCAACGACTTTTTCCGCAACCTCTTTTAGCCCTGCCGTCAACAGCCAAAGAGGACGAGAGCTTTAAGCCCCCTGAGGGCGATCGCGGCTTAGTGGCGTTCAGGGGTGTGCGGCGGCGCGCCCGTTACGGCTTTCTGGATACTTCCCCCACAATTCGCTGTGAACGTGAATGCGCTCGAGGGCGCGATCGATCACGGCTTGCAGTTCGTGCGCATACTTCACTTCACGGCCTTTAGCCAGCCGTTTCCGGGCTTCTTCCGCGCTGAACCAGGTGGGCTGGCGCATGGGTTCGTCGGGTCGGCGCAATTCGTGGATTTCCATCAGAAAAGCTTTTACAACAAACTCCTGCACCCCGCCCGGCTGCCAGAACACGCCTTTGGAGTGAATGTACAGATGGAAGTGGCGCGGCTCGATGGTACCGAGCGCTCCGGCCTCCTCCGCGGCTTCCCGCTCTGCGGCTTGGCTATGAGAGAGGCGAGCCTCCGGCGATCCCTTGGGAAAAGTCCACTTGTTTCCGCCGTTCGTGTTGACCAGCAGAAACTCCACTGCCGCTCCCTGCCTGCGGAAACAGACGGCCGCCACTTGCAGCGGAAGCGATTTCGAACCGCGCAGCGAGCCCATGGCAGCCTCCTGCAAATATGTTACTTGGAAGATATTTCAAGAATGTTAACGTGCAGCGAAAATTGTGCAGTAATGGTTACTAAAGAATGCCTCCTGGACCAATACGGGAAGGGGCAGGGTTGTCCTTTACGCCAGCTTGCGCCGCAGTGCCTCCCGCCCCAACTCATTCTCCCAGCGCGCCACGACCAGCGTAGCGACGCCGTTTCCAATCATATTAACGAGTCCGCGGAACATGCTCATGAAGCGGTCGATGCCGAGGACCAGAGCCCTCCCCGCCACAACAATTGTTTAGTTCGCCGGAGCCTGCAGGGTTTTCACCAACCATGGAATAATTACTTGTTTGAAAATCAAGGGATCCGGCCACACTCCCACCTGCCGTCCCAGATGTCCTCCGTGAGGATTGATCCAAGCCTCTTTCGGCACGTCTCCCTTACTCAGCAGCAGATATTCGTCTTCGATGGGAACCTGCGTGTCGAGAACTCCGGCGATGATCAGCATCGGCGCCATCGGCTTGCCCAGCAGGTCCTCGTGTACCAGCGACAGCTTCGGTAGAAACTCGCCCATCTCGTCTAGCGTGTGCACTCCCTCCAGAATATTCATGAGGGCGGGCACCTGATCGAACAAGTATTCGCGATTGCCCAACAGCTTGGTCATCAAGAAATCTTTCTGAAAGAACCTGTCCACCGGCGGGGATTGCGCGCTGCAGCCGCGCAGCCGCGCCCGTTCGACGATTGCCATCTTTGTCGCCCAATAGGCGCCCCAGCTCACGCCGTGCAGTGCGAGGCGGTTCTTATCAACCTCAGGCCGCGACTGCGCGTAATCAATCACGCGTGAAAGCATGCGATCCGCAGTCTCGCTGACTTTAATGGGATTCTGCCCGGTCCCGGGACCATCGACCGCAAGATAGCCAATCCCAAACGGAAGAATCGCGCTGAAACTCTCCGTCAAATCCTCCTTGCGGCTATCCAATCCATTCACCGCGATCACGAGCGGAACCGCCCCCTTCGCATTTTTCGGCAACCGCAAATAGCCGATGATTTCCTTGCCTTCGAAGGGAATATGTACAATCTCGAGCGGAGGATCGAAAAATCGAGCGTGATCCAGGAATGCTTCGAGGGCTTTTTCGTAGGAGCGTTGCTTGCCTGGCGACGACGGAATCGGCCAGCGCCCGAACGAGTAAAGCCGCCACGCCCGTATGTAATCGGCGTTCGCTTTGGCAGGGTCGGACTTATCGAGCGACTTTGCTTCGTTGAAGTAGCGATCCGCAACGCGCATAAAGCCGGCGGCCCATTCATCTTTATCGCTGGTGTGGATGCTCTCGAAAGCCTCTTTCACGTCGCCTGGGTCGAGCCCGATCAGCGGGTACTGCCCAACTTCGGCGCGATGAATGGCCTCGGACTTGATCTCATCGATCGTGCGCTCGCGCCGCTCCTCTTTTTGAGCGGAAGCGCGAGGGGAGATTAATGCGAAGCATCCCAATAGAAAAGCCGCCCCAAAAAACAGTTCTCTTACGTTCATACTAAGCCCCCTTTTTCGGGCTCGCGTGTTATGCGAGCCGCAGAAAAAAGGCCGGACGGAAGTCGCCCGGCCTTCCCGCACATTCATATTGCCTGCACCACTAGAACGTAAGTTTCAATCCCAACTGCACAGAGCGTGGTCCGCCTGATCCTACTGCTGGGTTCGCGGCGGCAATATCTGGCGTGGCGCAGCCGCAGCCAAAAGGACGAACCGACGGATCATTCAAGCCAAATCCATTTTGACCGCCGTAGGGGTTGGCGAAGTTAGGATGATTGAAGATGTTGAAGAACTCGACGCGGCCCTGGAGCCGCATAGTTTCTCCGAAATGGAAATTCTTGGCCACGGAGAAATCGAAGTTCCTGAAACCGGTGTCCTCGAACATGTTCCGGCTCATATTGCCAAACTCACCCAAGGGCGGCGGAATCATTACCGAGCTGCCGTTCGCGTAGCAACCAAACAGATTCAGAGAAGCTGTCGAACGTCCCGCCGTTCCTCCATCCACGGCCGCCGCCTGCGCTACGCAGGCTGGGTTGGACGCGCCGGAGAAGTATGGAATGCCAACTCCCTTCTGTGACTTGAAGTCGGAGGTCTTGCCGTAGAAGCTCCACCGAATCGGACTGTTGGCGGGCGGGCTTACCGGCAAGGGCCCCACACCAGCGGAATCGGTTCCCTCGTCCATCGGTCCCCAGTACTGCGGGCTTTCCAGCGTGATGATCGAGTTGACCTCCCAACCTTCGCGCAGCTGTCCGAAACCCTTGCGACCGGGAATCGCATAAGTGAGTGACACAGTCAAGCGATGCCGGATGTCGAAATCGCTGTTGGCATATTCGGCGGCGGGGTTGTGAGCGTTCTGCGGCAAGCCTGAGCCATAGCCGAAATCCCAGTTCGCGCCCACATCATCGAGCGCGTGCGAGTAGGTGTAGCCCGCGACCATGCTCAGGCCATGGTAGTTGCGCGCATTCAGCGTGACTTGAAGCCCGTCGTAGTTTGACCGATAGACGTTTCCCATCTGGAAAATATTGGACAGGTAGGGAAACTTCGTCGCGAATGGCCGATTCGCCTCTTCGCCTCCGGTGCTATCGGGCGCGCAATTGTTAGGGTCGGTGTAGCCCGACGCTATACACGCAGTAATAGCCGCCGCAGGCCACCCCGATCCCACCGGCGGTTGGTTAATATCCCTAATTCCTGTCAAATTCGTGCCGTGATTTCCCACGTAGGCGGCCTCAATCGAAAGGTTCGTGGTGAAGGCATGTTGCACGTTTAACGTCCAGTTCCACACATAAGGTGTGGTAAGGCCGCGGCTAACGGTCATAATGGGGCACGGGCTGTTGAAGCAGTTGATCTTGCTGCCGCCGTAAAGCGGCCCATTCGCGGCATCCCATGTGGTGGGGTAGTTCGCGATATTCTTCACGGTGAGGTTTCCCGTAGTGATCGTGCCGCCAGATGTATCTCCCGCGGCGTCGATTGGAGCACCGGTTGGAACGCTGCCCGGACCGAAGGCATTGTTGAAGGCGACAAACGATTGCCAGTTCACGGTTTCGTAGATCAATCCGCCACCGCCGCGCAGCACAGTTCGGCCGTTTCCTCCGATATCCCATGCGAAGCCAAAGCGCGGCCCAAAGTTCGTATGATCCGGGTTCCAAAGGCTGCTGATCTGATGGCCGACCTGTACCAGACCAACGTTTGGATCAAAATTTCCGAGCAGATTGTGAGCTTCCTGAGGCACAGTGCTGAATTCGTACCGAACGCCGAAGTTGATGGTCAGATTCCTGGTGGCCCGAAAGTCATCCTGGAAAAAACCCGCGTACGCCCAGTTATGCAATTGCAGGGTCGGATTTCCCACCGTTACCGTCGATTTGAGAGGCGCGCCCGCAAAGAAATCTTCGAGCGGGCTAGAACCGTTAGGACCGGGGTTCGGGCTCACAACACCGCCCAGGAAATTGATGCTGCCGCGGGCATTGCCGTAGGCCGCGTTCCTCACGTCGTCGTAGTGGATCTCACCGCCGAATTTCAAGGAGTGCTTGCCCACGGTGTAGGAGATGTGATCCACAAACTGCGTGATCGAATCTGGTCCCTGGAACTTGGGCCACTTGAAACCACCGAGCCCGGGGAAAAAGTAGCCGCCGAAACCAATGCGTGGCAGACCGCCGGTTTCGGGTCCGGTTACACCTGTATCCAGGCCGTAAGCGGAGGCAGGCGTATTGAGGTCGCCCGGCAGAGTAGGCTGGTAGAGCCGGTTGTAGCCAACGCGGGCCTCGTTCACTAGGCGGGCGTTGGGAGTCCAAATCCAATTGCCGCCGACCACTTGCGCACGGGTGTGAATATCAGAGAGCCATTTCGTTTGCAGCTCGGGGAAATCCTCGACCGTGCCTGAATTATTTCCAAAAAAGTACATGCCGCTGATGGTCTGGCGTTCGTTCAGGTTGTAATCAACCTTGGTGACCACATTGTCGACGTGCACGACGTTATTAAATCCGTTGGTGATATTGATGCTCTGTGCCGTGTTGGTCGGAAATCCTGAGCCGTTGCACGTGACCGCACCACCCGACAAAGAGCACCCTGAAATAAGCAGGCTGGCGGGGCTCACGATGACGCCAGCCGACTTAGCGGCCGGCTCTGTGATATCCGCGATTGCATCCGGAATGCTGTCGGCGCAGTCTCCCACAAAGCCGAAGGAGCATGTTCCATTCGGAGTCATGTGCACCATTGATGGACTGGTTACGCCCCCGAATGAGTTGCCCACGTTATAGCGCTGGCCTTCGTAGGCCGCAAAGAAGAACGCCTTATCCTTGATGATAGGTCCGCCCAGGCTGCCGCCAAACTGCTCCAGAGTTCGAGTCAGCTTGGGATTCGGATCGTCGTTGAAATAGTTCCTCCCATCCAGTGCGCCGTCGCGGCCAAAACCAAATGCAGTGCCATGCACGCGATTCGTGCCCGATTTCAAGCCCACGTTTACGGTCGCTCCCGGTTTCCATCCGTATTCTGCGGGAGGGTTTTGTTGCAGGTTGAATTCCTGAATCGCATCGATCGGCAAAATTGTCGCCGAGTCACCCGCGATTCCCGCGCCATTGATAATCGCTTGTCCGGAATAGGGCTCGCTGTTGAATAAGCCTTCGACGAAGTAGGCGTTGTCTTCAGCGCGCAACCCGTCGGCGCTCGTGGTCGAGAATCCTCCTCCTGGATATCGAATTACGCCAGGACGAAGCTGCAACAGGTTTTCGTAGTTGCGGCCGTTGAGTGGCAGGTCGTTGATTTCCTGGTTGCTCAGCGTGCCTCCAAGAGTGGCGGAGGTTGTGTTGAGCAGAGGTACGTCTCCACTAACAGTCACGACTTCGGAGACGTTGCCCGGCTGCAGCGCGAAATCCGCGCGAACGTCGGTCGCAACTTCGACCGTAATGCTGGGCCGCTCCTCCGACTTGAAGCCTCTTGCCTCAACCCGAATTTTGTAGATTCCCGGGGTCAGGTCGGGAGCCGCATAGTTGCCAGAGGCGTCGCTCGTCAGGCTCCGCGATGTGCCGCGCTGTGTGTCGGTAACCACCACGGCTGCTCCGGCAACGGAGGCGCCGCTCTGGTCCGTGATAGTGCCCAGCACGCGTCCGGCAGTGGACTGTGCCATCGTGCGCGCACTCATCAGACTTAGAGCGAGAACAAAAAGAGCGTTCCGGGCGATTGCCGTCACGTGACCCGCGGACAGGGCGGTACTTCGGAATGTCATCGGAACTTCCTCCGTTATTCTGGTCCGACAGCCATACCATTGCTTCCCGAATGAAGTCAAGCAAATTCTCCGAGTTCTTCGAGTTCATGCCGCGTGGTGAGCCTTAGTGGTAAAGCTGAAAAATTAGAGGTTTGCTGCACTTGTGCGGGAAAATCCATTTTTCGATAATGCTTGCATCGCACTGGCGCGGAATGCTATCGTCCTAGCTGTCATACCACCGTACCTGAATACCAACAATGCTCGGCTCTTCTCCCGTCACCGTCAAAGCCCCACCGCAAGCGCTGGACCTGCGGTATAGTAGCCAGACCAACGCCGGTTCCCCAAAACTGGCCCGTGCGGGAGAAATTCCAGTGTACAAAGTCGTCCGGACTTCGCGCCTGTACGAACAAATCGTCCAGCAGATCGAGGAGTCCGTCCTGAATGGCTCGCTGAAACCCGGCGACCAACTCCCCGCGGAACGTGAGTTGGCCCAGCGGCTCGGCGTTAGCCGCACCGCCGTGCGCGAGGCAGTCAAGGCGCTCCGCGAAAAGGGTTTGGTCGAGGCCTACTCCGGCCGTGGAACGTTCATTACGGATGGAACTACGCACGCGGCGCGTCAATCATTCGATTTGATGGTGAAGATCGGCCAGCAGGAGAGCTCCACGCATCTGGCGGAGCTACGCTTGATTTTGGAGCCCGGAATCGCTGCCTTGGCTGCGGAGCGAATCGAAGAGGAATATCTGGCCGCCATGCGTGAGGCGGTCGCGGTCATGGACCGCGCCCAGAAAGATCCGGCGGCCTACATCGAAGCCGACCTCGACTTCCACCTCGCCTTGGCGGAGGCGGTTGCCAATCCGCTGATTCTTTCTTTGATCGATTCCATCGTGGGCCTGCTGCGCGAGCAGCGGATAAAGATCTTCAACGTGGAAGGCGGCCCGCAGCGTGGCCAGGTCCATCACAAGCGCATCCTGGAGGCCATGGAGCGGCGAGATCCAGAGAAGGCTCGCAGCGCAATGCGGGCCCATCTCGAGCAAGTGCGCCAGGATTCACAGGTTTCCCCCCCGGGTAAGCGTCCTGGGAAATCGGCCCCGGCGGCATCAAGACTTACTTCATAAGTTTTCTCAACGTACAGCGTTTCGGTTCGAACCAAGGTTTGGAGGCAGTGGCGGATGGCGAAACTCGGATTTATTGGTCTGGGAGTGATGGGCAGCCAGATGGTCAATCGTCTGCTCAGCAAGGGACACACCGTAACCGGGTACAACCGCACGCGCGCCAAAGCCCAGTGGCTGGTTGAAAAAGGAATGCAGTGGGCCGATTCGCCACGCGCTGCCGCGACCGTCTCCGATTTCACTTTCGCGATGGTGACCAATGCCGCCGCCACCGCCGCCGTTACCGAAGGTCCCGACGGAATGCTGGCTGGCTTAAGCGCAGGCAAGATTTTCATCGACATGAGCACGATAGGCCCCAACGTGAGCCGTGCGCTCGCTGCGAAAGTTCGCGAGAAGGGCGCGGACATGGTCGACTCGCCCGTCTCCGGCAGCGTGATTACGTTACAGGAAGGTAGGCTTTCTGTGATGGTCGGCGGACGGAGCGAGACCTTCGAGAAGGTAAAGCCACTGCTGCTCGACATAGGGCCCAAAGTGACCCACGTTGGTGACAACGGCCTCGCGTTGTCGATGAAAATCGCAGTGAATATAAGTCTTGCCGTGCAGATGCTGGCATTCTCTGAAGGAGTATTGCTCGCCGAGAAAAGTGGAATCCCGCGCGAGACTGCGGTCGACGTACTGGTTCATAGCGCAATCGCGTCACCCATGATTCAATATCGCGGCCCATTCGTCCTGCAACAGCCGGAAGAGGCCTGGTTCGATGTGAACATGATGCAGAAGGATATGGTCCTCGCGATGGACCTGGGCCGTCAACTCGATGTGCCACTCCCCACCACTGCAACCAGCAATGAAATCTTAACCGCGGCCCGCGGCATGGGCTGGACGAAATATGATTTCGCCTGCATGTTCGATGTGCTGGCCGCCATGTCTGGAGTGTCGACGCCGGTTACTGCCGGAGGCCCGAAAAAATGACGACAGCGACGTCTAAGCCGGAAGTCGGCCGCGATACCACGGCTGAAAAAGAAAAATGGCTCCACGCCTACCGCCAGATGGTAAGCATCCGGCTCTTCGAAGAGCAGGTGAACGAGGTCTACACCCGCGCTCTCATGCCCGGACTCGCTCATTTATATAGCGGGGAAGAGGCTGTGGCCGTGGGAATCTGCGAAGCCTTGCGCGTCGATGACTACATCACCAGCACGCACCGGGGCCACGGACATTGCCTCGCAAAAGGCGCATCGCCAGATCGCATGTTCGCCGAATTGCTCGGAAAAGAAGCCGGGTATTGCCGCGGCAAAGGGGGATCGATGCACATTGCGGATCCCGCCACCGGCAACCTCGGCGCCAACGCGATTGTCGGCGGCAGCGTCGGCATCGCGACCGGCGCGGCTTTCGCCGCGAAATATCTGGGCACGGATCGCGTGGCAGTCTGCTTTTTCGGAGAAGGTGCACTCGGCCAGGGTTCGCTCTACGAAGTGATGAACCTCGCGCAATTGTGGACTCTGCCCGTGATCTACGTCTGCGAAAACAATCAATACAACGAATACACGCACTATCAGGAGACTACGGCCGGCACCATTCTTGGCCGCGCCACCGCTTTCGGTATCGAGGCCGCGAGCGTCGATGGGCAGGACGTTCGCGCGGTGCATGAGGTCGCGAGTCGTCTGGTGAAGCGTGCGCGCTCGGGCGGCGGACCAACATTCCTGCAGTGCGATACCTACCGTTACAGCGGACATCACGTCGGCGACATCAATCGCGAATACTACCGCTCCAAGCAGGAAGAACACCTCTGGAAGACGGATCGCGATCCCATCCAGGTTTTAGCGAAGTGGCTGGTCGAGCAGGGCTACGCTGATGCCGCATGTTTCGATCGAATTAATTCGGAGGTTCGCAACATCATGGAAGCCGCGGTGAAGTTCGCCATCTCTGCGCCTTACCCCAGCGTGGACGAAGTGGAGAAGCACGTTTATGCCTGAACGCGAACTCACATTTGCGCAGGCCGTGCGGGAGGCGCTCGCCGAAGAGATGCGCCGCGACTCGCGTGTCTGCATCCTCGGCGAAGATGTTGCGGAAGCGGGCACGCCCTTCAAGGTTCTCTCCGGATTAGTCGAGGAGTTTGGCGCGAAGCGCGTAGTCGATACTCCAATCTCTGAAGCTGGTTTCACCGGAGTTGCCGTGGGTGCAGCCATGACGGGCCTGCGTCCGGTCGTCGACATTATGTTCGGCGACTTCATCACCCTAACCATGGATCAAATGGTTAACCAGGCCGCGAAAGCACACTACATGTCAGGCGGGCACTGGAAAGTTCCCATGGTGATGCGAACGACATTGGGTGCGACGCGCCGCTCCGCCGCCCAGCATTCGCAGTCCCTGCATGCCTGGTTCAGCCACGTGCCGGGATTGAAAGTGGTTTTACCCTCGACGCCTTACGATGCGAAAGGCCTGCTGAAAGCCGCGATCCGCGACGAGAACCCGGTCGTCTTTTTTGAAGACAAGATGATGTACAAGCTTAAAGGCCCGGTTCCGGAAGAGGATTACACGATCCCGTTGGGCGTCGCGGATGTGAAACGCGCCGGCGATGACATTACGCTGGTAGCCACCAGCAGCATGGTGCAAGTGGCGCTCGGCGCTGCGATCTTATTAGAGAAGGATGGCATCAGCGCGGAAGTCGTCGATCCGCGTACGACCTGGCCGCTGGATGAAAAAACTCTGATCGACTCGGTGAAGAAAACCTCGCGCGTGATCGTGCTCGACGAAGGCTATGGACGCTACGGCGTCACCGCTGAGCTTGCCGCCGTAATCGCCGAGGGCGCATTCTACGATCTCGATGCGCCGGTGAAAAGAATGGGTGCGATGCACGTTCCCATTCCATTTTCACCGCCGCTCGAAGATGCAACCGTACCAACGGAGAAAACAGTATTTGATGCAGTTCGGAAAATGTGTGGCAAGTCGTAGCGCAGTCGTCTCGGCGGCTCTCGCGAGGGTCGTACAGGCCTCGCTCGAGCCAGAAGCTAATAGCTAGGAGCTGATTTTATGGCACTAAAAACTCATGGAACTATGGCAGTCGATTGGGAAAATCGAATCGATTTCGATCGCCTCCGTCGCGAGCGTCTGCAAAAAGCGAAAGATCTTCTCGCAAAGTCCTCGATGGGAGCGCTGCTATGTTTCGATATGAACAACGTGCGCTACCTGACCTCCACGCACATTGGCACATGGGCCCAGGACAAGGCCAACCGCTTCGCGCTGCTGCCGCAAAATGACGAGCCGATTCTCTGGGATTTCGGATCCGCCGCCAAGCACCATCAACTGAATTGCCCATGGCTCGGCGAGCGCTCGCGGCCCGGAATTTCCATGCTGCGTGGCACCATGTCGCCGGAGCATGGACGCGCCGAAGACGTCGCCAAAAAGATTCGCATTGAGCTCGAAATGCGCGGCTTGCATAAAGAACCGGTCGGCATCGACATCATCGAGCTTCCGGTTCTTTTCGCATTGCAGCGCGAAGGCATTCAGGTCGTCGATGGCCAGGAACTCATGTCCAACGCCCGCGTCATCAAAACACAAGACGAAATCTCACTGCTCAACACCTCCGCGATGATGGTCGACGCCGCCTACGACGAACTCTATCGCGCCATGAAGCCGGGCATGCGTGAAAACGAAGCGGTTGGGCTAGTCAGCAAAGTTCTCTACGATCTTGGCTCGGAATACGTTGAAGCGGTGAATGCAATTTCCGGCGAGCGCTGCAATCCCCATCCGCACGTCTTCTCCGACCGGGTGCTGCGCCCCGGTGATCCCGTTTATTACGACATTTTGCATTCTTACATGGGATATCGCACCTGCTACTACCGTTGCTTCACCGTCGGCTACGCGTCGCATGCCATGGTCGACGCCTACAAGCGCTGCCGCGATTACCTAGATGCCGCCATCGAACTGATCCGTCCCGGGCGCAACACTGCGGAGATCGCGGCCGTCTGGCCCAGGGCGCAGGACTTCGGCTTCCCCAATGAGGAAGCCGCATTCGCGCTGCAATATGGCCACGGTATCGGCCTTGCGATTTGGGAAAAGCCCGTCATCTCGCGTTTGGTTTCGCTCGAGCATCCGCAGACCCTCGAACCCGGAATGGTTTTCGCGCTCGAAACTTTCTGGCCTTCTACTGACGGCTGGAGCGCAGCTCGCATCGAAGAAGAAATCGTGGTCACGCCGACCGGACACGAAATAATCACGCGCTTCCCAGCAGAAGAACTTCTAGTGGCTGGCGCCCACTATTTCACAGTCAATGGACCACTGCCCACCACTCGCGAGACCGAAGCAGCGCCCAGTGCGCGCGTGCTCGATATGATCGAAGCCAGCGCGAAGACTGAGCGGGTAGGAGTTTCAGACTGAAGGCCTGATTGAACAATATAAGCGTAGCCTTCCCCCATTAAATCTATGGCCTTCAGTGTAGTTATGCCCGCTCTCGAAATGGCGCAGGAAACCGGCAAGCTCATTGCCTGGCGAAAGAACGAAGGGGACCGCGTCACCAAAGGCGAGCCCCTTCTCGAGATCGAAACCGATAAAGCGGTGATGGAAGTCGAAGCGCCTGCCGATGGCGTCCTCGCCGGAATTACTGGCAAGGTCGGGAGCGACATTCCCGTGGGGCAGACCATTGCCTGGATTGTCGCGCCCGGTGAAAAGCCTCCAGTGGAAAGCAAATCGTCCGCTCCCTCCGCACGAGGTACGGCAGAGTCACATGCCGCGCCGGTTGCAATGACAATGACTGCTGCAGAGCCTTCCAGCGTTCAAAACGCAAGCGCAAGGATTTCCCCGAAGGCCCGTCGCCTGGCTAAAGAATTAGGCGTGGATATCGCAACCGTTCGTGGAACAGGGTCCGGCGGTGAGATTCTTGCATCTGACGTACAGGCTGCTCCGGCGGCGCCACTAGCACCGACCCAGACAGAGAAGAAATTAACGAGCCTCGAAGTTCCCAGCACCCTCGGCCGCCTAATGGCCGAACGCACCACGCAAAGTTGGATTACTGTCCCTCACTTTTTTGTTATGCGCGAAATTGAAGCAGTCGCGCTCAACCGGTATCGGGATCAGTTGGCCGCGGAGGTCGAGCGCTCGCACAACATCCGCATCACCCACACGGATGTGCTGGTTGCGCTGACCGCGCGCGTGCTGCTGAAACATCCGCGATTGAATTCGAGTTGGACCGCCGAAGGAATTCGCCATCACGATCATGTCAACATGGGAGTTGCCGTTGCTGTCAATGACGGCGTGGTCGCAGCAGTTATCCCCAACGCGCACAGCGCGAGTTTGCCGGAAATCGCGCAACAGCGTCGCGACATTGCCGAGCGGGCACGAGCCGGAAAGTTACGCCCCAGCGATATCGCCGACGCCACCTTCACCATCAGCAATCTCGGCATGTATCACGTAAACCAGTTCAGTGCGATCATCACTCCGCCGCAAGCAGCGATTCTCGCTGTAGGCGCCATCGCCGACCGAGTTGTCGCCGTCGAGGGAAAGCCGGCAGTTCTATCAATGATTACCCTGACTCTATCTTGCGATCACCGCGCCGCCGATGGCGCCCGCGCAGCAATGTTCCTGAACGATCTGGCCGCGGCCGTTCAGAATCCGCACAAGTGGATGCAGGGCGTCTAAGTCGGCACTTAGTCTCGCGTTTGGCTTTCGAAGTACGTGGAAATAATGCTTCTCAGGCGTGAATAAGGCGAAGTGCGCAGCGTGCGCGTCAAACGTCGTTGGTGGATACAGGCCCCGGTCGCCGATGCGGCCACTATTATGAGAAGAATCCCACCCCAGACCACGAACGCCACTCTACGCTCTGGTTGCCAGATAGTCGCCCAATCAGTGGTGGCTAACACACCGACAAGGCCAACGACTCCTCCCACGCAAGAGCCTATGTAGAGGTCACGACCCGCCCTCGCCTCGCTAATCTCTCCTTCGCACAGAATCTCAAACTCATCCTTTCGCATCGGGAAACCAAAATCGTTCGGCCTGGGATTCGTGACAACCGAACCAACTTGATAAGGCTGCGGTAACGGGTTAGCGGGTTGTATAGGTGGTGGTGCGCCCATCAGTCGCTCCGCCTAAATTCCCAACGTATTCAGATTGTGAAACATTGTGTACCCACAGTTCTTGCAAACGATTCCCAGGACGGACAAATTAGATTGGTAGCCCATCGGTGGGGGGAGAATAGACTTGGAGACTTCTGAATTAGCAGGTATCTCCAAGAGGTCGACATTCCAGACCGACGTATTGCATCGAGGACAATAGTCGCTTTCCACCCCGCGCTTCTTGAGTTCCTTAATCGCCTTGTCGATTCGTTCTTGTGCTGACAGGCGTGGTTGGAACATCGCCGCATAGCTGTTTGGGAGTCCGGACATTTTTGCACCCGTTATGTTGAAGAAGATTTCGCCGCGAAAATTGTACCCCAAGCGGGCGCAGCCGGGAGACTGTCCGCTGAAATCATCGCGAAATGCGGTTGCCAAACTTCCCGCTGCGATACGGTTTACTGATATCCTAAGTGGTGAGGTTGGTTCTTTCGGGTGGTGCCCAAAATAAGTTCCCTGCCCCGAGCAGAAAGAGACGAAGGAAGCAACGGGATTCCGCCCGGCGGATTGTTTCCCCTTGAGGTGTAGAATGACAACAACGCCAGTTGATTTTGAACAGATAAAGCATACGGGTATTCAATATCCGCAACAGTGGACGCCCATGGAGTTCACCTGCCCGGGGTGCGGAATCAAGTGCCGCCTGGATGTTGAATTTATCGCAGGTCCATATTCTGCTCAATGGTACGAACACACTTGCGGTAAAGATAAGGGCCGATACCTGCCAGGACCGCTCATCGCGCTTTGGGAAGAACGCAGCGGCAGGTGGACGCTGGCTAATAGATTCCGCTAGCTCCGCCCTCGGTACGCAATCTCGTTTCCACTCGTCCTCGTGCTTCTGAGTGACGGCTCGATCAGACGCAGCCTCACATTAGCAGGACTAGCTGTTGAAAGCCGCCATCGTCAAGACCGCGAAACAGCCTCTTCGTATCGAAGAAGTGGCAAAGCCTTCGCTCGCAGCCGGCCAAGTGCTACTGAAGGTTCGAGCCTGTGGCGTTTGCCGCACCGATCTTCACATCGTCGAGGGCGAATTACCACCGCGAAAGCAGCCGCTGATTCCCGGCCACCAAATCGTAGGCGATGTTGTCGGGGGCGCTACGTCCGCGTTGCCGCTCGGCACTCGGGTGGGCGTTTCCTGGATGGGCGGGATTGACGGAAATTGCCCGTACTGCCGTCGCGGACTCGAAAATCTTTGCGACGCGCCGGTCTTTACGGGATACACCACGGACGGCGGTTACGCGGAGTATGCGGCGGCGCGCAGCGATTTTGTCTATCCACTTCCGCCAGCCCTCGACGATCTGCACGCTGCGCCTCTGCTGTGCGCCGGAATCATAGGCTTCCGAAGTCTGCGAGTGGCAAGCGTGGAACCTCGAGACCGCGTCGGGTTGTTTGGTTTTGGTGCATCCGCACATCTGGCGATCGCGGTTCTGCGCTCCTGGAAATGCGAAGTGTTTGTCTCGACTCGCGGCGCTTCGCATCGCCAGTTGGCGGCTTCTTTAGGAGCCGTATGGGTGGGCAGCGAAACTGACAAGCCGCCGCTCGAACTCGATCGCGCGGTGACCTTCGCCCCTAGTGGAGACGTGGTGATCGCCGCACTTTCCAGCCTGCGAAAAGGAGGCGTAGTCGCGATCAACGCGATCCACCTCGATCGGATTCCAGAGTTCGACTATAACCGGCTTCTCTGGGGCGAGCGTCAAATTCGTAGCGTCGCGAACATGACTCGATCGGACGCACATGACTTTCTCAAAATCGCCGCCGAGATTCGGCTGCAGCCCAAGGTGACAACGTTCTCACTGGAGCAGGCCAATGAAGCGCTCGCCGCCGTCAAGAATGATGCGATCGATGGAGCGGCGGTCATCGTGCCTTGAACCTTGTGCCCTGAACCTTGGGTGAGGAATGCAATCCGAGAATAGTTGATTAGAACTGGTCTGCGCGTACGAGTCGACGAAGGCTCCAGCAGGTACTCTCAGATATCGCTGCCGTAGACTGGAATCATCGCTCCATTGACGCTTTGACCTGCATCACTAGCTAGCCAGACGATCAACTCGGCGATGGCTGAGGGCTGCACCCACTTGCTGACATCAGCATTCGGCATTTCTTTGCGATTCGCAGGCGTGTCTATGGTCCCGGGCAGGATCACATTCGTCGTAATTCCTACATCTTTATTTTCCAGAGCTGCTGTCCTTATCAGGGAAACCATTGCGGCTTTCGAGGCGCTGTATGCTCCAACGCCGGCTGCAGGTTCCAGTGCCGCGCGACTGCCGATCGCAATGATGCGTCCTTTACCGGTCTTTCTCATGACGGGAATTACGGCACGCAAGACATAGAACGTGCTATTCAGATTCACCTCGAACATTCTTTGAAACGTTGCATCATCGGTTTTCGCGATGGGCCCGCCGAATGAGAAACCGCCCACCGTGTGTGCCAGAACATCCAGCCTGCCAAAGCGCGCGACTAGGCTGTCGACCATTTTCTGCGATCCGTCCGCTGTTGAGATTTCCGCAGGCAAGGCCGTAAAGAAAGGACTGTTGAAATCGGATGGTTGGATTTTTCGCGACACCCCAACCACCGTCGCGCCGGCATCGAGGAAAGCCTGAGTGACGTACCTTCCCAAGCCTCCGTCGGCTCCAGTCACAAGTGCGATTTTGCCCGTCATCTTGGTCGTCATCGAACGTTCGATCCCCGGTCTGTCCATCAGATTCCAAAAACTAACCAAAAGTTTCGAGTGGCGAGGAATTCGACGGCACGCAATTCCCCCGAGCCGCCGATTCTCCCCAGGTTCGTTCCTTGTTACGAATTGCGAAATAAACGGCAGTCTCTTATGCGGAGGGTGAGCATTGCGTTAGGGTAAGCATATCGCTTCGCACGGTCCTGCAGGGGCTTGGCCTTTCCACTTCTCCGGTGCTTTGCCGACCGTGAAATGCCAGAACGAAACTTTCCGAGGAGTGTGTGACTATGCAGATATTCAGGTGTAATCCACGACGATCACTCACGAATATTCTGAGCTGTTCTGTGATGATTGCCGCTCTTCTGGCGGTATCCCTTGCGCTGCCTTTAGCATCGAGGGCCGCTACGTCGCCCAGCCAACCCAACTTCGGTCCGAACGTCTACATCTTCAATCCCAGCATGCCACAGAGCCAGATCCAGGCGGCGGTCGACGCCGTCGCAACGCAACAGGTGTCCAATCAGTTCGGGACTCAGCGCTATGCTTTGCTGTTCGAGCCCGGCACGTATGGAACCAGCACTACCCCCCTTACTTTTCCGGTCGGCTATTACACCAGCGTGGCGGGCCTCGGACAATCGCCGGGCGACGTCGTCATCAACGGTTCTATCGACGTGTACAACCAGTGCCTCGGCAGTGGTTGCGTCGAGTCCAATAACTTCTGCTTCAACACCACCCCCCCGGGCACCCCACAAGTGAACTGCAACGCGTCCGATAACTTCTGGCGGTCGCTGTCGAACTTGACCATCAATGAGGTAAACAACTCGGCCTTGGGCTGTGAAGGCGCTGCCGAATTCTGGGCGGTGTCCCAAGCTTCGCCGATTCGTCGGGTCCTGGTCAACGGGCTCGTCACCCTTTTTGACTTTTGCAGTGGCCCGGCATTTGCCAGCGGAGGCTTCATCGCCGATTCCCAGTTCGCCGGCAGTACCGTGATCAACGGCTCGCAGCAGCAATGGATTACCCGGAACAGCCAGCTCGATGGCTGGACCAACGGCGTCTGGAATCAGGTGTTCTCAGGCGTTGTCGGTGCTCCCGCCCAGTGTTTCCCCGGGTCGCTGCCCGCATGCGGGAACAACCCGTACACCACACTCGCAACCAGCCCGGTCACACGCGAGGCACCATACCTCTACCTGGACTCCAACGGGAACTACAACGTCTTCGTCCCTGCCGTGCAGCATAACTCCGTGGGCACGACATGGGCCGCCGGTCCAACACCCGGCTCTTCTATCCCAATCCAAAGGTTCTTCATTGCGAAGCCGACCGACCCCGCGTGGCTGATCAATGCCGCATTGCTTTTCGGCTTTGACCTCATTCTGACTCCGGGTGTTTATAACCTGGACCAGAGTTTAGTGGCCTTGTACCCAGATACTGTGGTGCTCGGCCTCGGTTTCCCAACGCTGATTCCACAAAACGGTAACCCATCCATGATCGTCGCCAGCGACAAAGGAGTATTGCTTTCGGGGATCATTTTTGATGCGGGCCCGAAAAACTCTCCCGTGCTGTTGCAGGTCGGCTTATGCGGTATCTGCCACAATAGTCACAGCGCGTCAGACCCGTCTGGCATTTACGATGTGTTCTTTCGCATCGGCGGCGCCGAGCCGGGAAAAGCGACGAACAGTCTGGTGGTCAACAGCGACAACGTCATCCTCGATGACATCTGGGCGTGGCGGGCTGATCACGGCAACGGCGTTGGATGGACCGACAACACTGCCAACACCGGCCTCATCGTCAACGGCACTAACGTGACCGGGTACGGCCTTTTCGTCGAGCATTACCAGCAATACGAAGTGATCTGGAACGGCAATGGAGGCACGGACATCTTTTTCCAAAACGAGATGCCTTACGATCCGCCCAGTCAGGCCGCATGGATGGAGGCTCCCGGTATCGACGGCTGGGCGGCCTTCAAGGTCGCCAATAATGTAACCAGCTTCAAGGGATACGGCATTGGCAGCTACAGCTTCTTCGATCAGGGCGTGAACATCTTCGCGGCAAACGCGTTTGAGGTTCCGAACGCCCTGCCGCCGGAAAGCCTCAACGATTTACTTACAATTTTCCTGTCCACGTCTGGGTCCGGAGGAATCCTGAACGTGGTCAACGGCATCGGCGGGTCGTCGACGATCGCCAACCCGGATACACCGGTTACCGTGGTCAGCTATCCGTGACGGGTTTCTCACGGCATGTGATCGTTTGAGGTGGGCCATCAAGTTCCGTCCTCGTGGCGGAGCTTGATGCGCCCGTCGCGAATTCGAACCTGAGCCTCTATTGCCTTCTGTCGTTACGCGAAGGTCGCTAGCCGCCACAGTAGCCTCTTGCTTCCTACCTTTTCTTCGCACTTTTCGTTTCTCGTGCCTTTGCGACCATGGATGCTCACGCCGGGTCGTCCGATACTAAACTAGCAATTGTGGAGTTCAATGATGGACATCGCTTCTCCTTATTCGGCGGTAATTCTGGCGGCAGGAACTTCAACACGGATGGGGACAGCAAAGCAACTGCTGCTGCTGGATGACCGTCCCCTGTTGCAGCACGTGCTCGATCACGTGCGCGCATCCGCGGTAAAGGAAATCGTTCTGGTTCTAGGATTCGCAGCGGAGAAAATCCGAAGGGAAATCGATGTCCAGAATGCGCGTGTGGTGCTCAATGAGAGTTATCGGCAGGGCATGGGAACCTCGTTGAAGGCTGGACTTTCCGCTGTGGATCTACAATCCGCTGGTGCGCTCATCGTTTTGGCGGATCAGCCGTTCATCCGACCTGCGACGCTCGACCTGTTGATGGCAGAGCATCATCGTTCCAAGGCGCAGATCGTGATTCCAATTTACCGGGGTTTTCGCGGTAACCCGGTGCTCCTGGACCGCTCGGTTTTCGCCGAGGTGATGGCCCTCGACGGCGATATCGGATGCCGCGCAATCTTCGGCGACCATCCCGAAGGCATTGTGAAGTTGCCGGTGGACGATGCGGGAATCCTGCTGGACATTGACCGGCAGAGCGATTTCGAAGCGCTGCGCCCAGCCGGCGGTCGCACCGAGAGAGAGAAGGCCTTGCTTGAAACCGCGGATCTTCACGGACGCCAACTTGCCGTCGCAACAACTGCGCAGCCGGAGTTGGTCATTGTCGGCAGGGACGCGATGGCAGCTGCCTTGGCGAAACTGGGAAAGCTGATGCGATTCACGGTGACCGTGGTGGATCCGTTGCTGGCCGCTGACGAGTTGCCCGATGCAGATCGGGTGCTTCATGCGCTCGATTTTTCCGTACTTGCGCCGAATCCCGATCGGAACGTGGTGGTGGCGAGCCGCGGCACGTGTGATGAGGAGGCGATTGAAGAAGCGCTGGCAACGAACAGCGCCTATATCGCACTTGTCGCTAAGAAGAAAAGAGGGGATGAAGTCATTCGCAGCTTGCGGATGAAGGGAATTGCGGCGGAAAAACTGGCCGGCGTGCGAGTGCCCGCTGGACTGGAGATAGGCGCCGAGACGCCAGAGGAAATCGCACTCAGCATTATGGCGGAAATCGTTTCTGAACGGCGGAAGCGAGTGGGAGACGTTCAAAATCCGGCCACGAACGCCGGAGAACTATGAGTCAGAGAACTATGAGTCAGAGAACTATTAATCGGGAAACTTTCAGATAGTAAACACCCGCGTTCATTCTGCCGTGTGCGCGTCGCACTGGGTGATTACCTTTTCGGAGGTGTCGCTCTCCGGCATATCCAGTTCCGTCAGGCGTAAGGCGCGGCTGGAGCCGCCGCGCCGCAAGGCTACGATCTGGCTCATAATACTGAGCGCAATTTCCTCTGGAGTTGCAGCCCCCAAGTCGAGGCCTGCCGGCGCAAAAATTCTCGCGATCTTGTCCTCCGGCACCCCCTCTGCGGCGAGGTAATCGAGCACGAGCTTGGCTCGATGCTGGCTGGCGATTAAAGCTACGTAAGCAGCTTCGCCCTCCAAGGCTTTTTGGAGCCAGAGATGGTCGTTCTTATGCTGCGTCGCGATCACAACGTAAGTGTTTTGGCTGATCGGCGTCTGGATGAGGTCGAAGTCTTCCGCAATCACCTGCTCCGCTTGGGGGAATGAAGATTGGTCGGCGCCGGGATCGTTCACAATGATGCGAAAGCCGAGCAGGTGCGCGAACGTGGCCAGGGTCTCGGCGATGCGGCCGTGGCCGGCGATGAGCAGATCGGGTTGAGGCAACACCGGTTCGATATAAACCTCCATTTTTCCCCCGCAGGGCATGCCTACACCCAGGAGTTCGTCAGTCATGTCGAGAGTGATAACGAGCGGTTGGCGCATCTCCATAGAACGCAGGGCTTCATTTCGCACGGCGCTTTCGGCGCACCCGCCGCCCACCCAGCCGAAAACGAGCTTCCCTTGAGCGTCAATGATGGCCTTGGAGCCGCGCCGGGCCGATGAAGACCCCTCCACACGAACCACTGTCGCTACCGCAAAAGCTTTCCCTTGGGCCGTAAGTTCGGCGGCTTTGGCGTAGAGATCCGAGGACATACCATCACGTATGATAGTTCTCCAGATCGCGGGAGTGCAATCCAGACGCGGGGATTTCGTCGTGTCCATGGCTTTGTACAGTGAACAGGTCCGAGCCCATTATGCCGAGCCGCGAAACGTGGGCAGCATTGCCCAGCCTTCGGGTAAGGCCGTCGTGAAGAGTCCGGTGGACAGCGATACAGTACTGATCACGCTGCGGATCGAGCAGGGCATCGTTCAGGAAGCGAAGTTCAAATGCATGGGTTGCGCCGTAGCCATCGCCTGCTCCTCAATGGCCACGGAAATGGTTCTAGGCAAGTCCGTCGAGGAAGCGTCACAGATATCGGAGCAGGCGGTCGCGGACGCTCTGGGCGGCATCCCAGAGTATAAGATGAGGTGCAGCAACCTGGCTCCGGAAGCCATCCGGAGGGCGATTCAGGATTGGAGGTCGCGGCAGCCGACTCAGGCAGACACATATCTTGAATAGAACGGAACGGGTATCGGTCTTGTGCTGCAATTTTCGGGTGTTGGGATTTCTTGAATTGACCCCGGTGTGGTAACGTACTACCCGCGTTTCCTTAGCGCCATTTCCAGTTGTCCACGCCTTGACGGACGGGACTGGATTTCGCACTCACGAGGGTTAAGCAATGATCCCACCAGCCTTCGAGTATCTGAGACCCAACACAATTCCTGAAGCCATCACGCTCCTGCGGCAGCATGGAGATGATGCGAAGATTCTTAGCGGCGGGCAGAGCCTCATCCCCATGATGAAGCTGAGGATTGCCCGCCCCGGCTACCTGATCGACATCAATCGCATCTCCGGGTTGTCGTACATCAAGGAAGAGGACGGCTTTCTCAAGATCGGCGGGCTCACGCGCGAAGCCGAGTTGGAGGCTTCGCCGCTGATTCGCTCGAAATATCCCATCCTTATTGATACCGCTCACGTGATCGCCGATCCGCAGGTGCGCAATCTGGCCACGGTAGCAGGAAACCTGGCGCATGGCGATCCCGCCAACGATCATCCGGCAACCATGCTTGCTTTGGGGGCGCAGGTTGTGGCTACTGGATCCCGCGGCGAACGAGTCATACCCATCGAGGAATTTTTTCTGTCGCTGTTCAGCACCGCACTGCAACCCGACGAAATCCTCACGGAGATTCGAGTCCCCTTGGCTCTGCCGCACAGCGGCGGCGCTTACTTCAAGCTGGAGCGCAAGGTGGGAGATTTCGCCACCGCGGCCGTCGCCGCGCAGGTGACTCTGGATGGCAGCGGCGCAGTTCAAAAAGTCGGCATCGGTTTGACTAATGTGGGCCCTACGCCGATTAAGGTGAAGAATGCGGAGAACGTTCTCCGCGGCAAGAAACTTGACGAGGCGAACATCCGCCAAGCTGCGCAGTTGGCGGCTGATGACGCGCAGCCGAGTTCTGACTTACGCGGTCCGGCGGAGTACAAGAAAGGACTCGTTAAGGAACTGGCGAAGCGGGCTTTGGTCCGCGCCGCCGAAAGAGCCGGCATGTAGTTTCGATATAGTCTCTGGAACTCGGAACGAGGAAATGGCGATGGCAAAGAAACAATTGATTACTGTGAAAGTGAACGGCAGGGAGCGGGAAGCGACGGTCGAACCGCGGCTTTTGCTGGTCCACTTCATCCGCGAAAGTTTGCAACTAACGGGCACTCACATTGGTTGCGACACCAGCCACTGCGGCGCATGCACGGTTTTGTTGAATGGCAAGACGGTGAAATCGTGCACTATGTTTGCCGTGCAAGCGGATGGCGCTGAGATTCTCACCGTCGAAGGCCTAATGAGCGCGAGCGGCCAGCTGCACGCGTTGCAGGAGGGGTTCAAGCAGGAGCACGGCCTGCAATGCGGATTCTGCACCCCCGGAATGCTGATGTCGTCGTACGCGCTGCTGCATAACAATCCCAATCCCAGCGAGGAAGAGATTCGCAGGGGAATCTCCGGCAACCTGTGCCGGTGCACCGGGTATCAGAACATTGTGGGCGCGGTGCAGTACGCGGCGGGCAAGATGGCGAAAGCTGCGAGCGAAGCTCACGTGGCGGAAGGGGTGGCACAGTGATCCACAAAACATCTCCTGAAATCGGCGGCATGGGCCATTCCATCAAGCGCAAGGAAGATTTGCGATTCATCCAGGGCAAAGGCAATTATGTGGACGACGTGCATCTGCCCGGCATGGTTTATGGGCAACTGGTGCGCAGTCCGTACGCGCACGCACGGCTGAAGAGCATTAACACCGAGAAAGCCAAGGCAGTCCCGGGAGTGCTGGCCGTGATAACCGGTGAGGATCTTGCCAAGGCGAACCTGGCCTGGATGCCTACACTTTCCTACGACAAGCAGATGGTGCTTGCTACGGGCAAGGTTCTCTTCCAATCGCAGGAAGTTGCGTTCGTCGTTGCTGAAGATCGGTATGCGGCCGCCGATGCAGCCGAGTTAGTCGAGGTCGAATACGAAGAGCTGCCCGTGCTTGTGGATCCGAAAAAGGCGCTCGATGCCGATGCTCCGCTGCTTCGTGAAGACCGCGAGCAGAAAAATAATCATATCTTTCATTGGGAAGTGGGTGATCGGCAGGCGACCGAGCAGGTTTTTCAAAAGGCTGCCGTAAAGGCAAGTGTAAACGCGTTCTTCCAGCGCTGCCATCCCGCGCCACTTGAGACTTGCGGCTGTGTAGCGGACTTCAGTCGCGCCACGGGCCGGCTTACGGTCTACATGACGTCGCAGGCTCCCCATGCGCACCGAACTGTGTTTGCTTTGGTCGGCGGAATTCCGGAAAACAATATTCGCGTCATTTCGCCGGATATCGGCGGTGGCTTTGGCAACAAGGTTCCAGTTTATCCCGGATATGTTTGCGCGATCGTGGCTTCGCTTACGCTCGGTGTGCCGGTGAAATGGATTGAAACGCGCTCGGAGAATTTGCAGTCAACGGGTTTTGCCCGCGACTATCACATGACCGCCGAGATCGCCGCCGATCGCGACGGCAAGATGCAAGCACTGCGCGTCAAGACGCTCGCCGATCATGGCGCCTTCAACGCAGCGGCTCAGCCCACTAAGTTTCCCGCGGGATTGTTCAGCATCTGCACCGGCTCCTATGAGTACGCTCAGGCATTCTGCGAAGTCGACGGGGTTTACACCAACAAAGCGCCGGGCGGCATCGCCTACCGTTGTTCGTTTCGCGTGACCGAAGCGGCCTACCTGATTGAAAGAGTAGTAGACGTGCTGGCGCTGGAGTTGAAGATGGATCCGGCCGAACTTCGCCGCAAGAACTTTATTCCGGCGGAGAAGTTTCCCTATAAGTCGTTGCTGGGCTGGACCTACGACAGCGGCAACTATGTAGCGGCGATGGACCTCGCGCTAGAGAAGATCGGCTACCAGCAACTGCGCAAGGAGCAAGCAGAGAAACGGAAAAAAGGTGAACTGATGGGTATTGGGATCTCGAGCTTCACGGAAATCGTGGGCGCGGGTCCGGCGCACACGTTCGATATCCTCGGCATCAAGATGTTCGACAGTTGCGAGATTCGCATTCACCCCACCGGCAAGGCGATGGCCCGCATGGGAACCAAGAGCCAAGGCCAGGGACATGAGACTACTTACGCCCAGATCGTGGCGCAGGAACTGGGAATTCCAGCTGCCGACGTAACTATCGAAGAGGGCGACACAGACACCGCTCCCTACGGCCTGGGAACCTACGCCAGTCGAAGCACGCCAACCTCGGGAGCTGCGACCGCGATCGCAGCCCGCAAGATTCGCGAGAAGGCAAAAAAGATCGCTGCGTACTTGCTGGAATGCAACGAGAACGATCTGGAATGGGAGCCGGGCAAGTTCTTTGTGAAGGGCGCTCCCAGCAAGAGCAAGACGATTCAGGAAATCGCATTCGCCGCATACACGAACATTCCTCCCGGCCTTGAGGCAGGGTTGGAGGCGGTCGATTATTACGATCCGCCGAATCTAACTTTCCCGTTCGGTACTTATGTTTGCGTGGTCGATATCGACAAAGGCACCGGTGAAGTGAAGGTGCGGCGATTTGTTGCTGTGGACGACTGCGGAAACATCATCAATCCGATGATCGTGGAGGGCCAGATTCACGGCGGCCTCACTGAGGGACTCGCCATCGCGTTCATGCAACAGATCGACTACGACGAGAGCGGCAACATTCAGGGTGGAAGTTTTCAGGACTATCTGCTTCCGACGGCGGTCGAAACTCCGCACTGGGAGACCGGCAAAACCTGCACGCCGTCTCCTCATCATCCGTTCGGCGCCAAAGGAGTGGGAGAATCCCCCAACGTGGGTTCGCCGGCCGCATTCGTGAACGCCGTCGTTGATGCCCTGTCCCATCTCGGGGTAAAGCACATCGACATGCCCATCACGCCGTGGAAAGTGTGGAAGGTTCTGCAGGAGAAAGGTGTGGCTGCATAGGTGGCGCTGAAGATTGAAAAAACTTTCCAGGTGCCCGAGCCGGTGGAGAAAGTGTGGGCATTTCTGAGCGATCTGCGAAAAGTCGCGACCTGCGTGCCCGGGGCCCAGATCACGCAGCAGGTGGATGAGAAGACTTATAAGGGCGCGATTAAAGTGAAGGTCGGCCCCAGCGTCACCGACTACAACGGCGAAGTGCAGATTCTGCGACTCGATTCGGAGAACCACCGCATCGAGATTCTCGGTAAAGGACAGGATGTGCGCGGCCGTGGCAGCGCTTCCATGAAGATGACTGGGGAGCTTTGCGCTTTGGACAGCGGCGGCACAGAAGTCAGAAGCGTTTCTGAGATTGGGGTGGTTGGAATTCTTGCTCAGATGGGATCGAGAGTTATTACAGAGGTTTCGAACATTATGTTCGGAGAGTTTTTGAAAAACTTCCAGGCACGGTTGAAAGATCCCTCTGATGTTCCGGCTGCGCAGGCGGCCGGAGCGGAGGTTGCTCCTATCAAGGCTACGTCCGTTGCCTGGAAAGCCGCCAAGGGAGTGTTTCGCGGAAAATCTGAGAGCGGTTCCTGAGCAAGTGCAGTTGACGTAACTACCATGGGCATGTCCCCAACTTTTCCTTCCGTTGCTGCAAACCAAGGTGTCGATGCGATTGTCTCAGGGTTTGAGCGCCTGGGTTACGTCGCCGACCGGTCACTGGCCACCGCTCTTTATCTGGTCACCAAGCTGCGCAAACCAATTCTGGTCGAGGGACATGCTGGTCTTGGTAAAACCGAAGTAGCAAAGGTGCTGGCCTCACACCTGGGTACGCGACTCATTCGACTACAGTGTTATGAGGGGCTGGATGTCAGCTCGGCGGTGTACGAGTGGAATTACCAGAAGCAACTGCTGGCCATCAAGATCGAGGAAGGATCGGACAAGTCAGTCGAGGAGAAAGAGAAGCACATCTTCAGCCGCGAGTTTCTGCTGGAGCGGCCTTTGTTGCAGTCCATTCTGGTCGAAGACGCAGCGCCCGTACTTCTGATCGATGAAATCGACCGCGCCGACGAGGCGTTCGAAGCTTTTTTGCTCGAATTACTTTCCGATTATCAGATCACTATTCCGGAGATGGGCACTATTCATGCGAAGCATGTTCCATATGTCGTTCTCACTTCCAATCGCAGCCGGGAGTTGGGCGATGCGCTCAAGCGAAGATGTCTTTACCAGTGGATTGACTATCCCAATCTGGAAAAAGAGATGAAGATTGTGCGCACGCGATTGCCTCATATTGAGCAGGAGTTGGCGCGGCAGGTGGTTGGATATGTGCAGTCGGTGCGGGGGCTCAACTTGAGTAAGCCTCCGGGAGTGGCGGAGACTTTGGATTGTGCCGAAGCGTTGCTGGCATTGGGCAAGGTGCGGCTGGATGAGGCAGCTATTGAAGAGACGCTTGGGTGTATTTCCAAGTCTGTGGAAGATGGCGCGAAAATCAGGAGCGCCGGGCTGGGCAAAAATTGTTGAGGGAGCGGTGGGAAGGGTTTTGTGATCGGTTTATTGAAACAACCGAGCGATGCGGCGAGAAACATCGTCGAGTTCTGCCGCTTTGCGCGTGAGAAGGGCCTTTCCGCTGGGGTGCAAGGAACTCTTGGCGCACTGGAGGCGGCTGCGGTTATTGGCGCGGGTAGAGGTGAAGATCTGAAGTTTGGTTTGCGATCTATTCTGTGTTCGTCAAAAGACGACTGGGATCTTTTCGAGGAATGCTTTCAGGCATTTTGGAGAGGATCGGAACCCGAGTCATTAGCAAACCGCGGGGCGCGGTCTAAGAAGGAAGGCTCCGCTGCCTTCGGCGAACGAGACTCGATTTCTCTTATGTCAACGGGGTCTCGCGATGACGCTTCGTTTGAAGAAAACGGAAGCCTGGCGGTTGCCGGAGCAAGCGCGCGCGAGCGGCTCAGCAAGGCAGACGTTTCAATGCTGCCGCAAAGCGACATGGCAATGTTAGAGCAGATTGCCCTTCGCTTGTTCAAGCAGATGAGCCGGCGACTGCAGCGCAAGCGGCGAATCGGAAGTTCGCTAGGGCAGGTGGATTTGCGCAGGACGATCCGCCGCAGCATTAGCCGTGGCGGCGAGCCGGTGACCTTGAGATATCGAGAGAGGAAGCTTCGTCCGCACCGGCTGGTTACTTTGCTCGACATCAGCGGCTCGATGAGCGCATACAGTTTGTTTCTGGTGAAATTTCTCTACGCTTTGCAAAAACATTTCCGGCACGTAGATACTTTTCTTTTCAGTACGAATTTGGTTGAGATAACGAGTTTATTGCGTGCTCAACGCCTGCAGGGGGCAATGCAGGCTTTGTCGCAGCAGCCGGCGGGTTGGTCCGGCGGGACCAATATCGGCGGATCGCTGCGGGAGTTTAACCACCTCCATGGCAGGAAGCTGCGATCCAGCGATACTTTTTTCATGATTCTTAGTGACGGCTGGGATACGGGAGAAGCCGGCGTTCTCTCGGCGGAGCTGAGGACGGTGAAAAGGCGCGTCCGCAGGGTCATTTGGCTGAATCCGCTGCTGGGTTTAAAAGATTATCAGCCGATTACGTGCGGGATGAGCGCGGCTTTGCCGCACATCGATGTGTTCGCTCCGGCGCACAACTTGGAGAGCTTGTTGGCGCTGGAGAGGCATCTATAGCTTCGTGAATAGCAGGGTGAAACATGTTTGATCAGTTCCTGAACAAAGCGGCGGAACTTCTGGCGAAGGGTGAGCCGTTTGTCACCGCGTCCGTGGTGCGTTTTCAGGCTCCCATCTCCGGCAAGCCTGGCGACAAGGCCATTATTTTCTCGGATGGAAAGATGTGGGGCTGGATCGGCGGCGGCTGTGCTCAACCTGTGGTCATCAAGGAAGCGTTGAAAGCGCTGGCCGATGGAAAGCCGCGACTGGTGCGGATCAGTCCTACAGCCGCGCCGGAGGATGGGATCGTGGACTACACCATGACTTGCCATAGCGGAGGCACCTTGGATATCTACATCGAGCCCGTCCTGCCGAAGCCGCACATCCTGGTTTTTGGACGCTCTCCCGTCGCGCAAACGCTTGCCCGACTGGGCAAAGCCATCGGCTACAGAGTCTCAGTAGTTGCTCCCGGTGCGAACCGGGAACAGTTTCCGCATGTGGACCTGCTGCGGACGGAATCGAATTTGAGCGAACTGAATTTGAACGAGCGTCAGATCACGAGCGACACCTTCATCGTGGTGTCGACGCAGGGAGAAGGTGACGAGGAAGCGCTCGAACAAGCGGCTAGAACCAGCGCCGAATATGTTGCTTTCGTGGCCAGCAAGGTCAAGGCTCAGAAGGTGGCCGAGTATCTGCGTGAAGCAGGAGTTCCCTCCGACCGAGTAAGCCAGATTCACGCGCCAGCCGGCCTCGATATCCACGCGGCCTCGCCCGAAGAAATCGCGGTGAGCATTCTTGCCGAGATCATCCAGTTAAAAGGTACTCGGGCGAAAGCGGTGGAAGGGCCTAAGATCCCGTTTGCAGCCCCGGGCTTGCCAGTTCTGAACCTGCCAGTTTTGCATGCGCCATCGCCGAATAACGAAGCTCGCGACCCAGTCTGCGGCATGTTTGTGAATGTGAGTGGAGCAAGATACAAATCAGCGCACAAAGGAGCCGACGTCTACTTCTGCTGTGCAGGATGCAAGCAAACCTTCGACCGCCAGCCCGAGAAATATACGCTGTTGATGTCCACCTGACGATTCTTCCTGGCTGCTTTGACTACTCGGTCCGTGGCACCGCTTCGAACAGCCAAATTAAGGTAATTATTTAACAGAGTCTCGGCGGGAATTGGCATGGGCATGCTTCCCGCCGTCAGCGCGACGACTCTGAGATGCGGTCTCGTACGAGCAGATGCGGAAGCTAACCGCGAGCTGGGGACGCCTTGGTGAGCGCGTCGTCCAACGATTTGGCTGCCGTGGGAGCAGCTTGGCCGCCCTCGACGATATCCTTTGCCCCGATCGCTTTACCATACAGAGATTTGTTGGCATCATCATCGCTGTCCATCGACGCACCTTCTTTGATGGCATGATCTGTTATTTCGCGGAAGGGTACGAACAGTTCCGAAGTCAGCCGGTCGAATCACCCACTGCACGCCAGCGAGGTGGCAATGCGAATGGCCGCTATCCACCAAACCTGGACGCAATGCTGTAGGCGCTGAATTGCGGGATTAATCGCGCGGCGCTGCGATGGGTAGTTTGATGCAGAAGATCGTTCCAGTGGGGAAAGACGTCTTCACACTAATCGTGCCTCCATGAGCTTCAACCGCCCATTTGGCTATGGGCAATCCGAGGCCGAAACTCAGGTCAGCCCAGTTTAGATTTGGGGACTTTCCTATACACTAGGGAGCTTCATGACCATCCTGGAGTTTAGCCTGCTGGTATGCGGCAGTTCACTGATCGCCGGTCTGATCGGAGCTATGACTGGGCTAGGCGGCGGGGTTGTTCTTGTACCATTGCTCAGTCTTTTCTTTAAGGTTGACATCCGCTATGCCATCGGTGCCTCGCTCGTGTCAGTGATCGCGACTTCGTCGGGCGCGGCGGCAGCTTACGTGAAAGAGGGCTTCTCGAACATCAGAATTGGTATGTTCCTCGAAATTGCGACAACCTTGGGAGCACTTCTGGGCGCAAACCTTGCGGCACGAGTGTCAACGCATGCGATTGCAATTGTCTTTGGAGTGGTGCTGCTGTTTTCCGCATACTTCTCCCGGAAACCTCGATCGCAAGCTGAACGCGAAGGTCCACCCGATCCGCTGGCCACCCGGTTGCGTTTGAATGGCAGTTTCCCTGACGCTGACGGCGCTCGAAGCTATAACGTTCAGCATGTGCCAGTTGGGTGGGCAATCATGTTTGGCGCTGGCGCTCTGTCCGGACTGCTTGGCATAGGCTCCGGCGCAATGAAGGTTCTTGCCATGGACCAGGCGATGAAAATTCCTTTCAAAGTATCAACTACCACCAGCAATTTCATGATCGGCGTTACCGCCGCAGCCAGCGCGGGCGTGTATCTCAACCGCGGTTACATTGATCCCGGACTTGTTATGCCTGTGATGCTCGGAGTTCTCGCCGGCTCATTGTTGGGGGCCAGGATTCTGATCAAAGTACATACAAAATGGCTACGTCTCGGGTTCAGCCTGGTGATTGTTCTTCTCGCGATTGAGATGCTCTATAACGGGCTCTCTGGGAGGATCTAAGTGCTCCCCAAGCGAAACTGGACCGATCAAAGGATTGAAAACATTCTTGGAAACCTGCTGCGTGCCGGAGTACTTCTGTCAGCGCTGGTCGTATTGATTGGCGGCGTTATCTATCTCCTTCGGCATGGTCGCTCCCCCATTGAGTTCGGTGTGTTCCGTGGCGAACCGGCAGACCTTCGAGGCGTTCGCGGAATCATCCGCGAGACCGTGGCATTGCGAGGCCGGGGAATCATCCAATTAGGTCTTTTGCTGTTGATCGCGACCCCCGTAGCGCGAGTCGCATTCTCAATATTTGGGTTTGCCGAAGAGCGCGACCGCATGTACGTAGTGTTCACCTTGATCGTGTTCTCAATCTTGCTCTACAGCCTTATCGGATCCGCATAGCTCTCTAACCATCCAATCTTGGGCGAGATCAGAACGTTCGTGCTCTCCCCATAATGGCCGCACCGAGGCAAAGGCGGCAGAAGTGCTAAATTGGACGTGATGCGTCCTGACGTAGAGCGCGCCGTGCAGCTCCTGCAGCGGGGTGACGATGCTGCTCTGGAGCAGGCTCTGGCGCTGCTCCAAAATACCGTGTTCTCTTTCAGCATGCGCGTCTGCGGCCAGCGCGAGGACGCAGAGGATACCATGCAAGAAGTGCTGCTGAAATCGGTTCCGCACCTACCCAAATTCGATAGCCCCAAAGCGCTCGTGGTGTGGCTGTATAAGGTGGCAAAAAACCGCTGCCTGATGAGTCGGCGCCGGAGCAAGTTCGCTCCCCATCCCGATCTCTCTCTGGAAGACCTCATGCCAGATCGGAAGGAACTCGAGCAACTGGGCGATCATGGCAGCATCAACCCCGAAGCATTCGCCATTCGTAGCGAGGAAGCGGGACGGTTGCGACACGCAGTTCGACGGCTGCCTGCACAATACCGTATCGTTTTGGTGCTGCGCGATATGGAAGGGCTAACCGATGAGGAAGTGGCCGAGATCACGGGGCTACGTTCTGGAACAGTGCGGGTTCGTCTACACCGTGCGAGATTGTTTGTTCGGAAGGAATTGATGAAAGGGTTGAAGCTTCGCTCCGGGAGCGCCCCTGTCGCTTCGCGGCATTCTTATGAACCGCCCAGACCCGGCCGGTGCAAGGCGATGTTCGCCGAACTCTCGGACTATCTCGACGAGCAGTTGGATGATTCCCTATGTCAGGAACTGGAAAGGCATCTCGATGGCTGTGGTCCGTGCAAGGCCTTCCTTGCGAGCCTGGAAGCGACCATTCAACAATGCCGAACATCACCCGCGGAAAGCCCCGACCGTGAAAAAGCAGCAGACCTTAGCAGGAAGCTTCTTGCCGACTATGAACGCATGGCGGCGGCCAACATTCGCCGGTAATCGATAGCTACAAGCTTGGCCGACCTGAATCATTCTTGCTCCCAAGCAAGTTGACGATCTCGTTTTCAAAGACTGAGATGTCGGTTGCGCCAATATGCTTGGCACTGATCCGGCCATCCCGCCCGATCAGGAATGCGATCGGCAATCCGAGAACTCCTCCATAGAGTTCACCCGTCTTGGCATTGCCCATCACAACCGGGTAGTTCATTTTGAAGCGCTGGTAGAAATCGCGCACAGGTTCCGGTCCGTCGTCCATGGAAACGCCAATGATCTGCAAGCCTTGGCCGCCGTACTTATTTTGGAGTTCGACGAAATGTGGAATCTCGTCCCGGCACGGATCGCACCACGTTGCCCAGAAGTCCAGAAGGACGACCTTGCCCCGATAGGATGAGAGCTCGAGTTTTTGTCCCGTCAAATCGGGAAGAGAGAAATCGGGGGCCAGGGATTGTTCGGCGATACCCTTGCCCCTCGTGCCAGTGGGCGCGCCATGATTACGGGTCGTGAAATAAAGTCCCGCTACTGCGATCAATGCTAAGCCCAGGAGAATCCGTTTCTTCAATATGCCGACCCCAGCCAGGAAACGATCAGATCGCTAGTCCCCCTTGGCAACTGGATAGCCTTTCTCGACCCAATCAGTGCCGAAGTTGTTGGCAATATAAAGGATCTTCACATTAGTGAAGCCCATTGCATGCAGCGCATCGTCGGCAGGCTTGACGTTCGGGCAGTGGCTCCACGGACAACAGCCGCAATACAGAACGATGAACTTATTTCGCGGCAACGATTCCACGCGCTTTCGCAAGGACTGCAACCCAGCCTCACTGGAGGCTGGGCCAATGTATTCCGAGCCGGGAATGTGCGCCTGCGTGTAAAGGACGTGCGATCCCACTTGAATCATCAGCGGTTTCTCGCTCCTGGCAGAGCGAAGAATTCTGACCAGGTCGTCGGAGTTCATCAGGCGCGAGGCCGGAATGAGGCTCGCCTGATAAGCGAGGGCAGCAGATGCTAGTGCAATGGCGACGGTCCCAAAGATAGAGGCAAGGAGTATCGGGCGAAGTTTGATAGGAAGACTCATTGGAATTCTCTCCGCATTATCAATTCCTGATCATACAGTCTGCAAGGAGAGGCACCGAGCTCGCGAGGCACCTGATACTCAAAGTTTTCTCTGTAACAAAACCCAACTTCCTGCATTTATTCGTGTGCTTTGCCGATAGAACCAAGAAGGGGGAAATCATGATCACAGCCAAAGTTGAACTGACTCAACCACTTAAGCAGCAGCGCCAATTTGTGGCCCAGACCGGAAGCGGCCATCATCTGCTGTTGGACGATGCAGCTGGAGGTACCGGCGCAAAGCCAATTGAACTGGTCGCCGCCGGACTGGCGGGGTGCACGGCGTTCGACGTTGTCACCATTCTCCGCCAGAAATACCACCAAAAAGTTACCGGTTACGAAGTGCGGGTCGAAACCGATCAAGCTGAGCGTCCGCCCCAGGTGTTCACCGCGGTGCGAATTCACCATGTAGTAACCGGATTTGAAATTGACGTCGTCGCACTCGAGGAAGCCATCCGTCTCTCCGAGGAAAAATATTGCTCCGTGGGAGCGATGGTGCAGAAGACGGCCAGTGTCCACACAACCTACGAAGTCGTTGAAGACAAGACCGAGTGGGCAAAGCCGACCCAGGCCGTGGGAGTGCAAGGTTGAGAAGGGTGCGCAAGGTGTTTCTGAGCCTCGCTGTTGCGTGGCTGAGTCTTGGGGAAGCTTCGGCTCAACCAGAGGCGCAGCCTCGGTCTCTTACTCTGCAGCATGCAGTGACCATCGCGTTAGAGAAAAACCCTCTGCGCAAGGCAGCGATCGCAGAAACAAAAGCTGCCTCTGCAGCAATTCGTGAAGCACGCTCCTTCCTCATGCCTCACTTGGGTTTCTCCGAAACAGCGACTCGCGGCGATGACCCGGTTTATGTGTTCGGAAGCGAGCTACGGCAGCAGCGCTTCACCACTGCAGACTTTGCGCTCAACAAGCTGAACACGCCCTTGCCCTTCGGAAACTTCGCCACGCGGTTTGGAGGGACCTGGAACCTATTTGATTCGTTCGCAACTTGGCATGAGGTAAATCAAGCCAAACAGATGAACGAGGCTGCCGGGCACCAATTGGACCGCACGGATCAGGAGATAGTGTTCCGGGTCGTCAGTTCCTATTATGACGTTCTATTGGCAGCCAGGGAACTGGAAGTTGCCGAGCGGTCCAGCAAAACTGCTCACTCGATCATGGAGCGTAGCCAGGCGAGATTCGACAGCGGGTTGACTGTAGAGTCAGATCTGCTGACCGCGAAGGTTCGCATGGCAGCGCGACAACAGGAAGCGATCCGGGCCAGGAACACTCTGGAAGTGGCGCGGGCACAGCTGAACACGGCGATGGGTGTGCCGCTCGATTCCTCGTTCCAGATTACCGAGGCCTTGGCTGAGCGCACGCTTCCCGCTCCTGTGCTTGGGGAAGTCGAGAAGCAGGCACTCGCAAATCGCCCAGACTTGAAGCGCATTGTCTCCGAAGAGGCAGCCCAGCGGCAGGGCGTGTCGATCGCCAAGTCGTCATTCGGTCCGCGGGTGAACGCCTTTGCAGGCTGGGAAATGGATAACCCCACCTTCGCCGCGGGTGGCGGGGGCGACAACTGGTTGGGCGGGATCGAAGTGCAATTCGACATCTTTCAAGGCGGCGCCAAGCGGGCGGAACTCTCCCGGCAGCGAGCCCTCGAAGAAAAGGTTGTGGCGATGAAGCAGGCAGCTAGCGATGCGGTTCGCCTCGAAGTCAGGCGCGCCTATTACGAGACGGACGCCAACCGGCAGCAGATCGAAGTGGCGCGAGCGGCAATCGCCCAAGCACAGGAGAGTCTGCGCATCAACCAAGACCGCTATGACAGCGGACTGACCACAATTACCGATTTGTTGGGCGCTGAAGATGCGGCGCGCCGCAGCCAGACCGACTACTGGGAGGCCGTTTATCACTTTCAGACCAGCTACGCCAACCTGGAGTTGGCGAGCGGAAACTTGAATCCGCAATCTCCCGTGGTGATGCCATGAATCGTATAAATGCCAAACGCAGACTTGCGTTTTTGGTGCTGCTCGCGGTTGTTAACCTTGCCGGCTGCTCTAACGAGAAAACCCGCGCGGCTCCTTCGCCGGAAATCGTGCGCAACGTTTCCGTGCTCGCGGTTCAGTATGCCAACGTGCCCGATTTGCTGGAAGCGGTAGGGACGGTACGTGCTGCCCAGACCAGTGACGCCGCCAGCCAGATGATGGGGAACATCGTCGAAATCCGGGCACACGAGGGAGATCACGTGCAGCGCGGTCAAGTGCTCGCCGTAATCGACGACTCCCAGCCGCGAGCCGCTGTAGACCGCGCCACCGCAGCCGATGCCGCTGCCCGCCAGCAGCTCGTAGAGGCAGATTCCGACCTGGCCTTGGCGGAATCAACGCTGAAGCGTTACCAAAACCTCTACGAAAAGAAATCGGTGAGTCCGCAGGAGTTCGACGAGGTGAAAGCCCGCCAACAAGCGGCTCTCGCCCGCCGCGACATGGCAAAGGCAGGCCAGGCACAGGCGCAGGCAGCATTGAGCCAGGCACGCACGTCTCTGGATTACACGCGGATTCGAGCCCCCTTCGACGGGGTTGTGACGGAGAAAAAAGCAGATTCCGGCACGCTGGCTTCGCCCGGCATGCCGATCTTCACCGTCGAGGACGTGCGCCACTATCGCCTAGAGGCCACTGTCAATGAGAACGATCTCCAATATGTCCGAACAGGAGAGCAGGTTTCGGTCGTCATCGATGCTCTCGACAACGCGGGTTTGAAAGGCAGGGTGGTGCAGATCGTCCCGGCGGCGGACTCCGCAAGTCGCACGTTCCTGGTGAAGATCGATTTGCCCTCAGACACTCGGCTGCGTTCGGGGCTGTTCGGACGAGCCCAGTTTTCTCGCGGCGAGAGGCAGGCGATGTTGATTCCGCGCTCGGCAGTGGTCGAACGTGGTCAACTACAGGGCATTTATGTACTCGACCAGAACAAGGTTGCGAGCGTGCGCTACATCACTTTGGGGAAACATTCGGGGGCCGAAGTCGAAGTGTTGGCTGGCCTACAGGACGGCGAGCAGGTCGTGGCCAAACCAGCTGCAGCTGACCTGAATGGCAAACGCATTGAGGTCCAGTAATGACTGACAGCAAATCCGAGTCAGTGATGCAGCCCCCGAAGGGCTTGCGCCTGGCCGGTCGGATTGCCCACAGTTTCATTGATTCGAAGCTGACACCGCTGGTGATCGTCGCTGCGCTGCTCCTTGGCGCCTTCAGCATTCTCAAGACCCCACGGGAAGAAGAGCCCCAGATCGTGGTGCCCATGCTCGACGTTTTTGTTCAGATGCCGGGTGCATCGGCTGACGAGGTGGCACAGCGCGTCAGCCTTCCCATGGAGAAGTTACTGCGCGAAGTGCCGGGCGTTGAGTATATCTATTCGATCAGTCATCCCGGCGTGAGCATGCTGGTCGTGCGTTTCTACGTTGGCGCCAAAGAAGAGGATGCGATCGTAGATACATACAACAAGCTCTACTCTAACTTTGATCGTATCCCGCCCGGCGTCTCACAACCGATCATCAAGGTCCGCTCGATTGACGACGTGCCGATCATGGCCTTGACGTTGTGGGGAAAAGATTACGACTCCTACCGTCTGCGGCGAATCGCGGGTGAGCTGGAAAATTCGCTGAAGCCGCTCAACGACGTTTCCGAGACCAAGATCATCGGTGGGCAGCCGAGGCAAATACGAGTCGTGCTCGACACACAACGGCTGGCAGCCTATGGCCTCACACCGGGTGCCATCGTCGGACAACTGCAGAACGCGAACAGCCGCGGACAAGCCGGTAGTTTTGCGCGTGACAATCGCGAGTTTCAGGTCGAAGCCGGAATTTTTTTCACGAGTCTCGACGACCTGCGTCAGATCGTCGTCGGGGTTCACTCCGGACGCCCCGTCTACTTGCGTGACGTAGCGGAGAAACTGGAAGACGGACCAGCCGAAGCCGACACTTACGTGCTGTTTGCCAATGCTCGCGGCGGCTCAGGGCAAACCGCGGGCGCGGAATATCCCGCAGTAACCATCACGATTTCCAAGCGCAAAGGTACGAACGCCACCGACATTTCCGAGCGTGTATTGGACAAGGCCAATGCGCTGCGCGGGTACGTGCTTCCAAATGATCTGAACATCACAGTTACGCGCAACTATGGCGAGACCGCGAAGGACAAATCCGACGAACTCCTCAAACACCTGCTGATCGCAACTTTGTCGGTCACATTGCTGATCGCACTGGCACTGGGCTGGCGGGAGTCGGGCGTCGTGCTTCTGGCAGTGCCGGTCACGCTCGCCCTCACACTCGCCGTGTTTTACCTGTATGGCTACACCCTGAACCGGGTCACATTGTTCGCGTTGATCTTTTCCATTGGCATCCTGGTCGACGACGCCATCGTTGTGGTCGAGAACATCGTGCGCCATTTTCGGTTGCCAGAAAGCCGGGGGCGCTCCTTATCTGACGTCGCGGTCGAGGCCGTCGACGAAGTTGGCAATCCTACGATTCTTGCAACCTTCGCAGTGATCGGGGCGATCCTTCCCATGGCCTTTGTGCGCGGCCTAATGGGTCCGTACATGCGCCCGATACCGGTTGGAGCTTCGGCGGCCATGCTGTTTTCATTGATGGTGGCCTTCGTGGTTTCTCCGTGGGCGGCACTAAGGCTCCTGAGGAAATATGCGGGCGGTGGCGACCATTCTGGGCACGACGCCGAAGGCTGGACCACCCGACTGTACCGCCGGATGATGAACCCGCTGATCCGCGATCCGCAGCGCCGTTGGATGTTTCTTGGTGGTGTCGTGTTGTTGTTGCTCGCCGCGGTCGCGTTTGTCCCGTTGAAGTGGGTACGCGTCAAGATGCTCCCCTTCGACAACAAGAGTGAGTTCCAGGTCATCATTGACATGCCCGATGGCACGCCACTCGAACAGACGACTCGCGTGGCGCAGGCACTGGGACAGTATCTCGGCCGGCAGCCCGAGGTCATCAACTATCAGATTTATGTCGGGACATCCGGCCCTTACAACTTCAATGGTCTCGTGCGCCATTACTTCTTGCGCAATGAACCCAATCAGGCCGACATCCAGGTGAATCTGCTCTCGCGGCACGATCGCAAGGCGCAGAGTCACGAGATCGCACGACGACTGCGGCCGGAGCTGGACAAGATTGCGGCTCTCTTCGGCGCGCGCATCAAGGTAGCCGAAGTGCCGCCTGGTCCGCCCGTGTTGCAAACGTTGGTCGCCGAAGTTTACGGGCCTGACTATAAAGGACAGATCGAACTGGCAGCGCAAATCAAAAAGGTCTTTCAGCAAACGCCTGGTGTCGTGGATGTGGACTGGTACGTTGAAGACCCGCAAATCAAGTACGACATGAAAGTGGATCTGGACAAGGCAGCTCTCCACGGCATTTCGCCCGCCGATGTGACGCGAACGCTGCAGGTCGGGCTTGGCGGAGCTAACGCGGGCCTACTCCACGATCCCCATTCCCGAGAGGACATCCCGATCGAAGTGAGGCTGGCGCGCTCGGATCGCTCTGGGATCGAAGACCTTGGCAGCCTGAAGCTGCCGACGCCCTCCGGTGGCCAAATCGCTCTGCAGGAAGTAACGAACCTTCAACCAACGACGATCGATACCAGCGTGTATCGAAAGAATCTGCAACCAGTCGTGTACGTGACGGGAGATGTGGCGGGCGGAGAAGAGAGCCCCGTGTACGCCATCATGAAGATGAGCGAGGCCATCGACAAGATCAAGTTGCCCGATGGCTACGGAGTAAAGCAATACAAGGGCACCACCATGCCCGCGCGCACCGACCGCTTCTCCATGAAGTGGGACGGTGAATGGCACATCACAGTCGAAGTCTTCCGCGATCTGGGACTCGCCTTTGCGGCGGTCTTGGTCCTGATCTACGTTCTCGTCGTAGGCTGGTTTCGTTCGTTCATCACGCCGCTGGTCATCATGGCGCCTATTCCGTTGACTCTGGTTGGCATCCTCCCGGCGCACGCTCTGATGGGGGCATTCTTCACTGCGACCTCGATGATTGGCTTCATCGCGGGGGCGGGAATCATCGTCCGCAATTCCATCATTCTCGTCGACTTCATCGAACTGCGCCGCTCCCAGGGAATGTCGCTAGAGGATGCCGTCGTCGATGCGGGCGCGGTGCGCTTCCGCCCAATGCTGCTGACCGCAGCCGCTGTCGTGGTGGGAGCGAGCGTGATTCTGTTCGATCCGATTTTCCAGGGCTTGGCATTGTCTTTGATGGCGGGGGAAGTCGCGTCTACCGTTCTTTCACGAATGGCAGTGCCGGTTCTTTACTACCTCTCTCAGAGGCGACACTCGTCCCCGCCCACGCATCCCCATTCGCCGGAGAATGTCGCTGAATGCGAAACACCGCAATGCGAACTTGCGTAAGACCAACTCGTTTTGAAGGAGAACTGCTATGACTGTGGAACGCGCACTTCGCCTGATTGCTGGCAGCTTCATTCTGTTGTCTCTGGCACTTGGACACTACGTGAGCCCGTACTGGTACCTCTTCACCGCTTTTGTTGGCCTCAATCTGTTTCAGTCTGGATTTACCGACTGGTGCCCGATGATGACGTTCCTGCGTAAACTTAAAGTCGGCAGGTAGGAGAAAGTGAACATGCCTAATTGGGTTTGGGGAGTGGCATTCGTTATCGCCTACGTCGTTTTGACGCAATGGCTACTGCCAAAACTTGGTTTTCCCACCTGAAGGAGCCAAGCTTGCGCCGAGTCTCGGCGCAAAGTCGGCAGTGGCGCTGTTTGTTCACAGCCTAAACATTCCACAGCCAAGAATTCGGACAAATTCAGACAAACCTAATATCCCTGCAAGTTCATCGCAGAAGCTTTTGCACACGCCCAAGTGACATCAATCACTGAACACTGAGACGCCGTGGCCTAGCCTTCAGACAACACGACTGGTGGAAGGTGCGTTCATGCGAAGACACACGTTGGTGATTGTCGGTTTGGTGCTGGCCGCGACCGTGGCACTGATTCCTGGTTCCGAACCGCTGGTCGCTCAGCAGTCCAGCGAGCCAACTCCCAGTGCGGGCGCGACCGAGAAGAAGCAGATAACTCCTGACGACTCAAAAACGCCCCGAACCTTGGAAGGCTACGTGGAGCAGGAAAAACCATTCTATGACTATCTACTGAAGAACCACCCGATGTTCAAATATGAAAAAGACGGGCGCATGATCGGCAAATATCACATCAGCGACCGCGACGAGGAGTTCGTCGAAGAGGGCGGCGGCAAGGATTACGCGAAGGAAAACAATCGCCAGGTGTCGATGACCTACCGGCTGGGGACAGAATCGATCCTGGATTTGCCGAACAAGTTTGTCGGACCCGAGAAGTGTGGCGAATGCCATGCGGCCCAGTATGAGAAGTGGGTGCGTTCCCGGCACGCGAAGGTAGTTCGCTTCCCGGACGAAATGACCGAAGTGCCTGGCAAAGATTTGAATAAGGGACTCTGGGGCAGCCAGGCTGGCGTGCTGCCCGAAGGAATTACAGCCGACTCTGTATACGCCATCATCGGTACCCCGCGAACGAAATATGGCTTCATCGATGCATGGCTGGTTCGCGGTACCTACCATGTCGAAGGTGGCCTGCTGAAAGATGGAACCGGAATCCTGGTGGCCGGCGGCAACCAGAGTTCGCGCACCTGGGCGGAATCGCTGACCCCCGAGATTGCGTACAAGATTGCCACATTCGTGCCCGGCTTTCCAACGAAGCTGAAGGATTTCGGTGACAACGGCTCCAACGTGTGGGGCATGACATCCTACGGCGCTAAGAACCGCAAGGCCATGCTCTTTCAGCCGGCTACTACGTACTGCGAGGTCTGCCACTCGTTCAAGTTTGACTTCAAGAACGAGGCGGAGTTGACCGCTGCACTTGGACATCCCGAGGAATTGCGCAAACACACGATCAGCAAGGGCATTACCTGCGAGGAGTGCCACGGCGCCGGGGCCCATCTCTATGGAGCGCGCGGAGCCGGAATGCCCTCCGACTGCGAGCGCTGCCACCAGCGTTTTGCTTGGAATAAGGAGCAGGCGAAAGAAGATCCAGACCACCCCTTCACTTCATTTTTCAAGTCCAAAGCGCCGGCCTGTGGAACCGAGGGTTCCCAAGGCTACAACACTGCGCACTACGAGAAAGGCATCCGCTGCAGTACCTGCCACGATCCCCACGAGGTCACAGCCAATGATTGGAAAGACAGCTATACCGTGACCGGTCTGAAGAAACAGTGCCAGGACTGCCACGCCGAGCAAGCCACGTTTTTCGCGCAGAATGAAATCCATGGCGGCAACAAGTGTACGAGTTGCCACATGCCGAATATGATGAGCTGCGAAAACTTCGCTACCATTCAGATGCCGGACTTCGGCGGCTTCGATACCGCCCGTGCGGCGCACATCTGGCGCATCCTGGTAAGTCCGGACGAGAAGACGCTCAATCCTCCGGAAGGCCAAGACCGCAACTATAAAGACGGGTCCTGGCGCCTGGCCAAGAAAGACGGTAAGCCCTACATCGATCTGATGTGGTCGTGCGGCCGCACCAGTTACATGGACGGCACGGTTATAGCCGGCGGCGGGTGCCATAGCGGAGTGCAGTCCTCACAGCCGAAGGAACTGCAGTTTACCAACCAGCGCATGATCTATGACAAGGTCATGGGCTGGGAGACTCCGGTGAAAGCGGGTGTAGCCGCGGTCACGGCAGCTTTGGCAAAAATCGATACTGAGATTCCCAAGTCACGACTCTCCACCGCAGAGAGGGCCCAGATTCAACTGATGGCGAACCAAGCCCAGGACATCATCACTGCCGTCCAGAAAGATGGATCGTGGGGTGTGCATGCTCCTTCGTACACCCTGAAGAAGGTGAATGAAGCCCGGCTGTTAACCGACGGAGCTAGTGCAGCGCTGGCGGGCGAGAAGAAAATGGTAGCAGTCAAGAAGTAACGATCGCCACTGGCGAAACGGCCCCTCCAGAACGTATCGGTGCGGGAGAAGTTATTGGTCGGGGCGCGCGGATTTGAACCGCGGACCCCCTGCGCCCAAGGCAGGTGCGCTACCAGGCTGCGCTACGCCCCGACATGACTAGCAAGATTGATTCTAAAGTAGTTTCCAACTTTGTCGCCACTCCAAAACATGATTTCTGGCCTCGACCGTGTGCAAAGCGTGCCGGTGCTCTCGATTTTCGAATCAACTCCTAGCTTTCCTCACAAACCCGTCCTCGTTCCACTCTTCCGAGCCCACGCCGTTATGCACAAAGAACAATCCTGTCGGATCGTATTTCTTTTTCACCGACGCCAGCCGTGAGTAATTGCTTCCCCAGTACGCTTGCTGCCAGTTCTCCTGAAAAAAATTACTCTCCGAAACGTACGCTCCGTCATGCGGCACGATGGCGCGCAATTCATTTACGCACTTGTGGATCTCTTGCCGAGATTTTCGCCCAGCCTCAACATCCGGCTCATGGCCGCGCACGCCAGGATATCCGCCGCCTGCATCGCCGACGATGGCCAGCGCAAACGCATTCAGCACTGCGGGGTTCGTCGCTGTATCGCGTGTCGCTTCGATTGCCTCGCGCGGCCCTCCCGCCAGCCCTTTGTTGAAATGCAACTCGATGTCTTTGTGGCGCGAACCGGCAAACAGCGCCTGCGCGAGCCGCTCCCGCGAATCATCTTCGAGCAGAGACGCCGGCATCCACAACGATTCGTATCCGTAGAGGAACCACGCTACTTGCCCCGCGTCTCCCGTCCACCACGCGTTGTTTGAACTCGCTCCCGGCCGCTGGTCGAGATTAAAGACTGCTTGATGGTTCTGCTTCCTCCACTCCACGTCCCACCAATGCCGGGCCGGCATACTGCCCAAAATCGGTTGTCCATCGATTGTGTAAGCGCCGGGCGAGCGCGACACCCAATCCAGAAAGGGTTGCCATATCCTTTTTACTTCTTCCGTACTCAGATCGTGGCACACCATCAACAAGTCGAGCACGTTGTCGCTCGTAATGCTCGCGTGCTCGCCCCAGTGATCGTTGAAAAGATGCTCCCGATAGAAATCGACAAAGTACCGCAGCAAACGCCGAAACGCGTCATCCGACGCGGCCTTCACCGTAAGAATCGCTGCGCCCCAAAATTCCGGCAGTTCGCGCACGCGCAGCGTCACTTTGCTCACTGCGCCGAATGTTCCTCCTCCGCCGCCCTTCAAAGCCCAAAACAAGTCTGGATTCGTACATGCATTCGCGATACGCACTTTCCCATCTGCGGTGACTACTTCCGCCTCCAACAATCCAGCCGCCGCGGTTCCATAATGCTTCGAAAAACTTCCGAAGCCTCCGCTCTGAACCAGGCCCGCCACGCCGACCGTAGTGCAGCCGCCGCCCTGCACATACGCGCCGCCTTTTGTCGTCACCGCGTTGTAGGCTTGCATCCAAATCGCACCGGAGCCGAGGGTCACCGCGCGTTGTGGGGCATGCGTGCCCTTGCATCCTTGCGGAACAAATGTTTCATGCATGGTGATGTCATGCATGCGCCGCGTCCACACGAGCAGCGAATCTGCTGAGTTCGAGGTTCCCTGATAACTGTGCCCACCACCCTTCACCACCAGCCGCAAATCGTTTTCCCGTGCGAAGTTCACCGCCGCCGCGATGTGATCAGCACTGCTTGCCGCCACGACGTAAACGCTGGGCTTGCTCACCCACGCGTCCACCCACCCCAACGTTTGCGTCAAGCCCGGCTGGTCTCCGATGTAATAAGGATTGTGAATATTGTGAACGAGATTCTGGCAGGCAGCGCTTCCCGCGTCCTTGAGGCATGCCTCGATGGGAAATTCCACCGGAATCAAATTCCCGTCGACTTCATCATTAAGCCGCTTCCACGCTGCCTGCGAAGGCCAATTCGCATCCGACGGCCGCCTCCGTCGAAACCCTGGGCGGACAGCCGCCACATTCCGGGGGTACGGCGTTGCCGCATCGCGCGCAAGATTCGTTCCGGCTCCCCATAGCCCGCGCGCCCACAACGGAAGCAGGGCCGCTATTCCGGATCGCTTTAAGAATGTTCTTCTGTCCATTGAAGTAGGAATTTTGCTACGATTTCCAGTTGCGTCACCCGAATCGCAATCGGCCGTTTCGTATATTAAAGGATTCTTCTCGCCGGACCAGCGCAGAAATGAGTGCCCATCCCCACCGAGCACAATCCTCATCTCCTACCGAAAAACCGCTATTCCTGCCAGCTAAGGATCATAGTTCAGGTTTGGGCGCAGCCAGCGCTCGACCTCTGCTACACTCATCCCCTTGCGCTGGTGGTAATCGGCGACCTGATCGCGTTCAATCTTGCCCAGGCTGAAATAGCGCGATTCCGGATGAGCGAAATAGAGCCCACTCACGCTGGACCCCGGCCACATTGCGAACGACTCGGTAATTTGCATTCCAGTATTCGCTCGCACATCGAGCAAACGCCAGAGCGTGCCCTTCTCCGTGTGATCCGGGCATGCCGGATAACCTGCGGCCGGCCGGATGCCGCGATATTTCTCTTTAATAAGATCAGCGAAGCTCAAGCCCTCATTGCAGCCGTAACCCCATTCTTCCCGTACTCGCTTATGCAGACATTCGGCGAAAGCTTCCGCCAGGCGATCGGCAATGGCCTCCGCCATGATCGCGTTGTAGTCGTCGTTCTTGGCTTTGAATCGGTCGCACAGTTCCTTCAGGCCAATCCCGCTGGTTACAGCGAAGGCACCGATGTGATCGCGTAGCCCTGTTTCCCTTGGCGCAATGAAGTCGGCGAGCGACATGCAGGGCTCGTTACCTTCTCGATTTGCCTGCTGGCGGAGGAAGTGGAATCGCTCCAGCACCTTTCTACGCGTGCAGTCCGCGTACAATTCCACATCGTCGCTCACCGCATTGGCGGGGAAAAGGCCATAAACACCGCGCGCCGTAATCAGTTTTTCCACGATAATCGCGTCCAGCAGGGCATTGGCTTCGGCAAAAATCTGACGAGCCTGTGCACCTTGCCGCTCGTCTTCGAGAATTCGAGGGTAGACCCCTTTTAGCTCCCAGGTGTGGAAGAACGGCGTCCAGTCGATGAAATCGCGCAACGTGGCCAGCGGAAAATCGTCCAATACTCTCACACCGGTAAACGCGGGTGATGGCAGATCCTCGGGCCGCCACTGGATTGGAGTGCGCCTGGTGCGAGCTATCTGCAACGAGACGCCTTTCTGTCGCGGCGCAGAGTGAGCCTTGCGGACCGCCTCGTACTCGGCGCGATGCTGCGCGACAAATGCGGCCTTCCCATCGTCGCTCAGAAGGCTGCTGGTCACGGGTACTGCGCGACTGGCGTCCAGCACGTGAACTACGGGTTCGCTATAGTGCGGCGCGATCTTGACGGCCGTATGTGCCCGGCTTGTAGTCGCTCCGCCGATAAGCAATGGCAACTTGAAGCCTTGACGCTCCATTTCGCGAGCTACATGCACCATTTCGTCGAGAGACGGCGTGATCAGTCCGCTGAGCCCGATCAGGTCGGCCTTCTCCGCCTTGGCGCGTTCGAGAATTTTTTCGCAGGCAACCATTACGCCGAGGTCGATGACCTCATAGTTGTTGCAGGCGAGCACGACGCCGACGATATTTTTGCCAATGTCGTGCACGTCACCCTTCACGGTGGCCAGCAGAATTTTTCCCTGCGCCTTGACTTCCTGGCCCGACGCAGCCATCTCGGCCTTTTCGGCTTCCATGAACGGCGTCAGATACGCGACGGCTTTTTTCATCACGCGGGCAGACTTCACCACCTGGGGCAAGAACATCTTGCCCGCCCCGAAAAGATCACCCACCACACTCATGCCGGCCATTAGCGGACCTTCGATAACAAGCAGTGGCCGGCCCAACTTGACGCGGGCTTCCTCGGTATCAGTTTCGATATGCGTGTCGATGCCTTTAACCAACGCATGCGAAAGGCGTTCCTCGACCGTACCGTGGCGCCATTCTTCGGCCTTCTTTTCACTCACGACCGTGCCCGCGCTTTTAAGGGTTTCGCCGAACTCCACCAAGCGTTCAGTCGCGTCGGGACGGCGGTTCAGCAGCACGTCTTCGACAAGTGCCTTCAGCTCAGGCTCGATCTCTTCGTACACCTCGAGCATTCCGGCATTCACGATGCCCATGTCCATGCCCGCCGCGATGGCGTGATATAGAAACGCCGAGTGCATGGCTTCACGAACTTTATTGTTGCCGCGAAAGCTGAATGAGATGTTCGAAACACCACCGCTGACCTTCGCGTGGGGCAGGTTCGCTTTGATCCAGCGGGTTGCGTTGATGTAGTCGACCGCGTAGTTGTTATGCTCCTCCATGCCCGTGGCCACAGTGAGGATATTGGGATCGAAGATAATGTCTTCAGGCGGGAAACCGACCTCATCCACGAGGATTCGATAGGCGCGTTCGCAGATTCGGATCTTCTGTTCGTAGGTTGCCGCCTGGCCCTGCTCGTCGAAGGCCATCACGACCACAGCCGCGCCATACTTGAGCACGGCGGCGGCGTTCCGGCGGAATTTGTCTTCCCCTTCCTTCAGTGAGATCGAGTTGACGATGCCCTTTCCCTGCAGGCATTTGAGCCCGGCCTCGATGACCTCCCACTTCGAGGAGTCGATCATGAAAGGGACTTTTGCCACCTCCGGTTCGCTCGCCAGCAATTGGAGGAAGCGCGTCATGGCGGTGACGCCGTCGATCATGCCTTCGTCCATGCAGATGTCGAGGACATTGGCACCGTTCTCGACCTGCTGCCGGGCGACGCTTACCGCCTCTTCGAATTTGCCTTGTTTCACCAGCTTGGCGAACTTTGGCGAACCGGCCACGTTCGTCCGCTCGCCGATCAGGATGTAGACGCCGGGCTGCTGCGTGAAGGGCTGGGATCCCGACAGGCGGAGCGGCCTTGGCTCAGTGACGCCTTCGCGTCGCTGATCGTCCAATGTCATCAAGCCGCCCTCAGTTCTCGCGGAGGCAGGCCTTCGAGGGTTTTCGCGATGGCCGCGATGTGCTCGGGAGTATTGCCGCAACAACCACCGGCAATGTTAAGCAAGCCGCCGCGCGCAAAGTCGCCGAGGTAACGAGCCATATCCGCCGGTTGGAGGTCAAATCCAGTCGGTGAGAGAGGGTTCGGCAAACCGGCATTGGGATAGCACGAGATCGCAACGTCGGCTTTCTCCGACAGGTCACTCAGGAACGGATACATCAGATCGGGACCGAGAGAGCAGTTGAGTCCCACGGAGAACGGCTTCACATGAGCCACCGCAATCCAGAATGCCTCAGTGGTCTGAGCGGAGATCATCGTCTCGCCGCCACGGCCAACAGCCGCCGAGATCATTACCGGAAGGTTTTTGCCGTCCTGGTCAAACACCTCGCGGATCGCGACCAGAGCCGCCTTGGCATTGAGTGAATCGAAGATGGTCTCAACCAGCAGCAGGTCCACGCCACCAGCAATGAGCCCGCGCACTTGCTGCGCGTAAGCAGTTTTTACCTGATCGAACGTAACCACACGAAAGCCGGCATCATCGGCATCCGGCGAGTTCGAGAGGGAGACCGTGAGGGGCCCAATCGCTCCCGCCACGAACCGTTGACGCGATGTTGCCGTTCCGACCCGATCGGCCCATTCGCGGCACTGCTGCGCGGACTTCTCATTGATCTCCGAAGCCAGGCTGCCGAGGAATGGATCGTCGATAACCTTCTGGTAAAACTCAGGATCTTTCCTCCCGCCATGCTCCCGTGGATCGTCCACGAAAAATTCACTCTGGGTGATGCTGGTCGCGCCAAAGGTATTCGTCTCGATGATATCCGCCCCAGCTTCCAAAAAGCGGCGATGGATGTCGCCGATCATCTTTGGTTGAGTCAGGGAGAACAGGTCACCATTGTTCAGCAGGTCTTTCGTCGAGTCCTTAAACCGCTCTCCCCGGATGTCGGATTCCTTCATCCCATAGGTACGGATAGTCGTGCCCATCGCTCCATCAATGATGGCAATTCGACTCTCGAGGATCTTTCGCAGAGGATGTTGAAGGGCTACAGTCATTTTTTTTTATTTTTCTAACAGTCTTATTCGTTTCGCGCAAAACACAGGCGGACGGAACTCGCCTTCTGAGTCCCATCTACGTCGGGGCTAAGGCTCACAGTATGCCTCCTTATGATTATAGCGAGACCATAGGATGTAGCCCGCGCGAGGTAGGCTACAATCTGAAAATGCAATTGCGCAGCCTCCGGATCGCGAGGATGTATCCAATATGGCTGCTGATTGCGCATTTTGTGGCCGCACAGACGCGGCAGCCGCTCTCGGACGGCGCACAAACACAACTGCACATCTACCTCGAAGATGCATCGGAAGCGATGCATAAAGGTGACAACGCAGCTGCTGCGGAAGATCTTCGGCGTGCATTAAAAATCGATCCGCATTCACCGGCGGCGCTAAATAATCTGGGAATTGTGCTGGCCCGGATGGGCAGACCGGCCGAGGCGATTGCGCTATACGAAGAAGCGCTAAAACTCCACCCTGACGACGCTTCGACAAAACGCAATCTGGCGATCGCTTACTTCAAAGCTCAACGCTACTTGCCAGCGTGGCGGCTGCTTCGGCCGATGGCTGCAAAGTATCCAACCGATTTTCAGGTTCTCGACCTGGCCGGCCTTTCCCTCTTCGCTCTCGATCGTTACCCCGAGGCCGCCGGATTTCTGGAACGCGCGAATCAGGTCGAGCCATCCGATCTGGAGACCCTTGACATGCTGGGGAAGGCGTACCTGCGGATGAAGGATTACAAAAAGCTTACGAGCGTATTCGCTCGAATCATGCAGGTCAATCCCAACTCTGCATCCGCTCACGTCATGATGGGGATGGCTTACGACCAAATGTCGAATCGAGCGGAAGCTATCAAAGAGTATCAAGCCGCGGTGGAAGCAGACCCAAACTTCATGGGAGCGCATTCCGGACTGGGCTTCGAGTATTGGCGAGAGGGCGAGAATGAACTGGCCGAGAAGGAGTTCCGGACGGAACTGCAGCGCTTTCCCAGCGATCCAGTCTCGAACTGCATTCTCGGCCAGATCCTTCTGGATAAGTCCCAGCCCGCAGAGGCCGAGCCCCATTTTCGCGCAGCCTTGGCGGTGAATCCTCGTTATGCCGAGGCGCTGTTTGGTCTGGGTAAGACTGAGCTGGCATTGCAGCATCCCCAATCGGCGGTTGCGCCGCTTCGCAAAGCCATTCAGATTGATCCTGACTACTTCGAGGCCCACTTTGTTCTGGGTACCGTGTTGCGTCAGCTGGGAAAGGCCCCCGAGGCAGCGAATGAACAAAAGATTGCGCTCGAGATACAGGAGAAACGCAGAGCAGCGGCTATAAAAAGGAACGAAAGCCAGTGAGCGTCGGGCAGACCACCTTATTTTCGTGGATTGGTCAGGCAAAGTAAAAGCGCACGCCGAGGCGTGCGCTTGGTAGGGGTTGGAACTGCCGGTTAGAAGTTGAACTTGGCGCCGATCTGCACGTTGCGCGGATCGTGCCATCCGTTGACGGTACCGAAGCGCGCTCCGTCGTCCACGTTGGTATCAACTGTCGAGGGATTGCCATGGTTGAAGGCGTTGAAGGTTTCGAGACGGAGTTGCAACCCGACTCGTTCGGCGAATCTTATGTTCTTGATGAGCGAGATGTCCCAGACTTGCAATCCTGGTCCATAAATCGCGCCTACCGGGGACGTGCCGAAGTGGCCTACTGCGTCGGTAAAGGCCGCCGTGTTGAAGAATTGCGCAGCCGTTTTATGGCCACTGCCATTGGCGATCTGATCGGCGCGGACTTGAACCGTGCTGCCGGATCGGGTCATGCCCAGACCGCCGGGATAGAGCGGACAGGAAGTTGTCGTCGCTGAGATTGCGCAATTACCCACCGAAGTGGGAACTGTCACCGCGGCGAAGGGATCCGAACTTTGAGTAATCGAAAGTGACTGGCCTGTCTGGATGGTAGTGATGCCGGAGATTTCCCACCCACCCAGGACTTTCCCGGCAAAGCCGTTCTGGTTTCGATAGAACGGGAGATCGTATACGTAGCTGGCGATAAACATCTGCGGAGTGTTCAGCGTAGACGGCCCGTAGCTCTGCTTTAAATTGTAGGTGTCATAGGTGGCGAGGGCGCGGTCCTGAGGATTCGTTGTGAGCAGCCTCGACCATGTGTAGCCAAGTTCCACCGTTAGGCCTTTGCTGAAGCGGTGGTTCAGCGAAGCTTGCAGGGAATTGTAGTTGCTGGTGAAGACGGGAATACGATCGGTAATTACGCCGTACCCGGAGTACGGGCGGATAAAGTTTGCGTCGTCGCCGGGGGTCGCCAACCGTGCAGCGAGCGTGGGTTGATTGAAATCCACATCGCCCAGCAGATGCGTGCCCTTTGTACCCACATATCCAACTTCGAGGACGGTGCCGGGCAATACTTCGCGCTGCACGGAAAGGTTGTAGTCCATGTAGCTTGGGACCTTGAAGGTTGGCGTTCCGGTCGCGATCAGACCGTTTGGACCAAGCGGCGGAGCCCCCACCAGCCCACCCAGAGGGTTATCAAATAGATTCAGACTGCTGCTGCTGTTGTTGTTCGTAGTTGCAGTCTGGACCAAGGGGGGATCGGTGAAGGCATTCTGCTCCCAGATGCCGTTCAAGCTGCGATCATAGAAGATGCCGAAACCGGCACGGATAGCCATCTTGGCGTCTCCGCGGGGATCCCAGGCCAAACCCAGCCGCGGTCCCCAATTGTTGTTGGAGTTGGGATTGACCCGGCTGCCGAAAGGTGAGCATGTTACCTGTGGCGCGATGGCTTGAGCGGTTGCGCAGGCGGTGCCGGTAGGAAAGATCAGCCCGTTGGCATAATGTGCTGCGTCAATTGCGGCGCCGCTGGCTGTGTTTCCAGTCATATTTCCAGTGAGGGGGTCGATGACAGCAGCATTGGCCGCACTGAACAAAAGAGGATCGAAGCTATTCAGCGTGTTGTTACTGTCCGTTGGCGAGGGGAAATAGCTCCAACGCACGCCCGCGTTTATCGTCAGCCGCGGTGTGACCTTCCAGTCGTCCTGCACGTAAACTTCGAAGTTCACATAGTTAAGGTGGGGGATCGTGTCCTTGCTCGGCTGCGTGTAGCTATCCGCCTGCCCCAGCAGGAAATTGGCGAACGCCGGGTTGCCGTTCGTCGGACTGAAAGTGAATGTTGCGAAGCCAGAGGAAGCGTTTTCCGTCTTCTGCATCCACATTGCGGTAAAGCCGGTGCGGATGGTGTGATTCCCATGTTGGATAGAGAGGTTGTCGAATATATTCTTGTCGATGTTGCGCTCAAAGTAGGGAGCGCTTCCGTTGCCCAAGCCGGTAAGGGCTGGCACCGCCTGTGTCCCGCCGGTGAAGCCTACGTTGGGCGCGCGACCGTTGGGGTCGGTGTACTTTGTGTTGTTGGTGAGTTTGCTAAGAAAAGCCGGCGAGTTTGCGATTCCGCTGAGCGTGGAATTGATCGCTCCCCAGGCATCCACGTACTCAACCTCATTTACCACTTTGGGTGAGATCGTCATGCTGGCATTCACCACCAGGTTGCGGCCGGGCGCGTTCACAGATGTGTTCTCTACGCCAGGATAGTTGCCGCCACCCCACAGGGAGAAGGGCTCGTTCTGCGGGACTACGTCTTCCATGTAACGTCCGAAGACGCGCACCCTGTCGCCGATGTTCTGATCAAGGCGAATGATGTCCTGGCGAAAGTTGTTTAGCTGGCTATAGTTGGTAATCAATTGTCCGGTCGAACTATTGGGCGGGTTGGGTGCCATAATGGCCGTCAAGTAAGCGTCCGCATTCTTGCTGTAGCAGGAAGGCTTGATGGTGGATATGCCGCCAGCGGTGGTCACACATCCCGCGGGGGCGACGGGAATTGCGGTGGCGAAGGAACCCGCGAGCTCCGCCGGAGTGGGCACATTGATAATATTCAGGCCGGGCGTGCTGGCTTTGCGCCATTCCTCCGACCAGAAGAAGAAGGTCTTGTCCTTCTGCGGATGGTACAGCTTCGGAATGAATAGTGGGCCACCGAGGGTGAACCCAAAGTCGTTATAACGCTCGATCGGCACGGTATCTGAGGCCGAGAGCGGCTGCCCGGACGCTATTAACGCCCGACCGCCGAAAGTATTCGCATTGTAAAAGTTATTGCGATTGAACTCGTAGGCGCTGCCGTGGAATTCGTTGGTCCCTGATTTCGTCGCGACGACGATTTGACCGCCCCCGCTGCGCCCAAATGCCGCATCGTAGTTGCTGCGCTCCAGCGTGAACTCCCGGATGGCGTCGATGCTGGGAGTATTCAGCAAGGTTCCGTTCGAACCGCTGTCGTTGATGTCAGCCCCGTCGACGGTATAGTTATTCGCGCCGGTGCGGGCTCCGTTCACTGAAATTGAGGTGTTATTCGCTAAACCGAAGCCGACCTTGTCCGGCAATTGATTGGCAACGCCAGGTTGCAAGAGGATCAGTTGCTCGAAGTTGCGATTGTTCAGCGCCAACTCCCGAACTTGGTCGCCTGTAACCGTCCCGGATTGTTCCGCCGTCGTGGTTTGAATCTCGACATTCTCCGCAGTCACCTCGATGGTCTCGCTGGCCTTCCCGGTAACCAATTTCACATCCAGAGTGTGTTTTTCCGCAACGTTCAAAATTACGTCATTCGCCACGAAGGTTTGAAATCCGCTGATCTTGACCGTGACGGTGTAGCGCCCTGCAGGAAGGTTCGTGATATTGAAACTGCCGGTATCGCTCGTGATCACGGAGCGGACGTCCAAGCCCGTTTCCTGGCTGTGAACCACGATGGTCGCGCCGGCTACCACGGCCCCACTGGGATCGGTTACTGTGCCGGTGAGCGTTGCCGCCAACTCCTGTCCCAAGCCTGCGGCTGTCAAGCTCAGGATAACTGCACACACTGCGAGGAACGAAACGTGGTTCCGTACAACTCCGCGATTGTCCTCGGTTGAGTCTCTACGCCTTCCGTACGTCAAGTTGGTCATGGCACGCCTCCTCAAGCCGACTTCCCAATTGGGGCTTGCAAACGGGCTTCTAATGTAAACGAACTATGCTATATAGCACGCTATGGCTCATAGTCAAGAAAAAAAGGGGAATCCGCAGAAGAAAATTGTTCGATACCGCACCGACGAGCCATCTTCTGCAAACGCAGAGATTCGAAAATGATGGACGCTGCGAGTCATAATCAGTCCCAAGTCGGGAATAATTGCGTCAACCCGCGATTATTCGCTGTCGGTCGAATCAGGCGCACCCCGAATCTTGATGCCTGCACACGAGGGGCATCGCGAGCCGGATTCATTGGCAATAACCTGTAATGGACCATAAGCGCCATCCCTTTCAAGGATTGAGCTTTACATCAAACCCTCAATAAGCTATATAGCATAAGGCGCTGCAACTGGCCGCATCCAGAATAAAAATCGAGGCCCAAGAGCCCGGAAGCAATGAAAACAATCAATGTGTCAGGAAATCATCGCCACAGGACGCCAGCCTATAAAAGAATCCAGAGCGCGATCCGCGACCGCATCGCCTCCGCGAGTCTGAAACCGGGCGATGCAGTTGCGTCTGAGCGCGAACTGGCCAAGACCCACAAGGTAAGCCTCATGACGGCACGCCATGCCTTGGCGGGCCTGGAACACGAAGGAATCGTCGAGCGGCGCCTTGGGGCAGGCACCTTCGTCGCCGTGCCCAAGATTCACTTTAATAAGTTGATGAGCTATACCGAGCAGATGTCGAGCCGCGGTTTGGCTCCGCGCTCTCGAGTGCTGGTGGCAAAGGTAATTGAAGGCGATGCGGAAGTGGCTGCCAGGCTCGGGCTGCCAGCAGCCACCCGATTGCTGAGGATCCAACGTCTCCGGCTTACGGGCGAAGAACCGTTCGCGCTGGAAACCTGCTACTTAGCCGCAGCCGATTTCCCCGATCTGGCATCGGCTCCTCTCGGAAGAAGTTCCTTATTTGCGATTCTCGAACATGACTATCTCACGAAATTGGCCTACGCGGATGAAGAAGTTGATGCCACATCGGCGGATGCCCACATCGCTGAGTTGCTGGGCGTGCCTCGGGGCGCCTCGGTGCTGCGCATCCGCCAGATCATTTATTCCACCAAGGGCAAGGCCACGATTTACGGAGTTGGTTTCTACCGCTCGGAACGGCACACTCTGTTTATCCGGCGCTTTCGCTAAGGCGGCATAGCTAGAGAGCCGCGAGAAACAGGCCATCATGCATAGGATAGTAGCAACGATTCTCGCAAGTCTTATAGCATTGTCGTGCGCGGCATTATCGTCCGCCGAGGGTCAGGCAACGCCTCTGCCAAGGACTTCCGGTTTCGTCAACACTTTGATGCCGCAACCGTCGCATCTTTCTACTCAGGAAGGACGGCTCGCTCTCACCCCCTCCTTTGCTGTCATCACGGAACACTATCGGGACGCTCGCCTCGACGCCGCCATCGCGCGCAGCCTTAATCACCTCAAAACTAGGACTGGCATTTCAATTCCAACCTCTCCGCCGGACCCCAACACGCCCCCGGCGCTGATAATCAGCGTCGATGGAGCCGGGGAAACCATTCAGTCCGTCGACGAGGACGAGGGTTACTCTCTGGAAGTCACCCCCTCGGGCGCGCGCCTGCACGCGGCGACTGCGGTCGGAGCCATGCGCGGACTCGAGACCCTGGAACAACTCGTGCAGTCTGATGCATCGAGTTATTTTGTTCCTGCAGTCTCAATCCGTGACACTCCACGTTTTCGTTGGCGTGGCCTCATGATCGACTGCGGACGCCACTTCATGCCGGTGGACGTTATTAAACGCTCTCTCGACGGGATGGCCGCTGTTAAGCTGAACGTTTTCCACTGGCATCTGAGTGAAGATCAGGGCTTCCGCATGGAGAGTCGAGCGTTCCCCAAACTCGCTGGGCTAGGCTCCGACGGCCTCTTTTATACCCAGGAGCAAGCCCGCGAAATTGTTGCGTATGCCCGCGATCGCGGCATCCGGGTTGTGCCCGAGTTCGATATGCCGGGGCACAGCAGTGCATGGTTCGTCGGATATCCTGATCTTGCCAGTGGCCCCGGGCCGTTCCACATAGAGCGCGAGTTCGGCGTCTTTGATCCGGTGATGGATCCTACGCGAGAAAGCACCTATAAATTTCTCGATACTTTTATCGGAGAAATGGCAGCCATCTTTCCTGACAACTTCATGCACATCGGAGGCGATGAGAATAACGGCGTAGAGTGGAAGGCGAATCCGCGCATCCAGGCCTTCATGCGCGAACATAAGCTCCCAGACACAGCCGCGCTGCAAAATTATTTCAACCAGCGCCTGCTCAAAATTCTTGAGAAGCATGGCAAACATATGATCGGCTGGGATGAAATTCTCACCCCAGACCTGCCCAAGGACATCGTTGTGCAGAGCTGGCGCGGCTTCGATTCGCTCGCCACCGGAGCTAGAAACGGCTACAGCAGCATTCTTTCGGCGGGCTATTACCTGAATCTTATGAGCACCGCTGCAGAACATTACATGGTCGATCCATTGCCTGCATCGAGCGGCCTCAGCCCTGAGCAGCAAGCGCGCATCCTCGGAGGCGAGGCCTGCATGTGGACTGAGCAAACCTCGCCGCAGGACATCGATTCGCGCATCTGGCCCCGTGCCGCAGCCATCGCCGAGCGGTTCTGGTCGCCGCGTGACGTAGACAATGCAGACGACATGTACCGTCGACTCGCCGTCGAGTCGCTGAGACTGGAAGATTTGGGCCTCACGCACATCTCTCAGGAAGCGGTGAGCCTGCGCCAGTTGGCCGGAAATGAACAGATTGGTCCGCTGGAAATCCTGGCGTCCGTTCTGGAGCCGGTCACGTTCGACGAACGAGCACACTTGCAGCACGAGAATCAACTCACGCCACTCGATCAACTGGTAGACGCCATTCCGCCCGATCCGCCATCGCGCCACAATTTTGAACTGCTCATGCGCGCCTATCTGCAAGACCCCGCAACACGATTGCAGGAAGAAGCCGAACTTACCACCAACTTCAAAGCCTGGATCGCGGCAGAGCCTGAAATCTTGCACTTGATGGCTGGCTCGCCCAGGCTTGCTCAGGCGGAATCACGGGCCCAGCAGCTTACCGAACTGGGCACAGTGGGTGTCGAAGCGGTTTCTTATCTCTCGTCGGGGCTGCCCGCGCCTGCAGGCTGGAAAGCTCCGCGGATGGCAGTCTTGGACGATGCCGAGAAACCGCAGGCGCTGGTTCGCTTCACAATGATCAAGCCCTTGCGCGATCTAGTCGGCGCGGTTCCGGAGTCGCCAAAATAACTGCCGCCAATAGAGAAAAGAATTGAAGGCAGGCTGACTTCCCTAGCCAGCCTGCCGCAGTCATTCATTCACCTATCAGCGTTTAGCGACCCATGTTTAGCGACCCATGTTTAGCGGCCCAGGCCCGCAGCCATGGTTTTGACCATGGTTCCGTTGGCATCGTCGTCTTTCACGGCCCACACATAAGCACCGCCAAGACCTCCTGGCACCTTAAGGTTTATATAGATCATTTTCAGAAACGCTGTCGCGGGATCGTCGTAGGTGTAGAAGGTCCCGCCGACCGGATCATATAGCGATACTGCAATTCTTCTGGCATCGAAGTAATTCTTGTACCCATTCGAAGTAAGGGTTAAGAGCGTCGAATAGGTCAAGAGTCCGGGACTTAACAGGGGGTCGCAACCGAGTGTATTTCCGCTCAGGTCCGTGCACACACCTGTTCCGTTAGCCAGGAGAACTGGAGAAGGTGCAGTTGAGTTCTGGTACAAACCGTGGTTCACGTTGGGGACGCCAGTCCAGCCGGCGCCATATAGAGGCAGACCCATTGTGTATTTAGAGGGAGGCACGCCGGCCTTCAGATAGGCGTTAACGGTGTCGTCTATGTCGAGATCCTGGCCAAACAACGGGTCCTGGCGGGAATCGAATAGCGGCGATGCGTCATTGGTTTGCGTTTCCCACGATCCAGCATAGTTGTAGCCATCGATGGTGATGAAATCCACTTGCTCGGCGGCTTTGCGAAGATCGATGTTGACATAGTTCTGCGCGCCCGCAGGCCCATCGAACGACAGAGTGTAGTGCTTGCCCGTCGTTTTGCTCAAGGCGTTCAGTTGGTTGCGGAACTCTCTCAGCAGGGCCGTGAAGTTCTGGGTATCGGTCGCGGTGGGGAATTCCCAATCAATATTGAACCCGTCAAACAAGCCGGGGGCGGTGACGCCCGCAGCGATGTTGCCGGTGACAAACATATCGATGCAAGAAGTGGCTAGGGCTTGGCGTCCGGCGGCAGTACTTGCGGCGGTGACGAAAGCCGCCGTGTTGGTAGCAGACGCCCCTCCCAAAGACATCAGTACTTTCAAATTGGGATGGAGTGTCTTGAGTTGCTGGATCGCCGCAAAGTTTCCATAGAGCGGGCCAGTGTACGGGGTACCATTCACGCTGGGCAGGTATGGGGATTGATAGTCGGCCCAGGTATCGGCAATAGCGCATGCTGGCGAGGGACTAGTCGTCACGTTGCCAAAGGCGTAGATGAGGTGCGTCAGTTTATCGGCCACACCATTCTGTTGCAGGTTTGCAATGTTGTAGCCAGCATAGTAGATACTCCACTCTTCGAAGTATCCTCCGAGAATCTTGCCTTGGTTGTGGTTTTGTGCGAATGAGGGGGAGATGCATGCAACGAGAGACAACAGAGTCAGCAAAGCCACTCGGAGCAGGCGAGGGAGGAGATGAGTTGACATGGCAAACGCCTCCAAAAAATTCACAAAGTACGAACCGACGGAGTATAGAGCTATATAGCGGAACTTGCAACCCATATTTTAGGGGCATCGTAATATTTGGCAATCACCAGGACTTAAAAAATCCTGCCTAAGCTGGCACGAGTTGCGCATGCAGCGTAACGGGTGTGACCGCTAAGAGCCGTCCACCAATATCAAGCGGAGGCAAAAGTAAAGGCAGGCCGACTTACTAAGTCAGCCTGCCCTTGTGTGTCATTTTTGGCGCCAGGCCTCTACGGATTGAGATCGTTGGCGATGGCTTTGGTCAGGTCTCCATTCGGGTCGTCGTCTTTCAACGCCCAGACGTAGCCGCCGCCGAAGCCATTGGATTTGATGAAGTTCACCTTGCACTGCACCGACGTAGCGTTGTCATAGCTGAATGCGGTGCTGGTGGTCGCGTTGAACATACGGGCCGCGCAGCGAGTGGAGTCGTAGCTGGGCGTGAATCCGTTGTTCAGCAGGTTGACGACGGTCCCATAGGTGGCCAGGCCGTCGGTCAACAGGACGTCGCATCCCGTAGTCGGACTGGACTGGTTGTCACCAGTCGGGCAGTTACCTACACCATTGGCATTGGGAACCGGTGAAGTTCCATTTGGAGTTGTGGCTCCTGTCGGGTCCGTAACTCCGGTTGCGTTTTGGTACATGCCGCCGTTCGCCGAGGTCAGACCCCCGGCCCAACCCGCACCATAGAGCGGGAAGCCCATGGTGTACTTGGCGGCCGGTGCACCTTGCGACATATAGTACTGCACAGTAGCGTCGATATCGTCAGCCGGTTTTCCGTACAGCGGATTGGCGGTTTCATCGAACAACGCAGACGCGTCATTGGTGGCGTTGGACCAGTCTCCGGCGTAGTTGTACCCATCGACATTCATATAATTCAACTCCGCGGCGACTGCCGAGATGTTGATCGTGTCATAACCGCCATCGTTGCCCGAATCCGCGGCCGCGCCTGGGGTTGATGGGCCGGCAGCCAGATCAGCCAATAACTGATACGTTCTGCCGGTGGTTCCCGTCAGTGTATTCAGTTCGGTGCGGAACTCAGTCAACAACGCAGTGAAGTTGGCCGTATCGCTTGCGTTGGGGAACTCCCAGTCGAGATCGATGCCATCGAAGAGAGTGCCGGTGGAAACACCCGAGGCGATGTTGCCCTGGATGAACAAGTTGATGCAGGAGCCGACAAAGGCCTGACGTTGAGCCTGCGTGCTGGCTGCCTGGTCGAAGAGCGTGTTGTAGGTTGGTGGATTCCATCCTCCGATGGAAATCAATACTTTCAGGTTTGGATTGAGTTGCTTGAGTTGCACGAGCGCACCGAAGTTCCCTTGCAGCGGAGCAACTGCCGCGGTGGCTCCGGGCACTTGGGGAACTACCTTCTGATAGTCGGCGTAAGTATCTGCAAGCTCGCAATTCACGTTGCTGCCGTTCGTTACCGGCTTGGCAAACGCATAGATGAGGTGCGTTAGCACGCCGGCTACGCCATTCGACTGCAATTGCGCAACGTTATAGTTGGCGTAGTAAGTGCCCCACTCTTCGTACCATCCGCCCATAAAGAGAGTGCTCAGAGCGGATGTGGACACGGTCACCGTTGTTGCAGGCGACGAACCCGCAAAGTCAGTGGCTGTCAGCGAGAAGGTGTAACTGGTTGACGGCGACAGTCCACCCTCTGTGTCGGAGGTTGAACTGGTGGTGAGAGTCGAAGGCCCTCCCGAGATCGAGTAACTGATACTGCATCCAGTCGGCGGGCTAACCGCGTTCCAACTCAGGTTCGTGCTGGAATCGGTAGTGCCAGAAGCCGCCAATCCCGTTGGAGCGCTCGGCTTGGTCGTGCAGGTGTTGGCCGAAGTCGTTACGTTGATCGCCGAACTGGCAGCCGAAGTGCCGGCTGAGTCGGTCGCCTCTACGCTGAAACTGTAGGTAGTTGACGGATTAAGACCCGTGACGGCGTCGGAGGTTGTGGATGGGGTAGCGATGACGGTGGAACTCTGCAGGACTTTGTAGCTCACACTGCATCCTGCGGGTGGATTGACCGCCGTCCAACTCAAGTTTGTACTGGATTGCGTTGTACCGGAGGCTGCCAGTCCCGTCGGAACCGCTGGCGCGGACGAGCAAGAGGAACAAGCGCCGGTTGCGGTCCAGGGTTCGCCGCTGCCGGCCCCGCCGTTGTTGGTGGAGGGATTATTGCCCTCCGTCCAGAAGTTAGCGACGTAGTTTTCTCCGCCCACACTTGCGGTCATGCCTGCCGTGTAAACGGCGGTCGCGCTCCATGCCGTGGCGCATGAGCCACCTCCGCCGGCTAGCGTGGTCACACTGAGCGTTGAACTTGCGCTCGAGGTGCCAGCGCCGTCCGTGGCCTCGACAGTGAAGCTATAAGCGGTCGAAGCGGAAAGACCGCTCACCGCGAAGGATGTGCCGGTTGCGGTTCCGATCGAGGTTCCGTTCTGCAATACGGTGTAGCTGCTGATGGTGCAGTTCGCGGGAGCAGTGTCCGCTGTCCAACTGAGGTTTGTACCTGAGCTGGTCGTGCCAGAGGCCGCTAATCCTGTGGGTGCACTCGGCTTGGTCGTGCAATGAATTCGCCAGAGTGGTCACGTTCACCGCTGAACTTGCGCCCGACGTGCCGTTACCGTCTGTCGCTTCCACCGTGAAACTGTAAGCAGTCGAAGCGGAAAGCCCGGTCACTGCAAATGTCGTGCCGGTTGCGGTTCCGATCGAGGCTCCGTTCTTCAATACGGTGTAGCCGCTGATGGTGCAGTTCGCCGGAGGAGTGTCCGCAGTCCAACTCAGGTTGGTGCCGGAGCTGGTTGTGCCAGACGCCGCTAATCCCGTTGGAGCGCTGGGCGTGGTGGTGCAACTGGCACCGCTTCCGCCGGTTCCGCTGAGGGAAGCGGTTTGCGGGCTGTTCGAGGCAGCGTCGGTCACTGTCAAGGTGCCGCTGGCCGCTCCCGAAGCAGTCGGGGCGAAATAAACATAGATGGGACACGAACTGTTAGCGGCCACCGAGGATGTGCAATTGCTGGATACAACAAACGGGCCGCTGACGGTGACGTTGCTGATGCTCACAGCTGAGGTGCCGCTATTGGACAGAGTAAAGGTAAACCACGCGGTGCCCGTGCCGACCGGGGTGCTCCCAAAATTGTTGCTCGACGGGCTGAGAGTGACGGACGCTTGCGCTAACAGCGAAACCGAGATAAGGACGCTGAGCAGGGAAGAGAAAAGTAAAGCACGCTTCATTGTGGCTCCTTGATTCGGGGGACGTGCCGGAGCGATCCGCCCGCGGTTGAGTGATTGAGAAAAGAGTCCGGCTGCGGTGGCATCGGACTCCGCGTCGTGAGAGCCAGATGTATTCAGCACTCATATTCAACACTCACGGAAGATTCGCAGCTTCCAAACTGCTCTATAGCACTAATGTCGAAAGGAGCCTACACCGACTTAAGCTTCACAGTCAACGAACTTTCTTCTTGTTGCGCAATCCGAACTACAATTTAGTCCGCGACCCGCTAACCACTAGAAAGAGTGGGGCGTTGAAGGCAGGGGGCAGTTTTGTTTCAGACTGTGGAAAAACGCGATACAGACGCAATCTTGTTACGAAAAACGAACTTGATGCAGAGAGTGAGGGTCGGACCCCGGGAGTAGGAATCTTTCCCCAGCGTCGATAGCCGGGATCGCAGCGAACGAGCGCGACAATGAGCGCTAACGTGTTAACAACAGCTATACATCTAGCTGCTCTCGGAACCGGTATAATTCCACGCGACGAGAAGGAGGCACCAGGTGGGCCGACTTGCTCTCTTGGGCATTACGATATTTGCTCTGCTCTCAACGTGTGTCGCCCAATTCCAGCCCTGCAAGTTTGCTGACGCTTCCACTATTGGTTCCAGCGAGGGCATCACCATTTGGCGAGTTGGCTTGATTGAGCCGACAGGAGAGGTGGAGGCCACTGTCTTCGTTCCCCAGAGCGAGGTTCCCCTGCCTGGGATTGTTTTCTCGCACGCTGCCATCCACGGTGCCACTGGCAACACGGATTTGCGGCGCTTTGCATTTGCGCTCGCTCAGGCTGGAGCATCTTCAATCGTTCTCGATGGAACGATCGAGTGGCAAATACCGAACGACGAATCCGGGCGTGCGCCTCACCTTATGGCTTGTGCTGGCCAATGGTTGCTCCTGCATGCCAGGCTGGATCGCCGCAGACTGGCCAACGCTGGGCCACACGGAGGCTGGGGCGGGGGCGAAACACCGTTCTGTCAGGCGGGTGAATCCCCGTGTTGGCCACCTGGACCATGGCTGAATTTTGGACAAACGTCAGCAGCGGAATTCCGCAACACCGAAGATATGCTCACTCTGCAAGGCCAACTAAGCATGGCTCGATTCGCGCAGCGGGTTCTTAAATTGAGGGAAATCAACCCAAAGTGGCTCACTGCCACGGCGGATTTTTCCCAAAAATAGTCCGCCCGTCGTGACTGTTATAACGTCGCCATTTCGCACATTGACCCGCGAGGAGGGTCGATTGCAATCGCCAGTTAAAACAATCGTAGAACTTGCTCATGATTCGGCGTAAGCGGAGTCAGCAGGAATCCTCGACACGGTGGACGCCGAAATCTCTTTTTACTTCATCTCGATTTACTTCAGGCCGGCCGCAATCGCTTTTGTTAGGGATGCGTTGGCATCATCATCGTTCAGCGCCCACACGTAGGCGCCGCCGAGTTTGTGTTTCTTGATGTAGGCCGTCTTGGCTGCCACCGCGGCGGGATTATCGTAGGTGTAGAAGGTTCCAGTGGATGGGTTATAGAGCGTGGCTCCGACTCTTGTTGAATCGTACCAGGCGGTATAGCCGTACTTATTGGTGAGGTTCTCAATCGTCGAGTAGGTGGCAAATCCTGCCGTCAACACCGTGTCACAACCCGCCGACGCAGTGGCTTTGTCCGGGTTCGGGCACGGACCCGATCCGTCGGCCAAGAGAACCGGAGAAGCTCCGGTTGCGTTCTGGTACAAACCATGGTTCACGTTCGGGACGCCGCTCCAGCCGACGGCGTACAACGGCAGACCCATGGTGTACTTCGCTGCGGGCACTCCTGCCTTCAGATAAGCTTTCACGGTCGCATCGATGTAGCGTTCATCGGCGAATACGGGGTCCGCGGCCGTATCGTACAGTGACGACGCTTCATTGGTTTGTTTGTCCGCTGCTCCGGCATAGTCGTAACCGTCGATAGTGAGAAAGTCCACTACCGCAGCCACGGCTTTAAGATCGATATTCATATATTTCTTCGGGCTCGCTGGCGAATCGAAGGTCAACACATATTTCTTGCCTGTCGTCCTCGATAATGCATTCAGTTGCGTACGAAACTCTTTCAGCAGAGCAGTGAAGTTCTGTTTGTCCGCCGCGCCAGGGAACTCCCAATCGATGTTGAAACCATCAAACAAGCCGGGAGCGGTGACGCCCGCAGCGATGTTGCCCTTAATAAACATGCCGATGCAGGAGGAGGCAAGCGCAGTGCGGCCGGCCGCGTTAGCTGCGGCAGTCACGAATCCTGTAACGTCGCCCGCTTGTCCCCCCAAGGAGATCAACACTTTCAGACGGGGATGAAGCTCCTTGAGTTGTTGGATCGCGCCAAAATTTCCGTAAAGTGGCGCAACGTAGGGCTTGCCGCTCACACTAGGAAGTCGCGAATTCTGGTACGCGGCGACGGGATCGGCAATGGCGCACGCCGGCGGAGCAGTCGGTGTCACATTGCCGAAGGCGTAGATCAAGTGTGTCAGTTCATCGGCCACCCCATTCTTTTGCAAATCCGCAATGTTGTAACCGGCGTAATTAATGCCCCATTCTTCGAAGTAGCCGCCGAAAATCTTCTCGTGATGGCGTGCTTGCGCAAAGGATTGAGAGAAACATTCAACCAGGATCAAGAGACTCGTCAAACCCACTCGGAGCTGGCGCCTTCGGAAATGTTCTGACATAGGAAACGCCTCCAGGATTAGAGAAATGATTAGAAGGAATAGCCCGGAGAGCACGTCGAGGCCCCTCAGGGGCTAAAGCCCTCGTTTTTATTGGCTCTGGACGGCACGACTGAAGTCGTGCCCTTCCCGAACCCATTTACGAGATGGTTTCTATTAAATTAACTGGCGGAGTACAGAACTGTACAGCAGAGCCTACGGTGAACGAAGCCGCCACACTCAAACCTCGCGTGGTGCGCTACCCGACATTGTCGACGACTCTACGGAATCCCCCGATTAAAAACGACGGAACGCGCTATAATTTTTCACGGGATATGCCGAACCAGCGGTATGCGTTAGTCGCCTACGTCAAAAGTCCAGTGGGAGAGTTCGTTGAAAACCTCCGGCGGGAGCTGCATCCCGACTTGCCTCATCTCGCAGCCCATCTTACCTTTTTACCGCCGCGGCCCTTGCACGGAACCGAAGTCGAGGCGTTGCAGGTGATTGCGGGGATATGCGGCCATGTCGAACCTTTTGAAGTGACGCTGGGCGACATGGAATCGTTTGTCCCAACCACGTACACGGTCTACATCCGCGTAGCTCACGGGGCCTTGCGTCTGCAAGAGTTGCACGATCAACTCAATACGCAGGCGCTCGCGTGCACAGAAGAGTGGCCGTATGTGCCGCATCTAACGGTAGGGACGATGGCTACAAAACAAGCGGCGGAACAGGCTCTCGCGACCGCCCGCCAGCGCTGGCGGCAGTACTCAGAAAGCAGGCGAATCTTGCTGGACCGGCTCACTTTTGTGCGGGAAGACGCGCCCGGCTGCTGGATTGACCTTGCCCCGGTTCCCCTGGGCGGGACCCTGGTATCACGATAAGGACCGCCTGCACAACAACTTCGACCTTGATTACCTGCCGGTTACGTTACCCTTCCACGCGGTCATGGCCTCTGGTACATTTCCCTCCCGTGCATTGCCGCGCCTGTGGCGGCGCTGTAAACAGAGAAGAGAGGGAATGGCCCGAATCCCGCGCCGGACGCCGCTTCGGACGTGAGGTTCCGCCAGGCCGGAGGAACGCATGCAGATTGGGGTCTATGGTTCGGGATATCTGGGAACAGTGATCTCGGCTTGTCTGGCAGATTTTGGCACCCCGGTTTCTTGTTGTCACCCTGACCGAACCCGCATGGTCGAAATGGCCCAGGGCAACATTCCGTTTTTCGAGAAGAACCTCAAAGAAATCATCCGGCGAAACGTGCGGGCGGGGCGCCTGGCGTATTCCACCGACATCGAATCGTTTGCGCGCAAGACTCAGGTTATTTTCCTGGCCGAAGATGGAGCGGAGAATCTGTCCGACGTTGCCCTCCGCATTGCCCGTCTGGCGGCCAAACCTCCGATTCTGATCATCGTGACTCCGGTGGCAGTAGGCACAGCCGCGGCGCTGGAAAAATCCTTGAAGGATGCGGGACTGCAGGGAACGATCGTCTCGCAGCCTATGTTTTTTACCGACGGTTGCGCCGTGGAAGACTTCAACTGGCCCGACCGATTGATTCTAGGGTCGAACTCGAGCGAAGCCGTGCAGGTTCTCAAACAGATTTTCCATCCGCTGGTGATGCGCGGTGTGCCCGTGATTGTCACCAACCAGGCGACGGCTGAACTGGTGCGCGAATCGGCGACCGCCTTCGTCGCGACCAAGATTTCCTTCATCAACGAGGTCGCTGCTTTGTGCGAACGCGTGGGCGCGGACGCAGTGAACCTGGCGCTGGCTCTGGGCCTGGACAAGAAGATCGCTCCGCGTTGTCTGCAACCGGGCGCAGGCATGGGCGGAGTCTTTGCCGAGTCCGACCTGGATTCGCTGGCGGAGTTGGCGAAGGCCAATGGCGTTCCGCTCAAGGTCCTGGGCGCAGCCCGCGACGTCAACCATACGCTCGCGGAACGGCTGGTGGAGAAGATTGCATTGGCGTTGAATTCGGTCGAGAACAAAGAGGTTGGAATTCTCGGTCTGGCTTTTAAGCCGAATACGAACTCAGTGGCGGGATCGTCCGCAATACGGTTGGCCGAAACGCTGGTGGCCCAGGGTGCACGAGTACGCGCTTATGACCCGGTCGCGCTCTCCGAGGCCAAAACCCGGCTGAATGGTTCGGTGCGCTATTGCGAGTCGGCTTACGCTGCGGCCGAAGGCGTGGATGCGCTGGTCGTGGGCACGGGCTGGCCGGAATTCCGCGCGCTCGATTTCGAACGCATCAAGCATCTCCTCAAAAAGCCCATCATCGTGGATACCAAGAATCTGCTGGATTCCGTGCGGCTGCGAGCGATGGGATTTGAATACGTCGGTGTGGGCCGCGGGTAAACTTCCTGGGATTTCGATCCAAAAATAAAGTTGAGGCGACGCAGGTGGCCCACTCAAGCCCGGGTTTGGCTTGAGTGGGGATGTTCACATGTCACAGACTTAGTCCGGCGAACAAACGAGATTGTCCTCATGCCATGGGGACTAACGCGTTTTCACCACAGCGGGCAGAGTCACTTCGTCACTTTCTGCTGCTACCATCGCCGCCGGTTGTTCACCACGGACGCAAGCCGACGAATCTTCGAATCAGCCTTGGAGCGGGTGCGGCGAAGTTTCAGGCTTCAGGTTTATGGGTATGCGGTCATGCCGGAGCATGTTCACCTGCTGCTTAGCGAACCGCAACAGGGTTCGTCCGGCGATAGAACTGTCCCACTCAAGCCAAAGGGCGGCTTGAATGGGCCACCCCTTTGCGAACCACAACAGGATACGCTGGCCGATATGCTGAGGTCGTTGAAGCAAGGAGTATCGCGGCGTTTGATTGGCGAAGCGGAGCACTTCTGGCAAAAGAGGTACTACGATTTCAATATTCGAAATTATCCGCAGTTTGTGGAAAAGCTGCGTTACATTCATCGCAATCCGGTGAAGGCTGGGTTGTGCGAACGTCCGGAGGGCTGGGAGTGGAGCAGCTTTCGCCACTACGCATCTGGCTGCGAGGGACGTGTGGAGATCGAGTCGGAATGGACGGCACGAAAACGCGAACGAGCGGCGGGGAGACTTGGTCCAGCTGTCGAACTGCCCCACTCAGGCCAAAAGACGGCTTGAGTGGGCCACCCGTCGAAGTTGCTATAATGAAGGCGGCGGTGGGAATAGCTCAACTGGCAGAGCACCGGACTGTGGCTCCGACGGTTGCGGGTTCGATTCCCGTTTCCCACCCCAGATTTCTCTGCCGGTTGCCTATCTTTCTCGACTTCCAGCTACAAAATTTGCTGTGATGACGATTTTCGATGTGCAGCGTCTATGCTCCCTGCGCCTTCGCCTTTGCTTCTTTCTGAGCTGACGCGAGAAGGTCTTCCTGGTCGACTCTAGTTTCCGACTCCGATCGCTTGAGAAGCGCGTCGTTCCAGATCGAGCTGTTCTTGTCGACGGTTGAGACGCCGACTTGACCCTCCATCGCGGTGTTTTCTTCCCCAACCCAAACCACCAAAAACTGCTCCTGATGATTCAAACGGGAGAGGGAAATCGTGCTGCCCCGTGGAAGATTTGCGCGGACGCCTTTCAAGAGAGCTCCCTGACGGCTAACGTTGACGGTCAGCACTTCCTGGTTGAAGGCATGCCCGCTGGCGTCGGTTGCGGTGAGCCGAACCGGCAGTTCCACCCTCATTCGCGAATCGCGGCGTTCGATTCTGAACTGCGCCATCAGTCCACTCAGTTGCGCCGCGATGGCAGCGAGTTCCTGAGCCGCTCGTTGTGATTCTTGCGCACGCTTCGACGTGATATCGGCAGCCTGTGCAACTCCCCCAATGTTGGTCGAGATATCGCCAGCTCCGTTGGCTGCTTCGTTGGCGTTGCGGGTCATCTCGTTGGTCGTGGCACTCTGCTCCTCGACTGCGGCGGCAATGGTCGCGGAGATGTCGTTGATCTCATTAATGACGCCGCTCACGCTCCCAATCGCCTTAACCGCTCCCTGAGTGTCACTTTGAATGGCAGTGATTTTATGACTGATTTCCCCAGTGGCTTTGGCAGTCTGCTTGGCTAGCTCTTTTACTTCGTTGGCGACGACAGCAAAGCCCTTGCCCGCTTCTCCGGCACGGGCGGCTTCGATGGTTGCATTCAAGGCGAGCAGATTGGTTTGCTGCGCGATGGACGTGATGACTTTGATGACCATGCCTATTTCAGTGCCGGACTGGCCGAGTTTGGCCACAGTAGCGTTGGCGGCTTGCGCGGTTTCGACGGCCCCGGAAGCCACTTTCGCAGCTTGATTCGCGTTGCCCGCGATGCTTTGAATCGTCGATGTCATCTCCCCGGCTCCCGTTGAAAGGCTCTGCAGATTCTGGCTCACCTGTTCCGTGACGCGGGAAACGGCACTGGCCTGGGCGGCGGTTTGGCCGGAATTGGTCGTAATCTGCTGGCTGGCTTCGAGCAGTGTTTGGCTGGCCGCCGCCAGTTTACGCGTATGGGCCGCGACTCCCCGCAGGAGTTCCTGCAGCTTGTCCATAAATCGATTGAAGAGGCGGCCGACTTCGCTCAGCTCGTCGTTGCTGGAATTGGCGGCGATCTCCAGGCGCTTGGTGACATCACCATCGCCCTCAGAGATATCCTGAATCATGCTGGTTAGCCGGCGCAGTGACTGCGAGATGGTTCGCACCAGAGCCAGGCTGCCGAGACACATCAACAACATGCTGATGGCCACCAGAAGATAAACCACAAATTGAATGTGGCGGGTGCGCGCATTGGCTCGTGCGGCTTGATCGTCCAGCGCCCGCCCTAATTTGTCCTGATTTTCGGAAATCGCACGCAGAAATTCTTCAAACGCAGGATTTGCCTTTTCAATGATCGCCTGATGTGATTCAGCGTTGTGCGCGTGCATGAGGAGGTCGGTGACTTCGGCATCGGCTCGCGTGAGTTTTTCGAAAGCGGCAGCAATGCTGGGGTTGCCTTCTGCAGTCTGTTGGATTTTCACGTGGGCTTGCTTGACCAAAGCTTCATTCTGATTCAGGAGGGCTTCGATGGCATCAGGATCTCTCTCCTGTACCATCCTTTGCGTACCGCCCTGGAGTTTGACAGCAAAATCCAAAAGCTCGAATGAACCCTGACTTTGGGAGCGCGCGGTCGCTGCGACATTGCTGGACAACAACACAGAGACCCGCAGTAAGTACGATAATCCCACGACGGCGCCAGCTGTGATTACCACCGAAGCGGCCAGTGCGAGACTCATCCGGCGCGCAATGCTTAGATTCATGGGTTCACTCTCCCAAGGAGGAATGCTAGCGAAGTTTGTCGGCCCGGAGTCCGAAGACAATCGACCCAATCGGCTTCCCACCGTCGAGGACCGGCATGCCAACTTGAATGAGTTGCAACCCGGTAGAATCGTCAAGCTTTACCGAACCGATCCAGTTTTTTCCGCTCATCGGCACCTCGTGTTTGGGCATACCCTTATGCGTCCAGTGCTCGGTTTTGGCGTCGAATCCCACTTTGCCTCCGTCGGCCCCCGATACGAAGATTTTGGCGACTACGTCGTCGCGCTTTGTCTTCAGATATTCGGAGAGAGAATCCTTGCCAATCGCCCGGACGAAAGGATCAAAGAGCGTAAGGCTGCGCCACTTGTCATTTGTCATGCCCTTTGCCTCGGCAGTAGCCGGAGTCGAGTTATAGGTCTTCACGGCGCCGACCACCTGGGGATCTTTGCTCAGAGTTTCCAACGCCTTAATCTCAGCACTCAACTTCGCCTGCAGCTCCGGAGGTGCTTGGCTGGCGCTTGTGGCTGAAAGGATAAGAAGCAAAATTGCGGTTTTCACTATTGGTTTGAGCATCATAGAAGGTTCTCCCTCCATAGTCCTGATCTGACGGACTGCAGTAGGCTCTGCGTGTCTCTATCGGCATCTGGTAACCAGACATTACTGCCCAAGATCGTGAAGCCTCGGCTTTCAGCCTTTCTCTTCGTGTTTCGCGGGGTTGAAAGTCTTCGGAGTTCCAAATAACCCTTCCCACATTGGGAAAACAGAACGTCGCCGTGACCCTTCTAGGACTCGTATTCGTTGACTGGGAGATTACGTCGGGCTACGATCGCTCAAGTTTCCCCCTGCTGTCCCGTCCGGCGGTTTGAGGGTACGACGGGGCGCGGCAGATTTATCGGTGTTCCGGCTTTTTAGAAGTTCCCGGAGAGTTTCCCTTTCACCATGTGCTCCATGAAGGGTCGTCCCCGCAAACGGATCCAATCAACTCGTGGCGCGTCAACGTTGGTCGAGGTTAAGGGGGCTCGAGCAATGTTTCCGATCGTAGGCATTGGAGCCTCCGCCGGTGGCCTGGAGGCATTTTCTGAACTCCTGCGTTATCTACCGGAAGAAAGCGGCATGGCCTTTGTGCTGGTACAGCATCTCGACCCCAAGCATGGCAGCGCTCTGCAGGAAATCCTGGCGAGGACGACGAAGATCCCCGTCACTGAAGTGACCCAAGGTGTGGTGGTGCGGCCGAATCACGCCTATGTGATCCCAGCCAACACGAACCTCACTATCAAAAATGGAGCGCTGCAACTAGGCTCGCGAGCCGTCGGAGGGGCGCACATGCCGATTGATGTTTTTTTTCGCTCTTTGGCGGAAAACTCGGGAGCACAGGCCATTGGAGTGATTCTGTCGGGCACCGCTTCCGATGGTACTGAAGGTTGCCGTGCCATCAAGGCGGCGGGAGGCATTACTTTCGCGCAGGATGAAGCTTCAGCGAAATACGACGGCATGCCGCGCAACGCCGTCAATGCGGGATGCATCGACTTTATCCTCTCCCCGAAAAATATCGCCCGCGAGCTGGCTGCGTTCAGCCGGCACCCTTACGTGGCAGGACAATCGCCAGCTGAGGAGGTGGGCTCTCAGCAGATGGTGGGAAGCGATGCGAACGCCCTCTTCGCGCTTCTGCAGGAATCGACGGGAGTGGATTTTTCCAATTATAAGCACTCCACGCTGCAGCGCCGCATCCGGCGGCGCATGGTGGTTCTCAAGCTGGAAACGTTGAAGGACTACCTGCACTTCATTGGCAAGAAGCCCGAAGAATTGGGCGAGTTATACCGCGACTTGCTGATCAATGTGACTGGGTTTTTCCGTGAACCGGAAACGTTTGTAGGGCTGCGCAAACATGTTTATCCCAAGCTGTTTGAGGGACGTAAGCCGGATGACCCGATTCGCGTGTGGGTGGCGGGTTGTTCGACTGGTGAGGAGGTATACTCCATCGCGATCACACTTCTCGAATACATGTGGACGCACAGCCGGAATATCTCCCAGGCCGCCACGGCAATCCAGATTTTCGCCACCGACATCAGCGACACGGCTTTGGAGCGTGCCCGCATCGGCCTGTACCCGCAGGCGGCGGTTTCGGAGATTTCCGAGGAGCGATTGAAACGATTCTTTGTACGGCTGGATGGGGGATTTCAGATCAATAAGTCAGTTCGTGATATGTGCGTCTTTGCCAAACAAAATCTGGTCAAAGACCCGCCCTTCTCCAATCTTGACCTGGTGAGCTGCCGCAATCTTTTGATTTACTTGGGACCGATTTTGCAACGAAGGGTGATCCCCGCTTTGCACTACGCGCTGAAACCCGGCGGCTACCTGATGCTGGGAACAGCGGAAAACCTGGGAGGATTTGGAGATTATTTCGGCTTGGTCGACAAGAAAGATAAGATTTACCGCAAGCGGAGAAACACGACGCGACTGGCCACATATTTTGGAAAGGAGGATCAGATCCCAGGCTGGCCTTCGCAGGCAAAACTGGTACGTGATTTGCCCTCTCCGTTTACCGTGGAGCATGAGGTGGAGCGTTTGCTGCTGGACCGGTTTATTCCCGCCAACATCGTCGTGAACGAGCAGTTGGAGATAGTGCAATTCCATGGCAAGACCGGCGCTTATCTGGAGCCTCCGGCCGGTTCGCCCAGCTTCAGCCTGGCAAAAATGGCGCGCGAGGGTTTGTTGGTCGATTTGCGCGCTGCCCTCGATACAGCAAAGAAGACCAACAGCGTGATCCGGAAGGAAGGGTTGCGGATCAAATCCGAGGGAGGCATGAGAGAGATAGACATCGAAGTGCTGCCGTTGCGCGGGCCTTCGGCGCTGGAGCGCTTTTTCGTGGTCGTTTTTCAAGAGCCAACTCGGAAGCCATCAGCTCCAGAGGGCAAAGGCGGCAGGGCAGCGAAGAAGGCCCGCGTCACGGCGCAGGAGACCGGAGTGCTGATCCGCGACACCGAGCAGTTGCGTCAGCAGTTGCGAACTCTCATTTGCGAGCACGAAACTACGGTGGAGGAATTCAAAGCGGCCCATGAAGAGGTCTTGTCGGCTAATGAAGAATTGCAGAGCACGAATGAAGAACTCGAAACCGCCAAAGAGGAGCTGCAATCCACCAACGAGGAACTTACTACTCTTAACGAGGAGATGCAGAACCGCAACGCAGAACTGGGCTCGGCGAATAACGATCTATTGAATCTGCTGGGCCATGTCGATGTGCCGGTGGTAATGGTCAGCAACGATTTGCGCATACGGCGCTTTACTCCCCCTGCGCAAAAGCTTCTGAACTTATTGCCAGCCGATGTAGGCCGGCGCCTGGGCGACATTCGACCCAACCTTGACGTGGACAATTTGGAGGAAATGGCGCACGAGGCGATCAGCCGCGCTGCCCCGCAGGAACGCGAAGTCCGCACCAGCGAGGGAGAATGGCAAGTCTTACACGTGCGCCCCTACAAGACCTGGGACAATCGCATCGAAGGTGCGGTGATCAGCTTGCAGGACGTCGACACTCTTAAACGTAAGCTGGATCAGACGCGGGAATACGCCGACACGATTGTAGAGAGTGCTCGGGAACCGATCGTAGTATTGGATTCCAGGCTGCAGGTTACCGCTGCCAATCCGGCGTTCTACCGCACTTTTGATACGTCGGAGGAAGAGACCGAAAACCGTCCAATCTACGAATTGGGAAACGGGCAGTGGAATATTCCAAAGTTGCGGGAATTGCTGGAGGAAATTATTCCCCGCAATTCCCGTGTGGATGATTTCGCCATGACGCACGATTTTCCGCGCATCGGAGCCCGTGATATGCTGCTCAATGCCCGCAGCGTTGAGCTGCAGCCCGGTCATCCCTTCATCCTGCTCGCGATCGAAGATGTCACGGAGAAGAATCATCAGGGGGTTGCGTGAAGGCCGGAACAACCCAATCTGACCAGCGCTTGTCGATTCACGGTAGAATGTGAGACTCGGCGGGAAGGCGAATGAAACGGATTTTTCCTCCATTTCGAAACTCATCGCGGCAGTTGGGACCGCTGGAGGTCCGCATGCTCGAGGGGCTGTGGGTGCGCGGCAGTGCGACGGTCCGTGAGCTGGTTGAAGGCGATTACCAGGATCTGGCATACACCACGTTGATGACTACGCTGGACCGGCTGTTCAAGAAGGGTCTGCTGACGCGATCGGAGGAGGGCAGGGCATTCCGCTACGCTCCGCGATTCAGCCGTGAGGACCTGCATCTCGAGGCTGCGAGCAATGCCCTTCGCCAATTACTGGATGCGAGCCCGGCCTCATCGTTGCCGCTTTCATTTCTGGTGGAAATCCTGGGCGAGCACGACAAGCGATTGCTCGACGATCTCGGGAGACTAGTGGAACGCAAGCGCCGCGAACTTAGCCAACAGAATATGGGGCAACGGAATATGGGGCGACAGAATATGGGGCGACAGAATATGGGGCGACAGAATACGGGGCGACAGAATACGGGGCGAGAGGATAAGGTCCAGCGCAATTCGAAGGAGACCGAGTGATGTTCGCCCTACGCGGGATCGCCGTTTCTTTTTCGATCTTCTTCCTGCTTTACAGCGCGCTCTCGGTAGCAGTTTGCGGGGTTTGGCGGAACGTCTGGCGTAGCGGATGTCGCTATTCGGCTACACGCAGCGCAGATTTACTGTTTGCCTTGCGGATGGCTCCATTCGTGATTGCAACTGGGGCAACGTTCGTCTTTGCCGTTCCCTCGTTCCTTCTGCTCGAGCCTCGCGCTGCAAACGAATCCATCGGCAGTTTGCCGGCGGTGATGGGTGTCTGTGGGCTTGCCGTAGTTCTGGCGGGAATGTGGAATGCCGCACTGGCACTGTTGAGAGCTTCGCGAATGGTTGCGCGGTGGTCAATCGAAGCGAGCGTACTTGAGTCGAAGATTCCCGAGTCGAAGGTTTCGGTTTCCGTCATGCGCATTGCGGCGGTCGCACCCCCGTTGACGGCGGTAGGTATCTTCCGTCCCAGCGTCTGGCTGTCGGCTGCAGCGAAGTTTGTGCTGACCGATCGGGAATTGCAAACCGCGCTGCGGCATGAAGCGGTGCACCTACGCCGCCGCGATAACCTGCGAAAGCTGATGTTGTGTCTGGTTGTATTTCCGGGAATGGTGGAACTCGAGAACGAGTGGCGCGAAGCCACTGAGATGGCCGCCGACGATGCCGCGGTCTCGAGCGCTTTCGAAGCTCTCGACCTGGCTGCCGCTGTTATCAAATTATCGCGGATGGTACCGCTCGAGCCTCCGGCAGAGCTGACCACGGCTTTAGTCCATAGCCCGGCCGAGTCGGTGAACGCGCGCGTGGAGCGGTTGATCGCTTGGACAGAGCCCAGCCAGATTCCTGCAGGCGGATATTCCTCTTTATGTGCGCTGTGTGCCGCAGCAACAGTCCTCGCCACATTGACCGTAACTTATAGCCAACTGCTGCTTCTGGCACACACGGCCACCGAGTGGTTGGTGCGCTAGCGCCGATTCAATCAGAAAGTCACACGCACTCCCAGCTGCGCAGCGAACGGAATTCCGACGGTTGTGCCGGGGCCGAAGAAATCTCCTAACCCGCCCTCGGGTATTTCGAGTCGCTTCAAGCTGGTAAGGGGCGTGGTCTGGGTGCAACTCGCGTTGGTGCAAACGCTGGTGACATTGGTGATACCGGTGACTGGATTTGGCGCCATCTGGGCCGCGGGCACCGGAAGTTGCGCCACATTGACGGCGAAGTTTGCACCCGGATTGTTGCGGTTAAACAGGTTGAAGAACTCGATGAACGGATCAACCTGCCATCGCTCGTTGATTTTGAACGGGCGCGTGACACGCAAGTCAGACTGGATGTATGGGGTGCCGCGGAATTCGTCAAGGCTGGTATACACTCCGTTCACATAAATGCGGTCAGTGTTGTCGGCATTCGTGATCGTGATAGGGCGCGCACTTTCAATCTGGTTGATGGTGCTCAGTTCGAAACCGCCGGGGATGTGCACCGTACCGGCTAGCACAAAGCGATGGCGAACGTCTTCCCCGGATGGTCCATAGTCGCCTTGTCCGAAAGCGTTCAGGAAACCAGCGTTGGGCTGGCCAGGTTCTTGTGGGCAGACTCCATCGACATAATCAGAGAGTTCGCCCAGCAGGCATCCCCATGTCTGCGCTTTTGAGAGGGTGTAATTAGCGACTAGATTGAAGCGTCGCATGTTGCCTTGCAAATGCAGCATCAGCGCGTTGTAACTGGAACGGTTATCGGACTCGAACACATTCACATTCGGCACTACAGCCATCTGATCAGTTGCGTCCGCCGCGGGAATGAGCGGACTGAGCAAGTTGCTGCCGCCGGCGTAGGGGAAGCCGCGGTACCCGTGATTGCCCTGCTCGTGTACGTAGTCGGCGCTCGCCAGCCAATGTTCGTTGAAAGCATGCTGCACCCCACCAGTAGTATGGATAGCGTACGGAGTTTTATAGGAGGAGCCGATCAGATTACCCGTGGCGGCCGCGCCACCTTGAAGGCAGCCCGACCCGGTCAGCGCAAAACTGCCCGGGCCTCCGGTAAGGCTGCAGGTTCCAGTCGTGAAGTTAGAATTGTTGACTCCCTGAAACGCGGTTGCCCACCCGTTCTGGGCCAGATCGTCGTAGTAGATGCCGAAGCCGGCGCGAATCACCGTTTTACCGCTCGTACCAGGCGAGTAAGCGACTCCGAGGCGTGGTGCGATTTGCTTGCGATAGTCACTCGGTGCGCCGGGCACAATGGGAATCTGCAATGCCTTGAGCGTCACAAGCGCGGCGTTATCGGCCTGACTTCGCCCCGAACCCACGAAGAGCCCCCAGGTCGTCTGATAACGCAGGCCGTAATTGACCGTGAGTTGGTGCGAGACGCGCCAGGAATCCTCAGTATAGAGTCCGAGACGCTGAACATTCTGCGAAAAGCTGCCGTCGCCGGCAGGGGCAAAGGTGCAACCAATATTGGTGCTTGGATCAGGCAGCGGATTGCACATCGCGCTGGGAGGCGTGTAATAAAACGGCAAGGCAGTCGTGATTCCGCCGCAATCGGGGCCGGGCGGATTGATGTAGCAATCGGGATTGGAAGGATAAGTGGTGAACTGCTCCGCGGTCGAGGCAAAAGCGCCGCTCAGCACAGGTTCATGAATAAAGTCGACTCCGAACTTGAGCGCATGATCCCCAAAAACATGGCTTAGGTCGTAACGAAACTGGTATTTGTCCTGGTTGCGCAGGTCGGGAAAAAGAGTGATCGGAGTGGCAAACTGATTGTCGCCGAACGTCTCGAAGCCGGAGACGGTCAGCGCGGTCACGCTGAAGGGAAACTGTATGGCGAACCCGAGATCCGAATTCCGAGTTTGCGTCAGATGCAACAGGCTGGCGTCGAGAACCAGATTGCCCAGCCAGGTTGAGTTGAAAGTATAGGTATTGCTGAGCGCCACATTCCAGTAATTGTTGTGGGTGAGCAGACCGGTCGAAGGCAACGTCGCCTGCTGCACCAGGGCGTTGTGGGTTGTGTAGCTGTCTTCCGATGTGCGAAGGAACCAGTTCGACTTCGACGATTGCGCCCAGTCAAGACGCAGCGAAGCGAGGTAGTCGCGAAAGGGAATCGGAACCGTGGCGGGAACCGGGATGGAAGGAATGCCGGCAATCAATCCCTCTGAGGCCAATTGTGCGAGCGCGTCAAATTGCGTAGTGCTGGCCGGGCTGTAAGCGATGCTCGCGTTTTCGTGGACATTTTCGAATGAAGTGAAGAACCAGACTTTGTCCTTTGCGATGGGGCCGCCGATAGTTCCAACATAGTTCTGGCGGGAGAACGGCTGCTTCGGATTCGGCGCCGGATTCTCGATGGGAAAGCGCGCATTCAGCGCCGCCTGGCGATCATAGAACGATCCGCTCCCGTGCCATTCGTTGGTGCCGTGCTTGGTTGTGATCACGACGGATCCGGCGGTGGTCCAACCGGTGTCGGCGTCTTCATTCGAGGTGCGCACGGCAAATTCCTGAAGGCCATCGGGCGAGAAATTCTGCAGGAAGCCGCCGATCCAATCGTCGGAATTATCGGCGCCGTCGACCGACAGTTCGTTGTTCAGGCCGGAGCTTCCTCCGGTGGAGACGGCCGTAATGCGTGCCTTGGTGGGATCGGAGGGCTCGACCGGCTCGGTGCCAGGCACGAGATAAGCGATGTTAGCAAAGCTGCGCGCCGGTAGGGGAAGGGATTCGAGGTCACGGCTGCCAACCACGCCTCCATGCACCGCACTGGACGCATCAATCGTTTCGGTCGTGATCGACGAAGAATTGCCCTCCACCTTGACCGTCTCGCGAGCGTTTTGCGGCTTCAATGTGACCACGATATCGCGAACGACGCTGACCGCTACACCTACATCCGCACTGGCCTGGCTAAAGCCCTTCGCCGTAACGGTCATGTGATAGGAACCGGGGAGCAGATCATCGAGACGAAACTCGCCCCGGTCCTCGCTGGTGGCAGTACGCTGCATGGAAGAGCCCGCCAATTGGGCAACGATCATGGCCGAAGGAATGCGCGCGCCCGTGGCATCCTGCACCGTGCCGCGCAGTGATCCACGCGAGTTCTGGGCATGGAGTGTGGCCGTCAGCAGGACGGCAAACAATGTAAGAGCCAGCGGAGTGATGCGGGAACTTTTTTTCATGTCGGACAGAAGGGAGACTAGACTGCGGAGACTGGCTACTACCAGAGATCGTAGGGTTTTCCCGGTGCGTTGAGTGAGGGTAGGCTCGCCTGAGCGCTACAATAAACATTAAGGAGGGAGCTATGAAACTTAACACCAAAGCTCTGGCCTTGACCTCGGCAATCCTGTGGGGACTGGCAATGCTGGTTACGACTCTAGCTAACTTGATCTGGGGCAACTTTGGCCAGCAATTTCTCCAGACCATGTCGTCGGTTTACCCCGGCTACCATGCAACCCGTAGCATTGCAGAGGTGATCGTCGGGACTCTCTACGGAGCCGTAGACGGTCTCGCAGGTGGAGCTGTCTTTGCCTGCCTCTACAATCAGTTTGCCCATTAGACCTCCGTGGACTTGGTAGTCCCCGCAGGGGAGACAAACTTGCTCGCTCGTACCTACCGCAGTTAGAGCGCTAATCCGACCACCGTTGCGGTGTACGATCCCAGCGATGCTTTTTCAATTCGGCGAGCAGGCTGGAGTCGAGCGATCCGGCATCACTGGCGGCGACATTTTCCCGCACGTGCTTGGGGTCGCGCATGCCCACGATCGTCGTACTGACCGCGGGATGCGACAGGATGAAGCGCAGGGACATTTCCGGGAGTGTCATCCCGGCGGGAACAATTTGCTTGAGCCTATCAACGCGCTGAATCGTATTCGCCAAGTTCTCCGGTCCAAAGTAAAGAGCCCGCCAATCGTCTTTTGGGAAGCGGGTTTCGAGGGTCATCTTGCCGCCCAGGCTGCCTTCGTCGAGCGGCACGCGGGCAATCACGCCCACGTTAAGTTCCCGGCAGAGCGGGAAAAGTTTGTCCTCCGGTGCCTGATCGAAAATGTTGTAGATCACCTGCACAACATCAACTAAACCCGTATGCAGAGCCTTGATGCCATTTTCCGGCTCCCAGCGGTTCAGGCTGAGGCCAAAGTAGCGAATCCACCCGCCGTCTTTCAGCTTCTCAACCGTTGAGCGGAACTCCGGATTGTTAGTCCAACTGTCATCCCAGACATGGAACTGCAGCAAATCGATCGAGTCCGCGCGAAGTTGTTTTCGGATCAGATCGGAGTATTTGAGGACGTGGTCTGCGGAGAACACATCGTGGTATTTGAATGTCGGCAGCGCGGGCCATTTGTCGTTTGCCGGAGGAATTTTCGAAGCAGCATAGAGGCGCTTCTTCGAATTGCGCGCCATGGTTTCACCGAGCAAGCCGTCGCTCTTGCCCTCGCCGTAAGCCCACGCTGTGTCGAAGAAGTTGCAGCCGGAATCGACGGCGAGTTGCAGCGAATCGAGCGATTGCTGATCGTCGGAGCCGCTCCAGCCGCTCATGCCCCAAAGCCCGTAGGCAATGTCGCTGACTTCAAATCCGGTTCGGCCCAGTTTGCGGTATTTCATGAATGTGTTCCTGTTGTTTCGTATCTTTTAATATTAATATTTCTTTCTAAGAATGCGCTTCTAGTTCAAGAAAACGACGGAGCTGAATTGACATCCTAGCAGGAGTGCGGTTTGCATTGAGAACAGCGCGAGGCAGCGATTTCCCGGCTGCTGATTTTTCGATGCGACGCATCGAGATTTTGCTAGTCTGGAATCGCAATGCGGTGTTTCAATGGAAGCTAGATCATAAACAGTTGTGGAGGTCCCCATATGAAATCAGAATTTCCTTCTCCTGCGTCACCTTCCACTCGCGAGGAAGAGTTGCAAGCCCCGTCATCGCGATTGCTGGACGAGAAAATCTCGGATGACTCTGGTGCTGAGGCCAAGACGAAAAACAGCGCGCTCGCCCCGGCTGGATTGAAGAATCCTTTCTGGAAGTAGCGGCCGCGTGCCAGGTGTAAGGACGAATTGAAACAACGATTGGAGTCCCTTGCAGGTCTAATGGCTTGCAAGGGATTCTTCGCTTTTCAGGCGTTAATATCAGCGCAGGATCGGCAGACAGAGGCATGGGCGCAAGGCATAAGGCAGCGCCGAGATTTCCTGAAGCGCAGGATGTAGATGGGCGTCGCGGCACGGCTCAAGGGTGATGACAAAGGGTAGAGAGTTTTTGTCGAAGCCCGGTTTCTGCAGCACGGCGTCAATGTTCAGTTGGTGCGCTGAGAGGATCGCGGCGATGCCTGCGATAATTCCCGGCTGGTCTTTCACCACCAAGCGCAAATACCATGGTGTTTCAAAGTCGCAACTCACTTTTGGCGACGCGAGTTGCAGAGGAGAGTGCAGACGCGGCCCGGACGCGAGGCTTTCCGCAACGAACATCAAATCTGAGACTACTGCCACGGCCGTTGGATCTCCGCCCGCCCCGGCGCCGAGGAAGGCCATGTCACCGCCGTATTTTCCCGAGGTCAAAACCAGATTCAGATTGCGCTGTACGCGACCGAAAGGTGACGCAGTGGGAACCAGGCTAGGCCCAACGTCGGCAAACAACGTCGTGTCTTTCGGATCATTGTCTTTCAGATCATTGTCTTTCAGATCATTGTCTTTCAGATCAGTGCGCAAATCGGCGCGCGAAATCTGCCGGATGGTGCAGCCCAGATCAGCAGCATAGTCGAAGTCGACCGCGTCAATGGCGCGAATGGTGCGGGCGCGAATATCTCCTGGAGAAACGTGCACCTGCAGCCCGGCCAGCGCCAGGATGGAAAGCTTGGCGCGTGCATCGCCACCATCGAGGTCTTCGCTGGCGTCGGCCTCGGCATAGCCGCGAGCTTGCGCCTCTTCGAGTGCCTCGCTGAACGGAATGCGAGCGGTCTCGATGCGGCTGAGAATGTAATTGCACGTGCCGTTCAAAATGCCGGCAATTCCGTGCAAACGATCTCCGCAAAGCCCGGTGCGCAGCGCAGGCAGAACGGGAACGCCTCCAGCGACGGAAGCTCCAAACTCGAGCTGGCAGCCATTCGAACTCGCAAGCTGCAGCAACTCCGGACCATGGCGGGCGATGAGCTGCTTGTTGGCCGTGACCACCGACTTGCCTTTGCGCAAAGCGCTTCGCACCAAATCTTCGGCCGGCGTCAGGCCGCCGATCAGTTCAACCACGATGTCGGCATCGGAGTCGAGAATTGCCTGGAAGTCTTCGGTCCAGATTATGTCGCTCGGCACCCAAGGCTGCTTCTTGCGCTCGACGTTTCGGTTGCAGATATGGCTGAGGCGGAACAAGCGGTCTTCGTTGTTGTTTCTACGCTCGCAAAGAATTTTGGCCACGGCGCGGCCCACGGTTCCGAAGCCCACCAGAGCAACATGGCGCGCGGACGCGCGTTCTCGTAGAACGGGGATGCCATCGCTTTCCTGCGCTGGAGTCTTTGGCAAAGGCGGCTCTCAAGAAATGAAATTCATTTTTATCATACGTGCGGCCATCGCCAGCGCGAAGCTGAAAGCAAACCACCGTCAGGCGGCTTGTCCGGCACAGTCAGCATCAAAGTTGATAAGATGATGCGATCCCGCCGCAACCAGGGCCCGCCCTTCTTGCGAGGAATCACAAGCGGAACCTTGACTAAACGGCGCCTCTCTCTAAGCCGAGCGCTGCGGTCCGCCACCACGCCCGGTTAAGGGAGGAGAATGGATGATGGGAAAGTTCGCGATCGCGAGTGCGCTGAAGCGGCTCGTTCTAATAAGCTTGACAACTATATTCGCGATACCGGGATTTTCTCAGACAGCGCCCGCCGATCAGACTCCCGCGGCCGCGCCCGCGGCACCCACCCAAGATACGCAACAACCCTCGGCGCCAGCTTCCACCGCGCAAGCTCCTGCGGCGCAACAACCCGCCAGCGGGCAGGAGCCAGCCGAGGAGGAATCGACTTCGGTCCGAAAGAAGCGCGCGCACGATTTCAAAAACTGGAATTTCAACGTCGGCGCTGGCGCCAATACAGACAGCGGATCGACGAAGACATTTGTGCGGGGAGGAGGCGTTGTAGGCACGATCGGAGTGGCGCGGAACGCCAACAAATATCTTGGGCTGCGCGCGGATTTTATTTACGCGGACCTTCCCCTGCGCGACTCCACCCTCGAGATCGCCCAGGCGACCGGAGCGACCAGCTATGTCCTGGCCTTCACCCTCGGTCCTATCATTAATATTCCCGTGACAAAACAATTCAGCGGATATGTACTGTTCGGGCCCGGCTTTTATCATCGTGGCGGCAGTTTGAATAATGATACGGCCGTGCCAGGTTCGGGGTGTAACCCGTTCTGGAACTGGTGGGGCGGCGAGTGCCCGAGTGTCAGCATTCCTCTCAGCGGCAGCTTTGTGGATTCCAGCCAGAACGAATTCGGATACAACGTTGGAGCAGGTGTGGCGCGCAAGATGCCAAGCGGCGTCGAGATCTACGCGGAGTACCGACTTACGCACGGATCGGCAAACAATACAACCACTGACTTCCGCCCGATCACTATCGGTGTGCGCTGGTAAGAATCTTCGACAGTCGTCATTAATGATTTTTATGATGCATCGAACGACTTTACTCAGGATTTGTGCGGTAGCTCCAGAGATCTCCCGCCCGCTGCTGTAACTGCACGAACGATGCCGCTGGAACCGGTTGCGAAACGGAGGCAGCGGAGTTGGCTTCGGCCAATGCTTCTTCGATGATGTGATGCCCGGCAGCGAGTGAGCAGGCAGGATCAGTTGCGGCAGCGTCGCCGGTTAGCAGGAGAGCTTGGCAGCGGCATCCGCCAAAGTCCACCGCGCGCTGGTCGCAACTGCGGCAAGGCTCCGGCATCCATTCTTCTCCGCGGAAGCGCTGGAACGAAGAAGACTGCTGCCAGATAAATTCGAGGCTCTGTTCCCTGACATTTTCAAACGTCATGCCGGGAATCACTTCCGCGGCGTGGCAGGGAAGAACTTTGCCCGAGGGATTGATGAGCATCAATCTACGACCCCACCCCCCCATGCAGGCCTTGGGAAAACGCGCGTAGTAGTCAGGCACGACCGAGTCGATGCGGATGCGTCCGGCAAGGCGTTTCTCCGCGGAAGCCACGGATTCGACTGCTTTTTCAAGTTGTACCCGCGTCGGCAATAGCGCAGTCCGATTCCTCAGTGCCCAGCCGTAATACTGCGTGTGCGCGATCTCCATGCGCTCGGGGGCAAGTTGCTCGATGAAAGCGATCATCTCGTCGAGGTGATCGATGTTCTGCCGGTGCACCACGAGATTTACGGTGAAAGCGATTTTGTAGCGGCGGATGACGCGTGACAATTCAATCTTGCGCGCGTGCGCTTTGGCTCCAGCAATCCAATTGGCAGAGTCCTCGCGCGAATCCTGAAAGCTGATCTGAATATGATCGAGTCCGGCATCGACGAGCGTTTTCAACCGCGGCTCGGCTAGTCCGATGCCGGAGGTGATGAGGTTCGTGTAAAGGCCCGCGGCACGCGCCCCCGCAATGAGTTCCGTCAGATCCGGACGGGCCAGCGGTTCGCCGCCTGTAAAGTGGGCGTGCAGCATCCCTAACTTGCCCGCTTGCTGAAAAACATCGATCCACTCCGAGGTGGATAACTCCGAACTCACCGCTGCCAGCTCCAGCGGGTTCGAGCAGTAAACGCAGTGCAGCGGACAGCGGTGCGTGATCTCGGCGATGAGGGCGAGCGGGTGTGGAATCATAAGAGCCGCTCTTTAATTATGAACGAATAAATGGGCGCGCTGTGATTTATCGTTGCCGTCCCTAATCGTCGTCGGGGTCGTCGTGCGGCCGGTTGGGATTGAGGAAGACCGCTTTCTTCAGAGGGGCGACAATCGGTTCGAAAACACGCGGCGGCTTCGCGAACTCGAAGAAACCATGAAGGTCGTCATTCGCGTAATAATCGGCGTATGGGTTGGTGAGATCGTCAGAAATGGTACCGAGGCCGAAGACTTCTTCCACAAATTTGAGCATAGCTCCGAAGTCAAGACCCATTGTGTTGTCGACCGTGCCCGCTGGGGTGTATGCAGAAACGACGAGCAGGGGCACCCGGAAGCCGTACACGTACGACGAGGCGACTGCCGGAGCTCGCAGCGAGAGTGGCGGTGGCACGACGTGATCGTACCAGCCACCCCAGTCGTCCCAGGAGATCAGGATTACCGTGTCTTCCCAATAGGTGCGAGTCCTGCCGTTCACAACCTCTGTGCAGGGGCTGCTGCCAATTTCGTTAATGATGGAAGCGACCCATGAGGGCCCCGAACCGTCCGTCGATCCGGCGTGATCAGATGCGAGGGCGTCCGGAATGACCCAGTTCACCTGCCGGAGTTGGCACTTGCTGATGTCGGTGAGGACATCCGCGGGATTATGAGTGTCGATACATCCGTTGAGGCCAGTCGTACAGGGCGACCAATACATACCTGTGCATGTGCCATCAGTGTTGGTGCAGATCGTGGAAATGGCGTCGGGTGCCGTCCAAAGAGATCCCTGGCCGGGCGAGTAGTAGGTCCACGTGATTTGGGGACTGTGCTCGGAGAAGAGGTCGACCATGGTCCTGTGTGTGAAGCATGGGTAGATGAATGTTTCAGCCTGAGTGAACGGATTGAGCAGCTTAGTCGTGGCGTTGGCGGGAGCGATGCATCCATTGGCCGGCGCTTGAGCATCGCTTCTCACATTGAGTCCGTTTTCGTCGGCGAACCAGGTTGGTTCAGGATTCAACCCGGTCTGAGAGGTGCCGGCGAAAATAAACTGATGCGCAGGGAAGCTCGGTCCCTGGTTAGTCTGGAACATATAGTTCGCGTAGCCGTACCGGGACGCGATTTGGAAGTAAGGCGCGACATCCTTATATTGAACGTACGCGTAGGTCGGATAAGCAGGCCCGGGGCAGCCGGTTGCCCCTGTATCGCAGATGACCCTGACGCGGTTGAATCCATCCATGGCGCAATCGGTGCTGGGATCGGTAATTGCCGGGGCATCGCAGGCGTTCACGAAGGCGGGTTCATGGGAGTGATCGAGATCGTAGTCATCCGCTTCGATACTGTCCGCGGTGCCTAGCTTGGACGCCAGGGGAATGGGAACCGACTGTACGTTGAACGCGCTCTTCTTGCCATCGACCATAATGTGGGCTCGGCCGGTTCTGGAGACGTCGAGTGCCGGCAAATGGTACTGATTGGTTGGAGCGTTGCTGCCGAATAGGTTGTCGACGGTGCGGTTCTCCTGGTAAATAATGACGACGTGATTGATTGGATTTGGATACGGAATTTGGCCAAAAGCGGCCGTGGAGCCGACTGCGGCTAGAAGAGGTAATATGACGCGAGTAGAAATTCTCATCGGGCTCCCCCACTTGGTGTACTCCCTATGGTGACGCCGATCGTCAATTTATGCTATGGCCCGTGTTTCCTACTCGCAGGATGAAGGAAGTTGCAAGATGAAGTAAGTTGCAACCAGTCTCAGAGTAAGTCGGTTCACTAAACAAATGATGCCGAAACTTGTCTAGCTTCGCTCTGGTACCAACCGGCGCGAGACTAGCCAGCCTCTCACAGCGAAGGAAGCTGCAGAGGTTTTCTAGCGGCGACTGTGGTCGCGCCTAAATCGTTTCGGTTCTCAGTCGTTGTCGGGGCCGTCGTGCGGCCGTTTGGGATCAAGGAAGACATCTTCCTTGAGCGGAGCGTCAATCGGTTCGAAAAGACGCGGCGGCTTGGTGAACTGGAAAAAACCATGAAGGTCGTCCTTCGCGAAGTAATCGGCGAACGGGTTGAAGGGATCGTCAGAAATGGTGCCGAGACCGCCAAACACTTCTTCGACAAATTTCAGCATGGCGCCGAAGTCAAGGCCCATAGTGTTGTCGACTGTTCCAGCGGGCGTGTAGGCCGAGACGACCAGTAGAGGTACGCGGAAGCCATACAAATACGACGAAGCGACTGCGGGAGCCCTCGACGAAAGTGCGGGGGGCACGACGTGGTCGTACCAACCACCCCAATCATCCCAGGTGACAAGGATAACCGTGTCCTCCCAATAGCTGTGGGGGTGTCCGTTCACCGCATCGGTGCAAGAGCTCGCGCCTATCTTATTGATGATCGAGGCGACCCAGGAAGGGCCGGAACCATCCGTCGACCCGCCGTGGTCAGATTCCAGGGCGTCCGGAATAACCCAGTTTACCTGCCGCAGATTGCAATTGCCGATGTCGGTGAGAATATCTGACGGCGCGAGGTCGATACATCCGGTTTGCATAGCTGCACAGGGCCCCCAATACTTGCCCTCGCACTGCGTGCCGCCGTTGGTACAGAGGGTCGAAATGCCGTTGGGCGCCGTCCATATGCCCCCTTCGCCCGGCGTGTAGTACGTCCAGCTAATTGGAGGAGTGTGCTCGGCGAAAAGGTCGACCATGGTTCTGTGAGTAGAGCAGGGGTATACCTTGACCTCGGTTTGGTTGGCGGGATCGAGCTCACCGACGGTGACGTTGGCGGGAGAAAAACAACCATTGTTGTTGGTTTGGGGAGACAGATTCTCGGCGAGGAACCAGGTTGGCTCAGGACTCATTCCGGACTGTGACGTGCCGCCAAAAATGAACTGATGGGCGGGATAGCTCGGTCCCGCGTTGGTCTGGAACATATAGTTCGCGTAGCCGTACTGAGAGGCGATCTGGAAGTAAGGGGCAACATCTTTGTAGCGAACGTAGGCGTACGTGGGATATTTAGGCCCCGGACATCCGGTTGCTCCCGGTTGGCAGACGATCCCAACGTGGTTGAATCCATCCATCAGACAAGCCGTAGTCGGATCGGTTATGGCAGGCGCGTCGCAGGCGTTAACGAAGGCGGGCAAGTGGGAGTGATCAGGATCGTAGTCATCCGCCTCAATACTGCCGGTAGAGCCTATCGCGGATGCCAACGGGACGGGTACCGACTGCACGGTAAATACGTTCTTCTTGCCGTTCACAATTGTGTAGGCCTTGCCTGAAGTGGAAACCACAAGCCCCGGCAAATTGTACTTATTTAGCGGGTTGTTGCTGCCAAAGAGATTGTCGACCGTCCGGTTCTCCTGGTAAATGATAACCACGTGCTTGATTGGATTCGGGTACGGGATTTGACCGAAAGCTGCGGTAGAAGCGAGCGCAGCCAAAAAAAGCAATGAAAAGCACCGAGGAATTCTCATGGGGGTCTACCTTGTGGTGGTGATCTCCTCTTTTTTACTTCTTTCTACTTCGACAACTTTCCACTTCGAAAGCTGGAGCTACGTCAGTGTAAAGGCCATGGCTGCTGGCCGCAATGTGAAGAAAGTTGCAACCGATAGCGATCCGATTTCGTCACATATCCGACTAAAACTATCCGGACTTCTTGCTCAATGATTGAAATCTGGCGCTGGACACGGGATTTCGCCCGTCAGATAGTTTTGTAGCGGATTGTCATTGATGCCGTGTCACAGATATGTAAATTCACAGTCAAAAAGGAAAATCAGTGAGACACCACTCAAGATGACATCGAAAGGATTTGTGTTAGTAGTCGACGATCCGCTTGTGCCGTAGTTGCTCGAGGAACTGGCTGATGTCGCTGCGAATTTTGCCAGGATCGGCATCGCCGAACTGGGCTTGCAATTCTGAGATGATCGCCCCGAAGGTCCGCTCACCGTCGCAACGCTCGAGCACTAACCGGCCCGTCCCCTGCAATCGAATTGCGCCTTCGGGAAACAGGATCACGCGCTCCTGTTCGCTGTTATTCTCTGCGCCCCAGCGGCAACCGGCTGCCAGGTGCGGCTGGCTGGAATCTTGCGGAGGAGCCATCCTAGTCGGTCTCGATTTCGAAAGCTCCGGGTGGTGGCCATCCGGGCTGCACGTAGGCGAAGTAGAGTGCGTCGAGCTGCGCCCATAGAATGTCGCATTTGTCGCGCAAAGCCTGGAAAGCCAACTCCTGCTCGGCTCGCGTCTTGGCGTTGTCATAGACATAATTCACTGCGAACTGCGAATCTTCCGGCGCCTGATAAAGCCTGGCTTCGAAATAATCCAGACCGCCGGCCAGCCACGGATAGTGCTGGCGCAATTTGTCGACGCGCAATGTGATCAGCTGCGGAGAAAACAATTCCGTCAGCGACGAGGCGACCGCTTCCAGCAGCGACCGGCTGCGCACAATATTCAAATATTCGTTCACCGCAAATCGCGTAGCCGGAAGAATGCCTTTGCCGGCACGAACCTGCGCCGGATCGAGCCCCGTTGCTTCTGCCAGCTTGATCCAGCGTTTGATGCCGCCTTCGCTGGTGGCATCGCCATCGTGATCCACCACGCGTTTGCGCCACGCCCGGCGGAACACGGGGTCCGGGCCGCGTGAAAGAATAATCGAATCCTTAATCGGGATCACGCTCTGGTAGTAGTAGCGATTGAGCGCCCACGCCTGCAATTGCCCGCGGCTGAGCTTGCCTTCGTGCATCAGCAAATGAAAAGGATGCTTGTGGTGATAACGCTCTTCCCCCGTGGCTTGTAACTGCGCGCGTAACTCTTCGAGCGAAAGTAAACTATCGGTTTGCGATGCGGTTTCATTTTCTACAGGTCGAACTGCCATCCATCCTCCGCGATTTCCCAGCCCTCGCCCCGCACCTGGCGATATTGTGGACTTGCCTCATCCAGCATGGGATTGGTGTTGTTGATGTGTAGAAATATTTTACGCGGGCGCCGCACTCCCGCCAACCTTTTTAGGGTGTCTTTCACTGGGATGTGCCCCATCTGCCGCGCGCTTTGCCCGCTGCCCTGCACTCGAATCAGTTCGTCATCGCTCCAGAACGTGCCATCGAATAACAGGACATCGCAAGTGTCGAGATGTTCCACTAGGGCATCGTCCGACTGAGGAACGGCGGGCATGTAGGCCAATCGCGAGCCCGCAGGTGATTGGACGATGAAACCCATCGATGCTTCGTTCGGCGCGAGTTGCGCTTGGCGGTCCGCTGTGATGTAGGCGGGAAAATGTGTAGCCAATGACCACGCTTTACAACTTATACCCGAGTCGTGCTCCCGCGCAATGCACAAATGGAATTCTTCACGGGCACGAAATTCGGTCCATACTGTTTGATCTGGAATTCTCTGCAGCATGCGGAACATCGAATTGTCGTCGCGGAGAATGCGGCGAACGGACGCTGTCGCGTAGATGCGCAGGGGTTGAAGCTCGCGCAACAGAAGCAGTCCGAAGACGTGATCGAGATCGGCATTAGCCAGCACGACACCGGCGATGGGCGACTGGCGCAGGCCATCGCGCGGATGCAGTTCGGGCGTGGCTTCGATTTGTGCGCGCAGGTCTGGAGATGCGCCCAACAGAAACCACACGCGGCCGTCTTCGCTGATCGCAACCTGGGTTTGACTGCGCGGCTTACCGCGGAAAGTTCCATCTCTCAGGGCTCGGCAGTTGGTACACGCGCAATTCCACTGTGGAAACGCACCGCCAGCCGCTGATCCAAGAATTCTTACTTGCATCTCTGCGAGTTTACAGCGTGGGATGGTTAGGGAAGGTGATCTTGCAGGAACCTTTTGCGAGTGAGTTTATCTTAATCGTCGGACGTCTCGTTTCTCCGAAAGCAATCGATGATGACAGAACTTGCAGTTTTTCACGGACTGAAAGGCTGCAACTATGAAATTCTCTGCAACCGGAATGAAAATTAGATCTGCTGGTGTGCTTTCCGCTTGCGTTTCGTCGTGCCGTCACTGCATACTTCGAACAACCCCGCGCAAGGCGGGTTTCGGCTCTCTCCCGCCCTCCCCCGGTTTTTCTCAGTGCAATAGACGGCTGATAAAGGTTTCCTACCCCTGCCCCACCGTTGCAGCACAGCGCAGCGGATCAACATCCCAGAGCCGAGCGTCGGCGGAAAGGTTTTCAAGGCCGACTTCTCCAGCCATTTCCGATCCGGGTTTGCCGCACCACACGATGCGGAACTGTCCTTTGGTGCCTTGGTACAAAACATCGATTACTTCGCCCGGCTTCAAGGGAGCGTCCACGCACTGCAGAGTAGCCCCTCGTCCGCTGATGGAGCGCAGGCTGGCGGGTTGAGTGAAAGGGCGGCAATGAGCGTCCATGCCCCAGATGTGTACCGGGAGATCAACGAAGACACGCGACTGTTGGCGCCGATCCATGCGATGCTCCTTGGTTTTTCAAAAGGGGGATCAACGAATGGTAGGCAGGATGGGCAGACAAACAAAGTAACGACGGTCACAGATGGAGCGGTGCCCAAAGATTGGTTACCAGCAGGGGATCGATCGTCGAATTGGCCGGTCTCCGTTGCTAATCGAGGTTGCTAATCGAGGTCGCCCAGGGAGCAGGCACCCGGGCCGCGCGGATCGCCGCAAGAGCCGCAAGACCCGGTAGAGGCTGGTACGCCGCCGGAGCTTTTTGCGGACACCGCGAAAACGCTAAGTTGCGGACTCAGCTTTTTGCTTTCGCACTTGGGACACTTTGCCTTGTCGCGGCCGAAGACCAAGGCTTCAAATTCGTGCTGGCATTCCTGGCAGATGTATTCAAAAATCGGCATGACGAGCTCCCGTGGAACGGAATGATCCTATTAGAATCAATTTGTGGGAACTTCGCAAACTGGGGCAGTGACGCCTGAGCCGCCCGATTCCGAAATTGGGTCGACGAGTGATCTTCAGATCGCCGCGCCCTTAAAGCTGACGGGCGCTGGGCTGACGGGCGCTGGACGCAAAGCATTTCGACCGCGTCGATGGCTTGCGGGCGGCCATGTGCAAACCCTCGCAGCCTTTTTCCTTCCTCGCCGAATCGAGTTACCTGCCGCCGAGCGCCGTCTCATTGAAGTGGAAGTCGGCGTTCCCGTGCTTTGCCACTGTCACTGGCAGAAAGATCGGCGAGCGCTGACGCTGATCGTGGTGCACGGGCTTGAGGGATCGAGTGAATCGCAATACATGCTGGGAATCGCGCGCAATGCTTTGGGCGCGGGCATGAACGTGGTGCGCATGAACCAGCGCAACTGCGGCGGCATGGACCATTGTGCCCCCACCCTTTACAACTCAGGCCGATCGGCGGATGTGGCAGCCGTGGCACGCAACCTGGTCGAGCGCGACAAGGTTCCGGGCTTCGTGCTGATCGGTTTTTCCATGGGCGGCAATCTGGTTCTGAAGCTCGCGGGAGAGTGGGGAAACGAAGGCCCGGCTGAGTTTCGTGCGGTGGCGGCGGTTTGTCCGGCGGTCAACTTGGCGGCCGGGGCAGATGCTCTACATGAACCCGCCAACCGAATTTACGAATATTATTTTCTTGTGCAATTGTTCCGGAGATTTCGCCACAAAGCGCGGCTTTTTCCGGGCAGCTTCGATGCTTCCAGGCTGCGTGGGGTTCGCACTCTGCGAGACTTCGACGACCGCGTTACCGCTTACTATTGCGGGTTCACGGGCGCCGACGATTATTACGCTCGGGCCGCTGCAGCCAATGTGATTGACCGCGTCGCCAAGCCTACGCTGGTAATTCATGCGCTGAACGATCCCTTCATTCGCATTTTGCCGCAAACACGCCATGCGCTGATTTCCAATCCCAACATTACTTACATTGAGGTCGATGACGGTGGCCACTGCGCGTTCGTAGGCGAGCGCGTTGGTGATCCCAGCTATGATGGGCGCTGGGCGGAACGTGAGGTCGTAGAATTCGCGAAGCAGTTTCTTTAACTGGCTCTCGTTCGTTAATGAAGAGGATCCCTCGGCCCGAATTGTTCAGGGCGCCTCAGAATTCTCCAAATCGTGCTGTGGGACAGACTGGTCTCTCCGCAGATGTCATCATAGCTTGCACCACAAGCCCTCATCTCGCGTACGTGATCGACCTGTTTAGACGTTCTTTTGTGCGGCCCTCTGCGCTCGGGGAGGGGTCGGGTAGGATCTGCATACGGACTACGGTACTTCACAATTTTCGCAATTGTCATGTGGCATGCCCCGGTCGCTTTCTGAATTTCATCATAGCTTGCACCATCATCGTTCATCTTGCGTATCAGACCGACCTCTTCGGGTGTTTTCCTGTGAGTTGTTCCTTTCGACCGCTCGCGTGCATTCTTTAGCTGCTGCACAAAAACATCTACTCTGGACGAATCGAGGGGCTGCGCATCTTCAAGCGAGTCGTACGCTCCAATCCGGTAAATAATTTTGTTGACAACTTTGAGTGATATCCCTGCCGCTCGTGCTATTTCCGCTTTGCCGAAACCCGATGCGAAAACCTGACGTATAACGCCGATCTGTTCCTCATTCACAACCTCGCGGCCCCTGCTACGTTCTCCGCGCTCCTTACAAATTGCGCGAACTTTCCAACTGGAGAGATTAACCTCTGCTGCGATTGCCTTGAATGTCATTCCACTCCGGCATAGTTCGACAACTTTTTGGCATAGCAAATCAGGTGTCTTATTTCTACCTGAGGTGAACAGCTGCGGATGCTGCCGTAACTCTTGGTCCGCGCGCGGGTGGCAGAGTTGGCAAAGCCATTCCACGATTAGCCGATGCTCACGCTCATAACTTCGATGATGGGCTTGCATTCGCCCTGGTGATCCACACCTAGAGCAGAACTTGGCACGAAACAGCAAGCCCTTAGCTAGGGCGGAATCAACCGCATGACCGGCCTGTCGTATTTGCTTGGCGCGTGCCTCGTTTTCCAGTCGCCACTTCCGCTTACGTTCGGCCTCGTAGAGCGTGCGGGGGCGGGGTTTTCGCTCGCGCCGCTTTCGCTCCTCGCGCCGCTTTCGCTCCAAGTAGGCTGGGTACTCCACCGGATCAGCCTTGATCTTCGCATAGTGCTGTCTGTCTGCTTCACTCATTAATTCCTCTGGCTCGGCCTTCGGAAAATTAGCACAGTTTTTGTGTCAAGAACAAGGCGAAAAAACCGAACAAAAGACGAAGATCCGAGAGATCACACCGCAGAGCAAAGAAAAGCGCCCAGCATCCTGCTGAGCGCTTTGAGTGAAGCAAGGGGACGCGTCACTCACAGTTCGCGCGAACTGGACGCCAGAACCACGCCACCACATCCGCTCCTCGTCCTTTAAGCCGCGTGCGGAAGTATGCAAGCGCGAGCATCGCCACAAATATCGTTAACAATCCCAGCGACGCAGTGCGGATGCTGTCGCTGTGTTTGGGCAGAATGGACGCGCGTCCGTAGACAAATTCCAGATGCACCCAATAAACCAGCAGGGAAGCCTGGCCCAACTGAATCAGTGGACTAAAGCCCCACTGTCCGGCGGGCCGTTGTCCGAAACCCCAGCGGCACCAGCCGTAACTCGCGGTCAGGATGACGAGCAACATGCCGACGCGAATCAAAAAGAAATTCGGGCTGGTGTGCCAGTAATCGTAGACTGCATAAAGTTGATGGGGTTGGGCGTTAAACCAGCGCGCGGCCGCAATGAGCCCTAAGCCAATTGCGCCTGCCAGAAAAAACGTCGGGCCTTCACGCTGATGTGCCCACTCACTCTGCAAAATAAATCCTACGGCCAGTCCGGCGAAGGCGAAAGCAGTCCAGGGAAAAATGGGGAACAGCCAGGCCTGTGGCGTGCCCAGATTGTGCACTCCGTTGATGTAAGACTCCAGAGGCCACGGCAGCCAATCCGGTCGCCAGGTCGTCCACAGCGGTGGAGTGAGTAGAGAAATCAGCGAAGCCGTTCCGGCCGCCGCAAGAACCAGTGCGACCCTGGCCTCAGCTCCCTGTCGAAGGGTGAGCACCAGCCAGCACAGAACCCCCATCAGCATCATCGAGAGGCCGATCGTATTGAGCACATCCACGCGCAACAGGTCGCTCAACGGCGCCCAGCCCCAGGCGATGATGTATTCCTGGAGACGGAATAACAGGCCGAACGCGAAGATCTCCGCGCCGCGGCGGATGGTGGCACGAGCAATTTGCACGGGAAGCAAATTCTTCTTCCACAGCTTTTCGGTTACCAGTGCGAATGAAACCCCAGCCAGAAATAGAAATAGCGGGGCTGGAAAGGTTCCTCCCAGTTGCGAATACATGAAGAACTTGCTTTGGCGGGCGCTCGGACCCAGCCATGAGTCATAGCAATGAGTCTGAAACATCAGCACGCAGGCCAGGCCGCGCATCCAATCGATATAAGCAAGCCGGCGGGATAGAGGAGCGGATGTCACGCGACGACCGCATAATACTCCACCCGGCAGTTGGAATGACGGATGGAAGCCCGTTCTGGGACTCCGTTCTGGGATCCAGGGCGGGCACCAACACTCCCGAATCACCCAGGATTGCCGACAATCTATTCACACGGTTGGGGTTCCGATAAAGCCGCGGGTTCGGTTCAGGGTGAGAACCAGACACGATTTCCACCGCGAAAATCCCTCCTCAAAAAGAAAAGCAAAAAAACAGCTTGGCTAGTCGCTCAAGAAGGAGTATTTTTGCCGACATCGAAGTGGAGCAAGGCCCGGCTTTCACAAAGCCTAGATCTGGGCATTTCGATTTCGCGAACGGAAGACCCCCCTGACTTCCCGCGAGAGATTCCAGGTTAAGTGACGGTCTCGTCTGCTCTCAAGGAACCTTCCGTGAAATCTCGTCTTTGCGTCTACGTCCTGGTTGCGTTTTCTGTGGTGAGCTGCGACTTGTTCGCGCGTGCCGGCGAACAGCCCCGTGCCACGGATTCGAATCGCCCGGTTGCGGCGGTGAGTTCTTCTCCCGAAGACGGAGGACCTCCGGCTTCATCTCAGTTCGTGATCCCAGGCCCACAGCGATCCTTTCTGCGGATGGCGGGAATCAGCCAAAAGATTACGCCTGACGAGGTTCTGCCGTTGTTGAGCCGGAACGTGGTCACGCAGGGCTATGAGGGGCCCCGAGCAACTGAGTTCCTCGTCCTGCTGAGGCGCTATGTTGTACAGGCCCGGGAGTTGGCGAATCTGGCTGCCAGCGACGGCATGGTCATTCGCGTTACGAATTGTGATGATGCCAGGCCGCTTCTCCGAATTCTGGGTTATCGCACCCGGCCAAATTGCGGGGATCCAGGCGCGTCCTTGCAGACGGAGGATCCTGAAAGGGCTTTTCTTGCCATCGACTCCGGCTTCCCCATCCCCGAGCTGGAACGGACGCTGCAAGGGGGCAAACCCTTCGAGTACACGTATTCCTCTGCTCCTGTGCCGGTGCTCTTCGCTGAAAGTGACTGGACCAGGGCGAGCAAGACGAACAACAAAGAAAGCAGCAAGGACTTAATTGATACGATCCTCAACGATCCGGCGATCGCGCGCCTGTACTGGGCTCTCTCCAAACTTGACCCCGAAACCGGTAGATTCCTGCAGCACTCCATTGGGATCGGAAAGCTACTACCCTATGGGGCCGTTCTCGATTTTTATGGAAGAAGCCTTTGCATCAGCGACGGGCGAGTCGTTGTACCGGGAGGAGCAGGCGCAGAATCTGCATGGAAGGATTTGGTCGGAGCCAGTCCCGCATCTCCGGTTGCATTCATCCCAAGGTTATTGGCTAAAGATAAGGGTTGGCTGGCCGCTTATTTTGATGTGCTTTCGCGGGTGAGCAGAAAACAGCAAGCGTATTTTACCCAGTCCGCCCGACTGCGACTGTTCTACGACGGATTGCGCTCGGCCGACCCCTCGGTTACGGCCACAAGGGGTTCTTTCAGGCCGGCGCCCGCGTTGTTGCTTCTTACCACTCGACTTCAGTTGGACAGCCGCGGCGAGCCTCTCATCCCCGGAAATCTCGACGTGTGGAAAGAAATTCTTTTTCAGGGACAGAACTCCAAAATCGTGCGGAGATCGGGAAAGTGGACTGCCAACTTAACGGCGGCAGATCAGCTTGTGCAGATAATGTTCGCCATGTCCCGGGCGCCCACCGATAGCGGACCGCTGCAGACCTACATGGCGATTAGCGAACTCGATAGCCGGCGATCTCCCGAGCATCGCCTGTCGCCGGCGACGGTCCACCTGTTGGCCCGCAAGTTCGAAGAGTTTGGCGACCAGTATCGAATTTTCTCCGAGTTTTCCGAGTTGAATGACCAATCGATTGCGCTGTTCTTCGAGGTAATTCAAGGGTTGAACAACGCGCCCTCTTCACTGCGTGGAAACGCGTTCGGTACGTTTCAGGCCAATATAGGAATCTGGCAGATTCTGGCTCGTCAGGGACAGATTTCGAACCTGCACATGAATGACTCGTGGCAGCAGGTGATCAAGCCTTTTGCCACGGTTCGATCAGCTTCGCAATTGTATGAAGCCGGGCGAACTTCGCTGGGAGAAATATTCCGCTTTTCGAATGGCAAGACTCGAGCGTCGCAGGACGAAATCATCGACTTGCTGGCCGGACCCCAGCAGACGACTGCCGAAGGCATGCAGATGCACCGGGAGGTTTCTCGCAGAATTCGCTCGGTACTGGACGACCAGCGGCTAGTCTCGCTCGATACTCTGCTGACGCTGGGGGATGCGCTGAACGAAAAAGCGCGAGGGAAGCAGCCCCCAGAGTACATGATTCTGCTAGCCGGCCAAACGCGGGAATTTGAGATGCCGCGGCCCATCTTCACGAATGGCGAGCGGACGGAATGGGCCGCCGGAATCTACAACAATCATCACACCGAGCTGGAGATGCGAACCGAGTTGCCCAAGGTTCTCAAGTCTCCGGCGGCTTCCCGATCTCAAATCGATGAGGCGCGCGGCCAGCTCTCCTCGTTCCTTAGAGACACGCTGGTTGGTTTGAACTACGCCTATTACGAGCCGCCGGGTGCGCAGGCGCTTCACAACAATCCGCTGTTTGTCCGCTCGCACGACTTTGCTGGAGAAACAATCACTGGCATGAAGTCAGTCTGGCAGGCGCCGGAACTCCTAGGTCAGGGTTCTCCCGCCGGTGGAGGCGCGCATTTCGTGGGCTCGCTTGCCGATCTTCCTTACGCCTTGGCCGAACTCGAACAGGATTTCATTTCGCCGGACAACATTCAGGCGCTCATCTGGAAGGAGATGACGCCGCAACTCCTGACCAGTTCGATCTTGCCCCGCTGGTGGAATGTCAGCCCAACCGAACTGCATGCGGTTGCTCTTTATCAGCGGACCGGAGAAGAGCTGTTGACCGCTTCGGCGAACGACGAAGCCCTGCGCAGCAAGGTCATGAACATCCTCTCGGATCGATTGCTTCCGCAACGATCCCGGCAAATCGAGCAAGCCCTGAGCACGGGACGCGTATCGAAAATTATTCCTGAAATGATGCCGGCAGACACGTTTTATCTTGCGGCGGAGTTTCAGCAGAAGTACCCGGATCAATCCGGACCATGGGGGACCGCGACCCAGGAATTGCAGCTCCTGTGCCATCAACACCCGGAACAAGTCGACTGGAAGCGCTTGTCCCAGGATTTTGGAACACCACATCCCAGTCTGGCACAGAACTACGGTCTTGAACTACTAAATGTGGCGCCGATGCCGTCGTTCGCTGGATCTCCCAGCCGTTTCCTCGCGGAATCGTGGGATTCGCCGAATCTCTACTGGGCCCGTCTGGCCGATGAGAGGGGATATTCACCCGTCATGTTGAACCATCTCGTGCCGGAGCTTACGCGGCGGATGGTAGAGAAGATTTTCGCCACCGATTTTGAGGATTGGCCGGCGCTCCTGCGGGCGATGCACGAAACCGGTCAGGATTTTGTCGATGGCAAGTTGGTTCCGCCTGCGAGGATTAGCGCCGCTCGGCCTTGAGGCGTTGGTTCGAAGGGCGGATCGAGAATGCAGCGATCCCCAGCCCCATGGGGTCGCAGAGTAGGAACGCTGGAAGCTATGGTGAGGAAATTTTTTCTGCTAATTCTGATTCCTCTTGGATTATTCCGCGGGGATAACTCTGCCGTTCATGCGCAGGAGGGTCCGGACCTTCACGTCGTGGTGAACATGGTTCAACTCAATGTCGCGGTAACGGACAAGAGTGGAAATTACATCACTGGCCTTCGCCCGAAGGATTTTGCCATCGCGGAGGATGGGATTTTGGAGAAGGCTGCCACCTTTGCGGAAGGCAATGAGCCGGCTCGCAGTTTGAGCGAGTTTGCGGAGAAGGACGCGGCTGCGATTCCCCCGGCTGATCTGGGCAAGGGTTCTTCCGACGGTGGCCCGCCTGAAACTTTCAATTCGTTGATAAGCGGAGCCAATGTGTTCGTGCTGTTTGATACCAGCGACTACATGTACCGGGGCTTTGTCTTTGCCCAAGACGCGATTACCCAGTTTGTGCGCTCGCTCGAAACCGCAGACAAGATTGCATTCTATTCATACAGCAGAAACCTCTCGCGCGCCGCCGCCCTCACCGCCGACCGGTCGCAGGTTGTGCGCGCCGTGCGATCAACTGTAGCCGGGGACGAGGCAGCCCTTTACAACGCGCTGTTGCTGACGCTGAAAGATGCGGCTCTAAACACCGGCAGGAAAGTAGTTGTGGTTTTCTCCAACGGCCCCGATAACTCCAGCGTGGTGCCGCCTGAGGATGTTGCGGAATTCGCCCAGTCTGCCGGAGTTTCCATCTACATGATCAGTACGCAAAAGGCTAGGCTCGAACCAGTGTCCACCGCGGTTTTTGATCGCATGACTGCGGCCACAGGTGGTAAAGCTTACTTCGCGAAAAACTGGAAAGACGAGAAGCGAGCTTTTGCTTCCATCCGCGACGATCTGGCACACCTGTACTCATTAAGCTATTACCCGAAGCCCAACCCCAACACTGGCTGGCGGGCCATCACAGTAAAGCTCGTAGGCGATCAAATGAAGAAATATAAGGTGCGCACCCGCAATGGCTACCGTCCTCAACCGTCCCGATTCTCCAGCGAGGGCAATACCACATCGACCGGGCTTCCGACCGAATAATTGCCGGCTTGATTTCGTGTTTTGGAACACTTGTCATTATTTGATAGGATTGCACAAGGTTCGTGTGGTCCGCCCCCCAGGATAATGACGACAAACCAGTTCCCAGGGACGAATCTGGTCTTGCCGTGGCGAAACACTCTTGCGGAAACGCTGGCAGCGACCGGTGTAGCACTGGCGGACGGTGCGGGCTCGACGCAGCCCGGGAGAACGATAAACCATGTCGGCCGAACCAGAAGCGGTTACACGTCTTCTCCGTCAGTGGAGCGCAGGCAACAAGGATGCCCTCGATGAGCTGATGCCGGTCGTGTATGATCAGCTCCATCGGCTGGCGGCAAAATGCTTGCGCGCCGAGCGCCCGGACCATACCCTGCGTGCTACTGCTCTGGTGAATGAAGCCTATTTACGTCTCGTGAGTGCAGACGTCGAGTGGGAGGATCGTCTTCATTTCTTCGCCATTGCAGCCAGAATGCTCCGGAGAATTTTGGTCGACCATGCCAAGTCCATGAATCGCGAAAAGCGCGGGGCCGGCGCGGAAAAAGTTGAGTTCGACGAGGCGGTCATGATCGGCCCCCAAACCGGAGCAGGCATTATCGAGTTGGATATTGCGCTGCGGCGGCTGGCAGAGCAGGATGCGCGGAAGAGCGAGATCATTGAAATGCTCTGCTTCGGAGGCCTCACCTATGATGAAACCGCCGCGGCTTTAAAGATCTCTCCCGCGACCGTGCACCGGGAACTCAAGCTTGCGAAAGCCTTCTTACATCGCGAACTGATCAAAGGTTCGGCGTGAGACCATGGCTACGTCCTCCGATCGCTGGCGGCGGTTGGAAGGCCTTTTCTACGAGGCGGTCGAACTAGAGCCCGCGTTGCGGAAGGCCTTTCTCGACGAACGTTGTGTGGGCGACGATGCGTTGCGAAACGATCTGGAATCGCTGCTCGCGTCCTCAGACCAGCCCATCGAGTTTCTCCAAAAGCCCATCCAGGATGCCGCCCACCGGGTAGTGGCCAAGGCGTCGCTTTTGGTGCCGGGCGCACGGTTTGGACGATACGAAGTCATAGCTGCGGTGGGTGCTGGCGGAATGGGTGAGGTGTACCTGGCACGCGATCCGCAGCTGCGCAGAAATGTCGCACTGAAACTCCTGGCTCCTGCACTCACCCAGGATGAGCGCGCCCTGCGGCGCTTCGAGCAGGAGGCCTATGCAGCCTCCGCCCTCAATCATCCCAACATCCTGACCCTTTACGAGTTCGGGCAAGTGGATGGCGCCCACTACATCGCCACTGAACATGTTGAGGGCGAGACGCTGCGGGAGCGCATCAACAAAGGAAGATTGTCGATCGCCGAGGTCACCGACATCAGCATCCAGGTCTGCAGCGCGCTGGTTGCCGCTCACGCCCGCGGTATCGTGCATCGCGATATCAAACCTGCCAACCTCGTCTTGCGCAATGACGGCATTGTAAAGTTGCTCGACTTCGGAATCGCGAAATTGAACGACGAGGCGGCTGGCAATGTGATCACTACCGTCCTCTCAACCAGCCATCCAGAAGCGATCGTCGGGACCGTTCGCTACATGTCCCCCGAACAGGCGCGAGGACGCTCCGTGGATGGCCGCAGCGATTTGTTCAGCCTCGGCTCCGTGATGTATCAGATGACGACGGGGCAGCCGGCCTTCCCGGGCGAGACGGCCAGCGACATCATCGCGGAGATCCTCAAAGGAGAACCGGTGCCGCAGTCGCAAGCCGTGCCCGACGTGCCGCCGCAATTTGAGGCGATTGTGGTTCGAGCGATGCGCAAGGACCGGCAGGAGCGATACCAATCGGCATCCGAGATGCTCACCGCCTTGCAGGAATTTCGCGAGGAAAGCGAATTCCAGCAGAAGTTACAGAAACAGACAACAGCCGGACACCCTCAACCTGACCGCGCGCCCCTTCCGACTTCGATGGGTCTCGGTGCCGCCGTGGCATCTGAAAGCGGTTCTACGGCCGGGGCTTTCGCTGTAGCCCAGCCCCGGAGAAGATGGCTGAAAAAGTTTGCGGGCGCTGTGGTGCTCCTCGTTGTCCTTGCCGTCGCCGTGTTGGGATTATCGTCTCGACTGCGCAAGCGATGGTTCGGCCATTCAGCGGCGAGCACGCCGCGCATTTTGGCGGTCCTGCCTTTCAGAAACTTGCGGGCAGACCCTCAAACCGATTTCCTTGGTTTCTCTCTGGCCGATGCAGTCATCACCAAACTCGGATATGTGAGTGCGCTTACGGTCCGGCCATCCACTTCCGTCGCCAAATACCGCAATCAGGTCGTGGATCCGAAACAAGTGGCGGAAGAGTTGCACGTCGACACGCTGCTGACCGGAAGCTTTCTGAGAGATGGCGATGACATGCGGATTACAACTCAGTTGATCGATGTCAACCTGGATAAAATTTTGTGGCAGGATTCGATTGACGTGAAATATGACCATCTACTGACCGTACAGGACACGGTATCGCAGCAGATTCTTAAGGGCTTGGAAGTTAGTCTGTCACCGGCCGAAAAACAGAAGCTGCGGCCCGAGCGGCCGGTTAATCCCGAGGCGTATGAGTACTACCTTCGCGGAGTCAATCTTTACGCATTGGATGATTTTGCGGGAGCCATCGGAATGCTTGAGAAAGCGACTTCCATTGACCCGGAGTACGCGCCGGCCTGGGCGCACTTGGGACGCGCATACACGACCAATGCCACGCTGCAGTTCGGCGGGCGCGACCAATACGCCAAGGCACAAACCGCCTACGAGAAGGCGATTGCGCTCAATCCGGATTTGATCGAGGCACGCGTCTATATGGCGAACTTGCTCACGGATACGGGCAGGGTTGAGCAGGCGGTCCCCTTAATGCGAAATCTTCTGGCGGAAGCCCCTGGATACGCTGAGGCGCATTGGGAGTTGGGGTATGCCTATCGCTTCGGGGGCATGTTGCAGGAGTCGGTAGCCGAAAACGAACGGGCGCGGCAGAACAACCCGTCAGTCAAGATCACCAGCGCCGCAATGAACGCCTACCTGTATCTCGGGCAGTACGATAAGTTTCTCCAAAGCCTGCCGTCGGCCGACTCCGTTTACGTGCTCTTCTATCGCGGATTTGGGGAATATTACCTGGGACATTTGCCGGACGCGGCCCGCGATTTTGATCGTGCCTACGAACTCAATCCGGCTTTGCTCCCGGCCAGTGTTGGCAAAGCGTTGCGTGACGGCATTCGTGGCGAACGCGCAAAAGGCCTCGGACTTCTGCACGCCACAGAAAGGCGCATTTTAGAGAGCGGCGTCAGCGACGGAGAAAGTATGTATAAGGTTGCCCAAGCTTATGCGGTGCTGGGCGATAAAGCATCGGCGATCCTTATGTTGCACCGAACCATCGAAGGCGGATTCTTTCCGTACCCCTATTTCCAGCGCGATCCCTTGCTGGACAACATTCGCCAGGAGGCCGAGTTTGGCGTGCTGATGGGCGAAGCGCGGGAACGTTACGAACAGTTCAAGGCGCAGTTCTCCTAGCCATAGTCAAAATGGGATGAAAGGCAGTCGCTTCACTCAAAGCAAGTGCGTCCCAACTTCAATCGCGATTCGCTTGGCGGTTGACCCGCTCTTTTATTACACTCTCCCCTTCGTAGGAATTCTTACATACCACGAGTACTTATGCGTGTGGAGGAACGACGATGGTCTGCAATGGACAGGGGCCTAGCCCAGGCGCAACGTTTGGGGGCTCAGGACAACCTACGAACGATACTCCGGGCGAAGGAGGCGGCGGTTGTTCCGATGTTAACGATCAACACTGCGTTGATCAGTGCGTGACCAAGGCGATCAACAATCAGAGTCGTCCTGACTACGACGGAGTAAATGGTTTCCCGCGTCGTAATAGCGGTCAAAACTGTCAAAAGTGGGCCGATAACACGTTCCAGCATTGTGTGCAGCAGTGCGCGGGAAAGCCGTGATGACCCCGACAGGAAAGAGGACTATTCTTTGGCGAGTGCTTAAGGCACTTTGGGTGCTTGCCTGTGTGTGGATTCTTGTGCTTGCGCTCATCTATCGGGGACCACAGTACCGAGATGACGTTGAGGGTGAGTTTTTAGTCATGATGGGGCTTTCCTTCCCGTCCGGATGGCTTTTTCCCTTTATGCTGAAGCTGATGGAGATGCTGAAGCTCTTTGACGGCAGCCATGCGACCGAATTGCAGGAGATTTTCGTGACGTGGGTTCCGCTCTTTATTCTGGGATACCTTCAGTGGTTCGTTGTTGTTCCAGCCGTTGCTCGGTGGTGGCGACGCAGGTTTCCAAATTCCAAAGCCAGCTACAACAGTTTCATACCTAAAGAGTGAGTGGGGGCTGGTTCACCCGATGCGCTTCCATCTCCGGCGCGCTGCATTTTTCCTCTTGACTCTGGAGTATGGTCCAGAGTGTATCCTGATCTGGATGCGGCACAGTCCAAACGGCATCCAAAGCACAATCCAGATCGGCGAGGCGGCGCTGCGGACGGCACTGAGTGTCGACACTATCCGGTTCTACGAGCGCCGCGCGTTGTTGCCCCCGGTACCTCGCACAACAGGACGATTTCGCCTTTACAGCACCGACGACGTTACTCGCCTCAACTTTATCAGGCAAATGCAGGGTCTTGGCTTCTCTCTGCAGCAAATCAAACAGCTTCTTGATCTGCGGGAACACGGCGGCTATGCCTGCGAGGAGGTTAGACACCTCTTGGGAGACAAGCTCATCGAAGTTCGCGGCAAAATTCGGGACCTGCAAAAGCTTGAGATCGAATTGGCTGTCGATCTTCGGAAGTGCAGCCGGGAACTGAAGTACACGCAATCTCACGTGCCCAGACAGTGTCCGATCCTCACCGCTTCTGGAGGGAAATAAAGCGGATGCTTATTGAAGTCCTTTTCGTACCGGGCTGTCCCAACCATGCGCCGGCGGTTGAACGCCTCAGGAAGGTGCTGCGCTCTGAGGCAATCATCGCATCGATCCAGGAAATCGCGGTGAAAGACGAGGTGATGGCACGCTTGCTGAAGTTTCCGGGCTCTCCAACTGTACGCGTCAATGGACGAGACGTCGAATCGAAACTTCAGTGGTCTTATGGCCTTGCGTGCCGGCTCTACTCTGACAGGACCGGGGTTCCATCGATTGAAACGTTGCAGCGGGCGGTTGCAAGAGCGCAAAGCGATCAGGTTTGAGACATGGGTTCAAGCGACTCATCTAAAGGCGTGGCCACTCAAACGTCAGAAACGGAGTGTAAGCAGCAAGCTTGCTGCAGCTCGCCTTCGGCATTGTGCTACTGGTGTACGGTTTCACTCGCAGTCTGGGGATTCCTCAGCCTTCTGGGTATCTTCTGGCGACCACTCCGCGCCGCTCCCGATGCCACATGCCTGTTCGCCGGGGCGATCGGCTGTTTTGCCAACTGGCTCAAGAATCGTACGTTTCACTGTGGGATAACCTCGTGGTTGTTTCTGGCCGGTGCCGTTCTCCTCTTGCTTTCAGAGATAGGCCTGATTCAAATTGAACCCCGCTTCGTCTGGCTGGCTGTCGCGATCGGAACTGTCTTCTCGTTCGTTCTAGAGTGGCGCTATGCGAGCCGGACTGCAAGGTAACGAGGATCTATGAAGGTCTCGGAAAAAAGCGCTCCAACTGCGGCCATTGTGGCCGCCCTTTCAACCCTCGCTTGTTGTGTCCCTTTGGGATTCCTTGGCGCGGTCGGACTCGCAGGCGTCAGCGTTTGGGCACAGCATTACAGACTCTGGCTGCTGACCGCATCGATTGCGTTCTTAGGCGTAGGTTCAGCGCAGCTCTATTTCAGGAAATCCTGCGTGAGAAGGAGCACCACGCGCGCCAGGAAAATCTACTTTCATGAATACTCCGCCCTTGGCCTCGAAGCCGTGGGTCCGGTTAGCGCTGTCGACGTAGAAGCCTACAGTCTTGGGCGGGTTGTTGAGGCCGGTCACTTGCGTCGGATCGAGAACTGGTTATCTTCCGGAAACCTTGAACGAAGTCGGCCCAGCTGAGGTGAGTTTCTAGTCTTGCGCTCTTGCGTACCTGGGCGGTCGTGCTTAGGACTTCTGAGGCCCTGTTAGCGCCGGTCGCTCATCGCCGGCGTCTTGCACGACGATCGGAATCTGCTTCCAGTTGCGATACACATTAGCGACGGCAAGCGTCCAGAAGGGAACCAAATCAACTCCGGGCACGAGTTTAGCAGCGAACGTCGGCAGAAACTCCCAGTGCCACCCGAGCAGATGTACCATCACGGCAGCAGCTCCAAGATCAAGAATGTCATCGGCGGGTGACACCGCGCCTTCGGCAAACAAGGGAAACACACAAAGCTGAAGTGCATCGACCGCTATCGCGAGAATCATGGCGGCTCGAAAACGTGAGCGCGGCGAAATTGGGAGCAGGCTTTCCCGGTCGGATTCTGTGGCCTTCATAACCCTATTTTCGCCGAAATCCGGCATCGTTTGGGATTTTTATCCATGCGAAAATATAGCGATGGCTGTGCGATACTTAGGCCGTGCCGAGGCCCAAGTGCTACACCACACGCGTTGTATGAAAGCGCGGGCGCGTAGCTCAAACGGATAGAGCACCGGATTTCTAATCCGGTGGTTGCAGGTTCGATTCCTGCCGCGCCTACCATGTCAAATCGACTAATAAGAAAGCGGCTCAGGCACGCGCGGCCTCATACTGCTGTGCCCGGCGTGTTCCCAACCGCAACTCGCCGCAGAGGTTCGCCAATGGCCTTCATCACCTTCTCAAATCCCGTAAAGTCCAACGACTGTGGCCCGTCCGAAAGCGCCCGCTCCGGACACGGATGCACTTCAATGATCAGTCCATCGGCCCCAACTGCGACCGCCGCCCGGGAAACTGCCGCGATCAAACTCTGCTTGCCAGTTCCATGCGATGGATCTGCAATCACTGGGAGATGAGAAAGGTCGCGCGCCAGCGCCACGGCCGCCAAGTCGAATGTGTTTCGCATTTCGGTTTCGAAAGTCTTGATGCCGCGTTCGCAAAGCACAACCTGATTGTTTCCTCCCGAGAGCAGATACTCCGCCGCCAGCAGCCACTCCTTCACCGTCGCTGAAGGCCCGCGTTTCAACAACACGGGCTTGCTGACAGTTGCCAGTCGCCTCAGCAGCGCGAAGTTTTGCATATTGCGCGCCCCTACCTGCAGCATGTCCACATGTTCACAGATGATCTCCACATCTTCCGTGCTCATCACCTCGGTCACCACGGGCAGCCCCGACCGCTCGCGCGCCTCCTGCAGAATCTTCAGCGCTTCGAATCCAAGTCCCTGAAAATCGTAGGGAGAGGTCCGCGGTTTGTAAGCCCCGCCGCGCAGCATGGTTGCCCCAGCTTTCTTCACGGCGTGAGCCGTGTTTAGCAATTGTTCCCGCGATTCCACAGAGCACGGACCGGCAATGATCACAACTTCCGGGCCACCAATCGTGACGCCGCCGACCTTCACTACCGATCGCTCGGCCTTAACTTGCCGGCTGACCAGTTTGAACGGCTGAGCGATTGCGACCACGTTCTCAACACCCGGAGCGACTTGCAACGCCTCGATTTCATGCCGCCGCCCGTTTCCCACGGCGGCCACGATGGTGCGCTCCACACCGCGCGTAACGTGCGGCTGATAGCCCGCCTCTCGAATGCGTTCGATGATGTGCGCAATCTCCTGCTCGGTTGCTTTCTCCGACATGTTGACGATCATTAAAGTTCTCCTATGTTTTTAGATCTTTTCACCACAGAGGACACAGACGCGTAAATCTTTGATTGTTCTTAATTACCTCTCCGTTTCTCCGTGCCTCCGCGTTGAAAGCTGTTTTCTTTTCCAAAAAACAAAAGCCGCGATCCTTGGAATCGCGGCCTCCAGATGAGCTCTTGCGTGAAGTCTAGTCGATCATGGATAAGTCAATCGCCTCGCAAGTGCCGCCGCAGCCGCTACTCCGCGAAACCGGTAGTAGCGAAACGGCACCGTAAACGAGGTAAATTGCGCCAAAAAGCTTCCTTAAGATCTAAACTGCATTCTGCGCTTCGAAAGCAGCTCGTTATTGTATCGAGCTGGCGGTATTGGAGAAGACATTGTTTGCATTGGATCCGATCAGCCGGATCGTGCCCACTACCAGAACCAGAATCACGGCGAGCATCACCGCGTATTCTGCAATATCTTGTCCTTCATCCTCAGACCAAAACCTGCGAAGTAATTCGGACATTTGTCCCTCCAAATCCGAACATAATATATTCCTGTGAGATGAAACGGGGCGCAATGAATGCACCCATAATGCCGCACCGGGGAGTGGTTGTCAATTGTGGAAATTCCCCGTTAGCGCGAAATTTTGTAGCGGCCTATTTGGACCTCGGGCGCCATTGATTTCCCTTGTCTCTTTGATGAAAAGTACCGCTAACTCGCGTGAACTTCGAGGTCCGGAACTGATAGTCTGACTTGAGAACCGACAAAGCTCGTGCTCATCCTTCGCAACCTTCGCGTCACCCTCGAGATGATCAAATGGGAGCACTCCATCTTCGCTCTCCCATTCGCTCTCTGCGGAGCCATGCTCGCCGCCTCCGGCCTTCCGACCGGGCATCAGCTTTTCTGGATCGTGGTTGCCATGCTTGCGGCGCGCTCCGCCGCCATGGCCTTTAATCGACTCGCCGACGCCGCCATCGACGCTGCCAATCCCCGGACTCGCACCCGCGCGTTGCCCGCCGGGCAACTCTCGCCCGCATTCGTCGCCACCTTCGTCATCGTCTCTTGCGCCATCTTCATTGTCGCCGCCTCGCAACTGAATCGCCTCACGCTTTGGCTCTCACCGGTCGCGCTCGCCGTCCTGCTTCTCTACTCCTACACCAAGCGCTTCACGCGCTGGTCGCATCTCGTGCTGGGATTCGCGCTCGGCATCGCCCCGTCCGCAGCATGGATCGCCGTTCGGGGCTCGCTCGATCCTCGCATCCTTCTTCTCACCGCTGCCGTAACCTTCTGGGTCGCCGGTTTCGATATTCTCTACTCTTGCCAGGATTTTCAATTCGACCGCGACGCCGGACTCCACTCCATCCCACGCTACCTCGGCATCCGCGGCGCTCTCTGGGTCGCCCGCGTCTTCCACGTCGTGATGCTGCTCCTGCTGATCGCTCTACTCCCAGCCTTCTCACTTGGCAAACTCGCGATCGCCGGCGTCGGCGCCGTTACCCTGCTCCTCCTTTACGAACATTCCCTCGTTAAGCCCGACGACCTCTCCCGGCTCAACGCCGCTTTCTTCACCATGAACGGTGTAATCTCCGTGGTCTTCGCGCTCTTCATCGCGGGAGATTTATGGCTGAAAAAACTAGGATGAATCAAGATAGGATGAATCGAGAGAAGGGGAGAAATAACTAAGAAGGGAAGAATGGGAAGCATGAAATTGCGACCCACGAGTTACCCGGCCGCTAAACTAAATTTTTCTTGAACAGGGGCGAGAGGCGTTCATGTAGACGATTAACAGCCTGAGACAGTTTTTCCAGCCCAGGGGTTTCCAATCCCAGCTCCAGCGACTCCAAATCAGTCGTCAGGTCCCTCACAATTTGTGTAGCGCGACGCACCCGCTCAACGGTCAACAGATCCAAAACCGTATACGGATCGCGATGCTGCTCTTGCAGCTCGCCCCATTGCTGCACCGCCCATGCGGTCTGGCGAATGCTATCAACCGCATCGCGGAAGTCGCACAAAACTCGCGGGGCACAGTCGCCAGAGATCACGAACTGCTCCAACTTCTGCAGTTCCTGGGTGGCCGCCTTTAACCGTTCCCCTACCGATCTTCTATCCGGGTTGGTCACTTCCATAGCCATGCTCGCAAAAATCCCTGTGCTCGCAGTTGCTGCAGATTAGCCGGGGACGAAACTGTTCTTTTATCGCTCGGCATGTCATTCATCGGCATTCCATCCGAAAGACTTCAGTCTGAGGTTGTACCGTCAGAGCCGGTTGCAGCCCGGAGGCGAGAAATGTTACCCCGGGACGTTGCGAGGGATCATAGGCGAACAAATAGCGAATATGTTAGACTCCGAGAGCAATGGCCCGCCGCCCCGATCCCAAAAAAAGCGAAGAAATACTCAGCCGCGAACATGTGGACGAACTAGCCGAAAATCTGGCGCATCTGAGCATGAACGCCGTCCTTGACTTTTATCAACGCGCCTATCGCGACTGCCGCATCATCAACAGCCACACATTTCCTCCTGCCCGCGCGATCCAGGAACTCGTGCAGGCCTGGAGACAATTAAGAAAATGGCGACGGCGGTAGCGTTATCACAAATATTCGTATCCGGGTAACCAAAGCTGCGGGACCTTCATCTAGTTATAGACGGGGGCTCTGCGATGTCGAACAACGATTCTGCTCATCCAAACTCTAAGCTGCGTTTCGCGAGCGGACGGACTCTTGCAACTTCGCGGCGCTTCGTCGTCGGGGCCGCAATCGCCGTAGGAGTTGTGTCGTTTCTGGCTACGGAATTGATGCACTACGTGCTGGTGCCGGATATTGGAAGATCCCGCGAAAGGATTTTGGCGGAGACCTTTTCCGCCTTGCTCGTGAGCCTCCTAACCGCAAAGTTAGTGCAGATTACCCGGGAACGGCATCGGCTCACCATGGCGAGGATGCAGGTGATTGCGGAAATGAATCATCACATCCGCAACGCCCTGAGCCCGATCTCGCTGTTGGATGATACCGAAAATCAGCAACTGAATCGTGTAATCTCAGACGCCGTTGATCGCATTGACTGGGCACTTCGAGAGATATTGCCTCGCGAAATACCACTGCCCGACGAGCAAAGGCATAAGCTCGGATACTTCCAAAGGCATGAGAGTTCCATGCGTTGAAGTCGTTATCGCCTCCTGAAATGAACTGTCGTCCCGCCCGGGGCGAGGCTGAACCACCGTTGTGTCTTTGTGCAAGGGCGAGTCCTCGGACCTCTGCGCCTTGACAGATAATTAATGGTCAAGGTCCGCTTCGCGGACTGGCGCTCAAAGCCGCTTTTTCAACACTGGTAGAATGTTGCGGGCGAGCTTCTGAGTGTCTATTGTTGTGGAATTCGACGCCAAGAATAATGTCCTGCGCGGGACGGTACACGGCCCGATGACGGGCGCGACTCTGTTGGATTTCTACGCGGCAGCAACGGAGTACATGGCGTCCCATCCGCCGTGTCGCGGCATTCTTGACTTCTCGCAGGTAACAGAGTTTGAAGTTTCTCCGCATGCCATAAGGCAAGTGGCGGCCGCTCCGCCCGCATTCCCGGCGGGATACATGCGGGTCGTCGTGGTTCCCATCGATTTTATTTTCGGACTGGCGCGCATGTTTCAAATGCTCGGCGAAAAAACTCGCCCCGACCTGCACGTAGTTCGCACGCTGGACGAGGCCTACCGTCTGCTCCAAATCGAATCCCCTGAGTTTCGCCCCGTGAGCCTCTGAGGAATCTCAGCGCCTTTGATTGATCTTGTGGATCGTTGGGACACTCTTTTCGGCGAGGGTAGCCTTGGCTGTGGCGGCTCGAAGGTTCGATAGCCGCGCGAATGTGCTCGGGTAAATTCTCTAGTACGAATCCAGTAGGAAAAAATCCGCGAAAAATCAGCCCGCGGCCTTGACTCTGTCCGCTAGCGTACTATCATAAAAAGAACGCTCCTCCCTAGGGCAGGGGACAATCCACAACAATCTGTAACTGAATGGAGGAAGTCCCCATGAAACTGAATGACAGCATTTCAACCTACGACGTTGCCGAGGCTTTACAGGGCGAGACCGGCAAGTTCGAAGTAACCAGCCCCAACGGAGAACGCTATTTCGTTACGACCCAGCCCGGACACTCAATCGTCAGTTTGGAGTGGGCCGGTTCTGAGCCCAACCTGCAACCCTTCCTCGTGCGCAAAGTAGCTCAGCCGATCACGACAGAGGGTCGCTCCAAGAGATCCGCGGCTGCCTAGTAATTTTGGGCAACCCCCGAGAAAACAAGCCCGGCCCCGATCAGGCCGGGCTTTTGATTTGTCCGGGTTACGAAATCAGAGACTCTTTTGGATTCCGGCGCGCGTATTGGGAGGGATGTCGTTTCGAACCGAGCCAAAAGGGATGTCATTCCGAACCGGGCTGAAAGCCCGGTGAGGAACCTGCTGTCCCCGACACTGTCATAACCGCCGCCTCGCCCCAACCTGCTGACAGATCCTCCCACGTCGGATTGTCCGCGATAATCAAAGCTATCTTCTTTTCGCGCCTCCATTTCTTGATCTCCGTCTCCCGCGCAATAGCATCGCCAACGTTTTGAAAGCTATGATAGTAAACCAGCCGATGCACGCGATACTTTCGCGTAAATGCTCCACCCTCCCCAGCCTTGTGGCGCAAGACGCGCGCCATGAGAAAGCCCGTCTCGCCGACGTGGATTACGCGGCTCTTGCTCGCCATGATGTACACGTAGTAGCGCCGCTCTTGTGGCATGCCGCTCCTATGACAAAACTTTAGGGATCGGTGGGAGCTCATGCAGTGGCGGATATCACAAGCGTCCGGTGCAAAAGCCCAAATTGACTATCACCTCGCCGCTACAAAGGACAGCAGGTTCCTCACGGCTAAAGCCGTTCGGAATGACAAGCTTTGAAGGTTGGCGCCCGCATCGGAATGTCGCGATTATAAAAACGGATGTCATTCCGAACCGGGCTGAAAGCCCGGTGAGGAACCTGCTGTCCCCGACAGTCTCATCACTGCTGCCTCGCCCCAGCCCGCTGACAGATCCTCCCACGTCGGATTGTCCGCGTTGATCAACGCTACTTTTTTCTCGCGCCGCCATTTCTTGATTTCCGTCTCTCGCGTGATTGCGCCGCCCACGCTCTGAAAGCTGTGGTAGTAAACGAGTCGATGCACGCGATACTTTCGCGTAAACGCTCCGCCTTCGCCAGCCTTGTGTCGCAAGACTCGCGCCATGAGAAAGCCCGTCACGCCGACGTACATTACGCGGCTCTTGCTCGCCATGATGTACACATAGTAGCGCCGCTCTTGTGCCATTCCACTCCTATGACAAGACTTTAAGGATTGGCGGGAACTGCTGCAGTGGCGGATATCACAAGCGTCCGGTGCAAAAGCCCAAATTGACTATCACCTCGCCGCTGCACGGACAGCAGGTTCCTCACGGCTGAAGCCATTCGGAATGACAAGCTATGGAGGTTGGTGCCCGCATCGTAATTTCGCGATTATAAAAAGGGATGTCATTCCGAAATCGGGCTGAAAGCCCGGTGAGGAACCTGCTGTTCTCTGCGGATGAGCCTGAATGATCGAGCCCAGCCCCCGCCACGAAAGCCGCGACCGACGCTAACTCCCGCGCCATTGCCGCTGCACGGGACAACAGGTTCCTCACGGGCTGAAGCCGTTCGGAATGACAAGCTTTGGCGGTTGGCGCGCGCACCGGAATGTCGCGATTATAAAAAGGGATGTCATTCCTCACCGGGCTGAAAGCCCGGTGAGGAACCTGCTGTTCTTTGCGGATGGACCTTAATGATGGAGCTCACCGACGCCCGCTCGCCGAGAAGCGCGACGAACGGAGCGGCCTCAAGTTAAGATATAAGGAGTTCCTAGAATCCAAAAGGAGGACAGAGACGATGAAAGCCACGTTCCAATGGGCGGCATTTGCTCTAATCTTTCTGAGTTCCTGTGTCGCGCTCTCACAAGAACAAGCGAAAGTAAATGCGCAGCCGCAGAGTTCAGCGTCGAATCAGGCAAGCTGGCCCGACTTCGCCATCGAACAAAAAGACAGAATGCTATTAAGGCCGGTCGCAGCTTCTCCGGCAGCCTGCGTGGGTAAGATGGAGGCGCAAGAAACCTGTGATTGCGGTACCAATATGTCGGGTTCAAAGGTCACCAAGAAAGGTCGGTGTTACAGCTGTGTCAACCCCACAAACAACGCCAAGTGCGGAGCCCCTTACTGCGAAGCATGCACCGTGGTCTGCGACCCCAAGCACTCCGTCCCGCCAAATACCCCCGGTCCCTGCTAACAGGCCCTGCTGATTTATCAAGAATGGGCTGCCCTGTCCGCCGAAAACCGCGACGGGCGGGGCAGCTTCAAGTTAAGATAGCGGCGACAATAAGTCAGGTGAGGAGGGATGGGCCACCTCCCGTCGGCATAGTATGACACCTGTTAGCATCGACCTATCAACTGTAATAGCGATGGTCAGCTTGATGCTTGCGGCGCTGTTGGGCATCGTCGCATGGGCACAGGCCCGAAAGGCTAACAAGCTTGTCGTTCGAGTGGCGGAGGCACAGGGCGCATTTGCGAAGCCGACAATCGAAATAAAACTCTTCAGAGAAGAAATCGTGCACCTGATAATCGCGGCTCCTCTTAAGAAAGGGAGGGTACTCTCGTTTCTACTGCCATTTTCGATCCGAAATGCAAGCGACGAAAAGTCTGCAAGAAACTTGGAGGCATTCATCAAAATGCCGAGAGCGCTTCTCGGCGATCAGACCGTCATCGAGTCAACGATGAAAAAGGTTAGCGGTGCGGTAGTTCACGAGACAGAGTATTTGCAGACGCTTTGCGTAAGTTTCGAAACCCTGCACGCTCAACAAGACTGTTTGATGCCAATTATGGCCACCCTAGCGTTTGAAACTTTCGCGCCGCTAAGCATCTCAGACTTAGTATCAAAAGACGGTGTGCGGTTCAGCATGGGACTCCGCTTCGCGTTTGAGCTCGTTATCGATTTCTGGGTAACCCAACTAGACCAGAAAGCGACCGCCAAGAGTTTCGGAATCAGCGTTGTGGATACGTCAAAGACGAGCGTCGAGGACTTCCTTCGCGACCATAATCGCAGGCTTGCGGCGTAGTACAGGACCAGGTTGCTATCCCAAGGATAGCGAAGGCCGCCTGGGCCCTTTTCGCTAAGGGCATTTTCGTAGGCGCTAACAGGACTGACCATACGAACAGCCTCGGTCGCCCACCGATGAACCTCTTCTATGGCGAACGAGGGTATGTTGCGCGTGTAGTGTTGGCCACCATAGCGCCCGCTTTTTATGATAAATTGCCCCATTGTCTCGGACGGCGTGGTGCGGTAGGCAGGCAGTTGATCGTCCTCCCCGTATCCGCTCAACTCTTGGGAGCAATTGGCGGGAGTGCTTCGCAGCGCCGGCATTTCAGAGCCGGAACTAGACGAACTATCCGAGGCGATCAAGGACGAGAAGCGAACGACGGGCGCGAGAGTAAAGGGCTGGATCGAGAAGACGGCACCCAAGGTTCTGAGCGGCGGCGTCAAGATTGGAGCTGCCGTCGGGCAAGCTTTACTTCTAGAATACCTAAAGCGGTATTGCGGTTCTAAATAAGAGACTGATGGTTGGAAGCGATAGCGGTTCGATACACCCCGTCTTTACACCCACTTCCCCCGCATGATAACCTTCCTACTGTCACCAAGATAAATCGAAAACAGAACAGGAGTGCACCAGATTAGTGCTAGCCAGAGAGCAAAAGAAATCCGTCATTGACCGGTATCAGACGCACGCGACTGACACGGGGAGTCCCGAGGTTCAGATCGCCATCATCAGTGAACGCATTGGCCAGTTGACGGACCACTTCAAGACGCACCAGAAGGACCACGGCTCGCGCCGCGGCCTGCTTATGCTGGTCAGCAAGCGGCGTCGCTTGCTCGACTACCTCAAGAGATACGATTCCGAGCGCTACAAAACTGTCATTGGGAAACTCGGCATCCGCAAATAAGCGTGGAAAACGAACCTGGGTGCCCCATTTCTCGCGTTTTTTGCGAGAAGTGGGAATGTTAGGTCGGACCGTCCGCCCAGGATATTTTCTGAACATTTCTCTGAGAACGCCGCCTTCCTCTTGAAGCCGGAACAGCATTGAGCCAACTCCACAGTGCGTATTTTTTGGGGACGACCCAACTCTCATGGCACCCGCTCATCCCACGGCCGATCATGCCTTCCATGATTTTGCAATCTCACACGCGAAACCAGGGCAGCGCGACCGCTCTCCTGATCACTATAAGAAGGATGAAAAATGAAACCAGAAGTTAGCACCGTAACAGTCGACCTTGCCGGCGGAAAACAACTCTCATTCGAAACTGGAAAATTGGCCAAGCAGGCCCACGGCGCGGCCGTGGTCCGCATGGGCGATAACGTTGTCCTCGCCACCGCGACCGCAAACGCCGATCCCCGCGAGGGCATCGATTTTTTCCCCCTCACCGTGGACTACCGCGAATACACTTACGCCGGCGGACGCTTTCCCGGCGGCTTCATCAAGCGCGAAGGCCGCATGAGCGAGCGCGAAGTGCTCACCAGTCGGCAAATCGACCGCCCCATCCGGCCCATGTTCGCCGAAGGCTTCAAGTGCGAGACGCAAGTCATCGCCTTCGTGCTCTCCGCCGACAGCAGTAACGATCCCGATGTGCTCGGCATCAACGGCGCATCCTGCGCGCTTGCGCTTTCCGACATTCCGTTCCTCGGCCCCATCGGTGCGGTACGCGTTGGCCAGCTCAACGGCCAGTTCATCATCAATCCCACCTACGACGAAATGCGTGAGAGCGCGCTGAACATCATGGTCGTCGGAACCTCCGACTTCATCGTGATGATCGAGTCGGGCGCGAAGGAAGTGACGGAGGAAGTAGTCGTCGATGCGATCGAGTTCGGACACGCCGAAATCAAAAAGATTTGCGCCGCCATCAAGGATTTGGCCGCCAGGGCCGGTAGGAAAAAACGTGAAGTGACGCCGCCGGAGTTCGACCAGGCCTATTACGACGCGCTGAAAAAGAAAATCGCCGCGGATTTGTCCGACCGCCTTGACACTAAGAAGCACCCCAAGGCCGAGAGTTATCTGCTGGTCAAAGAGCTCAAGAAAAAGCTGCAAGCTGAAATTCCCGAAGACGACGAAGAGGCACAGGCGAAATTCAAGCAGTATTTCGAAACTCTGCGCGAGCGCATCTTCCGCGAACAGGTTATCGAAAAGAAGCGTCGCCCCGATGGCCGCGCCTTTGACGAAGTTCGCGAGATCTGGATCGAGGCCGGCGTTTTGCCCCGCACCCACGGCAGCGCAATCTTCACCCGCGGCGAAACCCAGGCATTAGTAACAACCACGCTCGGCACCAGCGACGATATGCAGCGCCTCGAAGGCTTCGAAGGCGAAGCCAAGAAACGCTTCATCCTGCATTATAATTTTCCGCCGTTCTCGGTGGGTGAGGTTGCGTTCCTGCGCGGAGCGGGGCGCAGAGAAATCGGGCACGGAGCACTGGCAGAGCGCGCCATCTCGGGCGTGCTGCCATCGGAAGAGTCGTGGCCCTACGCGATGCGCGTGGTCTCGGACATTCTCGAGTCGAACGGATCGTCGTCGATGGCGACGGTTTGCGGTGCGTCGCTTTCGCTGATGGATGCGGGAGTTCCGTTGAAGGCTCCCGTAGCCGGTGTCGCGATGGGATTGGTGAAGGAAGGCGAGCAGTATGCCATTCTCACAGACATTGCGGGCGCGGAAGATCACTACGGCGATATGGACTTCAAAGTCGCTGGCACGAAAGATGGTATCACCGCGCTGCAGATGGATATTAAAGTTGCCGGCATTACCTCGCAGATTATGCGCGAGGCGCTGGCGCAGGCCAAGAGCGGGCGGTTGCACATTCTCGGCAAGATGGAAGAAGTGATTACCGCAGGACGCGAGAAGATTTCTGACTTCGCTCCGCGCTTCTATACGGTGCAAATTCCGGTCGACAAGATTCGCGATCTGATCGGGCCGGGTGGCAAGATGATTCGCAGCATCGTCGAGCAGACCGGAGTGAAGATCGACGTGGAAGATTCCGGATTGGTGAAGGTTGCGTCGAGCGATCAGGCATCGGCGGCAAAGGCACTGCAGATCATCGGCGATCTGACGGCGACTGCGGAAGTAGGAAAAACCTATCTTGGGAAGGTTACAAGGCTGGCGGACTTCGGCGCGTTCGTCGAAATCATTCCCGGCACTGATGGATTGCTGCACATCAGCGAAGTGGCGGAGCATCGCATTGGCGACATTCGCGACGAGTTGAAGGAAGGCGACCAGGTGCTGGTGAAGGTGCTGGCAGTGGAAGGCAACCGCATCCGGCTTTCGCGTAAAGCGATTCTCAAAGAGCAGCGCGCAAAGATGACGCAGGGCGGAGGCGTTGCGCCTGAGGGCGCGCCCGCAGCAGAAGCAGCGGAAGGCGAGCCGGTTCCCGCATTAACCGGCACCATGGTCATTGAAGGCGGTGGAGACTTCCCCGATGAAGCCGAAGGCGAACCCAACTTTAATCGGGACGGCGCGCCGCCTGTGCCCAGCGGTGACCGGCCTCACGGCGATCGTCCGCATGGCGGAGATCGTGGTGGACGCGGTGGACGTCCCGGTGGTGGTGGACGCGATCGTGGGCGCGGCGGGCGCGGCGGACGTCCTGGTGGCGGCGGACGTGATCGTGGACGCGGTGGCTCCGGCGGGGGAAGACACTAGAACCTTTTTGCCACGGATTTTCGCGGATAAAATGACCTTGAGGCGTACGATTTCCGTCGCACGCCTATATTCCTTGCGTCTTGAGCGCACCGTTAGGTGAGCGATTCATCGACTGTAATTGCGGTCGGGATCCCCGGCGTCGGTCGCATGCTCGAAGGGGGGTCATGGGGTCAGGCAGCTTTGCCCTCCGTTGACTTTCGGCGGATGGCCTTCAGTCTCGTCATTACCGTGTCGCCGTACGATGTCAGGCTCCAATACGTGCTTGTATCGCGTAAGCTTCTCTGCCTTTCGTCCTTCTTGATGAGCCCTAATGCCCTCATTTGAATGATTACAATATTCATAGTTTCGGATGCGACACTTATCGAGATTTCTGTAGCGCGCGCAGTGTCCGCTCTAACCTTTTGTTCAACTCTTTCCCGGCAAAGCTCGACCAACGCCGTTCGAAGCTGAGCGGTGGTGGCCCTGTCAATCATTAACGGGGCAAGGGCCTCGAAAACCGAATTCCACGTCAGCCTCAGGTCGGGCTCCCATGTGTAGCTCGTTCCGCTTGAGCTGTCCCTAAATCTTGTGTGGAATTCGAGGGGGAATTTCTCGTTGCCCGACGAGAGATGCTCTGTGCCCTGCGGAGCTTGTGTCGAGCTCTGGCTCAGTTGCCTCTGTAGCTCTTCTATCTCTTTTCTCAATCTCAAGAGCTCTGCGGCAGCGGCACCTTCTATAATTTCATCGGCGCGGACCCAGCCCGTCGCTGGGTTGTTCTTGATCAGCTTAACCAAGCTCCGACTTACGACCGAGCCAAGGTCGTGTGGGGTTTTCCAGTGCTTGACCATCTTCTTTTGAGTGAGCTCGCGAAAATCGTCTAGCTTTCTCTTTCCGTCTTCACTTTTCTCACTCTTGCCGGCAGCTATCGCGCCCGGGTCAGCGTGCAGGAATGCGACTGTTGGTTTCCCTTTGGAAACCGCATACTCGTATTCCATCTGCGTGTAGCTCTTTCCGCCGGCTCCAACTGACCCATACCGCCCCCCGATAATAACGAGGTAGTAGTCGCAATCGTCGATAACCTTCTTGATGAGGGTCCACTGATCTTCATTAGCGGCGGGAAAAAGTTCCATACCAGATGGAATGCAGTCTAGCTCGAGAAGGGCTTGCATTACCTCCTGGCGCTCTTCTCTCAAATCCTCATAGGTTGAGCTGACAAATACTTGATAGCGTTTGTCCATTCTTGCCTCACAGGAAGATTGGAGGACTGTCCATCCTCCCCTCGATCTGTCGTCGGCACTATCTTACTTGGCTTCTCCCGCCCCGTCGCGTTTTTTGGCGAATGGGCATTAATCCTACGGTTCGATAGTTTGAGGCGCGGGGAAAGCAGGTTTCTCGCCGGGATTGGTGCCCGGTTCGGAATGACATCTCTAGTAGAAGGCGGGCTCCCTCAACGGCCGAAGCCGGAATCATTTGGCGGCGCTTTTCGGCACGGCTGAAGCCGTGCTTTCCCGGTCAAAGTTAACGTCAAGATCAAAATCAAAGGCGACGGACAGAGCTTGCCCTGAGCCAGCCGAAGGGAGTGTCCGTCCCACACGATCGGAATCCCCGCCCTTCAGCCTCGCGCATTGCCGGCTTCAGGCATAATGACTCACGATGAAATTCTCGGATGACCGACTGCTTCGGCTAATCGCAGTATTTAAATTCTTCAAGGCCGCGTCGCTAATCGCGCTTGGCATCGGAGCATTCAGGCTTCTTCACAAAGACTTGGGCCTTGTGCTCGAGCACTGGATTATGGCGTTAAGGCTCGACCCGGGGCAGCATTTTCTCGATGTTGCGCTCGCGAAAGCCTCCAATGCAACATCTGCACAAATCAAGAAAGTTGGTGTCGGAAGCTTTATCTATGCGGCACTGTTTTTATCGGAGGGAACGGGTCTATGGTTGCGCAAGCGCTGGGGGGAATGGCTCACCGTAATCATTACGGGTTCCCTGGTGCCGATTGAGATTTACGAGATTCACCGGCATCCGAGCTGGCCGAAAGTGGTGGTGTTCGCGCTCAACATCGCTGTCGTCGTATACCTGATTTATCACATGCGCAGGGAGCGGCCCGTTTCGAAGTAAGCCATCCCGGTGAGTGTACAATGTCGGCATGTCTTTCCGCGCGCAGGGAACTCCCAATGCCGCCAAGCGCGGCCGTACTCCACCCCCGGAAGAAACCTTCGAAGAAGCTGGCTTCCTTAAGGCTCTGGGCGAGAAGCAGAAACTGGTGAGCGTTAAGCTGATGGATGGCCAGACGGTGAGCGGCTGGATCGAGTATTACGACAAGAATATGGTGCGGCTCACGCGCGAAGGCGCTCCCAATCTTTTTATTTTTAAGCACGAGATCATGTATATCGCCGAAGACGGCGGCAGGAAGAAGTGAATCGGGCTTTAGGCTTTGGCCCGAAAAGTTTGACGGCCTTCATCGCGACTACTGAAGCTACTGCTGCATCGTGCGAACTCGAACTTCTTCCGCAAAGGGTGGCTGGGCATTCCCGAAGCCCGAAAGCCGAAACGCAATGACATCTAATCACGACAGCTTTCTCCCCGCCATGTCAGGCATTGCGCGCGAAGCGGGCGCCTTGTTGATGCACTACTTCAGCCAGCATTTGAAGATCGAATATAAAGGTGATGCGGATTTGGTGACGGCTGCAGATCGTGCATCGGAGAAACTGATACGCGAGCGCATTACGCAACAATGGCCTGGTCATGACGTTCTTGGGGAAGAGCAGGGACTTAATGATCAAGGCAGCGATTTCCGATGGTACGTCGACCCGCTCGATGGTACGACAAATTTCGCACATGGATATCCGGTCTTCTGTGTGTCCATTGCTTTGGAACGCCGGTCTGTCGCACACCATGTGCCCGGAGAACCAGACAGGCGGGTCGCTGCGGTGATTTACGATCCCACGCGCGATGAGTTATTTTCTGCTGAGCAGGGAACAGGTGCGCACCTCAACGGCGAGACGATCCACGTTTCGAAAACGGCTGCGTTGCAAGAATGTCTTCTGGCCACGGGTTTCCCCAGCCACAAGCGGCACAAGAATCCGAATATTTATTTTTATCATCAGATCACGCTGCACTCGCACGGAGTGCGCCGGGCGGGATCGGCGGCACTCGATCTGTGCAACGTGGCTGCGGGGCGCTTCGACGGTTTCTGGGAATTTAATCTCAATCCATGGGACACGGCTGCTGGAGTGTTGATTGTGGAAGAGGCGGGTGGCACGGTCACGCGCTTTGATGGTTCACCGTTTGAGATGAACAGCCGCGAAACCTTAGCGTCGAACGGCTTGATTCACCAGGCGCTGCTGAGGGAATTTGAGGAAATCTTTGCGGGGCGGGATTTGCAGCCACTCCCCGATCCGCGGGAGTACAAAAGATGAATCGCAGAGCAGGGGACAAACGGAAAAAGGCGATGCGTTGGAAAACTGGACTGGCCGCGGCCGCAGTCATCCTGCTGGGATCGGCATTTCTATTCGCACACGCAGCCGGCTCAGCGCCGGCTGCACCCGATCCGGCGTACGTACAATCGTTTGACAAGTGGAAAGCCGACCTGATTGACGATTTAAAAAAGAACTGGCTGCCCCTGGCTGGTTTGTATTGGTTAAGGCCTGGCGCGAACAGTTTTGGCAGCGACGCGGCGAACGCGATCGTATTTCCAAAAGGTCCAGCTCATGCAGGGGAATTCGATCTGGAAGGGAAAGATGTCACGATCAAAGCGCTTCCGGAGGCGGGTGCGACGCTGGCGGGCAAGCCGCTGGCCTCTGCGAAGTTAGACTCCGATGTTTCGGGACATGCGTCCGTGATCGAGGTGGGCACTCTGCAGTTTCATGTGATCGTGCGCGGCGAACGCGTGGGCATTCGCCTGAAGGATACCGACAGCGCCGCGGTTCGCAACTTCCATAATCTGATGTTTTATCCACTGGACATGAATTACCGGGTGACGGCGAAGTGGATTCCGTCGGATGGAAAAAAGACGGTCGACGTTCCCAACGTGCTGGGCGATGTGAGCTCCACACCGGTGGTGGGCACGGTGGCCTTCAAGGTCAACGGACAGGAACTGCGGCTCACCGATCTGGGCGGTGACCCATCGAAGGGGCTGTTCTTTGTGTTCAACGATCTGACCGCCAAGAGTGATACCTATCCCGGCGGCCGATTTCTGGAGACTGATCCTGTGGTCGATGGTACGGTGGTACTCGACTTCAACCGAGCTTATAACCCTCCGTGTGCGGTGACGCCCTATGCCACATGCCCTTTGGCGCCGAAGGAAAATCGCCTTCAGGTGGCGATTGCTGCGGGGGAAAAGTTTGACAAGGCCGCGCACTCGCACCACTAACTCCGATCTGATCACGATTTGGGCCCTCCAGCCGCGTTACAATAGTTGGGGAGTAGCGTGTCCGCTCGCGCGTTTCCCATCATCTTAAGTGCGCATAGGATCAACGTGATCAACTCTCTTCTGGAACGCAAAATCGAAAAGCGACCCGACCGGGTCCGGCTGCAAGGACGCATTCTTTTTCTCACCGAAGATCCCGAACTGATTAAGCGGCAACTGGCGGGCGAAGACCTGCCGTGGGATACGAAGAATCCGGCGAACAACCCCAAGCTGCGCTACGATATTTCGACCGACGAAATCACTCCGGCGCACTACTGCTTTTATTTTGACGAGACGCTGGGCGAGATCCCGTACCTTGGCTTGAAATGTGGCAGTGTGACGCCGATTGGACGAGGCGAGGTGAAGCGCGGCGGATTTGTGTGCGCGGTGAGCGGGAAGCGGCGGGGTAAGGGGTCGAGCCGTGAGCAATCGCCATATGCTGAGATGTGCGCCGGCATTCACATAGTGATCGCCGAAAATATCGAACGCATTTACAAACAAAATTGTCAGAACCTCGGGGTGTTGACTTCGACGGACTTTTCGCTGATCGATAGGATTCGCAGCGGGCAGGAAATTCCGCTGAGCGAGTTTACCGCTGGCGAAGATGAGATCACGCGTCAGGTGATCGAATACGGTGGACTGTTCCCGTTTAACGTGGCGCGAATGCAGAAAAAGGTTTTCCTGCCGCCGATCGAGAGCAGGATGAAACTGGAGATGTCGGGAAACGTGCGCCGCTATACTGCGCCTCCGATGACTCTACCGGAAAAAATCTTTGCGCGGCACATGATCAACGACAAAGGCGAAGTGGGCGTGGCTGCTGTTAAGCCTGGCGACACCGGTTTCGCGCAGGCCGACCTTCGCTTCAGTCATGAGTACGTTACACCGATGGCTGCCATCTTTTTCGAGCGCTACGTCGGCAAGGATGCGAAGGTCAACGATGCTTCGAGTATTATTTTCTTCCGCGATCACCTGACGTTTCTCGACGAGGTGATTTCGGAGGAGAAAAAGAAACTTGGTTTGCTCGACCTAGCGACCCAGCTGAAACTCAAGCAGCAGGAGTTCGCTGCCAGGCAGGGAATCAAGCTGCATGGAGAATTGAAAGACCGGAAAGGATCGGAAGGCATTTGCCACTCAATTGTGCTGGAAAGCTACGCATTGCCGGGACAGTTGAATATTGGATCGGACTCGCATACGCCGCACGTCGGCGCGATTGGCTGCGTCGCTTTCGGAATCGGCACGACCGACGTATTCAATAGCTGGATCACGAAGGATGTGCGCGTGAAGGTGCCGGAGTCAGTGAAAATCGTGATTCGCGGAAGGAAGCATGCGAATGTCACCGCGAAAGATTTCATCCTGAAAATCCTGAGCCTTGACTACGTGCGCAGTGGCAAGGCTCTTGCGAAAGTGATGGAGTATGCGGGCGAAGCTATTGAAGAGCTCAGCGTGGATGAGCGCGCCACCATGACCAACATGGCGGCTGAAATTGGCGGATTCACGGGCATCGTCGCGCCGGACAAGAAAGCGGTCGACTTCCTTGTCGAGCGGCGCGGCATGGATCGCAAGAAGGCCGAGGCCATGATCGAGGGCTTATTCAGCGACAAAGATGCGCAGTATGCGCATGTGATCGAACTCGATGCGGCGGAAATTACGCCGATGGTCGCGACCCCCGGCGATCCTGGCAACGGAAAGTATGTGCGCGATCTGAACACGCCCGTGCCGGTGGAGATCGCCTATGGAGGCACCTGCACCGCGGGCAAGAATGAAGATATGGATATGTACGCTGCCGTGCTCGCCGATGCGCTGAAGCAGGGTAAAGGCATAGCCGATTCGGTGAAGTTCTACATCCAGTTCGGATCGCAGGAAACGCGCGAATACTGCCTGCGCAAGGGATATCTGGATGTGTTTCAGAAGGCCGGGGCGATTGTGATCGAGCCAAGTTGCGGCGCCTGCATCAATGCGGGGCCGGGGGTCTCAACGCGTCCCGACCAGGTTGTCATCAGCGCCCAGAATCGCAACTTCCCTGGCCGCAGCGGGCCGGGACAGATGTATCTTGCTTCGCCTTTGACGGTCGCGGCTAGCGCGGTGGCGGGATATATCGTGGAGTACGAGCCGAGCGAGAAGAAGGAGTTGGTTGGAGCGTGAGTTGCGGAGATCTCCGGATGTTTTTCGCTCCCGAATGCCGGGCAGGTCATAGTTGAGTATCCGTAATTGTTTTTGATTTTTCTCCAGTGCGTTAAACGCGCACCCCGTTTTTGCATGTACAATTGATTCTGTGACGGTTCGATAGTTGGTCCGGCACAACCCAGTTAAGCACGGCACGTTCGGCCACGCTTTCATCTGCGCCGAGTCGCTCAGCACGGCAAGGACAATCCCGAGTCACGGAGCGTGCCATGAAAAAGCCAGGCGGAAAGCCGGAAGGCAAACGAGATCAGCTATGGTGTGAATGCGAGTGCGCCAACTGTGAGATTGGAGCCCACGAGCGGTGCAGTTCTCCCAAGTGCCACATGCCCAAGTGGAAGGACGTGAAGGGCAAGTCGCCGAAACGCGATATCTAGCGCAGGTTTTTCTGGGCGAACTGCCGGAACTGGAACTCGAATTCGTCCGGCGAGTAGATCCCCTTCTGTACCAGCAGAGTATTCATAGAATAAATCGTCGCGCGAAAGCGTTCTTCGCGTGAAAGTTTCTCCATGGCCTCATCGAAGCTGATGAGCTCCTTGCCTTGAGGTATCGCATGTTCAGATTGGTCAGCGGGCGTGGTCGCCATGAAAATCCCCCTCGTGGCATTTTACGCCACACCGTCTTCCTCTCCAAACCGTGGCCGACTCCAATTGGCTCCCCGTCAAGCATTCGTTCAGCTGCCGCCATCCGCGCACCGATCCCTCCAAGTGGTTGAATTCAGGCAGCATGGCTGAAATCAGCCACTCCCTGTTCTGCAACTTTTTCTTGGGATACGAGTTCAAATATATAGGCGCTTCGGAGAGAGGATAAAATCCAGAAGGCCTGCGGATCCGATGGCTTTGCGGTTGAGTGGCGGGTCTGGGACAAGGGGGTTCACATGCGTTACCTAAAATATTTGGCGTTGGTTGCTGTTCTGATGGTTCCGTTGGCCTACTCACAGGCACAAGTGGGGGTCGGCATAGGGTGGGGGCCGGGCTACGTTGGAGGGCCGCCGGTATGCGATTACGGCTACTATGGATATTATCCTTACGCGTGCGCACCCTACGGCTATTACGGGCCTGACTGGTTTGCGGGCGGAGTCTTCATCGGCGCGGGTCCGTGGTATGGCTGGGGCGGTGGTTGGGGAGGCTGGCGCGGTGGTTGGGGCTACGGTCGTGGCTTCGGCCGGGCTGGTTTCGGCGGACGCGGCTTCGTAGGTGGTCGCGGCTTTGTGGGCGGACGCGGATTCGCCGGTGGACGCGGATTTAACGGTGGAAGAGGATTTGCACGTGGTTCGACGGGCGGATTCCACGGCGGCGGTGGCTTCCACGGCGGTGGTGGATTCCACGGTGGTGGAGGCGGCGGAGGATTCCACGGTGGAGGCGGCGGAGGATTCCACGGTGGAGGCGGTGGAGGTTTCCACGGTGGAGGCGGTGGACACGGCGGTGGTGGACACCGGTAATCGTGAAGTGATCCGGAGTTCTCTGATCCGGTGGCGAAGAAGGATGATAAACGGCTGGCAGCGACGCTGCTGGCCGTTTCGTTTTTGCCCAAACAGCCTGGACTCTCCCTACTAATGGGGCGTGACTCCGCGGAAATCTTCTGGTTCACTAACTGCGGCCTGCGTGGGCCAATAAACCTGTACCGCTGCGCGCAATTCTTGCTAGAATGTGCGGTTCGCGGAGACGCCGCGCTAGTAGTAAAATAGCTGCATAGACCTCAGGAGACTCACACCCTTATGACTTACGTGATTGCCGAGCCCTGCATCAACACCAAAGACACCGCGTGCGTGGATGCGTGTCCGGTGGATTGCATTCATCCCAAGAAGGACGATCCCAAATATGCGACCGAGCCGTTGCTTTATATCGATCCGGTCGAGTGCATCGACTGCGGCGCTTGCGTGCCGGTCTGCCCGGTTTCGGCCATCTTCGCGCTCGATGATCTGCCGGAGAAGTGGAACGAATTCACCGCGAAAAACGCAGCCTATTTCGGCCGCTGATTCGAGAGGAGAAGCCGGCTGGGCTTTGTTCGCGAGAATAGAGCCTTTCTGGCGATCGGTTCTAAGGCATTCGCTGTATTGTCCAAGATCCGCGCGTCACCTAATCTGTGTGAGTAAGATTCGAGTGGTTCTGGGCGATCATGGGTTAGCGCCGCTGAGGCGGCATTCGGACCCTCACGATCGCCCGTCATGCTTTTAAGCGGTCTGCCCCCTCCCCCGAAGATTATCTTCTTTCCTTCTGATATCGGTTCATCCATTTACAATTTGCATTACGCTGGCTCACGGCCTTTCCATGGCATTGATGGAGTCGGAAGCGATCGTGCTGCGCACCTACCCGCTGCGTGAAGCCGATTTGCTGGTCACGCTGTTCACTCGCGCGGAGGGCAAAGTCCGCGGGGTGGCGCGGTCGGCAAAGAAGTCGAAGCGGCGCTTCGGCGGCGCTCTGGAGCCGCTGACTTACGTGCGCGCATTTTACGACGTGCGGGAGCGGCAAGAGTTGGCGCGCCTGGATGCCTGCGAGGTGCTGGAGTCTCCTCTGGCTACCGAGGTTAGCTATGCGCGGGCTGTAGCGCTCGCGCACGTGGCCGAGCTGTTGGACGAGTTGCTGCCCGATCGCGAAGCGAACGATGCCATTTTTCGGCTGACGCTTTCGGTGTTGCATGGTTTGACTGGCCCGGATATTTGGATGCCGGTCACATATTTCGAACTTTGGCTGACGCGGCTGGTGGGCTTTCTGCCCGAACTGACCGAATGCATCGTTTGCGGCCGCAACCTGAACGGCAGCCGCGCCTATTTTCACGCGCTCGCGGACGGTCTGATGTGCACCGACGACAAGCGGCTGGCATCGTCGGAGATCTCGAAGGAGTCGCGTGTCCTGGCCGCGCAGATGTTTCGCGCTCCGGTGGAAAGTTTTGCAGAAATGTCATGGCCGAAGGCGCAGGCAGCCGACTTGCGAAAGTTCCTGATTCAAATTTTGCAGCGACATATTGAGAAGAAATTGGTGACGGCGGGCATGCTGGAGAAGGGCGAATTCTAGTGTGGCGTTCGCGCTACGAACTGGGAAGAATCGGCCGTCTGCGTTGGCGAGCGGGCGGAAAAGCAAATCGGCGGGCAAATCCAGTAATTCGTCACCATGACACGCGCGTAAATGATTAACGCACCTTTGCCCTCAGGCTGCTGCGGGCATCGAACCATTCTTCACGACTTCAGCTGAGCCCCACTTATTGCGGAAACGCGTCGACGCATCGTGGGCGATGGGCGCGCCATGGCCGAACCCGGCAGCGTCGAATGCGAATGCGAATGAAAGACTGGCGAGTTTGCGCTGGCTCGCACGACCTACCTCCAAACTCTCGAAGCCGACGGGATCACCGAGGCCCATGATGTTCGTGCACACATCGCCCGTGAACAGCATGCGTCCCGGACGCCACAGTAGCGCGACGTGTCCCGCGCAATGCCCAGGAGTATGAATAACTTCAATGCCGCCAGAGATGGGCAATATTTCCCCAGGGGTCAAAGGCTGGTCGATGGCAACCGGCTCCAGTCGCTCGTCGGGATGGTACAGCAGCTTGCACAGCACTCGCCGCAAAAGACCAGGTGCCGGCGTCAGAGGCCGAAAAGGACCTCCACTCTCGGCCATACGGATATCGAGCGAGTGCATGTAGGTCCTCGCACCGGTTTCCTGCACGATCGCAGCGGCGCTCCCGATATGATCAGGGTGGCCGTGAGTGAAAATTAGGTGCTTGAGCTGATCTGGCGAACGGCCAAGCCCGCGGATCGCGTCGAAGACGGCTGCCTCCTTACCTGGGTAACCGGCGTCAATCAATGTCAATCCGTCGTCTCCCTCGATCAGGAAGGCGTTTGCCATTCCCATCGGCACGACGTAAACACCGTTGATCACAAGCTTCACAGACATAAACAGAACCCCTCGCGTGAATCTACCGTCACTAATAATAGGATGGAGATAATAGGGCTACGGATGCCGCCAAAATCCCGAACTCTCCCAGGAGAAAACCTCAGCAAGGTAGGGGTACCCCGCTCCCACTTAGAACGCTGCGTTATTCACGCATGAAGAATCAAGTTGATGATTCAAGACGTCGCCCTCTCCGGTTAGATTGAAGTAACAATCGACGCCTTTCCGAACGGCCCGTCCGGCCGCTGATACTACGGTCGGGCCGCTGTTGGTCCGGTATGATTGTCGATCTGGGCGACCGTCATTAATTTGAATTTGGAGCTCCCTTGCATGTGTTCGCGGCGGACATGGAGTGCAAAAGCATCGATCAGATCCTGGGCGAAACCCTCGCTTCCAAACCTCCATCCACAGACCGAACAGCGCGGGTTTCGTGGCCTGAGAGTATTGATTCGCAGTGCGGGCTTCTCCTTAGACATGAGTCATTAGTAGCACAGAAATCCCTTTGCGTAAACGTTTACGTTAACATGAATGGCGCTTTCTTAGCCGAAGCGGCACATCAAGGCAATCAAAGATTGAATCGCTGGGCACGCGGCAACTTGGCCGGGAATCAGGAAGTTAGGAGAGTCGAATTGACGCAATCGTCCGAAAACGTTTACGCTTTACCGCCGCACGTTCCTGGGTTCGCCGAAAATGGTGAAGCGGTGATATACAGGCTTCGGATTCAGAACACTCGTATGGCAACCGCTTTCTAAAAAGGCATAGAGCCGCCGTACCACAGACAATCGAGGAATCAGCAATGATGGCAGCGATGGCATTGTTTCAGGCGACCAGGCTCGTGCATTTGTCTCCGGTGGACGTGGTCATTATTGCCTTCTACTTCGCGCTCGTGTTGGCGATTGGTTTCTACCTGAAGAGCCGGGCCAACACGAGTGAGGATTTCTTCATGGCAGGGCGCGAAATGACGGCTTGGGTCGCGGGACTTAGTTTTCTTTCGGCCAATCTTGGCGCGTTGGAATTAATGGGCTGGGCCGGCTCCGCCTACCAATATGGCATCCTTGCTACGCATTGGTACTGGATCGGCGCGATTCCCGCCATGCTGTTTTTGGCGCTGGTCATGATGCCGTTTTATTACATCTCCAAAACCCACTCGGTTCCCGGGTATTTGAAATTGAGATTCGGCGAGTCCAGCCGCGCCTTATCGGCGGTTTCTTTCGCATTCATGACCGTTCTGATGAGCGGCGTCAACATGTTCGCGATGGCTAAGGTCATGCAAATCGTGCTGGGTTGGGACATTAATTTCAGCATTTGGGTTTCATCGCTCACCGTCGCCGTTTATGTCGCGCTCGGCGGGTTGAGATCGGCAATCTTCAATGAAGTACTCCAGTTTTTTCTCATCTGGGCCGGAGCCCTGCTCATTCCGATTCTTGGTCTTTATGAAACCGGAGGCTGGACCAATTTGAAGGTCCTCATTACGCAGCGAGCATCGGCGCAGTACGTTCACCTCTGGTCGGGTTTAGGTTCCTTCACCACCAACCCCATGGGCATTCACTGGACCGGGATTGTGTTCGGCCTGGGCGCGATCATTTCCATGGGTTACTGGACGACGGATTTTCTTGTGGTGCAGCGCGTGCTTACTGCTAAAGACCTGCGTAGCGCAGAGATCGCTCCCATCATCGGTGCGGGATTCAAGATGCTGGTTCCATTCATCGTCATTTTGCCCGGACTACTCGGGTTGGCTGTGCTCCCAATGAAACTCACGGCCGAATCGGCGGTCACCGCTGGAGGCCACAGCTATAACGACGTTCTTCCCTTAATGCTCGCTCGATACTGCGGCCCGGGGCTGCTTGGATTGGGGATTACCGCATTGATCGCGGGTTTTATGTCAGGCATGGCTGGAAACGTAAGCGCATTCACAACCGTGTGGACCTACGACATCTATCGCGCCCTGATCAAGAAAGACGCACCGGATCACCACTACGTAAACATGGGCCGCTGGACAACCGTGATCGGCGTTCTCATCAGCGTGGGCACGGCGTATCTGGTCATGCAATTCGCCAGCATCATGGACTACGTGCAGGCGCTGTTCAGCTTTTTTATTGCTCCTCTGTTCGGTACGGTCATCCTGGGGATGCTCTGGAAGCGCGCCACCGGCCCCGCTGGTTTCTGGGGATTGCTCTGCGGCACCCTCTCTTCCATCAGCATGTGGGCCTGGGTCAAGGTGGATCCTTCGGCGCTGCGGTACGTGGCTCTCTCGCCTAATGCAAAAGCCCTCGCGCAAGATATGTATCAGGCATTATGGTCCTTCCTGGTTTGCGTCACCGTCACCGTGGCGGTGAGTTATGCGACGAAGCCGAAGTCTGCCGCGGAATTGACTGGACTTGTTTACGGATTAACCGAAGTTCCCAGTGTTGGAAGCCTTCCTCTTTATAAGAAGCCAATTTTCTGGGCAGCCGTGGTCATTGTGGTATTAGTGATCTTGAACGTCGTACTCTGGTGAGACCTCTGGTAAGACAGTTTTTTGTGAGGGGGCTGGTGCAACATGCATGGCAGTGGCATTTCAATCTGGTTCTTCATCGGTTTGTCCCTATTGTTCAACGGAGTATTGATCGCTGGAGCGGGAATTTGGGAGTGGGCGCACCCACCGCTGAATCCAGTGGTTTTATTTCATCTTCACGCCAATTTGTGGTGGGGACTGGTTCTCGCCGCGTTCGGGGCGCTCTACTGCTACAAATTTGCTCCAGGACGCGAGTCCTAAGAACGGCGTGTTTGACAAGCGGCTGTGATCCGCTGCGGCCTCGTAAGCGTTCACGAGAAACCCTCCAAAACTCAATACCGTTCGCTCCCACGCAGGCGTGCCTGAGGACTGCGATGGGCTCGTGTGCTTGCGCATCACGACAAGTTTGGTTTAGCGTCAACTAGGACTGACGTGGTTCCCGGCAACTACAGGCGGTGTTGCCGGCAAGGCGGCTTCGCTCACTTTTTTCAGGGGATTGATCTAAGTAGCATTGATGTAACTGGCATTGATCTAACTCAGCGAAGAGCGGATCAACGAATGGCAAAACAACCAGCTACGCTGCTTGATATTGCGAAGGCACTCGGCACCTCAATCGGTACCGTGCACCGGGCCTTGCATGACAACGCAGATGTGAGTCCAACGACTAAGGCCAAAGTTCTGCGGATGGCGAAAACGCTGGGCTATCGGCCTAACCTCGCGGCTCGCTACTTATCCTCCAAGAAAACGCTTCGCGTATCGGTCAACACCCTAGAGGGCACCACATCTTTCTGGGACGAAGTGCGGGCAGGCATTCGCGAAGAAGCCGCGTCTGGGCCGCTCGAAAACGTCGAGCTCGATTTTCGCACCTATCCCCATCTTGGAGACTGGCAAGAAGAGGTTTTTGAAACCGCCATCAGTGAGAAGGTGGATGGAATCATTACCTTTCCCAGCCACCCAAAGACTTTTCGGCCCTGGATACGGCGAGCTTCGCGAGCCCGCATTCCCGTTGTATGCGCGGTCACCGACGCCCCCGATAGCGGCCGCTTAGGCCTTGTGGCCATCGACACTCTCGCGAGCGGATCGATCGCGGCGGATCTCATGGGCAGGTTTATCGGGGGGCAGGAAGGCGAGGTCGCGATTACTCTTTTTGACACGGCGATCACCGAGCATTCAGAGAAGGCTGCTGCTTTCGAAAGGACTCTGCAGTCCTTCTATTCCAAGCTGCGTCTTTTGAAGCCGGTCGAAGACCACGGCATGGAAGCGGAGGCTTACAGCAAGTGCCGCACGCTGTTTGAGGAACACCCCGACCTGCGTGGCGTCTATGTAACCACAGAAGACTCGATTCCTGTCCTGAAGGCAGCACAGGACGTCAAGATTCTGAATCAGCTGACGATCATTACTACCGATCTGTTTCCCGACCTGGTTCCGCAAATTCGTTCCGGCGCCGTGGCCGCAACTATCTACCAACGTCCCCGCACCCAGGGTCGCATGGCATTCCGCATGTTGCACAAGCATTTGGTGGATGGCGGCGCTCAATCCCACGAAGTTACACTGGCACCGCACCTGGTGATGCGCGGCAATCTGGATTTCTTTCTGCAGCGGCAAACCCGAGAATCGTCAAGCCGGGAATCATCGAGCAAAGAGAAGGCCTCGAGAAACGGCAATGACCTGGCAGACGGATTCAACTGACGGAAGCGCGCTCGCGCGGCTAGTGGGCCGGTTCCTTCACCGTGACCACGCGGTCTCCCGCCACATTTCTTAAATCTTGCACGATGCCAGACGGCCACCGAATCTCGATCAAATCTGCGGAATTGTGCGTTCCCAATCCAAAATGGACTGGACCCGCACTCGACGATGCATAGCCCGCGCTGGTAGACATGTGGTTATATTGCGTTTCGGCCCCGGTGACCACCTTAATTCTCGCGCCAATTCCGTCACGGTTGCTTTTCGTTCCCTGGAGCTTGAACTCCACCCAGTGATTGTTTCCCGGACTCTGATTGATCCAGATCTCCGCTGGCGCACCGAGCGCGCTCACCACCACATCCAGACGACCATCCCCATTCAGGTCTCCAACGGCCGAGCCCCTGTGGCGCGCGGGAGGCTGCGAAGTCAACCCTGCCTCCGCGGTCAACGCCGAAAATTTCATGCCTCCGAGATTTCGGAAAACGGTGTTGGGCTGTGCGACGGCTAGATTCGGTTCCGCCAAGAGCGATTGAACGTGTCCGCGCGAAACAAAAATGTCTTTCCACCCGTCGTTGTCAAAATCAGCGATTATCGGAGAGTAGCCGGCCATGGGCAGGCTCATTCGCGTCATACCGCTCTCCCGGGTCACTTCCACAAAGTTTCCTTTGCCCGTGTTCCGATAAATCGGGAACGTCTCCCCATCGAGCGCCACCACTACAATGTCGGGGTAGCCGTCATTATCAAGATCGCGAAAATCAACACCCATGCCTGAAATGAAAGTGCCATCCTCCCGTAAGGCGACGTTTTCGTCGAAAGCAACTTCATCAAATCGGCCGCCTCCCTTGTTGCGAAAGAAGGAGTTCATCAGCTTGTCATTAGGAACCATGAAATCCATCTTCCCCGAGAGTTCGGAATCGGCTGCAGCGATCCCCATGCCCTTGCCAGGATGCGCGCGAAGGCCGGATTCAGCCGAGGCATCGCGAAACGTTCCATCACCATTGTTGATAAACAATTGGTTGGGCGTAGGTTTGTACATCTTGGGATGGCAATACTCGCGGTGCCCGTACGATTCGCACGCGGGTTCAGTTGCGAAGTCCCACTTCAGATAGTTGATGACTACCAGGTCGAGTAAGCCGTCATTGTTGACGTCTATCCAGGCCGCGGCAACGGACCAGAGAGGGCCATATTCGGCGTCGGGCTTATTGAGTCCCGCCTTCGAGGTCACATCCGTGAAGGTTCCGTTCCCATTGTTATGGTAAAGAGTATTTCGATACACGCCCGCGATAAAGATGTCTTCATAGCCGTCGTTATCGTAGTCGCCGATAGCGACGCCAACGTCGTAACCTGTTCCAGCAAGTCCGGCTTTCTCCGTTACGTCGGTGAAGTGTCCGTGGCCATCATTTTCGAAGAGACGGTTGGAGTATTTTGCAGACGTCTTGCGGAGAGTCTTGATGTCCGCGCCGTTGGTGAAGAAAATGTCTAGGTTGCCGTCATTGTTGTAGTCGAAAATGGCCACGCCGCCCGCCATCGTTTCGGGCGCGTGACGTTCCGGTGTCTCGCAACTATCAAGCTTGAAATCAATCGGCTGATAGGCGAAGCGGATCGGAGCGTCAGTGGCTGCTGTCGTCTCAGTTTTTATCGACTGCTGCGAAGCGGCTGTCGAGCGAGTTCGAGAGACCGAGGGCGAGTAGGCGCCTAACACAAACGACGAAATCGTAACCAGCGCGCGTCCAAACTTAAGGATTTTCATGTCAAATAGAGAAGGCGCAGTCCGCTCATTTTACTCCGGCAATTGCTGCTCGCCGTGAATCGAGAACCGCGATTCGACCTGAGCGGGTGTTGTGCCGGGTTGGCCTCCCCCGACTGTAACGACGTAGTCTCCCGACGAAATGAGCCGGTCCCCCGCCTCGTTGACGTAGCTCAAATCGCGCGGTTGCAGCGCAAGCTTCACATGTCGCAATTCGCCCGCGTCCAAATGAACGCGGACAAAGCCTCGGAGCGCACGCAGTGGCGCACCCGCCATCTTGGGGAAACTCAGATACAGTTCTACAACTTCATCCCCGGCTCGCGGGCTTGTGTTTTTCACATCCACTTCGACCGTCAGCGGATCTCCGGCCTGCACATCGTTACTCGACAATTTCAGACCGCTGTAGGCGAATGTCGAATAGGTAAGCCCGTAACCGAAGGGGTACAGCGGCTTTCCAGTGAAATAACGGTAAGTGCGGTTCTTCATTGCATAGTCATCGAATGGCGGCAACTGCTCCACACCTTTGTAAAAGGTCACCGGCAACCGTCCCGAGGGATTATTAACGCCAGCCAGCGTCTCAGCGATTGCCGTTCCCCCTTCTTCTCCCGAATACCATGCGTCGAGAATCGCATTGGCGTGGTCGTTCGCCCAATTTACCGCGAGCGCGCTGCCGTTCATAAGAACCACAACCAGCGGCTTGCCTGTCCCTTTTAAAGCTCCAAGAAGCGCTACCTCCTCTTCCGGCAGGTTGAGGCTCGTGCGGTCACCCCCTATAAATCCGGGCGTATCTACTTTCATCTCCTCGCCCTCAAGCTTGGATGTGATGCCGACCACAGCAATTACTGCGTCGGCTTGCCGAGCCGCGGAGGCGGCTTCCAGAGTTGGATCGGCGTTCACCGGCAACCAAACAAATTTGGTGCCAAAGCCGCCCCGCATGAATTCGATCTTCACGGCATAGCGATGTCCTTTGGTTAATTGAACTGTGATGGTTTGGGGGTTGGGATCGTGCAGAATCATGTCGTCCACGACCAACTTGCCGTCGAGCCACATGCGTTGCATCGATCCAACCAGTCCAATCGTATAGATACTCGATTCAGTTGGGATCAGAAAACCCGTCCAGCGTACCGAAAAGTCCTTCAAGCCGGGAGGCGGCACAAGCGCGTGTGCATTGGGATGGAAAAGTTGGAGATCGACGTACTCATCCACCCGAACCGTTGCGGGCGTGCCGCTGATCTCGCCCTGAAAATATTCGCCCTTCAACCCGGGCGTTCCATCGTCGGTCGAAAGCACCGAGGACGGAATCACTGTCTCCGGACGTAAGAAATTTGTCCCAGGCACGTACGAAACCTGAGCGGCGGAAAACTGCTTGCGAACGCCCTCCAACGCCGTAACGGCGCGCGAAGCGGTGCCACTGTAGTTGCCGTGTAGTACTTCGACGGACTCTGCCAGGGGCCCCACTACCAGAATCTTCTTAACGTTCTTTTCGAAGGGAAGCACTCCGTCATTCTTCAACAGCACCATCGATTCGCGGGCTGCCTTAAGAGCGAGTTGGCGATGCGCCGCGCTGTCGATCTCCGATTCCGGAGTTTCGGCGTAAGGCACTTTCTCAGGCGGATCAAACATGCCCAGCCGCATACGAGCCGTAAACAGCCGTTTCAATGCGACGTCGATATCGGCTTCGGGGAGAAGACCTTGTTTTACGGCGTCCAAATATTTCACATAGTCAGAGTTGTCCTGGGTCACGGTGAAGAAATCCGCGCACTCGTTGTCCATTCCTCGCTTCAAGGACACCGCAGCCGCTTCGGCCTGGCTTTTTGTAAAGTGATGCCCCTCGAATATGTCAACGATCGCGTCACAATCCGAAACGACGTACCCATTAAATTTCCAGGCGCCACGCAGTTCGTTCTGCAACAGGAATGTGTTGGCACACGCAGGTTCTCCATTGACGCGGTTGTACGCGCACATGATGGATTCCGCTTTACCCTCAGTAATGGCGGCGCGAAACGCGGGCAGATACGTGTCCTCCATATCGTGCTTTGAAACGGACACATCGATGCTGTGCCTCGATGGTTCGGGACCGCTGTGCACGGCAAAATGCTTTGGTGTCGCGATAACCCGGAAATACCTGGGATCATCTCCCTGAAGCCCAGTAACGAATGCCACACCCATGCGCCCGGTGAGGAAAGGGTCTTCGCCATAGGTCTCCTGGCCACGACCCCAGCGTGGATCGCGAAAGATGTTGATGTTCGGCGACCAGAAATCCAGCCCCTCCATGATGTCGCGGCGTCCGGCCCTGACGGCCTGGTTATGTTTGGCCCGGGCTTCTGTGCCAATTACGACCGCCATGTCATGAATTAAAGGAGAATCAAAGGTTGCCGCGAGCCCGATCGGTTCCGGAAAAACCGTGGCTGTTCCTGCGTTGGCCACGCCATGTAACGCTTCACTCCACCAGTTGTAGGCGGGGACTTGAAGTCGCGGGATCGCCCGCGCCTGATTCACCAACTGCGACGCTTTTTCTTCCAAAGTCATTCTGCCTACTAAATCGTTGACACGCGCGTCGATCGGTTGAGAAGGATCCAGATAGATGGCGCTGCCTGCTGTCTGGGCTACGGTGCGAACAAGAATCAGAGGCAAGAAAAAAACCATGTACAGGAGGCCAATCGTACGACTATGGGTTTCCACAGGGAATCTCCTCGCCAGCTCGCAGCGCCATCTCATCATCAGCGGCCGCCTGGTCGGATGTCATTAAATTTGTGATGTTGCCGTCGTAAACGGTTACGGTCCCGACGGACGCTTGTAGCACAGCGGGAATCCCGAGGTCAAGAATCGGCTCGGGCGGGTAGTGGCGCAGTTTGCTTAAGGAAGTGAGCCAGACACGCGATTATTGTGTCGCAAGAAACACGACGCTCGCGCGACTCACCCGGATTCTCACGGCGCAAAGACCGCCTATTCGGAATGGCAACCGACCGCCCCGCTACCAGTTCGGCGCACCTTACTTGCTTTGCAAATCGCTCGTGGCAAAAACGTAAGTCGTTAACTTATCCAGCTTGATGTTGGTACGTTTAGAGACCAGCCTCAAAGTTCCGTCGTCAGAGCGCACCGGCTCAGCTTCTTTCATAAGTACGCGGCGGTCCGATGTCTTGGTGGCGCCAGTATCTGGAACGGAGTTTTTGTCGGCATCTGGATCACCGCCTGGAAAGGGCTTGTACGACGGAGAATTTGGATTTGGATATGCTCCCTGTCCGTTCCACGTCCTGTTCGGGGATTGCGGCGGGCCGTACTGCAAGTTTTGACCCGGTTCAACCGTCGTAAGGTAATACCATGCCGTCAAGTAAAGTCTAACCGCAGCCGATCCATTCTTCCACTGCACTGAGTCCACCCGAATCGCCAGTCGGGAAGGATCGATAGCGGTCTTCGGCATTGACTCGATCACCTCTCCACTAAGTATGGCATTTCTTGGGAATACGGTTCCATCCACGAGGGTTGCGACCTGGAGTTTCGCCCGAACCTTGGTTCCGACCGGGTTTTTACCGGCGACGATGCTTTGCTGCAGGATTGCGGGAAACTCTGTGGCGCCGTGAACAGCGGGAACGGAGGGATTTTGTTGGCAAAGCAGGACTGAGCTGAAAACAGAAAGTACGAGATATTTTGCCGTGATCGTTCGCCTGAGCATGACCGCCTCCCGTTCTCTTGCGCCCGACGCCGCTTTTTTTGGTCAAGACCTCTTTCAAGCTTTGGCAAGCGCTGTCCGGCAAAAGTATACGCCAACCGAGCGTTGCCGACTCAACTATTGCCCTAGGTGAAACCGGGAATACCGTAACTTTTACGCTCTCCTGCTGCGTCGGAAACAATCATCTCGTTCTACCAGCCAGACTCGCTGCGCCGCGCGGGCGTGGAATCTGTCTTCTAAAGAGCGTTGCAGCTTCGAGCGTCTTAAGGTTCTGGTTCCAGTTTGATTTGTCAAATCGTTACCCGAGATTACTTTTTGCTTGACAGTTGACCTGCAATGAATGTATTACCGTTAACGTTTACGGATAATGGGAAGATACTAGTTCCTACACCACCGCAAACGTTCGATTGGAGGCTGGTCATGAAGTTTCTCTCGTCCACGTACGCCGGGAGTCTTGGTCTTGCCGTAAAAGGCCGCAATCTGCGCTTCACACTTCTTCTAACCACTCTCCTAACCTTTTCCGCGGCGCACGCCTTGGCACAGGAAGCCACCATCGTGGGAACGGTAACGGACTCGTCAGGTGCGGTTGTTCCCAGCGCTGTTGTCACCATCAAGAACGTCGACACTGGGACCACGCGTAATCTCACCACTAACGGCGACGGGCAGTACACCGCCCCCAGTTTGAGCATTGGCCGTTACAATGTGCGCGCCGAGGCCAAGGGCTTCAAAGCTGGCGAAGAGAAAGGTATCGCGCTGAACGTGGCCGACCGCACTCGCGTCGATTTCAAGCTGGAAATCGGAAACCTGCAGGAAACCATCTCCGTCGAAGCCAGCGCGGTTGCCGTGCAAACCGATACTGGCGAGGTCAGTACCGTCATTAACGGCGAACAAGTCAGCCAGCTTGGCATCGATGGGCGCAGCCTCTACTCGCTTTTCGCTCTGACACCGGGCGCATCTAGCATTCAGGCGGACAAGGGCGCGTTCACACCTGTCAGCGGCGACAGCAATGTAAGCATCAACGGCCAACGCGCCGGCCACAACCTCCAGTTGCTCGATGGCGGAGAAAACCTTGATCGCGGTGGCAGCAGCGCCAGCGTCATGCCCTCTATTGATGCCATTGCCGAGTTCAGTAATTTGACTTCTAACTACAGCGCTGAGTATGGGCTTTCCTCAGCTGCGACTATCACCACGGCGGTTAAGTCGGGAACCAAGCAGTTTCATGCTTCGGCGTGGGAATACTTCCGTAACGACGACCTCGACGCCCGCAACTATTTCAATCCCGCCCCTCAAAAAGTTGCGGAGCTGCGCTTCAATGTTTACGGTTTTAACGCAGGCGGACAGGTTCCCCTGATGAAGGAACATCCCACCTTCTTCTTCTACAATATGGAATGGCGCAGCGAGGTTGACGGCGGCTTACTTAATCTGCCGGTTCCACTCGCAAGCGAATATCCGGACGCAGGCGGCAAGGGAACCGGCGCAGTCATTCCCGCGACCTATAACGGCGCATCTAGCATCGCTTATGTCCCGACCGGGATTCTCGGCTTTGGGGCGAACTGCCCCGGCGGTAAACCGCCAGCTGGAATCGTTGCCGGTAAGCCTTTCCCCAACAACACAATTCCCGATTGCCTGATCAATAGCAACGCGACAGCTCTACTGAATGCTGGAGGCAAGTACGGCGGCATCTTCCCCACACCCAACAGCGGCGTGGATTTTATCGGCGGCAACAATTCTCCCACGACCCTCCGCGAGGAGATTGCCCGGATCGATCACCAGTTCACTCCAAAATTCTCCGTGTTCGGTCACTGGGTTTCTGAGCAAGTCTCGCAAACCTATGGAACCACGCAGTGGAGTGGTGATAACGTTCCAACCATTGCCGACGTTTTCGGCAATCCTTCCTACAGCGCGGTGGTTCACACGACTTACGTGATAAGCCCCACTCTGCTCAACGAAGCGTCCTTCAATTACAACGGCAACCGAATCCACATCATTCCGGATGGGCTAGTATCGGCCCCGTCAGATTTCACTTTCAACCGCCTGTTTACCGGGCCGAACGCCGACAACCGAATCCCCTCGATCAATCTCAACGGCATCACCGGAGCCGATTACACCGCCAACTGGACCCCTTGGAACAACAAGGCGGATGATTATCAGCTTCGCGACGATGTTTCCTGGACTCGGGGAGCGCATCAGTTCAAGTTCGGTTTTAGTTTCGCGCTTTACAAAAAGTCCCAGGACGCTTTCGCAAACACAGAGGGTAATTTCAACTTCAACGGTACCTACACCGCGGGACCGAACAATACCAAGGGCGTTGATTTTGCTGATTTCCTGCTGGGTTATGGTCAGCAATATACAGAAGACGCCGTGAAAATTACCGGTCAATGGAATAACATTTCCTTGGCCTCGTACTTTCAGGACAACTGGCGCGTAAGTCCCCGCCTCACTCTAAACCTTGGACTGCGATGGGATGGCATTCCGCACACCTATGAAGCCAACCAGCAGTCTTCGAATTTCTATCCCAATTTATACAACCCGGCCGCAGCCGCGACCTTTGACGCGAACGGAAACGTTTGTAGTAAGAATTCCGCTCCGGCGTGTTCTGGCGGACCAAGTGCAGGGTTGAGCACGAGTCCCAATCCAATCCTTGCGGGTGTGCAGTTCTATACCAACGGCATCGGCATTGGCGGCAAGAACGGGATTCCGAAGGGCCTGGTCAATGACTCCTGGGCCAATTTCGGACCACGCCTCGGCTTCTCTTACGACTTGAGTGGTCAGGGCAAGACGGTTGTCCGCGGCGGTTTTGGCATAATGTACGAACGCATCCAGGGCAACGACATGTACAACGGCGCCGTGAACCCGCCTGGCGATCTGAACCCGACACTGAACAACGTCTCTCTGACGAATCCTGGGTTCAGCATCAAAACCGGAACTACCATCTCACCCGCGCAGTTGCCAGTCCTGCCTCTGAACGTTACTGGGATCGCCACATACTACCCGCCGCCGCTGAGTTACCAGTTCAGCTTGGGCGTTCAGCAGGCGCTGGGAGCGCGGGCAGTATTTGGAGTGTCTTATGTCGGAAGCCAGAACAGGCATGAGAATTTTTATAATGAGCTCAATCTCCCGCCGCTCGCGGACGTGCCAGCTCTGGTCGCATCGAACGGGGCCGGCATTAACCAGTTGATGACCTATCCCGGTTTCCACGGAATCAAACTGGCGGAGAACGGAGCCAACTCGAATTACAACTCCCTGCAGGTTGATCTGCATGGAAGATTGAGACGGGATCTTCAACTTCAATTCGGCTACACCTATTCGCGCGCCATTGACGAAGTAGGCCTCGCTAACAACAGTGGCGGCGACCTATCCAACTCAACTAATCCCTATGCCGGACCGGCTTACGACCGCGGCCCGTCTAACTACGATCGCACCCATGTTGCCTTCGTTAACTTCGTCTACCAACTTCCGTTTTTCAAGGACTCCAGCAACCGCTTTATGAAAGCAACCGCAGGCGGATGGGAGGTTTCCGGAATCATCACCTTCGAATCAGGCCCTCCGCTCAATCTTGGCGTGAACGGAAACAATGCAGCCAGCGTGATTCCGAATGCCGGAGGCAGCTCGAGCTGGAACAACGGCAACCGGCCCAACGTCGTCGGACCTATCTCCTATCCGAAGACGGTTGCCGAATGGTTTAATCCCGCGTCCTTCACAGCGCCGGCTTGCACTCCTGGCGGTTCAGGAGCAGATTGTTGGGGCGATCTCGGCTTCGACGCCTTGCGGGCACCGGGCCGCGACGATTGGAACCTATCGCTCGTAAAAACGTTCGCTTTCACCGAGCGCTTCAAGCTCCAATTCCATGCCGACAGCTTCAACGTTTGGAACCATACTCAGTTCAAGGGTGACGCCAATAACGGAGGCATCAGCCTCGACCAAGGCGCCAGTAACTTTGGTGCGATCACAAGTGCGTTTGACCCCAGAGTTTTCCAGCTTGCGCTAAAGCTGATGTTCTAGGTCGGCTTGGAAAGCGAACTAGCCCCGCCTGCGTTCAGTAGGAATGCAGGCGGGGCACATTTTGTGGCGTCCGAACATAACCGCAGCCGTCGGGATCACCTTCGGGATGGTTTACACTTCCGAGGAGAGGTTGCGGATTTATCTAAAGATGCTCCGGCATTCGCGAATGAAGGTGAGCCCGACGTTGCACTTGGCGGTCATCCTTCTATGCCTTCCGACATTTGCGAACGGCCAAGCCCCTACGCCATCGGAAGCGATCGCGCTCGAACGGCAGGGAAGACTGGAAGACGCCGCCCAGGCTTGGATCGCGGTGTCTCGCCGCGATCCGCACGATGCTGCCGCTTTTGCTAGTCTGGGTGCGGTTCTGTCCAAACAACAGAAGTATTCGGAGGCAGCGACTGCCTACAGAAAAGCGCTGGCACTTAACCCCAAGCTGCCGGGCATCGAGCTCAACCTTGGCCTCTGTGAGTTCAAGCAGGGGCATTTCTCAGCGGCAATTGTTGCCTTGAAGCTTGCCTTACTCGCGGACCCCTCCAGCACACAGGCACGCACCCTCTTGGGACTGAGTTATTACGGTGCAAGGCAATTTGCATTAGCGGCGCAGTATCTTGAACCGGCTGCAAAGGCAGATCCTGACAATACGGAGCTTCACCAGACGCTGGCGCAGAGCTGCTTATGGGCAAGAAAGTACTCCTGTGCTCTGGAGCAATTTCGCCGGATTGTCGAGCGGAGCCCAGACTCAGTCGCAGCTCATGTCCTTACCGGCGAGGCGCTAGACGGCCTGGGCAAAACTGCCGAGGCCATCGCCGAATTCGAGACAGCCGCGAAGATTGCCCCAAAAGAACCGAACATGCATTTTGGCCTGGGGTACCTTCGTTGGAAGTCCCACCAATATGACGAAGCGAAACAGGAGTTCGAACAGGAGTTGTCTCTCGACCCTCACCACGCTCAGGCGCTGGCATATCTAGGAGACATCGAGTGGAAAAATGACCAGCCGGATAAGGCCCTACTCTTCTTCCAGCAGGCGCTGCGGGGCAGCCGCGATCTACGCATCGTCTATATGGATCTAGGCGCGATATACATGGAGCGGAAAAAGTACAACGATGCTGAGCCAGCGCTCCTCCGTGCCGTGGCTCTCGATCCTGGACAGCCCGATGCCCATTACCAGCTAGGACGCCTGTACCAGGCGCTTGGAAAGACAGCGGAGTCGGAGAAGGAGCTTATCAAGGTACGCGAGCTGCACGAGAAAGCGGATGAAAGCCTGGCGGGAAAAATGCCGTCCTCTATACCCGCACCGAATCCCCCGGACGGTAAGTGAGACAGTGTCCTGACAAAGTGGATTGATAAGTGTTCGACCCCACCTTCTTCATCGGAGCCAACGCTGAAGTAGCGGACTTATGACACTAGTCAGCTACTTGCTGGCTATGTTGTGATAGCTTTCCGGCGGGCCTAGATAACTTGGTTTTATACCGCCTGTGTCGATTATGAGTTTCTGCAAAACGACGCCGGGGTCAACCATCCAGAACTTCAAGATGTGGTATCCAGGAGCGGCCAACCTATGTGCCGATCGAACCTTGCGAACGCTCTCCTCCACCGCCGTTGCCCAATCCACCGGCGAATTATGCGACAGAGCATCGATGATTTGCGGAGGCTCGTCATCGAAGGCGATTGCATACCTCAGTCCGCGTCCGGGAACAAAGTTCAAAGTTGGAGCCAGGATTGCGTCCACCTGCACCTTTCCCGCACTGAACAAATACATTTGGTATTCAAGACAGGGGGAATCCCGCAATGCGGTTACGCTGAGTGCGGTTACAGGAAATATTGTCATGGAGGATAGCGTGCGCCCGTAGTCTTCAATTTCTTCCCATTTGGCGGAGTCCGTGTCGATGTTTTTCGTAAAATGCGCGGCCTCAACGGAAACGTACCCATCGGCTTCGACAAAACCCTTAAGGAAAGCTCTTGCTGGTTGTTCCGGATTCAGAACACTCACCATCACCGGGACTGACGCGGGGTTGGCGCCAGCCAAAGTCACCACACCGCCGCTCGAGCCCTTCGGAGCCTTGCGCCAGTCCACCGAGACCCAAAGGCGCTGCTCCTTTTCGATAACCCCGTGGGTAATACTCAATCTGATCCAAGGCTGGCTTGAGCGGGCCGTAAATTCAAATGGAGTTCGCCCGCGATTGAATATGTCAATACAACGGCGCTGACGATTAAATACATCAATCGCCGGAAGCGCCGGCTTGGCGCTCGCCACGCTCGTCGGCCACGCCAGAGCAGAACCTTCAACTGCAACCCCGAGCCCGGCAGAAACAGGAATCTTCTTCTCTATAACCTGCGGCATAACATTCACGGCGGGATCCTGCCAGCCGGTGTAACCAATATGGGTTTGATCCATCATATGGTTCCACTTGCCATGCGATAGGGTGTGATTGTATTCGGCGGATAAGTAGGCATCAGCCTCGAAAAGCGCACGTGCCCTCGCTGCTAAGTCGTCCGTGCTGGCGCGTCCCTGGCTCGCATAGAGGTGGTTCTTACCTGTCGCTATGTAGAGCTCAGCAACTTGTGCGCATGCCTTTACTGGGTATAGGACAAGCTCAAAAAAGGCATCCTGCTCATTTGTCGGCAAGCTACTGTAGATTTGTTCCGCTTGGCGGTTGATGGTTTGCCATTCCGCGAGCACCTGGTCGGCTTCCTGATAATCTACTAGACTGAAAGTGTCTGGTTCAATCAACTCCGGTTTGCGCCGTCCGTTGTATTTTGTATATTTGGCAATGATGCTGGCAATCTCTGACGCGTACTTCGCGCCAAACTCGCGTTGCGCCCACATTCTGGAATAGTTAGAAATTCGTTCTTTGGGCCACTTTTCAGGATCCCACGCCAAGGTTAGAAAGAATTCCATAGGGAATTCCATCGGCTTCAAATCACCTACATTGACAATCCAGATGCGATTCGCGCCATAGCTGTACGCCAGAGTCATTTGCTCCCAAACCTTTGTGATCGGAACGGTGTTGAGCCATTTGTAAGACCGCGGATCGCCAACATAGTCAAAATGGTAATAAATCCCGGCGCCGCCGCTTCGTTTGCGCTCCTCCGCAGTTGGAAGCCTTCGAAGGTTCCCCCAATTGTCGTCGCACCAAAGCAAGGTTACGTCGTCTGGCACACGCATCCCTTTCTCGTAGTATTCCTGCACCTCCTTATATAGTGCCCAGTCCTGAGGTACGGCGGAAAGATTTGGATTCACCTGGCTGGCAATTATTTTGCGCTGGTCGGTCACGATTTGTTCCAGCAACGCAATATTGGCGTCGGCGGTCAAAGGGAGATCGCCGTCTCCTCTCATGCCGAGGGTCATGATGCTCTCGTAGTTCTTGTTGCGTTGAATGCCTTCGGTCCAGAACTTTTGCAGGACTTGGGCGTTTGTCGAATAGTCCCAGGGCCCGATGCCATGTCTTTTCCATTCCTGCTGGGCCCGCAGCATGGGCTCGTGATGCGATGTCCCCATGACAATGCCATACATATCTGCCATCTGCGGATTCAAGGAATCATCTTCGTTAAAGGCGTTATCCCACATCGCCGGCCATAAGTAGTTTGCCTTGAGCCGGAGCAGGAGTTCGAAAACGTTTTCATAAAACTGATGGTTGTAGTTGCCGAATTTCTCATGTACCCAACCCGTAAGGGATGGAGCCTCGTCGTTGAGAAAGATGCCGCGATATTTGACCTTGGGTGGGCCGTCGATATACCTGCCGAGCTTTACGAAGAGTGTAGCTTTGTGTTGAACAGGAACATCCGCCCACCAATACCAAGGCGAGACTCCAATTTGTTCAGACAGGTCGTAGATGCCGTAAATCGTTCCCCGCTTGTCGCTTCCTGCGATGATCAGACCATTTGCGATGCCGGGGAAAGGCTGGGCCACGGTCTGGATGAGAAACGTTTCCCACTTGCCAACGATCCGCGCGACGTTGAGCTTCTTTTCGCGGACTAGCTGGTCGATGGCGGAACTCTTTCCGATCGTGCCGACGATGATGAGGTTCGCAGCTCGAACGGCACTCGGATCGACTGTGTCGATGATCGCCGGCCCACGGCCCGTCACGCGAGACAAGTCCGTCTGCAAATCCCGAGCGGCGCGAACTACACCGGCATGGTCGTCTGTATCCACATAGATAGTTGCGAGCGAATCTCCCTGCGCGATAGTGAAATCGTTGGCATGGCGTACCGTTTCCACATATTGTTCTTGACCTATAGCGAACACTAAGCCAGGCAACGCAAAGAAAAATAGCGCGAACAGCAGGATAATAGTGGCAAAGAAGCTGCCATGAATCGCGCCCGTTCTTCGATGAGCGACCACCGGAGACACCAACCAACTCATGTCTAGTTCTCTATCGAGCAAGCACACTGAGTTTCGATTCGATCAGTTCGACCGAGTTGCCGCCGACCATAATTTTGAAGTCGCCCGGCTCCACGACACGATGCATCTCACGATCCAGGAACACAGCTCCTCTGGCCCGAGAGTGAACTTAACGGTCTCTGTCTTGCCAGGATCAAGCGCAATGCGCCGGAAACCGCGAAGTTCCTTGATCGGGCGAGTAACCGAACTCACTTCGTCGCGAATATAGAGTTGAATGACTTCCGCGCCGCTTACTTTGCCCGTGTTCGTCACGTCCACCGCAACGGTCGTCGTGCCTTCCGGCCCAATCGCATCGGGACTGAGATGCAGGTTGTCGTACTTGAAGCTGGTGTAACTCAGCCCCCAGCCGAAGGGGAAGAGTGGGGAAATGTCCGCGTCTACGAAGCCACGTTTCGCGGAGGGCTTTTGATAATAGTAATCGGGCAATTGGCCAACCGACCTTGGTACGGTGATCGGTAGTTTCCCGCCAGGGTTGTAATCTCCAAAGAGTACGTCGGCCACCGCCGGCCCGCCTTCTTGGCCTAAGTACCAGCCGTCCAGAATGGCGGGAACGTTCTCGGCAATATAGTTGATGGAATTTGGGCGTCCGTGTTGCAGGTAGACAATTGTGGGTTTTCCAGTGGCGAGGATGGCTTTAACTAAGTCATCCTGATTGCCCGGAAGATCTAGGCTATCGCGGTCTCCCAAGTGATCGGGCGCCCGGGCTTCACGCGACGTCTGTTCGTTCTCCCCCAGCGCCAATATTACAACACCAGATTTCTTGGCGACTTTGACCGCATCCTGAATGCGTTTCGCATTCAGAACCGGATCGCCGAGCACAACTTTGTCAGCGTCCCAATCAGGAAGAGTCTCAGTGATCTTGCATCCTTCGGAATACAACACTTCTGCTGAGGAGCCAACTTTGTCTTTAATCGCCTGCAAAATGCTGACGCCGCGTCCAGGCTTGTTGCTGTAACCACCAAGATGCAAGTCGGCAGCGTTGGGACCGATTACAGCAATTCGCTTATACTTCGATTTTTCCAACGGCAATAAGTTGTTTTGGTTCTTCAATAAGATGATGGCTTCATGCGCCGCTTTGAGCGCCAGTTGCCGGTGATCGGCGTTGTTAACGAAGTGTTCCGCGTAGTCCGGATCGACGTAGGGATTTTCAAAAAGTCCAGCTTCGAACTTGGCGCGCAAAATGTGCGCAACCGCCTTGTCAATCGTGGCTTGAGAAACCCGTCCCTGATGCACCTGATCGACAAGGCTAGGGTACGCATCCTCAAACGGGAGTTCGATTTCAACCCCAGCCTCCAGAGCCATCTTTGCAGCGTCCTCCTTGGTGGCAACAACGTGATGAAGGTTGCGCAGATCGGTAATACCGAAGTAGTCGGAAACGATCGTCCCGTCAAAGCCCCATTCGTGGCGGAGGATATCGTCCAGGAGGTGTTTGTTGCTGTGGGAGGGAATTCCGTCGATTTCGTTATAGGACGCCATGACGGTCCGAACATGGCCCTCTGTCACTGCTACCTCGAAAGGCTTCAGGAAATATTCCCGGATCACGCGCTCCGAGTAGTTCCCGGGTGCAACATTGGTTCCTCCTTCCGGCTGGCCGTGCACGGCAAAGTGCTTGGCCGTCGCCATCACATGCTTGTTGTCCATGGGCCCCGTTCCCTGAAACCCTCGGATGGCCGCGAGCCCGATGTGAGAAACGAGGTAGGGATCCTCGCCGTAGGTTTCTTCCGTACGGCCCCAGCGGGGTCTCGGGCCAAATCCAGAACGGGAGCAAGGCAGTGGTGCGCTCCACGGGAGCGCACTTCGGCAGCCGTAGCGGTGAAAACATTCTCGACCAGAGCCGTATCCCACGTCGAGGACAAGGCAATGGCTTGGGGGTATGACGTCCCCTGGGGAGCGACATGGCCGTGCAGGCATTCATCATGAAATAGGACCGGGATGCCCAAGCGGGTGTTTTCCCTGACCCACTTCTGGACCGTGTTGGTGTATTCCGCCATTTGGCGAGGACCCCGGTTTTCGCTTGGACGGGAAATTTCTCCGATGCCGTTTTTCAATAGAACGGCAGCACGCTCAGGGACGAAATTTCCCTCTCCATCGACGAAAAGCGCCTTGGGATCGCTGAAAAACTGGCGGTTCTCCCATGCGCCTTCCATCTGAGCTACCTTCTCTTCCAGCGTCATGCGGGAGAGCAAATCGGCGACCCGTTGTTCCACAGGGAGCTTTGGATCTCGGTAGGGAAGTGTAGTTTGGGCGATCGCAGCCGCAGACAAGACAAAACAAGTGGCTAAACAACAAAGCCATGCGGGCAAAACCGATCCTGCTTCAGGGGAGGTTTTCATAAGAAAGCTAGGTTCCTTTTACGGTTGCTTGCATCTGTGTATGCGTGTGCTACTATAGCGCCGTTAACGTTTACGCTCAAGCCCTTCTATTACCGGAGAACCAATGGAATGTCTGGACGCACGCTGACACTGGACTACCTTTCCCCCCATGCGAAAACTTCAAGCACTAAAATAAGCCCTCTATCACCGCGCCCGGGAAGTGGACGAGACTGAGTATGCCCAAGTATGTTGTCGGAAGCGATGTCGGCACCGGTGGCACTCGCGCCGTAATCGTTGATGAAGACGGCCGCATCGTCGCGTCCGCCACCGAAGAACACACCGCCTTTGCGTCTCCGAAGATCGGGTGGGCGGAGCAGCACCCCGAGGATTGGTGGCGCGCCAGCGGCATTGCCATCCGCAGGGCTTTGGCCGAAGCGGACGTGTGCGGCGATCGGATCTCTTGTGTCGGTTTCTCCGGACAGATGCACGGCGCCGTCATGCTCGATGACGCAGGGAAGGTGGTTCGTCCGGCTCTGATCTGGTGCGACGTTCGCACCGAAAAGCAGTGCGAGGAACTTAACCAGCGGATCGGTCCGGCGCGGCTGATTCAGCTCACGTGCAATCCCGCGCTCCCGAACTTTACCCTTACAAAACTGTTGTGGGTGCGGGAAAACGAACCCGAAAATTGGGACAGGGTTCGTTCCGTAATGCTCCCAAAGGACTATGTGCGCTTCCGAATGACCGGAGAGCGGGCGACTGACATGGCGGATGCCTCCGGCACCCTGATGCTGGACGTCGCGCACCGGCGTTGGTCGAGCGAAGTGTTGCAAGCGGTGGAAATTGATTCGTCCATGATGCCGGCTCTGCATGAGTCGCCGGAAGTTTGCGGAAAGATTTCCGCCGCAGGAGCCGCCGCGACTGGCCTGGCTGAAGGAACACCTGTCGTAGCCGGAGCGGGCGATCAGGCCGCTGGAGCTACGGGCATGGGTATCGTTCGTCCCGGCGCGGTCAGTGCCACGATTGGAACATCGGGAGTTGTCTTTGCGGCGACAGACTGTCCAGCACTTGACCCGCAAGGACGCTTGCACACTTTTTGCCACGCCGTTCCAGGACGCTGGCATATGATGGGCGTGACCCAGGCTGCGGGCCTTTCGTTGCGATGGTTTCGCGATCGCTTCCTCTGCGGCCAAACGAAACCTGCCACGGATCTCTACGAGCAACTCACCGCCGAAGCTGCAGGCGTCGCCCCTGGGTCCGATGGATTACTGTGGGCTCCATATTTGATGGGTGAACGCACTCCTTACCTCGACTCGAACGCCCGGGCCGCGTTGGTAGGCCTGACCGCATCGCACACACGGGCTCATGTGGTGCGAGCGATCCTCGAAGGTGTGGTGTTTAGTTTGCAAGACACGTTCACCATCTTTCGCGAGATGAAGGTGCCAGTGAAGAGCATCCGTCTCGGGGGAGGCGGCGCTCGCTCTCAGTTGTGGCGTCAGATTCAAGCGGACGTTTACGGTCGCGAAGTGGAACGAGTGGAAGGCGAAGAAGGCGCAGCTTATGGGGCGGCCATTCTCGCCGGAGTAGGCGCTCAGATCTGGCCCTCGGTTGATGCCGCTTGCGACGCCGTAGTCAGGGTACGCGATCGCGTCACGCCGAATCCAACAAGTGCGGCTGTAATGGCGGCTGGCTATACGCGCTACCGGCGAGTCTATCCGGCGCTCAAGTCCATTTTTCAATAAATATGTAAAGCAATCATTAAGGGAGACTGGATGACAGACCAAAAGCAATATCAGCCCAAACCAGAGCATAAGTTTTCTTTTGGCCTGTGGACGCTAGGCAATCGCGGACGCGATCCCTTCGGCGATTTTGTACGTCCGATTCTTCAGCCTGTAGACATCGTCGCCATGCTCGCCGAGGTCGGCGCATGGGGAGTGAATCTGCACGACAACGATCTGGTTCCCATTGACGCCACCCCCTGCGAGCATGACTGTATCGTGCGGAAATTTTCCAAGGCCTGTAAGGACAACGGAATCGTTGTACCCATGGCCACTGTTTCTCTGTTCTTTCATCCGGTTTTCCGCGATGGAGCCTTCACAGCGAACGACCCCGAAGTGCGTGCCTACGCTCTGCAAAAAACCATGCGGGCAATGGATCTGGGGGCGGAGCTGGGCGCGAAGATTTTCGTGCTCTGGGGCGGTCGCGAAGGGGTTGAAACCGATGCTTGCCGCCGCGCCGACGAAGCCATCAAGCGTCTGCGCGAGGCGGTCAACTATCTCTGCGAATACAGCCTCGACTGCGGTTATGACTACAAGTTTGCCCTGGAAGCTAAGCCCAACGAACCACGCGCGGATATCTACATGGCCACTACCGGCCACTATCTTGGATTCATTCCGACCCTCGACCACCCTGAAATGGTGGGTGTAAATCCGGAGGTCGCCCACGAACAGATGGCCGGGCTGAACTTCATGCATGGAGTGGCGCAGGCTTGGGAGTGCGGCAAGCTTTTCCACATCGATCTGAACGATCAAATGCCGGGACGCTACGATCAAGACTTGCGTTTCGGTTCGGCAAATCTGAAATCCGCGTTCTGGTTGGTAAAGTTTCTGGAAGATGTCGGCTATGCGGGATCGCGGCATTTCGATGCTCACGCCTACCGCACCGAAGATTACGAGGGCGTGCGAGAGTTTGCCAGCGGGTGCATGCGCACGTACCTGATCCTTAAGGAGAAGGCGTGCCGGTGGAATGCGGACCAGGAAATTCAGGCAATTCTCAAGGAGATTTCGTCCGCTCCCACTGCTATTCCCTTGAATGGACGCTACTCGAAACAAGGGGCCTCAGCTCTGTTGTCACACCTCTTCGACAAGGACGCCATCATGAAGAAGCGATTGCCGTACGAGCGACTGGACCAATTGACGGTGGATATTTTGACTGGCACACGCTGATTCGACGTTATCAGCATTCCCCGCGAACTCTCAAAGACTCGCAAGCTGTTGCCAGGTGGAGGTTTTACGTTTGAGGCTTGAACAAAAAACCCTCTCCCCGGTGATCGGGGAGAGGGCCGTTGCAGCCGGAACGTGTTTTAGTCGTCGTCGTCTGCTTTGGCGGGTGCCGGGTTGTTGAACTCGCTCGCCGGGCGAACTGTCTTCTCACCGGGATAGGGCCGCGTAAACCCGGTAGACTCATACCAGTTGAAATGGTTAACAGTGTCCGGGTCTTCGGAGTCGGGCTTGTGGATCTTGCCAGCGGAGATTTCCGCCTTCTTCTGGAGCCAACCCGACCGCAGGGCCTTGACCGCAGGACTATCCGTTGTGTTGGCTGCGCTCGCGGAAACGCCCTGGTCCAGCGGGATCTGGTTCGGCACGTGAGTCCACGGCTTGAAATTCTCCGTGGGCGGGTTGTTGGTGAAATCCGTCCTCATAGGCGATGCCACGAGGTCGTACTGGTTCATGGGCGGCAGGCCGAGGATTTGCTCGATCGTCCGAGTCATGTTGACCTGCGTGTAGTAGGTGTGGTCGGTGGGCCCGTTCTGCACCGCGTAGGGGCTGATGATATAGCCCGGGCTGCGATGACCGTCGACGTGGTCGACGCCGTTCTGCGCATCGTCTTCCTCGATGAAAATCGCCGAAGTGGACCAAACGGGGCTGTGGCTGATGTAGTCGATCATGCGCCCCACGGCCAAGTCGTTATCGGCTTGTTCGGCCTGCGAGGTCGGCGGGCCGGTGGTGTGGTCGTCCATGATCCACAGCTGTTCCATCGCAGGCACCGTACCGTTCTTGACGTCATTATGGAAGTCCTGAATCCACAGATCGACGCGGAACTGGTCGGGGATGCCCAGGTCGAAATATGGAAAGTTCTGGACCATGTAGTCATGCACGGCCGGGATAGAGGACTGTGCTTGGATCTCGTTCTGGTAGAACAGCGTCTTCTCGCCCGCGGTCCCAGGTGATGCGCAACCAGGCCCTCCCTCGAAGCATTGCGAGTCGGCGTAAAACTGGCTCCAACTCGGTTCGCCGCTCGGCCCATACGACCCGTCCCCCTGTAGGTACAAGTCGTTCTCGATGTATTCGCCGTAGATCTTCACTGGCAGACCGGCGGCCTCGGCTTCCGAGAAAAGGAAGCCCTTTTTCTGATAGGCAAGTGCATCGCCGGCGTTCCCGCCGGGGTAGCTGCGGACCCAGTCCGGCGACTGGATGTCGTCGGCGTAGGGCGCCATGCCCTCTTGGATCCACTGGTGACCGTCAGCCGACTGGCGGCTCGGGTCGTAGAAGTTGTCCAAGAGAGGGAAGCGCTGCACCCACAGGTGCGCGTTCGGCGTGACCGGGGGGCCGTTGGCTGCGGAGCCGTCGCCGAACACTGCCAACGAGGGGTCGCCATTGCCGGCGGCCACGTCGCCCAGGACCTGATCGTAGGTGCGGTTTTCACGGACGATCAGGAACACGTGCTTGATCAGCGACGGATCGCCGATCTTTTCAGGGATTACGACCGGCTTGGTCTTCGGGTTGCCACCGCTGGCAGAAGCGATATTTTCCGCAAGATCCCAGTGGTTGTTCTGGAAAACCTGCGTCGACATTGTCGCCAAGGTCGCGCTATTCGGAACAGGGACGATGCTGACGGTGCCATTGTCCTGGTGGGTATTGTAGCCGCACACGCCGTGGTCGCACTCGAACGATTCACGCGTGCCGATCCCCTTGTCGTTGGCAACCAGGAGCACGTTCGCGGCCGTGTCCAGCACGACCGAGCTTGGCGCATAGGCTACCGGGATCATGCCGATGACGGGATTCTGCGCTCCGGGGGTAAGGTCGACCACAGCGATCGCGTTGGCATTGTAAAGCGCAACGTAGGCTACGCCCGCCCTTTCGTTGACGGCGATCGAGTTCGGCGCGGCGCCATAGGCGGGTTGGCCTGCGCCGGGCACTCCGATCGGCAGCCCAAGGTTGATCGTCCGCCCCACTACGTTGGTGGTTGTGTTGATTACTGAGATGGTGTCGCTATAGGTATTGGCGACCAACAGGTTCCCTTGGTAGAACGCCATCCCCGTCGGGTGCAGACCGGTCTCGATGGTAGCTGTGACCGCCAGCGAGGCCAAGTCAACCACAGAAACGGTACCGGTGATCGCGGCGCCAATGAACGGGTCGGCGACGATCTCGGTGCCGGCGGAGTTGACCTGGAAGTCCCCTTCCGTAGCGGCCCGGCCACCCTCGTTGCTGACGTAGGCGGTTGTACCGGTGCTGTTGATCACGATGCTGTGCGGGGCGTTGCCGACGCGGATCTGCGTACCCTGCACCGGCGGCTTCGCGACCAGGTTGATCTTGGCGAGCGTATCGTTCTGGTTCAGCAGGGCATAGGCGCTCTTGCCATCCTGTGAGAGCGCGACGCCGCCAGGATAAGAGGTGTACCCAGAATAGAACGAGCCGCATGCGTTGCCATAAGAGGCTGGGGGGCTGTTCGGAAAGCAGGTGATGAAAGAATTGTCCGGTGGCACGCTGACCTGCGCGTCGTCTGATAGTAAGCCCTGTGCATTGACATCGGCGATAGTGACATGGCTACTGTCCTGGCTGAACACCAGGTGCTTGCCGTCCGCCGAATACGCGATGCCGCTATAGCTGCCGCTTGGATCCAGTCCTCCCAACGGGGTGTAGTTCTGCAGGACAACGCCAGTGTTGATGTCGAACACCTCGACGGCTCCGTTGCCGTTGTACGTGTACGTACCCAGAGTGAGCACGGCGGCGGTGTGAGTTTTGACATTGGGGTTCAGCGCGATGGCCTTCGCGCGGACCTCGATACCGAGGTTAACTTGGGTGCCGGCGGGCGTGATGATCTGGCCACTGCTGACGACCCACGAGCCGTTCAGCTGCGGGCCAGCGACGTATTTCGGGTACTCCTTGGATTGAGCACCGGCGAGCCCCGGAAGGCTCAGCCCCGCCGCCAGCAGGCCGGTCAGCGGGTACAGACGATCGAGTCGAGATTTCTTTCGAGACTTACTTCGAACCTTTATTCGAGACATATGTCGTTTTCTCCTTGGATTTTTTCATCTCGCAACGTTAGTAGAAGGGACTTATAGCGGTGCTCATCTAGTTCACAATCTCCTGCAGGGCTTGGTGCAAGCACTGAGGGCACCGAGGCGACCAGTCTAGTTTTGAGAAAATACAGCAGCATGGCGCCGAGATTACATTTTTGTAATCTTGGCCTCCAAGGTGACGCCGATGCCGAGACATCAGCCCGGAGTACAACCGCCGCCCTCTGCACAGTGTGGCCGCGAATCTAACAGACGGCTTGTGTCGGCTTTATGACGATCATGTGAAATTTCGGTTACATTGTCAGAACTTTGTCAGCGGATGGTGACGCGCGCAAGTTCAAGTAGGCGGCGTCTGTTTTTCGAGCACTTTGAGTTCGTGTCCTTCCTTCAACTCGTACCCGTCAAATACGGCATGTACGGTATTGATTTTCCGAGGACACGTGGTCTAGCGTCGGTAGACATCCAAAAGAGCTAGCGTGGGCAAATGGCTGGGATCAATCGAGCGCAGCTTTGCACAGGCTGAAGACCACCACTTCAACACTTCAAGCCACTGACTCGGACGTGCCCGATCCATGTCACCAGCCGGGCAGACATTTCTGTCTTAACGCGCAAGCGGCCAATGGCTTCGAAATGCCTTGGTTAGGAGTAAAGGAGACAATTATGAAAATCGTCGTGATCGGCGGTACTGGACTCATTGGATCAAAGCTTGTCAACAAGCTTCGCGAGCACGGACACGAGGCGGTAGCAGCGGCACCCATTACCGGAGTGAACACTGTCACCGGCGAAGGACTGGCCGAAGTGCTGAAAGGCGCCTCGGTAGTCGTTGACGTAACAAATGCTCCCGACTGGGAGGACTCAGCAGTACTGAAGTTCTTCGAGACCTCAACCCGTAACCTCCTGACCTCGGAAGCAGCCGCAGGCGTACGGCATCACATTGCACTATCGGTTGTGGGAACTGACCGGCTGTCCGAAAGCGGTTACTTCCGCGCCAAGATCGCTCAGGAGAAACTGATCAAAGAATCTTCCATCCCCTATTCCATCGTGCAGGCGACGCAGTTCTTCGAGTTCCTCAAGGGCCTTGCCGACATTTCCATGGTCGGCGACAAGGTGCATTTGCCCCCTGTGTTTTTCCAGCCCATGGCCGCCGACGATGTCGCGAGTGCCATAGGCAAGATTGCAGTAGGTCAACCGGTAAACGGCACCGTCGAAATTGGAGGCCCGGAACAGTTTCGCGTGGATGAGTTGGTCCGGCGGCGTTTGGCCTCGCTCAGAGATCCACGCGAAGTCATCGCTGATCCAAACGCGCGATACGCTAGAGCCAAACTCAGCGAGAGAACACTGGTTCCCGGCAATAGCGCACGACACGGCGAGACCCGTTTCGAAACCTGGCTCACTCAACCCGCAGCACAAATTCCGAGTGCGCATCCTCAGCCCACAGGCGCCTCAGCGGTGACCAAGGAGAAAGATAAGGAGAAAGAGATCCGTAAAAAAGCCAGCTGATACCGCACCGCTGTCGCTTCAGCCCAATCACGACCGGGCGATAGACGCGTCCAGTTCCGACCCGTCGTCGACTCTGCCAAACATCGACAAGCGCGCGCAGGGGTTCGTAGCGTCGCCAGCGCGCGACGGAGGTGCAATAGATCGGCTGCCGGGTATTGATAAAGGCGACCAGGGCGAAACCTCAGGGCAACACAACGCTTAGGTGAGGCAGCGCAGGATTTTAAAATTGAGCGAAGGTCGTTTCAAAAGCCCGAGTGGTCAGGCGGTCGAGGGGCCATTTTCGCAACTCTTCTGAAAGCACCTCGACTCCCCACGCCCCGCGGTATCCGGCTTCTTGCATCGCCGCGATAAAGCCTCTTACGTCGAATTCTCCTTCGCCACATAGACGGCGGTGGTTTACGGTGTCTTCGTGCAGGCTCCAGGGACACTCAAACGTCCCGTCGTTCAGTTCGACGCCGATGATGTACTGCGCGGGAATGCGGCGCAGTTCAGCGTAAGGAATTTTGAGCTTCACGATATGCCAGGTATCGAAACAAATGCCGCCATTGCTCGCGCCGGCGCCTTCCACGAGCTTGAGTGAATCCTCCAAAGTCCGGATCATGGCGAACGGCATCAACTCGAACCCCACTTTCGTTCCGCGCTCTGCGGCCTCGCCGCACAGTTCAGCGAAAGACTCGATCAGTCGCGGCATAGGCGCTGCTTCCTGGTAGAAATCGCCGACCTTCACGTGATGTGCCTGCAAAGCTTCGGCAGCATCGAGCAGCAGATTCTTGCAAGTATCCGATTGCCTCTTTCGTTCGCCATCAAGAAACCAATCGGTGAGGAACTCGAGTTCGATGTATTTGATCCCATTGTCGTCGAGAATCTGCTTCATCTCCTTGAGCGTGCGCGACCTGAGCACATGCGCAAGGTCGGCGTGCCAGATTCCAAACCCGGTGAAACCCGCTCTGGCAGCCGATTCCACGCGGTCGCGGAAATCGAAAGGGCTATATTCTTTGTCGGTGTGAGGAAGCCCACAGGAAATGGTCCAGTAGGAAGCGAGCAGATCAATCTTGCTCTTCATGGCACATGCTCACGCGGCCACGGCTTCGTGCGCCATAACAGACTTCACAGCCTCAACAATCTTGTCTTCATTGGGGACGACGTAGTTTTCCAGTGGTTCGCTGTAGGGAATGGGGGCGTCGAGAGCAGTCACCATTTTGAGTGCATGAAAACACCCAACGGCATGTTCCGCGATCTCGCCGGCGATCACCGCAGCGGCGGACGACTGCCGCGGCGCCTGATCTACCAGCACGACTCGGCCCGTCTTTTTCACGGAATTGACGATGCTCGCGACATCGAGCGGCGCGAGCGTCCGTGGGTCGACGACCTCGGTGCTGATACCTTCTTGGGCCAGCCGTTCAGCCGCGGCCAGCGCTTTCTTCACCATCCAGCCGATGGCCACGATCGTCACGTCGGTGCCGGTGCGTTTGATGTCAGCAACCCCGAGCGGCACAACGTATTCGCCATCGGGCACTTCGCCTTTATCTAAGGTGAGCATGTAGGGATGCAGATACACCACCGGGTTATCGTCGCGAATGGCTGCCGCCATCAAGCCCTTAGCATCGGCCGGGGTCGAAGGCACCACAACTTTCAAACCGGGGATGCCCATCATCGTGTGGTAAATGCAATTGGAATGCTGGCCCGCCCATCCCGCGCAAAAACCGTAGCCGGCTTTCAGCACCACCGGCACGCTCACTTGACCGCCTGACATGTAGCGCAGCCGAGGAGCTTCGTTGATGACCTGGTCGAAAGCAACCAGCATGAATTCGCTCATCCACAACTCAACGATGGGGCGCAATCCGGTGATGGCAGCGCCAATACCAATGCCGATCTCGGCGGTTTCCGAAATCGGCGCGATGCGCACGCGCTCTTTGCCGAATTTCTTGAGCATGGGATCGCGCTCAGTCATGGCCATATTCTGGCCGTAGAAGACAACATTGGGATCGCGCTGCATCTCTTCCATGATGGCTGCGGCGATTGCATCGCCGTACATCATTTCTCTCGCCATGTTCTCCTCCTACGCGTAAACGTATTGCAGCGCCTCTTCGGGCGCGGGCAGCGGGCTTGCCAGGGCGAACTGCACGGCGTCTTCCACCTCGGCGCGGGCGTCGGCTTCAATGCGCTTCGCTGCGGCTTCGGTGAGAGTGCCGTCTTTCAGCAGGCGTGCGCGAAAGCGTTTGATCGGATCTTTGGCTTTCCACTGCTCGAATTCTTTCCGGTTGCCGTAGACCGCGATCGCCTCGTGCTCGGGAAATTGCGTCGGCAGCGGGGGAACCGTAATTACATTGCCGTGGGCGCTGAGCCGATAGAACTTCGTTTCGACCAGACTTGGCCCCTGGCCGGCGCGCGCACGATCCGCAGCTTTGGCGACAACTTTCCCGACGGCCACCGGATCGGTGCCGTCAACGGTTGCGCCGGGGATGCTGAAGGCTTCCGCTTTCTTCGACAGCGGATCGCCGGCCGCGGCATTGGCATCCTCTAGGCTGTAGTGCGTGTACGCCTGATATTGATTGTTTTCGAGAACGTAGACGATTGGCAGTTTCCACACCGCAGCCATGTTGAGCGACTCGAAAAACGCGCCTTGTTTCGAAGCGCCATCGCCAAAAAAACAATAGACGATCTGGCCGTTCTTTTTTACCTGCGCCGTCAGAGCAGCGCCCGTGGCGTGGGCGATGCTCTGGCCAATGATTCCGGAAGTGCCGGGAAAATACCGAGCCGGGTCGGCCAGGTGCATGGAGCCGCCGAAACCGTGGCACAAGCCGTCCTTGCGGCCAAATACTTCCGCCATCATCTTCCGCAGCGGCGTCCCGATAACGATGGGGTATCCGTGACAGCGGTAACTGGGCATCACGAAATCTGTATCGCGGCGCGTAGAGAGCGCCCCGACGATGCTGGCTTCAGCGCCGTCGCCCAGGTGAGAATGTCCCCGAATTACACCGGGATGTTCGATAAAAGTGCGCTTGACAGCCTCTTCGAATTCGCGGATGCGAACCATCTGCGTGTACATCCAACGCAGTTGCTCGCTGCCGGCTTTCCCTTTTCGCGGTGCTGATTTTTTGGCGGTCTTTCGGGGCATTTCGTGCCTCCTACTTCTTCGTTTTTGCAGTCTTTGCAGCCGATTCCGCGATCTCGCAGAGCGGGTCTCCGACCGGAACCTCCGCCGTTTCGCGCGCCAGGAGCCTCGTGAGTATGCCACTAAAAGGCGATTCGAGCTCGTAGCTGACTTTTTCGGTCTCCAACTCCACCAAGGGATCGCCAGCTTTTACGCGATCTCCCTCATGCTTCAACCATCGCACCACTACGGCTTTGGTGGTGGTGACGCCGCCGGATTTGGGTACGATCACGGTTGTCAAGAATGCATCCTTCAATCAATGTTGCGGGGCGTATAGTTTCCCTTTGTCATTTCGAGCGAAGCGAGATCGTCCAGACGGACGATCTTGCGCAGTCGAGAAACCTGCTTTTGACTTCAGGACCAAACCACGCTAATGCACTTGCCGCTCGGCATGTTCCCAGTACGGGGCTCGCATTTTTTTTCGATCGATCTTGCCCGCAGCGGTTTTAGGAATCTCAGCACAAAATTCGACCGTCTTTGGGGCCTTTACTCCCCCCACCTTGTGCTTGCAGTGGGAAATAATGGCTGCCTCGCTCAGAGATATGCCGTCGCGAAGCACAACGAATGCTTTGACTGATTCTCCCCACTGCTCATGGGGAACCCCAATCACGGCACACTCGTGAACTTCCGGCAGAGCCATCACTGCCGCTTCCACCTCGGCGCAGTAGACATTAAAGCCCCCGGAGATAATCATGTCTTTCTTTCGGTCCACGATGTAGACGTAGCCTTCTTCATCCAGGTAACCCACATCGCCGGTGTGGTGCCAGCCGTGGGCGCGGATTTCTGCCGTGGCCTCAGGCATCTTGTAATAGCCGCCACAGATGAGCGAGCCTCGCGCCACGATTTCCCCGCGTTCACGCGCCGGCAAGAGCCTGCCCACGTCGTCCATGATTGCAAGGCGTACCGCCAGTGTGGCCTTGCCGCAGCTGGCCAAGCGTTCCGGATGATCACCGGCGGCCGCTGCCGCCACGGTCTTGGAATCGAGAAAAGCCAGGATCATCGGCGCTTCCGTTTGACCGTAGGACTGACACATGCATGGGCCGAAGATTTCGACCGCGCTCTTCAATTTGTCGGGCGCCACCGGCGATCCCGCCAAAAGAAAACCGCGCAGACTTGAGTAGTCAAAGTCACGCACCTGGGGATGGGCGAGCAGATTGTAAAGCGCAGTGGGCGGAAGATAAAGATGCGTGACCCGATGGCGCTCGATGTTGCGAAGGACTTCCAGCGCATCAAACTTAGGCATGATGATATGCGTTGCTCCCACCGAACACATCACGAATGCCAACACACCCGCGGCATGTGACAGCGGGGCCGTGTTCAGGCACACAGGATGTTGCACATCGCCCCGCCAGTAGTGCGTGGCCATTTCCGTCATCGTGCCCAGGGCGAGATTGGTCACACGAACGCCCTTTGCTGGACCGGTAGTTCCTCCTGTCGGCACCAGTCCGGCAAGGCGCTCAGGGTTGCCGTAGGCATCGCCCCAATCCGGGACTTGCGCGCCTGTTCCGTGTTCCATGAAGGACTGCAAGGATGGATATTCCCCATCTTCGCGGTCGAGGCAGATGATACCCCGCAAGGAGGGTACGCGCCGTTTGATTTCGGCGACGCTATCGCGAAACTGGCTGTGATAGAACAACCACGCCATTTCCGCGTAGTTCATGTATTCCACGTTGGCGTCGATGGCGTTGCGGTAATTGATCGGCACCCAAACGGCGCCCGCACGCATGATCCCCAACATGCAAAATAGAACTCTGGCGTCATTGTGCGAGTAGATTCCGGCGGCCTCCTGGTCGCGCAATCCGCATGCCCACAAAGCGCGAGCAATGTTTTCGGTCGCGGTGCGCATCTCGCGATAAGACCAGGAGGCTTCACTGTCGGCGGTGATGACAGCCGTGCGACTGAAATTTGCCTCGGCGCCTTTGTCGAAATAGTCGATCGCCCGCATGACCAGATTTCCGCTCGTCAGTGAGTCAGACGAACCTTGGCAAGACCATGCTCTTCGAGAACCCGCAGTATTTCATGATGTCCAAATGCTTCCGCGGGCGAAGCAAAGCCAACCTTCCGCGGCGCCGCATGCGCCAGGTGGTGTGCCGCAAATGCCTGTAGCAATCCCGTCTGGCGATAGCAACAGGTTCCGAAGACCACGCACTGCGCGTAATCGGTGGAACCTCGGCCCACTACGACGTCGATGGTGCGCTGCTCGCGCGGGTTTTCGCGAGGTGGCGTTCCCGCTTGCACTGCGTTGGCCATCTCGGCGAGCTTCTTTTCCCGCTCCTCTTTGGGTAGGGGCCGAATCTGTTCTTCAAACATTTTCTCCGTGGCCGCGACGCCTTCCATGATCTGACGATCGAGCAAACCGCCCATTGACCGCACATTCGCGATCTGAGGATGGTTCTTGAACCAGACTGGTTGCGGGAAACCTCCCCATGCGAGAGCAAGCTGCGTTTGCAAATAGCCGGGAATGGCTACGTCGTACCGAGTCGCACGCGGCCACGCCTTGTACTGGTTCTGCTCAAGATAATATGCGTCGGTTTGAATGACGGCAAAAATCGTTTGCGTGGAACCAAAGGTTGGAATGCCTTTGAACATGGTGACGGTTTCGAGCGTGTCGATGGCCGCGGATTCCAGGCAAAGCCGGGCCGATGCGTCGCCGACCGCGCACATGAACGCAGTCGCGGGCGCAGCGAGAAGGCCGCGTTCGCGGAATTTCTCACCCCAGTTCTCGGCGACTTCGCGAATCCAGGTCTGTTCGCCGCCAATGTCGATGTAATGGCAACCCGCTTTCAAAGCCGCTTCAATGACTCTCGGCCCGTTATAGATGAATGGACCGGCTGTGTTGCAAACCACCTTGGCGCCATCGAAGACACGCGTTAAGTCTTCGAGAGTGCCGGGAGTTTCCACGATCTCAAAATCGGCGGTTTCAATTCCCGGGACGGTATCCATCACCGGCTTGATTCTTGCAGCACTTCTGCCGGCGGCGATGAAAGGTGTGTTGTATTCGCGGAGGAATTCGACGATCAATCTTCCCGAGAACCCATTGGCTCCGTAGACAACTACCGGTCTTTTGCTCATGTGCACCAGCTCCTGGGAAGGTAGTCTGTTGTTGGCTTAGGCACCGCTCTGCCGGGGCGCCCCCTCGACACACACTATGCAGCGCAACGCTGCCTGCCCCGGCGAATGGCCGCATCCCGTCTTTGGCTAGCCTGAATCGGCTGCCAGGCCAGAGGGCTCCTCTGGTCCAGACGCCGATTGTAGGCTAAAGTATCCTTTTTGCTAGTAGGCACTTTTTTGTAACCTTTGATCCTGAAGGAGACTGAGGTGGAAGAATTTTATTGCCCTGTGAAGCTAACCACGGACGTGATTGGCGGCAAGTGGAAACCGCTCATTCTGTTTTATCTCGAAGGCGGGACCAAGCGCTTCGGAGAGCTTCGCAAATTGATTCCCGGCATGACCAAGAAAATGCTGACCCAACATCTGCGTGACCTGGAGCGCGATGAAGTCATTCACCGGAAAGTGTATGCCGTGGTCCCGCCCAAGGTGGAATATTCACTGACGAGGCATGGAGAAAGCCTCAAGCCCATCCTCAAGCTGATGTCGGCGTGGGGCGCGAAGCACCGCAAGCGCTATGGGATTCCAAAGAGCCAGAACCGGCCGTTGATGTTCCCAAATTCTTCAAAACAGTCCGCGGCCGGTAGTGGTGCAGTTTGATAAGGAAGCGAGCCCAACGCGCGATTATTGCGTCGCAAAGAGCGCGACCCTTCGGCAGGCTCAGGGCAGGCTGCAACGCGCGGCTCGCCCAGATCCTTCGCTGCGCAAAGAACGCTTGCTCAGGATGACAAGCTCGTCAGGTGCGCTTCCGCGTTGCGACGGGTGGACCCCAAACTTCCTCGGCCGTCTCGGCGACTAGGCGTAGCTTGGCCTCCTCATCGGCCACGCTTACCAGGTTGCCCTCGATCGTAGATGCAAAACCGCACTGCGGACTGAGAGCCAACCGCTCCAGCGGAATGAACTGCGAGGCTTGCTCGATGCGCTGTTTCAGTTCGTCCTTGCTCTCCAGGGTCGGCTTTTTGGAGCTGACGAGTCCTAGGACGACCGTGCGATCTTGGGGAACCTTGCGCAGGGGCTCGAAGCCGCCCGAACGCTCATCATCATACTCAAGCAGAAAGCGGTGAAAACGAGTTTTCTGAAATACCTTGGTGATGGGGCCGTAATCGCCGGAAGCATAGAACCGGCTTTGATTGTTGCCGCGGCAGAGGTGCAGGCCGAAAATAACGCCCGGGTGATTGCCAATCACCGCATTGTCCATTTCGGTGGAAAGATCGAGCAGACGGTCGGGATCATTGCCGCGCTGGCGGTACCCCTCGCGCAACTGCGGGTCGAGCAAAGCGGCATATTGCGGCGAGTCAATCTGAATATAGGTGCACCCGAGCCGGATTAACTCTTCGACTTCATCCCGCAAAATGTCCACCAGATCGGCCAAATAACCGTCAATTTTGGGATAAGCGGCAGACGACTTCTTGTTATCGTAATAAGCCGCCGCCTGCTGTGCGCTGATCATGGTTGTTTTGGCAGGATGATTTGTACGTGCCCGTAAGTAGGTAAACTCCTCGGCGCACAAGGGGCGTTTCCGGCGCAGTTTGGAAACCACGACCGGCCGGGGTTGCACTACCTCCTCGCCTTTTTCATTGCGAAATGGAATTGCCCATCCCCCAAATTTATCGAAGCCCTCCACAGCATCCACCAGATGGCCAAAGAATGCATAACGTCGCATCTCGCCGTCGGTGAGCATTTCCAGCCCGGCGCGCTTCTGCAGCTCGACGGCTTCGTCCACCGCCCGGTCTTCGAGAGACTTGAACTCCGAATGGCTGATCTGTCCCTTCTCATGATGTTCGCGCGCCTCCTTCAAATACGAAGGGCGCAAGAGACTTCCAACAACGTCGCTTCGGTACACAAAGCCTCCTTTTCAATGCCCTTGGACATCGGCATCCTGATTGCGGCGAAAGATTACGTAGGAGCGGATTGCGGCAGCATCATCGCGAGAAAGTTCCGTGGAGAAAGAAACCATTCCCTCCGACTGCAGTTCTCCCCTCAACACGATCTCGAACCATGCGTCATCGGTGAGTGCGCTGCTGCGCCGCAAATCCGGCAGCACACCTCCGCTCACGGCGACATCGCCGTGGCATCCGGCACAATAGCGTTGAAAAAGCTGCTCGCCCTTGCGCACCGTTGCAGAACTCGCAGGATTTGGCAGCGCTGTAAATTGTGGCGGCTCGGTAGTTTGCAGGGGCGAAAGGCTGGCCTTGCCTCCGACTTTGAAAACCAGCATGCGGCTGACGTTGCGCACACGCCCCGAGGCAAAAGAAACTTCGCCCGCGGCCAGCGGAAAAACGCCACCCCAACCTGCGAGTACGGCAATGTACTGTTGGCCGCCAACCTCATAAGTGACCGGACCTGCCATCACCCCGGTCTGAGCTGCGAATGACCACAACTTCGCACCGGTATCGGCACGATAGGCTTCAAAATTTCCGCCAGCCGTTCCTTCGAACACCAGATTTCCCGCCGTCGCGAGCGTACCGCCATTCCAGGGGCCGGGCCGCTCAATCGTCCAGGCAGCCTTTTGCTGCGCTGGATCCCAGGCCACTAATTTTCCTTTGACGGTACCGAGAATCATCTTCTTCACCTTGGGATCCTGGGGCATGCCAGCCGCGACTACATCGATTCCATAATTTGGGGCCAGCTTCTTCGCCAGAAAACTGTCAGGCAACTTGTATTTGAAACCGGCGTCGTTGACCGGAATGTAGGCAAGACCGGTGATTGGGCTGTACGCCATCGGTTGCCAACTGTGCGCCCCAACTGGGCCGGGCACAATGGGTGCAGGATCGGACCCAGCGTACCTCGCCACGGCAGTCTCGACGGGGCGACCGGTTTTCAGATCTACTCCACTCGCCCAGTTGACGAACGTGTAAGGCTTAGCAGAAAGGAGTTCGCCGTTGGTGCGGTCGATGACATAGAAGATGCCATTTTTCGGCGCCTGCATTAGAACTTTACGAGGACGACCGTCAATGGTGAGGTTGGCGAGTATGATATCTTCCGCGGAGTCGAAATCCCACGCATCTCCGGGATCTTCCTGGTAATGCCAGATGTACACCCCGGTTTCCATTTTGAGGGCAACAATGGAGCAGGTGAACAAATTGTCGCCGCCCTTGGGGCTGCGAAATTTTTCGCTCCACGGTGTGCCGTTACCGGTGCCAATGTAGAGCTGATCGATCTCTGGATCATAGGCGATCGCGTTCCACACCGTGCCGCCGCCGCCAAGCTTCCACCACTCGCCACTCCAAGTCTTAGCGGCTTTTGCGAGAATCGGGCTTTCGAACGGCTTCGCGGGATCACCTGGTACGGTATAGAAGCGCCAGACTAATTTTCCGGTTTCGCTGTCATAGGCCGAAACATAGCCGCGCACGCCAAATTCTCCGCCACCGTTACCGATAATTACTTTGCCTTTGGCGACCCGCGGAGCGCCGGTAATGGTGTAGCGAAAATCAGAATCGATCGTCAATACTTCCCAGACGCGATGACCGGTTTTGGCATCGAGGGCGATCAGACGTCCGTCGAGTGTTCCGACAAAAATCTTGCCGTTCCATGCTGATACTCCCCGATTCACCACATCACAACATGCGTTGACCGCCCAGTTGCCGGGGACTTTGGGATCGTATGACCACAGCAATTGTCCAGTGGCGGCATTCAGCGCGAAGACTTTGCTCCAGGCGCTGGTGAAATATATTACGCCGTCAACCACGATGGGAGTTGCTTCCTGGCCCCTATTCGTGTCGAGGTCGTAGTACCAGGCCAATCCGAGCTGCGACACATTCTGATCATTAATCTGATTCAACGGACTGAAGCGCTGTTCGGCGTAGGTGCGGCCGTAGGTCATCCAGTTTTCCGGCTCGCGATCCGCATTGATGATCCGAGATTCGGTGACATCGGCAGGCTTCACGACGTTATCGGAAGGCACTCTTGCCTGGCGGCACGCCAGCGAACCCACTGCAAGAAAAACCGCGATCCCGAGAAGTCTGGTTGTCCGGCGCAGGTTGGGTTTCAGATGTCCAGGTCGCATGAGGCAGATGGATGTGCAAATCACACGTCAAAAAACACGGTTTCCCGATCCCCCTGAAGTTGCACATCGAATGCCCAATATCCGGGGCGGGTCGGATCTGATTGGGCCATTAGCGTGACTCGCCGCTCAGGTGGAACCAACTGCAGGATGGAGTCCTCGTCATTGGCGGCATCTCCCGCGAAATAAACTCGCGTGTAGAGCTGCTTCAGCATGCCGCGCGCGAACACCGCAACCGTGAGATGCGGCGCCTGCAACGTGCCGTTGGGAACGCGTCCGGGCTTTATGGTCTCAAGCACGCAACTGCCATCTTCTCCAGTGGCGAGACGACCAAAACCGATCCATCCCGGATCGATCAGTTTGGGTTGCGGATCGTCCGGATGGTTGTATTTGCCATTGGAGTCGGCCTGCCAAATTTCCAGCATCGCATCACTAACCGGGGCGCCGTCGCCATCCAGCACGCGAAACCTGATCCATACCCTTTCTCCCTTGGCCTGCGGACCTGCCACACACTTCACGCAGTGCCCGTCGGTGGTCAGCTCAATCCGAAAAAATGGGCCGACCGTCTGCGAGGGTGTCGGGACCAGGTTCGTGTCAGGGTTCAAAGGGCGTAGCCTCCGGCCCGCGTAACACGATGTCGAACTTGAAACCTTTTGCCCACTGCGGCTGCGTCGTCTCCAAATCGAATTTCGAGATCAGCCGCCGTCTCGCTCGTTCATCCGGTATCGATTGGAAGATGGGATCGTAGTCAAACAAGGGATCGCCGGGAAAATACATCTGCGTCACCAGACGCGAGATAAAAGCTGTCCCGAAGACTGAAAAGTGAATATGCGCCGGGCGCCAGGCGTTGTAGTGATTGAACCAGGGATATGCGCCCGGCTTGATCGTGATGAAACGGTACGCTCCCTGCTCATCGGTCATGGTTCGACCCGCACCACTGAAGTTGGGATCAAGCGGGGCGGGATGCTGGTCGTTAATGTGCTTGTACCTTCCTGCGGAGTTCGCCTGCCAAATCTCGATGAGTGTGCTGGGCACGGGCCGCCCGTTACTGTCGAGCACGCGCCCGCTCACGATAATGCGCTCGCCAATTGGCTCACCGGCGTGCTGGCAGGTCAGATCGTTGTCTTTCTCGCCTACCTTGTCGTGCCCAAAAATCGGCCCTGTAATCTCCGAAAGTGTATGTGGCAGAATGACCAGGGGCTTTAGAGGCGCGCGCTTAATGGTCGCACGGTAAGGCTCATACAAAGACGGTGGCTGACTGCCCCGGGGTGGCCGGGCATAGGCCTTTACAGAAACTCGTGTCCTCACCTCAGAATCCATGCAACTCCTATTCCCGACACGCGCGGTTTGCGCACTGCGTCATGCTGGGCAACTCCATCCGCCGCGAAAAGCTCGGTTCAAATCCGCGCGCACACCGACTTGGCTTCGGTATACAAGTCTAACGCCGGTTTGCCCCACTCGCGTCCCCAGCCCGACTGTTTGTATCCCCCGAAAGGCAACGCGGAATCGAAAACGTTGTAGCAGTTGATCCAAACCGTCCCAGCCTTCAACTGCTTCGCTAGAAGATGTGCTTTGCTGATGTCGCGTGTCCATACAGCTGAGGCCAGACCGTAAATGCTGTCGTTGGCGAAACCTGCCACTTCACCCAGGTCGCCGAACGGAATCGCCGTTACCACCGGGCCAAAAATTTCTTCGCGGGCCACTTTCATGGTCGGCTTCACGTCGACCAGAACCGTTGGCTCGACAAAATATCCGGGGCCATCGATCTTCTTGCCCCCAACTACTGCCTTAGCGCCGTCCTTACTGCCGGAGTCGAGATAGCCGCAGACTCGATCTTGCTGTTCTTTTGAAACCAGCGGCCCCATGTTGTTAGCGGGATCAATTCCTGGACCGATGTGGAAGCTCTTAGTGAAGTCGGCAACGCCTTCCACTACTTTGTCGAAAATACTCTTATGTGCAAACAATCGTGAGCCGGCGGCGCAGATCTCGCCCTGGTTAAAGAAAATAGCCATCGCGCTGCCCGGGATAGCCTGTTCCAAGTCGGCATCCTGAAGAACAACGTTGGGTGACTTGCCGCCCAACTCCAGCGAAACCTTTTTTAGATTTCCGCTGGCCGCGTTCAGGATGAGCTTGCCAACCTCGGTCGAGCCGGTGAAAGCAATCTTGTCGACATCCGGATGGGCCGCGAGTGCGGCTCCGGCGGTTTCTCCAAAACCTGGCACAATGTTGACCACACCTTCCGGGAAGCCAGCTTCCATGACCAACTCCCCCAAGCGCAGCGCGCTCAAAGGAGTTTGTTCAGCGGGCTTCAAAACAACCGTGCAGCCCACCGCCAGGGCCGGGCCCAGTTTCATCGACGCCATAATCAGAGGAAAATTCCACGGAATAATCTGACCCACGACACCCACTGGCTCGCGCAGCGTATAAGCCAGGTATTGTGCTCCTGCTGCAGAAATGGGGATGGTAGTGCCTTCCACTTTTGTCGCCGAGCCCGCATAGTATCGAAACGCATCCGACACGGTTGGGACATCCACAATGCGGGAGAAGAATACTGGTTTGCCATTGTCGAGAGTTTCAAGTTCGGCCAGCTCTTCGTGGTGCTTGTCAACTAACTCTGCCAGCTTCCACAACATCCTGCCTCTGTCGGATGGCGACATCTCTGGCCATGGGCCGGACTCGAAAGCCTTGCGAGCAGCTTTGACCGCCATGTCGATGTCGGCTTTATCCCCTTCCGCTACGCGGGCCAGCACCTCGCCCGTGGCGGGATTGTAGGTCTCAAAAGTTTTGCCGGAAACCGCGTCAACCCATCTGCCCTCAATTAACATTTTCCGGGGCTTGGCGACGAACTCGCTGACACTGTTTTGTATTTGCGGCATTACCGTGGTGGCCATGTTTCCTCCTCGTGCAGCGCTAAATCTACTCTTGCCCCGGCGCGACGCTTATGGGAGCTATGGCTTACCGCTCCCGATTGCGTCTTGCGCGCACCCAGCTAACGCTCAGGCTTGGGTCGGGGGATGGTCTCGGGGTGGGCATATGCTCCCCGAATCTTCCAAATGAAAGCCGTCCGTAAAGTTGCTCAATGGACAAGCCGGAGTGAATTGCAACACGCCTTCGATTAATTGTCGACTCAGTCTCTCGGCAAACTCGAATTGCGCTGCCGCCCCAGCTGCCCGCCACGTTTCGCCCGGTTCACTTTTCCTGTATCGATTGAAGGTATCGATTCAGATTCGCAACGCGCATCTGAACCTGCTCTTCGTGGCCCTGGCTCATCTTCCAGAATACTGGGCCCCAAACGGGCATGTCCTGATCTCCATGCGCCACCAGCTTAGTCTGCCCGCGAAGAATGCTGGTGACCTTATCGGCAGGGTACTTGCCGCCATTTTGCGTCGCCAGTGTGGTCAGATTGGCCGGAGCCTGCTTTAGGGCGCTGGCTGCCGGGCCGTCTCCCTTGGCGTCTTTGCCGTGGCAGGAGGCGCAGTAACTCATGAACATATCCTTGCCCGAAGCAGGCGAGGTGGCGGGCGCGGTTGTGTGCTTGACGGTGGGCGTTGCCTGCTGCCCCGCGGAGTTCAACGCAGCAGCGAGAGCCAGTACGATCAGGAATAAGAGATATCGAAGTATCATGAATCCTCCCCCTATCAGAAAGCCTCGAGCAAGCCGCCCGTAATATACGCCTGCCGACTTATACTTTTTGCTTTCAAAACGTGAATCTCACGGAGAACTGAAGTTGTCGCGGATTGAACGCTGTGCGCGGCGATCCGAAGGTTGGATTTGGCGTCGTTGGGATGAACAGATTCGTTCCGATTGGGGTGGGGGCCAACGACCCCCCGGGAACCGAGATTCCCCCGTTCGGGCAGGTCACGGTTCCCGAGCCCTGCTGGATGGCGCGAGTCATGTGGTCGTTGTAGTGCTGTGGAACGCCACCGCAAAACACGGGTGAGCCATAAACACCGGTAACCTCATCGTAGTTTGCCCGGTTAAGCAGGTTGAAGGCATCGAACGCGAGATTCGCGGTCAAGCGGTCGTTGACGTGCACCGCCCGGGTCACACGCAGGTCCCAGTCGTAATACTGATCGCCGGTGTAGGTATTGCGCGGAATCATGGTCTGGCAGTTTTGTACGTCGGGACATGAGCCCGCGACGAATGCGGAGCCGCCGACGCGGTCCGTAGAACCGCCGGCGACATCGTTCAGGGTGTTGCTGCCGTAATAGATCGTGAAAGGCCGGCCCGATTGCAGGGTGACGATATTGCTCAGCTCAAAATTCCGCCAGGGCCCATTTTGCGGCGCAATCGCGGTAAAGTTGGCCACCAGGCGATGCCGGGCATCCTGGTTGGAGTTGGAACGTTCCGCGGCGTAGTCAAACTGGTTGGGCGGCAGGTTGATGAAGGTAGTAAAGTTGCCATTGTCGATGGTGTGGGAATAGGTGTAATTCGCCGTCAAGTTGAAATACTTCACGCGCTCCATCACGGTCAGTGTTCCGCCGTGGTAAATGGCGTTGGCAACGTCGTTGTTGTAATCTTCGAGCCCCGAACTAAGGGTTCGCAGGCCGGAGCCAAGAGCGCCCGCAAAGAAGGGCCCTAGGCCGGCAATCGCGCCTGTTCCAAGCGTCGGAGTTCCGGTGCAGGGCGAGAGCGTGCCGTCGGCGTTGAGCCATCCCGGTACCCATTCCGGCAGCGGGTCGGTGACTGCCGACTTGGTGGTGCCCGCCGGACAAGGGACGTTGAGGTTGTTTCCGCGAACCAGTTTGTGGGCCTCGACGAACAAATAGCTGAGGTTGATTGCGAAACCGCGGCCGAACTGATGGTCAACCTCCAAACTACCCTGCTCGGCATAAGGGGCGCGGGCGTTGTGATCCATGCCGCCTTCGCCAATGCCGCAAGCCCCGGTTGTAAAGCAGGTTCCGGCCATCTCTACAGAGGGGAAGGCCGTATTGTAGGCACCCGTTTGTATGATCTTGGCCGCGAGACAAGGTGCCTCCGGAACCCCCGCGCAGGGTGAGCCGGGAGGGCCGGGCGATGGCGGGTCTGCCAGGAGCTGGTAACCCTGCCCGGCCTGCGCTAGATTGGACGCGATGTTGGGAAACACCTGAGGCTGGATTCCGGCACCACTGCAAATGGCCGCGATGCCCGACGGCGCCTGATTGCCGCACTGATACCCTGCCACGATCTTTTGCGTGTTCGGCACGAAGAAGAAGGTCAGATTCTGCCGGTCGAAGAAAATCCCGTATCCTGCACGAATCACGGTGCTGCTGTTGGGGGCATAAGCAACCCCAATTCGCGGCTGGAACTCGTTGTAGTCATTCTTCACGAATGCCGACAGGCCGGTTTCATAATCCCATCGCAGGCCATAATTAAGGGTCAATTTGTGAGTCAGCTTCCATTGATCCTGGGCAAATACCCCCCAGTATCCGTGGTTAATATTGCGGCTGAAGCCGTTAAATAGCGAGGAAGGGTAGGCATTGGCCCACGTCGAATTCGGGAATCCGCCGCCGTTGAGAGGATTGGCTGTGGTAACGGTTGGAGTGCAGGGAGTGGGGCCAGAGGCATTGCCGCCGCAAGCAGTGGGATTGGTTGGCAGCGGTGTGCCAGCATACATGAAGACGACGCCATTATCTTGAGGAACCGGACAAGGGATGGTAGATGCATCGAGGCCCGTCCCGGCCGTTGGGTAGTTACCGCTGCCCGGCAATTTGTTGAAATATTCCGCGAAATCGGTAAAGCAGGGAATGCCCGGTATTAGCAGGCGTGTAGGCATGAACCCGGGGAAATTCTCCAGGCTGGTCAGCCAATTGCCATCAACTCCAAACTTTGCGAGGTGATTGCTCTTGACCCAGGATACGGACTCTGAGAGCTGAACTCGAGTCTCGTAGAGCCGATCGTTCGTTCCGAAATTATGGCCGACTTCGAGATCATTCAGGATGCTGAAGTCCGGCTGGCCCGTAGCCCCAGGAAAGTTGTAGTGCCGCCGCGCGTATTGAGCGAGCACCGTGTTGACCAGATTGGGCGTCAATGATGAGTTCACGGTCGCGACAACGCCTTGATCGCGAATGAAAAGATCGCGGCCGCCGCTGGGCACACCAACCCCGCCGCCATCGAGCGTGTTCCCCACCAGTTCGTTGAGCGCTCGGGTGTCCTCCACGCTGTAGCGGAAGGCTAGGCGATTATTCGTGGTCAGTTGATGGTCGATTCTGGCAAAACCGGAATCGTCGTTGGCGGTTTTTAGAAAGCCTTGCAGGAACCCAAAGGCTTCGCCTTGCGTAATGTTGGCCGGATTGCCGGCGAAATTGGGGAGGCAGGTGTTGACGGCACCGACGCAGCCCTCGGGAGCCAGCCCCATCAGCGCCTTGGCCTGGTCTATGAGCTGAACGTTATTGACCAGATCGGGCGGATAGACCGGGGACTGGGCGCTGCGCTTACCTTCATAGTTGAGAAAGAAGAAAGTCTTGTCCTTGGCAATGGGCCCGCCCAGCGAAGCTCCGAACGAGTTCTGCCGAACAGCGTGGGGCAGCGGTGCAGGCTGAAGCGGCGAGCGCGCATCGAAGTCGCTATTTTGAAAAAACTCGTAAAGCGAACCGTGCAGGTTGTTGGTGCCCGACTTGGTCACAATGTTGACGATTCCGCCCATGGCGCGGCCATACTCCGCGCCAAAACTGTTGTTCACGACACGGAATTCCTGCACGGACTCCTGGGGTGGCGTGGCGCGCTGGATGCCGCTGGCGGAGTTGACGAAGTCGGCTCCATCCACGGTGATCTCGTTGCTGAACGAGCGCATGCCGCCAAACGAGATCTGCGTCACCTCAAACTCGGTAAAAGTTGTGCCCAGGCTGGTACGGCTGGTGGCCACACCGGGAGTGAGCAGCGCAAAGTCGGTGAACACGCGACTGCTAATGGGCAACGACTCAATCTGCTCGGTCTCGACGACCTGGCTTATCTCGGTTTTGGTGGGTTCGATAAGCGGAACTTCCGTGGTCACGGTAACGGTTTCGGAAGCACTGGCAACTTTCAAAACCGGGCTGACGGTGAACACTTGGCCGACGGTTAAGACAATGCCAGTCTGCTGATACTTGGCAAAGCCGGCTGCGGTGACGGTTAACTCGTATTTCCCCGGAGGAAGGTTGGGTACTACGAAAAATCCTGTGGTATTGGTGGTTGCCTGAAGACTTTGATTGGTGTCGGGATCACGCACAACCACTTGCGCGCCAACCACCACTCGGCCTCCAGCGTCCACGACCGTGCCATTCAACTGAGCGAAGCTAAGGGCACCCTGAGCCGCCGCGAATGGCGCAGAAGCTGCTAGTACAACGAGCAGGCAAAGAACAACACTCGACAAGCGTGTTCCCATAAAATCCCCTTCTTGAGCGAATCCTTACCCAATGCCCGATCAGAGACACGGCCCGAACGGCCGATCCCAAAGCCTGGCTAAATAGTCCGTCAATTATGAGAACTGAAGCTGAAAAATTACCCCACGATTCTCCCAAAAAAGCCCGCCAATGATTACTATGTTCCGATGCCTACTGTCAATATAAAAATGTATACAGGAATCGATCTAGGCCTCAGTCCTTGTTGGTTTTGGTTGAACTTAAGGGAAACGATCAAACTTACTGTATGCAATCAGCCATTTAACGGATTCCGCGCGACCAGAAGGTCTCCAAGACTGCGTAAGACGCAATGTGGCCTTCTGCTCGGAGGCTGCCTGACCCAGTCGCGGGCTTTCGAAATGCCGGTTGTGACCCCGAACCCCACCGCACGGCCTCGTCGGGCCATGATCATTTCAACCAGAGGATCGTCTCCGACAACCCCCACCTGGCTCATGGGGATGGCCAGCCTTTTCGCCACTAGCCTCAGTGCATGGAGTGAAGGCTTTCCGGTGAGAATCATGGGGGAGCGCGTGATCCTGCGTACAGCGGCCGAGATGGCGTAAGAGTAGCCCATGGTTTTGCCGCCGGCGGTGGCGAAAAACGGAACGTCCGAAGCTACATATAGGTCCGCGCCATTCCAGATGGCCTTCGCGGCAGCTTCGATGTCTTTCATGCGACAGTCGGGATGCCATCCGATGTAGACGGCGTCGACCTTGTCCGTGCCTTCGTCATTCGTGAAAACCGTCTGGATTCCCGCCTGTGCCAGCGGCTGTCCGACGCCGGGCGTCCCTAACACTAACGCTCGCCTGACGCTGCGGCGCGGCATAAGGTCAGCCGCCACGCTGGAGGGGGTAAGCAGAGCATCATCGGCAATCGGCAAGCCGACAGCGCGCAGCTTGGGTGCCTGTTCCGACGCAGGATAGTTCGTGCCATTGGTGAAGACAACATAAGGAATGCCGCGTTCCTTCAGCTCACCAAGCACCTCAACCGCGCCGGGAAGGACTTGATAGCCGTTCAGCGAACGATCGCCGAGGACCAAAGTTCCGTCGAGGTCGAACAGAAAGCCCTTTACGGCTCGGAGCCGTCCATCTTTGCCAGGGCTTGATCTGCGTTTCATGCGATGGTCTTGCGGCGCGCCGGCGAGCTTTTCAACTCCAGCCTGAAGCCAGATTTCTCAACCGATAGGCGTGCGATGTCCCGGTGCGCCACAAGCCCACGAAGCAACTTCAGCACTGGGGCAGCGTCTGGATTGTAGGTTCGCGGGGCGGGCCCGGCCGCTTTCATGGCATCGACCTGTTCAGCGGGCATGGTGGCACGCAGCAGGAATTCTTCATCACTGAGTTCTGGTCCAATCCGTCTGCGCAACTCGGCAAGAGATGGCATTCCAGGTTCCTGGCGAAGTTCGCGCGTGCGGGGTAGGGAATCGATACGGTCCTTCACGTCGGGCGCAATCGGCAGGTTGGGTTTTCCGAACCGGTCCAGCGTATATCGGATCACTTCATCGGGCACAACAGCGTATCGCTCCTTGCGAGTCACGTTCATGACCGCTTGCGTCAGCAGCATTTGCGAGAAAGGGGTCATCACAATCGGCCAGCCTAATTCCTGACGCACCCGGCCTAATTCTTCGATGACTGCATCTTCGAGGTGAGCGAGACCGCTTTCCGCTAAGTGCCGGCGCATCGTGCCCGTCATGCCCCCCGGCAACTGGTGATGGAAGTAGGCGGCGTCAAAAGGCTGTGGGCAACCGGCGGGAAGTCCTTCCGCCTCTGCCAGGCGCGTGAAATAGCGGCCAACTTCCGCCAAGGCTTGGTCGTCAACATCAATCTTGTGCCCGAGCTCGCGTAGATTAGCAACAACACGCTCGGCGGGCGGATTGGAAATCCCATCGCTGGCCGCGCCCGAGGCGCACTGAACCGCGCTTACGCCCCAGTGCGGTGCGTCCATGTAGATCAACTCGCCAAGCCCGATGGTGCAATGCGAATGGAGCTCCAAAGGTTTGTTACCAATCACTGCCTTGACTGCCGGAATCATGGTGCGCGCGCGCAGCGGCGTCAGAAGGCCGCCGGGATCCTTGATATAAAGGGCATCAATATCCGGACTGGCGGCAAGTTTCCGGGCACGTTCTACGTAGCGCTCGTCATCGTCGATGGGGCTTACGGTAAACACTAAAGCGGCGATGACATAGTCGCCGCCAACCTGTTTGATCGTGCGGGCGCTGGCGATATTGGAGTCGGCATTGTTCATCGGATCGGCCAGCGCAAAGCGGCGAATCCCGTTTTTCACCAGAATCGCGAACGCCAGCCTCATGAATTCAGGGCTGGCCGTTTCCCAGGAAATAAAACGGAAGCCCGTCGAGAGAAATTGGAGGGGTGTATTCGGAGCTGCTTTCGCCATCAGTCGAATTCGCTCCCATGGATCTTCTTTTTTGTAGCGGACCGCAACGCCCATGTGAGTCGAGGTAGTGAAGTCGATGGCCTTGAAACCGACGCGGTCCATGACGGGCGCAATAGTCAAAGTCTTTGCCGTGTCGATGCCAAGCGCCGCCCAAAGACTCTGGTTGCCGTCGCGGAGTGAAGTCTCAACGATCTGAATATTCGCCACGCTTCATGCCTCTGGACGCACGCGCATCAGAACTTTGCCATACTCAACCGCTTCGCCGTTCTTCACCAATATCTCAACTACCTCGCCTTTTACGCCCGCACGAACTGTGTGCATGAGTTTCATGACTTCGACGATTCCGACCACCGTCTCCTCCACGACCTTCGACCCCAACTCCACGAACGGAGGCTCACCCGGCTTGGGTGCGATGTAGAGGATTCCCAGCAGCGGAGCGGTGATTTCCAGCAGACCCGGTTCGGATGGTGGCTTTGCCTCCGGCTGCAGCGATGAATTCGGTGGCGCGGCTGGTGTCGGCTGAGGATCGGGAACTTGCGGCACCGCAGATCCGCGCTGCAGCTTCAATTTGACGCCATCCATTTCGAGTGTCAATTCGTCGAAGGTCGATTCCTCGAGGATGCGCATGATCTCGGCCACATCTTTGGCCGTGAGCGTCAACGGCGGCCTCCAAAGATGTTCATCACGTGCAAAAGCGGATTCTCCGCCGGCTGCGCAACCGGGGCTTTGTCTTTGCCAGACCAGACCGTCTCGGGACGGCTTTGCAACAAAATGATCTCGCCCTGGTGATCAATCGCCCACTCGATATCCTGAGGCCGACCGTAATGGCGTTCGACTTTGCGGCCAATTTCCGCCAGCGCTTTCAGTTCCTCGTCGCTAATCGAAGGGGCGCGCCGAAACTCTTCCGGAGCTGCGATATGCTTGATCCCGCCTCCCTCCGCAGGCACGTCTTGTATTCGCTTGTCGGAAATGTCGCGCACCGAAATTTGGCCTGTCGTTTTGCCGATGACGAAGCGATCCGGTGTAACTTCGCCGCTCACCACGGCGGAGCCCAGTCCCCAGGCCGATTCGATGGTGATCACGGAGCGATCGCCGGTCAGCGGGCTGCGCGTGAACATCACTCCCGCGGAGCGGGCGTCTACCATCTTTTGGACGACGACCGCAATCGCCACTCCGTTTTCAGGAGTGCCGTCTTTGAGACGGTACGAGATCGATGGAACGGAGTAAAGGCTAGCCCAACAAGATCGCACGTACTCCAAAACAGGCTCGGTGCCCTTCACCCAAAGATAAGTATCCTGCAGTCCGGCGAAACTGGCTTCCTCTGAATCCTCCGAAGTCGCCGAAGAGCGCACCGCCAACGGCCAACCGAGATCCGGTCCACACAACTCCTTATGCGCCGCCACGATATCGGCGCAAACGTCTTCCGGCAACGTCGCGCTCTTGACGCGGCGGCGAAGTTCTTCGGATAACAGGCGGATTCCCCTCAGGTCCTTTAGCGACAGCGCCTCTACCCGCGAGCGGATCGGGTTTTCCTTTTCCAGTTCGGCCAAGACCCGTTCAAACCCCTGAGTGGTTACGATGAAACCAGGCGGAACGGCGATATTGGCACGCGTCAACTCCCCCAAAGAACCGCCCTTGCCTCCAACCCTGGCGCGATCGGCGAGTGTAATATCGGCGAACCAACTGATGTTTGCGGTAGAACGCATTGTGGCTTTTGAAATTCGGGCTGTTCAATCCTGACTGTTCAATCCGGCGATTCAGATATAAAGCTGTTTGTTGACCGGAATGCCGTGCTCGCGGCAATAGCTCTCATAGTGATTGATGAACCACCAGACATCGACCGTTTCGACAAAATTGCCGTTGTCATCGTAAAACTCGAGCGGCCCCTGGAGCCAGCCAAACAACTTGACGCCATTGGGGTGGTCGCTCACCAGGGTGTGGACCAGTCCCGGCGTCTCGTAGATGAAGCCGCCGGGTCCGGCAACCCAATCGTATTCGAGATAGCGGGCGCTGCCCTCGAGGCAGATCATTACCACGGTTCCGCGATGCTTGTGTGTGCCGATCACGCCGGCAGACTTAATCCACAGAATGTTACTGAAAATGTTATGGCGAGTGTCGAAGAGAAGATGGCGAATTGCGGCATTGGGGCCGAACGGCACCCATGGACTCTCTTGTTCCGATGAGCCGACAAACGTGCCCGGGATGCCGTGCCGCTTGATCACGTCCGTATAAGCTTCAGGTACGTCCACGATTTTGTAGGCCGTAGACGGCGGAGCCTTCATTCTCGTAATGCTCGATGTTGTCATCCTGCGCCTCCTCGCGCCGTTCACTCTGCATCTGCGGTGGTTCAAGCTCTCGCACCGAATGCCGACAAATAAAAAGAAACACTACTGAAGAATCGTCACCACGCCCCGGCCGCCATCCACGCGAATGCGCTGACCGTCTTTGATCTTCTGTGTCGCTGTGCCCGTCCCCACGACTGCCGGCAATCCGTATTCCCGCGCAACGATCGCGGCGTGGCTCATCGAGCCGCCGATGTCGGAGACGGCTGCGGCAATTTTCTGGAAAACCGGCGCCCAACTCGGGTTGGTAACGTGGCAGACCAGAATGTCGCCGCGTCGCAGGCGGTCCATTTCGTCCACCGACCTCACCACCCTGGCGATGCCCTCGACCACGCCGTTGGAAGCGGCGAATCCCTTGATCTCATTGGAATCCGGCTTCTCGCCAGCGGCCAGCCATGAATCCAGGTTTTCACGCGTAATACCCCACAGCATGACAATGGCAGGATCATCAATGACGTCGGGCACGGGCCCCAGGGCCGGCGGAGTTTCGTGCTTGGCCCATTCGGCGATCGCCGCTTTGCGCTCCTGCACAATCGGCGGCCAGCGGGCGGGGCCACGCGGCGGCGAGCCGTTCGACCACGAGATCATGAGATCCACAATCGCTGCCTCAACTTCGTAGTGAGTCAGGTGAAATATGTCTTCGGTGTTTGGGAAGAAACCACGCTCGGCCAATAGCGCCCCAAATTCCCGAATCTTGTTAAAAAACAGATTGGTGTACCAATGCTCACAATAGAATTTGTGTCCTTCAACGTAAGGGAAGACGCGATGCGCCAGCTGAATCATCTGGTCATACGCGGCGCGCTCTGGGTCGCTATTGAGCAGCTCTCGGTAGTCATGGATGAGCTGCTGGCGCTCGGCCATCAGCTTGTCGATCGGCCGCTCGATGCGTTCGCCGGCTTTCACATTGGCGATGTAGCCGGGCAGCGAGGCAAAGGGGATCGAGAGATCGTCGTTCCAGGAACGATGGTAGTGGTAGAATCCGTCACCAACATTGATGTTGAACCACGGGTCGCGCGAGGTGGCCAGCTCCTCGAGCCACTTCCGGCCAGATTCGGACTGCTCCAGAGCGTGCATGATTTCGCCAGGAGCAGCGCCGTCGCGGAAGAGGGCATCGACTCCTAGCTCAATGGCGCATTTGGCCAGACGCCTGAGCTCGTCGTCGGGTCGAAAGATTTCCGCTTCCATGCCGGCGACCATGCGGGCCACCGTCTGGTCGCTGATTTCCGGGAATGCCTTTTTACAAAAATCAAAAAACGTAAGATACGCGCCATAGCCCAGCAGGAGAAACTCGAAGTGATGGTGCCACATGCGGAAGTAGCCTTCTAGCGTCTTCTGGTAGATGTCAAGCAGGTAGTGGTTCGACGCGATGCCGCGTCCGGCGCGGACGTGCTCCAGGGGCTCGAACTCGGGCAGCGAAAGCTTCGGCAGCGCCGCGGTTTCCCGGATTAATGCCAGCATCTTGTTTTTCCAGTGCGCGAATAATTCTTCCCAGTGCTCGTAGTAATAGAAGGCTCGTTGCTGGAATTCCTTGGTGCGCCGGGCAATCTCGATAGGATTGGTCACCGCGTTGCCGCCGATGTAAATTCGCCCGTTAATGATGCGGTAATCAATTCCGAGCGTCGTGGGCAGGCTGTGCACCCGCGTGTTGGCCGCGCCCAGGGCGCAATAAGCGGCTTCTGCCGTGGTGACGTCGAACACGCTCATTGGCTCCGGGAAATGCATGGCATTGTAAAACCAGAAGCGGTCGTCATCTTCTTTCGCGAACTGCATGTAGTAGGGATAGGCGGCTTGCGCCGTTTCCGTGCCCGGAATGACCTTCAAGGAACTCGGAAGTGGAAAGCATCTCGTATTGACGGTTGTGCTCATGCGTACCTTCCGATCAACGGCTTCGTTTCGCCAGCTACTGAGATTGGGCGGAGACGTCGCTTCTTTCCCTGCTTTGGAGCGCATGTTTCGCGGCCGGAGAAGACGCTGTCGAGGACCAGCCGCACAGTGGTTGAGATCCGGAACAGACCCGCAGTTGGAATCCCCCAGTGATGGCGGAGATTATACCCCTACTTGCAAGGCCCTTTGCAGAGGCTTTCGCAATGATGAAGGTTCATCAAGTTGCACGAGCCTATCCCACATTATCGACTTCCGTTTCGCGACCCGGCGAACCCCCGATCAAGCGGTGCGCGGCTTTCGTCGTTGTTCAGGTGAACGAATTTCTTCAGGAGCTGCATAAAAATCTTTTTCTCTTCCCGGTTCAACTCCCGCAGCAGGCGGCTCGCGAGGACGGCGCTGCGGGGAATAAGTTTTTTCAGGAGGGCAGCCCCTTCCGGAGTCAGATGAAGCAAGCGAAAGCGTTTGCTCTTCATCGGCATCATCCGACGGACAAGTCCCCGCTCCTCCAGTCGCACGGCGAGATCTGCGGCTGTGGAGGTATCGAGGGCACAAAATTTCGCCAGAGTCACTTGGTCAATCCCGGGATGCTCCTGAAGAACACGCAGCACGCAATATTGAATCGGGGTTACACCATTGCCCATGGTCGTGTGAAACAACGAAACCGCTATCTGTTGGGCGCGCCGAATTAAGTGCCCCGGTTCGTCGTACACTTCGCCGACAGACCCATTGTTACGGCGAATCTTGAGCGTGGATCGTCTGGAAGTAAGGCTCATGCTAGCCCTATTGTAAGAGAAAAGATGTGGGCGCTTCCTACCGCTTGCGGCGCGGCACTACATCCAGTAAGCTCGTCCCGTTGAGTACACTGAACCATAGTACGGATTCCCACCATTTACCGCTACGGCCAGTGCGCTTCTTCTCCCCGAACGTCGAACTAACCCGCCGTGAGGACGGCAGTTTGCTGATGCGCTCCGTGGAGCCTTTGGGGGACTACAACTCTCGCGTGGGGGAGTGGCTGGACCGGTGGGCGCGGGAAGCGCCAGACCGTACTTTCATTGTCGAGCAGACGCCAACGGGAGAGCGATCTACCTCTTACGGAGAAGCTCGAAAGTCGGTGCTGCTGCTGTCTGGAGGATTGCTGAGCTACGGGCTGGGTCCGGAGCGGCCGCTCGCAATCCTTGCCGAAAATGGGATCGATCACGCACTCATTATGTTGGCGGCGGTTTACGTGGGCATTCCGATTGCTCCTATAGCTCCTGCTTACGCCCTGCAATCGATCGATTACGTGAAGCTGTCCTATGCTTTTAAGTTGCTGACCCCCGGAATGGTTGTGGTCGACGATGGCCTGCTTTATCGCCAACCGATTGAACATGCTCTCCAAACCGATATTCCAGTAATCGCGCTTCGCAACGCGTCAGCCGTTGCCAAATGGCGCGATCTTGCATCGCTGCAGGGGGATGGCAGTCATCACGGTGAAGTGCGCGCCGCGGCGGCGCGGGTCGATCGCCAAACGATCGCGAAGTTTTTGTTTACCTCGGGCTCGACCGGCATGCCGAAAGTTGTCGTCAACACGCATGGCATGATCTGTTGCAATTCCCAGATGAAACGCCAGGTTGCGCCGTGCCTGGAGGAAGAACCGCCCGTGATGGTCGATTGGGCTCCTTGGAATCACACCGCGGGCAGCAACAGCAATTTCAGCATCATTCTTCACAATGGTGGAACTCTGTATATCGATCCCGGAAAACCGACTCCGGCAAAGTTTGCCGCCAGCCTGGAACTGCTGCGGCGGGTTTCGCCGACAATTTACTTCAATGTGCCTCGCGGCTACGAACTGTTGCTTCCGCACTTGGAGGCCGACCGCAAATTTCGCGAGCATTTTTTCCGACGCCTCAAGTTTCTCTGGTATGCAGCCGCTTCGATGCAACCGGCGACCTGGTTCGATCTCGAACGGCTTGCCGTGGAAACGATTGGGCACAGGATTTTAACCGTGAGCGGCCTCGGCATGACCGAGACCGCACCCATTGCGCTGTTCGGCAACGCACAGGCAAGCGGCCCCGGCGTGGTTGGCATACCGGTCGCGGGCGTCGAGCTCAAGCTCATCCCGGACGACAACAGCTTCGAAGTGCGTTATCGGGGTCCGAATGTCACCCCGGGCTATTGGCGCGATCCTGCGGCCACTGCGGCCGCTTTCGATGAGGAAGGATTCCTGCGCTCCGGCGATCTGCTGAGTTTTATTGATCCGGAGCGCCCGCAGGCAGGATTGCGTTTCGATGGAAGGATGAATGAAGTTTTCAAGCTGGACTCGGGCACCAAGGTCAGTGCCGGCAAGTTGCGCCTGGACGCGCTGGACATGCTGCGCCCCCTGGCCCAGGAAGTTGTCGTCGCCGGAGCTGACCGCAAAGACGTGCGCATTCTTATCTTTCCCGACTGGGAAGTATGCGCTGCCGCTGCCGGCTTAGATGGCGCCGCTAAGCCCGCACAAATCGCCGCGAACCCAACCGTCCGGGCGATGTTCCACGAACTCCTCGCCAAACTCTACTCCGCCGGCACCGGCAGCTCCAACCGCATCGTGGCTGGGTTGCTGGTCGAAAACGCGCCATCCAGTGCAGCCGGCGAGCTAACGGAGAAAGGCACGGTCAACAGCCGCGCCTTGCAGCGCAATCGGCCTGAGCTTCTCGACGCTTTGTTCGAGGATCGAGATGAACGCGTGTTGCGCGTGGAAAAGACCTAGATCGATCCGTCGCGCATATCGGAGTTCGAATTACTAGCCGCTCCCGCTCCAGGAGAGGGTCCAACCGAGATGGCTGAAAGCTGGAGATAGTCGCTTGCATCGATGAGACCGAGGATTATGCGCACCACAAATGGGAATCGTCGCCTCGACGGGTCACTCACAACGACGGGTGCGACAAGCTGATATCGAACGCCCCGAGTCTCAAGCTCACAGCCGCCGGCTGCCAGCACATTCTCGACCCATCCGCTCTCTCGTCTATAGGTGAGCGCGACGAGAAATCCGCCGGGTGCTCGAAAAACATTTACTGGAGTTCGATAGCGTCTCTCTGTCTTTCGGCCCAAGTTCGTAATGATTCCGAATCCGGGCAGCCGGGCCGCGAATCGGCTCATGACCCGGTTCGTGACAGCGCGATGGAAGGCTGCCAACCGACGCTTCTGGAATCGTACGAGGAGGATGGAGGTTAGCAGGATTGCGAGAAGTAAAACAGTGCGTTCGGAAATCACCATGCCGAATTGCGTTCCCTCCCCCGCGCTGGCAACATCACCGAGCGTAGTTAAACATTGGTTTCAGCCAAACGTGCCAAATGAACAGCGCAACATAGCTCGATGCTAGGAAGGAAAACAGTAGCGTCAAGAGAACGTGACCCACGATAAATCCAGTTCCTTTGGGCCAGTCGGAATGCGAAAAGTAGAACGCATCAACAAGAATCCGGCTACTCCAGTAGGCTCCAATAAAGCAGGCGAGCCCCAAGGCTGAACGGTCCCCGCGCAGCAATTCTGAATGAAGCGTTAAGGTCAGAGTGCCGAACGCGATGATCGTCAGCACTGTAAATCCACTCTGAACCCAAAGCATCTTTCGATTGAAAGGTAGCAATTGTCGCAGGTCGTGCTTCCAGTTCAGTCGATATGGAACTTGAAAACTGGCTGAGAGGATTGCAAAGTGTGCGGCTCCAGCGAGCCACAGATCGACGTCAAAGAGCTTTTGGACGAGTGGATCAGTCATAGGGCGTGTATCGCTCGCATGAACGGGAGTATTACACGCTCGACAAACCATGGGTGAAAAAGCCAAAAGACTGGTGCTGTGAGAAATATAGCCATAAAGCACCAGCCCCGAAACCCATGCGCCAGCCCAAGCCGCCTTCCGAGTCTGGAACGTTCGGCGGTCACGCCGCCTCCCTGCAGCAGGAAGTAGAGCGTCGGCAGGCCATAGCCTCCGCGAGCCGGCAGTGAGATCACTAGATCGTGGATAACGCCAGAAAGAACAAAGACCAGTAGGCCCGTTGTGTTTGCTCCCAGCCTCCGATAGAGCGGCTGAAAAACTAGTTCGTGAGCAAGCTGGCGAAACCCAAGGTTCCATCGTTTCCCCCAGAAATCTGCGAGAGAGGTGGAACCGAGGGGAGCAGACATAATTGGGTCGGCTTTGACGCCGCCGCTCTGCCACATTAGCGCAACCAGCTGAAAGCTGCCGAAATGGAGGAGCAGGATCAGACCAATCATTCCGACCCATCCGCGGAGAAGTGGCAGTCCCGATGGTATTGACCGCGCCAAAGCCCAAAGCAGGATGGCACCGAGAATGGTTTTAGCGATAGCCCACAGCCAAGCCGAGAACGTGGGCACCGCAGGGCGATGTCGTACGTCCAGGAAAGCGTCAGCATCCATTCCCGGCCACGCGAGAAGAAAGCCCAAGGATCGCAGCGGCGGCGAGTCAACTCGCAGCCGCGATCTCGACCATACCACCCACTTCAGGCTGAAATAGATTGCGAACGAAAGAGTCCACATGAACACCCATGGCGGCATCAAATTGCGACAAGCCACCGCCGTCAAGGGCAGAATAGAAATCGGAAGCCAAGGATATATTTTGTGGATAGTTCCACCGCCCACTGGCAATACTTCGACTTTGTAGCAGATGCCTGGTGCACTAGAACAGTATCGCTTTGGAGGCGGCGCGAGCGCTTTACAAGGGCGGCTGGCTACTGCGCTCCTAACGTCCGGCCGCACTGTTCGAAGCTCGCTCCCTCGGCCGCCAGGCGCTCAATCAATGCGGCCGGGCGCCAATAATGACCGAGCGTTTTATGATAATGCCGAATGCGCTCTAACACATGGGGAAGGCCCAGCGTATCGGAGTAGAACATCGGCCCTCCCAGGTGGCGTGGAAAACCATAACCGCTGGTCCAGACCACATCAATATCGGCGGCGCGAGCCGCGATCCCTTCTTCCAGCACCATGGCCCCGACATTGATCAGCGACAACAAGCATCGCTCAACGATCTCTTGATCGCCGATCTCGCGCCGCTTTATACCTCTCTCGGACGCAAGCTTCTCAATGAGGCTGATCACCTCGGGGTCGGGCACAGCTTCCCGGCTGCCACTTTCATAACGATAGAAACCGCGACCGCTTTTCTGGCCAAGCCTGCCCATCGCCGTGAGGCGGTCGGCGATGACGAAGTACGGGTCGGGGCGGCTTTCTCGCTTGAACAGCTGGACGCGCGCCTTGGTGCCCACATCATTGCCGCCCAGGTCACTTACCCGTTGCGGCCCCATGGCAAAGCCGAAGTTCTCGAGCGCATTGTCAACTTGCGCCGGGGTGGCCCCCTCTAGCAGCAACTGCTCGGCTTCGCGCCAATAGCCATCGAGCATCATCCGGTTCCCGATGAAACCGAAAGCGTCACGCGAAACAACCGCAATCTTTTTGAGCAACTTTGCGACGCGAAATGCTGCTGACAGGCTGGCGGGCGAGGTATCGGACGTGCGCACAATCTCCAGTAGTTTCGACGCGTGTGCCGGGACAAAAAAATGAAGGCCCAATACGCGTTCTGGATGGGCCGTGGCGCGGGCCAGCTCAGTCACAGAAAGAGTGGAGGTATTGGTGGCGATGAGGCTCTGAGAAGGAACAAGAGAGTCGAGCTTCGACAAGACATCCTTTTTCAACTCCATGTCTTCGAATACAGCTTCGACTACAACAGCGGCATCGGCCACCTCGGCCAAATCCGGGCTGCTTCTGATGCGCTGACTACGCTCATCTGCGACGCTCTGGGTAATGCGGCCACGCTTAACGCTGGACGCGTAGCTTGATTGAACAGACTGACGGCTGCGATTAAGAGCAGCAGGATCGTTATCCCTAAGCAGCACTTCGAGCCCAGCGTCTGCAAAGGCCATCGCGATGCCGCTGCCCATCGTCCCGGCACCAACAATCGCCACGCGCCGGATTGCGGGCGGCTGAGCTTGTCTGACATTGACAGAAGACGCTCCGGGTAATTTTCCGGACTCGCGCTCGGCGAAGAATACGTGCCGCAGCGCCAGACTCTCGCGCGAAGCCAATGACTTTTGTGCAAGAGCGGCCTCTATGGCAATACCTTGCGAGAACGGCAGCCTGGAAGCTTTGATGGCTTCGATTACCAGATGCTGCGTGGTGCGTCCCTTCAGCGCGCGGGCATGACGAAGCAGTACAGCGGCAATCGCAGCTTCATCGAGGACGTCGACGACGGTGCGATTACAGGTCGGGCGCGGCCCGAGTTGCGCTTCCACAATGTGTTGGCAGAAACTGAGCGCGGCCTCGCGCAGATCGCCTTCCGCAACCTCATCCACCAGCCCCTTGGTCTTGGCGTCAGGCCCCGAAATCGGTGCGCCAGAAAGAATCATGTCCAACGCCGCGCCGGCGCCGATTAGCCTTGGGAGGCGTTGTGTCCCGCCCGCACCGGGAATGATTCCCAGCGTTATCTCCGGCATTCCGAGTTTTGCGTTTTTGTGCGCGAGGCGATAATGGCAGGCCATGGCCAGTTCCAGTCCGCCGCCTACAGCGAGTCCGTGTATCGCAGCGACCGCGGGGATGGGAGAGGATTCAATTTTGCTCTGAACTTGCTGAAAAGAGGGCTCACCTTGCGGACGATCGAACTCAGTGATATCCGCGCCCGCGCTGAACATCTCGCCACTGGACATAATTAGCAACACCTTGACGGCGGGGTTCTGTTGGGCGCGTGCCATGGCATCCACGAGCCCCTGCCTCACAGAGTGGCTGATCGCGTTCACTGGCGGATTGTCGATGCAAATCAGCCCCGCAGGCCCGAGGATATCGAATGTCACGATTTTTGACACGGTTGTGAGTCCGTTCATTTCTTTATCCTTATCCTTAGCATATGACAAAATGGTTTCATGTTCCGTATACTGAACGTCGCCTTGCCTAGATTCTCGCATGCGGTGGAGGGATGGGTACTGAGATGAAAGCGAAAAGTTTGGAAGATTTGCTTCAGACCGTGGAGAACCCGGTCAAGATGTTGCGCAATTCACAGATTGGCGCTTACGTCTATCCGGTTGTCCCCTACGAGTACTCCAACTGGCGCGACGAGCAACGTGCCTGGCGCGAGACTGCGGTTCTGTTCGACCAGTCGCACCATATGGCGAACATCTACATCGAAGGCCGCGATGCGCTGAAGATGCTGTCTCACCTCGCAACCAACAGTTTTGCAAATTTCCCCGTCAATCGCGCGAAACAATTCGCGCCTTGCAGCTACGATGGCTTTGTCATCGGCGACGGCATTCTCTTTCATCTAGAAGAAAACCGGCTCGTTTTCGTGGGGCGCGCGCCAGCCGCGAACTGGATTGAGTTCCATGCCGAAACCGGCGGCTATAACGTGAAAATCGAGAAAGACGACAGATCCCCTTCCAATCCAAAAGGCAAAGCGGTTCAGCGCTCCTGTTACCGCTACCAGATACAAGGCCCCAACGCTCCGCAAGTTCTAGAAGAGCTGAACGGCGGGCCGGTTCCAGACATCAAGTTCTTCCATATGGGCGCGATCACCATCGCCGGACGCAAAGTTCGCGCACTGCGCCACGGCATGGCCGGCGCACCGGGGCTCGAGGTCTGGGGGCCATACGAAGAGCGCGAGGAGATTCGCGCGGCGATCGTTGATGCGGGCAGGGATTTTGGCCTTCGCGAAGTCGGGGCCAGAGCTTACGCGAGTAATACACTTGAATCGGGATGGATTCCGTCTCCTCTTCCTGCGGTGTACACGGGCGAGAAGATGAAGGCCTACAGACAGTGGCTGCCCGCCACCAGCTATGAAGGGACGGGATCAATCGGGGGCAGTTTCGAATCGGATGACATCGAGGACTATTACATGTCGCCGTATTCGCTGGGCTACGGGCCGTTCGTCAAATTCGACCACGATTTCGTCGGGAGAGAAGCACTCGAAAAAATGTCCGGCCAGCCTCAACGGAGGAAGGTAACCTTCGCCTGGAATGCGGAAGATGTATTGAAAGTTTTCGCTTCGATGTTTGAAGCGGGCGAGATTTACAAGTATATCGACCTGCCGCTATCGAATTACACATCTGCCTCGTACGACAAGGTGCGGCTGGGCGGCAAGACCGTCGGGTTTTCCATGTTCGCGGGGTACAGCTATAACGAGCGTTCGATGCTCTCTTTGGGGGTCATCGATCCGGATATTGAAACCGGCACAGAAGTCAGACTTGTGTGGGGCGAAGCGGGAGGCGGTTCCAGGAAGACCACGGTCGAGAGGCACAAACAGACGGAGATTCGCGCCATCGTCAGCCCGGTGCCTTATTCCAAGGTCGCACGCGAGACTTATGCCAAGGGATGGCGTAGCGTTCAAGTTTGACGCGAGTGCGTCACCGATCGCTCGGCATCAATCCAATCCATCGTTTTCTTGAAGCCGCCAAAAACGTAGAAGTGCAGGCCAGCGATGTCGAGTTGTCTGCCATCGCCATCCGCCATGGAAGCGGCAAGTTCCCGGATGATCGGCTCGGGACCTCGTTCCGTCAGAATTCTTGCGAAGGATGGATTTTCCTTCAGAACGTGCAGCGAGTTGCCGACTCCGCAGCGCACGGCATATCGCATGAGGGTTAACAAGCTAGCTGGGCCGGCTAACCCAACTCGTATCGGAATATCAATGCCGCGTGCTCGCACCGAGCGCACCCATGCGATCACGGGTTCCGCCTTGAAACAGAATTGCGTAATGATTGAAAGTTGCAGCCCCTCCTTGCGCGCAAGACTGACTTTTGCCTGCAGCGCTTCGTTCAGGACTTTCTCAGAAATGTAAGGGTTGCCTTCGGGAAAACCGCCAACAGCGATGCGAGTGATACCGACTTTCTGGAATGCGCCGGTTTGCATTACCCCTAACGTGCTGTCGTAGGGGCCGGCCGGTGTGGCCCGGTCGCCCCCTATGATTAGAATGCGATCCACGCCTGCATCTCTTAACTGTTCCGCCAGTTGCCGGAGTTGCACCGCGCTCTCGACATGACGTGCGCCCACGTGCGGTATGGGGACGTGACCTGCGCGCTTCAAACTTGCGGCCGGCGCGATCATATCCATGGGATTTGAGCCGGGAATCCAGGCCAGGGAAACTTCGGTGCCGGTATCCAAGCGTTCGGCCGCTGCCTGCAGGGTTTTTGAGTCGCGCGGATTCAGCTCAATGGAGAAGCCGCGCATAAGCGCAACAGTGCTGCGGGAAGCGGTTGCAGAATCCATGGCGGGCATGGCAGTATTCAGTATACTGAATGTCTTCGATACATTTGCTCACGGCGATCGGAGAATTGTCAAGCATGATGTATACATGTGTCTGCGCCTCTCGTTCTTCCGACCTGCAAAAAGAACATTCGACGCTTTCGTTTGACAAGTGGTTCGCGATGCGAGCTATAGTGAGTTGCTTGAGCCGTCTGCGAGATACTGTGGCCTGCCACGGCCTGCGAGCAACGGCCAAGTCAATGTGAAAAAACCGCGATCACAAAGGTGAATTGTGGAACAAGAGCCGATAATGGATGTCGCTCATCTCGGCCACCTGGAGTTGCTCACTCCCAGGCCGGACGAGAGCCTGCGGTTTTTCGTCCAGGTTATGGGAATGACCGAGAGCGGCCGCCAGGGCGATTCAGTGTATTTGCATGCCTACGACGATTATGAGCGGCATTCGCTGAAGCTCACGGCGTCCAAACTCCCGGGTCTGGGCCATGTAGCCTATCGCGCACGAAGTCCGCAAGCTCTCGAACGGCGAGTGGCGGCCCTCAAAGGATCAGGCTTCGACATAGGCTGGACGGATGGCGACCTGGCCCATGGCCCGGCATTCCTCTGCCAGGACCCGGACGGACATAGGATCGAGCTTTACTACGAAACCCAGTGGTATCAGGCGCCACCGGACTTGCGGCCCGCGCTGAAGAACCAGGCCCAGAAATTTCCCGCACGTGGCATCAACGTGCGGCGCCTCGACCACTGGAACGGGCTGGCGGCTGATGTCAAACTCAATCGCGAGTTCTTCGAAAAATATCTCGGCTTTCGTTTGACCGAGCAAATTGTCATGGACGATGGTTCGGAAGCGGGCATGTGGATGACGTGTACGAACAAGAGCTACGATTTCGCGTACACGCGCGACCACACAGGCGCCAAGGGACGCTTTCACCACATTACCTATGCCGTCAATAGTCGTGAAGAGGTTTTGCTTGCAGCGGATATTTGCCTGGAAAATGGCGTCTACATCGAAACTGGGCCTCACAAACATGCAATCCAGCAAACGTTCTTCCTATATGTTTACGAACCTGGAGGCAACCGCGTTGAGATTGCCAATGCCGGCGCGCGTCTGATTTTGGCGCCGGACTGGAAGCCAATTCGATGGTGTGAAACAGAACGCAAGAAAGGACAAGCGTGGGGACTCAAGACGATCGAATCGTTCCATACATACGGAACGCCGCCGGTGGAGTGTACAAGTAAAGAGGTTGGTGCAAAGTCAAATACGAAGCACAATGAATAGCAACCACACAGCCCTTGTCGTGAGCGCCCACTCGGCGGATTTTGTGTGGCGGGCGGGCGGGGCAATCGCCTTGTACTCCGAGCGTGGCTGGGAAGTCACCGTTGTTTGTCTGTCATTCGGGGAACGCGGCGAATCGGCGAAACTGTGGCGCGAGCCGGGCATGACGATGGAGAAAGTCAAAAGCAACCGGAAAGACGAGGCGTCGCGCGCGGCGGAGATTCTCGGGGCCAAGGTCATTTTCTTCGATGTTGGCGACTATCCCATGAGAATTCCTGACAGTATCCTTTACGAACTGGCTGCGATTTACCGGAAGGTACGGCCGGCATTTGTCCTCACGCACTCGTTCAAAGATCCTTACAATTTCGATCATCCCCTGGTTTCCCACGCCGCACAGGAGGCGCGCATTGTAGCGCAGGCGCATGGGCACGAACCGGGCACGCCGACAATCGGCGCGCCACCGATGTTTCTGTTCGAACCTCACCAGCCGGAACAGTGCGAATTCAAGCCGCAGGTGCTGCTTGATATCACTCCGGTTTGGCCCAAGAAATATGAAGCCTTCAAAGCCATGAACGCCCAGGAGCATCTCTGGCATTACTACGAGCGGGTCGCATTACAGCGCGGTGTGCAGGCCACGCGCAATTCCAATCGCACCATCAAATATGGAGAAGCCTATCAGCGCGTGTTTCCTCAAGTTACGGAGGAGTTGGCATGAACGAACGTGTTGTGGTTCGCGACGTGGAGCAGCCACCTGCCGAGGTCGTCGCCGCTCTAGAGAAATTCGGCGTGACCACGGTGCACGAAGCACAAGGACGTTGCGGCTTGCTTGCCTCCTACATGCGCCCGATTTTCCCCGGCGCTACCATAGCCGGTGCCGCTGTGACTGTTTCGCTTCCTCCGGGGGACAACTTGATGATCCACGTGGCCGTCGAAGTGTGCCGCGCAGGAAATATTCTGGTTGTGGCTCCGACTTCACCGTGCACAGACGGCTATTTCGGTGAATTGCTGGCGACTTCGCTGCGTGCGCATGGAGTGCGCGGACTTGTGATTGACGCGGGTTGCCGTGATATTCGCCCTCTGGCGGAAATGAAATTTCCCGTTTGGAGCCGTGCCATCCATTCGCAGGGAACGGTCAAGAGCACACTCGGATCGGTGAACGTTCCGGTGGTATGCGCGGGCGCAACCGTGGAAGCCGGCGACGTGATCGTCGCAGATGACGACGGAGTCGTCGTTGTGAGTCGGACCGCGGCGCCTGATGTGGCTGCCGCAGCGGAGCAGCGGGCTCGGAAGGAAGACGCGACTCGTGAGCGGCTGGCCCGTGGTGAACTCGGGTTGGACATCTACGGCTTGCGCAAAAAGGTCGCGGACCTCGGGCTTAAATACATCTGAAACTTTTTCTGCAATGTCGCGAACCTCGCAAACCGCCATCCCTTGCACGCTGATGCGCGGTGGCACATCGAAAGGGCCTTTCTTCCTGGCCAGCGATCTGCCCGGCGACGTGCCGACACGCGACCGAGTGTTGCTGGCAGCCATGGGTTCGCCCGATAGCAGACAGATCGATGGCGTCGGCGGCGCAGATCCTCTGACCAGCAAAGTGGCCATCGTTTCCCGTTCTTCGCGCCCTGGGATTGATGTCGATTATCTCTTTGCTCAGGTTTCCGTGGATCGGCCACTAGTCGACGTAACTCCGACCTGCGGAAACATGCTTGCCGGTGTTGGGCCCTTTGCGATCGAACGTGGCTTGATTGCGCCCAGGGACCCAATAACTCCGGTTACGATTTATATGGTCAACACGGAAACGGTGGCCGTTGCCCATGTTCCCACGGCGGGTGGCCAAGTAACATACGCAGGAGAAACATCCATTGCCGGGGTACCGGGCACGGCGGCTGCCATTCGCATCGATTTCCGCGATACTGCTGGCTCAGTTTGCGGCGCTCTATTGCCGACCGGCAACATGATCGACCAGATCGACGGAATCGAAGCGACCCTGATCGACAACGGCATGCCTATGGTTGTGCTGCGCGCTTCAGATCTTGGGAAATCCGGATACGAAACCCCGGTCGACCTTAACTCCGACCAGGAACTCAAAACACGTCTGGAGGTGATTCGCATCCTGGCCGGGGAGCGCATGGGCTTGGGCGACGTGCGTTCGAAGGTGGTTCCAAAGATAACCCTGATTGCGCCGCCGCAATCCGGCGGGCACGTAATGACCCGCACTTTTATCCCCCACAAATGTCACTCGGCCATCGGAGTTTTGATGGCGGTGACGGTCGGCACGGCATGTATTCTCCCCGGCTCCGTCGCTCGCGGTATCGTGCACCTGCATGACGGGCCAGCGCAACGGTTCTCGATTGAGCATCCCAGCGGCGAATTTTCGGTGGAGTTTCAGGTGGAGCACAACGGCGGCGAGGTGAAGGTGGTCCGCTCGAGCCTGCTTCGAACAGCTCGCGCGCTTTTTCGCGGCGAACTTCTGGTGCCGGCCAACGTTTGGGAGGGAGATAGTTGCGGCTCACACCCGGATGTTTCGTAATTAACGGTCGAGAGCTGAGATTTCTGAAGCTGCCCCCACCGATCGCAAACTACCACGCGAAAGATTCATGCTTATCTTTGCTCCTTGCGCGTGCTCGGCCATCAGGGCGGCCACGCGAGAGCTCTCACCGTTTTCCAGCGCCTGGACGACTGCGTGATGCTGGCGGTGCGAGTAGAGCAGGTGGTCGTACATGCGGGGAAGATCAATTTTGTCAAAAGCGATGGCATGCGCGGCCGCAAATGGAATTCGCCCGTTGCGCTCGAGCGCCTCGGCGACGACTTTGCTCCCAGATCCCTCGACAATCAGCGAATGGAATTGTCGATTCATGTCGCCGTACCGCGCTTCGTCTGCCAGAACCAGCTGTCCTTTGGCAAAGATTTCGTCTCCCTCACGGAGACATTCGTGAAGTGAGCGGATAAGGCGCCGGGACGGCCCTTGTTCCGCCAACATACGAGCCGCCAGGCTTTCGAGCGCGCCGCGGACGTCGATGGCATCCATGATCTCCTGCGGCGTAAACGCCCTTACGACAAAACCGCGGGTATCGAGCTGAGTCAGTACACCTTCCTGGGCGAGGATGGGTAGAGCCTCACGAACCGGGGTCCGGGAAACTCCGAGCTTGGCCGCAAGTTCGACCTCTCGCACGCGCTTGCCCGGAGGCAGTTCCCCATGCAGAATCATTTCGCGTATTCTGACGATTACCCTTGAATTCTTGCCCGACATTTGTATGCAAATCGGATACGCATGCAATTCGGCGAAATCCGTTCCACATTTTACTACGCGAGTTGCAGGTCACCCTACAACAATGCATACAACATTCTGCAAACTCCTCGAATCCTCTCGAAGATAAAAACACCTCAGCGAAGAACTTGCAGGATTTCCAGCAACAGCCTCCTCACCCCTCCAGACCAAATAGGCGCATGGCATTTTGCTTCAGGATCAGCGGGCGCACTTCATCGCGAATAGGTAGTTTCTGGAAATCGGCCAGCCATCGGTCGGGAGAAATCAATGGATAGTCGGAGCCGAACAACACCTTGTGCTTGAGCAGCGTGTTCGCATATTGCACGAGTATCGGCGGGAAGTACTTCGGTGACCAGCCCGAGAGATCGATATATACCTGCGGCTTGTGCAGACACACTGAGATAGCCTCGTCCTGCCAGGGAAATGAGGGATGCGCCATGATGATCGGCATGTCGGGGAAGTCGACCGCCACGTCGTCAATATCCATCGGGTTGCCGTATTTCAAGTGGACCCCGCCTCCTCCTGGCAACCCTGCGCCGATGCCGCTGTGGCCAGTATGAAAGATCACCGGCAATTTGGCCTGGTTGAGGACTTCATAAAAAGGGTAGGCCAATTTGTCATTGGCATGGAACTGCTGCACGGGAGGATGTAGTTTGAAACCGCGAATGCCGCCCGCGGCAATCAGCCGTTTCGCTTCTTCGACCGCCGCTTTGCCGCGCATGGGATCTACGCTGGCGAAGGCAAACATAATATCGGAATTTTCGGCGGCGAAGGCCGCGACCTCGTCGTTGGGAATGGGTGTGCGTCCGGTAAGCCGTTCGTCCACGCTGAAAATCACGCAGCCGATCTTGCGCGAGCGATAATACTCAGCCAGAGCATGGCGGTCGCGGTCCACGCCGGAATTGCCGAAGTATTTCTTTGCCGCTTCGTTGGCCGCGTTCTGGTCGTCTTCGCTTTCAAGGTGAACGTGCACGTCAATGGCGATCAGGTCGCGAGCGTTCATTTCTTCGCCTCGTGGGGCAGCTGTATGCCGGCTGCAATCCTGCGTCTTCAGGCTCTTTCTGGTCAGTGCGGCATTATACGTGCCGGCTCCTCGAAGTACGTCAACTTTGGAAACTCGGGGACGCAAGGCGAGGTAAGTCGACCTCCGCCAAAAATGAGCCGGCATTGCCAGACAAAACGATTCGGATTAAATTATGGCGGTCGCAGTGAGGAGACTCTATGCCCATTCTCGATGCCAAGAGCAGTATTGATGCCGTTGTGCGGGAATATGCTTTCCCTGATATCCATGTCGGCGCGGGAGAGGATGAATCTCCCTGGGTTCCTTTCCGGCCGAATGTTTTTATTCGTCATCTGGCATTCGACGTAAGGACGAACATGTACGCGAATGTTCTATGGGTGAAGTCGGGAGGCAGGTTGGGCCGGCATCGCCATCGTGGGCGAGTTTTTGGTTATACCCTGGAAGGCAGTTGGCGTTATCTCGAATACGACTGGGTCGCGCGCGCCGGCAGCTACGTGCAGGAAAGTCCCGGCGCCATTCATACCCTGGTTTCCGACCAGGGCATGAAGACGGTTTTCTGGCTGAACGGATCGCTGGAATTCTTTGACGAAAACGATGGCTTACTCGAGACCCTCGATGTCTTCTGGTTTATGGATCACTATCTCAGCTATTGCCGCGAAAACGCTATTCCGATCAACAAAAAACTATTTGTGTGAGCTTGCCGAACGGGCCTCGCTCTTTCAGGAGGCGTCATTCCGAGGCCCCGCGCTTTTAACAGCGGGGCGAGGAATCTCGGGCGTACCATCTGCGAAGTTGTCCACGCGAGATCCTTCGCTCTGCCTGAAAAACGGCTTCGCCCAGGATGGATGCAAATAACGGGAAGACGCTTAATTCTTCAGGCCGACCCACCAAACCGGCGCTAGGCGTGGCCTACACCATGACACCTTTGCTATGATGCGGCGGCATGAACCGCTCCCCCCGCTACGAAACCAGCCTGGTCGCGATTTTGTTTTTCACCTGGGGCACGGTCTTCCTGGGCCGGATGTCGGCATTGTATCTTGCGCCTTACTTCGCGCCGGAATTTCATCTCAGTCACGGACAGGTGGGCATTGTGGCATCGGTGCTGGCCATCACCTGGGCAGTAGCGACTTTTGTTTTCGGCGCCTTGTCGGATCGGGTTGGCCGCAAGCCCGTGCTGGTTCCCGCGGTATTTGCCTTCTCCATCCTGTCCTCGGCGTCCGGACTGATTCATAGCTTTCCGCAACTGCTGCTGGTGCGCGCGCTGATGGGAGCGGCAGGGGGACCGGCCTGGTCCACGATGACGGCGCTCATCGAAGAGTCTTCGCCGCCCGATCGCCGTGGACGAAACATAGGCCTCGTGGTCAGTGCGGCGGCGCTTGTCGGCCTGGCTGCCGCCCCGGTGCTGACAACCCAGCTGGCGGCGCGTTGGGGTTGGCGGCTGGCATTCTTTGTGGCCGGCGCACCGGGACTGGTGATGAGTGTTCTGGTTTGGAAGTTCGTAAAAGAGCCCGCCGCGGGGAGCGGCATCCATGAGAAGCCATCGTTGTCTGAGTACTTCTCAATTCTCCGCTACCGCAACATCTGGTTGTGTTGTTTGGGAGCGGCGGGATTCATGTCGTGGTTGTTCGCGCTGAATGTGTTCGCCCCGCTATACATTACGGAGGTGGTTCACCAGTCCGCGACGACAGCCGGTTTCCTCCTCGGCGCCAGCGGACTGGGCAGCTTCTTTCTGGGCTTTCTGCTTCCGTCACTCTCCGACCGATGGGGCCGCAAACCGATTTTGCTGCTGATGGCGGCGATGTCGGCATTGGTTCCGCTCGCCTTCCTCGTGCCAGCGCTGTATGTCTATCCGGTGGTGCTGGCGTTAATCGTTTTTGCAGCCAATTCCGGCCAGGCCATTGCCAGCGTTGTCCTGGTTCTGGTGCCCACTGAAAGTGTGCCCCCTCAATTCCGCGCCACGTCCATAGGCCTTTCAACGCTGGCCGGAGAGGTCATGGGTGCGACTGCAGCGCCAATTTTGGCGGGCGCATTGGCACAGCGACATGGTCTCAGCGTGACCATGTGGCTGGCGGCGGCTGGCAGCGGGCTGTTATTTCTGGTCACACTTTTTCTTCGCGAGACGGGACCCGCTGCGATGTTGGCGATCAAGCCATCGATTGCAGCAAGCGTATCGGAACAGCCGGACGCCGGAAATTAAGCAGAGACGAAGAACTGGACATTCCAATTCCCACCCCTCTCTCGCCATCTTGAAAAGCTGACAGGCGAGGAGCCTTGTCCACGTGCGCGTGTGCCGTGAGGGCACTTTCCTACGCTGCAAGATTATTTACAAACCATTTATCTTGCGTTGGTAACATGCAGGAGTTTGTGGTTCTGTTGGCAGATCATGGTCGGGTGACAATTTGCGGGGGCGATTCCGATAGCCACGCCACACGTTCCCACGACAGGTACGCTCCATGTCACAGTCTCCAAATCCAGTCACGCCGCAGCCGGTAACGCCTCTGCTGGCATTGGCTGGTCAGTTCCTCAGGGCTGGGCGACCAGCCGATGCGATCACGCCGTTGCGCGATGCGGCGCTGCTGCAGCCGTCCAATCCCATCATTCAGCACGATCTCGGCCTCGCCTGCCTCGAGGTTGGCCGCGTAGCAGATGCCATAGCGGCCTTGCAGCAGGCCGTCGCCAGCAATCCGCGCTACACCGATGCATATTTCCGCCTGGGAATCGCCTTGGAGAAGGTGGGCAACATCGGCGGGGCAATGGTTGCGTACCACCGCGCCACTGAGTTGCTCCCGTCCCTGACCGAGGCATGGTTCCGCGCCGGCGCCCTGGCGTACACAGTGGGCCATCGCGATAAGGCGATCGGCTGTTTCCGGCGCGCGGCGGCGACCGGCGGTGGGACCAGCTTCGGCCGCCTTGGCAAGGCGCGGGCGCTGCTGACCGCGGATCGCAATCAGGAAGCCGAACAGGTATTGCGAGAGACGCTGGTGGCCGATCCGAGGAACGCCATGGCGTATGATTTGCTGGGCAATTTGCTTACTGAGTTCGGCCGTTTCGACGAGGCCCGTGCATGCTTCGAACGCGCGATTGCGATCGCGCCGCTACTGGCAGGAAGCTATTACGATCTGGTCCGGTGTCGCCCCGTTACAAACCATGACGACGGTCTGCTTCAACAGATGGAAGCCGCCCTGGCGACACCGGGACTGGAAGCCGGGCAACGTCTGCGACTTCACCTCGCGATTGGCAAGGCGGCCGAGGATCTTGGCGACTACGGTTTGGCCATGCAGCATTTCGACGCCGCAGACGCCGTGCGCCGCGGCTCTGCGTCGTTCGACTCGGCCGCGTTCTCCATCGAGGTCGATCGCCTGATCGCCCGCTGCACACCCGAATTCATCGCGCGGGCGCCTGAACTCGGCAGCTCGGATGCGACCCCGGTGCTGATCATCGGCATGCCGCGGTCGGGCACAACTCTCGTCGAGCAGATTGTTTCCGTGCATCCCGAGGTCGAGGCCGGCGGCGAGTTGCATTTCTGGAACCAGCGCGGGTCGGAGTGGCACCGCGCTGGTTTGACCGGGAACGACGCGGCTGGGAACGCGACGCCAGAGAATCTGGTCCCGGAATTCTTAACCAAGGCGGCGGTAGATTATCTCGGCGTGTTGCGCGCAATCGCGCCGACGGCGGCGCGAGTGACCGACAAGATGCCGTTCAACTTTCTCTGGGCCGGGCTGATCCACGTGGCATTTCCGCGCGCAATCATCATCCATTGCCGCCGCGATGCGGTCGACACGGCGTTGTCGATCCATCAAACTCATTTCCATCCAAGCCTGGCGTTTCCGACCGGAGGCGCCGAACTGGTCGGGTATTTCCGCAGCTACCAGCGGCTCATCGACCATTGGCGGAGCGTGTTGCCGGCGGATCGCTTCCTCGAAGTCGATTACGAGGACCTGACCCGCGCGCCCGAACCGGTCATCCGGCGGATCATCGCCGCCTGCGGCCTGGCATGGAACGATGCGTGCCTGCGCCCCGAGAGCAATCCGCGTGCTGTGAACACACCCAGCAAGTGGCAGGCCCGGCAGCCGATCTATCGCACCTCCATCGCGCGCTGGCGACGCTACGAACCCTGGTTGGGGCCTCTGCGCGCGCTCGTCGATGTTTAGCAGAGTCGACGACGGATCGGAACGGGACGCGGGTATCGCCCGATCGTGATTCGGCTGGTTACACCCATCGACCTTGGAGCTGGGGCGGCGTAGGTCTTCTTGTGCCCTGTTTATCCCCCCAATAAGTGATCGCAATGATCAATTGTTTGCGTTTCCCTTCGTCTCTGAGATGCGCTATCAATGTGGCAGCTCCGAGAGGCAATCCAATGTCACACCCAAATAGCCAGCCATGGCGAAATTTGCGTTCCCACGGCTTCCGAGCCAGCGACCTCGACAGGCTCCTCAGCGCTCTCCGCGCACTGGATCGCACGGTGGTCGAGATTTCCATGCAGATTTACAAAGTTCCTCCGCGCGATCGGGCAGCCATGCGCAAACAACATCGCTGCCTGCACGACACCATCCGAGAACGCCTGCCCCGATTCTTGTCCTAGCGCCAGCGGGGAACCTAACTGTCATAATCACGGAGATAGTTAACGAAGGGCACTGAGGTTTCGCGAAGGTAAAACCATAGCGACGTGCATTAAGGAATCCAAACCCAACAGAACGGTAGAGTGGTTCGACCACTATCCCGAAAAATCCACCTGAAGTTTTCCCTCATCACCTTCCTGTCACCAGCGGTGCATTAGAATGTAGTGTTCCGCACTGGGAAATTCAGCGCGCAGGGAGATTCTGTGACGCAATTGATGGCGCCATGGTGGAGAGTATCGTTCACGGTGCTCGACATTCTGCTGGTGGCGGTGATCATCTACGAAGTGCTGGTGATGATCCGCGGAACGCGCGCCGCGCCAATGCTGGCGGGACTGGCGGCCGTGGCGGTGGCATTTTACCTGGCGCGAATCGGCGAGTTGGTCACACTGAACTGGCTGGTGAGCCATCTATTGCCCTACGTGGTGTTCGCGTTGATAGTGGTGTTTCAATCGGAGATCCGGCATGTGTTATCGGACGTTGGACGGCGGGTAAGTTTTCTGCGCGGAGCAGCACCGGGCGGTGATTCGTATGATGACATCGTGCTGGCGGCAAATTTATTTTCGCAACACCAGACGGGCGCGTTGATTGTGATTGAGCGCGAGATTGGATTGCGGACCTACATCGAAAGCGGCGTCGCAATGGATGCGAAGCTCTCTTACGATCTGCTGGCGACAATTTTCCGGCCGAGCGCGCCGCTACATGATGGGGCAGCGATCATTCAGAAGGACCGGTTGGCGGCGGCGGCATGTTTCCTGCCGCTGTCGATGAATCCTGTGCTGTCGACGCAAATGGGGACGCGTCACCGGGCGGGCATTGGGATCACTGAGGAGACGGACGCGATCGCGGTGATTGTGTCGGAAGAGACAGGCGCGATCAGTATGGCGGTGGGCGGCAAGATTGAACGGGACCTAACGGCTGAGCAATTACGCGAGCGGCTGAGCAGCGAACTGCGGCGGTATATGGCACCAGTGGCTCTGCCGACGGTTGTCGGACAAATTGAGGAAGCAGATTCGGGAGAGGAATCGCCGCTGCGGTTGCGGGCGCAGATGGGTGCGGACGGCGACGCCGAGGCGGAATCGGAGCGTCCGCTATGAGCGGATTCTTTCGGCGATGGGTGCTGCATAATTTCTGGCTGAAGGTGTTGTCGCTGCTGATCGCGACTGGGCTATGGTTGGCAATTTCTCCGGATCAGGAGTTGGCGGAAGTGGCAGTACGGGTGCCGATTGAGTTTCAACACGTGCCCGCACATTTGGAAATCAGTTCGGTAACGATTCCGGAGGCGCAGATTCGAATTCGCGGGCCCGAGAGATTAATCCGAGACCTGCGCTCGGCGGACATCCACGCGGAACTTGAGTTGGGAGATGCAGTGCCGGGGGAGCGCACCTTTGATTTGACGGCAAAGCAGATTCGCCACGACCGGGAGCTGCACGTGGTACAGGTGGTGCCAGGGCAGGTGCATCTGAGCTTTGACACGCGGCTCACGCGAGAGGTGGAAATTCATCCGCGCGTGACGGGGAACTTTATCGAAGGCGAACAGATTGGCAAGGTGATGGTCGACCCCGAAAGAGTTTCGATTACCGGGCCGAGACATCACGTAGAAATGGTGGATGCGGCGACGACTGATCCGGTAGATGCTTCGGGAACCAGGACGCAGGCGACTTTTGTGACGAACGTGTATGTTCCGGATGCGCTGGTGCAGGTGGTGCAGTCGACGCCCGTGCGGGTGACGGTGATTATGGAAAAGAGTGTGCCGGCGAATGGGCATTGAGGGCGGCGTTGGAGTTGTAAAAAAGGCAGAGCAGGTTGCCAGCGGCAAGCTTAGGGCAGGCTCTCCTCTCCACAATCCCTCCCTTTCAGGGAGGGATTGCGCCGGCCGGAATGACAAGACTTTTGATTCCTAAGAAATTATGAATACTCAGATACGAAAATTGTTTGGCACCGATGGGATACGCGGCGTGGCCGGGGAGTTTCCGCTGACGGCGCAGAGTACGTATTTGATCGGGCGAGCGCTGGGACACGATCTGGTGCGCACTACGCGGTCGGCGCAGGCGGTAATGGGCCAGGATACGCGCGAATCGAGCGGATGGATTGCGGACCGTGTGGCGGCAGGAATGGCCGCAGTGGGAGTGGAGGTGCACAGCGCGGGCGTGATTACGACGCCCGGAGTTGCTTATCTGGCGCGGGCGCGCGGGTTTGCGGCGGGAGTAGTGATCTCGGCGTCGCATAATCCGTGGACGGATAACGGGATCAAAGTTTTTTCCGGGGATGGATTCAAGCTAACGGATGCGCGGGAGCTGGCGATTGAAAAAGAAATCTTCGCTCTGCTGCAGACTCCTAGGGCCGTGGACGACACGGCACTGAAGGTTGCTGCGCCGTCCCTGCCGGGGGAGTCTGGTCTGCGCAAGGCGTACATCGAAGATTTGGCCGGCAGCGTGTCTTCTGACTTGAGCAAATTACGCGTTCTGGTGGACTGCGCGAATGGAGCGGCTACAGCGGAGGCTCCGGAGTTATTTCGGAGCATGCGAATCCAGGCGACTTTTATGCATGTCACGCCGGACGGAAGGAATATTAATGATGGCTGCGGGGCGCTGCATCCGGAGACGTTGGGCAGGGCTGTGGCCGAGTCAGGCGGAAAATTTGATCTGGGCGTGACCTTTGACGGAGATGCCGATCGCGCTCTGTTCTGCGACGGCGAGGGCCGGGTGGTGAATGGAGACGGAGTTCTGCTGTTGACGGCGCGCGATTTGAAAGCGCGGGGAAGGTTGAAGGGCGACACCGTGGTGGCGACTACCATGTCGAACATGGGAGTCGAGATCGCGCTGAAGAAGCCAGGCATCCGCATGTTGCGGGCGAACGTGGGGGACAAATACGTTTTAGAAGAAATGTTGAAGACGGGAGCAACGCTGGGCGGGGAACAATCGGGGCACATTATTTTTCGCGATGGCGATGCGACTACCGGCGATGGCTTGCTGACGGCGTTGCGAGTGATGGATGTGATCGTGCGGAGCGGGCGCTCGCTGGCGGAATTGGTGAGCGACCTGAAGGTGTTTCCGCAGAAGATTCAGAATGTGCGGGTGAGAGAGAAGATTCCGTTTGCAGACGTTCCTGGCGTGCAGCGGGCGATTGACATCGCGGAGAGCGAGTTGGATGGAAACGGAAGAGTGGTGGTGCGGTATTCGGGCACCGAGGCATTGGCGCGCGTGATGGTGGAGGCGGAGTCGGAAGAGAAAATGCAGACGCTGACCGCGAGCATTGCGGGGGAGATTCAGAAGGCGATGGGAGTGTAGGAAATGTTCCGCATGTTCGAGGAAGTGATTGTTGAAAAGAATACGCCGCGCAATCGGCCTGATGTAGGCATCGATCCCCGTGGTTTAAAACCTGCCGAGCTTCGCTCGGCGGACAGCCCCTTCGACTCCGCTCAGGGCAGGCGAGGGCGGCTGTCCCCACATGTATTTGCTATCCCCACATGTATTTTAAGGTGACTCGGATTTCCATGGAACTGACCTCACGGATGGTCCGTAATCACGTTTGAGAGGCTGGGCGGAAGTATGCTTCCCGGCGGAGGATTTTATGAAACGCATGGGTTTCAAATGTTGGTTGCCGGTTGCGATTTTTGCCGGCGTGGTTTGCTCCTGGGCGGCGCTGCCGGCGAGGGCTGACGAATGGTCGAAGACTTATAAACTCACGGGCAAGCCCGATCTGCGGGTGGACACGTCCGACGCGAACATTCACGTCTCCACCTGGGAGCAGAACACGATTGAAGCCAAGGTGACGACGGCGCACTACAAGATCGGCGGCGACGGCATCCGGATTGAAGAGCGTCAGACGGGGGACGTGGTCGAGATCGATGTGCGCTTTCCGCGGCATGGAATTACGATTGACTGGGGCCAGCATCGGGTCGAGGTCGACATCCACATGCCGCGCGAAGGGCGGGTGGATCTGCACACCGGCGATGGCAAGATCGACCTGGCAAACTTTAAGGGCGAGATGCAATTGCGAAGTGGCGATGGCTCACAGGATCTCGATCAGGTGGACGGAAAGCTTCGGGCGACGACGGGGGATGGACATATTCGGGCGAATGGGCGTTTTGACGAACTTGAACTGAAGACGGGCGACGGGCGCCTGGAGGCGCGCGCGAATACCGGGTCAGTCCTGGCCTCCGGTTGGAGGCTCGAAAGCGGGGATGGCTCGGTGACTCTGGAGGTCCCGGAAAACTTTGCGGCCGATGTTGATCTGCATACCGGCGATGGCCACATCGATCTGGAGATGCCGGTGACGACCGAGGGCAAGATTCGCGAAAATGAAGTTCATGGCAAGATCAACGGGGGCGGGAATCTCCTGGTGATTCACACCGGGGATGGATCGATCCGGCTGCGGAAGAGTTAGAGGCGGCTTTCGGGCTCCGGCTTTCGGCCTCCGGACTCGTTTTGCGCTCCGTTTGGTAGCATTCCGAGCATCATTCCGTACTACAGTGGACGCCAACCCTTATACTCTTGGGTCGCGATGGTATCGATCTCGGCGATCGGTCTGTCTGTGCAGTGTCATGTCATGAAAAACCGAAAGAGGATCTTATGGGAATTCTGCGTCCAGCTGTCATCGCGCTTCTCGTCATATTGCTTCCTTCTTTAGCCACGGCGCAGCAACCCGCGTCTGCCGCGCCGAAGCATGAGCCGGCGCTGGATGTAACGTCGATGGATCGCAGCGTGGATCCTTGCGTGGACTTCTTCCAATACTCCTGTGGGGGATGGATCAAGGCGAATCCGATTCCTCCGGATCAATCGTCGTGGGACACGTATGCGAAGATGCACGATGAGAATCTGGGAAGGCTGCGCGGAATTCTGGAGGCGGCTGAGGCGCCCGATGCCACGCGCAGTGCGGCTGCCCAGAAAATTGGCGACTACTATTCTTCCTGCATGGACGAAAAAGCGATTGAGGCCAAGGGCGCAGAGCCGATCAAGCCAGAGCTGGAGCGAATTGCGAAGCTTGGGTCGAAGGCCCAACTTGCCGATGCGGCTGCGCTGATGGTCGACGATAATGTCCTGTTTCGTTTCGATTCGACTCAGGATTTCAGGGATGCTACGCAGGAGGTCGCGGAGGCCGACCAGGGAGGGCTGGGGTTGCCTGACCGCGATTACTACCTGAAAGAGGATGCCAAGTCGGTCGAGCTGCGCAAGGCCTACGTGGCGCACGTGCAGAAGATGTTTGAATTGCTGGGCGATCCTTTGGAGACGGCGGCAGCGGAGGCGCAGACGGTGATGCGTATTGAAACCGCTCTAGCCAAAGGTTCGATGACGCGGGTAGAGAGGCGCGAACCTAAGAATCTCGATCACAAGATGACAAGCGGCGAGCTGGAAAAGATCACTCCAGATTTTCAATGGCAGGGGTATTTCGCGAAAGTTGGATTGCCATCACTGGCGTCGCTGAATGTGGCGTCCCCGGGCTTCTTCAAGGGTTTGAACGAGGAGCTGGCAAAAGAAAATCTGGCGGACTGGAAGATCTATCTGCGCTGGCACCTGGTCCATGCCGATGCGCCGTTTCTTTCGTCGGCCTTCGTGAATGAGAATTTTGTTTTTTACGGAAAGACTTTGCGCGGCCAGCAGGAGTTGCAACCGCGATGGAAGCGCTGCGCGCAAGGCGTGGACGGCGATCTGGGTGAAGCGTTGGGGCAGGTCTATGTAGAAAAGTATTTCAGTCCGGAGGCAAAACAGGAAGCGCTGAAGATGGTTAAGGAAATCGATGTCGCGATGGAACGGGACATTAACTCGTTGCCCTGGATGTCCGCGGCCACCAAGCAGCAGGCGCTGGTGAAGCTGCATGGGATGGCGAACAAGATTGGCTATCCCGACAAGTGGCGCGACTACAGCAAGCTCGATATCGAGCGCGGAGATGAGCTGGGCAATGTGGAACGGTCCCGGAAATTTGAATTCGACCGGCAACTGGCTAAGATTGGCAAGCCCGTGGATCGCGGGGAGTGGGACATGACTCCTCCGACGGTGAATGCTTATTACAACCCGCAGATGAATGACATTAATTTTCCGGCAGGAGTGTTGCAGCCTCCGGCATTCGACCCGCAGTCGGACGCGGCTCCGAATTATGGAGATACGGGAGGGACCATCGGGCACGAACTCACGCATGGCTTCGACGACGAAGGGCGGCAGTTCGACGCACAGGGAAACCTGCGCGACTGGTGGACGGGGGAGGATGGCAAAGAGTTTGTGAAGCGCGCCAGTTGCATTTCAAATCAGTATTCGACGTACACGATTATTGATGACATCAAGATCAACGGGAAGCTGACGCTGGGAGAGGATGTTGCAGATCTAGGCGGACTCATCCTGGCTTACATGGCGTGGAAGGACGACACCAAGGGAGAAAATCTGCAACCGATTGATGATCTCACTCCGGAGCAGAGATTCTTTGTGGGTTACGGACAAAGCTGGTGCGGCGAAACTCGCGACGAGACGAAAAGATTGCGGGCCACGGTTGATCCGCATTCTCCGGAGAAGTATCGAACCAATGGAGTGGTCTCGAATATGCCGGAATTTCAAGAGGCATTCCACTGCAAGGCGGGATCGCCGATGGTGAATCAGAATCGCTGCAGGGTGTGGTAGGGTAAGTCGTCAGGGCCTCAGGGGCTGAAACCCCAAGAATTTTTGACTGCTTTACGCGGCGCTGAAGCGCCGCTCTTCCACGGTCGCGTCCTACGTTTAAGTTTTTTCCCGCAGCCTGTTAAGCCCTGCCTTGACACGAACCTTATTCCAGTTCTTCTTTGGTGGGGTTGTAGAAGAATCGGAAGCGAAGCGCGAGAAATTGTCCTCCAAATTCGCTGGGCAGCGGCTGAAACGGGTTGGAGCCGACGATGCCGGCCCAGGCGGCGCGATCAAGCGGAACGTCTCCGGAGGAGGCCACCAGCTTCATGCCCGCAACCTTGCCATCTTTAGTAATAGCAAATTCGATGACCAGGTTGCCGTGCTTCATTTGTGCGGACTCTGGAATGGCGTTGTACCAATTGGTCTTAACGTCGTGCAGAACACGCTGCAGGTACGGACCGAAATCAACGCCCTGAGTATCGCTGAGAACCTCGAGGTTGCCGAGCTGGCGGCCATGGGCTCCGGTGCCCAAGCCAAAATCTCCGTTATCGCCAGCACTGCCTGATCCGCCGCGCTTTGCTGCCGCCGCGCGAGCCGCCTCTTCAATGGCGTTACCCGCCGACATGGAACCAGCGTACTTACTGAACTCATTCGCGATATTCGGCTTGGCTGGAGATTGCAACTGCGCGATCTGAGGGTTGGGCGGTTGTTGCTGTTGCGGCTGATTTTGCGCTACTGCCGGGGGTGCTTGAGCGGGGGCTTGCTGAGGCGCCGGCGGTGCGCTCAGACCTGGCCTTCCGGGAGGCGGTGTAGCTAGAGCTTTCCGCAACTCTTTGGGGTCAAGTTCGGGATGACGAGTGGTGGCGATTCGGTCCTTATCGGAAAGCACGTTGCTGCTCGATTTACGCTGGAGCTTTTGCAGGTCGGGCGGGAGTTCAAGGAAGGTAACGTCTTTGTCATTGGAAGCCATTTTTACGGCAACGACGGAATGCCAAGGCATGAGCTTCTCGAACCACTCAATTTTATAAAGAAAAATGATGAGGATCAGGTGGACGATGATGGAAATCCATGCAGCCTCACGGCGGCGCGAGCGGGCTAGATCGTCCTGCAACTGAATGAGAAGATGCGGGACGCGGGCATCGTCATTCAGATCGCGGTAGGCAGTTTCCCATCCTTGAGTATCGTAGAGGCCGAGCTGTTCAGGCTGAGACTTCTCGTCAGGAGCCACAGGATCCTGGAATGGAATTTGCGTGATGGGCATGAACTAAACTTGTCCGTTAGACACGGGTTCCCCTCGCCACGTTGCATCCGGCATTCTATAGATGACCCAGCGAACGGTTACGGCCAAGTTATCTTTATTTTCGCATCTTTCCGGGGATTGTGCTCACTGACAAATGGCGTTGGACTTAGGTGTGTAAACATTTGTAAAACAGTTGCGCGTGAGTTTGGTGTGAGATCTTGGAGGCAGCGCGGCAGGGGTATGGACTATCAGAACGCTTCGATCGCTGAGATTTACGATCTCACCAACCCGCGGGCGCAGGATACGAACTTCTACCTCTCCCTCGCCGGACTGCGCCCATGCAGTGTCCTCGACCTGGGGTGCGGTACCGGCACGCTCTGCTGTGCCCTCGCCGAACGTGGTCACCGGGTGACGGGTGTCGATCCAGCAGCGGCGATGCTGGCTGTTGCCAGAAGTAAATCTCACGCGGAACAGGTTGAGTGGGTCGAGTGCTCTGCGCAGAACTACAAAGCGGATCGTCGCTTCGACTTGATCGTGATGACTGGACACGCTTTCCAAATCCTACTTACCGACGCCGATGCGCTGGCGGTATTGGGGACCATGCGTGGCCATCTCAAGGAGCGCGGCAGGGTTGCATTTGAGAGTCGCAATCCGCGCGTGGATTGGGCTGGTGAGTGGGCAGCGCGGCCACCTTTGGTCCACATGTTGCCCTCCGGACAACTTCGCGAGACGTTGGAGATCACTGGCAAGGACGGGGAATTCATTTCGTTCCAGACTTCCTATCGCTTTCAGAACGGGATGCTGACCACGAGCAGCACTCTGCGGTTTCCGTCGCGAGAACACTTAGGGGCCCTGATCGCCTGCTCGGGACTGGTGGTCCGTGAGGTGTTCGGAGACTGGGATGCTGGCCCGTTCGACACCGCACATTCGCGAGAAATCATCTTTATCGCGGAGATTGCGGTGTGACGAAGGTCGGGCTGGGTCACGTCCGGACTGAATGCGGATTTTTGCACCAACCAAGCCCCAGACGGCGCCTGTGCTATCAGTTTCTCGCCTAACCCTTCGCCCGGGTAGCCAGGCCCACTTTTCTTCCATGGTCGCGAATTGCGGCAACGATATCGAGGGCGAGGGCGAGAGCGCGGCGGCCTTCTTCGATCGGCACCATGGGGGCGGAGCGCTGCTGCACGGCGTGGAGAAACGATTTCAACTCCGCGTGCAACGGTTCTTCGGAAGTGACCGGCGGCTTGGCAACTTTGATCTGCGGATTCACAGTAGGAGTGCCCGAAGCCGCTGCACCGCTTCCATCGGCTCCGAGGGTAAAGACGAGAACCTCCTGGCGTCCATAGTCGACGGAGATGTACTGGTTGGGCTGAAAAAACCGCAGCTTGCGTACGCGCTCGGTAGAAACGCGGCTGGCAGTGAAGTTGGCCACGCATCCGGACTCGAATTCCAGGCGCACGTTGGCGATGTCGACTTTGCCGGAGAGAATCGGAAGGCCGACAGCGCGAACTTCTTTCACCGAAGAATTGACGAACGAGAGCACGATGTCGAGATCGTGGATCATCAGGTCGAGGACGACATCGACGTCAAGCGAGCGTGGAGTGAATACGCTTAGGCGGTGCACTTCGAAAAACATGGGTTGCGTGAGCAGTGGAATCGTGGCGCAGACTGCGGGGTTGAAGCGCTCGAGGTGCCCGACTTGGGCAACGCGCTTGTGAGTGAAGGCGAGTTGCACTAATTCATCCGCCTCGGCGAGCGATGCGGCCAGCGGTTTCTCGATGAGGACGTCTACACCGGCCTCCATGAGCGCGCGGGACACTTCAAGATGATGGATAGTCGGGGCCGCTACGGATGCCGCGCGAATTTCGCTGTGGGTGGTGAGCATCTGCTCAACCGAGCCGAAGGAGCGGCATCCGAACTCGCGGGCGACTGCATCGGCACGGTCAAGATTGGGATCGACTACGCCCACCAGGCGAACGGGTTCGCCTTGCTGCTCGAGTTCTCGATAGACTCGGGCGTGGTTGCGTCCGAAGACGCCCACACCGACTACCGCGACGGAGATCGGATTGTCACCTTGCAGTTCAGGAGCTCTCGAGTGGCCGGTTGCCAACTGGACTCAGGAATTGTAAACGTTAAGCTTGGAAAGAGCATGGTCCGATTGAGTAATTTTGTGATTGGGTAATTGCGCAATTCCCCTAATCAGAGACCCTGCGCTTTTTTCAAGATGGCGATCTGTCCGGCATGATAGAGTTCGTGCTGCGCGACGCCATGCAACAAATGGTAGAAATCGTATTTCTTGCCGGGGACGCGATCGCGAAGGCGGGACTCGGGCAGGGACGCAACCGTCTTCACCAACGCATCGTGCGTGTGCCTGGCGTGATCAACGGCCTTGCGCCATGCGGCTTCGGTGGGTTTGGGAACAACCGGGAAATTCGCGTCGCCGGTGAGCTGGATTTTCTCACCGCCGATGCGGCGAAGGGCTGCACCATCCCACGCGGCAATGTGAAGCACAAGCTCCCAGATGCTGTGAGCGGCGGGCACAGGCTTGGCTGCGGCGCTGGCAGCGTCGACATCTTGCAACAGCTCGAGGAGAGCTGGACCGTGCCAGGCATCGCCTTCGAAGGCGCGGCGAAGCTGGTCGGCGATCAGGTCGGACTCGGGGTTTTTGGAGGCCATCTGTTTTCAGCGTCTCCTACACTTACACTTAAGGTCAATCGACGCACGCATACACGGTAATCGTGTATACTAGCACAGAATGATTGTCTCCTTTGGAGACAAAACGACAGAAGACATCTTCCACGGGCATGACACGAAGGCTGCCCGTCGAATTGCGACTATGCTATGGGCACGAATTCGGGCAAAGCTCGATCTTCTAAACGCCAGCACTACGCTGGAAGACTTGCGCGTTCTGCCTTCGAGCCGGCTGGAGAAGTTGCGAGGCAATTGGGCAGGATTCTATAGCGTCCGCATAAATGATCAATATCGCGTGGTGTTCCGTTTCGTCGACGGCAGGGCATCGGACGTGCGATGTACGGATTATCACTGAGGAGAACCATCATGTTGCCGAGCCATCGCATCTCTACTCATCCCGGCCAGATCTTGTTGCAAGAATTTCTTGTTCCGCTCGGTCTGAGCCAAGCGGACTTGGCACGGGGGCTCGCCATTTCCCTAAATCGAGTGAATGAACTTGTGCGCGGGAAGCGAGGCCTTACGCCGGAAACGGCTTTACTGTTGGCCGGATATTTCAAGAACTCACCCGAATTCTGGATGAATTTGCAGACCGCGCATGACCTCACAAAGGCTCGCCACCAGCTGCGCAAACGCCATGCCGCAACTCCGTGGCGAGCCGCGCATTCCGTGCGAGCCAGGTAGTCTAGAAGCTATCAGCTATCTCATAAAGGAACCAGGACGCTCCTCAGGGGCTTCAGAGACCGCGTGAGAACGCGTTGCATCGCGGTCACTTTGCCTACAGTTGTTGAAAACTTCTTCGGCCCAACTGGCGGCTGGCCAGCAGCCGGGTCAGGTTGTACGAGATGGCAGCCAGGGTGAACTCGATGCTTACTTTTGCCAATCCCCGCAACCGAAACCGCCTCATCCCTCGTTGTTCTTTTAGCGTTCCCCAAACCGGTTCTACTAAGGCCTTGCGTCGCCGATAGACCGCTTGTCCGGTCGGCCCGCGCAATTTCTGTCGCATGCGCCGCTGCGTCGGGCTGAGCCGGATGGGCGCGCAACGCTGCCCCGTGTTCAACTCCCGCGCCAGATTCGAATCCGGCAAGTACACCTCCCGGCCCCCGCCTTCCAGTTCCTCGATATTTTCCAGCGAGAAAAATCCGGCATCGGCCAAAATCTTTTCCGCCGTGGCTCCGCTCTGCCGCTCCGCCTCCTCCACCATCGGGATCAAGCTGCTGTTGTCCGCCGCATTCTGCGTCACGCGTTGCCCAACGATCAGGTGGTCTTCATTCACTGCGGCTTCAGCGGTGTAGCCCAGCGCAAACCCGCTCCGCTCCCGTAGAAAGCGCGCATCCGCATCGGTGCGCGATAATTTCTTCATCCCGCTCTTGCGCAACTTTTCCAATCTCCGCGGCATCGCCTGCAACTGCTCCTGTAATTTTTCCAGATGCACCCGCGTGCCCGCCCCTTCGTTGGGATCGTCCTCATCGCACAGCTTCTGCCACTGGCGGATGCTTCGCCGCAGCCGGCTCCGCTCCTGCCGCAACCGCTCTTCGGTCTCCAGCCGGTTCCGCGACGCCGCCGCGTGAATCCGCGTCGAGTCGATCGCCACCTGTCCCAACCGTCCCAGCTTCATCTGCCGCGCCATCTCCAGCACTTGCGTGAACACGTCGTTCAATCCCCGCGCGTGCCGCCGCCGAAACGCACTCAGCGCCCAGTTGTCCGGCCGCGCTCCCCCCGCCAGATAGCGCAAACCCAGATCTTCCCGGATGCGCTGCTCCAGTCGCCGCGCCGACGTGATCCCCAGCGCGTAGGCATACAACCACACTTTCAACATCAGCGCCGGACAATACAGCGCTCCTCCTTCTTCCCCATAAACCTGCTCGAAACTTTTCAAGTCCATGTGCTCCACCGCCCCATGGATGAAGAAACACAGATGATCTTCCCCCAACTCATCCCTTACGCTGGGCGGCACTAGATACGCCTGATCCGGCTGGTACGGCAGAAATCGTCCCATACCTCTCTTTCTGCCTCATCTTGCAAACAATTACAAGCTAGTTCTCACGCACCCTCTTTAGCCCGCGTTTTTACGGGGTCCTGGGAGCCACGGCTGAAAGCCGTGCCCTTTCAAAGCTATTTATGAGATTGGCTTCTAATCTTCCATTAGTCCGATGCTTTAGTCGGACGATGACGTCGCGTCAGCCACAACTGCGATTCCCACAGGGTTCGCAGCATCGATAACTTTCTCTCCGTCGAGCAGCAGACACTTTCCGGCATCGAGCGCGAGACAGGTCGCGCCTGCAGCGTGCATTACTTCGATGGTCTTCACTCCGATCACGGGGACATCGAAGCGCATATCCTGATTGGGTTTGGCGATTTTGACTACAGTGAGAGCACGGCTGAGCGTGGAGGCGTCTCCGTGCAGCGAGCGCATGATTTGTCCGGCGCGCTCGATGGTGGCGTCGGTGCCCTCCATGGCTTCTACGGCTACGCAGGCGGACTCGGCGATCACGACCGTCTGGCCGATATCATATTGAGCGAGGTGGCGAACCACGGTGCGGCCGTAGTCGATGTTCTTGCGTTCCTGCTCTATCGGTGCGCGGCGGGTGAGCACACCCGGTTTCGCCAGCAAGGGATCGAGCAGCCAGGTGGAATTTTCCAGCGTGATTCCTTCCTCCGCAAGAACGCTCGCCACGGCTCCGAGCAGGCTATCCGTGTTGCGCGTGGTAAGGGAGAGCAGAAGCTTGGCCAGACGCCAGTCCGGGCGGATGGTGGAAAAAATCTGTTTGTGTTTTACCTGCCCGGCCATAATGGCGCGGCTCACGCCTTCCTGCTGAAAAGTTTTGATCAGTTTTGAAAGCTCGCCCAGCGAGAGCCAGTGAACCGAGGTCGCATCGTGATCTTCAATCTCAGGGAAGGCTTCTTCCTTGATCGCGGCCACCACAACTTCATATCCTTCGGCTCGCGCCGCGTCGAGCACGAGAAGGGGAAATTTGCCGTTGCCGGCGATGAGGCCGAGCTTTTCATTGTGGGAAGCCATGAAGCGAGCACCATCCAACCTTGCCTCAGCGGTGTTTCCGATGTTACTTAAATCCGGCTAGCCGTCGTAAACCTCGCGGCGATGCGCGATGCGGGTTATACTTACGCGCTTCGCTGGATCGTCAATGAAGTAGACTACACGCCAGTCGCCTATTCGTATGCGCCACTGGTCTTTATGGCCTCTGAGTTTCTTGCATCCTGCGGGGCGCGGATTTTCGGCCAGCGCCACAATCCTGCGGTCGATGCGACTAAAGACGGCATCGTCGAGGGCGTCGAGTTCTTTCTGGGCGGACGATTTGATGACGACAGAGTAGTTAGCCACGCGACCGGCTGCGCTTCAGGCGACTGGTGCGGTATTGCTCGTAAGGGGTGCTTTTTTCCTTGCGCCGTGATTCGGAAATAAGGCCGTCCCAGAAGTCTTGCCAGATGGCCCCATGCTTTTTGAGGTCAATTTGCACGGCCACGCGGTGGCCTTTGTCGTCGGTAACGAATTGAATCCCAGTCACAGCGGCCTCCGCTCTTGGCATACGTTCATTATCTCGCAAGGATAGGCGGCACGGGTAGCCGAGTCAACAGCAGACGGAGCAAGCTCGGCCAGCGCTAGCGCAGACCATCAAACAGAGGGCATGAGGTGAGACCTCAACACAAAGACGCGGGGTCAGTCTAGCACTCAGCATTCATTCAATACCCACCGTTCGTTGGTCAATAAAACTATCGCCTGTTAGCGCCAATGGACATCTGCAAATGGTACAAACGTAAAGACTCTCTCGCTGCGTGCAGCGACTAGAATGATCTGTACATTCTTTGGGGCGGTGCGGGTATGCGGTTTCACAACAGAGTCTGCCTCTCCATTTTGCTCGTGGTATGTCTGAACCCAACCTCATTTGCTCAATGTCATCAGACGCCGCCAGACTCCACGGGTTCAGCAACCCCGACAGCAGAACAACGCGAATTGGAGGACTATATTGTCCTGTTGACTTTGAAACTGAGCAAGAGGGGGACCGTCCGCGGTGTAGAGGTACTGAAAGGGCCCGACACACTGCGCGCGGCAGCCATCAAGGCTGCGAAGGCGCGAAAGTACAAGCATCGCATTACTTGGCCCGATCCTGGCTGGATGATGGTTGAAGTGAGGTTTCCTGTGGATGGAAACGGAGCGCCTGAGATCCGGCAGGCACTACCAGCCGGTGTATCGAGCTGCATCCCTTTTCCGACGGCTGTGCGCATTTCGCCAGAAATAATGCTATCGCACCTCCTGAAGCAGGTCGAACCTGCGTTTCCGGTTGCGATGCAGCCAGTGGAAGGCACAATCGTTCTCAAATTGCATATTGACAAAGATGGGAATGTCTACAAGGCGGAGAAGGTGAACGGACCTGATGCCTTCGTTGTTCCTGTCATCGAAGCCGTCAGCGCATGGAAGTATAAGCCGTATTTGCTCAACGGCACCCCGATGGAAGTGGAGACAACGGTAGAGTTGAAATTTCCTAAGTAGTTGGCCTTGATTGGCGAAACATCGCGACAGCGCTCATCGACCGGATTCCGACGTTCTCGATTGAAAGGTCAGCGGCTGACTCCTACTTGATCACTCCCCGTTCCGCCGCCTCAATAAAGCGAATCAGCATCTCCACATCCTCACCCTTATCTGCCTCGGACTTCAGCTTCTCCAGCGCCTGCGAAGTGTTTAGTTTCGACGCCAGCAGAATCTTGTAGGCATGGTGAATCTTGCGGATGCGCTCGGGAGAAAATCCGCGGCGCTCGAGGCCGACTTTATTCATTCCGTAGGCGTGCGTGTTACGCGCAGCAGAGGTCATGGAAAACGGCAACACATCTTGCGTGATGGTGGTGCCGCCGCCGATGTAGGCGTGAGCGCCGATGCGCACGAACTGATGCACTGGGCAAAGTGCGCCGACGACGGCCCATTCTTCGACAGTCACATGACCGGCGAGGGTCGCTCCGTTTACCAGCATGCAATGGTCCCCGATCACGGTGTCGTGCCCGATGTGCGCGTAGGCCATGATCAGCGTGTGACTGCCTACTTTTGTGACGCCGCCGCCTTTCACAGTGCCGCGGCTGATGGTGACGCACTCGCGGATTTCGTTGTGGCCGCCAATTTCCAGCCGCGTTGGCTCGCCATTGTATGTAATATCCTGCGGATTCATGCCGATGGCGCAAAAAGGGAAGAAGGCATTTTCGTCGCCGATTTTTGTTGGACCTTCGACAGCGACGTGCGAAACCAAGCGACAGTCCTCCCCCAGTTCGACATCAGGGCCGATCACGCAGTAGGGGCCGACCTTGCACGATGACGGCACCTTGGCTCGCGGATCGATGATGGCTGTGGGATGAACATTGGTTGACGGAGTCATGGCGTCGTCAGAAGATGGACTGGTTGCGGCAGGCCGCCGAACTCTTATTGTGGTGCGAGTTGGGGTGCGAGTCATTCCGCAGCCGCGTCGTTACCGGTATCTTCAAAGCCGTCGCCGCGGCCGCGCGAGCTATCGATGAGCTGGCATGACACGGTCGCTTCTGCAACGCGCTTGCCCGCGACATAGGCGACTCCATGCATCTTCGCGGCGATCATGCGCGGAATGACGCGCCAGCCTTTGACTTCTACCTCGATGCGCAGCTGGTCGCCGGGGCTTACGGGACGGCGAAACTTGGCGCGATCGATGCCGGTGAAGACCATCACTTTGTTATCGCGGTCTTCCACTTCGGTGAGCAGCAGCGCGCCGCCGGCCTGCGCAATGGCTTCCACGATCAGCACACCGGGCATGATAGGCAATCCGGGGAAATGGCCGTTGAAAAAAGGTTCGTTGATGGTGACATTCTTGATGGCCACGATGCGTTCTTTGCGTTGCAGTTCAAGTACCCGGTCAATCAGCAGAAAGGGATAGCGGTGGGGCAGAATCTTCAGGATGTCGTGAATGTCGAGCGTCATTTTGGGTGTGGCCGCCTCGGTCACGGGCGGAGTGCTCTGAATCATGTTTGTCTCAATTTTTTCTCAATACGTTCGTCTCAAAAATGTCGTGTCGGATCAGTCCGTCCCGATCAGCCTGAAGATTATACTGTACCGCGTTGCGTGCAGGGAGTGGCGGCGGCTTAGCGTAGGGAGAGGGAATTGTGCTCAGGACGAAAACAAAAGGATTGGCAGTGGCTTTGACCTCGCCTGCGCCGGCGGAGCGCTTGTGTTACTTCGAAAGTCTTCAGGGCCGAATGGTCGAAACCGTTCGCGAGCTCGTAGAAATAGAATCGCCGAGCGACAACAAGCCGGCGGTCGATCGCATCGCAAGAGTTCTGGCGCAGAAGTTTGAAGCGCTTGGAGGACGGGCACGATTCCATCGCAGCAACGATTTCGGCGACAGTTTGCAAATCGACTTTGAGTCTCGGCCCGGATCGCCGAATCGCAAGGCGGTTCTGCTACTCGGACACTACGACACGGTTTATGCGCTCGGGACGCTGTCTACGATGCCGTGCAAAGTTGATGACGGACGACTGTGCGGGCCGGGCGTTCTCGACATGAAGTCGGGAATTGCGCTGATGCTGCATGCGATTGAAGCGCTGCAGGCGTGGCATAGTGGACTGCCCCGTCCGGTGACGGTTTTTCTGGTTTCCGATGAAGAGGTGGGCAGCCGTTCTTCGCGCGCAATCACCGAAGGGTTAGCAAAAGCGTCGGCGGGGGTGCTGGTGCTGGAACCTGCGGCCGGACTTCGGGGCGCGGTCAAAACTGCACGGAAGGGCGTCGGGGAGTATACGCTGCGCGTGAAAGGCGTAGCGGCGCATGCAGGGCTTGATCCCGGCAAAGGCCACAGCGCGATACTTGAGCTGGCGCGCCAGATTGAAGTAATCGCGAAGCTGAATAATCTGCGCGAGGGTTTGTCGGTAAATCCAGGCGTGATCGAAGGCGGAACACGCACGAATGTGATTGCGGCTGCGGCGTCCGTCGAAATTGATGTGCGTATCAAGAAAGCGAAACAGGCGTCGGGTCTCGACCGCAAGCTGCGCTCGCTCAAACCATTCGATAAGCGATGCAAGCTCGAGATGGCAGGTGGCATCAATCGTCTGCCGATGGAGCGAACTGCCGGAGTCGCCGCCTTGTACAAGAAGGCACAAGTGATTGCGGGCGAACTAGGATGGAAGCTCGAGGAGGCCGCGGTTGGCGGCGGCTCGGACGGAAATTTCACCGCCGGGATGGGCGTACCAACGCTCGATGGGATGGGTGGAGTGGGCGAGGGCGCGCACGCGGTTCACGAATTCATCGTGATCTCCGAATTGCCGCGGCGAGCGCTCTTGCTGGCGGGGATGATCGAGAGCGTTTGAGTCATAGTGTTCAACCCGGAGCGGGATCAATGCTCAAGTTCATGGTCGTGCTTTACAAACGTCCGGAGATGAGCGGCGAAGAATTCCGGCGATATTTGCGAGACGTCCATGGGCCTCTTGCGAAGAATCTTCCGGGCTTGAGGAGATACGTGCAGAACTTTGTGGAAGCCGATCCGAAGCGAAACCCTCCGGCATGGAACGCTGTGATCGAACTCTATTTTGATGATTGGGTATCGATGGAGGCGGCGTGGGCGAGTCCGGAAGGCGCGGCCTCCGACGCCGACTTGCCTGCGTTCGCCGACCTGAGTCGTACATCCTGGTCGGTGGTCGAAGAGGTGGTTACGGAGTTGCGGTAAAGACCAGGAAATAATCCATTTTGTCGCCCTTCACGAAATCATACTGTTTGAGCAAACGGTAGCCTGCCTGAGCGGCCTCGCGCAGGACAATGTCGCGGCCCACACCATGATTTTCAGCACTTCCGTTGCGATCGATGATTCCGATTTTTGCGCCGGGACGAAGCGACGCTCGCAGATTCTGCAAGAGAGCAATCGGCTCGGCAACTTCGTGATAGGTCTTCAACAGCAGCACGGAATCGACGGAGGCTGCGGGAAGCAACGGGTTGTCGGCTTTGCCGAGGATTGTCTTTACATTGTGCAATTGCTCTTTCTGCGCCCTGTTAGCGATATAGCGGATCGACTCGGGGTTGATGTCCACGGCATATACGATGCCGCCTTCGCCGGCGCGCCGAGCGGCTCGCACGGTGAACCATCCTGAGCCCGCTCCGATATCGGCTACTGTTTTTCCAGATGTGATGCCGAGGATGTCCATGACGCGATTGACTTGCAGACGCTCGTCCCGCCCCGGCGAATCGAAAATGGAGAGGTCGCCGGTATAAGGCTCGCTGGTCTTGCGATGCTCAAGCGCAGCCGGAGACTGCGTCGAGCTTTGTCCCGCGGCGAACAAAAAAATCTGGCATGCGACAAGTGCGGCAAGTACGAGAGCGCAGCGTTTAAACATCATTCCTAACCTCGCAGGATTCTCTTCAAAGATAGACTTCAAGAGTGCGGTATTGGTGAGCAGTAACCTTTTGACTCCGGAGTTAGCATAGCCTAGACTTTCGTAGTAGCTTGGCCGCGCTACACTACTGGCGCAATCGGCCGATGGAGGGGTTATGGGTGAGGGTCTTTTTCAGCCCTTGCATTTGTTGTTGATCATAGGGATCATCCTTTTACTCTTCGGCACGAGTAAATTTTCCGCGCTGGGTAAAGGTTTGGGAGAAGGCATTCGTAACTTCAAGGCGGCGATGAAGCAGCCTGAAGAAGAAAAGAAAGTGAACAAGGAAGAAGAAAAGAAAGTGTAGTTTGCTCGACATTAATTGGCGGCGCTTTAGATTAGAACTTGTTAGCGTATTTCATAAATCGTAGGCCGAATGGTTGTCGATCAATCTCAGGGGCTGGAGCCCCGATTTTTGGGGCTTCGCAGCACGGCTGGAAGCCGTGCCCTTTCAAAACTTATTTATGAAACACTCTCTACTAACGGTGCTCCGTCTTTGCGCTGCGCAGACAAAACACTGCGCGCTTCACAGTGCTCCTTGCTCGCGCAAAATCTTGTAGACCAGCGACACCGGAAGACCCACCACGTTGCTGTAGTCACCTTCGATGCGCGGAATCCAGCGCGAGGCCAAGCCTTGGATGGCATACGCTCCGGCTTTGTCCATGGGTTCGCCGGTTGCGACGTAGTCGCGGATCTCATTATCGGAAATTTTGCTCATGGTTACATACGTGGTCTCGGAGCCAGTTCTCTCGAAGGCAGTTCTCAGTTCCCAGTTCTCAGTTCTCAGTTCCCGCCTATCGGCATTTGGACCTACCAGGCAGACGCCTGTGATTACTGCGTGAGTGCGCCCTGACAACATGTGCAGCATGCGGGCTGCATCGGTTGCGTCGCTGGGTTTACCCAGGATCACTTCATCGATTACAACGATCGTATCTGCGGCGAGAACATAATACCGCGGCTGACATTGAAAAACGGCGCGCGCTTTTTCCCGCGCCAGCCGTTCGGCGCAATCACGCGGAGATTCACCGGCGAGAGGAGTTTCGTCGATATCGGCGGGCTGCACCGTAAATTGAATCCCGGCGTTGCGCAGTAATTCCTGGCGGCGTGGTGATGCGGAGGCGAGAACGAGCATGCCATCTGATTCTAGAGGAAGATCGCTTGCTTCCACCGGAAGAGAAAAGAAGGTTTGTCGTTTTGCGTAACTGGAAACTTGGTCACTGGCTACTGGCAACTGCCTTAACGGCTTCCAACGACGCCGCGCACGGATTCAATCAGCTTGGCTGAATCGTAACCGATGCCGTCTTTGAAGACGGTTTCAACATTCTCGATGTCGTCGATCTTTTTCGATGGATCGCCTTTGATCACGACAAGATCCGCCTGCTTGCCGGGCGCGATCGTGCCGATGCGATCCAGTTCTCCGAGAAACTGCGCGCCGTTTGCAGTCGCGATATGGATCGCTTCGGCCGGAGTGAATCCTGCCTCCACCAGCAATTCGACTTCGCGCTGATCGCCGAAGCCGGCAATGATTCCTCCCATGCCTGTGGGATCGAGACCTGCTAACAAGAGTCCTCCGGCTTGTGCGAAAGCGTGTTCGAATTCCATTTCTTTCTTGAAGGCGGCTGGCCAGGGAGAAGCATCGCTGTGGTAGCGCTGACGGATCGAATTCTCATCGCTGGCGCGCACTTTGTTGTTCAGCACCGCGCTGCGAGCGTCGGGCGCGAGAGCGTCCAGAACACGCTGCCGAATCGTGGGCCGGCCGGGGACAAACATTTCAAATACCGGCAATGTGGACGTGACCGCGACATGGTGCTGAATCAGATCGAGGATCGTATCGTGAAGCGGGCCGGCTTGCACGTCCAGTTTCGAGATGAATTCGTAGTCGAGTTTATCGGGACACTCGCCAGGTTTTTTCCAGGGAAAGAATTCCGTGTCCACGAGTAAACCGTGTTCAAGATCATCGATGCCGATGGAGGCAGCTTCGCGGAAGCCGATCGAACAAAGATGTCCGGTAACTTTCGCGCCGCGCTTGTGGGCCGCGGTTACGGCGGCAGAAAGCTCCGCCGGAGTAATGAACATGTAAGCCTTGAAGTTGTCAACGCCCTGATCGAGCCAGAAATCCACGGTCCTGGTCGCGTCGTCCGGGCCGGTAAGCTGGTGCATCTGCAATGCAAAAGTTCCAGCGCCTTCGAGATAGGGTCCGGTAACATGAATCTTCGGCCCGGGCGTTTCGCCCTTCTCAATCTGCTTCTTGAGTTCGAGGTCAGTGTAGGGCTCGAGAGAGCCGGTGGTACGAATTGTGGTTACGCCTCCTGCGAGATACAAGCGTGGAAAACTGAACGCCATCTCGCCAAACATGCCGTTGCCCATGGGATAGAACATGTGCTCGTGCATGCCCACGAGACCGGGGATAACGGTATAGCCGCGCAGATCGAGAACCTGGGCATCCTTCGGGATCGACGCCGATGCGGCGTCGGAAACGGACTGGATCTTTCCCTGGCTGAGAATGATCGTTTGATCTTCGCGCGCGGGTGTGCCAGTGCCGTCGATTACGAGGACGTGAGCCAGGGCCACGGTCGGTGCGTCAACCTTCACAAAGTTCCGCACTCCGGGCGACAGAGTTTGAGCGGAGGATAGGCCAGCCATGGCCAGACAACAAACGAATAAAAAAAGCTTCTGCATGCGTGCCCCGATCGACCGAGAGAATCCGATGCGGAAGAATTGTATCTGAAGGAACGTAGCGGGTGATGAGCCATCTCGGGGCCGCGGTTCTAAGCCGGGTAGTGGTTCAGTTCGACCCGAACGGCGATGTGATTACGGGAGATCCCCTTCGACTTCGCTCAGGGCAGGCTCTCGGCCCGCTGGTGAAAACGCGGGCCTTCGGGATGACGCCGGGAGGATAGAGACGCTGGATTTCAAACTGCACCACTACCTCTAGCTGCCGATCGACTCAAACTTGCGCAGCTTCAAAATGTTCGAGAGCCGCTTAGATACAGACCAGAACTTCATCGGCATCGATTCATCCCTCTCGTCTGACTCCCAGTTCATCGAGGTGCCGCAGCAGATCTGCCGGGTCGTTGTAGGCAGGGTATGCGCCCGCGCGATCTGTGAAATGGAACTCATTCTCATTCCTCTCCGCCACCAGCAGCGGTTGCCCGTTACCGGGTCCCCGCCAGCAAACCGATCTCGCGTGCCTAGCCGGCTAGCAACGAGAGCGGAGCGCGGTACCACACTCCTCGATTCACGGAGCGTAGTCGCAAATGAGAACGCTCAGGTCGTCATCCTGTTTTCCCGACCATTGTCGAACTGAAGAAATAATAGAGTCCGCCGCCATCGAAGAACGGCGTCAGGGTAAGCACCGTGATCGAGAGTTGAGGAAACGACTCCATCTATGCTCGAAGCCCCATCCAGTGGTCGAGGATCGCGAACATTATCGCGAGGGGGTCAGCGCATCGACCGAGCGCGATGGCCCGAGACCCGGGAGTTAGAGCTTCTCGTCGTGTGATTCGCCCATTCCCACTCGGCAAGCCAGTTTCTGCGGCATCTCCCTTCACATTGGAATTCCGACATTCTTCCCCCGCACTGTGGACAGACTGAGTTAATGATCGACGAGATGATCTGCGCGTTCGATTCGCCAGGTAGCGTGTCAGCTGCTGTCATAGTTGCTCTCCTATCCAGAGATCCGACAAGTGTGTGAGGGGCAGCCACAGGCCGCAAAAACGGAAATGTGCCGCGCGGGGGTTGTGCGCGTTCTGCCGTGCGCTCCGAACTGGTTGGCTGCGGAGTCCGTCTCGGTCGCAATGGCTGCCGCCTCGCTCAGCAGTGACAATGCAAGCTCAATGCCAATCCGCAAATACGAGTAAGAGCCGATAACAAGCGGTTCACGAGTGCGGGCGGCCACCGAATGTCAAATCTCTTTGCCAAGCATTAGGCATATGTGACCAGATGTGGGCGCAACTTGGGCATTGAGTGGCGGTCCGCACAAACGCCGCCCGCGGCAAAGACATGAAACGACGGCCTCGTTGAAGACTCTACAAGCGCTTCGAGCATTGGCATGTCGATTGCGTTCCAACCGGATGTTAAGAGCAAGCTCCTGACTTGGTTAACAGTCATTCCTGGTCCGGATTGCTGGACTAGCAGGAGCGCGAGGAGTGAAGGATGCAGAGGCTAATCGTTCTAGTCACTTTGTGTGTACTGACGTTAGCGGCTCTTGGCCAGTCTACATCAAAGTATCAAGTAGCCATCATTACTGAGGTCAACGCTCGTCAGGTTGCAGACGATAGTGCATCTGATACCGCCAGCTATGACGTTTCCGTCAAAGTGGGCGACACAATTTACGTGGTACTGTACACGCCACCATTGGGCGAACTGCCGCCGAAGTACGCAACAGGGCGTGAACTGCTGGTACTAGTGGGAAAGAACACAATTACCTACAACGACATGTTGGGCCGGTCGCTTCAGGTGCCGATAGAAAGCCAGCGACCCGCTACGGAGCACAAATAACTCGAAATAGCTTGTGCTGGCGGCAATTTGCTGTGCCGAAGAGTTACAGCGATCAGAACGCAATCAGCAGCAGATTTATTGGCGTGTGCAGCTCGCACGAGGAGCACCGATGAAAACTCGACAGATCCTTATTACGATATTGATTCTCGCAGCCGGGTGGCACACGGCCGCAGCCCAGCCGAAGAAAAAGAACATCCAGGCAGAAGCGCCTCCGCCGGAGAATATTCTGGCGGGTACAAGCGTGCAGTCCAATCCTGTCCTGTCCGATTGGACTGCGGTCAAACCCGAAATGCCATTGGGCCCACGAGACGTTCTCAAATCATACGAAATCGCCATGAGCTTGGTAGCAGACAAGACATCGACCGATTTCTCAATAATTGTGCAGGCGCAACAAGCAAATCAAATTACGCGCGAACAGGCCGAATATCTTCTGCAGCAGAGCTACCAGGTGGCAATGATGCGGTATCAGGTGCTTAGCGCGCTCCATGATGTTCTGAAGCACGACATCGACGAAGCAGCAGGGCAGCAGGCAAGGCAGTCGCTGAACACGACAAGCTCCGATACGGTTTTAGTGGTTCCTTTTCCGGGCTCTGCCCCTGCATCCAGATGACATCGAAATTCCTCCTCGCCAGGGGTCGCATGGAACTTCACGTGCTTCGGCGGGGAGAGAGGAGTGCAAACATAGTATGCGATACCCGGAGAAATTAAGTGAGGGCGCCGCCCTGGACTCGACGAAGCCTTCACCCGCGGAGGTGCTCTCTGTTGTGTCGCATTGCTTACCGTCTCTTTATCGATACGCCTATAGACTGTTGGGAAACAAAACAGATGCCGAGGATGCGGTGCAGGACGCGCTATTGGCAGCTTACAAGCACCTGAACCAATTCAGAGGCGACGCGCGACTTTCGACGTGGCTGACCACGATTGTCATAAATTGCGCAAGAATGCATTTGCGCAAGCGGTCACGCTATATACACATATCCCTCGATTCACGAATCGGGGAAGAGCAGGAGTATTCGCTCTCCGATATTTTGGTGGACCATCGACCCAATCCCGAAGATGAGTGCCACAGATCTAGGTTGAATGCGCAGTTGATGAAATCAGCAGCACGACTATCACCGACTCTGTGGAGAACGTTTCACCTCCGGTATGTGGATCATCTTTCGGTCTGCGAAACAGCTCGCGTTCTGGGAGTTCCCACTGGAACCGTGAAAGCGCAGACAGCCCGCGCGCGAGCGAAACTTCTGAAAGCGATGCGAGGACTGCTCCACAAAGGCCCAGCCGACCGAAAATCCTGCTCGCCCAGGCGTCCACACCAGAACAATCCGGCCGTGCCCGCAATTAAACCGGAGGCCGCGTCTTCTTATTCCCTCACACCGACGACTTCTGGGGGGACCATAACGCGCTGACACCACTCTAAACAATGTTGTGACTGGTCACCGTTCCACCAAATCTCGGTAGGAGATCAACTCTACCCCCTGCCGCGCCAGAATCTCCCGAACTCTCGGCGAGGTCAATACATGCAATTCGATTTCCCGTGATTCTCGCAGTCGCGTTTTGGCCAATTGCAGATCAGAGTCGTTGTAGCCAGGATGGCAGACGAACTCCCATGTCCCCTCAGGAACACTGGTTGCGATCGCCGTGAACAACGTCTCGTTCAAAGTCCCGGTGACTTCAATTCCCAAGGTTCCATCGGGTGTGACAAAGCCTTCGCGCTGCACGGCCTTCTGGAATTTTCCCGCAAAGGTTCCCAATACTCTCATCTCCACCCAGCGTGTCCAGAGATTCGGTCGCTTCAGAAGTTCATTCAATCGCAACGGAAGGCGCGGGCCGAACGGATTCCGGACGGCTCGCACCCCGCACTCGGCAGCCGCCAGCAACAAGGGGCGCAACACCTTCGGGAAAATATGGGTGTGCTTGTGCGTGTCGAAGTGTGACACGCACACTCCTGCGGCCTGCACTCTTCGGATTTGCGCCGTCGCCTCGGCGGCAATCTCAGTCGCATCAAGCTGCCCCGTCAACGCCCGAGCGGCGAATGTTTTCAGGTCGTCACGAAATCGCCCTGATTGCGTCAATGAAGGAACTTTTGCCGGCGGCAGAACCGGCTCGCCATCGATCAACACCACGTGGCAGCCAATACTCAGTTTCGGAAACTGCTTCGCGAGTTCCTTGACCTCGCAAAATGCCAGGCCGTTGGCCATCAATGTGGCGGACGTGACGACTCCATCCGTGTGCGCCTCAACGATGGCCCGATTTACGCCCGATGTGAATCCGAAATCGTCCGCATTAACCACGAGACGCCGCACTCTGCCAGTTTAGCAGGAGGAACTTCATACGAATTTGATTCGATGATCGGGCCGACCTCATGAGGTCACCTATCCGCAGAATGGATCTCATCTGCCCACATACGGTCACTGCCCCTATCGAGTGCCTGAGTTGGGGCACCGAAGATTTACAAACTGGCGATTTTCACCAACTTAGAAGTGGTCACGTCCGGCACTCGAATTGCGATTCCGAGTATCGATCCGGAAGTCGCTCGACGGCGTACGAGCATAAACATTGTGCTGGAAGGGATCTGATTCCGTGCTGAGCAACAACGGCGAAAGTATCGAGAACTCGGGAATGAAGATCGTCGCCAACGAGAATGGCGCATTGGCGTCCTTGTACGGTCGGATTGATATCGATTCCTCTCCAGCAGTGCGCGACCACCTTATCGCCCTTTTGCACGGGCCATATCCGAGGACAGTGAGCATTGACTTATCGGGCGTCACGCAGATCGACAGTTCCGGCGTTGCCACTCTGATCGAAGCGTTAAAGATCGCACGAAACTGTAAAACCGAGCTTAGGTTACAGGGATTGAATGATCGCTTACATCGCCTGTTTGAGGCGACGGGCATTCTATCCCTGTTCAATGGGGGGCATTCGGAGATGAACCACTCTGGGCGCGAGGCAGTCTGATGGCCAATCTTCTCGAAATTACCGGCAGAGAGACTCTCAATCAACTCGACTATGTTGGGAGCCTGAACATTCAATTGTGGGCCACCCTGCGTGGGATGCGCGCGGCTTTGCCCCTAGTTGGGAATCGACATCGATGGCGAGCAGCTGTTCACCAAATGCTTGAAATCGGGGTTGACGCACTCCCAATGGTTGCCCTGATGGCGATGTGCAGCGGATTCATCCTTGCCATGCAAGGAGCATCTGAGCTGCGGCGCTTCGGGGCTTTGCACTACGTTATCGATTTGGTCGCGCTCGGCTTCACACGCGAACTTGGTCCGCTGCTCACGGCTATCGCCGTCAGCGGACGCTCGGGGTCGGCATTTGCAGCCGAGATCGGCACCATGAAAGTCACGGAAGAGATCGATGCGCTTAAGGTCATGGCCTTCGAACCGGTGGAGTTCGTGTTAGCGCCAAAGTATCTGGCGGCACTCGTGGTCGTCCCCTGTCTCAGTATCATCGCGGGTCTCTTCGGCATTCTCGCCGGGGGACTGTTCATGTTCTTCAGCACGCACCTTGGTCTCCTGCTTTACTTCCGATACGTGCTGACCTCAATTGAGCTGCGGGATGTGATTGCCGGGGTGATCAAGAGTTTGGCATTCGCCACCATCATTACACACGTGGGATGCCTGGAAGGACTTCGCGTGCGCGGCGGCCCGGATGCAGTGGGTCGCTCGACAACTTCGGCGGTCGTGCGATCAACTTTTCTGGTCATCATCGCCGATGCGATATTCACCACCATCTTTTACTTCGTAGGAAAGACTTAAATGTCCATCATTTCCGTGCGCGATCTGGTCGTGGAATACGATGGCCGGCGTGTGCTCGACGGTTTGAACCTTGACATCGAGCCCGGACAGGTCACGGTTCTGCTGGGAGGCAGCGGTTCAGGAAAGAGCACATTGTTGAGGCAAATTCTGGGTCTTGAGCGTCCGAAGTCGGGCAGCATCTCAATAAAAGACACAGACATCACTACCTGCTCACCGGAGGATTTGAAGAAGATCCGACGCTCGATTGGAGTGGCCTTTCAAAGTGCGGCCTTGTTCAATTCGCTCTCGCTGGAAGACAATGTCGCGCTCAACTTGCGGGAGCACACCGCACTCGCTCCTTCCGTGATCGACCTGATCGTTTGGATGAAGTTGGCGGTGGTAGGCCTGGCGGATTTCGGCAAACTGCACCCGCAGGAGCTCTCGGGAGGCATGAAGAAGCGTGCGGCGGTTGCCCGGGCTCTCGCATTGGATCCCGAAATCCTGGTGCTGGATGAGCCCTCCGCAGGGCTTGACCCCATCGTGGCGGCAGAACTGGACGAATTGATTCTGTTTGCCAAAGAGGTTTTCCAGATCACGGCGCTTGTCGTCACCCATGAGTTGCCCAGCGCCTTCCGAATCGCCGACCGGATCGCGATGTTGTTCGAAGGAAAGCTCCTCGCAGTCGGCACAAAAGACGAAATACGCGCAAACCAGGATCCACACGTGAGGCAGTTCCTCAACCGTGTGCCGGCCAACCCGGTGCATACGCCGGCATTGCTCGCTTATCTGGAACGGTATGTGCAAAGTCAGGAGGCAAAACCATGACCACCGAAGCAAAGGTCGGTGCCTTTGTCCTCGGCTGTTTCGCTGTACTCGCGTTCACCGTCATCTACCTGTTGAATGCGCAGTATAGTGGCGGCACCGTGCAATATCGCACTTACTTGCGATACGCCGGCGGGCTTGAGCCCGGAGCTTCCGTGCTGTATGGAGGCATGAATGTGGGCAAAGTCACAGCCGTGCGACCCTGGACTGAGGATCCGACCCGAATCGAGATTCTCGTGGAAGTCAAGAAGGACACTCCGCTAAATGAGAAATCAGTGGCCAAGCTAGGATTCGTCAGCGTCATGAACAGCGCTGCCCTGTCAATCACAACCGGCACCATTGAAGCCAAGCGCCTTCCTCCAGATTCAACCGTCGCCTCACAAGAAGCGGCCAGCCTGGATGAGATCGCGGGAAAACTGGCAACGGTTGCGGACAGCGCGAATACGCTCATCACGCAGGCACAGGGGGAGCTTAATGGTGTCAGCGGGAACGTGAACCATCTGCTTGCCAACCTGGACACGATGACCGGCCCGTCGAATCAGAAAAAGGTCCAAGCCATTCTGGGCAACATCGACGGATTGATCGCGGATGAGCGCCCCAAAATTGATCGTCTTACAGACCAGCTGGCCAGGGTTAGCGAGCATGCGGATGACACCATTCAAAATGTGAATGGCACGGTGACGGATTTGCGCACTCCCATGCGGAAAGACCTGGCTGAATTACAGACCACTCTGGAAGAGGCCAAAGGCTTGCTGCAGTCCATGCAAGTCGTAGTACGAGCCAATGACTCCAAAATTGGCGACACGGTAGAGAATCTGCGCGACGCGACCGACAACCTGAATCAGTTCACGAATTCTTTAAAACAGCGTCCCTGGAGCTTGATCCGCACCAAGCAGCCCGGGGACCGGCAGGTTCCGAAATAAGGCGGACAGAGGAGAATCGACGATGAAAAAGCTTACGACGGCGCTTGTATTGATGGTGACGCTGTTACCCGCTCTGTCCGGATGCGGCAGAGTGAGATATCCCGCATATTACACACTCAATTTGCCGGCTCCGCCGGATCCGCCCGCCCCCGAAAATGTCCGAACCTCAATCGCCGTACGAGAATTCCAATCACCGGGTTATTTGCGGCAAGGGCCGGTTGTTTACCGAACCACGCCCGAGGAAATCGGATTCTACGAATATCACCGCTGGGCGGCAGATCCGCGCACGCTTGTGACCAGCGCAGTCGTCGACCATCTGCGCGCCGGCGGTCAGTTCTCCATGGTCTCTTTGTACGACGGCCGTCCGAACAACGACTACATTTTCAGCGGAAAATTGGAAAAGCTGGAGGAAGTGGATTACGAATCCGGGGTCAAGGTCGAGGTTGCAATCTCCGCACAAATCACCCGAGTCGCGACCGGTGCAACGGTCTGGAGCAATGCTGTTTCCGAAACTCGACCGGTGTCTCAACGAAATGTACCCGGCATCGTCTCCGAGATGAATCGCACTGTGGACTTAGCCATCAACACACTCCTTTCTACCATTCCGGCGCCGCTGGCGAGTGAGAGATAGGAATATCAACTGGAATCAGACTGCCGAGGTTGGGATCTGTTGCGGAATGATCCGGATGTCCTTGCACCTGGAAATTGATTGGCAGATACTTGAAGGCGCAAAAAACGGGGCGCGGGGCGGGGCATAAACCGAAAATTGCGGAGAACTCACGTGCCATGACCATCACCGAAGATCGATATCGAAGCCTGCTAGGTGCCTCCAATGCACTAGCCGGTCAGCCCACCGTAAAAGCCGTTCTGCAAAGCCTACGAGGTGTTCTGTCCAGCACTTCCAGATTGCATGGCGCCGAACTCTACGTGCTGAGCGATGACGGCGAAAGTTTGTATAGCTTCGAATTTGATCGAGACGCGGACGCTCCCGCTATCGCACGTGGAGCAAAATTGTTACGCATTGGTCGGGTGGCGCAAGTGCTAGACGAACAGAAGCCGGTGTTTGTCCCGGACCTGTCGCTGGAGATATCGGAACATCCTGACCTGACTCCTTTTGCCGCCGAAGTTGCCGGACGAACCGCCTATCTGTTTCCAGTATCGACAGCGCAAAAACGCTACGGAATTCTGTCAACGCCAAAGTTGCAGGGCCAGCAATTCGCCCCCGAAGACGTCGAGATGCTCAGTGCCCTGGCTTCCCACGTTGCGGTCGCGCTCGAGTGCGCACTGGCAAGAGATAACGCGGAGCTTTACCACCGAGAGGTCGTGAAGCAGCGAGATCGGCTCAGCTTGTTGCTGGAGATCAACAATCATATTGTCAGTAAGCTGGAAGCGGAGGAACTGTTTCAGGCGGTGGCAGGATCAATGCGTAAGCACTTGGGCAACGATCTCACGTCCTTGTGGCTTTTCAACAAGCAGTCGGGCAGCTTGGAACGTAGATTTCTCGATTTCCCGACTGGACAGGGCTTTCTCGAGAAGATTGTTGTCGTGGAGCCCACGAAGCTTTGGAGTGAATGGTCGCTCCTCCGGACGCCACAGTATTACTCGGTCGTAGAAGCAGATATACCCCCGTCTCTACGCGAGGCGTGTCGAGCTGAATCGCTCCTATCGGCCGTCCTGGTGCCACTGATGGGAGCCGACGGTCCCTTGGGCCTGTTGACCATGTGCAGTCGCAAGGCCAATGGGTTCAACGAGGCGGACCGCGACCTGCTGTCGCAGATCGGCACACAGACATCACTGGTACTCCAGAATGCTCTGGCCTATGGACGGCTCCGCGCGTCGCGCGACGATCTGGAAGAGCAGAGGCTTTACCTGGAATCGGAAATCGAATCTGAGTACAACTTCGAGGACATAGTCGGCAAGAGCGCTGCGCTCCGCAAGGTGCTGGACCAAGTCGCGATCGTTGCGCCAACCAGCTCCACCGTGTTACTGCACGGCGAGACCGGTACCGGGAAGGAACTGGTGGCCCGAGCACTTCATAACCACAGCCCGCGGCGTGAGCGCACATTTGTTCGTCTTAACTGCGCGGCGATTCCTTCGGGTTTGGTGGAAAGTGAACTGTTCGGACACGAAAAGGGCGCTTTCACAGGAGCCCTGATGCAAAAGAAAGGCCGGTTTGAGCTGGCCGATCATGGCACGCTGTTTCTCGACGAGATCGGCGACATCACCATGGATTTGCAGCCGAAACTCCTGCGTGCCCTGCAGGAACAGGAGTTTGAACGCCTCGGGAGTACAAGAACCATCAAGGTTGATGTTCGTTTGATTGCGGCCACGCATCGCGATTTGGAGGGCATGATCCGCAATAATCAGTTTCGCGAGGACCTTTTCTACAGGCTGCGCGTGTTTCCCATCGAAATCCCGCCCCTGCGCGAACGGCGCGAAGACATTCCACTGCTGGTCCACTTCTTTGTCTCGCGCTTCTCCCGGCGGATGCAAAAGCGCATTCGGTCTGTCCCGAGATCCGCGATGGAAGCTTTGGTGAATGCCGATTGGCGAGGAAATATCCGCGAGCTAGAGAACTTTATTGAGCGCTGCGTGATACTCACGCAAGGGGACGAATTGAATGTGCCACGAGCAGAGCTGAACCGATCCGCCGGCCGCACTGTTATTGCGGCCGCGTCGACCTTTGAGCATGCAGAGCGGCAGGCAATCCTCGATGCTTTGAAAGGCGCGTCCGGGAGAATAGCCGGCAATGGTGGAGCGGCAGAGCGCCTCGGGCTTAAGAGAACCACTTTGCAGAACAAGATGCGGAGGCTAAGCATCACTCGCGCTGATTATGTAGCCTGACCGCATTCGCGCGCAAGCGGCTGGGCAATTAAGAGAAATCTTCGGAAACTCATTCACTCCATCATTGTTGGGCGAGCCGCTGCGGATCTTCAAACCATCTCGCAGTCACAGCCCCGAAAATGCAGCCGCCAATGTGCGCGAGGTAGGCAACTCCGCCGGTCTGCACATTGGCGACAGATCCGGCATTTAGAAGCTGAAGCAGAAACCATACGACGATCAGAAGCGCAGCCGGGATGAAGGTGATGCGCACAAAAATAAAGATGACAAGAAGTGAGCGCATCCGGTCGCGAGGATAGGTCACGAGGAACGCGCCCATCACGGCCGCGATCGCCCCGCTTGCTCCCAGATTGGGCGTTGTGGAATGGGGGCTGACTAGAACCTGCGCGAGCATGGCCACCAGCCCTCCGACAAGATAGAACGCAGCGTAGCGCAGCGGATTCATGGCGTCTTCGATTTCAGGGCCGAAAGCCCACAAGAACACCATATTGCCTATAATGTGCGACCAACTGCCGTGCAAGAACATCGCGGTCAGAATTGTTATCCAATGATGGCCGCCGACGATGTCTGCGGGAACGGCAGACCATTTGAGGACGAACGCGTCCCCATGCATCAGTTCGGCTATAAACACAACGACGTTGATCACTATGATCAATGCCGTGACAGCAGGGAAATGTAGGGGCCGTCGCGATGCGTCCGATAAAGGAACTACTGTTCCCAATTTGTCTTCTCCGCTACCGCTACGCACAGACCTCAGCCTAACGCGTGCTGAGTCTTGAAGTCTCGGTTCCGCATTATATGTCAGAAGGAGCGGGTCGGACTGTTCTCTTCACTGCAGACACCGTCCGCTCTATTAAGTCGACGACCCGCAAGGCAGATCATCCCATCAGGATTAGCAAAAAATAAAGCCGGTGAATTGCCACTTCACCGGCGCAAACATTAATTAACTGACTGTTCAAGCTGCCATGCTCTTAATGTGCGATACTGATTGTTCGTATTGTTGTTTAATCTGATTCATGCGAGTCTCGATGCTTTTCTTGACGTCGCCTTGAGCTTTCGCAGCCTTTTTCTGCAACGCCTGCACCTTCACTTCCGTCTCGCTCTTAATTTGCTCTGATCTCTGCTTGGCGTGCTCCAGCTTTTCTTGTAACTTGGTGTTGAGCTGGTCGATCTTCGCCTGAAGCTTCGCCTTGCGTTCCGCCTTGGCCTGAGCGTGCTCGGCTTTCAGCTCTGTAATTTCAGCTCGCACTTGGGCCACATCCCTCGCTCTCTGCTCATCTTCGAAGTTCTTTCGAGTGGTACGGAACACGAAGCCATCCAGAACCTCCATTCGAGTATCCACTGGAGTCACCCACTCCTCGCTAATATCTGCGACCACAGCGTGCTTGCCGGGAGTGAGTGCATCCGAAACTTCGCTGAGGAAGTCCGAATCAACGCCGGCTACAAACAAATCACTAAAGCTTCCAGCGACCGTTCCTGCCAACGCGCCTGCGGCGAGACCCATCGGGCCTCCCAGCAGTCCAATCAGGCTGCCGATCGCTGTCCCGCCGACGGTGCGGATTGGGAAATCGCCGTCTGCTTCTTTCACCGTCACCGTTCCATCTGCATTCTTGGTGATCACCGACTCAGCGTGGACAGTTATGCTGCCCTCGCGATCCAGCTGGTTGAGCGCTAGTGACGCTTCATAGGCTTTCGCCTCGTCATTCAAAACAACGACCAACATTCTTTCCATGACAGATCTCCTTTTAATAATGCTCATGACATGCGAGCAGCTTTGGGTTAGGTTTACGCAGCCTTCGAGGTCGCAAATTCGGGTGGGCTTAATTGTAAGCTCAAATATGCTCATACTTCCATCAAGCCAACCTCACTCGGGCCGGTGCCGCCCGTGCCAGTCTAGTTTTTACATCTCAGACAGTCAGGCATTCCGCTCTTCACAGCTGCTCAAGGGTGCAATTCAGCCGCCTTGATCTGTCGCGAACTGCCCTCATGCTGGCACTGCCCGTTGTTAAGGGCGGCATACGCTCGAAAAACCGTTCAATCTCAATAGGTTGCGCTGAGAATTCCTGGCAAAACAGATGCAAGGATGACTATAGCCAGAGATTTAAGGCTGCTAACGAATGTAAGAGGGGCCCATCATGTTACGTGTCGAAACGCAAGAATTAGACGGTGCTTTGATCTGCAAGCTCGAAGGCCGATTCACCGGGGAGGGAGCTGAGCAGGTTCGCACGCTCGCCACGCGCTGCGATAGCAAACTGGAACTAGTCGTCGATCTCACGGAAATAATGTTCATCGACGCCATCGGAGAAGAGGTGCTTTCGTTCGTCAAGAAGCTCGGCGCGCAATTCATTGCCGAGACTTCGTATTCTCGGGACATTTGCGAACGGCTTCAGCTCCCGTTGATTGGCAAGCGTAAGTTGAACATGCAAGTGCCGGGCAATTTGGACGGAAAGGGTCATCGCCCGGCTAATGATTCTCGCCACCGATGAACGATCACACTTAAGCGGCAATCGAGCAGCGTTGTCGGGAGTTGCGCACAAAGATGGGCGACGCTCGAAGCGCCGATTATTGCCAGGTTGCCCCGCGAATCAAAATCTCGTTGGGATCAAAGTGACGTCTCTGCCAAAGCGTCTCACCAGGTCACCCTGAAAATAGCGGCAGTGCCCATATCCGGTCAGCTTCACCCCACCGCATCGCACAAAGACGTCATTTGCTTTCCGAATTCAACAACTTACATGTCTATCCGGTTTGGCACCTGCCTTGCTTAACCACAAATGTGATCGCAAGAACCACTCAGGAAGCCACTCATGATAAGCACAACGAGCAAGAGGTTTACCGAGCCTGCGGTCAGTGAATACGTTGGCACCGATTTCAGCCAGAATCGTGAAGAGTTGGAGTGGCTGGCGAATTTCCTCACAGGCGACGAAAAAATAGCAGAAGCCTGCGTTGTCGACGCCTACGCCCAGGCAGAATTGGCAAATCCCGGTCTTCAGGAATGGCCTTCCAAATGGTCCTCGATGTCCACGATCCGCTCCGCAGCGCAAATCCAGCAACAACGGATTGCGCAACTTTCCTCCGCATACATGCGATCTGGCTGCATTCAGGGAGGACACACGGTCTTGTCCTCTGATTGGTGTGACGTTCTGCTGGAGGAATCGAGCGTAGTTTGCGCCAGACTCGATATCTTCTGTCGCTTTGCATTGGTGATCTGCGGACCGGAGAAGCGCTCCGCGAATGAAGCTGCGCTTCTGCTTGGCGTCGATCCGGCTAGTGTGGAAGGCGCATATTGCGCTGCGATTAAGTGTCTGGAGGTGATCAGCTGCGAGCAGTTCCAGCGGCAGAACGACTTCGCAGCCGTGTGGAACTGATAGGATCCCGCAACGAAAATTGGCATAGCTGCGGGCCGCATTGGAAGAATCAGGGTTTTGGGGCATTTCGGAGTCAACCAGCTCCTGTGCCCGCGATGTCCGCGAACACTTTCATTCCTCCCGACGATGCAACGTTGATGAGCTTGAGTGGGGAGTGTTCGCGGACATTCTGTTTTTGTATCTCCCGACTCTCCAGAAAGCTGCGCAACGTCCAGCCCAACCACGATGGTCTTGAGTGAGTTCCGAATCTGTTCCGATTTCTCTCTTCATCTCCCCCTTCCATCCCGGGACAAGGCGTGACGATCTAAATCAGCCGCTGACCAGCAGGCAATTCCACTCTGAGTCTGGAGTTATCTTCGATCGCTGTCACCCGGATCAAGGCGCTCAAAATTTGTCGGAACGAGTTGAAAGCTAGTCAATGCTTGCCCGTGCCCGCATGAGGGCAGCGCCCGTCGACCAGATATGGGCATTCTGCGGTGTTGCCGGAGGCTCGCATTTTTGATTCAAGGACTTGCAACGGGTTCTTCATTGGTATGGAACCTGCAATCTTTGTTCACACGAGCGACAGTGAGATTCGCTCGAGTTAAAAGTGCAATGTGGCGAAAGCCGAAGTTGCAGGCATAAGAATGATGAAACCGAACCATCAAGCACTGCTTTTTGCAATCTCTTGAAGCTAAGTTCAAAGCGCAGTCACGTGGGAAGAGTGGTTATAACCAGGAGCAAATCGCATGTCGATCGTTAACGAAATTCGCAGGACTATTCACAGATTCTTCAATCGGCCTCAATACACAGTGATCGTGCTCTCCATCACTTTCAGCTTGGCACTCGTTGGATGTGGGCGAAGCCACGCAGCCATGCAACTGCCGACACCGGAAGTGTTCGTTGCAACGCCGGTTCAGCAGGACGTGCCTGTGCACGGCGAATGGGTCGCCACACTCGACGGTTACGTCAATGCCGAGATCCGGCCCCAGGTCTCGGGATACATCATCAGCCAAAACTACAAAGAAGGTTCGGTCGTCCGCAAAGGCCAGGTCCTGTTCGAAATTGATCCGCGGCCGTTCCAGGCTGCTCTCGACGGTGCCAAGGGAGAACTTGCCCAGGTGGAAGCGCAACTGGCCAAGAGCAGTATCGACGTTGAGCGCGACACACCTCTAGCAGAAAAGAAAGCTGTCCCCAAGGAGAAGTTGGACAACGAGATCCAGGCCAAACTTGCTGCCCAAGCGGCGGTGCAATCAGCCACGGCCGCAGTGGAACGGGCGCAGCTCGATCTCGGCTGGACCAAGGTGACTTCGCTTGTAGATGGCGTTGCGGGAATCTGCGAAGTGCAAATGGGCAACTTGGTGGGTCCCAGCTCGCACCTCACTTCTGTTTCGCAGGTCGATCCCATCAAAGTTTATTTCCCCGTCAGCGAACAGGAGTATCTGCGGGCGAAGCACATCAGTTCCAGCGGACAGCCAATGGATTTGTTGGACAGCTCACCGGAGCTGATCTTAAGCGATGGCACGGTGTATCCGCACAAGGGCAAAGTATTGCTGACCGACAGGCAAGTGGACGCGAACACAGGCACGATTCGTTTAATCGCGGCATTCCCGAACCCCGGCAATATTCTGCGTCCGGGACAGTACGGGCGCGTGCGGATCCAGACCAGCATCAAGAAAGACGCTCTGCTGGTGCCGCAGACCGCGGTGACACAGTTGCAGGGAGGCTACCAGATCGCACTCGTGGGCAGCGATAACAAGATTAGTATTCGCGCCGTCAAAGCCGGCGAAAAGATTGGACAAATGTGGGTCATCGAAGAGGGACTTAAACCGGGCGAGCAAGTTGTGGTGCAAGGCCAAGACAAAGTCCGCGAAGGAAGTCTGGTCGCCGCGAAACCCGCAAATCTAAGTGTCGTCGCCGTGCAACCCGTAAATCCAGCTCAGGAAGGGCAGTGATTATGTCGAAGTTCTTCATCAATCGTCCGATTGTCGCCCTGGTGATTGCCATCCTGATGGTCATCGTGGGTATCGTCACCATTGTAGGTTTGCCGGTCGCCCAATTTCCGAACATCGCTCCACCGGAGATCCGCCTCAGCGCGGTATATGTAGGCGCCGACGCGAAGACGCTTGAAGAGGCTGTAGCCACTCCGATCGAGCAACAGGTGAACGGCGTCGACAAGATGGATTACATGTACTCGACGAACGCCACAAACAACTCGAATACTCAGTTGTTCGTGGATTTCCAGCTCGACACCGATCCCAACATGGATCAGATTCTCACTCAGTCTCGCCAGCAGTTGGCGAACGGCCAGATTCCCCAAGAGGTCCTCAATTATGGAATCGACATCAAGAAATCGATGACCTCGCCCATCATGCTGATCTCCTTGTATTCGCCGCACGGCACACGCGACGCGAAATTCCTGGCCAATTACGCCTACATTAACCTGAAAGACCCAATCCAACGGTCGTACGGTGTGGGCCAGAGCGACGTCTTCGGCGCGGGACAGTACGCCATGCGCCTATGGATCAAGCCCGACAAGTTGGCGAAATTGGGAATTACTGTCACCGAACTGGTCAACGCGATCCAAGCGCAGAACAAAGTGAACCCGGTTGGCCAGGTTGGTGGTGAGCCGGCCGTGCCCGGCCAGCAATTGACCATGTCGGTGCTGGCACAGGGGCGTCTGCGGTCGCCAGAGGACTTCGAAAACATCGTGGTGCGGGAAAATCCCGATGGCGGCATTGTCCGTGTGGGCGATGTGGCGCATGCTGAGCTCGGCGCTCAGGATTACAGCATGGTGAGCCGGCTGAATGGCAAGCCGGCAGCTACGGTTTCCGTTTACCAGTTGCCTGGCTCCAACGCGGTCCAAGCCGTCGACGGGCTCCGCAGACTGATGGGGCAAATGAAGCAGAGATTTCCAGACGACGTGGATTATGTCGTGTCGCTCGACCAGACGGCAGCCGTCAGGGAAGGCATGAAGGAGATCATCTTGACTTTGGTGATCGCCATCGCGCTGGTCATCCTGGTGGTGTATGTATTCCTGCAAGATTGGCGAGCCACCCTTATTCCTCTGCTTGCCGTCCCCGTTTCACTGGTTGGAACCTTCATTCTGTTTCCGATTTTTGGCTTTTCCATCAACACGCTTTCGATGTTCGGACTTGTGCTGGCCATCGGCTTGGTCGTAGACGATGCCATCGTCGTTGTTGAAGGCGTACAGAGGCACATCGAAGAGGGCCTGCCGCCGAAAGAAGCCGCGCGAAAGGCGATGGAGGAACTGACCAGCCCGGTCATTGGCATTGCCCTTGTCCTTTCGGCGGTATTCGTTCCCACCGTCTTCATTCCAGGCATTACGGGACAGCTCTACAAGCAATTTGCCATCACCATTGCGATTTCGGTGATCCTCTCGGCATTCAACGCTCTCACCTTAAGTCCAGCGCTCGCGGGACTTCTGCTCCGGCCCAAGACAGAGAGCCATGGCCCGCTCGCCAGGTTCTTTGGCTGGTTCAACCGGAAGTTCGATGCCGCGACGAAAGGCTACGTCCATGTATCGAGCTTGGTGGTCCGGAAAGGCGCCTTCGCCTTGGTTGTGCTGGTGCTGTTTGCGCTGGGCGGGATATTTTTCGGTCGCAAGCTCCCTTCCAGCTTCCTCCCCGATGAAGATCAGGGCTACATGTACATGAACATGCAACTGCCGGAAGGCGCTTCTCTTGAGCGGACACAAGAAGCTTCAACTGAGGTCGAAAAGATCTTGGCCTCCACGCCGGGTATCGATCATTACACCAGCGTCATTGGTTTCAGTCTGCTCAGTTTTACCCGCAGCAGCTATACCGCTTTCTATTTCGTCCAGTTGAAGCCTTGGGAAGAACGCAAAACGACCGAGGAGTTATACAAAGTCATTTGGGCGCGATTGAACCAGAAGCTCATGACGATGCCGCAAGGCACGATATTTGCATTCTCACCGCCCCCCATCCCCGGAGTCGGCACCTCCGGCGGAGCCCAGTTCGTCCTGGAAGACCGCTCCGGAAAAGACATTGAATTCCTCTCCAACAACGTGGACAAGTTTTTGGCCGCGGCACGGCAACGTCCCGAACTGGGGATGGTAAGCACGACCTTTGTGCCCAGGGTTCCGCAGCAATACTTGACGGTTGATAAAGAGAAAGTACTGAAGCAGGGCGTGCCTATCAGCGATGTCTATCAAACTGTCCAGGCCTACATGGGTGGCCTGTTTGTGAATTACTTCAACCAATTTGGACGCACCTGGCAGGTCTATGTGGAAGCGGAGGCGCCCTATCGCGCCACGGTAAAAGATATCGGCCAGTTTTATGTGCGCAATAAGAATGGTGACATGGTGCCCCTTTCCGCGCTGACCAACTTTGAATCGCGTGTCGGACCCGAATTCACCATGCGCTACAACGAGTACAGATCCGCGCAGATCAACGCCATAGCCGCTCCCGGTTACAGCTCCGATCAAGTCACGGCGGCGCTGGAAGATGTCTTCCACCAGACGATGCCCCCGGAAATGGGTTTCGACTACATGGGCATGTCGTTCCAGGAACAGAAGGCGCGCGAAGGCGTGCCAACGTCGGTCATCTTTGGCATGTCTTTCCTGTTTGTGTTCCTGATCCTGGCAGCACTGTATGAAAGCTGGTCGCTGCCCTTTAGCGTGTTGCTGAGTACTCCCATTGCTGTATTTGGGGCCTTCGCCGTCCTATGGCTGCGACGCGCGGTGCTCGGCCTTATTTTTCCGCCCTTCATGGTGCAGATCGAGAACGACGTTTACGCTCAAATCGGTTTGATCATGCTGATCGGTCTGGCTGCCAAAAACGCGATTTTGATCGTGGAATTCGCCAAAGAGGAGCATGAAGTCAATGGTAAGCCACTGGTTGATGCAGCCCTGGCGGGGGCCAAACTGAGGCTGCGGCCCATTCTGATGACTTCTTTTGCATTCATCCTCGGTTGTGTGCCCCTGTGGACCGCCAGCGGCGCCGGAGCGGTGGCCCGTCAGATCATGGGAACCGCGGTCATCGGTGGCATGGCGGCCGCGACTGCGATCGCTATCTTTATCATTCCCGCCTTATATGTGCTGGTCGAGACACTAAGCCAGCGCTGGAGTCGTAAATCGCAACCGATTACTGTTCCGGAGCCGCGTCCGATGGAGGCAGACTAACGTGAGAAAGTTAATTCCCTTCTTATTCCTGATAATCTTCACGACCGCGTGCGTGGTGGGGCCCAATTACAAGCGGCCCAAGGTTGACGTGCCGGGCGAGTACCGCGGAGCTGCGGAACAGAACGCATCGCAAGCTCCGCAGAATCCGTCGCAGCAATCACCGCAAACCCCACAGCAGGCGTCGCAGTCCTCGCAGCAGTCGCTTGGAGATCAGAAGTGGTGGGAAGTTTTTCAGGATCCCCAACTCCAGGAACTGATTCGTACGGCCTTGAAGCAGAATTACGACGTTCGTATCGCAGCAGCGAGGATCATGGAAGCCCGCGCGCAGTTAGGCATCACTCGGGCTGACCAGTTGCCGACGGTTAACGCCGGCGCCACTGGTCTAAATGATCGCATTCCAAAAACGAAGCTCTCTCCTGAAACCGAAACGAACTTCAATGCAGTTGGCGCTTCCATGGCATGGGACCTCGATTTCTGGGGAAAGTACCGACGCGCCACCGAAGCAGCACGGGCAAACCTCCTGGCAACAGAATGGGCGCGCCGTGCGGTAACTAACAGCTTGGTGAGTGACGTTGCGGCTGCCTACTTTCAGCTTCGTGCCTATGACCTTCAGCTGGAAATCGCGCGCCGCACTTTAGCCTCACGGCAGGAGTCGCTGCAACTTACTCGCACATTGTCGGATGGCGGAGCTGGCACCATGCTCGATGTGCGCCAGGCAGAACAGTTGGTTGCTACTGCGGCCGAGAGCATACCCAGTCTGGAGCGACAAATTCAACAAGAGGAGAATTTCCTCAGTACTTTGCTGGGTAGGAACCCGGGGCCCATCGCACGGGGAATGAAACTCACAGAACAGGCGCATGCGCCTGAGGTGCCAGCGGGACTTCCTTCGAACTTGCTGGAGCGTCGTCCTGACATCCGTGCGGTCGAATCAGAGTTAGTGGCGGCCAACGCGCAGATCGGAGTAGCTCGAGCTGCGTACTTTCCACAAATCTCGTTGACAGCCAACAGCGGTTTCCTGAGTTCGGCGCTAACCAGCCTGTTCACCGGCCCAGCGGGGTTCTGGAATTTCGGAGGGTCACTCACGCAGCCCATTTTCGCTGGAGGAAGAATTCGTTCCGGCGTCAAGTTGAGCGAGGCTCGTAAAGAGGAAATGTTGCTCACGTATCAACGCACCATCCAGCAAGCATTTCGCGGTGTTTCGGACTCACTGGTGGAGTATCAAAAAGACCGCGAGTTCCGGGAACGGCAACAGGAACTTGTGCTCGCCGCCCAGGATGCAGCGCAACTTTCGGAAATGCGCTACAGGGGCGGCGCTACCAGCTACCTGGAGGTGCTCACAAATGAAACCAATTCCTTCAACGCAGAACTGGGATTGGCTCAGGCCCAATTGAATGAGCTCTTAGGACTCGTAGACATATACCGGAATCTCGGTGGAGGATGGCAGACATAAGCCACCTCGGACGGGTTGCGAGATCGGGTGCTAACCGCTTTGCGAAGCGACAATGGGTGGCCTCACGATCGGGCTTTGTGACTTTGCCGCTTGCTCCCGTGCTCGACTCGATCTTTGTGTTGGAGCTTAAGGTGCAGCCAAGCTAGGACAGCAGCTTTTCACTATTCTTTTTAGCTAGGGTATCGCGTTTTGATATAGGAGATTACCGTATGAATACTTGCATCAGCGCCGCCAGTCTTTTCTCAGAGCTCAAAACCAGAATCGATACTCGCCAAGCGCGGATCGGCGTGATAGGTCTCGGCTATGTGGGCCTGCCGCTTGCTTTGCTCTACACAGAAGCGAAGCTTCGAGTAACAGGCTTTGACATCGACCAGCATAAGGTCGCAACTCTCACCTCCGGTGGATCCTACATCTGTCGAATTCCACCTACAGAGATCCAGGCGGCGAGCTCGCAGGGTTTCTGTGCGACCTCAGACTTTTCGAGCCTGACCGAAATGGATGCCATCATCATCTGTGTGCCCACGCCTCTGGACGAATATCGAGAGCCTGATCTCAGTTTTATCACCAATACCGCTAAGGCCATAGCACCCCATTTGCGTGCCGGTCAGTTGGTGGTCCTGGAGAGCACGACCTATCCCGGCACCACGGAGGAAGTGCTTGTTCCAATCTTGGAGGAAGGCAATGGCTGCGGTTTGAAGGCTGCCCGCGACGCAACGGCTAACGGAGAGGATGAGTTTTTTGTCGCCTTTTCTCCCGAACGAGAAGACCCAGGCAATGACAGCATTGCGCGTCGTGACATCCCGAAAGTCGTAGGAGGCCTGAATTCCCAAGCCTCAGAACTGGGTGCGAAGCTGTACGGGACAATCTTCAACCGAGTCGTCCCGGTGTCCTCACCGGCCGTTGCCGAGATGACTAAGCTGCTGGAAAACATTTACCGCTGCGTCAACATCGCTCTGGTCAATGAATTGAAGCTTTTGTCATTGCGCATGGGATTGGATATTTGGGAAGTCATCGAAGCCGCCTCGACCAAGCCCTTCGGCTTTCAACCCTTCTACCCTGGCCCGGGCCTCGGCGGACACTGCATCCCGGTCGATCCGTATTACCTTTCTTGGAAAGCAAAGGCTTGGGATTTTCAGACACGCTTCATCGAACTTGCTGGAGAAATCAACAGTGCCATGCCCTACCATGTGATCTCATCTGTGAGCAGAGCTCTGAGTCAGCAACGGAAGGCTCTCAACGGTGCCAAAGTGCTGGTGCTGGGTGTGGCCTATAAGAAAGACATTGATGATCTGCGCGAGTCTCCGGCCCTGACCATTATTGAGCTGCTGCAGAAGGATGGCGCTCAAGTCAGTTACAACGATCCCTATTTTCCGTTTATTGGCAAAGGGCGCCATTACGATCTGCAGATGAAATGCGTGCCCGTGGAGAACGTCGACAAATACGACTGTGTGCTGATCGTCACAGACCATTCGGATTACGATTACGCCTGGATCGCGCAGCATGCATCCTTGGTGGTGGATACCCGCAACGCGATGAGAGGCATTCACGGCGATAACATTGTGCGCTGCTAGAACTTCGGCTAACCAACTGGTCTGCGAGCTGTGCGCTCGTCACAAATTGGCTTAACCGAGTGACGCGGCATTTCGGACCGCTTCATGTGTGTGTCTTTCGGAAAACCAGCCGAGTGAGAGCATGCCCTCAGGTTTCGTTAGAGAACGATCTGTAAAATGATTTTCCTCCAAAAAACCGGTGCAGCCGTTTTTCTGGTATTGATAACCCTCGCTATCCAGTGTGGCGGCGCCGCTGCACTCATCATTTGGATAAGAAGTATTCCAAGAGAGACTCAGGGGGTGCGGGTGTTTCGCTGCGCCGCACTGGTCATGCAAACTACAGTAGCCGTCATCATTCTGCACGGAATCGTCATCCTGCTGTGGGCGAGTTGCTACCGGTGGCTTTGCCTGCCATCTTGGGAATCCGCATTCTACTTCTCAGCGAGCAGCTATGCGACCGTTGGATACGGGGATGTGGTCCTTCCATCAAAGTGGCGGCTGCTGGGCCCGCTCGAAAGTATGGTCGGCATGCTGATGTCTGGAGTATCCATTGGACTTCTGTTCGCGGCGGTCACTCATCTGGTCGACGGCGACTCACGCTCTCGTCTACCACTTCGCTCCGAACCCGTGACTGCGGATCGCATCGGCCCCCGACACAGGCGAAGCTGTTACTTCGGTCGGTTGCGGTCCAACATCACATCCTGAAAAACAGTTGACGATAAGTACGGGACTGCCAGCCTGGCAAACCACATCATAGGTGGTGGCAAGATCCAGGTGCGAGATTATTCCGGTGTTGGCCGGATCATGGAGCCCCATAATAATGAGGTCCGCTCGCAGTTTGTCAGCAGTTTCGAGGATCTTCTCACTTACCGGCCGCTCTGATTCGGATTCCGCGTACAACTCAGGTCTCAGGTCGAGCCCGGCATTGTCGGCGAGTTCTGTCAAGCGTTGCAGCGTTCTCATGCGCGCATCCTCTTGCCAATCCGTCAGAGTTTCGTCAGTGCTCGAGGGTGCGGCTGGAACGATACTCAGAAAGGCAAGCTTGGCTCCGAATTGATTGACAGCCGCAATGGCTTGCGGCAAGCCGTGGAGAGATGCGGGTCCGAAGTCTGTGGCAAACAGGAATGTGCGGGGCGTTGAGGACGTTCCAAACCATGGGCGGCCATCGGTGTGTGGCCCAAGGGTCAAGACTGGACAATCTGCCTGGCGGAAAATCTGCTCTGCAATGGAGCCGAAAAACAGCTTGGCGATGCTGTGTCGTCCGTGCGTGCCGACGACGAGGAGATCTGCGCTCTCTTGTCGGATGATCTCTTGCAGTTCCGGCCACAGTTCACCCTGCCGAACGATGAATTTGTGTTGAATACCAGTAAGAGCCTCGGTCTGAATCAGCCGGTTCTCCAAGTCCGCGGCCTCGCGCGATACTGACTCTTCACAGGCAGCAAGTGCATCAGGACCTGCCATAGCCAGCCCAAGGGAGGACACCACGTGCGCCAAGCAAAACTTCGACTCATAGAACCGAGCGAGTGCCAGAGAATAGCGCAGCGCCTTTTCAGAAGCCTCAGAGAAATCCGTTGCGATCAATATCGACCGTGGTTTCAGAGCTGCTGCGATGAGTGACATGCTGAATTAGACACCGCTCTTGCCGTCCTAAAAACCGTCGGTGAGGTGCGGTGACTTGATCCGTGACTGCTTGGGGAGAGCTGGATCAAGTGCAGCGCACCTCGTCGCCGACGGCTTTGCGTGCGCACATTAACTTTCTACAGTTTGCATGCAATGTGCCAATCGAGACCGAACGGTATGTCCTTGTAGCGCCACAATGTCTGCAATCTTTGTCCTTCGAGCCTCTGCCCAGATTGAGGCACTGCCCAAGGCAGGGCATGCCTATAGTGGAGAGCAGTGCAGAGAACATACGGAAATGCCTTGTTGCAGGGACAATTGGATTGGCAAGCCATCTGCACTCCTGGATCAGTTAGCACTCATTCGGAGTAGTGTTGGTTAAACAGGGCAAAGTCGGATAGGATTTCCACCTTCCAGGCTCAGCGGACGCAATGAACGTACTGGTTCTAAACTCGGGAAGTTCCACCCTGAAATTTCAAGTGATTGCCACAGACCTTGAACGGATCGCTCAAGATAAAGACGACCGCATCTGCCGGGGCGATGTTGAGGGCATAGGAGGAGAGGCAATCATTCGCATCAAGTACCGCAACCAGCCAAGGCAGACTCTCACAGAGCCGTTGCGAGATGTGGCCGCTGTACTCGAATACCTGATTCGCTACATCGCTTCGAATCCAGGAGTATCTGAAATCAAGAGTGCGGCTGACGTAAATGCGGTAGGACACCGAGTGGTGCATGGCGGTGAGATGTTCAAAGATTCTTCCCTGATTGACGACTCGGTTTTGAAGGGACTTGAGGACTGCATCGATCTGGCCCCACTTCACAATCCAAACAACATTAAAGGTATCCGGGCAGCCCGCGAATTATTCGGCAAAGACATTCCCCAAGTGGCGGTGTTTGACACTTCCTTTCATCATTCGCTTCCCGAGCAGGCCTACCTGTATGCGATTCCGTATCATCTTTACCGGCGACACCGCATCCGGCGGTACGGATTCCATGGCACATCTCATCGCTACGTCGCTTTCCGCTATCGTGCAATGCGAGGACTGACGCGCGAACAAACCAACATCATCACGCTTCATTTAGGCAACGGGTGCTCGGCAGCCGCAATAAAAGGTGGATGTTCCATCGATACGTCGATGGGGCTAACGCCGCTCGAAGGTCTAGTCATGGGCACGCGCTCAGGAGACGTCGATCCCGCTGTGGTCAGCGCCATCGCCAGAAAAGAGGGGCTATCCGCCTTCGAGGTGGACAGGCTGCTCAACACGCAATCCGGCTTGCTCGGCATTTCTGGGCTCACAAATGACATGCGCGAGTTGCAGGCTGAGTTGAAAGAGCATGAAGACCGCCGAGTGCGTCTTGCCATCGAAATCTTCTGTTATCGGGCGAGGAAATACATCGGCGCATATCTGGCTGCGATGGGCGGAGCTGACGCAGTTGTTTTCACGGGCGGCATCGGAGAAAATTCGCCGGACGTTCGTGCAAGAATTTGTGCGGGGATGGAGTGGGCGGGACTTTGCCTCGACCCGGCGAAGAATCAGGAAACGGTTGGTCGCGAAGGCAAGATATCAACGGAAGATTCCAAGTTGCTCGCATATGCTATCCCGACGGATGAGGAGCTCCTCATCGCCCGGGACACTGTGCGAGCTATCTTAGGCGTGGCGCACCCGTCATAAACGCTCCGACTGCCGCGTAAACGCGTGCCGATACAGAGTTAGGAGAGAATAAAAGGAAATCAGTTCTGTTAATTGGTGGTTGAATGCACTGGGTGAGCGGCGACGAGAGCAGGCGAGAATTCCATTGAACCGCTCTTTTCCGCATCCGCATTCAATCGATGTCGGGGTTGCGTGCTACTGATGAAAAGGAAAGGCGTGGGTAACCGCTGATGACGCGCCATCCTGCAGCAAATTGTTGAAGGCGTTCGCTTCCAGAAGGTCGAGAGATCGCACCACCACATCGGCCGGCAGAAGCTTACCATTCTGGCTCACCCCGATGCTTTTCATCCTGGCGGCGCGGGCGGCTTCGATGCCGTGCTGCGCGTCTTCTACAACGATGCAATGCTCGGGCGCGACACCCAATTTGGTAGCGGCCATGAGGAACACTTCGGGGTCAGGCTTGCCCCGGTGTACATCGTCAGCGGACACGATGGCTTGAAAGCACTTGCTAGCGTGTAAGACATCGAGGATCGTTTCTATATTGGCGCGAGGAGCTGCCGATGCAATCGCTTGTCTCCAGCCTTGTTGGTGCAGCAGGGTTACCCACTCCAAGGCTCCAGTAAGCGGCGTAATGCCACGCTCGCGCACATGTTGCCGATAGAGTGCTTCTTTGGCGTTACCGATGCGCTGGATCAATTCGGGCGTAGCCTTTTCGCCGAGCCACTGACGGAGAATAGAGTCGTTGCGCTGTCCGAAGGTGGCCAAGAACTGTTCGTGGGTGATCGGCGATCGCTGGTGCGCCATCGTGTCGCGCCAGGCTTGCCAATGATATTCGGCAGAGTCGACCAGCGTTCCATCCATGTCCCAGAGTACTGCTCGATTCATGGCCATGAGCGTCCTGTAGAGCCTTCGGTGAGGATCTTCGGCGTCCATTCGCGTCGTAAGGCCGTTCCTATTCTTTCACGACGCCGCTTGTTTGGCGTCCCACCGAGGCTTCGCTTGCGATCGGAACCGCGGGAACGCCGTAGACAACAGGCGGATTGGTGCGAATCGCACTGACTTTGGCAAGACGACGACGGTGCTGTTGCGCTCCACTAAACGTCGCGGCAAGGAAGCTTTTTACGCAGTTCCAGGCAACGGCAACACCTGTCGTCAGGCCGCCGAGGCAAAGGATGTTCATATCGTCATCCTCCACACCCTGTCGAGCTGAAAAATCATCGTGACAGATTGCCGCGCGCACCCCTTCAATCTTATTGGCGGCAATGGACGCGCCTATGCCACTGCCACAGAGCAGGACACCGCGTTCGACGACTCCTGCTGCGACGGCGCGGGCAAGCGGAACGGCAAAGTCTGGATAGTCGTCGTTCCTGTCGTACAACAAATTGCCGAAGTCCACAACTTGGTGGCCTTTTGCGCCGAGCAAGATGTAGATCTTCTGTTTCATTTCGTATCCGCCATGATCGGCGGCTATGCCGACTTTCATCTTCTCACCTCAGATTCTGGTGCAGTGCGGACTCGGGCATGGACCCTCCGCAAATTGCACTCATTGGGCCAAACGAGAATTACGGCATTCTTCGTGGATACCAGAATTATCGCCGCGTGAGTCCTTCCATCGCTGCCCACATTGAGGCACTGCCCTAGGCAGGGCACGCCGAATCCAGGTTGGCTTCTGCGAAATAAGCGAATTGACGCTTTAAGCGGGCATCCCAATTGGCAGTCCATCTGCTGTCCCTCAATGCCCAGGTACGTAAATCGACTGGAAATGGGGAGAGTGACATGGGAGCCGGTAATTCAGTTATTGAATGTACGCTGATGGAGATCCAGCAGACGCACAAACCGAAGAAGGCGAGGGGATGGAGAAGGATCCTCAAGCTGGCGCAGAAGGCCGGTGCCGCGCCCAGACTACAGTCTCTCATTCAGCTCTCTCTCCGAATCTTTGCAGCTCTGCTCGGCCTTGGACTACTGAGCTACTTGGTGTTTCGAACCGGCCCGGGGATCGTTTGGAAACAACTGCAGGCAGTCGGCTGGGGATTCGCTCTCGTTATCGTTTTGGGGGGGCTCTCTCAATTGGCCAAGACGTGCGCCTGGAGACAGGCGATGAATTGCGATATCAGCGGCCTTTCCTTGTTCCGTAGCTTCGTCGCGCAATTGATCTCGGACGCGTTCGGACAATTTGGTGTCGCTGGAAAGGTGGTTGGCGAGGGGGCGCGCATATCGCTGTTGGGTCGCGCAGTGCCCCTACCGAATGCATTATCGGCTGGCGCGATTGACGGAGCTCTGCATAGCTTCAGCGCCGTAGTGGTAACGGTCTTGGGCATCTCAGCCATTCTAATGATTGGCCCGGTTTCTGTTATGTGGCGAGTGTATGCAGCGCTGCTGATTGCTGTGCTGGTGTCAGCGGTGATCCTGGCGGCTGTAGCGGTTAGAAACCGGTGGCAGTTGGTGGGCCATGCAACCCGGGCGATTGGCCGATTGCCCCGGCTTCATACGTGGGTCAGTGATAAACAGCCAATCATTGACTCGGCGGAAGACAACCTTTTGAGCTTTCGTGATAAAGCGCCGGCCGCGTTCTGGGCAACATTGATCTTCAATCTCCTATGGCACATGCTGGCGGTCCTGGAGGTCTACATCATCCTGCGGTTTATGGGAGCAGGGTTCAGTGTAGGCGGCGCGTTCATCGTGGAAGGCCTGACCAAGGTGATCAATCTCGTGGGCGCGTTCAACCCGGGCAACTTCGGGACCTACGAAGGTGGCAGTATGCTCATTGCAAAGATGTTCGGTGTGACGAGCACCACAGGATTGACACTGGCATTGTGCCGACGTGCGCGGACCGTCTTCTGGGCAGGGGTGGGAGCCATGTGCATGATCGTTATGAAGAAGGCCGAGGCGCCGTGCTATAGCGGCGAAGCTGAATTGACTGCGTAATTTGGAAGGCAACTAATCGTGAGCGTCTGACAGAACAGTCTCCCATTCGCTTCCAAGAGCAGGTCGTTTATTTTGCATAAAGAGCTTGGACGGTAAAGGTGCAGAGGAGGTTCAAGTACATGAAGATTCTCGGACGTGCTGCGGGGTCCTCAAGGCATGGATTGGGCAAGCAGAGTTTGGTTTGTCTCTTGTCGTTGGCTCTGTTGTTCGCCAGCGGGCCGCTGAGCCTGTCGGCTCAAGACGCACCCGCCCAGGACACCCAAGCCCCGCCACAGAGCGGGCAGGCGCCGCCCTACGCACAGCAGACTCCCGAGCAGTTGCAGCGGCTAGTAGCACCGATTGCGCTCTATCCAGATTCGCTGGTGGCGCAGATCCTGGCGGCATCCACATTCCCCGAGCAAGTGGTCGAGGCCGACAGATGGGTGCAGGCGCATCCGGATTTGAAAGGCGAGGATCTCGGTAAAGCCGTGGACCAACAACCCTGGGACCCGAGCGTCAAGGCACTCACGGCGTTCCCGTCCGTCCTAGGAAATATGGACAAGAATCTTTCGTGGATGTCGTCTCTCGGCGATGCCTACTACAACCGGCAGCAGGATGTGATGGATGCTGTGCAGATGATGCGCAAGAAAGCGCAAGACGCGGGCAATCTTAAGACTACGCCGCAGCAAACCGTGGCGACGCAGGACTCAAACATCGTCATTGAGCCTGCTGATCCCGAGGTCATTTACGTCCCCGCTTATGATCCGTGGCTGGTTTACGGATATCCGATCGTGGCGTGGCCGGGGTGGTATCCATATCCTGGAATTTGGTTTGACGGCCCGTATCTCTCGTTCGGTATTGGCTTTGGAATCGGTTGGTGGGGAGGTTTTGGATGGGGATGGGGTTATTGGGGATTCGATTGGCATCACCACTACGCAATCTACAACCACGGCAGGTACTACTCTCGAAGCAGAACTTTTTATAACCGAGGCAGTTACTACCGAGGAGGAGGGGAGCGCGGAGTAGAAAGGAATGTGCAGCGCGGAGCGAGCGGCAATCGTGGTGGCGAAACCGCCAGGCCTTTCGAGGGTGACCGGAATGCGGCTCGAGGATACGCTGAGCCTCGCGGGCAAAGCGGCGTTCACTCGGGCGCCCTCAGCGGCTACGACCACGGGGGAGAGACCAAGAGCTATTCCTCCCGCGGAAGCGCCAGCATGGGTGGCGGAGGCTTTCACGGCGGTGGTGGAGGGCATGGCGGCGGTGGCGGGCGGCGGTAATCTTAGGTTCGTTATGTTCCCTGTAGAGCGTGAAATCTAAACATGGAGATAAGTCATATGCGACGAACGAAGCTAAACTTCGACAAATCTCATTGGGCCAATCTTTCTAAGTTAGCCGTGGTCGCCATGCTTTTGACGGTGTGCGTTCCCACCCGTTCCATGGCGCAGCAACCGGGCCAGAAAACGTTTTCATCCGCGGAAGAAGCGACCAACGCACTGGTCACGGCAGTGCAGGCTAACGACAAACAAATGATGCTCGATATCCTCGGACCAGACGGAAAGCAAATCATCTCGTCGGGAGACGAAACCGAGGACGCCAACAACCGCGCTAACTTCGTAAAGAGATATCAGGAAATGCACCGTCTGGTGAAGGAACCGGATGGAACCACTGCCTTGTATATCGGTGCGCATAATTGGCCCGCGCCCATACCGCTCGTGCACAAGGGCAATTCGTGGTATTTCGACACCGAAGCGGGCAAGAAAGAAATTCTATACAGGCGCATTGGCCGCAATGAACTATCGGCCATCCGCGTTTGCCAGGAACTGGTGGCGGCGCAAAAGGAATACTCGACGGAGCGCAAGGAGTACGCCCAAAACATTTTCAGTGATGAAGGGCAGCACAATGGCCTTTACTGGGAAGCTGCCGAGGGCGAGCCGCAGAGCCCCATCGGACCGCTTGTGGCATCGGCCGTTGCTGAGGGCTATGTGAAGAAACGAGACGGCACTCCGACCCCTTACCGCGGTTACTATTTCCACATCTTAATGCGACAGGGAAAGAATGCTCCAGGCGGCGAGAAGAATTACGTCGTAAATGGCAAAATGACAGAGGGCTTCGCCTTCGTGGCCTATCCAGCGGAATACAGATCGTCCGGCGTGATGACATTCATAGTCACCGAGGACGACGTGGTGTATCAGAAGGATCTCGGCAGGAAGACCGATGTTCTCGCCAAGGCTATGACGGAATACAACCGCAATCCCAGTTGGCAGAAGGCTGAAGAGCAGCAGGAGGAGGCTGCTGTCGAGCAGAAAGCCAGGTAACCCCGTACCCTGTCTCTGCACTCGATCCAGCGGACTCATGACAGCTTCGGATAGCGTCAATCCGGCCTCGCCAGAACCAGTGTCTCGCGCGCCGGGGATGCCAGTTCGAAGATCTCACTTTGCTCGGATGAATGTGTCCTCCAAAGAGTGCTGCAACGATCGCGCGACGCCGAACTCTAGGTTCGGATCTCTCTCTCATGTCTGCACTGAACACTCTAGCCAACTCTCGTTGAACCTTTACCTGCACCCCAAGGTCGCTTCGTTTCTCTCGCTCCAGTCGCTCGGAAGGTTCTTTAAACGCTTCAATACCACGCGAATCCGGACTAGGAGCGGCATCGAGTGTGGACCTCGTGCTCGTTCGGTGACCAACTGAGGTCCGCGTGCCCGTTACCGGGCAGCGTACGGTCGTCCGGCTCTATCTCTAATACCAGAACCACAACATAAGAAATGATTTGATTCTGAGATGAGTTCGGCAAGTGGCGTGCCTACCTCATCTCGTGCAAATGCTTCTCGTCCTTTCGAGGAGCCGTTCACAAAGAAGGTGTCGGCGTATTGCGCCGCCGCGCTCGTGAATGACACGAAGCAGGCGGCTTAGGAGTTCAGTCAATGATGAAGAATTGTGCATTACTCATAGTTAGCTTCGCGATGCTCGCATTTTGCCCTCTCGGCCGTGCTCAAGATCAGGAGCCCACGATCGACTCCACCATCGCGGTAGTGAGGGCCAATATGCAGGCAGACAGAACTACCCTCATCACAACAGGAATGAATTTCACGGACAAAGATGGCGCGGCATTCTGGCCGATCTATAAGCAATACGAGTACGAACGATCCCGGCTGGACGATGATCGCGTTGCCGTCATCAAGGAGTACATCCAGAAGTACCCGAACCTGACCGACGCCGAGGCCAAAGCGATGGCAGAAAAAATGTTGGAGTGCGACTCTCGTCTCGCTGAGTTGAAGAAGAAGTATTACAGGAAGTTCGACAAAGTGCTTCCGGCCCTTACGGTGGCGAAGTTCTTTCAATTGGAGCATCGCGTGGACTTGATGATGGATATGCAGGTCGAGTCCTCACTTCCTCCGCTTACGCAGGCAAAGTACGCCGGCGAGACAGGTAGCGTGGCAGAACCGCCTCAGCAATGAGGCAAGCTGCTCTTCGACCGCGATTCTCATTCAGGGAGCACTCGATGTTCAGCATCATGAAGCGGCCCGCGATAGTCGGGGCAGTGTTAATGTCGGCAGCCATGGTTCTGGCACAAACCCAGGTCCAGAGAGAAACGCTCTCGGTGCAAGGCTACCAAGGGCAGGCGACAGTCATGCGAAACCATGGGCGTGTGTTGGTGGATGTGCAGGACCTGGCGCGAATTACAAAAGGCTCGCTCAGCTTTGAGGAGGACCGAATCATTCTGACACTCGCTCCGAGCGACGCTTCGGAACCGGCCCGCGACACCGCCACGAAGCCGGGATTTTCATCCGCGTTCATGAGGGCCGCCATCGAGGCGATGGCCTCGATAAGAGAATGGGGCGGGATGCTGCAGGTGGTCGTTCAAAATGGATATCCCGTGGGGAAGGCCATGGCGGGTAACACGATTCGCGCGTACCAGGGTCGAGCTGCCGACAGCGTCGCATTAGCCTCAGCCGCTGCATCGACGGATGATGACCACCGCGGGCTCGAGTTGCTGAGGAATGAGTTCAACAATGTGCAGGCCTGGGCTGAGAGTTTTGTTGACGCTCGGAATTCATTGAGCGCGGCCGACCTCTCGACATCGGAAAACCCGCTCAAGGATGATGAGGACGCCCAAAAGATCCTCCGCTGTGGTCAATTCCTGGCGCAGATGTTCGCCGGCGGTACCTTCCAGGACGACGCGGCGTGTCATTAGGAGAGATTGGGAGTCATGAATCCAGTGAGCGAATGCCTATCCGAAGCGCCGTCCGAAACATCAAATTCATCCCATGTGCGCCTCACGTGGGCTCACACAGAGGGGCTTCCATTGCCGCTGGGGGTTACCTGGATCGGGGAAGACCAAGCCTTTAATTTTGCGGTGTGTGCCGAACATGCCGAGAGTGTGAAACTGTTTCTCTATTCCACTGCCGATTTGGCAACGCCAGTTTTGACATTTCAGTTCGATCCTATCCGAAATAAGTCAGGGCGGATCTGGCACTGCAGGATTCCGCTAGATCTAATGTACGATGCCCGCTATTACGCTTACTCGGTTTCAGGGCAGGCCGTTGCTGGTCTCCGGGGCTTCGATCACGAAAAAGTTCTTCTCGATCCGTATGCGCAAGGAGTTTTCTTCCCGCCGGGGTTTGATCGCAAGCTGGCGATGGAGCCAGGCCCCAATCATGAAAGGGCCCCGCTCGGAGTATTGCCCGAGCCTTGTAACGCCTTCGATTGGGCTGAAGATGTCCCGCCCCGACCTGAATCGGACGCGATCGTCTACGAACTTCATGTCAAAGGGTTTACCAAGAATTCCAATTCCGGCGTGCATCCCTCGCGAGCCGGTACCTATGCCGGATTGATCGAAAAGATCCCGTATTTAAAAGAGCTGGGGATCACCGTCGTCGAACTCATGCCCATATTTCAGCGCGATCCTCAGGAGAGTGACTATTGGGGATACATGCCTCTGAACTTCTTCGCACCTCACGCGCAGTATGCATCGAGTGCTGACGGTGAGCAACATCTTGAATTCAAAAATATGGTCAAGGCTTTTCACGAAGCCGGGATCTTCGTCGTGCTCGATGTTGTGTACAACCATACCTGTGAGGGAGATCACGTCGGCCCTACCTACAGCTTCAAGGGTTTCGACCCCTCCGGCTATTACATGCAGTCCTCCGACCCGGTCAGCCCATACGCCAATTACTCGGGTACCGGCAACACGCTGAATTTCAACCAGCCTCACGTGCGCAAAATGGTTATGGACAGCCTGCGGTACTGGAAGAACGAGATGCATATCGACGGCTTCCGGTTCGACCTTGCATCGGTGTTTAGCCGTAACGCCGACGGATCACTGAATTGGGGAGATGCTCCAATATTCAGTGAAATTGCCGCGGACCCCGAGTTGGGCCGGCTGGCGTTGATCGCGGAGCCTTGGGACGTCGGCGGCTATCAGCTCGGACGTGGATTTCCGGGCACGACCTGGCTGCAATGGAACGCGCGTTATCGCGACGATGTTCGCCGTTTTGTGAGGGGCGACGCGGGGATTGTCCCAGACCTGATGCGTCGTATTTACGGCAGCGATGACTTGTTTCCGGACAGCCGCGAGCATGCCTATCATGCCTTCCAGACCGTCAACTATATCGATTGCCACGATGGCTTCACGCTCTACGACCTGGTTTCTTATAACCACAAACACAATTGGAAGAATGGCCATGCCAATCAAGATGGCATGGACGCGAATTACAGTTGGAACTGCGGACACGAAGGAGACGAGAGCGTGCCAGCGGAGGTTCTGGCACGTCGCCGGAAACAGGCCAAAAACTTCTTCTGCCTCCTCATGCTCTCGAACGGCGTCCCGATGTTCCGCGCCGGCGACGAGTTCCTGAATACACAGTTCGGAAACAACAACCCCTATAACCAGGACAACGAAACCAGCTGGCTGGATTGGAGTCAGCTCAAGGCGAATCAAGACATATTCCGGTTCTTTAAACGCATGATTGCGTTCCGAAAGTCTCATCCTTCCCTGTGTCGCAGCAGGTTCTGGCGCGAAGACATTTCCTGGTACGGCGTTGGACCGACGGTCGATCTATCGCCAGATTCACGCAGCCTGGCGTTTTGTCTGCATGGCGCCTCCCAAGCCGATAACGATATCTACGTGATGATCAATGCCTATTGGGAAGAGCTGCGGTTCCAGATCCAGGAAGGTTCACCTCAAGATTGGATAAGAGTTGTAGACACTGACCTGCCGAGTCCTGACGATTTCTTAGAGCACGGTTTGCCGTTACAGCGGACGATATGCCAGGTAGGTCCCCGATCCATTGTTGTTCTAGTTCGACGTAAACAAGATAAGGGTTCCCTTGAGAACTCGTTGCCAGACAAGAATCGCTGAGATGCGGCAACGGTACTTAATAATAATAAGGAGTAATCAATGTCAAAGAAGCGTATCGGCATACTCACTGGTGGAGGCGATGTTCCTGGACTGAACACCGTGATCAAATCGGTGGTTTACCGCGGGGCAGAACTCGGATGCGAAGTGATCGGAATCCGTCGGGGCTGGGAAGGATTGACCCACGTCGATCTAAATAATGCGGCCAGCAGGGAGCATTACATTCTGCCCCTGAACCGCGAAAACACGCGCACCATTGATCGCACCGGCGGAACCTTCTTGCACAGCTCACGCACAAATCCCATGAAGATGAAGAACCTGCCTCCTACTCTTGAAGGACAAAAGTTCGAGGCCAAAGAGATCAGCAAGAACGGCGTCACCAGCATGGTTTTCGATGTGACACCCGCGGTGCTGAAGAACATCGACATGCTCGGTCTCGATTATCTGATCGCAATTGGTGGTGATGACACACTGAGCTATGCGTCCGAACTCGATCGCAAGGGCATTAGGGTCATCGCGGTGCCGAAGACAATGGATAACGACGTCCGCAACACGGAATACTGCATCGGTTTCGCAACCGCGATCACACGTGCTATGGACGCCATCGAACGCCAGCGCACCACAGTCGGATCACATGAACACATCGGGATCTTCCGTGTCTTTGGCCGCGATGCGGGCTACACGGCGCTCTACACGGCGTACGTGACCGGACTGCGGTGCTGCATTCCCGAGCACAAAGTCGATCTCAAGCACTTAATTGATTTGCTCATCGACGACAAGCGCAAGAATCCGAGCAATTATTCCCTGGTAATTCTTTCCGAAGGCGCCCAGTGGCAGGGCTACATGGTGAAGGAATATGGCGAGGCTGAGGCGTTCGGCCATCGCAAAAAGATGAGCGTTGCGGAAGACCTAAGCGGGGAGATCAAGCGAGCAACGGGCGAAGATAGCGTCATTAGTGACCTGACTTATGACCTGCGCTCGGGCAGTCCCGACTTCATCGATCGCCTCGTGGCATTTACGTTTGCGGGTATGGCCATGGATGCGCTGGAAGATGGCAAGTCAGGATTGATGACCGCGATCAACGAAGGGCGGTACGTGATGGCACCGATTCCCGATCCGAAGCTCGGGCCACGCAAGGTGGATCTCGCATCGATGTACGATATCGAGTGCTATCGCCCGCAATACGACTGCAAGACCGGCCTGCCGATCTTCCTTACACGGCCGTAGTGCGGATGCCGGTCAGTAGATATGAGCAGGCGCGACAAGTCACAAATTGTGTCTCTCGTCACTGACTACAGTTGAGCTTTTGTGCTAGTAAGCTTTTGGGAGGTGAATCATGATCGAATCTGCCCAAGCCCTCCGGAACTGGCGCGGATTGTACAAAGCAGCGCTGTTCGAGACCGAGACGAGCAAGCTACCAGGGCGCATCGAAGAAGCGCGGAGGGCGATCGTGTTTCGATCCCGAGAGCTATTTGAAACTTCCCCCAATTATGACGGTGAAACTGAGGCTATCGAGACTGCCCTCTATGCCCTGCACGCCTTGGAGAATTGTCTGAGATCGAATACAAAAGATCGCAGACACGCTCCTCGAGCCGGTTAGACTGTTCCCAGAGCTACAAGCCGTTGGGACGAGATTGCAGTGTCTTACGTGGTCGTGGGGGCAAACACATTTCCTTCGCAAAGCGGGTTTCCTTTTCAAAGATCACACCTCCCGGTCAGCGGTATCATGGTTTTGTTGTTTTTTCTTGATATAGACCATGAATAAGCGCAGCTGAATGAACCGTTGTGTCACGCTATTCGGGTACAACATGGGAAACATAGCTTTTGGCCGACCACTTCCGCTTCGCTTTAAATGGCCTCGCCGCACGACTGCGGCGAGGCTGGGCTCCTGCCTTTCCTGCGTGTTGTTGCTGGCAGGCGCGGTTCACGCCCTCGATCCGAACAAGCATCTCACCCAGTACATACGCACATCTTGGAAAATACAAAATGGCTCCCTGCCGGCGGGCATGTTTTCGATTACGCAAACCTCCGACGGTTTTCTTTGGTTCTCATCTCTGTCGCAAGGCTTGTACAGATTTGACGGTGTTCGGTTTCTTCCCTGGGTTCCGCCCGCCAAGATTGCTTCGATCCACATACAAGAAGTCTTTGACGATCACGCAGGCGGGCTTTGGGCGATAGGAGATCGCGAAATCGCTCACGTCAGGGATGGCGCCGTCATTGCTTATTTTGACTTAGAAGGAATCGGGGGGCATCCTGGCATCAGCCGCGATCCCGACGGGTCGTTGTGGATCACGCGAGGCTCCAACATGGTTTCAGACGCGCCACTTTGCCATATCACCGACCGCGCCGCGAAGTGTTTCGGGAAGTCCGATGGAATGCCGATTTCCCCGGCCGATACCTTGCTGGCCGATGGAGAGGGGGGTTTTTGGATTGGAGGACAGACCGCCCTTGTCCACTGGCGTGCCGGCGTCTCGCAGATCTATCCCATTGAAGGGCTGAAATCCAATGCTGGTGACGTGGGGATAAACATCCTTGCCCGCGGCGCCGATGGATCGCTCTGGGTTGGCATAGCTGCAGCAGGGCCCGGACTGGGACTTGGAAAATTGAGCGACGGGGTCTTTCGGCCCTTCGTAACCCCCAACTTCGATGGAAGTAAAGTATCGGTCTACGACATGATTGTCGACGGCGACGGCAGTCTTTGGGTTGCGAGCTTGGGCAAAGGCATTTTCCGCATCCGCGGGGATGTTGTGGAGCACTACGGACGAACAGAAGGCCTATCTAGCGATACGGTAGGGGCTCTCTTTGAAGACAGAGAGCGAATCATATGGGCCGCGACTACGAATGGTATCGACAGCTTTCGCGATCCGCGGATCGTCACTTTTTCGGCATCGGAAGGATTGGCGAAAGATGCAGTGGTAGGCGTTCTGGCCAGCCACGATGGCACGATCTGGGTTGCGAACTCTGGATCGCTCGATCACGTCATTAACGGGAGCGTCTCATCCATTCGGACGGGCAACGGTCTTCCGGGTCATCAAGTTACCTCAATGATTGAAGATCGCGCGGGCAATATGTGGGTGGGAGTAGATGACGGACTGTACCTGTTCAAGGATGGGCGGTTCCGTCGCCTGCCTGAACCGAATCACCACTCCCTTGGAATGGTGGTTGGGATAACCGAGGACGTGGACGGGAATATTTGGGCAGAATGCGCAGGCAATTCACGAAGGCTGGTGCGCATCCGCGATCTCCAAGTACGCGAAGAGTTCTCCGCCTCGCAAATTCCACCCGGCCATACCCTTGCTCCGGATCCACGCGGAGGGATTTGGATAGGAACTCTGAAGGGAGACCTTGCGCTATTCCGCCATGGTGTTGTTGAGAAGTTCGCATTAAATCCAAAGGGCTATCCTGTTAGCCACCAGATTGTCTCCGGTGCAGACGGTTCTGTCCTTGCCGCCTCCGAGGACGGCCTCGTCGGATTGCGGCAGGATAAGGTGCAAAGAATGACGAAGAAAAACGGCCTCCCGTGCGACTCCGTAATTTCGTTCATTGAAGACGACGCGAAACGCTGGTGGCTCTATACCGGGTGCGGCGTGGTTGAGCTGCCGGACTCCGAGCTCCAGCGCTGGTGGGCAAATCCAGAGGCAGTCGTTCAAACCCATGTGTATGACGTGTTGGACGGTGCGCGTCCACAGGGAGGACCATCTTTTAATTCAGCGGCTTACTCTTCAGATGGGCGGGTATGGTTTGCGAGCGGTTTTGTCTTGCAGATGGTGGACCCCTCCAGGCTCTCGGAAAAAGCGCTCCCGGCGCAGGCATACGTCGAATCGCTCGTTGCTGACCGAAAGGAGTTTGAAGCAACGCCCAACCTCAAGGTTCCGCCGAATCCGAGGGACTTGCAAATCGATTACACCTCACCCACCTTTTCGATTCCACAGAAGGTGAAATTTCGCTATCGCCTCGACAACTATGACCGTGATTGGCACGAGGCCGGTACGCGCCGACAGGCTTTCTACACGGATTTGCCTCCCGGCAAATATTCCTTTCGCGTGATCACATGCAATAGTGACGGCGTCTGGAACGAGAGCGCCGCCAAGCTGGATTTCTCCGTCGCTCCAGCGTATTACCAGACGAACTGGTTCCGCGCTCTCTGCGCGGCAGCCTTCTTGGCATCGCTCTGGGCGGCCTATCAGATGCGCGTGCGGCAGCTTCAATGGGAGTTCAACACGGCCATCGAGGCACGAGTGAGTGAACGAACGCGTATCGCACGCGAACTTCATGATACTTTGCTGCAAAGCCTGCAGGCTTTGTTGTTCCAGTATCAGGCCGCACGCAACCTTTTTGCGGCCGGCTCGGAACGCGCGATGCAGGTCCTCGATACCAGCCTTGACAGGACCGAGCAGGCAATCGCCGAAAGCCGTGATGCTATTCGCGACATACGTTCCGACAACGTTGCCCAGAATGCTTTGCCGGAGTTGTTGACAAGAGCGGGAAGTGAGTTGGCCCAATCGCAAGCGGATCAGGATGTGCCTACATTCGGTTTGACGGTGGAGGGGGAGCGGCGAAAGCTCACGCCAATCATTCGGGAAGAGACTTATCGAATTGCACTCGAACTGTTGCGGAACGCCTTCCGGCACGCGAAGGCTCGTCGTATTGAAACCGAGATTCGATACGATGACGACATGCTTCGTCTGCGTATTCGTGATGATGGAAAGGGCATGGACCTAAAGGTATTGCAGGGAGACAGCAGCGGCCATTGGGGGCTACGCGGTGTCCGAGAGCGCGCGCAGCGCATCGGAGCAAAGCTGGATGTTTGGAGCGAAGCGGGAGCAGGCGCCGAATTCCAGTTAACCGTTCCTGCCGGCATTGCTTATGTTGGGTCTGGTCATAGCCTTCCATTCCGACTACTTCGCAAGGTAAGAGCTTATGCCTATCGCAACTAAAACGATCCGAATTCTTATATGCGATGATCATGCCCTCCTGCGCGAGGGCGTTGCGACCCTGCTGAGTGCGGAAGGAGACATGAAGCTGATCGCCGAGGCGTCGAATGGCGAGGAAGCTGTCGAAAAGTTCCGAATGCATCGCCCGGATGTGACCCTAATGGATTTGCAGATGCCAGGGTTGAGTGGCATCGATGCAATCGCTCGCATTCGCAGCGAATTTCCTGACGCTCGAATCATCGTGCTGACGACATACTCCGGAGACTCCCAGGCGATCGGCGCGCTAAGAGCGGGGGCTCGGGCCTACCTGTTAAAAGCACACGTCCATCGAGACCTCCCGGAAATTATTCGTGCCGTTTACGGGGGGCAGAAGCGAATCCCGCCAGAAATCGCTGCGGAAGTCGCGGAACATCTGACGGATGAGAGCTTGACGTCACGTGAGATCGATGTGCTGCGCCTGATTGCGGCGGGTAATGCCAACAAACGGATTGCCGATCAACTCTCAATCGGTGAGGCGAGCGTCAAGAGCCACGTTGCGAGCATACTCTCCAAGCTTGGGGCGAATGACCGGGCTCACGCGGTTACCCTCGGGCTAAAGCGGGGAATCATCGACTTACAAATCCCCTGAATGGGGGAGAGCCACTTCCCCCTTTTGCCCGTAGCGCCTTGGTCGCAAATATCTTAGCTTAGATTGTGCAACGTTTATTTTCGACCTTCGCGGCCGGGTGGCCCGGCATCGGTCTCCTTATCCAAAGATTTCTCATTGGCACCATCCTATCGCGTGAGGCATTTCTGCGACTGGGGGCGGGCCCTCATTTCGCGCCGGTCGCAATGCCGTTGATCGCATCGGTCCTTCTTGTAATAGGATTGGGCACTCCATATATCGGACTTCTCGTCGCAGCTACGCAGCTATGGCTCGTTTTCGCGGGGGCCGCTGATCCATGGACCGCGATCATCCTTTCTGGCTTAGGAGCCAGTCTGGCAATGATTGGACCAGGTGCCTGGTCCGTGGATGCTCGCTTCTTCGGGCGAAAGCACGTTGAGATAGTCAAGAAATAATAGAGGTGTCTAGGCCATTGCAACGTCTGTTTTCCACATTTCGCCGAAGGCTGGCCTGGCGCTGGTCTTTTGCGGTGGCGCGTACTGACGAGCGCGATTCTTCTTTATTTCGGTGCGTCGCATGTCCTTTAAACACACGCCGAGACGAGTGGTGTCGAGTCTAGCCGTCGTTCCGAGTTGGTGAGCGGGATCATCTCCCATTCATTCTTGAGGTACACGCGTTCGAGCCCATAGGGGCGAGCCTATTGCGTTGAATGCTCTTCGGCTTTGAAGGTGTAAAATGGCTCCTCGCCGATCACTTCCTTGAGGTACACGCGTTCGAGCGCATAGGGACGAGCCTATTGCGTTGAATGCTCTTCGGCTTTGAAGGTCTAAAATGACTCCTCGCCGATCTCTTCTGCTTTGCCTTGATTGGACTGGCTGCGTCATTCTGTGCGCAATTTGTCTCCTCGTCCTTTCGGCAGCACAAGGTTGCAAGAAGACAAGCCAGGCTGCTCCGGAAGTGGTGCTCACAATCATCGACCAGTCCTGGCTCGACAAACCATCTCAGGCGCTCCTCGGAGAAGAACTCAACCAGTTCACCAAAGAGACTGGCATTCGGGTTCAGGTCATGCCCGCACCGGAAGTCGCAGTAGATCAACTGGAAACATGGCGCAGCCTGCTGGAAAGCGGAAGCAAGGTCCCGGACGTTTATGGCATCGACGTCATCTGGCCTGGGATTCTGGCAGAGAATCTCGTCGATCTCAAAGCCTACGTGCCTGAGCAGGAAGTCGCAGCGCACTTTCCGGAACTCATCAGGAACAATACCGTCAATGGCAGGCTTGTGGCTTTGCCTTACAATCTCGGCGAAGGCCTGCTTTTTTATCGGGTCGATCTGTTGCACAAGTACGGCTACGCTGCGCCGCCGAAGACATGGAACGAGCTTGAGATAATGGCGAAGCGGATTCAGACTGGTGAGCGCGCTAAGGGGAATAAAGATTTTTGGGGCTATGTCTGGCAGGGCGCACCTTCGGAGGCTCTGACCTGCAATGCTCTGGAATGGCAGGTCTCGGAGGGCGGTGGGACTATTCTCGATGAGAACGGAAGGATTACGGTAAACAATCCGCAGGCCATTACTGCCTGGGTGAGGGCTGCGCGCTGGGTCGGGTCAATTTCGCCGCCGGGAGTAACCGCTTACCAGGAGGGGGATGCTTTCAACGTTTGGCAAACGGGAAAGGCTGCCTTCATGCGAAACTGGCCGAACGCCTACGTGGCCGCCCACGATGAAAACTCGCCCACCAGAGATCAGTTCGATATCGCGCCTCTGCCGGCGGGGAGGGCTGGTTCGGCTTCAGCTTTGGGCGGACAAGGCTACGGGGTTTCGCGCTATTCGTTGCATCCGCGCGAGGCCGCGATGTTGGTTCGTTTTTTGACTAGCCGCAAGGAGCAAGCCAGGAGATCCCGGAAGTCCTCGAATCCGCCGATCATACCTGAGCTATACAAGGATCCCGAGATTCTGGCGCGAAACTCCTATTTTTCCACGATATTGGTGGCTTATCACCAAGGTATAGCGGTGCGGCCGTCTACGGTGGCCGGGAAGAGGTATCCCGACGTGTCGCGTGCCTACTTTGAAGCAGTGCATGCCGTGCTCAGCCATGAAAAATTGGCGCCACAAGCTGCGGCTGAGTTGCAGCAGAAATTAGCGAAGATACTCGGAAAATCTGAGGTTAGCACGCAAGCAATTCTCCCCCAGGAGCCTTCTGTTGCCCTACGTTAGTGAAATCCGGGGATAAATGTTTAGGCAAATCTCAGCCTCATCATGGCCCATTGGTTAGAACTGTGAGAGACCCGCGCCACACATTTGCGAACCTGTTACCTGGAAGCGATTTGAAGATAGGCGTACGTCTGACTGCGTGTTTTCTGACAATTTTCGTGTTGATGATCGCTGGCGATGCTGCATCTATCTGGCAGGTCCGGCAACTCGAAGCGCGCACGAAAGTGGTGAAAACATCTGATAAGGCATCCTCGGCGATTGTACGTCTGCACCTGGACGTGAATAGCTTCAGCGGTGCGGTGGCCGTACTCACGCGGAATCACAACGCTCGTCAGTTCGCAAACCAAGCGGCTTTGCTGCGAGAGACATTTCTGCGGCATGTCCGAGACGCAGAACAAATACTCAACTCTTCGCCGGAGATAGGGCAGGATGCCTTCACCTCAAGCACCCTGAAAACTCTCCAGGCGACTTTACCCTCTCAAATTGATAGTGAGATTGAACTGGCGAACGTGGGCGATTGGCCCGCTATTCAGCTCCGATTGACGGGACAAATCCAGGATCTGATCGATCTCAGTTCGTCGCTGGTGGAGGGCGTGGAGGAACGAGTATTTCAACAACGGGCGACCATGAACGAAGAGACCGAGCAGGTGCGCCATCGCCTTTTCATAGTAGTCCCGGCCGCCTGGCTGCTGACTTTGCTCGTGACCGCCGCGCTCGGCTGGTACGTCACCAGAACTATTACTTTCCCGCTCTCCGAACTCACCATTGGCGCAGAAGCGCTGGCGCGCGGCGATTTTCGGCACGAAGTCAATGTCGGTGGAAATGACGAATTGGCCGTCCTTGGGAAGGCATTCAACCACGCGGCCCGACAACTGGATCATCAGTTCGAGATGACCCTGGAGGTGCGGGTCGCCGAGCGCACACGGATCGCGCGAGAACTTCATGACACCCTGCTGCAAAGCTTCCACGGGCTGTTGTACCGCTTCCAAGCGGCTCGCAATATGTTTCCTCAGCGCACGGCGGAAGGGATTCAAGCCCTCGATGCCGCACTGCTTCGCACGGAGCAGGCACTGGAGGAAAGCCGGAACTCGATTCAAGGAATACGTCTTGGCGTCTCCGCTGAAAGCGAGTTGGACGAGATGTTGATCGCAACCGGTCAGGAACTAGCTTCTAGCTACCGTGGCGAGGACGGCTGGCCGCACTTCAAGGTGATCATGGAAGGCGAGCGGAAAGGCCTTTCTCCGATGATCAAGGATGAGATCGGTCCAATCGCGCGAGAGCTGATCCGCAATGCCTTCCGGCACGCAAGCGCGCATAGGATCGAAGCCGAAATGCGTTATGACAAAGATGTTTTCCGTCTGGTTGTACGGGATGATGGAAAGGGTATCAGCCCACAGATACTGAGAGATGGTGGGTGTGCTGGACACTGGGGGATACCAGGTATTCATGAACGCGCACGTGGAATTGGCGCTCGATTGGAATTTTGGAGCGAAGCTGGAGCGGGTACAGAAGTTCGATTGACGGTTCCTGCAGCCGTCGCGTACGAAAACTCGCAGAGTCGCGCTTGATCTGGGCTGTTTCGGAACTGGGGGACACATGGGCAGCAGGCCTAATTTGATTCGAATCCTAACTGTTGATGACCATCCCTTGTTGCGCGAAGGGATCGCGGCCCTGATAAACAGTGAGAACGACATGGAGCTTGTCGCCGAGGCCTCCGACGGGGAGGAGGCCATCGAACAATTTCGGCGGCATCGCCCGGACGTCACTCTGATGGATCTTCGCATGCCGAATTTAAACGGCACGGAAGCCATTAGCCGGATCAGGAACGAATTTCCCGATGCAAAGATCATAGTTCTTTCGACCTATGCCGGTGATGTCCAGGTGCTGAGAGCCATCAAAGCGGGTGCTCGCGGGTACATAGTGAAGGGACACGTACACAGAGAGCTGTTGGAGGCGATCCGGAGTGTCCATGCCGGACACAAGCGAATACCGCCCGAAATCGCGGCGGAGCTGGCCGAGCACGCTGGCGACGATGCACTAAGTTCGCGCGAAATAGAGGTGCTTCGCTTGATCGCCGCTGGCAATGCCAATAAGCAGATCGCCGACAAGCTCGCCATTGAAGAAACGACCGTCAAGAGCCATATCAGCAGCATTCTCTCGAAGCTGGGCGCCAACGATCGGGCGCATGCCGTGAACATTGCGCTCAAGCGCGGGATTATCGAGCTCGAGGTGCCCCAAAGGAGCGCTCAAAAACCCTACTCTTGACCCTTTCGCTGTCTTCCGAGGACAACTAGCATGAGACTTGTAATGGGAGAACCCCTCTGCAACGTCTCTTTTCCACATTCGCCGAAGGCTGGCCTGGCGCTGGTCTTTTACTTCAGCGCGTTCTGACGAGCACGATCCTGCTGTATTTCGGCGCCTTGCATGTCCTTGAAGCCGCTAGTTTGGTGCCCAGCCTCCCTTATTTGATTGCGGCTGTCGTGGGCGCATTTCTCCTTCTTGGGCTCTGGACGCCAGTCGCGGGAATTACGATCGCTACTGTCGAGGTCTGGATATCGTTGGCGTGGTCGGGGAATTCGCTGATGGCCATCGTGCTGGCTGGCCTAGGCGCCACTGTGGCGATGATCGGGCCCGGAATGTGGTCCATTGATGCCCAACTTTACGGAAGAAAGCACCTCGAAGACCCGCGACGCTAGACAACGTTCAATCCCCCCAAAAGAATAACGTCTAATCCCCCAAAAGTATGCAAGCTCCCTCTCCTGGAAGTACAACCCGGAACTCCGAGCATATTCCCAGACCACGATCACCCGATTTACCGTTGTGAACCAAAGGCAGGTCGTTGCAGACTCGTCTCGTAAACAAGCCTCAGTTGAGTCTCGATTTCCTCTTTGGTGGCGCTTATGTGGAAGATCACAACTCGCGGCTTCACGCTACAGGAAGTTCTAATCATGGCTGCAATGAACCTCCCAGAACGCACTGATAGCGACCGACAAAGGCGAGCGAACGATTCTGGCGCAGCTGCGCGCACGGAGATTCACTAGGAACCAGGAGATTGTCATGGCAGAAGTAATTGAGTTTTACATACCCAAGAACTTTCGGAAACCGTTGCGGACGGCCGCTCAGCCGCAACTCGGAAAAATCATCGAGTTTTGCGCACAGACGAAGAGATCAGCTTAGCTGCTATCCACTTTGCGGATTGAGAGGAAATATGACGTTCATTCTCACAAGAACCGGCTTTATGCGTTTCCCCGCGGAGGCATTTGGTTCGAGATTCGGTGACACTACCCACTACTCGATTGTGAAGGCTGGGCTGCGAGAGCTGTTCTAAAATGATAGGAACCGTTCGAACATGTTGGCCGCTCAACCAGCTGCTGGAGCGGGAGGCGGGAGGGCGACATGAAATTCCTGGTCTTATGGCATTTCGAGTTGAACCGGCTCGGGCCGGAGGTTGTCCGGGCTGCAACGCAGATGCCTGATTATGCCAAGAAGCTCGGAGATAAGCTGGAATGCCGCTATCACGTGATAGGCAGTCACGGAGGCGCGTGGATATACAATGTCACTTCGAATGAGGAGCTAGACCGGTTGTTGGCCATGTCTCCGGTCTACAACTACGCAAGCTATCAAGTCCTGGCCCTGGCGGAAATGGAAGATCCTCGATCGGTATTGGGCAAGGCCGATTAGCAGTTAGGCCCAGGATCAGTAAAATTGCGGCCCAGTTAGAAGGAATAAACGGCACTCAATTGAATCGTATGCCCCTGCCACAGGTTGTCACGCGCCCATTCGGATGGCGAAACAACGACAGGATTCTGAGTGGGAACAAGCGACCCGAGTGGCGTGTTGCCGCAGTTCGGCACGCTGGCGCAGGGCATCCAAGCACCATGGTGCCAAGTGGAACCGGCATTGAACATCTCGAACCTTGTCTGCAGATGCTGCCGTTCCGTGATGGGAAAGACCTTGGCAAAACTCAGGTCGAGATCCTCATAGTACGGTCCGCGCAGCCCGCCTTTCTCCGCGTTGCCATAAAAGCCCGGCGCTGACAGCGAAAAAACGTTGGGATTGAACCATTCTGTGAAGCTCCGTTGGAAGCCGCTATTCGGATTTCCAGATTGCATCGGCCGATAGCGGGAATCGTAGCTGCTGCCATTGTAGATGCCCATTTCATCCAGGTTCGCGCCGTTGTACCCATACGGCGTAAGCGTCCGGCCTGAAGTAATGGTATAGATTCCGCTTACCTTCCACCCACCCAGAACCCAATTCGCTGGTCCCAGCGACCAGCTTTTGCCCTTGCCCACCGGTAGTTCCCAGCTTCCATACGCGGTCAACCGGTGAGTCTGGTCGAAGCTGGACGGACCATAGTCCGCGCCAATGTGCTGCGGATCCTGGATGAAGTTATTGTTTCCATTCACCAGATTGATACCGGAAATCTCATCCAGAGACTTCGACCATGTGTAGGCAATGTTGTAGGTGAGACCGTGGTCGAACCGTTGCCTTAACTGCACCTGAAGGGAATTGTAGTTCGAATCAAGGATGTTGGCGTTCGCATACATTTCGGATGGAAGGTTCGGATAGGGTACGTGCTGATCGATCACATATAGGTTGGGATCGGTCAAGCACGGAGATCCGGAGGGGACTTGCGAGATGTCCAGGTAAGGCCCGAGAGGTGCGGCACCGCCGCCGTTGCAGGGATCGGTCGGAACCGTCGGTGGCCGGGCCGCATTGAAGAGATAATACGTTGGCAGGCGAAGACCATGCGATCCTACGTATCCAACTTCCAGCAACATGGTTGATCGCACGGCATACTGAAAGTCGAGCGTCCATTGCTGATTATAAGGATTATGGTTCCAGGGCCAGTTCACCTGATTCAAGATGAAGCTGGTGTTTAGAAAATCGTTGCTATCCCACTTGGGTAGCGCAAACGCTCCGGTTCCCGCGCTTCCTCCCGCGCCTCCAAGGCCCTGAATCGGAGCTGACCACAGCTGATTGAGCCTTGGTCCTGGATATGCTCGCGCGTTGCCGCTGGCTGTTGGGTAGCTCGCCGGCAAAACCGTTTGTAAATAGTTCTCGTCGTAGTTCTGCACCTGGTCGTAATAACGCATGTAAATGTCGTAGAAGATTCCATACCCAGCCCGTACCACAAAGCGGTCGGTGTCGAACGGTCTCCAGGAAAGGCCAATGCGCGGGGCGAAATCTTTCTTGTCGCGCGGAACGAGAGTATTCCTGATACAGCAGTTAAGAAAGGAGGGAGTCACGGTGACGCCCTGAGCAGCAGCCAATTGGTGGATGCCATGAACGAAGCTCTGGCTCACCCAGTCAAGGCTGCCTCCGTTGGCCGGATCAAAGCCCCATCCGCTGTTGTCGATGCTATGAAACGCTGCGGGCAGTTCGTAGCGCAACCCTAGGAGCAGGGTCAGGCGCGGACTGACGCGGATATCGTCCTGCGCGAAGAAGTTCCAGTTCGTGCCGAACGTATGAAAATAATCGACGCCCAACGGGGAGGGCCCGGAAAGCCCACTGGGATCGCTCAACAGCATGTCCGCCACGCCGTTGCCGAGGCCGCGCCCGGCGCTTCCCGGCGAACACCCAGTGCTGCCAGCATTGCAGTTGGCGGTGTACTCGCCGTTGAAACGGAGGGTGCCGTTTCCCAGATAATTGTCCTGTTCGAACTCCCGCAAGCGACGAATATCAACGCCAACCGTGATCGCGTGTTTGCCCCGAATCATTTTCAGATTGTCCACAAGCTGGTACGTCCCGGTCTTCGTGGAGGTTTCGTATTGGCCGTTGCCGATGCCGCTATAGCTATCGTGGAGATTGATGGTCGGAATCGCGTAAAGTCCCGGAGCAGCAGGAACGTTTGAAAAGCCGAGCTGGGCCTGGATATTGGGTCCGTAGGCCGTCTGTTGAACAGTCTGGAAGAATAAGTGGTTATAGCCGATTCGTACGGTGTTGATGGTGGTGGCGTTGACGGTCCGCTCCCAATTCAAGGCAAAAAGTTGCGAACTGGTAGACCTTCTGGAACCAGAGTAGGGGAGCATGCTGGGCCGAGGCTCATCGTCGCTGCGCAGATCGCCGGTAAAATAAACACGGTCCTTGTCGCCGAAATTCTGGTCCACGCGGAAGATCTCATTGTTAGTTGTGATGGTGTACAGGACCGGCACAACGTAGTCGTTGCACGGCATGCCGCAGTTGATGTTGGGCAGAGGGTACAAATTTACCAGCTTCTGCCCCAGCACATTGATTTCCGAGGATGGAATCTGATTGCCCGCAAACGCGGTGCGGGTAGTGGCGTCGCAACCTGAGCTGGTGCACACGGTCGTCGTGGGATCGTAGAGTGGATACGGCCAATCGGAGAAATTGCCCGTGCGTTCCTCTGCTGTTGGAACTTGTATCGCGCTCTGAGTGGGAGATGTGTGTCGCCGGCCACCGTCAAAAGCGAAGAACCAAAATGACTTGTTCCTTCCCTTGTAGAGCCAGGGAAGGCGAACCGGACCGCCCAACGTTCCGCCGAACTGATTCTGCTTCAGGGGGTTCTTGAGTGGAACGTTACATTGCGGGGAATTCGGTGATGTTAGACGGCACACGTAATTTTGTTCGGCCTGAAGGGGGTTGCCAGGATTAAACATGTCATTCTGTATATAGTCGTAGCCCTGCCCGTGCCAGTCGTTCGTTCCCGATTTGATGGCCACGTTGACCTGCCCAGCCCCTTGCCCGTACTGGGCTGAATACAGGCCGGTCTGCACCTTAAACTCCTGGATCGCCGCCTCAGGAGGAGTGGCCGCAGCGCTCGAAAACATGTTATCGGTGTCGGTTACACCGTCGACCATAAAACTGATGGAGTCGGGACGGTTCCCGTTCAGGCTGGTCTCGGTGAAGGTGTTGTTCAGTCCGTGATTGACCCATCCGTTGTTTTGCGCACCTCCAGTCAAATTGCCGGCGCCCGCAACTAAGCCCAGGAGGTTGTTGAAATCGCGCCCGCTCGAAGGCAGCTCCTCAATTGCCTTCTGATCCAGAACGTTGCCGGTGGTTGTATTGTCCGCCTGCACCATTTGGGCGTCGGCTACGACCATTATCGTTTCGCTGACGGCGCCGACCTGCAGCGTGAAGTCCTGGCGGAGAGTCTGATCCACTTCGAGAATCAAATTGCCGCTGACCTCCGTCTTGAAACCGTCACGCTCAACCTTCACCTGATACGTGCCCGGAATCGTATTCACGAACACGTAGTCGCCGGAGCTGTGGATGGTGAACTGGTGGATTACGTTGGTGTTGACGTTCGTTGCGATTACGTTCGCGCCAGCCACGGCGGCGCCCGAAGAATCCTGCACATGCCCGAGAATCGTTCCCTCGGAGTTCTGGCTATAAACGATTGAGGCAAAACGAACGAAGAAGAATACGCACAGCAGAGAGAGAATGAACTTCTGCGCGGGGGCGGTTGTTCTTTTCATACCCCCTCCCTTTTTCGGGACGATGAACTGATGTGGGTTTTCGCGGAACTTACAACAGGTCAGGCTAGAAGTCTGGGCGAGGAGTGTCAAGCACAAAAGATTTTGCAGTGCTTGGCAGCGCGGCTGACGGACTTTTTCAAAACCCGCCCTCCGCCATGATTTCTCCCCAATCGTGTAGTTCCCACAAATCGTTTATAAAATGAGTTAATCAGTTCTAAGACTGACAAACAACGACGAGAATGCTAAATTCGTCGGTAATAGAAGTAGTGCGCTGATGAATAGGACGCTGAATGGGACCATAGTGTCTGACGCCGTTCGGCTGCGAATTGGAAAAAATGGCTTCTCGCCAACCGCTTCTGCTTCGCTTTAATCGGCAACGCACCATAGCGCGATCCCAGTTGCGCTCTTGTGTCACTTGCGTGTTGTTGCTGGCGAGCGCGGTTCCTTTGCTGGCTAATCTCTTAGTCGCTCCTGTGCACGCCCAATCAACACCGCCGCAGTACGTCACGAGGGTTTGGCACACGGAAGAGGGTCTGCCGCAAAACTCGGTCAATGCGATGCTGCAGGACCACCACGGCTATATCTGGATAGGCACGTTCGGGGGACTCGCGCGCTTCGATGGCGAGCGCTTCACACTTTTCGATTCGGCGAATACGCCAGGTTTCGGCAGCGATCAGATTTCCTCACTGTACGAAAGTCGCGCTGGGGCATTGTGGATCGGCACTGTGGATGGCGGTCTCATCCGGCTGCAGGATGGTGTTGCCACCACCTACACCGAACGCGACGGCTTGCCAAACAGGTGGGTCACTTCGATCCGCGGCGATGTCGAAGGGAAGGTCTGGATCAACACTGCTGCGGGAGGTGTAGCGCATTTTGCCGGCACAAAGCTGGAAGCCTATCCCACTCACCGCGGAAAAGCGGTCCGAGAATTCTTTCTGCAGGCGCGGGACGGAAGCATGTGGTTCCGTTGCGGACAAGATGTTGTGCGTTTCGCAGCCGATGGCTCCATTGCGACCGTGCATTCCACCATGCCGAGCGTTTTTTTCGTCCACGAAGCTCGCGACGGAAGCGTCTGGATTGTCGTCCGTGACCAGTATCGTCTAGTGCGCTATTACCAGGGCGTATTCTCGGATGTTCCGCTGCCGCCGGTTAAGCGCCGCGAGTTGACGAGCGAGCTTCTTCTGTACTCCTTTGCCATGACCGAGGACGCAGATGGGGAATTGCTGCTGCGCACGCCATCCGGCCTCAGCCGCATTGTAAATGGCACGCTCAGTCCTCCCGAAGCGCTACCGTTGCCAGCGAATGCCGGCGAATTGCTCAAAGTACGCAGCCTGTTCGTGGGTCGCGAAGGCAATCTGTGGGTTGGAACCATTGGAAGAGGGCTGATTCGTCTCCGGCGAGCCCCCCTGACAGCCTACGGAAAAGACGAGGGTCTCTCGGACTCAAACTTCAGTAGCGTGTTTCAGGATCGGGAAGGCCGAATCTGGCTGGGCGGAGATTTACTCTACTGCTTCGATGGGCATCGCTTTCATCTGGTCCCGGGCGTAGGGGACGTTCTCGCCATTGCCCAAACACGCGATGGCGACCTGTGGTTCGGCGGGTACGGCGGCCTGTATCGACTTCGATCGGGTGTGCTGAGCCATTTCAATGTTAGCGCACCTGCCGTGAAAATCATTTTTCAGGACCGGGAGGGAACGCTCTGGATTGGTGGGCTGACCGAGGATCGTCCCGGCGGCCTGTACCGCTTTCGCGAGGGTAAATTGGAGCAAGTCCCCGGCATCTCTGACGTGCGCGCAATCGCCGAGGATCGAGACGGTGGCCTATGGCTGGGCGGCCTCGCAGGGCTCAGGTACCTGCGCGGCGGTGAAATTGTGACGTACGACCAGAAGCAAGGGTTGTCGAGTAACTCTGTATATGACATCCACCAGGATTCGACCGGAACTCTCTGGGTTGCGACGTACGGCGGGGGATTGAACCGTTTCCGGGACGGTCGGTTTAAGGCGATCACTACCCAAGACGGTCTGCCCGATAACTTGCTACTGGGCCTATTGGAGGACGGCGAGGGCAATCTCTGGTTCAGCTCCAATCAGAGTGTATTTCGGCTCAGTCTGAAGGAGCTAAATGACTTTGCCGATGGGAAAATCTCTTTCCTTTCACCCGCATCGTACGGAGCCGCGGAGGGCATGAGAAGCACCGAATCCAATGGTGGGAGCCCGGGAGCCTGGATAACTCGCGATGGGCGGATATGGTTTCCCACCCTGCGCGGCGTGGTGGCTATCGACCCAACTGCGGGTAATCGCCTTCCTCCGCCCGTGGTGGTGGAGGAGGCATGGGCCAACAAGTTCACCCTGGCTCGCAACGGGCGCACTTCCGTACCGCCCGGCAATAACACGTTCGATTTTCGCTTTACGGCCCTGAGCTTCTCCGCTCCGGAAAAACTGCATTTCAAGTACCGGCTCGAACCGTTTGACAAGGACTGGGTGAACGCCGGCACGCGCCGTACTGCACACTACACGAACATGGGTCCCGGAGAGTACTCCTTCCACGTGGCTGCGGTAAACAACTATGGCATTTGGAGCGAGCAGGAGGCCAGCGTGCGTTTCCTGCTGCCGCCGCACTTTTATCAGACGATTTGGTTTCGCGCCGCCTGCGCTGCGAGTGTGCTGATACTGCTGTGGTGCGGCTACCAGTTCCGTGTCCGGCAACTGGCGCATCAGTTCAACATGCGTCTGGAAGAACGCGTAAGCGAGCGTACAAGGATTGCTCGAGACCTGCACGACACTCTCTTGCAGAGTTTTCAAGGTTTGGTCTTCCGCTTTCAGGCTGCTCGGTATCAACTCCCGGATCGTCCCGAAGACGCATCTGACGCCCTGGATAGTGCGCTGATTTCCGCAGACCAGGCACTCGCGGAAGGCCGTAACGCCATTCAGGAACTGCGCTCGGGGTCATCCCAGGAAAGCAACCTCGAACAAATGTTGCTGGCAATAGGGCAAGAACTGGCGTCCGCACAGAAGGATGGTGACAGTGCTCCGTCTTTGCGGGTGATTGTGGAGGGCGAGCGGCGGGCGAAGCGGGCGATGCTCAGAGAAGAGATTTATCGTATCGCACGAGAGCTGCTGCGAAATGCTTACCGCCACGCACACGCCCAGAGCATTGAAGTCGAGCTACGCTACGAAGGTGATGCTTTTCTGTTAATCGTACGAGATGACGGAAAAGGAATCGATCCAGAAGTGTTGAAAGATCACGGTCGCGCCGGCCATTGGGGCCTGCCGGGCATGTATGAACGAGCAGAAGGAATTGGCGGCCGATTGGATATCTGGAGCGAAGTGGGCGCCGGCACAGAAGTTCGGTTGACAGTTCCAGCCGCTATCGCCTATGAAAAATCCGGCGATAGCGGTAAATTTAAGCTGTTCCGGAAAACGAGGATTTATGAGCACCGGTCCTAACCCGATTCGGATCATGACGGTTGATGATCACCCTCTCTTGCGTCAGGGGATCGCGGCCATCATCAAAACTCAGCCAGATATGCAACTGGTCACAGAGGCGTGTGACGGGGAGGAGGCCGTCGCGCAATTTCGATTGCACCGCCCGGACGTGACCCTGATGGATCTGCAAATGCCAAACATGAATGGTAATGAAGCAATCAGCAGGATCAGGCAGGAATTCCCCGACGCCAAGATCCTCGTGCTGTCGACCTATGCCGGTGATGTTCAAGTCCTACGGGCGATCAAGGCGGGTGCTCGCGGTTACCTGCTGAAAGGCAACGTACGCACAGAATTGCTGGAGGCGATCCGCACGGTTCATGCCGGGCGCAAGCGAATACCGCCCGAAATTGCGGCGGAGCTGGCTGACCACGCTGCTGACGATCCGCTGAGTTCGCGCGAAATTGATGTGCTTCGTTTGATTGGCGAAGGCAATGCCAATAAGCAAATCGCGGACAAGCTCTCGATCGGAGAAACAACAGTCAAGAACCACATCTCGAACATTCTCTCCAAGCTAGCCGCAAACGATCGGGCGCACGCGGTCACCATTGCGCTCCAGCGCGGGATTATCGAGCTGGATGTCCGCCAAGGGTAGGACTCGTAAATCCTACTTTTGACCCTTTCGATCTGTTTCCAGGATCACTAGCATGAGACCAGCATCGGAGGACGTGTCTGCAACGTCTGTTTTCCACATTCGCCGAAGGCTGGCCCGGCGCTGGTCTTTTGCTTCAGCGCGTGCTGACGAGCACGATTCTTCTTTATTTCGGGGCCACGCATGTTCCTGAGAGCGCTAGATTGACACTCAATCTCCCCCATCTGATCGCGGCCGTTGCGGGCGTACTTCTGCTTTTGGGCCTTTGGACGCCAGTCGCCGGAATCACGATTGCCATCGTTGGCGTCTGGGTATTCTTTGCGTGCTCGGCGCATTCGCTGACGGCAATCATAGTGGCTGTCCTCGGAGCTACAGTGGCGATGATCGGACCCGGAATGTGGTCCGTTGATGCCCGACTCTACGGCAGAAAGCACCTCGAAGACCCGCGACGCTAGAAAATGTTTCAATCCCCCCAAAAGTACTAACGTTCTCCTCTCCTGCAGTACAACCTGCAGCCCGCACCATATACCCAGACCACGATCACCCGATTTACCGTTGTGAACCAAAGGCAAGTCGTTGCAAACTCATCCCGTAAACAAGGCTCAGGGGAGAGCAAATATGACGTACATTCCAACACAAAATGGCTTTATGGGTCTGGAAGATTCCGAAAAGCTGTTACGGCTTATCTTCCCAAACTATCCCAGTCTGGAACCGTGCCATCCCGGCCCACGTCTTGAACCGACTGACCGAGGCAGCGCAGATCGGAGCAACTAGCCATGTTTCGCATCACTTCCGAAACCTGCCGTGCTTTCACATTCGCCGAAGTTCTAATTCTGGCGGCTATTAACGTGGAAAGCAATCGTCTAGCAGCCGAAAGTCAGGTCAGTCCTAAGACTGCAGCACAGAGAGGATATTTCTCGGCTACTCAAGTTCTTCGCACAGAAGTTCGCAAAGCACTGCAAGTTTAAAAGGTAAGGGAGGCAATTATGGCGTGCGCGAGTGTAGTAATCACAGACGCGGGAAGCCTGGCAGGAACCGGTTTTCCCAAGGTGTACGAGGTCGACGATCAGCAGGTCTACCTAGAACCAGAAATTAGCTCTGAGGAGTGCTTCGAAGGCATTGTCGGCCAGAGCGCAGCCCTGCAGAAAGTGCTGGAACAAGTTGCGATCGTCGCACCCACCGATTCCACGGTCCTGCTTCATGGAGAGACAGGCACGGGAAAGGAATTGATTGCGCGCGCGATACACAAACTTAGTTCTCGACGCGAACGCCCCTATGTGCGCATGAACTGCGCCGCCATTCCCTCAGGACTGCTGGAAAGCGAACTGTTCGGGCACGAAAAGGGTGCCTTCACCGGAGCGTTAATCCAGAGAAAGGGCAGATTCGAGTTGGCCGATGGAGGTTCGCTGTTTCTGGATGAGATCGGCGACATCAGCATGGAACTGCAGCCGAAACTATTGCGGGCAATCCAGGAGCAGGAGTTCGAGCGGCTGGGAAGCTCGAAGACGATCCAGGTCAACGTGCGGCTGATTGCCGCGACCCACCGCGATCTCCGAACCATGATTCGGGACGAGAAGTTCCGCGAGGATCTGTTCTATCGATTCAACGTCTTCCCGATCGAGATCCCACCGCTGCGCGAAAGGCGCGAGGATATTCCACTCCTGGTGAACTACTTTGTGTCCAAGGTAGCGGGGCGGATGCGGAGGCAGATAAAGTCAATCCCCAAACGCGCCATGGAGATGCTGATGAACTGTCCGTGGAAGGGAAATATTAGGGAATTGGCCAACTTCATCGAACGAGCTGTCATCCTCACACGTGGTGAGGAGTTAGAGGTGCCGCTTTCCGAGCTTGCCACCTCATCCGAGACCAATGTTGCTGTCGGAACGGCCTCTACGTTTCGACAAGCAGAGTCCTCTGTAATCATCGGCGCATTGAGAGCCGCATCGGGACGGATTGCAGGCAAGGGGGGAGCCGCCGAGCGTCTCGGATTGAAGCGTACGACGCTACAAAACAAGATTCGCCGACTGGGGATTTCGAAGGCGAATTATTGCTAGTAGGTTTATTCCATGTGTCCGGAGTGCACTCACCTCTAGCAATTAGCGGAAGCTGGGTTCTGGCCAGTTGCTCTTAGGCATTCCACTGCCCTGTGGAATCAATGTCGATTCGCAACATTGTCATTCCGTCTTTCTATCTTCGAAGGATCCGTCACGCCCCAATTTCAATGTAGCTATTGTTCACCGCCTCCAAATGTCGGGATGGACGCGCGAATCTGGCCGCCAGCTTGCATAACCTCTCGGCTACCTCGGACGTATTCGCGTAGCTGAAGTGTTCCTGCGCTTTTTCGAGAACGACCGCATACAGCAGCCGAGCTTCGTCATCATCGAGTTCGATCATCATGAGATCCTCCTATCCTTAAGCCCAATGGTGCCTCCAGACCAAGAGACGTAGGGCACAAGAGTCCAATTGCACTGTTTCTAGAGGGCATGCGAAACGTTGTGATCATCCTCCAGTGGCTTTACGTGGCAGTCATCAAGCCAAGTCATTGCTTGGCAATTAGCTGCGAGTACCGCAGCGCGGGAGACGTTCAGACGGAGACTGCAGTCCTGTATGGATGATCGGATTGCAATTCTCAGCACCAGAATTGCGCGGCATAGCGGGTCCAGTTCCGCTGTGATTTTCTGGGTGTCCATCTGAAGAATGAAAGCGAGGCTGGCCACCCGCCGCTCATCATCGAACTGGTATAGCTGCTCGACATGCGGGCATTGTCGGTCTTTGTACATCGTTTCACACACTCGAATCGCATCCCCGTGGAGCGATATCGCGGCGGTAATGGTCGCAGCCTTGGCCCACTCGAGAAGCCAATTCCGGAAGGGACTGTTTCCCTGAAGCGTGATCTCACATGCCTGGGCGACTGCCTGTTCCGCGATTGCTTGGTCGCCAGTGATCAAGAACGCAAGCCTACCCAGAACACTTCTTTGATCCCGGAAGCAAGCCACGATTTCAGCTGCTGATACATGATTCCGAGCATCGGCAACCGTTGTGCTCGCATGAAACCAGGACATAATTCTCCTCTTTCTCTAACGCCCTCAAATGGCCTCAACTGGATGGGACCGCTTAATTGAGCTCTCCCCGCTACTCCTATGCCGCCGCGCAGGCATGCTCCGCACAGGCGATAAACCCAGCCGTTCGCATAGGGCAGGTGCGTAGACACCGCTGGCGACAAATACTGTACCGACACTACCCAAACAACTCAGCAAACGCTCGCCGGCTGAATCGACATAGCTCACCTCGGTCAGGTCGACGATCAACCCCTTCGGCACTACGTCAGTAGTGACTAGGGACCTGGCCTGCTCGGCCCATTCACCGACAAGCCTGCCCTCCATCTTCAGAGTCGGACCATTCGCCAACCACAGAATTTCGGCGCGAAACATTGCTTATCCTCGGAACGCCTGATCCTGCTCTCCCTGTCCCATTAGCAACGCAAGTTGTATACCAATGCGTGCAGCCGCTATGTGATTGATGGGAATTGCCTGGTTATACGGATCGATTCGGCCGATTTGCCTCAATGCGGTCATTGTCCGCATGCGGGCAGGCGAGGTCGGGTTAACAATGGAAAGAACAGACGACGGAGTGTTACTCGAACGAGGTTCGGAGACCTTCCTTCCAAGAGCTACGCCTTGGCGATGAGAGCACACATCAGATGAGGAAGGTGGCGGGCACGGAGCCCGCCATGGGGGGACTGGTCAAGTGAGATTTAATGATGACCATCATGCCTGATGAAGAGCATGTCAATTGCCAATTGGAAGCGAAGCGTGCTGCAGCCTCGCTGATAAGTCATGCTCTCTCCAAGTCCGTGGCGTGTGGAGGAGCCGCTGAAATGGTGCTGTTAATGCTGGTGAATGCCCCACCTACTCAGAAAACTTTTGATTTCGGTCAACAGATCCGTCTCCAACGACTGGCCATTTGACCGGCTCCAGGAAACGGAAACGCTCACTGAGACGGCCGAGCGGTTGCCTAAGGCAGGCAAACACAGAATCGAGTTTGAATGAGAGTCGATATTGTACGTGAGGAAGTTTTCGCCAAAGCGTGCCTCTTGAGGCAAAAGGTCCGCGATGGCGAGCAATACAGCCCTGACGTTCCGGCATCTAGGACATGAGGGATCGACGTGGTTGAGATCGGACGTGTGAGAACCAATCAGCTCCACTTCAAAGGCGGCCAGACGGCGCTCGCCATGGGTCTGCTCAAATTGCGGCCACAACTGCCAAAATACGCCGTATTCGGTTACGAGAGATTGCACTCGTGGGTTCAACGCTAGTGTTGCCATTGTGCACCTGTCCACAAAATTGCAAATAGCTTGCCACTCGTTTTTCCCGGCTCGGAACGGCCGCGCCTTCACCAGGACTCGACAAGATTCGCAGTTCGCTCAGGCCTTGGCGAGCTTCGGTGCAGGAGAGATTCTGCAAGGCGGCGACATGTTAGTCAGGTCGATCCGTTTGTTGCAGACTGACTCAACGGGAAGATAGTTGTTAGCTGACGGACTCTCTGGCCCTCTCAACGTGTACCAGTGCCGACTGCTTCCGCGGCCACGATGCTAACGGCATCGACCACTACAAGCAGAAAAAGAGAGCCAATGAGTACACAAGTCGCGAAAAGGTTTTCATCAACGCTGTTGGCGCGAAGCAGAAGATTGATCGGGTAAGTCAGCGCCATGAGATTCACCACAGTTAGCACAGTCCAAAACTGCATGCTTGGCTTAGTTCTTTTCATTTCCAGAACCTCGAATAAGTAGCGCGTTCGTTTAGCTCCCTTCTTGTCATTTGTTTGCTGGTCTTGTCGTCGACTACCAGCTCATTCACCAGGAACATACTCATCCCGCAATTGCTGTTGCTGCACACCATATGGGATAGTTCCCCAGGAACGCATAGGTCCAGGTTCACGCAGTGGGCAGTTCCGCAGGCCCAACAATGAAGTACGATTACTTCTTCGCCGACCCGAACTGCTTTTGAATTGTTCTCTGAATCCATTCTCGAAGCTCCTTAGGCAATTCGAAACCTGGTCTGACCGGGCGTGCGTGGCAGGCGGCGCTCAACCGTCATGGTTTTCAGCGAATATCCATATTTCGCTCCGCAGTCACAACACACTCGGTACGTCTCACCTTGCAGCGTGAAGACGCGACTGAGGTGAGCGTGGTGACATCCAAAGAGGAAATCGAAAATCGCGATGAGGGTCGCCATAAACGCTCCTTTGTGGTGTTGGCTTTGCACGCATGAACCGTCGCGAGCATTTAACGGGTCGCCTCCCGCTCCATGTGTGAGATCAGCGAACAAGCCCGACTCCTTTAGCATGGAACTCAATTCGACTGTGATAGTGCAGGTCACCAGCCATTTCGAGCGTCTGCCTAAGCTCTTGGTTCTTCTTGCGATCCCGCGTTCTGCCCGCGGACTGTCATGACCTTTCGAGGGCACTGCCGCAATGAGGGCACCGATCTCCGGTCCGCTGCTCGTCCATACTCCTGCAATTCAGTGAGTTGCCGTGCTACGTCTTTGGCGAGCGAAATGCGTTAACCAGGCTGCGATGCATCGATGGCTGAACTGCTTCGAGCGGCAATTCCGGCAGAGCTATCGCGGCATGAGAGGGTCAAATCGGAACAAAGGAGTCAATATGTACGCCACCAAAGCAGTCAATGGCGTCCCCGCGATCCAGCGCGATGGACAAAGTGTCTTGGGTGTCTGCGACCAAGATTGGGAGTTTGCAAACTGGCTATGCGAGCTCCTCAACGAACTCGGCCGCAAGTCCGAATTGTTGCTGACCGAGCCGGACAGAAGGACGGCCCAGCATGCCTGATATCAAGGAAGCCCCCACAATTTCTATCGTTGTTCCCTTTCATAACGAGGAAGGTAATGTCGTTGAACTGTATGGCCGCCTACAAGGGGTCATGGAGGAGATCGGTCGCACTTACCAGTTCGTCTTTGTCGATGATGGCAGCACGGATCTTACTTACAAGCTGCTGAAGGAAGTCGCGCTGATTGACCCGCACGTGACCGTTGTCAAGCTGCGGCGGAATTTTGGCCAGACCGGAGCGTTGGCAGCTGGATTTGCGCACAGCACCGGTGAATATGTAATCGCCATGGATGGTGACCTTCAGCACGATCCCGCAGAGATCCCTGTCTTCCTGGAAAAGATCGAAGAGGGCTATGACGTGGTGAGTGGGTGGCGCAGCCACCGCATCGACAATTTATTGCTCCGGAAGATCCCTTCCCGTTGTGCCAATTGGCTGATGGCCAAGCTCAGCGGCGTCAACATTCACGACTTTGGGACGACCTTCAAGGCGTACCGGGGCGACCTGCTGCGACAACTACCGCTCTACGGCGAGATGCACCGTTTCATTCCGGCTTTGGCTTCTGCCTACGGAGCTTCGATCTGCGAAATACCCATTCAGAACAACCATCGGAAGAACGGTGAATCGCACTACAACATTTCTCGTACGTTCCGGGTGTTCTTCGATCTCATGACGATTCGTTTCCTCCTACGCTACATGTCGCGCCCGCTCCATTTCTTCGGCCGGCTGGGCGCGTTCAACATGGGTTTGGGATCGGCCGTCGCACTCTGGCTGCTGATCTGGAAGGTCGTTAGCGGAAGCGATGTTCTGCAGCAACACGGATTATTGCTGGTCTTTGCGGCCGTGCTCATATTGGTAGGACTCCAGCTAATAGGGCTCGGACTTCTGGGTGAGTTGGAGGTGTGGCAGTACTTCAATCGATCTGAGCGTAGGCCTTACGCTGTCTCTGAGGTGCTTGATCAGCACCGAAATCGAAAAGTTGCGATCACGCCGGAGGTGAATTCGTGAGCATCGAATCGCGTTCGCGCCGTAAGCCGGAGCAAATGTGCTGAGTGAGATCCAATATCGTTGCCTTGGACGGTATCGGGAGTCGGTGATTGTACTCCTGCTGACAGTCCTGGCATTCGCAGTTCGCCTCTACCGGGTTGACTTCAACAGTCTGTCGGAGGACGAGTCGGCGAAATGGGCGGCCGTTCAAGAGTATCGACACGGACACTTTGCCGGGGTCAATAGCGAGCATCCGATGTTGCCAAAAGTGCTTGCTTGGGCGAGCCTGACAGCGGGGGAACGCTGGAGCCGGGTCGCCGCGGTGCATGACTGGCCTTCGCCGAAGCCCGAGGGCTGGCTTCGTATGCCCAACGTGCTGTTCGGCGCCGCCGCCGCCGCAGTCCTTTTTCTTTTGTGCCGTCGAATGATGGGGCTCGTGGGATCTTTTGCAGCGAGTTTCTTCTGGGCGGTTGCGCCACTGCCAGTCGCGCTGAATCGACTCACAAAGGAGGAAACGCCGCTCACCTTTTTCACCTTGCTGGCCTGTTACTTCTATTGCCGCGCCCAACAGGCAGATGCGGACAAGAGTGCGCGGCGATGGTACGACCTGAGTGCCATCGGCTTTGGTCTGGCTTTGGCCTCGCAGTACATCATTCACCTTCTTGGCCTGAACGCGCTTACCTGGCTTCTTGCGGGCAGAATTGGACTTACGGTAGAACCGTCGCGATTCAGCTACAAACGATTCTTCCTCGTACTCTTCGTTACCTTCATCCTGGTGAACCCGGTGGTTCTCTCTCCGGCCAACTTCAACGCCATCCTGCATTGGCTCCATCATGATGGAGTGCGGCACAGCGGCTACGATTTCGACGGCACACTGTACATGAACTTTCCCGCTCGCCTGCTTGCCGGAGTTCCGTGGTTCTACTATGTCTGGCTGGTGCTGGTAAAGACACAAATTCCAATCCTGGCGGCGGTCATAGTTGGCAGCGCGCTGCTCTTGCGAGATCGCCGGACACTCGCGTCGTGCTATTTCCTGTCGCTCGGAATGCTTCAGTTCGTCGGGCTATCTCTGAGTGGAGCAAAGTGGATTCGCTATTCACTTCCGATGCTCCCTTTTCTTTACCTGGCCGGCGGATACGCGGTCCAAGAAATTTGGAAAGCCGTGAAAGGAAAAGCCTGGTCACCGGCCTTCGTGGGAACGGCCGCAGTCATTTTGATTGGATGGCCCCTTGCTGAGCTACACGCTTGGGCACCGTACTACTCCTTCTACCTGAATTCAATCGGCGGAGGCACACGGAACGTCACACGCTATTTTGGGCCCGATGAGGTGGCAGAGTTCGACACACGTGAAGTAGCGCAGCAGGTGTGTCCGTTCGTCCCCGCCGCGACGAGGGTGGCGACCGCAAGACCAATGAGCATGGCCTATTACCTCAAGACCTGCGGGCGCACCGACATTCAGATTATGCCGCTGTACGATGCCTATTATGCGCCGCGGAACGGAGATCTGGTCATTCTGGAGCCGTCTCGCCGTTTTTTTGAGACGCAACGCTACTTCGATGTTCTGAAAAGCTCTGGCATGTCTCACAGCGACGTCCGTGTCGGACCGGTTTCCGCGAGCACCATCTATCTTTTCGACACCTCCGTACCGGAACCAAAGAATGCCAAGGACCCCTTAACTCTGACTCAGTTGCGGGACGCAGCACCTCAGTTCGAGAACGATGCTCAAGAAACCGCATCGACCAACACCAGCAGGTTTGGATTCTTAGATCTCACCAGGAGACTCATACAATGACTCCGCTTCACCACGCAAGGAACTCTCATGGGCGCTGGTTTGTGCGCGCAATCGCTTTTTTGATCATCGGCTTCCCGGCAGTTGCACAGCAGGCAAATGTATCTGCGCCTCTGAGCGCTGATGAGGTGATAGGACAACTCGCTCAGATGAATGAAGTGCGTGCTAAGGCACTCGATAGCTACTCCAGCCTCCGCACGTACCATCTGGAATGCCACTGTGTGTCACACAAGAAGGCCGACATGGTCGTGCGCACTGACTACCGGGCACCAGATAAGAAAGAGTTCACCATCGTGTCAGAGAGCGGCTCTGGCACGGTGCGAGACCGTGTGTTCAAGAAACTCCTGGAGGCGGAGCAGGAGTCGATGCGGGATGAGAATCAGCAGCGTTCCGCCATTACGCCCGAGAACTATACATTTCAACTGTCTGATTACGAGAAGACCGATACGGACGAATTCTACGTGCTCGATGCCAAGCCGCGAAGCAAGAACAAGTTTCTGTTCCGGGGCCGAATTTGGGTGAGTGCAAAAGACTTCGCGATAACTCGAGTCGAGGGCGAGCCAGCTGTCAATCCTTCCTGGTGGACCGTCAAAACTGACTTCAAACGCAGCTACCAGAAGATCGGGGACTTCTGGTTGCCGGAATCGAACGAGAGCGAAACCAAGGTTCGTGTCTTCGGCACGGCGGTTCTAAGCATTGAATATAGCGATTACCAAATCACACCCGCCGGTGCGACAGTGGCTTTCTCCGAAGAAAAGACACCGGCTGGACAGTAGTCGAGAAGTACCTGAAAGAGGATTGCTGTGCGGGGAATTGCTGAGTTATCCCTCCTTCTCTTGACTGCGACACACAGGCCGATAGGAGCATAAAGCGCATCCCCTAACGTCCGCGGAGCCTCACGATGGTCGGTGCAGATGGGGACCATTTAGCCGCCCAGGGCAAAGGGAACCCGCCGCAAGGGCAAGAATGCGCCGTCTCTCTCTCGCGCGCGCTATCTATCTCTCTCTCCCGAACAAAGTCGAGAAACGCCGTCAATCAACGGCATAAATGGTGGGCAGATCGAGGGTAGTCATACAATTTGGTCCCCGGCCATCCGTCTCGATGTTTCGACACAATCTGCGTATCAGTCCGTGCCCAAGCCCGCAGCTGCTGATTGACCTTTTGTAGGCAGCTGCCCTCATCTGGGCACACGAGATGGGATTTAAATCGTCCATGTCCCTTTCCTAGAACGAGTTCCACTTGGCCCACAAAATGCCTTTATCGATGCGTGAGACAAGACCGGGTACTCACGCTCTGACCTGATCCGCTTTGCAATTCACGACAGGGTAGAGCGATGCTGCCCGGAAAGGGATCAATGTAAATGGCAACTTTTGACCATCCTTCGGACTTAGTTCACCGCATCCCATACCCGATCGTTCAGAGGCCAGGGCTGCGGATTGATTCGCGGGTTGCAGCATGGCCGGCGGAAGAGGAAAAACAGCCTCCCGTTCGCTCCAACCTGCAAGGAAAACAAGTCGGTGACATTTTTTATCTCATCGAATCGCGACCGCGAAATCCCTGGGCGGCAATTGGATCATTGGCCTTCCTTTCTGTAGTCCTCCTGGCGCTCATTATCATTCCGCTGTTTCGCACGGATCCACTACCCAAGAGAGAAACGCTGACGATGTTGTACCTACAGCCGCCGTCGGCCGCGGGCAGCAATGCTACAAAGCTTCAAGCGCCTAAGCTCGCGTCTACATACACCCCGACAAGCACTGGCATTACCGCACCAGTGCATACGACGCGAGAAGCGCCGCCACCGCCGGCCGGCACAACTGGCGGAGTGGCCGGGGGAGTTCCCGGTGGAATAGTCGGCGGAGTTCCCGGCGGAGCGTTTAGCGAAATGCTGAATAGCGCGCCAGGCGTTCCAGTCCTTGCGAAATCGGCTGTGCCGACGCCGGTTAAGAGAATGCGTATCGCCTCCCGGGTAGCGGAGGCGAACCTCATCCACGACGTTGCGCCGCAGTATCCGCCGGAGGCTGGTCGGGCGCGGATTGAAGGGACGGTCGTGCTGCTGGCCCTGATCGGCGCGGATGGCAGCGTGCAGGATGTGCGAGTCGAGAGCGGTTTACCAATACTCACGCAAGCCGCCATCGATGCGGTGAGGCAGTGGCGTTACAAGCCGTACATGGTCAACGGAGAACCGGTCGAAGTGGACTCCCGAATCACAATTAACTTTACCCTTTCCGCAAGCTAGGAGCGTCAACGATGCAGAACAATACACACGCCTCGCCTAACAGGCCTTTGGAACTTCTCCTGAAACTACGACACATGCTGGTGCTGATCGCCCTAGGCGGAATGATCGTTGCAGTACCCATGTTGGCGCAGTCTTTTGAAGCGGCAAATACGAGAGCAGGAAGCATCCGCGGCACGGTGGTCGATAGCAGCGACGATCCAATTCCCACGGCCACAATAGTCCTCCAAGGGCCGGCTGGCAATCGTCTCACAGCTACCACAAAGGACGATGGAACCTTTGCATTTAACGAGGCCCCGGCGGGAGTCGCCTATCAGATCGCTGTCACTGCTGAAGGATTTGCAGACTGGAGTTCTTCCATCACAGTCGAACCCGGCCAGGATAAGACTCTTCCCGAGGTCAAACTTCGCATTTTGGCTGTACAGCGGGCAGTTACCGTGAGTTATTCGGAGAAGGAGGTTGCTGCCCAACAGCTCAAAGCTGAAGAACAGCAGCGCGTCTTGGGTTTCATACCGAATATGTATGTGGTGTACGAACCTCACCCCGAGCCACTTACCACGAGGATGAAGTTCCACATGGCCTACAAAGATATTACTCATCCGGTTTTCTCCATCCGCACGGCTGCGTGGGCGGGCGTTCAACAGGCCCGTAACAACCCTGATGAATGGCGGCAAGGCGCCGAAGGATATGGCAAGCGGTTGGGGGCTGGCTTTGTCGACGGCGTCAGCGGAAGCTTGATCAGCAACGCTATTTTGCCATCGCTTCTGCATCAGGATCCTCGCTATTTCTACCAGGGCAGCGGTACAAAGAAGTCCCGGGCTCTTCATGCCATGTTGGCTCCGCTTGTCTGTAAGGGAGATAACGGAGCATGGCAGCCGAATTACTCTCAGTGGGGCGGCAGTTTAATTGGATATTCAATTTCCACCGCTTACTACCCTAGTTCCGATCGTACTGCGGGGCATGTATTCCAGACTTTTGGGATTGACATGGGTCTTCATGTCGTCGGCAGTTTGGCCCAGGAATTCATCTTCGCCAAATTCACAAGCAGGGGTAAGCACTAATTCGAATGATCGCAAGCTATTCCGAGATAGGAGGAACGACCATGTGCTCAATGCTAATTGTGCAGGCAGCGTCGACCAGCGCCTCAATCGTGCAAGGCACCTGCTGTGACATCTGCCCTCCAGTTCACGAGAAGTATGAGGCCGAATTTAATCCTCTACATATGAACTGGGTCCTGGTCGACGACACAAAAGGAAATTCCTTGGCCCAAATGCGGTGGGTGGCCGACCGATAGGCATGCCGGCCTCGAATCCTTATGTACGATCTGCAACGGTTGCTCTTCCATCCGCCGACGGCTGTCGCAGTTCAAGTGTTGTTGCTCTCGGCTGTGTACTCATCGTGATCGGCGCATATTGTTTTTGTCCGAGCGCATTTGCGCAGACATCGGATTCCCAAACGGCGGGGGAGTCGACCAACTCGTGGACAGCCACAATGGACTTGAAGAGCGACGATCTACTTCCTCAACGTATTCCCGTGCACATTATCGAAAGCCATGGCCAGAATGGCAACCGGACGTTGGACAAGCGCTCGGTCGAGATCCGCGGGACCGATGGACTTTTCGAACCTTATCAGGACATCGAAAGGGAAACCCTGACCGTCGATGCTTCCACCGTGAGAACCACGATGCGCACGTTCGATCGGGATGTAAATGGGAGGAAAGCCCTCGTGCAGGTAACGGAAGAGGAGAAACACATCTTGCCCGGCGATGACTCGAATATAGTGCGCGTGACCTACAACCCCGATCTCAATGGACGGCTTCAACCAGTACAACGCGAAATGGTGGAGACGAAAAACATCAGTAAGGATGTAGAGGAAACGAACACGACGGTGATGCTCACAAACATCAACGGCGGTTTGGCTCCAGCTTTCAAGACGCACGAGCTCCGCAAGCGAGCCGCGAACGATACGGTGGAAATTGAAAAAACTACGTGGCTTCCGGACGGTAACGGAAAGTGGCAAGTGAGCGAAGTACGCCAAGCCACTACCAGGCAAGAAGGGACGAACCGCACCACCGAGGAAAGCATTTCCCGGCTCGACTCCGAAGGCAAGCTAGGCGAGGTCTCTCAGGTCGTGGGCCAGGACTCCGAGAGCACCTCCGGAGAAAAACGCAGCGTTATGGAAACCTATTCCATCGATGTCGCGGGTACCACGCGGGACGGTAGCCTCCACCTCATTGAGCGCAAAACCAGTACAGAGAGCCCGAGTTCCACTGGTGAGCGAGCAACCGAACAACAAGTGGAACAGACCAATCCAGGCGATCTCGGCGCCGGTCTCCGCGTGTCCGTATTGGTCGATGGCAGGATGGTCCCCGGACCTTCGGGAGAACAGTCCACGGTAACGATTCGAGCGCGCGACTCGAACGGGAATTTTGGAATAGTCTCGGTTGATACGACGAAGTCGGATCGGATTCCCACCATTCAGATTCAGCAGACGCCCTCCGAGCAGCCGAGATAAATCAACACTTATCGATGTGTATCGCCACGAATGCAGCCAAGCGGCTAGGAAAAGCGTTCATTTGCTGCCCGAATTTGGTCAGTGCCCTTGGCATGTCACGCAAGGCCTGCCTTGGAGATTCCGATCTACTTGATTTCTAGTCGTTTCAACCGACTTCCGAGTGCTCATGTCTGGCAGCCGGATTGCGAATGCAAAGTGCGACCTTCAAATTCGCCCCGGGAGTTGGCCATGCTGGGAGAACTGATGAACATCCCGACTGACACACTCATTGACATGCTGTACATAATCCTCGCCGGTGGAGTCGCGATCACTGCAAGTGATGCAGGGGAAATCGAACAAATTCAACGCGAGCTGCAACGTAGAGGCGGGGCGCGAAACTGGAGGTGTTGGAGCCGTTAACTGAGAGAGCGAGCAGATTTTTGCCATGAGCCTTGAGCCGTGCGAAGACTTGCCGAAACCAACCACCCGAATGGCGTTGATGCTAAATGCCCAACGATGAAGTAAGGAAGGTGAATATGACATTGCTGGCAGAAACTGAAGAATCAGCCGGATCTCTGAGTGCTGAAGGGAAAGCAAGGTCAACAGTGGCGGGCGCACCGCTCAGCGCAGAGGAACTGAGCAGGATCGATGCTTATTGGCGCGCCTGCAAATACCTGGCTTTAGGAATGATCTATCTTCAGGAAAATCCCCTGTTACGGGAACCCCTGAAACCAGAACATGTCAAGAATCGGTTGCTCGGCCATTGGGGGTCAAGCCCGGGCCTCGCCTTCATCTACAGCCATCTGAGTCGTCTTATAAAGAGAGACGACCTCGAGATGATTTTTCTCGCAGGCCCAGGACACGGGGCGCCGGGAGTTCTAGCGCCTATCTATCTGGAAGGCACGTACAGCGAAATCTACCCTGAAAAGAGCACGGACGAAAAAGGTCTTCGAGAATTCTTCAAACAGTTTTCGTTTCCGGGCGGCATAGGAAGTCACTGTACCCCAGAGACTCCAGGTTCCATTCACGAAGGCGGGGAATTGGGATATGTCCTGTCGCATGCTTGCGGAGCTGCGTTTGACAATCCCGACCTGATCGTGGCGGCAGTCGTGGGCGACGGCGAAGCCGAAACTGGCCCGCTCGCGACCTCATGGCACATCAGCAAGTTTCTCAATCCGATCCGCGATGGAGCTGTTCTACCGATACTTCACCTCAACGGATACAAGATCAACAATCCGACTTTGCTGGCTCGGATTACTCACGAAGAATTGGAGGATCTGTTACGTGGCTATGGCTGGAATCCGTATTTCGTCGAGGGATCTGAACACGACAGTATGCATCAGGCGATGGCAGCCACCATTGAACGTTGCATCGCGGAAATTAAATGCTGTCAGCAAGAGTGTCGGAAGAGCGGCGTTGCGACTCGGCCACGCTGGCCCATGGTGGTATTGCGGTCGCCAAAGGGGTGGGGCGCCCCGTTGGAAGTCGACGGACATCGGCTCGAAGGATTCTGGCGTTCGCATCAGGTACCGCTCACCGATGTCAAGACGAACCCGGAACACCTGCGCATTCTCGAGAACTGGATGCGCTCGCTCAAGCCTGAAGGGCTCTTCGACGAGAGCGGCAGGCTGCGACCGGAAATTACCGCAATTGCGCCGTCAGGTCGGCGTCGCATGAGTGCCAGCCCGCACGCCAGTGCAGAGCTCAGGAAACCGCTGCGTTTACCTGACTTTCGCGATTGCGCCATCAAGATCGAGCGCCCTGGAAACATCGAGGTAGAGAACGTGCCGCCGTTAGGCGCTTTTCTGCGGGATGTCATGAAATGGAACATGAACGACTTTCGGGTTTTCGCGCCTGATGAGAACACGTCCAACAAGCTCGATGCAATTTATGAGGTCTCGAAGAAATTCTGGATCGCTGAAAGTTTCCCCGAGGACCGTGACGGAACAGAACTGGCTCCAGACGGTCGCGTTGTCGAAATGCTCAGTGAGCACACCATGGAGGGCATGCTCGAGGGCTACTTGCTTACCGGTCGCAACGGCTTTCTCTCATCTTACGAAGCCTTCGTTCATGTCATTGACTCCATGTTCAATCAGCATGCCAAGTGGTTGTCCATCTGCAACCACTTATCCTGGCGCCGCAAGATCGCGTCACTGAATCTCCTCATTACGTCAACAGTGTGGCGTCAGGATCATAATGGTTTCACACATCAGGATCCTGGATTTCTTGACGTAGTACTCAATAAGAGTGCCGACGTGACCCGCATCTATCTGCCCCCTGACGTCAACTGTTTGTTGTCGGTAGTGGATCATTGCCTGCGATCGGAAAACTACGTCAACGTAATTGTCTCGGACAAGCAGAAGCATCTTCAATATTTGGACATTGATGCTGCCATCACGCACTGCACAAAGGGTATCGGCATCTGGAACTGGGCCAGTAACGATGACGGTCAGGAACCGGACGTTGTGTTCGCTGGAGCCGGCGACATTCCAACGCAAGAGGCATTGGCTGCCACGGCGCTGCTTAGAGAAAAGTTCCCTGACCTGAAAATCCGGTTTATCAACGTCGTCGACTTGTTCAAGTTGCAACCAAGCACAGAACATCCGCATGGCTTAACGGACGCGGACTTTGATTCTCTGTTTACAACGGACAAACCGATCATCTTTAACTTCCATGGCTATCCTTGGTTGATTCACCGCCTCGCCTATCGCCGTACCAACAGCCGGAACCTGCACGTGCGCGGTTACAAAGAGAAGGGGAACATCAACACACCGATGGAGCTGGCAATCAACAACCAGACGGACCGGTTCAGTCTCGCCATCGACGCGATTGACCGCATCCCGAAACTGCAACGAATCGGCGCACACGCCAAAGAGGCATTCCGGGATTGCCAGATTGCATGCCGGCGCCATGCATATGAGCACGGCATCGACAGCCCTGAGATTAGCGGGTGGAAGTGGCCTTACGACAAGAAGTGACTGAATGCCTATTATCGCAGCTCGACCATGACGCGTGAGTTCGCGGCGTGGCTCTCAGAGTACCGACTGAAACGGGACAACGGGTAACTCGCCGATCCCGAGAAATCTCTAAGGAGCTTGAACATGAGCATGAGTGCAACGGCCAAACGGCCGGCGTTGCTAGAGGAAGCTAAACGGCTTAGTAGCAAGTATGGCTGTGGTCCAGTGCAATTTTCTGGAGCGGACGAAGCACTGTATGAACGGCACTTGCTGTTTGACAGTGGCGTCGAACTGGCGGAGGCGACGGCACACGACCGCTTCGAGGCCCTTGCCCGGTCCGTGCGCGACATTCTTTCGCAGCGATGGCTTCTCACCGAAAAGACTTACGAACAAAAAAATCCTAAGCGGCTTTACTACCTCTCGATGGAGTTCCTTATCGGCCGCTCACTGGCAAATAATGTCACGAATCTTCTGCTCGCTCCACTCACAGACCAGTTCATCGAGGACAAGAAACTCAACCTGCTCGAGATTTTAGAGCAGGAGCCCGACGCTGGCTTGGGCAACGGCGGCCTTGGACGTTTGGCCGCATGCTTCATTGAATCCGCCGCGACGTTGCAGCTACCGGCCATGGGGTATGGACTGCGATATGAATACGGCATATTCAAACAATCCATCCAGAACGGATGGCAGCGGGAAATGCCGGACAACTGGCTCCGTTCTCCGGACCCCTGGGAGATCGCCCGCCCGAACGAGAAGGTGGAAGTCACCCTAGGCTGCTCATTCGAGCTCAGCGGTGGCAGCCTGCGCCCCGTGCCTGGCCGTCCGTCGACTCTGATTGGTATCCCATTTGACCGCCCCGTAATCGGATATGGCGGTTCCACGATCAACACGCTGCGCCTCTGGGCGGCAGCTGCGCCCGACTACTTCAACTTTGAAGAGTTCTCGCACGGCGATTTCGTAGAAGCGTTCACTCAGACCCTTGGGGCCGAAACTCTGACCCGCGTCCTTTATCCCGACGATTCCAGAGTGATGGGGCAAGGGCTACGCCTGCTGCAAGAGTACTTCCTTGTTGCATGTTCGCTGGCGGATGCGGTGCGGCGCTTCCAACGAACCAACTCGGATTGGCGCTTGTTTGCCGACAAAGTGGCAATTCAGATGAATGACACGCACCCGGCTCTGTCGGTTCCAGAACTCATGCGAATTCTGGTGGACCAGGTGCAACTCGGATGGGACGAGGCTTGGCGTATTACACAGAGGACGCTGGCGTACACCAATCACACGTTGTTGCCCGAAGCCCTTGAAAAGTGGCCCGTCAGGTGGTTTGAAGAGATGTTGCCCCGGCACCTCGAGATCATTTATGAGATCAATCGCCGATTTCTGGGCGATGTTCGCGGGCGGTTCCCAGGCGATACAAATCGGATTGAACGCGCGAGCATTGTCGAGGGTGGCCCCGACAAGAAGGTTCGCATGGCCAATCTGGCGGTCGTAGGTTCTCACAGCACCAACGGCGTGGCAGAGATTCACTCCAAGCTGTTGCGTGAGACCACGCTCAAAGACTTGGCGGAAATCTTTCCGGAACGTTTCAACAACAAAACGAATGGAGTCACTCCCCGGCGCTGGCTGCAATTATGCAATCCCGGACTCTCTGGACTCATCACTGATGCCATTGGAGCCGCCTGGATCGGTGACCTAAGCGAACTAAGCAAGCTCAGAGCATTTACCGAGGATAAAGCCTTCCGAGATGACTTCCGCAAAGCCAAGCGAGATGCCAAGCGACAATTCTGCGATTGGCTCCGCTGGTCGACAGGGCAGACCGTTGATCCGGAGTCGATCTTCGATTGCCAGGTCAAACGCATCCACGAGTACAAACGTCAATTCCTGAATGCGCTGCGGATCGTTGTGCTCTACAACCGGCTGCGCCAGGACCCGGGGCTCAACCTGTACCCACGCACGTTCTTTTTCGCCGGCAAGGCCGCGCCTGCCTACCGGCTCGCCAAGGTGATCATCAAATTCATTAACAATCTGGCTGCGACCATTGACGGCGACCCTGCAGTACGCGGGCGGCTTAAGGTGGTATTCCTGCCCGACTACTGCGTCTCGCTTGCGGAGCATCTCATTCCCGCCAGTGACGTCTCCAACCAGATCTCGACGGCAGGCTACGAAGCCAGCGGCACAAGCAACATGCAGTGAAATTTACAAAGGCAATTATTTTTCCAGCGACGCCAAAGTTTGGCCCTGCATTGGTCGAGAGCGCAAAAACTGCTGAAGGACTTCCCTCCGGGACGCGGCAGATAAAGAAATAACTAATGATCGTAGGAACATTGCGTCTTGCGATCAAACAGTGGACGCAGCAGGCAAGAAGAATCCGTGAGGATTGGTTAAACCTAGCTGTGGATTCAAAACAACGTAACACAGCGAATATGCAGGAGGACTAGTGATGAATACCAAGCAAATTTGCGGACTGATCATCGTTCTAAGCGTGGCTGCGGTTTCTGCCCGGGCGGATTCTTTGGAATTGAAGAATGGAAGTTTGATCAACGGGAAATTCATGGGTGGGACGCAGACGAGCATCAGCTTTCAGGCAGGATCGTTCGTGCAAAGCTATGATGTCGCTGATATCCGTTCGCTCCGATTCGATTCCGATGCACAGGATGGCTCGCCTTCCATTCCGTCGAAGCAGCCGATTGCGCCTTCCGCGATTGGAGAAGATGAAGTCGCGAAATCTGTGCCCTCGGTAACCATTCCTGCGGGTACGCAGATTTCGGTTCGTACTATCGATGCGATCGACTCCACGAAAAATCAAGTGGGCTATCGCTTTCAGGCTTCGCTCGAAGAACCTCTGTGGGTAGATGGCAATATGGTGGTTCCAAAGGGCGCGGATGTTTATGGCCGGTTGGAAGAGTCCAAAGAGACCGGGACCTTCACTGGAAGATCAGAACTAAAACTCGAGCTGACGGGAATCGTCGTCCATGGCCAGACTGTGCCGCTAGTCACCGGAGAATACGAAGTCGCAGGCAAGTCCAAGGGCGAGAGTACCGCGAAAAGAACTGTGGGGGGAGCCGCCATTGGGAGCATCATTGGTGCGCTTGCAGGCGGCGGGAAAGGCGCGGCCATCGGGGCAGGAACAGGTGCGGGTGTGGGAGCCGGCTCGGAAATTATCACCAAGGGAGACCAGGTGAAGATCCCGAGCGAGACCCTACTGGATTTCACTCTGCAACAGAGCGTGACGATTCCGAAAGACACAGCCTGATCGCTCTGCCTCAGAAGTGAGTCTCGCAGTCAAGTTGGAACGCGCGTCCCGCTTGATTGAGAAATGCGGAAGCTTGCTCCAGCTCACCGCGGGGTCTTGGTCGTTTCGTAGGAAGAGAACCATGCAGCGTGTCCGAATGGGAAGAAACATTGCACTTATTGGTTTCGTCGCCGCGTCCCTGCTACTCTGCTCTGCCTATTTTCAGCCGGCAACGAAACTGTATCGCGCCAAGCCGGAGGACGTGCCGCCCTGGGCGGAGCAGGGGAATTTTCGTTTCATCCGGCTGGACGGCGGACAAATCGAAAGCTGGAAGGCCGAGCGGACCTGGTGGGGCGAAAAGTTCAGCCCCGAAGAGAAGGAGGCGCTGACCCGCATCTATGACCGCGATTTCGAGCAAATGCTCGGCTTCCTCAAGCAGGCGGAATTCAACTGGATATGGGTCACCTGGAGCAACGGCTGGTCGCTTAAGGACGAGGACGAGAACCGGGAGAACCTGAAAAAGGTAATCGCCCGCTGCCATGAGAACGGCATCCATGTCTCGGCTTACCTGTCGGCTACCAACATGTTCTGGAAGAGCACCTACCGCGACGACCCGGAAACGAAAAAATACGGCCTGTGGATGCACGGCATCCCCATGTTCTACGCCGGCCCGACCAAGACCGACCTGCAGATCTCATGGAAGCGCCGGCTCGCCGACGCGCGCGAGCCAGGCTGGCGGGCCTATCTCTTGAAGAAAGCGGAGATGGCGGTGGACGCGGGCGTGGACGCGATCGCATGGGACAACATGATCGGTTACAACAATGGCCTTGCCCAGTTGCTCGACGACACTCAGCGGATGGCGGAGCGGAAGTCGCGGGAGACCGGCCGTCCTAAGGTCATGGTTTATGCCAATGTTCATATTGCACCTGACCGGTTTGCGATGAACGACATTAACGAGGCAATCTGGGAGGAGGACGGCAAGGACACTCCGGGCGTGTGGGACGGTCATTGGCAGGTGGGCAACGCGCGCAAGATCAAATTCCTGAGCGGCGAGAAGGAGCTTTGGCAGCCTCTGATGTATGAGAACGACATTTACCATTGCGGCCATCGCGAGCTCTGCATCCCCAGCCCGGCTGAGCAGAAGCTTTCTATCGCCGAGGACTATGCGTTCGGCGCGGCCACCTCGCGCAACATCGAGGGCCGATTCCTCTCAGCGCTGATCAAGGGCGAGCCGGAGGCCCGGGAGGCCTGGACGGCCATCGCCCAATACAACCATTTCCTGGTTGAGCATCAGGAGCTATATCACCAGGCGGCACCGGCGGCACGGATCGCCTTGCTCTCCGCGGAACCGCACAACCCGCTGGCCGACGAATTACTCAAGCAGAGCGTCTTCTTCGAGACCAAAGTGCTCGCGCACCTGGACAAGGGAGTTCCCCTGGAGCGATTCAAGGTACTGGTGATGCCGGCAGACCTGCCCAAGCTCAACACCGAGCAAAAGGCCCGGTTGGACACTTTCATCGGCGGCGGCGGCGTCATCATCAGGGCGGGAAATGCGGAGCCGGGAATAGCGACGCGCGCCGAAGCCGCGGCGGGAGGGCCTCGCCTCAGCCTGGAGCCGCGCGGTTACGTGCTCAGCCAGTTGACTCAGAAACCCGACGGTCGGACTTTCATTCTGCACTTGCTCAACTACGATCACCAGGTCCCGGCAGAGAACGTGAAAGTCCGGCTGGACCTGAGCGGGCTGGTCGATCTGGGAGAAAACAAGGACCTGAGCGGCTGGGAGGTGAAAGTCCTTTCACCGGATGCGGGCGAGCCTCAGTTCGATAGCCTCTCTCTGCACGGGAGCGTCTACGAGTTCACTCTAGGCCGGATCGATCACTATACCGTGGTGACTCTCTCGGCCAGGCCGGGGCCGTAGTTGTGCCAATGAGACGCCTGCTGAAAAAGCAGGTGCGCATTTTGGCACGGTCACCGTGCTGTGAACGCGATATTGGCACGGTTTTGACACGGTCGAGGCCAGAAAATCCTGGTTGGGAGTGGCAACAAAATTGGAAAGTACTTTAGAATCAAGTCTGCCCACAACGCGGGCGGTTAGCTCAGCTGGTTAGAGCGCCTGCCTTACAAGCAGGAGGTCGCAGGTTCGAGTCCTGCACTGCCCACCAGTTTTCCTTTGCCTCTGCAATCAATGCCAATACGAAACGCGGGTCCAGCTCACGGTATCGTGCCCACAGATTTTCGTCGCGTCTGCAATTTCCAGTTCTGACCGGCGGCTAAGCCGTCCCTGGTGCATCAATTCGACTCACCGCATTATTCTGCCTGTGTTCGTCATAATAAATATTTGAAAGCTTCTCTACGCATAGCTGTGGAGTCGCACAAGCTCGGAGACGAACCGCAATATCGGCTAAGAAACAGCGCGATCTGCCAACACACTTTGATTGACTAATAAGTCGAGATTTTCAACAATGTGCGCCATATTGGGGGGGGGGTAACTTCACAAGCAAGTAGCAGTAGACTTCGAGCAACTTAAGAGAGCGACCTTATCAAGATAGCAAGCGGTGCCGTATTCCGTAATTACGGCAGTCTGTGCCGCCGGCTCGGACGCGGACATAAAAGTACTATTCTGGAACCGTAGATTTATAACGGTCAGGGCGAAGTTCCACTTCCAGAAATAGGCGCTCATCCAGAAAATCTCCAAGAAGGGGAGGGCAGTCACTGAGAAGGACGCCGCGCAAAGAACGGTTGGCGGCGACAGCCTGATTGCCCGTCGCAGTGACGGCAGCAAGAATCGAGCGGTCCGCCATGCCTGGACCCGGAGCCGCCATGCGGGCGTAGCAGCGATGGTATCCGGACCAGAGCACGGCCCTTCCCTCAATTACGGAAACACCAATCGGATCGAACTGAGTGAAGTTCATGCTGGCTAGGCCGTTGGGTGGCAGAAGGCAGTTTCGTGCAGCCCAAGTGCCGGCTTGAACGTGCTCTGCATGTTGATTTGCCCGATCGAGGCTGATACCAGACTGCCGGCACACAAGCCCGCGAGGATCGAGCTTGACCACGGTTTTGGACGTCCGACAAGCGTCTCATCCATGCCAGGAATTTTTCTGAGGGTTCGCGCTCCGCCGGCGTCATCGGCAGCAGCGCGGGAGTTGGAACGGCGCGCGGTCCTAACGCCTCAACCACCTCGTGTTTCCCGGCCCAAAGAGCCTCTGCCTGGGCCGCGGTCAATGGCGGAGTGAAAATGCATCGATTCTGGAGATAGGCCACCGCAATGTCGCGCGTCAGCCAGCCCAGCAAGATTCTTCCCTTCATGGCTGGCTCGCTAGGTTTTCTCCGTAGCGTGTGATGATCCTGGATTCGACTTGCAGTTCGTAGCGTTTTTGGCGAAGGGTTACCTCCATAAAGAGCCCATCGGCGAAGAAATCTGAAAAAAATGCGGGGCGGCTCCCCAAAGGAAAAAAATCAGCATCGCCTGCGCTTTTGTGGCGCGCTGGGCGGTCCTCACTGGCGTGGGCGTCCCGGTTATGGCGTTCAAGAGCTACAACTGCGGTGGGGGCGGCTCCTCTTGGGACCGTACGCAGCGCCCGCGCAAAGGCACGATGATAGCCGGCTTTCAGAATCAGCCGGTCTCCGGCATCGATTACCCGTACATCCCGCTGAAACTGCTGCACGGCAAACCCAAACAGCTGCTGCGTTTTCACGGGAAACAGCGCGCATTCACCATGCGGTACCTGCACAACCACAGACGTATTTTGCCCATTCATCTTGGTAGATATGGTGATGTCCATGGGAGGCGGTTGCGAAGTTGGGAGACAATCATGCAGCCAGGCCTTGCCCTGAACGCGGGCGCTGTAGGACTCCGCCACTTCGCTGACCACACAAAACTGGCCAATTACGGTTTTAGACAAATCGATTTTTACCACATCAGTCGAAACCGGCGGTCCGAGACTCCGCCAATAAGCCAGGAACTTTTCCGCGTGCTCGCGTTCGGCGGGGGAAAGACGCAATCGAGCCGGAGCCAGGATCTTCCTCTCCGGCAATGCTTCGACGCGTTTGCGATATTTCTGCCAGAAACGCTGTGCTTCCCTGGCAGTGATTGGGAAATCAAAAAGGCATTCCTGCAGCAAGAACTCAGTGGCCTGATCGCGCGCCATCCATCCCAGCAGCACGCGCCCACGAAGGCCGCCAGATGCTTTTGTCAAACTGGATGGCTCCATCTTGGTATTTGGTCTAGATGCCCTTGCGGGCTGCAGTTGTCCTGCAGCGCGGGGTCCCAGCAGAGTGACCGAAGCCCTCAGATGTGACCGTGTAGCCTTTGTACCCGCCGACGCGAAAACTGGAAGGCTGCTTTTCCAGTTTCCGGCTTTCGCATTTAGGGCAATCGGGCTTTCGCGAGCCCTGCACAAAAGTTTCAAATCGATGGTGGCACTCGCGGCAAACATATTCAAAAATAGGCATACTTGTATCCTTCTCCGGAAAATGTCAGAGCTGCGCAATCACCCCGGCAGCCAGGGCTTTCATCTGCTTCTCTTTTTCGGCGCTGAAGGTGTCAACGGGGGCAAGATTGAAGAAGAGCCGGGTTTTGCCTTTGCGCACGTGCAGGCCATGGGCATCGTCAAAATAAGCCTCATCTCCGAGACCTGGGACCGGCGTTGTAGTCTTGTAAAACTTGCTCAGCCTCACGAAAAGCCATGTGGTTTCCTGGACGGAAGCATCGACGTATCCCCGGAATAAGAGCTTGGCGGCTTCTGCGTCCTTGGGTTGGTAGTTGCAATCCGTGCCCGTCACCGTACCGGACGAAAAACGGGGAGCAACGCTCTTTTGCGGGGAATCGTACGCCGTTCCTAAAACCGCACTCACCTGCGACGCAGGAAGCAGCGCGCAGAGATCGCTGGAAGGCTCGGTCGCCTTCGCCGATTGGGCCCAGCAAGCGGTTACCAGGAGAATTGCGAGTGCGCAGAGCGCGGTAGCGAGCAATCGAGCGGTGCGGAGAAACATATCCGGCCTCCAAAAGGATTTAACAGCCTGGTCGCTTAGGCTCTCGGTGCCGTTGGCACCGTTAATCGACGCAATCCGCATTTGCGCCGCTCACTACCATTTGGGGAAAGTTACTCTGAGGAGTAAGTGAGCTATAAGTCCTCGGTCTCCTCTTGGCAATGATTTCAGCGAAGGTACAAAACTCAGTGGCCTATGTCAAGGCAAAACAACTTTCATTTCACATAATTCCCCGATCGGCAATGTTTCGGGGAAAAGGTTGACGCGCATGTCAGCAAGAATCTGGAATCCAAACCGACTTTGGTTCAGATTTCGCCGGCGTGGAATAGTCGAGAAGGTGCTACGCCGGGACAGAACCGCTACGTCGAATTGCAGACCCGATCGCCGATCACCCGGTTGTCCGGGCTGGGGCTTATATTTCCACGGCGAATTCGGAGGCGGCAATGCGGACAATTCGTTGCTGGGCTGCTCGTCTGGCTGTTTTGGCCACGGAATCATCGAGAAAATCCATGAGAAAAGGGGGACGATCTCCAAACAGGATTTCGTAAGGGAAAGAACCGGGGGCAACAGTCCCGATCTCCGCGAAATCGTGAACTGTGGTGAAGACGCACGGTATGTTGTGGATTGAACGCTGCAGCAGGCCGTAGCAGCGATGATGTCCATCGCGCAGGAGCCACCTGCTGTTGCACTCGACGACGTGGATGAATGGCGTACCGAAGCCCACTGTGAAACCAATATGTTTTTCTTTTCTGGGGGGTTGTCCCGGCCCCGGTGAGACATCAATATCAACGATCAAAGGGCTGCCAATGCGGAAGTTCCAGTTAAGCGAGGTGAGGGTAATGGCTTTATTGACCTTATCGAGGGTGCCCGAAACCCTCGCACCCAGGCCGGGCTGGGGAAGGCAGAAGGAAAACAGGCTATCGGGCTCGTCGGGAATTACCTGCTGGGCGCGCTCCAAAGCATTCTCCTCCACTACCCTTTCAAGACTCAGCACTTTACGCAGATCTACCATTCCGACCTTGTAGTCCTGGCCGTCAAGGTCCGCAATGACGTCGGGCCGCTGGCGAAATTTCGTAGCTTGCTTCTTCAGCCTCTCCGGAAGCTTGGAGAGCACCGGAGTCGGTTGCTGGTACGGGGCGCGGCGCATGAGCGCTGCCCTCGAGTCGTGCCACACTCGACGCGACTTAGCAGTGTCCTCATCGGGTGCTGGAGAGCGGCCAAGCAGGGCCGGAATCGCCTCCTCCTCGTTCATCCAAGCCAAGAGCCATTTGGATTGCTGTTCCATGATCCACCTTGAAGAGTTCTAGGATAGCTGCACAACAAATTCCGTAGCGGTGACCCGGATGAGGTTGAGTTCCGCGGCACGAGTTACTCCTTTAGCGACCGATTCATCCAGGAAGTCCGAAACCATTGGAGGCCGGTCACAAAACAGGGTTTTGTAAGGAATCAGGCCGGGTCTTGTGGCCCCTGTCTCGGAAAAATCCGCCGTTCTCATTAGAACGCAGGGCACCCTGTGAATTGAGCGCCGGAGTAGGCCATAAGAGCGATGATATCCGTCACTCAAGAGCAGCCTTCCGTTGTGCTCAACTACCATGAGGAAGGGCCAGCCGAAGTGAACGGGGAAACCCAGGAATTTTTCTGTCTTTGCCGGCTGTCCCGGACCCCTCGCCACGTGAACATCGGCCATCACCGGCAGACCAATCCGAAGGTTGGGATTGCGGGAACTGAAGGTGACGGCGTGGTTCAACTCATCAATCGTGCCTGCAACCGTAACTTCCTTGCCTGGTGCCGGCAGACAAAAGGAGAACAGGCTATCGGGGTCGTCCGCAAGAACAGTCTGAGCGCGCTGCACCACATCCTGGCCCGACACAACCCACTGAAAGCTGATTACGGTGCGCAGGTCAACCATGCCTACGGTCCAGTTCATTCCATGAAAGGCCGCGATCACATCCGGCCGCTGTTGAAATTCCGCAGCTTTCTTCTTCCATTTGCTGGGAAGCTTGGAAAGCAGCGGAGTCGATTGCCGGTAGGGTGCCCGCCGCGTGAGCGCCGCCCTCGCCTCGCGCCACACTCGGCGCAAACCTGTGACATCGTCACCGGGCCGAGGTTCGCGGCCGAGGAGGACCGAGACGGCATCGTTTTCGTTCATCCAAGCCAGGAGCCACCTGGAGGAGTGTTCCATGTTCCACCTTCGGTTCAGAGTACTTCCACCACGAACTCGGCTGCAATGACGCGCGCGAGTTTCAGGTTCGCCTTGCGGTTCACCGTTATAGTTACCGAGTCATCTAGAAAATCTGCGACAAAAGGCGGTCGGTCTCCGTATAGCATTTCTCGAGGAACAAATGCAGGTCTTTCGGCGCCGGTTTCCGCCAGATTACGGGCTCTAATGAAAACGCAGGGTATTTTGTGAATCGAGCGCTTGAGCAGGGCATAAGAGCGATGATACCCGTCGCACAGAAGCCATCTGCCGTTATATTCGGCAACCTTGATGAACGGCGAACCGAAGTGGACGGGAAAACCCACGAATCTTTCCTCCTTGCCACGCCCTCCGGGGGCGCGAGATAGATCAACATCGGTTATCGCCGGTGCGCCAATTCGCAGATTCGGATCGCGCGAGCTGAGGGTGATCCCCATGCGGTCCGGATCGATCCGAGCGGCAGCGTTCATTTGATTGCCCGGTTCCGGTAGGCAGAAGGAGAAGAGGGTATCTGGATCCTTGGGGTCCACTGCCTCGGCCCCCTTCAACGCCTCCAGGTCAGCGACATTCCATTGATAACTGAGCACGTCACGCAAGTCGACGATGCCGAGCTTCCAGTCCAGAACGTGCAATGCAGCGATCACGTCTGGGCGGCGTTGGAAAGAAGCAGCTCTGTCCTTAAGGCTACCGGGAAGTTTGGAAAGCACCGGCGTGGATCGTCGATAGGGAGGACGCCGCATGAGCGCCGCCATTGCCTCTTGCCATATGCGACGCGGCATGGCGATGTCCTCTCTCGGCGCCCGTTCCCGACCGAGCAGAGCCAATGTCGCCTCGATCTCATTCATCCAAGCCAGCAACCACCGAACCTGTTGTTCCATGAATTGCATATATGAGAAATCTTGGTTGGCGTCAAGCTGAGAAAGCTCAGATAAAGACCAATTGGGCGGAGAAACAGAGAAAAGAGTTAGACCTCGGAGTAAGTGATCGACATAGGAAAACATTGTTGCAATGGACGGAGCATGAAAAGTACTTAGTGCCGATTAAATTCTAGGTGTGGCATCTTATGATCGCATCGTAAAACACTACTAACAGTGTCCAGAAACTTTAGCTAACAAATAGCACGTTATGCTAACTGAATATCATTGACGAACAGCCGTTAGTGCCCAACAATGGCTGCCATCTTAAGGCGGAAGATGCGGGCAGAAAAGTAACAGTTAGACGGCACGTGCGCTTCGGCGCTACCGGTCTGACCCGCTGAGACGCGTAGGGTCTGGGGAATCTGGGGAATCTCGAACATTGCAACAGTAATATTGGAAAGCTCATTAAATTTTATTGTTGGGGCGGTTTGGCTCTAACGGTGGCACTCTCTCCCACCTTTTGGGCATCTCCCCAACTTCCCGCAGAACGCCCGCGAGCAAGCAAGAGTGATCTATCACGCAAACACTGTAATGAGAAAAGCCGACAGGTAAGTCAACCTAAATGTCTCTGGATGGACACACGCCAGCACGAATATTGTTTCGTGCGCGCGTTCTTCCCGTGGAAGTCGAGAGCCGACAACGTGAAGCAAGTTGTTGAGCGACAGCCAGCGAGCGAGTCGTTGGCGTATCTCTTTGAAAGGAGAGCCCTGTGTCCACTAAAGTGAAAGACAAGAAGAAGAAGATCAGTTCCGGGGTAACTCGAAGAACCATGATGAAGGTGAGCGCTGCAGCCGGGGCGGCCGCCATGGTGACGTCGAGGAAAGCCCTGGGCCAGATCACATTTCCGACCCCTCCAGCCCAACCGCCGGTTTGCACATTCGCGCCCGGTGTTGCGGATCAGAGTCCGCCAACTCAGCCGTTCGTTAACCCGCTGCCCATCATGCCGATCGCGATTCCGACGATCTTGAGTCCCGCCCCGACTCTGAACGCCGATACCGCAAACGGTGAGGCGGTCCGGGCGCCTCACCAGGATTGGAACCAATTCTTCCCCTTCGTACAATATGACTTTCAGCTACAAGCTGGATTGCACAATTTTGACCCCGTCGGAGGAGGGCTTGTCTCGTCCGCCAATCCCACAGGCACGACGTATATCTGGGGTTACAACGGAATTTATCCGGGCCCGACGATTCTCAACGTGTATGGCGTGCCGATAGTCGTGCGCTTCCACAACAATCTGCCCGTCCCCAACACTGGGTTCGGTGACAACAACCACACGACCCACATGCACAACGGGCATACCGCTTCCGAGAGCGATGGTTTTGCCGGCGATTTCTGGCCGCCGGGATTGTTCAAGGACCATCACTATCCGAACGTCTACGCGGGCTTCAATGAGTTCCCGCCGATAGGCGATCCGCTGGAAGCCCAGTACACCTACTGGTATCACGACCACCGGCACAGCTTCACCGCGACCAACAACTATCTCGGCTTGAACGGCCAATACCTGCTCTACAACCAGCTTGACAACGGGTTAGGGTTTCCCGGCTTCGGCAACCTGGGATTGCCGGGACCGTATGGTCTCTATGACATCCCGCTGTTTCTGACCGACCACCTGTTCTGCGCCAACGGCCAGTTGTTTGGCACGACGCCCGACGGCGCAGAGAAGGGTGGCGTGGGCGACAAGTTCATCGTCAATGGCGTGATCCAGCCGTATTTCAACGTCTCTACGCGCAAGTATCGGTTCCGCATTACCAACACCGGTCCGACGCGCATCTTCCTGTTGAATTTGGTTGACAACAACGGCAACACCATACCGTTCCAGGTGGTGGCCACACACGGCAATCTACTGCAAAACCCGGTTACCGTACCCAATGCCCAGGACACTGCCATTTCGGAGGAAGGGGGAATTGGCGGAGGACCCGGTCTGAACGTGTTCGTCTCAGAGCGTTATGACGTCATCTTTGACTTCACCAACGCTACGGCCGGCACCAGTTGGTACCTGACCAACAACGCGGCCATGTTCGTGAACAACTCGGCAGAGCCGGTAGCAAACGGCACCGTTCCCGCAGGCAACGTGGTCATGGCCTTCAATATCACAGGCCCGTCGCCACACGGGGACCCGAGCGTGGTGCCGGAAACGCTAATCCAATATCCGAACATCACAACTCCCCTGGCCAATCTGTTTGGAACCAGGATCTGGAACTTCAACTTCGACGTCGCCGGCAATCAGGGCAATTCACCCACCGGCGCCGGAGTTGGTGTGTATAACGCTCCCTTCCAGCCGCTGAATAGCCCAGCCTCTGGGATTGGAGCAGGCGACGCCGCGATCAACACCGCGACCACCAAGGTGTTCAACGTCAACGGGTTGACCTTCGACCCTCTCCGTTCTGACGCCCAGATCCACCAGGGATCGTCAGAGACTTGGCTCATCCGTAACCGCTTCCCGGGCGCGGGTTGGGTGCATCCTATCCACATCCACCTTGAGGAAGGCCGTGTTCTGGATCGCAGGAACTACGTCCAGACCGCAGGGGGTACGGTCAACATCACCAACCACTTCGTTTCACCGTTGTGGTCGGGGCGACGCGACGTTTACCCAATCGCGCCGAATGATGAGGTCCTCATCTTCCTGCAATTCCGGGATTGGTTCGGCAAGTACATGATCCACTGCCACAACCTGGATCACGAGGACGACACCATGATCGCGCGTTGGGACGTCGTGAGCGGACCCTCTTCCACAGTTACGTCCGGATTCAACGACCTTAACACGCCGAACACAAGCAACTTCACGCAGCCCAACACTGGCTCCAACGGCACCATCACTCAGCCCAACTCCGCCGCGCAGCCTGTTATTGGGCCGCTACGGACACTCTCCAACGGCTTCAATCTCAATCCGCCTGATACGAGGCTCAACCCGCCGAATCTCAGGCGCTCGAGGAAAGGAGTTAAAGCATGAACCGACGAGACCTGCTTACCTGCCATCTGACCGAATCGAAAGGTCAACCGGCAGCATCACCGGGGGCGCGGTTTTACACCAATGCCGTGTTCCACACGCACGAGGGGAAGCCGGTGCGGATGTATGAAGACCTGATCAAAGGCAAAATCGCTGTCGTCAACTTCTTTTTTGCAAGTTGTCACGACTTTTGCCCCAGAACCATGGCCTGCCTGGCGAAAGTACAGGACCTGATTGGCGACAAACTGGGCCGTGAAATCTTCATGTACTCCTTCACCCTGAAGCCAGAAGAAGACACACCGGAGATGCTGAGGGCCTATCGGAAAGCAATTGGGGCCAAGCCGGGCTGGACGTTCCTGACCGGCAACGAATACGACCTTACTACCATTCGTTTCAAGCTCCTCCGTATGGATGCTCCTTACGTGGATTTCAGTGTGGACGTCCATGCTGGAGAGCTTCGCGTCATCAACGACAACCTCAACAAGTGGACGTCCTGGTGGATGCCTGTGCGTCCGTCGATGCTCCGGGAAGTGATCTCCTGGGTTGAGCCCACGCCGCCGATGGCGGAGCGGGTTCGCAGGAATGCCATGAACCAACAGCAGCTCAACGAGGAACTGGCGAAATTGGAGCCGGGACGTATCGCCTACAAGCGCGCCCACGGTTATCCGATTTACACCACCAAGCAGGAAAACCCGGAGGGCCTGAAGAGGCTGAAGTCGCTGATGGCTACAGTCTCTGCCGCGCAGGCCCAGGCATAGGAGAAGGTTGGGCTCGGCTGCGCCGGATCGATTGGCCATTGCCCCGGCAACTCCGAGCAGCAACAAAGGCTGTAATTCTGAGGTGAGAGCCGCAGGGAAGGCGGCTCTCATCTTGGACCTCAGGTTGTGTACAAGGGCCGACAGAAGCAGCTTGTCTCGGGCCTTTTGCGCTGAAGATAAGAAACGCAGCGAGGCGTCTCTTATCTTCAGCGGTTCTTACCACCATTTAACGTGTTTTTACGCCTTGATTGAATTCTTACTGTTCATTATAGGGGGTTTCCAATGAAAGGGTTTGCCTTCCCAGCTTCCTTGATTTTTTGTTGTCTAGCGATGTTTTCAACTGCTCTTGAGGGCCAGGATCGCTATCAGGGTTGCCCATTCACCTTAAACGGTACGTGGCGATCCTCGACCGCCGGTCAAACTAATCAAGCCTTGGCGCGTTTCTCCAATGGAGTCATGACAGAACTTTCTCGCAACACATCGGGCCAGGGACCCGAGTGGCGCGCGACGGGAAAGTCGAAGTACGGGCTAGACGACACGAAGAAGCCTACGACCATGACTTTGACCAGAATGGACAAAGGTGGCGGCCTTTCTGTGGGCACCACTCTGCAGATCAAGGCATTTGACGACGGCATGTTTCTTACCGCACCGGCGGGGGAAAAGGCAGGGGAACTTACGCGCTGGATCAGGATCGACCCTTACCGCTATTTTTTGGTTCTGGCCGCCGGCAAAGGGGATCCGATGTCTGGCGGACCAGCTTTTGCCGAGCTGATCAAGACCGATGGTATCCACAGGCAGACCGATGCCCTGGGGACCTGGCCGATGCATCGGCAATTCGATTCTTACCCCGTCATGGGCGTGATTTCTGAGGATCTCCTCAAGCACTTTGAAAATGAGCCTTTCAACGCTGACGAGTACATGTTTCGCCTGGAACTCACAGCGGGCCCGTACAACCGCGCCCTTGAAGTGCTGAAGAGTTGGCAGAGAAGAGTGGCCGAGGGGAACACGCTGTACGAGGTCGTTTATGAAAACAACGAAGTGTTCCTCAATCAGCTTGTGAGCAGCCTCAATGCGGCCGACGAGCTTGCCTGGAACGAGGGCACGCCTTGTGGCGACACCATCAAGCTCTACCGAATGACGTGGCTTTTGAATGACCAAGTGGTAGCCCAGCACAATATGAGCCAGGTTCCCTACTATTTCTTCAAAAAACTTCGGGAACTGAACAGCTCGCTGCACCTGAGCGACAGCGAGTTCCGGGCGGCGATGGCGGGTGACCAATCGGGCCCTGTCGCCGTCAATCAGCCTTCAGGGAGGTGAAATTCCTATGCCGATGTTTGATTACGTGTGCAAGAAGTGCAAGCACCGTTTTGAGGCGTTCGTGCAGGGCCGGCAGCGGCCGAAATGTTCCAGGTGCGCGAGCAGCAGTCTGGAGCAGCAGCCCGCGTTGTTTGCCCACGGCCGGGTGGAGGGGGTTCGTGCGCTGAATAGCCCAGCCGCCATAGCGCACCTGCGATCTCTGATCGGGAACATACCGACAATCCCCAAGCATGTGACCAAAACCAGCAATCCGGGACGGCGTTCCCGGCGCTCCACGATGACCGTGCCTTAATGTATGAACCTGGGTTTCTCGAGGGAGTTGATGTGCCTTGCCTTTCTCGAGCTGGGGGTGACTTATGGATTCAGGTTTCTCCGGGGACATGATTTTTCTTGCGTTCCTGGTTCTGCTCCTGTTTGGGCCACGAAAGCTCCCGGAGATTGTGAAGGTTGTCGGGCGGTTTGTGGCCGAGTTCAAACGCGTCAGCAGCGAATTGCGGGCGCATTTCAGCCGAGAGATCGGAGAACTTGAGCCTTCGCAACCCGCTAAGACTCTTAATTCTCTGGCGGACAATCTGTCAAAAGGCCTTGAGAGTTCCAAGAGACTAGGAGAGAGAGGCGCCTGATGTTCGTCGGTGGTGCCCCGTTGTTGTATTAGATCTCATAACTGAGAGTGTGAGCTGCGAGGTCGACACAGTTGTTCTTCCCTCCCTTACTCGTTTTCCAGCCGTCCCTCTAAGTAATACCGACTTATTAGCCGAATTTCAGCCGTTCCTGGCTGGCGGCGTTGTCCGGATCCTGCGCTTGCCGGTAGGAACTTGGCGTCTGCCCGAAGCGCCGTTCGAACGCGCGCGAGAAACTCGAAGTATGTTCATAACCAACGGTAGAGGCGATCTCCTTAATGCTCAAATTGGATTGTGCAAGGAACTCGACAGCATGCTGCATCCTCTGCTCGGTGAGCACCTCGCCCAAGCCAAATCCCGTGCTTTGCTTGAAGAGGTGTTGAAGGTGTGATGGACTCAAGTTGCACTCGATCGCCAACTCATGAATCTTGAGAGACGGCTGGGATTCAATGACTTGCAGGATTTTACGAAGACGGCCATCTCGCACCACAGGTAAAAGACCACCCGGCTTCGCATCAGTGTGACGGACCTCATTTCCCTTGACGAATCTTACTAGCCTTGCATTCGAAGGTATGGGAGAAGGGTGGTTTTTTCTTTCGGCCGCATAGAATGCACACATAGAATCCTCCACAATCCGCATTCACGTCCTGCTTGGCTGGCGGGACGGAGTCGGATTTCGCGGATTACCCGCAGAGAACTAAAACCAACTTCCTAAAATGGATTCAGATTTGAGAGGTACGGGGGTGCCCCAACGAAACTCTCGGCAGTGTGGCGCAAAACTCATTTTGCAGAAAAAGAAATTGCTGCGCGTTACGAAGTCAGAACAGACTGGATTGCGAGCGGGTGGGATCAACAGCGTTTTCTTACTGATAAGAGGTTTCTCAGATATTTCCCGGATCGGGAATCGGGCGCAGGCGAACGCCTCATATATCCTGAAAGCCGAAACTACTGATGTGCGCGGTCAAGAATCGCGGAAGATACTAACTCCATAGCTTGGGCCAAGCGGCTTGAAGTAAAGGAAGTCAAAATGGATTGTGCCTCGGACGCCGAGTCGGCAGAACCTTTCCCCTCGCTACTATCCTTCAGGTGTCTTCGGATACGGTTCCTAAAGCTCAAGCCGCTTTTAGAATGTTAGAATTACCCATCCATGATCGCCTTTGTGCTGCTCCGGGTGCTTCTCATCCTTCTCCTGGTGGCAGCGAATGCGTTTTTCGCCGCTGCGGAATTTTCTCTGGTCAGCGTTCGCGATACCCGCATCCAGCAGCTCATTGCCTCCGGCCGCATCGGCGCCCGCGTCGTACAACGCCTCCATCAGCATCTCGACGAGGTAGTCAATGGCGTTCAATTGGGCATCACCATGGTCAGCCTCACTCTCGGCTGGATCGGGGAACCCATGGTCGCCAGCCTGGTCGGAACGCTCCGCTTCGTTCAACAAGTCCCGCACGCGGCGGTTTATGCGCACGGAATCGCCATTGCGATTGCCTTCAGTCTAATCACGTACCTGCATGTGCTGCTGGGCGAGCTTGTGCCGAAGACGCTGGCTCTGCAGCGGGCCGAGCAGATTGCACTTGCCGTCGCCGCTCCCATGGAAGCCTTCCTCACCCTTACGCGCCCCCTGCTTTTTTTTATGCGCCGCTCCGGTGGCCTGGTTTTGCGGCTTTTCGGTGCGCGTGAAACTCGCCGCGGAGGGGCTGTCCACTCCCCCGACGAACTCAAGCTTATCGTCACCGCCAGCCGGCAGTTCGGCCAGATCCCGGCGTCGCAGGAGGAAATGATCCACAATGCCATCGAGCTCGACAACATCACTGTCCGAGAAGTCATGATTGCGCGGCCCGATATCTTTTCCTTGCCCTCCGACCTGACTTTGGACGACGCTCTGAACCGCGTTGTGGAAGGCCAGAAATCACGCATTCCGGTGTACGATCCTCAGCGCGGCCCCGAGCACATTGTCGGAGTGCTGTATTACAAGGAACTGGTCCGCTGGGTGCGGCTGCGGCTGGTGAATCTCGGCCAACCCGTCGCCTCGCGCATCGCGCGCACGCAAATCGGGCAGATCATGCACGATGTTCTGGTTGTTCCGGAAACCAAAGTTCTCTCCGAACTGCTGGAGGAATTCAAGCAGCGCCGACGTCACCTTGCCGTGGTGGTCGATGAATTCGGTTCGACAGCGGGAGTGATTACGGTCGAGGACATTTTGGAGCAACTCGTCGGCGACATAGAAGACGAGTTCGATGTGTCGACGCCGGAGCCTGCGCTGGCCGATGAGTCGGTTCTCGTACTGGAGGGTGCGGTGAACATCCGCGACCTCGAGACCCAGCACGGTTTGCTCCTGCCTCGCGACGCCGGCTTCGAAACTCTTGCCGGATTCGTGCTGGCTCGCCTGCAACAGATTCCGCACCTCGGCGAATCTTTCGAATACGAAGGCCATCGCTACACCGTAGAAGAAATGGAGGGCCACCGCATTGCGAAAGTAAAAATCGAGAGGCTGGAAAGCATCGGCGACCAGGCGGAGCCGGCTAAGCAAACTGGAGATTAAGTGCTAGGGATGTTGTACTGTGTGGGGACAGCCGCCTTTCGACGAACTCAGGGCAGGCTCTCGGCTGTCCATTCAAAGCAAAGCTCGATGTTGCTTGCTCGACAACCGGTCACCGATCACTGATCCATGCCGAAAGCCCTTCTACAACGCGTTCTCTACACTCTGCCGTTGATCTGGCTGGTAGTAAGCTTGGTCTTCCTGCTCATCCATCTCGTCCCGGGAGATCCAATCGAGCAGATGCTAGGCGAGGGCGCGCCGCCCGCCGACATTGCAGCCACACGACACGCTTACGGCTTGGACGCGCCGCTCGGCGAGCAGTACATCCACTACTGGAAAGGCGTTCTGCACGGTGACCTCGGCCCATCGTTCCGCTATAACCAAAGTGTCACGCGATTGCTGGCTGAGCGCTATCCCTACACGCTGCGGTTAACGCTGGCATCGCTATTCGTGGCGATTATTCTTTCAATCCCCGCCGGTGTGCATTCCGCCCAGCACCGCAACCGATGGGACGACCGTTTGCTCAGCGTAGTCAGCCTTTTCGGCTTGTCGTTTCCCAACTTCGCGCTGGGGCCGATTCTAATTCTGTTGTTCGCGATCAAGCTGGGATGGTTGCCGGTTTCCGGCGCAGGTTCGTTCGCCAATCTGATCTTGCCCGCCGTCACGATGGGGGGAGCGCTCGCCGCCATCCTTACCCGCATGGTCCGCACCTCCATGCTCGAAGAGCTCAGCCAGGACTATATCCGCACCGCCCGCGCCAAAGGGCTTCCCGAGCGCACCGTCGTCTACCGCCATGCCTTACGCAATGCCATGATCCCGATCATCACCGTGCTTGGCCTGCAGTTCGGCGCACTTCTGGCCGGCGCAATCGTAACCGAGACAATCTTCTCCTGGCCCGGCATCGGCCGCCTCACGATTCAAGCCATCTCGAACCGCGATTACTACCTGGTGCAAGGCTGCATCCTGGCGATTGGGCTGACGTATGTCGCCGTGAACTTTCTGACGGATGTGCTGTACTCGGTGGCGAACCCGAGGATTCGGCAGTAGACAGACGGCCTGTGGCGGGATGGCACGAGTTTCCTATTGTTTTCCGCTTCGCCTTGTGCGAATATACATCCTGCACTCGGTGGACGCCGAGCTGCTGGAAGGGCAAGCAACCGAAAGGTTCTTGCGGGACAGTTCTAAAGGCTGTAATCCTCTCTTCCGTAGCTTCCCATCCATTCTTGTGCGTTGGTAATCCCATACAGGATCTCCAGGCGACTGCTCGCTCGTTCGACAGTCCGAAACATTTCAGCCTATTTAGGCGAAAGGAAAACGCACATGCAACTAGACACACTGAAAAAATGCACCGATTGGTTTCGAGTCCACTCATTCCGGGATCTGGAGGATCCAGGCAGCCGCGTCGCCCGCAAAGAGATAGTCGTCTCCCTGGACCAGTATCCACACGACTTCGGGCTAGGCCCAAACCCCAGGGAGCCTAACCTAACCTCGGAGGTCTCAAAGGCAATCAGGGACACCCTCGATGATGATTGGAAAGATTTCCACCTTCTTAACCGTGGGGTCACCGTTCTCGCGAAGGAGATCGACTACGACAATCGTTCTCAGCGGGTGAGGCTGTTCTTGGACGAAACTGAGGAAGAAAAGAAATTCTTCGGACTCCTAGACGGCGGAAACACGAACGCGAGGATCAACGTTTGGCGAGAAGGGTTGGACGAGCAAGCGGCCCAGGCGCGCCTGGCGGAGACTTTCGTGAACATGCAGGTACTCATTCCGCAGATGAAAGGCGCGTCGATCCCGGCGGGGGAAATGCTCGACCTGCTCAACGACATCAAAGAGGCAAGGAACACCAGCGTACAGGTAAAGAAAAAATCGCTGGCGGACGCGCGCAATCACTTTGAGGCACTGAAGCAGGCGCTGGAGCATGAATCCTATTTTCCCCAAATTTCTTGGCACGAAGGTCAGAACGGCGGCGTCGACGCCCAGCAGATTGTGACGCTGCTGATGGTCTACTACCCCAGCTTCTGCGCCGCCGCAGAGGGCGGAGAGCCGAGCAACGCATATGGCCACAAGGAGCGTTGTTTGGATGCGTTCCTGGATTATGCGAAAAAGGAGCCGCAGCTACTGGAGAAATGGATCAAGATTTTGCCGACGTTGATCACGCTCTTCGACACGTTGCAGATGGAGTTCCCGGATCATTACCCGGGCTACTTCGGCAAAATTACCGAGGTCCAGATTTACAACGAAAAGAAGTACGAGCGCGGCAACAAGAAATACAGAAAGACCATGCCAATGTCCCAATTTCTGGGCCGAGAAATGAAATACTCGTACCCCGCCGGCTGGTTGTATCCTCTATTCGCCGCATTCCGGTTCCTGGCTGGTCCCGACAAGGCAACCGGCGAGATCGTCTGGAAAAAAGATCCCGTCCAATTCTGGAAGGACCACGCGAAGGCAATCTGCGACCAATACGTCCCGCATATTGTCGCCAAGGACTACGCCCCCAAGAAAATCGCAACCGACCTTCTGTGTTACCAAGCAGTGCGGCGAGCGGTAAGCGATCTCTACAAGGACGAGTTGCTCCGCGAAGCCGGCATAACAGCCTAAGCCAGGGGCGGTCACCTCGACAAACCGCCGCGCGGCCCATCCTTCGGTTCTTTGCGAAGGGTGGGCTGCGTGCGAGCGCTGGCGGCTGTTGCACCAAACTGGTGTATAATGATGCCATGTCCACCACGAAACACGTCCGCCGCAGCGTATCGCTCCCCACTCCCATCGCCAAGCAAGTGGAGCACATCGCAAAGAGCCAGCGCTTGAGCGACAACCGGGTTCTGGTGGAGCTCATTGAACTCGGTATCGAGGCGCGGAAACAGAAAGAGAAGGCGTTCTTCGAGCTTGCCGAGCGCTTCCGCGCCGCGAGCGATCCACAGCTAGCCAAGCGCCTGGGCGACGAGTTGGGCCGTTTGGTTTTCGGTGAAGACGAGGCCTACGAACGCGCCCGGAGACAAGCCCTCTCGCTGCTTGATCAAGGCTTTCATCTGGGTGGCGTGATTCGCGCCAGCCGGGACGAATGGCATGAGCGATAAAACGTTCGTTGACACCAACGTCTTGATCTATGCCCACGATATTGACGCCAAGGTCAAGCATGAGGTGGCAAAGAGGGTTCTGGGCGAACTCTGGAGCCAGCGCTCAGCCGTTCTCAGTATGCAAGTGCTGCAAGAATTTTATGTGAACATCACGCGGAAGATTGCGTTGCCGCTTCCCAAGGAAGTGGCGCGATTGGTGGTAAACAGTTACTCGACTTGGTGCATGCAAACCACGCCGGCGGAAATTGCCTCCGCATTTCGCATCGAGGACGAATCCCGGATCGGCTTTTGGGACGCTTTAATCGTTGCTTCGGCAGCCAAATCCGGTGCAACACGAATACTCTCGGAAGATCTGAATGCTCAACAAAAGATCGCCGGCATTCGCATTGAAAATCCATTTTCCCATCTAACGTGAAATAGAAAAGAGCGGGGCGTAGCCGCCCCGCCTCTTGATCGATCAAACTTACGCCGCGGGCATCATCTTCTTCATCCGTTCTTTCATCTCTTGCGGCGAAACATCTTCCACATGAGTGGCCACGCCCCAGAGATGTCCGAATGGATCTCGAATGAAGCCATTGCGGTCTCCATAGAATTGATCCTGTACCGGCTTCAGGATTTTCGCGCCCTCGTCCGCTGCGCGCTTAACGACGCTATCGACGTCAGGAAGGTATACGTAGAGGCTCACCGGGCTGCCGCCAATGGTGGCCGCGCTGGTGTGTCCCTCCCCCATGCTGGGATTTTCGTCGGCTAGCATGATGTGCGAGTCTCCGATCTTCAATTCGGCGTGACCGATCTTGCCGTCCGGTCCATTCATGCGAACGGTTTCGGTTGCGCCGAAAACTTTCTTGTAATATTCAATGGCGCGGGCCGCGTCTTTGACGATCAGGTAGGGTGTGACTGAGTTGTAGTCTTTGGGAATGTACGAAACTTTGCTCATGATTTTCCTCCTTAAGAATGTAAGCTGAGGGTAGAGGTTGAGGCGCGCATGCGGACCGGCAGTGGTCCCAGCAATAGTTTTATGAGAACACAACTCGGAAGCGAACTCAAGACCGGCTAGCGTCAAATTCCAGCATGCCCACCGCTGTCATCTCGCTCCGCCGCTCCGTGGTTGGGAATGCCCGCCACAACCCGCTGGCCTCGACCGGCGTTGTCTTAGTCGTCATTTTCGTGATCTTTGCGCTCTTCGCTCCCTGGATCGCACCCCAAGACCCCGCCTCCATCAATCTACCTGCGCGCCTCGAAACTCCATCTCACGCGCACTGGTTCGGCACCGACGAACTCGGCCGTGATATTCTCTCGCGCATCATTTACGGCGCGCGCATCTCGATGCTGGTTGGAAGCTGCGTCGTTGCTGCATCGCTCGCCCTCGGCCTCGTCATCGGCTCCATCGCTGGATACTACGGCGGAGCCATCGACCGCTTTGTCAACGTAGTTCTGATGAACGCGTTCCTCTCATTTCCCGGAATTCTTCTTGCCATCGCCTTCGTCGCTTTCCGCGGTCCGGGGATTTTCAATCTGGTTTTTGCACTCTCGCTTGGGGGATGGGTTGGCTACGCACGTCTGGTTCGCGGACAAGTCCTGGCCGCGCGCGAACGCGAATTCGTCGAAGCCGCCCGCGCTCTCGGGGCCAGCGACTTGCGTATTATCGTCCGCCACATTCTGCCGAACATTATTCAGCCTGTGATCGTGCAGGCGGCGATCGGAATGGCCGGAGCCATCCTGGCAGAAGCCACGATGAGCTTCTTGGGACTCGGTGTCCCTCCACCTACGGCTAGCTGGGGCACCATGCTCAACGACGGCCGTGCCCACCTGTTCGACGCGCCGCATCTCGTGCTCTTTCCCGCGCTCGCGGTCATGCTCGCCGTGCTTTCGTTTAATTTCATCGGCGATGCACTGCGGGATTACCTGGATCCGCGGTCACGAATTGAAGCGGGACTCTAAGAGCCATCAAGCCAACTCATGGTCGCTCAGGGGCTAAAGCCCTCGTCTTTATTGGGTCTTGGCGGCACGACTGAACGTCGTGCCCTTCCCGAAGCCATTTATGCGATGGTTTCTAGTTCCGCAGCTCACAACCCCTTAAAAACATGACTGATATATCTCTTGACAAGCATCGCAAATTGCAATATAAATATTGCGATCAGTAATATGAAACTGGGAGAGAAAATTCGTTACCTGCGCGAGGTGGAAGGCTCGCTCCGCGGCCTTGGCCGTCCTTTAACGCAACAGGAGATGGTGAAGGCGATCCGGCAGGAACTGCGCAAGGGCATCAGCCAGTCGTACCTGTCGCAGATCGAAAACGGCTCACGTCCGCACATGACGCAGTCGTCGCGCGCGCTGCTGGCGAAGTTCTTCAAGGTGCACCCCGGTTTCCTGGTGGACGATCCTGAGGGTTACCACACGGAGCTGACCTCGGATTTGCGCACGACGGAAGGGCAGCTTGACGTTTGGCTGTTGCAAGGTTCGGAACGCTTTGTCGGCGATCCAGAGGTGAGCGACGTGCTGATCAAAGCAGCACGGGAGAAAGATACTCGCCGCTGCCTGCTGCTGCTGGGGGCGATTCTCGACACGCCCGGCTTGGCGGACCGCCTGCTTGAAGCGTTGCGGCCAGAGCTAGTGGCGGGCGGACATCGTCGTCGCGGTAACCATGTTCCTACGAAACCTGCTCGGGCCGCGAGCGCGGAGGAAAGGAGAATCCGATGAGTTATTCCATGACTTATTCGATGACATGGGCGGACTTCTACTTGATCTGTTTCGCCATCGGCTTCTGCTTCAGTTTCTTCTCGTTTGTATTCGGAGGAGCGCGCACGGGACGATTGCATCTACCGCATGTCCACGGGCACGCTGGCGGGCAGCTGCCTTCGGCGGGGGCTGCGGGAGCCCATGCTCCGATCGCGGGCGGTCATCTGCCCCTTGCCCACGGGCCGGCGCCAGCGCTGGCGCCGGGGTCGAATCATGCCGCGCGTAGCAGCAGCGTATCGCCGTTCAATCCGCCATCGCTAGCCGCATTCCTGGCCTGGTTTGGCGGCACAGGATATTTGCTGACACGCTTCTCGTCGGTATGGGTTGGTCTGGGACTATTGCTTTCTGTGGTCAGTGGCCTTATTGGAGGAGGAATCATCTTTCTGTTTCTGAGCAGAGTCCTAATCTCGGAGGAGGAAAACATGGACCCGGCTGACTACGAGATGACGGGAGTGCTGGGCCGTGTCTCCAGTTCCATCCGTGAGGGCGGGACCGGCGAAATCGTCTACGCACAGATGGGAACCCGCCGCGTGTGCGGCGCCCGCAGCGACGACGGAGGTTCCATCGCCAAAGGAACTGAAGTCGTGGTCACACGTTACGAGAAGGGAATCGCTTACGTGCGTTTGTGGAGTGAGATGTCGGGCGAAACCTCCGCAGCGGAAACCAGCACCGACCAGGAACAGAAATCATGACCCGGAGCTGGTACAAAACGCTGATAGCGCTGTTGTGGGTCGCGCCCGTTGCCTTGGGCATTCGCTACCGGCAAATATGGGATCGACTCCCGATCCGCATGGCCAGCCATTTTGACGCGGCCGGCCGCGCCAATGGATGGATGACGCGTGACGCTGCCCTGTACTTCGACTTGGCCTTTCTGGTTTTTCTGGCGGCCATTTTTTCAGTCGTGTTGTATCTCGTCCAGGGGAAGTACGAGCTGGCCAAAATTTCCTGGGCACTGCTTGTGTTCTTGCACCTTGAAATCTGGACCTTCGTCCATCTATTAAATTCCACGTTGGACTACAACCTCGTCGGGAGTCCGATTTCGATCCTGCCACTTACTGTTGTGAGCGTATTGGGTGGAATCGTGGTCGCGGCCTTCGCACTCGGCGAAAAGCGCGGGATTCCGCTCTCGGCCTCGGAGGTGCTAGCGGAAGAAGTTCACTCGGGAAAGAAATTGGCAGTGTTTTTTCTTGTGCCATTGGCGGTGTTGGCAGCCATTTCCCTGTCGATTCCAAACGCGACCGCGCGGTTCGCACTGAGCCTCGTCGCTGTAATTACCGTGGCCACGTACGCCATGGCTTGGGATGGCTTTCACTATTATTTCACCCGTCATGGAGTTGAGATTCGAACGCTGGGATTTCGCCTGAAGTCGATTCCGCTGCTGCAGATCAAGGACTACGAAATCCAAAACTGGAATGCTCTACGCGGATTTGGCATCCGCGGCGTGGGCAATCGAAAAGCCTACGTTTGGGGGCGGACCGGCGTCCGCGTTGAGATGTACGACGGAGAAGTTTTTCTGGGGCACAACGATCCGCAGAGGATTGTTCACGACTTGAACGTCATCAAGCGATATCAGCAGTCGTAGCGAAAAAGTTTGAGAGGGAGGCGTTATGTTCGAGATGTCACGCATGGTTGAGATTTGGATTTTCGTTGGGCTGGGAGTGATGGTCATCCTCTTTCTGATGAGCGGAATGGCCAGGCTCTATCGCAAAGCGGGGCCTCACGAGGCACTCATCGTGTATGGCTTGGGCGGAACGCGCGTGGTGCAGGGGCACGGCACGCTGGTGCTTCCCATGGTGCAGGTCTGTCGCGACCTGTCACTCGAACTGATGTCGTTCGACGTGGCGCCGCAGCAGGATCTCTACACCAAACAAGGCGTCGCGGTGACGGTCGAGGCAGTTGCGCAAATCAAGGTGAAGTCCGATCGAGAGTCTGTGCTGACGGCGGCCGAGCAGTTTCTCACCAAGAGCGATCAGGAGCGCGAAGGGCTGATCCGGCTGGTAATGGAAGGACATCTGCGCGGCATCATCGGGCAACTCACGGTGGAGGAGATCGTGAAGCAGCCCGAGATGGTCTCCGACCGCATGCGATCGACTTGCGCTGAAGACATGAACAAGATGGGCCTGGAAGTGATCTCGTTCACGATTAAGGAAGTGCGCGACAAGAATGAATACATCACCAACATGGGCAAGCCGGATGTGGCCCGCATCAAGCGCGATGCCGACGTCGCAACGGCGGAAGCTGACCGCGATACCGCGATCAAGCGCGCATTGGCACAGAGGGAAGCGGCAGTTGCCAAGGCGCAAGCCGATCAGGAGCGAGTGTTGGCGGAGACATTGTCGCTGGCCAAGCAAGCCGAATCGCAGCGCGATCTCGAAGTGAAGAAGGCGCAGTTTCTGGAAGTCACGAAACGCCAGCAGGCGCAAGCCGACAAGGCCTATGACATCCAGACCAACATCATGCAGCAGCAGGTTGTGGCCGAGCAGGTGAAGGTCCAGCAGGTAGAGAAAGAACAGCAGGTCAAGGTGCAGGAGGCGGAAATCAACCGCCGCGAAAAAGAACTGATTGCAACGGTGCTGAAGCAGGCCGAGATTGAGCGTCAGAGAATTGAGACCCTAGCCGCAGCCGAAAAGCAGCGCCTGATCGCTGAAGCCGAAGGGCACGCCTCGTCGATACGCGCCCAGGGCGAAGCGGAAGCCGAGATCATCTTTAAGAAAGGTGAATCCGAAGCCAAGGCCATGAACGTGAAAGCCGCGGCCTATCAGGAATACAACCAGGCGGCGGTGATCGACCGGTTGTTTACCAGCATGCCGGAGGTGGTAAGGGCGCTAGCCAGTCCGTTGGCGAACGTCGACAAGATCACCATCGTCTCCACTGGGAACGGCGATGCTTCCGGGATGAATAAGATCACCGGCGACATCGCCAAAATGGCGGCGCAGGTGCCGGCATTGTTCGAAACACTTTCGGGCATGCCGCTGGCAGAGTTGCTGGGCAAGGTGCGGCAGATCGGCGACAAGCCACCGAAGCCACCGGTGGTGGACGCAGCGAAGTGAAGAGCTCGTGTGGGGACAGCCGCCCTCGCCTGCCCTGAGCAAGGTCGAAGGGGCTGTCCTTCAGAGCTTAGCGGAGTAAAGATTTATGAATAAGCAATCGAAAGGCGTGGGATTGGGAATCGCGTTGGGCGCAGCTTTGGGAGCGGCCCTCGGAGTCGCTGCCGGACACCTGGCGATCTGGCTGGCCGTTGGAGTGGCGATTGGCATCGCCATCGGAGGGACCATCCGGAGTAAGGGAATCGAGTGTCCGCAGTGCGCCGCCCTGCATCGCGAACATGAAGCAGGAAAACTTAGGCAACAAGCGAAGAGCTAAAAGCTCAAAAAAGGAGTCCGTCATGGCATTACTAGAGCGTGTTTCCACATTAGTCCGGGCCAACCTCAATGACCTGATCGATAAGGCCGAGGAGCCGGAAAAGATGATCAAGCAGGTAATTCTCGACATGCAGAACCAACTGTTGCAGGTGAAGACGCAGGTGGCGATCGCCATCGCCGATCAGCACCTGCTCGAGAAAAAGCAGAAAGAGAATGAAGACAAAGTGGCCGAATGGATGCGCAAGGCCGAGCTCTCCGTCGATAAGAAACAGGACGACCTAGCACGGGCATCGCTGCAGCGCGTGGAGAGCTATCGCGAAATGAGCGAGAGCTATACACAGCAGGTGGCCGACCAGAGAGCGCAAGTGGAGAATCTGAAGTCCGCTCTGCGCCAACTCGATCAGAAGCTGGCCGAGGCACAGGCGAAAGCCGATCTCCTGATCGCGCAGCATCGCCGCGCCCGCGCCGTAGGCAAGGCCAGCGACGCGCGCCTAGCCATGGGCGACGGTTCGAAGGCCGCGGCGTTCGACCGTATGAAGCGGAAGGTGGCGCACTCCGAAGCGGTGGGCCAGGCCAAGTCGGAAATTGCCGGAGACAACATGGAAGACCGCCTGGCGGCGCTGGAGAAGGAAGATCGGATTGAGCAGTTGCTGGCGGAATTGAAGGGGAAGCGAGGGGCGTAGGAGTATCGCCAGCCGGTAAATGCAACATCAGCTTCGCGTTCGCGCAAGTTTGATCCTGTGCCCAGGATGACGAAATGTGATTTTGGCGTCTATCACTGACCTCAATACGGAGACGATCGAGCTTTCGCTCGATGGACAGCCGAGGGCGGCTGTCCCCACATTGTATCTCTGCGATCCGAGGCCTAGGCCGATCCCCGGTGCATCCATTGACCAGCCAGCCTGCATCTCTGTAATCTTGCAGGAGAAATCTTGTGCCCTAAATCCGGCATCTCAGGATTAGATTCGAAACTCAAGGAAGATTCATGAAGCAAGTTGCTCTCCTGCTGCTCGTCGCGCTGATGCTCAGCGGCTGCAGCAACAACGTCGTAAATACTCAGACCGCCCAGCAGGCCGCAAGTGGGGTATGGAGCGCGGAAATGCTGGGAGGGAGCGGCGAGGCCTCCGGGTTCAGCTTTAACACCGAATTTACGGTGCATAGCGGCGGCGATCTGGAAATTACTTACTTCCAATTTCTTACGGCAGAGGGCGGAACTTCCCCCTGTTTCCCCGTAAACGGCGGGACAGAGGCTGGGACGATGAAGTTGAACATCGATCCGAGTACGGGTGAAGTGACAGGCACCATGACATATACGGTGCAAGCCACGGGCAATACGCTTACGCTCAACGGACAGGTAACGGGAACGGCCGCCATCACGGGGATTCCGACTTCGCTGAGCAACGGTTCCGTCACAGGCACCTGGGCCGTGACTGGTGGCTCGGGATGCAACGCAACGGGTGGCACTTTTACCATGTGCCAGGCGGCAACGGCAACGCCCTCCACAGGCCTCTGCACCACGACCACAACCACCCCCGCGATCGCGTCTCAGAACCAGTCGCTGCGGTAAGCCACCCACCATGAGACGAAAAGGATCGGAACGGTAGCGGCCAAAGCCCACCAGATCGGCAGCAGAAAATCCGCCAGAAGGCCGAGCACGGTGAATACCATCCAGAAGATTTTCCTTTCCATGGATCGATTCTAGGCTAAAGGGCGCTTGCGGCGGCAGTGCCGTCGGCCTAACACTTTCGTCATCTCCGTACTCTGCTATAGAGTGAGAACGGAGTAGATGGAATGAAGCGCTCCCTGCTACAGATTGCCAAGGCCGTCGAAGCCCGGCTGCAAGGGGATGGGAGCGTCGAGATTGAGGGTGTAGCCAGCATCGGCTCCGCTTCGTCGCACGACCTGGTGTTTGTCGAAGATGAAAAATACCTGCAGCGGGCGCTGCAGTCTCGTGCCGGCGCGGTGATCGCAGGTGAGCTTGCCGCGGCGACATTGGCGGGAAGCTCAGCGGACAAACCACTGCTCATTAGCAGCCATCCTAAACTGACGTTCGCGCGCGCAGCGCGTTTTCTCTTCGACGGAACTCGCGATTACTCTAAGGTTGACGTCCACGCAACCGCGGTGGTGCACGCTTCGGTTCGACTGGGTGCAGGTGTCAGGCTGGAGGAGTACGTGGTTATTGCCGAGGATGCGGAAATCGGCGAAGGCACCCGCATCGGAGCTGGCTGCGCGATTGGCCGAGAAGTGAAAATCGGGCGGGAATGCGAAATTTATCCTCGCGTTACGATTTATGCAGGTACGACGACAGGCGATCGCGTAATCGTGCACGCTGGAGCGATTCTGGGAAGCGATGGCTTCGGATACGTGCGCGACCCAACGAACGGACGCTACGAAAAGTTTCCCCAGGTTGGCAGACTCGTTATCGAAGATGACGTGGAAATTGGCGCCAACACCACCATCGACCGTGGGGCGCTCGACGAAACTCGTATCGGACGGGGAACGAAGATCGACAACCTTGTGCACATCGGCCATAACTGCCGGCTTGGGCAAAATGTGGTGATCGCCGCGCAGACCGGGCTTTCCGGCAGCATTGTCATCGAGAACGATGTCGTGCTCGGCGGGCAGGTCGGCATTGGAGAACACGCGCGCATTGAAGAGGGAGTCATGTTAGGCGGGCAGGGCGGCGTATTGCCTAACAAAGTATTGCGTGGGAAAGGCGTGGCATTCTGGGGGACTCCGGCGCAGCCCGTGCGGCAGTATCTTAAACAGTTGGCGGCGCTGGCCCGACTGGGGAAAAAGAGATAGCCATGTCGATTGTGGTGATTGGCGGGCATTCGCGGAGCGTTGGGAAAACCAGCGTCGCCGCAGGACTGATTCTCGCACTGCGGGAGTACGATTGGACTGCTGTGAAGATTACGCAGTACGGCCACGGCGTTTGTTCAGCAAATGGAGCGCCGTGCGACTGCACCACCGCCGACCATAGCTGGGCGATTTCAGAAGAGAAAGATCGCGGTGGAGAGTCGGACACCTCCCGCTTTCTGCTTGCGGGTGCCGCGCGGGCCTTTTGGGTGCGCACCGAGCAAGGCAGGCTCGCCGAAGCCATGCCGGCATTGCGGCAGCGGCTGGAACGATCACGCCACGTGATGGTGGAGTCGAATAGCGTACTGAAGTTCTTGCGGCCTGATCTATATCTGACGGTGCTCGACCCTGGCAGGGAGGATTTTAAAACTTCGGCGCGGGAGTTCCTGGATCGCGCCGACGCGGTGATTCTTCACGACAATTCAAAAATTGCCGCATCGGCTTGGCAAAACGTTTCTCTGAAGCCGGTGGCCGGACGGCCGGTCTTCCGGATTACGCCGCCTCCTTACGTGACACCCGAGATTGTCGAGTTTGTGCGGAGTTCCCTCGCATCGGGAGGGGAAGCAGATTCCCGTCGGGCTGAAGCCCGCTTTGAATGACAAGGCGTTTTGTTATCCTTCCCAGTGCGGCAAATCCATTTCAGCGCCTGGTTGTTGGTATTTCTCTCAACTCTCTTGCAGATCCTCATCTTTCCGCTACCCGGAATCTACATTCTCTCCTGGGTCGCTTTCGCGCCTCTGATCGTGGCGTTGTTGCGCGCAAGGCCGGCGGGGACGCTGGAAATCGTTGGCGCGGTTAATCTTCAAAGTGCGAAGCCCGGGCAGGCTTTTCTGTTGGCATATACGTCGGGGATACTCTGGTACGCCGGGACGTGTTACTGGATTTATGACACGATGCATCAATACGGCGGCCTAATCCCGCCGCTAGCCGCACTGGCCCTCTTTCTTTTCTGTCTCTATTTGGGCCTCTATCACGGCATGTTCGGTTTGTTGTTGAGTCTGGCAGCGGGACCAGGGCGTGACAACCGTCTAGCACTCATCGCCACTCCATTTCTGTGGGTTGCCGTGGAATTGGCTCGAGATCGCATCACCGGCTTTCCGTGGAACCTGCTCGGCACCGCGCAAGTGGACAACATCTCGCTCAGCCGCATTACCACAGCGACTGGCGTTTACGGAGTTTCGTTCGAAATCATGCTGGTGAATGTGGCCATCGCCGCGGCGTTCCTGGTGCCTAAGAAAAACCGCAGCATCTTGCTGATTGCATCGCTGGCCGCGGCGGCAGTGTTGCAAGCCGGCAGGCTCGTCCCTGCTCCTGCGCTGCCGACAGATCACACTGCGCTTCTGGTGCAGGAAAACCTTTCGGTAGATGCGACCTGGACCCGCGACACGTTCGAGCGCACTCTGCGCGAAATTGCCGATCTCACTGTCAAGTCTGCGGCCTTTAGATCATCGGCTGTGCCCGATTCGAAGGCGGGTCACGTTGACTTGATCGTGTGGCCGGAATCGCCGGCGCCGTTTTACACGGGCGATCCGTTATTTCGTAGTGCTGTGAGCGAGGTGGCTCGTGCCTCGCACGCCTGGGTGGTGACTGGCGCGATCGGCAACGCTCCTGCATCCCAAAGCGGCAGGGCTTCTGAGGTTTTCAATTCGGCCGCGCTTATTAGTCCGTCGGGCGATTGGACTGCGCGATACGACAAGGTGCATCTGGTGCCCTTCGGAGAATACCTGCCGTTTCCGCGGCTCTTTGCGTTTGCGGGGGGTTTGACCAAGGAGGTCGGAGAGTTTCACGCGGGAGTGTCTCGATCTCCACTTGACGCGGGAGGCACCCGCCTCGGAATTATCATCTGCTACGAATCTGTTTTTCCTGGCGAGGTGCGAGAGTTTGCAGATCAAGGCGCGCAAGTGCTCGTGAATTTATCGAACGACGGCTGGTATGGCGATAGCGGCGCCTATGCTCAGCATCTCAATCAGACGCGCATGCGTGCCGTCGAGAACGACCGCTGGCTTTTGAGTGCCACGAACACAGGAGTGACGGCCTCGATCGATCCCTACGGACGGACCGTAGTACGCCTTCCGCGCAAAGAAAGAGGTGCGCTGATCGCTCCCTACGCCCTGACCTCCGTAACCACTTTCTACACGCGGCACGGCGATTGGTTCGCCTGGCTGTGTGCGATAATTTCAGCAGGTGCGCTACTGGCGCGCTTCGCGAATCGCAAGAAACCAGGCAGGAAAGCAGAAACATCCTCATGAATCAAGAGCTCGAGCAGGAATACGGATCGCTGGGCAAAAAGGTGAGCGAACTCCGGGAGTATCTTTGACGCGGACAAACTGCGTCCGCAACTAGCCGAGATCGAGAAGCAAGCCGCCGAGCCCAATCTGTGGTCAAATCCACAGCGTTCGCAGCAGGTGATGCGGGAGAAAAAGCGCCTGGAGCACTTGCTCGCAACCGACGCCGATCTCAAACGCCGCGCCGAAGATATTGCCGCTTACTTTGAACTCGCGAAAGAAGGCGAAAGTGTCGACGCAGAATTGCGCCGCGAGATCGATTCGCTGCGCGACTTGGTCGACAAACTCGAAACCGAGACGCTGCTCTCGGGAGAAAATGATCCGCTGAACGCAATCGTGACGATTCATCCTGGCGCCGGTGGAACAGAATCGCAGGACTGGGCGGACATGTTGCTGCGTATGTACCTGCGCTGGGCAGAGCGGCAGGGATTCGAAACCGTGCTTTACGATTATCAGCCGGGCGAAGAAGCGGGCCTGAAATCGGCTACGTTCGCCGTGAATGGTGAGTACGCGTTTGGATTGTTGAGCAGCGAAATCGGCGTCCATCGACTGGTGCGCATTTCTCCCTTTGATCAGGCTAAGCGGCGGCATACTTCCTTTGCCAGCGTTTTCGTCTCGCCCGAAATCGACGACAGCATCGAAGTAGTGATCAAGCCTGAAGACATTCGCACCGATACTTACCGTTCCAGCGGCAAGGGGGGACAGCACGTCAATACGACGGATTCGGCGGTGCGTATTACGCACATCGCCACCGGCCTGGTTGCCAGTTGCCAGAATGAACGCTCGCAGCACAAGAATCGCGAACGCGCCATGAGCATGCTGCGCTCCAAGCTCTACGAATTCGAGATGGAGAAAAAGCGCGCCGCTACAAAAAAAATTGAGGACTCGAAACTCGACAATGATTTCGGCTCGCAAATTCGTTCGTATGTCCTGCAACCCTACCGCATGATCAAGGATCACCGCACCAAGGCTGAGGTCGGCGACGTCGATCGCGTTCTTGACGGTGATCTGCAGCCTTTTATTCGAGCCTATTTGCTGGCTCGCCGCGGGGAAAAACAATCGTGAGCCCGAAGCGAAAGATCCCATCGGCGCGGAAGCAACAATCGGCGTTGAAAAAGAGACCGATAAAACTTGGTCCTCGCTTCCGCCGCGCGTTTCTTTTTGCTGCCGACAAGCACGCCGGGCAAGCACGGAAGGCTTCGACGATTCCTTACATTGCACACTTGATGGGGGTTGCGTCACTGGTCCTGGAGTTCGGGGGGGATGAAGACATGGCGATCGCTGCGCTGTTGCACGATGTGGTCGAGGACTGCGGCGGCACGCGAATCCAGGCCGAGGTTCGCAGGCGCTTCGGCAATCGCGTAGCGAAGATTGTAGCCGGATGTACGGATTCTGATACCACTCCCAAGCCGGCTTGGCGTGAGCGCAAGGAAAATTATATCCGGCATTTGAAGGACGCTGATGCCGAGACGCGACTGGTTTCGGCGGCAGACAAACTAAACAATGTGCGTTCGATTCTCACCGACCACCGGGATGTGGGAGAGGCAATATGGGCGCGCTTTCACGGCGGACGCGATGGAACTCTTTGGTACTATCGGGCTTTGCTGGAGGAATTTCTCGGGCGCAAGCCTCATCGGTTGATTCGGGAGTTTGAGTTGGCGGTCAAAGAGCTGGAAGCCAGGGCGATGAGCGTTCCAGTTCGGGATATTGCTTCTAGCGTAGCTTCTTAACCTGTCTTACCTGTCTTAACCTGACTAGGGGTGAGTTGATGCCGCGCACGATCGATCTAATTCGGGCCTCGAAGCTGCCGTCAAACATGATGCAGTTTGCGGCGAAGGGCGCACTCTCCGTGCCGCCCGACGAAAACATCGAGATTCTCGTCTACCTGGCCAGACACAACAAGATTTTCGGCGACCTTGCCCGCATGACTTTGGCTGGGTGGGACGAGAAGGCGTCTCTGGCTGCCGCTTCCGATCCTAAAACTCCACGCGAAGTCCTTGACTACCTGGTTTCACCCGAGAATCTTCGTCCCAAGCTATTGCCCGCGTTGGTGGAAAATCCGTCTGTCGCGGAGAGTGAACTGGCCAAATTCGCGCTCTCCGCATCACAGGAATCGATCGCGGTCCTGCTGCAGAGTTCACGCGTGCGGGCTTCCGCGGGTATTCTGGATTCTCTGAAGTCGAATCCATATCTCAAAGCTGACGGCGCTGCTACCGTCGCGAGATTGTTAACCGCGAACGAAGCGCAGGCGCCAAACCTTCCGGTTACTGACCTTGCAGTGCAAGCTCCAACCGCCGCTTCCGTCGACGAAGCCACTAGCCCGGAAAATCCTTTACAACATCCCGACGAAGCTGGTGACGTTCCCGACGAAGCCGTATCTGCGTATCTCGCCGAACACGCGACGGAAATATCCCAGGAACAAGATAAGCCGTTTCAGCCCGTAGGAGGCATCGTGGAATTACTGGGGGCTGACTCTGTTCCGGTGCCGGAGAATAAAGAGATGAGCCAGGTTGCCGGCAGCACCGAGCAGGCTGCTGCCGGTGCAGTGGGTTCGTCCGCAGCCGCGGTAGGCGCCAAACGCGCGACAGGAGCGGCTGCGCAACCTGCACACCGGGACAATGCAGTCCAGAAGATCAATCGTCTCGACGTGAAGGGCCGCATCCAACTCGCGATGAAGGGCAATAAGGAAGAGCGTTCAATTCTGATTCGCGACGGAACAAAAGTTGTGGCGCTGGCGGTGCTGGATGCCCCGAAGCTTTCCGATGGCGAAGTCGAAAAGTTCGCGCTGCAAAAGAACGTATTAGAGGCAGTGCTGCGGCAGATTCCACTGAAGCGCCGCTTCATGAAGAATTACATTGTCGTTCGCAACCTGGTTTCGAACCCGCGCACGCCACTCGATCTCGGCTTGGGCTTGATGAAGCATTTGCTCACACAGGATTTGAAGAATATCTCCGCCAACAAGGAGGTCTCGGAGACGGTTCGCAAGCTGGCTCTGAAGATGTACAAGCAGAAACTCGAATCCGCAAACAAGAAATGAGAGAAAGTCATGGCCACCTCTCCTCAAAATGATCCGATTGGCGAACTATTGAAACGCGCCAATACTATCGCCGTGGTCGGACTCTCCAACGATCCCCTGCGTCCCAGCCACGGTGTCTCGGCCTACATGCAGAGCCAGGGATATCGCATCATTCCGGTGAACCCTCAGATCACGTCCTGCCTGGGCGAGAAGGCGTATGCATCGCTGCTCGATGTCCCGGAGAAGATTGACATCGTTGACATTTTCCGGCGGCCGGAGTTCGTGGAGGAAGTGGTCGATCAGGCGATTCAGTTGAAAGTTCCGGCGATCTGGATGCAGGAGGAAGTGATCCACGAAAAGGCCGCCGAGAAAGCGCGCAGAAACGGAATCTTCGTCGTCATGGACCGATGCATTCTGGTGGAGCACCGGGCGCGCTTCCGATAAGCTTCAGCCTCTAGCGTCCAACCCCGACGAACACCACGGTGGCGTCGTCGCGCAGCCCCACACCATCTGCGAACGCGCGGACATCATCGAGAATGCTCATCGCAGATGTGTCGTGTCCCGATGCATGGCGGGCGAGACGATCCAATCCGTATTCCTCTTCCGCGGCGTTCACCGACTCGGTAATGCCGTCGCTATAGAAGACAAGGCGCGAACCCGGCGATAAAGCCACCGTAGTCTCGGAATAGTCGCCGCAGGTCAGACCCAGCGGGAGTCCGCGCTCAGTATCCAAGAAGTGGTGTCCGTCCTTCTCGATAAAGAGCGGATGCAGATGTCCGGCGTTTGCAAAGGTTACGACACGAGTAGCCGGATCAAGCACAGCGTAGACCAAAGTGACAAACCTGCCTGCCGGAAAGTCCGCCACCAACAAGCCATTCAGCTTGCTCAAGACCTCGGCCGGGGTGCAGCAGGCCTCCGCAAGCGAGCGCAGCATCCCGCGAGTCGCCGACATAAGCAACGCCGCCGCCGTTCCTTTTCCGGAGACGTCGGCCAACACCAGACCCAACCGGCCGTCTGGAAAACCAATGAAATCGTACCAATCACCGCCGACCGCGCTGGCCGGGATGCTAAGACCGGTAATCACGAAGCCGGGTATATACGGCGAGGCCTTAGGTAATAGCGCCTGCTGCATCAGGCGGGCTTCCTGCGCCTCGCGGTTCATCGTCTCCCGCGCTACCCGTTCCGATTGGAAGCGTCGGGCGTTATGAACGGCCACGGCCACGTGATCGCACAGCGCTTGAAGAATTCTCAGTTGCTGGCGAGGGAAAGCATCCAGTTCCGGGTGCGACGCCGTGAAAACCCCCACCAGGTGTTCGCCAACATAAAGTGGGATCGCCACTTCGGAGAGCGTGGAGTGCTCGCACGCGATATAGTAGTCATCCTTGCGTACGTCGGGCGCATAGCGCATCTGCCCGGTTGACGCAACGTACCCAACCATGCCTTCCTGACCAATCTTCAAACGATGGCCTTTGTGGTTGACACTGCAGCCGTGCACTCCGGCGAGCACCATTTCGCGGCGCTCCTCGTCGTGCAGGTAGATGCTCGCCTCCTGGCAGCCAAAGGAACGCGCCACGTCATTCACGATATCGTCGATGAGTTGATCGAGGTCGAGGATCGAGGTGATCTTCTGCGCCGCCTTCTGTAGTCGTTGCAGGTCTTCCACCTGACCATCGCGCACCTGACCATCGTGCAAGCCGCCAAGCGGTGGAAGGACGATGGAAGCGACTCTCGGGTTCGTGGCCATATAAATCAGCCCCTTGTGGCTGAGAAGCGGATGCGAAATAGAGAAATACGACGCCTTATGAGATGCCGCGCAGCACGTCTAAGATTCTTTCTTCGAACGCGAAGACGTATCGGAAGCAGTGGACCCGCGCAGTTTCTTGATCTCGTCCATGCGTTCGCGGATCCGTTTCTCAATGCCTTCATTCGTTGGGCGGTAGTAAATGCGGTCGCGCAAATTGTCCGGAAGGCATTGCATGTTGGCGACTTTACCTTCGACATCGTGGGCGTACTGATAATTCTTGCCATAGCCCAGGCCTTTCATCAGCCCGGTGGGCGCGTTGCGCAGGTGCAAAGGGACGGGTTCCGCCGCTGTTCGTTCGATATCCTGCTGAACCTCTCCGTATGCCGTGTAGAGCGCATTCGACTTGGGTGCGACTGAGAGGTAAACGACCGCTTGCGCCAAGGCGAGGTTGCCCTCCGGCATGCCAATGAAATCTACTGCATCACGCGCAGCCATGCAGAGCGAGAGCGCGCCCGGATCGGCCAGGCCCACGTCTTCGACCGCCATTCGGACCACGCGGCGCGCAATGTAGAGCGGATCTTCGCCGGCTTCAATCATGCGGCCGAGCCAGTAGAGAGCGGCGTCGGGATCGCTATTGCGCACGGACTTGTGCAGCGCTGAGATCAGGTTGTAATGCTCTTCGCCGGCTTTGTCGTAAAGCAACGTGCGCTTCTGCAACGCGTCGCGAACGATGTCATCGGTGATCTCGGGATTCTGCTTTAAGTTTTGCTGAGTCAGGCCGGCGGCAACTTCCAGCACGTTATATGCGCTGCGCGCGTCGCCGCTGGTGTAGCTGGCAATTCTCTTGAGAATCTCATCCGATGCGCGAAGTTTCATTGCTCCCAGGCCGCGTTCTTCATCTGTAATGGCGCGCCTCAAGAGTTGAACGATCTGATCTTCGGTCAGCGGATTCAGCACGTAGACGCGGCAGCGCGAGAGCAACGCGGAGTTGATCTCGAACGACGGATTTTCGGTGGTGGCGCCAATCAGGCGGATGTTGCCTTTCTCCACGTGCGGAAGAAAAGCATCCTGCTGCGCTTTGTTGAAACGGTGAATCTCATCGATGAAGACGATGGTGCGCGTTCCATATTGCCGGGCTCGCTCGGCGTCGGCCATCACCTGCTTGATTTCTTTGATTCCCGCGAGGACGGCGGAGAATTCGATGAACTCTGCCTTGGTCATGCGGGCGATGATCTTTGCCAGCGTGGTTTTGCCTGTGCCTGGTGGTCCCCAGAAGATGAGCGAACCGGTGTCGTCGCGCTCGATCTGCGTGCGCAGGGGTTTGCCCGGACCGATCAGGTGCTCTTGGCCAGCGTACTCCTCGAGCGTGCGTGGACGCATGCGATCCGCCAGCGGCCGGGTGCGATCGGTCGAGGTGGCGACATTGGGAGTGGGTTGGAAGAGTCCCATTGAAAGCTTCTAGCTTCTAGCTGCTAGCTCCTAGCCTATTGCTAGAGGCAACAGCCTTCTGATTTTCCTCAGACTATTTAATGATGACTCGCCGGATGGGAGTTTCAGGCCCTCGGTCCCCGCCTGACCTTCCCGCCTTCGGGCCCGACCAATTGGCCCAATTTTCCTTCTCATAGAACTCGACTATGATCGGTTTGGTTTTCAGTTGTTGCTTGGCTTGCCCGAGGGCAGCAACAGCCGCCTCTTGTTGGCTACCGTCCGATATGCCATAAATGCTTACTCGGTCATACGGTTTGAGCAGAACACCCCTTATGCCTTTGTCACAGAACAAGGCCGGGTGTCCGGGAGATGAGAGAGATGCCGGTATGGAGATCTTTGGTTCCACCGATGCCGCGATGGCTCTGCATTCATCGACAACATCAGGATCAGGCATTGTTGAGACAAGATACCAGCCGGAGTACGCTAGTGAGCACATCAGGAACAAAATGCTCGGTAGTCGCCATCTCAGCGGCCTGTCGATGTTTTGAGTCAACGACTTTTCCATTAGAGGCATGTAGCTAGAAGCTAGGAGCTAACAGCCAGGAGCTTTCTTTGCCTCGCGGCTTCATACAATACGATGCTCGCGGCCACGCCGGCGTTGAGGGATTCCACCTGCGGAGTGTGCGGAATGGAAATGAAGTCGTCCATTTTCGCCATCACTTCACGCGGCAAGCCTGCGCCCTCGTTACCGAAAAATATCGCTGCCGCCCCCTTTAAGTCCGCTTGCTCCAAAGATTTTCCCTTGTGCGAAGAGGTGGCGATCAGGCGCACACCTTTTGTCCGCAGCTTCTCTGGAATCTCCTCGAGCTTTTCTGTCCCTGCCCTCCCGTGTCCATGAACGATTGGCAGACGAAAGACCGAGCCGGCCGAGCCGCGCACAACCTTCGAATTGAACGGGCTGACCGTCCCCTCGCCCAGAATAACGCCCGCGCTTCCAAACGCTTCAGAAGATCGCAGAATCGTGCCCAGGTTGCCGGGATCTTGCAGGCCGGCGAGAACGACAATTGGTCCCACCTGCAGCCGTTCGAGCACATCGTCGAGCGAGAATTCTTTCAGGCGCACCAGCGCGGCTACGCCCTGCGGGGATTCGCTGGGTAGGAGGCTATCGAATAACTTGTCAGGGAGCAGCAAGGTCTCGACCTGCGCGCCAATCTGCGGCAACAGGCGTCCGGCGCGCTCTTGCGCGGACTCGCGAAAGAACACAGCGCTGAAGCGCAGGCCGCTGCGGATGGCCTCTTCCAGGATGCGCACGCCTTCGATGGCACAGTCTCCGCCTTCGGTAAGTTCCGCGCGTGAAAACGCCTGGCGCAATTGTTTGACCAGAGGATTATGGCGACCCTCAATGCGGCGGAGCCTATGCTGCGTGCTGAGAACGGATTGCGAGGAGTTTTTCATTCTAAGGACGTGATGATACGCCGCCCGCTGGTATCTAAATAACAGTGTTTTTAAGACACTACCCTCGCCGCCGCGCTCCTCTCTTGCGGCCCATTGCCGTATTATGGTAGGTTCCACGCACAAAATATTTCAAGCGGAACCATCACGAAGGGAGCGCCGTGCGCGCCGAAATCGTAAAAATCAGTAGTGACAGCCCCGAGTCGTCGCTGATAAAGTACGCTGCTGACCAGATTCGCGCAGGCGAAGTGCTGGGCATGCCGACGGATACGTTCTACGGGTTGGCCGCCGATCCTTTTAACCTGCGCGCAGTGGATCGCGTGTATGACATTAAAACGCGCTCGCGTCACAAGCCTCTCTCGCTGCTCATCGAAGACGTAGACCAGGCGGAGGAACTGGCGAAAGCCCTGTCTGAGGAGTTTTATGCCTTGGCGCGAAAATACTGGCCGGGACCGCTGACGATTATCGTAAAAGCAGGCTCGCGACTTCCGCTAAAAGTGACAGCGAATACGGGTAACGTGGCCTTGCGCGTGCCCAATGCGAAGATTCCTCGAGCAGTCGTGGCAGCCGCGGCCATTCCGATTACAGCCACGTCCGCCAACCTGAGTGGAGCTTCGGAGTGTACCAGTGCCGTGCAGGTGCGCGACCAGTTGCAGGGCCGCATTAGCATCATCGTCGACGGAGGCACTTCTCCGCGTGATGTCGCATCCACAATTATTGATCTGACGGATGAAGGAGAGCGCTGGCGCATCATCCGCGAAGGCGCCATCCCCGCGGACGATATTTCTACTTTCTTTGCCAAAGGATGAGTTTTGCCAAAGAGCTTGGCCAAAGAATGACTGACGATTCTGTTCACCGGCCTTCTCTGCGGCAAATGCTCTTATGGCTTGAGGGGCTCTTGCTGGCTGCGCTTGCGGCGTTCCTCACATTCACCAGCATCCGGATTGCGCGTGAGGGGTCTTTGCAAGAACCGCACGCGGCGGACGCCATCGTAGTCTTTGGCGCGGCGGAGTACTCGGGCCATCCCTCTCCTGTGCTGCGCGCGCGCCTCGATCATGCCTTCGATCTTTTTCAAAAAGGAATTGCTCCAGTTGTAATCACCACCGGCGGAGCCGCGTCCGATCCCAGCTTCAGCGAGGGCGGCGTGGGCCGCGATTATCTTCAGCGCCGCGGAATTCCCGAGCGCAACCTGATCGCTGAGACGCAAGGTTCCGACACCGCTCAATCGGCGGTGCGCGTGGCGGTCATTATGCGCGCCAATGGACTGCACAGTTGCGTTGCCGTGAGTGACGCCTACCACGTCTTCCGTATCAAGCGACTGCTCGAGCACGAAGGAGTTGGTCCAGTTTATGTCGCACCCCGGCCAGCTTCGCGCCCGCACGGTGGTCTACAACGCCTTTATGCAGTGTTGCGTGAAGCTTGCAGTTATTTGCTGTGGAAGCTCGGCATGACGTGAGGACGCGTAGAGGAAGGTGCCGTTTCCAGTTTCCAATTTCTAGTTCCGTCTTTCGTCTTCCTTGGCTGTCCCCTTGCAGTGCAACGCTAGATTATGAACTGGAAACCAGACATTAAGAACTAGAAACGTCAGTACGTGTCGATCCCATTGGTCGTTCGAATCTTGAACCACTCGTAGCGAAGGTTGTAGTGCTGAATGCCGTTGCGCACTTTCATGAACACGTGCTGAATTCGTACTACCATAGCCATATTGTTCCGGATGGTGAACTGATCATGCCGCTGGCCAATATATTCGGCTCGGCGGCGGCTCTCACAGCTTTGGTAGTCTCCGCCCTCACGGCAAATCTCGTATCCGTTGCTCGAGTTCTCTTCTCGCAGCGTGTTGACAGTCTGATTTTGCCGGATCGCTGCGGCCAGGTCCGTATCGTATCGTTCATACCAACCTTGCACGGCCGCTTCCGTCTCCTCGGGGCTGTGACTCTGTTTGTATTTGACAATCGCGGCAATGATTTCGTCCGAATTTTCCGCGTCGTCCATCCGGATGCGGGGAAGTTTGTTGGCCGCGGCATCCATGTCATCTTCCGTAATTATTTTTTTGCCCTTGGAGTTTTGCTTCTTGGAATTCTTTACGACGGTCCCGAGAGGCTGCTCCGATCCCGTGCCGGTTGGCTCTGGGGCAGGAGGAGCCACGGGCGTTGGTTGCTGGGCAACTGCGGCCGAAAGCAGAAGCACCAAGATGGACGCTGGTCGCAGCAAGCTCCGCTGGAACGCTATGAATACTGACAGGAAAATGGACACGCCAAATCGTATCCGGCGGCCCATAGGGGGGAAAGATGACCAAAGTTATGGGTAGCCAGGGCACTTTTTGTTGTCACGCAAGGTTCTAGTTTCCAGATCTTGGGAAGCACGAAGGCCCCAGGGAACCTCGAACCAGAAACTAGGAACCGGAAACTGGAAGCGGTCTACCAGCCGTTTCGTTCTCGCAACGAAGTGATGTGAGCGACGTGATGGCGTCCGTGCCAGGCGTAAAGCGCCAGATTCTTTTCAAGACTGACCAAGCCAAGTTCGGGATGGCGAAAGCTGCGTTTCCAGTCCTCGGGTTGCAGAGATCGAAGGAGCCGAATCCACCGATCATGCAAAGAATCCAGCATCGCCAGCGATACTTCTACAGGAGTAGCTTGCGTATCGGCCAATCGCGCCCAGCGGTCCTCCGCGTAAGGCTTGATCGTCGGTTCCTCTTCGGTGAGGGCTAGTTTGAAGCGTACATACGCGTTGAGATGGCTGTCGGGAACGTGATGCGCGAGCTGGCGCACGGTCCAGCCTTCGGGGCGGTAGGGTGTTTCCAGTTGCTGCTCGGAAAGCCCTTTCACGGCTGTGCGCAGATTGGCCGGGGCCTGGGCGATTTCGTCAATCGATTTCTGTTTCTGTTCTTCGGTGGTTGGGCCGTCGAAGTGGAATTTGCCGATGGGATAGCGCAGGTCGCTCATTTTATCGTCTCCATCAAGATCCCGTTCAGTTTCAGGATTTTGCTACAGAGATGAGCGCCAGCGGCGGGAAGGTTCAGGAAAAAGCGGCGTGAGACCCAAGGAAAATTGGATTGATCTCGAACAGTGTCCCAATGTACTATTTGAATACGTACACGAGGATTACGGGCATGCCGAGAATTGCCGTCGAGAACAACAGCCGGATGTCTCTGCGCATTGGGGCCGAGGAAAAAGCACTGCTCATGCGCGCCGTGGCGCTGAAGCACACGGATTTAACAGATTTTGTGCTGCATCATGCCCTGCGTGCGGCCAAGGCTGTCCTCGAGCGGGCGGACCACGTGAAACTCTCCGAAAGGGATAGTTTGCGGGTTCTCGATCTGCTGGAGAATCCGCCCAGGCCGAACGCAAAACTGCTGGCTGCCGCCCGCGCATTGCCGAAGCGGTCATAATCGTGACGGCGTGGCACGAAGATCCGATTAGCAAGAAGTATGATCGGGAAGCGTTCGACTGCGGCGAAGAAGCGCTGAACGAGTTCCTGCGCCGCCACGCCCGCAAAAGCCACGAGCGGGGAGGCGCAAAAACTTTTCTTGCGATTGACGATGCCGATAGCAAAACCATCATCGGGTTCTATACGTTAAGCCCCGCATCGGTGGACTACGCCCGGACTCCCGACATTGTACGGCGCGGTCTTGCCCGCCATGACGTCCCGGGATTCCGACTGGCGCGCCTGGCTGTTGATCGCAGATGGCAGGGGCGGGGAATCGGCGGACAACTCTTGCTTGCGGCGGGCAGACGCTGCCTGTTGGCAGCAGCCGAGGTTGGCGGCGTGGTGCTTGTGATCGACGCCAAGAGCCAACGGGTGGCGGGATGGTATGCCACCTATGGCGCCGTGCCGTTGCTGGACGCACCGCTAACCCTGTTGCTACCGCTGGGGACCATCGAGACCGCGCTCAAGAAAGCGGGAAGGTGCTAAGGCGCGTTCGGAACGATTTCGGTCATCCTGCGACGTATCGCGACTTGCAGTTTCTGTATCATCCGTTTCAGCCGGGCCGCTTCTTCGGCGCTTATGCGAAGCACAGGGGCTCCGACGATATCTGTGGCGAAATTCGGAGCTCGCCAAGGTCGTATCGAATAATTCTTGCTGTCCGAATGGGCATATACCGTATTTCGCAGCTCGATCAGCTGGTCGTGAAGCTTATTCTCTTCGCAGGTGAACTCTTTGAGATCTGGGGGGAGCTTCGGCCAGCCGCGACTCTCCGTGAATGGTCGCGCGTACGCGGTAACGAGGGCCGACATGAAAGCTGATTGCTGTAGATAGATGGCTCCGCGTTTCTCCCACGGTTGATGATGCCACCTCTTCTTCAGAATGACGTCGACACAGTATTTTGCAAGATCAAGATCGAGACTCGATACGTGCAGCCTGCTGTACAGCTTCGCGTCATCGTCTGGTGGGTGGATCTCCATTCCGTTATTCTGCACCTTCTGGCCAACAGGTTTTCTCGGGTCCTGGTTTGTGGATACATTTGTGGGTACAATAAACGGTGGAGTTCAGTTGGGATGAGCCGAAGCGCGAGTGGGTGCTGGCGGAGCGGGGGATAGATTTTCTGCGCGTTGCGTTCGCTTTGTTCGATGGCCGTCCCCTTCTCACGGTGCCAACGCCGCGGGACGACGAGGACCGATTTCTGAGTGTTGGGTTAATTGAGGGGAAATTCTTCGCGGTTGTCTGGACGTGGCGCGACGATGCCGTGCGAATTATCACGGCAAGAAGGGCGAGAGATGAGGAAGAAAAGCGGTACCGTGCGCTATACGGCTAAGCAGATCAAAACTAAGATTGCACGAGGGGAAGACCGGACGAATTGGGCCAAAGTGAATGCCCTAGGTGGCGCGAAGCTGGAAGCGTCGATCCGCGCCGATGCAGATGACGTTCAGGGCGAGCCCGACTGGACACAGAGCGTGATGGGTGTCCCATCTCCAAAAGACCATATCAATATCCGCATCGACCATGACGTTTTGGAATGGTTCAAGAAGAACGGCAGAGGCTACCAGACTTTGATGAACAATGTGCTGCGAGCCTTCGTGCAAACGCGGCGGCAGGGCGAGGAGATCAAATCCAGATAGCGATAAGCATGAGAAAACGGAGTTCAGGAACCCACTCAGTTAACTACAACCCCTAGGGCACGACGGCTCCAGACCCCATCCCCTCCGGCTTCGCACTTCGGTACGCTTCGCCCTAAGATTTGTGCATCCAAAGTTCGTTTGCTAAGCTAAACTGCCAATTCTGGGCGGTTTAGGCTATTTTGCCGTACGGTTGCGAGCGTAGTTGTTAGACTTTTGCAAGCGAGGGGAACTATGCCATCGTCGGTCTGGTCTGGACACTTAACCTTCGGTCTTATCTCCATGCCTGTGCGTTTGTTCTCGGGCGCGCGCAGCTCCGGCATCTCTTTCAACATGCTGCATCGGCCGGACAAGCAGCGGGTGAAGCAGCAGTACATTTGTCCGCTGGAAAACGTGGTCGTCGACCGCAGCGAAATCGTCAAAGGCTACGAGTTTCGCAAGGACGAGTACATCGTCATCGAGCCGGAGGAAATCAAGAAGATCGAGCCGCAGACTGCCAAGACGATGGAGATTCTGGAATTCGTCAAGGCCGGTGACGTCGATCCGGTTTATTTCGAGTCGTCGTATTACATGATGCCCGAAGACGCGGGGCGGCGTCCGTACGCGCTGCTGACCAAGGCGCTGGAAGAGAGCGAGTACGTCGCCATCGCCAAGATTACGATGCACAATCGCGAGTACACGGTTTTCCTGCGGCCGCACGAAGGCGGATTGATGCTGCACACAATGTACTACGAGGAGGAAGTGCGCAAGGTGGAAGGCTTTGGCGCCCCAGACGTGGAGCTGAAAGAAGCCGAAGTGAAGGTGGCGCACCAGCTCATTGAGGCGTTGGCGGATGAGTGGAACCCAGAAAAATATAAAGATAGTTTCCAGGAAAATCTGAAGAAGCTGATCGAAGCCAAACTTGAGGGCGGGGAAGTGGCAGCGGTGGAGAAGCCGAAGAAGCTGGCGCCGGTAGTGGATTTAATGGCCGCTCTCAAGCAGAGCCTGGCGCAGATGGAAGGCAAGAAAAAGCCCGCGGCAACCGCCCCGGCACAGGCGCCAGCAGCTGCCGCCGGTGGCAAGTCCCGGCGCAGGTAGCGGTGTCTTCGGGGTCGGCCTCCGGGCTTCGGCTCGCTCTCTTCTTACTGGCGTCCAGTTACCTGGCGTCCAGGATCGCTACAGTCTGCAGTCGTTTGTGTTCCCTACGTGTCTTTCTGAACGGTCCAACTTGCTTGGACATTTTGGCATCCCAGAACGAGGGGCCGCGCGGAGGCCCGACGGCCGAAGCCCGAAAAGCCGTCTCGCACTAGCGGAGATTGTGCCCAGCCGTTAGAATGTTAAATTCCTCGCTGATCAAATATTCCTTTGGGGTGCCGATGAGTTTTCGACGCGCAGGCCGGTTGGCGGCCATGGTGGCTCCAATTGTGTTGTGGATGGCTTGTGGGCAGGTCTACCGTCCGGTGGTTCTTCCTTGCTCGGAGGGCGGACTTCCGGGATGTCCCGTAGAGGCGCCTCCCGCGCCGGCGAACTTCCATGCCGTTTTCGGCATTTACCACAACGTGCCCAACTTCCCCGGGGGGGCCATGCAGATCGATGTCGGCGGAGACAGCATCGTCGGGGAAACCCCAAGTTCGGACAAAAGTGCGCCCAACCTGGGCAACAATCCCACGCACGCTGCGATCCTTCCCAACCACAGCCAGGTGTTCGTCGCGAGTGCGGGGAGTCTGTCTCCAGGCGGCGTGGATGTTGTCTCGGCCTTCACCCCGGCCTTCCAGTCCAGCACCGCGACCGGGCTAGGGACTGTGACCTCGATCCCCTTGCCGACGGGGTCGTTGCCAGTATTTTTGAATACAACGCAGACTGGATTTCTTTACGTCGCCAACTTTGGCACGAATTCGGTGAGCGCGATCAATACATCATCCAGCGCGATAGTTAATACTGCCATCGTCGGGACCAATCCGGTGGCGTTGGCCGAGATTCCCAACGGCCTCAAGCTTTACGTGGCGAATCAGGGAAGCAATTCCGTTAGTAGTCTGAATACCGTGGATTTGTCGCCGAATGTACTAACCGGTTTTACCGGAATCACTCCCGTGTGGATGGTGGCTCGGAGCGACAGTCAGAAGGTTTACGTGCTAACGCAAGGCGGAACCGGTCAATTGGTGACGATTGATACTGCCACAGATACCGTCACGAGTAGCCTTCCCGTAGGTGCCGGGGCGAACTTCATTTTCTACGATCCCAACCTGAATCGTCTTTATGTGACCAATCCCACAACGAGCACAGTGTACGTCTTTTCTGTCTCAGGCGGCGCCAATGATACGCCCATTCAAATCTCGGCTATCTCTTTTGCCGCAGGTTCAAGCCCATGTCCTTCGGGATGCGTGCCTACTTCTGTGACGGGTTTGCCCGACGGCAGTAGATTTTACGTTGCCAGCTACGGAACGGCAGCGTCTTGTCCTGATCCTTTCGTCGGTGCAACTTCTGCCTGTGTGATTCCTAGCCTGGCTGTGTTCGATGCCAACAATTTCACGCTGAAGACAACACTTACGTTGCTGACCGACCCTCCATTCTCGGCGAACCTGAATACGAACACGTATCAGTATGCCGTGCCACCCGTGGCTGCGTGCACCTCGGCTGCGCCGTATTCCCCGAGCACGACGCGTTTTCGAGTTTTCACTACTGCTTCCCCGGACAGTAGCCGCGTCTATGTGAGCATGTGTGATGCTGGTGCCATCGCCGTCATTAATAGCTCCGACAACAATGCCAACAACCCAGGCGCTCCCTCTGTGGCCGATACGGTGGTCACTGATCTGCCCGCGGCCTTCAGCGCGGGCGCTATTCAATCGAACGGCGAACCACCGAATCAAAACCCTATATTTTTGCTGACCGGGCAATAGTGGGCAACGGTCTCTGACGAACCTGAGCAGCCCGTCATCCCGTCTCTAACGACGCTGCGCCCTGTCAAGCGAATTTAGGCGACACTTCGACGCCGACGCCGAAAGCAGCGCCATTTCGCTCTCGTAGAAAGTCTTTGATGTCCAGACCAAGCTCGTCACTGTATTCAATCCTGCAGGGGGACTTCAGGTCCCACCATCCATCTCTTCGGGACTTGCTCCCACGATTACTCACTTCGATCTCCCCGCCTCTCAGGGAGGCAGGCTGCCCACTCAAGTGCTGGGCTCTTACTGGCCGGCCACGGAATGACTCGGGCTTACCTGCATGACGGCCTGACACAGTTGCGCGTACGTCCAGTCTTCGCGCAACATCAGGTACAACCGCGTGGCCAATTTTCTGGCCACCGCCACCTTGGCGACGCTGCGATTTTTGCGCACCGCCAGGCGGCGATAGAAGCGCTTCAGTTGCGGATCCAACCGCGCCGCCGTCTGTCCCGCTTCCACCAGCAAAAAGCGCAGAAACGAACTGCCTTGTTTGCTGATCTTGCCCAGCCGCTGTTTTCCGCCGCTGGATTCTTCGCTCGGAATCAGGCCGAAATAACTGCCGACTTGCTTGCCCGAGGCAAACCTCCCGGCCGGCCCCAACGTCAGCACCATCGCCAACGCCGTCACCGAGCCTACTCCCGGATGCGTCATCAACCGCACCGCCTCCGGCCGCTGCCGCGCTTCTTCGGCTACTCGCCGGTCCAGCTCGAGGATCTCCGCTTCCAGCCCGTCGAGCGCCGCCAGCAACCGCTTCCGCCGCTCCGACGCGTACGGCAGCAAAGGCAACTGCTCCAACTCCGCCCGCCCCGCCTGGCTCCACAGCTTGTGCTTTTTCTGCACCCCATGGCTCAGCGCCATGGCCTGCAGCTGATTCTTCGTACGCGTCCGCGCCTGCACCTGCTTGTGCCGATGCACCAGCAACTGCCGCACATCCCGCACCTCCAGGCTCGGCACCCAGATCCGCGGAAACCGATTCTCCCGCAGCAGATCCAGCAGATGCTCCGCGTCCCGCCGGTCCGTCTTCTGCCGGCGCACCACCGAGGCCCGCACCCGCGCCGCATCGCCCAACCATAGCTCGAATCCCAACTCCGCCAGCAACCGCTCGAACCACGGATAGTGTCCGCAAGCTTCCATCCCCACCCGCACTTCATGGCCTGCCAGAGAAACGTAGAACTGCTCCGCTTCCCCGCGGTGCTGCAACCGCTTCTCTTGAATCTCTCCCGTTCGATTGTCAAAGATCGCGACCTGCTGAAACCCCGGATGAAAATCACAGCCTATAATCAGCATGACGTTGGCTCCTCTCACGAGCCTTGGTCTTGTTCATCGCATACCAATCTACTCGCGACGGGCCAACGTCGTTATGCAATCAAGCGCAGCGAGGGATCTTGGTGTTTGCCCGCAGAGGCACCACCGGTGGCGTAGGCAGGAACCAAGATCCCTCGCTTCGCGAGGGATGACATTGCAGAGGAGGGACTGCGAGACTGACCCTAACCTCGCGTGGCTAGCTCTTCTTTTTGAACATCGCGCGCGGCGTAGTGCGAGTCAACGTACTCGTCGAGAATCCCGATGAACTCCGCCACAATGCGATCCCCTTTGAGTGTCGTGAACAGGCGTCCATCCACGTAGACCGGGGCCTTCGGCTCCTCGAACGTGCCCGGCAGAGAAATGCCGATGTTGGCGTGCTTCGATTCGCCGGGGCCATTGACCACGCAACCCATGACGGCGAGCTTCATCTCTTCCACGCCCACATAGCGGCCCTTCCAGGTTGGCATCTGCTCGCGCAGGTAAGTCTGAATCTGCTCGGCCATTTCCTGGAAAAACGTGCTGGTGGTCCGTCCGCATCCGGGGCAGGCCGTAACCTGCGGAGTGAAGCTACGAATCCCCATGGATTGCAGAATCTGTTGCGCTACGCGAACTTCTTCGGTGCGGTCGCCCCCGGGCGCCGGCGTCAGCGAGACTCGAACGGTATCGCCGATGCCTTCCTGAAGCACCACGCCCATGGCCGCAGCCGATGCGACCACGCCTTTTGCTCCCATCCCAGCTTCGGTTAGGCCGAGGTGCAGCGGGTAACGGCAGCGAGCGGCCAGGGCACGGTAAACGTCGATGAGATCCTGCACGCCGCTAACTTTCGCGCTCAGAATGATCTGGTCCTCGCGCAGGCCAAACTTCTGGGCGAGGTCGGCAGAGTTCAATGCGCTTACGACCATCGCTTCCATGGTGACCTCGCGCGCGTCCTTCGGTTCGGCGAGACGCGAGTTCTCGTCCATCATGCGCGTGAGGAGAGCCTGATCGAGCGAGCCCCAGTTCACGCCGATGCGCACCGGCTTCTGATGCTTCACCGCGACCTCGATCATGGTGCGGAAATTGTTATCGTCCTTCCGGCCAATGCCCACATTACCGGGATTGATGCGGTACTTCGCCAGATCGCGCGCGCATTCCGGATACTTGGTCAGCAGCAGGTGCCCGTTGTAGTGGAAGTCGCCGATGATGGGAACGCGCACGCCCTGCTTATCGAGTTCTTCGACAATGCGGGGAACAGCGGCAGCCGCTTCCTCGTTGTTAACCGTGACGCGCACCAGTTCCGAGCCGGCGCGAGCCAGCGCCGCACACTGCTGCACCGTGGAAGGGATGTCGGCAGTGTCGGTATTGGTCATTGACTGCACCACAATCGGTGCATCCGAGCCGACGCGCACACCGCCCACGATGGCGGTGACAGTCTTTCTACGGGGAATCGTGGCCATGGGAGACTTTATTTTAACACGCGGAAACTGTAGGAGCCTGTGAAACCGCACCAGGAGTGGCCTTTCCAACAACCTGCCGGCCCATTTTCACATCGAACATTTCGCATCGAACGACGGCGCAGGGGTTCGACCACTTCATGACTTCACGAGCGATGGAATTTATGACAGGTGTGAAAAACTCCACAGGGTGTGTCACGCTGCTTTCCCAACTCCTGCTGGGGGCTACAGCTACAACATGTAGCGGCGCCGGTCAGTCCGCCGCAACTCAGGCTTGGACGCCGGAGGTGGCCCGGACGGTCGGAATCTATGGACGCCAGGATTTTGGTGAACTATGGAGCCTCGCGACCTCGCATCATGTGATCATGCGCGCGTTTCCCGCTCTTCACGAAGTTATGGTCGCCCTGGAAAAGGAAGAGGCTCAATGGTGTGAGAACGCGATCTTGAAGGAAACCACGCGGATTGAGCGCGCGTTGTCCAAGTTGTCTCCAATCTGCCAGGCGCTGGGCCAAGTGGGCGATGTGATTGTGATCAAATCACTCGACCACTGGCCCGACCTTGGAAGTGACCTCGATCTTTACAGCAACGCGGAAAGCGCCGACATCGTCGCGATCATGCGCGAGCGCTTCAAGGCGCGGGTAGAAGGACGGAGTTGGGGCGACCGGCTGGCAAATAAATGGAACTTCGTCGTTCCAGGCCTGCCCGAACTGGTCGAGGTGCACGTATCGCGGCTCGGGCAGACGGGAGAACAGGTTGCGATCACCGATTCCCTGGTCAAGAGATCGCGCCAGGCGGAGTTCGACGGGCACACGCTCCGGGTGGCGGCTCCAGAGAATCGCCTGATTATCAGCACTCTGCAACGCATGTATCGTCACTTTTATCTCCGTCTATGCGACGTGGCGGATACGGCCCTTCTGGTGAACGCAGGCGCGATTGACTACGACTATCTCAAGTCTCTGGCACGATCAGCAGGATTGTGGGACGGTTTGGCGACTTATCTGGTCACGGTGTCGGGTTATGTCAAGTCGTATTGCGGAAAAGATCTGCCGTTGCCGCCCTTAGTGACGAGTGCGGCGCGATTCGGCAACGAACTCGTACACTTTCGGCGCAAATTCCTTCGCATTCCGATTTTTCCGCAAGCGGCGAAGCTTTACGCCTCGGAGTGGAGGCGCCTCGTGCTCAACGGAGAACTGCTAAGCGCGCTGCGCTTGAGCTTGTTGCCGGGCTTGGCTGCAGCCGCGGCGCTCGAATTCAAGCTCACTGGAAGCGACAAGGGAATCTGGTAATGCGATTGGATATTGCCTCGTAGGGCCTTCACGGTATTGCGAGGGTCGGCTGACGCTCCTATGCTGCAAACGATAGCCTCAACTAGCTGAAGGGAAGGGCGGTTTGGTCCGAATTCTTGTTGTAGACGACAATCCGGCGGTCCGTCATTATCTGCGAGCCCTGCTCGAGCAGCAGAGCACCTGGCAAGTAACCGATGAGGCGCGAACGGGAGGAGAGGCTCTGCAAAGAGTTAAAAAAAATCCCCCGGACATGATTTTGCTCGATTTTCAAATGCCAGACTTGAACGGCCTGGATGTTGCACGGCAAATCTCAGAACTCTTCCCCGAAATTCCAATTCTCATGGTTACGATCCATTTGTCCAAGCAGCTGGCCGAAGAAGCTCGGAGAGCGGGGGTTCGCGGGGCTTGTGCCAAATCAGACGTGGGCTCGATTGTCGAGGCCGTGGATGCGCTGTTACATCAGGAAACCTATTTCCCGGCAATGAGTTCGACGGAAAATTAGATACTAGAAATGAGGGTTGTAGCCAAAAATACAGTGTTCTCTGTATACGAGAGTCGGCTAAGACAATGTTAGTTTCAGAGTAGCCTCGTTGGGGGAAACGCTTTCAGCCTGGGGCGCGCCAGTAGACTCCTGCGGCGGTAACATCGTAAAGTGGAAAAGAGCCAGCCGTTGCAGAGGGATGCACGAAGCTGCCTCGGAAATAGAAACTATGGCGGTTCGGATCTTGTTGGTGGACGATCACCCGATTGTGAGGCAAGGGCTACGCACTCTCTTGGAAGGGCGATCCGGTTGGGAAGTAGTGGGGGAAGCATCGGATGGGCTGGAGGCTCTCGACAAGGTCGAGGCTCTGCACCCCGATGTCGTTGTGCTCGATGTTACGATGCCCAGGATGAACGGTCTGGAAGCTTGTCGGGTGATTCAGCACAAACGGAAAGCCTCCGGTCTAGAAGTTTTGTTCGTCACTCAACACGATTCTCCACAGATGATGCGTGAAGCGTTGGACGCAGGCGCCCGCGGCTACGTTGTGAAATCGAATGCGGCACGGGATCTGCTGGAGGCGGTTGAGGCAGTGAGCCAGCATCGTGTGTTTACAGCGCTGGCACGAAGTCCGCAAGCTGCATGTTGAGCGCTGGGGTCCGGGAAAGTTGAATTCGGTCCGATGTCTCAGGGTAGTGGAAGGAAGGATCTGCCATGAAGCTACGTATCTTGTTGGCCGATGACCATGAAATAGTGCGGCGTGGGCTATGCTCTCTTCTCCAAAAGCATGAGGGATGGGAAGTGTGTGGCGAAGCATCGGACGGCCGCGAGGCGGTCGAAATGGCCAAGCAGCTCAAGCCCGATGTCGTAATCGTTGACATTGGGATGCCTTATCTGAATGGCCTGGATACCACGCGGCAATTGCTGCAACACGATCCTCACTTCAAAGTGATTGTTTTGACCATTACCGATTCCGATCAGGTTATCCGTGAAGCTCTCGACGCGGGGGCGCGCGGATTTGTGCTTAAGTCCGACGCGGCTCGCGATCTGGTTTCGGCGGTTGAAGCTCTGCAGAGCAAGCGCATGTTCTTCACTCCGCGGGTCAACGATCTAGTGCTGGCGGGTTTCCTCGACAAGGGGCACGCTATGTCGCGCAATGAGCCGCCGAATCTTCCGACGCTGACAGTCCGTGAGCGCGAAGTTACTCAACTTCTCGCCGAAGGTAAGAGCTCAAAAGAAGTCGCTACACTGCTGAACCTGAGCACTAAAACTGTCGAAACGCATCGCAGCAACATCATGCGGAAGCTGAGCCTGCACTCCATCCGCGATCTGGTGGTGTATGCGATTAAGAACAACATCATCCAGATCCAGATGCCACCGCAGTTCCGGAACACAACGGAAACTACCGTAGCTTAGAAATCGCGCGTGTACTTAATGGCCGGACTCTGGGGGATAGTAGCCGCTCCGGGTGCGGACGGTGAGCTTCCCATACCCTGGGGCGTGCGCCTCAACGTGGACTTCCTGAAACTCCGGTTTGACGTTCTGATTTCTTGGCTTGTAGGCGATACGGTACTGGCTGCGAACATCGTGCGCGACGGCTCGCGTAATATTATCGACCTGATCCAGCGACTCCGGAAAGTAAGCGATGCCCCCCGTCCCTTGTGCTAGATCCTGCAACGCGTCTCGCCCCGATCTTTGCAAGCCACCGCCAAGCAAACCAATCGCATAAAGCGTTGGGCCGTTTGCCTGTTCCAGCCGGCGCGACGCCTCTTGCAACGTTTCCTCGCTCATATTGTCCTGCCCATCTGTGATTACGAGCAGCACTTTCTTTTCGAGATTGCTGTTGTTCCTCAGGTGAACGGCCGAGGCCACAATTGCGTCGTAGAGCGCCGTGCTTCCCTTCGCGGAAACCTGATGCAGGGCAGCTTGCAGCAGGTTTACGTCTGAGGTGAAGTCCTGATCGAGATAAGACTTTTGGCTGAAATTCACCACGAAGATTTCGTCATGCGGATTGCTGGCGCGAATCAGATTCAAAACTGCCTGGTTCACCTTCTCCCGCTTGTCCCGCATGGAGCCGGAATTATCCACTACGATGCCCATTGCCACTGGAAGATCCTCGCGCCGGAATGAGGTGATAGGCTGAGAAACTCCGTTTTCGATCACCGAGAAAGCATTCCGATCTAGGCCGGAAACCAGGCGATGCTCCTCGTCGATCACCGTGGCGTGCAGCACAACCTCTTCCACCTGCTTCTTAAAAACAAACATTCCACCTTGGTCACCGGAAGTTGGTTCTGCGCTCACGGGGTTCTGGCTGGCCGGATTCTGATCAGGGACAGGGCTCTGGGCTGATCCGTTTCCAGTCGGCGCGGTTTGCGGAGGCGCCGTCTGCTGCCCTGTGGGGCTTCCATTCACAATAGAAGCCATCTCATAAATGGGTTCGGGAGGGGCACGGCGTTCAGTCGTGCCGTCCAGAGCCAATAAAGACGAGGGCTTTAGCCCCTGAGGGACCTCGACCTGCTGTTCCGGGCTATTTATGAGATGGCTACTAGTGGGCGAGGTCGTCGCACCCGAAGCGACGGCGGGGGCCTGAGCCCCTGCGCCCGAGATCAAAATCGCACTTGCGACAACAGTTGAGGAAAATGAAAACCACCAGGCAGCGGCTGATGAACGCATTGATGCCCTCCGTGCCGATCTTAGATGCCATTCTTTCTGTGACCGGAGGTCGCAATTGGGCATCAAATTCCCATATAGAAAGTCTTATTGCAACCGGTGCTCCCCCAACCGCAACTATCTCTCAGACAAGAAGTTGTCTCAAAGGGGAATACTGGAACAGGGAAGCCGGCAAGGGTTTCGGTTCGTTTCGAAGGAGAGAGCGTGCTTCGAATCCTGATCGCGGATGACCACGAGATCGCACGGCAAGGTATTCGCTCGCTGCTCGAAGACCACCCCGGATGGGAGGTTTGTGCCGAGGCCAAAGATGGTCGCGAAGCCGTGGCGCACGCCATCAATCTGAAACCAGATCTGCTTCTTCTCGACATCGGGATGCCGAATCTCAACGGACTGGATGCGACACGCCAGATATTGGCAACTGTTCCCGAGGCTCGCATTCTGATTCTGACGGTGCACGATTCCGAACAGGTTGTTCGTGAAGTGCTGGCCACCGGCGCTCGCGGCTTTTTGCTGAAGTCCGATGCCGGCCGCGACCTGGTCGCTGCGGTGGAGGCTTTAGAGAATTCCCGAACTTTCTTCACGCCCAAAGTGGCTCAGATGATGCTGGATGGCTTTCTGCATCCACATGAGGACACCGTTTCTTCCACCCAGTGCATTCTCACGCCGAGGGAGCGGGAAGTCATTCAGCTTGTCGCCGAAGGAAAGACTACCAAGGAAATTGCGACTGCTCTTAGCCTCAGCGTAAAAACCGCGGAGACGCACCGCACCAACCTCATGCGAAAACTCGACCTGCATTCGGTAGCGGATCTCACGCTGTACGCCGTGCGCAACGGAATCGTCCAGATCTATTGAGTCACTCCTTCACCCAAGCTAACTCTCAGGCGCGAACCGTAGACTCTTTTCGATTTCTCTGCCCGTGCCGTATCCGAGTAGAGCTGGATCGCCCCGGGAATGGGGAGTTTACTGGATACCTGCGGCAATCGACACCACCTACACTCCCTTGCAGTTGCTGATCAACTGGAACATACGCTTCCGGAAAGGAGTGCCAATGCTCTGGACGATAGCCGTTCTGCTGTTGATTCTCTGGTTGTTAGGTATGGTCAGCTCATACACGCTGGGCGGATTCATTCACATTCTGCTCGTGTTGGCGATCGTTGCGGTGCTGATCCGCCTGATCCAAGGCCGGAGCCCCGTAGTCTAAGTCTCACGCCGGACGGTGTTTGAACAAAGTTCGAAAGCGAAAATTCGATAGTCCAAGGAGAGGACACAGCTATGAATAAAGATCGAGTCGAAGGCAAGCTGAAAGATGTGGGCGGTCGCGTGGAGCGCCAGGTGGGCGAATGGACCGGGGATGCGGATAAACAAGCCCATGGAACCGCCAAACAGGCCGAGGGCAAAGTACAAAACGCTTGGGGCAAGGTGAAGGACGCTGGAAAAAAGGCAGTGGATAAATCGACCGCAGGCCACGACCAGGATGATTCTGATGTCGTCGAAGAAAAAGAGATCCGCACGACGCGACGCAAAGTAAGCTGATCTTAACTCTGCGCTTAGATTGTTTTTGATTAACACCGCAGGATTCTTGGGGCTTCCAGTACGGCGAAGATTAGCCGAGGAACTGGAGGCCTCGATGATTTTAGAGATGGAAACAATCCAGCGAGAACGGGTCATGGTCATTCGGAAAAATCCAAGCAAGAGGCAAGCCAAGTATCCGAAGCTTCGAGAATTTCTGCGAACGAATTTACAGGAATAAAAGACTCCTATGTAGGGAAATCGACTGCTAGCCCCCGGTGCTTAACAGTATTGTTGCCCAGCCAAGGCCATTTTAAAGTTCCCAGAGTCAAGCCGTAAGAAAGTTGAGCTTCTCTCAATGGCATCCAGAATCGTAAGACCAAATAATAATCTTCAGACGCATCATTCTGCGTCCCACGAAGACCTCAAGCGCGTGTTCGAGACCGCGGTATGCGAAATTCGCCAGGCGGATCTCGCCCTCAAAAGGAATTTGCAATATCGGGCGCCTATCGTCCCGCGCGCGAGATTGTTAGGGATCTCACAAGCCAACGCCGAAAAACGTGCCCTTTCCGATGCGGCGCGTGCCCTCGCTCAGCTCTGGAGGGTTTGAAGCTTACGCTTATGGGCGGGCGAGCAAAGGGACGAGGGACACGAATCTCGCGCAAAAGTTCGGTCGCCAAATCTGAAGTTTTAGGCGGCTGATGCCTGGACCTGCAGGCAGCTCTGGAGAGCACGCAGTGCATACAAAGCATCGTCGAGAGCTTGATCTTCTTCGATCGTGTCAGAACTAGCCGCAAAAAGTTCTCGTGACCTTGCCACGATTGCTCTCTCTGCTTCCGCGATGCGATGCGGAATTCTATTCGTGTCGGTCTCGAATAAAGCGGCGACATAAAGTTCACGCCAGGTTTGGATGTTGCTATGGGGACTGTTTACAGGATGGATGGCTGCTTCTGCCATATCGACCTCGAAGTGGGTGACGTACTGCAGGATTAACCTGAGGTTACGGTACTCAGACTTCAGGGGGAACGCCATCAGGTGAATCCCGTAGCTACGGTCAGCAGCGAAAAAAGGGCCATGCGATGGCCCTTTCTGGTCCGCACTTCAACCTTACTCTTTAGTTCTTTTTTAAGCGACTCTTTTGGATTTCGAGGCCATGCTCCGGTTTTCGCGTGCACCGGTCGGAGCTTGTCCTTGTCCCTGACCCTCCGCCGCCTGGGCATTAATTTCTTCCGCAAGCTCGGTCAGCTTCTGGTCAGCCTCTTTCTCTTCGTCCAGAGTTTGCTGCAACAGTGACACCTGTTCATTTTCGCCGAGAAGCTCGGCAAAGGCCTTCACTGTTCCGTATCCGGCCATCTCATAGTGCTCCACCCTCTGGGCTGCGCCAATAATCGCGGCATCCTTGATCTCTTCGGGGAAATCCTCCTTGAGGGTCTCGACTCCTTCTTTGACCAAGCCTTCCATGCCAAGGCACTTTTTGCCCGATGGTTTCTCCTCCAACTGTTCGAAGATCTGCTCCAGACGCGATACGTGCTCCGTGGTCTGGCGCAAATGTTCTTCGAGCGCTTGCCGCAACTGATCGTTCGCGGACGCCTTGGCCATTTTCGGCAGAGCCTTTACCAGTTGCGTTTCCGCATTGTAAAGATCCCGAAGTTCGTCGATGTACAGCTCTCGCAATGAGTCCTTCTGCATTTTTTTTATTCTCCTAGAATGGTTTCCGCCATGCCAATTCTTCCTGGCTCTTCTCGCGTGGCTTATTTCAAACTAGGTTGTGAATGCGGGCCGAGACAATACCCCGGACTCTGTACGTTTTGTGCGTCGGCAATGGGCCCGCGCTGTATAAAGCATGGCGACAGTACTACTGTGGGTGCTAGCTGCGGAAAGATGAATGGTTTTGAGGAGTTATTTCGTCTTCTTTTTTGTGCTTTTCCGGCCTGAAGGCGAGTGTCGCGCGCTCGGCGCACGTTTTCCCGCGCTGGCCTTCTTGTTCATTCTCCGATTGCGGCCTGCCGTAGAACTTTTCTTGGTACGGGGACGGCTGCCTGCCGTATCTGTCGAAGTGCCAAAGAGAGCTGCGTCGGGCACCTTTGCCGTGACGGCCACAGGCATAGCCGAAAAAGCCTCTGCGAATTCCTGTGTTGCCTTGCTGAATGTGCCGGCGGCGTGTCCCAATTTGCGCGCGACCGCGTTTAGCAGAGGCTCACGTTCTCGATGCTCTTTCTTGGATCGCTTCTTCTTAGCTGTCATCTGGCGGCTTCTACAGTTCGTCGCTCTTATTGGTAATCAAAGCATACTACCTTGTTCCTTCTGATTAACAATATCCTGTAAACAGTTCGCGTTAAATAAGAAGTCCCGACCCAAAAGGCCGGGACTCCGTTCTACTCTAATCCACTTACGCTGAACGGCGCTGACGATCTCGGTTCTGGTCATCCTGCTCGTTCTCGTTCTGACCCCGATCGCCCTTCTTGGGCTGATTCTGGCCGCTCTGACCTTGGCCAGGCTGCCCGGATTGACCACTGTGTTGGCCCTGTCCGTATTGGCCGGACTGACCGCCCTCGTGGCCCTGTCCTTGCTGGCCTTGTCCATATTGTCCGGTCTGTGGATTTTTCTTCTCCATATCGTCTGCCATAAAACCATATTCTCCTAAGAAAACGCGCTCTTCCGCGCCTTCGAGATTTAATCACAATCGGTACATTAGTTGCTGCAAAATATTGCAAAGGTTGGGAGATATCGTGGCGGTTACACACCACAGCCCCGTCCGATGGAGAACGCATAAGGAAAAGGCGGACAATCCAACTCCCAATAAAAAAGCATCGAGGCCAGGATGTGGAACCTGTTTAACATCCTGCCGTCGATGCCTGAAACTTCAATAGTTCTGCCCCGGTCCAGAATCTCTAAACAGACCCGCGGCGCGTCAAATGTGTCACCAACGAAATCACAAAAAGAACGAGAAAAACGAAAAACAGCAGCTTGGCGATACCCGCCGCCGCGACAGCCACGCCGGAAAAGCCTAAGACTCCAGCGATCAGTGCTATCACCAGGAACACAATCGTCCAATAAAGCATAATGCCCTCCTGAGGGTTGATTCTGCTGTCAACCAGAAATCAAGATAAGGTCTGGGCCGTCCCCGAAGAATCCCCTGCAATGTGTATTTCGAGCCCTTCTTAGCTGTAAATTTGGCGAAAGATAAAAAGTGATCTCGCAGCAGGTTTGTCACGATTTCTGAGGTTCGGAGAAGGGGAGCAGGTGCCGTCTCTCCCAGTGAAACAACACCTGCTCGATGGGGGCGTCTGTCGAGTAGACACACAGGCTAATCCAACCAACCAGGCTTGCCTATACAGTGAAACTTGTATCTTTGGAGTCGAAAAGCCCCCGCGCAATAGGAACGCGCCCCGGAGCGAAATCCCAGATTCCATCATTCCCCGAGTTACGTGAAACCGTGTATAGACGTGTGGCGACTCACGCTGTACAAAAAATATGCACCTGTCCCATGGTTATTGTCGGCGGTTATTGTCGGCTTTGTTGCTGTCGTCCTTCGGGAGGTATCGTGAAACGAGAGGCAATCCTTGCAATCGTACTGTCAGCATTGCTAACCGCGGTCCCTGGGATGTTCGCACAGGATCAGGATAATGATGATCACGGTCGCCCCGCTCCCCCAGCGCCGAGCGACGTGATCGGTCCGCAACTGGTCGCGTGGTCTGAGCTGCAGGAACCGCAACCCCTGTCTGCGCCTATGCCACCGTCCGATCAAACAGAGGCGCAGCCAAATCAGCAACCGGTTCAAACGGCGAAGCTGTCCAAGGAACAGGCGCCGGCCGCGGACTCGATGGTATCTCCGAACGTCGGGGATCCCCAAAAGTAACCCGGCACTGGAGGAGGCTAACTTCGTAGCGCAGGGTCGTCCCGCGCGCTTAAGTCTTGCCTACCAGTGTCGCGCTTCTGAGGTCGCAACCCCAATTTGCAAGGAACAATTCTGTAGGTGCAATCCCGGAACGGCGAGGTCGCATCTCATTTTCCGCACAATTTGCTGATGGTGAACCTGCCTCGGCCTTGCGCACCAGATTCCCACTCTCTGAGGGACCTATGAACGCATTCCGCATTTCATTCTCGGCCTTGCTGGCCGTACTCGTAGTGTCCGCCCCTGCACTCGCGCAGGATGTAAAAACGGATTATGACCATCACGCTAATTTTTCTCAATATCACACCTACCGTTGGGAGAAGGTAAAAACCACCGACCCCCTTTGGCAGAGCCGCATTCAGGATGCAGTTGACCACACCCTGCAGGCCAAAGGCTGGCAGCGCGTCGATAACGGCGGCGACGTAGCCGTCACTGCCGTCGGAAGTACGCACAACGAACGCGAATACCAAACCTTTTATGACGGACTGGGTGGTTGGCGATGGGGTGGCTTCGGTGACACTACAACTCAAGTGGAAAACTATCCTGTCGGCTCGCTCGTGCTCGATCTCTACGACGCGCACAACAAGCAACTCATCTGGCGAGGCGTTTCCAGCGACACCCTCTCCAATAACACTGAGAAAAACGAGAAAAAGCTGGACAAGGCGGTCGACAAAATGTTCGATCACTTCCCACCGCACGCGTAGGGTCAATTCTTGAGGGATGCCGGTCGATGGGACTGTTTTACCGGCGTCCTTCGACCTTCACACACCGGCTGAGCGATGCTGTCTGCCCGTACCGGATGTCTTTGCGCTAAGTTCCTCGATCGACGGCACCGACTCCGGAACAATCAATCTGCGCTCCGCGGGTTGTACTCCGGTGCGGATCGCCTCAGTCAACATTTCCAAAGCGAGGTCGGTGTTGGGTTGGATAAAGATGGTAGCCGTCAGCAGGCCGCTGCGCACCCACGACTGGCCTGTCTTGGGCAATCCGTCGCAGCCGGTAAAAGGTATCTTAAGCCATCGTTCGCGCTCACCTTCCGCCATTTCCGCGAACGCTTTTCTGGCGCCAGCGGCCATACTGTCGTCCTGGGCTCCCACCAGATCAAAAAGGCTTTCCTGCGAGGTACGCAGTCGTAACCACGAAGCAACGGCACGGTAGGCGCTCTCCTCGGTCCAATTGCCACGCAGCGTCTTCACGAGGATGTTAGCAGGCTTCACATGCATCATGCCCGCAGTTCGTGCCCGCGCAGCCGAACTATTAACCGGGCCTTCGATGTACAAAACGGATCCGCCCTGGGGCAGCAGTTGCGCAAACTGCTTACCCTGAATCTTGCCAACCGCTTCGTGATCGGAGCTGATAGAGAAAACCGGAACATGGCAATTCAAGCGGAGTTTCGAAAGATAATCCGGGTCGTGGTTGAGGACGACCCAGCCAATATCGGCGGCAGTGGCGGCTCTGGCAACCTGCGGGAACGCAGTTCCGCTCGCTGGTTCAAATATGATGGCATCCGGCCGCGATGACGCCGATCCCTGGATGTAGTGCAGCAGTTGCTGGCTTTGCGTAACTGCGTCGTTGTTCGCATGGACGATAGTGATGTCCACATCCAACCGCTTGGCAGCTTGCTGCGCCGCGGAGGCCTGCTCCTGCTGGTAGTCGTTATCGTCGTTGGTGAGCGAAACGAGAAAATTGAGTTTCTTCATTGCTGGGTCCCGTTTCGAGGATATTCCAATATTGGAAACGCCGAAGGTAACCAGAGTAACGTGAGATTTTGACTCTCAATGTTCTCGAAAGAATCGGTCGCGATATTCTTGGTCGCGGAAAGCCTCCGTGCCTCCCGCCCGCGTGGTGGAAAAAGCGCCAGCTAGGTTGCCGGCGCGAAGGCATGCAGTTAAATCCGCGCCCCGCACGTACTGATGCAGAAAGCCCGCATCGAAACTGTCTCCAGCCCCAACCGCGTCGACGGCGTCGACTGAGATCGACGGGCACGCGAAACGCTCTGCGCCGCGCTGCGCGATTGCGCCTTGTCGGCCCAGCTTCACCACGACCAAGGGGACAATCGCCGCGAGCTTTTTCACTGCAGCTTCGATATCGGCCACTCCCGCGGCCTTCTGGACCTCGCGCTCATTCGGCAGGAATACGTCGACATACTGCAGCACCTCATCCAGACCCCCCTTCCATCCGTCGTCGGGGTCGTCATTGGTATCGAGTGATGTGGTGAGGCCGGCCTCTTTCATTTTGCGAAAAAGCTCCGGCACTCGTGGCCGCAGCCCGCGCTGCAGGTAAAAAGAGGAGAGGTGAAAGTGGCGCGATTTGCTAAGGTAGTCCAAATCAAGATCGTCCCACACGAGCTCAGCGATCGTTCCGGAATAAGTCACCATGTTGCGCCAGGCCTCGCGCTGCAAAATGACGGTGAGCCCAGTCTTCACTGCACCGGGAACGCGACGTACCTGCGAGATATCCACGCCACTTTCTTGCAGCGTCAGCAGAGCGCCTGAGCCCAGTTCGTCGTCGCCGATGCGCGACTGAAATCCCACGCGGCTGCCTAAGGAAGAAAGATTGTGCGCCATGATCGCGGACGACCCTCCCAGGGTTAGCGTCATGCCATCCGCCAGCAGTTCGCGCTCGGGTGGAAGTTCATCGGGCAGCCCGTAGAGGATCAAGTCAAGATTGATTTCGCCGGCGACGGTTACGTCAAAAGCTGGCATCAGGGCTCCTGCAAATCAGTTCTCCGACTGAGTCAGAAAAATTATGTTGTTGTGCAATCCGTTCAGACGATCGTGACCTCGATTGCGGCCTGTTTCAAACTGCGCAAATCAGATTTGGAAATTCCACGGTCGGTGATGACTTCCTGAAGCGATGAGGGGGGGGCGATCAGCGACAGGCTGCGACGCCCGAACTTGCTCGAGTCGCAAACCGCGATCGTGCGCTTCGAAATCTCGACCATCACGCGGTTTACCTTTGCCTCCAGCAGATTGGGAGTGCTCAGCCCGTGATGCACATCGAAGCCGTCGACCCCAAGAAACAGAAGGTCAGCGCTGAGGCGGCGCAAGGTTTCCTCCGCAATCGGACCGACCAACGAGAAGGAATTCTTGCGCAGCGTGCCGCCCGTAAGAATCACTTCGACCGCAGTCCCGGTCAATTCCGCGGCGATGTTGACCGCATTCGTTACGACGGTCAGGCTGCGAAATTCGCGCAGCGCGCGGGCGATCGCAGTGGTGGTGGTGCCGGAGTCCAAAATTACGACTTGGCCCTCCGTCACCTTGCCGGCGGCGGCCTCCGCAATCCGCAGTTTCTCCTGCCGATGCAGTTTCTCTTTTTCCCGCAGAGTTGGATCTTCCAAAACGCTTTCGCGGGCCGGCAGAGCCCCGCCGTGGGTGCGGTGAACCTGCCCGTGAGCGTGCAGAATCTCGAGATCTTTGCGGATCGTAACTTGAGAAGTCTGGAAATGCCGTGAGAGTTCCGCGACCAGGACCCGTCCCTGGCGGTTCAAGATTTCCAAAATGGCGCGGCGTCGTTCTTCGTTCAGCAATCGAGTTTGCTTACCCCTGGGGCTTTATCGCAGGCGGAAGCCAGCGAGGACTTTTCTTTCGTATTTCTTTTTATAGCGTTTTGTTTCGTTTGTCCAATGGGAAAGGCTGGCGCCTGATTCTTACTCTCGCGCTGATGATCCTTGCACGGGTCACCGGCTTTGCTTGCTAAAGCTTCCCGCTAGCGATAGGCTAGTGCGTCACGCTGGAGTGCAGCGGCGCCCCAGCAAGGCGGAACTGGGGCGGACGGGAAAGGGGACTGACCTTATGGAATTGAAAGTGGCAACGCAAACGAAGGATGGCATTCTGGTGGTGGATTGCATCGGCCGAATTGTGTTTGGCGAGGAAACCGCGCTGCTGCGAGATACGGTTAAGAAGGCAATCTCGCAGAACAATCGCATCGTGCTGAACCTGGGCGAAGTGAGTTACATCGATTCCGGCGGGCTGGGCACGCTGGTGGCGCTGCGCACCACGGCGCAAAATGCAGGCGGCACAATTAAACTGACGAACCTGACCAAGCGCGTTGGCGATCTGCTGCAGGTCACGAAATTACTCACGGTTTTCGACGTATACAACTCTGAAGCGGAAGCCATCGATTCCTTCCGCAAGGCGGCTTAGCCAGATCTGAGCGATCTTCACGAAACTGCGTTGAGTGGATTTCGCTTGCGCCGGGCTCTCCTCGAATGCTTCCTCGCATCGTTTTTATTGCAGCCTTGCTGGTGAGTGCCAGCGGCTTCGTGTCTCCGCCAGTCGCCCTGGCGATGGGGCTTGTCTTTGGGCTGGCGTTTCCGCATCCTTACGGCGAAACGGCGAAGAAATCTTCGCGGTTCCTGCTGCAGGCGTCTGTAGTAGGACTGGGATTCGGGATGAACCTGCATCAGGTGGTCCATGCAGGGCGGAGCGGCTTTGTTTACACGATGGTCGGCATCTGCTTTGCGCTGCTGGCGGGCATGGGTCTGGGCCAACTGTTGGGCGTGCAGCGAGTGCCGGCCTTTCTCATCTCAACTGGAACGGCAATTTGTGGGGGCAGCGCCATTGCGGCGGTTGGTCCTATTACTCAGGCCAGCGATGAAGAGATGGCGGTGGCGCTAGGAACCGTCTTTGTGTTGAACTCGGTTGCACTGCTTATTTTTCCGGCCATTGGTGGCGGGCTGAAGCTGACACAATCACAGTTTGGGTTGTGGGCCGCGCTGGCCATTCACGATACCAGTTCGGTAGTCGGCGCGGCGGCCAAATATGGCGCGGAGGCGTTAGCCGTAGCGACCACGGTGAAGTTGGCTCGCGCCCTATGGATTGTTCCACTCGCACTCGGAACCGCGATGGTTCGCGGCGCGAAGGCCAAGATCCAGTGGCCGTGGTTCATTGGTCTTTTCTGCATCGCGGCGGTGTGCAATACATATCTGCCGGCAGGGACGCACGCTTACGCAATCGCCGTAAAAATTGCGAAGATCGGGTTGACCGCTACGTTGTTCCTGATTGGCAGCGGGATCTCAGTCAAGACTATCAAACGCGTGGGGCATCGTCCCCTGCTGCAGGGAATAATCCTGTGGCTGCTGGTCTTGGTGGGATCGTTGTGGATGATTCGCTTGGGATGGATCGCGTTGTGATGAGGGGAAGCAAATCGCGGAGTCGCGGAGAAAGGGAACGACTGGATCAATCTTTGCGAGATCAGTCGTCTCCCGATAAGTCGTCGAAGACGCGAATGCGCATCGAGGCTGCGATTCGACGGATTCCTAAAGGTAAAGTTTCCACCTACGGAGCGATTGCGCGAGCGGCAGGACTACCGGGAATGGCGCGGCAGGTGGCGCAAGTGCTGCATCGTGGGTTTGATCTACCGTGGCAGCGTGTACTGGGCGCAGGTGGAGAGATCAAGCTGCGCGGCGATTCGGCAGTCGAGCAACGACTGAGGTTAGAAGCCGAGGGCGTGCGGTTTCGCGGGCGAAAGGTGGACTTGAAAGCATACGAGTTCAAGTTCGGACGAATTCGCAAATAGAAACTTTCCTTCCCACCTTTGCCGCAAAGAACGCAGCCATCTTTACGCTTCCCAGAACCTCATTTGCGCAGGTATAGTACATCGGGTCGCGCTAGTTTCCGAAGGAGGATAGGATGCGTTTTCAGAGACGCGAACTGCTACGAATCCTCTCATTTGCTTTTGGGTCGAGCTTCATCTTGAGCCGGGACCGACTAGGCATCGCGGCGCAGACGGGCACACAGCCAATGACCTCTTCTCCCGCTGCGGGGGCAGTTGTTAAAAATGGGGTCGCTACAGGAGCGGAAATGGAAAAAGTGACGGGAATCGGAGGGCTATTCTTCCGAGCGCACGATCCGAAAGCGTTGGCGAGTTGGTACCAGCAGCACTTGGGAGTCTCGCTCACACCATCGAGCGAGGGCGAACACGCTTGGGAGCAAGAGGCAGGCCCCACGGCTTTCACTCCTTTTCCTGAGACGACCAAATATTTCGGGGATGCCAACAAGGGCTGGATGGTCAACTTTCGAGTCCGGGATCTCGACAAAATGGCAGCCCAGCTACGAACTGCAGGGATAGAGATTAAGGTTGACCCGCAATCTTATCCCAACGTCGGACGGTTTGCCCGCCTGCATGACCCCGAGGGAAATCCGATCGAATTGTGGCAACCTGCATAACCAAACGCACCACGCTAGGTTACAAGCAGTTCAGGACTGTTTCTGGATGAGGGGCAAACCGGAAACAATAGCTCCTAAAGTTGGGCTTATGGGGCGCGCGGCGGGGGAGACTATCTCCACGTGGTTCTTCCTAAGGACAAAGACCAACGACTAACGACCGGTCTTGAACTGCTCATCGATCTCCACCTGATATCCGGTGACCATCTTGTTGGTCTCGTTGGCCATGCCGACCACTGACATCAACTCTTTGAACATGGCGTCGGTCATGCCCTTTTTCTGTGCTGAGACGGTGTGCGAAGCGATGCAGTAACTGCATTGATTGGTCACGCTCACCGCGACATAAATCATCTCCTTGGTCAGCGGATCGAGTGCCCCGGGGGCCATAATCTGCTTAACGTCTTCCCAGGTGCGCTTCAGCGTCGCGGGATCGTGCGCAATGGCCTTCCAGAAATTATTAATCCAGTCGGTTTTGCGCGTGGCCATGATGTCGTCGTAAACGGCGCGTACTTCCGGGCTGGCGTCTTGGTATTCGATTAGTCCGAGGGTTGCCATGAATTCTCCTGCAAATCGTTCACCACAGAGTCACAGAGAAAACCTTCTTTGGATTTTCTTGGATTTTGTTTTTCTCTGTGCCTCTGTGTCTCTGTGGTGAATGAGGTTTTACTTTGGCAGTTTACTTCGGCAGTTCCCCGCTCAGCAATTTCTCTAATGCCGCCGCGGGGCAGCGCACTCCAACGAAGAATTGCCCGAATAGCGCATACACGGCGCTTACGTGATCGAAGCGCATTTCGTAGATGAGTTTCTTGAAGACGAGCGGATCGTCGGCGAACAGGTCGACACCCCACTCCCAATCGTCGAAACCAATCGAGCCAGTAATGATCTGCTTGACTTCGCCGGCGTAGCGGCGGCCAACGAGTCCATGCTCGTTCATTTGGCGCGCGCGCTCTTCGAGGGGAAGCGTATACCAGTTCTTGTCTTCGCCGCGCATCCGGTTCATGGGATAAAAGCAGATATAACGATTGGGAGGAATTTCCGGAAAGAGGCGCGGGTGCATGGCTTCTCGATGGCGGTCGAGTTTGCATTCAATCTCGGCCCTCCACTGATCCGAGTGCGGTTGAATGCCCTGGTCGCTCAGCTCTTTATAAATTTTCAGGGTGGAATCGTAGAGTCCAAGTTCGATGATCGAGAGATAAGAAGAGGTGGGTTCGAGGTAGTCGCTCAGTCGCAGCCCGGCCAGCCTAAGTTCTGCCTGGTTGAGGTCGGCAAACGACTTGCGGAAGTGCACCAGCATGAGATCGCCTTTGTGGCCGATCAGCGAGAAAAGCGCCGACTGTCCGCCGGAATTCTTCTCCATCTCGCCCAGCACATCCGCTGCTTCCTGCGCGATGGCCGAGCGAGTGGCGTCGGGCAGAGCCCGCCACGCCGTCCATCGGAAGCGCATCATCTGGTGCAACACGCTGTAGCCCTCGGTGGTCAAAGGGACAGCCGGAATCTCGCCGGAAGGGGCTTGCGGGCGGACCGGACGAGTCGGGGCGGTCGTTATCGGCGTCTCAGAATGTGTGCTCATATGGTTTCACAACCATTGTACTAGTGGAGGTTCAAGTCCACGTAGTGCGCGAAGGCGGAGAGCGCGACCTGGTCGTTGCCCGGAATATAAAAGCCGAACTTGCCTGCACTGAGATTTGCTCCGGGCTGCGTCCAGCGATCGAGAAGCTTCCAGCTCTCGCCCTGTTTGATCTGGTGCACGATCTCATTGGGGCCGACACGGATCTGCAACGTTCGAAAACCTTTCTTGTCGCTCTTATTGGGAACTTTGACCTCATCTCCCTTTTCCCCGTTATGAATGATTGTGCGGTAAAGGTTATTTTCGTCCACCTGGAAGAGGACGTAGTTTCCGGGATCAGTATAGTTGAGCACCCACTGCAAGCGATGACCCTTGGCGAGCATGGCGGAAAATACAAAGGTGCCCGAGGTTGGAGCGAGTCCGTACAGCACAAAATCGCCGCCCTTGCGGACGAAGTAATCCTTCTCTGGTTCCCAAGCCGATGGGTCGTCCCACTTCGACATACCGCTGGGCGCAAGCGACAAATCCAAAATTTTGGATTGTCCGGCTACCGCTTCCAGCGTGGATGAGCGCGTGAAGGCGTCGGCAGTTCTCGCAGTAAGGGTGTAGGAACCGGCGGCAAGACTGAGCGGAACTCCGCTGCTTACTTTTGTCGGCATCTCGCCTGCCCGGGCGAGCGCGACTTGAGCATCGGCGGGCGTAAAAGTGATTTTCAATTCTGCGGGCGCGACCTCCAGAGCGGCATCGGAAGCGGCGAGAGATACGGCCGATCCGGCGGCGAAATGTTTCTTGAGTTGCCGGGGCTTGAAGCGGTCTTTGCGCAGTTCGATTGTGTGGTCGCCGGGATTGATGGTGGAGACGGAGAGTGTGCCATCCGGTTGAATTGTGCCAACGGGAGTTTGATCGACGAGAACCGTGGTTCCCGGTGCTCCGCCTTGGATGTTCAATGAGGCCAGGTGAGGCACGGGTTGCAGGTTGAAAATCAGTTTGGCTTGTTCACCTTTACGAATGCGAATCGTTTGTTGTGGAGCGTCCTGGAAGCCGCTCTTAGAAACTTGTACGACGTAATCCTTGAGTTCGAGGTTTGGAATGCGAAGCTGTCCGCCGCCCTGCGTAAGCTGCCGCAGCGGTTTACCGTTGAGAAAGACTTTGGCTTTGTCTTGACCGGCAACGATAAGAAGCGAGCCCAGGTTTTGCCCGGATTCGAGGAAGGTGCTGAGAATCGGCGCGGCCCCTGAATCAACATCGAGTTTGTATTGATCGCTACCTTGAGTCACAGCTAGCTCGTGACCGCCTGGTGAGATGGAGGGAAAGTCCACGCCATCTTTTGAAACGCTGAGTGGAGCCTGGCCATCAAGGCTGACTTTCGTCGCAGTGTCACTCGAATAGATGCGAAGATGACCGGACATGCTGGTTAGAACTAAAGCCAGAACTCCTTTGGAAACTACAGAACCGGTGACGACGGGGGCCGCGCCGGCGGCGGTTGAAAAAGTAAAGGACGCTTCTCCCTGTGGCGCTTTGAATTTGAATTTGTGCTCACCGCCGGCGATGCTGTCGAGCGACCATTGTCCATCCTGGAGATCAGCGGGAGGCTGATCGTCGAGAGTAACTTTGCCAGCGCCGGTGTCGGAAGAAAGTTTCAGAGAGGGTAGAGCTGGGGATGGACTGGGTTCTGCGGGAGCAGGTGCCGGCGGCGCGGAAACAGCCGGCGCGGAGGCTACGGGTGCCGGTTCGGGAGCCTGTGCGACTTCACGATGCTTTCGTCCGAAGAGGAAGAGAAAGATCGCCGCGATCAGGATCGCTGCTGCGGTGGAGACGATAACAAGAGTCGTCGATTTTGAACGCGGTTTTAGAGCGGCTGATGAAGACGCGACTTTAGCCGCCGGCGCGGGAACCTTGGCCGCGGAATCGACGGAAACTTGTGCCGGCGAAATCGGCGGGGCTGGCGGAGGCAGTGGGGCAACCGGAATAGCAACCGCTTCAGAAGCAGGTGGAGTCGCCTGAAGATGTTTCGGCGGGGCATTACTCGCAGAATCGCTCAGCGGGACATCACTCTTCGGAATATTACCCTTCGGAACTTGGCTCATCGCGGGGGGAGAAGGTTCCCGCGCTCCAGCCGGCGGAGTGTGGTAGGTGAGGGTCGCGCTTTCGCTCGCGGGCGATCCAATTTTCGGCGATCCAGTCTTGGGCGATTCGGGCGAACTTTTCTGGGCCCCTTCGAGCAGACCCAGGCGATGCAGAAGCCCATTTGCGACGGATAGAACTTCTCCATCCGTCGAATATTTAGCAGTTACAGCCCACACGCGTGCGGCCAAGGCTTCTTTCGACGCAGGATTCGCAGCAGCATCGATTTCTGTTTCCATGCGCCGCAATTCTTCCAGATCGCGGCGGCGGAATTGGCGGCGCTGAGTTTGAAGGTCGCGCTGGACGCTTTCCTGAATCTGAATTAACCGTGGTTCGCGTGGGTAAACGGATAGTCCCTCTTCGATTCGTGACAGAGCCGCGGAAAGATCAGCGGCAGCTTGCAGTTTGCGCGCCTGCGAAACACACTCCTCGATCGAAGTTTCTTTCTTCTGATCAGAGATGAGACGGTGGAGGGTTTTCGTCATGGGATGCGCGGGAGTCGACGGAAGTCACATAGCCACTGGGCCGATGCGGGCGCGAGAATGCGGTTTCCGCATAAGGCTAAAATCCCGCGTCAGCCGTCTGCTGCGCGAATGCAAGCGATGCGCGAGTACCAGCAGGAACACAGGTTTCCTTTTTACTTTGCACCGCACAAGCCATTCTTGATACAAGCGGTAACCACGGCAAGGTCACGATGGTAACGAGCGAAGTGAATGAAGAATTAGCTTCAAAATGCAATCCAAACTGTGACGGAAGGCATACCCGGCTAGCAGCAGCCCATCTTTACTTCGCCTGCAGTGGTGAGCGGAGGACCGAAGGCTTCCTGCGGCGCGGGAGCGCCTTTGAGCACCGCGATCCAACGCCGCACCGCATCAAAAACGACCAGGACCACCCCGGCGATAAAGATGCTCATTAAAACTGTATCCAGGTAGCCGGTAAATATCTGTCCTGGCTTGGAGGTCAGCGGCCAGAAAATGTTTTTGATCGAGAGCACTCCCGCTGTGAGCGTAGTCGCGCCCACAAAGCACATGGGAAGCGCTGTGATCCAGGCATATTTCTGCCTGCCCATATTAATGAGGAATGTGGTCGTCACGGCGAGCGCGATGGTGGCGAGCAACTGGTTTCCGGTACCGAATAGCGGCCATATCGTGGAGATATTTCCCGTGTAGATCAAATATCCCCATCCCATAACCACGAAAAAGCTGGTGAGCAGATTTCCCGGCAGCCAGGAGCTATTGCCGAACGGCTTGTGCACCTTTCCCATCAGCTCTTGCAAAACGTAACGGGCCACGCGAGTCCCGGTGTCGACGGTAGTGAGGATGAAAAGGGCTTCGAACATAATCGCGTAGTGATACCAATAGCCCATGAGGCGATCCATGCCAGGCAGGCCGCGAAAGATTTGCGCCATGCCGATCGCCAGTGAAACCGCGCCTCCTGTGCGCCCCGCTAAATGCTCTCCGACTTCGCGCGAGAACAGGTCCAGATTGACCGTGCTCAATCCCAAATGGCTGAAGACCGCCGGCGTTGTGTTGATGGCAAAGTAGTCTCCGGGCGCGAGCGAGCACGCCGCGATGAGAGCCAGCACGCCTACGAGCGATTCGGCAATCATCGCGCCGTATCCAATGAAGCGGGCGTCCGTTTCCTTATCCAGCATCTTGGGGGTCGTGCCCGAGGAGACGAGGGAGTGAAAGCCTGAAATCGCACCGCACGCAATCGTCACGAAAAGAAACGGAAATAAAGTTCCCTTGATGATCGGCCCGCCTCCATGGACGAACGGCGTAAAATTCGGAAACTGAATGTAGGGATGAACCACGAAGACGCCAATGACCAGGATTGCGATTGTGCCCAGCTTTACGTAGGTTGAGAGGTAGTCGCGCGGTTCCAGCACCAGCCAGACTGGAAGGACCGACGCAACCAGCCCATAGATGCCCATGAGAATTGTGATCTGATGCGGAGTAAAGGTGAGGGCTGACGCCCATCCGGTCTGGGCTACCCAATGTCCGGCGACCACGCTTGCAATCAAAAACACGACACCAAAGATGCTGGGACCGGTGACGCTTATCTTTCCGGCGTGGCTTTTGAACATCCACCATCCCATGATGACCGCGATGGGGATCGTCATGGCGATGGTGAAGACACCCCAGGGACTATTCGAGAGCGCGTTTACAACCACGATGCCGAGGCCCGCCAGCGTGACAAGAAGAATAAACAGTACGGCAATCATCGCCACCAAACCAGCGAACGGGCTGATTTCCGTGCGTGCCACATCCGCCAGCGAGCGTCCGCGGTGGCGCACCGAAGCCACCAGCACAGTGAAGTCCTGCACGCATCCGCACAGAACAGCACCAATCAGCAGCCAGAGAAATCCGGGAGCGAAACCGAACTGCGCGGCCAGGGTCGGCCCAATCAGCGGACCTGCCCCTGCGATCGCCGCGAAGTGATGGCCGAAAAGCACCCATCGCGGCGAAGCTACGTAGTTGTGCCCATCCGCGTACACGTGGCCGGGAGTCGTGCGGCGGTCGTCAAGCGCCAAAGCCTTTGCCGCAATGAATGCGCTGTAGTAACGGTATGCCAACGCATACACGCACAGGGCACCTAACAGAACCGGGAAGGTATTCATGAATCGCTCCGAGACGTGCAGACCGGTGGCCGACGCTGCCAGCCCAATCGAGGGCATCCTACACCCGGCGCGGAATTTCGCACAATCCTTCCTTTGCCCGAAATACGCGCTACAATGTCCGACGCATGTAGAGGGGAATGGCCTATGCACATGTCACGAGAGAAAAACGCGGCAGCGCCAGAACAAGGTCTTGTCCGCTTTGGCCTGGGTCTCGCCAACTGGAGCGAGCGCTGGTTTCCAGACCCGCTAGTCTTTGCGCTGCTGGGAATCGTTGTTGTATTCGCGGTTGGTCTTCTGCTGAGGCAGAGTCCCGCTAAGCTTGCCATCCAGGGCGGAAAAAACTTCTGGACTCTTGTCCCGTTCACCATGCAGATGGTGATGATCATCATCGGCGGATATGTGGTCGCGTCGACGCCGATCGTTTATCGCGCAATCCGAGCCTTGGCTGGAATTCCGAAAACTCCACGGCAAGCGGTTGCTCTGGTGGCGCTGCTCTCCATGCTAACGTCGCTGATCTCCTGGGGCTTGAGTCTAATTTTCAGCGGACTCTTCGTTCGCGAACTGGCTCATCGGGTCAAAGGAATGGACTACCGCGCCGCCGGCGCTGCCGCCTATCTCGGATTGGGCGCCGTCTGGGCTATGGGTCTGTCTTCTTCCGCCGCTATGTTAATGGCGACGAAGTCGGCTATGCCACCATCGTTGTTCAACATCAGCGGTCTGATTCCGCTGACCCAAACTCTTTTTTTGTGGCAAAGCATCGCAACCACGGTGGTTCTTATATTGCTATCGGTGCTGATCGCATACTTGTCCACGCCCTCCCCGGAGAATGCCAGAACGGCCGAATCCTACGGCATTCAATACGAACCGATTCGGCCGAGTCTGGAAGTACGAAGCAAACCGGGCGAGTGGCTGGAATACAGTCCGCTGCTGACCATTCTGGTGGTTGCGCTGCTGTGCTGGTACTTGGTGGATGTCTTCCGCACCTCGCCGCAAGGCGCGCTCGCGGTGCTCGATCTCAACACTTACAACCTGATGTTCATCACTGTTGGACTGCTGTTGCACTGGCGTCCAAAACGTTTTATGCGCGCCGTTTCAGAATGCATTCCTGCGACCGGCGGGGTGCTGATTCAGTTTCCGTTTTATGCGGTGATCTTTGGAATGATCGTTGGAACAGGAATCGCCGATGCGCTCTCGAAGCTTTTCGCCTCCATCAGCACGCACAATACATATCCTTTGCTAGTGGCAATGTATTCGGCTGTGCTGGGAGTTTTCATTCCATCCGGCGGCAGCAAATGGGTCATTGAAGCGCCTTATGTTCTGCAGGCTGCAAATCTGCACCAGGTGCATCTGGGCTGGGTGGTGCAAATCTATAACGCCTCCGAGGCGCTGCCTAACCTGGTCAATCCCTTCTGGATGCTGCCGCTGCTCGGCATATTAAAATTAAAAGCCCGCGACATTGTTGGATACGGGGTGCTGCAGTTGATGGTGCACATTCCAGTCGTGTTTTTTCTGTGCTGGCTGTTCGCCCGCTATATTCCCTATCTGCCGCCCGTGCGATGAAGCGATAGGTCTTGGGTCTTGGGTTTCGGATATTGCATAGGAGTGGGCAACTGGCTGGCCTGCTGCGCCAATAGAGTTGTTACCCAAAAGAGCAGAATAATTACAAACGCAGCTTTTGCCGCTCGAATGGCAGCTTCCATCTTGCACCTCCTCCGCGGCAGAGTATCACAGCGGCCGGTGGTCAACGAAAAGGGAATCCAGTGGGTGGCGTAGCGATTGTGGCTACCTAATTAACTCAACTCCCCACATACCGCGCATACAAACTGCGCGCGACTCCGGTGTCCGTGGTGCCCTTAATGATGGCTCGACCATCAGGAAACAGGGTCATCTCGTAGGGTTCTCGCCAAAACTTCAACACGAATTCATTGTGCCGTACGGAGCCGTGCGCCTCCAGGCGCCGCTGCAATTCGGCAAAATCAATCGGCCGGGCGCGCTCGTGAATCTGCACGGAATTTCGTCCGCACATCGTGATGTGTGGACGCCCCTCGCCGGCCAGATGCAGAAAATCCCGCTCACCACAAGCTCTGCACCCCGGCCGGGGAGTCGCCGCCGCGATCTCCGCGTGCTCGTTCGTCCAAACATCGAATGACCATAGTGTCTTGCGCAACTTTTTCGCAGCCGCACCTCCAACCAGCAGCTTCATCGTTTCGGTGGCCGCAATCGACGCGACTACGTTCACCGCCGAATTCAATACCCCCGAGGTTTCGCAAGTCTCAACCATCCCTTGCGGCGTATCCGGAAAAATGCATGCCAGGCACGCCGTTGTTCCGGGCAACACATTCATCGTCACTCCATAACTGCCAACCGCCGCCGCATAAATCCATGGCAGTGCATTCTTGACAGCATGATCATTCACCAGGTAGCGAGTCTCGTAATTATCAGTGCCATCTAAAATTACGTCGATTTCCTGCAGCAATTCGTGAACATTTGCCGGAACCATGTCCTCAACCCGCGCTTCCACCACACAATCCGAATTGAAGGCTGCAATCTTTCGAGCTGCGGCAATTGCCTTGGGCAATGATTCGGCCGCGTCCTGTTCCTCGAAGAGCGACTGCCGCTGCAAATTGCTGGCTTCGACGTAATCCCGATCGATAATTCGGAGGGTTCCGACTCCTGCTCGCGCCAGTAGCGAGGCCAGCGCCGATCCGGTCGCGCCGCACCCCACAATCGCAACTCGCCCTGCGGCCAGCCGCTTCTGGCCCTCCGCTCCGACTCCGCCAAACAGGATCTGCCGCGAGTATCGTTCTCGGAAACGCTCTTCGAATTGCACTTCGAACTTTTCTTTGTCCACGCCCTGCCTCAAAGAGATCACCAGCCTTCACCAGCAAAACCTTTATTATAGGTGGCTGGACTTTGCAGCTGCCAGCAGTGGATACAACGGTAGTGGTGCAGGTTGATGAGGAGCGGGCCAATGTGTGAATTGCGTCGCTAAGAACGCGACGGAATGTCCGGCTCGCGCAGATCCCCCTTGGCAAGCTCGGGTCAGGTTCCTCGCGGCGCAAAGAACGCTTGCTCGGGATGGACAATCTAACTGCAGCACTAGCCATACAACACGGCGCTGCCACGGTTCATCGAATTGTAGGCACCGGGGCGAAGGACCCTATTTGCTGAGACGGCATACCTCATTCATCCTATTGATAATTGCGTTGCTCACTCCGGCTGCCAGCGGAGGCTCGGATCCATCCGCCTCAGCACATGTATCTCAGGAACCCTCCTCAGCTCTCGCATCGACATCCGCATACGCCGGAAAGATTATCCAAGCCATCGAATTGCCTGGCGTGCGGGCCGGCGATCGCTTGCTCGAAATACTCCCACTGAAAGCCGGCCAGCCTCTCGACCGTGACCAGCTCCGCGAAGGCATCCGTTTACTGTTCTCGACAGGACGCTTTGCTGATGTGCAAGCGGAGGCTACTCCCTCTGGCCCAGGTGTGCGCCTTACGTTCACCACTTCGCCCAACTTCTTTGTCGGTGCGGTCGATATGGAAGGTGCTCCCGGCCACCCCAACAGCAACCAGATCGGCAATGCATCGAAGTTCCAACTGGGCGAACTTTATACGGCGGACAAGCTCAACCGTGCGTTGAAAAATATTCGGCAACTCATGCAGGAAAATGGCTACTACCGCGCTCGGGTCACGGCGGAAAGCACTTCGAACGTAGAGACCCAACAGGTAACTATCATTTTCCACATCGCTGCGGGAGATCCTGCCCACATCGGCGAGGTGACTGTCACTGGACACTCAGCCTTTTCTCAGATTCAGATTGAGGACATCGCTGCGATGCATCGCGGCGACCGCGTCACCGCCGCGCGCATCACTAATTCTCTTCAGCGTTTGCGCAAGAAACTGCAGAAGCAGCAACGCGTTCTCGCGCAAGTTTTGATTGCCGAGCAGAAATATCATCCCGAATCCAACTCTGTTGACTACACCTATCTCATCGAACCCGGTCCGGTGGTGATCATTTACGCTCAAGGGTTTCATATAAGCCACGGCGTCATGAAGAAAGAAATCCCCGTGTACGAGGAAAACGCTGTCGATGACGATCTTCTGAACGAGGGAAAGAAAAACCTCCTCGACTATCTGGAAAGCCGCGGCCGCTTCGATGCCACCGTTGAAATCCAGAAGGAAACTACTTCCGACACGCTTCGTGTGATTTATCGCATCGATCCAGGTCCCGCTCACAAATTCGTGCTCATCGATGTTGCCGGAAACAAATATTTTTCCAGAAAGACGCTTCGCCAGCGCCTCAAGATTCAACCCTCTGGCAAGTTTTTCTCCGGCCGCTTCAGCGGAGAACTGCTCAAGGGCGACGTTGCGTCTCTGCAAGCTTTGTACGTATCGAATGGATTCCGGCAGGCCAAGATTCAAACCAAGGTTGACGACAATTATCAGGGTATCGAAAACCACCTCGCGGTTCATATTCAGATCGAAGAAGGCCCGCAGACTCTGGTGGGGGCATTTCGCATTGTCGGAAATCAGAAGATTGATGCCAAAGTGTTTCCCGAATTCAATACTCGCGAGGGCCAGCCCTACTCCGAGCAAAATCTGGCGAACGATCGCGAGTCAATTCTCAATTACTACTTCAACCACGGATTTTCGAATGCCACGCTCGACATCACAACCAAGCCGACGTCCGGCCGGCCGGACCACGAAGACGTTACCTACAACATCCAGGAGGGCGAGCAATTTTTTGTGAATCAGGTAATGGTTGGCGGACTGGATCACACACGCGATTATGTGGTGCAGCGCGAAATTCAAGTGACTCCGGGCCAGCCCCTCAGCCAGCAGGATCTTCTTGCAACGCAGAGCAAGCTCTACGACCTCGGAATCTTTAGGCAGGTTGACACGGGGGTCCAAAATCCCGAAGGCTCGGACCCTCAGAAAAACGTTCTCGTCCAGGTAGAAGAAGCGAAGCGCTACACATTTACCTATGGCCTCGGCCTGGAATTCGAAACTGGCCTGCCCTCCGGGACCAGCTCCCCCGCCGGTTCGACGGGAGTGAGTCCACGGGTCGAATTCGATATCACCCGACTCAATGTGGGCGGTCGTGACCAGACGCTAACCTTCCAGTCTCACGTAGGGCGACTCCAACAGCGCGGCTTGATCAGCTACGAGGTCCCCAGACTCTTCAACAACGATCGCTTTAAAGTGTTCTACACAATTTTCTACGACAACAGTCTCAACGTGGCCACCTTCACCTCGCAGCGGCTGGAAGGCAAGATCGATGTTCGCCAGCAAATCGGCAAGCAGCATCCCAACCAGGCAACATCCATCACCTACCGCTTCGACTACCGCCGAGTGAAAGCTACCAACTTCGCGTCGGACTTTTCGCCGGCGGAATTTAGTTTGTTTTCCTTGCCCGCGGTCGTTGGCGGCCCCGGTTTTACTTTTATTCGCGATAAGCGCGACAACCCTCTCGAAAGTACGAAGGGACAATACTTCACGCTCGACACTTTCGTCGCATCGAGTTACTTCGGATCACAGTCAGATTACACCCGGGCGCTCTCCCAGGAATCCACCTACTATGCGTTTGGCCATACCAACCACAAATTCGTCTTTGCTCGTTCTACAACCCTCGGTCTGGAACAGGTCTATCGCGGTACCCGAGTCCTGCCGCCAGGAGCTTGCGAAGTGAGCAACTTGACCACATCTTGCGCGCAGGGAGTTACCGTAATCCCGCTGCCCGAAGAATTTTTTGCCGGGGGCGACAACTCTCACCGCGGTTTCGGGTTGAATCAGGCAGGACCTCGCGATCCTGATTCTGGTTTTCCCGTTGGGGGCTCGGCCTTGTTCGTTAACAAGGAAGAACTGCGTTTTCCTGCCGTGAGCCTGCCTTATCTGGGGGAAGGCTTCGGGTTCGCCATCTTTCACGACATGGGCAATGTCTTCACTGCCGGCCACGATATGCTGAAGGGCGTTCTGCGGTGGCACCAGCCCGATCCCTCGCAATGCTTGCAGCCTGGCGGCGTTCCCGTCACCTCTTGCACGAACTATTTCAATAACAGCGGTTACGACTACACCTCTCACGTGGCGGGAGTGGGGTTGCGGTATAAGACTCCGATCGGCCCTCTGAGCTTCGATTTCGGGTACAATCTAAATCCAACCAGCTATTTCCAGGGCCTGGTCAATTCAAAAGGAAAGCTGACAGGCGACTTCGAAACGCAGCGCTTGCGCCACTTCAACGTTTTTTTCAGCATAGGTCAGCCATTTTGATAAGCAGAACTCATAATCGTACGGCAGTTGTTCTGGCGGCATTTGCTACGCTTTTGATTGGGTTATTCGCGCGCCCTCGGCCTGCCGCAGCCGAAGTGATTGATCGCATCGTCGCCATTGTCAATAGACACGTTATTCTGCAGTCGGAATGGGACGAAGGCCTGAGCTACGAAGCTCTGCTCACCAATCGCTCGCTCGCACAGTTCACCGATGACGACCGCCGTGCAGTTCTCGATCGTCTCATCGATCAGGAGCTTCTTCGCGAACAGATGAAGTCTGCAGACTTTCCGCATGCCACTGACGCCGAGGTCGCTGCCCGCGTGGCTGATGCAAGGAAACTGTATCCTCAAGCTGCGTCCCCTGAGGCTTGGCAGACCCTTCTCGCGCAGTATCACCTCTTGGAGAAAGATCTTTATGCCCACGTCCAGCAGCAAATCGACCTGATGCGCCTGGTGGATGTTCGCCTTCGTCCCGCCGTGCAGATTGATTCCAAGTCAATCGAGGCGTATTACCGCGATCAGTTCGTGCCCAAGCTGAAGCAGTCCGGATCCTCCGAAGTTCCACTTGCCGAAGTTTCCAGCAAGATTCGCGAGTTGCTCACCCAGGAGAAGGTTAGCGAGCTACTCGTCTCGTGGCTGCAGACTTTGCGTTCCGAGGGCCACGTACACATTCCGGGCGTCACCTCCTCTGCCAACGACCCGGGAGTTCAATCGCAGTGAAGGGTTCCTCGACGAAGCCTGCCGGTCGCCGCTGGTGGAGGTTTTGGCTGATCAGTGTCGCCGTTGCACTTGTGGCTGTGCTCGGCTTATCGATTTACGTCAACACCAATTCTTTTCAGTCGCTGGTCCGTCGCCGTCTGGTTGCGGAGGTTGAGCGCATCACCGGAGGGCGGGCGGAAATTGCCAGCATTCATACCATACCCTTTCGCCTGCAGGTGGAAGTGCGTGATATTACGGTTCACGGACGCGAATCTGTCACCGAAGTGCCTCTGGCCCATGCTGATGGCATCGTCGCTCGCTTGAAGATCAGCTCTCTTCTGCGGTCCGAACTCGCCTTCCACCAACTCATCCTTGAGCAACCTATCGTCCACATAGTGTTCTACTCTGACGGCAGCACCAATTTTCCTCCGCGGAAAATTGCCGCCGCGGCCATTCAGACTCCTATTGAGAAACTCTTTGCTCTCTCGATTAACCACCTTGAGTTGCGTCGTGGACAGATCCTTTGGGATGACCAGAAGATTCCTCTAGACTTTTCCGCTCGTGATACTTCACTTAGGATGGATTATTCGTTTCTCGGCAGACGCTATGAGGGACAACTTCTTCTTGGCCTGGTCAACACCAAGCTCATGGACTGCCGTCCCTTTACATGGATGACCGCCATGCAATTCACCTTTGGCGATAACGCCGCCCTCATCACCTCTCTTAAATGGAACTCCGGGCACTCGCATTTTTTCGCCACTGGCCAAGTCACAGACTTCCGTCATCCGCATCTTCAGGGTCCCTACAATGCTCAGGTCGACCTCGGCGAAGCCGCGAGCATCACACGCCGCCGCGATCTTCCCGCGGGTGTTCTTGAACTCAAAGGCCACGGCGATTGGGCACTTGACCGGTTTTCCAGCACCGGCCTTTTGACCATCCAGGATCTGGCGTTCCAGGACGATCAGATTTTCCTCTCCAAAGCCTCGCTGAGTAGCGGCTATTCCATCACTGACCAGCAACTCCAACTCTCGAAGCTGCAAGGCAAGATTTTCGCCGGAAGTTTCGCAGGCGACGCTGAAGTGAATCACTGGCTCTCGCCGGCGCAACATCTTTCCGCAGCCGCCAGAAAAGCCCTTGAGACGGCTGTTATCTCCGCGGCTCCCTCTGAGAAAAACTCTCGCGAAAAAATGGGTAAGCCAAAATTGCAGGCAATCCAGGACGGTTCCGTTCTTATTCACTTGCGTGACCTGTCTGCGGATGATCTAGCCGCGGCCCTCGATACTCCTGCTCACTCATTCCCTCGCTTCCATCCCGCAGCGGCCGCCTCCGGCACTCTCGAAGCTCGATGGAGGGGAACTCCGCGTGACGCGGAAATCCAATATGCTGTCGACTTCGTTCCTCCGGCTTCGCCTGCCCGAGGACAGCTTTCCGTCACCTCCCATGCCAACGGCGTCTATCACGCTGGCAACGAGACTCTGGATCTCGCGAGGTTCACCCTGGCCACGCCCACCAGCCACATTCAGGCCTCCGGTACACTGTCTGCCGCTTCCGCGGTTCGGCTCACCGTTTCCACCACCAGTCTCGCCGACTGGCTGCCATTCATTTCTGCGGTTCGCGGTCCAGCCTTGTTCCCCGTCGTGCTGAACGGCACAGCCACGTTCAATGGCAACATGAGTGGTTCGTTTTCTGTTCCTCAATTTACTGGAACGCTTGCAGTCGACGATTTCGACCTCGCAATGCCTGCCACATCCAGAACCCATGAATTACAAATGCACTGGGATTCTCTCTCCACTTCCCTCCTGCTTTCCTTCCAGTCGGTCACATTCCGTAACGCCGCTCTCCGGCGAGGTGACGCGTCCGCTGAATTTGAGGGATCCGCGACGCTGCAGCACGGGCACCTCACCGGCGACAGCACGTTCAGCCTCCGCGCCAACCTTTACAAAGGCGACCTAGCCGAGCTCCAGACCTTAGCCGGATTCGACTTTCGTGTCTTTGGCAAGGCTGACGTTTTTGTGCTGGCCAGCGGAACCCTCTCCAACCCTACGGGCAAAGGGCAAATTCACCTCGCCAATGCCACCGCCTACGGGGAGACGGTACGGCAATTCGATTCCAACTTCCACATTGGTGAGGGCAAAATCGCTTTTGATGACCTGCATCTGTTCCACGAGGATTCAGTCATCACGGGAAGTGCCGACTACAATCCCTCCAACCGCGCCTTTCATTTCAATCTCGCGGGCAGCAATTTCAATCTTTCCGAATTTCCATCGATCCACTCCAGTCATCTCTCCGTAGAAGGACGTGCAGATTTCGCGCTTAAAGGATCGGGCAGTCCTGAGGCGCCTTCCATCGATGGGGATGTCCACCTTCGCGATCTGACTTTTGATCATGAACTCGCCGGTGAACTGGATCTGCACGCTGTGACCGAAGGTAGTCAGATGCTTCTGAGAGGCAACTCTCATTTCGAGCGCGGATCGCTGGCAGTTAGCGGCGATGTTCAGTTGCGCAATGACTATCCCACTAACCTGTTGCTGCAAATGAACCAGCTCGATCTCGACGCTCTCTGGCGCTCCTATCTGCGTGGAAGACTCACGGGACATTCTGCCGTGGACGGCTCTTTAAATCTACATGGTCCGCTCCGGCAACCCAGCCGCTGGATGGCCGACGGTAACTTGTCCGCGGTCTCTCTCGAAGTGGAAAACGTCAAGGTGCATAATCAGGATCCAGTTCGCTTCACGCTCGTGAATCAGTCGATTGACATCCAGCAACTTCACCTTGTGGGCGATGGAACCGACCTCACCGCTCACGGATCAGTACAACTCTCCGGCGACCGCAAGCTCGATCTAGTGGCGGATGGGCACCTCGATCTCAGGTTGCTCTCCAGCTTTGATCCGAATCTCAGTGCGGTAGGTCTTGTGACCATGAACCTTACCGTTGGCGGCACTGTTGCCGATCCGTTACCACAGGGTCGATTGCGTTTGACGAACGGGTCGATCACATACGCGGGTGTGCCCAGCGGTTTGACCGAGCTCGATGGTTCTCTTCGATTCACTCGCGATCAGGTGCACATTGAGACCCTAACCTCCCGCACCGGGGGCGGCACAATCGATCTGAGGGGTGACGCCACTTATGTGAACCAGCAACTCAACTTCAACCTCACGGTCACAGGTAACGATGTTCGTCTGCGTTATCCTCCCGGCGTCAGTTCTACTGCCGACGCCGAATTGCATTGGGTGGGATCTCGTTCCGCTTCTACCGTTTCCGGCAAGATTAGCGTCAACAAGATAGCCGTGACCCCTGGCTTCGACTTCAGCGCTTATCTTGAGCGCAGCCGCCAGTTCTCTACCGTCACCACAGCCAACTCTCCGCTCAATAATGTAAAACTCGATATTCGCGTCCAGACCGCGCCCGAACTTCAGATGCGCACAGCGATCGCGCGCCTGTCGGGCGACGCCGACCTCCGCATTCGTGGCTCTGTCGCCCGTCCTGCGGTTCTCGGTCGCGCCGACATTCTTGAAGGTCAAGCCACCTTTCACGGTACCCGCTTCACGCTCGAGCGCGGCGATATCACTTTCGCCAACCCGGTTGCCATCGAGCCTCAACTCAATCTGCAGGCCTCGACTCATGTCCGCAACTACGATTTGAACATCACGATTACGGGAACGCCGGATCGCGGACTCAGCATCAACTATCGTTCTGAACCTCCTTTGCCGAAGTCCGACATTATTGCCCTTCTCGCGCTCGGCCGCACCAACGAAGAATCCGCCCAGCTTCAGGAGCAGTCCGGCCAAAGCACGTTTTCGGATGAGACTACCGCTCTCATTCTCAGCGAGGCACTCAACACGACGGTCAGCAATCGCTTGCAACGGCTGTTCGGAGCCAGCAATATCAAGATCGATCCTCAGGGACTTAACACGGAAAACAATCCCATCAGCAACGGCCCCCAGATCACGATTGAGCAGGAATTTGTCAACCACATTTCTCTCACCTACTCCACCAACGTTTCTCAAAGTGCGGAACAGATTATTCAGGGGGAGTACTATGTCAATCGCAACATTTCCGCTGTGGGAACGCGTGACCAGAATGGAGTCGTCAGCTTTGATCTGCGCGTCCGCAGCCGCAAGAAATAATTTGTCGTTTTCGTAGAAGAGAGCTTGCCCTGCATTCCGCCTGAATCCATGGCCGATTCAATCGCCCCCCGCCAAGTCATGGTTGACTCCCAAGTGCGCGCCCGCGGTATCTCTGATGCGCGCGTTCTCGACGCCATGCTTCGTGTTCCGCGCGACCAATTCGTCTCGGAACCTTATCGGGCGCAAGCCTACGAAGACCATCCTCTTCCCATCGGCGAGGGACAAACTATCTCTCAGCCTTACATTGTTGCTCTCATGCTTGAATCTCTCCAACTCACCCCTACCGACAAGGTTCTCGAGGTCGGCACCGGCTCTGGCTACGCAACCGCGCTGCTTGCGGAACTGGCCGCGGAAGTATTTTCCATTGAACGCCATCCTGCCCTTGCGAAAAGCGCTGGCGAAGTCCTCGCCGCGCTCGGCTATACTAACGTGAGACTCTTCACCGGAGACGGCACACTAGGCCTTCCAGCCGATGCCCCCTTCGATGCGATCCTGGTCTCTGCCGCTACTCCCCATCCGCCTCCCGCACTGATCGCTCAACTCCGCGAAAATGGACGAATGATTATTCCGGTTGGAACAGATGATTCACAGCAGCTGCAATTCATCCGAATGATCAATGGATTGCCTGTGATCTCGCCTCGCGAACTCGTTCGATTCGTTCCCCTGGTAGATGATGCTCGTGATTGAACGTTCGACTTAAATGCTTCCAATGGAAAAACAGAAACATGCTATTGAGATGAGGAGTGCGTGGAAGCTTTCGGCGCTTATGCGGATTCGCGATTTCGTTGATCAGAACGCACGAATCGTGGACGGGCCAACGTTTCCCATGGCGCACGCAGCAAGGGCTGCCTCTGCACCGGATCCTGATTTGCATAAAACAATTCGTAATCGTGGCCGTGAAGAATCTTCGTGACCTCATCCTTGTTTAGCGGATCCACTTCGCACCAGATCAGCGGACGAGCCGTAGACAATACAGAACTCGCTCCGCCTAACACGCGGTGCTCCATCCCCTCCACGTCGATTTTCAAAACCTGGGGTGCGGGCAGTTGTTGCAAAAGCCAATCGAGGGTGATGGCGACGATCGACTCTATCCTTCGTGTTCCGCCCGCCTGCGTAGAGCCGACTCCTTCCAAGTGGTTCGATGATCGCGCCCGCTGCGCAATGTGAAATGTCGCCAAGCCCAGCGAGTCAGAAGCGGCAGCTGGTATGACCGTCACAGCGGCATTTATGCTGCGTTCCAGCATCTCACATGACCGCCGCAGCAAACCTGCGAGCCATAGGTCGGCCTCAATCGCGATGACTTCGCCGTTCTTACCGGCGCGGTTCGCACTCGCGAAAGTGAACAGCCCGACGTTGGCCCCTACATCCCACACAACGTCCCCGGGTTTAACCAGTTCATCGACCATCTTGAAGAGAATTGCATCGCCCTTGGCCAGGTTTCGGCGATAGAATCGCAGCCCAGCGTCCGGCGAAACCAATATCCTGCCTCTCCCGAAGTTTGGTGGCAGCCGTCGCTGGAAGACCATGCCGCGGCTCAATCTTTCGGCGATTGTTCTCAGCATCTTTGTCATAACCGACCACCTAATAAATTGCTGGGATGGAAACAGTACTGGATGGAGGATTCTCGGGGAGAGTCTGCTGCACGAGCTGTTGAGCGGAATCTTGCGCATACTGCAATACGCTGCCTGGAAATATTCCGAGGTAGATGGTTGCAGCCAGGCACAATGCGATTGCGAGCCTGGGCGCAAATCCAACCGGAGTTACTGGAACCTCTTTCCGCGCTTGGCGCATATACATCACCACGATGATTCGCAGGTAGTAATACGCGCCGACGCCACTGTTGACGACGCCGATGATGGTGAGCCAGATTAGGTTGGCTTTCACCGCTGCGCTGAACACATAGAACTTAGCGAAAAAACCGCCGGTCATCGGGATGCCAATCAACGACAGCAGGAATATAGTAAGCGTCGCCGCCAGGAACGGGGAACTGCGGCCCAGGCCTTCATAATCTTCGAGGGTTACATAGCGCTCGCCCGCATTGGCGAAGTGGCTTACCACTGCGAATGCCCCTAAGTTCATTGCAGCATAAGATGCGGTGTAGAACATAGCCGCCGAAGTTCCCAAGGAAGGCGAAGCAGCGAATGCCACAAGCAAATATCCCGCATGGGCAATCGACGAATAGGCCAGCAAACGTTTCACGTTATCCTGCAGCATTGCGCCGATGTTGCCCAGGGTCATGGAGAGCGCCGCCGCGACCCAGATGACCCAGAATATGGCGTGCACATTGATCACGAATACGATGCGCAGCAAAACCGCAAACGCCGCCGCCTTGGGCGCGGTCGACATGAAGCCCACAACTGGGGCAGGCGCCCCTTCATACACGTCCGGCGTCCAAATGTGGAAGGGCGCGGCAGCCACTTTGAAACCTAAACCTACAAACATGAACGCCACAGCCACAAACGCCAACACAGGAACGGGTGAGCCCTGCAGCGTCCTGCTGATCAGATCAATATTGGTCGAGCCGGTGGCGCCAAACATCAACGCCACTCCGTATAAAAAAAATGCTGTGGCGAATGAACCCAGCAGGAAGTATTTCAGGGAGGATTCGGCGCTGGAAGCTTCTTTCCGCCGAAACCCCGCCAGAACATAAGAGGAGATCGACGAAATCTCGAGCGCGATGAAAATCAAAACCAGCTCGATCGCCGACGTCATCAGGGCCACGCCGACAACCCCGAAAAGGATGAGAGCATAATATTCCCCGGCACGGATCCGCTGGACCGCCATATATTCATAGGAGCTTAGGATGACGACAGCGGCGATCGCAATCACCAGGATATGAAAGAAAACGCTGAACCCATCCACCTGCACCATGTTCCAGAACGCAAGCCCAGGGGACTGCGCCATGAACCAGGTCGAACAAAGTGCCGCGAGCGCTCCGATCAGCGCGATAGACCCGAGGACCCTTGGATTTTTCTCCTCGTCTACTAGAGGCTCGAGCGCCATCACTACCATGCCGAAGATGGAAAGAACAATTTCTGGCAAGATGCGAACGTAATCGGCCAACTGAGGAAGCGTCTGCGAATATGCCGGGATAAAATGCGTGATCGTCGTTGCGGTGAAGCTTGCATTGCCGATCATCGCTCTGCCGATCATGGCATTGGCGATCATTGCCCCACCACCCGGCTCGCCAATCGCGCAAACGGAGTGAGGGCGGCCTGAACTGCGGGATCAACCGCTCCCAGCCACAGAATAGGAGCCTACTCCCATCACGAGCGCAGCTGCCGCACAGGGCCAGACTGCCAGTTTCTCAAATCCCGACAAATCGCTAAGAGAATTGTTGATTGGGTGCGTGACCTTGCCATAGAACACGCGCTGATACATCCAGAGAAGATAAATCGCGCTCCAAATTATGCCGGTTGCGCCGAGTATCCCGTAGACAGCTTTGTCCTGAAACGCGCCGTTCAGCACGAGAAATTCGCCAATGAAGCCGTTCAGCAACGGCAGACCCACTGACGCAAGCACGATTACCAGATACGAGGCGGCATAAACCGGCATGGGCGAGGCCAGTCCTCCGAATTCGCTGATTTCGTAGCTATGACGGCGTTCGTGCAAGATGCCCGCCAGCATGAAGAGCGCGCCGGTGGAAACGCCGTGTGCCAGCATGACGAACATTGCGCCATTCAATCCAGCCTGCGTGAAGCTGAAAATTCCCAGGACGACGAATCCGAGGTGGCTCACGGATGAATAAGCGATCAACTTCTTCATGTTGGGTTGAACCATGGCCACGAGCGCACCATAGATAATGCCGATCAGGGCAAGGACCATCACCCACGGGGCATTCGCGCGCGACTGTTCAGGGAACAGTCCCAGGTTGAAGCGCAGCAGCCCGTAGGTGCCCATCTTGAGCAGAACGCCGGCCAGCAGAACCGACCCTGCCGTTGGCGCCTCCACGTGTGCATCGGGCAGCCATGTATGAAAGGGGAATAAAGGAACCTTGACGGCAAACGCCAGAAAAAATCCGAGGAAAAGCCACTGCGCCGCAGCCGGAAACTGGGGCACCGCGCCGCTCGCAATTTGATCGCGAATCACAACAAAGTCGAAACTGCCGGTATGGGCATAAAGCCACAGGATCGCCGCCAGCATGAACACCGAACCGATCATGGTGTACATGAAGAACTTGATCGCCGCATACACTTTGCGCTCGTGGCCGAAAATGCCAATCAGCAAAGCCATGGGAATGAGTGTCGCTTCCCAGAAAAAATAAAACAGGAACAAGTCGAGCGAGGTGAAGACGCCGATCAGCGCCGTTTCCAGAACCAGTAGCAGGATAAAAAACTCTTTCACACGCTCGTGAATCGACGTCCAGGAAATAAGGACGCACAGTGGCGTGAGAAATGTTGTCAGCACCACCAGCCACATAGAAATGCCATCAATCCCCATGTGGTAGTGAATGTTCGGCGTGGAGACCCATTGCTTATCGATCTGATACTGAAAATCAGTTTGTGCACGGTGAAAATAAACGGGGAGATGCAACGATAGAACAAAGGTCAAGAGTGAAATGACGAGGGCGAATATGCGGATGTCGCGGTCGCGGCGCGGCAACAGCATCAGCAACAGGCCGCCAGCCAGCGGTACGAACGTGACCAGAGTTAAAATGATGGAACTGAGATTGTCCGTGCTCATCGGGATCCCGTCCACATCCAGATCATGAAAGCGATCACCGCGGCCGAACCTGCCGCGATCCATCCCGCGTATGAGCGGATGTTTCCGGATTGCATGTGACGAGCTTCGTCGGAAACGTGGCGCAATCCGTCGCCCGCATCATTGACGGTCGCGTCGATAATCTTCCGATCCACTCCTTGCCACAAGATTCGAGTCGAGCCGTCGATCAACGGCTTAACAAACAGCGCCCCGTACAATTCGTCAATGTAATATTTGTGAAGAAGCGTCTGATATCCGCCCGACAGCGAAGCCGCAATTTTGTCCGGCAACTCCGGACTGCGGAAGTAAAACAGCCACGCGAGCGCAAAGCCTAGCAGAGCGGCCAACACCGAAATGGCGGTGAACATGAGTTCGGTCGACGCTGCGGTCTTTGGCTCTGCCCCTTCTGTTTCCTGCTCCGGCGCACCTTTTTCGCCTATTGCGGTGGGCTGAGCATCGGCGGGAGCGCTGCCGTGAAAAACCGGGCCGAGAAATTTGTCGAATCGATTATTGCCGCCGAGCGAACCGGGCACACCCACATATCCGCCAAGCACCGAGAGCACAGCTAGAATCACCAGCGGAATAACGATGACCTTCGGACTCTCGTGAATCCCGCTGTGACCGTGGGCGCCGTGCGCATCATGCGCGGATTGGCTTGCGTGATCGTGACCAGCCTCGGCTTCGCCACGATACTCTCCAAAGAAAGTGAGGAACCAGAGCCGGAACATGTAGAACGAAGTAATGAACGCCGTCACCAGTCCCACTAGCCAGTAAGCCCAGTTCGCCTGATAGGCGCGCCATAGGATTTCATCTTTGCTGAAAAATCCCGCAAGGCCAGGGATTCCGGCGATTGCCAGAGTGGCTGCGGTCATGGTCCAGAAAGTCCAGGGAATCTTGGCGCGCAGTCCTCCCATTTTTCGCATGTCCTGTTCGCCGCCGACCGCATGAATCACCGATCCAGCCGCGAGGAAGAGCAGGCCCTTGAAGAAGGCGTGCGTCATCAGGTGAAAAATGCCTGCCGAAAATGCTCCGACGCCGCAGGCCATGAACATGTAGCCAAGCTGAGACACAGTGGAATAGGCGAGAACCTTCTTGATGTCAGTCTGTGCGATGCCGATGGTCGCCGCGAAGAACGCGGTAAGGGTTCCGATGATTGCCACTACCGTCAGTGCGACAGGCGCACGTTCGAAGATGACGTGCGAACGCGAAACCATGTAGACGCCGGCTGTCACCATGGTCGCAGCGTGAATTAGAGCGGAAACCGGCGTGGGGCCCTCCATCGCGTCGGGAAGCCACACGTACAAGGGGATCTGGGCTGATTTTCCGCACGCACCCACCATGAGCAGGATTCCGATCGCTGTAAGCAGCCCCGCGCCGGCGGTTTCAGGAGGCAAAGGAATCACTGCTCCGAACACCTGCTGGAAATTCAATGATCCAAAGTGCTTAATGAGCAGAAATAATGCGATCAGGAAGCCGAAGTCGCCGATGCGGTTTACGATGAACGCTTTCTTGCCCGCGGAGGCCGCCGAATCTTTGGTAAACCAGAAGCCGATCAGCAGATACGACGCCAGGCCAACTCCCTCCCAACCAATGAACATCACAAGGTAGTTGCCGGCCAGCACCAGGGTCAGCATGAAGAACATGAAAAGGTTAAGGTAGCTGAAGAAGCGGTAATAGCTGGGGTCGTCCCACATGTAGCCGACGGCATAAACATGGATCAGGAATCCGACTCCCGTCACCACCAGTAACATGACGAGAGAGAGTTGATCGAGGTAGAAGGCGAAATCCGCAGTGAAAGTGCCCGAGCGAATCCAATGCGCGAAGAACTCCTGGTAGGGAAGCGACAACGACGAGAAGCGTGCTGCGACCAACAAAGCCATGGCGAAAGCAGCGCCGCTGAATAAGAGCGCGACGCTGGTCACGGCCTGCCGCGAAGACTTTTTCCCTAAAAAGCCGTTGATCGCAGCGCCCGCCAGCGGCAGAACCGGGATCAGCCAGAGATTGAGCATCGGATTCATAGTTTGAGCAGGTTTACCTGATCCACGTTCAAGGTCTCGCGCGTACGATACACAGCGATGATGATCGCCAGGCCGACGGCAGATTCTGCGGCCGCAACTACCATGACAAAGAAGACGAAAATCTGGCCAGCCAGCGCGTGCCAGTGCGCAGCGAACGCTACGAACGACAGATTCACCCCGTTCAGCATCAGTTCAATCGACATGAAGATAGTGATGATGTTGCGTTTGATCAGAAATCCTGCCACGCCGCAGGCAAACAAGAATCCGCTGAGCAACAAATAATAAGAGAGCGGGACCATCACTCCACCTTCCCCGTCGCAGATTCCGGCTTGCTGGCCAGCACCACGGCGCCCATGATGGCGATCAGGATCAAAATGGAGGTGACTTCGAAGGGCAACAGAAAGTCGTGAAACAGAAGCTGAGCAATATCAATCGGATGTCCGGGCAGCGCGCCGATCGGTACAGCTTCGGTCCCGGAACGCCGCAACACAACCCACGCGACGAGCACGCTGCCGATCAGCATCCCCGGCACGCCAAGAAGTATCGCTACACGGCTTCCCTTAGTCTCTTCCTCTACGCCGGCGTTCAACAACATAATCACGAAGACGAACAACACCATAACGGCGCCGGCGTAAACGATCAACTGCACGGCCGCGACGAACTCTGCGCCCAGTAAAAGATAATCGCCGGCCAGCGCAGCCATCACCGCAATTAGCGACAGCGCGCTGTTGATGGGATGCCGTTGCGCCAGCAGGTTGATCGCTCCGCCCACAGAAACCGCACCGAAAATCAGAAACAATATGAGGTGAAAACTCATGAAATCAGTTCTCGAATCAGTGGTCAGTGATCAGTGGCTAGTGGCCAGTTCCATCTGGCCCATGATCACTGACCACTGACCACTTTGTTTCTCACCAGGCCACGACAATCGCCGTTGCCACCAGATTCGCGATTGCCAGGGGTAGCAGAAACTTCCAACCGAACGACATCAGTTGATCGTAGCGGAAGCGCGGCAACGTCCCGCGCACCCAGATGTAAAGAAAGAGAAAACAGACAACCTTGGCGATAAACCAGAACACTGGCAATAAGGCCCGTATCAGTGGTGGCCCCGCCAGCGGTCCGTGCCATCCGCCGAAAAACAGCAACGTAGCCAGGCACGCTACCGTGATCATATTCGCGTATTCGGCCATGAAGAACATGGCAAACTTCATCGAACTATATTCCGTGTGGTATCCGGCGACCAGTTCGGTTTCGGCTTCCGGCAGGTCGAACGGGATGCGATTTGTTTCCGCGTACGCCGCCATCAGATAGATGAAGAATCCAATCAACTGTCCATGGAAGATATTCCATCGTGGAATGATGTAGAGAAATCGCCCACCCTGCGCTTCAACGATATCGCGCAAGCTGAAACTGCCAGACTGGATTAGTACCCCGACCAGCGAAAGTCCCAAAGCAATTTCGTAGCTGACCATTTGGGCACTGGCTCGAAGGCCGCCCAGCAAAGAGTATTTGTTGTTGGAGGACCAACCCGCGAGCGCGACTCCGTATACACCCATCGATGTGATGCCCAGGATCAGCAGCAGCCCGATGTTTACGTCGGTAACCTGCAGCGGAATGCTGTATCCAAAAAGCTGAATTGAGTTGCCGAACGGGATCACCGAAATCGAAGTGAGAGCGAAGATTACAGCCATCATCGGCGCTGCCAGGAACAGCGGCTTATAAACGTGCGGGGGCGTGAGGTCCTCTTTGAATAGAAACTTCAGCCCATCCGCAGCAGGTTGCAGCAATCCAAATGGTCCCACACGCGTCGGCCCCCAGCGATTCTGCATGTGGCCGACAACTTTGCGTTCCAGCCAGACGGTGTAGGCGACTGCGGTGAGCAGCACGAGAAGAACGATCACCGATTTGATCACCGACACGAGTATGAAAATGCCAATCGGCAATTCCGCTTCCTTTCTAAGACTGTGATCAGTCTGCTGCAACCTCAGCGGGTTTGACTTCGTGACTCTCTATCACTGACTTCAACGCGCGCGAATATCGTCCCAGGGTTCCGGACGTGAACAGGTTGTCATTCGCCGGATCAATCGAATCCGCAGTGTGCGCAGTTCCCGGCCCAACTGCGGCGAGCGATGTGCGTTGGCTGTTGCCCGCCAGTAAATTCATACGGGATACGTCATAACCCGGAACCAACCGTTGAATTTCATCGAGAATTGCCGTCGGATCGAACGGGCTTAGTTTGGGCTCGAGGCCGTGTGCCTCAAGCCAGACGGCGTGCCGGTCGGCTTCGCCCGATTGTGCACCGCGCGACTGCCCCATGTCAGCATGCGTGCCACCGCCGAACGGCACCAACTTGCGCACGTCAAAGCCCATGGCATCTGCCATACGCACAATCATCTCGAAATCGGACTTGGTGTCCGTGACCTCGCCGGCCTTCTTCACCAACTGCAAGTCACCGCAGGTATTCGTGAAAGTGCCAGTTTTCTCGTAGCCGTTCGCGGCCGGGAGCACGACATCGGCAACTATCGCCGTCTCGGTCAGGAACATGTCTTGCACCACTACGAAACTCCTGGAGAAAGTGAATGGATCGACATTTAACCGGGCGATCGGATTCGATCCCACAACATAAAAGGCTTTCAACTTGCCAGTTTTTCCCGCTTCGATCATTCCCGGCAGATCCAGCCCTGCGGCCTGTGGTATCTCTCCCCACTCTTTGTGAAACTCGCTGCTTCCGCTAATGGGGTTGTATCCGGGCAGCAAATCAGGATACAAACCCATGTCGGCCGCGCCGCGAGAATTCGCATAATCTGCGAGGCAGACAAAGTTGGCCCCGGAAATTCCGGCGCCGAACTTCGCGAGGCTGGTCAGATCGTTTCCCCGGATTTCAGATCCGAAGACGATCACAAGGTTTTGTTCGCCGCGCAGTTTATCGCGAAACGTGTTCCATCGGTCTTTACTGCTTGAGGAGCTGATCAGCTCATCACCTGCGGCATCGTCGCCCGCAAGAAAGGCCGCAACCCGCCCCTCTGCGCCAGCAGGAATCTCCATGAAGCTAGTGGCCTGCCGCTGCAACTTGATTGGCTTTGAATTGATTACATATAGCCGCGCACGATGCAGGCGGATATTGTTGCGAATCTGCCAGGCCAGCAAGGGATGTTGTTCCGTGGGATCATTGCCAATCAACAGAATCGCTGGAGCCGTAAATACATCGGCCATGCTGGCGGTGGCATCGGGCTTGCCGCGAAGCGCGCCGGCAAAAGCCGGGAAGTCTGCCGTGCGATGGTGATCCACATTGTTTGTCTTCAACACCACGCGGGCGAACTTGGATAGTACGTACGCTTCTTCGTTTGTAATACGAGTTGAACCTACAACACCAATCGCCTGGCCGCCCTCTGTGTCGCGAATGCCCGCAAATGTTTTCCCGATCAAAGCGAACGCTTCTTCCCATGTCGCAGGAGTGAGTTTTCCGTTTTGGCGAATCAGTGGTCGCGTGAGACGTTCTTCGTGATTCGCGAAGTCGAACGCGTAGCGTCCCTTGATGCAAAGAAAGTCTCCGTTGATCCCACTCTTATCGCGGTTGTCGCCACGTACAATCTCCATGCCGGTATCGGCACGCCGCACACCTAGCGTGGTTTTGCAGCCGTCGCCGCAGTGAGTGCAGATCGTGCCCACATGCTTCATCTCCCAGGGGCGCGTCTTGTAGCGGTAAGCGCCGGAGGTGAGTGCACCCACGGGACAGATGTCGATGCACATGCCGCACTCTTCGCACTCCAGATGATCTGCTTTATTCGGCGCGATAATGGAACTTACTCCGCGGTTCTGCACACCGAGCGCCCAAACATCCATGCCTTCGCCGCAGACGCGCACGCAGCGATAGCACAGAATGCAGCGCGGCCGGTCGAAGAACACAATGGGCGACCATTGCTGTTCGTCTTTGTGGTTTTTTGCCTCCATGAACTTCGACTCGGCCGCCCCATAAGAAAATGTCATGTCCTGCAGTTCGCACTCGCCGCCCGCATCGCACACCGGACAATCCAATGGATGGTTCCCCAGCAGCAGCTCCAGCATCCCTTTGCGCGCCTGCTTGATTTCGTCGCTGTCCGAAGTCACGATCATTCCATCGCTGACCACAGTTGTGCATGCGGTCTGCAGCTTGGGCATCTTCTCGATTTTCACCAGACACATGCGGCAAGCGCCCTGCAGTGAGAGATTGGGGTAATAACAAAATGAAGGCACTTCGATGCCTGCCGTTTTGCAGGCCTCGATCAGCAGCGTCCCTGCGGGAGCCGTCACCTTCTTGCCATCGACTGTAAGTGTTACGTCAGCCATAGGGAATTGAGTAATTTCGTAATTGGGTAATTGAGTAATTGTAAAAACAAACTCAAGCCGCCTTCCTCGCCGTTTCCCGCGATGCGGTCAGAATTGCGGTCAGTTCTCGGGCTTCCTTCAAGAGACCTTCCGTTAGTTCTGATTTTAGAATTCCCGATTCAATCAGTAGTTCCAGCCAGAGCACTGCTTCGTCCGCCTCTTCCGCCACAATTCCCAGGCGGGCGACGAATTCCGCCTTTGACCGCGCCCGGCAGACTGCCCGGTAATTCGCCGCCACAGAAGTTCCGCACCGCAGTAGCTGCTTGCCCAGAACCTGTGTATCGGTCTTATACGGCAACGAGCGAAACAATCGAATCACACGAAGAGCAAAAGCCTTTGTACGATCTCGAAGCTCTTCCGGTCGCGAATGCATACTGCAATACCCAATTACTCAATTACTAAATTTCCCAATTACTCAATCTCTTCGCTACACCATAACCGCTTCTGCAGCGCCCTTTTTCTCAAACGGGCACGGCCTGCCTTCCAAATGATCCTCAAACTCCTTGCGGAACTTTTTCACGAACGCGATGGTCGGCATCGCCGCCGCATCACCGAGCGGACAAAACGTCCGGCCTAGCATGTTTTCCGACAGGTACTGCATGTTGTCGATGTCTTTTATTACACCACCGCCCCGATGGAAGCGAGTCAGCGTCTTCTCCAACCAGTCGGTGCCCTCGCGGCATGGAATGCACCAGCCGCAGCTCTCGTGCTTGTAAAATTTCATCGTCCGAAGGGCAAACTTTACGATGCATTGCGCATCGTCAATCACGACCACGCCTCCCGATCCAAGCATCGATCCGGCTTTCGCCACCGAATCGAAATCCATGTTCACATCGATCTCGTCGGCGGTTAAGCAAGGTGTTGAAGATCCTCCCGGCACCACGGCCTTCAACTTACGTCCGTTCGGAATTCCGCCGCCAACCTCGTAAATCATTTTTTTCAGGTTGTAGCCCATCGGAAGTTCGTAGACTCCGGGCTTCGTCACGTTACCGCTCAGGCAGAACAATCGCGTTCCGCCATTTTTCGGCGGACCAAGTTTCGCGAACCATTCCGCACCGCCCAGCATAATGTGAGGAACGCTGGCCAAGGTTTCCGCATTATTAATAACTGTTGGCCCGCCCCAGAGTCCTACTACGGCGGGGAATGGAGGCCGAATCCGCGGGATACCACGCTTGCCCTCGAGAGATTCCATCAGTGCCGATTCTTCGCCAACTTCGTAGGCGCCGGCGCCGCCGTGCCAGTAAATATCGAAATCGCGCCCACTCCCGAAAATGTTCTTGCCCAAAAATCCCCTGGCATATGCATCGCGAATCGCCTTCTGCATGATGACCGAAAGATAGCGATATTCGCCGCGAATGTAGATGTATCCGCTGAGAGCGCCGACTGCCAGGCCGCCGATCATCACGCCTTCGATTACGGCGTGAGGATCGTGCTCGAAAATCAACCGGTCTTTACAAGTGCCGGGTTCGCTCTCGTCGCCGTTGCAAAGGACATACTTCGGCTTGGCTGATTGCTTGGGCACGAACGACCATTTCATCCCAGTCGAAAATCCTGCGCCTCCGCGCCCACGCAGCCCCGAGTTCTTCACCTCATTAATAATGGCATCCGGCTCCATCCCCAGCGCCTTCTGCACGGCCTTGTAGCCGTCCAGTTCAAGATAGCGGTCGATATTGGTTGCACCCTGGCCAAAGCGCTGGGTGACGACCTTTACCTCATCGGGATGGGAAACCAAGTCAGCCATGGAATCGGGTGATCGGGTGGTTCTGTGATCGCAACATCGAGGATGTTTCGATCCCTCGATGATCCGATCGCAAAATCATCGGACTCATCGCGTTGCCTTTTCTTTGTACTCGTCCAAAACCCTATCGATCTTCTCCGCTGTCAGGTTCTCATGAAAATCGTAGTTCACTTGCGCCGCTGGAGCCCAACTGCAGGCTCCGATGCATTCCACCTCTTCGAGGGAAAATAATCCGTCAGCGGTAGTTCCTTTATTACCGACTCCCAATTTCTTGGCGCAATGTTGCAAAATTTCTTCGCCGCCGCGGACGAGGCAACTGATATTGGTGCAGACCTGTACATTAAATTTTCCTCGAGGCTTGGTGGTCAGCATGGAGTAGTAGCTGATAACGTTGCGCACTTCGAGTTCAGTCAGGTCGAGGCGGCCTGCGATCTCCCGAATAACCTCATCGCTGAGAAATCCAACTTCGTCCTGTGCATAAAGAAGAGTAGGCACGAGCGCCGACCGCTTCGTGGGATAGTGCGGCACCATCTCGGTAAACCGCGTTTCGAATTCTTCGGAGAATTTCATCTGTCAATCTCTCCCAACACAATGTCGATCGATCCAATCGCCGCAACTACATCCGCGATCAGAGCGCCTTCGCACATCTTCGGCAGCGTCTGCAGATTCGCCAGGCATGCGGCCCGCATATGCACGCGATATGGTTTCGACGTCCCGTCACTGACGACGTAGTAGCCCATCTCGCCACGAGGTGATTCGACGGCCTGATAAACCTCGCCCGCCGGCACCGCGAAGCCCTCGGTAATGATTTTGAAGTGATAGATAAGGGCTTCCATCTGCGTCTTCATCTTCTCCCGATCGGGCAGCACAATGCCGGGTGCATCGGCCTTGATCGGGCCTTCCGGCATGCCGTCCAGCGCCTGCTTCACGATCTCGTTCGATTCTCGCAGTTCCCGCACCCGGCAGATGTAACGGGCGAACACATCGCCATCCCGCGACACCGGAACCTTGAACTTGAAATTCTCATAGCCCGAGTAGGGCATATCGCGTCGCAGATCGAAGTCCACGCCACTTCCCCGCAGGGTGGGGCCACTGGCGCCCAGCGCAATCGCATCTTCTGCCGTTAGTCTCGCCACACCCTTGGTCCGCATCATCCAGATCGGATTTCCCGTGAGCAAGTTTTCGTATTCGTCGACCTTCTCGTGAAAGCGATCGACAAATTTGCGAACCCGATCGAAGAATCCGAGAGGAGGTTCGAGGGCAATGCCTCCAATCCGAAAATAAGATGTCATCATGCGCTGTCCACTGATCATCTCGAACATCTTCAGCACTTCTTCGCGCTCGCGAAAGCAGTAGAGAAATACCGTCATCGCGCCAATGTCGAGCGCGTGCGTGCCCAGCCACACCAGATGCGAGTTGATGCGGGTCAATTCGTTCATCAGCACCCGCATCCACTGCGCCTTCGGAGGAATCTCCAGCCCCAAAAGTTTCTCGACCGCCAGCACATAGCAGAGATTGTTGGTCATGGGGCACAAATAGTCGATGCGGTCGGTAAGCGGCACCACCTGCTGGTAAAACTTGGCCTCGCACGTCTTCTCAATCCCCGTGTGCAGGAAGCCGATGTCGGGCATGATTCGCACGATGGTCTCGCCATCGATCTCAAGCAGCACACGCAGCACGCCGTGGGTGGACGGGTGCTGCGGCCCCATATTCAGGATCATCGTCCGATCCTGTCCGGGTTCAAGCACAGGCGTGGCAGAAAGGTGCGCCATGCTTAGCGGTAGCCCTCCACCGGATAGTCTTTGCGGAGGGGATGGCCTTCCCACTCCTCGGGCATTAGGAGCCGCCGCAAGTATGGGTGCCCGGTAAACCGAATGCCGAACAAGTCGAATATTTCACGCTCAAAATAGTTTGCACCGGGCCAAACCGAGGTAAGCGATTCGACCGCCAGGCTGGAACTTTCCAGCCGAACTTTCAGGCGCACCCGCTCCTTCTTCGGCATCGACAGCAGGTGGTAGACGACTTCAAATCTTGGCTCGGAGGGATACAAATCGACGCAGGTCACGTCCGAGAGGAAATTGAAGGCGCACTCCGCATCATCGCGCAGCAGCGCGCAAGCCTCGCGAATGTTTGCGCGATCAACGTAGATCGTCATCTCATCGCGATCGAACTTTATCCCTGTGACGGCCGCCGGGTTCCAGGCAAGCAGACATGCTACGGCCGGATGACCCTTCAGTTTTTCAAGATCAGTGATGGCGGGGTTCAGCGGCACTAACGTTCTCCTCGGCGCACTGCGGTCGGGCCCCAGTCCAGAACGCCCTTTTTCCATGCATAGAAAAAACCAACCAGCACAATTCCGATGTAGACGAACATCTCCCAAAGGCCAAAGTGCTTGAGATCGCGCAAAATTACCGCCCAGGGATAGAGGAATACAGCTTCCACATCGAAGAGAATGAACAGCATGGCGACGAGGTAGAACTGCACAGAGAAGCGCCCGCGCGCATCCCCCACCGGAGTCATGCCGGATTCATAAGCGAGGTTTTTGGCCCGCGTCGGCTTGCGTTGCCCGATCAACCACGAAAGGGAGACAACTGCAATCGCAAAGCCGCCAGCCAGCAGAACATGAATCAGAAAAGGCAGGTAGCGAGCAAAATAATTGTCTGGCATGGGAGCGGGTATATATAATTCGCGCGATGCGTCGCTTAAAGACTCTAGATTAGGGGCTGGTGCGCGAGAGTGTCAAGGGAACGGAGAAGAAGAGTTTGGCGATTTCGCGATCAGATCATTCGCGATCGGATCATCGGGTTATTGGAAATCTCCGGCCCATTGAAAATCACTCTTGAAAGCGCGCCGGATGCTGTAAGCTTCAAGCCGCATAGGTTTTCAATCATCCCATGACCCGATTTCTAAGTTTCCTATGATTTTCGGCTTCAATACTGATGTTAAGCACGGCGACACCATCTACCACGTGCAAAGCGAAGCGCGCGAGAGCGAAAAACTGCTTCAGACGCAGGTCTTCGTACGCGGCCAGTGCGTGGGCAAGAAGGCGATTCCGTACGGCTCCGCACAGGATTCGGGTTACGGCGATCCGCAAAAAGAGCAGCAACTTCGCGACCAACATCGGCTGGTACTGGAATCGATTCGAGAAGGGAAGTTAGAGAGGGTCCTCGATAAGGCGGAAGGCGAATCGTTGGCCGGCATCAAGCAACTGGACGTGCAATGGGAGAACGCCACCTCCGTTCACGCCAATCGCAATCTGACCATGCAGTTGCGCGTGACCGAGGGCGGAGCCGCAGTCGGCAGTGCGCGTCTCACCTTTCGTTTCGCCCGCCCTGACGCAGCTCCTTTCTACACGCAAGCCGTCACCGATTCTGCGGGAGGTGCCTCGATCTCCTTCGAGGTAGAGGAGTCCGATTTACCGGACTCGTCTGTGATGGTGCAAGCCAATCACGAAGGCCGGACGGTCACCCGTAAATTTGCGCTGCGCAAAGCGGAGTGATCGGGTCTTATCGCCTACTGTGGGAGAATATTCAGACATGCGAATTCATATCAACGGTGAAGAGCGTATCTTCCCCGACCCCACGCTGCCCGAAGAGTTTACGCTGACGGCGCTGATCGAAGCCCTGGGCATGAAGTCGGACCGCGTGGCAATCGAACTCAACCGCGCCATTACCCCCCGCGATCGCTGGGCAAAGACGCTGCTTAAGGACGGCGACCGGCTCGAAATCGTGCACTTCGTCGGCGGCGGCTCCTTCCAGTAATCTTCCCGGCATTCTTCTAGTTACCCTCCTCATTCGAATCTCCTGTTGACATGCACCAACTCATGTCTAGAATGTTTGAAACATTTCGCTGGTGGATTGTTTCAAACATAAACAGGGAAAATGCCGGATCGCTTTTCATCCCGCGAGGTGTCGGCGCTAACCGGGGTCACTTCCCGCCAGCTTCAGTGGTGGGACGAAAGAGGCCTGGTAAAAGCCGAGCGCGTCGGCCATCGCCGGCTGTATTCCATGCAGAACGTTCTGGAAATGGCGGTGATCTGCGAATTGCGCCGCAAGGGTTTCCCGCTGCAGAGGGTAGGCAAGGTAATTCGTTTCTTGCAACGAGAGTTTGGCAAAGGTCTGGCAGAAATCGTTGCACGAAATTCTGATGTTCACTTGCTTACCGATGGCACGCATCTGTATCTGGAAACTTCGGCGCGACAGATTGTGGACATACTGAAGAATTCGAGTCAGCCCATTTTGGGCATCTGTCTGAGCGACGCGGTGCGGCAGGTGCGCGCTGAGGTGATCGCGCGCAAGGCGAGTACTTCCGTAACGGGGTTGTCTGAGCGGCGCCGTGCTAGAAAGGTTTCGTAGATAGAACATGCCGGTCCGATTCCAGGAAGGGGTTAGTCCACAGGAGGAATGCATGGTCGGAGAACTGGATATTCTGAATGAATGGATTCCCGAACAGATGCAGCCCGGAACCGTTTTTGTTTTAGAAAACGCTGGCGAAGTTGGCGAAAAGGAAGATCCATACTGGGCCGTGCTGGCCTGTCCTTCTTGCGGCATGCTGGGACTGATCACGCGCCGGCAAATCAATGGCCTGATTCCGGTGATCTGCGGTTCGGAACAATGCTCGGCGCAGTTTTTTATTCGCGAGGCCGAGGTCGTCGTGAGAAAACCATTCTAGCACCGTGTAATGCGGCCACACCGGCCAGCAGATTTTAGTTTTTACCTGCCTTCGTTCCGCTTAGCTCCACCGGCACCTGGTCGACAATCTCGATTCCAAATCCTTCAAGCGCTGCTACACGTTTGGGACGGTTGGTCAGTAGACGGATTCGCCTCAGGTTCAGGTCTGACAAAATCTGGGCGCCGATTCCGATCTCGCGCTGCGTCTGCCTTTCGTTGTCGAGCAACGAGGGCAGCTTGCGGCCGTGATGGAAGGTGAGCGCGCTGCGCTCGCCCACTTTATCGACTGAAAAGCCTTGGGAGGTCTGATGCAGATAGATTAGAGCGCCGCGTCCCTCATCGGCGATTCGGCGGAGCGAACCTTGCAGCGTGGCATGGCACTCACATCCAGTTGCGCCGAAGACGTCGCCCATCAGGCAATGGGCATGCATGCGCACCAGCACCGGCGTCTCGCTATTCTCGATATCGCCGCGAATCAGAGCGACATGCGATTCTCCGCCGTCGATTTCACTCTCGTAGGCGATCAGGCGGAATTCGCCGAAGCGTGTCTCCACCAGGGCTTCGCCGACGCGATGGACGTAGCGTTCGTGCGCCATGCGGTAGCGGATTAGCTCTGCCACGGTAAGCATCTTGACGTTATGTTGCGTGCAGAACTGGATGAGGTCGGGGACGCGTGCCATGGTCCCGTCATCCTTCATGATTTCGCAGATAATGCCGGCGGGAATCATTCCGGCGAGGCGGGCGAGATCGACCGAGGCTTCGGTCTGTCCGGCGCGCACCAGCACTCCGCCCTTGCGGGCGCGAAGAGGGAAGACGTGTCCGGGTCGCGCCAGGTCAGATGCCTTCGTTGTGGGATCGATCGCCACCTGAATGGTGCGCGCGCGATCGTACGCGGAAATGCCAGTAGTCACCCCGACGCGCGCGTCGATTGCTTCGCAGAATGCAGTGCCATACTGCGACGTATTCTCGGCGCTCATGGGGCCGAGACGCAGGTGATCGAGGCGCTCCTCGGTCATCGTAAGGCAAACCAAGCCGCGCCCATACTTCGCCATGAAGTTGATGGCTTCGGGAGTGACCTTCTCGGCCGCCAGCGTGAGGTCGCCTTCGTTCTCGCGGTCTTCGTCGTCGACTACGACGATCATGCGGCCGGCGCGGATTTCTTCAATCGCGGTGGAAACGTCGGCAAAGGCTTGGTCGGTCATTGTGGGTTATTGTAACAATACAATAGCGAGTATCGAGCGCGAGATCCAGCGTAGCGCAGAGCGTACCGCAGTATGAACCGAGCAGGAATCACATCTTCTTAGGCCGCCGGAGCCGGACGGTTCGGCGCAGCTTTGAGCTGCTGCGTCTCTCCGTTCTGGACTGAGTCGATGTTGCCTTGGTCCGAGCCGGGGTTGAGATCGAAGCAGTGGTCCTAGTGACGACTCGAGTTTTGGTTCTAGCTTGACGGGCGCAGGTCGCCTGTCGGCTTGTCATGGTTATACGACGAATCTGGCGACGAATCCGGACGGTACGGTGGATCGTCGGACCCATCGTAGTCGTAATCCGGGTAGGGGTAAGCCATCGGAGGATACCAGTAGGGGTTGTAGAACCAAGGATCCCAGCCTAACCCCCAGCCAAGTCCCCAGTACGGCCATCCGAAGCCGAGGCCCCAACCCCAACCTCCCCAGCCCCAGCCGCCCCAGCCCCAACCAAAGCCACCGCGGCCCCAACCAAAGCCACCGCGGCCCCAACCAAAGCCGCCTCCCCGACCAAAGCCACCCCGACCAAAGCCACCCCGACCGAAGCCTGGCGCAGCTCTGGAGGCTCCGTTGGCGAGACCGGAGTCGCCTCTTGACGAGCCAAAGGAGTGCCAAGCGCCATCGGAACTTCTGCTGTTACGAGCGGAGAGGCTTGAGTTCGCTGCGCCTCCGGAAGTGCGAGTTTCACCGGAGCGCGCGGAATTGCCGGCACTAGAACGCACGGAATTGCCGGCACTAGAACGCGGGGAACTGCCCGCGTTGCCGAAAGAATGCCACTGGCCATCGGCGATTGCGGGACGGACATTAGACGACCGATTTCCCCAACCGGAATTGCGGGCAGTTTGGGACCCGCCGTACGAACCGCGGCCCGCTCCCTCACGACCGGCCGCTGATCCACCACGAAAGCCACCGCCTCGGCCGTAACTTCCTCCGCCATAAGACCGCCCGCCACCGTAATATCCGCCGCCACCATGGTAGCCACCGCCGCCATAATATCCGCCGCCACCGTGGTAGCCGCCGCCTCCACCAAAGCCGCCGCCGTGGAATCCGCCACCACCGCCGCCTCCACCGTGAAATCCGCCACCACCACCGCCGTGGCCACCGCCACCGCCGTGCTGGGCGAAGGCTGGATATGGCGATAGAAGAAGACCTAGGGAAGCAGCAAGCGCAAGTAGGAATCTGCGAAGAACGAATCTGCTCATGACTGTACCCCCTACGAACGCGATGCACTTTCGAGCGGGGAGTCTATGTACAAGGAGCCTACGTACAAGGACGGCGCACTCCTGTGTCATCAGATTCTACTCCGATGCATCAGGTTGCACCAAAGCTCAAGTGGCGTGGCATGCCACCAAAGGGCATTTTTGCCCTTCCGGCAGAAAATGTCTGGTAGTGGTGCACTTTGATAAGGAAGCGATCCAAACGCGCGATTATTGCGTCGTAAAGAACGCGACGCTTCGCGCGAATCGCCCGGATCCTTCGCCGCGCAAAGAACGCTTGCGCAGGATGACAGTCAAAGTGCACCACTACCAAATGCCTGGCTTGGGCGCCGTTATCGTTGCGCCACTATAGAATGGGGAGAAAGGACACACCGGAGCACAAAGGAGACACGGGAAAATCTCTCATTTCCGCTCCGAGATGCCGCTCAGAGATATCAAAGCAAAAGGGTCGCTTTCGAGCGACCCTTAGCAAATCGTGCTATCAAATCGACTAAAGTGTTGATTCGATTTCGAACCCCCAGGCCTCCAGCAGAGGCTCGGGGATGTATTTCGAGTTCTTGTTGCGGCGGGCCCACTCGCGCAGGCGTGTAGAGCGCAGATATTGGTCCGGAGTGAGCTTGTACTCGCGCACGACTTGTTCAAATTCCGTGATGGTGGGGACAATTGGGCCGATTGGCTCGGGCTTGCCCCAGTTTGGATTTCCGCGACGCTTGGCCATTGAAACTGCCTTTCCTACAAATGAGGGAATGAACTCAACAATTGCTCTATCTGTTTGATTCTCCAGAAAGTATGGCGATGCATGGAAAACACAAGCAAGTTCGACAACTAGATCTCCTAGTCATCCATTGAAGCCGCCAAACTAATCGGAGACTCAGCAGCTTAGGGTAAAATCGAGCGAAAGTCAATCATAATTTAGCCTTATCACTTGAATTAAGAGTCCCTAACTAATTGTATCTAAGACGGTTATTTGTCAGCGGCCCGGAACGGTAGCTCCGAAAAAGGAAAGAGTTCCAAGTTCCAGCCATTCCCCAAGGGTTAGGCGGCGCTCCGGATCCCTGCCAAAACATTACTGGGGTAACCCCCGCGTGCACCGTATCGTTGATACCAGTTTTGGGGCGGCATAGAGTAAGTATGGCCGCGCTCCGTCACTGACGTGTCCTCAGTAAAACCATTCCTGGGGACGACCAGGGGCGGAACGTTTCCAGTTGAACTGGAATCACCCAAAGATCATGAAGCTCAAGACACTCTTGCTTAGTTCGGACGATAAAATCGTGCGGGTACTGCGCCGGACTCTAGGCGATCTTGACATTGCGGTCGAGCACTGTAGCAGTTCTGAAGTCGCTTTGCGGCATCTGACCCGGGATCGGTTTGAGGCCATCATTGTGGATTGCGCTGGTCCGGGCGCGGCGGCGGTGCTGCGCAGCGCGCGGAGCGCTCCGTGCAACAAGAGGGCGGTAGCTGTAGCCATCCTAGACCCAGCAACCGGGTTGCGGTCAGCTTTCGAAATCGGAGCTCACTTCGTGCTTTACAAGCCGGTATCGGCGGAGCGAGCTAAGTCAAGTTTTCGGGCGGCGAGAGCGTTGATGAAGAAAGAACGGCGCCGCAATTCGCGTGTGTTGGTTCGAATTCCGATTACGATGCGGAGCCGCGAGTCGGATGTACAATTCAAGGTAAATACCACGGATCTGGGCGAAGGCGGCCTCGCCGTCGGCTTACCCCGTCGCAGCAAGGCCCATGGCCGATGGTTGCTCGCATTCACGCTGCCGGGATCCACAAAGCCTCTCGAAGTGGATGCGGAGTTTGCCTGGGAGGCGGCGGGGACGCAGGTGGGATTACGCTTCGAGAATCAGTCTCCGGATTTTGCGCGCCAACTGCGGGAATGGCTCAGTCGCAATGCGCCCGACGTAGAAAAGGACGATCCGCCGGCGCGCTGCCGTCTTACGGATTTGAGTCTGGGCGGGTGCTACCTCGAAATTACCTCGCCATTTCCCGTTTCCACGCGCGTGACCCTGTCGATGAGCGCTGCGGGAGTCGATCTGAAAATCGAAGGCGTGGTTCGCGTTATGCACTCGGATCAGGGAATGGGTGTGGAATTTACCCAGAGCACCCTGGAACACCGTTCCATGCTGGAGAAGTTCCTAGGCCTGCTCACCGAGAATCGCGACGTGCTGCCTGAACTGCTCGTGGAGCCCGAAGGCCTTGAGATCGAGTCTGTCGCAAATTCACCCGCTTCGCCAGCCTCTGAACCAGAAGACGCGTTGCTTGGGCTGTTCCGAAATCAAGCTACGCTTCCGGCCGAATCGTTTCTGGCAGAGTTACGCAAACAGCGAGGGCTAACCGCAAGCGCCTCTGCCTGATTTGCGGGTCCCTGTTTCCCTTCACTGAGGCAATGAAGTTCCTTCTGCCGGGCCGCCTTTCACCATTTCGGTTTTGATCGTCGATTTCTGATTCGCCACCAAATCGATGTCGGTCTCAAAGTCCCGATACCCCGGCAAACTCATTTTGATGGCGTGCTTCCCGGGAGCCACGAGCAAAGCCTTGCCCATACCTTCGAATTCGGCAACATGGCCAACGAAGACGCCGTCCACGAATACTGCGGCTCGATTTGGTTTAACGTCCAGCTTGATCTCGGCGGTGACTGTCGGCATCTGTATCCGAGTGTCTTTTTCCATCTTTACCGCTATGCTCTGTTTTTCTCCGGCCCGCACCGTAACTTTCTGCACGAAATCTCGATAGCCGCCCTGACGCACCGTGATCTCGTGCGCGCCGGGAAGAAGTAGGAGCTTTTTCGACCCTTTGAGTTCGCTCAGATAACCGATGTATTGTCCATCGACCCAAACGCCGGAGGTGTTCTCGACTTTGGAGGCGCCGACGAGTTCAACCTCGCCCAGCACTTCGTTACCGGCGTGAAGTTGTGAAATGAATATCGGAGAGATCACGAGAACGAGCAAACAAAAGACAGCAGGCAGCCGACAAAAGGGATTCATGGGAAATTCCTCCCTTTTGAGATGATACACGCCGGCAAAAGGTAGCTAGCTACCCTCTCTGAGGCGGGAACCAGACTGGCTAACTTAGTCTTAGAACGCCTTCGTTTTAGCACGTCCTGGTTTTAGAACGTTTTGCGGAACAACCAGAATAACGATCCCGAGAGCATCATGGCGACGGGCAGGGTGAGCACCCAGGCCAGAGCCAGATTGCGCACGGTGGACCACTGAATTCCGGACTGGTTGGCGGCCATAGTGCCGGCAATTCCGGAAGAGAGTACGTGAGTAGTACTGACGGGGAGACCGAATCCGTCGGCAGCGCCGATGGTCGCCATGGCGGTGATTTCGGCAACCGCGCCCTGGGCATAGGTCAGGTGACTCTTGCCAATCTTTTCACCCACGGTGATCACGATGCGCTTCCAGCCAACCATCGTGCCCAGCCCAAGAGCCATGGCTACGGCGACCTTCACCCAAAGAGGAATGAAGCGGGTCGAGTGATCGATGTGCTTTTTGTAGTTGGCCAAGACGGCTTTGTCTGCGGCGGTAAACTGCGGATTGCCACTCTTCTGCATAAGGCGTATCGATTCGCTGATGAGATACATGTCATTGCGGAAGTTGCGCACGCGATCGTTCGGGACATTCTTCAGCTCTCGGTAGAGAGAGGTTTCGGTGCCGATGTCGTTGACCATGGTGCGCAGCGCGAGCATGGTGTTGGGCGTGAAATCCTTAGTGCGGATGTATTCGGTAACGTCATCGTGGGCGTCGCCGATCGCGGCGTTGGGGCTCACATACTTGGACAAGGTGTCGGCGGCCTGGGTAGAGACGGCGATGAAATCCTGGGAATCCTTCCAGGTGACCGCGTGGTTTAGAGCGTACGCAGTGGGCACGGTGCCGATGAGAATGAGCATGATCAGGCCCATACCCTTTTGGCCGTCGTTGGAGCCATGGAAGAAGCTGACGCCAGTGCAGGTAAGGATGAGCAGGCAGCGGATGTAGAACGGAGGCGGCTCGGTGCCTTCCGGCGCCTGATAAAGTTTCGGATCTTTGATGAGGGCTTTGGCGAGAAGCAGCAACAACCCCGCAAGGCCGAATCCGACGATGGGCGACAGCAGCAGCGATTTGCCGATGCTCGCGGCCTGGCCCCAGTCAACCCCGCTGGTTGCCGTTCTGGAATTCATAAGCTGGTTGGCGATACCGACGCCGATTACAGACCCGATCAGCGTATGCGAACTGGAGGCTGGCAATCCGAACCACCAGGTGCCGAGGTTCCAGATGATGGCGGCGACGAGCAGAGCGAAGACCATGGCGAACCCGGCTTTACTGCCCACCTGCAGAATCAATTCCACCGGTAGCAGCGAGACGATGGCGAAGGCTACCAGGCCACTGGAGGCCAACACTCCGAGAAAATTCCAGAAGCCGGACCAAACCACTGCGACGTGCGGCTCGAGCGAGTGGGTGTAGATAACGGTAGCGACAGCGTTGGCGGTGTCGTGGAATCCGTTGACGAATTCGAAGCCCAGGGCCACCAGAAGCGCGATCGCAAGAAGTACATAGGGCAGGATGGACTCGCTATGTACGAATGAAAGATCGTGCAGCAGGCTGGAACCGGCATAGGCGACACCGATTGCCAGCACGACGCCGAAAATCAGCATGCCGACTTTGCCGGGAGAACGAGAGAGTTTTTGGTCGAGCACGGTCTGCGATGCAGTGGCCATGGTTTTCCTCGGTTCGTAAGGGTGATTGAAAGGTGTTGCGACCGTTGAAGTTCGCCACTATACGCAACGAGTGTTACAGCCGTGTGAATAAATGGGCTGTCGGTTGAGTCTTGAGATTTCTCGCGCTCCAGCCGCTCATCCGGCTGCTGAATCAATTGCATGAACTCGATGCAGATTTTCCACAACTCCTTGGTTCGTTCATCACAGACGTTGTGCCGAGCACGTGAGATAAACATGCATACATAGTGCTGGTGAAGGAGATCGGAGCGAGGGCTGGTGCTGAACCCTATTCTCGCTCCCTGTTGTTTTCCCTTGGAAGTCCCTGTCCCCGCAAATCTTGTATTTGGAGGGGAGTAGGTGTAGTGTGGTTCTGCTCGGAGATTGGAGGGGTAACACTATGCCCCGTCCGAACGAGATCGAGCCACCCCTCTGGCGCAAGCTATGCTCAGAGCTGCAGCGGGAAAGTGATCCCGCGAAGTTCCAAGCCCTGCTGGAGGAAATTGATCGCGTACTAACAGCATACGAGAAAAAGAGAACGTCCCCGGCAGCCCAACTCCTATAGGTCTCGGTCCGGTGACGGCGCCAGACTCGGCCAGGTTTTAGGGGAAGCCATCCGCTTGTCCGCTTGCATGGAGAGGACTGCCAACTCCAGCCACAAGACTTCAGTTCTCCGCCCCTGCGGTAAAGTACCGACGACCTTGAAACGCTGTGCAGGTCGGGGATATGGAGAACTGGCTGCGAATATGCTGTCAGTTTTCTCGCCATTTCATGCCGGGGTTTAGCAAACCACAGTAAAGGCGATTCAATTTCAGGTGGTTCCCGAACCCCCAATTATGTCGTGCCGAAACTTCTTCAAGTTTCTACGGGGACGATTGCCGGAGAAGACTCTGCGGTCGTCGCAAGTTCGAAGGGGCATATATTTCTATTTCATCGAACCAAGCCCATGCTCCGTGAATTTGACGGGAAAGATGTGTTGAATTGGCGCTTCCAGGCGTTCGTCCGCACCGCGCCGACCGGACGAATGACAACCTACATTCCTTCCGCAAGAATGTTTTGGGGTTCGGTACCGAGCGTGGGATGGGCGTCGCAACAGACGGCCATTCCCTACAAATAAAGGCGTAACTTGATCATCATCGTGATGGGTGTGACAGGCTCGGGGAAGACGACCGTGGGAAGTCTGTTGGCGCAGCAGTTGCGATGGAGGTTTGCGGATGCCGATGATTTTCATCCCCAGTCGAACGTGGAAAAGGTGCGGCATGGAATTCCGCTGAACGATGACGACCGTCGGCCATGGCTGGAGCGGTTGCGAGCAGAGATTGCGAAACAGGATGCTGAGGGGCACAACCTGGTGCTGGCTTGCTCGGCGCTGAAGAAAGAATATCGAGAGATGCTCACGATAGATCCAGCGATCAAATTTGTGTATCTGAAAGGAAGTGTGGAATTAATCGCACATCGCCTGGAGGCGAGGCATGGGCATTTCGCCGACGAGAAAATTCTTGCCGGGCAGTTTGCCGATCTGGAAGAGCCCAGTGCGGCCGCCGTGGTGGCCGACATCGCCGGGACGCCGGAAGAAATCGTGACGGAGATCCGCAAGAGGTTGCGAGTATAGCGGCGCCCAGCGTACTCTCTGCCTCGGTTGGGGCAAATGTCCTAAATTTGCGAGCCACAAAGGACACGAAGTTACAGGGAGGCTCCGACTCGCAGGTGTTCCATCCTGAGATTTGTGGTGAAATTGGGACTACGCCTATTGGATAAGGCTCGGAAACTTGACACGCTTTGTTTACAATAGAAGATTCGCCTGTTCTGAGAGCGGCAAGCCTGCAGTCTGGACATAAGAACACTTTGGAACAGTCAAACCACAAACCCAGCGCGTCCCCCAGCGTGACGACCGGAGTGTCGGCGGTCACGTCCCCCACGGTGTATTGGCGAGTCGAGGGAAGCTTGCTTGACCTAACCGTGGTGCAGCCGGTTGCGTTCTTTACATGGAACGCGCAGACGTTCACGGAACGCATCCGGCGCCGAGGACTGATCTTCCTGATGGCGGTGTTGCGTCCGTTTCTCTATTCGACAAATCGCAAATTCGCCACGCGCGTAGTTCACACGGCGTTGCGGGGCGTGACGCGGGACCGGCTGGATCTGCTCGGTGAAGAATACTTCCAATACAAATTGAAGCCGCAGTTGAAGGCGCACGGAGTGGAACGCGTGCAAGAATTGGTGCGCGCGGGCGCGGATGTGGTGCTGGTGAGCCAGGGGTTGGAGCATGTGATGAAGCCGCTGGCGCTGCATCTTGGGGTGAAGCGACTGGTGGCGAACCGGCTGGATTTTCGCGACGGGGTTGCTACGGGAAGGTTGCTGGAGCCGGTGGTTCGGCCGCGGGGAGCATTCGCGCTCATTCAAGAGCAGAGTCCGGATGGGCGGCGCGCGCCGAAAACGCTAGCCCGGCAGTTAGATATTTCTCTGGAGCAGTTGCGCGGGGCGGTGATTGGTTCGGAACGGGAACCGGCGGCGGAGGAACGTCCAATCGTGCATTTCGAAGGGCAGCGGCAAGCGGTAGGATTCTCCGTGCGGCGAGCCCTGGCAGGCAAGCACGTGATGTTGATCGGCGTGACTGGATTTATTGGCAAGGTTTGGCTGGCCAACAGTCTGATGGAGTTGCCGAAGATTGAGCGCATTTATTTGCTTATCCGGAGGCAGAAATCGAATCCGGCGCAGCGGCGCTTTGAAAAGATAGTGGAAGAATCGCCGGTGTTCGATCCGCTGTTTGAGAAATACGGCCTCGGTTTTGCAGACTATCTGCGGGAGAAGGTCGAAGTCGTGGAGGGAGACGTTGCGCAGTGCGGCTTGGGTTTAAACGCGGACGTGGCGCGACGCCTGCGGCGAAATCTTGATCTAATCGTGAACAGTTCAGGATTGACGGACTTCAATCCTGACCTGCGGGATGCGCTGACAACCAACACCGATGCGGCGATGAATATCCTCGAATTCGTGCGCGGCGCCGATCATTCGGGCTTACTGCATTTGTCGACGTGCTACGTAGCCGGCGAAAGGGATGGCAGGGTGACGGAAAAGTTGATTCCGAATTACACTCCGCATCGCGTGCCCGGCTTCGATGCGGAGCAGGAATTAGCGTCATTGCATGAATTGATCGCGAAGGCGGAGGCGCAGGCCGAAGGCACGGAAGTAACGGCTGGGCTGAGGTCGCAATCGCTGGCGAAGGAGCACGCAGCGAAAGGGCTGCAGGGCGCGGCGTTGGAGAATCAGATCCGCAAAAACCGGATACGTTGGTTGAGGACTTACCTGACCGAGGCGGGCACGCGGCGGGCCAAGGAACTGGGCTGGCCGAATACTTATACGCTGACCAAGAGCCTGGCGGAATCGCTCATCGTGAAATATGGCGCGGGGCTGCCGATTGCCGTGGTACGTCCGGCGATTGTCGAAACCTCGGTAGCCAAGCCGTTCGTGGGATGGAATGAAGGGATCAATACTTCGGCGTCGCTATCTTACTTGTTAGGGACGTACTTTCGACAGTTGCCCTCGAATGAGAGCAAGCGGCTGGACATTATTCCGGTCGATGCGGTGTGCGCCGGCATGACTTTGATTGCCGCGGCCATCGTCGAGCGGCGGCACGATCAGTTGTACCAACTGGCGACTTCGGTGACGAATCCTTGCGACATGGGCCGGTCGATCGAGTTGACCTCGCTGGCACACCGCAAGCATTACCGGGCGCAGGAGGGGCTCGAATCGTGGCTGCGGTTGCGCTTCGATGCGATTCCGGTATCGAAGACGCGGTACCAGCGCATGTCTGCGCCGGCGCAGAAGGCGATTGTGAAGTCGATTCAACGAATCATGTCGCCGCTGCCGCTGAAGAAGACCCCGTTGGTGAAGGCGGAGAGAAATTTGGAGCGGGTGGAGAAATTGATTGAGTTGTTCGAGCCCTTCATCCTGTTTAATGAGCACGATTTTGCGGCAGATAACGTGGAGAAGCTTTCGCACGCGTTGATAGAAGAGGAGCGCGAAGAGTTTGGATACAAAGCGCGAACCCTCGACTGGTGGGACTACTGGGTCAACGTACATATTCCCGCGCTGCGGCGATGGACTTATCCTTTGATCGAAGGAAGGCCGCTGGAGGCGCGTCCAGCACGGAGTTTGCAGAACGGAGAAACGGTGAAGACCGGCACCGACGGGGGAGCGTGGTGATGATTCTGCCTCACGGGCTAAAGCCCCGCGGATGTGCCGCGGCTTACGCGGCGCTCAAGCGCCGCTCTTCCACGAAAGGCCTGCGCGGCGCCTTCGGCAGGCCCGGGGCAAGCTCATACGGGCCGCTCCTCCTCAAAAAGATGCGCCAAAACATGAATGAGAAGTGGTGAATGGCAATATTTTTGACTGGATCTACCGGTTACATAGGGGCGCACGTCGCAGCGAATCTGCTGCGCGACCATGGCGCGGCTTTGAATGTGCTGGTGCGGGCGCGGGATGTCAGCGAAGCGGAAAACCGCTTGTGGCAGGCGCTGCAATTACATCTTGAGTTTCCGCAGTTTTACGAGTATCTGCAGACCAGAATGCGCGTCTTCCGCGGGGATTTGACGGAGCCGGGATTCGGACTAACGCGCGACGATTATGACCGGTTGGTACACACGAGTGATTCGGTGATTCATTGCGCGGCGTCGCTGAACCGGAAATCAGAAAAGAGCTGCCTGAACGTGAATCTTCGGGGCACGCTGGAGGTGCTGACGCTGGCGCGGCACGCCGAACACTATCACGGTTTGAGGCGCTTCAGCCAGGTGAGTACGGTTGCGGTCGCAGGGAAGCGGCAGAACGAGTTGGTGGGCGAAGACCGGTCGATCGATTGGGAGCGCTCGGATTACGATCCGTATGCTCGGACAAAAAAATTCTGCGAGCACATGATGCGCGTGCTTCTACCGGAAACGCCGAAGACGATTTTCCGGCCGAGCATTGTGCTGGGCGACAGTCGATATGCGGAGACAACGCAGTTCGAAATGGTGAAGGCGTTTGTGTTTCTGGCTGGGCTGCCGGTGTTGCCGTTTCGTGCGAACGACAAGATCGATATCGTGAACGTGGATTTTGTCGCGGATGCGATTGCCGCCCTGCATCAAAAGGACCAGCCAGAACACGATACCTATCATCTTTCGTCGGGGATCGGTTCGCAAACGTTTCGCGAAATTACGGCTGCGCTGGCCGCGGCGCAGAACAAACGGGCTCCCGTGTTTGTGCCGGTCGCGGAAAAGCCATTTTCGGGGTCGTTGAATCTTTTGGCCAACCGTAAGGGGCCGCTCGGAAAAAGCGCTTCGCTGATGAAGGTATTCATGCCTTATCTGGTGTGGAACACTGTCTTCGATAACAGCCGCGTCATAAGGGAGTTGGGGAAAAAGCCCGTGCCGTTTTCGCAGTACTGTTATCCGCTGCTGAAGTTCAGCAGCGAAAACGAATTCGCATATCGATACCAGCCCTGGCCAAGAGCAGCGGGAGGAACTGCCGCATGATGGACTTCATTCTGGAGGCTTGGGTCAGCAGTTCCATCGAACGCGCCAAGGCGGGATGGATGCTAGGCGCCGGAAAGCGCTGGCGGCCCGGTGAAAAGTTGAGGTTGTTGTTTGCGGGTTATAACGGTACGAGGAACATGGGGTCCGACGTGCGGGTCGAGGAAATGCTGCGGCAGATTCGGCACATCCTTGGCGCAGAGCAAGTCGAGTTCAGCGTGATGAGCCAGAACTTCGATTTCTCGCGCGGATATTTCGAAGGCTCGAAGCAAGTGCATCTGCCGGACATTTTTCCGCCATTCCTGGCAAATGAAGTGCCGCAGCACGACGGAGTGGTGGCGTGCGAGGGATCGATGTTCAAGAGCAAGTTCGCGAATGCACTGACTACAATGATGATCGGGTCGCTGGGAATCGCGGCCGCACAAAATAAATTATCCGTAGGATATGGAGCCGAAGCAGGACACATGGATCCTCTCGTGGCGAAAATGTGCGGGCGGTATTGCCGGAATTCATTTGTCATCACACGCAACGAAGAGTCGCGGACCGTGCTGCGCGAGCTAGGGGTGCCTACCGAGTTAGGCACCGATACCGCGTGGACGTTCGAGCCGCGGCCGGCAGAGTATGGACAAAGCGTGCTGCGGAAAGTTGGTTGGGACGGGCGCACCCCGGTGTTGGTAGTGTGTCCGATCAATCCCTTTGAGTGGCCGGTGAAGGCATCTGTGGCGAAATACGCGGTACGCAGCTTGACCGGAGCCTACAAAGACAGCCATTACCGCACGGTGTATTTTCACAACTCCGGGCCGGCGGCGGACGAGGCCTATAGGAAATATTGGACCGCCATTGCAAGCGCGGTGGACGCATTCCGCAAGAAGAAAAATGTTTTCGTAATTCTGGCGGCGACTGAGCGGCTGGATGCGCGTCCGGCGAAGCGAATTGCCGAGAAGCTGGGCGGTGTGCCGGTGCTGACTTCGGACGAGTACAACATGTATGAACTGGTGAGCGTGCTGCGGGCGTGCCACATGATGGCGTCTTCGCGGTATCACGGCATTGTCACTTCGATGCCGGCGCTTGTGCCATCGGCTGGAATCACCATGGATGAGCGCATCAGGAACCTGATGCGGGAGCGCGGCCATGCGGATTTGCTGATGACTGTGGACGACCCCGAACTCAAGGGAAAGCTGCTCGCGGCTTTGGAGAAACTCAGTTGTGACGGCGAAGCGATTGCGGATGGGATTGCGCACACGGTAGTGAGAAATTTGAAAGTGATGGCGCGCATGGGCGTGTATTTTGAAGAGGAAGTGCAAAGAAGATATCCGGAGTTTGAGACGAGGCGGGGAGAGTGGAGTTGGGAGGATTACCTGCCGCCGATGAGCGCAGGGCTGCATGCGCTAGTGACGGCTTATAGTTAGCGTTTCGAACGCACCTGTCTGGCAATGCAAGGAACAGCTTGACGCAGAGACGCGAAGGTAGCGTGGATCTCGAGGGGAAGAAATCTGTTCCTCATCCCTCGATTTTACAATCCACATCTTGAGCACAGCGATTCCATTTATCGGGGAGATTTTTTCGCAACTGCGGGCGGCCGCGGAGAGTCGTATTCTTGCCGAAATTCATGAAGGCCAAATCACCGGGGTGACTGGGAATGAGTTGCTGGAACTTGTGCGCAAGGCCAGGACCTTCATTGCTTCGAAAAGCTTGAATAAGGGCGACCGGTGCGGCTTGCTGGCGGGAAACAGCATTCGCTGGGTCGCGATGGATCTGGCGCTCACCGCGGAAGGCTTGATTGTGGTGCCGCTGTATTCTCGTCAGGCGCCGTCGGAATTGGTCGCGATGATGAAGGACTGCACGCCGTCTCTGGTGTGCTGTGGCGATGCGGGCTTGCGGGATGCGATCGTCGGGAACTGGGCTGAGGCGCCGCAGCAGTTTTTGTTTGACGAGATTTTCGCGGGCGTGGATGGAGTGCAGTTGGAGCGTCCGCAAGTAGGGAAAGACGATCCGGTAACGATTATTTACACCTCGGGCACGTCGGGCGAAGCCAAGGGGGTGGTGCTGACTGCGGCGAACGTGGGTTTTATGCTCGACCGAACCGCAGAACGATTGGGCGAGCTCATGTCAGGTTCAGCGAAGCAAGACCATGTCTTTCACTATTTGCCCTTCACGTTTGCCGCATCCTGGATTGCGTTGCTCACATTCCTGATGCGCAGGAGCCTGGTTACCATCAACATGGACCTGGCGAAGATTGCGAATGACATGAGGGCGGTTGAGCCGGATTATTTTCTGAATGTTCCGCAATTGCTCGAGCGCATGCGGCGGGCGGTCGACCAACAATTGTGGCAGACGGGTGGAGTGGCGCAGGCGATCTATTCGCGAGCGAAGGGAGCATGGGCGCGAAAACAGGAGGGGCATCCGAAAGCCGGTGATGGGTTGTGGCTGGGCCTGGCGCAGAGACTGGTTTTTCCGGCGATCCGGAAGAAGATGATCGGGAAGAATTTGAAGGCGCTGATTTGTGGCTCGGCGCCGCTGAGCGTGGAGACGCAACTCTATTTTATGATGCTGGGGATCCGTGTGCTGCAGGTTTACGGGCTCACGGAGACCACGGCCATTTGCACGATGGACGATCCGAATCGCGTCGAGGTGGGGCGTGTTGGTCCGGCGATTCCGGGCATGGAAATGAGACTCGGAGAGAATGACGAGATCGTGGTACGTGGTCCAAACGTTTTTTCGGGCTACTGGAAGCGTCCAGAGCAGACGGCCGAGGCGTTGCGCGGAGGATGGTTTCATACCGGCGATCAGGGTGAAGTGAATGCCGCGGGAAATTGGCGGATTGCAGGGCGGATCAAGAACTTGATCGTACTCGGATCCGGGCACAAAATCTCTCCCGAGCCGATTGAGAGTGCGATTGCGAAGCAATTGTCGGAGTCGCAGCAGGTAGTCGTAGTTGGAAATGGTCGCGGATATTTATCGGCGATCGTGACCGGGAGCGTGAAGCCTGAGCACGTGCAAGCAGCGCTTGATGCGGTCAATCCCGACTTACCGCATTACAAGCAGGTACGCGCGTTTTTTGTGCGGGAGGAAGCATTCTCCATTGAGAGCGGCATGTTAACGGCGAACGGAAAGCTGAAGAGGGACGTGATCGCAGCGCGCATGAAGAATGAGATTGAGGAGTTGTACGGCGTGAGACAGGCGGTAGAGTCCCGCGAAAAAGTTGTAGACTGCGAAGGACACTAAGGTGCACGAAGGAAAATCTGAGACGACGTTACTGGAGCACGGCAGCGCAAGCGCTTTGTCGTGGACAATTGCCGACGGTGTCATCGAGTTAGCGCTTCATCGAGCGCCTTGCAACGAGCTGGGATCGTCGTCGCTCGAGGAGTTTGAGAAATTTGCAACGGCTTTGCAGCTTATGCAGGCCGAGGCGCACGCGCTCATTATTTATAGCGAGATCAAGGCAGGATTTTGCGCTGGCGCCGATCTGCGCGAACTGTATCAGCGGTCGCGGACGATGGAGAAGTCTGAGGCTTCGAAGGGAGTGCGGGATTTTCTGGAGCGCATACACCGGGTGTTCAATCTGATTGATGCCGCGCCTCTGACTACGATCGCGGCTGTGCATGGAGTAACGTTCGGGGGTGGTTTCGAGCTGGCGCTGGCCTGCGATCTGATCATTGCGGATAAGATGGCGCGCTTTTGTTTTCCAGAATTGAGATTGGGATTGATCCCAGGGTTTGGTGGGATTCCGCGTCTGAAGCGGGATCTCGGGAATGCTATAGTGCGCGATCTGTTGCTAACGGGACGCAGCTTTAACGCAACCAAGGCGCAGCAGATCGGATTGGCGAGCCAGGTAGTGAGTGAGGGCGAAGCGTTGCGAGCGGCTCGGGCCGCGGCGGCGCAACTGGGAAAGTTTGATCATGCAACGGCGGCGGCGGCGAAAAAATTTATCAAACCGATTCCGTTGGAAGAATTGCGAAGGGAGATCGATACGTTTTGCGAACTGTTCGCACGTCCGACGGTGGAAGCGGGTTTGCGCAAATTTGTTGAGAGTACGGATGCCCTGCCTTATCTGCCATGAGTTTTTCACGGCGAGTACAAATGGCGAGTACCGAGCAGATGGAGGTCCTTCGCTTCGCGAAGATGTAATGAAAACAAAAAAGGCGTGCCTCCAAGGGTAGAGTACGTGCTCGAAGCACAAGCCCTGAAGGAGGCACGAGATGATCCACGTTGGCGTAGATCTTCACCAGAGATTCTGTTACATGACGGCGCTGGAAGCAAGAGGCAAGATCATACAGAGCGGGCCGGTGACGAATGAGAAGCTGGCGCTGCGGCGGTATTTTCGGCAGTTTCGTGGGCAGGAGGTGCAGGTGGCGGTGGAGGCGTGTGGCTTCAGGCCGGGGTTTCGCGAGGTGGTGGAACCGGCAGTGAAGCGGTTGGTGCTGGTGCATCCGCAGCGGGTGAAGGCGATCGCGTCGGCGAAGCTGAAGAACGACCGGGTGGATTCGGCGACGCTGGCGCATTTGCTGCGCTGCGACTTGTTGCCGGAGTCGTGGAAGGCGGACCGGGAGACGCAGGCGCGACGGCAGCAGGTGCGGTTGCGGGCGACGCTGGTGCGGCAGGGGACGCGGCTGAAGAACCAGGTGCACGCGGTGCTGCATCAGCAGGGGCTGCATTCGCCGGTGACGGATTTGTTCGGCAAGCGCGGGCGGCTGTGGCTGGCGGGATTGCAACTGCCGGCGCAGGCCCGGGAGTCGGTGAACGTGTGCTTGCGGCTGCTGGACGGCTATCGGGGAGAGATTCAAAAACAAAATCTCCAACTAAGTGAAAAGGCAAAACATGACAAGCGAGCCGAGTGGTTGATGACGATTCCGGGGATTGGGGAGTGTTCGGCGATGATGCTGCTGGCGGAGATTGGAGACATCGGACGATTTCAAGACAAAGAAGCATTGTGCAGTTACGCCGGGCTGGTGCCGCGGGTACGGGAGTCGGCGGGCAAGGCGGCGCGGGGCGGGATCACGCGGCAGGGTTCGCCGTGGCTGCGCTGGATCATGGTGGAAGCGGCGCAGGTGGCGACACGCTGTTCCCCGGCGGCGCGGCGTTACTATGAGCGGTTGCTGCGCAAGAAGCACAAGCACGTGGCGCGGGTGGCGCTGGCGCGCAAGTTGCTGATCGCGGTCTACACCTTGCTGCATGATGGCGTGGTGTTTGACGAAGACAAGTTTGCGGCGGTGTAAGGGGAATCCGTCAGCTCGAAGTCATCCTTGCTCTTCGAGAGCGACGCTCAGATGGAGCGGCGGAGTCCGGACATACCTTATGTGCCTCGAGCACGGATAGAAGCCTGTCCGCATCGCCGCAAGAAATACCTGTGGACAGGTACGCCTGTTTTCATAGAAGGATGACAGGGCGTTATGAAAGTTGCTGGACAGACGCTGGATGAAATATTGACTCTCGCTGCGGCGCATTTTAAGGTGCCACGGGAGAAGCTGCATCCTGATGAAGACTTCTTCAAAACGCTGGGAATTAACAGCTTGCAGACACTCGATCTGCTGACCAAACTGGAAAATCATTTTCGAGTCGAACTTCCGGATTATGAACTGCAGGGAGTCTCCGATTTTCGTACGCTGGCGGAAAAAATTCAGGCGAGACTGTAGAAACGTTTTTCGTCAACCAATTTCAGAAGGAACGGGTCATTGCCTCAGGGGCTTTAAAGCCCGCTCTCTAGGGGACTCATAGCGGCCCGGCTGAAGTCGGGCCCTTTCAAAGCAACATTCATAAACGCTGTAGCATTCCCCCGCACTCTTATCATCAACTTGTGCGGGTAGCTAACTCACCAACACGGTTTTCTCCGTGTCTCCGTGACTCTGTGGTGAAATAGTTCTGGAAAATGCTTGATCTCCAAAAATATAGCTGTCTCGGAGCCGCGCTGCGCGATGCGCTGGAGCGCTTTGCGGGCGAGACCTGCTTGATTGAAGCGGATCGCGACCGGGAAAAGACGCGGCTTACCTACTCCGATTTCAAAGAAATCAGCATGCCTCTTGCGCGCGCTCTGGAGGATGCGGAGTTCGACGCGGGGGATCGGGCGGCGATTCTCATGACCAATCAGTCGAAGTGGCTGATTTCGGCGTATGCAATTTTCTACGCGGGCGGCGTGCTGGTTCCTCTGGATTACAAGCTGACGGCGGCGGAGCAGTTGCAATTGCTGGAGCACTCGAAAGCCAAGGTGCTCGTGGTGGAGTTTTACCTTTGGCGGGCGATCACTCAATCGCCGGAGTTTCACAACATCAAAACGAAGCTGGTACTGGTGACAGAAGCGCCGCCGGCAGCGGAACTGGCGGGAGGATTTCGCTGGGAAGATTTTAAGCGCAAGGGCGCGCCGGATTTTGTTATGCGGCAGCGGGAGGATGTGGCTTGCATTGTTTATTCGTCGGGCACGGGCGGACGGACGAAGGGATGCGTTCTGACGCATGAAAATTATCTGGAGCAGTGCCGGGCCCTGACGGCGTGGTATCCATTCTGGCCAGGGGTGAGGTATTTGAGCATTCTGCCGACGAATCACGCGATTGATTTCATGGTGGGATTCATAGGGCCATTCGTTTGCGGAGCGTGCGTCGTGCATTTGCGGACACTTCGTCCGGAGTTTGTGCGGGACGCCTTTGTGCGCTACCGGATTACTTATGTAGCGCTCGTGCCCATGATCGTGAAGAATCTGGAGCGTGGGCTGCGCGCGAAGTTCGATGAACTGCCGGGTTGGAAGAGAGCGATCCTGAACCAAATGATCGCGGTCAACAAAACGCTAACGCGACGCAGACCGCGAGTGAAATTAAGCCGAATGCTGCTGCCGGGAGTGCATCGCGCGTTTGGTGGGCAGTTGCTGGCCGTGTTCACCGGAGGCGCTTTCCTTGAGCCTTCGACGATGCAATTTTTCTACGATCTGGGAATCCCGGTAGCAAACGGTTATGGGTTGACCGAGGCGGGAACCGTGCTGACGGTGAACGATCTGAAACCATTTCGCGCGGATACGGTGGGCAAACCTCTGCCGGGCGTGGAACTGCGGGTGCTGAGTCCAAACGATGAGGGGATTGGAGAAATTGCGGCGCGCAGCAAAACTGTGATGTCGCATTATCTCGATGACGCCGAGCTGACGCTGGAAACAATCGTCGAGGGATGGCTGTTGACCGGTGATTTGGGGCGCTTCGATAAGTGCGGGCATCTGCAGCTTTTCGGCCGGAAGAAGAACATGATCGTGACCGAAGGCGGGAAGAATATTTATCCCGAGGACATTGAGACGGTGTTCGATGGATTGCCGGTGAAGGAATATTGCGTGTTCGCCGCGAATTATGTATGGCCGCAGAAGGGGTTGGGGAGCGAGATGCTCGTCATCGCGCTGCGGTTGGAGCAGAACCAGAGCTTCGACAGCAAGATGCTGGAAGAGATTGCCGCCCGCAACCGGCGATTGCCAGATTTCAAGCGCGTGGGTGGTTATGTGATCTGTGAAAGCGACTTTCCGCGGACGGCCTCGATGAAGATTAAGAGGCAGGCATTGGCAGAGCAGATTGGAAAAACCGTGGAGCGGGGCGCGGTGGTGGAGTTGTGAATGAGGTTCCGTATCTGGCCATCGTAAATCCTGCAGCGGGCGGCGGGCGGCGGCGCAAAATGCTCGGCCCGGCATTGGAGCGGCTGAGGGCAGGCGGGGTTGAAGTTGATGTAGCGGAGACCCGGGGTCCCCGAGACGCGACACGGATTGCGCGCGAAGCCTACCGCAGCGGACGTCGGAGATTTATCGCGGTAGGCGGCGACGGAACTTCCTATGAAGTTTTGAATGGACTGTTTCCGGAAGCGAGCGCAGGCGAATGTTCGACCCTGGGATTCTTGCCGCTGGGGACGGGCAACTCCTTTCTCCGAGACTTCAGCGACCGTGGGGCGGAGCACGCGATTGAATCGCTGATTGCGGGAAGAACGCAGGCTTGCGACGTGTTGCGTCTGCGACACCGCGGCGGAGTCATCCATTACATCAATTTGTTGAGCGTGGGATTTCCCGCGGACGTGGCAACCTTGCGGTCGAGGCGCTTCAGCGGCCACGGAGAGTTGGGGTACATCATCTCAATTTTTCTTGGGCTGGCCCGATTGAAGAGGCGGCCGTTTCCGGTGCGAGTTGACGGCGAAACAGAATTCGACCGGCGACGCTGCCTGTTCCTCACTTTTAACAACAGCAAATTTACCGGTGGCACGATGATGATCGCGCCCCAGGCGGAGGTGAATAGCGGGCGCATTGAATACGTTCGCTGGGGCGCGATTGGAAGGTTGGGGTTAATAAGAAACCTGGCCGGACTCTACGACGGCACGCACATCGAGCATCCGCTCGCTGAGCGCAAAGCCGTGCGGCGAGTGGAATTCGATTTGAACGCACCGGTGGATGTGATGGTCGATGGAGAAGTGCTGACCTTGCATTGTGAGGAGTTAGATGTCCTTCCAGGGGCATTGAACGTTGTGGCTTGAGCCCGTGGTATAAAAAGTGAATCGTCTCGGAAGGGAATCATGTCAGAGGAGCGGCGAAAGCGGCAACAGGAGCGGGTGGCAAAGCCGGCGTCGAATCTGATGTCGCGCGACAGGCTGATCTGGGTTGGGATCGTGGGCGTGCTTATCGTGGCTTATGGGGCGTTCTGGTATCACAACAATCACCGCTACGATGGATTTGCGAAGTGTCTGGCATCGAAGCAGGCGAAGATGTACGGGCTGTACTGGTGTCCGCATTGTGCCGATCAGAAAGCTATGTTCGGAAAGGCGTTTCGGTATGTGCCCTACGTAGAATGTGCGATCAAAGGTTCGCGGGAACTGGCGCCTGCCTGCGCGGCGGCGGGGGTGAAGTTATTTCCAGCCTGGCAGTTTGGAACAAACAAGCCGGTCGAGGGGGTTTTCCCCATGCAAGAACTCAGCGATAAAACTGGGTGCAGCTTGCCGTGACGGCGATCGAAGGTCAACCGGCTCAGGTCAATACAACTCTCGCGAAGAATAACCGAATCCTGTTTGCGGTCATCGCAACTTTGACGGTGGCCGGGATTATCGTGTCGGGGGTGTCGCTGCAGCGGCACTACGCGAAATCGGCATCCGCGTTCTGCGATTTTGGAGAGAAATTTAATTGTGACATTGTGAACCGTAGCGAGTATTCGAGCGTGATGGGAATTCCGGTGGCAGGGATCGGTATCGCTGGGTACGGGCTGCTTTTAATTCTTGCGACAGTTTATCGCTCACGGCCGGAGACGCCAACGCGATTGCTGGCGGCGGCGATTGCGGGGTTGGGGTTCGCGTTGTATCTGACCTATGTTGAAGGGTACGTGCTGACCACCTGGTGCATTTTGTGTTTGACTTCGCTGACCATGATTGCGGGGATCACGGTGTTGGCTGCAGTGGTGACGGCGAGATCACGTCCTTAAGTAAAGAACCGATCTGCAGAGCCTTCATGATTCTGCACAGCATGCTCTGATGGGAAACTTCCAAACCACCGAGAATGAAATTGCGGCGTCGATTCGCGCCGGTACTGCCACGGGCGATTTGCGGCTGCACGAATTTCGGAGCCGCATCTTCCGGAACACCCGTTTTCTGCGCGTCTGGCTTCCGCCAGGATACGACGATCCGGCGAATCAAGGCCGACGCTATCCAGTCTTTTATCTGAATGACGGGCAGAATCTATTTGAAACCGTGTCAGCATTCGCCGGAGTCGAGTGGCAGGTCGACGAGACGGCGGATCGGATGATCCGCGAAGGCGTGGTGCCAGCGATGATTTTTATCGGAATCGATAACGCGGGCAAAGACCGGCTGCGCGAATATATGCCGCACTGGTCGATGCATCCCATGAGGCTGCGCGTGCGGGGGCGGCATTATCCAGATTTCTTGATGAAGGAAGTGATGCCATTTGTGGAGCGAAATTATCGTGCGGCCACCGGACCGGACAACACTGGCCTGGGAGGATCGTCTCTGGGAGCGCTCATTGCTCTATACACGGCGATGGTGCGGCCCGGATTGATTGGGCGATTGCTGATCGAGAGCCCGTCGCTGTGGGTTTCGAATCGGCAAGCAATCAAAGAGAGCCGCTCGGTGAGGATTTGGCCGGAACGAATATTCCTGGCGGTAGGAACTTCTGAGGCAGGTAGCTCGGAGCGCAGCCGGACGGTGGTCGACGACGTGCGAGAACTGGCGGCCATCGTGCGGCGAGCGGTGCTGAGCGAACAGCGGCTGCGGGTGGTGATAAGAGATGGAGCCGGACACAACGAGGCGGCATGGGCGGAGCGATTCCCTGAGGCGTTGCAATTCCTATTCGAGAGCTAAAGCTCACGGGGCGAATTCTCTCCTGCTGAATTTCCATATCCCAAACAAGATGGCGGCCATCACAGGGACGGAAAGCTGGAGGTGTGTCCAGCGCGCGAGCGGGCCAAGCAGCGGAAGTATGAAGGCGAGATAGAGTAGGAGTTTGAAATAAGCAGCAGTGGAGGTATTAGGTTGAGCGACAATCCAGCCAGAGAGAAGTAAAAACGCGGGGCCGAGAATGACGAGATCGTAAACCGTGAGATGCGGGGCGAGCAGGACAGTGGCTAATAGCAACGCCGAAAAGCGTAAAGATAGATCCAGTCGGCTGCGCCAGGTGGCGACGGCCAAGGCGGAAACTAATATCGCACTGATGAGGTAGAGCATGAGAGAAACCGAAGGCCACGGGAGGAGCATGCTCCAGAAGGTGCGCAGAGAGTGGGTTTGGTAGAGTCTTGGCTCGAGCAATGATAGCTGCTTCGGCACATTAAGGAGGATGTGGATCCATTCGCGAAGCGGGCCGGGACCGTAGTAGAGCCATGCTGCGGTCAACTGGGTGACAGACGAGAGAAGTGCGCCCACAATCACCCTCCAACGAAGGGTGAATAAGAAGACGATCGCTGCGGCCACAGCTAGTTGAGGCTTGAAGATGAGACATCCCAATGCAAGCCCGGCGAGGAATTCACGCTGGGCGCGAAATGCCAGGAAGGCGAGAGTGAAGCAGGCGAGAGCTAAAGCGGAAGTTTGTCCCCATGCAATGAGGTGCCAGAATGCGGGCAGGGCGAGCGCGAGAACCAGAACTGTAAGTTTTTGGTTATGCAAGTTGGGGCAGTTGCGCCAGACGGCGTAGCAGCACAGGCCGTAGATGAGGGAACTTAGAGCGAGCCATAGAATCAGCGCCCACGGATAAGAAAGTTGGGCAAAGGGTGCGAAAAAAAGCGAAACCTGCGGAGGATAGAGCGGCAGATAGTAGATGCCAGCGGCAGAGGGAACACGCGCCGCCGCGATTGCGGATTGGGATTGAGAATTGTAAAGATCGGCGCCACGGTGAGCGAGGGCGAGCGAACCGAGAGTATAGAAATGCAGAAAGTCCGTGCCCTTGAGATTGCCGGCCCGATCGAGCAGGCCGGGAGTGGCCATGTTCCACAGGTAGACCAACCAAAGGCAGAGCGCGAGGATCAATCCGTGGGCGCGCAGGCGCTTGACGGTGATCCAGGCGGCAGCTTTTGTTCGAATCATGAATCCGCCATGATACTCAATCGAGGCTCAAGACAGTTGCAAAGCTGGAGCCGGGGGCTGAACCGGCGCGATGATTCTGCGTCGTGTCATCAGCCAGAGCGGCAGGAAGAGTGGGAAAAAAGGAACCAGAAGCAACGGCAGCAAGGCCGGTTGATTCGGTGAGTCCAGGCGAGGCGGAAAGAGCAGCAGCACGGTGGAAATAATCCACGGCCAACTGACGCTGACGATGAAAATTGCGCGCGAGAACTTCGGTAGAGTTTTCCAGTCTTGCAGAACAAGCATTGTGGGTAGAATCAGCAGCACTTGATTGAAGGGCGTAAACAGAGGGAAGCAGAGTAATGTACCGATTAAGAATGCGGCGAAAACGGCAGAAAACTGGCGCGAGCCCGCGTCCTCTCGCCTACTCCGCCACGCGAACACGACGAGCCCAAGCAGGATGATACCCCCCACGATTTCTCCGGGCGTATCCCCAAGAGCCATGCGAAGAAGCGAGGTTGTTGGGAAATATTTTCGATAGGCGTTTATGCCCTCCATGAAATAGCCGATCCATCCTGGAAGAATTAGCTCTCCTGCCCCAATCAGAATTGCGAGAGCCGCTAAGAAACCGGCCAACAACCTCCATCTTTTGCGCCAGTCGCCGATGACCCACACCAGGAAAAAGCACAGAGGAAAAAGAGCCATTTGGGGCTTGATCGTCGACCATGCGAGGAGCACCCCAGCGGAGGCCAGATGATTTCTGCACACACACCACGCACCTGCAATGAGCAAAAGCCCCACCACGACCGCCAACTGCTGGTGGTGCATTCCTTGTACGATCTGCGGGCTACTGACAGTCAATAGAGTAATGGTGGCGGCTGCGGTCCGTGGCAATCGCCAATGCAGAATGTCGAGGCAGAGCGGTACGCAGAGCGCGGCGAACAAACCTAGAACCGACGGAGCCCAGCGTTGCACCACGGAAAAGTCAACATGGATCAATGGAGCCATCAGGAATATTACATACGCGGGGTAGGCGAAGCGCCATTCGTCCACAATCTTGTGCCCGGGTGCGTAGTCTTGCGTGACGATGTGGCCGTAGTAGGCCATCTGAATTTCCCGGCTAACCTCGGGCCCGTAAGGGTTACGTCCACGAAGCACGAGTTCGCGAGTACCCACCCAGCGTGGATAGAGGTCCCACATTTGCGCTTTGATCCCGTCGTGATGCGAGCGGACGTACTCTTGCCATGGATTCAGAACCCTGGTCGCATAGAGCCAGGCGATTACGCTGACTGATAAACTCAGCAAAAGCCAAAGTCGGATTTTCATTTAGGGCGATGCCTCGTAGGATTCCGGGTTGGGACGTGAGGAATCGCCGTTGATGCGCCAGACGCGGCGATCTTGGAAATAATTCAGCAACTCCTGGTTCCCCGTGTTTCCCAGGTCGTGGGCCCACACATTACCGGTACGGCTCCAATCTTGGCGGGGTGTCATCGCCCTGCATGAGCCAAGCGTGGCGGCCGTTGAAGTATCGCAAGAGAACCTGGTTCTGTTGGTCGCCCATGTCGCGAGCCCAAACGACGGCGGCACGGTCGATATCCGGCTCGTTGTAAATCCAGTCGCGATCGACGTCATGATTAGGACCGTAACGCACGATCACGAGATGCTGGCCCGGAATTTGCCGTAGTTGGGCTATCACTTTGGGTAGATCGAGGTTACCGCGCGGCCAGCGCGGTTCCAGCGGGGCGTGGGCGACGACCGCGGCGACGCGGAGAAAAATCATGCCGAGGCAAACCAGGGGCAGACTACGGGCCAGGAATTGTCCGGCGGGAGCTCCGTGCCATCGCCAGAGGTTCATGTGGCGCACGCACTGCACCACGACCAGATACACCAAGCCCGTGGCGGGTGCTACATAGTGAGGGAAGGTCCAGGTTTCAACCAGCCACCCGAGGCCAAAGATGAATCCAGTAATCATCGGCAGACGCATGCGCCGGTCCATAACGGCCCAGGGCAAGGCGAGCAGAGGAAGTGTGAAGGCGGGGCCGATGTAGAACTGCCACAGCCCCAAGGTTTTGTGGAACGTGCGCCGGATAAAACCTTGAAAAGTGCGAGCTTCCTCGAACTCACGGACTTCCCACCCCGCATAGTAATCCCGCATAGCGGCGTGGTGGTATGCGGGAACTGATCGCATATTGAAGATCAAGAAGTACGGAACCACCGCGTAGGTGTCACGGTTGACGGCGTATGTCATGCGAAAGGGACTGCCAGTCACCCTCCAATAGTAGTAGCCGGTTGCCGTCCCCGCGATTACCAGCAGCAAGAGGGCTGGCTGCGCAGCCTGGCGAAGCAATAGCACCGTCGGCAATTTGTGCCGCACGCGCCAGAACGTCAGCCAAAAGGGAAGTGCTATCGCGATCGCGATGCTGAAGACGAGCCCCTCGTATGGACGGCTATTCGCCATGACGGCGAGACCAACAGCTAGCAATAGCGCATCGCGACTGCGCGGCCCATTCCGGAGTCGGGGAATCGCTCCCAAGACTAACGCCCCGCCAATGGCAGCGACAGCGGGGCACCAATAACTATTCATCCAATAGCTGAGCACGGCAAGATGCAGCACCGAGAGAATTCCGCCAAACAGCGCCCAGGTAGGAGCGACCCATGCCTGAAGCATCCAGCACAGCGCAGAACAGAGCAGGGCCGTGATGATTAGTACCCCTACCCATGGGTGTCCGCCGAAGACCTTGCCCGCGGCTAACACTAGTCCCTGTGCCGGGGCGTACATGGACATGTAAGTCGGACGCATCACGATCTGAAAGCTTTCTAAGTGAACCCACATGGGTGGCGTTGGATTGGTCATGCGACCGGCGGCGAAGGTATTAGCGGCCAGAAGATAACTGAATTCGTCGTTCCAGCGCGGCAGAGGTACTCCAAGGACAGGAATTAGGGAGGTACGGATAGTCAAGGCCAGTCCACCTACAAAAACCACTGAGAGGGCGCGACGACGGGCTAAACGGCGGAACATTTGCTCAATTCGATCAACGTGGCGAACCGACTGAATCCTTCTTCGCGAGACGGAGAGAGCAACGGTGGCCAACACCAGGACAGCTTCGGACATCGTCAGGAGCCAGGGAGCGAGGAGAACGAGGGTGTTGTGCATCGCGAGATAGTGATGGGGACTACTTTACATCAGACGATCTTCAACTGTGCCTGCCTCGGCATCGCAGAAGGTACGAACGTGCGTGGCGGCAGCCGGAAGCATCGTTGACACGTCCCCCACGGCGGGCCCGCGACAGTTGGCAGGATGCCGGCGCGCTCCGGTAGATGGCGGAAACCCTCGTCAGACTGCCTGCTTATCGTCTGCTTTCTGAAACAATCCATCGACGATCTGGATCATCTCGTCGTCGACGACGCGGTTTCGAGAGATGGCTTCGGCGAGCCGGACAGAGACAATTTTGTTGGCGCGCAGGGCGGCCATGCATCCGAATTCGCCGCGGTGCACCATGTCGATGGCGCCGAGGCCGTAGCGCGTGGCCAGGACGCGGTCGAAGGCGCTGGGAGAGCCGCCGCGCTGAATATGTCCGAGAACCACGGCCCGGGTTTCATACTTAGTGCGCTTTTCAATTTCGCGAGCGAGGATGTTGGCGATGCCGCCGAGCTTGACGTGCCCAAATTCGTCCTTGCCCATGTCTGAAAGGACGGGGGATCCGTGGCCTGGCTCGGACGAGAACTTCGCGCCCTCCGCTACGACCACAATGGAAAAATAGCGGCCGCGCTCATGGCGCTGGCGGATGGAATCAGCAACTTTGTCGACATCGAAGGGACGTTCGGGGATGAGAATCACGTCAGCGCCGCCGGCGATGCCGCTGTAGAGGGCGATCCAGCCGGCATCGCGACCCATCACTTCCACCACCATCACGCGATTGTGAGCTTCGGCGGTAGTGTGCACGCGGTCGAGGGCTTCACAGACGATGTTGCAGGCGGTATCGAAGCCAAATGTGTAGTCGGTGCCGCCCAGATCGTTGTCGATGGTTTTGGGGACGCCGACGACCTTGACCCCGCTCTCGTGGAGCTTTTGAGCAACCGAAAGAGTGTCGTCTCCACCAATTGCGATTAGAGCCTCGATGTGATTTTTCTCGAGGGTAGCCATACAGCGATCGATGCCATCAGGCCGTTTCGAGGGGTTGGTGCGAGAGGTGCGCAGGATCGTCCCGCCACGAGGAAGAATACCGCCGACGACGTCAAGATCGAGAGGCATACTGGTGTCGTCGATCACGCCACGCCAGCCTTCCAAGAAGCCAACAAATTCGTCGGAGTAGGTGAAAATACCTTTGCGCACCACGGCGCGAATCACCGCATTCAAGCCAGGACAGTCCCCTCCGCCGGTCAACACACCAATCTTCATGGTCCACTCCCCGTGGTGGAATTAGACGATATTCCCTGGGATGCACGTCGGCGCGGGATAATGCCTGCGCCCGGCCCGAAACACGGGATCCGCAAGTCTCCGGGAAGAAACAGATTATCACTAATCGGAGACTATGCTGGCGGCATTTAATGTGAACCACGATGTTTTCATCGCTCTTCTTTCATAGTTCATCGCTCATCTTTCAGCGCTCGAGGATTTCTTTGTAGGCATTCAATGCGACCTTCTTCGGCTGGGTGGGCAGAAGCGCGTCAGCGTGCTGCGTTGAATTGCCGACGACTCCGATTTGGCCGATGCGGATCATGCCCTTGCCGAAGTCGGCAAACACTGGTACCAGCATAGCGAAGTGGTCATCGACCTCACTTTGTGTGACGGCCATGTGTAACTTCACTTTGCCACCCTCAACGGGAGTGGTTTGGTATTCGAATCGGTATCGCGGCACCTGTGTACCATAGACCCATTCGTCAAAAAACCAGTTCAAACGGCCATTCTTCTGGAAGTCCATTAACTTGGTCATGTGTCTTTCCGCAATGGCTTTGAAGGATTCGGTAGTTGCTGGCCTCTCGCGATGACTCTCGACAAAGTCATGCATCATGGCAATAAAGTTCTTGTCCTGGTCTGTGTCCGCGGTGCTGCGCATCATCGAACGCAGCATTTGCAGGACATATGCGCCCTTGGGATAGGTGACGTTCTGGTACGCGCTTTCGGTGCGAGGAGATATCAAACGTGTTCCCATCCAAAGAGGACCGGCATCGTTGGGTGCTACACCATAACTATTCTTCTGCAGAATGCGCTGACGCAGGCGCTCCCAAAATTCGGTATAGTCTTTCCGCCAATCGCCTGCCACCGCCTGTTGTAGAAACAGGCCAGCGGAAAACTCGGCGAAGCCTTCTGACAGCCACTGGTCGTGGTAGGATGCCCAACCCACCGCGTGGCCCCACCATTGATGAGCGACTTCGTGAGGCGCCACTTCCTGTACGAAACCGGTGAATTTGCTGTTGATTTGCCCAAAGAGCATCCAACGCTGTGTTGAATCGGTGTAAGCGGAGATCGGTAGATAAACCAGGTTCGGCCAGGATTGGCCAAAATTAAAATTCGGCTGCTCCGTGATGTAAATTTCGTCGTAAGGACTTCTGCCGAAGTACAGAGTACAAAGCTCTAACTGCGCGCGGGTTTGTTCAAGGGCATATTTCGTCATGCTGCGGGGCGCCATGGACTGCAGCGCGCGACTTCGACGAAGGTTGTCGGGCAACTCGCTTAAGTAGTAGCCGGAAATCTTAGAGTTCGTGATTGTATCCGGCAGGTCGAGCTTCTGATATTCGCCGTAGTTAAACCCAGCTACGGCCACTGGGATCGGCGTGATCCAGTGGCTAACGGCCAGGTCTCCTTCATTCGACTCGGACTGTAATTTGCCAACACTTATGACTTTGTATTTTCTGGGAACCTTGAACGTAAGATCGTAAAAAGATTTTTCGCCAAATCCGTTGAGATTCGGATACCAGGAAGTGCGGGCGCCGACGTAGAAGCTCCCCTCCCCGGCCTCTTCGAGTACTTTGTCGCCTGCGTACTCGATATGGATCGACTGCTCTTTGCCGAGTGGCGCCGCTTGGGGGAGGATCGCATAAAAGGAGCCGTCTTCCTTGCGGCTTTCCTGAATGAGGTAAAGGTTCTGACCCTGGTCGTCGGTAACACGCGAGACTCGAAGATTGGGCAGCAAACCGAACTTGAGCACTCGCTCCCCTGCGACCAGGGGCTCGAAGCTGATGGTTGCGCTGCTGAACAGGTGCCCATTTTTGGCGATGACGGTTTCGATGGTGTAACGGTGTGTGGCAAACAGCCGGCGATCTTCGGCGGAATTCGCGGTGTGGTTGGAGTATTCAGATTTCAGGTGCGAAAGATACCAGACGCCATCCTCCATTCCTTCCGGATCGCAGTTGATTAGGGCGACCTCCTCCGGCGAATCCAGTTGCGGGACCGCGCCTACTCGAGCCCTTACGAAGAAACGGAGATCCTTGTGTTTCCTGCCGCGGAGATAAGCATTGAAGAATTCCGGGTGGGAGGGGTTGTAGACTGCCGCGAGAAGGTCGGCATCCACGTTGTCCATGGTCCCGCCCTGTAACAGATACTGCGTGAAGCCGAGCGTTTGCTCATGGCGCTGTCGCATGGTCTCACGCCAGTGGTTGAAAATGGCGCCCATATCGGCTGGGGGTTCGCTTCTATCGCCAAGTCCGGGAATGAGTTTCTGGTAACCGCCACGGGTAAATCGGAAAACTGCCTCCGTGAACTCTTCGTTAAACTCGACCGCACCGCTACGTCTGTTTAGCTCGCGGGCGTCGAACCCGGTTACAGGCTTGAGATTGAAATGTCCTTCGCCGATGAAGATCGCCCCGGTTATGACCCCATTTACCGGGGTCAGTATGGTGAGGGTCCCCTTCTGAAATTGGAATGTGGCGACGTCCCAGTGCAAAATAAAATTCTCAATGCGAAACGTGTCCCCGAGGCCGATCGATCGCAGTTGCCGGTAGGCGGGATCGGAGTTAACAAAAGCCAAACTCTTACCCGTGACCGAGATGCTCACCTTCTCATTGGCGACGGTTAGGGTGAGTTGCAGTTGGACGGGTCCCTGCAAATCCACGGTCTTTACCACAGGTTCGAATCCCTCTCGTGTGACCTGCACCGAATACGTTCCCGGTTTCAGCTCAGGCGACACGAATTTTCCCAGCGCGTCCGACGAAAGCACAACTGGCTGACCCAGCAAGGCTCCGGTGATCTCGATCCGCGCCCCTACGATGACGGCGCCCGAGGAGTCTTGAATCGTTCCGGATATTATTTCTGCGCGGAGCCAACTGGGTTCCAACAAACACACCAGAAGAAGCAGCGCAGTATTCAGGAGGGAAACGGAACGCCCTCGGGGTACTGCCGCGGCGCAATGCATGATGCGGCAAATATAGCAATATTCCTCATGGTCCGCTTGGGGGCATTCGGATTGCGATCATCGTGACCCCGCCTCCTTAGCCTCCGTGGCCGATAGCGACGCGCATGGGGTTGCCTCTTTTGTGTCTCACCTTCATTTTTTATTGACAAAATTCCGGTCTTCAAGCGAGACTCTTCGGTAGTTAGTTCCCCCCAAATTCTCTCAATTCTTTCCATTGGGCTCCATCGCAAAAACCCGGCCTGGCAGAGTGGGACGGCAAACCGATCGCCTTTGGCGATTTACCGGTAAGTCGAGGAAAAAATGAAAACCATGGTGTCTTTGCTGCTGAGATTTGTTTCATCTCCCCTGTTGTGGGTTGCCCTGTTCGTTTCTCCATCGGTTGCGCAGGTTTATACCGTTACGGATTTGGGCACATTTCCCGGGGGTACGTTCAGTTTTGCGGCCGGAATTAATTCGTACGGTCAAGTCGCCGGCTCGGGAGATATCGATTCCGAACATGGGCATGCTTTTCTCTGGACTCGGACCGGCGGAATAAAAGATTTGGGAACGCTGCCGGGCGGGCAAAGTTTCGCTGCGGGTATTAATGATCTAGGCCACGTGACGGGAGGGTCCTTCCTCAACGAGGCGTTTACTGCTGCTTTCTTATGGACACCGACGGCCGGAATGAAGGCCATCGTGAATGTAGGGGAGGGCATCGGGGGGCTGTCGATTAACGACTTTGACCATGTGGTGGGATCAGCAACGCTCGAGCCTGAGGCGTTTTTGTGGACACCAAGCCGTCGCGATCTCGATCTCAATACGACTCTCGGCGGATTCGGAAGCGTGGCCAATGGCATCGACGATTTCGGCCGTGTGGTTGGTTACTATGAAGACGAGACCGGTCTTATTCTGACCGCCTACTTGTGGAGACAAGACTTAGGAGTTGAAAACTTAGGCGAAGGTCAGGCGACTGCCATCAACCTTGTAGGTAATGTGGTTGGAACAAACGCGGCAGGGCACGCATTCTTGTGGACGAAAAGTGGCGGAATGCAGGATTTGGGTACTTTGCCCGGCGATCAGGAGAGTTCTGCAGCGGCAATCAACATTTTTAGCCACGTGGTGGGCACGTCTATCTCAAACACAGGTTCGCGCGCTTTCGTTTGGATACCGGGGAGGGGAATGCGAGACTTGAACACGCTGATACCCGCGGATTCGGGCTGGACTCTTTTGAGCGCCGTAGGAATTAATCTGTCCGGACAAATTGTTGGCAACGGCGAGATTAGCGGCCAATCTCATGCTTTTCTTCTGACGACAACAGACGCGAGCTTGGCGAGGTAAGGTTCGAGATAGATGTTCGGCGTTGAAATGATGTTTACCCGGCAAACGTGCCTATCAAGAGTTTGCCGCTTAGCAAGACGTGGTGTAACGTAACCTCCGCAAACTTAGCTCTTGAGGCCGATGGCGGCAGCTTCCAGTTGGTCGTGAACTTGTTCCGCCCGACCGAGAGCAGCCTGCACGTTGTCACAGATATTCTCGGCTCCTACCACTTCTTCAAACTCCGCTTGATGGATGAGGCTGGCGGGTTGCTGGCGTGCGCCGCACAGAATCAGGGTTCGATTGCTGGCGTGCAGTTTTCGAGCAACGTCTTCGATCGCGAATAGTCCGGTGGCATCGAGTGCGGTCATATTGCGAAGGCGCAGAATGACCACCGGCGGCAGCGTGTGCAGATCCTCGGTGACGGCGGAAATCTTGTCCGTGGCGCCGAACAGGAACGGACCGTGAATACGGAAGATCGTAACGTAATAAGGAATGTCTTTGTCCTGCAAGATGTGCATGCGGCCGTCTTCCACATACTCATCGGTGACTTGCGAAACCGTGGTGGTGGCGGCCACGCGGCTTATGAAAAGAAGCGCGGCGAGGGTCATGCCGGCCTCGACCGCGACGGTGAGGTCGGCGAAAACGGTGAGAGCGAAGGTAACAAGCCACACGCTGATGTCAGTTTTGGTCAGTTTTAGCAGTTGCGGAATCTCGCTCCACTCACCCATGTTGTAGGAGACGACCATGAGAATTCCGGCCAGCACGGCCAGCGGCGCATGGTTCACCCATGGCGCGGCGAACAGCAGGATGCAGAGCAGCGTGAGAGCGTGAATCATTCCCGCGACCGGGGACTGAGCGCCAGCGCGAATGTTGGTGGCGGTGCGGGCGATGGCGCCAGTCGCGGGAAGACCTCCGAACATGGGGGAAACGACATTGGCCACGCCCTGCCCGATGAGTTCGACATTGGGGTTGTGATGGTCGTTGCTCATGCGGTCGGAGACCACTGCCGACATGAGAGACTCGATTGCGCCCAGCATGGCGATGGTGAAGGCGGGGCCGAGCAAGCCGTGGATAAGGTCGGAGCGGAAGCGGGGCATCACAAAGTGGGGTAGTCCGGCGGGAATTCCGCCGAAGCGGGACCCGATGGTTTCCACTGGCAGCTTGAACACAACAACGGCCGCGGTGCCGAGCAGGAAAGCGACGATCGCCCCGGGGATGCGATTCGAGACCGTGCGGCAAAGGACAATCACCACCACGGTTCCGGCGGCCAGCGCAGTCGCGGTGTAGGAAAGCGTGTGAAAGCTGGCAGCCAGGGCTTCCATGCGTAGCCAGAAGACGCCGGGAACTTTGGTGAGTTGCAGACCGAAGAAGTCTTTTACCTGAGTGCTGGCGATTAGGATGGCAATGCCGTTGGTAAACCCGATGACGACGGGGCGGGGGATGAACTTGACCGCCGTGCCCAGGCCGGCGATGCCCATGATCATCAGCAAAACTCCGCCCATCATGGTGCACATGAAAAGGCCATCGACGCCGTGAACTGCGACGATGCCCGCGACGACTACCACGAAAGCGCCGGTGGGTCCGCCGATCTGGGTTTTCGAACCGCCCAGCGCGGAGATCAGGAAGCCGGTGACGATGGCGCAATAAATGCCGGCCTGCGGAGTCAGCCCGGAGGCGATGGAAAAGGCCATGGCCAAAGGCAAGGCGACAAGGCCTACGGTGACGCCGGCGATCAGATCGCGTAGAAATTTATTGGCGTTGTAGTCGCGCAGACAAAGGACAGACTTCGGGAGCCACCGTTCCTCTAGGAAAATACGCACCATTTTCCTATTATGCAGCAGGGATCGGCAGAAAAAAAAGAATTCAGAAAAAGGACGAACGCACTAAGGAACATGACCGCGCGACGAATTACCTGCTTCGATAGCATTGCGTCAGAATGCTAGTTTCGGCGCAATGCTCCACTGGATGAACCGAACGGAGACGAACCAAACGAAGACGAACCGTATGAACAAGACTCTGGCAGGTCTCGGTTGGGGTTCGGTTGCGATTTTCGGCGCTGTCGCCGTTAGTGCAATCGCAGTGCGACGCGGTGAGCCGATCAACGCGCTATGGCTGGTGGTGGCGGCGACCTGCTGCTACGCGCTGGGCTACCGCTTCTACAGCAAATTTATTGCGGCAAGAATTCTCGCCCTCGATGGCTTGCGGGCGACTCCGGCGGAGCGACTGGAGAATGGCCGTGATTTTCTCGTTACCAACAAGTGGGTGGTCTTCGGGCATCACTTCGCGGCGATTGCAGGTCCCGGCCCGCTGGTGGGGCCGGTGCTGGCGGCGCAGTTTGGTTATCTTCCCGGGACCATGTGGGTACTGGCGGGCGCAGTGTTTGCCGGCTGCGTGCAGGATTTTGTGATTCTGCTCTTCTCGGTGAGGCGCGATGGAAAATCACTGACCGAAATGGCCAAAGACGAGATCGGACGCGTTGGAGGATTCGTCGCCTACGTTGCCGTCATCTCGATTCTGATTATTCTGCTGGGCGTAGCCGCGCTGATCGTGGTGAATGCGTTGAAAGCCAGTCCGTGGGGCTTGTTCACGATTGCAATGACCATGCCGATTGCCCTGCTCATGGGGGTTTATTTGCGGCGCATTCGTCCGGGAAAGGTGCTCGAAGTATCGGCTCTTGGCTTCGTTTTGGTGTTGGCCGCCATCTGGGGTGGCCAGTATGTTTCACAGAATGCGGCACTGGCTCGAGTCTTTACGCTGAGCGCGCCTGCGCTGGCGATTCTGATTATGGTTTACGGATTTGCCGCGTCTGCGCTGCCGGTATGGCTGCTGCTGGCGCCGCGGGATTATTTGAGTACCTTCGTTAAGTTGGGAACGATCGCGCTGCTGGGAGTGGGAATCGTTGTTCTGCATCCTACATTGCACATGCCGGCGCTGACCCGGTTTGTAGACGGCACTGGACCGGTATTTGCCGGAAAGGTGTTTCCGTTTGCCTTCATCACGATTGCCTGCGGAGCGATCAGCGGATTTCATTCTTTGATTTCGAGCGGTACAACTCCGAAGCTGATTGCCCGCGAAACCCAGACGCGTATGGTCGGCTATGGCGCGATGATGGCGGAGTCGGCGGTAGCGGTGATGGCGATCATTGCGGCATGCGTAATGCAGCCGGGAGTGTATTTCGCGATTAACAGCCCGGCAGGAATCGTTGGGCAGGCCCCTGCGGCGGCGGCCGCGACGATTTCCGGTTGGGGTTTCCCCGTGACTGCAGCGGACATGCAGGCGCTGGCGCACGCAGTCGGTGAGCAGACACTTTACAACCGTACCGGCGGAGCGCCCGCGTTCGCCGTGGGCATGGCGCACATTTTCTCGCACAGTCTCGGTGGCGAAACGTTGATGGCGCTGTGGTATCACTTTGCCATCATGTTCGAAGCGTTGTTTATTCTGACTGTCCTCGATGCGGGCACGCGGGTGGCGCGCTTCATGGTGCAGGATGCACTCGCGCATGTATATAAACCGCTCGGCCGGACGAGTTGGTATCCGTCGATTCTGGCGACCAGCGCGCTGATTGTTGGGGCCTGGGGTTATTTCCTGTGGCAGGGCGTGAAGGATCCGCTCGGCGGAATCAATTCGTTGTGGCCGCTCTTCGGTATTTCTAATCAACTGCTGGCGACGGTCGCACTTTGCGTGGCGACAACGATCATTATTAAAATGCACCGGGCGAAGTATGCGGCGGTCACTTTGGTGCCGCTGGCCTGGCTGGTTGTCGTCACCTTTACAGCATCGTGGCACAAGATGTTCGATCCGAATCCGCGAGTAGGCTTTCTCTCCCAAGCGCAGGCACTTGCCGCGGCGCCCCGACGAGCGCGACGTCGAAGCTTATCTTCAACAACCGGCTGGATGCGGCAGTTACGGGAATACTCGTGGTGATGGTGACGCTGGTTTTGGTGGAATCCGGGCGGCAGTGGTTAGGAATTCTAAGTGGAGCAAATGAAGCGCGAGTGAAGGAGTCGCCGTTCGTGAGGACGAGGTTCGTGGAGGAGCAGGGATGAAGCACGCCACAGAAGCAATGCGCCAGTTTATGGTGACAATGCTTGCGACGCTACGAGAGATTTTTGATGAAGCCGCATATGCGCGGTTCCTGCGACAGACCGGCGTGGCGTCGTCGAGCGAGGCATACGCCGCTTTCCGGCGCGAATTCGAAGAGGCCAAGGTGCGGCGGCCGAAGTGCTGCTAGGCCCCGTCCTTGGGACTGTTTACAAGTGCAGCGCAAGTTCTAGGATTCGCATCGTTTCCGCGCTACACTGCACTCACATGCGAGTTCTGGGCATCGACTGCGGCGGGGAGTACACCGGGTTCGGTGTAGTGGAGATGCATCCCACTGGGCGGCTCGTATGCCTCACGTGCGGCGCGATCAAGCTGTCAACAAGTGAGGCGTTGACGCGGCGGCTATCTCGCATCTATGACGGACTCGGCGCGCTCATCGAAGAGCACCATCCGGATGAGGTGGCGATTGAAGGAATCTTCTACGCTTTGAATGTGAAGTCGGCGTTGAAGCTAGGCCAGGTGCGTGGAGTCGCGATGCTGGCTGCAGCCACGGCCGGACTCGAAGTCGCGGAATATTCGCCGTTGACCATCAAGTCGTCCGTGGTGGGATATGGGCGAGCCGAGAAACACCAGGTGCAGCAGATGGTGACACGACTGCTTGGATTGGCCCAGCCACCGGAGCCGATGGATGCCTCCGACGCACTGGCGATTGCTATCTGCCACCTGCATACAGCAGGCACGCTCGAGCGGCAGAGGGTTGTGGTGGGGGGATGATTCGGGCTTCGATCTCTAGTGCTTGCCTTGGCCGAGGAACACATCGCTGGATCGCCGTTGGGATCGGTTTACTAGCGCTGGCTGGACTCTCGCCGGTATTAACGACTCAGCAGGCGGCAAGCGGCGGTGCGCCCTCACCTGCGACGGTCATGTTCACGCTGGATTTTCCTCAATCGAATCCCGAGCACTATTCCATTTCTGTGGACGCGGCCGGGCATGTGCGATACGAGTGCACCGGAAAGTTAGTGGTGGATTCCGAGGAGCAAAGCTACAGCACCGAATTCGAGGTTTCCGCCGGAGGTCGCGAAAAGATATTCGAATGGACGAAGCAGGCACATTATTTCGCGGGGGATATTGACTCGAAAAATCGCAAGTTAGCGTTTACGGGGACCAAAATCCTTAGCTTTCAAGATGGCCAGCATTCGAATACCGAACGGTACAACTATTCGAATCTGGCTCCGGTGCAACAGTTGACGGCGTTTTTCCAAAGCATGGCAGAGACGCTGGAATATGGGCGTAGGCTGTCTTATTATCACCATTATCAAAAGCTGGCGCTGGATGAGGAGTTAAAGCACATGGAAGCCCAGGCCAGGAACAGCGAACTCAGCGAGATACAGGGTGTGGCGCCGGTTCTGCGGGAGATTGTTGACGATCCCTCGGTGATTAATGGAGTGCGGGCCCGGGCGCAGGAGTTGATGCAGATGGCGAGCGGCGGCGTCGCCGGGCGTTGACGGAGTGGACCAGAAAGTAGTGACAACCCGGCGCCTGCAACGTGTTCTAATTGGGCAAGAACGTTCAGGAGTTCCCTATGTACAAGCCACGAATTTACGCGATTGTTTACGCGATCGTTTTTCACTCAATCGTTGTCTACTCGATTGCTGGTATGGCTTTGGCCGGCGTGCTTTCTGCGCTGCCCGCCTTGGCTGAATCGCAGGCACGCATTGTTCGCTTGAGCGACGTGAAGGGCACAGTACAGATCGACAAGAACTCGGGACTGGGATTTGAGAGCGCTTTTGCGAATCTTCCAATCACACAGGGGACGCAATTGCGCACGCGCGACAACGGCCGTGCCGAAATTGAGTTTGAAGATGGCAGCACGCTGCGTATCATTCCCAATACAACCATCGACTTCAGCCGGCTTGGATTGAGCGACGAGGGCAAGCGCATCTCGGCTGTTAACTTGGTAGAAGGCAGGGCATACGTCAACTGGCTGGGAAAGAGCGGGGACGAATTTACCCTGAACTTTTCGCAGGAAAAAGTTTCGCTCGGCCAGGCCGCGCATTTCCGCGCTGCCAGTTCTTCGAGCCTCAGCGAGGTTGCCAGTTTCAAAAATGATTTGGAAGTCCTCGGGCCTTCGGGCGCGGTAAAGGTAGGTAAGAACAAAATAGTTTCTTTCGACGCCACGGACAACGATCGCTCCGCGCTGGCGAAAAATAAGAATATTGAGGAGGATCCCTACGATCAGTGGGATGAGCAGTCAATCGAGTATCACGACCAGCACGCGAAGAATAACTCCACTCCTTACGGTTATGGTTCGAGCGACTTGAGCTACTACGGCGCGTATTCGAATCTGCCCGGCTATGGCACGTTGTGGCAGCCCTACTTTGTGGGGGCGGGCTGGGATCCGTTTATGGATGGCGCGTGGTCGTGGTATCCGGGAATGGGCTACATGTGGGCGTCGGCGTATCCATGGGGTTGGACGCCTTATTACTACGGGAACTGGATGAACGTGCCGGGGTATGGCTGGGGATGGCAGCCTGGCGGTTGGAGCAATTGGAAGGGTGGCATTCATTATGTTGGACCTGCGATCGCGGGTTTTCGTCCCCCGGCGGTGCCGTCGGGAACGGTCAACACCGTGGTGGTGGGCAAGGGCGGACCGGTTGTGACGGAGAGGCCGCCGATGCAGGCAGTGATACGCAGCGGATCGGCGGGGCTGGGTATTCCTCGAGGCTCGTATGAAAACTTGCACCACTTGAACACCCAGGTGGCAAAGACGGGATTCGCAGAAGTGCACGCCGCACCGGCGTTCGCCGCAAGTTCTCCAGCGCGCGGATATGGCTACGGTGCGGCGAATTCCGCAGGTTTCGGCGGGGCCGGCCACACGGGTGGGAGCTCGATGGGACATGCTTCGGGAGGCGGCGGGCATCGTTGAGTTGCGTTTTCGTGATTGATTCTGGCAAAAGGGGGCGGCTTCGCGGCCGCCCTGAATTTTTTAGAGGATTCAGAACTCGGGAAATTAAGGCGCGGGAACGATAACACCTGCGTAGCCCACGACGAAATCCTTGTCGCCGGAGGTGTCCCCAGAGGTGGCGTACTTTACCAGTTCGGCGGAAGTGGCGCCGAGCTTTTTTGTTGCGGTCAGCATGGCTACTGCGGGTCCGAAACCACACATGCTGATGTTCTGCTCCGAGACCACTTCAAAGAGAGCGCGAGCGTCGAGCTTGAGTATTGGTTCAATCGCGCTCTGGTCTTTGACGCGCGTGATCGCGTCAGATTCGTAGTGGTTCATGTCGCTGGAGGCGATGATCAATATCGGCTCGTGCTGCGCGGCGATCACGCCGGCGATTGCGTCACCGAGCTGCTCAAGCACTTCGAACTCGCCGGTTCCGAGGGCGATGGGAACGAATTTGAGGTGAGGCTGACGCACTTGCAGGAAGGGTAACTCAACTTCGGCGGCGTGCTCGTTGCGGTGTGCCATGGAATCTTCCTGCAGAAGCGCGCAGCGCTGCATAAGGGTAGCGGCGAATTGGCTGTCAATTGGGACGTCCCCGAGTGGTGTCTGCCAGACACCTTTACTCATGATCGCCAGGGCGCGCCCCATGCCTGTGTGGTTGGGACAAATTACGAGGCAGAGCTTAGGGACGTTCAACCCGGCGAAGACGGCGCCCGCCACGTGGCCGGAATAGACATAGCCCGCGTGGGGCACGATGCAACCGAGGGCGCGAACCGGCTTCGGCGTGGGTTTCTGAGTGAGGTAGGCGCAAACTTCCACGCGCAACACTTCCGGATCGCCGGAATAGAATCGTCCGGCGACTGCGGGATGGCGAACGGGAGTCGCGGTCATGGTCAATCTTCTCCGCGAAAAATTCAGAAGACGATTCGTCGCCTGAACTCATGCTACGAGCCGTTGCGGGAGTTTTGCAAGGCAAGAAACAGAGCCGCACTTTCCTCCAAGCTCAAGGTCTCGGCGCGGGCGGCAGGTTTCACCTTCGCTTCGGCTAGGGCCGCACGCAAACCGGCTTCCGGATAGTTGGACTTCAGATTGTTCCATAAAGTCTTGCGCTTCTGGCCAAAGGAGAGCTTCAGGAAATCGATGAAGCCATCCTCCGCGCCGCCGTCTCCATCAAGACCCAGTTCTCGCTGTCGTGGCGCCAGGGTCAAACGCAAAGCCGTAGAATGCACTTTGGGCGGTGGTGCAAATGCTCCGGGTGGCAGCGTGAAAAGTTTCTCGACGCTGGCATAGAGCTGTGCCGTGGCGGAGAGCAGGCCATAATCGCGGCTGCCGGGCTTGGCGGCAATGCGGTCGGCCACTTCGCGCTGCACCAGGATGACAAGAGTCTCAAAATACTTGGAGTAGTCGAAGAGGCGCAAAATAATGTCAGAAGTAATGTAGTAAGGCAGGTTGCCAATGACCTTGGCGGGCGAAGGCTTGAATTCGATTCCGGGACGGCGCAGGCCAGGCTTCGGGCCAAAGAGAGAATCGAAATCGATCGAGAGGATATCGGCCTCGATGACTTCGACATTGGGAAACATTCCGAAACGGAGCCGAAGCTGCGCGGCGAGCACACGATCGAGCTCAACTGCGATCAAGCGGCGCGCCCGCTTGGCAAGAAAGGAAGTGAGAATGCCGCGTCCCGGGCCGATTTCGAGCACCGTGCTTTGCGAAATGTCGCCGAGGGCATCTGCGATTTGCAAGGCAAAATTGTTGCTGACGAGGAAGTGCTGTCCCAATTTGGGTTTGTGTTGAGGACGGCGAGCGGAAACGACCTTCGGCACGTTGACCCTCTTTTCCTCGGGCTATAGACTGAGAATTCGCCCCAAGTATGTGCGGGAGAGTGGATCCCGCAACTATATTCCATCATAACGTGCGCCCGGAAAAAAGCGGGTCTTGCCTCGGAGGGTTCATGCATATCGCATTTGTGGCTTCAGAAGGCGTCCCGTTCTCAAAAACCGGGGGCCTGGCGGACGTGGTTGGCGCCTTGCCGCGCGCTCTCGCTGCCCTTGGGCACCAGGTGAGCGTGTATCTGCCGCGTTACCGGCAGACCAAACTGGCTGACGCGACGACTGTGGTGCGCAGCATCACCATTCCTTTTGACGATAAGTATCGCTTTGCTTCGGTGGTCAGCGGTGGAAGCCAGTCGGGAGTGAGATTTTATTTCATCGAGTATCCGGAGTTCTTTGATCGCGATGCGCTTTACGGCACCCCGGCAGGGGACTATCCGGACAATGCCGAGCGCTTTGCCCTGTTCTCGCGAGCGGTTTTAGAGGCGACAAAGATTCTGGGCGTGCCGCATGTTTTCCATTGTCATGATTGGCAGTCGGCGCTAGTGCCCGTTCTGCTGCGCACTGTTTACGCCGAAGATCCGGCCTTCCGCGATGTAGCAACCGTATTCACGATCCACAACATGGGTTACCAGGGACTGTTCCCCCCCGAGGTTCTGCCGCTGCTCATGTTGCCCTGGGACCTGTTCACAATGAGGAAGATGGAGTTCTTTGGGCAGGTGAATTTTCTGAAGGGGGCGCTTACCTTTTCCGATTTTGTCACCACGGTGAGCAAGAAATACAGCCAGGAAATTCAGACAGCCGAATATGGCTTTGGACTGGAAGGCGTGCTGCGCGACCGGGCCGCTACCGTTACCGGCATTCTGAATGGCGTGGACTACGACGAGTGGAGCCCGCAGGCCGACAAGTTCACTGCCGCAAAATATTCGCCGCAGGATCTATCTGGCAAGGCCGCGTGCAAGGGAGATCTGCTTGCGGCTTTCGGCGTGAAGAATGCCAACCCGAAGGTGCCGGTGATCGGTATCGTGTCCCGTTTTGCCGCGCAAAAAGGATTTGATCTGATCGCCCAGATCATGGACCGGCTGGCGCGCGAGGAGATGATCGTAGTCGCCCTGGGAGCCGGCGATAAGCCCTATGAGGAAATGTTTGTTCGCCTCAACAAGCAGTTCCCCAACAAGATTGCGGTGAAGGTGGCATACGACAACGCCATCGCGCACAAGATCGAGGCTGGATCTGACATGTTCCTGATGCCCTCGAGGTACGAGCCCTGCGGGCTGAACCAGATCTACAGCCTGAAATACGGTACGGTGCCGATCGTGCGCGCTACGGGTGGCCTCGACGATACGATCGAGCCTTGGGATGCCCGCTCCGGCAAGGGCACAGGCTTCAAGTTCACGGAGTATACCGGCGAGGCGTTGCTGCTGACGATCAAACAGGCGCTGCAGGCATTTCGCGACCAGACCTCGTGGCAGGTGCTGATGCGCAACGGAATGAATAAAGATTTCTCCTGGAACGCCTCGGCGCGCGAGTACGGGAAAGTTTATGAGCGGGTGAAGCAAACGCGGGGCGTAAGTGCGCCGGCGGCGGAGAAGGTGTTGGTGTAACTGAAAGTGAGCTGTAACGATTGAATGCGACGAACTCGAAAGACGAACTCGAGCCTCGCCGGCGAGACGATTCAAGAGGGGGGGGGGGGAGGAGGAAGAAAGGAAAGAATAATCAGGAAGGAAGAGAGTGTTGTGAATGAAGGAATGCAGAAAGTAGAAAATGAGAGAAGAGAGGATAGAGGGTTATGGCATAAGACGCGCGATGCGATGTGTGGCGGCAGCGGAGCGGTGCATGGGTGATGTGAGAAGAGGTGAGAGGTATGCGAGACAAGATGCGTGGGAAGAACGGCGCAGTGGAAAGAAGTGTGAAGTTGTGGGTTGATGTGTGGTGCGAGAGAGAAAAGAGAAACGAGGTATGGTGTGCTAGCTTTGTAGTGTGAAATGAGGTGAGGTATTTTAAGTTCTGCTCGCACTGGGTTGTGAATGTTTCAGGAGTGAGTTGATAACATATGTGAAGAGCAGGAAATAGATGAGGTTTATTAGTTAGTATGTTAAATAATTAAAAAGATGAAAGATAAGTGATGAGATGAAGAAATAGTTAATGTAGTGAAGTATTAGAGATTGTAGTGTTATAAATAAAATATATAAAGTGTGATATTATAAGAAATGTTATAAAAAGAGAGAAAATGATTGAGAGATAAGTTGTGAGATAAATGTGATAATAGATATAGTGTTTATTATGATATAGTAAGATATGAAAGTAGTTGTTGTGTGAGATGTTGTGTGTTATATTGTTAAAATAGAAAAATAATTATATTATGATGTAGTGTTTGTATTGTTATGTTAGGGTTTTGAATATAATATAGTGTTAAAAAAGTTATGTGTTGAAATAGAGATTTAGAATATAATATATATTTTGTTTGAAAGATTGTAAATATGTAATATTAATAATATAATTATAAAAGATATATTTTATATTAATAAAAAATTTATTTTTAATAATTTTATATTTTATAATATATATTATTTTTAAAAATATAAATAAAATAATATATAAATAAAAAAAAAAAAAAATAAAAAAAAATATAAAAAAAAAAAAAAAAAAAAAAAAAAAAAAAAAAAAAAAAAAAAAAAAAAAAAAAAAGAAAAATAAAAAAAAAAAAAAAAAAAAAAAAAAAAAAAAAAAAAAAAAAAAAAAAAAAAATAAAAAAAAAAAAAAAAAAAAAAAAAAAAAAAAAAAAAAAAAAAATTTCCGTGACAGCCTAGCCTGTATTCCTCAATGCCGTCTGCGAAATGCCAATAGGGCGTATCCAACGGTGGTCCCGAGAGCGCCGTACACCCCGGCGTTCATGGGAGCAAGCTGGAAAAAGACGGTCACATTAGAGGGATCGATCGTCATCTTCACGAAATACATCGGACACAGCGAAAGCATCAGCTGGGGATCAAGATCCCAGCGGTGCGGAGCGAGATAGGCGACGAGCGCCACGACATATGAAATTGCCGCGAAGCCAGCCAGCATTCTGAGGGGCGCTGAAAACAATCGTTCATCGTCCGAATCTTTCTTGCATGCCTTCGCGATCCACGAGCGGGGCAGCACTGCAATCGTCGCGCTGAAGACGCCAATCAGTGCCAGGGCAATCACAAATATGATCCATTCGCTCTGAACTGGCAGCTCGGCGCCCCGCAGCTGCACATAAGGAACGGCTGTGAAAAGCGAAGTCAGTCCACAAAGAAGAAACGCGATGCGACCTGTAATCCTGACCGCGCGTCCGGACATGAGGCGGATTCTAACAGGGGTTTCCGAGCTTGAGCACACCTGATTGCTCTGGTCAGTCCGGCGCACGAGCGGCTGCTAAAATTCTCTTAGCATGGCTGCCTCCCACCAGCCCGCGTTCACCCGAACCATCTTCCACGTCGATATGGATGCCTTCTTTGTCTCGGTGGAAGAACTGTACGATCCCTCGCTAAAAGGCAAAGCCGTCGTGGTCGGAGGACAGCGGAACGAGCGCGGGGTGGTTTCGGCGGCATCGTATGCGGCGCGAAAGTTTGGAGTGCATTCTGCCATGCCGCTGCGAACGGCGGCGAAGCTATGTCCGCAAGCCATCTTTGTCGACGGCCACCCGGAGCGTTATCGCGAATGCTCAGAGAAAGTATTTCAGGTGCTGACGGCATTCTCTCCGCAGGTAGAGATGGCTTCGATCGACGAAGCGTATCTCGACATGACGGGGACCGCGCGGCTGCACGGCCCGCCGCTGCAGGCTGCGCACAAATTGCATCGCCGCATGAAAGAAGAGACGCGGTTGAATTGCTCGATCGGCATTGGATCATCACGTCTGATTGCCAAGGTTTCATCCGGGCAAGCCAAGCCCAATGGCGTGCTGTGGATTGTTGCAGGAGAAGAATCGAAGTTCCTCGCGCCGCTCGATGTGCGGGAGATTCCCGGCGTTGGCAAAGTGATGGAGAGTCATTTGCGTGAGCTGGGGATCAAGAAGGTGGGAGATTTGGCGCGGCTCGAGGAATCGGAACTGGAAAGACGGTTCGGAAAATGGGGACTAGCATTGGCCGGAAAGGCGCGCGGAGAGGATGCGGGGGGATGGTTCGATTCCGAAGTCGGCGCCGATACGGAAGCCAAATCCATCAGCCACGAGCACACTTACAACGAAGACACAGCGGACGCCAGCCAGCTCGAAGCCACTCTGATGCGGCTTTCAGAGATGGTGGGAAGGCGTCTGCGGGAAGCGAAGCTGCACGCGCGCACCATCCAGCTCAAGCTGCGTTATAAAGATTTCACCACGATTACGCGCGCTCACACGCTGCCCGAGCCTACGCAACTCGATGGCGAAATATTCGAGCAGATTCGTACGTTGTTTCGCAAGAATTGGAAGCGAGGCGTAGAGGTGCGGCTGCTGGGAGTGCAGGCGTCGTCATTCGAGGAGAGAACTGGGCAGATTAATCTGCTCGAAGATGGACGCCAGCAGCGGTGGAAAGACGCGCTGGCAGCGGCCGACCGGCTGCGCGACAAGTTTGGGGAATCAAGTGTGAAGCTTGCGGCGGGAATGCGTGGAAATTTTCGCGAACGGACCCATGAGAATCCGGCAGGGCTGCCGGGGAAGAACAAACAGAGCTAGACCTGATCAGCAGTCACAGCGCAAACCGGGCTACGCCCGGCGGACAGCCGAGGGCGGCTGTCCCCACATAAGGCCCGGGAGGCTGTCCCATTTATGAGGCAGAAAAACGAAGGCCGGGTATCCCGGAAGGTGATTCCGGATCCCGGCCCGCGTCTTAGTGCAACTTGTTTGGAGAGCCTTCTTAATTGCCCGGCTTCGAGTTGACAGCAGTGGTAGGCGCGGCGCTCTGCGTAGTCGAGCCGAAGCGGGCCAACCGCGGATAGAATGGCGTCACTTCAAAGGGCATCTTGTCGCGCGCCGAAGTGATGGCAACCGGAGCCGCCTTCACCATCTCCGCCTTATCGTTCCAGGGGTTCACCTTGACGCGTCCTCCAAGCGGGAGAGCCGCAACCTGGTCCAGCTTGTTGTTATCGAGAGCCGGGCCCTTGGTCGCCAGGGCCTGCAGCCGGGTGATGGTTCCATTCTGTCCCAGCGGATTGCCCAAGTGGGTGGTCAAGAGAGCGTTGAGCTGGCCAGCGCGGCTTTGCAAAGCCTTCAAAAACAGACCCACGTTATCGAGTTTCTGCACGTAAGGCGAGTTGTTCAGTAACTCGACTGCTTTCTTGTCGGCTTCTGCTTCTTCTTCCGGAATGTGCTTGAAGCCGAGATTGCCGTATGTGGATTCGTCGGAGAACAGCATGCGATCGTTAAATGCATATCTTCCGTCCGCATTGTGCCCGAGCACGATATGTGCGAGCTCATGCGACAGGATGGCCGCCAGACTGGCTTCGTCGGGTAGTACGTCAACCAATCCGCGGCTGATCACGATGGTATTACCCACGCTGAAAGTTTCGAGCGGCGAGGTGAGCAGCACGCGAACGCGTATCGGCCGCAGCAGGTCGATGTTGTTAGTGACCGCGACATTGTTGATCACGGTCTGGAGGATGCGATCCACGTCGCCTTCCGGTGCGAGAAGTCCCGCGTTGGTCAGGCGGTCAACCACGTTGTCCTCAGCCTGCTCCTGCCACATTCGCTCGGCCTGCAGCGGAGACGCATCCTGCGCGGTGGGGCTTTCATCTTTCACGCTGTCCACGCGTATCTGAGTAAGCTCGTCGCCGTTTGCCTCTCTTTTGAGTTCATAGCCCCAGATTCGGGTTTGCGCCTTGAAGGCGATCTTATTCTTGGCCCCGGCGTTGAAGTCGCCTTCTTCGCTGTAGATATAAGCAGGAACCCAGTACCCTGGAATCAGATTCAGGCGCCAGCTATCCATGTGAAAGAAGAAAGCATTCCGCGGGGCTGGAGCGTAGGTGCCATTCAGACGGACAATATTGAAGTCCTGGTCTTCCACCCAGACCCGGCCAAGGAATCGTCCTTTGCCGGCATCCTTCTTGGGAGTGACGTCAAAAACCAGGCAACGTATGTCGCCTAGAAATTCGCGGCGAACATAATGGAATTCATAGTGCTTGCGGTCGAAGTCGGAGCGGTCGGCGTAGACCATCCAGGAAAAGCCGAGGGGTTGATACTGCATCTTGAAAAGCTTTTGGAAGCCGCCCATCAGGCGCGACTCCATACTGTGGCCATCATCTTTCAGGTAGTCCTGGCGGTCGACGGTTTCGCCCATATCCATGCGGCCAAGGAAGTAGTGATCTTCGCTGGGTACCGAGCCGAGTTGCGCATCCGGGCGCAGATTCTGGATGTAGGTTTCAACCACCGGCGTGCGGCTGGCCAGCGCCTTCATGAGATCGTGTTCCCGGTCGATGAAGCGATCCACAACCTGATCCATGGTGACGGGCGGAGGTAAAAGAGTCGCCGCTGGCGCAGGGGGTGCGGTCTGCTGGGGCGTCTGCTGCGCTGAAGGACTTTCCGAGACTGTCTGAGAACCTTTTCCCTCGACGGATGGGACCGCATCGCCAGTCGAGAGCGACGTCGAAGTAGGAGCTGTAGTATGGGATTGTGGCGCGGGTTGCGATTGCGTCGGTTGCTGCGCAGCCGCAGTTACCGAAACCACGAACGCGGCTGCGAAGGTCCATTTCCAGATACGCATAACTCTTGTCTCCAATACTTAAACGATTGTCTTTTCGACCAATCGTGTTCGCGTTTGCAGATTTCTCAATTCCTTAGCAAACGCCGGGCCCCAAATCGAATTGTCTCGTGAAAGCGCAATGAACACTCACTCGTTAGTACGCCATCTGAAAGAGAACGTGCACTACTGCCGTCGAATCGATAGGCTGACCCATACGAAGCGCCGGTTTGAAGCGCATCTTGTTGGCGGCCGCCATTGCGGCTTCGTCCAGGCCGTGACCCAGGCCGCGGACCACCCGATTCACATGCAGCGTTCCGTCGGCGTTGAACGCTACCTCCAGTAAAACCTCGCCTTCCAGCTTCAGGCTGCGGGCTTCCTCGGTATAAACGGGCTTTGGTTTGAATGTGATTTCGACCGCGTTGGTTGCCGGTCCAGAATCTGCCTGTGCAACCTTCGGCCCGGGATGAACCACTTGCTCAGTTCCGAAGCCGCCAGTCGAAATTCCGCCGGCGCTTACATTCCTCGTGGTAGCGATGCCGTTGCCGAAGTCGGCGCTGGCGACCGTACCCTGGATGCCTTTTGCCCCGCCTGATCCATTGCCCAACCCCGGTCCCACTGGCATATCGAACGAACCGGTCTGGGCCGCCCACAGCTTGGCAGCCTCCTTGCCGGTACCCTTCAAACCGTTCGGATCGCCGAAGCCTCCGGTCTGCACCTTTTCCACGGCCGCATTGACTGTTGGAGCTACGGAGCTGCCGGCGAAGTCTCCGGTATGCAAGAGCTTTGGAGTCGGCGTATTGGCAGCGATCTTCAATTGAGGAGCGGCGAACTGGTTCATCACCACTTTAGGTGCTTCCACCGGCTCTGGTTTGGGTTCGTGATGAACCGGCGGCGCGATGATTTTCGGCTGCTCGAAAACCGGCGTTCGCGGAATCACCTTTGCCACCACGGGTTTCACTTCGACAGGAGCCGGCGCAGGCTCGGGTTCCGGCTTTAGGGCTGGGAGCGGAATCAAAGCGGTGACATGATACTGCTTGAACTGGATCCGGTCCGGAAATAGAAGCCCCAGGTTAATCAGCAGCAGAATTACCAGCACGAGGAACGTGTAGCCGGTAGCGACTGCGCGCTTGTCGATCTTGCGCTCGGGCAGAATTCCGAGCTGAAAACCCTGTTGAGACATAGCCATGCATTGAACTCCAAGGGGATCCAAGCCGAGGGAGCGGACTTGGGCTGGAGTTTTCACCTTATTAGAGAAAGAATAGCGGGTAAATGTGTCCACGGCTCTTGACCTAAGGTAACCATTGAGGATCGGTTACGGAATCTGGCCCAAAATGGGCTGTGGGGTATGGATGGCTGTGATCGAGCAGTCACAGGGTTTGTTCGTTTTTCGTAACAAAATTTCGGAATTGACGGAGAGGGGGTGGATTCTTGTCATGGTGATAACTGGACAAGCGAAAAAAAGAGCGCGTGAGCCGGAAACGTCCCCCAGACCCTCTCGATCATCGACGGAGGGATTCCCAACCTAGCGCGTTACGCGTCGCCGGGAAAACCGTAAGAAAACTGGCACGCCGGCCAGAATCACTAGCAATCCATAGAGCGAGTTGGGCCAGTCTCCGCGAAAAGTGTAGTAGAGAAGAATGGCGGCCACGGCAATAAACAAAGCAGGGACGAAAGGGTAACCAAACATCCGATAGGGGCGGGGAGCTTGCGGATCGCGCCAGCGGAAGATGAAGACGGTGCTGCCAGAAATCATATAGAAGAGCCATTCTGCGAAGATCGCGAGGGAAAAGAGCTGGCGGAAATTTCCTCCGAGCAGCAGAAGAATGATCGACAACGTGGCTTGCAATAGAATCGCTACCGATGGCGTGTGAAAGCGTGGGTGCACTTCCGCGAGAGCAGAGAAAAAATATCCATCGCGGGCGACGGCAAATGGTACGCGAGCACCGCTCATGATGGTGCCGTTCAACGTGACCAGCATCGAGATCGCCATGCCTGCAGAGACGATACTTGCGCCCATTCGCCCCATGACCAGGGCGACTGCGTCGGAGGCGGGCCGGGGTGACATGGCAATGGCATCGGCAGGCAGCACGTATTGCACAGCGGCATTCATCAGCACATACAGCAAGCCGACTGTGGCCACGCCCGCGATCAGCGCGATTGGGATATTTCGCTCCGGATGTTTGACCTCGCCGGCGACCATGTTCAGGTCGTTCCATCCGTCATAGGCCCACAACGCCGCAACTAGCGCGGCCATGAATCCGGCAATCCCGCCTTTAGCTCCCGTGAAGGTCCCGGCAAAGTTGCTCCAACCGCGTCCGCTTGCACTGCCAACGCCACTAAAGCAGATGGCCACGATGCCGAGAATGATCGCGACCTTCAAAACCGTGAATACGAGTTGAAACTCACCGGCCTTCTTGACTCCCGCATAGTTCAATAGGGAGATGAGAATCGCCGCGGCAATCGCGACAATCTGGCCCCAGGTGATGGCGAAAGGAACGGAGATCGCGTTGGCAGGGAAAAACGAAAAGATCGGGAACGTGCCCAGGATGCGCACCAGTCCCGTAGCGATTGTGGCTACGGACGCGGGTTTGGCAATGACGAACCACGTCCAGGCGTAGAGAAAGCCCGCCAGCGGCCCGTAAGCGTCGCGGACGTAAACATATTCGCCGCCTGCCTGCGGCTTCATCGCGCCGAGTTCTGCGTAGGTAAGCGCGCCAAAAAAAGACAGCAGCCCGCCCACTAGCCACGCCAGATATACCAGCTTGGCTGAACCCACGGCCTGCATCATCTCGGCAGGAACGAGAAATATTCCGCTGCCGATGATCGTGCCGACAACTACGGCGGAGGCATGGCTTACGCCGAGATCGCGGGAGAGTTCCGGTCGTTGCGTCGTACGGTGGATTAACTCCGGCATGATTGGAGTGTGCCAGTATACGTGAGAGGCGGGTTGTGCTCTCCTGCTTGTGCCTACCTGGTCGTGGGGCAGTTTGAACCACATTTCATTTTTTGTCATTCCGAACCGGCGTCCTTTGCCGGTGAGGAATCTGCTTTGGCCGACAAAAGCAGATTCCTCGCGCGATAAAACTGCGCTTCGGAATGACAAACTTCTCAAGTTCCGCCACTACCTGCTCACCCAGAAGACAAAGACGCTTTTGACCGCAGGGTTCCCCGAGAAAATCTGCGGAGGTCGCGAAGATGAAGACTACTGCAGAATTACCAGGCTGGCCACGTATCCGACCGCAAACGTCACTGCGGTTCCAATCATCACCCACCACGTCCATGGAACGTTGGTGCTCCACAAATACAATTCCATGCTAAAACCGAAAAGCATCCCGAACATCGCACCTCGCTGGTTGGCTCGCTTGGTTAAAACCCCCAGCAGGAAAACGCCGAGCAGCGCGCCGTACGCCACGGACGCAATCTGCAGACCCACTTCGACTACGCGACCCACTTTGTGCAATGCCAGGACTGCCAACCCAAAAAGCACCATCGCCCAACAAAAGGTCGCTAAGCGGGATAACCGCATCTTCGTCCGCTCATCGGCGTGCGGACGCAAGCGCACGTAAAAATCCATGATCGAACTCGAAGACAGCGAATTGAGTGCTGCGCTCAAGTTCGACATAGCCGCAGCCAGAACGGCGGCAATCAGGAGCCCGGAAATTCCGTGCGGCATCCGGCTGACAATGAACGTGGGGTAGATTCGATCAGGTTTTCCGAAAGTGGCCGAGGGAACGCGATAGTACGCCCACAGCATTACTCCCACCATCAAGAACAACGCAAACTGAAAAAAGATTGCCACGCCACTCGAAATGAGCGCCACGGCAGACTGTTTTTGCCCGCGTGCGGCCAGCAGTCGCTGCACAAAAAGTTGATCCGTACCGTGACTCGCGGTGGTGAATGCTGTGCCGCCGATGACCCCGGCCCAGAACGTATAAGGCAGCCAGAAGTTGCGGCTGAAATCAAACACCTGCAATTTGCCGGCGCTGGCAGCCGCGGCATGAATGGCGGTCCATCCTCCTGGGACAAGGTGCTGAATGGTCGCCACTCCCACCAACGTTCCACCGACGTAGATCACGGTTTGTACAACGTCTGTCCAGATCACTGCGGCCAGGCCCCCCTCGAATGTATAGATGAGCGTCAATGCAGTGATGATGGCGATTGAAGCCACTTCCCCTGTTCCGAGCGCGATCGAGACCACAATCGAAACGGCGTAGATGCGCACGCCCTCGGCTGCGGCGCGGGTTAGAAGGAAGAGGCCAGCGGTCAGCGACCGCAGTCCTCGCCCAAAGCGCCGTTCGATTAATTCATACGCAGTATAAAGATCGCCGCGGAAATAATGCGGCAGCAGCACAAAGCTGATCACGACGCGTCCCACCATGTATCCCATGACCACTTGCAGGAAGGTGAGGTTGGTGTCGTAGGCAAGTCCCGGGATGCTGATGATAGTAAGCGTGCTGGTCTCGGCCGCAACAATGGAGAGCGCAATCGCCCACCAGGGAATATCGCGTCCCGCAAGAAAGTAGTCGCGAAGAGAGCGGTGGCGCTTGCGGAATCGCAGCCCGAACAGCGTGATCCCAACCAGGTAAAGTGCGATGATCGCGAGATCCAGTTTGTCGAGGCCCATGCGTTCTGCCGGAATATATTTCTTCTATACAACCTTTCGCGCCACAACTGTCGCGGGATCGTAGGGCTCGGAGGAACATGCTACGAGCCATAGCGTTGCTTCTCCGTCATTGCGCACCGCATGGGAGCTGCCGGGAGAAACCAGCACCATCACTGCGGTGTGGCCGTCAAAGCTGCGGTGCTGCACGAGCGCGTTTTCGCCTTCATCCCAGTGCAACGACCAGGCTGTCCCCGGCAGGAAAATAATGGCCTCGCGCTTATGCATGTGATAGTGATTGCCGCGAATCGCCCCGGGGGCGGTGGAGGCTAGATGCAGGTCTGCAATTCGGCCCAGGAAGTGCAGCGCTTCGGGTGGCGGAGAAAAACTGAAGCCGCGTACATCTCCCGTGTCGTTGAGTTCGGTTATCTGGATTTGCATGTTTATCTGGATGCAATTATCGCGGCAATCTGCAGCCTGCGCGAGTGCGTCTTTATGGACGCAGCTTTAGAGAGGTAGAAAGTTATGTCTCTGCAGCGAACCCGCAAGAACTCGATCTTTCCTGTGATAGAACTAACCCGTGGCCTACTATCTGGGCATTGATGGCGGCGGAAGCAAGACGACGTGTGCTGTGGAAGACGAAGCGCACCAGTTGGAAATCGTGACTGCGGGGCCCAGTAATATTACGCGAGTGGGAAAGATTCGTGCGCGTCAGGCGCTCCATCAGGCGATTCGTCAAGCGTGTCAAGCCGCCAAAATTGATCCGCCTGAAGTCAAGCGGGCATGTATTGGCGCCGCGGGTGCAGCACGCAAAGAAGTTGCCGACGCAGTTCGCGAAATGGTCGCAGAGCTGATTCCGGGGGAAATAGAAGTTGTGGGCGATATGGAGATTGCGCTGGCTGCGGCCTTTGGCAAGGGGCCGGGCGTGATCGTCATTGCCGGGACCGGTTCGATTGCTTACGGCCGGGACGCGCAGGGAAGGACCGCTCGTGCCGGCGGCTGGGGATACGCAATTTCCGATGAAGGTTCGGCTCACTGGATCGGCCGAACCGCGGTCACCGCGCTTTTGCGCGCGATCGATCAAGACGCTCAGGATCAAGAAAATGCTCAATCGGCCGCAGAGGCCTTGCCGCTCTTCAGCGAACTGAAAGCGGCTTGGAAGCTGCATTCCCTCGACGAGTTGGTGCGCACTGCAAACTCGAGCCCGGATTTTGCGGCGTTGTTGCCCGCGGTTGTAGTTGTTGCCGACGCCGGGGATGCCTTGGCACAGCGCGTTCTCACACAAGCAGGTGACGAACTTGCAAAGCTTGCCGGGATCGTGGTTCGCCGGTCATTCATTCGCCGGTCATTCGCAGATGATGTGTCCAGCGTCTCGTTGGCCATGGTGGGCGGCGTCTTTCGGCATTCCTTCCGAGTGCGCGAAAGTTTTTCGAGTGAGATTCGCAAATTCGAAGTGCCGATCGACCTGAACCCGCAGGTGGTTGAGCCGGTTATAGGCGCGTTACAAAGGGCGCGCGAGGCAGCGGGCAAGAGTTGAGGCAGCGCGTGCGGACCGCCTGAAGTCAGGGACGGAAAATCAACGCCCGCCGCCAATTTCTAAAATCGCGCCGGTCGGCCGTAAAAATGTTAATCCCATGCTTGCATTTGTTGCCTGCGATGCCTACAATGAGTGCATGCAATACACCATCCGCAATGTGCCCCATATTTTGGACGAAGCTCTTCGCAGGGCCGCCCATGAGCGCGGCAAAAGCCTGAATGAGGTAGCGATCGAAGCCCTGGCCCGGGGTGCTGGCGTTAGCGGAGAGCGCGGCCGGCAACGCGATCTCGGCGATATCGCAGGCACATGGCGCAAAGATCCCGCTTTCGATAGCGCCTTGGCCGCGCAGCACACCATCGATGAAGAGATGTGGCGGTGAGGCTGGCGCTCGACACGAATCGCTATACCGACCTGTGCCGGGGCGATCGGTTCGTAGTCGAAACGGTCGAACTCGCCGATGAGGTCTGGTTGCCCTTCATCGTGCTGGGAGAATTGCGTGCCGGATTCGCTGTTGGCAGGCTTGTTTTGGGCAGCCCGGGACCCGCAACGAGGCCGTCTTGCGCCGCTTTCTGCTGAAGTCTGGTGTTGACGTGCTCTACGCCGATGAACAGACGACGCATCATTACGGCGCTGTTTACCGGCAACTGCGGAAACAAGGCACTCCGATCCCGACGAACGATATGTGGATCGCGGCCCTCGTCCTGCAGCATTCGCTCGTCCTCTGTGCCCGCGACGCGCATTTTGACGCCCTTCCTCAGCTCCCGTGCGTCTAGGGAATAGATCGAACAACGCATCAGCTCGAATCCCAAAGCCGACGAACAAGCAACGGAGCCGGCAGATGCGCTTACAATGTTGCCGGAGCCAGCGAACCCGAGGGGGCCGACCGCCCGTTCAAGCTATGAGCGCTGACAAGAATTCGAAGGGACTTCATCCGAGTGATTGGCCTGCGGGCATACAGTATGTTGGCATTGCAGGCATATCGAAGGAATGTGAGGATGCAGTTCTGCGGTTCATCCAGTTCGGAACCCGAATAACGCACGTCCGAATCCTTACCGCTCGGAGAAGGCACTGCCTCCTTCTCACACTGGAAGGTGGCGATCAGGTAGCGGTGAAGTCGGGTTTTGCAAGCGGGTACGGTGGCGAGGGGCCTCGTCGCTTCTCTTACGTACTACAAATACTCGATAGCCACGGCGCCACGATAATCGAGCACGACGTGGCGCGCTCATTACTGGACAAGATTGATGACTCTGCTCTGATGAGATCCGATCTTAAGAGAGTCAAAAAGATGAGGCACGTGCGCCCGTCCAGGTGGTACGACTATGTGTCTGAAAGCCATTTCAAGAGTGCGCGAGAAGGGACGCTGTGGCATGAGGCATTCCCAGCGGTCATCCCGTTCGCTCTGATCGATGCCCGCGTTATGGATTTGGCGCTCGACTTCTGGAATAGCCCAGACAACAGCTTGCTGGTGGGATATCGCCGCCTGGAGGACATAGTTCGCGAGAGGACAGCAATCAAGCAGCACGGGACCAAACTATTTTCGCAGGCGTTTAATCCGGGCGACGGTGTTCTTACTTGGGAGCATGTCGAGGATGGCGAGCGAGCCGGGCGAATGCAGCTCTTCACCGGGACGTATGGTGCGCACCGCAATCGTCGCGCGCACAAAGAATTGCCGGCGCGCTCCGCGGAACTGCTAGCGGAATTTCTTCTCTTGAACCATCTTTACTGCTTAGAACGAGATGCCGTCGAGAGTGAGAAGAGGTGAAGCGAGCGGTGGCGAGTGCCCCATCCTCGCCGCGCTTTTTACGGCAAACGGCATTCCACGAATCTCCGCTCCGTGCCTCCGTCCCTCCGTGGTGAGCCAGTTTTCGGGACCACTCTACTTTCGAAAGTAATTGCTGATCGCTTCCGCCTGAACCCGGGTTACAACCGCTGACAGCGCGGCTGGGTCCGCTTGCTTTACCGCTTGCAGGCTACCGAAATGCTGGAGCAGACGTCGAGTTGTACTCTCGCCTACGCCGGGGATCTCAAGAAGTTCGGTCGAGCGGTCGCGCATCTGGCGGCGTTTGCGATGGAAGGTCACGGCGAAACGATGGGCTTCATCACGAATCAGTTGAATCAAGTGCAGTACTGGCGAGTGATGATCGAGCGCGATTGGATCTTTCTCCTGCCCGTAAACGTACAGAATCTCTTCACGCTTCGCGATGGCTCCCAGCGGCTGATTAATGATCTCGAGCGATTCTAGAGCCTCGGCCGCGGCGTGCAGTTGGCCAAGTCCGCCATCGATCAGCACCAGACTGGGCATCGGTTTTTCTTCCTGCTGAATACGCTTGTAGCGGCGGGTGACGACTTCGCGCATGGAGGCAAAATCGTCGACGCCGTCGACGGTGCGGATGATGAACTTGCGATAGTCGGACTTCTTCATCTTGCCGTCTTCCCAGACCACCATCGAGGCGACCGTCTCCGAGCCTTGAATGTGCGAAATGTCGAAGCACTCGATGCGTTTGGGCAGATCAGGCAGGCTGACCACTTCCTGCAACTCTTCCTGGATGGCTCTGGCGTTGGGCTTCAGCACGCGGAAACGCTGATCATAAGATTGCTTGGCGTTGGTACTGGCGAGGTCGAGGAGCGCTCGCTTGTCGCCGCGCTGCGGAACCAGGATGTGAACCCGCGAGGTGCGGGAGCTTTTGTCCGCGTTCTGATCGGAGAGTAGATCTGCTAAAGTTTCACGATCTTCGAAATCGACGGGGACGTAGAGATTCCGGGGAACATACGGCTGTGCGATGTAGAGCTGTTTCAAGAGTGCGGAGAAAAACTCGCCGGGATTGAATGCGTCAGTGGTGGGAGAAGCAGGCGAGCTTTGCTCGCCTGGACAGCCGAGGGCGGCTGTCCCTACATAATCTGTGGTGGGCTCAGCATCTGAAGGCGCTGCGAATTCCGGCAGGTCTTCCCAGAAGAATTCGCGGCGATCGACGACGCGGCCGCCACGCATGTGAAATAGATTCACTGCCAGCATGCCGTTTTCGTAGTGGTATCCGAAGACGTCAGCATCGTCGCCTTCGGCGGCAGCGATGCGCTGGCGCTCCTGCAACTGCTCGACGGTGGAAATCAAATCGCGATAGCGAGCCGCGCGCTCATACTCCTCGGCCGCGGCCGCCTGCTCCATGCGGTTGTGCAGCGAGCGACTTAAATCTGTGGGACGACCTTCCAGAAAAAGTTTCACATCGCGAACCGCTTCCTGATAAGCCTCCGGCGTGGTTAGAGCCTCCACACAAGGGCCCAGGCAGCGCTTGATGTAGTACTGGAGGCAGGGGCGCGGATGAAAACGCGTCAGATCAACCTTGCAGGATGGAATCAGGAAATTGCGGTGGATCAAATCGACGATACGATATGCCAGATTGGCAGGAAAGTAGGGACCGTAGTAGGCACTTCCATCCTTGCGCAGGCGCCGCGTGACGTAGACCCGCGGCCAGCGCTCGCTGAGCGTGAGCTTCACATAGGGATAAGTCTTATCGTCGCGCAGCAGGATGTTAAATCGTGGCTTGCGCTGCTTGATTAAATTGTTCTCGAGGGCGAGCGCCTCTTTATTGTTTGCGACCACGATGTAATCGACATCGACGGCTTCGCGCACCAGTGTGCCGGTTTTCGAATCTTCCCAGCGGCCCTCGTGGAAGTAGCTGGCTACGCGGCTGCGGAGGTTCTTTGCCTTCCCAACGTAGATAACTTCGCCTTCAGCGTTCTTGTAGAGATAAACGCCAGGCTCAGTGGGAATGGTACGGATTTTCTGAAGCAGGTCCATCCGTTCTTTTTTATTCTATTGGATGAGGAGGTGCGGCACTCTGCTACACCGCACGATGCGTTCACGGAACCCGAGCTTAGCCGTATAAATTTTCCATGAATTATGTTGGGTTTTCGTTTGCTACAGGGGCGCAAATTTCTGCATTTTCGGGTCTTCGGGCCGTAACTGGTTGAAAACGTATATACTTATTTTGGGAGTGGACTGTATGGCAAACTGGCCCGTCCCGTGCAAAACTAGAGACTGGGATTTGTAGGAATTAGCGATTCCCCAGGCATGTAACTTGCCAGAATTTACGCCCCGGGAGTACCCGCAGGCGATGAGACAAGAAATCAAGGAGTCTTTCCAATGACCCGCACTTCGTTAGCGATTTTCCTGGCAGTCGGTATGGCGGCCACCGTCGGCTGCACCAGCAAGAACTATGTAAAGCAACAGACCACTCCGCTGATCAACAAGACCAACGAACTCGATGATCTCACGGCGAAGAACAGCAAGGACATCAAAGATGTCGATGCCCGCGCTCAAGCCGGAATTCAAGCCGTAAATGCTAAGACGGCCGATGTGGAACAGAAGGCTATGGCCGCTGGCCAGTCCGCGGCGTCAGCCCAGCAAATGGCTGATACGGCGAATAACCGCGTCGGTGTCCTCACGAACACCGTGGCAAATCTGGACAACTATCGCCCGGTAGCCGAGACCTCGGTAAAGTTTGGTTTTAACAGAGACAATTTGACCCCCAAGGCCAAAGAAGCATTGGACCAGTTGGCGGGCACGATTTCCAGCACCAAGGGATACATTATTGCTTTGGAAGGCAGCACGGATTCCGTCGGTTCAGCGGAGTACAACTATGATCTGAGCCAGCGCCGCGCGAACTCAGTAATTCAGTATCTGGCATCGAAGTACAACGTCCCGGCTCACAAGATTTATGTGATCGGGCTGGGCAAAGATAAGCCAGTAGAGAGCAACAAGACCCGAGAAGGCCGTGCGGATAACCGCCGCGTGGATGTTCGTCTCATGACGAACACCGTGGGCGACACGACTCCGTCGACGCCGGCGGGTGGACAGAACAACCCGTCCTCGATGTAGTTGAAGTGGTTTCTCCCCTTCCTCTCCGGAGGACTTCGCCAACCAGGCCGCTCAATTCTTCCCCCTTGAGCGGCCTGCTTTTTTGTTTCCTATACGTCACCTGCGCCGTATGGACGAAGTAAAATAAGAGGCATGAATGGAAGGGTGTTCGTATTTATTTTTGTGATGGCTGTGGCGTCAGCAGGGGCGCAGCAGGGAGGCGGTACAGGTTCCGGCGCGGGAACACCTCCGCCGAGTGGGTCGCAATCGAACTCATCCGCACAGAATGCTGGCGCGAAGCCTGCACCTCTGAAACCCGCCACCCCAGATGAACTGAAGTTTCCGGAAGACGATCCAGCGCAGCCGGTTCCGCCGTCCTCAGCGCCTAAGTCGTCCCCCTTGACGCCGCCGCGTTCCGATCGAGTGCAGGTTCAAGACTTACCTCCGGGCGTAGGCGAAAGCTCAGAGATAAGGATGCGCAGGTGGATTTGAGCGCTCCCGCCGACGACGCGAAGGTACACCCACAAAGTTCGGAAGCGGTTGCGAACGCTGAGGCGGACACTTTGAGCAGCGGTGGGATCACCGAGTTACGCACCTGGGATCCGCACAAGGCCGCGAAAGACGTCGAAGTAGGGGATTTCTACTTCAAGCGCAAGAACTATCGCGCCGCCGAGGAACGCTATCGGGACGCGTTGCGCTACAAAGACAATGACGCGATAGCGACGATCCGGCTTGCCGTGTGTCTGGAAAAGTTGGGAATTCTGGATGATGCCCGCGCTGAATATGAGAGCTACCTGAAGATACTGCCGCATGGCCCTCAGGCAGGGGAAGCGCAGAAGGCGATTCAGCGTCTGAAAACGGAAACCGCTCCGAACTAACTCGCGGGTGACATCGGCGGTGCGATAATCGGCACGAATTCCGGCGAGCTTTGGGTTCAACGTCCGCCGATCTTGCTTTCGGCCGCCTCCCCTAAAATCAAATGAGCGGGCCACTTGGGGCCAGAGCACGGCCTGCTCTTCAAACGGACGGCCTCTCCCACAATGGCTTCGACCGCGTCCAGACAAGAGTGGATCATTTGTGTGCGCAGCGGCTCGGTGACGCCTCCTCGGATCATTAGCATCGCGGTGCCATGCATGAGCGACCATAACGAGAGCATGAGGCGCGTATGTTTGCGAGGCGAGCCTCCCAAGCGCTCTGCCAGTCGCAAGCGCATCAGGTTAAACGTTGGCCACGGCTCGTGCAGGGATGGCGGCTGGGCGAATCCATCAAAAAGCACCTCGTAGGCGTGCCGATGCTCCACGGCGAAAGTGAGATATTTTTGACAAGCCTGCGAGAGGGAACGCGTGGGGCTGACCGCAGCGAAGAGTTCTGAGCGCGTTTCGGTTCGCACCGCACGCAAAATATCGTCGCGGTCTTGGTATCGCTCATAAAGCGTGGGGGTGGTAGTGCCGGCCGCCTTGGCGACGCCGCGCATGGTGAGGGCTTTTTCGCCTCCCCGGGACCACAGCCGGCAGGCGGCGTCAAGGATGCGCTGTTCGAGTTGAGGATCTGGTTGTCTGGGCAACGGTCCGCCTCCGCATCGATTGTGATAATTACCTGGGCCCGGTTGCTTTGACTATGTATAACTAACAACGTATAATGTATTCACGTTAGCAATAGCATTATTCCAGAGCTGTGTCTGCCGGAGTCACGGGTGATTTGTCCCGCCGCCCTCCCCGATAAAAGTGGCTCCGGCAGGCGCGCACAGCGAACAGTTTGAAGTGAGGGAGCTTGGATGTTAAGCGATGAGGCCAGAAGACAATCGGAGATTGCCCGCCTAGGCTCCGACCTCCGCACCGCGAAAATAGAGTTGCTCAGCGCCCAGTGCGCCGCCGACCGTCTCCGCCTGCAATATTCTGTCCAGGATATTATTTCCTTCGGGGAACCCCAGTTGCTCAAAGGCGCTATTGCCTCCGCCGCGGCCGTATTCCGGTTCTTCGCATCCCTCGAGGACCAAATGAAACAGGCGGAGAAGCAAGAATAACACTTACGAAATGCTGGATATGTTCGTTCCAGGACGCTGCAACGCTGCAAATCTTATTTCTCCACACGAATGAATGCGCCGGTCGAGGCATTGATTGCGACCGTCAGCTTTGCGGTGTCGCGCGATTCCCCGTAAATCACGTGCCAGGTCAGTTCATTGGTGTTGTGATTCCAGTCACAGACGTAGATCACGGGAGTCGCAGGATCTTTTTCGAGAACTTTGTCGCCGCCGTGTTTCTGCGCCTCAGTGAACGCCTGATCGGAGTCTACTTTGAGGAAAGCAACGTCAAAGACCTGGGTGGACGCGTTGTTTGGATTATAGGCATCTTCGTTGCCGGGGGAGACACCGCGCGAAGGAGCATCGGGGGCGTTGCTACCGGACCAGATAAAAGGTTTTACGCCGTGTTGCATCGGGGAGGCGAAACTGGCGCGCCAGATCGCCGACTTGCCGTCATGTCCGTTGCCGTCGGTTGACGGAGTGGATTCGATGCGGAAGGGCTTCACATCGACAGCATAATTGCGCGCCGCGATAAAAACTTTTTGAAAGGCCGCGCGACCGGTGAGCAGTTCGGGAGGTTTCGGTTCCGGCTTGGCTTCCGGCGGCCTTGCAGGGTTGGACTCGCACGCTGCAAGCAGAGCGACGATTGTGAGCAGGGCGGCCGCGATTGTTATTCGGCCTCGCCCTCGTCGCGCGAATACAATTTTCCCAGCACTGGTCTCGATACTCGCAGCACGGATTGCGTCGACCGCAGCGATCTCGGGCGGAACAAGAGTCCGCATTTTCATAGCGACCTTCCTGATATAACTGGGGTATTTGATGTCGCGCAACATTCTACCTGAAGTGCCAGGAAACGCGAGAGTAGTGCCATGGATTCCCGTCTGCAAGAATTGAAGCGAGCCCTGGAGTCGGCCATGGAAGGCATGTCCAGCGAGCAGTTGAATTGGCATGCCGAAAATAAGTGGTGCGCTTCAGAGGTCTTGGAACATTTGTATCTGACCTACACCGGAACGATCAAGGGATTCGAGAGGGTGCGGGATGGCGGCAAACCACTGGCCACACGAGCTTCAATCAAGCAACGCTGGCGGACTTTGGTGGTCTTCGGATTCAATTACCTGCCCTCGGGCCGAAAAGCGCCCGCGGTGACGGAGCCAAGGGGATTGCCCGCCGACACAGTGCGAAAGGAATTTGGGGATAAGATTGTTGCCATGGACGCGATCATCGCGCAATGCGAAGCGCGCTTTGGACCCAATACCCGCCTGCTCGACCATCCGATTCTGGGGCCGTTGACCGCCACGCAGTGGAGAAAGTTTCATCTACTGCACGGACGGCATCACCAGAAGCAAATTCTGCGCCTGTGCGAAGGCCTGAAGCTTAGTCGATCATAGCGGCAGGAACGCCGGCTTTGCGGGCCTGTTCCTGCATGTCTTCAAGCTTCTGCTTGCCTTCTTCCACGGCCTTTTGTTTGTCCGCGATCTTCTGCTTGTACTCCGCTTCCTGCTTGTCCCACTGAGCAGAGTTGCGCAGGCGGTTGCCAACATCGGCGTACATTTCGGCGGCGCGAAGCTGGTACTCGCGCTGCAGTACATCGAGTTCTCGGCTCGCTAACTCGTTCTGCTCCTTTTGTCCTCCCAATTTCTCTTGCCACCCTTTCCATGCTGCCTGTTTCTTGGCCTGTTCGTCGTCGGCCGCATTCGCGGGGGTTGCAGCAGCGGGCTTGGCTGCGTCTTTAGCCTCGGCCGCGGCGACAGATTTATCGCCGCTATCAGAAGGAGGAACGCTGGCTCCATCTGCCGGCTGGCCGACGACCGACAGCTTGTCGTCCTTCGGAAGGTTGTCGTTGTCAAAAACCTTGGGCTTGGCCTTGGCGGTGTCGGTATCCTTGTGGACCTTACGGGCGTAGTCTCCGAGAGACTGATCCGGTGCCTGCGGCGGAGTTTGAGCGGCCAGAGAGCCCAGCAGGACTGCGAACAACCCGATTACGAAAGCGATATAGGTAGTGCGTTTCATAGGTTCATCCTCATGCTTGCGTTTCATCTTAGGTGCCAGCGGCAATGCGTTTGGCTGCCAGAAAGCCGCCGATGTGACGGTCGAGCCGAGCGGCTTCACTAGCAATATCGGCGGCCAATCGCGGAGCGAGTTCAAGATCGCGAGTGTGCGCCAACTGCTGAGCGTACCCGGCGATTGTGGTCAGAGAAGTGCGCAACTCCAGAGCCATTTCGGCGGAAATTTCTCCCTGCAACTGCTGCTGATGTCGGATTCTTTCAAATTCGCTGCGATCGCTGATCAGGCACGCCGCTCCGAGCAGGCTGCCGTCGACCGAAGGAACCGGCGAAACCGTAACTGCGATCCGGATCGTTTTCCCGGCCGGGGTGGTATATTCCGCCTCAACCTGCCGGCATTTGCTACCTTGACGCAAAACCGCATCGATCTCTTCGACGAGCCGTCCGCGTAATTCTCCCAGTTCGTCGAAGGTAGATGAGCCGGAGGAATACACCGCGGCGCCCCGGAAGATATCGTCCGCGCTCATGCCTGAGGGCGAGTTGAAACCTAAGATCTGTTTAGCGGCGGGATTGGCCTGCTTCACCAGTCCGTTAAGCCCGAACACCAGAACGCCCGAGGAGAGGTTGGAGAGAACAGCCTGGCTGAAATTTTCTGTGGTGCGGGCCCGCCGTTGTTCGGTCAGGGTCTGCACTTGCAACTCGTGCTTCTGTTGCTTCAGTTGTTGAATGACGGTGTTATAGAGATGGAGCGGCAGGTTCTCCAATGTGGGTCCGGGCGAAGAATCGAAATCGGCCTCGGCGGCAATGTTTCGGCGTAGGGCGCGGATCAGCCAGATCGCGACCACGAATGCGCCGGCCGCCGCGCACAGCAATACCGCGGCGCGAAGCACGAGAGGATTGGTCACCAGATTTACCACCAGAACCTCCCGTACCAGCTCAAGAAACGGTCGCCCAGGAATAAGGCGAGCAGGGCCATACTTCCCAAGAAAACGCCGAAGGGCATTTGATAATGGCGGTAGACCATTTGCGCGGACTGCCATCCGCGCCGGCGTGCCGCCTGCAGGTTCGCTAGACGGCGCGTGAAGCGATGAGTGCGCTTGATCCAAACGACGAGGACGGTGGCCAATCCAAAGAGCGATCCCGCCAGCGATGCGGCGAAGATTGTAAAGATCGTAAGCTTGATGCCGAGGAATGCGCCCACCATCGCCATCAGTTTCACATCTCCGAATCCCATGCCTTCGGCTCCGCGCCAGCGCAGGTAAGCCGCGCCTGCGCCGTAGATGAACGAAGCTCCTAAAGCGGCGCCGAGCAAGGAATCAAGCAGGGAGAACATGCGCGCCGTGAGGTCTGCACTGAACGGCAGATTCACGATTCCCGGCAGAAACTGCGAAGCCATATCGTGTACCGGAACGATCAAGCTAAATACGAGACCAACGGCGAGGCCAGGCAGCGTCATCTTGTCGGGAAGCAATTTAGTCTCGGCGTCGGTGAAGATGAGGCCAAATAGAAGAAATCCAAAGACGCAATACTTCAACGTAGCCAGGGTAAGGCCGAAATAAGCGTAACAGCTGAGAAAGAGTGCACCGGTGAGCAACTCGACCAGCAAGTAGCGCGGAGAGATTCCAGCCTTACAGTGGCGGCAACGACCGCGCAGCAACAGCCAACTGACGACCGGCAAATTGTCATAGAAAGCGATTGGTCGCTTGCATTGCGGACACGCCGACCGTGGCGTCACTACTGATAAACCCAAGGGCAGCCGATAGATACACACGTTCAAAAAGCTGCCAAAGGCCAGCCCGAGGAAGAAAATCGCCGATGCGTAAATTGGATCCATCGAGTTTCTCAGCATTTGTCAGGTGCGGCTAGGCTGTCACGCGAACGCCCTCCTGAGAACGCAGATATTGCTGCTTCTTGAGTGGATTATAAGGCGAAGGGGTAGGCATGACTAAGGTACTGAAGTCACTGTCCTGAGGGACAGTGGACGGCAGCGCAGGCCCCTAACGAAGGGCCGGTCAGACGCCGGCGTTACCGCAAAACGAGGCTCTACATCAAGTCATCCAGTTATTCGGTTGCGCCGTTCGCTGCACGGCGTCTTGGGGCATGCGCGTTTCCAAACAGGATTCCGGTTTCTACTTCAACAAGCTGTCCATCCCGGCGGTAGGGCTTGAACTTCCATTGGCCCAGAGCATCGGTGATCACCTTTGCCTGATCCGGGAACGCGCTGAGAAAGTGTATGTGTTTTACCTTGCCTTCTTTATCGATGATGATACGCACGGGAACCGGGTTGAAGCGGTGTTCGGTGAAGATGGGGTCAACTCGGCTAATCATGTTTTCGTCCCGCGCGTAATCCTTGACGCAGACTGGGACGTCGCCACCACCCCTTCCAGCGGTCGGACTGGCCTCCGCAGGCACTTTCATCTTGTTCAAGTCCAGGGTTAGATTCTCCAGTAGTTTTGTGTCACGGCTGGTCAGCACTATCTGAACCGCGTGGCAGCGAATCTCAGTGGCGAAGAGATACCAGTGCAGTTGTGCCGCCGGAGACCAATACGCAAAAAAAGTAAACGAGCGATCGGCGATCTTGGTCGGGGTAGGAGGCATTTCTACTTTGTAGTCAGCCTGCAAATTGTTTTTTGAGAAGTTGACGAGTTCGAGGGCATTGGCCCCGGGCAGTCGCGAGAAGAACATGTCCTGCGCGGTGATCAGGATAGTTCCTCGATCTGGTCCCTTGAATGTTTCAGTTGGACTGAGCTGCGCCAGCACGTACCGGCCGCTGTCCGATGGAGGCGGGCCCTCGTATTTCTCGGTCCAGTCTGCGGGCAGGGGATAAGTCAATCCAAAATAATTGTTGGTGAAAACATTGTTGGTGACGCTGCCTCCTTCCGGCAAGGGAGTCACGGAATCACTGGCGCTCGACCACGCGCCTTTTACCAGAATCACTCCGGTGGGAACCTTCGTCAGCGGCTGCACGCTGTCGGAAAAGTCGCCGCCGTTCTTGGAGGCGCTCTGCGGCTTGCTTTGGCCCCAAGCCAGCAAAGATACAGAAAACGCGAGGAAAATCAGCGAACGTAAAAATCCCGAATACATGAGCCCTCCTTCAAATGCAATGCACTGTGAAAATTAATATAAGTTTGTCATCCCTCGCGAAGCGAGGGATCTTGGTATCTGCCCGCACCCCAGTCATGCCGCTGGCGCGACTCGAAAAGAGTTGGCGAGACACATTCGTGTCTCGCCATCAGTGTTCCAAGATTACAGCGAGCGCAAGAAGTCCAAAATTTCCTGCTGCTGGGTTGTGCTAAGGTCGTCGAAGAACTCCTGCTCGACCGTGTTAGCTTCGCTGCCGTTGCTGGCGTGGTCGCGGATAGCCGTGATCAGGTTTGTGGTGCGGCCGTCGTGCAGCAGGAAGATTCGCTGTCCGAGGCCCCACAAGGGAGCGGTGCGGAACTGTCCTCCTCCCGCGGAACCTTGCGAAACGTTATCCGCCAGGCCCGTCCCCATGTTATGGATCTCAAGATCAGAAAAAGCATTTACCGGTTGTTTGCTCAATGACAAGGTGAAGTTCGACGCTTGCGTTGTGCCTGGGGTCGGGTTGTGGCAGGTCGCGCATCCGATCGCGCTGAACAATGAGCTTCCGGCGGATATCGACGATGCGCTAACACTCGATCCGTTCAGCACAACCCCACCCGTTGGCGGCGGAGCCAGGAAGCGCATGAAGTTGGCAAATGCTGAGACGTCGTCGAGAATCGCCGGGCCCGTCGATCCTGGGTTGGACGTATCTTCCGGATAACCGTTTCCGCCAAGGTTCAGGCAACTCGCGGGCAACCCAGTCTGAAGCTGGTCTTCGCCCGGCAGCGGACGATCCTGGGGGAACAGGAGGTTGCTGATGCCCATCTCGACGTTGTAGGCCTCACCGGAAAAGATGTGGAGAGATTTGTTCTGCGCCTTCCAGCCGAACCGGCTGATGGTGCCGTCGTTGCCGTTGTGGTTGAAGGTGCCGGAAATCCCAAGATTATTGTTGAGATTGACTAATTGATTATTCAACAAGGTTGAGTCGTCAAGGTTCTCGATCAAGCCCGTGCCAAACAAGGGCGTGGGAATGCGGAAGATTATGTCGTTCTCCGCTACGGCGGTAGCGAAGCTGGGTTGCGGCAACGTGGTGCTGTTGTTGCAGGTGCCGGCATCGGAGCGACCGGTTACGGTGAACAGATCCTCTACCCCGCCATTGGGAGCGTTGGTATTGACCGATCCGTTGTTGTTAAAGAAAAACGGGAATCGGGCCTCACGCGTCGGTCCATTGGCTGTAATGAAAGACGGCGTCGTGTTTCCGGGCGCTACGCCGTTGCTGGTGAATAGGAATTGGGGATTGGTAGCGGGGCCTGTTCCACCGATCGCCGGTTGCGCATGGCATGAACTGCACTGATTTGAGTTAAATCGCGGTCCCAGCCCAACGTTTGCCGAGTTGGAAACCGCTTCCACTTCTTGGAAGCGAGTCTGACCATCAGTGAAAAACGCAAGGATCCCAGAGGGATTGTTGGCCAACACCGAAGAGAGCGCCGCGCCGGTGCCGCGGTTGCCACTCTGAACTCCAGGGTCAGTCTGAGTCAATGCCATTCCAGCGAGGAAGAGCACTGCCAAGGTCAATACAGATGCGAACCTAGATGTCTTGATCACGGTTTCTCCTTGTAACTTGTCCCTACCTGATTTGTTTTCAGTACCGCGGTTGACATTTCCAGGAAACGAAATCCCGGGCAAGAAGCGGAGGAAATGCGGTCTTGCCTCCCCCGCTCAGGGAGCGCACTTCTTTAGGCGGAGCATGGGCTCCTCCTTAAAGGATTTGTCGTACTTGTCGTACGGCCAGGGACCGCAATGGCGCAAAACTGCAAGCTGATTCGGACAGAAGCAGGAGCTGGGATATCCGAATCGGTGCCGGAATTTCTAGCGCGGATTCGTACCGGCCTAACAAAATATCGTTGGATGTTACGGAGTCAGAACAGAGGGTAGGGCCACGGGGCGGGATCATTCGATTTTTCTTGGGGATACGGATGATTTGCGGGAGGCACCTTCGAGTATTCGTGGGTCCGGAAAGAGCCGGAATGTTCGGAAAGCCGAAATCGCCTACGCAGTTCGGGCTAGCGCGAATCGCCGAGCTTTTCACGCCCAGCATTTCATTCATGCGGATCTCCTAGGACTCGTCCGCGGACAGGGGCCACGATGCTGCTCCGCATTTTAATCGCAAGGGTGCCTTTGCGGATAGTTTACACACAGGGGTTGAATCGCTGAAGCTTTAGTGGACGAACTTGTAATCGACGATGGAAGCAGCCAGCAGGCAGGTTTCGCCTTCCATGGCTTTTTCCTGATCCTCAACTTTGTCCTGAGCCTTGGCCTGTTTTTCCCGCCCCTTAGCATCTTTGGAGCGGATCACACGACACTGGCAGAGCACATTGCGGTTCTTCTGGCCAGAAATTTCTTCTGGCATTTCGAAGACCATCTCGATTAAAGCGTTCACTGGCAAGGGGCGTGGTCCATGAAACAGCAGCCCAGTTTGGCTGATGTTTTCAATGGTGCCCTCGAACCACGTGCTGGTGTTATTCACGCGGTAACGAAGCGCCGTGTCCAGTTTCAGGCGCCGGGCTCGCGGTGTCCAGGACTGTCTCTTTTCCCGCGCGTGATTCCGACGGGGCATGGCTTCGGGGCTGGCGTGCTCCAGGCGCTGGGTGCGGCGCATGGTGGTCCAGTCATATTTATATTCGGCCGCGCACAGCAGACAGACTTGGTAGTAGTCTCCGTCAGTACCGCGGCGTGGCCAGGAGAACTCGTGGGAGCATCGCCCGAGCATAAGGACATCCATGATCTTTTGCGGCATGGTGGTTACTTCCGGGCCCTGGGGGTCGGAAGCCAAATCATCTCCCAAAGACAGGTGTTTGGGTAGGTTACCTTCGTGTCTGTCACGACGTGCGCCGAAACTAAAACGAGTTGATGCAAATACTTACGCTGTAGAAAGCGGTTTGAGCGAAGGAAGGAGATCGAACTGGATCATGCCGTCGAAGCTCCAGAGTGTATTATCGCGGCATGGGAGACGCCTATACAGGCGACGTTACAGCCTTCATCCTCGCCGGCGGTAAAAGCACGCGAATGGGCGCGGACAAGGCATTTGTAGAGTGGAATGGAAGTACCCTGTTGGATAGGGCGCTCAAGGTGGCCCGGACCGTTATCCCAGGCGCAAGCATTGTGGGGAGTCGCGAGAAATTTGCAGAGTTTGCCCCAGTCGTGGAAGATGTGTTTCCCGACTGCGGACCCCTGGGCGGAATTCACGCGGCATTGCTCGCCTCGCAGACGGAACTCAACTTGATTCTCGCCGTCGACATGCCATTTGTATCAGCGACTTTCTTGGATTACCTGCTAAACCTGGCGCGAAATGCCCACGACGCCGACGTGGTTGTCCCGCAAGTGGGCGGTCGCTGGCAACCGCTGTGCGCGGTTTACCGCAGGAAATTTGCGGTCGCCGCTGAGAGCGCGTTGCGCGCCGGACGAAACCGAATCGATCGCTTGTTCGATGCGGTTCCCCTTCGAGTGGTCGACGAAAAAGAGTTGGAAGGCGCCGGATTTTCGCTCAACATTTTCCGTAATCTGAATACGCCGGAGGATTTGGAAGCAGAAAAGCAGAGAGCCTGACGGCGGTTCAAGCGGACTTTCCAGAGATAAACCATGCCCGACAGTGTTAAGCCCGACAACACAAAGCCTGACCTTGTTCAGCCGGAAAATGCTCAGCCCGAAAATGCTCAGCCCGGAAATGGTCAGCCCCAAAACAGTCAGCGGCCCTACATCGAATTTCGAGAGGTCTCCAAGTCCTTTGGAGAGAAAGCCGTGCTCGATCGTGTCAGCTTCAACGTGATGCCCGGCGAGACAGTTTGTATTCTGGGACGGAGCGGCGTTGGCAAGTCAGTTTCGCTGCAATTGCTGATGGGTTTTCTGAAGGCGGATTCGGGAAAAGTGATCGTTGCGGGCGAGGACATCACTAACTTTTCCGAACAGCAGATGGAAGCCATTCGTAAGAAAGTCACAATGGTCTTTCAGAACGGAGCGTTATTCGATTCCCTCACCGTAGGCGAGAATGTGGCGTTTCCTCTGCGCGAGAGCGGAGGACTATCCGAAGAGCAGGTTTACGAGATCGTCGACGGCTTGCTGAAGATGGTGGGCGTGCAAGAGATGCGCGACCTGCTGCCCTCGGATCTTTCAACCGGAATGAAACGTTCGGTCGCCATCGCCCGAGCGCTGTCTGCGCGGCCGGAGTGCATTCTGTATGACGAGCCCACGACTATGGTCGACCCTCTAATGGCTCAACTGCTCGGCGATCTCATCAAGCGGCTTAAGATTCAACTTAATCTGACCAGCATCGTTGTCACCCACGATATGCGCCTGGCCAAGAAACTTGCAGACCGGGTCGTCTTCCTCCACGAAGGCAAGGCGATCTTCTTTGGAACTTCTGCGGAGATGGAAAAATCCACTGAGCCCATTGTGCAAGAGTTCTTCGAACTGGACGAATTAAAGCTCGAATGTTAAAGGCAGGCGCAACTCACGCCCCGGATACGTTCGGTGAGTATCCAATACACCTGAGAACCGGCAGGCGCGGATATTTCGCGAAGCTCGTATCGGTGAAAGAAAGCTGGCACTGCAGGAAGGTCGAGCCCCTGTCGGAAGCTATGAGCCGGGCGTGTGCGCAGTCAGCGCAGAGGCCTGCAGTTAGCGTGTTGTAATTGCCTCCTGGCGGACTGGGCATATGTCGAACTCCTGCAGTCGTCAGAAACCCTGACGCACCAGTTCTTCCACCGTGAGCAAACTTTCCGCCGGTTCTCCGTTCATCATTTTCTCAACGTACTTCGCGATCAGATCGGCTTCGAGATTGACTGGATCGCCAGGTTTGAGCGAGTTAAGATTCGTCATTTCGACGGTGTGCGGAATGATCGCAATTGTGCAAATCGTCCCTTCCAGCTTTGCCACAGTAAGGCTGATTCCCTCGATGCAGACCGAGCCTTTGTAGACCGTGTATTTCGCTATGTCATGCGGAAGTTCGACGCGCAGCCAGAAGTTTTCCGAGTCGGCGATGCGTTCCAGGGCTAGGAGCTTACCAACGCCATCCACGTGGCCTTGCACGATGTGCCCGCCGAAACGGCCATCCGCTTTCATCGGCAGTTCAAGGTTAACCAGTGCGCTCTCGTGCATGCGCGAGAAAGACGTGAGCACCCAAGTTTCGGGCGCGAGATCGGCGCAAAACGATTCCGGCTTAATGTCGATCGCAGTCAGGCAAACGCCGCTCACCGCGATGCTGTTGCCGGGCTTCAGTTCCTTCGGCGTCTTCTCTGCCGCGATAGTGATGCGACGATTCTCGCCGCGCTGTTCAATACGCGTAACGTTCCCTACTTCTTCAACGATGCCAGTAAACATGAGGAGCCTCCCGTAATAGACTGATAATCATAAATCCGCGGTCGTGTTATTGAGGTGGAGAGCAGAGTATTCTAGCAAGGATCGAGTGCCGCTCCGGAAGGCAACGGATTTCAGTGCGTCTTAAGTTGACGGGCGGCGTCAAATGAAAAGAGCTCATTCCCCGTAAGGGTCGCGCAAGTATCCCTCAACCGCAAAGTCTTCTCCGAATCGATGCAGATGAAGGTGCTTTACCTGCGGGACCGCGTTCATTTGGCCGAAGTCCGCGCCGGCGGCGAAAAGAACCGATCCCGCATCCCCCATTATTTTGGGCGCGTAATACAGAAAAACCTTGTCCACGATGCCGGAAGCCAGCGCGATGCTGTTGACGGTCGCTCCGCCTTCAATCATCACACTCGTAATTTCAAGTTCGCCGAGGCGGCGCAGAATGGCGCGAATGTCGGGGCGTCCATCGCCCGCAGGCGGAAGCTGCTCAACTCGAACGCCGCGCGCCTCCAATTCAGCCTTCTTACTTTCCTCTCCCGCTGAACAGAAAACCAGCACATCGTTGTTGAAGGCATTTCCATTCGCGACGCTCTGTACGAGCCGCGATTGCAACGGTAGTCGCAGATGCGAATCGAGAATCACGCGCAACAAGGGGCGTCGCCGCGGATTGCCGCTGCGATCGGTTAGCAGCGGATCGTCCGCGAGAACCGTTCCCACTCCTACGAGAATCGCATCGCTCTGGTGACGCTGCTGGTGGAGGTGAGCGCGCGCGGCTTCGCCGGTAATCCATCCGCCGGCAGGAGTTCCTGCCGCGCGATCCCATCCCTTCTTGGCTGGCGGAGCGATTTTGCCGTCAAGAGTCATCGCCGACTTCAGTGTCACCAGAGGAACACTGTGCCGTATGTATTGAGCGAAGGGCTCGTTCAGACGGCGGGCTTCTGCCTCGAAGCGCCCCACTTCAACGTGCATACCCGCCGCCCGGAGCTTCTCAAAACCTTGCCCACTCACCTGCGGATTGGGATCTGGCATGGATGCGACGACTCGATGAATTCCGGCTGCGATCAAGGCATCGGTGCAAGGAGGCGTGCGGCCCTGATGAGCGTGCGGCTCGAGATTGATATACAGCGTAGCGCCTCGAGCTTTATCGCCGGCGTGCTCAAGAGCGTGTACTTCGGCGTGGGTTACGCCACTATAGGTATAAACGCCCGTGCCCACGATGTGGCCCTTCGTATCGACGATGACCGCACCCACATAGGGATTCGGCGAGGCTAATCCGATACCCTGACGCGCTAGGTCGAGAGCGCGGCGGAGAAACTGCTCGTCAGTGGAGTGATCGGGCATTGGAACCGAATCGCGCTCTTATCCGCGAGGCGGAAACGCGCGATAGGAGATCTTCCTCAGGTTCAGCCACCGCACGCAGCCTCACTGCGCCCCTTGGGGCGTCCAATCGATCTCGAACCTGCCGCTTGGAGCTCTCGCCCGAGAGCCTGCTTCCACCCACCGGAGGCATCGAATGTCTCCCAGACGATACCGCCGAAATCAGATGGTATCTCAAGATCGCCTCGCTTTAGCGCGCATACATTATCGCGCCCGAGGTGCCCGATGAAGTATCCTAACTCCAAGACCACGTTCTGGCGGGCGCGCGGCTGGTGAATTCCACGGCGCATGGCGCCTTCATCATCTGGGGTTAGCAAAACGAGCGTAGGGGTCATCCCGTAAGTCTCGACCTTCTCGATAATTGTGCGGCCGCGGTTAACTTGCTCGTGAAGAATAATGGCCTCAAAGCCGATCTTTTCAAGAAAGCGGGCTATCGCCTCTCGAGCCCCTTCGTCGTGCCCGTGGACGATGAAGACTTTACGTTCCGGTGCTGCCGATGCTGACTGAGGAGCCCCATCAGGCGGCGGTTCCAGCCTCTGATCAGCGATCTTTTCCTCTAGACCGCGGATCGCTTGCCGAAGAAGAACGACCGATTCTTTCTTTCCCTCTGTTAGATAGTACTTAAACCCCCGACCCCATCCGGACCCTGCATACACATGCGCAGCACGATGGTATCGGCATAGTCCAGCGAGGTGGTTGCTTGCCCAGAGAGATTCGTCGGACGGCATCCAGCAGAGCCTTGAACCGCGAGCGGCCTCTTCGAGCATCCGGCATATGCGCTCCAGCGTGTATACGTTTTTTCAAGCGTTCGATTCCTTTACTCATTTGCGCGATGCTGAGTACTGCGGGCTGTTTTGGATCCTGAACATTTCGTAGTCCTTCCGCTGTAACCAAGGTATGTGGCAGCGTTCTCGCAGGAAGTGAATGGGGACAGTGGCGCACCAAGGAACTATTCGAACAGCGAATCCACAAATTCCTTTGGGTCGAAGGGCAGCAGATCCCCGACTTTTTCTCCGACCCCGACAAACCGTACTGGCAGCCCTAGTTCGCGCGAGATTGCAACCACAACGCCTCCCTTGGCAGTGCCGTCGAGCTTGGTGAGGACGATGCCAGTAACTCCCGCAGACTCCGTGAACATGCGTGCCTGCTGCAAACCATTTTGCCCGGTAGTCGCGTCCATCACCAGCAGCGTCTCGTGCGGCGCTCCTGGAATGATGCGCTGAGCCGTACGGCGCATTTTTTCCAACTCCGACATCAGGCTCGTCTTGGTGTGCAGGCGGCCGGCAGTGTCGACGATCACGTAGTCCGTCTTCCGAGCCGTGGCAGCCTGCAACGCGTCGAATAGCACAGCTGCGGGATCGCCGCCCGGCTTCGTCTTGATCACTTCCGTACCCGTGCGCCCGCCCCAGATTTCCAGTTGATCGATGGCCGCGGCGCGAAAAGTATCTGCTGCGCACAGCAGCACGTTCTTGCCTTGCGATCGATATACCTGCGACAACTTGCCGATGGTCGTTGTCTTGCCCGTCCCATTCACTCCAACAACTAAAATTACTTCGGGCGTTCCATCTAGGTTTTGAACTGGTCTTGTATTCGCGGCATTCAGAATCGCCAGCAGCTCCTCTTTGAGAAGACGCTTCAGTTCCTGGACGTCTTTGATCTGTTTACGGTCGGCTTTGTCGCGGAGCTTGCCCAAAACTTCTTGAGTCGTCGTCGAGCCCAGATCGGCGCCGATCAGTGTGGCTTCCAGATCGTCAAGCGTGTTGCGGTCGATTTCCTTGCCAAAGGCTACAACCTCTTCAATACGTTCGGCGAGGTTCTCTCGCGTGCGCGTCACCGCCTGCTTCATGCGCTCGAAGAGGCCGGTTTTCTTTTCTTCAGTGCTGCCAAACAACGTTTGAATCATGAGAAAGCCTTAGACGTAATTATAACGGTCATGGGAGCGTAGTCGTCGTCTTCGAAAGGAAGAAGAAGCAAGAATGGTTAGACGCGGGATCTCTCGAGGTTGGCCGCTTCTGCAGGGGTGATCGGGGGAGCAGAAACGACGGGAGGAACATCGGCTGCCGCGTCAGCCGCCACTGCTACGGGCCTCTTGATCGAGATGCGTTGGATGCGAATCTCGCCGCGGCCGTAAACCGCCATGAGCGCCGCTACTGCCTCCGGATCAAGCCGCTTGCCGGCAAGATTCTGGATAATTTTCAAGGCCTCTTCTGGAGTGTGTGCATGCTGGTAAGGACGATTTGTGGTCAAGGCATCGAAAGTATCCGCCACGGCAATAACCCGCGCCAGCAGTGGAATCTGATCGCCCTTGAGGCCATAGGGATAGCCGCGGCCGTCGAGAGCTTCGTGATGCAGTTCAATTCCAGGAAGCATCTCGGCGAGCTGCGTTACCGGGCGCAGGATGTTGGCACCCTTGGTGGTGTGAGTCTTCATGACCTCGAATTCTTCCGCGGTGAGAGCGCCCGGCTTCTTGAGAATGCGGTCTTCAATGCCGATCTTACCCACGTCGTGAAGTTGGGCGGAGATCTGCAGCGTTTCCATGAAGGCGGCATCCAGCTTGAGTTCTTTTGCGATCAACAGTGAGTAGCGCGTAACACGGTCGGAGTGGCCGCGAGTATAGGGATCTTTCTCGTCGACTGCGCCTGCCAGCATCTGAATTGACCCCAGGAATAGAGCACGATTCTCCTCCGCAGCCCGCTTCAGATCTTCAACGAATTGTTCGAGCTCTTCCGACATAGTGTTAAAAGTCTCGGCTAGTTCGCCAATTTCGGTCCGGCTTCGCAAATGAGCCCGTTGCGAGAAGTCTCCGCGCGCCAAGGCACGGCTGGACTGAGTGAGGATTTGCAGCGGATTGGTAATTCTGCGAGCCGCGAAAATGCTGACGCCGATGCTCAGTAATGTGGCCAGCACTGCCAGCAGCCGCGCCGTACGCTGCATTTCGTAAACCCCGCGGTACGCCTCGAGTCGCGGTTTTTGCACCACGACCGCCCAATCAAGAGCGGTGACCGGACTGTAGGTGCCGAGCATCTCGACGCTGGTCTTACCGTCCTGTACGGCGAATTCTTTGGTCGCGGCTAACTGTGCCTTGTTGCCTTCGTCCACAAAATTACGGACGATCTCCAGGCTCTTCATGTCCTGGCCCGTTACATACTGCGGAGTTCCTGCCGCGACCAGGCGGCCCTGAGAGTCCACGACATATGGAATCAGGCCGCCGCCGCTGACCTCGTGCAAGCGGCGAATCAGGAATTGCAAATCCACAACCGCGCCCACCATGCCGAGAAAGCGGCCGCCGTAGCTGACCGGACTGCTTACCAGCACAACCGTTCGTGGAATCTTGCCGTCTTCCACTTGAAGCGCCTGACCATTGTAGGCACGGCCATCGCGGGCTGCGTCGTAAGCATGCTGCAACTCACGCTGCAGGAAGGCGTCGGGTGAGATGCGACCGGCAGAGATCCCCTTAGCGTCGGAGTTGAGCAATGTGGCATAGGCAAGATCGTCCGAGGACGAAACAAAGTTTTCCAGCAGCGCGCGCAACTCCGGCGCTTCGATGTTCTTTCGGCCGATATCGCCACCGCTTGCCACCTGAATCGCAGACGAGAGGTTCGCCAGCATCATCCGAAGCGAGCGCTGGTGTTGCGAAAGATCGTCGGCCAGGGAACGAGTCACAGTATTTTGCAGCAGCATCTCGTTCGTCTTCAGGCGATCGCGGTTTATCGCCTCCACCTGGGCCGAGTAGAAATACATGGGAACGATGCTGATCACAAGCAGCACGCCGAGAATCACATACAAAATCGGAATGCGCAGCGGCGGTGGCGCTGTCGAGGACAGACCGCTCCCCGGGCTGAGATCGGGAGCGCCCGCAGTTAAAGTGGCGGCGGCTTTCACGGGTATCTACAGGATTTTAATGTGGACGGAGCGCGGGGAGGCGAAAACCGTTCGCTTTTCCGTTACGAAAGTACCACTCGAAGTGACCGTCTGGCGCGGGTTTGGCAATAAAACGTGAAGTGGACCTCAGACGGCTTACATCCTTAGCGTTCGCTTTTACCGCTGCGGGTCATCAGTTCATAAATTGCATCGCGCGGAGCTTTGCCCTCATGCAGGATGGCGTGCATCTGCTCGGTGATGGGCATCTCGACACCCCGAGCCTGCGCCAGCCCCACCGCCGCCGTCGTAGTGAAAACTCCTTCTGCAACCATGCCATGCATCCCTGCGAGAATTTCCTGCAACCCTCGTCCGCGGCCAAGTTCCACGCCAACGCTGCGATTGCGCGAGAGTCCGCCCGTGCAGGTTAGCACCAGATCGCCCAGACCGGCGAGGCCAGCCATGGTATCCGCCTTGCCGCCGCAGGCCACGACCAGCCGCGTCATTTCTGCCAAGCCGCGCGTGACGAGAGCTGCCGTGGAATTGTGTCCGAAGCCGAGGCCTGCGCTAACGCCGGCTGCAATTGCGATCGTATTTTTCAGCGCGCCGCCCAATTCGACGCCGATCGGATCGTCATTGGTGTAAACGCGAAATGTGGCATCGCTGAACTCACGCTGCACTAAGCCTGCGAGTTCCTCGTCCTCTGAAGCGATGGTGATGGCCGTTGGATCTCCTCGCGCCGCTTCTACCGCGAACGATGGTCCGCTCAGCGCACCGATTCGGGGCCGTCGACTGTTGTTACCTTTGATTACTTGCGCGATCACCTCGGTCATGCGCAGCAGCGAGTTTTCCTCCAAACCCTTAGTCGCAGTGACGATCAGAGTTTCGTCGCGCAGGTGCGGTAGCATCCACTCAAACAGGCGGCGGCAATGTTGCGAGGGCATTACACTGATCACAACGGCGGCGTTCTCGAGTGCCTCGGCGAGATCATTGCATGGCGTTACGTTCGTCGGAATATCCTGGCCAGGAAGAAACTTTTCATTTACGCGCCGTTGTGCGATGCTCTCGCACACTTCCTTCTCGTGCGCCCAGAGCCGCACCTCGTGAGTCTGCTTGCGCCCAAGGATGATCGACAGCGCCGTACCCCAGGCACCGGCACCGATGATCGCAATCTTGCTCATGTGCGCTTTCTTCCCATGCGGCTCTCCGTGCCCGCCAGCAAACGGCGTATGTTTTCGTGATGCCGGGCGATGATCAACAGTGAAGTGATGGTCATGAATGCCAGGGTAACCGGAGCACCTCGATAAGTGTGGAATGCATAAACCAGCACAGGAAACGATGCGACGGCGAGGATTGATGCGAGCGAAACATAGCGAGAGATGGTCAGCGCTGCAATGAAGATCGCCGCCGCCACCAACACCGACTTCGGAGCGATCAAGATAAATGAGCCCAGCCCAGTGGCAACGCCCTTGCCGCCGCGAAACTTCAGCCACACCGGAAATACATGCCCGAGAACGGCAAACATCGCCGCCATGGACATTGCCTGATCGGGTTGCGTAGATCCAGTCATTCCATCTGAGAGTCGGTATGCCAGTGCGACGGCCGCGGTTCCTTTGAGAGCGTCGAGCAGCAGCGTGAGCGCCCCCAGAGCCGGCGATTTGCGGGAGACATTGGTCGCTCCAATATTCCCGCTACCGCTTTGGCGCACGTCTTCGCCGCGGAAGATGCGCACGAGCAGATATCCAAAGGGAATCGACCCTAGCAAGTAACTCAGCGTGGCAATGAAGAGTACTCGAGACATTGAGTGTGCTAATGCAAAGCGAATCCCGCAAGCTTCGTATATTTTGAGCCGCCGGGCGAAGGCTGGCTCTGGTACAGAAAAAACTCGCGGGCGGTCATCGTACCAAACTCCGGCACTGACAGGGCCGCAAGCCTTTCCTGCAACTGGCGGAGGCTGCCGCTTTGTTCGCGGCGCGCCTTGTGCTTGCTCGGCGGCGCGCCCCGCGCCAGCGTGAGGTGAGGGTTGAAGGCGTGCTCCTCCTTAGGAATGCTAAGGGCCGCCAGATGTTCATCAATCGTTGTTGCCAGAAACGCAAGTTTCGCGTCCGCCTCCACGCCGATCCAGAACACTCGCGGCGCCCGCGTGCCCGGAAAGAATCCACAGCCGCGAATATTCATTTGAAAGCCGTCGGCCACAATCATTTGCAGCGCTCGTCTAATTTTATCGGTCTCGTCGTCGGACTTCTCTCCGATAAATTTCAAAGTGACGTGCAGCGACTCCGGCCGCACCCAGCGCGCGTCCTGCGCGAACCCACGCACGCCATCGAGGAAGCGTGCAATGCGGTCGCGGATGCCGTCATCGATATCGAGCGCAACGAAAAGGCGCATAAGAGTTCGCTTCTAGCTGCGGGCTTCTAGCTTCTGTTTTCTCAGTTGCTAGCAGCCAGAAGCTAGCAGCGTTTTCCTCACATCAACTTCTTTCGTACCATGTCGAGCGCCAGCGTCGTCGCGAACCAACGGATGCGCTTGCGGTCGCCAGGGAAATTGCGCTCGATCACTTCCGTTCCGCTCGCGCTGGCCAACGCGTGGAACACCAATCCCACGGGCTTCTCAGGCGTTCCTCCACCGGGTCCGGCGACGCCTGTGATGCCGACGCCAAGAGTTGCCTCGCAGCGATAACGAATACCCTCGGCCAGCGCGGCGGCCACTTCCCGGCTCACGGCCCCATGGCGCTCGATCATGTCAGCGGGGACACCCGCCAGTTCGGTCTTTACCGCATTGGAGTACACGATTGCGCCTCCTGCAAAATAGCGTGAACTGCCGGCGACGGATGTGATTCGCTCGCCCAGCAAGCCGCCGGTGCACGATTCCGCAACTGCAACCGTGGCGTTGCGCATCTGCAGCCAGTAGCCGACGATTTGCTCGAGTGACTCACCGTCCCGCGAATATACGGCTGTGTCCAGTTCTTCCTCCACCGCGTCTGCTGCCTCATCCACACGCGCTTGCGCCGCTTCCAGGGTTTCGCCACGCGACGTGAAATGAAGTTGAATCTCTCCAGCCCCTGCGAGAATCGTGGTTTGTACGTCGGTAAAGCGCTTGTAGATTGGTGCCACCCGGGCATCGACGTGAGATTCGCCGAGCATTGCCACCTTTAAGACGCGACTCGCGATGAACGCCACTGGCAGCTTCGCCCGCAATCGCTCACGGCACTCCGCTTCGAACAAGGCTTTAAGTTCGTGCGGCGGCCCGGGCAACAAGATGACAATGCGTTCGCGCCCGTCGAACTTGCCACTCAGCCATTGTCCCGGTGCGGTCCCGTTGGGATTGGGTAGGAGGGTCGCACCTTCCAGCACGTCTGCCTGTTTTGCATTGTTTGGGGACATCTTCCAACTGCGCGCGGCAAAACGCTGCTCGATTCCGGCCAGAACGCTTTCGTCGCGCCGCAGCGAAACGCCCAACGCCTCCGCGACGGCCTCGCGAGTGAGGTCGTCTTCGGTAGGGCCGAGACCGCCGCTGAAAATGACGATCTCGGAGCGGAACAGCGCGTGCTGCGCGGCCTCAACCAGGCGATTGAGATCATCTCCGACGATGCTCTTGAAAATTACTTCAACCCCCAGTTGATTGATTTGCTCGGTGAGGTAGAGAGAATTCGTATCCGTGCGGAAGGGCGTCAGCAGTTCAGAACCAACCGCGATGATCTCGGCGTGCACGGGTAGAAGTGTAAATGAAATCGGGGGTGACGCAGAGTCGATCACAAGGCCACTCGCTGTCGATCAGCACCTACCCACTACTCCGGCAGCAGCGGCAGTCCCTGAATATTCCAGGCGAGATGATGAACAGCGTCGGTGGTCGCCAGAATTACGCTGCGAGCCGGGGCAAAGGCGAGTCCAACCAATCCATGGCCGGCGACTTCGAGGCTCGCCTTGCCTTCGGGAGTGATCTTCACAATGCCACGCTTGCCGGAAAGCGAAGCAGCGACATAGAGGTTGCCCAGCGCGTCGAAAGCCAAACCCTGCGGGCGCCCCAGGCCGCGGAAAAATGTGTCCACTGTTCCGTGCGGATCAATTCTGTGTACACAGTCAAAACTGGACGTGGTTGGCCCGGTCACAAACAAGTCGCCCCCCGGCCCAAAGGCAAGATGGTAGGCCGAAACGCTTGGTTCCAGAGTTGCGAACACGAACACTTGCTGATCCCGGCCAATCTTGAAGATCGTGCCGCTGCGGTCGCCCACATATAAATTCTGATTTCGATCGAAGGCGATTCCGGTGGCGATTCCCATGCCCCCGGCGTAGGTAGTCATGGTTCCGTTCGGGGCCACGCGATAAACTGCACCGTCGTGACGCGAAGATACGTACATCTGTCCTTCGCGATCGAAGGCGATGGCAGTTGCGTTCATCATCTCCGCGACGAAAGGCTTCACCGTGTAATTGGTGTCAATTTTGAAAATTGCGATGGGAACTTGTTGCCCGCGTGAGCCGGAGAAAGTGGCGTAGATGCTGCCTTGAGCGTCGAGCGCCGGATTCGTCACGGGATGCAGATTTTCGGCGATGGGGACCGCTATCTTAACGGTGTGAGCGTTGCTGATGTGGCCATCGGCTGCAACCACCACCGGCCCCGAAGTCGCTCCGTTAGGAACACGCGCGACGACAAACGAGTCCGAACTGACCACGATGCCGCCTTCTACTTCGCCAAATTGCACACGCGGACGCTGCCACTGCTGCGGCCGCAACCCCGAGCCGGCGATGCGGACTTCGCCACCCGCCAGCGCCAGTACTGGCGCCACTGACTCGATGTGCGGCCCGCCATTCACGTTTTTCTTACCCAGGATGCGATCGGAGAATCCCATGAGGAAAACACTCGCCTACTTTAGAAGACACATTACCTTAGAAGACCGAAGTGCAGAAACAGATGCATCACTCCCAGCGCGTAGAAACCGGCGGCAACATCGTCGAGTACAATTCCGGCGCCTTCCGGAAGCGCTTCTAATTGTCGCACCGGTGGTGGCTTTACGATATCGAAGACACGAAAAAGTATAAAGCCCGCCAGAAAAGATTTCCATGTGAGAGGAACCGCGATCAGAGCGACCAGTTGTCCCGCAACCTCGTCAATCACCACAAACTGCGGATCCTTTTGTCCCCAGCCGCGCGCGACCTCGGTAGCCGCGGGAATGCCGATTAGCGTGACCACCAAAGCTAGAACAATGACAATTGCGGTTCGCAATGAAGGCGGGACGCTGTAGGCGATCGCAGCCCATAACAAAACGGTCGCTGCCGATGCCCACGTCCCGGGCCCAGGCCGCATCCGTCCGATGCCGAAGAACGTGCCCACGAGTGTCGCCCACCTCGGAGTGGCACGGGACGCTCCCGCGACAGCAGGCGTGACGCCGCCGCTACGATCAGGTTTCTCCATAGCTTTCACTATAGTTTTCACTATTCTTCGTCCCGATCTTCATCCCGATCCTCGGGAGTGCCCTCCCGGATCGGCTCGTCTGCGTCCGTAACCGGCGATGCGATCACATAGGCGCCGCTTGCCCATTTTCCCAAATCGATGGTGCGGCAGCGATCGCTGCAAAAGGGGAATTCGGCGTCGCCGTTCTTTACGACTTTCTTGCAGATCGGGCAGCGGAGCTTAAGAACGCGCTTGCGTGGCATGATCAGGGTGATCCAGGTTTAGGGCGATCAGGTTTTCGAGCGTGCCAGGTTCCCGCACAACATTTCGGACTACAGGATTCAGAATCAGCGTCTGGGCTAAAGAATCCTTGCCACCAGATCATAGTCGTGCGCATCCACAATTTGGCAGCGATAAAACTCCCCCGGCCGAACCTCGTTCTCCTCGGGAAACTCATTCACGAAAACTTTGCCGTCGATTTCGGGTGCGTGCATCGCGGTGCGGCCTTCCATCAGCAGGTCAGACTCGTCCGACACGCCCTCCAGCAGCAAATCGAACTCTTGTCCCACCAGAGCGTTCTTTTTCTTCTGACTGATGCGACGCTGAATTCCCATAAGATGTTTGCGGCGCCGCTCGATCTCGCGGATCGGGATCTTTTTTTCCAATCCATATGCGTCCGCGCCCTCCTGGTCCGAATACGCGAAGGTCCCCATCCAGTCAAACTGAGCTTCGCGCACGAATTCGCACAGCTCCTCGAATTCCTTGTCAGTCTCTCCGGGAAAGCCAACAATAAATGAGGTGCGCAACGTGACGCCCGGAATCGCGCGCCGTATTTTGGCAATCGAGCGCAGGAATAAGTCAGCTCCGCCTCCGCGCTTCATGCGCTTCAGCACGGTGGCCGACGCATGTTGTAGCGGCACATCCATGTAGGAACAGATATTTTCCTGCGATCCAATCGTCTCCAGCAGCTTGCCCGTGATCTTGTTGGGATAGGCATAAAGGAAACGGATCCAGCGCAAGTCCTCGATCTGAGCCAGTTTTTCAAGAAGGAGCGCGAGCCCATCTTTCAATCCGAAATCTTCCCCGTAGCAGGTCGTGTCCTGCCCGATCAAGGTAATTTCCCGAACGCCAATGCGCGCCAGCCGCTCAGCTTCGGCCACCACCGACTCAAAGCGGCGCGAGCGAAACTTTCCTCGCAGCTGCGGAATGATGCAAAAGGTACAGGGATGGTCGCAGCCTTCGGCGATCTTGATGTAAGCCGCGTGCTTTGGAGTCGCTAGAATGCGGGGCGTCTCGTCGTCATACAAATAGTTGGGCAGATCTGCAATCGCGCCGTCCCATTGCGCACGAGAGAATCGTCCTTGCGCGGCTCGCGCATCGCCCTCGGCTCGCGAATTCAAGACCACGAACGGAGAATTGTTATGCGCGATCGATGGAGCCGGAGCAATGCCAGTTGCCGTTAGGATGCTCTGCAACTCTCCGGTGCCGACTACTGCGTCCACTTCAGGAATGCGCTTGAGGATTTCATCGCGGAAGCGCTCAACCAGGCAGCCGGCTACCACCAGCTTCTTCGCTCGTCCTGAAGTCTTGTGGGCGGCCATTTCGAGGATTGCGTTGACTGACTCCTGTTGCGCGCTCTCGATGAACGAACAGGTATTCACCACGATAACATCGGCGTCTTCGGCACGCGGCGAGAGCTCGGCCCCACCCCGCGCAAGCAAGCCCATCATTACTTCGCTATCGACCAGGTTTTTGGGGCATCCTAGGCTTACGAAGCCAATCTTCGGACGAATCTCCAGGGTGTTAGTTTCCGACAAAGTGACAGCGGTCTTTTTGCTTGGAAGAGTAATAGTAGGGTTCTTCGACGGCATGTAATCTCACCATTTTAGCATTCTCCTGTCGAAACCCCAGTGGTCGGCAGCTACTCCTATGCCTCTGATCGTTCCGGCCGCAGGCACCACGGAAGGCAGCAGCAGCGAATGAAAGATCACCACTTCGGGTGCTACGCTGATTGAAACGGAAGAAAAGTGTGAGTCACGCATCCTTAAGCGGAGGAGAAATGTCCGGGAGGCAGGTGATGGCCGTTCTGGCAACAACGATTTCTCTCCTGGCGTATTCCGCGAGGGCGCAGGACGAGAAAAACGAGTTAACCGGAATTCTTGGCCGCACCTTCATCAGCGACCAAGGCATTGTGGGGGCGACTTATTTCAATCCTTTTGTCCGCTCGGGCAAAGGCCTCACTTTCGAAGTCAACTATGCGCGCCGTTTGTATGGCACTCTCGTCTATTCCATCTCAGCAGAAGTGCCTGCAGTCTTCAATCTTGATGAAGACCTTAACTCGGGCGCCGATGTTGTTCCGAAGGATTACCAACAGATATTTGTTACTCCGTCGGTTCGCTTTAAGCTGTTTCCCGAAACCTCAGTCTCACCTTGGGTGAGCTTCGGCGGCGGCTTTGGCCATATTAGCGAAAACAATACCTTGCTCTACGGAGGAGCCAATCCCGGTGGTTCCTCTACCTCAGGCGTAGTGCAGGGAGGATTGGGCTTGGACTTGAGGCCCTTTCATCGCCGGTTCAGCCACTTCGGCTTCCGCGGACAGGTGCGCGACTTCTGGTCCGGCACGCCTGACTTACCCTTGGCCGCCACCGGCAAGACGAGGCAGCATAATTACTTCCTCGGCGTTGGCGTGGTCTACCATTTTTAGTTCTAGCGCATGTTTGACGATGCACCTTCAAGTTGGAGTATGATTTTCTGCGTTTGCTGCTCTCGCTCGGTCGACGGCCATCCCGGAAAGGATCCGACCGGAGGAATCGATGATCGTCATCCCGCTTGCCCTGCTGTTTTTATTTGGCGCTCCTCAGAAAGCCACCACTCCAGCCGATCCAACCTCGCAAAAGAATCTGGAGCAGGCCAAGTCAAAGTACGAGGCTTACCGGCAAGCCGCTATTCACATCAACGATCTGGCAGGGAAGATCCACTCAGAGGCGGACGCACGCGCCTTCATCGACGCGGTGGCCGAGTAACTGGCCAAGCATCGCTATCAGTATTGGACAGCCATTGGCATTCGCCACCGCGTGGCCCGGGCCGAGTACGCCGCAGTTGCTGATGCATCAGGCCTCATTCCAGAGCAACGCATCGTCGACGTGTGGAACGAATATATCCGCGAAATCAATGCGCCCGCGGAAGCGCTCACTACTGTATCCGAAGTGCACAACCTGCGAGACGGACTGTACTACTCCGGCCACACGATGTGGGAGCGCCAACTGAACCAGTCGCTGTGGACAATGCCAAATGTCGTTGCCCTGGACACGTATGGCGAGATCGCCAACGGATGCCGTGCTATCGAAACCCTGAAGATTATTTACAACATGCACGAGTGGTTTCAGAACTTGCTCAGTGCGCGAGAGCGCGTCCAAAAAGGGGTTCTAGCCTCAGACTTAGCTGCAGAGCGCCAGGGACAAGCCACGGCCCCTCAGGGCAAGATTAGTTCGTACCGGTTGGTTGCTGGTGTAGATCAGAGCCCGGTTCGTTTAGCAGCGATGCGATATCGACAAGAGCACGGCGATGCCGCCTACCGGAGCTTATTGAAGAGACTCTTCGACGAGCTGTTTCCCAAAGAGTGACCTGGCGGGCAAACCGATCCGTACTTTTCCATCTACTTTTTCGCTGCTGATTCCACCTCTTCGAACAACTCTGGTAATCGCCTCACATCGTCGGAAGAATTCCCAAAGCGCGCGGATTCGTAGGCGTCGGTGAAGCTGGCGACCCGCGTCCGCAAACGCACATCCTCAATCGCACGGACAAATTCCTGCGGCGTCTGCGTCATGGATTTTGCGATTCCACGCCGCGCCATATATTTTGCCATGCGCTCGTACCACATCGCCGCAGCCTGATCGGGCGATCGCTCCGGATGTGCCCGCAACCGGCGCGTACGGATTATCCGCGCGATGGCTCGAACGTTCCCTAGAGCAAGCAACATCAGAGCGAGAGCCACGCAACTACCAAGCCACTGTCCCGGCGCGAGGTCCATGCCTCGCTGGCTCCTGCGCGCCCAATTCAGCATCTGCGCGTAACGCAGCCGTGCCTTCAGGCGGCCTCGCTCCCACGCGCTGCGCGTGCCGCTCAGGACCGATTGGCTCAGAACGTACTGATGCGAGGAGTCATAACTGATGACCCACTCCCGCCAAAACGACGCCACGGCATCCAGGTAGAGCATAGCCCGGCTCCAGCCTTGCGGGAATTCAACAGCACCACCCGATGCCGTGGGATCAAAGGTGATCCAGCCGTGGCCGGGAAAGTATGCTTCCACCCACGAGTGCGCGTCTTTGGCCCGGATCACGTAGTTGCCGGTGAGATCGTTGAATTCCGCGCTGCGGAATCCGTTGACTACGCGCGCCGGAATGCGCAGCGTTCGCAGCATCACCGCCATCGAAGAAGCAAAGTATTCGCAGTGGCCTTGTTTGCGCTCGAAGAGAAAGTTGGCCAGGGGATCGGCAACGGGGGAACGCGGCAGTTGCAAGGTATATCCGTAGTGGGTCTTCAAATATTTCTCGACCGCAGCCGCCTTGTCGTAGTTGTTGTGGGCGAAATCGGAGATTTGCGCTGCCAACTCCGGAATGCGCGGATCAAGTGCGTGCGGTAGCTGCAGGTACGCCAAGGCAAACAGAGGAAGCGAATCCTGGTCTCGTCGAAGGAGTTCGGGAGAAGGCGTGGAAATATCCGAGTCCGCCTCGTAAAGGCTGACGCCGCGCTGATTGTCAAGATCGGAGATCGCTCCGCCCGAATCGATTCGCAATTCGCGATACGCTCCACTCACTCGGCGTGCCCACGGAGCGAGAAAGAATACATTGGTACCGATCGGCTCCATCAGCACGCGGTAATGAATGGAGCGATTGAGCCGCGTCGGAAGCAATTGACTCAGAGCCGTCGAGTCCTCTGCCACGCCCTGGCTCGACCAGGGAATCGAGAATGCCCCATCGCGCTGTCGGAACAGCACGTCTCTCCCCGGAGGGTTCGACCAGTCTTTGCCGTTGAAAATCGTCAACGAGACCCCACGCCAGTGCAAGGCGTACTGGCCGTGCCGATCGCCGTCAATCTGGATGTGCATTACCACAGCATCTGATTGCTGAATCTGCCCGATCCCGCCGAGGTGCACGCGATCGCTAAAGCCAGTGGAAAGATCGGTTCCGAATGAGTAGGCGCCCAGATAACCGGCGGACATGCGTGGGAGCAGGAAAAACATGGCCGCTGCGCCTAGCAAAATCATCAGCGCCAAACCCGGAGTTACCCGCGCAAGCGAGAAGGCGAGATGACGGTGCTCGCACGCATCGCGGGGGTGTCGCGCCTGGAATTGAGCGGCCCGCCCGGACCGCCGCATCTCCATCAGAATGAAGGTGGCCACCGCCATCAACATGAATCCGGCGAAAAACAACAGAAAAACGCTGTCGACGGTAAGCACCGCCGAGGCCAGCACCATCAGAAACGACACAATCGCCAGCATCGCGTAGTCGCGGTCGCGTCTCAACGAAAACATGCGCACGACGACGGCAAAGAGCACAAGGTGTACCGTCGCGATCAAGAAACTGCGCGAGAGCAGGAAATAGTCCCCTGCGAAAAAGACGAAGTACGCGACGCTGAGGGGAGTAGTCCAGCGCTCCGAAATCACAACGCGGCGTCTTCGAGCCAGTAAATAACCCCTGAAAGCCAGAGCTGCTCCCATCAGCAAGGTCGTCGGCAAATCGAGGCCGCCGGTGCTTGCTAATGTGCCGAAGCCCATCAGCACCAGCAGATAAATCGAAACCTCAAAGTATTTATTAATGGCCTGGGTCAGGGGAATGACATCGAGTTGTGACGCGGCTTGCGGCATCGAATGTCGACCTACCGATGGCTAGCTTGGGTTTAGAGTCTACTGACCGAATCCCATCGCTCAGTTTCTATTGCTCAATTTATATTGTTCGACAACCCCCGTCGAGAAGGGAAGGCCTTCATGTCAGTTTCTTGCACCTAAGGTCACATGACGGTAACGCTGGCGTCCCGCCGGCGGGGGAATGCCCGCATGACAGCTGCCGAGGGACGGCGAGCGTTGCGAGGGCTGCTGCCCGCGTTTGCTAGAATGATTCAAGTCAGGCATCGGTCTCACGCGACGTACTCTCGCCAACCCCGCCAGGTCCGGAAGGAAGCAACGGTAACGGGCTCTTGCGTGTGCAGTGAGGTCCCGGTGCCTGGCTTATTTGCGATCAAATTCCCGCCGCCCTAGACCCCTAGACCAACCTTCACAAATCCTTTACAAGTCTTTGCGCAAGAAATGCTCCGCACGCTCGTCACCAGTAGTCGGATGCTTGGCAAATACATAATGAAAGGCGTCGAGGTGTAAGTATGCGAAATTTTCCAGAGAATTTTCCAGCACAGAGAGTCTCCCCAACCGTCACCATTCGCGTCTCCGGCCGTTTGGCTGAGGGTCATTTGGCGTATCTCGACCAGCTTGTCGCCTCGGCCATCGACTGCGGTCTATGGCCTCTGCTCGATATGATTCATCTGGAAGAGTTAGACCGGGTCGCGCTCGGATATCTCATGGGTGGGGAAGGACGCGACTTCGGAATCGTCGCTTGCCCGAATTTTATCCGCGAGTGGATGCAGCACGAAAAACAGCTCCGAGTCGCGTGAAGCGTGCCAGCGGGGCTGCTGCTAACCGATCCGCGTCTAGCTCGTCCGAGTCGTGAACTGGTCTGAGCATTTTCGTCGGGCACGTCGGCTCAAACCACGAACCACACAAGGAGCACGCGATGATCCGAACTCGCCATTTCTGTGCGTTGGTCGCAGTCCTCAGCTTGGCTCTGGCCGCATCAAGCCAGAGCATAAAAGTCGCCTCTGTCCTCGATATGCCAGAATTCGTGCGCGACTGGCAGATCTCCAAGCAATTCACGATGGACGTGGCCAACGCAATGCCCTCCGACCTCTACGGCTTCAGGCCCAATCCCGAGGAAATGACCTTTGGCGAGCAGATGGGGCACATCGCCGAGAGCAATGTCTACCGCTTCCATGAAATCTCTGGCATAAAAGCACCGTTTGTTGTCGACGCCGACCATCCGTCCGCCTCGGATAAGCAGACCGTGCTGAAGATGCTGGAACAATCGTTCGACTATGTAATCGAAGTCCTGCCGCAGATCACTCCCGAGCAACTGAAGCATACCTGGCATATTCCGTCATGGAAGGGGCGCAGCGATCCCGACGGTCGCGCCATGATTCTGAATATGTTCGTCCATACGGCACACCACCGCGCGCAATGCGAAGTTTACCTGCGAGCGAAGGGCATTAAGCCGCCAGACTACGCATTCTGAACGTCCAAGGCGGCTCCGCCTGGCTAGGCAGTGACCGGTATGTTGGTTCCCTCAGTTAGACATTCTCTCTCCAATCCTGCAAAATACTGAGTTTCATACCAACGGAGCCCTCATTGATCAAACCGATCCGCGCTAGAGTCAAAATCAGCGCCCTCGGCACCTACGTGCCGCCACGTCTTCTAACCAACGCCGACCTCGAAAAGATGGTCGACACGACCAACGATTGGATTCTCGAGCGCGTGGGGATCCGCGAACGTCATATTGTCGAGAAGGGTGTGGCTACCAGCGACCTCGCCGTCGAGGCCGCCAAGAGAGCGCTTGCCCAGCGCGGATTAGCGCCCAGCGACATTGACGCCATCATCGTGGGTACTGTCACGCCCGATATGTTTTTCCCCTCGACTGCCTGCATTGTGCAGCACAAACTGGGCGCACAAGGCGTTTGGGGATTCGATCTTTCCGGCGCATGTTCTGCCTTCGTCTTTGCCGTGCAGACGGGAGCGCAATTCATCGCTTCCGGAACGCATAAGCGAATTTTGGTGATCGGCGCCGACGTGATGTCCTCGATTATCGATTACACCGACCGTGCCACGTGTGTGATCTTTGGAGACGGGGCGGGCGCTGTGATCCTTGAGCCTGCGGAAGATGATTCCGTGGGCCTGATCGACTTCATCCACGAAATTGACGGCTCGGGCGGATGCTCTCTGTACATGCCCGGCGGTGGCAGCCTGAACCCGTCGTCGCACGAAACCGTCGACAAGAAAATGCACTATGTTCATCAGGACGGCCAGCAGGTTTTCAAGTTTGCGGTGCGCAAGCAAACGGAAGCTTGCCTGAAGTTGCTCCAACGCAACGGCCTCAAAGGTTCGGATGTCGATGCTTTCATTCCGCATCAGGCGAATCTGCGCATCATCAATGCCACAGCGGAGCGCCTCGGCCTTCGTCCAGAAAGCGTGATCGTCAATATCGACCGCTACGGTAACACCACGGCAGGTACCATCCCGTTGGCGATGAACACAGCCATCGAAGAGGGCAAGTTGAAGAAGGGGAGCATGGTGCTGATGGCCTCGGTGGGCGCGGGCTTCACCGTCGGCGCGGCGCTGCTGCGCTGGGCGTTCTGATTGCGGCACTCGGCCTTCGGCGCACCCCATCTGATCTCATTTTCGGTGTTCCCCCAAGATTTTGGGTTGAGAACACAGCTTGCAGCAGAAACTGTTGAGCCGACGCCCGACCGAAGTCCGCCTCCGTGACGTTCGTAACTCTCTTCAGCGTATTTCGGTGGCCCGAAGTTTTGCCCGGCTGTTATCTTTTCGCAGCGTCCGCCCCACGTGGGGATGTGGCGGACGAGCAAGACCATGCTTCGTGCGACATGCTGCTTTCTTCTGCTGGCTATTGCTCTTTCGGGGGTAGCCGCGGCCCAGCGAGCCAAAGACGATTCACAACAAACCAAGCTGCTGGTGATGGAACACCTGTGGAATGAAGCGCAGGTGAATCGCGATTCCCGCGCGCTCGATGGCATGATCGGAGCAAACTTCGTCAACACGGAATACGATGGCGAGGTCAGCGACAAAACGAAGTTCCTCGCCGACATTAAAGATCCGCACTTTAACCTCGATAGTCTTACGATTCAGGATCTCAAGGTCAGCATGTATGCTGACTCTGCGGTGGTCGTCGGCATCTATCACACCAAAGGCACCTACCAGGGCAAGCCCTATGAGCACGTTGGCCGCTTCACCGACACCTGGGTATTTACCGAAGGCCGCTGGCAATGTGTCGCCAGCCATACCAGCCTGCTGAAGAAGTGACTTCGCATCCCCGCCAACCGTTTCCGCAATAAGAGAGAGATAACGTCACTGGTTCCCATAAAAACTTTTTATGGGTAAAACCTGATTCCGCGCCTTCCAGCTACTGATCTAAATGCTGCGGGTTTTCCGTTCGTCACAGCCCGCTAGGATTCAACTAATGAACGCGACACCGCGACCCCAAGCGTGGAAGATTCTGTTAGCTTTCGCGATCATTTACTTCGTTTGGGGCTCGACATTTTTGGCAATTCGGGTCGGCGTGCGCGAGGTGCCGCCGTTCCTGCTCGCCGGAATGCGTTTCTTCGCCGCCGGAATCGTGCTCTATGCCTGGATGCGCGGGCAAGGTAAGCCTTCTCCCACTGGTCGTGAGTGGGCATCGGCTTCATTGCTGGCGGTGCTGATCTTCGTGATGGATTACGGGCTGCTCTTTTGGGCTGAGCAGCGCGTACCCTCGGGGATCGCCGCAGTCATGATGGCAACAATTCCGGTTTTCATGACGCTTGCCGAGATTCTCGTGTTGCGCACGCAGAGGCTTACTCTGCGACTGGGATTCGCCCTCCTGATTGGAATTGGCGGCGTTGCGGTCCTGGTCAGCCACACAGGTTTTGGCGAAAAGCCGATTGAAATGTCCGGCGCAATCGCTCTGCTGGTGGCCGGCATCAGTTGGTCGCTCGCCGCGGTCCTTACCCGCAAGTTGCGCTTGCCCGAATCGAAAGTCATGAGTTCGGGAGCGCAGATGCTCGCGGGCGGAATACTGCTCACATTGACGGCTGCGATGCTGGGAGAGTTCCGCGGCTTTCACGTTGAGGCAGTCTCTATCAAAGCATGGCTCGCGCTGACTTATCTGATCGTCGCCGGATCGATTGTCGGTTTCACTGCCTACGTCTGGCTAATCCACCACGAGTCACCAACCAAAGTTGGAACCTACGCGTATGTGAATCCGGTGATAGCGGTTCTCGTGGGATATTTTCTGGGAGGAGAAGCGCTGGGTGCGCGCACAGTCGTTGGAACGCTGCTGGTCCTGGTGAGTGTTGTGGTGATCACGACCATACCGGGGAAGAAAATCAACGCAGCTAAACCGGCTAAGGATGTCGCCGAATTCGCCGAGAGCTAGCAGAGTTCCATACACCCTTTTCGCGGCCAATATCAGGCCCCCAGTTTGCCTCTGGATGTCGGTTCTCGGGGGTGATCTGTGCAACTAATTCTTCCAGCGATGGAGTGTTGTCGCTGGTCAGGTTCGTGGAGAGCAGATCACTCTCAACGGCTTTGGAGTTCCCTTCTTTCATAGATTCGGTCTCCGTTGGGCATACGACGAGTCGCATCGTGAGGACGAAGCCCTCTCTCCCCAGGTGTTCGACAACACTACCGGGCGCGCGATTCGTTGCTATTCGCACTCCTGGGATTCTACGGTCTCGTCATCCTTTCCGGCCTAACCAACTGATCAAATTCCTCGCCCGTCAGATAGCCGAGCTTCAGCGCTGCCTCGCGCAGGCTGCTATGCTCCACGTGCGCCGTGTGAGCGATCTGCGCGGCCTTATCGTATCCCACCTTCGGCGCTAGCGCGGTCACCAGCATCAGCGAATTCTTGACGTACCAGTCGACCTTGGCGCGATCGACCTCGATGCCCTTAATCATGTACTCGACGTAGCCATGGCAGGCGTCGGCGATCAGCGTGACCGAGTGCAGGAAGTTGTAAATCATGACCGGCTTGTATACGTTGAGTTCGAAGTTGCCCTGCGAGCCTGCAAATCCCACTGCGGCAGTTGCTCCGTGAACCTGCACGCAAACCATGGTCATGGCTTCACACTGCGTGGGATTCACCTTGCCCGGCATAATCGATGAACCGGGCTCGTTTTCCGGAATGGAAAGCTCGCCCAGGCCGCAGCGCGGCCCGGAAGCCAGCCAGCGGATGTCGTTCGAAATCTTCATCAACGAGGCGGCCAGCGTTTCCATTGCGCCTTGCGCGAAGACGATTTCGTCATGCGCCGAAAGCGCCGCGAACTTGTTGCCATGGGAGCGGAAGGGAAGTCCGGTGAGTTCGGCAATCTTTTTCGCGGCGCGTTCAGCGAATTCGGGATGGGTGTTCAGCCCAGTGCCAACGGCAGTTCCGCCGATGGCAAGGTCGTAAAGGCCTTCCAGGGCTTGCTCCAGTCGTTTGATGTCGCGCTCGAGCAGGCTGGCCCAGCCGCCGAACTCCTGTCCAAAGGTCAGAGGCACTGCGTCCTGCAGGTGCGTTCTGCCAATCTTCACCACGCCGTTGAATTCCTTTGCCTTGGCTGCAATCGCATCGTGAACGTTCCGGATGGCCGGGATCAGTGCATTCTTCACCCGATCCGCAGCCGCGATGTGCATCGCCGCCGGAAAAGTGTCGTTCGAAGATTGCGACATATTCACGTCATCATTGGGATGGACCGGCTTCTTCGATCCCATCATCTCTCGTCCATGCGGGCCGCCGGCAATTTCAATCGCACGGTTCGAGATGACCTCGTTCACGTTCATATTGGTCTGCGTGCCGCTGCCCGTCTGCCATATGCGCAGCGGAAACTGATCATTCAGTTTGCCGGCAATCACCTCATCGGCAGCTTGCGCGATGAGCTTTGCTTTGTCCGCTGGCAGTTTGCCCAGATCCTGGTTCACCAGCGCACAGGCTTTTTTAAGCGTGCCAAACGCGCGGATCAGCTCCGGCGGCATCGTGTCGCGCCCAATGTTGAAGTGCAACAGCGAGCGCTGCGTCTGCGCGCCCCAGTAAACGTTGGCCGGGACTTCGATCTTTCCCATGCTGTCGGATTCAATGCGAGTCTTCACGTGAGACGGCGTGGCGGGTTCGGTAAGAGTAGACATGATTGCTCCTGAATGAGCGCGAGGGATGAGGTAACCGCAAATTATAGCGCGGAGCAAGCGCCGAACCTGTGAGCTGGCGCACGTTCGCCCGTGGTGTGAAAACTTCTGCCGCTCCAGCATGCTAGAATCATCGGTTTCCGACCGCGCCGGCGATATATACACGCCCTGCGAAATCCCATGCCTGAGTTCCTCACTGCCGAAGATGTTGAAGTTCTACCCAAGGCCAAGCCGCTTGCGCATCCCGAGATGCGCACCGACGTGATGGTCATCGGGGCCGGACCCACCGGCCTAGCCTGCGCCATCGAGGCACAAAGGCTTGGGCTTAAGGTGATCGTTCTCGATAAGGGATGTTTGGTGAATTCCCTTTTTCACTATCCGGCAGGCATGCTGTTCTTTACCACGCCCGAACTACTCGAAATCGGAGATATTCCGTTTACCACCGCCAATCAGAAACCCACCCGCGAAGAAGCGCTTGAGTATTACCGCAAGGTCTCGGAACACTACGATCTCGATGTTCGCCAGTACGAGTGGGTTAAGACGGTGATGGGCGAAGACGGAAAATTCAGTATCACGGCCACGGACCGTGCTGGCCGACCGCATGATTACCGCACTCGTAAAGTAATCGTCTCCACCGGATACTACGACCTTGCCAATCAACTCTGCCTTCCCGGCGAAGATTTACCCAAGGTTTCCCATTACTATGGCGAGCCCCATCCTTACTACGACAGCGATGTGCTGGTGATCGGCGGCAAGAATTCCGCAGCCATCGCTGCCCTTGATCTGTGGCGTCACGGAGCGCGCGTTACGCTGGTCTATCGTGGGGCCCAGCTGCACCATCACGTCAAGTACTGGATCAAGCCCGATCTCGAGAACCGCATCAAGAACGGGGACATAGAGGCCTACTTCAACAGTTCGGTGCAGGAGATCGGAGTCGATCACGTTGTGGTGAACACGCCGCGCGGCCCGATCCGCCTGAAAAATGATTTTGTGCTCGCCCTCATTGGCTACCATCCCGACTACGATTTTCTGCGCAGCATGGGCATCGAGTTGTCCGACGAGCAGTGTCGTCCCGTCTGCGATCCGGTATCCCTGGAGAGCAACGTTCCTGGAATCTATGTCGCCGGTGTGATCGTCGCCGGATCGCGGACGAACGAAATCTTCATCGAGAACGGCCGCTTTCACGGCAAACAGATTGCCGAGGACCTTAAACGCAAGCTCACGCCGGATACTTAAGGGGCTGTACCCGGCGGACAGAACTGCAGTCCTCTACTTCTATTCCCGTTTCCTGTGGTTACGGAAAGCTCCGGTCGGGATGAAAACTCGCATGAGCTATTGAACCGATTGCAATTGCGCGCTTAATTGACTAACCGCAGAGACGTCGAAGAAGGCAGATAGATCGGCGTGCCCGGCCAGAGTTTCCCGCTCTTTACCTTCCACCAGGATTTTCACTTTCAGAATGCCGGGGATATTCGCTGAGAGCGTTTGGATCAGCGACGCTACAGTAAGTTCTTCGGAGAGCACACCGGACCGGTGACCATCGGCGAACGCGGCGTTGACATCGATGACGGCGAGTCCGGGATCGACCAGGTAGACGCTGCGGATATCGGAGCCGGGAGGAAGAGGGTGAGGTGAGGATTTATCCAGGTACAGGGCGATGAGCGCGCGGAGCAATTCTTCGGCGCGTTGTTGGCGCACGCTGGGGAGGGGAATGTGAGCCGCTTGCGTGTGCAGTATTCCGACATCATCATAGGCGACAAATAGCGTGACTTGCTCGGTGGGCCCGGCTACGGGTGCGACCACGGGACGAGTGTCCACGGAAGCGGCGGGCGTCGCAGCGGCACGTCCACGCATATGCCATCCATAGATGGTCATGCCAAGCACGGCCGCGAGCAGTATCGATAGTGCGATATAAAAGTGGCGAGGAATCATATTGTAGTGATCATAATGTGATCAGGGCGCGGCTCCGAGTTGCGAGCGGATGGCGACGATTCCATTGGCCACAGCGCCAGCGATGAGTTGCTGGTAGTCCGGCGCAGTCAGGGGAGAGAGATCGGATGCGGGCGGAGCAACTTCGACAGCGATGGCGGCGGTAACGATGTTATTCAACGGGCGGAGAGGCGCGGTGAGCGTGCGGACTGTAACCTGAACCTTTTTCATTTCCCCGGCGACACTTGCCGCAGCGGCTTGGCTCAGAGGGACGGCAGACGATTGAGCAGTTGTCCAGGAGCGAAAGGGACCGCGGTCGTCTTCGCCACTGTAGGGAAGCAGCGCCGTATAGACGCGAACGCCGTGGCCGTTGGACGCGGCGTGCAGCGCGATATAAACGGCTGCGTGCATGCTGTTGGCAAAAAAAGCGCGGTCGTCGAGGGAGAGGTTGGCGTCAGAGTCTCGTAGTACGAGCGTCGAGATTCCGCGGCTTTCAAGTTCCTGCCGCAGACGCCGGGCAAAGACGACCGTGATGTCTTTTTCGGCAAGCGTCGGGCTGAGGGCCTCGCCGCGGTCGTTGCCGCCGTGGCTCGCGTCCACGACGGCGAAATAACGACGCACCGCGGAAGTGGGCGAAGGTGCTGACGGCGGCGACTGGTTGTTGCTTTGCTGCGGAGTGGCTCTGGGCGCAGCCGTGGCCGGGCCGCTGACTGCAGTTGTCTCCTGCCCGGGAGGCACTGGGGCAGATGCTGAGGGTTGAGATTTGGGCGGGGCGAGAGTGATGGTGCGGCCGTCGGGACTGAAGGTCGCCAGCAGCGGGATGGTGGTTGTGACCGAGATTTCGGCGGCGCCGTTGCTCTCAGAGTAATCAGCAGAGGGGATGATCCTGCTGCCAAAGGTAAGCACCGGCGAGGCAGGCGCTGTTAGCGGTTCGCGGCGGAAGCTGAGGCGAAGTTTTCCGGGCTCGCTGGCTACGGATGGATTGACCGGTGCGGTGAAGTGAAAGACCAGCCGAGCAGGATCATCGCTCGACACCGAAGCGGTGAAATGCGTGGCAACATTGCCGATGAACAGACGCCCAGATTCCTCGTGCAAAGTGGCCGGGCCTCCCAGGATGCGTGGTAGAAGTGAGTTGAGCGAGCCCAATGGAACCAGACCGCGTCCGTTTTCCAGAAGGAATTTGCCGTTGAGATCGGCGTCGCGCCCCTGGACGAGTGCGCGGCTCTTGCCGGCGGTGAAATCCCCGAGGACGTTGTTGTAGTGAATACGCCAGCGGGGAGGGTCGGATTTGGCGCTGACTGTGCCCAGAGGGTCGAGCAATTCGAGCAAGCCCACATACTCTCGGCCTTCCCGTTGCATGATCGGCAAGGAATAGTTGGCGACGGTGGAGTAGACGGCGAGGTGTTTCTCGGGGGCGGCCGCGGAGAGCAGCAAGACAGCGAACAACAGAAGGGCGGGCGTAATCAGCGGCCAAAATAGCAGATCCCTCCACTGCGCTCGCTTCGCTCCGCTCCGGTCGGGATGACAAAGTTTCGCTTTAGGCAAACGCCCGCTCATCCGTTCTCTAATCGAGCGCATAGATGGTTAGTCCGCTGAGTAGCTTGGGATAGAAGTCTGTCGATTTTTGGGGCATGACATCGCCAGCGAAGGCGATGTCACGGACCTGCGCCATCCGGCAGGGATTCATCAAAAAGGCGATGTTGGCGTGAGCGCGGCGCACTTGCGAGAGAGCTTCGGCCGCGTCGCGCACGTAGGAAATGTTCTGCTGGTTTCGAATGGATTCTTCCGAGAGGTGCAAAACTTTTTCCAGTAAAAATTTATGGAGTTGCACTACGTCGAGCCCTTGCTGCCGAATGGACAGTTTGCCGAAAACTTGCGCAGCCAGGTTGGGATTGGGATGGTGCAGCAGGAATGCGCGGTTCGCGGTCACGGCTAGGAGACACGTTCCGGCGCGTCCGCACTCACGGAGAATCGCAGCGGCCCTAGGGGCATCGAGGGCCGGGTCAACATCTTCGACATCGAAGAAAGCGCGGGCGGAGTTTCGGAAGCTTTCTTCCAAGAAGGAGTCCAGACTATGAATGAGGCGATGCGTCGGCAGGATAAGCAGCGCCGGGCTGTTCATGTTAACGAAGGTCATCATAACGAATTCATAAGGAGATGTGCCGGGCTCCGGCGTCGAGGAAGAAGCGGTCGAATGAGAATATGAGGCGCGGAGCTCGTTGCGGTAATTGAGAGCGGTTTCGTAGCGGTGATGGCCGTCGGCGATGATCAGTTTCTTGTCGCTCATCGCGCCTCTGGCCGAATCGATCAGGCGCGCATCGGTGATCCGCCAGACCCGATGCACGACGCTGTATTCATCGGCAACTTCAATGTCCGGAGAAGCGTCTGGGGCAAGAAGGGCTTCGACCTGGCCCGAGTCCTCATAGAGCATGAAGATCTGGCCAAAATGGGCGCGGGTGGCGCGCAGCAGATCGAGGCGGTCGGCCTTGGGCTTGGCCAAGGTCTGCTCGTGGCGATAGACGACCCCGGCGGAATAATCCTCGACGCGGCCCAGAGCAATGAAGCCGCGGCGTTCCAGTTCGGTGGCCGAGCCTTTCTTAATCGAATCGGGGGTGGTAAAGCTTTGCGAATAAACGTATAGAGAAGGAACAGTATCCTGGCGGAGGATGCCTTGCTGGCGCCAGTCGCCGAAATAAGCCGCCGCTCGGGAATAAGTATTCTTTTCAGTTGTATCCCCCTCTTCTCGGCGTCCCAGGATAATGCGAACCAGGTTATGGGGACTGGCCGCATAATAACGATCCTGCAGGGCAGGAGTGATCTTATCGTAGGGCTGGGTGACGACATCGCCCAGAGAAACGCGATGGGGATCGTAACGGAATGCCCGGAAGGGATGAATGTCAGCCATGGGGCTCTTTGATTGTAGCAATATGTCGTAAAGCGCTCGAGGAATTGGGGCAGTTGTAAGGGGGCGGCGAAACGGGCGTCCATTTTTAGGATTACCACCAACATTTGACAAAGAAAGAGCATCCACTGGGGCGAAGCTGTGATACTATCGCGGCCAATGAGGTGCTTATGGCCCTCCTGGATGGGCGCCTGCTATTTCGCCCCGAGGCCCTAGTTCGGAATTCTTCCCCGGTTCGACCCTTGAACCCGACGTTCGTCTGGCTGCGTGCGCCTGCGAGTGCCCTATCGATGGTGCTTTTCGCGCTGTGTGCAGCTTGTACCCTCCTGCTTCCCGCCTGGGCACAGACCAGCGTCGATGATGTTCACGTGGTGCCACGCGGAGTGGACAAAGCGAAAACGGAGGAAGCGGCCAACCGGACTCCCGACGCTTCGACACTGAATACCCACGTTCGTCCGCTAAAGGTGGCCGTGGATTTGGTGCTGGTCCCAGTGACGATTACCGATCCCATGAACCGGCTGGTGACGGGGCTCGACAAAGAAAACTTTCAGCTTTTCGAAGGCAATTCAAAAGAGGATATCAAGACTTTTTCTAGCGAAGACGCTCCCGTTTCACTAGGAGTGATCTTTGATTCCAGTGGAAGCATGAGCAGCAAGATGGACCGCGCCAAAGATGCGGTGCTGGAGTTTTTCAAGACCGCGAACCCGCAGGACGAGTTCTTTATGATCACGTTCTCGGACGAGCCCGAAGTAATTAGCGATTTCACCAGTTCGGTGGACGACATCCAGGGCAAGCTGGTATTCATGGTGCCGCGAAGGCGGACCGCGCTGCTGGATGCGATTTATATGGGCGTGAGCAAGATGCGGGAGGCGAAGTATCCCAAGAAGGCGCTGCTTATCATCTCCGACGGGGGGGACAATCATAGCCGCTACACTGAAGGGGAAATTAAAGCTTTGGTGAAAGAAGCGGACGTGATGGTATACGCCATTGGCATTTACGACCGGTATTTTCCGACCGAGGAAGAGCGCCTAGGCCCGGCACTGCTGGGTGAGATCACGGAGTTGACCGGTGGGCGGGCGTTTACGGTGGAGAATCCCAACGACCTGGCCGATGTCGCGACCAAGATCGGAGTCGAACTGCGCAACCAATATGTGCTGGGATATCGTCCGAGCAAAGTTGTGCGGGACGGCAAATGGCGTAAGATTAAAGTGAAGTTACTTCCGCCGAAAGGACTGCCGCCACTCCGAGTGTATGCCAGGACCGGGTATTACGCGCCCGAAGAATAAGCGGGTCGCGGCTTTTACATTTCTTCTGATCGGCCTGCTCTGTGCGGTTACACCTGCGCACACGCTGTCTGAACTTGTTTATCTTCACTCTCAATCTGACGCTGCTAAATCTGCTCCATCGCAATCTACGCAAACCCCACCGAATCAAGCGGGGGCGTCCACCGCGCCTGCCGCCAATTCAAATCAGCAACCGAGGCCCGACGACAGCGGAACCTACGTCATCCGCAAGGACGTGGACGAAGTACTGCTCCACGCCACGGTTATCGATGATAAGCAGCACATCGTGACCAATCTTGACAAGAATGCCTTCGCGGTATTCGAGGATGGCAAGCCGCAAACGATTATTTCGTTCCGGCATGAAGACATTCCGGTGGCCATGGGGATCGTGATCGATAACTCCGGCTCGATGCGAGAGAAGCGGGCCAAGGTGAACCAGGCTGCCCTGAATCTGGTGCGGGCGAGCAATGCACAGGACGAAGTGTTCGTGGTGAACTTTAATGATGAATACTATCTCGACCAGGATTTCACCAATGACCTGCTGAAATTAAAAGAGGCTCTCGAGAAAATTGACGCCAAAGGTGGAACCGCGCTGTACGAAGCTGTGGTGGCTTCGGCGGAGCACCTGAAGAGAAACGCCCGGCTGGAACGGAAAGTGTTATTCGTGGTGACCGACGGAGAAGATAATGCCAGCCGCGAATCTCTCGAGCAGGCGGTGAAACTGCTCCAGGAGGAAAACGGTCCTTCGGTGTACGCGATCGGAATTTTAGGAGACGAAGAGCACCCGCGCCGTGCGAAGCGTGCGCTGGAGACGATTGCACAAAGGACCGGCGGCCTCGCTTTTTTTCCCTCGACTCTGGATCAAGTGGATGAGATCAGCCGGCAGGTGGCGCACGACATTCGCAATCAGTACACCATTGGCTACAAACCGACCAATCCCAGGGCGAGCGGAGGTTTCCGGCAGATCCGTGTCGATGCCAAGGTGAAAGGGCGCGGCAAATTGATCGTGCGAACCAAGAGCGGATATTACGCGGGGACACAAGGGGTGGCTTCGGGAGCCAAGTGAAGGGAACTATGGCGATTGGCGTTCTTTAAATCAGAAGTAATTTGCGTGCTGTGAAAATAGCTTTTACTGGCGCGAATTGAAGGGGATGCTGACCTCTATCACGGTCTGCAAATGGCCAGTGGAATAGATCCATTGCTTTACAGCCGCAATTGCAAACTCACTTAGAATCGGATTGCCTCCCAATAGTTGAACGCTCTCCACGTTGCCCTTGGGCGCAATGGTGACCAGCAAGCGCACGGTGCCGTCGATGTTGAGCCGTTTCAGCGTCTCTGGATATCCCGGGTCGACGCGGCTAATCAGCCTTCTTTGGGCGCTGTTGCCGGCGTTGAGAACAGTCAGAGTCTTTACACCCTCTGTGCTGGTTTCGGTGCTCACGTATCCAATCGCACCTCTTGTTCTTGCTATGTAGCCCACCACTTCAGTGTCGGAGGAGAGTTCCTTCGGCATAGAGCCTTTTCCCGCGAACACCAGGGTGCCGTAATAAGCCTGCAGGCTGTCGTCATTCGTGTCGAGGAACTCTCTCAGGAAAGCTTCGTGCAAATGTCCACCCTTGCGCAGGACGGGTTCGACGTGAGTGCCGTCGTCGAGGGAATTTGCTTCCAGCAAGAAAATCCTCTTAATCTCGCCAAAGGAGATTGTGTCTGATTTGATGCTAGAGTTGGCAATCACTTTAACGCTGCCTGCCACAGCCTGCAGGGAGGCGAGCAGGATCAGCCCATTGGTCACCAGCAGCGCCGGTAGAGACTTCAACCGAATTCGTCTTCCTATCCTCATGATCAGAAGTGAAAACTCGTCTTGATGACTAACGCGTTTGTGTTGGGCTTGAAGCCCTGCGGATTGACTTGCGGATAAAATCCATCGGGGTAGGTGCTCAGTCCGTAGCCATTCATAAAGTGCCCCTCAACTTTTACATTCCAGAATTTGTTCAAATCGATCCTGGCGGTAATGACTTTGTCATAAACATGGTTAGCCGGCAGGTCGGTATCGGTTTGGTTCGGGAACAACCTAGCTTCAGGACCGCCGAGGATGGCAGTGATGGAATAGCGAGAATAGTAGGAGCCAAATTGCAGTCGCTTGCCTACTCGGTACGCTCCACTCACGTACCAACCGCGCACGTCGGTGGAGAGTTGCGAGGGAACATTTTCGAAGGTAATGTTTATGGAAGACTGATTGTAGTAGCGGCGATATTCCGCATCGACCCGCAGCCTGCCTACCGTGTACTCCCCGTAAAATTGATTTGTCCATCCCGCTTTCGTCGAGCTGTCAAAGGACAGGCCCGGTCCGGCCGAGTCAACGTGGTTCGCCTGGACGCCGTGAACACTATAGTCGGTGATTAAGCGCGAAACTCCGGCTAGAAGGCCCTTCAATGGAGTCTCCCAGCGAAGGTCTGCGCCATACTCCGGTCCCCCCGCGCTTTTGTCTGTTACGCCCAGCGCTTGCTCGAGATAGGCACCCCCACCATACAGGCTGTCACTGCGATGACCGGCGTAGGCCGTGTAGGAGAGATCGCCGAGACGGTGCCTAAGCGAAATCGTTCCATAAATATCGCCACCTAGGTGAGCGAGGGTGGCATCGCGGAGATCGGTGGGGTAGACGCTTTGCGGGAGCAGGGCGAAGGTGTGCAGGAAGTCCAGATCTTGAGTGTCGCTGTAAAGGCCAAAGACCGTCTTCACTTTGCCGCCGCGGATGCCGAGCCAGTTCTTGAGACGATAATCCGCGACCGCCCAGTCCAGTGAAGGATGATACTGCCCGAGTTGCCCCAGATTGCGATCGTAGACTTGGGCGCCCACGCGGAATTTATCGGTTACCGGGGCGGAGATATTAAGCCCGAAATCGGTGAAGGCGGCGCTGCCCTGGCTGGTGTTCATGGTCAGCCAGTTGTTGTCATTTGTGTAGATGAATCCTTCTGAGGCGAAACCGTGAACCTGAACCATGCGGTCGAGAATCTTGAAATCCTGCGCGCTGAGAAGATTGGGACCTGCAAACAGGCAGATCAACGCCAGTTTGACAATGCGTCGATACATACGCGCCCTTCGTGAGATACTCAACTATCCATCGGATCAATTGCGGGAAAACTTGACTGCAAGCGGTCGAGACGACACTGCGAAAGCAACCTTAGGTAACCCCTGAGTGATGCGATGCACGAAGATGCAATTGACGATTGCAAAGCCGCCACTTTACCCTGTAACGTGCACTTAAGAAACTCTGAAGTCTCCTCTTTAGGGGTCGTCGACGACATCACTGAACTGGTCGGTGGCACTCCCATGCTGCGATTCACACGGCTGGTTCCCGCCGGTTCGGCTGACATCTTTGCCAAACTGGAATACTTGAATCCCGGCGGCAGTGTGAAAGACCGTGCTGCCATTGGGATTATCCGAAGGGCCGAGCGGGATGGGAAGCTCGCTCCTGGCGGCACGATTGTGGAAGCTACGGCCGGGAATACCGGTATTGGGTTGGCGCTGATCGGAGTGAATCGCGGGTATAAGGTAAAGCTGTTTGTGCCGGAGAATTTTTCGCAGGAAAAAGTGATCATCATGCGTGCACTCGGAGCCGATGTTGAGCGAACTCCGGATTTGGAAGGTATGCAGGGAGCGATTCGGCGCGCGAAAGAGCTGGTAGCAGGTGATCGTCGTGCATTCATGGCGGGACAGTTTGAGAACCCGGCAAATCCCGATTACCACTACGAGACCACCGCGGTAGAGATGTTTGAACAATTGGGTGGGAAGGTCGATGCCGTTGTTTTGGGCTGCGGCACCTGCGGAACCTTTACCGGAGTGGCGCGCTACATGAAGGAGCATGTGCCGGGAGTGCTTGCGATCGCGGTGACCACGCAGGGCTCGGTTCTGGGTGGGGGCGCGCCTGGTCCGCACAAAGTAGAAGGGATCGGAAACAACTTCGTCCCGGAGACGTATGACCCTGCAGTATCTGATGAAGTGATTGCGGTGACGGATGAGGATGCGTTTGAAACCGTGAAGCGACTTGCCGCGCGGGAAGGCGTTCTCGCGGGATCGAGTGGAGGAGCGGCGGCATTTGCGGCTCTGGTCGTTGCCGAGCGGCTGGGCCCGGGAAAACGGGTGGCGACGATTATTCCGGATTCGGCGGAGAGGTATTTGTCCAAGAAGATTTTCGAGGGTGGTGTTTAGACCATCTTGGTCTCACCCGCGTAAGAGCTTTTACCGCGAAGTACGCTGAGAAAAACCGCAGAAGACGCGAAGAAAATCTAAAGCGCAGCGCGCTTCTTTCCAACAGGATGGGATGAAAAAAAATAGAGAGGCTGGGTTTGCGACTCGCGCCATTCACGATGGACAGGAACCCGATCCTTTGACGGGCGCGGTGAACGTCCCTATCTATCTGAGTTCCACCTACGTGCAGCAGGGGATCGGGGAGAACAAAGGATACGAATATTCGCGGGTGTCGAATCCTACACGCACGCGGCTGGAACAAAATCTGGCATCGCTTGAGGGTGGGGTGGCGGCTCCCGTTTTTGCCAGCGGAATGGCGGCGATCAATGCGGTAGCGACCTTGCTGAAGTCGGGCGACCATGTGGTCTGTGGGAACGATTTGTATGGAGGCACGCCGCGCCTGTTTAACCAGGTTCTGAGCCAGTACGGGCTCGAGTTTTCTTATGTCGACACGACGGATGCGGAAAACGTGGAACGCGCGATCCGCAAGAACACGCGGATGGTTTACGTGGAGACGCCGACCAATCCGCTGATGGGATTGAGCGATTTGGCGGCGATCAGTCAGATCTGCCGGCGCAAGAAGGCCGAGTTGGTAGTGGACAACACCTTCATGTCCCCCTACTTTCAGCAACCGCTGGCGCTGGGTGCGGATATGGTCATACATTCGACTACAAAGTTTTTGAACGGGCACAGCGACGGCTTGGGCGGTGTGGTGGTATGCAGCAAGCCGGAGCAGGCGGAGAAGCTGGCGTTTCTGCAGAAGGCTGCAGGCGCAATCCTTTCTCCATTTGAATGTTGGTTGCTGTTACGCGGAGTGAAGACGCTGGCAGCGCGCATGGAGATTCACGATCGCAACGGCCGAGTGGTGGCGGATTTTCTCGCGAAGCATAAAAAGATCAGCAAAGTGCTTTATCCCGGCTTGCCCGATCATTCGCAGCATGAACTGGCGAGGCGGCAGATGAGCGGCTTCGGATCGATGATCACCTTTGAAACGGGATCGCTCAAAAATGCCAACAAGATGCTCAAGAAATTACGTGTATGTTCGCTGGGAGAATCGCTGGGCGGAGTCGAAACTCTGATCTCGCATCCGGCGACCATGACGCATGCAGGGTTGGGTGCGAAGGGGCGGAAGGCGATTGGCCTCACCGATGGCATGGTGCGCATTTCTGTTGGAATTGAAAATGTTGAGGATATTCTCGACGATCTGGAATCCGGACTGGCCGCGATCTAAATTTCTTTCCACAGATTCGCAGGCATCTGCAGCGGCTAGTCGGCAGTCACCGATTCGGCAATCCACTGCAAATAATTTGCCGATCCGTCTTCAATTGTCAGGCATATGCACTCCGGCAGATCGTAGGAGTGGAGTTCCGCGATCGCTCGGCGGACCTGTTTGAATGCTGCCGCAGTGGTCTTGACCAGTAAGAGCCACTCGCGATCATCCTCCACTTTGCCTTGCCAGCGGTAGATGGATACAACCTGCGGAATAATATTGACGCAAGCGGCAAGGCGGCGTTCCACGAGCGCGCGTGCGATTTTCTGGGCTTCCTCTTCCGAGCCCGCGGTGATGAGGACGATTCTCTTGTCGGTCATATAAAATCTGCCCTCAGCTTTCAGGTATCCTCGGCAACCAGGCCAGCGGCTGGGAGCACCAAGGACGCTTATCGCCGAAGAGGTATCCTCATGCTAACCCAGATCAAGTTTGGCACGACGAGTTGGTGGGCGGTGGAGGAGGAGTTGCGCGCTTGGTGCTACTTAACCAAGTTGATTCCTGTTATCGCGAACGGCAGCACTTTCGCTTGACGTTCGAGGCGAAGGAGAAGTCCACTGAAAAGTTACGCATTTATCCACAAGCAATGGATTTTCGAGTAGGGGATCCCGCAAAAATTCGGTCATTTCCCCGGGCGCAAGATGGACTGCGTGCCCTAACCCGAAGAGCGCCTCGGGCCCAGGCGGCTGCTGTCTCCTGGATTGAGAGTGCGCGGCCGTTGGCGGCGCGATTGTATGGCCTGCGGCGGCGCATTGCGACAATTACGGTTGCGGCCCTCGCCGGCTTGTTGTTTGTGCACGTAATGTTTGGCGCGAACGGCATGGTTGTGTACAAGCAGAAGCGGGCAGAGTTCGAGTCACTGCGAAAGCGGATTGCACAAGAGCAGAAGGAAAATGAAGTCTATTCGCAGCAGATTCAGGGATTAAAGACAGACGAAAAAGCCATCGAGAAAGAGGCGCGCGAGCAGCTGCGTTATGCGCGCCCTGGAGAGTATGTGTACGTCCCGCCGGTCCCAGCAAATCCACCCCCGGCCACCCGTTCGGCGAAAAAGTAAGAGCCCGGGGCGGGTTTTCCGGAAAACGGAAAGCAGGCTGACGTGTGACATTCCGGGAGTTTGGCTGTGATATAGTTCGGGACGTTAATCGACGGCCGGTGGGGCGTTGAGTTGCTGCCGGATGAGCGATTAGAATTCCTGCCACACCTGCGGCTTGCCGCGATTTGGACATAAACAAGGAGAAAAACCGGCCATGAGAAAGATTCTAGTAGTTTGTCTTGCGTTGTGTTTTGTCTTCGCCCTGACGGCGATGGCTTTTGACGATATGGGCAAGAGCACAACCGTGAACGGGTGGGTGAGTGACGACAAATGCGGCGCCAAAGGCGCGAACGATAAAGCTGAGGCGTGCACCAAGAAATGCCTGGCCGCGGGCGCGAAGATGGTCATCGTAACTGACAAGGATCAGAAGATTTTGATGGTGGACAATCCGGATGCGCTTAAGGACCATGTAGGGCATCACGTAGCTGTGACCGGGCACGTAATGGGCGATTCGATTCACGTGCAGAGCGCTTCGATGATGTGATAGAGCTTTGGTAGTGACTTTGGGCGGCTGCGGCCGCCCTTTTTTATTTTCTTCTCGCGAACTACGACTGGGTCAGAAACCCGGTCGCACGCTGTCTAGCGGACTACGCCTTCTAGCGGGGAACTCGCGGTGGCGTAGAGCTTTTTCGGCATGCGGCCGGAGAGATAGGCTTGGCGTCCGGCGAGCACACCGTGGTGCATGGCTTCCGCCATCAGCACCGGATCCTGCGCATTGGCGATGCCGGTGTTCATGAGCACTGCATCTGCGCCCAGTTCCATGGCGATGGCCGCGTCAGAAGCCGTGCCTACTCCCGCGTCCACAATGAGAGGAACGCCCGTGATCATTTCGCGCAGGATGCGGATGTGGGCCTGATTCTGAATGCCCATGCCGCTGCCAATGGGCGCGCCGAGCGGCATCACGGCAGCGGCGCCAGCCTCGATGAGACGCTTCGCGAACACGATGTCGTCGGAAGTGTAGGGCAGAACAGTGAAGCCTTCGCTCACCAAAATGCGGGTGGCTTCGAGTGTGGCTTGCACGTCCGGATACAGCGTGGCTTGGTCGCCGATCACTTCGAGCTTCACCCAATCCGAGAGACCAACTTCGCGGCCCAGACGCGCGGCGCGGACAGCTTCGTCGGCCGTGTAGCATCCAGCCGTATTGGGCAGAAGAAAATATTTCTTGGGATCGATGTAATCGAGGAGCGATTCCTTGCTGCGGTCGAGATTGACGCGCCGTACGGCGACGGTGACCATCTCGGCTCCGCTGGCCTCAAGAGCACGCGCAGTTTCCTGGAAGGATTTGTATTTTCCCGTGCCGACAATCAGGCGGGAGCGGAACGAGTGGCCAGCGATAACGAGGGGGTCAGTCATGTTCTTATTGTAACGAAAGAACGTGAGGGCGATGATGCTTTTCGCCCCGCACTGAAAATGTTGAACCCAGGGCGCTTCCTCGCTGTCAGGGAACTGTCGTGGTTTCCGCCTGGGCGTAGAGTTCGTCGATCTGGCTCCGATACCGGTCTTCGACCACACGCCGGCGGAGCTTCATCGTCGGGGTGAGAGCGCCGTTGTCGGGGGAGAATTCATCGGGGACGAGGACAACGCGTTTCAACTTTTCGAAGCGCGCTAGTTTTTCGTTCGCCCTCTCGACAAGCTCCTCGTACAGAGACTGGACCTTGGCATTCGCAACCAGGTCGGCGCGGGAAGAAAAAGAAACGTCGTTGGTTCGAGCCCAATCTTCCAACAGAACAAAGTTTGGAGAGATCAACACGCAGGCGAATTTGCGCTTGTCGCCGACGACGACCGCCGTTCCGACCAGCGGATTTAATTTGAGCGAATTTTCGATTGGCTGGGGCGCGATGAATTTGCCGCCCGAAGTTTTGATGAGTTCTTTCTTGCGGTCGGTGACGGATAGATATCCGTCGGCGTCGATCTGGCCGATGTCTCCGGTCTTGAACCAGCCGTCTTGAAAGGCACTCTGAGTCTCTTCGGGACGATTCCAATATCCCTTAAAGACGGACGGACCACGCACCAGAATCTCGCCATCGCCGGCAATGCGAACCTCGAGGTTGGGGAGAATTTTACCGACTGTTCCGATGCGGTGATTGACCGGCGTGTTGACCGCGATTACCGGAGATGTTTCAGTCAGGCCGTAACCTTCATGAATGCGGATGCCGACGGTGGCGAACCATTCGGCGAGTTCGCGGCCGAGGGGCGCGCCTCCGGAGATGAAGGTTTCGACGCGGCCTCCGAGGCCTTCGCGGATTTTCGAGAAAACCAGTCTATTCGCCAGCTTCCAACTGAACAAACTTGGAGTTTGTCCTGCGAGAACCGCGGGCTTGTTAGCGCGGCCGATAGAGAGCGCCCAATGGTAGATCGAGCTCTTGGGGAATCCGCTAGCTTGCATTTCAGTCTTGGCGTAAATCTTTTCGTAAACTCTGGGCACAGAAACGCAAACCGTAGGGCGAACCTCGAGCAAGGCTTGGGGAAGATTCTCTAGAAAGGGGCAGTACGCGAGAGTTACGCCATGGTACAGCATGGAAAGATCCACGTGACGGGCTGTGACGTGCGAAAGAGGAAGAAACGAAATGCTGGTTTGCCCAGGATGCACACCGAAACCTAGCATCGAGCATGCAATGTTCGAGGCCATATTGCCATGGGTCAACATCGCACCCTTGGAGACTCCCGTGGTGCCTGAGGTGTAGATGATAGTGGCGAGATCGTCCGGCTGAATGGAGCGGGCGAGCGATTCGATCCGAGGGTCGAGAGCGTGGGGCCCTTGGGTTGTGAACTGATCCATCAGCACGCAGGTTGTAGCCAGATCGCCGGAGAGTTGTACACGGTCCATGACGACGATTTTGCGAATCTGCGTTTGGGAGAGAATCGTCTGGACCTTGCGCAGTTGATGTTCAGTAGATACAAAGACGACCGTAGCGCCTGAGTCACGCAGGGTGAATGCAGTTTGTTCAGGGGTTAACGTCGCGTAGACGGGAACGGTAACGGCACCGAGCAGCAAGATTGCAAAGTCGGCAGTCGGCCACTCAAAACGATTCTCGCTCAGGATGGCAACACGGTCGCCTTTGTGAATTCCGAACTCCTGCAGCATGCGAGCGGTTCCTGCAACATTTCGCAGAAGATCCGAGGAAGAGATAGGCAGCCATTTTCCCGCGTCGCGGTAGAGCATTACGCGGTCGAGATTTCGCTCGCCGGCAGCAAAAAAAACGTCGTTCAGCGTGGCTAGGCTCATGATAGTTCTGTGGTGCGGACTCCAGTCTGAGATTGAATTTACTGGCTTATGGCTCCGTTGGGCAATGCGAAACATGCGGAGGCAGGGTACCGATGGGCGTCCTGATCGGCGATTTGCTTTGCGCGTCGATGACAAAGTCCCGTTTCCGATTGGGGTATCATTCGCGTAGGAGGGGTCGCGATGCAGAACAGACTAGCGAGGGCCTTGGCAGAGTCACTGCTTTCATGCGTGTTAGCCGTTGCAACGGTTGCTCCTGCTGTGGCTCAGGGCAAACCGGCAGACAGCGGGGTGACGCCCATGCCGAAAGTTGGCGACATGGCGCCGGATTTCACGCTGAAATATTTTGACGGCAATGACTTGAAAGAGATTTCCCTGAGTGAGTACCGCGGCAAGAAGAATGTGGTGGTCGCGTTTTTCATTTTTGCTTTCACTGGGGGTTGAACCAAGCAAATGCAAGCGCTCCAGCAGGATCTAAAAAGGCTGGACGCTACAGACACCCAGGTGCTGGGTGTGAGCATGGATAGTGCCTTCGCCGATAAAGCATTCGCCGACCAGATTGGAGTTACGTTTCCCTTGCTGAGCGATTGGGGTGGGGACGTCACGCGCAAGTACGGGATTTACGTGGATAAATACAAGGCGGCGCGCCGGGTGAATTTCTTGATAGGAAAAAATGGGAAAATTCTGGAAGAGCAAGTGGATAAGGATGCCATCGATCCGACGAAGATTGTGGATACTTGCGAACGGCCTAAGATGAAGAATTGATGCTCTCAGAGGCTAAAGCCCTCGATCATCATTTGGTTCTTATCGCAGCGCCTGAAGTGCTGCGCCACCCAAAACCAGTGGGGCTGCGCCATCCGAAGTCGGAGTCTTTCAACCATCTTGGGGCTTAGTGGGCTTCACACGGTGGGAAGTTCGAAGGAAAATACTGAGCCGCGGCCGAGTTGGCTGGTTACGCTGATCGCTCCGTTGTGAGCTTCGACGATGGCTTTGGCGATGGCTAAACCCATGCCCGTGCCTTGCACCCGGTAGCGTTGGTCGCGGCCGCGATAAAACTTGTCGAAGACCAGCGATTGCTCGAAGTCGTCGATGCCGTTTCCACGATCGGTGACGCTGGTGATGATGCGATCTCCCTTCTGTTCAGCAGTGATCGTAATGGGCGCCGTCGGAGGAGAGTACTTCGCGGCATTTTCCAGCAGCTGCTTCAGCACCTCCGCGATGCGATCGGAATCCACGCGCACGTTAGGCAGAGACGCCGGCACAACTATCTCGATTGGATGCTGAGCGAGAACTGTTCTGGACTCTTCCACTGCAGATTCGATCACCGTAGCAATGTCCGCCGGCGCCATGTGCAGTTCGACCTTGTGAGCGTCGAGTTGCGCCATTTCTGTGGCTTCTCCGACCAGGCGATCGAGACGATCAGTCTCTTCATTGATAACGGTGAGCAGGTCCTTGCGCTGTGCGTCATCGAGGTTGTAATCGGAAAGCAGGCCCGTGACGGCGGCCTTGATCCCGGTCAGCGGAGTGCGCAATTCGTGGGTGACGGAATCGAGCAGAACAGCGCGCAGGTTTTCGCTCTGATGCGCGGCTTCGGTCTGGGAAAGTTTTTCCATGGCTCCGGCACGCTCGATGGCGATGCCAATCATGCTGCCCAGCGCTTCAAGAGTTGCGCGGGAGAGCGCCGGTCCCGCGATACCTACAGCCCCCGTGGTGCGCGTGCCCAGATGCAAAGGAGTGAGAGAGATTCCGCGTTGCGAATTGATGACTGGTTCGCCGCGTGAACTCACCAGTTGAAGATCGTGAAGTGGAAACCATGTCACTTTGGGATCGGTGCGATAGACCTGCTGCGAGCTGAGCAGGTAGATCGCGGCGGCTTTGGCTCCGAATCCATCGCGTACGTAGGCGGGGATCGCGTTCAACAATTCGGCTACGTTGTCGGTGGCGAGAAGGCGCTGGCTGAAAGCGTAAAGCCGTTCCACGTCGCGGCGGCGCTGAACGGCGTCGGCGGTTTGCCGGCGGGCGCGGTCGGCGAGTTGGCTGGCGATCCCCGCGGTGACAAGGAAGGCGATCAACGCAACCCAATTTTGCGGATCCGCGACAGTGAATGTTCCGATGGGAGGAAGAAAATAATAGTTGAATGCAAGCGTGGCGAGTACGGCGAGAAAGACGGAAAAGCGAAATCCCCAGTAGGCGGCTACCCACAGCACCATCAGTAAGAACGTCAACGCTACTGTGGTTGGATTCACGTGGACGATGCGGCGGTAGGATTGGGCTACGAGTTCGGCCGCCACAACGCAAGCGGCGTAGCGAAGCAAGTGTTGGGAGCGAACTTTCACGCGCACGATTGTAACCGGAATGCGCAACCATTCGACAATTGTCGTGGTTGCGTGGAGAATAACTGGCGATGCAGAAGACTCCCGAGCAATGGCTGGCGGAAGTAGACACAGCCAAGCGGCCCGCAGTGTTCAAGCTCTTTCTGGGCTACGCTCCCGGCGTGGGAAAAACCTACGCCATGCTTAGTGAAGGCGTACGACGGGCGAGTCGAGGCGAGGAAGTTGTGATCGGCGTGGTTGAGACTCACGGGCGCAAGCCCATCATGGAGCTCTCGTCGCGGTTGGAAGCGGTTCCACGCAGGAAGCTGGAATACAAATCGACCATCTTTGAAGAGATGGACGTGGACGCGATTCTGGCGCGTCATCCGCATGTGGTGCTGGTCGATGAACTGGCCCACACCAACATTGAAGGCAGCAAGCACGCCAAGCGCTATGAGGATGTCTTTGAGTTACTGGATGCGGGCATCGATGTTCTTTCCACACTGAACGTCCAGCATATCGAAAGTCTGGCTCCGACGATTCGCGGTCTGACAGGCGTGCAGGTGCGAGAGACGGTGCCGGACTGGGTGATCCGCCGGGCGGGAGAGATTGTGATGGCAGACCTCACCCCGCAGGCGCTGCAAACGCGCATGAAGCGCGGAGATATTTATCCGCTGGAGCGGGTCGAGCGGGCGCTGACGAACTTCTTCCGGAATACAAACCTGGTGGCTCTGCGGGAACTGGCTTTGCGCCAGGTAACCCAGGCCGTGGACCGCACTCTTTCGGAATTGAAGACCGAAGATGGACAGCCGCTGCAGGTGCGCGAGCGAATTGCGGTGTGCATCAGCTCGAATCCAGCGGCCCAGTATCTGATTGCGCGGGGCGCACGCATGGCGCAGGCGATGGATGGCGACCTGTTTGTGCTCTATGTGGATACTGGGGCGGATGAAAGTGGCGAGAATCAGCGCACTCTGGCTGACAACGTGCGTTTCGCGGAAAGCGTGGGCGCGAAGGTTGTGAAAACCGAAGGCAGGGTCGTCGCCGAAAAAGTCGCAGAGTTCGTGCGCGAGAATCACATCACTCAAGTTGTCTTCGGCAGGTCTGCCACCAAGGGCTGGAAAAGGTATTTTTATCTTTCTGCGATTCACAAATTTCTGCGCGAAGCGCCCGCCGTGGATGTGCACATCGTGACCCAGGAAATGCGCTGACCGGAATGAAGAGCGGCAACGATGACCAGGAATGACAGGCAAAGATGACCAACGATCACCGGCGAATCCTGGTAGTGGATGATGAGGCGCAGATCACGCGCGTGTTGCGGACGACGCTTTCGGCTCAGGGATATGACATCCGCGTGGCCAATGACGGAGAAATGGCGCTGGAACTGATGAAGAACTGGACGCCGCACGTGGTCATCACGGACCTGGCGATGCCGAATCTCGATGGGGTGGCTTTGTGCCGCCAGGTGCGGCAGACGTCGCAGGTGCCCATTATCGTGCTCTCGGTTCGCGGGCAAGATCGCTCGAAGGTGGAGGCCCTGGATGCCGGCGCCGACGATTACGTCACCAAGCCGTTCAGCATGAACGAACTGCTGGCGCGCATCCGGGCCCAGTTGCGCAGGACTCCGGCGTGCGAGGAGCAGCCTAGCGCCATCACGGCCGGAGATTTTTCCATTAATCTGGATGCGCGTTCCGTCAAGGTTGCGGGCCACGAAGTTCATCTCACGCCCAAAGAATTCGATCTGCTGGTTTACCTGGCGCGGCGTCCCGGAAAAGTGGTGACCCACCGAACTCTGCTGGCCGCGATCTGGGGACCGAATAGCACGGAACAGCCAGAATACTTGCGTGTTTTCGTGGGGCAGTTGCGCAAGAAAATTGAGAGTGATCCTTCCTCACCGAAATATCTGCTTACCGAACCCTGGGTGGGCTACCGCTTCGAACCCGGCTGCTAAAGCACCAGTCTCCTCCCTCTCTTTACAGCCTGGCCTGAAGGCGTTATCAATGACGGATCGTTTTCGGCATGGCTGAAAGCATGCCCTGATACAAAGAATTCTTCCACCAACAGGCTCTTTATCCTTACGAACATTTTATGGACCCTTTATTCGGAATTTTTGCAGCCTCGTGTCCAATAGTCGTGGAGTTGAAAAAGAGACCGCGCCAGCGGGACAGGGAGATTGATCAAATGTGGATTAACGAAGTTGCACCGGAACGGTTGGCGGAGATTTTCCATCACTATCAGCAGGCGCTGACACCGGAAATTTCGGGGAAGGGCAGCGAAGGGCGGGCCGAATGGAAGGAAGTGCCCCAACAGCAAAAGAGTCGACTGGTAGCGGCGGCGCGTCTGGCTCTGCTGGAATTGGAATCGCTGACCAACGACCACGCGGGCTCTCGCCAGTATTTTGCCCAGCCCGGCGAAGCGGAGTGGGGCTGCTAGTTGCTTCGCGACGAGTGGCACGTTTCGTTCTGATAACGCTTAGGACGTGTCTTTACGAAATCTTTAGAAATTCCTTAAGCAAATCTTACGCATGAAGCAGTTAACTGGACTGTTTGTCCCCTAGTGTGAAGTGCTGGAGCAGAAGCAATGTTGGTGGCGTTTACTTTCGCGGCCATCGCGTTAACCGGAACGGCGTTTATGGTTTGGTTCCTGTTGGCGTTGCTTCTCGACCATGCGCCATCGACCTGCTGTTGGATCGTTCCGATCCGCCGCGAGCGGGATAGAGAGTGCGTGGAAGCTCTGCCCCGCAGCGTTGTCGATGAGGATTACCACACCTGTGGGCGTGAATACTGTAACAGTTACGTTGAACTATTGGAGAACGAAGCTCATGCGCAAGAGCATACTTCAGGCATTATTTCTATCGATGTTCGTCCTACTCCAGGCAGGGTGGGCTGGCGGTCAATCCATTCAATCCACCGCGCCGTCTTCCAACCCCGGCTCTAGTTCGGGTGCACCGACAGACCAGCAGGAAATGCGCGACGAATTGAGAGCACTGCGAGCGGAAGTCGAGCGCTTGCGCGCTGAGGTCGAGCAACAGAAAGGCACCACGCCGAGCCCCGAACGGGTAGAGGCGTTGCCGGCTCCAGTGAGCACGGGTCCGGGACCAAATGTTCCGGCCGTGACCGCGGAGAACTTTGCCGGCCCTACCACCGCAGCAACCAGCACCGCGGCAACCAGCACCGCTCCTGCTACCCCCGCACTGAGAGGGTGGTTGGCGCAAACACCCTCTGCCGATTCCGGGACGCCGAAAAAGGAGAAGATCGATCCCTTTTCCGATTGGGACTGGACGTGGCTGAACGGCAATCCGCGCACCAAAGAGGCGGCTTTCGATTCGAAATTCTTCACCCCGGAGATACGGGCCGATATTACTTACACCTACGATTTCAACAAACCACTGGATAACACCATAAGCGGGTCGAGCGAAATATTTCGCTCCAACGAAATCCAGTTGGAACAACTCGGCGTTGGCGGCGATTTCCATTATGACAACGTCCGCGCTCGATTCATGACCCAGTTCGGCATGTATTCGGAAACCACGCCACGCAATGATGCCAGTCCTGCGAAGGGCCAGTGGGATCTGGATACTGCTTATCGCTACCTGGCAGAGGCATACGGTGGATACCACATTAACGCGTTGAATGGAATCAACGTGGACGCAGGGATTTTTCTCTCATACATAGGTCTATTCAGTTACTACAACTTCGATAACTGGGCGTATCAACCTTCGTATGTGTCTTCGAATACGCCCTGGTTTTTTAATGGGCTGCGAGTTCAGATTTTTCCCAACCCTCATTTGAAGATCGAACCATGGTTCATCAATGGATGGCAATCCTACGGATCAGCCAACTCGCGCAAAGGTTTGGGTGGACAGATCAAGTGGACTCCGCGACCGTGGGTGAATGTCATTTCCAACAATTACGGGTTGGGACACGACGATTTGTACGTTCCGAACCGCGGGCGGATTCATACTGACGACAGCATAGAGATCAAGTATTACGACAGACCGGAGAAGACTCTGGACAAGATGGCGTTCTCCTTCACCGGCGATATGGGTTGCGAATTCGGCCCCAGCACGACCACATCGGCAGGCGTATATCTGCAGGGCGTGAGTTGCCTCGGTGACAAGAGAGATCCGAAATCGGTCGGGGGTGACAACTTTAAGGCGGGAATCAATCCCAAGCAGAGTTTCATCGGCTACATGCTCTACAACCGCATGTGGTTTAAGAAGGACAGGTACGGATTGACGCTGGGCGGAGGCCAAATCAACAATCCGGGGCGCTATCTGGTTCTGGACCCTCCCATCAACGGAGAAACAGCAGAGTCGGCAGCGATCAATGCCCCCTACTTCACCGGGAACCCTTCGGACCCATTCAAGGCATGGGATTCGTCAGTTACGTTTGACTACATGCCCCGGCAGTACATCACATTCCGGTGGGAATACGATTATCGCCATGCCAGTGTGCCCTATTGGTCAGGCCGCGGCGGAGTTACGCCGCCGGGTTCGGGGGGAGTGCCTTATACCAACAATGGATATCCTCAGTTCTATGCCTGCACCGACGGAAATTCGTCCATGTCATTGACTCTGAGCGGCGCACAAACGGCCTGCGGGGCGCAAGGCAGCACCGTCTGGTTTCCAGATCTGCGACGAGACGAGCAGTTCATCGATATGGCCATTATGGTCAAGTTTTAGCTTCAGGGGCTAAAGGAGATCTTAAACGGAAGTGCGAAACATGTTCATACACTGGCGGATCGTTCACGTTACAATCGCGGCCGTGCTCCTCGCTGGCGCGATAGCAGTCAAAGCCCACGCAGGCCAGAGCGAGAAGTCAACCGGAGTGCCTCCGCCAACGCCGGAACAAGTTAAAAGAGAAAGGCAACTGGCGGCCGCAACCGAGGCAGCTCGGGAACTATTACTCGTGATCGACACGAACAAAAGTGGCAAGATTTCCAAGGAAGAGTGGATGAGGTTCATGGAAGCAGAGTTCGACCGCTTGGACACAGATCACAAGGGGCAGTTGGACGTTGAAGAATTGACGAAATCGCGACTACGAGTGCGTCCCTACGTCGGCAGGTGATTGGAAGGAACCTTAGATGCAGGATGCGATCTTTCTTGGTGTGACGATTTTATTTTTTTTGATCTCGCTCGCCTATGTGCATTTCTGCGAGCGAGTACGTTGAGGCTCTTATGACTGCTGAACCGATCATCATGCTGATCATTTGCGCGGGCCTGCTGGTGTATCTCATATACGCCATGCTGCGGCCGGAGAAATTTTGATGACGGCAAATGGATGGCTGCAGATTCTAGTTTTCCTGCTGGTGGTGTTCCTGGTCACTAAGCCGCTGGGCACGTTCATTGCGCGGGTGTTCAGCCGAGAACACACCTGGCTGGACCCGGTGATGCGGCCGCTGGAACGGGTTCTCTACCGGCTTACGGCCGTGGACGAAAACCACGAGATGGACTGGAAGGAATACGCGCTCGCCCTGTTGTTGTTCAGCGGCGTTTCCATGATCCTGCTCTACGTGCTGCAGCGCGTGCAGCAGTGGGCGCTGCTGCCGTGGAATCCGCAAAAGCTGCCAGGAGTGCCTCCAGCGCTGGCTTTTAGTACCGCAGCTTCGTTTACGACCAATACGAATTGGCAGAATTACAGTCCCGAAATCACCATGAGTTATCTCACCCAGATGGTAGGGCTGGCTTATCACAACTGGGTTTCGGCCGCAGCGGGCATGGCGCTGGCGATCGCGTTCATTCGCGGCATCGTTCGGCGCGAGCACAAGACTATTGGTAATTTCTGGGTGGACCTGGTTCGCGGCACGCTATGGATTCTGGCTCCGGCCTGCTTGATCGGTGCACTCTTGCTGGTGTCGCAGGGGGTGGTGCAGAACCTTAAACCCTATGACACGGTGCAAGTGCTCGATCCGTATCAAACCCCGCAACTCGGTGCCGATGGCAAACCCGTGAACGGACCCGATGGCAAACCGGTAATGCAGACAGTCAGCCAGCAAGTGATCGCGCAGGGACCAACGGCTTCGCAAGAGATCATCAAAGAGTTGGGGACGAACGGCGGTGGCTTCTTCAACGCCAACAGCGCGCATCCCTTTGAGAATCCCACACCGTTCTCGAACTTCCTGGAGATGTTTTGCATCTTTGCGATTCCTTCCGCCCTGACTTACACGTTGGGAACAATGACCGGCTCCCGGCGGCATGGATGGGCGGTATGGGCGGCAATGGCTTTGCTGTTCCTGGCAGGAGTGACTACGGCATATTGGGCCGAGGCGCGGGGCAATCCCTTACTGACATCCGCTGCGCAGCATGGATCGCAACATCCGGCAAGCATGTTGCAATCGGTCGGGAATCTTGAGGGGAAAGAAGTACGCTTCGGCTTGGCGAACTCCGCACTATTCGCCACCGTAACCACCGACACTAGTTGTGGCGCGGTCAATTCCCAGCATGACTCGTTCACGCCGCTGGGCGGGATGGTTCCGTTGATCAACTTAATGTTGAGCGAGGTGATTTTCGGCGGGGTGGGTGCCGGCATGTACGGGATGCTGATTTTCGTCATTCTTTCCGTCTTCATTGCGGGATTGATGGTGGGGCGCACGCCAGAATATCTGGGAAAGAAAATTGAAGCCTACGACGTAAAGATGGCGATGCTGGTGGTGCTCATCTTTCCTCTGGTGATTCTCGTGTTCACGGCGATTTCGGTTTTGAACAGCTTTGGTACTTCCGCAATGGCCAATGCGGGGCCGCACGGATTCAGCGAAGTGCTTTATGCCTTCACATCCTCCGTCGCGAACAACGGCTCGGGTTTCAACGGATTGAGCGGAAATACGCCGTGGTACAACACTTCGCTTGGAATTGCAATGCTGCTGGGACGCTTCATGATGATTTTGCCCATGCTGGCGATTGCCGGCAATCTGGCTGGCAAGAAACAGACTCCGGCCACGCTCGGCACTTTCCCGGTCACAGGGCCGCTGTTCACCGTTCTGCTGATCGGAGTGGTCGTGATCGTGGGTGCGCTGACATTTTTCCCGGCGCTCAGTCTGGGGCCGATTCTCGAACACCTCCTGATGGTGGCGGGCAAGACTTTCTAGGAACTTATGGTGAGCAAGAAATCAAAACGCAGCTTGTGGGACATGAAGATCGTGCGCCGTGCGGCGTGGGACTCGCTAGTCAAACTGCACCCCGTGACCATGATGCGCAACCCGGTGATGTTCGTAGTCGAAGTGGGCAGCGTCGTGACAACTGTGCTGCTCATTCTCGAACGACTGCGCGGGCAACCGGGCTTCGGCTTCAATCTGCAGATTACGTTGTGGCTATGGTTCACGGTGTTGTTTGCCAACTTTGCCGAGGCTATGGCCGAGGGCCGTGGCAAGGCGCAGGCCGATGCCTTGCGGCGCGCGAAAGCGGAGACGATGGCGAACCGCCTTCTACCCGACGGAAAAACGGAGACAGTTCCCGGCTCCAAACTGCGGTCCGGAGATATGTGTCTGGTGGAGGCGGGTGAATTTGTTCCCGGCGATGGCGAGATCGTGGAAGGTGTGGCGTCGGTGGACGAGTCGGCGATTACAGGTGAATCTGCGCCCGTGATTCGCGAGGCTGGCGGTGACCGCTCGGCGGTGACCGGCGGCACGCGCGTGCTTTCGGATTGGGTGAAAGTGAAGATCACTTCCAATCCCGGCGAAACATTTCTGGATCGCATGATTGCGCTGGTGGAAGGAGCGGAGCGGCAAAAAACTCCAAATGAAATTGCGTTGAACATTTTGCTGGCCGGTCTGACGATTGTATTTTTGCTCGCCGTGGTTACACTGCAGCCGTTCGCGATTTATGCGGGGGCGCCGCAGACCGTCTTTGTGCTGGTGTCCTTACTGGTGTGCCTGATTCCAACCACGATTGGCGGACTGCTTTCGGCGATTGGCATCGCGGGTATGGATCGTTTGGTGCAGCACAACGTGCTGGCGATGTCAGGACGCGCGGTGGAAGCGGCGGGCGACGTGAACACTTTGCTTCTCGACAAGACCGGAACCATCACTCTAGGCAACCGGCAGGCAACAGAATTCGTGACCGCGCCGGGCGTGACGGAAGCGATGCTGGCGGATTCGGCCCAGCTCTCTTCTCTGGCTGACGAAACTCCGGAAGGCCGATCGATTGTGGTACTGGCCAAAGAAAAGTACGGATTGCGCGGCCGCGAAATGAGCTCGCACGATGCTGAGTTCATTCCCTTCAGTGCAACGACTCGCATGTCAGGTGTGAACCTGGATGGGCGCGCGATCCGCAAGGGCGCGACCGATGCGATTGCGAAATATATTGAGGAATTGGGCGGTGCGTTGCCCGCCGAAGTGCGCGCCGCGGTGGAGGCGATTTCGCGCTCGGGTGGAACTCCGCTGGTGGTGGCGGAGAACGGCCGTGCGATGGGCGTGATTCAGCTCAAAGACATTGTGAAGGGCGGCATGCGGCAGCGCTTCGATCAGTTGCGCGCGATGGGAATCAAGACGGTGATGATTACGGGGGATAATCCGTTGACCGCAGCAGCCATCGCGACCGAGGCTGGCGTGGACGACTTTCTTGCCCAGGCTACGCCGAAGGACAAACTGGATCTCATTCGGCGCGAGCAAGGGCAAGGGAAGCTCGTTGCCATGACCGGAGACGGTACCAATGACGCGCCGGCGCTGGCGCAGGCTGACGTGGGCGTCGCAATGAACACAGGCACACAGGCGGCGAAGGAAGCCGGTAACATGGTGGACCTTGATTCGAATCCCACAAAACTGATTGAGATCGTTGAAATCGGCAAGCAGTTGCTGATGACGCGCGGAGCGTTAACTACTTTTTCAATCGCGAACGACGTGGCCAAATACTTCGCCATCATTCCGGCGATGTTTGCCGGGACGTTTCCGGTACTGCAGGCGCTCAACGTGATGCATCTGGCAACGCCGCAGTCGGCAATCTTGTCGGCGGTCATCTTTAATGCACTGATCATTGTGGCCCTGATTCCGCTCGCGCTGCGCGGAGTGAAATATATTCCGCAGGGGGCTGCTATTTTGTTGCGGCGAAATCTAGTGGTCTACGGCTTCGGCGGAGTGATTGTGCCATTCATCGGCATCAAGCTGATCGATCTTCTTATCGTGCGGGCGGGGTTGGCCTAGGACGACTCGCGTAGAGGCGGCTATGAAAAAGAATCTCATCATCGCGGTGCTGATGACGTTGGTGACTACGGTTTTATTTGGATTGTTGTTTCCCCTGGTAATTACCGGGTTGGCGCAGGTTTTGTTTCCCAAGCAAGCCAATGGAGAACTCGTGACGCGCAATGGCCGCGTGATCGGGTCGCGATTGATCGGGCAGTCGTTCTCGTCGCCAGGATATTTTCACTCGCGGCCTTCCGCAGCAGGAACCGGTTACGACGCGGGTAATTCCGGGGGGTCCAATCTTGGCCCAACCAATCAATCTCTCATCGCGCGAGTGCAAGCGGATGCTGACCGGCTGCAGGCGGAAAACCCTGGCGCGCCAGTCCCAATGGATTTGTTGACGACCTCGGGTTCAGGGCTCGATCCTCACATCTCGCCTGAGGCGGCTGAATTCCAGGTGCCGCGCATCGCCAAAGAGCGAGGTTTGAGCGAGGACGTGGTTCGCGAAGCCGTACGCCAGCATACGGAGTCCCGGCAGTTCGGGTTTCTGGGTGAGCCGCGGGTGAACGTGCTCGAACTAAACCTTACCTTGGATGAAATCTCGCCGAAGCCCGCGGCCCGCTGAAACCCTTAACAAATAAGCCTCTTGTCTGCCCGACCTCGGCCAATTTGGCTGAACACTACAGTAACGTCCAAAGAACTAAAGAGTGTCTATCGGGTTTACTCCAACGTGGGTAAGATCGCGAATAGCGGTCTTTTATCCATCCAGGAAAACATTATGAATGCGCATAAACAGTGGTGCTGGGCGGTGATTGTGGCGAGCTTGCCATTCATGCTGGGGGCTTCGCTTGCTGTAACAGCGCAGGATGCGCAGATCGGCGTGGGCGCGCAGACTCCGCAAGACGCGCAAGCTGCGAACGACCAGGATCCTCCGGGCCGAGTGGCCAGGCTGAATTACATGGCGGGATCGGTGTCGTTTCAGTCCGGCGGCGAAGGCGACTGGGTCGATGCAGTGCTCAACCGTCCCTTGGTAACGGGCGACAATCTTTGGGCCGATGAAGACTCGCGGGCTGAAGTCCATGTTGGATCAACCGCGCTCCGCTTGGGGCCGAGGACTGGAATTACGTTGCTCGAGGTGAGTGATCGGGCAGCGCAGATTCGTCTCGCGCAGGGGGCATTGATTGTGAAAGTGCGCCATGTGGACGATGAGGATTCCTACGAAGTGGACACTCCGAACGTAGCGTTCGTCGTTCTGCAGCCGGGCGACTATCGAATTGATGTTGATCCGGACGGTAATCGAACTGAAGTAACCGTGTGGCGCGGACGCGGCGATGCTACCGGCGGCGGTTCTTCTTACACTGTAGTTGCCGGTCAGCACGCCACATTCACCGGCACCGATCAGCTGAGCTACGATCTCGGCCAGGTTCCGGCCGGAGACGGATTCGATAACTGGGCGCTCGGGCGGGACCGGAACGAGGATGAGTCTGATGCGGCGAACTACGTTTCGCGCGAGATGACGGGATATGAGGACCTTGACCAATACGGCGACTGGAGCTACGTAGCCGACTACGGTATGTGCTGGCGTCCTCGGGTGCTGATGGCTGGATGGGCGCCGTACCGCTTTGGACACTGGGTTTGGGTTGGGCCGTGGGGCTGGACATGGGTTGCAGACGAACCATGGGGATTCGCTCCTTTCCACTATGGGCGATGGGCTTTTGCAGGATCTGGCTGGATCTGGGTTCCGGGATCGGTCGCGGTGCGCCCGATGTACGCGCCTGCTCTGGTGGCTTGGATGGGTGGTAGGCCGGGATTCAACTTCTCGTTTGGAGCAGGTGTGGGATGGTTCCCGCTGGCTCCGGGAGAAGTTTTTATTCCCGGTTACCGTGTGAGCCGCGCTTATGTGAATCGGGTAAACATCACGAATACAACGGTGACCGTTGCGAGAGTTACAAATGTCTACAACACCGTGGTCGTAAATCGAAATGCAACCGCCAATAGCATCACATATGCGAACCGTGGGGTGAGCGGCGGAGTAACTGTGGTTTCGCGGGACACCTTCGTGAACGCGCAACCCGTGGCGCGAAATGTGGTGCAGATTCCGGCGAAGGAGCTAGCAGGGGTGCCGGTTTCGCACACGGCTGGCGCTGAGCCCGTCAGAAGCAGCGTGTTGGGCGCAGGTACGCCGGCGGTGCACGTGCCGCCGACTGCTGCGATGAACCGCCAGGTAGTGGCGCTGCGAACCCCGGCTCCAATGCCACCCTCGTTCGATCAGCGGCAAGCGCAGGCGGCAGGAAACTTAAGCCAGCAGTCGTCGAATCAGCAAGCATTGGTGCGGCAGGAGGCGCCAGGGCAGCGGGTGACGACGCAGCAACCGCCACGGCAGCCCCAATCGCAGGAAGGCTTCCGTTCGTTTGGACAGACCAACGCAGGGAACAATCAGTCGAAACCGCAGCCGCGAGTGTGGGAGGAGCAGGGAACTCCGGAGCCTGAGCAGAGCGCACAGTCTGAAGTCGAAAACCGCAATGCGCAATCTTCTGCGAATTCGCGTCAAAGACAGCAAACGCAGCCGCAGTGGTCGCATCCTTTGGCCAAGCCGGTTGCTCCGCTGCGAAGAAACGATGAACAGCAGCAGAAGGACGAGGAGCAGAAATTCAGCAACTGGCACCAGCAGAAACCTGCTTCTTCTTCGTCCACGCCGCAGCGGCAGCAGAGTTCGCATCCGTCGGCCCAGAGTCACGAGAGTGCGCCCAAGAAAGAACATTGACGCGAAGTGGCCGCGTGCGGTCTGATAGTTTCGCATGCCATGCGATCTGCAAGCGGACTATAGTGAGTTCCGCCGTAAGTTGGGAGTGAAGCTATTAGCGCCGGGAAGTCGGGAAACAAACCCGATCCCGGCGTCTTTGTTTTCCGTGGTGTTTCTTGGGGCGAGCTTGCCATGAACGAACAAAAGTCGCCGGCGATTAACTGGATGGACGTTCTATGGCTGCTGCTTCTGGCCATCCTGGCGGCGCTGCCACCGGTGACGGAGATTCACAAACAGCTCACCCTGCTGGCGATTGGAGTCGTTCAGTTCGGGGAGGGCTGGTTTCTGGCCCGAGTTCCGCGGCGCGGCGCGGCGTATATCGTTCTGCTTAAGATTGCGCTCGCAACTCTGCTCATTGATCACACCGGCGAGGTTGGAATCAATAGCAGCTACTATCCGATTTTCTATATTCCCATCGTTACTGCGGCAGAATATTTCGGGCCGCAGCTCACGCTGGCATGGACTGCGCTGGCGTCGGCTGCCTACTGTTCTTATCTTTACCCGGCGTTGCAGGAATATGAAATCACCGCGGAGGGTTACGGGCAGCTCGCCATTCGCATCCTTTTCTTTTTTCTGGCGGCGATGGTGGTGAACCGATTCGTGGTAGAGAACCGGCGTCAGATCAAACGCTATCAGGAGTTGGCGGAGACGCTGGCCGAAACCAACCGCAGATTGGAGCAGGCGCAGGAGGAGGCGAGACGTTCGGAGCGATTGGCGGCGCTGGGACAGATGTCTGCCGGACTGGCGCACGAGATTCGCAATCCTCTCGGGGTGATCAAGGGATCCGCGGAAATGCTTCACCAGAAGCTCGGAGAATCGGATGCGCTCGCCACCGAATTGGCGGGGTATATCTCAACCGAGACCAACCGCTTGAGCGCCCTGGTCACACGCTTCCTGGATTTTGCACGGCCCTTGCATGCTGAATTAGAGCCGCGGGAAATTACTCCGCTACTGGAGCGTGCTCTGCACTCCGTGTTGTTGGCGCGAAAGGACGAAGAAAACGGAGTCGTGCGGGTTGAGCGTCAGTACCAGCCGAACTTGCCGCTGATTCCGCTGGATGAAAGCCTTTGTGAGCAGGCCTTCGTGAATCTAATTCAGAATGCATATGATGCGATGGGAGGCGCCGGCGGAACGTTGCGGATCAAGGCAGCGCGCGCCAACGCCACGAATCGCGATGGAATTGAAGTGTGGATCGAGGATACCGGTCCGGGCATTCCGGACGAACTGCGCGAGCAGATTTTCAATCCTTTTGTCAGCACCAAGAAAACCGGCGTCGGACTTGGACTGTCGATTGTCTCCAGAATCATAGACGGACATCACGGAACTATTCGCGTTGAAGGGGGCACCGATGGGAGCGGTATGCATGGAGCTCGCTTCGTAGTCTTTTTTCCTGGTAGCTTAGAGGCCGTTCTCGCATCTTAAGGAAGTGTCGTTTCGAGGATATCGCTCAGGCACACAAACAGCGAGCAACCGCGAAAAATATGCCGACTATTTTAATTGTCGAAGATGAGGCGAAGATGCGGCGGCTCCTGGAGTTGAATCTCGGAGAAGACGGCTTCAGCACGCTTTCCGCAGGAGATGCCGAGGCTGGTTTGAAGCTCCTCCGCGAGAATACCGTTGACCTGGTACTGACGGACTTGAAATTGCCGGGCATGAACGGATTGGAATTTCTGCAAGCGGTGAAGCGTCATAACGCAGCGTTGCCGGTAGTGGTCATGACGGCATTCGGAACGGTTGAGACGGCGGTGGAGGCAATGAAGGCCGGAGCCAGCGACTATGTGTTGAAACCTTTTTCGTTGAGCGAAATGCGCATGGTGGTGCGCAAGGAGTTGGACGTCCGCAACTTGCGCGAGGAAAACCGTTCGCTGCGCGAGGCGCTGGGCAAGCGCTATGCCCATCCAAACGTGGTGGCGCGCAGCCCGAAAATGCAGGAAGTGCTGGCGACCGTGGATCGTATCGCGCCCACGAACTCTACGGTACTGCTGGGAGGGGAGAGCGGCGTGGGCAAAGACTTGATCGCGCGCGCGATCCATGAAAAATCTCGGCGTGCTTCCGGACCTTTCGTCAAGATTAACAGCACAGCAATTCCGGAAAATCTCCTGGAGAGCGAACTGTTTGGCTTCGAAAAAGGCGCTTTCACAGGCGCGAATGCCAGCAAGCCGGGTAAGTTCGAACTAGCGGACAAGGGAACGCTGTTCCTCGACGAGATCGGAGACGTTCCGCCCGTAACCCAGGTGAAGTTGCTCCGTGTCTTGCAGGAGCGCGAGTTCGAGCGGCTGGGCGGCACGAAAACGGTAAAAGTTGATGTTCGGCTGATCGCAGCCACGAATCGCGATCTGCGCGAGGCCCTCGAGCAGGGAACCTTTCGCGAGGATCTTTACTATCGATTGAACGTTGTCCCCATCGATATCGCGCCCCTGCGGCAGCGCAAGGAAGACATCCCGGATCTGGTGAATCTTTTTATTTCGCGTTTTTCCTCAGATTCCGGGAAAGCGGTGAAAACTATTTCGCCGGAGGCGATGCAGATTCTGGTGAACTATCACTGGCCGGGCAATGTGCGCGAACTGCAGAACATCATCGAGCGGGCTTGCGCCCTGGCTAAGGGAAGTACACTCGAGGCAGCCGACATTCATCTGGATTTACGTCCGGTAAGGACGACCAACGGTGCGAGCGGATTTCTACCTGAGGGAATGACGCTGGAGCGCTGGGAAGATGAAATGATTCAGGAAGCGCTCCGGCGCGCGAATGGAAACAAAAGTCAGGCGGCGCGGTTGCTGGGTTTGTCTCGGAATGCGCTGCGCTATCGGCTGTCGAAGATTGGCATTGCCGATGAGGGAGAGAAAGAGACGTAGGTCGAGGTCCTATTTCGGTACTGTCCTGAGTTGGAAATGTGAATTTTGCGTTGGAACCAGTTTGCTCGCAAATACAATTCTTTGTGAGAAGTAATTCCGGAGGCGCTATGAAATTCCGCTCCATCTCTTCGTCAATCTTCGTAATTCCCATTCTTTTGCTTTCCGTGCAATCAGTGGCTATGAAAAGCAGGCAGGAAACGCTCCCTCAATCCTGCGACGCAGTCTGGAAGGCGGCTATTGCTGTAGCCAAAACCCAGCAATATCGAATCATCAGCGCTTCGAAAGAGCATAACTTCAACACGGAGCGCGGGAGCGGGAGGCGGCGAACCTAGAGTGGAGTGACCTGAATCTAGGTCGGACGGGCCTAGCGTAACCGCGCCAGACTTCCGGGCTCGTAATCTGGCGGCCCGAGGCGCCTCAGTCATCCGATAATTTATCCTTTCCCCAAGGAGAATGCAAATAAGAAGACCTTCTTGACCGCGCTTCTACTCAGCGGCGTCATGCTCAGCGCCCAGTCGGTCAAACATATCCACCGGATCTACGTGAACGAGATGCACTTTCCGAGCAATCCCGATTGGGACGGCATCGTGCGTTCCAAACTGATTAGCTCACTCGTCAAGGACTGCGGTTCCGGCTGCACGGTCGTTGAGGAGAATGGGGACAACGCTGAGGACATGGCAGACGGCGTCCTCACCGGATCAATGGTCATTCAGACTGACAATGGCCGTTACCGCATACAGGGAGCCATGCGTCTCGTTGCTAGGGATGGTTCAGTTGTTTGGGCAGATACCGTTTATAGCAGCCCATTCACGCATAGTGCCTCATCCAGCTTCGCTGACAACACTGCCAAGAGGCTCACGACGTTTTTGGCTCAGGCCAAGTAAAGGGAGTACGAACATGCGGAAGTCAGTTGCCACTCTTCTCTTCGCGTCCGCCATCTGCGCGACCGCGTGCAATAACAATTCCCAAGCCGCAGCGCCTCAGCCCACTCTGAAGGTGTTCAGTGAAGCCGACGTGACGAAGGCTCAAGAAGAGATTACCCACGACTATCAGAACAAAGGCTTTGAGGTGGAACAGGTCAACTTGATCAAGGACTCTGACCGGCACCTGTCCGGCTTCGTCAAAATCAGGAGGGCCTCGGGCATAATCAGACCTCAGTTGACCAAGACCTGTGCTGCGACGATGGATCAAGATTCTGGCAAGTACATCTACGAATGTCGGTGACCCATACGTCCGTCCACTACGAGCTTCTCGATTCGAGCCCCGACTGACTATCGGGGCTTTCGTGTTTTTACGAATGTGTGTTTTTGATGCTCGTGCGCATTGGCTGAAAACCACCACTTTGGCTGAAGGTAGCCACCGCTCCGAAAAATCCGCCTCCCTGTTTTGTTGGAAATCTGATCCTGCTATCTGAAAACAAACAAGTTACGATGCTTCCTGTTCCGTCTTCTTTGGCATGGCAGTTGCTCTTCACAATTGTGCATTAATCCACAGCTTCGGGTTTCTCTAAGGTAAACGAGCGAGACGTTTCTGTAAGAGGTAGAGGCCATGAAAAACCGATTCATATCAGGTTTCGCAATCTTAGTTTTGGCGTTAGCCGGCGCGTTGTCGACGCGCGTGCTGGCGCAAACTACCGAGGAGGGTCCGGGCCCTTCAGAGCAACCCAGCGCTCCGATGGAAGTGGGGCAGGGCCAGTCGGCGCCGCCACAGCAACGGCCGCAACTCAACCAGCCGCCTGAAAATGGGCAACAACCCATGCCCGAAGCCCAGCCCGGCGGTCCTTCTGGCGAGGGTCCGGCGCAGACCAACCAGGGCGTGGGCCGCATCAGTATGACTCATGGTGACGTGTCGACGCAGCGCGGAGATTCCGGCACGTGGTCCGCGGCTGTGTTGAATCAACCCGTAGTAAACGGCGACAAGGTTTCTACCGCAGCAGGCGGTCGCGCCGAGGTGCAACTCGACTTCGCCAACATTCTTCGCCTGGGATCGAATTCGCAAGCTAACATCGCAAACTTTACTCACGATCACATTCAGATTCAATTGGCGCAGGGCTTGGCCAATTACAGCGTCTTCAACGAGAGCGAAGCCGAGCCTGAGATCGATACGCCGAATGTAGCGGTGCATCCGGCACATAAGGATGTAATTCTGCGTGTTGAAGTGCGGCCTGATGGCGGCTCGATCGTCATCGTGCGCAAGGGTGAGGCGCAGATTTCCACGCCCAAGGGTATTGCCGATCTCAAGCAAGGCGATATGGCCACGGTGCGCGGCCCGAGCGCGGACGCTCAGTATAAGATTTCTCCGGCCCCCGACAGCGACGACTGGGACCGTTGGAACAGCGATCGCGACCGCATGATTCACAGCGCGCGAGCATGGCAGCACACGAATCGCTATTACACGGGCTCGGAGGATCTCGATGCCTACGGACGATGGCAGAATGTGCCGGACTACGGTCAGATCTGGGTTCCGAATGAGCCCGATGATTGGGCTCCGTACCGCGACGGCAACTGGGTTTGGGAGCCTTACTACGGTTGGACGTGGGTGGGCTTCGAGCCTTGGGGCTGGGCGCCGTATCACTATGGTCGATGGCTGTGGTATGGCGGCGCTTGGGGTTGGTGGCCGGGACCGGTGTGGGGGCCTGGCTTCTATCGTCCGTTCTGGGCTCCGGCCTATGTTTCGTTTTTTGGATTCGGAGGAGGTTTCGGATTCGGATTCGGTTTTGGATGGGGCGGCTTCGGCTGGTTGCCGATTGGGCCTTGTGACTGGTTCCATCCGTGGTGGGGCGGATACGGTGGACGCTTCGGGTTCGTGGGCTTCGACCGCTTTGGCGGGTTCAATCGCTTCGGCGGGTTTGCGCCCCTCCATGGTGGTACCCGATTCTCTAACCTGGGTCATGTTAACGATCCGCACATCGGAGGCGCGCTCTCGACGGTTGGAGCCGGACACTTTGGAGCGGGCCGCACCTCGGCTGTTGCGGCCACTCATACGCAGTTGAGTTCAGCTCGTATGATGACTGGCAACCTGCCCGTCGTGCCCACTCATGCCAGCTTGTCGGCCAGTGGACGCGCCGCGGCTCCTTCTACCATTCACAACACTGCAGCGCAGCATTTTGCCGGTACGGCAACCACGTCGCGGCCGGAGTCGTTCCAGCAGCAGACTTCGCATCTGCAGCAGTCGATGCAACAGAGCCATGTTTCATCGGTGACTGCTGGGACGAGAGCGTCCACTGCCAGCACAGCGGAGTCGCGTTCCCCAGCATCTGTGGGATCCGGCAAACCGAGCGCAGGCACGTCAGCGGTTCGCAGAGAGACGAACAGTGGTGCGACCAGGAGCGGCGGAAATCAAGCCGTCGCAAATGGAAGTGGAAATCGAAGCGGCTCCGCCGGTCCCACAACGTTTGCGAACCGGCCGGAGTCGGCTTCGTCGACTCGCGGCGAGCCGAATCGTAACGACTGGAAGAGCTTCACTCCGCCTTCGCATAGTGATGAGTCTGCGGGTCGCAGCGGTGAGACTGTTGGCCGAGGCGAGAGCGGCAGCTACTGGAACCGAACTGCTCCGAGTTCAGGCTCGTCGCGCGGCGCGGCTTCCGGCAATTACGGGCGCAGTGGTAGCGCTTACTCGCGTCCGCAACTCAACATGAGGCAGCCCATCGTGCAGCCACGATCGTCGGGCGGCTACGGGGGGTATCGTGGCTACGGCGGATACAGCGGCGGTTCTCGCAGCGTTCCGAGCTATGGCGGCAGCGGTGGTGGTTCGCACAGCGCTCCCAGCGGCGGCCATTCCTCCGGCGGCAGCGGAGGGCACTCCGGTGGTAGTGGCGGCCATCGCTAGATCGACCCGCAGGTTGTTGTAAGCGAGGTGTTGTAAGCGAGGTGAAGAACAGAGGCGAAAAGGGCGTGCTAACCGGCACGCCCTTTTCTTGTAGAAATCTTGAATACACAAGTCAGCTAGGGTCGCGCATAGGCTGGGCTATCAGGATCCGGGCGATCATAATCGCGACCGTACTTATTCTTGTGGGCGACTTCTAGTTCAGATTCAGCCAGGGTGAACGCTCCCAGAAATATCTCGCCAGGGGCGACCGTGATTTCACGTTCCACAGTGTGCAGGGCGTCCGGCGAAACCGAGGGATGGAACACATGCATCTGGTAACGGCCGGGAACGACATCACCGATGCTGATTTCGCCCCGCGAGTTGGAGACCGCATAGTAGGGCGTATTCAGTGCGATGACGACCGCGCTCATCTGCGGGTGAATATTGCAAAAGATGTAGGAGATCCCCGGCTTGTCGAATTGGACAAATTGGGTCGTGCCGCTTTCATAGAGTCCGAGATCGAAGCGTTTGCCATCGAACAACGAGAAAACATTGTGAAAGAAAGGATCCCGGTTGGGAAATTCGACCTTTCCTCCCGCTGGAATCACCAGCAGCGAAGGCTGGAAACTCTTGTCTTTTTGCACTAACTGCGGTATCTGGGATCGCTGCTGCAATGGTGGCGGAGGCGCGGGAGTTGTGCCCAGAGGCGTCAGCCAAACTACAACTTTCGAAGCGTCATGCAGGCGCCGCGCGTTTCTTGTGAGCTGCACCTTTCCCTTTAGCTCCAGGCCCTTCAGTTCCACATTTTGCGCCGCGGCAAAGACACACGAAAACAACACCACCGAGAGAGTCCGGCACTGGACGAAGCGAAGCATCAGAAAAGTATCCCCATGGCGAGATTAACCTGATTGGTCACACTGGCAGTGTCGTAGACCGGAAAGGTGTGCAAACGTCTGAATTCGGCCGACAGCAGCAAGTCAGAGCGTGGCCGGTAGATCAGATTTCCAAGAGCGCCGCGATTACGCCCCAGAATCGGTCCGAAATTATTGGCATCTGTGGCGAAGCCGCGGACATCGCTAGCGAACGCGTTGTCCTCGGCGAAGACGCCGTTTAACTCCAGCTTAGGTGTAAGTTGGAATTTGAGCTGGGTCCATCCTCCGGCAGAGTCGAGACCGTGAATGCTCGTCAGCGGATTCATCGGATGGCCACCGTACAGGATGGTTTGGCCGATGGCACCGCCCAGACCGCCAACGCCACGCCCTCGATAAAATTCACCCGAGAGGGTCAGACGCCGGAGGAGGGGAATCTGCCAATCGGTCATGCCAGCCCAGGCGTCGACAAAACGGCCCCAGTCCCAATTCTGCCGGCCATAGTAGCCTGCCGCGCCAAAGCTCAACGGATGGTCAAACACCGGGCGCGACCAGGCGGTGCGAACTGCGTAAGCGGGCTGACCTGTGCTCTCGCCAGCTTGCGCCGTGCGGGTGTACTGATTGGCAGGAGGTTCCCAGTCCAGATTGTCCAGTATCCCACCCTGCAAGGTCAGCATCTGCCGGTCAGCAAGATCGAAGCGGTGTTCGATGCGAAGCTGAGGCGTCCAGCCCCACAGGTTCCCAGCATACGCAAAGGTCGGGGTCGCGAGCGAGGCAAAGGACGTGGGAGAAAGCGGCGAGATGAAGAGGGAATCCTGCCCAGCAATTACTGACGTGTCCTTCCAGTCAAGATGCAAGCTGGCGGTCTGCATGCGGGCGATGCCGAAGTTGACTCCGTTGTTAGTCGCAGGAAATCCTCCGAAAAAATCGAACTGTACATTGGCGGAACTCTTTGCACCGGCCAGGATCGGGCCAAAAATCTCCAGGCCAATCTCCGTTTGTCGCAATGTGGCCCCAAAACTTGTTTGGGAAGCGCCTGGTACGGTTGGCGGCTGCGCATAATCCGGAAGGTCCAGATTGTCGGAAGCTCCCACGTTATGAAAGGCATTCATCAGCACAATTCCGGAGAGCCGCGCTCGATATTTGGCCGCAGTCTCTACCTTGGTCTGGTACTGCTCGTCAATTTTTGAGCCTAGCAGCTGAGTGGATTCCTCCAGTTTTTGAACGCGGCTCCCAATATCCGACGCCGCTGGTGAGCCGGAGGTGTTTTGAGCGCCTTCAGCGCTACTAGCAATCGAAGGTGAATTTGCACTGTAAGATGCCGAGCCTGTAGCAGCGGGAGGGGCGGGACGTCCATTCATCGAAGCCACGAGCGGGGCCAAAAGATTACGAGTGTCCTGCAATTCCTGACGCAACTCCCGCATCTCGGCGCGCGACTGCAGATTCTCCGTCCGCAATTGCTCGATCACGGCGCGCAAACCCTGCACCTGGGAATCGAGTTCACGCAGCGAAGCATCCCACGGCTGAGGTGCGGGTGGGCTTTGCTGCGCCAAGCCAGTAATGCTCAAGAGCAGAACAGCGGCCATGGACGCGGCACTTGTACGAAGCGCAAGGGTACCTGGGTTATTCACACATCCTCCTGCGCGACATGCGGATCGTTTTGAAGTCGATAAAAATGGAAGCGGGACTACGTGTCCGAATGTCGAGTTGAGTTTTCAGTCGCTCGATCGCTGTTTGCGGGCACAAGCGGACGGTCTGCATTTTCGCCGCCGCCGGTGCCCGTGTAGCTTTGTGGAGCGCTCCCGGGAATCATCATACGAAAAACCGTCCGGCCGTCCCGGGTACGCTCCATCATGACCGTGCCGCCGTGATCTTGCACAATTTTTTGCACCACCGTCAATCCAAGCCCGGTGCCGTTCGCTTTGCCGAAGCTCACGAAGGGATGGAACAGTTTGTCACGAATTGGCTCGGGAATACCGGGACCGTTGTCGGAGACATCGATGACGATGGAGGCGGGCGTTCTTCGGATCGTGACTTCCACCCTTCCTTCGCTGCTGGGCGCGGCTTCACAAGCATTCAGCAAGAGATTGTAGAGAGCGCGCTCCAGTTTGCGGGGATCAAACCACGCTGTGCTCTGTCCGTTGCTGTGGACCTCGATCAGAGTGCCCTGGTGGCGCGGGTGCAAGCGCACCGACTGCATGGCTCGCTGCACACTTTCAACCACACTGGCGTAGGTTGGATTCAAAGACTCCCGCGTCCGGGCAAATTCGAGCAGTGAGTCGATCAGGTCGGTCATCTGGTTCACTCCGGTCCGCACCTCTTGATATAACTCTTCGCGCTGTGCAGAGGTCAGGCGGCCGTCGCAAAGAAACTCAGAGTTCGCGACCACGGCGGCTAACGCGTGGCGGAGGTCATGTGAGATCGAACTGGCCATGCGGCCGATCGTCGCCAACTGCTCAGACTCCAGCAGAGCCTGTTGCGTTTTTAGGAGACTGGCGCGCATCCGGTCGAAGGCTGACGTCAATTCCGCAACCTCATCGCTGCCGCGCGGATCGAGAGGATGATGAAAATCTCCGTGCTCGAGCGCACGCACGCCCTCCACCAGGCTGGCCAACGGACGCGTGAAGGTGTACGAGATCAGGAACACCAACCCGCTGCCTACCAGGACGGCTGTGAGGCCCAGGAGAAGAAGCAGGCGATTCAAGTTGCCGAGGAACTTTGCGGCCTGATCGTACGATCCCAGCACAGTCAGCCGGATAGGCGTTGGTTGCTGGCCTGACAGGTCGAGCGAAGTTGCTACAAAATTCTCCTTGCTCAGTTCAACATCGCGTGGTCCGGTTTGGGAAGACTCCGTAGCGAAAGCACGAACACCTGGATCTTGCGCCTGCAGGGGTGTCAGAGTGGTAGCTACAATTTCATCGCCGTAGGAGAAAGCCATCTGGCTGGCGGAAATCTTGCTTACCTCGCGGGCTAAGCGGTCATCAATTTCATAACCGATAATCAAGAAACCGAGCAGCGGGCCTTCCGTCTTGGAACCGAAGTAAATCGGCTGCATGAAGGTTTGGTAGAGATGGTGCGAGCCAAACCACCAGTGACTGGAGCCCTCTTCAGTCAGGGATCGCGCGAAATCCTTTTGAGCTGCTTCAGGGGTGAACCCTGCCGACTTTGTATGGAGGCCAACGACCCTGCCATTGCGGTCAACTAACACCAGAAGATCGCTGCCGGTCAGCGGCCAGACATCCTTGGAAGCATCCTGGATCGTGGCCGGGTCAGGAGCGGTCATGATGGCTCGAGTGATGGGCAGGTAGGCCACTAACTCCGCAGAATGCGTCAACATGACTTCCCGATCATGCTGGAAATTCTGGAAGGTAGTCACCGAATTCCGAAGGTCCTGAACAATTTCTGCCCGAACTTGGTTTTGCACACTGTGCCGCACGACCAGGAGACTCATCGCCGTGAGGCCGGCGGTGATCAACACCATCGACAGCAAGAAACGCGTGCGCAGCCGCGTCCGGGTCACCAGCGTGCTTCCGGAATAGACTGGTGAAATTTGCGAGACGGGTTCGGATGAAGGGGCCAAGGGATCTCAGTGGACGAACTTATAACCCATTCCATGTACCGTGCGAAAATGTACCGGACTGCCGGGATCGCGCTCCAGCTTTTGGCGGAGCTTCAATATATGGTTGTCAACGGTGCGCGTGGAAGGATAATTCTGGTATCCCCAAACTTCGTTCAACAGTTCGTCGCGGCTGATCACCCGGTCGGCGTTTTGCACCAGGAATTGCAAAGTCTTAAATTCTTGCGCCGTCAGGACTACTACCTTACCGTCCCGCAGCACTTCCATCTTCTTGAAGTCGATCGTGATTCCGTCGAAGCTCACGCGGTTGACGGTACTTGTTCTCGAGGTGTGTCGCAGAGCAGCGCGCACGCGGGCCAAGAGTTCCCGCGGGCTGAAGGGTTTCGTTACGTAGTCGTCCGCTCCAAGTTCGAGCAGCAGAACCTTATCGGACACATCGCTGGTTGCGCTGAGAACGACGATCGGCAGTGCTGGCGCCTGCGCTTTGATTTCCTTGCACAGATCGCTGCCTGAGAGCTTTGGCAAGCGAAGGTCGAGAATGATTACGGCCGGCGGCATTGCCTGGAAGCTCTCCAGCGCTGACCTGCCATCGCCTTGCACTTCGACCGCATATCCCTCGGACTCGAACAGTCGCCTCAGGGCTTTCTGCACCGCGGGGTCGTCCTCGACGACGAGAATCCGTCCCATCGGGCGCGGGGAACTCATCGGATCTGCCAATTTTGCCGTGCTGATTGGAGTTGCGATCTGACCCATAAAGCCATCCTCACTTGTTTCAGAACTTGATTCGGATTCGTTTTCTCGACACGGGGTCGAGCTTGCGTTGTTGCCTTTGCCCGACTGCCCCTGCACGATTACCCCGTTGCGGCCCGCCGATCAATGAAGCTTACAACGTTTTGGCCTGTTTTCAGCGGGGCGGGAAAGGTTTGACAAATTTTTTACATTTGCTATCTGCCATGAATTGCTTTCGCGGCCAGTGGCTTGCACTGTATTCGACTCCGTCGCCAGCGTTCAGTGAGCTGGACGAAACTCAGCGTAAAGGTGCCGTAAAATAAAGATAGCTTGTTCTCTGCGACGGAACTCGATCACTTGCGCGTGGTCCTGGTGGACGCTCGCAATCCTCTCAACATCGGGGCGGCTGCTCGAGCGATGAGCAACTTTGGATTTCAACATCTGCGGGTCGTAAATCCCTACGATGTGGCGTTTCAGGGTGCGCGCTCCGCAGTGGGCGCCGCGGATGTGCTGGCCCACGCCGAAAAATATGAAACTGTCGCGGACGCGGTTGCCGACTGCTCGCTCGTAATCGGAACCACGGCAGTCGGGAACAGAGACCTGCAGCATTCGCTCCGGCGGCTGGAGGCCGCTGCGCCGCTCATTCGTTCGCATCTTCAATCCACATCAGGCGCCTGTGCTCTCCTGTTCGGATCGGAAAAATTTGGGCTTTCCAACCGAGATATGAGTCACTGCCACTGGCTGATACACATTCCTACTCGCGAGGACCATCTCTCGATGAACTTGGGTCAGGCGGTTGCAATTTGTCTATATGAGTTAATACGTGAATCTGCAACCACGGTGGAACCCGACAAAGCAAATCCCGCTTCGTCAGCCGAGATTGAGAGAATTCACGAGACTCTGTTCACTGCTCTCGAAGCGAGTGGTTATCCAAAACTGAATTCATCGGATTCATTCGAGGGCGCAGTCCGGCGGTTAGTGCGGCGTCTCCGCTTGCAGACGGGGGACGCGGAGTTCTTGCTGGGGATGTTGCGGCAGATTGTTTGGAAGTTAAAGATTAGCAGTAAGAGTGGCAAATCGGGGGGGTGAACTGGGTCAAGGTTTTACTTCCGCGGGATAGACCTGCGTGGATGTGCGTCCAAACTGAAAATGCAAAAGCCATTCGCTGGCGGTTGCTTTTCCGTCCGCGTGCGGCGGATTGAATTTCCACTGGCGAGCTGCGGCCAGCGCTCGCGACGCAAAGTATTTGCTCGGCCCCGCAGACACTAGCTTTGCCTCCGAGACGTTCCCGGATGGGTCCACCGCAACTCTAACGCTGACCTTAATGTGACCCGTAATCGTGTGTTGCGCCCCTCGGGAGACATCGGGCAAAACTTGATGAAGCACACTTCCGCGTCCGGTTCCTTTCGGCGCTGGATTGTCGTTCGCTGAAGAAGTTTTCCCGGTGAAAGGCGCCGGCGACTGCGGATTGGCAGCATCGCTGGATTGCGGACTCACGGCCTGAGTCTCCGAGGCCGGCGCAGCAGGTTGACGGTGTATAGATTTGCCGCCAATCCAGCCGCCAACCCATACGACGACGAGCAGAGCAGCCGCGATGATGGGTGCAAGGATCCACCACCTCGGCGTCTTGTGCGGCGGGTGCGGCTCTACTGGCGTTGCATCCACTCTAGGCCGCGCTTGTACAGTCTGCGTTGAAAACTCTTTGAGGATATCGTCCACGGTGCAACGCTGCGCTGGATCGATCTGCAGGCACTTCTGCAGAATTCTACGGAGCGGTTGTGGAATTGCTTCGGGCACGGCAACTTGTGCGGTTGCATCCTTCGGTTCGTTCTGGGTCAGGACTGCAACTAATGTCATCCCGAGCGACCACATATCGGACGCCGGGGAGAAGCCGACTACTGCCACTTCCGGCGCATCGTACGCGCTGAGTACTTGCCCGCCGCCCGGATCCCCGCTCCTACGAAGTCCGTCAGCGGAAAGCTTCAACCGATTGTTCACCGCCATCACATTTGAAGGCTTGAGCCGGCTGTGCGCAAATCCAGCGCGATGCAGAGCCGCCAAAGCTTCCGTTGCGGGCTGGAGCATCTCGGAAACTTCAGCGGGAGTGAGTGCGCGCAGCGGAAGAACCTCAGCCAAATTCTCCTCGGCATATTCCATGACAATATAAAGAAGCGGAGTGCCATCGATCAGGCAGCGCCCGTCTCCGAAGAGCCGAATCAGATGGGAATGGGTAAGCTTTGCGCCCTCGGCCCAGCGCGTCAGTTGGTCGTTCGTGTCCAGATTATCCGCGGGAATGAGCTTGATAGCGGCCTTCTGCGGGTTCCCGCCGCTGCGTTCCGTGAGAAATACGGCGCTGTGATCCGACCCTCCCAGCCACTTTTGTAGAGGGAACTTTCCATCAACCAGTTTACCTTCCCATCTTTTCCACAGTTCGTTTGCTGTGCCCATAGGCCGCGACTTGGCGAACCGTTATTCTATTCCACCTCGGCCAGGGATGCTCTGTGGAATTCATTTGGGGGAACTGACCACGAACCCGGCGGGGATCACAATGTTTTGCCGAGGCTTGAAAGCGCATAGCCTCTCCGCCGTTGAGCATGCAGAGATTGACTGAGTTGGACGACAGAAAACCGATTCGCCAAAGACTGTTGCAACCCTCAACTCTCCACTTCTGAAATCTCGCAGTGATATTGCCTGAGTCATTCCACAGCTGTATCTGTCACCATCAACTAGCACCGAAGTAAGAAAGGCCAGCGCGCACTTTACGTGCGCTCTGGCCCATGCTGTCAACTCCGCTGAATTGAAGATTTCCACAACTCCAAGGCCGCCAGTCCTACTTCGCCGGTGTTCCTTGGTTGAGGTACACGATCAGTGCGCCCAACGGATTTGGGAAACCTTCATCTCCCGGACTATAGAGAACTACATCCAGCAAACCAGATCCGGAAAGGGCTCCGGCCGCAATAGAGCCGTTGACATCGTTGGTAGCCGGGAACGTTTTTCTAGCCTGGAAGGTTCCATCCCCGTTGCCTAAAAACACAACCAGCAAGCCCGCAGAGTTATAACAGATCAAATCGAGCTTACCGTCGCCGTTCACATCACGAAGGAGCGGCGCACGGGTCTGAATGTCTGCGGACCCAACGGTTATGGAAGTGGGCGCCGTAAAGGTGCCATCGCCATTGCCCAGGAAAATGTACAGGGTGTTGGAGCTCACAGTCACGAGGTCAAGGTTTTTGTCGCTGTTGATAAGGCCGGACGTAATCCCGATTGAACCTGTGTTCGCGGTGGTGATGGGGGCCTTAAACGTGCCATTTCCGATCCCCAAAAGAACGCTGATCTCGCCAGTACTGCCGTTGATAGCGGCGATGTCGAGTTTGCCGTCGTTGTTGAAATCACCAACCGTAAACTGCGGAAACCCGCTCAGCGCTGTAGCGATGCCGTCCTTAAACGTGCCATCGCCATTACCCAGCAAGATGCTGATGCCCCCAGTATCAGAAGCCGCTAAATCCAGCTTGCCATCGTGGTTGAAGTCGCCAATCACGAGCAATCCGTGTTGCACACCGGCATCGGAGATTACGGCATCCTTGAAGGTTCCATCGCCGTTCCCCAGGCAAACCGCAACCCCGCCTCCGGATCCGGTAACACTGAAGGCGATGTCTGGGATTTTGTCTCCATTGAAATCACCCACAATCGCGTTCTCTGTCTGACAACTAGCGGGCGCCGGAATAGGAGTCCCGAAAGTGCCATTACCATTTCCGGGAAGCACAGCAGTGGGACCCCCAGAGCCGCTGGATTTGATCAAACTAAGTTTGCCGCTGCCGGTGAAATTGGCGAGATGAATTGTCCCAAGGGTCCGTGGGACATTCTGCGCAATCTGAGCGACGAAAGTTCCGTTCCCGTTACCCAGAAGCACGCCAATGCCCTGTATATCCCTCACTGCCAAGTCGACGTTCTTGTTTCCGGTGACAAAGTTACCCGAGAGAATTTCGCCGTTGGAGACTGCAAAGCTCTTGCCAATGGTGAAAGTCCCAGTTCCGTTACCCAAGAGCATCGTGACATTGCCGCTCTCTATATTCGAGACCGCAATATCCTGGTCAGTGCCGCCGCTAAAATAATCGACAGCGATGGCAAGATCTTCGAGCCCGGCGTAATTGCCAGTCTGGTAAGCCGTGCTCGACGTAAAGTTACCTGTTTTATTACCCAGAAACACCCGCACCTCAGTGGGGGTGCCTCCGCCTGGACCTCCACCCCCAGTGACCAGGTCAGGAATGCCATCATTGTTGAAATCACCCACAGCAACGCCACAGCCACCGTCTGTGACGGTCAGCGGCGACTGAAAAGTTCCATTGCCGTTGCCCAGCAGGACTTCAATTCCTGTGGTGATATCCAGATTTCCATCCTTGTTGAAGTCGGCGACAGCGCTGCAGCCGCTGCCACCATAGTTAACCGTGCTGCTGACCGGCGAACCAAAGGTGCCGTTCCCGTTGCCCGGAAAGAATTCGATGGGCGAACCCAAGACGACGACACCGACCTTCCCGTTGTTGTTGAAATCGCCAAGCACGATCTGGGATTCGTCGTTGACCGGTGCATTGGTGAAGGTCGGCGCTTTGAACTTCCCGTCGGTGCCATCCGCGAGCATCACCCCAAACTCGGCTACTCCCGTCACTGGGTTTGTACCTGTGATAACCACGTCAGGAATTCCGTCGCCGTTAACGTCTCCTGCCGTAATGATGGTTGGGCTATTAAGGCCGCTGATTGTCGTGACGATAGGTGTGGCAAAACCGCCTTTACCATTGCCTGGAAAAACCACCAACTCCGGCGCGCCGGAAGAAGTATTCCGCGCCGAAAGCAAAACGTCGAGTTTTCCGTCGCTATTGAAATCGCCCTTGGCCAGGTAGTTGACAAGACCCTGTCCTTGACGGGCGGCGTAAGTTGGCTCTGGGATGAATTGTGCTTGTGAGCTGGCAACGAATAACGAGAGAACCATCGTGAGAGCAGCGATGCGCATTACTGCCTCCTAGGAGATTCGACCTGATCGAGGGATGGTGCAGAAGTTAAAAAAAGTATAGTGTCGGCAATTCATGGGGTCAAGAGCGATTAATCTTAATATCATCCAAAAGGCTTGACAGAAGCCGAAAGACAGGGACTCCCAAGCTCTAGTCACGTGAGATAAATCAGGTCGCGTCCGAAAATGCAAGTGTGAAAATTCTTGCATCCCTGCAGCGCGAATTTTAATATTCTTAGGAGTCTTTGGACTCTTGACCCACTGCGCGGAAATGAAGAGAATTGCACATCCCCCTGAGTTTTGAAGCTCGATTTGAAACGTTCGTCACCCCGTTACAACTAAATCCTTCGTCGGAAACGAGAGCAATACCCTTATGCCGTGTCAGTCTCTGCGTCACGCCTCCGCTGTAATCACTTGTCAGGTCTTTCTAGCCCTCGTCGTCTCAACTTTCGCGGCAAGTCAAACGGTGAGCCTTTCGACCAACAGCCTGAACTTTGGCAATCAGACGATCAACACCCCCAGCGCAGCTCAGGCCGTGACCGTGACCAACACAGGCACAGCGACGCTGAACATCAGCAGCACATTGGTCGCTGGGGTCGAACGCCTGGATTTTGCGCCACTGTCGAATAAGTGTGGCAAAACTTTGGGGGCGGGGAAAAATTGCAACCTTTGGGCCACGTTTACGCCGCAGGCAGTGGGCGCCAGATCCGCGACGATACAGATGGTCGATAATGCCCCGGGCAGTCCTCAAGTGGTGACGTTGAGCGGAACCGGCACCGCACCGGTCGTGACCTGGTCGGTCCCCAACCTGAATTTCGGATCGGAAACGGTAGGCGTACCCAGCACAGCGCAAGGGGTAACACTCACCAACACAGGCAACGGCACTCTGACCATTAGCAACATCGCGGCCAGCGGCGATTACTCACAGACAAATAATTGCAGCGCTCCTCTCGCGCCGAACGGCAGTTGCAGTGTGAATGTGACGTTCATGCCGACCGCTACCTGGGCGCGCATGGGAACGATTGTGGTGACGAGCAATGCCATCGCCCCGCCGCTGTTTTTGTCGGGCATGGGATCCAGCGGAGGGAGTGTAGGCGTCTCCAGTCCAACGTTAACCTTTGCCAACCAAGTGGTTGGTAGCTCCAGTGGGCCGCAAGCGGTTACGCTCACGAACACAGGGAGCGCCCCCGCCGCCATCGAGAGCATCACTGCGAGCGGGGACTACACGCAAACCAACACCTGCGGCGCGGTCCTGAGCGCAACCTGCGCGATCAATGTTACGTTCACTCCTTCGTGGAGCGGAACGCGCTCCGGTGAAGTGGTTGTGCACCTTACCGATCCGCCAATGCTAGAGGTGATTGGACTCACCGGAACGGGTCAGGCGGCAAACACGACAGTCGCAATCAGCCCAAGACAGCTTTCGCTTACGCCTACGCAGACAGAGCAATTTCAGACGACGATCGGCGGAGTATCGAGCACGAATGTGACCTGGTGGGTGGATGGGATTGCAGGCGGCAACAGTGCGGTTGGGACGATCACAACCAGTGGTTTATACACCCCGCCCAGCGCGCCGGGCACGCACACGGTGGCGGCAATCAGCACCGCCAATCCGTTAGAGAGTGCGAGTGTTCCGGTGTTTGTTACCAACAATTCCGGCGTCTTCACCCAACACAATGACAATGGGCGGACGGGTCAGAATCTGAACGAAACGGTTTTGAGCGCCGCCAACGTAAACAAAAGCCAGTTCGGAAAGTTGGGTCGCTTTGCCGTTGATGGATACGTGTATGCCCAGCCTCTGTACGTTGCGGGGGTGAACGTTCCGAACGAGGGAACCCACAACATAGTTTACGTGGCGACCGAGGGCGATAGTGTCTTCGCCATCGATGCAGACACGGAAACTCTTTTGTGGAAAACCAACTTCCTGGTTCCCAGTTCGGTTACAACAATTCCAGCCAGCGATTTAGCTCAAGCGGGCGGCGGCAATCTCGTTCCGCAGATCGGCATTACCTCGACTCCCGTGATTGATCCTAATCTCAACGCGATCTTTGTGGTTGCGGCGACCAAGGAGTATCAGAGCGGATCAGGCACCTACGAGTGGATCCAGCGCCTGCACGGACTCGATCTTGCAACTGGCGCGGACATCCCCAATAGTCCGGCCTTGATTCAAGGGTCGGTTCCAGGTACCGGATCAGGCAGCAGCGGCGGCCAAATCTCGTTCAATGCCTTGCTTGAGAACCAGCGCCCAGGCCTGCTCCTTTTGAATGGCGTGATCTATATCACGTGGGGTTCGCAAAACGACCAAAATCCATTCCACGGATGGGTGATGGGCTATAACGAAAGCTCTATGCAACGGGTCGCGCTGTACAATACGACTCCAAATTCGAGAGAAGGCGGAATCTGGCAAGGCGGATCCGGCGCCGCGGCGGATGCCAGCGGCAACATCTACGTAGCCACCAGTAATGGCATCTTCGACGCTAACCTGGGGGGCACAGATTATGCTGATAGTTTCCTGCGCCTCAGCACCGCGAGTGGATCCTTAGCGGTAGCCGACTATTTCTCTCCCTACAATCAAGGGATCATGGGCGTAGAAAATCTGGATTTAGGATCGGGGGGCGTGCTGGTCCTGCCTAGTCAGCCGGGGCCGAATCCCGATCTCTTGGTCGGAGGTGGCAAGACCGCAACAATCTATCTCATGAACTGCACCAGCATGGGTGGTTACGGACCCGGATCGGATAACGTTGTTCAAGAGTTGGTAGACGCGTTGGATGTTCCGGCCACCGAAGTGGGTGTTCGTGGGGCGCCCGCATATTGGAATGGTCAGCTTTATTTCGCGGGAGTCGGAGACGTGGTGAAGGATTTCGAATTGTCCAACGGGCTGATCTCGACCTCGCCGCTGGCGACAAGTCCCACCAAGAATTTTTATCCTGGCGCGACTCCGGTGGTTTCGTCAAATGGTTCCACCAACGGCGTGGTTTGGACGCTAGAGACCGATGGCTATGCCAAGAGCAACGCCGCAATTCTCCATGCCTACGATGCCGCCAACGTAGGAGACGAACTCTACAACAGCAAGATGAATCCCACGCGTGACAGTGCCGCCGGGGCCGTTAAATTCACGGTGCCGACGGTGGTCAATGGGAAGGTCTTTGTACCTACACAAACGGAATTGGACTTCTACGGCCTGTTGCCCTAGATAAGAGGTGTGGAAAAGCGCTGCTGGTTCCCAGGCACTCTCGCGAACCGCGCCGGGATATCGGTGTCAATAGGTCGATGCTCGCAAGCTGTGGACCGTGAGATCGGCCCGTCATTCTCTCATGCGCATCGTGTTCGCAATGCGCTTTAAACTGTTTCAAGTGCGTCCGTTCAGGCGGTTCGCGCCAAATCAGAGAAGCCCTTGCGGGGCCGCTACGGTTTCAATCCGAAAATCTGCAATTGCTTGTAGCTGGCAACAAAGACTCTACCATTGGCAACGATCGGCACCAGGTTCGAATGGGCGCCAAAGTAAGGCCAGGTCCCGGCGATGCTCTGGAATAGTTGGGTCATTATGCTTCCGGTTGAATCGGGGTTGAAAGCATAGAGTGAGATGTCCTTCGACGTAGAGGATGCGGGACGCGACACTGCCCAGATGATCGGGTTCGCCTTGCCATTCGAGGAGACGCTGGTGAAAAATCCTGCACCTTGCCCGTTCACGATCAGTGGCGAATTACTGACTTTGGTCAAGGTCGGACTCGGTGACGTTTTCAGTTTCCACAAGGTCACATTCCTTGCGCCACTCGTTACCACGCGCGCCGCGCCATCCTTCGGATCCACGAAGTATGACTCGCCACACAAACAACCACCGATTTTGTAGGTGCCAAGAACGTTGTTCTTCGAGGTCGAATATCCGCCCAGATCGTCTTCATTCATCAGATACATGTTCCCATCCTTGCCGGCGGCGACGGCCAGGTGGGGTTTGGAGCCGGGCTGGTCGGGCAGAACCAATACTCCCCCGGCGCCTAAGTCCCAATCCTGCTGATCCAGGGTGGATTCGTCGGAGGGCGTGAATAGGTCCATCAGCGTAGATAAGTTCGATGACACCTTCACCACACTCTCCGGAATATTGCTCACGCCATCGTAAGTGGTTCCCGAGGGGTCGGAGTTTCCCGTAGCGAACACCACGTTCCCGGAATCGTCCGCCGCAAGTCCGTACCCCGACATCCAGATCGATGAAAGGAAGAAGGTGTTGGGAGAAGTGGGCTGCGTATCCATCATCTGATTGGCCGAGAGGGGCGCTAGTGTTGTCGCGTTCCACCCCAGCAGCCAGCCGCGTGAGACGTTTGTGCCCATGTCGCAGAAACTGCCGAAACCGGCGTAGATATTGCCGTTGGCCAGCAGCAGGCCGGGGCGTTGCCGCTCGTATGTGGCATTGAACACGAACGTTGTTCCATTGGTCAGAGTATGCGACGCAGTTACGATCTGCGGCGTTATCTTGTCCGTCAGGCTGCCCAGATCGAGCGCGTGAAGCCGATAGGCCGGTCCGGTTGCATCCTGTGTATAGGCCATGACGTAAAGCGTGTTGCTGGCGAGATCGATCACCGGGGTTGAGGTAATGCCGACGTTTGGCCCATTTTGGCGGCAGCCCAGGGGCCAGCGCACGGGCGTCCCCAGACTTTGCTTCAAAAGAACATTCCCGGCACCGGTGCCGATAGCATAGACGGTGTCGTTTCCTGTGACCACGTACAGGACATTGTATTTCCCCGGGTGGCTTCCTGCAGTGATATTCACGTTGGGAACGAACAGCGGTTGCGCGTCCACCTGATCGTCAAGCGTCACTGTGTACAGCAGACCGAACGACGCGCTCGCGACGTTTGCCGGAGTCAGTAGGGTTTCACTGGAATTCCAACCGGTGCGATAGTTGTCATAGTGATACGTAGTTACTGCGACTTGGGCGGCTGCCGTCAACGCACTTGCAAGAAACGTACTTGCGAGAAAAAAGATAAGGGCCGGTCGAACAACTCCAGGCAGGCCAGGGGCCTGAGCATACAAACGAAGTTTTGGCATTGAATTCCTTAGGGGGGTGGTGCCCTATCTTAGTGCGACCGCGAAACTTTGGTCAATTGAGTAGAACTCCTAGAGACGGAAGACTCTAGGCATCGAGCAGGAGCCTGCGGCGCCTTACGGGCCGGTTTCGGGCACGGCGCGAAGCCCCGTCATCGAATCGACTCGGACACGGAAGAAAAGAGGAACTACCAAGGCATCCCCCGATTTTAGCTGCCGTTCGGCCAGGGGTGCTTGCCACCAGCCGTGGCGTTTCTCCAGCAACTTTCGCGCATGGTCACGCTCATCCGTGAACTGGGGCTCCCGCAACTCCTCATAATGGCCAGTGGCAATTACGCTCGCCCATTCGGTTTCACTCTGAATCTCGTCGATCTGCACGCAGACCTTGGGATTTGTCCGCATCCACTCGATCTTCTGGCCGAAAGTCGCCAACACGAAAATATCGTTACCTTCGCTCGCGAAGCCGATGGGCACTACGTAGGGCTGGTTATCGAGCGCGCAGCCCAGTCTTCCGAACGACGCGCGGGAGAGCATTGCGCCGCAATCCTTTTGTGTCATCTCATTGATCATCATGGCACTTTCATTTTAGTCGAACCGTTGTTCCAGTGCAGCGCCTCGAGGTTCTGTCGGCGTGACTGTCAAACTTTCTGCTCGGTTCTATTCGCGTGGTGGTTATACTTGGGCACGGAGGACTTATGCATACCAGCGAACTTTTGCTTTCCGAATTCGACGCAGAAATGAAAACCACGCGCACGACTCTGGAACGGGTTCCCTTTGACAAGAAGGATTTTGCGCCGCACCCGAAATCGATGCCGCTCGACAAGTTGGCGCCGCATGTAGCGGAACTGGCTGGTTTTGGGGTTACAATTTTGACCACTCCTGAACTGGATTTTTCCGCTGGTGGTCCGCGCACGCGGCCTCCCTTCGAGTCGGATGCACTGCTGAAGGTTTTTGATGAAAACGTGACCAAGGCCCGCTCTGCGCTGATGAATACTTCAGACGATGCCTGGACCGAGAACTGGAAGCTGAGTTTTCAGGGCAAGAAGATTTTCAGCGGCTCGCGATTTCTCGCATACCGGCAAATGTTTTTGAATCATCTCGTGCATCATCGTGCCCAATTGGGTGTTTATCTACGATTGAATGGCAAGCCGCTGCCCGCGACCTATGGGCCGTCTGCCGATGACACGATGGGATTTTAGTTTCGTGGGCGTTGACCGCGAATAGCTTGAAATTGGAACGAATAGCCAAATCCCAGAAGGTGATCGACGGTTGCCGAGGAAAGGCCAAAGCCGAGATGAAAATCGAGCTGCAATGAGCAAAAATGTCTGGAGATCGGTGATCGAAGTAGGTTTTATTATCTTCCTTTTTTATTCCAATCTCTTAATGGGAGAATTCGAGCGATCCGGCATGGGGATGAAGAAGGGCATCGGTTGGGCACTCCGGGATGTTTTTACCGCGGCTAATTTTGAGATTGCGACGGTAGCCGCGATCATCGGCTACATTCTTTTCGAATTTCTTCGAAAAAGATTTTGAGCAGTGGTCGGGAGTGTTGGCTTTGCCCTCCGAGAACCCAATTCCTGTTATCTAGCGATGGTCCGGGTCGCCGTGGCTATGACGCCAGGTCCAATATTCCTTTTGCTCGTCCGGGGGCAGTTTGCGGAAGTCGCGATTGGGATCCCGATGGTTTTCCGTGGTCCATTGATTGTAATGAGCAACTTCATCCCGGTTCCAAACATGGTAGTCGCCGTGATCTGGGTCATAAACTCGGTCATCGCGACGTTCGCAACCGGCACCGACTACCGAACCAGCCAGGACAGCCGCCAGTAGCCATGAACTGAGAAATCGTGACCGTCTGCCCATAGTGTGAACTCTCCCTGTGGTTTTGCAACTTTCGTCTTAGGGTTCGATTCTAACAGTTTCAGGCATCCTGTTTCGTCCTCCAGAAGTTCTTCAGCAGCAATATTGACGAAAAAAAAGTAGCCGCGGAAATCCGATCTGCGACTCGGCTCGTATTCAAACTGTGGACGAACTGGATCCGTCTGCGAGCGTGCAACCGCTGGACCTCCGACGTGTTCGACTTCTCCCAATTCCACCCGGTGAGGCGAGACTTGGCCAAGCGTTTCTTCCTTATTCTGATTCTTTGTAGCGCGGCAGCCTGGTACCAGGATGCACTCTCACCCGCAGCACAGGCACGCGTTGTTGCAAGCTCCGCGACGGACAAGCAGATTGTTGCCATGCAAGATCGCGTCAAGAAAGCCCCTGGCGACTACGCGGGGTATGACGCGTTAGGAGCAGCCTTCTTTCAAAAGGCCAGAGAAACCGGAGACATCACTTACTACGACTTGGCTGAGCAAACGCTGAAAAAATCCACCGACCTGGTTCCGCAGGATTTTCGGGCCGCGGATCCCTTGGTTCACATGTGCCTGGTGTATATGGGAGAACATCGGTTCTCGGATGTCCTGACGTACGCGCAAAAAGCAGCGGCTTTGGGCTCGGGAAATCTAGCTGCCTTCGCCGTCGAGGGCGATGCTTACACGGATATGGGCAATTATGACCAGGCATCCGCCGCTTACAGGACAGTAGAGACTCTTGGTGGGGCAGTAGCGTCGCCCTTACAGCTTTCGTACATGCTCGACAGTCGAAAGGCCTACCTCAGCTTTTTACATGGTGATTCTTCGGGAGCGATCCGGTTAATGAATAGCGCCATTGCGGCCGCGCTTCAAACCCAGGAGCCGCGAGAAAATCTTGCGTGGCTTTATTTCGAATTGGGCGAACGCTATTTCCAGGCCGGCGATCTAGCCAATGCGGAGCGATCGTACGGCGCCGGCATTACGACCGATCCCAATCATTACCGTTCGCTGGCAGGCTTGGCGAAGGTGCGGGTTGCACAAGGAAGATTCGAAGAATCGATTCAACTCTATCAACGCTCGATCGCCATCATCCCGTTTCCTCCGTACGTAGCCGAGTTGGGAGATGTTTACGCGAAAATCGGAAAGCCTAAGGAGGCCCAGCAGCAATATGACCTCGTCGAGTACATCGCACACCTGAGCAAATTGAACCAGGTACTAGCCAATCGCGAATTGGCGCTGTTTTACGCCGACCACGAGATTAAGCTGGCCGAGGCTTTGACATTCGCGCGCAAAGAACTTGAAGTTCGCCACGACATCTACACGTGGGACGCCCTGGCGTGGGTGCTTTACAAGAACGGACAGATCGAGGAAGCAGCCCGGGCCATGAAAAATGCGTTGAGCCTGAATACCAATGACTCTCTCCTGCTCTTTCACGCCGGAATGATCTATCACACCTTAGGTCAGGATTCAGATTCCGAACAGTTTCTGAGCCGGGCGTTGCAGGCGAATCCTCACTTCCATATCTTTTACGCCGATTTAGCAAGCCGGACCGTCGGCGATATTGCCAATTCTCGAAACCTCGATTTGATAAATCAGGTTTTGAGTAATCAGGATTTGAGTAATCAGGATTTGAGAAATCAGGATTTGAGAAATCAGGATTTGAGGTCCAGCAATGCACACCACTAAACGCGGGCTTCGCGGGTACGCGGCTCGATGGATTTGCGCAAGTGCTCTCTTCTTACTTCTGTTCTACCCGGGAGGGGCCTTCGCGCATCCGATGGGAAATTTCAGCGTGAACCACTACGGAAAGATCAAGGTGGGGCAGACATCGGTAGAGATCCTTTATCTAGTGGATATGGCGGAGATTCCTACTTATCAGGAGATGCGGCAATTCGGCATGAACACTCACCCCGATGACGCTGCAGATTTGCGCTACCTCGATGGACAGGAGGCGCGATTGAAGCAAGGACTCACTTTGGAGATCGATGGCCGGGCCGTGCGTCTGGACACGATTTCTCGTCAAGCGGCGTTTGCTGACGGCGCTGGCGGGTTGCCTACGATGAAACTCTCGTTCATCTTTCGAGGGAAACTCGATGCCCCTGCAGGCGCACACAAACTTTCCTACGCCGACAACAATTTCGCAGGGCGGTCAGGTTGGAAGGAGATCGTCGTCATTGGCGCGGGTTCCACAATTCTCGGAAGCACCGCTCCTGAAGCAGACCGAAGTCAGGAACTAACCAATTACTCTTCGGATCTGTTGAACAGTCCCCCTCAGCAGTTAGAGGCAGTCGTAAACTTTAGAACCTCCGTTCCAGAGCGGGAGGTGAGGAGTCCTCTGTCAGCAAGTGCCCCGGCAAAGTCGATAATAGCGCCCGTTTTTCCTATACGGCACCCTGCGGCTTCCCGCAAAAGCCAACGTGCGGCGTCGACGGTGTCGGCCCCGTCGAGAGTGACGCAATCGAATCTCTTTCAATTTTCTAAGAGTGCTGTGTCCTCAGCTTCGGCAGCATCTTCTCAGCCCGCAACTCGTGCTCAGAATACGCCGCGCAGCCGATTTACGGAGTTGATCTCGACTCGCGGCAAGTTGAGTTTGTGGATTCTATTATCGGCTGCGCTCATTGCGGCAGGCCTTGGCGCACTTCACGCGCTCGAGCCGGGACACGGCAAGACGATCGTTGCTGCCTACCTGGTGGGTTCGCGTGGCACGGCCAGACATGCTGTGCTGCTGGGATTCGTCGTGACTGCCGCGCACACCGCGGGTGTATACCTGTTAGGAATTGTGACACTTTATGCTTCGCGCTACATCGTTCCGGAGCAGCTCTATCCCTGGCTGGGAGCCATCTCCGGCCTGAGCGTCACCGGACTTGGCGTTTTCATATTTCTAAAGCACTTAACCGGAGAGAGTGGCGAGCATTCGCATGCCTCGGGCGAGCAGCACTCGCACTGGTTTCTTTCCATGTTTAAGCCAGCAGCACTTCGACAAATGGCAGAGCCAAATCCTCCGTCCTACGAAACCAGTCAAATCGAAACGCGCGGCGTGTCGTTGCGAGAGCTGTGTTTGCTGGGCATTACGGGAGGCGTCGTCCCATGCCCGGCTGCATTGGTTGTGCTGCTGAGTGCTTTCTCTTTGCACCGCATCGGTTTCGGCTTGTTCCTGATTACCGCATTCAGTCTCGGCTTGGCAGCGGTGCTGGTAATGGTTGGCCTCACGATGGTCTACACCAAGCGATTCATGGCAGCACGCGTACGCGCTGATGGATCGATTGTCCGTTATCTTCCATTCTTATCGTCTGCGTTCATGGTGGTGCTCGGGGTTGGCATCGCGGTCTCGGCTTTCGCATCCGCTCCTATCGGGCAGGGCATTCTCTCCAAAGACAAACTGCTCCCGTTTGTGACGGTTACACTGCTGGGCCTGTTTCTAGGAATGCGGCATTCCACCGATCCCGATCACGTAGTCGCCGTGTCCACAATTGTGAGCCGCCAGCAATCGATCAAAAGCTCAGCAACGATTGGAATGCTCTGGGGATTGGGACATACGCTTACGATCTTCCTGGTCGGCTCCGCGATCATAATCTTCGGAGTAGTGATCCCGCCGCGGCTCGGTCTGTCGATGGAGTTTTGTGTTGCGCTTATGCTGATCCTGCTCGGGATATTAAATCTGACCGGAGTGCTGCGATGGATTACGGAGCGGTTCACTCCGGATAAAACCGCCGCAGGGTCGGTAGGACGATCGGCGTTCTTCAATTCAGCTCCGGAAAGTGATGGCATCTCAGAAGCAATCGTTCTTGACAGCCAAACATTCCTAAGTAGAACGATTCGCAAGCTTGGAATCTACCAAACCTTGCGTCCTCTGGTAATCGGCCTGGTTCACGGATTGGCTGGCTCTGCAGCGGTTGCCCTGTTAGTTCTCTCCACGATCAAGAATCCGTTCTGGTCAACCGCCTACCTCCTGGTCTTTGGTATTGGCACAATGGCGGGGATGATGCTTATGACGGCAGCCATTTCCGTTCCGCTGGTTTTTACAGGAAGGAAGTTCTTCAGAATAAACCGGCACTTGACGGCGATCTCTGGTCTGGCGAGCGTGGCGTTTGGAATGTTTCTCGTCTATCACATCGGTTTTGTCGACGGATTATTCAGTTCGCACGTTCACTGGATTCCACAGTAGAGGACCGAGCCGCACTCCGTCGCTTCTGAAATCCCGTTGCTCAAGACCTTCACGCTCCACGCCGAAATAATTCTGCCCCAAAAATACTGAAGAGATTACCAGCCATTTCTTGTTCGCTGGATTGTTGCCTCGCGAATAAAAGGCCAGTTGTCCAATCCGCTTCACGGCTCACTCTCGTAGTTGTTAATGAAGCGGATGTGTTCAGCCTTTTCATCTTCCCTAGCCAAGCGCAACATCTGGAGGAGGATGCTGCAACACCTTCCCGCTATCTCACTCCCATGAGGCACCTATGAAGAAGTTGAAACTATTGGTGGCCCTCGCGACGGCGCTGTCCATGCTGGCACCCTGCAGCCTGTTCGCGTCGAGTCATCGCGAAGCGCCGATTACGGCACTGGACCGTAGCGCGGACGTTACAGACTGGTACGCGTTCGTCAGCTACCAAAATCCCAACAATGTAACTTTCATCCTGAACGTAGACCCTTTGCTTGAGCCCAGTAACGGGCCCAATTACTTCCCCTTCGATAACAGCGTGCAATACGAGATGTTCGTCGACAACAATCAGGACGGTATTCCCGACATTGCCTTCTATTTCCGCTTTAACACCGAAATCCGCCAGCCCAATCTGTTCACCGGATTCGTCGGCAACCTGGCCGGAGTTCCGCCAATCACTTCACTTTCCGGGACAGGTTCGGAAGGTTTGAGTTTGCGGCAGAGCTACACGGTGACCATGGTTAACCTCCACACCGGGAGGTCGACTGTGCTCAACGACGGGAAGACTCTGTACGCCGTTCCCTCTAACGTCGGACCAAAGACCATGCCGGATTATCAATCGCTGTTCAATCAAGGCATCTATGACCTTGGGAACGGCATTTGCGTATTCGCGGGCACCGTCGATGATCCTTTCTTCATCGATCTGGGCGCTTTCTTTGACTCGGTGAACTTTCCATCGACAGTCGGTCCGATCCTGTCTCCGACCATCGATGCGGATAACATACATAACTATGCGCCGGATGCAGTGGCAGGATTCAACGTGAACTCCATCGTGCTGGAAGTTCCCATCACGATGCTAATGGTCGACGGCAAGATCCACCCCGCCAGCGAGAAGCAAGCAGTCATCGGAACCTATGGCGCCACAGCGCGCCATCACATCACGGTGCGGAACTCTCCGAATCCTGACGGCAGCTCCGGGGCTTTCCAGCAAGTGAACCGCGAAGGCAATTCCCTGATCAATGAAGCTGTCATTGGGACCGGCTTCAAAGACCGATTTAGCGAGGATTTCCCAGCCAACGACTCCCAGTTTGCGAACTTCTTTCTCAACCCGGTGGCGGCGGCTGTTCTTCACTCGCTCGGAGTTCCGGTCCCGCCGAATCCACGAACAGACTTGCTGATCCTGGCACAGTATGAACCGCCAATCTGTCCTGGTTGTGGTCCCGGGGATGCCGGCCCAGTTGCGGATCTGCTCCGCCTCAACACTGGCATTCCCCCAACGCCTGTGGGCAGCCAGTTGCGTCTCGGATTTATCGCCGGCGACAACGCCGGCTATCCCAATGGACGCAGGCCGATCGACGATGTGTTCGACATCTCCCTCCGCGCGATCGAGGGCATCCTGGTGGATTCGACGAAATTTGGGTTGCCTTTGGGAGATGGCGTAAACACCAAAACGGAAGGATTTAACAACTCCTTCCCGTACGTCATGCCAGCCAACAGCGGACGCAACAGCGTACACATTGGACCTGGACAAGCGGGATGCACCGGACAACCGGGCGGCATCTGTCCTGAATAGCTAACCCTCGTGGCCGCTGTGCGAGAGAGCGGCGGCCACCATTTTTCCCCGAAAGTGAGGTACGTCATGAAGAAATTTCTCGCGCTAATGTTCATCTCGATGACGGCTGCGACCTTGGCTTCTACGATTTGCATTTCTACGATCTGTGTCGCGCAAGGCAATCCAATCACGAGCACCAATCCAACCGCGAGCGCGGCTGAGCCGTCACCCGCGGAACGAAGCATCGCAGAGGCGCAGAGGGTGATCAGCGAGAAGCCCGAGCAGTATACCGGCTACAACCTGCTCGCCACGGCGCTGATTCACCGCGCACGAGAGACTTCTGAAGCCCGCTATTACGCTCAATCTGAGAGCGCAATAGAGAAATCGCTGCAACTGGCTCCGAACAACTTCGACACCAAAAAGATTCAGGTCTCGATCCTGCTGGGTGAACATGAATTCCCCGCCGCACTGGGTGCCGCACAGGCCCTGAACAAGCAATCTCTTGATGACGTCATGGTCTACGGCCTGCTGACCGTTGCGTATTCTGAACTCGGCGATTACAAAGACGCCGAGACGGCAGCGCAGTGGATGCTCAATCTTCGCCCCGGCAATCTGCCGGCGCTGATCAATGCGGCGCGTCTGCGCGAGTTGTTTGGTGACATCGATGGTTCTTACGAATTGCTTCAAATGGCATACGATTCGACGCCACCTACCGAGAATGAGCAACGCGCCTGGCTGCTGACGCAGATGAGCCATCTTCGTATCGCATCCGGCAACACAGATGCGGCCGAAAAGCTTTTGCAACAGGCGCTGACGGCTTTCCCGAACTATCCCCTGAGCGTGGGCGCGCTGGCCGAGGTTCGCATCGCTCAGAAGCGTTATGAAGAGGCAGTTGTCCTGCTTCGACAACGCTACCAGGCCACATCGCGCACCGGGAATTTATTTGATTTGGCCAAAGCATTGCAACTCGCGGGACACGAGGATCAGGCGAAGCAAGCCTTCGCTGAATTTGAAACCAAAGCGCTTCTGGAATCGAATAAGAAGGACAACTCCAACCGCGAACTGATCTTCTACTACGCCGACTACGCGAAGCAGCCCGCTAAAGCACTACAGATCGCCGAGCGAGAATACGCATGGCGAAAGGATGTCTACACGCTGGACGCCTACGCCTGGGCGCTGCACGTCAACGGTCAGGATGTAGAAGCGGGTAAACAGATTGAAACTGCGCTGAAAGTCGGTATTCGCGACGCCAAACTCTTTCGCCATGCCGGAGAGATTGCATTGAAGTCTGGGGATTCCGTGACTGCACAAAATTACTTGAGGCAGTCAGCGGAGTTGAACACCGCAGATTCGGAGCCGGCGCGAGAAGAGTTGGCGAGCCTCCTCGGCGCGCGAAGCCGATAGGAGCCGGCCATGCGGTAATTTGAGATTCGGCTGCGATGGAACACTCCCACCCGTTGGGTGATCGATCTCGATGTCGGTCGCAATTGCGGTGAGGAGAGGAGAAAGCGGGGCTGGAAAATTCAGGCTAGCCGCGCGCCTTGAAGGGGAAAATGGCGTCTTGTTTCGACGGAATGGGAGATCCGTTTTGGGTAGCGGGGCGAAAGTGCCAATTCTCGAGCGCAGCAAGACATTTGCTGTCGATCGCGGATCCAAGGCTCTGCAATACTTTCTTTCGGACGATTTCTCCCCTTTCATCGATCGTGATTTCGATGACGACTTTGCCTTCGGAATCCGGTCGCTCCCACGGATAGACCACAGGATCGGCGGTTGCAACGGGCAGGGCGGGACGAATTTCATCCCCGTACACCGGGCCTCCGGGCAGAGTTCCGTAGGGAGATCCGGCAGTCGCGCCATGTCCAAGATTCGCGAGTGTGGCTGTTTTTGAGTCGTCCGCAACCGCGGATGGGGGCAGCGCGGTACGGGGGGAAGGCAGCTTCGCCAGGGTGGAGGTTGGCTTCCAAATGAGTTTTTCGTGCCCCAGTCGCTGGTGGCGATAGACCTCGCGTGCGCCCTGAGGTGAACTGGTTGTGCTATCGTCGGGCGACGAAGTGGGCCAGTAAATTCGCGTGAGCACCTTGCCATTGCGTCCGAGGGCAATCGAAGTCGCCATCAACAATCGAGGCTCCGGAGTGTGCAAAAGCCACGCGAATACGGCGGCATGCAGTGCGAGCGACCCCACCAGCAGCTTGCGCTGATTTCTCGCCGCCTTCGGGTCTAGTTGCGCAAACATCTTTAGGGAAACTTCTCGGCAGAGCTAAACTTATGTTAGGTTAGACGCGCCATAAGTGTCCGTCAAGGCTGGTTGTTCCAGTTTGTTTCAGTCACGTGCAGAGACTAACTAGGAGCAAGTTTTGTATGGTCACCCTGCTCTTGCGGGGGCGGGGCGCCGTGGCCGCGAATGGAAGATGCTGCAGGATAACGCCGGGTCAAGCCCTCCCGCCTCTTAACTTTACGCCCCCGCCGTTGCAGCTCTCGTACGTGGAGCGATGGGTTGTGCTTCGACTGCGCGATCGAAGTAAAGGCGGTACGAATGGTGGATGCCAAACATCACTGGGAAGGCGAGCAACGCTGCCTGCCAACCGAATCGATGGCTTACCAGGTTTGTCATTGAAGTCAATCCCGCGCTGAGTACGTAGTAGGGGAATGACAGTTGCACGATGCTCAACCAGACGCGGCGCATAGCCTCGCCCTCAGCCAGTGTGATGATTCCCGCCACCGGCACGGTTTGCCCAAGAAAGAAAGCAGCGGTTGCCAAAGCCAGCGTCAGCGGCTCCGTCGCCCACGCTTTTCCAAGCCAGCCCGCGTTCCAAATTAAGTTGGCCACGCTGGTAGCGAAGGCCATCATGCTTAGGTTGAATAGCATTTGCTGAGGCTTGAACTTGCTGTCAAATTTGGGCCAGCACTGCACCACCGTGGAAACGCAGGCGACCGAGACCGCTTCCACTGCGCTTAAATTCACCACTGCCATCAACAGAAACGGCAGGTTGACTGACATGTTGCCGTCAATCCCCGGCAGATTGATCTTTATGCGCGACGTGACCGCGGCCAGTGCCAACAGCGCGAGCAATTCAGGGTTTGACCAACTCATCCGACAACAAGCGCGCCTTCATGGCGAGATCGTGGCCGCGCTCTGGGTCTCCTGAAGCGACAGCGGTTTTTGATTGTTCCATGAACTGCTTGATCTGAGTTAGCATGTCCTGCTGGGTTGGGCTGAGCTCACGGCCCTCGATCTTCTTCATGTTCTCTTCGGTGGCGGCGGTGAGTTCGTCCGTGGACCTTTGCCGTGAAGCCTGCTCAGCGGGCGTGCCACCCATCAGTTGAATCGTGGGCTCTTCTGACCCTCCGTTACGGACAACTTTCTTGGGAGGTGGACACGGTTTCAAAGGTGCTGCACCAGCCTTGGTCGAGGCTTTGGCCGAACTTCCATTCGTAGTTCGGCTGTTTGTTGAGCCATTCTTGTTTGAAGTGGTGCCGGTTGAAGAGGCTTCCGAGGACTTTGCTGAATCGGTGGAGTTGGCTGGCATGGGGTGGAGCGGCGTTGGAGAGATGGTGCAGTCGGGATAAATCGTTGTCTTATGATGGCGGCGACGTTTGGCAGGCGGCTGGGCCTGGCCGCCGGACTTTGGCGCCCTTCCGTTAGGCGAAGGCGCAGGCTTTGTGGAGTCCGCGCTGGTTGGCGTTTGCGTCTGGGAGGGTGCGGCGCCGCCCTGCGTCGGGGCGGAGTTCCCGTCTGTCACAGCGGCCGGTTGCTGCTGCGCGACTTGCGTCGCACGGACCAGCGGCGGCGACCATCCCAAGCTTAGAAAATAAAATGCGAGGATTGTGGCCAGATTCATATTCAATCCTGTCCTGGGGCAGGTTAAATTCTACGCTACGCATCCGGGTCGTTCTGCTCACGGGCGGTTCAAGTTGCCGATGAGAGAGCCCGTCGAGCTTCGCGCGACTGGACAGCCCTGAGCTTTTCGAAGGGGCGGCTGTTCCCACATAAGTTCAACCCCAAAAATGCGGACTGGCCGGCTCACAAGGTCACGAGTTCGAATGGGTCGCAGCCTCGTGCTCCGAATCCGCACTCGACACAGCCAGAGGAAGGCGAAAGCGGAACGTTGTTCCCTCGCCTTCGGTTGATTCAAATTCCACCGAACCGTAATGCCACTCAAGGATTTGGTAAGTCTGCGCCAGCCCGATGCCGTTGCCGTCTTTCTTGGTCGTGAAATAAAGCTCGAAGATCTTATTTTGAACCTCGCGGGGAATACCCATGCCTTGATCGTGAATTTCAGTCACGACGATATCGTCGTTGCGGCGCGCAGAGATAGTTAGCTGGCCTCCCTGAGGCATGGCTTGGATTCCATTAACCACGACGTTCAGAAGAGCTTGCTTCATAAAATCGAGATCCACCTTTACCGGGAGCGGCTCATGCCATCGTGCGCGCTCGATAATGACGCCATGTTGTTCCGCGTCCGGGGCGGCCAGCTGGGCAACATCATCGAGCAGGCGGCGGTAATCCACTTCCACAAGGTGCAACTCGCGCGCCCGCATGAAGTCCACCAGGGTTTGCACTACGCGGTCCAGCCGGTGAATCTCGTTTCCAATAATATCCATGTGGCGCCGTGTATCTGGGTCTAACTGCGACAGCTTATTCTGCAAGAGCTGCAGGTGGAGGACGATGGCGTTGATGGGATTCTTAACTTCGTGCGCAACCCCGCCGGTAACGCGGCCGCTGGCCGACAGTCGGCGGGACGTCTCGATTTCGTCTCCGATGCGCCGAACCGAGTCGGCATCGCGCATGATCAGTAGAGCGCCGATCTGAGTATTTTTTTCCTGTACAAAATCGAGTGAGATCTGAACCCTCCTGCCAGCTGCGGTGATCAACTCGCGTTGCACCAGAGGACGTTTTCGCTCGAAGGCATCAAGCACCAGCGTCCCCACATTCGAGTCCTGGAAGAAAATTTCTGCTGCGGCTCTCCCCAGCAATTCTCTGCGAGGGCGGCCAAGGAATTGTTCGACCGGAGCGCTCACCAGCACCACGCGAGAGTCACGCGTGAAGAGCATCAAGCCGTCCTGTAAAGTCGACATCAGTTGGTCGACGTTGTCTTTTAGCGCAGAAAAAATTTCCCGGCTGTCTCGCATCTGCCGGCCCAGATTAGCAATCTTCAACGTAACCAGTCCGAACTCATCGTGTTCAGACTCGTCTCCGGAGATCTCCTCAGCCGAACCTGACGTAACGTGGTCCAGGTTGAGGCTGATTTGTTTGAGCGGTCCGAGAGCAAGATTCGATATGCCGGCCGCCAGCAATACAGAAACGAATATCGAAGCAATCGAGAAAAAGACAGAGCGCACCAGCGACGGGTTGATTTCATTCTTCAGAAAGACCGTGGAAACTCCGATGCGGATCGTGCCGAAAGGCGCTCCGTTCAGTTCGAGAGGCCAGCTCACGTCGTAGACAGCCGGCGGGCTGTACACCACGCGAAGCTGCTCCCGGAAGCGAGCCGTCTTGACCGCGTTGAAATCCGGCCGCGCGGCAACTGGCTTGCCTACCAATTGCGTGTTCGTGTGCAACAGTGCCTTGCCCTTCGCGTCGATCACCGAAACGTCGTAAATGTACGGCCAATAATCCCGGTCGGTTTCGAGATTGTTCAGGAGATTTGTATCCATCGGCAAGTATTCGGCGATGGCGCGCCGCATCGCTACGGGATCATTGGTGTCCACACGCGTACTGGTAAAGTCTGGAAGATCGTTCCTGGCGAAGTCGGCAAGCTGTTTGGTCAGAAGGGTGGCGTTTTCGTAGGCGTTGGTGATGCGCTGGCGAAGCAAACTCGAGATGTAAAGATACGAGAAGGCAGCCACCATCACAGTCACCATGAAGGTGATGGTGAGCACGATAATGGCTTTGCGTCGCATGGGAAAACAGTAGCCAGTGATCAGTGGCTAGTTGAAGCGGGCATCGAAAGTCCTCTACTGGCCACTGACCACTGATCACTGCTCACTGCTCACTGCTCACTGCGCTTGTTCCTCCTTGCCAGCCTCTACATCCGAAGAGTTGCTGCCGTACTCCTTGAGCTTATTATGCAAGGTTTTCAAGCTAATACCGAGAATTTCTGCAGCCCGCGTCTTGTTATTGCTGGTGGATTCCAGAGTCTTCAGAATGAGCATTTTTTCTGCCTCTCCCACGGTCGTTCCTACTCCCAGACGTACTGCATCGGGATCGTTGGCGGCGGTGCGCAGGGGCGCGTGACCGAATCCGGGAGGCAGATGCTTGGTCTCGATCATGCCGCTGTCGCACACGATCACGGCGCGTTCAATCGTGTTGCGAAGTTCGCGAACGTTCCCCGGCCACGAATAGTTATTGAACGAATTCATTACCGCCTCGCTGACGGCGGCGACTTTTCGGCCGTGCTTGGTGCTCATTTCCGATAAAAGCAAATCCACCAGATCGGCAATGTCTTCCTTGTGCTCCCGCAAAGGCGGCATGTGAATATTGAAGACGTTGAGCCGGTAATAAAGATCGCTTCGCAATTCGCCGCTGGCCACCGCCTCATCCGGAATTTTATTGGTGGCGGCAAGCACGCGCACGTCCACCGACGTCTCCACTTTGCTGCCTAGGCGGCGGAGCTTGTGATCCTCAAGTACGCGCAACAGCTTTGCCTGAGTTGCCACCGGCATTTCCCCGATCTCGTCCAGCAGGATAGTGCCTCCCTCCGCCAGTTCGAAGCAGCCCGTGCGGCGCTCCAGCGCGCCTGTGAATGCTCCCTTTTCGTGGCCGAAAATCTCGCTTTCAATCAGAGTTTCGGGGATGGCCGCACAGTTGATCGCCACAAATGGCCGATCGCGCCGAGGGCTCAGCTGATGAATTGTGCGAGCCACTAGCTCCTTACCTGTACCGCTCGCTCCGGTAATCAGCACCGAAGCGGTGCTGGGAGCGACCAACTCGATCAACCGGAAAATCTCCTGCATTTTCCGCGACCCGCCCCGAAGTTGTCCCAAGTTACCCGAATCTCGTAGCTTACGGCGAGCGCTCTCCAGTTCGGCACGCGTGCCCAGCAGCGCGGAAGCGTTTTGCAGCATCGTGCGCAACCGGTTCGTATCGATGGGCTTGGTCAGGTAGTCGTAGGCTCCCATGCGCATGGCTTGCACCGCGCTATCGATCGTTCCCTGCGCTGTCACCAGAATCACCGCCATGGCTTGCGACTGCTCCCCCAGTCGTTGCAGCAGGTCGATGCCTCCCATGCGGGGCATCTTGAGATCAGTAACCACTATGGACGGAGTCCATTGCTCCGCTTTTTCCAGACCTTCGACCCCATCGCACGCGGTTTCGGCGCGATAGCCCCAGGACGAAACCAGTTCAGCCAGGCCCGTCCGTTCGTTTTCTTCGTCCTCGACGATCAATACTTTTTCGTGACTCATTCCTTGGTTCTTGCCTGCCTATAAAGAACGGTTTTCTTCAACTCTCGGAGCCATCAACACGCGTGTCAAACGCAGAGAGTACAACCATACGCGGCCAACTTCCCATGGAGCAAGCTCTGGGGTCCGTTCTGTCAGCGGCGTGGCCGAGTGTGTGCCAGCGACGATAGTGCCTGACATATCACTTTGAGACAAGCTTCCAGTGGTTATTTCACGCGGCACTTTGTGAAATGATTCTTTTGGCTTCAACTCTTCTCTGGGTTACAATTGCGGGTTCCCGGGTAGGGCCCAGCTGTTAATCCCGCATTTTTTGTGCGCGTCAGCATATTGCGTTCCGGCGCGCAATCACTTTGGAGGTAAGGAATGTCAGAATCCGGCTGTTTGGAAAAGGTCCGTATCATTGCGGGCCTTCTTATAGTTCTATCGGCATCTCTCGTAGCAAGTCCGGCGTATGCGCAGAGTGACACGAATCCCAAGTGGGACTTATTTGTGGGATATGAATGGTTGCATCCGGGCGGATGGACCCCGACCCCCTTCGGAGACGCAAACAATCCGGTTGCCTTTAAGGTGCCAGATATGTCCAAAGGATTTGGCGCCGCTTTTACTTACAATCTCGATCCGCATTTTGGAGTGGAGTTTGATCTTGGTCATAATTGGGGCGATAGCAATTACGAAACTACAGTCTCGGCCGGCCCACGCGTGATGTGGCGCACCGATAATGCGAATTTCTTTCTGCACGCCACGTTGGGGTTGAATCGCCTGAACGTCAGTGGCCTCAACGGAAGCAATGGAATCGGCGGCCTCTTTGGCGGCGGAATGGATCTGCCCATCCGCAAGTGGCTATCGTTTCGTTTGTTTGAAGTCGACAACGACTGGGGACGTCACAACTATGCCGATTTTGCCTCGCCTGATTTCCCCAGTCTTCGGCGGGCTTCCTTTGAAGGCATACTCCTGCGTACCGGCCTTGTATTCAATTTCGGCGGAGCTCCGCCAGTGACCCCGTCGGCTGCTTGTTCCGTGCAGCCCAGCGAAGTTTTGGTGGGCGAACCGATCACAGCAACCGCTACTGCCAGCAACTTTAATCCCAAGCACAGCGTCACCTATGCCTGGAGTGCCAATGGCGGCCAGATCGCAGGCAAAGACACAACGGCGCAGATCGATACCGCGAACGCCGCTCCTGGCAGTTATGCTGTCACTGCGCATGTCACAGACCCAAAAGAGAAGAAAAACAATGAAGCGAGTTGCTCGGCAAACTTCACCGTAAAACCGCTTCCGCCGAAGCATCCGCCTACGATGTCAATCTCTGCTACCCCGACCAGCCTACAGGCTGGAGGGACTGTGAGCTTGTCGGCGAATTGCACCAGCCCCGACAACGTCTCTGTGACTGTTGCAACGTGGACGTCGAGCAGCGGCACCATTTCTGGCAGCGGAACCTCGGCCTCCCTGAACACCACCGGCGCATGGCCAGGTTCGACGATCGCAATCGGCGCGACCTGTACCGACTCGCGCGGGCTCACCGCCCAAGCCTCAACCCAGGTGATGATCGAGAGTCCACCACCCCCGAATCCGCAGATCCAGGTGCTGGAATCGCGTCTCAACCTGCACAGCATTTACTTTGTAACCAATGCTCCCCACCCCTCGAATCCCCAAGGTGGTCTGCTGCTGAGCCAACAGAAAACGTTGATTGGGCTCGCCGCTGACTTCAAAGCCTATTTGGAATTGAAGCCGGGCGCTCACTTGATTCTTGGCGGCCACGCCGATCAACGTGGCACGGTGGAATACAACCAGGCACTCACTGAACGTCGTGTCAACCGCGTGAAGTCCTTCCTCATTGAACAGGGAGTTCCCGCCGAGGACATCGACACCAAGGCGTTTGGCAAGGAAGATAACCTGACCACTGAGCAAGTGCAGGGCGAGATTGAGAGTAATCCCGAGCTCAGCCCAGAGGAGCGCCAGAGAGCTCTCAAGAACATAGCGACCATCAGGATGGCGAGCAATCGCCGTGTGGATGTCACTCTGAGCACCACTGGCCAAACCTCGGTTCGCCAATTCCCCTTCAACTCAACCGATGCGTTGACGCTGATCGGGGGCAGGGAAGGCGAGGCGAAAAAGAAAGCCGCCAAGCCGGCTCCGAAGAAGAAGATGAACAAACAGTAACGCGCCTCACACCAGGCGCGGAAAACTCTCGCGGAGGACGCATGCGTCCTCCGCGATTTCTTTTTCGCGTAGAGGGCAGAGGGCGCCGGGGCCAGGACGAAGCCTATCTTCTGCTTTCCATCTGTGCTCGAACTTTGGAAACAGGGTGACGCGACCGGAGGAGGGAATCTCTCTCCAGCTCGCGGGAAGCAAGCCCGAACTTGCTCCAACCAAGCAACTTCTACATGGATTGAGTTCTCCTTGATTTGGTAAGTGTTTGATTTGTTTGACATCATTCTGGTACTTAACTTGCCACTTACAATAAAGCGGAAAAGCGGGCGACGATGTACTCGATGTCCAAGCTTCGTTGTGACCTGAATCGCCGCGCTGCCTTGGTTGCGTTTTGTTTTGCTGTAATGTTGAGCCCGGGATGCGCTGGCCGCGATCCCTTGCACAGTGCAGACGAGGCTTCGGCGGTCAGTCGGGAAAAGCTTCCGTTTCACTCAGAAAATCCGAAGACCACATCAGGCAGCGACAGTGCGCGGCCAGCGGTGCCGCCGGATCAAAAATCGGGCGGTGCCGTACCGTTTCGCGGATCGCATCCGCGGGGGCTGCCCGCTGGAACTCTGTTGACTGTGCAATTGCTCGGCTCACTGTCCGCCTCCAAGGATCACGCCGGGGACGCTTTCGCCGCTTCCGTTGCTGCTCCCATTGCCCTTGACGGAGTCACGCTGGTTGACCGGGGAACAGGGGTTACAGGACGTATAGAATCTACTCAATCTGAGATCGACCGAGCCCGGGCTATGGGCTACTTCCAATTAACCCTGGACGCCATCACGGTCGCGGGTAGGCCGGTCGCACTTCAAACATCCAGTTTGTTCGCCCGCGGAACCATCGAGCCCTCGAACGTTTCCTCCGCGTCCAACCATATCCGGTTAAACAGTATCCGGGTCCAAAAGGGGCGCCGTCTGACATTCCGATTGACAGCTCCGGTCATCTTCGACGATCCGGGCCCCATCGCAAATCGGGTAAGTCCCGATTCAACCAGGGAATAGCGATCATTATCATCATTTCGCTAAGTTTAAGAGAAACGACCACTTCCTGGTTTTTCCACAGAATTTTCCTGATTCGAAGTGACGTGTGCCCTTCGCAGTATCAGATTGGTCCTCCTATAGTGGGCAAGAAGTCAGAGGAGTCTCTGCCAAGTCCGCTTTGGCGGTCCCATTTCAGGAGCACCGAGGTATCGGGTCGCCCATCGCGGGCTTTCTTCCGGGATTCGCCACGCGACATAGTAGCAGTATGAATACAGCAACTCCATTTCCGTGGCCAGGCTTCTCCCCGGCGGAGAACGCGGAGGCGGCTTTCCGCGCCTTTTTCGAGCACTCGACCCTGGCTGTGGCCCGGTGCAACCCCGACGGAGTGATTGTCGAGATGAATCCCGCCTTCGAGCGGGGCCTGAGTGCAGGCGATGCGAACAAAAGTTTGCTGCGTTTCTGCGAATTGCTTTGTCCCCAGGACCGCGACCAAACCGATTCACTACTGCGAGATATCCTCGATTCCAGACGCAATGCTTTCGTCCTCGAAGCTGCGGTCACAAGCCCTGGCGAACCCGGCGCGAAATGGACTGCATGGCGTCAAACCGGTCTTGCCGGCGAGCCCGACCATGCACTGCTAGTCTCTGAACAGGCTGCTGCTGAGCCAGCAAACGTTAAAGCTCTGTCCAGCGAAAGCCCGCTACAAGCTCAGCGGTGGGAGGCGATTGGTCGTCTGACCGGGGGGGTTGTGCATGACTTCAACAACCTGCTGACCGGCGTGATGCTCTACTGCGATCTGCTGCTTTCCACTCTCGACGCACGCGACTGCAGGCGTCGCTACGCCGACGAAATACGCACCGCTATTGTACAAGCCAGCGGCCTGGTGCAGCAGTTACTCCTATGTGCGCGTCCGCAAGCGAGTGCGCCGGGTTTGGTGAGCCTCAATGAAATTGCCGCGGCAATGCGGGATCTGCTGACCCGCCTGATTGGCGACAACATTGTCCTCGAACTGCGCCTTGACCCGGAATTGGGTGCGATCAAGATCGCCCGGGCACAAGCCGAACAAATCCTCCTGAATCTGGTGCTCAATGCTCGCGATGCGCTGCCCGTTGGTGGCCGCATCGCAGTCGAGACCAGCAATTGCCAATTCCGTCCGGTGGCCGGGATGATCTCGCCAAACTTTCTTCCCGGGCTTCCCTGCGTCCTGCTCACGGTGGCAGACAACGGTCTTGGCATGAACGCCGAGACTCGCCAGCATCTCTTTGAACCCTTCTTCACTACCAAGCCCGCCACGGAAGCCAGGGGCTTGGGGCTCACCACAGTCCGCGGCATCGTTACCACCAATCACGGAATGATCCATTACGAAAGTGAACCCGGCAAAGGCACGCGCGCCATGGTCTTTTTTCCACGATCCGCGGAGTTTGTCGATCCCGAACCTCTGGATTCAGCCGATCCAGCTTCCGGCAAAACACCTCGAACCCCATTTCAAGAAGTCAAGAAGGAATCAATCTTATGACCGCAGCAGCTGTAGCCCCTCTTTCGTCCACTCTTCCCGCTCCTCAGATTATGGCCGCGAATTTTCTGAACCTTCTGATCGTCGATGACGAACGCTCGATTCGCGATGCTTGCCGCGAAGTTGCCTTGTCCCTGGGCTTCATGGCTTACGTCGCCGATTCCGCCGAGCAGGCCTACCGCATCCTCCAGACCCAAAGCATAGATGCGATCTTGCTCGATCTCCGATTGCCCGGCGCCGGCGGCCTGGAGGCTCTCCGCCATATCAAGAGCCAGCGTCCAGAGGCCCTGGTCATCGTGGTAACTGGCTGCGGCACGGTGCAGTCGGCTGTGCAAGCCATGAAGCAAGGCGCCTACGAATACATGACCAAACCCTTCAGTGTTGACGAGCTCAAGATTTTATTGGAGCGGGTCTCCAACCATCTCAAATTGAAGACCGAAAATCGTATGCTGCGCGAGAAGCTCAAATCCAAGGAAGGATACGGCGGTATCGTCGGCCGGGCCCCCGAAATGGAGAAGCTCTACCGCATCATCTCCAAAGCCGCCAGCAGCTCCCATCCGGTGCTGATTCTTGGCGAAAGCGGTACCGGCAAGGAAATGGTCGCGCGCTCCATTCATTACTCGGGAAGCTTCCATGACAAACCCTTTATTCCCGTTGACTGTGGCTCGCTGGTGCCCACCTTGATCGAAAGCGAACTCTTCGGCTATGTGAAGGGTGCATTCACTGGAGCCAATCAATCCAAGGATGGACTGTTGGCCATCGCTGAAGGCGGCACCGTGTTTCTGGATGAAGTGGGCGAGCTTCCTGTCGATCTCCAGGCCAAACTTCTGCGCGCCATCCAGGAGAAGGAAATCCGCCCTGTGGGCAGCACGCGCCGCGTTCCTATCAATGTCCGCATTCTTGCCGCCACCAACCGGCTCCTCGAGCAGGCGGTAACGGAGGGCACCTTTCGCCGCGACCTGTATTTTCGCCTGAACGTTCTCAGCCTGCGGATCCCTCCGCTGCGAGAACGGCGCGAAGATATCCCATTGCTCCTCGCTCATTTCACAGAGCGCTGCTCGCGGGCCTCAGGGCACGAAAAAGTCCTCAGCGACGAAGCCGTCAAGGTTCTGTTGGCTTACGACTGGCCAGGCAATGTCCGCGAGCTGGAAAACTGTCTGGAGCGCACCTTCGCCTTTACCAGCGGCCCCTTAATCCATGTCACGGACTTGCCCCCGGCGATTGGCAGCACGCATGTCGCTGCAGCCACCAATGGCAACGGACACGGACACAAAATTGTTCCTATGGCAGAACTGGAAAGGCAGACTATCCTCAGCGCCATTGCGGAGCTCAATGGAGACAAGCTGCAAGCCGCTCGCCTGCTGGGCATTGGCAAGACAACGCTATACCGCAAGCTGAAGGATTACGCGGCGCAAACCTAAGCAGTTTACATCCCTATCGGGATCCCGCCCCATGTGCCCTATAGGCAGCGTGGGAGTAACTTGGATCGCTACGGAGTTCTGGACGCGCGCCCTCCTCAATCATGAAACTACTCGATACTGAAAAGTTCGATACTGAACTGACGTAGAACCCGCGCGCTCCGTAACGGGAACGGAGCACTCGATAGCGCTTGCTAAGCCCTTTCCTTTCGAGGCAGTCTTTGTGGTCCCTTGCGTGCTATGGAAAGAGCATGATTCTTCTCATAACACCTTCAGAACGCGGCCTGGAGTGCGCTGCCACTCTCAAGGAAGCCACCGGGGACGAAACCCACTGGGCTGAGAACCTGCAGCAATCTCTGGCCCGGCTGCGCGAACAGTCTTATTCGGTTGTCGTCCTGGATCAGTTTCTTCTTGAGAACGAACCTGGCGAAAGCGATCATGTTCTCGACCTTCTGGGCACGGCGTTTCCCGTTTACGTGAACTTTGCAGTCAGTGGCATGCAGCGGTTGCTGCGCGAAGTGCGCTCCGCCCTGCACCGCCGCCAGCGCGAAGAAACGCAAGCCCGCCGTTCCGTCGAGCAGCAGGTTCACAGCGAGATGTTCGAGTCGCTCACGGCCATGCTGCTTTCCTGCGAACTGGCGATGGCTGTTCCCGGCGTTCCCGGTCCCGCTGTTGAGAAAATTCGACTTATCGACAATCTCGCTCGCGACATGCGAGTCAGGATGACTGTGCACTGAGGTGCTTTTAAGGTCTTTTGCCTATGATCCAGCGATTACTTCTTCATGCTTTCCAGCAGGATTCAGCCAAATAATCCCTCCCATTGCAAAAAAACGTCGACGTGTCCCCTCATTCGCACTAGAATAGGCCTGCGCTACACGCCGGATCAAGCCACTATTGCGGATTCCGGCATATCCGTGGGAGGTTTTTGTGCACGTCCTGGTGACGGCGGATACCATCTCAGGCTCCTGGACCTACACCCGCGAACTGGTCACGGGACTGGTCACGCGTGGCGTGCGAGTTACGCTGGTCAGCTTTGGCGAGATCCCCCTGCCCGAACAGACTGCATGGATGGACCTCCTTCACGGCCTCGACTATCGGCCGACTGCTTTCCGCCTGGAGTGGATGGACGAAGCTCCGGACGATTTGCTCGAATCCTCTCAGTTCCTCGCCAGCTTCGTGCGCGAAGTGCAGCCGGACATCCTTCACCTGCACCAGTTTTGCCATGGCAACCTACCTGTCGACGTTCCTCGGGTGATAATGGCTCACGGCGATGTCATCAGTTGGACGCAAGCTGTCCAAGGTTGCTCGCCACGGCCTACTCGCTGGCTCAAGTGGTATCGCGATACCATTGTCCGCGGAATTGCGGCCGCGAGCGCTCTCGTTGCACCGTCGGCATGGATGCTCGACAGCATTCGCGCCAACTACACTCGTTCCCGCCACGAGGCGGTAATCTATCCCGGACGCAATCCCATCTTTTTCAATCCTTACGTCAGCAAAGACGACTCCGTCCTCTCGGTGGGCCGGCTGGTCGATGCCGGCAAGCAGGTCTTCTTGCTCACCCAACATTCGCAGCCATTCTCGGTGTGCATTGTCGGTGCGGAGCAAACCGTGCCGGTGCCCCGCGTTCCGATCCGCGCCGACGTGAAAGTCGCGACCGATACGAGTTCCGTAGCCATCCGCGGCCCGCAGACCGAGGCTCAATTGCGCGCCCTCTACAGCCGCGCCGCCATCTACGCCGCTACAGCGCGCTATGAGCCACTTGGCATGTCAGCTCTCGATGCCGCATTCTCCCGCTGCGCCATTGTTGCCAATGACATCCCTGCCTTCCGCGAAGTTTGGGGCGATGCCGCGCTCTATTTCCGTACCAACGACGCCCGTAGTCTGGCTGACACCCTGAGTCAACTGGATTCCGATCGCGCCCTGCGCCAAGCCTATTCGGATCGTGCCTACACCCGCGCCCGCGAACGTTTCACCACCAAGCGCATGATCGACGACTACCTCGAACTCTACCGCAGCCTGGTCTCAGCGAGTTCCCTGGCTGCGTAGCATCACTCTTCGCACCACCCAGGCTGTGTGGATCATCACAGCTCATATGGGGACGGGCGCCCTCGCCCGTCCAGCGGCCCAAGTTGGTCGGGTCGCAGCCCCTCCTCGAGCTCGCATGAAGTGCTCAGGCGACACCCGCCCCCGCCTGATGATATCTTTTATCCTTACTAGAATCCCGCAAGGTTGGAGGAATCAAACGAATGGCTCAAGTGAAAATCACCGTCCGTCCCAATGGCCCGTTCCGTGTAGAAGCGCCCGAGGGCGCCGTTGAACTCGTCGATGCAAACGGAACTCCCTATGATCTAACCGGCAAGCCTGCCTTTTCTTTATGCCGCTGTGGCGGCTCGGTGAACAAGCCTTTTTGCGACGGCACGCACAGCCGTATCGGGTTTCAGGGAGCGGAACTGGCAGTGAAAAAAGCTGAAAGCTGAGAACCGAGGGCCGAATTGCCCGCGGATCTACATGGATAAACGCAAAAAAGAGAGCGCTAAGCGATTATCCGTGAAGATCCCTGCGAATCCGTGGCCGAGACTGATTACAGCAATGAGCGATCTGACCGACCGCGAACTGGGGATGAAGCGCAACATCACGCGCCGCGATTTTCTCAACGGCGTGGCCGTAACCGTTGGCGCTTCCCTGATGCCGTCGCGTCTGTTCGCCGCGGGCGGTAGCGATCCTGAGAAGGTGCCCAACTACTATCCTCCCGCGCTGACGGGACTGCGCGGCAGCCATGCCGGGTCGTTCGAAACGGCGCACGCGTTACGCGACGGTACCTTCTGGGACACAGCAGGCACGCCAAAAGATACCGGCGAGAGTTACGACCTCGTGATTGTGGGCGGCGGCATCAGCGGCCTCTCCGCCGCGCACTTCTATCGCAAAACTGCTGGCGCGAACGCCCGTATTCTCGTCCTCGACAACCACGACGACTTCGGCGGCCACGCCAAGCGCAACGAGTTCCGCCTCGGCAACCGAACTCTTATCGGCTATGGCGGGACTTACTCGATCGAGAGCCCGCAACCTTACAGTGCAGTCGCGAAGAGCGTGATCGAGGAATTGGGAATCGACGTCGCCAGCTTTCCAAAATACCTCGACCGCAATCTCTACGGCTCCGCGGGGCGAGTTCCAAAGATTTTTTTCGACAAAGAGACCTTTGGCACTGACAAACTGGTGGACGATCCCTGCCCGTTTCCGGGGGGCGAAACTTATGACCTCGCAGTCGCCGGTCCCAATGCCTGGGAACACTTCATCGCCGAGGCGCCGATTGCGGAACAGGCACGCAAGGATGTCGCTCGCTTGTGCCGCGAAAAGAAAGACTATCTCCCAGGTCTTAACTCCGAACAGAAAAAAGCGCGCCTGGCGCGCATCAGTTATGCCCGCTTTCTGACCGAACTGGCGGGCATGCACGGCGACGTGATTCGCCTCTACCAGACCATTTCGCAACCGCTGTTTGGCGTCGGAATCGAGGCGGTTCCGGCGCTTGACGCGTGGGAAGCGGGGTACCCGGGTTTCACCGGAATGCTGGGCAATCCTGAAGGGTTGAGCAACGAACGAAAATATTTCTTCCACTTTCCCGATGGCAATGCCAGCATCGCGCGCCTGCTGGTGCGCAAGTTGATCCCCGACGCCGTGCCAGGTAACATCGCGACGGATGTGGTTACGGCCAAGGCGAACTACGAGAAGCTGGATGACAAAACATCGTCCGTGCGTATTCGATTGAACAGCACCGTCGTGCGAGTAAGGCATGCAGGTGATCCGGCGCGAGCCACGGAGGTCGAGATCGCCTACGCCTGCAGCGGCAAGACGTATACCGTAAGAGCCAAACACTGCATCCTGGCCTGCTGGAATATGATGATCCCGTATCTCTGCGAGGAATTCCCGGAGGCTCAGAAGCAGGCGCTCGCCTTCGCGACTAAAGTTCCGCTTCTCTACAGCAATGTGCTGTTGCACAACGGGAAGGCGTTTCAAAAGCTTGGCGCAAATGCGATCTACGCACCTGGTGGCTACCATACCAGCGTTGACATCGATCTGCCGGTTAACATCGGTGACTATCGCTGCCCGCGCGCGCCGGAGGATCCGGTTATTGTGCATATGAGTAAGGCTCCCTGCCAGGCGGGCCTTCCCGCGCGGGACCAGTACCGCATTGGTCGCATCGAGCTGTTCACTACGACGTTCGAAACCATGGAACACAATATCCGAGAGCAGTTGGCGCGCACGCTGGGGCCCGGCGGATTTGATCCTGCGCGCGACATCGCGGCGATTACTGTGAACCGTTGGCCGCACGGTTACGCCTACGAATACAACTCACTATTCGATTCATTCGTAGTCGAGGGCGGCGAAACTCCGTGCGAAGTAGCGCGCAAGCCCTTTGGACGAATCGCCATCGCCAACTCGGACGCTGGCGCCGCCGCCTATACAGATGAGGCGATCAACCAGGCTTGGCGAGCAGTAGGGGAGTTGAAAAGCTAGAAGCCATCTAAGCCATCTCATAAATAGCTTTGAAAGGGCACGGCTTCCAGCCGTGCCGCCCAGGACCAGTAAAGACGAGGGCTTTAGCCCCCTGAGGGACCTCAACTGCCTGCAGCGGACTATTTATGAGATGTCTAGTCGTCCGAAGTAAAAAGGGCGGGATCAATTGTCGGATCGTGAGAACGGAGTGCGTCCCAGACGCAACGGAACGTTATAGTGATGAGCCACCTGCATGGCGATGCCTGCGAGCGTGAGAATCATCACGAGAAAGATGCCTGCGCGTCGCGGTGCTTGCTCCTCGCGCGGAGCGATGAGTGCGATCAGCGCCCCCACGATTAATCCCGTGATCAGTCCGCCGATGTGCGCGGCGTTGTCGATCCCCGGGATTGCGAATCCGAAGATAAGGTTGTAAACGACAAACGCGCCGAGGCTGCGCAGCGTTCCTGAAAGTGCCGCACGCGGTACCGAGAACTCTCCTAACTTGAAAGCCGCCAGCAGCGCGCCCGCGAGGCCGAAGATGGCTCCTGAGGCCCCAACGCTAGGTACGTAAGGATGCCATCCTGCGCTCGCCAGACTGGCCCCCACGCCGCAAACGAGATAGATGCAGGCGTAGGTCCAGCGTCCGTATAGCGATTCGCAGAGCTGGCCTAGATTCCACAGGCACCACATGTTGAAGGCAATGTGAATGACTCCGCCATGAACAAACACGTTGGTCAGGAGCCGCCACCATTCGCCCGAAATCGTAAGTGCACCCAGGTTGCCTCCCCAGCGGACAAGCTCAGCGGGAGGGAAGTCCATGATGGTGGTCGCGGAGAGCGCCATGCCGAGAAACACCGCCGCGTTGATTCCGAAGATGATATGAGTCAGGCTGACAGCCGATTCGCCACGCTGTACCCAGGGCCTGCGCATGACAGGTTGCGGCGCGTCGTCAGCCAGTTCTCCACGCTGCGCCGCTTCGTGCTGCACGCACCACGGACAAATCTTCCTGCCGAGGGTTATACCGGGAAGCTGACGGCCGCATCGAATGCAATTTGCCATGAATAATAAAGAGTAACAGCAGATCGGGGCGCGCGGCGAGGGGTGCAGTTCACCGGGTCCGTGTCGGCAGCTGCCAGGCTTCCCCGGCCGGACAGCCGAGGGCGGCTATCCCCACATGATCAGTGAATGGTCTTGGTCTTCCTCGACATATAATCCATGAGCAGGTATTGGCCGAGCGTGTAAGGAGTGGTGAAGTAGGCTTTTCCGCGGCACATTTCGGTGACTTTCTGAACGAACTGCACCAATCCATAATCCGACGCGAGCATGAAAGTGTTGATCAGCACTCCAGCGCGCTTGCATTTTGAGACTTCTTCGAGCGTTTGGCTGACAACGAGTGGATCGAGGCCGAAGGCGTTTTTGTAGATGCGTCCGTCTTCCAGCGTAAGGGCGGATGGTTTGCCGTCCGTAATCATGACGATCTGCTTCATGTCTTTGCGCTGGCGTTGCAGAATTCTTTGCGCCATGCGCAGGCCTTCGCGCGTGTTGGTGTAATACGGTCCGACCTTGACGCGGGCGAGTTGCGACAGAGGCACCTCTTCGGCGGAATCGTGAAAAAGCACGAGCGAGAGCGAGTCCCCCGGATACTGCGTGCGAATCAGGTGCGAAAGCGCCATCGCAACTTTTTTCGCCGGCGTGAAGCGGTCTTCGCCGTAGAGAATCATCGAGTGCGAGCAATCGAGCATCAGTACGGTGGCACAGGAAGACTGATACTCGCACTGGTGCACTTGCAGATCAGAGTATTCGATATTCAACGGCAGGCTCAGGCCTTCACGCTGGATCGCGCTCGAGAGCGTGGCGGTGATGTCGAGGTTCAGTGTGTCGCCGAATTCATAGGTGCGGGAAGCGCCGCTGGCTTCGATGCCGGTGGCCAGGTCGCGCGTGTCGTGGCGTCCAAAGCTCGATTTGCCGAGCGAACCTAGCAGGTTTCGCAGCGACTTGAAGCCAAGGAAGTCGAGGCTCTTGTCGGTGATTTCGAATCTCGCTTGCGGAGCATTCTCGCCAAGCTGCCCTCCCCCGCCGGAGGGTCGGGAAGGGTCTGGTGGCAGATCGATTGAAATGTAGTCTTCCTGCTGCATGCGCTCGATCAGCTTTTCGATGAGCTCGTCGAGTTCGCCATCCATCGCCATTTGCTGCAGGCGTTCTCGCATCTCCTCATCGAATTGATCGCCTTCCATCAGCGCCTGCTCGATGGCGCGGCGCAGGTCATCAAGGCTCTGCTCGCCGTCAGGCATCTCATACCACATGTCGCTCTGGAATCCGCTCTGCAGCAGGTAATCGGAGAGCGCGCCAAGCAAATCCTCCAGGCTCATTTCGCCGGCCGGATCGGGGACGTATTTGGAATAGCGGATGCGCTTCATGGAATTGTGTTGCTCGTAGTCATTCCTGGCCGTGTCACTCGATCATTGACGATCTTCCGCCTTGCAACCACCGCCTGTCCTAGCCTTGCCAGCACAAAGAAGACCGCCGTATAGATAAGGACGTCAATCAAGATTCCAGGAATAGGGCTTGCTACGTATGCGAACAAGCTGTCGACTAGTACTACTGCGAGCCTCTGATAAATAAAGCTCATCAGTACCAGCCCGGGCGAAAGCAATGCAGACGCTACCGTGAGCGTCGGTATCGTGGCTGCGCCGCAGGCCTTCGTAACACACAATATCGTGGCAGCGAGGCAGCAGGCCACAAGTCCTGCGGCGAAAAGCGCACAACGGAGTAGCAGTTTCATCTCTGGCAAATGAACGGCTAATTAAACTGTCTTCTCTGCCGGTACGGCGGTTCTTCCTTCTCGAATGCTTTCTCGCGCTGCGGTTCTGGCTTTTTTTCTCCGGCCTTGAAAATGCGTTCTTCGTTCCGCCCGATCCTTTTGTGCGCGTGCAGCCCTTCTAAAATGAATTCCGCAGCCGAAACTTGTTGCTCGGGGCTTTCTTTTTGTGAAACGCCGAGCGGGCCGAGCTTCTCGACCAAGCCCTGAATTTCCTTGAGGTTTTCGAGTGCTTCGACGGCGGAGACAGAATCCGACAACTGAATTTCGCCGCCTAGGTCGAACCACTGCACAATCTGCTGCACATTGGCGCCAGTGAAATATTCGTCGTAAGTCTTGGCAATCGCGGAGCGAATTAATTCCCGGCCCACGAAATCTGCGCCTTTCATCTCGCCCTCGTATTCCAGTTCGAGCTTTCCGGTGATGGCAGGTAACGCGGCGTAGACATCACTGATGCGCGGCACGACCAGTTTTTCGTCATTGCGAAGCGCGCGGCGCTCCGCATTCGAGATCACGTTCTCCATCGCGGAGATCGGCAAACGTTGGCTGACTCCAGAGCGCTTATCGATTTTCTTATCTTCGCGTGCGGCGAAAGCGATGCGCTCGATCACTTGCTGAATGTAGGTGGGCAGGTGCATGGCGTGGCCATTGCGGCGAGTCCATGCCTCCTGCGCGGTGATGGCGATGCCTTCATCCACAGTTGCGGGATAGTGCGTGCGAATCTCGGAGCCGATGCGGTCTTTCAGCGGCGTAATAATTTTTCCACGGGCCGTATAGTCTTCGGGATTCGCGCTAAAGACGATCGCGACGTCGAGCGGCAGCCGGATCGGATATCCCTTAATCTGCACGTCGCCTTCCTGCATGATGTTGAACAGGCCAACCTGAATTTTCCCCGCCAAGTCGGGGAGTTCGTTAACGGCGAAGATGCCGCGATTGGCGCGGGGCAACAGGCCATAGTGAACCGTGAACTCGCTGGACAGTTCATGTCCGCCGCGGGCCGCCTTGATGGGATCGATGTCACCGATGAGGTCGGCGATCGTGACATCCGGGGTGGCGAGTTTTTCCACGTAACGCTCGTCGGGAGTGAGGTAGGAAATGGGAGCGCTATCGCCAAGACGCGTGACTTCTTCGCGGCAGCGGCGGCAGATCGGCGTGTATGGATTGTCGCGGATCTCGCAGCCGGTAAGATATGGCATCTGAGGATCGAGCAATGTTGTGAGAGCACGCAGGATGCGGCTTTTGGCCTGTCCGCGCAGGCCAAGCAAAATAAAATTGTGCCGCGAGAGAACCGCATTCACGATCTGCGGTACGACTGTGTCGTCGTACCCAACGATTCCGGGGAAAATGCTGGCATCGTCGTGGTGACGCAAGCGGGCGATGAGATTGTCCCGAAGTTCATCCTTCACGCGGCGGGTGCGCAAATGTTCTTCAGAAAATTCACTGCGGCGCAATTCGCCCAGCGTGCGCGGAAAACTCATGACAACCCCCAGGAAGACTGCTTTCCTGAATTATACGCGGAGAAGGAGCAGTCGTTTGTCGCTAGTCGCTGGCCGCCAAAATTCGCGAGGCGTTCCAGCGAGCGACAAATGACCAACTGCTAACGCAGGTTCAGTAGACAGGGTTCAGTGGACAGGGTTCAGCGGACATGCCCGTTGCCGCCCGCTTTTTCGCGGGCGCGAGCGGCGCGCTGGATGTTCGGGAGGATGCTTTCGAAATAATTAATTAGCAAGGATAGGCGTTCCGTTTCCGAGCGCAGCGAGAGCAGCTTCTGTTTGAAATCCAGATCGAGGGGTAGAGAGCCCGCGAGATGGAAAGACAATGACGACGGATCGGCCCCCGAGAGATCTTGCGTAGCGCCGGCAATAGCAAGTAGCTCAGAGTGCAGCTGAATCGCGCGGGTAGTGTCCTCCGGCGGCGGAGCGCCAGGTTCGTCCTCAATCACGAGGATCTCGCCCTGCAGATAAGAGCGCTCCTGGCTGACGCGCAGAAGTTCGAAACGCTTCCGGCCTTCTGTGACCAGATCCAACCGGCCATCGGGATACTCTTTTACTACCGTAACGATTTCAGCAGTGCAGCCTACTTCGGCAAGGTCCTCCTCGACGGCGCGCACCACGCCGAAAGGGCGCTGCTGGGCTATGCATTCAGCGATCATTTCTTTGTAACGGGGTTCGAAAATGTGTAGCGGCAGCGGTGTGCCTGGGAACAGAACGACGTCGAGCGGAAAGAGAGGAATCAGTGCGTCCAAGGCGATCTCCGGCGCGGCCCTTTTCCATTGTATGGTACGCGGGCTGCTTATCGTCTCGGGGAAACCCCGGGGAAACGGAGTAAGTTGACCTTGTCAGCCGATGAGGCTGACTACGGAAATTGGCATCCGCTGCGACCGGCCTTACTGTCATCTGCGTTTGACTTCAGAGACTCATCGGGATAAAAGCAGGTCATGGAACTCGCAGGAAAAGTTGCTGTGGTCACCGGCGCTTCGATGGGAATTGGAGAAGCGATTGCGAAGATTTTTGCCGATCAAGGTGCAAAAGTAGTGATGCTGTCACGCGATGCCGGGCGGGTGGAAGCGGCTCGAGGGCGCATAGGCCAAAGCGAGCTGACGCTTGCCATGACTTGCGATGTGCGGCACCGGGAAGATATCGATCGCGCCATCGGCCTGACCTTGCATCACTTCCAAAGGGTCGATATTTGGGTGAACAACGCCGGACATGGCCTGCTGGATTCCGTGGCGCAGATGGAGATGGCGGCATTCCGGGAAATGTTCGAGACGAACTTCTTTGGGGCCGTTGCCGCGATGCAGGCGGTGATTCCGGTCATGCGCCAGCAGGGCGGCGGAACGATCATCAACATATCGAGCGTGGCGGGGCACATTCCGCTGCCGTTTCATGCCGGTTATAGCGCGACCAAGTTTGCGCTAAACGCGATCGGAAAAGCTGCCAGGGTGGAGTTGAAAAAGGATGGTATTCACGTGCTCACAGTTTGTCCCGGCTACGTGCGGACCCAGTTCGGCAAGAATGTGGTTCTGGGGAACGAACAAAAGAAGGTGCGTCCGGATTCGGTGCGGGGCATCACCGCGGAACGCGTGGCGCGCGCCACGCTGCAGGGATATCGAAAGCAGAAAAGAGAAGTAATTGTGCCTTGGACCATGTATGTGCCGCAGAAGATTTATCAGCTCTTACCGGGGCTGGTGGAGCGTGCCATGGCAAGGATGGCGCAATAAGCTTTACTGAGAGACGTCACGCCAGTAGTCGGGGATGGCGATCTTATCGGCCAGATCGCGGCCGACGGCGAAATCGGCAATCCACGGGAGGGTAAGGAGATTCATGATCTGGTTGCGCAAGAACATCGCCGATTTTGATCTGGGCGCAAACATATTGGCAAGGCGGGGCGCGGCGTCCTGCTTCTTGAGAATAAATGGGCTGAACCGTTCCTGATAGCGATCGAACGCGCGGGCATAGTCGCCCCCGGCACGATGCAATTCACCCGCGAGAATGTAGGCCGCCACCATTGCCAGCGCCGAACCTTGGCCGGCCAGCAACGACGCGCAGAAAGCCGCATCGCCAACCAGGGTAACGCGACCTCGCGTCCACAAGCCTTGCCGCGGATCCATTCGTATCTGGCTGACTCGATCGAAGTAGAGATCGTTGGTGTCGTCGAGCAGTTTCAGAATTTGGGGACACTCCCATCCGCTCCTTCCGTAATGCTTCCGGAGCAGGGCTTTCTGCGCTTCCAGGTCACCGGCGCCGCTCTCGTGGATGAAGTCATCGGCAAAGGTAAATAAAAATATGGTGCGGTCGCCACGCATCGCGAACCGCCCCACCTGGCGGCCAACTTCCGTATACATCACATAAACCAGTCCGTCTCTGGGCTCATAGCCCGCAGCTTCGAAGGCGGCGGCTTTGTGACCCAAATACTTTTCAAATTGGCTTTGCGCGCCAAAGACCAGTTCGCGCACGCGCGAATGTAGCCCGTCGGCGCCAACGACGAGGTCGAAGTCACGCGCCGCTCCGCTCTCGAAGACAACCCGTACGCCTTCTTCCGACTGCTCGATCCGGCTCACACTATCGCCGAAAATCGTCTCGACCTTGCTCTCGAGTTGGCCGAAGATCAAAGCGGCGAGGTCGCCCCGCGCGATGCTGATATAGCGGCCCCGCGCAATTCGGGCCACTACATCGGTGGGAAATCCCGCGACTCTCCTCCCGTTTCGGTCGACAACTCTTACCTCCTCAATCATGTATCCTTTTTGGCGGATCGCGGGCATCAACCCCATGCGATCGGCGACGTCGAAGCCGGCACCCCAAAAATCGATGACGTAGCCGCCGGTTCGCAGCTTCGGCGCCTTTTCGACAAGCGTGGGCTCGAAGCCATAGCGGGCTAGCCAGTAGGCGAGAGTTGGTCCGGCAATGCCCGCGCCTGAAATTAGGACTTTCATGGCTTGCGAATAGAATAAGGCTTGCCGGTTTCGCGGCCAACCTTATAGATCTTGGGTTATAGCGAGCAATTCGGAAACTGAATCGTTATCGATCTCGATTCTCTCAGCCGAGAAAACGAAACTATCCCAGCTCCACCAACATCGCTTCCATCTCCGATTGCGCATGCAGGTTGCCGGTGCGATGCGCGGAGGCAATTCCATCGGTGAGCATTGCCTTGGCTTCGGCAATTCGGTCGGCCCGGGCGAGCGCCTGCGCTGCCATGAAATAGCCGGCAGTATAGTCGGGATTGGTTTTCAGCAAAATGGAGAATTCCGCCAGCGCGCGATCGAGGTCGCCCTGCTTTGAGTATTCCATCGCCAGTCCATAGCGCGCGAAGGTGTCATTTGGATTCTGCGAAAGGATGTCGTTGAGGGAGGCGATGCGGTCCATAGAAGCAGTTTCCAGTTCCCGGTTCTCAGTTGAGATGAGGTTACTACAAAGGTTGGTTCCATCGCGGGAGTTTTGTGGTTGGCTCGCGAGGTTGAGGTGAGTAGCTTGAGGTGAGTAGCTTGGGTGAGTAGAATGAGCAGTCCTTGACATTCTTGTGTTCTGCGGAGGGCTGGGGAGTGGCGTGTCCGTTTTTTATGCCGATCGAGAAGCTGGAGAATGGCGCTTGGCTCCATGCGTCGCGCCTGCCGCTGGGATGCGGGTGGAGCGGCCACTGCACCGCTCCCGGCCACGAGGGTGAGGCTCCATCGCAGGAGGAATTGCGGGACTTCTGTAACCTGGGTTACGCGGAAGGTTGTGCGCGCTTGCCTCAGCACCGAGCTTGGGATTCAGTTCGGTTTGGAGCGCGAACCGTCGACGATGGCGCAGGAAACGGGAGCCGAAGGCGCATTCACGTGCGTTACGTTTGCGAGCGGTGTCACCGTCCAGCCGAGCACGGTTTTTTGGAGTTCGATGGGGATGAGGCTCGCTGCTCAACGCCGCATCCCGACGGCCGGCTGCAGCGCATGGCGGAATGCTTTCTCGCAACGTATCTCGAAGGGAGAAAAAATCAGCACGACGTTACGCATGCTGCGGCAAGTTGAAGCCGCACCAGTGAGAAAGAATTGTTTACCGGTGAGGAAGAATTATTCGATTCAAAGCGCGAACCGAAAGGACTTATGAGCAGCGAAGAGATGCTGATGCCGCGTCCGGTGCGGGATTCGCAATCGGAGATGGCGGAGCTTGTTCTGCCGAATGACGCCAACCCGCTCGGCGCCTTACTGGGCGGCCGGTTGATGCACTGGATCGATCTGGCGGGAGCGATGGCAGCTCACCGCCATTCGCGCAGTTATGCGGTGACGGCATCGGTCGACCACATTGATTTTCTCGTCCCGGTTCGGGTGGGAGACCTTGTGATCCTGCGGTCATCGGTAAACCGGGTTTTTCATACGTCGCTGGAAGTCGGCGTGAAAGTTTTCGTGGAGAACTATATTGCCGACACGGCGCAGCACGTGGCGTCGGCCTACCTGACGTTTGTGGCGGTCGATGCCAAGGGCAACCGCATGAAAGTAGCACCTGTGATTCCCGAGACAGAGGATCAGCAGCGCCGCTATGAGGATGCGGGCCGTCGCCGCGAGATCCGGCGGTCTGAATTGGAACGGCGGCGCAAGGCGAAACGATAAACGGTAGTCCGCAAGCAGATGTGATCGGCGTCACATCCTAACGCACCGCGAAACAGATAGCCTACTCCGTTCCCCCGAGGTTGTTTCATGGATAGTGCGCTCCTGGTTCATCGCATTCACTTCGCCTTTACAGTTACCTTCCACTATCTTTTTCCGCAACTCACGATGGGCCTGGCGCCGCTGATTGTGGTGCTCAAGACGCTCGGCCTGCGCCGCAAGGATGAGACTTACCACCAGGCGGCGCGTTTCTGGGCGCGGATTTTCGGCATCAACTTCGTACTGGGTGTGGTGACCGGAATCCCGATGGAATTTCAGTTTGGCACGAACTGGTCGCACTTCTCGCGCTTCGCCGGAGGCGTGATCGGACAAACGCTGGCCATGGAGGGCATGTTTGCGTTCTTTCTGGAGTCGGCGTTTCTGGGCCTGTTCCTTTACGGAGAGAAACGGCTCAGCCCGCGGGCGCACTGGTGGTCGGCAGTTGCGGTGTTTCTGGGCTCGTGGCTCTCAGGCTTCTTCATCATCGCCACCGATGCCTGGATGCAGCATCCCGTGGGCTTCGTTGCTGCTCCGGATGGCTCGGTGCAACTGTCGAGCTTCTGGGAACTGGTGCTCAATCCCTGGGCATGGTGGCAGTATGCGCACAACATGAGCGGGGCCGTGATTACGGGCGCCTTCGTCATGGCGTCAGTGGGAGCGTTCTACCTGCTTTGGGGAAAGTTTGAGGCGCACGCGCGTATCTTCGTACGCGTGGGCGTCGTCGCCGGTTTGATCTTCAGCGTCTTGCAGTTGTTTCCTACCGGCGATGGCCAGGGACGGATGATTGCTGCGCATCAACCGGTCACACTGGCAGCCATGGAAGCTCTGTTCGCCAGCCAAGCGGGAGCGCCGCTGATAATTCTGGGGCAGCCGAATGTGGATGAGCACAAGATTGATAATCCGATTGAGGTTCCGGACGCGCTCAGCTTTCTGACCTACCGGGAGTGGACGGCTAATGTGCAGGGCCTCGACGCGTTTCCTTCGGACATGTGGCCGGAGAACATTGCGCTTCTCTATTACAGCTACCACATTATGGTTGGGTTGGGGACGATCTTTATCGCCATCATGGTTATCGCAGCGTTGCTGCTCTGGCGTGGAAAGTTATTTTCGGCGCGCTGGATGCTGTGGATTCTCCTGCTGGCCCTGCCTTTCCCTTACATCGCCAACACCGCCGGGTGGATGACGGCGGAACTGGGGCGGCAGCCCTGGCTGGTTTACGGCTTGATGCGCACGGCGGACGGATTTTCGAAGATGGTGTCGGCGGGCAATGCGATGTTTACGCTGCTGGGCTTCCTCGGCATGTATACGGTGCTGGGGATATTGTTTCTGTTTCTGGTGCATCGTGAGATAGAACATGGGCCGATGGTTGAGATGAGTGGGGGGCACTAGCGGGTGGAGCAGGCCTTCTAGGCCTGCGTCATGAGACTCAGATGAGAGGGCTTTAGCCTCTGAGGAGTGCGATGGAAACTTTATGGTTCATGATCGTGGCCGTGATGGTGGCGGCCTACGTGGTGCTGGACGGATTCGATCTCGGGGCCGGGGCCATCTACCTGATCGCTGGAAAGACGACCGACGAGCGGCGGAAGATCCTGCGCGCCATCGGTCCCGTTTGGGATGGCAATGAAGTCTGGCTTCTGGCCGCCGGAGGGACGCTTTACTTTGCTTTCCCGTTGCTCTATGCCTCCAGCTTCAGCGGCTTCTACCTGCCGCTGATGATGGTACTGTGGCTGCTGATGCTGCGCGGCATTGGCATTGAGTTGCGCACGCACCTGGACAATCCGGTTTGGCTGGGCTTCTTCGATTTGATCTTCTGTGCATCGAGTGTGCTGCTGGCGATTTTCTTCGGTGCGGCTTTGGGCAACGTGGTGCGCGGCGTGCCTCTGGGCGCAGATGGCTATTTCTTCGAGCCGCTCTGGACGAATTTCCGTGTGAGCGCGAATACCGGAATTCTCGACTGGTATACCGTGCTTACTGGTGTGATCGCGCTGGTAACGCTAACCGCGCACGGGTCGTTATATGTCGCGGTTAAGACGGACGGCGAGCTAAATGAGCGTGCCCGCAACATCGCGTTGTGGGCGTGGCCGCTGCAGTTGCTCTTGACCATCGTGGGCCTGGTGGCAACGTGCTACGTGCAGCCGACGGTTCTCGATAACTATAAGCAGCATGCCATCGGATTTCTAATTCCCATGCTCGTGTTGGGGAGCCTCGGCGTGATGATTTATGCCATCCGCAAGGGGCAGGACAAACTTGCCTTCGTGGGCTCGGCTCTTTACATCGTTGGAATGCTGGTGGGGGCGGCATTTGCGCTGTATCCCGTGGTGCTGCCGGCTAGCACAGATCCCGTTCACAGAAGCCTGACCATTTACAACACTGCCGCGGGTCGCCACGGTCTGACAGTCGGCTTCGCGTGGTGGATTCTGGGGATGATTCTGGCTCTGGGATACTTCACTCTGCTGTTCCGCATGTTCCGGGGGAAAGTACGGCTGGAAGGGGAAGGGGAAGGGTATTAAACGTTCTATTGAGTAGTCTCCCGAGTTGATTCTCGGCGCGGCCGGGCTTAGCCCAGGCCTGACAGCCGAGGCGGCTGTCTCCACATAAGCATCGTGACTCCCCTGTATAATTCATAGAGTTCGAGCCATCCTGATTGATCCTTGGAGTGTGATCCTTTGAGTGCACATATGCCGTCTCATCCCGGGCAAGGCGCGCCGGGGCCGCAACCGTTGCCGGGAGTCGATGCCATCATTGCCGTCGGTTCGGGTAAGGGCGGCGTGGGCAAGACCACGTTGTCCGTGAACCTGGCTGTGGCTCTGGCCAAGATGGGACACAAGGTAGGCCTGCTCGACGCGGACGTTTACGGTCCGAACGTCCCGCTGATGCTGGGAGTGAACGCGCAGCCGAAGATGGCTGGCGAAAACCGCATTGAGCCGCTCGAAGCTTTTGGTCTAAAAGTTATTTCGGTAGGATTTCTTAATCCGGGGGATAAGCCAATTATCTGGCGTGGTCCCATGCTGCACCAGATTGTGAAGCAATTCCTGGGAATGGTGGAGTGGGGCCATCTCGATTACATGGTCGTCGATCTCCCGCCCGGAACTGGAGACATTGCGCTGTCGCTCGTGCAGTCGGTGCCACTAACCGGAGCGGTGGTGGTTTCGACTCCTTCCGATGTTTCACTGCAAGACGCGCGCAAGGCAATCGAAATGTTCCGACAGATGAAAGTTGATCTGGTGGGCGTGGTCGAGAACATGAGCTTCTTTACCTGCCCGCACTGCAATCACGAGGTTGATATTTTCTCGCGCGGTGGAGCGGAGAAAATGGCGCAGCAGTTTAGTGTTCCATTTCTTGGAAGCATTGAACTCGATCCTGAGGTGCGCAAGTCTGGAGACGGGGGGAAGCCGATTGTGCTGGAGGGAGAGAATTCGCCGCATGCCAAGTCGATCTTTGCATTTGCGCGGAAGGTAGTCGTGCGAGTGACAGAGATCAAGGCGGGCGAGTCGGCCAGCGTGATTCAGATTCAATAGCTATGTTTTTATGCTGCCTACAGGAAAACGAATCCCACGTGGCGTTGTCAAGGTTGTATCCGTGCTCGCGGCGGCCGTTTTCGTCGTTGATAACCGGCTCAGCGGCACCGTTGAAATTGTTCTCTTCGTTGGTTCGATTGCCATCCTGCTAATCTGCCTATTCATCTGGCTGTTCTTCGATCTAGAAAGAGACTCTGGATTTTGGCCGGGCAAGCCTAGCGAGTGAGCCGCTAGCCTGTTGTGGAAAGCCAGCCTATCTCTCTTTGCCAACCTGAACGATCTCTCCGGGCTTGATCGTAGCCAAGGCCTGGCGGCAGGCGTCCGCATGCGGGAGCAAGTCGGCCAAACGCGTTGAGCTTGTGCGAATGAGAAGAATAGCAATCTTTCGGCCCGCGAGATTCCGCTGATACGCAAAGCCCTTGTCCAGGGTGATGAAGACATCAAAACCGGCCTCCGCTAGAGCGAGCAGCTCGCCGTTTGTCTTACCGGCGAAGCCCGCTTCCGGAACGGTCAGGCATTGATGCACGTCGCTGGATAAACTAGCACTAAACCTGCGAGGGACACACTCGTCGAGCAGGAGTTTCATTGCAAGTGCGCGACCAGAACAGACTTGGCCTGCTCCAACCCTGCAATGGCCGCCTGCCGGCTCACGGTTGGAAAGTCGAGCAGAAAATCGTCTAGCGTCTGTCCCTTTTCGAGGTAATCCAGCAGATTTTGAAAAGGAACGCGAGTGTGCCGGAAAACCGGGGTTCCTCCGAGAATGTTCGGGTCTTTAACGATGACGTTTTCCACTTTAAGTCCCGCCAAGAAGTCTACAACCAATGCCAGCTAGAAAGAAAATCGGTCACAGTTGACGCGCTGTCCGCCGTCGTGACTTCTGAAACCGCGCCAGCCGCCAAACGGCGCGGGGCTCTTCATCTTTCAAGATCAACCGAGCCATCGTCTCCCCGAGGGCCGGCCCGTGCTTGAAACCGTGCCCCGAGCCCCCGCCTAGCAGCCACACGTTATTCATCTGGGGATGGCGATCCACGATGAAATGGCTGTCGGGCGTTTGCTCGTATTGGCAGACGCGCGTCTCGATGAGCGGCGCATCTTTCATTGCGGGAAAGCGGAAAGTCATGTACTCGCGGACTCGCTTCAGGGTCGCCGCGCTGACAACTCGCTCGCCGGAGGTGGGATCGAATTCACGGCCACGCGTATCGTCGGCGACCTTGAACCCGCGGCGGTCGCTGCCCGGGATGCCGTAGAAGAAGCGGCCGCCATGATCGCCCGAGAGGTGATCGCCCCAAACGGGAAGATGCCCGTCGGTGAAGTGCGCGTCGCCAGCCGGCGGGCCGAAGAAAAAAATATCCTGCTTGGTTGGGCGAATAATGTGAGCCAGGGTCTCAGGGAACAGTTTTCCTAGCCACGGACCGCAAGCGAAGACATAGTAGTCAGCTTTCATGGACGAGCCGTCGGAGAGAGCCAGCGCGCGAAGAGACGCGCTTCCCGCATTCTCGTCGTGTAAGACCGCGACCTGCCGGTATTCACCGCCCCCAGCGACGAATGCATCGACGACTGCCTGACAACTCCGGCGGGCGTCGAGGTATCCGGCGTCGGGTTCGAAGATTCCCCAGCGCACATCAGAGAAATTGATCTGCGGCCAGCGTTTTATCATTTCAGGCGTGGAGAGTTCCTGAAACTTGATCCCGGCTTCGCCGAGCACGTCGATCGACCCACGCTCGTAGGCATCGTCTTGGCTGCTGACCATCCAAAGAACGCCGGTGCGATGCAGGAACCGCTTCTTCCAGCGTCTTTCATATTTTTCCCAGAGCTTCAGGGATCGGGCGGCAAGCGCGGTATAGGGCTGGTCGGGGCCATAGGTGCCGCGCATGATGCGGGTCTCACCGCCCGAAGACGCGCGCGAGTTGCCGGGCCCCCATGCGTCAATCAAAGTGACGCGAGATCCGCACTCAAGGAGATGGAGCGCCGTCCAGCCGCCAAAGGCACCGGCTCCCACCACCGCGATCTGAATTTTGGATTTCATTCCCAATGCTTTCGGTGCCTGGATGTTGAGAATACGATATTGAGAATACGATATTGAGAATACGATATTGAGAATACGACGTTGAGAATACGGGGAAATGGGAAGCGGCGGAAGATGCAACTGCGGATTCTGGTCAGGTATACTCCTTCGGCCATGAATCCGCGACCGAACCGGTGCTTTCAATATTCAATGTTGTTATGTGCCGTCGCATTTTCAATTGCTTGCGGCTCCATTTTTGCGCAGGCAGCCGCCGCGCCGTCGCGCGCCGCAGCCGTGCTCGACGCCATGCCCCACGCCAAAAAGATTGACGAGGTTGCGCTGTCCCCCGACGGCAGTCGAGTCGCCTACATAGTCGAGGGAAGACTCACGGTAATCCCTGCCACTGAGGGGTCGTCTCGAACCATGGCTGTCGCGGGCAACCTTGCGCTCCGTGGTGTAGCCTGGTCGAGCGACAGTAAGCATCTCGCTTTCATCGCTGACCTTCCGGGCGATGCTCCCGCCGCTCAATTGTGGACTGCCGCGGCCGATGGCAGCTCTCCGGCAAAGCATGCGGAAATGAAAGGCTATGTTCAGGACTCCCGCTTTTCTCCCGACGGTTCGAAGCTGGCTGTGCTCTTCATCGAGGGTATGCCGCGGGTAGCGGGCCCTCTGCAGCCCATGACGCCATTGGCTGGAGTGATCGATGAGGAAATCTTCGAAGAGCGGATTGCAACTGTCGACCTCACAACGGACCATCTCTCGCAAGTCACGCCCGCGGACATGTACGTCTATGAGTACGATTGGACTCCCGATGGCCAAAGCTGGGCGGCCATTGCCGCGCATGGTAATGGCGATGCGAATTGGTGGGTTGCCCGTCTCTACATGGTGAACGCGCAAAGCGGCGAGATGCGTGAAATCTACAAACCAGAGCTGCAAATGGCAAACCCGCGCGTTTCCCCTGATGGCAAAGACGTGGCGTTCATCGAAGGATTGATGAGCGATGCCGGCCTTAATGGCGGTGAGATCCACGTCGTCCCAACCGCAGGAGGCGGCGTACGGAATCTCACTCCCAACAGCAAAACATCTCCCTCCGCACTTGCCTGGACCTCTCCCGACTTGATCACCTTCGCCCAAAATGTAGATGGAAACTCCGGCTTCGCTACGGTCAGCCTCTCCACCGGCGGGGTTCAGTCTTTGTGGACTGGGGAAGAATTGACTGCCGTAACCACCGATGCCCCGGTCCCCGGCGGTTCATTCTCACGCTCTCACGACGGATCAGTGACCGCGATAACGCGTCAATCGGCGAATGCGCCCCCGGAAGTCTGGGCTGGTCCCATCGGCAAATGGAAACAGCTTACCCAGTTGAACGCTGGGATCAAGGCGCCATGGGGCGAGATGCGAAACATTCACTGGATGAACGGCGACACGCGGGTTCAAGGATGGTTGATGCTGCCCGCGAACATGCCTGCGAACATGGCCACCGGCAAGACATACCCGCTTGTTGTGAACGTGCATGGAGGACCATCCTGGGCGTGCACTTCGCACTGGGACGAGAGTGTTATGGGTCCGCAATCGGCGATGGGCTACTTCGCTCTCTGCCCAAATCCTCGCGGCAGCTATGGACAAGGTGAGACTTTCACTCAGGGCAACGTGAAGGACTTCGGCGCCGGCGATTTTCGCGACATCATGGCAGGCGTGGATGCCGTTTCCAAGGAATATCCCATCGACACGAAGCGCATCGGCATTCGTGGGCACAGCTACGGCGGCTATATGACCATGTGGGCTGAGACTCAGACGCAACGTTTCACTGCTGCCGTCGCGGGCGCCGGCCTCTCTGACTGGTTGAGCTACTACGGTCTCAACGATATCGACGAATGGATGATTCCATTTTTCGGTGCATCGGTGTATGACGATCCCGCGGTCTACGCGAAGAGCGATCCCATACACTTCGTGAAAGCGGTGAAGACGCCGACTCTGATTCTGGTGGGTGACCGTGATGGCGAAGTGCCGATGGAGCAATCGATCGAATGGTGGCATGCGCTAGCTACCCTGCACGTGCCAACGAAGTTAGTCGTCTATCCGGACGAGGGACACTTGTTCATCAAGCCCGCAGACGCCAGTGACTACACACTGCGCACTCTCGAGTGGTTCGAAGAATGGTTCGCAAAAGCACCTTGATGGTGCGCAAACATGTTGCAGCAAACTTTGTGAGGATGAGCGCTGAGGGCCAGATAGTGCTTTCATATTATTGATCCTGTTGATATGAGTCCAGATAATCACGTCACTTCGGGGTCGATCATTTCAGATAACCCAACAGCTTCGGACGTACCACGCTGTGCGAGCAGAGACCCGGCGACTCGCGATGGCGAAGGAACCAAGGGAATTTCTGGCCTCCAAATGAAACGAGGGCCGTCTGTCCGTAAGATCCTGCTCAGGCTCTTTATCGGTCTGATGATCGTCTACTTTTCTTTTGGAGGGTACGTGTGGTGGGCCATGCATCAGACGCCCGAAACGTTCGGGCGCGTGATGTCCAGAATGCCCGGTCCGGTGGTCTTCTTACTCTTCCCGTTTGAAACGCTGTGGACCCACGCCCGCGCAGGAACCCTTCACGTTGGAGACCCAGCGCCGGACTTCTCACTCCTCAAGTTAGACAAAAGCGAACGCATTCGGCTTTCTGCGTTTGCCGAGCAACGGCGGCCGGTTGTGCTGGTATTCGGCAGTTACACTTGACCACCCTTCCGGCGGCAGGTTCCTGCCCTCAACAAACTCTACGAACAATACGGCAGCCAGGTCTCATTTCTGGTTGTCTACATTACCGAGGCGCATCCCAGCGACGTCTGGCAGATGCAGAGCAACATCAAGGACCAAGTCGTTTTTGCCAGCCCCAAAAGTGAGGACGAACGCGCCTTTGTCGCGGGGGCTTGTGTGCGAAAGCTGGGAATAGAAATTCCGGCGGTTCTCGACGAATTCGGCGATTCAACTGAGCACGCATACACTGGATGGCCGGATCGAATGTATGTGATCGACGCTACCGGTCGCATCACTTACAAAAGCAAACCCGGCCCCTTCGGTTTCAAAACAGACGAACTGAAAGACGCTGTCGCTCGCGTCGTCCAATCGCGCTAGAGGGACAGTTCATCAATTCTCGCAAACTCTTGGCCGTCCGTATTTTTGCGCCACTTTCTTGCCACATCGATGGCACCGTGCGGTCCTTGACAGGACGGCGGCGCGTTCCTAAAATCCAAACAGGAAGCGTTCTTTGCGTCCTACGCTAAGTTTTTGCATCTAAAATACTTAGCTGGAACTGCATGCCCTCTGACCCTAATATCGGTAAACGGGAACGCGAAGTTCTGACCGCGATCGTGGAGACCTTTATTTCCACGGGCGAGCCGGTGGGTTCGCGCACGCTGGCGCGCTCGAATCGCGAGGGATTAAGTCCGGCCACGATTCGTAACGTCATGGCCGACCTCTCCGACGCCGGCTTTCTTGAGCAGAGGCATACTTCGTCGGGACGCGTCCCAACTCCTGAGGCCTATCGTTATTACGTGGAGCGGATCAGCGGAGATGCCCGGCTGGCGCCGCAGGAAGAGACCTTGATTTCCGACTCCCTGGCAGGAATCAGTGACGTGCAGGAATTCATGGAGCGCACCTCCCATGTGCTCTCTCTGATTTCGCGAAATGTCGGAGTTACGGTGGCCGCCAGCGGCACCAGGAATGCTCTGGAGCATGTGTACTTCTCGCGGCTCGGCGATCAAAAGGTGCTGGCAGTATTGGTGACCCGCTCCGGCTTGGTGCGTGATCGCGTGCTGAGGCTCGATCTCGGGCAGGACGAGCTTGATCTCGCGGCACGCTACATCAACGACAATTTTCGCGGGTGGACCATGGAGTCGATGCGCACCGAGCTCGCGCGGCGAATCGAACAGGAGCGCAGCGAATACGACCGTCTGATGAATTCGATCGAGAAGCTTTACAAGCAAGGCGCACTCGCCTCTGATTCCGGCGCACAGGCGGTTTTCGTCGAAGGTGCCGCCAATCTGTTAACCGGCGAGGAAGATCACAAGCGCCTGCAGGAAATGATGAAGACTCTGGAGGAGAAAGAAAAAGTTGCGCAACTCCTCAGCGCCTACCTGGACGTGAAGCAGGAAGCGGTGCGGGTAGTGATTGGATTGGATGATGCGCTACCCTCGATGCAGAATTTCGTGCTGATTGGCGCTCCGGCTCGGTCGGGTAGTGATATGGTCGGTTCGCTGGCCGTGATCGGACCGACGCGCATGGATTATCAGCACACGATGACCGCGGTCTCCTACATTGCTCGCCTCTTTGACAAAATCTTGAATGAATCGGAGTAATCATAGTTGGTATGAGTAAAGTGAATGGAAAGTCAGAAGCGCAAAAGGCAGGCCTGGATTTGGAGCACGAACTGCCGTCGGGCGATGGGAGTGAGAACTCCACGCAGACGGTGGTGAGCGCGGACTCGTCTGCGCCGGAATCAGAATTGCAAAAAATTAAAGCCGAGCGCGACTCGCTGCTCGATCGCTTGGCGCGAGCCCAGGCAGAGTTTGAAAACGCACGCCGCCGAGCCAGCAAGGAACAGCAGGAATATCGCGATTACGCCGTAGCCGATGCGGTGAAGACTTTATTGCCGGTATTAGACAGTCTGGAGCGTGCGTTACAGGTGCAATCGGACAGCACAGAGTTTCGCGGCGGAGTCGAACTCATCTACAAGCAACTGCAGGCTGCGCTCGCGAAGCTATCGGTGCATCCCATCGTGGCGAAAGGGGAAACTTTCGATCCGCGCTTCCACGAGGCCATCGAAATGGTCCAAACTACCGATGCTCCAGATCATCAAGTGATCGAGGAGCTGCAGCGCGGCTACAAGTTCAAGGATCGGCTGCTGCGGCCCGCAATGGTGAAGGTAGCCAGCAACTCCGGGAGATAAGTTTCCAACCCAGTCGTAATCCACATCGTTTTCTTAAGGAAAGGCGCCTATTCTGGCCACGAACGCAAAACGCGATTATTACGAAGTGCTTGGGGTGAGCCGCACGGTAAGCGAAGTTGAACTGAAGAGCGCTTATCGCAAACTTGCCATGCAATTGCATCCCGATCGAAATCCGAATAACCCTGATGCGGAAGAGCGCTTCAAGGAGGTCACTGAGGCCTACACAATACTGGCCGATTCTGAAAAGCGTTCTCTCTACGATCGCTTCGGCCATGCTGGGGTCGGCGGTGCCAGCGCCGGCGCGGGCTTCGACGCCTCGGCCTTTCAGGATTTGGGCGACATTTTCGGAGAATTCTTCGGCTTCGGGGATACCTTCGCAGGCGGCGGACGGCGACGCAGCCGCATTCAGCGCGGCGCCGATTTGCGCGAGGATTTGACCATCGAGTTCGAGGAGGCTGCGTTTGGCACTGAGACGCGCGTGATGGTACGCCGTCACGAAGCCTGCGAGGAGTGTCACGGCTCAGGCGCCGCGCCCGGCAAAGGCCCCACGACTTGCCGCTCGTGCGCGGGTCGCGGGCAGGTACGCTATCAGCAAGGCTTCTTTAGCATCGCGCGGACTTGTCCCGCCTGCCAGGGAACCGGCAACGTAATTACCGATCCTTGTTCCAAGTGCAAGGGCGAAGGCCGGATTCTGCGGCAACACGCAGTGGAGGCGAAGATTCCGGCGGGCGTGGAGGATGGCACGCGCATTCGCTTTACCGGCGCCGGCGAGGCCGGACCTCACGGCGGTCCTGCGGGCGATTTATACATTGTGCTGCACGTGAAGGAGCATCCATTTTTTGTGCGCGAGGGCAATGATCTGCACTGCGTGGTACCCGTCTCCGTGACGCAAGCCGCGATGGGAGCGGAAATTCGCGTCCCCACCCTCGAAGGGGAACACGCTCTAAAGATTCCCGACGGAACCCAGCCCGGCACAACGTTCCGTATCCGCAACAAAGGTGTGCCCGTGCTCAATGGACACGGAAAGGGCGATCTCTACGTGGAGGTGCGGGTGCAGATTCCGGCTAAGCTCAGCAAGCGTCAGAAAGAACTGCTTCAGGAACTGGAGACCACCGCGAAAGTAGACAACCAGCCAATGGTGCGATCACTGCTCGGCAAAGTAAAAGACATGTTTGGCTAAACCTGTTCGGCTAAACGCAGAACAGCAGAACAGCCGAACGACAGAAGAAAAGTCTGGCATCGGGTTCTTATCAGGATATGCCTTCAGGCATATCATAGGCACCGCATCATCGTGCGCGCCTTCAGGCTCCGCGGTTTCCCAACTCATGACACGCCGCCGTTGGATTGCCGATGAAGTCTCAGCAGATCGCGCCACCCTGGTTGGAGAACATGCAGATCATCTAACGCGTGTCCTCAGGGCGCGCGTCGGCCAGGAGTTCGACATCGCCACCGGCCCTGCCGTGCGACGCGGCAAGATTACGTCCATCGCCAATGACCGCGTCGAGTTTGAATTGGGCGAAGAACTTCGTGATGAAAAGTCAGCTGAAATCACTCTTCTCCTTGCCATCTTCAAATTCGATCGCATGGAGTGGGCCATCGAGAAATGCACCGAGCTAGGCGTGGCTCGAATCATCCCCGTGATCGCGCGGCGAACGGACTCCCATCTGGCCGCTGCATCCACAAAGAGGGCTGAGCGTTGGCGGCGAATTGCCCGGCAAGCGGCGGAACAATCGCGGCGCCCCGGGTCTCCAGAAATCGCTGTGCCGATCAAGCTTTCCGAGGTGCTGAATGTTCCGGCTGCATTGCGGATCGTGCTTTCGGAATCGGAAGAGCAAACTCTGCTCCGCGATGTCGTGAAGCCTGATGCGCCAGGCCTTGAAAATGAAGGCAACGGAATTGCTCTTGCACTTGGCCCGGAAGGCGGATGGAGCGTAGACGAAGTGCAGTCCTTTCGAGAGGCCGGATGGATTTCCGTCTCGCTCGGCAATACCATTCTCCGCGCCGAGACCGCCGCCATCGCTGCAACCGCGATTGTAGCCTCCGTGTTGCATACGCTCTGACCACCCTGGTGGTATTCTGGCGCACAATGGCTGTTTCCAAACCACAAACTCATCCTCCTACATTCGTTCCGGACGATCGCCAGCGGGAAGCGATTGACCACGTTCACGGACCGATGCTGGTTGTAGCCGGCGCCGGCACAGGCAAAACTTCAGTCCTCATCCACCGCATCGCCCGCCTGGTTCAGCAGGATCACGCCAAGCCGGATGAAATCCTGGCACTCACCTATACCGTGGCTGCCGCCGGAGAGATGCGCAATCGTGTAAGCGCGCTTCTGGGCAAGAAAATTCATTCCGCCACCTTTCACGATTATTGCCTCGACCTGCTGAAGCGCTCTCGCAAAGACTTTGGCGTACTCGACGAAAAAGATCTCTGGATTTATCTGCGCAAAAGAATTCATGAGCTTCGATTGGAACATTACATTCGAGCCGCAAACGTGGGGCAGTTTCTCGATGACTTGCTGCGTTTTCTCAGCCGTTGTCACGACGAACTGGTCACGCCGGAAAAATATGTGGACTACGTCGCGCGCCTGGAACGCGGCGAATTACCCATCCCCCGCGTTCTTAAGTCGAAGGATCAACTTTCCGACGCTGAAGTGATCGGTCGCTGCCACGAAATTTCCCGCGTTTTCGCCACCACCGAGCGCTGGCTACTGGAAGACAATCTGGGCACTTTCAGCCACATGATCACACGGGCGCACGCCTTGCTTATAGGCGACGAAAAGGTGCTGGCCAGCGAGCGCTCGCGAGCCCGCTTCATTCTGGTCGACGAATTTCAGGACGCCAACTTCGCCCAGATCAAAATTCTGGCCGCGCTGGCAGGCGGAGAAGCCAATGTCTTCGGCGTTGGAGACCCGGATCAGGCCATCTACCGTTTTCGTGGAGCGTCGAGCGCGGCATTTCAACTTTTCCGCCGGCATTTTCCGCAGACAAAGTTGGTCGCGCTGGGCAAGAATCGTCGCTCGATTACTCCAATTCTGCAATGTGCCTTCGCTGTCGTTGATAAGAACCCTCCAGTGTTCGAGCCGGATGAGCAGGGGCCTCTTTCTTACCGCCGTGCCCCTCTGCAGTCGGCGCGGGAAGAGGATGCGAAGAGCCAGGGGATGACTCTTCCAACATTCCCCGTGGAAGCGATTTCGTTTGCCGGCAAGAATGCCGAGGCTCCGGACGTGGTTCGCATCATCGAGGAGATCAAGCGGAGCCGGCGATGCAAGTGGAAGGATTTTGGCATTCTCTACCGCTCACATATTCATCGCGATGAAGTTGCGCAAGAATTAGCCGAGCGACAAATCCCATTTTCGATCGAGAACATGGATGTGAGCGATACTCCGCAGGTACGGGATCTGTTTGCCTGCGTGGCGGTGGTTGTCGATCTCGGATCCGACGCCAGTCTCTTTCGTGTAGCGGCGCTTCCGCAGTTCGATGTCGATCCTGAACAGTTGCGTGCCGCGATGCGTGCGATTGCCAGCCAATCGAAGGAGGGCGTGGTAGTCCCGTTGGCCTCCGTGCTGGATACCGTTGCAGGCGGCCGCGACGTGCTGGAATCCGTGCGCCACGCGCGGGATGAGGTCACGAAGAAGAATGCAAAAACCCGCGCAGCTCTGGAATCAATTGGAAAACAATTCCGGCTCGATCTCGAGTCCGCGGTTCTGCAGACGGCGTTGAAATTTGCGGAGGAATGGGAAAAAAAGAAAACCACAAAAACCAAAGAACTTGGCGAATGGATCGAGTACCTGGAATATTTTCGCGAGGCCTGCGGAGTAATTCCGATGGCGTCGAATGCTAATCAAGACGCCGTTAAACTTATGACCGCCCACGGAGCCAAAGGCCTCGAATTCTCCCATGTCTTCATCCTGCGGGCGACCAGTCCCTCGTTCCCCTCTGGTTATCGCGAGAGCCTTGTGGAATTTCCCAGGGAGTTGCGCGATCCCGATTCCGCCGCGGCGGGGGATGACAAAATCCTTCACGATCAGGAAGAGCGCCGTCTGTTCTACGTGGCAATGACGCGGGCAAGGGATTCACTTCATATTTATGGGAAGCAGGGAATCGGCCGCGACAAAACGCCGGCCGGCCTGATGCGCGAACTCATCCCCAACCCCACACTGCAACCGTGGCTGAGATCGCGGCAGGCGCTTGCTTCGCAGCCGGAGTTGATTGAGATCGCCGCGGCCGCCGATTCGTCTTACCCCGAAGGCTCGCACCTACCCGCATGGCTTGCGCTTCCGCCCGTCGAGGGACTGGGCGCGCGTTTGAGTGCCACGGCGGTTGAGACCTACGAGACGTGCCCGCTGCAGTTCAAGTTTGAACGTGAATGGAAACTCTCGCGACGCATCCACGCCGCCATGCAGTATGGCGCCGCCATGCACCGTGTACTTCGCACCTACTATGACTCCGTGCGTCTCAACCGGACCAAGAGCGACGAGGAATTGCTGCAACTCTTCCGTGACGATTTGGCTGCGTCCGGAATTCAGGACGACTATCAGCGTGAGCTGTACCTGGAGCAGGGACTCGGGCAATTGAAGGATTTTTTCGCGCAAACACGATCAGTTTCCATGCCGGAGGTTTTGCACACCGAAGAATGGTTCGAAGTGCAGATCGCAGGGACGAAGGTTGCCGGACGAATCGATCGCATCGATCGCTCAGCCGATGGCAGCGTTGCCATCGTAGACTACAAAACCGGCAAAGCTCGCTCCCAGGAAGACGCGGACGAGAGTTTGCAACTTTCGATTTACGCAATGGCCGCGCGTGAGAAGTGGGGATATCGCGTAAGGGAACTGGCGTTTCACAATCTCGAAGGGAATGTTCCGGTCGTATCGAAGCGCGCAGAGTTTCAATTGGAAGAGGCGCGGGAGCGAGTACGCGATGTGGCGCGTCACATCGCCGACAGAAACTTCGAGCCCAAGATCGGCTTCCACTGCACATTCTGCGCCTTTCGAGGATTATGCCCCGCGCGCGAAAAGCAGGCTCCGAGCCTTACCTCGGGCATTGCCAAGGCATATCTTGCAAGAGGTGCCAAGCCGCTCGATTGATCTTTGCCAATTCAATCACGAACTACGCGACAAACTTCCGCACAAAAACTTAGGGGACGCTTTTGGCGTCCCCCTTTTTTCACTTTGTACTGACCTCTTAGTGCTTCTTTTTCTTCTTTGCCTTTTTCTTGGTTGCCATTGTTTCTATTCTCCCTTCCATTGTTCATGGAAAAATCTGCAACGGATGTTTTGTTGCAACTAATTGATTGTATAGAGTTAATGAAAAATGAAGTCAAGAAAAAAATGAACGCACGGTAGCTTGCGGTGTTGTACCAAAGTCACACCGCAGCGATCGTTAACGAAGAAATTTCGAAGCGTGCACTATCAAAAAAGTTTTCCAGCGTTCGATCGCGGGCGAAGAAGCGCTTCCCTCGACGGATCGCGGGCATCCGACTTGTCTGATAATGCGACCGGACCGCTGCGCATCGCCGCGCATCCCACCGGCAGAAGTTCATCGTTTTCCGTTATCGCGCATCTATAATGGACAGTTGCGAAATCTTCGCGGGAGCATGATCAATGGCGGCTTTCGATGATGTTGTCATCATTTCCGGTTGTCGTACAGCGGTGGGAAAATTCCAGGGCGGTCTCAGCGATTTGAGCGCTACGCAACTGGGCGCAGTGGTGGTTCGCGAGGCCGTGAAGCGGGCAGGCTTGAACTCCGATCAGATCGACGAATGCATCATGGGCAACGTGCTCCCTGCGGGACTCGGACAAAATCCCGCGCGGCAAGCGGCAATCTTCGCGGGATTGTCGCCGGCAACAGGTGCCATGACAATCAACAAAGTTTGTGGCTCGGGATTGAAGGCGGTTGCTCTCGCGGCGCAAGCGGTGCAGACCGGAAACAGTTCTATCGTCGTCGCGGGCGGAATGGAGTCGATGACCAACTCCCCGTATTTGCTCCCGCAAGCGCGCAAAGGATATCGCCTGGGCAACGGGCAGGTGATCGATTCGATGGTGCATGACGGCCTCTGGGACGTTTACAACGACTACCACATGGGCGTCACCGGGGAGAATGTCGCAGAAAAATACGGTATCACCCGCGAAGAGCAGGATGAGTTCGCCGTGAACTCGCACCGCAAAGCCTTGGCCGCGATGAAAGAGTGCAGATTCAAATCCCAGATCGTCCCCGTGGAAATTCCTGCGAAGAAGAAAGGCGCAGCCCCAGTGCTCTTCGAGAAAGATGAATCCCCGCGCGAGGATACGACCGTGGAAACGCTGCGCGCTTTGAAGCCGGCCTTCAAGAAAGACGGCACCGTAACCGCCGGCAATGCTCCCGGAGTGAATGACGGCGCGGCGGCAGTGGTGGTCACCAGCGCAAAGCGCGCGAGCGAACTGCGCGCACAGCCGATGGCTCGAATTGTGGCGCAAGCCACCAGCGGCGTCGAGCCGAAGTGGGTGATGATGGCGCCCGTCGATGCTGTGAAGAAGATCTGGGAGAAAACCGGCTGGAAAAAAGACGATGTCGATCTTTACGAACTCAACGAAGCCTTTTCGGTGCAGGCTCTGGGCGTGATCCGCGAACTTGGGCTCGATGCAAATAAGGTTAACGTGAATGGGGGAGCGGTTGCCCTCGGACATCCCATCGGGGCTAGCGGCGCTCGAGTGCTGGTGACTTTGATTTACGAGATGACCCGCAGAAACGTCAAGCGTGGAATCGCTGCGCTTTGCCTCGGCGGCGGCAATGCGGTGGCGATGGCGGTGGAAAGAGATTAGTGAAGAGCAGTGGCCAGTGGTCAGTGCTCAGTGATCAGTTGCGGACAGAACCGTCTCCAGATTTTACTGGACGCTGATTTTACTGGACACTGGCCACTAGCCACTGACTTGAGTCGCCGCCTTGCGCAGCGTGACGGTGAACACCGCTCCTCCTCCTGGGGCGTTGGCGGCTTCGATGGTGCCGTTGTGTTCCTTCATCACCGATTTGCAAATGCTCAGGCCAAGTCCGGTTCCGCGCCCGGGGCGCTTTGTCGTGTAAAACGGATCGAAGATGTTGGTAAGAATGTCCGCAGGAATCCCGGGGCCATCGTCCTGAAAACTGGCCGAAACCGACTGCCCACCATCACTCAGGCGGATGCGTAATGTTCCACGATCGCGGATTTCGCGAACGGCGTGCTCAGCATTCAAGATCAAATTCAGAAAAACCTGCATCAACTGGTGGGGGTCTCCCTCCACATAGGGCAGCGCCGGGTCGCGGAGAAAGTCCACCGTGATGCTGTTCTTCCGCAACGAGTAGGAGTGCAGATTCAGCGTGCGTTCCACAATCTCCGCGAGGTTGACTCGAGTCTTCCCCGGCGTCGGTGGAGTCGAGAAGTAAGTGAGGTTGTGAACGATCTCGGCGGCCCGGCGCGCCTGCTGCTGCAGGATGCCAATTTGCTTACGAGCTGCTTCCGTGGTCTGACTGTCCTGCAGAAGTTCGCTGACTCCCAATATGCTGGTGAGCGGGTTGTTCAGTTCGTGGGCAACTCCGCCAATCATCGCGCCCATCGCGGCCAGCCGCTCGCTCTGTACGATTTGCTGCTCGAGCTTCCTCTCGGTGGTGATATCGCGTACCGAAATGATGACGCCGCCAAGCTTGGAATCGGCGTCAAAAAACGGGCTGGCGGAGGCGCGCATCGTACACCAGCTTCCATCGCGGTGGCGTGCGCTGTACTCTGCAGATCCAAAACTTATCTTCCCGGAAGCGACATCGCGATACAAACCCGCCAGTTCAGCCGAGTGATCCTCGGATTCGGAGATCCGCTTGCCCAACAGATCCTCCGATCGATAGCCGAGTAGATCGCGCACTCGCGAACTCACGAAGGTGTAGCGCTCCTCCAGATCGACCACGAGAATGAGGTCAGGGAAACCTTCGAGCAATCGCCGGCGAAATTCCTCCTGCTGCACAAGCTGCCGCTCGAGCTTGCGTCTCTCTGTGATGTCGACTAGTGTTCCCTGATAGCGGATCAGCTTTCCCGAAGCATCCCACACAGCTCGCGAGGATTCCATCAAGGCTGCCGCACTACCGTCCTTCTTCCTCAGCGTGATCTCACGGGAGCGCACACCGCCGCGATCGTCAGATGCGCGTCCGAGCACCGGAGGCTCCGCCGCATCCACGTTCAGCTTACCGGGATCGACCGCCAGCAGCTCTTCTTTTGTCGAATAGCCCAGAATGCCCACGAGGGCGGGATTGACATCGAGCAGCCTTCCCTCCGGCGTACTGAAGTACGCCCCCTCCTGCAAAGTTTCGAATAGTTCGGTGAAGCGAAGTTCCTTCTCGTGCTGGCCTGTCACATCGCGTCCCAGCACACTGACGCCCACCACCTCGCCGCCTTTCACGATCGCGTTGAGAACGCAATCGAAGTAAAACGGCCGGGTGTTGTCCTTCAACCGCAAGCGAACCGTGCCCGTCCAGTGGCGTTTCTCAAGAAAACGCGCGAGCCCGCCTTCCAAGGTGCCGCGGGTTGGTTCATCGAGGAATTCGAAAAATTTCCGCCCTACGATCGCAGCGTAGGGAAGTCCCACAAGTTCGGCGACACTCTTGTTCACCGTGCGCAAGGTCCCGTCCAGCGCTACGGCGCAAGCTGCATCTTCGAACGAGTCGATAAGCTCCTTGAAGCTGCGCTGCGAGCGCGCAATCATCTCGTTGAGTTGGTCGAGTTGCTCCTCCGACGGAGCGGCGCCTACATGCTCCTGCAAATTCTGCAACAGCAGTTTCAGCTCACCCACTTCCCGACGGCGGCCGTAGGCGTAAACAGCCAGAAGTATGGATAGGACCAGCACACCCACCGCCATGGGGCCGAGGTGGTAGGGCAGGGTTTCCAGCCGCTCCCAAGCGAGCGCCGCAAAGCCCGCGGCCAGCAGAACCATGAACAACAGAATCCATCGCCAAAGCTGAGATTCTTCGCGCTCCAGATTCCGAGGCGGACGGGAAGGTCGCGGTGTGCCCGGGGAACTCTGCATCATGAGGAAACTACCTGGTCGTAGAACCACAAAGCTGCAACTGCTTCGAACCATCGTACTTATACTCACTGCGACGAACAACCTTCGCTGTTGGAGAATCTGGTACACCGGTTCAATTTGGGCAGAGTAGCCCACAACGCATTGATTGGGTATTACGCATTGAGGGCAAATTGCTACACCCCTACCCCGGAGGGCGGGGAGTTGGCGGGGGCGCGTAAGAGTGGACAGCGCGTGCACGAGGGCGCTGGGTTACTAAGAAGGACTACTAAGAACCGCTACACACCTTTAAGAAAACATCCTAAAAAGGGAGCCTCCGAAGAGGCTCCCCGCAGTTGAAGTGTGAGTGTCGATCGCAGGCTTAATTGCCGCTTTTGCCGGCATCGTCATCGCCATGGTTGGGTAGCATGAGCAGCCACGCTCCCTGGCCATGAGACGCTGCGTAGAGTTTGCGGGCGCCCTCCACAAGCGTCAGTCCAGCAACTTCGATATTCGGCATTCCCGGAGCGGCGAGTGTCCAGGACTTTCCCCCCTGGACCAGGCGGTAAACGCCAAAATCGCTGGACGCGTAGAAGTCGCCGACTATTCCATCGTACACGAGGCCGGTGATGGGAATATCCGCGAGATCGTAGCTCAGGTTATTCCAGGTCGCTGTGCCCGCGACGGGATCGTAAGTTACTTCGAATACGTGTCCCGGCGTCTTGGGCGTGGAGGCGTTGAATCCACTGTAGGATATCCAGGCGCGGTTGCTATCGTGAGCATCTATGACAATGCCGGTGACGAATCGCTCCGGACTGTTGGCTGCCAGCCTATCGAGCCGAGTGAAGACTACCGAGGTTTCCGGCTCCGCATCTGCATTCTTGCTGATGAAGACGCGCCCCGCCGCCGTGGCTGCCCACAACGTCGAGGTATCATGCGGTGTCCGAGCCAGCGCGGCCACATCAATACCCTCGCGGCCGGTGCCGTAATTTGACCCGGTCAATGCGCCGTTGGCTGAGGGATCACCGAGTGGCACCCAATCGCCGCAGGTTCCGTTCGGATCGACGCCGGTGAACTCGTTGCAGTTGGCTCGGAAGGCAGCCTGCGTGCGGTTTCCTACCCCATGAGTCTTGGTGCGAAACACATGCGCCATGCCCGCGAACATGGTTTGGTGCACGGCAGGGTCCATGATGATTGGGAAATAGAACTCTGACGGCTCACCAAAGATGAAGAAAGGGTCGCCGATGAAATTCCAATCCGACGTAAGACCACCGGAGAAATTCACATCCGGTTCAGGGCCGGCGTAGGTGTGCATGCGAAACTGAGGATTGGCGAAGTCAAAACCACTCTGGCCGCCATCGCCGAAGATGGTTTGATTCCACTGCGAGGGGTTCTTTGTGGTTTCCCAAGTTCCGTTGTCCTGTGTACCGCCCTGGACATCATTGGAGTTGAAAGGATTCACCGACAGCGATTGGAATTGCAGCGTAGTCAACCCCGTGTTAATGCTGGTCAGCTTGGTGGGTACGCGCGACAGCAGTTGCTGGCAGCGCGACAGAACTGCGCCAGACAATCCTCTGGGCGTGCAGTTTCCGGAAATGTCCGTCACCTCGCCACTGGAGCGCATCATGCCGCCGTCAGAGGACTCAAAGTACTGCAACGGGTTGTTCGGATTGACGACAATGAAGTGTTGATCCGGGTGCGTGCCGTTCGGGTGTATGGCGCCGGTCGCATCCATTGTCATGTCCGTGAAGGAAACGCCGGCATTGGTGGAAAGCACCACGCCGCGACCGTTGGAGATGTTCCCGGTTTCCCCGTATGCATAACTCCCGCCCAGATACACCATGTCGGGATGCCCGGGAGGGGTCTCGACGAAATTGTCGTACCAGCACTGGCCTTCGCAGTAGTTAAACGAGCCATATCCCGGGTTGGCGGGATTAGTACTGGTCAGGGCAATGAAGGTTGGGGTCGCCGTGGTGGTATCGTCGCTTCGGAAAAGCTGCGAAAAGTCATTGGGAGCCGATGTGCTGGCGCCGGTCGCGCCTTCGGCCACATACATCCGTGTCTTGCCATTCGTCAGTGTCGTGACGGCCATTTCCGGCCGCATCGCCGAGTTCGTGGAGTCTAACGACGCCTTAATCTGTACCCAGGTTGTACCGGCGTCCGTGGAACGCCAGACTCCGCGGGCATAGGATGCGGCATACACAATGTTCGGATTCGATGGATCCAGCAGCACGCGCCGAACACCGAAGGGCGAGCACACATCCAGGTCGAGAAATTCGTTCAAATCGCCGGTGCATGCCGATGCGTGGGTTGACCCATTGTGGATGAAGGTCCAAGTTTGACCACCGTCCGTGGACTTATACAATCCCCATTTCGGAGCACCGGGAATCAAATCCTGAGTGCCGTTGCAACACACCGATGACTGGCCGCGAAGACCGGGTGACGTGCCAACGTAAATGGTATTCGGATCTCCGGGCTTTACTGCAATCGACCCGATGGCGCGCGCGTTGAATGCCGATTGCCCAAGGGGCCCGCTCCAGGTGTCGCCGCCATCGGTGGATTTGTACAGGCCAACACCGGCTTCGCAACCGCTGCCGCAAGCATTGGCCTCTCCCGTCCCGGCATAAATTGTCTGACCACTCGGATCATTCGGATCGAGTTCGAGCGAACCAATGGAATTGATTTGGAATACGGATGACAAATAGTTCCACTTCGGAAGGTTGTCGAAGGGATCGTTTGTCCGCCAGACCCCTCCACCGGCTGGCCCAATCCACAGGGTGCAGTTCGTCGGCGTGCAATTCGAGGAGAGCGTCATTGAGGGGGTGCGGCTGGCAGCGGGATAAGCGTTGGGAACATAGTTCGTATAGTTGCGAAGGGGCGTGAAGGGATAGAGCGCTAAGCTGGGGCCGTACGATTGCCACTGGCCCTGTGTGCTCTTCGAGAAGGCTCGCGATGAAATAGTGGCATGGGCAGAGCGCTCGCCCACAATGCGCTCAATCGGAATAGCCGTATCCGGATAGGCGCGATGCATGAATTCCTGGTGCGCCAGTCCACCCGGGTCGCCGAGTCCGCCATTGGGTTGAACCGTCTTGAGGCGTTCGGAAATGAGCGGTGGCAATGTCTCCTTCTCCTTCTGTCCAGCCACCTCCTTTTGTTCCTTCAGGTTCTTCTTCGATTTTGCTTTCTTCACTGACTTGGCTGCGGTGGATTTCAAATCTGACGAGTTAGCGCTTTGCTGCTGCTGCGCGAGAGCGCCTGCTATCATGAATAGTAGACATAGGCACACAAGCAACGCATAAACTTTCTTCATAATTTTTGTCTCCTGGGAGGGTGGCTCGCTGGTCTAGCTGGTTACGTCTGTACAGTCGAACGAATTGCACCCATTCGGTGCGCCGAGGATTATACCCCGAGAATCATCTTTAGTTGTCTCGTAATCGCGATTTTTCTCGCGATTTTCGCATACTCATGGAGACTTCTGACTTGGATCTGGTGTGTGCAACAAATTGCACTCTTGCTCCTTAGCTTCTACACTTCGGCCTGCATCTTCGGCGCAGTGATCATCTGCCTCCTCTGAAAGCTGGCGTTAGCCGCCGGGGTCAACGATCCACAGCCCCTCCCAGTGACATCCATCACCGTCCTTACTCACTGGGCGCGCGTAACCTGACTACATTCCGGAATCAGGCCTTGGTGTGCCGACGGCGGGTGTGGCTCAGTTTGATTGTCATCCTGAACGAGCGTTCTTTGCGAAGTGAAGGATCTGGGCGAGCCGCGCGAAGCGTCGCGTTTCTTGCGACGCAATAATCGCGCGTTTGGCTCGCCTCCCTGTCAAACTGAGCCACAGCGCGACGGCGGCACGAAAAATGTCTCGCCCGGACACATGCTTTACAAGACCCTCAGCGCCGCGGTCTACGGCATCGACGCCAACATTATCCAGGTGGAAGTCGATTGCTCCGGCATCAAGACCGATCAGGACCACTTCCATACTGTCGGCCTGCCCGATGCCGCGGTGCGCGAAAGCCGCGACCGGGTGCGCGCCGCGCTGAAGAATTGCGGTTACGATATTCCGCCCACGCACATCACCATCAACCTGGCGCCCGCGGATATCAAGAAAGAGGGCTCGGGGTTCGATCTCCCCATGGCTCTGGGCATCGTCGGCGCTTACGGCGGCCTCACCAAAAAAGTAATCGACGACTGCCTCTTCGTCGGAGAGTTGTCCCTTGACGGCGGAGTACGCGGCATTCGCGGTACGCTGCCCATTGCCCTCGAAGCTCGCTCCCGAAAAATTTCCCGCCTCGTCGTTCCCGAGGCCAATGCCCGCGAAGCCGCCATGGTCGGCGGAGTTGATGTCTACCCCGTGAAATCGCTGCTGGATGTGATTCACTTCGTCAACTCGGGCAACGGTATCGTCCCACTGAAGGCCGACGGGGATGCCCTGCTGCGCGAATCGCAAGAGTTCCTGGTGGATTTTAAGGATGTCCGCGGCCAGCAAACCGCCAAGCGTGCCATAGAAATTTCTTGCGCCGGAGGCCACAACATCCTGATGATCGGCCCGCCCGGCTCGGGCAAAACCATGTTGGCCAAACGAATGCCCACCATTCTTCCACCGCTCACATTCGAGGAGGCTCTGGAGACCACCAAGATTCACAGCGTCGCCGGAGTGCTCGATGCCGGAAGCGGTTTGGTTGGCAGGCGCCCATATCGCTCTCCGCATCACACCATCTCTGACGCTGGACTGATCGGCGGAGGCGTAATCCCTCGCCCCGGCGAAGTCTCACTCTCCCACAACGGCCTGCTGTTTCTTGACGAGTTGCCCGAGTTTCCTCGCAATGTTTTGGAAGTCCTGCGCCAGCCGCTCGAGGATGGTTCGGTCACGATCGCCCGCGCCGCTATGGCCTTAACATTTCCCGCGCGCTTCATGCTAGCTGCGGCCATGAACCCGTGCCCCTGCGGCTTTCGAAATGACAAGACCCGCGAATGCCAGTGCACCACACCAATGATTCAGCGCTATATTTCGAAAATCTCCGGACCGCTCATGGACCGCATCGACATTCACATCGACGTCCCTGCTGTGAACTATAAAGAGATGCGCTCGACCAACGAGCCGGAGAGTTCCGCGAAGATTCGCGACCGAGTTATCCGCACTCGCCAAAAGCAACTTGATCGCTTCGCCGGATCTCGCGAAAAGATTTACTGCAATGCGCAGATGTCATCCCGCCACATCCGCCTGTTCTGCGAACTCTCCGCTGACTGTGAGCGCCTCCTCGAGCGGGCCATGACCCAGCAGGGACTCAGTGCCCGCGCCCACGACCGCATCCTGAAAGTTGCGCGCACCATTGCGGACATTGAAGCAACCTCCGCCATCGAACCCAAGCACATCGCCGAGGCCATCCAGTATCGCTCCCTGGATCGCACCTACTGGACGTGAGTGGAATACCGCGAGCCCAGTCCATCGCTCCTCCTCATTAGGACACTAAGCGTATCTCATAAATCAATTTCAGCCGGTTTGCTCACTTTCGGCATAATTTCCGGTTAGCCCGTCATGCGCTCAATGAATCTGGCCAAGAGGCCGTAAGTTTCGAGGGTAAGAGGCCTACACGGAACGGGCCGACAAGCTTTCCTGAATTGCGTGGAAAAACAACTCGCGGTCGGGGCGCGTCGCGGCGATCGGCCAGCCTGCACTGATGCCTCCATCCACCACCAGGTTCTGTCCGGTCACGAAACGCGACGCATCGCTGGCCAGGAACAGTGCTGCTTGCGCGATATCATCCACGCGGCCGACATACTGCAACGGTTGCCATCTTTTCACGACAGAACCAATGGCGGCCTCGGCATATTCCGGGTGGTCATCTGCCTCGTCGGGTTGCATGCCCACGAACTTGGCAAAAGCTCCGGTAGCAATCATCCCCGGCGAGAGGCTGTTCACGCGAATTCCTTTTTCACCCAACTCCATGGCTGCGCAACGAGTCAGGTGAATCGAGGCTGCCTTCGCGGCTGAATAGTAGTGTCCTCCCAATCCGGCGCGGAATCCATTGACACTCGAAACGGTGATGATGCTGCCCGTTCCTTGTACGGCCATCACGGGTGCCGCGTATTTCATCCCCGCAAGGACGGCACGCAGATGCACGGCTATCACCGCATCGAACTGTTCCAGATCAACGTCAGCAATGGCGGCATATTGCGAACTTCTCCCTGCGTTGTTGATCAGGCAATCGAGGCGGCCAAAGCGGCCCACGGCGTGGTCAATCATCGCCTTGACGTCGGCTTCGACTGAGACATCTGTACGAATGAAGCTCGCGGCATCGCCGAGCTTCCCCGCGAGTTTCTCTCCTCTGTCCTGGCGACGGCCAGCAATCACGACCTTGGCGCCATTGGCGACGAAAACCTCGGCGGTGCAGGCGCCGATCCCGCTCGTCCCGCCGGTTATAACCGCAACTTTTCCTTCAAGTGGCAACATGACAATAGACTCCTCGTGCTAGGGTCTCGGAAAAGTCTCGTTCCGTTCTTCCAACTCCCTCACTTCACCCTCGCGCCAGCGCTGCGCACCACCACCCATTTGCCTGCGCGCTTCTTGAGGAGATCCATATAAACAAACTCGCCGCTGGTATCTTTTCCATCGCGGTTCCTCTTTTCCTTGACAGTGCCATTGGCCACGGCAACATCGCCGTACACCTGCACATCTATTGGTCCAATTTCAAACCACTCAAGTTTGTCATGGAAGGACTTGAAATCGGTTAGCATGGTCTCCTTAGTGACAATCTTGCCCGAGGATTCGACGGTTGCCCAATCGTTGGCAAAGATCTGATTGAGCTTGTCGATATCGCCAGCCACCATTGCATTCCCCATATCCTGTCCGAGTTGCTTGATAGCGTCGACATCGGTCGGATCACCAGCAGTAGCACTCTTGCCCTTGTCCATTGCCGCTGCTTCCCTGATGCTAACGCTCGCCCACCCTACTAAAGTTGAGAACAACAACAACACTGCGAACCACTGGCTGAAAACGCTCTTTTTCACCTTGTTGCCTCCCTAGCGGTCGTTGCTATACCCGCAGTATCCGAGAAGGGAAAAACGCTGTCCATGACCTCCGAGGTCATGGGAGGACAAGGTGCGAGCCAGATGGTTCCGTCTTGAATGCAAGTGATTCGCGATTATCGAGCTGCCGTTAGCGCAGCGCGCGTGGCTTCATCTGCCGGAAAAAAACTTTCAATGCGCAGTTCCTGCAGTGCGATGTCCAGCGCCGAGCCGAACGTAGTAAGCGCAGAAAACAGGCGCACCGTCGAGTTCTTCCACCGGTAGTTGATGGTCAAAAACGGTGGAGGGGCCTCACCCAGGTCGAGCATCCGCCAGCGGCTCGGCACGTCCGGATAGCTGAGCAACTCCTCGAGGAAACGCTTCATCGTTTCATCCGACGGGTTCGCGGCGGCTTCGCGATGCACCCGCTGAACGATGCGTGATGCCACACTCTCCCAGTTTTCGATAAAAGGACGCAGCCCCTGAGGATGGAATACAAGGCGTACTCCGTTGTGAGGCGTTCCAGAATCGCAGCCGGGGAAGACTGCAAGAAAGCGCTTTGCTCCAACATTCATCCTCAGCGTGTTCCAATATCGGTCCAGGACGAGTACTGGATAAGGCTCAAGTTGTGCCATGAGAAGCTCCACGGCACGAAGCGCCGCCTCTGTCTCAGGTGTGTCGAGATGGGTGTGACGATAAAGGGGTGCGTAGCCAGCCGCCAGCAGCAGGGCATTGCGCTCGCGCAGCGGAATCTGAAGAGTCTCGGCGAGACGTAGGACCATCTCCCGGCTCGGCTGTGCGCGGCCCGTCTCGACGCAACTGAGATGACGCGTTGAGATATCTGCATCGAGCGCAAGGTCCAGTTGGCTGAGGTGGCGAACCGCGCGCCAACGACGAAGAAGGACGCCAAAACTCATATCAGGCATTGTAGTGACGCGCCGGAGTTGGGGCACCATAGTCGGAATTATAGGAGGAACTCTTCTCGGGCGACCATAAGTAGGCCTTCCGACGCCGCCGTGAACGCGTTGATGAGACGACCCGAACGCGAAATCTCCCGCTCAATTCGTGGATGGTCGGCAACCCTTACCTTGCCCGATTAGGGAAGGTTTGCCCGTTCTCCACTCCAATCGTTCGGGAAGCGCTGACTTTCCACAAGCCGATCTCTGGCCCGCAATAAGTTCCGGCTTGTCGGCAAACCGGAAGTAATTCCGCCAACCGTCGCCACCAAACACGTTGACGACCCTTCACCGTATCCTTAAGATAAGGCGTTCTTCGCGGTGAGCGCACCGACGTCAGCAAAGACATATGATCGGCCAAACCATCTCGCACTATCGCATCCTCGAGAAGCTCGGCGGCGGCGGGATGGGCGTCGTATACAAAGCCGAGGACATCAAACTTGATCGCTTCGTAGCGCTGAAGTTCCTCCCCGACGAAGTGGCGAAAGACGCTCAAGTCCTAAGCCGCTTTCGCCGTGAAGCCAAGGCTGCTTCTGCCCTGAACCATCCCAACATTTGCACCATTCACGAAATCGACGAGCAGGACGGCCAGACCTTCATTGTGATGGAGTTTCTGGACGGCGTCACTCTTAAGCACCGCATCGCGGGGCGACCGTTGGACATTGAGACTCTGCTCACTGTGTCGATCGAGGTCGCCGACGCGCTGGACGCTGCGCACGCTGGGGGCATTGTTCATCGTGACATTAAGCCTGCGAACATCTTTATCACCAAGCGGGGACACTCCAAAATTCTCGACTTCGGGCTGGCCAAGGTTGCAGTCGAGCCCAAAGCGTTGTCGATCGAAGCCACAGCAGCCACCGTTGCTGACAGTCATGAATTCCTGACCAGTCCCGGCACTGCGGTGGGCACTATCGCTTATATGTCCCCGGAGCAGGCCAAGGGCAAGGATCTCGATTCTCGTACCGATTTGTTTTCATTCGGCACAGTCCTGTACGAGATGGCGACGGGAGCCTTGCCGTTCCCGGGAGAAACTTCAGCGACGATCTTCGACGGCATCCTCAATCGAACTCCGGTTCCGCCCAATACGGCTGAACCCTGCAGTGCCGCCCAAGCTGGAAGACATCATCAGCAAGCTGCTGGAGAAGGATCGTGATCTGCGCTACCAATCCGCGGCCGAAGTTAGAAGCGACCTCAAGCGGCTTCGGCGCGACACTGAATCGGGAAGGCTCCTGGTTGCCGATTCCGCAGCCGCTGCGGCTTCGAGCGCAACCTTTCCCGCCGCCGGACCCCGCCCCAGCGGTTCCGAGGTTGCCGCCGCTGCGCGCCATCATAAAGCCGGCCTGGGAGTCATCATTGCCGTCGTATTGGTCCTGGTTGCCGCCGCCGGATTCGGCATTTACAGCTTGTTTTTCTCCGCCCGCACCCAGCCGTTTCAAAGCATCAAGATCGCCAGAATCAGCGGCACCCACAATGCGAGCATCGGCGCCATGTCTCCGGATGGCAATTACCTGGCCTACGTGATCAACAATGAGGGCAATGAATCCTTGTGGCTGCGCCATCTGGCCAGCGAAAGCAACGTGCAGATCATTTCCCCGGAACACGTACAGTACTCCGCGCTACGCTTCTCTCCCGACGGCAGCCACATTTACTATTCGCACACGCAACTGGCCAGCGGTCCGGCTTCCCGGGATTTCGACCTGTACCGTATCCCCGTACTGGGTGGGACTCCGCAACTGCTGATCAAGGATGTGGACACGACTCCCAGTTTTTCTCCCGACGGGCAGCGCTTCGTTTTCCTGCGTGCCAACGATCCTGACCCCGGCAAGTACCATCTCATCATCGCCAGCGCCGACGGCAGCAATGAAAAGAGCATTTTCAGCGGTCCCATGACCAACTCGATGGCGGATTCAGCCTGGTCGCCGGATGGAAAGGCTATTGCCGGTGCAATGTTCGATCAGACTGGCGATAGCATCAGCACACTGATTTCGATTGATCCCGCCACCGGTAACGAGAAGACAATATCCAAGCCGCCGTACACAGGTGTGACCAATGTGTCGTGGCTGCCCAATGGAAAAGCGCTGGCTGTAATTTTTTTTGCTGCGGAAACAAACTTCGCCCGGCAGCAAATCGCACTCATCAGCTATCCCGACGGAAAGTTTCGCCCCATTACCGCCGACGCCAATGATTACGCGACCTTGAGTGTTTCCTCCGACGGTGCAACCATAGCCACTGTTCTGCGCCAGTCGGTACGCGATGTCTACGTGAGTTCGGGACAGAAGGCCGACTACTCCGATGCCAGACAAGTCACGTCGGGAGACCCCGTCCCGGTGGTTTCGTGGACGAGCGACGGAAACTTGGTCGCGGAGCAAGAGGCGTCCATCCGCGTCATCAACTCGAGCGGCGAGCTCAAGGCGGAGGTTGCCCACGAAAAGGAATCAGGGTCTATGCAGCCCTATGGCTGCGCTGACGGCCACATTGTCTTCGCGCGGGGAACTTTGAAAACCCTCTCCGTGAATATCTGGCGCAGCGAAGCGGACGGCTCCGGATTGCGGCGCCTCACTGAGGGAAGGAGAGACTTATACCCCGTCTGCTCTCCCGACGGGAAAACCGTTTTTTACGTAGATAACAACGCTGACGCATATATGAAAGTTCCAATCAACGGAGGCAAGCCGGAACGATTTACGAAGGAATATGCGGAAACCAACGCCGGGTATGACATTGCCCGCGATGGAAAAACGATTGTGCTTGGTACCTATGATTTCAAAGTCCAGAGGCCGAACATCTCCTTAGTGTCTCTCGATTCCGGCGAGCTCTTGCGAACGCTGGAATATGATCCGCGGCATGAGGGGCAACTCCGCTTCAGCCCTGATGGCAAGGGCATCGTGTATCCCGTCCGCGAAAAGGGCGTGGACAATCTCTGGCTGCAGCCGCTGGACGGCAGTCTCGGCCGGGAGTTGACCAACTTTACCTCGCTAAAAATCTACTCCTATCAATGGTCGCCCGACGGTAAAAGCCTGGCCCTAGTGCGGGGAGACTCTCCCTCCGATCTCGTGCTGATTCAGGATTCCCAGAAAAAGTAGTTGATCTCGGTAATGCTAGCGTCCCCGGCTGCCCGAAAGCACCTACGCCGTCTTCGCCAGTGTGAACTCTTCCGGTCCCCGTACGGAGTAATGCTGCTCGGGAACCGGGAAGCCGGCATGGGCAAACGTATCGCGGATCAGCCGGTTCGTATCGAAGTAGACCTGCCAATAGTGTTCGTTGTTGCAGTAAGGGCGCACCGCCAGCACCGGACCCAGAGGATTGAATGTCAGGATCTCAACATCGGGCGCAGGCGCTGCCATCGCGTTCGCCACTTTCGCCAGCGCGGGCTTCAGCAGCGCTATCGCCGCCTCCGGGTCGACTCCGTGCGCCAGTTGTGCCGTCAGTTCGACACGCCGGTAGGGATTAGCCGAAAAGTTCGAGATAGTGTCGCCGAAAATCTTCCCATTGCCCACGATCGTCTTGACGTTGTCGGGAGTGTTGAGGGTCGTGGCAAACAAACCGATCTCCTCGACCGTTCCGGTCACGCCAGCCGCCGTAATGAAGTCTCCAACCTTGAACGGTTGAAGGATCACCAGGAAAATTCCGCCGGCAAAGTTCGACAGCAATCCCGACCACGCCATGCCAATGGCGACGCCCGCCGCGGCAATCAATGCCGCGAAGCTCGTGGTCTCAAATCCAAAGAATCCGAGGATGCCGATGACCAGCGCGATATTCAGCAGCGCCGCTACTGCCGAGCGGATGTAGCGAATCAGAGTGGGGTCAATCTTCTGCTTCGTCAGCGCACCGCTAATCATGCGGAGCGAAAGGCCGATAAGCCACCGGCCAACAATCCAGATGGCGATTGCGCCTAGAATTTTCACGCCGACGGTCGTCAGTAACGTGGCTATCGTCTGCATCATGGGACTGAAATTGAAGTTCATAGATTCTCCTTCGCGGCAGCTGCCTGGCGGGGCTTGGCGGCTGGAGGACACATTCTACCTGCGACTCCGCTGCTTGGCTATGCTCGACTCTAACGGAGCGGCGATCGGCGTCCCCAAATGGGAATAAACTCGCATTGCGGTCCTTCCCGTGGTATCTGCGTGATTGACCCCTGTCTTGCAACGTGTTATAAATGCCCGTTTTGCGCTACTCTGCCGGGATCGAAGTCATACCATCCACGGCAGCCGCGCAAACTCCGACGCGGCCAAGCTCCAACACTCCGTTTAGGTTTTGCGGTGGAAGCGTGTTCGGAATTCCAGCAAAGCTCCCGTATGTTGTACTGGGACAGTGGCTCGCTTCCTTTCCAAACTGAGGCACTGTACCGGGCGTGTTCGGACGGGAATGTTCCGCTGGAAGGCGGTCTCTAAACACGTTTGTGGTTCGGTAGGGGCGCAGTTGGATTGTCATCCTGAGCAAGCGTTTTTTGCGCGGCGAAGGATCTGGGCGAGCCGCGCGTTGTGTCGCGCTCTTGGCGACACAATAATCGCGCGTTTGGCTCGCATCATTAAACTGCATCGCGACCATATATTCCTGAAAACCGATTCATTGGAGGACTCATTATGCGCACCGGGCTAGCCACTGCTGCGTTCCCACGACGCGGTCTGGTATCAGGTTTCCTGAACAGTTTGCTGAGAAACAGCTTCCTGAAAAAAACATTTGCTGTGGTCGCGCTACTACAAGTCGGTGCCGCCGCAGCCTTCGCCCAACCCGAAGCCGGCGGCGAAGCCTCGCTCAAACTCCCTGATCTCTCCCAGGTCAGCTTCTTGAACGGTGCCATTGACGGCCACCGCCTGTTGATGATCGGCATCCTTTTCTGCATTTTTGGACTCGGCTTCGGCATGGTCATTTACATGCGCCTCAAGAACCTGCCAGTGCATCGTTCGATGCGCGAAATCTCGGAACTGATCTACGAGACCTGCAAGACGTATCTGATCACGCAAGGCAAATTCATCCTGCTGCTGTGGGTCTTCATCGCGGTAGTCATCCTGCTTTACTTCGGAATGCTTCAGCACATGGAAGCCATGCGCGTTGCCATCATCCTGGCTTTCAGTCTGGTTGGAATCGCCGGCAGCTACGGCGTCGCATGGTTCGGCATTCGAGTGAACACCTTCGCCAACTCGCGCACGGCTTTCGCGTCGCTGCCGGGCAAGCCCTATCCTGTGTATCAAATTCCGCTCGAAGCCGGCATGAGCATCGGCATGATGCTTATCAGTGTTGAACTGCTAATCATGCTGATCATTCTGCTCTTCATCCCTGGCGACTACGCTGGCCCATGCTTCATCGGATTCGCCATCGGTGAGTCTCTCGGCGCGGCTGCGCTCCGTATCGCTGGCGGCATATTTACCAAGATCGCCGACATTGGCTCCGACTTGATGAAGATCGTCTTCAAGATTAAAGAAGACGACGCCCGCAACCCCGGAGTCATCGCGGATTGCACCGGAGACAATGCCGGCGACTCCGTCGGTCCCTCCGCGGATGGCTTCGAAACCTACGGCGTCACCGGCGTTGCTCTAATCACATTCATTCTTCTGGGCGTGAGGAATCCCACCGTGCAAGTGCAGTTGCTGGTGTGGATCTTCGTCATGCGCGTCATGATGCTGGTGGCCAGTTCGCTTTCCTACTTCCTCAATAGCGCCATCGCCAAAGCCAAATATGGCAACGCCGACGAGATGAACTTCGAGCATCCCCTCACCTCGCTGGTATGGATCACTTCGATCGTCTCCATTGGACTGACCTACCTGGTTTCCCGCTACATCATTCCCGACCTCGGCGGCGATGGCTCGCAGTGGTGGAAGCTGGCGACCATTATCTCTTGCGGCACGTTGGCGGGAGCGATCATCCCGGAGTTGGTGAAGGTTTTCACCTCCGTGCATTCCCGGCATGTAAGGGAAGTAGTCATCTCAGCGGAGGAAGGCGGAGCATCGCTCGGAATTCTGTCCGGCTTCGTGGCCGGCAACTTCTCCGGCTACTACCTCGGACTCTCCATGATGGGCCTGATGTCCATCGCCTACTTCATGAGTACGATGGGCCTGAAGGATGCGGCAGGCATGCTCGCGCCCGCCGTGTTCGCCTTTGGTCTTGTGGCCTTCGGATTCCTTGGCATGGGCCCCGTAACCATCGCCGTCGATTCCTACGGCCCGGTCACCGACAACGCCCAATCCGTCTACGAACTTTCTCTGATCGAGCAGGTGCCAAACGTCGAAGCTGAAATCAAGAAAGACTTCAACATGGCGGTGAAATTCGACCGCTCCAAGAACCTGCTCGAAGCCAACGACGGCGCCGGCAACACGTTCAAGGCCACGGCGAAACCGGTGCTGATCGGCACCGCTGTAGTTGGCGCTACCACCATGATCTTCTCCATCATCATGGCGCTCACCAATGGCCTCACCGAAAATGTCGATAAACTGTCGCTGCTGCACGCCCCATTCTTTCTCGGCCTGATCACCGGCGGCGCCATGATTTACTGGTTCACCGGTGCATCCACGCAGGCGGTTACCACCGGCGCTTACCGCGCGGTCGAATTCATCAAGGCCAACATCAAACTGGAAGGCGCGGAAAAAGCCTCCGTCGAGGACAGCAAGAAGGTGGTGGAGATCTGTACCAAGTACGCGCAGAAGGGAATGCTGAACATCTTCATCGCCGTATTCTTCGGCACGCTGGCCTTCGCGTTCGTTGAGCCGTTCTTCTTTGTCGGCTATCTCATCTCGATCGCCGTCTTCGGCCTCTACCAGGCCATCTTTATGGCTAACGCCGGCGCAGCCTGGGACAATGCCAAAAAGATCGTCGAAGTCGAAATGAAGCAGAAGGGAACTCCGCTGCACGACGCCACGGTCATCGGCGACACCGTTGGCGACCCGTTCAAAGACACATCGTCAGTGGCCCTGAACCCGGTGATCAAATTCACTACGCTCTTCGGCCTGCTGGCAGTCGAACTGGCGGTAACGCTGTCGCGGGATCAAGGCGCAACCATCACCAATGTGCTGGCGCTGGTTTTCTTCCTCGTCTCCTTCACCTTCGTATACCGTAGCTTCTACGGCATGCGAATCCGCAGCGGCGATAAAGCGGAGTAAGTTGTGAAGGGGCGCGGCTTCGAGCCGCGCCGTCACGCCGCTAACATTGAATGGGCTTGATAGTTTGCTGAAAAACTCCTGCTTCTGTACGAACGGGAAGGGCACGAGTTTCGCTCGTGCCGCCAAGCTCTTGAAAATGAGTCTGCGCTTCAGCGCCTGAGGTGCGCTTCTTGGTCCCCTTAGTAATCCGGCGTGTCGCCCTCCCCGGCGGCATGACAGCGCGCGGAATCGAAATCTTGTCACGCTACGTGCCGCAGGCATGGCAAGCAATTTTCAGAGAAAGCGGCGAAAGAGAAAAACGTACTCGCGAAAAACTCGCGCTCTGACGAAACCGCCGCTCAACAATTAACCAAGTCCTTCTAGTTTGGCCCTCTCATCTTCTCCTTTACGCTGTGCGCCAGCTTCTCAATCTCATTCGCCTTTTTCATAACCTCGATCGAAAGAATATTCTCATTCGATTTTCCCACGGAATTCTTCAACTCCTCTGCTAGTTTAAAGAGCTTCTCAGTGTCAGCTTTCATCCGCGCTTGCCGCTCTAGATTAGCTTGCTTTGCCATGCGCTGTTGCATCTCGTCCGTGGTACTACTTGCTGGTATGAAATCCGTTCTTACGATCGCCGACTGACCACCTGGCCTCGAGTTTTGCGATTGCATAGCGCCGACCGCCGCGAACACCAACCAGATAGAAAGTGCCGCTGCCACTGTTTGGGATCCCATAGTGACCTCGAAAGGGGCGCGAACTGAATCCGCGCTGTTGAAAGTATGTCACTTGGGCCGCCAACAATAACGCCAAAATATTTAGACCGAGATCTTTGAAAAGCAATTTGGGAAGCTGATGCAGATCGGGAATGGGTAGTAACTAGATCAGAAGAAAAGCTGTAAAGGCTACGCCCATGATCGCGGCCTTCTTTGCATCGTTGCGAGTCCTTGGCGAGCATTGCCGTCAGAAACTCTCACCGGCTACCGGCTCGCTCGCCAAGCTTCAATCCAACTGACCGATTGTCAAACTACCACTCCCTTAGTTCGGCCCCTTCATCTTTTCCTTTACGTTGTGGGCCAACTTCTCAATTTCTTCCGCCTTCTTCAGCACTTCGAGCGATAGAACATTCTCATTCGATTTATCGACGTAATCTTTCAGTTCCCCGGCCAGCTTCACGAGTTTGTCGGTATCGTTCTTGAGCGCGGCCTGCCGGTCCAAGTTGGCCTTCTTGGCCATGTCGCGTGCAATGCGGTCCCGGCCTTCGTCTGCTTCAGGAGTCGCAACCGTTCCGTCTACCCTTTGCGGGGTCCTCCATGAACTTGCGCATTGCCGGAAACTGCGTGCAACAAAAATAGAGAAAGAATCGAAGCTAGGATTTTGGCTCGCACGGTACCCTCGAAAACGGCCCTTCCCGTTTCCAAAAGTATGACACTTTCGCCCGACGCAATCAAAAATGGGGGGTGTAAACAACCGGGGAAGGGCACGAGTTTCCACTGGCGCCATGAATCTTGCAGAAGAAGTCAGCGCGGCTTAAGCCGCTGAGGTATGTTCTCGCGCGCTACAGGGCGCTCATATTCGACAAAAACTCGCCATTCGTCTTGGTCTTGCTCAGTTTGTCGATCAACAACTCCATCGCTTCCACCGGAGACAGCGGGTTCAGCACTTTGCGCAGCACCCAGATGCGCGACAGATCTTCCCGCGGAATCAGCAACTCTTCCTTGCGCGTGCCTGAACGTTGAATATCGATGGCTGGGAACACGCGCTTATCCACCAGTTTGCGCTCCAGAATAATTTCCGAGTTGCCCGTGCCCTTGAACTCCTCAAAGATTACATCGTCCATGCGCGATCCGGTGTCAATCAAGGCGGTTGCTATTATTGTTAAAGATCCGCCTTCTTCAATATTGCGCGCCGATCCGAAGAACCGCTTCGGACGCTGCAACGCATTCGAATCCACGCCGCCTGAAAGCACCTTGCCCGAAGGTGGAACAATCGTGTTATAGGCTCGCGCCAACCGCGTAATCGAATCGAGCAAAATGACCACGTCGCGCTTGTGTTCGACCAGGCGCTTCGCCTTCTCGATTACCATCTCCGCGACTTGCACGTGCCGCGCTGCAGGTTCATCAAACGTCGAAGAAATCACTTCGCCCTTCACCGAACGCTGCATGTCCGTAACTTCTTCCGGCCGCTCATCGATCAGCAGTACCATCAGCACCACTTCGGGATGGTTGGTCGTAATCGAGTTCGCCACATTCTGCAGCAACATGGTCTTGCCGGCGCGGGGCGGAGAAACAATCAACCCGCGCTGCCCCTTACCAAGCGGCGTCAGCAAATCCATCACGCGCGCGCTCGCATTCTCGCGCGCCGTCTCCAGTTTCAGCCGCTCCTGGGGATACAGCGGCGTCAAGTTGTCGAACAGAATCTTATTACGCGCCTCGTCGGGCGATTCGAAGTTCACTGCCTCGATTTTCACCAGCGCGAAGTATTTTTCGCCCTCGTGGGGCGGGCGCACCTGCCCGCTGATGGTGTCGCCGGTTTTCAAATCGAACTTGCGGATTTGCGACGGCGACACATAAATGTCATCCGGCCCCGGCAAATAGTTGTAATCGGGCGAGCGTAAAAAACCGTAGCCGTCGGGCAGAATTTCCAGCACGCCTTCGGCGAAAATGTGGCCTTCTTTTTCGCTCTGCGCCTGGAGGATCTTGAAGATGAGATCCTGCTTGCGCAGTCCGCTGGCGCCGGGCAGCTCCAAGGTCCTTGCGATCTTGGTCAGCTCGGTAATGTTTTTTTCTTTTAATTCAGCAATGGTCATGATTCACCTAAACCCGATCACTTAGACGTATCCGTTTCAGCGTTGTCGGGAGATTTTCAAAGGAGGGTATTCAGGGAAGACAAAACACCACAAGGCAGGCGGACAGGGCTGCTTTACGCAGCCCGTCTTTGTGCCTCGGCAAAATTCTCCGGCTCCGACAGAACATCCTGCCGCTCCGCGCCTGCGATCCGGTCCAACACACCATTCATTGTTTCCTGGATTCTGGTGCTGGGCCGGTGGAACTTCCGCGTGGCCTTGGAGGCGAGCTGGCAAAGCATATAACGATTCCGTAATGTCTGTAAAGCGTCAAACACACGATCAGAGCGCATATCCGTTCTGCTCCTTCCTTATTAAGATGGGCGTTCGCTTTCGCCTTACTCCGGGGAAAGTGGCCAGAACCCCACAGACCGTCCTAAACCATTGATTCCACTAGGAATGTTAAGGAGTTAGCGCAATTCCTACCCAGAATAGATGCGCAACCGGACCCCGAAGATGCTCAGTTTTCCTGATTTGGGCTCACAGCCCCGAGGTAGATCAGAGCAGACAAAAACTCCGAACGTCCGTGGAACGACATACTGTAGCCGGAAAATAAAGATAGGTCAACATATTTCTTAGACCCCTTACCCCCGTGGGTGCCCAGAATGGTACCTTGCAACGCAGCATCAGCCGTGCACTTTGCAATTTCTTGCGCTCAAATGAGCCCTGCCGGCCCCCCTAATCCGCACCCTGCGACGGCAAAACCTCTCGATACTTCCTTCGACCACCTCGCCAACCCCAGGGGCCCCAAAACAAAAGGGGTTCCCTTCGCCTCCCGCATTCTCCAAGCTGGAGCGGAACTCCTGACCAGAGGCAACATGAAGGAAAGTTCCCGCTCTTCGTCGCGGAGTGGAGTTTTAGCCTTATCGGTGCTCCTCTTTTGCTTAACGCCTGTGTGCGCAAAGGTGGATGAGCCTGGCCGCCCTATCGGAAAGGCTTCGGTCAAGGGAGATCTGATCGTCATGGAATTGGATGACGGTGCGCTTGGAAAAACGAACCTGTTCAACCTCACCGCTCGCACCCTGCGTTTCACGCCCGAGGGTTCCCGCAAAACCCCAAAAAAGAAAACGCGGCCTAGGGTCTCCCTCTTGCCGCGACTAGATCTGACTGCGCCGCCCGATCCTGAGAATCGGCAAACTCCTAATTATGAGGTGACGTAACTTTGATTGTGTAAAAAGTGAGAGGGTGTAATTTGGCTTTGGCCTCACAAGCTAAAGCCGTTCCTGGAAAGGAGACCTACACCCGATGGCGAAGATAATCCCAATCACCGAGCATTATCAACATTTTCTGGCGGAGATGAAGGAAAGTTTCTGGGGCGATGTGTACGGCGGGAGCAAGCTGGCCTGGAAGCGTCTGTTGGAAGAGGATTCGAGGTGGGAGCGGGACCGCTACGCGGTGCGGGAAGCCTATGAGCGGCGGCGCAGCCGGCGGCAGACCTACCGCAACGGCTACTACGAGCGGGATTTCGTGACCCGGTTGGGTACGATCCGGCTGCGCATCGCGCGCACGCGGGGAAAAAGTTTTCTGCCGCGCGCGCTGGAACCGTTTCAGCGGCGTGCACCCGAGGTCGCCATGCTGATCCGGGAGGCGTTTTTGCGCGGCATCTCGACGCGGCAGGTGGGACGAGTGGTGGCCACGCTGACGGGCGAAGTGGTGAGTGCGCAGACGGTCTCGCATCTGACCCGCGATCTCGACGATGCGGTGCGCCAGTTTCATCAGGCGCAGTTGAGCGACGACTATGCTTATCTGTTCTTGGACGGAGTGAGCCTGCGGGTGCGGCGTCCGGCGGGGCGCAAGCGGGTGCAGATGCTGGTGGCCTACGGGGTGCGGCGCGATGGCACGCGTCACCTGCTGGCTTTTTTGCGCAGCCAGGGCGAGAGCCAATCCGACTGGGAGGGCCTGCTCCAGGATCTCTACCGGCGCGGACTGGAAGGCAAGCAACTCGGCCTGATCGTCACCGACGGTTGTGCCGGACTGGCGGCGGCGATTCCCACCGTCTATCCGCGGGTGCGGCATCAACGCTGCTGGGTGCACAAGATGCGCAATATTTTGGAGAGAGTGCGGAAGCGCGACTACGACGAGGTGAAAACCGGCGCACAGGCGATTTACTTAGCCGAGAGCCGGGCCCACGCCCAGGCCGCGTTTCGCCGCTTCCGGGCGCGCTGGCTGCGGGAGTACGGGCCCATGGTGCGGCGCCTGGAACGCGATCTGCCGGAACTGCTCTCGGTGTTCACCTTTCCCCAGCACCTCTGGCGGAAGCTGCGCACCACCAATGTCATCGAGCGCTGTTTCGTAGAAGTGCGCCGCCGAACCCGGCCCATGGTTTGCTTTGTCAACGTCGAAAGCGTCGATCGCATCATCTACTCCATCTTCCAGAGATTCAACCTGGAATGGAAAACCCGCACCCTCAACCTATTTACACAAGCAGCTTGACGTCACCATTTATGATTTGTGGCTTGACAGGGCAACCCCGTCCAAATATAGTGCTGGACGCGTGTTCCGGGCCCACCGTGTTCTCTCTTCACCCTCCGGAAGCTGTTTTCGTTTGTGCGTTTGCTCGCAAGCATTCTCCTGATCTGTAGCGACAGTCCTTGCGAGAGATGCAAGGCTACCACCGGCCGGCAAGATCTTCAGGACGGCCGCACCACCAACAATCAAGGAGAATATGCCATGAACCAGCCTCACTTCCGCCGATTCCTGATCGCTTCTTTTGCCGTCTTCTGCGCGGCGTTCCCCTGTTCCGCCGCTGCCAGCACTCTCTGCGTAAATCCCAATGGCTCAAACTCTTGTTACGCCAAGATACAATCAGCCGTCAACGCTGCCTCAAACTACGACGTTATCAACGTGGCCGCCGGCACCTACACGGAGGACGTTGTCATCGGCAAATCGCTTTCCCTTCTCGGCGCCGGCGCCACTAAGACCATCATTGATGCCACCGGCTTGGCGAACGGGATCCTTCTCGATGGTCTCAGCCACCCAGGCCTCCGAAACATAACCATCAGCGGATTCACCGTGGAGAACGCCCTGTACGAAGGAGTTCTGGTTCTCAACACCTCAGACGCCTCCATTCGCGACAACCATATCATCAATAACGACACCATCGGCCCCGTCTTCGGCTCCGGCCCTGCCTGCAACGGCCAGCCCGCCTACGAAACCGACGAAAGCGGCGACTGCGGCGGAGGCGTTCACCTTCTTGGGGCCACAAACTCCATCGTCTCCTTCAACCTGATTACCGGCAACGCCGATGGCATCCTCATCAGCGACGACACCGGCCCGAGCCATGGCAATCTGCTCTCAAACAACAACATCACGGATAATCCTGCCGAATGCGGCGTGGTTCTCGCATCCCATCCGCCGATGGGCTCCACTCCGCCAGGCTTCGCCACTCACTACGGTGTCTACGACAACACTGTCTCCGAAAATGTCGTTTCCAAAAACGGAGTGACTGTGGGCGGTGCCGGCGTCGGTCTCTTTTCCGATGGCGAAGGTCAGGGCCGTGCCTCTGGAAACGTCATCATCCGAAATACCCTGACGGGCAACGGCATCCCCGGCGTAGCTCTGCACACTCACGTGGGCCCAAGCTTTGGCCTACCCGCGGACAATATGTCGGGCAATCAAATCATCGGCAATTTCATCGCCGGTAACGGACCCGACACTGACGACACAGCCACGCCCGGCCCTACCGGAATCAACATCAATAGCGGAGCCGGAGGCTCTCCGGTGTACGGGACCATCATTTCGGGAAATACCATTCGCGACGAACAGGTGGATATCGCAGTCAACATTCCCACCGAACTCAACGCTCATCTCAACGACCTACTCGGTGGCGGCATCGGCGTCGCCAACGTCTGCGCGCTCGACGGCGCTGCTTGCACCGGCTCCATCGACGCAATCCAAAATTACTGGGGATGTTCGACCGGACCCGGCACCAAAGGATGCGCCACAGCCATCGGCCCCGACGTTCTTGTCATCCCCTGGCTCAATAACCCAATTCAGTAGTAAGAATCGGACCTGACGAACGTGAATGCTGGGTGCCCCGCTTCTCGCATCCTTTGCGAGAAGTGGGGATTTTTCTTTTCCGCATTCTGGCTTCACGCGCCAACGACATTCGCCAGCAGTGGATCGACTACTGGATGACAGTAACCGGGCACCGCTCAACCATGACAATCAATCCACACTGAGCGCCCGGATGATCACTTCACCGTGACGGTTACATATGCAGTGTGAATCGCCTTATACCCATTGTTCGGATTGACATCCAGAATCGCAAGCTGATAGGTCCCCGCTTTAGGCAATGTCACGTTTTGGTTGATGAACACGCTGTTTACTCCCACTCCCGTCGGAGACTCCCCCAGCTTCACTCCATGAGTGTTGTCCCATACTTCAATGTGATCCACCAGCGGAGTGCTCACCCCATTCTGTTCGTAGGCATAAGCGTTGATCGGCACGGTGGTGGTTGGCCAGCCCGAATTATTTGCCGGCGAATTCACATAGACCCCGGGGTTGGAAGAAACCGTCAGAGTGACCTCGCTCTCGTGAAGAGGCTGGCCGCCACTAGTCGCGTCTTTCACCGTCAACGTGTATTTGCCCGGCGCAAATGAATACCATTGGTTGATGGCGGTCCCCTTTGGTGAGTCTCCAACTTTCGTGTTGCCGTTCCACACTTCAATGTGATCGATGCCAGACCCCGATTCCTCGGCGCTCGATTCCACAGCAAATGCATTGAGAGGGAACAACGGAGCTTGCGTCGAATTCTTCGCCGGAGTACTCACGAACACTCCATAGCTTGATGACACGGTATAGTTCGTGATTTCCTGGTGCAGGATTGCATAGCTCGGAGCAACGCCGATGTCTTCCACTGTTATTTGATGCGCGCCATTCCCGCTTACCGTGAACGCCTGGTCAATCGTCTTGCTGAAAACATTCCCTAGCTTCGTCGACTTTCCCTTGTACGTGTCCCACACTTCCATGTGATCGACCTGTGCTCCCAACTCAGACGCCGCAGCATTCACCAGCACCGACGGCCCCTGGGTGGAATTGTTCGCCGGCGAGTTAATCACCACGCTTCCAGCCTTCGAAGAGAAGAAGTCAGACATGTCTGCCACGCTCGCCGACCATCCCGGATAAGTCTCAATTCCCAGCGCGTCCAACATCGTCCTCAGGGTGTTTTCATGTTTGTACGATGTGTTGGAGACGTAGCCCGGTTTTACATTCGGTCCGATCACAGCCGTAAATATCTTCCCGGCCCCGTCGCCATTGCCGTTATCGAAGGTCACTATCAGCAGTCCGCTCCCGCCGGTCTTAAAATCGGGCAATGCCAGCATGGGCGTGAGGTTGCTGTTCAGGAAGCTGTCAGCGCTCGAAAGGGACGAGCAACTATCGTGCAAGTCCCAGCACCCATCCGGAACGATGATCGCGAAGCGTGGCAACGTCCCATTGGCCACATCGATCCCAAACTGCTCGAAGTCCACCAGGTTTCCCTGTGCACCCAGCGTGTTGCTCAGAACCTCCTCGTACCACACCGCCGCGTTGTGCCGCGCATAGTAATGCGTATCCGGCGGCTGGTTCGGTGAGGTGAAGTCTGGGACGTTTACCGTCCCTCCAGCGTTCAAATAATTCTGAATGTAAACTTTCCACGAGAGCGGCTTGTTATCCATCATTTGAAAAATGTTTTCGTCCGTGATCGGATCTTTGCTGGTTCCACCCGAGCAACTGCTGGCTGTATAGCAGTCATTGCCGTTGCAATAAAAATTATGGGATCCGGAAGGCAGGCTGCACACCGGCGCGCCTCCACAGTGATAGTCAGACTCGCAGCTGCCCGAAGCTAAATACAGATAATCCAGCAGCGACCCGCTGATGTCCGAGTTGTAGTCGTTCGCATATCCATACTTCTTTCCCTGACTCGACAGCCAGCTCATTCCGTTGGGAAACACCGTGCTGAAAGACGTATTCTCGTCAATGACCAGAACCACGTGTTGTGCCAGCGGCACAACCTGCGACCAAGCAACCGGCGATGCGCACATGGCCAGCGCGTAAACGAAAAAAGCAAGCAATACCTTTGAATGGACAAAGTGGCTCTTGAACTCTCGCATAAGCAGTATCCTTTTTAAATTGTTCGCAGTTGGTCGAACCGTTGCCTCTCCGGCAAAAGTCATGGCGCCGTTTTATAGACGACTTTTTCATTGGCGATAGCCCAGCATCCCAACCTGGGCAGCCGAGCGACAGCTCGATGACGAATTACAGAATTCAGGGGGACTCACAAACTAGCGTTGCGGCCTGTATACGGCAAGGTGTCGAGGGTCTTAAGCCCGCAACCCAAATCCCGAAACGGTCCCAGAAATCTGGCAACAGCGGCGCCTTGCTGTGAATCAAATATCGAGCAACCAGCTTTAAGGACATATTTATGAAAGCTCCTTTCCTGCTCGGTCGTATCCTGTTCGGCGGGTTTTTTCTTTACAACGGAATCAATCATCTGCGAAGCGCCAAAGCGATGGCGCCCTATGCAGAATCCAAAGGTGTGCCGGCTCCAGAGATGGCGGTGATGTTGTCGGGCGTGCCCTTGTTGATTGGCGGAACCAGTCTCCTGCTCGGCGTAAAACCGAAGCTCGGAGCCCTCGCCATCCTGGGATTTCTCGCCAGCGTTTCTCCTGTCATGCACGACTTCTGGCGCAACGAAAACCCTGGAGAGCGCAGCAAGAATATGATCGACTTCATGAAGAACGCCGCTCTCGCCGGCGGCGCACTCGCACTCATGGGCGTCGACGAGCCCTGGGAGGCGAGCATTCCCGTTGATCGACCGACTCTAGCTGACAAGGTCCGCAAAGTCGGCCGCAGGCTCGCGGCTTAGCGCGTGGTTCAACCTGGCGAGGAGTTGAAAATGGAAGAAGAGTTAGTGCACCAGATCCTGGACGAACTGCTCTCCACCCTCGAGCCTCTTGATACTCAGAGCGCCGCGCTGCTGCAATTCCTCAAAGTCAAGGGCATCGCCACCGATGAAGAACTGGCGCCCTTTCTCGAACAAGCCGGAAACGCCAGCAACGTCCGATGGCTTGCCGCTCGTGTCAGGCTTCGCAGCATGATCTCTTCGGCGATGAAGACCACGGAGCAACCCGCACAGCAACACGAAAAGCCTGCCGAAGCCGAAAGGTCCAAGACTCCAGACAAAAGTTCCGAGCCGGTAGCTCAACCTTCCCAACCACCGGCCCAGAAAAAAGCAGAGCAGAAAACTAGCGATCTCGAGTCTAAACCCTCGCCAAAAGCCGGCGCTAACCCAAAACCCGACCAAGCTAATAAGGCGAACGCCGAGCACGACCAAATCGGAAACGACCAAATCAAGAAAGACACTAAAGCCGCCAATGCAAACCAGCCGGCCGGCGAAAATACGAAACAGGAACCTACAAAGCAAAATCAAGCTACCAAACAAAATCAAGCTACCAAACAAAATCAAGCTACCAAACAAAATCAAGCTACCAAACAAAATCAAGCTGCACCCAATGCCGCCTGATTGATGATTCGAGCCATCCGAAAGAAGCCTTTGTCATTCCGACCCGTTCGCAGCCGCGAAAGCGGCGAGGACGAGCGAGGAATCTGCTGTTCGCCGGAAGCCATCCATATTGCGGGCCTTGCTCCGGGCCTGAATATTTACATTGTGTAAATACACAGTATGCAATAATTTGGGACGAGGAAAAGAACCGCCGCAACCTCAAGATCCATGGCATAGCTTTTGCCGACGCCGTGCGGATCTTCGAACGCCCGACCCCTCGAAAGGGTCGATGATCGCTTTGACTACGGCGAAACTCGGATATATGCCATCGGAGTTGTGAGCGGGCTGGAAATCACGGTTATCTATGCCGACAAAAAGAATGACGAAAGGCGCATCATCTCGGCTTGGCGCTCCGAGCCGCACGAGAGACGCTACTATTGGCAAAACCTCGAAGACTAAGCGAGCGGGGAAAAAAGCTAATAGCCGAGTTGCTACCAACTGGGACAAGCTGCGCCGCACAACTGACACGCAGATACGCGAGGGCATCGAGCGGGACCCCGACGCTCACCCCACCGACGCTACCTTCTGGAAAGACGCCAAGGTCGTAACGCCCACCCCAAAAACCATCGTGACCATGCGCCTCGACGCCGACCTGCTCCGCTGGTTCCGCCAACAGCGTGGCTATCAAACCCGCATCAACGCCATCCTGCGCGCCTACATGAAGGCCCAACAAGTGTAGAGCGGGCGCCCTCGCCGGCTTGCCCTTGACGTTGCCCGTGTGGAACGGACACTCCTGTCCGTTGCCTTTGACTTCTTGACTCTGCTCCGCCGCGTCGCCGTTGATTTTGGGTGGCGCAGCGCTTCCAGCGCTGCGGTAAAGGCCTCCGAAAGAAATTGGGCTTTAGCCCCAGCTTTCCGCCTTGACAACGCCCGCCCGCAGTACCGTGGAAGAGCGGCGCTTTCAGCGCCGTGTAAAGCTCTTAATCTCGCGAGCGCAAGCCGGTAGAGCAGGCCTCTCAGGCCTGCGGGAGTCCGGACTTTGCTCGCCAGCGCCCACGTTTTCGCCGTGTTTGTCATATACTCTGAATGCAAGAATCGGCGCCCACGGGACTCCCTGCCGGCGAAAGAGGTTACCATGGCGCAAACTCCTACCACTCCGCATTTTCTGATCCGGGTCCAGGGACAGGCCGAAGACTATCCGCGCCTTATCGACGTCTCGTCCTTTCTCTGGGACTTCAATCAAGCATATGAAATCTCGCGCGTCGCGACGGATGAACGATATTCTCCGCTCGTTTCCTCAGGGCCGCTAGGGATCCTAGGGCGATGATCGACGATGAAGATAGGCTCCAAGTAGTTGAACTGCACGAGAGCTCGCCGCTCTTACTTCTCGCTGTAGTCGCCGCAACCCCAGCGGCAGTTGGTGCAATCTGGGGGCTTGTTCAGATCGTCGACAAGATCGCCAACTGGCCGCTAAATAGACAGATTCTCAAGCTCCAGCGAGATAAGCTTAGGAGCGAACTGCAAAGGTCGGAGTACCCGATCCAGGAGTTCGAGGAACCCGAACAGTTCCGCCAACATTTGCGGAATCACGAAGTGAGCCACCTTTACGATCACGTCGCCGGTCGTCTCGAGTTCGGGAGAATTCGCGTCACGGATTTCGAGATCACCCTGCTCGACGACTTTCCACGGAACCAACGAGGAACGGATGTGAGAGGGTGAAAGGGAGGGAACCATGAGTTCATGCGTCATCGCCTCGATTCCCCCGACGCTGACTCCTTCACCCCCAACTGCCAAAACAAAAACTCATAAATATCCGTGAACTCTTCAATCTGCTTGGTCACAGGTTTCCCCGCGCCATGTCCCGCCTTCGACTCAATCCTCAATAAAATCGGACGCGTCTTACTCGCCCCGTTCTTCGCCTCCGCCTGCATCAACGCCGTCATCTTTTTCGCGTGCATCGGATCGACGCGCGTATCGGTATCGGCAGTCATAAATAAAATCGCCGGATACTCCGTACCCGCCTTCACGTGATGATAGGGCGAATAAGCATAGAGCCACTTGAACTGCTCCGCATTCTCCGCGCTGCCATACTCGGGCACCCACAGCTTGGCAATCTGAAAGTCCTGATAGTGCAGCATGTCGAGCAGTGGTACCTGGCACACCACCGCCCGAAACAGCTCCGGACGCTGTGTGATCATCGCGCCCATCAGCAGCCCGCCATTCGAACCTCCTTGAATCGCCAGATGGTTCGTGTCCGTATATTTTTCGGAGATCAAATGCTCCGCCGCTGCAATCATGTCATCAAAAACATTCTGCTTCTTGTCGAGCATGCCGGCACGGTGCCAGTCCTCGCCAAATTCCGCCCCGCCGCGCAAGTTCGCCACCGCATAAACTCCGCCATGCTCCAGCCACAAATAAGTCGAGCGGTTGAACGAAGGCGTGAGGCTAACGTTAAAGCCGCCATAAGCGGTCAGCAGCGTGGGATTCTTTCCATCTTTCTTTAATCCTTTTTTATAGACGACGAACATCGGCACCCGCGTGCCGTCTTTCGAGTTGCACCACTCCTGCTGAACCTCGTACGCGGTGGGATCAATGGAAGGCGCGTCGACTTTCGCCCATAGCGACGTCAGACCGACGATGTCGCCCGAGGGTCCCTGAGGCTTGGTCTCAACGTGTACGGGTTTCAGCTCGACACGATAGATTGCGGGCGGCGTGGTGAACGATTGAAATCCATAAAAAATCTCGTCATGATTCCATTTGCCCGACGAGCCAAACACGCTGCCGATCGCCGGCAGCGTGATGTTCTTGAGGTTGGTCCCCGAGAGATCAAAAATTTTCAGCTGCGAGCTGGCATTCTTTTCATACTGCACAAAAATCTTTCCGCCCCACTCCGCCGCCCCCTGCAGCACCGCATCCGTCTGCGGAATAATTTCTGTCCAGTTATCGCGCTCGTAATCGCCCGCTTCCGCCACAAACATGCGGTAACGTGGGGCATCTTCGTTGGTGACAATGTAAAGCCTTCCGTTGTATACCGACCCGCTGTAGAGAAAATTCTTGCCGGTGGTAATACGCGTTGGCGGCGTGCGCGCTTTCAGATCCATCAGGAACAACTCGGTCTTGGTCCAGCCTTGCGACACCGTGATCAGCAGCAGGCGGCCATCGTTGTCAAGACTCACGCTGGGCCAGTCCTCCGGGTCGCGCCCTTCCCCAAAGATCTTCTCGTCGGTCTCCGGATCAGTTCCCAGCACGTGGTAAAACACGTGCCGGTTGTACACTTCCTGTCCCTCAGGAACGTCGCCCTTCTTCGGATACCGCGTGTAATAAAATCCGGAGTTGTCCAGTTCCCACGCGATGCTGGCCGCGCGCGTGCGCTCAATCGTATCGGGCAGAAGCTTTCCCGTCGCGGTCTCAATAATGTGCAGCGTACTCATTTCCGAGCCGCTCGCCGAAGTTCCGTAGGCAACATATTTTCCGTGCTCGGAAACATCGAACCAGTCCAGCGCAATCGTCCCATCCGCGGAGAGTTGATTCACATCCAGGAGCACGCGATCTTTTCCCTGGTCTTTACCAGGTTGGTCTTTCACGGGTTGATCTTTCCCAGGCTGATCGTTCACCGGCTGATCTTTCCCAAGTTGATCTTTCGCAGCAACGACTCCCTCGCGCACATAAAGGACCGGCTGATTCTGCATCCCCTCGCGCCGCGTGTAGAAATAATATTTCCCCCCAATCTGCGGCACTCCCACGCTGCCGATGCTCAACAACTCAGTCAGCCGTTTACCAATCGCCTCGCGTCCCGGCAACGGATCGAGCACCGCGCGCGTGTACGCCATCTCCTCCGCAACCCACTTCTGCGTGTCCGCATTGCTGGAATCCTCGAGCCAGCGATAGTTATCAATGATCTTGGTTCCGTGCAGGGTCTCTTCGAGAGGCCGCCGCTCGGCCTTGGGCGGGGCCAAAGGCGCGGAAACACTCGAATCGCGAGCCGCATAAACCGCGCAAGCCAGACACATCAAAGAAGCAAGAATGAAAAACAAACGCCCACCTCCGCCCATAACCACCTCAGAAGATTCCAGAAAACTCGCCGGGAACAAGCGCCGCGGCTGCACCAAGCCGGGCCAGCATCCCCCCTCAGACTATCAAAGCCCAGACTATCAAAACCCAGCTTCACGGTCGCCAATCGGCAGGGCTTCGCGCCGCCCAAGGATCTTCCTCTCCCCTTACCTTCAGTGTTTTCACACCGCGCGCCGCAATGCTATGATAATGACGCCAGCGCGCCTTCGGCGCGCTCCCGACACTCCTCAGTAGCTCAATGGCAGAGCATTCGGCTGTTAACCGAAGGGTTGTAGGTTCGAATCCTACCTGAGGAGCCATTCTTTCAATTGGCTCTCTTTAAGCCCGCAGCTTCCGCAACTTGCAGTCGAAGCCATAGCTTCCCTCATAAGACGTTCGTTTCGGTGCCCGTTCTATTCCCTTGGCACTATTCGCCGTCAACATTTTTCTCGTGGATAGCTGTCTGTGTGACTCTCAGCATCATCGCCGGAATTGGGATTCGCGGCTCTGGCTCTTGGAAACCCCCTCAATGAGATTAATGGCGATATACCCATCGCTCATTCTTCATATCAATTGATATCGCTTCAGACCGGCTCCATGGACGTTTTCGGCAGGCTGCGCCAAAATCGCGTGCAGATTGTGGAGAAAAGATTACAACTTCTCCACCAAATTTCAATGTTTCGGAGGGCATTTCGATGAAAACCAATCATTTGCTGCTGGGTATGAGTTTCGCGAGTATATTCCTGATCGGCACGAGCCTCTACGGCCAACAGGACGTCGACCCGACCTGGTACCCAAGCCCGGACCCTGGGCCTAGCAAAGTGACTACACCCCCACAAGTCGCCAAGCACGTAAATCGTCCGAAGACCGTTTCTGCCTCGCCAGAACGACAACCCGGGGATCCTCACACGAAGCGACTCGTTAGTCAGGAAGCCGGATCGCGAATTGCAGGCGGTCACAGAATCACAGTCTCCCCGGAGCCGCGGTTGTCTACATGGAACGTCCGGGCTCCAATGATGCCGCTTGACGAGCAGACGGTCTACACGGTCAGCCCGCTCGACCGACGGGGCGCTGTTGCTGAACCTCGGACGGTAGATGAAACGGCGATATCGATTCGCGACTGAAACAATGCGAAGTCAAGCCAACACCGGAAGGGTTGTTCAGTCGAGAACATGATCGAGCAATTGTCCGACGGCCCGTTGTGCTTCGAGGATCGAATAGCGATGGTCCATCGCCCCAGCCAGATCGTTGTTGGCAAGTGCGATCCGGCCGAACGGCGACTTGCGTAGGATTTCTCGAGCGGCAATTTGGCCGCTTCGGCCGAAGAAGAATCCCGGTTGCGGGCTCAGATAGGCGTGACCCCAGCGGTTCAGGATGATTCCCGCGATGTCCCGCTCGACCGGATTCGGAGACCGCCGGAGCCCGTCAGGATCAACGATGCAACCAGGATCCAACCTGAGTTTGGTAAGCTATTCATGTGCTTTTGATGTAGCGCGGAGGGATGTGTGAGTGGTTGAAACAGGCGGTCTTGAAAACCGCTGTACGGGAAACCGTACCGGGGGTTCGAATCCCTCTCCCTCCGCCACGCGGTCGGGCTGCAAAAAGGGATTCGCCGAGCGCGTAAGTGACGGTGCGAAACACCCCCCAAGAAGTAACTGTCCGTGATCGAATTGACCTAACATTTGCGGCTTCCAGAGTGCGGCTATTCCGGAGTGATCACGGCTTCCTTCTTCGGGAGCTTGCGCAAGAAATCCTCACCGGTCCCAATATGTTGATCTACGAGCCGGGAAGGCGTATGAGCCAGCCACTCCGCGAGTGAGATGTCTTGGTAGTCCGGAGTGGGGAAGACCTCGAGGAACACCATATCGGTATCGCCAAGGTTCTCAATGTAATGCGGCATTGATTTCTCGACGTAACCCACATCGCCTTCATGAAAGTCCATGGTGCGCGCGTGTCCGCCGGCGGAAAACACCGTCATTCGCCCCGTTCCTGTCACATAGTACTGCCACTCATCCTCATTGGGATGCCAGTGGAGTTCGCGCAAACCGCCGGGCTTTAAGGTCACAATCGCGGCGGCAATATTGGTGGCGGGAAAGTTGTTCCGGTCGACAATCTTAACGCTCCCACCGGCGCTTACCTTCGTGGGCTGCATTTTGCTGGCAAAAAATGCGAAGGTGTTTGGCACAGGCCCGGTACCTTCATAGACCTCTTTCTGTTCTTCCGCGAGCGGGCGAGGCAGATCGCGCGGGAAGATAAACAGTTCGTGAGGTGGTACGTTCTTGAAGGTCGAAGCCGGCACATTGAAGTTTTTTGCCAGCACTTCCTTCGGCGTGTGATGCATCCACTCGGTCAAAAGGAAAGTATCGAATTCGTTGAAGTTACCATCGTTAAACACCAGAAGGAATTGGCAACCGTCGGGACCCAGGCCTTGAATGGAGTGAGGAATTCCACCTGGAAATAGCCAGAGATCCCCAGTATTAACGTCATCCACAAATGCACGGCCGTGCTGATCGACGGCCGTGATGCGCGCCGTCCCTGCGGTCATGAGCGCCCACTCTGCACCAACGTGCCAATGCAGTTCACGAATACCGCCTTTGATCAATCTCATCTCGACGCCCGCCATTTTCTTCGAGATGGGAAGGTCGCGGACCGTCACCTGGCGCGTCCAGCCTCCAGCCTCGACGCGCTTGTGAGCGTAGCTGAATGGATATTTAAAAGGAGGCTGTCCGCCGGAATCTGTTTCAGGAGGGAAGACAGAGTCGGGCTCGGAGGCATCGAGAGTCTTGTTAATCGGCCCGGGCTGTGTCTCATTAACTCCGGTGTGAGTGTCGCCGCTCATATCTCGCGTTTGTTGTGCTGCAGCAATCAGGGGCAGACTTGCCGTTACGGCTAGAGCTGCCGATCCCCTCTCCAAGAACCTCCGACGGCTGAGCGTATCGCTGATGCAGCCGCTCTCTGTGGCCTTCAACTGCTGATCTTCTTTGTGCTGTGCCATGATGCTTCCTTTCCTGTGAACCGATGTGGAACACAAATTATGGTTTTCTTATTGCGGCCCAGGTTTGCGGGTCACGAGGAGACATTGTAAGCGTCCGACCCCCTTTCAGTCAGGCCGATAACGGGCGATCACAAAACAAGCGAAAGACGGTCGACTTCTGATGGCGGGCGTCGTTTTTGGCCTCAGGGACCCCAGCGAAATTAAGAACTTCAAGAGCTCACATTAGTAAGTCTTGGAGAACGTGCCCAGCAATGGTGCAACCTTTCGATAACTCAAGGAGTCAACCGCGGTAAGCCGCTATTACGGTGGCCGAATCGCCAGTTAGCCAAGAACGTTCTGAAGTGCAGGGCTCGGTCGGCGAGATTGTTTCGGTTTCATTGTTGACATTTGTAAAAAGTCAGTGTAGGTTGTCGGGCAGTTCGGCGACTGAAGAGTTGAACTCACACTGAGTTACACCTCTAAGGGGGGATTCTACTCGCCGACTTCCCAGGGAAATCTTGTCTTGCCGCGCATAGTCGTGCACGGGTAGAGCTATTGGCTCTTGCCTGAAGGTCCATTACTGCATCACGGCCATGCTCGCTTGCTGGCCAGATTTACAAGGAATAGTAATTGTTCTGATTTCAACGCTTAGTCAAATCCTTGCGGTAGTGAGAGCGGAATAGAATGTGCCAACGTAGAGATTTAAGACTATCGCATTGCCATTCGTGGACTCGCAGTTAGGCATCCCCGTGACTCAGTAGTATTTCAAGAACAATAGTTAAGGATAGAGTAGCTAAACAGTGAGGACAGATAATGCCTTCAAGAAACAACGGAACATATGTTAAGAGTGCTCAGGTGCTTCGATGAAAATAATTAGTCACCCAAAACGCGTTATGCAAACAAGCCGTCTTGGGCGCTGGCTGCCTTCAAATCCGGCAGCGCTGAGCTTGTGGCTGAAAAATACCATCGAACAGGCCGAAAAAAAGACGGCTCCTTTCCATCCGGTGATACAGGAATTCCAGAAGATGATTGAGAGCGACCCTGTGATCTGGATGTACTTTACCCAGATGTTCGAGGAGCAGCCTGATTTTGCTCCGCCGGAAGGCAGCGGCGACATCAAAATCAAAAACTACCAGCAAATGCTGAAAGTCCTGAACTACGTTCTGACTACCGCGCCTGAGTACAACACCACCGGTATGGTGGGATTCCCTATCAATGCAATTCTCGATTTTCCCATGATCACTCCGGCGGGTCTTGCGGCGTTTGTGTCTCCCAAAGTCAATTCCATGTTCAAGAAAGTGCTGAAGGTATGGACGCAATTCCTCGACTCAGAGGACTCTTGCTACGTTTTGAATCGATCACCCGCTGGCTGGTTGAGCCCGGAAGCTCTGAAAGCGATTCACATCGACGAGTTCCTCTATGACCCGAAGGCTCCATATTATGGGTTCAAATCCTGGAATGATTTCTTCATCCGGCAATTTAAGAAGGGCGAGCGGCCCATTGCCGGCTCGTCTGCGAATGCGATCGTCAGCGCCTGTGAGTCCACTCCTTATGCGATCAGTGCCCAAGTGAAGGAAGAGGATACGTTCTGGATTAAATCCCAGCCCTACTCGCTGCGGCACCTGCTCGACGGAAAGTTTGTGGACCAGTTTGTGGGAGGCACTGTATACCAGGCGTTTCTCAGCGCCGAGAACTACCACCGCTGGCACAGCCCGGTTTCAGGCACCATCAAAATGATCCACCAGGTTGAGGGCAGCTATTACGCGGAAGCGGCCGCGGAAGGATTTGACCCGGCCGGCCCCAATAACTCGCAGGGCTACATCGCACACGTAGCTACCCGGGCGCTCATTTTTATTGAGGCAGAGGAGCCGGCGATTGGGCTGATGTGCCTGATTCCCGTGGGAATGGCTGAAGTCTCTTCGTGCGTGGTCACGGTAAAAGAAGGCCAGAAAGTAAAGAAAGGCGATCAGATCGGTTATTTCCAATTCGGTGGATCAACTCACTGCCTGGTATTCAAGCCGGGAGCGATTGCTGAATTTGCGTTGCAGGCAATCCCGCAAGGAGAAAACGGCGCGAACTCCACTCTCGTCAAGGTGAATTCGCTGCTGGCAATCGCCAATTGATATTCCGAAACCGGAAGTCGTTCTTTCGCTATTGAAATTCAGCTGCGGGCGGTCACTGATTCTCATCGCAGGACGAATAGCCAAACAGCCAGTTTTTCCGGAGGTTATCGTGGTTCAACATCGCGATCAGTCGAATGTCAGGCAGCTGTTTGTTCTCCTTTTCTGCATTGGATTTGTCCTCGGCTCCGGAATTTCGCAAAAGCTTCGCGCTCAAGAACGCAGCGCAAACTCGGTTTGCTCATCGAAGAACACAATTCATGCCGACGTAGTAGCGCTTGATCAAGTGATCATGATCAATCGGCTAGGAACGGTTCGGCCTGAGGGCATGATATTTGCCCTGCGCGCGGATGTCGTGCCGATGACGGGCACGGAGCTCAAACCAGGCAACGTGCAATTGAGGTCCGAGAAGCGTCCGCGCCCGCTGGTGCTGCGCGTCCATGAGGGAGACTGCCTGGAAATCGCGTTCCAGAACCTTCTTAATAAGGATCCCCAACCAGTGACTGCCGGCGTTACCAGCCTGCAGGCCGTTACCCGCAACGCTTCGGTGCACATAGCTGGAATGCAAGTGGTGAACAGCATTACCGACGATGGGACATTTGTCGGCGCTAACTCCTCGGTGAACGGGAATTTCAGCGGAGTTGTGCCTCCGGGAGGAAAGGCCACCTACACGCTTTACGCTTCGGCCCGCGGCTCGTACCTGATGTACAGCACTCCGGGCGATTTCAATGGCTTCAACAACCCGCCGTCAATCGGGCCGAATGAGCAGCTGACCTTGGGACTGTTTGGAGCGGTCAACGTTGAACCGCCCGGTACAGAATGGTATCGAAGCCAAACCAGCCATGAGGACTTCCTTCGCGCGGCCACAAAAATCCCTGACAGCCAAAGCTTGAGTGGTTACCGATATGAGATCAACTATGACGCGACCGACTCCAAGGGCAAGCCGGTCCTGAAAATGGTCGACAAGAACAATCAAATCGTCTACGGCGATTTGACCGCGATTATCACCGGGCCCAACCACGGAATGCTGGCCAAGCGGCCCGAGAACCCTGCGTTGCCTCATCGCGAGTATCCCTACAGAGAAATTACCGTCCATTACCACGAGGCTCAGGACGTAGTACAGGCATTTCCGTGGTCCTACGATCCGGCCAACTCGCAGATCGCCGACGTGAATGCGGGTCTCGATGGCTTCGCCATCAATTACGGCGTAGCGGGAATTACAGCAGAAATCGTGGCGAACCGGCTGCACCTGGGCCCAACGCGCGATTGCCAGGACTGCAAGTTCGAAGAGTTTTTCCTGAACTCTTGGACGGGCGGAGACCCGGCCATGATCGTCGACAATCCGGCTAATCTGGCATGTACCGCCCCGTCGAATGATCAGATGACGGCACTCTCCGAGTCAAATCCCTGTACACCGGACAAGGCTCCGCGAGCGACAAAGGCGTTTTATCCCGATGATCCCTCAAACGTTTATCACAGCTACCTGGGCGATCACGTCGAATTTCAGATTCTCCACGCGGGGGCCTCTGTGCACCACGTGCATCATCACCACGCGCACCAATGGGTGCATACACCCGATAGCCCGGACACAAGTTATCTGGACAGCCAGGCCATCGGTCCGGGTTCGTCGTTCACTCTCGATCTGGTTTATCAGGGCAGCGGCAATTTAAATCTGACTGCCGGCGATTCCATCTTCCATTGCCATTTTTATCCGCACTTCGCGTCCGGCATGTGGGCGTTGTTCCGCGTCCACGACGTTTTTGAAGAGGGCACGCCCCTCGATTCCAACGGCCGCCCCATAGCCGGATCGCGTGCTCTGCCAGACGCTGAAATAAAGACGGGCACGCCCATCCCCGCTGTGATTCCACTACCGACGCAGGGCATGGCGCCGATGCCGGAGAAAGTAGAAATCGTCGACGGGCAAGTCCATGTCGATGGTCCGGGGCATCCGGGATATCCATTCTTCGTGCCCGGAGTTGCCGGTCATCGCCCGCCGCATCCGCCTCTGGATTTTGCGAAGGAAGACGATGGGGAAGAGTTGAACGGCGGTCTGCCGCGTCACGTGATTCTCAGTGCGAAGGTCGCGGCTGAACAGCACACTCCCACCGATTTCACGAAAGACCTCGACTCCATTAAAGCAGTACAGCTTCCGGAACAAGGAACGGCTGTGGAGCAGACGGCGATGCGCTACTTCGGCCAGCGCGCGCATAAAAGCTATACTCCGCTCGGCGCGGCGGCAGATTTTGTGGTGAACGGCCTTCCGCGAAAGTCGGCGACAAATCCCACGGGTGCACAGCCTGGAGCTCCCTTCGCCGATCCGGGCGTGGACGAAAATGGCAACGCGGTTGGCGATCTGCTCAACGGCAAGCCCAGGCGCTACAAAGGCGTCAACCTTCAAATCAATGCGGTATTGAACAAGAAAGGCTGGCACTATCCCCAGCAGCGAATGATCGCGCTCTGGGATGATGTCGAGGCCATCCGCAACGGCAACCTGGCGCCGGAGCCATTCTTCTTCCGGGCGAATGCCGGCGATCTGGTCGAGTACTGGCACTCCAATCTGGTGCCGGCCTACTACGAACTGGATGACTTCCAGGTGCGTACCCCTACCGACATACTCGGTCAGCACATTCATCTGGTGAAGTTCGACGTGCTGGCCTCCGATGGCGCCGCCAACGGTTTCAACTATGAGGACGGCACATTCAGTCCGGACGAAGTCCGCAGCCGCATCAGCGGGATCAACGAAACCGGCGGCCTGTGCACCTCGTTTGATTGGTCATCGCACAATTGCACATCGAAAACAATGCTCACTCCCAAAGCCATCAAAGCCTTTGGCGACGGCCCAAAGAACGGTCCGAAGGGGATGTGGCTTGGAGCGCAGGCCACGGTGCAGCGCTGGTATGTGGATTCGAGGTTCAGTACCGAGAACAATGACGACCGTACTTATCTGACGATTTTTACGCACGACCACTTCGGTCCGTCCACGCACCAGGAGGCGGGGCTCTACGGCGGGCTTTTGGTTGAGCCGCGCTGCTCAGTCTGGACTTCGCCGGACGGCAAGCAAGAGTATGGATCGAGGGACGATGGCGGGCCCACCAGCTATGCCGCGAACATTATTCCGTCGACGAAGCCCTCGGGCGATTACGCCGCTGCCGACTGCAAGCCTATCGAGAGTTACCGCGAATTTGCGCTGGCTTGGGGAGATTTGCAACTGGTCTATCAACCCACCAGCAAAAGCCAGGCGGATTGCTATCCTGGTCAGAGTCCTGCCACCTCTGAATGCAAGCCTGTAGCTCCGAACACTTCTTATACGGGATGGGCCGATCCGGCCAATACGATTAACTGTCCGGGCTGCTCTTTAACGAAGCCCGCGGCATTGCCTCCACCACCGCCTTACGTCACGATGGATGGAAAATTCGGTTACGCCAATTCACCGCCGACACCGCGTCTGGTCAGCGATTTCGGCAATGGCGTGTTCTCGATGAATTACCGAGCCGAACCGCTACCGCTGCGGGTTTTCAACCCATCTGCTGGCGCGACTCCGCAACCGACTGATCCCGCTTCCGATTTATCGCATGCGTTTCGTTCGATCACCCGGCACGACCCGGCGATGAGCACCCAGCCCCAGGGCCTCAGCCTGTTGGATCCCTCCTGCCAGGGATCGTCTTGCTTCAAATTTCCCGTCGATTGTCATCTTGCGAAGTTTGGTCCGGGGCCGGAGAACGGTTGCGGAGTACTGCCTGCAGATCCCTACACGCCACTCTTTCGGGCTTATGAGGGAGATAAAGTTCAAGTCCGCGTGCTGGCCGGAGCGCACACCTCCATGCACGATTTCACGCTGCATGGAGTGAAGTGGCTTTTTGAGCCCTTCAATAAGAACTCGGGTTACCGCAACAGCCAATTCATAATTCTCTCTGAACACTACGAGTTTCTTTTCACGATGCCGCACGTCGCGCCCTCGCAGGAAACAGCCGACTATATCTACAACCCCAGCGCCTCGTTCGAGGGCCTGGTCAACGGAACATGGGGAATTCTGCGCTCTTATAGGTCGGACGCGACGAACCTTGCCCGGTTACCCAACAATCCGAAGCCATCTGCCGCAACCACACCGGTTAGCGTTCCCGCAGGTACTCCGAAATGCTCCGGCAGTCCCACGGTTCAATCCGTGTCTCAACCTCCCTGCCTGCGGGAGTTCAACGTGGTAGCGGTCAGCGCACGCGAGGCATTCCTCAATAGCAACGGGCTGGTATACAACTCGCGAGGAGCCCAAACCACCGTTCCAAAAGAAGGCCAAGCTCCAGATGCGGTGCAGAATCCCACCTTCGGCAACAACCCGCTGTATGACCCGGACGGTTTGGTCTATGTTCTGGCCGACGACAAGGGCAATCTGGTGCCGCCAAAAAATCCTGAGCCTCTGGTGTTGCGTGCCAACGCCGGCGATTGGATCCGCGTCAAGCTCACGAACCGCTTCCACCCTACCGACAAAGTTTTTACTCAGGACCAGGTGGTGGCAAGAGTTGACCAATACACGACCGGTTATGGATCCATACCGGTTTACACATCAACTAGCGTTGGACTGCATCCGCAATTGGTTGCTCTCGATGTGACCAGCGCCGACGGCGTAAACGCGGGACTGAATCCAGTGCAGACCGCCGAGCCGGGAAAGTCGGTGGAATATATCTGGTATGCAGGCGACCTGCAGTACATCGGGGGAAAGTGGAAGGCAGAACCGATGGAGTTGGGCGCCATCAATCTGATGCCCTCTGATCCGCTCTCGCAGGTGTATCACGGCTTGTTCGGTTCTCTGGTGATCGAGCCGAAAGGATCGATGTGGCGCGCCGATACCGACTACCGCGCCTCCGCCACAGTTTTTCCTGCCCATGGCGCGCCATTCCGGGAGTTCGTTGTGATGGCGCAGGACGATATCAACATGCTTGTGAACGGTAATTCCTTTTACGCTTCGGGATCGGGTAACAATCTCTCTGCCTTTAATTATCGAAGTGAGCCGTTCGCGTATCGTTTCGGAGCCTTGATGGATAAAGCCATGGGAAACAACGCGCCTTCGGACTGGAGCAATCTCTCCGGGGGCGATCTCTCCAACATAGGAAACTTCCAGTTCAGTAGCCTGGACACGACCAACGCCACTTCTGACACCTTAGTCGCCGCAGACCCGCAAACCCCCATTTTCCGCGCGCCCGGCGGCATGCCGGTACGCTTTCGGCTGGTTGATCCGGGAGGTATCGGCGATAACCAGCAAGTCTTTGAGTTGACTGGACACGTCTGGGAGGAAGAGCCATTTCAGCAGAATTCGACAGTCCTGGGACACAACCCGCTTTCGCAACACAGCGGCACCACGGCCGCCTACGGTCCTACGTCGCACTACAACATTCTTATCGACAGCGCCGGAGGCGCCAACAAGATTCCCGGCGACTACCGGTATCGAAGTTGGACGGCGAACCAATATCAGGTTGGAATGTGGGGTCTGTTCCGGGTTGGACCTAAAAGGTGCTCGCCGGAATGTCCTGACACCGTCACCATCAGCTCGGTGCGGGAGTCCGAATCAAAGTTCGTGGTGCAGGGAGTAGTCACCGTTTCTCCGCAAACCCGGTCCTTTGCCAGCCACGTGACCGTCCATTACGGCGGGCAATCGGGAGACACCACTGTCAAACCGGACGGAAGCTGGACATTCAGCGCTCCTGGCTCCGTTCCCTCTACGCTCACCGCCGTCAGCAGTAATGCGGGCGAGGCCGTCTACAACAGTTATCAAGGCGAGTGGCCGGCAGCGCCGAAGAGCGTGCAGGCCAAGCCGAAGCAGAAGCGCCGATTCACGCGCAGATAAGACAAACGCAGATTAAGACAAACATGGGTCCACATCTCCATACCGGAAGCTGCTGGCGGCAACTTGCACTGGCCCTTTCATGTGTGGCGGCTTTATCCGCCAAGACGAGTTCGCCCCCGTCGCGTGTGGTGCATGAAGGAATTGCCGTGGAATTTGGTACCGAGATGACTGCTGGCCAGGCCGCGGCCCGCTCCGGAGACGACGTCCGTTTTCGTTTCCGCATCTCGGACACCGCAAGCGGGAATCCATTGCAAGGGTTGAAGCCGGCCGCATGGCTGGACTTGCGGCGAACACCCCAGCCATCCGATGCACGCAGTTGCACCGGGAAAGTCGCGGCCTTTCTTGGCGATAGCTTGATGTCCGTTCCGCTGGTCGATCTCAACGCCTGGTACGTGCTGGCGATGAATGAGGATGCATCCATCTCGATTGTGAATCCCCGCTTTGGATTCGGCGGTTCCCAGCTACTGGCAATGGTGTTTCTAGACAGTCCTGCTGAAGACTGGGCACTTACAGAGGACGAGCAACGCCTGTTCGTTTCCATGCCGGACTCGGGACGTGTCGCCGTCGTGGACGTAGCTTCCTGGAAGATCGTTTCGCGACTCGAGGTGCAATCGCGACCGGGGCGAGTGGCGCTCCAGCCGGATGGAAAGTATCTGTGGGTTTCCGATACGGTGGGAATCACGGCCTTCGATCCCGAGACTCTCAAGCCGCTGCCCCGCATTCCGACTGGTGCGGGTGCGCATGATCTTGCGTTCAGTTCCGACAGTCGTTTCCTTTTCGTCACCAATCACGACGCTGGTACGGTGTCGGTGATCGATGCGGCAGAGAGCCGTAAGATCACCGACGTTGCCACGGGCGGTCATCCCTCGTCGGTGACTTTTTCTGAGTTGTCCCGTACCGCTTATATAGCGAACGACGACGAAGGCGGAATCGTCGCGGTGAATACTCGTGGCGGGGCGGTCGCGCACATAAAGGACGCAAGGGCGATCGGCCAGATCCGAGCGGCGCCCGGCGGACGGTTGATTTTCGCAGTAAGTCCCACTAAGGATCAGTTGCACATCATCGACGCCTCGTCCAATCGCTTGCTGCAAACCGCTTTGATCCACGGCGCGCCGGATGAGGTGACGTTTTCGAGCACGCTCGCATATGTTCGCCGGCGTTCGGACGCCACAGTGATGATGGTTCCGCTCGACCGCGTGGGATCGCAGGATGCGCCGGTACCCTTGGTGGACGTTACCGGCGGACAGCTTCCTTTCTCTCAGGGTTCGCGGCCGAGTCCCGCGGATTCCATCGCCCATATCCCAGGCTCAAATGCCGTGCTGGTGGCGAATCCCGCCGATCGCGCGGTCTATTACTACCAGGAGGGCATGGCCGCGCCAATGGGACAGTTCCAGAATTACGGCCACGAGCCCCGCGCCGTTATGGCCGCCGGTCGCGGCCTTGAGGAAATATCGCCGGGGCTATACCAGACGGTAGGACGCGTGCCGCAAGCGGGCGTCTACGACGTAGTGTTTTTTCTGGACTCGCCGCGGGTGGTCGAGTGCTTCGAGTTTGAAGCCGGCGCGGCGGCGAGCGATGCGGCCAAACCTAAATCCGTCGTGGTGCGTTCGGCCGGAGAGCAAACCTTACGCACCGGTCAGACCGTGCGACTCCACTTCCAGGTTCTCGACGGAAGCACGCATGATCCAATTGTGAATCTGCGCGATCTGCGAACTCTTGTATTTCTTCAGCCGGGGATCTGGCAGACTCGGCAGTCCCTCACAGAGGCTGCGCCCGGTCTCTACGAAACTGAATTCACTCCACCTTACTCCGGGATCTATCAGGCCTATTTCGAGTCTGCTTCTCTCGGACTGCGGTTCAACAGTCCGCACGTTTTGACATTCGTCGCCAGCGATGAGACCCAAGGCAAAGCGCAATCCACAGGAGCACCCTAAATGAGCGAGAATAAAAACGATGCGCCCGCGCCTGACGCGCCCGCAGCCGTCGACCAGCAGATCGTCGACCAGCAGATCGTCGACCAGAAGATCGTTGCCTACAAGATTCATCCTGGCCTGGGTATTGCTCGCGTCGGGAACAGTCCCACCGAATTCTACGTGGGGCCGCTGGCGCCCGGCGAAGTTCCAAATCCCGAGGACGGATTCAAAGATAAGATGGGCCGCATCAAGCGGCAGGCGGCAGAATTCAGAGTCTTTGGATACAACAAAGATGGTGTCGCGGTTAAGGAGATCACGGCCGACGATGCTGAAATTGTCTGGAACGTCCATCTCGTCAACCGCAAGGCCGAACATTTTCAGTTCGCGGGTCGCTGGTGGCAAAGTCAATATCCGGAATGGTACGAAGATGATCATAATAATCCTCCACTGCGCAACCAGGAGATTCTGGACCCTGCCGACCGCGCCAAGAAACTGGTGATCGATCCCGGCCCGCGCGAGATCAAAGGCCGCCGCGTCAAAGGCCAGAAGTATCAGTTCGACAACGGTACATTCGGTCCGCTGCCTTACACCGCAGTGTCCCTGGCGTCGTTAGAGGACCTGAGCGCCAAGAGCACCGCGAACCGGATTAAGGGGAGCCGTACTGGTAATATCAACCAAATCTATACGAATCCTGCCAACGATCCTGGGCCGGAGATCGCGGAACTCTGGAAAAAGTTTCCGGGCCAGGTGATTCCGCCGGTTCTTATTTCACCGATGGTCCAAGTGCCGCTCGGCGAATTGCAGACCGATGAACAAGGGCGTCTTTGGGTGCTCGGCGGACTGGGCAACTCCGACTCCGTGATGCCGCTCAACGAGATCGGATTTCTGAATGCTGGAAACTACTTCGCCAATAATGACTACTGGTATGACGACACTTCCGATGGCCCGGTGAAGGCCTCCGTGATCCTGAAAGATGGGAGCGCTTTTGAGGCGGAGGCAGCCTGGGTGTTAGTTGCTCCTCCGAAATATCCCGTGGCCGCGCGCTGCCTCACTACTCTGTATGACATCGCAGAGGAAACATGGGCGAAAAAAAACGGCAAAGCACCGGGCAATGGGCAGACCTCATTCACGCGTGATATATATCCCGTTCTTGCCCGCATTCAGCAGTATCACTGGCTCAATGCCGCGGCCTTCCGCGGGCACGGTCCAGGACCCGGCCAGAAGGGGGACTTCTCCGATCCTCAAGGCAAACCTCTTGAAACGCTCTATCACAAGGGAGAACAATTCCGTTCCTTGAAGAAGGAGATACATGATCGGCTGAGGCCGCCCGGTTTACTCGATCCGCCCGATTACAAAACCACTGACAAGAAAGAGTCCAGGGAATGGGCAAGTTCCAAGTTCATGCCACAAATGTCTGGCGACGGCGGAGACACCTCCGATCCCCAGGATAGTTCGTCGACCAATCCTTTTGGCGAGTTTTATGGCAGTTTCTACGTCACTTGGCTGACTCTCACGGCGACGCAGTACAAACACTTCGAGAATTGGGCCGAGGATAAATTCGAAGATGACTGGACAGGTTCGCCGCCGAAGGCGCTTCCTATCTGGGAATACCCTGTCGCCGAACAACCGGCCATGATCGACAAGGGCGCGCTCGACCCATGCGTTGGCGGCGCATTCTATCCCGGCATTGAGATTACTTACATCGCCACTCACCCCGAAACTTGGTCTGATCTATGCAGGATTAATCAGAAGAACTTCGTTCCGGGAGATGTTACTCGCTGGATGGCGCTTCCCTGGCAAGCAGACTTTTCCGAGTGCAATACGAATTGGTGGCCGGCGGCCCGGCCTGACAACGTCGTCCCCGAAGCGGAGTACGAGCAGATTCTGGCTGATTACAGCCAAGCGCTGGAGGGAAACCTTGAAGCGGTTCTGGCTAACCGGCCGCTGTGGATTCGAGGGATACCTACGCAATCGCCGGCCCTCGACAATGCCATGGTTCACGCCTGGAAAGATTTTGGATTCATTGTGCCGAAAAAGTATCCGCGCGAAGGGCCAACTGCACAGACGGTTTACATCGAGACCGACCGCTCGCCGTATGCGACGGTCACGATTCGCGATGCGTTCTACTACCTGATGAACATCGAGAGTCATGAAGGCTTCCTGCCCAAAGCGCACGCCATGGTCAAAGGCATGCTGAAGGAGGCGTGGCGCAACCAGGAACTCATGATGGCCGACGCCGATCAAGTATGGAAGTTCTTTCCCTTCACTCAGGAAGCCTTCGATGCGCGCCTGCAATTGGTCTACGACAATTACGTGCGCGACAATCAGGACCCTGAAGTTTTTGCCAAGAGCCTGCGGAAGACGCGCGACCAGGTGGTCAACGAAGTTCTTCAGTTCGCACCTTTCAACCAGCTGGATGGCGCGTGGTTGCGCCACATTACACCGGACGGTCCTCTAGCCAACATCAACGAGCTTCTATTCCGCATTCGTATGGACGAACTGGGCGACGGAAACGTTGAGCAGAACCATGCTAATGTCTACACCGACCTGCTGCGAAGCGTGAACATCTATCTCCCTGACTTGCACACGCGCGCCTATGCCGACAATCCCGACCTGCTCGATTCATCGTTCACAACCACCGTTTTCCTGCTCGCCATCTCCGAGTTCAACGATGAGTTCTTCCCCGAGTTGCTAGGCATGACTCTCGAATTGGAATGGGGATCGGTATCGCTGCCGACGACCGTAAACGAACTCACTGCCTTCGGTATCACGCCGCAGTACTACAAGTTGCACGTGGGCATCGACAACGCCTCGGAAGGCCACGGTGCCATTGCCAAGCAAGCCGTGGAAATGTATCTGGAAATGGTGCGGCAGCAGGAGGGCGAGTGCGCGATGCAGGCAGCCTGGAAGCGCATCTGGAACGGATACGTCGCTTTCGGTACTTTGGGCTCTCTGGGCGCCGATCTGGCCGAGCTCCCCACTCCTCAGGACGAGGGACCCAGTGATCTGTGGAACCAGATGGCTGCGATGATTGCGTCCAAGGCGCAGTATGCCAGCCTGATGCATGGTGACATCATGATCGCCGAGAACCGGCTGAATGACTGGTTCGAGGACCCCTTCGGCCTGCTGGAGGCTCTGCAGCAGGCTGGCATTGTGATCCCCGGAGATCTGGACAGCCCCATCTTCAGGCTCATCGGCTTCAATGGGCCGATGTACAAAGTCTTCGATGACCAGCAACAGGAACTGTGGCAACGGTGGATACTCTCATTGCCTGAGACACAGGGCAAGCGGCCCGCCGGTGTTAAAGCATTCAAGAAAGGAAAATCTAATTCGATGGCGTACAGCAACATGCGCATTGTGCTGGATATGTTGCGTGCAAGGCAGCAGGGAGCGACCGGCCACAATGCTCGTCTACTTGGTCCGGATCCCAAGAATCCGGGGCAGGAAATCACCATGAGCATTCATGAATGGTTTAATTTGGGCGCAAACATCGTCGGCGATAACCAAGGCGAACAGTTGAGGGAGGCGGACAATCTGTTGCTGAGGGCGTTGTCGAACAAAACCAACGGCTGGATCGTCAAGCGTGATGTGTTGGAGAGCCCGCTGATCACGGCGATGGCTACTGGATACGGCGACATGGCTGACGCTTTTCGGGAGATCGCTCCGGGCGCCGAGTCTCACCATGGCAAGAAACTTACTTACCTCGCCTGCCTCGTGAACTGGATTCAAGCTGGCTGTCCGATCGAGGGGGATCGTCTGGAGGCGGCGGCCGTGGCTGCGGCACCTGAACGCGAGCCGAGACCGCCTAGGTATCCCTGGGGTATGGGGAAGGTTCACTAATGCCAGCTGCTGATCTGTGTGACCGCTCACCTGCAGTGGTTGTGCTCGGTGCTGGTCCATGCGGATCGGCCGCGGCGGCGGAATTAGCGCGCCGAGCTTGGCCCGTTGTACTCGTCGGGCGCAGTTGCGATCGCCGTCCCAATATCGGCGAGTGTCTGCCACCGGGCATCCGTCCGCAGCTTGAAAAAGCCGGCGTGTGGGAGGATTTTCTGCACGCCGGCCACACTGCGTCGCTCGGAATTCGCTCAGCGTGGGGATCGCAAACGCTCGCGGATCGCGATTTCCTGCTTAGCCCTTATGGTGCGGGTTGGCATGTTGACCGCACTCGCTTCGATGCCATGATGAGCGCCTCCGCCTTGCGCAGCGGAGCGGCATGGTTGGATTGCCTAGCCCTTCGCGACGTCGAGCAGATTTCGGAAGGCTGGCGGATCAAACTCTCGGTGGACTCCGGAGAACAATCGATCGAAACTCCATTTTTGATTGATGCCACGGGACGCGCGGGCGTCTTCGCTCGGCGGGTTGGTGCAAGACGGATCGTGCTCGATCGCCTTTCAGGTGCGGCGGGATACTTCCGTGATGTGCATCCGTCGATAGAACACATGGAGCCGGTGTTGCTGGTGGAAGCGGTTGAAAACGGATGGTGGTACACGGCTCCGCTGCCGGAGGGAAAGTTGATCGCTGTCTTCATGACCGACGCGGACTTCATTCGTCGCGAGAAACTCACCCAGCCGGAATGCTGGATGGCGCAACTCGCATCGACGGTCAAACAGAGCCGGCGAATTCGTGGCCTTAGGTTTGATGGCATAATCCGCATTGTGCCGGCAGACAGCTCTTTTCTTGACCGCGTCGCGGGCGATGGCTGGCTCGCAGCCGGCGACGCTGCCGCATCGTTCGATCCTTTGTCGTCGCAGGGCATAACGGCCGCAATCGCCTCCGGACTGGATGCCGCAGAGTGCGCGTCAGCCTGGTTGAGTGGAGATGAACGCGCGCTGATAGCTTATGCGGACCGAATGCGCCGCGGATATGCCGAGTATCTGACGCACCGCAGTGTCTATTATCGAATGGAACGGCGCTGGCTGGAGAGCTGTTTCTGGAAGACGAGACACGCCCGTCCAGCCGCTCTTCTCGAGGAAAACAGTAAAGAGGCAAACAGGAAAGAGGTTGCCTGCGCATGAAAGTCCGGACACTGTTCTTGTTACTGTTCACCGCGTTACGGTTCACCACGCTCGCCGTTGCCGAGCAGCCGCGCATTCCCGACACCGTCGTTCAGGACCAGGATGGCCAACGCCTCTCCTTCTATCGCGATCTCGTCAAGGGACACACTGTAGCAATCAATTTCATTTTCACGAGTTGCGCAACCATCTGTCCTATGCTCGCAGCAAATTTCCGGCAAGTCCAAATCGGATTGGGAGACAACAAAGAAGCAGTGCGGCTGATTTCGGTCAGCATCGATCCCACGACCGATACCCCGGAACGCCTGAAGCGGTTCGCCGCGCAGTATCACGCCTCACCGGGATGGTCACTCGTCACCGGCGACAAAACCGAAATCGACGCGCTGTTGAACGCTCTCGGCGTGGCCGTACAAAACAAGCTGGACCACACACCGTCAATACTGATTGGCAACGATGCCTCCGGATACTGGCAACGCGTGAGTGGAGTGGCATCTTCCTCCGTGATTCTGCGCACCGTTCGTGAAGCCGCTGCAAGTAAGCCGGAAAGTCCCGCGGCAGCGCAGGCGTCCGCGTATTTTCCCAACGTCGAACTGCTCACCCAGGATGGCGCCAAGGTGCGCTTCTATGACGATGTGTTGAAGGGAAAGACGGTGCTAATCAATTTCATGTTTACCTCGTGCACCGCCGTCTGTTCTCCGATGACGGCCAACCTCGCGCGCGTGCAGAAGTTTCTGGGCGAGCGCCTGGGACGCGATATCGTCATGATTTCGATTACCGTTGACCCACAGGCCGATACGCCGGCAGTGCTCAAAAACTATGCGGCGAGATTCGGAGTCAAACCGGGCTGGTATTTCCTTACTGGCAGCAAGACGAACGTCGACGCCGCGTTGTCTAAACTCGGAGGCTACGTGGAGGAAAAGAACCAGCACTCGAGCGTACTGATCGTGGGCAATGTCGCGCGAGGAGGTTGGCAGAAAATGCTCGGCGTCGGTAACCCGGAAGCCATCGCCAATGTAGCCATCGATCTTGCCCGATGACCGCAACCCTGCTGCTGGCCGCGCTGCTTTGGAGTGGCCTGAGCACTGTTCAGCAGCACGGACGCGAAATCTACCGTGGTGGAACGGTTGCGGGATCGAATGTCGGCACAGCTGCGATCGGTGCAGACGGAGTGCCGCTGCCCGCGTCATCGTTTGCCTGCGCCACTTGTCACGGAATTTGGGGCGAGGGCGGACGCGAGAGTGGAATCGAGACGCCGCCGCTGAATTGGAAGCGTCTGACTTCGCCGTCAGTCTCGCCGGTCACTGGGCGCCGAAGAGACGCGTACACTCCCGAAACGTTGCGGCGAGCAATCACTGTGGGCTTGGATCCTTCCGGAGCAAGCCTGTACTCCGGCATGCCGCGTTTCAGCATGTCGAAGGAGCATCTCACCGAACTGCTCGCCTACCTTGAACGCATCGGCGACGATGAAGACACAGACTCCGGCGTGACCTCGACCAGTATTCGGATTGGAACAGCGCTGCCTCTCAGCGGACCGCTCGAGGCGGCCGGCCGAAGCATTCTTGAAACGCTTCAGCTCCTCTTTGCCGAAGCGTCGCGCAATGGTGGGGTTTACGGTCGAAGCATTGACCTGGTGGTGGAAGACTCGCGTGGCACTGCTGACGGCCTGCGCCAAGCAACGCGGCGGTTAGTTGCCGATGATCGTATTTTTGCGATGGCCGCAAGTTTTCAAGCTGGCAGGAGCGCGGAAACTGATCACCTGCTAGAAACCGCAGAGACTCCACTCATCGGTCCAATAGGACTGTCGCCGCATGAGGAGGGACTACCCAATCCCTATGTGTTCTACTTGCTGCCAAGTCTTTACGATCAGGCTCGGGCCATCGTCGATTACATCGCAAAGCGGGATGCGCCGCGCCGTCCTCGTCTGGCAGTGATTCACGGGGAAACCGCGTTCGACCAGGATGTTGTCTACGGACTTCGCAAACAGGCGGCACTCCGCGGACTCGAGCTTGTTGCTGAGGAGCGCGACGTTCTCGATGCGGCCGCCACGGTCCTAGCCAGGCAGCCCGACTACCTTGTCTTCTCAGGAGACGGCGGAGGTCTTGCACGTCTCGCCAAAGAACTGGATCGCGACAGTCCGACTACGGTCCTGGCAGGCTTCATTTCTACAGCGCAGGGCGGGGTGGGATCGCTCCCGCCGCGCGTGGCCGCTCATGCACTGTTCGCTGCTCCCGCTCTTCCTCCGGATTCTCGCCAGGCCGCGGCATTTTTTTCGATCTTGCAAGCCGAAAGCTCGCCGAAAACCTATCTGGGCCTGCGAACGGCTGCGTTCGCCGCTGGCAAAGTTCTTCTGCAAGCCCTGCGCTCAAGCGGAAGCCGCCCGAATCGCAACGCGCTTGTGCATACGCTCGAACATCTCCAACACTTCGAAACCGGCGTGACGGCACCGCTTACGTTTGGTCCCAACCAGCGGGTAGGCACTGTGGGAGCAGTCATCTTGGCGCTCGATCCAAGCGGCAAAGATTTCGTAGCAGTGAGCGGCTGGATTTCGCCGGAGATGTGAGCCCAGGCGCACAACGTCAAGCGTCTCGTGAGCCCGGCGTGAGGTCTCCGGCGAATTCCCATTGACGTTAATAATCATTGCCTAGTCGGTGTCCGGTGGTTCCACCTCCTTGGTGGCGTTCTTGAGAAAGAAGCTTCCCTCCAGCGGAGCTGGAATCGTTTTGTAGGTAGTTGGAGTCTGATTGAAGTTGAAGAATTCGTGGAGATCGTTGGCCGCTCGAGCATCGACAAAACCAACTGCCTGAAATAACAATCCGCTCCGAAATACCCGTGTTCGTGGTAAGAACGCGCACGATTTTGCCCGGCGCTTGGGCCAGTGCTAGACTTCGGCAATGGCTACTAAAAAGAAATCCACGAAGAAGTCAAAAAAAACTGGCGCAAAGGTGCAGCCGAAGAAGAAGCCGACAGTGAAAGCGAAATCTTCCGGGAAGTCGGCGAAGCCGGCTCGTAAACAGCCCGCTCAGAAAAAGTCTGCTCAAGGCAAATCCGTAGCTGCGACAAAAAAAGGTTTAGGCACGAAGGCGACCCGCGGGAAGACGCCGAGAGTCGGTACCGACGCACCTCGAAGGAAACAGCCGGCACGAGCTGAGTCGGCGTTCTCGCGTGACCTGACGGGGCCAAGTTCGGCCGGGCAATCCGGAGATCTGCAAGGACTCTCCAACGTTGAAGGTCCGGACTCCGAAAGTGTTGACGAGTTGGTGGAGGAAGGAAACGCGTTTGAGGCCGGCGTGGTAGCCGGTGTCGAAGAAGCCGACGAAAGCGGCGTGCGTGAAGTGCACACGCATGAGGTGCCCGAGGACGACGTGCCTGGCGAATATCTGGATGAGGACTAATCAAAGCAGCAGCCAGCCGCGCTTGTCACGGTCATCTTAATTCTAAGTGCGCAAAATCGTGCGAGCCGCCCATGAAACATCAATTCGAATTGAACGCTTCAGTCAACGACATTACTTTGAGAGCATCCTTAATTTGATCAGCGGTCGCAGGCGACTTAAGAGTGATAGTCACGGGCTCGGCTGGAAGCAGATCGAAGTAGTTATCCGAACTTTGGACATCGAGGTCGCCGAATGATAGGTAAACGCTTCGGGCGAGCTTTGCTGACTGTAGCGTGATTGTGTAACCGTCGCCTGTCTTACTTATAGTTGTTTCAATTTTAGGAGCAACCGGTAGCTCCAGATTGCGTGTTACATCGAGGAATACAAGGTTGCGCGACACTCGCTTTCCAGCCACATCCAGGTCAAACACCAGAAAGCTTCGGCGAGGATCAGCCTTCGCCGAGAGGGCAGCCTTGTCAATGCTGAAATAAATTGCGTTCGACTGCGCCGATACTTGAACGTCTTTTGTCTGATCCAGCAAAGAGTTACCGGAGAAATCGAGCAAGCGCATGTGGATCGTACCTGAGAGTGGTTGAAGCTTATCCGAAACAACGTACACGTCAACTTTATCGTCGTGCAGGAACGGCGAGATCACAACATCGTCGTAGAAGCGTCGCGCATAGTAATGCAGCGCCTTCCAACGGCCGTAGTAATCGATGCTGGCCCATGAAGCAACTGGCCAGCAATCATTCAACTGCCAATAAAGCGAGCCCATGGTCCGCGGACGCTGGCGGCGCAAATGCTCGGCGCCGATCTTGATAATCTCCGCTTGTTGCACTTGGCTGAGATAAACGAACGAAGCGAAATCCTTGGGCTCACGATACTCGCGCAGCATATAGGTGAGGATGCGTTCATTTCCGCCTTTATTTTTCTGGTGCGCCCGCATGACGATAGAACGAATATCAAAGTCCTCGGGCTTGGCAAACGTGCGGATGGTGCGCACCTCTGGAAACGATTGAAATCCATACTCCGTCATGAAGCGCGGAAATTGCAGAGTGTAATCGGAAGCTGGAGCCTGCTGGTGCCAAACGGCCCAGTAGTGCATGTCTCCGTTGTGTTGATTGTCGGGAATCTCCTCAAAATTGGCGCTGGGCGAACTGGGCGTGTACGGAGTGGGGTCGGCGTACTGGGCGACCGCGCTCTTGAGGACATCTGCGAAGAGGATTACATAATCCTGCCAGACTCGATCTCGTGTGTCGGGCGAGATCGATGCTTTGAACTCCTGACGGTCGCCCCAGTGCCACCAACCGGTCTCTACTTCATTATTTCCGCACCAGATCACAATGCTGGGGTGATCGCGCAGCCGCTTGATCTGGTCAATAGCTTCTTGCCGGACGTTTTCCTGGAAGGCAACGTCGCCGGGAACCATATCGCCGCCGAACATGAATTCCTGCCAAACCATAATGCCGAGTTCATCGCAGATGTCATAGAAGTCATCGGATTCGTAGTAGCCTCCGCCCCATTCACGAACCATATTCATGTGGGCATCGCGAGCGGCTTGCAGAATGTTGCGATGAATCTCTGGAGTCACGCGGTTCGGAAAGCTATCGAAGGGAATCACGTCTGCGCCTTTGCCGAATACAGAAATTCCATTGACGACAAACTCGAAACTCTTGCCCCATTCATCTGGAACGCGGCGTAACTCGACAGATCGCAATCCGGTCTTAGTCTCGGTGTGGGCAGCAACCTCACGGCCGATACGGACGGAGGCCGTGAACCGGTAGCGGCTCTGCGTACCGTATCCCACTGGATACCAGAGCTTCGGTGAGGTGATCCGCAACGGAAACGAAAGATGATTCATGCCGGCATTGAGTTGCAGAGTCTGCGTTCCATCAGAGGTTTGTGGCGCAGACATTTCATCGTGAGTTAGTGTGACGGTAGCTGACATCGGTCGGCTGGCTTCGATCTCCAGTTCGGCGTTTACATTCGCCGAGTCGGCAGTGATGCTCCGCTGGTGAATATGAAAATTTTCAATCCGCAGCGCGTCCCATGTTTCAAGACGAATCGGCTGCCAGATACCTTCGGTCATAAAGCGCGGCCCCCAATCCCACCCGTAGTTATAAGGAGCCTTGCGTGTATAGGGAGCGGTCGCGATATTTTCTTCGTTTCCGTAGTTATGAGTGGATATCGAAGGCAGAACATAGGGAAGCGACTTAACGTAAGGAAGCATCTTCTCGACTGCCGAATGAAATACGATACGGAGCGTATTGGAACCAGCTTTAAGTTGTGTCTTAGCTGGAACGCGCCAGTGGCGGAACATGTTGTCGGCGTGGAGAATCGCCTGATCGTTGAGATAGACATCGGCAAATGTATCTAGTCCGGCAAAAACCAGATCCACGTGGTCGTGCACGAGCGTGGCCGCGTCGACCTGGAACGTTGTTTGATACTCCCAGTCCGCGAGCCCGATCCACTGCAGATGGAACTCGTTATCTTTATCGAACGGGTCGGGGATGAGATTGCTGTGCAGCAGGTCCGTCTGAACTACGCCCGGAACCTGCGCGGGATGCCATTCCTTTACGTCGGCTCGATCGGTATTCGCTACGGCTCGGAACTGCCAGCCTGAGTCCAGGTTTCGCGAGGTAGGTTCGGCAGCCTGGAGTGGCAAGGCGATGAGAGAGCTCAAAAACAGAAAGCCGAGACTATAAAACAGCGCTGAAGAGAGACTCCACATCAATCGATTCTGCATCGGTCCCATATCCTGATCATCCTTGTTTAACCCATGAGATTTAACCCATGACTTTTTAGCAAATGCGCGCTTAATGGGAATCTGGTTGCCCGCTTGGTTGGGGCTGAGTCGAACTGTTCTGCAGCTTTTGGAACTCCTGCATCTCACTCTGCGCCTCGACCGTCTTTCCCTGCTTGCGATAGATTCCCGCCAGTCCGAAATGTGCCTGCGCGGCCAGAGAGCTTTGCTTCTCAATCGAAAGCAATTTAGTCCAAGCCTTCTCAGCCGCCGCAGCGTCGCCTTCGAGGGAAGCCGCTTTGCCCAGTAAATAAAGGGTCTCTGGCATATCCGGCATCAACCGGTCGGCTCGCAGAAGTTCTGCCCGCGCTTCTTGAACCTTTCCTTCTTCCAACAAGGCTTGGCCCAAACGGTATGCGGCTTCGGCATTGCCCGGTTGCAGTTTGACCTGGACGCGAAATTGTTCTTCGGCCTTGGGCCATTGAAAAGCGCCGGCATAGACCTCGCCCAGAGCAAGGTGAGCTTCGGGCAAGCCGGGCCGCAATCGCAGCGCCTCGCGATATTCCTTCTCAGCGTCCGGCATGCGCCGCAACACGAAATAGTTTTCGGCCATCGCCTGATGCGCCCGTGCCGAGTCAGGATAGGCGGCCAGCAAAGTATCGATGGATTGCTTGGCGAGTAGACCGCTGGCGCGGCCAAGATAATAAAGAATGTCGGAATCGTTCGGATGCGCCGCGAGGGCAGCTTGCAGATTGGTGACCGCCTCCGACAGTTGCCCGGTCTGAATTTGCGCAATTCCCAGCGCGGTTTTGTCAGGCGAGCGCTGCAAGTGAGGGATCGCCTCGCTGAAAAAACCCTGGGCGAGCAGCGCGTAGCCGAGCAACTGGTGAGCCGGCGCCGAATCGGAACCAAGGTCCAACGCATGCTTGAGAGGCGGGATCGCAGAGCCGTAATCGCCGCTCTCCATATAGGCTTGACCGAGGCTGATAAAACCATCGGCAAATGCGGGGTCAAGTTCGGTCACCTTCTTAAACTCCGCAACTGCCACATCGAACTTTCGTTCTTTGTCGGCTGTGATTCCGGCTTGCATGTGCTCAGCAGCCTGCGGCGACGCAATTTGCCACGCGAGCCAGAAAAATAAAAGAGCACGGATCACGGTTTCTCCGGTTCACGCACTTCCAGGAACTGATCGGCGTGAACATCATTCAGAGTCTGGTGGATCCCCGAGGGCCAGATAACTTCGAGATTTGCTTTTTCCGCCGTGCCAAGTCCGAAATGAAGGCGTTTGTCGCTCGAGGAAAGATAACTGCCAGCGGAAGTTGCAAATCGTGTCTGCCCATTCACCTGCACGCGGGCTCCAAATCCATCGCGGTTACTGTGAGTGCCGCGGAGAGTGATGACGAGCCAATGAAGTTTGCCACCGCGGTTTAGAAACACTTGAGGATGACCGCCCAGCGTGGTCATCACCACATCCTGCCATCCATCATTATTCAGGTCGCCGAAAGCCGCACCCCGTGCGGCTGCGGGCGCCGTGCTTCCGGAATCAACTCTCTCAAAGCGGCCATTGTGATTTATCGCTAAAAGCGGCGGCTCAAGATAATGAAGAGAAGGATCGATTTGCTCCACGTTGTCCAGCACATGGCCCTGGGCGACGAACAAATCTTTCCAGCCGTCGTTGTCGAAATCTTCCAGGCCGACGCCCCATCCCGAACTCCCGCTGGAGAGCAGACCGAGGCCCGTCTCGAGACTACGGTAGCTGAACGATCCGCCGCCATCGTTGTGATAGACGCCGTAAATCTCACGCGGAAGCTCTGTGACAATCACGTCCGGCCGTCCGTCGTTGTCGTAATCTTGAAAGACAACTCCCATGCCCGAGAGCCTGCGTCCATCCTGAGAAAGAGCGGTGCCGGCCTCGAGACCAACTTCGCTGAAAGTTCCATTGCCGTTGTTGTGAAACAGGTACTGCTGCATGCCATCGTTTGTGACAAAGATGTCGGTAAATCCATCGCCATCGTAATCGGCAAATGCGACGCCCAACGCGCGCCCTTTCTTAGCAGCGACACCCGATTTCTGGCTCACGTCGGTAAAGGTGCCGTCACCGTTGTTGTGATAGAGAATGTTGGTCGTGGAAGGGAACTCCTCGGGCGGACAGTAAGTATGGTAGTTGCCTCCGCAAGTCTTGCTGTGCTTGGTATCCCAATCCATGTAGCGAGTGACAAAGAGATCGAGTTTGCCGTCGTTATCGTAATCAAAGAATCCCGCTGAAACCGACCAGCCGCCGCCGGCCACTCCGGCCTTAGCCGTCACGTCGGTGAAAGTACCGTCGCCATTGTTATGGTACAGAATATTTTTTCCATAGCTCGTGACATAGAGATCAGGGAAACCGTCGTTATCGTAGTCGCCCACAGCCACTCCCATGCCGTAATTTCCATCGCCGGCGTCGGCGAGACCGGCTTGCTGCGTGACGTCAGTGAAGCTTCCATCTTTATTCTGCCGGTAAAGCCGATTCCAGTAGCGCGGGTCGTGGCGGTCAAAATTCTCGGGCGTCTGCATCGGATCGGTTATACGTCCGCCATTCACCAAAAAAATGTCGAGCAAGCCGTCATTGTTGTAATCGAAAAGAGCGACTCCACCCGGCATCGTTTCGATCAAATATTTCCTGGAAGTCGGGGAATTCTGCAGCGTGAAATCCAGACCGCGCGGCAGAACGACATCAAAAACTGGAGCCGGGGGCGTTGCCACCTGCAACACTACGGTCAGTACACAGCATGCGCGAAACAAAGCGTTTATCAAACTCAACTTCCTTCAGTCGATCAGCATATCGCGGAAGTGGCGTCCCGTGGGCGAAGTTGCAGCACTGCGGCGACTAGCGCCGCGTCGATTCCCGTTCCACGAGTCTCGGCGGAATCAAAATCTTCTTGGGCCGCATCGCCCGCTTCGAGGAGATCCGCGCAATCAGAAGTTCTGCGGCGAGCACTCCAATGCGGCAGGTTCCCTGATCCACCGTGGTGAGTGGAACCGCCAACACGTCGCAATATTGAACATTGCCTGCACCGACCAGTGCAATATCGTCGGGCAGTTTCAGTCCTGCCTCCAAGATAGCTCTCATTGCGCCAATCGCTACCAGGTCGTTGTAACAGAAAACTCCGTCCGGAGCGGGTGGGGTTTTTAACATCTTCCGCATGCCTTCATATCCGGTAGCGTCTCCATGGCCTCCGGCGACGATGTAACTTGGAGGGACGCGCAAGCCGCTCTGGGCCAGTGCGCAGCGGTAACCTTCCAGTCGATCCCCGGCGATTCCCATTTCGGGACCACGCAAGTGGGCAATGCGGGTGCAGCCTCGCGCGATCAAATGCTCCGTCGCCAACCTGCCAATCGCGAGGTTATCGACCCCAACAAAACATGCCCGCAAGCCTGCGATCGGGCGGTCAATCAGAACATAGGGAGTCTTCCGCTGTTGCACACGCTCGAACATATCCAGACGGCGTAATGGCTGTGCGGAAGCGATGATTAATCCATCCACCTGCCGCGCCAACATGCAATCGACTTCGCTCGCTTCCAGTTCCGGATCCTCCTCGAACGATGAGATCATCACGTGATAGCCATGAGGCCGCACCGTGTGCGCCACGGCGCGGGCAATTTCTGCAAAGAATGGATGCGCGAACTCCGGCAGCAGCAAGCCAATGGTGTAGGTGCGCCGTGTCACCAGGCTGCGCGCCACCCAGTTCATCTGATAATTCAGTTTCTTGGCATGCTGCAGTACTCGCTTGCGGGTAGCATCGCTGATCCGGCCTTGATTTCGGATGACCTTCGAGACCGTCACGACCGATACCTTGAGGTCTCTGGCGATGTCCATCATGGTTGCGGGCATGCGCCGGAGAGCATACCACTGTTCGAGGGTTAACGATTAATCTAATGGAA
>CAWGYX010000009.1:0-752877 GCA_963826925.1 uncultured Acidobacteriota bacterium
GAATTCAAAAAGAGATATTTTTCGAAATATGGAGTTAATTACAATAAAATTCTTCCCATAAAAGAAACTATTGACAAACTTTTGGGTATTGAATCTAAATTTGAGGAGTCTAAACAAGAATTTAAGGTCAAATCAAATGCAGAACTCCTATCAGACATGTTGGAAGGAGAATACATAACAACTCAACTCCTGGAAGATTATGAAGATACATATGACAACAGAAAAATTCTCACAGGTGCGATAGAAGGGAATATTATTGATACTTATAAAGCAATTCTCATTGCAGAAAGACCTGCTCAATATTGGTCAGATGCAAATGTTGTGTCCGAACTGGGGGAGAAAGAGACTATGGATAGATTTTTCGAAGGATAATACTCTTAAGAAAATATATCTGACAATTACGGTATCTATTCGAAATAATCAATCTAAAACTTCAATTGGTTTATCTCTTCGTGAAGTGTTTGGAATAGCTCAATAATGTTATGGCACAATATCATATTGTATAATATAATTTTCTGTATAAATGTCCGTGCCTTTTACGGTGATACCCTAAAGAGTTAGGACTAGGGCTAGTCCTTCATGATGTTGCCGCCATCGCCCATCAGCACGTAGACGTTGCCCTGGACTGGCGCCATGGTAAGCGTGACGTTGTCGGGATTGATCTGCGGGGGCTGAGCGAAACATACAGCGGCGAACAGAGCCGCAGCTACCGAGCCGCGACCGTGAGGGAGCGTGAATTTGATCCATGGTCACTTCGAGGTCACGTTGCAGTCGAACAGAGACGTGCACTTGCAATAGCGTTCGCAATGGTCGGGCGGATGATACTGGTTGGCAATCTTCTTTTGATATTCCGGATACAAAGTTTCCGCGCCGCCACGAGTGGCTTCGTAAGGCAAACCGTACCAATCGGCGAATTCGTGCAGAAACTTGATTCTGGCCCGGCAGATGATTCGGCACCGTGCCTTCCGGCCGCGGCACTTCCGGCGCGTACTCGCATCCGAAGACGCCGATGTTCTGGCCGGGATCCAGATACCAGTTGTCGCTGCGCACCAGCGGCTCGGTCAGATACACCGGATCTTCGATCACCGTCACTACCGTCAAGTAGTCGCCGTGCCGCGTCCAGTGCTCGGTGAAGATGGCTTTGTCGCTGCGAGGAAGGCCGTTGCGCCGCATGTAATTGATCTTCAGGTGCGTGGTGGTGATGGTCAGCATATTGCCTTCCCAAACGCCGGTAGAGAAGCCCTGCCAGGTGTGCGGCGCATAGTCCGGCGGATGGGGACGGCCGTCCATCCAGACCGTGCGCTCACTGTCCCAAGCCAGCAGGTGGGTGTGGAAGGCGATCAGTTTCTCTGAGGTTGTATCGATTTCCCGCCAGATCCGCAAGTTGCCGAGGCCACGCATGGAGTAATCGCCGCCATGCGGACGGCACTGATACTCGGGAACCACGGAGATGCGGTCGGCGTCGTAAGTGTCGGCCGCCATTCGCGCCGCGGCATTGATGGGAAACTCCGTGTAGTCGCCGAGTTCGGGCCAGGAAGACGCTCGGGCCCATCTTCGTGATAGAGAGGAGCCCATTCGCCAGTGAAATCCACCTGCGCGAAGGCCGGCAGGCTCACCATGGCGGCCAAGAGAACGCTGTAGGCGGTCCTACATCGAGGCAGGTGATCGAGCATGGTCAGAAAACCGACTCCCTAACGGTCGCGGTTCGGTAAGAGCGCGAGGTCGCGGTCCAAGAAGAGCAGCGTGTTACTGGACGACGCCTTTCCAGTTCCAGCCGTCGGACGGGCGCGTGATGCTCTGCATGCGGATGCGATGGTCATCGGGGTTGCGGCCCGGGTTGCCCTTGATTTCAACGATGTCGCCCGGCTTCAGCGATTCGCGAGTGACGCCGTCGCGGCTCAACTGGCCGCCGGCGCCCCATTCCACGGCCCAAGTCTGCATCTCGCCCTTATCGTCGGGAGCTTCCACGTGTACAAACGAGTGAGGATTGCGATACAGGAACTGTACCAGCTTTCCTTTGATCGTGACGGTCTGATCTTCAAAATATGTGGCGGCGAACGAGTGGTGCGCATACACGTTGACCTGGGTGCTCAACATAGACGCCGCCGCGATCGCCAAGAACAAAAGTGTTCGTTTCATAGAGGTTTCCTTTTAGATTCCCTTCTGGCTAAATTTCATGATATACCGTCCTGCCAAATCCTGCATGCATAGTCGAAATTATTTACTTTCCGCCCAAACTCTTGTATACAGCCTCCACGAACTGGTCCGTGGTTCCGAATCCTTTATCCGCGCCGTAACGGGCATCGTAATCCATGGTGGGCCGGGACGCTTTCACCTGTTCCAGCGAGGCGCCCTTTTTGATCATGGCCTGAATGCGATCGCGAATGATAGTTACCATATCACGATATTCAATCAATTCCCAGCGGTCGCATAAGCGTCCATGGCCGGGAATGAGGTAGGTACCACCTTCCTCGTCGTGCTTGGAAATGGCGAGATCCATCAGATTGTTCAGCGCGTCCAGTTCGCCTTGGATGCTGCCGCCGCGTGCCAGGTCGATAAAAGGATACCCCGTAGTGACAAAGATATCGCCCGTGGCGATCACGTCTGAATGGCGGAAGAACACAATGCTGTCGCCATCGGTGTGGGCGACCTTCTCATGGAGGATCTCCACCGGCTCCTCGTTGAAGAACAGCGTTTTGCGATCGCCGAGGAAAGTATCGGTGGGCCAGGCATTGGTCGGGGCGGCGGGCTGGTTGCCGCTCTGCGCGCTCATACGATCGAGGACCGCCTGGTGGGCAATAATGGCGGCTCCCTTGGAAGCATCCGCGATATCGCCGGTCACGTTGGCGCCGGTGATAGTGACGCCCGCCGCGCGCAGCTTTGCATTTCCACCGGTGTGATCCGGATGGACATGTGTGTTGATGATGTATTGCAGCGGTTTGTCCGGGGCCAACTTGCGGATGGCAGCGATCACTTTATCGGCGGTTTGTTCCAGGCCGGTGTCCACGATCAGCACGCCCATGTCGCCCACTTGCACTGCGATATTGCCGCCCGCGCCGACCAGCATGTGCAAGTTGCCCTGCACCGGAAGAATGTGAACCTCGCCGTCGGTTGGCGCCGGATTCTGCGCCTGGTTCTTTACCGGCATGGGCACAATCTCATCGCGCTGGAACGGATCGGTGGGAACGGGAGGAGGATTCTTGACCACTTTCTCGAACTCGGGGTACATGGTTTCCGGGCCGCCCAGAGTCGCGATCAGCGGCAAGTGGTACATGTTCGCGTACTCGGTGATGAACGGATTCTGGCCGGGCAGATAATTCGGCACCAGGCCCCTCGGCCGCCCTTCCACTTCTTCCACCTCTTCGCAAGGGTACAGCCAGTTTCCGCCCGCGTTCATGTTAAACATGTAGTCTTCAGACTTCACCAGGGGTTCGGCGAGATACACCGGGTCGGTGACGATGCTGACATGCGTGAGATGATCGCCGTGCCGGATAAAGTGCTCGACGAGAGTGGCCTGATCGCTCTCAGGCAGGCCGTTACGCCGCACCCAGCCCTGCTTGATGTGCGTGGTGTAAACCGTCAGGATGTTGCCTTCCCATTTGCCGGTGGAGAAGCCCATCCAGGTATGCGCGGCCCAAGCGGGAGGATGCGGACGCCCGTCCATCCAAATGGTGCGGGTCTGTTCGTAAGTGCTGATGTAGTTCTTAATGGCGATGATTTTTTGCGATTGGGGATCTTTTTCGTCCCAGATCCGCAATTGTAGCGGGCCGCGATAGATGTACGGCGCGACATGCACCTGGCATTGATGCTCCGGCATGGTGAGCCGCGAAGAGTTCCAGCTTTCTCCCCAAAGCCGGGAGCCCTCGGTAATAGGCAGGCCGGCGTAGTTGACAAGCTCCGGGCCCGGAATGCGTTCGAGGAAGTCCTCCTGCAGGAGCGGGTTCCAATTGCCGGACAGATCCATTCCAACATCGGGAACGAATTCTCCCACCACACCCTGGCCGAATGCGTAAACGCTCATCAGAGCTGCGATGGGCAGCAAACAAATCAATGTTCGGGGCACACGGCCCATGTATCTCTCCTGAAACAACTTTTCCGGTTGTATGCAACAGAAGTGGCGCTGGCGAGGACCCTCAAGTTACCGGCTCGAATCACCACAGCGGCGCAAAACGTAAAATCCATTGTAATGCAAAAGCGGAGACGAGCTTGATATGCTACCTGCCTGGAGGTGGGGAATGAACGCGCACGTTTTACGACTCGCGCTGGGGCTGGGGATTGGGGTCTGGGGGCTAGGTACGCTGGTGATCGCTCAGGCGCAGACGGTGGGGGCTTTGCCGAAGGATATCGATCCGCAATCGCTTTCGCGTCTCCCGATCGTCAAGCGCGACGATCTGAAAGATGAGGATGACAAGCGGATTTACGACATGCTGGCGGGCGGCGAAGGCAAAACCGTAGGGGCGACCGGTCCGGCCGCGATTTCTCTTCAGAGCCCGAAGGCGGCCGAAGCGATCCAGATGTTGAATCAGTACCTGCGCTTTCATGGCGTGCTGAAGTCTCGGGATTTTGAGGTCGCAATTTTGGTGGCGGCGCGCGAATTCGACCAGCCATACGAATGGAGCGGGCATGAGATGGCCGCGCGCAATGCCAAAGTGCCCGAGGCGGTGATTGATGCGATCAAATACAACAAGCCGGCCGAAGGATTTTCCGACCGCGATACGCTGCTCATCGCGTTCGCGCGCGATTCGTTTCACAAGCACCGGATCAGTTCCGAACTGTACGCCAAAGCCGGTGAGACGTTCGGGAGGCAAGGCATGCTGGAGCTGGCGACCATCATCGGCGATTACGCGATGGCCGCGATTATGCTGAATGCGACGGACCAGCACCTGCCGCCGGGACGGGAGAATTTGCTGCCGGTGAAATAGGTCGAGGCTCGCGGTTGCTCGCGGGGGTTGGCTTAGGCTCGCTGCTGCTCGTTGGGGTTGGCCGTTTCAGGTCGCTCCTTGGCGAAGCCCTTCCGAGTGGACAGATCGCGGGGACCCTTGGTTGCTCCAGCGAGGCGAAGAAACGGCTTCCGAGGCGGCGTCTGTGGCCTTTTTTGCTGAAGCCTGCGCACTTTATTTACCGACCTTCACGATCTAAAGGTTAGCAAAGACTAGCCGCGCCACGCTCAGAGCTTCGAGCCTGCGCGCTGGCCACGCCGATCTTCCTCTACACGTGCCGAATCCACGCTCGTGGGCATCGCGAAACCCAAGCGCTTAGGAATCGAGATACAGTGGGCTCGTGCCGACCGTCCTGAGATTTGACGGGCTGCGAGCTGTGATCTATCCGAATGACCATCGACCGGCCCACGTTCACGTGATTGGACGCGGCCGCGAGGCGGTATTCGATCTCAACTGTTCTCAAGAACATGCTACGCGTTTTGACAGACCATTTAAGCCAACTGTGTCAATCATGGGAGCAAATTCATGGCATCGCGTGACGATTTCGAACAAGCAAACGAACGTGCTCAGGACCTGGAAGCACGCATTCCCCACGCGATCTCCGCGCATTACGACAAAAAGAGCCGGCGGATCGTGATCGAACTCAGCTCCAAGCTGATCGTAAGCTTTTCGCCAAGCGATGTAGAAGGAATAGAACACGCCACGCCATCGCAGCTCAATGAGATTGATATCAGTCCGTCCGGATTCGGCATCCACTTTCCAGCCGTGGACGCGGATCTCTATGTGCCAGCACTTCTGGGCGGCTTTCTGGGTTCTAAAACGTGGATGGCTTCCCGGTTGGGTCAAATTGGCGGCCAATCCAGGAGTAAGGCTAAGCAGACTGCTTCCAGAACGAACGGAAAACTTGGGGGCAGAGCCAAGTCTCGAAGGGTTGGATAATGGTTTTGCATGCGACGCTCCGGCCACGCCGATCTTCCCCTATACGGCGGACGCGTGCCGGCCTGGCTGGCCGATCGCATGAGGCGGCTCGGCACGGCTATCAGCGAGAGCGTTCTGGTCCACTACGGTCCCTCTGAGTTGCTCTCGCGTTTGAGCGATCCTTTCTGGTTTCAGGCGCTCGGCTCAGTAATGGGCATGGACTGGCATTCGTCAGGCATTACAACGTCCGTGCTGGGCGCGCTGAAGCGTGGCCTCAACCCACGAGCGCACGAGCTGGGCATCTACATTTGCGGCGGACGCGGCAAGCATTCCCGCAAAACGCCGGATGAGCTGCGCGCCGTGGCGGAGAAGACTGGCCTGGACGGCGAAGCACTCACCCGCGCCAGCCGATTGACCGCTAGGATCGACAATAACGCGATCGCGGACGGCTTCCAGATTTATCTGCACGCGTTTGTGCTTACGGCCGGCGGCGAGTGGGCCGTCATCCAGCAGGGACTGAACGGCCAGGCCGGGTTAGCTCGCCGCTATCACTGGCATTCGGCGACGGTGCGTGACTTTACTTGTGAGCCGCATGCGGCCATCGCTGGCACGCATCAGGGAGAGATCATGAACCTGGTGGATGCCCAGGCGCGTCGGGCGCAGAATGCATTGCTCGACATCAGCCATCAGACGCCCGAGATTACTATTCGCGATCTGCGTCTCGCAATGCCCGAGCATCACGACGTGCGGGCGGACGACGTGGATTTGAAGCGTTTAGGAGCCGTGCTGGCTGTCGCATACGAGCGCGATTTGCGCGACTTCGCATCGCTTCTGCTGGTGGAAAAACTCGGCCCGCGCACATTGCAATCGCTGGCGCTGATTGCCGAGGTGGTCCACGGAACGCCGGTCAGATTCTCGGACCCCGCGCGTTTCTCCTTCGCCCACGGAGGCAAGGACGGCCATCCCTTTCCTGTGCCCCTGAAGACCTATGACGCATCGCTTGCAGTCCTGCGCTCGGCTCTCGATTCCGCGAAGGCGGGCGATCGAGAAAAGCTGGATGGCATGCGTCGCCTGGACCAATTCGTCCGTATGGTGGAAGAACGCCATGAGCCTGAGGTCGATTTCGACGCGATTATCCGCCACGAACATTCGATTTCGCCCAGGCTCGGCGGGCGAACCGTTTTTGACGATCGACCTGCCGCGCGCAGGGTTGTGACGCCTTCGAAGCAGATGAATCTCTTCTGAAGTCGGAACCCGATCCGGCGCAGATTGTTATATGCTCCGAGAGAGCTCATATGAAGACCGTGACGTTGACTAGAATTGCGGGCGCCGTGTTGCTGCTCGCTGGTTTGCTGGGGATGACCCCGGCTCCGATGTGGGGGCAAGACCAGTTCTCCGGCGAGTGGAGCCCGTTGCATCACGAGGATTTTAACGAACGCATTCCGGGGCCCGATCTGGGCGACTTCGCCGGTCTTCCGATTAATGACTCCGCGCGTGCGTTCGCTGAGAGTTGGGACGCGTCGCGCCTTACGCTGCAGGAGCACCAGTGCCGCGTGCACGTTTCTCCTTACATCTATCATGGCCCGTTGCATCTGAGGATCTGGGAAGAGAAGGACCCGTATACCCAGCAAGTGATCGCGATCAAGAATTACATCAGCACCTACGAACAGACGCGCACCATCTGGATGGATGGCCGGCCGCATCCGCCGGATTATGCCGTGCATACCTTCATGGGATTTTCGACCGGCAAATGGGAGGGCGACATCCTGACGGTTTACACCACGCACATCAAGCAAGGCTGGGCGCGCCGCAACGGGCTGCCGGAGAGCGACCAAGCCACGATGACCGAGCATTTTCTGCGGCACGGAAACATCATGACGCACGTCACCATCCTGAGCGATCCGGTTTATCTGACGGCGCCGCTGATTCGGACCGACGATTTTCTGCTCGACGAGAAGGAACTCGGCGGATGGTTGTGGCCCTGCGAATACGTGGAAGAGATCTTGACCCGGCCCAAGGGCGATGTGCCCAGCTATCTTCCCGGCCAGAATCCGTTCCTCTACGAATACGCCGACAAGCACCACTTGCCGCACGCCGCGGTGATGGGCGGAGCGTCGACCATGTATCCCGAGTACAAAAAAGTGCTCGGCACAGCGAAGATTGAGTCGGCATCTGCAGTCGAAACGTCGGCCGCCGGCTCCGCGCCACGTGGCCAGCAGAAACCTGAAGACGCCGAACTGCACATTCTGCCGGTGCAGGGCAACGTCTACATGCTGGTGGGCGCGGGCGGCAACATCACCGTGCAGGTGGGGAGCTTGGGCGTACTGTTGGTGGACACCGGCCTTGCGCAGTTTTCCGACAAGGTGATCGCCGCGGTTCGCACGCTATCGGATAAGCCGATCCATTACATCATCAATACGCACGTGCATCCGGATCACGTGGGAGGGAACGAAAACCTGGCGAAGACCGGCGGCGGCTCGGCTCGCGAAGTGACGCTGGTGAACACACCGGGTGAAACGGCGGCGCATAGCGTCCAAATCATCGCGCATCAAAATGTCTTTGACAGGATGAGCGTTCCGCCGGCCGGCCAGAAGCCCTATCCGGAAAGCGCGTGGCCCACCGACACCTACCTCGGCGCTGAGAAGGAAGTGTATTTCAACGGCGAGGCCGTCCAGATGTTCCACCCGCCGGCCGCGCACACCGACGGCGACACTATCGCCTTTTTCCGCCGCTCCGACGTGATCAGCACGGGCGACATCTTCGTCACGAATGGCTTCCCGATCATCGATCTGAAGAACGGTGGCAGTCTGCAAGGTGAGATTGACGGGCTCAATCATATTCTCGATCTGGCGATTCCCGCGCATCACGAGGAAGGCGGCACATACATCATCCCGGGCCACGGACGGCTGTGCGACGAGTTCGATGTGCTGGAATATCGGGACATGGTGACCATTGTGCGCGACCGTATACAAGCCATGATCAAGAAGGGCATGACGCTGGATCAGGTGAAGTCGGCGCGGCCGACGCTCGACTACGATCCGCGCTACAACACGCCCGGTGGGTTCTGGACGGCCGATATGTTCGTGGAAGCCGCGTACAAAAGCCTGACGCAAATCAAGTAGTGGATCAAGCGCTTTCGCTGGCGCGGTTCCAATTTCTAGATCACTTTGGTCGCGCCGCCATCCATGTCGATCAGCGCGCCTTGCAGGAAGCGCCCTTCGGGGCAGACCACGAACGCGACCAGAGCTGCGATATCCTCCGGTTCTCCGACGCGCGTGGTCCGCGCGCTTTCGATCATTTTGCGCTCGGCGGCCTCGACATCGATCCCCTGCTGTTTGGCCGTTGCCTCCAACATGCGCCGGTAGCGCTCGGTCCGAATGCTGCCGGGATTCACGGCGTTCACCTGCACACCGTCGCGGATGCCAACGTCGGCCATCGCCTTGGTAAACGAAAGCAGCGCGGCGTTCACCGAGCCGCCGATCGCAAACAATGGCCCCGGCATCCTACCGCCTACGCCTGAAATATTCAATACCGAACCGGCCTGCGCCTTCAATTGCGGCCAGGCCGCGCGCGTCAAACGCATTGCTCCGAAGAATTTCAGCTCGAAGCCATCGGCCCAATCGTCATCGGTCAATTCCAGAAAATCGCCGCGCTTGGTGGCGCCGGCATTGTTCACGACGATGTCGACCTGGCCATAGGTCTCGAGCGTAAAGTCCAGGGTTCGCTTGGCCGCGTCGATATCGCGCAGATCCACCGACAGCGCCGCCGCACGCCCGCCCTCTTGCTCGATTTCCTTCACCGCGTGCTCCATCAGATTCCCGTCGCGCGCGCACAGCACCACCTGCGCGCCTTCGCCAGCCAGGCGCAGGGCAATGGCCCGCCCGATGCCCCGGCTCGCTCCGGTCACAATCGCGGTTTTACCGTTCAGTCTGTTTTCCATCGACTTTCCATTATGCTTGGTCCAGAGCGCACAGTGCTGCGGTGAGTTGATATCCTGCACGTTGGGAGGTGACCCCGTGGTCCCATTTCGCCGCTTCGGATTTGTTGCTGCATTGTTCGTCGTCGCGCCCCTCTCGGCGCAGCAGAGCCCTCCCGCCAACACATCCGTTACCATCGCCGGCAAAACCATCCGCATCAATTACTCCGCGCCTTCCATGCGAGGGCGCAAAATCTTCGGCGGGCTGGAGCCTTACGGCCGCGTCTGGCGCGCCGGAGCCAACGAAGCCACCGCGCTGCACACCGACGCGAATCTCGACATCGGCGGGCTCTCGGTTCCCAAAGGGGATTACACGTTATTCGTCTATTTGGATCCCAAGCAGTGGCAACTGGTGGTAAGTAAGGCGACTGGCGAATGGGGATTGGACTACAACCAAAGCCAGGACCTGGGCCGCGTCAAGATGGACATGGGAAAGCCGCCCAAGCCGGTAGAAACTTACAAAATGACGCTCTCTAGCCTGGGCGCGAACAAAGCTAAGCTGCAACTCGCGTGGGAAAATACCGTCGCGGAAGTTCCCGTCACCGCGAAGTAATCGCCCGTTCGCTCACGCGCGCGGTTCAGAACCACGACCGTGAGGGAGTGCGCGCCGGCCCTATCCGAGAAACCCCAGCTTCTGCGATCCGAAATTCGCGAAGTTCGGGAAAACGGTGGCGAGCGCACGTGTCGGGAATCCCGAACCAGGAACACAGCGTCGCGCCGTATTGATCGATGGACGTGGTCGGAATCCAGCGGCCGCGCATATCGGCGTCGTTCGGGCCCGCCCAGCTCGAAGGTCGGGAACTTGCCGTAAATCTGCCCGCCCTGCACCGCGCCGCCCAGCACCAGGTGATGGCTGCCCCAGGCGTGATCGCTGCCGTCGCTGGTGGTGGGCTGGAAGGTCCGGCTGAAATCGGATTCGGTGAACGTGGTCACGTTCTGCGCCATGCCCAGTTCCTGCGGTCGCCGCGTAGAATGCCGCCAGGGCCTGGCTCAACTGCGGATACAGATTGTTGTGCGTTTCGAGTTCGCTCGCGTGCGTGTCGAATCCGCCCAGCGAGCAGAAGAAGATCTGGCGGCTCATTCCCAGATAGCGACTGCACCTGGATGATCTGCGCCACCTGCTGCAACTGCGCGCCGAGGCTGGTGCTTGGGAAACTGCGTCTTGAGCGGCGTGGCCTTGGCGAGCGCGGCTGCCAGCGCCGTCGCGTCGGCGATGCTGTTGGCCATGCGTGTCGTTGGCGGCCTGCGCCAGCGACACGCCGCTGTCGAGCGTCAGCAGAGTTGTTCAGCGCGTTCAAGCGCGCCTGCGATGCCGCCGAACTGTTGAATCCTGTCAGCGTGCAGCGATTGTCCGGGCGCGAGCGCCACCGGCTGCGTTGTCGCGCCCGTGCCTTCCAGGGAATTTCCGGCCACGGAAAAGAACGCCGGGAAATTCGGACGAGTTGATGTTCTGCGACTCGATGTAATCGGCCGCGCGGCCGGCCCATCCGGTGGGGCTGTTGCCCTTGCGCGATGGAGGTCTGCCACTGCAACTGCTGATCGGAGTGCGAAAACAGATTGAGCGGGATGGGCGCCTGCTGCGCCTTGATACTGCGCGCGCGTCAGCGGCTGCACCAGCGACCCGACGTTCGCCACCACCGCCAGTTCCTTGCTCGAAAACAGGCTGGCGACCTCGGCCAGCTTGCCGTGAAACGCGATAGGGCGCGCCGGAAACGCTGTAGACGGTGGGCGTCAGCTCGCTGGCCGGTCAGCGCCAGGCTGCCGCGAATCGAGGTGTACGCCTGGTAGCTGGCGTCGTCCATGGGGATGACGGTGTTGTTCGAATCGTTGCCGCCGAACAGGAACACGCACACCAGCGCGCGATAATTCGGGCCGCTCTGCGCCAGCGCCGGCAGCAAGCCGAAGGGACGCAGCGCCAGCGATCCCACCGAAGCCGCGCCGACTGCGAATGAATCCTCGACGTGAAAACATGTGTCGGTCTCCTCTTACTGAATGATTTGATATTCGCCCGACGTCAGCACGACGTAGAGCGCGGCCTGCGCTTTGGCCGTCGGCGTGGTCGCCGCGTTCGCCGCATCCGTCGCCGCCTGCTCCAGGCTGGCCGACATCGAGCTGTGCAGGAAAACCGAGCTGATGTAGTTCAGCAAGCGACGTGGTGCTGCCGGCTTGCTGCACGAAGGGCGTCAGGTTCACCGTGGTGCCCTTGTCGAGCGCGCCGTAGAGAATCGGAGTTGACGATGTCGGCGCGGTCGGCGGCGGTCTGCGTCGAATAAATCTGAAACTCCGGCCCGAGCAGTCCGCTCGCGGTGCGGTACTGCGGCGAGAAGTAGCTGAACACGCTGGGCGCGTAGAACAGATTCTCGCCCAGTTCTGAGCTGCCGTGATCAACTGTCGCTGGTCGCGGTCAGCGTGGCGTTCAGGCCGCGCAGAAGATTGGCCATGAACAGAACCGGCTCGCGCAGATGGCCGAAGTTCGCGTTGGGCGACGCTGCCGATGCGATCGTCGCCGGCGCGCGCTTCGGGATCGGTAAGGATCGCGGTGATCACGGCCTGCAGGTTTCCCGTCACGCCGCTGCCGTCGTTCTGAAACACGTTCGACACGCGCTGCGATGTATGCCGGGCTCGGATTGCTGGTCACCAGGTGCTGAATCAACTGCTGGCGACACGAACGGCGCCATGGTGGGCTGCGCCATCAGAGCGTCGAGCAGCGAATCCAGATCCTGTTCGGCGGTCTGTCCGGCCGGGATGGTGACGTTGCCGAAAATCGTCTTCGCGGTGGTGTCGTGCTTGGCTTCCACGGCGAACATCTGGCCGATGATAATACGCCGGATTGTTGTTCTTTGGCCGTGGCGCCGGGCGCAGTGGGATAGGTCCAGCCGGTGAGCACCTTGGCCATGTTCGTCACCACGGTCTGATCGTAGGTGGGAATCGGGTTGTTGTTTTGATCGAGCACCGGCGTGCCGTCCGGATTCAACTGCGTGAGCCCGAGCGTGAACAGCTGCATCAGCTCGCGCGCATAATTTTCATTGGCCGCAGTGCCCTTCGCCGGATTGGCCTTGTTGTTGTTCGCCATGTTCAGATAGCGGCCCATGGCGGGGCTGAGCGTCACGGCCTTGATGATGTCGCGATAGTTGCCAAACGCGTTGTCGCGAAAGATTCGCCAGTAAGGCGGAAAAGCGTAGGCGTCCGGAACACCGGCTGCGAGACCACCCAGATCTGGCTGAGCGCGAAGGCCACGCGCTGCCGCAGCTGATCCTGCCCGGTGACGGCGTTCTGAAAGAACGCCGCCTGCACGGGGCGAATGTCGCGGTTTGGTTTGCCGGCGGAATTGAGGATCGGCTGGTCCGGCAGATCCGACGTGTTCAACGCAAATTGCGCGTTCAGCCAGTTGCTGATACCCATCTGTTGCAGCTGCGCAATCGATGCTGGCGTCGGTCCCCAAGTGGCCTGATCCAGAAAGCGCGCCGCCGCGTCCGCCGACATTTGTGGTGTACTGGATTGGCCGAATACCGGGCAGGCTGCTATCAATACGATCCGCAGGAATCTCATGGACGCCCCTTCTTAAGAACACCGTAGACAGTCAGGAGTGTCGTGAAATCTCGAAATCTTCGGCTCAGACGAATTACTTAGTCTGACCAAGCCGGCGAAGCAGGCGGATCTGGCCGGCGTGATAGAGATCGTGCGCGGCGACACCTCGAATCATGTGCGCTTCCGCCCGGGTCGGGGCGGCGAGCTTAGCCACATCTGCACGCAATTTGCGGTGTTCAGCAGCCAGAATATGGATGTCCGCCTTCCAGGCCGCTTCGGTGTCTTCGACGGGTCGCGCAAAGAAGTTACTTCCGGGTAACACGAACGAACCGCGCTTTTCACCCGTCTTCGCAGAACGTCAGGCGACGACGGACGACATATTTCCAGTAGGCCGCGTGCAGGGTGAGTTCCCAGATGTTGTGACGATCGGGCCCGGGCCGCCACGCGGCTTGCTGAGCGGTCACTCCGCGAATCGATCCGCGCAGATTCGGGCCGTGCCAGGACTTCTTGTCGAAGGCTTCGTCGAGGAGATCGAGCAGTACGTTCATCCAGCGCCCCTTTTTGCCATCTGATACGCGCCACCTCTGTTACTATCTCAAAAGTGCCCGACGCGCGTTGCTGGATCGTTGTGCCTTGCTACAACGAAGGACTTCGGCTGCCGGTGGATGAGTTTCAGCGATTCCTATCCGAGTCGCAGATCCACTTCGTGTTCGTAGACGACGGTAGCCGGGACAACACCATTGAGCGAATCGAGAGCCTGCGGGCAAAGACTGGCGATCGCGTGGTCCTGCTCCGGTCGCCCGTCAATCGAGGCAAGGCGGAAGCGGTTCGCCTGGGTATCAACTTTGCTCTGGAGCAGAACGCCGAGCAGGTCGGTTATTGGGATGCCGACCTCGCCACGCCGCTCGGGGCCATTCCCGAGTTCCTGGCGGTTTTGGCCGGGCGATCCGATCTCGATATGGTGTTTGGCTCCCGGGTAAAGCTGCTGGGGCGTTACGTACACCGCCGTGCCAGCCGTCACTACCTGGGCAGAGTTTTCGCAACCGTGGTCTCCGTCATGCTGCAAATGCCCATCTATGACACACAATGCGGTGCGAAGATATTCCGCGTCGGCCCTCAAACGCGCGCGCTGTTTGCCGAGCCGTTCATGACCCGGTGGATTTTTGACGTCGAAATTCTGGCGCGCTATATCCGGGAACTCCGCTCGCCGCTGCTGGCATCGCAACGGATCTACGAGTTCCCGCTCGAACGCTGGGAGGACGTCGGCGGTTCTAAAGTCAAAGCTGTCGATTTTTTCATCGCGTTTCGAGATGTTCTCCGGATTTACTGGAAATATATGCGCCATGTGCGAAGCGAATGACGCCAATCGCCCGGGGTTGTTAGCGCCGGATCGCTTGAAAGCGAAACGAGTAGCCGACCCCGATAAAGTGATCCACCGCAGCCGCAGATAAGCCGAACCCGGCATGCAGATCGAGTTGCTGATGGGGAGTTGGTTTGTAGGCTGTGCCGACGTGAAGAAGGTGCCTGGGCCCTCCCTGTTCCGGAAAGTCGCCCGCGTATTCGACAAAGGCGTTCCACGGTTTCCTCAACTGGCGGTCGATTAAGAACGTAGTTTCGCCGGTCACGTTCCGCTGGCCGTTCTCGGTGGGCCAATACACCGACAGCATCCCTGCGGCCGTCCAGTTGGGAGATAGCGACCGCGACCAGGGAAGCTGTGCCGAAGGATCATAACCGTGGCTCGAAACGCCGCGGGCGCCCGTCGGCAGGCTGAGCGTAAGGACCAGCGAAACGTCGAAGCCGGACGTGGGACCTAATTGCTGCTTCACTCCGATGGCCAGGTCGCCAAACTGGCCGGAGTAGTCCGGCGCCGTCAGGCGAAGCTCGGTTTTCGATGCCACCCCGAAACGCAGCAAGGTCTGGGGGCCATCGAAGGTTTGTTGCCCTTGGTTCACGGTGTCGGTGAATCCGTTTTCAAATTGGAGACTTCCGAGTGGGACCACCACGCTGGAATCGGTTACCGAGGGCCGATCGGTCGCTATCGGAGCCGCTGCGGCGTCGTCGGCTGACGCCTGGCCGGAACCCATCAGCGCGACGATCAACGCCAGTGCCGACGTGCGGGCTGGAATGCCGCCACGTTGAAGGCGTTGACAACGACCGTCAGGATGACTAAACATGGTACGCATGAAAATTCAATTCACATTGGCTGCCTTGTTTGCCGCGATGCTGGTCTCCGCGCCCATGCATGCGCAGGAACCCGTGGTCGCCGCGTCCGATCCCGACGCTCTGTTCCATAGCAAGGACAAGAAGCTGGACCGCAACAAACAGGCCGCCTATCATATCGAAAAAGATCTGCTGGAAGCGAATCACTGGGACGAGGCCGACAAGTGGCTGACTCCGGAATACCTGCAGCACAATCCCAACGTGAAGTCGGGGCGCGATGGCGTGGTAGAGTTCTTTTCGGATCGATCAGAAAGCCAACGCCCGTTCCCGAACACCTGGGCAGCCAAAGTCGCGTTCGTAAACGCCGAAGGGGACTACGTGACGGTAGCCACTGTGCGCGAGTTGACGGATCCGACCACGAAGGACAAAGTACACAACCACGTGGTTTGACACCTGGCGATTCGTGGACGGCAAAGCTGCCGAGCATTGGGACTGCGCCGAAAAGGGTCGCCGGCCCTAGAACGTCTGGCGCATCAGTTTCGTAATTCGCTTCGCCAGATCGTTGGTGACGCCCAGGTTTTCGCCGAAGAATCGCACTCGGCCGGTGATTTTTTGGTCCAATAGCGTGCTGGCCGTCGCGAGTGGTCACGGTGGCGATGACGTCCACCTTGGTGGCGCCAAACACTGTGGTCGAACTCGCGTTTGGTTTGGCTGCCTTGCTTTGAAGGTCATCCACTTTGGTGTGCAGCGTGACCAGGTCCGGAATACCATCGGCTGCGCGATCGCCGCTGCGATACACCTTTTGAAAAGCTGCCGGAGGCGCGCACGCTGCGTCCAACAGTTGCTCGTAGACGGCGAAACGAAACTCGGCTGGGATCGCAATATCGCCCACTTCGACCATTGCCGATCTGGATGGCGGAAGCAGCCAAGCTTCGGCTTCGGCGAGCGCTTTGAGCAGGGACCATTCCCGGCGCGGTATTGCCAGCAGGGAACAGAGAGCAAGGAGAACGAATGGCGGCGCGGCTACTCATGGCTTGCCACCCTCAATGAGTGGCTTTCGACTGGACTGGCGTGCGCGCCCGCCTGGACCAGTTGCGTGCGCATCTGGGAAGCTTGCGCAAGGGGAAGCGCGAAGATGGCGCCATGCAGGCCGCCGTCCGGAATCGTGAAACGATACCGTCAGGATATCCACTTTGGTGCGCATCAAAATGGTCAGCGCTTTCCCGCTCTCAAAGGGCGCCGCCATAGCTGCCGTTTTTACGATGCGCCCGGTCTTGCCGCCGCTCTGCGTGATCTCCGTGCCGATGAAAATGTCGTCAATGGACGCGACCGGCACCTTTTCCTCGGCCTTGCTCGTCTTGAACCACAAAGCGCCGTCCCGAACGGTCAGCGTACCCGCTGCGTTACGTTTAATAGGTTCCAGGCCGATAACATGGCGGACACTTGGGTTTGCCGCGGTACTGGGCGATTGCGCCCATGCCGAGCCGGCGGCGGCCACGGCAACGAGAATTCTGACTATTGGCTTCACAGCTTCCTTCTTCCCTTTTGACTGGCTCCGGTGAGATCAAGGCTACCACGTTGCCAACCGAAGCGGTTGCCAAACGGTACAATCGATTCCTATGAAGCAACCGCCATCGTCGATTTTGTTAGCCGTGTTTTTCGCATCCCGGCTGTTTTCACAGGAGCCGGAGACGCGCTTGAATCCCACGGTGCAACAGATCGCCGGCTCCATTAGCGAGGAGCGCATTGCGGCCACGCTCAAGAAGCTGGAAGGCTTCGGAACGCGCTACGTGCTCTCGGCGCAGGACGACCCCATCCACGGAATCGGCGCTGCCAAGCGCTGGATTCACGATCAGCTGCAGAGCTACAGCCCTTTGCTGCAAGTGAACTATCAGGACTTCAGCATCAAGAAGGGCGGGCGGCGCGGCCAGATTATTCGCGACGTCGAAGTTTCGAATATCGTTGCCGTGCTGCCCGGCACGATCCAGAAAGACCGCTATGTGCTTGTCACGGCGCACTACGATTCGCTGGCGCAGGTGTGGAAGCCCTATACCGGCGAAGAACAGAGGATTGCCGAGTCGGTTCGGCAAGGCATCGACGAGACCGAAGCACGCCGCTATTGGAAGATCGTTCCGCCGGAACGCAAGCGCGGCCCGCTGGATTTTGAAGCCACTGCCGCCGGGACCGTGGCGCCGGGAGTTACTGACGACGGCAGTGGAACGGCGGCGGTGATGGAGCTGGCCCGCGTGATGAGCGCATATCGATTTGACAAGACCATCGTCTTCATCGCGTTCGCGGGCGAAGAAGTGGGATTGACCGGGAGTCAGGTGTATGCGGCGCAGGCCAAGAAAGACGGTATGCAAATCGAGGCCGTGCTGAACAACGACATCATTGGCAGCGATGTTTCCGGCAACGGGCGGTCGGCGACGAACGTTTTGCGCGTCTTCTCCGCGAGTCCCGACGATTCCGAGGCGCGTGAGTTGGCGCGCTACACCAAACTGATCGCGGAGCGCTATGTGCCATCCATGCAGGTCCAGATGGTGTTTCGCGGCGATCGATTTCTGCGCGGTGGCGACCATACGCCGTTCGTCAATCAGGGATTCGCGGCCGTGCGTCTCACCAGCGCGAGCGAGAACTACGACAACCAGCACACCACCACGGACACTTTCGCGAATACCTCCGTTCCGTACGCGACGCGCGCGGCTCGAATGAATGCCGCGGTGCTGGCGAGCCTCGCTTTGGCGCCCGCGCCTCCGGTGCTCAATTGGACCTGGGCGTCCGGGCCGGACAAAGGCGGGCATCGTGCCGATGCTGACGCGCGGGAAGTCGGGGTACGACGCGGTGCTGCACTGGTTGCCGAATTCCGAGCCGGATCTGGCGGGTTACGCGGTGATGGTGCGTTCCACCACGTCGCCGGTTTGGGAGCGCGAAATCTGGGTGGGCAACGTGACCAGCTACACCATGCCGGACGTTTCCATCGACGACCTGGTGATCGGCGTAAAGGCCGTGGATCGCGACGGGAATCAGAGCGTGGTGTCCTGCTATCGAGAGCCGGTGCTGCCGGGATCGCTCACGCCGGCTGAGAAGAAGTAGCGCTCGTGCCGCGCAGAAGCGATCGAAGGCTTGGGTCAGCAGCTTGGCGATTTCGATGGGTTCGCGCCGCTCGATATCGCTCCGATGAATCATATACACCGGCTTTCCATCTTGAAAGAGAGCCATGCGAGGGCGAAGACGGCGGATAGTCGGACAAGATGTTGCGCAGGTGAGCCACGGCCGCCTCGTCGCCGCCGGCGAAGACCGAAGCAACTTTGGCGGGTCGCACGGAATGTTTCAGCGCCATGCCGACGGCCGGTCGTGCGCGTCCCGCGGCGCAACCGCACACCGAGTTTACAATCATGAGAACCGCGCCACTATCGGGCGAAAGAAGCCGGTCGACATCGGCGGGCGTACGAGCCTCCTCGACACCGTGCCGGGTAAGATCGGCGCGCATGGGAGCGATGAGAACTTCGGAGTAGGCCACGAATCGATTTTAGCAGGTGGTCGCGTGAAAAAAGATCAGGCGCCGGGCCGATTCTTCAGGAACGTCGTGGTGGACTCGAAAAACGATTGCAGTATTTGGCGAGGCTCGGCCGGGAGCGCTGCTTCGTCCAGCGCGCGGGTCATCAGCTGGAGCCAGCGGTCGCGCGCCGCTTGTCCGATGGCGAAGGGCGCATGGCGGATGCGCAGCCGGGGATGGCCGCGCTGTTCGATGTAGGTCTGCGGACCGCCGAAACGGCAGATGAGGAAATCGCGGAGCCGTTGCCGCGCGCCTTCCAGATCCTGCGCCGGGTACATCGGCCCGAGAACGTCGTCGCTGGGAACCTGGCGATAAAACGCGTCGGCAAGGCGCTCGAATCCGTCTTGGCCGATGGCGGAATAAACGTGTTGCTCTTCCACTGCAAATCGATCCTAGCAGGCTTGCGGGTTTAGACTGGAGAGGTCAGCGGGAGGCGCCGCACACGTGCCATCCCGGCCTGCGTTGGGTAAATCGCCATGAAGAAAAAGATGCCGCTGGCCAAGAAGCCTCTTCCTGAAGTTTCATTCGGACCAGGCCGCAGCGGAGTATTTCGAAACTCATTCGGTAGCTGAATTATGGGATCAAGTTCTTGAGGAGAAACAAGCCAAGCCTTCCGCGGCTTTGAAGAAATTGATCCAGGAACGACACGCCAAAGCAAAATCTCCCGTATCGATCCGGCTCGTCCCTGAGCAGATTGAGGCAGCGAAAAAAATCGCGGCAACGAAGTCGGTCGGCTACCAAACACAATTGCGAATGTGGATTGCTGAAGGTATACGCCGCGAAGTGAAGCGTTCCTGAAGGTTAAATTCCGGGCCGAGCGCGCTAGAAGTCAACGCTACGCGGGCAACTTCGCTTCCACCCACGCCCGGATCGCGTCGAACACCTGCCGGTTGTTGGTCTCCAGCATCATGAAGTGCCCATTGCCGAGAATGCCCTTGTCCTTGAGCTGCAGCTCTTCGGCATCGCAGCCGGCCTGCTTCAGGAACGCGACCACCGGCGGACCTTGCGTGCGGCCCGACGACTGCCGCCGTCACCATCACGATCGGAATGCCTTGCAGGTTTTTCAGCTTGCGCGCGGGCTCGGCCTGCAGCTTGTAGGCGGGTGCGATGCCGGATGCGGCGACGTCGCGCGTGGCGATCTCCTTGGGATCGGACACCGGCGGATCGTACACCAGCGGAATGTCCGTCAGTCCCCAGGCCGCGCCGAAGCCGAACGGCATCCCCGCGCCTTCCACGTTGACGATCGCCTTCACCAAATTCGGCCGCTCATTCGCCACCAGCCAACTGAACGGACCGCCCGCCGAATGCACCTGAATGATGGCCGGCCCGATCTTGTCGAGCATCTCGGCGCCTCGGCTGGCCCACAACTTGTGCGCCATCACGTTGTCGGCAGGCGTCGAATTTTGTCCGGCCTGGAAGTGATCCACCAGCGGATCGCCCGCATCGCCCGTGCCCATCCAGCGCCGGTTCGGATTGTTGGCCGCACGCATGAAATCGCCGGTGACGGTGTCGAACGTCAGCAGCGGACCGATGGGACCCAGCGCATCCGGATGATACGGCGCGCGCCCATGGCCCTGCCGATCCACCAGATAAACCTTGTAGCCTTCCTGCAAATAGTAGTGGACCCAGCCGGGCTTGCCGTTGCCGAGGCCCATGTAATGCGTGCCCTGGCCGCCGCCTCCATGCACCAGCACCACCGGATATGGATGGCGAACCTGCGCGGGAAACAAATACTGCACGTACATTTGCCCCGCGACGATGTTGCCGTAGGGCATCTTCTTCGCTTCCGTGCCCAACCCAGAAGTGGCCCTGCTCGGACAGCTTCAACGCGACCGCTTCCGGATTCTTCCTGACGGGCGCGGGCTTCCGGCGTGCGCGAGAGACGTTCTTGTCCATCCAATCGAGGATCGGCTGCAGCACCTCGCGATTGTTTTTCTCCACCATCATCATGTGGCCGTTGCCGTGGACGCCGTGCTGCGCCAGGCGCAATTCTTCCGCCGTGCAGCCGGCTTGCTTCAGAAACGCGAGCGCGCCCGGAGCGCCGGGCGATGCGAACGACGCTTCCGAAGTGACCAGCACAATCGGAATGCCCCTGCAAGTTTTTCAGCTTGCGCGCGGGCTCCTCTTGAATCTGATAACGGACCGACGCCCGGCTCGGGCGACGGCATCTCCCTGGTCTTGAATTCGGACGGATCTTTCACCGGCGGATCGTAGGTCATCGGGATGGTGGTGATGCCCCACTTGCTGGCTTGCGGGCCTTTGCCGAAAGGCGTGCCCGCGCCTTCCACCACGACGATGCCTTTCACCAAAGTGGGCCGCACTTCCGCCACCAGATAGCCGAAGGGTCCGCCGGCCGAGTGCGTCATGATGATCGGCGGGCCCGATCTTGTCGAGCAGTTCGGCGCCGCGCTCGCGCCATGCGGTGTGGGTGATCTCGATGTTCGCGACGTACGATCCGCCCTGCGACGCCACCAACTGCGCCAGATCGGCCGACGCCCACTTCGCCCGTGCCGGGCCACTGATTGTGCAGCTTCGCCAGGCCAAGGCCCGTTGGATCGGGCCGCTTGGCGCGCTGCGGCGTGAACATGCTCGAGATCTGATCGAGCGTGATGTTCTGCTGCGGGAACGGACCGTCGAGATCGGGATGATACGGCGAGCGGCCATGGCCGGGCCGATCCACCACGTACACCTTGTAGCCTTCCTGCACCAGCAGCGTGGCCCATCCGGGACGGCCGTCGGGACAGCACATCCAGTCCGTGCCCTGCCCGCCTCCGCCGTGCACCAACACGATAGGGTAAGGATGTTTCACCACTCTAGGAATCTGGTACTCGACGTACATCTGTTTGCCGTTGATGACGGTGCCGCGCGGGATCTCGGCTTTTTCCACGCCCACCCAAAAGAAGCTCCACTCCGTGAGATCGATGGGGGCATCGGCGCCGCGGCTTCGGCCGTCGTGCCGGTTTGAGCGTCCAGTTCGGAATCGGCGCTCAAAGCGCCCAGAACCGATAGCGCGCCCGTCGCCATGGTGGCGAAATCGCGGCGGGTAAGTTCATTCTCGTGTTGGCATGCAGGAGGCTCCTTGTGGTAGTACTCAGATGAGCATATAAGAAAACCCATGCTGTGGAAAACCGGGAAGGAATTCGAGCGCCTCCGCCGTCCAATCCAGCAGCATGGTGTTGGACGCAAACGATCGTGAGCGTGATCGAAGCCTGCCAGCGCGGGGATGCCGATGCCTTCCGTGCGCTGTTCGAGACTTACAAGGACCGCGTTTATTCCATCGCGCTGCGCTATTCGGGCAATCCGGCGGCGGCCATGGACATCGCGCAGGACACTTTCTTAAAGCTGCTGTCGCGCATCGGCGACTATCGCTCTGAGGCCAGCTTCGATTCCTGGCTGTACCGGCTGGTGGTGAATAGCTGCATCGACGACCAGCGGCGCGGACGCCGGATGACGCCGTTCCTGGATGGTTTAGCTGGATGCGGTTCGCGCGCCGGCCGAAAGCGTGTTGCACAAGCTGATGCGCGCCGAAACGGAGCAGCGCGTGCAGGACGTGGTGGCGCGCCTTGCGCCGGAACATCGCATCGTGATCGTGCTGCGCTATACCGAAGGGTTGTCGTACGACGAGATCGCGAAGATTCTGAATGCTCGCCGGGCACCGTGGCGTCGCGGTTGAATCGCGCGCACAAGATCCTGGAGCGGAGGTTGTCGCGGTGTCGATGAATCATGGCTGGAGCCTGAGTTGCAACGCGGGTTGCGGCCTGTGACGCGCCGCCGGAGCTGTGGGATCGCGTGCAATCTCCTGCTCCCGCGCCTAACCGAGCCGCGCGCGTGAGCAAGCGGTTTTACCACGGGCTGCTCGCCGTCGCCGTCACTCTAGCGGTGGTGGCGTTATCTCTGGTTCGCCCGCCGGTGCGCCAGGATTCGCAGCCGATCGCCTTTCATTGCCAGAATCCCGCACAACTGCGCGCCTGGGTCAAGGCCAACACAGGACTCGACGTGCCATTGCGGGGCGCACCTCCGGCATCCATTCAATTGATCGGAGCGCGGAACTTCGGAGCACGTAGCCAAGGCGAGCGCGTCGAGATCGCGTACCGGGCAGGGAATCGCGATGCGCTACTGCTGGTGGCGCGGGCGAACGGCGTACCGGACATGCCGCACAGCAACCTGACCGGCACAACTTCCTCTTGGGTCATGAATGGGCAGCGGTACACGCTCGCGTGCGATAATCCCGCCGATCTTCAACTCGCCTGCAAACTCTGCCATCTGGATTAATCCGGGCTGAATCCAACCGCCAACCGGTCTCATCGTATGGATTGTTGTCGAAAGCATTTCGTCAACACGACATCAAAGGGAGGCACATGGCAAGACTTACAGGTAAAGTGGCCGTTGTCACTGGCGCGTCGAAGGGGATTGGCGCGGCGATTGCGCAGGAGCTCGCGAAGGATGGCGCTTCCGTCATTGTTAATTATTCGATTAGCGCGCCAGGCGCGGAGGCGGTAGTAGCGAAGATCGAGGCCCAAGGCGGCAAAGCCAAGGCCGTTCGGGCGGATGTCAGCAAACCTGCCGAGGCGAAGCAGCTTATCGACGCGGCGGTATCCCAGTTCGGGCGAATCGACATCCTGGTAAACAATGCAGGTGTTTACGAATTCCTTCCGCTGCATCAGATCACCGAGCAACACTTCGATCGAATGTTCGATCTCAACGTCCGAGGATTGTTGTTCGCCACACAGGCCGCTGCCGCCGCCATTGGCGATCAGGGAGGTTCCATCATCAACATCGGCTCGATGGCCTCCCAGGCGCCCCCTCCGGGAGGTTCGGTATATAGCGCAACGAAGAGCGCCCTGGATGCTATCACGCGAAGCCTGGCTGCGGAACTTGGCGCGAGGAAGATTCTCGTGAATGCCGTGCTGCCGGGTCCAGTGGAAACCGAAGGCGTTCAGTCGACGGTGGCCGATGGGGGTGGCGAGTTCATCGCTCAGCTCGTGAAACGGACGCCTCTAGGCAGGATTGGGCAGCCGCGCGACATCGCGACTGTAGTATCGTTTCTGGCTTCCGATGACGCCGGCTGGATTACCGGCGAGATCATTCCGGTTGCGGGCGGGCTGCGGTAAGCGTGTCAACATCGAGCCTCCGCGGATAGTCTACGACGATCACCTGGCCGTCGCTCAGGGCCTTGACTGAATGGGGGGCGTTACCCGGCACGATTCCGACAACGCCCGCCCTGGCGATTTGGGCCAAGCCGTCGATGGTTAACTCCAGTTCGCCTTCGATCACCTCATAGACTTCTTCCTGAGGATGGAAGTGCTCGTGAATGGACGCGCCGCGCGTGAAGGAGTAATGCGAGAATGTCATGCTGGGCGAATGGAAATAGCGTCCGTGCCAGCCCGGCAGGCGCTCAACGACATTAAGGCTGTTGATATCGACAAACGGCATAAGAACGTCCCCCACGGAGCAGTTTAACTCGCTGGGAAGCGCGCTTACAGCCGAACGCCGCGGTTCGCTACTGGGCGGGACCAGGCCCTCTATTCGCAGGTACGTCACAACGTTCCCGTAGTGCTCCATGGTATGAGATACGTTGAAATCAAGCATGCTGAGCCGGGTGATCTTTGCGCCCCCGAAGGCCGGAATCATTTCGGCCGCTTTCGCGTCGGTCATTCCCGCGTAGATGGCATCGCAATAGGCGAAGGCGGCTTTTAGCGCCGCCACGATATCGGCTTTGGTTTTGGCGGTCTGCTCAATCCCCTTCTCGTCATGTTTGCTTGCCGCCGCCCCGCAGAACTCATATTGTCCATCGGCGACGTGAGCCACCAGTTGTCCATAAGAACGCACGCTGTCGATGGGTTTGAACGTGTACTTATCTTCTGGCATTTTTTCTGCCGAGCGCAGGATGTCCTGCTTCGCATTCGAATAAAAAACCTTCGAACTCTCGACTAACGGATTGCTCGGCCCGGTTTGCGCCCAGGCACCGGATACCGCAAGAAGAAAAATGACTGGCCAACGCACGTGGTTTGTCCTCCTGAATTCGTAAACGCTCCATATTACCAAGTCACGGAGGTTAGCAAATTCCCGCTGGTTGGCGCACGAGTTGCGCTCGCCGGCTTTCCCCCCGACCCCATCGGCGAGTCATCTCAAGGGTATGCCGACAGCACCGGCGAATCGGCTGCTGAACTCTTTCCAATCATTTCCCTCGCGGGCAAGAACTTGCGCGACATCAAACCAGGAGTTCGTCGTCGGCGACTCCTGCTGGAGCATGGTTGGATCAACCCCAGCCAGAGAGATAATCGTCCAATAGTCCCGGAAGTCCTGTCTTCTTGGCCTTTCTGTGCGACTTCTCAGCTTCCCCGGCTCGGTTGTGTGCGTTACTGACATCGGTGCCACCCTTGATCTCGATGGCGAGGATGTTCCTAAGCTTTCCTTCAAATTCCTCTTGGATTCGGATGTCGGGGTCGCTGCTCAAGGCGATGATGACTTTCCGCTTCGATGCATTGTGAACCGTGATTTTGGTGTTGTCTTGGCTCACGATGAACCCTTTGACGATCTCGACGACCGAGAGAAAGACATCCAGCGTCGCTTGCTTGCCAATCGCGTTATTGTTGCTGCCGTAGAGTTGGGCGCCTAGCGTTAGGAGCGGTAACTCGGAAACGTCGCGGGCGGTGATCTTCGGTGAGATTTGGCGCACCAACTCGGCAAGATTCTCGGCCATGACGGTGCAGAAGCGTTCGAGGTCCGGGCGCTTCTTCGGATTTAAAAGGCCACGCGTCTCCATGCTCTTGAACGGCCCCATGCCGGTGCCTTTGCGGTAGAACCGCTTTTGTGAAATGCCGAGCAGGAGGCGGTAATAGCCGACCAGGGTGGGCTTTGTCTCCAAGACTGCCGGTACCGGAAAGACGTGTTCATCACGTATGCCGGCCGCCGCAAGAATCTTCTGGGCGTCAGCGGGAACGTAGGCGAGAATCTGTTTCTTCGTGATATTCGGGTCAAGCTGGCCCAGCGCTTCGCTCAAAGCATCCATGAGCACGCTCTTGCGTGCCGCCACGAGCATCTGGTGGAAAACCACCTGCCGTGACGGACTAAGCGGCCCAGCGCTCACCGGATCAAATCCCCGTTAAGGCGATGTTCGGCTATCTGCAAATAGGAGGGATTAAGTTCGATGCCGACAAAGCGGCGGTTTAGCTTCAGCGCGACAAGGCCGGTGGTTCCCGATCCAATGAACGGGTCGAGGATCAATTCGCTCGGGCTGGAGCCGAGCTTGATGCAAGGCTCGACCAGCGCTGGCGGGAACGTAGCGAAATGCGCTTCGGGATAAGGCCGCGTGTGGATGTCCCAGACGGTTCGTACGTTGCGCCCGTTCGGGCCGCGAACCGCCGCGGCGTCATAACGGTAATGCTCACTCTTGCTGAAGAGAAAAATATATTCGTGGCAGCGCGTGGGACGGTCTTTCACGCTCTCGGGCTGGCAATTCGGCTTGTTCCAAACGATGTCGGCGCGGAGATACCAGCCTTCCTTCTGCAGGGCGAAGGCGAGCAGCCAGGGGACTCCGATAAGATCCTTGGGCTTTAAGCCCTCTGGCGTAGGGGGCCGGACGTTCATCGCCCGCACAGGGTTCTTTTTATCGGTGGCGCGCCAAGTCCGTGCCGCCGGAGGTATAGGAATCGCCGATGTTCAGCCAGAGCGTGCCGTCATCCTTCAGTACGCGGCGCACTTGCGAGAAAACATTGGCTAAGTGGTTGATGTAGGCGAAAACCGAATCTTCAAGTCCAATCTGTCCGGGAATGCTGTAGTCGCGCAGTGACCAATATGGCGGCGATGTCACGCAGCTTTGGAAGATGCCCCCTGGCAGCCTGGACAGGACGGTCTCGGTGTCGCCGCAGATCAGCGCGGACGTCCCGGAAGCGCCTTCAAAGAAACGCGAGATGGAGGGCTGGTCTGTGCGCATCGAAGCGATGCACGCGGCCCTCGTCCGCAAAAAGGTTAGGAACAAAGGTTAAACCCGAGGAAGCAGCTAAGCCTTCGACCGTCGACGGCGGCTTGTTTTGCCTGCTGTGGTAGCACCTTTGTAACGGCTCAGCTCCTAACTGTCTCATCGGGGGAGTTCTCGAATATTTTAACGCGGCTCAGGACTCCCCGTACCTCTAAAACATTTTCGCACGCTTTTGGTTGGTGGACGCCACCGGAGAACGAGGTCTAAGGTCCAATCAACAGCTACGCGTGTGAATACTGGGATGCGTTCTCTTGCATCATGCCCGCGGTTGGTTTCCCACAAGTAGATGAAATTTCCATCCGGATCGTCTAGGTCCACGAACTTGCCTGCGCCGGTCTTTCGAGAGCATCGCGCTCATTGAGAGGATCACCAGGCGACCATCGAATCTTCAAACAGCGCACTCAATTCCTCCGGCCCGGCGGCGCGTGGCGAGAGCTTGGTCACTCGATGCTGAGGTAATGTCCCTTCCACCAGCCTGGGAATGTCCGATGACGTGTAGCCGATCTCGCGCAGTCCGTTGGGTGTCTTCAACCGCTGCATAAACCAGGTGATTCGTTCGGACAAAATACGTCCCGCGTCTTCTTTGCGGCAGCGCGATACATCCACGCCCAGCGCCTCGGCAGCCTGCATATGCCGCTCCGGATTCGATGAAGCTGTAAAACGGAAAACGGCCGGCGCGTTTAATATCACTGAGAACCCATGCGGTACCAGCGGGTGATCGGAAACGTAACCAGGCGCGCGATAGCTCTTCACATTGCCGGACACCGGGTACGACATTCCGTGCGGCAGATGCACGCCCGCGTTTCCAAATCCCATCCCCGCGTACGCGGACGCCAGCAGCATGTTGGCGCGCGCTTCATCGTCTGAGGGATCCTCCACGGCCCGAACGATATACTGCGCCACCATTCGCAAAGCCTGCAAAGACCAAACGTCGCTAATCGGATTCGACCCTTGATATGCCGGGCGCACCAGCGGCCGTTCCGGGTAGGACCGGCCGGTGTACGGCAACGCGGTGTACGACTCGATCGCGTGACTCAGAATATCCAGCCCGCTCGAAGCGGCCACTTGCGGGGGCATGCTGCGCGTGTTTTCCGGATCCAGCAGGCCCAGCGTCGGCTTCAGCCGCCGGTTCGCGATGCCGGTCTTCGCGTGCATGCGAATCAAATCGAAAATGCTGACGCCCGTGGTCTCGCTGCCCGTTCCGGCCGTGGTCGGAATGGCATATAGCGGCTTCAGCGGGCCCGGAATTGGGATGCCCTTGCCGATGGGCGGATTCACGTAATCCAGAAAGTCTGATGGCGGATAGGTGACGTACAGGTTCACGGCCTTGGCCGTGTCGATCGTCGACCCACCGCCAACGGCGACGTAAGCATCGTACGGCGCGGTGCTCTGCTGGGCGAAAGCGATGGCGTCCAGGAAGGACTCGTCCGTTGGCTCCACGCGCACGCGATCGTACAGAACGAAGCTGACGCCTGCGCTCTCCATCGATTCCAGCGCCGTCCGTACGGGCGCCATGTCGGACAGCACGGGGTCCGTGATCACCAACACTTTGCGCGCGCCCAAGTCCGCCAGATCCATTCCAACTTCGCGCGTGACGCCGGGCCCGAAGCGGATGCTGGACGCGGCCATTTCGAATGCGATTTCGTTTTTCATCCCAAACGTGATGTTACAGCAAACCAAGCGCTGGGCGAAGACTCTAGGTGCGAGCCAGGCTGGCGTCTTCCTGCCGGAGAGCCCGTGCCATCTCCAACAGATTATTCGCAGGCTCAGCGGTATCGAGCATCAGAGACGCGATGGCTGGGCACAGTTCCAGCAATGCCACCAGCTCGTCGGCGGCAAAAGCATCTCTTTCTCTGCGGTACAGCGCCACTACGCCGACCACCTGTCCAGCGTTCACCAAAGGCAAAGCCAGCGCGGACGATAGCCCGGGGCCCCCTTCGGTCTTTCGCATATCCAGGCTCGACAGCCGGATTGCCATTGAGGATCGGTTTTCCAACTTCAGCCACCCAGCCCACTAGTCCTTCCCCTTGGCGGACGGCGAGCGACTCCAACCCGGCTCCATTTTCGCCACCCGCGAACTTCACCCGCACGAAGTCGTCCTCGCAGGCGCAGAGCGCAATGGCGTCGTAGGAGATGATGCGCCGTATGCGGAGCGATGCCACCGTCAGCGCCTCTTCCCACTGCAAGGAGCACAGGCCCGCGGCCGGCATGTCGGGCATCGACGCTTCGTTCTTGCGGCGATTGGCGCGGGCTTGCGCCACCGGGTGCTGGGGCGAAGAGCTGGCCACAACGGGCGCTTCGGCTTCAAATCCGGCCGCCGGTGCGCTGCCGTTCGTGATCTTGATATCCACCGAAAGCGGCGGCTGGACTGGAGTTTCGGTTGTTCTGGCGCGCGCCTCCAGTTCCCGGTAGCGAGCTTGCAAAGCTCGAACCACATTGGGATCGAACGCCGTTCCGGCTTCCGAAGCTACTCTGGCCATGGCCTCGTCGAGCGGCAGCGCCCGGCGATACTGGCGGTCCGACGCCAAAGCGTCCAGGCAATCCACCACGGACAGAATTCGAGCGCCGATCGGGATCTCCTCGCCCCGCAGGCCGTAGGGATAACCGCTGCCATCCCATTTTTCGTGATGCGAGCGAACAATCGGAACCACCGGGTAGGGAAATTCGACGCGCTCCAGAATTTCGGCGCCGACCACCGGATGGATCTTCATCTTCTCGAACTCGGAGCGCGTCAGTTTGCCCGGTTTGGAGATGATGCGATTCCGGGCACCGCCAGCTTTCCGATGTCGTGCAGAACCGCTGCCGCCGTCAAAGCATCCAGTTCCTGCTCGGACAGGCCCAGATCCTTGCCGATCTCGGTGGCATAGAGCTGAACGCGCTGCAGATGATCGTGCGTGGTGTGATCCTTGGCGTCGATGGCCAGCGCCAGCGCTTCGATGGTTCGCAGGTGCAATCCATTGATGGCCTGCATGTGCGCTCTTTCCTGCTCCATCTGAGCCAGATGAGTCCGGTTGGAACGATGCACCAGGTAGACCAGGGGTAAACAGATGATTGGAAATTCCCACTGAATGCCGCGCGGAAGCGTGCCGATCACCCACGCCATGGAAGCGCCAACCGCGTAATAGGCCAGCGTCCAGCGATAATTGCTCCACACCGCAAAGATTCGTTTGCCTTCGGTGAGTCCAATGATGGTGGCGATGGGAAACGTGTTGGCGCAGAAGTAGGCAAGCGCCAGGAGCCCCAGACTCACCGGTTCCGGAAAGTGATGGCGCGAGTAATCGAACACCCTGGCTGCGATCACGCACCGCGATGACCAGTACGCTGATGTTGAAAGCAGTCTGCGGTCAGTTTCGGCCGGGCCGCCGTGCGCCAGGTGCACTGCACTGCCATCGACAGCCCTCCCACCAAAAGCGCTTCGGGCAGGCTCAGGTTCACGATCGCGACCAGGATGAACAGCGCGCTGACCGAAACCATGCCCCGCACGCCCGGCAGCTGAAGTTTCAGCACGGAGCCGAGCACCGCGGCCAGGGCGAAAGAGATCAGGCGCACCGGATCGCTGCAGTGCCAATTCGCTATGCTCCAGAGCAGCGTGGCGGCGCCTAGGCCGATGTACCCGCACAAATAGACTTGGCTGAACAGAGCGCTGCGCGAATTGGGATTGCGCCTTCGACATCGCAAGCCTCGTTGAGTTGGCTTACTCTTCTCCTTGGGTGTCGGTGCCCCAGGAAGCGCTGGTGCCCCAAGATGCGCTGGTGCCCCAGGACGCGCTGGTTCCCCATGACGCGCTGGTGCCCCACGAGGCGTTCGTGCCCCACGATGCGTTGGTGCCCCATGACGCGCTGCTGCCCCAAATGGCGTCCGTTCCGCCTGCGCCGGGAACTAACACCACCGGACCCCACACTGCGGAAGTGAACCAGCTCGGTGTGCTCCACCAGGTCTCGGCCAGATTCGGCACCAGGAAAGCACGTGCCGAGCAGCGAGTTGTAAATCACTTGCGGCGATGCGGCGGAGCCCGTTCGCCTGATCGTAATCGGTCAGCGCGGCGGCGACGTCCACATAGCCCGCGCCGACGGTGAACATGTCGTAGAAGTCGGTGTAGGTCTGGCCGGTGGTTGGATCCGTAGCGGTGCTCATCACCGGAAAAGTCTTCGAAGCGGTCTTCATCAGACGCGCTTTGACGGTATCCGGAGTCAGGCTCGGATCCTTCTCGATCATCAGCGCGGCGGCGCCCGAAACCACCGGCGTCGCCATGCTGGTGCCGCTCAGACTAAAGTACAGCGGCGTGCCCGAAACGTGGGCGGTGGTATAGCTGGACGCCGGAAGGATGTTCCCGGGATATTCGTTCACCAGCGTGGATCCCGGAGCGAGCAGCGAGTCCACCAGATTGCCGGGAGCCACCACGTCGGGCTTCGCGATCAGGTCGACATTCGTCGGGCCGCGCGAGCTATAGCTGGCGATCCGATCGTCGCTGGTGGTCATGGTGTTTTCGGTCTTCATCGCGCCTACCGTGATGGCGTGCGGAGCTGAGCCGGGCGACAGGATGGTCGCGTATCCATTGCGGCCTTCATTGCCGGCCGCCACCACCACTACGATGCCGCTCTTCCAAGCCGCTTCCACCGCCTGGCACAGCGGATCCTGAGAGCAGCTCTCGAAAATCGGACGGCCCAGCGAGAGATTGATCACGCGCACGTTGTACTGGTTCTTGAGCTGAACGGCCTTTTGGATGGCCGCGATCACCACGCTGTCGTTGCTCGCGCCGTTCTGATCCAGAACGCGCAGATCGAGAATATTGGCGTTGGGTGCGATGCCCTTGAACGTGCGGAAGGCGCCGGGTTGGTCGGAAGAACTGCCATTCCCCGCGACGATGCCGGCCACGTGAGTTCCATGGCCGAAATCGTCGTTGAGCTCTCCTCCAATGAAGCTTTGCCGGTAAACCACGCGGCTGCGTGGACGAATTGGCCGCGTTCAAATCCGGGTGATTGTAGATTCCGCTGTCGATCACCGCGATGCCGATGCCGCTTCCGTCCAGACCGTAGCTCCAGGCCGATCGGCGCGCCCACCGCGGCCGCCGAATAATCGAGCGATGCGCCCAACTGCCGGTCCAGCGAGATGTAGGCCACGTTCGACTGATTCGACACCGCTATTACATCGGCCGGATGCAGCGTCGCCGATACGGCTGGAATGAGCGAAAAGACCGTGTTCAGCACCCCGCCGAGCAAGATTCAACACTCCGCCCAGCAGGCCGCCCAGAAGCCCTCCCGACGATTGCTGCGGCGGCGTGTTGTACTGCACGATCACGTTGATATTGTTCGACGGATTCGCGAGCAACGGTTGCAGGTCCGGCGAAATCTTGGAATTGTCGGCGAACGCCCGGCCGACAACCAGTAGAAAGAAGGCTAAGAAGTGCGGTTCGCGCGGCACGTCTTGAATATTTCAATGAATAGCCCGGCATGATGGCGACAACAAAGCACGCCGGCCGCCAGAACATAAATGGCTAAGAATGAATCGATTGCATTCTTACCGCAGCTTGTTCCGGGCCAAATTGTCCCATCCGCCCATGACAACATGGCGCTGATTGGAAGGACCTTAGAACTAGCGCTCGGTGAGTTTGCCGGTCTGCGCCGATCACGTGTGGAACGTGCGGGAACTTGGGGAAGTGGCTAATCGAGCGCTCTATTGGTTGGCATAAACCGGTCGCGGGAGCAGACTGGCAAGCGGCGGATATTTTGGAGTCTTGGAGAACGCCAGCGAGGCATTGTCGATCCAGGCGTCTCCCTGACCGCGTATCAGCAAACCAAGCTCGATGTCGTGGGCCTCAGGGTCAACCACCCCTGTGACTTCGTACTTCGCCCATTTTTCGGACGTAACTGGAACCTGCTGGTAGAAGGTGCTCGCCATCGGATCGGGTGAGCCCGCTAAATTTCCAGGGGTGTGTACGCGGACCATTATGTACACAATCGATGGAGGTGCAACCTCTGCTCGAACGTTGGCGCGAAACAAGAAACTCTTGCCGCGATATGCCATGCCGTTAATTCCCTCAGCCAGGAAACAGGGCGACGGGAACACGTTCTTGGCCGCGAGCTTCGCGCAATGGCCGCTGGATTTGCAATTCGCGTAATTGGCCCCTTTGGCCTGGGCTGAGACGGTCATCGCCTGACACCGCGGATTTTCGGTGGGGGTCCAGCGGTGCCAACCCGATGGCCATTGGCCCAGATCCCCTCGAGCAAAGTCGCCGTTTTCGAGTTGCTCGGCAAGGAACAACGTCGGTCCACTCGGAATGTTCGCTTCCCCCGGCACGACGGAGTGTCTCTGGCGCGCACAAGCTTGAAGGAATACAGCGGCAACCGTGGCCAATATAAGCAAGCGATCAGGGTTTCGCTTCATGGCCGGGATGCTACCACGGCAGAATGCCGATGTCCATGCACTACCGCGCAGCGCACGACCGCGCAGCAGAGTGTGGCCGAAGATCGGGTACACTAAAAACGATGGCGACTAACGTAAAAGCGCAGGCCGCGGCGCCGCCCGCGCGCGGATGGTACGGCGTGGTTTTGCTCGCCTGGCTGGTTCCGGGAGGCGGTCATTTCCTGCTGAAGCGGCCCGGCCGCGGAGCGTTGTTGCTGGCCTCGGTGGCGATCATGTTTCTGCTGGGCCTGATGATGCGCGGCGACCATGTTCCAGCCGCAGACCGGCGACGTGCTCACCACCATCATCTATTGCGGCGGATTTGTGGGCGATCTGGCGTCGGGTCTGTTTTATCTGCTGACGGTTTGGCTGGGATACGCGCAGCCCGACATGGCCGGGCATGTGCATGATTATGGAACCAAGTTCCTGGTGGCCGCCGGCCTGCTGAACGTGCTGGCCATGGTGGACGCGTACGAAATCGCGACAGGCGAAAAAGAATAATGCCCGAAAATGAATCTCTCGCACTTTGAAGCGGCGATATTGTTTGCGCTGTTTTCTTCGGTGGTTCTGGGCGTGATCACCAAGCGTACCGACGCGGAACGGCTGCGCTACGGCGTCCGCTGTTTTGCCTATTTTGTGGCCGCTTTGATCGGCTTAGGCTGGCTCATGAAGCTGGGCCACGGCTAAGCTGCACGCGTCATCCGAGCTCGATCCTCGGGAGCGTTTACTTGTCGGGTTCTTTGGGCGGCTTGCAATCGCCCTTGCAAACGGTCTGGGAAAGCTGGCGCGGCGGCCCCAGCGTTCCCGGATCGGAAACGGTCGGCCTTCGCACGCTAAGCGTTTGAACCACGGTGTTGCCTGGCCCCGGCGCGCTCTCGATCGTTTGTTGTTCCTCCAACTTTAATCCCGATTCGTTGCCGCTCACGGTGCCCGGAACGTTGCGCGAATAGATATCCACCACCGCATCTTTGGAGCCGTCCGGCCGCGTAACGGTTTTGGTCACCGTTTGGCCATGCAGCTGGAGTTCGCCGTTCGGCGCCTCGCTCGTATTCCGCGCTGTTGTCGGAGATTTCGAACCCTGCACTGTATGCTCGGTGGTCTGGCGCACGGCGGGATAGAACCCGCCGTTTCCGTCGCGCCGATAGGTGGTGCTTTCGGCCTGGTAGTTGTTGCCTTGTTTGCTGACCACTTCGCTTTGCTTCTCCACGGTCTCAAAGCCGTTCACCGTGGGACGCTGGACCACGGTCTCCGAAGTTTCACCCGAGCCGTTCTTTTGCGTATCGGTCACCGATTTTTCGGTGATCTGCGTGTTCCCGTTGATGTCGGTGCGTATAGGTGGTGCTCTGGATGGTGGAACTGCCGTCGGGCCGCTTCTGTTCCTCGATGGTTTGCCGCACCGGGGGCAAGGGGATTGCCCTGCGGATCGTATCTGTCGGACGATTCGCTCGGTCACTTTGCCGCGAGAATCGTTCCGCAGCACCCGCTCTTCCACCTGTTCCATGGGAACCGTGCGTCCGTTGATGGACTGCGTGGTCACCATGGTTTGGGAGCCGTTCGCCGATTTGGTTTGCGAAATGGTCGGCCCGTCGGCAACCACGTTGCCATTGATGTCCACCGAGGTGGTGCTGCTCACATTGGATTGCTTGGGCGGTAAGAGACAGCGAGACAGGCGAAGCGTGGCAATAGACAGCCCTTCACGATTCCAGGCTAGCGTTTTTCGCCTAATTCGACAATGCGGCGAACGCCTTAGAACGCAAAGGGCGCAGCGCGCTCCGATTGCGCGACGCCTTAGTGGTGCACGCGTGTTCACTCCACTCGTCGGAACACAGGACTTCGCACCTGCGAGTACCAATAAGAATCCAGGCCCAAACTGCCGATAAACCTCAGGGAACCTGCGTGCACGGCGATCTAATTAAGGAACGAGATTTCATCACAGCCGTTCTGCAGGCCTGCGGAGCGTTGGTGGTGGTATTTGACACCGCAGGCCGGATCGTTCTTTGCAACCGCGCGTTTGAGCAGGTAACGGGGTATTCCAGCGCCGAGCTGAAAGGGAAGATATTCTTCGACGTTTTGGTGAGCCCGGAGGGCAGGGAGCAGAGCCGGAAGCGCCTGGAGCACGGCATCTCCGCCCGGGCGGCATCCGCCTTTGAGAACGAATGGATCACCAAATCGGGCGAGCCGCGCCGGATCTCGTTTTCAAACGCTCCCATGCTGAATGAGGCGGGCGAGGTGGAGTATTACATCGCCACCGGCATCGACATTACGGATCGCTATCGCGCCGACCAGGAATTGTTGAAGTCGGAGATGCAGTTCCGCTCGATTTGGGAAGCGTCTTGCGAGCCAATGTTTCTGACCGATCCGGCGGCACGATCGTCAAGGTCAACGCCGCCTTCGCCGCCATGCTGGACACCGATGCGGCTTCGCTCGAAGGCATGAATGTGACGGGCCTGTTTCATCCCGAAGAGCGCGAGGAGCTGCGGGAATATCACCGGGCGCGCTACGCGTCCGATGTCAAGGAGCATTTCTTCGAGCGCGAGTTGCATTTCATGCAGGGCCGATCGGGCATTTTCGAGAATTCGGTGACGCGCGTGGATATTCCCGGCCAGCCTCCCCAGATGCTCTGCATCCTGCGGGACGTGACGGAGCAAAGGCGCAACGCAGAAGAGCTGGCGCGTGCCAAAGAGGCCGCCGAAGCCGCCAACCGGGAGCTGATCGCGGCCAATCGCAATCTGGAAGAAACCGGCCGTTTAGCGCGCGAAATGGCGGACCGCGCCGAAGCGCTCAGCGCCGCCAAGAGCGAATTTCTGGCCAACATGACGCACGAGGTCCGCACGCCGCTGAACGGCATTCTCGGGATGACCGGACTGGCGCTCGAAACCGAGCTCGCAAAACGATCAGCGGGAGTACCTGGAGCTGGTAAAGTCGTCGGCCGAAGCGCTTTTGAGCCTGGTCAACGATGTTCTGGACTTCTCGAAGTACGAAGTCGGCAAGCTGGGGCTGGATTGCGTGGAGTTCTCGCTGCGCGCGCTGGTGCGGGACGTGTTGCGGCCGCTGGCGCTGCGCGCCTCGGCCAGCGGTCTGGCCTTCGAATCGGTGATTGAGGACCAGGTGCCGGACCGCCTGATTGGGGATCCGCTGCGGATCAGCCAGGTGCTGCGCAATCTGGCCGGCAACGCCATCAAGTTCACCAACCAAGGCAAGGTTTCGGTGCGAGTCCGGGCCGAATCGGTGGAAGGCAATCGCAAGGTCACGCTGTGTTTTAGCGTCGCCGACACCGGCATCGGCATTCCCCCGGAAAAGCATCGGCTGATCTTTGAGCCGTTCACGCAGGCCGACGGCTCCACAACGCGGAAGTACGGCGGCACGGGCCTGGGGCTGTCCATATCCTCCGGCCTGGTGGAACTGATGGGCGGGCGCATCTGGGTGGAGAGCGAAGTGGGGCAGGGCAGCACCTTTCACTTCACCCTCGCGTTGGAGCTGCCCGCCCCGACGCAGTCCAGCGAACCTCTCCGCCTTCCGCCGCAAGCCGGGACGCGCCAAACGGAAATTGCGAATCCTGGTGGCGGAGGACAACAGCGTCAACCAGCGCCTGGCCGCGCGGCTGCTCGAACGCGAGGGGCATTCGGTAACCATCGCCGGTTCCGGGCAGGAGGCGCTGGAGGCGTTTGAACGGCATGCCAGATGAGCACACCGCAGTTTGACCTGATCCTGATGGACGTGCAGATGCCCGATCTGGACGGTCTGCAGGCCACCGCGCGCATCCGGGAGAAGGAGCGCGGTTCCGGGCCATCGTGTTCCCATCGTCGCCATGACGGCGCAGGCCGCCGAATCGGACCGGTTGCGGTGTCTCGAATCTGGAATGGACGCTTATGTCACCAAGCCCGTGCACGTGCCGGAGCTTAATGAGAATGATCGAATCTGTAGTGCCTGGAGGAAATTCCATGAACGCCAACTTAACATCCGAGGGGTCTTCCGTGGAGGCGCAACTCCAGCAACTGGACGAATCGCTCGCGCTCAGCCGCGTGGGCGGCGACGTCGAGTTGCTGAAGGAAGTGGTTGAGTTGTTCCTCGACGATTATCCGTCCACCTTCGAAAAAATCAAGGGTGCCGTAGCCAGCCGCGACGCCACGGCTCTGGAGCATCATGCTCACAGCTTGAAGGGCTCGGTGTCCACTTTCGGCGCCAACCGCGCGTTTGAAGCCGCGTTTACGCTCGAAAAGCAGGGCCGCAGCGGCGATTTGACCGGCGCGCAGGACGGCGCTGCTTCAGTTGGAGCAGGCGCTCGAAGCGCTGCGCCCCGAGTTGGTCCTGCTGCAGACCAAGTAACCGCGCTCGTCACGCTGCCGTCTCGCGCCGGCGGAAGACAGTCGCAGCGCGTCTGCTATAGTGGTGGTCTGCTCTCCTATGGCATCCACCTCCGTAACGGAAATCGTCTGTGCGCATAGCCCCGATTCCGACGACGCTTACATGTTTTATGGCTTGGCGACCAAGAAGGTCCGGTCGCGGCTGGTTTCGTTCCGGCACGTTCTCGAAGACATCGAAACGTTGAATCGTAAGGCGCTGGAAGGCGCCTACGAACTGACCGCTATTTCTTATCACGCCTATCCCTATATCGCCGACAAGTACGTCCTGATGGCGAGCGGATCGAGCATCGGCGATGGCTACGGCCCCATCCTGGCGAGCGTGAAGCCCATGGCGCCGGAAGAAATCAAAGGCAAGAAAATCGCGATTCCGGGCACAAATGACCAGCGCTTATCTGGCGCTGAAGTTATTCGAGCCGGACTTCGAGGAAGTGGTCGATTCCGTTCGACAAGATCCTGGATGCGGTGGCCGATCACAGCGTGGACGCCGGGCTGATCATCCACGAGGGTCAGTTGACCTATGGCAAGAGCGGCTTCCACAACGTAGTGGATTTGGGCCGCTGGTGGAAGAACGAATACGATCTGCCGCTGCCGCTGGGCGGGAACGTGCTGCTGCGGTCGCTGCCCGGCGACCTGAAAAGCGAGTGCTGCCGCGTGATGCGCGAGAGCATCCAGTATGCTTTGGATCATGGCGAAGAGTCGCTGAACTATGCGCATGCAATTCGCGCGCGATCTGGAGCCCCGGCTGGCCGAGAAATTCGTCGGAATGTACGTGAATCATTTCACCGTGGACTGCGGCGAACTGGTGCCGAAGGCCGCGCAAAAGCTGCTGGACATGGGCTATGAGGCGGGTCTCATCAGCAAGAAGGTGACCGTGGAGTTTGTTCGCTAGAGGTCGCATTTATGACGTTGGCTTAGTGATGTCGATCGGCGCTGTTGGCTGTTGGCATGCCTGTACTGCTAGGCGTCCGCCTATGCTCAGACTCAGCCCGCCGCCGCCAACCGGCGCCCAGCCGCCGGATGACGCCAAAGCGCGGGCCAAAGCGGTCCGCGAGTATGGCAAGAGCGGCGGGTCGGAAATAATTCCCAAGCTTGAGACGTATCTTTCGGACCCCGATGTGGATGTGCGCCGGGAAGCCGTAAAGGCCATCGTCGACATCGGGACGCAGCGTAGCCTGGATCCGCTGGTCAAAGCCACCCGCGACAACGATCCGGAAATCCAGATTCGCGCCACCGACGGCCTGGTGAATTTTTATGTGCCCGGTTACGTGAAGACCGGGCTGACCGCGCCGCTGCGGCGCGCCGGATCGTCCATCAAGGCCAAGTTTACCGACACCAACGATCTGGTGATCGATCCGTATATCCAGGCTCGCCCGGAAGTGATCGCCGCTCTGGGCCGCGTTGCGAGCGGCGGGGCCAGCCTGGAAGCGCGTGCCAACGCGGCGCGTGCAGCTGGGCATTCTGCGCGGCCGCCAGGCGCTCCCGGACTTGGAGCAGGCGCTGCGCTCCAAGGACAGCGAGCTGATCTACGAGGCGCTGGTGGCGATCGAGAAGATTCGCGATCCAAGCGCCGGGCCCGGACATCGCGTTTCTGCTGCACGATCTGAACGAAAAGGTTCAAGTCACCGCGATTGAAGCGACCGGTTTGTTGTTGAACCGTGCCGCCATCAACGAACTGCGCGACGTTCTGGACCGCTCCCGCAACATGAAAGTGAAGCGCGCCGCGCTGACCGCCATGGCGCAAATGCCCGATCCCCAATTGCACGGCGTCTATGTCACCTATCTCAATCACAAGGACGAGGGCCTTCGCGAAGGGGCAGCCGAAGGTCTGGGAAGGTTAAAAGATCCCGCGGACACCGCCGAGCTGGAGCGCGCCTTCAACAACGAAAACAAGACCGAGCCTCGGCTGTCGGTGGCGTTCGCGCTGGTGAATCTGGGCAAGCGCGGCATGGGCGAATTCGATCCACTGCGGTATCTGGTGAACGATCTGAATTCCAGCGCCTATCGCGGCGTCTCGCTGGCCTACCTGACCGAACTGGCGCGCGATCCCGAAGTGCGCCAGGCGCTTTATCCGGCGCTGAAGGAGCCCGGCGTCACCAAGGACGAGAAGACCGGCCTGGCCCAAGTGCTCGCGGCCAGCGGCGGCCCGGATGCCGTGGCGCCCTTGGAAGCGCTCTCGCAGGATCCCGATAGCGAAGTCTCCGAAGAGGGCTTGCGGGCAGTAAAAAACCTGCGCGCCCGGCTGCCGTAGCGTCGTCCCCATTCTGCGTCTGGAATTCTGAATTCTGGTCCCTGAATTCTGAATCCGATTGCGGGAAAATAGAAATGTGAGAAAACTCGCGTTCTCGCTCCTCGATCCTGCTCACTGGACTGGCTGCTTTTTCTCCAGCTCAAGACAAGAAACCTGAACCCGGAAGTCCGCACCCGGCAGCAGAAGTCAAACCGCCGCCGGTCTCGCTGGGCGAACTCAGCGTCTCGCTCGAAGGCCTGGTCAATCGAGTCCGTCCGGCCGTGGTGCAGATCTTTTCCACCGGCTACGTGACGGCCGACGAGACGGACTCCAGCAACACCGCCGCGCTGCTCTCCACGGCAGCGCAGCACCGGCTCCGGGATCATTCTCTCCGACGACGGCTTCATCGTCACCAATGCGCATGTGGTCCAGGGGGCCCGGCGCATTCAGGTCCGGCTTTCCGTGGCGCGCATGCGCGGCGGCCGCACGCCGACCTTTGAGCCGGAGGTGAAACTGCTGGACGCCAAGCTGATTGGGATGGATCGCGAGATGGACGTGGCGGTCATCAAAATCGAGCGGACCGGCCTTCCGCATCTGGCGCTGGGCAACTCGGACGCCGTCCGGCAGGGCGAGCTGGTGATGGCGTTTGGAAACCCGCAGGGGCCTGGAAGGATCGGTCAGCATGGGCATCGTGAGTTCCACGTCGCGCGAGCTCCATCCCGACGATTTGCTGGCGTACATCCAGACCGACGCGCCCATCAATCCCGGCAACAGCGGCGGTCCGCTGATCGATGCGCAGGGCCGCGTGGTGGGCATCAACACCTTCATCCTCTCGCAATCGGGCGGCAGCGAAGGGCTCGGGCTTCGCGATTCCCAGCAACATGGTCAACACCGTTTACACGCAGCTTCGCAAGGAGGGGCACGTGCATCGCGGGCAGGATCGGGATTTACGTGCAGACCATCACTCCGGCCCTGGCCGAAGGGCTCGAGTCTGCCGCGGGACTGGGGAGTGCTGGTGGGCGACGTGGCGCCGGAAGGGCCGGCGGACAAGGCGGGCGTCAAGGTCGGGCGACATGGTGCTGACGCCGAACGGCAGGACCATGCGCAATGCGCGGCAACTGGAGGCGTACATTTATCGCTCGCCGATGAAGCAGAAGATCACGCTGCAAGTGCTGCGCGGGCAGGATCAGCTCAGCATCGACGTGCCCGTGATGGAGAGCGTCGACGATCCGCAGCGCTTCGCCGACATGGTGAATCCGGAGGACAACCTGGTGCCGAAGCTGGGTATTCTGGGCATCGGCATCGACAAGAGTCTGGCCGCCATGCTGCCGGGCCTGCGCAACTCCTACGGCGTGGTGGTGGCCGCCGGGTCCAGCGTCACCGACCTCACGAGTGGAACCGGACTTCAGCCGGGAGACGTCATCTATTCCGTGAACCAGGCTCCGGTGGCGACCGTGGAGGCGCTGCAGGAAAAAGGTGGACGAGTTCAAGTCGGGCGACGAGGTGGCGATGCAGATCGAACGTTCCGGACGGTTGATGTTCGTCGTCTATCGAAATTGAATGAAACTACGTTGGCGTTGGCGCTGCTGCCTCGGCCTCCCTCGGCACGCATATTACGCGCAGCCCGCTGCCCACCGCCTACACTGTTGAGAATCTGACGGTGGAAGGCAACCATGCCTATACTGCCGGGCAGATTCTTGCCGTGGCGGGCCTGCGCGTCGGCCAAAAGGCGGGCAAAGCCGGAATTTGACGCGGCGCGCGAGAAGTTGGAGGCCACCGGAGCGTTCGATCAACGTCAGCTATCGGTTCGCGCCATCTAAGGACGGTGAAGGCTACGACGCGACGTATGAAGTTTCCGAGGTCGCCCAGATTTACCCCGTCCGATTTCAGGATCTACCCGCCAGCGATGCCCAGATTCGCGCCTGGCTCGACGCAGAAGGACCCGTTGTTTGGTGCCAAGATCCCGGCCACGAAACCGGTGGTGGATCGCTATGTCGCGTGGATTTCCGAATTTTTGGCCGGGCAAGGCTATCACCAGCCGCTGGCAGGCAAGTTGAGCGCGGATGGCGGAGAGGATCTGGCGTTGCTATTCCGCCCGGCCAAAGGTCCCCCGGTCCATCGCGCACGTGATATTTACCGGTACCGGCGAGATTCCCGCGGGGACCCTGCAAACCGCGATGTATGGCGTCGCGATCGGCGTTCCTTACTCGGAGCCGCGGGTGCGGCTGCTGCTCGATATCGACCATTCGCCCCATCTATGAGGCGCACGGACTGCTGCGAGTGGCGTTTCCGAAGATCGAAACCGCGCCCGGCCAAAGACGTGGATGGCGTTTCGGTGACCGTGCAGGTGACGCCCGGCCCGGCCTACAAGCTGGATCGGGTGAGCTTCGTGGGCGCCGATTATTCGCGCTCGGAGTGGAAGGATCTCTCGAAACTCAAGACCAATCAGACCGTGAACTTCGACGAGGTGAAGGCCGCGCAGGACAGGATTCGAGTGAATCTTCGCCGGCAGGGGCATCTGGACGCCACATCGAAGGTGAACCGCGATGTGAACGACACCGATCATACGGTCGCCATCGAGTTTCAGATCGATCCAGGTCCGCTCTACACGCTCGGCAAGCTGGACATCGTCGGTCTGGATGTCGTGAGCGAGCCGGAAATTCGCAAGATGTGGGGCCTCGGGCCGGGCCGGCCATTTAACGTCGAATATCCGGATCATTTCCTGGCTCGCGTTAAAGACGGCGGGGTGTTCGACAATCTGAAGTCCACCCGCGCGGAGACCAAGATCAACGCCGGCAACCACACCGTGGATGTGACGCTGTACTTCAACAAGTAAGATTGGCTGGCGCCATATGCCGGCCTAGACTGGCTGGCTAGGCTGGACAAAATTCGCGGAGTAGCATAAGATCCTAGGTAGCCTTTACCACCCGGTAACCTTGAGGCTGTCACGCCTAATTACCTTTCGTACTGTCAACACGTCAGCGAAGTGCCTGTGCCCTTGATCCCAACGAGCGAATCGTAGGCGCAGAGGATCTCGCTTCTCAGTAAATGGGCTGAAGTTCAATTTTCGGGCGATATGCACTTCAGAGGTGCTCAATGATTTTCTGTCTACGGTCCCGCAGGCTTGCGCCTGTCCTCGTTTGCCTGTCCCTGTTTGGCGCCACCCAACTTGCCTACGCATCGTTTAGCCTGACATTTCAGGGGATAGTTCGCACCGTCAACACAGGAGGGAGCATTACCCTCAATTCCCCCGCTGCCATCGCTGTGGACCCCGCGGGCGACGTTTTCATCGCCGACACCAACAATAACCGGATCGTGGAAGTGAATGCACAGGGCACCGCGTCGGTGGTCGCGATCACTGGGTTGAGCCCGGCGTCACTCAGTTCCCCTTCAGGCATCGCCATCGATGGCGCGGGCAACCTCTATATCGCGGATACGGGCAACGTCCGTGTGGTCATAGTCAGCCCCTCGGGAGCCGGCTCGGTGATCAGCACGGGGAGCGCGACACTTTGTACTCCGCAAGGCGTAGCGCTGGATCAATCCGGCGATATCTTCATTGCAGATTCCGGCTACAGCCAGATTGTGGAGGTGACTTCGGGCGGCACCGCGGCCTCTCTCACCATCAACGTTTCCTCTGGCTCAGCTTCTCTCAGCGAACCAATGGGTTTGGCCGTGGATGTGTCCGGGAAACTCTATATCGCCGATTCGGGCAACAAATCGTGTCGTAACGGTGGCGTCGGGAAGCACCACGGGAGTGGTTTTCAGCACTGGAGAGTTGAACCCTGCGCTGAGTAACCCGAGCGGCGTAGCCGTGGACCGCATCGGAAATGTCTATATCGCCGATACGGGCCATAATCGCGTGGTCGACGTGGACACCGCGGGCAACGGCGATATCCTACTCAATTCCGTCTTTCTTCAGGGGACAACGCTCAGCGGACCCCTGGGAGTTGCAATCGACAACTTCGGCGGGGTGTATGTCGCCGATACTGGAGACAGCCGAGTCTTGGAGGTTAACCCAACTATCTTTGTGGACGATAGCTCCTCCTTGAACAATTCGGCGGTAGGGTTTGGCCATATTTCCTTGGGTTCTTCGACACCAACTTCCTTGATCCTGAGTTTCAGCGTCGGATACCCGGTGGATAGCTTGGGTAGCGTGAACGCATTTACTTCCGGCACGCAGAACCTCGATTTTCAGGTCGTCAGCGGAGCAAATACAACCTGCAACGGCGCGCCCGCGGTTACCTACTGCACAGTTGAGGTCGCTTTCCTGCCCACGGCTCCCGGTCTGCGACACGGAGCGCTGGTGCTTTACGATCCGGATTCCAACCCTGTCCTTACGGTTCCTCTGTTCGGATTTGGCGATGCCCCGGTGGCGGTTTTAGCTCCGAATACGGGAACCGTAGTAAGCACCGGAGGCGTACCCCTGAGTTTCCCCTTCCAAATTGCTCTGGATGGTGCGGGAAACATCTATGACGCCAATAATGGAGGCAATCTGGTTAAGATTCCCGCTGGTGGAGGCTCCGGAGCGGTGGTGTCCCCCAGCGGTTACACCTTCAGCAGCGAGGTCACCGGCGTAGTTGTCGATGGCGCCGGCAATCTGTTCATTAGCGACCACTTAAATAGCCGCATCATAGTGATTACGCCGGGCGGCGTTGCATCCGTATTGTCGATCGCTGGCTCGGCCCCCGCATTGGGCTATCCTACAGCACTCGCCCTGGATGGTGCAGGAAATCTGTATATCTCCGACTACGAAAACGGCCGTATCGTCGAAGTCTCGTCCCTCACAGTGTCCGGATCCAGTTCCACGGGCATCGGAACGGTGATCGGCACGGGAAGTTACACCACCAGTTCGGAAGGAATTACCGGGGTAGCGGTCGACTCCCAGGGGAACATCTACATCCCAGACGGTTACGCTGGTTCCGATCCCAGCCGCGTCATTAAGGTGACGGCAGCCGGAGTGGCTTCGCTGCTGAGTCCGGCCGGGATTACCTTCAGCCGCCCCGAGGGCGTCAGTGTAGATGGCATGGGGAATCTCTACGTTGCCGATGGAGGTCACAACCGCATCGTGGAAATCACCACGGCAGGCGTTGCCTCGGTGCTGGCAATTAACGGCCTTGCAACTCCGACAACGCTGGGCACCCCCTTTGGGGTCACAGTGGATCCGTTTGGGAATCTGTATATTCCGGACTCGGGTAACAATCGCGTCTTGTTCGTGAACGTTTCTGGATCTGCCCTGTCATTTCCCACCACGGCTACCGGCGCGACCAGCGCGGCCAAGACCGCCACGGTCGCCAACCTGGGAAATCAGCCATTGATCTTCTCGGCCAATCCGACCTATACGGCCAACTTCTCCGCCAACTCCGGCGATGAAAATCCCTGCACCTCTTCCACGTCGCTCTTGCCGGGCATAAATTGCGATGTATCAGTTTTGTTCACGCCGCAATCGGTTGGTAGCCTGAGCGCCGGCATCACGGTGACAAACAACGCGCTCAACGTCGCCGGCAGCACACAGCAAGTCTCTGTGAGCGGGACAGCGTTCAGCTCAATTCAAAACACATCGACAACGGTTGTCGTATCACCCTCTTCTTCGACCTACGGCCAGGTACTGACCTTTACCGCTACGGTTTCCTCCACCAGCACGCCTACCGTCACAGCCCCCGGCACGCCTGCCAGCCCGCCTCGCAAGCCGACTGGCACGGTCACCTTTACGGACTTGACCACCTCGACAACGCTGGCCTCGAATGTGAGCCTGAGTGCGGGAGTGGCGACGTTCAGTGTCAGCACGCTCGGAGCGGGAATGCACACCATCCAGGCGGCCTATGCCCCGACGGGCAATTTCTCCGCGAGTAGCGGCACCGTGGCCGTGACCATCGCCAAGGCGGCCACTAGCACGGCGTTGACGCTCTCCGGCCGCACGTTGACGGCCGCTGTCAGGGTGATCGCGCCAGGCGCGGGGACTCCCACAGGCTCGGTGCAATTTCTAAACGGCGGCTCGATCCTAGGAACCGTGCCGCTCAGCGGCGGAATGGCGGCGCTGACGCTGGCCGTAACGCCCCGCTCATTTACATTCACGGTCGTTTATTCCGGCAACAGCAATTTCAATGGCAGCACTTCGGCCGCTGTGACCTCGCCACCCACTTCATTCGTGTCGTTGAGCGGCAGCGCTAACCCGTCCGCACTTGGCCAAGCTGTCACGTTCACCGCCCTGGTCATCGTCGCGCCGGTGTCCGCTGGCATTGTAACGGGAACCGTGCAGTTCTCCGATGGAGCAACGGTGCTCGGCAGCGTCAACGTTTCGGGCGGACCAGCCGTCTTCACCACTTCGGCGCTGACCGGCGGCTCGCACAGCATCATCGCTCGATTTAGCGGCGACAGCACTTTCCCGCCCGCGCAGGCCAGCTTAGACCAAATCGTCAACGCGCCTGTGACGATGACGATATCGGCGGCTCCGGCTGCTATCGTCTTCGGCCAGACTGTAGTTTTCACCGCCAGCGTTAGCGCAACCGTGCCGCCGGGATTCGCGGCGCCCACAGGTCGTGTGACCTGGGTGGAGGTCACGTCCGGAACGCTACTCGGCACGGCCCCACTGTCCTCGGGAACGGCGACCCTCAGCCTGAACACCCTCGCGGCGGGGACGCATACGATCAATGTTCTATATAGCGGCGACGCGAACTGGAGCATCACCGCTCGTACCTTCACCATTACAGTGGCAAAGGCACCTTCCGGAAGTGCGGTTTCGATCGCGATTGTTTCGGGCCAACTCACTCTCATGGCCAACGTGGCTGCGATGGCGCCCGGGGCAGGCACGCCCACGGGCAGCGTGCAGTTTGTGGACATCGCTAAGCACGCCATAGTCGCCACCGCCACTCTTTCCGGCGGAACGGCAACGGCAACCATTGGAACGGGCGCTGCCGCCGAGGTGCTGGGCCGGCCGATCGCGGCTGTCTATTCGGGAGATTCCGGCTTCAATGGGAGCACTTCCGCGCCCCTGCCGGCGCTCCTGAACGCGGCCTGGAATTATTCAGGCGACTTCGCCCCCGATGAAATCGCGAGCCTTTATGGCATCGCCGGCCTGACTGGCGATTCTACGGCCACCCCTCCGCTGACCACCTCATTGAGCGGGGTGACGGTAACGATCACGGATAGTTCGGGCGCCGTGAGACCGGCGCTGCTCTACGGCGTGTATGCCTCCGCGGGCCAGATCAACCTTTTGGTTCCCGACGGTACCGTGGCCGGCCTTGCGGTGGTGACTATCACGCTTCCGGGCGGCGGCACGATCACAACCATGGTCAACATCGTTGGGACGGCGCCCGGGATTTTCACATCCGATATGAACGGGCAGGGCACTTACGCGGGCCAGGTGGTGTACTTGCACCAAGACGGCTCGCAGACGATAGTGAGTTCGGCCGGACCGATCAGCCTGGGCGCGGGTGACCAGGTATATCTGGTGCTCTACGGTACCGGGCTTCGCCATGCGAATTCTGTGACGGCTACGGTGTATGGTGCGAGCGTGCCGGTGATCTTCCACGGCGCACAGGGCGGCGGCTCGCAGGGCGGTGACGCCGGGCTCGACCAGGTCAATGTGGGTCCGCTGCCTGCCAACCTGGCAGGGGCGGGAGTCGTCAAGCTCGTCATCTCGGCGGACGGTCAGGCAGCGAATACCGTGACATTGAACATCCAGTGACCGTCACCCGGGGACTGGCCTGCGGTCGGCCGCTCCAGATCATCGCTGTGGCTCATGCGGCACGACAGCTCGCGGCTTTCCTCGCAACACGGGCGAGTTCCGAATAGCCAATTCGCTGGGTTCCGCGCGCTGCCCTGACTGCTATTCTATAAGCACGTGGCAGCGCCGTTGAATTTTCACCTCGAGCAGTACAATGGTCCGCTCGACCTGTTGCTCGACCTGATCCGCAAACAACAGATCAACATCTACGACATCCCCATCGCCTCCATCACGCAGCAGTATCTCGAATACATGCAGCGCGCGCTCCAATTGGATATCGAGCTGAGCTCCGAGTTCGTCTACATGGCCGCCACGCTGATTCACATCAAGTCGCGGATGCTGCTTCCCAAAGATCCGGAACTGGAAAAGATCTCGCCCGAAGAAGATCCGCGCCAGGAACTGGTGGACCGGTTGCTCGAACACGAGCGCTTCAAGAATGCCGCCGAAATGCTGCAGCAGAAGCGGATGGTGGAAGATGTCTCGTGGTCGAATCCGCAGATGGCGCAGTTTTTAGCCGACAGCGAAGAGCCCGAACTGGCGGTCTCGCTGTTCGACCTGGTGAAGACGCTCCAGACCGTGCTCGAGCGCGCCAAGAACCGGCCGGTTTACGAAGTCGGCAAAGAGGACATCAGCCTGCCCGACATGATTCGCTATCTCGAGCGCGTGTTCGGCGAGCTTCGGACCGGCGAATCGCTTCCCGCCGCCGAGCTGTTCGAGCGGCAGGCCAGCCGCCGCGGGATGATCTGCCTGTTCCTCGCCATGCTCGAACTGGTGCGCCGTCAGGCGCTGATGTTGACCCAGCAGGACGCCTTTGGCGACATTGGATTGAAGAAGCAGCGTAGGTTTGATGAAGTGCTCGGCCAATCGTTGGTTGGCATCGAAGAGGAATACAGCTAGCCCAAATGGAACCCACAGAAGTACAAGAAGTACAAATTGACCCCGACACCGATTTGCTCCCGGGTCTCGCTCCCTCGTATATCGAACTGCCGGACGCACAATTGAGAGCGGTGGTCGAAGCGGTGATCTATGTGACCGATGAGCCGCTGTCCGCCGATCAGATCGCGACGGCCTTGCAACAGCCGGCCGCAAGGATCGGACAGGTGCTCGAAGAACTGACCGCCGAGTACAACAGACCCGACCACGGGCTCACCATTCGTGAAGTGGCCGGTGGATACAAAATGTCCACCAAGCCCGAGCATCATGAGGCCATCCGGACATTCGTCAAGAATCTCAAGCCGCCGCTCAAACTATCGCTGGCCGCGCTGGAGACGCTCGCGTTGATTGCTTACAAGCAGCCGATCACCGCGCCTGAGGTGATGGAGGTTCGTGGAGTGCAAGGCGCGGGAGTCCTGAAAACACTGCTCGATCGCAAGTTAATCGCCACCGCGGGCCGCAAGACAGTCCTCGGCAAGCCGATTCTGTATAAGACCACGAAAGAATTCCTGGTGCAGTTCGGGTTGAAGGATCTGAGCGAGCTGCCGACGCTCAAGGAATTCGAGGAACTGGGGCGGCTGTCGATGGGAGATGACGTCGAGGCTCCCCAGGAGCCCGAGCCGGCGGTTGAGCAAACCGAAACGTCTGTGACCGAGTAGATGCGGCCGTAAATATGGCCGCCGAACGTCTGCAAAAGTTGCTCGCCCATGCCGGCATCGCCAGCCGCCGCCATGCCGAACAGTTGATGATCGAAGGCCGCGTGACGGTGAACGGCGCGGTGATCACCGAGCTTGGGACCAAAGCCGATCCCGAGAAAGACCACATCAAAGTGGATGGCAAGCGGGTGGGCGCGCCGGAGCGCCTGGTTTATATTGCCATGAACAAACCCAAAGATTGCATGTCGACGGTGATGGATCCAGAGGGCCGGCCAACCGTGATGGATCTCCTGCGCGGAGTGAAGGCGCGCGTCTATCCGGTGGGCCGCTTGGACTATTTGAGCGAGGGGCTGTTGCTGCTCACCAACGACGGCGAGTTAGCCAAGCGCATCACCTCCGCCGCAAGCCACGTGACGAAGACTTATCTGGTGAAGACCAACGGGCAGCTCTCGCCCGATCAGGAAGAGAAATTCCGCGAAGGAGTTCCCCTCAGCGGGAAGAGGACCGCGCCGGCCGGCCTGAAGTTGATGCAGCGGGCACAGAACCCCTGGTACGAAGTACGATTAATTGAAGGGCGGCAAAATCAGATTCGTCTCATGTTCAAACATTTTGGGCGGCTGGTGGAAAAGCTCAAACGCGTGCGAATCGGCTTCCTGGAGCTAGGTTCGCTCGAACCGGGAAAGTTCCGGCATTTGACGCCCGCCGAGGTAGCGCGCTTCCGCAAGCTTTTGGCGATGGAGACGTTGAAGGGAGAGGGGCGATAGCCGATGTCTGGAATCCCCGATCTGCTGCGCAACAGCCGTGTCATTGCGGTGGTAGGGCTTTCGAGCAAACGTGCCCGGCCCTCCTATGGCGTCGCAGAATATATGAAGCTGCAGGGATACCGGATCATCCCCGTGAATCCGAATGAGTCGCAAGTGCTAGGCGAGAAATCCTATGCGCGCCTGGAAGACGTTCCCGAGCACGTGGATATCGTCGACATCTTCCGGCGCTCGGAATTTGTGGCGCCAGTCGTGGAATCAGCCATCCGCATTGGTGCTTCCGCGGTCTGGATGCAGGAAGGCGTGGTCGATCAGGTGGCGGGGCGGAAAGCCAAAGCCGCGGGACTCGCGGTGGTCATCGACCGCTGCATTCTAAAAGAACACCAGCGCTACCTGCGCTGACCGACTCGCGGCTCTTTTACTTCTTCACTTGCATGTGCGGCGCATCCTGGTTATTCTCGATGCACTCGTATTCTTCCACGCGTGTATTTGGCGGACGCCGCAAGAGCGCTCCGGTAGTCCAGGGTTTCGTCAGCACTTTGGGATCGGTGACTGTAGCCGTGTAAGTGATCGTGTCGTCGCTATTGAGCGTGAAGCGCTCCACGACGTGCAAAGCCTCGCTGTGAAAACTCCCGGTCCCGCTGATCCACGTCTTATCGTTGAAACCGGTGACATCCACAACCAGCGTGTCGCCGTCCCAGCGCGCAGCCGAATCGCCCATCCAGGTTGGAACCAGATCGTTCGGATGCTGTAGCTTGTCGTTGAACGGAATGATGCGAAAAGCGTGGTAGGACTCGTAGGCGATCACAACCTCTTTCGGCGTTTGGACGATCTCAAAAGGCATGGGCATCGAAGTGATGCGTGGAACGCCGGGGAGCAGACAGGCCAGCGTCGGATCGTCGGCGGCAGTGAATGTCTTGGCCTTGGTCTCAGCCCAGGACTGGTAAGGCAAAGGCTCGCGCTTCGGTGGCGGATTCACCGGCGGAGGACCTGCGGGCGGCGGCGCGATGCCGGGCTCGCCGTAAAGACTGACTCCGCCGCTCTGCCAGACACCGGAAAGATCGGGCTTGCCGTCGGCAGTTCTGGGAATCGGCTTGGTGGCTGCAAAAACGAGAGACGCCGACAGTGTTGCTGCGACCGCTATCGCAAGGAAAGGCGCTAAACGGATCGTCATATCACGGCCTGCTTGCGGCGGCGGGTCCGGCAAATTTCTTTCCGCCGCCAGGGAAGGTAATTTCGCGGCCGGCCACTCGCGTAGTGCTATCTTTGGCCGGGTATGCAGTGACGGTAACCGTATCGCCCACTTTCAGGTCGTCGCGGGTGAACCCGGTCCGCTTCAACGTATTCGGAGGGTAACCTTCCACAGCCCAATTGACGACATTGCCACCGGCATCTTTCACGTCGACATAGAAGTAGATGTGCGGATTGGTCCACTCTACCTTGGTGATCACGCCGGTCAGAGTGACTTCTTTGCTTTCGTACTCGGCGGAGAAGGAGTGATGCGCGAACACGGGAACTGCCGCGAAAATCAAACCTGCGCATGCCGACAGCAACGCGCGGAGTTTTGGCATCTGCATGGAAACCTCCACTATTACCAATTTCCGTACCAGTATTGCACAATGAATCGAAATCGGCAGAAGCGCCGGCCGGCCGATGCCCTTTCGAATTGGCGATCATGTTTGTTACCAAAGAAACCAAACTCGTGAACCGGCTATTACGCAGATTTATAAAAAGCGTCATCCCTTTGTAACCGATCCATGTTAACCTACGCCCGCCTGCAAAAAAGTGTCAACGTTTTTTTTTTTAGCATCCGGTGACGCTTATTGCGAATTTCTTGCGTGAACACGAATGGAGAATCTTCTGATGCGGACAAAAAGGCTTCTTACCATTGCCGGTTGCATAATTGGATCCATGCTCGGGCTGCCTGCTATGGCTGCCGACAGCCATCAGCGGGCGCTGCTCGAATATCAGCAACTGCCACTGAATTTCCAGCAGAGCATGGCGCGCACCGGGAAGGACGTTGAGTTCGCCGCCACCGGGCTAGGCTACCGCGTCTCTTTAATGCCGCAAGAAGCGCTTCTCTATCTGAGCGGGCAAGCGCCCGTCCACCTTCGCCTCCTTGGCGGCGATCCGCGGGCGGCGGTGAATGGTCTTGACCCACTACCGGGCCGCACCTTTTATCTCGAAGGGCGGGACCCAGCCGGATGGCGCAAGGCATCAGACTATGCGCGTGTACGCTACCACGAGATCTATCCCGGCATCGACCTGGTTTTCTACGGCAATCAAGGTCGTCTTGAGTGCGACTTCGTGCTGGCGCCCGGGGCCGACATCCGCCGCGTGCGGTTCGCCATTGAGGGAACCCAGCGTGTCGCGCTGGACCGCGAGGGGAATCTCACTTTGACAACGGATGGAGGCGAACTTTCTCTAGGAAAGCCGCTGGTCTATCAACAAACTGGCGCAGCGCGCAAAACGATAGCCGGCGCGTTCCAGGTGCATGGGTCGGAAGTCAGCTTCTCGCTAGGCGGGTACGATCACAACCTGCCTCTGGTGGTAGATCCCACTTTGAATTATGCCGCTTACCTAGGGCGCAGCATCAATGATCGGGTGAATGGGATCGCTGTTGGCCCGGATGCCAGCACGTACGTTGCGGGAGTGGCGCCGGCGGTGACGGCGGCATCGCAAGATGAAGCCTTTGTGGCGCACCTCTCGGCCAATGGGAAGACGCTGCTGTACATGACCTACCTGGGTGGGACAGGCGCAACCACGGCCCGAGGCATCGCGCTGGACAAGGCCGGCAACGCCTATATCACCGGCGAAACCAAGGCTCCGGATTTTCCAGTCCGCGACGCATTCCAATCCTCTTGCGGGAAAAATGCCGCCGACCGATGCCTTGGTGACGCGTTCCTGGCCAAATTGAATGCCGACGGATCCCCGAACTATGCCACTTATCTCGGCGGCTCGGGCGAAGACTCGGGCAATGCCATCGCGGTGGATCCATCGGGCGATGTCTATGTCGCCGGCTCAACCGATTCGATGGATTTTCCCACCATGCATGCGGCCCAACCGGCCCCAGGCCTCCGAGGCGACGCATTCGTCGCCAAGGTTTCCAAGGATGGTTCCCGGCTGATCTACTCTACGTTTCTGGGCGGCTCGGAGACGGATCAAGCCTTAGGAATTGCATTGGACAAGAATCTCAACGCCTACGTGACCGGCCAAACGCAATCCTTCGACTTCCCGGTGAAGAACGCTTTCCAGGCGCGGAATCGGTTGAATGGCTCGAATCAATATGCGCAGGAGGCGTTTGTTGCGAAGTTGTCGCCCGAGGGTGACGAGCTGCTCTGGTCCACATACCTGGGCGGAAGCGGCGGCGACGCCGGCAACGCGATTGCGGTAGATTCAGCGGGGTCAGCTTATGTTATCGGTTCTACCTCGTCGGATGACTTTCCTCTCGCCAACCCGCTGCAGCCCCGGCGTCATGGGAATGCGGACGCCTTCGCCGCGAAGCTTTCGCCCGATGGTTCAGGCCTGGTCTATTCGACGTTCTTAGGCGGCAGCAACGACGATCTCGCTACCGGAATCGCGCTGGACGATCAGGGGATGGCGTATATCAGCGGGCACACCAGTTCACTCGATTTCCCCACGCAGGGCCCGATTCAGACCGAGTGCCGCAAGGACGGTAAAGGCGAGTGTCAGGATGCGTTTCTCGTGGTGTTGAACCCTAAGGGAACCGGGCTTCGGTTCTCCACGTTTCTCGGCGGAACCGGGGCCGACCAAGGTTATGGCATCGCGATCGATAGCAAAGGCTCGGCCTATCTCGGTGGTGCGTCTACTTCGTCCGACTTCCCGATGGGCAAGCCGGCCGCGCCCGGCGCTGCAGCCAGGCATTTGGGGCTAAGCTCTATTACCTCAACCGCTGCGGCACAGACATCCGGCGGTATCATCGCGATGATATCGGGCCTCAAGCCCGACTCGAGCGGTTGCTCGGGTAGCATTAACTGGACTGGGACGGCTGGAAATAACCAGTGGACTACGGCCGGGAACTGGGATACGGGCGTGCTCCCGGCGGCGACCGATACGGTCTGCATCGGAACGGCTTTCGCCGGCGTCACCATCACCATCGGCAGCATCACCTCAGTCACGAACCAGACCATTTCTACCTTGGTGAGCAACGCAAATATCAGCTTTACAGTGGGACCCCTAACCGTAACCGGCGGAGCCGACTTTGTGAACACGTTGTCCATCACCGGGGGAACCTTGACCCTCAATGGCACCAATGGCAGTGCTGTGGGCGGAGCAATGACGCTAAACAACGCTGTTCTCGCTGGTACAGATACATTGACCATCACCGGGCTGCTGACGTGGGGAACCAACGCGGAAATGTGTACCGCGGCACTGTGCAATGCGGCTGGTACGGGAGTGACCAACGCCAACGGCGGGATTAGTTACACCACGGGTACGGTCTACCTCTATGGCCGCACGCTGAACAACAGCGGGACTGCGACGTGGGGGACCACGAGCGGTTATAACTTCTACCTGGCCTATGCAGCCGTGGTCAACAACAAGTCCGGTGCCACCTGGAACTACACCAATGACTACCCCACCCTGAACACGAGCACGGGCGGCGGGACGTTCAACAACGCGGGCACGTTCGAGAAGACCGCCGGCACAGCCATCACCACCGTTTACGCCGCGTTCACCAATACGGGAAAGGTGCTGGGAGATTCCGGGACAGTGACTTTCGCCAGCTTGGCTGGCACTTCGACTGGATCGTGGAGCGCGGCGAGCGGTGACACACTCGTGCTGGATGGCGGCACTCCGGCGCCCTCACTCAGCGGCAACATCAAAGGCGCCGGGACGGTGAGTTTCAACGCTAGGACGGTCGATATCATCGCCGGCGCGACATTCACGGGGACCGGCACGCTGGCCATCGCGGGCGGCACGGTCGTTTTTGAGACGGGCAGTGCCGTCACGATTTCGGAGGCTGTCACGTTGGCCGGCAGCGGGATTCTTGCTGGGACGGACGCGGTGACCATCAACGGGCTGCTGACCTGGGGAAACAGCGCGGAGATGTGCACAGTGGCAGCTTGCAATGCGGGCGGCGCGGGAGTGACCAACGCCAATGGCGGAATCAGTTACAGCACAGGGTATGTCTATCTCTATGGCCGCACGCTGAACAACGCGGCAACAGCTACGTTGGGAACAGCCTCCGCCTTTGACCTCTACCTGGGCTATGCAGCGGTGATTAACAACAAGTCCGGCGCGATCTGGAATTACACGAATGACTACCCCACGCTGAACATCACCACTGGCGGCGGGACATTCAATAACGTGGGAACGTTCGAGAAGACCGCCGGCACGGCGACGACTACCGTATATCCGGCCTTCACCAATACGGGAAGGGTACTGGGCAACTCGGGGACCGTGACGTTCGCCAGCCTGGCGGGTACGTCGAGCGGATCGTGGAACGCAGCGGCGGGTGACACAGTCGTGCTCGATGGCGGCACTACCGCGCCCTCACTCAGCGGCAAAATCATAGGCGCTGGGACGGTTAGTTTTAACGCCGGCACGGTCGATATCATCGCAGGGGCGACAATCACAGGGACCGGCACGCTGGCCATCGCGGGCGGCACGGTGATTTTTGAGACGGGGAGTACGGTGACGATACCGCAGGCGGTCACGTTGACCAGCAGTGGGATTCTTGCTGGGACGGACGCGGTGACCATCAACGGGCTGCTGACTTGGGGAGGCAACGCGGAGATGTGTACGGTGGCGGCTTGCAATGCAGGCGGTACGGGAGTGACCAACGCCAATGGCGGGATCAGTTACAGCACAGGGTATATCTATCTCTATGGGCGCACGCTGAACAACGCGGGAACAGCTACGTGGGGGACCACCTCCGCCTTTGACCTCTACCTCGGCTATGCAGCGGTGATCAACAACAAGTCCGGCGCCACCTGGAACTACACCAATGACTACCCCACGCTGAACATCGCCACGGACGGCGGGACGTTCAACAACGCGGGCACGTTCGAGAAGACCGCCGGCACGGCCACCACTACCGTATACCCCGGGTTCACCAATACCGGAAAAGTTCTGGGAAATTCGGGGACAGTGACTTTCGGGAGCTTGGCGGGCACTTCGACTGGATCGTGGACCGCAGCGGCGGGTGACACGCTCGTGCTGGATGGCGGCACTCCGGCACCCTCCCTCAGCGGCAACATCACGGGTGCCGGCACGGTGAGTTTCAACGCTGGCACGGTCGATATCATCGCAGGGGCGACATTCACAGGGACCGGCACGCTGGCCATCGCGGGCGGCACGGTGGTTTTTGACACGGGAAAACCTGTAACGATACCGCAGGCGGTCACGTTGACCAGCAGTGGGATTCTTGCAGGGACGGACGCGGTGACGATCAACGGGCTGCTGACCTGGGGAGGCAACGCGGAGATGTGTACTGTGGCGGCTTGTAATGCAGGCGGTACGGGAGTGACGAATGCCAATGGCGGAATCAGTTACAGTACAGGGTATGTCTATCTCTATGGGCGCACGCTGAACAACAGCGGGACTGCGACGTGGGGGACCGCGAGCGCATTTAGCATCTACTTGGACTATGCGGCGGTGATCAACAACAAGGTGGGAGCCACCTGGAACCTTACCAATGACTACCCCACCCTGAACACGGCGGGCACCGGCGGGAAGTTCAACAATTTCGGGACATTCGAAAAGACCAGCGGCACGGGGTTGACCATAATACACCCAGGGTTTACCAATACGGGAACGGTGCTGGGCAATTCGGGGACTGTGCGTCTCGGCGACTTGAGGGGAACCTCAAGTGGGTCGTGGAGCGCCGCAAGCGGTGCTGCGCTAGTGCTGAATGGCGGCACTCCTGCGCCCTCGCTCAGCGGCAACATCAGTGGCGCCGGGACCATAAGTTTCTCTCATGGCACCGTCAATATCATTGCAGGTGCTACCTTCACAGGTACTGGGCCGCTAGCCATCAACGGCGGCGCAGTGGTTTTTGAGACGGGGAGCCCGGTAATCCTATCGCAGGCCGTCAGGCTGACCACTAAAGGGATACTGGCGGGGCCGGACACGGTGACCATCAATGGGCTGCTGACCTGGGAAAACAACGCGGAGATGTGTACTGTGGCGGCTTGCAATGCAGGCGGTACAGCAGTGACCAATGCCAATGGCGGGATCAAATATGGCGGGGGCTATGCCTATCTCTATGGCCGAACTTTGAACAATGCGGGAACAGCCACGTGGGGGACCGCGAGCGCATTTAGCGTCTACTTGGACTATGCGGCGGTGATCAACAACAAGGCGGGAGCGACCTGGAACTACACGAATGACTACCCCACCCTGAACACGACGGGCACCGGCGGGACGTTCAATAACGCGGGCACCTTCGAGAAGACCGCCGGCACGGCAACGACTACGATAGACCCGGCATTCACCAATACCGGAAAGGTGATCGGTGATTCGGGGACCCTGACTTTCACCAGCCTGGCGGGTACTTCGACCGGGTCGTGGAACGCGGTAAGCGGAGACTCGCTGGTGCTGGACGGCGGCACTCCAGCGCCTTCCCTGAGCGGCGCCATCTTCGGAGCCGGGGCGGTGAATTTCTCCCGTGGCGCCTTCAATATCGTTGCGGGCGCGACCTTCACCGGCTCCGGCGCGATGGCCATCAATGGAGCCGCCTTGGTTTTCGAGACCGGGAGTACGGTTACGATACCAAGGCCCGTCACGCTGGACAACAGCGGTATCCTCGCAGGGCCGGACACGGTAACGCTTACGGGGCTGCTGACCTGGGGAACCAACGGGGAGATGTGTGCGGTGGCGGCTTGCAATGCAGGCGGTACGGGAGTGACCAATGCCAATGGCGGGATCAATTACGCCTCGGGCTATGCCTATCTTTATGGCCGAACGTTGAACAACGCGGGAACAGCTACGTGGGGGACCACGAGCGCATTTAGCATCTTCTTGGACTATGCGGCGGTGATCAACAACCAGGCGGGAGCGACCTGGAACTTTACCAATGACTACCCCACCCTGAACACGACGGGCACCGGCGGGACGTTCAACAACGCGGGCACGTTCGAGAAGACCGCCGGTACGGCGACCACCACGGTTTACCCAACCTATACTCAAACCGCCGGAACTACCTTACTCGGCAGCGGTAGCCTGACGTTTGGTTCCACACCAACGATCCAAGGCGGAAGCATTAGTGGAACGGGCACGATTCTCGGGAACTATACCGGCAGCGTATCGACGAATCCGGCGGGGATCATTGCTCCTGGAACTGCGTCCGCTGCCGGCGCTATCGCGCTTTCTGGCACCGGTTCTGGAAACTACACCGAAGGCACCGGCGCTTTCGATGTCAAGATCGGAGGCACGGCTGCGGGGAAATTCGATACGCTCACGGCCTCTGGCACGGCAACTCTGGGCGGCGCGCTCAAGGTAACTCTCTTGGGTGGGTTCGCGCCGGCAGCAAACAACTCCTTTACCATCCTGACGGCGGGCGCAGTGAGCGGCAAGTTCGCTTCGACCAGTCTTCCGAGTCTCGCCACGGGCCTCGGCTGGCTGATCACGTACAATCCGACTACGGTTGTGTTGTCGGTAGTCGCGACGCCCTAGCGGGATGTTGAAAAAGGCCAAAAACCGCTTGCTCACGCGCGCGGCTCAGAATCCAGACTGCGTGTTTGCAGGTGCTTACCGAGATGGAATGAGAGGGCCGATCCCCCGGCGGGATGCGTTAAGCTCCCAATGGATACGCACTCGAAGTGCAAAAGGAGACCGGCCATGAAGAAGAATAGCACCGTCAAACAGAGTCCGAAACGGCAAGCTGCCGTAGGAACCCGAGGGCCGATCACGATCGGCATGGACCTGGGAGACAAGACCAGCCGCTATTGCGTGCTGGGAGCGGACGGCGAGGTAGTCGGAAGGCAGCGTGGCGACGACGAAGAAAGGCTATGGCGCAGAAGTTTTCGGGGATGCGCCGGTGCCGGATCGCGATCGAAGTGGGAACGCCACTCGCCGTGGGTGAGCCGATTGCTGACGGAGCTGGGCTTTGAGGTGATCGTGGCCAACGCGCGGCAGGTGCGGTTGATCAGCGCCAGCTCGCGCAAGAACGACCGGATGGACGCGCGGATGCTGGCGCGGCTGGCGCGCGTCGATCCGCAGTTGCTGCGGCCGATCCGGCACCGCAGCGAGCAGGCGCAAGCGGACCTGATGACGATCCGGGTCCGCGCGGCGCTGGTGGAGGCGCGCACCAGGCCTGGTGAATGCGGCGCGGGGATTCGCCAAGGCGCATGGGCGAGCGGCTGCCGGCCTGCGACGCCGACGCGCTGGGCGTGGAAAAGATGGAAGCGCTGCCGGCCGGGCTGCAGGGAGCGCTGCGGCCGCTGCTGGAGCAGGTGGAATCGCTGACGGAAAAGATCAAGAAGTTGGACCAGCAACTGGAGCAGATCGCCCGGACCAAGTATCCGGAAACCGAACTCCTGCGGCAGGTGAGCGGAGTGGGGACTTTGATCGCTCTGACGTTTGTGTTGACGGTGGAAGATCGCGAGCGCTTTCAGAAGAGCCGCGACGTGGGCTGTTACGTGGGCCTGCGGCCCAAGCAAAGCGAGTCGGGCCAGAGCCAGCCGCAGCTGCGGATCACCAAGGAAGGCGACCGGTATCTGCGCAAGCTGCTGGTGCAGGGGGCGCACTTGATTCTGAGCCGGCGCGGGTCCGGATACGGATCTGAAGCGGTGGGGCCTGAAGCTGGCCGCGCGCGGCGGCAAGAATGCGAAGAAGCGAGCGATCGTGGCGGTGGCGCGGAAGCTGGCGGTGTTGCTGCACCGGTTGTGGGTGACGGGGGAAGTGTACGAGCCGTTGCGCAACAGCCAGGCGGCGCAGTCGTCCGCCGCGGCGGCTTAAAGGGAATGTAGTTTTGTAGCGCAATCGCCGAGTTCGGGTGACTGCGAGGTCGCGGCGGAACGAGCGTCTCCGGAAACGGGGCGACTCAGTTCGGTACTGAGATGGCAGCACCCGTTTTAAGATTGAGGACCCCAACTGGCACCGGAGCAAGCCGCTCCACTAAGAGTGCGAATGGAAGCAGGGCGAGTCGGCGATTGGTGAAATTCGGGAAAGACGCACGGCGCCTCCCGCTGGATCACAAATGGGTAGAACGGATGAAAGCAATGCGCGAACAAGCAGCCTGCGGCAGCGGTGAAATGGAACGCCCCCTTTCCCGTTTCCCCCTCCGGGGGAAAGGCCGGGGCGGGCGGGTTCCCCCCACGCCGAAGCACGCTACGCGCCAGCAAAAAGCGCTGGCACGTAGCGATGCTGCCGGCTCCCCCCACAAGAGGGCTGCCGCCCCCTTGTGCATCCCCTGCGAGCGCATTGTTAGACAAACGGAACGTAAGGAAATCCCGAGATGTTGATTTCGCGAAAAACGAATTTTTCGGTTGACACGACCAGCCCTCTCATGGAAGCCGCGACCGTTAGGGAGTCGGTAGCTGATGGCCTTTTTCAGCAGCCTGCTAGACATGTCGGCGGGTGGGCGTCCACCATCGAGCTGTCAGATACCATTAGGGGAGCTCAAACCCGAGGAGGACAAGGCATGAATCGTAGAACCTTTTTGAAAACGACCGGGGCTGTGGCGGCTACCACGCCTTTAATGACCGAACTGGCGTCGGCCGAAACCCCTGACATCCGCCACGTGGTGTTAGTCATGATGGAAAACCGTAGCTTCGACCACCTGCTCGGATGGTTGCCCAACGCGGACGGCAAACAAGCGGGTCTCGAATTCCCGAACAAGACCGGGGGGTACAACCAAACCCACGAGCTGGCCCCAGACTTTACGGGGTGCGCGTATTCCGACCCGGATCACAGCTATTCCGGCGGCCGGACGGAGGTGAACGGCGACAAGATGGACGGTTTTCTAATGCCTGCGTCCAACGACCTCAACGCGATTGGATATTACCGCGAGCGAGACCTCCCGTTTCGCTCGGCATTAGCGCGGCACTACACCACATGCGATCGATATTTTCCATCGATACTCGCCCCTACCTTTCCGAACCGGATCTTTCAGAATGCTGGAGCCACGGATCGTTTGGATGACAGTTTCTCGATATCCTCGCTGCCCACGATTTGGGACCATCTGGCACACAAGGGTGTGAGCCATCAATACTATTTCAACAATCTTCCATTTTTGTCTCTGTGGGGTTTGAAATATCTGGACATTTGTTCGAAGTATTCGGATTTTATCGCGGCCTGCGCGGCGGGAACGTTGCCGTCCGTCAGTTTTGTGGATCCGAGCTACACCACCGTGGACAATCTGGACGACGACGATCATCCGTTCTCCGACGTCCGCAATGGGGACGCCTTCCTGGCCAAAACTTTTAGAGCCGTTTCCAGCAGTCCCAACTGGCCGCATACGGTAATGATTATCAATTTCGACGAGTGGGGCGGATTTTACGACCATGTACCGCCGCCGCGCGCTCTGGCGCCGAACAATGTCGATCCCGACCTGGTGGACGGTAAGGCGCTTTTGGGCTGCCGGGTACCCTGCATTGTGGCTTCACCGTGGACGCTTGGCAATCCCAGCGATCCGCGAGTGAACCACAAGGTCTTTGACCACACGTCGGTTTTGAAGCTGATTGAGTCGGTTTGGGACGTGCCGCCCGTGGCAGCGCGCGAAACTTCGACTGACGTGGGAAATTTGCTTGAGGTTTTGGGAGCAACTCATCAGCCCGTAGTGCCGGCCCTGCCGGATCCGGGTTATGTCATCCCTTCGAGTCTCTGCGTCAGCAGCATCGGCGGCCCGGAAGCAACTCCCTCGCGGAAGGACGATGAGCCGACGACATTTCTGAAGATGCTGGAGAGCGATTTAGTCCGGAGTTTCCTCGATGCGCCTCTAAAGTGGTGCGGATGGAGTAGTGGTCGAGCTTACCGAGCGACATCTTCAGCCCCCTTCTCTCGTCGGTTGGGTGGCGAGATCTGTGTCGCACGGGAAGTGATGCCGCCCTCAGGGGATTTGCTCTAATAATACAGCCACGAGGAATCTAAGTGGGGTCTTAATCCTCAAAGGACGTATAGGGCGTTTCCCAGGACTTGGCCGCTACTTCCTACGCGCCGCGAGGAGCAGCGGGGTTTGATACGATCAAAAATCCGCGTCCGCCGGAGAAACCCTATGCTTATTCGTTCGCTATCGCTCTATCTCTGTTCAGGACTGGCTTTCGCGGCTGCGGCGCCTACGTTTCCTGTGCTGACGTATTCCACCTACTTGCGCGATAACTTCACGCCCACCGCGATCGCCACGGACACCTCGGGAAACATCTATATGGCCGGAACGGCGACCGTCGATCCAGCGCTTTACCAGACCACCGTGCTGATCGTGAAGCTGAACCCGCAAGCCAGTCAATACCTCTATGTGCGCTTTCTGGGAGGGTCGGTATACGATTCCGCCAGTGCTATCGCGGTGGATAGCGCGGGCAACGCCTATGTTGCGGGCACCACCGGATCGCCAGATTTTCCCGTCACCAGCGGCGGGAATTTGGGGACGACGCCAGCGGGGTTAACCGGCGAGAGGTCCTTCGTGTCCAAGCTCGATCCCAACGGCCAACTGGTGTTCTCCGATCTTCTGGGCGGCGCAACGATTAGCCACGCGTTGGCAATCGCGGTCGACGCCTCAGGCCAGATCCTGGTCAGCGGCACTAGCGTGTCGTCGGGATTTCCCACCACGTCCGGCGCCTACAGCATCGCCAACAGCGCGAATCACCCCTATTTGCTGGAGCTGGACCCAACCGGCACGAAAACCCTTTTTTCAGCGACCGGAATCGGCGGGAGCGCCCTGGCGCTCGATTCCTCGGGCAACATCTATATGGCGGGTAGCACTACTTTTCTCGACTATCCAACCACGCCGGGCGATTATCAGACCTTCCCGACCGTCGCCGCCGGCCTGCAAGACCAGTATGTAACGAAAGTGGATTCCACCGGGTCCACGTTGATCTTTTCCACCTCGGTCTCAGGCACGAGCGGCACAAAGAACGCAGGTTTGGCGGTAGATACATCAGGAGATGTGTATCTCACTGGTCTCGCCGGCGCTGGTTACCCTTACACCGTTACTCCTCCGGCTCTACCTACCTCGCCGAGTGTGTACAGTGGCGCAATTTCGGCGTTACCGTTTTTGTCCAAACTCGACCCGGCTGGACAGAAGCTTTTATTTTCTGTGCCCGTTGGCGGAGCCGGCGTGCAAGTGGATTCAAATGGATCGGCGTTAGTCGGAGGAGTGGCCGGTTTGGGATCGGGTCCGAGTTCGGGCTATGCTGTGTTGGCTGCCACCCCGGCGCTCGCGAGCATTCCCACGGCGTGTTTGCCGAGCACGAATCCGCCCGCCATCAGCGTCCCATACATCAAAGAATCCGCGTATGCTTCACAGGTGGATGCCAGCTCAGGCAACGTGCTGGGATCGCAATTCATCGGAGGTTCCACGCTCAGCATTTCGGGCGTCGCGCTCTCTGGTTCAACGCTGTGGATTGGGGGAGCGACTAATTACCCCGATTTTCCGTTCTCCCCCGACGCCCTTACGCTTTTGAGTCCCTACTATACGAATTCTTTCGAACCGGGCCCGCTGCCCGGCACCTATTTGGGCGCAGTCGACTTCTCACAACCCCAACCGGCGGCGGGAACACCCCAGATCGGCTGCGTGGTCGACGCGGCGGACTTCACGGACGCTGGTCCCGTGGCAGATTCTCAACTGCTCACTATCTTTGGAACCGGACTTGGCCCTGCCACTGGAGTAGCGGCCACCAACTATTCAACCACCACCTTGGCGGGGGTGAGCGTGAGCTTCGGTTCCACGCTTGCCCCGCTGCTCTACGTTTCCTCCACCCAGATCGACTTCGCCGTGCCGCCCGGCTACATTTTTCCGTACCCGGCTTTTGAATCCGGCGGAGTTACGGGTGCGATGCAGGTGACTGTGAACGGCGCATCGTCGCCGCTTGCGCTTCCCACGGCGGATGTCAATCCCAGTCTGTTCTCCGTGGTTCTGAACGCGGATGGCTCCGTGAATTCTCCCACCAACTCGGCGCAAAGCGGTTCAATGATCTCGGTATTTGTGAATGGTCTATCGAATGGCTTTACTATTTTCCCGCCGGCACCCCAGCTTGCCTCGAGTGACGGATGGTCGGTGACGAGCATTGTTCAGGCGAATCCATTTGTTTTACAGGTGTCTCTTCAGGTTCCATCGGGGCAGCCCTCTATTTCCAGCTGCTCGCCGAACACGGATTCGTGCTTCGAGACCTTTTTGATTTACGACACCGATGAACCGAACGGCGGTTATGGGCAGCCACTGATAGGATATGCGTATGTGACCTACTAGCCAGGAGCTACGCTAAGGAACCACCCAAAGATTCCGAGGCGCGTTTACTGCCAATACTCCCAGTGCCGCGTCGCCACCACATAACCACAAAGACAGGCGTTGGTTACCGCATGGGCCAGGATGCAATCGGCCAAGCTACGCGTGCGAACCATCCACCAGTTGTATGCGATGCCCGCGATGAGACCGACATCCCAATAGGGCCCGTGCTCCGAGGCAAACAACACGGCCGTGATCCAGAACGCGCCGGCCTGGTAGGCGCCGAGCGGGATCTTCTCGAATTGCGGCGAGATCAGCCAGCGCATCAGCCAGGCGCGCCAGAAGAGCTCTTCCAGGATCGGCACGAATACCACGGCCTGCAGAATGCGCGGCCACAACACCCACGGGGCCTTCATGACGTTCTCAGGGATCGTGGTGCCGCTCAGTTGGCCTAGAATCGCGTTTTGAAACAGCCAATGCTGGCGATAGCTGGGGAACAACAGATCCGGCGCCACCCAAATGAGGAACACCGCGACGCCGATGATGACGGTTTCGAGCCGATGGGAGGGGTGAAGTTGAATCACATGGCGCGAAAAGCCAAACAGGACGCCCGCCAGAAGCAGGTCGCGAGCCAGAAATTCGATTTCGGGAGGAAGAGGGACGTATTTTTGAAGCGCCAGAAATCCGAGAAAAACCGCGAACGGCAAGACGTAAGGTAGGGCCGGCCAGTCGGTCTTACGCTCGGCCGTCAATTTTCGTTTCTCGGCAGATCCTGCAGAATCGACTTATCCAACTTTCGCAAGCAATTCCCTTATTTTATTTTCCTCTTTCGCGCCCGGCTGGTGGCGAAGAGCGATCTGCAGTTCTCGCTTAGCCCAGGGCCGGTCGCCTTTTTGATAGAGGGCCAGGGCCAGATGCAAATGAAATGGCGCGCTGTCGGGCCTTCGCGACACCAGATCGCGCAGCATGCGAATGCCATCGTTTGTCAGGTTCTTCCGGATGTAGACCAGCGCCAGCGTGTCCTCGAACGTCAAGGTCGCCGGGAAGTTTTTGCTGCGCGCGTTGGGCATGCGCCAGCGCTTGATCGAGATCCACACCTTCTTCAGCTTCCAGATACGCCAGATTGTTGAGAGCTGTCGCGTTCTCGGGCTGGAGTTGGATCACGATTTCGTATTCCTTGCGGGCCTGCTCCGTGCGCCCCGTCCGATCATACAACAGTGCCAGATCGAGAACGGGGCGGACGTCGGAGGGCGCCAGTTGCCGGGCGGTTTCAAACGCGGCTAAAGCGCTGGGAACGTCGTCGCCACCGAGTTTGGCCTCGCCCATTTGCAGATAGAGTATGGACGACCTGGGGTCGTTCCTTGGGATTTGATTGATCAGGATTTGGAACTGCGCCGAGGCGGTGGTGAAGCTGCGCGCCGCGATTAAAGTTTCCGCCAGAGCCAGCCGCGCATCGGCACGATCCGGCCAGCGCTTCACTTGATCGCTCGCGAACTGAATGGCGGCTTGGAACTTGCCCTGGACGATCTGGGTCTTCAGGAAACCCTGGGCGGCTCGAGTGTCGTTGGCCTCGAGCAGGGCGCGAAACCCCTCCTCGGCTTCTTTGTAGCGACGTTCCCGGAAATCCAATTCCGCGAGTTGCCGGCGGCCTTCCTGGGACGTTGGGTCCAACTGGAGCGCCGTGCCAAGCTCGGCGCGAGCTTTTTCGGGTTCGGCCATGCTGACCAGCGCTCTCGCCCGCATCAACCGGGCTGCCAGGTTGCTTGCATCTTCGCTCAGGACCTCCGCCGTTGCTTGCGCCGCTCTATCGGGTTCGCCGCGTGCCAGCGCCAATTCCGCCCAAGCCAGCTTGGCCGGCGCATAGTGGGGATCCAGGCGCAACGCTGCCTCTAACTGTTCTCGCGCCTGGTCCCTGTTCTGTTGAGTCTTCTGGTCAGGCAAGGCCATATATGCCCGGCCTAGGTTGAAATACAGCGTGGCGTTTCTAGGCATTTTAGCGATTAACGGCTGCAACATAGCGATCGCCTCGTTCACCTTCCCGGGATCGCCCGACGCCAGCATTAACGTCGCGCGCAGCCCGAGCGCCTCCGGATCTTTTGAATCGTCCTTGAGCAATCCCGTGACAATCTTCTCCGCTTGATCGCGCACGCCCTGGGTGGCCAGCACCTCAGCCATTTTCTTGCGATACACGCGGGTTTTCTTTGAACTCTGGCTCTGCCGCTCGCCCGCTTCGTACTCGGAGAGCGCAGAGGGATAGTCGCGCACGCGCACATAGAAGTCCCCGGCGTCGAGGCGTCCATCGGGAAATGACTTGGGATCGGACGTCACGCGTTCAATGGCGGCTTGCGACTCCGCCCTGCGATGAAGCAAGAAATAGTGGAATGCGAGCTGGACCAGGCCGGCCGCCTGGGTGGGATTATTGGCGATGTTCCGTTCGAGGACCTGCTCTGCGAGTTCTGGCCGGTTGCCGCGCATGTAGTGTACATACAAGGCATCGTACAGCGGCGCGAACCCCTTTTGACGATCGAGTTGCGCAAAGGCTCGGCTTTCTGCTTCCTCGTCCCGCCGGGCGGCGAACAGCGTTTGAACCAGGGTGAGCGTCAGGTCCGGCTGGTCGGGCTTCACCCGGTTCGCCTGCTCGAATTGGAGGATCGCACCAGCGGTGTCGTTCAAAGCCAGCGCGATGTTTCCGGAGAAACGCAGGCCATCGAAGGAGCGCGGATTGTTTTTCAGGATGCGATCGGTGAGTTCCTTCAGATCCGCCAGGAACCCCCGGCCGCCACGTGGGTCTAGCAGGTAAAACGCCAGATCGAGATCGCCCAGCTGGACAACTGCGTCCTGATTGGCTGGATCGAGTTCCATCGCGCGGCTGAAATCTTTGCGCGCCTCTGGCAATTCGGCTAACTTGGCGTTCACCAAGCCCAGACCATACCAGGCGTCGGGCGAGCGCAGATCCTTTCGAAGGGCACGCCGGTAGAGGATGGATGCTTCCCTGATATTGGCCGCGCGCGAAGTACTTATTGCCGTTCGCCACGTACCTCTTGCCGGCGGCCTTTGGATCGGTGCTGCAGGCCGCTAACAAGGTCAGGAGCAAGGCAATAAGAAAGCGCGTAGGGTTCAAATTTCCTAGTGCGGGACCCTGCCGAAAACTCTCGCCTGTTAGAATAAGCGAAAGGGTTTGGCCCCTGAACCGTCTACCACGCAGGAGATTTGATAATGGCAGATACGAAGAAGTGCGCCCATCCAAGCTGCAGCTGCGTTACCCAGGAGAAGTATTGCAGCACGTTCTGCGAGGGACAGGCTGGCACCCCCGATATAGAGTGTGAATGCGGCCACCCTCCATGCGCGACGAAGATGGCTGGGTCGATAAAGTAAAGTCGACAAAGTAAACTAGCCACGCGATCGCTGCCCCGGGACGAAGTCAGCGCAACGCCGCCTGCAATGTCCCTGTCTGCCGCAGCAAATCCAGCCGCGCGTTTTCAACCGCGTGCTGCGCGTCGTAGAATGCGATCCATTTCTCTTGTTCGGTGAGCCGCGCGTTGTCCACTTGCTGCTCGGTGGCGCGCCCTTCGCCGAGCTGCGCCAGCAGGAGCGAAACCTGATCGCGCGTGTAATCCAGATCCAGGCGTGCCACCTCCTGCGCGGACGTCGCCTTCTGCAATTCCTGATAGCTCTTCTGCGTGTCCAGCTGGATGCGGTTGCGAACCTGACTCATTTGCGTACGTAACTCCAGGATGTCGGTTTGCGCTTGGGAAGCGAGACCCTTGGATGCCGATCCCGTGAGCAGGGGGATCTGGATAGAGACGCCCAGCTCGCCATTGTTGCGCTGGAAACGAGTAAAGAAGTTCTGATAATTAGTTTTGGCAAACAGCGCGTATTGGGCCACCAGGTCCACCACGGGCAGGCGCGTCGCTTCGGCCTCCTTCACTTCGAAGCCCTTAGCCTGGAGCTGCGACTCCAGCTTGCGAATGTCCTTGTTGTTTTCGAAAGCCAGTTCTGTGGCGGCCTGTTCGCTCCCCGGGATCTCGAAAGCCGCCCGCTCTTCTTGCACGGGCTGAACGCGGTCTGTCGCAGCATAGCCCAGCACCACCGCGAGCGACGCCTCGGAATAGTCCAGATCGTCGTTCAGCGCCGACAGCCGCTGGCTGGCTCGCGCCAGGTCAACCGCGACGCGCTTATTCTCGATGGGAAGCTGTCGGCCTTCTTCCACCTGCACGCCGACGGCCCGGCTCACTCGTTGCAGGCCTTCCACCTCGAGCTGGAGCGACTGCTTGCTGCGATCCAATTGTTGCGCATCCAGAAAGGCCGTCGCGGTCTGATACGCTACCTGATCGCTCTTGGACTGCGTGTCGATTTCCGCGCCCCGCGCCGTCTCCCGAACACGAGCCAGCTCGTAGGTTTTCGCTCGGTTGAACAGCGCCATATCGGTCCGGGTTTGGATAATGGAGGGCGCCGCGCCTTCGATACTGGTGGGGTAGCCCCAGACCTTCGCCAGTCCGCTGCCCGCGTAGAGCTTTGGCACGAACGGGTCCTTGGCGACGCGAATGGCCGCCTGCGCCTTCTGCTGGTCTAGGCGTGACAGTACCAGGTCGAGATTCTCTTTGAGGGCGATTTCCACGGCTTGCCGCAGCGTCAGCGGGTGCACCTCCGCAAACGCGGGAACCGTGGCAAGACAAACAAACAGGATATGTTTCAGCACTCTCTTAGGGTACGAGAATTCTGAATGCAGAATTCAGAAGTCAGAATTCAGAATTCAGAACCTCATCCCGCGTGCTCCAGCACCCTATACCGGCTGGTGGCTGCACCATCGTCGCTCTTCAATTCGCGAAACACGATGGTCGACAAAATCGTGAATCCGCCCAGGACGAAGAATGCCTGGTGGATGCCGTGAATCATTTCCGGCGCGCTCGAATGAAAGCGGTCGGGAATGAAGAACGCGGTGACCAGCGACGCGATCGCGACGCCGAAGCTGATCGACATCTGCTGCATGGTGCTGGCGATGGAGCTGGCGCTGCTGGTCTGTTCCTCGGTGACGTCGGCATAGACCAGCGTGTTCATGCTGGTGTATTGCAGCGAGGTGAAGAATCCGATAGCAGAACGCCTGCAGCCACGATCAGCCAGACCGGCGTGCCCGCGCCGATGGTCGCGAAAAGCAGGATCAGCAGGCCGAGGATCACGGTGTTCGAAATCAGCACGCCGCGATAGCCAAAGCGCGCCAGAATCCGCGGCATCGTCATCTTCAGGCTCATGGCCGCGAGCGCCTGCGGCATCATCAGCAGGCCGGATTGAATCGGCGTGAATCCCAGGCCGACCTGGTAGAGCAGCGGAAAGAGGAACGGGATGCCGCCGATGCCCAGGCGCGTGAAGAAGCTGCCGCTCACCGCCGCGCGGAAGGTGCGGATGCGAAACAGGCTCAGACGCAGCAGCGGAAACGCGGTCCGCGTCGCGTGCAGTCCGTAGCCCGCCAGCAGCAGCGACGGAAATCGCCAGCAGCCCCAGGATTTCGCGCGCGCTCAGCGTATGCTCGCCGAACACCTCCAGCACATACGACAGCAGCGCGATGCCGGAGCCGAACAGGATCAGCCCGACGACATCGAGCGGATGCGTGTGCTCTTCGCGGTAGTCGGGCAGATGCAGATAGACCAGGTACAAGCCCGACCAGGCCGATCGGAATGTTCACGAAAAAGATGACCCGCCAGTGAAAGTAGCCGACGATCAGGCCGCCGGCGATCGGGTCCGAGCATCGGGCCGATCAGGCCGGGGATGGCGACGAAGCTCATGGCGCGGATGAGTTCGGATTTGGCGAACGTCCGCACCAGGGTGAGCCGGCCCACCGGCACCATCATGGCTCCGCCGCAGCCTTGCAGGATGCGGCACGCGACCAGCACATGGATGTTGCTCGATATGCCGCAGAGAAACGACCCCAAGCGTGAAGAGGCCGATGGCGGACGCGAACACCCGGCGCGTTCCGAAGCGATCCGCCATCCAGCCGCTGATCGGAATGAAGACCGCCAGGCTCAACGTGTAGCTCGCCAGCACCGACTTCATGCTGAGCGGAGCCACCTTGAGCGCCTCGCGCGATGGCGGGCACGGCCGTGTTCAGAATCGTGGTGTCGAGCGACTCCATGAAGAACGCGACGGCGACCAGCCACGGCAACAGTCGCTTGGCGGAGACGCTCACGTCCATGAGTGCTTTTTTACTGAGCCGCGCGCGTCAGCAAGCGGTCCGCAACGGCAGTCTCAATCGCGCGACCCACTACCTCCAACGCTTCGCGCAGCATGTCCTCCGGCATATTCAGCGGCGGCAGGAAGCGGATGCAGTTGCTGAACAGGCCGGCCCGAATCAGCAGCACGCCATTCGAAACCGCGTGGCGCACCACGGCCAGCGTATCCGTGGCCGGCAGAGGCGTCTTCGACTCGCGGTCCGTCACCAGTTCCACCAGCATCATGGGACCCAGGCCGCGCACGTCGCCGACAACCGGCCAGCTGGTGCTGTCCAGCCTTCCAGCACTTCGCGCATCACCTCGCCCAGCCGGTTGGCATGCGCCAGGAACTCCGGCTGTCGAATCATCTTCAGCGCTTCGAGCGCCGCCACGCACGCCAGCGGGATTGCCGCCATAGGTGCTGCCGACGCCGCCCAGGTGCGCGGAGTCCATGATCTCGGCCCGGCCGGTTACCGCTCCAATCGGCATGCCCGCTCCCAGCGATTTCGCCGACGCGATCATGTCGGGCACAATGCCATAGTGCTCCACGGCGAACATCCGGCCGGTTCGTCCCGATCCGCACTGCACTTCGTCGGCGATCATCACGATGCCGTGCTGCTCGCTCAATTCGCGAATGCGCTGCAGAAAGCGCGGGGGCACCGGCAGAAAGCCGGCTTCGCCTTGCACCGGCTCAATCACGATCGCCGCAACTGCCGACGGATCCACCTGCGCGGTGAAAGCGTGCTCCAGTTGCTGGATGCCGAAATCGACGATACTCGTCCGCCGTCATGCCCTGCGGGCGTGCGATAAGTGTTCGGAATCGGCAGCCGGACAATCTCCGGAGCAAACGGACCGAAGCCGCTCTTGAAGAGGCCGTACTTGCTGGTCAGGCTCAGAGTGAGCAGCGTCCGGCCATGATAGCCGCCCTCGAAACAAATCACCGTCGAGCGCCCGGTGTACTTGCGCGCCAGCTTCACCGCGTTTTCGATGGCCTCGGCGCCGCTGTTGGCAAACAAGCGTCTTTTTTGGGAAACGTCCCCGGCGTCACTTCGTTCAACAATTCCGCCAGCGCGACGTAAGGCTCATAGGTGGCGACCAGCGCGCAGGGATGAATGAACTTCTCCGCCTGTCGCTGGATGGCCTCCACCACCGGCGCCGGCGAATGGCCCACCGCGAGCATCCCGATGCCGCCCGCCAGATCGATCAGCGTGTTGCCATCCACGTCAAAGACCAGCGAGCCCTCCGCGCGCTCCACCACCACGTCGGTGGCGCGGGCCAGGCCGGAGGGAACGGCCGCGGCGCGCCGCGCCAGAAACTGCTTCGCCTTGGGGCCTGGAATCTCGGTGTTCAATCGAATATAAGACATGGCATGCTCCCTGATTTGCGCCGCTTCACGTTCTTCCCGCGCCTCCAGCACCAGCAGGACGCTGTAGTTGTCGCAAACCGGATCGTTGAGGTAGTTCGCCAGCAGGCCGCGCGGCTCGAAGCCGGCGTTCATCTGCATGCGACAGCGTGGGATCGCGAAACGGCCCGGCCAGGACGCCTGCGTAATATTCCTCGGCCGTCATCTTGTCCTTGACAGCGCTGTAGCCGGGAATCATTCCCGCCGTCACCTGCCCCTTGAGCCCCAGCCGCCACACCACTTCCTGCCGCGCCGCATAAAGAGCGGTGGCGATTCCCCGTCCTCGGTAATCAGGATGAACACTGATGTCGGCCCCGTAGAGCCAGGCGCCGTCCGGCTGGTGCGAAGTGAGCCAGCCGCCCTGGATGATCTCGCCGAAGGTATGATCCACGTGATCGAAGTCGAAATCCAGACGCAGCGTGGTGGTTGCGCCGACCACGCGATCGCCATCCAGAGCGACGAACTGGCCGTCCTCGAACAGCTCCATGTGCTTCAGGTAGTGGCGGCTCTTGAAGCGCTCTTCTTCGGCCAGCGTGGGGAAACTGATGCGCTGCAGTTCCTCGAGTTGCACCGCGAATTCCGGACGGGCGTGCGTGATCACCAGGCCGTCAGCAAGTTTTCGGTAATACCAGCGCATTGCAGGAAGCATGCAGAGTAACATAAAAACATGTCGGTTCACGAAATCGGCTTACCGGAACTGATCGTCGTTCTCGTGGTGGCCATATTGCTCTTCTGGGGACGGAAATTCGGCCGATCCCACCCCCCGGATCTACCCCGTTGACACGCTGGAATGCGGCGGCTATAACGGTAGGCGATGGAAGGTACATCGATCGCCGATCCCGCCGCGCCTGAACCGTCGGCCGTGCAGCAGGCGATCCGTTACTACTCCGATTTAGAGATCGCGACGAAAGCCTTCGCGCCTGATACGACCTGTCCAAACATCTTCCGGGGCATGTTCGGCTTGCCGGCAATTACCACTTGGCCCATGTGGTTCCGGCGTTAGAGTTCGATACGCGTCCCCAGCACCTCGAGAAACTGCGCGAGCCAAGCCGGATGTGCCGGCCAGGCGGGCGCAGTCACCAGCTTTCCGCAGGTATGGGCTTGGTCCATCGCTACATCCACGAATGTCCCACCCGCCCGCGTAACATCGGGTCCCACGGCTGGATAACAACTGCAGGTCTTCCCCTGCAGCACGTCGGCGGCGGCCAGCAATTGCGCCGCGTGACAGATGGCTGCGATCGGCTTGTCGGCGCTGGCGAAGTGACGCACTATTTCGAGCACTCGCGCATTGAGCCGGATATACTCGGGCGCGCGCCCGCCTGGAACTACCAAACCGTCGTAGTCCTCCGGCCGGACTTCGTCGAAAGTCGCGTTCAAAGTGAAATTGTGACCCCGCTTCTCGCTGTATGTCTGGTCGCCCTCAAAATCGTGGATCGCGGTGCGCACCGAATCGCCGGCTCGCTTGTTGGGACAAACCGCGTGAACCACGTGCCCCACCATCAGCAGCGCCTGGAACGGCACCATCACCTCGTAGTCTTCTACGTAATCGCCGACCAGCATCAGTAGTTTCTTTGCAGCCATTTCAATCTCCTGGATTCATCGTCGCATGCTGCCGCGCCCGCGCTTCCATGTACATTCGCACGGCCGTCTCCAGCGGCGGGAACGGCTCGATGCCCGAGCGTTCCATCTTGGCGTTCGAAAGAGCGGAGTACTTCGGCCGGCGCGCGGCGGTGCGAAATTCGCGTTCGCTGGTGGGCTTCACTTCTGGATTCACACCGGCGATTCGAAAAATCATCGAGGCGTAATCAAACCACGAGATAGCCTGGCCGCCGCCCACGTGGAAGACTCCGGTCAATCCGCGATCCACCAAATCGGCCGAGCGCGACGCCAGCAGAGGCGCATAGGTGGGCGATGCCACGTGATCGTCCACTACCCGGATGGGATGCGGTTTTCGCCTGGCCGCTGGTTGGCCGCCAGCCGCAGCATCAGCTCGATGAAGTTGCCGCGCGCCGTCTTCAGGCCGCCCGGACCGAACACGCCCGAGGTGCGAATGATCAGCGGATGATCCAGATAAGCCTGCGCATACAGCTCACCGGCCAGCTTCGAGACCGCGTACGCTCCCAGCGGATGCGTGGCGTCTTCCTCGGTGTACGCGCGGCCAGCCGTTCCGTCGAACACATAGTCGGTAGAGAAATGCACGAAGCGGGCGTCGAACTGCCGGCAGCACATCGCGAGATTGCGAACCGCCAATCCATTGGCAACCATCGCCGGCGCCGGTTCCTTTTCCGCGACGTCCACATGATTGTACGCGGCGGCGTTGATCACGATGGCGGGATCTTCCCGCGCGAACGCCTGCTCCACTTGCGCGCTATCGCTGATGTCCACCTGCGATCGGTCGAACCCCGTCACTTGATAGCCACGCTCCGCGAGGACCGCTACCAGCTCGATGCCAAGCTGCCCACGGCATCCAAACACCACCGCTTTTTTTGTTTCCATGTTTTCTGTTTCGATGCCGTCTTGTTTCGTGCTCTGGTCTCAGGCGGCCAGTGGACCCTACATCTGCCAGCGCCACAGGTTCGCGCCCACAGTGTAGCCCGCGCCCACGGCGGCGAACAGCACCAGATCGCCCTTCTTCAGCTTGCCGCAGCGCAAAGCGTCGCGCGTAGCCAGGGGGATGGTCGCGCCCGTGGTATTTCCATACTGATCGATATTGATGACCACGCGATCGCAGCTGATGCCCAGCCGCTCCGCCGCGGCCGTGATAATGCGCCGGTTGGCCTGATGCGGAATCATCACGCCCACATCGTCCACTGTCAGATGATTGCGCTCCAGCAGCTCGCGCGAGCATTCTTCCATCTTGCGGACTGCGTATTTGAAAACCTGCTGGCCATCCTGCTTCACGTAATGCAGCCGCTGGGCCACGGTTTCGGCGCTGGCGGGCATGCGGCTGCCGCCGGCGGGCTGCTTCAGATAGTCGCCGCCCGAGCCATCGATCTGATTGCAGGAAATCGATGAATCCGGTTTCGCCTTCCTCGGTGGGCTCAATCAGCATCGCTCCCGCGCCGTCGCCGAACAGAATGCAGGTGGAGCGGTCCGTGTAGTCGATGATGCGCGACATGGTGTCGGAGCCGATCACCAGCACCTTCTTATGCGAGCCCGCCGAAACCAGGTGCGCGGCCGTGGTCAGTCCGTAAATGAAGCCCGAGCAGGCCGCCACCAGATCGAATCCCCAGGCGCGCTTCGCGCCCAGCCGGTCTTGCACCAGGCAGGCGGTGGACGGAAACAGCATGTCGGGCGTCACCGTGCACACCAGGATCGCATCCAACTCGGCGGCGTCGATCCCGCGCTGCTCCAGAGCGATCTTGCGCCGCCTCCACCGCCATGTCGGACGTGGCCATCTCCGGCGGCGCGATGTGGCGCTCGCAGGATGCCGACGCGCTGGACAGATCCACTCGTTGTTGGTGTCCACCATCTTTTCCAGATCCTGATTGGTCAGCACTCCCGGCGGCGTATAGCAGCCGAGCGCGGTTATCTTTGCTTTGTACAATGCTTCTCCAGATTCAGATACAGAATACACCACCACAAACAATGAAATCCTTTTGGTGGAATCGGCGTCTAGCTTACTGAACCACGACCGTGAGGAAGTGGATTTTATCGTAGGCCGCCAAAGAATCAGCGGCCGCCGCTCCAATGCTGGCGCGACTGGTCCCCGCGCCAGCCCTTCTTTATTTTTCCGGCCTGAATCGGAGGGCCATCTTGCCCGCCGGTCCTTTGTAATGCAGTTCCAGGTCCTTCGGCTTCACCTTGCCCACAATCTGGAAGAACAGAAGTCCTGAGGTAGGCTCGCTGATCTCTTTTTCAGGCAGAATCTTTGCGTTCAGCGCCGCAAGCAGCGGATTCTCTTTGTCGTCACGCGATTCCTCGACTTTCACGTCCGGGGTGGGAGTTGCGCCGGAATTGCCCACCCCTCCGCCGCCAATTCCGATGCCGCCGAATCCGATGGTCGGCCGATTCGGATGGTCTCCCAGCCCCCTGCGCATTCCACCTGGGGTCACGGCCAGGCTGTCCCTCCCGGCTAGTTGCCCAGGCGCAAACGGCTCAGAGCGCTGGCCGTCCTTGCCAGAGATCAGCAGGAAATCGTCCAGGCTCAATTGAACCGGTTTATCGCTCACGGGCCGCGCCGTCAAGCGGATGACCACGATGTCGGCGCTCAAATCCGATCCGAGTTCCTGTTTGATCTGATCTTTATCCAGCGGCGCCGAAACCAAGATGTCGAGAAGATCGTTGGAAGTCTCGTCGATAGGGAGCTTCTTGTCGCCGGCGCCGAGCACCGCTAGCGAAACGCAAAAGAGGAGCAGGCACTTCATGACGTCCACCTTTTCGAATTATACGGCGGCCAGCTACTCGACAGCGACCGTGACCGTGCGCGTGGTGCTGATTCCACCGATCGACACCGCGATCGGCACATCGCCGGGGCTGACCCCGGCCGGTATGGTCGCGTCGATTTGGAAGACCCCGGTGGGCAGGAATGGCGCGGCTCCCGCGTATTGGATCGTTGCTGTTTTTTCGCCAAATTTGACCGTGACCGCAGCCTGCGTCGTCGAATACGGAGTCGAGATCACGAGCGCTCCATCGGGTAGCGCGGGCGTAGTCACTCCCTCGCCGGTTCCAAACAATGTGACGATTGACCCGCGCGCAGCAGGATTCGCGTGGCTGTTATACGAACCGTCCTGATTGAAAATCGCGCCTTGGCCCGATCCACTCGCGTCGACAGTGGAGAGCCCGAACGCGGAAGAAGCGACTGGAACCGTGACCGGGGTCGAGGTGACGCCGTCCACATCAACGATCACTTGAGTGGAAGTACTGTTTGCAACACCGTAAGGAACGAACACGTTGATTTGGTTCGGGGTGCGCGCCGTGATGGCGCCTTCGTTGCCAAGGCCAAAGTACACGTGTACGTTGTTCAGCGCCTTCGGAATGATGTTGTTCTGCGCTGCGGCGACATCGAGACCGGGAGGCCCGAAGTTGGAGCCGAAAATAGTGATCAACTCGCCCGGAGCGATGGTGCCGCCGGCTAGGCTGGCCGCATTGACGATCCCGCCGGCGGAAATCGCGGGCGCCACGGTGGGAGGTGATCCGTGAATTCGCCGAACACGGGCGGCGGCCGCGTCCAGGAAATAGAGATCGCCGTTCGGCGCAAAGGCGAGTGCTGAAGGTGAGATATACGCGGACTCCGCCGCTCCCCCGTCTCCATAAGAGCAACAACCACCTCCAAAGGCGAGGTTTTCCTTGAATAACCCGGGGTGGGGGCCGCTTTTGTTCCCCTGCCAAACGTTGGAAGAAGCATCAATAGCGAGCCCATACGCCGGCGGGAAGCTTGTGTCTATGAAGCTCGAAATGTTGAGGAGAGTAAAGTTCAGATCCGGTGTGTAGCGCTCAATAGCTCCAGCTCCATTCCGGCAACAGATGTAAATGTTGTCCGCAGCATCAACCGCAATGCCCTGACCATCGCCGGGGCCAAATGTATTGCTGAAGTCCTGCGGTGGTGATCCCGGAGCGATCCGGTCGAAACGACCAAAAAAGCTAGCGAAGTACACCCGATCTTGGGAATCAATTGCAAGTTTGGGGAAGATTCCTTGTTGCCCGGAATTTAGGTCCGCTACTTTGCTGATCACGGCTTCCGTCGAAACGACGTACACCGATCCGGAGGCGTCCGCGAAGTAAACTTGGCCTTTGCTGTCCACTGCTATGCTGTTGACCTCAGTTAGTTCGGTTGTCAACGCGGGACCACTTGGTGGAGTAGAGGAACACTGGCCGGTACCGGCCACTGTGGAAAGGAGACCCGCCGAATCGATCTTTTGAATAATGCAAGTCTGACCGACGTAAAGTTCACCGGCGCGATCAAACGCTAACGAGTTCGGTTCTGTGAACCATGTGTCGAGTGCCGCGGTTCCGTCCGGCGCAGGTAGAGGCTGACCACCCGCGACAGTTTGTATCTTGGCTTGGGTCGTCAATTGGCGGAGATTGTAGGCTTCCGCAAATGTCACCGTCCCGTTGGCATCGGCGGTCAGGCCAGATCCGTAGTTCGGAAACAGTTCGGTCTGCAACGCAGGGCCATCGCCTTGGGAAGTCCCCGTGAAGGTGCCGGCCACAACATTGATATTCCCATCCGTTCCGATGCGCCGGATGACGAATCCGCCGTTTCCACCCATAACGGTGCTCACCTCTTCGGTGTAAACGTCTCCCTCCGAGTCAGCGGCAAGCCCGATGAAATCGCTTGGAGGAGCATTGAGAGCCGGCCCGCCATTGCCCGTGCCGGTTGTCGATGGAGCGCCAAACCCTGCGAAATGGTGAATTATTCCGTCGGAAGAAACACGAAGCAGGTGCGGGCCATCCGATATGTATAGGTTTCCCGCTTGGTCGGAGGCCAGCGCCGAAACAAGGCTAAACCTGGATTGCGTGGCAGGAACGTCATCAACCTCCTCCGGGCACGCTGCGCAACCCGCATACATTTCGATCTGTCCCGAAGGCGTGATCCTACGAACCTCCCAAGGGTTACCCTGCCCATTGACGGCGTAGTCGGGTTCGGCGAAATAGACGTTGTGCGACTGGTCGATTGCTAGGCCGACTACGTAGGAGATTTGAGCTTGTGTGGCGGGTCCGTCAGCTCCGAGGGTGCCTTGGATTCCCGTGCCCGCAACAGTCGCAATATTGCCGGAGAAGTCGATGCGGCGAATTCGGAAATTGACGGTATCGGCGAAATACAGATTCCCTTCGGCATCGTAGGTAGGAAAGGCAGGAGCGTTGAGTAGCGCACCCGCGGCTGGCCCCCCGTCGCCGTTGTAGCCCGGAATTCCGACCCCGCCGAGGGTTTGGATGGTTCCATCGGCGTTGATGCGCCGGATCACGTTGGCGGTGCTGTCGCAGAAAACTAAATTGCCGTTCGAATCCCTAGTAATTCCAGCAATGATGCCGAAAGCGACGTTTTGCGCCGGTACTCCCGAAGGAATGTAGCCACCGGCGAAAGTGTCGATCATAATCTGGCCGGAGGCGGAAATGGGCGCCAGGATTAAACCGCAAATGGAAATGAAGAGGCGCAAAGTTGATCGACTCAAGTCCCCAATTGTACCTAATCCAGCGGCAACCCGACGTAATTCTCCGCCAGCGACGTCATCGCCGCGCGCGAACTGGTGATGTAATCCAGCTCGGCGAGCTGCCGCCGGTGATCGAAGCCGTCGCTACCCGGAAACAAATGCAGCATCGACGTCATCCACCAGGAAAAGCGCTGCACTTTCCAGATCCGGCGTAAACATTTCACCGAATATTGGTCGAGAAGATCCCGCCTGCCGGATTTGTAGTAACGCTTCCACCGCTTGCGAAAGTACCAGCACATCCGAAATCGCAAGATTCAACCCCTTGGCCCCAGTCGGCGGCACGATGTGCGCGGCGTCGCCTGCCAGAAACAGCCGGCCATATTGCATCGGCTCAATCACAAAGCTGCGCATTCCGGTCACGCCCTTCTGAATCACGGGACCCACCGCCGGCGTCCACCCGTCCTCGGTCCGCATCCGCCGAATCAGCTCCTCCCATATGCGATCGTCGGGCCATTGAGCGAGATCTTCATCCGGCGTGCATTGCAGATAAAGCCGCGTGATCTGGGGCGATCGCATGCTGAAGAGCGAGAACCCGCGCGGGTGATAGGTGTAGATCAGCTCCTCGGAGGTGGGCGCCGCGTCTGCGAGAATCCCAAGCCACGCAAAAGGATATACGCGTTCGTAAGCAGTGATGACACCCTCGGGCGCCGACCCCCGGCAGACGCCGTGAAAACCGTCGCACCCGGCGATGAAGTCGCATGTAATCTCCTGCTCGACGTCTATCCAAACGGTACCGGATTTTCGGTAGTGGCGAATCGAGATCGTGTACTGAGAGATCCTCTACCTCGAACACGATCGGTTCACCGGCGCCGATGCGCGCCTGTACCAGATCCTTCACCACCTCCTGCTGCGCGTAGACGGTGATCGCTCGCCCATCGGTCAACTCGGACAAGTGGATGCGGTGACGTCGGCCCTCGAAGCTGAACCAAACGCCATCGTGCCGCAAGCCTTCGCGCCGTAAGCGCTCGCCGACGCCGGTTTCGATCATCAGGTCCACCGTGCCTTGCTCCAACACGCCCGCGCGCACCCGATCTTCGATATATTGGCGGCTCCGGCACTCCAGAATAACGGACTCGATGCCGGCCAGGTGCAGCAAATGGGAAAGCATCAGGCCGGCCGGCCCAGCCCCGACGATACCAACTTGAGTTCGCATGCCTTTATAACTTATCAGTGCAACGCCTTAAACATCCAAAGCCGCGTAGAATTGAATTGATGAGTCCATCTAGACGCTTGGCCGGAACTTCCACTCGCCGCCTGGCAAGAAACGTACGACACGCTCCACATGTGGACCCAGATTGTCGGAAAGATCCGCATGGCCCTGACGCCGCTGGTCAATCATTATTGGAATGCGACGCTGTATGTGAGCGCACGCGGTCTCACCACGTCGGCGATTCCTTATCCGCGCGGCGTCTTCGAAATGGAATTCGATTTCATCGGGCACAAACTGGTGATCCGGACCAGCGAAGGCGACGTTCGCAACCTTGGATCTGGCCCCGCGCACCGTGGCCGACTTCTATGCGGACGTCATGAGCACACTCGCCGCCCTGAAAATCGAGGTGAAGATTCACGCGCATCCCGACGAAGTGGCGAATCCGATTCCCTTCGCCGACGACCGCGCGCATAAATCGTACGATCGCGAATACGTCGAACGGTTCCACCGCCTTCTCATTTCGGTCGACAAAGTGCTGAAGAACTTTCGAGCGCGATTCATCGGCAAATGCAGCCCCGTGCATTTCTTTTGGGGCAGCTTCGATCTCGCCGTGACGCGATTCTCGGGACGCGCTTGCGCCGCCCCGGTCCGATCCCCGATATGCAGAAATGATGCAGGAAGCCTACTCGCACGAAGTGAGCAGCGCCGGATTTTGGCCCGGCGGCGGCGAGATCAAGGGTCCTGCGTTCTACTCCTACACGACGCCCGAGCCGGCCGGATTCAAGACCTGCCGCGGTGCTTCCGAAGCCCGCGTTCTATCATCCGGGAATCGGCGAGTTCCTTCTGCATGTACGATGACATCCGGAGCGCGGCGGCATCTCAATCGGCGAGGCCGAATCGGAATTGATGGACTTCTTCCAAACCACCTACGAGGCCGGGGCGAACCTGGCGAAATTGGGATCGAGCCGCGCTCGAAAGACCGAGGCGAAACCGAGCCACCAGCGGAGGCTAGCCATGGCAAAACACTGCACGCATCTAAATCAAATCACCGTCACGAACCCATCCAAGCATGTGTGCGAGGAGTGCGTCAAGATCGGCGATTCGTGGGTGCACCTGCGCATGTGCCTGGAGTGCGGCAAGGTGGGTTGCTGCGATTCCTCGAAGAACAAGCACGCGACCAAGCATTTTCATTCGTCGAGCCATCCGCTGATGCGGTCCATCGAACCAGGCGAGCGCTGGATCTGGTGCTACGTGGATGAAGTTGCCGCGGGCGAATTGGAGAGCTGATGGCCGCGGCTCCTCCCGAGGTGGTGGTCCGCGGAAGCGCGGCCGGATTCGCGCAGGAGATCGCTGTCGGATCGCATCGTCTGCTTCTCGGACGAACCGCAAGGATGTCGGCGGCGAGGATGCCGGGCCGTCGCCTTACGAATTGCTGGCCGCGGCGTTGGGCGCGTGCACATCCATGACGCTCGGAATGTATGCGCGGCGCAAACAGTGGCCGCTCGACGAGCGTGACCGTCCGGCTGCGGCATTCGAAAATCCACGCTGAGGACTGCGCGGATTGCGAGACCAAAGAAGGGATGCTGGACCGCATCGATCGAGACATCGAACTGACTGGAGACCTGACCGAGGAGCAGCGCGCGAGATTGCTGGAGATCGCCGACAAATGTCCCGTGCATCGAACGCTTGACGCGCGGCATGCACATCCACAGCCGTCTGGTTTAGCTCTGCCCTTGCTATGCGGCGCACGCACTCTTGCGTGCGGCGTCCGCACTCTTGGGGACGCTCATTTCCAATTCCTCCGAGGCCCCGCAGCCGAATCCAATCCCGCCAGAGCTCGGAATTTCGACGGGCTCAGTCCCATGTAGCGCTTGAACAGAAACGACAAGTGGCTCTGATCCGAAAAACCGCACACCAGCGCGATTTCGGCCAGAGGCGTCCGCGAGTGCGCCAACAAATGCGACGCGTATTGAACCCTGCGCTGTCGGATCAGTTCGCCCGACGGTACAGCGGTTGTACTTGTGGAACTGGCGCGATAGATGCACATAGTGCACCCCGACCTCGGACGCAATCTCGGTCTGAGCTCAGCCGCTCCAGGAACCGCGACTTCCACGATCTCCGTCGCCTGCTTCAGCCAACGCGGGGCCGCGCGCGAACGCTATCGGCCGCATCCGACCGCGCAATTTCAGCCAGGATCTCCAGTACCAGTCCCTCGATGAGCCATCGTCGACGCCGTATCTTGACGCGTGAACTCGGCATACAGCCGATTGGCAAGCCAAGTAACGGAGAGTCCGCTCATCTCAGCCGGTCTCATCGGGACTAGCGGGCTGCTGGCGCAGTTGGTCGAAGGAGGACGGATCGCTGCTGACGTGCAGGCATCGCGACCGCGCCTGAATCTCGTTCTCGTGAACTTCCCCCGCCGGCAGGTAACGAACCATTCCCGTGCGGCACAGGATGGATCGAGTGGCGTAGCGCTCGCGAAAAGCGCCCTCGATCACAAACGTGATGTACGCCTGCGGATGCGAGTGCTTCGGCAGAGCCATTCCGCTGGGGTAAAGATTTTCTCTGAGCGTAAATGGCCCGATCGTACGCAGGCGAAGTGTTTCTCCGGAGACGTCCACGCTGGCTCCTGTTCTTCGGTCCCATCATCGCCGAGTGGCCGATGTCAGTCGTTGCCGAGATGTAAACGTTTAGTAAAATCAGGGATTTAGCACCCCATTGTATGCAGGCCTGCGCGCCGTGTCGCGATAGGATCTAATAGAGCCCTGTTTACTATGACCACCATTCTTGTGATCGACGACGACGAAAGCCTGCGCGACACCATCGGCATTATGCTCGAACAGGAGGGCTTTCAGCCGATTCTAGTCGCCGACGGGAAGGCTGGTTATGAGCGCGCCCTTTCGGTGAAGCCGGATTTGATGCTGGTGGATCTGCGTTTGCCCGGAATGAATGGCACCGAGATTTGCAAGCAGGTTCGTGCCGCCAATCTGAAGACGCCCATGATCGTCTTAAGCGCCATCGGCGAGGAGGTGGACAAAGTACTACTGCTGGAAATTGGCGCCGACGATTACATCGTCAAGCCGTTTGGCGCGCGCGAACTGCTGGCCCGGATTCGGGCGGTACTGCGCAGGACCTCGCCGGACGCCCGCAAGGTAGCGCAGCTTCGGCACCGTCGCGGTGGATTTCGAGCGGCGCGTTGTTACCAAGCACGGCGATCCGCTGAAAATGACGCCGGCCGAGTACAATCTGCTCACCTATTTTCTGCAGAATCCGGACCGGGCCCTGACGCGTGACATGATTCTGAACTCGGTGTGGGGCTACGAATCGTTTCCGAATACTCGTACGGTTGACGCGCACGTGGTGCGGCTGCGTCAAAAGTTGGAGCCCGATGCCAGTTCGCCGCGCCATTTCCTGACAGTACACGGCGTGGGATACCGCTTCCTCCCGTGAATAACGGAATGCCCGGGGGCGCAGTGCTGATTGTCGAAGATGCCGAAACCTGCGCGTCCATCCTGGAGATCGTCTTCAGCCGCATCCAAGGCCTGAAGATATTGACGACCGATAGCGCCGACCGAGCCTGGGAGCTGCTCGAAAGCCGGCGTGAAGACATTCGCGTGCTCGTCACCGACTTGCACCTGCCCGGGATGGACGGCTTCGAACTGATCGACCGTGTGCGGACCAACCAGTTGCACGCCGGAATTCCGATTGTCGTGATCACCGGCTCCACCGACCCGCATGTTTCCGATCGCTTGCGCCGGCGTGGCGTCAACGCGGTCTTTGCGAAACCTTATTCACCCGCTGTAGTGCGGGAGAAACTGGAGCAGCTTCTCGGAAATGAAATGCGAATGGATTAAGTTTCTGCTATTTCTAGCCATGAGCGTGGCCGCCTTTGGTCAAAGTCCTCCGCAGGTACAAGCGATTCTTGACCGGCTCGACCAATTGGAAAAAGATAACCAGGCGTTGCTCGAAGAAGTGCGGGCGTTGCGCCAACAAGTCTCAGGATTGGGTGCGCCATCGGCAGAACCAGGCGAGACGGCGTCCGCATCCACCGTCGAGCGCCAGGCGGTGGACGAGAACCGAATCGATGAGTTGGCTCAGACCAAAGTGGAAGCTTCTCAGAAATTCCCCATCCGGATCACCGGCATGGCGCTGTTCAACGCCTCTGTGAACGGCCGCTTCAACGGAAATGCGGAAAATCCCCTGGCGGCATCCTTCGCTCCGGGAGACTTTACCGGAGATGGCACTTTGCGGCAAAGCACGCTGGGCCTTTTATTCAACGGTCCCGAGACTTTCTGGAATGGCAAGATCAGCGGGTCGATCTACATGGATTTCTTTGGCGGGAGCACCTCCTCGCTGGATCACCTGGTGCGGCTGCGCACCGCCGCCATCGATATTGATTGGAAGAATACCCATGTGATGTTCGGTCAGGACAAGCCGATTATTTCGCCGCGGGATCCCGATTCGTTGGCCCAGGTTGGTTACTCACCGCTCACCTGGGCGGGAAACTTGTGGTTGTGGCAACCTCAGGTGCGTGTGGAACAGCGATTCGCCTTGGGCGAAAGCAGCGGGTTGCTCGCGCAGGCCGGCGTTTTTGTAACCAGTTCCTTGGACTACCCTTCTAATCCGAACGTCTATACGCAAACTTCGGCATACCAGGAATACTCCAGACCTGGCGCGGAAGGACGTTTGGAGTTGTGGCACCGTTGGAGCGACGTTGGCCGCCTCGAGATCGCCGGCGGCTATCATTTTAACCAGAACCGAATCATCGAAACCCTGGTTCCTTCGGAAGTCTATTCGCTGGACTGGTTCCTGCGGCCCTTTTCGAAGCTGGAGTTTTCGGGAATGTTTTTTCATGGCCAGAACGTCCAACCCCTGGGCGCGCTGCCGCAAGGATTCATCGTGCAGCCCTATGAGAACGACGTGATCGCCGTCCACAGCAACGGCGGTTGGGCGCAGATCCGCGTGCCGATCACGGCGCGGCTGGCCTGGGACGTTTTTGGGGGTCAGCAAGCTGACCGGAACTCCGACCTTTCGTATCAATATATCGCGAAGAATCAGGGGTATTTCAGTAACTTGATGTATCGCATCGCACCCAATGTGATTGTGAGCCTGGAGGGCGGGCAAGTGCGGACCACATATGTGGGTTTGGGCAATCGTTTGAACGACCATTATGACCTGGCAGTTGCATACTTGTTTTAGAGTCGTCCGCGCGATCGGAACCGCGCGCCTGAGCAAGCGCTCCCCCTGCTTACTCGCATGGGCGTTGCTCGGCACAACCGCCCTCGCCGCCACGGTCAGCGGCCGGGTGGAATTGGTCTCGTCGCACGATCCTAACGTGCGCAAGCACACCGATTACTCGGGAGTGGTTGTGTGGCTGGAGCCTGCCGCGGGCGCGCCGGTGATTCCGGCCAGCGCGGCGCGAGCGCAAATGGTGCAGAAGAACAAGACCTTCACTCCCCATGTGCTCCCCGTTTCCGTGGGCACTGTGGTGGACTTTCCCAATGTCGACCCCATCTTCCATAATGCGTTTTCCAACTATAATGGGCAAATCTTCGACATCGGCTTGTATCCGCCCGGCACCACGAAATCTCAGGCTTTCCGCCGCGAGGGTGTAGTGCGGGTCTTTTGCAATATTCATCCCAGTATGAGCGCCGTCATCGTGGTGTTGAAATCGCCGTACTTCGCGGTATCGGGGAAGAATGGCGGATTCGAGATCGCCAATGTTCGCCCTGGAGCGTATCGGACGCACGTGTTCCACGAGCGCGCCGCGGAGCCAACGTTGGCCGCGCTGGCACGCACTGTCGAAGTGGGGGACGGTCCGCTCGAACTGGCGCCCATTCAGATTTCGGAAAGCGGCTATCTCGAATTGCCGCACAAAAACAAATTCGGGAAGGACTATCCGCCCGCGACCGATTCCGGGGCCTACGTGGGTGCTAAACCGTGAGATTCTCCCGGCTGTCCTTGTTGTGGAAAATCCTGATTCCGACTTCGCTCGTGATGACCCTCGCGTTTGCAATTACCGGCTGGCTGGTACAGCGCGACGTCGTCCGCGCCAGCTATGCCAGCGTGGAAGATGAGGCTAAGGCCAGCTTTCAGGCCTATGAATCCTTGTGGAGAGAGCGGGCGAACCGGCTAGGCGCTATCAGCGAAATCCTGAGCACCATGTCCGACGTGCGCGCAGCTCTAAAAACTGGAGACGCGGCGACCATCCGTGACACGGCCGGCGAGCTTTGGTCCAGACTTTCGAAGGAAGATGCATTTTTTCTAGTCGCGGATGGGCAGGGCCGCGTGGTGGCCAGCCACGGTCAGGCTGGTTCCTTTGCGCTCAACGACGACCTGCCGATGGTCCGCGCGGCGCGCGCCCAATTTCCCAAGCAGGCTTCGGGCTTTGTACAAAAGGGCCAGCCGGATCACAATGAATTGTTTCAAGTTGTCGTTACCCCGGTCTACGTGCAGTCGCCGGCGGGTCCGGTGCTGCTGAACGTCCTGGTGGCCGGTTATCGTGTGGATGCGGCCGTCGCACAGAAGCTGAAAGACTCCACTGGCGGCAGCGAGTACGTGTTTGTGTCGGGGAACCGCGTCGTCACTTCCACCCTCACCCCGGCCATCACAGCCGCCATCGCTCCGCGCTTGCTGATGAACTCGACCGAAATCCCAGACTACCTGGCGGTGCTCAATCCGCTGCGCGATATCAGCGGCGCTCAGGTGGGGCAGCTGTTCATTGTGCGGTCGTTGGCTGGTGCGCGGCAGCGGCTGGCCGCGTTGCGCCGCGAAATTGTCGCGCTGTGGCTGCTGGCGCTGGTCGCCGCGTTGGTCATTACTTACCTGGTGGCGCGCAAGATCATGCAGCCGGTGGCGGAACTGGACCGGGCGGCGGCGGAAATCGCGAGACAGAATTACGATTACCAGATCGACGTTCGGAGCCAGGATGAACTGGGCAGGCTGGCGGGCACCTTCCAGAGCATGTGCCAATCCATCCGCCAGGCCCGGCAGGAACTGATCCGGCAGGAGCGCATCTCCACCATCGGACAGCTTGCGACATCCATTGTGCATGACCTCCGCAACCCGCTGGCGGCCATCTACGCAGGCGCTGAAATGATGATGGACAGCGATATGCCGGCGGAGATGTCGCGCCGCCTGGCCCGAAATATTTACCGGGCATCGCGTGGCATTCAGGACATGCTGCAAGAGTTGCTGGATGTGGTGCGCGGCGCCTCCAGTGGCAGTGAGTTATGCAGTTTGCGGGAAGTGATTTCGGCGGCTTGGAATACGGTGGCGCCGTCCGCCGACGCTCGCGGCATCGCCATGCATTTGAAGGTCGGAGGATGACTTGGAATGCCCCATGGAGCGCGCGCGCATGGAACGCGTGTTCGCCAACCTCTTTGAGAATGCCATTGAGGCCATGCGTTCAGGCGGCAGCATCTCCATTCGAGGCGAGAAGGCCGGCGACAACATCATGGTTCGCGTGGAGGATACCGGGCCAGGGATCAGTGCGGCGCTGCAGGGCCGGTTGTTCCAGCCCTTTGTAACCGCGGGCAAGAAGAACGGGCTCGGGCTTGGCCTGGCGCTCTCTCGCCAAACATTGCTCGATCATGGCGGCGACATCTGGGCCGACGCCCCGGATCGCGACCTGCCGGATAGCGGCCAGAAGGGCGGCGCGCTCTTTTGGCTGCGGCTGCCGAAGAATCGCTCCGCCATCACCCACGAAGCGGCTGTGCTGAACGGAGCCGCTGACATTCACGAGCAATTTCCCAGTCTTCGTCGGCCCGAATGACGAGAACTTGCACCTCGGAGCCTTCCGCCGCGACGTTTTGATCTAGATCAGGCCGGGCATTTTTCGCGGGATCCAATTTCAGACCAAGAAACCCAAACTGGCGGCAAACGTCCTCGCGCAGCGGCGCGCAATTCTCTCCAATGCCGCCGGTGAAGACAATAGCATCCACGCCGCCCAGCACTGCCAGCATCGCGCCGATCTCGCGCGTCAGGCGGTGCGCGTAGATGTCGTATGCCAGACGCGCCCGTTCGTTCCCTTTCTCGACAGCTTCCAGAATTTCGCGCATGTCGCCGGAGATGCCGGAAACGCCTAGCAGGCCGGATTTCCGGTTCAGGATATCATCCATCTGATCCGCGGTCGAGTCTTGGCGCCGGATCAAATACACCAGAATGCTGGGATCGATGGAGCCCGAGCGCGTGCCCATCATGATGCCTTCAAGCGGCGTGAATCCCATACTAGTGTCCACGCTCTTGCCGTTCGCGACCGCGCTGACCGACGCGCCATTGCCGAGATGGCAGACGATCAACCGCGACGAATTCTTGGGAACCTGCAGAAGCTCGGCAGCGCGCCGCGTGGAGTATTGAACGCTGATGCCGTGGAATCCGTAGCGCCGGATTCCTTGCTGGAGCCACTCGTAAGGCCCGGGGTAAACGTACGCTGCGGGCGTGAGCGTGGCATGAAATCCAGTGTCAAAGACCGCGACCTGAGGCACGCTGGCTCCGATGACGCGAATGACGGTCTCAATGGCTGCCAGCTGCAGCGGGGTGTGCGCCGGAGCGAATTCAGCCTGCTCCGCGATCCCCGAGCGAACCTCCGCGGTGATCAAAACACTTTCGCGATACTTCGGCCCTCCGTGCACGATGCGATGGCCCACCACGTCGACCTCCGCCGGGGAGCCGATGGCTTTCGCGTCGCCCTTCCAGAGCCCTTCGAGCACCGGTTCCAGGAATCGGGAGGGCGAATCGGCGGTGATCGTTCGTTTGACCGAAGCGCCATCGGATCGAGTGATCTTGACGTTGGCGGCTCCCGAATTGCGGCTCCAGTCGGCACGCGCGCTCCAGCGCGGAGGCGCTCCCTCCGAAGGGCCGTCGCCCTCCGGGACATCCTGAAACCAGCATTTGAAACTGCTGGAGCCGCCATTGAGGACCAGGATCTTCATGCGGCGACTATCGCTACTTCTTCTCTGACTTGCTCTCGGGCTTCGGCGGCGTGTAGCCCTGCAGCGAGTAATGATGGTCGCGATAATACTTGCCGGCGTCGTTCAAGTTCCAGGAGTCGGGCGGATGGCAGAAGTTGCATTCCTTTTGAGTTCTTCGCGAGTACTCGGGCCGAGCCACACCCATCGACGCGCTGAAGAAAAACGCGCCGGTGAAGATTCCGGCGAGTACAAGAATTTCAATAAGCCGACGCATTGACCTTGACGAGTCCATTTTATCGTAGGTTTGATATCGTGGTACGGTTGAACACCGTCGACGTCTCCGCGATCATCGAACAACAGAAGCTGGGCCGCTTCCTGGTCAGCCTGGTAATGATCTCGTGGATCATCACCTTCTTCGACGGTCTGGACAGCAATCTCATCAGCTTCGCGGCGCCCTACTTCGGCGCGCAATATCACCTGAGCAAGATCCAGCTCGGCAACATCTTTAGCATGGGGCTGTTCGGCACCATGGTCGGCGGCTTCGCGCTAGGCTACCTGGGTGATCGTATCGGGCGGCGTCCCGTGGTGGTTTTTGCGACCGCACTGTTCGGCATCCTGACCATGTGCTTCGCGCTGGCGAACAGCTATTGGTCCCTGTTCCTGCTGCGCTTCATCGATGGACTGCCGCTGGGCGGGATGCTCCCCCTGGCCTGGGCGCTCAACATCGAATACGCACCGAAGCGATACCGCGCCACCATTGTCACGGTCATCATGATGGGCTACTCGCTCGGCACGGCGCTGGGCGGCCCCATCGCAATTTGGCTGATTCCGATGTTCGGCTGGAAATCGGTGTTCGTTTTCGGCGGCGCTGTTTCGTTTCTGTGCGCGGGCATTCTGTTTCGTGATTCTGCCCGAATCCATCCGGTTCCTGGCGAGCAAAGGACTAGGCGCCGATCGGATCGGGCCCATTATCCGGCGCATCGCGCCACATCAGTTGATTCCCGCCGGCGCAACATTTGTGGTCAGCGATGAAAGCCAACCGAACAAAAACTTCAAGCCATCCTTGCTTTTCCGCGGTGAACTGCGCTGGATCACGCCGCTGGTTTGGATCGGCTACATCGCGAGTTCGCTGGCCGTATTCTTCATCGTCAACTGGACGCCGGTGGTTTTTGAGGCGCTCAAATACAGCCGCAAAGAAGCGGCCACGGCGGCATCGCTCTACTCGGCGATGGGCGCGGTCGGCGGCCTGCTGTTGATGCGCTTCACCGATAAACGCGGCGCGATCGCGATTACCATCACGCCGATTATGACCGTGATCCTGCTTTTGACCGCGACCTTCGTCGGCATGGGTCACTTCGAATTCCTGGTGCTCAGCGCCATAACGGGCGGCTTTTTGATCGGCGGCCATTTCGGGATGCACAGCATTTGCGGGATCTTCTATCCCAGCGCGTATCGCGCGAACGGCGCGGGCTGGGCCACTTCCATCGCGAAGATCGGCTCGGTGGCCGGGCCGATTCTCGGCGGCATCGTCCTATCGACTAGCCTTCCCGTGCGCGATATCTTTGCGGTTCTCGCGGTCTGTCCGGCGGTGCTTGCAATTTGCATTTACATTGTTGGGCGCATGCATCGGAGGATACTCGGTCGTGAAGCGCTGGCGGCTGTAGATGCGGTTACAGAGGACCGCATGCTGACGCGCGCGGCTCTGTAAGGCGGGCTAAGTAACTATGGCAAGGTTTTTGCTTTAGCTCCCACCATGGACCATTCCTGCCAGTTTCTATGCTCTGAACTTGTAACGGTAACCTACGAGGAGCAGCCCGGCGAGATCCATCAAGCCACCGCAAATCTTGAAGAGATCTCAACCACGTCCGCGGTAGTGTTGCTCGAGGAAAAGCCGAGTCTGGGCGCACCCATCTCCTTCGCTATCAAGGGTCGCGACCTCTTCGGCGTGATCAAGGCCACGCTGCCCGATGCGGCTCTCGGCTGGTTTGCCGTGGTCGCTTTAGACGCCGCATCGCTGTGGCATCGCGAGTGGATGTCTCCGAAACACCTCCTCGCCATCTGCGCGTGCTCCTTCGAAGGGGCTACGGGAACTAAGGCCCAGGCCTTAGAAAACACTAGGAATACTGAGGAAAATGTGCCGGTAAGTTTTGTAGTAACTGAAGCGTAACCGTACTATTTCCCAATAAGGTGCTGTACGTCTTTGTCGTTCTCGTTGCAGACGTACTCGTGGATTTCCCGGTTCAGTAGTGCGCCAGAAACCTCGGTCACGCTCCAGGGATGGGTGTAAGCCACCGAGTCATCGAGCGTGAACTGAACCCAGATGTGTCCGGAATCGGGCCGCGTGTAGCGCTCGGTGACGTGCAATTGATCGGAATGAGGATGGCCGGCCTCATCCAGCCAAGTCTTGTCATTCAAGCCCACCGTATCCACTACCAACGTGTCGCCCTCCCAGTGTCCGATGGAATCGCCCCACCAATTCTTGTCCAGGTTCTTGGGATGGCCGCGGCCATCCAGAAAAATCTGGCGATAGCTGTGGACATTGCCCTCGTAAAGAATCAGGACCAGAGTCGGAGTTTGGATGATCTTGAATGGATGCGCATCGCGGCGCGGGACGCCGGTGGGCAAACAGCGCGCTTCGGGATCGTCCTTGCCGTGCGTGGCCTGGCGCTCTTTATAGAGTGCTTGAGCCCAGGGCGTCATGGGCAGCTCGCCCGGCTTCATGTCCTTCGCGATATTTTGCGCGTAGTCGGCGGCGGCCCAAACTCCCGAGAGATCCGGCTTACCGTCAGCGGCTCGCGCCGGGAGCCCAGCGAAAAGGGTAATCGCTGCGGATAAAAACAGATAAACACGGATGCCTCGAAATTTCTTATCAGAGCTCATCTGCGTTCATCGCGGGCTAAATTGTCTTTTAGTGCGGGGGCGGAGGCGCCTTGATGTGGCCTTCGTACAAATCTTTATTATTCTCTTCGCAGGAGTACTCCATGATTTCCCAATCCGGCCGCAGCGTGAAGGTTCGCTTGTTTGTCCAGGGCTTGGTGAAAATCTTGGGATCGTCGATGGTCACCTCATATGCGATGTGCATCGCGATCGGTGCGCGTGAAGCGCTCGATCACGTGCAGGGCGTCGCTGTGCGGATGGCCGATAGTGTCCAGACGTGTGCGGCCGTTAAAGTTGACCGTATCCACAACGAATGTGTCGCCGTCCCAGCGTCCCGATTGAATCGCCGAACCAAGTGGGCGGCCGTCTTCGCGATGCGGTTTGCCTATTGGAATGACGTGAAACCAGGTGTTCTGCTCATACAGCAGCGCCACGTACTTGGGGCTCTGCATGATCTGAATCGGGTCCGGCGAATTCATGGAGCGCATCAAGCCGAAGGGCAGGCAACTTCCGGTGTAATCGCCGCTGGGTGGCGTCGTAGCTCTTCCAGGCTTTTAATCCGGCCTCTGTGAACGGCAACTCAGGCGTCCCCTCTTGCCCTTTGGTGCTCTTGCTCATGTCGGGGACGTAGGGGCGCTGCCAGAGACCGCTTAGATCCGGTTTGCCATCCGGCGTACGCGGCGTCGGGCCGGCGGGTTTAGCGGCCCAGCTCAGCCGACGCACCCGCCGTTTGACCAAATACAAGAGCGGGGATTGAAGACGCGAAGGCGAGAGCAGCGATCGGAAGTGATACTCTAGAGCGCACAGTGCCGGCTCCCTAGACTACTGCGCGGGCTGCTTCGGTGCGCCATCGTCGGCCGAACCTGCAAACAGGCTCTTGCCGCTCGGAAGCTTCACGGATCGGGAGTTGCAGGTGTTGGTCCCGTCCTTAGAACGGAACCCTTCAATGGTGACCTGATCGCCGATCTTCAGCGAGTCTTTGCTCCAACCCTGCCGCGTGAGAGTATTGGGCGGTGCCGCCTTCGCACTGCCAATGGGCGACGGTGCCGCTATCGTCCTTGGTGTCCAGATAAATCCAGATGTGCGGATTCATCCAGTCCAATCTTGGTGACCGTGCCTTGCAGCGTGATGGCTTTCGTGGAATCGAACTCGGCGGCGAAAGAGTGATGAGCGAGAAGCGGAGAAGAAGCCGCCGCGACAAAGAGCCCGGCGCCGGCGACAAAGACGGCCAGTGTGGATCGCATAGCGAGGTCTCCGCCCTGCCTGCTACTTTTTCTCTTCGCTATCGGCAGCCGATCCGGCAAATACTTTGCGGCCATCAGCTAGTGTGACCTTGCGCGCGTTGGCAAGCTTGGAGCCGTCCTTGGCTAAAGAGCCTTCCACTGTGACCACGTCGCCGGGCTCAGAGAATGGCGCGTCCAACCCAGGCGCATCAGCGCGTTGGGGCTGCCGAGCTCGAGTTCCCAGTTAGTGACGGTGCCCGATTCGTCCTTCACATCGATATAGAAGCGCGCGTGCGGATTCATCCACTCCACCTTGGTCACCGTACCGCTGATGGTCACTCGGTTTGGCGGCGTCGTATTCGGCCGTGAAGGAATGGTGCGCCATGATCGGCGCGGCGGTGGCGAGCAATCCAAGGCCAGCCACGAGTACGTAAAACTTAGCTCTCATCGTTACACCTCTCCATGATTATAGTGCGATTACTTGGTCGCCTAGCCATCGGCCGCTGAACCTTCCCGCTTCCAACCCTGCATTGACGGTACCTTTGAAGTGGCGAATTCAATGCCCCACTTCGTTACACTCCCCGCGTCGTCCATCCTGACCGCGTAGATGCAAATGACTGATATACCACTGGAGAAGTTATCATGCAGGCAAAATATTGTCAAGAATGAAGGTGGTTGTGAAGGTGGTTGAATGTAGGTGGTTGCGGCAATGGCCAAGCGCGGTCGGGTTCAAAACACGTGGAACGCGACGTTGCTCAGCAGCGTGCCACCCGGCGTTGTAACCTCCACCCGCCCCGACGTAGCGCCCGCTGGCACAGTGGCCGTAATCAAGGCGCCTGAGCGAACCCTGACGACGGCAGCGGCCGCTATTGCGATCGGAATGATGAAACCGGTGCTTTTCGATGCTCTCGTTTTGTTCACACTTACTTCCTTTTCTGGCGAAACGCAGGTTTTGCCGCGAACTTGTCTACTGCATCACGTATTCCATGCCGACCGCGATGTTGGTTGGCGCCTGAGTACCGAAAGGACAAGTTGGGGTGGCGTTTAAGCTAACCGACAGGGCGCTGCCAGCCGCCACGGGAATCGACAAAGGTTGTGAATCGCTAATCGGAGGAGCCGTGTCCGGGACATTCATGCTGAATACGGCCTGGTTCGGGTATCCGGTCCCGGTAAAGATGGTAAAGGTAAGTGGGCCGCCCGACGAACACGTATTCGTCCCAAGCAAAACCATTCGCGTGATCAAGATAGCTTTGCTCACGATCATGGCAATGGGAATTATAAGTGCACCGGCTGGAATCGGGCCTGGGATGAATCCATTCGCATACATGTGCGGGGCCGCACTCATGGGAATGTCATTCCTGATTATCACGCTGCCGCCCACGCTTACATTCCCGGCAGCCGTAATCCCGTGGTCAGTGGTGATTCCGGTGCTGACATCGCCGCCGCCAACCACATTGAGACTTCCCGTGTTGACAGAGCGAGTAGCGTTGACATCGGCTGCTGCATCGACAACGAACGCCGAGATGGTCCCACTCACATCCAGGTTCGTCTGAGGGTTGGGATTATTGATGCCCACGTTCCCGTTGGCCAGAATGGCGAGCCGTCCGCCAGTGATAAACGGAGCGTCCACCAACACGGGAGCAGTGCCGCCGGCAGAAAATCCGCCAGTTTCACTCCGGATAGTTCCGTTGGCGTGCAAGGCAACGGCGGGCGATGAAATTCCAATTCCGACATTGTTATTGATAACTTGAACGCCGGTGAAGGTATTCTTGGCGCCAAGTTGCGCGTAACGCCCATCGGAAAAGCTAGTATTCAGACTCAGGGGCACCGTGCCACTGGTGCCGCCTCCGGATAACCCGGTTCCTGCCGTCACGCCGGTTATCGTGCCTGCACCGGGAAACGTCTGGCCGGATGCAAAGGTAATTGGGCCGGTAAAGTTGGCATTGCCATGCACGTCCAGTTTCGCCGCCGGAGCGGTAGTCCCGATACCCACGAGAGTATCGGCCGTGGCGCCATTTACGCCGTTAATGCTGCCCAGCACCATGGCATTGCTGGCCGTGACTTGAGCGTTGGCTCCGATGGCGGTGGCGTTGTTGAGGGTCGGATGGCCCGAATCCGGTCCGGCGTTCGCTCCCAGGGCTGTGTTGTTCGAACCCGTGGTATTCGACGAGAGAGCGAACGAGCCTACCGCGCTGTTGTTGGATCCGCCCGAATTGAGTTTCAGCGCCGCGACTCCATCGGCAGTATTGCCGCTACCAGCGCCGTTATTGAGCAGCGCAATCTGCCCGGTACCGACATTGTCGTCGCCCGCGCCGGTTTGATTTCCCGCGAACCCAAAATAGGAGTTGCCAGTGTTCTGGGAACCGAACGCGAACGGGTTGCCGCTAATGTTGAAACTGCTCAAAGCATTTACTGTCAGACCGCTGACCAACCCGTTCGAGGTCACATTGCCGATCACCGCCTGATTTCCGGTGAAGGTGTTGGCCGTGTTCAGTTGCGGAACCTGGGTGGTGTCCACGTTGAGGGTCACGTTGCCGCTGGTGCCACCGCCGGTGAGGTCAGTTCCCGCTGTCACTCCAGTGATCCCTCCAGTGCCGCCGCTACCGGGAAACGTCTGACCGGCCGCAAAAGTGATCTGGCCATTGCTTGCGATCTTCAATCCTGTCTCAGCCGGCGCCGTCGCGCCTGCGCCGAAGAGCAGGTTCAAAGTCCCGCTGGGCGTGGCCGTATTGTTACCGGCCGGTTCGGCTTTGAACTGGAAGGTCTGAGCGACCGCGGTGCTGTTGCCGCTGTTGAACGACGATGCGGACAGATTGGCGGGTTGCGAATTAGCGCCCGCGGTTGCGGTAGCCACGCCGCTGGCCGGCAGGCTGAGCGTTCCGCGTACCGTGACTTTGCCTTTGACATCCAGCGTGCTTGCGGGCGCAGTGTTGTTGATTCCGATCTTGGCGGTGGCGCCGCTTCCGCTCTGGCTGACCGCCGAGTTTTCGATATCGGTGGCGGATTGGAAGAGGGCGAGCACATTGGGAGTGCCGCCCGAGGTAGTCACGCTGGAAGACGTAGGAGGAGAGCTCTGGGTGGACTCTGCGTTGGACGCCGAAGCGCTACTGGCCGGGCCCGCTAATACAAACGCCGAAGGCGGCAGTCCTCCGATGGTTTCCGCGTCTGCCGCTTTCAACGCGTAGGGCACGCTGAGTAATAGGATTCGGGCCGGAGCCAACAGCCCCTGCGACTCTACGCCTAACCAGCGCGCCTCTTTCGATATGAACAACTCCGCCGGCACCCCATCGTTCTTGGTCGCTCCCAGCATTACGGAGTAGTGGCCGGCAGAATCGGGTGTGACGTTCTGCGTTTCCATCCAGAGAGGCGCGCCGCCCTGCTCGTCCTTGTAGAAGGCGAAGGTGACGGCAACAGTTCCCTGAATAGGCGTTTCGTGAACATCTCTCAGCACTCCGCTGAACGGGATCAGGTGCGGGATGGAAGCTTCGCCGGCGTTGGACTGCTGGGCCGTAAGCGCAGCTGTCGTAAGGCAAACGCACAATGAAGCGATCAGGAAATGGGTGCTTCTGGTCATGTTGGTATCCTCTGTGGCGAGTCGCCCCACTGCGTTCTTCGGGCGAAACAAATTCCCAGCCATTCCTAAGAACGGCAAAACCGCGCCAAGGGGCTCACTTTGCGCTGACACGTCTTCGCACATCGTTGACTTCAAAGCGGTTCGGATGATATTCTCTGTAAGCCAAAAGACACGCTGCGGGTGTGTTTGGAGGATTTTGTGGGCGGAGATTCTCGAGACGCGGTCACTGCATTACTGGTCCGCTGGAGTGATGGTGATGTTGCCGCCAGAGACGCGCTCGTTCCTCTGGTCTATGACGAACTGCGGCGCGTGGCCCAGAAAAACCTGGCTGGCCAACGCAGCGATCACACGTTGCAGGCGACCGCCCTGGTCCATGAAGCTTACCTCCGCCTGGTGAACCGCAAGACAGCCAACTGGCAAGGCCGGGCTCATTTTTTTGCGTTGGCGGCGCAAATGATGCGTCAGATCCTGGTAGACCATGCGCGCATGCGCAATACGGCGAAACGGGGAGGCGGCCCGTTTACCTTGCTAGTGGAGGACGACCCGGCGGGCGAAGCAGGGATCAACCTCGACCTGATTGGTCTGGACAAGGCCATGAAACGGCTGGCGGCCTTAGACCCGCGGCAGTCGCAAATCGTCGAACTCCGTTTCTTCGGCGGGCTTTCCATTGAAGAAGCCGCCCACGTGGTGGACGTTTCGCCGGCAACCGCAAAACGGGAATGGGCTACAGCGCGGGTATGGCTGCATCACGCCATGGAAGGCGACGCGGGAGTATGACGGCCGAACGATGGCAACATGTGAAGCAGGTATTGGCAACCGCGCTGGAACTAGACCCCGCGGAACGGGCGGTTTTTCTCGACCGCAGCTATGCGGCGAACGCATCCTTGCGCGACGACATTGCACCCTTGGTGGCCGCGGAACAGCGGCTGAGAGAGGGATTTCTGGAAGGAGGCGATCTAGCCGGGGCGGCCGCCACCTTGATCTCTCCCGACCGAAGACTTCTGGACTGGACGCCGGGTGGGGCCATACCAGGTGGTGGAGCAAATCGGAGCGGGTGGAATGGGGGAGGTGTATCGCGCATTCCGGGCCGACGATCAGTTTCAGAAAGTGGTGGCGCTGAAGTTTGTACGCGCAGGCCAGTATTCCAGCTCCGTCTTCGCTCGATTCAAAAATGAACGCCAGATCCTGGCCGGTCTCGATCATCCCAATCTCGCCAAGCTGCTCGATGGCGGCACCAGCGAGGAGGGCATGCCGTACTTAGTGATGGAGCTGATTGGCGGTCAACCGATCGCCGACTACTGCGACCAGCACCACTTATCCACTCGCGAGCGCTTGAAGTTGTTTTTGCAGGTCTGCGCCGCGGTGCATTACGCGCATCAACGGCTGATCATTCATCGCGACATCAAACCAGGAAATATCCTGGTTACAACCGACGGCATCCCAAAGCTGCTTGATTTTGGGATCGCCAAGATCGTCGAGTCCCGCCCGGACACGGACATGCCGGAGGCAACCCTGACAAGTTTTCGGATCTTGACGCCACGCTACGCCAGTCCGGAACAGATCAAAGGCGAGGCCATGACGATCGCGACGGATGTGTACTCGTTGGGAGTGGTTCTGTATGAGTTGCTCACAGGCCGGAGTCCCTATCAATCCGTCGATGGGTCCGTGCAGGAATTGACCGAGGAAGTTTGCGAAAAAGAACCGCGGAAACCACAACTCAGCGGCGATATCGACAACATCCTGCTGATGGCTTTGCGCAAAGAGCCGTCTCGCCGCTATGCCTCGGTGAACGATCTGCAGCAGGACATCCAGCGCCACCTGGAGAACATTCCGGTTCGCGCGCGCAACGATAGCTTCTGGTACCGTACCACCAAGTTCGTGGCCCGTCATAAGGCGGCGGTGGGGGCGTCCGTCCTGGTAGTGCTCGCATTGCTGACGGGGCTGATCGTTACTTTGCACGAAGCTCGAGTGGCTGGCATCGAACGCGCCCGGGCCGAGCGACGTTTCAACAACGTCCGTAAACTGGCGAACTCGCTCATGTTCGAAGTGCACGATTCCATCCGGGACTTGCCCGGCGCTTTGCCTGCCAGGAAGCTGCTGGTAAACGGCGCTCTGGAATATCTTGACAGTCTGTCGCAAGAGGCCAGCGGCGATACCGCTTTGCAGCGCGAATTAGCGGCTGCTTATGACCGGGTGGGAGACCTTCTGGGCTACAATGGCGCCGCAAATCTTGGGGACTACGCGGGGGCGCTCGCAAGCTATGAGAAAGCATTATCCATACGAGGAGCATCCGCAGCCGCCGATCCTGACGATCGTCAGATGCAAATCGATCTGTTGAACAACTACTTCCGGTTGAGCTATGCGCTCAACGACACGGGAGACCACGCGAAGGCGTTGGAGCACCTGCGGAAAGGTATCATCCTCGCTCAGCGGATAGTGAAAATCCACCCGGAACCGACGGTTCAGGACTATCTAGCCGGCTTTTATTGGGAAGCCGGAAATATTGCGATGCAAACGGGAGATTATGCGAATGCGCTGGAGAACTTTCGAAAGGGTACGTCCATTCGAGAAGCGATCGTGGCCGATGGGAACGCCAGTTCCTTCGTCCAAACCCATCTGGCGGCGGATTACGTTGGTTTGGGCAAGGCGTTGGGCGCAACTGGCGACCTGCCCGGCGCCATAGAGGCTTCACAAAAGGGCAAGGAGATTCTGGAGCAACTGGTTCGATCGGTTCCGAACAACGCGACGCTGCAGGAATACCTGGGCGAGGCGTACGCCATGATCGCTGAGATATTCCTCAAGCAGGGTGAACTGGAACTGTCTATCGATTACTACACCAAGGCCAGGGAAGTCTTTGTAGGGTTGGCCAGCAGCGAGCCCACGAATTCCTTGGCTCGCGACAATGCTGCCATGGAGGAGATGAGCATTGGAGACATACTGCTGCGAAAGGGGAAGATCGGTCTGTCTATCGCGAAGTTCCGCGACCCGATTGCTACCTTTGAGAAGATCGAACACAAGAATCGTTATCAAATCGCAGGGCAAGCAACTGCATATGCGTTATTGGGGAGAGCATTCTTCGGTCTTGCTGGGCGGAGTGCCCCCGGGAGCAGACCCAGGCTCCTACGCGAATCGCGATCCTGGTACGAGAAAAGTCTGAACACATTCCGGCAGGAAACCCGCCCGCGCGTAATCAATCCTCTTGGAAATGAGATCACGGAACAATCCGTCAGGCAGGAGCTAAGTAAGTGTGAGGAGGCGCTGACCAAGGCGCAATAAGCCTTCCACGAACGATCCACTTCCGTACAATTCACAGGTCCGCGGAGCAGTGCCGGTCAGAGGAGTTTCCGGATTGCGGCCTGGAGCGCGGCCATGTCCGTTTCGCCGATGAAAGACCGGACCTTGTGGCCGGCCTTGTCATAGAGGAAAAGCGCGGGTAAAGCGCCGCTCCACTTGGGATCGATCGCGTTGATGAAATGATCGTCGTCGTCGGCCTGCTTCAAGTAAGCCGGGCCTTGGACGCGGAACATCTGAATAAACTTTTCGGCCGCCGCTTTGTGCTCCCTCTCGTCCGCGGATATTGTAACCACCTCTAAGCCTTGGGAGCGCAGCTTCTCTTCGAGCAGGATCAATTGAGGAAATTCTGCGCGGCAGGGAGCGCACCAGGTGGCCCAGAAATCGTACAGGACCACTTTGCCCTTGTGCGAGTCCACCAGCTTCTGGAAGCCGGCTTCGTTGATCGGCACTAGAGGCACCGCCGGACCGCTGGCGGCGAGTGGCAGGCAAAACAAGAAGGCGAGCGCGCGTTTCATCGTCATTCCTCTCATGAAGTTTTCCGAACCCGCTTGATGGTGCAGCCGAAGGCTTTCGTTTCGCTGGACGGCACCGGGTTTCCAGCCAGCAGAGCATCCAGCGCCGCCCGCAGCCTTCGCGTGCGCACTCGCGATTCATTCATGTTGTCGTCGATGGAGCCATGATAGCGGATGGCGCCCGAATTATCGATCACGAAGCTTTCCGGCGTAACCTGTGCATCGAAACGGTCCGCCAGAACGTTGTCGGGATCTTTATAAACTGCAAAGGGGAAGCCCACGCGCCTGGCGTGCACGCGGACGTCGCTGGCCGGCTCGGAACGGTTGGCATTCACGAAGATAAACTTCACGTTCTTGGCCGTGTAGTCCTGGTAGATTTCGCTCATACGCCGGTTATAGGAATTCGACACCGGACACTCAGTGGCGATGAAGGTCACCACGGTGATAGGGCCCTTCAGCGACGTGAAGAAGACGGGTTTGCCATCCAGGTCGCGGACCTGAAAATCCGAGACGTGTGAGCCCAGCTTGAACTCCTGCGCGCACAGAATGCCGGCTGAAAGAACCAGGGAAATCGCCAAAGCTTTTGTCATAAGTCCTGCTCCCATTTCACTTATTCAGCTTCAGGTTGATGACAGGAGTTTTCCTGCTATTAAACACGCTCAAAGTTTTCCAGGAGCTGGTCGCGCCCTCATGCTCGGCTCTGAGCTTGTACTCTACGTCGGTTCCAAGCCCAGCGAAGTGATAGCTGCCGTCGGCGTCCGTGATAAACGACCGGATCTGCAGCGTCTTGGTGTTCTTTAATTGCACCACGGCTTTCGCAACCGGCTGGTTCTGCGCGTTGGCGACCACGCCTTCCACCGTTCGGGTGGTGGTGTCCTCGTTTTTTTGCAGAGCATGCTAGACCCGTACAGAATAAAACAATCGCGATAGACGCTGCGCGGACGGGCACGGTCTTCACTACCTATCTCGACTCTCGTTCCAGCTGGAAGGTTACTTCCACACGTTCCTGATCCTGAACGCTGACCGTCTTCCGCTGGCTTTTGTAGCCCTTGGCGTCCACCGTCACCACGTATTGCATCGGGCCGGGCGGAACGCGGACCACGAATTCGCCGCGCGCGTCCGAAACCAGCTCAATGGGCTTGACCTTCTCCCTAGCCCTCTCGGACGAGCTGCCAGGCTGAACCTCGGGAGCCAGCATCACATCCGCGCCGGGCACGGCGTAGCCATGGTCTTCGAAAACGCTGCCGCTCACCATGGCGTAGACATCCAGGACGGGCTTCTTTTTGGGCGCAGCCCCAAGTGGAAGAAGAGCCACCAGGAGCAGTGCCGCCACGAGAGCCAGGCTAGTGCCAATCCTCTTCTTCCGGTTCCTCTTCTTCTTCATCCTCGTCTTCGTTCTCGTCGTAGTCTATGTCTTCCTCCTCTTCCTCGTCTTCGTCCTCGTCTTCCTCGGTTTCGAGTTCTAAGGGATCCAGCCCAGTCACGCTCAGATCGGCGCCGCACTCCTCGCAGGTCAGCGTGTCACCCTCGTCCAGCTCATCTTCGTCCACGTCTATTACGGCGTCGCAGTTCGGACAGTTGACCATCTACATTCCTCCAGGGGCCCCAACTCCCTTATACAGGAATTGGCGATCGAGACGCATCATAAACACAGTTTTACCATGCAAGGGGAGGGAATGCCGGGGACTTATCGGATGTCGAGCTTGGCCTCGATGCGGGTGACGCGGTTGTCAACGTCGATGACTTTCCCTATGAGGGTGTCGAACTTTACCTCCAGGTTGTTAAACCGCGCGTCGATACTGTTGAATCGAGCATCCTGGCTATTGAATCGCGAGTTGATGGAGCTGAAGTGAACCGCGTTCATCAAAATTCCGATCAGTACGGCCAATGTCGGGATGCCGATCGTGAGATAGAACTGAACGTTACTCATCGATAGTCCGATTGTACCGCGCCTAACTCATCTTCTTTTGCTGGATGGTCCGCATCTCATCGATAATGCGTTCAAAGATGCGCTTGAGCGCGTCGGCGGTCAACGGTCCGGGATTGTGGCTGGTGACGTTTTCGAAAACCTGATCTTCGCGCTTAGGCTCATAAATCGGCAAGTCGAACTGCCGCTTGATGCGGCCGATTTCATGCACGATCGCAGTCCGCTCGTTGAGCAACTCGACGATCTTCACGTCCACCGCGTCGATCTGCCGGCGGCAATCCGCGAGCTTCTCGCGTGCTCATTCGTTCTTCGATGGTAAACCACCGGCGAGTTTTCTGGCCAGCGCCTTCAACGCTCGCGCAAAGTTGAGCGCTGTGGGCGTGCTCTTCGATTACGCGCTCGAAAGCGCTGCCCACCACCACTCCGTCCGCAAGCGCGCCTACCGATCGCACCTGCTCCGCCGTCGAAATGCCGAATCCCACCGCCAGCGGAAGTTTGGTGACTGCGCGCATCGCGGACACCAGCGGCGCCACGCTGTCGGAAACGCTGGTTCGTTCGCCCGTGACGCCGGTTCGGGAAACCAGATAGACGAAGCCGGTGGAATATTTTGCCACCAGTTCCAGGCGCCGCTGGCTGCTGGTGGGCGCTGCCAGGAATACAGTATCGAGGCCAGCGTTGCGCATCACATGAATGTACGGTTCGGCCTCTTCGACGCTCAAATCCGTGAGCAGGCAGCCATCGATGCCGCATGCTACCGCAGCGCGCGCTAGCGCCTCCAACCCGTAGCGCAGCACGGGATTCAAGTAAGTGAACAGCAGCAGCGGGATTTCGGATCGTTTGCGAATCTCGGACGCGATGTCGAGCACCGTTGTGAGCTTGGTTCCGGCCTTTAACGCGCGATCGCTGCCGCGCTGAATCACCGGACCATCGGCGATGGGGTCGGAGAAGGGAACACCCAGCTCGATAAGATCGGCCCCGCCGCGCTCCAGAGCGGCCACGATGCCAGGAGTTGCGCGGGCGATGGGATCGCCGCCGACGACGTACGCGATCAGGGCGGGCCTTTGTTCTGCCCGCAATCGATCAAAGAGCCGGCTGATTCTGGTCTGGATCATCCAGCTCCTTTAAATTCTCGTCGATAGATGTCGGTGTCCTTGTCGCCTCGCCCGGAGAGGTTGATCACGAACATCTCGCCTTTCGCGGCCGGCGCCCGGCGCAGCGCTTCGGCCACCGCGTGAGCGGATTCGAGCGCGGGAATGATTCCTTCAATGCGCGCCAGCGTCCGCGCGGCGTCCAGCGCCTGGCGGTCGGTGACGGAACAGTATTCGGCTCGCTTTTGATCGTGCAGCATGGCATGTTCGGGACCCACCAGCGCATAATCCAGTCCGGCCGAAATCGAGTGCGTCAACGCGATCTGGCCGTCGGCGTCCTGCAACAGGTAACTATGCGCGCCGTGCAGCACGCCCGGCGATCCACCCGAGAACCGGGCGGCATGTGCGCCTAGCTCTGCGCCGGTACCACCCGCCTCCACTCCGATCAATCGCACGCCTGCATCCCCGAGAAACGCGTAGAACATCCCGATCGCATTGCTGCCGCCGCCCACGCAGGCGAAGATCGAATCGGGCAGCCGCCGCTCGCGCTCCAGAATCTGGCGGCGTGTCTCGTCACCGATGACGCGGTGAAAATCGCGGACCATCATCGGATACGGATGCGCGCCCAGCGCCGAGCCGAGCAGGTAATGCGTGGAATGGACGTTGGTCACCCAATCGCGCATGGCCTCGCTGATGGCGTCCTTCAGCGTCCGGCTGCCGCTCGATACTCCGACCACCTTCGCGCCCAGCAATCGCATGCGAAAAACGTTCAGGCGCTGCCGCCGCATGTCCTCCTCGCCCATATAGACGATGCATTCGAGTCCAAAGAGAGCGCACACGGTGGCGGTTGCCACGCCATGCTGTCCGGCGCCTGTTTCGGCGATGATGCGCTTTTTGCCCATGCGCCGCGCGAGCAACGCCTGTCCCAGGCAGTTGTTGATCTTGTGCGCGCCGGTGTGCAGCAGATCCTCGCGCTTGATGTAGATCTTCGCGCCGCCGTGCATTTCGCTGAGGCGCTTGGCATGATAGAGCGGCGTGGGACGTCCGGCGTAATTGGCCAGCAGATCCTTCAGCTCGGCCTGAAACGCCGGATCGAGCCGTGCTTCCAGATAGGCCTGCTCCAGCTCTTCGAGCGGCGCCATGAGCACTTCCGGCACATATCGGCCGCCATACGGACCGAAATGCCCGGCGGCGTCCGGCGACTGCGACGGTCATCAACTGTTGAGTGCGGCATGGATGAACTTTCGCATTTTGTCGTGATCCTTTAAGCCCGGGGATTTCTCGATGCGGGAGCAAGCGTCGACGCCCCAGGGATGGGCTTGTTCGATGGCCTGTACGCACGTTGTCGGCATCCAGGCCGCCGGCGATGATGATCTTTTGTTCGAAATTCGGGGCTCGCGACCAGTCCCACGTTTTACCGCTGCCGCCCGAAACGCCTTCGACTGGCGAATCGATCAGCACTGCCTCGACCTCGGGGCCGAGCGGCTTTTGGTCCGGCTCCTCGGCGGAAAGCGCTTGCCAGATGCGAACGCCGCGCGCCTCGGACGCGCCATGAAGCTGCGCTACGTCGAGCCCGGCGTCGAGCACGATCCTGGCTATGGCCTCTGGCGATTCATTGACGAACACCCCGACCTTCCACACGCTCGCCGGGATCTTCTCACCGATCATAGCCGCGCCAGTATGTGAAATGTATCGAGGGCTTTCGCGATAGAAATTGAATCCGATGGCTGATGCTCCGGCGTCGACGGCCGCGAGCGCATCTTCACGATTGGTGATCCCGCAAATTTTCACCATCATGCCAGCAAAGCTCGCAAGGCGCCTGCCGGATCGCCCGATTTCATGAGATGTTCGCCCACCAGCAACGCTTGATAACCTGCGGCGCGAAGCCGCTGCGACGTCGGCCAAAGAATGAATCCCGCTCTCGGCCACTCGCACGACGCCGGTTGGGATATTCTCGGCCAAACGCATCGAAGTCTCAAGTGAAACCTCAAAGGTGTGCAGGTTCCTATTATTGACGCCAATCAGCCGTGCACCAGACGCGATGGCGGGCTCCAGCTCTTCCTCATCGTGCACTTCCACCAGCGCCGCCATCCGATACCGTTCGGCCAATTCGCGGAAGTCGCGCATCTGACGCTCTGAAAGAATCGCAGCGATTAGCAGGATGGCGTCTGCACCATAAGCGGCCGCCTGGTAAACATGATAGGCGTCAATAGTGAAGTCTTTCCTTAAGGCAGGAATGCGAACCGCTTCGCGCGCCGACTCCAGATCCGACAAACTGCCCTGAAAATATTCTTCGTCCGTCAGGACCGAAAGCGCCGCCGCGCCGCCTTGTTCGTAAAGACCCGCGATGGCCGCTGGATCGAACTCCGCAGACAGCACACCCTTGCTCGGGGACGCCTTCTTGATCTCGGCGATCACAGCGGGTGTCCGGCCGCTCAGGGCAGCCAGAAAGTCCCGGCGCTGGACGATCGAGCGCTCGGCACGTTCTTCTACGCCGGACTCACGGACCGCAAGATCAAGCTTCTTCCGCTCGACAATTGTAGCCAGGATGTCCGGGAGTGCCTTCACCATGGGCGGGAAACTTCAATTGTAGCGCGACCGCCCAGGCACCGCCGCTTAGTCCTCGGTCTTCTCTTTGACTTTGTCGGCGGCTTTCTCGGTGCCCTTCGCGGCTCCATGGACACCCTTCTTCGTACCTTTTGCCACCGCCTTACCCACCTTTTTCGTGGCCTTACCGGTGGCCTTGCCGGCATTTTCCGCAGCCTTTCCGGTGGCCTTACCGGCCTTCTTGACATCCTCGCCGGACTTTTTGATGTCTTCCTTTGCGGTGTCCTGACCAAACGCGGCCAAGCTTGCCAAGCTGCCGATTAGCAACACAATCAGAGTCTTCTTCACGATTCTTTTCCTCTCCAAATCCTTAGATGCGCCGAAAGCAATTTTTCCGCCCGAATTGGAAGTTAAATTGCTATAATGGAATCCTTATGTCGCGACCGGCCACATCCCGCCCCAGCCTGTTCGGCTCCGACTAGTTTCCTTCCCTGCGGCCCATCTCCATTAACCAAACGCCAGTAGTAAGAAGGAGACTCGAATGTTCACCAAAGAAATGGTTCGGTTGGACCTCCCACATATTCTAACCCCTCTGCCAGGTCCACGCGCTACTGATGTGATCCGCCGCGATAGCGAAGTGTTGTCGCCGTCCTACACGCGCAGTTATCCGTTGGTGGCCGCGCGCGGCGAAGGCGCGATGATCGAGGATGTTGACGGCAACCGGTTTCTCGATTTTAACGCCGGTATCGCGGTGGCATCCACCGGGCACTGTCACCCGAAAGTGGTGGAAGCGATCGAAGAGCAATCGAAGCGCCTCATCCACATGTCCGGCACCGATTTTTACTACGAGAACATGGTGCAGTTGGCCGAGAAGCTGGCGTCGATCGCGCCCGGCGACGGCCCGCATCGGGTCTACTTCGGGAACTCCGGCACCGAAGCTACCGAGGCCGCGATGAAGCTGGCTCGCTACCATACTGGCCGCGACAAGTTCATCGCCTTTGCGGGATCTTTTCACGGTAGAACGATGGGCGCGCTCTCGCTCACTGGAAGCAAAGTGGTTCAGCGAAAAGGCTTCGGCCCGCTGGTTCCGGGCGTGTATCACGCGCATTTTCCCGATCCTTATCGGCGGCCCGATGGCGTCACAGCGGAGGACTACGCGGTGAGCTGCGTGCGCTTTATTGAGGACGAATTGTTCCGAACCATCCTCCCCGCCGACGAAGTGGCGGGCATCGTCGTAGAGCCCATCCAGGGCGAGGGCGGCTACCTGGTTCCACCCCAGGCTTTTCACCAAGAGCTGCGGCGTCTGGCGGACCGGCACGGCATCCTGTTGATCTTCGACGAAGTGCAATCCGGGATGGGACGGACCGGCAAAATGTGGGCGGCGGAGCACTTCGGAGTTGCGGCCGACATCTTCACCAGCGCGAAAGGGATCGCGAGCGGGCTTCCGCTCAGCGCCATGATTGCGCGTGCGGAGATCATGAACTGGCCGCAGGGCGCGCATGCCTCCACATTTGGCGGGAATCCCGTGGCGGTGGCGTCGGCGCTCGCGACCATCCAATTGCTCGAAAGCGAATTGATCGCGAACGCGGCGCAAATCGGCGGTCACATTCTCGAACGGCTGAAACACTGGCCAAAACGATTCCGCCATCGTCGGCGACGTCCGAGGCCTGGGTCTGATGATCGGCTTTGAGTTGGTGCGCGATCAACATACCAAAGATCGCGCGCCGGAATTGCGCGACCGCATCCAGGAGATGGCGTTTGAGCGCGGTCTCTTGGTGCTCGGCGCCGGCCGCAACGCCATCCGCTTGTGCCCGCCGCTTGTGATCACGCGCGATCAAGCCGATTTCGCTGTCGATACACTTGAGGAATGCCTAAAGCTGGTGGCCTAGCGCCCCGAATTCTGGATGTCGGGTGCGGCTTAAACAAATACCCCGGCTCCATCGGCGTGGATCGCAATGCGAACACCCGCGCCGATGTGCTCTGCGATCTCGATCGTTTTCCCTACCCGTTTCGCGACAGCTCGTTCGGTGAACTGCGTGCGATCCATGTGATCGAGCACGTGTCGGACGTGATCCGCGCGATGGAGGAGTTTCATCGCGTGTTGGAGCCCGGCGGGCGGCTGTTTCTCGCGACCCCGCATTACACCGACTTCAGCTCGTTCTGCGATCCCACGCATCGCTGGCACCTGAATAGCTTCTCGTTCCGCTACTTCGGCCCGAACCACGGCGGCTTCGGTTATTACAGCGCGGCGCGCTTCCGTGAGGTAAAGATTCACGTGAAATTACTAGCGCTATGGCGATGGCTGGGCTTCGAGTTCCTGGTGAATCATTTTCCCCGCTACCGCAAGTTTTGGGAGCACTACCTGTGCTACGTGGTGCGCGGAAAAGTGATGGAGTTCGAGTTCGAAGCCATCAAGTAACACATAAAGCTCATATGAGCTCTTCAGCCGCGCTCCTCGAGGTGCTTCAACCGGGCGTCGATGACTTGCTCGACACGATAAAGCTCGGACCTCCAAAGATCGCGCATCTCGTCGAACCGGCGATCGACGTAATTGAACCGCGTATCCATGTGGCCGCGCAGGTCAGTTACCCTCGAATTCAGGTCAGTTAGCCTAGAATTATTGATCAGGATGCCCGCCAGGACTGCGAGCATGTTCGGCACTGCGGCCAAAGCGATCGTAACGATCTGGCTGTTGTCCATCTGCAATCCCATCTTAAAGGATAGCGGTTCTAAGATGCCCGTCAAATTGGTTAAGCTGGAGCAGCGGAATGATTGAAACCGACGTATTGATCGTTGGCAGTGGACCTGCCGGCTCTTCTGCGGGCCTGATGCTGAGCACTTACGGCATCCCGAATGTCATCGTGACTAAGTATGGTTGGCTGGCCAATACCCCGCGCGCTCACCTCAACAATCAACGAACCATGGAAATTCTGCGCGATCTGGGCATTGAGCCGGAAGTGGTAGCGAAGGCCAGCCCGCAGGACATTCTGGGCAACGCCGTCTTCTGCACCAGTTTGGCCGGTGAAGAATTGGGACGCCTGCGCATGTTCGGGACCGAACCGCGGCGTCGCGCCGATCACGTGCTGGCAAGTCCTTGTTGCCTATGCGACCTGCCACAGAACCTCCTGGAACCGATCATCCTTGGAGCGGCCGCGGAACGTGGAACCAAGGTTCGCTTTAACAGTGAATATCTCTCGTGCCAGCAGGATGCCGAGGGCGTGACTTCCGAGGTGATGGACCGGGTCTCCAATGAGACTTATAAGATCCGGGCGAAATATCTTCTGGGCGCGGATGGCGCGAATAGCAAAGTCGCGGAGGATGCGGGCCTGCCGCTGGAAGGGAAAATGGGCGTGGCCGGAAGCATGAATATCGTATTTCGCTGCGATCTCACGAAATACGTCGCGTATCGTCCCAGCGTTCTGTACTGGGTGCTCCAGCCGGGCTCCGACGTTGGTGGCGTGGGAATGGGCGTCATTCGAATGGTGCGGCCCTGGAATGAGTGGTTGGCCATCTGGGGCTACGACATCAACGCCGGAGCGCCGCAACTTAGCGACCAAGCCGCGGAAGGAATCGTTCGCAATCTGATTGGCGATCAAAACGTGCCGATACAGATTCGTTCCTGTTCCTTGTGGACGGTGAACGATATGTATGCGACGCGCTACTCCACGGGACGCGTTTATTGCATGGGCGATGCAGTGCATCGGCACCCGCCCATGAACGGTCTGGGGTCCAACACGTCCATTCAAGACGCCTACAATCTCGCTTGGAAGCTAGCTTTGGTGCTGAACGGGAAAGCCAGTCCCGCGCTTCTGGATACATACAATGAGGAACGCGTTCCCATCGGACGGCAGATCGTGAAACGCGCCAACAAGAGCATCGGGGAGACCGTCCCGATTTTTGAAGCGCTGGGACTAGAGCCCGGCGCAGAGGCCGCCCAGATGTGGCGCAACATGGAAGCCCGCAAGGGCAACACGCCGGAGGCTGCCGCGCAGCGTGAAAGCCTTCGCAAGGCCATTTGGCACAAAAATTACGAGTTCAATACGCATGGCGTCAGGTTGTGCGTCACCTCGGCCACGACGATCCCGCCCGCCCGGTGCCGAAAGACGCCAACCCCGTGCTCCTCGGCCTGATCCGCGACGGCTACATCAAGGGAGCCACAATCGAAGGCTAGAAGGGGGTAAATTAACGGTTTTTTTACCGTCTGCGGGTAAGCCATAGTCAGGGGGGTGCGGCATGGCATGGTGGGATCGTCTCGGCAAGCTGCCGACAAAGACGCTGAACCGGGCGGCGGGCGTGGCGATGCTGGCCGGGCTGTTCGCCCTGGGCATCGGCATCGGCTACGGCTGCACGGTCGCTGATGATCGCGGCCTATGCCGTGATATTCGTTGCCGGTCTGGTTCCTGCCGCCGTGGACTGCCGGGACGCGAAACGGCGTCATGAGCCGACTGCCCGCCCGAAAGCAGTGCCAGCGGCGACAAGAGGCTTCTCCTGAGTGGGACATGGAAAACATCCAACAGGAAACCGGCAGTGGGCAGTTGGTGTGGTTTGAGTTTGAGCCGGAGCGGCAGCGCTTGCCTGAAGCCAGTTTGGCTAATGCTGCCGGCGTTGGCGTGCTGGCGGTTATGGGCGGCCTGGGCGTGATCGTCGTCGGCTGGCGTCGGCGAGTTCTGGCCGGTGGCTCCATCTCTTGCCGTCGCTGCTGGGTTCTTCGTAGGTGTCTGCGTCGTCGGGCGGACTGGCTGAGGCCGGAGGCCGCCGGTCGCTGGGTCCGTTCTCGCGTTCGTCGGCCTTTAATGTCCTTCCAGAGCATATGTATGGTGTGGAAGGCTGTGGCAAAGCCCGTAAGGAGGAGCATTCCGACCGTAAGGAGCTCCAGCGTGCGGTCATTCGGCTCTTTCTTGCCCATGTCCTCGCGTGCTTCGCAACATCCAATGGGTTGGTATACGGCGGCGATCGAGTCATGTTTGAAATGCTTACGCGATTTTCATGCGAGCGTCAAGTTTCACGATGTACTTGTACCCGCACTTTCCCGGCGCCGGGCCTTGCCGGGCAGCGTGATATGTGCTAACAAGCACGGCATGAGCGATAATTCACATGAACCGCAACAGCACACAGCCCGGACTTTCAATCCCCATTCATCGACGCCGTCGCCGCTGAAGTCTTCTGGGGCTACTGCTACCGACCGATTATCGGACCACGCTCAACTGCGTCCTGAGCGGCGATTTTGAAAAGCTCTGGACGCTGCAAGAAGGCAACGGAGCTGCTGCGGCACTATGACCCGAAGGTCGGCAACGACACGGTGAAGCGGTGTTATAACGAAATCAATGAATACATGACGAATAAAGCGTCGCGAGGAGCAGAACGTAATCGGGCCGCTCTATACCGAGGATTTCGCAACCTGCCGCCCGCCCGGGTTCGCCCATGCGGACCTCGTGCAACGCCTGCGGTCGGCCGGCGGCGAGGTAGACTGCGAAATCAAGGGCTCCCTGCCGTCGCCGGGGACTTGCTGATCCGTACACCTTCCCGGCAGTCCTGCTGCTGCGGGACAAGCCGTCATCGAACTGGATTCAGGTCGCCGACACGCGGAAAGCCCTGGGCTTCCAGAAAACGATGGTGCTGAGCGTTCGCAGCTTCTCGTCACTGCCGGGCAATCAACAGTGTTATGGCTACAGTCTGACGGCATCTTCCAGATACCGTGCCGGGACAGGACTCGACGGCTTCAATCTGGTTCAAGCTCATCCCGAACAGCACCGTGTGCGAAAGGCTGGCGTTCTTCTGACAGGTCGGGCGGCGTGGTTTATCACCTCGGCCATGCCTGCTCCCTTACCGACTTACCGCGGCAGCGTCCGGCCACTGAACCCCATAGACCGCCACCTGGGCGCGCTGCATGTCGAAATACCGCTTCTCGGCGGCGAAATCATAGCCGTCGATGCCTTCGGTGAAATGCCGTGGGAAAGCCGTCATCAGCAGGCCGGCATCGCCTCGCTTCGAGCGGGACGTTGCACTTGTCGCAACGGTGCGGGCCGCTTTTCAGGGTGCCGTGCACGATCAGCACGCTTTCGCCCTGCTGCCGGTATTCCTCCTGCTGCCCGATGACGCGGTTCTCATGTCCCCGGCCGTGGGCGGCACAGTACAGGTATGGCATGGGTTTCCCCTCGCTGGCGGTTTCCCGGCGACGTTAGACCGGATTCGCCGCGGCGTCAATCGCTTCGGCGTTAACGCCTGCCCGGCCGGATTCAGTTAAATGCCAGCCGGTCGGGGACGGATTTTGCCGGCCGCGAGTGAGTGTTCGCCGGTGACTTTTCACGGTAAAGAACGGCGTTAACGAAGTTAAGGAGAGATGCCTGTAGCTCATATTGTTGTACTTATTGACCACTTGACTTTTGTGGTCGTCACATCATATGATCCACTACATCTTGTGTCACCATGTAGGGGCTGCCAAGTGTTAACGATCCACCCGCAAACCTCTGCGGCCGACGTTAAGAAATACTTCGACACGGCGGACTACTACTCCGAGGGGCAGGAGACGGTCGGCCAGTGGGGCGGCAAGCTGGCCGGCCGGCTGGGCCTGTCCGGCACGGTGACTAAGGACGCCTTCGACCGGCTCTGCGACAACCTCCATCCGCTGACCGGCGAGCGGCTGACGCCGCGAACCAACGACGACCGGCGGGTCGGCTATGACTTCGTGTTCTCCGGCCCGAAATCCTTCAGCATCCTCGTCGGCCCTGGCCACCGGAAGCGAGCGGCCAAGCAGCTGCAGGCGGCGTTCGATGACTCGGTCGATGAGACGATGGACGAAGATCGAGGCCGACATGCAGTGCGCGGGTGCGGAAGGGCGGCATGCGATGCACGACCGCCCGACCGGCAACATGGTCTCGGCGGCGTTCGACCACTACCACAGCCAGGCCGGTCGAGGGGCAAGCCGCCGGACATGCACGAGCATACGCACGTCTTCGTCTTCAACGCGACCAGGACCCGGTGGAAGGCCGCATCAAGGCCGGGGAGTTCTGCGACATCAAGCGGGACGGCGAGTATTACACCGCCGTCTTCTACTCGAAGCTGGCCGGCGAAGCTGCGAGGCGATGGGCTTCGTCATCGACCGGCGCGGCGGCAAGGAATGGGAGATCGCCGGCATCCCGCAGTCGATGATCGACAAGTTCAACAAGCGGCGCGACGAGATCGAGGCCGAGCATCAGCGGCGGCTGCAGGACGATCCCGACTACCGGCCGGAGTACAAGCACGAGCTGGCGGCGAAGACGCGCGGCGAAGAAGCAGAAGGAGCTGACGCCGGAGGAGCTGCGCGAAGCATGGGACGCTCAGCTCACCGACGACGAACGCGACGCCCTGGCGGCGGTCTATCGCCGGAAGATCGCCGCCGGCGAGGCGGTGACGGCGGCGGAAGCCGTGGCCTATGCGATCCATCATTGCTTCGAGCGGGATCGGTGGTCAGCGAGCGGGAGCTGGTGCGCGTGGCCCTGCTCTACGGCCTGGGCGACGTGTCGGCCGAGCAGGTCGCGGGCGGAGTTCGCCGCCCAGGGCGTGCTGCTGGCCGAGCAAGGACGGCCGGGTGATGGCGACGACCAAGGAAGTCCACGCCAGGAGCGGTTCATCACCGGCTTCGCCAGGGCCGGGCGCGGCTGCGTCGAGCCGGTCGGCGTGCCCGAGGGGCTGGAGCGGGGCATCCTCGACGATGAGCAATGGAACGGCGGTCACGGGCTGCTGTCCTCCTGCGACCGGGTGCAACTGGTGGATTCGGCGGCGGGCGTCGGCAAGAGCACCATGCTCCGGGTCTATGACCAGGGCATGAAGCTGGCCGGGCGGCACGTCACCTACCTGGCGACGACGACGCCGGCGGTCGGCGTGCTGCGCGATGACGGCTTCGCGGCCGAGACGGTGGCCAAGTTCCTGCTCTCCGAGAAGATGCAGGCGGCGGCAGGGGCGGCACGTCGTCGTCGATGAGGCGTCGATGCTGGGCTTGCGGGACGCCTACCGGCTGTTCCAGATCGCCAAGGAGAAGAATATCAAGCTGATGTTCCTGGGCGATTCCCGCCAGCATTCCAGCGTCGCCGCCGGGGCGTTCATGCGGACTGCTGCAGGAGTATGGCGGCATCACGCCGCTACCGCATCACCGAGATCAAGCGGCAGAAGAACCGGCGACCATCGCGAGGCGGTCGAGCTGATGTTCGAGGGCAAGACGCTGGAGGCGTTCGACATGCTCGACAAGAAGCTCGGCTGGGTGAACGAGATCGAGGACGCCGAGCGAACGCTACCGGGCCATGGCGGCGGAATACGTCGAGGCGCTCAAGGGCGGCACGAAGTGGAACGAGATCCTGCTGCTCGCCCCGACGCATGCCGAGGGCAAGCGGGTCACGGACGCCGTCCGCGAGCGGCTGCGGCGCGAGGGCATGATCGGCAAGGAGGAGCACGAGTTCACGCGCTGGGTCAGCGCCGACCTGACCGAGGCCGAGAGGGGCGACGGCCGCAATTACCGGCCGGGCAAGGTGGACATGGTCCAGTTCTTCCAGAACGCGGCCGGGCACAAGGCCGGCGTCGCGGGTCATGGTCGGCGAGGCCGGCGCGGCATCGCTGCCGCTCGACCAGGCGGCGAAGTTCCAGGCGTACCGCAAGGAGACGGTGACATTCGCCGAGGGCGACATCCTCCGGTTCACCGCCAACGGCATGACGCTGGACGGCCACCAGATCCGCAACGGCTCGCGCCTACAAGATCGCCGGCTTCACCGCCGACGGCATCCGCCTGGAGAACGGCTGGCTGGTGTCGAAGGATTTCGGGCATTTCAAGCACGGCATCGAGACCTCGCCACGGGTCGCAGTCGAAGACCGTCAAGCACGCCATCGTCGGCCAGTCGTCGCACAAGCTTCGGCGCCGTCAACATGGAGCAGAACATACGTCTCGATCAGCCGGGCGCAATACAAGGTGTCCTCCTACACCGACGACAAGGAGGCGCTTGCGGCGGGCGATCCAGCGGTCGTCGCTCAAGCTGGCCGCCCACGACCTCTTCCGGCTCGCCCTCCGGCGACAGCCGGCGCGGCGGCGGCGGAGCCTCTATCAGCAATGGCGCGGCCAGGCGGCGGAAGCGGCAGGCGCATCTTGCCCGCTGCCGGGCCGACGCGGCGACATGGGCGGCGCGGCCGAGCCGGCGCCGGAACCGCCGACGCCGCCTGCCGCCGGCGCCGGAGCGGATGCGTGCATGCGGAGCGGGAACGATGCACGCCAGCACGAAAGGGATTCGGCCATGGACGATGACGGCGAAGACAAGGTGATCGCGATGAACGGCCAGAGCGGCATCAGCGACATGCTCGGCCGACGACTGCTGCTGCCGGCTGATGGGCAACTGGCCGCCGCAGCGGGATCGCGGCGGCGACCGGCGGCGAAGCCGGAAGCCAGGCCGCCGAGTCGCCAGGGATGCCGGCGGACGACGGCAGAGCCGGGCGGCGGGCCGGAATCCTTCGATCCCGAGAGCACGCGATTACAAGGCGTTCGGCTGGGCGGGCAACAAGACCCTGCCGTCGCTGATCGTCATCCTCAAGGACGGGTCGGAATACGGCATCAACTATGCCGACCTGGCCACGCGCCTGTCCCGGCGGCAGCATGTTCCTGCCCTCGGCTCCCGGCTGCAAGGGCAACGTCATCCGCCTGCGGATCGCGGGCGATGACGGCGTGTTCATGGTCGTCATCGAGGGCCTCCGCCTGCGGCGGGTGTGGGAGCTGATCATGGCGCATAAGACGCCGTGGATTCACGAGCTGCCGGCGGAGCTGGATTTCATCGCGGACGGTCGAGCCGGTGATCTGGTCCATCGTGTTCCATCCGGTGGTGGCCGTGGCCGCCGCCGCCAGCGGCGGCCGTTGACTTCCGCGGCGGCATCGCACCAAACCTGACAATGACGCAGTGGCCGTCGCGTGAGCGTCGGACGCTTACGAGCAAAACGCCGATTGCACCGTTCAATTCTTCTTTCGCGCTGCGAAGGGCATCTGCCTGTTACTTCCAACTTATGAGAGTGACGGCCAATTCGTGTTGCTGATGGGGTGCTGGAGGGCGTGTCTGGAACGGGGTCGGAGAGGACGTCGAGGATGCTGTCGATGATCCGGAGTGAGTTAACGGGTGGTCTGAGCACGCAGGAGGATAGTCAACCCGGCGTAGATTTGTGGCGGCAGCAGATCGCCTGGGTTGAAGAAACGCCGGAAGGCTGGAATGGCTCCGTCGCTGGCTCGATGGCCGTCGTCACCCGTATAACCGTGCGGGAGGCCGAGCGTTTGCCCGCATGCCTTCGGTTAAAGCTCCTGTGACTCTGCAAGCCGCCAGCACATCGCCGTGGCAGGCATTGGGAGCACACCAGCAGCCGAGCACCTTGCCCCGCAGTTCGGGCAGCGCGGCCAGCAAGTCGGGTTGGGTCAGCAGCCAAGCCTCGTACTTCGTGATGACTTCATCCCGAGTGCCGTCCTTTCCGATCACGAACGGGTTGCCCCACTTGCCAGGCCGACCGATGTAGACGTCGAACGGCTTCCGCTTGCAGTGGACGACGCGACCGTCGGTGGCGATCAGCGTGTTGTGAGTCATGTGCTCCCTCCTTCGTTGGTGAAGCCACGCCCATCGCGGGCTTTCCGGGGTCAGAGCAAAGCCGCGGCAGTCCGGGCGCAGCGCATCGGTCAAGCGAAAGGCCGAGGCTCCCGAAGGGAAACGGCCTTGGCAGCTTGACCGACCCGGCGGCGGCTTTAGACCCCGGTGATGAAAGCCCGCTTGGGGCGGCAGAATCTGAGCAAGGAGAATGGCACGGAGCAAGCAAGGCTTCAAGTGGTATGGGCGCAGCGAATGGCCGTTCAATACGAAACAGCTTCGCGCCCAGCGGGGACAGACTGCCAAGGTGCGGTTAACGCTTCGTCACGTTCTTCTCGGCCAGGGCTTCCTCGTAGTATTGAAACGCACGCCGACGAGTTAACTCCCTGTCGGGCCAACCCCGCTGTTGTTCTGCCTGGTCGAGGAACGCGTCCCACGCGGCGTTATGGAACAAGCTATCGAAGATGTCATCGTATTCGGCGGTCAAAGGTGCCTCCGTCGTGCCGGTTATTTTGATAGCAGACCGGAGGCAGGATGGCCAAGGACGTTGTTGGCTTCGCTGCGGCAATAATCCAGACCGTAGAATCCCCAGCAGCTGTCGAGTGATTCCTTGCTCTCTCCGCCGCAGTGGGCACAGGTGGTGATCCGCTCGACTTGATAGCCGTAGACGTCGCCATTGCACCACTGGGTATAGGCGTCGCACGCCTGGCGGGCGCGTTTCCGCATGAAATGGCGGCGGGTGCTGCCGCCGTAGTTTTTCGCGGATGCCAGCGTTTCCGCGTCAGGTAACCAGACACCGGCGAAGCTGACGGAATCCCACCGGCAGTCGGCATTCGGGGGGCAACTCGCCGGCTACCGTCCATAGGCACAGGCCGTGCTCATAGTAGGCCAGCGGCACCGCATCGCGATTATTTTCGATGGCGGACTCGACGCCGGCGGGATCGAAATTGACGTGGCGGCGGTTCAGGCTGAGGATCGTGCCCATCTCGCTCCAATCATCCAATGGATTGGACGCATCCGGGTCGGCATAGATGGCGATGCGGTAGATGTGGCCGCTGTGTTCGACGGTATTGATTTCGATGGCTTCCATGATGCTTCTCCTTTCCGCCACGGCTCAGCGGTGTTCACATTCGAGGTCGTCGTGATCGACGATCTCGTAATTCCATCCGGGCGGGATGTTGGACACGTCCTGTACCACGCCGCCGCGGATCTCGATCCTGATCGTGGTGGTGTCGAGCGGGTCGCAAGCGCCGGCCGTCGTACGCGTTTGATTCGCAAGCCACTGCCAGGTGGACAGCGAGCGGATATCGTCGCGGGTGATGACGTAGGCGAACCCGCCGAATTCGTCCTCCCGCATCTTGTCGCATGTGGACGCGCCTTGGATGGTGATGTGCGGATAGGCGGTCATGTCGAGCTGCCGCAGCTTTGCTTGCAGCAGCGCAAGCACATCGACGCCCTCGCCTTCCTCGTCCACGCCTTCTTCGCCGAATGACACTTCGGCGAAGAAATAGAGATCATCCCCTTCGCTTTCCGAGCTCAGGCCGCAGGCGACCGTTAATGTCCGGAGCTCGGCTTCGCTGAACAGCGAGGCGGGAAGGGCCGGTGAAATCGTTGCTTGGCTGTAGTTGTTTGCCATGGTGGAGTCCTTTCCAGGTGCGGGTTTCAATAGTCTTCCGGGAGGAGGATCGTCGTCACCGAGCGGTCACACTCGGTGATGATCCAGAAGCGCTTGTCGTTGTCGTGATAGACCGAGAACAGCCGGAAGCCCTCTTTCAGCGAAAGCTCGTTCTCCTTCGCGTCGGCCGGGCACACGTCACCCCAGTCGCCGGCGGCGTGCCGACTCAAGGCGTGGTGCACGGCGGCGTCGCCGAGCTCGGCCTTGGCGTTGGCCGTGATGACGACCTGGCCAAGCGGGAATTTCGCGGGCTTGACGGTGCTGACGGTATCGTGCGTCATGGGCGGCTCCCTGCTATACGTTGCGAAAATCGGCCAGCGATTCGCGGATCGCTGCGACATGGCGGTCGAGGGAGTCGTCGAACTCGTCGTCGATGAGGAAGGCGTCGGGGTCGATGCTGGCCAGCGGCCTGTCGTTCGTCGCCGGCGGTGCGGTTGCTGTCGAGGTGTATCATGATGGTTCTCCTTCTCTTCTGGTGTCCGGCCCCGACCAGCGGGGCCTTACGGCACACCCTGGAACCCGCCATAGCCGGGAGCTCTTGGGCGACGGTCACAGCGGCGGGTGAGAACGAAACGGCCCTGGGCGGCCTCGGCGGCTTGCCGCCCTTAGCTCGCCGCCGTTTCGCAACGGAAGCCGGCTGCTTGACCGGCCCGGCGGCGGGTTCATACGTGCCGTTCAATAAGGCCACGGGTGGGGCTGGATCGAGCAGGAAGGAGATCGCCATCGGATCACCGGCAGGCAGCCGCATCCGGCGGGATGGGACTAGCGGGCTGGCGGCAGTATCGATCAGTGCGCACAGCTCGGCGAGGATCTCGGCGTCGGTGAGTCCGCAGCGATCGGCGGGCGGCGATCCATTGCTCGATGTCCTCGCCATCGGTAAGGCCGGGCAGGCGCACGATGCTGCACCGCGGCGGGCGGGTCGAGGGCAGCCAGAATGGCGGCGACCTTCGCGGCGTATCCGGCGCCGTCGTCTCCTTCGTCGCGGAGGATGGCGACGCGCCGGCCGGCCAGCGGCGACCAGTCCGTGAGCAGCGGCGCCTTCGCGCCGTGGGCGCTGGTCGTGGCGTGCGGCAGGCCGATCGCGGTGGCGATATCGGCGCACTTCTCGCCTTCGAGGAGGGTGATGATCGCCTCCGGCGGTGCGGCGAGGATGGCCGGGAGGTTGTAGAGCGGCAGCAGGCCGTCCGGCCGCGACAGGCGCCAGCGCCCGTCGGCGCCCTGGTGGCACGGGCGGTAGCTCTTGGCTTTCGAGCCGTCCGGTGCGCGGTAATCGATGCGGAGCACGCGGAAGGCCTCCTGCCCGCCGGCGTCGCGGTAGATCCAGGGCGTGACGGAGCTGCCCTCGCCGTATCGCTTTTTCAGGAACGCCGCGAGTGTGAAATACGAGCGGAACCGTTGCTCGTGCCCGGCTGCGGCGGGCGCTCGGCGTGCCGGCGGGGCGGGCATCGCCCGCCGGCCGGGCCTCGCCGTGGGCCTGGCCGCACCGGCAGTGCCGCGCAAGCCGATGGCTATAGGTGCCGTCGGCGTTCTGCGGCAAGCAGCCTGCCTTGTCCTCGCGGGTGCATCGTGCGTAGTTGCCCGAGCTGTCGTAGTAGCCGAAGCAGCGGACGCCCTGGCCGCGGCCGAGGCCGTCATGCCCGCCGCAGACCGGGCAGGGATTCGACTTGGTGAATCGGCGAGGAGTGCGCTTGCGTTCCATGATATGAAGATTATTCGAGCGTCTTGGACGAAAGGCAACCGGAATCGGCGGTCAGCACGGCGTCGCTTCGGCAATGGCGGCGCGGGCGGTATACCAGCCGATGGCGCCGACCACGCCCACGCACCAGTCTGGTTGGCCGTCGTCAAACCAGTACATCACGCCGTCGAATTCGGCTTCATCCTGGTTCGAGCGTCATCAAGCCGTGCTGAACCAGGCTAAGTATCACGGCCTGGGCGGGGGCAGCGACGATCAGCCGGGCGTTTGCGATGTCAGCTTGGGTCGTGGTCCGCGCGATCGCATATACGACCGGCAATTTCTCCGCCGGTTGAGTCCTCAACCATGCGAAGTTCCTGCATGTCGCTGTCCCGGTTGCCCGCGATATACTCCACGTTCCGGGCGTGTGGTCGGTGTTCGCCACGGCTATGTGCTCGTCAGCTTCGGGGCCGCCCGTACCTTGAAATCCTTCAGGGTGCCGTGCCGGTAGCATTCGGCACACTCGGCGTAGCTATCGTCGTCCCATTCCATGTCGCCATAGTCATCGGTGCCGTCATCGGTGACGGTGGCGATGGTCTTGGCGGCGATGCGAAACGATTCCTCGTTTCCGCAGGCCGGGCATTTGATGTTTTCGAGGCAATTGGTGTTCGTCATGGTGAGAGTCCTTCTCTGTTGGTGGTTAGATTACTTGTTGAACCATGGGCGGCTGATAATGTGTGCCCTTCGGTGACCAGCAGCGGGGCTGAAGTCGTCAGGCTCGTACTCCTGCGCCCTCCTCCTGGGCAGCGACCGCCTCGCGCTTAGCCAGAGCGACGGCCTCAATCGCGTCCGGGGCTTCGATGAAGGCATAGTAGGTCTCGGTGCCGCTGTCGTTCACATCTTCTGGATAGAGCAGCAGGACGGAATAGGGTTTCTTCGCCGTATCGGCGGACGCCTCGGCGCTCCCATTCCGATCTCGGCACTTTTCGCCAAGCGCCGTCGGGCTGCCGCTCGCGGACGCTGCCCGGCCCTTCGGTGTCGAGGGCCTCATCGTCGCGGTTTTGGAACTCGCCGTCCTGCCAGTTCTCGGCGGCGGTGCTGGCATCTTCGGCCTCGACCTCGTAATAAGCGAGGGCGCGTTCGATGACGCCGACCAGGTAAGTCTTGGTTGCGGTAGCGGTCATATTGGAATCCTTTCTTTGTGGGTTGGTGGTTAATTCAGGGATGGTTTCGTCGAACACCTCGGCCGCGAAATGCTCCGAGGCACGGTCGACCAGGCCGTGGAAGTCGTGCCCCCTCACCCGGCACCAGTGCATGGCGTCGGCCAGGAAGTCGATCAGGCACGTCCGCGGGTTGCTGTCGGTGTTGTACCGCCGGATGGCCTTGAGGCAGCGGGCGGCGCGGTCGCGGTTCTCCTTAGCGGGATTCATGGCCGCCTCCCGATGCGTCGTCGGTTTCAGGAGCGTCGCCGAAGAGGTCGGCGGCGACGCATTGATCAGGACGCCAGGTGAAGCCGACTTCGCAGTCATGCACCTTGCGGCACTGCTTGAGCACTTCCCAGGCATTGCTTCGGTCAGGTCGGGCGCCGACACTCTGCACATCCTCGCATGCACCAGATGACTGCGACCTGGCGTTGCCGCCGCAGAAGCTCCCGGATCAGGTTGTCGATATTGGTGGTGGCGGGTGCGATGCCAGCGGCTTCGGCCTCGGCAACGGCGTCTCGGGCCAGTTTTACGGTCTCCATATCGTCAAAATCCGCTAGTTGGTCTGAGTCTACGAAAACCTCGTAGAATCCCCTGCAACGCCGCCAGCAATTTCGGCGAGGCTTTGCGCTGCCGCTCTGGCTCGAAGTCGATTGTCCGGGATTGCTCGAATTCCTCGTCACCTGCCACATCGACCAGGGCGGAGAAGCTCTCGCCGTCGCAATCTCGATGTCGTCGGCATCGCCGGTCGGCCTGTCACGGGCGATGGCGCGCAGCGGCTTCGTGGCGGTCGGCCTCGATGCCTCAAAACGATCCGCATTTCGCGGTAGATGTGGACGTTGTAGATAGTCATAAAGGTGAATCCTTTCAGTTGGTGGTTAAGAGTGCATGTCGAGAAACACGAGGTAACGCCTGGCTCCTTCCGATGCTCGGTCATGTCGGTGAGGCCGAAATGGTCGAACTGCCAGTCGTAGAATTGCGGGATGTCCTCGCCCTGTTCAGCGCGCGGCGGCTGTCGATCAGCTCCGACAGGTGCTTGAGGTTGCGGCCGATGCCCCACAGATCGTGCGTGTCGCCGCGATCGGGATCGAAAGCCCGCAGCCTGTCGCCGAGTTCGCGAATCGCCGAGCTCAGATCGGGATGCGTCGAGTAGGGTGCGGCAGGAAGGTCACCGGCTCCGTGATCTCCCGGTGCAGATAGGCCACGGCGCGGCTGAAATACGTCCCTTCCTTGGGGATGCCCTCTTCCCCGTCGAGGAAGGATAAGCCCCAGCGGCCATCGTCGTGATTCTCGATGTCGTCGCTGCCGTCCTCGGAGGCGATGCCGCCGACGCAGCGCCAGTTATTCTCGTCGCCCCAATCGAGGATGAGGTTTTCGGCTTCAAATGCGGCATCCGTGGCGGCGTCGGCTTTGATCAGTATGAAGTGAAGATTGTGCATAGAGTCTCCTTTCCTGTGGTTGTGATTCCATTCAATGTTGGTCACGCCGCTATCCGCGGATGTTCGCCGTGACGGGCGTTGCCGGAGCTTCCGCTCAGGCCGAATGCCATGCCGGCGGGCAGCCAGCTTTTCAGCTTCTCGACCTGCTCGGGCGTCCGGCCGTGCTTCTCGGGATCGGCGAAGGCCCGGTCGAGCTGATCGACCAGCTCGCCTTTCTTGTCCTTGCTGCGCGGACTGCGCCCATTGCTCGCCGAGAATTTCGCGGCCGATCGCCAGCAACTGGTCGCGGGTGATGCGGCTTAGGTAGTTGTCCTTGGTCGGACGCCAGTAGGCGGCCACGTCGCCGCCGGTCAGCGACAGGGCGAGCATCGTAGGCCGTGGCTTCGTCGCCATCGGCGGGGCCAGCTTCGGTTGCAGCGTCAACGCCACGCAGTAGGCCAGCAGGTCGAGCTTGTCCGCTTCGGCAGCTGAGCGGAACGCCTCGAACGGGCGGCTTCGGATTCGTGCTTCAGCCAGTCGAGCGGCAAGGCTTCCCGATCGCTTCCAGGGCCGCTCGGCTGCTGCCGTTTGCTCCCGGCTGACGGCTGGGCGTGGCGTAGCTTCGTGAACTGCACGTCCGGGCCGTCAACGACGCGGACGCGTGACCGAGCATGCCGCTGGCGGCCTGGAAGACCAGCAGGTCGAAGGCGATCGCCGGATGCCTGGCGATCTCCACCTGGGCTACCTGCAACCGGTAGGCGGCGAGGTCGCGGCGCAGCGTTTCCGGCATGCTGTTCTTCTTCGCCTTGGCGTGGCGTCATCGCCGTCATCGTCCTCAGCAGATTCGGCCAGTTGCTTCGGTGCTCCGGCTTGACCAGGCCCTTGTCGATGGAAAGCGTGCCGTCCTGGCCGATGGAGACGAAGCAGCCGGCCAGCTTCTTCTGCTCGGCGTCGAAACCGACGAAGGCCGCGAGCTTTTCCTCGACCTCGTCCAGCCGGGCTTCGGCCTCGTCCAGTGCGTCGATCAACGTCGTCCGACTCGGTATCCTCAAGGGCTTGCTCGATCTCCTCCAGCTCGGCGTCGAGCCTGCGCCTTGAGGTCGAGCAGCTCCTGCGGCACTCCGATCAGCCGCGGCTGAATCCGGCCGCAGCGGTTGACGAATTCCCAGTCCCGCTCCGGGTTGATCTCGACCCAGCCCCAGCCTTCGGCTTCCAGTTCCTTGCGGATCGGCTTCAGCTTCTCCTCGGCCAGGCGGTGCAGCAGGTCCGGCTTTTCGAGATAGACCTCATCGCCGAACAGGTCGGCGCGGGTGGTGCCGCCCGCTGCCGCGTAGGCGTCCAGCCCGACGAAACGGGCCAGCTTGCTGCCGGCCTCGACCATCTTTTCGGTGAGGGCGGCCCGGATGTGCGCTGGGGTCGTCCTTCTGCCAGTCCTGCAGCGACTTGAAGACCTTGAGCTGCCGGCGGTGGTCGTCGGTGACGGTGAAGGCCATCAGGCATTCCAGCGTCATGCCCTCGCTGCGGTATTCCTGCGAGCAGTTGCGGCGCGACGCGGGCCAGCTTCATCCGCTTCAGGACAAGGCTTTCCTCGACGCCGAAGCGGCTGGCCACCTCGGCGGCGGTCTCGCCCTTGTCGATCAGCGCGGCGAACGCCTCGAACTGGTCGGCCGGGTGCATCGCCAGCCGGACGGTGTTTTCGGCAAGGCTCATTTCCAGGGCGTGCTCCTCGGTGACGATCTGGCACGGCACGGCGAAATCCTCCGGCAGCTTGCCTTCGGCCTGCAGCGAGTGGATCGCCTCCAGGCGGCGGCCGCCGGCGATGACGCGATACGTGCCGTCGCCGGCGTCGGTGACGACGAGGTTCTGCATCAGGCCGTGCGCGAGGAGCGACGCCTTCAGCTCGTCCATGCCGACCTTGGCGGCGGTGCGGCGGGCATTGAGCGGGGATTTCTCCAGCCTGCTGACGGCGATGAGCTGGGGTTGAGTGGTGTGTCATTGATGTATGTCATAACAATCTCCATTAAGTTGATGGTTGAAAATGAAGCCGGCGGGCGGCAATGCCACCCGCCGGCATCCGGCTCAGGCGTGCCGCCTGCTGCGGATTCCTTGCGGGCCTTGGCGTCGGCCTGCTGCTGGTGCATGATCCAGGTGTGGGCCAGGTCGAGCAGCTTGGCCATCGTCAGCAGGTCGTCGAAGCCGAGGCTGTCGGTTTCCTTCCAGGTTCGTCGCCCTGCTTGTAGCTGCGGCTGGGAATGACGCTGTACCAGTTGCCCTTCTCGCCGTGGTTTCGCCAGATCGTGACTTGCAGGACGCCGATGCGGATTTTGTGTGCTGGTTGTGACATGATGATCTCCTTCTCTTTGAGTTTCCGGCCCCACCACGGGGCCTTACGGCACGCCCAAAGAACCCGCCTCAGCCGGGAGCTCTCAGCGACGGTCAAGCGAAAGGCCGAAGGCTTCCGCTTGCGGAAAGCGGCCTTGGCAGCTTGACCGGCCCGGCGGCGGGTTCAAAGTGCCGTGAATAAGGCCACGGGCGGGGCTGGATCGAAGATTGAAGGAAATCGCCTTGGCTCACCGGCACAGGGCATACGCCTGATGGCGTCCAGTGAAAGTGATCGGCGGCGCGGCGACAACCGACGGAACAGCGTCGACAAACCGCAGGCGGTGGCGATGCGCGTGCGACGGCGAAATGACGGCCTGGGTGCGCTGCCGCTTCCGGCCGGCGGCTGATTACGCCAGCGGAAGAAGGATCAGCCGGGCACGATGCCGCGCTCAGCGACGGATCGAAAGGCTATCTGTCGGGCTGAGGCTTTGGCGGCCAGAGCGAAGATGTGGTAATTGCGCGTGCAGGGTGGCGGTGCCGTGCCGCTTATATGGGACTTTCAAAGTCAAGCACTAAAACATGAACACACTTCCTTTCTTTGCATGCCGGTGGCATCGGCCAATAGCATTACTTTAAAAACACATCGACACGAGGTGGAGCCCGCTTCCATTGGCGGCGATCTTACGATCATCGCGCCACATCCTTATATTCGGTGGATTCCATTGAATCCGAACCATGATGCAACTATACGCATCGGTAGCGAAGCTCCGAAGCAGCGGTGCCCATTCTTCTCCTCGGCATGAAAGCCATGGGCACTGCGAGCAACCGCTACCTCGGATCGTTCTTGGCAATTCGTCGCTAAAAGCGCCGGAATGCCAAAACTCGGTATTTTCTTTTTCTCCTGTTTTCGTTCCTGATCATATTCGAGCCGCTCATGCTGCCTGGCATAACATGAAGCCTTCCGGCACCACGCCGGTGTCCACGTAACGCCAGAGGGCAATGATCAGTTTGCGGGCCAGCGCCACGATAAGGGGCTTGCGCGATCCCTTTGCGTTCTCGGTACGCTTCTTGATACCAATGCACCAGATCGCTCTCTGGCTGGAACATCACCATGCGCCAGGACAACTGGATCATGATTTTACGCACTCGCCCATTGCCCGAACGGGACAAGACCTTTCTCACGGCGTTTTGACCCACTTTCTTCCGGTGAGCCGGTCAGCCCGGCATAGCGCGCCACTGCTTTGCGGTCGCGAAAATCCGCGACAGCATCTCATGCACCAACTGTTCGGCGGTTTCCATGCCAAGCCCAACGATCCGCGTCAGCATCAACACCATCGCGTTACGTTTGTCGGCAGGGTCTTGTTCCAAGCGCTGCTGCCGCGCTTGTTCGATGGCCTTGATTTGTTCGTCAATCACCCGCTTGCGCTCCATATGACGGCGAAGCATGGCCATGGTGTTCACCGGCAGGGGCACCCCCTCCGGCGTACGGACAGCGTCCAGCTTTTCTGCCGCTTTGCGTAACTTCGGGTTGAAGTTACGCACCCCGAACTGGATCAGGACGGACTTCATCCGGTTGACAATGCTGGTGCGTTCATGGATCAATCTTTCACGCTCACGGTGCGGGCATTTGGCATCCTCTTCCTCGACGGTCGGAACGATTGCCATGCTGCAATGGCCAGGCTCACCCCGGAGCCAGCCAAGAAAACCGCGCTTCAGCATCGCCGTATCGATGCGATCCGTTTTAGCCCGCCGGTGTTCGCGTGATACGGCGACACTGGTGGCATGGATGACATGGGCATCAATGTCGCGGCTCCGCAGCCAACGGGCAAGCCAGAAACTATCGCGCCCGGTCTCATAGGCGACCGCAATCCGGGTGATTCTTTCCCGGCCTTGATCGCCTCGTCCCGCCAGCGATGCAGCAGCTTCAAAAGTTCGTCAGGATTGGGATCAATTTTCTTCAGCGGATCGCGCCCGACGCCAGGTATCATGCCGGCGACAAGCCAGCTTGATAAACTCATTTCAATAACTGCAACCAATGTGCTATCCTGCACGAAGGCGGTGGGACATGCTTTACTATTATCGTGGGGGTTCTGCATAGGGATCTCCATCAATTATGGTTGAACATAGCAACGATAATCTGACAGATGTCTCGCCGCTCGTCCCATAGCATCTTCTCCCGCCTTGATCGGCTCTGCGTAGCGGGAAGAAATGGATATACTGCTGCGGATCAACCCTTTGCCAGGCTGCGTAGGTTACCGAGCTGCCCGGAGCAGCGGATGTCGCCTATGATCGATGGAAGCCATCGACCCTCGCCTATTCATAAAGCCAGTCTTCCATCTGATTTGCCGGATTGTGACGCCATGGGTAGAAAAAACAAAAAGGCACAGCCCGACCAAGCGTTGGACGCTGCTCTAGTACCTCGACCTGATGCAGAAGCGGAAGCCAGACTACGAACGCAAAGGTCTGACGAGGGGAAACGTACCCGTGACCAACCCCAGGATTCCGATGTATCCAAGGTTAAAGAATTAACACCATCTGGCACCCGTTCCGCAATTCAGGTTTCGTCGCCCGTGGCTGAGCCGGTTGGAATGGAAGAAATATCACGGCACCTTGACGCCATATTGGCGAGTTTGCCAAAGGATGCCCCCTACGAGATGAAGGCCGAAAAGCTTGCGGGGCTGAGCCACGAGGTCAGGCAACGTATCGCGGCGGAACTCGCCCCTGCCTTGAACATCAAGGCTCAGGCGATGCCGCACCAAACCTACGACGAAAAGAAGGAACTCTCCCGGTGGGTCAATGACCAGCTACGCCGCTTTGACCTGGCGATCAAATGCCCGAAGACAGGGCAGCCCTCTCTTTTGCTTGTCATGACGGGTGACCATCCTGAAATCGGACGGTTCGTCATTGAGCACAAGACACCGGAGGGAAAAAGAGTACGGCCCGTGACAAGCACCAAGCTTCCTCAGCTCGAATTGATGGAAGCGGCCCCACGCCGGGAAGCACTTCTGGAATTGCGTGACAAGGTCGTTCCGAAGCGCCGCGGCAGAATTCCGCGGCCCTGATACGTTTCACCGGTGAAATTCTCCGACAGCCACTTGCCGAATCCATACTTTCACAATACAGTGAAAGTAGGAAGCCGGTAGCCGTGCTCCCTTGTGCCCGGCCGGGGCAATCGGTTTGCCGCTCGCATCCAGAGCGGGGGTTAGATGATCCTACTCGGACCCGAACGCGATCGTTGCCAGGAATGCCGATCCGGGATGGACAAGGCGGGGTATTTCGTTATCGACGACTGACAGGATGTGCGGGTTTTCTACTGCATCGACCGTCTCATGACGGCGTTGCGTGACCGGGCGGTGCCGCTGCGCGTCGTCGGCTCCGAATCGTAGCTGGTTCCATTCATTGGTTCGGACTTCATAAGCGCCGCGACCGGCTGTACCGGTCGCCGTGCGCCCTGCGTTTTTCGTCCGTCTTGGGTTTTGGCATCGAGAACGGTGAGGTGCAGGATGGGTGAGTCGAAGTCCGGACATGACCGCTGGCTGGCGCTCTCGCCTCGCGGCGTCCTGGCGAAATGACCAGCTCGACTCGCTTCCAGCGCGTGTTGATCCAGGCTGTCATCCTCGCGGGGGTCTTGTTCGTCTCCCTCGCTGCCATCTTCCTCGGCATCATCGCCCGCCGCTGGTCGGCGTGGGTGGCGGGCTGGCGGGGCTCGCCATCACGTTACTCGGTGTTCTGCTGGCCATCGTGATAGGCCGGAAGCTGATCCTGGTGTCCCGAACTTACAGAGCGACCCTGGAGAAACTGACCTACGAGAACATGCACGACCGGCTGACCGGCCTTTCCAACCAACACCGGCTGCTTGAGAAGCTTCGGCAGATCATCGATTCCGACCGGGCCGATGATGCCAGGTGCGGGGTGATGGTTATCGATCTTGACCGGTTCAAGGCTCTTAACGACAACTTCTTGCATCCGTTCGGAGATGCGGCCTTGCGCGAGGTGGCCAAGCAACTGGAAAATGCGGTCCGCGAGCGGGATTTGGTCGCCCGGCTTGGCGGTGACGAATTTGGAATACTCCTCCCCGGGGCGGATGAGGCGATAGCGATTGAGATCGTGAAACGCGTCCTGGGCGCGTTCAGCGAACCGCTCGTGGTGGAAGGACGGCCAGTCGAGCTTGGCGCCAGTATTGGCATCAGTCTCTACCCCGATCATGGCCGCGACACCCGGACGCTACTTGAGAGAGCAGATCGCGCGATGTACGTGGCGAAAAAAGCACGCACTGGATGGGCCATACACTCGCTGTCACACCCGGACGACGAATTGCCCGAGTAAATCACCTTTCCTGAGGTAAGGCGTTATTTATCCGTTGGCAGCGTGGCACATATTTCGAGAAATGACACTTGGCATGGGGGCAAAGCGGCGGGAGCGCTTCGCGGCTGTACGGGAATTCGCGGGGCGGGCAGTGTTACGCAGTAGCCGTAGAGGCTAGCTTGGATCGCCCATCAGGACGACATCCCTCACAACGGGACCAGGTTGCGGCCGATTCTCCACAAATCGTGCGTATCGCCGTTCTCGATATCAAATGGTCAACGGAAACGCGGTCATCGTTCAGGCAGCGCCCCTCCCCTTCAGCCCTTCGCATCCCTGGCCAGCTTCGGGCTTCAGCGATCGGGGGCGCCATGTAAACCCTGTAATCCATGGAAACAGTGGAAGCCATGGAAACAAATAGACAAATTCGCAGCTAGAAGTGCCACATATGCTTGATCTATGACCCGGCCGCCATAGAATCCGGCATGCTGCGCATCAAAGACATAAAGAACGCCAAGCAGGCAGAGTCGTACTACGCGAAGTCGGACGGGGGATACTATCTGGGCGACGGACGAGCTGCGCCGCGAGTGGGGCGGCAAGGGCGCCGACATGCTCGGCCTTGTCCGGGCCGCCGGATTTCGAGCAGTTCAAGCGGCTGGTTCACGGCCTCGACCCGCACACCGGCAAGCAGCTGACCGCCAAGCTGATCGAGGACCGCGTCCCGGGCTGGGACGTCACCGCCAGCGTGCCCAAGGGCGTCACCACGGCCCTGGAGCGCGGCGACAGCCGCATCCACGAGGCGCTGTGGGAGGCGGCGCGCGAGACGATGGCCGACCTGGAACGCATGCCACGACGCGCGTGCGCAAGGGCGGGAAGCAGACGACCGGGTGACCGGCAACCTGGTCTGGTACGGCGGTCGAGCATCCCGAGACGCGGCCGACCAAGGAGGACAATATGCCGGACTGGGACCGGCACATCCATTTCGTGGTGTTCAACGAGACCTTCGATCCGGTCGAGCAGGAATGGAAGGCGGTCAAGATTCCGGCCGGTCATGGATCTGCAAAAATACTTCGACCGCCGGTTCGACATGCGGCTGTCCAGCAAGCTCGCCGACCTCGGCTACGAGATCGAAACCAAATGCAAGGCCGACGGCAAGGGCGGCAGGAAATATCGACACCTGGGACATCAAGGGCATCCCGGAGCCGGTGCTCAGACCGATTCTCCCGGCGGACGCAGGAGGTCGAGGAGCACCGAGCAGGAAGATCGTCCGCGAAATGAAGGAAGCCGACCCGACGCCCCGGACCGGCTGTCGGCGGTCGCGCGCGACAAGCTGGGGCCACCTCGCGGCGATTCAAGCGCAAAGACCTGACGCTGGCCGACTACCGCGAGCTATTGGAATTCCCGCATCACGCCTGAGGAAGGCCGCGCAGATCGCACGAGACGATCAAGCGGGCGATGCTGGGCCAGAACCCGAGGCCGGTATCCAGGCGGCGGCCGGCGATGGACTATGCCATCCGCCACCATTTCGAGCGCAACAGCGTCGTCGGGTTACACGATCTGGCGATCACCGCGATGGAGCGCACGCATGGGCGGGGCTGCCCGAGGACATCGACCGGAAGCGCAGGCGCCAGGGACGTGCTGGTCAAAGGCGATGAAGCCACGACGAAGGAGGTGCTGGAGCAGGAGGAGCGCATCATCGCCTTTGCCCGGGCGCGGCAAAGGCGCCGTATCAGGCCGCTGGCGGCGAGCACGAGGCCAGGACCTCGACGGGCTGTCGGACGAACAGAAGGCCGGCGGTGCGCCATGTCTGGGATTCACCCGACCAGCTCATGCTGATCCGCGGCGGGGCGGGAACCGGCAAGACGACCATGATGACGCCGGCACTGGCCAGGCTCGGCGCGCCGGCCGTGCTGCTGGCTCCCTCCTCCGACGCCTCGCGCGGCCAGCTTCGCGAAGGAAGGATTCTCGGAGGCCAACACCGTGGCGTCGTTCCTCGGCAACGAGAAGATGCAGGAAAAGGTCGCGGCGGCGGCATCATCTGGGTCGATGAGGCCGGCCTGCTGCCGATCAGGGACCTCGACCGGCTGTGCCGGCTGGCGAACGAGCTGGACGCCCGCATCGTGCTCCAGGGCGACCCCCGCCAGCACAAATGCCGTGCAACGGCACGGCAACATGCTGACGGTGCTGGAGGATTATGCCGGGCTGCCGGTGGCCGAGCTCAAGGAGATCCAGCGCCAGAAAGGCGATTATGCCGAAGGCGGTGGCGGCGATCCGCGACGGCGACCTCGAAGAAGGGCGATGCCATCCTGCGAAAGCTGGGCTGGGTCGTCGAGGGCCAGGGCCATGACCGGCTGGTCGAGGAATACGCCGCGCCATCGAGGAAACGAAGCCGAACGGCGAGAAGAAAACCGTGCTGGTCATCGACCCGACCCACAAGGACGGCGACCGGCTGAGCGAAAAGCTGCGCGAGCTCCGCAAGGACAAAGGGCTGATCGGCGGCGAGGAGACAGACCTTCCCCCGGCTGGTGGCGCTGGGCTGGACCGAGGCCGCAGAAAGGCGATGCCGGGCACTATGCGCGGCGACGAGGTCGATCCAGTTCTTCCGCAGCTCCGGGCCGTTCAAGGCGGGCGACCGGGTGAAGGCCAGCGAGCTGCTGCCGCAGTTGGCGACGCGTCAAGCCGGAGCATTTCGCGGTCTATGCAGAGCGGACGAGTCAAGCTGGCCCAGGGGGACACCGTCCGGATCACCGCCAACGGCTGGGATGTCACCGGCAAGCACCGCATCGACAATGGCCGGATCGACGAGATCGCCGGCTTCACGCCGGGGGGCGAGCCGGTGCTTTCCAACGGCTGGGTGCTGGCAAAGGATTTCGCCCATATCAAGCACGGGCTGGTGTCGACCAGCCCGGCATCGCAGAGCAAGACGTTCGACATCGTGCTGGCGGCGATGAACCGGGCGTCGCTCGGCGCCATGGGCGCCGCGCAGGGCTACGTCACCGTCTCGCGCGGGCGGGAACGCGGCATGATCTTTACCGACATGACCGCGCGAGGAATTGCTCGAGGCGATCCGGCGGCCGGACGGGCGGCAAGTCGGCGACCGAATTGATGCATAAACCCAGGCCGCTCACGACGGCTAAGAACCGCGTCGCTGAAAAGGCGAGGAAGTTTGTGGATAGAGTGCAGTCTACGTACCGGCAGTTGCGCGAAAAGGCGGCCGCCGCTATGCCGGAACCCTTCACGCAAAGGGAGCCAGGCCATGCCAGATGAGGCCGTCAAGCCCACGCTGATACGAAATTTCCGCATGCCGCGAGCGACGGACGCTGCCGCTTCGGAGGACGATGCGCCGCTGCCTGGATCGGCCGACGCCTACAAGGCGGCCGGATTCCCATCGAAACGTCCGCTGGAGCGCCTGTGCCTGGTGATGGGCAAGGAGGGCTTCCAGGCCGGCGGCAAGGCGTACCGCTTCTTCCAGTACGTCCATCTGGATTCCGATCTGGATTTCGGGTTCACCGAGGACGGCCAGCAATTCACCTTGCGCTTCGCCGGGCAGGAGCCGAAAGAAATCGTCGTGCGCGGCTGGAATCTGCTTAGGATCTGCGATTACATCCAGCTGCACCGGCTGGCGTGGATTCGCCTGTCCGATCGGGATTTCCGTAAGGAAGACGACGCCCCAAACCATGAGCCGATCATCACCTCGATTGAGGTTCGCGATTGGAAGCCGAAGGATGAATAATCTTAACCCACCCCTCCCCCGGCGCTCGTCACAGTCGCCAAGCGGCATGTTCTCAGCGCCAGAGTCCCGATGAGACCCTGACAGCCGTGCGCGGTGGGTTCAGCCGTTTACAACGGGCCGTGCATAATCGTATGATGATGTGCATGTTCGTGAAAGGATTACCATGCCGCATTCATCGTTTGATTTTGCGCCTCTCGCCGATAAAGCGCATCCATCTGGTGCAGGAGCTATGGGACAGCATCCACGACGACGCCCAGGCCATGCCGCTGACGGCTGAGCAGAGAGCCGAGCTTGACCGCGGGCATGCGGAGTTGGATTCTGGCGAGGGGCAGGGCATATCCCTGGACGAGCTGAGGCAATCTCTTCTCACCCGCCGATGACCGACATCCACGGCGATAATGGCCTGACGGACATCTACGGCAATCTTTGCCTGGCCGACATCTATGGCAATCCCGACCCGCGCTATTACCGGCACATGCCCGATCACCCTTCCACCGTCTTCCGCAGTTACGCCCCGTTGCCCGGCCTTTGCCTCATCGTCGAGCTCTATGCCGTATTCGCGTTCCTCTACGTCCTCGGACTGGCGAGCGCCTTCCCCCGCACCGGCTGGCACGACGCCATCCTGGCCGTTGCCTTCTGCCTTAGCTGCGTCGCCTGGACGCGCTGGGACTCGGTCAAGAAAATCCCCTGCATCGGCATGTTCATTTATCTCCTGCCCGGCCTTTCGCTGATCGCCGTTCCCTTCTCCCTCGACTTTTATCTCATGTACGGCCGTTAGGGATGCCCAATTCCCTCGATTTCGGGACAGCTCATTTCAAGGGCAGCGCATCCGTCGCGTACAATAGCGTAGCAATCTCCGCGATGACTTACGCAGCGTCGGCACCCTGAGCCGACAGGGCACTACGATTCATGGGATTCTTCACCCGCCGCAACGGCCTCGACCACGTGCTGATGAAATGGTCGCCGCTCGACCCGTGGACGGTCAGGCACGCCTGCGAGAATACCCTGATCTGTCGGCAAGACGGGATCGGGAAGATCAGCGGTTCCGGGCGATGCCATTCTCCGCGCCTGGTGCGTTACCGCAACAGCGGCGGGCTGATCCTGGCCAGCAAGCCCGAGGACAAGGCGTTACGTGCATGCGGGTGTTCCGCGAGGAGCGGCACGCTTAAGGATTTATACATCCTTGAACCCGGAGGCGAGTACCGCTTCAACGTGCTGGACTACGAGCGGCGCAAGCGGAGCCGACGCCCGCGACCTGACGCAAGCCTGCATGACGTTCAAGGAAACCCTGTCGCGCACCGAGGGAGGCGGAGGAGGAGGCGGCGACGACAACGCCGCCTACTTCGCCGCCCAGGAACGCCTGATGATCCATAACGCCATCCAGATCCTTCTGCTGGCCACGCGGGCAGATCGACCCGTGGGCGCATCCAAGTGCTTCATCACCGGCGCGGCCATCTCGCTGGAAGAAACCAACGACGAGAAATGGAAGGAGTCGACTTCCACAACACCATGCTCCAGGAAGCCAAGACAGAACGCATCCACCGACATCGAAAAACACGACGTGATGCTGGCCGAGCAATATTGGACGTTCCAGATTCCCCGGCTGAACGACCGCACGCGAACGAGCATCGAAACCGGCGCGCTGGGCGTGCTGCACGCCATGAACAGCGGCATCGCCCGCGACCTGCTGGCCACGTCCACCAACGTCAGCCCCGACATGCTGGAGGATCGCAAATGGATCATGGTCAACATGCCCATCGTCCCCGGCGACGTGACCGCCGCCGTCATCAACAGCGCCGTCAAGTATTCCGTGCAGCGCCATATCCTGAAGCGCCAGGCCGGGACGGGCGACCCGCTGCTTTGCATCTTCAGCGACGAGTTCCAGAAGCTGGCCAACAGCTACGACGCCATGTTCCTGGCCGAGTGCCGCAGCCACAAGGGCTGCCTCATCGCCCTGACGCAGTCGATCCACGCCATGTATGCCAACCTGCACGGCAAAGGCGGCGAGCACCAGACGGACGCGTTGCTTGACCAATTTCGGGCACGTCGTCGTGCATACCGCTGGGCGACGCCAAGACCGCCAAGCATTTTTCCGAGCTTCTCGGGCATGCGCCGGGAGCTATTCATCAACACCTCCATGCAGCCGCGCGGCGAGGAGCTTTTCGACGTGCTGATGGGCGCGCTCCAGGCTTCGGTCAGTGCCAGCGAAAAATACGAACCCGTCATCCAGCCCGCCGTGTTCCTAAGCGGCCTGCGCTGCGGCGGCACCGAGAACGGCAACATCGTTGACGGCGTCGTGATCCGCTCCGGCCAGCCGTTCAAGCATTCGAGAGAGAATTATCTGATCACCAGTTTCAGGCAACGCTGATCGACCGCCCCAGTGCTCCGCACTTGCTGTTAGGTGCAACCGATGACTCCACGTGAAGCAGCCGCGTCCGCTAAATCTTTTGCGTTATGCCTCGAAAACGACGATTTCGATCGTATCTACGACGCTATCCAGACGCTAAAAGCCGCTGGCCCTCCGGGTTTCCCGATCCTCATCCGTGCTTTTGACCATCACGATCCTGAAGTAAGAGCATTGGCGTCGGTGGCCTTGGGCGAGTTTCCTTCAGCCATTCCGCTGCTCAGGGACGTCCTTAAAAAATCCCTTAAGAATGAGAGTTCGTCCCTTGTGCGAGCAGGGGCGATGCAGGCATTAAGAGACCTAGGACCAGACGCGATTGAGGCTGTTCCAGAACTGCTCGGGCTGCACGGTTCAATAACAACCTTGGTGGCCTCGATGCCGAGTGGGCGTTGGAGGCCATTGGACCCGGAGTGACCCCTTACCTTTTCGATGCACTGATGACCGGCGAGCGAATCGGTACAAGCAAGAGCTATTCACATTCTCTCCAGCCTTGACTCGGTGCAATGCGATACGCTCTTACGTTTCTTAATTCCGATGTTTACTGAGGAACTTCTCTATGTTGCTAACCTGAACGTTACGTCATTCGTCGTTGGTGCAGACGGGACGGCTCTAGATACTATCAGTCATTCTGATGCCTGCAATGTATTTCATGCTATTATCCGTGCGTTGGAGCGTATGGGTGAGCAAGCTAAACCGTCTGTGGATGTATTGGTCACGGCGTTGGCACATCAAGATCCGATTGTACGTCGGTTCTCGCTTGCCGTGTTTGCTTCGATGGGCCAAGCGGCCAACGACGCCATGCCCAATGTGATTTATATGCTCGATGATCCGGAGTGGCTGGTCAGAGAAGCCGCTGTTCGTGCTATATCCGAAATATCGTCCGATCCGATTGCGGTCATCCGGGCAATGATTGAGGCACTAAGCGGCGATGATCTTGAAGTCAGACGCGAGGCTGTTGCGGCGCTGGGATACAAACAACCTGAAGCGATCCACGCACTTCCTTATCTTCACCCCATGGTGGATGCACTAAAGCGAGACGATCACGAACGATATTATGCATACATCCGGCATCTTGGCACATTTCCGCCTGAAAACTTAGAGAGCGTAGTCCCAGCGATCGTTGAAATGCTCCACGATCCAGACCATGTAGTTCGCAGGGCCGTATACGAGGTGCTAGGGGTGATTGGTATCGCCGCCAAGGCCGCTATCCCCGAACTCTTCGATGGGTTGTTGGACGTCGATCCATCGGTGAGAAACGCAGCCGCCAGAGCTTATGGAAAGTTCGGAGTGGCGGCAGTACCCACGCTCCTCGACTGGCTGAAGTTTAGTGAGCGCGTTGAAGAACCGCTTGTAGAAATCGGGCCGGTCGCGATTCCGCGACTCGTCGAGGCGTTCCAAGTTCCAAAGCGTGACTATCGAGAAAGGCTTTCAAGAATCCTCGGACGGATCGGACCGGCAGCGGTGTCGGAACTCATCGGGGCGTTGAGTGATCCGTCGGAGCTTGTTAGCTCGGCGGCCGGGGATGCCTTGAAGTACATCGGTACGGCCAGTATCCAACCGCTAATCACCCTTATCAAAAACGGCGATTCGCGAGGGAAATCCAGAGCGGCAGACGTTCTGAAGTTGATTGACGAACGTACCGCTTCAGAGGTCATACGGTTGATACAAGCGGAGGCGGACGCCGCGATTCAGGATCGGCCGAAGCAGGAGTTGGAAGGAATCGAGGTGTTGGGCAACATGACGCTGACGAAAATCAGAGAGGCCCTGATCATTTTTCGGAAAGTCGGGGAAGCGTGCGAAAGCAGAAGAAAACCCGGGGAGCCCACAATGTTCAAGTTTAACGAACGAATGGCTACGATCGTCGGTCGTGAGGTGGGAACATTGCGTAATCGCATGAAAGTCGCGAGCGAGTATTTAAGGCTATATTACAAAAAATATAAAGACGTTCATGTCTATGACGACAAGGATGAAACAGCAGACGTTCGTTACAAGTTTATCGAGCGATGTCAAGGACTCCCGCCCATGATCTACCCCCTGGGCTGGGAGGCATGGGAGGTGGCGGGCCTCCTCCTGGAGCAGCAGGAGCGGATAGAAGATGCTGAAAAAAGGTCTCGGCGACAAAATGGTTGACATCCGGGTTAATATTAATCAAGTGTAATAGACCTGATGTGTTGAGCAAGGTTCACTTTCGACTCCGACGATGACCGAAACCGTACCCACAATCGATTTCACCCAGATCGAGTTTCCCTCCGACAATTTGACGATCAGGGTGCTCCGCAAGGCGTACCCACAGGGGTTTGACGTGGATATGCCCAGAGATGCGGGTGCATATAATGAGCTGCGAGACGACTATGACCGCCGCTCTCTGGACGATATCCTTGGCACAGGCCTCATCGACGTTGAGCGATTAGTCGCGGAACGGGCCTTCAAGGTCGCCCTCGGGCAGTCGGTCAAGGGTGATAGTCGCCTCAGCAACAAAGACGAATTAGTGGACTGTCTGACTCACGTATACAAGCACGACGGGCTGGCCCGCGGCGAGCACGAAGCACTGGCAATGATCCGTCGCATCGAGGTCCAGGCCGAAGCCCAGGCACGGCAATACGAGAGCCGGGGTCACTGACACGAGCCCCTCTCTCATCATTTCCCCACTGCTATTTCGGTCCCAAATCACGAACTTCGCAAAATTCGTTGCGAGGTTTTGGAGGATGTGTCGGCTTATGGCATGATGGCCAGCCGACGGGTTGAAACAGCAACTCGACCCATCGGTTGGCAGAAGTCCGGCCGTGATAGGCAAGATAACATGGTCCTTCCAGTCTAGCCTTTCCGGCACGGTTCGCCAGCCCCGTTTCCCCGAGAGACTTGCTTGCGCAGGTTGTTCGCGCTGCGCACTGTCGGCATCACGCGAGGGAGCGAAAGGTATGGCTACTGGGCAGCTAACCCTCGCGCAGTGGATTCATGACGACGGCACCCGCCCCGAGCCGTCCTCCCAGGCCGAGCGGCGTCAGCCGCCGCTTGCCCATACCCCCGAGGAAGCAGCCGATGCCGCTTCCATGGTGGGATTCGTCCCCGGATTGAATTCTCAGATCACCCGTTCCGAATGAAAGGTTCCTCCGATGCCCCGCACCCGCACGACCAAGCCCGCCCAGCATTTCGGCAGAACGACCAACCACGTCCCCACCGGCCTGTCCGCTAACGGTGCCGCCCAAGCAGTCGGCCAGGACACGACCAACGAGGTCCCGCAAACCCCGAAGTGCCAGCAGGTCATCCCCACGCTGCGCATCAGCGACTACCGCATCAGTAAGGCGTTCTATGCCGCCTTACTGGGCTTCCGCGTCGATTGGGAGCACTGCTTCGATCCTGAAATGGCTGTGTTCATGCAGGTTTCCCGCGACGGAATGGCGATCTATCTCACCGAGCACACAAGCGATTGCGAAATTGGCGGGCTGGTTCACTTCTTCGTCCCGGACGTCGATGCCTGGCACGCCGAGTTCCGCCAAAGAGGGACGCCGGTTAAGGAATCTCCGCATATGGGGATTGAGGGGCACCGGATGATGACGTTGGTCGATCCCGACGGCAACCAGCTCCGCATCTGCACGAGGTCAACAAAGTGAAGTTTACGTGTCGTTCAACCGACTGCCGGGTGCGTTTCGCACTCTGGCCCGGTCTCTAACACACTAGGAGACTTCTCCGTGAAGCTGAAAACCACCCGTGCCCGCGTGCTGCTGGCCAAGCTAAAGAAGCGGTCACGGCGCATAAACCACGGCACCAGGGAGGAACTGATCGCCCTCGCCCGGTCGTGGCTGGCCAATCCCATCCATAGCATCCTGGTGCGGGCATCCGACCTGGCCATTGCCGATGGCCACCGCCGCGTGCTTGGGCTGGAAATGGTCGGCGAAACCGAAGCGGAGGTCGAGCAGCTCGAAGGCGACATAAGCGACCGAGACCTCGACCGGATGGCGATGGTCAGCGCCTATCACCGCTCTCCCCTCGGCGGCTATGAGCAGGCATACATCCTGCGTGACATGACGGAGGCGGAACCGGGCGTGACAAACAAAGACCTGGCCGAGGAGATGCAGATCGACGGCTCGATGCCGACCAGGCTCCTCTCGCTGTTCGACTGCATCCCCGAGGTACAGGAGGCCGCCAAGGCCGGAAAAATCGGCGTCACGGTCTGGTACACAATCAGCCGATCAGCCGACCAATTAGCCGCCTTGCAAGCCGCCTTGAGCGGTTCGAGCCGCGACGAACTCCAGCGAGAAAACCGGAAACAGAAGAACGGCAACGGCAAGGCCGCGACTGTCACGGCCAAAACCATCCCGGTGGTGCTCGGCAACGGCCTCGCCGTCACCTTCAAGGCCGAAAACGTCAGCCTCAGCATGGCACTCGACGCCCTGGCCGACATCAAGCAGGTGCTCAAGGATGCCATCGACGATGACCACGACGCCCGCACGTTCACCGCATTGATGAAGAAGCGCGCCAAGCAGTTGGCGAAGGGAGGAGCTTGACCATGAACAACCAGACCACTGACAACACGCCCAGGAACGACCCGCAGCCCAAGCCGCTTTACCACCTCGCCCGCCGGATCGCCGTGCCCGAGCGCCAGGCCGAGGCAAACCCGGTCAGGGAAGCGGGCAAGCACCTAACAGCCACCATGCCGCCAGATTGGACGGTGCGCCTATGGCCGACCGCGAAGCCCTGATCCGCGAGACTCACCGGCTCAACTATGAGATCGGTTATGCGGGCTTTCGTTTGCAGTATTTCAACGATCCCGACGCCATTAAAGAATGGCCTGACCCCGCCGTGCGCGAGCGGGAATTACGCTCCTTTTGGGACAAGCAGGCGGAGCAAAGCTATCCCGCGTACCGCGCCGGCGCTGCCACATTATCCACCAAGAACTTGGCCGACTACCGCGACCGCCTGGCCGCCAAGCTGGCAGGCAACAAACTCGACCACGTCGATTACTACGCCCGGGCGTCTGAGCGCGGCCGCCGCGCCCGGTTCCAGGCCCAGGACAAAGGCAAAGACCTCGAAAGGTAATCAATGCCACGTCAGCAACAGCAAGAGCAGTCGTTTCACACCGACATGCGAACCGGTTTCCACATCCTATATATCGGCACAAACGTCCTTACGGCAGGTGTCCGGCCCGTTACCCGCAGCGGCATGGGGACGCGAGGCATCGGCGCGCCAGGTTTTTGGACGATGCTTTTCATTCCGCTCTACGCCGGTACGACCAATTCCCCGGAAATGCTCACCTATTGGTACGTATGGGTAGTTATGGTCATATATCGTCGGATTACGGCTGATAGGCACCAGCACACCAATTTTCAAGGGTGGGTGTGGGCTTTCGACTGGCTCATCAAGGACGAGCTGAACGCCCGACGGCTGGAAGCGGTTTCGATGCTCATCGTCGGCAACCTCTTGTCGGCATGGTCGGAGCCAGTCGGGCAATTCGTATCGTATGCGTCGTATGCGCTTGGTGTGCAGTGCGTCCTCGACGCGATGACCCGCACACGCCAGAAGGAGGCAGCCCACAACGCCAAGGTCGAGATGCTGGCGATGCAAGTGAGGTTCCAGGAACAGCAAAGGTTTTGAGTGTCACCCAAGGGAACTAACCCAGGAAAGGCAGTGCAGCATGGGAATCATGAGGAATCTGGTCGACCGCATCAAGGCGATGCCCCGCGAAATAGGGCAGACCGGAGTAGCCAAAGTTGGTCAAGGTGCGACAGAGCTATCCAACGCGCTTTTCAGCCAGTCGAACGCGTACAGCCCCGTTACCGCCGACAAGGCGGCGGACAACGTCGCCAGCCGGGCGCGGTTCCAGAACCGCGACCAGAGCAAAGGCATGGAACGCTGACCATCCGGGGCGGCACGTTGCCGCCCCATACTTCCTGAAGAAAGGGCACCCCGATGCAAGATTTATTCAGAGACAAAGTGATGGAGATCATCGCCGCCAACGGCATGTGGATCGCCGGTGGCGTTGCCGCCGTAGCCGGGCTGGTGATGCTTCTCGGTATGCTCAAGAAGCTACTCGCGGCGATGCTCGCCGCCTCGCTGAACGCCGGAGATGCGGCGGCACGAAAACTGGCCGAGAAGCCCAAGGCCGTGATGCTGGCCCTAAGCGTGTTCGCCCTGGCCGTCACCGGCCTGTGGGCATGGCATACCTTCACCGCGCCGAAGATCGTCGAAAGGGAGGTAGTCAGGACGGTGACGGTCAAGGATGACACAGCCGACGCCGCCATTGCCGAGGCGCGGGGAAAGTATGGCCAGGCCGAGACTGCCCGCTCCGACGCCGAGGCGAAAGCCAACGCCCTTGAAAACCGTCTGGCCACCGTCGAACAGGCACGGAAACAGGATGAACAGGCGAGGAAACAGGCCGAAAATCAAATCGTGTCGCTTACCGCACAGCTACGCCAGCTATCCCCTCCTGATGACGATAGGGCGTTGTCGCGTTCGTCAGCGCAATTAGACACTCTGCACCAAGCGGGCGTTGAATCGGAAACGAGTGGTAATTTTGATTACCGCCGTTTCAAGCAAGTGGGATTCACATACTACCACAGGAAATGCGCCATCTGCGACCAGAACTCTGAGCGCGGGGCACGATTACCGCAATTCTCATGCGCAAGGAAGCGGCGGAAAGGGCCACGCGCGAAGCTGAGAGGGAGCAGCGGCGCGCGGCGCAGGAGCAAGCGGAGCGACAAGCCGAGGCAGAGAAGCAGACGCAGGCTTCACGGACAAACGGGGAGCGATGACCCATGCATCCAGGCCAACCCATCGAACCCCGATTACATATTTTCGCAATGAGGCTTTCCTACCGCCTGGTCAGCATCATCGAAGCCACGCTGAGGCCAGAGGAAATCCACGCCGCCGCCACCGAATTCTACCGCGCCATTGTCGATGACTTGCGCCTACGAGCAGAAGAACGGACGGTAACGCTGACCGTCAAGCAGGCGGCGGCGCGGCTGGCATACCGCCTGGCGGGCATCGTTCAGCCGTGCCTGACCTTAGAAGAAATTCATGCCGTGATTTCTGCCTATTCCAAGGCCATCGTCCAGGACGCGCAGCAGTTCGGTCAAGAACGGACGGTGGCCTATCACAGTCAAACAGGAGCCTGACAGTGTTCGGCCGCGACCCCTACCATCAACGTTCCGCCGAGGCGGCAATCAGGATCATGACTTATTATTTCGATGCGTCACGCCCCAGGGGGGTATTGTACTTCGAGATTCTGTTCGTGATCCGCGACGCCATGTATGCGGCTCAGCAAGATCGGGCGAAATGCCGGTTCACGCCAAGCAACAACTGACCTACGCCATACCGGAGAGGAGCCACAGATGAAAGCCATGATCGCAATTGATCCCGGTGATCGGCCAGAGTTGCACCGCGCAGCGGTGCGCATTGCCAACCGCATCGGGTTTTTACTTTTCCCCGTGTTGCGACACGGGGAGCACGACTACGCCATCCGTTCGATCTACGCCCTCGCCCGCGAGGAGATGGAGGCGATTGACGCCCCGCCCCAACCGCCTATTTTCGGGTACTTCGATAACACACCAAACAACACGGAGAGGAATTAGTCAATGACCGTGCGCCAGGCAGCCCGTCGGCTGGAAGTGGCTCCCTCGACGGTGTATTCGCTGGTCGCGGCCGGTAAGCTTCAAGCGTCGCGGCACGGGGTCAAGCGGGGAACCATCCGCATCTCCGAGGAGCAGCTTGCCGCCTACCTTAATGAAGCAGTGGGCGTCCCTGCCCCACGCGTCAACTACGGTTCGATGCGGTTGTGAGGAACGGATTCCGCCGCCGCCTTGGCAGCCATCTCGGCCAGGTGCTGCCTTTTCTGCGACAGCTTGGAATAGACCATCGAGATCATGCGCGTATCCTTGTGGCCGGCGAGTTCCGCCAGAGACGCGATCGGCACCCCTTTCTCCAGCGCGTCGGTGATGAAGGTGTGGCGGAAGGCGTAGGCGACGACGCCTGGGGCAAGCCCCAGCCGCTTTCGGAGATTGCGGAAGCGGATGCGAATGGCGTTGCGCGTCCACGGCTTGCCCCGCGTGTTGCGGAACAAGGGTCCTTCCGGATACTCCCGGGCGAGGTCGCGGCAGAGCTCGGTCATACCGGGGGTGAGATAGATGCAACGGCTGTCGCCGGTCCGGTCGGTGGTCTTCCCCTCCAGCTCCCAGTACAGCGTCTCGGCATTCGCGGAGCATTTCACATGGGCGGCAGTGACGGTCCTGATTTCCCCCGGCCGGGCGCCGGTCTGGCCGAGTGCGTACAGGAATCGGGTGAACGCCTTGTCTTTGACGGCGGCAACGATCCTCTGCCGCTCCTCAGCGGTCAGGATCTTCTCGCGCCGCCGCTCCCTGGGCTTCTTCATGTCCCTGAGCGGATTGCGGGTCAGGACGCCCTGCTCGACGCACCAGTTCAGCGCCCGCTTGACCAGCGAGATGGCGCGGTTGCATGTAGTCGGATTCCAGTCGTTTCCGGTCAGCCAGTTGGTAACGTGGAGCGGCTTCAGGGCGGTAACCCGCAGCTTGCCGCAGAGCTTCCCCTGGAACGGGTGGTCGATGAACGATTGAAGGAAATGGCGGGCGAGTTCGGCGGACGCGGGCTTGTGCGTCTTGCGCGACCAGTCGATGAACAGACGGAACGCGTCGAAGACGGTGAGGTTGGCCATGTCGGCCACGTCTTCGGGTTCCTTGGCCTTGAGCTCGTTGAACAGCTCGTAGGCGCGTTTCTCGTTGTCTCGCCCACGGACAAGCTTGAACTGCTTACGCGCTGCTCCGACGCGGACCTGCGCGTACCACCAGCCGTCGTGTTGGCGAAAGTAAGGCTTCAGCATCGGCGGACCCTCCAGTGATGAAACACGGGTGGGCCGGAAGGTCCGCTCTAGCACCCCTCGTCGCTGTAACGGCGGGGGGTGCTGCAATTTTCTGCTGCAAATCAACGGCTACTTATCGGAACCGCTTGCCATAACTCCTTGATCCTGAAAGGGTTCCGAAAGTGGAGGATAGGGGACTTGAACCCCTGACCTCTTGCATGCCATGCAAGCGCTCTCCCAACTGAGCTAATCCCCCGCAGGTCAACAAGGTTCAGGATTCTAACGAATTCGGAACCTTTGTCAAATCGTCCCTGTGAGGAAAGGTGGTGACACTGTACGCAACCTATTTATATACCGTGACTTGCTGGTAAAATAGGTTGCCGGTCGGAACAACGCGCTGCGAAACGCACCGAAGGGGAATTGCAATGTCGCGCAGCCCGCGTAGGCAGCAGTGGACCGATGAAGCGTCTTACCACGTCATGAACCGCGGACCCAACCGCGAGCAGATCTTCGGCGATGACGATGATCGCCGCCATTTTCTCCTTCTGTTGGCGCGTTACCAGAAGCGCTTTGGCCTGCGGCTCTATCATGACTGCTTGATGACCAATCACTTTCATCTGCTCGTGCAACTGCAACGTCCGGCCGACCTATCAAGCTGGCTGGCGGGCATGCTCCGTGTTTATGTTCATTTCTTCAATCGTCGCTACGGCTTCTCAGGCCACCTCTGGCAAGGTCGTTTCAAGAGTCCGGCGATCCAGTGCGAGGGCTATCTCCCAAGCTGCGGCAGGTAGATCAAGCGTAATCCCCTAGAGGCTGGCATCGTGATCGAACAGTGGCAGTACGCCTGGTCGAGTTGCCGTGCCTACGCCTGCGGGACCGCCGACTCGCTGCTGGCGGAGAATCGGTACTATCTGGAATTGGCAGCCGACGACAGCAGCCGCCAATTGCATTGGCGTGAGTTTCTCATGCACGAGGATCTCAAGGAACCGTTGGTTCGTCGTGCCGACTGGGCACTCGGTGAGGAGCCGTTCGCGAAGCAGTTGCAGGGATTTCATGGCCGAGCCGTTCAGCGACGACGTGGCCGGCCACCCAAATCGCACGGAAAAGAGGTTAATATTTCGTCATAACGCGATACCACGAAATGACTTCTGTACAGTGTTACCGTTCTCTCCCGTTCTCTCCGTATGTCCCCGCGAGGGGTTGCGCGATCACGCCGGAACTCTTGACCCTACCGCATCGTCTAAGGATCTGTGCCGACATCCGTTAAAGTTGATGTTGGTCTGGATCCTTCAGGCCGCGAGTTCAGGCCGGGCAGCGGCCCGGTACTCGCATGGGTTCGGGAGTCGACTTATGCGTCTTGCTCAGAGTATTCTCATCGGCGGGGCGGTCTTGCTCGCGCCGGCGGCCGTCCGGGCCCAGAACGATCCGGCGGCACAGGTCAAAGACGTCGCCGGCAGCAAGCCGACGGTCGAACTGGTCTTCGTGATCGACACCACCGGCTCGATGGGCGGCCTGATCGAAGGGGCCAAGCAAAAAGTCTGGAGTATCGTCAACGAGGTCATGAAGTCGACCTCGAAGCCTGAGGTCAGGATGGGCCTGGTCGCCTATCGCGACCACGGGGATGCCTACGTCACGCAGGTCACCCCCATCACTCGGGACCTCGACAAAGTCTACAACACACTCATGGCCTACAAGGCCGAAGGCGGCGGCGACAGCCCCGAGGACGTCCGGCAGGCGGTGGCGGACGGCGTTCACAAGGCCCGATGGTCGGCTAGCTCACCCAACATCGCCCAGATCCTCTTTCTGGTCGGGGACGCACCGCCCCACGATGACTACGGCAACGAGCCCGACACGGTCGCCTCGGCGTCGGAAGCTGTCAAGGCCGGAATCCTCGTCAATACAATCCAGTGCGGCAACATGCAGGGCACAGACATCGCTTGGAAGAGGATTTCTCTCGCAGGCGAGGGGCAGTACTTTGCGATCGCCCAGGATGGCGGCGTCGTGGCAATCGCCACGCCATACGATGCCGAACTCGCCCGGCTCGGGACCAAGGTCGGGGGGACATATATGGCCTTTGGCGGCGGGATGATGGGCATGGGCGGTGCCGCGTTCCGGAGGGGCAGAGCCGAAGCTCAGAGCAAGGTCGAACGGGAGGTCACCCGGGCCGCACCGGCAGCGGCACAGGCCGACCGTGCGTACAACAAGGCGATCAACGCCGCGGCTTACGACGACAACGACCTGATCCAGGGGGTCGAGAGTGGGAAGCGCAATCTCGACGCCCTTAAGACTGAAGAGTTGCCCGACGAACTCCAGAAGCTCTCGGCCCAGGAGCGTAAGAAAGTCATCGCACAGAAGATCGAGGAGCGAAAAAAGATTCGCGAGCAGATTCTCGATCTCTCACAGAAGCGGCATGCGTTCATCCAGGAGGAACGCAGGAAGCAATTCGCCAACAACCCGAAGGGGTTCGATGAGGCGGTCAGCGCCGCCCTCAGGGCCCAAATCGCACGGAAGGGGCTGAAACCCTGAGCTGCAGCCAAGCCGCCAGGATGGGTGTGGTGACCCGTTTATAGCCGTGGAGGCTCATGTGGGAAGCGCGGACGATGTCCCACACGATCAACACGACGTTACGGACGTCCGGAGGCGGTGACGGCAATCCGGCCACCGCGCACGACCCACTCACCGCCCGCCGACCCGACGAGAGGGCCGCTAGGACGATCAGCGGGCCAGAGAAGAGAGTTCCGGGGACACCATACGTAATTGTTGACGGAATTACGTATGGTGTCCCCGGAACCTTTCAAGCCGGTCTCGTTGACCAAGCAATCTTCCCGGCAAACGGCGGGCGGCGTGAGATTTCGGTGGTGTTCGGCGCGAAGTGTCGAAAAGTGGGTTCAGCGACGATGAAACAGCCGACTGTAAACGGCCAGGAATCGCCGTATGGTGGTCGATCGACTGTAGGGAAAGAGTTGCGGACGGAAGCCTCCAGGTCGGCGCTGGAAAAGGACCTGGGGCTGAGTGAACTCGCGGAGCCCCAGGGTCCCGTGGGTGCGGCCGAACCCGCTCGCCTTGCAGCCGCCAAAGGGCGCCCCGGCATGGGCGGTGGGCGTGACAGCCTCGTTGATGCAAACCATCCCGGCTTGAATCCGGCTGGCCAGCCGGCGCCCAGGCGCCTATCTCTGGTCCAGATACTGGCTCCCAGTGCGAAGTTGCTGCAGTTGGTTGCGGTGATTGCGGCGTCGACGTCGGCTACGCCACGAATCAAGAGCACCGGGCCAAATGCGCCGGCAAGGACAGTTTCGGCCTCTTCCTTGTCCGCCTGGAGAACGGTGGGAGCGTAATACCAGCCGGGCCCGTCGAGACTCGCGGCGCCGGCCAGCACGCGAGCGCCGGCGTGGATGGCATTCTTGACCTGACGGTCGAATCGTTCCCGCGCGCCCTCGGTGATCATGGGGCCAATGTCGGTCGTCGGCCGGGCCGGATCGCCGACCTGAAGGGCTCGGGCCCGCGCAGCGAACTCCTCAGCCCACGGCCGCGGATCGCCGACCACATAGACACGCTTGACAGCGACACAGGTTTGTCCGCAACCCACAAAGGCCGCCCATGTGAGAGCGCGAACCGTGCTCTGCAAGGGCGCATCCGGCAAGATGATTGCCGCGTCGAATCCCGAGAGCTCGGCGACCACCGGAATGCCGCGAGATCCCAGCCCGGCGATCACCCGTCGGCCGTTTTCGATCCCGCCTGTGAAGAAACCCTTGTCCAGGCCCGACTCGACCAGTGCACGACCGACATCGGCTCCCCCATAAACCGCACTCACCAGTCCCGCCGGCACGCCCGCTTCCTCAAGGCTTTGCTGGAGCTTCTGTCCGGTGCACAGCGCCAGTTCGGAAGGTTTCCAGACCACCGCGTTGCCTGCCGCCAGCGCCTGCACGATGGGGGGAGCATTGAGGAAGAGGGGGTAGTTCCAGGTTCCGATCATGCCCACAACGCCCACCGGGCACCAGCGTAACCGAGCCGGGGGCATGAGCAACCAGCGCTGCCATCCTGCGCCTATGCGCTCATCCCTGAGCGAGCGCCTGCCATGCCGGATCGTCCAGCGGAATGCATCGAGAGTCGGCAGCACATCCCCCGCCAGCGCTTCCACGCCTGGCTTGCCAATCTCATCGCGGATCAGTTCCGTCCAGCCTTCGACATCACGACCAAGAACTTGCCACCACCGCGATAACACCTCGCGGCGATCCTGCCATGGGCGCTGCCCCCAATCCTGCTGCGCTCTCCTTGCTTGCGCGACCAGATCAGCAACTTCGCCGGCAGAAGTCACCCTGACCTGGCCAACCTCGGCACCGGTTGCCGGATTGCTTGCTCTTAACACCTCATCAAGGACCAGAGACATGATGGCTCCCGGATCGAGAGAAGTTGTGCCACGTTTCAACAGTGCTACACAATGTTGCTAATTAAACAGTTTTAATGCAAGTTACCTTGTAATCCAGACACCCCCCGCTAGAGTAAAACCCATTACCAGTTAAGAATTCAAGTAGCGAGACACCGCTGTACCGGGCGGTTCCCTCCATGCTACGTTCATAGTTCGGGTCGTGATGGTCTTCATGATCAGGGGGTCAGAAAAAACAAGGGTTAGCGACCACTCCCGCATCCCGCACGACCGAAATGAGATCCAGCCCGTTTGCTCCTGCCGAAAGCCCTAAGAACAACCTCTTGACGATTGCAAGCTGGCATCGCTTTCATGATCAGCCAAGGCGAGGAACCAGTTCGGGCCAGTCTGGAGTTCCGCTATGAACGTTGCAGAGCCGAATCCAGGTGGAACGTCGAGACCTCCGGATTTGACGATCGAAAGCTTTCTGGCATCGATCGTGGAATCTTCAAGTGATGCAATCGTGAGCAAGACGCTCGACGGAATTGTCACGAGCTGGAATCTCGCGGCTGAACGAATGTTCGGCTATTCCGCCGACGAGATGATCGGGCAACCGATCAACAAACTCCTGGTCCCGGGCCAACCTGACGACATGCTGCGGATTCTCCAGAAGCTTGCCCAGGGACAGCGGATCGAGCATTACGAAACCGTCCGACAAACCAAGGACGGACGGATCGTCAATGTCTCGCTTTCGGTCTCGCCGATCCGCGACGCCAGCGGGAAAATCATCGGGGCGGCAAAAATCGCTCGCGATATCACCGAGCGCAAACGGACCGAGGCGAGAAAAATGCCGACTTGCTCAAGGAGATTCGCCGGGCCGCCAGTCAGCAGGAGCAGCTCCTTTCCATGCTGGCGCATGAACTGAGGAACCCGCTGGCACCGTTGCGAAACGCGGTCCACCTGCTGCAGCTTCGCGGCCACGACCCGACCGTGGTCGATCGCGTTCGCGAGATGATGGACCGTCAGATCACACAGATGGGCCGCCTCGTTGACGACCTGCTCGAAGTCTCACGAATCACTCGTGGCACGATCAATCTGAACCGCGAAAGAACCGACCTTGCGCGTCTGGTGCGGATCGTCACCGAAGACCAGCGTGACCTCATCGAAAGCGCGGGTGTCGTGATCGACTTGAATCTTCCCGACATCCCCGTCTGGGTGCAAGGCGACCGGACACGCTTGACCCAGATCCTTGAGAATCTGCTGGAGAATGCCCGCAAGTTCACGCAAAGCGGAGGAAGCATTCGGATCGAAGTCTTCGCTGATCCGTGGCGGCGAGAAGCGGTCATGATCGTGCGGGACACGGGTATTGGCGTTGATCCGGAGCTCTTGCCAAAGCTTTTCGAACCGTTCACACAGGCTGATCGCAGTCTCCACCGCAGCGGAGGCGGGCTGGGCCTTGGGCTCGCCCTGGTGAAACGGCTGGTGGAACTCCACGACGGCACGGTCAGCGCGCGCAGCGCGGGTTCAGGACAAGGAACGGAATTCACGGTCAGATTGCCACTTCAGGAGGAACCTATGGCACTCTCGCAGTCGCGACCGAGCCCGGCGCAGATGACCAGGCAAGTACGGGTGCTGGTGGTCGAAGACAATCGTGATTCGGCCGAAAGCCTGCGCATGCTCCTGACCACGCAAGGCTATGAGGTGGTGCTGGCATACACCGGGAATGAAGGCCTGGAGGCCGCCCGAACTGGTCGGCCGGACGTGGTCATTTGTGATGTCGGACTTCCCGGAATGGACGGTTATGCCGTCGCCCGGGCACTTCGCATGGACCCTGGAACCGCCAAGACCCGACTCATCGCCGTGACCGGTTACGGCCAGGAAGACGATCGTATGCGAGCACTGGCGAGTGGATTCGACACCCACCTCGTCAAACCCGCCGACCCCGAAGTCTTGCTCGGCCTGCTGAATTGACAGCGGTCTCCATCCCGAGTATCCGGATCGGCTGCCAGCCCGCTTCACCATCGCGGTGAACGGCCGGCCATGGCATCCGTCAGGGCCAGTTCGACGGCTTCGGGATTGGCCTCGCGGCCCATCCTGCGATGGACTTCGGCGCGGATCGCCTCGACGTTGCCGCCGATGCCGGCAGCGAAATCGCGCCCGAAACAATGATCGAACCGGGCGATCTCGATCAGCCGCGCCGCTTCTCCGTAAGCGCGGCGGTAGATGGCGCGATCCCCAGGTCGTTCGGGTCGAACATGGTTCCCGACTCCCGTCCGCCGCATCGCTTCGACCGCTTGCCAGCCGCGACAAGACACAAAACAATCAAGGAGCAGTCGGACGAACTGCGCACAAATGTACATCACCGCCGTCGCACAGGCAAGCACCGCCGTGTTTGATTTCGTCGCGAGCTTGCGCGGACCGGGTTACGCACAGTCCGGTGATTCATGGTCTGTACGAGTCGACCGGCCAATGAGTCGCTCATGAATTCTTCATCGATTCGGAGATAGGATTGATGTTCCAGTCATTACCACGACGAACGGCCGCCAGCGCCGGGCGCGATCGGACAACCTCCGCCGAGGTCGCTCAAGGTGAAAGCCAGCAACAGCGAATGGGTCGGACAGGAGATTGCCGAGGGCCGCTACAAGATCCTGGGCACGGATCGGCCAGGGAAGCATGGGGCACATCTACTGTGCCTTCGACCGCCATCTGGATACCGACGTGGTTCTCAAGTTTCCCGATCTCCAGCGAGCAGGGGACGGACAACCGGCGTTTCTGGACCGCTTCGGCACCGAGATCCGGTCGCTGGTGGCGCTGAGTCATCCGCACATCGTCAAGATCATCGACGTCGGCGAATTCCGGGATCTGCCGTTCGTGGTGATGCAGTACCTCGCCGGCGGAAGCCTCAAGGATCGGATTCCCAAGGGGCCACGCGGCGAGCTCGAGCCGATGCCTCTGGACTCGCTGCAGGGACTGGCTGCCGGACATCGCCCGGGCGCTCGATTTCATTCATTCCCAGAACCACGTCCATCGCGACGTCAAGCCGGCCAACATCCTCTTCGATCGCCACGGCAACGCGTTTCTGGGCGACTTCGGCATCATCAAGGCGCTCACTTCCGAAGCGACCGACTGGCAGGGCAACTCCTTGACCGCTCCGGGCTTCCTGGTGGGAACGCCGAATTATGTCGCTCCCGAAATCGTGATGGGACGGCCGGCCGACGGCCGGGTCGATCAGTACTCGCTGGCGATGACGGTCTACGAAATTCTCACCGGGAACAATTGCATGGAAGGGCCGACGCCCTCGGCCACGGTGGTCAACCAGACCATGGTCGTCCCGCCGCCGCTGACCGAAATTCTCCCCGAATTGTCGAAGCGAACTTCGGATGCGATCTTGCGGGGCCTGGCGAAGAATCCGGCCGATCGGTTCGAGAACTGCTCGGTCCTGGCCCAGGAGGTGCTCGCGCGAAGTTCCCACGCGGTCGCGACGCACCACGGTCGCACCGCTCAACGGGCTCACTTCTCGGGGCGAACCTGGCCGGGTTCCATGCCCGTCATGCGGGGCACCGATCCCGGCCGGCAGAGAGCATGCGGGCAGCCGGCTGCGATGCACCAGGTGCCAGGCTGTTTCCTATCTCCAGATCCTTTCCAAGAACACGCTGCAACTGAAGCTGGTCGAGCACCCGCCGGTCAGTGTCGGAACCGGAGCGCCGATCATCATCGACGCGCCGGACGACGAGGTCGAGCCCGATCCGTCGGCGGCCACGCTGCAAGTCGCAGAAGCCCGACGGCGAGCTCGACGCTTCGTGCCCCTGCCGGTCGAGGTGGACGAAGCCGGATCAGGAATCGCGTGCTGGACGCGCCGGATCGCACTGGGCGCTCTGGCCGTGCTGGCGATCGCCGGGCGTGTTCGGCCTGGGTCGATTGCTGCTCAGCACGACTCGGCTCGGGCTCAAACCCCGGGGGATCGTCCCGCCTCGAGCCAGCCGCGGCCGCGGTCAGCCAGCCTCCCGTCCTGCTCGCCAGCCGGTCCGCCTCCGTCGAGATTCAACATCGCCTACGGAACCGAGAAGCAGAAGTGGCTGGAAGAGGCAACCGCCGAATTCGCGAAGACGCCCGCCGGCGGCAGGATCAAGGTCAACCTCCACGGCATGGGCTCGGTGGAGGGAGCCCAGGCGGTTCTCGAACGGCCCGAGCCCCGTTCCGATCCACGTCTGGTCGCCGGCCAGCAGCGCCTATCGCGACCTCTTCGAGCAGGAATGGCGGGCCAGCCACAGGAACAACCCGATCGTCAAGAGCCGAGAACCTGGCGCTGACGCCGATGGTCTTCGTCATGTGGCAGGACCGCCGCGATGCTTACATCAAGAAATATGGCAAGGTCAGCTTCAAGACGATCGGCCAGGCCATGCAAGAGACCGGGGGCTGGGAGACGATCGCCGGCCAGCCTGGCTGGGGACGATTCAAGTTCGGCCACACGGAACCCAGTCGATCCAACAGCGGATTGCTGACTCTGGTCTTGATGGCCTACGAGTTCGCCGGCAAGGAACGCGGCTTGACGCTGGAAGACGTCGCCCAGCAGCGCTTTCTTGAATGGCTGCGGAGCTTCGAGCAGGCCGTGGCCCGGCCCGGCGGCTCGCTCACTCACAGCACCGGAACCCTGATGCGCGAAATGGTGCTGCGCGGCCCCTCGCAGTACGACTGCCTGCTGGTCTACGAGAACCTCGCCATCGATTATCTTGCTGTCCGCCCGCGACACTGGGGGGAACTGCACGTCGACTACCCCGAGCCGAACATCTGGAACGAGCACCCTTACTACATCCTCGACGTGCCCTGGAGCACTCAGGCCCAGCGCGCCGCCGCCGCCGACTTTCTCGCTTTCCTGATGAGCGAACCGATCCAGCGGCGGGCGCTGGAGCACGGTTTTCGGCCCGGAAACCCCGACATCTCCGTCCGGTCCGCCGATAGCCCCCTGCTCTGCCATGCTGAGCACGGGTTGCAAATCCATTTACCGAGGATGTGTGAACCACCTCGCGCCGACGACCATCAAGAAATTGCTCAAGCTCGGTGCCCAGGTCGGAATCCAAAGACCGGGTGCAGCCTTGACGATCCGAGACCGTCTTGGCAGTCCGAAAAACTGAAGCTCGCACACATATTTTTGTCAAAATCCAGATGTCTCCGCACGATCTTCAGGAAACTTTAGCCAATTCCTCAATCCCCTCAATTTATCTAGAGAACCGAAGTTTGCAGAGCGTTGTGAGTTCGCTAGACTAGAGGTTGGGCTTCGCCGAGCACGCCGACGTCCGCCAGCCAGTCGCTCTCGTCTCGTCGTTGCCAAGGTGCTGCCAGCTCGAGCCTTGTGAGCAAGAGTGAGCAGACTTTTTGTGCGCACACTCCACGAGTTTCCGTTCGATCTCGGGTCTATCTCCACGAGTTGCATCAATGAGAACAAAAGTTGTCTCTTCGCAACAAAAGCTGCGTGGTACACTGAAGGATCGAACGCAGCAGGAAACTCCGGGTAAGCCGCCTGGAGGCTTTGAGCCCAAGGATACTGAACGTCGCCTGCGCTGGGTTGAGCAGTTGACCGGGCACGACCTGAAAGGAATGCCACTACCCCGGGTCGATGAGATCAAGGGACTGATCGAGAACCATGTTGGCTTCTTGCCCCTACCCATGTCGATCGCGTCTCCCCTGGTGATCCATGGGGATTACGCCCGCGGCGAGTTCATCGTGCCGCTGTGCACTCTCGAAACCGCGCTGACGCTGTCGATGAACCGCGGGCTGCTGGCAATGGCCACCGGCGGGTGGCTGCCGGACGATTCACCTCAAGCAAGAGCTGAGTTGCAGCCCCGCATTTTGCCTGCCGACCATCACAGAGATCGGCAGCTTTCTCAACTGGATCAACGATCACGCCGATTCCATCCTGGTGGCGGCTGAAAGTACGACACGTCACGGCCGGCTATTGCGGGTCGATCCGACTCCCATCCAGCAATGGGTCGTCCTCGACTTCGTGTACGATACCGGCAACGCCGCGGGCCAGAATCTCGTGACAGTCGCCACCGAGGCCGCTTGCCGTTATATTCAGCAAGAGACAGGCTTTCACTACTACCTCGAGTCGACCTTCAGCAGCGACAAGAAGCCGTCCCGCCGCAACCTGTTGAATGGCCGCGGTCACTCGGTGACCGTCGAGTTCTCGCTTTCAGGACAGATATTGAGCTCGCTCGGAGTCCGGCAGGAAACCATTCTTGATTTCCAGCAACTGGCCATGACCTCGTCCCAGGCGATCGGCATGCCGGGCAATCACCTCCATCTGGCAAGTGCTCTGACAGCACTTTATCTCGCCACCGGGCAGGATGTCGCCTGTGTGGCCGAGAACGCCGTGGCTTACAGCCAGGCCTTGCCGGATGGCGGCGACGGATTGCTCTTGCGCATGACTCTGCCGTCGCTGACTGTGGGCACTGTCGGCGGCGGAACGCAACTCCCGGCACAGCGACGGAATCTCGAGTTGCTGGGCTGCGGCACCGGCAGTCACGACTCGCGCAAACTTGCCGAGATCATCGCCGCCTCCTCCGCAGCACTCGAGCTCTCTTCGTTGGTTACCGTTGTCTCGGGCAAGCTTGCCGGCGGCCTCGAGCATTACGAACGATTTCGGAGCGATTGATCTCCGCATCATGGCGACGGCGGCACTCAGGACGCTTGTGCGGCTGGATGCTCGCCGTTTGATACGGTCGAATCGGTTTTTCCGTTCCGTTGCTCGAGCGAGGTCAGCTCATCACGGATCTGGTCCCACACCGTGCTGCGGCACTTGATCTGTTCCGTGAGCGTCGGCAGTGAGCCGCAGTCCTGCATGCGCTGGTGGGACATCAATTGCAGCCAGTCGAGACGGGTCGTTGCCAGCAGTGCGGCGTAGGTCATCTGGATGGGACGGCCAATGAAGAGCGCGAATGCGCCGACCACCGATGTACCTCCGAAGACCGCGGTCCAGATGTTAGCGCCGCTTGACACAGCCGTGACAATCGCTCCGGCGGCCCCACCCAGAAAGAGCAAGCTGGTTGCGATCGCGACCAGCAGGTTGAGCGCGAAGTACCAGGCCGTACGCCGGCACACCGTCTGGAACACTTGGTCCTGCTCAGAGCTCAAGGCCACCGCAATGGCCGGCGCGGCGACCTTGCCGGCTCTCGCCACGCTCACGGCTTCCCGGACGGTGCTCAGAAAGTCGGGGCTAACTCCTCGAGACACCGGTCCCGCGCTTTTCTCGTCGGGGTGGTCGAGTCTCCCCGTTTCGAGGGACGTCGTGCGCGGCCGTTCCGTGGCAACTTCCTTCTGCGTGCTGCTCATGTCAAGGATGGCCCGCTCGGCCACGGGGACCAAAGCCTCGTTCAGAGCTTTCCAGAGGATTTGATTGGGAGTCATGTCTGCCGCTCAGAATGATAGTCAATGGCTTGAAGAAGCGGACAGCGCTCAGGTGGATTCCAGGGGTCGGACGCGAATGTTGCGGAATGCCACGGGGCCGTGATCGGCCTGGAGCAGCAGGGGGCCGCGGCGAATTTCGGGAAGCCTCCAGGCATGGCCGGTCGGGGCTTGGAGTTCCACGTTCTCCTGGACGACTTGCCCGTTGAGGACGACCTTCTCGAACCGGGCGTTCGCTTGCTTCATGCCGGACCGATCGAATCGAGGAGCTTTGAAGATGAGGTCCAGAGTCTGCCATTGCCCGGCCGGTTTCGCCGCGTTGACCTTGGGAGCGAACCCATCATCCAGGTGGTGGTAGCGCGGCAACATCTCCGCCCGGGGGTAAATTCCCCCGCAATCGCTGCCCGTCAGCTTCTGCTTCGCTTGGCTATCGATGATCTGCACTTCATAGAGGCCCTGAAGCTTGACTCCGGAGTTCGAGCCGCGAGGAATCAGGAATTCCAGGTGGACCTCTATGTCGCCGAATGCCTGCTTCGAGAGCAAATTGGTGGTGCGCCCATCCGGACCGTTGAGGATCACCCCGCTGCCGGCAACGGCCGCCAGCCGCGCCGGGTCTTTCGGATCCAACCGCGCGTCGCCGGCCGCCAGCCAGGCCCCCGTGGGTTGCGCCAGGCCGCCAGCTCATGCTCGCCGATCAGGCTGATCCAGCCCGGCTCCTCGCCGAACGCCGGGATCGGGCCGGCGAGCAAGCCGAGCCAGAGGAGGATGAAACAGGGGCGGGACAGGGGCGAGCTTGTGCTCATGGTCCAGGCTCCAATGGCAGAAGCGAGCGATCACGACTCGACTTTCAAATGAACCGGGTTCCAGGTCATTACCTTGCCCATACGCAGGCTGTCATTGCACAGGAGCGCCGGGGCCGCGGCGCGGAGGCCGAAGGTGGCGTTCTCGTAAACCGGCTTCTTCTCCCGGATCGCGGTGAAGAAGTGGACGAAGTGGTCATACCTCTCGTCGTAGCCAGAGGGCACCACAAACTTCTCGGGCCAGTTCTTCTCGGAAGACGCCCTGGCCGGAGGTGGGTCGAGCCGCAGGGTCTCGCCGAGCTCCTTCTGCATCGCATTGGCGAACGTGGTGACCGAGTTATATCCCTTGAGCACACTGTCGCGGCTCGGCTGAACGATCCCGGTCCGGTTCAGCGACAGCTCGGTGAAGTTGACCTGGATCACGCCGTCGCTGCCCACGAATCGGAAGAGAGTATCGCCGCCTCCGCCGTCTTCGAAGTTGCACTGGAGAGCCAGGGTGAAACTCGGATGCTTGTCGGTCTCGGGGTAATTCATCAGGCCCATGATCAGGTCGTAAACGTCCCGGCCGTCCTTCCAGTAGCGCTGGCCTCCCGCCCCCGCAATCCAGGTTGGCCCCAGTGAGCCGGTCGCATGATGGATTCCCGTCAGCAGGTGGACGAAGAGGTCGCCCGCGACGGCGGTACCGTAGTCGCTGTAGTTGCGCCAGCGGAAGAATCGGACGGCATCAAACGGACGTTTGGGGGCAGAGCCCAGGAACCGATCCCAGTCGACCGTCTTGGGCGATGCGTCGGGCGGAATGGTGTATTGCCAGGCCCCGATCGCCGAGTTGCGATTGTAGCGGGCTTCGACCGAATTGATCGCACCGATGGCGCCGGACTTGATCAATTCGCGGGCCTTCTCGTAGATCATGGAGCTGGCGAACTGGCTGCCAACCTGGAAGGTCGCTCGGGTTTCCTGCTCCACGGCAATCACCTCGTTCCCCTCGGGAATCAGGTGCACCATCGGCTTTTCGCAGTAGACCGCCTTGCCGGCCTTCATGGCATCGATCGAGATCCGCGAATGCCAGTGATCGGGCACACAGATCAAGACGGCATCGACGTCGGGCCGTGCCAGGATCTCGCGGTAATCGACATACGCGCTGACGCGGTCGCCAAAGACCTCACGGGCGTGAACCCGTCGGCCCTCATAGAGATCAGCAATCGCGACCAGCTCGGTTCCCGGCACCTTGAGCGCCGTCGTAGTGTCGATGAAGCCGATGATGCCCATGCCGATCGTTGCGATCCGGATCCGATCGTTCGGGCCGGCGGCTCTCGGCTCCAGGGCCTCATCCCTCCAGCCGAGCTCGAACGTGTTGCCGCCGCGAGGCGTCGCCAGGACAGCGGGAAGTGCCGAGGCCAGCGCCGCAGTCTTGAGAAACGACCGCCGCGAGCCATCAATGTGCTGACCGGCATGATCCTGGACGAATTCTCGCGTCGACATGAGCTGCTCTCCCTTGGCCGGAGTCATCTGCCGGGGAATCCCCGAGTTGCTTGCTTCTGGTTCCAAGATACGGCCCAAGCACGTACGCTGGAAGCAGCCAATTGTTCGTTGAACACGACGTCGGTGGATCGTTGATGCGCCGCCATGCTCGTCGAACCCGCTCGATGGAACTCGGTTCTCTGCTGCCCAGAGCGTCTTTGCCATCGCCATCATATCCGATCGAGTACCAGACTCAAGTTCCGATCTGGTGTCGATGACCGGGCAGAGGGAGCGGCCGGACGGATCGTCCGCCCGGCCGGTAAGGCTGGAGCCAGCGAAAAACCTGGCGATAGCAGTTCCGATAGAACAGGCCCGAGGCGATGATGTACCAGACGAGAAACCTTGCGGGCAGACGGGGCCAAGGCGACCGATTCGGGCCGGTGCCTTCCAGGACGCTTCAGTATCGGCCCGAGACATGATACCTTTCAGCGTGCGCAGTCGCTCGCGACCGGGCCCGGCCGTGCAAGCGGCGGCCTCCTTGCCGATGTCGGATGAAGGAGAGAATCGTGTACAGACATTGGTCTCGTCGTGCAGTGGTAGCACTGGCAACGTCATGCTGGGCAGGCTTGAGCTGCACATACACATTCGGGGAAGGACCCAGCGCCGAAGGTGCTACGCGTCGCGTTGCGGGGTGCCGACTACAAGAGCATCCAGGCGGCGGTCGACGCGGCGGAACCGGGCGTCGAGATCGTTGTGGAGAACGGCACCTACACGGAGTCCATCTGGATTGCGCAGGCCCGGCTCACGCTGCGGTCGTCTAACAAGCACGGGGCCAAGATCGTGGCTCCGCAAAAGAAAGACGCCTTTGGACTGGGAGCAGACGCGAACTACATCACCTTGGACGGATTCGACATCACGGCGCCTGGCGGAAACGGCGTGCAGACCAACCGGACCGGGACCAAGCACATCCTCAATCACCACACGATCGTCAAGAACTGTTATATTCATGACTGCGGCGGTGGCGGGATTCAACTCAATCATGGTGATTATCGCACCGTGGAGCACAACATCGTCCAGCACTGTGCCGCAACTGGTCCTTGGGGCCAGAGCGGCATTTCCTTATGGGAGGCGATCGCGCTGGACCGGGAACCCGGCTTCCACATCATCGTCCGCGGGAACATCCTTTGGAACAACAGCAATCCGCCCAACGGAACCGATGGTAATGGTCTCATCATCGATGATTTCCGAAATACGCAGCAGGGCAGCACCAACGGCATCTATCCCAACGACACCCTCGTGGAGAACAACGTCGCCTACCACAATGGCGCCCGCGGCATTCATGTTTTTCTCAGCGATCACGTCGTCGTGCGCAATAACACCGTCTACCACAACAACTGGGATAACACCAACAACGCCACCTGGCGCGGCGAACTCAGTTGTGTGAACAGCAGCGATGTGAAGTGGTACAACAACATTGCCGTGGCCAGTTCCGCGGTGAACGTCAACAACACCGCGATGATGGACGGCGGTGGCAACCAGAGCACTGAGTGGTCCGGCAACATGTTCTTCGACAGCGACAAGCCCGCGACGGCTTCGGTGAAGCTATCGGGCGGGGCGGACCGGAAGGCGGTCCTGGCCAACAATCTCGTGGGAACCGACCCGCGGTTCGTGGCACCAGGGACCAGCACCAACGCCGATTTCCGCCTGAAAGTCGGTAGCCCGGCCATAGCCGCGGCCGTTGCAGCGAGCGCTGCGACGACCGACATTCTGGGTACCACGCGAGACAACAGGCCTGACATCGGAGCGTATGAGTTCGGAGGCAAAGCCGAGACCCGCACGGCCGCCAGCTTGACGCCGGAAGCCGTCTGGGAGGCGATCAACGCCGCCAAGGACGGGGACACCGTGCAACTTCCCGCCGGGACGGCGGTGTGGAAGAAGGGATGGAACACCGGCCATTGGGCCAAGATGAAGGCCATCACCATCCAGGGCGCCGGAATCGACAAGACGATCATTCGCGATGATACAAGCCACGGCCCCTGGAGACAAGCCGTTCGTGCTCAATGGAGTCGAAGGAAAGCCCTTCCGGATCACGGGGATCACCTTCGACGGAACCGGGTTCGCCAACGCGGGAACGTGGGCCGGCGAGATCGTCGATCAGCGGGAACTGCAAGAACTTCCGCGTGGACCACTGCAAGTTCCTGAACATGGATCAGATGATGACGATCACTGGCGACACCTATGGCTTGGTCGACCACTGCTATTTTCACGCCCTGGAGAACAAGGGCGGCCTGGCTCAGACGATCTATCTGCCAGGGGCCCGGCAAGGTCGAACTTCACCAGGCCCCTCACGCTGGGCACTGCCCAAGCGGTCTACTTCGAGGACAATGAGGCCCACTTCAGCCCGGAGGTCGTGAACGCGGACGGCAACAACCCGTGGATCGTGCCCTACAGCGGCGCCCGGGTCGTCATCCGCCACAACAAGATCATCAATAGCCAACTGGAAATCTACCGGGTCCGTCCAGGGGCACTACGGATGCCAGAGCGCCGAGATCTACGACAACACGTTCTCCGCGAGGGCCTGAAGCAGGGCCGGCCCCAGGGGTTCATCTTCATCGCCGGCGGCGTGGCCATGGTGTTCAACAACACGGTGACTGGAACGACCTACAACTACCCGCACGATCCAAGTCAGTCACGAACGATCGTTCCAGGCCATTGGCGAGTTTGGGATGTGTGACGGCACGAACCCGATTGACGGCAATCAGATTCCTGCGGGCCAGAAAGGGGCAGGCTATCCGTGCATGGGCCAGCCGGGCCGGGCAACGGATGCCGACGGGGATGGCGTGTTCGAACCCTCGCCCTGCTACGCCTGGAACAACACGCTCAATGGGGCGAAGCTCAACATGGTGCTGCGCCCTTGGGCGATCCGAAAGAGACAGAGCTACAGGCCGCGCACGTCAAGGAAGGGCGGGATTTCTTCAACGAGGAGCCCAAGCCCGAGTACTACAGGCCGTATACCTATCCGCATCCGCTTCAAAGTGCGAGGTGATACGCGGTGAAGAATCCATGAGCGTTGCAGCAATTCGCTGCAAGGATTGCGGCTCAACGATTACGCCTATGCAGGGCGGAACGGCAGTACCTCAGCAAATCCAGGTCCGCCAGTTCTCTTTCCAGCTCCACGTCCGATCCGGACTCAAGGGAATTGGCCACCTCGTCCACCAGGAGATCAGCGAACTTGGCGTGGGCTCGCTCCAGCATCTTGCGGGCCGAGGGAGCGTTGACTGGCTTCCCAGAGGCTCGTGCTGAGATGCTCGGCGATCTGTGCCGAGAGCGCAGCTGGGGTTCTCGATGCGATAGCACAAAGCGGCGTGATAAGCGTCGTTGCTTTCCGCGAGAGCCTTCCAGGTTCTGTCCAGCAATTCCGTACGCCAGGTGGCGAGGAAATCGGCGTCGGAATCCAGGGGACTCGGCGGCGCTGGGAGCAGCCGGTTCGACACCCAGGCCACATGGCCTGTCTTGCTGTTGGCGATGATGGTCGTTCACCAGATTGATCAGGGCGGTTTTGAGGTAATCGCGAAATCGCCCGCGCTCCGGATTGGCGCGGTGGAAATCGCCTCGAACGAAGCGGAGGGCAAACTCCTGTGCCAGCTCGTCGGCGACGTCGGGATCGCGCACGGCCCCCAGCAGATAGCGATACGTTGCCCCACTGTAGCGTGCCAGCAGTCTCGACAGTTCGGACCCTGCCGCACCAGCCTGCTCGTGCATGCGCATTTCGAACCCAGGCTCCACTCTGTACTGGATTCGGCTATTGGAGTCCCGGTAGCACAGTCGTTGAGAATACGCTTTCGGCGGGCTTTAAGGCTGCGAACCGCTATCCGAATCTGATCTTATCTGGACACGTTCACAACTATCAGCGCTTCACGAATGTGGTCCAGGGGCCGAAGGGCCAGCCAGATTCCTTGCGTAGTGGCCGGAGCTGGCGGCTACACCAAACTCGGACAGCTTAACAAAATAAATGGCGCGTATCCGTCGGTGCCGTTGACGATCGGAGGCGGCCTCACTCTGGAGCAGTACGATCAGAACAACTTCGGCTTTCTGCGTCTTGAAGTGAGCAAAAGTCAAATTGTTGGAACCTATCTTTCGGCACCTTACACGGCACCTTATACTGGCGCAGCCGTGACCCCGAGCGTGGTAGACAGCTTTGTGGTTGATTTGGTCGCGAATACAGTCGTCACAGGAAACAGCTCGGGCGGTGGTGACAAGCCGGAACCCAAACCGAAGCCAGGACCTAATCCTCCGAAGCCTCCCAAGCCAAAACCGACACCGTCTAAACCGCCGAAACCAACCAAGCCACCGAAAAAGAGACGCTAGGTGGAATCCGCGCGAAAAAAACGCCCTCGCTGTCACGTTTGTGGCGAGGGCGTTTTGGCGTTTGAAAACATTCCTGGCTTGTCACGGATTGATTACGATCTTGCCGAACATTTGGCTATTCTCCAGATATTCATGCGCAGCGCGAAGTTCGCTGAGGGGAAACGTTCGGTCGACCACTGGCCTCAGCCGCCCGGCAAAGACGTGCCGCAGAACTTCGTGAAGCTCCCCCATGGTTCCCATGTAAGAGCCCAGCAACGCTAATTGCCGGGCAAAGAGATGCCGGAGGTCGATCCCTACGCTCGACCCAGTGGTCGCACCGCAGGTGACGAGGGTGCCGCCGCTCTTGAGAGATTTGACACTCTCGTCCCAGGTGGCTGCGCCTACATGCTCGACCACGATGTCAGCGCCTTCTTTATTCGTGATCTTGCGCACTTCCTCGGAAATCTTTTGCTGATAGTGGTTGATGCCGAAGTCTGCGCCGAGGTCGCGCCCCTTGGCCAGCTTGGCTTCGTCGCCCGCAGTGGTGATGACGCGGCAATGAAAGAGTTTGGCAATTTGAATCGCCGCAATCCCGACGCCGGAACCCGCTCCCAGCACCAACACCGTTTGTCCGGGACGAATCGCAGCTCGTCCAGCCAGCATGTGCCACGCGGTCACGAAAACCAGCGGGACGCTCGCGGCCTGATTGAAATCAAGCGAGTCTGGAATCGCGATGACGCTGGCGGCGGGTGCGGCAATCAACTCGCAGTTGCCGCCATCGACACCGTTGCCTAGAACGGTGAACTGCCGGCACTGATTCTGAACGCCGGAAACGCACTTCTCACAATATCCGCAAAAGTGCATCGGAGCCAGCAACACTCGCTGGCCCGCCTTGAATCCGCCGACGTATTCGCCTACCTCGACGATCTCGCCGGCGATATCGCTGCCGAGAATGTGCGGCAGCTTTACCCCCGGCAGTCCCTTGCGCACCCATATGTCGAGATGATTCAGCGAGCAGGCCCGCACGCGCACCAGCACCTGATCTTTGCGCCGCTGCGAGTCGGGAATATCTTCGTAGGTTAGAACTTCCGGGCCACCAAATTGATGAATGCGAACGGCTTTCATGGATACTCTCTTCTCAACCCGCTCTCCTACACTATGCACCCAATCCCCACAAAAAAACCAAGGGCTTTCCTGTTTTCGGACAGTTCACAAGCATACCGCCCCAGGAATCAGAATTCCCAATCCGCCGTCAGCTGGAATTTATTGACCCGATCCAATCAACGCCGCAGATTGTGATTATTGAAAACGTTTGACTTCCTTCTATTGACTTCGCGTTTTAATCTGATTGATCAAGATTAGGACTTGATGGACATCTACGAACAAATCGTCCAACTTCGACGCGAAGGCCGTCGCGGCGCGGTTGCGACCATCGTGAATGTGCGCGGCTCGATTCCTTCGTTCCGGACGGCAAAGATGCTGGTGCGCGATGACGGTTCCATTGTGGGCACGATTGGCGGCGGTTGTGTCGAGGCAGATGTGTGGCAAGCGGCGCGTGAAGTGATGGAATCTGAGAAGTCCCGGACGCTGACCTTTGATCTCAATCAAGATCCAAAGTACGACACCGGCTTGGTCTGCGGCGGCACGCTGGAAGTTTTTGTTGAGCCTGTTCTACCTCCAGCTTTACTTTATATTTTCGGCGCAGGCCACGTAGCAGTAAATCTTTGCAAGATTGCGGCAAACGCAGGCTTCGATCCCATTATCACGGACGATCGCAGCTCCTGCGCCACGCAGGAACGTTTTCCAGCGGCGCGCGAGGTTCGTGTCCTCGACTTCGACGATGCTACGCGGACCCTCGAACCGAACGAAGCTTCCTACATCGTAATTGTTACCCGAGGTCATCGAGACGACATGCGCATCTTGCGATGGGCGGTGCAATCTCGGGCACGCTATATTGGCATGATCGGTTCCAAGCGCAAAGTGATCGGGATCTTCAACACGCTTCGGAATGAAGGCGTGTCCGCGCATCTGTTCGACCGGGTTCACGCTCCTATCGGAATCGACATCGGCGCCGTTACACCTGAGGAAATTGCAGTTGCGATCACTGCGGAGTTGATCGCGATCCGCAGGCACGCCGATGCTGGCCTTCCTCACATGAGTTGGTTCCGGTCTAGGGAGTCGCAGCCCGCCGGAAATGCGTCGGACGCGGCGCTTGAAGAACGCGAGTGAGTTGTTAATCGTTGGCTGATTGCGTATCGAGTTTTCAGCAATGCTTTTCGGCGCTGCGCCTTCGATTCACAAATCAAAATCAGCAATCAAAAATTAACAATTTCTCGAGGTTCCCTGCTATCTTCGCTGCATGACTCGCGCTGCCAGCTTTGCGGGTGTGATCCTGGCCGCTGGGGAATCCTCGCGCATGGGTAGGGATAAGGCCCTGCTCCCGTGGCCTCCACCGATAAGCGGGAAAGCAATTTCCAACGATACGTTCCTCTCGGCGGCAATTCTCTCGCTCTTGCCGGTCACTGAATATGTCGTGGTCGTGGTGGGAAAAAATGAAGCGGCTCTCGCGCCGATTATTTACGCCAGCGGTGCGTCTCTGGTCGTGAACCCCGATCCTAGCCGTGGGCAGTTCAGTTCGCTGCAGGTGGGTCTGCAGGATGTGCTCAACCATGGCCGGGACGCTGCCATGGTGACTCTGGTCGATCGCCCTCCTGTGGGCAATGCGACCGTCCAGATTCTGCGTGATGCTTTCGAGGCTGCCAGTCTGAACATATGGGCGACAGTGCCTGAGTTTTCGGGCAAGCACGGACATCCCTATCTTGTGGGGCGCGAAATGATGGAAGCATTTCTGCGTGTTCCCGCCACATCGATCGCGCGTGACATTGAGCACCAACTCCAGGAGCACATCCAATATGTCGAGGTTGATGATCCCCTCGTCGCTCTCAATGTCAACACTCCGGAAGATTACAAGGCACTGTCGGCACCCGACAATTGCTGACTGTCGATTTCGGATTGTTGATTGAAAGGCCCAATCACCCTGGTCTCAATCAGCCTGGTCTCAATCAAGAATCAGCAATTCTTCGCTCGCCCACCATTGCGCGCTTCGCCCGACGCACGTTATCGTCGATGCATGGATCTTGCAAAGGCAGAAACATTTCATCCCGTCACCAACCAATTCCTTGAGTCGGTGACTCGACTCGATCCGCGGGTTGCGGCGTTTGACTGCGACGGCACGCTATGGGCAGGCGATGCCGGTGAGCGCTTCTTCGATTGGGAACTGAGAGAAGGCAGTCTTGTCTCTGACTCGCTCGTCCGTCCGTTGCGCGAGCGCTATGCTGCCTACCGCCGCGGCGAAGTCGAAGAACGTACCATGTGCGGCGAAATGGTGACCATGCACCGGGGAATTTCAGAATCGAGGATGATGGAAGCTGCGGTTCACTTCTTTGACCAGTTCTTCGTCGAGCAAATTTTCCCGGAGATGCGCGAGTTGGTTCGTCGTCTACAACAAAATAGCTGCGAAGTCTGGGCTGTTTCATCCTCGAACGAATGGGTGATCCGCGCTGCGATGAAGCATTTCGGAATACCTGAAAACTGCGTCCTCGCAGCCAAAGTATCAATTGATGGCGGAATCGTCACCGATCGCCTGATCCGCGTACCCTCTGGCGCGGACAAGCCGCGGGCGCTGCGCGAAGTTGTCTGGAAAGAACTTGACGCCGCATTTGGAAACTCTCGTTGGGATTCGGAAATGTTGGTGATGGCAAGACGTGCGTTTGCGGTGAATCCGAATCCGGATTTGGAGGCGGTTGCCCGGGAGCGTGGCTGGCAGGTTTATTTTCCCGAAGGGACCGAGCGGCGTGAGTGAGTTCTCGAACCTGGCTGGCGAAAAACCATTCGAGCTGCGCTCGAATGGACAGCCGGGGGCGGCTGTCCCCACATGATTTTCTTACACGCTGCCATTTAGAATTAGGTTGCTAATGTATTCCGCGCAGTTACTCGATCATTTTCAGAATCCGCGCAATGCAGGGGACATTGCAGACGCGGACGCCACGGCAGAAATTGAGAACCCCGCCTGCGGCGACATGTTGCGAGTCACAATCAAGGTCAGCGCGGAGCGGATTGTCCAGATGCAGTTCAAGGCCAAGGGATGCGTCGCGGCGATTGCCTGTGCGTCGGCATTAACCGAATTAGCCGTTGGAAAAACGCTGCAAGAAGCTCAAAAGCTGCGGCGCGAAGACGTGAGCGCAGCCGTAGGCGGGCTGCCGCAAGCCTCGACTCACGCGGCACAGTTGGCACTGGACGCTCTTTTTGCAGGGTTGAGGTCGATCAATCCTTAACCTCAATTCATGCCTGTCTCCCGCCTGCCAAGTCGCATCGCCTGCCTGCAGCCGAGCGCCACGGTTATCCTTGCCGCAGTCGGAGAGATCGGCCGGGTCGTCGCGTGCACCAGGTATTGCGCGGATGTCGTCCCGGAAATCGCATCGCAATCGCACACCATCCTTGCCGACTCGTGGACGGCCAATGCCGAACAGATTGTTGCGGCGCATCCCGACCTCGTCATTGCCTCCGTGCCTTACCAGGAAAAGGCGGTTGTAGAAATACTGAAGTCGGGAGCACGTTTTCTCGGTCTCGCTCCAAAGACCCTCGCCGACATTTATGGGGACATCGCAACGATAGCCGGAATCGTAGGCGCGAGGGAGCGCGGCGAATATGTGATCGCCGGCATGGAGCGCCGCATAGAAGAGGTTCACGCTCGCACAATACGAGAACCTCGCCCAAGAGTCTTCTGCGAAGAGTGGGGCAAGCCGCTGATCGCGTCGCAACCATGGGTCGCGGAACTGGTGGAAGCGGCTGGAGGCGAGTTCGTGGGCGCAGCCGGCCGGCAGATTTTGGCGGAAGAAGTGGCACGAATGAATCCTGAGATATTCATTGCAGCCTGGTGTGGAGCAGGCGACCGCGTACCGCTCAAGAAAATCGTCGCAGAGCGCAACTGGCAGAGAACGAATGCCGCTCTGGCATCCCGCATTTATTGCATTCGCGACGAATACCTGAACACTCCCGCACCCACCCTTCTTCGCGGGCTCGCTGCAATCGCATTTGCCATTCATCCCGAACTTTTCCCTTGCACGGAAGGAATCCGCCAGATTACCGGCGTGCAATCTTCCACAGCCGCGAATCTCCAACCATGAGTTAAGATTTTGTTATGCCGGTCGCCACCAGAATCGAAGAGGTCCGCAACGAAATCACGGAACTGGCCCAGGCAACGGCTACCGCTAGAGCTCTAATGCAAGGCGTCTGCAACCTTTTGCATGAGCGCATGCTGAAGTACAACTGGGTGGGGTTTTACATGCTTGAACCCGGAGCCAAACCGCCCATGCTGGTGCTTGAGGTTTTCGTGGGAGCCATGACCCCACATACGCGAATTCCGCTCAACCAGGGCATTTGCGGGGCGGCCGCCTCCAGCGGAAAGACAATCGTGGTAGACGACGTGAGTAAAGATCCGAGGTACCTCGCCTGTTCTTTGGAGACGAAGTCGGAAATTGTCGTACCGATTTTCGTTGAGAACCAGGTCGCCGGTGAACTCGACATTGACAGCCATTTTTCCGCCGCCTTCGGCATCGAAGATCAGAAACTGGTCCAGTACTGCGCGGAAGTAGTGGGGAGTAAGCTGGAGAAAGGTAGCCGGTAGAACGGTCAACGATCGAGCATTTAAAACTGTGACCGCACGCCTAATTCTTCTCCGCTTTCGCTTCTGACTTTACACAGCACCTGATGTTGGTTTCGAAATATGAAACGCGTTGTCGCAGCCGTGATCGAGAAGAATGGCAAGCTTCTGGTCTGCCAACGTACGCGACATCAAACGATGCCGCTAAAATGGGAGTTCCCTGGCGGGAAGATTGAAGAAGGCGAACAGCCGCGCGACGCGCTGCGGCGGGAGCTGGAAGAAGAATTAGGAATTCAAGCCAAGATCGGGGATGAGATTGCCCGCCTGCAGCATACGTACCCGAATGGAGCCACAGTCGAGCTACGCTTCTTTATTGTTCGCGCTTATGGAGGCGAGATAGAAAATCGCATCTTTCGCGATTTGCAGTGGTCGGCCCCTGGGGATCTGGCTTCCTATGATTTTCTTGAAGCAGATGCGTCCCTCGTCAGGGACTTAGTGGCGGGACGGCTTATTTGATGCGGAGATTCCGAGCGTAAACAAAAAGCTTGCAACGCAGAGTTCGCGAGAGAAAAACCACAGAGTACGCGAAGGGGCGGCTGTCCGGAATCTGCCGATCCTAGCTCCCACCTCTTAGCGTCCAGAACCAAGCTATCGTCAATCCGATCATTACCACCGTTGTCAGCCACGCCACCACATTGAACAAGCGCGTATTCACATACTCGCCCATCAGATCTTTCTTGTTGATGAGCAGCAGCATGAAAATCAGCACGAAGGGCAGGACTACGCCGTTTACTACCTGCGACAGTACGGCGATCTTTATCAGCGGGAGGCCAGGAATTAAGAGCACGGCCGCACCCGCGACAATCAGGAATGTGTAGAGCCAGTAGAAAAAAGGAGCCTCACTGAACTTCTTATCCACGCCGGATTCAAAGCCCATCCCTTCACACACGGTGTACGCCGTGGAAAGCGGCAGAATCGACGCGGCAAACAATGACGCATTGAATAGCCCTACGGCAAACAGAATGTAGGCGTATTGCCCGGCGAGCGGTTTGAGCGCCTGGGCTGCATCCGCGGCATACTTGATGTCGCGGTACCCGTGGACATAAAGCGTCGCGGCGCAGGCGACGATAATGAACCAGGCTACGACATCCGTAAAGATGCACCCCGTGATCACGTCCCAGCGTGAAGCTTGAAGACCGCGCCGGCTTACGCCTTTTTCCACAATCGATGCCTGAAGATAGAACTGCATCCAGGGCGCGATGGTGGTGCCCACAACGCCAATTACCATGAACAGATAGGCTTGTTCACGAAACGCATGCGCTACAGGCGGCTTGATGGTCGCTGCCAGTGCATCCTTCCATAAGGGATGTGCGAGCGTTCCCGCAAAGATATACGTGATGTAAAAGAACGACGCCGCAAGAAACACTTTCTCCACACTCTTGTATTGACCTTTCACCACAATCAGCCAGACGATCACCGCGCAAACTGGCACGGTGACGTAGCGGGAAAGGCCGAATAATTCCAGACTGGTGGCGATGCCGATGAACTCCGTGACCACGTTGCCGAAATTGGTGATTAGAATCCCCAGCATCATCAAAAATGTAATCCGAAGCCCGAACTCTTCGCGGATGAGGTCGCTCAGTCCCTTGCCGGTGACCGCGCCCATGCGGGCGCTCATCTCCTGCACCACGATCAGCGCCAGCGTAATCGGAATCATCGTCCACAACAGAAGAAAGCCATATTGTGCGCCGGCCTGGGAATAAGTCAGGATGCCGCCAGCGTCGTTGTCGACGTTCGCGGTAATAATGCCCGGCCCCACTACCGCAAGGAACAGCAGTGTCCGGCTCTTCCAACGCTTCAGCTTCATGAGAGCAATTCACAAACATAGGAATTACAACCAGGGACGGCCTGCGCGGGGCGTTCCAGTACGCAGTCCGGCCTCAAGGCCGCATCAGAATACATGGGCAGCCCGTCTCCGGGATAGATGAAAATGAAAAATTATGGAGAAAATTATCAAGGCGAATTTGAACAGCCTGCCAAATCACGGTTTCTCAGCGACTGTCAGGCGCATCGACAAGCGTTTTGCGGGCCCGCCAGTTTAAGATATTGGCAGGAACATATTTTTGATGACCAAGAACTACGCGCGCGCCACCTATTTGTTAATCGCTCTGCTTGTCGTGTTGCTCGACCGCTGGACAAAACACATCGTCGCGCAGCGCATCGCGCTTTACTCTCACATCCAAATCATTCCTGGTTTTTTTCGTCTTACGCATACCGAGAACACGGGCGCGGCATTCAGTCTTTTCGCCGATTCACCTTCGCCCTGGAAGACTGCCTTGCTGATCGCGTTTTCAGGGATTGCCCTGGTGGTGGTGTCAGTATTGCTTTGGAAAAATAATCACGCCCACGTCGCCACCGGGGTTGGCTTGTCCCTGATCATGGGAGGAGCGTTGGGAAATCTCTGGGACCGCGCGACAAACGGGCGCGTGGTTGACTTTCTTCTCTTCTACGTGAGGCGGTATCAGTGGCCGGTCTTCAATCTGGCGGATAGTGCGATCGTGGTGGGAGCGGGGCTGTTGGTGCTCGAAATTCTGTTTCACAAGTCGGGAGTTCAGGAAGAAAGCGCGGCTAAATAAACCCCCGTTGATCCAACGAATCTTGACACAGGTTACGTGTCCACTTATACTGTGTTCATGAATGTAACGCTATCTGTGGACGAACAATTGCTGGCTCGCGCCCGCAAAAAAGCGGCGGCCCTCGGCAAGAGCCTCAATCAATTGATTAGGGACTACCTGCAATCGCTGGCAGGCGTGGACGACCCAGAACGAAGTATCGAGGAGTTCAAGCGGCTCTCGGGCAAGGGCAACTCCCGGGGCTGGCGCTTCAATCGCGACGAAATTCACTCCCGGCGAGACGATGCCCGCTCGTAGCTTCTTCGACACTAACGTTCTCCTTTATGCGGACGACAAAGCTGCGCCCGCAAAACAGAGCCGCTCCCTGGCCCTGGTGGCGGAGCATCGCCGCGCGGGGACGGGAGTGGTCTCGATGCAAGTGCTGCAGGAATATTTCGTGTCCGTCACGCGGAAGTTGCGGGTAGATGCGGCCATTGCCCGCCGAAAGGTCGAACTGCTGGCAGAGTTCGACGTCGCTGCACCGGAACTGGCGGACATTTTGGCCGCAATCGATCTGCATCGACTTCACAGCTTTTCCTTCTGGGACGCTCTGGTCGTCCGGACCGCCAAGCAGTCCGGTTGCACCGTACTGTTCTCGGAAGACATGCAAGATCGCCGGGAGATCGATGGGGTGCGGATTGTTAATCCGTTCGGATAAGGGGCCGGTGTCTAGCGTGGCGGATAGCGCGATTGTGATTGGGGGCGGGGTTGGTGGTGGTGGAGATTTTGCTTCACAAATCAAGTGTCAGCGAAGAGTCTAGGCCAAACTGACCCGAACGTTTCGACCGTGACGAACGATCTCAGTAAGCACTGGCTGAGGCGATTATTGTTCCAATGGCGATTTGTCAACAGTTATGTCGCCTTTGCTCTTTTAGTCGCGGCCTTTTCCGGCTTTTTGGTCAAAAAATATGCGAACGACAGCGGCTGACGGAATAGCTCCGGCTAGAAACCACGCAACAATGAATAGGGGCGCCCACATGCGGTAGTCAGACATTACGAGCGCCCGGTGATATTCATCCCCATCGGCTTCGAGCCGTGCCACGGACCAGTAGAGACAGTTCGTAAGAGCCAAGGGCACGATTACAACCCAAACTTTGCGTAAAGATGACGGGCACGCGAAGCACAATAGCCAAACGAGGCCCGCTGAAAGGATTGCTATAAGAACGGCTCCCGAGCTAAAGGACAATGATTCGAGAAATGCCTTCACGCTGCACCTAGCACGCCACGAACTTCAAACTAGCATACTGTGCACTATCGAAATTAGTTAGCTCATTGAAAATTGCCAACCAATCGATCTTCGTTGAGCGCGACCACTTTGCGCGGGGGCCAAACCAAAACTCCTAATACGCAAACCTCCACCGGCCCTTGGAATTCGTTCCTTACGGGATCCCGTAAAGCTGCTTATACACGCTGGCATTGCGCAGGATGGCCTGCACGTACTCGCGGGTTTCGGTGAACGGAATCGATTCGACGAACTCCTGGGGGTCGCGATACTTGCCCTGGCCAAGCCATTCTTCAACGCGATCCGATCCGGCGTTGTAGGCGGCGAGGGCGTATTCGAACGAACCGAACTTATCGACCATGCCGCGGAAATAGCGCGTGCCCAATTGCAGATTCACGGCCGGCGTGTACAACTGGCTGGCGCTATAGCGCTTCAACTTGACTTCCCTGGCCACAAGCTTGCCGGTCTTGGGCAGCAACTGCATCAGGCCAACTGCATTGGCACGCGAAACCGCGTTGGGATTGAATTCCGACTCCTGCCGGATGAGTGAAGCTACGAGATAGGGATCGAGTCTATTCGCTGCCGCGGAGCGTTTCAGATCGATCCAGTAAGCTTTGGGGAAAAGCGCCTCCCAATATTTTCGCGGCAGGTCGGGAATGTCGAGAGCAAAATAGTTGGGAGCGCTATGTTTCATGACTTCGATGGCGCGATCGTAGTGGCCGGTTTCAACATACAGTTGCGCGGTTTCAGCCGGGCCCCAACTGCCGCCGTCGGCCGCAGTGGCGGCTTGCAGTTCGCGCACCGCAAAATCGACGAGCCCGCCGTTGCCAAGCAGCTCCGCTTTCTGCACATGCAATTCATCGGACGGCGGCTCTGATTCTGTCACCTTGCCGTTAATGTCGATGGGCGGCACGCGATCGAGCAAGGCAAATTCGGTTGTCGTGTCTGTGGCGGCGGGAAGCTGCTTCATCCTCTCCCGCGCCAACTCGGCATAATAAAAATTGCGATAGCGATCCGAAATCTTTTGGTAGAAGGCCCGCGCCATGGCGGGCTGGTTGTCTTCCTCAGCGAGGCGTGCGCGCCAATATAAAGCGGCGGGAGTTTCTGCGCCGGAGGGATAGAGCGCGATCTGCTCTTCGAAGGCTTTCTTGGCATCCTCGTTGCGTCCCTGCCGCAGCGTGAGCCAGGCAGCCTTCCAGTGCACGTAGGAAGCCCGTGCGCCATTGGGAAATCTTTGTTGCGCTTCGCGGAACGCGTCGAGCGCCTGATCATATTCGTGATGCACCAGATGCAGATTTGCGGCGGAAAGCAGGGCCTGCTCCAGCCACGGACTGGTAGGGGCTGACTGCCGCAGTTCATCGACGGTGCGGAAGAAGGTGTCGTTGTCATTCGCGGCCCATGCAACCTGACCCTGCAGGTACAGGCGCTGCGCGTTGGCTTCGCCCGTCACGGTGCCGAGCGCCGCAAGTTCTTGTTTGGCATCACGGTTCCGGCCGCTGCGGTGAAGCGCGTCTGCCAGGGCAAGCTGAAATGCAGCACGATCACTCGCTCCCGTCTCATTTGCCAGAGTGCGATATTCCTCGGCTGCGTCCGCATAGCGATGGCGATTCATCAATGCATCGGCGCGGTTCTTGCGCTGCGCAACGGTCGCAGGCGGTACAGAGGGAAGCTTTTTCAGTTCGGCATAGGCCGCATCAGCTTCGGCGCTCGCCGGCATGGTGTAGTAAATGTTTGCAAGTGTATCGGTGGCCTTGGCGTTCTGACCTGCGGCCGCGTAAGCGCGGCCCAAGGTAAATTCCACATCCGAGCGGACAGGCGCGCGAATCGGCTCCAACAGAGTGACTGCTTCCGCAGGTTGGCCTTCGAGCAGGAGAGCGTCGGCATAGCTGACCGCGGCGTCGCGCACTAACAACGAATCGGGGTGCGACTTGCCAAAGTCTGCCAGGTTTGCCACAGCTTCGGCGGTGCGACCGGTTTGCAGGTACGAAGTGCCAAGATAGTAAGCGACGTAGTCGCCCAAGTCGCCGGCGCGGACCTTCGCGCGGTTCAGCGGATCAATGGCCTTCGCATAGTCTCGATCCAGCACGTGAGCGTAGCCCAATACGAGCCAGGCCAGAGCGCCCGCGTCCTCTCTGGCGTGAGCACGCGCATATGCCACAACCCCTGCATAAGCCGGCAGCGTACGATCCTGCAGAAGTTGTTGCGCCATGGGACGCAAGCTGGCCGAAGCTACAAAAGCCTGCCGCATGCGGCGAACGCGCGGCGAGACCGTGCGCGGCTTCCGCGCGTTCGTGTAGTGACGCTTGGCGGTGCTGGCGGCGGGCTTCTTGACACGCGCTTTGCTAGTGGGGGTCTTAACAGTTTTGTTTGTGCTGGTTGCGGGGCTCTGAACGGACGGCGCCTGCGGAGACGTGTCCCCTTGAGTTTGTGCGGAGTCTATTGCAGCGTGCAGCCCGGACTCTGCCGAAACCGGAGAGCAAAGGAAAAACCAGAGAGCCGCAGTGGCGAGCCCGCACCAGCACCCCTGCGAATCTGATCTCACTACTTTTGCTTTTACTTTTTGCAAAGACACGCTACTACCAGAACCTGCCGCAAATCTAGCGGTGGAAATTCGATCCCAAGATGGAAACGTCATCTTCTGCGAGACTGCGCAATAGCTCGTGCTGAAAATAGTCTCCGCTCGCGGCAACCGTGCTGCCGTAACGCTTCTGAAATGTGCCACGGCTCTTATCAATATCTTCCTTGAGGCGATCGTAGAGATCCTTGTTGCGACGTCCCTCCGCCACCTTCGCCTGATTGTAGAGCTTGATTTCATCCACCAGCAGTCGCGCGAATCGTTGCGCCTTGCGATGAAGGTCGGCATCTTCGGGCGATAGTCCAGCCAGAGGATCGGTAGCTGCGGCAGGAGCCGCGGCGGCGCTGGCTCCATGCGCCGATGCTACCTCCACCACCTCAGAGGCAGGTTCAGGTTCGACCGGCAAATGCCTGGGCGCGTGCGCTGCAAAAGGATCGGAAAACGAAGAAACGGTTTGCACGGAAGGCGGAGCCACACTATGAACCCTGCTCGGCACCCCAGCGTCTTCCTTCGCAGCTAATTGTTTGCGGAGTGAAGTCACCTCGAGCCAGGCGCTGGTGGCCATCACCAGCAGATCCAGGCCAGAGGCCTCCAACTTTCCAGTTTCGCCGCCATCCGCGTAAACCAGCGCTGCTACTTTTTCCTTGAGCGCGAGCGGCAACACCAGGACCTGCTCGTTGGAAGGCGCGCCGAACTGCTCCACGAACCGCCTGCCCATTTCCGCGACATTGCCTGGAGTAGCAATTCTGTTCTGATAGGAATGCGCCGCTGGTCCGGCGGTGAGATCGAGTGAAAAATCCTTGACTGCTTCGTCTTCGCCGAAACCGCGAGATTGCCATCCCGAAGCGGCGCCCGCTTTCACCACAAAAAGCGCGATGCGTGAGCAGTATTGGCTGGCCGCATCCAGCAAGGCGCGAAGAATTTCTTTTTGCGTCGAACCCGCATGGATATTGGAGACGGCGTGAGCCAGCGCAGCGGAATCTTCGTGCGCGTGAGCCCCGTCGGTGTGGGCACCGCTGGCCTGGGCCGGCAACGATTCCAACACCTGCTGCACAATTTGTGACTGGAGCTGTGCCTGAAGCTGCGGCATCTGCGCCTGAAGGGATTGCGCAACCGCGTGCTCGACGACTTGCCGAATCTCGCTCTGGCGCGCCGCGCTCTGTTTCTCGTTTTCTTCCGCCATGCCTAAAGAACCATACCCCTCAAAATCCTATGTCCGTAACCGTCCAAGTAACCTTGCGGTCTAAATGCTGATTATACGGCACTTGTGGGACTGCCCCAGAGTACGTCAGGACGTGTTCCACCGCGTACCCGCCCTCCCTCTGACTCTATCGCAAATGTCATCGGACTCGAAAGATGAAAGCGGTTGGGCAAACACTCGGGTTACCAAGTAGAATAACAGTTTGATTTGAAAAGCAATTCCGTTACCAGCAAAATACTGCATCGCCGAGAGAATGGGAGCCATCCAAAACAAACTAGAGGGGCCTGTTACTGATGAGCTGAGCCTGGTACAGGCGGCCAAGCGGGGCGACGATTCTGCGTTTGAAGAGTTGGTGCGCCGCTATGATCGCAACGTTTTTCGGATCGCGCAACACATCACGCAAAACCGCGAGGATGCGGAAGATGTGGTGCAGGAAGCTTTCCTGAAGGCGTATGGAAACCTGGCGAAGTTTCAGGAGCAGTCAAAGTTTTACACCTGGCTGGTGCGCATCGCCGTCAACGAAGCGTTGATGAAGTTGCGCCGCAGGAAGCCCGAGCGAACGGTCTCACTCGACGAAGATATCAAGACGGAAGACGATTCCCTTCCCCGTGAGATCGCCGATTGGAGCCCCAATCCCGAGCAGCAGTACAGCCAGGCGGAGTTGCGGGAGATTTTGAGTAAGACGATCCAGGGCCTTCCCCCGGGCTTCAGGACCGTATTTGTACTAAGGGACGTGGAAGGACTATCGACCGAGGAGACTGCCGCAGCGCTGGAGTTGAGCGTGCCCGCGGTGAAATCGAGATTGTTGCGGGCTCGCCTGCAACTTCGGGAACGCTTGGGAAGGTTCTTCCAGAAACGTGAGAGTGGAGATGGCGACCAGTGAAATGTTCTGAGTTTTTGACCGAGCTGACGAATTACTTGGACGGTGTCCTAGATGAACCCACGAAAGTTGAGTTGGAGAATCATCTATCCTGGTGCCACAACTGCTACGTGGTGTGCGACACCACGAAGAAGACCATCGAGATCTATCGCGACTCGCAGCTTTACGAACTGCCCGAAGACCTCCGCACGCGCCTTCGCTCCGCGATCATGACCAAGTGCCAGCAGCACAAGAAGCGCGGCCCACAGAGCGTATGAAGCGTTGCCGGCCCTAATCCCTCAGCTTTTTTCCGGAAAAGAGCGAGATGTTTTCGCTCCCGAGCATCCTCGCTCCCTGGCATCGAAGATAACCTCGAACAATCAAGGGTCAAGGCAGCTTGAAGAGAATCGTAACCCTGCCATGCGCCGAAGTCGGTTTGCCATTGAGAAGGGTAGGGCTGTAGCGCCATTGGCGGACGGCTGCGACCGCGGACGCGGCCAGTAACGGCTCGCCGTGAAGGAGTTTGACGTCGCCGACGGTTCCATCCTCTGCGATCGAGACGTCCAGAGTCACCGAGCCCTCCAGCCGTAGAGAACGTGCCTCCGGCGGGTAGGTGGGCATGACCTTGCGTATGACGGCGGCTTCGGTCACCCCTTCCGAAACCCGGGGCGCAAGCGCCGGCAAGCTGGCCGTCGACGAAATTACGTTGGCTAACCTTTCGCCATTCTCAGGTATACCCACGATGATTGTCGGCGGCGATTCATCTCCGGAAATCCCGGTCGATGATTTCAGAGTCGAGGATTTCAGCGTCGATCCCTCCGATGTCCGCGCTCCGTCGGCATTCTTAACCGTCGTAGTCGGCAACCGCTCGAGGCTGGGATTGTCCACTTTTTCGACGCTGGCAGCGTTGCGCACAACGTCTTTCGGCCGAGACTTCTCGTGTTGTTCGTTTGTGACACTGGTTGCTGAGGGGAGCAGCGTCGGTGTGGTGACTCCGGTCGTTCCGTGCGCAGCCATCTGTGCCTCAGTAGTCGGCTGGGCCGATGCGGACTGCCCTACGGGCTGACGCCAAGTCCGCAAGACAACCAAGGCAGCTAGTAACAACAGAACTGCAGCTGCGCTCACAATCCAGTAACGGTTTTTGGTCTTCGGAACAATTTCTTTCAATGTCGGCGGCCAGAGCCATTCGTCGCGACCTTGTGCAGCGTGGCCAGGGCTGACAAGCGACGCGCTCGCCTTCGCAATCTGGGAACTCGCGGTGTCAAGTTCCCGCTGGTAGGCTGCTTCGGCGATCTCGCCCAGACTTTTCAAAAGGCCGATTTGCTCGTTAGAAAAGGCGTAAGCGCGGCTGGAGAAAACCTCCAGAATTCCGACGGTTCCCACGGCATCGCGTAAAGGCACCACGGCGATTGAGCGTATCCCAAGCAGGCGGCAAACCTCAGGCTCGACGCGGCAGTCGTTCTGTGTATCGTCACAGCGCAAGACGCTGGATGTGCGGAAGCATTCACCCGAGATTCCCGATTCCACATTGAGGGCGGCTCCCAATTCAGGAGCAATGTCGCCGCTTCGAGCCCGACAGACGACCACGCCATCGGTTCGCAAGGCGATCGCGGCTCCGTTGGCGCCCGTCAAAGTTCGCGCCGTGTCGGCGATCGCGAGCAGGATTTCATCCGGAGTATGGGCCCCAGCCGTTAGAGCGTCGCGCAATACGGTTAACAGGGCCGTCGCGCTGGATGGCGGGCTCGGTTCAATACCTGCTGAGGTTGGCGATAGCGGCGGCTTACGCCCAGGCGGCTCGAATTCGGAGGAGGTCGGAAACGGCGAAGAACTCATCTGGAAGGCCTCAAGTCACCAGGGTCGTGGATAATCCGCCAGAGACGAACTTGGTTTGAAAGGCGAGTGGATCAAAGTCTGCCGGAAAGAGCTGCTGATGTCAATTCCAAAATACCGCTGAAACCCGCGCAAGAACCGTCGTTTATCACATTTCCGACCTGTATAAAACTTCAGGTTCACAATGCCAGACCGGAGCTATAATGTAACGAAACTGGGGTAGGGTTGGTCATGGATCGCATTCGCGTTGAGGTACTCTTCGTAGTTTCCTTCGTGGTTGCCGCAAATGTTTTTTCCGCACTCGATAGTAGCGCGCAGACTGCGGCTCCCTCTTCCCAGGCGGCTCCCTCTTCGAAGCACGATACATCCGATGCCGTGCAGTCCGCTCAGAATCCTTCAAATCAACCCCCTGCCCCGCCCATTCCAGCGAACGCGCCGCCCATCTCCAGGCAGAGTCGTTTTGAACTCATTCGCGACTTTGAAACCCAACTCGTGTATGCGCGGACAGCTTTTCCCATGGGCACGAAGGGACTTCAGTTAAAGGACGGTGTGATTACGCCGAATGGCGAAGAGATGCGGCAGGTACTTGCGATTTGGGGACCGGCGATAAAGCCTGGCGATCCGGCTCATATTTCGTTTGTTCAAATCAAGAATGAGCACATTCATTTCGAGATCAACGGTGGTCCGATCCATCGCAAAAAGTGGTATCAGCGTGTTGAGGTTTCCGGTGCGAACGGAACTGGAATAGCCGCGCCCGACAATCCTCAAGCGAATCCGCACGGATCGTTCGTCGACGTTTATTTCGACAAGCATGTACCCGAGATGACGGCGCAACAGTTGCGGGAATTGCTTTATCCCGTGCTCGACTTCAATGCGCGGAACAAGGAACAAGCCTATCTGGACACCGTGCCTCCGAAGGTGAAGGAGGCGATCCAGGCGCACCACGTGCTGGTTGGGATGAATCAGGAGATGGTGATTCACGCCAAGGGCAAGCCCCCAAAGAAAGTACGGGAGCGGGATGGTGAGACGGAATACGAAGAATGGATTTATGGAGAGCCTCCTGCGGATGTGGATTTCGTGCGCATCGTCGGAGATGAAGTGGTGCGCGTGGAAACCATGAAAGTGGGCGGCGAAAAGATTGTGCGCACCGAGAAGGAAGTGATGCTGCCGCAGCCGGATCGGGAGGCGAAGAAAGAGCCGGAAGTGCCTCCGGCGAATGCACCAAGTCTGCGGCGTCCCGGCGAAGATTCAGAAGACGTGCCGAGGCCGGCGAATGGACCATCGCCACTTCCGCCGACGCCACCACCAGACATACCGCAGCCTCCGAGCGGACCAAATCAGATTGTGCCTGCGGTTTGAATCCCTGCCTACGCTCATGAACTCGAGGCAGTTACTTCACCCGTTTTAACCAGCCCCCTGGATAGAACGTCAGTAGGAACTTCTCCCGGCTGCGGTCGGCCACGAAGTTATCGTGAGTTTTCATGAAATCTTCGACAGCCTCCATGGGGCCGGGCCCCGCTCCCGGGCCGACGGGATGGCCGTTGATGTTCGTATCCTGCACCACCAGATAACTGCCCGGTGTAACGAGCTTTGAGTAAATCTCTATCTCGTGCAAGACATGGTCGTGGGTATGCAGCGAATCGAGGGTAACCAGCACTTTCTTGCCCGAAACTTCCTGCGCAATGTGATCGGCCACCTTGGGATCGACCGAACTGCCGACAATCATTTCCACACGTTGTTTCCAGATCGGCAGCTTAGAGGCGTTCTCCACATGTGGTTCCACGTCCACTGTGATCACCTTGCCCTCGGGATTCACATCGGAAAGCACTGCGGCATAGAACAAACTCGTCCCACCATTTGCCGTTCCCGTTTCGATGATGTAGTCTGGCCGAATCTCGGCAATGATTTCCTGCATGCTCCAGTTGTCCGTCGGCGCCTGCTGCGACGGCACGCCCAGCCATCTCGTGTTGAGCCAAACGAGCGAGTTGTAATAGATCTTTTGGAATTTCTCAGCCACGTTTCTTTCCGACTCGCGGCGGTAGTGCAGGGCAAGCAGAAACTCAGCACCCGCAAGGGCTAGAGACAGAATCGCAACGATTCTCAAGAAAGTGGTTGACGAAGACCGTGCGCCAGCTTGTCTTTCCACGGGACCGCTCATTTCGGTAATGGGCTCCATTTCTCGCAGCCTTTAGTGGCTCAGCAGAACAAATCCTGCGGGGGATGCTGCGGCATTATAGCCCACATCACGCCGGCGGAACCTAGTACACGGCCATTGCTGACCCCGCGTCGGCGAACGAGAACGCCAACGCTACGTTCGGAAATTCCTGCCCATCGACTTCCACATAAGGATAAACGAAGTAGTTCAGCGGCTTACCCTCTTGTGCAGGGCTGAGCCGAAGGTCGCGGCCCATGCTGAACTGTATGCGATTCACATCGTGCGATCCGAAGAAATAATCACGCTTTTCCGGGTGCTTCCAAGCTTCGGAGATATCCACCGGGATCCATCCTTTGTTGTCGACATAGAAATCAGACCAGCAATGATATCCAGCGATCTCGGCAGAATGTTTGTCGGCAGGAAGCGGAAATCCTATTTCGAAGCGGGCTGGAATTCCTTGGGATCGAGCCATCGCAATGAAGAGAGAATGGAAGTCAGTGCAATTACCCTTTTTTGCGTCACAGGCGTAGAGAACGTCGCCGTGGCCCCAACCTGTTCCAGTCTTGTCGTAGCGCATGGTGGCGAAGACGTAGTCATAGATGGCGCGGGCTTTATCGAGCGGATCGGTTTTGCCCGCGGTGACTTTAGCCGCGAGTTCGGCGGGCAGGCCGGTAATTGGTACGAGGGCGTCGGGTGCAAGCGCAAGCCGTTTGTCCTTGGGCGACAGTGTGGCCGAAACCGACTGCGCCGCGGGCTCCAAGGCTATGCGCTCGTGGCGGATCACTTCATATTCCACGTCGAAGTGGAGTTCCGGTTTCGCAGAAGAAGTCTCGGCATAAAGAATTCGATTTCTGTACTTCGATTCGTAAAGTCCTTGGAGGGGCAAGTCGCCTTTGAGCTTTTCGGTCCGGATTTCCTGGTAGGCGTCGCTGTGCGCCTCGGGGATCCAGATGCGAACCTTCTTACCTGCAGGAAGATTTCTCACCGTAAAGGCGTAATGAAAGGTGAAGTGGCGGGAGTCCTGGGAAGGTGCGGACAACGAAATGGCGATCACGAACGACAATACGCAGAGCTTGCGCAGCATAGGTGGCCTCCTTATCAGTTTCTCAACCGACAGCTGAGATCTGGGCACTGAGAGTTGGTTGGGAACGACACACGGGCGCCTTTAGAGGGAACGCTGTCAAGTAAAGCCACGCTTGGGTGTGCGCATGGAGGTGAAGATGCCGGAGGCAGGCCCGGCAATGCGGTATTGTAGCAGGACGGCATTCACCCGGGAGGGAGCGTTATGTCACGAAAAGATGCGATCGTCCTGGCGAGCCGCATGCTGGCCTTGCTTTTGACAGTGTGGGCTCTCGCAGAGGTGTCTAATTTACCAGCGAGCCTGTTTTCGTTCCTAGCTAGGCTACATAAGCCAGGAGCCGGGGTCTTCGACAACGATTCAGTATTGGCGGCATTTGCACCTGACTTCGTTATGCTTTGTTGTTACTAGGACGGTCGGCTTCTCTTTGATGGCAAGGTGGCTCTTCAACGGTGGCCCAGAGGTGGAAGAGCTACTGTCGAGCGCGGCACCTCGCGAATCCTCGGTACAGAACTGATTCGCAACGACGACGGAGTGGAATCATACGTTAGAATCTCTGCGTGGCTGTCGCAATTCAATGCCGCGATCTGCGCAAGACCTACGACGGCAAGGTCGAGGCCGTGCGCGGGTTGAACCTCGAGATTCAAACCGGCGAATGCTTTGGTCTGCTTGGCCCCAATGGAGCCGGCAAGACGACCACCATCGAAATTCTTGAGGGCTTGCTCGAACCAACTTCCGGCGAGGTTTCGATTCTCGGACACTCCTGGCGCGAGAATGCGCGTGAGATGCGGGAGTGGCTTGGGATTTCGCTGCAGGAGACGCGGCTCTCAGAAAAGCTTACCGTCCGCGAAACTATCGAGCTGTTTGCCAGCTTCTATCGCGAGCCCCGTTCGTCCGCGGAAGTGCTCGAGGAGTTGCAGCTTACGGAGAAAGCCGACGCGTGGGTGGGAAAGCTTTCAGGCGGGCAGCGACAGCGGCTGGCCGTCGCGACGGCGCTGGTGTGCAATCCGAAAATCCTTTTCCTGGATGAGCCGACCACGGGACTCGATCCCCAGAGCCGGCGGCAGTTGTGGGACATTGTCCGCGAATTTCAGCGTGCGGGCGGCACTGTCTTGCTTACCACACATTACATGGACGAAGCCGAGCGGTTGTGCGACCGTCTCGCGATTGTGGATCACGGGCAGATCATCGCCGAAGGTTCGCCGCCCGACTTGATTGCGCGACTGGGCGGGCACCACGTAGTGGAGTTTGCGGTCGGTGGCAACTCGGATGGGACCGCGCTGGATGCCTGGCGCGGGCTGCCCAGTGTGGAATCGGTGCGCGAGGATGATGGAATGGTGGCGTTGAGCGTAAAGGAACCCCACTTGACGATTCCCGCGCTGCTGGATGCGATCGGAAAGCAGGATCGCCAGTTGCAACACTTGACCACACGACAGGCCAGTCTGGAAGATGTATTTGTGCGGCTGACGGGGCGGCATCTGCGGGAAGAATAAACGGGAAGAATAAATAGGTTGAGTGTCTTATGAGCGTCGCAGAACAACTATCGGTCGCAGAAGAGAAGGTTCCGCGCAAGCGCCCAACCAGGCGAAACGGGCGGTGGGCTGGGTACCGTCATCTCCTGATGGCCCGCATGCGGGAGCTGCAGCGCGAACCAGAGGTTGTTTTCTGGGTATTCGTCTTTCCGCTCCTGTTGGCAACGGGCCTCGGAATCGCCTTTCGCAACAAGCCGGCCGATGCTTCCACGGTAGCGATCGTGGCGAGCACGGGAGCGCAGCAAACCGAGGCGCTGCTGCAGCGTTTCGCCCAGCATGCACCATTTAAAGTCGACGTGGTGGATCGCCAGACTGCAAGCCAGGGTTTCCGGCTTGGAAAATACGACCTCGTGATCGAAGCTGACAGCGCAGGCGGGCTGCAGTATCGCTACGATCCAGCCCGACCAGAGAGTGTTCTTGCGCGGGCAGAAGTGAACGATGCTCTGCAAGCCGCAGCCGGACGGAAAGACGTGGTTGCGACCAGCGTGGTAACGTCTTCCGAGCCGGGTTCCCGCTACATCGATTTCCTGATCCCTGGCTTGCTTGGGATGAACCTGATGAACTCGGGGATGTGGGGCATTGGATTCGCTCTGGTAGACATGCGGCAACGCAAGCTGCTCAAGCGCTTTGTGGGCACGCCCATGCGGCGCGGAGATTTTCTGCTGGCGCTGATGTCTAGCCGCCTGGTGCTGATGATCATTGAGATCGGGTTGTTGCTCACACTCGGCGTGCTCGTCTTCCGCATGAGAGTGCTGGGATCGATACTCTCCATCCTGTTCCTGGGCGCCGCCGGTGCGATGTGCTTTGGAGGAGTAGGACTGCTGACCGCGAGCCGGGCGCAGAAAATCGAAAGTGTGAGCGGACTGATGAATTTGGTCATGATGCCGATGTGGATTTTTTCCGGCGTCTTCTTTTCTTACGAGCGCTTCCCTGCCGTAATTCAGCCACTCATCAAGGCGCTGCCGCTGACTGCTCTGAATGATGCCTTAAGAACAAGCATTCTGGAAGGTACGCCGCTGATCCATCAGTGGCCTCGGTTACTCGTGATGTCTTTGTGGGGTGGTATCTCGTTTGTGCTGGCACTCAAGTGGTTTCGGTGGACTTAATCGGGGCTTGGACTTCGAATCAGGTTGTGTTATGCGGGCTAGATTTCCGAAGCTTGGGCCTCGTCCGCGGTCTTGCAGGAAATTACGAACGAGGCCAGCTGCGGTGCTTGCGAGTACCACTTGACTAAGACTTCACTAGCTTGGCGGCTGCCTTTCGGACCCTCGCCCAGCGTAGCTTTTGCGCCTCGGCGATACGTCGGCGGGCATCCTTGCTCAAGGTACGGCCCGTCTTCTTGAGCTTCCTCCCACCAGCGTGACCGAGGGCATCCAGTGCTTTCCCTACTTGTCCCATCTCTCGTTCAAGACGGGAGTATTCTTTCCGCAGGGAAACGACGACTTTGTTCATCATCATTAATACCCCCTTTCAGGTAAGGTAACATGGAAAACCTTAATTGAGATTCCTATAAGTGACTTTAATTCGATTGGGTGTAACTAATACGGGACAGGTTGCGGATTGGAAAACCGGCTACTGCACTGGGGTTAGTCTTATCCCGCGCCGATAGTAGATAAGAACCGGGGTGCCTGACGCGCTTTAGTAGCTTGTTCAAAGGCAAATGCCAGGCGGATGAGCGCTGGCTCACTCCAGGCACGCCCGAAGAAAGAGATTCCGACGGGCAGTCCGGAGATAAAACCCGCAGTCACATTGATATTTGGATAGCCTGCAACGGCGGCGGCATTCGAGCTACCGCCTCCCACATGGTCGCCGTTAATGAGGTCGGTAAGCCACGCCGGACCGCCAGTTGGGGCGACGATAGCGTCGAGGTGATACTTATCCATGGTGGCATCAATGCCTTCGGTGCGGGCGAGTTGGTGGTTCTTATCGAGCGCGTCGAGATAGGTCTTTTCGGTAAGTGAACCCTTGGCTTCAGCTTTAAGAAATAAGTCCTGACCGAAGTAGGGCATTTCTTTCCGTCGATTACGCTCGTTAAACTCGATTATGTCTTTCAAGGTGTGGACTGGAGCGTTGGGACCCAGGCGCGCGAGATAGGTGTTGAGATCCGCCTTAAGTTCGTACATCAGAACCAATAGCTCGGTCTCATCGAACTTACCAAAGCTTTGAATGTCGGCAGGATCAACCACCGTTGCTCCCTGCCTTTTCATAACGTCGAGGGATTGCTCCATGAGAGCATCGACGGCATCGTTGAAGCCGAAGTATTTTCTTGCTACGCCAATGCGCGCTCCCTTGAGAGCGTTGGGGTCGCAGAATTGAGTGTAATCGGCATAGGACTTGCCCGCGCTGGCAGCGGTCGCTGGATCCGCCGCGTCGACTCCGGTCAGGGCGCCCAGCAGCGTAGCGGCATCGCGCACCGTGCGGCACATCGGCCCGGCGCCATCCTGCGAGTGCGAGATTGGAATGATTCCGCTGCGGCTCACCAGCCCGACCGTGGGCTTGATGCCGGCAAGTCCGTTCGACGATGATGGACAGACGATGGAACCGTCCGTTTCCGTGCCGATTCCCACCGCGCACAAGTTTGCAGAAATGCCTGAGCCGGTGCCGGAGCTGGAGCCGCAGGGATTGCGATCAAGCACATATGGATTTTTTGTGAGGCCGCCGCGACCGCTCCACCCGCTGGTCGAGTGGCTGGAGCGAATATTCGCCCATTCGCTAAGGTTCGTCTTGCCAAGGATCACGGCGCCCGCGGTGCGTAATTTTTGTGCGACGTAGGAATCTTGCGAAGGCCTGGAGCCGATCAGCGCGAGCGAACCTGCAGTAGTCATCATCTTATCGGCGGTGTCGATATTGTCTTTGATGAGCACCGGGATTCCATGCATCGGTCCGCGCGGGCCTTTCGCTTTGCGTTCCAGGTCGAGAGAATCGGCGATAGAGAGCGCGTCCGGATTCTGTTCAATAATGCTATTGATGGACGGGCCATGTTTGTCAATTTCGTCGATCCGCGCAGAATATTTTTCGACAAGGGAGCACGCTGTGAACTTTCCGGACTTCATTCCGTCTTTCAGGTCGGAGATGGTCAGCTCATCGAGCTCGAAAGGTTTAACATCGCCCGCGGGAACATCGGCGACTGGAGGGTCCGAGGTCATCTCCCGCGCGCCAGCCAGCGCCGGATACAGTGGGGTCAGCGTCACCGCGGCACTGCCGACTATTGTGGCTTTGAGGAAGGTACGACGGCTGGACACAAGTTTGGCAGCGCTCGGCTTTCGGGGCATAGTTGATCGGTTTCGCAGGTCGGGCAAATAGAGCTAAACAACGACATACTAACTCATATTGTCAATGCCTTCGGCGGCGTGATTCCGGCTTCGACCTCCAGCTCAAATTCACGATGCAAGATGATTCCGGACGTTCCGGGCGCGCGTCGGTTCCCGCATCGTGGATACCGCTTGGTTCTGCAATATTTTCTGTGCATTCTTCGCACATCGTGTATAATGAAATCCAGCTAAGTTTGACTCACAAGCAATTGAAGGTCGGTATCGCCAACCAGCGTCACCCCCTCACTAGCAGCGAATCTTCTCAGCACAATCCAAAGAAACAAGAATAGGACTATCAACAATGGCAGAACAAGGAACAGTGAAGTGGTTTAACGACGCCAAGGGCTATGGCTTTATCAGCCGTCAAAATGGCGAGGACGTATTCGTGCATTTCTCCGCGATTCAGGCTGGCGGATTCCGCAGCCTGCAGGAAGGCCAAACCGTGCAGTTCGACGTGACCAAGGGCCCCAAGGGCTGGCAAGCGGAGAACGTCCAGGCTGTCTGAGCGACCGCTCTCTGAGCAATCAAAAATGCCCGGGATTCGAAAGAATCCCGGGCATTTTTTTTGGCGAAATTAATTCAGGTCGAGTCAATTCTTACCAACAAATACTCTCTGCATGCTCAGGTTATAGACGTTGGTTCCCGGTAATTCGCTGGCCTTAACGAGGGAACCTGGCTGGTTGTTGGCGGATACGTACCCAATATCAGAGGCAATGTACGTGCAAAAATGCGGATCGACGCTGAGTATGTTCGTTCCGCCATAGGCGCCTATGGGTGGCGCCGCCGCGAATTTCAGATTGAAATTGGTATCGTAAACATAAGTTTCGACTGAACAGCTCCCGTAAGCGCCGGACACTGGATACATCTCGAAATAATACGGAGTGTTGGGTTCGATCGTCACTCCATTTCCCAAGACATTATTTGCAGCGGTCAGGGGCATTTGATCGTGAACGCCCGCCAACCCTTGGTTCTCTCTTGTTCCCCAGTAAGCCCAAATCGAATTGTCATTCGCAGCAAGGAAAAACCCGTATTCCCTTCCATTGGCATTAGGCCCGTCCTGCCCTCCGACGCCATTTGCCCCGTAACATTTGTTCTCGTTAAAGAACACCGATTGGTTCAAATTATTGTTAGGGGCAAACTGAATGTTATAGGGCGGGCCGTTATAGGGGGCCGCATCCAAAGCCCCGGGTGAGTTGAACTGCCCCAGGAACCCAACTCCGGTTATCCCCGTCCCCTGATTACTCTCGATGTACGAGGTCGCAAAACCGATTTTGCCAGGACAAGGGGAAGGCGCCGGCGCACCACTGGCGGGCAGCGAACTCACGCCCAGCGTTAAGGTATATCCAATGCCCGCTAGATCGGTGTTGGACGCCTCCCTCAGCAGCCCATTGCCGATTTCGTAATAATTTCCGCTGGCCATGGTGTAGGGCGGCTGCGTCTGCTGCGCGTTTAGGATGTCAGTCCACACTGGCGGGTACTGCTGTGCGTCGGCAACACCAGCAAAGAACACAGTGAACGCAATTACCTGGAAAACAACCATCGATAGCTTCATTTTTAACCTCATTTTCTTTTTTTCATTTTCTTCTCGCTGCAAAGGGTCAAGCCGTGATCATGGGGGTTGCGCCCACAGGGCGTTGAAGATTGCGTATTCCGGTCAAGACGTAGACGTTCGCCTCGAACAATCGACCGCGGTTCAAATCTGCCGGGAGTTTACTTTTGCAAAACGGGCGCGGGGTCTGTAGGTCGGCTGCCAGGGCGGAAATAACGAGAACAATTCCGCGCAGTCCCACAACTAGAACCACAATACTCATGACACACAGCGAACGCAAACTAAGTTCAGGGTCATGATCGAGCTTTGCCCCGTTCATTTCTTTACCACGACAGGAAGCACTTAGCTCAGAAATGTGAATCTTGTTACGAAAACGGAACTAACCGCGACGGAGAGCAAAAGGAAGCTGGAAACGAGGAGGGGGAAAAACAATGTGGTTTTCGCAGAAGCGCCGGTGAGGAGCGGCAAAAAACACGAGAATCAATGAAACCTGGGACCATCGAAATGCAGCTAGGGCCGTTGTCGCGCATGCTGCACCATCTCTACCAGAACCTTTCTGGCTTCACCGGGATTGGTCACTTCTCGCAGGAAAGCAATGCGCGCACCTTTCATGCCATCGCTGGTTTTCACGCGCACGTGAAAGCCGAGGCGGTCGACTGAAGTCATCGCCGCCTCTTGCGATTCGATTCCAGCAAACGTGCGGCTAAGCAGGACGAGTGCATCCTTGTGGTCGGCGTTCATGTGTTCGATGATCCCGACCGCATGATCTGCCAGGGGATCGGGCTGCGCCTGATCATAGTCCGATGCCTGCACCCAGCCCATCACGCCAAAGCCGCCCACGTAATAAACGTCGACGACATCCATGCGATAGAAAGAAAAGTCTTCGAAGTCGACCCAGTATCTGCTGTTGGCATAGCAGTCTAGATAAAGCTTGCGCGCGTCTGCAATCTCAGGCTCAGGAATGGTCAAAACATTTCCCACCAACGTGACTCGCGAGGCGCCGAGAGGGTCGCCGCTGGCGTCAGGCTGGGTCACCAGCAAGCTGGCGCGCGGGTCTGCTTCCAGATTTTGTGTGTGCATCGCCATCGTGCTGATGAGGAAGATGGGACGTCCGCGAGTATCCAGCCCGTATGGCATGACTGAGCCAAACGGAAATCCCGGCTGCTTTCGGGAAACCGTGGACAGGCTGCCGATGCGGCCGATGTAGACCAAGGTGCGAGCGCGTTCGGAAAATGAAGGCTCGGGGATCTCGGGTTGTTTGGCGGCGGAGGTGCTCGCGTGTTTTCTGGCAGATGAGGAAGACATGATCATTCTCATCGGGAAGTCTAACAGGCCGCGGATTTGCAGACAGCCACTTGCGAGGTCGGCAGCGTTGTCACGCGAGATTGTTTCCCGGGGTCGCCGGGTGCTAGACTTTGGTTGGCTTCAGGGTAGATGGGTTTTCCCTGGCGAGCGGGAGTAGTTCAGCGGTAGAACGCCAGCTTCCCAAGTTGAGCCGCTTGCGGGCGTCGAGCCCGCAGGCGAAATCCCGAGCGACTGCGAGGGACCTCGGGCGTTAATGAGCGGGAGTAGTTCAGCGGTAGAACGCCAGCTTCCCAAGCTGGATGTCGCCGGTTCGATCCCGGTCTCCCGCTCCAGTTTTTACGCGGCTTTCGTAACTTAACGCCACTCCCGCCTCTCCTCTCTGCTGCAGCGAATTCTTGGCCATTATTCAGAATTAATTAAGCGGCGGCTCCACGGATATGAGGTATCATCAGACATGCCTTATATCTTGGAACACCTCACTAGCCTTCGTCAGGAAATTACGGATTTGCGGAACATGAACGCTCGCTCTGCAGCCAGGAGCGCGGATAGTCAGATCGACCAGTCGGCGGTCGAGATGCGCGCCAACCGGTTAGCCGAGATCAAGAAAGAATTGTCGCAGATGCTGAACCGTCCGGAGGACCCCGCCGTTTGGTGGGAAAAAGGTGGGCGGCGAAATCGAGTCGCATAGCGACGACTGGCGACAGGTTAGGCACAACCTCCACGGACTACAGTCCGGTGGAGGTTTTATTTTGAGCAGCGAATTTGCCAAACGTTAATGCGCGAGCGTTTCAGCGGCCGCCCCGAGAGCGGCAGCCAGTCCCTCGGATTTCGCGACTCCTCCCTGGGCGAGGTCTTTACTGCCGCCGCCGCGTCCGCCGACTTTCGCGACAGTTTCTTTCAAGAGCGCGGCCATGTCGTACGGCTGACCTGCAGACTGGGCAAAAACAAGCACAGGCTGTGAAGAGGTGTTGGCAAGCAGCGCGATCGCGGAAGCCTGCCGCGTCAGTTTCTGGGCCAGCAGTTTGAGGAAGTTGAGGTCGCGGTCGGGAAAGGTTCGGACGACCAACTTCCGTCCGTTGTTTTCGGGAGTCTCCGCTAATAGCGCAGTAGCCTGCGCCGCGGCTAATTCATCCTGCGATTGTTCATGCCGCTTGCGCAGGGATTTTATTTCGTCCAGAGCCTTCTGCGCTTGCTGTGGAACGTCATAGATGTGGGCGGAAAACAGCGCCGCCGTGTCGCTGAGCGTCGAGAAATCGCGGCGTGCGGTGGCGACCGCGCGTTGGCCGGCTACGAATTCCACCCGGTACCCCTGGCGAACTTTCTCGCTCTTGCGCAACAGGATTCCACCAATCTGTCCTGTGGCGCTCACATGCGTGCCGCCGCAAGCGGTGAGGTCGAAGTCGCGGATGTCGATGATGCGCAGCGAGTCGCGCCCGCCTGGCGGAAGCTTGCGCAGTCCGAGCCGCTCGGCTTCATCGCGAGTCACATATTTCACGTCGACCGGACGATTCTCAATCATGATTTCGTTGGCCATACGCTCGGCAGATTCGATTTGCTCTTTGCTGAGTGAAGGTGCGTCGAGATCCACCGAGCAATAGTCATCCGCCATGTGGAAGGAGACCGTTGGCATGTCGAACAGGCGCACGAAAGCGGCGGATAGAACGTGCTGGGCGGAGTGCTGCTGCATGTGGTCGCGACGGCGGGCACCGTCGATTTCGCCCCGAACGCGGATTCCGGGCTGCACATCCTTGAGCGGCGCATCCAGGTAATGGACGATGCGGCCATCTTCGGTGTCGGCGACTTCAGTGACGCGAAACTTCGCGTCGTCTGTACCGGCGGGCGATCCCTTGGAAACAATCCAGCCGGTATCGTGGATCTGGCCGCCGCTGGTGGGGTAGAAGGCCGTGCGGTCGAGAACAAGCGCCGGACGCGGCGTTTCGACGACAGAGCGGACTTCGGCGTCAAAGTTGTAGAGAAACGAATCGTGATAGTAAAGGCGGTCGGTCATACCTGTCTTAGAGCGCTTGTCTCAGAACGCCTGTCTCAGAATAGGCAGTAGGACGGGGGTTTTCAAGTCGTTCGATGCTAACCTCATCGATCTGAAATCGAGGATCTAGAATCGAGCAGCGATGTTATCTTAGTGGGTCACGCCGGGGTCACGCCGAGAAAAATATTCGACTATGGATGTTCTCAAGAAGCTTTACGAACAACACTTTCAAGTCCCGCCCACGAGGATAGATCCGCTGCAGGGCGAACTCGGAGGCTCGGGCCGGAAGATTATCCGGCTGGCGAGCGACCGGACCAGTGCGATTGGAATTCTTTATGGCGTGCGTGAGGAAAATGCGGCGTTCCTGGAATTTTCACGACACTTTCGTCGCCACGGACTTCCGGTACCAGAAATTTATGCCGAAGATCTGAGTCAGGGCGCGTATCTCGAAGAAGACCTGGGAGACACCACGCTGTTTGAATTTCTCTCCAAGAATCGGCAGGGCGAAACCATTGATTCGCAGGCCATAGAGGCGTATCGCAAAGTCGTGGCTGTGCTCCCTCGATTTCAGGTTGAAGCCGGCCGCGACTTGAATTACGAGGTGTGTTATCCGCGCGGCAGCTTTGACCGGCAATCCATCAACTGGGACCTGAATTATTTCAAATACTACTTTCTACGGCTCGCCGGCATTCCCTTCAACGAGCAGGCGCTCGAAGACGATTTCGATCGGCTTACAGGCTTCCTGTTGAGTGCCGATTGTAACTACTTCATGTACCGCGATTTTCAGTCCCGCAACGTCATGCTGCGCAATAGCGACCCTCAGCCGTTTTTCCTGGATTATCAAGGCGGCCGCAAAGGCGCCCTGCAGTATGACATCGCTTCCCTGCTGTACGACGCCAAGGCCGATTTGCCGCCCGAGCTGCGGCAGCGGTTGCTTGACCTTTATCTCGAGAAGCTTGGGGCTTTTGTCGAGATCGATCGTGAAGCGTTTTTGCAGCATTACTACGCGTACGTTTATGTACGAATTCTGCAGGCATTGGGAGCGTATGGTTTTCGCGGCTTCTACGAGCGCAAAGCGCATTTCTTGCAAAGTGTTCCCTACGCGCTGAAGAATCTGCGCTGGTTGCTGCACAACGTGAATTTGCCCATCGCTCTGCCGACGATGATGGAGGCCTTCAACAGCATGCTGGCCTCGGAGAAACTGCAAGGCTTGGCCTCCGAGGCGGACAATTTGACGGTACGCATTGTGAGCTTTTCATTTCATCGCGGCATGCCGAAGGATGAGAGCGGGCATGGTGGTGGATTTGTATTCGATGGCCGCAGTCTGCCGAATCCTGGACGCGAAGAGCAGTTCAAAGCGCTGACCGGGAAAGACGCTCCAGTAATCGAATATCTTAATCAGCAACAAAGCGTGCATCAGTTTATGGCCAGCGTGATGTCGCTCGTCGATGCTAGTGTGAGCGAGTATCAGCGGCGCGGCTTTAAGAGTTTGATGGTGTCTTTCGGATGCACTGGCGGGCAGCATCGATCAGTCTATCTGGCAGAGCAGGCTGCAAAACGGTTGCGCGGAAGAAACGGGGTAGAGGTCGTTGTGCAGCATCGCGAGTTGGAGAGCCGGACACAATGAAAGCCATGATTCTGGCCGCCGGACTGGGCACGCGTTTGCGCCCACTGACGAATGATCGTCCCAAGGCCTTGGTGGAAGTTGATGGGCGAACGATGCTGGAGATCACGCTTTCACGATTGCGGCAATTTGGAGTGCGCGAGGTCACCATCAATGTGCATCATCTCGCCGAGATGGTGATCGATTATCTGAAGGCCAACCAGAACTTCGGCATGTACATCGAGATCTCGTATGAGGAAGTGGTGCTCGACACCGGTGGAGGTTTGAAGAAGGCTGCCCAGTTTCTCAAAGATCTGCCCTCGGATTCGAAATACAAGTCTTTCATCCTGCATAATGTCGATGTCCTCAGCACCATTGATCTGGGGCGCATGGTGGAATTTCACTCTGAAAGTGGCGCCCTGGCTACATTGGCGGTGCGAGACCGTGAAACTTCGCGTTATTTACTGTTCGACGAGAAGCATCGGCTTTGCGGCCGGCGCGCAGGCCACGAGCAGAGGCCTGAACTCGTCCGCCCGGCCGCGCAAGTGCACGCCTGGGCATTTTCCGGCATCCATGTTATTTCTTCACGTATTTTTGAACTAATGACAGAAGAAGGCGCATTCTCCATCATCAACTCGTATTTACGCCTTGCGGCACAAGGGGAAGGCATTCTCGCATTTCGCGACGATAAATATTACTGGCGCGATCTGGGCCGACCTGAGAATGTGAAGCAGGCGGAGCGGGATTTTCAGGATAAGATTCTTTCTTAAAGAAGACTGGTTAGAGAAGATTGGTTAAAGAAGATTGATCATTTCGCCGCTCCGACCGCAGCGGCCAAAGCCGATGCCACAAACAGAACTTTAACGCAGCGCTGAGCGCTGCTCCACCTAAAATCAATCCATCTTCCATTCAATTCATCTTCACTTCAATCCTTCTACTTCGTACAAATCAGAGAGCGTGCGGATAAAACCATAAACGTATGCCTTGGCATCTGGAGTAATTGTGATTGCCCGGATGGTATCGATTCCAGCTGCGTCGGCTGGCACCAGTTCCTTCCAGAGCCTTCTCTTGCCGGTCGACAGATCCAACTCATTCACTCGGGATGGAATCTCTCCAAAGCGAAACACATAGAGAGAACGGCCATCCGCAGACCATCCGGTCGGCATTTCATCCGGCTCTGCACCGGACACGGGCACGGGTTCGCCACCGGCGATGGGGTAAAGATAAATCTTGTGGTCGGGACCGACGCTGGCAGCAAAGTCCCCCTTTGGAGAGATCACAAGAAACGGGCTCACTCCTTCCGGGCTGATGGGACGCGCCTTGCCTTCCTCGGGAGATTCCACGTAGAGCCGAAAACCGTGTCCGGCCTCACTTCCCGAAAACACCAGGTGCTTGCCATCGGGCAGCCAGCGTGCCCAGAGGTGATTGATGGAATCGTGAGTGAGAGGTGTGGCTTCGCCGACTCCGGTGGGCAGCTGAACCAGTTGTGACGGAGTGATATTGTGCCGGGTGAGAGCCCATTTTCCATCAGGAGATAAGGCCAACCCGATTCCCTCACTCAGACGAATAGCTGGAGAAGCATCCGTTTTCCGCAGGTAAACTGCATACTTCGGTCCTCCGCCCTCGCCGCTCTCAAAGAAAAGAACAGTTCGGCCATCGGATGACAAATCGCCAGGCACGGACCAGTCGAGCCACGACAAGTCACGTTCTTTGGTCTCGCTAGGAGCGAGACCCATCATTCCCGCACGATCATTACCTCGGGTCAGAAGCACATGCCCCTCACGATCGACATCGAGCAAAGTTAATTCGCCCGGAACCCGTGCCAGCAATCTGACTGTGCCCGAGGAATTGACTGCATAAAGAGAGCGGTCGCCGCCCGTGCGGGTTGCGGTAAACCAAATCTCATCGCCTGCGGGAGCCCATGCGATTCCCTGAATGCTGTCCCAGCCGGTTGAAAGTGTTGTCTTTTTGCCAGCGAGATCCACTGTAGCAACCTCGCCACCATCGTCGCCGAGTTGGGGATGATCGATGAAGGCAATGGCATCCGCTTTTGGAGACGTGCGGATATGACCGATCCAACCATCAGCCTCATAAAGCAACTTGCCCGGAGGAAACTCGAGGCGGTGCCGGCCTTGATCCTGGCGCACAATCGCCAGCGTGCTCCCATCGGGAGCCCAATCCGCAAATTCGACATTCTCCATGACCTCGCGCGGCGCGCCGCCGACCAAAGGCACGCGGGCCAACGTGCCGGAATAAAGAAATTGCGCCACTGGATGACTCCTCAGCGACAGCGCCATTTCGCCTGACGAGGAAACGGCCAGAATGTCGGCTCCAGCGGGCTCCAATTCGTGCGACTCAGGGCTTTCGGGTCGCGTGGTGAAGAGCTGCAATGACTTCCCTTCCCAAGCCGCGCTGTAGATAATCGTCTTCCCATCCGGAGCAAAGCGTGCCGCATGAACCATGCCTCGGCGAAATGTGAGCGGATGGTAAACCGGGAGTGCCGCTTGTACCAGCGGTAGCTGCAACAAGAACCTTCCCGCACTGAGGCCCGCCATCAGCGCAACGGCTGCCGCTGTCAACGCGATGATCAGCACGCGCTTTTGCGATGACACAGGCCGAGCGACGGCGGTCTCTGCCGCCCCCGAAGCCGGAACAAGACGGGCTGGGCTTCCGGCGGGTACGCGTGACGTATCCAGCGCGCGCTTGATGCGTTTCAAGTCCCCGCGTAGCTCAGCAGCCGTTTGATAGCGAAATTCACGTTCCTTCTCAAGTGCTTTGAAAATCAATTCTTCCAGCTTCGGCGGTATCGCCGGATTCGTGATCGAAGGCAGCGGCGGAGTGCGGTTCAGAATGGCCTCGGAAATCACCCCGCTGCTGCTCCCGGAAAATGCCAACCCTCCCGTCGCCATCTCGTAGAGCACCGCACCAAACGCGAACAAGTCGGTGCGCGGATCAAGCTCTTCCGCGCGTACCTGCTCGGGAGACATGTAGGCCACTGTTCCTATCGTAGAGCCGGGCGTGGTCATCAGCGCGCCTTCGGTAGCCGTGAGCAGCGCGGATTCGGAACTGCCGTGCTGGTTTCCCGGAGACAGCTTCGCTAAACCAAAATCCAGCAACTTGGCCTGCCCGCGCTTGGTCACGAAGATATTCGCGGGCTTGATGTCGCGATGAATGATGCCTTTGGAGTGTGCGGCATCGAGCGCGTCGGCAATTTCGATGGCGAGATTCAACAGCGTTTCGGTGTCGATGGGACGGCCGGCGATACGGTGTTTCAGCGTCTGCCCATCGAGGAATTCCATGACGATGAAGGCCTGTCCGTCTTCCTCATCAACCTCATGGATAGTGCAGATGTTGGGATGGTTCAGCGCCGACGCGGCCCGCGCTTCGCGCTGAAAGCGGTCGAGAGCCTGACGATCTTTGGCGAGTTCTTCGGGGAGAAACTTGAGCGCGACAAATCGGCCCAGTTTGATGTCCTCGGCCCGGTAAACGACACCCATCCCGCCGCCGCCCAGCCTCTCCAGAATGCGGTAATGCGAGATGGTCTTGCCGATCATTCGTGCGCGTTCATATTAGGGGTGATGGGGCGGCAAGTCAATGTGGAGCGGGCTTAGGTGACGTCAAGCTGCTTGTGTAAATAGGTTGAGGGTGCGGGTTTTCCATTCCAGGTTGAATCTCTGGAAGATGGAGTAGATGATGCGATCGACGCTTTCGACGTTGACAAAGCAAACCATGGGCCGGGTTCGGCGGCGCACTTCTACGAAACAGCGCTCGATGACATTGGTGGTGCGCAGCTTCCGCCAGAGGTGCTGGGGAAAGGTGAACACCGAGAGCAGTTCCGGCAGATCGCGTTCCAGGCGCCGCACCATGGGCCCGTACTCCCGCAGCCAGCGCGCCCGGAAGCGGCGAAACGCGGCCTGGGCGTGGGCCCGGCTCTCGGCTAAGTAAATCGCCTGTGCGCCGGTTTTCACCTCGTCGTAGTCGCGCTTCCGCACTCTCTCCAAAATATTGCGCATCTTGTGCACCCAGCAGCGTTGATGCCGCACCCGCGGATAGACGGTGGGAATCGCCGCCGCCAGTCCGGCACAACCGTCGGTGACGATCAGGCCGAGTTGCTTGCCTTCCAGTCCGCGCCGGTAGAGATCCTGGAGCAGGCCCTCCCAGTCGGATTGGCTCTCGCCCTGGCTGCGCAAAAAAGCCAGCAGGTGACGCGTGCCATCGCGCCGCACCCCGTAGGCCACCAGCATCTGCACCCGCTTGCGCCCCGCCGGACGCCGCACCCGCAGGCTCACTCCGTCCAAGAACAGATAAGCATAGTCGTCGCTCAACTGCGCCTGATGAAACTGGCGCACCGCATCGTCGAGATCGCGGGTCAGATGCGAGACCGTCTGCGCACTCACCACTTCGCCCGTCAGCGTGGCCACCACTCGTCCCACCTGCCGCGTCGAGATGCCGCGCAAAAACGCCTCCCGGATCAGCATGGCGACCTCGGGTGCACGCCGCTGAAACGGTTCCAGCGCGCGCGGCAGAAAACTTTTTCCCCGCGTGCGCGCGATGCGCAGCCGGATCGTACCCAACCGGGTCACGAAATCCCGCTCGTAGTAGCCGTTGCGGTAGGTCTGCCGCCGGCTGCGCCGCCGCTCATAGGCTTCCCGCACCGCGTAGCGGTCCCGCTCCCACCTCGAATCCTCTTCCAACAGACGCTTCCAGGCCAGCTTGCTCCCGCCGTACACATCGCCCCAGAAACTTTCCTTCATCTCCGCCAGAAAATGTTGATAATGCTCGGTGATTGGGATTATCTTCGCCATCGGGTGTAGGTCTCCTTTCCAGGAACGGCTTTAGCTTGTGAGGCCAAAGCCAAATTACACCCTCTCACTTTTTACACAATCAAAGTTACGTCACCCGGGCTTAGGTAGTGGGCTACTTTGAATTTGGCCAACTACCCGCGTTTAGGTTACAGGGAGGGTGAAATGCTCCGTGCTTTGGTGGCTCGCACCAAACCTCCCACACGCGCGGACCCTGGTCCTACGACAAAAGCAAGGGAAGAGTACGGCATTCGCTCTAGCGCAAATTTTCCCGGTCTCTCGCCGGAAACTCTCAGTCGGCCGCACAATCAGCGCCTACGAGGCACAAAATGCAAGTCACATGAGATGGCACGACACGTGCTGTTTGCAGGGTCAAGGGCGGGAGAAGAATATGCTGAATGTCTATATTGAAAACATTGGCGACATGGCGGTCATCGAGTGCGAGGGCCGAATTGTCCAGAGTGAAGACGCTCTCAAATTACGCCAAGCTGTGAATTTGCAAGCGGATGCCCGAACCATTGTGCTCGATCTCTCGGAAGTCTCGTCCATCGCGGGCGGAGGTCTGGGCATGCTCGTATTTCTGCAGCGATGGGCCCTGGACCACGACATTCGACTCAAACTGTTCAATCCGCGTACATCTGTGCAAAACATGCTGGAGCATGCCAGTTCGATGAGAGACTTCGACATCGCCACGCTCGACGAAATGATGGCTCTACTGGCTATCGCTGATGGCCGATACGCACGAGCGGCCTGATTTTTTCACTCCACAACCGCATAGCCGTCCGGAACTTTGAGTGCGTCGAATTTTCCAGACCGCGAGAAGTTTTGGGCGGTCGCATTCTCGGCTCCTGCGATTGAACTTCTCCCCGTAAGTTTTAGTCAGATTCGGATTTAGATATTCAGGGGCCGTTTGGTTGTTAAGTTGCATTATCAAAAGCTGGTCAGGTTTCAAGCATCGCAAGGGGGAGCCATTGAACTCCTACTGCCAATTCGCTTTGGAGGAACCACCCATTCGGTGCCACATCTGTGATCGAGCAGTCCCACTCGAAACCAGCAAAGCCGACGAGTACGGACGGGCGGTTCATGAGGATTGCTATGTCGATCTGCTGGTTCTAAACAGTCAAGCGGCACAGCCGACCCTACTCAGAAAACCGCTGTTTCAGGGTGAACCCAAAGGGGATGAACCCAAAGACAAAGAATGGGGCGATTCCGGGCTCACGCAGACGATGTTCCGGAGGCGCAATTCTCTCCGTATGCCCGCATGGAGCGCAGATGCGGCGGCAGTGGTAGCACTCGCAATAATTGCATGGTTCGCCTACACAGATCACCGCCAAGCTTCACCGCCAGAGGCATCGAGGGCTGCCTACGAGCAGCAAGCGACTCGTGTAACGGCTCCTGAGGCTGACAGCTCCGCGTTCAGGCGGATTCGCATCGGTCAGAATGAGATCGATTACGTTGCAGACGATGTGACAATTCGCATTTTTAAGAACAACCCTGAAGCATCGCCGATGCGGATTGCGTACAAACAAGTTAGTTTTGGAAACGATGTGACGGTGCGCTATATCTCACCCAAACCCACGGTTAGGCCGGAAGCAAGCCTAGCGCAACCGTAGGACCGCTCGTCGCCATTGTCTGACAAGCCGGTTTCCCAGCCACCTACTCGATAGTTTTTAGAAAATGCCCGGCAAACCAATCAGGGTTCCGATAGAGTCCTGCCAACATTGCTCGTGGTATCTGGACGAACTGCTGCATCGATTACTCACGTCCGATCCCACGTCTCGCAAAAGAGGCGAGACGTGGGTGCCAGGCCTTTGCCCGCGAGAAGGCTGCGATGAAAGTTTAGGCGGCGACAGCCGCGGCGGCTTTCAAGAATGCAAACAGGTCAGCGCTAATTACGTCCTTTTCGGTAGAACACATTCCGTGCGGGAATCCCGGATAGACCTTCAGTTGCGCCCCTTTCACGATCTTTGCAGAAAGCAGACCTGAAGCGACAATGGGAACAATCTGGTCGGCGTCCCCGTGAAGAATCAGGGTTGGCACATCGAACTTCTTGAGGTCTTCGGTGAAGTCCGTTTCGGAGAATGCCTTGATGCAGTCATAACAGGCTGGGTATCCGGCCAACATTCCTTGCAACCAGAATGAATCGCGTATGCCCTGGGAAATCTTGGCGCCCGGCTTGTTATAGCCGTAGAAAGGGATGCTCAAATCCCTAAAGAACTGTGAGCGATCGGCGGCGACACTGGCGCGAAGGCCGTCAAATGTCTCGAGCGGCAGGCCAGCGGGGTTCGCAGGGGTTTTTAACATTAAGGGGGGCACAGCACTGATCAGCACGGCTTTAGAAACACGCTTTGTGCCATGCCGGCCAATGTAACGTGCCACCTCGCCGCCTCCAGTGGAATGGCCAACGTGAATCGCGTCCTTCAAATCCAGTTGTTCGACCATGGTTGCGAGATCGTCGGCGTAGGTGTTCATTTCATTGCCGTCTAATGGCTGGTCGGACCGGCCATGGCCGCGGCGGTCGTGGGCGATGCAACGATAGCCGCGGGCGGCTAAGAAAACCATTTGATCTTCGAAGGCGTCCGCGCTCAGCGGCCAGCCATGGCTGAAGACTACGGGCTGTCCTTTACCCCAGTCTTTGTAGTAAATCTGTATACCGTCTTTTGTTTTGAAGGTGGGCATGGAAGTCGTCTCCTCTCGTGTTCTTCGTTTAAGAAACTGCCTGTGAACGAATGTGTAATCCCGGTAGAGCGCCCCGACCGGCTTGCGGGGTCCGCATGCTCTTCGAACAGCGGATGTACCGCCCAATCGTTTATCTCGTTGTACTCAGTGGATCAGAGCGCCGCTCAGGTCGCGCCTCGTTAATAATGTGCAGCATCAGTAATGTGCAGGATCGTGGAAAGAACTGCGTCACGACATGCAGTGGATTTTTTGTACCACGGAAGGCGTGGCAAAGAGTACTGCTTTTTGGGGAGGCAGCCAAAGTTCTTGGAGGGCAATCGATTGAACGCGACGGCCCTCCTGTGTTGCGGCCGGCTCGTGATGGATGCGAGTTTCAAGGTATCGCATCAAAGCGATCTGAGAAAATCCAGCACGGCTTGTTTTCGTTCTGGGGACAGGTCGTCGAACCTTCGTACTACCTTGTTCGCTTCCGATCCTGGGGAACTGTGCTGCTGAATTGCACTCAACAGGTCCCGCGATCTTCCATCGTGGAGAAAGAACAGCCTCTGCCCAACGCCCCATAGAGGTGCGGTCCTAAACTCGTCGGGACCAGCCAGTCCCTGGGAAATTCCATCTGACAGGTTGGTTCCCATATGGTGGAGGGCGAAATCGGAGAAGGGATGGTACTGCACATTGCCCATTCCTGTGAACACAGACTGAGCGGTTGTGAGCGTATCTGAATGACACAACACACATCCAATCTCGTTGAATATGTCTTGGCCTTCTTTCGTCTGAGCGGTTGGAGTAACGGGTAAAGCCGGAGCTGAAAGGCGTATAGCGTCGACAAACGCATCTACGTCAGAGATGCCATTCGTTGCTTCAGAGTGAGTATCTTCCGGGGTAGGGTTGAATACACAACCTGCGATCGCATTCCGTTCATCAGGCATGACATCATTGGTCACGCCCATCTCTACGTTGTATGCCTCTCCGGCAAAAATATTCAGCGATTTGTTTTGGGCTTTCCATCCAAACTTGCTGATGGTTGCATCGTTTGGACTGAGATTGAATTTTTCTGCGATTCCGAGGTCTTGTTTCTTGTCTCGGTGGGCTTCTAAGTTCGCTCGCAATACCGAGTCTGGGGTATTGTCGACCAGGCCCAAACCAAACAGCGGAGTTGGAATTCTAAAAATAACGTTGTTGACTAGGAGGTGGGCTATAAAGTCCGGTTGAGCGAGCTTACATCCAACCGCATCCGATCGGCCCGCAATGGAAAACAAATTGTGGACACTTCCATCCGGAGTTCCATCCGCATGCCTGATGAATCTAGCCTCGCGGACCGGCCCATCTGGGGTGATAAAGGGCGGGATTACATTTGTAGCGTTCATTTCAGCGGCAGCCGCAATCTGAGGATTCGCTTGAGGAACCTGCGGACTACTGGGACTCGGACTTGATCCTAATGTTGCAGGTTGAGAATGGCATGACCCACAACTGGTTGAATTGAATCCGGGCCCCAGCCCACCATTGCCGGTCCCCGGTGGAAGATCAGGAACGCCCTCATCTTCTATAAATTGGGCTATCCCATTCGCATATGCAGCTTGCTCTGTCGCGTTCAGTGTTGGATAAAAACCTGTCAACCCTCCTGCTGCAGCTGGTCCAGGTCGCGGTCCAGAATCTTGGGCTGCTTTTTCAGATGCTACGAATGCAACAGCGGACAAGACTGTCGCGATGGTTGCTACCTTCTTCCAATATGTCATTTCACGCCTCCATACACGGGTTAACTTACACATCCGGCGCAAGCCGGACTTATGGCGAAGTCGCGCGATGTTTCAGTTATTTCCCGTGGCGCGAGAAACCCGACACAGAACCGTCTGCGGATAGTCTTAGGGCATTGCCTAGCACAACACCCACAGCCTGCAGTCCGCCGGAAGAGAAGATTAGGGATTTGTTAGGGAGAACTTATAGTTGAAAGGGGAGAGTGTCAAACACCAGGAGTACATTTGACGCCGCCAGGAGTGCATGCAACAGCTGTCCAAACGGCCAACTCTCTCGTTAGGAAACTAGCCAACTGAACTCACCGAGTTATGAGCGAGATGATCAGAACAAACCGGAATCGTTCGCAACCGTCTTAGTAAGGTCCGATGATTCCCGCAATAGCACGGGACGCTGGTGGAGTTACAGCTTTCGCGTCTTTTGTGTCCAGCACGTCCAGATACTTCAGCCCTGACCCGGTGTTGAAGAGCACCACCGTGTCGTCGGCGGTGAAGAATTCGTTAGCCAGCAGTTTCTGGTAGGCGACGAGCGAGGCTGCGCCTTCTGGCGCTGCGAAGATGCCTTCGACCTTCGCCCAGTGACGAGTCGCTTCGAGAATTTCTGCGTCGGTGGCGGAGAGTGCGAGGCCTCCGCTTTTTTTCAGGATTTCGAGGATGAGGTAGTCGCCGTAGGGTTTCGGAACCCGCAGGCCCGACGCCAGCGTAGACGCATGAGGCCACATTTCTGCCGTGGCGCGGCCTTCATCCCACGCTTTTACAATCGGCGCGCATCCCGCAGCTTGTATGCTGATCATATTCGGACGCTCGGAACCGATGAACCCCAGGTGCTCCATTTCGTCGAATGCCTTCCACATGCCGAGCAGCCCCACGCCACCGCCCGTGGGATAGATGATTCCATCCGGAAGTTTCCAACCGAGTTGTTCAGCAACTTCGTAGCCCATGGTCTTCTTGCCTTCAACGCGGTAGGGCTCTTTGGTGGTGGAGACATCGAACCATCCTTCTTTTTTCCAAACCTCTTTCTCCTTGAGTTCGGCAATTTTGCGCGCGCAGTCGGAGATGAGACCATCGACCAGCGTAACCGCCGCTCCGTAGTAGTGGCACTCGATGCGGTTGGCCATCGGAACATCTTTGGGCATAAAGATGTGGGCTTCGATGCCGGCTGCGGCGGCATAGGCGGCGAGGGCTCCGGCAGCGTTTCCAGCGGAGGGGATAGCAAGCTTCTTCAGACCGAAATGGCGAGCCATTGTCACTGCGGCGGAGAGTCCGCGCGCTTTGAAGGAGCCGGTGGGATTCAGTCCTTCGTCTTTAATGAAGACGTTGCGATACTCGCGGCTGCGCAGCATGGGGGTGAAACCTTCACCGAGCGTGACCGGCGTGGCCTCTGGTAGAACGGCATCGTATCGCCACATCGTAGGAGCCAGCGGTAGCAGCGACGCGGGCGAAAAACTCTTCTTGATGTTGGCGAGATCATAGCGCGCGTAGAGGATGCCGCCATCCTTCGGGCAAACGGTTTGAGGGCGGTCAGCGGGAAAGGATTCTCCGCAGCGCGTGCATTCCAGGTGAGTGAGGCGGGACACGCAGAGAGTTTATCAGGGGCGGCGGTTAGGCTGCGATTGGAAAGGTAGATCTAAATTCGCCAGACTATAGAAGTTGAAGGATGCCGAACGGTTCAAAGGATGCTTCGACTCCAGCTATTTACCGCATTCGCCAAGCACAATCTACGTTCAGGATGACAAAATGACTTTTTATTTCGCGCTGCGCTTGCTCGCGCGCTTCGAAGGCGGGACTACGCCCTTCTCAGGCTGCTCCTTTTCGATCGGATCGGAAAGGTTGTGCAGCGGTTTATCGCCTGCTGAAGAAACCTGCGGACCGGCTTCCGGCACCGTCAAATCCTGCGCTGTGTACATGGCCTCGTCAAACGTTGAACCACTTTTCGCAGCTGCAACGGCGAACACGCCATGCGGCACTCCGTTGGTGAAGGCCGTGGCAATGTAGTCGCCCACCATCAGGCCATTCTGCGAATTCGGCAGCCAACCCAGCTGCATCGGCCCCAACAGCTTTCTCGATGTGTTCCAGGTAGTTCCGCCGTTATGGGAAGAAATGTAGCCAATGGAAAGCCGGCAAGTCGCAGTCGTACAGTTGCTCTGCGCAAAGTAGTAGTAGTGAATGGCAACATGCGCGGTCGCGCCCGAAGTCGCCGGATCGATGCCGATGCCAGGGATGAAATGATCCACCGAAGTCGTAGTGTTGTCGATAGGAATGCGCTTCACTGCCGACCAATGCAAGCCGTCGCTGGATGTACTGTAAACAAGATCGTTGGTGGCGCAATTGGCGCGGAAGCGGCAATCTTCCCATACAACCCAAACCGTGCCGGCACCGTCTACCGCGGCTGAGGGCAGCGGTCCGCTGCGAATTCCTCCCGTGTCGATGTGGCTCTGAATATTTGAGATGAGCACCGGCGCGGTCCAGGACTTGCCGCCATTGGTCGAGATGAATGCCGACATTCCTGTGATTTCGATGGGCACCACCACTGTGCCGTTGGGCTGCACCAAGGGCTGTCCGCCAATGCCGAATGATCGATTCGCCGTCGCGGTTGCCGCTCCCCAGGTCAGGCCGCCATCGGATGAGGTGCTCATCAGGATTTCGTCCCCGGCCGCGGGATTGTCCCACTCCACATAACAACTGCCGTAGAAAGGGCTGGTGGATGTGCTGTCGCATACGATCCAGTTTTTGTCGGAGCTTTCCACGAGGGGGCCAACGCTGACCGGTTTATCCCAGGTGAATCCTCCATCCGTCGACCGGCTCACTACAACTGCCGTCGTCAAAGAAGTATTCGAAATAGGCAGAGTAGCAATCATCCATACGCCGTGCTTGGCGTCATAAGCGACGGCGGGATCGCTAGCAGCGTCGTAGGGACCGCCACCATTTCCCGTCGTCAGGCCGGGAAGAAATCCGTGCGTCCAAGTGCTGCCTCCGTCCGTGGAAGTTGCCCAGCCAATGGCCGTTGCCCCGCCTGGAGCAATGCGCCCTGTCTGAAACGCAGCCACCAGAGTATTGCCGTTGGCCAGCACATGCGGCTCAACCTCGGTGGCGTGCTGGCCTGGACCTATCGTAAAAGGATCGGAGCTGATCTGCGTGAGCGTTACGGACTTGGCATCCTGCCCATACGCACCAACTGCGGTCGCCAGACAGAGGCTGAGCGCGGCCCCGATAAATAGAAAATTTCCAATGTGACGGGGAGAGAGAATTCGATTCATCGGGATTTGTCCTCAGATGCGGAAAATTGCTTGCCTGGAATTTATTCCTTGAACAACAGGGGATTCGCGTGCAAACAGTACGAGGCAGTAGCCGCCGTGCCGCCGAAGATATCGCGGTTTCTCCAGCGCTGTCAATGTGAACGGTTTTGCTACCTTGGCAGCAGCGGGCGGGAATTCAGACGCATGCTCGACGCGGATTTACACGCCTGTAAAGAAAGCCGCCGATTCTTGGTCGGCGGCTGAGTGTGTTCAGCAATTCCAAGGCTCTACTTCACGCTGCTCGCCGTTCGCCGTGTAGGCGGGATGCCTCTCTCCGGATGCTCCTTCTCGATTGGGTCGGAGAGATTGTGCAGCGGTTTGTCGCCCGCCGAAGACAACTGCGGACCGGCTTTGGCCACCTCCGCCGTCAAGCCCTGCGCCGTGTAAATGGCCTCGTTGAAGGTTGAGCCAGACTTGGCTGCGGCCACCGCAAACACTCCATAGGGCACACCGTTCGTGAAGGCGGTGGCAATGTAGTCCGCCACCATCAAGCCGTTATCGGAGTTGGGCAGCCATGCGAGCTGCATCGGTCCGGCAAGACTTACCGGAGTATTCCACGTAGATCCACCGTTCGCCGACGAAATAAAGCCGACGTAAAGCTGACAGGTCGACTCCGTACATTTGCTCTTCGGATAGTAGTAGTAGGTGACGGCGACGTGCGCGGTGGCGCCCGACGTCGTGGGATCGATGCCAATTCCAGGAATGAAGTGGTCTACCGTGCTGGTGGTCGCGTCGATTGGAATGCGCGTTACCGCGGACCAGGTCGTGCCATTCGTAGAGGTGCTGTAGACCAAATCGTTGGTCGAGCATCCGGAACGAAACCGGCAATCCTCCCACACTACCCACACCTTGCCTGCGCCGTCCTGCGCAGCGGAGGGCAGCGGGAGGCTGCGAATGCCGCCATCATCTTTGTGCCATTGAACGTTGGAGATTGTAACTGGCGCCGACCAGCTTGCGCCTCCGTTGGTAGAAGTGAACGCGGACATCCCCGAGGTTAAAACGGGCACTACCACGGTGCCGTTGGGCTGCGCCAGCTGTTGCCCGCCAGTGCCGTCGGACCCGCTGCCGGAAGGTGTCGCGGCTCCCCAGGTCAAGCCTCCGTCGGTGGAGGTGCTCATCAGAATCTCGTCTCCGTTGTCGTAATTGTCCCACTCCACATAGCAATTGCCGTAGTACGGGCTGGTGGACGTACTGTCGCACGCGATCCAATTCTTGTCGGAGGCCTGTACCATGGGGCCGATGAGCGCCGCATTGCCCCAGGTAAGTCCGCCGTCGGTAGACCGGCTCACCGCCACTCCGTTCGTAGTGGTGCTCGAGTTCAAGATGGGCAAGGTAGCGATTATCCACACGCCGTGCTTGGCGTCATAGGCCACGGCGGCGTCACTGGCCGCGTTGTAAGGGCCGTCGCCATATCCCGTGGTCAGGCCCGGTAGAAATCCGTGCGTCCAGGTTGTGCCGCCATTGGTTGAGGTGGCCCAGCCAATCGCCGTCGCGCCGCCGGGAGAAATGCGTCCCGTCTGAAACGCAGAGACCAGGGTCGTACCGTTTGCCAGCACATGCGGCTCAACCTCGGTGGCGTGCTGGCCCGGTCCAACGGTAAAGGGATCGGAACTGATCTCGGTCAAACTGACCTGGGCATGAGCGGCCGTCGATGCGACACAGAGGCTCAACACTACTAGGGAAGCGAGAGAATGTAAGTTGGTCGAACCAGAGAGAATGCGATGCATGGGAGTTGTCCTGGGATGCGGGAGTAGCTTTCAAACGCCAATAGTTTGGGTTCGTGGATTCTTGCACGAATCTCAGGTTGTGGCGAAGCTGTCCACAAATTGTTACGAAATCCGAACAATGTGGTGTAGGACTGACCACGCCCCATTTGCCATTCCCAATCGGGAAATCCTCCAAGGGCTCAGGAATTACTTTAAGTGTGAGGACTATTCGCGCTCCGCATCAGTGGGGACGAACGCAACAGCTACATCGTCGCTGTGAATCGGCTTCCAGCTTGTGGTTTCGAGCAGCAGGTTGGCCAAGGCAGAGTCCTTGGGCACGATCACACAGGAAGGCGCGTGCTGCTGAAGAAATTCTTCCCAGCCCGGCTCCGCGTGGATCATCTTCAAGTAAGACTTTAAGAATTCCTCCCCGTAGAAATCGTGGCGGTCATCAATCACCACCTTCACGCGCGGATAAAATTCGGGGTAAAACTCGTAGATAAGGTAGCCGCCCCAGGAATCGGGGCTGAGCAGCGGCCCCTGACCTTTTTCGAGATAATCTTTTTTGAGATAATCTTTCTTCAGATAATCCACCGCCGCCACGGGGAAACGCTTGCTGTCAAAGTGAGCGTGCATCAACGGCACCGCGCCCAGCTTGCCTCCGTGCGCAACGGTCCAGCATGTCAGGACAATCGCTGCGATGGGCCAAAGGTGTCCCCGCAAACCCAGCTCGATTCCCTCCATGCGGTGGAGAAACTGTGTATATGCCAGACCTCGCCATCGCGACGGAGTTCGCAGTGACGCAGCCAGCCGCGCCATCGCGTCCGACAACCACGGCCCAATCACAAGAATTGCTAGGAGTGACGACACAGGAATGTTGCGCGACGCGTACAGCCCCGAATACACGGCAAACAGCAGCACCAATCCGTGGCTCACGCTGATCCCGCGTCTTTTCGCCGCCAACGCTAACAGAGTCAAGAGCAGCAATGCGGCAAAGCATTTTTGCGCGACATAATGGAAATTGGGTGATTGAAACTCGTCAATGTGATCCATTAGAAAGCGGTTTGTAAGATAGCGGTAAATGTGAATGTGCAACTTAGAACCGTAGGGATTTAGTAGGGTCGCTGCCGCGGTTACGATGCCGACGAAAGTCAGATCCCTGAGGCGACGGCCGGCGCGCAGATCCCGCAAAAAATTTTCAAAGCGGTCTTCGGTCAGCGTGAGCGTCAGCCTCAACCACTGCCCCGCAGCACTCACCCAGTAGATCGCTAAAAGGGCGAAGCCGAGTAAAAATCCCCCATGTACATTCACCCACAGCAGCATTATCAGAGGCAGAAGCCACAGCCGAGCGCGTTTTTTCGCCGAGGTCGCAGAGAAATTCGCATTCGAATCAGTACGGTCATTCTCAGACGATTCAAGTATCCAGAACCACGCGACGGTAAGCAACCAGCTCACCACGTGCGGTCGAGCTAAAAAATGAATCATCGATGCCGATGCCGCAAGCAGCACAAGGACTAACGCCGCCGCAATATTCGTGCCACGATGCAGCAGCAGGCGGAACGTCCACGAGAAAACCATAGCGATAATCAAGGCGGTCAACAGCACAACGCCATTCAGCCCCGTCGCGCTCTCCAGCCAGCCGACCAAAACGTCGTAAAGCCACTCCCAGGCAAACCAGGGGTGGCCGCTCATGCTTGAGGAAAATGGATCGACATGCGGAATCGCGTGCGTTGCCAGAATGATTTGCCCGGTTCGAATGTGCCAGCCGATCCCGGCATCACCCAGTAATCGCACGGATAGGTTTGTGAATACGAGCACCCCCACCAGCGCAACGAAAAACAGGTCGCTGATAGAGGGCAAAAACCACCGAACCCACACAGAATTCGAGTCCTCAGCAGAAGTTCTGGAGCCCATTGCCATCGGGCTGAATCTTATAGAGGAGAACCATGAACAGCAAGGATGCGCATCCCGGAATGCATCACGTAGTGATCGTGGGCGCGGGCTTCGGGGGCTTGAATGCAGCCCAAAAGCTGGCCAGTGCACCGGTGAGAATCACCGTCATCGACCGAAGAAACCATCACACCTTTCAGCCGTTGCTCTATCAGGTAGCAACGGCCGGGCTTTCACCGGGTGAGATCGCGACGCCGATACGGTCGATTCTGAGCGGCCACAAAAACGTCGAAGTGCTGATGGCCGAAGTTACGGGTTTCGACCTGGAACGCCGCGTGGTGCAAACCGCAGAGGAGGAAATTCCCTACGATTCGCTCATCGTCGCCGCCGGCGCCAGCCACGCTTATTTCGGCCACGATGAGTGGGAAGTTCTCGCTCCCGGCCTCAAGACGATTGAAGATGCGATCGAAATCCGCCGCCGCGTTCTGCTGGCCTTCGAACTCGCCGAACGCGAGGCTTCGGCAGGCGGGCCACGCGATCCCTTGAACTTCGTGGTCGTCGGTGGGGGACCCACAGGAGTTGAACTCGCCGGAACGCTCGCGGAAATCTGCCGCCACGCTCTAGCTCATGATTTTCGGTCGGTTGATCCGAGTCGCGCCCGCATTCATCTTATCGAGGGCGGTCCTCGGGTTCTCCCTGCGTATCCTGAAGATCTTTCGCGCAGCGCTCTCGAACAACTGAAGCGCCTGGGCGTAGAAGTGACCACGTCCGTGATGGTCACAGGGATTGAGCCTGGCGCACTTTGTATGGGCAAAACCCGGCTGGAAGCAGCGGTGATTGTCTGGGCTGCCGGCGTGGCCGCTTCGCCGCTGGGCAAGAAACTCGGCGTGCCTTTCGATCGCGCGGGGCGTGTATTGGTCGAACCCGATCTTAGCCTTCCCAATCATCCCGAAGTCTTCGTCATCGGAGACCTCGCCGCATTGAAAGACGCTTCCGGCAAGATGCTGCCCGGCGTGGCACCTGTCGCAATTCTCGAAGGCCGGTTCGTTGCCAAGCTGATTCGTCGTGAAATCAGCCAGGAAGCAGAACGCGCGCGCGGATCAGCCAGACCACCGCTATCTCGCCCGCCTTTTCACTACTTTGATAAAGGAAGCCTGGCCACCATCGGCCGGGCCGCCGCAGTCGCGCAGTTCGGCAAGATTCATATTTCCGGATTCATGGCGTGGCTGGCATGGCTGTTCGTCCACATTTTTTTTCTGATCGGTTTTCAGAATCGTATGCTGGTTTTCATCCAGTGGGCATGGTCGTACTTCACCTACGAGCGCGGCGCTCGTCTGATCACTGGCAGCACTGACCTTCCGGGCTGGAAAGCCTGGGAGTCCGAGCGTTCCGCCGGCGCGCCAGCCGAACGAGAAATATCAACCACCGTCGACAAATAAGAGTAAGAATATTGTTGAGGGCAGGTGGCGGCGGATGAAGCACATTCTGATTTCGCGAATTATTCCAGGCTGGTCGGCAGCCCTGGTTATCGTAGTTTGGGTTATCGCAGTTGGGGTTCTCAGCTCTGTTTCCTCTGCCGAGGTTCTCAAAGTCGTCGTCAACGACACCATTCAGCCCATCACCAGGGACTACATTGCGCGCGCCATCGACGAAGCTCATCGGCGCAACGATCAGGCTGTATTGATCGAGATCAATACTCCAGGCGGCCTCGTCGAATCGACTCGAGAGATTATCGAGAAGATCACGAATTCTTCTGTTCCCGTCATCATTTACGTCACTCCCAGCGGCAGCCGTGCTGCATCAGCCGGATTTTTCATACTTGAATCGGCAGACATCGCCGCGATGGCCCCCGGAACCAATACCGGCGCAGCACACCCGGTAACTATCGGCGGCGGCAACTTAGACGATGTGATGAAGCAGAAGATGGAAAACGACGCGGCTGCCCTCATGCGCTCGGTTGCTGCCCGGCGCGGCCGCAACGTCGAGGTCGCGGAAAGCACGGTGCGCCAATCCAAATCCTTCACGGAACAGGAAGCTCTCTCACAGCATCTCATCGACTACGTGGCCTCGAGCGAGGACGATCTTTTTCGCCAGATGGATGGCAAAAGCTTTAAGCGCTTCAACGGCCAGGAGGTCACGCTGCGACTCTCGGGCCAGCCCATCGCGCCCTTCGGCATGACACTTAAGGAACGGATCCTGGGCTATTTGATGGACCCGAACATTGCCTTCATTCTGCTTGCCGTCGGCGCGCTGGCGCTCTATGCGGAGTTCAATCATCCTGGCGCAGTCATTCCCGGAACCGTCGGCATCGTCTTTATCCTGATCGCGGCCTTTGCGCTCAACCTGCTGCCCACGCGCTTTGCCGCACTGGTACTCATTCTGGGGGCATTCGCGCTCTTTGCCGCCGAAGCCAAATTCGCCAGCCACGGCGTGCTCACCATTGGCGGTATCACGCTACTCACGCTCGGAGGCTTGCTACTCGTGGATTCACCGATCCCGGAGATGCGCGTCCATCTGCTGACCGCGCTCGCAGTCAGCATTCCGCTCGGCCTGATTACTGCCTTCCTGATGAGCATCGCTCTAAGAGCGCGCCGCAATAAGAGGGTTTCCGGGGCTGAGGGATTAATCGGTGAAACCGGGATCGCCCAAACTTCACTGTCTCCGCGGGGAAAGATATTCGTGCACGGCGAACTGTGGGACGCGGTCTCCTCCTCCGATGTATCTGCCGGCCAGACCGTAATGGTGCGCCGGGTTGATGGGCTTCTGCTTCAGGTCGACCCCGCCGCCGTAACCAGACCCACTGCGGAGCCGGCGGTTCTCTAAAGGGACCGCGCACCAACGCAAGCAACTGCCAGCGTCCGAATTCCGCGCCCATGTTCCCGCATTGCGTTACAATCCGCCTCAGAAGGGCTTTGCGTTCAAGTAGCGAGGTATTCATATGGGAGAACTGAGTTTCGGCTTTGGCACAATTGTCATCATCATCATCGTCCTATACCTACTGAGTTCAATCAAGATCCTGGCCGAGTACGAGCGGGGCGTCATCTTTCGCCTCGGCCGCCTGCTCAGCGCCGCCAAGGGACCTGGTGTGATTCTGGTGTTTGTGCCAATCGACCGCATGGTGCGAGTCTCCTTGCGTCAGGAAGCTCTCGAAGTTCCGCCGCAGGATATTATCACTCGCGACAACGTTACGCTGAAAGTAAATGCCGTCATTTTCTTGCGCGTGATCGATCCCAGCAAAGCAGTGGTCGAGGTTTCGAACTATGTCTACCAGACATCGCAATTTGCGCAGACTACGCTGCGCTCGGTGCTGGGCGAGCAGGAACTCGACGAACTTCTTGCGCACCGGGAAAAGATCAATCTGCGGCTGCAGAGCATTCTTGATCAACACACTTCGCCTTGGGGTGTGAAAGTGACGAACGTCGAGGTCAAGCAGGTGGATATGCCGGAATCTATGCTGCGCGCCATGGCCAAACAGGCCGAGGCCGAGCGCGAAAAACGCTCCAAAATTATTCACGCGGAGGGTGAGTTTTCAGCAGCGCAGCGTTTGGTCGACGCCGCGCATCTGCTCGCGACCGAACCAGTCAGCGTTCAACTCCGCTACCTGCAGACGCTGACCGAAATCGGGGTCGAGAAAAATACCACGGTCATCTTCCCTGTCCCGGTGGATTTTTTCTCGGGTTTGCAGAAGATGATGGGAAAGATTGGCGACAATGCGGCACCTGCGGCTAAGTCAGTGTAGAGGGTCTTGAAGTTCGTCGCCCGTCGCCCTTCCGCGCTGATGGAGGAGCTTCGCGGTGAATGTGGGCATTAGCCCCCGAGGGAAGTAGTTGCTATGGATTCACAGGACACCGAAATCACATTAGGCACCACGAAACTGCTGGGCCTGTTCTTCGGCCTGGTGATAGTGTGCGCGGTTTTCTTCGCACTCGGTTACACCCTGGGCCGCAGATCGGACATGGGACTCACATCGGCGAGCGCGGCCGCTCCGTTGCAGGGCACTTACACCGGCCCCAAGCCCGGGGGCTCCGCCTCCCAACCCGCTCCACCCATGACTTTTTATAAGGCGGTCGAGCAAAAAGATGCCAGCACTCAACTGACACCCGCCGTCGCGGATGCGAGGTCGCCGAGCGCCGCCCCCGCGGAACAATCAACCTCAGCATCCGCTTCGTCCTCGGCAACACCAGCTCAGTCTTCGCAATCACTGAACCCGCCCGATCCCTTAGCCGCGATTCCCGCTGGCGGCTACTTCGTGCAGGTCGCCGCTGTCAGCAAACGGGATGATGCCGAAGCCCTGGTCGACGCCTTGAAGAAAAAACAATATCCCGCCTTCGTCGCGGACGGTTCCTCCACAGATAAGCTGTTCCGCGTTCAGTTAGGCCCTTTCGCGGACATCAAGGACGCGGAGGGGACGCGCACCCGCCTAATCAATGACGGATACAACCCAATCCTGAAAAAGTAAAAGCAAAGAAGCGAATGATCGTATGAAGTTGGACCCCTTGTTGAATCGTCGTGTCATCTTCAAGCTGCACGGCAAGGAGCCGCTCGACTCAACCATTATTAAGCAGGACGAGACGGGATACTGGATCCGCGGCGGCACACTTCCACAACACCTCGACCATGCCAACTGTTCCCTGCCAGAAAACGACGTGCGATATCTGGAATTCACGCGCATCGAGTGGATGCGCGCCACGCGGAATCGCGCCTAGGCAACCACCTATGTGGGGACGGCTGCCCTCGGCTGTCCGGTCGAGCAAAGCTCGACTGCCCTGCCACCGCCTCGGCCCCCGGCTCAGAAACACATTGACAACCATCGATGTAGCAGCTAAACCTAATCTCTATGACCACGCCCACGTCCCTCGATCACGCGCTACAAGCCATCGCCGATCCTACGCGCCGTCGCATTCTCCTCGCGCTCAAACAGAGCGGAACTGGTGAGCCAAGTGCTCTCATTGCGGGGAAAAAGGGACTCTGCGCTGGTGACATTGAAGAACGCGTTAACCTGACGCAGCCGACTATTTCGCATCACATGGCCGTCCTGACAAAAGCGGGCCTGGTCGAAGCGGTCAAGCAAGGTCAGTGGCGATGGTACTGGCGCAACGAAAAAGCGCTCCGCCGCCTGGTAAAGAGTTTACGCGCACAACTGTGATAGGGGGGCGACAGAGTACAGCGGATCTGAAGCGAATTCTAGCTCGCGGAAGCGGCCGCCGCATGCGCCTTTTGCAGCAAACGCCTGGCTTGCGAAATCAGTTCTGCTACTTCGAAAGGTTTTACCAGATAGGGCACGTTGTTTTCCTGCAGGAACGCCCGCTCATCGCCTTGCTCCACTCCGTGGGAGAAGGTAAACAACACATGCCGTTCCATGTCGACGCAATTCTGTTTGATCCAGGTATAGGCCTCTTTCGCGTTCCAGTCGGCTGGCATTTTTCCATTCATAATCAACGCATCGAACGGCTCGGAAAGCAAACGCGTCTTAACGTCTTCACTGCGCGTTGCGGTGATGACGTTTGCACCTGCGCCGGTTAGGACGTCGCGTTCGAATTCCAGAACGGCCTCCTCTTCCTCCACCAGGAGCACCCGGCCCTGGATCGCACCTTCGCGTCGGGGCGCCGCTACTGGGGCCGCATCCACTACCGCGTCCGCCGCAACGGCCAGCGGCAGACGAACCTCAATCACCGCCCCACCCTCGGCCGCGTTGTGGGCGATGATGTCGCCACCGTGCTCCTTCACGATTCCATAGCAGATGCTCAAACCCAAGCCCGTTCCTTTTCCAACATTTTTTGTTGTATAGAAGGGATCGAAAATTCTCTTGGGATCTTTGATCCCCGGCCCGTCATCGGCGAACTGGGTGCACACGTCGCCGTTCTGGCAATAAACGCGAATCTTGAGCTTCCCCGCCCGTCCAGTCTCCAACACCGCGTCCACGGCGTTGTTGATGATGTTTAAGAATACTTGCTCAATCTGGTGAGGATCGGCGACCACCATGGCTGGCTCCGGCGCCAGATCTTTTTCTACCGCAATGTTGTTGACCTTGAGATCGTAGTCGCGCAGGGCCAGGGTTTCCTCCAGCACCTTGCGAATATCCACTTCGGCCCGCTCCGGCTTCCGCTGCCGCGCGAACGAAAGCAAATTCTGGACCACGCGGTGCGTACGCTGCGCCTGTTTGAACATCTTGCCTACATAGTCCTGTGCGCGCTCGTTTAACCCTTCGCTTTCCAGCAACTGTGCGTATCCTAAAATGGCGGTCAGCGGATTATTCAACTCGTGCGCCACACCGGCAATCAACTGCCCCACCGCCGACATTTTCTCGCTCTGCAAGAGTTGTTCCTGCGTGCGCCGGAGATCCTCATATGCCTTGCAGGTTTCTTCATACAGGCGAACTTTTTCAATGGTGGTAGCCAGTTGCCGGCTGATCGCCACCATCAGGTTTTCTTCTCCGCTGGAGTATTGGTATTCCGCATGGCTGCGCAAACCCATGATGCCAATCGGACTGTCTTTGCCCCAAAACAGCACCCAGATCCACGAGCCGTCTCTGTCTGAACGGATAAACTCCGCGACAGATCCAGTGAGATGTGGGAGATATTCCGCCGTGATTACTTCGGCTCGCGAACGCATCACCAAATCGCCGAAGCCCTCGGCAAAGCTGATCTCCGCTGGGCGCGACTTGTCGCGGCTGCGCGGTCCCCATGCCGCCCGGCGCCGGTAGGTCGGAGCATCCGAATCCGAGAGATAAACCGCTCCACTCTCCGCTCCGAATAAAGAAACCACTTGCCGCAACGTCAGGTTCAGTATTTCATCCAGATCGAAAGACTGCGTGGCCACTACGGCCATCGCGTTGAGCGCGTTCAGTTCGCGGTTGCGCCGCCGCATCTCATCTTCGGTGCGCCGCTTTTCCGTGACATCGAGAACAAAACCCTGATAGCGTTCAACTTTGCCCGCCGCGTCGCGTGTGGCGAAACTACTTTCAGATGCCAGCAGCAGCGTTCCATTTTTGCGCCGCATCGTCACTTCAAAGTTGCGCACATAACTCTGCTGATCGATAGCGCGGCGGAAAGCATCCCGTTGCGCCGCGTCCACGCGAATGTCCTCGTCAAGATTCAGCGTCAGCACCTCTTCCCGTTTTTCGTAGCCGAGCAAGTGCACCAGTGCATCGTTGCAATCGAGCAGCCGGCCACCCGGCGTAGCAACATACACGCCTTCCTGAACCTGCTCGAACAGCAGCCGATACTTCTCTTCTGCCGAGCGCCGCTCCGTAATATCACGGACGATGTGAATCGTGCCTTTCTGCTTGCTTGCCTGCTCGGTGTAGGAAGAAGTGGAGACGGTCGAAAATCCGCCGAAGCACGGGTCGGCGCCTTCGCTGATTTCCTCGCCTCCGCGAGCGCAGTAGGGACACCCCGTCCATTCGCCCAGGCGGTGCGGCAACACAGATTCGCATGTACTGCCGATCACATCCGCCGCCGCGAGCTCCAACTGCTCCAGCAATACCTGATTGGCTTTGATAATCCGGTATTCCGAATCGTGGGCCACGATAATATCGTGCACCGAATCAAAAGTATTTCGCCACTGCCGTTGGGAGCGCAGGGTCTGCTCCTGCAGACGAAAGTTTTCGATCGCGATTCCTAACTGGCGTCCGCAAGTTTCCAGAAATTCCAGTTCTTCGGCGGTTAGCTTCCTGGCGTGCGCGCTCCCGAGAGCGAGCAATCCGATCGGCGCTTTTTTTCCCAGCACCGGGACCAACAGCACATAAAGAATCTTTTCCGCCTTCAGCCGTTCCGAATCTTCTGGAACCGCTCCGGCTCTGTGCGCAAACACGATCTTGCCTCGCTCCAGCAACTGCGACGCACTCTCAGTCAATTCCGCAAAGCCGGCCTCGCGCAAAAAGTCAGGCGAGGCGCCGACCGCGTGGGTCGCCACTAGATGGCCGCCCTCAATCAAGCGGAACCATGCCGCCTTGCTCCTGGTTAGTTGCTGCAATTGCTGCAGGGCAACTTCCATCATGCCGCCCTGCTGCTGAGCTTGCACCGTACTCTCGGTTAAGATCCGCAGCATGCTCAAGCGCCGGCCCTGAGCGCGCGCTTCTCCGAACGCAACCAGCAGCATGCTCAGTCCCAGCAGCACTTCTGAGGACACCACAAATCCGTTCGGAATTTGATTGGTAAAAGGCAGCCAACCGAGATGCTGAACCATCAGGCATGTGCCCAGAAGCCATGCCCAGGGTTCCCAACGTCCGCGGCGGGAACGAAATAGGGCAATCGCCGCGATCAATAGAAGTAGTCGATAGGAAACTTCCAGAGCCACGCGCAAGGGGAGCGAAGCAGGCCACAGCAGCACTCGCGCAACCGCAAAACCTGTCGCGGTGGCTGTGATTGCCGCAAGGGGTGCCAGTAGATTCCGCGCACGGATATAAACAAAAACCGCGCCTGCGAATAGTCCCATTGCGAACACGAAGGAAGCTTGCTCAACTGCGGGAACGTAACGCGCAGGAAGGCGCATGGCAGGACCATGTACGCTGACCATGCGCGAGCTCACGATCATCGCCCAACCCGCTGTCCAAATCAGAAGATAGCGCTCCCGCAGCGCCGAGAGCACTAGCAGCGAAGCGGCCAGCACGATTAACAGCGCCCATTCTCCAGCCCTCAACCCGGCGAGCGCCGGTTGTGCGGTATTCCAAATCGACCAGAGTGAACCGTTCATCTTGTTTCAGGCTTGAATTTCAGACGTAATAGCGCCCTCTTCTGAATACCACGCTTCTGCGCTGAAACCATCGCTTTTCCGGACCATGCTGGTTACTTTCGGCATCTGTCGCAAAGGCTAGAATTGCCGAGAGTATACTTGCACAGCCATGCCCGACCGCATCCTGGTAGTCGACGACGAAGAAGCAATTCGCGAGATCGTCTGCGCCATTCTCGCTGCCGCCGGCTATTCCTGGAAGCAGGCCAGTTCCGGCATGGAAGCCCTCGCGGTGCTTAACTCCGGCGAAACATTCGAACTGATGCTTTCCGACCTGATGATGGCGGACCTGGACGGCATCGGTCTGCTCGAACGCACCAAAGAGCGCTTCCCGGACATGCCGGTCGTAATGGTGACGGCGGTTCACGACATTTCGGTCGCTCTCGCTGCGATTCGCAACGGCGCATACGACTATCTACTTAAGCCGTTCGAGCGTGAACAACTAATAAACACCGTAGGCCGCGCTCTGGAAAATCGACGCCTAAAAGTTGAAAATCGCACCTATCAAACCAACTTGGAGGCTCTGGTAAGGGCTCGCACCGACGAACTTCGCGCTGCCATGGCTGACCTTGAGCGCTCCTACGATATAACGCTGCAGGCTTTGGGCGACGCGCTCGATTTGAAAGACGCCGAAACCGAAGGTCACTCCCGGCGCGTCACCGCGTTCACAATTGCGATTGCGCGTGCCATGGGCGTGCCTCGGGAGCAAATCCTTGTCATCGCACGAGGCGCTTTCCTCCATGACATCGGTAAAATGGCCATCCCCGATAACATATTGCGCAAACCCGGAAAGCTTGACGACGATGAGCGCGCGGTCATGCGCGAGCACTGCTATCACGGATATCAGATGCTCAAGAAAATTCCGTTCCTCGCGGAAGCTTGCGATATCGTCTACTCTCACCAGGAGCATTTCGACGGCACCGGCTATCCCCGTGGTCTCAAAGGCGGCGAAATTCCGCTCGGGGCGCGAATCTTCTCCGTCGCCGACACTCTCGACGCCATCATCTCAGATCGCCCTTATCGTCCGGCCAGAACTCTCGGCGAAGCTCGCAAAGAGATTCAGGCCTGGACCGGCCGCCAATTTGATCCCGAGGTCGTCGGAATATTTCTAAGGATGCCCGACGATATTTTCGAAGACCTGCGCCGCGAGATCAATTCGCAAGGGTATCCGCTCAGCTACACGGCCGCCGCCAAAGGCTCGTAAGCGACGCAAGATTCTTATCCTCTTCGCGTTCTACTCATAGGCAGAAAAACATCGACAGGAAAACCGGATTTTTGCGTGGCGCAGCACTTTCAGCGTTGCGATTAATTCCTCCTCACGATGAGGACTTAGCTCTGAGGACCTTACAATTGATGACTCGGAGGCATTCATGAAATTTGCACTCTGTCTTCTCACACTCTGCATCCTATCGGTCTCGTTGTTGGCGCAGGAGCATCCTGCCATCACCGCAACCCCCAATTCCGTCTACGTCGGTGCCGACGGCAAGTTTGAAGCCGCACCCGACACCGCCCTCCTCCAGTTCAACGTCTCCGTGCAAGACGACAGCGCGCAAAGCGCTTACGAGCATGCCTCGAAAGACGTAGAGCAGGTTCGCCAGGTTCTGCGCGCCAACGGCATCGAGCCCAAAGCCGCCACGATTGGATTCTTCTCAGTTCAACCAGCATACGAATATAAGAATGGCAGGCAAAAACCCATTGGCTATCGCGTCACCACCAACGTGACGCTGAAGCTCAAGGATTTTTCCAAGATCGGCCCCATTACCGGGCAACTGGCCGATGCCAACGTGAGCGAATCCCAGACACTGAACTACACTCTGGAAAATATCGACGAGGCGAAGAATAAGGCGGTGGAGGACGCTTATCGCCGCGCCCGCAACTCCGCCGACGCCCTCGCCCGCGCCAGCGGCCGCACCGTGGGGGAACTTTCCTACGCTTCGGTCGATACTTTTGAGAACCAGCGTATCCCGGTTCCGCGAATGGCCCGCGCCATGGCCGCTGCGCCCAATGCCGCGCCTGCGCCCGCCGAGGAATTCACTCCGCAAAACGTAACGGTGACAGCGCACGTGAACGCCCTTTTCAATCTCAAATGAGTTACAGAAATAATCAGTGGTAAAAAATGATGGGCCCGAGGGACTTGAGAAGAAGTTAGAAGATGAAAAATGCAGAAAAAACGAAACGGCGATGACGTGGAAGAACGGCGCTTGAGCACTGCGTTAGATGTGAATTCTAATGAGGGCTTCAGCCCCGACGGCCTGGCACCGAGAAGCCTTACGGCATCGCCTTCGCCACAGCAATCCGGCTAGCATCCACCGTGATCGGACGTTGAATTTCCATCTCGATCGACGTCCCCACATCCAGCCTCACATCGTTTCCACGCTTCAACAGCGCCCATCCAATACCCGCCGCCGCACCAATGCCGGCTCCCACCCGCGCCCCATTCAACCCGCCCGTCGCTACGCCGCCAGCAGTCGCCCCCGCTACGGTCCCGTACGCACCGTTCTTCGCCGCATCCTCAACCTTCTTCCCGGTATCTTTGTCTTGCTGAATCGTGCCTTCCTGACCCTTCACCGAATTGTGCTCGGCCCCTGGCGTATTCTCGACTGAGGCCGGCAGCATCACGGTATACCCGCTCGGATAAATCATCGACGTAAAGTGGATCAGAATTTCGGCCCGCCCGCGCCCATGTCCGGCGCGCTCGGTGTGAGCAATCTTCCCTTGAATGTACGAGCCCGCCGGCACAACCACGCGGTTATCCACGACAAAGGGAAACGCCGTCTCCGCATAAACTGAATCGCCTTCGCGCGCGTTCTTGGTGGATATGGCTTGCTTGAGAGAAAGCGGAATCTTCGTTCCCGCAGGAATCGTGACGACATTCGGATCGGCCGCCGAAGGCGTGAGCGCTTGTGTCGCAGCCGCGGGAGTAGAGTTCGCAGAGGCGTCATCCCTTTTCGGCGTGTCCGCCGCCTGCCCCAACGCTATCCCAGAAATCAGAATAACTAGCAAGAACCCGCGCATCGTGTACCTCCTCGCCAAATCCTCGTCGGCACTAAATCAAGCCGAGAATACCACGCTCTAAGGCCTAGGATGCGAATTCTGTTATTGGCGCCGCCTCGGACCTACATAGTTTTGCGGCCCTTGAGTCTTCTACGTGCTTGTGCAATACAATCGGAAGTTGAACGGCAGGATCCTGCACGACGAGGTTCATCTTGACCTGCGCAACCCGCTTTCGCTACCTTCTAGCGTTTACTGTGCTGCTGCCTTTCATTTCTTTAACGTTCTCGTTAGCCTGCGCCCAAGCGCAGGTTGTTTCTAACAACGATCCGTACAAGAAGTGGCTCCGCGAGGATGTCCGGTGGATTATCAGCGATCAGGAACGGGCAGACTTCAAAAAACTTTCGAACGACAAGCAGCGAGATCAATTCATCGAGGCCTTCTGGGCGCGTCGTAATCCGTTTCCGGGCGAAGCAACTAACCCCTTCAAGGAAGAGCACTATAGGCGGATTGCCTACGGGAATGAACATTTTGCCACCGGCAGTATTCCAGGTTGGAAAACCGACCGTGGCCGTTTCTATATTATGTATGGCCCGCCAGATAAGATCATTCGCCAACTAACGTCCGGAAATCAACAGGTGGACGGCCTCCGAAAGAGTGATTTCAACTCTGAGGAATGGCATTGGATCTATATCGAGGGTCTTGGGTGTGACGTGGTTCTCAAGTTTGTTGACGCCTACGGATGCGGCGAATATCCCCTAACCGAAGGCCAAAGCGACTTTCGATCGTTGCGCGAACTCGGCCCGACTTGTCTAATAGATCAAATACTTCTTCCTGACTGACTCAAACTTTTCCAGATCCTCCTGCCAATCCTGCGCAATCCGCCGCGGATCTTTTCCTGCCACTAGCCCATCGTAAGCCGCATGATTCACCAGCAACTCCGAGATGCGCTCCATCTTGTAATCGGCGGGATATAACTTTCGCAACGCCGAAGCCAGCTCAATCCCTAGCTCCGGCCCGTCCAGCGCGTTCCGCTCCGTCAGAACCACATTTACCCCTTCGCACTTCTGTCCGCTGTAAATCGCGGACACGGGAGTAAACGTTACCGGCACAAATCGAACTCCGGCAATCCCGCGCGCGTTCAAGTAAGCCGCCAGTTCCCTGCTTTTCATCCACGGTGCACCCACCAGCTCAAACGGAGTATCCGACCCACGCCCCACAGAAACATTTGTTCCTTCAATCAGCGCCACGCCCGTATACAGCGCCGCCTCGGTCACGCTCCGCAAATTTGGAGACGGATTCACCCACTCGAGGCCTGTCGAATCAAACCAGTCTCCGCGCTGCCACCCCTCCATCGGCACGACGGTCAGCTTGGCGTTGATATTCCGCTCCGCGTTAAACATTTTGGCGAGTTCGCCCATCGTCATGCCGTGCCGCACCGGCACTGTCCAGTAATTGGTAAAGTTCTCCCGACCCGCATCCGACACAGGGCCCTGCACAAACGCCCCCGTCACCGGGTCAGGCCGGTCCAGCACAATCACTTCAACCCCCGCCTGCGCCGCCGCTTCCAGAAAATATCCCAGCGTGGTCTCGTAGGTGTAATAGCGCACTCCTGCATCTTGAATATCGATCACTATCGCATCCAGTTGCTTCAAGACATCCACCGGCGGCCGCCGCGCCGCATCCGACCCGCCATACACGCTGTACACCGTAACGCCGGTCACCTCATCCTTGGTGTCGCTGACATGAGTCGTATCGAGAACGCCAGCAACCCCATGCTCCGGACTAAAGATCGCCTCGAGCGTCACCCCCGGTGCCTGCGCCAGCACGTCAATCGTCCGCCGACCCTCGGCGTCGACGCCAGTCTGATTGGTCAACACGCCAATCTTCTTGCCGACTACCCCACTTCTCGCTTCTTTTGCGAGAAGTGGGTCTTTCCCTTCAATGTGCTGCAGCACATCAAAGCCATGCTCCTCCAAAACATCAATCCCATTCTTCACGCTGCCGTTGCGCGTACTCATGCGGCGCGCCGCGCTCTGCGCCTCGTTGTAGCCCGTGATACTCCGCCAGCGCAGCGCCTCTTTCTCGCCGGTCGTCAGCGGCAACGCAGCGGCCACAGCCGTCGCCACCTTCGAGCGCAAGGCAACCGCATTGCTCTGCCCGCGCGGATGCACCGCATTGGTCAGCAGAATAATGTAGCTCCCGGTAGTCGGATCGATCCAGATCGATGTTCCCGTAAACCCCGTATGCCCATACCCGCCCACCGGCAGCAGATCGCCGCGATTCGAAGAGAGCGGAGAATCGATATCCCACCCAAACCCGCGCAGTACCGGAGCCGAGGGAGGCTGCTCCGGTCGCGTCATCTTCTCGACCGTCAATGGCGACAAAATCCCTCCGCCCCCATTCAGCATCGCCTGCGCAAATCTCGCCAGATCGTCGGCTGTCGAAAACAATCCAGCATGCCCTGCCACGCCACCCATCCGCCGTGCCGTCGGATCGTGCACCACCCCGCGCAGCATGTGCTCATTCTCGTCGTACTGCGTCGGCGCAATCTTTTCAATCCAACCAGCCCGCAACGCTGTCGGAGGCACAAACCGCGTATGCATCATCTTCAGCGGCGCAAAAATATGTCGCGTCGCATATTCGTCCAACGTCTCGCGCGAAACACTCTCGACGAGCGCGCCCAGTACAATAAAGTTAATATCGCTGTAAGTGAACTTCGATCCGGGTGAATCTTGCGGCGTCTCCGCAAACGCCATTCGGTAAGCCGTCTCCTTTCCTTCCCACGGGGTTTTCCGATCCAGATCCGGCTCCAGCCCTGAGTAATGGGTGAGCAACTGCCTCACTGTGATGTCTTCTTTTCCGTTCTGCGCAAATTCCGGTAAATACTTCGCCACCGGATCGTTCAGCCGCACCTTGCCTTGCTCGACCAACTGCATCACAGCAGTCGAAGTCACAATCACCTTGGTCATCGACGCCACATCAAAAATCGTATCGAGCGTCATCGCCTCGCGCCGCGGCTCCAGCGACCGCGAACCATAAGCCTTCCGGTAGATCACATGCCCGTCATGTCCCACCACCAGCACTGCACCCGGAATGTTCCCATCGTGAATCGCCTGCTCAATCACGGCATCGACCGCCGGCAGACGCACTGCACCAACCGGACGCGTGGTCTTGATTTCTGTCCCCGTCGCAGCTAACCCGGCGAACAGGAAAAGCGATCCCACAAACACGGCCACGGCCCCAGTTCTGCGCGCAGGTCGCAGAAAAGGCATAGTTCGCAGAAAACCCGCAGTTTGCACCAAAAAAGACAAGCGTGACCGCTTTAGAGCGCTCAACCTGCGCCCCATCGATTTGGAATTGAGAGGAAGGATGCTCTGACTCTACACAACTCCGGCAGGATCACTCAAGAACGGTTTACGAAGACGGCAGTCCGTTTGCATGCCCTTAGTAACTCAATTTCACGCGCTGAAAACTGATAGCATGAAGATTCCTCCACCCAACCCCGTGCGTTTATGGTTCCACCTCGGCATTTTCTTCCTCGCTCTTCCGCTGCTGGCGCAGAGCAATGCCGGAGAACTTCGCCTCAAGGTCACCGGCCCCGATGGCCTGCCCCTCAAAGCCTCCGCGGATCTCTCCAGTGAGGCCATCCAGTTCCACCGTTCTTTCTCCGCCGACGATACTGGTCAGCTCATCGTTCGCAATCTCCCTTTCGGCCCTTACCGGCTCAAGGTGCAGGATCCGGGTTTCGCTCCTTACGACGGCTCGATCGAAATTCGTTCCGTATTTCCAGCCGAGTATGCCGTCAAACTCGGCGTCGCCTCCGTGAGCACCGCCGTCCAAGTCAACGCGCAAACCACGCTGCTCGATCCCGAACGTGCCGGCTCTGCCAACCATATCGATCATCAGGAAATCGCCGATCGGTCCGCCTCGATTCCCGGCCGCACCATGGCCGATCTCGTCAACTCCCAGCCTGGCTGGCTCTATGAAGGTAACGCCGTCCTTCATCCCCGCGGCTCGGAGTATCAAACTCAATTCGTCGTTGACGGCATCCCGCTCACCGACAACCGTTCGCCTGGCTTCGGCCCCGAAATCGAGGCTGACGACGTCGACTCTCTCACCATCTACACGGCCGGGATTCCCGCCGAATACGGACGCAAAATGGGTGGCGTCGTTGAAGTCAACACTCTTCGCGACACGCAGCAGGCCAATGGCGGAATTCACGGCGATGTCATTCTCTCCGGCGGCAGTTTCGATACCGCTGGCGCTTTTGCCCGCTTGCAGGATACTTTTGGAAAAAACATGATCGGCGTCAGCGCTTCCGGCGACATGACCGCCCACTACCTTAACCCCGTTGTCCCTCAAAACTTCACCAATCGCGGCACCATCGGTGACTTCTCCGTAGCCTATCAGCGTGACTTTACTCCCAAAGACCATCTCACACTCAGCGTTCGCCATGAACTCGCCCGTTACGAGATTCCAAATGAGCAGGTGCAACAAGACCCGCAGCTACTTACGCAGCTTGGGCAGCCTGCCCCTCCGCCGGGAACTCCGCCCCAACTCCAGACAGCCGACAATTTCGAGACGATCGGCATCGCCTCGTTTCAGCACATTTTCTCGCCCAACGTTCTAGTCGACGTCCGCGGCATGGTTCGCGACAACTCTAACGATTTCTACTCCAACCCTTTCTCCTGGCCGATCATCGTCTTCCAGCACAACGACTTCAAAGAAGGATATTTCAACAGTGCCATCTCCGTTCACCACGGCCACCACGAGTGGAAGGCCGGGATCGAATCCGACAATATCTTTCTCCACGAAAATTACAGCGACATCATCACTGCCAACCCAAAATTCTCCGGCTATCCCTTCGACCCCGGCACCGCAACCACCTTCAGTTTCCTGGGCAGCCGTCCCGATCTTGAGCAGGCCGCCTTCATTCAAGATCTCATCCACTACGGCAACTGGACGATCAACGCGGGACTGCGCTGGGACCACTACCAGTTACTCCTCAATCAAAACGCCGTCAGCCCGCGTCTCGCCATAGCCCATTATTTTCCTGCCGCGAAGCTGATCGTCCACGCATCCTATGACCGCATCTTTCAGACCCCGTCTTTCGAAAACATCCTGCTTTCCAGTTCCGCCCAGGTACAATCCTTCGAACCGACCGTTCTTCGATTGCCGGTGCGACCTTCCCACGGCAACTACCTTGAATTCGGTGCGACCAGGAGCTTGATCGAGCAGTTCCGCTTGGATGTGAATTATTTTCGCCGCTACGTCAACAACTACGCCGACGACGACCAGATTCTTAACACCAGCATCAGCTTCCCCATCGCGTTCCGCAAAGCCATCCTCTACGGAGCCGAAGGGAAACTCGAACTTCCGCAGTGGAAGCGTTTCTCCAGCTTTCTCAGTTATTCCTACATCGTCGGCAACGCTTGGTTTCCGGCAACCGGAGGTCTCTTCGCCGGGCAGGACGCCATCAGCGCCACTACACAACTCACCGGACATTTTCCCGATTCGCAGGATCAACGCAACACGGCGCGCTTGCGCATTCGTTATCAGGTAACCTCGCGTTTGTGGATTGCCGGCGGCTCAGAATATGGCAGTGGCCTGCCTTTCGACTTCGATGGAACCGAGCAGCAGGCACTCGCCGAGTACGGTCAGGCGGTTGTCGACCGCATCAACATCAACATCGGGCGCATCAAGCATACTCTGGTAGTCGATGCGTCCCTCGGCGCTCAGCTCCACAAGACGGAAAAACTCGCCCTCAACTTTCAAGCCGACGGCGAAAACCTCAATAACCGCCTCAACGTCATCGACTTCGGAGGCCTCTTCTCCGGCAACGCGATCGGACCTCCCAGAAGTTATTCCCTCCGCTTGGCGGCGACGTTCTAGAGCGGAACTCTTTCTTCCGATTGTCAACCTTCAGATTGTCAGCCCGAGCACCGCGTGAGTGCCGGAAGGACAATCATGCGAAGTTGAGGGATCCCTATTTCGGCAAGCGGTGTCCTTAAGCTCGTTTGAAATACTGAATCGCACGCTCATGCTTCTGCGCAGCCGCGCGCGAAGAGAATGTCCCAAGATTCTTCCGCTTCCCAGTCTTGGCATCTTTCTTGCGGGAATACAAACGATACTCGCCGGATTGTAGTTTTCGAATCATGCAGAAAAAGATGCTGTTCTGCGTTCGTCGGTTGGCAAGGGAAAGGAGACGCTGGCGCTTTCTCTCTAGACTAAAATTCTTTGCCACGAACGCCGGTGCCCGGAGGGGAGGAGGATTCTGTGGAAATTCGTTTCTATATTAGCTACCCGCGACCATCTCCTTGGGAGCTCCGCCATCCACGTCGGCCTGATTGAATACGACGTTTGCTCCCATGTGTGCCGGCCGGGGGGCCAGCATTTGCTCCTTGCGGTAAACCAGATTGCTGGCGTTGAAGGTCGCCAGCTCGAATCCGTGTCCATGCGTGATGGCGTCGGTCGGGCAAGCCTCGACGCAATATCCGCAAAATATACATCGATTGTAGTCGATGTTATAGACCTTGGCGTAGCGCTCGGCCCCGCTCACGCGGTGTTCCGCAGTGTTATCGGCGGCCTCGATATAGATGCAATTCGAGGGACAGTTGGCAGCGCAGAGAAAGCAAGCCACACACTTTTCCAGTCCGTTCTCGTCGCGCTGCAGGACGTGAGCGCCGCGGAAACGGGCTTCAATGCGCGCGCCGCGCAGTGGGCCTTTGCCGTCGGGATAGTTCTCGACGGTGGTGGGCTGAAACATCTCCATGAAGGTGATGCTCATGCCCTTGGCGATGGCGGCGATATTTTTCAGTACCGGCATATTTTTCTAGTATATCGGATGCGAGCTTAGGACGCCGCCGAGCTCCTACTCCCACTCAATCGTTCCCGGAGGCTTGGAGGTCACGTCATACACCACGCGATTTATTCCCTTCACTTCATTTACAATCCGCGTGGAAATATGTTTCAAGACCTCATGCGGGAGCGCAACCCAGTCTGCGGTCATGCCGTCCTCGGAACTGACGGCGCGAATCGCACAGGTGTAGGCGTAGGTGCGCATGTCGCCCATCACGCCAACAGACATAACCGGAAGAAGCACGGCAAACGACTGCCAGACCTTGGTATAAAGGCCGGCGTTCTTGATTTCGCCGACCACAATGTCATCGCACTCGCGCAGCAGCGCCAGGCGCTCGGGCGTGACTTCGCCGAGCACTCGCACTGCCAGCCCGGGACCAGGGAAGGGCTGCCGCTGCAAAATTTCTTCTGGCATTCCGAGATCGCGGCCGATTTTGCGGACTTCGTCCTTGAACAAATCCTTCAGCGGCTCAATCAGCTTCAACTTCATTTTCTCTGGCAAGCCGCCTACGTTGTGATGGGACTTGATTACCTGCGACGGTCCGCGCACCGATCGCGATTCGATCACATCGGGATAAAGCGTTCCCTGCACCAGCCACTTGACCTTGCCTTCTTTCTCAATGCGGCGCGCTTCGCGCTCGAATACTTTGATGAATTCGTTGCCGATGATTTTGCGTTTTTTCTCGGGGTCGCTGACGCCTTTGAGCTTGCCGAGAAAGCGCTCCGTCGCGTCGACTGCATCCAGCCGCAGCCCAAGCTTGTCGCGCAGCGTCTTCTGTACTTTCTCGAACTCGTTCTTGCGCAGCACGCCGTTGTTTACGAAGATGCAGGTCAGCCGCGACTTGCCTTTTGCGTCGCGTAACGCGCGATCCACCAGCACTGCAGCGACCGATGAATCCACACCGCCGGAGAGAGCGCAGATCGCGCGGCCGCTTCCCACTTGCCGCTTAACCTGCTCGATAGTCGAATCGATAAAGCGTTGCTGCGTCCAGGTTGGCTTGGCGCCGCAGATTTTGAACACGAAGTTGCGAAGGATCTCGGTGCCGTTCCGGGTGTGGTGTACCTCAGGATGAAACTGCACTGCGAACCACTTCTTCTCGACATTCTGGATTCCCGCTACGGCATGAGAAGTCTTCGCGGTTAATTCAAAGCCCGAAGGCAACTTCAGGGCTTCATCGCCGTGCGACATCCACACGGGCTGCCGCTTCGCCAGTCCCTGGAAAAGCACGGAGTCCGCCACGATGTCGATTTCCGCGTGGCCGTACTCACGTTTCTCCGCAGGACGCACCTTGCCGCCGAGAGTGTGCACCATGAATTGCAGTCCGTAACAAATGCCGAGGACGGGCAGTCCCAGCTCAAAGAGGCGCGGATCAGCCGGCGGCGCATCTTTGTCGTAGACCGACCACGGCGCACCGGAAAGCACAATGCCCACGGGCCCGCAATTCTTAATCTCAGCCAGCGAAGCGTTGCAGGGCAATACTACGGAGAAAACACTTTGTTCGCGGATGCGGCGCGCGATCAGTTGCGTAAACTGCGAGCCGAAGTCGAGGATGACGATGGATTGAATAGGTAAAGATGGGCTGAGTCGGGATTGGGGTTCCACCAATGAGTTTCTCAAATCGGAGAGAACGTGTAAAGCGAGGCGACCATGCGAGGAACGATACAAGTAGGAGTCTGACCGGGCAGATACTTGAGTAGAACTTGTGAAGTCTGAGACAAATACGCTCTTCAGTCATCGCTAACAATTACTCGGCGTGCTAGAGTTTGTGGCCTGAAATGGAAGGATTATGGGAGAAGGCCTATTTCAGCCGATGCACTTGTTGTTACTCTTCACCCTGCTCCTTATCGTCCTCGGCATCTTCCTCGGCGTCCTCTATCTAGCGCTACGTATCATCCGTGAAGCACGGAAGCGCTAACGAAACTTGAGTTGTCTGCCTTCAGATTGCCCTCTACGACAGAGCCGGGGCACTCCCCGGCACATCCCCAAGAATCAATTCGTCTCGGTCGATTGTGGTCTGGATTGGAGTGCTCAGCACAAAGCCTTGGCCCGCGGGCGGAGGAGCGGGCAGCGGCTCGGCCGACGCGACCGCGTCCGGCATCTCGATGATGCAGATGTATCCACCGAGGCGCGCGATGTACAGCCAATCTACAACCGCGAAATAAGTGAGTGTGACGAGAACCACCGCTGCAACGATGAGCCGCGTGGGAGCGATATGGACGAAAGCAGTGGGCAATGAGGCCATGGTAGATGCTCCGAAGAAGGCCGTCAGGTGCGCGAGTCCGGTCCATGTGCTGACTGCGAAGACAGGCGCCGTGCGTTCCCGCAAAAAGCTGACGGCTGCCCAGAGTGCGCCTAGCGCGTCCTCGCCGTTGCGCACAGCGAATACGCAACTGAGCGACAGTACCCAGTTCAGTGCCGCCCACACCATGCAGATGACTGCAGCCAGTGGCATAAAAATAATAAACGACAAGGCGGGTCGCGGGTTTGCTTCGGGCGAGGCGAAGCTCGAAAGAATCATTGCTCCAAAGAGTGCGAGGATCCCCGCCAGCGTTGCGGCGGCGCGAAGGAAATTTAGGCCGATCAGCGAACGGAATGATGTCGGTGGACTGGGACTATCGGATGGAGAATTGTGAGAGAATTTCCCCCCGAATTGGTCGAGCAGAGCGCGAATCGTGGCGGCGCGGCCAATCGAAGCGGCGACGATCCATAGCAGCGACAATGCCAACGCCGCGAATAAAGCCGCCAACGTGGCGCGACTGAGACTGCCACGAAGGATGTGCCTAATCGCTCTTAGCACGAGTAACGGTTGTTTCGTCCCAAGAAGGGTGGCGTCGACATTATCCACCGTCAATGTGTCGAGAAATTCAATGAACGCAAAACCAAGTAAAGCTACTGCGATCGCGCCAACTATCCAGCGCCAGGCAATCTCGGCCAGCGTCAGCGACGGCCGGCGAAAGGCGGCGCGAAAACCCTCGATCGTCGGAGAAATATGAGGCACGAACGCTCAGCATAACTCAATAAGTGTGGAATATGGGAGGAACACTTCGAAGCGGCAGAAGAGGCTTAGCTGCTACGAAGCCTTCGACTGCGTACTTCGCTTCGCGAAACGGTCACTCGATGAGGATGACGGAGGGCATACTTCGGACTTCATCGCACCACGATATTCAGCAGCTTGCCGGGGACGTAAATTTTGTTCACGATCTGTTTGCCGGCGATTGCGTTTTGTATTTTTTCGTCGGCAAGGGCGCGCTCCACAACAAACTCTTCGGAGGCGTCGGCAGGCACAACGATGCGGCTGCGCAGCTTGCCGTTAATCTGCACGGGAATTTCGAGTTCTTCTTCCTTTGCAAGCGCGGCATCGTACTTCGGCCACGGAGCTTTGAGCAGGTTCCCTTTCTCGCCGAGGATTTCCCAGAGTTCATGTGCGAGATAGGGAGCGAAAGGTGCCAGCAACAAAACGAGGCTGCGCTGCACCTCGGCCATGAGAGCTGCCGAGGTGTGATTGCCATTGTCAGAGGTAGAGCCGCACGCTTCTTCGTAGGCGTAGAGCGCGTTCACCAGTTCCATGATGGCCGAGATGCAAGTGTTGAAGTGCCAGCGTCCTTGAAAGTCGTCGCTGACGCGCTTGATGGTCTGGTGAAGTTTGCGCTGGATCTGCCGTGCTTGCGGCGAGAGAGACGTTGCAGGCAACATCTCCACGGATTCATGGCCGGCGCTCGCGTTTCGCATTACGAAGCGATAGACACGCCCCAAGAATCTCTGAATGCCTTCAATACCGGAATCCTGCCAGTCGAGATCGCGATCGGGCGGGGCGGCGAATAAGCTGTAGAGGCGCGCGGCATCGGCACCGTAGCGTGCGACCATTTCGTCGGGGCTGACGATATTGCCGAGACTCTTCGACATTTTTGCGCCGTCTTTGATCACCATGCCTTGGGTGAAGAGGCGTTCCACCGGTTCGTCGTTCGTGATGAGGCCGAAATCGCGCATGAACTTGGTCCAAAAGCGCGAGTAAATCAGGTGCAAGATGGCATGTTCGACGCCGCCAATGTACTGATCGATCGGAAACCAGTATCGCGCGATTTTCGAATCAAAGGGGGCACGGTCGTTGTGCGCGTCGGCGTAGCGATAGAAATACCAGGAGGAATCGACGAAGGTGTCCATGGTATCGGTTTCGCGGCGCGCTGGACCGCCGCACTTGGGACATGTCGCATTGACGAACTCGGGCAACTTCCCGAGCGGCGATCCACCAGCGAGCGTTATCTCGATATTCTCCGGCAAGAGCACGGGCAAATCTTTTTCGGGCACAGGGACAATGCCATCTTTTTCGCAATAGAGGATGGGGATCGGCGTGCCCCAGTAGCGCTGACGCGAAATTCCCCAATCTTTCAAACGATAAGTGACGGTGGCCTTGCCGAAACCATTCTGCTCGGCAAACGCAGACATTGTCTTGATCGCCTCGGCGCACTCGAGGCCGCTATATGGGCCGGAGTTAATCAGCATGCCTTCGTGCGCGACGAATGGAAGTGGTGGCTCGGTAACGGTTTCTTCCGGATCGTTCGAGATTGGAAGAACTACGAGTCGGATCTCGATTTTGTATTTCTTGGCGAACTCATAATCGCGGTCGTCGTGCGCGGGCACGCTCATGATGGCGCCGGTGCCGTAATCCATCAGGATGTAATTCGCTACCCAGATGGGAATCTTCTCGCCGTTAAAGGGATTGATGGCGTAGCGCCCCGTAAAAACGCCGTGTTTTTCGATTTCGCCGATGTCGCCTACCTCTTTCGCTTTCCGTTGTTCGGCAATGAGCTGCTCGACTTTTGCGCGAAGATCGGCGCCGGCAGCAGTGAGATCGGCAACCATCGGATGCTGAGGCGCAAGTTGTATCGAAGTTGCGCCGTAGATTGTGTCGACGCGAGTTGTGAAGACACTGATGGTGGCGCCGGCCGGCCCAAACCCGGTGTGAGGTTGTGAATAGTCGAGCTTGAAATCGATCAGCGCGCCTTCGCTGCGGCCGATCCAGTTGCGCTGCATGGTCCGCACTTTTTCGGGCCAGCCCCCAAGCTTGTCGAGATCGCGCAACAATTCGTCGGCGTATTTTGTGATGCGCAAGAACCACTGCTCAAGCTCGCGCTGCTCCACTAGCGTATCTTCGTGACGCCAGCAACATCCATTTGTGAGCACCTGCTCATTCGCGAGCACAGTGGCGCACTGCCGACACCAGTTGACTTTACTTTTCTTGCGATATGCCAAACCCTTCTCGTAAAACTTGAGGAAAAACCACTGATTCCAGCGGTAGTAGTCAGGAAGGCAGGTGGTGACTTCGCGGGACCAGTCGTAGGCAAAGCCGAGGCGCTTCATTTGCGCCTTCATCTTGGCGATGTTGCCGAGAGTCCACTGGCGCGGCGGAGTGTTGTTCTGAATGGCGGCATTTTCCGCGGGCAAGCCAAAGGAATCCCATCCCATCGGGTGGAGAACGTTATATCCGTTCATCCACATGTAGCGCGCTAGAGCGTCGCCGATCGAGTAGTTGCGCACGTGGCCCATATGCAGCACGCCCGAGGGATAAGGCAACATTTCGAGCACGTAATATTTCCGCTTGGTTGAGTGGGGCTCGGCAGCATAGAGTTCCGAATCGCTCTGCCAGCGCTCAAACCATTTGCTCTCAACGCGCTTTGGATCGTAGCGCTCATCGTCGGGCCGATCGGCGGCGCGGCGCGAGTCGGTAGGGTTGGCGCTCGCGGTTGTGGTCTCTTCGACTTTGTCTTGCTGCGGCATAAGGGGATTTGATGAGCTACTGGTAAACCTTAGATTTTACAATGACGCGGAGATTGTGTGTTGAGATCAGCGGGAACCCACGAGCTTCTTCAGCGTTTCAACATTTCGACGGTCGTCGCCGGGCTTGTCGATCGGGGTTTCGGCGATGAAGGCAGCGTGTGCGAGGCGAAGATCGTTCAACAGGATGCGGAAGGGCTCTTTGCCGATAGTTCCCTTCCCGATTTGCTGGTGGCGATCGAGTTTTGAGCCGCAGGCGGCCTTGGCGTCATTGCAGTGAACCACCTTCACATGGTTCAGGCCGATGGTTGCATCGATGTGTCGTAGCGTTTGATAGAGGCCCGCTTCGCTAACGATGTCATAACCGGCGACGTGAGTGTGGCAAGTATCGATACAGGCGGCGATCGGAACGATGCCGCGCAATCGCTCGATCACTTCGGCAACCTGCTCGAAGCTGCCTCCAAGAGAAAACTCTGACCCCGCGGTGTTTTCGATAAGGATCGTCAGTCCACCCTGCGCGAGTTCGAGTCCCTGCGTGGCTGCGGCAATCGCCGCTGAAGTCTGGAGCAGGCCAGCCTCTCGATCCGTTCCTCGGAATGAGCCGGGATGCAGCACAAGATAATCGGCACAGAGCGCGAGAGCGCGTTCGACTTCGCCGCGAAAGGCTTCGATGGATTTCTTGAGGAACAACTGACTCGTGCTGGCTAGATTGACCAGGTAATTGGTATGAACAACTACCGGCTTAAGATTGTATTCAGCGCGCAGGCGAAGCATCTCCTCACACTGCGGATAACTAAGTTGGTAGGGCGCCCACTGGCGTGGGCTCGATGAAAAAATCTGAAGCGTGTTGCATCCCATGCGGTAGGCGCGCTCGGCGGCGTTGTGAATTCCTCCGGCAGTGGAAGTGTGAATGCCGATGCGGCGGGGAGTGAGGCGGGGCGGGCGTCTCGGCGCGGGGCGGTTGAGGATGTCTTGTTCGCGGGCGATGGAGTGGGGCATGAGAAAAGTATAAAGGCTGAACGGCTGCTGCGTTTGCGGTGCAGGAGCGGGCAAAGGTAGACTTGATGGGCTCGCTTTTTCAGACAGCGAGGGAGGCCGGTAGCTTCGCTCGACTGGACAGCCGGGGTCGGCTGTCCCCCACATAAGTGATGTAAAGCTCCGCAGCAAGGGGAATCTATGTTAGTCGTCATGAAGGCGCATGCCACGGATGAGGAGGTTCGCGGCGTCTGCGAAAAAATTGAGAAGCTGGGATACCGCGCACATGCCATGCCGGGGGCGCAGCGCACTGCGATTGGCATTACGGGTAATAAGGGCGAAGTGGAGCAGGGCACGCTGGAAGAGATGCCGGGCGTGCAGGAAGTTATCAAAGTCTCAAAGCCCTACAAGCTGGTGAGCCGCGATATTAAAGAGGACAACACGGTGATACGGTTTGCGGGAACGGAGGCCACCATCGGGGGGCGCGGCCTAGCAATTGTTGCAGGGCCGTGCGCAATCGAGAGCCGCGAGCAAGCGTTTGCCGTGGCTGAACGCGTGCACCGCGCTGGAGCGCAATTCTTTCGCGGCGGCGCTTACAAGCCGCGAACCTCTCCTTATTCATTTCAAGGATTGGGTGAGGAAGGGTTGCGGATCATGTCAGACATCCGGCAACAGTATGGAATGAAAATCATCACGGAAGCGATCGATAACGAATCGCTCGACCTGGTGGAGGAGTATGCGGATGTGATCCAGATCGGGGCGCGCAACATGCAGAATTTTTCTTTGCTGAAGCGTGCCGGGCGGGCGAAAAAGCCGGTCTTGCTGAAGCGCGGCATGTCAGCGACTCTGGAAGAATTTCTGATGGCTGCGGAATATATTCTGAGTGAAGGTAATTACAGCGTGGCTCTGTGCGAGCGCGGCGTGCGCACATTTGCCGACCACACTCGCAACACGCTCGACCTGAGCCTGGTTCCAGCGGTGCAGCGCTTGAGCCACCTCCCGATTTTTGTCGATCCCAGCCATGGGACAGGAAAGCGAAATAAAGTGACACCCCTGTCGCGTGCGGCGGTCGCAGTGGGAGCGGATGGACTGATGGTGGAGGTGCATAACAAGCCCGACGAGGCGATGTCGGATGGTCCGCAATCGCTATTTCCCGATCAGTTCGATGAGTTGATGATGCAGGTGCGCCAGATTGCGGCAGTGGTCGGGAGGACTGTTCCGGGGATTGAAGTGAAGGAGACAGTGGGAATTAGCCAGTAGGCGCTGGGTCTCGCACTGGAGCTGGTTTCTACGCTCTGCAAAGAACTGTAAAGTTTGTGGCCTTTTTCTCGTCGCTGCGGCAAGCTAGGGTTCTCCCGCGGCGTACGGCGGGAAGGGATTCTGTAGGAGATTTAGCCATGTTTCGCGCGGGGAGTTTTATTTCCGGACTAAAAACGATCTTCCTGATTGCGACGTTGGCGCATTCATGCACAATGGTCGCCCAGCGCGGAGCCGCAAGCGTTGGGGGTGGCACTGCGGGCGAGGGCGCGATGGGTAGAAGTGGCCCCTCAACCGGTCTCGACATAAAAGATGACCTAAAGACCTTTCATGAAACCTTAGCTCTGCAGGCAAACAGTCAACAAATCATCGAATACAAACTGATGATGAAGGGCACGGAGAGCGCGAGCGCTGAATTGCGAGCTTTCCTCGAACAGACAGCCAAGGAAAATAATGCTTCGGCGATTGCCGATCGCGATAAAGCTTTTGAGCAGGCCCTCGAGAAAGCGCGGACTGAGAACACCGCATTTTTGCAAAAACTCTCCGATCGGCAGAAATCGGGGCTGAAAGATACGATCAAAAAACTAGTAAAAACAGATTCCGACTTGGCACAGGAGGCCAAGGCACTGGACCTGGCAATTGATCCAAAAACTGGTGGCAGCCTCATCGCGAACTCCGCGCAGAATTTGCAGCACACGCTCACTAGTTTCCAGAGCCAGCAAGTCGATCTCGGAGAGGAAATGAGCATTGGGGCTGGCGACAGCGGCCAGGACGTGAGTTTCAAAATTCCGTCGGTGAAGAGCGATCTGAACTTTGCAACACTTAATCCGGCTTCGGTTCGCCCGTCCGATCTATCAGTGGCGATTACCACCGCCGGGGTGATTTCCAAGGGCGCATTGCAAAGCGGGGAGAACATATTCCGCTTTGAGCTGACCGCAGATTTGTCCGACCTGCAGGAACATATCTCTGAAGTTCTGGGCTTGCAGCTCGACAAAGGCGAGCGCTGCGGGGAGCAGGTTGTGATTCAAAACGCGAATCTCACGCCATCGGCGCCCGCGAGTGTGGTCCTCGTACAGATGCACTATGAGCGCTGGGCATGCTTTGGCGGTGCTCCCAACGAAATGGCGGAGGGCAACGGTGCCATTGAAGTGAAGCTGCTATTGGGCATTGGAGAAGATGGTTCGCTGCACCTGGCGCCGACCATCGGTCGCGTCGACGCACAGGGATTGCTAGGCGACTTATTGCGGTCAGGCACTCTCGGGGAAGTTGTGCGCGACAGAATAACGGAATCGCTGCTCACTTCCGTGCAGTCGGCTTCCAACTACAAGGCGCTGCTTCCTTCCGCAGCGCAGGGCAACGTCACACTACGCCGTGCGCAGTTTTTGGAAACTGGAGCGGGCAGGCTCAGCATCGTCTTGAACGGCGATATCCAGGTTTCCAGCGACAAGGCGGCCATACTAACCAGCGAGTTGAAAGCTGGCGAAGCGAAGGGACCGCCGTCGACCGCGGAAAGCGCACCACGCTAGGCCAGCTTCGCAAAAATGCTCTCTGGTAATCTTGATCTTCTCCCGGGAAGCGACTGCCTCTTGAGAAAACTCCTTCTCATCATTTTATTGATTCCGCTGCTCGGCGCCTTCGGCTGGTGGTATTTCCGCGAACGCGCGTTGCCGGATTACGGCCCGTCCTATCGCGAGTACGCGTATGTCACCAACGGCAAAAGCAACACCGTGAGCGTGATTGACCTGCGCACGTTCGAACCGGCAAAGACGATTGCCGTGGGCACGACGCCGACGGGCATCGCGGTCAACAAGAGAAAGAATGAAATCTACGTGGTCAACTCGGGTTCGAGCAATGTGAGTGTGATCGATGCCGAGAAAAATGCCGTGGTCGCAACTATCGGGGTACACGGCAAACCCTATTTCATCGACGTTTCGGAGGATGGTAAACGCGCTTACGTGGCAAACTCTGCGTCCGCCAATGTTTCGGTCATTGATCTCGGGAAGCGCGAAGTTGTCGGGAACGTGCGGGTTGGTTCCGCGCCTGGCGTAGCGCGCGTCTCGCCTGACGGTGCAACCGTGGTGGTGTCAAATCGAAGCGACAATACGGTTTCCCTTATTGACGCGAAGCTTTTGCGGGTACGGGCAACTTTGGCGGTCTGCGATCATCCGGAGGATATTGCCATCCTGCCCGACTCCGGCAAAGCGTTTGTAGCGTGCTCGGGCTCGTCGCAAGTGGCGTCGATCGCGTTGAAGAATGCTGAGGGGTCGGCTGACCGGGTGCTGGCGCTGCTGGATGTGGGCCGTACGCCGGTGAATCTTGCCCTGAAGCCGGATGGCGGCGAGTTGATGGTTTGCGATTTTGATTCGGATAGTATTTCGATTGTTGAAACCGGAAACGACGAGGTCGGCAGCAGCGTGGTCGTGGGACAGCATCCCGCTCGGGGGATAGTTACACGCGATAACTCCAGGCTATATATCAGCAACTTTGGTTCGGATAGTGTTGCTGTCTACGACATCGACCTTGGCCGAAGGATCGCAACCCTCGCGGTGGGCAGCCGACCGGAGGGTCTCGCGCTCTCCCAGGATGAAAACTATATTCTGGTGCTCGATACGCAAGCGGGCGATGTCACGGTGATTCAGCGGCGCACTCCGCGCAAGCTTGAGCCAACGGAATATTCGCTTCTGACGATGATTCCTGTGGGCGTGCAGCCGAACGCAATCGTGGTCAAGGCATTCCGCGTAGGTGGCCGGTGAGATATCGGGCGTCTTAAGACGATGCCGAAGCTGGCACTGGCTTGGCGCAGAACTTGTCCAGGGCTGTTTTCAGGTCGGCGGCAATGGCTGGGGCCTCGCGGGATTCGATGTCGCGGCGCGCCATCATGTATACCAGTTTGCCATCCTGCAGAATGGCGATCGAAGGCGAGGACGGAGGTTGTCCGGTGAAATAGCTACGAGCTCGTTCCGTAGCTTCCTTGTCTTGTCCGGCGAATACGGTGACAGATTTGTCAGGATGCGCAGCGCTCTGCAAAGCAAGGCGAACCGCGGGCCGCATGCGTCCGGCGGCGCACCCGCAAATCGAATTCACGATCACGAGTGCAGTGCCGGAGCGCCCCTTGAGCGTGCGGTCAACATCGTCGGCCGTGCGAAGTTCCTCAACTCCCAGGCGCGTCAACTCTTCACGCATCGGGATCACCATGATTTCCGGATACATCGTGTGAGCTCCTTCATTCTTGGAATTAATCTCAGCTTCTCTGATTCTAACGCAGAAACGGACGATGCCGAATCGAGTGCACTTCCTCATCTGCTAGCAACCCGTTTAGCGAGTCCCGGCAACCAACCCTACTCGATCGTTCAGGCTCTGAGTTAGAACTTGGAACGCTAGAATTTGGAACCAACGAGCAGTCGATACCAAGAAGGGGGATCACTCACAGATGGGCAAGTCGCGCCTTCTCATTTCATGTTTCCTGGCGGCAGCGCTGGCGGGTTCCGTAGTGAGTACCGCTTGCGCACATCATTATTACCGGGTCTACGACCCCTACTACTCCGACTATCACGTTTGGAACGACAACGAAGTCGTCTACTACCACCAGTGGGCGCGCGAAAACCATTACGACGAGCATCGCGACTTCCGCCATCTGCCTCCCGAACAGCAAAAACAGTATTGGACGTGGCGCCATAGCCACGGCGATAACGATCACCACTAGTCTGAACGTCAGGGATGGCCGCAGTGAAGGCGTAGCTTTCTGTCCGGTGTCAGGGAGACGGTAAAATCGCGTGGACGTCAGCTCTTGATCTTCTTAGTGAAACACTCGTGAAAAGAAGCTCTTGATTTTGCCGAAAACTCCCTTGTGCGCCTCTGGCGCTTTTTCCACTGGTGGCAACGGCGGCAGGGCACTGAGTGTCGACGGCAACTGGCGCGAGGTCGCGGGCATATGTCTCGCGGCCATCTCCGAAGGATTGGGAGTGAAGGCCAACGACGCTTCTACCTGTGCGTGCGGTTGCTGACGCATCGATTCCGGTAATTCGGGAATCTCAAGTCCTGCACTGGGTGGCGCAAGAGAGCCCGCGGCAACCGGATTTTTGGTCAAAGTCGGACTCGGGTCAGGGCGACCTTCGGCAGAAGCGGATGGCTCGGGAGACGGATTCCCTACCGCAATTTCAGTCTGAGGCTTGTGGAGCGACGGCAGAGTCGGACGAGAAGGGGGTGGGCATCCGCACTCCACCGCAAGCACAGATTCCGTGCGAGATACGTTGGCAGCGTTCAACTTCCCATCGTGAAAAACGACTTGGTCACCTGCCTGGGCTTCATACTTTCCATCTCCCATCAGTTCATAAATGATGGCAGAGGCTGTGTTCCCGGGAAGAGTCTTGACACATGTGTTGCCGCGCGAGTCTGCCCGAATGGCGTAGTGAAATTCTCCGGGACCGCGCAGGAGAATACGAAAATCCGGGGTGACCACTTCGTCCGCTGAATTTTTCAGAGCGAGGTGGGTTTCCAGACCTCCGTTGTTCATCGCCAATGTAACGTCGGGGCCATTCCGCGACTGCACAACAGAAACGGCGGTTTGCGGACAGACGTACACATCTCCTGAGCGTTTCAGACGCAGAACAAGGGTGTCGTCGTCAGCGGTTACGGAAGCTCCTGGAGCTAACTGCTCCGCCGGCACCATGTGAGTAAAGTCGGCGACATCCGCTGGAGCGGAGACGGGCAGCGGAGTCATGCCGGCCGTGGAGGAGACTGCGGAAGTTTCCTCTTTATGAATCTCGTGGAAATTAATCAGAAGGCGGTTTCCGGCGGAATCCCACCGGTAGTACAGCGGCATCCGGAAATCGACTTCCACGTGCACCATCGGCGGTGTGGTGTTGCGAAGGCTCAGACGGAGGGTGCCCAGATCCTTATTTTTGATGGGCACGACTTTCTCCGGAACGGACATGTTGGTATTCGGCAAGTCGATGTCCATTCGCATCGCATCATCCGACTTGCTGATCTGCGGGGTCACGGGCGCAGTGGTAATGATCTCCACAGCAGGAGCGCCTTTGTCCAAAAGAATTTGGACGTGTTGCACTGAGGCGGACGCCGCGTTGCCAGACCTCGAATTGGACGGCTCTGGCTTCGCCTGCGCATTGCCCAAGGAGGCGAGCGGGAATGCCGCCAGCGAGAAAGCGGCAAGTCTCGCCGCCGCCCGTAGATGAGAGCGTCGGTCCCGACAGTTTTGGATTCGATAGCGCAGTAGCGTTAAATTCATGGCGAGGCGAATTGCACAGTGATGTGACTTTCAAATCTCACGAAACGGTGGTTGCGCGGAAGCGGAGTGAAACGCCACTTCGCCACGACTTTAGCGGCCGCCGCCAGCAATCGCGGATCTCCCTTCAACGGAGCGACGCTTTCGACCTGGCCATCCTTGCCCACAATCACATCTACCGCAACCGTAGCTTGCGGGTCCTTGGCTCTCGCGTCCTCCGGGTAATCTGGCGGGTAGTCGGGCTTCACTTGCTCAGCAATGCGATCGAGGGCAGTGTTTTCGGAAATCATGATCGGGGGTTCCAGCGCAGGGTCGGTACTCGCTGCGCTGGCCTTCTGGCTTGTCACGCCGGCTGGGGGTGCTGCCTGCGCGCGCGCTGGTTCGGCGCGCGGTGTGTCTGGAGCTCTGGTCAGGTGCACAGCTTCCCGCGCGACCGATCCCACGGACGCGCCACCAGGCACAGAAGACCGTCCGGTATTCGCGGGGGGTGCCTGCTTGCCTACGCTCGACGGGGGCGGCACTGAGATGCTCGATTGATTGGGCACTCTCGCTGTGTCCACGGATGCAGACGGCAGTGACTCTGACGATGCGTCGTCCAGCGTATTCTCAATCTCCAGATCAGGCACGCGGGGCGTGGAACGAGCAGAGATTTTCTTCCCTGCCTTGGACGCGACGGGCGCGTCTTTGACCAGTTTGCCTCCCGCTGCGATGGCAGCGCCTTCTTTCGCAACAGCTCGGGCCGCTGGGCTCTGGCCGGAATTTGCGTCTGCACTGCCGGATGAGAGGTGGTCAGACAAAGGCGGTGCTGACGAAACGGAAGGCGCCGGTGAAGTTACGGCAGCGGGGGCTTTCGCAAACGTGTGTATCGCCCACTGACTTATAGTGCCATTGCGGCTCAGAATCCAGAATCCTGGCAGCAGGACTGCCAAAATTCCAAGAATCCACGCGACTGGGCCTCTGATCGCCGGCAGCGGGCGTCGGGCGGCGCGAAGCAGTCGATCGTGAATCCGATCGCGAATCAAAGACTTGCCTGTATCAGACTGGCGCCGAGTGGATGCACCCCCGTCAGAAGCAGAAGTGCATCGATCAATCTGGGCCATTGCGTCCCCGATACGGCAAGACAATGTCTGCAACGCTACGATGTTCGCGGTGGAAAAGGCGTCTGCTTGAGGCGAGAAAACACCGAAAACCCCGAGCTTCTCCCCTTCGGCATCGACAATGGGAACGATGACCACGGAGCGCGCACCCAAATAACGGCAGGTGTTCGCGTCGAGCTGATCAAAACTCTCGGAGTCACGGCAGCGCTGCGGAGCGTTGGCGTTGAGACATGAGTCAAGCATTCGTCGGTCGCGGTTCAAATAAGCGACGAACTCAGCGGCGTTCGAACCGCTCGTTGCCTGACAAATAATGCTGTGTCCTCGGACGATGCCGATGAACGCCCCCGTGGCTGTTGTGGCCAGACGAGCCTGCTGGACAATCTCCCGCAATACCCAATCCAGAGCAACATCCGCGGCTACCACTTTCTTATGAGAACCGGCGTTCGATCCGGCCGAGGCGTCGCGTGGCAAATGCTCCTCATGGCGCTCTTCCCCCTGCAGGAGCGTCTGGTCGCGCGGTACTCGCGCTTCCTTGACGTTGCGCGATGTCAAGCGAAGAGCCATCGAAGTGTCTACTCCACCAGGGATTGATTACTCTCTCGTGCCTCAGCTATAGATCCAATGGGCTCCGGCGAACTTCTCGGATAAGCACCCCAGCTTGTAAGTACTCTTGCACAAGGCTGTTAGCTCGGAACCAATCGTTAAGGATAGCGTCCTGCAAAGAGGTTAGACCAAATGCTTTGGGGGGAACCGTTGTTTCCAAAAGTCTCCTACTATTGGGGCCATCTGTCAATGACCCGTAAGAGCCAAAAATATCTTCCTCAATGAACCAGCGGCTTTGCAAGTAACTCTTGTGCTTTCATGATTTTGGCGACGGCAGCCCAAACCGCCAAATCGCTACCCCTGATCCAAAGGATTTTACGCAGCCGATCCGGCTGGATCAATCCGTCAGCGCTCGATCCGTTAGTTCTCGATTCGATCGTTCTCAATTCGATCGAAGATCGATCGTGGGCAAGTTGCGATCCTTCCCACCCCAACAGGTTTATAATCCCAAGAGCGTACCGCACGCACACCTGGTTAGAAATGACGGATCAACTCAAAAAAAAATTGCAGGAAGAAGTCGACGCGCTCGAACACGAACTGGTTCACGAGTTACCCAAAGAAATCAAGCGGGCCGCCGCTCTCGGTGACCTCAGTGAGAACGCCGAATATCACATGGCCAAGCAGCGTCAGGAGTTCGTTAAGGCGCGCTTCCGCCAGCTGGGCAAGCGTCTCGCGGACTTGTCTCTGACCAACATGAACAACATCCCCAAGGACAAAGTGGGGCTGGGTTCCACGGTGAAGGTCTTTGACAGTACAAAGAATGAAGAGATGGAATACAAGCTCGTTACCAGCGAAGAGTCAGACGTGAGCGCGGGCAAAATTTCTACGACGTCTCCCATCGGCCGCGCGCTGCTGAATAAGAAGGTAGGGGATGAAGCCACCGTGATCACGCCCAACGGCAAGCGCGAACTGGAAATCCTCGCGCTAAGCACGATCCACGACGAGGCTGAGCCCGAAAAGGCGGGCGCTTAGTGGCCGCTTCGCCAACGCGATCCACCCCAAACCGCAGCTGGACGAGCGCCTTCGGACGCGCCTGCGGCGTGTTGCTCGATACCATTGTGCGCTGGCTGGCGCTGTCGCGCATCAATCCCAACGTGCTCACCTTCATGGGATTGGTAGTGAATACATGGGCCGCAATTCTTTTCGGCTCCGCCAATGCGGTCACGCAGCAGCGCATGTTTTTCTACGCGGGATTGGTGATCATCTTCTCCGGCTTCTTCGATCTCGTGGACGGCCAAGTCGCCCGCGCCACCAACCGCGTCACGCGCTTCGGAGCGTTCTTCGATTCGGTGGTCGATCGCTACAGCGACGCGTCACAGTTTCTGGGCTTGCTAATCTTTTACGCTCGCGGCGAACGCTTTTTCTATGTGGTTCTCACTGCCTTCGTGATGATCAGCGCCATCATGGTGAGCTACACGCGCGCTCGCGCCGAATCGCTCATTGGATCCTGCCGCGTCGGTTTCATGGAGCGCCCCGAACGGCTGGTGCTCGTAATCATCGGCGCACTCTTCAACCGCATGGCTCCCGTGCTTTGGGTGATCGCAGTGCTGTCGACGCTCACTGTAATCCACCGCATGCGCTACACCTGGACTCGAACCCAGGACGGGCCGACTGCTGCGGCGAAAGCGGGGCAGGCCGCGTAGCTTGAAGATATATGGCAATGCGATCAATTCCTCGCGGCTGTGCTCTTCTTCGCGTCCCGCAGGCGTCTCGATTAATTAGACAGCAGAACGACGCCCGTGGTTTTCGCGGCGCGGCGCAATTGCTCATCCAGCGTAGCCAGAGGGAGGCCTTGCCGCAAGGCAAGTTCCAGGTAAGCGGCGTCGTATCCGGACAAGGATTGTTGACGCGCGACGGGCAGGATGTGGTCGAAAGCGCGATCCGAATCGATGGGCATGACGGCGATTGGCAGTCCAGCGATCTTCTGGAGGATGGCCGTGACCTGGGCCAGGGCAATGCGGTTACGGCGCTCTGCGATCAGCAAAGCGTTGGCGACTTCCACTGGCCAGATAGAAGGAACGAGCGCTTCGGCGCCAGCCGAGAGCAGGTCGAGAACGCTCTCCGTGAATCGTGTTGCCTCGTCCTCAAAGCACCAAGCGACGGCCACTGACGCATCGAGCACGAGGAGTTTAGTAGCGGCGGCCTTCATCGATTAGCTCGCGTATCGAAAGCTTTCCCAGAGTCGCTCCATGGCGCAACCGCCGGATGGAGGCGGCCAAACTGCGAGCGTCTTCTTTCCCCCTGGCATCGGGCGGAGACAGCTTGGCAACAGGAATCCCGCGCCTCGTAATATGGATGGTCTCGCCTTTCGAGGCCCTTTGGAGCAACTCATTGAGGTGAGTCTTTGCGTCGAATGCACCCACGGTTTTCATGTCTACCATTATCTCATGCTGCAAACCAGTTGATCAACTAGTTGCTTTGCGCATTGCCCCTTCGGGAGCCATTAGGGTTCGAGTCCCTCATCCTCCGCGGTCACTCGACATTGATGATTGGGCTTGACACCTCACGCAGCAGGTCTATCGTAAAAGATGACAGGCAGTGCCCAGTACCAGTTTCAAGCCCCGGATGACTACCGGGGCTTTCGTGTTTCTGGGGCACGGATCACTTGGCGCGGACTCCCACCCTTTCGCAAAGTACGCGAAAGGATGGGGCACCCGGCTAAGGAAAGAGTTTCTGCTTAGTTACTTCCGGGCATCCGGTTACTCGGGAGACAATCTAGCATGGTGACCGAACGCTCGTTACCTGACGGTGTCCGGTGCCCCATGCGCGCGCCGCGTCGAAGACTAGCGGCCACCGCGATCGAGCACCTGTCAGCGCGTTACAGCATTTGTGCTCTGTGTTCTATTAGTAAGTCGTGGAGTGCAGCTAATGAAGAACCCCCAGCAGATTAACATTTCCAGATTGATCGTTCATATTCTAGCAGGCTGCTGAAAAACTAGTCTGCTGTCTCTTCGTAACGCCGCTCATACAAGAGGACGCTCTGGGATACTTTTTGCTGGGAGTCCAGTTGTAGCAGTTCCGCTCTGCGGGTGACTTCCGTGCCTTTTGTCGACACCGAGAGGACTAGCTGATACTTGTGTTCCAAGTCGTGGGATTCGAGGGTTTTGACCCCTGCTACAGACCATCCCAGTTGGCCTTCTAGTGGCGAGGTTACATCGTCATCAGCTTTCGATCCGCCGGTTTCCTGCGTGACATCGAACACGTATCTGGCGTTTTCAGAGCCCGTTACCACGATCCGGTCCCACGTGCACCACATTGCGTGAACCTGAAAGTCTTTCATGGGCCATTCAGCTGCCTTGTAGATGCCCCGTTGCGCTTCGAATCTGAAGAGCCTTAGCACGTGGGGCGAGTTGAGGCCCGGGTGGATGAAGGAACGCAAGTCGAAGGCGATATAGCCCCTGCCAGCGCAATAAAAACTATCGCTATCCGCGAACGTTGGCACAGCGCCAAACAGACAGAGCAGAAGGACCAGAGCGATCCGATGGCCCGATTTCATAACGGCAGACCTCGTGCTTCTTCATGGTAGCAAGGCACACGCGAAAAAATACATAACAGAGGTAACGGGATAGGCGAACCCGACGGCCTGGCAGGCTGCCAAAAACCCACTATTAATCCACAGCCTTGTATGGTACGAGAAGGCATGCGCGGAGACGATCAGCAGCAGAATCATATGTTCAGTTACTTGTCTCCCGAGATGCGCGTGCGCAAGGATCATCCGCTGCGCGCGATCCGGGCTATGGTGGACGAGGTACTCACTCAGCTCTCGCGGCGGCTCGATACGATGTACGCTCGCGCCGGGCGTCCGTCGATTGCGCCGGAGAAGCTGTTGCGAGCGCAGTTGCTGCAGATGCTGTATTCGATCCGCAGCGAACGATTGCTGATGGAAGAGATGGATTACAACCTGCTGTTCCGCTGGTTCGTAGGGCTGAATGCGGACGACGAAGTCTGGGACGCGACCACCTTCACCAAGAACCGCGACCGCTTGCTGGAGGCAGATGTAGCCCGGGAGTTTCTGGCGCGCGTGGTAGCGCAAGCGCGGGGAAAGGGGCTGACCTCCGACGAACATTTCACCGTGGACGGCACGCTGCTAGAAGCCTGGGCGAGTCTCAAGAGCTTTCAACCCAAGGAGGGCAAGCCGATGTCTCCGCCGGATGATCCTGGCAATCCCACAGTGAACTTTCACGGGGAGAAGCGCTCGAACGAAACCCACGAGTCCAAGACCGATCCCGACTCTCTGCTGGCGCGCAAAAGCGGAGGGAAAGAGTCGAAGTTGAGTTACAGCGGGAATCTGTTGGTGGAGAACCGCAACGGACTGATCGTGGACGCGGAAGTCTTCCAGGCGAACGGGACAGCGGAACGGGATGCAGCGCTGATCATGATGGAGAGGCTTCCCGGCACGCAACCGCTGACGGTGGGCGGCGATAAAGGATTCGACACGTTCGGGTTTGTGGAGGAGTGCCGCAATCTGCGGGTGACGCCGCACGTGGCGCAGAACCTGGGACGACGCGGGGGCAGCGCGATTGATGGCCGCACCACGCGCCACTCTGGTTACGCCATCAGCCAGAAGAAGAGGAAACGGATTGAAGAATGCTTCGGCTGGCTGAAGACGATCGCGCTCATGCGCAAGGTTCGGCATCGCGGAGTGAGCAAAGTGCACTGGATATTCACCCTGGCCTGCGCCGCCTACAATTTGGTGCGCATGCGCAACCTGGCCACCGCAGTTCCGGCGGTGTAAGTCGGGGGCCGACGTGTGCTTGCAAGAGCACGAAGCTAGTCCCTAAGACCGCAAAAGAGACGGCAAATCAAGCCGCTCGACATCATCAACGATGGACAACAGAAAGAAAACCACGCTGCCGATCAATTTTTCAGCAGCCTGCTAGACAACAAAAAAGATCCGCCGAAGTCAATTCTGTCGGATAACGAATGCGTCCTCAGTCCTCACATTACTGAATTTTTCATTTCTCACATTCAGAAATCCCTTTCTGACGACAGGGCTAAGATCGCGTCCTTTCGGCAGCCCAGCGGACGGGTGAGCGAATTGGCGAATGACATTCTTCAACACGAGGGCCATTTCGTCCACAACTCCAAGGAACTTGCCAATTCGCTATTCGTACCAATGACCCAAAAACCGCGCGCCATTTCGGCTGGAGACATGGTGGTCTGCACCTACACAGCGGAAAATCTGCCAGGCAAGTTCCTCGGTATCTTCAAGATGGATTTAGCAGAGGCGTTCAGGCACAAGGTCGTCACACAAGGCCGCCGAACGAACATCCAAATCACTCCGCTGACAAATGTTCTCCCCGGCCCCGATCAGAAACTACAAAAATGTGTTTTCATCCGACCCCAAATCCAGAATACGACATGGTGGTTTTGGATAATCAGATCGTGCACCTCGCGGACTGCCCGGGGATCGCGAATTTCTTCTGCAAGACATTCTTGGACTGCAACGTTTCGCAAACAGATCGTGACAAGACCAAGCTGTTCCAAGTCTTGACGACGAAGTGGGCAAGTGAGCGAGAGAAAGAGGGGCAACTAGACCAGGCACAAGCAGATGCCATCGTGGATACGGCCGTCCAAGTGATTAGTTCGGACGTGGTCAACATTCCTGAGTTCGCTAGGACTGTGATACCCGACCGGGCTCTGAGGCAGGACTTTCAGGAGACACTCCGCCAGAAGACCCTGCAAGACTCTGAGTTTGTGCCGGACAAGGCCTACGTCCAGAAGATAACTACAAAAAAGAGGTTTGTAGCTGACTATGGTATTACCGTTTCCGGGGACGCCCAACACTTCGATAGCGTCGTGAGCGTTGACACTGGCCGAGACGCAGATGGCAAACTCACCGTTACAATTAAGACCTCGCGATGGACGCCGCAGGTCCGATGATGCTGAAGCCAAACCTGTTCTCTTCAATCAAGAACCTAATGCTGTCGGTAGGTGTGTCGGCGGAGGAGTCGTGGAAGAGCGAAAGAGCGAAAGATTTCCTCTTCGAAAAAATAATTGAGAGCAACAAGTTCACCAATCTCTCAATCGACGTCGTACGCGAAGCCGCATCGGCGTGGGGCGGCGCATTCGGGTGCCGGCTCTCGTCAAACGGGGTTCGAGGGTTTGAGGCTGTTGGCGGTTTGCCCTTGGACGAGAGTGCCTTCCGTGAATTTAAGGATGACCTTCTAACTGTCGCGCCAACTCATCCCGTGAACATTAGCATCTCCTTCGATAAGGCGATGTTTGCCGGGACGATCTTTCAGGAAGCCGCTGACCTGCATTTTGCGATGTACGTATTCGCTTCCAGTTTCGAGCGGGCTTATTCCGGCACTTTTAGTGAGATCGAGAAAATGTTTTTCCCCGAGCCAAAGACACGCTGCGTTTGTCTGGTGCTTGAGAAAGAAGTGTCCCTATTGGGCCCGAGTCTGGCGATAGTAGGCCCAGCATCATTCGAGCGGGGCCATCTTGAGACTCATCAGCCTATTGCCGTCGGCCGACAAGACAGGGCTCGCGAGATCAGGAATGACAACGTTAGTTGGATTAATTTCGATACGCGCTTGACTCCATACCATTTGCTTCTGATGGCCCCCGCTGGGAGCCCAGAAGATTTCACAAACCTGGCGGCGAGAAAGCTCTTTGATCTCACGCTCATCTATATAGCCGACTCTGTGCGCCATGAAAAAGGTGGATACGAAGCAACGTTCTCGGGAGTCCCAGTGGCGAGGGTATTCGCACCGTTATCCGGTGCGATTACGCCGAGCAATACCCCAGTGTTTTTCAGGCTCTTTCATTGGGCCTACTTGCGTGGCGGCACAGACAAACTGGCCGTTTTGCGTGCTGCGATCCCCTCCGTTCTGACCGGCGATCGGGCGAGAAATTATGAGGCCCTTGACAAAAGTGCCAGGCGCATATCGGAAAGCACACGGGCAAGCTACGGGTCGCTAGTGCGAGGAGTCGTAAGACGGCACTTTGACAACCTCAAGGAGGTAGACAAATATGTTCAGGAAACTGGGTTTCAGCTTGGGGACCAGATTTCGGGACTGGCTGCGAATCTCACGACAAACATGCTGGGAACGGTTGGGGTGATGGTTGGCGCCTTTATTAGCTATGTTATCGACAAAAAGGCAACTCCCAAGCTGTTAGCTGTTGGAACAATTTTATACGGCGGCTACGTGCTTTTCTTTCCCTTACTGTACTCCCTTTTGCTGCAAAACCTCGTCCAGTACGTCATAACAGTTCGGGAGTTTAGAGAACGAATCCAACAGTTTGCAGTCTCCTTGACTTGGCCTGAGCTCACGAATCGGTACGAGCCAATGATAAGGTCGAGACGGCTACATTTCTGGGCCATATTCTGTATTTCCTGCTTCGTCTACATTGTACTGATCGCGGGTTCTTTCTTTTCGTATAGGTACTTCAGGCTATTACCCTCGACTCCCTGAGGTCAAAGGCAGCGGGCCGGGGCGCCGCTCCAAACAGGCCCTCCCTGCTAGACTAGGCAGTCCATTTTTCCTACTGAGGAATTCCTTTGTCAAACAATCCTGTTCTTGTGGTTCACGGCGGCGCCTGGGCTATCCCGGATGACATGGTGGAAGCGCATCTACACGGGGTGCGCAACGCGCTAGGTGCAGGCTGGCTCGTACTGGAGCACGGCGGCGCGGCGCTGGATGCGGTCGAGGAAGCCGTCGTCATCATGGAAGACGATGAAACCTTCGACGCGGGACGGGGCAGTTTTCTCAATCGCGACGGCAAGGCGCAACTCGACGCCCTGATCATGGACGGCGCTACCCTCCGGGCTGGAGGAGTGGGATGCGTTGAACGCGTGCGCAATCCGGTGCGGGCGGCACGCAAGATTCTAAGTGAGAGCCCGCATGTGTATTTCGTAGGCGAAGGCGCGGAAAAGTTCGCCGCGCAGCATGGCATTCCGCTATGCAATAACGATGATTTGATCATCCCGCGCGAGGTTGAACGTCTGCGTGAATATCAGCGGGAAGCCGCGCAGCATGGCAACGACCTGTTCGCGCCGAGTTCTGACGATGTGACCATTTCGCACGACACGGTAGGAGCGGTCGCGCTCGATCATGAGGGCAATATCGCTGCGGCGACATCAACGGGCGGCACTCTGAACAAGTCTCCGGGACGACTGGGCGATTCGTCGCTGATCGGATGCGGTTGCTATGCGGATAATTCGAGCGCAGCCGTATCGACGACGGGCTGGGGCGAGCCGATTATGAAGCTGGTGCTGGCGAAATGGACTGCCGACCGCGTATCGGCGGGCAATCTGCCGGAGTGGGCCGCGCAGGAAGCCGTGAATTATTTGAAGCAACGCTTGCATGGCCACGGTGGGATTATCGTGCTGAACAGCCGAGGCCAGTTCGGCATCGCGCATAATACTCCGCGCATGGCGTGGGCCCACAGGACGCTCGAAAAGGAAGACGCGGGCCTGGAACAATCAAATTTTAGGATGGAGCCGTAGGGGGTCGAAGAGGACGTTTTTGCATTTTTTGAACCGTCTTGTTACGAAATCCGAACAAACCGGGTGGGCTGATAGAAAAATCGTCCGTCGGCGTGATCTTAACGCGTTATCTTTGAATTAGCGTTTTGTCAAGCCAGTCGCTGGGCTGAGCGTGTTCGGAATTCGTAACAAACGTTGCCGGATAAAAAAATTTCGCAAATCGTGACAAGAAGCCCCACTGCCCTGCTATGATGCTGGACACTTCCTTGGAGGGGCCACATGCTTCCAGCCGGTAAGAGTCTTCGGACCCTGCGCGAGAAACTCGGGTTGACCCTGCGCGACATCGAGACATCCAGTGCGCGTATGGCCGAAAAATATCGCAACGAGGAGTTCTCAATTCCTCCCAGCCGTTTGTCGGATATTGAAACCAAAGGCGTTTTGCCCAGTATTTTCCGCCTTTACACACTAGCCGTGATTTACCGCCGGGACCTGCGGGAGCTGCTGGCCTGGTACGGCGTTGACATGAATAATATGCCCGCCGATTTAGGGCTTATTTCCCCGCGGCGATCACATGTGTCCGAGGCGCTCGCCGGAATCTCCTCCGTGCAAATGCCGGTCCGCATCGATCCTGCCTTCGATCAGCACCGGACTGCGAATCTAGGCAGGATTGTAGAACAGTGGGGGGTTGTGCCATTGTCCTATCTGGCGCAATTTGCGCATAGCGATTTTACCTACGGCTACATCGGTAACCAGGATTTCACGATGTACCCGATTCTCCCGCCCGGCAGCTTCATCCAGATCGACGAAGCGAAGAATAAGGTGGTGGAGGGTTTGTGGCGCTGCGAGTACGAGCGTCCTATCTATTTTGTAGAAACCCGCGACGGCCATACGTGCTGCTGGTGCAGCATGCGTCGCGACGACATCGTCTTACAGCCGCATCCTTTGTCGCCGGTTCCCATTCGAGTGCTGCGCTGTCCTCAGGAAGCGGAGATCATCGGCCAGGTGGTGGGCGTGGCTATGAAGCTGACGGAGTGGCACGCTTTTGGTTCTTCTCCCGCTCCAGGCTCGAAAGGGCAGTCAGCACTGAATTAAGGTGCCGGGCGGAGGCTTCATCCTGCGGGGAAGGAAGAAGTTGGTCGACCTGCTGGCGCATGCCTTCCACGTATGCGCCCGCTGTCTGATTCCCATCGTTGCTGGATTGGCGCAAATCTTCTACTAGCTCGGATATCGGTGTCCGCAGCACCGTGGACAATACCTCTGTGTGAGCTGTCTTCAGCGCGCGGTCTGAGGCTTCCGCTCCATGCAGTAGCGCAAAACCCCAATGCAAGTATCCGCCCTCGCGATTGCGCAGCGACGCGAGATAAGCCAGCTTCGCCAGCAGCCCGGAAATGGCGGCCAGCGTGGTTTCTCGCAGATCCTGCAAGGCGGATTTCAACGTCATGGGCTTCGCCGTGACCTACTGCCGGCCAGCAACGTGGGAACGTTCTTGCCGCATGTAGCCCAGTCAGAAAAGTACCACGCCCGTGCGCCGGGAGGAAAGGGAAAACAACCGTGGGGCGCGCCATTCGTACCGAATCCGCAGTTCCTTTCTTGCAGCCGCTGAGGCGACGCGATATAGTGCCAAGCGACGGCCATGCTGCAGCCGCATTCATTTCTGTGGCACTATCTGTGGGTCGGACCTCACGTTCTGCAGGCGATCCTCGCCGTGGTGCTCTGGCGGCGCGGGACTCACAAGCGGTTTCGGTTCTTCTTTGCGTATTTAATCTACGAGGCGTCAGAGGAACTCACTTTGTGGTTGCTGGACTGGCTGCCCGGAATCAGCGCCGAGGCGTGGTGGAGCGCGTTTTGCGCTGGAGCCGTTATTGAAGGGTTGCTGAAGTTTGCGTTTGTCCTAGAGTTGTTCCTTCATCTTGTTCGCTCGCGGCCAACCGAGGCTAAGCTGGGCAAATTGCTTATCGGTTGCACGGGAGCAGTCTTGGTGGCGCTCGCAGCGTGGGCCGCTGCCCATGCCCCTGTCGCGGCTACGTTCCCATTGAGTTCCTACGGGCACATCCTCGGGCAAACTATCTTCATGATCTATTGCGGTCTCTTGCTCTTCATCTTCCTTTTCGCGGCGTATTATCATGTCGCCTGGAATAGCTGGAGCTTCGGAATTGCCGTGGGAGCGAGCACCACAGCTTGCGTCCACCTTGCCACTTGGGCCGTGTTTGCGAACATCGGATGGTTCGCGAAGGGATATCTCCTTGACTTCCTCAACATGGCCACCTACCACGTGTGCGTCTTGATCTGGTGCTACTACCTGCTATCGCCGGTTCACCCCAGTACGGCCACGGTCGCGGCTGTTTCCGAAACGAAGACAGACGCGCCGAATTCTGCAAACATCCGGATGCTCGGGCCTAGAGTCCTTCCCGTAGAAAGCTGATTTTGGGGCAGTTTGTTACGAATTCCGAACAGGGAAGGGGCCTAGCGTGCTCTTCCTAGCAGCTCAGGGACATGAAAATATCACGGTTCGCTTTTCCAAACAAGGAGAAAACAACCGTGAAACGTTTGCTACTCGTCGTCGCTGCAGCCCTGATGCTCCTTAACACTGTGGTAGTGCCCACCGTTGCCCGTGCGGATGGCGGGTATGGCAACGTGGGCGGCGGCAGCGGCAAGCCGTAGATCTTTGCGGCCGTTACGAAATCCGAACACGATTAGGGAAGACGTTGCCGTCTGGTGAAAGTCGCAGTATAGTGCCGAGCTACGCCTATGCTGCAGCCTCACTCAGTGCTATGGCATTACCTCTGGCTCGGGCCGCAGGTTCTCCAAGCGGCGCTTGCGATATTCCTTTGGCGGCGTGGGCTCCACAAGCTCTTTCCGTTTTTCCTTGCCTACCTCGTCTTCGGGGCGATTGAACAATTCACCCTTTACGCAATGGACATTCTTCCTTGGGTCAGCACCGAGGCCTTTTGGAAGGCTTTTTGGGCCGGCGCAATCATTGAAGGGGCCATCAAGTTCGCGGTGATTGGAGAACTATTTTTTCACCTGCTGCGATCCCGGCCTGCGCTAGCCAAGGTAGGCAGCCGCCTGATTAGTGGCGCGGGCGCCGCTTTCGTGCTGCTGGCCGTTGCGGCTGCCGCTTGCACTCCGGTAGTCCACCGACAGATCATTTCGATATCCCACGCCCATCTTCTCTTACAAAGCTCGTACGTGGTCGACTGTGGGCTGGCACTGTTCCTGTTTCTGTTCGCCGCACATTTTGACTTGGTCTGGAATCATCGAGCCTTCGGAATTGCGCTCGGACTAGGCATCGTCTGGTGTGAGCACATGGCTGCCTGGGCCCTGAGCGCCAGCGGGGCTTGGCTCGACAAGAGTTACCTTCTTGATTTCGTCAACGGGGCCACGTACCACGTTTGTGTCCTGATTTGGTTTTACTACCTCCTCGTCCCCCAGAAAGTTGCCACTACGTCTGCGGTTCCGCTGCCCGAGAATAATCTCGACATCTGGAACCGGGAACTGGAGCGTCTACTGCAACAATGAATCTGGCCATCATCATCGTCATCGCCGCTGTACTTGCGCTCGCCACTATTTTGAGCGTTGCCGTAACCCAAAGCCTGCAGGCCAGGCGAAGCACCAACTTAGCGGTCGCGATTCGTCCCATCGATATCGAAGCGTTCCGCAATTTGATTGATCCCGCCGAGGACGATTACCTGCGGCGCCGTTTGCAGCCGAGTCAGTTCCGCATGGTCCGTCGCGAACGCTTGCGCGCGATGGCCGCCTATGTCGAGATGGCGGGAAGAAACGCGTCGGTGCTGGTGCGCGTTGGCGAAGCGGCTCTTGCCAGCGGCGATGTGCGCGTTGCCGGCGCTGCGCAGCAACTGGTGAATGACGCGTTGCTACTCCGCCGCAACGCGACGGTGGCGCTGGCGCGGATTTATCTGGCATTGGCTTGGCCCAACTCTGGGTTCGCGGCGGTGCGAGTGGTCGACCGTTACGAGCAACTGAGCGGAGCCGCAATGCTGCTGGGCCGCCTGCAGAATCCCGCTGTTCCGGTTCGTCTGTCCGCGATGCGGTAGAGGTGTTGCCGGTTATCACAGACGGTGCGGCGAGCTTTATGCCACAATCCGCCCCGGCATCGCCGTGCTTTAGCGAACTGCCGGGGTAACTTGCGCACCACCCCTCGTCATTCCTTCCTTGTTTTCCTTCACCGTTCTGGTGTAAAAACCAGCGGGAATCTATTGTCCCCGCAGTTTGCTCGCGCTTCAGCCTAATCGCCGTTGGAGTTTGTTCTGCCGCCACTTTCAAGTGAGCAGAATCAAGGGAGCCTCTATGATCCGCATGATCACGATCCGCACGATCAGGATCCGCATGACCATCTTCCGCATGACAATGATCTGCAGCCTCAGAACCTTCTCCATCGCACTGCTGGTTGTGTTGTTGTCCTCCATCGCCTTCGGTCAGGGCGGAGTGGCTGCCGGCGACTTGCATGTAACCGTAAAGGATGCCAAGGGTAATCTTGTGGCCAACGCCACTGTTACTGTGAAAGACGCGGCCAGAGGAGTGGTTCGCAGCGCCACCGGCGACGGCCAGGGCGGCTACAGTGTTCGGCAGTTGCCCCCGGCAACGTACATCGTCAACATAGGAGCACCCGGCTTTGGCGGGGTGGAAGCCACCAACGTTAGCATCACGGTCGGAGGGCTGGTGGAGCTTCCAGTCTCGCTGGCGGTTGCTACCGGAAAAGAAGTAGTGGAGGTCACTTCCCAAGCGGATTTGGTAGAGACCTCGAGTACCTCGACGACAGACACGATCGGACAGCGCCGCATCGACAATCTTCCCATCAATGGCCGCAACTACATTAATTTCACTTTGACGGACTCTCAGGTGGTGCGCGACAACGCTCCCTTCGTGGGTCCGGCACCTACCTCCGGGCTCAACATCAGCGGCCAGCGCGCTCGCGCAAACCTGGTGAACGTGGACGGAGCCGACGCCACAGACAATTCGGTAAACGGAGTACGCTCCACAGTGTCACAGGAAGCGGTGCAGGAATTTCAGATCATCACCAACAACTACGCGCCGGAGTATGGCCGCGCTGCCGGCGGAGTCGTCAACATCATCACGCGCTCGGGATCGAACGATTTTCACGGCGACGTCTTCGGCTACTTGCGCAACCGGAATTTTCAGGCCGTGAATCCGTTCAGCACAGTTCCGAATCCCGCTTACACGCGCGTGCAGGCAGGTGCCGCTTTCGGCGGTCCCATCAAGAAAGATAAGACGTTTTTTTATTTCTCCTATGAGGTCACACGCCGGCACGAGACGGGATTCTCCAGCATCGCCCCGGCCAGCGACATTGGGTATTACGGCTTTCAGAATTTTGACACTGCCAGCACGGCCGGAGGTCTGGTGCCTCTTCCGTTCGGTACTATTCAAGTCACCCCGACGCAAGCGGCATTCCTGGCAGGTCTGACGCCAGCCGAAGTCGGCGCCATCGGACTCCCCAACATCGAGACCTACGAGGTGGTTGCCGGCGCGTCTTCCGCCCAAGCCCTGCAGGGAGCGTGGCCGACGGGTCTGGCCTTGGGCACCAGTGGCGGCTTGCTCTCCAGTTGGTCCGGCTTCCCAACCAGCTGTACCCCGTTAGCCTGCGCAGCACCGGCGAGCTTCGGTTCCAGCCACGTCCCTGCCTCCTTTCAAACCCTCGGCTCACAGGTTGGCAACTTCCCCGTATTTGAGGGAACCAGCCTTTACTCGCTCCGCCTCGACCATAACATCAATCGCAGCAACCGGCTCACCCTGCGGGCCAATGTGAGCCCCAGCACCACGACAGGTATCGAGGGCAGCGGCCAGGACCAGCCTTTCGGACAGAACGCCTACTCACGCACCTCCGAACAAACTTACCGCGACGTAAGCGGCGTAGTGCAAGACACCTGGACGATGGGCAACAACAAGGTGAATGAGTTCCGCTTCCAGTACGCCCGCCGCGGGCTAGCCTACTCTTACAACACAGCCATTCCCGCGGGCGCCGATCCCGCGGTTAACATTCCTGGCTTCGGTTATTTCGGTCGTGAACCGTACTCCTACGTTCAACGGGTGGAGCAGCGCTACCAGTTCACCGACAATTTCTCCTGGACGATCGGCGCACATAACACGAAGTTCGGTGTCGACGTCAACTACCTCCCACTCACAGCCACCTTCACCGTCAACTACGGCGGGGTTTACAACATCGGCTCCTTCGCCGCGTTTCCTAGCCCCTTCCCCGTCCTGAATCCGGTGCAGGCTTATGGCGCCGGGCTTCCTGGTAATTTCATCCAGGGATTCGGAAGTCCCAGCGACACGTTTCACAACATCCAGATTGGCGCCTTCTGGCAGGACTCGTGGAAGGTTCGTCGCAATCTCACTCTGAACTATGGTGTGCGTTACGACGTTGAGGTTCCGCCCACGTTCAAGCCAATCACTCCGCTCGGCCAGGCCGGATATAACTATTTGGGATTGCAAAAAGGTATTCAAACGGAAACGCACCACTTCCAGCCGCGCGTCGGGCTGGCGTGGGATCCCAAGGGAGACGGCAAAACCGTGGTACGCACTTCCTACGGCATATTCTATGATCATCCTCTGCTGGCTTTGTATTTCCTGGGCGATGCCTCAGATGGTTCTTCCAGCGGCCAGCTAGCCTTCCCCGGGACGGGCACTTGCGCGGGAGCTGGCAATCCTGCCAACCTGAATGCCATTCCGGTTTTCCAGGGACTCATTAATAGGCCCGGCTGCGCGCCCGGGCCGGCCGCACTAATTCCTGCGCTGGGGTACTTGCCCAATCAGCAGCAATTCACTTCGCTCAACTTCCCCAATTCTCTGTTTCTCAACCAGAATTACATAACCGACGGCTTTCCACTGTTCTTCCAGCCCTTCGGCTATCCGCAATCGAAAAACTTCGTGTTCGCCTACTCTCAACAGGCCAACTTGACCATTGAGCGTGACCTCGGACAAGGCTTCGCCTTCAGTCTGGCTTACAACTTCAACGGTGGACGCCATCTGAACCATCCCATCAATGCCAACCCGCAACGCGGCGATCTGCTGGTGGCAAACTTTCTAGCGGCCCAGAGCGATCCGACATCGTACGCGAGTATTGGCGGGCCCTTGGGGGTCGGGAGCGGCCCCTCCTCGCAGGGTTTTAGGCCCTGCGGCGTCAATCCCAGTGGCCAACCGTGGGTCTCGGCCGCTCTTACCAGTTTTTTCCGTCCCAGCGGATTGAATCCTTCGATTGCCAACGCTTTAACCGCGGCCGGTGCGGGGGCTTGCTTACAAGAGTTTCCCGGAGTCCTGAAGTTTTTCCAGGCCTCGGGCTATAACGTCGCCGACATCAATACCTCCTGCAATCCCGCCACTCTGGCAAACTGTATTCCCTTCGGCGACATGGACGCCAACTACTCCAACGGCAGCTCGGTCTATCACGGCCTGAGCGCAAATCTGCGCAAGCGCTTCGGCAATCATTACGAATTCCTCGCCTCCTACACCTGGTCGCACGCCATCGATGACTCGACCGATCTTCAATCGACCACTACGCCGCAAGATAGCTTCTACCCCAGCCTGGATCGCTCTAATTCGTTGTTTGATCAGCGCCAGCGCTTCGTTTTCAGCGGCGTCTATCAGTCCGGCAAATTAGGGGGCGACGGTTTTGCCAGCAAGCTCTTCAGCAATTGGACCGTTGCTCCCCTCGTCGAATTTGACTCTGGCAGGCCCTTCAATATCATCACCGGCAACGGCGATAATCTCCAGGAATCGTCTCTCACCGGCCGCCCCAATACTTTCGTCAACCCGGGGTGCACTGCGCTTGGCTTTCCTTCGGTTGCCTCGAAATTCTCGCCCACCGGAGTTTTGCAGGAGCCCTGCCTCGCGGACTTCAACGGCACCCTGCTCTCCCTCGATGGCAACCTGGGCCGCAATGCCGGCCTCACCCCCTGGAACGTGTTTGACGATCTGCGCATCGCCAAGCGCATTTACTTCGGCGAGCGCTTCAACATGGAGCTGATTGCCGATATGTTCAACCTCGCCAACCGGTACAACGTGTCCGCCGTCAGCCCACTGTTTACAAATGCTGGGCAGGCGACGGCGGCGTACGATCCGCGGCAGTTCCAGTTCGCAATGAAATTCCACTGGTAGGTGAGTCGGCGTCGGACATCAGGCGTCGGACATCGGCCTGTCGCACGGCATGTTTGACGTCCGTGGTCTGAGGTCGGATGTTACACTTTTCCTTCACCCATCCTTGGCGCTTGCCGGAGTTCTTTCCGCATGTCTCAGCCCTGCACGCCGACGCCACGAACCCGTCTGGTTCGCGAAGCCGAGCGCGCTGTTTATGATCGTGAGGCCGCATACCGCATTCTCGATGAAGGCTTCCTCTGCCACGTTGGTTTTGTCGTCGACGGACAGCCGTTTGTCATTCCTACTTCATATGGCCGCAAAGGCGACACGCTATTGATTCACGGCTCCGCAGCCAGCCGCATGCTGCGGCAATTGAAGGAGAGCGTCCCAGTCTGCATCACAGTCACGTTGCTCGACGGGCTCGTGCTCGCCCGCTCTATCTTCAATCATTCGATGAACTATCGCTCGGTGGTTGTGCTGGGAAAAGCTACGCTGGTAGATGATCCTGCAGAGAAGCTCGAGGCCTTGCGCCTGCTTTCCGAGCACATCATTCCGGGCCGCTGGGCCGACTCGCGGCAGCCCAATGAGCGCGAACTCAAGGCAACAGCTGTGTTGCGTGTGCCCATCGACGAGTTCTCGGCCAAGGTGCGGAGCGGGCCGGCGATTGACGATGAAGAGGATTATTCGTTTCCGACATGGGCAGGAGTCGTGCCGCTGGAGATGATCGCAGGCGCGCCGGTCGGTGATCTGCGTCTCGATCCCAGCCGCGAAGTTCCGGCCTACGCGAAGCACTACACGAGGAAGCGATAGGCTCACAGAGATGCAAAGAAGAAGCTTGATTTCGTCGGTAAAGAGCCGTATCTTTACTGTAAAGAGAATAAGTAAAGATGAAGAACTCCAGTACAATCAGCAGGAAGGGCCAGATCACCGTTCCGCAAGAGATTCGTAAACGGCTCGGGCTTGAACCCGGCGACCGCGTCGAGTTTGTGATTGAGGAAGGTCGCACCGTGATCCGTCCCCACCACTCGGAAGTCAATCCCTTCGAAAAATACATCGGAATTCTGGGTCCGTTCCCCGGCGGCGAAGAGGGAATAAGGGCCTGGATTGACGACATGCGAAGCGACAAAGACTACGAATGAGAACGGCCCTGGATACGAATATCCTGTCTCTATTCTGGTCAGGAGGACCGTTAGCAGCTGCAATCGCCGCCGAGCTGTCAAAAGCGCACGCCGAGGGGGCGCTGGTGGTAAGTGCCCCAGTTTTCGTCGAGCTTTCGGCCATCCCCACGGGCGATCCGCAGCGGGTTGAGCAATTACTGGCGGAGATGACCATCGCAGTCGATTTCGACCTGGGAGAAGACGTCTGGCACATGGCGGCAAGAACCTTCGCCGCATATGCCATTCGGAGACGCCGTTCCGGCGGGGGTTCGCCAAAACGGTTGCCAGCGGACTTCATGATCGCATCACACGCGTTGCTGAAGGCGGACAGGCTGATGACCCGCGACGCCAGCCGCTACGCTCAAGACTTTCCCAACCTCCGTATCATCTGAAACCGGTGCGGAATAAGCCATAACCTCGTCGCTTTTACGGAATCAACAGCAGCTTCCCAGTCGTCTTCCGGCCTTCGAGATCGCGATGGGCTTGCTGCGCTTCGGCGAGAGGATAGGTGTGCTGGATGCGAAGCTTGAGCTTGCCTTCCGTGATCATGCTGAACACCGCGTTTGATCTCGCCACCAACTCCTCGCGCGTGGCGATGTAGTTTCCTAGCGACGGCCTGGTCAAGAAGAGCGAACCTTTCTGGGTCAAAATAATCGGATCAAATGGCGGCACGGCGCCGCTCGAGCCTCCGAAGAGCACCATCATTCCGCGCGGCCGCAGGACGTTCAGCCCCTTCTCGAATGTCGTTTTGCCCACCGAGTCGTAGACGACATCCACACCCTTGCCAGCCATTAGCCGTTTTGTTTCGGCTTCAAAATCGCCTTGCGTGTAGAGAATGATTTCGTCCGCACCCGCGTCGCGCGCCAGCTTCGCCTTTTCCTCGGTGGAAACCGTGGCAATCACGCGCGCGCCAATGTTGTGCGCCATCTGCACCAGCAGGAGACCCACACCCCCGGCCGCGGCGTGAATCAGAGCCGTCTGGCCTCGCTTCAGCGGATAAGCGTCGTACAACAGGTACTGCGCGGTCATTCCCTGCAGCATGGTGGCAGCAGCCTGTTGATCGCTGACGCCCTGTGGAATCGGCACCAGCCGGTCGGCGGCCACAGATGCGTACTCCGCATAGGCTCCGTGCACGCCAGTCCAGGCCACACGATCTCCCACTTTCACCGACTTCACTTCCGCACCGACTGCTGTCACAACCCCGGCGCCTTCCTGGCCGAGGACAAATGGCACTGGGGATTTGTACCGCCCCTCGCGGAAATAGACATCGATGAAGTTCACGCCCGAGGCAGCCAGCTTCACCACTGCCTCGTTCGCCTTCGGTTGCGGAACCGGCAACTCCACCAGTTCCATCGCTTCCGGTCCGCCGACTTGCTTGACTTGGATAGCTTTCATACTTGCCTTGGATTCGCGGAACCACGGGCAGGATTCCGGGGCTCGCCGAAATCAAGACTCGCCGGGCCCCTTCGGGGGTGCTTTAGGATCATCAGGGTCCAAGCCCGCCGCTGCCATGATTGCGCGTCCTAACTCTTCGGCCGAAACCGTGAACCCTTCAGCGCTTCGAGAATTCCCGGAAGGCGACTCTTCCTTCACGATGGTCGCGGCGACAAAGCGATAGCCTCTTCCGACTACCGTCTGCAAATACTGTGGCTGGGTAGAATTATCTTCCAGCGCCATGCGTATTTTTCGGATCGCGGTATTGATACCTTGTTCGACGTCGACGAAAACGTCCTTGCTCCACAGCGCCTCAGCAATCTGTTCTCGTGTTACCAGTAGCCCTCTGTTTTCGACCAGGAACATCAGCAATTGCAGGGGAAGACCTTCCAGCCGCACTGGAGTTCCGCCACGGTACAGCTGAAAACGGCCGAAATCCAACTCGAATTCGGCGAAACGTATCTTCTTCTCCGGCATACCACACACGCCTTTCAGAGATGCCGATAATTTTGGTCTGGCTCTCGGTCCCTGTCAAGCCACCTTCCAACTTCAGATCAATTGATATCGCTTCATACTGCCTCCATGGACCTTTTTTCAATCTGAAAGCAAGATCTCAATCAGTTTCAAGGGCACCAAGATTATGTATAGCCTGCCGGAGAGCGAAGCGGAGGCCGAGTTGCGCGCCCAGAACGTGCCTCAGGCCGAAGAGGTACTAGCCTCCCTGAAATAGCACCGGCAAGCGACGCCAGGGGTTCGGGAGTCGGGGGAATTCCCGAACCCTTGCGTTTCCACCGTAGCATCACTCTCATCAGAATCGATCCGAGCCTGCGCTCCCTTCTTCTGCTACACTGGCACGTCTCTCGCCCACCGGGGGTCACGCATGGCCGAAAAGAAGCCCCAGACATTGGCGAACCACTCGCGCCTCGATCCACCGTTTCGCTTTTTCGTCCTCCCAGTCTTCGGTCTTTCGGCAATTGCTGCGGCGGTCCATTTCTTCTGGCATCCCAGTTGGCATTCAGCCGCATTCTTCGTGGTAGCGGCAGGCGCAGCTACCGCAGTCGTGAGATTTCGGCAGTACTCACTCAAGGTCCAGGACCGCGTAATTCGCCTCGAGGAGCGGCTGAGGCTGGCTGCACTTTTGCCTGAGCCATTGCGCTCGCGTATTCCGGAGTTAACCGAACGGCAGTTAATCGCGCTGCGTTTCGCCTCTGATGTGGAAATACCAAGACTGGCGAACGAACTTTGTCCGAGAAGTTATCACCGGCGGATATCAAGAAAGCGATTCAGGTTTGGCGTCCTGACTATTGGCGCGTCTGAAATCGCCCGATTAGCGCTGGAAGACGCCTGCTCGATGCATCTCTTTCAAACCTTTGGCACTGTTTTCGCCGTCTGAGTACCTGTGAGTAACCATCCGGACCGGTGCCGAAGGTAACTGTTGGAGGTACCTTTTCGGCGTTGACCCGATGCCGCGCGCGGCGTACGATTTTTTTGATAGAATTCAGCGAACTTCGACACTAGGGAGCAATTCGTATCTCCAAGAAAATTATGCGAGTTGCAAAACTCCAGGTGCGGATTGTGGTGCTGGTGGTAATAGCTATCGCTGGCTCGTCCTGCCAGTCAGCGAAGAAGCCAGTTGAGTTGCCGTCCGCCGCAACTGCTCCATCACTCACGGCTGCGGCTTCCGACCCGGCGCCAGCAACCCAGACTGAATCCGCCGCGCCCTCGCCAAACCCGGCAGAGCAAGCGCAGGCTGCGTCTCAGGCGGCGGACCATACTCAAGCGCCATCGGCGCCAGCGGCTCGTGACGCGGTGGACGATCTGATCGCCCGGGTTGAAAAACAATATCAGTCTGGATTAGACGCCTATCACGCCGGCCAGACTGACGCCGCCAAAGAACATTTCGACAACGCCTTCAATGCATTGCTGGAAAGCAACTTCGATGTGCGCTCCGACGATCGCCTGCAAAGGGAATTTGACCACATCACGGACGGCGTCAATCATCTGGATCTGGGTGCCTTAGCATCCGACTCGGAGGCACAAAAGAGCGAACCTGCACCCATCGACGAGACGAACGGCATCACTCCTTCGGCAGACGCCAGAGTAAAGGCCAAGGCTCAAGCTGAAATCAAATCTACCCGCTCCGACCTGCCCCTGATGATGACGGACCCGGTCGCGGGTTACATCAGCTACTTCTCCAATCGTGGACGCGGCACCTTCGAACGCGCTTTCGCCCGCTCTGGCCGCTATCACGACATGATGGTTTCGATTCTCAAGGAAGAGGGCGTGCCGCAGGATCTGATTTATCTGGCTCAGGCCGAGTCGGGATTTCATCCCCTCGCTGTTTCTCGCGTCGGGGCACGCGGCATTTGGCAGTTCATGGGCAGCCGGGCCCGTGGTTATGGCCTGCAGCACAACATGTGGGTGGATGAGCGCCAGGATCCGGAAAAATCCACGCGAGCGGCCGCGCGTCACTTGAGAGATCTCTACGGCCAGTTCGGCGACTGGTATCTCGCCATGGCCGCCTACAACTCCGGACCGGGCACGGTGCAGGCTGCCGTCAAGCGGACCGGGTACGCCGATTTCTGGGAGCTTTACCGGCGCAACGTTCTTCCTAAAGAAACCCGCAATTACGTTCCCATTATTTTGGCCGTCACCATCATGACCAAGAACCTGTCTCAGTACGGTTTTGATGACGTCTCGATGGACGAGAGGGTGGCTTATGACCGGGTAACGATCACTTATCCTGTGGATTTGCGCCTAGTGGCCGAATGCGTGGACGCGACTCCCGCGCAACTGCAGGAGCTGAATCCCAGCTTGTTGCGGTTGACTACGCCGAAAGAAGGCAAATTCGAACTCCATCTTCCAGCCGGGACCAAAGAACAATATCAGACGGCAATTGCTGCAATCCCCAGCGAAATGCGGTTATGGTGGCGCTATCGCCAAGTTCAGCCGGGCGATACGCTGGCTTCCCTTGCCCGATCGTATCGGGTCACGGCCAAATCGATCGCCGCTGTGAATCACATTGATGGCTCGGAGCTTCAAGCGGATGCCAAAGTGATCATTCCGGTCGCACCCACAAAACACGCGCCGAGCGATCGAGCCACCTACGCGCGGCGTATTACACGCTACAAGGTCCGGAAGGGCGATACAGTCGAGACCGTTGCGGAGAATTTCGGTGTTTCCGCGCTGATGGTGCGGCAGTGGAATGGCCTGCCCCGGGGCGACAGCCTCCGGGGACGCAAGGTTCTCGCCCTCCACCTCCCGGTTACGCCGAACAGCGAAACCGCATCGACCGCATCGACAAAATCGAGCGCGCACAAAGCGAAGGCGACACCAACGGCCACGGCGAAGCTCACCAATCACAAGCCGGCAAAATCTGATGACAATGACAAAGAGAGTTCCGAACAGGCAAGCGTCCTCCGTCACAAGGTGAAATCCGGCGAGACTCTTTATTCCATCGCGACCGCCTACAAAACCACTGTTGCCGCTCTCAAGCGCAACAACGGCAACCTCGCCACACTCCGGCCCGGCATGATCCTGGTCGTTCAGCCAAGCCGTTAGAACGCCTTAGCCCGCCGTTTTCATATTGGTTTAATCCTGCTGTCACCCTGCGTTGATCCTCTTCTGGTACTTCTGGAAAGCTTTCTCAATCCCCTGGAGGAAACCCATGAATTTGTCTCGTAGACTTCGCATCAGCACGCCATTGCTGGTGTTGTTACTCGCAGCCTCGGTGGCATTCGCTCAAGCTTCCGGCAAGAGCACGAGTCGAGCCCAGATCCAGCATGTGCTGCTCATCAGCGTCGACGGAATGCACGCAGTCGATTTCTTGAATTGCGCCAATGGCATCAGCACCGCCAACAACGGTCAACCGTTTTGTCCGGCAATTGCTGCCCTAGGCCAGACTGCGAACAACTACGTCTCCGCCAGCACGTCAAAACCCTCAGACTCCTTCCCCGGCCTGACCGCCATTGTCACGGGTGGAAGCCCGGCCCTAACCGGCGTCTATTACGACGTGGCCTATTCGCGGAATTATGACGCTCCCGCTCAAACCACCGGCAACGGCCTTGGGGCTGGCCCCTGCAAGCCGTATGGGGCGCCAACGGGCACAACCACCGAGTATGAAGAAGGCATTGACTTCGACAAGACCAAGGTGAATGGTGGCGCGCCCGGCGCGGCGCTAACGGACGGCGGCTTGGCCTCCATCGACCCCAAGAAACTGGTTCGCGACCCCAGTCAAGGCTGCGCGCCCGTTTTCCCGTGGCAATTCGTACGCACCAACAGCATCTTCAGCGTGATTCATGCGGCTGGCGGCTACGCGGCGTGGTCCGACAAACACCCTGCGTACGCTTCCGTTGCCTCGGGCATCGGACCGAGTGCGCTCGACGACTTCTACGCACCTGAAATCAACTCCACTGTCATCGGTCTTCCGGGAGTCAAAACACCAACGGGTATCTCGTGCGCCACAATCCGTGATAAAGGCTCGGATCTGACGTCCTGGACCAACAGCTTCGAGAACATCCAGTGCTACGACACTTTGAAAGTAGATGCGATTCTGAACGAGATCGACGGGAAGAATCACCTCGGCACTAAACCTACCAAGGTTCCCACCATCTTCGGCATGAACTTCCAGGCGGTTAGCGTGGGCCAGAAGCTCATTGAAGCCAGCAACCATGTAACGGGCGGATATCTGGATGCCGCCGGCACGCCCAGCGCTGCGCTGATCAACGAATTCCAGTTCGTCGACGCCTCGATTGGGGCATTTGTCAGCGAGTTGCAGAAACAAGGGCTCCTTAATTCGACCCTGATCGTGATTACTGCCAAGCACGGCCAGTCGCCCATCGATCCCAGCCGTTATGTCGGTCAGACCATCAATGGCACTTCACCTGTCACCCTGCTCTCCAACGCGGGCTTCATTCCATTCTCGGAATCCACCAACAATCCAACCGGAATTGGACCGACCGAAGATGACGTCTCGCTGGTTTGGCTGAAGAGCTCCTTCGATACGAACGATGCCGCCTCAATCCTCGAAGCGAACCCTTCCACTACTACCGGAATCGGGCTGGGGCAAATCTATTACGGCCCTTCGCTCTTCCTTAACTTCAACGACCCAACCCAGGACCCCCGCACACCGGACATCATCGTGACCCCGAATGTCGGCGTTACGTACTCCGGTAGCCATGCGAAGCAGGAGGAGCACGGCGGGTTCTCCCATGACGACACGAATGTTGTCCTTCTGCTGTCCAACCCCGGGTTCCAACCCAAGACAGTGAGCACCGTAGTGGGTACCGCTCAAGTGGCGCCTACCATTCTTCACGCTTTGGGTATCAATCCTAACGCTTTGGATGCAGTGCGGGCGGAGGGAACTCCCGTCCTGCCGGCGGTTCAATTCTAACCAGTCCGTAGGGCTCGGTTAACTTAAGCGGACGCTCCTTCGGGGGGCGTCCGCAAGCTTTGTTGTCGGTACAACAGGAAGGCCAGAGGTGCTGCCAAAGTTTTTCTAGAAACATCGACCGAACGTGGGGGTGACTTACTCGAACAGCACATCGATGATCGAAGATCACGGCGGCTTCGCCCACGACGATACCAACGTGATGCTACTGGTGGCGAGTCCGCGCTTTAAACCGGCAACGGTTTCGGCGACAGTCACCACCAGGCAGGTCGCTCCGACAATTCTCCAGGCATTGGGGCTGGACCCGGCGGCGCTGGACGCGGTGCAAGCGGAAGGCACGCCGGTGCTGCCCGAGGTGATTGGTCAGACGGCAAAGTAGTCAGCCTCAAGGTAACGCGGCGCCCCACCCTTCAGCATTGCCGGAGGGTGGGGGTTTTCATTTCCACCTGATTACGTTTTCCCTTCCCTTTTCCCATGCCGCTGTGATAACAGATGAATGGATTAACAGTATCTGCAGTCCTTGCAGTCTATACGGAACGTCGTGCTATAATCGCCCGCCGTTCGAGCACAGTTGTGATCGGTCTTTTAATTTCTAGTTCCCGGCAGCCTTGCGCGGCCGTTCTTGCGCGGGGACGCCAATCAAGATCAGGAGGAGCAATGACGGTCTACGATCCAACCCTTTACGCACGTGATGAAGAAGAAGACTTCGGCGACAGCGGCGCCTATAGCGAGTCGCTCGAAGAGGATTTCGAAGAGGAAGAAGAAGAGGAGGAAGAGGCCGGTGGTACGGAACCGGAGCTGAGTGAACCGGTAATGTCGGCTCCGCCACCTCCCAAGCCCAAGCCCGCCGCTCCCGCCGGTGGCGGCCCTAAGAAGCCAGCCGCGAAGAAGAAAGCGCCGGCTAAGAAGAAGCCAGCTGCCAAAAAGAAGGCTCCCAAGAAGGCTGTAAAAAAGGCTGCGAAGAAGCCCGCCAAAAAGAAAGCAGCGAAGAAAAAGGCCAAGAAGGGCCGCCGCTAACGCGGAGATCGTGATGCGGAGATGAACGGCCTCAAGAACCGCGGCTCGAAAGCCGCGGTTTTTTCGTGCGGATTACCCGTTTCGAAGAATCCCGCGATACATTGTCAGATGATGCCGGGAGTATAATTCTTCCGCTCTACGAGGAACGTCCATGTGTCTCGCACGCTCACTGCAAACTTGGTTCTGTGTTTGCCTGTTGACACTTGCTGCATTCGCGCAGAGCCCCTCTATTCCTGGGCCGCCTGACACTCCCAAGCGTCCTGTCACAGACGAATATCAGAGCACAAAAATCACCGATGATTATCGCTGGCTGGAGAACTGGGACGACCCCGCCGTGAAACAGTGGAGCGCGGCCGAAAATACCCGCACCCGGGAATACCTCGATCATTTGCCCGAACGGGCCGCGATCAAACAGCACCTGAAGGAATTAGTCGTTGGCTCCTCGGCCTCGTACCACGACTTGCAATTTCGCGGCGGAATTCTGTTCGCCATGAAATTCCAACCACCCCAACAGCAGCCCATGCTGGTGGCAATGCATTCTGCGGACGATCCTGGCAGTGCGAAGGTAATTTTTGATCCCAATGCGGCAGGTACCAAGGGATCGCTGTCGGTGGAGTTTTATACACCCTCACTCGATGGCAAATACGTTGCGGTCGCGCTCTCTGATGCTGGTTCGGAGGATTGCTCGGCTCACATCTTCGAAGTTGTCACCGGCAAGGAACTCTCCGATGTCGTGCCGCGGGTCAACTTCGCAACCGCGGGAGGCAGCCTCGACTGGAAAGCCGATGACTCCGGCTTTTATTACACGCGCTATCCGCAAGGCAATGAGCGTCCTCCGGAGGACGCCAACTTCTACCAGCAGGTTTATTTTCACAAACTCGGCACCGACCCCAAGCAGGACGAATACATTATCGGCAAAGACTTCCCGCGCATCGCCGAAGTTCAACTCCACAGCAGCGACGACGGCCGCTGGTTGATAGCCGCCGTCGCCAACGGGGATGGCGGTCAGTTCGAGCATTACGTAATGGATTCCGCCGGCCGCTGGACCCAGGTCACGCACTTCGATGACGGAATTGTTTCAGCGAAGTTTGGCGAGGACGATGCCCTGTACCTCCTCTCACGCAAAGAGGCTCCCCGCGGCCAGATCCTCCGGTTGCCGCTCTCGCATCTCGATCTTGCCCAGGCCAAAGTGATCGTTCCGCAAAGTCCGGGCTCTGCCTCTAATGAAAGCCTGCGCGCGGCCATTGAAGATTTCGTCCCCACTCCCGGACGCTTGTATGTGGTCGACATCATTGGTGGTCCGTCCCGCGTGAGAGTATTCGACGATCACGGCCATGCGCTCACCGCCCCGCCGCTTCCACCCATCTCGGCGGTCGGCCAAGTTGTCTCCGTCGGCAAAGGCGACGTGCTCTTCTACACTTCCACCTATCTCAGTCCGGCCGGCTGGTACCGTTTCGACGCAGCCACAGGGAGGTCTGTGCGCACAGCGCTCTATCAGACGTCTCCCATTAATTTCGATGACGCCGAAGTGGTTCGCGAATTTGCCGTCTCCAAAGACGGCACTCGCGTTCCCGTCAACATCGTCCGCCGCAAAAACACAAAGCTCGACGGTGCTAACCCGGCGTTGCTTTATGGTTACGGCGGATATGGTGTCAATGAGAAACCCTATTTTGCCGGCTCTCAGGCGCGAATATGGCTCGACCAGGGTGGAGTCTACGTGTATGCCAGCATTCGCGGCGGGGGCGAATATGGAGAAGAGTGGCACCACCAGGGCAATCTGACCCGGAAGCAGAATGTTTTTGACGATTTCATCGCCTGCGCGCAGCACCTGATCGACCGGAAATATACATCGCCCGAGCATCTCGCGATCCTGGGTGGAAGCAATGGCGGCTTACTTATGGGCGCGGCGCTTACTCAGCGCCCCGACTTATTCCGCGCCGTCGTTTCTTATGTGGGGATTTACGATATGCTCCGCGTCGAACTCGATCCCAACGGCGCTTTTAATATCACCGAATTCGGCACCGTGAAAGATCCCGCCCAGTTCAAGGCGCTTTACGCGTACTCGCCCTACCATCACGTCAAAGATGGCACGGCCTATCCCGCAATTCTGTTCCTTACCGGGGAGAACGATCACCGTGTGAACCCGATGCAGTCGCGCAAGATGACCGCCCGTCTGCAGGCGGCCAACAGTTCCGAACATCCAATCCTGTTGCGTACCACGGCCAGCGCCGGCCACGGGATCGGCACCGCACTCGATGAGAGAATCGAACAGCAAGCCGATGTCTTCAGCTTCCTGTTTGATCAGTTGGGAATCAACTACACTGCGACCGGAAAATAACGGAGGACCTGGCGAACCGGGTGAACGGACGCGAAAACCTATCGCTACTGGGTGCTTGCTACTTCTTTCCTTCTACCGCTGCCCGGCACTTGCTATACAACTCGAGCAATTGCGCAGCGTATTCGTCGGGCTTCGACGCTGAACCCGTGCCCTGGAAGCCTACTCCGGACGAGGTGGTTCGGCCATACCCTGTGGTCATGGCAACAAATTTCATCAAATCGAGAGCGATATCTTCGTTACGGCGCGACCCCGCATGCAAAGCTGGCGCTTCTTCCATGAGTCCTTCTCCTGAACCGGATATATAAGAAAGTTGTTCTTCGTCTTCCATACTGCTGTGGTGCTCCGCAGAAGATGATAACAGGGCCGGAGTAATCACGTGGGAGCGGTTATGCGAGAATTGTCCTCGGTCATAACCCGGTTGGCAACTGGAGATCTACGCGCGCGGTGCGTCGCAACCGGAACATCAGCCACAACGATGTCGCGAACAAAAACGGCGCAGAATAAAGTCCTGGAGCCGGTCGCGGAAACGTCAGAACATCCACCGTACGGCCTAGAATCGAGAAAACAGTGTGACCGAGGCCGGTGAGAAACATGAGAATGGCATAAAACCACGCGACCGGGCGCAAGCCGCGCATCCCGCGCGCCGCTACGGGGGTCAGACAGAACAACACTGCGCAAACCAGCGTCACACTTGTCAGCCAGTCGCGAAACTCGTGCGCGGGTAGAGGAAACCAGCCCCAGCACTCGCGCAGGACAGTGACGGCCGGGTTATAGACAGCCAGAAAGCCGGCGGAGGCCTCGTCGACGATATGCAGGGCGAACGCCAGGCACAGCGCAAACCATGCACTGCCGAAGCCCGACGCTGAGAGTGCGGGCGGCGCTCGTCGAATGTCAATGATCACTTGCTAAATTCTGAATCACCAATCGGAGGGTTGGCAATCGAAATCAGCTGTTTGCGGGCGCACGAAGTGTCACGGCTATTGGTTGATCGGCCTACCGCGCCACTTCGCTCATCAACGCCAGCAAATTGCTCTCCGAGTCGCGGAAGAATGTCATCCATAAGTCGTGCGACGGCATCTTGGCAATCATATGGGGCTCGTCCTCGAAGCGCACTCCGCTCTCTTTCAGTTTGTGGTATGCCGATTGAATATCGGGCACGGAAAAATACAGGACCGAGCTGAGGTGATCGAACTCCGGCTTCTCCGCGTGGTCCAGCATCAGCCGCACGCCCCCGCAGTCGAAGAAGGCCAGACCCGGCGGTGCCTTGAAAAGCAGCTTTAATCCCAACACATCCTGATAAAAAGCAGTTGCGCGATCCACATCTTTGGCATTGATGGCGATCTGGCCGAGGCGGGTGATTCCAACTCCAGTTTCTGTTGCATTCATGTCTTGACCTCCTCATGCAAATTAGTTAGCATAGCTAACTATATTCGATGAACAAAGTCAAGAACAAAAATATCGCGCCCCGGCAGGGGACACTGGCCGCCGCCGATGGCCTTCATTCCGCAGCCATTCACCTGCTGCGCCGCGTACGCAAGCAGGACCTCGCCACCGGCGTAGGCCCAGCGCAGCTATCAGCGCTCTCGGTGCTAGTTTTTGCCGGTCCTAAGACGCTCGGCGAACTCGCGGTCGCTGAACAAGTCAAGCCGCCTACCATGAGCCGCATCGTTGCCGGACTCGAGCGCAACCGCCTGATTGAAATCACTCGCGATCCCGAAGACGCCCGGCGCATGCACATCCGCTCCTCCAGCAAGGGCGCAAGCCTCCTGCAGCAGGCGCGTCGCCGCCGGATCGAGGCCCTTGCCGGTCATCTCGATTCGCTGACTAGCAGTGAACTCTCCCAGCTCGCTGCTGCTGCCGAAATCCTGGAGAGGCTACTGCAAAACTGGCGCTGATTCCCTGCTCCTTCTCTTTCTTACCCCGGAAGTTCGTGTTTCGTAGCAACTCCAGCCTCTTCCTTGCGACGTTCCTCCGTCCGACCTACTATTCGCCAAGCAGTCTTCCTCCAAAGGTTGTCACGATTCCACAGGATGAAACGTTCCGCTCCTTTTGGTCACTACTCTACGAGGGAACCTCCGCAACGTTCGCCGATCCAGAAAGGAAAACCTAGCTATGGCCGTAAAAAAGCTGGACACCCACCCCACCGCCGCCAGTGAAAGCGTGACTCTAAAATCTGACCCAACCAGGATCGATCCCCACAAATTGAAGCTCGGCAAACTGGCCGCCCGGCACGACCCGCGCACTCTGCTGATGGCTTCCTACGCGACGCCCGCGCTGCCTGCGCCTCCCCCCGCTGCCAATGTCGCCAAAAAGGTGAAGGGCCCATGGGGCATGATGGATAACGACCAGATCGGCGATTGCACCTGCGCCGCAGCAGGCCACTTGATCATGGAATGGACGGCAAACGCGCAATCCAAAATGGATACACCCTCCGATCAGCAGATCGTGGCCGCCTACTCTGCCATCACTGGATACAATCCGACGACGGGAGCCAATGATAACGGAGCTCAAGAGCTTGACGTATTAAACTTCTGGCGGCAGCAAGGGATAGCCGATCGCAAGATTGAGGCCTATATGGCTCTGGAACCCGCGAACCACACCCATGTGATGGACGCGGTCTGGATCTTCGGGGGCTGCTACATCGGGCTGGCCTTGCCCAAGAGCGCGCAGGCTCAAACCAGCAACAAGCAGGCCTGGTCGGTTCCGCCGCAAGGGACTGGGGGCGACGGCGCACCCGGATCCTGGGGCGGACACGCCGTGCCTGTGATCGCCTACGACTCCCGCAGTCTCACGGTCGTCACCTGGGGAGCCCTGCAGACAATGACCTGGGGATTCTGGGCGGCGTATTGCGATGAAGCCTATGCAATTCTAAGCGCCGATTATCTTGAGCAGAAAGGCGGTCAGACTGTGGCTCCTAACGGCTTCAATCTGGCGCAATTACAGGAGGATCTGGCGGACTTGAAGTGAAAAGGACATTAAGAAGCAGTCGCTGGACTTGGTCATTTACGACGGCAGAAAAACGTGGGTCACGTATGGGCGCCTTCAGCATCGCGTTCGATACCATTATCGTGGGAGTGCTGGCCCTTCCCTGGGTCCTGCTCGTGATCCACCTTTTCTTTTCTGACAATGAAAGCAGCGTCAGAAGCCTCGTGGCCTGGGCGAAGACCCAAGACCAGCCAGCGCTGGCGGGGGTGCTGCTGTTCGCCATGACCTTTCCCCTAGGCTCAGCTGTGTCCCGCATCGCCCAGGATTTTTTCGACGACGATGACCTCCACATTCAAGTGTCTGATCCTCTCTTATTGCGAGTAGGGATAACGGAGACCAGCATCCGGACTGATGTGTATTGCCAGAAACAGAACCTGCTGACTCAGATGCACCTCGATTCCCTCACGGACAAGCGTCAGCGATTCAAGAGCAATGAGTCGGGTTGCCAGTACACCGGAAGGTGGATCATCCCGCAAAATCAATATTGGATTCACCAACAGCAAGACCTTGCCAAAGATATCTTTTACATTCAGGAAGGCGCCCTTCTATTGAAAGGAACCGACGCTACAGAGAAACTTCGTGTCTTTCATGATCAGATCATGGTGCTTCGAGGCGCCACATTTGATGCTCTGGTAGCTTTCTCGTTGTGTTTTTTCTGGTGGTGCGCAAGATTTCCTTTTTGGCTGCGATGCGTCGTGCCTCTCGTTTATTTTCTTCCCGCGGGAGTGGCGCTCTACAACCACCGCCTCGAACGCCCGGCCAGCGATCCTCCGTATATGGAGTTCACGTTGCTCAGCCTCGCGTTCGCCGGTTGGTACTTGCTGTTGCGAAGCACACCGAAACAGAACCGCGTGCCGGGAAAGGCGGGGGGCGACGGGCCGACGTACAAACCGGGGCAGCCGAGGCTGGCCTATCTCGTCCTCTCTTTGTTTCTCACGGTCGCAGCCTTCTTTGGGTGGTGGGCCACTGAGGTGCTGTATGACGAGCAGGTGATCTACTCCTATACGGCCCTGAGCGACGTTCCAAGCGAGCCAGCAACGCTCAATCCCAAATAGAGTTCAAGCCGGCATACTGCGCGTCGCGTCCAGGCATGGGCTGTTGTTTCCTGAACGGCGTATCCTGTGATGGACGATGTCCCAGCCATTGATTCTCCTTGCAACTCCGTGCTTTGGCGGCTTGGTTTCGCAAAAGTACATGTTGTCGGTGGTACGGCTCATGAGTTATGCGAAATCCGCCGGGTTTGGAGTCTCGCTTTCGATGGTTGGCTACGATGCTCTGATCTCACGCGCGCGCAGCACACTGGTCGCGGCTTTCCTGGACAACCCAGATGCGACTCATCTGCTGTTCGTCGATGCCGATATCAGCTTCCAGCCACAACAGGTCGAGAGACTGCTCCGTTGTGATAAAGATTTTACCGGAGCCTTGTACCCGCTCAAGTCGATGGATTGGGATCTCATCCCGCAACGCTGTGTCGAGCGCGGCGAAAGTGTTCAGCAGGCTGCTCTGTCTTATGTCGGAACATTTTGTCCCGCGGGGGAGCGCAAGCAGGAGGGAGATTTCGCCACGGGAATTTATGTCGGCGGCGGTTTTCAGCTGATCCGCCGCAGCGCGTTGCAGAAAATGATTGCCGCGTATCCGGAAACTCATTTCGCCAGTGTGCACAGCCTTCCGATGTCAGGCTTGCGGCACGATGCGGCGCAGTGTCGCAATCTCTATGCGCTTTTCGATTGCATTATCGACCCGGAGACCGGCGCCTACCTTAGCGAGGATTATTCCTTTTGTCTGCGCTGGCGGAAAATTGGCGGCGAGATTTGGATTGACACTGCAGGTAAACTCACGCACACCGGCCCCTACGACTTCGTCGGCGATTACACTTCGCGCTTGTGTGGTTAACGCGAACGAGAGGCAGTAGGCAAAAGCAAATACCGGCATCGACAATCGAGTAAGCAACATTTGCCGGGTTGGCCGCCGGGAGCAAAATCTTCCCTGCCGTGACGATCACCCCCAGTCCGAAATAGAGTGGTTCGCGTCCTCTGGTGTACTACAACCCGTCGGATCCGCGGGTTCTTCTTGCTTTTTCCGGTTTGCCGTCTTCTGCTGATTTTGCTGCGCGGTCTGCTCGTGCGGGCTGTCGCGTTCCTTCAGTTTTACCACGGAAGCTTCGGAATCAGCCTCCCCGGCGAGCGCTGAAGCAAACTCCAGCAACTTTCTTCGCGTTTGCTCGGCTGCTCGCCTGCCTGCCGCCTTCTGTGCAGCGTACATCGAATCCAACTGGGCGTATGGATTGATTTGGTTCGCGCGAACGTGCATGGATGTGGATGTGCTCCTTCCAGGCCTGCATCTGCCAGCCAACTGCGCTGCTTATACCCGCGTACTCTTGAGCTCGATCCCGCTGCTCAAGACCCTCATCCTTCCCGCAACCGCGGTACCGATCCGGCCACGTAGCACCTTAGGCCTAGTCCTAAGTGCGCGGTTCCTCATTCCGGTTTAGAATGTCTGCCCGTGGTCAAAGTGAAAACGAGGTCAATCATGCGCAGATTCTGGATTCCTCTCGCCGTCTGTCTATTCCTCAAGATTCTCTCAACCGCTCAGGACCAGGACTTCAGCAAAGTGCAGATGAAGGTCTCGAAAGTGGCAGGCAACGTTTATATGCTGCAGGGTGCGGGCGGGAACATCGGCGCTTCGGTGGGCGACGACGGTATCGTCATTGTCGACGATCAATACGCCCCATTGGCTGAGAAAATTCAAGCTGCATTAAAGGGCATCACGGACAAGCCGGTGCGTTTTATTATCAACACGCACTATCACGGCGACCATACCGGTGGCAACGCCTACTTTCAAAAACAGGCGCCTATCATCGCGCAAGATAACGTTCGCAAACGCCTGGAGAACGGCGGAGGCGGCGGCACTGGCGGCTCAGTGCATTTTGACATGAAGCCCGCGCCTCACGAGGCACTGCCGATTCTCACCTTTGACCACGACGTCACCGTGCATCTGAATGGCGAGGACATTCGCGCCTTGTACTTCCCCGCTGGACACACCGATGGCGACTCGATCATCTTCTTTCCCCACTCGAATGTCGTCCACATGGGCGACGACTTCGTCACCTACGGCTTTCCTTTCATCGACGTGGAGAGCGGCGGCAGTATCAACGGCATGATCGATGCTGTGGCGCAGGTCATCGCGCAGCTACCGGCGGATGTGAAAGTGATTCCGGGGCACGGCCCGGTTTCCAGCCTGGATAATGTGCGAGACTATGAGACGATGCTGAAGGAAACCCGGGACGTGGTACAACAGGCATTGAAAGAAGGCAAGACGCTTGAACAGATGAAGCAGGCAAAACTGCTCGCTCCCTGGAAGAAATATGACGGGGACTTCATCACCGAAGACGCGTTCCTGGAGACGCTCTACAACTCACTGACCGGGCAGAAAACCGGAAAGTTTATAAAGCATAATTGAAGTCGCACCTCGTATTATTCTTGAGGAGCCTCATTCCACCTTGCGCCTGACGCGCCGAAGATTTGCGCAGTCCGCCCTCGCCGCTGGAGTTGCAGCAGGGCTGCCCACCGGCTTGTTCACGGGCTGCACAGTGTCGTCGAATGCCGCGCGCGCAGAGCATTTTGCCAATTCCAAGCCCTCCGCGCAGTTCGAGAGTGCTTCCGAGATCCCTTTTCCGCGAAATTTCTTTTGGGGTACTGCCACCGCCGCGTACCAGATCGAGGGTGCGTGGAACGAAGACGGCAAGTCTGAGTCCATCTGGGATCGCTTCGCGCATACGCCCGGCAAGATCAAGAGTGCCGACACCGGCGATGTTGCTTGTGATTCCTATCATCGCTGGCGCGAGGACGTTGCACTTATGCGAGCCATGAATCTGAACAGCTACCGCTTCTCGATTGCCTGGCCGCGCATTCAGAAAAACGGCACTGGCGCAGCGAACTCCAAGGGGATCGATTACTACAGCCGCCTTGTCGATGCCTTACTGGACGCCAGAATTCGCCCTTTTGTCACACTCTTCCACTGGGACCTGCCGCAAGCTTTAGAGGATGCCGGAGGCTGGCCCAATCGCGATACGGCCTCGCGCTTTGCCGATTATGTCGAGCTTGTCGTGCGCACTTTGGGCGACCGGGTTAACGATTGGATGCTGTTCAACGAGCCCTTAGCCTTTACGTACCGGGGATATCTCGAAGGAACTCACGCTCCGGGAAGCAAAAGCCTCATCGATTTCCTGCGCGCATCCCACACGGTAAACCTGGCACAAGGCGCCGGCTTTCGCACGCTGAAATCTGCCCGTCCCTCGGCGCGCGTGGGTACTGCGTTCAGCATGTCGCCTTGCGAACCAGCGACCGACTCCGAAGAAGACAAACTGGCCGCCGAGCGCGCCCACGCCATTACCAATCTCTGGTTTCTGGAGCCTGCGCTGAATGGCCGCTACCCCGCGGCCCTGGCATTTTTCCCGGAGACTGTCATGGGAGTCAAGCCGGGTGATCTGGACAAGATGCGGGCGCCGCTGGATTTCATCGGCATCAACCTTTACTACCGCACGATCAATTCGGCGCCCAGCGCGATGGAGCGAATCGCCCACGCGCAGGAATGGCTATTTCCGGTTAAGACAGTGGGGGGCGAACAAGGCCCGAAAACCGATATTGGATGGGAGGTTTGGCCGCAGTCGCTCTATGACATCGTCACCCGCATCACGCGCGACTACAACCGGCCACAGATTGAGATTACTGAGAATGGATGCGCCTACAACGACGGCCCCGACAAGGACGGCGTCATTCGTGATAGTCGCCGCATTGAGTATCATCGGCAATATTTGCAGGCGTTGGCGCGGGCGATCGCCGATGGTGCGGACGTCCGCGGCTACCACGCCTGGAGCCTGCTGGATAACTTAGAGTGGGCGGAAGGTTTCAGCCAACGCTTCGGGCTGGCCTACGTGGATTTCAAAACCCAACAGCGCACCATCAAGGACTCGGGACGCTGGTACGCGCGGGTGGCGGCAGAGAATCGTGTTGCACCTTTGTAACTTGTAGGACAGAGTCTCTGACCCGTCGCGGCCGAAGGCTCCGCCTTTTTTATTTCTGCTGCATCACCAGTTCGCCATTCTGCACTTTCACGTCGCCCACAAATTCCGGAAGCTTCAGGCGATCGTGCTGCTCGGCCAGCTTTTTCTGCAGCGCAGGATTCACCAGCGAAACCGGTACGTTAAGATCACCGATTTTAAACTCCGTGGGCTCGAAAGTCGCATATCCGTCTTTTGAGGCAAGGTGCCCGGAAACAGTCACCCACACGTCTTTCCCTGCGATCTCGGTAAGAAATTGTCCGTGGACAACGTCGCCTTCGAAACTGACCTGCTGATCTTTGATAGTCGGAGCGCCACTCCCTAGATTCGAATCGGGCGAGAGTTGTCCGCTTCCGGCCGCTCCCAGAGCCTGAGCCAGCGCGGCGCCGATTTCGTCGGACTTGATATGAACCTCCGCTTTCGCTTGAGAATTTGACGGAGAGGAGGAAGCAACCGCCTGCTGATTCCCCAAAGGCGTCGTTTGATAATTTCCGCTGGATGCTGGGACAGCAGCTGGCGCTGACGGAGCTTGCTGCGAGGCCTGTTCGAGCTGATCCAACTTCTGTCCAAACGATTGCGCGTTGGCTGCAATGGCCGCCGGAGTCTGCGGCTGCGCCACAGGCGTTGGCTTTTTCAAAACCAGGACGATAGCCACCAGCGAGGCCGCAAGCGTCGCAATGCTAATGATGCGATCAAGCTTAAGTTTCATGAAGTCATCGTAACGGGAACAGAGAGGAGAATCAGATTACTTCCGTCACGTGTACGAATGACCGAGTCGGAGTCGCGCTCCAACACACTACTGATTCATCCCAATTTTTTTGTAACCAGTTCATTCACCAACTGCGGATTAGCCTGGCCTTTGGAAGCTTTCATCACCTGGCCTACGAAGAATCCGATCATGGTCGTCTTGCCGGCGCGATATTGTTCGAGCTGCTTGGGATTCGCCGCAAGCACTTCGTCGACGATCTTTTCCAGCGCCGATGAGTCAGAGGACTGCTGCGGGCGGCCTTCCTCTTCGTACACTTCGGGGAAATCTTTGTTTCGCGCGAAGCTGAGGTCGTATAAAGCTTTGAGCATCTTGCCGGAGATTGCGCCGTCCTCGACCAAATCCGCCGATATTGCAACGCCTTTCATCGAAATCGGGGACTGCTCGATCTCCGCGCCTATGGCCTTGAGGCGGCCCATCAGTTCGCCCTGCACCAGGTTCGCAACCCGCTTGGGATTCTTCGCGGCCTTCGCGGCGGCTTCGAACTGATCGGCGAGGGATTTCGAAACCGTCAGAACCTGCGCATCGTATTCGGTGATGCCATATTCCCTCACCAGGCGTGCACGACGCGATTCTGGCAACTCGGGCAGCGTCTTTGCTATCTCCGTCTTCCACTTTTCATCGACCACCAGTGGCAGAAGATCAGGCTCAGGAAAGTAGCGATAGTCATGGGCTTGCTCTTTCGAGCGCATGCCGTAGGTCTTGGCTTCCTGCGCGTTGTAGAGGCGCGTTTCCTGCGTGACCTTCCCGCCCGATTCGATCACATCCACCTGCCGCGCGATTTCGTAAATGAGCGCTTCGCGGATGAAACGGAACGAGTTCACATTCTTGATTTCGATTTTGGTGCCAAGCTTTTTCTGGCCACGCGGACGCACGCTAATGTTGGCGTCGCAGCGCAATGAACCTTCCTCCATGTTGCAGTCGCTCACGCCGGTGTAGAGGATGATTTCCTTCAACTGCGTCAGGTATTCGTAGGCTTCGTCGGGCGTGGCGATGTCAGGCTCGCTGACGATTTCGATCAGCGGAACACCGGCGCGGTTGAGGTCGATGGCAGTCTTCTCGGCGGCATCGGGAAAGCCCTCGTGCAAGCTCTTGCCCGCGTCTTCTTCGAGGTGCACACGAGTGATCCCGATTCTTTTTCTGGCAGTTCTCAGTTCTCGGTTCTCTGTTCCCAGCTCTTTGCCGCTGCCCGCGGAGATCTCGATGAATCCCTGCTCGGCCAGTGGCTTGTCGTATTGCGAAATCTGATAGCCCTTGGGCAGATCGGGATAGAAATAATTCTTGCGGGCGAAGATCGAAGTTTCATTGATGCGGCAATTCAAAGCCATCGCAGCGAGCGTAGCGAATTCCACCGCCTTGCGGTTGAGCACCGGCAAAGCTCCAGGCATGCCCAGGCAGACTGGACAGACATTCGTATTGGGCGGAGCTCCGAAGCGCGTGGAGCAGGAGCAAAATATCTTCGTCGCCGTCAGAAGCTGAACGTGCACTTCGAGGCCGATGACTGGCTCGTAAGCTGTATAAGCGACGACCGGGGTGTCTGCGGAGCTTGACATTGGGTGATTATAAAGCCCCGCCTTTCCTCTTTCGGAACGCACTAAGTCTGGCTATGACGTCGAAATGGATCCATCGTTGCGAAGGGCGATTAGACTTATTGGCAGGGCCCGTGGTGTAGCGGGAACACAGCACCCTGCGACGGTAGCAGATACGGGTTCGAGTCCCGTCGGGTCCACGCTCTGGGATACAGAGCGCGGGTTCCGTGGGGGAGCAAAGCAGGGATAGCTTTCCTACAAAAGTAACTTGACTGCGGACATGTGTGACCTATACTGAAAGTGTCGCAGGGTGCTGTACGTTCGAGATTCGATGGGCCCCGAGAAATTGGGGCCTTCACTTTTTGGAGTGCCCTGCGGCTCACACGCGCGCCGCCTGGCACTCCGTGCACGGGCAGACTTCGCGCAGGTATTTCCAGGAATAGAGGCCGAGATCGTGGTCATCGTTCCAGGTGAACTTGATGGCGTACTTACCGATGCCTTCGGCGGAGACGGGCTTCGGGGCGGGTTTGAACATGGGCAGCGCTCCAGGAGCGGGTTTCGGGGGTGCACCCGGTTTGCGTCCGGCTTTTTCACGCTCTTCGTTGCACATCGCGCAGGGGCAGGCGTTGCGGAGGTAGACGAAGGGATAGTGGGAACTGTGGCCATCGGCCCACTCGATGTCCACACCCGTGCCGGCAGTAAGATTCACTTTTACGGACTTAGGGTCGGTGGCCGCAGTAGGCGACTGAAGCGGGGACTGCATGGTTTCAGTATCGCATACGGCGCGTGCGGCGGTGGCAGACGCGCGCTAGTGAGCGGTCGATGCCGACTTCGGGGCGGTCACCACGCCGACGGCCAAGCCTCCAATGGCTCCAGCCAAAATTCCCATCAAGGCAAGGACCAGAGCGCTTTCTACCAGAGTTGCTTTCCCACGACCTGACATGAGGTTTCCTCCCGCTCCGCTAAAGACCCTATTAGTTTACCTTGCCGGCTTGGTGTTGACGAATTGTCGGGAAGCCCCCGAATCCAGTAGAATATAGTTTCCGTTAAGGATTCGAAAGGATCGACAGCCGTCATGGCACAACAGTGTGATATCTGCGGCAAGAAGCCGCAATCCGGTAACCGCATCAGCCACGCCCACAATGTTACCAAGCGGCGTTGGAACGTGAACTTGCGTCCCGTACACGCTCGTGTGGGCGCAACCACGAAGCGCATGCGCGTTTGCACCTCCTGCATTCGCAGCGGAAAAGTCAAGAAAGCATAAAACGACACACCGCCGAGATCGCCGAGGCTGCCAAGAAACGATTCCAATTTTTGAGTCGAGCTCCGCGATTTCTCGGCGATCTGGCTCTGGGCGATCTTGGCGTCCTCGGCGGTAAAATCCTCTACTGCACGCCCAGCAACTGGACATCAAAGATCAAAGTGGCGTTCGGCGGGATTGGGCCGCCCGGCGTGCCCTCAGCGCCATATCCCAGGGCGGGCGGAATGCGCAGCTGGCGTTTGCCGCCAACTTTCATACCGGCGACTCCTTCTTCCCATCCCTTGATGACTTCGCCATTGCCGATCGTGAAATCGAAAGGCTTCCCGGCATCGACTGAACTGTCGAATTTTTTGCCATTGGTAAGCCAGCCCGTATAGTGCACGCGCACGTGGCTTCCCTCTTTGGCGACCTCGCCCGTTCCAACCCGAATATCCCAATAAGCTAAGCCGGAGGGAGTTTTCACCCCGTCACCGGTCACTTTGGTGGGAGCGTTGGTGTTGGGAGCTGCGGTCTTCTTCGCTGCGCTTTGCGCCACGACAAATATCGCGGTCAGAGCCAGGACGATTGCAATCGCTACGGCGTACTTCGTCATTCTTTCCTCCTATAACTCTCAAACAACAATCTTAAACACAGAGGGCACACAGGTGCATAAAGGATTCAAATCCGCGATTCCTGAGCGAGGGCGGAATCGATTGCCGCGCTGAGCTTCTTACTCCAAAGCGATCACATCAATTTCGACAAGCACTTCCTTCGGCAGGCGTGCTACCTCTACCGTCGATCGAGCTGGCGGCGCCGAAGTGAAATACTTTCCGTAAACCTGGTTCATGGCGGCGAAGTCGTTCATGTCTTTGAGAAAGACGGTTGAGCGAACCACCTTGCCGAGTCCGCTCCCGGCAGCTTCGAGAATCTCCGACAGATTGCGCAACACGCGCTCGGTCTGTGCGGCCACGTCGCCGGTGACGACTTGCTGCGTCGTGGGATCGATGGCGATCTGGCCGGAGGTAAATATAAATCCGTTGGCCTTGATGGCTTGCGAGTAGGGACCGATGGCTTGAGGGGCGTCTTTGGTAGAAATGATTTCGCGCATGAGGCAGTGTCCAGTGGTCAGTGGCTAGTGGCCAGGGAAGCACCACCAGCCCCAGCAATTAACTCAGATTGAGAGGGAAAGGTCAATTGAAGAGGCTTTGGGTAGTGTCTCAAGACTTCAGACACTACCAGGCTTTGCGTTTTACTGGACACCGGACACTGACCACTGACCACTGCTTTCAGATCTTTTGCAGTCTCTGCACTTCATGCACGCCGGGAATTTTTCGCAGGCCGGCCATGATTTGTTCCAAATGTTTAAGGTCGGTGATGTCGAGGACAACTTCGACGCTGGCCTGGCTGTTGGCAGTGTGAGCTCCGATATTGCGTATATTGCTTTGCGCGTCACCGATAACGCTGGTGATATTTTTCAGCATCCCGAAACGATCGTCGCAGTAGACGGTGAGCTTGACCGGGTACGCCGTGGGCGTGCTCTCATCCCGAGCCCACTCCACGTCGATGCGGCGTTCCGGTTCGTACATCAGGTTGGTCACGTTCGGACAGTTCGCCGCATGCACCGCCACTCCCTTGCCGCGCGTGATGTAGCCGACAATACCTTCTCCGCGGATGGGATTACAACAGCGCGCGCGGTAGACCAGCATATCGCCCTGGCCTTTGACCATGATGGCGTTGTGGTCGCCGAAAACGCGGCGCACGACGCTGGCGATGGCCCCCGGCTTGTTCGAAAGCCCTTCGGCTTCAATATCGCCTGCCATCGAGGGAGTGGCGCCGGCCGGCAACAGCCGCGCCAGAACCTGCCGCGCGGAGTATTTTCCGTAGCCGATGCCGGACATGAGGTCATCGACCTTGCCCAGCCCATAACCTCCGGCGACTTTCAGCAGCTCTTCGTCTTTGATTTCCTTGAGCGCGATGCGGTATTTGCGGGCTTCTTTCTCAATTACCTTGCGGCCAACTTCGATCGAACGCTCGCGCTGGTGCACGTTGAGCCAGTGCTTGATCTTATTGCGCGAGCGCGACGACTTGACCAGCCCCAGCCAGTCGCGGCTGGGTTTGTGACCGGCCTGGGTGAGGATTTCAACGATGTCGCCGGAATGCAGCTTGTGGCGCAATGGAACCATGCGTCCGTTGACTTTTGCTCCAATACAAGTGTGGCCAACTTCAGTGTGAATGGTATAGGCAAAGTCGACCGGCGTGGCGTCGCGCGGAAGCACCACCACTTTGCCCTTGGGCGTGAACGTGTAAACCTCTTCGGGATAGAGATCGACTTTCAGCGCCGACAAAAATTCATTTGGATCGCTGACATCGCGCTGCCACTCGACCACCTGCCGCAGCCATGCCAGCCGCTGCTCGTCCTGTGCCGACACTGGGCCGTCCTTATATTTCCAGTGCGCGGCGATTCCCTCCTCCGCCATCTTGTGCATCTCTTCAGTGCGAATCTGGATTTCAAATGGCGTGCCGTCTTCTGTAATCACCGAAGTGTGCAGCGATTGGTAAAAGTTGGGCCGCGGCATGGCGATGAAATCCTTGATGCGTCCCGGCACGGGACGCCAGATGTTGTGAATGATTCCCAACACCGCGTAGCAGTCCTGCAGCGAGCGCGTGATCACGCGCATGGCAAAAAGATCGTAGACCTGCTCGACCGAGATACGCTGCCGCTGCAACTTTTTGTGAATGCTGAAAAGGCGCTTGATCCGGCTATCGACTTTGGCCTGGATGCCCGCCTCTTTCAACTTGTCGTTGATGATCGACTGCATCTTCGCAAGGAACACTTCGCCCTGCTTGCGGCGCGCGTTTACGGCTTTTTCCACTTGCTCGTAGCCGGCGGGATCCAGAAAGCGGAAGCCCAGATCTTCGAGTTCACCGCGAATCTTTCCCATGCCCAGCCGGTGCGCGATGGGAGCGTAGATTTCAAGCGTCTCTTCGGCGATTTTGCTTTGACGGTCAGGCTGCAGATGTTCCAGAGTGCGCATGTTATGCAACCGATCGGCCAGTTTGATGAGCACCACACGAATGTCGTCGACCATGGCCAGCATCATCTTGCGCAGGTTCTCAGCTTGCGCCTCTTCGCGCGTGGCAAAGTCGATCTTGCTGATCTTGGTGACCCCCTCGACGATGTGCGCGACCTGCTCGCCAAATTCCTTGCGGATGTCGACGATGGTCACCGAGGTATCTTCGACCGAATCGTGCAGCAGACCGGCAGCGATGGCGACCGGGTCCATCTTCATCTCGGCCAGCACCAGCGCCACTTCCAGTGGATGCACCAGGTACGGCTCGCCGGAAGCGCGGCTCTGGCCTTCATGATGTTTCAGGGAATAATCGTAGGCTTTCTTGACAATGGACAGATCGTCTTGGGGACGGTTTTCCTCAATCCGCTTCATCAACTCGCGGAATTTTGTGAGCGTAAGAGCGGTGGTCGCGATCTGTTGGCGCAGGCTCGCCATGTACGATTATAGCGTGCTAGGGGGAGAGCCAACTCTAATGGAGGGCAAAACGGGACGCTGGGTTGATTATACTTCCCACCTCCTGCTTGACGTGATCGACAACTAACGACACTATATCGACGAGGAAGATTCCCGATCCTATGAACGAACTGACGTTTTTCAAGGTCGGCGAAACTTATACGAACGACCAGATTCGATTCGCCCTCCATCTGGAGAACCTTGGCGGGATTCGTCCGTCGTTGGATTCGAATCGAAACATCAGGCACGTCGCGATCCTGACGGCCGCCGAGGACTCAGGAAGGCTTCCCACCGAGAACCCGTACCATGACAGGATTGAAGGAAGCATCCTGATTTACACCGCACAAGGGCGAGAGGGCGATCAAGTTCTATCCGGCCGAAACAAACGGCTGGTCGAGCAGTATTCGGTTCCAACGCCCTTCTTTGGATTCACCAACATCGGACGACAGACGTACCGGTTCCTTGGCCTGCTGGAGCTTCTTCGCCACTACCAGGAAAGCCAGGCCGACAAAAAGGGAAATCTTAGAAAAGTGTGGGTATTTGAATTTCGCATCCACGACAAACCAGAGGTCATCCCGCTCGAAGACGCTGCATCCATTTCAGCGTCCCTGCTGGCTGAGTCCAGACGGAGCGATCCGCTTGGCAGCCCGGAGCGCGAGGTCGCGCCTCTGCCCGATGATGCTGACGAGGCTGAAGCAACAACCCCAATTGAACGAGAGACTGTTCGCGTGCAGCTGTTCCAATTCGCACCATACGACCTCGAACATTTCATCAAGCTCATATTCGAACGGACCGGGTTTGTGAAGGTCTCTGTTACACGAGCTTCAGGGGACGGCGGGATCGATGTGAACGCATACGTGGACGAGAAAAACGATTTCTTCGCCGGAACTCATGTTCAAGCCCAAGTCAAGCGCTGGAGGCACGCAGTCGGAAGTCCCGAAATCAACAATTTCAGGGGAGCCCTGAGCACGACTGCCAAAGGCGTGTTCGTTACGACCAGCCATTTCACCCGGGCCGCCCTAGCGGAGGCGCGCCACGAGACCAAGCCTTCAATCGCGCTGGTAGACGGAGATAAATTGGCCAGCATCGTTATTCGCAGCGGCATTCGGACGAATAGGGATCCTAAAAATGCAGAGGCACAGAAGAGGTAGCGGAACCGCCGTCGACGCGGCCGGCGGGGGCACCAAGTTTTGGCTGGAGATTCTTCGCGCGCAAATCAAGGACGTGGACCGGGAAATCCTCAAGGGCCGGCCTTCCGGGCAAGGGCTCCGGGACGAGATGGCACGAACTATCAAGGACATGGAGGACAGGCTCGGCGGCGTACGTCTGAGGCCGCAGTGTGATCGGCAGCAGTCGCCTGCGGCGTGGATCGACTCAATCCTAGTCGCAGCCGAACGACGATCCCTCGGAGCTGTTGAGCGACACTTGGTTGGAGCCACACTACAGCAAAGGCACCCAGGAATTCTAATTCCCAACAACCCTAGCCATGCAGCAGACGCTCAGACAAAACGTTCAGGCGACTTCCCGCTCCAGAATGTTAGCTACCACGTCACGGCTACTGACGGCAAAGAAGCTGTGGCCCGATGCAAAGAGAATGTGGGAACCGGACGGCATCCCATCCTGCTGGTACCGAAACGTTATGCGGAGAAGGCCAGCCTCTACGCGGAAATTGCCGGCATCCAAGCCAGGGTTTCGATACTAGCTATCGAGGACTTCATAACGCAGAACATCATCGAGATGTCTACGCACCAACAGCAGGACTTCTTCTCAACGCTGAAAGCGATCATTGACGAATACAATCGACGACTAGAAGAGGTTGAGACTGACATGTCGCTAAAGATCGAGCTGTCCTGAGGCGTACCTGCCGATTGGGGTTCAGCACGCAATGTGACACCTAAATCTCGCCATCCACAGCCCCAACAGCCAATAATGTAGGCTGAGAACGCGTCGCGCGAGCTGCGAGATGTTGCGTTAAAACCTGTGGAAATCCCGTAAAACCACAGAAAACCCCCTTCCCTCCATCCGAATCCAAGAGCCAAGTCTTTTTGCGATTGCCACTTTCGGGTGGTGGGAGACGAGTGCGCCATTTTCGGCCCTTCTAGATCCGTATGAATGCCAATGACAGCCTTGATCGCAAATCTTTCCAGCGTCTGTTGGCAAGTGCATTTGCCGTCCAGGAGAGCCAGATCGATCCTCCACTGCTGTCCGGCATAATGGAAGTCCAGCGCTTGATCAGGAAAAAAGAGCTCTCCCTAGACGCCGTAATGCCCTTGGTCGTTGATTCGGCGAGAGACTTGGCCAATGCCGCCGGAACAGCAATCGGATTGCTTGAGGGAAATCAAATAGTCTACCGGGCTGGAAGCGGATCTTCCGCCGCCAATATAGGAAGTCGCGTTAAGGCTTCCCTGACCCTTCCCCCGAATACCAAGTCGAGCCGCGAGATTCTCCGTGTCGAGGATGCCGAAACTGATACGCGAATTGAAGCCGCAATCTGCCGGCAGTTCGGAGCGAAATCCCTCCTCATCTTGCCGATTTATCATCAGCGGGCTTTGGCAGGAGTCCTGGAAGTCTTATTTAGCGAGGCGCACATCTTCCAGGATCGCGAGGTACGCACCTATCGATTGATGGCCGGGCTGATCGAGTCAGCCATGGAAGCGGCCGCTCAGGTTGAACAAGAACATCTCACAGCGGATCTGGTTTTTCCCCACGCCGTCGAGGAGGTTACATCCCATAGCGGAGGGTTTCTTAAACGCTATCGCGCCGTGTTCTCCTCATGCACTCTGGCGATCCACCATCGTTGCCAAGGTGCTCTAGCGGTGCTTAAGGAGTCGTCGGCCCAGGAGTCGTCGGTATTGAGGCAGCCGGTCGCGATGGCAAAAACGTGGTTGCACCGAACCCGTGAAGTCCACTGGAACCGGCGCCGTCGCGCAATCGCTTTGGCGGCAGGTGTTGCCGCGTGCGGGTTGATCTTCTGGGCCGCTCACAGTCGCAGCCCGGCTTTGCCCCTCGGATCTTCAGCTCTCCCCGGATCTTCAGCTCTCCCCGATTCTGGCGGCGATATCGAGCACTCTGAGGGCCTCGAATCTGCCAAGGCCAAGCCCGCTGGGGGAGCGCTCAGGCCTCTGTCAGGTCCACGGCCGCAGCCGGCCCTTCCCAGAACAAGGGTTCGGCGCGCGCGAGTCGGACAAAACGAAGTCGAATACATCGGAGACGATGTTACGGTGCGTCATTTCATTTACAAGCCCGCATCCGTTCACAAAGGGGTTAAGGCGAGCCATGTCACACACTTCGGAAGCGACGTTACGGTGCGGTACTTCACCCCAAACCAGCGGTAGCGCTGCCCTCCTTTTCGTATTTCACTGGTTTCAAAGACTTCAAATCCACCCGCAATTTGTTGCTCCGCTTCACGAACTGGTAGAGTGACAATCGCCAGTCATGAACTCCAAAATCCTCGTCAGCGGAGTCTCCGGGCCGATCGGTGCCGCTCTTCTTCCCTCTCTTCGGGCCAGTGGATGGCTCGTGGTACGCCTCGTTCGCGGTCAGCCCACAACTAGAGACCAGATCGCGTGGGACCCAGCGAAGCCGATCTCGCCGGAAGCAGTCTCCGGATTCGACGCCGTGATTCACCTCGCGGGAGAAAGCATTTTTGGAAGGTGGACTGCTGCCAAGAGGGCGAAAATTCTCAACAGTCGCCTGGACGGGACAACGAATCTAGCGCACGCCCTGGCGAATGCCGAAGAAAAGCCGAAGGTTTTCGTGTGCGGGTCGGCGATTGGCTACTATGGCAATCGCGGAGATGAATTGCTGCGTGAAGAAAGCGCGCCGGGCGCAGGATTTCTCGCTGACGTTTGCCAGAGATGGGAAGAAGCGACCACGCCTGCCGTGCAAGCCGACATCCGCACCGCGCACCTTCGGACCGGAGTCGTGCTTAGCCCCAAAGGCGGAGCTCTCGGCGCGATGCTTCTGCCATTCAAGATGGGCGTGGGAGGCCGCATCGGAGACGGCCGGCAGTGGATGAGCTGGGTTCATGTGCAAGACATGGTAGGCGCCATCAATCACATCTTAAAAAACGACTTGCTGCAGGGGCCGGTGAACATGGTCGCACCCAGACCGGTCACGAACGCGGAGTTTACCGGCACCTTGGCCGGCGTGCTGTCTCGTCCGGCGATCTTGCCGGTGCCGGCATTCGCGGTGAGTGCCGTCTTCGGCGAGATGGGCACAGAATTGCTTCTGGCGAGCCAGAAGGTGGAACCGGGCAAGCTGATCTCGAGCGGCTATCCATTTCGCTATCGCGAATTGAGAGCGGCCCTGGAAGCGCTTTTGAAGCGCTGATTCAGTTGGGATTCGAGCGGCGCATTTCTTCCTGGAGTTTGTCGAGGAGCTGAGCGCGTTGCTCGGTGCTCAACTCTCGCTGCAATTCTTCGAGCGCAAGAGCCACGATGTGGTAGTGATGGGCGCCGGCGAACTTGGGATCCGTGGTGATGTTAAGCCAGAGCTTGTGCATAAGCTCAACGTCCTGTGGGCGAAGGCTCGGTGTATGCGGGCCAATCGCGTACTCGCGCACCGTACCGTCGGGAGCGCACACCTCCAGGCAGAGGCGCGGGCGGGGCTCAGGCATGCGTTCCCAGGCATCGCCCGTCAATTTGGCTTGCTCGTCGGAGGAGAGCTTGTTCGACAATCCACAGATCACACGCGTGGAATCGAGCCGCTGCGCCGTCACCATGATGGCATCAAAAACGTCGCTTGCGGGGACCACCAGCAGCGAAATCGGCTTACCCTCTTTTTCGGCAACAGCCACTGCGGCAGTGAACAGCTCCTGTTCGTAGTGGTCGAAAACCTGGCTGGCTTCCATCATTGAGCTGCCGCTGAAGCTTGGCTCGCGATGGTAGAGGCGCGCGCTCATCACCACCACATCCCGTTTAGTTGTGTCGGTGTGTCCCAGAACATGACGCAGGTAATACAAATTGCGGGGATCACGCACCGCGACCAGAATATTTCCCGGCCGAACTCCCATGGCGCCGCTGCCCAGTTCCTGATTGCCGTAGACGCGGAACTGGTCGAGCTGTTCGGGCTTGCCGTGACGCTCCTTGGCAACGTGGCGCTCAGAGAGAGTGAAAATCGTGAAGAAGACGGCGCTGAAAATCACTCCCGCAATGGTGGCTTCGTACTTGGTAAACAGATTCACCACGGCGGTGATCAAGAGCACTGCGGAGATGAGGATCAAGCCCACTGGGAACTCAGTTTTGCCGATGTGCAGGTTGCCCGGCACCTTCCACGCGCGATTTTCCGGCTCAGTGAAACGGAGCACCAGCACGGCGATGGATTTCATGGCGAAGCTCCAGATCACGCCGAAGGCGTAGAGCGCGGCCAGCACGTAAACGTTGCCCAAACTTAGGAAGATTACGAGCAGTTGCATGCCAACGATCAAATTGATGATGCGATAGCTGGTGCCAAAGCGGGTGTGCGGCCTCTGGAACCAACTCGTTAGCACGCCGTCCTCGGCCACGCGATTTAAAACCCCATTCGCACCCACGATGGAAGTATTCTGCGCACCCGCTAGAATGAGTACTCCCACCAGCACTACGAAGCCGTGAAAGAGCAGCTTAAGGCTTTCCGGGCCCGCCAGGTACATGGCGATGCCGCCGATCAGGTTGGCGAAATAATCCGGCCGCGCCTTGTCGGGAATGATCATCACTGCAAAAAACGAGACGAGTGAGGTAAAGAGCAAGCTGTAGATAAAAATTACGAGCCCGGTCTTTTCCAGGTTCTTCAGCTTGGGATGTTCGATCTCCCGGTTGACCTGCGCTAAGGTCTCTTCACCGCTCATGGCCAGCACGGAATGGCCGAATCCGACGAAAAGAATGATCCAGGTGAGATGGGAGAACCAGGTTCCGTTCAGCCAGCCCAGCGATTCCTTGTTCAGCGGAATCACTCCGGGATGCAGCGGATTTGGGGGCAGTTGGACGACTGGGGCGCGCAAGACCGTTATCGTGCACCAGACCAGCAGAATCACCACCATCACCGTGGTGATCACCATAATCTGCAAGGCCTTTTGACTGGATTCGTGCATGCCCTGCGTATTCTTCCACCAGAAGTAAATCACTACGACGATGGCAAGGCCCGCGGCGAAATAGTCGTCAGAAAACTGCAGAGGGTGGTGCAGGTAGACGCCAATGTCTTTGATAAACCCGGCGAGGTATTGACCCGCCGACACTGCGCTGATCGGCCCGGTCAGCACGTAATCAAAGAGCAGGGCCGAGACCGAGAACTTGGCCAGCGTTCCGCCCATCGCTTCTTTGACCACGCGGTACACGCCGCCGCGGACGAACATGCTGCTGGATTCGATGTAGAGCGCCCGGACCGCATAGCTGAACAACATCACCGCGAGGATGAACCAGGGGGCGCTTTTGCCGATGACTTTTTCGGCGTCGCCGCCGGCGTAATATGCCGACGATGCCAGGTCGGAGAGGACGATCGCGGAAGCCCGCCAGAACGAGATGAAGGTCAACATCACCGTGGTGGCGACGAAGACCTTTATGGCCGGTTTGGAACCTTCCACCGATGTAGCCATTATTTAAAATGAATGCGCGAACCGCCGATTCGGTACAAACTTTGAAGATAGCACAGGCGGGATGGGCGGGGGCGCGGGTGGCTTGGCGGTTTCGGAACTCGTGGTAGTGGTTGCAGTCTCTGACAAGGACGACCTTCTTAGGTAGCGACCGCACCATTTACTTCTTTATGTCTCGAACGGCTTTGCGAGGGATCAAGGGTATACTGCGGCGTGCAGCCTCGGGCTTATCTCTATCGTGTCGCCCTCGAAGCGGGGCTCACGCTGGCGTGCTCCCTTCCGTTTGTGTTGATTGCGGCCTGGGACTCCCGCACGCGGCGTTGGTGCTTATTGTTGTTCGTGGCATCCTTAGTAGTCCTGAACGTTGCCCTCACCGAGATCCCTCGGTTGGGTGGTTTCCAGCACCTGCACTGGAGTTGGCAGGAGTGCCTACTCTCGATGGCATGGCCGCTCTTGCTGGTCGCTCTCGTCCCCGGAATCTCATTCGCCTCAATTGGGGTGACCTCGCGTTTCCAGCCAGGTTGGTTGAAGCCGTCGATCGTTGCTGGGATCCTGGCTCTGGCGGTGCCCGCAGTCTTTTTCATTCTTGGGGCTCGGAAGAAGCTGGACGCCGAGGGCTGGGCTTTTCTCCTTATCATGCCCGGCCTCGCCGAGGAGCTGGTATTCCGGGGCGTGTATCAGCCCTTGTTGAACCGCGCATTGGGGAAACCGTGGCGCCTAGCTGGCGCAGACTTTGGCTGGGGACTCATCATCACTGCGATCCTCTTCGCCGGCTCCAACGGTCTTGTCGCCTTGGACGCCCAACTTCATGCCCGCATCGTTCTCCACGCAGCTATCGCCCCGTTTCTGATGAGCTTGGTTTCAGGATGGGTTCGCGAGCGCACGGATAGTGTCTGGCCATCTGTGTTTGGCCACAACCTGAGCAACATCGTGATACCTTTTGCGACTCTGTTTACTTGATCGCCGGGCACGCAACCTGATGCGCGGTGCGTCCCTGCCGAGCGGTGCTCGGTGGCTAGTCGGCCCGATCCCTCGCGACCGCTATTTCACGCCTCTTCGGTGCGAGATAGGTGTGGGTGATGCGATCATGCCAGCAGAGGGCGTCTTCGTCGAGGAAGACCCAGGCGTATCCCATGCCTAGAGAGACGGCCGACAGAAATGAAGCCAGCACACGCCAGCGGCGCAGCCGGCGTCCCGTGCGACTCCCGTCGAAGCGGGCCAGTTCCAGGCGGGCTAGACGAAGCCCGGGCGTGCTGCCGGAATAAACCAGCAAGAGGTATTGGTAAGCTGCCCAGAATAGGCCGGCCACGCCGACAGCAATCCCCATAATCTGGAATTGCGGTGGACGGAGTGCAGTCATCTTCCAGAAGATGAACCCGAAGAGAAGACAGGCCGCCGCAATGATGACATCGTCGATCACGGCGGAGAGAATGCGCCGCCCCAGAGGCGCGCTCTGCAGTGGGATATCGATGCCCGGACGTTTCTCCAATTCAGATTGCTGGACTGGCTCAATCGTGATTCCGCCCAAGGCCGGCGCCGGGGGAACAACTTCCGGGGCTTCCAAGATGCGAGGACGGGTTAGGACTGGCTCCGCCAGTTCGTCGATAGGCGGTGGAGCTGGAGTCCAGGAACGCGGGAACTCAATAATCTTTGCCGTTGTCGGGGCCGAGGGTACAGGCGAGGTGAGAACCGCTTGCCGCGGTTCTGGCGTGGGGGAAAATGGCGCAGTCGCGTGCAAAGCATCGACCTCTGACACAGCTGTCGTCACCGTGATTGGATCGGGAGAATCCTCGACCCCAATGGCGAATTCGTTTAAGGCCAAGGCGCTCGTACTCTGGGGAAAAGCGACGGGCTCAGCCGAGTTGCCACTCGCCGCACGAACTCGGTCGGCATCCTCGAAACGCAGACGGAGAGAGGGATAGCGCGGCGGACGCGGCTTCCGCCGGGAGTTATACCGGCTTAGCCGCGCTGCAACTTCTTGGCGCCAAGCCGTAGAATCCTCCGCACGCTGTTGGCTCTTCCCGGCCTCGCCGGTTTCCGTTGCCCAAGTTTCCGTTGCTGAAGACAGTGCTGGCGATTTCGTTGCCGGCTCTTCGATCCCGGAATGAGCTGTCGCAATAGCCTCGTCGATATCGGGCAGCCAGCGCGGCAAGGCTGCGGATTCTACTTTCGTTGAGCAGCGGCAGATGGCACCACAAATCGGACAGGACATGAATCACAATCTTCGCTGGACTTCCAACATCGGAGACCAACCGATCACCATCCCGGATACCCCTGGCGGATAACCATTCAGACTCCCGTGGAATCCAAGGGCTTTAACGGCTTTGCCTCGCAAGCCACAGCCGTGCTAAGTTCACGACGACTGCTCACGTAGACAAACTCCGAGCGCTTCCTTTTGCGTCCGGACGAACCGGTTCCGATGATCTTGTTCCGTTGATCTTGTTCCGATGACTCGCAAAAGAATCCTTATCACGGCGGCAGGGCTTTGTCACCTGCTTCTCGTGCCATCATTAGTTACCAGCCAGTTGCCGCCCTCCAGCACAGCCGCGCAAGTGCAGCAGGCGGAAGCGACGTCGAAAAAACCGGAAGTTAAGGAAACCCCTTGCTCCCGTGCGGCCGCGGCCCAGAAAGAAAAAGGAGACGTTGAAACCATCTGCGCCATTCAGCAGGAAGAGCAAGGCGCGATCTACAAACTGCATGGAGCCGTCGAAATCTATTATGGAACTTACATTCTGCGAGCGGACGAAGCAACCTACAACTCCGACACGAAAGAAGCCACGGCGCAGGGACACTTCGCGCTCGACGGCGGCCCCAATGACGACCACATTCGCGCCTCGCACGGAACTTACAATCTGGAACTCGAAACCGGAGAGTTCTACGATGTGACGGGGACGACTGGCCTGCGCTTTCGCGCCAACCGCGTGATCTTGACATCGACTGCTCCCTTCGCCTTTACCGGAAAACTCGTCGAGAAAACAAGTCCAGATCACTACCTCGTCTATGACGGCACCATTACAACCTGCGAGTTGCCGCATCCTAACTGGCAATTCGACGCGCGCAAGGTGATGGTGGATGTGGGCGGCAATGCCCAGATCTACCGCAGCACATTTGAGCTGCATGGGCTTCCCATCATGTATTTTCCGTTCGCGACCCATCCAGTGGAAAAAGAGTCCCGGCAGTCGGGGTTCCTCATGCCCTCGGCAGGCCACTCTTCCACATACGGTTACACGGTAGCCGATGCTTACTATTGGGCCATCAATCGCATGATGGATGCCACCCTTGGCGCCGAGTACATGTCCCTGCGCGGTTGGTCGCAGCGGGGCGAGTTGCGAGTGCGCCCCAGCGAGACTTCGTATGTGGACCTGAACTATTTTGGAGTAATCGACCGGGGCATCGGCTCACCCCCGCTCAAAGAAGGCGGAGAAAATGTGCGCCTCAACTCTGCCGGAAACCTCGATGGTTTTCGCGCTGTGACCAACATCGATTACTTGAGTTCATTTGTTTTTCGTTTAGCCTTCAACGAAGTTTTCAGTCAGGCCGTGTATTCGGAGGTGAAGTCACAAGGTTTTCTCTCAAAGTCCGCGGATGGTTTCAGCCTCAATGGGTTTGCGGAGCGCTATCAGAATTTCCTCAGCAAGACTCCGGGTCAAGTGATCACCATTCTGCACGCCCCTAGCATCGACACGTCAAGCGTCGACCGGCCTCTGTGGCACACGCCGTTCGATTGGTCGTTCGACGCATCGGCGGCGGGTCTTTCCCGCAGCGAGCCTGAGCAGTGTTCGACGGTAGGCTCGACGCAGTCTTGCATACCGCCGTTCCGCACCGCAAACCTGCTCGGACGATTCGACCTGAATCCGCAGATTTCTTTGCCGTTATTGTTCCGGGGATGGTCTGTGCGTCCGGAGCTGACGTTGCATGAAACCTATTACACGCAGAGGCTGGTTGGCGAGAGCGGACAGAATCCCGGGACAGCGGTCAGCGATCCCACGAACCGGCAGGAACTGGAGACAGCCGTCGAGCTGCGGCCGCCCTCGCTGGAACGCATCTTCGACAAAGAATTCATGGGACGAAGGTGGAAGCATGTGATTGAACCGCGAGTGATCTACCGCTACGTCACCGGAGTGAACAATTACCCGAGTATTTTGAAATTCGACGAGCGCGACATTCTCACCGATACGAATGAAGTCGAATATGGCTTTGTGACCCGCCTTTATGCCAAGCGCACTTCGGGCAAGCCCGAAGATTGCGACACCATCATGAGGGCTCTCACCGTGGGTGGCCCCGTGCCGGAATCGGCCATCCCGTGGCAGCATGTGAACCCCTTGGCAAATGCTCCTTGCCAGCCTGGACCCTCTGCACGCGAAATCGTGACCTGGGAATTGGCGCAGAAATATTTCCTCGATCCTACGTTTGGGGGAGCGTTAATTGCGGGCCAACGCAATGTGTTCACTACTACAGCCGACCTCACGGGCATCGCGTTTCTAACTGAGGCGCGGCATCTTTCGCCTCTGGTCTCGCGATTGCGCGTAGAAACCAGTTCGCGCACTGACGCCGAGTGGGATCTCGATTACGACTTCCAAAGCAACACCACCAATGCCAGTACCCTGCTGGCCAATTACCACATCGGCCAGGTGACGATTGGCGGGGGCGACGCATTTTTGCAAATTCCAGTTCAGACTGGAACCTCGCCATCGACTGTGGCGCAGCCCGAGACGTTCAACCAATTTCGTTTGGCCCTGGGATATGGCAGCCCGAATAAGCGCGGCTTCAGTGGCGCTACCAGCTTCGGTTTTGATGCGGAGAGCAAACAGTTGCAGTTCATCAACGCGCAAACCACTTACAACTGGAACTGCTGCGGGATGACGGTGGAATATCAGAGTTACACCGTGGCGAATGTACGGAACGAGAATCTATTCCGCTTTACCTTCACTCTGGCAAATATCGGCGGTTTCGGCAGCCTGCGCCCGCAGCAGCGCCTTTACTGAGGTCTGCGTAAATAGCTACGCGGTCGTGCAACCTCCTGAGGCCTGTTAACATACCTACAGATAGCGGAAAAATGGACCTCGAAGCCAAAGCCTCATCGCTGCAATCCCGCCTGCGAGAACTAGGAAGAACTCTTGTCGCTTATTCCGGCGGTGTGGATTCCGCGTACCTCGCGTGGGCTGCGCATCAGGCATTGGGAAACGACATGGTCGCGATCATTGCCGACTCTCCTAGTTTGGCGCGCACCCAGCTTGCCGACGCGATTGCCTTTGCGAGGGAGCAAACCATCCCTCTCGAGGTGATTGCCACATCCGAGCTGGATCGCCCGGAGTACGTGCGCAACGATGCGCAGCGCTGCTTCTTTTGCAAAGATGAACTATTCACACTGATGGAAGAATTGCGCGCTTCGAAGGGTTTCGATGCCATCGCATACGGAGTCAACTTCGATGACCAGGGCGATTGGCGTCCCGGACAAAAGGCGGCAAGCGCGCACCAGGTTGTGGCTCCGTTGCTCGACGCCGGGCTTGGCAAAGAAGAAATTCGGACGCTCGCGCGGAATGCAAGCCTGCGCATATGGAATAAGCCGGCCTCGGCCTGCTTATCATCGCGGATCGAGTACGGTCGACCGGTTACGCGAGAGGCACTCGATATGGTGGAGAAAGGCGAAGACGCATTGCGACGGCTGGGCTTCCGCCAATTCCGAGTACGGCACCATGGAGAGATCGTCCGCATTGAAATCGCTGGTGAGGAATTGGAACGGGCGCTCGATCTTGGCATGGCCACCGAGTTCACCAGAGTATTCAAGGCGCTGGGCTTCAAGTTCGTGACCCTCGATCTAGAAGGTTTTCGCTCCGGATCGATGAATGTGTTGCTTCCTGCGGAGCAATTATCGCGGCGGATGGGCTAAGTAGCCGGTCGTCTATGAGTTCGTTTCTGAGCAGTTTTCCCGCGAGCCACTTTTCCGAGCCGTCCTTCGTTATGAGATAATCAACACTCAACTCGTAATGTTCAGGCGGTTTTTGGTGACTCTAATTCGGCGTTCTCTTGTCTTACTTCTCGTGATTTGCCTGGGCTGTGTGGCCCAAACAACCTCTTCTGATTTGGCGAAAAAGATCGAACGCCAGGTGCGGTCCTACTATAAAATCCCTCCCGAGGTGAAAGTACTGGTGGGTACACCTTCCCCGAGTGTGGACTTTCCAAACTACGAGTCGGTGACCGTAACCGTCGAAAACGACGGGAAAAAACAGGATCTTACCTTTGTGGTTTCCAAAGATCGTTCGGCGATGATGCGCCTGACCAAATTCGACCTGAACAAGGATCCCTTCGCCGAGACGATGAGTAAGATCGACGTGAACGGACGGCCTACCCGCGGGGCGAGGGCATCCAAGGTTGTAGTGGTGAATTTTGACGATTTAGAATGCCCGTTCTGCGCGCGCATGCATCAAACTCTATTTCCGGGGCTGCTCAAGGAGTATGGCGACCGCGTCACTTTTATTTACAAGGATTACCCGCTGTCGGAAATTCATCCGTGGGCAATCCACGCCGCGGTCGATGCCAACTGCCTGGCGGCGCAGAACGGCGATGCTTACTGGGATTTTGCAGACTATATTCACTCCAACCCGCACGATGTGAACGACGAAAAAACGCCGCCCGCGCGGCTGGAAGAACTCGATCGGCTCACCGTGCTGCAGGGCCAGAAGCATAACCTCGACGTCGTAAAGCTGCAGTCCTGCGTTAAAGCGCAAGATGAGAGTGCGGTGAAGGCGTCGATGAAAGAGGCTGACGGACTGGGTGTGGAAGCCACTCCGACATTATTCATTAATGGAGAAAAGGTCGACGGCGCGGTGCCCATCAGCGAATTACGTGCCGCACTGGATCGTGCGCTGAAGGATGCCAATTTGCCCGTGCCCGAACATACGGCCGCCGCCGCGGCCCCGGCCTCAAAGTGATATCGGCAAAGTAAGGGTGGATTTAGACCCGCAGCAGATTCCGAATTCTGCTCAGACCGTGAGTGTGGGGGAAATTCTTTGAAAAGAAATATAAACCCGGGCCGGCTCGCAGTCCTATTGGCCGCAGCCAGCCTGCTGGCGACTCTGCTGGGATGTAAGTCTCAAGTGAGCGGCGATGTGATGGCGACCGTAGATGGCCGCAAAATTTTCCGCTCCGATGTCGACAAATACTACGACAATCAGGTGGCCAGCGCTCAGCAAGCGCCCGTCGGGGAACAAGCTACCATTCTCCGCCTGAACATTCTGCGCCAGATGATCGACGACGAGATGGTAATGCGCCGCGCGGAGAAACTCGGTTTGTTGGCCACGGAGGAAGAAGTGGACCGCAAGCTCAACGAGATCAAATCTCCCTACACGCAGGAGGAGTTCGATAAGCGGTTGCAGGAAAAAAAGATTACTCTGGACGATTTCAAACGCGACATCCGCCGCTCCATCACTGTGGACAAGGTGATGAACAAGGAGGTCTCCTCAAAGATCAATGTGACCGACCAGGACATCACTAACTATTTCGCCGCGCACAAGTCCGAATTTAATCTCATCGAGCCGCAATACCATCTGGCGCAGATCTTCGTGACTCCTACGCCGAATCCGCAGGTGCATAACCAGAACAATAAGGCACAGAACGAAGCCGACGCCCGTAAGAAAATTCAGATGATTACCAATCGGCTGGACAGTGGCGACGACTTCGCAACCCTGGCGATGAATTACTCGGAGGATCCGGAAACTTCCGGCAACGGCGGAGACCTGGGAACGATTCCAGAATCCTCGCTGCGGAACACCGATCCCGGCACGCGAGACTTGGTGCTAAAGCTAAAACCCGGGCAGTATAGCCCGATCATCTCGGTGGTGAACCCATCGACCAAGCAGGTAGCGGGTTTTCGCGTGGTGAAGCTGATCGCGAAGGAACCCGCCGGCCAGCGCGATTTGTCTGATCCGCGCGTCCAGCAAGCCATTCGCTCACAACTTCACGACCGCCGCGAGCAACTGCTAAAAGCCGCTTACTACGAAGTATTGCGCGACTCCGCCAAGGTAGAGAATTACTATGCGAAGAAGGTACTGGATAGCAACGGGCAGGCGAAGTAAGTTTGGATCATTCTAAGTTTGGATCATTCGACGATTGCCAGCACGTCGCCCGCGTTCACAGTGGCGCCCTCGCCGACTAGAATTTTCTGAACGTTCCCTTTTTTCGGCGACTTAATCTCGTTCTGCATCTTCATTGCCTCGACTACCGCAACCCCGGTGCCCGGTTCCACTTCGTCTCCTTCGCGAACCAGCAGGCGCACAACCTTGCCGGGCATAGGCGCAGTTATCTTCTTGGGACCCTGATCGTCGCTGCCGCTAGTACGGCCCCGCAAAGAGCGCGGATCGCGGATCTCCACCGCGAAGCGCTTACTGCCCACCCACAAATGCAAATCGTTCGCGACATGCTCCGCCTTGATCTCGTAGGCCTGATTCCCGATGCGAAGGGAAATCACATCGCGGCGAGCAAGAATCGCGTCAACCTCCAACTCCTGGCCATCGAGGCGACACAGCCAACGGCCGTCGACCCGGTTGAGGTCAAGCCGGTAACTCTTACCGTCGATGGTTACCTCGTAGAGCATGATCGTAGAACATGAGAAGCAGTTGTCAGCGGCCAGTTTCCAGTTGCTTCGAATCCGAATTCGTCTCCGTCAGCGCAACGCTTCACGCCGGCTGGTTGTCCTCCAATTCGAATTTGCATTTTCAACACGCGCAGCATTGCCACCCGTGCCGTTCGATGCTCCAGACGGAGTCGCACCGAGAACAGCGAACATCCCGGCGGCGATAGCTGCTATCTCCGCCGATTTTGAATCGACTGACTTGTCTTCAGGCCGCTTCAACATTCGGTCGAGGAATCCAGTATCCAGCTTGGCGGCGCGGAAATCCGGATCGCGCAAAATGCGGCGAAACAGCGAGATGTTCGTCTTGATCCCGCCCACAAAGTATTCGCTGAGAGCCCGGGTCAGCCGCGCGACGGCTTGGTCACGGTCCGTGCCGTAACCAATCAGCTTGGCCAACAGCGGATCGTAATCCATTGGAACATTCCAGCCTTCGTACATACCGCTGTCGCGCCGGATACCGGGTCCCGAAGGTGCCAGCAGCAAAGTAATCCTGCCGGGGCTGGGAAAATAATTGTTATCGGGATCCTCCGCGTAAATGCGGCACTCGATGGCATGTCCCCGAATTCGTACATCGTCCTGCTTGAAAGTCAATTTCTCGCCTGCCGCGATACGAATCTGCAGATGCACGAGATCAAGACCGGTGATCAACTCGGTTACCGGATGCTCCACCTGCAAGCGCGTGTTCATCTCCAGGAAATAAAAATTGCTTTCTTGATCAACCAGGAACTCAACCGTGCCCGCATTGGTATAGGCCGCCGCCTGCGCGACGCGAACCGCGACTTCACCCATGCGGCGCCGCATGTCGGCATCGACGATCGGCGAAGGCGCTTCTTCCAGCACCTTCTGATGGCGGCGCTGCAGCGAGCACTCGCGTTCGCCGAGGTAGACAATATTGCCGTGTTCGTCGGCGAGAACTTGCATCTCGATATGCCTCGGATTGATGATCGCCTTCTCGATGTAGACTTCGCTGTCGCCGAACGAGCGTTCAGCCTCGCTGCGAGCCGCCTCCAACGCGGACTTGAGTTGATCGGGAGCATGCACGTGCCGCATGCCTTTGCCTCCGCCGCCCGCGGCCGCTTTCAGCATCACCGGATAGCCGATTCTTGCGGCCACCTGCTCGGCCTGCTCGGGTGACTCCACGCCTCGCGACGTGCCCGGCACGAAGGGGACGCCGGCCTTCTCCATAGCCTGGCGGGCGCGCGTCTTTGATCCCATGGCTTCCATGGCCGCCGCACTCGGCCCGATGAATTTCACTCCAGCGTCGGCGCAGGCCTGGGCAAATTTCGCGTTCTCGGATAAGAATCCGTAGCCAGGATGGATGGCGTCGGCACCGGATCGCCGGGCGACGTCGAGAATTTTGTCGATATTGAGATAAGACTCAGACGCCGCCGCTGCACCGATCGGGTACGCCTCATCGGCCTTGCGTACATGAAGCGCAGCCCGATCCACGTCGGAGTAGACCACCACCGCGGGAATTCCCATCTCGTGGCAGGCGCGCAGCACGCGCACGGCGATCTCACCGCGGTTGGCTATCAGAATTTTCTTGAACATGACTTTCGTCGACGTACTTAACACCGAGCACGCATCGATCGTGATCGAACCGTGAATCGGCGATTTACGAACGCGCTGTTCAGACTACACGATTACGCAGGGAAACGCCGAGTTCGCCATCGCAAACCAGGAAGTTTGTGCTTTCTCAGTTCGGCGGCAGTCGGGAGAAACTCACGGCGAAAGGCGCTTGCGGTTGCTCTCCCCCAGAGCCTGGATTCCCCGTGCGGCGACTGAAGCGGTAACGGAAGAGAATCCAAATAGCCAACCAACCGTCTGCGTAGCGAATTTTCTTGCCCTCGCCCGCGGATCGCGGGGTGTAGGAAATCGGTACTTCCGCGATTCTCTCCCCCATACGGCAAAGCTTCGCAGTCACTTCCGGGCAGAACTCGAAGCGCTGGCATCGCAAATCAATTCGCGCGATCAGGGATCGCCGGAAAACCTTGTAGCACGTCGCCTCATCGTGAATGCCCGCGCCGTAAAGCAAATTTGTGAGATGTGTTAAAAGCTTCGCGCCCAGGAAAAAACGAAGGCCACGTTCAGGCCGATCCGGACGCACGCCGTAGACCACGTTCGCCTCGCGCCGCTCGAGTGGTCGCAAAAGAGCGGGATAATCCTGGGGGTCGTATTCCAGATCCGAATCCTGAATCAGGACATATTCACCCTGAGCATACTGGAGCGCGGTCCGAATAGCCGCGCCTTTGCCGCAATTCTTTTGATGGAAGACGACGGTAACATCGTTTGCAGGCGGCATAGCTTTGAGCTTCTCGCGCGTCCCGTCGGTAGAACCATCGTCGACAATGATGATCTCTTTTCTGACGGGCGACGCCTGGATAGAGTGCAGAAGCTCATTCAGGTGCGCCACCTCGTTGTAGACGGGCACAATTACAGACACGCATCCGGCCCACCGCTCACTCGCTGGAAATGCGGCGTTACCCTGCGATGTCCCCGCTGATGCTGCACTAAGCACGCGAAACCCCGCTGAAATTGTGAGCCGTTCTTCGCATGATATCATTCGATTCTGCACCTTCGCTCCGAGAGCAACGATGCGGCCTTCATCGAATTCCCGTGAAGCATGACCGGACAGTTCGCTTCAGGCGCTCCAGCGCGGTCCCTCAGGACGCGCGCGCGTCCGTGTGCACGGTGGGCTTGCGGGGCGATGCCCTCGCCGCTCAGGGTCGGCTAATGCGATAGTACGACAGGGCTATGGCAAGATGGCCGTTTACTTTTGCCTGCGGTATTGGAGGGAGCCTGATAAAACCCAAGAATTCCGGCGCAACCCGGGCCAACTTTCCGGAGGGTTATACTACACTTTCCTTCCAGTGACGCATCGTGCCAGGCGGCCTGTGTAAAAGAAAAATCTTGAACTGATCCGTTTTTCGTAATGGTCTGAAGCGACGCGCGGCAGGGCTAGAAATCATGTTCCCGCGCCACGGGGCAAGCCGTCAGCCGAGTTACGGCGATCACCGCGGCGCGGTACACCCGGTTTGGGTGGCGCTGACGAGCAACGGAGCCTGCGCCTGACTAGCAGGGCTTACATTTTGTCTAGAGGGAAAAATGCCTCTGCGTGGGCGATGCGGAGAGGCATTTGAACGACTGGGCTTCCGGATTGTTAATTCGACTGATCAACCTATTTTGGCTGATCCATGGTGATGCCCTGCTGCCCGGGCTGCTTTTCGGCTTTGGCCTTCTTGGTGAGCAAGGTCTGGTCAACCCAGTGATCGGCAGTTTTCAAATCTTCCTGGCGGGCGGCGAGGTCGTCGCATTCTACGTCCGCCTTCTCGCGGTACATCAGGTTTAGATACGCCATGGCATCGTCGTAGTCAGGGCGAAGTTGAATCGCCTTGTTCAGGCTGTCGATGCCTTCCGTGATGAGCGGTTCGTTCTTCGCCTTCAATTCGGAACAAACTTTTTTCTGATCTTTGTTCTTAGGGTTCAGGTTCTCATCGGGCTTCATGCCGAGTTTGGCGCGCTCTTCCATACGCGGCTGGTAGCAGGCTGTCCAATCGATAACGCCCACCGAGTAGTACGGTTCGGGATCGTTGGGATCGAGATCGCCCGCCATCCGGTAATATTTCTTGGCCTGGTCGAACTTCTTCATGTTCAAGTACAGATACGCGATCCCCTTGGCCGAGTTTACTTTCTGATCGCGCGCGGAATTCATGTCGAGAACGTGCTGGTATTGTTCGATAGCCTGGTCCGCCATTTTGTTGTTATCCGGAGTATCGGCTCCGGGAATGTATTGCTGGGCGAAGGCCGTGGCCAGATACATCTTGGCATTAATTAAACTGGGATCGAAGGCGACGGCCTGTTGGAAGTGGTCGATGGCCTCTTCGTATTTGGCGTTCTTGTAGGCCGTCACGCCTTTGTTAAGTTGGTCGCGGGCGCGCAGCTTGCTGCAGCCCACAGAAGACAACAGGGCAAACAAAGCGGCCGCCAATGTGAGCAGACGGATGGATTTATTCATTGCGGTATAAGTCTCCCTTGCCACAGCATCCTAGGCCCAAAGACTGTAAGTTGACAAGCGTCCAGCGCGGGCGGAAACTGACCGTCTGCCGCAGGCCTTCTTGCCCACGAGACTCTTTGGCGCCGCATGCACGCGGGCAGGAGTGCCCGCGCCACAGCAACATCCCAGCTTAAGCGTAGGTTTTAGCCGCCTGCCTCAATCTTCGCGGTAATCAGACCAACCTTGTCTACTCCAGCAGCATGCGCGATGTCAATCACGTTGGCGACGTCAGCGAAGGGAATCGCATCGTCCCCCTTCACGAACATGACTTTCTCGGCGCGGGTCTTGTAGATATCGGCGAGACGGCCTTGCAGGTTATCCCAAGTGGCGTCTTCCTGGTTGATCTTAAGGCCGGGATCCTGGCCGGCGCCGCGATCGAGCAACTGCACGACGATGGTGCGGTCGGGCGTGTTGTTTTTGGGCGCGTTCGGCGGAGGCGGCTGGGGGACCAGCGCATCTAGGCCTTTGGGTGTCAGGGGCGTGATCACCATGAAAATGATGAGCAGCACCAGCAGCACGTCAATGAGCGGAGTAACGTTAATATTTGCACTTTGGCCCCCGCCCGAGCCCATTGCCATACTCATGGTCAATCTCCTCTAAAGTTCTTTTACCCGAATCCTATTGCCCGCTCGTTGCAGGAGCGGCAGGCGGCGCGTTCGGAGTGCTCTTTCTCTGCTCGGTGAGCAAGCCCAGATCGTCAACGCCGGCGGCGCGCACGCCGTCCACCACCTCGACTACCTTGCCGAAGTGGGCGCGGGCATCAGCTTTCACGTAAACTCGCTTGTCGGTGCGATTGGTCAGGCGGTCTTTCACCTTGCCCGTCAAAGCATCCGGACTGATCTTGTCGGCGCCGAAATAGACAGTTCCATCGCGCATCACCGAGACCAGCAGCGCGTCTTCTTTATCCGCGTCCTGCATCGGCGTCGGATTATTTACCTTGGCCATGTCCACGCTGATGCCCTTCTGCAACATGGGCGTGATCACCATAAAGATGATCAACAGCACCAGCATTACGTCCACCATGGGCGTAACGTTGATGTCAGAGTTTACTTTGGCCCCTTCGTTTCGCTTGGCTAATGACATAACTTAATCTCTCCCGTAAAACAGTCGCCCGTTCCCAGTAACCCTCTTTCGGTTGGGAAGGCCGGCGCTGGAAAGTTTCCAGCGCCGGACCGCAACTCATAACGGACTTCCAGGCCGAACTAACTAGGAACGGCGAACGTCCCGGCGCTTCAGGAAGTAGTCGATCAGCTCGCTCGACGAGTTGTCCATCTCGACATCGAAGGCTTCAACGCGACCGGTGAGGTAGTTGAACATCATGACGGCAGGAATGGCGACCAGCAGCCCGAACGCCGTGGTTACCAGCGCTTCGGAAATACCGCCTGCGACTGCGCCCAGACCAGTAGCCTTCTGCTCGGAAATACCTTTGAAGGCGTTCAGAATGCCCATGACCGTGCCGAACAAGCCCACGAATGGGGCCGTCGAACCGATGGTAGCTAGGCCGCCCAAGCCGCGCTTCAGTTCGGCATGGACGATGGCCTCGGTGCGCTCCAGAGCGCGCTTGGACGCTTCAATGGTCTCGCCGGGGATCGCGCCGGGGCTATCCTGGTGAGCTTTGAATTCCATGAGGCCGGCGGTGACAACCTTGGCCAGATGGCTCTTCTTGTTGCGCTCGGCAACCTTGATGGCCTCGTCGATACGGCCATCGCGCAGGGCTCCAGCAACCGCCGGAGCGAACGCGCGAGACTGCTTGCGAGCCGCGTTGTATGCCATGGCGCGATCGATCATGACCCCGATCGACCAGCCCGACATAATGAACAGGATGACGACCACGATCTTCGCGATGATACCCATCTGCTTCCATAGCGAAATCGGATCCCATCCCACCGCGCCACCCTCCTGCACAATCCAGGCGGCTACCCGAGGTACATGACTGAGAATTGCTCCTGCGAAGTTAGCTGCGAACATGAGTTGCTTCCCTCCTTAAACCTTCTTAGACTTTGATGCGAGATCGATAGATGCTGCAAAGCGTGATGGACACAAAGTTGTTGGTGCTGCTCTGCAATCATTTTCCTGAAACGAAAGTACGGCGGCCGCAACCCTGTAAGAGTTATAAAGGGTTCTCTCCCGGCCACCATTTTTGGGTGGAAGGGGAGGGCCATACGGGCTCCCTTCTATCTGACGCCACTTTTCTCTACTTTCAAATCCCGCCGGACTAGCCTCCGGACAGGGTAAAGTTGACCAACACTTCCGTATCCACCTCGACCGGTTCGCCATTGAGGAGATAAGGTTTGTACTTCCACTGCTTCACGGCGTCTATAGCCGCTGGAGCCAGCATTGGATGCCCACTCACTAGCGTAAGGTTTTGAATCGAGCCATCTTTGCTGATCACAGCCCTCAGCACAACCTGACCCTGAATGCGGGCCTGCCGGGCAAGGGGTGGGTAGTTGGGGTTGACCCGTCGGACCAAAAGGCCCGCGGAGACGCCCTGCGACACGCGGACACGCTGCGGGGTCGCGACCTTAGGCACGGCCACTGGCGTGGAACTAATAATGCCGCCAATTACGCCGCCCATCTGGCCACCCGGAATTCCTCCCGGAACGCCTCCGACTACGGCAGCCGTTGCCATCGACGGCGGTGGGGCCTCGTCTTCCTTGATCATCTGAATCTTTTGAGGAATCTTGGTCGGGGTGCGCAAAGCCCCATTCACGATATCGGTCTGAATCTGCTTGACGATCTTTACCGGAGCGGCGGCGGGGGGTGGTGGTGGAGGGGGCGGCGGAGGGGCCACCAGGAAGGTCATAAGTTGTTGCTTGGGTAGAGCTTCGGTGAAAATAAGGGGCATCAGCACCATCAAGCCGATCAACCCTATTTCGAGAATGATCGCGAAAGTAGTGGTTCGTCCCCGCTTCGTCTTGAGTCTGCCGCCAGACTCCAGAAGGCTGTCTTCAAACATGAGATTTCTCCTACGTCAGAGCTTACGTAAACTTAGACACCGACGGCGTCCCCTTTGCTCCCAAATTCAGCGGCTTGACTGGCTGGCGCCACAGAAATCCGGCCAAGTCCGCAACGCCCTGCAACTCTCTACAAACACACCCTATAACAAAACAACCACAACGTTACCGGGCCATTACCTGCCCTGGGCGGGCGTTGCGGCCACTTGACTTAGTTTTGCTGATACGCCAATCCTGGTAAGCGACCAGAATCGGGGCCGCGATGGCAATCGACGAATAGGTCCCAATCAAGATGCCGATGACGAGCGCGAGGCTGAAGCCGCGAAGCACTTCGCCGCCGAACATATAGAGTGCGAGTACGGTAATGAAGGTTAATCCCGCTGTCAAGATGGTTCGACTTAAGGTCTGATTAATGCTCCGGTTGACGATGTCCGACAGCTTCTCGCGCCGCATGAGTTTAATGTTTTCGCGGATGCGGTCAAAGACCACGATCGTGTCGTTATTAGAGTAACCAATCAAGGTGAGGATAGCGGCGATCACGGTCAGGGAAATATCTTTGTTGAGCAGCGAAAATGCACCCACTGTGATGAGCGTGTCGTGAAAGACAGTGACCACGGCCGCGATGCCGTAGATCCATTCAAACCGGAAGCCCAGGTAGATCAGCATCCCCGCCAGCGAATACGCTGTCGCCAATAGAGCCTGCTTGCGCAACTGCGCGCCCACCTGCGGCCCGACGATCTCAACGTTGCGCACTCCGAAATCCGAAAGAAAATAGCCGTCCGATAAAGAGGCCACAACTGCGGGATCGACCGGACCTTTCAGTTGGTCGAATGAACTCAGCACACCGCCGAGCACTTTATCACGCGTATCCACAATCGCTTGGGCCTGCTGCGTATATTTCTGGTCAGCATCCGAGCCCAAGTGCAGCGGATCTTTATCCATCAGATAATTCTTGATACCCAGGGAGCTGGCATTGTTCAGATCCTGCTTGCCCGCGGGCACATTAGTTTCAAGCGTGCTGATGATCCTATTCTTGCCATTGTCCAACGCCTGCTCGCTGGTTTCCTGCACGTCAAGATCAATCAGGACCTCGTTGTTCGAAGGAATATCGTACCTTTGAATCTTGGCGTTATGTAATCCGGCGCGATCCATGGCGGCTCGCAGAGCGTTGTCGTTCGGCGTATGCGAGAACTTCACATACACCAATGTTCCACCGCGGAAGTCCACTCCGTATGGAATGCCGTGCCAGAACAACATGGAAAGCACGCCCGCCACACTGAACACCAGTGAAAAAGCGAGGAAGTACCATTTCTTGCCTAAGAAATCGATGTTCGTATTGCGAAAGAACTCCACCTGTATAAGCCCCTTATTTTAGTAAGCTCCACTAACCGCTTGTCATTCCGAGCGAAGCGAGGAACCCGCTGTTTGCTTGCCGCCGAGAAGCAGATTCCTCGCGCGATTCAGCCGCGCTTCAGAATGACAACGTCTTCTTCCAATTCTGCTAAATGCTCAACGCTTCCCCGCGCTCCTTGCGGCTTAATATCCAGTCGAAGATGGTGCGCGAAACAAATACTGCCGTAAACAAGTTCGCCAGCAGACCGAAGGTGAGTGTAACCGCGAATCCCTTCACCGGCCCAGTGCCGAAGATAAACAGGATGGCTGCCGAGACGATGGTGGTCACGTGCGTATCCACAATTGTTATCCAGGCATGGCCGAAACCCTGATCCACCGCGGACGGCGGTGTTTTGCCGTTGCGCAACTCCTCGCGAATGCGCTCGAAGATCAGCACATTGGAGTCAACGCCCATACCAACGGTGAGAATCACCCCGGCGATTCCCGGCAAGGTCAGTACAGCGTCGAAGTAACCCATGAATCCGAGCAGGATAATCAGATTCAGCAAGAGGGCGATGTCGGCATTAATGCCGGCCGCACGATAATAAATCAGCATGAAGATCAACACAGCCAGCATGCCGATGATTGCCGCATTCACGCCGTGTCGAATGGAATCGGTGCCGAGCGACGGCCCAACCGTGCGCTCTTCGAGATATTTAATTCCGGCAGGCAGCGCTCCGGAGCGCAGGATCATGGACAAATCCTTGGCCTGCTGCTGATTCATGCTGCCGCCGCTGATTTCGCCGTTGTCGCGAATGGCTTCCTTGATGTTTGCGACTTCCTGCACTTTGCCGTCGAGCACCACGCCCAAACTCTCGCCCACGTGTGCGGAAGTGAAGTTGTAGAAGCGCTGCCCACCCTCACCCGTAAGCTGGAAGCGCACGTTCGGCTGTCCATTCTGGTCGGTGCTGGGCTGTGCGTCCCGCAAGTCTTTCCCTCTCACGGCGGAGACTCGCGACACCAGATACCAGGCCTGTTGATCTGAGGGAGTTCCAGGAGCGGCGTGCCCCGGCAGAAGAATTGCATCTGCCGGCAAAACTCCGCCTTTATCCTGTCGGGCCGCATCCTCGCTTGGATACGGGCCGCCCAAAACCTGCTTGATCTCAAGCATGGCCGTGGACTGCATGATGTCCTTCACGCGGCCGGGATCGTCGACGCCGGGCAATTGCACGAGAATCTGGTACTGCCCTAGGCCGTGCTCCTGGATCGTGGGTTCGCTCACCCCGAGCGCGTCGATGCGGTTGCGGATGGTTTCGATCGCCTGCGTCACCGCTTTGTTCTTCAAGTCGGAGAGCATCTGCGGCTTCATGGTCAGGGCGAAGCTGTTCTCCGCTCCCGAACTCAGGTTGTACTCCGGCAATCGCTCAGAGACGATATCCAGCAGATCTTTTCGTCCCTCCGGCGGGACACCCTTCAGCACGACTTTGTCGGGACTGTTCTGCGGATCGGGCTTGGAAATATCCGCGAAGGCGATCTTGCGCTTGTTGAGCTGCTCTTTGAGGATTTCGACGGCATTATCGGAATCGATGTTAACCGCGTCATTGACCTGCACCTGCAGGATCAAGTGAGTTCCGCCCCGCAAATCCAGCCCGAGGTGAATGCGGTTGGTCATCGCCGCGAGCAGGCCCTGGCCGGAAAAGCTTTGCGGAACGCCGAAGATCCCAAACAGAAAAACGAGCAGGCATGCGACGATGACTGCCAATCTCCAGGTAAGATTCTTATTCATAAGAAAATAAACTCAAAAATCAGGATGTACGGCCATTATTTAGCTTTCGCTTCGTCTTCCGCGGTCGTGACCTGTGTAACCGACGCCTTGGTTACCTCCACGCGCAAATTGTCCGGAGGCACCCTCAGATGCAGGGAGTCATCCTTCAAGGCGATAATGGTTCCCTTCAGGCCGCCGCTGGTGGTCACTTTGTCGCCGGTCTTCAGCGAATCCAGCATCGCCGTCCACTTCTTTTGGCGGCGCTGCTGAGGAAGAATCAGCAAAAAATAAAAGATTGCAAAGATGAAGATGAGTGGGGCGACGCTTAACCAGCCCATTCCGCCGCCACCAGTTTGCATTGCCAACCAGAGTTGCATATTCATCAGACTATCTTCAAACAACTACGCTCACGCTTGCTCGCCGCCGTCCCACGAACAACTCCCCACACTTGCACGCGCGGCAGCCCTGTCATTTCACGACGGGAGTAATCGGTTCCGGCCGGATCATCAGCGACTCAGGCGGATCCGGAAAGAGTCTTTATAGGCAAGGTCACGGCTTCGGCCGAGACCAGACGCTAGAAAGAAAACGGGACTCTTCCCCAAGTCGAATAGAATGACGCACTCGCCGCATAGTGTCAAGGTAGAAACTCAGGTTGTGCAGGGTATTCAAAACCTGAGCCAGCACTTCATTAGAAGCATAGAGGTGACGCAAATACGCGCGCGAATAGCGTCGGCAAACCCGGCAGCCGCAATTCGGATCGAGCGGCCCCTCATCTTGAGTATACCGCGCCTGCTTGATTGACACCTTTCCTTCGGAGGTAAAAAGAAGCCCGTGTCGGGCCGCGCGAGTAGGCAGAACGCAATCCATCATATCGACGCCGAGGCTGGCGTATTCGACAATCTCCTCCGGTGTGCCCACTCCCATCAGATAGCGCGGCTTGTCAGCGGGAAGACGTTCAAGCGTAGCTTCGACGACCTCGCGAGTCCGCTCCCGCGGCTCGCCAACGCTCAGCCCGCCAATGGCGTAGCCAGGAAAGCCGATCTCGATTGTGCGCTCGGCGGATTCTTTTCTCAATTCCAAATCCATGCCGCCCTGGACAATGCCGAAGAGGGATTGAGTCTTCCCAGTACATGTAGGGACAGCCGCCCCCGGCTGTCCTTCGGGCCGAAGGCCCGATTTCTCGCCATCTAGTCGAGCGCCGCCTTCGACGCTAGGCGAGCTTCGCTCGCCCGGACAGCCGGGGGCGGCTGTCCCCACATGGGCATCGCTCTTCCACGGCACCTCATGCTTATGTTCCTCAAAATACTTCTTGCTGCGCTGGGCCCAGCGCAGGGTCAATTCCATTGAAGCCTTTGTGCGAGCGCGGTCGGCGGGATACTCTGTGCACTCATCAAACGCCATGACGATATCGGCGCCGAGTCCGATTTGCGCCTCCATCGCGCTCTCCGGGGTGAAGAAGTGCGACGAGCCATCTAGATGCGAGCGGAAAGTCACCCCTTCTTCAGTGACCTTACGGAGTTCGTTCAGGCTGAAAACCTGGAAGCCTCCGGAATCGGTGAGGATCGCCCGAGGCCACGCCATGAAGCCATGCAGACCGCCCAGATTGCGCACGGTTTCGACTCCCGGACGCAAGTAGAGGTGGTAAGTATTGCCGAGAAGAATCTGAACTCCGAGCTCCTCGAGAACATCCTGCGCAACGCTTTTGACCGTGGCTGCCGTGCCCACAGGCATGAATACAGGGGTTTCGACCTCGCCATGCGGGGTGAGGAGTCGGCCCGAGCGAGCGGCACCTGCGCACGCATCGACATGGAACTTAATGGACATGAATCTTAGTCTTGCCTTAGGTTTTTCAACTTCCGACTTCTGCATTCTGACTTCTGAATTTGTTCACTTCGTCTTCATCTTCTCGAGAAGCTTCCCGATACTCACGATCGCACGCCCCACCGTTCCCCGGCCGATTTCCTGGACATCGTCCCACGCCGATACGCGCAGGGTATAAAAACGGCCATCAAAAGATTCCAGTTCTGCCCGGGCTTTGATATTCGCGCCGACGCCGCTGGCCGCGCGGTGCTCGATGTTGATCGAAGTTCCCACAGAAATCTCGTCGCCCTCGCAGTAGGGCTGAAGCGCTTGAAAGGCCGCGATCTCCATCAGCCGGATCATGTCGGGTGTGGAATACACAGGAGGCAGTTCGGGATGATGGGAAGCCAGCGTGTGCTTAAACTCGACAACCTCCTGCGCCTCACTTCGTACACCGATGGGAATATTTCTCGCCATTTCTAGTTTTTCGTCCTGCTTTCTTAGATTCTCGGAAACTCAAAAATGAAGAGCCAATGATCCCGCGCGATACTTGCGGGAAACATTGGCTCATTGTCACGCACGGTGCTATGCATCAGGCGAAAGCCATTCGCGCCGCTTCAATTCCATCGAGAGCCTGCCACAACATCCTGGCTGTGACCTTAGCCGCTTCGAGCGCGGCTTGCGCTGCTTGCGGATTCGCCGTCAGGCGCTTCTCCAGCTGTTTGCGCCACACATTCGAATGGTGCACATCGGCGGTGGTGTGCAGGGAGAAATAGCCGCAGGTCTTGTCATCCGCGCCGTAGAACTCCCGCAGGCCGCGCTCTTTTTCTTTGGCGATACGCGGCACTTGCGATTCGTAGACGTAAAATGCGGCCAACACTTCTTCTGGCGTGCCTTCGCTTGCGACGCGCTGGAAGTGCCGTATCAGTTCGCGAACCTCCATCACCGGCGGGTGCCAACTCACGTCCCGTCGCGCTCCCATACCTTCGACAAAATCGAGCCACAGTTCGGAGTGAGGCACCGAATCCTTCCCTGATTTTCCCGTCATGCCCTTCTCGTCGCACATGTTGGCCAAAACCGCGCGCCGCAATTCTCCTTCTTCCAGGCGCAGCGCAAACGCTGCCAGGTAGCAGGGAAAGGCTTCGACGTGGTGGTAATAGTGGCGGGCATACTCGCGCAGATCGCCGCGCGATAACTCGCCGGCCGCCCACGCTTGGTAGAATGGATGACAAAGCAGATCGTATTTGGTGACCACTGCCTCCACTCGCTCGAAGAACTCAGCGCTATTCATGATTCCTCCAGTGCCTAGAGTATGACCGATTACTATAGCGCAAGGCTCGGTGACAGAAAGTGATGGGAATCACGATTCCTTGGCAACTTGTTAGAATGAAAGTAGATGTGCTGCTCCCAAGATTTCAAAGATGTCCTTCACTGAACAGTTCGACATAGTCGTCGTCGGCGCTGGCCATGCCGGATGCGAAGCCGCAATGGCCGCGGCGCGCATGGGCCTGAAGACGGCGCTCTACACCCTCAACGTCGACTTGATTGCGCAGATGTCGTGCAATCCAGCGATCGGTGGCATCGCGAAGGGACATCTGGTTCGCGAAGTGGACGCACTCGGCGGCATCATGGGCGAGATCACCGACGCGGTGGGCATCCAGTTTCGCCTTTTGAACACGTCGCGTGGTCCCGCTGTGTGGTCGCCGCGGGCGCAGTGCGACAAACAAGCCTACCGGCTCAAGATGCGCGAGGTGCTCGAGTCGCAGCCGAATCTGAAGATCAAGCAGGCGGAAGTCGCGGAGCTGATTATTGACGAGTGTACTCAGCACTCAGCACTCGGCACTCAGCCGGAAAGGGCAACTGCTCATGTGGGGACAGCCGCCCCCGGCTGTCCGGTCGAGCCAAGCTCGACGGCTGCCGTCAGCCGCCTTCGGGTCCTCGGCGTTCGCCTCCGCGATGGCCGCACCGTCGGCGCACAAGCCGTCATCATCACCACCGGAACGTTTCTCAACGGCCTGATTCATTGCGGCGAGCAGCAATATCCTGCGGGACGCTCCGGAGAACCGAACGCAGTCCTGCTGGGCGAAGCGCTGAAGAAGCTTGGCCTGCGTGGTTGCAGATTAAAAACCGGAACGCCGCCGCGTCTGGACGGACGCACCATCGATTGGTCCCGCTTCGCGGTGCAGCCGGGAGACGACGATCCCACGCCGTTCAGCTTCCGCACCAAGCGCGTGGCCCATCACGACTCCCAAGTTCCCTGCTACATTGCGTGGACCACGCCGGAAACGCATCGCATAATTCGCGAAAACGTTCACCGTTCACCCATGTACAGCGGTCAGATTCAATCGATCGGGCCGCGCTACTGCCCGTCGATCGAAGACAAGATTGTCAAATTTCCCGACAAGGAAATGCACCAGCTCTACCTCGAGCCGGAAGGTTTGAACACTCATGAAATTTACGTCAACGGCATGAGCACATCCTTGCCGGTAGAGGTCCAGCTTGCGATCCTGAAATCGATTCCCGGCCTCGAAAACGCCGAGATGTTGCGTCCTGGCTACGCCATTGAATACGACTCGATCGACCCCACCGAACTGCAGCGCACTTTAGAAACGAAAAAGATCGCCGGGCTGTTCCTCGGTGGCCAGATCAATGGAACCTCCGGCTACGAAGAGGCCGCTTGCCAGGGACTGATGGCGGGCATCAACGCAGCATTGCAAGTGAAGGCTCAGCCGCCGCTGATCCTCGACCGCACCGAGGCTTACACCGCGATTCTGATCGACGACCTCATTTCCAAAGGCACGAACGAGCCTTACCGGATGTTTACTTCGCGTGCCGAGTTCCGGTTGCACTTGCGCATCGACAACGCCGATCGACGCCTCACGCCGCATGGCCGCCGCGTGGGATTGATCTCCGATAGTGCCTGGGAGGATTTTCAAACAAAACAGCAGAGGCTGCAGCAGATGAGGACGTTACTGGAGCGCACGAAACTAACCGTTTCAATGCTGGAAAGGATGAATTCTTGTCATTCCGAGAAGCGCAGCGACGAGGAATCTGCTGTTGCCTCCAGCGCACCGGCTGTCGTCAGTCAGTGGGAATCAGCAGCCGGCCAGACTTGCGCCCAATTGCTGAAGCGGCCAGAGATCACCATCGAGCAACTTGCTCCGATTTTACGTGAGCTGGATCCTGTTTTCTTTTCTAGAGAGAAAGAAACAATCCGCGAGAATCCGTGTAAATCCGTGGCAGAGCTTTCTTCCGAAATTCGCAACGAACTCAGATCCGTGGAAACTGAAATAAAGTACGAAGGCTACTTGCTGCAACAGCAGCGCGCCATCGAGCGCATGAAGAAGTCAGAACAGCGGTCGATTCCGGAGTGGTTCGAGTATCGATCCGTCAGCGGCCTCTCGCGTGAGGTGCAGGAAAAGCTCACACACGTACAACCACGCACGCTCGCCCAGGCCTCTCGTATCCCCGGAGTAACTCCGGCAGCGGTGTCGTTGGTCAATGTGTACATCGAAATCCAAGCCCGGCGCCGGGAACAAGCCACCGCGCTCTAGGGGATTGGCTTCGCGCGACCGAAATTTAATGCTACGTTAACAATCAAATTTTATGTAGGAGTTAATATCTCCGGCATGCCGCAAGAGTCCCTTCGCATTGAAGACCAGCCCGGAAGCCAACCAGGACAACGCATTCTTCGCCTCGACGGGGCCCTGGTAATGCCCACGGTGTTTCAATTTCAATCCACGGTGCGCTCCGACACTTCGCAATCGCTGATCATCGATTTCACCAACGTCCCTTATGTGGATTCCGCGGGCATCGGGGCGCTGGTGGGAGCGTATGTGACGCGACAGCACGGCGGACGGAGTCTATCGCTGGTGGGGGTGAGCGAGCGCATCCACAACGCGCTGAAGGTCACCCATGTCGAGCAATTCTTCCGCTTCTTTGATTCCGTGAGCGCGGCAGAACAAGCGCCGTCCACCTAACGGCCGGTTTCCGCAGACCCGCCAGAAGTCAACAGTTTGGTAAACTAAACAAGCCAGAAGCCGACGTAGCTCAGTTGGTAGAGCAGCCGATTCGTAATCGGCAGGTCAGCGGTTCAAGTCCGCTCGTCGGCTCCATCACTTACACAGTCTTCATATCCCTTCGAATATCCCATAAACGACGCTCATCGGCACGTCATCGTCGTAGCGATGTAAAATAATTGCTCCACGAATGGAGGAATGTCATGGCGAATTGGCGAATGCAGTTGCACCCCGACGCCGCCCCCGAAGCAATGAAACATGCGGTTGAGAGTCTTGCAGCCGGATACATCGGGCTTGATTTTGCGGAAGACGTTGGTGATTTGAGCAGGGTGACGAGGGAGCAGTTGACGCAACAGAAACCCTACTTGCAGTTTGCACACGACATGTCCGAGGGCGACAGGGTCTTAGTCATGGTTCATCATTTTCCATTCGCCCTTGCAACGGTCGACGGCGGATACAACTACATTCGCAACCGTGCTCCAGAACTCGGCGTTTGGTTTCGCCACTTCCGAAAAGTCCGGGATGTGCGATATTTTGCTGACCGCAACACCAACGCCCGTGACTGGCCTCGGATAATTATGACGGATACGATTTGTCCGCTACGCAGCGATGACAGTGCTTCGTCGCAACTCATCGAAGAATGGCTGCAAGCAACATCGGTGGAGGTTGCGACGGTAGCCTGACGTCCACAGGGCGTTGACCGCGAACGTAACCGCCTCTCGTGACGGTCGCTCCACGTCGGTGCCATGCGTCACGCCGCGAAACCGACTTACAAGCCATGTGAGCAAAAGAACTACTCCCACGCGTTGACGACGTTTTCTATAAATGTGACGTGCGAAAAGGCAGTCTCGTCACTTAGTTCGATTCGCATACCGTGCCCCGCCTGACCAAAAGCCTCCCCAAATCGAAGGCCAAATCCGTGCTCTATGGGTTCCACTTTTGAAGTGAGGGGTACGCGTGTCGTCAATTTGAAATGCTTGCTTGCATTGGCGAGGTCACCGCAGATTTTAATCCACGGCTCTCCGTACATTCCAGCAACCGCCGCTTTCGCGGTCGCTGGGACGGAGTCACCATTCTTAACCCAGTCGATTATGGAGTAGCCCGTGACTACAAAATTGAAAAATCTGTCGCTGGTCACTTCTTTGCTGAGAAGAGCCGCGTCTCGTTTTAACTTTTCCAGCAGGTCACGGGGGGTGTTTAACCCAAACGTCAATGTCATCATGTTTCGATTCCACTGCTGCAATCTCACAGACAGCATATCCTAGGATATGTGTATCCCGTCATTCCACAACTCAATCAATCTAAAGGAAGACGACCGATGAGCATCGGAGACCAAAGTATATGAAGACAGAGGATCACACCGCTTTTCGTAATCGGCAGGTCAGCGGTTCAAGTCCGTCCGTCGGCTCCATCGTTTCAATGACATCAGTACAAAGGCGGCAGCCCTGGTGGTCGCGTCTTCCACCGACGGTGTACCCACAGCCACTGCTCGGGATACTTCCGCACGTATTCTTCAATGATGGTCGTGAATTTCTGCGTATTCGCCTGTATATCGGCTTCGATGTCGCCGGTGCGCATCAACTCCACCGCCGGATCAAAGCGCAATCGATATTTTTTCAGTGGTGCGTCCCAGATCGTGAACGTCGGCACCACTGCCGCATCTGTGCGCAGCGCAATTCGGGCCAGTCCGCTGGCGGTACAAGCCGGAATGCCAAAGAAATCTACAAAGATGCCCTGCGGCGGGGTCATATTGGTGTCCATCAATATACCGACCACTTCACCTGCCTTCATCGCGGCCAGCAACCCGCGGACGAAGTCGTCTTTCTCCACGATCTGATTGCCGTGCATCATGCGGTATCGCCGGATCAATCGGTCCAGATACACATTGTCCATGGCCCGCACCACGACGTGCATCCAGTGCCCGTGCAGCGAATGAGTGAATGCTGAAAGTTCCCATCCGCCAAAGTGCGCGGTGAGAAACAGCACTCCTTTGCCCCGCGCATAAGCCCGCTCGTAATTCTCCAGTCCATCGTAGACGACGACCTGCTCAACGTTTTCCCGCGTGTACTTGGGAAAGTGGCAGACCTCGGCCAGCTGCCGCCCGAGCGAAGCGAACTCGGCTCGCAGGATTCGTGCCCGGTCTGCCTCACTTTTTCCGGGAAACGCGATGGCGAGATTGCGCATTCCGACCTGCCGCAACCGTACATGCAGAAGATAAACCGCCCACGCTAAACCCATGCCGGCGGCTCGTGCCAGAGGCCGCGGCAGGATACCCAGAATCTTGATGAACGGCCAGGCTGCCGCGTACTCAAGTCGCTGCCGCATCGGGGAAGCGTGACGGTATCACCGTCAAAAAGTTTTTGCAAACCATCATCTTGCAAACGATCATCTTGCAAAGGGTCACGAGGCAGCGCGGTCGAGCTTCGCTCGACGGACAGCCGGGGGCGGCTGTTCCCACACGATTTTCTTATTTCGCCGCTTCCTGCGCCCAATTCGCCAGCGAAGTCAAAAACGCATTCGCCCCGGCCGGTGGATCGATCTCTCCGATCAGCGAGGTTCGGAACGGCACCATGCGTCCGTAAAATTCGCGCGTGCTGTCCTTGTCCTGCTTGATCACTGCTCCATTCAGACTCACGCCAGCAAACAACCCGCGAGCGCGCGAATAGGTCAGGACTTCAGACCGCATCTTCCAGTCAGTATTTCCCTCGGCGTGACGGCCTACCGGCCCCGCCGCCACAGACGCATCCGCGCCAAGCGCGAACTCGCTCGAGAGGAGATGTTTCATACCTTCTTTATTCATGATCAGCATGACCAGGTCCACTGCCTGCCCGCCGATCTGAAAACCAAAGCTGCCGCCGCTCACGACAAAAAACGCGGGAGCGCTCCATCCCTTCGGAGTGCGGCAACTCGCCAGGCCGCGGCCATATTTGGCGCCGACAATAAAACCGCCCTTCAGCATCGACGGTACTACGGCTACGCACTCGGCCGAGCCCAATACTTCCTGGGGGATCCCCTTATCCGGCGCTCCCTGGATTTCATTCAGCACATCCGCCGCCGCCTGCACACGGTCCGCAGCTTTCGATTCTTTGGGCTCATCATCGGAGGCAAACGAGAAAGAACAGAGAGACACAAATAGGGTCAAGAGTAAGAACTTTTTCATGGTTCCTCATTCATCTGAAGTTGTCTGGGAGCAATGAGTGGATTGTAAATGATGATGCAGGGATTGTGTCGGCTCCACAGAAAGCCGGAACGCAAGCGCAAACGAAACTGCCGATTGGAATCGGACAATTCCCTGCTGGCCGGAGATCCTGAAAACAAAAAAATCGGGGCTGAGAGTGGTGACCCTAATCGCCACTCCCAACCCCGTCTCCCAGGTTCTGTGGTAGGTGACGCGAGTATGCGTCCGGCTGGCTTTGGCTACAAGATCACCGAGGTCACTGTCCTGAAGTAACTCAGGTCAGGACGCTTTGCTGTTCTTATTTCGCGGCCACCAGCGAATGAGTGATGGCATGCACCGATAACGCGATTCGGTTTTGCACACCGACCTTGCGCATTAGTTTTGCCACGTGGGCTTTCACCGTGCGTTCTTCAATTCCCAACTGAGCGCCAATCTCTTTGTTGGAGCGCCCTGCCACCAGCATCTCCAGTACTTCCTTTTCACGATCGGTGAACGTGACGCGGCCCGCGGGAAAGATGCGCCCCGGCGCCGACGATACCCGCTCGATGAACATCGAAAGCACCTTCCGCGGCGCCCACACCGACCCCTGGCTGACGATGCGAATTGCCTGCACAAATTCCGCCGGCGAAGCTGCCTCGTCCACATAGCCCTTGGCCCCAGAAGCGATCGCCTTAAGGATGGTCTCTTCGTCCACGCCGGACCCGGTCACAATAATGCGCAAATCGGGACGCGTTGCCTTCAGGCTCGCCATTACATCAAACAAATTTTGGCCGGAGCGGTTTCCCAGCAGGATCAGGTCCACGTCCTGCAACGTGGAAATCTCGGGCAGGCTCGCGGAGATTAATTCGAACTCAGGTTCCGTGTCGAACAATGCGCGGAAGCCCACGAACCTTAGCGGGTCGCTTTCCACCACGGCAATTTTGATCGTCGGTTTTCTCGCTACTGCTGCTTTCATAGGTTTCCCTGTAGGGCGTAATTACTTAGCTAGAGCATAGCGGCATTTGCCTACTCTGCAAAGAGAAGGTGACCGAAGTTAAATTACGGGAGTAACATGAAAAGGAAGGACGAAAAGCCCTTCGACGGCCGATGTTGGCGGGTAAATCCTTGACCGCGCCACTCGCGGAGACGATTCAGCATGGGAAAAAGTTTTGTTCGGATTGTTGCCATTCTCGCCATTATCGCACTCGCCGCTACTTCCCGGTTTGTGCCAGTTTCAGTCCTCGCAGCGCAGACTCCTGCCGGTAGTTATCAGCCAAAATTTGCTGGCGATCCAGCCCGCTCCGACTCCGAAGCCGCGGCTCTCGCTTACATGCGGGTCGTGATCCGCGCCCAGCGCCAGTTCAACAAACAATACGGACACTTCGCCACCTCTCTCGCCCAACTTGTCCACTCCGGCTCGTTCACCAAACGCATGGTCAATCCCGATCGCGGCGACTACATCGCCAGCTTCGAAGGCAAAAAAGACAGCTATGTCCTTACCATGACGCCCAAGCAGCTCGACGCCCAGCATCGGTCCTTCTACGCCGAGGACGATGGCAAAATCCATGCCGACGAGGAAAAGCCCGCCGATGCCAAGTCGCCCGTGGTGAAGTAAAAACTTAGCAACCTGCTTGAGTCTTGTCGTCCTGAGCGGAGCATCCCGTTCGCGAATGCGAAGGGATGCGCAGTCGAAGGATCTCTACTCGCGCACCGGCCCGTCGAGATGGGCAAGTTTTTCCGTCGCGGCAGCCGGCTCATTTGAGCAACTCGGTTATGATGGAACCAGAAATTATTCTAGGATTAAAGAAATAGGGAGGAATCATGCCACCAACCATCGGCGCACCCGCGCCCGAATTCACATTGAAAGATCAGGATCAGAAGGATGTTAAGCTCAGCGACTACCGTGGCAAGAAGCCTGTGGTTCTAGTTTTCTACCCGCTCGACTGGAGCCCCGTGTGCACCAAAGAACACGTGTGCATGGTCAATGATAAAAAACAATTCGAAGATCTCGACGCGCAAATCCTTGGCCTCAGCGTGGACAGCGTCTGGTCGCACAAGGCCTATGCCGATAAGATGGGAATCCACTACCCGCTGCTTGCCGACTTCCACCCGCGCGGCGCAGTCGCTGCCAAGTACGGCGTCTATCTCGAAGATAAAGGCATCACCGGCCGCGCCATCTTCATCATCGACCGCGACGGCAAACTCGCCTGGCAGAAAAATTATGACATTCCCGTGGTGCCCGACATAAAAGAAGTCTCGCAGGCCTTGGCGGCAGTGAAGTAGAACCACAAAGAGGTGGATACGCAGGCGCGCGGTTTACCTTGTGTTCCCGCGCGCCCTCTGCGGTGGAAGGTTTTCGAGATACGAACCGGGCCTTAAGAAGCTGGCGTTCCCGCCCTAATCTCCGCCGCTTTCCCACCGCGATAAATCACGACCAGCGGCTTCCCTCCATTCGGATAATGCACCGTCTTTTCGTCCGACGATGCGCCCGCATCCGGAATTCCCATTCCTACGGCGAAATCTGCCTGCAACTCGTTCATTCCCGGCTTAACTTCATGCTGCGCCACCGACTGCCATACATCCGCCGGCCAATGTTTGTACAAGTCGTGCGGATCTTCCACATAAAACATCTCATCGGAATAAATCTTGAACTGCCCGTCGCTCTCGAACCCGATCGGAACGGCAAAGCTCTTCCCTTCTTTCTCAAACACCGCCATCAACTGCTTTCGGTCCCCTCCCCCAGGTCCGATCTCTGCCACCACATCTCTAATTTCTAGCCGCTCAATCGGTAACAGGAGCCCGGCTTCATGTGCGAAGTCGGTCCGCTTATGCGCCGTGTCGTAAGGATAATAGGTATATCGATACCCTTCCTTCGCCCATACCGGCTGCTGCGTCAAAGTTTTCGCGGACTTCAAATCGAAAGGATAAAGTTTCTTCGGCGTGACGTAGTAATCGGCATTCGAATACCCAGCTTTCCTCGCCTCCTCCTGCTTCAGCGCCGCTAGATAGTCCTCATGCCGCTGGTAAAGGATGTAGCCCGCGCGCACTCCCGCCACCACGAGGGCTAGCGCCAGAGCAAATTGAATCCTCCTCTTCGCCTCTTCGCTCATCATGGGCAAGAACTCTATCAGATCGCGGGCAAGACACCGGGGGCGTTGCACCATCAGCGGCTGGTTTACACTAAGTGGAGAACCGACAACCGGATCGCGACACTCGAAGCCGGGAGCCGAATGCCGCAAAGGAAACCTTGATGCCAACTGTCACGGAACAAGATGTCTTGAGCGCGCTGAAGAGTTGCTACGATCCCGAGATTCCGGTGAACATCGTCGATCTCGGTCTTATCTACACCGTAAATTTCGCTCCCGTCGATTTACCGGAGCAAGACAAGCAAGACGTCACGGTGGATATGACCCTCACCTCGCAGGGCTGCCCCGAACATGTCAACATCAGCGCCCAGGTGAAGTCGCGGCTCGAACAGCTGCCAGGGATTCGCAATGCCACAGTTCGCGTTATCTGGACTCCCGCCTGGACCCCGGAGCGCCTCAGCCCCGACGCCCGCAAGCAGCTCGGCATCGAGTGACCTATCTTCTGTCATCAGTATATTGTTGTACTCTCCCTATCCCTGGTATCGTCATCAACTACTCGGCTCGTTTGTCATGTTTTGCCTTTTCACTTAGTTGGAGATTTTGTTTTTGATCTCTCCCGATAGCCGCAGCAGCCGCAAGCACACGTCACCGACTCCCGGGCCTGCGCCGGCAGTGCAATCCCGCCAGCCACAGCCGCCCGCGCTTGCCGAACAAATCCGTCACGGCGAAGAGCCCTGCTGATGCAGACGCGTGCACCTGGTTCTTCAGCCGCGCCCCTGCCGCACCAGCGTCGCCCGCAACGCACTGCGCGTCGCGCTGCGTCTCCCGGTCCGCCTCCGACTCCGGCAACAAGTCGCAGCGCAGCAAATGCGCCAGCGTCGCCGAATCACCGGTAGTTCTTCAGCTTCGCGACGCGATAGCCTTCACTCGCTGCGGATGCACTAGCACCAACCGCTTCACTGCCGGTCCACCACCTCGCAAACCCGGCCAGAAGCCACACGCCTCCACCGCACCTGCCCTCCTGCTCACGAAACTGCCGAAAATACCGCCGCAGCGCAGCTTCTCATTCGTCACCGACCCGCTCTGTATGATGCTCTTGCTTCCAGCGCTATGTAACAGAATCTCTGTGAAGATATACGCCAACGTGATCATCTAATGCCTCCTTCAGAGATTGTGCTTCGAGCATATACTATACTATTGAAAATAAGAATTATTTGTTTTATTAATCTGAACGAGCGCTTTTGCGAGTGAAGGACCTGGGCGAGCCGCGCGATGTGTCGCGCACTTTGCGACACGTGGATCGCGCGTCTGGCTCGCATCCATATCGGTGAAGCCCGCCAGCCGAGGTCGGGCATTCACACACCCATGTCGCCCCAATCCAGCGAGCCCTGGTCAGAGATGCGCCGGCCGGCGCGCTCGGCCATCTCGATCACTCGCATGCCCCGATCGAAATAATCCGGCAGCGACCTGCGCACCTTCTCAAACTTCTCCGGATACTCCGCGGCCAGCACCGCCAGCCCAATGCCCGAAGCCAGAACTCCGGCCGGATAATTTTTCTTCAAGAACAAAACCGTCGCGACCCCGATCGATCCCGCCACCAGCGCCTTTTTCCACGGGTCCATGTTTCTCCTGCGAAATATGCTCATGCGATTGTACTCCCGCTTATTTAATTTTCACGCACACCATTCCGATGCAGGTTCCCACTCCTGCGTTGTCACTTCTTTGCGTCGTCTTTTTGCAATCGCGGCAATCGCGCATGATGCCACCTCCCAGAGGCGCGATCCTTATATACTTCTTCGTTCACGTGGAGGCCGATGTTGAATCGCAACATATTCAGATGCACGTCGTTTCCCCTCTCTGCAAAGCGCGCAGCTTTAGCCATATTGATCCTCTCCTGCGCCCTTGCCGCATCAGCGCAAACCAAACCCCGCGCCCGCGATCTGGGCGTCCCCTTCGATGGCACTCCCGGCCCCAACAACGCCATCACAGACGTCCGCGGCGTCGAAGTCGGACACACCACACTCATTTCCGGCAACGGCAAACTTGAAGTCGGCAAAGGTCACCGTGCGCACCGGCGTCACGGCTATCCATCCCCGCGGCAAGGCCAGTAACGACGCCGTTTTCGCCGCCTGGTTCACACTCAACGGTAACGGCGAAATGACCGGCACAACCTGGGTCGACGACTCCGGATTTCTCAACGGCCCGGTGATGATTACGAACACGCACAGCGTTGGCGTAGTCCGCGACGCCGTCATCGCCTGGAAGGTGAAGCATGGCGGCCCTGACATGGAAGGCTATTGGTGGTCGCTGCCTGTGGTCGCCGAAACCTGGGACGGCTGGCTCAACGACATCAACGGATTCCACGTCCATCCTGAAGATGCCTGGCACGCACTGGACACCGCCCACTCTGGCCCCGTCGAAGAGGGCAATGTCGGCGGCGGTACGGGCATGGTCTGCAACGAATTCAAAGGGGGTATCGGGACGAGTTCGCGCGTGATCGAGGCTAAAGCTGGAGGCTATACCGTCGGTGTCCTGGTGCAATGCAACTACGGACGCCGCGACCAGCTCCGCATCGCCGGCGTCCCCGTCGGCAAAGAAATTCCCGAAAAGCCCGCCTATGGCAACAGCGACGACACCGGCTCCATCATCGTCATCGTCGCCACCGATGCCCCGCTCATCCCCACGCAACTGAAGCGCGTTGCCAAAAAAGTCTCCCTCGGCCTCGGCCGTGACGGTAGCTACTCAGGCGACGGTTCTGGTGACATCTTCCTTGCTTTCTCCACTGCCAACCCCGGCGCAGTTGGCAGCAAAGGCCTGCATCAACTCACCATGCTTCCCAACGACTCTCTCGACCCAATTTTCCTAGCCACCGTGCAAGCTACCGAGGAAGCCGTCGTCAACGCCATGGTCGCCGCCGAAACCATGAAAGGCATCGACGATCACGAAGTAATCGCCCTGCCGCACGACAAGCTGCGCGAAGTTCTGAAAAAATACAACCGCCTGGGGAAATGAGCTCAGGCGATCGCCAAAGCGTTGTCATCCTGAGGCGGGCCGCTTTTTGCCCGACGAAGGATCTGAGGGAGCGACCGCGCCGCAGTCTGCCCTGAGGCAAGCCGAAGGGATGCCATCCTTTGGCATCGCAATAAGCGCGACGCGACCTTCCTTATCCTGCCGCCGCTGTTGGGATTTTGACTTTGACTTCGATCCCTCGAGGTCTGATGTTCGAAAGTCGGACGCCATAGTCACATTCCCCATTAAAACTATCCCATCATTACCTTCGCTGCCTCACCCCCGTACCTTTCCCTTCCCCGCCAAAAGACTAGACTCGAAATTATGAAGCGCTTCTATACCATCGCTCGCGTCAAGGGAGGCATGAAGTTCACCTGCACTCACTGCGCCCACCACGTCAGCACCCTCGACTTCGACCCGCGCAACGGCAACCTCCGCACCCAGGCCGCCACCGAAATCAACCAACATGCCACCAAAATCCACCACGAGCCTGTAATGTTCTCCTCCCTAGATAACCAGCAGCGCCTCTGGCGCGGCTGATTCTCCGCCTTTGGGTGGCGCGGCGCTTCGGCGCTGCGATCGAGCTCCCTTCTTACTGATGTCATTCTGAGCGCGCCGAAGGCGGGCGAGGAACCTGCTGTTTGCTGGCCTTTAGGGCGCTGGCTCATCCGCGACGGCTTGCAGGTGGAGCGCAAGATCAGCTGTCACAGAGGCGGGTCGGTGGAAATCCTGCCTGCAGGATAAAGTCACAGGCCAGTCACAATACGTTTGAAGATTCTTGATGAGATTAGCGAAGGCAGGCGCTGACAAGCCATGATCATCGATAGCAACACCCTAGCCCGCACCTCGCCCCGCCTGATACGCCCGGATCGGTACTTAGCAAGCGCAGTGCGTGCGCTCACCATCGCGTCAGGGAACCTTGAGTCAAGGAGCTCTACCGAGGCACGATTACGCAATACGTCGGCTGTTTCAGTATCCTTCTCCAAGTATCTGAAGTGTTCCGAGGCCTGATCTAAGTGATCACGAGCGGGGCTGAAGTCGCCCTTGCGAGCACAGCAGAGGGCTAGGAACCTGTGGCAATGCCCCCTAACAGACGATGACACGCTAGTGGAGGCGAGCCGCCGCATGCGGACTTCTGCTTTTTGATATTTTCCAATACCGAGGTAGGCGCGAGCAATATCGAAATGAACCAAGTCCTTCAGTGATGCCCACTCTACGAGGCCCGTGTCTTTAGGAGGCTTTCTCATCCACCGTAGCGTAAATAAGGCAGGCCGAAAGTAGAATCTCAGTCCGAGCCCATATGCGGTGGACGAGAGTCCTAGCCCAAACATGTTCATGGATTCTCCCGCCTCACAGAGGCCGGTGATTTGTCCAAACCAGTTGCCGGCATGTCTGGCTTCACGCGCAGAGCGTTGGCAGAAACAAACTGCGGCGATGTTGCGAAAGAAGAACGTGGAACGGAGTCTATTCTCTTCGCCCCGATAGCGCGGAATTCTCCACCTTAGGTTAGGGCTGTCACTGACTTCAGGTGTTCGGGCCGCTCTCATCAGGCACTGCTTTTGAAGTCTTATTTTCGCCGACGATTCTGCCGAACGGAACACCAGGCGCGAGCAAATGAGTGCTAGCTTTCCAGCAGGTATTTGCACAGCGACCTGCGATGCGATCGCGAACGCGCGATCTTTTCCGAGTTCCGACCCGTTCTCGAGTCTCGTGGCAACAGGAAATAGAAATAAGTCAACCTCGTGTAGCGTGATATTTTGACCACCTTTGTTGAGTGCACGCGCCAAGTGTGTGTCGTTAGTCATTCCGGGTTTTTCAATCCAAAAGACGTCGCACAATTTCGCGCGGAAAAAACACGGACGAATGTCAAGGTCCTGACCGCTATATCCAATTACAAGGAAAGGGTAACGGCTGAGGTTTTCTTCAAGCTCCTCGGTCATGCGTGGCGGGAGCTGTTGGCCGACCTGGGTGAAGGTGGTTCGTATGCTTTTTGGGTCGTCTATGGTGCCGTGCAGTTTGATTATCGGCAGTCCGCACAAGCGCCTCGGTGTTGCCGGCGTTGCCACAGTAAAGTCTTGGTCTCGCATCGCGCCCCTTGATTCCAAGGCACGCTCAACGAGTGTGTCCTGGTTTGTCGTGTAAAGAACGCTGACCCTGCCCGACATAATCCAGTCCGCAATCGCATGATGAATTAAGTTTGGCTCCCCGGTGGCTAGCACTGAAATACATCTTGGTATGGTCTCGGCAACATGTTGATCGATTTCGTCGAGAACCGTTTCCAACCTTATCGGGACATTTGCCGGAGACTTGAGAAGCTGATGCTCCAACTCTGCCTGCAGGTCGGCTAGTAGGTGGTTGCCTCGAAAGAGCGAATTGATTATTGCATCGCGAAGTGCTGGCGCGGTTGGTAGCGAAGACGGTTTCCAAATGGAAATTGCAGAGCCTGCCAAAACTGCAATTTGCCCGTAGGCGCGAAGCGCTCGTGTTATCCAATCAGTGGTTTTGTCGTCGAGAATTGGCGTGAGCATTTGGCGGTGCTATTTGGTCGTTGTCTGCTTTTTCTTCCACGCCCTGTACTCAGCCTCGGAAATCTCGCCCCTCTCGTGCAGGTGTTTCATTAGATTCCGTGCGTTCTTAATTTCCAGAAACGAGTACACGGCATGCACGACATAAGTAACATTAGTCACCGTCCGGCGCGTGAAAAGGTTTTTCTCAAAGAGATGTGCGTGCACTCCGTTTCTTGCTTCTCGCACTTCATGAAGGCACGTCTTGAGAGGTATCTGCTCGGTCTTTTTCCAATGACGGAGTGCGTCATGTGGAATCCAGTGACGTGCAAAGGCTCTGTTAATTAGTCCGTAGAACTGCTTGCAGCGATCCTTCGGTCGTCTAGTTTGAACGAAATCGAAAATCCGGAGCAACGCTTCCAGTTCGCACCCCCGGGCGACCAGAGCAGCAAAATAGGCCCTCGCCCCGTAGCATTTCTGGGCTTCCTTACAATAGAACTTAGCAGCAGCCCACATCTTGTCCTGGTACACGCGCTTCTTCTTCACGGGCCTTCGTGTCTCCCAGATTGTTGATCCCGCGCGCTACAAGTCTTCCTTTGGTATCAAAACAGTTGCTGCGACTGGCGCTGTAAACCATACCCGAATACCAGGCAAGGTTAATCACTCACGGCTTTATCGGTAATCTCCAGCCCGCGATCGATGATGGCAAACGCCTCGCGCATCTGCTGCTCGTTGATGCAGAGAGGAGGATTGGTGAAGAAAGTGTTCCAGCGAACGAAGGTGTAGAGGCCTTGCTCGCGGAAGAAGCGTCCCAGCGCCGCCATCTCCTCGGACGTGCCATTGAAGGGAGCCATCGGCTTGCGCGTCTTGCGGTTGCGAACTAGTTCGACGATGCCGAACAATCCGATCGAGCGCACGGCGCCTATCGAAGAATGCTTCGCCTGCAACTCCGATAACAACGCTTTCATGATCGCGCCGATTTTTTTCGCATTGTCGATCAGCCCGTCTTCTTCGCACACGCGGATCGTGGCCAGAGCTGCCGCACATCCCATCGGATGGCTGTTATAAGTCAGCCCTCCGTAGAAAACTTTGTCCTGAAAATGCTGCGCGATGTGATGCCGCATGCCGACCGCGCCGAGAGGAAGATAGCTCGAAGTCAATCCCTTGGCCATGCAAAGCAAATCGGGAACAATCTTCCAGTGATCGACGGCAAACCACGCGCCGGTTCGTCCGAAGCCAGACATCACTTCATCGGCGATCATCAGGATGCCGTACTTGTCGCAGATCTTGCGTACGCCTTCGAGATATCCATCAGGAGGAACGAGAACGCCGTTGGTTCCGGTCACCGGCTCGAGAATGAATGCAGCGATCGTGTGCGGGCCTTCGAGCTGAATGGTCTCCTCAATCATGGCCAGCGACGATTCGGCCGACTCCCATCCGCGCTCGATGCCATGATAAGGATCGAGCACATGCACCACACCCGGAATGCCGGGCTCAGCGGCCCATCTGCGGGGATCGCCGGTAAGGCTGATCGCGCCCGCAGTCGCACCGTGATAGGAGCGATAGCGAGCGACGATCTTGTGGCGTCCGGTGAAGAAGCGCGCGATCTTGATGGCGTTCTCGTTGGCGTCGGCACCGCCGTTGGTGAAGAAGAACGTGTCGATGTCACCCGGAGTAATCTCGGCGAGCTTGGCACCGAGTCGCGCGCGAACTTCTGTCGCCATGAACGGGTTCGCATAACAGAGGGTAGCCGCTTGTTCGCTGATGGCCCGAATGACGCGCTCGTCGCCGTGTCCGATGTTGACGGACATGAGTTGGCTATTGAAGTCGATGAAGCGCTTGCCTTCTGGTGTGTAGAAGTAAATCCCCTTGGCGCGGGCGACGGGAATGGGATCGACTTTCGACTGTGCGGACCACTCGTACAGCGTGTGCTTGCGGGAAAGTTCGACAATTTCCTTGCCGGAAAGGGCGGGAGTGGCTAGCGTTGTTGTCATAGTTTCCTTTTTAAAATCGTTCACCACAGAGTCACAGAGACACAGAGAAAACCTTTATAGGACTCTTCGTATGATGCCTTGCGTTAGTAATGAGCTGTTGAAGTTGATTAGTAATCCGACTTTTTTTCCTGACAGTTTCAGGTATGTCAGGAGTTGGGCTTCGTGGACTGGCAGGATTCTTTCGACGGATTTAAGTTCGACGATTACTTCATCATTCACGACTACGTCGATCTTGTATCCGCAGTCGAGCTTCAGACCTTTGTATGAGACAGGAAGATCGACTTGGCATTTGAATGGCAGTCCGCGAAGGTGCAGTTCATGGCACAGGCACTGTTCATAGGCGGATTCGAGCAGTCCCGGCCCCAACTGATGATGCACTTCGATCGCAGCGCCAATGATCGCAGCCGTTCGGGGGTCTTGCTGGTTTTCGATTTCTCTGTGTCTCTGTGACTCTGTGGTGAGAAGTTTCATGGTTCTTCTCTGTTAAGGCTCAGAACTTGCGCGAATGTTCCTTGGCCCAGCGCTCGACGACTACTTTCTTGTCGGTGTAGAACTCGATGGCATCGCGGCCCTGGCCGTGGAGATCGCCAAAGAAACTGTTCTTCCATCCGCTGAACGGGAAATAGGCCATGGGCGCGGCCACACCGATGTTGATGCCGATATTTCCCGCGGGCGCCTCGTAGCGGAAACGGCGCGCAGCCGATCCGCTCGAAGTGAACAGGGATGCCTGATTGCCGTAGGCGCTGCGTTCGAGAAAGGCAAGGGCGTCGTCCATGCTGTCGGCATGAACGAGGCTTAGCACGGGGCCGAAGATTTCCGTGTCGGCAAGATCGCTGGTCGCCGGAACATCGTCGAGGATCGTGGGCTTCACGAAGTTTCCCGATTCGTATTTCGGAATCTTCGAGTCGCGGCCATCGAGCAAAACCTTTGCACCCTGTTTTTCTCCGAGTCCAATAAGCGATTCGACGCGCTCTTTACTCTGGGGCGTAATCACGGGACCCATCTGCACCCCGTCGTCGAGACCATTTCCTACTTTAAGTTTTGAGGCAGCGTCGGCAATGGAATCGCGAAATGTGGTTTGCGCTTCACCGATCGTGATGGCGACAGAGACGGCGAGACAACGCTGGCCCGCGCATCCAAAGGCGCTGTCGCTGATGATCTGCGTGGCCATGGGCATGTCCGCATCAGGGAGAACGATAACGTGATTCTTCGCTCCGCCCTGGCACTGCGCCCGTTTGCCGTTGGCGGCAGCGCGAGAGTAAACGTATTTCGCGACCGGCGTGGAGCCAACAAAACTGACCGCGCGAATTTTCGGATGGTCGAGCAGCGCATCGACAGCTGCTTTACCTCCGTTGACCAGATTCACTACTCCCTTGGGCAATCCCGTTTTTTCGAGCAACTCGTAAACGTAACGCATGGTGAGCGGAACGCGCTCGGAAGGCTTGAGGATAAACGTGTTGCCCGTAGCAATTGCGTAGGGCAGATACCAAAACGCGATCATGCCGGGAAAGTTGAAAGGCACGATGGCTGCGGTGACGCCAAGGGGCTGGCGGATCATGATCTCGTCGATGCCGCGCGCGACGTCTTCCAGGTTGTAGCCTTGCATCATCATAGGAATGCCGCAGGCGACTTCGACATTCTCGATGGCGCGACGCATTTCTGCTTTCGCTTCCGTGAAGGTCTTGCCGTTTTCCTGCGTGATGATGCGCGCGATGTCGTCGAGGTGATCTTCAAGAAGCATCTTCAGCTTAAACAGCGGCTGGATGCGGTCTTCGGGCGGAGTGCGGCGCCATTCGGGGAAGGCGGCGGCGGCGGCTTCGATGGCATGGTTGACCTCGGCGGCATCGGCGAGCGGGACTTGCGCCAGCACTTCGCTGGTCGCGGGATTGATGACGTCACGCCATTCCCGAGCGCGGGAGTCGGTCCATTGGCCGTTGATGTAGTTGGGAAGGCGCGTGATGGGAGGTGCGGCTACACTTGTCATGAGTTCACCTTTGCTTATGACGAAGAGTGCGGTACTTCGTGAGAATTCCTTGCGACAACATCAATGATACAGCGTTGTAGGGATCCTTCGACTTCGATTGCCCAGGATGACAAAGTTCTTAGACGAGCTGCGCTACAGTATCTTTTTTGTCGCAGACAGCCGCCAGTGCGGCCTCCAGCACGTCCAACCCTTCGTCCATTTGCTCGTCCGCTGCCACCAGCGGAACCAGAACCCGGATTACATTCGAGTACGAACCGGCTGTGATCGTGATCAGGCCATGCTTGTAACAGTACTGTGTAATCTGCTTGGTCTCTTCGGCAGCTGGAGTTTTTGTCTCCTTCGACTTCACGAGTTCAATGGCTTGCATACCACCGAGGCCGCGCACGTCACCAACGATGGGCCAGCGTCGTTGCCACTCGCGGGCGCGGCGCTGGAAGCGATCGCCGAGCTCATTGGCTCGGGCCAAAAGATTTTCGTTCTCGAACAAATCGAGCACGGCCAGTGCCGCGGCGCAGGAAAGTGGATTGCCGGCGAACGTCCCGCCTAGGCCCCCGGGAGCAGGTGCGTCCATGATTTCGGCGCGGCCCGTGACAGCGGCTAACGGCAAACCGCCGCCGAGGGATTTCGCAGTTACCAGAATGTCCGGCTCGATGCCGTAGTGCTCGCTCGCGAACATGGCGCCGGTGCGGCCGAAGCCGGATTGCACTTCATCGGCAATGAAGAGGATACCGTGCTTGTGGCAGAGATCGATCAAGACTTTGAAATAGTCGGGCGGCGGAGCGATGAAGCCTCCTTCGCCCATCACTGGCTCGGCGACGACCGCCGCAACCTCTTCATTTGCGACGACGCGCTTGAAAGTATCCTCGAGATTGCGTGCGCAATAGAGATCGCACGAGGGATATTTCAAGTTATAGGAGCATCGATAGCAGTAGGCGAACGGAATGCGGTAAACCTCGGCCGGAAATGGTGCGAAGCCGGCTTTATAAGGGTGAGTCTTGCTGGTAAGAGCAAGCGTCATCATGGTGCGGCCGTGGAACGCATCTTCAAAGGCAATGATCGCGGGGCGCTTCGTGTAGGCGCGCGCGATCTTGACCGCATTCTCGACGGCTTCAGCGCCGCTATTGACGAACAGAGTCTTCTTCGGAAACTTGCCGGGCGTGACTTCGTTCATGCGCTCGGCGAGGCGGATGTAGCCTTCGTAGGGCGTAACCTGTATGCAGGTATGCAGGAATTTATCCAGTTGGCCGCGAATGGCGTCGACCACGGCTTCCTGGCGGTGGCCGACGTTGAGGCAACCGATGCCTCCGGCGAAATCGATGTAACGGTTGCCGTCAACGTCTTCGAGCCACGCGTCTTCCGCTTTGGCCACGTAGATGGGGGTGCCGTGAGAAAGGCCGCGGGGCACGGCTCGGGCGCGACGCTCAGAGAGCGCTTTCGACTTTGGGCCGGGGATGGGAGTACTTAGTTGAATAGTTGACATCGTCAGTTCCCAAGTGGTCAGTGATCAGTGATCAGTGGCCATAAAATTCAGGTTTTGTGAACTGGCCACTGGTCACTGACCACTGGCCACTGTCTTTCAGTACCAGGCTATCGGCTGTTCGTTCAGATTGATATACACCTGCTTGGTTTCGAGATATTCTTCGATGCCCCACGGGCCCAGTTCGCGGCCGAAGCCAGATTGTTTGTAGCCGCCCCAGGGGGCTTCCACGTACGTTGGTTGCATGTGGTTCACCCAGACGATGCCGGCGCGAAGGGCCTTCACGGCACGCATGGCTTTGAAAATGTCCCGCGTCCAGACGGCGGCGGCGAGGCCGTAAGGAGAATCGTTGGCGATTTTAAGCGCGTCTTTTTCATCTTCAAAGGGAATCACGGCGGCGACGGGGCCGAAGATCTCTTCGCGGGCTATGCGGGCTGAGTTCGTCACATCAGAAAAAATCGTAGGCTGGACGTAATATCCTTTGCCGATTTTCTCGGGGCGCCCTCCGCCCGAAGCGAGTTTCGCCTCTTTCTTCCCGATCTCGATGTAGGAGTTGACGCGATCGTACTGTTCTTTGCTGACGAGCGGGCCCATCTTTGTTTCGCGATCGAGCGGTGGGCCGAGTTTGATCCTCTTCGCTTTTTCTGTCATGGCTTCGACGAAGTTTTTGTAGATTGACTTCTGCACCAGGATGCGGCTTCCCGCGGAGCAGACTTCGCCCTGGTTGATGAAGACCCCGAATAATGCGCCATCGATGGCAGCTTCGAAATCGGCATCGGCGAAGAAGATATTGGGCGATTTGCCGCCGAGTTCGAGGGTGACTCGCTTCACCGTGTCGGCAGCCTGTTTCACGATGATCTTCCCCACGGCGGCGCTTCCGGTGAACGCAATCTTGTTGACGTCGGGATGCTGAACCAGCGGCGCACCGCAGGTTTCTCCGAAGCCGGTGACGATGTTGACGACTCCCGGTGGAAGCCCACAGTCGCCGAAATATTTTGCGAGTTCGAGAGCAGTAAGCGGAGTCTGCTCGGCTGGCTTGAGGACGCAGGTGCAGCCTGCGGCAATGGCCGGAGCAAGTTTCCAGGCGGCCATGAGCAGCGGGTAGTTCCACGGAATAATCTGTCCGGCAACGCCGACCGGCTCTTTGAGCGAGAGAGACATCGCATTGTCCGGAACGGGATTTACGTAGCCAACAACTTTGGTGGCGAGGCCGCCGTAGTATTCAAAGCAGGTTGAGGCATCGTTGATGTCGAATTCGGCTTCGACGATGGGCTTGCCGGTGTTGCGGCATTCGAGTTCGGCGAGCGCGGTAAGATTGCTGCGGATTTTTTCGGCAAGGCGGAAGAGCACGCGGCCGCGTTCCTGTGCGGTTGAGGTCGCCCATGGGCCATCTTCAAAGGCGGTCTTCGCAGCTGCGACGGCGCGGTTGACATCGTCGGCGCCAGCGTCTGGGACCTGGGCCATGACTTCTTCCGTCGAAGGATCGTAGACGGGAAACGTCTTCGCGGATTTGCTCGCGACCCACTCCCCGTTGATGAACATCTGATAGGTGCGGACTTCTGTTGTGACTCCGCCCGGCATTTTTTCGACCTCCCGCTTTACCTCAGCGGCTAAAAGCCGCCATCGATTCTGTAACGCTATCGCAGCGCTGAAGCGCTGCGCCACCCAAGATCAAAGTTTGTCAGCGGTCAGTGGCACCCTTCGCCGCGCTTCGCTTGCTCAGGGCAGGCTTAGTGCTGAAGTCGTGCCCTTCCCAATCTTTTGCTGCAATTTGTTGCGACCATAGACGAAAAAGAAGAAGGCGGCCAGACCAACAAAAAATGCCGTGCCTCCGAACATCCATAACTCGTAGGACCATAGCGACGTGATCTGTTGCGCCGGGAAAAATACCAGGGCGATGCCAAGGAGCGTCGTGAGCAGACCGCTCAATCCTGCGATGAACAGCGTGTTGCGGCTGTATCGGCCTTGCGGAGTGCTTTCGCGCAGAGCAAACCGCACCAGCGCTCCGAACATATAAACGAAGGGCACAAGATTCAAAACGATGGCGAGAGAAAGCAGTTTCTGAAACGTTTCCTGCACTCCAGCACCGGCAAAATTCAGGACGACGAGGAGAGCTGAAACAATAGCTTGAACTATCAATGCAGCGTAAGGGGTGCAATAGCGTGGATGAATATTGCCGAGCCATGATGGCATATACGAATCAAGGCCGGCGACGAACGGAATGCGTGCACAACCACCGATCCACGCCGATCCAATGCCTGCAATGGAAAGGCTCAGCACGATTGCGAACGGAATAGTGATGACTGAAAGCCCGACGCGTCCGGCCATGTGCGTGACAGCCTGAACAATGCCCTGAAGCACATTGACGTTTTTCCCCACCGCAATGAGCAGAGTGAGAGTTGCCCCAACGTAGAGCAGGCCGCTGAGAACGCCTCCCCAAGCGACCGCACCGGGAAGAGTGCGGCGAGGATCTTTTATCTCGTCGCCCATGACGGAGGCCAGTTCAAGACCAATGAGGCCAAAGCAAATGACACCAAAAGAATTCAGAACGAAACGTGGATTGTCTGGGATTTTGAAGTCGGCCGCGGAGAGCGAAGCGCCGAAGCGAAAATAGATGACGACACCCAGAACGATGAGTACGCCCGCAGCAAGGAAGGTTCCAATCGCTCCGAAATTATTGATCCATTTGCCGATGCCGAGGCCGAGGATGTTGAAGAAAGTGAGAAGAGCGAGAAGAGCCAGCGAAACGATTAAAGCAAAAAGTTTATTGTCGGCGAGAAAGTGGCGGCTAGGTCCGAGTATGTAAACCGAGACGCCGACGAAATACAGCATGATGGTCGGCACGTAAAGCATGTTGTTCGTCCAATAGCACCAGCCAGAAAGAAATCCGTGGAAGTCGCCGAAAACTTCTTTGGCCCAGAGGTAAACTCCGCCTTCGCCCGGGTAGCGGTGTGAGAGTTCGATGACGGCGATGCCTTGCGGAAAGAAGAAAAGAAGAAGGGAGATGATCCAGAGCCAGATCGTGACACCACCGTTGGCGGCGATGGAAGGAACCACGTTCAGGTTGAAGACGGCGACGACGAAGAGCAGGACTAGATCGCGGCGCCCGAGGGCGCGGACCAAGTGAGGTTGGACTGCGGCGGGTTGGGTGGTGGTGGACAAAGTCTTTGCCAGCTGCAAAAAAGCAGATTCCTCACCGGGCTTTCGCCCGGTTCGGAATGACAGGATCTTTCTAGCATTCGGCAGGGACGGCCGAGAGCCTGGCCTGAGCTTGTCGAAGGCGCGGCCGTCCCCACATAAAACCTTTTTGATTTACACGTCTAGTGTCCAGCCAATACTGGCTGACCGATTCGTTCCTGTTGCGCTTTCGCGAGCGATGCCGCGATGTCGTCGAAGGCAGATAGATGCTTATCGATGTCGGCGTCGGTGTGCTGGACGGAAATCGTCCACTGCTCATCCCACCAGTAGGGCTGAGGCATAACACCGCGATTGACCATGGCGAACCAGTAGTGCCGCCAGAGATCGATGTCAATCGTGGTCCAGTCGCGGTAGTTGCGAATTTCCTTCGGATAAAGCATCAGCGCCCCATTGGCCCCTGCTTGCGCGATGTAAGCTTGCAGGCCCACTCTCGCGATGGTTCTGCGGTACCCGTCCGCAAGCTTTTTGCCGAGTTTATCGACGCGAGCGTAATTATCGCGCGTGAGTACTTCTCTAAATGTTGCCAGGCCCGCAGCCATCGAAACCGGGTTGGTGTTGTAGGTGCCGCCGTGGAAGACCTTGTGTTGAGAAATGAGATCCATCACTGACTTACTAGCACCGAACGCGGCGAGCGGGAAGCCTCCCCCAATCGACTTTGCCAGGCAGATCATGTCGGGCTGAACGTTGAAGTACTCGGAGGCGCCTCCCCAGCCGAGTTTAGCGCCAGTCTTTACTTCATCGAAGATCAGGAGTGCGCCATTCTTCGTAGCGAGTTCGCGTAGACTCTGCAGAAAGCCGGGTTCCGGAAGACAGAGGCCGACGTTCATCAGAATCGGTTCGAGAATGATCGCAGCGATCTCGCCGGGATTTTCGTTAAAGCGGCGCTCGACTGTGCCAAGGTCGTTGAAGGTGGCGACGACGACGTTAGCGACTGCGGATTTCGGCACTCCGAGACCGCCCGGCACAGAGACGGGATTGTCGATATCGCCAAAGTCGGGGGCGTGCGGCTTTACGCTCACCAGGGCGGAGTCATGCAGTCCATGATAGGCGCCTTCGAATTTGATGATCTTGTCGCGGCCGGTGGCGGCGCGGGCTAGACGGATCGCGTGCATCGTGGCTTCGGTTCCGCTGTTGCCGAAGCGGCACATCTCAACCGGAAAGCGTTTGCAGATTTCTTCGGCGAGTTCCCACTCCATGTCGTGAGGCATGCCAAACATCGTTCCCGTGGAAAGACGTTTTTCGACGGCCTTCATGACGGCGGGATGGCAGTGTCCGGCCATGAGCGCGCCGAAGGTGAGATTGTGGTCGATGTACTCATTGCCATCGAGGTCGCGGAATTTGCTGCCGCTGGCATCTTTCACGAAGATCGGCCACGGCTCGTAATGGCGATAGTTGCTGGCGACGCCCAGCGGAATGCGTTTGAGGTTTTTCTTGTGCGCCTCGGCGGACTTAGGCGTGCGGCGCTCGTAGGTCGCGAGCTCTTTCTGCAGATCGGGGTACATCGAATTCTCCGGAGTGACTCAGGCCGCCGGCTCTTGGCGGCGGCCATTAGATTACCGGGCAGCGAGGCCGCCCGGGGGATGGAGCTTTTATTTTACACTTGTTGCGGCTTGAAGCCGGGCCCTTTCAAAGCAAATCCCGCTAAAAAAAGTACTTCAACGCGAATTGCAACAGCCGCGGATCCCCCGCGGATGTGATCTTTCCAAATTCCGTTGCACCGTCGGAGTAACCACCGTCGGGGTTCGAGAAATTGGTTCGGTTGAAAACATTGAAAATCTCGGCGCGGAATTGAAAATACTTGCTTTCGGTCAGAGGAATTTTCTTATGAACCGAAAAGTCCCAATCGATAAGACCAGGGCCGCAGCAGAGCGTTCGCTGCGTGCCATTGTTGAACTGACCTAATGGCGGATCGGAGAACTGATTGTAGTTGAGGTAGAAGCCTCCGTTTGTCTTGGGGTTCAGAATTTGCAAAGGCCCGGTCAAACTCGGAGCTTCTGTGCCCAGAAAGAAAAGACTGTTGATCAGCTCGTTGTCGTCCTCGGTGTTCAGACGAATGGGAAAACCGCTCTGAAATTGGGTTATGCCGGAGATTTCCCAGTCATCCAAAACTTTGCCGGTAAGTCCTGAATACTTGCGGATGGGAAGCTCCCAGTCATAACTGATTACGAAGCGCTGTTTTGAATTGAAGAGCGAGAGCCCACGGCTTGCGTTGAAGTTAAATGGGTTCAGAGTTTCTTCGAAGGTAGAACCGTCGTCAATCGATTTGCTAAAAGTGTATGCGGCCTGGAATTGCAATCCGCGGGAAAAGCGCTTCTGCAACATCATCTCAAGCGCGTTGTAGGAGGAGTTGGCAATGGTATCTTCGGCAAAGATGTCGGTGAAGACGGGGACTCCATCGACCGGGCAACCGGTGCCGGGGGTAAATGCAGGCAAAAGCGAATTGCAATTCGGAGAGGAATAGGGACGCAATCCGACTAGGTTGAGGGTTTGGCCTGTACCGTTGATGATGCTGCCGTTGGGCATGTGAAACTTGAAGCCGGAGGGAACCGTCACACTCCATTGTGTGTCTTCTACAGTCGGACCACAAGTGGCTTGACTTCCGAAAGACGTGACCGCAGCGGGATTCGCGGTCGCAATATTGATGATGTCCAGACAGGTCTGCGGTGTAGACGGGTTGACATCGTGCGAAGCCAGCAGGCGATGACCCTGAGATCCAACATAGCCGATCTGAAACATCATACTGTTGGTCAACTCACGCTGGATTGTCAGGTTGTATTGCGTCGTGTCCTGCGATCGCAGGTGAGGCTCAAATTCGCCGTAAAGAAGTATCGGGCGAAATAGAGATAAGTCGGTGGGCGCCCCTTTTGTGGGTGTAATGATTCCGCCAAAAGGATTGGGCGTTTGAAAGTCACCCTGATTCACGTACGGAGTGTTGAAGAAGACATCCGAGAGAGAGGAACTTCCGCCAAACGGCGGCTCAGCCCCGAATTGAGCCAAAACCAGCTCTTCGATCGGATTATAAAAAATACCCCATCCCAAGCGAATGCTGGTTTTGCCATTGCTGCCGAATAGCTTTGCCATGGGGCCGTCGCTGAAGTTGGGACTGTAAGCCAGACCGATGCGCGGAGCAAAAGCCTTGTAATAGGTTGAAGTCATGCCGGCGGGAACACCTGGGTCTCCCGGCACGACCAAACCGGTCGGCTCGGAACCAGTGTTGGCACACGTAGGATTCGGAACAGGGGTTGGGGTTAGGGTTTGCCAGTAGGAAGTGCTGTTCGTGATTCCGCAGGGATAAACCGTTGAGTTTTGCCCCGGCCGGAAGGTTTCGACGTGACCGCTGATGTCGGTTAGAGGAGGACTGTATTCCCAGCGAAGGCCATAATTCAGAGTCAGATTGGGCTTGATCTTCCAACTATCCTGAACGAAGGGATAGACTGCGGTGCTGCGGACATCTTCGCGCTGGCCCGAACCCTGAGTATAGGCATCCGCCAGTCCTAGCAAGAACTCGGCATAGTTATCGCCATCGCCAGGAATAATTGCGTTGGGTCCGCTGTTGTCGAATGTGTATTCGCCGTTGACATCGAAGTAGTAATACTGGTCGAAACGGGCGCGGCGGACATCCACGCCGAACTTGAGCGTGTGAGTGCCTTTTACCCAAGTGAGTTCATCGGTCCACTGAAAGCTATTTCCAACCTGTGGCAGAAAGCCTTCAAAATTATTGCCAAATTCCGCACCACCCGAGATGTTGACGAAAGGAACTCCCGTGAGATTCGCCGGCAGTCCGGGCGTAATGCCCAACTTGGGGGAGGTGCCAAACTGACCTTGAATGGAGTTTGGTCCGACGCTGGAATCCGACACGCCGGTGAAACAAAAGGCCGCGGCTGCTCCCGTGCAAGAAGACGTGACTGCGGTCGAGGACTGGTTCTTCAGGTAGCCCAGTTCGCCTTCACGCATGTAGGTGAAATGTGCCTCATTCACCACAGCGTTGCTGACGGTCCAGGTATGGGTGAAGTTCCACTGCTGGAAGCGGAGGTTGTTGTAGTTTCCGAACCCTGGGACGGTGGCGCCGGCCTCTTCGAAGGTGTTGTAAGGTTGAAGTTCGCTGCCATCGTTGAAGTAGTAATACGCCGTGAAATTTTGATGGTCGTTAATTTTGTGATCGAAGCGGGCGGTGAATTGATCGGCATTGTTGGTTCCGACCGGGACAGTCTGATTTTGGAAGGTTCCGATGTTGGCGGCGGGAATGAACTTCTGAAGTAAATTGGCGGCTACCGGGTCCTGGCACGCCGTCGGGATCACACCAGTGGGAAAGATCGAGGACCAATCCGAAAGCCCCGTAAGCGGGTCCGCGGGAACGCTGGCGACAGTGTGGCCCAAGGCGGAATCGCAACCGGGGCGACCGTCCAGCACCCCGGCAATAAAGCCGCTGGGGGCGATACCTCCGGCCCCGGCACTGCCAGCAGTAGGGGCGGGAAAACCACCCGCGGCTGTGAAGTTCCCGCCGAATTCCCCGGTGGCGGCCCTGCCCTGTGATCCCGGCAGGCCAGTCGGTACGTTTAGTAACTGCCCGGGCACACCGTTGCGGATGCGGCGTCCTTCATACGAGAGGAAAAAGAAAGTACGATCTTTTTTTATGGGGCCACCGAATGTGCCGCCGAACTGGTTCTGGTTCAGCTGCGGCTTCGACGTATCGGGATAGCCGCGCGCATCCAGAATTGTGTTGCGGAAGTACTCGTAGAGGTCGCCGTGGAAAGCATTGCCTCCGGATTTGGTGATCACATTGACGACGGAGCCTGAGTTGCGGCCGTACTCGGCGTCGAAAGTGTTAGTAATAACCCGGAATTCTTCAATTGCGTCGGGGGTGGGCTCGATTGTCGGAGTATTCACGAACTGGTCGTTCGCATCTCCGCCATTGACATTGAAGTTGTTGGCGCGAGTGCGGCCGCCGTTGACGGACACCGAACCGGGATCGTCAGAGCCGGCGAACAAACTACCACTCGATCCAATTGGCGACTGTACACCCGGCTGTAGTTGCAAAAATTGATATGTGTCGCGCGTGTTCAGTGGCAGTTCGTTTACAGAACGATCATTGATGACGGCGCCGAGCTGAGTGCTGGTGGTGTCAACCTGAGGGGCTTCGGAGGTCACCTCGACAGTCTCCTGGGCTCCGCCAATCTGAAGCGTAGAGTTCAGCGTTACCACCTGATTGACGTCGACAATCACATTTTTCTGAACGTTCTTCTTGAAACCGGCGAGTTCAAACTGAACCGTGTAGGTACCGGGAGCCACCTCGACAAACGAATAGTCGCCGCTTTCGTTGGTGAGAGCATCGCGACTGATGCCGGTCGCTTCGTTGGTCAAAGTGATTTTTACTTGCGCGAGCACGGCTGCGCTGGGATCGGCAACGCGTCCCACGATGCGGCCACTGGCGCCCTGGGCAGGAAGGAAGGTCGGGACAAGTATCGAAACGGCAGCGGCAAGACATACGGCGGTCCAGCGGGCTCGCAGTGACGGCATGGAACCTCCAGCATCTTGGAAGCGGTTTTTATTTTGAAACCTCAGCTTGTGTGAAGCCGCAACCTTGCTATAATCCCGCAAGGTTAGAGAAAGGCACGCGCACTGTCAAGAAGAAAAAAAGCGTTCTCTCTCATAGAAAATTTTTATCTTCGTCCATTGAACGATGTCCGGTGAACGGTGAACCCTTCAAGCGTGAGAGCGTATTTGAAGATCGGAGACGTGGCGCGGCAGGTGGGAGTTTCGCCGTCGGTGATCCGGTCGTGGGAAAATCTGGGGCTTACGCGTCCGCGGCGCACGGAAAGCAAGTACCGGCTCTACAGTGCCGAAGATGTGAAGTTGCTGAAGCGCGCGCGATTTCTGCGAAAGGTGCGCGGGTTGAACGCTCCTGCGATCGTTGAAGTGCTGCGCCGCGAAGGTCGGACGCGTCCGGCAGCGGACGGAAATGCTGGAGCGATTGGCACACGCTTGCGCCAGTTGCGCGCGAAACGGCGGTTGTCGCTGGCGCAGGTTGCGCGGGCGGTGGGCATTTCGGTCGGATTCTTGAGCGCACTGGAGCGATCTCAGATGAGCGGCTCGGTGGGAACTCTACGCAAGCTGGCGCGATTTTACAAGACGAACATCCTCGATTTTTTTGACGCCACCGGAGTGAGCAGCCGGCAGGTCCAGCCGCAACAGCGAAAAGTGCTGGAGGCCGGCCCCGGCGTCCGCATGGAGCTGCTGGCGTGGGGAAACACGGTGATGGAACCGCATTTGTTTCGGGTTGCGCCGGAAGCTAGCAGCGGCGACTCTTACGCGCACGCGGGAGAAGAGTTCCTCTACGTTCTGCGCGGAGCGCTGACGATTACGCTGGAAGATGAAGAATACCGCCTCAAAGCTGGGGACAGTTTTTATTTTGAGAGCGCGACGCCGCATTACTGGAAAAACCCGGGCCGGGCGGAAACCTTGGTGCTGTGGGTAAACACGCCACCGACGTTTTGAGCTGAGATGCGCACTGGAGGCACGATGAAGGCACGAAGATCGGTTTCCCTAATTCTGCTGACCTTGATTGTGTTCGCGACTTCGTGCACCAAGAAGACACCTACACTGAATTTACTGGTGTGGGAGGGGTACGCAGACCCCACGTTCGTCAAGGCTTTTGAGGAGCAGCGTCACTGCAGAGTTTCGGCTTCGTATATGGGATCGAGCGACGAACTGGTGGCCAAGTTGCGCGGCGGCAGTGCGGGAAACTATGACGTGATCTCACCCTCGAGCGACGTAGCAACTTCGATCGCATCGGCGAACCTGGCGGCGCCGCTGGATTTGTCGAAGATTCCGAGCTACGGGCAACTCTCTCCCCAGCTTACTTCCCTGCCGCTGGTGCGGATGAAAGGGCAGGTGTATGGCGTTCCGTTCATGTGGGGACCAGATCCGCTGATCTACGACACCACGGTTTTCACGCAGCCTCCTGAAAGCTGGAATGTGCTTTGGGATCCAAAGTACAAGGGGAGGATTTCGGTATGGGACGATCTGTCGACGGTTTACATGGCAGCGCAGGTTCTCGGCTATGACAAGCCCGATCCATCACAGCTTTACAATCTGACTGATGAACAGCTTGAAGCTGTGAAGAAGAAACTGCTGGAATTGAAACCGAATATCCGGAAAATGTGGTCAACTGGCGGAGAGCTGACAAATCTCTTTCAGAACCACGAAGTGGTGGCGGCCATGGGATGGCCGCTGATGACGAACCAACTCCGCAAGATCAACTTCCCCGTGGGAGAAACGATTCCAAAAGAGAATACGACTGGCTGGATCGATCACCTGATGATTACGGCAGGCAGCGAGAACAAAGATCTGGCCTACGAGTTTCTCGAATACATGATTGAGGCGCAGACGCAGAAAAAGGTAACGGACGTGACCGGATATACTCCGGCGAACCCGCAGGCAGCGCAGTTCATGACGTCACAAGAAGTGAAGAACCTGCATCTGGATGACGTCGACAACTACCAGAAGCGGCTCTATTTCTGGCAAAACGTCCCGCGCCGCGCCAAGTACAACGAGATCTGGAATGAAGTGAAAGCGGCGCAATAGCCCTTCTTGAAAACTCGATCAGAACGCTCGATCCACTATGGTTTCCAGTTCAACCGCTTCAATGATCCCGTCGAAGGACGACAACTCGATTTCATCAGCTGCCCTTCTCAGCATTCGCAATGTGGCCAAGAGCTTTGGCAAGAACGCAGTGTTGCGGGATATTTCTCTGGATGTGGCGGAAGGAGAATTTCTCACAATCCTTGGTGAGAGCGGGTCGGGCAAGACGACGCTGCTGCGAATCATCGCCGGCTTTGAGGCCGCGAGCGCGGGCGAGGTGTGGATGGGTGAGGAGCGATTGGACCGGCAGCCACCCTACCGTCGCCGCGTAAACACAGTGTTTCAGCACTATGCGCTGTTCCCCCATCTCACGGTCGAACAGAACGTGGGCTACGGATTGCGGGTTGCGAAAAGACCTGCGGCAGAGATTGCGTCCCGTGTGACCGAAGCTCTGGAGAAAGTGAGGATGTCCGCGCACGCCAAATCCAAACCATCGAAAATCAGCGGCGGACAGCAGCAGCGCGTCGCTCTGGCAAGAGCGTTGGTGAATCGTCCCCGACTGCTTCTGCTGGATGAGCCGCTTTCCGCACTGGATGCGAACTTGCGCCGGCAGATGCAGGTAGAGCTGAAATCTCTGCAACGCGAGGTTGGAATTTCATTCATTTTTGTGACTCACGATCAGGAAGAGGCGATGGTGATGTCGGACCGGATCGCGCTGCTGCGCTCTGGTGAACTGGAACAGGTTGCCACACCTCGCGAAATTTATGGCCGGCCGGCAACTGCGTACGTGGCGCAGTTTATCGGGCACACGAATTTGCTGAAGGGCGAAGTGAGAGCAGGTATGCTGCACTCCGGTCCGCTGACATGGTTGGTTGCGCTTCCCGATGGGCCGGTTCTCCTCTCACTGAGACCGGAGAATATCCGATTGGCGTCCGGAAACGCAGCTGTGCCTGGCAGTGTGCGGGTGCGAGGAACGGCGCTCTCACAGGCTTTTCATGGTGCTACGGAGTTGATTCGCGTGGAATGCGCCGATGGCTTGGTGCTGGTGGTGCGAACTCCGGGAAGTAGCGGAGCGCTCGGCGATGTTGAACTGGAATTTTCTTCTACGGATGCGGTTTTGGTGCGCGAGTCTCCGGAAAGAATCTGATGTTTTCACGAGCATACAAAACGGCAGTCACGTTGCCCCCTTTGGTGTGGGTGACGGTATTTCTGTTGACGCCGTATGCGCTGATGTTTTGCTACAGCTTTTGGTCGGTATCGGCGGCGCAAACTGTTGTGCATTCCTGGAGCTTCGACAATTACCTGCGACTGCTAAGGGTTGAGGTTTACTGGCAGACTCTGTTGCGCTCCATGTGGATCGCTGCGCGTGTAACGATTTTCTCGCTGCTGCTGGGGTATCCGCTGGCATATTTTCTTTCTTTTTATGCGAGCAAGAAAAAAGATTTGCTTTATCAACTCGTAATCATCCCCCTGTGGGTCAGCTACCTGGTTCGGGCTTATGCCTGGAAGACAATCCTGGGCTCGGATGGAGTGCTCAATACTTTGCTGCAGTATGCGCACCTGACGAAACATCCTCTGGAATTCCTGCTGTACAGCCCGTTTGCCGTGGTATTGACACTGACGCACATCTACACGCCGTTTGCCTTTCTGCCGATTTACGCGGCACTGGAACATGTTCCGCGCAACCTTGTGGAAGCGTCGCACGATTTGGGAGCTACTCCTGCGCAAACATTTTGGAAGGTAATTTTTCCGCTCTCGATTCCGGGAGTCGTGGCGGGGGCAACGTTTGCCTTTGTGCTGAGTCTGGGTGATTTTCTTGCGCCGCTGCTGCTCGGCGGTCCAAGTGGCATCATGATCTCGAATATCGTGGTCAGCCTGTTCGGTGCGGCGTATAACTGGCCGCTGGGCGCGGCGATCTCCTTCTGCATGCTGCTGCTGGTGGTCAGCCTGCTGGTTTTCTCGGAGCGGCTGGAAAAGAAATGGAGCTTCTCGTGAGCCACGCGAAATTGGTTTCGGGGTCACGCTGGCTAGTCTTCCACGCCGCGGCTGTGTTCGCGTTCCTGTATCTGCCGATTGTCGTTCTCATTCTTTATTCCTTCAACGGAGCGGGTGTGGGCGGATTTCCGCCGCATCATCTAACACTCGACTGGTATCGAACGCTCTTTGCGGATGGTCCCATCTGGGATTCGGTGCTCAACAGCTTGCAGGTGGCCGTGGCGGCGATGGCGATCTCGCTGGCGCTCGGCGTTCCCGCGGCGTTGGCCTTGGAGCGGGCGCAGTTTCCGGGGAAGGCGCTGTTTCGGCGGTTGGTGCTTTTGCCGTTGATTTTGCCGGGGATCATTACGGGACTCTCTCTGCTCATGCTGTTCAACGTGATGGGAACCAAGCTTAGCTTGATGACGATCATTCTGGGACACGGAACCGCCCTAATTTCCGTAGCCACCACCGAAGTGTTTGCCGGCCTGCAGAAGCTCGACCGCGCCCAGGAGGAGGCTTCACTCGATCTGGGAGCAAATTACTGGCAGACATTCTGGCGCATCACGGTTCCGAATCTAAAGTTGCCGATTATCGGCGCTGCGCTGCTCATCTTTACGCTTTCGATGGACGAGATTGCGGTTAGCTTCTTCCTGATCGGGCGCGACAACACGCTGCCGCTGGAAATCTGGGGACGGCTGCGCCGCGGCATCACGCCGGAGATTAACGCGGTATCGACGATTATTTTCGTGTTTTCGCTGGTGACGATTGTCTTCTGGTACCGCTTGCGGGTGCGCGGTGAAGGACGAGCTGACGCAGGCTCAGAGATCATCGCGGCGGTTGAGGGGAATGCACTATGAGCGCGAATCGCAGAGATTTCATCAAGTTTGTGGTTGCAGGAGCGGTGACAGCGGGCTGTCCGATCGATCTTTCTCTGGTTGCGGCGCAGACCGCTGATGCACAGAAAGATCATCCCGCGGACGTCGATGGAGAAGACAATCGGATCTGCCATCAAGTGCGAGACGGCAAGGTGTTCACCCGGCCCCCGGCTTCAGCGCGGCACGATGTCGTGATTGTGGGTGGCGGCGTTAGCGGTCTGGCAGCGGCTTATCGATTGCAGCATCGAGATTTTCTTTTGCTTGAAAAAGAGCCTCACTGGGGCGGCAACGCGTATGCCATGGAGTATGAGGGCAGCATGTACGCAACCGGATCGGCGTTCCTGACCAAGGACGAACATGCTTATCCCTTCTCGAAAGAAATTGGGCTGGAGCCGTTGCCAGTCAATAGTCCGGACGGCAGCATTATTCGGGGTGAGTTTGTCGCGGATACCTGGGGCAAAGGTTTGAGCAAACTACCCTACCCAGCCTCGGTTCGCGAAGGCTTTGAGAAGTTCAAAAAAGAGATGCTTGCGATTGATGTCGAGAAGCGCAGTAAAGAGCTATTCGGCAAACCGTTTTCCGATTTCATGAAGGCCTATCCGCCAGAACTCAAACATTGGTGGGATAACTACGGGCCATCCAACTGGGGTGCGGCCAGCGAGGATACCGCCGCCGGTTTGGCCATCGTCTCGCTGCAGGAAATGGTCGAAGAGAGTGAAGTTGACGATCGCTACACCTGGCCTGGAGGTTTGGGCGCAGTCACGAAAAAGCTGGCGGAACTTCTTGAGACAAAATACAAAGACCGCATGCAGACGGGCGCGACCACCGTGGCGGTGGTTACCGAAAAGGAAAACGTGCAGGTCACCTACATGCTAGGCGGCGAATTGAAGACAGTTGCGGCGAAAACCGTGATCATGGCCACGCCTAAGTTCATCACCCGGCGCATCGTTGAGGGATTGCCGGAGAAGCAAAGCGATGCCATGCATCACATTCGCTATATTCCGTATCCAGTGGTGAATCTGATTTTCGACAAGCCGGTTTTTAATCATGGCTACGATACTTGGTGCCCGGGCAACGCCTTTACTGATTTCATCGTCGCTGACTGGGTCGTCCAGAAGCAGCCGGGCTACAAACAGAAATTCAACATTATTAGTTGCTACACACCGATGAAAGAAGAGGATCGCGGTTACCTGCTCAACGAAATTGGGGCGCGCAAGATCGCGGCCAACGTGCTGAGCGACTTTCAGAAGCTGATGCCGGGAATGAATGTGGATCCAGTTGAAGTTCACATCTACCGGCGAGGCCATCCTATGTATATGTCGACGCCGGGCTTGTACACGCAAGTCCAGCCACTGGTGCGGCATCCCATGGATAGGGTCTTCTTTGCCAACACCGACTCCGAGGGTCCTGAATCGACGACTGACAGTGGAATCCTTGCGGCACAGCGCGCCGTGAAAGAAGTGGAGGCGCGATTGGCGGGCAGGCCTGCCCCGAAACAGAAGGCGGTGGCCGGTTGATGTTGCTTGCCCACCGGTCCCGCCAAATTTCTGAGCCGCACTTGCATTAATCGACAGTCGTTAATCGTCAACGATTAATCCTCGACCATTCATTGGCCTTCATTACGTAAGTGCGAGGTCAACTGCTGCGAACCCTCCACACATAGTAAAGTTATAGATGGGGCATGACGGCTTACGAACTGCTGTCGGTCCCCTCAACCTGAATCATCTTTATTTAAAGGACAAACCATACTTTGAGTTTGAGCATTCGCAATATCGCTATCATCGCGCACGTAGACCACGGCAAGACCACACTGGTCGACGCCATGCTGCAGCAGAGCGGAACGTTTCGCTCGAACGAGCATCACGTCGAGCGTGTAATGGATTCGAACGAACTGGAGCGCGAGCGCGGCATCACCATCCTGGCGAAGAACACAGCCATCTTTTATCACGAAGTGAAAATCAACATCGTGGATACGCCCGGCCACAGCGATTTTGGCGGCGAGGTGGAGCGCGCGCTGAAGATGGTGGACGGAGTGATGCTGCTGGTGGACGCCAGCGAAGGCCCGCTGCCGCAGACGCGCTACGTGCTGAGCAAGGCGCTGGAAGCGAAGCTGCCGCCGATCGTGGTTATTAATAAGATTGACCGGCCGGATGCACGTCCGCAAGAAGTTCTAAACGAAATCTACGATCTGTTTATCGATCTCGACGCTAAAGAGGATCAACTGGATTTCCCTGTTCTGTACACGAATGCGAAGGCGGGAACTGCGTCGACGGATATCAAGGTCGCCGGCGAGAATCTGCGGCCGCTGTTTGACGCAATTTTGCAAACGACTCCGCTGCCGCAGGGCGACCCGGCTGGTCCGTTGCAGATTCTGGTGGCGAACCTCGACTACAGCGATTATCTCGGGCGGCTCGCCATTGCGCGCGTCTTTAATGGAACGATGTACACGGGCGAAGACGTGGTCATCGCCAAGCGCGATGGATCGATGCAGAAAACGAAGATCACAAAACTGTTTTCTTTCTCCGGGTTGAAGCGCACCGACATTACGGAAACAGTGTTGGGGGACATTATCGCGGTGGCGGGCGTCGAAGGAATCACCATCGGCGAAACCATTACGGACGCGGAGAATCCCGCGCCCTTGCCGCCCATCGTCATCGACGAGCCGACCATCGCGATGACCTTCACGGTAAACACTTCGCCATTCGCGGGACGCGAAGGGACTTACGTTACCTCGCGAAATCTCCGCGAGCGTCTTGAGAAAGAGTTGCTCACCAACGTTTCTTTGCGCGTGGAAGAGATGGGAACAACCGATTCGTTCAAAGTGTTGGGACGCGGCGAATTGCAGCTTTCCATCACCATCGAGATGATGCGGCGCGAGGGCTACGAGCTGATGGTGGGGAAGCCCGAGATTGTCACCAAGCGGATTGATGGCAAGCTGATGGAACCGGTCGAGCATCTGACCGTGGATGTCCCGGAAGACTTCGTGGGAGTGGTTATGGAGCAACTCGGCTCGCGCAAGGCTGAAGTGACAAACATGCACAACCACGGCTACGGGCGAGTGCGCATCGAATTTCGCGTGCCCAGTCGCGGGCTGATCGGGCTACGCAGTCAATTGCTCACCGACACGCGCGGGACGATTGTGATGAATTCGCTGTTCGATGGATATACCGAATGGCAAGGAGAAATCCCGCATCGCCTTACAGGAGCGTTGATAGCGGACCGGGCCGGCGTTTCAACCGCCTATGCGCTGTGGGGATTGCAGGAACGCGGAGAGCTTTTTGTTGGCCCCGGCATTGAACTCTATGAAGGAATGATTATCGGCGAGAACGCGAAAGACGACGACCTGGACGTCAACGCAGTGCGGGAAAAGAAGCTCACCAACATGCGTGCTTCGACGGCGGATGAGGCGATTCGGCTGGTACCCTTCCGGCAGTTGAATCTGGAGCAGGCGATCGAATTCATCGCGGATGACGAGTTCGTGGAAATCACTCCCAAATCGCTGCGGCTGCGAAAGAAGGTTCTGCAATCGAATAAGCGCAGGAAGAAGGCGATGGAAACGGTGGAGGAAGGTGAAGTCCGGCAGTAAATCCGAAAAGGTTTCAGTTGCAGCGCCGTTGCGCATGTTGCTGGTGCCGTGCAGTTGCGGAGCGACGTTTGCGGTTGAAGCAAGCTACGACCGGCAAGGGACCGCATGGAGCCGGTATTTGATCTGTCCCAATTGCGGCAAGCGGCACGATCCCAAGAATCGGCTGCTGCAAGTTGGATATCACCGCGAAGGCTATTGGAAGGTGGACGAATGCTAGCGGCCCTACTTCCGACCTTAGTCTGACAGAATAGTTCGACTTTACCGTTTTACTGCCAGTTCACTGTCGTTCAAGTCAGGGCGCCCAAAGCGACGAATCCCTCCATCTTCAGCCCGGTAAACCTCAGCCCGCTAAACGATTGAGACAAAAACATCCATACTCCGCCCCGATTGACAAACCTGCTATACTTCTGGCCGCATTTGAGTGTTCGCAGCAACGGTCTCGATTTTCAGGAAGGTATCCCCGACCTGCCAGTCCCGCCGCATCCAGCTTGCACTTCGACAGCTCAATGCAGAGGAAGACGCTTGAAGAATATTTTCGTGGGCAACTTGAGCTTTAACACATCGGAAGACGAACTGCGGCAGATGTTTGAACCGTTCGGGCAAGTGGACCGAGTCAGCATTATGACGGACCGTGATACCGGACGTTCACGCGGCTTTGGCTTTGTGGAAATGGCCAGTAATGAAGATGGAGACAAGGCCATCACCGCGTTGAACGGGACGCAGGTCGGCGGACGCACGCTGAACGTGAATGAGGCGCGACCTAAAACCGAGCACGCCGGAGGCGGCGGACGCGACCGCGGCGGACGAGGCGGAGATCGCGGCGGCGACCGTGGTGGCCGCGCCGGCGGCGGCGGCGGACGCGGCCGCTGGTAGAGTTTCATAGTTTACGGTTTAAGTTTGCGGGCACGATGGGCCCACGATTCTTACTGCTGGGGCGGTGCTCTGCCGCTCAGTGCTCGCTCCGCGCTCGAAAAGCTGCATGATATTTCCAGCTCATGTCAGAATGAGCAATCGAAGTGGCGGATGACGCTTCTGTCAATTGTCTTCCAGCGTCAATACGTCATGGATGCGTAGTGGATCTTTATGTAAAAGATACGAATCCACTACCCATTGATGCTTGTCGTTGATGCTTCTGAGCCTTGGATGTAAACTCAAGCTGACGGCGGGCGCCCGTAGCTCAGATGGATAGAGCGATTGCCTCCGGAGCAATAGGTCGGGAGTTCGAATCTCTCCGGGCGCACCATTTCCTCTCCGGTTCTTTCTCGGTTTAAGATCCTTCGCCAAGAACGCTCAGCATTTCGGCTGCGGGCTCACCTCTTCACTTCGTTCAGAGTCACGCCCGCAAAACGCCTCAAGTTCGAATCTCTCCGGGCGCACCATTCCCTCTCCGATTCTTTCTCGGTTTAAGATCCTTCGCCAAGAACGCTCAGGATTTCGGCTGCGGGCTCACCTCTTCACTTCGTTCAGAGTCACGCCCGCAAAACGCCTCAAGTTCGAATCTCTCCGGGCGCACCATTCCCTCTCCGATTCTTTCTTGGTTTAAGATCCTTCGCCAAGAACGCTCAGGATTTCGGCTGCGGGCTCACCTCTTCACTTCGTTCAGAGTCACGCCCGCAAAACGCCTCAAGTTCGAATCTCTCCCGGGCGCACCATTTTTCTTCTTTGCTCTTAATCACTTCTGCGATCTCAGACTTCGGCGGTTTTTTGAGGATTTTGGCCCGTGCCCAGAATTGTGCCCACCCAGGTTGGCCCTAGCGGCAAGGAGGCTGGCAAGATACTCGCTGGCAGGCGCTCAGGCTCGATACTTGACTCTTCACGCGCCAGGGTTTGTGCATAATAACGGCCACACCTGTGCAGTGCAGCCGGAGGGGAAGCGTTACGGATTGGGTCAGTTCGAGGCGCCACGCCGCGTGGCGCCTCGAATTTCTCTAAGTTAGAAGCGAACGCGCGCGCCCACCTCGATCTGCCGGTCGCCGCCAGGTTGCTCCTGCGCTGAGCCGTTATTCAGAGCGCCGAAACCGGACGGGCCTTCGAAGAGACCCACCTCGGCGTTGATATCCGGATCCAGGAATTGATTGTGGTTCAAAACGTTAGCGAACACGCCTTGGAATTCCAGGCTGATGCCCTCCGTCACTTGGAAGTTCTTCTTGATACTGAAGTCCATATTCCAGTAGGGCAGGCCACTGATAATGCCCGTGCCGCCGTCCCGGTTGTCTAACCCCAGAATCGGATTACGGAAGCTGTTAATCGCTGCCGTGCCGTTCGCGAAGATATTCACGGGCAACCCACTTGACGGCCGGTTGTAATAGGCATGACAGCATTTGACGGCTCCAATCGGCACCGAATTTTCATCGCCAAAGAAATTGCTGTTATCCCCGGCGCCGTATTCCTGACCAGCCCCGGTCGTGGTGCCAACCTCGACCGGAACGCCGCTGCCCGTGGTGAAGATAGACGAGAACGTCCATCCGCCCAGCGCCCGTCCCATGAATCCGTGCTGCCCCTTGTAGAAGGGCGGCTGGTACACGAAGAACGAGTTGTAGACGAACTTGCGGTTAAAGGTCTGTGGGCCGTACATCGTATAAGGGTTGAAGGGGTCGTCCGGAGTGAATTCACTGGTGGCCTGGACCAGCGCGGCCGTTCCCAGGGCTTTGGACCAGGTGAAGTTCGACTGCAGCGTCAATCCCCTCCAGTCCGTCATCTTTACGGAAGCGAAGCCAGCGTTGTAGTTTCCGAAGCCTGTGCTGGCGTTAACCGCAACGCCCGACGTCATCTGCGGTCCCAAAGGCCCGGTGGTTGTGTTCATCATGCTGTGCGGGAAGTTGAACGCCCCGCTGTCCAAATCGCTCCACAGGCTCCACACTTGAGCATTGGCGAGGGCACCGGTGGCGTTGGAGTTCCCCGCCTTGGAAGCAACCCCTTCATTGAAGACCACCGCCGCAGTGCAACTGGTAAACCCTTTGCAGTATCCTGTGGGTGAGTTCTTCAGCGCCGCCTCGAAGAATGGCTGCGGCGTCACTGCCGCCGCGTTGGCCGCGCAACCACCGCCAGCCAGCCCCGCAACACCTCCGCAGTATTGCAACACCACATTCTTATACGCTTGGGCGAACTGTTGTCCGCCCATTGTCATCATGTAGGGCACCGCGTTCAGGTTGATGGGTTGGTACTCGTGAGTGATTCTGCGCCCGATGTAGCCCAGTTCCAATGTGACTTTGCGGGACAACTGGCGTTGAACGGTCAAGTCGAACGAATCCACTTGGTTGGGCCGGAAGTTCGGATCCAGAGACTCAGCGGTAGCGGCCGAAATGGCATTGTATCCGGGAAAGTCCGGTTGGGGCAGCGTCGCACTGGGCTGCTGCAGTGGGGCAGTCAGACCATCCACGCCAATGCGGAAAGCATTCGCCGGCGTCGCTGTGCGTTCTGACGCGCCGCAGGTGCCGTTACTGAAGGCACTGCCGACGCACTGAACCGGCTGCATGAGGCCTGTGCCCAGCAGGGGCACCAGCACCAGATCCACTCCGTTCAAGCGCCCGTAGACGCGCCCGTAGCCGCCGCGAACGACCGTATCTTCGTGGCCGAACACCTTCCCGGCCAGCGAATCACTGTCGAAGTGTGGGTTCCAAGCCGCGGCGATACGCGGGCTGAACGAGCCGTAGAATGGGTTGTAGGGATACTTAAGCCCATTCTCGGTATTGCCTACCAAGGCAAAGCCGATTTCAGGGTTGTAGACTTGGCCCTCCAGCGCAGCGCGCTTGCGATTCGCCAGGTAGGATTCCGCCGAGATTCGCTGATCTGACTGATCCACCAACTCAACCTGCTTGCCATTCGCTTCCACCGGCGGCATCTCCAGGGTCCAGCCCAAACCGTAAGTCAGGGTGAACGTCGGCTTCATGTGCCAGGTGTCGCTAAAATATACGTTGTAATAAGGAATGGTACTTTGATCGAATGCCGGTGTTAGCGGAGGATTCAAGGTCAGATTTGAGCCACTCCGAGTGAAGACGGTCTGGGCGATGGAAACGATGCCCAGCGCCGCCGCGGTGAGAGCGGGGCAGTTGGGGATATTCGGATCATTGCAAATCGACACATTAGACGCGATTTCCGAACCCTGGGCTCCGTAGCCCAGTTCGTACACCGGTTGGTAGTTGATGCCGCCCCCATTGTCGGTGCGCGTATGGTAGTCCCAATTGCGCTGGTAAGTACCTCCAAACTGGAACAGGTGATTGCCTTTCAACATGGAAATGTCGTCGCGGAGCATTTGATCGTGCCCATCCCATACCCGGTTGCGGGTGTTCTGCGTGTTTACGTTGTAGGGCCCTAAATCCTGGTTTTCGCCGCCGGGTTGGCCGCTAAAAATTTCGAGGGCTCCGCCCAACGTGGCGGTCTGCGGGGTATCTCCTTGCCGGGCATATGCCCACCAGTTACGCAGGAAACTATAGTGGAAGTCGTTGGTGGTGTTGGTGCTGATGTTGGTGGTCAGCGCCCCTACCAACAGATAAGACTGCAGCGGACCCTTGGCTATGGAAGCCGGCACACCCTTCGTGTCGCCGGGGAAGAAGCCGCCGATATCGATCTGATTATCGGTGCTCGAATTCAGCTTGTTCCAACGATAGCTCGACATGAAGTGCCACTTGGCCCCAAAATCGTGATCCACCCGCCCCACCGCGAAGTTGCTGGTTGTGGGCAGGGCAACGTTGGCCGTGAAGCCCAGGATGTTGGCCGAGTCGCAGAGGTTCTGCGTGCAGGCCGCGTTCGACTGAGGTTCGTAGGTCTTCCAGATCTGCTGAACCAGCGGGTTGATGCCAATCCCACGCGGATCGGCGCTTTTTAGGCTGAAAACCTGGCCCGTGGTCGGGTCCGTTATGTTTCCCGCTATCAAGGCCGGCGAGGGAACATTCTTATTGACGGTCTCGGAGTTGGGGAAACGGAACCCCTCATAATTGGCAAAGAAATAAGTTTTGCCGCCAAGAATCTCTTTCGAGATAAGCGGCCCGCCGATCGCTGCGCCGAAGCGGCTGTAATGGAAGCTGGGCAGCGGTACGTGGTTGTAATCATTCTGCCAACTGTTCGACGACCAGTTGTTATCTTTATAATATTCGTATCCCGTCCCGTGCCAGGCATTGGTTCCGCGCTTGGTGACCACCTTCACTTCGGCACCCGCGGAACTGTTGAAATCGGCGGTCTGGCCTGCCGTGTTTGCCTTGAACTCCTCGACGCTGTCCTGCGGCGTGGGCAGCACGCCCGTGGGCCCGCCCACCCCTGCTCCCAGGTTATTCTGCGTGGCCACGCCGCCGGTCGGATCGCCCGCCATGCTGGCAAAGTAGACATTCTGGCTGCCGTCCATGTCGCTGCTGTTGTTGCCGCCATCCAGCGAGAAGTAGCTCTGGTCGACCACGGCGCCCGCCACGCTGCCGTCCGGACTCACGCCCGGCTGCAACTCGACGAAGGAACTGACGTCCCGGCCGAGGCTCGGCAAGTTGTCCAAGGTGAGACTCGTAATGGTGTTGCCCACGGTGGCATTCATGGTCTGCAGTTCGGTGCCGACGGTAGTTACCTCCACCACCACATTCGTCCCACCCACCTGCAACGCCAGATTGAGCGTGAGGCTGGCCCCGACTTTTACCTCCTGGTTCTCGGTCTTGACGGTCGCAAATCCTGCTTTGCTGGCTGCAATGCTGTAGATGCCTGGGTTAACGTCCACATAGATGTACCGGCCGTCCTTGTTGGTGGTAGCGGTTCGCGCAACATTGGTCGAGGTATCAGTCAGCGTAACTGCCGCTCCTGGCACCACCGCCCCGGTCGGGTCCGTCACCGCGCCGGCGACTGTGCCGGTTGAGGTTGACTGCGCCCACGCAGGCAGAGTGCTGCCAACACATCCCACCAAGAACAGAACCAGAGCCAACTTCACGCTTCGCATCTCCATTGTTTTCTCCGATCAAAAGATTGAGCGTCGCGACTGACCGAGAAGAATAGATGGAGTCGCAACCGCTTCCGCCATGTTGAGTGTTTGCAACTAGCGAACCAGAGCGGAGTTGTCGACTTTTCAATCGGTTACATCAATGAGCAGATCTGCGCTTATGAAATGCGGGATGCCAACTAGACAGTCCTCACAGCGTATATCGAACGCTTGGAGTTGCGTGTCTGTTAAGACTGTCACGGCGTCCTGTCGGACTACATCAAACAGGAGAGGAATTTCCAAAAATCCCGATCTCCGGAGATTCCTTCGAGCTTGATTCTCGTGGTTCGAAGATACATACTGGTTGGTATGTTGGCAGCACGCAAGAATCCGAAACGTAGAGCGACCAGGCTGCGAGATCGTGCGCGCACGCGGGAGCGCCTGCTGCAGGCGGCATTCCGCGAGATCTACAGATCGGGTTTCCAAAGCGCCGGCCTGGACACAATTCTGGCCTCAGCTGGCGTCACCAAGGGAGCGCTGTACTACTACTTCAAAAGCAAACAAACCTTGGGATACGCAGTTGTCGAAGAGGTTATCTCCCCCGACAACTACAGCCAGTGGGTGCGCCCTCTACAGAGCGGCAAGGACCCTATCGACACTTTGATCGGCATTGTTCAAGGTATATCCGTTCGGCGCGAGGATGTACGGGGCGGTTGTCAGTTGATCAATCTGGCGCAGGAAATGTCCCCTCTTGATGCGGGATTCCGGAAGCGGTTGGCGATCATCTTCCATACCTGGCGCGAGGCCGTTGCCTCCGTTTTGCGAGAGGGCCAAACCCACGGGAGGGTTCGCCGCGACGTGAAGGCCGCTGACGCGGCTGGCTTACTGATCGCGATGGTCGAAGGCTATGGCTCGCTGGCAAAGAATGCTCAGGATCCGAAAGTGATGAAGGCGGGGATCAGAAACATCGTGGACTGGCTGCGGTCCCTGCGCCCGCCGGGCAACCGCAAGCGGGTCTGATCGCATCGGTTCTAACGGACAGTTTGATGCTGTTACATACCAACCGGTTTGTAGGCTCGGCGATTTCGCATCGACTGCAGGCACACCGAGGCGAGAGCGGACGAGGGACTGATCGAAGGAGAAAAACGATCAGATCTGTCCCTCTGAACAACGACGGCGGTGAGATTCAGCCAGCACAGGAGGAAGTGATGAACCGAAAGACATTCCAGGCGATTGCCTCTATAAGCTTCGCACTGATTTTTATTCTGGACGCGGGCTGGCAGGCGCGGGCGCAGGATCGTCAAATGTCGTATCCCAGCATGGCTCCGCTTGATCAATATTTGATGGATCGCAACGCCGAGATTGCCCTGGCGCGGAGCGCGGCCCCGGAGGCAATTTCACGCGATGCTGAGGTTCCTCGTCCTAGGACGGCGCGGATATGAAACCGCAGTCAAAGGCAAGAATGGTTTCGTATGCGTTGTGGAGCGAGCCTGGATGGGCCAATTCGAGGGCGCAGGTGCTGACAAGTTTTGGAATCCTAAAGGTCGAGGACCGGTCTGCTTCAATCCGCCGGCTGCCCGCTCCATCCTGCCGATAACCTATAAAAGAACGGAGCTGGTATTGGCCGGTCAATCCAAAGCTCAGATCTTCGAAGGCATGAAGGCATTCGTAAAGCAAGGGCTGCCGCCGCTTGAGCCTGGAGCCATGTCCTACATGATGTCGAAAGAACAGCACCTGAACGATGGCGCTCACCCCAACTGGATGGCTCACCTGATGTTTTACACGCCAGTCATGGACGGTTCCGTTTGGGGTGTAGATCTGCCCCTCTCTCCCGTGATGCTGCATCCACACTTCCGGGGCAATCCGGAACCGATCGACGAATTCATGGTTCCCGCGGGCTGGTGGTCGGATGGAACGCCGGACCCAGTCAAGCCGGAGTAGCAATGCCCTGATAGTCGAAGCTGAGGTCAGCCAGTGGAGACACGGCGCGCAACAGCGAGAGCCTGAGGATGTCGAGGGAGCAAGGTGAATTGGAGGTAGACGCCGATTAACGGTCGCCGTTCAGGCCACGATGAACTTCGGGCACAGGGACAGTAACGAAACCGGCAATGGAGGTCTTTTGGATAACGGCGATCCACATATTCGTGAAGTCGTACCCCAGACACGGGCGGTTGCGATGGGGAAATCTGCGCGGATTGCGATCAGAGCCAAGGGGAGAATTCTCTTCATCGATGCGGCGGATGTTATCGCCGTGGAAGCCAAAGGAAACTATGTCTTGTTATTGCATACTTCAAGTTCGCATATGCTGCGAGAGTCTATCTCGACCATGGAGGAAAAGCTCAATCTGCACGGGTTTGTGCGAATTCATCGATCTGTGCTGGTGAACGCGGCATTGGTTGAAGAGATTCATCCATTGTCGGCGGGCGATTATGCGCTCCGTGTGCGGGGAGGAAGGGAGTTCACAGCCACTCGTACTTACAAGAAGAATCTGCGACTCCTGGCGCAGTTGTGGATCGGTATCGAGAATTTTGTTCCCGAGTAGGAGCTGGTTATCCGTCTGACTGTCCGCCCGAGACCCCGAGTCATGGGCATGCGCAATTATCCAGAAATGGGCTTGGAGACCATAAGCCTCGAACTCAACCACCATACTGGTGCGGCGTAGGAGACCGCCCGGTACGGCGCTTAGGAAGACATCGAAACGCTACAAAGCAAGAACAATGCTTCGACTAGCGGATCTGGCGCAATCGAAGGATGCGGTCCTTCACTCGCTCGGCGCAGCCAGTTCACAAGAATCATACGGCCACGCCATCGACGAGTTTATCGGAAGGTACTGCTCCGAGCCGCGCCTAGCATTTAATCGAACTGTCGTCCTTCGCTACCGATTCTTTCTCGAACAGAAGAACCTTGCGCCCTCTACCATCAATGTGCGTCTAGCCGCCGTGAGGCGTCTCGCCTACGAAGCCTCAGATACTGGCCTTCTGAGCCCTGACCTGGCCGCAGGAATCCGTCGAGTGAAAGGCGCAAAGCGTCTGGGCGTGCGGATTGGGAATTGGTTGACGGTAGATCAGTCCGGTCTGTATTGGACTGACTTACCGGCGACCATTGCTATTGGCTGCTTTTCGGGCAATCAATTCAAAACCTTTCGCGTGGGCGCTTTTCTCGAGGGCCTGGAGCCGGGCGCGACCTGCGGCGGGATTTGGCTTTGCCATCTCAATCCGACCCAGGGCGAGAGAAGCTTCCAGTTGCAGTCGAACAAGACCCAGGTTGCGGGCCCGGCTCAACGCTTCTCGAGCAGTGAACTCCGCTCTACCCAAATCTTTTCCGGCTGCCATGAAGTAGGCATGATCAAGAATCACAGGGATCCGAACGGTGACATCCTGGCTCTTTCCCGAAAGTCGGACCGCTTCGGCAATCGACAAGCCAGCCTCGTCGGTTTTTCCTTGTAGAAGAAGGGCTCTGGATAAAATCGATTGTGCGAAGATCTCTTCATCAGCGAAAGCATCCGCGCGAAACGCTTCGACCGCGGCACGGCTGAGTTGTTCCGCCTCGGCTCCTTTGCCGGAATCGCAATCCAATTCGGCCAGCGCCAGGCGAGTTTCAGCGGCGTCACTTTTGTTTCCAAGTTTCTCTTCCAGCGAGAGGGACTCACGATAAGCCTGTTGTGCCTCATCCGCCTTCGCCTGTTGCCGAAACACTCGCCCCATTTGAGTGAGCGTTGACGCGTAGAAGTTCTTTCCACCAATCTCGTGCTGAATGTCCGAGGCCTGCTGGTACATTTTGTAAGCCGCGGGCAAATCTCCCTGTTCAAACAATACGTCGCCAATTACCGCCAGGGCTTGCGCAGCCGAACCCCGATGTCCCACTTCGTTAGACAACTCGAAGGTCTGATGAAAATGGCTTAGCGCATCTTGCAGTTTCCCTTGTGCGCGCAAGAGGATGCCGGTGTCGCCCATAACGCTCGCCATTCCATACTTATCGCCGGCCTTCTGGTAGATCCGGAATGCCTCGTCGTATATCCGCCGCGCACTAGTGAAGTCTCCTCTCTTGACCGAAATGACACCGAGGTCGAGCAATTCTCTCGCTTGACCCTTCTGATTGCCGATGTCTCGCGCTATGGAAAGTGCTTGCGTGTACAACTTCTCAGCGGCAGCGAAATCCCCTTGATTGATAGGGACTTCAGCCATGTCGTGCAAGGTCTGCGCTAAACCGCTGCGGTCTCCCGCGCCGGCGTAGATTTGTCTCGCTTCTACGCAGGTACTTTTTGCCTTTTCGTTTTCGCCAAGGTCCGCCGAAGCCCGGCACTCTAGGTCTCGCGCGCGAGCCACCAGGAGTTTGGCACCCTGTTCTCCGGCTTCTTGTGCCGCGAGCTCGGCGGTATCTCGCCTGAGTTTTTCGTCGCCAAGCGACGCAGCGGCCTCTGATCTGGCCAAATCGATTCGCGGATCGTGGTTTGCCTGTACCCCCAAAGCTTCGAGAGCGGCCAAGCTTTTCAATGCATCCTTGCCTCGGCCGCCGGCAGTCTCCGCATTTGCCAGTTGCAAGCCGTAGTCGAGATTGTCGGGGAAAAAACTGAAGAGAGTCTGATAGGCTTCAATGGCCTTTCCCCAATCCTTGCTCGTCTCGTAGAATCGGGCCTCGACCAGCAGGTGCTTCTCGCGCGAAAGATTGTTCGCTCCATCCAAGGCTTTCTTTGCTTCCTGCTGCGCCTTAATGTCATACCCCAGGAATGACCACGTTCTTGCGAGCTCGGAATGAGCAAGAGGAAAGGAGGGATCGGCAGCGACAGCCTGGCTGAGGAGCTCCCTTGCTGATAGTGCGTCAAAGGCCCTGATCTTAACTAGCCCTTGTGAATAGGGACGCATTGCCTCGGGATTCGACGGCAGCTCGGCTTTAACTCCATCGGCTTCGATCTGGGAAAGTTTCTCCAGCCCGAATCGCTCTCGCAAGCGTGCACCAACCTGGGAAGCCAGGTCGATCATGGTTTTCTCAGAGCCCGTTTCCGAGACGGCCGCGACAGTTTCTCCTTTGACAGCATCCTCGAGTCGAAGGTCGAGGCGAATTAGGCCTCCCTTTTCTTTTCCCAGGTCGAGATACGAGCCGAGAATGATGAAGTCGCTTGCCAGGTTCTTGCGCACTTGGGTCAATGTGTCGGGAGGCAGACTCTCTACGTCAGAAAGACCAAGGTCGATTTTGGTTCGCGCGATTGTTTCATATGGCACGGTACGCAGCTGCTCGCCAGCCGCGAGTTCCGCAGCCAACATTTCTGACAGCGCTGTCGAAATCCAAACGGTATCTGGGAGGCTGGAGAGATTCTTAAAACCTAATATGGCGACCGAGGGACGTATTCGAACATGAACCGCGCTGGGCGGCGCCTGGGCATCTTTCTGTTTCCACAACCTGCGCGCCGTCCACACCCCCAACCCTGTGGTTACAGCGAGTATCAGCATGGCGGTAGCTAACGACTCAGTATGCCGGCGGACAAATTTCCCGCCGCGGTAGAGAAGAGTAGGTTTACGGGCTTTAATGGGCAAGCCGGAAAGGTGCCGCTCGATATCCTGCGAAAATTCCTCCGCGGAAGCATAACGATGTTCCGGCTCGGTGCGGATTGCCTTCATCACAATGGTATCGAGATCGCCCCGCAAGCAAGCCGGCAGCTCTTCCGGTCGAATGGCACGCTCTTCAGCGACCAATCGAGGGGTGATTACGGCTCGCGTGCCGCCATCGTGAGATACTTTTTCGTCGATTCTGCCGACTGCCACACTCGGCTTCTCCGGTTCCTCGTTGTAACCGTGCCACTCACTCGCCAAAGCGGAATCGTGACGAACCCGATACGGTCGATGCCCGGTCAACAGCTCGTAAAGCAATACTCCCAGTGAATAGATATCCGTAGTCTTTGCGACCGGTGCTCCGCGCACCTGTTCGGGACTCGCGTATTCTGGCGTCATCGGACGCCAATCGGTTCGGGTAAGCGTGCTGTCTGGGAACCATTGCGGGTCGAGCACTTTGGCAATGCCAAAATCCAGAAGCCGGACCACGCCTTCCTTATTAATCAGAATATTGCTGGGCTTCAGATCACGATGGATGACGAGGGTCTCGTGGGCATATTGCACTGCCTCGCAGACGGCACGGAACAATTGCAAGCGTTCGGCGATCGACAGTCTGTGAGCATCGCAATATTCGTCGATACGAACGCCCTCGACGTACTCCATGATCAGATAAGGCAAGCCTTCTTCGGTGCTTCCACCGTCGAGTAGCCGTACGATGCCGGGGTGGTCCAGAGATGCCAGGGCTTGTCGCTCGTTGCGAAAACGCCGGAGGATTTCGTCCCTTTTGGTCCCCGGCTTCAGCATTTTGATGGCTACGCGTTTGCGATATTGGTCATCCGCACGCTCAGCCAGATAGACCACCGCCATGCCGCCCTGCCCAATCTCGCGGAGGATGCGGTACGCCCCAATCCTTCTCCCCGTCATCAGATGTAACTGCGCGGATAAAAGATCAGCAGCGGGACAATCCTCAAGAAAGGTGGCGGCGCCATCGAAGCTCGACAGCAGCGATTCTATTTCGGTGCGCAGGGAGTCATCGCCGGCGCAGGCTTGGCGCAAAAAACCGCTTCGCTCTTCGGGGTCTCGCTCCAGAGCGAGCGCGAACAATTCTTTTACTTGATCCCATTTCTCATGCATCTTTCTAGTCGCCTTTGCGTAGCTCGCGCGCAAGCCACGCCTTGGCTAGGTTCCAGTCACGCTTAAGAGTCGTTCGGGAAACTCCCAGAACTCCGGCCGACTCCTCAATGCTCAAACCGCCGAAAAAACGCAACTCCACCAGCCGGGCTTGCTGGGGATCGAATCCGGCCAATCGGGTGAGTGCTTCATCCAATGCGATGACATCGGCCGCCTTCTCTTTGGAGACGACCTCAGCTTCTTCCAGAAAAACCTTCTCAAATCCTTTGCCGCGTTTCTGGGCACCATGGCCACGGCTGTAGTCAACCAGGATACGGCGCATCAGTTGTGCAGCTACGCCCAGGAACTGCTCCCGGTTCTTCCAATGAACTTCTCTCTGATCGGCCAGACGAAGGTAGGCTTCATGCACCAGGGCTGTGGTTTGTAAGGTGTGATCACTGCGCTCCCGGCGCAAGTATCCAGAGGCCAGGCTCCGCAGCTCTGAGTAGAGCAACACGACCAACTCGGCCACGGCCTGGTCATTGCCGATATCGAGTCCCCCAAGGAGGGTGGTTACCTCTATTGGCTCATCCATAGGAACCTTGATCGAATCCGATGACCTGAAACCCACAGGGGCGGTGAAACAGACACCGCTTGTCGCAATCACACGAAGACAGAAACTATGAAAAAGATGAAAGCGAGGAAGGAGCGACTCTGAGGTCGCGAATACCGTCAATTCACCGCAAAAGTTCCGCGATCTCTATGGCCCGGAAGTATATACCCAGTCGCAATGCCAAGCCAACGGGGTTTGCGCCTTTGTTTTGGCGCACTTGGAGCTTACTCGCATCGCAAACCAGAACCGTCGCCGCCCGCCCTACAGAAAAAATGTGGACCTTTTTCGGTAGCTTCTTCGCGTTACTAGATAGAGGCCGAGTTTGGATCAGATCGCGGCCAAACCAAATTTCGCAAATTCTTGAGAAGGAGATACTCCCATGAAGCTTCGCATCGGTTCTGTAGTAGTTGGATTTTGCTCACTGGTTCTTTCACTGGTTCAACTGAGCTCTGCCCAAACCAACGGTCCTCACCTGACTCTCTCACCAGCGGCGTTCATTTGCACTGCGCAAGGGGGTTGCCCCAACGCGGTATTCGACACTGCTCTAGGCGCCATGAACAACGCCGAGGGAACATGGGCGGCCAACGTGGTCCTTCCCCAAGCAGCGGTAGTGTCGGCCGTCAAACTGTGCGGCAACTTCAACGAGGTGGGCTCCTCAATTACAGCGACACTGGAGAGAATTCCTCTCGTGGCGGCAAGCGGCTTCCCCTCGGCAACCCCCATGGCGAAGGTTGAAAGCACCGGCGCTTCCAACAAGACGCAGTGTTTTAAGACCACGACAATCGCGAATGCAACCATCAATAACACGGTGGACCAGTACTACGTCGTGGTCGTAGTGCCGGACAACGACGGGGTCATTTTCACTAGCGTCCAGGTCGAGTACTAAACGCCGGCAGGCTGTCGGAAAAAAGGCGTCGAGGGAAGGCGAAAGCGCAAGTACTCCGCGCACGCACTGGGACCGCGAAGTAAACGCATTGAATCAGCCAGCTCAGAATTGCCGCTCGGTGACGGGCGGCTTTTTTGTGACTGTTCCCGAAGATAGCCTTTTCGAGAAAATTGGACGGATAGTAGCAGTTCTATTTGCCGCAGATGTCGCGCTACCATGCTTATAGCTCCCGGATTGTCGGCTACTGGGAGGATGGCCCGAAAACGGGCGGATTTCGGTCCCCTATCCAGAAATGGGCTTGGAGGAGATCAACGGCAACCTCCTGGAAGAGGACTTCTAGCTGTAAAGGTAGCCAGTCCAGGTCGTGTGTGAATATCCTGATTTCAACACTTGTCGGGCCCGTTATAATCACGCCGATGGCCAGCGACGCCTTTCTCTCGTGGGCGAATCGGACCGTGCTTCGCCCGGGCCGCGAAGAGCCCTACCTGTCGATCCAGGACATCGTCGTTTTCGTCCGCGATCTGGAAGTGAGTAAGCGATTCTACTTGCAACAATTGGGCTTCGAACTCATCACAGAACAACGCCTTCCCACTGGCGAAGGATGGATCGAAGTGGCGCCTCCCGACGGTAGCGCGAATCTCGCGCTGGTTGAACCAAAGCCCGACTCGCCGGAATACAAACTGATTGGCGGCTACCGCTGGGTCCTATTCATGACCGAAGATGTCGTCGCCAAGTACAAAGAATGGAGCGAACGCGGTGTGCGTTTCACAACTGCTCCGGAGACGCCGGGGTGGGGCGGCACTTATGCGCGTTTCGAAGATCCGGACGCGAATGCGTTTGGCCTGGAAGGGTTCGATGAGGTGAGGCAAAGCCTGGAGTTACGCCGGCAGGCGCACGCCCAGAAACTCGAATCCGAACGCCGCACCGCCCAGGAACTGGAAATAGCGCGACAGGTGCAGGCGCGCTTGTTTCCGCAGATTCAGCCGGAGTTGAAAACGGTCGAATACGCGGGTATCTGCGTACAGGCGCGACAGGTAGGAGGGGATTATTTCGACTTCCTGAATCTTGGGCCGCAGCGGCTGGGGTGGATCATCGGCGACGTTTCCGGCAAGGGGATTGCCGCAGCTCTGCTGATGGCAAATCTGCAGGCCAGCCTGCGGAGCCAGTCGGCGCTGGCTTTCGATGAGCCCGAAACGTTGCTCCGGTCTGTGAACCGCCTGTTCTACGACAACACCGGCGACAGTGCCTATGCCTCGCTTTTCTTTGCCGATTATGACGAGGCGGCGGGGCGACTGCGCTACGTGAATTGCGGCCATTTGTCGGGTCTGTTGGTAAGATGCGATGGCAAAGTGGATCGGCTCGAGTCCACTAGCACGCTGCTCGGACTGTTCAGAGAGTGGAATTGCTCGATGCGGGAGCAGGAGCTTTTTCCCGGGGATGTGCTTGCGCTTTACACGGATGGCATCACCGAAGCCAGTAACGAGCGAGGAGACGAATTTGGCGAGCAGTGCCTGATTGAATCACTTCAGCAACATCGGGATCTGCCTTGCCAGGCTTTCCTGACCGCAATCGTTGATGGTGTTCAGCGATTCAGCTTTCAGGAACAACGCGACGACATCACAGCGATTGTTGCAAAGTTCAAGGCTAGTAGCTGACGTGTTGTCGGGCGGATTGAATGGCCAATGACCTCGCCGGAACCTAGCGCGTTCCTAAGAGATGATTCGACTTCTTCGGCGTTGCGCCGCGTGAGACCGGCGAGCACGCCAATTGTGTCAGGAGACCAAGGCCCGATCGCATAGGCGCGCCGCGCGATCAACAGATTTGGCTACCTTGTCGTACTCCAGCGGAAAACAGGTCATGGCCGCTGTTGCGGTGAACCCTTCCGTCCGGGCTCGTAGATTTGGCTCGTGGATACGTACTCGCCGCGTTGCGGCTGCAAACGGCTAGTGATGACAGAACAAATAGAAGCGGCCTCCACCCAGATTGTCCCAGCAAGAAAGCCCCGCTCGCGAGAGCCGGGCTTTCGATTTGGGCTTAACGACGACTATAGCGGATACTTAGCGCCTGCCACCGTGTCCGCCGCCGCTGTGTCCGCCGCCGCTGTGTCCTCCGCCGCTGTGACCGCCGCCGCTGTGTCCACCGCTGGCATGTCCGCCGCTAAAGTGTCCGCCACCGTGCGAACCGCCGAAGCTTCCATGCGAAGAGAATCCGCGCGACCCACCGCCGCGGTTGCCGCCGCTGAAACCACCAGCGCGCGGCGCGCTTGATCCGCGTCCAGCGAAAGCTCGTTCGCCGCCGGAGAATCCCCGGTTGCCTGCGAAGGTTCGATTCCCTTCAGCGCCCCGATTAACGGCTGGCTCGCGATTGCTGCCGGCGAAACCGTGGGACGCCCCCGCGTAGCCTCGAGATGCGCCCGCAAATCCGTGACCTGCGGCTGAGCCAAACCCGCGCGCACTGCGACCCGCAAAGGAGTGCGCTCCAAATGCGCCATGCGCCGAAGCGAATCCTCGATAATTTCCGTGCACAAAGGCAGCGTGGTTATAAAACGCTCCACCGCGGAAAGCCCAAGGATGGCCGCCGAAGAAGACTCCACCGTGGAAGCCCCAGCCAATACCCCACCCATGCCATCCCCAGCCGAAGCCGAAGAACGGCGAGATCGGGAAGCCGAGGCCGAACGAAATGTATGGGCCGCCAACTCCCCACCACGGATAGAACCCAGGCCATAGGCCTACGGGATATCCATACACGTACGCCGGGTTGTAAGTGGGTACATACACTACGTCCGGATCAGCCGGTTGGATGTCTACATTCGGTCCCTGCTCGTACACGCGCTCTTGAGGAGTACTCCGCAGATTGCCCGCGTCGTAAGCCTTGTGGCGCATGTACTGGATCGCCTGCATCACGTCATCCGGCTGGTTCTGATAGGCTTCACCCAGCTCAGAGGTCCACGACAAATCCCTGTCCAAGTTCGCCAGCACGGTGGGAAACTCCGCTAGAGACTTCACGCTCGGATCCCAATCCTGCCGGTCGACTTCCTCGGCCAAATCCTTCCCTTTGAGCCCTGGGTTCTCCCGTGCCATCCGGTCCGCCACTACAATCTGCGTTGGATATTGTGACGCGGCCAGTATCTGCGCCACGAGCGCATCGGGATACAACGCAATCGGAGCTACCAGCTTATTCAACTGCTCGGGAGGCAACGTTGTGTACTGCCGTTGATCCGGCCCGGTTGGAGGCGGGGGCGCCTGCGCCTGGTCTTGGTATGTATCTTGATTTTGCGGCGCTGGAGGCGCGACTTCTTGAGGCGCGCTCTGATCTTGCTCATTATATTGCGGCGCATTGTATTGAGGCGCGTTATACTGTGGCGCGCTCTGCCCTGGCGGCGGCCCTTGATCCACCTGAGCGCTCACCCCCGCTGAGGGCTTATCCATCGACTGGTCTTGCGCCACGGAAGTGCCAGTCCCAAGCGCCATCGCGCTCGTCAACACCGCGGTAAGAAGCGTTTTCGATAATTTGGTTTTCATAAATGTCCCCAGAATTCCTGTCACTAGATTGAACACTGGGAATGGGGAAGAGTTCCGTTCTTTTGATTGACTTACACTGGTTGATTTCGGCCAGGCAGTGGTGGATTTCGTCCAAAAACTACTCTGGCAACGAGAGGATTAAAAGGAGGGCAAAACGCGCGATTCCTATTGTTGCCGTTACGGCTTTCGTCGCATGGCATGCGTTCCGGCCTCGATTTGTTGACGAAGCGAGGCCGACCTCACAAGGCGGCTTGTCGCCGCAGCCTCTTGTCTCGGGACAGTTCTACAGCATCCGCTCACGCCCCCAAAACGCCTCAAGCTTAGAGCGCAGCCAGCCGTCGCTGCACCAATAAGAAATAAAGAGCCAGCAGGATGAGCAGTAGGCCGTTCACGCCAAGCACCACCGGAGCCGTGAACATTGGAACCAGCCAGCCTGACAAAAGGTTCCCCATGGGCATGCCGCCGCGGAAAGCGAAGTTGTAAACACTCATCACGCGTCCGCGCATCTCGTTCGTGGTAATTAACTGCACCAGGGAATTGACCGTCGCGAAGACCGCCATCATGGCAGCGCCCACCAGCACCAGGGTGACGCCGCTGAAGGGCACTGATTTTGAGAAGGCAAAGGCGGAAATTCCCGCACCCAGACAGAGAAGCGCGCCCAGCGCAACGATTCCTTTTTTTCGCATATTGCCCGCACTCGCGATTATTAGCGAACCGCAAATCGAACCCAGCCCCATCAGTGAGAGGAGGTTGCCATAAGTCTCCGGACCCCGGTGAAAGATGTCCTTCACAAAAACCGGGATGTAGGTGCGCATGGGCATGCCCAGCGCGGTCATGCAGAAAGCCAGCACAATCAGTGCTTCCATCGAATTTTGCTTGCGGGCAAATCGAATACCCTGCTTGAGGCTGCTGAACATCGACTCGGTGGTCTTCAGTGGAAGAAAGCGCGCGCTAATGATCGATAGCGAAATGATAGGCGCAAGGAACGAAAGCGCGTTTAAGCCGAAACACCATTTTTCTCCCAGCTTCGCCAAGGCCTGCCCAGCCAGCGCCGGTCCCACCATAACTGCGACATTGAACTGGATCGAATTCAAGGCGATGGCGTTGGGCATATCTTCTTTTTCGACCAGCGTGGGAATCAGCGCCTGGTAGGCGGGGCCGCCGAAGGCCTGGGCGAAGCCGGAAATAAAAGAGAGACACAGAATGTGCCAGACGTGCACCAGCCCAGTCGCGACGAGAACCGTAAGTATCCCGGCCGTGGCCATCTGCACGTATTGGGAGCCGAGGAGAATTTTGCGGCGCTCCACGCGATCGGCCACCACTCCGCCGATCAGGGAGAAAAGGAAGATGGGGATGCCGGCAAGAAATTGATCCAGCGCCAGCAAGAACGCCGAGTGGCTGAGGCGGTAGATCAGCCAGCCCTGCGCCACAATCTGCATCCATGTGCCGATGCTGGACGTACAGGCGCCAAACCACATTAGGCGGAAGTCGCGATACTGAAATGCCTTAAAGACCCGCCGCAGCACTTTCCCTTCCATAGTCTCCGCAGAAGCGTAACATGCGAGTCCTCCCGTCCAATATGATTGACGTCTTCGGTCGGTTTTAGTCTGAGAAAATCACTAGACGCGCTGAAGAACCTTCCCGGCAGAAATCCGCAGTCCGAACACTCTGTCACTTCAACATCTTAAAGATACCATCGAGCGGATAGTCCGCCGGCTTTCACATCGGTAAAGACGATCCTCAAAACCAAGACGATTCACGGAAATTTTATCTGCGGTTAATACTTCCTCTATACAAGCTTCCCTATTATGTGCAGTCGGATCGCAGTCCGAGGTTCGGTCCATTGAGGGGCAGGCATTTCGCTTGCCCCTTCCTAACTTTAATACTTGTACGACCGCCGATAGTAGAGCGTGATGTAGCTTGAATTTCGGATTCAGTTGGTGTCAGATTCTAAGAGCGTAGCACCGCTTGATCATGAACCTCCACCGATGAAACTCAAAATGAAAATGGAAGCCTTAGTTCGATTTAGCGCGAGAACCGTCCTGCTTGCCGGTCGTCTGCTTCTAAGCAGCGCTCTGGTTGCGGTGGTGGGCTGCGCATTGCTGACTGCTCAGAATGTCGTTTTGACAGGCTCGCTGAGCGGCCGGGTCACAGATCAAAGTGGAGCGGTGGTCCGAGGAGCGTCGGTGGTTGTGCAGAATCTGGGAACGGGGATAAAGATTGCGGCAGAGACGAACCACGCGGGCCTGTACCACTTTCCGGCGGTCATGCCAGGCACCTATTCCGTTACGGCCAACCTCCCAGGGTTTCGCGAGGTCGAGGCCCTGGTGCGGGTGCTGGTGGGAAACACCACAGTGCAAGATATCAAGCTGCAGGTGGGGGCCAGCAAGGATTCGGTTAAAGTACTCGGGACGACACCTCTGCTGCGGCCGGAGGAATCCTCAGCGAGCACGCTGATCGAGCGCTCGCTTATTGAGGATTTGCCACTCAACGGGCGTCGTTACACTGACTTTACGGTGCTGACCCCAAATACCAGCTACGACGGCGACACGGGCCTGGTGAGCGTTGCGGGACAACAAGGGGGAGAAGACTCGGGTTACGCCAATGGAAATGGCTCCAACGCCTTCACCGTCGACGGAAGTAATGCCACCAACAACTACTTCGCCGACATCATAGGCCGCTACCGCATCCCTTATCTTTATGGCGAGGATGCCATCGAGGAGTTTGAGGTCTCAGTGAGCCCGTACTCCGCCGTGTATGGAGGTGGAGCGGGTTTCGTGAATGCCGTTACGCGGTCGGGAAGCAACGCTTTCCACGGCAGCGCGTTCTATTACAATCGCAACTCCGCGACCGGAGCCAACGACGCTCTCGACAAGGCCGCCGGCTACCCAAAACCGGAAGATGATTTGCAGCAATTCGGCGCCGGCGTGGGCGGCCCAATTGTTCGGAATCGCCTATGGTTTTTCGTGGATTATGAGCAGCAACTGCGGAACAATCCGATTTCCGTCATTAACTCGGCGCTATCAACGACGCCCGCCAACTTGCCTGCGTTCTTGACCGCGAATTTTGGAATTCCCGCTGGGACGGCGCTGCCCGCGCCGAACGGACCGTTGCCGGAGCCGGGGGGCGACACTGCGCCTGATCCGACAAATCCCGTGTACCTCCAACAGGTTTCGAACGTGGTGAACGCGTTGAATTTCAACCTCGGCAGCAAAGGCAGAAAGCGGAACGATTGGGTGATTACGCCTCGGCTGGATTATCAGGCTACTGCCCGCGACAGCTTGTTCCTGAGCTTGAATTTGAACCACTTCAACTCGCCTGGAGGCGTGATTACGGACCCTACAGTCGGCAATTATGGCTTGCAAACGCTGGCCAACGCCTACGTGCACACCTTTCAAGCCAGCCTGGGATGGACGCACACGTTCTCCTCCAGATTGCTGAACGAATTTCACGTGAGCACTTCGCAAGACGACGAAATCGCGACACCAACAGGGTTGGCTCCAAGTACTCCTACGGTCGTACTGGATAGTCCGGCTGCGTTCATTCTGGGTAATTCTCCTTTCTCAATAGGAAGAGTTTTTGAACGACAGTATTCTCTGGCCGACCGTTTCGACTATGTGATTGGCAAGCACACGTTGCAATTCGGTTTCGATTTTAACCGCGCACGGGATGCGGACACCGATGATGGAGGCGCGGATCCGAATGAGGCTCTCGATTTCGGCTCGCCGCTTGGATTGTATGAATTTCCGAATTTGGAAGCCTTTGCGCTCGGGGAGTACAGCAATTTCAGCCAGGCCGCAGGAAATCCGACATATTCTTTTGCCGTACCGTACTACGGATTCTACGTGCAAGACTCTTTCCGCGCCCTGCCCAATTTAACCGTGGAAATGGGCTTGCGTGAGGATTTTCAGGTTTACCCACAGCCAGCGGAAAACCCGGCGTTTCCCCTCACCGGACAGTATCCGAACCAGTTCAAACGGGTGGCACCGCGCTTGGGCTTTGCCTGGCAAGCTGCGCCGCGGACTGTCGTACGGGGCGGCTTCGGACACTTCTATACCAACATGAATGGGCTGAACTACCGCAATGCTGTGATCTCGAACGGACTTGCGTCGCAGCAGTCTGAGGCAAGTGCCAGTTACGACTCGGGCCCGCCAAACCAACAACTGCCGGCATTCCCGACCATTCTCCCCGCTAACTCCCCGCTGTTCGCGGGGTCTCCAGACATTTCCCTGATTTCCCCGCAATTCAGGGTGCCCTATATTTTGCAGGCGAGTTTGCAGATTGAGCGGGAGATTTTCGAGAACACAACGGTAAGCATCGGAACTATGTGGAATCACGCCGTACATTTGTTGTCTGGCAGCGCCTATGATTTGAACCTGAATCCGCTGCAGGGCACGACCACATACATTGTGTGCCCGCCCAACACGATTACGCTGCCCTGCAGTGGGCGGTCGATAACCCTGCCCAACATGGACCAGGGTCTACTCATGGAAGGCCGCATCAACCCTAACTTCGGCGAGATCAACGAACTCATCAGCCCCGGGCAAAACCATTACAACTCCTTCTTCCTGCAGGTGCAGCGGCGTATGTCGCAGGGGCTTTCGCTGCAGTTTTCCTACACCTTCGCCAAGAGCATCATGCTGGATGGAATGGACTTCAACAACCAATTCGATTTCAGCGATACGCACGCTCCGTCGCTGCTCGACCAAAGGCATCGTATTAGCGCGGCTGCAGTCTACCGGCCTCGGCTGGAAGCATTGACTAGTTCGACTACCGGTCGCGCTCTGCTATCGCACTGGAGACTGAGCGGTGTTATGGAGTTCTCTTCTGGCCGGCCTTACGCGGGATTGTTGAGCCCCGCGTGCACCAGTTCGACCCTGTCGTTCAACAATTGCAACGGTGCCAACGGAAACCTCAACGACACCGCCTTCAATGAGGACACCGCGAACACCGCAGGCGGCATTAATGGCGCCGGACCCACCCCTGGAATCGGGCTGAATTCTTTCTATGGCCCGTGGCTGGAGAGAATCGATGTTGGACTGGCCCGCAGTTTCGAGATCAGGGAAGGCAGGGAGTTGGAACTTCAAGCACAGGCTTTCAACCTATTCAACCACGCGAATTACTACGTGCAGAACGGCAATGGCGTCAACCAACTGCAATACAATCCCATTGGGACCAATTGCGGGGACGGCGCAACGCTGAACCAAAGCTGCTATCTAGTGCCGAATTCCGGACCGGGCAATTTTGGGACCCTGCAGGAAATTAGCCCGAACGGCCTTCCTCGTGTGTTTCAGTTTTCGGCCCGGTTCACATTCTAGCTTTTCGAGCGAAGCTCTCGCCGCAGTACACTCTAATCTCTGGATTTGAGTCACAATCATATCTCGACATGAACTACGACGCCGTTCTGCTGGTTTCTTTTGGGGGGCCGGAATCCAAAGAAGAAGTAATCCCTTTCCTCGAAAACGTGCTACGGGGACGGAACATTCCGCGCGAGCGCATGCTGACCGTTGCCGAGCACTACTATCATTTCGAGGGCAAGAGCCCCATTAATCAGCAGACGCGGGAACTGATCGCCGCGCTGGAAACGGAGTTGCAGCACAACGGCCCCAAGCTGCCGGTTTATTGGGGAAATCGCAACTGGCATCCGCTGCTGCCCGACACTCTGCGAAAAATGAAGCAGGATGGAATCCGGCGCGCAGTCGCTTTTGTGACTTCGGCTTACAGTTCCTACTCAGGATGCCGGCAGTATCGCGAAGACATTGCGCGAGCGCAGAGTGAAGTGGGGCCAGATGCTCCTGAGGTGGACAAACTGCGGGCATTCTTCAACCATCCAGCCTTCATCGAAGTCACGGTGGAACGAGTGCGCGAGGCACTGCAGGCTGTTCCACCTGACGCGAGAGGTAACCTCCAAATAATCTATACCGCGCACAGTATTCCGCTTTCGATGGCGAACACCAGCGACTACGTGAAGCAACTTGAAGAGGTACGGCGCCTGGTTTCGGGAGCGCTCGGGCAGCAAAACGATGTGCTCGTTTATCAGAGCCGCAGCGGCGTTCCGGGACAGCCCTGGTTAGAGCCGGACATTCTCGATTATCTGCGGGAGGTGAAGTCAAAGAATTTGGCTTCCGCTGTGGTGCTGGCTCCAATCAGCTTCATCTCCGACCACATGGAAGTGTTGTACGATCTGGATGTGGAAGCGCGGCAGCTTTGTGATTCGCTGAGTTTGCCGATGACGCGCGCAAAAACCGTAGGCGTGCATCCAAAGTTTATCGGCATGATTCGCGAGTTGATTCTGGAGCGGATCGATCCAGCGCAGGAACGTAGGGCGCTGGGATCGCTGGGGCCGAGGGCGGATATTTGCGCGGAGGATTGTTGTCCAGCGCCGGTGCGGCCGCGCTGATTCGCCCTGTCCTGCCCCGCGGGAACGACTGCCTCCGCTTTCTCACTTGCAGTGTCAGAGTGGATTTGTCTAATTTCGCGCCGACGCCAGCAAGTGCCATCCGGCGGCAGAAGAGACCAAATGATCCCGAGGGTTGAAAGCCATGAACCCTGACTCCAGGCCCGTGCTCAAGCACAAACTATTCCGACCAGGGGTCGATTAGCGGCCTTCGAGATTCTTGAGCCGGTCTGACAGAGCCTCGACCTCGGTGTCCAGCGCGCGAAGAGCCGCGGCATGGCTCCGCTGACGCAATTCGACTGGGGATGCCCACTTGTGAAACTCGGTGAGAAGGGTGGTTTCCACCTTCTCTAACCGTCCGCTAATCCACTGCTTGTCCTCTTCGGTCAGCACTTCACAATTATAAGGCAACGGCTCAATTTGATCGCGATCATTTTGCAAGAAGATTGGGAACGAAATAGAACTGATTGCTAGACAGAACTGGAAAGTCTGGGAGGTTCGTAGTCCGTGGCTTTGGGATGGCCGGCAATCCGATGCATGGTGTGCAGGATTGTGTCGATAACCGCTTCGTTGCCTACGGCAGTGTTGATCATGACGTGGTAGAGGGATCGAGTGGGCCAATCGGCGTTGAAGTAATGTTTGACGAAGGCGATACGTTCGCGGTCCACCGATTCAACCAGCTCTTCCGCTTCCGCCGTCGTCGATCCGTCTTGCAGAAGGCGGCGAACTTTTTCGGCGCGGGGCGCATAGAGAAACGTATGGAAGGCATCGGGATGCTCACGAAGGAAATAGGGCGCACCCCGGCCTACAACCACGGCATTTCCTTCCTGGGCAATTCTGGCGGTGATCTGTGCCATCCATTCCATCATGCAATCGGTATCAAAGGCCTGATTGCTTAGATGAGAGCTGGATTCGTGGCTGCCACGCCAGAAAGTTTTCGCTAAACGGTAGAAGCGGCTGTCCATGCGCTCGTCGCAGCGCTTCACCGTGGAAGCGTCGACATTCGCCAAGCGGGCAATCTCCTCCGTGAGGCGCTTGTCCCACAGATTCCACCCGAGATGTTGGGCGAGTTGGGCGGCGATGGCGCCGGCTCCAGAGCCGTACTCACGCTCGATGGTGATTACGCGAAACATAGCCAGTCACCGTTTGTCGCCAGCCAGTTTACCGCGAACCAGCTAATTCCCAACGAATTTACCGCGAATTAGTGTACAGCCATTGCCCCGGGCTTGCCTTTTTTCATGAGGAAGACAAGCGGAACCATCGCCAGGATGGCAAACCCCAGAAGCCGGAAGTCATCAATGTAAGCCAGCATTGTCGCTTGCCGCTGCACTGTGCCCTCAATCATGGCATAAGCCTGCTGCGTGGCGAATACCGAATTGGCGCCGTGCGCTCGCATGCCTTGTGTCGCCCCTTGCATCATCGACTGAAACGCGGGATTCGAAGCGCTCAGATGACGGGACAGATAGTTCAGGTGAACCTGGCCGCGCCGGTCCAGCAAGGTGGTTACCAGCGAAATGCCCACGCTGCCGCCAATGTTGCGCGCGAGGTTCATCAAACCGGAGGCAGCGTTGTTTTTCTCCCGCGGCAGGTAAGCATAAGCAGCCGTGTTGATAGGAACGAAAAGGAATGCCATTCCCGCAGCCTGCAACACTCGAGCGACGATCGCGGTGTGGAAATCGATTTGCAAATCAAAGCTTGTCATGTGGAACAACGATGCGGAGAGCATGGCCAAGCCAAAAACCAGCAGCCAGCGCGGACTATAACGCGAGAGCAAGAATCCCACCAGGGGCAACAAAAGCATAATCGTGAACCCGCCGGGCATTAGAGCCAGTCCCGCTCGCTCTGCGGTGTATCCCAGCAGAGTCTGCATGAATAGAGGGAGCAATAGCGTGCTGCCGAGCAAAGCGAAGCCCAGCATAAACATCAGAAGATTGGAGATCCCAAATGTGCGGTCACGGAACAGGTGTAGATCAATGATGGGATCTTTGTGGTGCCATTCCCAGAAGATGACGAAGAGAAGCGAGGCCGCGGCAATCACCGAAAGTATGACGATGAAATGGGATTCGAACCAATCGTCACGCTGTCCCTTATCCAGGACAACCTGCAAAGTTCCCAGGCCCAGCGCCACAAAACCGAGGCCAATGTAGTCGATGGTAGTTTCGCTGAGTTTGCGGCGCCTGAAGTATGGAGGGTCCTGAATCAGCCGCGAGGTCAGCAGAATGGAAATGATTCCGACAGGAATGTTAATGAAGAAAATCCAACGCCAGGTGAAGTTGTCGGTAATCCACCCTCCAAGAGTCGGACCAATTGCCGGCGCCGTGACCACGGCGACGCCGTAGACGGCAAAGGCCATGCCACGCTTGGCGGGAGGAAAAGTATCGGCCAGTATGGCCTGCTCGCTAGGCTGCAGGCCACCTCCGCCGGCGCCTTGCAGCACGCGGCATACGATAAGGGTCGCCAGGTTCGGCGCCAAACCGCACAGAAAAGAACTGATGGTGAACAAGGCCACGCAACTCATGTAGAAGTTCTTACGGCCCATGATGGAAGAGAGCCAGCCGCTGAGCGGAAGCACGATGGCGTTCGAGACCAGGTAGGAAGTGAGAACCCATGTGCTCTCGTCCTGTCCAGCGGAGAGGCTGCCCGCGATGTGTGGCAGAGCTACGTTCGCGATCGAAGTATCGAGAACTTCCATGAAAGTCGCCAACGTAACGGTAATGGCGATGATCCATGGATTGACTGCCGGACGCCAGGCAACTGTATTGTCGAACGGGGCGGTACCGGCACTCATTGCCGGATCCAGACCTTGGGTTCAACGGACATTCCTGGGCGCAGCGATTGATCCTTGTTTTCTCCCGGATCGAGCACGATCTTCACCGGAATACGTTGCACGACCTTCACATAATTCCCGGTGGCATTTTCCGGAGGCAGCAAGCTGAAACGCGCGCCACTTGCGCCTGCGATGCTGTCGACCTTGCCTTTGTAGCTTCTTCCGCTGGCATCCACTTCAACCGTGACCGGCTGGCCAACTTTCATCTCGCGAAGTTGCGTCTCTTTGTAATTGGCGGTGATCCAGACATCGTTGAGCGGAATCACCTTCATCAGTTCCTGGCCGGGAGCGACGTTCTGTCCGACTTCGACGGTGCGATCGCTGACCACTCCGGTAACCGGGGCGATGATTTTTGTGTAAAGGAGATTGAGTTGCGCCTGATCAAGGTCGGCCTTTTTTTGCAGTGCTTGCGCTTCCGCCGACGCGGCTCTGGAGCGTATCACCTGCATTTGCCTGGGGGCAGTCTGGGCGTTGCGGTAGTTGGCTTCCGCTTGCACGAGTTTTCCCTGGGCCTCAGTCACCTGGGATTGCGCGGCATCAGCCGTGTAGCGAGCGCTCTCGACGGCAGCAGCGTCGGCCGCGGCGGCGGCTACGGCCTGATCGTATTGCTGCTGCGAAATCTCCTGCTTGTCGACCAGTTGCTTGTAGCGGACAAGATCATTTTGCGCTTTCACATTATTGGCCTGGGCCTGGAGCAGCTGCGCTTTAGCCGCATCAAACTGCTGCTTGGCAGCGGCGATTCCGGCGCGAGCGCTGGCCACGTCGGCTTCAGTTGATGACACCTGGCTGCTCGTGCTGACGTCGGTGATTGGCACATTGACGCCGGCCGCAGCGGCAGTAGCTTGCGCATCTTCGAATTCGGCTTTAGCCTTTTCGTAAGCAACCTGGTAGTCAGTGGGATCGATCTCCACCAAAACCGTACCCGCCTGCACGTATTGGTTATCGTTCACATTGAGCTTGATGACGTGGCCCGAAATGCGAGGACTGATGGAATTGATGTGGCCGTCCACTTCAGCATCGTCGGTAGATTCGTAACTGGAAACATAGCGGTAGACGAAGAACCCCACAACCAGCAACACCACCACTGCAATGACGACGCCAATTCGAAAGCCCGAGCTGGCGGTTCGCGGAGGACGAGTGCGGAAATCCCGTTCCGTCGCGGGTAGCGGCTTGGGACGGCTTTCAGACTGCTCCGGCGGTGCGGCGGGCGGGCTTTGCGTCGTCGGTTCCATAATTAATTTTGATGTTCGCCTTTCAGATAGCGCTTAACTCCCTGTTCTGCATCCCCAATAGCTCGGGCCAGTTCTATCTTTGCAAGATTATGCGTGTACAGGCTCTGGATGTAGCTCTCGTGAGCACTGGCAACTGCCTCCTGCGCCTGCACCACCTCAAGGTTGTCGGTAACTCCGGCAGTGAAACGATCCCTGGATTGGGTGAGCGTCTGTTCTGCCAGATCGACCGAACTGCGTGCGACCTCAACCTGCTCAGCGGCGGCGTTCAAGTCTAACAACGCGGTGCGCACTTCGTAGTCAATGCGGCCGCGCAGATCGCCCAACTGCGAACGCGCTTGTCTTAATTGGGACTCGGCTTCGAGAACATCACTATGGGTTTTTCCTCCGGCAAAGATGGGAATGTTGAGGTTTCCAGCCACTTGCCAGGTACCGTTCGACTCGGCCGGCGTAACGCCAATGTCGCCGAAGTTTGCACTTAAATCCATGGTGGGATAGTGGCCGGCAGTAGCACCCCTGCGCAACAACTCGGCAGAGCGGACTTGCGCTTGCGCCGCCTGATAATCCGATCGTGAAGTGTAGGCTCGCTGCAGATAGACTTCAACGGGCTGGGGGCTAAGCGCCTGGTAGGGAGCTTTTTCCGTCAAAACGAACTCCTGACCTGGAGGCAAGCCGATGATGCGGGCTAAAGAGAGCTTCTGCTTGGCGTAATCGTTACGCGCCACGATAAGCTGCTGTTGCCGGGTTTGCAACTCGACTTGAGAGCGCAGAGTATCGATGGCTGGGTTCAGACCTGCCTTCTGTTGGTCGACTGCCTTGTCAAAGAGGGCTTGCGCATTCACGACCTGTGCGTTCGCGGTTTCAATCCGCGCGGCGTCGGCGATCGACAGCAGGTAGGCATTGCCCACCGCGAGCACGACCAACTCCCGGGCATCTTTATAGCTGTATTGTGCGGACTTCAAGCTCTCAGAGGCGGCGCGTTCCTGTTCGATCTGCTTAAAATCGAAAATAGACTGCGTCAGCGAAGCGCGCGCGTCCAGGTAATTAAAAGGACCGATCACCCGCGGGAGCGGAAATGGGAAAAGGTTGCTCTTGAAACCGAGAGCAGTGAGGCTTTGGGTTTGAACATCCTCCTGCACTCGGGCCGAAAGATTGGGCAGAAGATTGCTGAGTTCTTTCCACCGCTCGCCGCGCGCCATGAGCGTCTGATCCCCTGAGAGCAGCAAGCCAAGGTTATTGCGCAGCCCGCGATCAATGGCCTCTTGAAATCCAATTTGCAACACCTCCGGCGTGACTTTGCCTTCCGGTTCACTGCCGGTGTAAGGGCTCTGCGAGCCAGGAAGAGTGATAGACGGAGCAGGCGTGGAGTCCTGAGCACTGAGGCCAGTTGCCAGGAGAAGCACCAGCGTAAGAACAGGACGTATGCGGGTTAGATGAAACAAGGAGCGGGGCATTCCCAGTTTTGAAAAAGTCCCTTCGTACGGAAACTCCTCGGGACGACCTTTCTCCTTCATAGCATATCGTTAAACTACTGATTCTAACGAAGCATCTCGCGATGCAAAAGCCGGGCAGTCCCTGAACCGCCATTGGATGCCTTCGAGATAACAAGGGATTGAGTATTTCTCCAAAATGAGGCGAACAATGAAATCTGGTTCCGAACGGTTACTTTCGATACTTTTCCGGTCTCAGCGCGGCTAATAAAGTAAACGGGAAGGGTAGGACCAGCGCTGGTCGGAGGAAGTCCGTGCCAGTCCAATCAGCCACGGAAGCGGTGCGCAAGTGGAAGTTTGAGGCCGCTTCGGATGAAACTGTCGGGCTTGTAGAGATCACATTCGAGCCTCGCTAATCGCAATCGGAAGCTCTAGGAAACACTCCCCAGAAGGTTCGCTCACGGAATGCCCGCTCCAGGACGACAGGTCGCAGCAAGTCAGATCGACCGCCGCCGTAGACGGCACACGAGATATCGTGCCGATTTCCGAGTTGCGGTGAGTTATCTGGGAAATCAGTACCAGACGATCGGCGGACATTGCAGGGATCTCTCCGAGGCCGGGATTGGCATACTCCTAGCGACAGAGATGAATAGTGGCGAGGTTGTCGGCCTAACCTTCTCGCTGCCTGGATCAATCGAACTGTGGGAGGTGCGGGCGGTGGTACGTTATCGGCGTGGATATCAGTACGGATTTGAATTTCTGTCTCTTACAAGTGCGCAGCAGGAAACGCTGAAGACTTATCTGGAGAGCTTGCCGCAACTCGCACCATCACCCTAGGCCTGGAACCGGAACAGGCTGCGCGCGCATTGTTGGGAACATGCCGGATGACTTCGGTCATCTTGTGAACCGGTTACTTGTGGTTCAAGCTCAAGCTGCAGAGTCATTCTAAAAAGCGGACGGGATATTCTTTATCATGAGTAATTCGAGGCCTACGCCGGCCGCAGGAACGGACTGGACCCGGCTGCTCACCGACCCGGATCTGGCTCGCAACCTGGGAAAGCTGCTGCAGGCTTATCGCGATGCCCCGCCCGAGCGCAGAGAACAAGCTTTGATTGAGGCGATGCGGGAGATCAAACAAGAATCTTCCGGCAGCACAATCGCCGCGACCTCAACGCAGCCGGCTACCGCAACCGAAATGGCTAACGAGCCGCTGCCGTCCCTGCCTTCCCCGGCTACGGCTATCCCGCCGTTTGAGCCCGACGTCTTCAGCCCCAACTGGGGACAAGATCGAAGGCGGCATCCCAGGATCAAATGCTTCGTGGCAGTGGAGTTGCGCGTCAATGAGGGAGATGCTCCCATCTGGGGTAATCTCTCCAACACAAGTATGGGAGGATGCCAGATCGAGACTGCAACCGCCGTCAGCGGCGGCGCCAAAGTTGAGATCGGACTCTGGGTTGCCAGCGGCAAGATTTGGGTAAAGGGACTGGCGCTGAATGGAGTGGTAACTCGCAGCGCTCCCGCCGCGGGCGGCATTCGCGTTCGCTTCGCCGGAATGGAGCCTGCAGAGAAAGAGAATCTCCGTCAGTTCCTCAAATATGTTCAGGAAACCACCAAGGCTTCAAACAGCGAAAAAAGCTACCTGCAAATGTTGAAATAGCACCTCCTCCGTTTTTCTCCTTTTCTGCACTTCTCTTCTCTTCGATTTTGCACAGACCTCGCCGGCATGAGTACGGGAGAAATTGATACACTCGATGCGTAGCGAAGGCCTTTTTCGGTGAAACCCTTTTTCGTCTCGGGACTCTAATTGGCTTAGGATCAGCAGGACACCTCAATTGACAACAGTTTTGTCCGGGAGGAGCACGTCACATGGCAACCAGTGAACAGGCGTTGGTGACCGCTACGCAACTTGACACGCTATGCATTAACACGATCCGCACCCTGGCGATCGACGCTGTACAAAAAGCCAATAGCGGACATCCGGGCGCGCCCATGGGTTTGGCGCCGGTGACTTACTGCCTGTGGCAGCAATTCCTGCGCTACGATCCAGAGGATCCGAAGTGGCTGAACCGCGACCGTTTCGTTTTATCGAACGGCCACGCCTCCATGCTGCTTTACGCGATGCTTCATCTCGCCGGAGTTCGCGACGTCAACGAAAACGGAGAAGTCCTCAAAGAACTGGCGGTCCCGATGGAGGAAATTAAGCGCTTCCGGCAACTCGGAAGCCGGACTCCCGGGCATCCTGAGTCACACATCACTACTGGCGTGGAAACCACCACGGGCCCGCTAGGGCAGGGCATAGGAAACAGTTTGGGAATGGCCATCGGAAGCAGATGGCTAGCCGCGAATTTCAACCGTCCTGGTTTTGAAATTTTCGATTACAACATCTATGCCATGTGTTCGGATGGCGACCTTATGGAAGGTGTCGGTGGTGAGGCCGCATCGCTGGCCGGACATCTAAAGCTCTCGAACCTTTGCTGGATGTATGACCACAACGGCATCACACTGGATGGTCCAGCGGATTGGTCGTTTAGCGAAGACGTGGCGACGCGCTTCGTCGGCTATGGGTGGAACGTAACCCGCGTCGCCGATGCCAACGATCTCGAAATGCTGGCGCGGGCTTTTGAGACCTTTCATAAAACCACAGACCGTCCCACTTTGATTATTGTAGATAGCCACATTGGCTATGGATCGCCGCACAGGCAAGATACCAACGCGGCGCACGGAGAGCCGCTGGGCGAAGAGGAAGTTCGCTTGACAAAGCAGTTCTATGGCTGGCCTGAGGACGCTAAGTTTCTTGTGCCAGAAGGTGTACGTGAGCACTTCCAAGATGGAATTGGAAAACGCGGGTACTCCGCTCGTACACGGTGGGAGAAGATGTTCGCCGAGTACTCGCAGAAATATCCTGAACTGGCTGACCGGCTGCATAGAATGCAGCGACGCGAACTTCCTGACGGATGGGATAAGAACCTTCCCACATTCCCCGCCGACCCGAAAGGAGTGGCCACACGCGACAGTTCAGGAAAAGTCCTGAACTCGCTGGCCGAGAATATTCCGTGGCTGATTGGCGGTTCGGCCGACCTGGCTACCTCAAACAAAACGACATTAAAGTTTGAAGGCGCGGGCGACTTCCAGGCTGGTCAGTATGCTGGACGCAATCTGCACTTCGGCATTCGCGAGCACGGGATGGGCGCGAGCGTGAACGGACTGACGGTTTCTGGAATTCGGGCGTTCGGGGCGACTTTTTTTAACTTCAGCGACTACATGCGGGCCAGTATCCGGCTTGCCGCTCTGATGGAAGCTCCTTCCATTTTCATTTTTACCCACGACTCAATCGGCTTGGGAGAAGATGGGCCGACGCATCAGCCAATCGAGCAACTGGCCTCGTTGCGTGCGATGCCCAATCTGATTCTGTTTCGTCCTGGCGATGCGAATGAAGTGGTTGAAGCGTGGAAGGTCATTGCGCAGTTGCAACACCAGCCAGCGGCGCTCGTGCTGACCCGGCAAGCGATTCCCACGTTTGATCGTACCAAATACGGCACGGCCTCGGGCACAGCGCGAGGCGCCTACATTCTCGCCGATGCACCCGGCGGCAAGCCTGACGTGATCCTGATGGGAACGGGAAGCGAGGTTTCGCTGTGCGTTGAGGCCTTTGAAAGGCTCAAGGCGGAAGGTATCAAGGCGCGGGTGGTGAGTATGCCCTGCTGGGAGATTTTTGATCGCCAGGATGCGGCATACAAGGAAAGCGTGCTCCCCTCTTCGGTCACAGCGCGAGTTTCAGTAGAAATGGCGGCCACCTTTGGCTGGGAGAGATATGTCGGACTCAAGGGACGTAGGATCGGCATGCACCGCTTCGGCGCCTCCGCTCCCTTGAAAGATTTGCTGAAATTTTTTGGTTTCACCGCAGATGCAGTCGTTGCAGAAGCGCGTAAAGCGATTGCAGAAAATTAACCGCGACCCTGCCTTCTGGGTCTAAACACAAACGAGAAGAGTTGCACACCATCTAATTCAGATAACGACGTCCGCCGTCGATTTCATCAGGGAGAAATCATCATGCAGCCAACTGGAGTACTCGAAACCTCAAAAGCTACAAATCCTCTGAAAGCATTGCTGGGCTACGGACAATCGATGTGGCTCGATTACATTCGACGCGATCTGTTCACGGGCGGAACCCTTAAGAAACTGATCGAGGAGGATGGCCTTCGTGGGATGACTTCGAATCCCTCGATCTTCGAAAAGGCGATCGCTGAGAGCTCGCTCTATGACGACATTTTGCAATCGCTGGCTTCGAGGCCTGACTTGGACACCACCAGCCGCTACGAGGAGATTGCGATCCGGGATATTCAAGACGCCGCAGATATGCTGCGTCCGGTGTATGAAGAATCCAAGTTTCGCGATGGGTACGTAAGCCTGGAGGTTTCTCCCCTACTCGCGCTCAAGACAAAGGAGACGATTGACGAAGCGCGCCGGCTGTGGAAGACCGTGAATCGCGAGAATGTGATGATCAAAGTTCCAGGTACGGCAGAGGGGCTTCCTGCGATCCGCCAGTTGATTGGGGAAGGCATCAACATCAACGTCACTTTGTTGTTCGCGCAGGAAGTCTACGAGAAGGTTGCAGAGGCATACATCGCCGGACTCGAGGATCTCGCAAAACGCGGCGGCAATCTCAAGAAAATGGCAGGAGTGGCCAGCTTCTTCATCAGCCGCATCGACACGCTGGTGGATTCGATGATTGACGATAAGCTGAAAACCACTACTGATGCCCAACAGCAGGCACTGCTCAAGAGCCTGAAGGGGAAAGTTGCGATTGCGAATGGCAAGCTGACCTACCAGCTCTACCAGAAAATTTTCAGCGGACCTCGATGGGAAACGCTGGCAGCCAAAGGAGCGCAGACGCAGCGCGTGTTGTGGGCAAGCACCAGCACGAAGAATCCGGCCTACCGTGACGTGATGTATGTGGAGGAACTGATCGGCCCTGACACGGTAGACACTATGCCTCCGGCGACGGTGGATGCGTTTCGCGACCATGGAAAGTTGCGGAACAGCCTCACCGAGAATGTTCCGGCCGCGAAAAAAGTAATGGACGACCTCGCGAAAGCCGGCATCTCGATCAAAGAAGTAACCACCAAGCTGACCAGCGATGGAGTAAAACTGTTCGCCGATGCTTTCCACAAATTGCTGGCGGCGGTCGAGAAGAGCACGAAGCAAAAAGGAAAACCCGCGTGAGTCGACTGAAATCGTCGCTGCCGGAGAGCCTGGCCGCGGCAGTGAAGACTGCCATGAACGACTGGCAGTCTGGCGGCAAAATGCAGCGCCTTTGGCAGCGCGATGCAACCCTATGGACGGGTGACGATGAGGCCAATTGGCTGGGCTGGCTGGACATCACCGAGTACCAGATTGCTCATCCTATCGAGCTACGAAATCTTGCGAAAGAAGTTTGGAGCGCGGGCTTCAAAGACGTCCTTCTGCTGGGAATGGGTGGATCGAGTTTGTGTCCAGAAGTTCTAAGGAAGACATTTGGCCACATCGCCGGTTACCCCGATCTGCACGTGCTCGATTCCACCGACCCGGCGCAGGTGAAAGTGTTCGAAAACAAGATCGACATTGCCCGGACGCTTTTTATTGTTTCCAGCAAATCGGGGAGCACGCTCGAGCCCAACATCTTCCGGCAATATTTTTTCGAACGCACGACGCAGGCTGTGGGCGCGGATAAGGCCGGAAGCCATTTTATTGCCATTACCGATCCCGGGTCGAAGATGCAACAGATAGCCGAAGGGGATCGTTTCCGGCACGTTTTTTTCGGACGGCCCTCGATCGGCGGCCGTTATTCGGCGCTGTCGAATTTCGGCATGGTCCCGGCGGCAGTGATTGGAGCCGATACCAAAAAGTTTCTCGACCGCGCACAGGAGATGGTGCAGGCGTGCGGAACCTCCGCTTCGATCGAGGGAAATCCCGGAGCGGTGCTAGGAATTATTTTGGGGACGGCGGCGCAGGCTGGCCGCGATAAAGTCACGATTATTACCTCCCCTGATATTTCTGATTTGGGCGCATGGCTCGAGCAATTGCTGGCGGAGTCCACGGGGAAAGTTGGAAAGGGCATCATCCCTGTCGACCGGGAAGAATTGGCGGCGCCGGGGGTTTACGGGGACGACCGTGTCTTCGTCTACATTCATACGCAACATGCCACCGATTTAGCTGTGGAGGCTAAAGTAGACGCGCTCGAAAAGGCTGGGCACCCGGTTGTGCGAATCTCCATGGCCGACGTCTACGATCTGGGTGCGGAATTTTTTCGCTGGGAGATTGCCACGGCAGTCGCCGGCTCGATTATTGGGATCAACGCTTTCAACCAGCCCGATGTCGAAGCCAGCAAAATTGCCACTCGAAATTTGACTTCGGAATATGAGAAGAACGGTTGCCTCCCCGCGGAAAAACCTGTGCTGGAAGATGACGGCATCAAACTTTTTACGGACGATAAGAATGCGGCGGATTTGGCGCGAGAAGCCGGCAAGGACAAATCACTAGCGGGATACTTGAAGGCGCATTTGAATCGCATCCACCCGCACGATTATTTCGCTGTACTGGGATATATCCAGATGAATGCCGAGCACGAGAAGGCTCTTCAGACCATACGCCATGCGGCGCGTGAGAAGAAACGCGTAGCAACCTGCCTGGGCTTTGGACCTCGTTTTCTGCACTCAACGGGACAGGCATACAAAGGGGGGCCGAATTCTGGAGTATTCCTACAAGTGACTTGCGACGACGCTTTGGAGCTTCCGGTGCCGCAGCAGAAATACACATTTGGAGTGGTCAAAGCGGCCCAGGCGCGCGGAGATTTCCAGGTGCTGGCCGAGCGCGGACGGCGTGCGCTCCGCGTGCATCTCGGGGATGTTGATGCGGGGTTACATAAGCTCACCGCCGCGATTCAAGCGGCGCTAAGATAGTTTGATCAAAGTCAAAACCGACGGGACGCCGGCGCCAAACGGCGCGGCGAAAAAAGAAGACTGCATACGCAGGCATCGGTCAGCAAAAAAGCAGGAGAGCAAAGGACCTAGGATGGCTCAATTGGCGGAAAAGCCCACGGCAGCAGTTCCACGCGTTGGTAAACAAGGGGATCCATGCATCATGGTGATCTTCGGCGCTGCCGGCGACCTGACGGCGCGTCTCTTGATTCCCGCGCTTTACAACCTGGCCCGGGCAGACTTGCTCTCGAAGGAGTTTGCGGTACTGGGCGTGGCCCGGGCGCAGATGACGGACGAAGATTTCCGCAAGCGGCTCAAGGACGACGTAAAAGAGTACTGCGGCGACTGCATTCAGGACGATCTTTGGGAGGGCTTTTCGCGGCGCTTCTATTATTACGCCGGCGATTTCAAAGACGATAAGCTCTATCCGGCAGTCAAGGATCGCCTGACCCAGATTGACCGCGATCACGCAACTCATCAAAACTTCTTCTACTACATGGCGACCGCGCCGAGTTTCTTTGGGCCGATCGTTGAAAAGCTCGCCGCAACGGGGTTGATGGAGCAAAGTAACGATCACTGGCGACGAGTGGTGATCGAGAAACCCTTTGGCCACGATCTGGAATCAGCCAAAGCCCTGAACCAGCAACTGCTGAAGCTTGCCGACGAAAAGCAGATTTACCGTATCGACCATTACCTGGGCAAGGAAACCGTGCAGAACATCATGGCCTTCCGTTTTGCCAACGGGATCTTCGAGCCCATCTGGAACCGGCGCTACATCGATCATATCCAGATCTCCGTGGCCGAAACTGTCGGGGTGGAGGGCCGAGGCAGCTATTTCGATCACGCCGGATCGCTGCGGGACATGGTACCGAATCACATCATGCAACTCATCAGCCTCACCGCGATGGAGCCTCCCATTTCGTTTGACGCCAACGCAGTGCGCGACGAACAGGCGAAGATCTTGCATGCCATCCAACCCATCAGCGACGAAGAGGTTCTCAGTCGCTCCGTGCGCGGGCAATACGGCGAGGGCACAGAAGATGGCAAGCAGGTGCCGGCCTACCGTTCCGAACCTGACGTTGCCGCCGATTCCAGGACTGAAACTTTCGTCGCCATGAAGTTACTGATTGATAACTGGCGGTGGGCTGATGTTCCCTTCTATCTCCGCACCGGTAAGCGCATGCCGGCGCGAAACACGCACATCGTGATTCAGTTCCGGCGAGCTCCGTTTGTCCTGTTCCGCGATACCTCTGTGGAACACTTGATGCCGAATCAGTTGGTATTACACATTCAGCCGGAGGAAGGCATTTCGCTGCAGTTCGCGGCCAAGGTACCCGGACCGATTATGCGCCTGGGCACAGTGGACATGAACTTCGAATATCAGCAATACTTCGGAAAGCAGCCCAGCACCGGCTATGAGCGGCTGCTGCACGATTGCATGATCGGCGACCAAACACTGTTTCAGCGGGCGGACATGGTGGAAGCGGGCTGGAGCGTGGTGAATCCAGTCCTCGATCTGTGGAAGGCGCTGCCTCCGCGGAACTTCCCGAACTATCCCTCAGGCACCTGGGGACCGAGAGAGGCTGAAGAGTTGTTGGAGCGAGATGGCCGGCGTTGGAGGAACTTCGAGCAATGATCCTGGCCGGCGATATCGGGGGAACCAACGCTCGACTCGCATATTTTCAGCAACAAAATGGCCATCTCCGGTTGATTTCGGAGCGCATTTTTCCCAGTCGCGAATACAGTGAACTGGGCGAGATTGTCTCCAAGTTTTTGCAGGACGCGGGGACGCGGCCGGAGATTGCCTGCTTCGGAATTGCGGGGCCAGTGCATAATGGCCGCGTCGAAACCTCGAATCTTCCCTGGGTAATCGAACAATCCCGCCTTTCGAAACAAATTCAATTGCCCGCCACGTTGCTGATCAATGATCTGGAAGCGAACGCGTGGGGCATCGAGGCACTCGGCCCGGGAGATCTGGTTGCTCTCAACCGCGTAGTGCCGTCGAATGGGAATCAGGCGGTGATCGCGCCCGGAACAGGCTTAGGGGAAGCGGGATTGTTCTGGAATGGCAGCCAGCATCAGGTTTTCGCCTGCGAAGGCGGACACACCGATTTCGCCCCCCAAGGCGATCTGCAGATCGAACTATTGCGCTTTCTGTCCAATCGCTACGGACATGTGAGTTACGAGCGTATCCTCTCCGGGCCCGGTCTAGTCAACGTCTATGAGTTTCTGCGGGGAAAGGGGTGTGCGGCTGAACCGGCCGGATTTTCCACACAACTTGCTCAGAAAGACGCGGCTGCGGCAATCTCCAACGGCGCGCTGAATGGGACCAATCCATTGGCAGAGCAGGCACTCGATCTCTGGATCAGCGTCTACGGGGCGGAAGCCGGCAACCTGGCTCTTAAAACAATGGCGACAGGCGGAATCTTTCTCAGTGGTGGAATTTCGCCAAAGATTCTTCCTAAACTTATGGGGCCACTTTTTATGGAGGCTTTTCTTGAGAAGGGCAGGTTGCGCCCGCTTCTGGAAGGTATCCCCGTGCAAGTCGTCACCAACGACAAGGCTGGTCTGCTGGGGGCAGCGCGATGTGCGGCTGCAAAGTCCGCGAATGGCGGGGTGGGATCGTTGTGAGTGCGACCGCCGAACTGCGCCGGCTGACCACACCGCAGGATCTGTTTCAGGCCGCGGCAGAGGAAGTCATTCGCGCAGCCACCGACGCGGTCGCGCAGCGCGGACGCTTCAGCATTGCGCTCTCCGGCGGATCAACTCCCAAGAACCTTTACACCCTGATCGCAGCCAATGCCAGCGCGAGTCTGCCTTGGGATCAAATGTTTTTTTTCTGGGGAGATGAGCGCCACGTTTCGCCCGACGATCCGGAGAGCAACTACCGCATGGCGAAGGAATCGCTGCTGTCCAAGGCTTCGATTCCGGCGGCCAATATTTTTCGTGTCCCAGCCGAGAATCCCGACGTTTCGGCCGCAGCGGAAGCCTACGAGCAGACGATACGGAAGTTCTTTGCGCTTAAGCCGGGAGAATTTCCTCGCTTCGATTTAATCCTTCTGGGGATGGGGCCAGACGGACATACGGCATCTTTGTTTCCAGAAACTGAGGGGCTGCGGGAAAAGTCGAGACTCGTTGTGGCCAACTGGGTGGAGAAGCTGAAAACCGGCCGGATTACCTTCACGCTTCCAGTCATCAACGCAGCCCGTTGTGTCGCGTTTCTAGTGAGTGGGATCGATAAGGCACCGGCGCTCCACGAAGTTTTTGAGGGCAATGCACCCGGCGAAAAATATCCCTCGAAGCTGGTGCGGCCCAGCGACGGTAAGCTTATCTGGTTTGTGGATCGTGCTGCGGCCAGCGAACTCTCGACCCCTGCGTGAAGCCCTGCCGAAGCGGAGGAAGGCTATCCGCGCCAACCACCAATTTCCTTGAGTCCGTTACCACGCGAGTGTTCGAAGAGCCGAACCCGATGGCGGGCATGTTCAAATTCGTGGATGTCCGCCCACACTTCGGCCCTCCATCCCCGGTCGTGAGCGGCGGATTCACCGCAAGTGGCACAACGAGTATGCAGGCGAATGGAATTGCCTTCTGCCTCAAATGCGCCGGGCAACCCCATGCCAGGAAAATCCGTGCTGGGCAATTCAATGAATATGCACCGGACTTCCTGGATGTCTTCGTTTTCATCAAGCATGTGTTCGTAACGCAGCAGGTAAATGAATCCCAGCTTGCGAGCTTCTGCCTCGGCCTCCGCGCGCGTGTGAAACGGGCCGTACTCCGCCCGCAACTGCTCGGTGGAATCGCAAGCCATCCAGAAGGTCTCTTTGTAAAGCATGCCACCCCACCCTGGGACCGCTTGCGGCTTGCCCCAAGCTGGCCAAGCCGCCGTCAGATCGAGTCTCACGATGCAATTGAAAGACCTACTACAACAAAACTCAAGCGTTTATTTTTTCAATAACTTACAAACGCGCTTGCTTGTCCCGAGGATGGCCGAGTGCAAACCTTTTGCAGCAAGGGTTGACTCCTTCGTCCGGCAAATTCAGAGTTCCGCCTAACCGAATCTCGCGGCCTCGCGATCCACATCGGGGAAAGAGCATTCCGGCTCCTCCAGCCAGTTCTTGCCACCGTGGCTGGCGATGTACATCGCCAACTCGAGCCTGCTCCAAACTCCGAGTTTGTCAAAGGTATTGCGCAGGTGATTCTTGACGACCTGCTCTGTCGTGCCCATCAGGTTTCCGATCTCCCGATTGGTAAGACCCTCCCAAACCCGGGTGGCCACTTGTATCTCTTTTGGGGTCAAACATTCACGTGGAGTCATGACTTCAACTCTGCTTTCTCGAAGGCGGCAGTAGCCAGCCTTACGCGCTTGCGCCCGTCCCGTATTCCGGCGCGCAGAAAAAGCGTTCGCAAATGTTGCTTCACAGTGCGCGGGCTGATGCTCAGTTGGCCAGCGATTTCCTTGTTGCTGCAACCTTGAACCAGTAAATCCAGCACCTGCTGATCGCGAGGCGTAACCTTCACTCTATCGAGATCCATCACTGCGTTCTCCTTCCACTCTAAGTTTTTCGATTCGGTTCGCGGTCCGCACTTTAGGTTAAGCACATCTTTCGCCAAACTTTCGCCTTCACTAATCCTTTCGCTAAGGCCCCTAGGTGCCAGCACTTAGGGTCGAGAACCATGGCTTTCAGAAGAAGTTCAGAAATGCCGTGCTAGGCTATGTCTTCCCGAATCGGGCCAAAGAGAGGAAGCAGATGGCGGTATCAGAACCAGCAGATGCATTGCCAGGCCTCGCTGCGGGCGACTTCTGGTACAGCCGGATTTCCGGGATGGTTCAGCAAGCGTATCAACCTAAGCCTTCTCGCTTCAGAACTATATGCAGATCCTCACCTGACAACTGGGAACTCGCTGAAGCCGTACCAGCGGTGTGGAACCAGTTGTCAGCGCAGAGAAATCCAGCCGTTCCAAAACGGACATCTAATTGAGCCAACGATGTTTGTTTTGGGTGCTGGCGGAGGGGTAACGCCTCTATTTGCACAGGTCAAGGAAATTTCAGAATCGCTTGATGTGTGAGAGTCTTTTTTTCACGATGCAGCTCATCCGGTTTGATCGGCGTTATCCTTTATCAGTACCAGCGCTTTGGCAGCGCAGATTGCGTCGTCTGATTCTCGTTCTGCTGCTCTTGGCAAGTGCGGTGGTATTCGCCCAAGGTGGCCCACCGTACTACACCAATGATCCGGGCACTCCAGGCAATCTCAACTGGGAAATCAACGTCGGCTACATGCCGTTTTTCTATAGCAATCAATCCGTTTCCCACACCCCGGACCTCGACATCAATTTCGGGGTGGGTGATCGAATCCAACTCACTTACGAAAATGCTTGGCTGAGAGTGCAAAATCCCTCCTCCTCGACGAAGTACGGCTTGGGGCAATCCAATCCCGGCGTCAAGTGGCGCTTCTATGATGGGGGTGAAGAGAGCCTTTCGATTTCGACTTTCCCGCAGTTTTTCCTCAACAATCCCAACGATGCGGTCCGCCGCGGGATTACTCCGGCTAGCCAAACCTTTCTCCTGCCCTTCGAATTCACCAAAAAACTTGGTCCCGTCGACGTGGACTATGAAATCGGGTACGAGTCTGTCCACAAGGGACCGAACGGCTGGCTCACAGGCTTGGTCGTCGGCCATGATTTCACGCCAAAGCTCGAAGGCGACGTGGAGTTCTATAATCAGGGCACCTTTCATCCTTCCGGGAACCAGCCCACGATTGACTTTGGCGGTCGCTACAAAATCCATCGACCCGTGATTCTTCTGTTCATGGCGGGACGCAGCCTCGAAGCCGCCCGCAGTAATCAGTCATATTTTGTCGGCTACTTTGGCATACAACTCTTGCTTCCTCCCAAGTCGTACAAGGCCGATCTACCGGAAAACAAGTAGTCGCGAGGGTTGTGGCGACCATTGCGCGATCTGGGCATCGCATGGAAGTATGCGCTGGTGACAAAAGATTCATGGCGATCTCGGTAGCGAGACGTGTTTCGCATTCGGTGTGCACACCTTTGCAGCTTACGAGAGTAACCTTCGACATGCCAAACTCTTGAAACGCTCGCTGAAACTTCTGTTCTTCGGAGGCGAGATAATCGCTTGAATTCCGCAGAGTTATCTTTCATCATGGCGATTGCGAGAGAACTACGTCCTACACTGGAGTTCTTTGGCGCAAGAATTGCTCTAGAATAGACTTTGGTCTCCGGCCAGCCTACCTTCCCCCTGCCGGGCCGGCCACAGATGGGCGAGAAGATCGTGAGTGACCAGAAGAACAAGCCAGTTCTCGACGAGCAGACTTTCGGAAAGCTGCTGGAGGCTGCTTTTGTGCTCCAGGAGCACAACCGCAAGATGCGGGCACTGGAAGAAAGCTTGGAATCTCAGAACGAGCAACTCCGCGAACAAGAATTGGCCAAACAAGCTCTGTTCGCCGAGAGCGAATCGGAGTCGGAGTCCAACGAAAAGACGCGCGAAGACGTCGACTATACGTTAACGCTGGCGGAGATTGTCGAAGCGCAACATCAGATACAGATTCGGCATCTCGAATTGGATAAGGCGCTGGCCGTGGTGGCGGAGAGAGTTGCGCGCATCACCAGCGCGAGCGGTGCTGCCATAGGAATTCTCGACGAAGCCACCGTGCGCTATCGCGCCGGAGCGGGCTCCCCGGCTTTGCCCGCTGGAACCGAGGTCCCCCTGCAAACCGCGGTCTGCCAGGCTAGCATCCGCACCGGCCAGGTAATCCGAACCGAAGATTTGGACACTGAGTTTCTCTTCGATCCCGAACCCTGCCGCAAGCGAGGAATCCGCTCGCTGCTCGCTGTCCCGATCTACTACGATGGCCAAATCGCCGGAGCACTGGAGCTGTATTTCGCGAGAATTCGTGGCTTCGTCGAGGAAGACATTCATACTTGCCAGTTGATGGCCGGACTCGTCACCGAAGCGCTTGGTCGCGACGCTACGCCGGCACTAAGAAAGAAGTCAGCGGCCGGCGAACGATCCGAAATGCTGGCGGCAATGGAGAAGTTCCAAGCGGACGTCGCAGTCTTGCCGGAAGATCGTTCCGCGGCCGTCGCCAGTGCGAGCTTGGGCGCTGTCCCTGGGGGAATCTCTTCCTGCTGGAAGTGCGGTGGCAGGCTGCTGGCAGTGGAGCAGTTTTGCGGGAAGTGCGGCGCTCCGCGTGCGCGCGATGGTGAAGAGTCCACCATGCAGAGCAAGGTCGCATCGGCATGGCACGCGCAGCAGGCGATCGAAAAAACCATCGCCGCCAGACCTGCCAATGGGAGCTCGCCGAACGGGGATCACTCCAAGCACTCAGTCCCGCATCCGCGAGAGAACCAACCGAAACCCGCGGAGATTTCTGCTGATGACTTCCTTGCATCGCTCTCTCTGCCAGAACTGAGGCAGGAAGATCGACCGCAATCCTCTCGGCTGTTTACCGCGAGCGAAGGTCAAATGGCGTTGCCGGAGCCTTTGTTATCCGAGCCTGAACCACCTCCCGACGAGCAACGTGTCGAAGCACGCCCTCAGGCTCTTATAAAGTCGCGGGAAGACCTCGCCTGGACTTCTGACGCCAAGGCCCAGGATTTTCTGGAATCGCTGGCGGCCATACATACGCCAAATGCATTCTTGCGCTTCTGGAACTCGCGTCGCGGCGATTTTTATCTTGCGGTCGCGGTCATTTTGGTTGTAATTGTTTTGGGCTGGGGAATCTTGTCGAACCACACAGGGGGCGCCAGCGACGGTGGAGTTGTTACCACCAGGAGCGCGACTCGGACAAAGCGTCCCGCTCCTGACGCCGACCTTTCTGCCTTCGACAGATTCCTCATCGCTGTCGGCCTGGCTGATCCGCCCGAAGCCCCGGAATATAAGGGTAATCCCGATACTCAGGTGTGGGTTGACCTGAACACGGCGCTGTATTATTGCCCCGGCTCCGATCTTTATGAAAAGACCGCGAAAGGCAAATTGGCCAGCCAGCGCGATGCGCAATTAGATCAGTTCGAACCCGCCTCGCGTAAGGCTTGTGACTGATTGCGGCGCGTTGAGAGCGGCAGACAGGCGCCTTACCTCGGCCAGATTTGACAACCTTCTTTCCTGGGAGTGCAATCATACCTATCCCGGAGATGCGAGTGCCCAACCCTACGGAAGAATCTGATCAGAACGCGTTACCGGATCCTGAGTTGAATCCGCTTTTGAATCCGCTGCTGGCAGCTCACATGGGACGGTGGGCAGAAGTTTATTTCACCACTCCACCCGAGAGACGCGGACAAGCCATCGCTGATCTGCTCAAAGAGTTGGAGAGTACTTCTCCGCCGCAGCCCGATTCTCAGGTTCTTGCCGACGAAACAGCGATGCGGACGGAAACGATTGAGACGGAAACAGAGGAGTTGCCGGCCACAGAGACGTTGAGCGAGACAGAAAGGGAGGCAACGCAAGCTCCAGATTCGCCGCCAGGAACTTTGGAGTTGGTGTGCATTTGCAGTTTGTGTGGGCATAGCAATCGAGAAGAACAAAGATTTTGTGGTATGTGCGGCTCTCGACTGGAGGCACCATCAGAACAGCGCATCTCCGAAATCGACGAATTCCGGCCGAGTATACGAGCGATTGCGGATGATCCTCTTCCGTCTTTCCATGCTGAGCCGCTCGATCCCGCAACTGAGGCCGATTACCGCTTTGCCGCTCCTGCCCAAGAAAACGAAGTTGAGGAACCAGGCTGGCCGCGAGCGAGCAATCATTCAACCAACGATATTCCGCATTTTCGTAACGAGGTTCCGCATTTCGCTCAACATGTCCCGCGTTTTGCTGATGACGCTCCAAGCAGCGCAGCGGAACGCAGCGGGGTTCCCTATCGCTACCGGCTCTACGTGGGAGTGGGGCTGGCCATCCTTCTCGCCGCACTGATTTATATGGCACGTCGTGGGACGGGGGCGCTCTCAGATGCCGCGCAGTCGCCGCCTTCCAGGGTAATTCCCGCTGCGCAACCTGGATCGGCAACACCTGGACCGCCAACCCCCGAACCGGCAGCTGCAACGGGCAGCACCGGAGCTGAAGAAAAAACCGTAGGCGGGACTCAGGAACCGCTCAACCCGATGGTCCCTGCCGCAAAAGCGGCTAGCTCACGCAAGCGAGCAATCTCTGCACCGCCCGCGCAGCCGATCGCCCCGCAGCAGATCGCCCCGATGACTGGAAGCTCGTCTTCCACGTCTGCTGAGTTTAGCGGCGCTGACGACCTGGCTATGGCAGAAAAATACTTGAACGGCAACCACGGCACAGCTCGCGATAGCAAGGAGGCGGCACAGTTGCTTTGGAAGGCTGTAGGCAAAGGGAATCCTGCGGCCACGATTGTTTTATCTGACTTGTACCTTCGAGGGGATGGCGTTCCAAAGAGCTGTGACCAGGCGCGCCTATTGCTCGATGCGGCCGCCCGAAAAGGTGTGAAGTCTGCCGCGGATCGTCTGCGTAACTTGCAAGCTTTCGGTTGTCAGTGAAGCAGGCTGCAGGAAATCCTCCTGCAGCCCATCCGCGAGGCTCAAGGTTATAGATTTCAGGCGGAAAGTTCCGGCCCCTGTCGTCGCGATTCATACCACAGGGCAAGCTCTACGCGGTTCCACAGTCCGAGCTTGTCGTAAATCACGCGAAGATAATTCTTCACGACGTGTTCCGTGGTGCCGATGGCATCGGCCACGTCGCGGTTCTTCAGGCCCTGTGCGACGAGCTCGATGACGCGGTGTTCACGCTGGCTGGGGGTACGGGCCCCATAACGTTCGTTTGCAAACATAATTGCCTCCTGTATAAAAGGGTGGCGAGCTTCACTCGCTTGATTCCGCCGGTGATTCCAAAACGGAGAAACAGCCGGTTAAAATGAGCCTTTACAGTTCTTCGTGCCATCTTTAGTTGGGAGGCAATCTCAGCGTTGTCGCAGCCTTGCAGGAGCAACTCGACTATTTGCTGTTCGCGCGGTCCTAGTCGAACGGACTGCTCATTCATCACTAGCCCCCTGGATGGATTCGCCTAAAAACTACAGAACTCTTACAACTGGGATGTTATCCATTGCTTAGCATCCAGCATGCCACTTTGAGACGAAAAGGGATGTGACTTAAGAACACCCATTTCCACAGGCACTTACGGGGATTTTTAGGCTCTTCAAGAAGGCCGGGCGGGTGTGTGGAGAGCGGCCGGGGAGAGTGCGTTTTCGCGCTCCTGGTCGGTCCCGAGGTGCGAAAACTGCGTAAATTCAGCCACTTTCGCAGCGGAAGCCGATTACATCGCAGCGGCTCCCAAATTCATTCGGCAAAGTTTCATCGACTCGGGAGAGCGCAGCGGCTGGAGTCAGTTTTCTTGAACCACGGAGCGATGCACAACCAATCTTGCCAACTCAGGTGAATACCCTATGTGAAATTTGCTAGGCTCGTGGGGTGGGTTTGAACAATTTACATGATCTATTCTTGACACGCCTGAACTCATCAAATATTGAGCACGCCGGAAGCCACTCTCGTAAAGCCCAGGTTATGAGCCCGCGAGATATGGAGCAGCCGCAGGCAAAGTGCTCTACACTATTGCCCAAACGATGAAATTCCTCCGATCACACCCTCAAGATCCCGTCGGCAGGAATTTCCAGCCTCCGGCGATTCTCCAGTTCCCCGTGATTGCGAAAAAAGTTTCCGATGCCTTCCCACTCGGCCAAAGGTTTGCGCGATGATCCGGCTTCTGAGCGTGGTTGGGGCGCGTCCCAATTTCATGAAAATCGCACCTATTCTCAGTGAGCTGAATAAGTTTGCCAATGTTGAACACTGCCTGGTACACACGGGTCAGCACTACGATGAACTCCTCTCAAGAAACTTCTTCGCGGATCTAGGTTTGCCCGAGCCGGACGTAAATCTCCAGACCGGCTCCGGCAGCCACGCGGTGCAGACCGCAGAAATCATGATGCGCATCGAACCAGTTTTGCTCGACTACAAACCACAGATGGTTCTGGTCGTGGGAGATGTGAATTCCACGATCGCTGCAGCGCTCACTGCGGTCAAGTTAGGAATCGATGTGGCTCACATCGAAGCCGGGCTGCGTAGCTTCGACATGACCATGCCGGAAGAAATAAACCGCAAGCTCACGGACGCCATTTCTACTTTGCTTTTTGCCACTGAACAAAGTGGGATCGACAATCTAAGAAACGAAGGTGTGCCGAAAGAGAAAATTTTTCTGGTTGGCAATGTCATGATCGATTGCCTGCTCCGTTATCGCGAACTTGCTGCAAAATCGCCGATTCTCGGCCGGTTGGGCGTGAGTCAGAATGGTTCTGCCTCTCTTCCTTATGCGGTGCTCACGCTACACCGGCCATCGAACGTTGACGACCCTAAAATCCTGAAAGGCATTCTGAACGCAGTTAGCGCCCTGGCCGGCGATTTCCCGGTCTTCTTTCCTATTCATCCCCGCACCCGGAAAAACATCGAGACTTTTGGTTTGTCGCGATACCTGGTCGATAAGGACGCGGCAACTCGCAGTGGGATCAGGGCCATTGATCCGCTGGGTTATCTTGATTTCCTTTCGCTGAATGACCATGCGACGCTTGTGCTCACTGACTCTGGAGGTGTGCAAGAGGAAACCACGGTCCTCGGCATTCCCTGCCTCACGCTGCGTGAGAACACGGAACGCCCTGCTACTGTGAACCACGGCTCGAATCACCTCGTCGGGGTGGATTCGGATCGCATTCTCGCCACCGCTCGATCCGTCTTGCAGAAGCCTGTGCGGCCGTTCCAGTGTCCGCCCCTATGGGATGGCAAAGCGGCTTCAAGGATCGTGGCGATCCTCCTCGATCATCTTCAGGACGATACCTCTGGGTAGAGAAACCCGATATAATTTCCGCTCAGCCGGCTTCCACGCAGGGTCCATATCAATCCTTCATTTGGCCGGGTACCTAACCCCCGCGGTGAGATGTTTATTGCGGAGGCAAATACTGAGAGCGTGTACCGTGCCGCTGCTTAGCGCCGGTTCTCGAGGCGCGGATTGGTCCATCTCCGTCGCTTCAGCATCTTTAAGCAAGCAACCAGAAAGGAATCGGCTTCGGGGCTTGGATTTTTACCGCGCTTTTCCTCTACACTAGTTGGCGCAGTGATAGTTTCCGTCGTCATGCCGGTGTACAACGAACGTGCCACGCTGCGGCAGGTGGTGGCAAGAGTCCTTGCCGTCCCGCTGGAAGTCGAATTGATTTGCGTGGACGATGGATCCACCGACGGATCGCGGGAGATCCTGGCCCAACTGCAGGAGGAGCACCCCCAGATCCGAACTTTCCTTCAGCCCAGAAACATGGGGAAAGGCGCGGCCCTCCACCGCGGCATCCGCGAGGCCACCGGAGACTTCGTGATCATCCAGGACGCCGATCTCGAGTATGATCCGGCGGAATATACCGCGCTGCTGGAACCGCTGACCGAGGGGCAAGCCGATGTGGTTTATGGCTCGCGATTTCTTTCTGCGCGTCCGCATCGCGTGCTCTACTTTTGGCATTCCGTCGGCAACTGGATTCTCACCATGACCTCCAACGCGCTTACGAACGTTAACCTCAGCGATATGGAGACTTGCTACAAGGCTTTTCGGCGCGAGGTCATTCAGTCCATTCCTCTGGAAGAAAAACGCTTCGGATTTGAGCCCGAAATTACTGTAAAAATCGCCAAGCGAAAGTTGCGTATCTTCGAAGTGGGTATCAGCTACTGGGGCCGTACCTATGAGGAAGGCAAGAAAATTCAGTGGAGGGATGGAGTGCGCGCTCTCTGGTGCCTGGTGAAGTATTGCGTTACCGAACCCGCGGTTGCGCACCATATAGCAAAGACGCCGGCTGACCCTGCAGCACTGAGACGCGGTCCTTCCGGGGATTTGCCCCCTGCGGAATAGGGTCCGATTGATTTGCCTGGTTGCCCTTCGCCGGGGGGCGTACTCGAATCTTGACCGGTGCGCGTAAGCCGTTGGAACTTAAAGATCACCCTGCGCTTCCAGTTCTGTTTGATTTCCCAAACCACGGTAAGACGTGATGTAACAATGACGGCCCGCCCACAACCCAAGCCTGAGCGAAGCGGATGAACCACGGCATGAACATCACCGAGTCGGACTTTGAGATCGACGGGCCTCTCGCGCTACACGACGACGAAGTGCAACTGTGGCGAGTCGATCTGGAGGCCGTAGGTATCAACGAATCTCGCCGGGAATCTCGCTGGTTGAAGCTTCTTTCCACCGACGAATCAGCGCGCGCCTTCCGCTTTCACTTTCCTCGCGATCGGTACTGTTTCGCCGCCTCGCGAGCCATCTTAAGAATGATCCTGGCGGGGTATCTGGGAACGGATCCTGGCGCCGTGAGCTTCTCGTACTCCAACAAAGGAAAACCTTCCCTGGGACCAGCGTACGCGGGCAGTGATTTTCAATTCAACATTTCTCACTCCGGTGGAATCGCACTGTTTGCATTTACGAGGCAGCGAAAAATCGGCGTCGACGTAGAACAAGTTCGCCGCGATTTTGAAGTGGAAGCTCTCGCCCACCGATATTTCTCTGCCTGCGAACAAACGCAACTTGCCGCGCTACCCGCCGACGAAAAAGTTGACGCCTTCTTCCGTTGCTGGACACGCAAAGAAGCCTACATCAAAGCAACCGGGGACGGATTGTCGCTTCCGCTGAGCCAATTCGATGTCTCTCTGGAAATAGGGGAGGCCAACGCGCTGCTTGCGACTCGGCCCGATGGATCGGAAGCCAGCCGCTGGCTTCTTCAGGAGATACCTTCAACTCAGGGATACATCGCCGCCGTTTGCGTCCGCGGTCAGAATTGGAAACTGAAAACGTGGATAGAGTAAAGCGCGCGCCCTTTTTCACTGAGGGAATTGATCTCGCCATTGTCGCAATTGTTTTCACTTCCAACACCTGATCGCAGAAACCCTCAGTTAACATTTCGGAAAGCATTGCATTTCATTTACTTAGAGGGACAATCTGGTTCCACTGAAGGCCTGACAATTGCTGGACACTCTTGTGACTGATGAAACGAAATCCGGCATTCTGTTGACCTGAAAAAGTGTTACTCTGTTAGGTAACTCTTCGGGGCGTTCCTCTCCCTTTACGAAATCTGCAATCGGCCGGCTTCCCCGTGGCCCAATATAACTTGGAGGTAATCTAGGCAAAGATGATAAGTCTAGTAGAGAATCAAAGCGCAGTGCTTAAGGAGGCTTCACACTTGACAGCGTCGACCAGCCATCTCATCCCCCCGCACGGTGGAGAACTTGTACAACTGATCGCTCAGCCCGAAAGAAGCGCGGAATTAAAGTCCCATTCTAAAGAGTGGCCCTCGTGGGACCTAACCGGTCGCCAGCTTTGCGATCTCGAACTGCTGCTCACCGGCGGCTTTTCTCCGCTACGCGGATTCATGACGCGCGCCGATTACGAAGGCGTTTGCCACAACATGCGTCTTACCGATGGAACGCTCTGGCCGATGCCCATTACGTTGGACGTGACTGAGGAATTCGCCAAGAAGCTGACGCCCGGGACCAGCAAAGTCGCACTCCGCGATCCAGAAGGCGTGATGGTAGCGGTGTTGCACGTGGAGGAAGCTTGGCAGCCTGACCGCAAGGCCGAAGCCAAGGCCGTTTTCGGCAGCACCAGCGCCGCGCATCCAGGCGCGGATTACGCCATCAACAAGTCGAATCCCTGGTACATCGGCGGAACCCTTGAGGGAACACAGATTCCCTCTCACTATGATTTTCGTAATCTGCGTTTAACACCGGCCGAGTTGCGTTCCGAATTTGCGCGTGTGGGTTGGCGCCGCGTCGTCGCCTTTCAAACTCGCAATCCCATGCACCGGGCTCACGTTGAACTTGCCTTCCGCGCCGCCAAACAAATCGAGGCCAGTCTGCTGATTCATCCGGTCGTGGGCATGACTAAGCCCGGCGATGTGGATTACTACACCCGAGTGCGCTGTTATCAGTTGCTGCTTCCGAAATTCCCGCAGTCTACTGCGAAACTTTCCCTGTTGCCGCTTGCCATGCGCATGGGCGGACCACGCGAGGCTATTTGGCACGCGCTCATCCGCAAGAATCACGGTTGCACTCATTTCATCGTCGGCCGCGATCACGCGGGCCCCGGCAAAGACACCGACGGCAAGCCCTTCTACGGACCTTATGAAGCACAAGAGGTTTTCAAGAAGCATGAAGCTGATATCGGCGTCACCATGGTGCCTTTTAACATGATGGTCTACCTCGAAGATCAGGACAAATACGTTCCTGATGACGAGGTGAAGAAGGGCGATCGCGTGCTGAACATCTCCGGCACCGAACTGCGCGAGCGTCTGAACGAAGGCCGCGAGATTCCAGCATGGTTCACCTATCCCGAAGTGGTGGCGGAGTTGCGCCGCAGTTTCCCACCTCGCAACAAGCAAGGTGTGACCATCTTCTTCACTGGCCTCTCCGGCTCCGGCAAATCAACGATTGCCAATGTATTGATGACGAAGTTTTTGGAGACTGGGGGACGTCCCGTCACGCTGCTCGACGGCGACCTGGTGCGCAAGCATCTTTCTTCTGAACTGGGATTCTCCAAGGAGCATCGCGACATCAACATCCGCCGCATCGGCTACGTTGCTTCGGAAATTACCAAGAATGGGGGCATCGCTATATGCGCGCCCATCGCGCCTTACGATGCAACTCGCAAACATGTACGCCAGATGATTGAGCCTTACGGTGGATTCATTCTGGTGCACATTGCCACTTCGGTGGATGTCTGCGAGCAACGCGATCGCAAAGGTCTGTATGCCAAAGCGCGCGCGGGAATTCTCAAGGAATTCACGGGCATCTCGGATCCCTATGAAGTTCCGCCCGATGCTGACGTCACCATCAACACGGGCGAACTATCCGCCGAGGAAGCGGCGCAGGAGATCATTCTTCATCTCGAACGGGAAGGCTTCATCGGAACCGATGCGGAGTCGGTTTAACCGCTTCGGTTGTCCCGGCAGTTGATACGAGGCTGACACCGTTATTGTCATGGATCTGCTGATCAAGAGCCTGGTGGGGTTCGGAGTCGGGACCCTCATTGGAATGACGGGAGTCGGGGGCGGCGTTCTGCTGCTCCCGATCCTGATTTTCGGTTTGGGCGTGGCGCCCATGCGCGCCGTGGGCTCGGACGCGCTCTTCAATTTTCTTACCAAGATCGGCGCCAGCATCGTTCACCTGCGCAAAGGAACGGTTCGGCGCAAAGTAGTTCTAGCACTTGCGGTCGGCAGCGCTCCGGGCTCGTATCTGGGCGTAAGTTTTCTGGTTCATCTGCGAAACGTGTACGGCAACGGTGTAAATCATTTCATCACGGTCGCGGTTGGAGTCCTGCTGATATGCATTCCCACTTTTTTGTTCTTCCAGAAGAAGATTGAGGACCGGGCTGCAGTGCGGCCCCCCACCATGAAATCGTTCGCGTGGATGTCTCTGATCGGACTGGTCGCTGGATTTTTGGTAGGCATCACTTCGGTCGGATCGGGCAGCATCGTTATGATGATGCTCCTGCTGTTCTATAGTTTTCAGCCAAAGGTCATGGTCGGCACCGATATCGTTCACGCCCTGATTCTCACTGGCGTGACCAGCCTTCTCCATTACCGGCTGCACAATGTCGATACTCATCTTGTAGGTGCACTCTTGCTGGGTTCCGTACCCGGAGGACTGCTGGGTTCTTACTTGAGCACGCGGGTGCCGGTTCCGTGGCTCCGCCGCATTCTTTGCGCCGTTCTGTTGGCGACTGGCGCGCGAATGCTCTTAGCGTAATTGGGCTTGTGGCGTAATCAGTTTGTGACCTAATCAGTTTGTGTCCTAATCAGAAGGATCGGGAAATTATGCACTCAAAGGCTTACGGTCAAATATTGGAACGTATTGCTGCTGCGCTGGAGGCTTCGCGCCAGGTTTTTGCCCGCTTTACACCGGGAGCCATCGAAACCGAATACAAAATCGGCCACGATCCCGTGACTGAAGCAGACCGTGCCCTCGATGCGGTCCTGCGTAAAGAACTCTTGCGCGAAGGCGAAGGCTGGTTGTCAGAAGAGAGTGTGGACGATCCAATTCGTTTGCAGCGCCCAAGGGTTTGGGTGGTCGATCCTCTGGATGGCACTCGCGAATTTGTAAAGGGCATCCCCGAGTTCTGCGTTTCGATCGGCTTTGTCGAGAGCGGCCGTCCGGTAGCCGGTGGAATTTACAATCCAGCGACCGACGAAACTTTTCTGGGATCGCTTGACTCCGGCGTTACTTATAACGGAAAACCTTCCCAGCCCAGTCAGCGCAGGAGCTTGAACGGAGCACTGGTTCTCGCGAGCCGCAGCGAGGTCAAGCGCGGCGAATGGCAGGCGTTTGAGAATGCGGAATTCACCATACGCCCCATGGGCTCGGTCGCGTACAAGCTTGCTCTGGTATCGGCTGGACTCGCCGACATAACTTTTACTCTGACTCCGAAGAATGAATGGGACGTAGTGGCGGGCGCGGCTCTGGTACAGAGTGCAGGGGCTTTTGTCAGCACCCTGGAAAAAACCAGCCTGACCGCCAACCGCCGCGATCCGCTCCTGTCAGGTCTTCTGGCGAGCGGACCATTCCTGAGGGAGCCACTGCTCGCTTTAGTCGAGCCTCACATTCGGCTGGCCGAACCGACACGCTAATTCCTCGACGATCAGAACTCGGGCAGAGATTTCACCCTCACGGAGGGCTTTTCGGATCGTTCGACAATGATGCACGCCGGCAAGTGACTCAGCCGACGAATCCAGATAAAATAGCTGCGAATCCCCTGCTAAACATGGCCTTCAGAGACTGACCCTGCTGGCGAGGCCGGGATTCTGTCGCTTGTTTTCTCAGCGTTATGCGGGATGGACCTTCAATGACTGTGAGTGATCGACCTTGCGGTTCGGTCCTGCCCGCAATCGGATTAGTGGCGACGTTATACCTCATGTACTCCCCAGCCTTTCTGACTGACTATCTGATGGGTGATGAGTGGGCCGTGATTGGTTGGCGGGGTAATCTGCGGCGGGATGCGATCGATGGATTTTTTTTCTGGGGAAGAGCCCTTTTTGGAATCTACTCAACCTTGGTTTATAGGTTCGTCAGATACGATCCTTTGCGGATCCAGTTGGTCCGGTTCTTGAATTTCGCCGGATTCGCCGCAATCGCGGTAGTTTTGTTTATTTTTTTGAAGAGACGAACACAAAGTCCACTGTTTTCGTACCTTGTGGTTGTGTTCCTGCTTTCGCAGCCGCCATTTCAGGCAGCGATGGGCTTTTCTCTTCAACTCATATCAAACACGCAGCCAGCCATGTGGTTGAGTCTCCTGGCGTTCTACATTTATTTCTCTTTGGTACCAGGAAAGCATTTTCATCCATTCTTTCGACTAATAGCTGTAGGGCTACTTCTTTTATTGGCGATGCAATCGACGCAGACCTATGCTTTTTTTTGCATGGTGCCATTGACCTATCTTGCGTTGAACGAGTGGAGGAGCAGGCGGCGGCAAATCGTGGAATTTCTGGCGTTGGCAATCCTCGTATTCATTGTTTCGAGTCTCACATATCAAGCCGGGCTGTACTATTCGCACATCCGTGGCTGGCATGGCTATGCCCTGGGTGAAGATGACGTGAGAGCTATTGGCCAGCATCCTGTCGGAGTGTTTGTTCATGCTTTAAGTCCGGCTACATACTGGAGCGCATTTGAGGTGTGGAACTACCCTTTCCCATTCCATTCGACTCCCCCACTTGGAACTCTGAAACTTGTAGCGGCATACTGTGTCATGGTTATGTGGGTCGCTCTCATTGCGTGGGCATGCATAGCCGAACTGCGGGACCACACGCATGAACAAAGGCGGGAGATTCTCTTTAAATGGTTTTCGGTGCTCGTGTGCCTCGGATTTGGAGCTATATTCATTGTTGCCGATTCCCCCTTGCTCACCAAAGAACCGCGCCCGCACATGGCCCTTACCTTTGTTGGGGTCGTGATCGTTGCCGCGGCATATAGTTTGCGCGTTCTATCCGAAAAGTACCGCCTCCTCCGAAGCCGGGTCTCCCGAGCATTCGGCATCTGCCTCGTTGCGATGGTGGCGTTCGGCGCTCAGGCTGGGCTGATACGAGGATATGTGAATAACCGTGCAGAACAGCTCGATTTCGTCCGAGCAGAACTGATCGCGGCTGAGCCCTCGTTTTATAGGAGCGTCATTGTCGTTCTACCGGACGAGCGCTCCTGTATAAGCGAGCCATGCGGACAGTGGACGGGAGCAGCCGTGGACTGGCTTGTAGTAAAAGGAAAAACCGGAGGATATCGCTATGCATTAGCTACACTCGGCATTCCACCGGAAAGCAAGATGATCACCATCGTACAACAAAGGCCCGACGTAACCCCCAATGACGCTGTTGTAATCGACTGGCAAAAATATGCGTCAGCGCGGCGTAGACTCGCAGGATCCAATCGGTTCCAATCGGACGTGCAGGCGATCCAGTAGCCCCGACTTGCAAGCCTGCTATGACTCAAGAGAAGGATATCCAGATAAATAACCATGCCCGTAATCACGGCAACTGCTGACCAGAATGCGGGCAAGATGCGCTGCAGCCACAGATATAAAGCCAGAGAAAGGCAAAGGGCTGCGACCAGGCCAAACATTTCCCCAACGTCCAAGCGCGAATCGCAAGGGTCGGCATCACACCGCTTGCATCTCATTCCTCCAAGCTCTCCTCCCAGCTCTCGAATCGCCTTCTGGACGCGGTTCTGCAAGAGATCGCGTGCTATTATAAAAATGCGGACCGAGAACTCCGTTTGAGATGATCAAGTTGAGATGATCAAGCGCCTTATTGCTGGAGCCCAGCGCGCACTCGACCTGCATCGGCCGGGACGCACCCTACTCATTTTGCCGGACGACACGTTCCTGGTGTCGTATCCGAAATCGGGCAATACCTGGACGCGGCTTTTGATCGCGAACCTTCTCTCCCCCAACCAGCCCGCCGACTTCCGCACCATCCATCTTCTCGTCCCTGATCCGTCGGCCAATACCAAACGGCATTTCGCCCGCATGGCGCGGCCACGCGTGATCAAGAGCCACTTTGTCTTCGATCCCAACTATCCGCGGGTCGTCTACATCGTGCGCGATCCGCGCGACGTCGTTATTTCCGAATATCACTACCAGCGCAAGACGCGCGTAATCAGCGACGACTATCCTCTTGAGGCGTACGTTCCCCGCTTTATCAAAGGTGAAACCTATCCCGAGAATGCATCCTGGGGAGAGCATGTAGCTAGCTGGCTTACGACCCGCGATGGCGATCCCAGATTTCTGTTGGTACGCTATGAAACCCTGCTCTCCGACACCGTAGGTGAGTTAGCAAAAATTGCGGCCTTTCTGGGGATTTCCGCTTCAACCGAGCGGCTGTCGGAAGTGGCCGACCTCAGTTCAGCGGATCGGATGAGGAAACTAGAGGCGGTGCAAAGTGGTGAATCTTCTCTCATGAAGGGCAGCCGAAAAGACGTGCCTTTCGTTAGAGCGGCCAAGTCGGGCGGATGGAGGTCCGAACTGCCCGAGCCGCTCGCTGAGAAAATAGAGGTGGCATGGAGCCCCCTTCTGCGTTACTTGGGGTATGAACTGCGCCTTCCCCCAGGTCTAAGCAAGCTCGATCCCACCGACTTCATTCTCAGCAAACGCTAACACCACACCGGGCCAGGTCCGCTCAGAGAGCTTGCTGATTCGACATTCATGAACACGAAGAGAATCGTCATCATCGGAGGCGGTCCCACAGGTCTGGGTGCGGCCTACCGTCTTCACGAACTCGGCTATGAGAATTGGGCGCTCTACGAGAAATCGAATTACGTAGGCGGCCATGCCTGCTCCCACGTAGATGAACACGGCTTCGTTTGGGACGAAGGTGGCCATGTCATTTTTTCCCACTATCCCTACTTCGACAAGCTAGTGGACGATATGTTGGGCACGGAAGAAAATCAGCTAGTTCGCGAGAGTTGGATCGTGAAGGAGAACTCGTGGATTCCCTATCCCTTTCAGAACAATCTGCGCTACCTGCCAAAATCGACGCAGCTTAGTTGCTTGCTGGGCGCGGCAAAGGCGGCGGGCAATAAGAACTCACATGAATCGTTAAATTTTCGCGATTGGATATTGGCTACGTTTGGGGAGGGTATCGCCGAGGCCTTCATGTTTCCTTACAACTCCAAAGTCTGGACCACTCCTCTGGAGGAGATGTCGAAATCCTGGATGGCAGAGCGCGTCTCGGTCGTCGACTTCAAGCGCTTGCTGGAGAACGTGATTTTCGAACGCGACGACGTCGGATGGGGGCCAAACAACAAATTCAGATTCCCACTCCACGGGGGCACAGGAGAAATCTACCGCCGCATGGCTCAGCGATTTCCCGACAAGGTGACGACTGGGAAGCAACTGGCAGCGGTCGATGCAGGACACCGGCGAGTGTCATTTTCTGATGGAAGCGGCGACACCTTTGACGTATTGATTTCCACGGGACCCTTGGACCTTTTAGTGGGGATGCTCACACCTGCGGAAAACAGGCTCCAGGACGCGGCTGCTGCTCTCCAGCACAACAATCTGTTGGTGCTCGGCATTGGCTTGGAGAAAAAAATCGAGACCGGCAAATGCTGGATCTATTTCACTGATCCCGATATGCCTTGCTATCGGGCGACCTATTTCTCCCACTATTCGCCCTTCAACGTTCCCAATGGCGACACCGAGCGTTATAGCTCGCTGATGTGCGAAATGTCGTTCCGGGTCGGAGAAACACCCGATCCATCGCAGGTGCTCGATCAAGTCATCTCGTATCTCATTCGAGCCCAAATGCTCGAAGAGTCGGATCGTGGGAGAATTGTCTCACGCTATCACAACCAGGTCGCCTATTCGTACCCGATTCCGACTCTCGGTCGTGACCGCGCGCTCGCTACGCTGCAACCTGCACTAATGGAAAAAGCAATCTATTCTCGCGGCCGCTTTGGCGCCTGGCGTTACGAGATCGGCAACATGGACCACTCTGTCATGATGGGCGTAGAGGCGATAAACCACATTCTGGCGGGAGAGAAGGAAACAGTTTTCAAGTCGTGAATTTGAGCGCCATGGAAAACACTGCCGTCGCCGCCAATCCCCGCGTCAGCGTGATTATGCCATCCTACAAAACCGCGCATTTGATCGCGGCTTCGTTGGACTCCGTGCTGCAACAAACCTTCTCCGACCTCGAGATTATTGTGGTGAATGACGGCTCCCCCGACACCATCGAGTTGGAAAAAGTGCTGAAGCCATATGGCAGCAGGATTAATTACATCAAACAGGAGAACAAGCGCGCCGGCGGAGCGCGGAATACCGCGATCGGGAAGGCTCGCGGTGAGTTTGTCGCGTTTCTCGACAGCGACGACACCTGGTTGCCCGACCACCTCGCTTTCCAGATGCAAATGTTCGAAGAGAATCCCACGCTGGACTTGGTCTATTGCAACTGTCTCTCGGTGGGCGACCCTGATCACCCTCACGAATTTATGAGCCGGTGTCCCTCTGACGGTCCCGCAACGTTCCTGGCTCTGGCCATAGAACGATGTCAAATTCCGGTTTCGACCGTCGTGGCACGCAAGAGCGTGCTGATACGAGCCGGGCTATTCGACGAAACCCTTACACGATGCGATGACTACGACATGTGGCTTCGCGCGGCTTTTCATGGCGCCAGAATCGGCTACACCAAGAGAGTGCAGGCGCGCCTCGCCGATGGGCGCCCGGGCTCTCTGGGAGCATCGAGTGCAGGCATGGTTCAGGCCTACTGGAGGATCCTGCAGAAGGCCGACCAGACTCTTCCCTTGGATCATAACGACCGCGAGGTTGTCCAAAAACGGGCGAATGAGATTCACGGACAATATCTTCTCGAGGAAGGCAAGCTGTGCCTGCGCCAGGGACGGTTCGAGGAGGCGAGGAAACTGCTTTCAGAAGCAAATTCACATCTTCGACGGCGGAAAATCAGCCTAATACTCTTCGGATTGTCGATCGCACCGGGCGCTACCAACAAGCTTGCATCGCTGGTTGGGCGGATTCGATGAGTGCATTTTCCTGTCGGCAACAGTTCCCCGACGCCCGCCACGTTCGCGAAGCTCGATCCGTCAAATGGCGCGTCGCGAGCCCACGGGATTGCATCGCTTCTCTCCTGTTTGCGGAATAAAAAACCTCGAGTTTCAAACCCGAAAGCACACCGTCATTCGTTAGGCACTAGAAAACACCTGAAAGGCCCTGTCCCTGCGTTATCTGCCTTCCAATACTTCTCTTCTTTACAGTGCTGACTGAGGACTCGAACGACGGTCCCCCCACTCATTTCTGAGGTTAGGCTAAATGCGTGACGTCGGGTACTTGAAGAGGGCACAACGCTATTGCGCTGCCCAAAATCCCATATCACATTTTCTCGTTCTGCTGTTACTGCTTAGCCTGGCTGGGCTCACAACCGCTTGTGGTAGTGCCGCGCAGGGTGCCAACTCGACCAACCCTTCCACTGCTTCCCTGGCGCTTACACCCGATAGCGCAACCGTTGGGTCACTGCAACAGCTCCAATTCACGGCCCGTGTCAGTGGAACTGCAAACACGGCCGTAAGCTGGTCAGCCAGCGCGGGAAGCATCTCAAGCAGCGGAGTTTTCACTGCGCCCAAAGTCACCAGCAACACCCCAGTAGTCATAACGGTTACGAGCGGCACAGACTCTGCTCTTCCAAAGGATGCGACTGTAGCCATCGGCGGCTCACGGGCTTCAGCAATGGTTACCATCACTCCCGTCACTCCGTCCGATTCCTTGTCGATTGCGAGCTCTGCCTTGCCGGCGGCGGATGCTGGCGCTCCCTATGAGGCATCGCTCGCCGCAACCGGCGGCGTTGCGCCCTACCAGTGGAGTGTCGCTAATGGTTCGCTACCATTAGGAATCCAGTTGCGAAATTCCAGCGGCGTCATCACGGGAACGGCCGCGCTTCCCGGCTCGTATCCTCTTACTGCAAGGGTGACCGACGCTTCTGGACACAACGCGACGGCTGCTTTCACTCTGTCTGTTGCCTCGAAGTCTGCCAGTTCCCCGGCTCCGGTCAGTGGATTTGATGGACCGGCGGAATTGCCGCGTATCTACATAAAATCCGCGATGTCAAATACTCCAGCACCTGGGAGCACCATCAGGGTCAGCTCTGGGGGAGACCTTCAATCCGCGCTGAACAACGCCAACTGCGGCGATACCATTCAACTGCAGGCGGGAGCCACTTTTACCGGATCATTTATGTTTCCCGCCAAGAGCTGCGACGACGACCACTGGATCATCGTCCGAACCAGTGCTGACGATTCCTCGTTGCCCGCGGAAGGCAGCCGCCTTACCCCCTGCTATGCGGGTGTCTCCTCGCTGCCCGGCCGTCCCGCTTTTAACTGCGCTTCGACCAACAACGTTCTCGCCAGGCTGGTGATGCCAGCATCTGGCAACGGGCCGATCATCTTTGCATCCGGTGCAAGCCATTATCGCGTGACGGGTTTGGAGATAACGCGCACTGCTAGAACCGGACTCGTCTATGCCTTGTGGTCCGTGGTGAACGGCGGCACCGCCAACAATCTCATTCTCGATCGGGTGTGGATGCATGGCACCGCTCAGGATGAAACCATGCGGGGAGTCTGGCTGGAGGGAACCACCTGGGTATCGATCGTGGATTCGTTCCTCACCGATTTTCATTGCATCTCAGCTTCCGGAGCTTGCACCGACGCTCAGGCAATAGCCGGCGGTATTGGGAGCGATCCCATGGGACCTTACAAGATCATGAACAACTTTCTTGAAGCCTCTGGGGAGAACATCCTGTTCGGCGGAGGCTACGCAACCGGAACACCTGCCGATATTCAGGTTGCCGAGAATCACATGTTCAAGCCTCTGGCATGGATGAAAGGACAGCCCGGATTTGTGGGTGGAAAAAACGGAAATCCTTTTATTGTCAAGAATCTCTTCGAACTCAAAAACGTAAAACGCATCGTGCTCGATGGCAATATCATGGAGAACTCCTGGGGTGGTTTTTCCCAGGTGGGTTTTGCAATTCTGATCACGCCTAAGAATCAGGCGGGCAACAACGGAAGCAATCTCTGCCCGATTTGCCAGGTCACGGATGTGACGATCCGATACGGCTCTATCCGGCATGTCGGTGCCGGGTTGCAGATTGGTAATGCCTTGTCAGACAACGGTGCCGTTCCGCTCGACGGACAACGCTACAGTATCCACGACATCACGATCGACGACATCGACGGGGGAAAGTACAACGGGCCGGGGGAATTCGCACAACTCTCGGTGGCTCCGGGTGCACCGCTGCTCCAGAATGTGACCATTAATCACATCACTGCCTTCCCGTCGCATACGCTATTCATCATCGGCGATATGGTTTCGACATCCAGTAGGATGAAGAACGTCGTCTTCACCAACAGCATTGTGAATGCCGGCGGCGCCCCAGTCTGGTCCACCGGTGGTGGACCGGAAAACTGCGCCTATCGAGACAATCCTGTTATCACCTTCAACGCTTGTTTTGCCAACTCCGCTTTTGCCGCCAACGCAATCATCGCTCCTCCCGCAGAAGGAAGCTGGCCTGAGAAGAACTTCTTTCCATCATCCGCAGCGACCGTCGAATTCGTTGATTACAATGGCGGGAATGGCGGCGACTATCACCTTCAGCCCTCCAGTCCCTACAAGGGGAAAGCTACTGATGGTAAGGATCTCGGAGCCGACATCGATGTGATCAATTTTGCTACCGCCGGGGTGGAGTAAACCCAATTTCGTTTCTTGGAGTCTTGTATCTCAGCAGGACGGCGGCAATTTCAGGGTTTCTCCTGGTAGGTCTCAAGCATCGCGGCATCGACAGCGTCCATTTCTGCAGGCACGTACAGTTGACGCAGTTGCCACACTCGCCCAGTCCAGATAGCCCAAGCCAATCCGAGGCCATAAGGAACGAGGCCTAGCAAGATTTGCAGCGCAAGCTGCAAATAATTCTGGGCGTAAAACCATCGCCGCAGCAGTACCAGGGCCCCGACGGTAGGTAGGCTCAATACGATCGGCAAAACGTAAGCCTCGCGCAGGAAGGTTCCCATGCGAACGTTGAGTACGCGGCAGAGATGGCGTGGGAGAAAAAATAGCCCGGTACAGCACAGCGGAATGGCAGTTCCCATCGCGTCGCCAATGACTCCGAAAGGTCGGATCAAAATAATGCTGAGGGTAAGATTGGCAACGGCTTCCATCGCCGTAACCCAAGCCAGCGGTTTGTGTTTGGCCATGCCGAAGAGGATGCGCGAGGATGCACCTTGCGCCAGCGTGAAGGTGGACGGAATCAGCAGCGCCAGCATGACCGGGTAGCCGACGGCGACATAGTTCGCGCCAACCCAGACCCTGATCACCGATTTACCAAGAATGATGAGCGTAGCAGTAATCGGAAGTACGATCAGCGCGCAGGCCCGATTACCGGCCACGAGAATTTTTCTCAGCCGGTCCATGTCGCCCTTCGCGTCTGACTGGCCCGACATAGGCACGAAGATCTGTGCCAGGCTGCCCACGACCTCGATGGTATAGTCCACCAACCGGTCGCCAATCGAGAAGAAGGTCACGGCGGAAACTGACAGCATCGCCGAGAGCACCAGTTCGTCGGTCTTGAACCGCAGCTTGTAGGAGATCATGAGAATAAAGCTCACGGCGCTATATTGCGTGATCTCTCGCAGCGCACTCCGCTCGATATACTTCCATCCGAAACGCAGGGGGAGCAGCCGGAGCACAACCACGGCGCAGATCGCCGAACTTAGAAATGGAACCGCCACGGTGATGATTGCCAGGGCAATCAGGCCATGCCCGTGGGTTAACGCAAACACAATCATTGCAGCCCGAATCAAGGTTGCGGCGAGATTCGTCAGGTTGACGACGTAGAAGCGCCCAAGTCCCTCGAGAATTCCGCCGAAGACTCCAGCCGGGAAGCCCAATGCGACTGACGTTCCCACGATAAGAAAAAGCAGTCGCGCCGTGGTGACAAAACTGGTGGGCACGCGGAAAACAGAATCGATGTGAAGACTTATCAGTCCGGTCACCAAAAAGGCCACCATGCCAATTGCCGTATATCCCGCGAGACTGGTATTGACCAGCTTCCGGACGCCCTCCATATCGTTGGTTGCGGTGTAGGTGGAGATGTAGCGGATGATCGAAGAGCGGACGCCAAGGTCGAACAACCCGTAGTAGCCAGTCACAGAGAAAACCAGAACCCAGGCTCCATAAACAGTATTGCCGAGCCGATGCAGAATGAAAGGCGAGAGGAAGATGCCTACCAGAATGCTGGCGCCCAGGCTGAACCAACTGGAGCTGACATTCTTGATGATTTCGATTTTGCGCATCGTCCTGAGTTCTGCAACCGGATGCAGTTTCTACGCGTACCTTGGAAAGTTTTTGTGAGTTCGCCTTAACCTCGCCGGGTTGATCCGTGAACCCCGCTGCTCCAGCTACGTGCTCCTTAATCGCGCTCCGTTTCGTCCACTTCATCTCATACTAACCTTGGGACCGAGATTACGCAGAGGCTTCCCTGGCCCCGTGTTGTGTGCAACGATTCCTGGTAACTGCCAGTCTTTCGGATTTCTTGAACCAGCCGCCAGAATGCCTCTGATAGAATTTTGTTAAGTCGCCCGTTGGACGCCATTTTCGAGTAAGTGCCGGCAGGCACATCAAGATCATCGTGAGGAGAGGTACATAAACCTGAAGACTTCGGTCGAGCGCTTGGCTGCGTTATGGGTTTTTCTTTTGCTGATTCTAGGATTTTCCCTTCAGGCTGCGACTTCGGATCAGTCTTCCTCCTCGGGCGCGAAATTTGATGGTCCCGCAGAGCTGCCAAGGGAGTATGTGAAGAGTTCTTCGATGGATACGCCGGCAGCGGGAAAGATGTGGATGGTGCGCTCCGGGCAGAGTATTGAGCAGGTTCTTGCCGGTGCCGCTTGTGGCGACATCGTTCAGTTGCAGGCTGGGGCCACGTTCAGCGGCTTTCTCATACCGGCAAAGAGTTGCGATGACTCGCACTGGATCGTGATTCGCACCAGCGCGCCTGATTCCAGTTTGCCTCCTGAGGGCACTCGACTGAATCCTTGTTACGGCGGGGTGTCGTCACTGCCTGGCAGACCTCAGTTCAATTGCGGTTCCACCGCCAACGTTTTGGCCAAGATCGAATCCAATGGCAAAGGCGGCTCGGGACCGCTCACATTTTCTTCCGGAGCCAACCACTACCGGCTGATCGGTCTGGAATTGACGCGGGCAGTGTCTCCACTTGCCGTTTATAACCTCGTCCAGTTCAAAGGCCCAGCTGACCATCTGGTGTTCGATCGACTTTGGATACACGGCACGCCCCAAGACGATACCGTGCGGGGCATCCTTTTGGGTCAAACAAGTTTTGTCGCTATTGTCGATTCCTTTTTTAATGATTTTCACTGTGTATCGAAGACCGGCTCGTGCGTGGATTCGCAGGCTGTCGCTGGTGGCCTTGGCGACGGTCCTATGGGGCCCTACAAAATCGTGAACAACTTCCTGGAGGCAGCGGGCGAGGACATCCTTTTGGGTGGCGGCCAAGCCACCGCGACGCCGCATGACATTGAAGTGCGTCACAATCATATGTTCAAACCTATGACATGGATGAAAGGACAACCCGGATTTGTAGGTGGAGCAAACGGAAATCCTTTTATCATCAAAAATATCTTCGAACTCAAGAACGGGCAGCGGATTTTACTCGATGGCAATATCATGGAGAACACCTGGGGCGGTTTCACTCAGGTGGGTTTTGCCATCCTGATCACACCCAAAAATCAGGCAGGCGGTAGCGGCAGCAATCTCTGCCCGATTTGCCAGGTTACCGATGTGAACATCCGGAACAGCTGGATCAGCCATGTTGGAGCCGGACTGCAGATTGCAAACGCCTCCTCAGACAATGGGGGCGCCCCGCGCGATGGGCAGCGCTACAGCATCCACGACATCGTGATCGACGACATCGACGGTGGGAAGTACACCGGGCCGGGGGAGTTCGCACAACTCTCGGTGGGTCCGAGTGCACCTTTGCTTCAGAATGTCGCGATCAATCACGTCACTGCATTTCCGTCGCGCATGCTGTTCGTGATCGGCGATATGGTGGCGACTATGCCTCCGATGAAGAACTTCGCCTTCGTCAACAACATCGTGAATGCCGGCAGCGCCCCCGTGTGGTCCACTGGTGGTGGCCCTGGGAACTGTGCTTTTCACAACGATCCTCTCACGACTTTCAGCGCCTGTTTCAGTAATTACACGTTTACTGCTAACGCGATCATCGCCGCCCCGGCCGGGGCGAACTGGCCAAAGAAGAACTTTTTTCCACGATCGGCAGCCGCGGTCGGATTCGCGAATTACAATGGCGGCAATGGCGGCGATTATCACCTGCAAGCCTCAAGCCCATACAAGGGCAAAGGGACAGACGGCAAGGACCTCGGAGCCGACGTCGATGCAATCGATTCGGCTACCGCCGGCGTGGAGTAGGTGAACGCATCCCTAAAATGAAGATACTTTGGGTAAAGGCAGGCGGACTGGTTCCCCCTGATACGGGTGGAAAAATCCGCAGCTATAGCATTCTTCGCGAACTAGGGCGCCAGCATTCTGTCACTTTCTTTTCGTTCTATGGAGCCCACGACGGCGACCAGCATCCCGATTTAAAGAACATCTTTGACCGGGTGGTATGCGTGCCTCTCGCTCTTCCAGCTTCTAGGGGCCCCGCCGAGATGCTTGACTACGGCCTTCGTCTTCTGTCTTCGGAACCGTACGGCATTACAAAGTATTGCCGCCCCGAGGTGGGGCGCAGATTGCGGGCCCTGCTCAAGGAGGAAACTCATGACGTCATCGTCTGCGATTTCGTGGCTGCGGCCGGAGTGATCCCGTGGGAATTGCCTACTCCCAAGGTTCTGTTTACGCACAACGTGGAAGCTGCGATATGGCGGCGCCACTACGAAGTCGCCACCAATCCGATCTGGAAAGCGATCTCGAGGCGAGAATGGCGAAAGATGGAAGCCGCCGAGCTACATTATCTGTCTCTTGCCAATCATGTACTGACTGTCTCTGAGACGGATCGTGACACCTTCGCGACTTTTCTCGATCCCGCTAAGCTGACGGTGATTCCCACCGGAGTCGATATAGATTATTTCCGTCCTCTGCCGGTTGAGGAAGCTCCGAACTCTCTGGTATTCACCGGTTCAATGGATTGGCTTCCCAACGAAGATGCGATTCTCTATTTTGCCGACGCCATTCTTCCACTGATCAAACAGCAGCGCCCCGAAGTGTCTCTCGAAGTAGTGGGCCGAAGCCCTTCTCGCAAGCTGCAAGCGCTAGCCGAAAGAGAAAAACGCATTCGACTAACCGGTTGGGTGGAAGACATACGGCCGTTCGTCGCACAGGGATCGATCTGCATCGTGCCGTTGCGCATCGGCGGGGGCACCCGGCTGAAGATTTTTGAAGCGATGGCGATGGGTAAAGCGGTGGTTTCGACATCGGTAGGAGCTGAAGGCTTACCCGTGAACTCAGGCGAGAATATAGTTCTCGCGGACGCACCCAAAGATTTTGCCGATTCGGTGATCGCCTTACTGGGTGATCCTGAGAAGCGAAAGCGATTGGGAACTGCAGCGAGAGCTTTAGTGCAGGAGAAATACAGCTGGCCAAAAGTGGCTGAAAATTTCGCCCGCACTCTGCAAGGCGTCGTATCGCCTCCTGCTCCCACCCTTCGGGGGTGAGCAATGCGGTATCAAATGCTGCAGGGTTCTGACGAACACTGTCGCGCGGGGCTTACCAGCAAATCCCTTCATAGGAAGAGGTCCCACTGGAGCGAAGCGTCTTGTCGAGATTGACCAGGTCGATGACAATTTGATCCTTGCGGAGATGTCTGTTCAGTTCTTCCTTTTTCGCCGACTTGTTCCCGATGACTACGACCTCGCCCCAAATCAGCACCTCTTCCAAATCGGACGACAATAACGATCCGATATGTGGAATCACCTCTTCGATATACTGGCGATTCGAGCCGGCGAGGCGGCCGAGACTTACATCCTGATCCCACACTTTCACTTCGTAGCCTTCCCCCAGCAACCGTTTGACCAGTTGCACCTGAGGACTCTCCCGCAGATCGTCGGTACCCGCCTTAAAGCTCAACCCAAGCTGCGCAACTTTTCTCTTGTTCGTGCGGATCACCGCTTCCACGGCTCGTTCCACGTGTTCGCCATTGCTGGGCAACAGCGATTCCAGCATGGGCAGCTTGAGATCGAGTTCCTTGGCCTTGTAGGTCAACGCCCGCACATCTTTCGGCAAGCACGATCCGCCGAAAGCGAACCCTGGAGACAAATACGCCGGAGAGATATTCAGCCGTGAATCCGATGTAAAGATCTCGGTCACAGCTTCTGCGTCCACGTCCATTTGTTTGCACAAAGTTCCGATCTCGTTGGCGAAAGTAACCTTCACCGCATGAAACGCATTGGAAACATATTTCGCCATCTCGGCAACGGCGATGCCGGTTTCGAACATCCTGCCGGGAGTTTGCTTGTATAGTTCGCGCAAGGGAGAGAGATGAGAAGAATCTCTAGCTCCCAGAATCGTGTACGGTGGCTGCAGAAAGTCGGCGACTGCGCTTCCCTCCCGCATAAACTCAGGGTTGTAAACCACCGTGAAATCAACCCCTGGACGCCGTCCGCTCGCTTGCTCGAGAATCGGCAGGACGATCGACTCAGTGGTTCCCGGCAACACCGTGCTGCGCAAAACAAATGTGTGCAGGGATTTTTTCTGTTTCAGCGCGCTGCCGATTTCCCTTGCGACTTTCTCGATGTGGCTTAAGTCCAGTTTCCCGCTTCGCAAGCTGGGTGTGCCGACACATACAAAAGAAAGATCGGACTCCAGCACCGCCGCGGTCGAATCGATCGTGGCATGCAGCCGGCAGGCTCGATTGCCCTCGGCGACGAGCTCGTTCATGCTCGCTTCGATGATTGGACTTCGCCCGCCTTCCATCATCTCAACCTTGGCGGGATTTACGTCCACTCCAATGACTCGGTGGCCCATCGAAGCAAAGCAGGCAGCCGACACCGACCCCACATAACCCAGACCGAACACACTGATCGACAGGCTCACTCTTCAAACTCCTCTATCCCACGAGTTGTCGCGGCCAGCCCCGCTGCGGCGCGGCTTGCTTCCCGCAATCTCTCACTATAGCAATGGCGGCATCGCAACGCACGACCGCTGCGCACCGAAGTTACTGTACGACCTCTCCAAAATAGGCGCTTTGCTTTCAGCTATTTGCGCGAGCTCAAAATGGGGCCCGGCTTTGCCGCCGAGGCTCGGCGCGCCTTACTCTGCACGTCTGGCGCCCAAGCACGGTAACATGGGATGGTGGCTTCCGCCTGGCCAAGAAAATGGTCGCGCCTGACCCGGATGAATTGGGATGAAGTCCGCACGCGCGTAAGCCAAGCGATTTCGAAGCGGCTCGATCTGGCGCTATATCGTATGGGCGTCGAACCACGCGCGCACAAACTGCGGCCGCAGCCTACCGTCCTCCCTAAGTTTTTCTTCGGGACTGATCACGAGCCAGCCCGCCGCGCTGCACTATTGCGCAGGCATCTACCACGCGAAGCAGATGCAATCCTTCGCGAAGCGGACGACATTTGCCGGCATCAACTTCGTTTGCTGGGATACGAGAAGCTCGACTATGGCCCGGAAATCGACTGGCATTCCTCGCGCGGAAGACGAGTTCCGCTCGATCCCTGGTTCAAAATCGATTTTCTGGATTTTGCTGGCGTCGGCGATCACAAGGTCATCTGGGAGTTGAATCGCCACCAACATCTGGTCACGCTCGCCAAGGCTTGGCTCTTGAGTGGAAACGCAGCTTATACGAGTGAGCTTGTGACTCAGTGGAATTCGTGGCAAAAAGCAAATTCGTATCCGCTTGGCATGAACTGGGCCAGCACGCTTGAAGTGGCGTTCCGCAGCCTCTCCTGGCTATGGGTTCGGCATCTGCTCTCCGGCTGCCCAGAGCTGCCCTCTGTTTTTCAAACCGATCTCCTTCACGCTTTGCAATCCCATGGACGATACATCGAACGCTATCTATCGACGTACTTCTCGCCGAACACCCACCTGCTCGGAGAGGCGGTTGGGCTTTTCTTTATCGGCATGTTATGCCCAGAGATTACGTCGGCGGAACGCTGGCGAAATCGCGGATGGGAAATCATCCTGCAAGAGTCTGAACGACAGGTCCGTCCCGACGGCGTTTATTTCGAGCAAGCACTCTACTATCACGTGTATGCGCTCGACTTTTTTTTGCATGCGCGAATCCTTGCCGGCAAAAATGGTTTTGCGGTTCCCCAACAATTCGACGACGTGTTGAAGAAAATGCTGGATGTCGTGCAAGCACTCTCTGAAGTTGGCCCTATCGAAGGTTTTGGAGACGATGACGGAGGAAGGGTTTTCAATCCGCGACGGAATCAGGTCGAGCACATGACCGATCCCCTGGCCCTCGGCACGGTTCTTTACGGTTGCGACAAATATGCAATCGCAGGTCTCACCGAAGAATCGATCTGGCTTTTTGGCGACGAGGCTATCCGGGCCTTCGAAAAGCCGTATGAGAGGCCGGAGGCTGCATCCAAGGCCTTCCGATCGGGCGGTATCTATCTCATCAATGACAATGAGCCTCGCCCACAACAGATGATGATCGATGCGGGGCCGCAAGGAACTGGTAACTCAGGTCACGGTCACGCCGACGCGCTAAGCATTCGCTTCTCGCTTGATGGACGGCGCTTCCTGGTCGATCCCGGCACTTTTTGCTATGTCTCCGGCGGGAATGAGCGCGACTGGTTCCGCGGCACCGGCGCGCACAATACGCTCAGAGTCGACAACCTCGACCAGGCGGTTCCGCAGGGACCATTTGCGTGGAGTTGCATCCCGCGCGTGAACGCCGAAACATGGTTGAATAGCCAGACGTTTGACTTCTTTATTGGCAGCCATGACGGATATGGCAGATTGTCCGATCCTGTGTTGCATCGCCGATTCGTGTTCCACGTGAAGGGCGGCCTCTGGCTGGTAAGGGACGTCGCCGAAGGTCAGGGCAAACATCTGCTTGAGAGCTTCTGGCATTTCGCTCCGGAAGTTAAAGTCAGCGAGGAGAACGGCGTCGTTCTGGCTAGATATTCCGACACCGAAAAAGATACGGAGCGCGCATGCTTGGCGTTGCATGTCGATCGCGATTCGGTGTGGAAAACCGAAATCACAGAGGGATTCGTCTCCGGCGCATACGGGTCAAAACAAGTTGCGCCAGTACTGCGGGTGAGTGCCACCGTGGCGATCCCCGAAGACTGCGGAATTTTACTTCTTCCAGTGACCCATGCGTCCGATGTCGGTAGCTTCGCTGCTCTTGGCGAAGGCTGCGTCGGTGAAGTTCGCGGTTATCGTTATCAAACGCGTTCGACCACGGAGTTCCTTTTCCTGGCTCAAGGAAATAGCGCCTGGCGCTGCGGCCCTTGGAGCAGCGATTCAAAGTTGCTCTATTGCAAACTGGAGGCCGGCCGGTTCACGCACGTTATTATGGTCTCTGGGAGTTTCGGGGAGTGGCGCGGTAAACGATTCGTCTCGCCTCCGTCACGCATGGAAGTCTTCGAGTGGGTAAGCGGTCCGGAGCCGAAGAAGCCTTCTTCTCACGAGACAAATCGCCTGCAAGATTCGCTTATCACCGACTTCGAAGTTTTCGATTCCGTGTCTTGAGTCAAGATTCGGAACTGGAAAGTCGCACTGGGACTAGAAGAACGACATAATGTGTGGAATTGCGGGAATATTTGAATTCGGCGAAGATGCGCACGTCGATCCCGGCGTTTTGCGTCGTATGTCCGACGTGATTGCCCATCGCGGTCCGGATGACGACGGCTTCTTCACGCAAGGCAGGATCGGCCTCGGCATGCGCCGCCTGAGCATCGTTGACCTTTCCACGGGCCATCAACCTATCAGCAACGAGGATGATTCGATCTGGATCGTGTTCAACGGCGAGATCTATAACCATCGAGCGCTGCGTGAGCAGCTAGTTAGCCGGGGCCACTGCTATCGCACCCAAAGCGATACCGAAACCATTGTTCATCTTTACGAGGAATACGGCAAGGACTGCGTGCAGCACCTGCGAGGCATGTTTGCTTTCGCCATCTGGGATTCAAAGCGAAGATCTCTTTTCGTCGCACGCGACCGCCTCGGCATCAAGCCCCTCTACTATTGCCTGACACCACGGAATTTTCTTTTCGGCTCGGAGATCAAAGTTTTGTTGACCTATCCGGGAGTGCGTCCCGAGTTTAATCGAGGTGCACTTCCTGAGTTCCTTGCCTTCGGACACCTGTCGGGCGAGGAAACCTTCTACAACGGCGTGCGCAAACTCATGCCAGGAAACAGGCTCGAAATCGACGAGCGCGGCGATCTGCGGGTCGAACAATACTGGGACTTACCGCCGGCTTCGGGAGATAAAGGTCACGACGAAGGGTACTACGTGGAGACTTATCGCGATCTGCTCGAAGGAGCGGTGAACAGTCACCTGATGAGCGATGTCCCACTCGGCGTTTTTCTGAGCGGCGGCTTGGACTCAAGCGCCGTGGCTGCGTTAATGACGAAAATCAGGCGTGAGCCGATCGAGACATTTTCGGTGGGATACTCCGAACAAACCTACAGCGAACTGCCGCACGCCAGAACCGTGGCTGAGCATCTTAACTCTGTTCATCATGAGGTATTCGTAAGCCGTGAGGATTTTTTCGGCGCGCTTCCAAAACTTATCTGGCATGAAGACGAGCCGATCGTCTGGCCTTCCAGCGTATCGCTTTTCTTCGTTGCGGAATTGGCCCGCGAGCGCGTCAAAGTGGTTCTCACTGGCGAGGGCAGCGACGAAACCCTGGCCGGATATTCGCGCTACGCCTTCACTTTGAAGAATCTGGCTTTCGACCGGGTTTATCGCGGCCTTGTCCCGAGCGGGATTCGGCGCTGGCTTCGCGACTCTATTGCCACCTCATCGTTGATCAACGCGAACGCGCGCCGAAAGCTCTCGCACACCTTTCTCGGCCTGGATGGAGAATCATTCGCGTCGTTTTACTTCGACAATTTCTTTTCTGCGTTCAATCAAAAAGATCAGAGCGACCTGCTGACGGATGACTTTCAAGCCGAGGTTGTGGCGGGCTCTGCCTATCGCAATGTCCTGGGATATTGGGAAAAATCCGAGGGAGATATTCTTCAACGCCTCCTCTACACCGACATCAAAACCTACCTGGTTGAGCTTCTGATGAAGCAAGACAATATGAGCATGGCGGCTTCGATCGAGAGCCGCGTACCGTTTCTCGATCACGTTCTCGTGGAATGGGCTAGTCGCGTTCCCGCCAGCATTCAGATCCACGGAACCGCCGGCAAATGGATCCTGAAGAAAGCGATGCAGGATCTGCTTCCCCACTCGATCATTTACCGGCAGAAGTTAGGGTTTCCAACGCCGTGGAGCGGCTGGCTGGCGGGCGCTCAGCTGGACGCTATCGAGCACCTCCTTACGGAACCTCGAAGCATGAGCCGTGGATTCTTCAAGCAATCCGCAATCGAGAAACTCTGCCGCGAGCACCGCTCCCAGTATCGTGACCACTATGATCGGATCTGGCGGCTGCTCAACCTGGAGTTGTGGCACCGCGTTTGCCTGGAAGGAGAATCCCACGAATGGGCGCGACACGCTCCCGAAACAAACTCCGTTCCTATCACATGAGGGACTGCATTTACACTCTACCGTTCGATCTCGATGCGCTCCAACCGCACAAAGCGGCCCAGCGGGGTGTAGGTTCTCGTCCAATGCTTCGCGTCGAATAGAGCCGAATAAGAGGCCCGCATACGCGCCGCGCGAAGCGTCGTTCGGTACCCAGGTCGTAAGAGCGGACCGTATCCTAATTCCAGCAGCGAATCGCCGACAAGCTCCTCCAAACCAACGATCTGTTCGGCCGACATCTTGCTCTTCCACCGAGCCACAGGATTGAAAGTTTCTTCTGCTTCCGCAGCAAACGAAGAATTAGGTTCGCTGACGGATCCAATCCCGGCACTCTGAATCCGGTTGTAATCGAGGTCGTGACCGACGAACAACCCAAGTCGTGACAATGTTTCCTGCGGCCGCGCAATCAGATCTTCGAAGCGCACTTCCTGGTAGTCTGCCCCCAAGCACTTCGCCTGCTCTCGCCCTCTGCGCACAAGCCACCGCCAATACAATCCTGCGACTCCGAGAGGATCATCATCATCACGATCCCACGGCAGAGGATGCGACCATCCCTGCTTGACGTATGAGAGAGCGACATCGCGACCATCACGAATAATGTGGACGAACAGCGCATCTGGTATTTGCCGCTTGATCTCTTTCATGTATAGGAGATGCTCGGGGGTGCAGTCAGCCCAGCGTGAAACGCCCTGTTTGCGGGCGATTTCCTGCATCACGATTCGAAGAAAATCTCCTCCGCTGCGGCACTCGGCCACGATCTTGGCGCTGATCTCGCGAGGGTCCAATCCTGAGACCCGAAATAGTTTACTTCTCAACCAAACATCTAAAAGTTCTTGCCGGTCGGCCGCAGAACGCATTCCGTGAAATCGCGGGACCAGCAGATTGAAGACGTTGGATTCTGTCCGATAAACCGCGAAGTCTCCGGCGGAGAGCAGCATGTGGTAAAGGACAGTGGTGCCCGATCTGGGGCAGCCCACTACAAAAACCGGAGCTTTACTTTTCTTCGCTGTGATAGGCTGGGCTGCGATAGGCTGGGTTCCCCCCCGAGTTGCTGTGTCAGCCGCAGATTTCACGATGGGCTCAGTATCCTCTTCCGGTCTTTCCTTCACTTTCCTTCACTTCTACCCATGATTCCGGCAGTAGAGAGTGGTACGCATCCAACCAGGCTTCTCGCACCGCCTGCCAACGGTAGCGAGCGGACTCTTGCTGCGCATTGTTAGCAAGCCGGGAGGCAAGCTCTCCATCCCGCAGCAGCCGTAAGATATTTTCTGCAAGTGGTGTTGCCGCGCCCGGCGGTGACAACAATCCGGTCCGCTCATGATCAACCAGGTAATTCATTCCTTCCGGTGCAGTAGTGACTACCGGCGTGCCGGAGGCAAACGCCTCAAGAACTGAAACCGGCATGTTGTCCAGAGATGAGGCATTCACAAAAATGTCGGCGTCGTCATATACTTTGCCGATTTCCGCTCGCGATACCACGCCCAGGAATTTCACGCCGCTCAGGTTTAGGTTGCGAACCAAGTCACGAATTTCCTCTTCCAGCGGCCCACTCCCCGCTAAGTCCAGGCGGGCTTCCGGGAAGACTTTCTGAACCTCTGCGAAAGCCTGGACCACCAAGTCAACCCGGTAGTAAGGATGGAAGCCTCGCGTACAAACCAAGTGAGGACGAAGCCGCGGGCGCGCCCGGAATACAAACTGCGAAAGGTCCACAATGTTCGGTATAGCTTTTGCCTTCAGGCGAAACTCGGCGAAGACATCGACCAGGTACGGGGAAGGAACGACCAGCATGTCCATTCTGCCGAGCATCAGACGGGCCGTGCGGAATCGCTGCAGGTGATCGCGAGCTTCGCCGCTGTGGTAGTGGAGGAGAACCTTCTTCTTTCTCATGCGTGCCACCAGCCATGCGGGCACGGGTGCCAACAAGAATGACCAATAGGACGCGGAAAAGATGTGTGCGACGTCGGCATCTTTTAATGCTCGCCAAAGAGCCAGGACATATAACGGTTCCCGCACAACCGTTCGCAGAACGGGGATTCGTTCCACCCACTTGAGACCGCGCGGAAATGGAGGATCGATGGGTACAAAGTCAGCTTGAACGTCGGAATCATTCTGCCAATTTCTTAATAACAACTCTGCCTGAACCGACTGGCCTCCGACGTAGCGCAGCGAGGCCGCTACTATCGTCACCTGCAATGGAGAATGGAAACTTCTTCGCGCAACGCGAGCGGCGGATGGCTTCGAATGCCAACCTTTTCCGTCCAGCAGTTCCGAATAAAGCTCGTCATATTTCTTCCTCATCTGCTCGATCGTAAAGGTTTCCTGCGCGAATTTTCTCGCGTTTCGGCCGAGTGTTTCCCGCAGCGCCAGATCTGTGGCAATCCGCTGCAAAGCAGCAGCCAGGCCTTCTTCGTCGTCCGCTGGAACTAGGATTCCCCTATCATTCGCGACGAGTTCAACGTTGCCACCAACAGGGTTTGCGATCACTGGAACTCCTGCGGCCATCGATTCGAGGATGGCGTTGGAGAGGCTTTCCGAAGCCGAGGGTAATACCGTTACATCGAGAGAAGCCAGGATGGCAGCGATATCCCGCCGGTCACCGAGAAAATCCACCAGTCCGCTAATTCCCAATTCTTTCGCCTGGCGCTCGAGTTCGGGCCGCAATGGACCGTCACCTACTAAAACGATTTCAAAGTTCTCCATACGGCTGCGAAGGCGAGCTGCTGCGTTCAAGAGAACGCTATGATTCTTGGAGCGCGCATTCATGCGGGCGATCATCCCGACGCGAAAGCAATTGGGACGCCGCGGTAAAACCGGCGCAGTCTCAGCAAAGGCTGCAGGAGGTAGCCCGTTGCCGATCACGCGTAGTTTGTCGGGCCGCAGTCCCTGCTGAATCAGTCGACCAGCAGCCGCCTGGGAGTTGCAGACCACGCAGTCAGCGCAGCGAAACACCGCAACTTGCGCCCGGCGCTGAGCGGAAGTAAGCAGGTCTCCCAACTGGCGCTGACTTCCTATCACAACAGGTACGCGCGCCAACTTCGCAGCAGAAATCAAGGTGAGATTGGTGTAGAAATCAAATGCGTGAGCGATAGCAATTTCAGCATGCCGCAGATAGGTCGCTAAACGGTAGCGCGTTCGCAGTGACGGCAGGCGATAGAGGCTGCCCCCAAGATCGAAATACTGCACCGGTCCTAGATCGTCCGGTAGTGAGCCTTTCCGCTGCAGGCTGCCCAAACGAACCGCGTACTTGGATGGATGCAGAGCGCGCGCCAACTCGACAAACTGCCGCTCGCTTCCCCCAGTCTGAAAGCTATCAGTCATCAAGAAGACGCCAGGTTGAACGGCCGAACTGGTATCGGTTGCTCCAGACGAATCAGAATCTCCTTGAGCCTCAGAATCTGGAGCCTCAGAATCAATTTCAGACTTCAAGGCGGCGACTGGTGGAGCATTCCGGTTCACGCGCTGCCTCCGATTACGTGAACCTCGTTCTCGGTTCCGCCAACGGATTCTGCGGCGTGAATTTTCTCTAGATAATTCCGATGCCAGAGCTCAAGCATCAGCAACCGCCAGATTCGTCCGACATGGTTTCGCCGCCCACGAAAGTGTTCGTCGAGCAACTGACGCAGGGCTCGCGGATTGACATAGCCCCGCTGCAGCGTGCGCGGCTCGAGCAGCACGGTCAGGATCAGATCTTTCAATTCGTTTCGAGTCCAATGGACAATGGGCAAGGCAAAGCCTTGTTTAGGCCGATACAAGACCTCCCTCGGCACGCCAACGCGCTGCGCCAGTTTTCTCAAAATGTATTTTTGTTCAGCGCCGCGCATCTTCCATTCTGAAGTCAAGCCCGTAGCCCACTCCACAAAGACGTGGTCCACCATTGGAGCTCTCGCTTCGAGCGAGGTAAGCATACTCATCCGGTCGACCTTGGTGAGAATGTCCGCAGGCAGATACGTTTTCGAATCAAGATAAAGCAGGTGGCTTAGTGGATCTTGTGCGGGCGCGCGTTCGATATAGCTGCGAAATAAATCGAACGGATGCGCTTCTCCCGCACCCAGCGCCATAAAATCATCGGAGAGAAGCGCCGTCTGCCTCTGGAGGGGGTGTAGCGAAATCTCCTCCAGATAGCGCTCCTGCCAGGGCAACGAAACGCTATAACTAAAGCTGCGTCCCGGCACAGCGCGCGGAACCAGTTTGTGAATGTGATCACGGTAGATGTTGCGCGTCCAATCCGGAATCCATCCGAACGAACGATCTTGCAGGCAGACTTTGTAGCGATCATAGCCCGCGAATATTTCGTCTCCAGCATCGCCGGACAGGGCCACCGTCACGTGTTGCCGCGCCAGGCATGAGACGTAGTAGGTCGGTAGCGCGGATGCATCTCCGAACGGCTCTTCCAGAGAATGAGTCAGCGTTTCGACTGAATCCACTACATCAGGCTCGAGGATCAACTCATGGTGTTCAGTGCCAAACTTCTGTGCGACCCGGCGGGCATGTGGCGTCTCGTCGAAATCCTTCTGCCGGAATCCGATGGAGAAAGTCTTGACCGGTTTGGAACTAAATCGGGCCATGAGCGCAACGATGGTTGATGAGTCAGCGCCTCCGCTCAGAAACGCGCCCAGAGGCACATCGGCGATGAGCCGCATCTTGACAGCTTCCGCTAATCGTTGCTCCAACTCTTCCAAGCACTCCTCTTCGCTGGCAGGCGAATGTGTGCCGTATGCTGGAAGATCCCAGTACTGGCTTACGGAAAGGTTGCCCTGCTCCAGCTCCAGCAGATGTCCGGGGGGAAGCTTCTTGATTGCCAAAAAAGCGGTTGCCGGATCTGGTATATATCCGAATTGAACATATTGCCGAAGGGCGTGCCGATCGACCTGCGCGAGTTCCGGCGCTACGGCGAGGATGGCTTTGATCTCCGATCCAAACAGGAGACGCCGGCCATCGAAAGCATAATGCAGCGGCTTCTCTCCCAAGCGATCGCGCGCGATCAGCACCTTGCGGCGACGCTGGTCGTACAGCGCAAAGGCAAACATTCCGCGCAATTGATGGACGCAATCGCGGCCCGTCTCCTCATACAAGTGAACGATTACTTCCGTGTCGGTATGCGTAGATAGGCGATGGCCCCGGCTCTGGAGCTCGGAACGGAGTTGCGGGAAATTATAAATTTCTCCATTGAAAACAACCCAGACTGACCCGTCCTCGTTAAATACCGGCTGGTGGCCTCCAGCCAGGTCGATGATGCTGAGGCGGCGCATGCCAAAACCGGCGCCGTCTTTAACGTAAATACCTTCATCATCCGGCCCTCGATGAACTATCGCCTGGCACATGCGATGAATCGTGGCCGCTTCGACTCGCCCGTCGGCGGCTGTGTTCACGATGCCACAGATTCCGCACATGCACTATCCTCTCACGCTTACCTGGGGATTTGTGCTTTTGCGTATCTGTGTCGCGGATTTCCCAGGCAGCTTTAAGCGATAGTCGCGGTGCTCCCCTGGATTCCCCTCGCGACCGTCGCAGGCGGCCCAGATTATGTTCACCATCTCTCGCGCCGAAACGAAATGAATAAACTCCCGCCTCTCTTCCGCCCCTGCAACAAGCTCGGAGAGGAATCGTTGCATGGGTGCTCCGATTACGCCCTCACGTTGCGTCGGATCCATGCTATGGCAATGGAGTTTGATGAAAAGCCAGTCCGGCCGATGCTGAACCGAAATCGCCGCCTTCTTCCATAGCGTCAGCCGGCGCAAACTTGGAGGATTTTCTGCAGTCAGCGCTGCATTCTCGAAGCGACCCACGCCATTGCGAGCGCTCCGGTCAAAATCGAACATCAACGGACCCTGCACATTCAGAGGAAAGATTCGCGGAGCACGTCCAACCCGCAGATCCCGCCCTTTGCGATGCGGGGCTTGGGCATTGAGCGGAAGACCGCACTCGTAAAGCGAGTTGACTTTCCCAATCTGCGCAGGGTGGAAAGCCGCCGCGGGTAAGGTGAAATCGGCGTAGCATCCAGTATCGGCGAGAAGTTCCATTTCATTATCGACTCCGCAGGCATAGTCTCCGGCGGAATTCGCCAGCGTAAAATTGCCGTGAACAAACCCATACCGGGGCTGGCTGGAACCCTCCATGAAACAAAGCGAGCCGTGGTTTATCACCAGGGCATCGCGAAATTCGGTCAGCTGACGGCGTGTATTTTCAGCCGTGTCCGGTGCATCCACGCCGTGATGCAGATGAATTTCAACTTCTCCCCACCCTTGGTGGCAGTGGCCGGCGAGGCGATCAACCAGTCCTCTGTCATACTGCTCCGCGGGATAAAAATAGGTGTGGACAAAGGGCCGTCCCTCATGGTCTCGCCATGAATCGACGGATCGCGGATATTCAGAGCACCACCGTTCTACGCGTCGCTCCTGCTCGGATAACGGCGCGCGGGCCCGGCCATTCTCGGGCACAATCGCCGGCTCAAAGTGATCGGCGAGAGCAATGATCAGATGGACCCGGGTACGCGGGATGGATCGAGTGAGCCGTTGCCAGGCATAACTCGGAAACCACCTCCCGTACGAGAGTTTTCCAAATAGACTTCTACCGGACTGCGCCGGTGCAACTGCTCCTCTCATTCCATTTCTTTTTTTGCTCATCGCAGTTTGGCCGGCGCAATTAACGAAAGAACGCACCCCGCGACACCCTTAACTACCCAGCATGTCAGAGGAGCGGTCACTGCAAGGGCCTTCGCCCGTTCACCGAAATTGGTTCCTCCGCGACATGCAAATCCTCCAGCCCGCAGCTCTCAAACCACCGGAAAACTTCTTCATAAGAGTGCTTGGACTGATACCAGGGCGAGTACCAATCGAATGTGTCGAGCACTCGCCACTCGGCATCTTGATTGAAAGACATTGGAATCAGCCACGCTACCGCGCTGCTCGCAGGCCTTCCAACCAACGGAATTTTCCTCAAAATCTGATGCACACCGTACAGCGGGCGTACACCATAGCACAATTTGTATAAGAGTTTTTGAGGGATGCGCCGGGTAACTTTCCGGTAAACGTCGCTCATGCGATACCAGGGGTTGTAGGAACTGTACAACCAGACGGCAAGGCGGCCGCCCGGTTTCAGCAGCTTCGGGAGAACTTTGACGGCCTGCTCGCAGCTTGGGGTGTGGTGAAGCACGCCAATGCTGTAAATGTAATCGAAGCTGCCCTCGGCAAAGGGCAGTTGAAATACATCTGCCTGAAAAATGGCGGCATTTCTGTCGGCCAGGTTTTGCGCTGCAACCTCGGCGGCCAAGCTCAGATCGATGCCCACTACGTGCGCGCCCCAGCGGGTTGCCACCTCGGCAAACCGCCCCATGCCGCATCCGACGTCCAGCACCAGCTTTCCTGCCAGATGCTCGGGCCGGAATCCAGTACGCCGGCGAAATGCATTTTCCGACCGCCGGCTGTTGGCGTCGTCCAGTTGCGTCCGGGCATGGATCTTCCATTGAAATCCAAAACTGCCGGCGTAATTTTGTGCATCGACAAAGCGGACTACACCGTTGATCGCGGGATACTGCCTCCCGCAACCCATGCAAACCAGCCCATCGGGTTGCTGGTCCAGCCGGTCTTGACAGCTCACGCAACGCAAGATGGCCAGGACTTCGCTAGCGAGTCCAGACCAGTTCGCGTTCGCCTCTCGCACGGTCGCCAAGTTTTCTGTTGTCTCCACTCTGGGCTTCATCCTGCGGGGAATTGATCTCCCCCCGCGTAACGCTCGCGATCTGATAAACGGCGCAGATGTATCCCACCATGAAATATGGGAACAGGTTATATTCCGTCGAATCGAACATTGCTCCCGCAGCGTACGCCCCCATCGCAGCCCAAAGCGCGCTGGTCCACAAACGTATGTCCCCGCTAGTTTGATATCCGGGCAGTTTTCGAGTGCGCCTTATTTTGCGGAAAGTGAGACCGAGCGTTAAGAGAAAGAGAAATAGCCCGGGCAGACCAGTCTCGGCTCCCAATTCCGTATAGGTATTGTGGGCTACCCGCCACGTTTGCGTGTAGCTGGCGAAGTTGCCCGGTCCGACCCCGAAAACAGGATGCCTGACCATGATCGAAAGACTGTCCTTCAGCAGCTCCTCGCGCGCCTCAAGGGAACCCCTGTCGCCGGAGCCTTCTATGTTGCCGCGTACCAGACTCTCGATGCGGATCAAATAGTTGGGCGTGGCGGCGACCACAACGAGTGCAACGATCCCAGCGAAGGCAGCACCGACCAACACCCCCGTCCGCTTGCCTCGGATTCCAAACTCCCATAGGCAAATTGCAAGCGTTACAACCATCGCGAGCAGGCCGCTGCGGGAATAGGTGGCAACCACCCCCCATGACATGAAGGCGAGACTAACAGCCCAAAACAACTTCGATTGGGTTTTTTTCGCCGCGAAGAAGAATGCGACGCATAACGGAAAATTGATCGCTATGTTAATTGCCAGGTCATTCGGGTTTTCCAGAACCCCTTTTTGTATTCCCATCAACCTGCCGTAATCCGTGTGATGAACGAGCACAGACGCGATCGTCACCAGCGCGGTCACTCCCGCTTGAATGGCAAGCAGCCGGCGCACTTCGCCGATGGAAGTCGCAACCATGTAGATGAGGATCGCAACGATAACGCCTTTCGAGAACTTATTGACCACGGCATCGAAAGCGCCGCCTCGCCACGCCGCAAACGGAATGCAGAGGATCATGTGGGCCAAAAGTAAGAGCAGAACCTTGAGTTCGACAGGCAGCCTGCGGCGGCGAGCGGTCGGAAATGCAAAGATGAGCGCCAACAGAGCAATCCCGCCGGTGATCTTCGCAACGGGAATAATGGAAAGTCCGGGAATGAAGTCCTCCGGACGGACAAAGTTGATCAGCGAGAAGGCCACAAGGGCGCGGTACGCCAGGGTGGTGTTGCGGGGTCTATCAAGGCCGGCGACGTTTGTGGAATGTGCCTGGAACCTGTTCATGGAGAAGTCTGTTGCCGAAAATGTTCAACCGCCTGAATCCCGCAATACGCTTCAGCGCTTGCTGCAAGGAGACATGCGATTATTACTCATTCTAAAGCACTTATCATTGCGTCAACCATCCTATCTCCTCAAATATCAGAGTACAACAATTCGCCAGCAAAGGCGAAACGTTTTCCTTGGTCACAAGCGGAGAATGGGTTCCTTTCGCTGACGAATCTCACTGCATCATTTATAATTTCTTCTGCTGTTTTCTCTACCGAGAATGGGACTAGCATGAACACGCTGGCTGCAACCGCGAGTCCCCCGTTCAAAACAACTTCACGCGCGGACAAAACGCGATGCCTTGATGTGGGTTGCGGACCCGCTCCGGACTTGCCTGAGGCAGAGGTGCAGGTCGGGCTGGATATCGAGTTGGCTTCGTTGCGGCACAACCGCAAGCGCTATCCCGATGCTCACTTCGTTTGCGGAGACGGAGAACGTCTACCGTTTCGAGATGGCGCATTCGACATCGTGGTTTCGCGGGTTGCCCTACCACTGATGAACCTGAATGCTGCCATTCCCGAGATTTCCCGAGTGCTTAAGCCCGGAGGCTGCGTCAGCCTGAACCTACACCACTTCGGCTTCGCCTTGCGCGACTTGCTTCGCCGCATGCGCGGCGGCCATCCCCGAGCGATAATTGGCGGCCTCTGGGCTATCTTCAACGGCTACATCTTTCATTTTTTTGGGCTCACTCTGCGGCAGCCCTTCAGCCGCCGCTTTTACGATTCTTTTCAAACGTACTCAGGCATGAGCCGAATTCTTCGCCAGCAGGGCTTCTCTGGGAGCGTGGTTGAGGGATACGTGATCAAAGCGCAAAAAGCAGAGGAATCCGGGCTGCAGTGAAACAGTCAAATTTCAACCAGCATACACAGCAACTCTCGCGCTGGGATTGCGCTCGGCTGCGCCCGTTTTCCAATCGTGCGCCCACCCATGCCACGGGCACACCACCTTCAATCATTCCCTGCCATTTGAGAAAACTGCCGAGCTTCGCTGGCCGGATAGCCGGGGGCGGCTGTCTCCACCCCCTCTAGGTAGCATTGCATTTGCGTCAGCCCTGATTGCGCCTGAAGCCTGTCGGTCTTATGATGAAGGCTTGCGTCAACAATAGCAAACTCGTTTACCCACGCGCTGACCAGAGTTCAATGGATGCCTGCCGAATCCTTCATGAATGTTATGTCTGTAGATGTTGAAGATTATTTTCATGCCGAGGCGCTAGGAGTGCAGCGCTCTCAGTGGGATCAGTACGATTGCCGGGTGGAAGCTAACACGCGGCGAATTCTGCAGTTACTGGCGGAGCATCAAGTCCATGCCACTTTCTTCGTGGTCGGCTGGGTCGCAGAGCGGTTCCCCGGTTTAGTCCGTGAAATTGCGGCCGCCGGACACGAACTGGCTTGCCATTCCTACTGGCACCGCCTGATCTACCGGCTCGATCCTAAGGAATTTCTTGAGGATACGCGTCGGGCAAAAGATGTCATCGAACAGATTGCCGGTCTGGCTATCTGCGGATACAGAGCTCCGACGTACTCGATTACAGCCAGCTCCTTATGGGCGCTCGAAATTCTTGTGGAACTTGGATTCACGTACGATTCCAGCATCTTTCCGATACATCATGATCGCTACGGAATACCGGACGCGCCCCGCGCCCCGTTTCGCATTAAGACCCCCGCCGGCCCCTTGATGGAGTATCCACTTACGACCTTCCGAATCGGGAACCACAGTTTGCCGGTAGGAGGAGGCGGATATCTGCGCTTGCTGCCGCAGTGGTACACCCGGTTTGGAATCAAACATGCCCGGAAGGAGGGATTGCCGATCATTGCCTATGTTCATCCCTGGGAGATCGACCCGAACCAGCCTCGACTACCAAGCAACCCGACTACCAGGATTCGCCACTATATGAATCTGTCCAAGACCCACCAGCGCCTGAATGATATGCTCCGGGAAGGGAAGTTTACGAGTTTCCGTGAAAGCGGACTAGCCGAAATGGCGGAGGATGTTGACCTGTATGCCTGTAGCCAATCCAAAGACTGATGAATCCCGCCAGATAGCCGAATATTGGGATCGGATCGCGCCCGAGTTCGACTCAATCTACACCGGCAAGAGCCATCCGATTGTGCGCCGCTTGAACCACTGGCTTAGAAAAGACATGTATCAGCGGTTCGACTGGGTGATGCGGCAGGCGGAAGAGCTTCGGCCCGCAACGGTATGCGATGTGGGCTGCGGTTCGGGACGATTTGTGGTGTCCCTGGCCCAGCGCGGCGCCCAGGTAACGGGCGTGGACTTCGCTCCCGAAATGCTCAGTTTGGCAAAACAATTGGTGGATCGCGAAGGCGTAGCCGACCACTGCAGATTCGTGTTGAGCGACGTGCTGGACTGGAACACTTCTGAGACCTTTGAGTTTGTCATTGCGATAGGATTCTGGGACTACGTTGCGGATCCGCTGGACCGCCTTCAGGTGATACGCAAACTTACCCGCCGCACCTTCCTTTCAGCCTGGCCTCGGGCAGGAACGATGCGCATGGCAATCCGCAAGGTGCGCCTTAAAGTTGCTGGTTGCCCAGTCTATTTTTGGCGGATGAGTGAGGTGGAAAATTACCTCAATCAGGCCGGCTTCCGAATCGAATCCTGCGAAGTGCTTGGCCAACTCTATTGCGTTCGGGCACGGCCTGCCTGACGTTCCCATGATCAAGCTTCTGTTCTGGAGTTCGGCCGGGCTGCTTGCATATGTCTATTTGATCTATCCCTTGCTGCTGTGGGTGTTGCCGGCGTTCTTTCGCACCTCGTTCCAAACGAGATCGATCGAGCCTTCCGTCTCGCTGCTGATTGCAGCCTACAACGAAGCCGCAGTAATTGGGGCGAAGATCGAGAATGCGCTTTCGCTCGATTATCCTGCCCGACGGCTGGAAATCGTAGTGGCCTCGGATGGTTCCACTGACGCGACGGCTCAGGTGGTGCGCTCCTTTGCGGAGGAAAAAGCGCCGGGCGGAGTCCGCCTGCTCGAATTTACGAAAAATCGAGGCAAGGTCGCCACATTGAACGATGCCCTTCCGCTTCTGACCGGAGAGATTGTAGCTTTTTCCGATGCTTCCAGCATGTTAGCTCCAGATTCGCTTCGGCATCTCGTGGAATATTTTGCCGATCCGCATGTGGGAGCGGTAAGTGGCGTCTACCGCGTCCTCAAGAAAGAACAAGCCAATCTGGGCGTGCAAGAGGATTTCTATTGGAAGTATGAGACCTTCTTGAAAGTACAGGAAGCCAAGCTGGGAGGCTTCACTGGCGCTCATGGCTCGCTCTATGCGATTCGCCGGGAGCTCTATCCCTTCCCCGCCGCCGATACCATCAACGATGATTTCGTCATTCCCATGCGCATTCGGCAGCGCGGCTATCGCATCGCTTACGAGCCGGCGGCTGTGGCTTATGAGGAAGCGCACGAAATGGAGGGCTTCTCCCGGCGGGTTCGCATAACCGCGGGCAATATCGGTCAACTGCGGGAAGTGAAGGGCCTGCTATGGCCACCGCGAATGATGAGCCTGTTCTGTCTTCTCTCCCACAAAGCAGGCCGGCTGGTAGTGCCGCTGGCGATGGTTCTGCTCATCATCGCGAACGTTGTTTTGTGGCCCGACCCGGCGTACAGATGGTTCTTGGGGGCGCAGCTCCTGTTCTACGGATTGGCCGCTCTGGGCGCGATAGTGACGCTCAAACCAGGATTTTTGCGTTTGCCCTACTACTTCTGCATGATCAACTCAGCTTTCTTCGCATGGCTCTATCATGCGTTGCGGATGGGCCGGATGATTCCTTCCCGTGTCGAACTGGATAAGCTGGGAAACCCACCTACGTCAAGCTGATCACGCTCATTGCGCACCGCGTCCCAGCAACACAATCTTAATCGTCTGGAACATGATCAGCAGGTCGAGACCGAGCGAGGCATTCTTGATGTAGAACAAATCGTATTGGAGTTTTTCTCGAGCGTCTTCCAGAGTGTTGCCGTATTTGTATTGCACCTGCGCCCAGCCGGTGATTCCCGGCCGCACCACATGGCGCACTCCGTAGTACGGAATCTCCCGGCTCAGCCATTCGACAAACTCCGGACGCTCCGGGCGCGGACCTACGAAATGCATATCCCCTTTCAATACGCACCACAACTGAGGAATCTCGTCGAGCCGCGACACGCGTAGAAATTTCCCCACGCGTGTGATACGCGGATCGTCGTCGGTGGCCCAGGTCGCTCCAGTGTCGGCCTCAGCATCCATACGCATGGTACGGAACTTGTAACAATAAAAAATCTCTCCGCCCCGGCCTACGCGTTGCTGCCGGTACAATACTGGCCCGAACGAATCCAGCTTGACAGCCAGGACAACGAAAGGAAGCAAGGGGAGCGAGACTACGAGTCCGGCGAGCGCAAACAGAAAATTTACACCGCGGCGGACCAGCCGGAAGACAGTGCTGAAGCGAAATCCCTCGGCGAAGATAAGCCAACTGGGATATAACTGTTCGACTTCAATTCTCCCCGTGATCTTTTCCAGCCACGATGTGGCCTCCTCCACCTTCACGCCCGCGAGGCGGAGGTTCAGCAATTCTTCTACGGGCAAGGTGCCGCGGCGATCTGGCATCGCGACGATCACACGATGCAGCCCCTTTTTCCCCCGGGCCAAACCCATGAGGTGCAAGGCCACGATGTCGCGCGTCAATTCGCCGTCAACGTCCCCCGTCCATCCCACCACTTCCACGCCCAGAGCGGAGCGCTCGCGCAGCCCCGTTACCAGCCGCTCCGCGCGATCGCCTGTACCGAGTATGTAAACCCGCTCACGCAGGAAGGGCTGTTTGACCATCCAGGAACAAACCGAGCGCCAGCAGAACAAAGTGAAGGTGAGGATGACGAGTCCCCAGAATGCGGAACCATTTCCGAGCAGAAGGCCGGGATACCGGGAGCCCAAAACAGCCAGCGCCAAGGCCACGAAACCCAGCACGAGCAAAAGGCGGAATGCGTGCTCACCTTTCGCGCTTAGACTGGACGCGTCATACAGATCAAACCAGTGCGAAAGAAGGAGCACTGCGGCTGTAACCACAAGAATCCTCGGTCCCAGCTCCGCCAACACCTGTATGTATCCGCCGTCTACGTTGAGCAGCAACCAGCTGTCCTGATTTCGCCATAGCGTTGCCAGAAGGAACGAAAGCCAAACAATCAGCGCCTCTCCCACCAGAAGAATCAACGTGCGCAGCGGATAATAAACTTTGAACAGCCGGATCACGGGTTCCCTATTCCCTAAGACTTGGACTCGGTCGAATCTTTCACGTACGCCTCGTAGTAATAGCGCGAATAAGGAGAAGCCTCTTTGTCTGTTCCGTTCAGCACGACCCCGACCAGAGCCTGGTCGGGAAATTCTTCGCGGGCTCTGCGCGCCATATCGATCGGCGTCGCATTGGAGCGAACTACCATCAGCACACCGTCACAGACTTTTGCCAGGACGCTGGCATCGGAAACCGGCACGGCTGGCGGCGAATCGATGACAATCCAGTCGAACAACGCCTCTACCCGTTGCAGCAGAAACTTCAGGCGTCCATTGGCCACGAATTCAGCCGGTTCGGTGATCTGATGACCGCTGGGAATAAAAAACAGATTTTCCATCGGCCCGCGCTGCATGATCGAGAATTCGTCGCTTCCGCCCTGCAGGTAGTCGGTAAGGCCGGGCGACGAAGTCGTGCCCAGCATCTGGTGAAGTCGTGGACCGCGCAAGTCGGCATCAATCAGCAGAACACGCCGTCCATGCTGCCGTACCATCACCTGCGCCAAATTTGCCGCGGTGAAGGATTTGCCTTCTTTGGGCAATGCGCTGGTTATCAGGATCTTTTTGAGCGTCATCTTCTCGCGCGTGTGATACAGCCGCGAGCGCAACGTGCGGAACTCCTCGGTGCCGCGCTTGCTATCGTCGCCGTTGAAAAAGAGCATGGTTTTCGGGTCGGGCTGCCACTGCAACTGCGCACAGCGCCCCAATAAGGCGTCGAGGGTGTAAGAATTAGTGAATGACGGCAGGGGAGGCAGGAATGGAGCGGCAGGTGCCTGCGCCTCCGCCGCTATCGGCGGCTCTTCTGCTATAGTCACGGGCGGATCAGCCGTGGTCGACGTAGCGAAGCTGGGCTGCGGCAAACCTCCCTGCGGCGAACCTGTCTGCGCCGCCGCCCGCTCTTGTTCGGCCTTCTTCAGCGCCTCGTGAATTCTGCTCATATCTTCCTCTCCCGGGAGAGGTCGTCTTTATCTTCTTCGCGCAGCCGGTCCGCTAGATTAGCCAGCGACCGTAAGGTTTCTACTAAGTCAGTTTTATCCCGATTCATCCGATCGTGGTTCGATGGCGGCAGCGCAATCATGGCTCCGGCCACGCTGCCATCGCCCAGTTCAAAGTCGCGCGCCACTGCATCCACGACTACGGGTGCGATTACTTTCTGCTGGTCGACGAACGCGCTCACCAGACAATGCTCACACAACAGGTTGATGACCCGCGGAATGCCGCTCGCATAGCGGTGAATTGCGACCACGGAGTCGGTTTCGAAAATATGCTGGCCGTTGGAACCTGCGATCCGCAACCGTTGCTGGATATACGCTTTGGTCTCTTCGAGCGTGAGTGGATGCGTCCGGGCGCGCAGCGTCAATCGCTGCCGCAGCTGCCGCATTTGGGGCTGCTTCAACTTCTGTTCAAGCTCCGGCTGGCCAACCAGTACGATCTGCAGGAGTTTCTCGGTAAACGTCTCCAGGTTGGTGAGCATTCGGATTTCTTCGAGTACCTCATCGGTGAGATTCTGCGCCTCATCGACGATCAGTACCGCGGTCTCGCCCGCCCGGTAACGATCGAGTAACCAGTTATAGAGTCGCAGCAGGATCTGGCTTTTAGCCTTCGAATCGCAAGGAATACCAAAATCCGCCATCATGTAATCAAGGAACTGCGTTGTGTTCAGGCGCGAGTTAAAGATGAACGCAGTCGATACCTGCTGCAGCCGCAACCACTCGAGCAACTTATTAATCAGCGTGGTCTTCCCCGTTCCTACTTCCCCGGTCAGCAACACAAACCCTTTACGGCTCTGGATGCCATAGGTGAGGCACGCCAATGCCTCCTCGGTGTGCCGCGTCAGGAACAAATAACGCGGGTCCGGATTAACGTTGAACGGATTTGCCCGCAAGCCGAAGAACTCTTTGTACATGTCTTTCTCTTTGCTCTTGCCTTTGCCTGAACCCCTGCCTAAACTCCAGCCGTCTCTTCTTTCTCCTCCGGCTGTTTTTTGCGTTTCCAGAAATGACCTTTGCCATTGCCATTAACCGGCTCTGTCTGGACCACCCAGGGAACTGCGACCAGCATGGGAAGTCCAACTGCTGCTTCGGCGTCCGCCTCGGTGCGAATGCACCTCTCACGGAACTCAAGCCATATCGCCAGACTAAGGCCCAACACCAGGCCGGCGCCAAATCCTCCACCGGCAAAAAATAGCCGGTTCGGAAAACTTGGCGAATCCGGCAGGTCGGCTGGATTCAGAAGCGCCATATGTTCGCCCTGCTCCTCCTGCTCCGCCTGCGTTGCCATCTTGGAGGTGCTTTGCTTGGCCAAGTCGTCCTGGTAAACCTTCTGCGCGTTGTCGTAGTCCCGAGCCAATTCTTTGTACTGCTCTTCAATGCCAGGACTCGACGCTACCCGGCTTTGGTATAAAGCGATTTCTTCCTGAAGCTTTTTCTGGTCGCGAGTCCCCTGAGCGATCAAATCTTCATACTGATGGACCTGAAGCCGCAGTTGACGAATCTCAGGCGGCTCTGTCGCGGAGCCGTTGTCGCTTGCCGCATCGCTTGTTTTCCCGGATGTCTTGTTGATGTCCGCCAGTTCCTTCTTCACCTCCGCGATGTCTGCCTTGGTCTTGATGACATCGGGGTGGTCCTCGGTATAGCGTCCCTGCAGGTCGATGAGTTGAGCTTGCAGTTGAGAGAGCTGCTGCTGCAAGGACTGAGGATTATTCGACGACTGCGCCGACTTCCAGGCTGCCAACTGCTGCGCCAGCATCGACTCGGTATAGGACTTATCCTGAGTCGCACGGTTCAGGTTTTGCGTGTTGGCGTCGAGTTGGGAATTCAACCCCATCAGAATCTTGACATTGTTATCTTCGTCGCCCGGAAGTTGGCCCAGATGCTGATTCTTGAAAGCAGCCAGTTTCCGGTCGAGGTCGTCGATATGCTGTTTGGCGTCCTCCACCTGTTGGGTAAGAAATGTCGTCGTACCCTGGGTTGCTTCCTGCCTCGACTTGAGGTCTTCTTCCAGCAGCATCGAGGTCAGATTCGTACAGATCTGTTGCGCCTCGCGGGCTGTCGACGCAGTGTAGTTCACGTAAAAGCCGGGAACCGGAGTGGTGTTCGGTCCTGGCCTTTTTTTCGTACCAAACTGCGAGATATCGGGAACCGGCAGAATTTCCATGTTGCCCGGGATGCTGGCAGCGACATCGTCAGCGCTCTGGCCTCCCTTGGCCAGCCCGAGCGTCTCCACCATTGGCCGCAGCCGGCTCGGACTCAAAACACGTTGCGCAATCGTGGTGATGTGCTGTGTCAGATCCTCGGTGAAGACTTGCTGCACCACCACGTCGGGGATTTTCGGCGGCGTCACCAGCACTTCGGATTTCGAGGTGTACTTTGCGGGGAAGGCATACGAGACCAGAAATCCGGCCAACGGCGCCAGCAGTGCCGGAATCAGAATCACTTTTAGCCGCCGGCGCAACATCGCCAGATAGTCGTCCATGTTAAGTTCGCGGTTCTCTATCATCTTCAATCCCGTTCTGCCGGCCCCATCCACCGGCCCCGAAACTAGTCAAGCCGGATGGGCCGGGGAGTCCAATCCAGTCCAATCGAACCAACGTGGTTCTGAGACGTACCGCTGCACGCTGTACCCACGGGACATCCATTATTGAAACTGACGTAGTTAAACTGATAACTCACGAATCCGCGCAAGCTGCGCCCGAACTGGCGGTGGAGCCCCGCTCCCGCAAACACATAACTAAAAACTCCAGAACTGACGACTGCTCCAGGAAGCTGCAACTGGCTGTTTCTGGAATAGCCGGCGTCGGCAAACGCGTCCCAGACGCGGCTTAATGGCCTCTTGGCATCAGCCGTTACGATGTCGCTCAGCGCGCCGGCGAAAATCCCGGAGCCATTCGTGTCAAAGCGCTGGTAGCTGAGCGAAACTGAGGTTCGTGGGAACCTGTACCGCAGCATCACTCGGCCGGCAGCGCCCACCCGCGAGTCTCCCACGGTCGTCACCGTGCCGCCGAGACCAGTGCAGGACGCAGCTGGAATCGTGGGAATGTTGCATTCCTGCTGGTTGATGCGGGTAAACTGAGGTCCCGCCGAAATCGTGAAATCCATCCGCCCGGAAATACGGTGCCCGTACATCGCCTGCACAACATTGGAGTGAAATGCGGTGCCCACCGCGGAGAAGTCAAAGGCCTGATAGCCATAACTCACGGCGACTTGGTCCCTCGGAGTCAGGATTCGGTTATATGCAACCTGGCCGGTATATTCGGAGCTGCCAATAAAGGAGACGTTTTCCTGCAGCGGACCAACCAGTGAATTTTGGTCAGTGAGATTGCCATAAAAATGCAGGAGTCCATAGCCCGCGGCAAATGTTACCGACGACTTCGGCGTCAGCTCCTCGACAACATCGGCCAACGCAAAATTCGTAATACGGGGCACCACGCCCAGCGCGATATTCAGACCATTTCCTCCGCTGAAAGCGCTCGACTGCCCGCCGAACGCGCCTCCTCCCAGCAAACCCGAGCTCAAGCTGCCTACTCCGGAGTTGTAGGCCCCACCACCACCATAAGCTCCGAAGCCGAAAGTACCTTCGGGGAGATAACTGAACGAATCCCGGATGGCCAACTGCCCGCGCTTCCAGTTTATCCGGTTGTCGATATCGAATTGCTGCAGTTGCTGTACCCCAAGACCTGACTGATCGTAATAGGCAACGCCGCCGATGTAATCCATGGCCACGTCGTAGTTCTTCCAAAGTTTTTGTAACGTCAAGCTTCCCAGAGCTCGAGTGACCGACGTCAAAGATGACCCGGCCGTAGTATCTCCGACATTAGAATCCACCGACTCGCTGAAATGCAGGCCGGGTACCAGAAAGCTTTCCGGTGCCGCGTGCGGTTCAAGCCCTGGCTGATCAATCGCGGAAATTGGCGGGTTCTCGCTCACGGTCGGGATAGCATTCTCGTCCTGCCCAACGGCGGGAACCGGGGCAGGGGCCGGTTGTTGCTCGTCCTGCGCCCGTGCCGCGCTGCGCACGATCAGAATCAGCATCAGGGTCAAAATGATGTGGCCTTTGTTCATCCGTCTACCTCTTCGGCCCTCTTTCCCCGGGTCTTTTTCCGGGCGCTCCTTCCCGGCCTCAAGGAACAACCAGCGTGTCTCCCGGTTTGAGCACCAAGTTTTGCTGCGTGCCCCGGCCTTTGATTGCATCCTTATAGTTAAACGGTATCTTGGTCTCCTGGCCGTCCTGAGTGCGCAGCAGGTAAATTGCTTTGAGGTTGGCGAACTGAGTAAACCCAGCTGTGGAGAGCGCCTGCAGCACAGTCATGCCTGGCAGCAGAGCCGTAGGTCCGGGGTGGTTTACTTCGCCCAGCAGGTAAATTCGCTGGCTGTTCATCGCCGTCACCACCACCGTCACTCGCGGATCGGCAATATACTTCTTCAGTTTGTCCCTGATCGAGCCCGACAACTGCATGGGGGTCAGTCCTGCAGCCTGCACATCGTCAAGCAACGGCATGGAAATCTTGCCGTCGGGCCGCACCGGAAGATTAACGCTCATGTCAGGTTCTTTCCAGACTGAGATTTTCAGCGTATCGTCGGCCCCAATGGTGTAGTCGACTGGCGCCGATGGCGCGGACGGTTGCGCTTCCGGCGTGGGCGCTTTCTCCGGCTTGGCCGCATTCTCGCTGCTGTCGTCCTGGGCCCATACGGCAACGGTTATAAACCCTAACAGGGCCGCGCACGCCAGCTTCAATCCCTTCTTCATGCGTTCTCCTCGTTTTCCTCCTGATCCCGAACCGGCTCTGTACCTAAGACGCCTCGTATTCGGAGCACCCCATCTGTTTCAGCTTGTAGAGCAACGCCTTGTAACTGATCTGCAGCTCCTGCGCGGCACGACGCCGGTTCCACCGTGTTCGTGTAAGGGCGCGCAGGATGATTTCCTTCTCCGCCTCGCGGGAGGCGGCGCGCGCCGCCTGCTTCAGCGCAATCCTGCTTCCATTGCCGCCATGGTCTGAGCCCGACAGCATCGCACGCAAACCACCCATCGCGACCCTTTCATCTCCCAGGGCCACAATCGCTTTGGCCACGTTTTCCAGTTCCGTGAGGTTTCCCGGCCAGGAGTACTCCTGGAACAGCCGGTGCGTCTCCTCACTAAGCGCTGGCACTGTCCGTTGAAAATCGCGTTCGTACTTGCGAAGAAAATAATCAGTCAGAATCGGTATGTCTTCACGGCGCTGGCGCAGGGGAGGAAGCCGCAAGCACACACCGCTAACCCGATAGTACAGGTCTTCGCGAAGATTCCCCGCTCTCACTTCCGCATCCAGATCGCGCGCACTTCCGCAGATCAGACGAGCCTGACCGCAGGAGGAAGAGGGGCCACCGTTCGCGCTCCCTTGCGTCAGGGCCCCCAGCAACCATGCCTGAGCTTCCAAGCTTAATTCTGCCAGCTCCTCCAGGAAAACCGTGCCCACACCGAGCACTTCAATCTCCCCTTGCGAATTAGCTAACTCATTAGCTATCAATGAGGAACAAGAAACCACTCGAAATGATCGTCCGGCACGCCGCGAAAGCTCATGAACCCGGCGGGCCATGGCTTTCTTGCCCGCCCCTCGCTCCGCGAGAAGCAGGACGGGAACTTCTGTCTGCGCAACTTCCAGCATCACTGCTTCTACGCTCCGCATGCTGGGACTCACACCCTCCACGAAGTCCAATCTCAGTGGGTCGGGAATCACCGCGATTTGTGCCTCTTTGACGCCTTGGCGAACCTGCGATCCCATCTTTTTTCTCGCGAACAAAACTCTAAACGGGCTTAACGACATTGGCGGACGTCCCTTGAGTTGCGGCAGACTGCAAACCCCATCGCGTTCACTTGAACTGGCAAGCTGCGTTACCCGTTTCCGCCATATTTTCAAAAGTATACAGGCATCGCATGACCTTGGGGAGCAAGAAAAACTACTTAGTTCACCTGCGGTGTTCCGTATAAAACGGAAAGTAATTTCTCAATCGAGAGTAACAAGAGTTCCCTTGCGATCGTCCCGATTGAGGAACTATTACCCAAACACCATTCCTTTCAAAGGCAAAGCGGTGCTCACTGGCGGACCGCCTTCTACGGTGCCTCTCGCATATCATCGGGTTGCTCCTGTACCGGACCTTTTAATTGCGGATGGGATGCTCTTCACTTATGCTGGAAGCTAATTTCCCTTGTAACGATAGAGTCTGTCCCGTTGAGCCAGGTGCTCCATCCCGAGTTATCGACCATGCGCGCTCGCGCGGCAAACCGGAGCCGGATCATCTTTTGGCAAACCTCGGTTTTCGCCGCTCTGTTGTTTTGGATATATGGCCCCACGCTCGCTCACCTAGTTGCACAATGGTGGAAGGATCCCAATTTCTCGCACGGTTTCTTCGTTCCCTTGTTTTCTGCCTTCGTAATATGGCAGGAGCGCTCACGACTCACCGCAGTGAGCGTACACCCCTCGTGGTGGGGCCTGTTGTTTTTGGCGTTGGGATTATGTGTCCTCATCGTCGGCCAGATGGGCGCTGAACTCTTTCTCTCACGCTTATCCTTATTGGTGGTACTAGCTGGCCTGATGGTCCTGTTTCTTGGCTGGAGTTTTTTCCGCGCAGTTCTGTTCCCTTGGGCGTTTCTACTCTTGATGATCCCCATTCCAGCGATCCTGTTCAATCAGATCACATTCCCGCTGCAGTTGCTGGCATCCAAAGTAGCTAGCAGCACACTGCCCTGGATGGGCGTACCCGTGCTGCGCGAAGGCAACGTCATCATTCTTCCGGCCATGGCGTTGGAAGTGGCGGAGGCGTGCAGCGGCATCCGTTCGCTGATGTCGCTCATGACGCTTGCCATCATCTACGGCTATCTGATGGAACGGCGGGTCAGCGTACGCGTATTGTTGGCGCTCGCATCGATTCCCATAGCTGTTGCTGCAAACAGTTTTCGCATCGTTGGGACCGGCCTGCTGGTTCAATACTGGGATCCGGAAAAAGCACAGGGCTTCTTTCACGAGTTTTCCGGCTGGCTGATCTTCGTAATTTCGCTGATTATGCTTTATCTGCTGCATCAAGTCATCCGCGTTTCCCTGCATGAAGAGGGTGAAGGATCATGAAGGCAACCGGCATCCTCCGGTTTGTTCTCGCGGTCGTACTGATCGGTCTTACCGCAATTTTGCTGCAGGCGCGAGGGCGCACTGAAATCATTCCGAAGCATCGGCCGCTCTCGTCTTTTCCACCGCAACTCGGGAACTGGGAAGGCACCGAGGTCGCTCTGGACAAGGAAACCCTCGAAGTGCTGGGAGCAGGCGATTTTATGGAACGCGTGTATCAAGACCCCGACGGCAAGTTGCCGGAGGTTGACTTGTTCCTGGCGTACTTCGCCACCCAGCGTGCGGGCGACACGATCCACTCCCCGCAGCACTGCCTTCCGGGCGCAGGCTGGAACCCGGAACAAAGAACTCGCATTACGCTCGCCCTGCCAGGTCACGGCCCTTTTCCCGCCAATCGCTATGTCATCTCCAAAGCTGAGTCGCGACGGCTGGTGTTGTATTGGTACTGGGCTCACGATCGTGGTGTAGCCAGCGAATATTGGGCCAAATATTACCTGGTGAAGGACGCGATTCGCATGAACCGAAGCGATGGGGCTTTGGTTCGCATCACAATTTCGATGTTCCCCGGAGAAACACCGGAAGCCGCTCAGCAGCGCGCTCTGTCTTTCACTTCCCTCGTCGTCCCACTTCTCGACGACTACATTCCCCGCTGATTGAAACTGAGACAAGAAATGTGGGGACAGCCGCCCCCGGCTGTCCGTCGAGCGAAGCTCGACCAGGTTTTTGAGTGGTGGTCTAGGGAACCGCCGACAATTTTCATCTTGCCGCGTGGTGTAGATCGATGTTTAGATCTGTGTCGGGCGTTCCTTGCTGGATCGCAACCCGATCCCGGTGACTCCAGATTGCCTGACCCGAACGCGGACCTCGACGCGCTGAGCCGAATCTCATTCCCTTCCTCCGGCGTGTCGATTGCCGAAGCCGGTAACCCCGACCGGCCGAAGCGTGTGCTCGGCTTCCGCGATCTGGTCTTGTTTTACGTGGTCACCGGCATCAGCCTGCGATGGATCGCCACCGCAGCTGCAGCTGGTCCAAGTTCCATCGTCATCTGGATCGGCGCCTGGCTCTGTTTCTACACCCCGCTTGCGCTTTCCGTACTAGAGCTTTCTTCCCGCTATCCCAGTGAGGGCGGCCTCTATGTCTGGAGCAAGCGGGCCTTTGGAGATTTCTCCGGTTTCATGTCCGCCTGGACTTATTGGACCAGCAATCTTCCCTACTTCCCGGCCGTCCTCTACTTCGCCGCCAGCAACATTCTCTTCATGCGTCAGACCGCATGGGGGCATCTTTCGAACAACGCCACGTTCTACATTGTCTTCTCATTGCTCACGCTGAGTGCCGCCACTCTGATGAACATCGTCGGCCTTGACGTTGGCAAGTGGCTGCACAATATAGGCGCGCTCGCCATGTGGATTCCCGTGGGCATCGTCATCGTGATGGGATTGATCGCATGGCATCGTTACGGCTCGGCCACTTCGTTCACCTTGCACTCGATGACCCCCAGCACGCATTTCAACGACATTATTTTCTGGTCAGTACTGACATTTGCCTTCGGTGGATGCGAGACCGCCTCGTTCATGGGAGAAGAGATCAAGAACCCGCGCCGCTCGATCCCATTCGCGTTGCTCTTCGGCGGAGTCACCGTGACGCTCTGCTACATTCTTGGAACCGCCGCCATTCTGCTCGCTCTGCCATCCAGTGAAGTTAGCAACCTGCAGGGATTGGTCCAGGCCATCTCGAAAACCGCATCCCGTGTAGGTTTCCCCGGAGTGCTTCCGGTCGCGGCATTCCTGATCGCGCTCAGTAATATCGGCGCCGCCGGAGCATACCTCGCCGCGGTTGCTCGCTTACCATTCGTCGCCGGCCTTGACCGTTTCCTGCCGCCGGCCTTTGGTGCACTCCACCCGCGTTGGAAAACTCCATGGGTCGCCCTGCTAACTCAGTTCGTTCTCGGCACGGTCTTTATTTTTCTCGGCCAGGCCGGAACCAGCGTCAAAGGTGCTTACGACGTGCTGGTCAGCATGGGTGTGATCGTTTACTTCATTCCTTACTTGTACTTGTTTGCCGCGATGATCAAGCTGCAGCGCGAGCCTGCGGGACCAGAAGTAATCCGCGTGCCGGGTGGGAGCACCGTGGCCAAGCTGGTCGCAGTACTCGGATTTGTCACGACGACGTTGACAATCGTTTTATCTTTGATTCCGCAGCCCGACGAACCCAACAGACCACTGGCGCTCTTTAAGATTGTCGGAGGGACAGCCGCGCTCCTTCTGCTTGGTGTTTGGATTTACGTGGCTGGAAAACGCAAAGCGATGCGTAAAAAGATGGCATGACCAATCTTCAGCTCGCTTGTCTGCCTTCTTGATGCTCGTATAGGTCCTTTTCGGACAGTACCGGTGGTCCTGCAGCCTGCATTCCAGCACGCGAAGCTGCGCCGAACATTGGGCCGCGTGCGGGCATCACGGGTGCGAAACTCATGAATCCGATTTTTGGAACGATATCGTCGTAAATAGCTTCCATCCCGCCTCGGAGGAGATAGGTTTCGTGCCAAAAGCCGGTTCCACCAGAATCCTTCAAGAACTTTTGCCACCACTCGCGGTGCGGATCTGAGCGCGTCCATTTCAGCAGCGACTCCTGATCGCGCCAGTATTGGCGTATGCCGATATGCATCGGGAAAAAAGAAAAGACAAAGTTTTCGTGGAACAGCAATCCGTCGGGATGGGCATCAACCGAGGCAGAGATCTTTGGTCCGAATCCCAGGAGCGTCCTGATTCCCGCAATGCGATTCACGCGCATGCCGAGGTAGATGACGACGAGGTCCGGATAGCCCGAAAGATCAACCGTTCGTCGCTCGACGCGGGTAGGCATAAAAGAAGCACCTGTCAGCAATTTTACACCGGCAGCGCCGTCACCTTGACATCGTCTTCAGCCGAATCGCCTCGATCCGGAGTATTGCTGTTGGCAGGGAATTGATTGTATTCGGCAGGAAAACGCAGGACGACGCAAGCCTCATTTAGGTTCGCGACACCGCATTACGCCTCAACCCGGCCCGCCGCTTCGGACGCAAGCTTCGCCTTGTGCCATTCGTTAATCTGCTCGATTGCCGCAGCAAGAGAAGGCGCGACGCGATCTGGCTGTACACTTCCGAAGCGCTCTTTAGCCTTTTCGATATCGCCGGCGAATCCCCAAACGCCAGCAAGGATTTTAGTCTCAGGCAGGCGCATGCGGACGCGCTGGCATAGGGCACGAGATTGGGCAAAAGCAAAAGGAGGAACCGCGGAGATGCAGATTACGTCTTGAGGCTCGGGCGGAAGATGGGCCAAAATTTCTTCGAGCGGAGAACCGACAGGCAGCGAGAGCACGCCGTAGCCGGAGCGCTCCAGCAACTGGGCGAGCATCGAGGACGCGATCTCATCGGCGTGATCATTTGCCGGCAAACAGAAAACCCGCGCAGCCGAAGCGGTCGGTTCCGCGCGGCTCGAAGGCAAATTTAGCGACCCGCCAAATATCCAGCGCGATTTCGCCTTTCTCGATTTCGCCGAAGTTTCCTCTAAACCGTAGCCGGTTAATTCCGAGATCATCTCGCTCAAACTGAGAAACAGAAATGACTCCCGCCTTTCGTCTAACGCGCCCTTGTGCCGGTCCTGCTCGGCTAAAGTGAGCGCAGGGATTAGCACCCCGTCGTATAAGCTCACCAGCGAATGAGTTTTCAGGAAGTTATTTGCGATCAGCCGGGCATCCTCCTGATCCAGTGCAAGCAGACGTTGATAAAACTGTGCCTCAACTGATAGCGCAGTTTCATCACCCAGCAGAATATGAAGAAACGACATGCGCGGGACGTAGCGCCCCAGCACAATCACACACACCGTAAGAGGGACTGCCAATACCAGTCCCGCCCATCCCCACAGCGTCGTCCAGAAAACCGTCGTGACCAGCAGCGCGAGCGAAGAGATCCCAGTGTGAGCACCGTATAGCCACGGCTCTACCACATTTGCGGCTATCACTTCGAGCAAAGCGAACAACAGAAAAACCAGAACTGGCGGTCCCCAACCATTAAATACCGCGAGAGATAGCGCGAGTGGAAACGCCATAGCCGTCAGTGCCCCCACATAGGGCACGATGCGGAGAAGACCGGCAATGACCCCCCAGAGGGTAGCATTCGGAATACCAATCAAGAACAGGCCGACCCCGAAGCAAATCCCATAGCAGGCATTCACCAAAAATTGCATCACCAAGTAGCGGCTGATGCGGCGACCCGCGTCATCCAACGCCAGCGTCATGGCGTGTAACTGAGGCACGCCGGCGAGGCGCAGGAATCGATCGCGCAAGTCCTCCTGCGCTATAAGGATGAACACCGTGAATATCAGGACCATGCCCGTCGTCGCCAGTGGGATCACAGCCGGAGCCAGCACCTCGCGAAGGTACGCCAGACCATTCGCCGGAACGGCGACGACCTGAACCGGAAAGGGACCTTGCGGATGCGACGCTGGCTTGGCTGGGGAACCAGCTTGAGCGCCGGGCTGCGAAGCGTGTCCAGATAAATCGGACGAGGGAGCCTCGGGGCTGATCGTCGAATCCGAAAACTCTTTGCCAATTTCTTCCACGCTCTCGGTTGCCCGCCCCAGTGCGCTCTCCGGCGGGTAATGAAGGGCTTCAATCTTATTGTGGATATTCAGACGGTACTTGGGCAGATCGTTCGCCACCTCCAGGAGTTGCCGCGCGACTACCCAACCAACACCTGCGAGGGCTACAACCAAAATCAGCAACGCCAGCACAACCGCAGGTACGCGACGCATGGGGAGCTTTTGAAAGAAGTTCACCAGTGGCGTCAACAGAAAGTTAAGCGTCAAAGCGAGAGCGAGTGGAATGAGAATCGCGCGAGCGAAATACAGAATCAACACAATCCCGGCCAGGATAACCAGGGGGCTCAGTGTTGGCCAATCCTGTCGAGGACGACTCATAGCTTTGAAAGAATACCCCAAGTGCGGCTGGGGGAATAGACGATCCGACCGCTCTAGACCCGAGGCGTAGGCTGTAGCCCTACAACAGAGTCTTGCGAGGCAGTTTGTTAGCAATGACGGAGCAGCTTCCGCTTAGCTTATGCTCGCCGCAGACTTCCAATATTTCATACCGGCACAGCGGTCTTGCGCGGAGGATTAAAAAACGGCATCGCCGTCACCTTCACATTCGTCTTCAGCCGGATCGCTTCGATCGTGATCTCCATCTGCAATTGCGTCCCCAGCTTTGAATGCTCCGTCTCCACGCTGGCCAGCGCAATCATCTTTTTTAGGATGGGCGACCAACTCGTCGTCGTGGCCTTGCCGACCTGCTTTTCCCCGGAGTACAAGGGCACGGCCACGCGCGAAGCCTGGCTCGGCGCGGCTGGCGTGAGCCCGTAGCGCTCATAGAGCACCTCAACATCGGTCCAATCGACTTCGACGCCGACCAAATGCCGCGCCACGCCGTTCTTCAGGTCGTGCTCAAGCGCCCGCTTTCCGATGAAGTTCTCCTTCTCGAGATGCACCATCTTCGCGAAACCCAGTTCGTATGGTGAATATTTCTGCGACGGAATCAGCGCCTTCTTCGAACTCGTATAGTCCACTTCGATTAGCAACAGTCCCGCTTCCGCCCGCGCCACATCGAGCGCCAACATGCCAGCCGCGTGCAAATCGAACTGCTTGCCTTTTTCCGTCAGCGCGTCCCACACCTTCACGGCGTCGTTTGCGTCTTTTAATGGCACCCAGATTTCATACCCCAGATCGCCCGTATAACCAGTGCGCGAAATGTCCACGGGCACGCCCGCGATTCTGCCGTGGGTCACGCGGAAATATTTCAGGTTAGCGACATCGGCATCTGCCACGGACTTCAGCAACTTCGCCGAAGTCGGTCCCTGCAGGGCCAGGGCCGCAACTTTTTCGGAAATATCTTCGACCTGCACGTCCATGTTCAGGCCGTTTTGCCGGAACCAGCGCAAGCTGGGGTCGGCCGCGGTCCAGCGATAAACATTTTCCTCCAGCCGCGAAACCGTTCCGTCGTCGATCACCTTGCCTTCTTCATCGCACCAGCAGCAGTAAATCACCTGCCCCACTTTCACCTTGTTGATGTCGCGCGTGATCACGCGGTTCACCAACCGCGTCGCGTCTTTGCCCGTAATCAAATATTTGTAGAGCGGCGAAATATCGATCAGCGCCGCCGCATTGCGGATGGCGTTGTACTCGTGCTCATGATGCACCTCATACACGCTGACCGTGTAGTATCCCGACCACTCGCGGTAATTCAGGCTGTGGCAAAGCGGAAAAGTTCTCTCGTGAAACGCGGTTCCAATGGGCAATGGAGTGGCCTCGAAAAATTAGTTCGACGTTGGATTATACGTCAGAGCCCTGATCACCGGCGTCATTCCGTCTCTAACGACGCTGCGCCCTGTCAAGCGAATTTAGGCGACACTTCGACGTCGACGCCGAAAGCAGCGCCATTTCGCTCTCGTAGAAAGTCTTTGATGTCCAGACCAAGCTCGTCACTGTATTCAATCCTGCAGGGGGACTTCAGGTCCCACCATCCATCTCTTCGGGACTTGCTCCCACGATTACTCACTTCGATCTCCCCGCCTCTCAGGGAGGCAGGCTGCCCACTCAAGTGCTCGGCTCTTACTGGCCGGCCACGGAATGACTCGGGCTTACCTGCATGACGGCCTGACACAGTTGCGCGTACGTCCAGTCTTCGCGCAACATCAGGTACAACCGCGTGGCCAACTTTCTGGCCACCGCCACCTTGGCGACGCTGCGATTCTTGCGCGCCGCCAGGCGGCGATAGAAGCGTTTCAGTTGCGGATCCAACCGCGCCGCTGTCTGTCCCGCTTCCACCAGCAAAAAGCGCAGAAACCAATTGCCCTGTTTGCTGATCTTGCCCAGCCGCTGTTTCCCGCCGCTGGAATTCTCACTCGGAATCAGGCCGAAGTAGCTGCCGACTTGCTTGCCCGAGGCAAACCTCCCGGCCGGCCCCAGCGTCAGCACCATCGCCAACGCCGTCACCGAGCCTACTCCCGGATGCGTCATCAACCGCACCGCCTCCGGCCGCTGGCGCGCTTCTTCGGCGACTCGCCGGTCCAGCTCGAGGATCTCCGCTTCCCGCGAGTCCAGCGCTTCCAGCAACCGCTTTCGCCGCTGGGCCGCGTACGGCAGCAAAGCCAACTGCTCCAACTCCGCCCGCCCCGCCTGGCTCCACAGCTTGTGCTTTTTCTGCACCCCATGGCTCAGCGCCATGGCCTGCAGCTGATTCTTCGTACGCGTCCGCGCCTGCACCTGCTTGTGCCGATGCACCAGCAACTGCCGCACATCCCGCACCTCCAGGCTCGGCACCCAGATCCGCGGAAACCGATTCTCCCGCAGCAGATCCAGCAGATGCTCCGCGTCCCGCCGGTCCGTCTTCTGCCGGCGCACCACCGAGGCCCGCACCCGCGCCGCATCGCCCAACCATAGCTCGAATCCCAACTCCGCCAGCAACCGCTCGAACCACGGATAGTGTCCGCAAGCTTCCATCCCCACCCGCACTTCATGGCCTGCCAGAGAAACGTAGAACTGCTCCGCTTCCCCGCGGTGCTGCAACCGCTTCTCTTGAATCTCTCCCGTTCGATTGTCAAAGATCGCGACCTGCTGAAACCCCGGATGAAAATCACAGCCTATAATCAGCATGACGTTGGCTCCTCTCACGAGCCTTGGTCTTGTTTCATCGCATACCAATCTACTCGCGACGGGCCAACGTCGTTATGCAATCAAGCGCAGCCGTTTTTCAGGCGGAGCGAGGGACCTCCCTTGAATCGGCTCTATGTTCGTTCGTCACAGACATGTCAAGACCGACTGCAATAAAAAGAATTATGCGCCCTCCCAAACAATTCTTCGTCTACATCATGACCAATGCTCCCAAGCCCGCCGTTCTGTACACAGGCATCACGGGCAATCTCCCGCACCGCATCTGGCAACACAAGAACAAACTCATACCCGGCTTCACCAGCCGCTACAACCTGACCTGCCTCGTTTATTACGAACGTTTCTTCTATCCTGACGCCGCTATTGCTCGAGAGAAGGAAATCAAGGGCTGGCGGCGCGAAAAGAAAATAAAGCTCATCGAATCGATGAATCCGCGCTGGGACGACTTGGCGAATACTGGGGCAATGAATACAAGCTGGAATCGGCAGCAAATCAGCGGGAGATCCCTCGCCCCGCTGGAGAAAACGCGGGTCTTCGGGATGACGCCGAGGAAGGGTATTGAGAATTGACTGTGAATAAACATGCTGCGTCATCCTTCTATGAAAACAGGCGTACCTGTCCACAGGTATTTCTTGCGGCGATGCGGACAGGCTTCTATCCGTGCTCGAGGCACATAAGGTATGTCCGGACTCCGCCGCTCCATCTGAGCGTCGCTCTCGAAGAGCAAGGATGACTTCGAGCTGACGGATTCCCCTTACACCGCCGCAAACTTGTCTTCGTCAAACACCACGCCATCATGCAGCAAGGTGTAGACCGCGATCAGCAACTTGCGCGCCAGCGCCACCCGCGCCACGTGCTTGTGCTTCTTGCGCAGCAACCGCTCATAGTAACGCCGCGCCGCCGGGGAACAGCGTGTCGCCACCTGCGCCGCTTCCACCATGATCCAGCGCAGCCACGGCGAACCCTGCCGCGTGATCCCGCCCCGCGCCGCCTTGCCCGCCGACTCCCGTACCCGCGGCACCAGCCCGGCGTAACTGCACAATGCTTCTTTGTCTTGAAATCGTCCGATGTCTCCAATCTCCGCCAGCAGCATCATCGCCGAACACTCCCCAATCCCCGGAATCGTCATCAACCACTCGGCTCGCTTGTCATGTTTTGCCTTTTCACTTAGTTGGAGATTTTGTTTTTGAATCTCTCCCCGATAGCCGTCCAGCAGCCGCAAGCACACGTTCACCGACTCCCGGGCCTGCGCCGGCAGTTGCAATCCCGCCAGCCACAGCCGCCCGCGCTTGCCGAACAAATCCGTCACCGGCGAATGCAGCCCCTGCTGATGCAGCACCGCGTGCACCTGGTTCTTCAGCCGCGTCCCCTGCCGCACCAGCGTCGCCCGCAACCGCACCTGCTGCCGTCGCGCCTGCGTCTCCCGGTCCGCCTTCCACGACTCCGGCAACAAGTCGCAGCGCAGCAAATGCGCCAGCGTCGCCGAATCCACCCGGTCGTTCTTCAGCTTCGCCGACGCGATCGCCTTCACCCGCTGCGGATGCACCAGCACCAACCGCTTCACTGCCGGTTCCACCACCTCGCGAAACCCCGGCCAGAAGCCACACGCCTCCACCGCCACCTGCACCTCCTGCCCACGAAACTGCCGAAAATACCGCCGCAGCGCCAGCTTCTCATTCGTCACCGGCCCGCTCTGTATGATCTTGCCTCTTGCTTCCAGCGCCGTCATGTAACAGAATCTCTGGTGAAGATCTACGCCAACGTGGATCATCTCGTGCCTCCTTCAGGGCTTGTGCTTCGAGCACGTACTCTACCCTTGGAGGCACGCCTTTTTTGTTTTCATTACATCTGAGCGTAGCCGCCCTTCAGGCGGAGCGAAGGATCTCCCACGCAACAAATCTCTGGGTGGCTAATCATGCAGACAAAACTCCCCATTCCCGATAGAATGGCAATTCGCGTCTGCCATGCTCTCACCGATGCCAACATTGTCGAACGTACTCCGCAGCTGGAGCGTCCTTCCCAGCGGGCTCTAATCTTTCCGACGCACTAACTCCCTTCGCGAGTATTATTGCGTTTCCCGACCCTTCAGCAATTCAAGCTAAAAGCTAGGAGCTAAGAGCCCATGGCTGGTTCCAATTCATACGACGTAATCGTAATCGGCGGCGGCCACAACGGCTTGGTCAACGCCGCCTACCTCGCGCGTGCCGGGAAAAAAGTTCTGGTTCTCGAACGGCGCCACATTCTCGGCGGCGCGGCCTGCACCGAAGAAGTTTTTCCCGGCTTCAAGTTCTCCGTCTGCTCCTACGTGGTCTCGTTGCTGCGGCCAGAAATCATCCGCGACCTGGATCTCCCGCGCCACGGCCTCGAGATTCTTCCACTCGACGGAACCTTCACGCCCATGCCCAGCGGCGATTACTTATGGCGCGTCAACGACCATGGAAAAACGCACCGCGAGATCGCCCGTCACTCGCGCGTCGACGCCGAAGCCTACGACGAATTCGGCAAAGCCATGCAGGCCATGTGCCGCTTCGTGAAACCGATTCTCAGCATGGTCCCGCCCGATCCCAACACGCTCAACCCGCGCGAACTGATGAAACTGCTCTTCATCGGACGCCGTTTTCAGGGCATGTCGAGTTACGACAAGTACAACCAGGTTCAGCTCATGACCATGAGCGCCATCGATTTTCTCGATCAATGGTTCGAGACCGACGTGCTCAAAGCCACCATGTCCGCCTCCGGCATCATCGGCACGTTCCTCGGCGTGCGCTCGCCCGGCACCGCCTACGTTCTGCTCCATCACTACATGGGAGAAATCGACGGCGCATTTCGCGCCTGGGGATTCGCGCGCGGGGGCACCGGAGCAATTTCAAACGCCATTGGCGATGCCGCCCGCGAGGCCGGAGTCGAGATTCGCACGCAGGCCGCCATCGCGAAAATTATCGTCAAAAATGGCAAGGCCAAAGGCGTCATACTCACCAACGGTGATGAAATTTATGCCGACACAATTTCCTCCAGTGTCGACCCCAGACTCACCTTCAACAAATTCATCGAAGCCGAGCATCTGCCCGCCGATTTTCTAGAAGATATCAACCGTTTCAAATATCGAGGCTCCTCCGGCAAAGTAAACATGGCGCTCGATGGTCTGCCGAATTTCAAGTGCATGCCCGGACCCGGCCCGCACCTGCGCGGTGCAATGTCCATCTCACCATCTGTCGAGTACATGGAGCGCGCCTACGACGACGCAAAGTACGGCAACTTCTCCCGTCATCCCTACATTGACATGGTTATTCCTTCGCTCACCGATCCTTCGGTCGCGCCTCCGGGCAAGCACGTGCTCTCCTGCTTCGTGCAGTATGCGCCCTACAAGCTACGGCCCGGCTTGAACTGGGATGATCAAAAGGAAGCCTTCGGCGATGCGGTCGTCAACACCATCGCCGAATACGCGCCCAACATTAAGAACATCATTCTGCACCGGCAAGTCATCACTCCGCTCGATCTCGAGCGCGAGTGGGGACTGAGCGAAGGCAACATCTTTCAAGGCGAACTTTCGCTGGAGCAACTTTTCTTTCTGCGCCCAGCGCCGGGTTACGCGCGTTTTCGCACGCCCATCCAGAATCTTTACATGTGCGGTTCGGCCACGCATCCCGGCGGCGGCATCATGGGAGCGCCGGGACGTCTCGCCGCTCTCGAAATTCTCAAAGACAAAGGAGCGGCGTAACATGCCCGAGACGAAATCCAGGGCACGCGACATCGTCATCATCGGCGGCGGGCACAATGGCCTCGTTACGGCGTTCTACCTGGCTAAGGCGGGATTCAAGCCTCTCGTTCTCGAGCGTCGCGTGCAGGTCGGCGGCGCAGCCATCACCGAGGAATTCCATCCTGGCTTCCGCTGCTCCACACTCGCGCACACCGCTGGCCCGATTCGTCCCGATATCGTCCGCGACATGCAGATGGAAAAGCATGGCTTGCGATTCATCACGCCAGAAACCTGCGTCACCGCGCTCACGCCCGAGGGCCGTGCTCTTTCGCTTTATCAGGACGAGAATAAATCTGCGCAGGCGATCGCCGCTTTCTCACAGAAAGACGCAGCGAAATATCCAGAGTTCAGAAACTCGCTCGATAAGATCAGCAAAGTAATCGCGGAAGCCCTCGCCACGACCCCACCCGACATCGATCACCCCAGCAGCGGAGACCTGTGGAGCATGCTCAAGACCGGCCGCGCTCTGCGAAATCTCGGCAAGCGTGATATGTACCGCGTGCTGCGCTGGGGGCCGATGGCCGTCGCCGATTTGGTGGCGGAATATTTTGAGACCGAACTTTTGCGCGCCGTCATTGCGGCACGCGGAATCTTCGGAACTTTCCTCGGTCCCTGGTCGGCAGGCAGCAGCCTGCAGTTGCTGATCCGCGCCGCCGGCGATCCGCATCCTGCTGGGTCCGCAATCTTCGCCGCTGGCGGAATGGGCGCGCTCACGCACGCGATGGCTTCGGCCGCGCAGGCTGCAGGCGTCGAGATTCGCACCGCAGCCGAAGTCATCGAGATTCGCGTGAAAGATGGCGCCGCCACCGGCGTGCTGCTCACTACCGGCGAAGAAATCAATGCCGCTGCCATTATCTCCAATGCCGACCCCAAACGTACTCTGCTCAAATTGACCGACCCGATGCATCTTTCGCCGGATTTCGTACAGAAGCTGCAGCACTATCGCGGCAATGGCACGGTCGCGAAAGTCAACCTGGCTCTCTCTGCTCTGCCCAATTTCACTGCGCTGAACAACCGCGATGGAACTGCGCTCCAGGGACGCATTCACATCGGGCCCGAGATCGATTATATCGAGCGAGCTTTCGACGAATCCAAGTACGGCAACTTCTCGCGCCAGCCCTATCTTGAAGCAACCATTCCGTCGCTAACCGACCCCATGCTCGCGCCCGAAGGCCAGCACGTGATGTCGATCTACATGCAGTACGCGCCGTACAAACTGAAACACGATTGGGAAAGCCAGCGCAAAGCGCTCGGCCAAACGGTAGTGCAGACGCTCGCACAATACGCTCCCAATCTGCCAGAACTGATCTTGACTCACCAGATCATCACGCCGCAGGATCTCGAAGACGTCTACGGACTAACCGGGGGCCAGATCTTCCACGGCGACCTCGCGCTTGACCAGTTTTTTACCATGCGTCCGCTGCTCGATTGGGCACGCTATCGCACGCCGATTCAGAATTTGTTTTTGTGCGGCAGCGGCACCCATCCTGGTGCGGGACTGACGGGAGGCTCGGGGGCCAATGCGGCGAGAGAGATTTTGAAACAATTGAAGAAATAGCTGTGTGATCAATGACGCGCGGTTTGGCGGGTCATTTCAGGTTATTTTACATGGAACAGACCGATATCTTTTCTTCAAGAATACGCTGGCTGGCGATTGCGACGGGTGTTGCATCGGCTCTTGCGTTGTTTCCGATCCTTTTCCTTCTATATCCAGCTCTCTTGATTGCTGGCGGCCTCATGCAAGCTCGTTTCCCAACTACAGGAAAGTGGCTCGTCTGGGCGGGCGCAGCTAATCTGTGGCCTGTAGTGATCGTGTACGACGTAATGATGTTTCCGAATCCCTGGGGTCAAACCAAAGATCCGGTCATTATGGTGGTCCAGTTTGCCGCCACGACTCTGCTGCTTACGTGGTGCTCAGTGGAGCTGGTTGCCGATGGCCTAAAGAGAATACGTGTGCTTCGTTCTACACAACCAACTGAGCCGCATCCTGTGAGCCTGGGCGTATGGATTTTAGCCGTTGTGCTCAATCTCTTGCTGGTTCAGTCAACTTTGGGCTGGGCACTCGCACCAAGCGGATATCGGTCGCCTGGTAATTTCTACTCCACGCTTGCGACGTCTCTGGTACTGGACTTAACCATTGTGGCCTTCGACATTTCCCTGATATGGAGAGTGGCCGAGACGAGGCGGCTCCGGCACATAAAGACTGCATGAAGCCTTCCGCCATCCTCCTCGTCTCCTGCCCTGACGCCAAAGGCGAAGTCGCCACCATCGCCGACTTCGTCTACCGTCACAGCGGCAACATCCTGCATGCCGACGAACACGCCGACGAAGAATCCGGCCTCTTCCTGATGCGCGTCGAGTTCGATCCCAAAGACTTCGATATCGACCTCACTGATAAAGACCTCGCTGACTTCACCAAACATTTCTCTCCCATCGCCGAAAAGTTTCAGATGAACTGGCGTCTGGCACAGTCGTCTCACCGGCAGCGCATGATCATATTCGTTTCAAAGTACGATCATTGCCTCGTCGATCTCCTTTACCGTCATCAAAGCGGCGAACTCGCCTGCGACATCCCGCTGATTGTTTCCAATCATCCCGACAACCAGCCTATCGCCGATTTCTACAAGATTCCCTACACCGTCATCACCATCACAAAGGACAACAAGCGGCAGGCTGAAAACCAAATCCAGTCGCTGATCGAAGAGCACAAAGCCGATTTCATGGTGCTGGCTCGCTACATGCAGATTCTCTCGAATGATTTCGTTAACCACTATCCGCAACGCATCATCAACATTCATCATTCGTTTCTGCCCGCTTTCGTCGGCGCCCGCCCCTACCACCAGGCCTTCGAACGTGGCGTCAAGCTGATCGGGGCGACCAGCCACTACGTCACCGAAGTCCTGGACGATGGCCCGATCATCGAACAGGACGTAGTCCGCGTTTCTCACCGAGACACTGTCGAAGATCTGATTCGCAAGGGCCGCGACCTCGAGAAGGTCGTCCTCTCGCGCGCGGTTCGCTGGCATCTGGAAAACCGTGTTCTTCTTTATGGCAATAAAACCGTGGTTTTCTGAAGCTTTTTTTTTAGAAGCGATCTCAGACCATTGCCTCTGCACGGAAGGCCATGAACCTCCGGAAAGCAAACTCCTCGCTTGCGTGACGGTTCCGCCCCCGGTAGTAACTTGCGACCCTGGTGACTTTCGTCTTTACTGGAAAAGCAATAAGAATTCCCTCAACTGACGAGGAGAATCTCGCTTGCGGGAGCGTTTCTTGGCCGAGGACCTTAAGTTTGAGTTGTCGATCCTGGCGACGGTCCAGGGGTTTTATCAGAAGCTGATGCGCGACTCGCTGGGCGGCGATGTGCCCGTTCCGAGCGGGCTTGACGAGCTTTCGCTTCGCCACTCAGAAGGCGATCTTCCCGAAACTCTCTCCCGGATGTATCGCTGGCTGCACGTGCTGGATATGGCCATCACGCCCGCAATGATGCGGCAGGCACTCACTCCAGATACAGATTCGGAAGTTGCCGAGGCTCTGCTTCGCTATTTTGTCCGGCGTCGCGAACCCAGCGAGGTGAACCGCGATAAGACCGATTTGATTTCCACTTTTCTTTACCGCCATCCCCGCGTCGCCGGGCAGTGGCAGCAGCACGGCTACGGACTCGACGGATCGCTGCCGCTTTCGCCATTCGAAATTGCCCTGATCGAAATTCTTGCGGATACGGATGTGCCCTCGCTGCCGGAAGAACACGTACAGCTGCTGCGAAACTTCGATCCGTTACGCGAAGAAATTGCCCGCTATCGCGATTTCAATGCGCTAATGGACTCCGGCATTGTTTCGCGAGTGCGCGAGTTGAAGCGCTGGCTGGACTCTTCTTTCTATCACCCCGGCGTGCTGGCTACCGTTGCTGCCCACAATGCCGCATTCGGCGCGCGCTTCGACCTGCTCTTCACCAAAGCCCTGGGAGAAATTAAACAATTCGCCCAGGCATTGGACGAAATGGGCGGCAGCATTCTAAGCACAGTGGATGGCGTGGAAGTGACGGTCGAACACGTAGCGGCGATCGAGCAAAAGGAAATGCTTCGGGCCGACTACGGAAGTGCGCTGGAAAAGTTCCGGCGCGTGTCGAAGCTGAAAAAAGAACTCGACCGGCGGCCACCCATCCGCAAGTCTTTGCTCGCGCCTAGCGCAGGCAACGCGATCCAGTCCTCCGGCAAGGCGGCCGCCGCCGCTAAAACTGCACGCGCAGCCACTGCTGCAAAAGCTCCCGTCGCTGTTCAGGCTTTCCAGCCTCCTGCGATCACCGCGCAGCAAATTTCAGTTGAAGAAGGCAAACTGCGGCGTGTCGAGGAATCGATTCGGGTCTTTGTGCGCGTGGCCGATCCCAAGTATCGCCAGGTTGTGCCCATGCGCTTTTTCAATCTGACCCTGACCGCGCAAGAAGCCGAAGCCTACAACGCCAGCTTTCTTGAGGAGAAGAGTCTGCGCGCCGATGTCGCTCGTACATTAATCCGCCTGGTTTCTTGCGTGGCGCGAATCAACACAGAACTCGAAGAACTCAAACGCAGCCAGAGCATGTCTTCGCTGTGGAAGCTCCATGCGGACGCGCTGGTGGTTCTGCTCGATATCGCCAGCACCACGACGGAGGAAGCTGGAAGTGTCGCCAAAATGGCCGAAAGCAGCGACGCTGCCTCGGCCAAAGCCGTCCACGAAACGGTGCAGAAACTCCGCGATCGCTCCGATCTTGCCGTGAAGGCTCTGGCACAGACAGGGAGCTAGCGCTGTTCCACAATAAAAAGGGTTGCGGCGCGGATGAAATCCGCGCCCTCAAAGCGGGGAGCATCGCTTGCCGTGGCTGCGGATAGCCGAGGGCGGCTGTCCCCACATGGGCGGGGATTTAACGGCTAGGGTCTCATGACTCGGCTGGCAACTTCGGGGCCGAACATGCGGAAGTGCCTCTCGTTGTCGGTATAGATGGTCTCCGCCCTGGCTTTGATCGCGCACGCGGCCAGGAGCGCATCGTAGATCGTTGCACCCACGATCCCGTTCGTCGACGCCTGTCGAATGGTCGTCAAGTATTCGGCACTATCGAGCGAGACGATTGTGAGGTGATCTTCGATGTCGGTAAGGAAAAGGATTGCTTGCTCGGGACTCGCCCGAAATACGCCCGGCAAACGCGTCACTCCGGCATAGACCTCGGCGAGGGTGTGAGCGGCACAGCATGCGATTCGTTTATTGGACGGAGCGTAAACAGCCAGACAGCGGTCGTGATCCTTGTGGTCTTCCACAAAAGCTGGAATAAGCACCGAGGTATCAAAGAACCATTTCAACTGGTTTTCTCACCGCGGCGGCGAGAGGGGCGTAAGTAGCTGGCATCGACGCGCCCACGTTCGTTGCGAATTTTGCGGATGGTTTGGTTTACGACTTCCGCCGAAAGCGGTTTCCCGGTTCGCATTACCCAGACGCCCTCTTTTTTCCGCATGGTCGCGGCCCCTCGCACCGGACGCAGAACAATTTGATCCTCCGAACTCTCCAGTTCCAAGGAGTCTCCGGCGGACAATTGAAGCTCTTCCCGCACAGGCTTGGGCAGAACAAGCCGTCCGGCCCGATCAATGGTCAGGGTGGTTGTCATGGCATTCATTTTACCACAGTGATTGCCACTTCATATGGTACGGAAAATGGTTGCCATACGGTCTCTCTCTCTCTCTCTCTCTCTCTCTCTCTAAGAAAGAAGGGACAGGCATTTTAAGCCCGTCCCTTTTTCGAAGCTAGCGGCTGGAGACCTAGTTGATATCGAACTGCTCCTGATGCAGCGCGGGATCGCTTTTCACGATGATGGTCCTCTTGGTCAGTTCTTCCATCTCGTTTAATAAGCGGCCGTTGTTGCCCTTTAGTTCTTTCGCCACATCCGGATTCACGCGCAGCATCACGTCTTCGTGCTCCAGATGCTTGGCGATCTTGCGCATCTCCACGTAGATCTCGTTGACCACCGTGGTTAGAGACTTCACGTAGCCGGTGGATTGGCAATAGGGACACGGCGCGCCGATGGTGCGTTCGAGCGATTGCTTCACGCGCTTGCGAGTAATTGCGACCAGGCCGAAATCGTTGAACTGCAGCACCTTCGAGGGCGCACGGTCGTGCTTAAGTTCCTCTTCGAGCGCTTGCATCACGCGCTGGCGGTTGCGCCGCTCATCCATATCGATGAAGTCGATAATGATGATGCCGCCCAGATCGCGCAGCCGAACCTGCCGGACGATCTCCTTGATCGCATCCACGTTGGTTTTGACGATCGTGTCTTCGAGGCGCGAGGTCTTGCCCACATATTTGCCGGTATTGATGTCGATAGCGACCAGCGCCTCGGTCTGGTTGATCACGATGTAGCCGCCGCTCTTCAGCCACACTTTCGACTTGAGGGCCTTGTCCATCTCCTCTTTCAGTCCGAATTGCTCGAACAGCGGCGTCTCTTTGGTATAGAGCTTCACGCGCTTCACCAGGCCGGGCTGGAAGCGATTGAAGAAGCGGAGAATGCGTTCGTACTCGGGCTCGGTATCGACCCAGATTACTGAAAAATCGGACGTGACCTGATCGCGCAGCACCCGCTCCACCACGTTCAGATCGTGATAAATCAGCGCCGGTGGCTTCGAGGCTTCGGCCCGAGTCTTGATGTCGTTCCACAAGCCTTTCAGGAAGCGGATGTCGGCGCGGAGTTCGTCTTCGCCCGCGTTTTGTGCCGCCGTGCGTACGATGAAGCCGCCATGGCCGTTTTCGCGCTCGCTCATCACGATGCGCTTCAACCGCTGGCGTTCCTCATCCGACGCAATCTTGCGCGAGACCCCGGTGTGGTTCACCGTTGGCATATACACCAGGAAGCGGCCCGGTAGCGCGATGTGGCTGGTGATGCGCGCGCCCTTCTTGCCGATCGGCTCCTTGGCAATCTGCACCAGAATTTCCTGACCTTCCTTGAGCAAATCGCTGATCTTTGGGATTTCATGCGACTCGCGGCGCGGAAAGCGCCGCCCGCCACCGCGGCGTCCACCGCCCCGCTGGCGGTCGTAACCGGGCCGTGGACGCGGGGCGCGCTGCGTATAGCCGACAGTCCCGGCTGGCGCACGCACTTCCGCCCGGGTATCAACGGGGCTGCCGCCGCCAGCTTCCGCTTCGAGCATCGCCTCCGCTTCAGCCTGGGCCTCTTCCAGTTCTAATTCCTCGGAGTCTTCCTCGCTCTCCGCTGCATTACCATCCGCCGACGCCGCACCCGACTCGGCTAAAGACGACATGTGAATCTCGTCGACGGTTTCGCGGACGTCAGGAAGAATGCGTACTCCGCTCGCCGCTTCCGCCTGACCTACCGCTCGGGTTTCTTCTTCAAACTCGTCGTATCCCTCATCAGAAGATTCTTCGTAACGGACGGTGTCCGCTTCTTCTTCATCGATAGTCTCTTCCTCGAGCGTTCCCGGAGCTGCGAAAACAGGGGCTTCGGCGTCGGTATGCGAAGGCGCCGATGCGTGGGCGGGCCGCGCCATTACCTCGCTCTCTTCTTCGACAACTTCTTCGGCAACTTCTTCTTCAATCGTCGCGGGCTCGTCGGTGGCGGCCACTGCAGGAATCGCGAGCGGTCGTCGAAATTCGCGCTTCCATTCGACTGAAGTGGACGCTACCGACGCTGAGGCCGCCGCGCAATTCTCTTGCATGCGGGCTTCGTCTTTGGGAGTTTCAACGACTGACGGGATGCTCGCAGCCGCGGGTACAACGGCATTAGGGCTAGCAAACATGGGTTCGTCATCCGGAAAAGACGAGGCCACCGGCACCGCTGTTTCTGGAGCCGAGATCACAGGCGATCCAGTCGCGGGTTCGGTCGAGCGCGGTTCTTGCGCTGCGGGTTGCGGAGTCAAGCCGCGGTATTTGGAAATCGATTCCCCCGGAAGAAGTATCGGCTGGTATCCGGCTGGCGGTCCAAACGACGGCGTTCTGCCGGATTCATGAGGACGCGGAACTGCCGCGGGGACGACTGCAGCAGAGGCTTCGACCGGCGGCCGTGCAATGCGAGGTTCCGATCCCCGGTCGCGTCCTTCGCCACGTCCATCGCGCCGTCCACCTCGACGGCGGCGGCGTCCGCGATATCCTCCGCGATCGCGTTCCGCACCGTCGGAACCATCTTGTGCCACATTCGGCGAACCATAGGACGGGGCGCTTGCATCGTGCTGAATTGCGTCGGAGGGCTGCTCAAACACAGCCTCGCTCTCGCCAGCGCTCACTCCCTCGGCATGTTCGAAGTGAGGCATCTCTTGCGGCATTGCAGTCGGTTCCGGCTGCGTACGCAGATCCTGCACTCCGCGATTCGCAGGGATGGAATCGGTCAGATCCTCGTCGTGCTCTTCCAATTCCATAAAGTCGGAAACGTAGAGGAAAGCATCGCGTTCCAGGCCGATGTCGACGAAAGCCGACTGCATCCCGGGTAGAACGCGGGTTACGCGGCCTTTGTAGATGGACCCTGCGAGGGTGTACTCGTTTTCGCGCTCGAGGTAGATTTCCGCGAGCAGATCGTCTTCCACCAGCCCGACTTTGGTTTCGTGGGGCGTGGAAGACACAAACAATTCCTTATTCATTGACACTCCGGTTCCGCTCCGACTAAGAAAGTCGGGCAGGTTTCACCGGGATGGAGCCAAGAAGGAATCGGGGGGATGGAGCGTCGCGATGCTGGCCCCATATCGGGGACGGATGGTGTGTGGGAGGTTTCTCCCGGACCCGCTCCGCTGCACAAGCTTGGGTATCTTTTGCACGTTTCGCTTTCATCTGCCGGGTTTGTGACCGCACTCTCAGACCGTTTCCGGTCGGGGGGCCGTTTCCCTGCCAGCAGCGTTATAGCTTCAATCCTGCCCGGTCCTTTACAGCTCGATTAACCGGTGAAATACCCTCTTAACGCGAGGGTGATCGATATTTTGGGCTGCGCCAACCGGCGCAGCAACTGCTCTCTGCTATGTTCCCAGTTCAAGAATCTTGAATCTGGTTGATATGAACCCCTTACCAGAATCTGCTTTATTTGTTCCTTAGCCGGGCGCTCTTAGCGGTCGCCCCAGCTAATTTACAAAGCGGCGCATTCGAACGTTCATAACCATCCCCAGCGCCAGGAACATGAACAAAACGGAAGACCCGCCGTAACTCATTAGCGGCAAAGGTATTCCGGTGACCGGCATAAAACCGACCACCATGCCGACATTGACCAGGATATGGAAGCTAAGCACAGCCACCACACCCATCACGACGAACGTGCCAGCGCGGTCGGGCGCTGTTTGCGCGTTCTGGGTCAAACGCATCAGCACTATGAAGTATAGCAGCAGAACCCCCAGCGCGCCCACGAATCCATGCTCTTCGGCAAATGCCGCGAAAATGAAATCCGTTTGCGGGACTGGAAGGAATGCGCCATGTGTTTGCGAGCCTTTCCCGCCCCACAAGCCTCCTGAACCGACCGCGATCTTGGATTGCTCAACTTGATACCCCGAACCCTGGGGATCGTTTTCCGGGTCCATAAAACTGGTTAGGCGTTGCTTCTGGTAAGACTTTAGAACGTGTACACGCGGCACGAAGAAGACGGCGCCAACTCCCACGGCCGCCAACAGCACAACCACCAACCCTTGTTTCCATTGCATTCCGCCCAAAAAAGCACCCATGACGGCAATGGGTACGTAGGTCAGGGCGGTACCAAGATCCGGCTGCTTCAATACCATTAACATCGGTATGCCCACAATGGCAGCGGCTTTCGCGAAGTCCGACCACGAGAGTTCGCGATTCCGCAAGTCGGCAAAATATTTGGCCACGGCTAAAATGAGGATCAGCTTGACCCATTCAGAGGGCTGAAAGTGGTTTCCACCCGGCATCTTGATCCATCGCTTCGCTCCCAGATATTTCTGCCCAAACACCAGGACTGCCATGAGCGACGTGACTGCCCCAATATAGAACCAGTGAATTTTATCCAGCAGCGCCTGGTAGTTCACCGCGCTGATCATAAACATCATGGCTACGCCGCCCAAAACCCAATAAATTTGCTTGATGTGGGAGCCGACAAACTTGGTGTGCATGGTGGCGCTGCGAATCTCCATCACGCCCAGTCCGCAGATGATGAGCACGAAGATCAGCAGCAGCCAGTCGAAGTCGTGAAATGAAACGTAACGGCTCATGAGTATCTAGTACCCGGTACCTGGTCCGATTAAAATCGCACCGAGTAAAATCCTCCCATCGACGAGATTTCGCTTTCTACCTCATTGCATTTTCTTAAGGCCGGGTACTAGGTACCGAGTACTGACAATGCCGGGCGCAGCCGTCGCCACAGCGAGCGGCCTCTTCGGCAAATTTACCTCGAAGCGCCCACCCTCCAGTTTGTCGCTTTCCGGCGCGGTCCAAAGACCGCCGATGTCGACTTTGCCATCGCCTTTCGACTTCTCCGCCATCTTGCTAGGCAGGCGTCGCTTTTTGTCCACGTAAGCTTTAAGCACCTGGGTCGCCAACCGCGCCGCCAACTTCCCGTGCTCGCCACCTTCAAATAGAACGCAAACAATGATGTCGGGATTACGCCGGGGCGTAAATCCCACGAACCAACCGTTTTGTGCGAGCGCTTCACTGTTCTTAAACTTGGCACGGGTGGCCAGAGAAACAATCTGCGCCGACCCGGTTTTGCCGGCTATATCAATCCCTGGAATATGCGCCGAAGGAGCAGTACCCTCCGGCAAGAGCACTCGCGACATCGCGTCGGTAATAAAGGTCCAGCCGTTGGGATCGATGGGAATGTTCTTCGTTTCGGTCACATGACTGGTCTCGACGTATCCGCTGGGAAGCTCCTGCGGGTCAACGACGTGGGGCACAACCAAACGGCCGCCCATGGAGATCGCCGCGATGGCGCGCATCAACTGCACCGGTGTCAGCGCCACTGCGCCCTGCCCAATCCCCACCGAAATCGTTTCTCCGGCGAACCATTTCTGCTTGAAGTTCTTGATCTTCCATTCTTCCGACGGCATTACTCCGCTGACTTCCTGCGGCAAGTCGATCCCGGTTTTTTGGCCGAGGCCGAGAGCGGCAGCGTATTTGGCAATGCGGTCAATGCCCAGCTTTTCGGCCAGCGTATAAAAAAAGACATCGCACGATTGATAAATGGCTTTCTCCAGAGTGACCGAGCCGTGTCCGGTTTTTACCCAGCAGCCGAATCTGCGCCCGTAAAACTCAGCTCCGCCCGTGCAATTCACATGCAGATCCTGCGCAATTCCTTCCTGCCAGCCCGCCGTAGCCATAATGATCTTGAACGTCGATCCGGGGGCCAGTTGCGCCTGAATCGCCTTGTTCAGCAGCGGTTTGTCAGGGTCGGTCACCAGCTTGTTCCATTCGTCGCGTGAAACCCGCACTGCGAAATCATTGGGATCGAAAGTCGGCCGGCTTACCATGGCCAGAATTTCCCCGGTCCGCGGGTCCATCGCCACAATGGCGCCATTCTTTCCCTCAAGTGCTTCCTCGGCAGCGATCTGCAGGTCGATGTCAACCGTGAGCTTCAACTGCTTTCCTGGGATCGCGTCGGTTTCTCCCAGCAGCCCCACCTCGCGCCCGTGGCTGTTTACCACCTCCCGCCGAGCTCCGTTCGTCCCCATCAATGCGTTGTTGTATTGCCGCTCAACGCCAGAGACTCCCACTACGTCACCAGGGCTGTAAAGCTCGAACTGAGGCTGGTTCAGCATGTCCTCCGTCACTTCGCCGACGTAGCCGATCAAGTGCGCCATAAAGCCGTTGCGCGGGTAGAGCCGCCGGTGGGCCACAATCGTGTCCAACTCCGGCAACTCGTTGCGATGGGAATCGATAAAGGCAAGCTCATCCGGAGTAATGTCTTCTTTCAGGAAAATCGGCTGGTATTGCGGCATCGAGGCGAAGTGCTTTACCCTGGCCCGCACCTCGTTCGGATCCAGATGCAAACCTTGAGCAATCAGATCCGCATCCGCGTTGAGATCGCGGGAGGAATCGCGCAGCAGCAGCGCCGAGAACGAAGGATAGTTGTCCACGATGACGCGCCCTTCGCGGTCGAGAATTTTGCCGCGCGGTGCAAGGATCGGCACATTGCGGATGCGGTTCTTTTCGGCCGCGGAGGCGTAGTAGCCGCTCTGCATCACCTGCAGCCTCCACAATCCGTAGGCCAGCATAAGAAAGATAGCCAGAATTATGTATTGCGCCGCGGTAAGGCGGATTTCCGAAACTTTGTCGTCACGGCTGAACATAAATCAGCGGCCTGTGGCCAGTAACCAGTGGAAAATCCAACACTCGTAGGAGATTTGTCCAGTTTGCAACAGGTCACAGCCTCACAAGATTGAATGTAAAGGAGCCTTGAAGCTTATTGTAATGCGTGACGAGGCCTCGGAATTATTAACGTGGGTAACGGAAGTCACAGCCTGCACAAATTTCACTGACCACTAGCCACTGACGACTGGCCACTGCTCACGTCCTCTGCTTGAATTTATCCAGTACAAAGTACAACACGACGCCGAGGAAAGCGTTCACTACTCCGGCGAGGATGCCGCGGCTCCAACTCCAATTCAAAGTCAGATTGACCATACCGCGCGCAACCGTAAAATAAACCGCCTGATGGACCAGGTAAAATCCCAGCGTAACCAGGAATCGCGCCCCGGCGTTTTCCACGTCCAGCTTCGCTCCCAAGGACGAAGCTCCGTATCCCACAACTGTTTTTGCGATCCCGTAGATCCCTATCGGATAGGCTCCGAGCATGTCCTGCACCAGCCCGATCGCCGCTCCCGTGAACAATCCTGAAATCGGATTGCGGCGCGCCATGGCAAAGAAAATCGTTACCAGCAGGGGTAAGTCAAAGATGGAGAAAAATGGCAACCGCCTGGGCACGAAAGCCTGTAGAAACAGCGCCAGCAGCGGTACTCCCACCGTTACCGGAATGTTAAACCGGTAAACCTCAATCTGCTCGCCCGATGTGTAAGTGATGGGCACGCTAGTGGGGATTGTCATCGCTTGCCGGAGGTTGAGGAGACAATTGTGCGCTCGGAGGCTTGGGCGGGGCTTTCGCTGGCTTCACCGAGGAATCGTCAGGATTCGAAGCGGCCGTGCTGCCAGCCGCAACATCTGCGTCGGAATCTCGTGAGGCCGGCTTGTGCACAGCACTTTTTAAAACCTGAGACGTCACTGGCTGCCCACTTATGGGCACGTCGTGCGCAAGACTTTGGTTTGCCGCATTGCCTGCCGGTCCCGCTGAAGCGTTGCCTTCCGCCTTTATCGCATTTCCCGTGAGAGGCTTCGCGGCTCCATTTGCCGGAGGCTTCGCGACGGCGCTCGAAGTCTGCTTCGCTGCAGTGTTCTCGTCCGCCCGCGGAGGTGCTCCGGCAACGATTGCTGGCTTAGCCGGAACCGACGGCAGCCGCTGGGCTAGAATATCGGCCGCTCGCACCCTGACGCCGCTGCTTTCCGCAACCGGTTCCCGCTCCACCTTTTCGGTGACCACGAGCACTTCCTCCAGCCGGCTCAGATCAGCCGCTGGCTTCACCTTGATACTCAGAAACAATTCTTTTCCGGGGCTGACTTTGGTTACCGTACCTACAGGCAGTCCCTTGGGGAAAATCTGGTCGCCTCCGCTGCTCAGCAAGATATCTCCCGGAGAAACTTGCTCGTCGCTCATCACCCGATCCAGAACCAACTCGCCATTCGGTGATCCCCGAAGCACGCCTTGTAACCGTGATTTCTCGAGAAGTGCGCCCACGCCGCTGCTCTGATCGTTGATCATCAGCACCAGCGACGTCGTGGGATATACGCGCAGCACCTTGCCCACTATACCGCCGACTGTGATCACTGCCATATCCGGCGCAATGCCATCGTTGGAACCCTTGTCGATATAGATAGACTGGGAAAGATCGCTTCCGCTCGATCCGATCACCTGTGCGGGAACGGTTTTCGCGATGGTTTGCTCTTTAAAGGCAAGCAGGGATTGCAGCCGCCGAGCCTGAGCAGCGTCCTCGCTCAGTCGCACCTGCTCCAGCCGCATCTGCTCAATCTGCTCTTTCAGTTGACGATTTTCGGCCCGCACGCCGCGCAGGAAGAAATAATTGTGCCAAAGATTGCCGCTCCGATCCTGGGCCCAGACTAACACGCGCTCGAAAGGAGTGATCGCATCCACCGCCCAGATGCGGATCAAGCGAGTATGCTCCGCGTCAGCGCTGCGCTTCACTTGTACCGCGAGACCGAGCACCTGCAGAAACAACACTCCTACCAGAATGGTCAAATTGCGGTAACGGCCAAGTACAGATTCCATAACATCAGTGGTCAGTGGCTAGTGGCCAGTGGTCAGCAGGTCCGGAAACTGGCCACTGATCACTGGCCACTGACCACTGTTTTTACTCAATCGAAATCTTCCGCAGCAGTTTAAAGTCGCTGAGCATTTTGCCCGTGCCCAGCACAACGCTGCATAGCGGATCGTCGGCGATCGAAACCGGCAGCCCGGTTTCTTCGCGGATGCGCTTGTCCAGATTCTTCAGCAGAGCTCCGCCTCCGGTCAGCACAATGCCGCGATCGCTGATGTCGGCCGAAAGCTCCGGAGGAGTACGTTCCAGCGCCACGCGAATCGCATTCATGATCGTCGACACGCATTCGCTCAGCGACTCACGAACTTCGCCATCGTCCACTGTAATCGTCTTCGGCACACCCTCAATCAGGTTACGCCCTTTAATCTCCATCGTCATCGGCTTATCGAGCTGGTGGGCGGAGCCGATTTCCATTTTGATCTGCTCGGCGGTACGCTCGCCGATCAGCAAATTATATTTCCGCTTCAAATAATTCATGATGGCTTCGTCCATCTGATTGCCAGCCATCCGTACCGAGCGCGAGTAAACGATTCCGCTCAGCGAAATCACGGCAATGTCCGTCGTTCCACCACCGATGTCGACGACCATGTTGCCGCTCGGTTCCGTGATCGGCAGCCCCGCGCCAATCGCCGCGACCATGGCTTGCTCCACCAGATGTACTTCACTCGCTTTGGCGCGGTACGCGGAGTCCATGACCGCGCGCTTTTCCACTTGGGTGATTTCAGACGGCACCCCGATCACGATGCGCGGATGCACCAGCATCTTCCGGTTGTGCGCCTTCTGGATGAAGTAGTTGAGCATCTTCTCGGTGACCTTGAAGTCGGCGATCACGCCATCCTTCATGGGCTTAATGGCCACGATGTTTCCCGGCGTGCGGCCCAGCATCTCTTTAGCTTCTTTGCCCACGGCTTCCACTTCGCCCGTGTTCTTGTTGATGGCGACAATTGAGGGCTCATTCACGACGATGCCCTTGCCGCGCGCGTATACCAGCGTGTTGGCCGTGCCCAGGTCGATGGCCAGGTCGCTTGAGAACAAGCTGAAAAGCGACCGCAGGTTGTGAGAACGAGATGAATGAAATCCGTTGCTTGACATGGTCGAACTCTTCTCGCGATCTACATTGACCGCTTGGTTTTGCGGGCGAACCCGATTTGCGAAATCCGGCGCAAGAGCTTCCTCTCTTTAGTCCTGCTTCTCTAGTCCTGTGTCTCTAGTCTAAGAGAGTATCCGCGACCTTGCCGGGACCGAAAGTACCTCGTACTTCTGCCCATGACCCTTCTTCTCCGTTGTCATCCCGAGCAATGCGTTTTATGCCCTCGCTTCCTTAATTGACCTTTCCCTACCTCCCTAAAACAATCCTTCACTGAATGATGATCTTCTTCTGCTGCGTATTGACTCCGCCCTGTGCCGTCTGCGCTGTCACCGTGATCACGGCCTCACCCGTCGCGAGCGGAGGGGTAAAGTAATGAAAGGTACCGTCTGTGGATACCATCGGCACCTCCCGTCCATTTACCATCACTCGTGCCCCAATTTGGGTTTTCCCCGTTACTTCAATAACGTGTCCGTGCTGGATAAAAGGATCCAGCTCCAAGTCGATGGCTTCTGTCTGCTTTCCCTTGGGAATGATGGTGAAACGGTTCTTCTCGCTCTCCACCGACTCTTTTCCTGACGCTTCGTATGACTGTACCACCCAGTAGTAAGCTCCTTCGCCCAGGCCCGAAACCGAAACATCGGCGGTATTTACTTTCTTGTCGACCAATGTAGAAGAGAAATATGGGTTCCTCGAGATCCGCAACCGGTACGCCACAGCGTTCGCCATCGGAGTCCAGGAAAATTCGACATCCTTGGTCGATTCCCCAGCAGTGAAGATCGGCGCCATATTCGCCGGCGAAATCGGGGTCGGCGGCCCTGTCCCTTTCTCTTTCTCCATGTGCGTCTGTGCGGCCTGAAAGCTCACCTTTTCCCAGTTGGCCAATTGCACGGTTTCTCCGTTGCGTGTTACTTCTCCGGCGCCTTTCTTCATCAAAATCTCGTGCTGATCCTGCTTGGGATCGTTGTGTACCTGCGCCGCCGATTCCGGAGCCAGGGACGCCGTCGCCCCGGCCACGATCACCTGCGATTTCGATCCCTGGGAATATGTCGCGGTGGAAAGATCAACCGTTCCTGTACTCACCGCCACGGCCACATTCGTCTGCTGCTGATCGTTGGCCGAGTTCTCTTCAATCACAATTAGCGAATCCTGTTTCACGGTGTAGCTGGTGCCGTCATTGAAGACGACTTTCGCCATTCCTTCCGAGCCGGTCTGCACCACGTCGCCCTTATCCAGAGGGATGTTGTAGTCCGCCGCAACCCAGCTGTTGTCGTTTCCCTTCTTCACGCGTACCGTGCCATCGAGCGCCGTGAAGTGAGCCTGCTGCGCTGTGATTACGCCACTGCCCGCCTTCGGAGCCATCCCCGCCACGCGCTCCAGCGCCTTGTCGGCAACCCCGCTGGCGGCCTTGATGCTGTTCTCCGTAAACTGCGGAAAGGTCAGTCGGATCGCGATAAAAAATATCGCGGCGCCGGCCACAATCAGCAGAGCCACACTGCGATACGTGACCGTTTTCCACGCAATGTGGTAGCCCGGTTTTCGAGTCTGCGAGGACACGTGGACCAAAACTCTTATGCAAGCCTATTGAAGATGCGGTACTTTCAACGTTATCACAAGCCCTTAAACGCGAAAAACAGGTAATCAATAGGGAACGTTACCGAAGTTCAGTTGGCGGCCAACCGGGGCCGACCTCCGGAGGCCCTTAGCGAGGGTCCACAACGGGTTCGGGCGTCAGCATCGAAACTGCAGTGCGAGATTGTGCTAAACTGCGCCGCGATGTCAGTTCCGATAGTCCTCTATTCGGCTAATAGCTGGCTCTCCTATGCTATAGCCGAGCGCTACTACAACGGGGAGCATTACGTATGGTGCACGCCAGCATTCGACGCCCGCTCCCGCTACTCACAGGAATGGCACGTGCCTCCTACTTCGAGTCCATTCGAAATCTATAATTCGTTATCAGAAGAGGTTCGCAGAGGGGACCGCCACAGTGCTAAAATTGCGCAGAACCGGATCGGAATCGCTCGGGGTGCCAGCGTAAGAAGGGGAGCCGCGATGATCACGGAAGCGCAGGAGAAAGAAATTGCAGCTATTGTTGATGCTGCGGAAACAGGTGACTTCCGCCCCTTAATTTACGTCATCCCTTTCCATTTAGTGGCTCGGGAGATTAAATCGGTAGCGGTTTCGGAACGGGCTCACCCACTTTCAACCGAGTATCACCTGGAACGATTGCAGCGACGGAATTTTGATGTGATTGAGGTGGCTTGATACATGTCTGACCCTCGGCACAAGAATGTTCTTAAGTTTGATGAATCGACTATCAACCGTCTCCAAGGAGGGGGGGTTTACGGCTTGGCGGCACAGAACTCGCTGAACGCCGACAAGTACGCCATTCTGTATGTGGGCGAATCAGGCAACCTGAGGGAGAGACTGCAGCAACAGCTAAGAAATCCTCCGGTTGCGGGAATTAGCCATTTTTTTGCAGAGCGGATCGACGACGAGTCAGCAAGGGTAGAGCAGGAAAGAGAATTGATCCTTGAGTTGATGCCGGTTGGCAATGCTCTCGAATCGCTTCCCCGCCCAACCCTTATGGAGGCAGCGTACCTTGCTGCGAGGGTATTGTGGCACCGCAGTCTGCTTTCGCCGGGTGAGTTTGATAAGGCCCTCGGAATGGACTATCTTCGAGACGTCCCCGCTCCGATTAGGAAGGCAGCCGACCAACTCCTGCGGTCCATCGAAACAGCAGAGGGCAAACCAGTAATGTTGCTGGATCGGGAGACAACCACACGCTATTTGAATCTGCTCTCGGACACGATTCGCAGTCGAAGTGCTGTTGACGTCGGGTACGATCCGAACCAAGGCCAAGACCTCCTCTCTCAGCTGCGAGAAGGTCAGTCCGCAAGATAGGCTCTTTTCTGGTTGCTCCCAGGCATGACCAATAAACCAAGCCCCTCAAGGGTTTCATCCCTTGCCGGCGTCATGGCCATCATCTGGCTCATCGCTCTCGCCCAACTTCTCTTCCACATCTACGTCAACAACCGCTACGGCTACTTCCGCGATGAGTTCGATTACATGTCTTGCGGCGATCACCTCGGCTGGGGATACGTCGACCAACCTCCGCTGATTCCGTTTATCATCCACATCAGCCGCGCTGTTCTGGGAGACTCCCTTCGCGCCATTCGCTTTATCCCCGCGCTGGCTTCTTCGCTGCTCGTAGTGCAAACCGCCGTCCTCGCCCGCGAGTTCGGGGGACGCCGCTTCGCCCTGCTCCTCAGCGCCGTCACCGTCTTGATCGCCCCGCAATATCTCTCCAACGGAAGCCTGCTCGGCACCAACTGCCTCGAACCGAATCTGTGGATGGGCTGCGCTTACTTCGCCCTGCTCGCCATCAAGCGCGCCGGAAGTGAGAAAGCCCCCCGATACTGGCTCTGGTTCGGCGTCGTCGCCGGTCTCGGGATGCAGGAGAAATATTCGATCGCCGTCTTCGGCTTCGGCATCGTCGTCGGCCTTCTCTTGAATCCGCAGCGCCGCGTCTTCCTCAATCCCTGGATATGGCTGGGCGGACTCGCCGCTTTCCTGATTTTCCTGCCCAACCTGCTTTGGAATTTTCACTATCATTGGCCTTTCGTCGAGTTGATGCGCAATATTCGCGCCGAAGGCCGCGATGTGGTTCTTCCCTTCCCGCAATATTTTCTTCAGCAGACGTTGCTGGTCGGTCCCATCACAGCTCCAATCTGGTTAACGGGATTATTTGCGCTGCTCTTCTCCACGCGGCTCAAGCCTTATCGCTTCCTCGGCTGGTGTTACCTGGTTTGCTTCACGACTTTCTTTGTGCTGCACGGAAAGAATTACTATCTCGCTCCGGTTTATCCCATGCTGCTTGCCGCAGGTGCGGTCGTGATTGAATCCGCGATCGAAGGAAGAAAAGAGGGCATTCCGGAAGACGCTCGTCCACATTCGGCGTGGCTGAAGCCCGTAATCATCATCCTCGTGCTCGCCGCCGGAGCTTACTTCGTTCCGATCACCGTGCCGGTTCTTTCTCCCGACGGTTTCCTCGCTTACACGAAACATCTCCCCTTTAAGTTGCCAGTGATGGAACACGCCCACGCGCGCGCTGCGCTCCCGCAGTGGTACGCAGATCAATTTGGATGGGAGGAGATCGTCGCCGAAACAGCACAAGCCTGGAACCGCATTCCCGCAGCCGACCACGCCGACTGCGCCATTTTCGCGCAGGACTATGGCCAGGCCGGAGCCATCGATTTTCTCGGCCGCAAGTACGGTTTGCCGAGCTCGCTTAGCGGCCATCAAACCTGGTGGCTCTGGGGACCGCGCGGCTATTCCGGCAACTGCATGATCGTGCTCGACGACAGTCGAGAAAGACTGGAAGAGCTCTGGAATCACGTCGAATACGTCGGCACGTCCGCCGACAATCCCTACGCGTTAGAAAAGCAAATCGACGTCTTCCTCTGCCGCGGCGCGAAATTCGGCACGCTCGGTCAACTCTGGCCGCAAATCAAACACTGGCGCTAGAAAATTACAAAACATTCCCGCTGAGTCTTGTTGAAGGCCGGTAATTTCCTATATGGCGCTTGACATCGCGATACGCGGTCATCAACAATTTGGCAGCACTGTCAAGCGCAATAAATCGCTTCATTCGATTTAGTAAATTTCCGCCACGAGGTCTTTCATGTTGCTCGCCTCACGCCTGGCAATCTTCTTCTGTCTTCCGATCATTTTTCTTCCGATCATTCTCGGCGCGATCCTATCGGCTCAGAATTCTGCCCAAAGCCTCACCGTCTCCCAGCCCACGATTTGGGCCACCAAGCCGGACGTCGCCGCCTTCGAAAAAATCGAGAGTGATCGCCTCGCCGCCGCGCGGAGTTCTGTGGATACGCTGCTCGCCGCAAAAGGTGCGCGCACCATTGAGAACACGCTGGTCCCGCTCGACGAAGCCTTTCGCCAGATCAACTCCGCCGCCTACTTCGCCCAACTCATGGAGCAAGTGCATCCCGACGCCACGTTTCGCGATCACGCGACCGTCATGGCTACGAGAGCCAGCGCCGCTCAGACCGCAATCGCCCTTAATCACGATGTCTACAGCGCACTCGCCGCGCTTGATCTGTCGAAAACCGACTCGGCGACCCGCTACTATATTCAGCGCCAGCTTCTTGAATTTCGTCTCGCGGGAGTCGACAAGGATGACGCCACGCGCGCCCGGCTCAAGAAACTCAATGACCAGGCGTCCGAGCAGCAGTCGATGTTCGATCGCAATATTTCCGACGGACAGAAAGTGGTCGAGGCCGATCCCTCCGAGCTCGACGGCCTGCCCCAGGATTACATCGATCGCCACAAGATCGGTGCCGACGGCAAGGTCCGCATCACCACGGATTATCCCGACGCCCTTCCCGTGTTCAGCTTCGCAAAAAGCGACTCCCTGCGTCGTCGCGTCTCGGTAGCCTTTGGCACTCGGGCCTACCCCAAAAACCAGGAAGTTCTCACCAACCTGATGAAGACACGCTACGAGATCGCCACACTTCTCGGCTATCCCTCCTGGGCCGACTACAACGCCGCCGACAAAATGATCGCCAAGGGCCATAACATCGCTGACTTTATCCAGCAAGTGAACGACGCCTCCCGCCCGCTCGCCAAGAAAGAATTCGACATGCTGCTCGCCGAAAAACAGAAGTTTGATCCCGGCGCTAAAGAGATCTGGAGCTACGAGGTCGCATATCTTTCGGAACAAGTCAGCCGCACCCAGTACAATTTCGACTCTCAATCTGTACGCCCGTACTTCCCCTTCGACGAGGTGAAGCAGGGCATCCTCGACACTGCCGCCGACCTGTTCCACGTCAGCTTTCAGCGCGAACCGGGTGTTCCCGCCTGGGATCCCGCCGTCGAAACCTGGATCGTCATCGACAGCGGCAAACCGATCGGTCGCTTCTATCTCGATATGCATCCCCGAGCGGGAAAATACAGCCACGCCGAAATGGCCCCCATACTCGACGGCATTCGCGGCAAGCAACTACCCGAGGCTATTCTCGTTTGCAATTTCCCTGCACCCACTGCCACCGATCAAGGTCTGATGGATTACGGGGACGTCAAGACCTTCTTCCACGAATTCGGCCATCTCATGCATCACATTCTCGGCGGCCAGCAGCAGTGGGCCGGCATCACCGGAATCAGCATGGAATCCGATTTCGTCGAAGCTCCGTCTCAAATGCTCGAAGAATGGATTGCCAGCCCGCAAGTGCTTTCCAAATTTGCCCGCCACTACAAAACCGGCGAGCCCATCCCCGCTGAACTGGTTGCCCGCATGAATCGCGCTTCCGCCTTCGGACGCGGCGCCTGGGTCTCCCGCCAGAACTCCTACAGCGCTATTTCTTACGACGTCTACAAGACCAAGCCCGAGGACGTGAACCTTGACGCGGTTGTCCTCGACGACACTCGAAATTACACTCCCTTCCTGCCGTTGCCTGACACCCACCAGTGGGCTTCCTTCGGGCACCTCGGCGGCTACTCCTCCGCTTACTACACGTATCTTTGGGACAAAGTGATCGCCGAAGACTTCTTCCTGCAGTTTGACCGGCACGACCTTCTTGCGGGTGATGCTCCGATGCGTTACCGGCGCGTCGTCCTCGAGCCCGGCGGTTCCATGTCCGCAAATGATTTAGTTAAGAATTTCCTCGGTCGTCCGGCGAGCATGACCGCCTTGCAGCACTGGATGGCCGAGGAGTTCGACGAGTCCTCAGCTACTCCGAAGTCCGCGGGGCAATGATCCGCGGAGCAACGACCCGCGGGGTAATGAGCTGAGCAAACGTAAAGTGTGAATTTTCCGTGAATTGGGCGCTTGTCCAATTGACCACGATGCCAAGGGGAGACTAGTCTCCAAGCCTATGAATCGTCCCGATCTTGATTCATTGCGACTTGCCTACAAGAAGGCTGTCGACGAATGGGTTGACACCATTCGCGCTGAGGAAGCGCTAGCCACTCCCGACCACTCCATGATTGCCATGGAGAAGTGGGACGACGCCCACTTCAAAGAGCACGATGCCCACGAAAAGGCCACGGAAGCACGAGAAGCATACAAAGACGGGCTTCGGGCAGTGAACTACGGCATTTAGCTGCATTACACCCCTTAGACTTTTGTCATTCCGAACCGGGCGCCAAGCCCGGTGAGGAACCTGGTTTCGACCTTGCCCAGGGGCAGCCCCAGCCGTTTTTCCGATTGCCGCTAGGCCCATCTTTCCCGTATCTTGAGGTCATGGATGTGCGCCTCAACAATCCAGAGATTCAGGCCAAGATCGACCGTTGGGTATCGGAAACCGGGCGCGGCCTCGACGAATTGATTGAAGACGCCGTGGCTGGGTACTTCGAAGAACTAGCCCAAACTCGGGAGACGCTCAACAGCCGCTATGACGACCTGAAGAGCGGCAGAGTGAAGCCTATCTCTGGCGGCGAGGTCGCCGCCCACTTCCGCGAGAAGAGCGCCGCTCGCCGTTCGGGTTCCAGCCGTGATACCAGCCGTAAAAAATGACGGGCTATGGTTTTCACCCGGAAGCCGTTGTTGATCTTGACGAGATTTGGGACTTCATTGCCCGCGATAACGCCAACGCCGCGGATGGGGTAATTGCGGAAATCCTGGCTGCGCTCGATAAGCTGGCGTCTTTCCCGAGGCAGGGCCATAAACGCCTGGATCTTACCGCCCGGCCCCTGCGGTTCGCCTTGGTACGTGAATACCTGATTGCCTACGCGCCGGACGAAAAGCCCTTATGGGTAGTTGCCGTAATGCACGGTCGCGCAGCCCGCGCGTGATGGCCGCGATCCTGCGGGGAAGAGAATAGACTGCGCGGCGCTGAGAGCGAAAGAACCAATCTTGTCATTCCGACGGGAGGCGGAACGCCAGCAACGGCGGAGTGGAGGAACCCGCTGTTAGCCAGCGCCAGCATGGAACGCGCTTGATTTTGACAGTTTCGGGCGCCGCTCGGCGAAAACGGTGTATGCGCGTCGTCGAGGGTAGGAGACCCACCAATTTCCCAGTTTGGGATGGCGTGCCCGCGCGCACGATCTTTGTCACAGACAATTACGGGTCTGCGGGTGACACTGAGCAGAGTGCGGAGAGGGCCATGCACCGTCACTCTGCACAGGTCCTTCGGCCCGCAACAATCGCGGTCCTCAGGATGACAAACAGTGTGACGACTGAGGCCAACGGACGCTCCCTTGCCGCATCTCTCCGAGCCGCTGTAGCATCAATATTCAGGCATTCATAAGGAGCAATTATGGCGACCAACACTCTCGCTTCCCCTGCGACTCTGAGCCAAACGCAAACCAAAGTTTTCAAGAACTTCATCGACGGCGAGTGGGTCGAGGCTTCCACGGGAGAGACTTTCGAGAATCGCAATCCTGCCGACACGCGCGACCTAGTCGGCGTCTTTCAGAAATCCGCAAAGGCTGATGTCGACGCCGCCGTCGACGCCGCTAAGCGCGCCTTCGCCAAATGGCGCCTTGTGCCCGCTCCGCGTCGTGCCGAGATGGTCTTCCGCGCCGCTGAAATCCTTATCGAACGCAAAGAAGATTACGCCCGCGAAATGACTCGCGAAATGGGCAAGGTGCTCGCCGAAACACGTGGCGACGTGCAGGAAGCCATCGACGCCGCCTACTACAACGCCGGCGAAGGACGGCGACTGTTCGGCCCCACCGTTCCCTCCGAAATGCCCAACAAGTTTGCCATGGCCGTGCGCCAGCCCATCGGCGTCTGCGGCATGATCACGCCCTGGAATTTCCCCATGGCGATCTCATCGTGGAAGCTGCTGCCCGCCGTGGTCTGCGGCAACACCTGCGTCATTAAGCCCGCGCAGGACACGCCGCTCTCCACCTTCAACCTGGTCCGCGCCCTAACCGACGCCGGCCTGCCCAAAGGCGTAATCAACATCGTCTCAGGCTTCGGCCCCGATGTTGGCACCCCGCTCGCCGAGCACAAGGACGTGCGCGCCATCTCGCTTACCGGATCGTCCGCCGTCGGCCGCATCATCGGCGGCATCGCAGCCAAGACTTTCAAGCACTGCTCGCTCGAATTGGGCGGCAAAAATCCCATGATCGTCCTCGACGATGCCAACCTCGACCTCGCCATCGAAGGTGGCCTCTGGGGGGGATTCGGCACCACCGGCCAGCGTTGCACCGCGACCAGCCGCATCATCGTGCAGAAGGGCGTTTATCGCGAATTCGTCGATCGGTATGTTGCGCGCGCCAAGAAGTTGAAAGTTGGCAACGGCCTCGACGAGACGGTCGAGATGGGCCCGGCCATCAACGAAAAGCAACTTCAGACTGACCTCACCTATGTCGAGATCGGCAAGAATGAAAGCGCGACACTGATGTGCGGCGGCAAGCGCCTCGAACATGGTGACTACCAATACGGCTGGTTTATGGAGCCGACCGTGTTCTCCGATGTCGATCCAAAGATGCGAATAGCGCAGGAAGAAATCTTCGGCCCCGTCGTCTCGATCATTCCCTGCGACGATCTTGAAGATGCCATCGAGATCGCCAACAACATCGAGTATGGACTTTCCTCCTCGATCTACACCAAAGATGTGAACAAAGCTTTCGCCGCCATTCGTGACCTTGAGACCGGCATCACCTACATCAACGCCCCCACCATCGGCGCCGAAGTGCACCTGCCCTTCGGCGGCACCAAAGCCACCGGCAACGGCCACCGCGAAGGCGGCGTCGGCGCCATCGATTTTTATACCGAGTGGAAGTCCGTCTACGTGGATTATTCCGACACGCTGCAGAAGGCGCAGATCGACAGAGCGGATTGACCTTCCGCTTTTTGCTTCGCAGCGAAGCGGTCCAACCTGCGCCACAGCCCGCCAGACGCGCCGATCAGCCTTTCCTTATGCCTTGTTCCCTGTTCGATGCCGTTATAGAGTACTGAGGTCGTTAGGAGACGACAGAATGAACATCTTAGCAATACGTACCTTTCAGCGGCTGGCCGCATCGTCATGCGCATTCATCCTCCTTTTCGCAGCGGCCGGGGCCCAAGCCGAGGAGCGTCCCACCTTGACAACTCATGTGCCTGAGGCAGTCGCCCGCGGAGTCGCGCCGTTAGTCGGCTACCTTCCCAGCACCCAGCGTCTGAGCCTGGCAATCTCCCTACCGCTGCGGAACGAAGCCGATCTCGACGAACTCTTGGAACAACTCTACGATCCGCAAAGTCCCAGTTTCCATCACTATCTAAGCGTGCAGGACTTCACCAGCAGATTTGGCCCCACAGAATCCGATTACGCTGCAGTACTTCGTTTCGCGGAGAATAACGGCCTTGCGGTAATCGATACCGCGGCCAACCACATGGTCCTGGATGTCGAAGGGTCGGCAGCAAATATTGAGAACGCATTCCACGTCTCGATGAATGTCTATCAGCATCCCACAGAGGCCCGCACCTTTTATGCGCCCGACCGCGAGCCGACGCCAGATCTCGACGTGCCGCTGTTGCACATTTCCGGGCTGGATAACTTCACGTTGCCCCGCGCCAAAAACGTCCGGTCTTCTGGGGACAATACGCAGGCGCAAGATGCTGGCAAAGCCACCGGCTCCGGCCCCGGCGGCCAGTTTATTGGCAGCGACATGCGGGCCGCCTATTACGGTGGAACCCTGAAAGGCGCTGGGCAGTCTGTAGGACTATTCGAATTTGCTGGATACGAAATCAGCGACGTAAACCTCTACTTTAAGAACGTAAAGCAAACTCTAAAAGTACCAGTGAAAGGTGTGTCGCTGAACGGAGTGAGCCTCAACTGTCCTCCGTCGAGCTGTGACGACAGCGAGCAGGTTTTGGACATCGAAATGGCTATTTCCATGGCCCCCGCGCTGAAACAGGTCATCGTGTATGTGGGAAGCAGCGATGTCTCCATCTTCAACCGGATGGCGGCGGACAATACCTCGAAGCAGCTAAGCTGCTCCTGGGGATGGAGCGATGATGAAACTAGCCTTGATCCGATCTTCAAGGAAATGGCGATGCAGGGCCAAACCGTATTTGTGGCAACCGGCGACAACGGTTCCAGCACTCCTGCCGACGTGGTATGGCCAGCGGATGACCCCTACATCACGGCAGTCGGCGGAACAGACCTGACCACCACGGGCCCCGGTGGCGCGTGGAAATCGGAGACCGGCTGGAATGGCAGCGCCGGCATGCCTTCCAAGAATAAAGTTCCCATCCCTTCGTATCAGAAGCTCGCAGGCGTGATTGACCCGCTCAATCGCGGATCGAAGAACTATCGCAATATTCCGGATGTGGCTGCCGAGGCAAACACCAACCAATACAGTTGCTACGACGGCGGCTGCAGCGGAGGCAATGGAGGAACCAGCTACGCGGCACCTCAATGGGCTGGTTTGACGGCGATGGCGAATCAACAATCGATAGCGGGCGGCGGAAAAGCACTCGGCTTTCTCAACCCGGCAATCTATGACATTGGCGTCGGAACGAGCTACCACAAAGATTTCCATGACATCACCAGCGGCAGCAATGGCAGGTATTCAGCAGTCACCGGCTATGACCTGGTAACCGGCTGGGGCAGCCCCGACGGTCCCAACCTGATCGACGCGTTAGTGGCGTCGGGCAAGAGTGAGTAGAGCCTAAGCGATTGGATTTCTCTGCGTCTCCAGCGCCCTCTGCGGTTAGAATTTGGTTATGCCGCTCACGCAAGCGCACGAAATCACCGCCGCCAAGCGTCTCGACAATGTCCGCTACGCCATTCGCGACCTGGCCTGCGTTGCGGATGAAGTTGTTAAACAAGGACACACAGTTCTGCCGCTGAACGTCGGCGATCCGCTCAACTTCGATTTTCAGACTCCGCCGCACATCATCGAAGCCGCCTACAAAGCCATGCGCGACGGAAAGAATGGATACGCACCGTCCCCCGGCATTCCTGAAGCGCTCGAGGCGATTCGCGGAGAGGCCACGCGAAAAGGCATCACAACGGTGCGCGATGTCTTCGTTACGGCCGGCGTTAGCGAGACGGTCGATCTCTGCATCAGCGCTCTGGTGAATCCCGGCGAAGACATTCTTACGCCGAAGCCCGACTACCCGCTCTACTCGGCTGTTCTGTGCAAACTGGGCATCGCGCTCAACGCCTACGACCTCAACGAGGACGACGCCTGGCAGCCCGAACTGGCTGACATCGAAGGCAAGCTGACGCCCCGCACCCGCGCCATCGTACTAATTAACCCCAACAACCCTACGGGATCCCTATGCTCGCGGCCGATGCTCGAGCAAATCGCCGAACTGGCGCGGCGCCACAACCTGGTCGTCTTCTCTGACGAAATCTACGACAAGTTGATTTTGGATTTCGATTCTGAGGGAAACGCCACGCCGCACATTGCCTTCGCCGCCGTCGCCCCTGACGTACCCTGCATCACCTTCGGCGGCATGTCAAAGAACTATCTCGTGCCCGGATGGCGCATCGGATGGGGCATCGTCTCCGGCGATGCCGGAGCAATCAAGCCCTACACCGAAGGCATTCATCGCCTATTGCGGGCGCGCCTTTGCGCCAACCATCCCGAGCAGTACGCCATCAAGCCCGCGCTCGAAGGCCCGCAGGACCATCTAAACGAAGTGCGGCGCAAACTGCGCTCACGCCGTGATCTCACGCAGAAGTGGTGCGAATCCACGCCACGCATCAGTTGCGTTGCTCCCCGTGGAGCGTTCTATGCCTTCCCACGCATCGACATTCCAGAGAGCGATGAAATTTTCGTGAAGGAACTCATCCGCCAGAAGCACGTCATGGTAGTCCACGGCTCCGGCTTCGGCCAGAAGGCCGGCACGCAGCACTTCCGCATAGTTTTTCTGCCGGATGAAAAGACGCTGACCAGCGCTTACGAGGGAATCGCCGCATTCATTCGCGAGCGGTGTGGAGCGAGCTAACTAAATTCCGTAAGAAACGCTTTAGCGGCACCGGTCAGCGTGTTCAGCCGTATACATTGTGTCGAATGAGCATACTTACTCATGAGAATGTCGTCGCGAAATGCTTTATTTTGTTGAACGGACTCTCTGGCATGTGGAGTGCATTAACATGGGAGCATGAGCGCTTGCTTCAAGTCTTTTGCCGCGCTTTCCATTTGCCTGCTGACGATCGCACTTTCTGGGCAAACCAGTTACACGAATAAGGTTTACGGCATTTCCTTTGAGTTTCCTAAAGCCTACAAACTGCACCGCGGGGACCTCGTGGAATACTCTCTCGGCTACCTCGGTCCTATACCGATGGAGTTTGCCGGTCCCGGCGGGGTGCGTCTCGCGACCGTTGAAGTGCCGGCCAGTCTTTATCCCAATACGGATTTGAATGCGGCATTCGTGACGGTGAGCGTGAATGAATATCTGACGCGCGGCGAATGCGATTCACTAGCTACCGATCTTTCAGAGCCCCGCAAGCCTCTTACGACCAAGATCGACGGTCTGGAATTTCGCGGCACATCGCAGGGCGACGCCGGACTCGGTCATCAGTTCGGAGGAACTTACTACCATTCTTTCGTCGCTGGAACGTGCTATGAACTAGGCGAAGGCATCTCAACTTCCGGCTATGGCTCGGTGGACGGCCTGCAAATGGTGGACACAGAACAGGTCTCTGCAAGTCTGGATAAGATTCTTCGATCTATCCGGATCGTTGCTGTCCCTGATATCAAAATTGACTCTTCTCCTTCAATCCGGTCCTTTGTAGCGGCGTCTCAGAATCCGCACGCGGGCATGTATCGAGTCTCTTGGGATGTCACGGGCATCGGGGCAGACGAAGTTTGGCTCTCGATAGGATGCTCGGGTGATCTAAGCGCCTTTGAGATTCCAATTGTGGCTCCTGAGGGCCATTCGCTCATGTGCGATGTGCTACGTCCAACGCAGTCCACTCATGGCTCACTAGATTTTGAATTCAGGAATCTATCCGGCGGCGATGTCCAGGAAAGTGTGCGACTCTTTGCCAAAGGCCACGACGCAGTTTCAAAAACCTTAACGGTCTCCCTTCCGCCGCTCCCAGTGATCATAAGCGTCGATCGATACGGAGTATATGCGGGAGCCTCCGATGGGCCGATCCATCTCTTTACCGGACACGAAGTCGAGATTTTCGGAGTGGCCTTCTTGTCCCATCAGACTCTGCATATCGGCTCAAGCATCGTTCCGGTCGAGAGCACCGACGGCAAGAACGCGGTGTTCACAATCCCCAACTCCTTACCGGTGGGACAATATGAAATGTATCTTGAGAATGATCGCGGGCGCAGTAATGTCATCACAGTTCAGGTCTTGAAGTAGCTGATCTTTACCTTTATGACCATGGTATAATGACCATGATCGAAAGGATTTGTCCCATGAAAACGATGGCAGCAGGCGAATTTAAAGTCCATTGCCTGTCGATCATGGACGAAGTTCAATCCAAGCGCGAATCCGTCCTGATCACCAAGCGCGGCAAGCCGGTGGCCAAGCTTGTCCCCGTCGAGAAAGAAGCTGACGATATCTTCGGATTCCTCGCCGGCAAGGGCAAAATTACCGGTGACATTGTTTCTCCTATACTTAGCCCCGAAGAATGGGGCGACCTCTATTGATCCTAGTGGATACGCACGTCGTCATTTGGCTGGCCTTCGACCATGCCCAACTCTCGAAGGCGGCGCGAGCAACGATTGAGGAGGCGCGGCTGAAGGGTGAAGGGCTCGGCATTTCTGACATAAGCCTTTTCGAACTGGCCAGGGCGCTACACCGTGAACGCACACATCTCTCAATCAGTGTGGAATCCGCTCTGGCGGAGGTGGAGCAGCGATTTGTTGTGCTGCCTATAAACAGTCGGATATCTCTTCGAGCGCTTTCCCTTCCACCGACTTATCCGAAAGATCCTGCAGACCGCATCATTGGAGCCACGGCGCTCTCCGAGGGCCTTTCCCTGATCACTGCCGACCGTGCAATCCGCAAGTCACGAGCGCTTCCGACTATCTGGTGAGAGAGGTGGCATCCGCGCTACCGTCAAGATTCTCGATAGTTCCAACTTACTTCTTTAATCTTTCGCCGCTACCTCCAAAAAAGAGTAGGATGCTTGCGTTCTTTCCATCTACATCTTTCGCGCGGAATTGCCCATGCAATTCATGGCCACGAGCATGCGAGTTGCTCGGCACGCGGAGATGGGGAAAATCTAAAACAATCTAACAACGAAAGCAGGACACAATGAAACGCAAGCATTGGTTCTCAGCTCTTGGGATCGTGTTGTTCGCAGCCAGCGCGGTATTCGCGCAGGATAAGGGAACTCTCGCTTCGATAGAGTTCCAAAAAATAAAAAGCGGAATGGCGCCGCAGTACGAAGCCGGACGCAAACAGAAACAGGCGTGGCACAAACAGCAGAACGACCCGCTGCCGCTGTTGGTATGGGAGACGCTCAGCGGCGAGAACACTGGTAATTACCTGGTGGGCCGCTTTGGGCAGCACTGGGCGGATTACGACAAGCCGCCAGTGACGGACGAAGCCGATCTGGCGGAATTCCAGAAAGTGATGGGCGGATACGTGGAATCCGTGGTCACCCGGTACTACGATTACATGCCCAAGATCAGTAACCCCATCGACGCTAACAACAACATGCCTGAGAAATTCTCGGAGATTTACATCTTCAAGGTACGCTCAGGCAAAATCTCAGATTTCCGGTCAGCCATTACCCGCATCCACGACGGTGGCGAAAAGACAAAGTGGCCCATCAACTACAGTTGGTATCAGCTGGTAAACGGGGGAGACGACGGGGAATTTGTTTTGTCGTTCCCTCACAAGAACTGGGCTGACTTTGAGGACAAGCCCGACGTGAAACCCTTTCGGGATATGATCAAAGACGCTTTTGGACAGGCGGAAGCGGATTCCATTGTCGATCGCCTCGATCATTCGGTGGAGAAACTGACCACCGAGATCATTAAGTTTCGTCCTGACCTCAGCTATTTGCCCGGCAAATAGCAGCGAGTCGTTCCGTTGATCGCGAAGGGCGCGAAGAACATCCGCGGCGGTCGCAAAACGAGATCTACAGGGCATGTAGGTTCGCGACGTTCGCAACGGTTCTTTGCGCTCTTCGTTCTTTGCGGTTTAAGGTCTGTGCTTCCACTTTCCCTTTCCCCTAGAATCTGCTTAAATCACACTCAGCGCGACACCACCGGAGCAGTAACGCTCTCACGATCGTGGTCGATATTCATTCGCACATTCTTCCGGAAGTAGACGACGGATCCAAGTCCTGGGAGACCTCGGTCGCCATGTGCCGTATGGCCGCGACCGACGGCATCACCCACCAGGTTGCCACGCCTCATGCCAACGACCGCTACCACTACGATCGGACCTATCTTCAGTCGCTCGTCGCTCATCTGCAGAGTCTCGTTGGTGATGCGATCAAGATCAGCCTGGGCTGCGATCTTCATTTCTCGTATGACAATTTACAGGATGTGCTTGCCAATCCTGCACGCTATGTCATCGAAGGCACGCACTACATGCTGGTCGAGTTGAGCAATTACAGCGTTCCGCAACAAACCACGGATTGTTTTCTCAAGCTCGGCGACCACGGCATCACCGCAGTGATTACACATCCCGAACGTAATCCGATTCTGCGCGAGAGCCCGCAGCGTGTGACTGAGTGGGCCGAGCAAGGTTGTGTGATTCAAGTTACAGGTTCAGCGCTCACCGGTTTCTGGGGAGAGCGCGTTCGCCGCGCCGCACAGTGGCTGATCGAGCACGACGCCGTACACATTCTGGCCACCGACGCGCACGACACAGAGAAACGAATCCCCGTCCTATCGACGGCGCGCGATGCCGCCGCGGAAATCTGCGGCGCGGAGGTGGCGGCGGCTCTGGTCGGAGCAAATCCGCGAGCCATCATTAATGCCCATCCCTTGCCCTATTTTCCTCGCCCTGTCGTGCGAAGCTACCGCAAGCGCAGCAATTAGGATTCTTTGTCGATCCACTCGGCCAGTCGGCAACCGTCCTCTTCCAGCAGGAAGCTTCCTGCGCCGAAGCATTCACCGAAGATGCGATGCGATTCAAGATCGCGCGCGGCTCGTGATATCCATTGCTTCCCCACCTGGTAATGCGCGGCAGTAAACCATTTCTGCGGCAGAACTTCTACCAGCCCCGCCTGCAGATACAAAACAAAGAGGGCGAATGCCGGATCGTCATTAGACAACGCTTTATAGCTGGTCGGCACGATCAACTCGTCCACCGTCGCTAGCTCCGGTGGTACATCGATCTTGTGCATTCCAGGGGCAATCGTGAGCGGCAGTTCGAAATCCTCAATCGGCGGGGTTGCGGAGTAAATTCGCTCGGAAGATTGTTTGAACCATCCTGCAATTTCAGCAAGGTCGAACGCTTTAAGCTGATCCGGATCGAAACAAGCCAAACGAATGCTGCGTCCTTCCGGACACCAGATCCCGAGACGCTCTAACGGTATGGTAAATGGCCGACAGTAGGTGTTCAGAGCCAGACAGGGCTTATCCGGCTCCTGTTCCAGCGCCAGAGAGACCACATAGGCGACAGGCCCCTGCTCACCGTGATGCGTCCAAACAAAACGCTGACCGGCCCGCGAGCGGAATGTTGGAAAGGTCTGCCAATACCATGGTGTAGGACCAACAGTGCGCTCAAGCTGTTGCCGGATTGATGTTGCGTTGGGAGCCTGCACAATGAGTCCTGCGTATTGTTGCTGGCCTGGCTGCGGCCGCAGCCTAAACGGCCGTTACTCCTGTGCCCCTCACATTCGCGCGGATGAACTGAACGATGTCATCCATGGGTGTACCGGGCTGGAAGATTGCGGCTACGCCCAGCTTCTTCAGAGCGTCGATATCCTGATCCGGAATGATGCCGCCCACCAGCACTAGAACATCATCCATCTTGTTCTGCTTGAGCAAATCCATCACGCGCGGGACAATGGCATTGTGCGCACCCGAAAGAATGGAGAGCCCGATCACCTGCACATCTTCTTGCAACGCGGCACTGACGATCATCTCCGGAGTCTGCCGCAAACCGGTGTAAACCACTTCCATGCCGGCATCGCGCAACGCGCGCGCAATTACTTTTGCGCCGCGGTCGTGTCCATCGAGGCCTGGCTTGGCCACCAGCACGCGAATCTTCGGATCGGCCATCGCCCCTTATTAAAACACAGAGTCCGCAGCCGGGCACAGAGCTTACGCTCAGTGGAAAAACACGAGTTCACTAAAGCGTCTTCGTGTCCAGGCTCTTCCACAAGTACCAACATGCAGCGCTGCGATAAGGCTCCCAGCATTTTGCAATCTTCTCCATCTGCTCGGGCGTCGGCAACTTGATCCTCTTCTTGCGGCCCTTCTTCGCCCCGGCAGGAGCTTTCGAGGCCTTCGCCCGCTGTCGATCGAGGTAGTGTTTGTGCATCGCCATGCGCACGCCGAAGTCACCCGTCGGCAGAACGTTTTCGCGTTTGAGCGCGAACATCAGAAACATCTGCGCCGTCCACACTCCGATTCCTTTCACTTGCGTCAGATGCGCGATGACTTCTTCATCGGGCAATTTCGGCAGCCGCGTGAAATCCAGCAGACCAGCGGCCGTTTTTGCAGCCAAATCTGTGAGGTAGGATGATTTTTGCTTCGACAGTCCCGCGCCGCGCATCTGTTCCGGGCTGAGTTTTAAGATGCCCTCAGGCGTCAGCGGTTCCCCCGCCAGCGCGGTAAAGCGTTTAAAGATCGTCTCGGCAGCCTTACCGTTCAGTTGCTGATAGACAATTGCCTCAGCCAGAGTGTGGAACTCAGGCGGATTGAACTGCATGCGGTACGGCCCGATCCGTTGGATGATCGACCGGATGACGGGATCGGATTTCTTCAGATGGGTAACAGCTCTTCGCATGGACTATATGTTTACCACAAAGTTGAAAAAGGGCGAACATAAAACGAACCTGCTGGCCACGGATAAATCTATACTGAACATGCGGAGCGGACCAGGTTTCATCTGAGGTCGCAATTTGCGACCTCAAAGACGGGTGCTCTTTTTCTCGGTGAGTCGAAGCATGAATCAGAAAGGAAAGCGCTCGTGATTGCTCGCTTCGCATCCGGGCAAATCCGAGCTGTGTCGCACTCGCTAGGTGATACTCACTTCCGTATAAGTCCCATACACATCGCGCAGAGCCTCGCAAATCTCGCCGACCGTCGCGTATGCGCGCACCGCGTCTATGATGTAGGGCATCGTGTTGGCAGAAGATACACTGCCGTTAACACCTGCCTTCGATTCCTGCCCTGCTGCATTCCTTAACGCGTCGAGACTGCGCCGCACTTCGTCATTCGAACGACGAGCTCGCAACGCCTTCAATTTGGCCGACTGTTGTCGCGCGACACTCTCGTCGATATAAAGAATGTGCGGCGATTCTTCCTCGATCCCGAATTCGTTCACCCCCACGATTATTTTCTCCTTCGCTTCTGCGGCACGCTGGTACTGGTAGGAAGCCTCGGCGATTTCCTTCTGGGGATAACCGCGCTCGATTGCCTTCACCATGCCGCCCATGGCGTCAAGCTTTGCGAAGTAGTCGAAGGCGCCTTTTTCCATTTGCAGCGTTAGGGTTTCCAGAAAATAAGAGCCGCCCAAGGGATCGACAGTGTGCGCCACACCGGATTCATAGGCGATGATCTGCTGGGTACGCAGTGCAATGCGGGCCGCTTCTTCCGTCGGCAGCGCCAGCGCCTCATCGTAGGAGTCGCAGTGCAGCGACTGCGTGCCCCCGAGCACCGCGGCCAACGCCTGCAGCGCCACGCGCGCAATGTTGTTCATGGGTTGCTGCGCTGGCAGCGACACTCCAGCCGTCTGTGTGTGAAAGCGCATCAGCCACGTGCGCTGATTTTTCGCGCCGAAACGATCTTTCATCGCCTCGCCCCAAATTTTACGGGCAGCGCGGTACTTGGCGATCTCCTCGAAGAAGTCATTGTGCGCGTTGAAAAAGAAGCTGAGCCGCGGACCAAAATCGTCCACATCGAGCCCTCGTCGCAGCGCCCACTCCACGTACTCGATGCCATCGTACAAAGTGAATGCGAGTTCCTGCAGCGCTGTCGATCCCGCCTCGCGAATGTGGTATCCGCTAATTGAGATGGTGTTGAAGCGCGGTGTGAACTTCGATCCGAACTCAAAGGTATCGACCACCAGGCGCATCGACGGCGCCGGCGGATAGATATATTCCTTCTGCGCGATATATTCCTTGAGGATGTCGTTCTGAATCGTTCCAGAAATTTTTTTCCAGTCCGCGCCTTGCTTCTCGGCCACCACCAGGTACATTGCCCAAAGCACGGACGCGGGGGAGTTGATCGTCATTGAGACCGTAGTTTTTTCGAGGTCGATGCCGCCGAAAAGAATTTCCATGTCTTCCAGCGAATCAATGGCAACGCCGCACTTCCCCACTTCGCCTTCGCTCGCGGGATGATCGGAGTCGTAACCCATCAGCGTGGGCAAATCGAATGCGACGGAGAGGCCGCCGCCGCCATGCTCCAGCAAATACTTGTAGCGCTGATTGGTTTCTTCGGGTGAGGCGAATCCGGAGAATTGCCGCATCGTGTAAAGCTTGCCGCGATATCCGGTCGCATGAATGCCGCGGGTGAATGGCGGCGCGCCAGGATATCCGAGATATTTCTCCTCACTCCAATCCTCGGGAAGATCAGCCTTCGTGTAGAGGCGTCGCACAGGCACGCCGGAAATCGTTGTGAAACGGGCATTGCCACGGTCATCAAGATTTACACCGCTCGCGGCGCCAATTGGCCGCTCGGGATTTTTTTCGAGCGTGGGCGCAAGGGCCTTCTCCGCCCACTTTTTCTCATCGGCGGAGGGATGACGGTTTTCAAAAACGTCGGCGAGAGGACTATCGGCAACTTGCGGCTTGGATGACTTCTTCTCCGGCATAAGAACCCCAGTGTTCTATTTCGATAATAGGCAACCGCACTGCACCAGGCAAGGCATGCGCAAACCCTCGTAACGACCGGTCGGTCAGTACTCGGATGATTCACGATTGCGGCTTGCGCGAGAGCTCCCACGCCTTGGCATATTTCCATGAGACATACCCGGCGTGATACATGTGCAGCAGCAGACCTTCGCGGCCATCGAGAAATCCCAGGCGAATAAAGTAGTTATAGATAAACGTCGCCAGCGGGCGCAGAACAATAGCATTGATGCTGAAGCTTTGGGGCTTCGCGCCCTGCACTTCGTTCCATACAGTCGAGTATCGGTTCATGTGTTCGAGGTATTGATAAAGGGTCGGATAGGTGTGGTGGATCATGGGATTCTGAAAGCGGCCGATGCGGTTCTTCGGAACATCTTTCAGTTCGATGCGATCATGCGGATCGCGCCCCGTAACGAATCCCATTCCCCGCCGGAAGAGTCTCAGCTTAGGATCAGGGTAGAAGCCCCCGTGCCGAATTCCGCGTCCCAGAAAAAGATTGAGCCGCGGCATCCGGTAGCCGTCGCGCGCATTCGGGTCCGAGATTGCATTTTGCATTTCTTGCGCGAGTCCAGAGCTGATTTCCTCATCCGCGTCCAGCGACAGAACCCAGGCTTTGGTACAGTGCTCGATCGCGAAATTCTTCTGTGCCGCATAACCTCGCCAAGGCTCGACCACGACCCTCGCGCCGTATTGGCGCGCGATATCGCATGTGCGGTCGGTCGATCCGGAGTCTACCACCACAATCTCATCCGCCCATTTCACACTTTCCAGAGTACGGCCGAGATTTACTTCTTCGTTTAAGCTAACGATGGCTACTGAAAGAGTCATGAGAATATTTTGAGTTGCTAATTGTTGATTCCTAACGAATGATTGAAAGCCGTGCTCGATCAGTTGTTCAATCAGCCAGTTATTCAATCAGCAATCCGCGATCAACGATACCTCTGCAGCTTTACCGCTGCGAACTTCGCAAAGTAAGAACACCGCCAGGATAAACAACTCGGGTTCGATGGGATGGCGATAGCGCGCATGCGGAAACACGAAGTAATAAACCGTGGGATACGTCAAAACAAGTCCTGCGAAAAGCCACGCCCCGGGCCGCTTTTGCCGTAGTGCGCGAACCAATCCCCAGATCGCCAGCACAGACGAGGCCAGGAACAGCGAGCTGCGAAAATCCCACGGTGCCAGGCTGTCGGTGGGTCGCGGCACGCCATTCCAATAGTAGAAAAAGCGCTTCATGCTGATTATCGCGAATCGGCCTGGATGCTGGCGGATCCAATCGAACGCCAGCCGCCTGCAATCGGCTTCGTAAGCCAGCTCGCCCATACGCTGGAATTTTTCAAACTCTGGTTGGTTGAGATTCGGTTGCAGCGTGGCGATCAACATACCGTCGGCGAACTTGTTGTTGCCGAGACGAAACTGTAACCCGAAATCATCGCGAATAAACACGAAGCGCCCGAAGATCTCGTAATTCCGAATCAGCCACGGCGATAGAACCAGAAGGAAAACGAATGAGGAAAGCGCGACGCCACCCAGCGACGTTAAGCCACGACGATATCTCCGCCACCAAATCCAGAGACCGCAGAACGGCAAAAACGCGAGCATCGATGGATTGGCCAGTCCCCCAACCGCCCAAAGCGCTCCGAAGAGCACCCACCCCCGCGAGTCTGTCCGCTCCTCCATTTCCAACGAAAGCAGAAAAATTAACGCCAGCATGAGCGGAGTGAAGGTCGTGTCCCAAATCCAATGGATCGACCAGTACCATACATAAGGATTGAGTGCCCACACCCGCGCCGACCAGATGGCGACGCGAGAGCCAAAGGTTCGGTGCGCAACCAGGAAAACAGGAATCGTAGTGAGTGAGGCGAACAGGCTATTGATCGAGAGCAGGACCCACGCTGAAGCGTAACTGTAAACGCCGAAAATTTTGAATACTCCGCCAATCAGGTAGGGATAAAGCGGCGGCTCCCAGGCGCTGCGGCCCGTATTTCCTCCATAGGGATTGCTGAACCCCTGCCCCAGGGCGATGGAGCGGCCCACGCGGCCCATCTCAAAACCAAAGCCGAAGTTATCTTCTCCCGGCCGCATTCGATATTGGTGAAATGCTGCGATCGATGCCACTTGCAGAACAAACGACAGTAGCACCATCCACCAAACAGATCGGGGAATGGCAGGAAGGTTCGTTCGTTGCATCACGGGCGAGTTTATCAGGCTCTCAGAAACAATTGGTTAGCTTGGCTAATTCGCGCGTCCCCACGACCGATCACTGGTTCCTTTTCTCTCTTCCGCGGTCTAAACCTAGTTCAGGCCGGTTGGCGGTGAGGATGGCGTTGGCTGTCCTCCTGGAAGAGCATCCTGCCGGGGTGCGACGTCCGGTACCTTCGGAAGGTGGGTGACCTGTCCGCGCGTGGCTTCGGTGACATCGATGCCCGAATGATCAAGCAGCAATCCAGTGGCGCGATCGAGTTCGACGCGGGATTTCTCGTAGGCCGCTTTCGCGGAAACCAGATTGGACTCCGAGGTGGTAAGGGTCGACGCATCCTGCAAGATCGCGGTGGTTGTTGTGAGTCCGACTCTTAATTTTTGTTGATCGGCATCGAGCGTCTGGCGGGCGAAATCGACCGCATACTGCGCCGCCTGCACTGCGACCAGGTTTTGCTTCACATCGAATTGCGCGTTGCGCACTTCGATGCGAACCTGGTTTTCGAGTTGGTGAAGCCGCACTTGCGCTTGCCGGTATTCCAGTTCCGCGCGCACCTGATTGGCCTGTGCCTCGCGATTGCGCAGCGGTATGTTCAGCGTCAAGCCGACGCCTTTATCGGGAGCGGTCGAGTTCACGAGCTGGTTCAATGTTCCCCCATAGCCCACCGATGTTGCTGTTTGGAACGGCGGCGGTGCGTTCGCAGGGTTAAAACAGAAAGCGCTGGTTGTAGTTGCGCAATTCGGAATCGCTGGGTTAACCACTCCGCCAACCCCTGATCCACCGTAATAAGCAAATGCATCGAGCGATGGCAGTAGAGCATTGCGAACTGCCTTACTGCTGAGATCACGCGAATTCAGATCGATGCGCGACTCTACCAGTTCGGCACGGTGACCGAGCGCCTGATTGATCAGATCTTGTGTCGGAACGACCGGTTCTTCCTGCGGTATCAGCATCGTCGACGTCGGCACTACCTCAGCTTCGGCGAATACTGGATCTTCAATGCTGCGGCTCAGCGCGTTCTTCATCAGCAACGCCTGCAATTGCAAATTATTTTGCGCCAGAATCAGGTTTTGCTGATCGGTTGCCACTGTGCTCTGCGCGCTCACAACCTGAATAGGCGGGACAGTGCCCACTTTGGCCTGCTGCTTCGAATCGTCCAGCGCCTTCTGCGCATATGTCAGCGCCTCTTGCTGCACGCGCACGTTTTCGTAGGCGTACACCAGGTCCCAGTACATGTCTTCGATCTGATCGACCGTGGTGATGATTTGCAGGCGGAAGGCTACATCAGAGATTTCGCGATTGTTCTTGGCGATGCGAACGAATCGCAGGTTGGGAAGCGAACCGAAGCCCTGCAGAAGGTTTTGCGTAATCTTGAACTGGAAGTTCGACCCTAAGTCTGGGGTCAGCAAACTGGTGGGACTATTAGTAGAAACGTGAGTGTTATTGAAACCGACGGATAGGGTCGTCCCCCACTGAAGGCCCTGCGTGTAGGCCACATCAGCAGTATAGGTATTCTGCGCCAGGACGGGCACCGGGCTGAGAGCGCTGGTGGATTCAGTGTTGTTTTTATCGAGCTGTAATGTGCTCGTGACAACTGGATCAAAGCTGGTGATGGATGAGCCGATGCCGAGCGTGGAGCTGACCAACCCGTTGGTGCCCGTGCCGATGCCGCTGGCGGCGACCGTAGTACCGCCGGCGCCTGAACCGACAGTTCCTCCAAGGCCGCCGACTCCGCCGCCAGGAGTGTTCTGCACGATGCCGGCGTTCACACCAAGAATGCTGCCGCCGGACTTGGCGCGCAAGTAGTCGGTATCGGCAATGTTGAGGTTGTACCGGGCGATATCAAGATCGAGGTTGTTCTCAAGGGTAAGTGCGACAGCGTCGTCCATCGAGAGATAAATTTTCCCATCGTGCATGAGCGAGTCGATGCGCGGCGAGTTGCTCAGATTTGGCTGAGGCAACTCTTGCGGCCGGTAGGGTTGCAGGATATGGGGAAAGGCCGAGGGTGGCCTCGAGTAGTCCTGCAAATGGACCAGCTGCGGCTGTGCTGGCGCCGGCGCGGCCTGCGGCGCGGGTGCAGCAGGGACCTCCTGCGCCTGCAAAAGCAGTTGCTGCAGCGGACCGGCGACGAGGGCAAACGCCGTCAACAGCAAGGCGGCCTGCTTGATGGCCGCCGCGATTCGTGGCGAAGGCACAAACATGATTTGTCTCCTGGAGTTAGAGCGGTCGTGCGCCAGTTTCAAGATACAAAATAGATTTTGAAAGCATGCGGAGAACATAGAAGCGTGATTCCATCTTAGCGGGACTAAGCAGCGGGCGCGGGCGCAGATTGTAAAGAATTGTTCGACAGCCGCCATCGGATCTCGGACTTCGGGCGTCAGACGCCAGTCTTTGTCGGCGTTCGACAGTCTGACGCGAAGATCCGAAGTCGGAGGCCCAAAGCCCGAGCGGTCACTGCTGCTGCGAATTCGCCTGGGGCGCTGGCTGGGACACCGATGGCAGATCCTTGCGCGGGGTAATGTACGGTACATTTGGCAGGCGGGTGACTTGGCCGCGAGCCGCGTCGTCAACGCTGATGCCATTGTGATCGAGCAGCGAGCCAGTAGCGCGGTCCAGCTCGATGCGCGACTTCTCGTAAGCGACGGTGGCATTCACCAGAGTGGATTCGGCGGTGGCCAACTGGCTCTCGTATTGCAGAACCAGAGTTGTGGTCGAAGTGCCGAACTGATATTTCTTTTGTTCAGCGTCGAGCGACTGCCGGGCCAGATCCAGGGCGGCTTTAGCGGAGTCTACACTGGCGCGGTTCTGCTGCACGGCGTATTGCGCGTTGCGGACCTCAATGCCGACCTGGTTTTCGATTTGCTGCAAACGCATCTGCGCCTGGCGATATTCCAGTTCCGATCGAATTTGCACAGCCTGGGCGGCACGGTTGCGCAGGGGGATGTTGAGGGAAAGCCCGACCCCTTTATCGGGCGCAGTAGAGTTCACAAGTTGGTTCCATGTGCCGCCTATGCTGGTGGATGCGACGATAGGAATCGTTTCGGCAGGGTTGCGAACATTCGGACCCGCGCAGAAACCTAACAAGAGTTGCTCTGGCGTCTGGTTTGCGCACAAGTTAGCCGGATTCTGGGAGCCCCCTAGACCTGTTCCGGAGTAGTAAGCGAATGCATCCAGCGTGGGCAACAGAGCGCTCCGCACCGCCTTGTTACTGTAATCGCGGCTGTTCAGATCGATTCGCGATTCAACCAGTTCGGCGCGATGCCGGAGAGCATCGTTGACCAGATCCTCGGTGGGAATAACCTCTTCCTGCGCGGGAACATCGATCGTGGAAGTGGGAATCACCTCGGCGGTTACCAGGGTTTGATCCTTTAATGTGCGAGTCAGAGCGTTCTTCATCAGCAATTGCTCTAACTGGAGATTGGTCTGCGCCTGGGTGACGAGTTGCTGATCTTGAGCCACGGTGCTTTGAGCGCGGACAACTTCGATCGGAGCCAGGCTTCCGATTTCGACCTGCTTCTTGGTATCCGACAAGGTCTTCTGGGCAAAGGCCAGCGATTCGTTCTGCACCCGGGCATTCTCGTAAGCGTAGACCAAATCCCAGTAGATGTTTTCGATCTGATCCACCGAGTCGATGATTTGCAGTCGGAAGGCCACGTCAGAGAGTTCGCGGTTATTCTTTGCGATGTGAATGAAGCGAGAGTTCGCCGGGAACCCCAGGCCCTGAAGCAGATGTTGCGTAACCTGGAGGCGGAGCGAAGAATTAATAAGCGGGCTGTACGTGTTAAAAGGGACGTTGGAAGTAGCGCGGCTGTTGCTGAATCCAACTTGCAGATTGGTGCCCCAGTCAAAACCCTGGGTATAGTTGAAATTCACCGTGCCGGTGTTCTGCGCGAGAATCGGCACCCCATTGAACAAGCTCGACGACACACTCTCCAGGTGATCCTCCTGGAGCGTGGCCGTAACCACCGGATCAAAGCTGGTGATGTTCGGCCCCAGCCCCAACGTGGAACTGACAAGGCCGTTGGTACCGGCGCCGATCCCGCCCGCACCCAAGCTGGTACCGCCCGTGGAAGCGCCGGCGGTCGCACCAATGCCGCCGACACCCCCGCCGGGAGTATTTTGAACCACTCCGGCGTTTACGCCCAGGATTGATGCGCCGGCTCTGGCGCGCAGCACGTCTGTGTCGGCAATGTTCAAATTGTAGCGGGCGATCGCTACGTCGAGATTATTTTCTAGCGCCAGCGCAATGGCATCGTTGAGAGAAAGGTAAAGTTTGCCATCGTGCATCAGCGAATCGATACGCGCCGTATTCGCCAGATTAGGAGCGGCGACGTGCCGCGGCGTATAAGGGCCAACCGGGTTGGGAAAATGCGTTACCGGCTTAGAGTAGTCCAAGATCGGAAGCGGCCGCGTCTCCGAAGTATTCTGCGGGGTGGGCGCGGCGGGCGGCTCCTGTCCCCAAGCGGCGAGGGTCCAGAGCAAAACATTGGCAACGGTCACCCGCGTGACTGAGCGTAAACATGAAAATAGCATCTACTCATCTCCGTTCATTAGAACCTTGCAGCAAGGACTTTGGTTACAACCTGAGAAAGCCAAAATGAAAACCCTATTCAGACGTTGGTACGCAGCCAGCCGCCTCCAGGTTCCTTGAAAACCCGATTCCTTGAAATGATGATCCAGACAAGTGTTACAAGAACTTCACCTGCAAACCGATTCAGCTATCCAGCTCTCTGGCGTGCGGAGAGCCGTACGGATCAAAGATTTCATTTCCGAGGGGAGATTTAAACGCATTAGTATATCCGAGCTACATGCTCTCTCCGCCGGGAAGCTCCCACATATGAAAGGATTTGGATGAGTCGGCGCGACTGTTGGACTCGAAAGATCGCATGCGCAATCTCAAACTGATTCTCTCCTATGACGGATCGGATTTCGCCGGCTGGCAGGTACAGCCCGATGCAGTAACCGTGCAAGGCGTACTAGCCTCAGCCATTGGACGAATCACCGGAGAAAAGGTATTGCCGCAAGGCTCTGGGCGGACGGATGCAGGCGTGCACGCGCTGGCCCAGGTCGTGACATTTGTCACGGAGTCTTCTGTCCCTGTAGCAAATTTCGTGAAGGCTTTGAACGACGCCCTGCCCGCGTCAGTGCGGGTTCTCGCAGTCGAGGAGGTGCCCGCGGATTTTCATGCGCGACGCTCGGCTCAGGCGAAGACCTACCGGTATCGTATTTATCGAGCGGCGATCTGCCCGCCATTTCTGGCGAAGTACGTATGGCATTATCCATATCCGCTGGATGCAGATGCACTGCGACATGCTGCGCCCATGGTGGAAGGTGAGCATGATTTCACTTCGTTTGCGGCCGTGGACCCCGAGCGCGGATGCGAAGAAATAGCGCGTTCGAATCTACGGCGCATTTTTTCTTCGCGCTGGGAGCGTGAGGAAGATGAGCTCGTCTACACCGTGAAGGGATCGGGATTTCTCCATCACATGGTGAGAAATCTTGTAGGAACGTTTATCCTAGTGGGCAAAGGAACGTGGCAAGCCGATGACGTTACGCGGATTCTAGACGCGCGCGATCGGTCGGCCGCGGGAGCAACCGCTCCGGCTAGCGGGCTTTACCTCGTGAACGTGGAGTATGGGCACTGACCTACAAATCGCAGCACGCAAGGTCGTCTCGGTAAATCCCGCGACTGGCGAACTTCTGCGCGAACTGGAATGCGCGGATGAGAGTGAAATTCGCATGGCGATAGCCAGGGCGCGCGCGTCGCAGGCAGCGTGGGCTGACATCGGCGTGCGGAGCCGAATCACGGTGTTGAGGGAGTTTCAGCGCAGGCTCGCAGAGAAAAAATCAGAGATCGCTACTGCCATCACCCGGGAGGCAGGAAAGCCTGTGGCCGAAGCTTTGACCACCGAGGTGCTGGTTGTCCTCGATGCGGCACGCTTCCTGATCGATAACGCGTATCGCTTGCTGCGCGACGAACCGGTACCGCACGGCAATCTGGTTGCTAAGCTCAAGAGCGGGCGGTTGGTACGCGAGCCCTACGGTGTGATTGCAGTCATTTCGCCGTGGAACTATCCGTTTTCGATTCCCGCGACGGAAACGCTTGCTGCCCTGGTGGCTGGTAATGCCGTAGTGCTTAAGCCTTCGGAGTTTACCTCTCTTGTCGCACTGGAGCTCGCGTCGCTGTTGCACGCGTCGGGCGTGCCGCGAGACGTTTTTCAGGTCGTGGTGGGCGATGGAGTGACGGGATCCGCGCTGACGAATTCTCCAATCGACAAACTGATATTCACCGGCAGTGTGGCCACGGGCAAGCGCATTGCGGCAGCCGCGGCTGAACGGCTGCTCCCCCTGGTACTGGAGTTGGGTGGTAAAGATCCTATGCTGGTGCTTGACGATGCCGATGTTGACGTAGCCTCGAGTGCTGCGGTCTGGGGAGCCTTCGTCAATGCTGGGCAGACTTGCCTCTCGGTGGAGCGCTGTTATGTGCATCGAAGCTTGTACAAGGACTTCTTGAACGCGTGCGCAGAAAAGACGAAGAAGCTAATTGTGAACCACGGCCTGCTCCACGACACCGACGTGGGGCCGATGATCCACCAGCGCCAATTGCACATTGCCGAATCTCATGTGGAAGACGCGGTCACGCGCGGAGCGCAGGTTCTGGCTGGCGGCTCTCGCCTTCCAGAACTAGGGCCGAATTTCTACCAACCTACGGTGTTGGCTGACGTCACGCATCAGATGCATATCATGCGCGAGGAAACATTCGGTCCGGTGTTGCCGGTCATGGCATTCGACAGCGACGAAGAAGCAGTTCATCTGGCCAATGACTCGGAGTATGGCCTGGCGGCGAGTGTCTGGACTAGCAACCGCGACCGCGGCGATCGGTTGGCACGGCGCATTCAAGCGGGCACGGTCATGGTCAACGATCTGGTTTCGTGTTTCGGCATCAGTGAGGCCCCGCACGGGGGCAGGAAAGCGAGCGGCGTGGGCCGCTCCCATGGACGGTTCGGCCTGGAAGAGATGGTCCAGCTGAAATATTTGGATTCAGACGGCATGCCCGGAATGAAAAAAGTGTGGTGGTATCACTACGGCTCGAGTTTCGCACGGCAGATGGGAGGGTTCATCGATTTGCAGTTTGCGCGAGGATTGAGAGAGCGGCTGAGCGGAGCACTGCGCGCGGCCGGTATTGTGAGAAGCAAGCGACTATGAGTCTGGCGTATCGAAATCAGGAATTAAGAACCGATTTACAATTGTCCAAATTGTGACCCACCAGGCTCTGACTAACCTGATTGTGATTAACCTGATTGTGATTAACCTGATTGTGATTAACCTGATTCTGATTAACCGGGATTCTTCAGTGCGACTTCCGCCCGGTAGATGGCTTGCCAGCGCCCAGCCTTGAAGACATAGATAGAACTGCCGTTCATATGGACGGGGGCCTTCTCGCCGTTGCAAGTGGCATACTCCTCGGCCTTGTAAGTGAGGAGGTATGCGCCGGCAGCCAGCGGAAGTGCGCCGAAGTCTGAGAGCCCATAGCCTTCGACGGTGCAGACTTTTGCGGATGCTTGCTGTTCCGCGAGTTGTTGATCCCGGGAGAAGGTGCCGGCGTCGCCCCAGAAAATTCCGTTCTCCAGCATGTGTTCGCGGAAGTAGGCTTGGTTTTTCGTTTTCCACGCTTCGAAAAAGCCATTCTCAGTGCGCACCAACTCCTGTTGCACGCTGGCCTCAGCGCTACTTTTCGTATGCGGCGTCTGAGCGCTGGTCGTGACGAGCAGAAACGTGAGCGCCACAAGAATTGCCGCGTTGCGCCGGAAAATTCTTATCATTGAATTTGGCTCGGAATCGGGCTTGCAGTACATTAAGACCCTCAGTTTGAAGTGGATTGTCGCTCTCGATATTAGGCCTAGCATACGGCATGCCGGCTTTGGCTCGCCTTCCGCTTCGAGTACAATGGCGCTCGTGGGGCCGAATCCGGCGGCGGTAGCGCCGCGCGAACGAGGGTAAGTACTTTGGCGACCGGCGAAATTGCAAATGCAGGCACGCAAACTCCTGCGCAGCTTCCTCATCATAAAGTGAAGATCAAGAAGGCGGGACAGCGAGCTTGCAACGAGAAAAACGAAAAGGGCAAATTCTGTGGCGGACATTTGAAGCGCTGGTTCTACACCACCGACGTCGTCGAGCAGGCGTGCGGCGACGCGGAAAAGGCTTGGGGACCGGACGCGGAAGTCTACCGTTGCGAGCATTGTCAGACGCTTTATCTGCCCAATCCCGCAGAAGCGAAAATCAACGTCGCCGGACAGGGAATGATTTCGGTCTTTGGACTTACGCTGCCGCCGAAGGAAAAATAGTACCTAGTACCTAGTACCTGGTACCTGGTACCTAGTACCTAGTACTTGGTAGCGAGCCACTCGAAGTGCGGGTTGGCTATGTACTAGGTACTGGGTACTAGCAACTTCCATGAACACTTCCGAACTCATTTACGACTGGAACAAAAACCATCCCCCGGGTTTGAAGCCCCCCGGACCGGTGCTCCTCAATGACGAAAGCCTGCGCGATGGCTTGCAGTCGCCATCGGTACGCGATCCCTCAATTCCAGAAAAAATTGAGATTCTTCATCTGATGGAGGCGCTGGGAATCGACTCGCTCGATCTTGGATTGCCGGGGGCGGGAGCGCGGGCAGTCGAACATGTAACGGCGCTGGCGCGGGAGATGGTCGCACACAAAATGAAGATTCGCGCCAACTGCGCGGCACGGACTCTTGAGAACGATATTCGTCCCATTGCCGAGATCGTGCAAAAAACTGGGCTGCGCATCGAGGCTGCAACTTTTATTGGCTCGAGTCCGATTCGCCGTTTTACGGAAGGCTGGACCGACGATTTCCTTTTGCAGACCACCGAGAAGGCTGTGAAGTATGCGGTTTCGCTCGGCCTCGACTCCATGTACGTCACCGAGGACACGAGCCGCTGCGACCCCGAGACTGTGAAGCGACTCTATTCGACGGCCATTAGTTGTGGGGCGCGGGCAATCGTAATCTGCGACACGGCCGGCCACGCCACGCCCATGGGCGCTCTGGCGCTGGTGCGTTTTGTGATTGAAGAGGTGGTGAAGCCCTCCGGAGAGAAGATTCGCGTGGACTGGCACGGGCACAGCGATCGCGGCTTGGCAATTGCCAATTCAATGGCCGCGGTAATTGCCGGAGCAAATTGCGTTCACGGCTGCGCCATCGGATTGGGCGAGCGCGTGGGCAATACGCAAATCGATCAGATGCTGGTGAACCTGAAGCTGATGGGGATTGCGCCGTGGGACGACCAGGACCTCACCAGGCTGAAACACTATTGCCAAGCGGTTTCGCGGGCGACGGGAGTTCCGATTCCGGCAAATTATCCGGTGGTGGGCGACGACGCTTTTCGTACCGCCACGGGCGTACACGCGGCCGCCATCATCAAGGCATATCACAAGAACGATGTCGTGCTCGCCAATACCGTTTATTCCGGCGTACCCTCGCATGTGTTCGGTTTGGAGCAGATCATCGATATCGGGCCTATGAGCGGCAAGTCGAATGTGCTCTTCTGGCTGGAGCGGCGAGGCATCCCGGCGAGCGACGAGTTGGTCGACCGCATCTTTCAACGAGCCAAGGCCAGCGATCACACACTGAGTGACGCTGAGGTTGTGGAATGCTTACCTGCGACCGTGAAGCAAAACTGAAGCCGCGCGAATCAAAGCTTCATGTCTGAAACAAATTCGAGTCCAATGAAACATGCGATTCTCGGAGCCGGCGGCGTTGGTGGCCTGATCGGCGCTTGTCTGGCGCACTTGGGACATTCTGTCACTCTCGTAGTTCGGCCTGAAACGCTCGCGCAGTATCCCCATACGCTCCGACTGGAGAGTGCGTTCGGCAACTTCGAAGTCAAGGTTGCGGTGGCCGCAGAAGTTCCTCCGGTCGATGTGCTCTGGCTTACCGTGAAGGCCACGCAGATGGAGGCAGCACTCGGCGCTCTCAAAAATCCTGAGACTGTCCGGGGGATCGTTCCACTGCTCAATGGCATCGATCATGTCTCTCTGCTCCGGGCCATGTACGGCTCAAAGCGCGTGATTCCCGCCACCATTGCGGTTGAGACCGAGCGTGTCAGTCCTGGACACATCGTTCATCGATCTCCTTTCGCCCGCCTTAATGTGTTATCTGCGGGAAAGCCGATGCTTGGTAGCACCATCAATCAGCTTCGGCAACTTGGCTTCGAATGCCGCTTCATCGACAACGAGCCAACCCTGATGTGGGGGAAGCTGGTGTTTCTGGCCCCGTTTGCTTTGTCCACAACGGCGGCGGATAAGACTACTGGCGAGATCCTTGCCGATCCCGAGTGGAGGGAACTGGGACTTGACTGCCTACGAGAGGTTTGTGCCGTGGCCCTTGCCGAGGGCGCGAAAGTTGATGCGGAGGCTGTGATCGCTGGAGTGATGAAGATGCCTGGCAACATGCGCAGCTCCATGCAGAAGGATGTTGCGCAACACAAGGCTCCGGAGCTGGATGCGATTGCCGGGCCGATCCTCCGCGGCGCCGCGCGGCATGGGATTGATGTCCCTGTGACAAGGAAACTAGTGGCTGCCGTTGAATTGCGCGCAAAGTAACCCAACCCCGTTTCCGTTTCAGACGTTGTAAGATGAACGAAATTATTCGCATGAGCCCCTCTTCTCCACATACGGACCTGCCGGAGATTGCTGCTGCGGTGCAGCAGGAAGTGGCTCGCCTGGCGGCATTGCCGGAGGTGCGCTCGGCATTCAACTGGCTGCGTACCCAGGAGGCGCAATTCGCCCAGTGGCAGATGGAAATGGCGAGAATCGCGGCGCCTCCGTTTGGCGAGTCGGCACGCGGGGCATGGCTGGCCGAGCGCTTTCGCGAAGTTGGCCTCGATGATGTCCGCATTGACGATGTGGGCAATGTGTTCGGCGTGCATCCTGGTTTTGCGGGATCCGGTTTCGCAGGATCTGGATTTGGAGCGCGCTACGTTGCGTTGAGCGCGCACATTGATACCGTGTTTCCCGCGAACACTCCACTGAATATTCGGCAACAGAGCAGCAGGCTCTTTGGGCCGGGAGTTTCGGACAACGGTGCGGGCGTGACTGCGATTCTCGCACTCGCTGCACTGATGCGCGCCGTGCGACTGCGGCACGCGCTGCCGTTTGTGTTTATCGGCAATGTAGGAGAAGAAGGCGAGGGTGACTTGCGCGGGATGCGGCACATTTTCTCTACGCCACGATGGAAAGACTCCATTGCCTATACGGTGGTGCTCGACGGCGCCGGCGCGGACACGATTGTGGCCGAAGCTCTCGGGAGCCGTCGCTTTGAGGTGATCGTACGCGGTCCCGGCGGACATTCATGGAGTGATTTTGGCGCGCCCAATCCGATTGTGATTCTGGCGCGAGCCATCGACACGTTTACCGCGATGCCCGTGCCTTCGACCCCGAAGACCACATTCAACGTCGGAGTCATCCGCGGCGGCACCTCTGTAAATTCGATTCCAGAGTCGGCCAGCATGAAGGTGGATATCCGCTCCACGTCGATGGCCGAGATGGAGCGATTGGAGCAAACCTTGCGCCTGGCGCTGAATCGCGCTGTAGAGGACGAAAGCCTCGCAGCCGAGATGCGTTCGCCGGTGCAGAAGCGGCCTTCCGGAGTGGATTGCGAGGTGGTCGCAATCGGAAACCGTCCTGCTGGAGAGTTGGCGACAAACTCCCGGATTCTGCAGGTGATACGCGCGGTTGATGTGCAACTCAACAATGCGGCCCAGGTCCAGCGAGCCTCGACGGACGCGAACATTCCTTTGTCGTTAGGGTTGGAGGCGATTGCCATCGGTGGTGGCGGTTCGGGTGGCGGCGCTCACACCTTGCAGGAGTGGTTCGACAGCAACGGACGCGAACTGGGGCTGAAACGGATTCTGCTGACGCTGCTCGCGCTGGCCGGAACGGGGGCGGATGGGGAGATTCGGAACATCAGGGGCTAAAACCCCTCACCAAAACACGCCCTTATTCGCAGCGCTGAAGCTCTGCACCATCCAACTGATGCGAATTCACCCAAAGGATAGAATCCGTGCCGTCCCTTTGAGATGCGCGGTAGGCCTGTCTGCACTGGCAAGCTTAGCTTGCCTGCCAGCGTTTACTCAGACATCGGGATCAATGGCCGATGTGATCTACATCCACGCGAATGTTTATACCGGCGTGCGCGCGAAGGGGCAGCCAGAATCCATCCCGCGCGCAGAGGCCATCGCAGTCCGCGGCGATCGGATTCAATCTCTCGGTAAGAATGCGGAAATCGAGAAACTGAAAGGCCCGCAAACCCAGGTCATCGATTTAGGTGGACACTTTGTCATGCCCGGTTTCAACGACGCGCACCTGCACCTGGCGGACGCGGGTTTGCAGAAGCTACGCGTAGATTTAACCGGAGTCAAGTCGCTAAAGGAATTCAGCGAGCGCGTGCTAGCAAAGGTCCAGAGGGCAGGTCCAGACGAATGGGTTTTGGGTGGAGGCTGGGACGAGACTCTGTGGGCAGGCAAGACTTTGCCCGGCCGTCGGGACCTGGATGGAATTTCGGCCGGGCATCCCGTGTTTCTGGACCGCGTGGATGGTCATCTTGCCGTGGCCAACACGCGCGCGCTGCAGTTGGCCGGCGTTACCAGCGCCAGTCGCGATCCCCAGGGTGGCCTCATTGACAAGGACGAAAACGGGCAGCCTGCTGGAATTCTGCGCGACACGGCCCAGCAAGCGGTGAGATTGGTGATTCCGCAGCCGACACGCGAACAGCGGCGGCGCGGAATAGAAATTGCGCTCGCCGACTTAATCGCCAACGGCATCACTTCGGCGCAGGATTATTCACCAGATTGGGAGAACTTCCAGATTTACGAGGAACTCGAAAAGGAAGGCTTGCTCACAGTCCGCATCTCCGAATGGCTGCCGTTCAATGATTCGATCGACGAATTGGAAAAAAAGCGCGACTCACATCCGCGCACAGATTTGATGTTGCACACCGGAATGCTGAAAGCATTTATGGATGGCTCGCTCGGCGGGCACACGGCAGCGCTGCTCGAACCTTACAGCGACGATCCGAAGAACTTCGGCTTGCTGCGCTACGATCCAGTCAAGCTGAACAAAATGGCCAGGGAACGTGTTCTCGCCGGCTTCCAGATTGGATTTCACGCCATCGGCGACAAGGGCGTGCAGATGGCGCTGGATGCCTTCGACGAAGCCGAAAAAGCCGCACACCAGCAGAAAGTGAAAGCCCCGAATGGCAGCGGCGACTTTCGTCTGCGCGTCGAACACGCGCAGGTTACGACGCCGGCGCAGATCGCACGCTTCAAAGAGCTGAAAGCGATCGCCTCCATGCAGCCCAGTCATTTACTCACAGATATGCGCTGGGCGCAGGAACGACTGGGACAAAAGCGGGCCGCCACTTCCTATGCCTGGGCGGCCTTTGAGGATGAGGGCGTCACCCTAGCCTTCGGCACGGATTATCCGGTTGAGCCAGTGACGCCATTTCGCGGGTTGTATTCCGCAGTTACACGCAAGAGCGAAGACGGCAAGCAGGAGTATTTTCCTGAGCAGAAGCTGACCTTGGATCAAGCGATTGCGGCTTACACGACAGGGTCAGCTTTCGCCGAATTCGAAGAGAACGAGAAGGGCAAGCTGGCGCCCGGCATGCTGGCGGATTTTGTAGTCCTCGACCGCGACTTAACGGCGGTCGCCGCAGAAAAAGTGCTAACCACAAAGGTTCTGCGTACAGTGGTCGGGGGCAGAACAGTCTACGAATCAATGAACGGCAAGTAACGAGTGCTCTGAGTACGACGGGGCCCCGGGAGGCCGCAGCAATCCCCCGCCGCTGTAAAACGAAAAGTCTGATTTGTGCGTCTAACACCTTGTCACTTAATCGTTTCGGGTCTCGATGTAATCCCGGCTGGTGATTTCCCGGTCGCGTATAATAGGAAGTTCTAGTTTCTGGAGGGAAGTAGGCATATGGATTCGCGGGAAACGTGGGAGCGTCTGAAGACCCGTCGATGGGCATATTCGTTCAGCATCGTAACGACGCTGGCGGTAGGCATCCTGATCGGCACCGTGGTTTCTTATGGCGTGAAAGGCAAAGAAGGTCAGAAGTCTTCTGATGCAACTCCGCTGACGGTGCCAGCGCCGCAGCAGCTTTCCAGCGCCTTTTCGCAGATTGCCAAGCAGTTAGGGCCCAGTGTGGTCAACATCAATACGGAATCGACCATAAAAAACCCGCACCGGCGCCGTGGTGAGCAGAGTCCCGACGACGATGACAACGGCGGCGGTGGGATGGACGACTTCTTCAACCGCTTTTTTGGCGGACCTGGCGGCCAGGGCGGCCAGAATAACCCGTTTGGCGGTGGCGGGGATGGCTCCATACGCGAACGCTCGCTAGGTTCCGGCGTGATCGTCGATGCCAAGGGCTACATCGTAACCAACCGGCACGTGGTTGAGAAGGCAGACCGCATTCGCGTGCGCCTGCAGGACGATCCACCGGGCGTTCAGCACGACGCCAAAGTCATCGGAGAAGATCAGGAAACCGATCTCGCCGTCATCAAGATTGACATGGACCGAGCCGTGCCCGTGGCTAAGCTGGGGAATTCGGACAGCATGGAGGTCGGCGATTGGGTACTGGCCATCGGCAGTCCCTTCGGCCAAGTGGGGACAGTGACCGCGGGAATTGTTTCCGCCAAGGGAAGGGATATCGTACCCGGCCGGCAGTTTCAGACGTTCATTCAAACCGATGCTGCGATTAACCCAGGCAACTCTGGCGGCCCTCTGGTTAACATGAACGGCGAGGTCATCGGCATCAACACCGCGATTTTGAGCGAGACCAACGCCTACGCGGGCGTAGGTTTCTCGCTTCCTTCGAATACGGTCGCGCAAGTCTACAACCAGCTCATCGGGCCTGAACATCGCGTAGCGCGCGGTTCCATCGGCATAATGTTTGACTCGGTGGAAAATCCGGCGATCGCTCGCGTTTATGGCAACGGATCAGGCGTAACCATCTCAAGCGTCGTGGCTGGCAGTCCGGCGGACCAGGCTGGACTGAAAGTAGGCGACACCATCACGACAGTCGATGGCAAAAAAGTAAGCAAGGGCGCGGAGTTGGTGGCGGACATCGCCTCGCGTAAGCCGGGAGCGAAAGTGCAGCTTGGTTTCGTGCGTAATGGCAAGCAACAGGAGACCAGCGTAACCATTGCAGATCGCGCGAAACTCTTTGCCGCACGGTTAAACGAGGATGACAGTGGCAACGATGAGAGCACGCCCAAGCAAAGCAAGTTTGGTGTCACGGTGCGCAAGCTGACTCCGGAAATGGCTGAGCGGCTGGATATACCAGCAGGCAAGGGTGTGATCGTACAGGACGTAAAGCCGGGGTCGTTCGCTGAGGACGTTAACCTCAACCGCGGAGACGTGATCCTCGAAATCAACAAGCAACCGGTAAATAGCGAAGAAGATTTCAGCAGGGTGGAGTCGAGCCTGAAGAGCGGCCAGGACGTGGTATTCCTGGTCCGTCCACGCGGCTCGTCGCGCCAGGACGGAACGATCTTCTTGCCTGGTACACTTCCGTAACCTAAGGAATAGCCCAACGGGAACTGGCATTGCCTCCTTCGGCAGGGGATGATTACAATGCTGGTTTCGGTTGGGCCTTATTTTTTCTACCCGAAAGCATTTGCAGCAAAGAAGTTTGGTACCGCGGTTTATAGGTCTGGGGGGACCGAGCTTGGGACGAGCGTCTTCGGCAAGAATCCGGAGTGGATGGTTGACTGCGGGATGCGTTTTAGCGCTGACTTGTGCCGGCTTTACGCCACGCGCGTTGCTGGCGCAGTCGGCTGCCACTACTTCGAGGACGGACAGCCAAACCCAGACCCAAACCCAGAAAAAGACTACGAATTCGAAAAATCACTCCACGCCCGCGTCAAAGAGCGCGGGAGCGACCAAATCATCGGCAAAAGCGCACGCTGCAATGCTTTCCACAGCCAATGCACGTTCGAAATCGACTACCCCCAACAGGAGCAGTAGTGGCAAGTCGAAGCAGGCAAGTGTGCGAAGGAATGGCAAACATAAAACGGTCGCACGAGGCCAGCGGAAGATCGACTCCGAGCGGGCGCAGGCGATCCAGGAAGCATTGATCCGTGAGCACTACCTTAGCGGCGAAGCCGCAGGAACATGGAATCAGGCTAGCGAAGATGCTATGCGGCGCTATCAGGCCGACCACGGCTGGCAATCGAAGACGGTGCCCGATTCGCGTGCCCTGATTAGCCTCGGGCTGGGGCCGAGTCACGACCACCTGCTGAATCCCCAAAGCGCAATGACCACGGGCCCGGACGCCTCGCGGGCCGCAACGCTAACTCCCGCATCGCACAGCGCCGATCCCGGTGCGCGGCTCAATCCGAGCCCAACATCGCCCACAGATTCCACGCCCGTTTCTACTTCCGGCCAGGACGCTTCGGGCCCGCAGTAGAGAAACCGTTTTTCGGTTCTGTGGAATCCATATCAACTCACTTCTAAACCCACCGCATCTCAGTTGGATTGGCCGTCCAGCGTCCGTTGCGCGCCGCCGCGAGAGTGGTATACCGTAAACAGTCCGATCTCTTCATTCATACCCATGGCTGAGCGCAGCGAAACTCTCCAAGACCAACCGTCCAAGGCTTCCAACGTCCTGACGACGAAAATCGATCCCACGTCGGCCCGGTACGAGGCCAACATGCGTTTTCTCGCCGATCTTATGTCGCAGGTGCGGAACGAAGGCGAGAAAATATGCGAGGGCGGCGGCGCGAAAGCCATCGAAAACCAGCACGCCAAGGGACGCCTCACCGCTCGCGAACGCATTGATCTGCTGGTAGACCCCAAAACGTTTTTCGAGCTGGGAGTTTACGCGGCTCACGGCATGTATGAAGAGTGGGGCGGAGCGCCAGCCGCGGGCGTGATTACGGGCCTTGCGCGAATCCACACGCGGATGGTGATGATCATTGCGAACGACGCCACGGTGAAAGCGGGTGCGTTCTTCCCGATGACCTCGAAGAAAGTAATTCGCGCCCAGAACATCGCCATAGAAAACCATATCCCCACGATTTATCTGGTGGATTCTGCGGGCGTTTTTCTGCCCCTGCAGGAAGACGTTTTTCCCGACACCGACGATTTCGGCCGCGTCTTCCGCAACAACGCCGTTATGTCGGCTCTGGGCATTCCCCAGACTGCGGCGATTATGGGGATGTGCGTGGCCGGAGGCGGATACCTGCCCGTGATGTGCGATCACGTCTTGATGACGGACGGCAGCGGCTTGTTTCTGGCCGGGCCGGCGCTGGTTCAGGCGGCGATTGGGCAAAAAGTTTCGGCCGAAGATCTCGGTGGCGCGGCCATGCACGCGGGCATCAGCGGCACAGTGGATTTCCGCGAAGCGGACGATCAAGCATGCCTCGCGCGCATTCGCTCCATCGTCGAAAAATGGGGATACCGCCGCCAGTCTCCCTGGGACCGCAAGAAGCCCGTCGAGCCGGCGCTGGCCGCAGAAGAGATTTACGGCATTTACGATTCCTCGCCCGCTCGGCCTTACGACATGAAAGAAATTCTGTCGCGCGTGCTCGATGGCAGCCGCTTCGACGAGTACAAACCGGAATATGGCAAGACGCTGGTCTGCGGCTACGGGCGCATCGGCGGCTTCGCCGTGGGTATTGTCGCCAATCAAAAGCTGCACGCCAATCAAGTCGATCACGAAGGCCACAAGCGCATCGAGTTCGGGGGCGTGATCTATACGGAATCTGCGGAGAAAGCCGCGCGCTTCATCATGGACTGTAATCAGAATCTGATCCCACTGGTTTTCTTTCACGACGTCAACGGTTTCATGGTTGGTCGCGACGCGGAGTGGAGCGGCATCATCAAAGCCGGCGCGAAGATGGTGAATGCCGTGTCGAATTCCGTCGTACCGAAGATCACGGTGATCGTGGGCGGTTCCTTCGGCGCGGGACATTATGCGATGTGCGGCAAGGCGTTCGATCCGCGCTTCGTCTTTGCCTGGCCGACCGCACGCTACGCGGTGATGAGCGGCGATTCGGCGGCGGGAACCTTGGTTGAGATCAAGGTAAAACAGCTTGAGCGCAGCGGCACGAAGTTGAGTGAAGAAGACAAGAAAGAGTTGTACGAATCGGTGAAGCGCAGTTACGACGAGCAAACCGACCCGCGCTACGGCGCGGCCCGGCTGTGGATCGACAAGATCATCGATCCCATCGAGACCCGTGACTCGATCACGCAAGCTCTCGAAGCCGCGGCCCTGAATCCCGACGTGCCGGAGTTCAAGGTGGGAGTGTTGCAAACATGATTAGCCACGGATTCGCACGGATCTACACGGATAGAGATCAATCATGATAAAGAACTGGATTTTCCTGCTAAGGTCTTGATCCGTGGAAATCCGTGTGATCCGTGGCGGGTTCTGATATGTCCGAGTCTGTGAAGCTTATTGAGTGTCCGCGCGATGCCTGGCAAGGGCTGAAGGGGCAGATTCCGTCTGACATCAAGCGCGCCTACCTGGAGGCACTGATCAGCGCGGGATTTAAGCACATCGACGCAGTCTCATTCGTCTCACCGAAAGCTGTACCCCAGATGGCGGACTCGGAAGAAGTGTTGAAAGAACTCGATCCGCCCGATGACGTGGAAATCATCGGAATCGTGGTCAACGAAAAGGGCGCCCAGCGCGCCATTGAGACGCATGCCGTCCATACTCTGGGATTTCCCTATTCGATCTCGGAAACGTTTTTACGCAAAAATCAAAATCAATCCGCCGAAGAGGCGCTCGATGAACTGGAAAAGATCCGGAAGAAGGCCGACGAGGCCGCGCTCGACGTCGTAGTCTATATCTCGATGGCATTCGGCAATCCCTATAGCGACCTGTGGAACGTGGATGAAGTGATCGAGGCCATCTCGCTGATGGAAGTCGACAACCTGCGCATGCTTTCGCTCGCCGACACGGTCGGCATGGCTACTCCACAACAGATCTCCGAACTCGTAAGCGAAGTGATGGCGAAGTACGATTATCTTGAGATTGGTGTGCATCTGCACAGCCGTCCCGAAGATGCCGGGGCGAAGATTCTTGCGGCCTATGATGCCGGTTGCCGCCGCTTTGATTCCGCCATCGGCGGCCTGGGAGGCTGCCCATTCGCGCAAGATAAGCTGGTCGGCAATATCGCCACCGAGAAAGTGATTGAAACTCTAGGGCAGCGTGGCGCGAAGCTGCCTCCGCTAAGGCCGCTGGACGCGTTGCTGCGAGCGACGGCTGAGATGGGGGCGAGGTTTTCAAGCTCGCACGCCGCCGATTGAGTAGCCACGGATTCGCATAGCATATACAAACTGCCTGGGAGGAGGATAAAAATTGGCTGTTACGGATACGCAGGTAGATGACAACCGAAAGTGGTCACGCGCATCTTTAAGGATCTTTGGCGAGACGCTGCAACCGGACCAGATTGGGGCGGTGCTCGGACTTGTCGCCACACGCTCACACATCAAGGGCGAACTGCGCAGTAAGAAACACAAGGCGGTGTGGCGCGAGTCGGCATGGTTGCTGCAAAGTCCGCTAGAAGATGAAAGCGACTTGGCTAACCACCTTAAGTGGCTACTGGACAAGGTCGAACCGAAACTTCACGTGATCACGGAGCTCTCTAAGAAATATAAAGTCGATTTGTTCTGCGGTTTTTCCTCCGGGAACGGGCAGGGAGGGTTCAGGTTGGATAGCGCCACTCTTAAGCGAATCGCTAGACTTGGCATCGGTATGTGTTTAGATCTCTATCCGCCTCCGATAGAAAATAACGACATGGCGCCAGAATAGGGACGATCTTATGTACAAGACGATCCAACTCGCATACGATTCCGGCATCGCCACAATCACGCTGAACCGTCCCGACAAGCGCAACGCCATCAGCTTTGAATTAATCGATGATCTGCTGCGCGCGTTGGAGGAAGTGGAGAACTCTGATGCGCTGGTGCTCATCGTGACGGGCGCGGGCAAAGCTTTCTCCTCGGGGATGGACTTGGAGAATTTGAAGGCGTTGCTCGGCCGCGCGCCCGAGCAGAACCTGAAAGATTCGGAGACGATGGTCCGGCTGTTTCGGTCGCTCTACGAATTCCCCAAGGTCACGATTGCTGCGGTGAACGGGGCGGCCATCGCCGGCGGCACCGGCCTGGCTTTACTGTGCGACTTCACCCTGGCTGTGCCCGAAGCCAAGTTCGGCTACACCGAAGTGCGCATCGGCTTTGTCCCCGCCATCGTTTCTACCTTCCTGCTGCGCCAGACCGGAGAAAAATACGCGCGCGATCTCTTGCTCACCGGGAGGATTATCGGGGCGGAAGAGGCCTCGCGCATGGGATTGATCAACGAAATCGTCGCGCCGGAAAAACTAATAGCCCGGGCGCGGGAGTTGGCGGCCCAGTTGATGGAGAACAGTCCGGCTTCGTTATGGGCTACCAAGAAGTTACTCAACGATCATGCGCGCGCTGAGCTGGATGCGCAGATCGAGGCCGCGGTGCGGGAGAATGCCGCGGTCCGAACCACCGCCGACTTCCGCGAAGGAATTACTTCGTTCCTCGAAAAACGCAAGCCGGTGTGGACAGGCAAATGACGAGCCGACAATGACTACCAGACAACGAGGAACGAACGAAACCCGCCTCCGCGTGCGCTATGCGGAGACCGATCAAATGGGAGTGGTTTATCACTCCAACCATTTCATCTGGTTTGAAGTAGGGCGCGTGGAACTACTAAGGCAATTGGGTTTTTCCTATCGCGACATGGAGGCGAAAGATAACTGTTTCATCGCGGTAGCGGAGGCTAAATGCCGCTATCGGGCCCCGGTACGTTACGACGAAGAGATTCTGGTGCGGACGCAACTGTTGAACGTCCGGGATGCCGTGATTCATTTTGGCTACGAACTGCGGCGAGCGGAGGATGGCACGCTGCTGGCCGATGGCGAGACCACCCATATTGTCACGAATGCCGATATGAAAATTACCGCGTTGCCTGAAAAATATCTGAATGTATTCCGCGCGGCGGTGGGAAAACGGAACGGAAAACTCTCTTGAACGCACTTCATATTAGCGGTAACGATCTCACTCTGGACGAGGTACGCGAAGTCGCGCAGATCAAAGACCGTCGCCCGGTACTTTTATCCTCCGACGCTCGCGAGGCCGTGGATCGGGCGCGCGCCGTCGTTGATGAGATCGTCGCCGGCAACCAGTTGGCGTACGCGATTACTACCGGCGTAGGCAAGCTGAGCGATGTCCGCATCATTGGCGACCAGATTCGCGAATTACAAGTCAACCTGGTACGGTCGCACGCCGTGGGTGTGGGCGAACCGCTCTCCGTGGCGGAAACGCGGGCCATGATGTTGTTGCGCGCCAACTCACTGGCTAAAGGTTATTCGGGAGTACGCGCCGTTGTGATCGACAGGCTCTGCGAACTATTGAATCGCGGGGTTACGCCTTTCGTTCCATCCCAGGGAAGTGTGGGGGCTAGCGGCGATTTAGCTCCCCTTGCGCACCTTGCTCTCGTCTTGATCGGCGAGGGTGAATGCATCGATGCCGCCGGGGCGCGCATTTCCAGTAGAGACGCGCTGCAGCGCGCGCAAATTAGGCCGCTGACTCTGGAAGCGAAAGAATCCATCTCGCTCATCAACGGAACGCAAGGCATGCTCGCCTTGGGCACGCTCGCGCTGCTCGCCGCGGAGACCCTGGTCGATTCCGCCGACCTGCTGGGTGGACTGTGCTGCGACGCGCTGAAGGGCACGGACACGGCCTTCGACGAGCGCATTCATAAAGCGCGTCCTCACAGCGGGCAGATGAAGACGGCGGCCAATCTGCGCAAGATGCTCGAAGGCAGCCAGATTCGCGAATCCCACCGTAATTGTGGCCGCGTACAAGACGCCTACTCGCTGCGCTGCATTCCGCAGGTGCACGGCGCAGTGCGGGACACGCTGGCACACTGCCGCATGGTGTTTGAAATCGAAGCGAATTCCGCCGTCGACAACCCGCTGGTTTTCGTTGCGAACGCGAAGAATTCTGAAAGTGATGTCATCTCGGGAGGAAACTTTCACGGTCAGCCACTGGCCTTCGCTTTGGATTTCCTGGGGATCGCGCTGAGCGCTCTCGCCGGCATCAGCGAGCGAAGAATCGAGCGTCTGGTGAATCCCGCGCTCAGCGAAGGTTTGCCGCCGTTTCTCGCGCAGGATGCGGGCCTGAATTCCGGTTTCATGTTGCCACAGGTCACGGCGGCGGCGCTGGTCAGCGAAAACAAAGTGCTGGCGCATCCCGCGTCGGTCGATTCGATTACGACCTCCGGCAACAAAGAAGATTACGTGTCCATGGGCATGACGGCGGCAAACAAGCTGAAGCGCATCGTCGAAAACACGCGCAACGTGCTGGCCATTGAAGCCATGGCCGTCGCCCAAGCCATTGATTTCCTGGCACCGCTGAAGACCTCAAAGCGCGGGCAGGCGGCACACGGCGCGATCCGGTCGGTTTGCCCCACCGTCGACAAAGATCGCGTCATGTATAAAGACCTCGCGCGGATTGCAGAGTTAATCGCCAGCGGGACACTAGCGTCTGCCCTGGATTAAGACTTCGCTTTGAGAGGCTTGGCGCTGCCTCGCCAGCCGCTGCCTGAGAATTTCTTCCTGCTGTCTCGACTCTATGCGCTTTGAGAGCCGCCAACATCAGATGCCGCAAATCTGCGTTTTGGGGTCGAATCGGAAAACGATACGCGGAAGGGTGAGAGATCATGCATGACACGGACCCATCTGTCTGCTAGTTCCGACTCAGCAAAGCACATAGGGATCCGCAAATTTCCTGAAAGCTTATCGATCCGGAGCTGGTTTCTAGAATATCTCGCCAGTTCATACTCATTTGCGAGCACTTGGACAAACGCAAGTTTGTCAGCCAGCGACTGGTTAAGAAACAGTGCGAAACTTGCCTCGTCGACATCGCGCAGAAGCAGGTAAGGAGTAACGCGAATAAAACTCGTATGGCCATTGAATTGAATCGCGAGCCGTCGAACCACTTTCATTCCTACCGCGGTTAAGCTGCCAGCCCTAACCAGAAACTGGTCGGTCCTTGTAAATCGATCAGGGATGTTTGCTCCACGACGTAACTTTTCCTCCCACTGCCTGCCGCATCTCCCACGATCAATTCCGCCTAAAGCGAGATTTAGTTCCTTTGCTTCGTTAGCGTGCATCCGACTGGGGTTGTCCGTCATCCCAAACAACAGGCCTACGACCCTATCCCTCGGTTCCACTAGCTCAAGCGAGCAGAAGGCACGAAAATGTCCTATCTCGGAGGCCGTGTATTCACGATCAAGATCCAGAATTATCGTGACGTGACTAAGTGGTAGCGCGGCTTCCGCAAAGAATTGAAGCCGGTTAAGGGTGCTTTCCAGCTTCCCGAACCCCGTAGAGATAACGGATTGAATGTCGTCGCCCCATTTAGCGAAAAAGGTTGCTTGTTCGGCTTCGGACAGGGGAATGTTTAGATACTGAAACCTGACCGAGAATCCATCCGGGCTATCTAGAAGGATCCGAATGCGCTCTCGATGGAAGATCTCGCAGAATTTTATCCCCTTGCCCCGGGCTGAGTTCTCTAGGTCAGTCCTGTCCGCGATGGTGAGGTCCACATTCGTGAAAAAGGCAAAGACTTCCAGTCCAGGAGCGGCTTCGAGCGCTGCGCTGAGGTCTGCCTCGAACTTTTGCATCGCACGTCTACGATGTTCGGCGGAATCATCTGCGTGATTCTGGAAGCCAACCGCCGCGAAGGCACGCTGTGAACCACGAAAAACTCCTTCAATGTCTCTCTGGCCATCAGGGCCACCTCTCGGATGGCGCGGCTTTACATCCGAGAATCGTTCATCAATGAGAAGAAGAGCGAGGCAAAGTCGCTCGCGGGCGAGCTGATTCGTGTCTAAATAGTTCCTTAGCCGCTGATCGGTATCGTAGACGCCATTAGGCATATAAAGCCTGAGTGTTCTTCCCCCGGATCCGCCGCATTTGCCGGGCGCACTTCTCTCTTCCCTTGCGGGACGTGGGAAACTCCACTGGCGTCCCACTTCTCGCAACAGAAGCGAGAAGCGGGGCACCCTATTTTTGTTTTCCCGTCAGTTTATACATTAAGCCGTTTTCGTCGCGCTCCCATCCAACCCCAACTCGCCAGCAATCCCTTGCAGCGCTTCAATGCAAAATCCAATGTGCTCGTCCAGGTCTACGCCCAGGGCGGCGGCCCCGTTGACGATGTCGTCGCGGTTAACTTTGCGAGCGAATGCTTTGTCTCTCATCCGCTTTCGCACAGACTTCGTGTCGACCTCGGCCAGCGATTTTCTCGGCTTGATCAGGGCTACCGCGGTGATGAATCCGGCAAGTTCGTCGCAGGCAAACAGCGCTTTTTCCATGGGTGTGTCGCGCGTTACGCCGCTGTATTCCGCGTGCGACATGATGGCTCGGCGGATTTCGTCGGAGTATCCGCGGTCCTTCAGAATCTCGTTGCCTTTGTAAGGATGCTCTTCGGGAGTGGGCCAGCGCTCGTAATCGAAGTCGTGAATGAGGCCAACCACGCCCCAGAGATTTTCATCTTCCGGGGAGCCGTTGCCGAACTTACGTGCACACGCGCGCATGCACGCCTCAACCGCCAGCGCGTGCTTACGCAAACTTTCAGACTGTGTGAACTCAATTAGTAAACACCATGCGTTCTCACGATCAATCATGCTCTTTGCCCTGTTGCTGCGGGTTTCGCCGTCTTGCTCCGGTTTTTGCCGTCGAGATTTACGGCTTTATGCATTTTAACCTTGACATCCACAGGCCTTGTACCGCAGATTGTCTCTGCAGCGGGAACCTCCCCCGATAGCAGGTTCCGCTGTTGAGCTTTAAGGAGTAGCCCGCTCTGGCACTCCCACAACCCGATGGCTACGACTCTTGCCCCGGTAGACTCTAGGGAAGTCGTTCGTTGCGATCACTGCCTGCTAGTTCAATTCCGTACGGTCAATAACAACTGTCGGCGCTGCCACTCGTCACTGGACGAGGAACCTGAACCCGAGCCGGTGGTAATGACGCCGCCGGTAATGATGCCAATGCCTGGCAGTGGCCGAGGGCATCTCAACCTGGCAACCTCAATCCGCTCCTTGCGCTTGCGCAGCGGGCTGAGCCAGCGCCAACTCGCGGGACGCATGTCAGTGCCGCGAACCTACGTTTCCAAGATCGAAAACGAAAAGGCCACGCCCACGCTGTCTTCTCTGGAGCGGCTAGCGCGGGCGCTGGAGGTGACCGTGCCGGAATTGCTCAGCGGCGGAGAAAAGAACCGCCAGGACGAAATCAGCGAACTGATGAAAGATCAGTTCATCGCAGAGATCCTGCCTTTCGTTTCACAGCTGAACGGAATGCAGATGTCGAGCATCCTGACCCAGGTGCGGGACTTGACGATAAGGCCGAGAAGGACTGCGTAGGTGAGCTTCGTGGACAGTGGGGCCGGTCTTCGCCCGACCGGACAGCCGAGGGCGGCTGTCCCCACATAAGCATTATCCGGGCAACCAGCCAACTCAACGCCGGGACCGCAGTTTTGGTCCCGGCTTTTTTCACTTCCCGAAGCGACTACTCTCGTTCTCTGGGCGCAGCAATCCCTAGAAACACTAAAGCGGCGCGATTAAGCCGCACTATATCTTCGTCGGCAAGCCGGCCCATGCGCGCACCGATCCTTGATTTCGGAACGGTCGAGATTTTGTCAACCATAAGACGGCAAACGGCCCGCAGCCCGTTGCTTTCGCTGGGCTCAACCACGAGGCGAAACAGCGGAGCATCGGTCGGGTCGGTGGTAAATGCACAGATGGTGATCGAGTCCGTTCTGTCGAAACGGTCGTCCTGCAGAATCACAACCGGACGCGGCTTCCCAGCGTAATCCTTACCACCTGCAACAGTCCAAATTTCTCCGCGCTTCATTACGCCCGATTTCATTCCGAGATGCCCGACGCCCCGCTCCAATCAACGACGGCATCGATGAAATCCTGGTCTTCGTCGGCTTGGGGGCTATTAGCGACGGCGAGAGACTGCCGGCGCGCCTCTTTGACAAAAGCAGACGACCGCATGTCCGGTACCCAAATTTGTATTGGCCGTAGCCCTTGCTGGCGCAACCGACTGCGGTGCGCTCTGACCTTGTCTCTCGAAGGCTTGGAGCGAGTTCGCGCTGGCATGTTCCCCACCTTTGGTTACATGTAACTTATCTCAAACGGGGGTCCGGGTACAAGCCCGAAGAATCCCGAATACAGCGACCGACATCTATGCAGCATGAGCTTGGAAAGAGTTGAAAGCAATTTTGAAACATCTGCCGCATTTCTTAACACTTCTGAAGCAGGTGGGTTACGAGATCATCGGCCGCCGGAATCCGCGCCCCTCGCGAATTCTGGATTTACCGACGATTCTTTGCTGGATGCTTACTCCCGCGCGGTCACGGGCGCGGTAGGACGGGTCAGCCCATCGGTTGTCAATATCGAGGTGCATCAGGCTGCGGGCAGTAGTCGCACAGGCGAGCCGCGCGAACGGCGTGGTGGCGGCTCGGGATTTGTATTCACTCCGGACGGCCTTATTCTCACCAACAGCCACGTCGTGCACGAATCACGCCGCATCGAGGTAACGCTCGCGGACGGCCGTCGCCTGCCTGCGAGCGCGATCGGGGACGATCCGGCGAGCGACCTTGCCGTAATCCGCATCGACGACGCGCGCGTGGATGAACCCGGTTTCACCGCGGCTGCGCTCGGCGATTCGCAGCAGCTTCGCGTTGGACAACTCGTGGTTGCAATCGGCAATCCCTATGGATTTCAATCCACCGTGACGGCAGGCGTGGTGAGCGCGCTGGGCCGTTCCCTTCGCTCATATTCAGGCCGTCTGATCGACGACGTGATTCAGACCGATGCCGCACTTAACCCCGGCAACTCCGGCGGGCCATTGGTGGATTCCGCAGGAAGAGTGGTAGGAGTGAACACGGCAACCATTTTGCCGGCACAGGGAATTTGTTTTGCCATTGGGATCAATACGGCGAAGTTCGTGGCCAGCCGCTTGTTGCGGCACGGCAGGATTCGCCGTAGCTACATCGGCGTCTCGGCACAGACCGTGCCGATCCATCGCCGTGTGGTGCGCTTCTATGATCTCGCCAAAGAATCGGGTGCGCTGGTTTTGTCGGTTGAAGAAAGGAGCCCGGCGAAGAGCGCGGGCCTGCGCGAGGGCGACGTAATCATCGCGCTGGAAGGCCATCCGGTGGCGGGAGTCGACGATCTGCACCGCGTCCTGACCGATGTTCGCGTAGCCGTAAGCTGCACGCTGACCGTGCTGCGGCGGACGGAGAAGCTAGAGTTGAAGATCGTGCCGGAGGAGGCGAAGTAGTGCGTGCAGGCGCGGGCTAGGTCCTGCGGGCACTCCAGCTCGCGAAGGGTTTGGGTAATCTAAAGGCGCATGACTTTGGGAATGTCGAATATCTAGGCTTCTCGGGTGCAGTAAACTATACTTAGTTGGTCATGGCAAAGTCCAAACCCAAAGCGAAGTCCGCGATGGAGACGTTGGTCGATTCCTTCAGCGATTTGGTGGAAGATGCGAGAAAACGCATGTCTCCCGAAGAGTTCCGCCGGGCTGAGAGGGAATTCGACGAAATTGTAGATAAAGCTAGAGCCCGCGCTTCTCGCGCCGGGCGTCGCGAAACCGCATAATCCAGTCTTTCAGTTCTTCTTTCCCGACGTCTGGCTTGAACTTCTTTACATCAACCACGAATTCTTCCTCAGTCCCGTACTCCACGGCAAAAGCTAGTTTTTCTGCGAGTTCCTTCTTGCGGCGCACTGTTTCTGCGTCGGTGCGATCTTCCTTGGGTGGTTTCCATCGGCCCGCCATCGTGTCGCGTACTCCCTTTGCTGCCTTCTGTTCGCCTCACCCTTAGTGTTCGACTTGCAAGTGTTCAAGGGGCAGCGTAGCCTCGAACATCCTTTCCTTTTCATTCCAGTTAGCCGGCACGAGTTCTCGTTTGCGGCCCGTCCACCCAATGTATTTGAGAAATGATTTGGCCCTGAGGCTGCCCGAATGAGTTGATGCAATCGAGAGTGCGTAAGAGTTCGCGTCGGTTCTTTTCGTCACCTTGATTGCCAATTTGTGATTAGCTCGATCCCAAAGCAGCACCACAGACTTGACGCGAGCCTCAGTTGCGATCCTGACGGCTGCTGCGTTTATGGTTATCCTGCCGTCGGGCAGAATTGAAAGGGTTGGCGTCTCGACCCTCGTCCCCGTTCTCTTAAATACCTCGTAGGCCATATCATGTCGTAAGTGCGTACCTATAATATGTCATGTACGGAGGCTGCGCAAGCATTTATCAAGCCTTTGGTCTAGCCGTGTACAGACACGGAGTGGATCGCTTCGAGCTAAGGTTACTTCCTTGGAGTGTCCCTGCACAGTGCGCAAGTCTGATGGCGTCCTAACGCAATTGGGGCACTACCGCAAATCCTAGGCAATTGCCTCCACCCGTCCGCCCGTGTTAGCCTCAACTTTCGGAAGGGGATAGGCCTTGCAGGCAAGAGTTCCCGCCGGGCTGGATCGCAAGGAAACGGAAGTCTACCGGAAGCTTGATCCAGCGCGGCTCCCACGACACATCGCGATCATCATGGACGGCAACGGGCGCTGGGCGAAGCGGCGCCACATGCCGCGCGTGGCCGGTCATCGCGCGGGCGTGGCGGCGGTTCGCTCGACCGTGGAAACCGCGGCGCGCATCGGCATCCACGCCCTCACGCTTTACGCCTTCTCCGAAGAAAACTGGAAGAAGCGTCCCAAGAGCGAGGTCGACTTCCTGATGCGGCTGTTAAGCCACTATCTGAAGGCGGAGGTTCCCACGCTCAATCAGAACAATATCCGCCTGGAATATATTGGCCGGCAGCATGAACTGCCGGAGGACGTGCAGGAGCGCATGGCTTGGGCGCGCCAGAGCACGGCGCAAAACGCTGGCACGGTCCTCACGCTGGCGCTCAACTACAGCGCGCGCAGCGAACTGGTGGACGCGTTCCGCTCGATGGTGAACGGGGCATCGCAGAACGGCGGCATCGAGCACCTGCAGATCAACGAAGACACCATCGCTGAGCACCTTTACACGCGGCATTTGCCTGATCCGGATTTGGTTGTGCGGACCTCCGGCGAGATGCGGTTGAGTAACTTTTTGCTGTGGCAGTTAGCCTATGCCGAAATATATGTGACATCGACACTGTGGCCCGACTTCCGCGGCGTGCATCTTTTGGAGGCTGTCGCCGAATATCAGAAGCGGGAGCGCCGCTACGGCGGGCTGAACCACGCTGCTCCGCACCATACCGTGACAAACCACAACGATTCGCCTGGTCACGCTGAAGCAGCGAAGGTTCACAAGTAGACTCGACCTCGTTCTGCCGCGCGGCACGAACAGTGTGATCGCAGATTCCTCCCGAACGAATCCCGCTCCAAATTACAGATATTGTGCAAGGATTACCGTGGGCTGGAGTTCTGTGATGTAGATTCTGGGGCGCGGCTTGGGCTGCGCCCTTTGAAGTGCAGCCGGGCAATTCATGAGGTGGACGAACTCCCTTGTTGAAGCGCATCGCGACCGCGGTTGTGCTAATTCCAATTGTGCTGCTGCTTATCCTGCGCGCCCCTGTGCCGGTGGTCGCCGTCGTGGCCGCCGCCGTGGCCTTAATCACGGTGCAGGAATTTCTGAAGCTCACCGAATCCTACGGCGTTGAGCCGCTGCGCCTATCGACCTACATTTTCGTGGGATTGTTATTTCTTATGCTCGCCGTAAGCGCTGAGGTGGAGACGCCGCAGCTCTCGGCGCTGAAGTTCGTCTTCGCGCTGGCATTTGCTTCGGCGATCGCGCCGTTTGTTTTCTTGACAATCGCGATGCGGCGAGTTCGGTTGAGCGCGGCATATCCGGCGGCGGCGGCCTCGGCTTTTGCGGTTCTTTACGTTGCTCTGCCCATGGCCATGCTGGTGCAACTTCGCCAGCAGTTCGCGGGAGCGTTCTGGCTGCTCTATCTTCTACTGGTCGTTTGGGCGGGAGACATTTTCGCTTACTTCGTGGGCCGCTCGCTGGGACGGCACTTGATGGCCCCGCGCATCAGCCCGAAAAAAACCTGGGAAGGAGCGATGGCATCGCTGGCTGCAAGCCTGCTGGTTGGAAGCCTGCTCTTCAGCCATGGGTTGCAGATCAGTACATTCCTGCTCCGCGTGGGATTGATCGAGCGCCGGGACGGGCTCTTCGGATTGGAGAAGCCTGAGCTGTGGCCCATCATCCTTCTGACGATCGCTGTGAATATCGCGGCGCAACTGGGCGATCTCGTGGAATCTCTGATCAAGCGCGGAGCTGGAGCGAAGGACTCAGGCACGATTCTTCCCGGCCACGGAGGTATGCTTGACCGAATCGATGCGCTGCTTTTTGCGGCTCCCGTCCTTTGGTTCTACGCAGCGGTACTCTTCTCCCCCGCACGCCCCTGGTAACGCGTAAAATAAAAGGCGCCTGTCATGAGACGAATTGCAATCCTGGGATCTACCGGTTCGATCGGACGCAGCACGCTAAGCGTCGCGGGGTCCTATCCAGAACGCTTTCAGATCGTCGCGCTGGCTGCGGGCAGAAACCTGGAGGCAGCCTTTGAGCAGGCCCGCCGATGGCGACCACATCTGCTTTCGATAGTGTCGGAGGCTGATGCGGATGTACTGCGCGCCCGTTTCAAACAGGCAGGGTTGAATGGTATCGAAGTAGTTTGCGGCGCGGCTGGTACGGTGCAGGTGGCAACGCACCCGGAAGCCGATTTCGTGGTGAGCGCCATCGTGGGCGTGGCCGGACTTGAGGCCACGTACGAGGCGGTGAAAGCCGGAAAGATCGTCGGGGTGGCCAATAAAGAATGTCTCGTCGCCGCGGGTGAGTTAATTACGGCCGAGGCGCGCCGGCAGGGCAAGCCGCTTTTACCCATTGATAGCGAGCACAATGCGGTGCATCAATGCCTGCGAGGCGGGCGCATGGAGGAAGTAGAACGCATCTGGCTCACCGCTTCGGGCGGGCCCTTTCTCAATACGCCGCGTTCGGAATTCGCCTCCATTACTGTGGAACAGGCCCTCAACCATCCCACCTGGAAGATGGGCAAACGCATCACCATCGACTCGGCGACGCTGATGAATAAAGGCTTCGAGGTCATCGAAGCGTGCAGATTATTTCACATATCGCCCGCGAAAGTGGAAGTTCTGGTGCATCCGCAGTCGACAGTTCATTCGATGGTAGAGTTTGTGGATGGCAGTATACTTGCTCAGGTTTCAGTGACCGATATGCGGCTGCCGATTCTCTATGCGCTAACATATCCCGAACGGATTCAGTCGGATATGCGCTTTCCGGTGGGTAACTTGCGTCATCTGGACTTCAGCCCTCCAGACATGGATAAATTCCCTTGTTTGCGTTTAGCATATGAAGCGGCAGAGGCGGGCGGGGCTAAGACTGTGGCTCTGAACGCCGCCGACGAAATCGCGGTAGCGGCGTTTCTGGAAGGCAGCATCGGATTCGATGATATTCCCCGGATCATCGAGGACGCTGTTTCAGCATCTAATTCTGGGAAGTTGCAGTCGATCGCGAAGGTGCTTGAGGCCGACGCTGAAGCCCGCCGCTATGCTAAAGATCGGGTTCTGCGAATTGCGAACAAGACTTTTCGGCCACGAGCAACATCTGTAGTCTAGTCGAATCTAACGAGGGAGCGGTTCCGTACTTCTTTTATGTCTGATTTCATTATCTCCGTGGTTGCGGTCGCTGTGGTGCTGGGCTTCATGATTCTGATCCATGAATTCGGCCACTATGCCGTGGCCAAGCTGTTGGGGGTCAGGGTCGAAGTGTTCTCCATTGGGTTTGGTAAGCGCCTGATCGGCTTCCGCAAGGGGGACACGGACTACCGCATCGCGGCGATTCCGCTGGGCGGCTATGTGAAGATGAGCGGCGAAAATCCCATGGACGAGCGCACCGGTGATCCGGCCGAGTTCATGTCGCACTCCCGCTGGCATCGCTTCCTGATCGCGGTAGCCGGACCCACGATGAACATTCTGCTGGCCATCTTCCTGCTCACCGCGGTTTACATGGTTCACTACGAGTATCCGGTTTTTCTCGACAAGCCTGCGGTCATCGAAGGCATAAAGCATGACTCGGCGGCAGCCCAAGCCGGCTTGCAACCGGGTGACAGGATCGTAAAAGTCGACGGGATCGAGAACCCCACATGGGAACAGCTGCAGCCTCGAGTATGGCTGAGCGCCAACCAGCCACTGAACATCACAATCCAGCGCGGGAATCAGATCTTTCAGAAAACTATCGTGCCCCAGTCGGTGACTACCTCGGAAGTGGGCTCCGCCGGTTGGTATCCTGAGGAACCGGTCATCGTGGGACACATTGAGGCAGGTACACCCGCTGCCCAAGCCGGCCTGGCGGAAGACGACAGAATTGTTGCCATGAACGGTAAGCCGCTGGTTTCCATCGAATCGATGATCGAGCGCCTGCAGCAGAGCAAGGATGCTCCCGTCGATCTCACGGTGATGCGCGGCCATCAGACCTTAGATTTCCACTTGAAACCCGTACTTTCGAAAACTGAAGATCCGAAAGAGCAGCGTTATCGGCTGGGCTTCCTCAACAAGAGCGAAACCAAGGTGACCACGTTGCCGTTCGTCCAGGCCCTGAGTCTTTCGTTGGAGCAGAATCGGAAATATTCGCTGCTCATTCTGGAACTCGCCAAGAAAATTCTGCAAGGAAAGGTCTCGCCCAAAGCGGTTTCCGGCCCAATTGGTATCGCGCAGGACGCTGGTTACGCGGCACAGCAAAAGGGCTGGACTCCGCTGATGGAGTTGACGGCAGGCATCAGCCTGAACCTCGGCATCTTTAACCTGCTGCCAATCCCTATCCTGGATGGCGGCGTAATCCTGTTTCTGCTGATCGAAGGCCTCATGCGGCGTGACGTCAGCCTCCGCATCAAAGAGCGCGTCTACCAGGCGGCATTCGTTTTCCTCGTTCTGTTTGCGGTGATGGTGATCTACAACGATCTGATGAAGACGCTACCCGGGTTGATGGACCGGCTGCCATGAAGTGACCGGCTGCCATGAAGTGACCGCGTCTAACTATCTCGTTCTCTCGATCTAGCGCGCAGCGGAGTTTGGTGCATTGGCGCTCCCCGAGCCGCAATCGGCGGCTGTCCGGCGTTCGATTGCTGTCCCTTCCTCGTAGTCATTCCAGGTTTCGATCAAGAGAAACGGGAGCGGATTCGCGCCATCATAATACCGCTCGTAGAGATTCAAAGTCGTGTCCAGCGTTTTTCCGCACGCGCTCTCCATGTGGCGATTGAGGCCCCACTTCGCGGCTGAATCGTCAAAGCCGGGCCAGGCTCCTCCAATCGCGATCTTGTCGGGATGCTTGTTCCTCATCGTCTTATAAAAATTGTCCAGGTATTGTTCGCCCCAGTTACTGCCATCGGCGGCCCATCCGCCGGGGCCGGGCTGCACCCACGCGTACGAGCCGGCGAAATCGTTGGCAAATTGTTCCGGAGGCTGGTCCTTGTAAATCAAAAGAGGAGGCCTGTCCCAACCGCTGCAGTGCTCCCGCACGCGATTCCAGTCAATATGGCCGCTCTTGGGAAAAACAAACATCAAGGGGCGACCATCATAAGTGAGATAGGCGTCACGGCCTTTCGCCGATGGACCGAAATAATCTTTGTAGGCTTTATCGAGGGTTGCGATCGCGGAATCGGTGGCTTGCGTATCTTCGTCTTCCGACTCGTTGTACAGAAGTGCGACTTGGAAATGGTTTTCGCTCGCAGCTTCTTGCAGAAGAGCAAAGTTGTGATCGGAGTACGGTTTGCTCTCCCCATACCAGTCGACGACAAACGCGGAAATTCCCATGTGTTTCGCCTGCTGAATCTGTTTGCGGAGAACGGCTGGATCCTGACTGGAGTAGCCAACGTCCATATGAGTATGATCGCCAAACCATGGCATATAAACGGCGAGCAGTTTCGGAGACAGCGCCGGCGCCTGCCCACTTTGTAACAGGGCGGCGCGATGGGCACCGGGCGTTGTGCAACCGCCCGCCATCACGAAACACAGGATCGACAAACTAAGTAGCGCCTTCGACAGATGACGGCTCCGTTCCTTAAGCCTTCGTGCGTAAAGGTATAAGATGCGGTGAAGAACGGGCCGGTTGGCGCTGGGAAGGCCCGCAGACGGCCCGGACACTGTTGGGAACAAGGGGTTCAATCGCGCAGCCGGGATTGGGCACCCGATCAAAACCGCGGGACCGCTTGCATTTGGCGAATCACCCAACGATCGGCGCCCGGAGTCATCAGCACAATGAAGTGCAGGACGACGCGCTCATCGTGGATGATCTTTCCATCATCGAGAATTTGCAAATCGTAATCCGCGGTGTCATGCAACTCCATGACATCGCCCTCCGGAGCGTAAAAGACGGCTTCCAGCTTGTGGTTCTGAGCGACATACCGTTGACTGAGGCCGGAGCGCTGCTGGCTGATAACTGTTTCGCGCAGCCACTGCTTGGCGCCTCCCGCGAACGGTCCCTCGAGGGGATCGAGCGTATTGAACTCCAGCGCTTGGGCCATGCTCGTCCATGCGAAACGGTAATCGCGAAGAATTCCACGCTCGGTTAAATTCTCGACGGCCCGTGGGAAGGTTTTCTTCACATCCAATTCCACATGAACCACAGGATCGGCGGCATACGAAAACAGAGCAGAACCGACCACGAGTGCCAGGACAACGAGTGCCAAGATCGCGGCGCGTCCCGCGACGCAACGATCACATACAATTCGATTCAGCAAGCAACTCATGGGCGCACTCCTACGCGGAGTTCATTTCCCATTACCACGCCAGATGCTGCCGATATCACGGCCGGGCCCGATCCGACGATCTTCGCCCGCGCTACGTCTTGTTTGATGGGAGCGTCCACGGTACTCTTCTCGTCGCCAACCGTGGCAGTGAAAGTAACGATTGTGCCATCGGGCACGGGATTTCCCGCGCAGTCGCGAACTGGCTCGGTTTCAACGAGAATTCCAGTCGCGGTTCGCTCCCCTTTAATCCGCAGATCGCAGGGATCGGAAGCCACTTGCTGCACTGCGCGGCGAGTGGATACATCGTCAAGAGATGCCACTACCTGAAGAGGACCGGCGGAGTTGCCGGACGCCGTGCGAAACCAGGAGATTCCATCTTGCGTGCGAACTGAACGCGACAACAAAGAAGCGTTCCCGGCCGTCAGTTGGAAGTTGATCGTCTCCGGGGTGGTCACAAGATTGCGAAACTGATCGAACGGAAGCGCGACACCGCTTACGGCGTCGTTTTGCGCCACTGGAACGCGCGAGGGATGCACCAGGAAAGTCAGACTGTGCGGCTTGCCGGCGCTCACGAAGAAGCTGGCGTTGTGGCATTCGCCGGAACATAGGACTGCGATATATTCGCCGGCGTTCCGCAAATCCTGTGCTTGCAGAAGAATTTCTGCTCCAAGGCTCACCTCCCTTTTGCTGGATACGCCTGGTCCAATCAGATAAAACGTAGCCTTGCCGTTTCCAGTAGTTGAGATCGAGGTTTTTTCTCCCGCAGTGGCAGAAGCAGGGACACGAATCTCTTGCGCCTCACATGCTACGAACAGGCACATCATTGCCATTGCCACGCAGATTGGGAAACTGCGAAACATTTTAGGACCTACCCAAGCTGTATTGGTTAACGACGAGGTGAAAGTTGTGCACCTTCGCCGCCAGACTCTTGGGAATTTCGACGGCAAAAGGCTCCGACGATTGAGGCAGAAGAGCGCGATCGACGTAGCCATCCGAGACCCATACGACTTTGCCGTTGTTATCGTAAAAACTCGCGATCACATGCGGGATGTTGACCGTCTGCCCGCTCTGATTGAGTAAGTCTCCACGCAGAACCGCTTTGCCTTGGACGTCAGAATCCAGTTTCTGATCCATCACGCCGATCACGGGATCAGCGGACGCTGGCACCAAAGTCGCCTTCACAGCCATGCGAACGTTCTTGACCTTGATCAAGGTCACGCTGGGGAAGTCGATACGGTACGGCGTGACCTGTTTTGGGAGAAGAACGTGTGCAATCTTGTCGAAGCTGGTCTCGTCATCGATCGGATTGCCCGAACCATCGACGAGCGTGGCGTTCACGTTCACGAAGGCGGGAATTGTGTCTTCGTTCACCACTTCTCCCATCACGACCGCCCCTTCGGCCGAGTCCACCGCGTTCATTGAAATAATCCGGACGTGCGGTGCGTCGACGTTCTTCGATCCCCATTGATCGTCAGCGCCGCCGGTAACCAGGTCCCAGCGCAGGTAGGTGACCGGAATCACCTCCGAGGGCACACTTGATAGTTCAACTTTAGGCCAGACTGCCTTCCAAACGTCGCCTTCTCGTATCAGATGGAAATCACGGACGTCTTCGATGGGGCCAACCGGCGTCGAATAGTGGAGCCGCACACGCATTTGGGCGTCGTCGTTCGTGATGTGAAGCGGCCGCGGATCAAACCCATCGAGATTTGAAAATGCGCGCAAGCTGCCGTTGGAGCCGATCCAATCCTGGATGAACGATTGCTTGTCGGTGGCGCTCGTTTTAGACAGCGCGTCGAATGCCCGGTCCCAGTTACGCCGCTGCACATCCGACAGAAGATTGGTAAGTGCCTGCTGCGGGCTGCTGGCCTTCGGAGTCAGACCGTATAACGCCGAACCAGTCGCGATCCCGATCCTTGCCGCACCGTCGCCGGAACCATAAAGCGCGACTACCATTAATCCTGCAGTCACGACAACGAGAACGATGGGCAGAGCAATTTTCATTCTGAGCCTCAGGCTACGTAATGTTCTTCGCGATGTTCAGCGCACAGCGGAGCCGCAACAACCGCTGGCATCCGACGCTGCTCGGGCAAAAGAAGCTCGAGGAAGATCGCGAGGAAACTGACTCCAATCGGCAATGTCCCCCAAAGCAACCCCTGCCAGGGAGCGGGGACCGCGTCCGAATCAATCTTGTGAGCGGGGGGAACGTCATCCTTCGACCAGGCGGTTATCTCTCCATTATTGAAAGTTTCAATTTTTCTCCATCCCGCAAAAGTTAAGAGTGGCTCGTAGTACGGGTCGTGCACAAAAATGTATTTCAAGCCATAACGGTTGGCGTGTTCGAGCATGGAGCGCAGAGAAGCCATGCCGGCCGAACCGTAGAACTTGGCATTGGTGAGCTGCGCCGAGCCATAGTGGGTCATCTCGGGCAAGAGGCGGGCAGAGTTGTAGTCTCCGTCGACGCTGCCGGCGCTTGTATATGTGGATACTCTTGCCAACTCACTTCCGAACCCGAGAGTAATGTAACGGTAAGCGTCGTGGCCATCGCGATTCAGGAACGCGATCACGGGATCAACGTTGGTAGTGCCCGTCGGCCGATAGGGATTCGCGTTGAGCCACCACAGCGCGGCGCCAACCGTCCCGACGGCAGCGAGCGACAATGCAACCGCAGCTTTCGATTGGAAGCGATCCAGAAGCTCGATGGCGAGAACGCCCACCAGGGGCATCGCCATGAGCGTCGCCCAGAATGTAAATCTCTCGAAGGTCAGAATCTCGTACGCGCGTCCGAGCAGCCAGCGCGGCAGAGGCGTAGTGCCACCAAGTCCAAAGATGAAGGCGAGCCAGAAGCCAAACAGCAAGGGCACGAGCCGGCGTGACGAAGCCCCGCGAATCAGGATGAACGGCAGCGCCAGAATCAGTGCTCCGTACGGAATCACAAAGTAATTGATCGCGGTGGTCGAGTTCAGCAGGAAATTGGAGCGGCTGTCGTGGGGAATCGGAATCTGGTGAATTGGATGTTGAATGATTGCAAGCCAATAAGGCAACAACACGATAGCGACGCCCGCGCCCACCGCAACTCCGAAGACGGCGGCGCGCGACAACACTCCGGCGATCGAGCCGGAGACACGCTCATCCCTGGCATCCAATAAAGCGGTCCAAAGCACAGGTCCGGCAAAGAGAACGACGCCGAAAATCAAAGTGACGTGGTGGGCGGCTGCGGCTGTCAGACTGATCGCCACTCCCTTGAGCAGAGACCGAGCCCGGGCCTCGGTCATCCATTCGTAGAAGTAGGGCAACGCGTTCAAGTAGAGGGCCGCAGAAGCAACCGTCGCGAGCTGTCCCGCCTGGTAAACCAGGAAGGTGAGTGCTCCGAGAAAAACACTGCCCAGCGCCGCGTAGCTGGCTGCGCGATCGTCTACCCAAATTCTGGCGAAGCGAAATACTCCTACCGGCAGCAGAAGGACTGCAATCAATTGCACCAGCATGTAGCCCATCTTTAGACCGGCGAAAGTCGACAGCAGGGCGATCCATTGGTGGGTCAGAGGTGGATACGTGGTCTGAGAAAAACCTCCGAACCATTTTTCGTTCCAAGGATTGAACCAATGGTGGGCATAGTGCGACGCGAAAAACATATGGAAATTCGCGTCGAACGAGCCCGACGGAAGCTGCATCAGCAGGAGCGGTCCGTGGACGGCCAGTGCCACGAGAACGATCGCGAGAATAGGAATTGGACGAGAGTAGCTTTGCGCAATGCTCACAGTTTGGCGCTCCGAATGAGTCCCCAGACAGCAGTTCGATTCGGAAATGCGGGCAGAGGTTTACTTGAGTTTTTCTAATCCAGGCTGGTTTTCAGCCTGAGAAAGCAGCCTTACCCGCGCCTGTGGCATCTGATGAAAACCGCAGAAACCGATGGGATGCGGGAGGTAAACCAAAGACTTGTACAAAGCGTGGTGATTCCGTGAAAAGCCGATTTCCGCTCGCGAGCTTTTGTATCTTTGCTCTTTTCAGCTGTGCTTTGGCGCAGACCTATGACGTCAATGGACACGGCGATACTTCTCCGCCCGGCAACACGCAGCAGAACACGCCTGCCAACGAAGCCTCACAGGGCGGTTCTGATCTGGGGTGGGGCTCGAGTATTGATGTGGCTCGGCAAGCCCGCGCCGCTCAAGATGCGCTGAAAAGAAATGACTATGCAGCCGCGGTCTCGTTTGCGGAGCGCGCTGCTAAGTCCGCTCCTGAAAATCCTGAGCTGTGGTTCTTGCTTGGCCACTGCGCGAGATTAGAGGGACAGTACCCGGCAGCGGTCGACGCTTACCGCCGTGGCCTAAAAATTCAGCCTAACTCGGCTCGCGGCACGGCCGGACTGGCACAAACCTATGCGAAGATGGGGCGCGACGCGGAGGCGGAAGAGCTGCTCAAGCGCGCCGTCGATGCAAACCCAAAGGATGGAAACAGCCTGCAACTTGCAGGTGAACTACTGCTCAACACCGATCCCGCGAAATCACTCGAATTTCTGCAGCGAGCCGATGCGGTGCAACCGAGTGCCCATACCGATCTGCTGATTGCCCACTCTTACGAACATCTTGGCCAGCTTGACGAGTCAGCGAAGTATCTGAGTCGCGCCAAAAATCGCGCACCAAGAGATCCGGAGGTCTTACGCGCGGCCGCGGGCGAGTACCGCGATCAAGGGCAGTACGACCTCGCGATCGCGGCGCTTCAGGCGATTCCATCAAAGAGTATCGATGTTCAGGCGGACCTCGCATATACATATCAGCTTGCCGGAAAACCACAGGAAGCTGCGGCGCTCTATACCCGGCTGGCGAAGAGTGCGAAAGGCAATCTAAGCTTAAATTTGAGCGCGGCACAAGCGTTGGTGGCGCTCGGGGAGAGTGACGCCGCCCAACCTTTCCTTGACGAAGCTCGGCATATCGACGACAACAGCTACCGCTTGCATGCCATTCAAGGCGCGATCGCCGAAGGTGACAATCGATTTCAGGATGCCAGCAACGAATACCATCTCGCGATCAGAAATCTTCCCCCGAATGTGCCGGAGGGCCCGCTCTATCCGATCGAGCTGCGTTTGAATTTATACGAACTCGATCTGCGCCAGGACGACCCGGCTGCAGCCAAGGAACTCGACGCCGCACAGGCAGAAATCAGCCCGGTAAATGTACCACCGTCATCCCGTCCCGAGATGTTAAGACTGCGGGCTGCGATCGAAGCGGGATTGGGGAATATGGATGCAGCCAATAAAGATTTGCAGGAAGCGCTGTCTCTCGCGCCTTCCAACGCGAATTCCCTGCTGAACTATGGCAGCTTGCAGTGGAAGCTTGGGCAAAAAGATGCTGCGAAGGCCACATTCTCGAAAGTCCTGGAGTTCGATCCGCGAAACCGGACGGCGCTTTCCTCGCTTGGATATCTCGCGCGCGACAGCGGTGATACCAAGCTCGCCGAGACCTACTTCACTCGTGCCGTAAATGCGCACCCCAAGGATTTCGCTCCTTATCTTGCGCTGGGCGATTTGTACACGGCGGAAAAAAGCTTTCAGGCTGCGCAGAAAAGCTACGAGAGTGCCTACCAGCGGATGCCAAGCAATTCGCTGATCGTAGCCGGAGGCGCCAACGCCGCTCTTGAGGCGCACAATCAGGATTTGGCCAAACAGTGGCTGGATCGCGCCACCGGCAAGATGAACGACAGTCCGCAAGTGAACCGCGAACGGGAGCGGTATCTCACGCTGAAGGGCAACTACGCTGAGTCCGCAAAGCGCGGCTACGCAGTTCTTGAAAAGCTCCCCAAGGATCGCGAGGGCGCCGTTTATCTGGCCTACGATTTGTTTTATCTGGGTCGGTACGAAGAAGCACTGGCATTGGTAAAGAAATACGAGCCGATTCTTCCGGACGATAAGGATCTCCCGCTGGTTGCGGGTAACGTTCATGCGCATGGCGGGCAACTGCACGAAGCGCTTGCGGACTTCACTCGTGCGCTCGATCGCGATCCAAAAATGGCTCTTGGATATGTGAATCGCGGATTCGTTTTGAACGATCTTGGCGAGGCCAACAATTCGGTAAAGGATTTTCAAACTGCAATCAAGTTAGACCCCAACTACGGTCAGGCGCATCTCGGGTTAGCGTATGCCGATCTGCAGTTGCATCGGCCCAAACCCGCGCTCATCCAGTTAGAGGCAACACAGAAATTGCTAGGCAAATCGCGTACGTGGCGCTTGGCGCGGGCGGAGGCGTTTCGCCAAGAACAAGATTATACGCACGCCGAGCCTGAGTACCGCCTTGCGTTACAGGAAAATCCAAATGATCCATTAACCCAGTTGGCCTACGCGGACACGCTGTACCGCCTGCGGCGTTACCAGCAATCGATCACCGCGCTTGACGCCGCCGCAAAGCTGTCTCCCTCGGACCCGGCTATCTACGCTTTGAGAGCCCAGGTGCACGCTGCTGAGGGACAACGCGAAGAAACGCTGCGCGACGTCCAATTGGCCGAGCAATATGGCGGCGATAAAGTTGACATCCTGATGGACACGGGCGAAGCGCTACTGACCCTCGGAGATCGGGATGCCGCGATGCAGCGCTTCTCGCGCGCTCTGGACGTTCCCAAAGGAGACCGCATCCAGGTGCGGTTAGCAATCGCACAGATCTTTGTGCGGCGGGGCCACTTCGACGATGCGCGCCGGCAGATCGCACTTGGTTTCGCTGAGGCACGCCTCGATTCGGGGCGTGTCAGTCCCGACGATATTCAAGAGGCCGCCGGCACCTTTCTAGCGATGCACGATTTTGATCTCGCCGAAACCTATTTCGATAAAGCTCGACTGGCTGGAGCCAACCCTCGCAATGTAGACATCGGTCTGGCCAATACCTACCTCGCAGAGGGACAAACTCGCAAGGCAGAAGCAGCGCTGGCGAGTCTCGGCCCGGTTGACGACTACCGTGACGACTACGATTACATGATGACCGCGGCGAATGTCTACCGCCAACGCCAGGATACGGTGCAAGCTCTTTCTTCTTTCGCGCAAGCCAATACTGTGGCCAGCCAGGAGGAGCAGCGCACGGCACAAACCGCGACAGATGAACTGGCAATGGAGGAGGGCAGGCAGATCACCCAGAATGTCAGTTTCCTGCCCGATGCGTCGTTCGCTCCGGCACTCGAAGACATCAACGTTTATACGCTCGACGCCAGAATCCTGCATGTCACAAATCCGCTATTATTGCCGCCGCCGCGGCATTCCTATCAGGATCTGGCCGAATCGCACTACCGCATTCATCTTGGGGATCTGCCCGCGATCACGGGATTTGTCGGCGAAAGCCTGACTACTGGACGATTCCTGTTCCCCAGCGTCAATGTCATCCAGGATCGCAACACCTATGACACGTTTTTTAATGGCGCGATAACTCCTGTTCTTCATTTTGGCTCGAATAGCGTCGCGTTCAACGGAGGACTGCAGTACACGATCCGCCGAGACACGATTTCGCCGGTTTTCATGAGCCAAAATCTCTTTCGCCAGTTTCTCTACGTCTCGACCAGTTCGTTCTATAACTGGGTTTCGATCAACGCCAACGCCATTCGCGAGGCCGGACCCTTCACCGATCAAAATTTGAATTCGCGAGATGCGTCCGCAGACGTGGAATTCACGGTGGGACGTCCTTGGGGACAGACGGCGTTGCTTACCGGATACTCAGTTCGCGACCTGCTGTTTAACCCGATCGTGCAGGAGTATTTCAATAGCTCCAGCTACGCAGGATTGCAGCACAAGTTCGGCAACCGCTTTACCGCCGCGGTGTTGGCGGAGGATCTCCGTTCGTGGCGAGTGCAAGGCACACAGTACGCCATTGCGCAGGCTTTGCTTCCGGGCGCCAGATTTGAATTCCGCGCCAACCCGCGATGGAACGTTCAAGGTAATTTCTTGCTTTCGCGCGGAGAGGGTTATCACCAATACGACAACGCACAGAGCGAGTTCGTCGTTTCTTATACGCGTCCGATTCGCGGAACTTCGAAGGATGGCACAGTGGGAAGCCCCGTGGCGTATCCATTTCGACTTTCGTTCGGAGTCCAGCAACAAACTTTCTATGACTTTGCTGGATCTTCCAGGACAGTTGTACTGCCCGTTATACATTTCACGCTCTTTTAACGCATGCGCCACAACTCTTCTGAGCCCCGCCTTATGGCCGAGATTACACAAATCGAAGTGGAAGCTGAACTTGCGAGCGGGAATTCCGCAACGGCCACAGCTCCTGTCAAGACGCTGAGATCCAAGCTCCTCGGCGGCAGCCTCACTCTGCTTGCCGGTTCTGGGCTGGTCGGTGTTACGAACCTCGTTTTCAACGTGGTCACGGCCCGGCTCCTCGGGCCCGCCGGTTTCGCCCACGCAACTGCCGTCTACACCATTCTGATGCTGATGTCGGGCATCACTTTATCTTTTCAGGTGGTGTGCGCCAAGTATGTCGCGAGAAGCAATTCGCCGCGGGCGCGGGTTGAGGTCTTCGAGACACTGCACCAACGCTCCTGGATAGCCGGCATCGCAATTAGCTTGCTGTTGTTTTTGTTGAGGCGCGCCCTGTCCGTATATTTGAATCTGCCCGATCCGACACTGATATCGCTGCTGGCGCTGGGTACAGCTTTCTACATCCCGCTGGGCGTGCGGCGCGGGTACATTCAGGGAATTCACGCCTTCCGCCCACTCGCAATTAACTTCATCCTGGAAGGATTGGTGCGGTTGGTCGGAGTTTTTGTACTGATCGAAGCAGGTATGGGGGTTAAAGGAGCGGTTCTCGCCAGCGTATTGGCCGTGATAGTGGCGTACGCTGCCGCGCTCCCCAGCCCCGGCTTAACCTCAATTAGTTTTCGTCGAATTGCCGTTTCGCTTCAGGAGGGATTGCAGGCTGTTGTTTTCTTCTCCGGTCAAACCGTAATCAACAACTTCGACATTGTTCTCGTCAAACATTTTTTTCCTCCGGCCGAGGCGGGATTTTATGCTGCCGTCGCCCTGGTAGGACGATTGGTCAATATGTGCGCATGGTCCGTGGTCAATACCATGTTCCCCGTTTCAGCCGGCGCTGGGAGTGAAGAACACGAGGGCAGCCCGGTGTTATTTACTTCATTGCTGCTCGTCTTTGCGATTCTTTCAGGCCTGATCTTCGGCCTCTGGATGGTTCCGAGCTTTCTTTGGAAAACCCTCTTTGGCTCGCACTTTGAGCTCGGCGCCTACGGGACGCTCGCCCCTTTGCTGATTCTCTACGCCATTATGACCGGCGTCTATTCGCTGAGTTCCGTGATCATCACTTACGAAATGTCGCGCAAGATTGCAAACACCAGCTGGCTGCAACTGGCCTTCAGCGGAGCTCTGGCACTCGGCGTTTACCTGCTTCACCACACGCTTCATCAGGTAATTGTGGTCCAGTTGGTGTTGATGCTGGCTTTGCTCTTTGTTTTGATGGTGCCTTTACTGCGTGATCATTTCACCCCCAAAGCTCTTCTCACTTACAGTGCAGTCCGAGTGGGCCGCAGGTTGGCGGAAGAGGAAGTGATGGCGGAGTTTCTCAGGAGCGAATTTCATCATCCTGAGTTTGATGACTATCGCAATCAGTTCGACCAACTTGTGCGGCGTCCGGATCTAACCAGCTCTCGAGAAAATGCAGTGCGTCAAGCGTTATTGTTCTTGCGCCGCGGTCCCATGTGGCGGGAACTCCCTCAGGATACGACGTGGTACGAAGTTGAATTGAGGATTGAGGATTTGGCTCGCATCCGTTTCTTTCCTCGGGCGCAATGGCGACGGGTTGCGCAAGGGAGTTTTTATTTAACTGATGTGGTGGAGCGGATCCGCATTCAACTCGAATCCTCTTCCCATAACGCCTTCTTCGGCAAATTGCGCATTCTCAGTTCGTCGGTACAGGACAACCTGATCAATCCTGCCGTGCTCCTCATCGGCGTCAATGAAACGGGACCTCTGACGATCCTGGATGGAAATCATCGGATGGCCGCGGCGATGCTCGGTCCTGTTGCTCCGGTACTTAACCAATTCCACTTCATCTGCGGATTTTCACCTCAGATGACGCGATGCTGCTGGTACGCCACCAACGTCAATACGTTGCTGCGTTACTTCAAGAATCTCGTACGCTATCTCACGTACGATCCCGAATCTGACATTGACCGGTACCAGGAGCGCAGCGTTCTGGATTCGTGAAAGTTAGATTCAACAAATCCTTGAAGGTCCTCCTAGCGGCTAAAACCCCTTCCGCGCCTACTATGGCGCAATGCTCGGCGGCGGAGTGGAGCGCTCTTGGACGGGGGTGTTATCGCGGCGCAAAAGCAGGATCGGCTCGTTGTGTGCGCGACGTGCCTGTTGTTCTTGTGACACCTTAGTTTCTACTTTTGCGTCGTTATCCAATGCAACCTGAGCCAACTTCGAACCTTCCGCAGTGCGCCGTGTAGCTAGCCCAACTGTCGCGTCAGCGCCGGGCATGGTCTGCGCTTTATCGTAGTAAAATTCGGCCGTCTCGCGGTCGCCTTCGATCTCCGACAGATAGCCAATGTTATTAATGGCAAATGCATTGCTCGGATCCAGTGCAAAGGCCTTACGAAAATCTTGATCGGCGGCTCGAAGATCGTTGCGATTAATTGCGGATACGCCTCGGACGTTCAACTCCGCCAGCTTGACTTGGGCGCTGCGCTGGCTCTCCAGGCGCGTTTGCAGGTTCCTGGCGTTCTGCGCAGCCATCTCGCTCGCGGGTTTACCCCTCCACGAGCGGTTCGGAGTGACGACCGCGGACGCGTTCGAGTGAACGGCGGCAGCTTGCTCATAAAACGTAAGCGCCGCTTGCGACTCACCTTCCATCTCCTTGGCGACGCCAAGATTATTCAGCGTGAATATATTGTTCGGATCTTTCTGCAGAACCTGTTGCAGGAAAAGATCAGCTTCGGGTGCACGCCCCTCTGACAGCATACGCACGGCTGTCACATTGTCATGATTGATTTGAAGCGGCAAATCGGGGATTGCTAACGCTTCTTTTATCGAGCGCCCTTCAAGCCGCGGAGAACTTGCACGGTCAATGACGGCGTCGGTTGCCTGTTGTCCGGCCAGCTCGTAGAAGCGAAGCGCACGGTCCACTTGCCCTTGCAGTTCCGAAATGTACCCGAGATTGTTCAGTGTGAAAGGATCATCGGGATCGAGGAGATAGGCTTTGTAAAACAACGACTCGGCCTTTTCATAGCTGTGTTTGCGAATGGCTTCCACTCCCTCCTGGTTCAACCGTTGCACAGGGGTCAAGTGACTGCGTTTTGGCAGAGTGATTCTAAGGTCGCCTGCGCGCGCCGCCGGAATCCATCCTACGGTCGCGGCAACCGTGCAAGCGACGATGCAACGTTTCCAAGACATTCCCAAATGTCCTTTCTGCACTGTAAAAGTCCAGCGACAAATACTTAGGACCGCGGCAAATTTAAGATGCCGAAAACGCCACAATTGTTTGTCGCCGCACCCGTTCTTTTTCGTAAGGAGATGACTACCTTACGACGATATTTGGCATCGAATTACCGCGTCGAAAAGTTCAGAGATGGGGACCGCAATGAATCGGTTTTGCTTGGCCCTGGTGTCGGGGATAGCTCTGGCAGGTAATTCGCTTGCGGCGTCTGTGCAAGAGCAGACGGCACCTTCGCAAAACGTTGTGTCGACCTCGCCAGCTTCTCCGGTTAGCTCGATATCGAAAAATGCGATCCAGCCTGTCGATGCAGAAGTGGACTCGGAGACTACACTCGATCCGGCCAGCCTGCTTCCCGATCTGCCTTCCCTGCCTCCCGCAAAGGCGAGCTTAATCGGCGGGACCATCCGAACTCTGGACCGCGTGCGAGATCTGATCACAGTGCAAGTCTTTGGTGGCGGAAAAATCAAGATTTTCTTCGACACGCGCACCCACATCTATGAGGGAAGCAGACAGGCTTCGACTTCCGATCTGCACCAAGGCGACCGAGTGTACGTCGATACGATCCTTGACGGAAGCACTGTATTTGCGAAAACGATTCGCCTGAAAACCACGGCTTCAGCCGGCGAAAGTCAGGGAATTGTCACGAGCTATCGCGGTGACAAGGGTGAGTTGATATTGCGCGATGCACTCTCTCCACGGCCGTTGAGGATTCGTATCACGCCCCAAACCAGCCTCATTCATGGGGATCATCCGGCTTCTGCAGGTGAACTCGTCTCCGGAACGCTAGTGGCGGTGAAATTTGGGCCGCAGCAGGATGGCCGCGACGTAGCTCGCGAAGTGTCTGTTCTCGCGGTTTCAGGGGGCAGTTTCACATTTACCGGCCGAGTGACGGGGTTGGATCTTCGCCTTGGACTTCTGGTTCTAACTTCTGCGACTGACAACAAGACTTACGAGATCTACTTTGATCCGTCTGTGATCGCAGCAGAGGAAAATTTGCGCCAAGCCGCCGACGTCACCGTGCTTACTCGCTTCGATGGAAACCGCTACGTGGCACGCAGCGTGACGGTAAATTCGCAGCGTCAGCAGTGAAGGCCACGCAGAAAGCCGCTTGACAGATCGCAGGCTCGCACTCGACCCGCTCACATATCTTGCGGAGTACACGAGCCCGGAGGCGCGCTCGGTGTTGGCGGTGTGGGCGGCGTTGCCCAGGGCACGTTGCCGAAATCAAAGAAATCCAGGAGATCTGGCTGAGCTACGTCGCGGTGTGTCAGGTGGGCGCTTGAATCGATGAACCGATTCTCTACAAACTTTATGATCGCGGTGTGATCCATCGGGATGTGAGAAACATAGTGCTTTCGCGAGAAGGGCGAGATCACAAGGTTGGGCAAGCGGAAACCTAGTTGTGCGGCGAAGCCTTGCTGCGACGGAGCGTCGCCAGCATTCGCACCTGGGTCAACGGACTCGAGATCGCAATGCAGAGTCGGTGTTCCGCCCGGCGGCAGGCAGGGGGCATAGCTGTCCGCGTTCACGGCAATTGTACTGATATCGGGAATCGTGCCCAGTGAGCTATCTGTATTGTCGTTGGAATGTCCGGGAACGGGCGGGACGTGATCGAAAGGTCCGCCGGGCTCGTCATAGCTGAGGAAAAACACCGAGGTTGACCATGATGCGCTTTGCATCAGCGCATCAATCAGAGTCGAAACCTGCTGCTGGCCTTCGAGGATCGACTGGCCCGAGCCAGGATGTTCGTCGCTGCTCCCATACGCCGCCTCAATAAACGCATAACCAGGCAAAGTGTTGTTCTGTACATCGCTGAGATATTGCTTCAGCGGAGCGATGTGGTTGATATCGATGCAGAACGCATCGCTGGAATCACCGACCGCCTGTTGCGAACCGATAGTTGGCGACGCGCACGCGCTGTGTTGCGGGTTCGCGTATAAGTATCGGCTCGAGTACGAAAAATCCGAGAACGTCGTCACCGGATACGCGTTCGACTGTTTGCCCGCGCCGCAATCGCCGTCGTCGTCGGTGCAGCCACCCGCTGTAATCGAGTAGTAAATTTTCCACGAGACATTGCTTTGGTCGAGTTCCTGAAAGATGGTTTGAATGTTCAATGGACTCGTGAACTTGTCGTCTGCGAACGGGTCGTGCACCAGACCTTGCGTCGTTCCTCCCGTCATCGTCGCAATGCGGTTCGGCGTGCTTTTGCTTGAAACCGGCGAGAACCAGCGATCTGAGATCGCGAACTGCGATGCCATGAAGTAGTAGTAGTTGAGCGAGTCTTGATCGTAGTAGCCCATCGCTCTTTTACCCGCCAAATCAGTAAACGATCCATCCCCGGCTCCGGCCTTGGCGAAGCCCTCTGCGGTATGCACGAAACCGTCCATCAGGATAGGGCGGCTCACACTGAAATCAAAACGATTGACATCGCCATAACTTTCCAGCCACGCCGAACTCATATCGTCGACGCAGGTGCTATTCAACTTGAACAGGGTGAAGGGTGTGCCTTCGTCATCGTCGTTCACGAACTTGGAAAGCTTGTCATCAATCCCATCCACGTTGTAAGTCTTGCCATCGTCACCGACGTTCCAGTGATTCGCCTGGCGATAGGGATTTAGCATTCCAAAGTAGGAGTCGAAGCTGCGATTTTCCTGCAACATGAAAATGACATGGTCGATCGAGGAAGAGGAATTAGTGTTGACCAGTCCGCGGCAACCGCACAGCACCAGCGACAAGACGGTAACGCCTATCTCCGCGAGGAGGTCACGTGGCCCTCTTGAATCCATCTCCGGTTTTCCTCCAGTTGTGGAAGACGCTGAAAGGCATTTTTAGGATGAGTTTCCAACTCTAGGTGTTGGCTTGGAGGTTGCGCTTTCTCACCCGCCAGCATTACTCCTGGTTCGGGAACCGCAACATCAACCTTTGCCATTTCTACCGTTGCCGTCACGGGGATGAATTTGCCGCAGCAACGAAGGTCCATCCCGATCCACGCCACTTGGATGCTGTGGTTCGGGATCGTCGGCCACGCCTTCATCGGCAACGGTCATGGGTGGAGTAAGGTTCAGGCGAGCGCTTTCATCGCCGTCATCGGTGTCGGCATGATCAGCGCCTTCTGCGGGAATCCCGGACCACAGACTACCGCTGCCGCTACGAGTGCCGGCACCCGGGCTGCTCCGCAGAGCTATCCCGTCACCATTGATAGGAACTGCAGTTCCAATACGTTTTCCACCATTACCGTTATCGTTCAATAATGACTTGGGGGCAGGAAAATTCAGCGAAGGTTGACGAACCCCAGAGCGGTAGATCCATCCTGAGGAATTCCGCGTCATCAGCCTCAACATCAGAGCCTTTGAGGGAAGCCAATTCGGCAGCCTTCTGAACCTCGTAATCTGCCGCAGCGTTTCGGCTCTTTGATCGAGTTCGAAATGGCGCAAATATTTCTGCACGATCGTTGGCATCGTCATGCGAAGAGCTGTGAAATAATTCTGCGCCGCCATCTCTTCCTGCCTCGCCGGGTTCGTCAGGAAACGAATCAGGGAGCTGGCTAAATCTTGCGTGTCCCCAGGCTTGTAGAACTCAATTGCAATCTCTTCGCCATCGGCCATCTGGCGAAAATCCGGGAGATCAGCGCACAGGACGGGCACTCCGTAGGCGCAGGCCAAGTGCGCAACCCCGCTCGATCCGGTCGAAGAAGAGTACGGCATGACGGCAACAGTTGCGCTCTGAAAGAGGTCAGGCAATTGATCCTCGGGAACGTAGCCGGTAAATTCGATTCTCGGATTCCCTGCCCACTTTTGCCGTATCGATTCCACATAACCCGGCGCCTGAGGGTGATCGCCTCCACCGATAACCAGTTTGGCGTTTGGCAGGCTTTGGGCTACGATTTCGAACGCCTCGATCATGGGTTCGAGACGCTTGTACGTTCCCCATTTTCCGAAAGCCAGAATGCGGTGTTCAGGATTGCCACGGCGAGAGAAATCCGGATACTCAGGTCGAGTCGTCAGAATTCCGTGCGCGCGAAGATGAACATTGTCGCGGCCATACTTTTCGTGCAGGATGTTGCGGTATCCCGGCATCAGCACCGACACCGAGTTCGAAAGAAGAAGCATTCTGGTGGCGAAGGCGCCGGCCAGACGATATGCTCGCGCGTGCCGCACGCCGGCATCCTTTAGATCTACAGTGTCCATCAGGTGATGAAGCGTCACGTGGGTGTAACATCCGCTCAGCCGAGCCAGTAAAGGAGTCAGCAATCCGAGAAAGGCATTCAGCGGATTACGACCAAACGTACTGAAGAGCAGATTGAACCACACGACGTCGGGCTTCAGTTTCCGGATCTCATGCAGGAGCCGAACAGCAGACAGGGGATCGTCGAATGACCAGCAACGCACAACAGAAAAGTCTTCCAATTCGGTCTCGGGAGCGGAGATTTGATCGGCAAGGATCGTCAGGCTGAGAAACGGGTTGCGTCGCAATTCTTCTGCAATGTGTAGTCCATACTCGCTAAGTCCGCCCTGACTGGGAGGGAATGTGGTTACCAGACAAATCTTCATTATGTCTCCGCCCTGCGATTTCGCCCCAGCGTAATCTGATGTAATTGCCGGAGAAGATGTTGGTCTGAAATAGGTTGGGAAAAGCGTTTAAGTGACAGCATCGCAGACAGCAGACTTTCATTGCACCTCGGGTAGGCCGGAGAACTGCTCTTCCGGTCCAGACGACTTCTGCAAGAACACCTCCCTCACCTTCGATTCCGTGGCTGTGACAGGAAGAGGTTCAATCACGATTACACTGTCTGCGAGGCAGCTAATCGCTATATAAGCTTCACGGTTGCTGCGAAGAAATTCCAGCGGATATTCCGGCTTGCGGGCCCGCGCTGCGACTGGATCGGCGTCGATCACGTACGCAACGTCCGGAGCAGGAAGCAGTCGCAGGAGAAGCCGAATGTAGGCTCGCGTCCACCACCGATTCAGCGGGAGATTGGCGAGTTCATCGTAAATGTAGCGGTCAAAGATCACCACGTCGGCGTCGCCTTTCCTGGCCTGCCGAACCGTTCTCCAAACATTCAAAGCATCCAGGGAATAGAGAAGGAAACGCGTCGCGGTCACCGGTACTGAGGTGACGTTCTTGTCGCGGCGGTTCAATGGCCTTTCAGGAGATCCAATTCCCTGATCGCCTTTGAATGCCTTGTGACTCAGGCTCTCGCGGAGGCGTGCCCATACTACGACGTTGTCCCAGAACGCAAGAAGCCGAACTCGCAAGCCGGCTGCAAGCAACCAGTGGGTAAGGGCTTCAATCTGAGTGGTCTTCCCTGCCCCATCGATCCCCGAAAAGCTTACGATTTTTGCAGGCTCGGACCTCGCCCGCTCACAATGCATTGTCTTCATGGGTGCATCGAGAGATTAATGTGCTCCCGGTGGTCTGCTTGATGTGCCAGCAGACAGTGCAACTACCACCCCAACCGCCACCGCGGCTCCGATAATAGCTCCGGTCCTGATTATGATCGTCCGAGTGCGACGCTGCTTGGCTGGCGCGATCGCGACTCCGGCCGGTTCAGATGCTGCGACCCCGCTTGTGCTAGGAGCTTCAGCCGCGGCTGTGCCCACCGGCCTTTGAGGCGCCGGACCTCCTTGAGCCGCAGCTTGAACCGCGGATGATTGAGGCTGCGCGGATGGTGGAGCGGGAGGCGCTTGCGCCTGCGCAAGGATAGCTCCAGGGCTATCGGGCAATTCGTTAGACGGGTCTGTGCCGTCAGTTGCCGTCGACGGCGTCTGCTCAACAGCAACCTGCTGAGCCGCAACTGGCAACGCCGATCCCAGAAGCCCGGACGCCAGTAAGCTGCTCCAAGCCACATGCGCTAGGGTCTTCCTCAACGCACTCGTTGTTTTCTTCATGGCTTCTCCATTGCCACCTCGATGCGAAGCAAACGCTAACTCGCGGACTTCAAATCGGCGATCCCAAATCCCGGAGAATACCAAGGGAGACTCTGCGGAACATCGGGCAATGTAACAGCCTGGAAGCTTCGAGTTGCTTCCTCGGCGGTATCAAATACCTCGAACAGCCGGTCGACTCGCATGAGTTCGAGGATGGCTGCCGAAACGGGCGATAGATTCGCAAGCTTGATATCTCCATCGCGTTTCATAGCCTCACCCATGCAGTTCAGCAGCATCTCAATACCCGCGCTATCCATGTGTTGAACCTGAGAACAATCCAGAACGATACGCGGACGATCGGACTGCAGCAGTGGCTGCAGCTCGGCCAGGAACGTTCGCCCGTCAGAATGGTCAAAGTTTTCCGGTACTTCCATCACGATTACTGGGCTCCTGCTAGGCATTTCAATTACCCCTGTATAGGATTTGGTTCCAACCCGCACGGCTCTGGCGCCGAACCTGCTGCTGGTTGTAACTCGGTAACGGCTTGCTGCTTCACTTTGCGACGGCTGAATAGGATGCCGTTCTTTGCTCGTTTCCGATCTTTTGCGGGCACTGATTTCCAAGCGGTGTTGCCGGCCCGCAATATGCTTGGATCTGAAATCTCCACTACTACATTACGTCCCAGACTCAGAAGCATATTTCCGTTCACGACCGCGTGGCACACGTCCAGACAAATTCCAATGTGAGTGCTCTGTAGAATCGAACTGTTCTCGATCACCGTGCCGTAATCTACGCAGCAGTCTTTCTCGATATTGCTGACGCGGGTGATCAGAGTGTCTTCCATTACGCTGGACCCGCGGCCGATATATGCGGGGGCCACGATCCGGGCCCGTCGATGGACCTCAGCCCCGTCATCGATCCAGATACCGCGCTTGATTTCCTGCCCGGGCGGGCGCACCGAGCAGCACCCCCGAAGCACGTCGGAAGCGAATTGGCGCAGGTCGCGGGGATGCATCAGGCGCTTGACGTATTCGCGGATAAAATACGAAACACCGCTTGTCTCCGTCTGCGCCAACAGATTCTGACAATCGGTTGGCCGCGCTTTTGAACAATCCGCTTTTGAACAATCTACGACCCAGAGATTGAGTGGACCCTCACAATCAATCGCCCGCGTGGCTGTCTGCCGCGACTCTCGATGGAAATAAAACAGGTCGAGCAGATCGGTTTCCGCATACGCGTTCGCAGAAGCCACGAATGCGTGCTCGATCCCGTCGCGAGAATAATCCTTCAACTTTTGGCAAATCGCAGCGTACACATCGCTCACAATCTGAAGATCGACGTTCTTGAAACCGACGAAGGAAGGCTTGATGATGCAAGATCCATCTTGGACGAGCAGTGAAACTACTTCTACATCGGCACGCACGAAGCGTTCGATAACCCGCTCCGCCACGGACCGGCCCAACACATCGAACCACGCCAGCGGTTGGGATAGCAGAGCACTGGCTTCTTGCGGGGCCGTGGAACGAGAGGCTTCACCTTCCAGCCCAATCACCACAATTGCCCCTAGCCCCACGGTTTTTATCCTCTCTCAACTCGGTAAATGACGTTAAAGGTCAACGCGCCGAGTGGCAGTGCAGGCCGATTACCGGCACCTTGACCTGTTCTAAGTCAGAGATTCGGCAACATGACTCGCGACGGCCCGCCGCAGGACTCTCCGTTTCGGAAATAGCAGGTCGCGCATCTTCATTTTTGCTTTATGCAGTTGCGATTTCGAATTGCCGACGGAACAGTCCAACATTTGGGCGATCTCGTGATGCTGGTATCCCTCAACTTCATGGAGAGCAAAAATCTTGCGGCAGCCTTCGGGAAGCTCCAGCATCGCGCGCCGCAAGGCAATACGATCCACCGCTCCGGAAAGGCGAGGGTCCGGGTTTCCGATATCGCGCTTGAGGGATGGAGATTCCGCCGATACAGGTTCGTCCAAAGAGACCAGGGGAGGGGCTTTTCGCCGTCGCAACTTCATCAGCACCGTATTCACTGCAACTCGATACAGCCAGGTGGAAAACGCCGAGTCCCCGCGGAATGAGCCTACGCTGCGAAACACCTGCAAGAAGGCTTCCTGGGTCAGGTCTTCTGCCTCCGCTATATCTTTGGTCATGAGCAGGCAGACGGAGTACACGCGCTTCTTGTGGAGTTGGAACAGGGTAGCAAAAGCCTGTTCGTCGCCGCTTTGAGCGCGCTGTACCAGGCTACGTTCGGAATCGTCACGGTTGGTTGCTTCGCTAACCGGAATCACATTTGCTGCCGCGGAAATCACGCAAGTCGCCACTGTAGTCTCTCCTTATCGAACCTTGTGTGCTTGTCTGCTCTCCATGACTCCGGGAGCATCAATTACCAAAACGAGACTAGCGGCAACGCTGCTTGCGGCCCATCAGGAGGCTCCTGTAATTGATTACCAGACTTGCTGTACCGCTGGCGTGAAGGTAAATGCTGAGGACTTTCGAGTTTATTTCTGAATAAATTTTTAGGCGGGGGCGAAACTTTTTTCGAAGAGAAGGGTTGAAGCGCCGCATGCGCAATGCCATCTGTGAAGGCTTTGCGGCGCGATGCGGCGCTCCGGAGTTTAACAAGCACTGTAAATCAGTAGAGACGGAATCCTACTTCGACGCTGATCTGAACGTTCACCGGGTGACCGTCTTTCTCGGCCGGTTGAAAGCGCCATTGCTTGACCGCTTCAATCGCTTTGGCGTCGAGTCCGAATCCCAAACCGCGCACCACGCGAACATCGCGTGGATTTCCATGTTCATCCACAATCAGCCAGAGGATGCAGGTTCCCTGGGTCTTGGCGTTGCGCGCCTCTTCCGTGTATTCCGGATCGGGAGTCGAAATCGCTTGCGGAGCGGATATACCGCCTCCGACCTTATACACACCTCCGCCGATACCGCCACCGGTACCCGCGCCCACTCCGGGTCCATGGCCGACACCTACTCCGCCGCCAGCACCGGATCCGATTCCTCCTCCAGATCCAGTGCCATTGGAAGGCGGGGCAGAAGGAATTATTGCGCTGGATGGATTGCCCAAGGTGGGTATGCGGTTCTCTGCCATTCGCACTTGCGGAGGAACAACTACGGTTGGCTCGACGGCAAGCTTGGGATGTTGATTACGCAACACGATCTGCGGAGGAGTAATCTGCTGCAGAGCGGCCTTGGGTAACCTTCCCTTGGGCGCCTCGATGCGGTCATGATCGCCGCCACCACCGCCGCCGCTGACTACTTTCTTCGCAACTGGCAGAGCGTAAGAGTCCGGAGAGGGGGCGATCAGAGTAACCGTCTCGTGTTGCTCGATTTTCTTTTGCACCACTTCATGACCAAGCATCGCGCTGCCAAGGATTAGACCAAGCAGCACGGCGTGGATCACGGCCGACCCAACCAGGCCGTTGGAACGGTAATTGTTGTACTGACCCCAGATCGCATCCGGAGCAAGTGCCTTCGCGTCTCGCAAACGAACGTTCATTTGCGGAGGTCGCGTTATTGGCGCACGGCCTGCATAAACAGGATTAAGCACGGCAGGCGACGAATATTGAAGTAGCGTAGCGCGGCGAGAATTTTCCTGGTTCAACATTAATGCTCCCGTGGTCTCGTAAAAGTCCCGCAAACTGCTTCCTGCCGCACTCAGATGCGCGCAGAGAGGAAGCAGTTTGGATTCGGTCGCAATTTTCGATTGCGGCCCAACAAATAATTCACAAACGCCCGGCCAGAAGGAGTACCAGCAAAACCACGACTACGAGACCGAGCCCCCCGCTTGGGTAGTAGCCCCACGAACGGCTGTACGGCCATGCTGGGAGCGCTCCCACCAACAAAAGCACCAAGACAATTAATAGAATCGTTGACATTGCATCCTCCGATACCCGAACGTGACTCTAATTTTTGAATTGGCTTTGTTCCATCCGGTTCACGCTGTAATGTGCATCCATCACATCCGCAGCGCCTACAGTCCTGACAGTATCGATAAACAAATGAAAACCCCCAGGATTAATCCTGGGGGAGGTTGCCGCAGCTTTTGATACGCCGCGGTGAGCCAATGTTCACGATAACAACTTATCGGCTCGCGGATTCTGTGGTGGGATTGGTCTCCAACTTACCGTGTTCCGCAGCCTGATCCGCGTATTTCCTTACGACCGCCTCGAAAGCTCCGCTGCCCGCCGGTCGACGAACTTTACCCGTTAAAATCTCGTCGAACGGTATGAACTTTCCGTAAAGAAGATGGGTTTCATCTTTATCTTGCGTGATTGCGGAGCCCGATAAATCAACACCAGCGAAGAGTCCTCGCGCCCGGGAATAAGTCAAAACTTCTGCTTTCATTTTCCAGTCGGTGTCGGCAGCGGTGTCACGGCCGACAGGTCCCGCAGCCGCAGAGGCATCAGCACCAATCTTGAACTTGCTTGACAGAAGATGCTCCATACCCTGCTGATTCATCACAACCAACACCAGGTCGATAGCCTGGCCGCCTAGCTGCAACCCCCAGCTTCCACCGGTAATCGTGATCGGGGCAGGACCGCTCCAGGCGCCATTTTCCAGACGGCAGACAGCGACGCCCTTTCCGTGGTTTCCTCCAAAACCAACCGCAATCTTGACCATGGACGGAATCACTGCAATACACTTCGCGTCATGCATCACTTTGTCAGGAATGGCCTTGTCTGGCGTCCCCATAATTTCCTTGAGTACGTTGGCCGACGCATCGATTCGTTTTTGAATGCTGGTCTCGTCCTTCTCGTCCTGGCACCACGCCGTTCCGACGAGGAGTGCAAAGCTGGCTCCGAGCACCAGGAGACATCGCGCTAGTGGGGAACTGATTCTTTTCATAAGAGAACCTTTTTCTGTGCTCGAAACGAGCAACGGTTGAAGTTTTCGCTACTGAGGAGAAGCTAATGGCAAAGCCGGCGTCCTGCTATCCGGTTCAGCCTGTAAAGTGGCGTGAGCTTCGCCGCACGCACCTACGGTTTTCACAGTAACGTTGGAGCCTCGAACCAAACGTCCCACATGCGCGAATCCATGGATTTGTTCACGACATCGAGATAGGCGCCGAACAAGGAAATCTTTCGATCAGTGGGTCACGTCACCGGCGGGATGCACTACGAGTGGAAGGCTACATCGCTTTCGCGCAGCACTCCACTGCACGGAAGAACGAGTTCAACGAGAGTTCCGGGATTTGCATTCCTCAGCTTCAATTCTCCGCCGAATTCCTTTGCACGCTGTTTCATTCCTCCGATGCCCACTCCGACACTATCGGCCCGCATCTCGACTACACGCTCGCCGATACCCTTGCCGTCGTCTCGCACGGCAACCACGATCAACCCTTCTTTTTGCGAGAGATTGATCCACACCTTTCGGGCTCCCGAATGACGGAAGACGTTGGTTAACGCCTCTTGAACGATCCGGAAAACAGCGGTTTCCACGTCGGCCGATAGCCTGGGAAAATCCTTGGGTTGGACCTCAAGAGTGGTTTCAATGCCGCTGCGCTTGCCGAGTCCTTCCAGGAACCAGGCTAGCGCGGATAGCAATCCGACTTCATCGAGTAACGGCGGATGCAACAGATGAGACATGGTGCGGACTTGCTGAATCGCACGTTCTACAATGCTGCTTGCCTGGGACCAACCGTCGCCTGACAACTGAGTGGTTTTTTGTAACGACATCCGGTCCAACACCATCTTAGCCACAGCAAGTTCTTGTCCCAATCCGTCGTGCAGATCGCGAGCGATCCGGCGGCGCTCTTGATCCTGCATGGTCATGAGGCGGACGGAAAGGCGCCGTAGTTCGTCGGTCCGGTTATCGACCATTCTTTCCAGTTCGGCGGCATTGTTCCGGATCGACTGCTCCAGCATCTTACTGTCGTGAATATCGGAACAGGTGCCGTACCACTTCACGATCTTTCCCGCATCGTCGCGAATAGGAAGCGCGCGAGCCCGGAACCAACGATAGGCTCCATCCTCAGACCGCATGCGATATTCAGATTCGTAGTTTGCCCCCGATTCAACGCAGCGCATCCAGTGCGCCATGGCCTGTTCTTTGTCGTCGTCATGCACGTAGTCCAGCCATCCGAAACCGTTCGCCGAACCTGGAGCAGCGCCCGTGTAGTCATAGAATCTGTCGCTGATGTAATCCCTTAAGCCATCCGCCCGTCGGCTGAAGATTATGTCGGGTGCAGTCTGAACGATAGCGTCGAGCTCTTTGTTTCTGCCTTCCAGTTCAGTATTAAGTTGGAGAAGCAATTCGGCCTTGCGAGTCAACTCTTCTGTGCGCTCGGAGACCCGCTGCTCGAGCTCGCGATTCAACGATTCGAGCTGGCGCGTCTTGCGGTGCAGGTCGGCGAAGACCCTTACCTTCGCACGCAGCAGTTCCTGAACTACGGGCACGGAAATATAGTCCACCGCTCCGTGCTCATAACCTTTGAGTTGATCGAGATCCGTAAGGTGCACGGCCGAAATGAAGATGATCGCCGTCCTTTGGAAACGCGGATGCTGGCGAATCATTGCCGCCAGTTGAAAGCCGTCGAGATCCGGCATGCTTACATCCATCAGCACCACCGCGACGTCCGTCTTCAATAAAGTTTCGAGGGCTTGTTTTGCGGAAGAGGCTTTGATCAGATTCTCCCCCAGTGGAGCGAGCATCACCTCATAGCTGAGGAGCTTGCCCGGCTGATCATCCACCATCAGAATGTTGACCTCTTGGTGTGTCTCCATTGATATCTCCGCGTTACTCTGCGTCGGCGCACGGAAAAAACTAAGCTACCGGTGCAGCCACATACGTAGCGACGACAGCAACTGCTCGGTGTTCACCGGTTTCGCCAGATATTCTGAAGCGCCGGCCTCAAGACACTTTTCTCTGTCCCCTTTCATCGCTTTGGCGGTCAGGGCGATGATGGGCAAGCGCCGGAACGAGGCGTTTTGCCGGATCACCTGCATGGTTTCGTAACCATCCATCTCGGGCATCATGATGTCCATGAGCACGATCGCGACGTCCGGGGTCGATTCCAGCTTTGCAATCGCTTCGCGGCCAGTTCCTGCGGTGAGCACGGTCATGCCGCGGCGCTCGATCACGCTGCTCAAAGCGAAGATGTTGCGCACGTCGTCATCTACGATCAACACCTTCTTCCCAACCAGGGCATCGTCGGAGCGGTGTAAGCGGTCGAGCATTCTTTGCTTCTCCGCGGGAAGATCGGAGACCACGCGATGCAGGAATAGCGCGGTCTCGTCCAGCAGCCGTTCGGGAGATTCCACGCCCTTAACCACCACACTTCGTGCCAGCGAATGCAACCGCGCATCTTCCTCCGGAGACAGCTCCTTACCGGTGAAGACAATCACCGGTAGATCGCCTACCGCCGGAGTATCACGGAAGCGCTCAAGCACTTCGAATCCGGAGATATCGGGCAGGCGCAGATCAAGGACAACGCAGTCGAACGATTCGTTGCTGACGGCCTTGACCGCCTCTTCTCCAGTGTCGACGACAGTGACATCGATATCGTCGTAACCCAGCAGTTCTTTAATACTGAGCTGCTCGGCAGGATTGTCTTCCACCACAAGCAATCGCTTGCGCCGGGGAGCGGAGTATTGCTTGATCCGATCTAACGCTGTTTCCAATCCCTCGGGGGTCGTGGGCTTAGTTACAAAAGCAAAAGCTCCGCGGGCCAGCCCGTGATGACGATCTTCATCGAGCGTCAACATCTGAACTGGAATATGCCGGGTTGCTGGATCCTGTTTGAAGTGATTTAGCACTGTCCAGCCCAGCATATCGGGCAGAAAGACGTCGAGTGACACGGCGGTGGGATGGTACTCCTGAGCCAACTGCAGCGCTTCTGCACCTCGATTCGCAACGAGAACTTTGAAGCCCTTGTCACGCGAAAGATCGCACAACACCCGGGCATAGTGGGGATCGTCTTCCACAATCAGCAAGATGGCATCATCCGGTTGCAGGTTTTCCCGGTCGTCGGGAATTTTCTCAATCGGATGTTCCACCACCGACATCTGAACCGGCGAGACCGATGACGGAGATTTTCTTTCGGTTATGGCGGCGTTCGACGCGGACGGACCCACGTAAGTTTGCGGCAGGTACAGCGTGAACGTGCTGCCTCTGCCTGGAGCGCTGCGTAACTGTATTTCTCCGCCAAGGAGGCTGGCGAGCTCGCGGCTGATCGCCAGCCCCAGGCCGGTTCCACCGTACTTGCGGCTGGTGCCGGCGTCTGCCTGCTGGAAGGCCTCGAAGATAATTCTCTGTTTCTCGAGCGGAATTCCGATACCCGTATCGGAAACCTCAAACGCCACGACGGACGCCGCCTTTCCGAGGATGGGATGATCCTCACTCCAGCCTCTCTTAGCTGGGGAAACCGTCAGCCGGACGCCCCCGACCTCGGTGAACTTGAAAGCGTTCGACAGCAGGTTCTTCAGCACTTGCTGCAAGCGCTTGGAGTCGGTGACCACACTTCGAGCGAGATGCGGATCGCTTTGCACCTCGAACCCGAGATGCCGGTTCTCCGCTTCGTGCCGGAACGGACGTCCAACCGCGTCCAGCAGGCTGGCGAAGAAAATTTCCTCTGCCTCCACCGATACCGTGCCCGATTCGATTTTTGACAGATCGAGAATGTCGGTGATGAGGTTCAGCAAATCGGTCCCTGCGCCGTGAATCGTGCGCGAGAACTCGACTTGCTTCGGGGTCAAGTTGCCGTCCGGGTTGTCACTGAGTTGCTGGCCAAGTACCAGAATGCTGTTGAGTGGCGTTCGCAACTCGTGAGACATGTTGGCCAGGAATTCGGATTTGTACTTCGAAGTAAGCGCCAGCTCCTTGGCTTTCTCTTCCAGAGCGCGGCGAGCTTGTTCGATCTCCTGGTTCTTGCGTTCGACCTCGACGTTCTGTTCGGCAAGCTGCTGCGCCTTTTGTGCAAGTTGCTCGTTCGTCTGCTGCAACTCTTTTTGCTGCACCTGGAGTTCGGTGGCCAACTGTTGCGACTGTTTCAATAATCCTTCGGTCTGCATCGTGGCTTCAATACTGTTCAGCACGATGCCGATGCTGGCCGTCAGCTGCTCTAGAAATGCGAGTTGCGAGGTTGTGAAGCTGCTCAGGGAAGCGAGCTCGATCACGGCTTTGACCCTGTCTTCGAACAACACGGGGAGCACGATGACGTTTCGCGGAACCGCTTCGAACAAACCGGAGCGGATCGCGATTGTGTTTGGCGGCAAATCGGAGATCAGCATGCGCCGCTTTTCCGCAGCGCATTGTCCCACTAATCCTTCACCCAGCTTCAACCGCCGCAGATGGCCGTCTTCGCCGTCGCCGGCGAAGGCGGAGAGAAGAACCATTTCTGACGATTCCTCGCCTCCCATCTGATAGATCACGCCCTGTTGGGCGCTAACCAGCGGCGCCAGCTCCGAGAGCAGCATGCGTCCCACGGTAGTCAGGTCGCGCTGCCCTTGCAACATGCCCGTGAAGCGCGCCAGGTTTGTCTTGAGCCAGTCCTGCTCCGTGTTGCGGTCGGTGGTCAGGCGGAGGTTATCAATCATCGTGTTGAGGTTATCTTTCAAGTCCGCCACTTCGCCGCTGGCTTCCACTTGAATCGAGCGCGTCAGATCGCCCTTGGTGACGGCAGTGGCAACTTCAGCGATGGCGCGCACCTGGTTGGTCAAATTGTCGGCGAGCAAGTTCACGTTTCCGGTAAGATCCTTCCACGTACCGGCAGCGCCAGGGACGTTGGCCTGGCCGCCGAGCCGGCCTTCCACGCCGACTTCGCGTGCCACGGTCGTAACCTGGTCGGCGAAAGTGGCGAGCGTGTTCGTCATGTTGTTGATTGTTTCTGCCAGGGCGGCGACTTCGCCCTTCGCGTTCACCGTTAACTTTTGCGTGAGTTCGCCGTTGGCAACAGCGGTCACGACTTTTACGATGCCGCGGACTTGTTCCGTCAAGTTGGCGGCCATCACGTTCACGTTGTCGGTAAGATCTTTCCAGGTTCCGGCTACGCCTGGCACCTGCGCCTGACCGCCCAGCTTGCCTTCCGTACCCACTTCGCGAGCCACGCGCGTGACTTCGGCGGCGAATGCGTTGAGCTGATCGACCATGGTGTTGATGGTGTTCTTGAGTTCGAGAATTTCTCCCTTTACATCCACCGTGATTTTGCGGGACAAATCTCCTCTAGCCACGGCCGTGGTCACTTCAGCAATATTTCGGACTTGACCCGTAAGGTTGCCGGCCATGGCGTTCACGGAATCGGTGAGATCTTTCCAGGTTCCGGCAACGCCAGAGACGTTTGCCTGCCCGCCCAACCGGCCCTCGCTGCCTACTTCGCGGGCCACGCGCGTTACTTCGGCAGCGAAGGAGCGTAACTGCTCAACCATCGTGTTCAGGGTTTCTTTGAGCTGCAGGATTTCGCCGCGCACATCGACCGTGATCTTCTTTGACAGATCGCCGTTCGCAATTGCGGTTGCCACTTCGGCGATGTTACGGACCTGACCGGTCAGGTTGCTGGCCATGAAGTTCACGTTGTCGGTGAGATCTTTCCAGGTGCCAGCGACGCCGGGCACTTGCGCCTGCCCACCCAACTTTCCGTCGGTGCCGACTTCACGTGCGACGCGGGTCACTTCGCCGGCAAAGGCGTTGAGTTGATCCACCATCGTATTGATGGTGTTCTTGAGTTCGAGAATTTCGCCCTTCACGTCCACCGTAATTTTGCGCGACAAATCGCCGCGCGCCACGGCCGTTGTAACTTCGGCGATGTTGCGCACCTGGCCGGTCAGGTTCCCTGCCATGGAGTTGACCGAGTCGGTGAGGTCTTTCCACGTGCCTGCGACGCCGGGCACATTGGCCTGACCTCCCAAGCGACCCTCAGTTCCTACTTCGCGGGCCACGCGCGTTACTTCACCAGCGAACGCATTGAGCTGATCGACGGTTGTGTTGATCGTCTCTTTGAGCAGCAAAATCTCGCCGCTCACATTCACCGTGATTTTTTTCGAGAGATCGCCGCTGGCAATCGCCGTGGATACTTCGGCGATGTTGCGCACCTGGCCAGTCAGATTGCTGGCCATCGAGTTGACGGAGTCGGTGAGATCTTTCCATGTACCGCCGACACCCGGTACCTGTGCCTGGCCACCGAGTTTTCCGTCGGTTCCCACCTCACGCGCGACGCGGGTCACTTCCGAAGCGAACGAACGCAACTGATCGACCATGGTGTTGAGCGTATCTTTGAGTTCAAGAATCTCGCCCTTCACGTCGACCGTAATCTTGCGCGACAAATCGCCGCGGGCTACAGCAGTTGCCACTTCTGCGATGTTTCGCACTTGGCCAGTCAAGTTGCTGGCCATAAAATTGACGTTATCCGTGAGATCCTTCCACGTGCCGGCGACGCCTGGTACCTGCGCCTGACCGCCCAGCTTGCCTTCCGTACCCACTTCACGCGCCACGCGCGTCACTTCGCCAGCGAACGCATTGAGCTGATCCACCATCGTGTTGATGGTATTTTTTAGTTCGAGAATTTCGCCCTTCACGTCGACCGTGATTTTGCGGGATAAATCGCCGCGGGCCACAGCCGTCGTCACTTCGGCGATGTTTCGCACCTGACCGGTCAAGTTCCCGCCCATCGAATTGACCGAGTCGGTAAGATCCTTCCACGTGCCCGCAACACCGGGCACGTTCGCTTGGCCGCCAAGACGGCCTTCGGTTCCCACTTCGCGAGCCACGCGAGTGACCTCGCCGGCAAAGCGGTTTAGCTGATCGACCATCGTGTTCAGCGTTTCTTTCAGCTGCAAAATCTCGCCGCGGACATCCACCGTGATTTTCCGGGAAAGATCGCCGTTCGCAATGGCGGTCGCTACCTCGGCAATATTTCGAACCTGGCCGGTAAGGTTGCTGGCCATGAAGTTCACGTTGTCCGTAAGATCTTTCCACGTGCCGCCGACGCCGGGCACCTGTGCCTGTCCACCGAGCTTGCCTTCCGTTCCCACTTCGCGGGCTACGCGTGTCACTTCGCCAGCGAATGCGTTGAGCTGATCGACCATGGTGTTGATGGTGTCTTTGAGTTCGAGAATTTCTCCCTTCACGTCGACCGTGATTTTGCGCGACAAGTCGCCGCGGGCCACGGCAGTGGTCACTTCAGCGATATTGCGCACCTGGGCCGTCAGGTTGCCGGCCATTGCGTTGACGGAATCGGTAAGATCTTTCCACGTGCCGGCCACACCTACGACGACCGCTTGTCCACCGAGCTTGCCGTCCGTTCCCACCTCACGCGCCACGCGCGTGACTTCGGAAGCAAACGAGCGCAACTGGTCAACCATGGTGTTGATGGCTTCTTTCAGTTGGAGGATTTCGCCGCGTACATCGACCGTAATTTTGCGGGAGAGATCGCCGCTGGCCACAGCGGTCGCCACTTCAGCGATGTTGCGCACCTGGCCGGTAAGGTTACTGGCCATCGAATTTACAGAGTCTGTGAGATCCTTCCACGTACCGGCAACGCCGGGCACCTGCGCCTGGCCGCCTAGCTTGCCGTCAGTACCCACCTCGCGGGCCACGCGAGTCACTTCGGCGGTAAAGACGCCAAGCTGTTGAATCATAGTGTTAACGATGTTGGCCGAGCGGAGAAACTCGCCTTCCAGCGGTCGCCCGTCCACGTCGAGACGCACGGTTTGGGTGAGGTTCCCTTGGGCAACGGCCGCAATGGCGCGAGTAACGCCGGCTGTCGGACGCAGCAAATCCTCAACCAGAGTGTTTACCGACACCTCCATGTCTCCCCACGCGCCTTGGGATTCGTGAAAGCGTACGCGCTCGCGAGTTCTCCCCTCCTTGCCGACCACCTGCCCCACACGTCTTAATTCTTGTGCCATCTGCTGGTTGGCGGCCACGATCGAATTAAAGGTGTCGGCGATTTTTCCCGCCAGTCCGGTCCAGGAACCGGGAAGTCGCACGGAAAAATCGCCATTCCGCATGGTTTGGAGACTGGCTAGAATCACGCTCAAGTCGGCGGAATCCATTACGGCTGCGTGCACAGAAGTCCCGTTACTCTTACTCTTCTGTTGTTGTGCTTCTTCGGACTTACCGCTTTCAACCACCGTAGCGGCGTCCTGATTGTTTCTCTTCATGACGATGATCGCTCCTGGAACAAGGGAGTGTCGCTGGATAGCCGGGTAGGGACGGTCGCGGGAACCTGCGAGGCGCTAGAAGCGCACTCGCTATCAACGTTGGTTAGCTCAAACATTAGTGGACAGGTACTGGGAATCGAAACGCTACAGTAGATTGGTATCACGGACGCCTTAGAGGGTGCCCTAGGGTATTTCCTGTAGGGTCGATTGGGCGATTCGCAATTTGGAACAGGGCTTCCGTGACTGGAGTCACGCGGAATCGCCGGCACTGTAGAGACTGGAGTTGCCAAGGCCGCGCCCGCGAGGCTGCGCGTGTCTAATCCGAGGAGGGTGATATCATGAGACAAATATACCGCCAAGGAGCAAAGTCGTGCGCAGGTCTCAGCTGGCCATGACGGAATTCCTCCGCCGTGCCAGAATCGTGACTGACCCGAACAGACAGCGCACCTGATTGCTGAAGCCGAAAAGCATAAAGGAAGAACTCAAGGCGAACGCGGAATACGTCGGCCAATGTAATTGTTCTCGCTTTTCGTTTCATTGGTGTGTCGGGAGACCCTGTCAGGCAGGGTCGAAAAATGCGGACCGATCATATTCCGGCGGGTATTGATACCTACAACGCACGGCGTTACGGGCTAGCGATCCTTTCAGCGATCGTGGCATTGTTGCTTCGCGAGCTGCTAGCGCCGTTACTCGGCGAACACAATCCTTATCACACGGTGTGGGCAGCGGTAGTCTTCTGTGCCTGGTATTGCGGACTCTGGCCTTCCATTCTCGCGGCGCTGCTTTCTCTTGCAGGTGTGTGGTATTGGTTCTTGCTTCCTGCACATTCCTTTGCCCTTGAGGATCGCAAGACCGCGATTTCTGGAATGATCGGGTTCCTGTTCTTTTCCGGTTTGATCATCGCTCTCGGTGAAGCGAAACGGCGCTCCTTTGCGAAAAGCCAGTGGGCAGAGGAGCAACTGCGTAAAGCTCATGACGAATTAGAGAAGAAGGTCGAGGAACGAACCGCGGATTTGAATCTGGCGAACGAAAGCCTGCGGGAGTTATCCAGCCGTCTGCAGCAAATGCGGGATGACGAGCGTCGGCAGATTGCGCGAGAATTGCACGACAGCGTGGGCCAACTGCTGGCCGCGCTCAGTATGAACCTTGGAGTGGTGGCCAGCCAATCCCATAAGCTCGACGCCGCCGGCGTCAAAGCCATTTCTGAGAACGCCGCTTTGGTCGAACAAATCAGCAGTGAGATTCGCACCATTTCGCATCTGCTGCACCCTCCACTGCTCGATGCGGCAGGCCTTGCCTCGGCGCTTCGGTGGTATGTGGATGGCTTCTCGGAACGCAGCAAAATCAAGGTCGATCTGGATATTCCGGATGAAATCGGCCGGCTCTCGGATGAAATGGAAATTGCCATCTTTCGGATGATCCAAGAATGCCTCACGAACATTCATCGTCACTCCGGCAGCAGCTCCGCGATGATACGGGTGCGTAAAGAAGACCATCGCATTCTCGTCGAGGTTCAGGACGAAGGCAAAGGCATCTCCCCCGAAAAACAACTTGCGCTGAGAACCTCGGGCCGCACCGGCGTGGGATTTCGCGGTATGCGGGAGCGCTTGAGACAGTTGGGCGGAAGTCTGGATATTCGATCGAACGGAGCCGGCACTGAGGTAATCGCCACGTTGCCTATGCAAGACTCGGCGACCGATGGGACCAAACCGGAAGTCGTCTGATATCTTCGCAGGTTTATCGATCCTCTGGCCATTCAAGAATCAAGTTATCGTATCCACTATTTCCAGGAAACAGCAGTTTCCCGTCGCGCTCCTGCGTCTCTCCAATCTTTTTTCGAATCCTACAGTGATCTCAGTATGTTGGTGCGATTTAGCCGATCATTAGAATTGAAGAGCGAACGCCACACGGAAACTGATGAACGATGACAACTCGCGAAACCCGACGAACTCTCGCGTATCGTGAGCAGTACTTATCGCCCCACGAATTTTCTACGAAAAACGGGATTTCCAGAGGGTCCGGTGCGATAATTCAATCACCGGGATTAAGACCCTTGCAATTGAATCGACCTGCCTCATTGAATTCCTATGAGGTTGCAGGCCGCGCCCCTCGTCATTCTTTTGTCTTAGCAGGAACCTTTGCCGCTGACAAAGTCAGCTGGCAGGGGCGTACCGATCCGCGGCGGGAGGTTCCATGCGGTTACTGAGTGTCCGGCTCATCGTCTCCCTAATCTTCGGCATCACGGTGGTTTCTTTAGGATTTTCCTACTACCAGGTCGTGCGAGAAAAACGCGCGCTGCGCAGTGATCTAGAACGGCGCGCTGAGGTGCTCGCCGAAAGTGTTGCGGGGAATGTGGAGAAGTCGTGGGAAGGCGGATCGGAGCGAGGACTGCAGCGCTTGGTGCAGCGCTTCGGCAACCGCGAGCACCTGCTGGGAATCGCCGTCAGCGACCGGCAGGGTAAGGTAATCGCAATTACTCCGGAGCTGTCGAAAATCCTCACTGCTACTCCGCAGGTGGTGACCAAAGCAATCGCAGATGGTCGCGGCGAAAGCTCTTTCATGCGATTGAGCGACGAGCCCGTCAATATTTTTGCCGTGCCCCTGCACCGCCAGGAAGAAACCATCGGGGGATTGGCGGTGGTCCATGACGCGGGCTATATCCGCGCGCAGAACCTGCGCACCTGGCGCACCGCGTTTCTATTGGTTTTCGTGCAGGTCTTCCTCATCGTTTGCATCACGGTGCTGATCGTGCGCTGGAGCATCACGGGCCCGATTGCGCGGGCGGCGCAATGGATGCGCGCTCTTCGCATGGGTCGAATCTCTTCGCGCCAGCAGATGCCGGATCTGGACCTTTTCCGGCCCCTGGCTTGGGAAGTCGTAACCCTGACAGAAAGCCTCAGTCAAGCACGCAGCGCAGCGGAAAATGAGGCTCGCCTGCGCGAAGCTGGAGAATCGATGTGGACGGCCGATCGGCTGGCAGTGCAGCTTCGAACCCGATTGGGTGACGGACGGTTGTTCGTCGTTTCCAATCGCGAGCCTTACATCCATCAGCGCAAAGGAAAATCTCTGGAAGCGGTTGTGCCGCCAAGCGGCCTGGTGACGGCTCTCGAGCCGGTACTCGACGCTTGCGATGGTACCTGGATCGCTCACGGCAGCGGCGATGCCGATACCGAAGTCGTGGACTCGAACGATCGGTTGCGCGTTCCTCCGCACGATCCCCGTTACACGCTGCGTCGAGTATGGCTCACCAAAGAGGAGGAAGAAGGATACTATTACGGCTTCGCCAACGAGGGTCTTTGGCCTCTGTGCCACATCGCGCACGCGCGACCGAATTTTCGCGCCCAGGACTGGCAGCATTATCAGGAGGTCAATCGAAAGTTCACCGTTGCGATTCTGGAAGAGATTGAGGATACGCCTAAACCGGTGGTGCTCGTGCAGGACTACCACTTTGCGCTGCTGGCGCGGATGATCAAGGACAAAAGACCAGACGCCCGCGTAGCCATCTTCTGGCACATCCCGTGGCCGAACCCGGAGGCGTTCGGCATTTGTCCCTGGCAACGGCAGTTGGTGGACGGGCTGCTAGGAGCAGATTTGATCGGATTCCACATTCAATCACACTGCAACAACTTCCTGCAGACCGTGGATCGAGTGGTGGAATCGCGGGTGGACTGGGAACATTTTTCGGTGGCCCGTCAAAATCATCGGACCATGGTCCGGCCCTTTCCCATCAGTGTGGATATTCCTGATGACGCGCCCATAGAAACCAACACCTACAAAGACGACTACATGAAACGCTCATCGCTCATGCATAGTTTGGGTGTCGATACGCCCTTCATAGGAGTGGGCGTGGACCGCGTGGATTACACGAAGGGCATTCCGGAACGCTTTCAGGCGATTGAGAGATTTCTGGAAAAATATCCGAAATACCAGGGCAAATTCACCTTTGTGCAGATCGGAGCGCCGAGCCGCACGCACATTAAGCGGTATCACGACTTGATGGCCGAGGTGGAATCTGAGGCGGAACGAATTAATTGGCGATTTCAGTCCGGCAAGTGGAAGCCTATTGTATTTCTGAAGCGGCACCACAGCCACGAAGAGATCAGGGATTACTATCGCGCCGCCGACCTTTGCCTGGTCACGTCTCTCCACGACGGCATGAACCTGGTCGCGAAGGAATTTTTGGCGGCGCGGCGCGATGAGCGCGGCGTGCTGATTCTGAGCCAGTTCACCGGAGCCGCACGCGAGTTGCGCGACGCATTGCTGGTAAATCCCTACGATATTGATCAGACGGCGGAGGCGATCCGGGCTGCGCTGGAGATGGAACCGGAAGAGAAGCAATTGCGGGTGCGCAACATGCGCAAGCTGATACGAGAGCACAATATTTATCGCTGGGCTGGCAGCCTGATTACCGAACTTTGCGAACTAAGGCTCGATGGGGCGGATCGCAGACCACAGAAATCGCGCGCCAGCGTCTCTGTTGCTGACTCGCGGTGAGGAACGGAATAGTCGAGAAGCTGTCGTTATTCTTTAATTCTTTGGCAAGCTCTCTGCCGGAGGCTGCTGATGCGAGAAATGCGAAGATCGTGGAGGCGAATACATGACGAGCAGCGCGATGGCGCCAACTCCGCTTCATATGCCGGTGAAGGCTTTTTATTTCAATACCTCGGCACACCTGGTGCGCATTACGCGCGAAAAAGCCGCCACTTTATCTGAGTTCCTGCAAGCGCTTCGAGAGTGTCCGGAAGGTTCCATATTCCAGCATACTTTTCGAACCCTGCAAGAGCACCACTTCATCCGAGAAGGCTTTTCCAACGACTTCGCACACTGGGCGCTATCGGCGTGCAACGAGCCTAGCCTCGCGGAGGGGTTGGCCAGCGTTGACGTGCGCGAGTTCACTTCCGTGGCACAGTTGCGTGAGCGATTCGTGCAGATTGTCGAGGGGTTTTTGGAACGCACTCCGGCTGCAGTCAACCGGGCTGCAAAAGAAACGTTCTATTTCTGCGCCTCCGACATTATGGTGATCCCCACCAGCTTTGTAGCACACACTCTGCAAGAGTTCGCCGAGGGACTGCGCGGCATCAGCCTGCACAGTATCCATCATCACTTTATCGAAGCGCGGCTTCGTCTCAAGCTGATGTCCAATGATTTCTCGCAATGGCTCTATGAGGATCTGGGCCTGACCGACGCGGCTCGCCAGTTGAATCGTATCGATATTTATACAGTGACCATGGAAGACGTTCGAAAACAAATTATTCGAATCGTAGAGCGGGCGCTGAGCTAGGGCGGGCACATAATTCATGGAACCAGTAGAATCTCAAACTCGCAGTGAATCGGCGCTGACGGAGAGTTCATCAAGACCCGCGGAAACTTCCTCGGCTTTGCCCGTACGCACTGAGCGGCGAAGAAAGCCCCGCACTTGGGAGACTCCTCCGGCGCCCGTTCCTCCTCCGCACCTCGATGACTACAAAAAGATCGTGGGCGCAGCGGAGATCGATGAATTACATTTTCTCGCGCGTGAACTGAAGGGCAAGACGGTGAAGATGGTTAATTCCACGGCCGTGGGCGGAGGGGTCGCCGAAATGCTCAATCAGATGGTCCCTTTGCTGAATGAAGTGGAAGTGAACACCCACTGGGATGTCATTACCGGAGGAAACGATTTCTTCGAGGTCACCAAGGCCTTCCACAATGCGCTTCAGGGCGGTGAGTACAATCTTACGCAACATGCTCGCGATATTTTTCTGATGAATAACGAGCAGAACCGGCAACGTATTCAGTTCAACGAGGATTTTATTGTGATTCACGATCCCCAGCCGGCGCCTCTTATTCGTGCTCGCCAGGAATCGCACCAGCGCTGGATATGGCGCTGCCACATTGATCTTTCCAGTCCCAATTCTGAAGTGTGGGGATTTCTTCGGCCGTTCGTCGAGAAGTATGACGGTGCGATTTTTTCTTCCCAATCCTTCGCCCGGCAACTACCCATCCCGCAATACTTGTTCTATCCGTGCATCGATCCGCTCTCCGAAAAGAACAAGGATATCGACGACAGCTTTGTTCAGCAGGTGTGCGATGAATTCGGCATCGACCGCTCACGGCCGATTGTCACCCAGGTCTCACGTTTTGATCGGGCAAAGGATCCGGTGGGGGTTGTCCAGGCTTTCAAGCAAGCGCGCAAATATGTGGATTTCCAGTTGGTGATGGCCGGTGGAGGAGCGACTGACGATCCGGAGGGAGTTGCTGTTCTTAAGGAAGTCAGAGAAGCTGCCGGCGACGACCGTGACATTATCATTGTGGATCTGCCTCCCTGGTGCGCCTTGGAAATTAACGCTCTGCAGCGCGCTTCGACCATCATCGTGCAGAAATCGGTCAAGGAAGGTTTTGGGCTTACAGTCACCGAGGCTCTGTGGAAGGGCAAACCGACGATCGCAGGGGCGGTGGGCGGCATTCCGAATCAGATTATCCACAAGCTGACCGGAGCGTTGGTGCATTCCGTGGACGGCTGCGCCTATCAGATGCGGTACCTGCTAACTCACCCAGACTTTGCCCGGCAACTCGGACAGAACGGGCGCGAGCACGTGAAAGAAAATTTTCTGATGACAACCAATGTCCGGCGGTGGCTGCTGCTGCTTCGCATCTTGCAGACCGGGGCAAACTGAGCAGCGATGAGTAGCCGCTCTGAAAGTGAGTGGTGGTACAAAATTTTCGTTGCCCGCGGCTTTACTCTTTGGTGATCGTTGCGTCAAGCGGCGCTTCAATTGTGACTTCGACCTCCGCACCTGGCTTCAGCCGCACCTTCTCGCCGTTTTCGTCCGTGAGCGTATTCTCGATGCGAAGCTCGCGGTACAGGTGATCGGCACCTTCGACCGTGATCTGGGCTTTCTCCGGTTCGTCAGGAGACGGTGGCTTTATAACCTTATCGACGACAGCGGGTAGGGTGGTACTGGGCTTTTCGCTCATGAGTGGGTTTCCTGCTCCAGAAGATTTGACGGGAAAAATATCTTTGCTCGGATGTTTCGGATCATAACGTTCTGGCCTGCAATTGGCAACATCGGCAGTTCACCCTTCCTCGCGCCGATCGGCGCATGTTCAATTGGTTAACGCCTCGACAGCGCTTCGCTTTTCTGCGAGGCATCTTCGTGATCTTCTTTGTGGCCAAAATCCAGGCCGAAGTGAGGTTCCGACTCTGTACCGGTAACTCGGATTGGAACTTCGGTCCCCGCCCCATCCTTTCGGAAGAACGGATCCACCGGCTTCAGGAGAACTGATTTCCAACCTGTGGTCATTTGCGAGAGCTTCGCATCCAGCTTCGCCTTTCCGTGAAAATCGAAGGTTTGTCCATCCAGGCTGTAGATGCCTGTCATATCGACGTGAGTGCCCGGAATCAGAAAATGGAGAAAGGAGAAGGATAGTAATCCGTCGTTTAGGTTGAATGTGCCCCGCAAATCGGTGGGGACATTCTCGCGCTCGTGCTCGCGCGCCTGCTTGGGTTGGCCCCGACTGACTAGGCTCAAATAATCGATTTTGCCTTGCATCTTCTCGTTGCTGAAGTGCGCGCGCAGCACGTGAAAGCTGCCTGCCAATTTCAACCGATCCGCTACACTTACATCGCCCGGAGAAAGGCCCAGCCGCGTGCTCATCTCCACGGGCCCGCTCATTATCGGGGGATCGGTGCGCACCCCGAGTCGCAGCAAATCTTCAATCCGGGCGCCCTTCAGCACGACGTCAAGTTCGATATCGTGACCGTGCGGCGTATTCACGCGCACGACGGAGCCGTTTGCCGTAAGTGAAGAATGCAGGAAGGTCGCATTCACTGGGCGCAGAAAGGTATCCCCGTTCGTGCCATCGACAGTTGCGTGGAACTCTGTGTGCAATGGTACCGGATGTCCGCTGCGTGCAATGCGGAAGTCTGGTGTGTCGGTGGTTCCGTGCACGACAATATTCCCCAGAGTTCCCGAGTATTGGCCGGTAGAAGAAAGGATTCCGCCGATCCCTTTGATCGTGCTCAGATCAGCGTTGCTGAAAGAATAGTTCCCTTGCACAGGCGTATCGCGAGGCGCGTCTTGCTGCCATGGCCCAAAGAAGCCATCGGATTGAATATCGCCCACCGGCTTCGGATTGACCAAGATCGCGCTGAACTTCAAGGGCTCGCCGGGCCCAACATCCTGCATCTTCAAATTGCTTATCGCGAATTCCAGTGGCGCTTTGCCGGGGTTTATGGTGTTAATCATCAGCTTCGTATCTTCGCAGACGAAGTTGTCTACAAAGATGGCAAGCTTGCCGCTTTTCGGGCTTAGATTCTTCATCTCCTGGCGATTTTCTTTGGGCGGAATGTTCAGTTTGAGACCCTTCACATACACCGTGTCAACATGCATCGGAGTGCGAAACAGGCTGCGTAAAGCGGTTTGAAAATGGAACTCCCGAATGCCGATCAGCGCTTGCATTCCCGGCTCGTGAGGATTCGGATCCGTTGCGCCGAAAATCTTCAGGCCGCTGCCGGAAACTTGAATTCCATTGCTCAAAGAAACGCTGAAGCTCGCCAGCTCTACCTTGCTATGGAAGCGGATCGACAGTGTTTGAATGACGCGAGCCCGGACAATCGGTTCGGCTCGATCGATCACGAATCTCGTTGCGATGACCGCCCCGATCAAAAAAACGAGTGCGACGATTCCCATCATCTTCCAAACGCGCCCGATTTTTTTCGCTGTTGGCATCTCCGAATCTCAAACCTAGTTCGCAATTACGTTCGCAATTGCGCAGACAAGCCCTTGGCGGCAGCTTCAACGCAGTATCTGATGCATTTTTGACCTTAGGCGCTATCTTTTTTCCGTGGGCGACTCAACGGACCCAGGAGTTGCGAGCCGATGAACTTCCGACAACGCCTCCGCGAGAGTTGTGAGCACTAGATCCGGACATCCTGTTCCAAGCCGGCTCCGGGCCGCGGAGACTCCACCCTCGAGGTGCCACACCCCCATGATGATTCGCACGCCAGGCGAACTTGCCTTCAACCGCCTGCAGAGCGAACGCGCTGACGCGCTGGCAAATGGCGGCAAGCAAGACACACAGACAGTAGTGAATCCTTGTTGCGAAATCTCCGCCACCATTTCGTCGATGGCCGCGGAGCGCAGGTGCAGAGCGCGGAAGCCCTGGCTCCTGAGCAACTGGGCAAGCATGATTGCGACCAGTTCATCCGCACCACCTCTGACAGGGATGCAACCAATATTCGCATACGATTCTGCGAAAGCGGACGGTTCGGATTGTTGATCGCCGTTCTCATCCGCATTCGTGGAAGACAAGTCCTCGGCAAGCCGATCGCAAACATCCTCGATCAATTCCCTGGTAGCGCGGAGAATGAATCTTCTCGTATCGTCATCCAGAGCATCTACGTAGTAATCCTGTTCGGCCAGCCTGAGGGCGGGAATGATTATGGTTTCATAAAGGCCTTCGATGGGATGATCCTTCAGATAGATCTCCGCTATCGATCTAGCCTCTTCCTGATCCGCGGCCAGCAGTCGCTGATAAAAGAGTTGTTCGAGAGGCAGTGCGGGTTCGTCCCCCAGCACGACTTCCAGAAAATTCAATTGCGGAACATAACGTCCTAAAACCACAAGACACACGGTAAGCGGAGTAGACAAGATCAGTCCGACCGGCCCCCATATGGTCGCCCAAAACACCGAGGCAACCAGGATGGCAAGCGAGGAAATCCCGGTATTGGCACCATATAGCAAGGGCTCAACGACATTGGATATGATTAGCTCGAGCGCTAGAAACACACCGAAAACAATCCCGGCTTGCCGCCAACCCGGAAACACAGCGATTGCCATGGCGATGGGAAATGCAGCGGCGGCAAAGCTACCGATGTAGGGAACGAAACGGAGAAAACCTGCGACAAAGCCCCAAAGCAAGGCGTGAGGTACCCGGATGAAGTACAGCCCCAGTCCAAACAAAGAGCCATACGCTGTGTTGACCAGGCATTGCAGCAAGAGAAACCGGCTCAACCGGGAACTGGCGTCGTCAAATGCCTGAGTCATCACGCTCAACTGGCCTCGGCCAGCCAGCCGAATCGCGCGATTTCGTAAATCCTCGCGCTTCACCAGCATAAACATGGTGAAAATTATTACGATGACGGCGGTTTCCAGCGGGCCCGTAAGCGGCCCCAACAATTGGCCGAGATGCTCCGCCAGGCTGGAGGCTGGGGGCGCAACCTGCACTGGGATGGGGCGGATGGATCGGGCTGTTCCCTGATCTTTCGGTTGAGCGCGACCGGTGACTTGCCCAGGCGCTGCGGCCAATTCCTTGTTCAGTTCCTGAACCGTGGCCGTGGCTTTGCTCAGGTTGCCCACCTTTGAAACGTGCAGGGATTGTATTTTCGTATCCAGATTGGCCTTGTAATCTGGAAGCTGGGCCATGATCTGAACGAGCTGACCGGCGACTCCCCAGGTCGCCACCCCGATCAGCACAAGCGAAACAGTCACGACGGTGATAACGGAGGGAACGCGGCCGAAGCGGATTTTTTCCAGAAGAACGACGAATGGGGTAAGCAGGAAACTCAGCACCAGGGCCAAAGCCAGTGGGATGAAGACTGCACGACCGACGTATAACGCCGTAATCGCCAAAACCAAGGCAATTACCGTCAATGATTTTGAAGAGGCCGAAACCTCCTTTGCGCGGACCAAAACATGCTCCAGTTCGCCTGGGGCAATCCATCTGTTCCGTTTGTCAGTGTGACGCTCACCAGAATCAGAAATTCGGATCGCCTCCCCTAGACGCGAGGCAAGCTACGTTTTCTTAGGCCTCTACACGCTGCCCGAGCAACTTGGATGTTCGCAGCCGCAGGCAATGTCCGTCGTATTCTTCGCAGTTTCGCAGTAGGAACTGCAGTACTTGCTGCCCTCCGGTGCCATGCAGCTGCAAAGTTCGTGTGCGCACTTGTTATTCTTGGCATCAGTCATAGTCTTTTTCTTTCTCGCTTTCTTTCTCGCTTTTTGACGTTAAATGATTGTCCTCGCGTCCCCATTTGCCAGAGAGCCGGCACGGACCGAAGGTCTCCTCGTTCCCGGCGCTGATTAGTGTCTGGACGATGCTCCGGGGTTGCCGCCCGACAAGAATCCTCCGCAGTACCTCGCCCTTATTAGGAACGAACTCCTGCGGGAGTAGTACCTTCGAGTGCAAAACTCACATTTTTCTCTTGGGGGCAATACAGTGTTTCTGGTAGCTTCGATCAAATTTATTAAACAGGTTTCAGGAGTTGTGCAGCGGGTTGTGCAAGACCAGCAGCTTTGAGGTTGGTCGATGGCGCACCGCGCTGCAGATCACGCGCGTTTTGTCTGAGCCCACCACACGCCCGCTCGCGTGAGGGCGAGCAGTTCTGCTTGTTCGGAAGCCAATAAACAAATCGGAGAAATGTTGCATGCGGAAGTCTCTCTTTACGATAGTGTGCCTATCGGCACTCTCCGCGCCTGTATTTGGAGGCGTAACCGTAACCACACCAGCAAATGGCTCAACCGTTTCAGGACCTGTGCATTACGTCGCCTCCGCCTCCGCGACCTCGTGTTCGAAGGGGGTTGCGTCCATGGGAATCTACACCGCGCCCGGGGTTCGAGTGTACGTGGTCAACGGAACCAGCCTCAATACAACCTTGAGTCTAAGTCCAGGTAAATACGATACCGTAGTCGAAGAATGGGACCAGTGTGGCGGGGCATCGACCACGCCCATTACCATTACTGTAAGCGGATCTCCCGGCGTTTCCGTGACTTCGCCTGCCGACAATAGCACGGTTGGCTCACCCGTGAATTTTAAGGCCACCGCGACGACGTCTTGCTCCAAAGGCGTTTCCTCGATGGGCATCTACACTGCCCCCTACCAGCTCGCTTACGTGGTGAACGGAGACAGCATGAATTACAACCTGCCCTTGAATCCGGGAACCTACCACACAGTTGTGCAGGAGTGGGACGGCTGCGGCGGAGCGAGCACCACGCCGGTGACCATTACGGTTAGCAGCGGTGGGGGAGTAACCGAGGGAAAATCGTTCTCTCATCTGCAGCGCAGCGGTGGATGGGCGGATTACGGACAGCGAGCTCCGACGTTCGTAGATTGCTCGCCTTCGCCGTGCGACAACATCGCATTCTCCATGTCCCAAGGCGTTAAATCTCCCTCGATGAGTGGCGCAGCAACCGAGATGTATCTGGGCGGAAGCGAAGCCTATGGGGATGGGCTGTGGAACAATCATCTAATTGGTGACGGGTCCTCGCAAGGCATGCCCGACTCGAACCACAGTATCGTTCCCACATTGCACGACTTCACCTACGATGTGTACTTCTGGGGAGCGAATCTGGGGGCTGCGCAGGCCGTCGAATTCGATATCAATCAGTTTTTTGATGGTATGGGATTCATCTGGGGCCATGAGTGTCGAGTTGCCGGCGGGAATGAGTGGGATATTTGGGATAACGTCAGCCAGCACTGGGTTCCTACTGGCGTTTCCTGCTATCCGGCCAACAATTCCTGGAACCATCTAACGCTTCAGGTTGAGCGGACTGCAGACAACCAACTGCTTTACAAGTCCATCACCCTCAACGGCAAGACCGCCAATCTCAATCAATACTACGATCATGGTTCAGCACCCGGCTGGTACGGAGTGACCATCAACTATCAAGAGGATGGAAACTATAAACAGACGCCCTACTCCGTGTACCTGGATCAATTGACGTTTGGCTACGAATGATGCAAAGAAGAAACAGTGAGGGCACATCGTCGGCGGACGTGCCCTCACCGTTTGCCCTTACCTTGACAAGATCCGGGTCCGTCGATTCGTCCGTCCGTTTCCCGGGTACCGATTGTCGAGTAACCTGCAGATTACAACCTTCGAGTATCGAAACTTCGTTTCTGAGATTGCGCAATACAGCGATTCTGGTATGCTGGCTAAACTGTTTGACCGATCAATTTCAAGGATATCTTTAGCCACTGCCGCTTAGTCGTTAGGATCCAAGAATTTGAGGCGTCAAACCTAGCGCCACATCCAAGCCACTTTTTCGAACCCTCCACGTGCCCGCTCGCGCGTAATTGGGCAGCAGTTTTGCGCGCACTTCTGCAATTCGCAAGCTAAAAATCCATATTTGGAGAAGCACTTCATGCGGAATTCTCTGTTGGTCATCGTGTATCTGTCTGCACTGATTGCACCTGCTGCATTCGCAGGTGTAACGGTAAATGCGCCCACAAACGGCGCGACTGTCTCAGGGGCCGTGCATTACGTGGCGTCGGCCACCTCCTCTTGCTCAAAAGGAGTGGCGTCGATGGGAATCTATACTGCCCCCGGCGTTTTAGCCTACGTAGTAAACGGCGCAAGCCTCAATACAAGTTTGAGTCTGAGTCCGGCCAAGTACGACACCGTGGTCCAAGAATGGGATAACTGCGGCGGGGCTTCGACCACGCCCATTACGATTACGGTCAGCGGGGGCGGATCGTCGGGCGTTTCCGTGAGTTCGCCTGCCGACAACAGCACACTGACTTCGCCCGTGAATTTCAAAGCCACCGCGACCACATCTTGTTCAAAAGGCGTCTCCGCGATGGGAATTTACACGGCCTCGGGCGCTTTGGCTTACGTTGTGAACGGAGATAGCGTGAACTACAACCTTCCGTTAAGCGCTGGAAAATACAACACAGTCGTCGAGGAATGGGATGGGTGCGGCGGCGCAAGCACTACTCCTGTCACCATCACCGTCGGTGGAGGCGGAGGGGGTGGCGGAAAATCATTCTCTAACCTGCAACGCTCCGGCGGATGGGCAGACTACGGCCAGCGAGCCCCCACCTTCGTCGACTGTTCCCCTTCCCCCTGCGACAACATCGTGTTTTCCATGACTCAAGGCGTCAAGTCTCCCTCTATCAGTGGGAGCGCGACCGAGATGTATCTCGGCGGAAGTGAAGCATATGGCGACGGACTCTGGAACAATCACTTGATTGGAGACGGCTCCTCGCAAGGTTTGCCCGACTCGAACCATGCCCTGGTTTCCTCACTGCACAATTTCACCTATGACGTCTATTTCTGGGGCAGCAATCTTGGAGCTGCGCAGGCGGTGGAGTTCGACATGAATCAGTTCTTCGACAATCTGGGTTTCATCTGGGGCCACGAGTGCCGCATTGCCGGCGGAAATGAGTGGGATATCTGGGACAACCTCAATCAGCGCTGGGTTCCGACCGGGGTTTCCTGCTACCCGGCCAGCAATTCCTGGAACCATTTGACGATTCAGGTACAGCGAACCTCCAACAACAAGCTGCTCTACCAGTCGATCACTCTGAATGGAAAAACCGCTTACCTCAACCAATACTACGATCCGGGTTCGGCCCCGGGCTGGAATGGAGTGACCATCAACTATCAGGAGGATGGAAACTACGAGCAATCCCCCTACTCGGTTTACTTGGATCAATTAACCTTCAGCTACGACTGAGATCTGCTTTGCTCTTAAAGGGGGCAACGGGCACGCCGTCAAGGGTGCCCGTTTGCCCTTTTATGTCCCGAAGTTCCGTTTTGGGCCCTGTGCTGCATCGTACAAAAGCCGAACACGTCAGTAACTTGGAACGATAACGCCTTCAGGGGACAATAGCGATAGGGCCTCGTGCGGCTCCTCGTCTGTCCGGCGCCTGCATTTGTCCTTTACGGACGAGTGTGTCCCACGATTTCCGCACGTATGGATGATCGCAAGAGAGACCGTTTTGGGCGATACGAGATCCTTGCTGAGCTCGGGCGCGGCGCCATGGGCGTCGTCTACAAAGCCCGAGACCCTAAAATCAATCGCGTGGTCGCGGTAAAAACCATCTCGCTGGCTGGCCAGCCACCTGAAGAGGAACAGGAATATCGGGAACGTTTCTTCCGGGAAGCCGAAGCAGCCGGCCGTTTGTCGCATCCGGGGATAGTAACCGTTTTTGATGTCGGCGAGGAGCCGGAGACGCGATCTCCGTACATTGTGATGGAGCTTGTTCCCGGTCAATCTCTCGAAAAGCTATTGCTTTCGAAGGAGGACCGCAAGCTACCTGTGGAAGAAGCGCTGCAACTAGCGCTTGAAGTAGCGGAGGCTCTGGATTGCGCCCACGGCCAGGGAGTAGTCCACAGAGATATCAAACCTGCGAACATTCTGCTCACGGAAGAGGGTCATGCCAAGATCGCCGACTTCGGTGTCGCAAAATTGAACCTTGCGAATGCGACTGCGGCGGGACGCACCCTGGGCACGCCTGCCTACATGTCGCCCGAACAATTAAACGGCGACCCGGTCGACGGGCGCTCGGATTTGTTTTCTCTGGGGGTGATCCTCTACACGGTTTTGACCGGATACAAACCTTTTCAAGGCAACAGCGCTTTAACGGTCGCCTTCAAGATTGTCAACCGCGATCCCGTACCGGCGACAATCCTCGACACCGAATTGCCGCCAGGGCTCGACTACATTATTTCGCGAGCCATCGCAAAAGATCGCTCAGCACGCTATCAACGTGGCATGGAAATGGCGCTCGATATTCAGGAGCTGCGAGCGGGACGAGAGCCTTGGAGCAAAGCAAAGGAGCCGGGTGCGGGAATATTAGCTCAAACGGTTAACGAAAGAGGCCGGTCGTCAAGCTCACGCACAATCGGCACTTCAGCCTCTCGGAAATCCAGCGCGAACGACAAGCGGCGGGAACACGGTGCGGCCGTGGCTCTTCTCGAGAAGTTGCGAAACAAATACTTTGCGGGAGCCGTGCTGTTAATCGGACTCGTTGTTCTTGCGCTTCGAGCCGGTCAGCTTGTTTTTCCTGGAGGAGCGTCGCCGAGAAGTCTGAGGGAAACGCAGACAGCCCCACCGCACCCGGTCCCAGCGGGCAGTTCCGCTATCCAGACGGCGGCGGAAGCCGTCAAAACAGCACCCGAACCAAAGGCACGAAAGCTCGCCAAACCGGCTACTGTCGGTCTAGCCTCCGCGAAAGCGGTCCGCTCAACCCAGCAGGCAGCTCCAACCAGTCCAGCGATGCTGGAGATCGAAGTTGAACATAAGTTCGCTGAGGCGCATCTGGCGATCTGGGTGGATGATAGTTTGAGTTTTACTCACCAGCTCGAGGGAGCGGAGAAGAAACGCCTTGTCGTCTTCCACCGCGTCCAGGGCCATGAATTCCACGCCATGCAAATCGCACCCGGGAAGCACAATCTTCGCGTGCAGGTGACCTCCGAAGCAGGCAATTTCGATCAGTCGGCTACCGTGGCGGGAGACTTTGTTACCGGGGCGGAAAAAATGCTGCGCGTCCAATTCACCAAGAGCGGCCAGATGAGCCTAACCCTGGAGTAACGCTTCCGCCCGCTACCGGGTAGAGCTCGCTTTTTGATTCTTTATTTGTAACTCATTCACCACTTGGCGCACGTTCGGAACCGCCGAAGCAACTCTTTGGACGTCACTGCGTTTGGACTCAGAATTGACCTCTCCGCTCAGGGTTACCACCGCGTTCTTGACGTCGTATTTCACATTGTTCTTTAGCTTGTTTTGAATGAGGGCCGCATCCAGATTTTTTTCGATGGCTTTATCGACGTCCGAATTGACGGCCTTCGAATCGCTTTCCGCACCCGGAGGAAGCACCGCAATCTGGTCAGCAACGACCTGGCCAACTGCAATTGCCTTTGCAATGGACTCGGCCTGCGCCTTGTCACCATCAGCGGCGACGTTTCCGGCTAGGGTTACAACGCCCTTATCCCGATCTTGAGACACGGCAACGTCCTTAAGCCCGGCCTGATCGAGCGATTTGCGGATGCTGTTAGAAACCTCGGGCGACTTTGAAGGAATGCGCGAACAATCCAGCAATCCCGCAAATGCAAGAGCCATAAGGAGCGCGAAACCCAAACGAGTCTTTTTCATCCTAACCCCAAGTGCGCACGATGAAAGTGCGCATGGTGTAAGACGCATGTGGAAGCCGTCCGGGTTGTGGGTTTTTTCCCGGCGCGCAGCGTTCAAGCAGTCCGCTTAACGCCGCGTCTGGCCTTCGCTTAGCGTACGCAATTTTTCTCGCAACGCTACTGTAAATCTCCGATTTGCAGGGCCCGCTCCTCAGATTGAAACTGCGTTAGCCAGGAATAGGAGAAATTACATGCCGGACCAAGAAACCCTCGAGCGCGCCCGCGAAGACGCACGTGAAGGTAAATCTCCGTCCACCCAGGCGGGAGAGTTTGTTCGCGAAGAGATCCATCACATCCGGGAAGGCAAACATGGAGCGCGTTCGCCACAACAAGCCATCGCAATCGGATTGTCCAAAGCGCGGCGAGCTGGCGTGAAGTTAGGCGCGCCGAAGGGCTCGGCGTCAGTGCGAAAAAAAGCCGCACAGGACGAGGCGTCGAGTAAACACCCGCACAAAATCTCCAGAACTCGGGCTCGCGCCACAGAGGGTGCCCTGAAACGTGAGCCCCGCAGTTCGGCGAGCAAGAAATCTTTGTCGCGGCAAGCGAAGACCGCTGCGAGCAGGCGTGGACCTCGGGCACGCAGTAAGGCTGCGATGAAAGCTGCCCGCACCCGTAGGGCCCATTCCTCCTGACCTCCCTGGCTCCCCATAAGCCTACCCTAGCTGTGATCGCTCGGCGTGATACTGCAACCGCGGTATCTTCGCGTTGAGATTGCCCTAGCAAACAACTGACACCTTGAAGCCGTCATCTTTGTCGTAGGCGGAGGTATCGCAATCCTTCCTTGGCGCTCCAGGAGGTGGAGATGTGGCAGAACGGTTCGTTAGGAGCACTCTGACGTGATCTCAAACTCACACATCCGTCCTCTCCGCGCGAGTGGCCGAACCCGCCAAACTCAATGCCCGGCTTCTTGCACCCTTGCGCGACAGGGTTTACGACAATGCAAAAGGTATTCTGAATATCGCGCGGGAAAAAGAGATAAAGAAACTTGCAAATAAGCTGAGAAGCAATCTAGCGATGCATGCCTGCCTCATCGTCAACCGTTCCGGCGGAAAACGGCAAACTTAATCGTTGCACAGGCATCGAAGTGCCCGGTAACTTAGTGGTGCCGAAGTGTGTTGCTATTCAAAGAAAATAAAATAGATGCCGAATTCATCTCAGCCCATTGTGTGGCCTGGCCGTCCTTATCCCTTGGGTGCAACCTGGGACGGCGAAGGCGTAAACTTCGCGCTCTATTCGGAGCACGCAGAAAAAGTTGAGCTTTGCCTCTTCGATATTTCGGGAAAACGTGAAATCCTTCGCGTCCCGCTTCCTGAGCAAACGGACATGGTATGGCACGGTTACCTGCCAGAGGTACGCCCCGGACAATTGTATGGTTACCGCGTTTCTGGACCGTACGCCCCAGAGAAAGGCCATCGTTTTAACCCCCACAAACTTCTTCTCGACCCCTATGGCAAGCAAATACGGGGAAGCATACGTTGGAATGATTCGCACTTTGGTTACAAAGTCGGAAACAAGCAGGAGGATTTGTCTTTCGACCGGCGCGACGATGCGGCGGCGATGCCCAAGAATCGCGTAATCGACTCCGCTTTCACCTGGGGCTCGGACAAGTCACCGCACATCCCATGGCATGAGACTTTGATTTACGAGCTTCATGTCAAGGGTTTCACGATGTGTCATCCGGACGTTCCGGAGCGCCTCCGCGGGACTTATGCCGGTCTGGCAACCGCCCCAGTAATCGAATATCTCACTCGTCTGGGCGTGACTTCAATCGAACTGATGCCGGTTCACAGCTTCATCGACGATCGCCAACTTGTCGAGCGCGGCCTGCGCAATTACTGGGGTTATAACTCGATCGGATTTTTTGCGCCCGAGCCCCGTTACCTGGCCGAAAGCTCGATCCGCGAATTCAAAACCATGGTCAAGACCCTGCACTCCGCAGGACTCGAAGTAATTCTCGACGTCGTCTACAACCACACGGCGGAAGGAAATCATCTAGGCCCGACCCTTTCGCTCAAAGGAATCGACAACAGCGCCTACTACCGGCTCATGCCCGACAATCCGCGCTATTACAGGGATTACACCGGCACCGGAAACACGCTGAACATGCAGCATCCGCGCGTTCTTCAGTTGATCATGGATAGTCTGCGGTATTGGGTTTTGGAGATGCACGTCGACGGCTTCCGCTTCGACCTCGCCGCTACTCTGGCGCGCGAACTCCATGAAGTAAATCGCCTGGGAGCGTTCCTCGACATCATCCATCAAGATCCGGTGCTCTCGCAGGTGAAACTAATTGCCGAGCCTTGGGACTTGGGGGAAGGCGGTTATCAGGTTGGAAACTTTCCCGTGGGTTGGGCGGAATGGAACGATCGTTACCGCGATACAGTGCGTTCGTATTGGAAGGGTGACGAAGGAGTCGTTGGAGACCTGGCTTATCGCCTCACCGGTTCCAGCGACTTATATGCGCACAGCGGCCGCCGGCCGTATGCCAGCGTCAATTTTATAACCGCGCACGACGGGTTCACGCTGCAGGACCTGGTCAGCTACAACGAAAAACACAACGAAGCAAACGGTGAAGATAATCGCGACGGCAACAATAATAATCGGAGTTGGAATTGTGGCGTGGAAGGTCCCGCGGACGACGCGAACATCAATGCTCTGCGGGCCAAGCAAAAGCGGAATATGCTGGCGACGCTATTGCTGTCTCAGGGTGTGCCGATGTTGTATGCCGGCGACGCCATCGGACATACGCAGATGGGCAACAACAATGCCTATTGCCAGGACAACGAGATCAGCTGGTTGAAATGGAATGTGCGGCCTCAGGAGCGCGACCTGCTGGCGTTTGTTCAGCGCGTGATCAACCTTCGTAAACGCCATCCCGTATTTCGGCGGCGCCGCTTCTTCCAGGGTCGGCCGATCAAAGGCGCGAACGTAAAAGACGTGCTGTGGCTGAATCCCGGTGGTAGTGAAATGAGCGAAGAGCAATGGCGCGACCCCGGAGTACGTTGCCTGGGGATGTTTCTTGCGGGTCAGGGATTGGATGAAACCGACGAACGCGGCCGGAAGATTGGCGACGAGAATTTTCTGGTCCTCTTGAACGCTCACCACGAAGATGTGGCTTTCACCTTGCCGGTATTTCATCCGGGCACTCGCTGGGTGGCGTGGATGGACACGTCACGAGAGGATGGTTTGCGGCCAGCGGATGGTCACGATTCCGGCGCACCGTACGCCTTGCAGGCACGTTCCATGGCGGTTTTGATGGAACGCCGAAATGGAAAAAAGGAAGAGTCGAATGAAGTGCCGTCATAGCATGCCATTCGGCGCCCAGTTCCTTGAGAGCGGAAACGTCCGTTTTCGCTTGTGGGCACCAGCCGCTCGCCGGATTGAACTCTGCCTTATCGATGCCAGCCTCATCGATGCAAAGACTTCAGCATGGCTTCCTATGGAGGCGCGTGATCAAGGTTGGTTCGAACTGGTAACCGATGCGGCCAAAACGGGCTCGCAGTACCGCTTCCGGGTCGATGGTGCGAAAGCAGTTCCCGACCCCGCTTCCCGGTTTCAGCCGCACGATGTACACGGACCGAGTGAGGTTGTCGACCCCAATGCTTTCGATTGGCAAGATGCCGCGTGGCGCGGCCGCCGCTGGGAAGAAGCTGTCATTTACGAATTGCACGTTGGCGCCTTCACCCCGGCGGGAACTTTTTCCGCTGCCCTCGAGCAACTCGACTATCTGGCCGATCTCGGGATCACCGCGATTGAACTAATGCCCCTTGCCGACTTCCCGGGCCTGCGCAATTGGGGATATGACGGCGTCCTTCCATTCGCGCCTGATAGCACATACGGGCGTCCCGATGATCTGAAGAAATTAGTTCAAGGCGCGCACCAGCGTGGAATGATGGTCTTGCTCGACGTGGTCTACAACCATTTTGGTCCGGAGGGAAATTATCTCAACGCATATGCGCCACAATTCTTCACTGACCGCCACCGCACTCCCTGGGGCAACGCCATTAACTTCGATGGGCCCGAGAGCCGGGTAGTCCGGGATTTTTTCATTCACAACGCCGTCCACTGGCTGAATGAATATCATTTCGATGGACTTCGGCTGGATGCGGTTGATGCGATCATCGACGACTCCAGCCCGCATATCCTTACAGAGTTGGCTACTGTCATAAGAAAATCCGTCGCGGCGGATCGCCACATCCATCTCATTCTCGAAAACGATTCAAACCAGGCGCGTTTCCTGCGTCGCACCGAAAAATGCCAAACGCAAGGTTACACAGCTCAATGGAATGATGATATCCACCATGCCCTGCATGTGCTGCTCACTGGCGAACGCGATGGATATTACTCGGATTATTCCGACCGCCCGCTTAATCAATTAGGCCGCTGCCTGGTCGAGGGATTCGCGTACCAGGGCGAAGCGTCGCTCTTTAGAAACGGGAAAACGCGTGGGGAACCTACAACCGGCCTGCCACTCAACGCATTTGTCTCGTTCCTGCAGAATCATGATCAGATTGGAAACCGCGCGTTGGGAGAAAGAATCACGACAATCGCCGACGCACGTGCCATTCGCGCAGCTGCAGCGATCCTTTTGCTCGCTCCATCTCCGCCGCTGCTTTTTATGGGAGAAGAGTTCGGCGCTCAAACACCCTTTCTTTTTTTCTGCGATTTCGAGCCAGGCCTGGCTGAGGCGGTTGCTGCAGGCCGCCGAAACGAGTTCGCGCGTTTTGCGAGATTCAACGACCCGGCGGCGCGGGCTGGCATACCCGAACCCAACGCCGCCAGCACTTTCGAGCACTCACGGCTTAGTTGGGACGACTTTACACAACCCGCTCATTGCCACTGGTTTCGCTTCTACCGTCAAATGCTGAAACTGAGATGTCAACACATAGTCCCACGACTTTCGAACGTGTGCGCTATCAAGGCACAGTACGAATTGCATGGTGATCGCGGACTCACCGCACACTGGAAGTTTCCAGATCGCTCCGGGCTGACCCTCCTTGCAAATCTAGGAACAACTTCGCTCTCGGGGTTGCCTTCTTCCGCATCTCGTATCATTTACGCCAGCGAGGGAGTGAACGAGATCGACGTGCAGCAAGGAACACTCCCGGCATGTTCTGTGGTTTGGTTCCTCGAAGCATGAAGCCAGACTCCCGAATTCCGCGCGCAACGTATCGCTTGCAGCTGAATCGCGATTTTACTTTTGCCAGGGCGGAGGCAATCGTCCCCTACCTTTCCGCGCTCGGCATCAGTCACTGTTACATTTCTCCGTGCCTCAAGGCTCGCCCTGGCAGCATGCATGGATATGACATTGTCGACCACAACTCGTTCAATCCGGAAATTGGCACTCAGCAAGACTTCGATCGCTTTGTAACTGCTCTGCATGAATATGGCGTGGGTTTGATTTTCGATATCGTCCCCAATCACATGGGTGTGATGGGAGGCGACAACGTGTGGTGGCTCGACGTTCTGGAAAATGGAGAGGCTTCGCCTTACGCTTCTTTTTTCGATATCGACTGGCACCCGCTGAAAGAAGAGCTCCATGGAAAAGTGCTCGTGCCGGTGCTGCACGATCATTACGGGGCCGTCCTGGAAAGCGGAGAGTTAAAGTTAGTTTTTCACCCTGAACGAGGTGAGTTTGATATTTCGTATCGGAATCACCGCTTCCCGGTGAATCCACGTGAGTACCCTCGCATTCTGCAGCGCGCGACTGACAAGCCGGCAGCGAAATTAGGCGAGCAGAATCCCGACTTGTTGGAATTTCAAAGCCTGATCACCGCTTTCGGCCATTTGCCGCGAAGACAAGAGGTGAGCAACGATCGCATCGTCGAGCGCAATCGCGATAAAGAAATAAACAAGCGACGACTGGCGGCGCTTTGCACACGATCTCCGGAAATAACCGCCAGCATCCTCGCAGGCGTTGAATCGATCAACGGCATTCCTTCCGATCCCGCGAGCTTTGATGAACTGCATGAACTCATCAAGGTACAGGCCTTCCGTCTGGCAAACTGGAGGGTCGCCTCCGATGACATTAACTACCGGCGCTTTTTTGATACCAACGATCTCGCCGGACTGTGCATGGAGAACGAAGGTGTTTTTCAGGCGACCCACCGTCTGATTTTGACGTTAGTGGCCGAAGGCCAGATCGATGGTCTGCGTATCGATCACCCCGATGGTCTTTATAATCCGGCTGAGTATTTCGAACGTCTGCAGCGGGCCATCGCAGCCGCAAGGGACAGTCCCCAGAATAACGGCAATGACCCACTGTACGTGGTCATCGAGAAAATACTTACCGGCCCGGAACGGCTGCGGGCGGAATGGCCCGTCTGTGGGACAACCGGGTACGACTTTGCCAATCTCGTGAACGGGCTATTTGTTGATCCTGCAAGCGCCACCCGCATGGATCGCGTTTATCGAAATTTTGTTGGCGACGAGATCGATTTCGATGACCTCGCCTATCGCAGTCGAAGACTTATCATTCGCGTTGCATTGGTCAGTGAGCTGAACGTGCTCGCAAATCAACTCACCCGGATCGCCCTCTCTAAACGGCACACCTGCGACTTCACTTTGAACAGCTTGCGTGATGCGCTTACCGAGGTAGTGGCCAATTTTCCCGTGTACCGCACGTACGTTAGCGGCTCGGGCGTGTCCGCGGACGATGCGCGCTACATTCGCGCCGCGATCGACTCCGCAAAACGGAGAAGTCCCGCAGCCGATATCAGCGTCTTCGATTTCATCGGTGAAGTTCTTCTGACTCGCATCGCTGACGGGTACGATGCCCGTTACCGAGATGCAGTCACCGCATTCGCCATGAAGTTTCAGCAGTTCACCAGCCCGGTGATGGCGAAAGGACTCGAAGACACCGCTTTTTATCGGTACAACCGGCTGATCTCGCTGAATGATGTTGGAAGTGATCTTCACCGCTTCGGAGTCACACCGGCTGAGTTTCACCGGGCAAACCAGGAACGCCTTCGCGATTGGCCCCACACAATGTTGGCCACCAGCACGCATGACTCAAAGCGCTCGGAGGATGTACGCTCCCGCATCAACGTGTTGTCGGAAATGTCGGAACTGTGGCGCCTGCGGGTACGAGAGTGGAAACGACTCAACCGCAGCCATAAGATCCTGGTTAACGACAAGTCCGCACCTTCAGCGAACGATGAATATTTGCTCTATCAAACTTTGGTGGGCGCGTGGCCATCGGAAAATCTCGGCCATGAGAACCATTGGAAGGCGTTTCGCGAGCGAATTGAAAACTATATGCTGAAAGCCATTCGCGAGGCCAAGCAAAACACCAGTTGGATCAATCGAAATGATGCCTACGAAAACGCGGTTTCTACCTTCGTCAAGGCATTGTTAAATCCCGCCGTTAGCCACCGATTTCTTGCCGACTTCGTGCCCTTCCAAAGGCGCATCGCTCGGATTGGCTTGTGGAATAGCCTATCGCAAACGCTTCTCAAGCTGACGTGTCCGGGGGTCCCCGACATTTATCAAGGAAACGACCTGTGGGACCTTAGTCTGGTCGATCCCGATAACCGGCGTCCAGTCGACTACATTCGCCGCCACCAAGTGTTCGAGAATATCCGGAAACTCGGTGCTGCCCCTAACCCGCGATTCGTCGGCCAACTGCTGGAGCCTCCGGAAAACGATGCACTCAAGTTGTACGTGACGTGGAAGACTTTGTGCTTTCGTAAACAGTGGCCTGACGTTTTTCAGTCGGGCGAGTATCTGCCGTTGAAGGTGCAAGGCGAGAAAGCAGATCACGTGGTAGTGTTCCTGAGAAAACTGGAAAGGGAGAGCGTCCTGGTGGCTGTGCCGCGGATGGTGGCGGGTTTGCTGGGCGATAGGGATGTTCCACCCCTCGGCGCGAAAGTCTGGCGAGACACCGAGATACTATTCCCACCTGGCACTTCTTACCTGAAGTATCGGAACGAGTTTACGGGGGAGCCCGCGGAATTTACAGAGTCCGGAGCAAAAATTGCCGTCTCAGATCTGTTCGCGCATTTCCCTGCGGCGCTTTTCATCTTAGGTCAATCGCCATCACGACAAGATTCTTACTCTTTCGACTGAGTTATCGAGTCTCAGAAATCGCCCTTCCGTTGAACCCCATTTCTGCATCAAAGTTCCGGAGAAATATTCTGACGCCCGTTAAAACCATCCAGCACGATGAGACTGCGCCGGACACGCGAAGGCTCACAGCGGCCGAAATCTTTCAGGCAGCCATCGAAAATGCGCGCGACGAACTGCGGCGATCGAGTCAGAAACTCGCCTTCTCGGGAGTCGCGGGTGGTCTGACGATGGGACTCACGGGCTTGGGCGTGGCCTCAATTCGCGCCCTCCTTGGACCCGGAGCCAGCCAGCAGGTCGCTCCTTACTTGCTTTATCCGATTGGCTTCATTGCAGTGATCATCGGCCGGGCGCAGTTGTTCACGGAGAACACTCTGTACCCGGTGGTTCTTGTGCTTGATGAGCGTCGTCATCTGATGAGAACGCTCCGGCTCTGGGGAGTGGTTTATACCGCCAACATTCTGGGCGCCATTTTGTTCGCCTTGCTGGCGGTTAGGACTCCGGCGTTCCGCCCGGATATTTTGTCGCAATTAATTACTCTGGGTCAGGAAGGAGCCACCGGGTCCGCCACGCATTTTTTCTGGAGTGGCATAATCGGAGGGTGGCTGATCGCGCTTGTAGCTTGGACTGTTACCGCCAGTCACTGGACGATTGGTCAACTCGCGATCGTGTACCTGCTTACCTTTGTGGTCGGCATCGGACGCTTCGCCCATTGCATCGCCGGCAGCGGCGAAATTCTCTCCGCTGTGATGGCTGGGGCAGTTCCGGTGGTCGGATATCTTCGCTGGCTTGCGCCTGCTACCATCGGCAACATCTGCGGTGGAACCCTGATTGTCAGTCTGCTCAACTACGGACAGGTGAAGAACCTTTAATTTCTCTACTTCTTTTTGATCTCGTGCATCCAAATTTAACCGTGCCGTCAGTTGCTCTCCAACTCGCGTGGCTGCCGATCCTGGCGATACCTGTCGCCTGTGTGGGATGGACGGTAACCCACGAGGAAGTGTTTCGCGAGCCGCGGGATTACTGCCAGGGGCAATCAAGGCAGTCGACGAATTTCTCTCGCCGAAAATTCTTCTATTTATTCACCTGCGAATATTGCTTCAGCCATTGCGTGGCCGCTCTATTTCTGTTTCTGACACGCTTCCGGTTGCTCTACGCTGACTGGCGGGGTTATCTAATTTCTTTATTTGCCTTGGTATGGGTCGCGAACCAGTACATGAGCATCTACAATCATCTTCGTCTCGACATCAAGCATGAGCAAGTGGAGATCCACGCCAAAGAAGAGGAGATGGTGGAGGAACGCAAAGCGGCTTGAGGACATTACCCCACGGAAATCAGCTCGATGCGGATATCCACTCTTTTCCGGTTTCCCTTCTTGGGCGAGAAAAGTGCTGAACTTTGATTCAGTGCGGGCCAGGTTCAAGCGATTTCAAATAAGCGACAACTGCCTCTGCATCTGGCTCTGTCATACGGAATTGGGGCATCGGAGGGCGAAGGGTTTTTCCGTCGCGCCAAATCCCGGTGGTCAGCAGGTTCACCATTTCGGCATCGGTTCCGGGAGGATTTCCTGCAATTCGAGGCGCCTGCAGTGGCCAATTGTCGGCCGGTTGTGCAGGATTCAGCCACAGCGCGGCACCCTCGAGCCAATGCGAGCGATCCAGGTTACCGTTACTGTCGCGCGGCGTGTGGCACTGACTGCAGACTGCGACTCCCTCCACAATGTATTTTCCGCGCGCAACAATTGCTACGGATTGATTTGCGATTTTACCGCCGGTCCGCTGGGCTTCCTGGGCAAAAACGACGCAAGAGATGCCGACCGCAAACAGCAATGCGGCAACCCTGCTATTTATGCCCGGACGATTGACACTAACGAGTTTCACAGTCATTCGTCGATATTACTCCTTAGCAAGGTTGGAGAAAACGCAGATCGCTAGCGTCGAATTGTTGTAGCAACGTGATTTTGTCACCCTAATGGCAACATGAAAATGTCACCCTGGCGAAGCTAGGGTGTGATGCAGGCGGGTGTCGCCGTAATAGAGCGAAACGCGCCCGTCCAAAGCTTGATAGATGTGGACTTTGGCTCCGGCAAAGCTGAAGCGTTGCCCTTGCTGCGGGATCTGGAAGCGCTGACCCTCCCATTGGACAATGTTGTCGTTGCTGACCACGCGCTGGTAAACGAAGCAGCAGATGCGTTCCAGATTTTGGGGTGCCGGGCGCCATGCGGTTTGCATTGCGCGGGGGCGGCGGGCAAAGCGGCGGTTGTAGTCGGCGAGAAAGAGGCGCAGCACGGCGTTGGCGGAGTCCAGATCGCAAGCCTGAGCCAGGCGGAGTTCGCTGGTGAGACGATCCTGGAGCACGCCCCAGAGTCGTTCGACGCGGCCCTTGGCCTGCGGAGTGCGGGCGGCGATGAAGGTGATGCCCAGTTGCTCCAGGGCGCGGCCGAACTGCGTGGGCTGACGTTTGCCGGCGAGCTGTTCTTCCACCGACCAGAAGTCGTCGTTGCGAACGAAGATGCCGCTGTGGTCGCCGTAAAAGGCGAGCGGAGTGCCGTGGCGGCGCAACAGTTGGCGAAGCAGGCAGAGATAGCCGAGCGCGGTCTCGGAAGGAAAGAACTGGGCGGCCAGGATTTTACCGGTGGCGTCGTCTTGCAGTCCGAGGGCGGTGAGGTGAGGGCCGCGGCCTTCCAGCCAGTCGTGGGGCGAACCGTCGAGTTGGACCAGTTCGCCTTCACGGGCGGAGCGCAGGCGGCGCTGGCGATGAGCGGGCGGGCGGCGTTTCCGAGGAGATCCCAGACCGGCTTGGCGCAACAGACGGCGGAGGGTCTCACGGCTGAGGGAGAAGCCCTCGACCTCGCAAAGCTTTTCGCAGAGATGGTGATCGTTGAAGCCGGCGTAGGTGGTGCGGGCCAGGCGAACGACGGCTTGCCGGGTGCGGGAGGGCAGACGGCGGGGGCTGGGCCGTCCGCGGTTGGCGTGCGCCAGAGCCGCCTCTCCTTGCTCCCGCCAACGTTTCTTGAGACGCCTGACCTGACGGACGCTGAGCGAGAGCAGTTCGGCGGCTCTGGCGCACACCATGTCTCCCTTAGCGCAACTGGAAATTACGCTCACTCGTTGTAGTTCCCTCTGACTCAACGCGAATGTCCTTCCTCTCATGGGGTGACATTTTCACGTTGCTGTTACGGGGTGACAGAATTATGGAGCTAAAACAGATCGCTAGCGTCGAATCATCCCGCATCCGGGCTATCTGCTACAATTGAATTGTCTCATCTAGCATCCTTCCGCCGTACCCTCCATAGGAGACGGTCCCTTGCAAAATCAGACAGCAGTTCTGGCTGTGCAAGGAGGCCGTTTATGGTCCCGTCCCGCGCCAACACAAACCATAGATTCACCACCCCAAGCATCGAAGGAAATCCGATCAGGAACGAGCTTCTGTTGGGGCTTCCATCGCAAGAGTGCGATTCCATATTTTCCCAACTTACATTCGTGCAACTTCGCACGCACGACGTTCTGCAGGAATCGGGGGAGGCAATCCAGTACGCATATTTCGTAGATAGTGGGATGGTGTCGATTCTCAGTGTGATGCAGGATGGAAAAAGCGTAGAAGTCGGATTAACCGGCAAAGAAGGGTGCACGGGGCTGCAACTCGTAGTGGGCTTTATGTCGAGCGATACGCGAGCTCTGGTTCAGATTGAGGGCACTGCGTTCCGTATGAGCAGCAAGGATCTCGTAAAAGCCTTACGGCAATGCACGGTTTTGAAGCGGCGAATGCTCCAGTATGCGCAGATGATTTCGATGCAGGGGGCGCAGGTTGCGGCCTGCAACCGCCTCCATGAAGTCGATGAACGGCTGGCTCGATGGCTGCTGATGAGCCAGGATCGCATAGGCGGTAATGTCGTCCCGCTAACCCATGAATTTCTGGCGCACATGTTAGGGACCCGCCGGTCCAGCGTCACGGTAGCCGCTGGTCTTCTGTCGAAGGCTGGATTGATCACTTATAATCGCGGCCATGTCAAGATCGAAAACCGCACCCGGCTGGAGGACGCTGCTTGCGAGTGCTACGATCTTCTCTGCCGCCACACAGCGATGTGGCAGAAAGAATCGAAATAAGGCCAACGTCAGCCGGCGCACCAAGGTTGGTTCTCCGCCGGGCAGACGAGCGACAGCAGCGTCCCTAAGATTCGAATCAACCTACCGAACCGAGTTACAAAACTGAATACTCCCTTTTGATTCTTTACAGCATTTACCGTATTCCTACGCAACAACTTCGCCAGGAAAATTGAATAGTGAATTTTGGCCTGCAGCGGCACCTGCTTCGTCGTCGCTGCATCAAGAAACTATCGTAGGACAACGAGTCTGAGGACGATTAACGTTTATGTCTCTCAAAGGGTGGGGTTCGCTGGCTTGCATCATTGCGATGGTTAGTTTGTCGACTTCTGGAAGCAGCCTGGGTCCAGTGTATCGAGAACGGCCGTTGCCTGACGCCGGCGGCACGATGAGTGGAACGGTCTCGGGGACGACGATGGTGTCGACGGGGACGGTGGTATTCAGGAGTACACTCCGGGATCCGTCGAAAGATAGTACCGTGATTCTAATGAATTCAGAACCAACCGGCTCCGGTTCTGGGGACTTGTCTAGAGGAGAAGACAGCCTCACCTCCTTGCCCGAGTCCGGTAGCGGAATGTTGCTCGGCCTCGGCTTCCTCGCCGCTATTCCCATCGCTGCCAGGCACCGAACTTTTTTCTCGAGAGTATAGCCGTTGAGCTTTCCCCTACTACGCTGCCTTAGATTCGTTACATAACTGCTGGTAGTAGTCGCGGCCGCGCTCGTATCCGCGCTGGAAGGCTTCAGCGACTTCCGCGCCAGGATTTTGGCGTTCGAGTTCTTCAATTTGTGCGGTCATCTCACCCAGAACCTGATCGTATTCCTTGCAACGGGACCGGGCGTGCAGTGCAGACTCGAAACCAAGTCGATAGAACTTTTCGTCCTCAGTGAGATTCTTGCTGAACGACGAATAGTGTTCCTGCTCGGCGTCGCGCAAACCAATCCACCATTGTTCGCGGGCGGCGTCGACCGTTTCCGCCCCTTCTACCCTCAACAATTCGCGGACGCGAGATGCCGCGGCATCGTCGTCGGCCAGGGCGATCAACACGCTGCGACCCTTGCGGAGAGCATCTTCATAGACAAATAGCTCATCTTCGGGCAGGCCTTCGGTCATGGCATTTTCAAATTTTCCACCGGCAACCGCGCCTACGGTGGCTCCAACTGCCGCCAAAATTGCGCCGCCCAACAACCCAATTGCGGTAATGGGACCAACGCCGGGTATCAGCGCAGCTATAATGAGCGGGCCTCCTGACATTCCCGCTGCCGTTCCTAACACTGCTCCCACCGCCCTGCCCATGCCCGGTTGCTCTGCGGCCACAACCGGCGGCGCTGGTTCCGTCGAGCTTTGCTGCCGCTTGCCGTTCGCCGGAGTCAGCAATGTGATCCGGTCTTCCGACAGCCCGGTTGAACGAATTTGAGTTAAGGCGCGCTCTGCGTCTGATTGCAAGCGAAATACGCCCGTCACAGCTTTCATCGGAAACCCTCCCCTTTCAGAATCATCTCGAACAATTTTGATGCAGCATGACCGGGGACGATGCTGATAAAGATGTGCCTGCCAACCTTGCGTATGTTTTTCTGCACTAAGGATCAGGAGAAAAACATGGCAGCTACGAAACGTTCGGGGAAGAAATCTGGTGGACGAAAGTACGGCAAGGCAGCAGGCAAGAGTGTTGCAAGCGCAATGCGCAGAGAAAAACACGGGACTCTTAAGTCGGGAAAAGGCGGCAAGGGAGGAACCGTCAAAAGCCGCAAACAAGCGATTGCCATCGGCCTTTCGGAAGCGCGAAAAAAGGGCGCGAAGGTACCACGCAAGAAGGCCGCGTAGCCGGTTTTTCATTTGGCTAATCGCAAGCATTTGCGAAGAGGCGGCTCCATTCCGGCTCCAACTCGCTCAAGCCCGCCTCACAATAGATCTAGTGCCGAGCGGTTCTCACGTTCCATTTGCCGGAGCGTGCAATCTTTGGGAGACTTCTCAGGTCTCCAGCGAAGAAATTTTGTACCGTGCCGAAAGCGGCCTGCAGTAAAGTGATCGAATTGCACTTCGGCCACCAGCTTCGGGTCCAGCGGCTGCCATTCAGTTGAACGTTTCGTACTCCAGCGGCTGGGACCGCCTGGAGCCCTCCCAGTAAAACCTGGCTGCTTAATCATTCTCTTAAGTTTCGTGGTGAGTGCGGGCCGATCTCTGGCCTGAATGGAAGAAGTGAATCCAACGTGGTCGAGTTCTCCTTCGTCGTTGTACAAACCGAGAAGCAGAGAGCCGACCACTGGCTGCTTTTCCAAATAACGAAAGCCGCCGACTACGCAATCGGCGGTTCGCTGGCGTTTGATCTTTTGCATGCCCGTCCGCTGGCCGCTCGGGTAAGGCAGGTCGCGTCGCTTGGCAATAACCCCGTCGAGACCAACTCCCATGTGGAACCATTTCCGGGCGACAGCGAGATCATGCGTTGCCGGCGACAGGCGGATGGTTTGGTTTGACTTTAGATATTTTCGCGCAAATTCGTCGAGGCGTTGCCGCCTGGCTTCGAGAGGCTGCTTCACGAGAGATTCTTTCCCATCCACCAGCAGATCGAAGGCGATGAGTACGCATGGGGTCAGGTGACTCAATTTTTCAATGCGGCTCGCGGCGGGATGAATGCGCATCAGCAAATGATCGAAAGAGAGACCACCATCGATGGGAATGACGATCTCGCCATCAACAACGAAGCGAGTGGCCTTCAGAGCCGCGAGGGCGGCGACAAGCTCAGGAAAATATCTTGTGAGCGGCTTGCTCGACTTTGACATGAGATCGACGCGTTTATTGTCGCGGAAAGCCAAACACCGAAAGCCATCCCATTTGGGCTCGTATTGCCATTCGGGACCAGCAGGTAGCTCTGACGCGGGCAAGGCTTCCATGGGAGGGTAGTTCTTTGTGAGCGGCAGAGTCATTGTGTTTCGCGAGCGTTCGACCTTCGCTTGAGAATCAGCCCCGCGCACCCTCGTGAGGGGGCAGGCGATTGGATGCGTGCGCTGATGTAACGGCGCGAGAAAAAGGGGAAAATCTCAAGAATTCAAACCTTACACTCAAGCTTTATACGAGAGAACGATAGGAATGCTACAGCCCAAACCCGATAGACCTTTGCCGCTTCGGCCCTTATCTTTGATTTGAAGTCGCGTGGGGCGTTCCTATCTCCGACTGTATTCGGTCGCAGGGAGATTTTGCGCACCTGACAATTCATGAGAATCGCACAAATAGCGCCGCTTTATGAGAGCGTTCCACCGTGTCTGTATGGTGGGACTGAGAGGGTTGTTTCCTGGCTAACAGAAGAACTCGTCCGGTTGGGACATGAGGTGACCCTGTTCGCCAGCGGGGATTCCGTCACAAACGCGCGTCTCTTACCAGCTTGTCCCCGCGCGTTGCGGCTCGATCCGAACTGTAAAGATCCCCTGGCGCATCACATTCTGATGATGGAGCGCGTATTCAGCGAGGCGGCGGACTTCGATTTGATTCACTCTCATGTCGACTACATTCATTTCCCCCTGGTCAGGCGAACCGACGTCCCCTGCGTGACCACAGTCCACGGGCGTTTAGACATCCCGGATCTTGTGCCTATCTACCAGACTTTCCGCGAACAGCCGCTGGTTTCGATTTCAAATTCGCAGCGGGCGCCCCTACCCTGGGCAAACTGGCAGGGGACGGTACTTCATGGAATACCCCGACAATCGCTGACGTTCTGTCAGGAAGAGGGTAAATACCTGGCTTTCCTCGGCCGAGTATCACCGGAAAAAGGATTGGACGAGGCAATCAAAATTTCGTGCCGAGCCGGCATTCCGCTAAAAATTGCGGCCAAGGTCGATCAAGCAGATCGTGCGTATTATGAAAATCGGATCAAGCCCATGCTGAAGTGCCGACTGGTGGAGCATATTGGCGAGATCGGAAACGATGAAAAGAATGCCTTTCTCGGCAATGCGGCCGCACTCTTATTTCCCATAAACTGGCCCGAGCCTTTTGGACTCGTCATGATCGAGGCGTTAGCCTGCGGAACCCCAGTTATTGCGTACCGAAGCGGCTCCGTGCCCGAAATCATCAAAGATGGAACGACAGGCTTCATCGTCGACGATGCCGACGGGGCCGTCGAAGCAGTTAGCAAATTAAATCACATCGACCGGCGCAGTTGTCGCCAACATTTTGAACGTCATTTTTCCGACGAGCGGATGGCTGCCGATTACCTTACCATTTACCAACGATTGATTCGACGGGGGCCTTCGGCACTCACTGTTGACCACGGAGTTCTGAGTTGGACGGAATTGTTACCCAACACTACTACATAGCTACTTCTCAGTCGCCCACCGACGATCGGGCGCGCGTCCTCAAATACGGCAGGACGTTTTTTGTCTTCGACCGCCTCGGAGATGTCCAAACTACAGGCATGGGGGAACAGGGCCTTTTCTTTGAGGACACGCGCCACTTGTCCGAGTTTATGGTGCACCTCTGGGGGACGCGGCCTTTGCTGTTGAGCTCAACCGTGGAGACGGGAAATTTTCTTTTTACCGGCGATCTCGCAAACCTGGATGTTTCACGCGATCAACAGGTGGCGATTCCGCGCGGAACGCTGCATCTCCTCCGTTCACGATTCTTATGGAAGAACAGTTGTTATGAGGAATTCGTTTTCGTAAACCATGGACTTTGTGATTTATATGTTCCCTTTCGTATCTCGTTCGAGGCCGACTTCGCGGACATTTTCGAGGTTCGAGGCATGCGTCGGCAGAAAAGGGGCGTGCCTCTGTCTCCTGAGGTCACACAGGATTCGGTTCGGCTAGCGTATCAGGGCCTGGACGCGGTTGTGCGACAAACTCTTATCCGCTGGAGTTCCGCGCCGACCAACGCCACCGACCGCGAGTTGATCTACGAACTAACGCTACCTCCAAAGAAAAGCGAGATGTTTCATTTCTCTATCTCCTGTGAGTCCCGGGCTGCAGAACACAAAATTGAATACCCGCGTGCGATACGAGCAGCCCGCCACGAACTGGAAGGCTTGGCAAACTCTTTTCCACGTATGTCAAGTTCGAACTCGCGCTTCAACGACTGGATCAACCGCTCCATCGCCGATGTGCAGATGATGATGGTAGGAAATCCAGAGACCAACTATCCGTACGCCGGTGTGCCCTGGTTCAGCACCGTATTCGGCAGGGACGGAATCATTACGGCTTTGCAGTCATTATGGTTGAATCCCGAGATGGCACGAGGCGTTCTGCAATGTCTGGCGTCATCGCAGGCGACGAAGATCGATTCGACGATCGAGGCAGAACCGGGGAAAATCCTGCACGAGATGCGGCAAGGAGAAATGGCTGCGCTGGGCGAAGTTCCGTTCGGCAGGTACTACGGGAGCGTGGATGCGACTCCCCTTTTCATCATTCTCGCCGGTGCCTATTACGAGCGCACAGCGGACGCCAACCTCATCAAGGAATTGTGGCCAAACATTGAACGCGCGCTCAGTTGGATCGATGAATTCGGAGACGCTGATGGCGATTGCTTCGTAGAATATCGCCGGCAGGCCGCGAAAGGACTGGTTCAGCAGGGCTGGAAGGATTCCAATGATTCGATTTTTCATGCCGACGGCACCATCGCGGAAGCACCGGTCGCTCTCTGCGAAGTGCAGGGTTACGTATATGCAGCGAAATTGGCTGCCTCTCGTTTGTGCCGGTTGGCTGGAGATTCTGATCGGTCGGCTACGCTGGAAGTAGAGGCAGAGAATCTGCGGGCGCGTTTCGAAGAGCAATTCTGGTGCGAGGAACTTTCTACCTATGCATTGGCGCTCGATGGTCGCAAGCGGCCTTGCCAAGTCCGGGCATCGAACGCTGGACACTGCCTGTATGCCGGAATCGCATCGCCGGAGCGCGCGCAGCGAGTCGCGCAGACGCTTTTTCAGCCGGAATCATTCAATGGTTGGGGCGTGCGCACGGTGGCGTCAGGCGAAGCACGTTACAATCCGCTTTCCTATCACAACGGTTCGATATGGCCGCATGACAATTCACTGATCGCGAGTGGCTTGGCGAAATATGGATACAAAAAACTCGCGGGCCAGATGTTCATGGCCTTACTCGATCTGAGCAGCCTGGTCGAGTTGCATCGATTGCCCGAGCTGTTTTGTGGAGTCGATCGCCGGCCGGGAGAGGGACCCACGCTCTATCCGGTCGCATGCTCACCGCAGGCATGGGCGGCAGCAACTCCGTTCTTAATCCTGCAGGCGTGCCTTGGCATTTCAATCAATGCCGAACGCAAGCGTATCGTTTTTGATGATCCGTATTTGCCCGAGGGGATTCCGAACCTGGCCATTAACGACCTTTGCTGCAACGGCACCAGCGTCGATTTGTTCCTGGAAAGAAGAAATGATTCCGTGCTGGTGCACAAGACGGGCACGGCCGGCGCCATCGAGATTGTCACAATCGTTTCCTGATGCGGTCGGCCCGGTCTGCTATTGATCTCGGATATGTCCATACAGAAACTGCACCAACCGCAAAGCTATCACGGAAAGACCGATGGGCGAACTCCGGCCGGAGTTGCGGTTCACAATGTCGCGATTTCGCTGTTGCAGGCGCAGCAACCATCGTCACCGTACCGAATCTTCGATTTGTGAGATCTGTGACTGTGCCACATTTTATTGATTCACGCGCAACAGCAATAACGTGCCGCCTTCCAACTTAACGTTATTTTTTTCTGAGCTCACCACTGAGCCCTGCGTCGAGTTAGCTGTCGTCGAGAGGGTTAGGTGTGGGATGCCAAGTACTCCCTGAGTCTTCCCTGTAATTGGCTGGCGCGCGTTGTTGCCAGAGGTGTTGGTTGGCCCCTCAACCGCTTCTGTACTTGGATTCTGCGACTGCGGCGCTCCCATGCTTCCAGAGTGATTGTTGCCGGGCGACATTCCACTGCTGGCCGGAGTCGTCGAGGGTTGAGCTGTCCCTTCCGCGCTGGAGCCGTTGTTGCCACCGGTCAGATAGGAAGGAGCGACGATTGCCTGAATCGACATCGGCAGCGCCATGTCGCCTCCATTCTTCATGACCGCATGATCAAAGGTGATGCCGACCTGCGATTCTTTTTGCTCCATGTTGCGCGCCTGGGCTTCGGTCACACGTCCGATGACCTTTGTATTCTTGGGCACAATGATTTCGCCATTCCCCGCCTTCAAGTCTTCCGTTACCTGAGCGTCGACTTCGTCGCCAGTCTTCACTTTCTTGGCGTCGATGCTTTTCGTCAGCTGCACGGGAATAACGCTGCCGGGCGCGATTCTGGTATTCCTACTTGGTTGCGCGGATGTGGAGGACGCCGCCTGAGGCGGCGTGGGATTCTGGTTTGGTGCCGCCGCGCCGCCGTTTTGTGCCGTCCCCTGTGCGCCCGAGACACCGCAGAGCGCCACTGCCAATAAAATGCCACTCGCAAGTATTTTCATAAGATTTTCTCCTCATTGCGTGCTCGTTTAGCGGCCTCAGCGGCTAAAGCCACTGAATAATGACATCTTTCGGCGCAGCTAAAGCTGCGCCCTTTCAAAACAAATGCAACGAACTTGCGGGACACGATACTATTTCGAGTTGTCTTTTTGATGTAATGTGCGGTAAAAGGGTGGTCCGCGAATCCCCGGTTTCTGAATTGTGCTCGGGCCCAGATGGAAGACAGCGGGATTAGTGCGTCGCGGACGCTTTCTCAGTGCCGTCCCGCTGGAAACCAATCTTATCCAGCATTGGTTGGATCTCTGGATTGGACATAAACAATTTCCAGACGAGGCCGGTGCGATAGTTCTCCACCATGACCACGATCGGTGCCTGATCAAGGCCCATGTAAACAGGGGAGAACCAGTTGTGCGTCAGATTGAAGGCGTCGTGCGGGCCATAGACTCCCCAGAGACGGTCGCCGAGATCCCGGTAAAAGAATTTGAGCGCAGCCATGGAAGCCTCGGGAGTATAGGGAAAAGACGAGAGCGCGCCCGTGGGAGTGATGGTGCCATTGTCGCTCGTCAAGTCCGGAGCGTGAGCAGAATATCCCAGCTGATCGTCGCTTGCCGTCAAACCCCAATCGTCGGGACCATAGCCTCGAAAGTGCCCCGGGTTCGCTTCGCAATAGGCCAGATCGATCAACGCAAGATTGCGGTTGTTCTCAAAATAATCGGTATACCGGTCGCGAATGCCGCGGGGATCGAAGCCCATGAAAGAATATTGCGTGAAAAACAATGGACCGCCCGTGCCCTCGCCCACGTCGAGCTTGATGCCGTAGTAGCTGTGGCCGTTCAAATAACGATCGCCCTCGCTTGAACCTGACCAGCCGGAGCGATACGCAATCGCAGCCGGCGATTGTCCCGCCCAGCCTGAGTAATAAAGATCCGCCGGAACCGCATGCTTCGGGGAGGCAATCGCCAGCAGATAGGTGATCATGGTTTCGTTGAATCCAGTAAGCCGGTGATCGATGTACCACGACCATTGCGGAGACCAGTGCCACAACAGCGCGTTATCTTGCGAAGAGTGCCGGTACCAATCCCACTCAACCGTCTCCCAGAGCGTGGTTATCCTCTTATCGATGCTTTGCTCAGCGTCGCTCGATCCCTTGAAATATTGGCGAGCGGCTAGCAGGCCTTCCATCAAAAACGACGTCTCCACCAGATCGCCGCCATTGTCAAACATGCCAAAGACCAGCATGTTCTGCGCGGTGTAGCCATTAAGGAAGTGAGACCATGCACCGTGATAGCGCGGAGCTTTCTCGAGGAAATCAAGAATTTGCGTGACGCGCTGAATCCCTTGCTCGCGCGTAACGAATCCGCGATCCACTCCCACGATGAGGGCCATAATGCCAAAACCGGAGGCGCCCGTCGCGACAATTCGCTCGTCACCGGGGATATTCTCCAGCGTCGCGCCTGCGACGGGATGAGCTCCATCCCAGTAGTAGCGAAAGCATGCTTCCTGCAACATGGTGAGTAACTCGTCGTCGGAAAGTTCTCTGGTGGATGCGCTGGCCGCCTCGGAAAACGCCGACTGGCGATAGGAGCGATCGACGGCTTTGACGCGGTAGGAAGCCTTCACGTCCGAACGTCCAACAAAATCGGTGTAGCGATTGATATCCGCGCTTTGAATTCCGATGGGCAGGAATTTTTGCTTCCCGATGGAGCGGTAGATTGCGTAACTTTGTAAATAACTATCTTCAACGGGCTCCCAGCTAATATCAATGTGCCGGTCGTAGCCTTTGGCCTGCACATTTTGCGGGGGTCGCGGAGCGCTTCTTACCTCGGGCGCGACCGGTGATGCGGCATCCCGGTCATCGATTTTGATTTCGTCAATGATCAAGGTTCGCGGCGTGTCATCCGCAGCGCCTTGTCCGAAGTGGACACTATGCAGTTGGCGCGCCTGAAAAGGATGAATCGAGGCGGTGGCAAAGTCACTGAGCGGCAGACGCAGCTGGACCCAACGTTTCCCTGGCATATCACCAGTAATGCCGTCCAGGGTGACCGGGGCTGTAAAATTGTGTTCCTCGTCCTCCAGTTGAATAAATGGCAAATCGTCCGCAGGAATTCCTTCCGGCGAATAGCACCACATATAAAGAGTATCGCCGCGGAAATCCGTCAAGCGGTTGCGCATGCTGACGACTCGCACTTCCGCTTGCCAGCTTCCTCCCGCCACGGAACGCCATTGCAAGCGCAACGCATTCGGAGCAGTGAAGAAGTTCTTCTTTTCGACCGGCAACGCCCCCGACAGCAATTGGATGGTGCTGGGAAAGATCGACCGGCCGCTGCTGTAATAATAGAAATCAGGAGTGATGCTGTTATCGAAAATGACGTGGTTGTAGTAATCGGTGGAGGTTACCGCACCACAGGGGATCGCAATCAGAATAAAAAAACTGAAAAAACGGAAAAACGAACGCACCGCGCACCCCAGATTTGGCAGATGGAAAAGGCTAGATCGCACTTGAAACCGAGTTTACAACAAAGTGACCCCGCCCCCTCGCGAGGACCGGTAACCTCAGTAATGTCCCACTGAGTAATGGCCTATTTTCGGCTGTCTTGACCACAAACTGATTTCAGAGGCGATTTCCGCGGCTCTACGTTATTATTAACTGCTGGGTTTACTGTGTCGCGATAAACCTTGACGGCGGTTTCCGCATCTTTTGTACGGCCGTCTCATAAACAGGAAAAAGGGCGACACACTGTCACACCCAGGCACTCATGGCAATTCGTCCGTCTGGAAATGGTAGCCCTCAAAGACGGCAGGGACCTAGCATGGCGGAACGGGAAAGTCACTGGGCGGGCTGGCACGAGCGAATCTCTGCTCTCCGTAACGTTCCGGCCGTGCTTAAAATTGTCTGGGATTCGGGACCCTGGGTCGTAGTGTTCGGACTGGTTTCGCGACTTTTCTCCTCCATCCTGCCCGTTTTTCTTCTGTGGATCACAAAGCTGATTATTGATGGCATCGTACATGCCGTTTCCACCCATCAGCCGGTAAGGCCTGGCTTCTGGTGGCTGGTGGTGGCGGAATTTGCGCTCGCGGTTCTAAACAGCATTCTCATTCGTTCTACCGACTATTCCGATTCTCTCCTGGCCGACAAGTACACGCGATACGTCAGTATTCGGGTCATGAATCACGCGGCCAGCCTCGATCTGCAGGCCTACGAAGACCCGGTTTTCTACGACCGTCTGGAGCGCGCACGAGTGCAGGCGACAGATCGCCTCGCGATGATTCAGCAGATTGGACGCCTCGTGCAACAGACGATCACCACGATTACTTTTTCAGTCTCGATCATGCTGTTCTCTCCGTGGCTGATGCTCCTGTTGATTGCCGGAGTCGTACCTGCGTTTCTTGGCGAGAGTCATTTCGCCTTTTTGGGATATGCCAAGAATTTCCGCCAGACCCCGATGCGGCGGCAAATGGACTATCTGCGCGTGCTGGGGGGAAGTAAAGAAGCTGCGAAGGAACTCAAGCTATTCGGCTTGAGGGATTTCCTGCGTGAGCGATTCACCCGTTTGTCGGATGACATCTATGACGAGAACGTCGCTCTATCGAAGCGCAAGCTGATCGCAGGCTCGCTGCTGTCGATGGTTGGCACCATGGGCTACTACTCGGCGTACGTTTTCGTAATCTGGCGAACCGTCACTGGAGCGCTCAGCATCGGCACGTTGACGTTTCTGACCGGCGCGATTCAGCAGGCCAGCAGCAACATCGAGCAGATTTTTTCGACCCTAGCAGGCATCGGCGATCAGGCCCTGTTCCTCACCGATTTGCTGGCCTTCTTTGAAATGCAGCCGACGATCCGGTCCAAGCCCAACGCGCTGCCGGCACCCAGACCGATCACTCGTGGAGTTGAGTTTCGGGAGGTCTCTTTCAGCTATCCCGGCAATCCCCGCCTGGTTCTTGATCGGATTAATTTCAAGCTTCATACTGGTGAGCGGCTGGCTCTGATCGGCGAGAACGGCCAGGGAAAGACGACCATCGTAAAGCTGATTACCCGGCTTTACGACCCGACCGAAGGAGAAATCCTGCTGGATGGCGTCGACCTTCGCGAGTACGACCTTGAGGATCTGCATCACGAGATCGGCGTAATTTTCCAGGATTTCATGCGTTATGAGATGACTGCCGGCGAAAACATTGCCGTCGGCCGAATCGAAGAAATCGGCAATCTGGAACTACTTAAGGGTGCGGCGCAGAAGAGCATGGCCGATCAGACGATCGGAAGACTCTCTCTTGGCTACGATCAGATGCTAGGCCGCCGTTTCGAACAAGGCGTCGATCTTTCTGGTGGCGAATGGCAAAAAGTCGCGCTCGCACGGGCTTATCTGCGCGATGCACAGCTCCTGATTCTCGACGAACCCACCGCCGCACTCGACGCGCGCAGCGAGTTCGAAGTATTTCACCGCTTTACCGAACTCACTGCGGGGAAGATGGCGCTTTTTATTTCGCACCGCTTCTCAACCGTTCGCTCAGCGGACCGCATCCTAGTCCTCGAGAATGGCAGGATTACAGAGGAAGGCACTCACGACCAGCTGGCAAGTTTGGGGGGGCGTTACGCCGAAATGTTTGAGATGCAGGCATCGAGTTATCGCTAGGCGGACTGCATAGGAAAGACACAAATGATACCGAGCGGTCATCTGGAGATTATCGGAGCAGAGCGAGAAAGTGTGCCACCCGCAGCAACCGACATGGTGACGGACACGATCAACCTGAGCACCAGCGCCGCCAACCTCGCACGCACTTTGGCTTGGCTGCCGGGGAAGGTGGAGCAGCGTCCCTTTCACGAGCGTTGCCGGACTTTGTTTCACTCCTTCAGGCCATTGCTCAGAGCATTGCGAGCTCAGCCCGCAAAAACAGGTTCGGTTGACTTTCGTTTGCTCTCCGAGAACATTCTGCTCATTCAGGCCGAACTTGACGAGAGCTGTCAAACTTTCAAGCTCCCGCACAAGCTTCCTCTCGTCCGTAGCGGCAGCAATGTCGTTCCCAGAATCGCGAGTATCGCAGAGGATTATCTAGCGGGCACTTCGTATCAATTTGCCGCCGGAAGCTTCGCTGATTACATCCAGGCCTTTCAGGACGTTACGGTCCTCGATATGGCAGAACTGTGGATGTTAGTTCCTGCCCTGAAGCTGGTTTTGCTTGAGCAGATTGCGGAGCGCGGACGCCGTTTGCTTCAAGATCCCGTTCGATCCTACGGGATGCGGGAGATGGTCCTCAGCCTTCGCGAAATAAAACAGACCGGCTGGAAAGTTGTGATCGAGCCGCTGATCCGTTTCGATCGCATTCTGCGGGAAGACCCTGCCGGCGCATATCCCAAGATGGATTACGAGAGCCGCGAGCTTTACCGCCAGAAGATTGTGAAACTGGCGGATCACTCCGACTGCAGCGAAATGGAGGTTGCCAGTGCAGCCCTCGCGCTCGCTCGCGAGGCGCAGAAAAATCCAGACCCTGACCCTCGCGTAACCCTGCGTCATTCGCACATTGGCACCTATCTGTTCGCCGAAGGTGCGCCCGTTCTGAGGCAGAGGATCGACTTCCGCGCTCCCGTCGCCGAACGCATCCGCACTTTTGTGCGCAGCCACCCAGATGAGGTTTATCTGCCTGGCATCGCAGTGCTTACTCTGCTGATTGTTCTGGGCGTGGTCTTGATGTTGACGGATGCGTCCACTTCGCTGGAGCTGATACTTCTTTCCACGCTGGCCGTGTTGTTGCCGAGTTCGCAAAGCGCGGTTCAAATTGTGAACTATTTTGTCACACTGCTGTTCTCGGCGCAGATTTTACCTAAGCTGGATTTTTCCGAGGGCCTGCCCAACGATTGCATAACTCTGGTCGCAGTGCCAACCCTGCTGCTGGATGAGAAACAAGTTCGCAAGCTGGCGGATGATTTGGAGGTACGCTACTTAGGCAATCACGATCCCAATCTGCATTTTGTTTTGCTGAGTGATCTTCCCGATTCGCCGGAGAAGCCTCCGGCGAACAACTGGCTCGTCGACTTGTGTTCGGAACTGATCCGAGGACTCAACGAGAAGTATGCCGGAGAAAAAACCGGATCTTTCTTTTTGCTGCATCGTCACCCCGTATACAACCCGCGCGAGAGACTCTGGATGGGATGGGAGCGCAAGCGGGGCAAGTTGATGGATCTCAACAATCTTCTGCGCAGACAGTTTGACAGTTTCCCGGTGAAGGTTGGCGACCTTTCTATATTCTCGAAAGTTCGTTTTGTAATCACCCTCGACGCTGACACAGAGCTTCCGCGTGGTTCAGCCCGCAGGATGGTGGGAGCCTTAGCCCACCCGTTGAATCAGGCAATCATTGATCCAGAGAGAGGCGTTGTAGTTACGGGATACGGAATCCTGCAGCCTCGAGTCGGAGTAAGCGTCCAAAGTTCGGCGCGTTCCAGGCTGGCGAGTATTTATTCGGGACAGACTGGGCTTGACATCTACACGAGTGCCGCCTCCGACGTGTATCAAGACCTGTACGGCGAAGGCATCTTCGTGGGCAAGGGGATTTATGAGGTCGAAACGCTGCACCGCGTCCTCGATCGCCGCTTCCCGCGCAATGCTTTACTCAGTCACGACTTGGTTGAAGGCGCATACGCTCGCGCGGGTTTGGCCAGCGATATCGAGATCATTGAGGACTACCCTTCTCACTACAGCGCCCACAACCGGCGGAAACATCGTTGGTTAAGAGGTGACTGGCAGATTGCTGAGTGGCTGCGCCCGCAAGTGCCCGACGAGTCGGGACAAAAGGTTGCGAACCCTCTGTCAGTGGTTTCGCGATGGAAAATTTTCGATAACCTGCGTCGTAGCCTCGTAGAGCCCGCGTTGTTCCTGTTGTTCTTGCTGGGTTGGCTCTGTCTGCCGGGACGTCCTGAGGCGTGGACTCTGGCAACGGTCGCCATCGTATTTCTTCCGGCGCTAGTGCAGCTTGTATTCGAATTCGTGCGAGCAGCGCTACTTCGAAGACGAGCCATTATTCTCGATGGCCTGAACTCCTTCGCCGACGCAAGTATCGCCGACTGGTTGACGATCACGTTCCTGGCGCACCAGGCGCTGCTATCCCTGGATGCCATGGTGCGAACCCTGGTTCGTCGCATGATCACGCGGCAGCGGCTGTTGCAATGGGAGACAGCAGCGCAGGCAGAGCTCGCGGGTTACAAACGCACGATTCTCGACATTTACCTCGACAGCACCCCCGCGCTGGCATTGGGATTATTTTTTCTCGTATGGCTCGTACACCGCACGGCTGTTCCCGCGGCGGTCCCGATTCTGCTTCTGTGGACCCTGAGCAAGCCGATCTCGATTTGGCTAAACCGGCCTCCGCGAACTCCGCGCAAGCAAGTGTCAGAGAGAAACGAATGGTTGCTGCGTTTGAGCGCGCTCCGCACTTGGCGATATTTCGCCGAGTTCAGTACCGAAGAGCACCACTGGTTGATTCCCGACAATGTTCTTGAGGAAAACACCAAAGCTGCGCCGCGCATTTCCCCCACGAACCTGGGATTTCTCCTCAATGCGCGTCAGGCCGCCTGCGAATTCGGATATCTCACGGTGCCGGAGTTTGCCCAACAGACTTTGCGAACACTGGCGACTGTCTCGCAGTTGCAGCGCCATCGCGGCCACCTGCTGAACTGGTATGACACACAAACATTGGCCCCGCTTTCCCCGGCGTTCGTCTCCAGCGTCGATAGCGGCAACCTGGTAGCCTCACTTTGGACCCTGCAGCGCGGCTGCTTGGAACTGCTTGACCAGCCGCTCCTGCAGCCTGAATTGCCAGATGGATTCCTCGATCATCTTTACGTTCTGACGAGCCTTCGAGCCCTGCCGCGCCGGAAGTTTTCCGCGATGAAGCGGTCGCTCAAGGGGCAGGACTGGCTACCGTACTTGCTCGATGTTCCCGACGAGGCTTTGAAGGACATTCATCAGTCAGCCTCCACCTTGAAGCATGGGGACGAGGCCCGTTGGTTCCAGGAGCAAGCCAAAGAGCGAATCAGTCAGATCAGTCGAGCGGTGCAACTCTTTGCTCCATGGCTGCTGCCGGAATTTGCCGCTCTAAAAAATGATTCGGTGATCCATCGCCAAGGCCGGCCCGACGATGTCCCGGCACTAAAGCGGATGCCGTCTTTCATCGATGGTATTGCCGCGAGGCTGGAAGCCGCGGACACGGCCGCCGCCGGCGAAACCCATATTCTTTACCGGCAACTGCTCGCGCTGCTGCCAGACGCGCGCTCCCACGTGCTGCGTTTAATCGAAGATCTCAAGAAGATTGCCAACCAGGCGAGCACTTTGGCGGACGAAATGGATTTTGAATTTCTCCTGAACCGGAGCCGCGGCCTGCTCTCTATTGGCTTTGATGTCGACGCGCAGCGGCTCCACGATGCATGTTATGACTTGTTGGCGAGCGAGGCGCGCATCGCTTTCTTCGCTGCGATCGCGAAGGACGACATTCCGCAGGAAGCATGGTTTCAGCTCGGAAGAGTTCAGACTCTCGATCAAGGCATGGCCGGATTGCTGTCCTGGACCGGAACGATGTTCGAATATCTGATGCCGGCACTCTGGATGCGCATCTATCCCAACACCTTGTTAGAGCGTGCTGCGGTAGCGGCGGTTCGATCGCAGAAAGCTTACGGGGACGACAAAGGCATTCCTTGGGGTATCTCGGAGTCTTCGTGTTTCAAATTGGATGCCGCCGGCAACTACGAATATCACGCGTTCGGAGTACCACAGTTAGCCATCCATAAGGTTGATGTTGACGGGCCAGTGGTCTCACCGTATTCAACTTTCCTGGCGCTGCCCATTGATTCCGCGGCCACACTGCGCAATTTGCGCAAACTGCAGCGCAAGCGGGCTCTGGGGATTTATGGATTCTACGAGGCTTTGGATTTCAACTCCGCACGCGCCCGCTCGCGGCTTCGCCGTTTCGAACCAGTGCGTTTGTGGATGGCACATCATCAAGGCATGAGCCTGCTCTCCGTGGCAAACTTTTTGCACCAGGACGTGGTGCAACGCTGGTTTCACAGCCATCCGCGCGTGCAAGCCACGGAATTGCTCCTGCAGGAAAAACCTGCCGGCCATCCTCGTTCGCCCCGGTCCCGCAAGAAAGCGGCGTGAACAGCCCGCGTGGAGCAACGGTGGCGAAGTGCATTTATATACTGATGTTATGTACTGGTGTTATGCGACGACGGCAAATCTTCGCTCTCGCAGTCCTCCTAAGCTTTTTAAGCTTTGCGTCGAATCTGTCTCGATTGCAAGCTCAGGCCGGTTCCGCGCCGGATGTAATCCTGATCGACGCAACGGCAGCCCGGCATCCTTTCTCTCACTATTGGGAAAAAATGTTTGGTTCAGGGCGCGCGATACTGAGCCTGCGCGACAGCTATCGCAGCGACTTGCGTTCGGTTAAGCAAATCACCGACTTTACCTACATTCGTTTCCACGCGATTCTCGACGACGAAGTTGGTGTCTACGACGAAGACAATCAGGGGCAGCCCGTCTATAACTTTTCCTACGTCGATCAAATCTACGATGGCTTGCTGGCCAACGGCGTGCGCCCCTTCGTTGAGCTCAGCTTTATGCCATACAAATTAGCCGCCAGCAACAGCCTGCAAGCATTTTGGTACAAGCCTAACGTCTCTCCGCCGAAGGACTGGGGCCGCTGGGACGCCCTGATTACGGCCTTCGTCCATCATCTAGTCGATCGTTACGGTATCGAAGAAGTTTCGCAATGGTATTTTGAAGTTTGGAACGAGCCCAACTTGGACTTCTGGGCGGGCCAGCCCAGACAGGACACTTACTGGGATCTTTACGATCACACCGCGCTCGCTATTAAACAGATTAGCCCGCGATTACGGGTCGGCGGTCCCGCGACGGCGCAAGCAGCCTGGGTTGACGCGATGATCCGCCACTGCGCTGAAAAACATATCCCATTGGATTACGTTTCGACCCACGTTTACGCCAACGACCTGGCTCAAGACGTTTTCCACACGCAAGAGAATATTCCCCGCGACCAGATGGTCTGCCGTGCGGTGAAAAAGGTTCACGAAGAGATTACAGCATCGGCCATGCCCAGCCTTCCGCTGATCTGGAGTGAGTTCAATGCCAGCTACAAGAACGAGCCCGAAGTGACCGATGCGATCTACATGGGACCATGGCTGGCTGACACCATTCGCCAATGCGATGGTTTGGTGGATTCGATGTCCTACTGGAGCTTCTCCGATGTCTTCGAAGAACAGGGCGTGGTGAAGACTCCGTTCTATGGAGGTTATGGGCTCATCGCGGAAGATGGGATTCCGAAGCCGGCTTTCAATGCGTTCAACCTGCTGCACCAATTGGGGGATGAACGCATCGATCTCGATTCAGATTCTGCTCTGCTGACGCGAAGGAAAGACGGCGCACTGGTGCTCGCTGTTTGGAACTATGCTCCGTCAGACCGGGCAGGCTCTTCAAGAACCTTCACATTGCGGCTGAAAGGTGCGAAGGCGAAGCACGCCTTAATCGCGCTCCTGGATCATGACCACGGAGATGTTCAGTCCACCTGGGAAAAGATGGGCAAACCACGGTATCCCAGCACGAAACAGATTGAGGAACTGCGGCGCGCTGCGGACCTCCCGTCACCCGAAACCCGCCGCATCAAGAATGGCGAACTAAACATAACTCTGCCCAGCCACGGCTTGGCGCTGATTGAACTGAAGTGACGGAATGCGCCTTGATGCCTACTCTTTCTTGAAGCCGGCGCGTTCCATGCCCCGCTGAGCTTCCGGGTTTTTCATGAAGGTATCCCACACGAAACTTGATCGTGTATTTTCCGCCGCAAGCATCGTTATACCCGTGTCAATCCCAACCACGTCGCTGTCGTACCAATTTTTCAGGGGATTGAATGCATTTACGAATCCGTAACGACTCCAAGCCTTTTCGTAATGATCCTTAATGTTCTTCAGCACACGCATTACGGCCTGCGGCAGAAAGGGTAACGAACCCGCCGGGGCACTGGGGACGACAGTTCCATCAATCGGCCCGATCATGGGCGGACCTCCCCAAATCACATAGCCTTTCTCCGAATCGGAAGCCGAGATTCCCCATAGATCATCGCTGTAATCGGGAAACTGCTTGGCTAATTCCAGACAAAAGCGGCGATGCGCATCAGTCGCCAGCGCCGAGTTCCTAAAATAGTTTGCATACGCATCGCGCTTATCACGGAAGTCGAACCAGGCCTGCGAGTATTGGTGCACAAACAAAGGAGCGAACGAGCCAATATATCCAATGCCATCGAATTCAAATTTGGTTCGCTTCCACGCGTTCCAAGCCTGGGTAGGAAGAGGGTGAGTGAGCGATCCCAGTCCCAGCAGATAGATCATCATCATCTCGCTGTAATAATCCCATCGATAGGGGAGGAAACCGCCCTCTGGCGTCCACCCATGAGGCAATAAAGAGGTATCCTCGGAGAGCCAACTCCAATCGACCCGGTTAAAAATCTGGTAAGCCAGAAGGCTGATTTCAGAATGTTCCGGAAAGTGGCGTCGGCAAGTGAGAATTCCGCACAGCAGGATGGACGTGTCAACCGAGGAAACTTCGGAGTCCCACACGCGCTCTCCTGTATTGATATCGGCGAAGTGATAAAAGAATCCTCGATGCGTCGGCATTTTCTTCCACAGAAATCGCAGAGTCAGCAGCACCCGATCCCGCGCTTCAGTGCGCTCAACAAATCCACGTTTATCTGCGATGCAAAGCGCAGTCAAACCAAACCCCGTCGCGGCAATACTGGCGACTACGGAGTTGTCGTTCGCCTGCACATTACATCGATCCCTTACTAACCCGGTCTGCGGGCCGGCCTGTTCCCAAAAAAACTGGAAATTTCGCTTCTCCAGGTCATCCAAAAACTGCTCATCATCCGCCGAAAAAACGGCCGTGTCCGGCGACGGCTGCGATCCGCCTGGTTTTTCCTGCCCTGTAGCAATGAGGGAAAGTATCTTCGAATGGTCGAGGACCCCGCAAAATCCCAAGCCACCGATCTTCAGTAAAAGATCCCGCCGTGAGAGGGAGCTAGCGCTGAAAAGTTTCTTGTCGTTCTCGTGCATCAGTCTAAATTTTAGATGTTTCTTTGGTTTTGCGCGGTGCGAATGCTGGTAATGAGAAATGCCTGCGTCTCTGTAGCGTACTTGACAAGCAACCGGCTCGCAAACTTTGCGATCCCGCCAATACATCCTTAAAATGTTAAGCGAAGAGAGTGATGACGAACGGAAAGAAGATCGCGATCTGGACAATGGTTGCTCTGGGGATTTTGGCGACGGTATTGGCCGTTGTCTTCCTGACCCGACGAAAGCCCGTGGTTCTAAAGGGAGCCGTCCTGCGGCAGGACGCGGATCCGAACAAACAATTGCCATTGTCAGACGTCCAGATCACCGCGATCAACGTCCTGGGAAGCGGCCACGCTCAATCCGATTCTTTAGGCTTTTTCAGCTTGACCTTGCCAACCGGCCTGCGGCGTCGTCAGGCCGTTCTGCTGCAATTCCGGCGCAAGGATTACAAACCCTTGGATTGGGACGATTTTATCTCGGACAAAAATTACGTTGCCCGCATGATCCCGCTTCATCAGGAGACGACTGCGGAGTCCCACTCTGACCTCGCGGTAACAAATCCCCGGATCAGGTACACGGTAAAAGCCACGACGGAGGCGGATATTGGTAGCGCTGTAAGGACGTTCCAGGTGGTCAACACGGGGAATAAGCCCTGCCAGAATCAGCCTCCGTGCGCGCCGGGCGGCAAGTGGAAAGCTACGATTGGCTCTTTATCTCTGGACGCCGGAGACGGCAATGAGTTTCGCAACCCAAGAGTTTCTTGCATTGCTGGACCCTGCCCCTTCACCAAGGTCGAAACGGAAAACTTTGCACAGGAGCGCCGGCACTTTAGCGTGTCAGTTCGAAACTGGTCCGACACCACTACGTACCTGGTGGAAGCTGAGGTCGTTCACCCGATGACGAGCAACCTGGTGCGTGAAACCTATCCAGTGATCTTCGGACGCGCCTTGAACTTCAGCCTTCCGGCGACGGCAGAGGGCCCGAGCATTGAAGCGGAAATCGCGGGTGAGGCGATCGTATTTCCTCTTGGCCCCGATCTCTTCCTCCGGTGGGCGGATTGCCAGGTTGGGGTCGACAGAGACCAATCCAGAAACTATCGCTGCGAACTCAAACCCGGCTACCAGTTCCGCTAGCGGAGGCTGTGCAGCCGACGCTACGAAGATCACAACGGAGCGTTTCACAAACTCGTGGCCGTGGGACGCTGAACCGGCGCAGGTAAGCATTGGCTCCATTCAGAGAAACAGTAAAAATCTGAACTTCGTCGCCGCATACCCTCCGCCGATTCCCTGACACTGTTCGTCTTCGATGGTCCACACTCGCGCTGTGAAACGCCCCAGTTCAGCTTTTGGATGCATTTTGTCAAGAAGCGAGCCGACGAAAACAATTTCCCTTCTCAGCCGTCAAACAGACGGCGCCCGTGGGCCGAAGGATCTGCACCCACGGCAAGATCTCGCACCATTTTCTGGCATCAGAACGCGAGTCTAGCGCATCTCTTACTCGAAAAAACAGACTGCCTCTTTCTCGCACAACTCTTTTTTATACAACTGGTGGTCCGTCTAGGATTAGAGTTACAATGCCTTCGTAGCAGGATTGCCCCGCCTCCCGAGGTTTCTCTACGAGGGCTCGAACCCTCGCTCTCTGCAGCTAAACCTCCCGTGACTCGGCGCAGGTGTGGCAATGTCTGAAGTTTGTAGTAGGGCCTCACCCAGGGCCGGAAGGAGATCCGCAATGACCAGCCAACGAAGTCGGGGACTCTTAGTGTGCGCCGTTATCTTCTCAGCAATCGTGCTCTCAGAAGTCGCTCAGGGTCAGGCCAGCATCAACGAGGGACTGGAGACCGCCTTCGTCTATGTGGATGGAACCAAGGGCTCCGATACTAATCCTGGAACGCAAGCCAAGCCCTTCAAGACTATCAGCCACGCGGCAGGCGTCGCAGTAGCCAACAACCACAAGAGCATCGGAACGCGGGTCACGATTAATCCTGGTACGTACCGCGAATCCATTCTGCTGGCCAGCAGTTCCCGTGATACATCTTTGCCGATCACCTTCGAGGCTGCGGAAGCAGGCACAGTGACTGTCTCCGGCAGCGACGTGTGGACGGGATGGCAGCCTTACGCCGGCAAAGCGGGGGTTTACACAAACTCCTGGCCCTACACTTGGGGACTGTGTCCCCGGCCCTCGGACGGTCCCTTCTTACAGGACATCAATCTGCGGCGGGAAATGATTTTCATAAATGGAAGCCCGTTGACCGAAGTGCTCACGCTGAGCCAACTGGGCCTGGGCACCTTTTTCGTGGACGAAACCAACGCCGTCGTTTACATCTATCCACCCACCAAGACGAACGTTACTACCGCGACCATCGAGGTCTCGACGCGAGACACACCGTTCACGGCCTACAGCAAAAGCAACATCGTATTACGCGGGCTGAGCTTCGATGAGGCCAACACTTGCCGCGATAACGACGCTGTGACCTTTAACGGCGGCAACAACATCCTCATCGATAAGGACACGTTCAACTGGAACAATTCCGGCGGCCTGCATATGAACATAACCACGAATTTTACCGTGCAAAACAGCCTGGCCAATCACAATGGGCAACAGGGATTTAACTCGTTCGAGGCCAAGAATGGCTTGTGGACTTCCAATGAGGCCGACTACAACAATTGGCGAGGTGCCCAGGGTGGCATTTATGGATGGGCTGCGGGTGGATTCCACTTTTTTGCCCAGCACGATAACACAGTGAACGGCGCCAAAATGTTTTTCAATATGACCCACGGCGTTCATTGGGACACAGACGATCAGAACGATACCGCAGAGTCGATAATTTCTGCTTACAATCTTCGAAATGGTGTTGTGGTGGAAGCTAGCGAAGGCCCGGTGAGCATCTCAAACAGCTACGTCTGCTTCAACGCTCCGCTCCTGCTTTACTACGATGGTGGCATGGCCTTGCGAGGATCAACGTTCGTCACTCTCACCGGCAACACGTTCGCAAATAACCTCATCAGCGAGATGCCGATTACCGGCATCCAGGGTGGAACTCCTATCTCGATCACTAACTACGAAACGGGACAGCAATACAATTTGCTGACCACTAACCTGACCATGACCTCAAATACCATTGCGGGCGGAGCCAACGAGCAACTCTTTCTCGACTTCGATCAAGCTGGGAGCGCGTGGACCGGATTTCTAAGCACGCTGGATTCCGACCACAACGACTGGTGGAACGGATCGGTCGCGCTGCCCTTCACAGTTCCCGAACCATCGTTCGACACCCCGATCAGCTGGACCAAGTGGCTTTCGACGACCGGCCAAGACACGCATTCAACCTTCACGGCGCCTTCGGATAATCCTACGGCTCCCTGCCAGGTTTCGCCGGATGGCCCCGATTTGTGGTTTGTCAATCAGAACACCGGAGCGTTGGCCGTGACGGCTGGAAGTCCAGCCGTGTACACGATGTTGTTGATCCCGATCGGTGGCTTCAGCTCTAAGACGACCTTCTCCTCGTACGGTGTTGGCTTTGTCCCGGGCGCGAGAGCGAGTTGGTCCACGGCCTCGGCGACCGGTGCTGGTACGGTGACGTTCACGGTGACGACGAGCAGCTCAACGCCAGCGGGAACCTACCCTATCACGATGGCCGCGCACGCGGGCAGCGTAGAAAAAACCGTGACGGTATCGCTTACCGTGCAATGAGTCGACGTCGTAGAGATATCGGTGCCAGCGTCTCTAGGACTTAATTGAGACCCGGCGCAGCACAGCCACCGGGAAAATTCCTGTCAGGTAGTCGGGAGGACTAATCCAGTATTCTGGCGCTTCCCACAAGCCTGTTTCTGGATGTTCCTGTTTGTCAAGAAGCTATCCAGAAAATTGGGCTGGCCCTAACATCAGTTGCAGGTTGAGGCCCGCGCCGTCACCAGGCGTCTAATGTGGACGCATGCGGCCTAAACAGAAGGCGAATATCTCCTTCCAGACCTCCTTAAAGATCTTGTCGCTGAATCCAGAATCCGATTTCAGCAGATCGTAGGCTCGGTACTTACGGCCCGCACCAGGCTCGGCTGGCATGAGCTTATACTGGCCGACGATGTCCATGTGGTCTCCAGGAACCAGCACATTCTCGCCCTCGGGCCAGAACATGGACATGGTATTGACGATGCCGTCGTTATCCCATACCTCAATCGAGTGTTGCGGGGCCCCGCGTAAGCGTTCGGTCACTTTGCAGCTCAGGGCTGGTTGCCGAAAGGGGCCGCCGGCGCAGGCGCGGTAAAATGTCCGATAGGCAACGTCGGTGCCCGCGCTCATCGCCGTGTCCTTCGTGATCTCAGGGTAGGTCCATGGCTTCGTAAGCTCCAACGGTGGCACGGGCCGATCCGGATCGAAGCGAAACGGGCGTCTCCCCAACGTCACATATGTGCGGAATTCAATGCCCCGCTCCAGTTTTAGCTCTTTCTTGCGATCGCGAACACCAAAGTGCGCCGGGCTCACCGGTTTTTCGGGTTGTTGAGGACGCGAAGTGAGGTCGTCGATGGCACGGAAATCGGAAGCCATGTGGCGCAAATAGAGTGCGAGTTGGGATGCGGCATCCTGCGCTTCCGCCGTCCGCACGGGACTCGGTCTACCGTAATGCTCGTTGGCTTCGCGTAAGGCATCCTGCACGGCCCGAAACAGTTCTGCCCCAGTCAGCCAAGCGGCGCCGCCCGTGATCCAACTTTCGATCTCATCCAGGAGCAGCAGTTGTGAACCGGCGACAGCGGCGCGAAACTCCTCGACCAGCGCCCTGCGCAAGATGCCGTAGGCGTGCACCCAGTCGGCGATGTTGGTACCCCAATGGGGCACGGAGACGAACACAACTCGACGCACACACTCGAGGATTCTAGCCGGTTCTACTTTGGCTCCGCCGTCAACCACAATCGGCTGCCTTCGGTGATGCAAATCCCACAGTAACTGGCGGATGTCGAGCCCGCCGGTCGAGTGCCCGACCAGAGTGACATCATCGATGACATCATCTCGGACCGAAATGTCACCGCGCGCAATGCGCCTGGCTAGGTAGCTTCGCAATCGGGTGGCACGCGTGACCACCGCCGCTGTGGGGAAATTGTCGAAATAGTGGAGCACTTGATTTCCAGCGAGCCACGTCTGGAACAGGGGCGTGATGCCGCTGTAGTATTCAAGCTGGCCCAGCGCATCGAAACCGGCGAAGCCCGGTATTAGCACGATGTGAAAGCGTTTGGTGGAAGGGCTCCTCGCGCCTCGACCGGCCATTGCTCAGAACCTCCTGAAGTCTCACGAAGATTATCCCTGACTTCGTTTTGAAAATCGACTTCAATCTCGCAAATCCGCATGGAAGTTTCCTGGCCAAGAGTCAGCTTCGGGGACGCGTCCCGGTCGAGTTCTCCGCGAAGCGCGCTTCTAGATAAAAAGCTTCCGGCATCTCGAAGGCTCCCCGAAGATGAGATGAGTATCGCAGTATTGATCCGAAACGTTGATCCGTAACAAGGATCAGGCTCGCAACCGCCGGGATCTGAGCAGGGGCTATACTCTCGGTAATAAGGTGATTCGCCGAAAACTGTCAGACTGCTGTTTGCACTGGTTCATCACTGTCCGTTCTTTCTCGCGGAACAGTTTTGGGAGTCGGAATTACCACATGGATACTGGTTCCCGAACCGTCGGATTCGATACTCATCGTCCCGGATAATTGGAGAACCCGTTCCCGCATGCCTCGGATCCCGACACCCGAACCTCGCGTCTGAATTTCTGACAATCGTTCGGCGGGCATACCCTTACCCTCGTCCTGAACCTCCAGCACCAGCGCTCCATCATCGCGGACGATGCGGATGCTGGCGGTCTTGCTTCCCGAATGGCGATGGATGTTCGTGAGGCATTCCTGGACGATGCGGAACAACGAAAGCTCATAGTCGCGATCCAAACGCCCGATCGCCGCGGGGAGCTCAAGGGCTACCTGAACTCCACTCCGTTCCGCAAACCCATTGACGTATTCCGTAAGTGCGGACTGCAGTCCAACCTCGTCCAGCAGGGGCGGATACAGAAGGTGAGACATGGTGCGAATATCTTTGGTCATTTGTGCGACCAAGGTGTCGATGTTGCTGAGCGACAAGGCGGCAGCCGCACTCAGCCGGTCGCCCTCGCTGGCTATATTGGAGGCCTCCATGCCGAGCGCAGCGAGAAGTTGTCCGGCGCCGTCGTGGAGCTCCCTCGCGATTCGTCGTCTTTCCTCGTCTTGCGCCTGCAGAATGCGGGCAGACAGTTCGCGGAGCTCCTCACTCGCGTTCAGCAGCTCGCGGGTGCGTTCCTGCACTCTCTGTTCGAGCTCGGCCTGACTCACCCTGAGTTGCGATTCTCGATCTCGCTGCAGCCGGGCAATCTCCAGTCTGCCGCTGACCCGAGCCAGCAATTCTCGCGCGGAGAAGGGCTTGATCAAATAATCGTCCGCACCCGCTTTGATGCCTTCCACTCGCGATTCTTCACCCGCGCGAGCCGAAAGTAGGACGACTGGAATGGTGCGAGTCTGCTCATCGCCCAGCAATGCCTTCAGAATCTCAAAGCCGTCGAGCATCGGCATCATTACATCGCTAACGATGAGATCCGGGGGATTCTTATGCACGGCCTGGAGAGCCGCTTGACCGTCAGCAACCGTTTCCACTTCGTACTGTTCCGATAATAGACGGGCCAGATACTGGCGCATATCGGAGTTGTCGTCAGCAACCAGGACGCGAGCTCGCAGGCCGGTCTCCGACAGTGGGGGACATGGGACGGGCAGCAACTCATCCTGCACGGAAAAGATTTCGTTGCTCCCCGCGGCAGAGTCAGGAAGCCACCGGAGGGCCTCCTCTACAAACGGTTTCGCGCCCACGGCGGTCGAGGACAAGCTACGAGAGCCACCCATCTGGCCGGACGCGAGGTGACTTTGTCCAAAGGGAATGCCGACGACGAACGTGGAGCCTTGCCCCACCACACTTTCGGTCCTTACCGATCCGCCGTGAAGCCTCACTAACTCATGGACCAAAGCCAAACCGATCCCACTCCCCTCGTGGGTTCGACTCGGCACATTGGGGACACGATTGAATCGCTCGAACAAATTGGGGATGGCTTCCGCAGGAATTCCTACTCCTGTATCCCGAACGCGGAGCTCGGCAATGTTGCCCACGCGACGCAAACTGACCGCAATTTCTCCCTCAAAGGTGAATTTGAAGGCGTTGGAAATCAAATTCAGAACAACTTTCTCCCACATATCGCGATCCACGTAGACCGGTTCCCCAAGGTCGGAGCAATCCACTATGAGCCGCAATCCCGCCTTGTCCGTAGCAGAACGGAATACGCTCGCCAACTCAGAGGTAAAGCGGGCTAAGTCCGTCGCTAGATAGACGGCCTGCACTCGTCCAGCTTCAAGGCGCGAGAAGTCCAGCAGGGTATTGACCAGGCGCAGCAACCGAGCGCCGTTGCGACTCACCAGTTCGAGCTGATCCTTGGCCGTTGGGGAAAGGTGAGTCTGACTTCTGGCCAGCAGGTCGTGGAGAGGTCCCATCATCAGAGTCAGAGGCGTGCGAAACTCATGGCTCACGTTGCTGAAGAATGCTGTCTTGGCGCGGTCAATTTCGGCTAGAGCCTCCGCACGTTTTTTTTCGGCTGAGTATGCGCGCGCATTGGCAATGCTGCCGGCGATTTGGCCGGCAACGAGATCGATGAATCCAGCGTAGCTGACATCCAAGGGGCGGTATGGATTGAGGGAGGCCACAATCACACCGGCGGGTTTGTCTTGACCCTGACTCGTGATGGGGAGGAGCAGCGCTCGCCAAGGTGACTTGTCCCAGGAGCCGGAGGGAACCAACTCGAACTTCTCCAGCAGGTTCTCCACGATGATGGAATCTTTCCCGGTGAGTAGCTCGCTGATAGGCCAGGGTTGATTCTTTTCGCTCAATCGAATCGACTCCGGCGCGGCCGGGTGGCGTTCTGGCATTCCAGTTTGGCAGGCAAGACGGGCCTCGCTTCCATCCTCGGTGAAAAGATACAGCAGTGTAAACGGCAAGTCCTTTTGATTTTCGCCGAGACAGCGAGCGATGCAGGCGACCACATCCTCTTCTGTAATCGTCTTATTCAACTCTGCTGCCAGCGAACGCAGTGTCTTGAGCCGGCGTTCCCCGATAACGCGATCCGTTTCTTCGGTCACAACGCAGAGAAGTCCGGCAACTTTCCCGTCGTCTCCAAACAGGGGACTGTAAGAGAAAGTGTGGTAAGTCTCCTCGCGATATCCGCTTCGCTCCAGAAACAAGAGCAAGGCTTCATCCCATGTCGCCTCGCCAGTGTCCATGACTCGCCGAATCCGGGGCGCAAGGTCGTCCCAAATTTCCGTCCATACCTCTTGAAAAGGCTTTCCCAGTGCCCACGGGTGTTTCTTCCCAAGAGTCATGCGGGCGTAGTCATCGTTGTAGAGAAAGGTGAGTTCTGGTCCCCAACCCATCCACATGGCAAAGCGTGACGCGAGCAGGGTGCGAACAACAGTTTTCAAGCTTTGTGGCCATTCTTCGATGGCGCCGAGCGGGGTCTTCGTCCAATCGAATTCACGGACCAATTGACCCAACGCCCCTCCGCCGCGCACCCATCCTGGCGTGAGGGCGGTTTCTGCTCTGGTGCCTTCGGCGGTTTCCGAGACATGGTTCTCGAATAGCCTTTTGATGGTGGTGGGCAACTCTTGGGTAAATTCCGACTTCGTCACCGAGCATTTCGCATCGACCGCGGCAGCTTGATTTCGGGCGATGGTTTCGTGATTCTGGGTAACAATGATCACGTTGCAATCGGGAAGCTCCCGGCGAATAATTCGTGTCGCCTCCAACCCGTCCATGCGAGGCATGTTGATGTCCATCAGGATGACCTGAGGACGCAGTCGCTTCGCCTTCTCAATCGCTTCGATCCCATCCCCGGCTTCGCCGCAGACCTGCCAATTGGGCTGAGACTCAATGAAAGATCGCGCAGTGCGCCTGAACAACTCATGATCGTCGGCAATCAGAAATTGGACAGCGCTCATTTTGGAACCCTTCTGGGTGCTGGGATTCATGGCATTTTCGTCCAAGTAGCGGGATATTATCTAATGAACCCAATATGGAGCCATTACAGTTTTTGCTGTATTTACTCATTGGTTAACCGCCGCGTTTGGGACGCCTCAACGAGTGCTGCGAACTCTCGGTTGTTCGGGCTGGCGATGGCCGCACCCTCGGCATATCGACGACGTGTTTTGGACTCTACTCTCCCCGCACGATCCGGACATCGTACTGACCAACAAAAACCCGAAGAAGACGTGCGCTTGGGTGAGTCCAGGCGTCGAGTGGGCATTTCGTCATCATTGACAGACCCGACGTTGTCGCAGATGCGATCCGCCAAACGGTGCAGTCCGTTCGCAATAGGGCGAAGTTTTAGCAAGCGAAGTCGCGGAATCGTCGCAGTCAGGCGATTTCACCGATGACCGGCTTGGATCGCTCCCCGACACGAATCCCGCTACCTACGCGATCCAGCCGCCGCCGACAACAATGTCGTCGTCGTAGAACACCGCCGCCTGACCCGGCGTAATGGCGCGCTGCGGCTGATCGAAGGTAACCAGAACCTGGTCGGGACCAATCTTCTCCAGCACGGCGGCTGCACCTTCGTGGCGGTGGCGGATCTTCACCAACACCGGCATGGGTTCGCGCAGATCGTCGACGGAGATTAGATTCACGCGGTGTGCACGCAGCGTTCGGGAATAAAGATGTTCTTCGCCGCCGACCACCACCTGCTTGTCGGCTCCATTGATCTGGATCACATAGAGCGGCGATCCGGTCGCCACGCCCAAACCCTTGCGCTGGCCCACGGTAAAGTTGTGAATGCCGCTGTGCTCACCGATCACTTCCCCGTTGGCCGTTACCAGCTCTCCGGCAGTATCGGGCAGGGCCTCGCCGTTTTCGGCGAGGTACGCGTCGATGAAGCGCTTGTAGTCCCCGCCGGGGACAAAGCAGATCTCCTGCGAGTCAGGCTTCTCCGCGAGAGCTAGGCCGTGCTTGCGCGCGAGTTCGCGAACCTGAGGCTTGGTCATCTCCCCCAGCGGAAACAGCGTGTGGGCGAGTTGCTCCTGCGTGAGGCCGAAGAGGAAATAGGTCTGATCCTTGCTGCGGTCGGCGGGACGCGTCAGCAGCCAGCGCCCTCGAGCGTCGTCGTACCCGACGCGAGCGTAATGGCCGGTGGCGACACAGTCTGCGCCGATCTGGCGAGCCACGACCAGCAACTGGTCGAACTTCAAGTGATTGTTGCAAAGGCTGCACGGGATCGGCGTGCGCCCCGAAAGATATTCCGCGACAAAGGGACGCACCACATCGCGCTCAAAGCGCTCCTCATGATTCACCACGTAGTATGGAATTCCGATGTGCTGCGCGACGCGGCGAGCGTCGTAAACATCGTCGAGCGAACAACAGCGGCCCGTCACATTCTCGGGCATGCCCTCGTGCCCAGCCAGCCGCCGCTGATTCCAGAGCTGCATCGTGAGGCCGATGATGTTGTTTCCCTCGGCACGCAGCATGGCCGCCACGGCGGAAGAATCAACTCCACCCGACATGGCGACGGCAATGGTCTTGGTGTTGGTCATCAGCAATCAGCAGTCGGCACTCAGTCTGTGAGAGCCGGACTTTGCGCAGCAACTGCTTCCGTCTCGTGGGCCGCGCCCGCGGACCGCGTCCCGCACTCGTACGCGCTGATTCTTGCGAGTGCAGTGCGGCCAGCAGCAAAAGAGATTGCTCCGCTCACCATTTCGATGTTTGAAATCGCCCCGTGGCGAAATAATCCCCACCACGTAATGCCTGCAATCGGGGCAGCGAAGGAGGATGAGTCCTCTTTTTCGAGCTCGCGTTTGGATTTCGGCGATTCGCTTCTGTGCCGCGTTAGGCATGAACCCTCTTATGCACCGGCGACAACTCCCGCAGCCGCGCGACCGTCTCCGGCACCAGCCCAAGCGCGATATCGATCTCATCCCCGGTATTCTGTTTTCCAATACTGAAGCGGACGCTGGCGCGCGCCCGGTCAGCGCGCTGGCCCATCGCCATGAGCACATGAGACGGCTCGATTGCACCGGATGAACAGGCTGCACCGGTGGAAACGGCAAGTCCCTTTAGGTCGAGCGAGATCACCATCGCCTCACCGTCGATAGCATCGAAATAAACGCTCGATGTGTTCGGCACTCGCGGAGCGCCCTCGCCGTTCACGCCGGCGTCCTCGACTTGCGTCAGAATTCCCTGTTCCAAGCGGTCACGCAACGCGGACATTTTCCTGTCGTCGCCCCGCTCGAAACCCTGCATTGCCAGCTCTGCAGCCTTACCGAGCGCCACAATCCCGGGAACGTTTTCCGTTCCGGCGCGGCGCGAGCGTTCATGCCGTCCGCCATAAAACAGCGGCTGGAGGCGCGTCCCCTTGCGCACGTAGAGCGCGCCCACACCCTGCGGCGCGTGCATTTTGTGGCCGGAGAGCGAAAGCGCATGGCAGCCGATGCTCTTCACATCAATCGGAACCTTTCCCGCCGCCTGCACTGCGTCGGTATGGAAACAGACTCCAGCCTCCGCAGCAATCTTTCCGATTTCGGCGAGCGGTTCGAGTACTCCGGTTTCGTTGTTCGCCATCATGATCGAAATCAACCTGGTATTGGGACGCAATGCCCGCCGCACATCCTCGGGATCAACCAGACCGCGACCATCCACCGGAACATGCGTTACTTCGCAACCCGTTTCCTCCAGGTGCTTACAGGCATGCAACACGGCATGGTGTTCAACCGTCGAGGTAATAATATGGTCGCCCGCAACGGTCAATCCCGAAAGAGCCAGATTATCTGCTTCGGTCCCTCCACTGGTGAACACAATCTCGGCCGCTCTGCAGTTCAACAACATCGCCACGGAATCTCGGGCTCGCTCGACCGCAGCCCGCGTTTCCTGCCCATGATGATGGATCGAGGACGCGTTGCCAAAGTGCTCGCCGAAATAAGGGCGCATGGTCTGAAACACTTCCGGCAGTACCGGCGTGGTGGCGTTATTGTCGAGGTAAATGCGACGCATACTTTCACTATTCTAACCGCTTTCTGTAGGAAGAACCGCGCAGGATGGTCGGAAGGGCTATGAGGCAGATCGCGACTATGTATCGCGACTCTTATGTGATCGAGTACATGCTCACATTGGTGGGTATGAACGATCGGCGATGAACGATCAACGATTCTCCATCGCCACATAACGGTTGGGATAATCCGGCCCGAGATATTCGGCTCGCGGGCGAATCAAGCGATTGTCGTCCAGTTGTTCGATAACGTGCGCCGCCCAGCCACTGATGCGTGAGACCGCAAACACAGGCGTGAACAGATCCTCGTCGATACCCAGCACGTGATAAGTCGAGGCAGAATAAAAATCAACGTTGGCGTTCAGCCTCTTTTCTGCCTTCACGAATTTCTCGATTTTCTCCGACATCTCATACCACTGCGACTGCCCGCTCGAACGGCCAAGATCTCGCGACATAACGCGCAGGTGGGTGGCCCGCGGATCTTCAGTGTGATAAACGCGATGGCCAAAGCCGGGAACTTTTTTCTTTTGTGCCAGCATCTCGCGGACATGCTCCACCGGATCGGATTTCTTCCGGTCAATCGCCTCCAGGATTCGGAAGACAGCCTCATTTGCGCCGCCATGCAGCGGTCCCTTGAGCGCACCGATCGCCGCTGTGATCGCGGAATGCATATCCGATAAGGTCGCGGCCGTCACGCGAGCCGCAAACGTAGATGCATTCAACTCGTGGTCCGCATGCAGAATCAAGGCAGTATCGAGCGCTCGCTCCGCCGTGGATGAAGGCTTGCTTCCATTCAACTGTAGTAGAAAGTTGGCGGCATGCGATAAGGAACGGTCGGCTTCGACAACCGGCTTGCCTTTGCGCGTCCGGTCATAGGCGGCGACGATCATTGCGATCTGCGAAGTGAGCCGGATGCCTTTGCGCACATTCGCATCGTGATCGTTGCTCTTCTCGTCCGCATCGTAGAAGGCCAGTGCAGAAACAGCGGTACGCAGCACATCCATCGGCAGCGCGCTCCTGGGGACATCGCGCAAGAATTGGAGGATCGCCGGATCGAGGTGACGCTCGTCCGCCAAACGCTGCTGCAGGTCTTTCAAATCGTTGCGATTTGGAAGGCGCCCAAACCACAACAGGTAGCAGGTTTCTTCAAACGTGGAATGCTCGGCAAGCTCGTGAATGTCAATGCCGCGATAAGCAAGAACGCCGCGGTTGCCATCGATATAACAAATACCGGAATTGGTGGCAACGATGCCTTCCAGACCTTTGGGGCCGAGGGTTGTAGTAACACTGGACATAAGCATCTCGCTTGATCGGATTGATTGCCGTTGCCGAAGCCGCGGGAGGGAGTACCGCGGGGAATGCAACTTTCTTTTATACCCCAAAAAACGCGCAGGTTCCATGGCCTGCGTGATCAGTGCTGGATGTCTTCGATTTCTGGAGTCACAGGGCACGCCGGAGCTGTGCTATGATTTGCGCCACCGCCTGAGGGCAGGCGTTATGGGCCAGCTGTGATGTTTCAAGAGGTTGTCCATTCAACCAGAGCCAGGGACACTGATTGTGCTTAAGCAGTCACCTCTGAGGAAAGGCTGAGTGGGCATACATAATAATGCCCGACTTTCGCTACCTCGTCGAGAGGATCTGGTTCAATCCGTAGCCCGAGCTGTGACCTTGACGCGGGCTGCGGTGAGAATGCCCACGCCTTGCAAACGCGCAAAAGGATGGGTCACCCGCGTTTGGAACGATGAGGGAGATTGTCGGCTGAATCTATTTCGTAGCATGAAAGGAAATGGATATGCCTAAAGCGGGAAGTGGTAACGGAAGTATACCTCCTGGCAGAGTACCTGCAGACAAGAATTTTGCGCCTAAGGAAACCATCCGTCCGGCGGTACAGCGTACCGAGACAGGTCTGTTTCGGATTGCGTTGTCGACAACTGATAACCACGAAGTGGGCTGGCTAGGATGGAATGACAATCGCTGGGCCATCGTGGTCACTAATGGAAATGATGCCCTGTCGCTGCAACGTTACGTTGAGAAAGGCAAAACCTATTACTGCGTAGGGCCTGACCTGTATGGTTCGCAGTGGAAATGGTTGTCAGTAGAGAAAGGCCGCGTCTGTTTCTGGGACTGGAACGGCGCCACTTCCTGGACGTGGGACAACCAGCAGCTACTGAAATCGGATTACGACGGGGGGCACTTATCCTACGACTCTCAGAACATAACCGAGCTGAGGACAGCGGGAAAGCTGCTAAAGGTAACCGAGGTATCCCCCTATGCGGGGCCGATACGACATGTGTTCGTCTTGATGATGGAAAACCGGTCTTTCGATCATATGCTCGGTTTCTCCGGAATTACCGGCAAAGATGCCGAGACCAATCAGGTGCGATGCATCGACGGATTGAAGGGAGATGAGTCGAACCAATATGGCGGCCGGACCTTCCCTGTCGGCAAAGGAGCCGATTGGAGCATGCCCGCGGACCCAGGTCATGAGTTTCTCAACGTGCTCAAGCAACTCCACGGTTCGACCGACGATTATCACCCAGGTGCGGCGTATCCTTCAATCAACAACAGTGGTTTTGTCGCCGACTACGCCGCCGTTCCGGGAGCAACCGATCCTGCAGCATTGATGAAGTGTTACAATCCGGGTCAAATCCCCGCCCTTGCAGCCCTGGCTCGAGAATTCGTCGTCTGCGATAACTGGCTCGCCTCACTTCCCGGACCTACCTGGCCCAATCGATACTTTGCCTTCGCGGCTTCGTCCGGCGGCCTTGACGACAGTCCCACGTCCGACCAGGTGAAATATTGGAGCACCGTGGGACATGGCTTCACGTTTGCAAATGGTACATTATTCGACGCAAATGCCCTAGATTGGGATATCTACGTCGATCAACTCCTCGGCAGCAACTGTGCATCCGTGGCAGGCATTTCTCACTTGGACCTGAAGTTTTTCAGTTCTTTGAAAGACAACCTCAAGCGCGGTGAAGCGGCACAGTTCACCTTTATCGAGCCGGATTATGGTCGTTTCTGGAGCGACTTTAAAGGAGGTAACTCGCAGCACCCGCTCGACGACGTAAGAAACGGCGATCGCTTTATCGCCGACGTTTACTCTGCGATTAGAAACTCCCCCATCTGGGAGCACAGCATGTTGATCATCACCTACGATGAGCACGGTGGTTTCTACGACCACGTGGCTCCGCCAGTAGCGCCTCCTCCCGGAGACAAGCAGGTGATGCCAGACGTTAACACCAGGGGCTTCACCTTCAATCAATACGGAGTGCGTGTTCCGGCGGTGATTGTTTCGCCTCTGGTTGCTAAGGGTGTGATCGATGGCCGGCTCTACGATCATGCCTCCATACCCGCCACGGTGGAGGCGTTATTCCTCCTGGCGCCTCTGACCGCAAGGGACAAAGCGGCCCGCAGCCTCCATAGCTTGATCACATTGCAAACTCCAAGGCAGGACTGTCCCACTTCCATTCCTTATCCCCGGGCGGCCGACTTGGACCGTGCCTTCCCCGCCGCCCGAGAAATGGTTCTTACGGCCGCACAACAAGAAAGCAAACGGGAGCAACCGATCGATTCGATGGGCAACTTGCCCGGATTCGTTTACTCCGTCATGCGTCTCCACAAAGAGATATCACCCCCGGAGGCAGAGACAGCCATTGTCGCTCGGGTGCAAAGTCTGAGAACTGTCGGAGATGCCGAAGACTATATTGAAGAAGTGAGACAACTACTCATGGCTCGCGCAGTGGCTCCGGTCGCGGCATGACAACGACGGCAGCGGACGGGGTGGCCGTGATCTTTCACAGCCACCCCGTGGTCACTTTGAAATCGGCTGCCGCGACAGCTCCAAGACGGCAAACTTCTTCTCCAACCTTTTCGGCTGGAACATGCAGCCGATGGGCCCCGCAACCCTGATCAGCACCGGCGCCGACACCGGGATTCAGGGCCATATTTCGACCCTGGGCCACCAGTCGCATCACTACACGATCTTCTACATTCAGGTTGATGATGTGCAAGGTTATTTGGACAAGGCAGGCAAGCTCGGAGGTAAGACGCTTGTACCTCCAGTGGAGATTCCGACGGGCACCTTCGCGTGGTTCGCCGACCCGGACGGCAACACGATTGGATTGTGGAAGCCTAAATAGGCGATCAAGCAGGCCAGAGGCTTAGAGCGGTCTTGCTGAGAATCTGTTGTTGAAGCTTCGGCTCGAGCGGCAGCGCGAGGAATTCATCAAGATTCTGCTTGATGTCCGGCACCCCCGGGCCCGGCCAATCCGTGCCGAAAAGAGTCTTGTGCGCAATCTCCCGCAGTCGGGGAAAGTACTGCAGCAAAGTCTTGGGCGGGATGCCGCTGATATCGAGATACACATTGGCATGGTTGCGGATCAGAAAAAACGCCGTCTGCATCCAAAGCGGACGGCCGCCATGTGCCAGCAGAATTTTTAGTTTGGGAAAGTCCACCGCTACGTCGTCCACGTACATAGGATCGCCGTACTTGTTGCGCGCTCCAGGAAAGATGGACGTCCCGGTGTGAAACATCACTGGAACGCCGTTGGCCTCGGCAGCGCGGTAAATGATTTCCAGTTCCTTGACGCCATTCAAGTAATCGTTCGGAAATAAAAGCTGGTGCGGAGGATGGATCTTGATCAGGCGAATTCCAAGCCGCAGAATCTGCTCCATATCGGCCAGAACGTTCGTCGTATGTCGTGGATGCAGGCTGCCGCATGAGAGCAGACGCTTCGGATCTTCCTTAACGTAATCCGCAATGAATTGATTTACGCCGCTGGTAAAGCCAATTACCTCCGGCGCCACATAGTTAATGAGCACCCCACGGTCGACGCCACACGCATCGAGATATTTCAGAAACGCCTTTGGGGAGCGGGAGAACTCGGCAATCTGCTCGAAGTTCGCACGCTTCTTCTTCATGAGTTCGAGCGCGTGCGGCTTAAACATCTCCAGCGGCGAGATATGGATGTGGCAGTCGGTGATCATTCAACGGGCTCAATCGCTAGCCGCCGGACGCCAGGCACGAGCGTTTGCATTCAGTACGTCGGTATATTCGCATCCACCTGGCGGGACCACGCGTCGATGCCGCCCCGCATGGATTGCGCTTTCTCGAATCCCTGCTGGCGCAGCCACGCCGTCACATTCATTGACCGGACACCGTGATGGCAAACCACCACAACGTGATCGTCCGGGTCCAGTTCCTGATGGGCGCGTGATGGCACATCCCCCATCGGCATCAGCTTCGCCCCCGCCATGTGCGCAGTTTCAAACTCCCACAACTCGCGAACGTCGAGCAGGGTGAATTTCTCGTCCTGATCCAGCTTCGTCTTCACTTCTTCAGGCGTGATCTCGTAATCCATAAGGCGGTTCACCGCTGGCTACTTCCCTGCCCATCTCGGTTCGCGCTTCTCCATGAAGGCACGGATTCCCTCTTGCGCGTCCGTTGTCTTCATCAACTCTTCCAGGTAAATCTTCTCCGCGCGCGCGAGACCTTTATCGAAGTGCATCGAATCCCAGGCGTAGAGAGCTTTCTTTGTCACGGCCAACGCTGCGGGACTTAGCATGCGCAATTCCTGCACGGCATTTTCTACGCTCTCAACCAGCTTTTCATCCTGTACGGCGTGATTGGCTAACCCGATCTCTTCCGCTTCGATGCCAGTAATCGTCCGCCCGCTCAGAATCAACTCTGAGGCTCGTTTCTGCCCCACCAATGCAGCCAGCGCCGTACACGCCACCGGAGGAAAGCAGCCGAGCTTAATCTCTGGAAATCCCCACTTTGCAGTCGCGGACGTATATACGATGTCACAAACCATCGCCAACTCCGCGCCGCCGCCGAGGCAATTTCCGTGAACCGCGGCAATCGTAACTTTCTTCGTCGCGATCAGGCCTCGAACCACCGCGTGGAAGTGGTTCAACATCTCTTCGACTTTGTCGGGAGTATGTGCCGCAACATCGACCCCAGCCGAAAAAGCCTTCCCGTCGCCACTGAGCACAACGATGGAAATGTCCGGCCGTGCTTCCAATTCCGCTAGCGTATGCGCCAACTGGTCCATCATCGGAATGTCGATGATGTTCAGGGGAGCATGGCGCAAAACAATGCGCGCCAGGGGGGCGCTCATATCGACTGAAAGACGGGCGAGTTTGGATTCTACCAACGTGGCCATGTTTTTCTCTATGTCTCGGTGCCTCTGTGTGAAAAGATCCTTGACTTACAGATTGATGACTTACAGATTGATTGCCGACTTGCGCACTTCGCCGATGCTGGCCAGCGGGTCGCGGGCGCCGGCTTTCTCCGCAATCCATTTCTTTTCGGTTTCGATGATGTCGAGCAGGAGCTTCCTGTCGGCCGGGCCGGGCATGTATTCCCCGAGATGTTCCTGGTAGGCGCGGTCGTCGAGCGCTTCGCCCGACTGAGCATGGAATTTCTGTCCCGCCCATCGTCCGATCTCGCGATTGAACTTGATGTGCGGGGCGTAGAGCTTCGGCTGGCCCGGCTTCAACGCACTATTGAAGCGCTCAATCAATCCCGCCACTTCGTCGCGATAAAGATTACGGTTGTAGTCGTTCAAATCGTCAAGATCGGGCGCATGGTCGTTCTTGGGCTCGTCGTAACGCCCCTTCACGCCCCAAACGTAGGCCCAGTGCGCCGACGAAGAATGGTCGGTGCCAAACAGATCATAAGAACTTGAAATCCACTTGTTGAGGTACTTCTGAATCAGCCAGCCTGGAATCACCCCGGCTTCCACAATGCGCCTCAGGCCGTCATTCCCCGTGCCCATGTGAAACGCCTCTTCACGCAACATGTACGACATGGAGCGGCCGAGCGGAGCAAATGCGGAATACTTCAGCATCTGCAGCTGAAACTTACCGTCGCGATCGACGAAATCGGTGTAGGTGAAAAAATCCATCCAGTTGTCGACATCAACGTTGAATGCGCCCAGCAGGCGCTTGTTCTCGAAGGCTCGGCGCTCCAACATTTTCTGCGCCTCAATCTTGCCCGAGTATCCGAAGTGATCGACGAGCAACGCGCACATCTGCCAACCGTGACGCATCTCCTCAATCATGACGCGTGTGATGGCGCGGCGATCCCAATCGGTGGGCGCGTTTTCCAGAAGATTGCGCTGCTGCTCGACGCTGGCAAACTCGGTGTCACCCTGGTAGACGATCATGTTCATCAGCGCATCGCGCATTTGCTGCGTCGGAATCTGGCGCAGGTTTTCCCACTTGCGCCGGCCCTTGTAGGAACCGAATTCGATTTCCTCCGTATCGATCGCGCCGTAGAGAGTGTCGAAGTGAAAGGCCTCGATGTCCTGCGTGTTCACGCCTATATCTTTACGCCAGTCGTTGAACATCCCGACCCAATCACTGAAAGTTCCAATTTTTGCTACTTTTCCCGGCATAATGTGATTCCTTTTTTCGCCTTGCTTGGTGGCGTGAGCACTCGGCATTCAGCAATTAGCATTCAGTTTCACGTCTTTATGGATGGCAAGCTCCAAGGGCTGAATGCCGAGTGCTGGATGCTGAATGCTTCTTTTCACTTCGCTGTGAAAACCGCCGGCCGCTTCTCCACGTAAGCAGCCAGGCCTTCCTTCGCATCGTCGCTCTGGAAAAGTATTTGCTGGTTCTCGCGCTCCACCGCCAGCGCCGACTCCATGGGAATCTCCCACCCCGTCTGCACCGCACGCTTGATCCGTCCCACAGCCTTGGCAGCCTTGTTCGGAGGACAGAACTGTTTGGCGTACTCCATCATGTTTTCCATGAAGCCATCGCGCTCATAAATGTCGTTGATGATGCCAAGTTCCTGCGCTTCCTCAAACGAGAAGGTGTTGCCCGTCACCATCAGTTCGATCGCTTTACTCTTTCCGACCAGCCGCGAGAGCCGCTGCGTGCCGCCGGTTCCAGGCAGCACACCCAAGTTCACTTCAGGCAGACCGATCTTGCCCGCATCTTTTCGCGCGATGCGTATGTCGGCGGCCATCGCGATCTCCAGTCCGCCGCCCACACAGTGCCCATTGATCGCCGCAATCACCAGCTTTGGCGTGTGCTCCAGCCGCAGCAGCATCTCGTTGGCGTGCAGGCAGAAGTAATACTTAAAGGTTGGATCGACACTCGACAGCATCTTGATATTCGCTCCCGCCGAAAAGAATTTGTCGCCCGCGCCGGTGAGCAAAATTACGTAGACGTCATTCTCCATGCGTGCGCGCAGGATTGCATCGTCGAGCTGCCGGTTCATCTCGTAGGTGTAGGTGTTCGCCGGCGGATCGCACATCTCGATCACCGCGACGCCGCCGTCGCGCCGGTAGTTAACAAGCTGCTTGGTGGTTTCGCCGGTAGTCGGTTGCATTGTCGTCGCCATGTTTATCACTCCTTATCCTTATGATCTTTCTGATCTTTTCTTTATCTTTTCTTTCTAATCTTTGCCGATCTAGTCTTTCGCGATCTTAGCCCGGTGACGCTCTTTGAAGTCGCCGGCTTCATTTGCGGCCGGCGGCACCGTCCATCACGCCACGCAGAAAAATGTCGCCCATCTCGCGTGCAATTTGTTCTGCGTCGGCGTCGACCCGCGGCTTATGCCAGGTGTAGATCCAATTCATCATACCGAAGAGGCTGAGAACCGCGATGCGCGTGGAGAATTCCAATCCCCGGTTGCGTTTCAAATCATCAAGCAGGCCGACGCAGATTCGGTAGTATTCCCGCTTGATCGCAGCCACTTCTGACGCGAACCCGTTTTTCAGCACATCGGCCTCGTGCGTCAAAACCTTCATGCTAGCCGGATTGGCTAGAAAATATTCAAGGTGATTCAGAATAAAGATTCGGATTTGCATCTCCGGATCACTGACTCCCTCCAGACGCGTCTTAAGCCGCTGCACGATCGTCGAGAACGTGTGCTTCTGGATCAGAAAGAGAAGTCGCTCTTTGGATTCGAAGTAGTAATAAAGCCCTGCCAGGGACATGCCGCTGGCGCGCGAAAGATCGCGCATCGAGGCGCCTTCGTATCCCTTCTCACAGAAAACGTCGGTGGCGTGGGCGAGGATCTCCGCTAAGCGCCGGTCAAAGCGAGTGGCCGGCGCCGAGGCACGACGATGCCTTCGCAGAGAAACACGCGCCGCTGTTGTCACACCTGCCATGCCATTGCAGAGAGCTGAGGATCATTCGAACGTTCGTTCGAACATAGTATACGGAAATGTGATCTGGATCACAAGACCTGGGTTGCCCCTTGGCAGGCTCTTTGAACATCAGGAACGGACGATCTCTATCTCAACGTTCTGGACTCCGTGTTCTGGACTCCGCCTAATTTCTTATATCCGCCAACATTCCCTCTACTTCGCTCTTCACTTCGCCGGTAAGTGGCAGCAGCGGCAAGCGTGCCGGACCTCCAAAGTAGCCGTTGAAGTCCATGCCATGCTTTACTCCAGGAATCCCTAACTCGCCCACAACGCGTTCTGCCGCGCGAGCAATACGCTGCTGTTTCAGTCGCGCCAACTCACCGTCGCCTTCTTTCCACGCGGCATAGATTTCATAGCATGAGGTCGGGGCGAGACAGGCGAACGCCAGAATCGCGCCCACTGCTCCAGCATCAAGTGAAGGATGCAACTTGTTGGCGGCGCCTACCAGCACCTGAAATCCAGTTTCTTTCTGCCTGGTTTTAATGTTGCCGACCACCGTGACGGCCGCGGAAGAAGGCTTCGGCAAGGATGAAGAACCTGCCAACACGGCAACCGAAACCAGTTCCCCTCCATCTCCACTCGACCCTGCAGTCGCGGCCGCCAACATGCGTGGCGTCACTGCCTCGAACGTCTCAGTGACGGTTGCGCTGCGCTTTATGTGTCGTGCACCCTCCACCATTTTGCGCACTTTGTCCACGTCTCCACTCGATTCCTTAATTCCGATCAGGTTCGGATGCTCCGCCAGTTCGATCACGAGTTCTGCCGGAATGTCGTAGCCGGTCGCCTGAGGAAAGTTGTAAATAATCACAGGCAGCGGCGAACGATCGGCCACGGTGCGATAAAACGCCAGAATGTTTGCCGGTTGCATCTGCTTCTTGTAGTAATGCGGAGTGCGCACCATGGCAACATCGTAGCCGAGTTCGGCGGCGTACTCGGTCAGCCGCAAAGTCTCGATCGCCGATTCGATCCCTGTGCCCGCGATCAGCACTTTGTTCGGCGCAGTGGCCTCGCGTGCCGATTTGAGGACGTCTCGCCGCTCTTGATCGGAAAGTAGAATGGCCTCACCCGTCGATCCAAGTACGACGATGCCGGCACACGGCGTACGCGAGTATCGCTCAACGTTGCTCTCGAGCTTCTTGAAGTAGACGTTGCCGTCGGGATAGAACGGCGTGGTAATGGGAGGAAAAATACCGTGAAGTAGCATTGTCTTGCTAACCTTTCCGCAGCACCATTGGTGCTACGGCTTAGCGTATCACTTCCTGGGCGGGCAGAGCAGCGGGATGGCTTCTCGCTTGTTGCGCCGGTAGACGCGAAAGTCTTCGTCCACGGTGATGAGCGTGTACCGCGGGTAGAGTTCGCTCATACGGATGAGACAAAGATCGGCAAGATCCGGTTTTCGATCGGCATAGCGAGTGGCGAGAGCGTGGAGATGTTCCAGATGTTTCGTGCAGTCGAATGCAATGCGAACGAGATTATCTTTCAACAGCTCCAAAACGTATTGGCTAGACTGTAAATGAAAAGCGGCTTCGGCGAGCACCGCTTCGCAAGTCAGGACAGGCCATGTGATTTGCTCAGCTATTTGCGCCGCCCACTCGTGATATTGGTCTGCCTCTCTTCCGAGCGCCACAAGCAGGCCAGTATCGGCGATGGCATTCATCCCCGCGAAAACCCTTTCCGCGAGGAAACATCCCTTGGGCCGCCCTTGATCACACCGGCAAACTTCCTCCACGCCTGATTTACATCAGGCTGAAGCGCGGCCTCCAGCGATTGACGGACCACCTTTCCCATTGGGAGCCCGGTGCGACGCGATTTCTCGCGCAGCCGCTCCAAAAGCTCTTCGGGAAGGCGGACTGTGAGTGTATTACTCATATGGATACATTGTAACACAGGCAAAGCTACGAAGGGATCTCAGCATGGCCAAAACCAGTACGAAGCGAATCAGGACTTTCTTCCATCCGAGCATTCAGGTCCTGCTCACATTTCGTTCCGCATGCAACTGCTGCAGGGCTCTGATATTCACTTCGCCACGCTGCAACGCCGCGATCCCTTCCGCGGCGGCCCGTGCCGCCGAAAGCGTAGTGATGGTCGGAATGCGCGCCATGACCGCCGCGCGGCGGATCGCCTTCTCGTCGAACCATGGCTCCAGACCAGTGGGCGTGTTGACGATCAGATGAATGCGCTGGCCCTTTATGAAATCCACCACGTTCGGACGACCCTCCTTCACTTTGTAGACTCGTTCGACTTTCATGCCCGCGGATTCGATCACGTCTGCAGTGCCGGAAGTCGCTACCAGCTTGAACCCCATATGTACAAACTTGCGCGCGAGTTCAGCGACGTACCGCTTGTCGTGGTCGGTCACGCTGATGAAGACCGTGCCCTGGGTCGGCAACTTCTGGCCTGCAGCCAACTGCGCCTTGGCGAAGGCTTCGCCGAAGCTGTCGCCGACGCCCATTACTTCGCCGGTTGATTTCATTTCCGGCCCCAGCACGGTATCGACGCCGGGAAACTTGTTCCACGGAAATACCGGCGACTTCACGTAGTAGCAGCTTCCTGTATCGAGGTCGGTGCGGCGGTCGATATTCTCCGGAAGGAATTCCCGCAGCTTGCGCCCCGTCATCAGCCGCGCAGCAATCTTTGCCAGCGGCACGCCTGTGGCTTTCGAAACATACGGAACCGTACGCGAAGCCCTCGGGTTGACCTCAAGCACATAGACTTTTCCGCCTTCGGCGCCGTTGCCTGATCCGCTGCCATCGCCGCGCGGAATGGCGAACTGGATATTCATCAGCCCAACTACCTTGAGCGCGCGCGCCAGCTTGAAGGTGTAGTCGCGCATGCGCTCCATAAGGTGCTGTGGAATATCGACGGCTGGCAGCACGCAGGATGAGTCGCCCGAGTGAATGCCGGCTTCCTCGATGTGCTGCATGATTCCGCCAATCACCACGTCCTCGCCATCAGCGAGCGCATCGACGTCCACTTCAATCGCGTCTTCGAGGAAGTGATCGATCAGCACCGGTCGATCGTGCGAGTACTCGACCGCCTCTTTCATGTACCGCAGAACCGACTCTTCATCGTAGGCGATCACCATGGCGCGGCCGCCGAGCACGTAGGAGGGCCGCACCACCACCGGATATCCCACGTGCTTTGCTCCGTCGATCGCCTCCTCCAGCGAGGTTGCCATCATTCCCGCCGCCTGCGGAATTTGCAGTTCTTCCAGCAGTTTGTTGAAGTGTTTGCGATCTTCAGCCAGGTCAATCGATTCCGGCGATGTGCCGATAATGTTGACGCCCGCGGCCTTAAGGGGCAGAGCCAGGTTGAGAGGCGTCTGCCCACCAAACTGCACGATCACGCCGCAGGGCGCACCCTTCGACGTCTCGTGCTGATAAATCGCCCAAACATCTTCAAAGGTCAACGGCTCAAAGTAGAGACGGTCACTGGTGTCGTAATCGGTCGAGACAGTTTCAGGATTGCAATTGATCATGATCGTCTCGTATCCATCTTCGTGCAGTGCGAACGATGCGTGACAACAGCAATAATCGAATTCAATACCCTGCCCGATGCGGTTCGGCCCACTGCCCAGAATGATGATTTTCTTCTTGTCGGTCGGGGTGGCCTCGTCTTCGTCCTCGTAGGTCGAGTAAAGATACGGCGTAAAGCTTTCGAATTCCGCCGCACACGTGTCCACGCGCTTGTAGACGGGCAGGACACCGTGCTTCTTGCGCAAATGCCGAACTTTCTCTTGGCCTTCCAGCCGCCACACATTTGCCAGGCGCCCATCGGAAAATCCCATGCGTTTGGATTCGCGCAGCACCTCGGTTGGAATCGACTCAATCGGGTGCTTCTCCAACTCAAGCTGCATGTCGTTAATTTCTTTCAGCTGATACAGGAACCACGGATCCATCGAGGTCATCTTTGCGATCTGCTTTACCGTGTGCCCCTGTCGCAAGGCATATTGCACATAGGCCAGCCGCTCGGGATGCGGCGTCACCAGCCGCTGCGTCAGAATCTTGGGCTCGATCTTTCCGCCGCCAACGCGCTTCCCTGTGTCGAGGGAGCGAACGCCCTTCATCAACGCCTCTTTAAAGGTACGGCCGATCGCCATCACTTCGCCGACCGACTTCATCTGAACCCCAAGGCTCTCGTCGGCTCCGGGAAACTTTTCGAACTGCCACTTTGGAATCTTCACCACCACGTAGTCGAGCGTCGGCTCGAAGCACGCCGGAGTCTTGCGCGTGATGTCGTTGGGAATTTCATCCAGCGTGTATCCCACAGCAAGTTTCGCGGCGATCTTCGCAATCGGAAATCCCGTAGCCTTCGACGCTAACGCCGACGAGCGCGAAACGCGTGGGTTCATCTCGATGACCACCATGCGTCCGGTTTCAGGATTCACGCCGAACTGAATGTTCGACCCGCCGGTGTCCACGCCAATTTCGCGGATCACCGCAATCGAGGCGTCGCGCATCGCCTGGTACTCGCGGTCCGTGAGGGTTTGCGCCGGGGCCACTGTAATGGAGTCGCCCGTGTGCACGCCCATGGGATCGAAGTTCTCGATCGAGCAAATGATGATGACATTGTCTCTGGTGTCACGCATCACCTCGAGTTCGAATTCTTTCCATCCCAGCACCGACTCTTCGATCAGGGCCTCGTGAACCGGAGACATATCCAAACCACGGGTCAGCACTTCAACCAACTCTTCGCGGTTGAAGGCGATGCCGCCCCCCGTCCCGCCGAGCGTGAACGATGGACGAATGATGACCGGAAAACCGATCTTGCCGGCGAATTCCAGGCCATCTTTTGTGCTGTTCACCAACGCCGACTTGGGAACGTCGAGCCCGATCTTCTGCATCGCGTCCTTGAAGAAGAGCCGGTCCTCTGCTTTCTTAATGGCCTCGACGTTCGCGCCGATCAGGCTCACATTGTATTTTTCAAGAACGCCGCCATCGGAAAGTTCAATGGCAAGGTTGAGCGCAGTCTGCCCGCCGACGGTAGGCAGCACGGCGAAACCCGCGCCCGGCGTCAGTTCCCGCTCGATGCGGATGATCGCTTCCAAATACTCGAGGGTGAGCGGCTCGATATAGGTGCGGTCAGCAATCTCCGGATCGGTCATGATGGTCGCCGGATTCGAGTTGGCCAGCACCACTTCAAAACCCTCAGACTTGAGCGCCTTGCAAGCCTGCGTGCCGGAGTAATCAAACTCCGCCGACTGCCCGATGACGATGGGGCCGGAGCCGAGAATCAGGATTTTCGAGATATCAGTGCGTTTGGGCATTTAGTGTTAGCTTCATACGAATGAATTCATGAGGCCGGCTCCGGTTCGTCCGAACTCAGCCGTGGTTCCCACGGAAAACCGGCAACCGCATCTACCCTCTCGGCCAAAGCGCCTTTCGGCGTCACCCACATTTTTCGGTGATTACGCCCACTGGAGTCCGGGTAGGCATAACGAAGGTCGTAAATGTCGTAGAGTTTCTGAAAGAATCGCGAACAATGGATCGGGCTTTCGGGCGGGGGATAGTTAGGCCAGACCTCGGCCTTTCCTTCCAGGCAGCGATAGACGAGGAGTCCGACGGATTCGTACCGCATTGGGGCGTCGGTTATGGTGGTTCGTCCAGTTAATGCACTTAGCGCGTTGTGATACCGCGCAATACTTTCGAGTGGCTTGCCTTCGGCGTTAAACGATGCATCCTTCGGACCGCTCACTTCTGTCACCTTTGCAAACTTGATGAGGTGTAAGAATCCGAAGACAAAGCCCGGATACATCATGTGAATATTGGCGCAGTCGCCCGGCGCTTCCTCCATTCGGTTTGTTAGGTTACGGAAAGCATTCCCAGTGCTCTTCGCAGAAATGCCAAGGGCCGGTCCGATTCCGGGAATGACTACAGTTACGTCAATATTTTTATATTTCATCCCCCCAAGCACAGACTGCTCCGAAGAGTCCTCGCAGGCCTTGGAGTAGTGCAAAGCGTATCGGTTGTTGGCTCCTTGCTTGCTCGCCAGAGGCGGGCAAGGACGCACCCATTCTGGCGGGAATCCTCCCTCAATCACAAGACGATTTGAACAATGTGCATGGAATGGCTTTATGTGCTTTCCGGATTGCGTCTTGACAGTACCGCAGAATGCCAGCAGCGCTTGTTCCAAGGTCCGAATTGGAATCGGGGTCACTTGTGTTTTCGCCATGACTCGATCTTTCCTGCACCTTCGCGTAACAGTACGCACTCTGCCGGACTGAGACCCAGATAACCTCTAAGAAGATACCGATCCGCAACGTCGGAGAACTGCTCTGGTTCGAGCCGACCGCTCCTTACACGTGACATTAGGCTTCTGAGGGCTGTAGCTCGCGGACGAACAACGAGAACGTTTCCTGCCTCCGAAGGTTCCAGCTTGAACAGCCCTCCGCCTAGGGCATGGCCTTCAAGCTCGCAGCTCAATCTCGTCAGCGAACTTTTCCACGAAGCGGCATAAGGCAGTGGATCGCTCTTTCGGTTGAATCGAAGCACGTGAACCGTGTTGGGCGCAACGAGGTTAGCGGCGTTTGTTACGAGCAGAGGCTGCGCCCCCGACATGTAGGAAAGAAATCCATCTGCAATCCGGACATGCGGCACGGCGTGCCAAAATTGACGGATACGACACTTGTATCGTTTCCGCAGGCCATTTAGCTCGCCATGCCGCAAGTACCCTTGGACGCTTGCCGGAAAGCTCTCGGCAGGGCAAGTGGGCAGTGCCAATAAATAAACCTTCTCGCCTTTGCTGCGCCGATCCCTCCAGTATTGCTGATCGTATTCAAGGCCTTTGAATCCGCGGAGATTAAGCACACATGGACGCAAGAATCGTTTGGGTATTTCCCAGCGGTGGCATTCTTCGGCGGATAGATGAAAGAAATCGTTAGCTCCCGTGACATAGCCGATTCCTACGTCAGCCGCATCGCCAAGTCTCTGGACTCGCTTGTCTGCGGCAAGACCTTCGTATAAAGAGCGCACCTCTTGCGGCACCAGATAATGAGTGAATCGAAACTGTCCGCTCTTGATAAGCGCGACGTCTATTCTGGCGACCTGACGGTCATTTCCCTTCAAGTCATCGGAAGACGTGACTATGAATGCGCGGTTGGGCTCGCCGTATCCTTCGCAAAATAACAGAACCGTGCTCTGGCTCAACTCTTCGAAGAGCTTATCCCTAAACATTTCAACGGCAACATGCCGGAAGTTTCCAACTAGGAATCGCAAAACTTCACGTGCGTACATCGAGTGCCCGAGTTCGGCCGGCATCACCATCCCCAGCCGCCCGCCGCGACGCAAGAAACGAGACGCATGGACGAGGAACGGCGCCCACGACGAGGCCAAACGGGGAAGGTTCACCCCCGCTTCTTTGGCACGCTCGTGCCCTAGATCTCCGTTGAACGTCTGATAGCGAATGAAGGGTGGATTTCCCACGACGCAGTCAAAACTTCCCAGCGAGGAGGGAGTGAGATTGAAAAAATCTTCTTGCACGAGTCGGGCGGATTCCACCCGTTCGCGAGCTAATCTCAGCGCGTCTTCGGATATGTCAACTCCGCAAACGTGGGGAGAGTCGGTGCAGCCGAGATCCCTAAGTCGTGAATATGCCGCGCCGACGAATACGCCATCTCCACAGCTCGGATCTAAGACCGACTCTGAGGCGTTGCAGATCGCCCACCCGACAAGCCGGTCCGCTGCTGGTTGACCCGTATAGAAAGCTCCGAGCGTCTTCTGTAGCGTTGTAGTTGCCATTCGTGCCGTAACGGGACCAACCGAATCAGAAACGGGATTCGCTGAACACCCTCCGCTCACCCTTTCCACTCCTCCATCATTTTTGCGAACTCCTTGAACAGGTAATGCGAATCGTGCGGGCCCGGCGCGGCTTCCGGGTGATACTGCACACTGAATAGCGGCAAGTTGCGATGCCGCAGGCCCTCAAGCGTTTGATCGTTCAGATCGATGTGTGTGAGTTCGACTTCACTCTCCGGCAGCGAATCCGGATCGACGGCAAAGTTGTGATTGTGCGCCGTGATCTCAATCTTGCCTGTCTGCAACTGCTTCACCGGATGATTTCCGCCATGGTGTCCAAACTTCAGCTTAAAGGTTTTTCCGCCAAGCGCAATGCCGGCGAGTTGATGTCCCAGACAAATTCCAAAGATCGGCATTCTTCCCATCAGCCGACGAATGCTGTCCACCGCATACGTACACGGCTCAGGATCGCCCGGGCCATTCGACAGAAACACACCATCCGGCTTCAAGGCGAGCACATCCTCTGCGAGGGTTTGAGCGGGTACTACCGTCACCCGGCAACCTTCGCCGCGTAACTTACGTAAAATGTTTTGCTTGATTCCGAAATCATAAGCTACTACGTGAAACCGCTCTGGCTCGTCCTTTACCCCTACTACGGCCACCGGCTCGTGCGAGCGCTCGCCCACCTCCCACACATAAGGCCGTTTCGTGCTCACCTCTTTGGCCAAGTCGGTGCCGTCCATCTTCGGAATAGAATTCGCCTTCGCTACCAACTTCTCGGCGTCGCTCTCGATGGTCGAGACCACACCGCGCATTACTCCGTGATCACGCAGATGCCGCACCAGCGCCCGCGTGTCGATATCCGACAGCACTGGCACCTGGAATTGTTCTAGATATTCCTCAGCCACCTGCTGCGAGCGCCAGTTCGAGCTCACTTTCGAAAACTCGCGCACGATCAGCCCTTCGATCCACGGACGCGTGGCTTCGTTGTCTTCCTGGTTAGTGCCGTAGTTGCCGATTTGAGGATTGGTCAGGACAACGATCTGTCCCGAATAAGATGGGTCGGTGAAAATTTCCTGGTAGCCGGTGATGGAAGTATTAAAAACGACTTCGCCGTAGCATTCGCCTTTGGCGCCGTAGCCTTTGCCTCGGAAGACTCGCCCGTCTTCCAGCGCAAGGATAGCCTGCATTCTCGCTCCGGGGGAGTGGATTTTAAGGATTTTAGCAGGGATTGGACTTCAGGCCAAGCACAGAACGCGATTGCCTTGATTCAAAGTTGCGATTGCAATCAACGGCATCACCGCGAAGAATCACTGTCCGACTGCCGGCATGCGCAGAGAAAACGAGCGGGGAAAATTCCTCACTGGCTCGCGGCGCTCTGGCCCTCAGAACACGAAGGGTACGAAGCGCTTCGTCCGGCGCATGTATTCCTCATAGCGGGCCCCTAGATTGGCCCGCAGCGCCTGCTCTTCCACCCGCACACGGTACAGGTACGCTGCCGCGCCCGTCAGCGCGATGATCGCCACACTCAGCCAATTGGTGAGCGCGATACCTGTTCCCAGATACATCAGCATGCCGCCCGTATAAGAGGGATGCCGCACCCAGCGATATGCGCCTTGCTGAATCACCGGCTGCTCTGTCGATGCCCTCACGTCGCCAGTGAAATGTTTCCCGAGCATTCGCCAGCAATGGCGTCGCAGCAAACTGCCGCATACTAGAACCACCAGGCCGGTTACAAACCAGGTTTTCTGTCCATGCGTGATGACGAAGGCTCGAATTCCGGCAACCGAGAAAGCTCCGAGCATCCCAATCCAGCCAGCCATCATGATGACCGTCATCGAGCCCCGGTCAGTCTTCTGCCCCTGTGCCGGCCGCGAACGCGCGATTAGCGAAAACTCTGGGGCATAAGTAAGGACAAACACCGCCCAGAATAACCAGGAATAAGGCGAGGTATAGGCCAGCGGCTTCATGTGAAGAATTCTGCATCCGGGGTCCGATGTCTGCGCAATCGTGTCCCGCAGTGCCCTCCGAGTATAACGCGCTTCACTGCGGGAAGTTACGCGGGGGAGTTACGGCACTGGACTGTGCACAGTATCCAACTACGGATCTTACCGCACTCGGCTACCGAACTCGCCCCAGTTTATCCATGGGCCAATACCCGAACACAGCCTTGCCGTAAATATAGCTCTGATTCACCGGTCCAAAATCGCGGCTGTCGTTCGACATCGACCTGTGATCTCCCAGCACCAGGTAGCAGTTCGGTGGGACCACAGTTTCAGGATAAGACCGTGAGTCGGCGTATGCGGGAGGAACGTAGTCCTCATCGAGCGGCTCGCCATTCACATAAACCTGGCCGCCGTCGATACGGATTCGGTCCCCGGCCACTCCGATCACGCGCTTGATGTAGCTTTTCGAGGGATCGCGCGGATAACGAAACACCACAATGTCTCCGCGAGAAATCGGTTCCAGCCGGTACACAAATTTGTTGACGAAGATCCGCTCCTGATCTTCGAGCGATGGCATCATGCTGGTGCCTTCCACCTTCACCGGCTGGTAGATGAAGACGATGATAAAGGCCGAGATCGCGAGCGAGACAATCAGATCGCGCAGCCATACTCCTAAAGCCGGACGCAGTCGAACTCCGGAATCGGATTCGATCCGCGGAGTCAACGGCGCTTGACTGTTCGCTGGCTCCGTAATTGGCGTTTCGGGCATGCGCTTTCTTATTGTATACAGATCGCGCCCGCATGGCAGCGACTTGTATGAACCACCCTAGGTCTACGTTCCGTCGCCGCTGAGTTTCACTTCTTCCGGAGTGTCGCCGCCGCCATTCCGTATGTAAAGCGCCGATGTGTTGATCCCCTTGCTTTGGGGAGTGAACGTGACGCTAAAGGTGCAACTTGCCCCTGGCGCCACACTTGCTCCGCAGTTGTTGGTCTGAGCAAATGAAAGGGAGTTGCCTCCCCTGATGCTTACATCGGAAATAGACACAGCACGGATGGGGGCATGGTTAGTCAAGGTAACCGTCTGCGCAGAGCTGGTGGTGCCCACTGTTTCGTTGCCGAATTCCAGCTTCGTCGTCGACAGACTCAACACCGTGCCTATGCCCATCAGCGTCACGGTCTGCGGGCTGTTGGATGCGCTGTCGGTGATGGTCAGGGCGCCGGTTTTCGGGCCGATAGTCGTTGGGCTGAAGATCACTGAGATCGTACAACTCGCGCCTGCCAACACGCTGGAACCACAGTCGTTGTGCTGCACGAAATTGGTGCTGGCGACAATGCCGGGGATGTCAAGCGTCTCGGCTCCAGTATTGGTCAAAGCTACCGTTTGACGTTTGCTCGCTACGTCAATCAATTCGTTCCCGAAACTGAGGCTCGACGGGGAGACTGTAATTGCTGGCCCGGGTGCCTGCTGTAGGAAGACAGACACAGAGTTCGCGCCCCAGTTGGCGACGGCGAGATCGAGCCGGCCGTCTCCGTTGAAGTCGCCGATCGCCACCCCAGACGGACTCGAGCCTGTTGCAAAGCTGAGCGGGTTCTGGAAAGTCCCGTCACCGTTACCCAGCAGAACTTGAACCGTATTGGCTGAAAAATTCGGAACCACCAGATCCAACTTGCCATCACCCCTGAGATCGGCTGTGGCTGTTTGGCACCAGGGACCGGGGAGCTCGCATCCCGCTGGGGAGCCGGCAATCTCCCGAAACGTGCCGTCTCCGTTACCGAGCAGAATCGTTCCGATCGCTCCGCCGCCGGAAGCAGCCAGATCAAGTTTGCCGTCGCCGTTGAAATCCGCAAGAACCACAGACTCAGGAAAGTAGGTTGTGGGATAAGCAATGTAGGGCTGAAATGTGCCGTCACCATTGCCCAACAGGACCGCGATCTCGCTCCCATCGGAGTCAGCGACAACAAGGTCCAACTTGCCGTCTCCGGTCAAGTCGCCGACCGCAATCGGCAACGTGGAGCCGCCGGGGAGGGCGTAGTCAACAGGCTCCTTGAATGTACCGTCGCCTTGGCCCAACAAGATGGCGACGAACCCGCCGTAGAAACTTACGGTCGCCAGATCCAGCTTGCCATCCCGGTTGAAATCGCCGGCCACCATTTGGGACGACCCGCCGTCTCCTGTGTAGGAATTGAGGGCGGCCTGAAACGTGCCGTCGCCATTGCCCAGCAGGACCGAAACCGTATTGGAGAGTTGGTTGCAAACAGCGACATCCAGTATGCCGTCGCCGTTGAAATCACCCACCAGGACCGTGCTGGGAGCTTTGCCGACGGCATACTCAACCTGAGGTCGGAAGGTGCCATCGCCCTTGCCCAGCAGGATCGACACGGAGCCGCCGCCGTCGAAGTCGTTTGCAACCGCCAGGTCCAGTTTTCCATCTCCGTTGAAGTCGCCGGTCGCCACGGTATCGGGCAGCGCGCCGACCGCAAGGTCTCTCCTGCTAAATGCAACTGTCGACGTGGGAACCGTAATCGGGGAGAACACGACATTCGAAGTGCCGCCGCCAGGAGCGGGATTGACCGCCGTCACCGAGGCCGTGGTCGCGGTGGCAATGTCCACGGCGGGAACGGTCGCCGTCAGTTGTGAAGAGTTGACGAACCGTGTCAGCAGCGCGTTGCCGTTCCAATTCACCACCGAGTCCGAGACAAAGCCCGCGCCGTTTATCGTGAGAGTGTATTTCGGGCCACCCGGTGTCGTCGCATCCGGCACGAGCGGTTGGTCGATGAAAGGTACCTGCGCGGAACCCAGCGCTGAAAGCAATCCCAACACTACTGCGCCCAGGAGTATCGTGTGTTTTCTCATGGCAGTCTCTCTCCTTAGTTTGTTGCTGGTTGTTGGCAGCCGCTTGCCAGCAGGCCGCCGGTGAAGTTGTGGGGCACGGTCGCAGTCAATTGTTTGCCTGGGAGCGTAGGCCGCGACGGTCCAAAGACGGTTCCGATGAAGATCGCGAGTAACACACCGCTGGCGAGAAGAGACAGCGTGAACGGCATTACGGGGAACCTCCTGAATTCTTTGGAGGTTTGTCTACGCCGGGGGATGAGGGGCGCTACAAGCCTTCGAGGTACGGGTTGCGGATAATCATACACCTGGCAGTATCGGCGCAGGGAGGTAGGCCAGCGCCCGGTGGTAGCTCAATTTGAATAGAGCCACTCCCCAGCCCGAAGGCAGGTTAGAATACATCAGTCGAGGAGACCTGCATGACGCCGATCCACCTGCTTGGCAGCACGTACGCCTACCGCGCTCTTACCCTCGCTTTTCTCGTGACCATCCTCATGACCTTGTCGGCCCAATTTACCGCTCAGGAAGACGAAGGAGGCATTCCCGCCTACAACGCCGGCCCGCCGGCGAAGGGCACGAAGCTGCCTGACATCCTCACGAAGGACCAACTCTGGGGAGCGGATGCGCAATATCCTTATCAAACTCACGCCTATGACCTGGCGGCGAAAATCCCCGTCGTACTTCACCAGCAACCTTGCTATTGCTATTGCGATCGCATGGGCCACAACAGCCTGCATAGCTGCTTCGAAAACACGCACGGCGCACGCTGCGCCACGTGCCTGAAGGAGCTCTACTATTCTTATCAGCAGCACCGGAAGGGCAAGACCGCAGCCCAGATTCGCGCCGGCATCATCAAGGGCGATTGGAAAACGATTGATCTGCAATCCGTCGCTACCACCAACTAGTTGCCATTACCAAGTACTCAGTACCAAGAGGGAAACCGCTGAGTCGGCCTGACTCGCTGGTTCCCTCTTGGTACACGCAACCAGATACTCGGGTGCTGCCTACGAATTGCCCAAAACCCGCGCTTGAGTGATACTTGTGTGTTGGCTCTTCAGGTTTCAAGAGCTAAGGAGTCCCCATTACGACGAGCACAGGAAAAATTCTTCACATGGCTCAGAAGGCTACCCCTAAAAAAGCGGCGATCCCGGAAGACCCGCGCGTAACCCAGGCCCTGCAGAATTACGAAGCCGGTCTGCGCGCTTTACAGGAACATAAGTTCGAGAAGGCGAAGCCATTGTTTCAAAAGGTGCTCGCCGGACCCAGCAAAGAGTTGACGGACAGGGCTGCGATCCATCTCAGCATCTGCAACCAGCATCTTGAGCGCTCCACCACCACGCAGTTCAAAAGCGTTGAAGAGCACTATGACTACGCCGTCTCTCTGATGAACGTCGGTGACTACGTTACGGCTCGGGAGCACATTGAAAAGCTGCTCAAGCAGGCGCCCAAGACGGACTTCGTAATCTACGGCCTGGCCGCGCTCGATTGTCTTACCGGTCACGTGGAAGACTCGCTCAAGCACCTTGACGAAGCGCTGCGTCTGAACGCCAGCCTGCGTTACCAGGCGCGCAACGACTCTGATTTTCACAATTTGGCCGAAGACCCTCGCTTCACCGAATTGTTGTACCCGGATCCCGCTGCCGACCTGGCTTCGCCGGAGAGCTCCTTCCGGGAAGACGAATCGTATTAGACCGGCTCGCGAGATTCTCGGATGGAAACCAGAATCGCCGATCTGTTGTCCCTGGAGAAGACCACGCGCGAGCGTGGCTTGCGAGTCGTCGCGATCGGCGGCGGCACTGGCCTTTCCACTCTGCTCAAAGGACTCAAGGGCTTCGCTCTCACCCCCGCGGAGTTAGTTGCGGCGCCCCCTGGTTCTCCCATCATTCGAGATCTCTGCGCAGTGGTCACCGTAAGCGACGACGGCGGTTCCAGCGGCCGCCTCCGAAAAGAACTCAATATGCTTCCTCCCGGCGACATTCGCAACTGCATCGTCGCACTCAGTGAGGATGAAGCTCTGCTCTCCCAGCTTTTCCGTCACCGTTTCGCCAAAGGCTCTGGCCTGGAAGGTCACAGCTTCGGCAATCTTTTTCTGGCCGCTCTAACTGACATTACCCATGACTTCTCGGAGGCCGTGCGGCTCTCTTCGGAAATTCTCGTCACTCGCGGCCATATACATCCTGCCACAACTTCTAATATTGAACTCGAAGCCCTGATGGAAGATGGCACTCGCGTTCGCGGAGAAACTAAGATCACCGCCAGCAAAGTCCGCATTCAGGAACTCTTTCTCGTTCCGCCCAATGTCGAGCCTCTGCCGCAGACGCTCGACGCCATCGCCCGAGCCGATATCATCAGCATCGGACCCGGCTCTTTGTTTACCAGCCTCATCCCCAACTTGCTGGTGCATGGAATCTCAGATGCAATCGTCACCTCACCGGCCACGAAGGTTTACATCTGCAATTTGATGACGCAAGCCAACGAGAGTCTTGGCCTGACGGCCGCCGATCACATCCGCGCTCTCAACCGCCACGCGCGACAACAGATCTTCGACTACGCGCTGATCAATCGCACTCCGGTTTCCGACGGACTCAAAGCTAAGTACGCACTCGAGGGCGCATGCCAGATCGTTGCCGATCTCGACGCGATCGAAGCCCTCGGCGTGATTCCTGTTCTTGGCGATTATCTCGATGAGGGCGACGTTGCTCGCCACAATACTGCTCGAGTCGCCAGCGACCTGGTGCAACTTGCTTCGGCCGCTGGAGCCGGGCACAAGAGCCGTTCCGCTGGGAGACCTTGACCTCCATCCTTCACTTCTTTCTTTCCCGCGAGTTCGCGAATCGTTAGAATGTCCGGATATGAAACCGGCAGGAATGACGATAATAGCGACGTGCATGCTTGCGTCAGTGATGGCTTTTGTATTTCTAGGCAAAGCCGCCGCGCAGCGCGAACCGGAGGAAGAACCTACTGCGATCCTGAATTTTCTGATCATAAAGGACGACAACGGCAAGCCTGTGCGTAACGCCGCCGTAATCATGCACCCGGTCAACTCACACGGCAAACAGGGCAGAGGCGACCTCGAACTCAAAACTGACGTCGACGGACGGACCAGCTTTGATGGCGTTCCGTATGGCAAACTGCGGATCCAGGTGCTGGCTGCCGGTTTCCAGACGTTCGGTGAAGACTATGACATCGACAGGGCCAAGATGGAGTTCACTGTCAAGTTGAAACGTCCGCAAACCCAGTACTCGATTTACCAGGATCATCCGGAGGAAAAGAAGAACGACAAGGCACAGCCGCCTCCCGATCCAAATGCCAAACCGCAATAGAACGGGGATGACCTGAAATCAAAAAACCATCCTGGAGATGACAAGAATGCCAATCCGGCGCAAACTGTTCCTCGTTTTGCCAGGAATGCTGCTCACGACTTTTCTTTTCAGTTTTCTCCTCTCCGCAGAAACTCCGGAATCCACAAAAACCATCCACGATCGCATAAGCGGAATGAAGGCCACTGACGGTCTCTTCCCGACGGCTTGGGACGCAAAGAGCGGACACCTCTTCCTCACGGTCCGCAATTTCAATAAGGATTTTCTGTTTGTGGTTTCGTTGCCGTACGGTCTCGGCTCGAATGACATCGGGTTAGATCGCGGCCGGATGGGCAGCGAACAAATCGTGCACTTCACACGCATCGGTCCGCGTGTTTTGCTGGTCGCGCCAAATCTGCAATATCGATCTTCCTCGACGAATCCCATGGAGAGCCTCGCTGTCCGGCAATCTTTTGCGGAGTCCGTTCTCGCTGGCTTCAAAATCGAAGCCGAAGAGGATGGAGCGGCGCTAATCGATGTAACTGATTTTCTTCAAGGCGATGCCTTTGGCGTGGTTGAACAACTGGCGGCGAGCAAGCAGGGCGCATACAAGCTCGACAAAGACCGCAGCGCACTCGCTCTCGAAAACACAAAGAATTTCCCACTCAACACCGAGTTTGAATCGATTCTGACTTTCTCAACCGACCACCCCGTGGAGAACTCGCTGGTCGCGACCGTAACTCCCAACGCGCATTTCATTACGCTGCGTGAACACTACTCCTTCGTCCAGCTGCCAGACGAGGGTTTTCAACCGCGCGCTTACGATCCCCGGTCCGGGTTCTTCGATACCCGCTACCGGGACTATGCCGCGCCTCTGGGCACGCCCGTCGATGTTCGCCTTATTCAAAGGCATCGCTTGATTAAGAAAGATCCCAGCGCGGCCGTCAGCGAGCCCGTAAAACCCATCGTCTATTACGTGGACTCGGGAGCGCCGGAGCCAATTCGAAGTGCGCTGGTCGAGGGCGCGAGCTGGTGGAACCAGGCCTTCGAGGCCGCCGGCTTCAAGAATGCTTTTCGGGTTGAAGTGCTGCCTGAGGGCGCCGATCCCATGGATGTTCGCTACAACGTCATCCAGTGGGTACATCGCTCGACCCGTGGCTGGTCGTTCGGGCTCACCGTTTCCGATCCCCGCACCGGAGAGATTATTCAAGGCCGTGTCACTCTCGGCTCTCTGCGCGCGCGCCAGGATTACATGATTGCCGAAGCGCTGCTTTCGCCTTACGAAAAAGGCAAGTCCGCGTCGCCGGAGATACAGCAGATGGTGCTCGCCCGGCTTCGGCAACTCGCCGCGCATGAAGTCGGTCACACTTTGGGTCTGGCCCACAACTTTGCCGCCAGCTCCATTGCACCGGGCAGCTCGGTGATGGATTATCCGCATCCCTGGATCACGCTTGACGCCAGCGGCCGTCCTGATCTCTCGCGTGCCTATGCCACCGGGATTGGCGCATGGGATAAAGTGTCGATCCGGTACGGCTACTCGCAATTCCAGCCCGGCGCCGACGAGCGCACAGCCCTCGACAATATTTTGAGCAAGGCCCAGGAAAACGGTTTCTACTTTATCACTGACGAGGACGCAAGACCGCTGGGCAGCGCCCATCCCCATGCGCATCTCTGGGACAACGGCCCAGACCCAGCTGTGGAACTTGAACGCATTCTCAAGATTCGGTCCGCAGCGTTGGCGCGCTTCGGCGAGAATGCGATTCCATCTCACACGCCGATGGCGGAGTTGGAAGACACACTCGTTCCTCTGTACTTGCTGCATCGCTACCAGACCGAAGCCGCAGCAAAAGAGATTGGAGGCCTGGACTACCGTTACGCTCTTCGTGACGACGGACAGCTTGTAACCAAGATCGTCGATTCGGCGGACCAGCTAAAAGCTCTTCGTGCTGTGCTTCAGACAATTGCACCGGAGAACCTGACCCTCCCCGAGTCTCTGCTGTCTCTGCTGCCTCCACGTCCCCCCGGCTATCCGCGGACGATCGAATCCTTCGCAGGACACACCGGCCTCACCTTCGATCCCGCTGGCGCAGCGGAGGCCGCAGCGGCTCTCACATTTAGACTGCTCCTGGACCCGGAACGGGCATCGCGGCTGGTGGAATATCACGCGCGGAACAATGCCGGTCCCAGCCTTACCCAGGTGATCGAAGCAGTTTTCCAAGCCACATGGAAAGCGCCGAGAGCCACAGGATTGCAGGGAGAGATGCAGCGCATCGCTGAAACGTCCGCTCTGGAACATCTGCTCGCGCTGGCAGCAAACCAGAAAGCTTCCCCGGAGGCTCGCGCTCTAGCCCGAACCGAGGCCCTGAGCCTGCGGTCCTGGATGTCGGCGACCGCAGCTCAAGCTTCTGAAGAAAAAGCGCTTCGGGCCGCAGCCATCGCGCGCATTAATGCATTTGAAAAAGACCCGGAGAAATTTACTCCGGCCAGCGATGTTGCCATCCCTCCCGGACAGCCCATCGGAGACGATGAGACGGACTAGGGCAGTGATCAGTGATCAGTGATATCAGTGGTCAGTAATCAGCGATCGGTAAGAATACTGGCCACTGCTCACTGGCCACTAGCTCTAGCACTGACCACTTGATTTAGAATCTTTCCCATGCCCTACCTTCTCAAGACCGAGCCCACCGTTTATTCGTTCGCCGATCTGCAGCGCGAGAGCACCACGATCTGGGATGGAGTGACCAATCCCGTAGCCCTTAAAAACCTGCGTGGCATGAAGCCGGGCGAGCAGCTAGTCATTTATCACACTGGCGACGAGAAAAGCGCGGTGGGAACTGCGACTGCAGTTTCAGTGGATGCCGGCGATCCTAAGAATCCACAGGTAAAAATTAAAGTCGGCAAGCCAGTAGCCAAGCCGGTAACGCTGGCCGAAATCAAAGCCCAGAAACTGTTTGCCGATTCTCCGCTGGTACGGCAAGGACGCCTGAGCGTTGTCCCCCTGACCGAAGCGCAATACGACTTCCTCACCGCCCGTTGAGTCGCCAGAAAGAACTGCCGGAGGGGTTTGCCGATCGATCCTCATGGTTCTTGCCTCATGGTTCTTGTGCCCTCAGTGTGCGCGAGCATCCCGCCGGATAAGGGCATGATCCACAAAGAATCCGACTCCAATCGCCAGAGGAATCACACCGAACGTGGCCGCGATCATCGCGTCAGGCTCCGCGCGTCCGATCAAAACGAAGGTCGCGATGTAGCCGAGCGCTCCGGAGACCAGCAGAATTCCCGATCGCCGCGAACGCGCAGCTTCGGATAGCTCCGGCTGCATCGGCACATCCACGCCACGCGCAATCGCCGCCAACCGCTCCTCGCTGCGGAGCTTGCGCACCCGGTAAAACGTATACATACCTGCCATCGGGATGCCAAAGATCATCACCACCGCCGCGAGTCCAACCACGCTTCCGTCCATAGTGCCTCCTCACTCCGGCTTGGTCTCAGTACCGTCTAATCGATGTTACGAAGGCTTGCACAATAAAGTTCCTGCGTCCCTACGGGGGGTTTAGCTTTCAGTTACAAAACTTTGCAAAACTCCCAGCCTCCCATAGCAACCTTGCGCCTACACTTGAGGTTCATATGCAAAAGGTCAGAAAAGTCACCAGCAACGATTGCCAAAGAATGACGGATAAGACAGCTCTAACCAAACTGCCCTCTCGTTTATGCGGGGCTGCCGTTCTGGTCGCAAGCCTCTCGTGGCTTTTCGGGGCTCATTTGTACGCGCAGGAAACCCACGAAAAGATCGACGTTGACAACGTCAGTCGTGAGTTCGTGGTCCATCTTCCTCAGGGCTACGACAAGCAACAGCACTATCCGGTCGTAATTCTTCTGCACGCTCAGAATCAGGATGCCGACGATATGGGGCGGCTCACGCACTTCAGCCAGTTCGCCGAGACGAAGGGGATCATTGTCGTCTATCCCAACGCCTTGCGCGGCCGTTGGAATATCGGCGTGCGGCCGGAGGAGGCCCCGGTGGCCATGCGTCCACGCCGGGGCTACGGGCGCCCCGGAGGATATCCCGGAGGAGGCGGCGGGTATCCCGGAGGAGGGGGTGGATACCCTGGAGGTGGCGGAGGCGGCCGTCAGACTGGAGGAGAGAATCCCGACGAGTCCAGAAATAAAACCGAGCCGGCTGATGATGTCAATTTTCTCAATCAAATGTTGGATCAGCTCGCCCTCAAGTTTTCGGTCGACACCCGCCGCATCTACGCTACTGGCTTAGGCGATGGAGGCTTCATGGCGTTGCGCGTGGGCTGCAATATGGCCGACCGTGTGGCCGCGGTCGCGGCCGTAGGAGCAGAATTTCCAAAAACTATGATCTGCCTGCCGTCGCGTCCCATATCCGCCTTGTTCGTTGACGGCACGGATGATCCAATCGTTCCCGACAATGGTGGCACGTACAAACCGGGCCGCTTCCACGTGTTGTCCGCCGAAGATAGCGCTAAGACCTGGGCGAAGTTCGACCGCTGCGGAGAGAAACCAGCCCAGGATAAAATTCCGCCTGTCGACAAAAACAAGGACAAAGGCGCGAAGGATACCAAGACCTTCACCTACAGCGCGTGCCAGGACAATGCTCAAGTCGTGCTCTACAGCATAAAGAACGGCGGCAATACCTGGCCCGGGGGCGAGCAGTATATGTCCGATAAAGAAGTCGGGAAAACCAGCTATGCCCTCAACGCCAACGAAAGCATTTGGGCTTTTCTGGTGACGAAGAAAATCGCGGGCGAAAGCGGCATACAAAAATAGCTCTTCGTCTTACACCAGATTCGGGTGCGAGCCGGGATAAAACTTGGCGATCATCCGTCCCGTCATCAATCCACCTTCGTACTCTGGAATAATCACTTCGTCCGCGCCGGAGTTGCGCATAGCCTGCGCGTAGCGCGATTGCCCCGCGCGCGTGATAATGCGCGCCTTCGGATTTAGAGCTTTCGCGGTCACGGTGATGTAAAGATTATCAGCGTCATTGTCGATCACAATACACACGCCGCGCGCCCGCTCGATCCCGGCAGTCTGCAACACGTCGTGCCGTTTCGCGTCACCCTGAATGATCAGGACTTTTTCTTTCAACAACTCGCGGCACAAACCTTCATTTGTCTCGATCAGCACAAAAGGAATATTGAGGCGGCTCAGTTGATCCACCACGGTTCGGCCTACCTGGCCGTAGCCACAGATGATGAAATGATCGCGAATTTTTTCAATACTGATATCGTTGACCATGGTTCTCCAGGCCTCCACCCCGTGACGCTTGAAGATCGTGACCGCTACGCGCTCAGCGACCCAGATCTGAAACGCAAAAACCCCCGCATACACAAAGATCGCGAAAAGCTTGGTCGAGTTGTGGACCCGCTTCGCCTCGATCGCATGAGGATGGATCATCCAGAACAGCGCATCCTGCCAACTTACTCCCTCCAATCGCCGGTACACCAGCACGCACATTACGCTAAACGCCGCAAAAACGACCAGCGGCAGCCAGAGCCGCCGCAAGAACAACAGCAGGATTCGAAACATGAGGCAGAGATACTATCGCAAGTTCGGGCAGAGAACAACGAGAATGCACAGCTATGTCTGTGAAAAGCGGATGCCTTGAATCGTTTTTTTAACTCTCTGAAGCAAGATCGCTTGCAACCAGCAACATCACCACCGTGACGCATGTTTTCACCGTAAGCGGTAATCTCACGTAGATCCTCCAGGAGTAATCAACTCTTGAGGCGGAACAGAACCCGCGAGAACGAACACTCTCGCGAAGACGTAGTGTGGAGTGGGGCGGAAACGAAATTGTCAGAGAATTGTCAGCGAGTTGTTAATTTCATGTCACTTCTCGTGCGTTAGGTCGCCTGAGAAGGAGCTCAGATCAGCACACTGCTTTATCTTAACTTTGTTTCCTCCTCAGCGAATCAACTGTCGCAGCTCGCGCCTGAGGATCTTGCCCGAGGCCGTCTTAGGGACGACGTCAACAAAATGTATTTCCCGTGGCTGCTTGTAGTGCGTCAGCCGATCTGCGACGAAGCAGCACAACTCATCTTCCATCTTGCTACAGTTCACAAATCCCTCGCGCAGCGCGATGAAAGCGACCGGAATCTCACCCGCAGCGGCGTCAGGTCGTCCTACCACACCGCACTCCCGCACCGCCGGATGTTCGAGCAAAACGGCCTCCACCTCAGCCGGCGCAACGGAGAAACCTTTGTACTTGATCATCTCCTTGCGCCGGTCCACCACTCGATAGAAGCCCTGGTTGTCGCGCGTCACGATATCGCCCGACCAATACCATCCATCGCGCAACACCGCCGCAGTCGCCGCCGAGTCATTCCAATAACCTCGCATGAACTGCGGACCGCGCATCACCAACTCTCCCGCATCGCCCGTGGCGACTTCCTCCGCACTCCCGGCTTCTGCAACTTGATTCTGCGCCGCAATCACGCGGCACTCCGTTTGCGCCAAAGGATGCCCGATCGACTCCGGCCGATATAGCTCCGGTTCCAGATAACCTACGTGCGTCACCGGCGAAGCCTCCGTCATGCCATAACCCTGACACACCGGAATGGCAGTCAGCGCCGTGAATCTTCGCGCCAACTCCGGCGCCAGAGGCGCTGCCCCGGACTTCACCCATCGCAGCTTGTGATCTCTTGGAAACTCTCCCGCCTCCGCCGACTGGCACAAGGCGTTCATGGCGGGAGGAACCAAAGGCATCATGGAGATCGACTCTTCCATCAGAAACGACGTCACGTGCTCCACGTTGAAGCGCGGCATCAACACCAATGTCGCCCCCAAAATCAACGCGGGGTTCAACATCACATTCAAACCATAAATGTGATACAGCGGCAGGAAACAAAGAACATTGTCGTTAGAGTTGAGGGGAGTCGCGTGCGGCCCCAGAAACTGGAAAACATTCGCTACCAGGTTGTAATGCGAGAGCATCACGCCCTTAGGAAGCCCGGTGGTGCCGCTCGAATAAGGTAGCGCCGCTAGACTATCCTGCGATCCGCGTTCAGGCCTCGGCAGCCCGACGCCCACCGGCTTCAACAAGTCGGAGAACGGCTCGCTTCCGCTTCCCTGCTCTCGCGCGCAAAACACCCGGCGTAAGTTAGGAAGCCCAGCAAGGTTGACGCCGTCAATATTTGCCCGGTCGGTAATCAGCAACACCGCGCCCGAGTTTCCCAACTGGTACCGCACTTCCCGCTCACGGTATGTCGGATTTAGCAGCGTCGGAATCGCACCCGCCAAAGTTGTCGCATGATAGGCCGCACAGAACTCCCACGAATTGGCCAGAAAAATACCCACCACTTCTCCCGGCTTGACCTGCGCCGCAACCAATCCGCGCGCCAGCGCTTCAACCGTCTCTCCATATTCGGCGTAGGTAAGCCGCCGCCCGCACGAGGTATCCACGAGGGCAGTTTTTTCCGCATGCCTCCGGCACGAGGCGAGAATCGCATCATGCACAAACACATTGGTGGGATCCGCGTAGAGTTCGGTACGCAACATAGCGGGAACGATTGTAGCGGAGATACTTCTATGGGGACAGCCGCCCCCGGCTATCCGGTCGCGCGAAGCGCGACTCTTTACTAGTAGTAATGAAGATTCATCATCGGCTGTGCCGGGGCTAGCTGGCCAGCTTGCGCAGAAACTCCTGCTCGTCCATGCGGTACTTGAAGGCTTTTCGGCCGTCGATGAACACAACCGGGACTTCATCATTAAACTGCCGCCGCAGTTCATTATCGCTATCGACGTCGACCTCGTGCCACGTGAATCCGCCGCGGCGGGAAAGCTTGGTGAGGCTCTCCTTCACGAGCTCGCAAAGATGACATCCTTTCCGCGAGTAAACCACCACTTTGGGGGATTCTGGCACGGGGGGATTGTAGCGCCAACGCTACTCCCTCTGGCAAGAAAAAAGAAGCGCGAAAGTCCGCACGAAGGTCCCGCTTGGTCGCGGGAGTAAAATCCGGAAATGCTGCCTCCCGAATACGATCCCGAATACAAGCCTCTGCGCGGCAAAACCTGCCTCATCACCGGCGGCGCCAAGCGTCTAGGACGCGCCACCGCGTTAGCTCTCGCTCGGGCTGGCGCCGATGTTGCCATCACTTTTCGCAATTCCGCCCGCGAGGCGCAGCACACCGTGGTCGATCTCTCAAGCTTGGGTGTGCGCGCCTTCGCCATACATTGCGACATCACCGACGAAGCCAGCGTTAAATCCATGATGAAAGATGCCGGACGCGAACTGGGCCGCATCGACGTTCTGGTCAACAACGCCGCGACCTATGCCGACGTTGACTTCGAGCGGCTGACCACGCGCCAGTGGGATGCGATGTTCGCGTCCAACACGCGTGGGCCCTTTCTGGTTTCACGCGAAGCCCTAAAGTGGATGCGACGAAAGCGCCCCCGATCGAAGCCGTCGGAAAAAATCGAGGGCAAAATCATACACATGGGTTCGCTCGGCGGCCTGCGACCGTGGCCCACGCACGCACATTACTGTTCCTCCAAAGCCGCCCTCCATATGCTGACCAAAGCCATGGCCATGGCTCTGGCCCCGGAAATTGCCGTCAATGCAGTCGCTCCCGGGGTGATCGACCTCGGCGACGAGAAGTATGGGGCTGGCTTCCTGAAACGTATGGCCAAGCGGACGCCCATGCTGCGAAATGGCAGAGGAGAGGAAATTGCCGCGGCCGTTCTCTTCTTCGCCACCGCGCCGCAGTTCATCACCGGTCAGATACTCGCGGTGGATGGAGGACTCGGTCTGTAACGAACCCGGCGATCAAGCTTCCGCGGTAGTTGGGTCAATCATCCGCTTCACTTCGGAAACCCGATTCGCCGGAAAGCCACCCTGCTTGGCGTGCTCCCGCACCATGGCTTCGTTGGGAGCGATATAGACGCAATAAATTTTGTCTTGAGTAACAAAGCTCTCGACCCACTGAATCTGTGGGCCAAGGTTCTTCAGTACGCTGCAAGACTTTTGCGAAATTGCCTGCACTTGTTCCGGGGTTAAACTTCCCGCGTTTGGAATTTCGCGCTCAATAACATATTTTGGCATTTCTTCCTCTGTCCGCCTTAGACTGTCCGATCTAACCGAGTCGGACTCTGGCCGATGGATTCTATTACGCGGAACAGGAAAATAGCCAGTCGTACCCGACTCGTATCTTCCTTTCTGTTGCGTTCGTGGGCAAGGTATAGTGGGGAAAATGAAGAAATCCACGAACTCAACCCCGCTTTCAAAATCTTCCGCTGGCCGAGTTTCCCCTGAAGCAGGCCATCCTAAGTTGAATTCTCCCCGCGTTGCCATCGCCATTATGGCCGCCGGTAAAGGGACGCGGCTGAAGTCGAAACTTCCAAAAGTTTTGCATGAAGTTGGCGGCAAAACTCTGCTTGCGCATGTCATCGCCACCGCAACGCGCGTGGTTTCTCCCAACGATGTCTTCGCCATCGTCGGCTATGAGGCCGACCGGGTCCGCGGCGCGGTCGAAAGCACTGGAATCAATTTTATTGTGCAAGCGGAGCAGCGCGGGACGGGCCACGCTCTCATGGTCGCTCGGCAGGCGCTCGACTCCTATGACCACGTCATCGTTCTGTCTGGAGACGCGCCACAGATCACACCGCAAACGGTCGCGTCCCTGCTCAACTTCCACCTGGACGAGCAAGCCGCGATGACCTTGCTAAGCGCCGATCTTAGTGACCCAACCGGCTACGGTCGCGTCCTCAGAAAGAGCGCTGGCGGCGCGGAAGTTCGGGCCATCGTCGAAGAAAAATCTGCTAGCGCGGCACAGAAGAAGATTCGTGAGATCAATGCCGGCTTCTACGTCTTCGCCGCGCCGCAATTGTTCTCGAACATCGAGAAACTTTCCACCGCAAATCCCCACGGAGAGTACTACCTTACGGATATGGCCGAGGTCCTGCGCAGAGCGCGGCAGCGCGTCGTTGTCTGGAAAACCGGAAACTCCACTGAAGTCCTCGGGGCCAATACCCGCATCGAACTCTCTTTCATCGACTATCAGATGCGCATGCGAAAGTGCCATGCGCTGATGACCGCGGGCGTCACCATTTTCTTTCCTGCAACTTGCGTGATCGATGACGATGTCGACGTCTCCCCTGATACGGTGATCGAACCGTTCGTCCAGATCTTGGGCAAAACGCGCATCGGCTCGGACTGCCGCATTCGCTCCTACTCTGTAATTCGCGATTCCGAAATCGGCGATGAAGTCCTCATTCGCAACGGCAGCATTCTTGAGGAAGCCCGCGTCGGCACGAACGCCGTGATAGGCCCTTATTCCCATCTGCGGCCAGGCAGCGTTATCGGAGAGGGCGCACACGTGGGCAATTTCGTCGAGACCAAGAAGATCAAACTGGGCAAGGGATCGAAGGCCAACCATCTCACCTATCTAGGCGACGCCGAAATCGGCGCAGGCGTCAACATCGGCGCCGGAACTATTACCTGCAACTACGATGGAGTTCAGAAAAACACCACCGTCATCGAAGATGGAGCTTTCATCGGCAGCGACAGCACTCTGGTCGCCCCCGTGCGAGTGGGCAAAGGCGCATACGTCGGCGCGGCATCCTGCATCACGAGTAACGTTCCCGAAGACTCGCTTGCCATCGGTCGCGCACAGCAGATCGTAAGGGAAGGCTGGGCGAAGGAAAAGCGTGCTGCGCAAAATCCAAAATGAACTCACAAGCGCTTTTATCATCGAAACACGGAGAAAATCCGCCTCAAAAGCAAAAGCACCGAGGCCCAGTTTTCTCCGTGCCTCAGTGCCTCCGTGGTGAACCGATTTGTCAGTGCGCTACTGCCGCGAAGAGTTCCGAGTGCATCAGTGACTGGAACTGCTGATCGCTGGCTTTGAAGTGATACTGCACATTCGACCCGTCAGACTCGACACTGCTGTTATCGAGAGCGATTTTTTCCGAGGCACTGGCACTCATCTTCTTGTAAAGCAGTCCCGCCTTCACCAGGGATGACAGCGTAGCCGCGCTAATCGAATCGGATGTAACCACAGTAAGATCGAAGTTCACGCCGCTGGCAAAGCTGAGGGTGTAGCGCGACCCGAGCAACCGCTTCTTGATTGTGTCGTAGTCAGCAACCTTGGCGGCGTCGCCCAGCGCAGACCGCATCACATTCTGCGTTCCCTGCTGATCCAGAATGCTCCACACCGGCCCGGAATCCACGTCTGACATCATGTCGGACATCGTGGAGTTTGAATCGATGTTCAGAATTTGCCCGTCGCGCGTATCGAGGGCGAGCTTTACCGCCGACATCTCGCCGAACAGCAGCGTGCTGTCATCCAGAAAAGTCATCACCATGCCGCCGTCCATAGGATAAATACTCGCCAGGTGATACTTTGTCGGCTTAATCTTTTGCACGGTCAGCTTCTTTATGACCGTCTTCATGGCGAAGGGTCCCGCGGCCACGCCAATTGTCTTTGTCCCGCTCTTTTCAGTGCGGAACGCGGCAAAAGCGAGCGAATCGACATCCTTATACGGATCGATCCCCACCCCCTTCAACGCCTCCTCAAACTGCTTCAGATTGTCCGGCAGCACCTGCTGTTTTAATTGCATCGCAGTCGGCGAATCCTTCAGAGAGCGGTAATCCACCGAAATCAATTGCTGCACTTCCGCAGGAACTACGGCGCGTGCCGACGAATTCAGCGGCATGGCATTGGCGATGCCCGCGCAAGCGACAGCCAGCACTCCGGCACTCAGACAAGACTTTACAGTTTTCATAACAACCTCGGTCCTCATAATATTTTGCTGAACTGATTCCTGAACGAAATTCAAAACCGGATTCCTGGTCAATGAACGGAAAATAATCAGCACCTTGCACGTTTAGATGCGTTATAGCAGTTTCCCGTCAACTGCGGTGCTCTTATTCTAAGCCAGCGGCATTGCCCAACGCCAAATCCAAAGTGCTAGTCCTGTAACCAATCTGGGAACCATGTGTCCCCGAGGTGCGGAGAACTACCTCTCCGGCGATGGAAAGTGGAGTATAGTGGCTCGGTACGCTACCGCACCTGGGTGCTCTCACCTCTTCGGGCGCCAGAGAAATCAGGGACATATTGAAAATCCTACTCTACAACCCCGACAACGGGGTTACGCGTAATTTCATGCCTCATCTCTGGATGTTCCTTCTCCAATCTCTAACCCCTGCGGAGCATAAAGTTGTGCTGATCGATGGCAACGCACAGCCGATGGACGAGGCCGGAATTGCCCGCTACGTGCGCGAAGAGAAAATTGACCTGGTGGGCATTGGCGCCATGACTCGCATGATCGCCAAAGCGTATCGCATGGCCGACGCAGTGCGTGCTGCCGGAGTGCCGGTAGTGATGGGCGGACCTCACGTCACGGAAATGGCGGATGAAGCCTTGGGCCGCGACGGCGGATCTCGCCACGCCGATGCGGTCGCTCTCGGTGAAGCCGATAACACCTGGCCGAGAATCGTGGAAGATGCCGCGCGTGGCGAGTTGAAGGATATCTACGCACCGGTCGATGCCGCCGGCAAAGAGCTAAAGCCTTCGCTCAAGCCGTATCCCGTAATTCCCTGGGACACCATCGATCTCAAGCAATTCAACCTTGTGCCCAAGGTGGCAAAGCGATGGCTGCAGAAAATCGGTGCGGGCTGGGGAACCTTCCGGATCATTCCCGTCGAGTCCGGGCGAGGCTGTCCCTACGGCTGCGAGTTTTGCACCGTTACTGGATTCTTCGGCGACTCCATCCGTTTTCGCACCAACGAAAGCGTGGTGAATGAACTCTTAATGCTCAAGGCGCGCGGCCGGAAAGAGCGTGGACAATTCGCCGTCTTCTTCATCGACGACAATTTCGCCATCAACCTCAAGCGCACCAAGTCCTTGCTGCGCGACATCATCGCCGCCGGCGCGCAAGTGCATTGGGTTGCGCAAATCAGCGCCAACCTGCTGCGCGATCAAGAACTCGTCGACCTTATTTCCGCTTCCGGGGGCAAGTGGGTCTTCATCGGCATGGAGTCGATCGATCCCGCGAATTTGAAAGACGTCAACAAGGGATTCAACAAGCCTGAGGAGTACGCTGCAGTTCTGCGGCGACTCGCTCAGCGCAATGTCTATGCCATCACGTCTTTTATCTTCGGCATGGACAACGACACGGTCGGCGCCGCCGAGCGCACGCTCGAACAGGTGCGAACCTGGCCGCCAGGCCTGCCGATTTTCGGGCTGCTCACACCTTTGCCCGGAACTCCGCTCTACAAGCGTCTCGATGTAGCTGGCCGCTTAACTCGGCCCAAGCACTGGCAGGAATTCATCGCCTTCACCATGGCACATACGCCGCTGAAGATGACCATCGATGAAGCTCATGCTGAAGTGAATTATGGGTGGTCTCATTCCTATAACCCGGAAGCCCTTGCTCATGCTGTCGCGGCACTGGATGACCAGCCGCTGGGCTATCGCGTGAATATTTTCCTTGCACGCCTATGCTTCCGCGGAATTTATTTCCCTATGCTGGGCCGCTTTGCCTGGCTGAAGGTCGTCTCGGAAAATCGTGGAACGATCTTTAAACTTGCTAAGCAAGGATTCGCATCCTGGTGGGATTCTCGATTTAGACCGGAGGCCGCTCCGGAGACGAGCGCAGGAGATTAGTCGCAATCCCATAATTACATTTGACAGAGTGTCTGTCGCAGTGGCAAGGTTTCAACAACAATCTTTCAAATCCCTGTTCCTGCGCGACGTGTTCGTGATTGCTGGCAACTTCTGATGACGGGTCATCAACTTGCCGCTGAAACTATTATCTCCATAACCGTGTGCTTTAACTTTGCACCCAATTTCCCTGGAATAAATATTATGAACAAATCCCGCAAAGCATCTTTTCTTGTTCTCCTGGCCGCATCCGTTTCACTGATCTTTGGCGTTGCGTGCAATAACCAAAATCCGAACACTGCCCAAACCCAGCCGGCGCAGCCCGATCAATCGCAGCCCGCGCAGCAGGATCCGGCAGCAGCAGCCAATCTGGCGCCGGCGAGCGATACGCAGGTGGCCGATTCCCAGGCACCGGCACCGCAAACGAGCGACCGGCCCGAGCGCCACCGTGCTCATCGTGACCACGAACAGGACTACGATAACGACGATTACGATGACGAGGACTCTAGCTATGGACAGCCCGCGCTGGAAGCCTCCGACGCCCCACCCGAGCTGCCGGAATATTCTCAACCCGATTGCCCGGGTGATGGCTATCTTTGGACACCGGGATATTGGAGCTATGCTCCGCAAGGCTATTACTGGGTCCCGGGCGCATGGGCGCGGCCACCCGAGGTGGGCTATCTGTGGACGCCAGGCTACTGGGGATATGTGGGCGGAAAGTATCGCTACCACTACGGATTTTGGGGAAGGCACATCGGCTATTACGGCGGCGTTAACTATGGATTCGGTTACGTTGGCGCCGGCTATCAGGGCGGCTACTGGAACGGAGATCATTTCAACTACAACCGCTCCGTCAACAACGTAACCAACGTCACCAATGTCCAAGTGTATAACCGCACGGTGACGAATACCGTCATCATCAACAACACCACCGTCAACATTACGAATACTCGCGCCAGCTTCAACGGCCCCGGTGGCGTCACTCGCAGACCGTTGCCCACGGAAGTTGCGGCAGTCCGCGAGCAGCGCATTCCTCCTATGACCACGCAGTTGCAGGCACGGCAGGCGGCGTCACAGAACCGGCAGCAATTCGCCTCGGTCAATCACGGAAAACCGGCCGTGGTTGCGGCGGCGCAGCCAATCCCTGCAGGCAAACCGATCGCTCCCGTGATTCCCGCGCGCGCTCCTGCGCCCACGCGAGCGACCGCTCCCGCACAGCCCAATCGTCCGCAGCCCGCTCCTGCGCCCGGAAGGCCTGCTGAGCCGATGAGGAATGAAGCTCGGCCAGCACAACCAGCCAAACCCGGACAACCGGCAGCCAGGCCTGCTCCTTCAGCTCCGGAGCGCCGCGCTCAACCATCAGCACCAGCAACTCATCCGCAACCCGCAAAACCGGCTGCCGCTCCGAACAAGCCGGCCCCGAAACCTGAAGCGAAGCCCAACACTCCACCGCCAGCAAAACCGGCGCAACACGCGGCCCCGGCTAAGCCGAACGCTCCGCCGGCTAAGAAGGAGTCGCCCAAAGAAAAGCAACCACCGAAAGAGAAAGATATAGATAAAGAGAAGCCGCAGTAATCACGAAAAGGGGTGGGATGTTGTTTCTGACGGGGTCGGGCTGATCTGAACAGCTCGACCCTCAAACCTTCAGCGCCGCCGCTCTCCTTCGCACTTCCGCGGCGAAATCCTGATCCTTCAGCGAGCCCAGATTAATTTCCACGTTGGCTAACGCGCCCGTAATCGCGGCGCGTGCCAGCGCTTCCGCTGTAGTCAGATCTGACTTCATATTCGGATTGCTGATGCCGAACAAACTGTGAGTAATCTCTGCCACTTCATTTGCTTTCTCGGCCACGCCGAGCGGAACGCCGGTGGCTAACTTCACACTCGCATCGATCACGGCCTCGGCGGCAGGATCCTCCTTAGCCTGCTTGTACGCCTTCATCACCGCGTCGTAAGCCGCGGCATCCGCGTCGACAGCGGCTTTTAGCTCCTCCCGCAGCGTACCCAGCCTCCCGATCGCCGCGCTCAGTGGCGCTTCATATTGCAGATACGCTTTTTTGCCCCGTGACATCGAGGCCACCATGGTCGCCAATCCGGCGGCCATCGCGCCCGCCGCCGCCGCCGCACTGCCCCCGCCGGGAGTAGCAGTAGGTGCGGCCAGCTGTTCGACAAACGGTTCCACTCCAGCGCGCAAGCCTCCAATCGTAGCCTTGCCTCCCATCACTGCCGCCAGACGGTTCTCCAAAATCAACGACGAATCAAAATTTTCCACCTGAAGAAACCACTCGGCAGCCTGCTCCAGCGCTTTCTTTGGAATCAGCCCCACGATCTCACTCGATACCGGCATCACTCCGTATCGCGCCGCTTCGCGCTTTACCGCTTCAAAAACACGATGCACGGGAGTCTGCTCAAAATCCGTGAGATTCATCGAAACCTGTGCCAGCCCGCGAACCAGAAATCCGGCGCCCTTCACGAACCGCATGCCGCCGCTCGAAAATCGCACGGCCTTGGCAATCTTCTTCGCGATCTCCACGTCCGACGTGTTCAAGAAAACGTTGTAAGCGATCAAAAACTTGCGAGCGCCCACCACCGTCGCGCCCGCCGTGGGATGCACTCTCGCTTCGCCAAAGTCCGGCTTCCGCGCCGCATTGGTCGCAATCTCGGCACGTATGCCCTCAAACTGCCCACGCCGGATGTTCTCGAGATTCTGCCGCTCCGGAGTCGTCGCCGCCGCCTCATATAAATAAACCGGAATTTGATACCGCTTCCAGATCTCCGCCCCCACTTGCCGCGCCATCGCGACGCAATCTTCGATGGTCACGCCATCGATCGGAATAAATGGCACCACATCGGCCGCCCCCATTCTCGGATGAGCTCCCTTGTGCACACATAGATCGATCAACTCCGCGGCCTTCCCCACGCCTCGAATCGCCGCCTCCTGAATCGCCTCGCGCTCACCCACCAGCGTGATCACGCACCGGTTGTGGTCCGCATCCATTTCGCGGTCCAAGAGGTAGACTCCATCCATCTTCATTGCGGCAATAATGGCATCGACCTTCGCCTTGTCGCATCCCTCTGAAAAATTTGGCACACACTCTACTAGCGTAGACATAAGTCAGAAGAATATCTGGGCTGGAGTGGCCGAGGCAAGGCTCTCAGCCGAATCGGTAATGTCCTTACACTGGGTATTAGGACGCGGCCTAATTCTCTATGAGCGCGATTTCATCAACTGACTCAAATGCAACTGATGCAGCGTGGTTTTCCGATCATTACCAAATGGCGGTCGGACGTAATCTGGTCCGTAACGTTTCTTCTCCGTAGTATCCACAAATCGGCACCGTCGACGCGGTGCGAAATTTGTAAAACGGGGAGAATTCAGTAATGAAGTTCTGTAAAGTCAGCGTGTTTTTTGCCCTGCTCGTGGCGGTTTGCCTTCCGGTTGTAGGCCAGACTGCAATGCGGGTAGACATTCCATTTAATTTCGTGGCCGCAGGCAAGTCTCTGCCCGCCGGGCACTACAGAGTTGCACGTTTACCTATATCGGACTGTGCTTGGTACATTTCCAACGACGCCATCGGCGCACAGATGCTTACCCACCTTGCCGAATCAAATCAAAATTCACATCGTCCCAGCTTGGTTTTCCTGCGGGCGGGGGGAACTTATTCCTTGATTAAAGTCCGGACCGACAATTCCGGTTGGGAAGTTCCCCAGTCGAAAGTGAAACAGACCCTTGTGTCGAAAGACGGATCAAAAGCTGGCGACTACATTGAGATCGGAGCAGAGTAGCCGGTCCGCCCGCACTTTTTAGGGACCTGCTCGCAAGGCAGGTCCCTTCCTCGTGTGGGAACCCTCAAGGAATCCTCCCTTTTCGCGGAGAATTAACGAGGAGACATTGATGAGATCGGCCACGTTCGCGTCATGCGTTGCTCTTGCTCTGATTCTCGCAGTCCCGTGGCTAGTCGCGCAGCCCAACGGGCAAGCTCCTCCGAAAATAACGGTGGAAGTTCCCTTTGATTTCATGATCGGGCAAGCCATGTTCCCTGCCGGACATTACATAGTCAAAGCCCTGGGAAATCGAACCTTCCGCCTGCAAGCCACCGGCGGGCGAGCATCGCTCAAGTTTGCGACGGGGCCGATCAGCACAGCTTCCCATCCGGGCACCACGCGCCTGATTTTTCTCCGAGAAAACCGGCACTATCAGCTGCGTGAACTTTGGATGAATGCAGATACCGGGGCGTGGATTCCCGGACCGCAGGTGGAAGAACTGCGCACCGCTCGAGAATCACGCGTGGAAGTACCGGCCAGTTGCACAGGCTGCAATTGAATCGCGATTGTGCCATGCTGCTGGCAGTAAAATGCGGGAAAATACCTTGATGGGCAAAGCTCGCCTCCTTCAAATCTTCGGCGCACTATTCTTTCTGGGCATGCTTGTCGGATTTTCAGCCGCTGAGGGACAACAATTGGCCCTGCCCACCGGCCAGACGCAGAGCCAAAGTGAAAATCAAGATCAGGCCGTCGAAACCCTAAAGGTCAACGTCAATGTGGTCCAGCTCTTCTTCAATGTCAAAAACAATAAGGGCGCGCTGATCCGCAGCCTTACCAAAGACGATCTCGAGATCCTGGAGGACGGCAATCCGCAGACCATCAAGTACTTTGCGGCTGAGTCCAACCTGCCGCTTACACTCGGAATCCTGATTGATTCCAGCGGCAGCCAGGAGCGGGTGCTCCAGATGGAAAAGAAAGTCGGTGGCGAATTCCTCAATGAAATCTTGCGCGATCAGGACCTCGCTTTCGCCATCAGCTTCGATGTGAACGTAAATCTGCTGCAGGACTTCACCAATTCCGTGGATGTTCTGAAAACTGCTCTGAACCGCGCGCGCATCGACATTACCGGGGGCCGGGTAGCCGGCGCTCCAAACCCGGGAGGCAACGTTCCCGTTGTACTCCGCGGCACGCTGCTCTACGACGCCGTCTACCTGGCCTCAAACGATGAATTGTCCCAGCAGGCCGGGCGCAAGGCGATGATTCTGCTTACCGACGGCGAAGATCAAGGCAGCCAGATGAGGATCACAGATGCGATTGAGGCAGCGCAGAAATCCGGCAGCATCATTTACGTGCTGCTCTGCGCCGACCGCAACTTCTACGGTTCTGGGGAATATTCCGGCAAAGGCAAGATGACGAAGCTCGCCGAGGAAACTGGCGGGCGCGTCATCGTAGTGGGAAACAAGCCGGACAAATTGAAAGATGCGTTCAATCAGATCGCCAGCGAGTTGCGCAACCAGTACAGCATCGGCTATACGCCAACGAACACCGCCCTCGATGGCACCCTTCGTAAAGTCGAAATCCACGCCAAAAACAAAAGCTACAGGATTCAGGCACGCACCGCATACTATGCCCTGCCCTCTCGTAATTAGATACTGTAGCGGTTCCTAAATCATCTCTCGCTGGTCACTTCTTCCAAAATCTTCCCACTCCCAATCGCACCTGCACGGTGTTCAGCCCCGGGTTGAACATCCCCAACCCCGCATTCGAAATATGCAGATACCGTGCCTCGATGCTCCAGTTATATTTCTCACCCAGAATGTGCGTCCCCAAGGCGGCGCTGGGACTGAAGTTTACGGTATTGGTGAAAGCAGGAATGTCGTGAAAGCTGAACAACACTCCGCCGCTCAGCTGAAAATATGGCGAAAACTTTCCGTGCCGCTCGAAATTCCACTTCAGACCCAGCGGGTCGAATCCCGCCGCGTACGCCGTATTCGCGGGCTGAAAGATCAGGTAAACCGGCACCGCATCCACCGTGTACTCGAAACGTCCGCGCAAAAATCCGGGCCAATGCGGCCCGGTAATCACCCACCCATAGCGCAGCCCTGCATTGAAGGCTTCCGTATCCTGCGTACCGCCGGGGACCGAGTGGCCGCCGCCGGCCCACACCTGCACCTCGTGCCCACCCTCTTCCGGCTCGGCCTGCGACCAAACCGTTCCAGCGGAAACGATCAACAGAAAAATCGTGGAGGAGAAGGAAAGGAAAAATCTGTTGGTTCGAGACATGCTCTTCGAGGTTGCCCCACCCGTGCGGATTTTGCAAGCCAGCTAAGTTTATCTTCTTATCCTCTCCTATTTATCCTCGGAATCATTCCGCTCCGTGGAGGTCGCGAGGCCAACCGCGCCTTAGCTGTGATCCAGATCACAGCAGCCTCCGACTCCTCACTCTATGATCGGCATTGAACAGATAGTCATCGTTCATCGGAGGCTCCGATGTCCAGAATCGCAATGTTTCTTTTCGTTGCACTTTTCTCCCTGACTGCAGTTTCCGCACTCACCGCACAACAGGCGCAGACTCCGCAGAAGGTGACAGTAACGCCACCCTCCTACGCTGCTATTCCAGCGGAAGACGCCAAACAGGCCAATCCGGTGAAATCCTCGCCCGAGTCTCTCGCCCGCGCCAAGAAATGGTGGGGCCTCGATTGCGCCATGTGCCACGGCAAAGAGGGCAACGGCAAAGGTGAACTCGCCGCCGACATGAAATTAAAGATCGCCGACTTCACCGATCCTAATACGTTGAAGGACCGCACCGACGGCGAACTCTTCTATATCATCAAGAACGGCCACCAGGATATGCCTGCCGAAGGCCCGCGCATCAAGCCCGAAGAAAACTGGGACCTCGTCAACTACGTCCGCTCTCTGGCTAGGGCTAAATCCGAACAGAAACAGTAGCGCGGATTCTTCCATCAACCTCGCCACCGGTAGGATCGGGAAGGGTACGACTTCAGTCGTGCCGCAAGAGAGCCAATAGAAATGCGGGCTTTTAGCCCCTGAGGCAGGCTCGTGTGGGACGGACACTCCCTTCGGCAAGCTCAGGGCAGGCACTGTCCGTCGCCTTTGACTTTGTTATCGTCAGTTCTCGTGGCTCCTCCCGGCCGGCCAGTCACCTTTCCCGACGTGGTGGCGGAATATGGAAACGTCCCGTCTCTCCCCGGATCTCCCCAAAGAACGCAAGGATGGGGCACTCCCAGTAGCGGTAACTCGATGAAAACAAAGGCGGGCCATCCGCCACGTGTCTCCGGGTGCATCCAACTCTGGCTGATTTTTAGAAATTTATCTGATCGACGATCAATTTCGCTTCCTTTTTGCGCTGTATAGAAGTGAGGAAGAAAATCTCGTACCACACGAAATGAGGATACACCATGAAATGCCGCCGGAATCCGCTATTGATGTTGGCCGCGATCACACTCGCAATGCTTTGTTCTCTCGCCGTGGCACAACAGACAGAGTCGCCATCAGAGCAGCCGTTGGCGACCGGGACGACACCAGTGACCACAGCTGGAGGCACGGCTAACAAACTGGCCAAGTTCGATGCCGCGGCCGACATCACCAATTCACAGATTGTTGATAACGGGACGAATGTCGGCATCGGCAACACCGCACCGGCCGCAAAGCTGGACGTGAGCGGCGCGGGAATTATTCGCGGGCTGCTGACCTTGCCCGCGACTGGCACGGCCACGTCGACAGGCGGCGCGAATTCGCAGCCGCTCGATTGGGCGGCATCCGCATTCAACAGCGGGACGGCAGCTGCCGCGGCGCAGAACTTCCGCCTGCAAGCCGAGCCTGCAGGCAATGACAGTGCCGCGCCGTCGGGAACGCTGAATCTGCTCTACGGAGCGGGCTCTGCCACTCCGGCTGAGACCGGATTGAAGATCAGCAGCAAGGGCGTCATCACCTTTGCCTCAGGCCAGACCTTTCCAGGTGGGGGCTCCTTCTGCATCGCGGTGAGCGGCGGTTTCGGCCCTCCTGCTGATGGCACGACTTACGTCAATCCAAACTTTACTGTGCCAGCGGAGAACAAGTGCACGACGTGGTCGGGCTACACGAAGACCGCTTCCACGGTCGTCATAATTTCGAACGGCGCCGCATGTCTTTCGAGCACCGGTAAGACGCTGACGGTCAGCGTTTCCAACGCCGATCCGGAGTTCTTCGGTAGCAATCCGGAAGCGGATTACATCACGTTGACCCGGGCGGGCTCATCGGGAACGTTCACCGGTGGCAGTGACCAGGGAACCGATTTGGGTGGGAGTGCAAACCAGATAACCTGCACGTCCAGTCTGTTGACACTGCCTGACACCCACGACTAACCGGCTATGTCGAGCTTATCAGCCGGATGCCCCACCCTTTCGCGTTTGCTGCGAAAGGGTGGGCGGCACGGACGCGGATTTTCAAACCCAAGAGCTAGACGTATAGGTTCGAGCTTCCCACCCTTCGGCAAGCTCAGGGCAGGCTCTGTCCGTCGCCTTTGACTTTGCTTTTGGAGTTGGAATCGCCCGTGTAGCGCGGACGCCCTCGTCCGCGCGCTTTTGACTTTGTCTCTGAGTACTGCGGAACTGCGACTCAAAGCGTCACCCGAAAGAACTGAATCTTGGGAAAAGACGCAGAATGGAATCACCCGATTCCAGCCCCGGAGGGGCGGCACACGATAGCCCAGAGCTCGCCCTGAGCCTGCGAAGGGACGGAAGTCCTGGGTACGCCGGAAAAAATGGAAACGAGTCCCGTGGGGACGGCACGAAGTCCCAATCCGAGCTCGGCTAGCGCCTGACTGCTATGATTCTCTGTCACTCCCATGCCAGAGACTCTTGAACCGAAGGTCAAGGAAACCCTTCGGGCATACGTACGTGATGTCAAAACGCTTCATAACGAGGCGAACAAAACTGCTCGCTTCGCTGCGCTGATCGGTGAACTGTTTCCTGATGCGGTTGCACAGTACTCACGTGATGTTGAGAAGCTGATCCGCATTGACCAGACCGCAGGGCAAAAGAAGGGCCGCGCAGACGCCTACTACGGCAACGCCATAATAGAGTTCGAAAAATCCCTGTCGGCGACGCTAGAAGATGCCAAGCGCCAGCTTCGCGAATACGTGGCCGGTGTCTGGCAGAAAGAGAACCGGGAGTCACTTCGCCCACTGTTAGCGGTTGCGTCGGACGGCATCCGATGGATCAGATTTCGCCCAATCCTCCCCGACGGCGAGGAGCCTACGCCTGAGACCGTCGCTCTGGACGAGTTGCAGGATTTCAAAGTCACGGACGAAACACTCGGAGAATTCTGGCTGTGGCTCTCAAGTCTGCTGTTCCGGCCACAGCAAGTCGAGGCGACCGCCGAACAGTTCCAGTTTGAGTTCGGCAGCCTGAGCTTCCAGTTTCGCGAGGGCATGGCGGCCCTCAAGCGTGCGTGGGCGAAAGTAAGCGGAAGCCCCGAGGCGAAACTCGCGTTCGAGACGTGGCAACGATATCTGACCGTCACTTACGGCCGGCTGACAGAGGATACGACGCCAGTTCGGGACCGGGAGACCGCTCAAGAAATTTCAGAGCTTGAGAACCTGTTCCTCCGGCACACGTACCTTGCCAGCATCGCTCGGCTGCTGATCTGGGCTGCCTTGTCGCAAGGGAAAAACGCCAACAATTTGAGACAGGTTGCACGAGACGTGTTGTCCGGCCGCTACTTCGAGTCGAAGCGGCTTGCGAACCTCGTTGACGATGACTTCTTCCATTGGATTCGCAGCACAGAAGCCGAGAAGGCTCTTGCCCCGATGTGGGAGCGCATCCTCTCCCACCTCACTGATTACGACCTGTCAGATATTCGGGAAGACGTACTCAAGGGTGTTTACCAGCAGTTGATTGATCCCAAGGACCGTCACGATCTAGGCGAGTACTACACCCCAGATTGGCTCTGCGAACGGATCATTAAAGAGCTTCTGCCGAAGCATGGATATAAAACCGTGCTCGATCCGAGTTGCGGATCGGGGAGCTTTCTGCGGGCTGCAATCGACCACTTCCTGGCGCACAATACTGACGGAACCCCAGAAACCAGACTGCGTCTCATCCTCGGCAATGTCCAAGGGATCGACATCCATCCCGTCGCGGTCACCATCGCCCGGGCGACCTACGTTCTCGCCCTCGGCAGGCTCATCAGCTCAGCCCGAAGTCCGATCAACCTCCCGATCTATCTCGCTGACTCGCTGTTCCTGCCCCGCGAAGTCGAACAGAACCTGTACGACAAACTGAGCGGGGTCGAGATCACCTTCGGTGGTAAGAAGAACGAGAAGCACGTCGTCATTCCTGACATGCTCATCCAACAGCCTGAACTGTTCGACAACGCAATCTCGGCCTGTACGAAGGTCGCGGAGGAGCACGCAAGCACCAACAAAGACAGCAGGCAAACCCTCGACAAGTACCTCGCCATCCACGTTCCCGATCTGCACAAGGTCTTGGAGTACCCGGACATCCTCGATTCGCTGTGGTCGTTCACGGAATCGCTAGCCGCCCTGATTCGGGAAAAGAGGAACTCGATCTGGTCGTTCATCATTCGCAACAGCTACCGCCCTGCGATGTTGAAGCAGCAGTTCGACTTCATCATCGGCAATCCTCCGTGGCTGTCGTATCGCTACATTTCGGACCCCGACTATCAGGACGAAATCAAATGGCGTGCGGTCTCGAAGTACAAAATCGCTCCGAAGTCGCAAAAGCTGATGACGCAGATGGAACTGGCGACAGTGTTTCTTGCTCACAGCATGGCGACGTTCGCTAAGGCTGAAGCACGCCTCGCCTTCGTCATGCCTCGCTCCGTCCTAAGTGCCGACCAACACCAGAACCTCATCACTCGCAAGTACTCAACTGATGCGAAGTTTCAACTCACGGGTTATTGGGACTTGTGGGATGTCGCCCCGCTGTTCAACGTTCCCTCCTGTGTTCTGTTCGCTAAGCGGTACCCGCTGGCCGGGAATCTCCCGGCCCGCGATGTCAGCTGGAAAGTAGCGGAGGCTCACCTTGAGTACCGAGAACGGGAAGGCAAGGTCATTTACCTCGGCTCAAGGGCTGCGCTGTCAACGGCTCCCGGCGCTAGAGCGCCGTCCAAACCAAGCAAGTATTCTGAAGTTTTCAGGCAGGGAGCAACGATTCTCCCACGCAATTTCTATTTCGTCCGGGTCACCGATTTCAATGGCGTTCCCGATCCCGACAAACAATATTGGGCTGTCACTGATCCAGAGCAGGCTGTTGAAGCAAAGCCCCCCTACGACGATGTGGACATGAGTGGGATGGTCGAAGGCAGGTTTCTGTTTACGACGGCTCTATCTCGGCACGTTCTGCCATTCGCTCATTTCGTGCCTGCTGATATCGTTCTTCCGGTCTCCGTCAAAGACGGAAATCTTACCATCGTCAAGGCTCAGGAGATGATGGACAGTGGCTTCCGGGAGTTCGGTACGTGGATGAAGGCTGTGGAAGAACTGTGGAATACCAAGCGGGGCGACAAGGCCGACAAGCAGACTGTGTACGAGTGGCTGGATTATCAGGGTAAATTGACTGCTCAGAGCCTTCGTCAGCGCCACCTTGTGCTCTACAACGCTGCGGGTACGAACGTCTCAGCGGCTTACTTCGACCGACATGCCTATCCGACGTTTGTTGTGGAGCACAAGCTCTACGGGGCTGCGTTTGCTGATCCCGATGAAGCTCATTATGTCGTCGCAATCCTGAACTCTGACACAGCGAACCAGGCCATCAAGCCGTTCCAATCGACGGGACTGATGGGAGAGCGGGACATTGAGAAGAAGTTACTCGAACTGCCTATTCCCATCTTCAACGCCGAGGACGCAATACACAAGAAGCTGTCGGAACTCGGGGCGGCAGCAAAGCAGTCGGCACGAGGAGCCTTGAACTCTGGCACGTTTCCTGCGGATGGAAGCCTCGCCCGCCAGCGCGGCTTTATCCGCACCCACCTTGAAGCCGAGTTAGAGGAGATTGACAAGCTCGTAATCAGCCTCCTGAGCAAATAGGCCTCGGCCGGCCCTTGACAACTCCCCACTCACCCCTCTACAATTAGCACTCAATAGGCGAGACTGCTAACAGCCCGTCCTATCCCATTAACAGTCATATGGTTACGTAACCTAAACTTTCTACCCAACCTTGAAAGGAGTTGCAACCATGGCTAAATTCAGCCCGCTACACGACCGCATTCTCGTCCGTCGTGTAGAAGAAGCGTCCACCACCCGAGGCGGCATCATTATCCCAGACAGCGCCAAAGACAAGCCGCAAGAGGGCGAAGTCATTTCCACCGGCAAAGGCCGCACGAACGACGAAGGGAAAACCTTCCCTCTCGCTGTTAAAGAAGGCGACCGCATCCTGTTCGGCAAGTATTCCGGCACCGAGATCAAGATTGATGGCGAAGATTTCATCATCATGAAAGAAGATGAAGTTCTCGGCATCCTCACCGGCGCATCCAGCTCGGCCAAGAAAGAACTCGCTGGCTCAAAGAAATAACCTTCGGGCTTCGGCCCACCGATGCAGTTTATTTGGCGGAGATCCTTCGCGCGGCAGAGAACGCCGCACTCAGGATGACAATCTTGATAAGAAGGTCGCCGCAATCGGGATGACAAAGAGAAATGCATAGGTCCTTCGCAACGCAAGAAGCGCGTTGCTCAGGATGACAAACGAAATTCTTGAAACTCATTAGGAGAACAAACAATGGCAAAGCAAATCGTACACGGAGAAGAGTCGCGGCAGGCAATCCTGCGCGGCGTCAACCTTCTCGCCGACGCTGTAAAGGTTACACTTGGCCCCAAGGGCCGGAATGTTGTTATCGAGAAGAAATTCGGTTCGCCGACCATCACCAAGGACGGCGTCACCGTTGCAAAAGAAATCGAACTGAAGGACGGCCTCGAGAACATGGGCGCCCAGATGGTTCGCGAAGTCGCGTCCAAAACCTCGGATGTAGCCGGGGACGGCACCACCACCGCCACGGTTCTCGCTCAGGCAATTTATCGTGAAGGCGTGAAGACGGTTGCGGCTGGCGCCAACCCGATGGCCATGAAGCGCGGCATCGAGAAGGCAGTTTCGCTGGTCTGCGGAGTTTTCGACAAGAAGACCGGTGAGCGCGCCAAAGGCGAGCTCGATAAATTCTCCAAGCCCGTCTCCGGTGAAATGATCGCGCAGGTCGGCACCATCAGCGCAAACAACGATGACACCATTGGCCACATCATTGCCGAAGCCATGAAGAAGGTCGGCAAAGACGGCGTCATCACAGTCGAAGAATCGAAGACGCTCGAAACCCAGCTCGAAGTGGTCGAGGGAATGCAGTTTGACCGCGGCTATCTCTCTCCGTACTTCGTTACCGATCCCGAGCGGATGGAAGTTGCGCTCGAGAACGCGTACATCCTGATCAACGAGAAGAAGATCAGCTCCATGAAGGATCTTCTCCCGCTGCTCGAGCAGATTGCCAAGAGCGGCAAACCGCTGCTCATCATCGCGGAAGACGTTGAAGGTGAAGCACTGGCCACGCTCGTGGTCAACAAGCTGCGTGGAACGCTGCAAGTCGCGGCCGTTAAGGCTCCGGGCTTCGGCGATCGGCGCAAGGCGATGCTGCAGGATATCGCAATCCTCACGGGTGGCAAGGCCATCACGGAAGATCTCGGCATTAAGCTCGAGAACGTGCAAGTCAGCGATCTCGGCCAAGCCAAGAAGATCACCATCGACAAGGACAACACGACCGTGGTCGAAGGCAAAGGCAAGCACAACGAGATCGAAGGCCGCGTGAAAGAAATTCGCAGCCAGATCGATAAAACCACCAGCGACTACGACCGCGAGAAACTGCAGGAGCGGTTGGCGAAGCTGGTCGGTGGCGTAGCCGTGATCAAAGTCGGCGCCGCAACCGAAACCGAAATGAAGGAAAAGAAAGCCCGCGTCGAAGATGCCATGCACGCCACCCGCGCAGCCGTGGAAGAAGGAATTGTCCCCGGCGGCGGAGTCGCACTGGCCCGCTGCGGCGCCGCTCTCGACAAACTGAAGCTCGAGGGTGACGAGCAGATCGGCGTCAACATCGTGAGGAAAGCCCTGCAGGAGCCTCTACGCCAGATCGTCGAAAACGCCGGCGAAGAAGGCGCGGTCGTGCTCGGCAAGGTGCTCGACTCTAAGGACGCCAACTACGGCTTCAACGCCCTGACCAACGACTATGAGGACCTAGTTAAGGCAGGCGTGCTCGATCCCACAAAGGTGGTGCGCACCGCACTCACCAACGCCGGCTCGATTGCATCGTTGATGCTTACCACCGAAGCCCTGGTGGCGGAGATTCCGGAAAAGAAGGAAGCTCCGATGCCAGGCGGACACGGCGGCGGCATGGGCGACATGTACTAAAACAGCTACTAGCTCTTAGCTTCTAGCTTGGATCAAAGGCCCTGCTCGCGAGAGTGGGGCCTTTTCTTTACTCCACGTTTGACCCTCTCGACCGGTGGTTTGGTAAATTCTCCGCATGCCGGTCACTCTTCTCGTTCCAGGAGTGTGCTCTCGGAGTCGGCCCGTGGGTACATCGTCTTTTTGGGCGAACGGACGTGCAAACCCTGGGCCTCGGGCCCGCATCGTAGTCGATCTCGCCATCCACCGGTAATGGGATGAATCACAGGTGCCATCGCGTATAATGGCCGGTATCCCGAAAACAGGATAGAGGTGGGGCTTGGCAGGACGCAGGTACAGTCTCGGGAATTTATGGGACCGAACTATGGTGAGGCGCAATGATTGAGTGTTCCATCTCGATTCTGACGAAAAACGAAGCACGCAACATCGGGGAATGCCTGGATGCCGTTTTTTCGCAGAAGGGGGTGGGCTCGTTCGAGGTCACCCTGGTCGATTCTGGTTCAACGGACGCAACTTTGGAAATCGCCCGGGGTTACCCCATACGGATCGAGCAGATTCCGGCAGAGGCGTTTCATCATGCGCGGACGCGGAATTACGCCGCCAGCCTGGGAAAGGCGCCGATTCTGGTCAACCTTTCAGGAGATGCGATTCCCGCTTCCGATGGGTGGCTGCGCAGCATGCTTGCGAATTTTAGCGATCCCGGCGTGGGAGCGGTGTACGGGCGGCAACTGCCGAGACCAGGGTCCACGATGGAGCGTTGCGACACATTCGACACCATCTATGGCGACAAGAGGATCGTAAAAGATCCGGCTCACCGTAATGGTCTGGGATATCGTTTTTATCACTTTTCAGACGTCAATAGCGCTCTTCGGCGAAGCGTCTGGGAGGCCGCTCCCTATCCCGAAGATCTTAAGATGTTCGAGGATTTGGCCATCGCCAAACGCATTCTCGATGCGGGATGGAAGATTGTGTACGAGCCAGAGGCACCGGTCTTTCATTCCCATCACTACAGTGCAACCCAACTTTTCAAACGTTATTTTGACATCGGCTACACCTTAAAGGAATTGGAGATTTGGGACGCTCCGGGAACGCGCTCTTCGATGTGGCAGGACTTTCGCAACTTGTTAGGCAAACAGTTTGCCCGGGCTCGCAAAAATGGAGCACGCGATCAAACCCATACGGTTGTCGGGCAGAGCTTTGCCAAGTCTGCGGGACTGCTCCTCGGTTTGAACCAGCGGTTTCTGCCGTTGGCTTTAAAGCGTTACCTCAGTTCGTACGGTGCCTTTGAATAAACTAGACAAAAGGGCTGCCAAAGGATTAATAATTGCTGTTCCCGAGGAGGCGTAACCCTATCGTATGATTCGCAGTCGCCTTAGCTATGTACGCTTCTACTTGCGAATTTTGACTTTGCTGTTGCCTGCCTTCGCCTATTTCATTGCCATCAAAGTTCGTTTTGGATTCTTCTATTTGTCGGGAACGCAGCAAGCAGGCCTGCCCTCCTATTGGGGTATTCTCTTGCTCACGACGATCGTCTGGGCAATTGCCGCTGAAGAATCTGGACTGTGGAATGTGGAACAGCTTTACACTCCCGGCGGAAAGAGCCGGCGACTGCTCGAGGCATTGGCCTTTACCTATGCGGTCGTAATGGCCGCAGGTTTTTTGTACCGGCAAGCCAGTTTCTCGCGAGTAGTTATCGGGATCAGCGCCGTCGCTCTCTTCGTTCTAGCAACCATCGCCCGGATCGTTTTCCGGGTGGTTCTGGAATTTTTGCGCGAGAACGGCAGAAATGAGGTGAAGATCCTGGTGGTGGGCACGGACCGCTTCGCACGCAGGGTCGGAACATCGCTGTTGCACGGCGAAGTCTTGCCCTGCAGAGTAGTCGGTTTCGTCCGGCTTCCCGATCAGGAGGTTGCGGTCGAGGGACCGGTCTATGAGTTGGATCAGATTCCAACCTTCACCAACGGAAACTCCATCAACGACATCATTATCGCGCTGCCGGCAGCGCGTCTGAGCGATGTTCAGAAGATCGCTCCCGCTCTGGAGAAGCTTTGCGTCCCCACCCGTGTCGTGATCGACCTGGGCGAAGGAGTCGTGCTCCGCGACCGTTTGATCGACTTGGGAGGAATCCACATGCTCGATCTCCGGCCGACTCTGGCGGAGACCGGTCCGTATCTTTTTCAAAAGCGCATTTTTGACATGGCGTTCTCGATTTTGGTCCTGCTGCTGACGCTGCCAATCACGCTGCTTATCGCTACGGCCATCAAACTCACCAGCCGGGGCCCCATCTTTTTTGCTCAGGATCGTGTCGGACTCAACGGGCGGGTCTTCCGCATGCTCAAGTTCCGCACCATGAGAGTGGGCAGCCGTGAGGAAGGCGATACGCGCTGGACTTGCGATAACGACCCGCGGCGGACCCTGGTGGGAACCTTCTTACGCAAAACGAACCTCGATGAACTGCCTCAGTTTCTCAACGTCATAAAAGGTGACATGAGCATCGTCGGACCTCGTCCCGAGCGTCCGTTTTTTGTCGAGCGCTTTCTCGAGGAATTCGATCGCTACAACTCACGCCACATGTTTAAGGCTGGGATTACTGGTTGGGCCCAGGTGAACGGCTGGCGCGGGGACACTTCGATCGCAAAGCGCGTGGAGTACGATCTCTACTATCTTCGAAACTGGAGTCTGACGTTCGATTTGCAGATCATCACCATGACCGTGGTACGGATCTTCACCAGCAAGAACGCCTACTGACCGCCTCGGTTCAGGGTTTGCAATCCCTGCTAGCCACTGACCTTCGCCCGAAGTGCCCAACTCGGGGGCAAGTTGCGCTCAATCTCAATGGCATCGAAGGTTGAACTTTCCCGGGCTCCATTTTTTTCGACCCAATCCGCCATCATCTGGACTCCTGCCTCGAGCGAAACCTTCTCCCTCTTGCCGAACACCGCCTCGGCTTTGGAGTGATCGGAAAACGCGATCTTCACTTCATTTCGCGCGTCCAGATGCTCGATCTTGCAGGGCTTTCGCATCGCAGCTGCTACGACGGTCGCGAGCTGGTTCACCGTGTGCGGGACATCAGCGCCAACGTTGAAAATTTGATTCATAGCCGCAGTATGCTCTACGCAACTTGCGATAACGGGAGCTACGTCGTTGATATGGGTGAATGCGCGTTGCTGCGTACCGTCTCCGAATACTGTCAGGGGTTTCCCCTGCAACAACTGGTTCATAAAAATCCCCACCACGTTGCGATAGCGATCACCGATGTTCTGTCGCTCTCCGTACACGTTGTGCGGCCGGAAGACGACGTAGTTGAGACCGAACATCTCGTGCGTGACCCTTAGTTCCTGCTCGACCGCGAGTTTCGCAATGCCGTAGGAGTCCTCGGGAATCGGTATTGTGTCTTCTCGCATTGGAACTTGGCCTGCGCCATAGACCGCAATTGACGAGGTGAAGACAAAACACTTGACGCCGTAATTCACCGCGGCATTAATCAGGTTCACTGAGCCGATCAGATTATTGTTGTAATTGAAGCGTTTAATAAAATGGCTGAGTCCCTCCGCGGCGTAGGCGGCAAGGTGATAGACGTAGGCAAAAGAGTGCCTCCGGAAGAGATCGTCTACCAGCCGGTCATCAAGAATCGATCCTTGCACGAAGGCGGCGCCGTTGGGGACGTTCTCCGGAAAGCCGCCACTAAGATCGTCGAGAACAACTACTTTGTGTCCCATTCTTATCAAGTGCTCGGCGACATGGGACCCCATGAAGCCGGCCCCGCCTGTGACCAGTGAGGCCAACATTCGAATAAACTCCTCTGCTGCGCGCTTGCAGACGGTTGATTATACATTGCGTTCGCACCCGGCCAAGCTGCCCAAGCGCTCACAAAACTTTACGACCGAGAGGGAGCGTGACGCAGAACCTCTTGTGGGATTTCGGGTTGAATTCGTCAGAGCATCTGGTAGGCTGATTTCGGTGGAGGGGATGGGCCGAATGAGATGTCGCCGGACGATTTTTGTAATCGGAATTGGCATGATTGCCGCTTTAGTAGGATGTAGCAATCCCCTGGACTTTCAGACCTTCACGCTGCCGCCAATATCCTCGCAGCCCACTTCCCTCTTATTTGTGATTACTCCGCCCGCTGCACTGGCGATTAACGCTACTACGGCGCTCAGTGCCGCTGTCACCAGCTTTTCCTCCAACGCCTCCTCCAATGCCGTGATCGCATGGTCGGCCAAATGCGGCAGCGCAGGCGCTTGCGGCTCGTTCAGTGTCAGTCAAACGACCAGCGGCGGCACGACTAATTACATTGCCCCTTCAGCCATACCTTCCGGCGTTAGTGTGACGATTACGGCTACACTGGTCGGGAGTACTTCGCAATCGGTCTCGGCGTCGATCAAGATCACGCCTCCGCAGCCGATTACGGTTTCATTCCTGGGAGTGCCCCCGGCCTTCTTGCAGGTCAACGCAACCGTGCCGCTCCGTGCACAGATTACGAATGACGTGTCTGCGAATCCCCAGGTAAAGTGGACGGTCGCTTGTGGCAGCACGGCCTGTGGCACGTTCACCCCCACCTCGACCACCAGTGAGGCTGCAACGAATTACATGGCGCCTTCCACAATTCCTTCCGGCAACAGCGTGACCGTCACCGCAACTTCAATCACCGATCCTACGAAATCGGCTTCCGCCAACATTACGATCATCCAGGCGGCTTCGACGCTCGTGAATGGCACCTACGTATTTCAGTTGTCCGGGCCAGTGGGAGCCGCAGCCAATTTCGTATCCGGCGTCATCGTTGCTCAAAACGGCGCAATCACCGGCGGCGAGCAAGACTATATCAATTACGCTTTCGACCAAGATGCCGGGCAGTATGCCCCTGTACAGGCTCTGATTACCGGGGGTAGTTACACGACCACTCCCGACGGCAATCTACAGATCACTGTTAACACGAACGACGCCGGGATCGGCGTTGCCGGCATCGAGACTATCGATGGGGTCATCGTCTCCAGTTCGCGAGTGCTGCTCACCGAACTTAACGGTTCCATCGGGAGCGGAACCCTTGATCTGCAAACCAGTAAGGCCGCGCCTTTGGGCGGATATGCATTCACCATTTTCGGCGTGGATTCAAACGGCCAGCCCGCCGGAATCGGCGGGATACTAGACATCAATAATCAGAGCCAAATCGTGCCAGCAAGCAGCGTCTTAGATATCAACGATGACTTCATCTTTTCTCCCTCTCAGCCGTTGGCAGCGACCGCGGTGACCACCCCCGACCAATTCGGCCGCGTCGAATTTCAATTGACTCCTGGCACGACCCCCGCTTTTCATTCAATCAACCTGGATGGCTATATTGTGGACGCCGCTCATATTCGTCTCATCGAAATCGGTGGCGATCAATTCCAGGGTGTAATGGGTGGAACGGCTCTAGGTCAAACAAGCAGTCCTGGAACTTTTGCCCCCGGTACAAGCTACATTTTTGGCGCGAGTGGCGAAGAGAAAAATGGAGGAGCGCTTCAGGTTGCTGGAGTGTTCACCGCAAATTCGGGCGCCGGTCTAACGGGCACACTCAACTGGAATGATCTCAGTGAAAAGACCACGCAAAGTCCAATCACCTTAACGGGCTCTTATACCGTTGACCCTACGGTCGCCGGACGCGTTACTTTGTCGAACTTGACGGACGGCAGTACCTTCAACTACCAATTTGAGCTTTACTTGACGGGAAGCGGCGAAGGGCTGTTGCTATCCAGCGGCACCGCGGAGATGCTCGCCGGACGGGCTTTCGAGCAGCAAGCCGGTCCCTTCGCGCTCGGTGGAAGTTATGGCTTGAGCGCCACCGAAGTCGGGAACAGCCTCGGCCCGCTCGGCTCGGACAGCTCAGTCGGTCCGATCTCAGTCGCAGCCGGCACCGGAACCGACACCTTGTCGGGATTCGTGGATTTCGGTAACGCAGCTACTGACGTCCCAGTCACTGGCAGCCTCACGACCACATCGACCGGAATCTTTACCGGAACTCTCGCCGGCCTCGACGCTGTCACCTTCGCCACCCCAAATAACTTTGCTTTTTATCTTGTGGGCGACACCCAGGCGTTGATGATTGAAACCGATAACGCGCAATTGACTTTGGGATATCTCCTTCAGCTTCCGTAATGAACTTGAGGAGGATGCCGCAAGCTCACAATCAGTCGTCCCACGCTTAGCATTGAAAGGAATTGATCTACGGTCTTAGTCGGAGAGCAAATGGCGGAAAAGTCTCTCCGAATCTATCGGCCAGGGGACTTCATACGTGTCTGACATTCACGCCATTTTTTGGGACGTGGGAGGAGTGCTGCTCACCAACGCATGGGACCGCACCGAGCGCATGGCAACTCTTCGAGCGATTTCGGCTCGATGACGAAGAGTTTCACTCGCGGCACGAGATGGTGGTTTCGTCGTTTGAGCGGGGCAAACTCTCGCTCGACGAATATTTGCAGCGCACCGTGTTTTACCGCGACCGTCCCTTCACTCCCGATGAATTTCGAGACTACATGCTCTCCTTGTCGCAGCCAAAGCCGGAGGTTTTGGCGTTCGCTCGAACCCTCTCCAATTCAGGCAAGCACTTCATGGGGACGATCAACAATGAGTCTCGCGAGTTGAACCTCTACCGTATTCAGAAGTTCGGCTTGCGGGAGATCTTTCGCCTCTTCGTCAGCTCCTGCTTTGTTGGATTGCGTAAGCCCGAGAGCGGCATCTATCGTCTAGCGATTGAGATCACGCAGATCGATCCGCACCAGTGCTGCTTCATCGATGACCGCGCACTGAATCTCGAGTGCGCCGCGAACCTTGGCATGCGCACGATCCAAATGCAAACGCTGGAACAGTTGCGGATAGACTTGGGGAAGTTGGGAGTAAATGCGGTGATCAGTGGTTAGTGGTTAGTGGTCAGTCTACGAAGCCGGCAGCACGAACCGAAATTAAGATCCGAAAGCGGGAGACCCAACGCCAAAGATAAGCACACGAGGAGTTGAGACTGACCGCTGATCACTGACCACTAGCCTCTGCGCGGCTGAGGCTTCTGAGTTACGGCCTTCGGGATATCGGATTCTGCCCCGGTGAGCGTTAGATCGCTCGACCAGCATTCGGAAACCAGCTTCCAATCCCCGCTGCTCTGCTTGGCGAAGACCCAGAGATATTTACCGCGCTCTTCGCGTCGTTTTCCGGTCGTTCCCGGAACCAGCGCGCTGTAGCGTCCCACCTCGTGAGCCAAGTCCCCCAAAACCTCTACCCGCATGGGATCGAGTGCCACCTCTCCCAGTCCAGCCTCCAGCGAAGCGAAGAAGAACTCGCGCACCGCCATCGCGCCACGAATTGGCGGGAGATTCGAGCGCAGCACCAGCGCGTCGGCGGCGTAGAGCTCGATCAACTCATCGAGCTGCCGGGTGTTGCAGGCCAAAATCCATTCCTGCGTCAGACGTCGCACCGCAGCCTCGCCGCGGCTCATCGGCTCACCCTTGGCCGCTGCGACGACGCGCAGGCGGTCCGCTTCACGCGCGCTTTCGGGCGCATTGGGACGCGCTCCTAACGGGGCGTCCTGTCCGCCCTGTCCCCCCTGGAAATAGTGGTGATGGTAGTGATGATGGTAGTAATGATTCCGCGCGCCCGCGCCCGGCGTCGGATGGACTTCCTGCGCTGCCGCAGAATCTCCGGATTCATCGTCGACCGTAGATGAGAAAACTGCGGACGCCGCAACGGGAGCTGCGCCAGTGGGTGAGTCCGCTGCTCCACCGCCCAAGGGCAACCCGCAGGCGCCGCAAAATTTATTGCCCTCGCGGTTGTGATGTCCGCAGACTCTGCAGGTCACTTGGGCGCTGAGAGTGGTGTCGAGCATACCTCCTTCTGCAACGGTTTCGGAATCCGCTTCCATGGTGAGGCGCTGCATGGCTTGCAGAGCAGCGGCGATCGCTTCCTGATTCGGTTTCGGTCGCCGCATCTCGGGATAGAGACGCTGATAGATCTCCCCCAACGCAGGATTGTGCGGGCCAATTCGCGGCACTGCGCTGTCGGGATCCTGCGGCGCTGCGGAACTGGGTGGTTTTACCAGCTTCTTGTCCTTGTCTTTATCCCTATCTCTGTCTCTGTCCACGATTCCGACCGGAGTTGCGTACTGGGTCATTTTAGCGCAAGCGGGAGGAATCTCAGCGATGGGAAAATTCGATCTTGCCTTCCGCCTCCGTGGGCACCCCGTTGCAGGTTGCCGGGCGATACCGCCAGGCACGAACAGTTTGCAGGACGTTTCGGTCGCCCGCGGGGCCGCCACTTTGCAGGATGAGGGGAGCGCGCACCCGCCCATCAGCTCCGATGATGAAGCTCACTTTCACTCTCGTTCCAGCGTCGCCCGGAATCAGGAAGGGATCGGGAGTCGTCAGAGCCTGTGGAGGCCGGGTGTCCTCACATCGCGAACGCATGCTCACATGCGGGAGATCGCTATACTCAGCGGCACGCTTCAGACTCTCACGGAGCTGCCGCTCGCGCTCGCTCAAGACAGCGCGGCGCAAGGGAGGGGCGGGAAGCTCTACCGAAGCAATGCCGCTGGCGCAAGTTGTGATTATCAACAACCCGAGCCAGAGGCAACGATGCATAAAGGGTAGAACTCTCCGATGGCCTTGAGATCGATCCCGCCACGGCTTACTGCTCAGGCAAGTCGAGGGCCAGCAAGGGCCGGCTGTAAATGGTTTGTTACGAATCGTTTGGAATGACGACGCTGTTCCCCGTGGTTTTTGGTGTGAAGACGATTGCATATTTGACGCCGAAAGAGTTCGGAAGCCGGCCCCCCATCTACTCCCTGTGCCTATCGCTTTTTCCCGTGCTATCGCTTGGCGTGGCGCAGCGTCAACAGCGTGATTTCTGGCGGACAATTGAGGCGCATCGGGACCATGACCGTCCCGATCCCTGCGTTGGTGTAGAGGGTAAGGTTGCGGATGTGATAAGTCCCCAAAACATACTTCCTCGCCAGTGGCGGCAAATACAGGGGCGGCAACAGCGGCAATCTGATTTGGCCCCCGTGAGAGTGCCCTGAAAGTTGCAGGTCGATGGGAAATCGTGAAGCCTCGTCAGCGAAGTCCGGTTCATGAGCGAGCAGTATGACAGCTTCGCCGGTGGGAACGCGATGCAGCGTCTCAGAAAGATCGGCAGTCCAGCTGAGCACGTCCGTCACTCCTGCAAGCCAGATGCGGGCGCCATTGCACTCGATCGCGTCTGACTGATTTGCCAGGACCCGGATGTTCTGGGCCTGTAGAGCGTCCGTCACATGATCGGGGTCGGTCTCGTAATCGTGGTTTCCCAGGACGGCCCAAAGGCCGTGCGGAGCGGCTAGTTGACGGAGTAGCTGAGCGCAGGGCTCTGCTTCGAACGCACCTTTCTTTTCATTCCCGAATTCGGGCACGGAGACGAAGTCTCCCGTTAGCACAATCAGATTAGGGTGAAGACTCTTTACCATGGGGATGGCGGCGCGCAGCGGATGCACGGAGAAATACGGGTCGTAATGGAAGTCGCTCAGTATGGCGACAGTGAAACCATCCATTTCTTCCGGCCAACGCGGCAGAAAGAACTCCTGGCGGACAATGCGAGGGCGGTTTGGGTCGATGAGGACTGCATCCCCCGCAATCGCGGCTGTACAGGTGGCAACGGCCCCGCGAAGGAAACGGCGTCTTGTGGTGGGAATCAAAGGCAAACGAAGATCATTCTTTGGGCGTTAAATGCCTGCATAATGCTCTACTCCAGAATAACCGAAATGAAGCGATTGGCGCGGACTTTGGGCTATCCAGACAAACAGAACAGTTCAGATCGGGAGAAAGCTCGTCGTGCCACATCGACGCCGAGATCAAAAGCTGAACGTAGCCTGCAAGTCGATGCGGCGGTTGGCCGCGCCATTCTGGAAAGTACCCCCTGAAGGGAGACTGTTGGCCGTGTCGAAGAATCGCGACCCCAGAATTCCGCTGGGATTGGCAAAGTTCACCTTGTTCAAAATGTTGCGCCCGAGAACTCCGAACGTGAGATTGTAACGGCGATCTGAGCCGCCACCGCCGAACATGCCTCCAGGTCCGCCGCCGAAAAGATTACCGCGCGCCCCTCCGCCACCACCCCCTCTTCCACCACCTCCGCCCCCTCCACCAGGTCCACCGCCGGGAGTACCTGCGGGGCGATTGGTCTTAGGACCAAATCCGAATGTCTTGGTGAGGCGTAGATTCACTGTCGCGCGCGAGGGACCCGTTGCGTAATTGATAGGAAGAATTCTTTCGCTTGCGGTGGGGGCAGCATCGAAGGTTCCAAGGGGAGTGCAGTAGACAGTGGAAGGCGCAGTCGGCGTCACGACTGTAGGGCACGTCGCAGTCGAAACCAGACCCGGGCGATCATTGAAGATGGAATCGTTGTTCAGATCGTTGGTCGTGGTGATGTTGAAGGGAGAACCTGAGCTTACGATGATGAACGGGTTCAGGCGAAAGTTGAAGGGCATGGCTATCGAGCCGCCAAGAAACACGCGATTGCGAAAATCAAACGAAGCACGTCCGTAGTCGGCGCTGATGTTATATGAGTTCGAGGGAAAGCTGGAAACTCCCGAAGTATCGCTATTGGCGTAATTCAGCACGTAATATCCAAAAAGTTGAACCTTCGATCCGGCGCGCACGTTGCTGATGACAAATAATTGATTTTGACGGAAGACAGCCTCGGAAACATAGCGATAGAGATTTGCGCTGGGGATCGGGCAATTGGGACTGCAGGGAGTTCCGGGAAACGGAGCATCCGCGTTGATGGTAAGCAGCTGATCGAAACCGCGAGAGTTGATGTAATTCACGGTCAAGGTCGCGGCCTTGGTCACTTGCCGTTCCACGCTGATTGCGGATTGCATCGTGTAAGGCGCGTGCAAACGGGGACTGATCTGATAAGTCGTGGGCTTAGCGGGGACGACCGTGCCGGTGCAGGAAGTGATATCTGTCAGGCTGGGACACCTGGGATTGTCGATGACGAACTGTTCTTGCGTGATTCCGTTCAAGCGCTCCGCTTCCAGAATTTGGGCCTCTTGAAAGCGGTCGTAAAAAATGCCGAAGCCGGCACGCAAAATAAACTTGGGCGGACTACTCTTACCTCCAACTCCCCACGCGAGCCCGAGTCGTGGCGCCCAGTCTGTGTGATCCTGAATGCCAGTCTGTGTCTCAAAGCGAAGGCCATAGCTGAAGGTAATGTTCGGTCGCACCTTCCAATCGTCCTGGTAGTAAAGCCCGGCGTCGAAGTTGCCCACCTCCAGCGGCGCGCTGCCAACCGTATAGGTGAGTTGGGTTGCAATGGGCGAAGCAGTGTTGCCAAGGTTTTGGATCGCGTGAGCGTAGGAAATCGGGCAGGGTTTCGCGCCGGGAGTAGGCACACACCCGATCTCTTGCGACGTATCGAGCAGCGACGAGAACGTAAATTCTCCGTTAAAGCCGGAAGTGGACGTGTTGGCGTCGCGAATTCCGCGCAGCCGCGCTCCAAATTTTATCGTGTGATTCCCGTGGAGGATCGAGGTGTAGTTCTGCAGTTCGTAGTGGTCCTGGTGATCAAGCTGGTTGCCCTGATTGTTGCCCCCACCGTCGAACGATCCCAGGATGTTGAGCGTGGGTGCGGGGCTCAACGCGAATTGATTGTCATGCTCGCGCAAGTACTGGAATCGCGTTTCATTCACAATCTTTGTTCCAATCACTTGTGTGTCGCTGATTTGCAAAGTGTGCTCGATGGATTCTAAGTTGTAGCCCTGCGAAGGCAAAGTGAAGGCGCCGACGCCCACGCTGTCTTGAATGTCGCGATAGAACTGGTAGCGCGCGGTCAACGTATTGTTTTTGCTGACTTGGTAGTCGATTCGAGGCGTGATATTGGTCCGACGCCGGGGAAATGGTACGGCCTCGATGATCGGCGTCTCGGTGAGAGTGGTGGGATCGAGCGTGATGGCATTGACGGCAGACAGATCGTTGATATTTCGCCGCTGGGCGTCGAGAAAGAATGAGGCCTTCTTGTTAATTGGACCGCCGACGTTGCCGTCGAATTGAGTCGTGTCGTAACCCGGCTGGTCGGCGCCTCCAAATGGATTCGGCGAGTTGAAGGCGGAATCGTTCCCAATCACGTAAAACTGACCGTGAAACTTATCGGTGCCGGGCTTGGTGAAGATCTCAATCCGGCCATAGCCCAACTTGTCATACTCGGCAGAAAAAGGATTCCGGTTGATGCGAATCTCGCGAATGGATTCCTTGGGTGGAAGCTGGCCCGCGGTGAAGCCATCGATGTAGAGTTGCCCGCCGTTAGGCCCAGCCGAAGGCCCGGCCAGAGCCTGCAAATCAGTCAGCAATTCGTCCGGATCGTCGGGCAGGGCTTCCAATTCCTTACCTGTAATGGTGATTGCTCCGGCATTATTTTCCGGATTCACATCGAGCGTTGGAGTCGTGTCGGAAACCTGAATTTTCTGCTGTTCGACTTCGATGGCCATCGCGACATTGAGCCGCATTGGCTGGCCCGCGGATATCACAACGTTGTCGTTTTCGTAAACCGAAAACCCCGGGGCTACGACGTTGAGCGTGTACTGGCCCTGGGCGACGTTGTTGATTTCGTACTGACCCTGCCCGTTCGATTGCGTTTTGATTGGAGTCGAGGATACCGCAAGGGGCGTCAGCACGACGTTGGCATTCGCAATTGCGGCGCCAGACGGGTCGGTAACCTGGCCCCGCAGAGAACCGGAAGTGGATTGGGATGGAGCAGCCTGCGCCTGAACTGGCTGGATCGGGGTCGCATGCGATGAAGCGAGCGTGGCACACAAGGGAACCGAAAAAAAGATAAGCAAGAAACACAAACACTTCCGGGCTTTCATCCAATATTCCATTCTGTAATTAGTGTTGTTGATACGAGCGGTCGGCTGAACACGGGATCGCTTGACGCCGAAAGCTATGGACCTCCAGCATCCCCGGAGGGCGCGCTCAGACTCCAGGGTGTAAGTATGGAAGCTCCGCTCGCGTTAGGCGCGGCCTGCAGAATTGGCTCTACTCCGCTGAGCAGTGTAATTGCGGTACCGACGCCCGCAGTGCCCTCGGTCGCTAGAATAATTACCGCATCGCCCTTGTGCAGGTCGTTTAGCGACACTGCCGGCATCCGGCTTAACAGCTGCTGCAAATCTGGTGCACCACCGGGACGCCTAGCCGCGCCACCTTCTCCTGCCCCTGGACCAGACGCGCCAGATGCACCAGAGGCACCTGCTGGACGCGGGCTTTGGCCATTCGTCGCAGAGTCGGAGCCCACACCGGCCCCGCTCGGCCCTCCCATAGCCGTTCGTCTTAGACGCGCTGCAAAACGCTGTGCCACTTCTGGGGGCAATTGATGAAGCTGCGAATCCTGAGTGATCTTCACCGTCACAGTCTTTTTGGACAATAGATCGTGAACACTAAGCATCGATGAACTTGCATCGGCCGAGTTGACCGTGCCGGCGATATTGCGGAACGATCCAGAGACAATTTCTTCGGCTGTCACCTCGGCCCCGTCGGCACTGCGTTCCCCGCGCGCTCGCACTTGATCGCCGGGATGAACTTCGGCAAGCGTACTGGGTTTGGCATCGTCAAATTTCACCGAGTCGGGAGCGTAGCGGCGAATCACGGTGGCCTTCGAGGAATGAATGACCACGCTCTTGCTTCGCACTGAGATGGTCACCGTCCCTGCCGTTGCATCTACGGCAGTAGCGATGCCGTCGACTCCACGCTTTTGCCAGTCCTGCAGGTCGTGCTGGCGACGCGCTTCCAGGTCGGAATGCTTCATGACGACAACGGTCGAAGCGGGAAGCGGCTGATCAGCTTCGGTGGGCTTCCCCGCGACCAGGATGCGATCACCGATCTGGAGATCCTGCAATTGGATGGGCGTGGCGTTCTTAAGATCTTTTTCGCCAGGAGCGATGCGAACGATTCGCGTCGTGGGCTGGATAGTAATTTTCATCTCCTGACCAGAGTCCGGAGCCAGCGTGATTACAGTTCCGTCGATTGACTTAATGGTACCGATTTGACGGCTAACCGCGCTTGATCCGGCGGTCTGCTGGCTCTGTTGATCGGCCGGCATCGCAAAGCCAGGCGCGGAAAAACGAACTGCTCCAGCACACACGGAAATGGCAATAAAGCCGAGCGCCTTAGCGTGCATGCTTTTGTTTATTAATTTCATCCAGTTATTAATTTACATTGCCGGGCCGCTAGAAACGCGCGATTTACAAAGTTTTACTTCAAGGGGAACTTTAAGATGAAGGGACAATGAACGCAGAAAAGGCACAGAAGTGGGAAGCAATCACAAAAAAGCGTGGTGGCTCACTTTGAATTTTTCGGCCTATAGTTGGGGTCGTCCTGAGTGCAGCCGTTTTTCAGGCGGAACGAAGAGCCTGCCCTGAGCGCAGCCGAAGGGATCTCCCTCTAGCCGTATCTATGGGAGATCCCTCACGCGGCTGAATACGCCGCGCTTCGGGATGACGGCCTCGTAGGAGAATAAATTGAGACTGAGCCACTACCCGAGCTGATTATTCCGCGATAAGCAGGTTTTCGGCGAAGGGCCATTGCTCATCGATCCATTGTGCTTCACAACGAAAACCGGTAGTGCGAGCCATATGAATCACTTCTTCGGGCGAGTACTTGTGGCTGCTTTCGGTCCAGATCGCCTCGCCTTCAAGAAACTCCACGGAAAACTCGGCGGCGGGAATGTGCACCGTCTGGCGGCACTTGGATCGCAGATGCATCTCGACACTGCGGTCCTCATCATTGATTCTTGCGACGTGCTCAAAGTGTGCGAGATTGAAATTCGCATCAAGTTCGCGATTGATGCGGACCAGCAGATTCAGGTTGAACGCCGCAGTCACTCCCAGTTCGTCATCGTAGGCGGAGAGCAGTTGCGCGGTTGATTTCAAGAGGTCGGTGCCGAGCAGCAGCGAATCTCCGGACTGAAGAATGCTCCGGACCTGGGCCAGGAACTGAATGCCCGCAGAGCGATCGAAGTTCCCGATCGTGCTGCCCAAAAACAATACGAGAAGGTGCTGGCCGGGGCGGCGCTCGGCGGCCACTTCGAGCAGCCCATCGAGATATTCCCGCTCAAAGCCCAGGATGCTGATGCAATCGATATCGCTGAGTTCGCGCTCGCACATGACGAGAGCGGAACGCGAAATCTCAATGGGATAGTAACGAGTGCGCTGGCGGCGGCAAAGAGCCTCGAGAATCTGGCGAGTCTTCTTCCCGCTGCCGCTTCCGAGTTCGGCCACGGCGATTGGAGTGGCAAGCCGCTCGACAATGTCGTGACTGTGCCGCCGCAGCAGTCGCTCATCCGCGCGCGTCAAGCCGTATTCCGGCAAGTGGCTGATCACCTCGAACAGCGCTGAACCAACGTCATCGTACAAATACTTGGAGGGCAGTTCTTTCTGGCCGACCGTAGTGAGGCCGGCGCGCACGTCGGCTGCGAATTCATAGCTGATGTTGGCGGTGATGGCGTGGACGAGCATCTTGACGGCTCCTTAAGACGATCTACTAGCTACGATTTTCCAAATGAAGATCGCTCTGCAGACGAGGGGCGGTTGACGCAGCGAAATCCTGTGTACATATATTGGTAGTGCGATTGGAACCAGTTGCGGAAAGTCCGGCGCAGCATGCATGCGGCCGTGCGCGCCGATCCGCCTTTCATGACGAAGTGTTTGCCATCGAAAAAATCGGCGGAGTAACCGCGGTAGAACGGAAACGGCTGGAATCCCGGGAAAGGCGCAAATTCCGTGGAGGTCCACTCCCATCCATTGCCCACCATGCCGTGAACGCCGAAGGCACTCCGGTTCGCGGGGAACCCATTTACGGGAACAGGGCTCCATCTCGCGAAATCAAAATTGCCGAGCGTGGTGTCTGGTGGTTGTTCGCCCCATGGGTACGGCCGTTCATCTCCGCGCGCAGTTCCGCAAGCGGCGCGTTGCCACTCGGCTTCGCTGGGCAATGACTTCCCTGCCCACTTGGCAAATGCCTTCGCTTCCGCCTGACTCACGTAGACCGGCCAATCCAGCGGCAACGGGACATCCTCGAACATCGTGCGATACATCCACTGATCGCCTTCGCGTCTCCAGAAAGCCGGATGCGAAATGTTCCGCTGGGATTTCCAACTCCAGTCTTTATCGTTATCGTTGCCGTCGTCGCCCCAGAATTCGCGTGTTTCGTAGCCAGCGGCGCCGATGAAGTCGAGATACTGACCGTTCGTGACTTTGTACTGATCGATGCCAAACGCGGGCACGTCGACGGTGTGGGCTTCGAACTCGTTATCCCATCCAAACGCGCCGTCTTCGCGGGAAAGCCCAAGCGTAACCGCACCTGCTGGGATCTCAATGCTGCGCTGGATTACGGGGGACGCGCTATCGTTTGATGTTTCGCGTTGCCCAACTTTTCGATCGAACGGCAACTGATGCAGCATGTAAGCCAAGGTTTCGGCGTGCATCAGGCGATGTTCGATCGCCACGTCTAGCAGAGTGCTGAGCGGGAAGCCATCTGGGGTGGGCGGCAAAGAATCGGCGAGTGCGTCCGCCAGTTTTTCGTCGAGAACGGTCCTGATCTTGTAAACGTAATCTCGCACGGCTCTGATAGACGGCCAATCCGAGGGCTGATCGGTGGGCAATCCTCCGCCGACAGGATCGATTCCGAATGCAAAAAGCCGGTCAAACTCGGGATGAAAAGTCTTCAGTCCGAAAACGCGTTCGTGGAAAAGATTCCAGTCGAAAGCCTCGAGATGGCCGATGTAGAAGACGATGCGGTGACGCTCTGCAATGGGCCGCTCGTACAGGGAATCAGGCTTAACGATTGCGAATAACTCGTCCGAGCGCTGGCGCGCGTTCGCAAGCTGCTCAATGAGATCGTGGCGGAGGACGACATCGCTCTGAGTGGCTGGCATCAGGGACCTCCAACGTCCTATTTTCCGGGGGACGCCAGTAACATAAGGTGATGCCCCAACCGGTGTTTCCTGTACACGCTTTCACGGCCAAGGCCTTTACCGGCAACCCCGCCGCGGTCTGCCCGCTTATGAGGTCGTTAGATGACAGCTCGTTGGGTTTGGTCGCTGCCGAAAACAATCTTTCTGAGACGGCATATTTCGTGCCGCAGGGCGATTGTTAGGAATGCGCGTAACTTGGCTTCCGCCCTCGTGATACTGCAAATTCTTGCACAGGGCTGGACTCTGTCCCGGAGCTGCTAACCTGACCAAGAGTCAGTGAATCAGCCCCTTACTCTGCAAGAATTCGTGCGCGACATCTTTTACGTCGCGGTGCTGGCCATCGAGAGCGTAATTCAATTTCTGCATTTCCTGATCCGTAATCTTGTTCGCCAGATCATTCAGAGCTTGAGCAACAGCGGGATGCCGCTGCAGCGTCTGCTGCCGCACCACCGCGACCGCTTCGTAAGGGGGAAAATAATGGCGGTCGTCTTCCAGAACGAAAAAATCGAAGACGGAAATCAATCCATCGGTGGCATTGCCCGCGGCAAGATCGATCTGATGATCCTTCAACGCCGGGGCAAGCAGGCCCAGATCCATGATCCGAGGCGGCGCAGCAAAGCGCAGGCCATAGGCGGCAGCCATCCCAGCGTATCCGTCAGGACGCTCCATGAACTCGTAGCCAAATCCGGCTCGCCACTTGGGCGCGTACGCGGCCGCCTGCGATAAGGTTTTCAGATTCAGGCGGCGCGCATCGTCCCCACGAATCTCCATGGCAAAAGTATTGTTGAAACCGAACGGCGGTCCGAGCGTAAGGCCGAGTCGGTTTTCATACTCATTCTTTACCCGCTGGTAAACCTCAGTCCTATCGTTTCCAACTTTCTGCTTGAGAATCGCGGTCAACGCCGTGCCCGTGTATTCCGGATAGATGTCGATGCGGCCCGAGAGCACCGCTTGCTGGCAGATGTAGGTTCCCGCAAGATAGAAACGGCGCTCTACCTTCAAGTGCGTGCGCGCTTCAATTTGTTGGGCCAGTAGCTCGCCCAGCATCAGCGATTCAGTAAAATTTTTGGAACCAACGACGATGCGATCGGAGTGCGACGGCGCACACGAAGACAACATAATGGCGAAAAACATTCCACAGGCGATGATCTTGCATCGGGCCTTGATGCCGCGAAGACATCTGTGACGAATCTGTTTCATCGTGGCCGCAAACGCTTCTCCAACCATCCCAGCCCGAAGTCAGCGGACAAAGCCAGTATCGCGGCCGGTATAGCCCCTGCCAGAATGAGTTGATTGTTTACCATCGCGAGACCACGGAAGATAAACTCGCCTAAGCCCCCGGCGCCAATCGCGGCCGCAATGGTAGCCACTCCTACCGAGACCACAACTGCGACTCGTATCCCGGATAGAATCACGCTCAAAGCCAGCGGCAATTCCACTTGCAGCAAGAGTTGCCAGCCGGTGAGCCCCATGCCGCGACCGGCCTCGAGCACTGCGGGATCAACCCCTCGGATTCCAGTGTAAGTATTTCGAATCACGGGCAAGAGGGCGTAGAGAGTAAGCGCGAGGATGGCGAGACGATCGGCGCGATCACCGAGCCAAGGCACCGGAAGCAGGAAACCGAAGAGGGCGAGGCTTGGAATAGTCTGGATGATGTTTGCCGTTCCTAGCACTGGCTTATTCCATAACGGCCGGTGGGCACTTAGAATGCCCAGCGGTATGCCGATAAGAACTGCGAAAAGAGTGGAGATTCCCACCAGCCAGAGATGCTCGAGCGTGAGTTCCACAATCTGCTCGCGGTTTTCCAGAAAGAAGTGAGTAATGTTCATGGAGCGCCTCGATTTGACACGAAGTCCAGCCCGCCCTCGAAAGCCTGAACATACGCGGCCGCTAACGAGTCACTGGACCGCACAAATTCCGACGGTGGAACAACGGTAACCAGGCGGCCTGCCTCCATGAGCGCAATGCGCGAGCCAAGTCGCAACGCCTCTCGCAGATCATGAGTAACGAAAACCACAGTTTTATTCAACCGCTGTTGCAGCGAGCGAAATTCGCGTTGCAGTTGATCGCGAGTAAGAGCGTCGAGTGCGCCGAAGGGTTCGTCCATCAGCAGAATCGCAGGATCTGCGGCGAGCGCCCGGGCTACGCCGACTCTCTGCCGCTGCCCGCCCGAGAGTTGGTGAGGATAGCGCGACGCCAAATTCGCGTCGAGCCCCACCAACTGCATTAACTCTTCGACGCGGCGGTGAATCCGCTCGGTGGTCCATCCCCCGATTCGGGGAACGAGGCCGATGTTTCTTTCCACCGTGAAGTGGGGAAACAAGCCAACCTCCTGGATCACATAACCAATGCTGCGACGCAACTTAATAACATCTCTGTCCGACGTGGGTATACCGTTCACGCGCACCTCACCGCCGCTCGGCGTCAACAGCCGATTGATTAGTTTCAGTGTTGTGGTTTTTCCCGATCCGCTGCGTCCCAGCAATACAAGGGTCTCGCCGCGCTGCACCTGCAGGTTCAATGCCGAGAGCAGCGGTTGGCGGTTGGGCAGCACGTAAGCCACGTCGCGGAATTCAATCACCGGCTGAGTTGAGGGATTTGTTTCCATGTCGTGTCGAGCCGTTCCCTCTCGAACCATTTGTTCTCAGAATGTCCGTATATCTGCAACGTTCCAGCAGATGGTGCTCGCCCAGCATACCGGAGTTCGCAGGCAAGGCGCAGGAAAGCACCGAGTGCGTGCCCCGCCGACGTGGCGAGCGGCACCGAGAAAGCTAATAGACGATCAGACTCCTTCCCGCTACCATCTCTACTGGATTTATACGGAAATTTTCTTTCAGCTATGAGTGTGTCCGGTGCACGCAATTTTATTGCCGGGTTCATGATCGCCTTGCTCCCGCTGCAGTTGCTGGCGGCGGAAACGGGCGCTGCCGTAATCCATAGCACTGGAGGGGTGTGGGTGAACGGTTCGGAGGTAGTCGACTCCAGCACCATCTTTCCCGGCGATTTGCTGCAAACCAAGCCTGGCTTCGTTGCCAATCTCGACAGTGAAGGATCGTCCGTTCTAATTCAGCCCGAGTCGGTAGTGGAGTTCCACGGCAACTTCCTGACTTTAGTGCACGGGACGGTATCCGTGGGGACATCCACATCGATGGGCGTGCATGTGAACTGTCTGAAGGTCGAGCCTGTAACCAGCGCCCGCACTCAATACGATGTAACAGACACGAACGGCGCGGTTCTGGTTGCCGCGCACAAAAACGACGTGGATATCAAACAGGGAAACTTATTACAAAAGGCCGCGAAAAAAGGCGAACCCTCCCAATCGGCCACAGTTAAGGAGGGTCAGGAGGCGAAGCGGAACGAATCGCAAGAATGTGCTGGAGGCCCTCGGACCCCATCAGCGGGACATGCCCTCAATCCGAAGTGGCTTGAGATCGGTGGTGGCGGGGCCGCGGGAGTCACGATCCTCTGCCTGCTTCTCTGCAAAGGCTCAAGCGCAAACCCCGTCAGTCCTTCCGACCCGTAACAGAGCAGCCCATAATAGAGTAGTCCTTCGGTGATTCTCCGCTCCGCGAAACCTGAGCAGAATCGAGGGATGCGGCGTATACTGAAGATCTTAACCTCGAAGACACCCTGACAGCACGTTGCGCCTTCGCGATTGAGAAATCCTTGAAAGGCGAGTGACGTGTCGAAGCTGAAAAGCCCTTATAGTCAACTCCTTCAATCGCAGGCTGCTGCTTTCCGCGAAGGCCTCGCAATTTTGACTGCCTCGACGATTCATTCGTAGTGAGACGCTGAGAGTGTCCGGAACTTTGCGTACGGGCTTCGTCCCGTCGCACTCGGTGTCGGCGAAAATCAGCCCGAAAGCAGGAGACCAATTATGTCCGGAATTAACGGTGACAAAGCCAGATTCAACCGGCGGCGCCGGCAGAAGATCAGTCGCCGCCAGAGCAACGAGAAAATGCTAAAAGCCTTGGCTGATAAGCACCTGGTGATCCCGCCAGCGCACGCCAACTCCAAAGAGAAGGTCGCATGAGCACGCCCATAGTCGCGTTGCCGCTTTCAGTTCCTTATAACGGTGCGGCAAAGAAGAAGCGCGTATTGCTGTTAGACACCTCGCAGACGAAGCGCGATTTGCGCGCCGAGGTCATGCGAAAGCTGGGCATTGATGTGGATTGCGCTGCGGACGTCCTCGAAGCACGATCCTGGTGGCGGGCGGCCTTGTACAATTTGGTGCTCATCAATGTGGCTGGTGAGACCGAGAGCCGGGACAGGTTCTGTACCGACCTGCGAGGTGCGACTCCTCCGCAACGAATTGCGTTCTTTGTCGGCGGTCCTGAGTATCTTGCTGCTGCTCCGCATTCTGACCGACAGCCTCCGGAGAAGGATGCTGACGTTCTGAACAAAGAGATGGTTGCGGCGCTGCTGGCTCATGCTTCGGATAATTCGTTGCAACAGCGCTGGGGAATTCTGGAAGCGTGTAAGCGAATTTCCAGCGTCCGCTCGGTCAGTGAGGCTCGCTCGCGTGCCGTGCGCGAGACTCCCAGGCCGTCGCGGTGGGCCGACGCAATTGAACAGTATTCCACCCCTGAGGCCGCCACAGCTAAGCCAGCTTTGTTTGCTAAAGCCACTTACTCCAGAGCCGGGTTGACGGAGGTGCTCGCAGAAGCCGCCTTAACAAACGAAGGGTTTACGAAGGAAGCATCGAAGACAGACGTTTCAACCACAGACGCTTTAACCGCAGACGCTCTACCCACAGAAAGAGAAGAAGGCTTATGAAGAATCTATACGTAGGCAACTTACCACACAGCACCACCGAGCCGGAGCTTCGCGGCTTGTTTGAAGCGCACGGCGCGGTGGAGCGCGTCAGCATCGTTACGGACCGCGAAACCGGCCGAGCCCGGGGCTTCGCTTTTGTCGAAATGACCAACGCGGGCGAAGCCGATAAGGCGGTCGCGGCATTGAATGGTAGCGAACTCGGAGGCCGCGCGCTGAAGATTAACGAGGCGAAACCGAAGACCGATTCGCCGCGCGGAGGCGGTGGCGGAAAGCGCTTTGGTGGCGGCGGTGGTGGCAGCCGCGACGACTATCAGGGGCACGCACGTCAGCCCCGCGAACCCCGCTGGTAGCCGCGCACAGCCGCGAATGAATTCACGAACGGCACAAGTTGGCCGGATGCTGCCTGAACTCCAAGCTTCGCTGAAGTGCATGGCGCCAGCCACTGTTGCCCAAATTGACGATGGGAGATTGCTATGCCAGGACGAGGTCGATCAAGTTTTACCAAACGCCAGAAAGAACACACGCGGCAACAAAAACAGCGGGACAAGGCCGAGCGCCGGAGTCAGCGCAAAACCGAAGAGCCGTTAGGAACTTCGAGCGATTCGAGCGAGCTGGATTTGGACGAGTTGCAAAGGCACGCCGCCGAACAAGCTGCTTTGTTTCGGATCGGAGCCGACGACGGGGACATGACCAGCATTCCGCGCGAACCCAGCCGAGGTGATACAGAATCGTAAGTTCGCTACTCGGCGATCGATTGATTCGCAAACTAAAAGTGAATCGCAAACTAAAAGGGCACGTCTTTAGAACCAAGACGTGCCCTTTTCATTCTCAGTTCGCTGTCGAGTTTACGCGAATACTTCCGCGTTTACGCGAATACTTCTCCAGGCAACCTGGTTAGAGTCCGGCTCGCCAGCGTGTTTTGGACGACATGCTCGGATCGCCCCGCATTGGCCCAATCCACCTGCTTGCGTTCGATACGCAGCTTCAACACGCGCTCGATATGCCGCAGTTCGATTACTTCTGCACCCGCGACCAAACTGGATGCCAGCCCCTGCGAGCCGGCTCGCCCTGTCCGACCTACGCGGTGGATAAAGTCCTCCGCCATCTTGGGCAGGTCGTAGTTGATCACATGCGCCACGTCATCCACGTGCAGGCCGCGTGCGGCCACATCCGTGGCAACGAGAATCTGAAAACGCCCATCCTGAAACCCACTGAGCGCTCCGTTGCGTTGTGACTGTGAACGGTCACCGTGAATCATCGCCGCGGAAAAACCTTCCCGCACCAACTCGTTGGCGAGTCGTTCCGTTCCGCGCTTGGTGCGGGCAAAGATCAGCGTCTGGCCTTTTTCGGCATAGAGCAACTGCCGCAGTACAGCCGGCTTCTCGGCCGGACGCACTTCATACGCCTGCAGCCGCACGCTTTCAACCGGCTTAAGCACCGAGCCCACCGCGATGCGTACCGGATCGCGCATGGCGTCGTTCACCAGGCCGGCGACGGATTGTTCCATCGTCGCCGAAAAACATAGCGTCTGCCTGCGTTGCGGCAAGATCGCCAGAATACGCCGGATCGCGGGCAGAAAACCCATATCGAGCATGCGGTCGGCTTCATCGAGTACAAGAATCTTGACTTCGCGAAGGTCGACCAGTTTGCGGTTGATGAAATCCTGCAGGCGACCGGGAGTTGCAATCACCAGGCTTGAGCCGCTGCGGACCGCTCGAATCTGCGTCTTCTCGGAGACGCCGCCGATGACCAGCGCCGCTTTGGATAGTCCTCGGCTCCGCAATTTTTCGTATTCTTCGTTGACTTGAATTGCCAATTCGCGCGTTGGCAACAACACCAGCACGTTGACCTTTTGCGAGGGTTCGCGCTGCAGCATCTCGATCACCGGGATCAGAAACGCCAGCGTTTTGCCGGTACCGGTCTGCGCCGTAGCCAGCACGTCCTGGCCCTCAAGGGCGTAGGGTATGGCCTGCGCCTGAATCGGCGTAGGGATAATAAATTGAGCCGTCGCCAGCCTCTGCTGTAAGGCAGAAGATAGCGGTAGTTCTGTAAAACTTCTCATTCGTGATGTTCTTTCTTGGGGAGGCTTGTGTCAGACACACATGTCGTGAGTTCGCATGCCGCTCTAAATTGCTTTTAGATTGACGCTGAATTAAACGGCGGGCAGGAAAAGCGGAGATGAATCTGATCCGACAGGATCACCGCGTCACGAGCAAACCGTGGCAGTAGCGTTGATTCTGATTATAGCACAGCGCGACAATCAGCAACCCCGGGAATGACTAAAAGTAATCGATAGTAACCCCCGTGGATACGCCGAACTGTTGATACGCCGAGCCGAAGGAAAGAAGCGGCAGACCGCTAAGGCCCTACAATAAGGACGGCGTAGAATAATGCTTCGTCTTGCCGTCAGAAAGAGATTCCAGCAAGCCGTGCGCCTGATCCTCGACATCTTCGGCCAGACACTCCGCGCTCTCTGGGCGCACAAATTGCGCTCGTTCCTGACCATGTTTGGGATCGCCTGGGGGGTCGGTTCCCTGCTCTTGCTGGTCGGTCTCGGGGAAGGTTTCCGCTCGGGAAACCGCAAGCAGTTCGATTCCCTGGGCGAAAACGTCATGTTCATCTGGTCAAGCCGCGCTCCCGTGATGCAGGGCAGCTTCACCGCGCTGCGCCAGTATTACTTGACTTACCGGGACTATGAGGACGTGCTGCGGGAGTGCCACAGCGTGGGCGCTGCTGCACCCGTCATTCAGCGCAGTGATATTCGCGCGGTCAGCGATTTCTATCAGGCCAGCGGCCAGATCATGGGCGTGCCGGCTAAGTTCAACCAGATTCGCAATCTGCCGATCCACGAGGGCCGCTGGATCAATGAGATGGACGACCAGCAGAAACGCCCGGTGATCGTCCTCGGCGATGAGACTCGCCACACGCTCTTCCTCGGCCGCCCCGCGGTCGGCAGCACTATTCTTCTCAATGGCATGCGCTTTACGGTAATCGGTACAATTCAGCGTCTCGGACACGGGGACGACCTTAATCAGAATCTAAAGAGCATCGTTCCTTTCAGCGTCATGCGCGAATATTTCCCTCCCACAAATTCCGGCAAAGATCTTGATGTTATTTCGGTGATCGACTATCAGCCCAAGTCGCGTGCCTTGCACGAGGCTGCCCGAGAGGAAGTGCATCAAGTCATCGCGCGTAATCACGGCTTCGATCCCAACAATCCCGACTCCTTCGACGAATGGGATACGGTCCGGACCGTCGACCAGATTGGCAAGATTTTTGACGCAATGAATGTTTTCCTCGGCAGCGTGGGGTTGGTTACACTTGCGCTGGGCGCGATCGGCATCGTCAACATCATGTTGGTCGCGGTCGCCGACCGTACACGGGAGATCGGCTTGCGCAAGGCCGTTGGTGCCACCAATGCCAGCATTATGTTTCAGTTTTTTGTCGAAGGAGCATTTCTTACTTTACTTAGCGGCGGTATTGGAATCGCGGGCGCGGCCGGCCTGATGGCTCTGCTTTCCCATGTGGATCTCGGGGAGGGATTCGATCCGCCCAAGCTGGTCGCCTCAACGGCGGCGTTGGCAGTGTTTTCGCTCGGGATCGCGGGCGTGGGCGCAGGTCTCTATCCCGCACGCTGCGCAGCCCTGCTCGAACCGGTGGAGGCGCTCCGCAAGGAATAAACCTCAGGAATAGCAATGCACCGCGATCTGTTGCAACAAGCCGTTTCCGCCATGCGCCATGACTTGCGCCGCACCCTGCTCACCATGGCGGGAATGGCCTGGGGCATCGCTACGGTCGTGTTGCTTCTTTCGTACGGCAACGGCTTTGGCCAAGCCATCGAAACCATCTTTAAGAGTTTCGGCGCCACCGCCGTAGGAATTTTTCCAGGGCGCACCTCCCAGCAGGCGGGAGGAAATAAAGCCGGAGTCCAGATTCGCTTCACCAATGACGACGTCGAACTGCTGCGCAACAACGTCCCGCTCAGCCGCCACGTAGTGCGCGAATCCGACAAACAATCCACGGTGCAGAACGACAACCGTTCCTTCACCTTTCCGGTGATGGGCGTCGACCCGTCGATCCAGGACATCTGGAATCTCGACATCGAACGGGGACGATTCTTGAACGATGCCGACAACATGGCGCACGGGCTCTATGCCGTGATCGGCTCGGAGGCGCGCGACAAACTTTTTTCCGGCATGCCCGCCCTCGGCCAAACCATTCGCGTCGACGGCGTCACCTTCGAAGTGATTGGAGTCGCGGCGCCCCGCATGCAGGAAGCCGACGATAACAATAACCGCCTCGTCTACATTCCCTACAACTCGATGGATGTTCTCAAGGACAACCACTATCTGGATGGGATATGGCTCGATTCGGCCGGCCTTGACCATGAAAAGATGGAGAAGACAATTCGCGATGTGCTCGCCGCCGCCCACAGCTTTAAGGTGGATGACAAGCGAGCCATCTTTCTATTCGACGCCCAGAAGCAGCTCTCGCAGTTCGGCATCATCACCCTGGCATTAAAAGTTCTGCTCGCCTTTATCGGTACCGTCACGCTTGGGATTGGCGGCGTGGGACTGATGAACATTATGTTGGTATCAGTGACCCAGCGGACCCGCGAAATCGGAGTGGAAAAGGCATTGGGCGCGCGCCGTCACGACATCCTTTTCCAGTTCCTGGCGGAAGCGATGGTGATTACGGCAGTCGGAGGATTGCTGGGAATTCTTCTTTCCTATGCCGTATCGATTCTTGCGGGCCGCATCACCTTCTACAGTGCCATGGCGCAACATGCCGAGGCCGCGGACATTCGACTCATTGTTTCGCCCATGATTCTGCTGGTGGCCACGAGCATCCTCGCGGTCGTGGGAGTGATCAGCGGCATGGTGCCCGCGCTGCGCGCCGCCAATCTCGACCCCATTGAAGCCTTGCGCTACGAATAGGCGCGCTCAGCCGAAACACATCAGGACATTCGACCGCATTCACGCAGCCTTCGAGGTTCTTCCCTTTACGCTCTGCAGCACAGTCGCAGGCAGGCGGACGACGCGGACTGTCTCTCTTTCGGTTTTCACGTGCACCGCAATGCCTTCAGCATCAGGAAAGGGATCGGAAATTACTTCAAATTCCTCGCCATAAAGGCGTATGCGCTGGTTGACACCGTATCCGAGATTTTTTACGCTGGCACAGATTTCTGCGATCGAAGGAGATTCATCAATATGACTGGTCATGATACCCCCATTTTACTCCTCTCTCCAGACGAAAGGCATCACCGGCAGGTGAAGTTCTGACGAGTTTTACCCAATTAATTTCTCTCGCAAAGAAGTTCACAAACATATCACCAGCTATGGACATGCGGAGCAAACTGGCGTTCTTGTGGCGAAGGAACCAAGCGTCAGTTCCCCTGAAGTCGAGGAATCGGTTTCGATAAAAAAGCCATAATCAGGATTGACAAGATAAAACGCCACCGCAATCGTGCTGGGCACCGCGGGATTGGGGCTGGGAAATGAGCTATTGAACAAAGTGCCCGCGAACCGCGCACCACTGGGAACAGTAGCGAACGTTCCGCTGAATTGCGTGTCGGGAGCGGGTTTAAAACCATCATCAGTGTCGACGACGCTCATGTTGCTGAAAATACCGGAAAGTCCATTCACGGTGATCTGTCCCGTAGCGTCGTTGTCGACTCCAACACCATTACCCTGGGTGTATCTCACTCCATACTTTCCGTTAAAAGAAGGTGAGGATAGGGATGCCGCTTGCGGATGGGCCAGTCCCATTCCAGTCGCCCCCACCCCAGAAGACGAGGGATTGTCATCGGCATCAAGCACCACCGGAGGATTTCCATTGCCGGTGAGATAAAAAATTAATTCTGGTCCAGGGCCGCTGGTCGCGAACGTGATGTTTGAATCGACTCGACCGGTTCCACTGGGGTCCAGCGTATAGGTTCCTGTGAATGAGTCGCTGATTTCAAGATTAAGTGCGATCATCTCTTCGTCGGAGTATCCATTCATCAAATTGCCGCTGCTGTCCGCTGTAAATTGCCCAACCGATGCTAGCGAAGTGGGGATTTCATCCGGGTCTCGTCCTAGAATATGGAATACGTAGCTCCCGGCAAATGAACTGTTGCTCTTAAACGTCCCGGTGGCGCCACCTTGCCCGATGGCAACTCCAGCAGTCGAACCGAAGCCTGCTCCTGAACCAGCGTTATCGCTCTCAATCAGCTTTATGTGCGTCGCATCGACGATATATGCGGTGAATTGGAGAGCAGGGGCAAATCCAGCCGCCAGATTAAACTTCGCCGATCCCAGAGAGTCTGGAGCGGTGACAGTGCCTGAAAGTGTCGAACTTGAAGTTAAAGTACCGCCATCGTCTTCATCAGCAATGCTTCCGGTCCCCGAAATCTTGTTTGGCGAATCAATGTTAAAAATGCCCCCAACAGCCAGCGACTGATTATTGATGTCAACTCCGCTAACAGCGAAGGCATAACCGCCGCCAGGTGCCGCCGCACTCGTTTGCAGTTCGAGAGTTCCTGAGGATGTCTCGTTGCTGGGAGGGAGGTTGAGCGTGGGGTTAGTGTTGTCGAGCATCGCGATGAACACTTTTGCATTGGAAAGGACAACTAGCGCGAGATTTTCAATCCCTTTCTGGCCAATGTTCGAGTCCGCCGTATTGAGGGTGAGTGTTCCGCGATCGTCAGGGCCGATAGTGTATGAACCTCCAGTGATGGCGTCGGAGACGGATAGTAAGGGGTCATTGTGAGTTTGCTCGCCGGACGTGACGTTGCCGTTGCCATCAAGGACAATCACACCCGCCAACTGAAAAGCTCCGTTGGCATCCTCTCCCTTCGTCTCGAAAACATAGGTACCTTTCAGGATGCCGGCAAAGCCAGTCACATTAATATTGGCCACGACATTCTTGGCATGGTCGGCGGTTGCGAAGGCCTCAATCGTAACCGGTTGAATGTTTCCTGAAGGAGTTGTGGGCGGAGTATACGTTGCCGCCTTTCCACTTGCTGTGTGTAATGGGCTCAGAGTTCCGCAGTTCCCCGTACTCTGACACAACAAAGCCCAATCCACTCCGGCATCGGTCGAGTCGTTGCTTACGACCGCTGTAATCGGCGCTGTCGCGATTTGAGAGACTGTTGCAGGAGGCGCTGGTTGAAAAGCTATGGAAACTGAGGGTACAGGGGGCGCCGGTTGATTCTGCACGTCCGTCGAGCTTCCTCCACAACCGGCGAGACCTGAGATCATCGCGACGGAAAGGAGTAACAGAATCCATCTACGAGTTGCCAATGCCAGCCTCCCGATCTCTCTGCAATTGTGATCCTCGCCTGGGTTTTTTACCTGGACCTCTTACCCTGGACCTCTTATTCGCACCGCGTTCCAGATTCCGAACCGCGCGCCAACAATCACTGCCCAGTGCCTCGCAGATAGATGGTCTGGGTTTGTCCAGGCGTATAACCAATCGTGACGGTTCCTTTTGTGAATCCTGCCTTCAGGGGCGTGAACGTGACAGTCACAACGCAACTGCTGCCTGGCGCCAGGCTTCCCACGCAATTATCCGTCTCAGCGAAATTGGTGCCTTGCAGCACACTTCCTGTGAAATTTACCGTCGCGGCGTTGGGATCCTTCGGATCATTGAACAGCGTAACCGTCATGGCGGGAGTGGTTAGGCCCACGTTCTCAGCTCCAAAATTTAATCCTGCAGCGGGACTCATTCTTAGCGTGCTTGCCGTATTCGCCTTCAGTTCTACCGGGTAACGGCCGCTATCGATTTCGCAATTCGACGTTACGGTGCCGGTGCACTGAAGGGTGTTCAGTTCCAGAAAATAGTCGAGGCCGCCCGCCAATGAAGTATGGGGCTGCAGTGCGAAGGTAATATCAAGGCTGCACGAGGCCAGAGGCGGAAGCAACGTTCCCGAACAATTGTCGTTTGAAATCTGGAAGTTCGGCTGCTGGCTGGTAAGATCGCTATCGCAGCCGTAAGTAAAGGTAGAGGCATTAGCGGTAAAGCTTGCAACCACTTGCAGCCCTGAAATCTCGCCGGGCGCCAGCGGACGTGGAAGACTGAGCGACGTTGTTGGCGGCGTCATGCACGGAGTGCTTAATGCGGGCAGAATCTGCACCGCGTTCGTGCCTTGATTGACAAAGGTGAGAAGCTGCGGAACGCTCTTTTCCCCCAGTGCTTCGGCACCGAAATCGAGTTCGGGATTCGGGAGGACTGGCACGATCCCGCTGACACTCGGTGAGTTCTGGAAGACACCAGGGAAGATCGCGCTGTAACCGGAACCGGTGATGGGAATGGCAAAACTAGTATCGCTATCCGCGCTCACCGGGCTGTTGACGGTCAACGACGCCTGTAGCGGAAATGGGCAGGAAGATGGAGGCTCTCCGCCGAGACCCGTTGATGGCATCCAAGGACAGCTCTGCTGCGGTGAAAACGCAATCGTGATGATGCAACTCTGCTGCGGGGCGAGAGTGAAAGTCGAACCGGGAGAACTCGCACAATTGTCCTGCTCCGTAAAATTCGGCAGTCCATCAAAATCACTCAGTAGGTTAAAGTCGGAAGGACCAGACTGCGGGTTAAGCGTCAACGTCAGACCCGTAAGTGGAGTGCTTGAAATGTTGTTGTTGGTGAGTGTGATCATCTGAGTGGTGGGCGCCGATCCCACCAGCTCCGGCGGAAAAGTGAGTGAAGCGGGAGAAAACAGAATTGGCTGCGTACAGCTGGTGGTATTGCCCACCCCCAAGCAAACGTCTCCCGTATCTCCGGCAGTGTTTGCTCCCGGGCAGGCACTGGTGCTCACGCCATATCCAGTGGCGCCTTGCAGAACGACTCCAGCTGCGGAACTCAAGACAGTGACGGGATTTGGGTTTGAAAAGCCCACGGGCGCCCCGATCTGGCCCACGTTCAATCCGTTGCTCGCGACAATTTCCAGAATGACAGAACTGCCGCTGACCTGGCCGTTTACGGAAGCGCTGCTCAAGCACGGATAGTTTTGAAAGCTCAGTGTGCCTGTGACCGTCGCGCTGCTGGCTCCTACGTTGTCTCCCTGAACGAGCGTCCCAGTTACTGGAAAAAGCTGATTTCTGAGTGGAGTAGCTGCGGTGCTGTGAAAGGTACCTTGGATCGTTCCGGTAAGCAGCGGCACGTACGTTGCGCTCCATTGCAATCCGCTCTGGGCGGTTCCGCAACCTTTGCCGTCAGTCGAAGTGTAGGTCCCCATCATCGTCGTACCGTTGAGAACTCCAGTCAACGTATAAGTCTGCTTCCCTTCCACGGCAGTCAAAGTTACGTTTTGACCGCTGACAGTGCCCACAACCGGAGTGGATCCACTATTACAAATCGTCGGGGCGCCTCCTGATTGCGCCGGCAAAAAGATCGCATAAGTAATTTGGCCGGTCACCGCCCCGTTGTTGTCCGTCAGCAGAAATCCACCCGAGCAAAGAGGGGAAGTTGTGCCGGTCGCACAAGGTGAGCTCGGGCTTCCCTGGAAAGAACCATCTGGAGGGCTCGCGATCGAGAACTGCCAATTCCCTGCAAGCTGCCCACTACTCTGCAACTGATTGGAGCTGGAGCCGCTGCCTCCGCACGCCGACAAAACCATCAGGCTGGCCAGCAGAAAGAGCAACAGACTGTTTACTTCTCCTCCGAAGGAAAATGCTGCGAACGGTTCGCGGATCGTCCGGCCCGGCGCATGATCGGTTGTCGGTCGCTTCATGAAAGTCTTCAATCTCAAAAGGAGTACTTCAAACCAAACTGTATGGTTCGGGGCCGATGTGCATCGAGCGGGTGCAGGAACGATGCGCCAGTGACGCAATCCGCTCCTCCAGTCGCCTGAAAACCGGCGGAATATTGGGGTCCGGCGTAGCAACTGATGACATTGTTTCCGCTACTGCCGGGATTATCGGGATCGTAAATCCGAAACTCGGTGTGATTGAAAATGTTGAAAATCTCTGCGCGGAATTGAAGGTCGCTGCCCTCCGTGATCTTGAAGTGTTTTAGCAGCGACATGTCGAAGTTCAAGCGGCTGGGATTGTTCAGAAAATTTCTCCCGGCATCGCCAAAAGTCAGGCCGCGCGGCGCCACAAATTCCGATGCGTTTCGCAACAGCGGGCCAAAACTCTGAATGTTGTTGCTCGATGGTTTCGCCAATCCATGAACCACATCGGGGTAGGACTCCGCGATGCCCAGCCCGCTGGAAACCCCGGCATTGTCGGTGAGTGAAATGCCGGTATTGCCCGCACTGTTAATCACAGTGAACGGGGTGCCCGATTGGTACAGGGTTACCCCTGAGATTTCCCAGCCGCCGAAGATCTGATCCATGGTCTTGGAACAACAGTTTGCGTTGGGTGCCGCGCCTTGCGACTCGGGTGTCAGAGCCGACTGCCAGAACCAGCGTGCGATATTCGGCAACTGGTAAACGTAGTTGATCGTGAGCAGGTGGCGCTCATCGAAATTCGAACTCGCCTTGTTCTCACTCAGGTTGTAAGAATCGACCAGAACGGGATCGCTTCGATCAGAGGCGTCGTCAATCGAGTGGCTATAGGTATAAGAGAGTCCGGCTACAAGTGGTCCGCGTGTTGTCCGCACCGTGGCTTGCATTGCATGGTAATCGGAGTCGGCTACATTCTGCAGCGAGAGTACTCTTCCCAAACCCGGGTATGGGTGCGGCAGTGAATTAACATTCGGGATATTCGGCGAAGCGCAAGCCGCTTGCAAATGTACATACGCAGGGTTCTGCGGTGTCACAATCGTTCCACTCTGCAGCAGGAAAGGAGTCGTGCCATTTCCGGGAGTGCCTGTGGAACCCAGCGCGCCGGTGGTCGATAGGGGAGCAACGTTGCAATCCGCCAACGTCAGGGGCTCATTCGGTCCAAAGGGATTCTCGCCGGCTGGTAGCGGCTGCAACTGGTTGAGTTGACGCTCGATGGTTAGGTGCGTTCCCTTGCTGCCTACATAGGCAACATTGACGACCACATCCTTGGTCACTTCGCGCTGAACACCAAAACTCCATTGTTGCGCGTAGGGCCAGATTGCCTTAGTCGGGATTCCAGTGATGTCGAGAGGAAAGACCGATCCGGTGGGCGGGGGCTGAGGAGCTGCAGCAAACGGTGCGATCGGAGTGCACGCGGTGTTAGAGGGATCAAACGCTTTGCCGTACCCAACATTGCCAATGCACGGATAATTGAGAGGAAGCGGCTGCGTCATGCTCAGAACCAGAGGTGCGCTAGCCTCGAGCGAACCCGTATTGGCTTCGTTGCCTGTGCCATGTTCAAAAAAGATTCCGTAACCGCCGCGAACCGACGTTCTGCCATCGCCGAAGGGGTCCCACGCGAAGCCAACCCTGGGCGCGGGATTAAACAGATGTCCTGTCATGCAGCCTGCCGGAGTGCCGCCAACCCCGCACTGAACCAACCCGAGGTCGCCCACGATTCCGGGATCCAATCCGAAGGTGCTGGGATTGAATGGCACAGGCGTCCCAGACGATCCATTGCAAGGGAAGCTCGACGGTTTACTCTTGTCCAGCAGCACACCCGAACATGGGTCAACCGCAAATCGCGTCGTATTGAATTTTGCCGCCTCCCAGTTCCATGCATTGTGATATCTCTCGCGATAAGTGCCAAACAAGCTCACTCTCAAGCCCAGATTGAGAGTAAGTCGCGGAGTTACCTTCCAGTCGTCTTGAAAGTAGGGCTCGCCAATCTGGTAGGTCTGGTAGTAACGCCGCTGTGCGGAATCCTGGGCAAAGCTTTGAATAAAGCTGCTGATATTTCCGTTGGCCAACACTGGCTGAAGCAGCAAATCAGCGAAGGCGTTTCCTGAGCTGTGCGTCAGGTTGCTAAAGGTCAGAAGTCCCTGCAGGTCACCAGAGGCAGCGCCGATCGCGTTGTTGGTCTGATTGCGCTGCGAAAGGACATATTGTCCTCCGAACTGAAGCGTATGTTTGCCAATTGACTTACCGACGTCATCGCGCAGCGCGTAAGTTGGATTCGTATGGCTCCACGGCATATACGAAGGATCGGCCGCGAAGCCTTCGCCACCGTATGCGGCGTTGGTCCCCACGATATTGACTCCCGGCATCTTGCCGCCGAAGCCGTTGTTGAAGATATACCCCATGCCGCATTGCGGAAGGCCGGTCGCAGGATCAACGCTGATCACTGGGTTGCACTGTCCGGGCGCGCCGGATGCAGCCACCAGAGGCTGATTGAGCGTCGGATTGCGCTGGAACACTCCGCCTCCGGGCCCGTTCTCATCGGCGAGGGTGATGTTAGAGTTGACATAGCTGATAACGAGATCGTTCAAGAGCGTGGGAGAAATGGTATAGGTTAAGCGCGCGACCAGACTCGTACCCGGACCATTGAATTTATTCTCCACAGTTGGAAATGTGTTTCGCACATCCCCCCACTGTGGCGTTAAGACCGTTGTATTCCAAGCGTCGTGGGCATAGCGGAACGATGCCCTAATCTTCGCAGTGATTGTCTGGTCAATGCGAAACAGCTCTTCCCGCCAATAGGTGGAAGGCGAAACCACGGTGTTGTAACAGTGGTTAGGATCGGTGGGATCCAGGTTCGCTACTGTGAAATTACAACCGGTCGGCGCGTTCGGCAGCGGTATCAAATTCGATTGCAAGATGGTTAAGGCGTTCTTATCTACTCCGAAACGTTGTCCCGCGGATTGTCCTATCAAGTCGCTTTGCCCCGTAAAATTGCTGATCGGTTGGAGCGCCGCGGGGTTACCTGAAGCTGCGGGACAATCCGGAAAGTTCGCGCGTGCAAAGGTGGTCGCAGTCCCGGCCACCGGGCACACATCACTGAAGTCGAAGTCTTGTGAAACCACTCCGCTCGGGTTGGTAATCAAATTCTTCTGGATCCCCTGGGCTGTCATCACCAAGCCGCGCTCTTTCAGCGAAGGCACTGCCTGCCTGTAGTCTGTAGGAGTCTTTTCCAGTCGAAATTCCTCGGAGAAAAAGAAAAATGTCTTATCCCTCTTGGTGTTGTAAATATGCGGAATGGTGAGCGGTCCGCCAATGGTGCCACCGAAATCCTGCCTGCGATAGAGCGGCGCTTCGCCAACGGGATCGAAATAATTGCGCGAATTAAATGCTTCGTTGCGGATGAATTCGTATAAATTCCCATGCAGGTGCTCAGTCCCGGATTTCGTCGTAACTTGCACCGTCCCCGATGCCGTACGCCCGTACTGAGCGCCGTAGTTCGACGTAAGAACTTTCACTTCCTGAATGGCGTCAAGGCTGGGGTAGACCATGAGCGTACTTGATGCTCCGTTCAAGCCGGTATTGAGCACGTCACTGCCGTCCACTTCGAAAGTGTTGTACTCGACTCGCCCGCCGTTGACGCTGTACTTCACGCTGCCAACCACGCCAACCTTGGCTTCGTCCTGCCCCGTCTGGTTGCTTACGCCCGGTGCGAGTGCGATGAGCTGCGTGAAATTCCGGCCGTTTAGTCCGAGCGAGACCACTTCTTTTTCCGTGATCGTGCCGGAGACGCTGGCGGTCTCAGTCTCTACCTTCCCTACGCTGCTGGATTCCACTCTTACTTCGGTCTTTCCGGCCGCCGGTTCCAGAGGAGCATCCAGAGTCAAATCAAGTCCTGCCGTCAGGTTGATGTAATCCAGCACCTTCACGGCAAAGTTAGGCGCAGTCACCGTCAACGTGTAAGTGCCGCCGTCAAGGCCGGTGAAAGAATATTCGCCCTTGTCGTTCGACTGGGTTTCCTTCTTAAAGCCTGCTGTGTTGGTCAACGCTACAGCAGCTCCAACGACAACTGCCTGGGTTTGGTCGGTGACTGTCCCGTGAATCGCTCCCTTGTCACTCTCCTTCTTCGAGTGCTCCTGACCGCGGGCAAGCCACGGCAGCACAAGCGCCAACGAAATGACAACACTAATGCGCCAGGACTTGCCAAGCGGGACAAACCTCACGGATATCTCCCTGGTAGTGAATCTTTTGGAAGGCTAGCGGAAACGAACGGGGATATTACAGGAGGGGTTACAGCAGGAAGATTAACGCAGTGTGAAACTTTGATGAACAGTTTGTGACTGTGGCCTTACAGCTGGCAGAGGGATTCGGGCTAGCAACAGGAAGGCCCACTTCAGCCGAACGACACCACTCCAACTCGCCCAGTGTCCCGGCAAGTACGAATTCTCTTCCATGGAGCTTCGCGACGGCATCTGCACAGGCGTTCGCCAAATCACTGCCGCTGCGGACCAGTCTGAGCAAGTCGCCCTGCTCTGCATATCCGATGTCAGCTGATTCGACACCGTACCAAGGATGTTCTTTCAGCATGGGCCATTTCTGGAACATCTCCTTCGTAATAACAGCGAAAAGATCGGTGCCATGCTTGCCTCGCTCATAAGCCGGACGGCTAAGTCGGTCCTCGTCCCGAATCATTAGCGAATCTAGATCCGGGATATCGCCGGGGAGGGCCATCGCCGCGCGGTGTTTGGCCCATATGATTTCGAAGGTTGTGCTTCCAAACTGAGGGTGGGGTAGATTCAGCAGGCGAACGTACTTGTTGAGTTGGCCTCTAGTTTCCTTGGCCTGACTCAGTTTATATTCCAAATTCGGAGCACCGCCGAAAGTATTGCGCGCGCTCAACCTTCGTTCGAGACCGTTTAGCAATTCACGTTTCTGAGTCTTGTGGCTATGCAATTCTAAGCAAAACAGACCTAAGCCACTTGCATCGAGACGCCGGTAGACGACCTCCAGCGCGGCCAACTTTTCTGCGATAAAGAGGACCGACTTCCCCTTTAGAAGTGCGACGGCAATCAGGTTCGTGATGCTCTGGGATTTACCTGTTCCTGGTGGTCCCTCAATAACCAAATTCTTGCCATTAAGGGCGTCAATCAACGCACTGTGCTGCGAACTGTTCCGCGTCATAGAACAATCGCGGAACTGACATCTTGAGATCCTCATCGTCTATTGGATACTCGTCAGGGAACGTAACGCTTGATGCCTTAACACCTTCAAATAGGTTCTTTATGACCGAATGATCTGTGATCCGCGCCTTGGATGGCCACCGTGTAGGATCGAGATCGAGGAACATCAGAAGTTTCCCGAAACTCAGGAGTGCCAAGGTCAGGAAATTCCTGACCTGCCACCCTGGCCGACTCGAGATTGCTTCGCGAACGGCCTGAGCATAAGAAGACGGGCTGTCCTCCTCACGAAGGTATGGCACCGCCACCCCAAAGTCTCGCTTCATCTTCTCCACGAGAGAAAGGTTGGTCGTCAGGTCTTCACCCGAATACTGGATTTGGTAAACCCATCCCTGATTTCGAGGGGCCTTCTCCCGCTCGATTGTGACCGGCATGATTAGAAGGGGTGCATGGGAAGCTTGAGCGATCTCCGAATCCTTCCATTCCAGGAATCCGAAGCACAAATAAAGCATATTCGCACCAGATTCCTCGATTGAGGTCCGGGCTGTAGTCGTAATCTTCTTTGCGATCCTGTCCAGATCGTCTTGGTATGCCAGTACGCGCAGTCGCGGTGGTTCGTCAGGCGAATCCAGATCAAAGTCAGTGCTCCAGCCATGCTCGGCAGCGTAGTCCTTTGCTGGAATCTTGTCTTCTTCCTGAGCGTCATCAATCAACGGGTGGGCACCGCCCGAACCTCCCACGAGACCATCCGGCTCAGGAACGGCCTCTACAGTAAAGGGATTCCCCTCCATTAGGTATTGAAACACTGTGTCCAGGGCGGTATCCACGAATCGCAGACAGGAGGTCTTCGGATGTCGGAAATTCAAGAGTTTGTTGCGAGCGGTTAAGTCCAGCAGTCGCGTGCGGATCTTCTCAAGGCCAGTGTGAACGTTACCGAGAGAGAACTCCTCGCTAACCTTCGGGGCCTCAAACGTATCGTGTTTGTCTTCTTCTGACGACATCTTCGGCGCGAAACGGATATTAGCACGTGGAAACGGTCCCGCCTCGATCCCGCTCGGCACGTCTCACGGCAATGGAAAAGCCCTGCCTCCCCTGGGGGAGGCAGGGCTCTGTGACAAGCCAAGACTAAGCACTCCCCCGGAGATTGTCCAGTGTCTCTACCGACGACATGTCAACCGGACTTGTTGTTGCTTGATAAGTGAGTTTTCTAAACTAGAACTTTAGAGTTCTCAACTCCACCGCTTGGCGATCACTACGTGGAAAGGAGGCAATTCCTCGTGGCGCGTGTCCATCGAACGTACTACGAACTATATTGGAACAGTCTCGAACCACGTTCGAGGCTATTCGAGCAGTGCTCGCGAGTCCATTTAGAATTGCACCGACCTAAGCCGAAGGCTTAGGGATGGTGTCTCTTTGGAAAACGAACTGGTTTCTTCTCGAACGGCCCCTACGGCGCCAAATCTGCATCAGTCGTGGATAGCCTGCCGTTCCGAGGCTGGCCGCTGAAAAAACGCGTGCACTACCAACGGTTTCATGCTAAATTGACTTTGTGAAGCGCCTGCTTCAATTTCGATCGTCATTACGACTCAGTCCATCCCGACTGAGTTATTAACTCCTGCACAATTTCTAAGCCTTCAGGCCCGTGGCGGAACTGGCATACGCAGCTGCCTCAAGAGCAGCCCTTTTGTGGGTTCAACTCCCACCGGGCCTACCAGAATTCTGTTGTTCTTTGAAAATTCAACGGAGAGTGGGCCGGACGGTAAGGCACTTGTCTGCTAAACAAGGGCGCTCGCAAGAGCGCTAACGGGTTCAACTCCCGTACTCTCCGCCACGCGGAAGGTACTGCTGAATGGCCGGCAACTGGTCCTGAAAACCAGGGCATCGTGATGAGCGATGGGCGTTCGATTCGTCTACTTTCCGCCAAGTTTCCACAGGTGCGTGAGCCCGGCCGAAACGGACCGGCTGTAACCCGGTCTCCCCTAGTGGGACGCGGAGGTTCAAATCCTCCCCTGTGCACCAGAGTGCCAGCGTGTGCGAATTGGAATAGCAGCCTGTCTTAGAAACAGGTGTTTGAGAGTTCGAATCTCTCCGCTGGCACCACATTTCTTTACAAATACGCGCTTTGGCGGATGCGATATCTCACTTGTGCTCGACACTTCGCCACAGCACTCCAACCATCTGACGTGTTTGTTGCAGCAGTGCGTGGGACTCAAATTCTGCTAAGGCAAGCCCCCCGATCGTTAGCTGTCGGGTCTTTTCGAAGAAGTCCACTAGTCCCCACGTGACCGTCACTTCCCGATCATAAAAGCGAACTTGCGACTTGTTGGGAACGATTTCGGGCAAGCCGTGCGCCAACGCGTTCCGCACGTGGCGGTCTACGATTCCAGCAATGACACGAAATTCTGAGTGGGACTCCATATAGTCCAGTAACGTCGCCAGCACCTGTTTCTCCATATTCGGCCACGGCAACGGTCTTCCTTCCACGCATCGCGACAGATAAATCAAGAGCCGCATGCGTTGTTCGAAGAAAGAAGCTGACGCAGCGTATTCCCTCGCCAAGGTCATAACCTGTCTGGTGGTAATGCGCTTAGGGCAATCCCTCTGGAATTGCCTGCTTAAGGTCTTCCAGTGCCCAATAAATTGAGCATATTTCGCCCCATCGGAAGACTGGCTCCAGACAGTCAGATAATTATCTAATTCCGGCCACGCCATATTGTTCACCACTGTGGCGGCAAACGCTATCAATGCTTCGCGAATTGGGCCATATGTGCGACTGTTGGCGAAGTGGGGGTTCGGAATCGTAAGGCGCGCAGTAACATCGAGGTGATATGCAAAAGCATCTTTATCGTCCGGAATTCTCCTACCGCCCGCTCTGTATTGTTCGCGCAGTAGCCCTTCCAAGAGCGCATAGGTAGACTGTGCCGGGTCCAATTGTCCCCGAAGGGTTCCCAACCCGAGCAGATACGGCCGCGCCACAACGAGAAAGTCGTGGAGTTGGCGCCCTAAACGGAGCTTGTCTTTCTTGCTCAGTCTCACGGAGCGCCTCCCCGAGATCCACGACATGTAATTCACGACAGGCGGAAACAATTTTGGAAGGAGATCTTCAATCTCCTTGAGACTTGCGTACGGCTCAGGTGGTTCTAGATCGTCGAATTGTTGGTCCATTTGCAATGCGTTCATCCCTCCGAAGCGATTCCGGGTCGGATAAACATAAGGGCAACACAACCCTCATATCCCCGACCCCTTCGATTCACCCCTTCACGCAGACGACTTGGCGCAACGTATGCACGACGTCTACCAGATCGCGCTGCGCTTCCATCACGGCGTCGATGGACTTGTACGCCATCGGCGTTTCGTCGATGACGTCCGCATCCTTCCGGCACTCGACTCCGGCAGTCGCCTTGGCATGGTCGTCCAATGTGAAGCGGCGCTTGGCTTCGGTACGCGACATGGCGCGTCCGGCTCCATGACTGCAGCTCGTGAAGCTCTCTGGATTGCCCTTGCCGCGCACGATGTACGAACGCGCGCCCATGCTGCCGGGAATAATTCCCATGTCGCCCTCACGCGCACGCACCGCTCCCTTACGAGTGATCAACACATTCTCTCCGTAGTGGTGCTCCCAGGTCACGTAATTGTGATGGCAGCTTACGACTTCCACATTGGCTTCGAACGCCGGAACTTCTCCCGAGCCATGCACTGCCGCGATCAGGTTGTGCATCATCAAGTCGCGGTTGGCCAGTGCGTAGTCCTGCGCCCAGTGCACCGCACGGACGTAGTCCTCGAAGTGCTCCGTGCCCTGCGGCAGGTACGCGAGGTCCTTGTCCGGCAGGTTGATCATCCACTGGCGCATGTCGTTCTTTGCCAGCTCGATGAAGAAGGCGCCGAAGCGATTGCCCACGCCGCGCGACCCCGAGTGCAGCAGGAACCAGACGTTCTCGTTCTCATCGAGGCAGACTTCGATGAAATGGTTCCCCGTTCCCAGCGTCCCGAGGTGATTGATGCGCTGCACATGGTTCAGCTTCGGATACTTGTCGATGATCGCCTGATACGCAGGGTCCATCTTCGCCCACACTTCCGCGTGATGCGCAGGGGCATCCGACCAAGCGCCGCGGTCGTTCTTGCCGCCGTTGTCAGTACGCCCGTGCGGCACCGCCTTCTCAATTGCCGCGTGAATGCCATACAGATTGTCGGGCAGCTGGTTGGCGTGCAGAGACGTTTTCACGGCCATCATGCCGCAGCCAATGTCCACCGCAGCCGGAATGATCGCCCCGCGCGTTGGAATCACGCTCCCCACCGTCGCGCCGATACCCCAATGCACGTCCGGCATGGCTGCTACCCACTTGTAGATGAACGGCAATTGCGCGACGTTCAAAAGCTGCTGGCGTGCAGCGTCCTCAAGCGGGACGCCCTTGGTCCAGGTCTGGACGGGAACGCCGGTATCGGGCTTGATTACGTTGTAAGTGTTTTCGGTCATAAGTGTTTTCTCGCTATATCAATTTCAGTCTCTGTCATCAATCCGCAGGGACTATCTCGCGCACGAAACCGACCACGTGACTATGCGCTGACACGTTCCGTGCCTGATAGTCGGTGCAGTACAGCACATCTAATTTCATAGAACGCACCGCCCCGCCGTATGCACAGGAGATCGCACGCCGCGCATTTGCGGCATACTGCACGTGTGCGTGCAGGCAGCCCACACACAGTGGTTCGGGTTTCGCTGCATGGTTTTTCTTGCGAAAGACACGAATCGCTTCATAAATAACTTTCACGAACATCACCAAGACAAAAAATGGCATTTGCGACCTCCTTCCTCCGATTACCCGAATCTGTGCACCTTCAACTATCCAGGCCACTCCCTGACGTTTGGTGGCTCGGCACGGAATTGAACCGTATCCACTGGCTTTTCAGACCAGCACTCTGCCGTCGAGTTCCCGAGCCAAACTTTGGTGGACGGTGCGAGACTCGAACTCGCATTTCACGGTTGCAGGCCGTGGGTAATCCCCTTATACGAACCGCCCATTTGGGGCGAGATGAGAGAATCGAACTCTCGTGACTGGAGCCACAATCCAGTGCCTAAGCCATTCGGCCAATCCCGCCATCGAAATCTGGAGCTGGTCGAGTGAATCGAACACTCGTCGGAGAGGTACAAGCTCTCTGCACTCCCACTGTGCTAGACCAGCAAACATTGGAGCTGGCACGCAGCCTCGAACTCCGGTCGGGCGCTTACCATGCGCCTGCTCTTCCCGTTGAGCTATACCAGCGGAGCTGGCGCGGCGATTCGAACGCCGATCATGGACTTACGAGGCCCGTGCTCTTCCCACTGAGCTACACCAGCACAAAACTTCTTTGCGACAAATCTGGAGGTGGCGGGGAGAATTGCACTCCCGATGATCTGCTTTGCAGGCAGACGCCTTGCTGTCTTGGCTACGCCACCTCATAACCCACTTACTAAGCCTGGAGCGGAAGGCGGGACTCGAACCCGCGCTCTCGACGTTGGCAACGTCGCGTCTTGGCCGCTAGACGACTTCCGCCCTCACAAAATCTTGGAGCGAGCAGTGCGAGTCGAACGCACGTCATCGGGTTGGAGGCCCGAGGCACCAGCCGCTATACCATGCTCGCTCTTCAAACTGGCAGGGGTGACAGGATTCGAACCTGCTTGAACTCGTTTTGGAGACGAGCGCCCTTCCCATCGGGTCATCACCCCTGTGGCGGTCGCAACGGGAGTTGAACCCATCCCTCCTGATAGACGGTCAGGTATCCTGCCGCTAGACTCTGCGACCACTTTCTAAACTTGGCTGCGAGGGCACGATTCGAACGTGCATGAACCGGGTCAGAGCCGGTTATCCTAGCCAATTGGATGACCTCGCAACTATGAGGAGGGAACCTGCGGATACGGAGTGTTTTCTGCGCAAGAGAAGTAACCGTAACCTTCACCACTCCTCGAATCTCTCTCCATTGCTCGTCAATGAGCGTCCTCCTTTGCGACTCTTCAAACTGGCTGCCGGGGAGCGATTCGAACGCCCGTACCCGGATTCAAAGTCCAGCGTCCTGCCACTAGACGACCCGGCATTACGCTTTCAGCGCTATTGCTTTCATGCAGCGTACGCACAACATTGCCGATTCATCGATGTTGTGGCCGAGCCTCCTACGATCCGTACGCGCACGATCAACCAATTCCCGATGATCCCCGCCGCGATCGCAGTAGAGTTCCGATGCAAGCTCGATCTCAAAGCCTTCGAGTTCAATTACTTGTGTGCTCATAACTTGGTAGCAGCGAGGAAATCGAACTCCCATCGCAGCCTTGAAAGGGCCGCATCCTGGCCGTTAGAAGACGCTGCCTCCTATCTGCGCACCCTTGAAATGCGCCGAAAAAGCAAAAGCCCCCGATTTGTATCGGAGGCTCAGAAAAACTACGCGCTATGGATCGCCCCCGTTACATGAACGTACCTTCCCCCGCTCCTTGCCACGTAAACGTGGCCGGTGTCGGGAAGCAATCGGTATGGGGCTTGCGTATCATTGCTAGAACTCAGCTATCACTCTGGCATTATTCTGGGAATCAGTCAAGAGCATGTACTCGTCGGTGTCGGTAGCACATGATATGTCCGGTTGAGATAGCAGGTGATATGTCCGCTTTGCGGGCGGTGAGGATGGGAGACCATGCGGAGCATGGAAGCTTATCCGAGGGCCGCGATGGAGCGGGCGATGAAAGTACAAGACGTGATGTTGCAGGCGATGGCGAAGAAGATCACGTGGTGGCAGGCGGCGGAGATCCTGGGCATCAGCGACCGGCACATGCGGCGGATTCGGGAACGCTACGTGGAAGAGGGCTACAACGGGTTGCTGGACCGGCGGCGGGGCAAGCCCTCGCGTCGCCGGGTGGCGGTGGCGACGGTGGAGAAAGTGTTCGCGCTGTACCGGGAAAAGTATTTCGATCTGAACGTGCAGCACTTTCACGAGAAGTTGCAGGCTGAGCACGGGATCGAACTGAGTTACGGCTGGGTGAAGCAGGCGCTGCAGGGAGCGGGGCTGGTGGCGCGAGGACGCAAGCGCGGGGCGCATCGCAAGCGGCGGGAGCGGCGGCCGTTGCCGGGCATGCTGTTGCATATCGATGGCAGCCGCCATCAGTGGTTTCAGGACGAACGCTGGTACGACCTGATCGTGATTCTGGACGACGCCAGCAGCGAGATTTACTACGCCCAGCTGGTGGAGGAGGAATCGACGGCGACGGTGATGGCAGGACTGAAGGAAGTGATGAGCGCAAAGGCGTGTTCTGCGCGCTGTACAGCGATCGGGGAAGCCATTTCTGGCTGACGCCGAAGGTGGGCGGCAAGGTGGACTACCATCGCCGCACGCAGGTGGGGCGGGCGTTGCACGAGTTGGGAGTGCAGATGATCCCGGCCTACTCGCCGGAAGCGCGTGGGCGCAGCGAGCGCAACTTCTCGACCTGGCAGGGCCGCTTGCCGCAGGAGTTGCGGCTGCGCCAGCTGGGGACGCTGGAGGCGGCGAACCGGTTTCTGCGGCAAGATTACATCGCCGAGTTCAACCGCCGTTTTCAGGTCGCACCTAGGCAGCGGGGCCATGCTTTTGTGCCCTGCCGGAATCGTGACTTGGAAAGGATTTTCTCGCTGCAGTTCGAACGCAGCGTGAACCGCGACAACACGGTGAGCTTTCAAAATCTGAGCTTGCAGATCGAGCGGGTACGCTGGCGGGCGACGTTGGCGGGTTGCCAGGTGGTGGTGCACCAACACCTGAATGGAACCTTGAGTCTCACCCACGGACCGCATTGCCTGGGTCGCTATGACGGCGGCGGAACTCCCCTGCCGGCCAAAGCTTCTACAGAGACGAGCAGGGGAAGGGGAACTGCCCCCTTCCCCTGCAACCCCATCCCCAAAATCAACCCAACCCAAACGGCGAGGGCACAACTTTGAAACCGGACATTTCACTTGCTACAAAAAGCGGACATTTTAACTTGCTACCGACAGAGCATGTACTCGTCGGTAGTGCCTCAGTTCGAAATTGAATATGAGGCGAGCACCCTTAGCGGATCACGAATTTCCACGCCACTACAGCCACAAAAACTATTACCCCGAGCGTATAGCCCCAGATTTTTACTCTATTAATCTTTTCCTGCTCTATCATGAAGCACCTCGCCTAGTCCATCATGCCATAGGAGGGGCGCTACCGCGAGATTCTGGATATTCAAACTGAGGCACCACCTACTCGTCCAGTAGATAGGTGACACTTTTCATTCCTTTCGTTGGGATGAGTTCTGGCGGAGGAATTGCAGCGGGGTTAAGTAGCCGAGCGCCTGATGAGGGCGGACGGTGTTGTAGATTCTTTCCCACTGTCGCAGCTCACGATTGAGTTTTTTCATTTCCAGCGAGCAGGGCGTGACCTGGTAGAACTCCTCGGTATGGGTGCGGTTGGCGCGTTCGACGGCGCCGTTGAGTTTGGGGGAGCGGGGTGGCAACACGAACAGATGCAAACCACGGAGCTGGCAGGCTTGTTCGAACTCGGCGGCGAACTCCGAGCCGCCATCGACCTGCACCGCCCGAATCGGAAACGGCATGCGGTGCTGCAAGGTATCGAGGAACTCGGTCGCGCTTTGGGCGGTGGCCCGAGTGTGGGCCTGCACCACATCCCAGCGCGACACGACATCGCGGGCGGTGAACTGTTTGAAGACCACGCCCGGCACCGGACGCACCTCCAGAGTATCGACCTCGACCAGGTCGCCCGGCTCCAACACCGCGTATTGCCTGGGTTTGCGCACCGCATAGGGACGCGGCCGCAGTGCCCGGCGCGATCCCGGAACACCCGTGCGCGGTGCTTCCACCAGCCGTCCCTGCCGCTTCAGTTGCAGGAGAATGCGCCCCACCATGGAAACCGAAACCGGCCACTGCTGCCGACGCAAAAGAACCGCCAGTTTGTCCTTGCCCCAACGCGGAAACTGCAACCGCAAAGTCAAAACCTTTCCTTCCAAGGTAAAAGACCAAGTGTTGGCGTCGTCGCCGGGGACAATGACTGCGCTCTTCCAGCGTCGTCAAATCCAGCGGCTCATAGCGCTTGAGCCAGCGATAGAAGGTCTGCCGGCTGATGCCAAAGTGACGGCAGGTGTGGGCCACGTTGCCGCAACGCCGATAGAAATCCATCCAGGCCAATCGCACCCGCGCTTCCCGGCTCAACTCCACTCCGGTCTTAGACAGTCGCCCCGAACCGGGCGGTTTCCCTCCGCGTATTTGCATCTCGACACTCTATTCGAGTGTCACTGATCATTCTGAACGAGAACAGAGCAATCCTGAAATCGCCACACGCGTTTGAGAGGGTTGGCTGAATCGGGCGTCATTGGAACCGCTTCCTTTCAACGCCAAGATTGGAGTGGCGACTCCTTTGCGGAAGGACGGTGCGAACCAGAACTGAGTGCCGAAACGCGTTCTCCAGCTCTTGCCAGCGCCTTCATTCGCATCAAGTCACTCTGTTCGACCTTGCCCGCAAGCAGTTCGAGCCTACTCGAACAATCGAATGGCTTATCCGCACGCAGCGATACAATCAGTGACCCAGTCAGCACTTGGGCGCCTCTAGTCTTCAACTCCGATTCCTGCCAATTTCGCGGTAACTCATCTGCTTTCTGTCGGATTACTAGCACACCCATACAATCAAAACAAGCCTTTTCCCAAGCGTCAATCTGGGATACGTCAATACACACATTCACAATCTTGCATCTATAAAATGTCGAGCGCCGCGACATACAGTACGACGAACCGGGCCCGCTGCCAACTATCTCGGCGTCCTCGAAACGACACTCAATCATTTCTACACCTCTGCCTAACCCCTCTGTGCTTATGAGGGACAAGGTACCTCCCACAAATGACGGTTTTTCAATATCCATCGAACCAGTAATCGCGAGGCTCGTTTTCTTGAATGCGCTCCCCGTGATTAACCCTCCGTCGGAGACAACTGCTAGGTTCGACTCTACAACCTCCCCATCCACCATGCACGAGGGCTTTCGTAGGGACAGAGTTCCTTGTACGTCCATCCAGCGAGGCTTTTCCATCCTGGATTCGACGAAACTCGCACCTTTCAATTCGCACTTCACAAACTCGGAGTCCAGCCATGTCACGCGAGAGAATTCGGTACCATCGAATCGTCCATTCCTTATCGGTGTTCTGACTATGTCTAAGTCAGTGACGGGCAGGTCGCCGACTCGCAAGCCCTCGTGACTGGGAGCCGAATATAAGACGCATCCAAACAGGTTGCGCCGAAGGACGGCGCTGCTTTCTCTTCTACGCGTGCTCTTTTGCGCCGATCCAGAGATGTATCTCTGATAAATTCCGAGCCCGCGCATGAGACTGCTGTCCAACATTGCAAAGCAGCCAATGAACGCCACGATTTCTTTAGGGATATTTTCTTTCTTGTATCGTGAGTCGACAGCCGGAGATAGATGCCCCTTTAAAAACCGGGCGACGAAAAACTCCATAAAAGACTTGTGGATAAACTTGAACGTCTCCGCTTCAGTGCGAGTAATAAAGGTGCACAACTGTAGGTCAGTGCCGACCTCTTCGGCAGACGCCGAGGCGGCGACCTCGCTGCCCGCCTTCAGGATGTCCTTATTTGACCGAATGACCTCGATAATCTCGTCATAAGTGACCTCCAAACGCTTCCGATCATACATAGCCAGTGCGATGGCTTCGGCAAAGTCAGCACGTTGCTGCTTCGTTAGAAAGTGTCTTGTTGGGCCCTTACTCCAGTCAATGTCGAAATTCAAGTCTGTATATGTTTCATACAATGCTGCTGAATTTCGCAGGCCCGTCTTTTCAAAGAACGACGCGCCAGACAAGAGTACTGTGTCCTTCATCATCGACAAAAGGATAGGCTTCCTCATTAGGTCTCTGAGATCGTATATGTCAAGAAGCGCGGCTTTTACTTCCGCAGCGTTGCGCTGGCACTTGGCCAGAAACTCGGAGTTAAAGACACGAAGGTACTGATCGATTTGCTCCTCTGAAAAACCGTTAAGCTGCACCGAGAACGTCTTGAGCGTGGCCGGCGGAATGCGCGATCGCTGGTCAACGTATTTTCTATGGAGTGACGCGTAAAGGCGATCAATCTCCTCCTGATCTTCTGCCTGCTTTCGGCTATGGGGTCTGGCAAACTGCATATCAACAGTCCCTTGAGCGCTTTTGATCGTAGCGACGGCACGCTCGTATTCTTCATTCGTAACAAAATACGCCGGTCGGCATGTAAGAAGCACCGGGGAACCACTAGCCAAAAGCGGCGATAACTCGAGAAAGTGTGCTAACTGTTTCGTGCTGTCCACCTGGGCCAGCATCTCGTCAAAACCGTCTAGTAAGACAAGAAAACCACCCCGTCCCAGTTCTGCCCAAAAGAGTGAAAGAGGAATTTCACATGAGAATTGGTGCTTAGAGCCTCTAACAAAACCTCGTCGCGTCGGCAGGGTTCGGCAGTCTGAGTCCTGCGCACTGGCGGGAGGGATTCGAATCCGCCTAGAAACGTAAATTCAATAACATGCAGGGCCACGGACGGCGCAGAAAATATCTGAAAAGCAATGGGAAACCCACTAATGGATCGCAAATGGATCGCTAGGCGAGGAGAGGGCTGATTATTGAGACCGTTAACGTGGAGTTACGCAAACCCGTCGAACACAATTTGAGTTGTCGAGACGGATTTCGACGGGTATAAGAGTTTAGGTCAAACTCAGTCATGATCGAAAGGCGCCCAGAGCGACCAAGTTTAGGCCGTCGACCGCACTGCGCGTATCGCTATATCCGTTGGTTTTGCCCACCACTGATCCTGTGTTGTTTATTGTCGCTGTATGCGGGAGCTGCGCTGTCCGGCCCAGAACGGGAAGGTCAGTCCAGCGATAGCAAAGTTCTGAACGCGCCTGTCCCTCCGCCCGCAGAAGTCACCCGCGCCATTGGCCTCGCGGCCGACTATCTGGAGAACGCCTGTGGTCCGGACGGCAAGTTTGCTTACAAGGTTGAAATCGGCTCGGGCCGGGAGAGTTCTTCCTATGACATCATCCGGCACGCTGGCGCGATGTACGCTCTGGCGATGGTGAATCGCTCTCATCCGGACCCGCAGACTGTTGCCGCGTTGACCCGAGCTGCCAAGTTTCTGCGGGAGAACTATATCGGGCCGGGCATTCGTCCGGGGCAGCTAGTGGTTTGGTCACAACCATTGCCCGAAATCCTCGAGGGTCGCCGCTCCAAGTCGCGAGAACGCTACGCTGAGTTGGGCGGAACTGGGCTTGGTTTGGTCGCGCTGGCTGCGGTCAGGGAATTGCACCCGAAGTCAGTTCCGCTTGAACAGTTGCAGGCTCTGGGCCGCTTTGCACTGTTCCTGCAGCGAGACGACGGCAGCTTCGTTCACAAATATCGCGCGGAGGGCGGGCCGGTGCCGAACTGGGCGAGTTTGTATTACCCTGGCGAAGCCGCGCTGGGATTCATTGCCCTGTATGAGGCCGATCACTCCCACGAATGGCTTGTAGCTGCTGGCAAGGCGCTCTCCTATCTGGCCAAGAGCCGCGCCGGGCTTTCAATTGTTCCTGCCGACCATTGGGCGCTGATTGCTACCGCCAAACTGCTTCCCTATTGTGAGGAGGGCGGATGCCTAGTCTCGCGGGAAGACCTCGTGCGGCACGCGGTCCAAGTTTGCGAGTCCATTCTGCGGGACCAATTTAAGGGCTCGGCGGCAGTAGGCCTGGACGGAGCGTTCGATCCCAACGGCCGCACCGCTCCGGCCGCAACTCGGCTTGAGGGACTGCTGGCAGCCCTGGAGTTTCTGCCAAAAGACGCGCTGCGGGACAAGATCAACGCAGCTGCGGGGCGCGGCATTGCTTTCCTGTTGCGCGCACAGATAGCTTCCGGCCCGCAAGCGGGTGGAATGCCCGGAGCGGTTGTCGCCAGAGCGCGTGATTCGTCGGAGATTCGCATCGATTATGTGCAGCACGCACTTTGCGCCTGGCTCCGCTACCAAAGGTCCCTGCGGAACGAGGCAGATCCGCATGGCGGCGACTGAGCTAAGATACTCTCCGGTCATGGTACCCGTTGGGTTGGATCCTCGCCATACCTTAGTATGAAAAGCCAGGAGAAAGGGCACATGCGTCGTCTTCTGCTTATCGCGACGCTCCTGGTTACCTGGGCTGCTGCACAAACAGGGCACCTTTGAAACCCAGGAAACGAACAATCAATCCGCGGCTCGGAATGCTGCGGTCGCTCCGACGCATGCGGATCTTCCTCCAGTGCTTGAACTGCTGCACACGCGCTACCACTTCGAAAATGACGGCACGGGCCGCAAGGAAGCGATCGCTCGAATTCGCATTCTTACCTGGGCGGATGCAGCGCAATGGTCGGAATTGTCATTCGACTACAAGCCGTCTAAAGAACGTGTTCAGATTCTGTATGTGCGCATTCTCAAGAAGGATGGAAAAGTCGTCAGCGCCGACACTAGTCGGGAGCCCCGTCCCCGAGGCGTTTTTCGCGAAAGAGCCTCGCCTGGCCTCGACTACGCTTATCAGGCCGTGGTGATGCCCCCGCTCTCCCTTGGGGACACAATCGAATACGACGTGGAGACCATCGTTCACACCGCTCTGACGCCAGGCCAGTTTTCAGAGGTCTACAGCTTCTGGCCGTGCGACGCAGTCGACGAGCAATTGGAGATAGATATTCCGGTCGAACGGACGGTAAAGGTGAAGACCAAGCCTGGGCTCGAAACCTCGGTGGCGACCGAAAACCGACGGAGAATCTACCGCTGGAATCCTCCGCATCAGGGTTTTGGGTGCGATGCGAATCGCGATTTCACCGTGCGCGAGACTCCCGACGTTCAGATATCAAGTTTCGCCAATTGGGAGGAAGTAGGCCGCTGGTATGCGGAAATGGAGAAGAGCCGTCGTGTGCTCTCGCCGGCAGTCCGGTCCAAGGCGGATGAACTAACCCAAGGGTTGAGCACTGATTTAGAAAAGGTGGCAGCTCTTTACGACTTTACCGCCGGGAAAATTAAGTACTTCAGCACGGTGTCGTTCGGCATAGGGGGATACGAGCCGCACACGGCAGACGAGGTACTCCAGACTCAATACGGCGACTGCAAGGATAAGGATGCGCTTCTGGGCGCCCTGCTCGAAGCCAAGGGCTTCCACGCAGCGTCGGTGCTGATCAATCCGATTCGTGAATTAGACCCTGATATCCCCTCACCATGGCCCTTTACTCACGTCATCACCATGCTGCAGTTGGGGAACGATGAGATCTGGATGGATGCATCGACTGGGGTTCTGCCATTCCGGATGATTCCTTACCCGCTGCGAAAGAAACAAGCGCTAGTGATTCCCCCCGAGGGCATACCTCATTTCGAGGAGACTCCAATCGAGCCTCCGATGCTTTCGGCTTGGAAAGAAGAGATTGACGGGAAGGTTGATGAGAACGGCGCGCTTGACGCGACGGTTAGCATTAGGGTTCGCGGGGATGCCGAGGTGGCACTGCGCCAGGGTTTTCTGAATTCGGTCGAGTCCGCGCGCCCCGCAATCGTTCAAACGTTAATCCGTGGAGTAAACGGCCAACTGAGTGATGTCAAGATCAGCGACCCGGCCATGACTCGCGAGCCCTTTAACTTGTCGTTTCGAATCAGCAAGCCAGAGTTCTTGCCCAACAAAGGGAATGGATCTGACTTGGCATTGCCTATGCCAGAATTCAGTCTTGCGACCGTACCAGCAGGCGTCGAAGAAACATGGCTGATCGGATCGAGGTCAGGAACGCCTGGCGAGTACACTTACCAGATCAAGCTGGAGCTGGCCTCGAGGTTCACGCTGCAGACTCCCCCAGCCTTACGCTTGAAACGTGAATACGGCACATATACAGCCAGATATGAGCTTGAAGACAATCTGTTACAGGCCGAGCGCAAACTGATCTTGAACAGCAGGGAGATTTCATCGGCCGTGGCTGAAGACTACAAGGCATTCCGCGAGAAAGTCTCGGCCGATGCCGAGCAGAAACTAATGTTTATCGCAAAGTAAACAAAGGGCCGGGAAACGATCATCAATTTGATTTTGGGCCGGCTGCGCTTGAGCGGAACCATACCACTCCTGCCAGCGCTACCGACACAGGGATGGAAACGAACAGCCCGAGGAAAACATAGCCCATGACCAGGAATCCGTCGCCGGGGGCGCGTCCACCGGCAGTCTGGGCCGGTATTGCGAAGGCGCCAAGAACCAAGCCGGCCAGGATGCCCAACAAAGGACCGACCAGCAAGACGCCTATCACTTTTGCGATTTTCAAGCCAAAAACCTCAGCCACTGCGCTGGCGTAGGAATTACCCGGTTCTGTAATCCGTCATGTGACCAGCCTCTACCAATACCGCCGTAGCGTCATGTCACATTCTGGAGCCTAGTCACAACCCTCGGTCTGATAGGCGTAACCTTGAGCGATCGTTTGCGAGTCGCCGGGTTGATCGCCGTACGGAGGGGAGATAAAGGGGACGCCCTTCCCATTGTAACTTACCGATCCGTTCGGAGGACTGTAAATTCCCGACTCCACAGCTTGTGCAGCCGCAAACATTGTGCCAATTGCATTTTGCGCATCCAGCCTGGCGACTCGGCCGATCAATCCAACACCGGCCGCACTCTGACAGTAGGTCAACGTGAATCCCACCGAGGCACACACGGCACCGTAGTTGAAGTTGCCGAACTCGGCGTAATCTGGACCGTCTGAGGTCTTGTAATCTTCGGGACCGCCGGTTTGAAACTGCCCGTACATCCATGCGTTCAATTCCACAAACCCTTTGGTAGAGGGATCCGATTCTCGAATCGTTTCCGAAACCTGCTGTCCCACCAGGGCATTTTGGCCGATGCTCACGCCTGGAGGTCCGCTAAAGGGAATAATGTTGCAGGTTAAGGTCGAATCCTCGGTTTGGACATCTTCCACCGTCGCGGTCACGCAAGCGTCGACGGGGCAGTTGTCATCCCCGCTGCTGGTGTCGTCGCCGTTGTTGTCGTCACCACCGCTGTTGTCGTCACCACCGCTGTTGTCATCGCCGCCGCTGGCGTCGTCGCCACCGCCGCCACCACCGCCGCTGTCGTCATCATCGTCGCCTTTCTTCGGGTCATCCATCGCGCGTGCGTGGTGATGACGATGTCGGAAAGAGAGACCCATAGCGTCGATCAGAGCCAGCGGGTTGTTCTTGACGTAGGCATAGCGGTTCCAGCTTTGCGGATTCGCCAGCGTCACAGCCCAGGGGCCGAGCGGATCAGGCGAGATCCAGCGGCCCTGGCTGGGGCTGTAGCGGCGCGCCGGGAAGTCGTAGAGGCTGCTCACTGTGTCCTGATCTTGCCCGGTGAACGATGCGTCCGGCGTACCCGAGTTTGCATACTGCTCGCCGAACGGACCATACGCCGAACTGGAATAGAGCGCCCGCGATTCCGTCGACGTCAACCGGGAACTGCCCAGCCAATCCGAGTGGCGGTAGTACGACAGCACGCCCGAAGAATTGTAGATCGCCTTCGCTCCGCCCGGCAGCCCGACAAAGGCCTTGACCAAAGTCTGTCCATTGGCCGTGACCAGCTTCTTCCCGGTCGGCCCGTAGACGAACTGGGTGTATGTGCCGCCCGCATCTTTCTCGACCATCCGTCCCAGCGCATCGTACGTGGCTGTCACCGTGGTTGATCCGGTGCTGACTGTGAGCATATTGCCCCAGTTTGGGTCCCAAGTGTAGGTGTTTAAGTTGTCGGTAAGCAGATTGCCGTTTGCATCATACTTGACGCTTACGCCCGGAATCGACGTAAATTGGTTCTGGGTCGGAGAATAGCCCGGTATGAATGAAATGGTTCCGGTTTTCGTGATGTTACCGAACGTGTCGTAGGTGAAGTTCTGAGTCCAAAGCGATCCGCAGTTCGCCGACGAAAGGCGCTGCAGATCGTCATAGAGATAATTGCAGGTCTGGCTGTCGGACGTAGCGGGAATCTGGTCGTTGACTACCAGCTCTTGCAGCGTGCCGTTGGTGTTCCAGGTCAGCGTGCCGGCATCGGTCTTGCCGTTGACGCTGAATGTGTAATTGGTCATGTGCGCCGTGCTTGGGTCATAGGTGAAGCCATCGCTGTCGGCCGAACCGAAGGTGACTCCAGTCAGAGCCCCGAGGGGATTCGTTGTACTGCTGGTGGAATAGGTGACACGGGTGACGGGATTCGTTCCGGATGCGGCGGTGACTTCTGTGACCCGCCCTTCGCCGTCGAGGCCGGCGCCACTGGCGCCATAGTAGACAGTTGGAAAATACGCCGCTGCTGTCGCATTAAACGCACTGAGCGAATTGAGGGTTCCGGTGGGCCAGTAAGACGCCTGCGTCTGGTAATACCCGCCCGAATGCGGCGTGGATTCGTATAGATCCGTGGGGTGCCCATCTTTGTCGTAGCCGTACCACTCTTCCGTGAGCGTCGTTGAGCCGCAGTTGTCCGTGGAGGACTCAATGATGCGTCCATTGGTGTTTGAAACCCTAACCCCAGAGGGCGGAGTCACGCTGTTGTCGTAGTTCCAGCGGCGGCAGGTGCTGCTGTAACCGGCGCCGCGGGCTCGGTGCAAGCCGTCGTAATAGTAACAAGTCGTGTTGCCGGCGTTATCGAGCTTCCCGGTCAGATCTCCGGGCGAAGCTCCAGTCGTTGCGCACGCGACGTCGTAGGTATAGGTGGTCGTCCCGTTCTTGCCGTTATTGGCGGTCTCGGGGTTAACTTCCGAGGTCATGCGGCCCAACCCATCGTAAGTGAACGAACGTGTCTGGTGGCTACTCGCCGCAGCCTGGGCATTTTGGGTGACGGTGAGCAAATGGCCGAGAGCGTCGTACGTATAGGTCGTCCAGTATCCCGTCTGAGCAGTGCTCTGACCACAGGTGCCAACTCCGGACAAAGTCGAGGATATTTCGCAGACCGAGGTTAGCCTCCCCAAACCATCATATTCAAACTGCTTTTCAAACGTCTGCGTACCGCTGACCTTTTGCAGTACGTCGTTCTTCGTAAAGGTGTACGAAGTGGTGCCGCCTGCTCCGTCTACGACGGTAAGAGGCCGGCCCAAAGCATCACTCCGAGTGGTAGTTATGGCCGTTCCGGTGGGAGCCGATTGGCCGGCGGTGGCGCTATAGGGCATAGACACTGTGGTAAAGGGTCACTCCGGCGACGGTCGAAGTCGTCGTAGTCCAGCCGTATTTTGACTGGACTGAGTCGAAAGTTGTTGTGCCTGGCGCGGGCGCCTGTCTCTTCTGGCCGTAAACGGTACGGCCGAGTCCGTCGACCGTACTGAGAACATCACTTGTAGAAGCATTATTATTGAAGAGTAGCGAAGTCTCCGCTGTTGTGTTAGAGGGATAGCTGTAATTTGTCAGATTTCCCATCGCGTCCGTCGCCGACGTAATGCGCCACAGGGGGTCGTTAAAGGCATAGCTAGTCGGCTGTTGATTGGGGTCGGTTGTCTCTGTCACCACTCCGCCGGAGCAATTCCATTGCTTGGAAGTAACCAGCCCGCCGGAGGGCAAACTTGATCCAGTCACGGTGATTGAAGTGGGAAGCACGCTGTTGCAACCGTCCGTCCCGTTGTATGCATACGTATACACGGCGCGATTGACATCCGTTTTAGTCGCGAGCGTGCCGCTGGAGTTGTAGGTCGCTGAACTGGTGAGCCATGAGGATCCGCCGGTCCATCTCGCAGTCGAAGTAGGATGGCCGGTATTGCTGAAGGTAATCTGAATCTTGGCGATATCCGCGCCCGAAGAGTTCATGGTGTGGCTGTAGCACGGCGTACTGCGAATGTAGCTGGAGGAATAAGCTGTGCAGGTGGTTCCGTTCCAAGACTGACCGTAGCTAATGACGGTATCTGAAACCGGACTACCAGTCGGAGGAGTTGCTGCCCCGAAGTCGTATTGCTTTATCTCAATCGTATTCCCATACGAATCGTACTTAGTTTCGACCAGATTGCTGGTAGATCCATTTAATGAGGTATACACATCCTTCTGGGTGATCTGGAGAAGCGTAGACGGAGGAACCCATGTCGCGCAGTTGGTGAAGTTCCCGTTATAGCAAGTGATGACTGTCTCTAGAGGAGTTCCTGTAGCGGACCCTTCATAATATTTCGCCTGGGTCTGATACTCACCTCCGAAATTGTAGACGGTCTGATTGCTGGCTGGGTCTGTTTCCGTGACCGTGAAGTTGTTGGTCGAGCTACTGTTGTTGTTATTAACGATCGTCCATACGCTGTTGTTGCCGTTATTGTCGTTCACTGTAACCGTTAGAGTGGGAACCACTCCGGAATTGCAGTTGATGCCGTTATTCCCACCGCTGTAGCCATAGGCGATTGAACCTCCAGCAGGAAAAGTTATTTCCCCAAGCCGCCCATTTCCATCATAATAAATATTGTAGACTCCGCCTGCGGGGGTGGTAATAGCTCTTGGAAGCCACGGCATAATATATTGTGAAACAATGCTCTTATATTCGTTGATGCCGGAACAACCGAAATCAGAAGCAAAATCATACGCTGCCATAGTTGCTTGATACGTCTGGGTTGTGCCACTGGCGTCGGTATAGCTCCAGGAGTCGCTAGTATCGTCATGATAATTCCCAACTTTCACAGTTAGAACCGTGGTATTAAGCGAGTCAGTGTAAGTAGCCCCAGCGGACGCGTACGCCACACCGTCAGGAGTGTAGACCGTGGCCGGTGCCAGAGCGCCGAAGAAGTTCCCGTAATTGCCGCCCTTGTCATACACCCACCACGGCCCCGCTTGCTGGTTTGACACAACCAACGTATAACCCGAACCGTCCGTGGTGGTGACAGCCGCCAGTGAAGCAGTGGAACATCCGTTTATGGTGAATGTCGTCGGGAACATATGGAGTGTGCCTGTGGAATCCCGGAGGCTCAGGTTGGAGAAAGTCCAATAATCAGACGAGCACAGGGTCTCGGTGAGCCCTAGACCGGATCCCATCAGACCGAGTCCATTTCCGCCGCTGCCACCAAGTCCCCAATACCAGGTTCCCGAGTCATCGTACTTAAAGAAATGCCAACCTGAAATCACACTATAGTTAAACGGTACTAGCCCATTCTTGTTCCTGATGGGAATTCGCTGGGTGACTTGGCTGCTCGCCAAATCCACACCCAGGGATTGCGTGGAAAATGGCTGAATCCCGGCCAATGGATCAACCTGGGCCGATCCGGTTTGGGCCAAACCAACCAATATCGCAAGTTGAAGGCTGATTAGCCAACGGTTCCGGGAGGCGAACAATGGACGGATACCGAGCAGAAAGAGCGATACATAGGCGGCGACGCGAGCCATTTGAGATTCCTCCTAGGTGAAATGAACAAACTGGCCCCACCTACTTCCGCAGGTTACTTTTGCGGCGGAATTATCCGCACTGATGCGCCGCCATTAACCATTAAGGCTTGGCGCAATCCATTCATCCTTCAAGGGAAGAAGCGATCATGACGACTGACGGAACTGCGAATCCGTCGCCCCCTTCGGAATCCTGAATCGCTGATTGGGCGTGAGAATAGTTGCTAATGGCTGTGGATGTCAACAGAAAATGTACCGAACCCATCCGGAAACTCCGTGGGCAATGAAAATCCTGTTTCAATTCGCCACCCACACTATTCGCAGAAAGCGCCAGCAGATCAGAGCACATCCTAGGGATAGAAATGCCTCGTGAATGTCCGCCCGCTTTTCGTAGCGAACTCGCAGGCGCCGGAACTGATTCAACCAAGCGAAGGTCCGTTCGACGACCCAACGCCACTGGCCCAGCCCACTGCCGTTTTCTGTGTTGCGCTTCGCAAGAAAAGGGATGATGACTGTCTAGCACGGAGACCTTGCCGGATCGCCTCCGCGTCATAACCACGGTCGCCCAGCAGGCAATCGGGACAATGGCGCGGATGCCCCCGCTCGCCCTGCAAGGATGGGATCGCGTCAACCAGTGCAAGAGCTTGCTGCGAATCGTTGCGATTGGCGCCGGTGAGCTGGATGGCCAACGGAACTCCATGTCCGTCGCATACTACATGACGCTTGCTGCCGAGCTTCGCTCGATCAGTGGGGTTGGGACCTGTATGAAGCCCCCAAAAACTGCTCGCACGGAACTTCCATCCACGACGGCGCGCGACCAGTCGATCTGTCCGTAACGGGCCAGCCAGTCCAGCAAAACGAAATGGAGCAATTGCCAGATACCACGCTGCTGCCAGTCGCGCAGTCGTCGCCAACAACTCATCCCAGAGCCGCAGCCCATCTCTTGCGGCAGCATCTCCCAAGGAATCCCACTGCGCAAGACAAATACAATGCCGGTGAGACATGCCCTGTCCGCCAAGTGCGGTCTTCCACCCCTCGGCTTCGCTTTGGCGACTGGGATAAACGGTTCGACAAGTTCCCACAAGCCGTCAGGCAACAGTTCGATGGCCATTGGACAAACTCCCGGCTAGTGCAGATGATCAGAGCCCTCCGGCGGTTGCCAGAGCAATGAGGTTTTGTTAGACGTTCTTAAGGCTGTTCGCAACGAAAATGCCGATATCCAAGTATTTGTGGTAGTCCTTCAACTCGAATAGGACCGGCTTAAGAGTTGTATTCCCTCGCAAGAATCGTTTTGCAAACTGGTACCGGAGACGCTGAACAAGTGTGGTCTTGCCTGCGCCATAGTCGCCCAGAACGGAGAAGAAATTGACGTCGTTAGGCTTTTCGCCAATGATGCCGCAGAGTAGGTGCTCGATATTGCGATAAACCTGTTGGGTGCCCGGTTCACATCCGTCAACAGTTATGTACTCTCCGAAAATCGAGTCCTGCTCATACTGATTTACAATCTGCAAGTAAACGTGCTTAAGAGCGAACAACTCAGACTCCAAGTCATCCTGTGTCAAAAGCACGACTTTCCCGTCCGCAGCCAGTTTGGCTTGTGGGCTGAACGAAGCGTTCGTCACCATAACCGCCTTGGTAGCTCTCGCCTTCTGTCGTGCTGATTCAAAAAAATGCATGAAATCGAACACGTCCTGGTTAGATACGGAACCGTTTGTCCTGTATTTGCATTCAATCAGCAATAGATCCTTGCCCTGCCCAGGATTAAACTTGCTTGCTATGATGTCGACTTGTTGTCCTTCGACGACACTGTTGACGATCACGAGGAAGCCGAGACTCTCGTAGAGCTGGGCTATATACTCTTCAAATGCGCGCCCCTCCTGCTGCTTACGTTCATCGTCCTTAGGCTGGCTCTTCATGTTTCTTCAGTAACCCCCGACGTTGACGAAGTAAGAATAGTGGAAGCCGAGCAGGATTAACAGCTGCGGGTCGTGCGTGGCGGCGGCCTACGGTGCGAAGGGACCTGAACAGGCTTTACTTGAGTACTGGTTGTCGGGACGGTCCATCACATCAGGACCGAAGCGTCATCATGCCTTAGACCACGCGAGCCTAACTAATGTGGAGGGGATGCAGAGAATTGAACTCTGATCTCATATTTCGTAAACCCAGTTCGTAGCCTTGCGCCCTCATCCGTTGGACCACATCCCCACATTTGGGGGCGGCAGAGAGATTTGAACTCTCATCATCCGAGGTAGAAGCTCGGAGCATTGATCCGTTATGCTATGCCGCCTCTTTGTTGCTCTTGGTACGGGATGTGGGAATCGAACCCACTTCGTCTCGCTTAAAAGGCCCATTCGACAACCTCGCTTCGCTCAGTTGCTCAGGGCAGGCTCAGGTGCATATCCATATCTGCCAATCCCGCAAAATCTGGTGGGTGACGCTGGAATCGAACCAGCCTGGTCTCGATTAAGAGGCGAGTGCATCTGCCATCTCTGCCAGTCACCCTTTGCTCGACAAACAAAATGGTGCAGGATGTTGGAATCGAACCAACACCTCGCGGTTATCGACCGCGGGCTCGACCTTCGAGCTAATCCTGCCCGTTCGACTACTTCGCTTCGCTCAGTTGCTCAGGGCCAGCTATGGTGCGCCGTTCGGGAGTTGAACCCGCATCTGTTGGGTGTAGGCCAACTATTCTGGTCCGTTGAACTACCGGCGCGAAAAAATTGGTAGAGGGTACAGGAGTCGAACCTGTCTAGCCGCGCTAATCTGGCGCCGAAGTGGGTATAAGCCACTGCTCCTCCCGGAGGCCCCTCCACTGGTGGCTCGCGATGGATTCGAACCATCCACGACGGCTTTATGAGAGCCGCGTTCTTCCTACTGAACTAGCGAGTCCTGTCTTCCCTCAAAATTGGCTGGCCGGGCAGGATTCGAACCTGCGCATGGCGTGAGTAACAGTCACGTGCCTTTCCAGCTTGGCTACCGGCCAAAAACACGAAGGCCCCGATTTTGTCGGGGCCTTCGGAAATCGAATCTGAACTTAGAAATCTAGCGAATGGTCAGACCAATCCCGAGGGCCCAGCGCGATTGACGCGCCGTCTCATCATGGATTTGGTCCTTATCGTCATTTTCGAAACCGAGTATAGCATTGCTTGCGGCTGGAATCCAGCACTAACAAGCCGTTCTGTCACTCAAGTCACTCGCTGTCCGTCGCGCCTTTCTGTCTTTGACTTAGCTGCCCTAGCCACGAAGTGGCATCTGTTTGGACGTCGAAGGCATACAACCACGAGCAGCAACTCCCTTGATCCCGAACTTCGAACAGCGCTAGCGTCTGCCTGTGCTGACGATTCGTGCCATGACCGGCGGTGAAGGCTACGCACAGCGCCATCTCCAACAGAGCGACTACTACGACCAGAATCGGACTGTCGAAGGCAAGTGGCACGGACGCGGCGCTGAACTGCTTGGTCTCAAAGGAGAGGTTACCTCCGAGGATTTCGAGGCAGTGCGTCAGGGTCTCGACCCACAAACGGGAGAATTCCTCCGGCAACGTCACGGGGCAGATCGCATTGCCAGCAATGGTGAGGAGCAAAGTAAGGCACGCTCTCTTTATGACATGACATTTTCAGCGCCGAAGTCCGTCTCTGTCATGGCCATTGTTGGCGGTGATGAGAGACTGGTCGCCGCGCACGAAACCGCCGTGCGCGAGGCCCTGGAAGAAGGAGAGAAATACTCAGCCACCAGGGTTCGCCTCGCCGGCCTGAACGAAAATCGACCCACCGGAAACTGGATCGTAGCTTCCTACACTCACGACACGAGTCGTCAGCTAGATCCTCAGCTCCACACTCACTCGGTCGCTGCCAATCTCACCTACGATGGAACCGAAGGACGTTGGAAGGCGCTCCAGGCTTCCGGTCTGTACGAACGTCGCAGCTACCTGACCGAGGTCTATCGCAATGCCCTGGCTCGCGAAGTACGCGCCCTCGGTTACGAGGTTGAAAACCGTCACGATGTTCGTGGTCGTGACAAGGGATTCGAGATCGCAGGATTCTCCCAGGACCTCCTCGACAAGTACAGCCAACGCAGTGCCCAGCGGGACTCGGCCATTCAGGAATTCATCAATTCACGTGGTCGTGCTCCAACAGACAACGAGGTTGCAGTACTTGTTCGGGAAACACGAGTTGACAAGCTGCAAGAGATATCGACCGAGCGAGTCCGCAACCTTCAGCAGAACCGACTGTCAGCGGATGAGAGACAAACACTTCGTGAGGTTTTGAACCAAGGTCAGACACAATCCTATTCACCTCAAATCAATCGTGGTATGCAGGAGGCCTCGCTTGCATACTCTCAGGAGCACATTTTCGAGCGTCTCTCAGTCGCCAGAGAGCATGAGGTTCTGACCGAGGCTCTTCGTCACGGGCGCGGCAACGTCGAACTCAGCGACCTTCAGGGCTCTCTCTCCCTCGAACGTGCGAAAGGGACTCTCATCTCTGCCGGGGATGAAATTGCGACACACGCGACCCTCCAACGCGAGCGCGACATGATCGCGGTAGTTAACCGAGGGACAGACCGCTACCACCGCCTCGGTAAAGGCGGTGACTTTGAGCCTCTGGACAAGCTGCGCCCCGAACAAAGGCGCGCCGTCGAAGCAGTGCTTCGACTCTCGCGATCTGGCGATCAATGTTCGAGGTGCCGCCGGTACCGGCAAGACGGCTACGCTGCGTGAAGTTGATCGTGGCCTCAGAGCGGGTGGACACGAGGTTCTTGCCGTAGCTCCCACCCGCAGTGCCGTAGACGAACTGGAAAAAGTGGGCTTCCGAGATGCGATGACGGTCTCTCGACTTCTTGAGGATCAGGAACGACAGGGCGCACTGCGCGGGAGGATCTTGATTGTTGATGAAGCGGGCATGGTTTCGGGTCGACAAATGCAGAGCTTGCTGCATCTCGCAGAGGATCAGGGAGCCAGAATTATTTTTTCCGGTGACACCCGGCAGATTCCCAGCGTTGAGGCCTCGGATGCGTTGCGTATTTTGGAACGGGAGTCTGGCCTGAAGAGTGTTTCTCTTACTGAAGTACAGCGGCAGACGAACTCTATCTATCGCGAGCCGTAAAGACCATGAGGCACTCACTGGAGGAAGGGTTCGCACAACTGGAAAAGCTCGGAGCCATCCGCGAAGTATCCATCTTCGACCGAGGCCAGATTGTGGCGGAGCTGCATCGTGAGTTTCGAGCCGAAGGGCGCGATACGCTGGTAGTTGCGGGCACTCATGCTGAGATTTCGCAACTCACCGACGCGATTCGCCAGGATCGGAAAGATCGCGGCGAATTGGGAGTCAGCCATTCTTTTGATCGGTACGTCTCGCTCCAGTGGACGACAGCGCAGAAACAGGAACTGTCCAACTACCAAGAGGGGCAGATTCTGCAGTTTCACAGAGACACGAAACTTGCAAAACGACATGAGTCGCTGGAAGTCGTGCGCGCTGGCACGGAATCTGTGGTTGCGCGAAAAGAAACCGGAGAAGAGGTGAACATCTCGCCGAAACAAACGCGGGCATTTTCCCTTTATGAGCGTCAGCACATTGAGGTTGCCCCTGGCGACAGCCTCATGCTCACAGCAAACCGTCGAGGGCCGGAACTCCGGGCGACCAACGGAGAGCTGGTCAAAGTGAGTTCCCTAGACGGCGGTGCCATTCGCCTCGAAGACGGAAGAACGCTTCCTGCGAACTATCACGAATTCACGCACGGATATGCGGTCACGGCCCATCGAAGCCAGGGCAAAACCGTAGATACCGTGATCATCTCGGCAGACGCGATGAAAAAGGAACTGTTCTATGTCGCCGCAAGCCGCGGCCGGAGCGAGATCGCTGTGTCACCAGCGACCGCGAGCAACTTCGTGAATCCGTCGGTGTATCCACGATGCGGCAGTCCGCGATCGAGCTAGCTCGAAAGCAGCTTTCCGCGCATACTCTGGAAATCAGGCACGATGTTCACCTTGTGCCTGGAGTGAACCCGCTCGCTGGACAGCAGATCGGAGAGCAGCATTCTTTCGTTCCAACTCACACACCGGAACCGGAAAAGACTCCCCGTGTCGGCGTGGAACATGACCTCGGTGGCCCCAGTCTTGGTCTCGGGCTTTGAGGTTTCGCGGAGAGGCACACCTGCACATTCCCTACACGGCGGAGAAAATGTGCCGGGGGTAAGGCTTGCGTCAAGGCCGCGCTCTGTGCGCCGCGAAGCGGTCGGAGAGCCTTGACGCGAGCCGCGCCCCGGCCATGCTGTTCGACGTGGGGATCGGTTCTAGGGCCTGTGCGGCTTAGTTCGAAATATTTTCGACATATTTCTCCTCCCGCAGGTTCCTTTTATAGATAGAGGGCAAAATTTCGCCCGAATCTATGGGACCACCTCGCTAAAGAGTTGAGCGGTTGCGTGCCGCCAATGCTCTGTTCCCGTGGATTCCCTAAACGTACCTAAAAGCACTTCTAGGCACTTTAAGCACTTGTTGAGAAGTTTGTTCGAAGTCAAAAAGAAAAAAGATTCTTTGAAGGGAAGCAACAAAATGCGTCTTGTACGGTTTCTATACGAATAATGTTCTCGTCCGCCCATGACGTGAAGACTAACGCCAGCCGAGTAGTGAATGGGCTCGAAATCTGTCGGACGAAGTCGGACGCCACAGCCGACCTTCAGACGACGCGGTGATTTCAGCCCGGTCTCGACTCTCGCTGCAGGAGGTTTTATGAGCGAGATGCACGAAGCAACGCCAGTCACCCAGCCATTCCCTCACTTCGAGAGGTTAGTCGATTCGCGCGAGGCGGCAGCCTTGCTGCAGATCCACCCGAAAACACTTCAACGACTCGCCCGCAAGGGCGAGATACGCGCCATGCGGATCGGAAAATTGTGGCGCTTTCGCACATCTGATCTCGACGCGTGGGTGCATTTGAGGGTAAAGTTAGCCAGCTATCCGTACCGTCCCTAACCACGGAGGATCGTGATGAGACGGACGAGATTTCAGCAAGGCAGCCTTCAGGTCGTGAAGCGTGCCGGTGGACGGAAAGCTTGGGAGTATAGGCGGTACGAACTCCAGGCGGATGGCACCCGGACGCGACGCAATCTGATGGTTGGATCGCTCGAACAATATCCGAACGAGACGGCGGCTCAGAAGGCCGTCGCCGCACTTCGGGCAGACATCAACGCCGAGAATCCGCGCACCAGCTTGACTCCGATCAGTGTTCACACGCTCGTCGAACACTACCGCGAAAAAGAACTGGGGCCGGACTGCACCAAGAGTCGGAAGACTCAGGTCACCTACGCAGGCTATTTCCGAAAGTGGATATTGCCTCGGTGGGGAAGCTATCGCGTAACTGAAGTCAAAGCGGTCGCTGTTGAGCAGTGGCTTCGTTCGCTCAAGTATGCGGATGGAAGCAAGGCCAAAGCACGAAACATCATGAGCACGGTATTCAATCACGCAGTTCGCTGGGAATGGCTTGATGTGAATCCAATTCGCATGGTGCGTCAAAGTGCCAAGCGGACTCGGATTCCGATCGTCCTATCCATCGAGCAGATTGCTGCACTGCTTCGCATCCTGAAAGAACCTACGCGCACGATGGTATTCCTCGCCGTGTTCACAGGCCTTCGAGTCGGAGAATTGCTGGGACTCAAATGGAAGGACATCGATTTTCAGAAGATGGAGATCCATGTCATTCGTTCAATCGTCATGCAACACGTGGGTGACTGCAAAACGGAGGCATCTCGGAAACCCGTTCCACTCGATCTTCGATTGGCCAACGTATTGTGGACATGGCGACTGAAGAGTCCATACCCCATTGATGAAGACTGGGTGTTCGCCAGTCCGCACAGTGGAGGCAAACTGCCGTACTGGCCAGGTTCGCTTTACAAGGCGCACTTGCAACCGGCGGCGAAAGAAATCGGAATCGTGGGCCATTGGCATACGTTCCGGCACACGTACGCGACGCTCCTCAAGGGGAACGGCGAGGACGTGAAGGTTGTGCAAGAGCTAATGCGGCACGCAAACATCTCGGTCACACGTCTACGCGCAAGCAATCACGCAAACCAAGCGAGACGCGCAGAGCCGAGTCGTGAGCTTGTTGCTCGACAAAAATGAAGAAAAACCAAGTACCGAGGCTTATCGGACTGTAACGGACCTACAAAATTCTGGAGGGGATTTGCAAGTGGTTGATAAGGTTGGCGTCCCCGACGGGATTTGAACCCGTGTTACCGCCGTGAAAGGGCGCTCATATGCTGTATCACGTTGTAATTGCAAGGCACCGGTCGCACCGTAATGCCCTGTAAATAGCAGTAGGGAGTACGAAGGAACCGACAGACTGTGTATCGTCTGTGTATTGCGAGTTCTGAAGCAAACCTTTGAAAAAAGGTGATCTGGCGGTCTTGGGAACGAAACACAAAGACGATTTCGAGCCGTTCTGGCAAAAGGAGAAGGACTGGCTCTGCATTGTCGAATTCTTGCCCACCGATAATCCAGAGGCCCGGCTCTTTGCTGCCGAGATCATTGGGTATCCGATCTATCTTCGTTTCAGCATCCAGCCGATCAGTGTTCCCGCGGCGACGCCTACCGCAAATGTCGTCGCAACAGTTAGCACAAGGTGTCGCTGGAGGCGCTGAGTTGTGTCATCGAGGAATTGTTCGGCAGCATCCCCGCCCTGCTTTGCGGCACGCGTCACTACTCCGACGCCATCCTCGATCGCATCGGCAATCGCACTGGTTGCGCGAGAAGCCTGGTGAGCTGATTCGGCGATGTGTTCAGCCGTTCTTTCCACTACGGTTTGTGACATGGTCCCCTCCTGTGCCTTTTACGGACGGTGTTGATGCGTCCTTATTCGCCGACGTCCTTTTCAGCACGGCCGATCCACTTTTGAACTTTGCCAGCCTTCTTTTCTGCGTTTCCTGAGACTTTCAGATCGGGGTCGTTCGTCGCCTTTCCGACCTCTTCCTTGATTTTTCCCTTCACTTCGTGGAGCTTGCCCTCGGTCCGGTCTTGCGTACTTAGTTTCACGATTTTCTCCTCTCTTTTCTTTTTTCAATAAGCTCCGATTGTGTCTCCACTCCCGTTGCCAGAGAGTAGTTGCCGCGGGCTATTACGCCACTTCTTTTCTTTCAACAGCCACTGGCACCTGTACCAGTTCCTCAAAGAGAGAGCGGTAGTGAATCATCGCCGTTCTCAGCTCTTCCGTGGTTGCTTGGTCTTTCCCAACGCGCAGCGCAATCTCATGCGCAGAGCGGTAGTTTTCCACCACTCGGGAGTGATCGACAGAAATGTCCGCAGCACGTTGATCGAAGTCGGATACGGGATAGCCACGAGCTTTCATTACGGAGGACACGAGGTCATCGGCTTCCGCGACTGCCCCCTTCGGAGAATCGACAAAGCGAGACTGTACGGACTCCCACCGTTTCGAAAAACGTTCGTGTTCCATCCGATCAAGATCGCGAATGTTGAGCTTTTCAACCCGTTTCTCGCGGTCCGCTAACTTCGCTTCTGCTTTTCGTTCTGAACCATGCGTCAGAACCGCCCGGTCATACTCGGGCCCAAACTTTTGCTTCAGGTCTGCGGTGGCACTCCTGCGTTTTCGCACGTACAGCCAAAACAGCCCAGCGATGATCAGAATCACCACCACGGCGAGCACAATCAGCTTTGGATCGAGCAGATTTAGATTCATTTTGAAAACCTCCGCAAAAACAGGTTCGTTCACCGAGATTCCCTTTGTCACTAGAACCTTCGTGAAGGGTCAGTATCAAACGTTATGGCTTCGGAAAGCTGGTCAGAATTGATCGTCTTTTGAATCAGAGCTTATGGCACCGAGGACGAGAGTGGGAGGAGTACAGAGAGACTCTCGAAGACCCGAGAAGACGCAATTCCTTGGAAAGTGAGCGATTCTGTACAGCACTGCCGAGGCAAGAGCGCGAATCTATAAGCTGGCTCTACGGGGCAGGAGTGGCTCATTCCCCGGACTCAAGCCTGGCGCGCCGATCAAAGGACAAATATGAAAACGACTAAATTGCTCGTTACCTTGCTGACGCTGCTCGCCATTGGGACGATGGTGGGTTGCTCGGGGCCTTCTTCAAAGTCGCCGGATGTTTCGGACAGCATCCGTAAGTCGCTCGATCAAGCAGGTCTCAAAGACGTCTCCGTCAGTCAGGATCGGGACAAGGGGGTCGTGACCCTCGGCGGACAAGTGGCCAGTGAGAACGACAAGTCACAAGCCGAATCTCTGGCGAAGTCCCTCACGGGCGCACAGGTTGTCGCGGACCAGATTGCCGTGATTCCCGTGGGCGGGGAAAAGGCGGCCAAGGCGGTGAACTCCGATCTGGACCAGGGCATCGAGAACAATCTGGACGCTGCGCTGATCCAGAACAAGATGCACGATAGTGTGAAATACGAGGTGAAGAGCGGCGTAGTCACGCTGACTGGAGCAGTGAACTCGGAAGACAATCGCACGCGCGCCGAGAAAGTGGCGGCCGGCGTGCCGAACGTGCAGCAAGTGGTAAACGATCTGCAGATCAAGAATCAGAAAGCTAGCTCGTCGCAGTAGAAGCTGCGGAGTTGATCGATGCCTGGGGACGGATGGCGGCCCGCCGCACTCAGGAATGCCTCAATCGAGCAATCGAGTTCTCGGGAGCAAACCGTCATGTTGAACTCGAAAAGGAGATGCCATGTCGTTCGGGCTTTACGCGATTGGGTTCGCTATCTTGATTGGCGGACTGATTTACGGCGCGCACCTGGTGCACATGCCCACGCACTGGATTGTGGTGGGCGCGATCATACTCTTGGGCGTTGGGATTCTGTCGGGAGTAAAGGCGACACGCCAGAAGGATCCTTCTGAATAAAGGTATTGTCAGAGTCTGACTCCCGGTGTCTATCTATCACGTGCGCCGCAAGCAGAGCCATGACAAAGGGGCTGCAACACCATGCATTCAAATGCGATCTTGCACGAAGTTCAGCAACTCTACAACGTGAGTGACCGTCTTGACTCGCTGGCGGAGCAACATCCTGCCGCCGTCTCAGAGGCACTCATTACAATCTCAGGAAGCGTTCGTAACACGGCCACCTTGTTGGAGGTGCTGGTGGCGACGAAAATAGTGCCTATTCCCGGGTTAGATACAGCGAATGCCTGATTTACTCATCGCTGTTCTTAAGCTGCGATTTGGGATTGCGGTACGGAAGCTAATCGTGGAGAACGATATTTAGAAGTGAACTATGAACTTGCAGCCCGCTCCCGCCCTCATAGTCAATGAAGCCTAGCTTCCTGAATCGGTTCATGAAAAAGCTGACCCGCGAACGGGTTGTGCCTATCATCTCTGCAAGTGTCTCCTGACTGATCTTGGGGATTACAGTTTCGTGTGCGCCCTCTTTGCCGAAGTGAGCAAGCAAGAGCAGAATCCGAGCTAGCCTCTTTTCGCTGGAATTGAAGAGTTGGTCAACCAGATCTTCTTCGTATCGAATGTTTCGTGCCAAGAGATACGCTACGAATAGATCGGAGAAAGTGTGTTCCCGATGAAGCGCAAGCATCATTTCTTTCTTGTCAATGCGTAGAAGTTCGCAGTCCGTCATTGCGGTTGCAGACCCCATGCGTAGAAGCTGTCGAGCCAGGCAACCTTCTCCGAAAAACTCTCCATCACTCAATATGCCCAGGGTCGCTTCCTTGCCAACCTTGGATACAACCGTGAGTTGAACCTTGCCTTTCTTAATAAAGAAGACAGCGTCAGCTGGGTCGCCTTGCGAAAAGGCGGCGTCTTTCTTTTTCAGATTAACGACCTTCTTGCCGACGCCGGTTTTTGCGAGAAAGGTCTCAGGGTCAAAGCCCGTGCTCAACTTTTTGATCCCAACCAGAGAAATTCCAGAATTCGGCGGTGGGCGGGAGGCATTTAATGTCGTTCTCATCGCTCTGTTCTCCGATCGCCGTTGACCGGTTTGTAACCGCGGTCCACGGGAAGCTACACTTTTGCAGCCTGCACCTAGTCTGCTCCAAGTGGAATAAGCGGCGTATCGGGGATGCTGCTAATAATGAAGGGGTCTGTCCGGGAAAACCCGACAAGAGGGCGAATGTGCGCTAAATATCGGGGCAAAAAGGCCACCTGAAACACAATTCCTACCGAGCCGAGCCGCCCGGCTCGCTCTCCAGCGCTTCTGGGGTCAATAGACCCATTTGCACCGCAAAACGAATCACATCACTGCGCGAGCGAAGCCCGAGCTTCTCAGCGAAACGTGAACGATACGTCTCGACAGTTTTCACACCCACAAAAATCTCTTTGGCGATTTGCGCACTGGTGTAACCCCGCGCTACAAGCCTGAGCACCTGCAGCTCACGCTCGCTAAGGATGCTTACTGGCCGCTTGGCCCCAGCCTTAGTACCGTTCTTCGCCAGCACGTCCTGGACAAGAACGGCGGCCAAACGCGGGTCCACGAAGGTCCCTCCGCGGTGCACCGCTCGTATGGCCGCAAGCAGCTCCGCATCCACCGCCCTTTTCAACAGGTAGCCAGAGGCCCCGGCAGCCAGTGCCGATCGTAAGTACGCAGGGTCATCGTGCATGGTGAGGACGAGCACCCGGGTTTCGCGGCAGTTTCGCGCCATCTCCTGCAGCGCTTTCATACCCCCAACCCGAGGCATGGTGAGGTCCAGCAAGGCCACATCCGGTCTGGTTTCCTGTGCCGCTTGAACCGCCTTCTCTCCATCGGGAGCTTCCGAGACAACTTCCATATCGGCCTGGACATTGACCAGCATTTTCAGTCCGGCGCGGAGGATTGCGTGATCATCCACGATCATGACTCTGATCTTGTGTGTTCGCTCCGGCATTTCAGGTACTCCTCCGCCCCACCGAGGGCTGGAAGTTCTGGTTGGCAAGTGGGACTTGCACCAGAATCTTGGTCCCCTTACCCTGGGATGTGAAACTGACCGTTCCGCCCAACATTGCCGCTCGCTCTCGCATACTCTGAATCCCTAGGCGGTGCGAGGAGACAGCCACGGTCTTAGCGTCAAAGCCACATCCGTCATCGATTACTGCCACCTCCAAAGCCGTGGCCAAACGGGCGAACCGAATGCTGACCGCCTTGGCTCCAGAATGTCTGGCTACGTTGGTCAAGGCTTCCTGGAGAATGCGATACAACGCGATCTGGATTGCTGGCGGCAGGTTGCTGGAGTCGAGTTCGCTAAGTGTGAGATCCACAGCTATGTTGTGGGTCCTTGTGTACTCGGTAACGTATCGGCTCAGTGCGACACCCAGGCCATGGTCATCCAGTACTGTTGGGTGAAGCCCGCGGGCGAGCCGACCGACTTCGTCGATGGCCTGGGCAGTGATTTTCCGTAGCCGACGTCCTTGTGCCTTAACATCTGCTAGCTTTCGAGCGTCTTCCAGAGTACGCAGTCCGACCAGAAGAGAGGTCAGCAATTGGCCAGCTTCGTCATGCAATTCGCGCGCAATCCTGCGCCGTTCCTCCTCTTGCGCCGCAAGCTCGTGTTCCAGAAGGAGCCGGTGCATCGCTTCGGCCTGCTTGATTTCCTCGGCCTGCTTGAGTTTTTGCTCGCTCAGGTCGGTTATCACCATGCCTAGCGCGTGGCCCTTGTATCCACGAAAGTGGTTAAGAGACAAATAGACAGAAATCAGACTTCCATCAGTGCAACTCAGATTGAATTCGCCTTTCGCAACCGCCTTCTGAGCCTCGGCCAGCAGAGTTTCAAATCGGCCTCGCTCTGTTTCTGCAAGCAGCGACTGAACCGCAATTCCGATAACTTTCCCAGCTGGCCTGCGAACCAGTTCTGCAAACCTGCGATTGCAATAGAGCACAGCGCCATCCCGGGACAGAGTCGCCGCGCCCTCGCTCATGGCCTCCACCAGCATGCGATAAGCGGGTTCGCCGCCTTTTAGAGAAACCACCTGCTCTCCGCGGCGACCTGAAACCATCAAAGCATCCACTTCGCCAGACTGTATGGCGCGTAGAGTTTCCTCTGCAGTTTTCAGCCGAGAAAGAAGCTCAGTTTCCTGTGCCGTTGGCGTTGATGACGGCTGTTTGCGTGGAGAAGGTGCGAGGTTTCTGCGAGCTGCTTTCGGCGCGACTTTGCCGGGCAAACGTCCTTGGAGGATGCGGCCATCGGAACGCGCTCGCCTGCTAGACATCTGCTATTTGAGCCCTTTCTTCAGCGTAACGGCTGAAGATCCAACCCCACAATGACACTCTCGGTCTTGGAGAGGTTCCCAATGATTTTCTTGACCGGCGGCGGGAGCCTTCTTACCAGGGTCGGAATGGCGATGATCTGATCGCCCTTGGCCAGTTGCGGCTTCTCCAGCAAATCGACCACTTCGATCAGGTACTTTCCCCGCAGCTTGTCCTCACAAATCTTCTTGAGGTTGGCGATCGCAGTGACCGAATTAGGGGTTTGACCCGCTATGTAAAGCCGCAGCCGGTAAAAGTCACTCCGGCGGGTCTTGGCTGGGCGGCGCTTCCGTGGTGAACTCTTCTTCATGTCGGTGCTCGGTGTCTCTGGCCCGGATGGGCCATGCTTTTTACTTGACGGACCTGACTGCGCTTGGACCCGCGACGGTCGTGCCCGGTGTGTGATCAGTCAACACGATACCCAATTCGATGCCTCTCTCACTCACGATTAGCTCACGAGGTTCGCGCGAATGCGCCATGCCGCGGGACTTCAGAACGTAGAGCTCGCGCCTTGGTCGTCCATTGGGTTTGCTGTCCCGCAACACAATCCAGGCATCCATGAGAGAGGAGACGCCCGCCGCAGTTCCCTCATGAGGATCTCCGGCAAATGTCAAATTCGTGAACATCGACGTGATCTGTTCCACCTTCAGAAAATCGACCAGGCGCATAAGCATCGATTTGACGTCATACGTGCCCGAGGCCGAAACCAGGTTCGTAATCGGGTCGATGACGACGACCCTAGGTCGAAGCTTGGCGATCATTTTGTGAATCGCAGCCAAGTGTCCTTCCAGGCCGGTGCTCGTGGGCCGCATCGCGTGGAAGTGCAGTAAGCCCTTTCTTACCAACCTCTCCAGATTAAGGCCAACCGAGCGCATGTTACGGAGAATCTGGCTGGGAGACTCTTCAAAAGCGAAATACAGGCAATCTTCGCCGCGAGCGCAGGCGGCGCTGACGAAGTTCGCCGCCAGGCTGGACTTCCCAGTTCCCGCCGTGCCCGACACCAGCACACTGCTTCCACGAAAGAACCCCTTACCTTCCATCATCTCGTCCAAGGCCGGAATTCCCGTTGACACGCGGTCGGTCAGTGCTTTGTGGGCGAGTGCCAGTGAGGTGAGCGGCACCACGGAGATGCCCTCGCGGTCGATCAGGAACGGATACTCATCGGTGCCATGGGAAGTGCCCCGGTACTTGACGATTCGCAAACGGCGCGTGGAAATCTGTTCCGTTACCCGGTGGTCCAGCGAGATCACGCAGTCGGCGATGTATTCCTCCAGCCCGTGACGCGTCAGCGTGTGCTCTCCAGCTTCGCCGGTAACGACAGCGGTAAGCTTGTGTTGTTCCAGCCACTGAAACAGCCGGCGGAGTTCCGCTCGCAGCATCGTTGAGTCAGTTAATCCTGAAAAAAGTGCTTCGATGCTGTCCAGGACGACGCGCTTTGCTTTGATCGCTTTGACCGCATGGCCCAAGCGGATGAATAAACCATCGAGGTTGTATTCTCCCGACTCAGCAATCTCGTGTCGTTCAACGGCAACGTAATCCACCAACAGCTTCTTGCGTTTGGCAAGCTCACGCAAATCAAAGCCCAGCGATGCGACGTTGGCCTCAGCTTCTCCTCGGTCTCTTCGAAGTCCATGCAGACGCCAGGCTCGCCGTATCGAACAGCGCCGTGCACCAGAAATTCCATCGCGAGCAAGCTCTTGCCACATCCCGCGCTGCCACAGAGCAGCGTGACCCGACCTTTCGGCAAGCCTCCGCCGGTGACTTCATCGAGCCCCTGGATTCCTGTCGGGGCTTTGGCGAGCGAGCGGCGAACGACTTTTGGCCGGGCGCGGGGCATAGCGAGACTCCGGAATCAAGTCCCTTCGGTTTAGGTGTCAAACAGACATCGTATCTTAACATGATGGATTCCTGATGCTGGCCTATGCCTATGCCGCGAAGTTCCCCCGCTCGCTGGCAGCAGGCGGACAGGGTTCGCGAACGGCAAGCCGCTCAACAGCGGCGCGACCGGCCAGTGCGTGCACACCGATTCAACAACCAAGAGCGCAACCGGTACAACCGCGCCCGAGGCCCCACTAAATCCGCCTCTGACCCAAGCTGGTTTGCAATGTGAACGTGCCCAAAATTACCGTTCTCTCAGCCCGCTCCTCGCATGTTACAACGGCGGCACATCCTTTGCAGCCTGGAGGTGTCCTTCGCCGGAAATGAGAATTGTATAGTTGCGAGCCTCCAGTTGAATGGCTCCATAATCACCGTTGTCAGCATTCCTCGGAGATCGACCTTCAAGGAACCGTGCGAGGGCTTGTTCGGAGTGCCAGACCGAGATGGTCAACAACTCGGCGTAAGCAACAAACGGTCTTTGCAGCAAGCAGAAGGAAACGAGGCTCGCTGCAGTTTCATATTTTGGGATTTCGCTCTTCTGGCGTATTCCAAATACAGGTTGAGATTGGACTCAGCCACGACAACCGATGAAATTCGCACGATCACGTTCTTATTTTGATTTGTAAGAAGGGGGTGTTCGTCGTCAGAACCTTTGAGACCAGCTTGGCCAAGGGGCCAAGCTACACTTTCGGGCTCAGTTCACCCGTGAGTTCTCGGTTCTAGCGGCCCAGATTGTAGCGCAGCCGCTGCTCGATCGTGCGTTGTTTCTGTTCGGCCCTCCTGCGTAAGATTTTTTCCCGCCGTCCGTAGTACACATCGGCCGGGGTCACGTTGCCGATGGCCTCGTGATAGCGGCGGTAGTTGCAATACTCGATGAAGTCCTGCATGGTGCGGCCCAGCTCGTCCGGGCTCGGCGTAGACCAGCAGGTTCATGCGCGCCTTGAGCGTCTCGTGGAAGCGCTCGATCTTGCCGTTGGTCTGGGGATGATGCGGAGCGCAGTAGATGTGCCGGATTTCGAGCATGCGCAGATACTCCTCGAAGACCCGCGCCAGGTAGCCGAAGCCGGACCACCACGAGGAGCTTGGTGCGATGTTCGACCGGCACCTGCCGCAATGCCGGTGAACGCCACCGCCTGTTCCACCACGTCGCTGATCGAGTGCGCGGTCATGTCGGGTTTCAGATCGCTGGCTAGCACAAAGCGCGAGTAATCATCGAGCACTTCGATCGAGTAATACCAGCCCCAACCGACCACGAAGAGGTCGGAATCGCCTCAACGGCCCGTGCAGAACGGGTTCTTCCACTTGGCACCGCCACTTCAGGGAAGCAGCGGTAGTCGGCTCCGGAGCGGATGAGCGCGTACGTTACGCGCGCAATTTTGGCGGCTACAGCGACGTAAGCTTTTCGCTTACTATCTGCGCTGCCTAAATCAGTTCGCGTGTAGCGCTCGAACTTGGCCCGGAAACTGTTTTCGCGCATGCGTACAGCAACGCTGGAGGCCATCGAGAAGACAGCACGGAGTTGCGCGTTGCCACGCTTCGAAACCTGGTAGCCAGCGGAACTGCCCGGACTGCTCGGTGGCAAGATCCAGCCCGCAGAACTTCAGGAACTGCCGGTGATGGGAAAACCGACGAAGGTCCCCAGCCTCGGCCAGGACCGTCAAGGCTGAGATCGGTCCGATCCCTGGAATGCGCCGCAGCCGCTGATAGTCCGCATTGTTCTAAAGAAGTTCTTCTGCACTCCCTTCGATGGTGGCCCGCAACTGGCACAGGGTGAGCAGCTGGCGCAGCACGAAACGAAACATGGCAACGGTTTCCGGTGTTTTCCGCGGGGAAGAGCAATGGAAGACTGCGCGGTGAGATAAATATCGGTCAAAATGCGCTCTTTAGTGACCTTACGGCCAACCAGAGGCCAGGCTCTGCGGACAAACTCGGCCTTGGACACAGGTCATGGTCCGCGGGTGGGGAACTCGATGAACAAGTCCCACAGCCATTCCGAGCGTGCGGAACAGTGATAGCGTGCGATCTCCGGAAATAGAGCGGCAGGTAGTGGGTCAGCAAACGATGCTGGGTGCGCGTTTTTTCCGAGGAGACGTGATGTTGGGTTTTGAAAGTTCCTGAAGATCGTTCAGGTTGTGAACTATGGGATCATGGTAAGCGCTCGTTAGTCCGCTTTTCAAAACATTGTTCCACGTCAGCGGAAATCGGACAGTTTAGACCGGAAGTTAAGCTACAGACTGAGATTCAGTTCACCCGAAACAGGGAGTAGACTGGCGGCGACAGCGGGGCCCCAGCCAGCCCGCATTTGGCTGGCTGGGAGGCTGGAGCCGGCAGTCTACTCCGGCAGCCCTAGGCAGGGCCGGAAGGGTGAACATGCCGGAGAACAACAGTAGAAAGTAATCCCCCGAGAATGGCGGGACCGACACGCTCCGCCGAAACCGCCCGTGCTCTGATCCGCAGGACCAAGCGGGCGACACGGCGCAGGTTTCCTACCGAAGACAAGATCCGCATCGTGATGCGAAGGCATCCGGGGCGAGGTATCGGTAGCGGAGTTGTGCCGCCGCGAAGGCATTCATCCGACGATCTACTACAAGTGGCTGAAGGACTTCACGGAAGCGGGCAAGGGGCGGATGCGGGGCGACGGGGTGCGCGAGGCCACCAGCGATGAAGTTAAGGGGTTGCGGCAGGAGAATGAGCGGCTGAAACAGTTGGTGGCCGATCTGAGCGTGGCCAACATGCTGCTCAAAAAAAGCCAGAGTTAGGGCTGATCGAACAACGGAGGTACCAGCGCGTGAGTGCGAACAAGAAGCGTGAACTGATCGAGTTAGTGCGGCGGTCGCCGCAACCGAAGCGAACGACCATCGCCGAACTGGGACTGTCACGCTCCACGTTTTATCGTTGGCAGCGGCGCTATCGCGATCAAGGCGAAGCCGGATTGGTGGACCGTCAGGCCGGAACCGGAAGCGGTCTGGAATCGGCTGCGGCCCGAGGAGCAAAAGGCGATCCTCGAAACGGCATTGCAGCAGCCCGATCTCAGCCCGCGCGGAGCTGGCCTGTCAGATTACCGACCACGCCGGCTTCACGGTCTCGGAGGCCACCGTGTACCGCGTGCTGAAACGGCACGGACTCGCCCACACCATCACCCTCGTTGGGTTTCCACCAGGGCAAGGAGTTTCGCGTGAAGACCAGCTGCGCCGAATCAAACTATGGCAGTCCGACGCCAGGAGTGCCATTCCTGTTGCGCGTGGAAGCCACTTGGTCTTAAACTTCAATTGCGTCTGCTAGAGCAGACGCACAGGAGATTTTCGTCCTGACCACTCCTTAACACTCCGTAGTTAGTACGTTGTCCAGCACGATCGCTTCCGGCAGTCCTCGCTCGATGCGCGATCCGATCCAGCACGCGGCGCACTCGTAATCCGCCCAGCGAGGTATCGACCTCGATGGCCGGGCATTCCCGCGTGCAATCGTCCACGATGGTCAACATCCGAATCACCTTCCCCGTGCTCACGCAATCACTCACGAAATCCATCGACCAGCGTTCATTCGGCCTGGTCGCTGCGGGGCTAGTTACCGCGCCACTCCAGCGGATCCGCCGCCGCTGCCGAATCCTCATCGCCAATCCTTCCTCGCGATACAGCCGGTACACCCGCTTGTGATTGGCCGGCATCCCTTCGCGCAGCAGCATCGCCGTCAGTCGCCGATAGCCGAACCGCATGCGCCTGGCTGCCAGCTCTTTCAACCGCGTTCGCAGTGCGGCTGTCTCGCTCCGCTTTCCGCGCCCGATAGCGATGCGTCGATCGTCCCAATCCCATCAGCCTGCAGGCGTGCCGCTCGCTCATCTGGTACTCGACCTCGACATAGCTCACGGCTGCCCGAAGTCCCGCAGGCGCTACCAGTTTTTTGAGAGCACGTCTTTCAACGCCCGGTTATCCAGCGTCAGCTCCGCCACCACATGCTTCAGCTTCCGGTTCTCGTCTTCCAGTTGCTTCAGCCGTTTCGCCTCGCCGCTGTCCATCCCGCCGTACTTCGCCTTCCAGCGGTAGTAAGTCTGCTCCGTGATCCCGTGCTGTCGGCATAACTCCGCCGTCGTCAATCCTGCCTCGCCTTGCTTCAGGATCGCGATGATCTGCTCTTCGCTGTGTCGCGTGCC
>CAWGYX010000010.1:0-127636 GCA_963826925.1 uncultured Acidobacteriota bacterium
ATCAAGCCTAATCATGATCAATCAGATGAAAACGCGAAGTCAATAGACTGGGATTATCCGCCTCGTTGGGTGTATGATTAATTTTCAGGGGGAGGGAACCATGGCCAAGGCCAATGATCAAATGCCGGATTTAGGAAAGTCTATTAACGTTTTCAATAACAACCCGAACGTTAAGAATCCATTTCTGCGCAATAACGGTTCGCGACCGCAGCCGTCGAACAGCACTCCTGCACGATCGAGCAATGCCACGGGGTCCTCAGATAATTCCTCAACGCAAAAGTAATAACGGATGCAATTTGACGTAACCGGCTTCCTCATCTTCCTGGGCTTCATCCTGCCCGGATTTCTTGCACAACGGGCGCGGTACTCTCTCGCTCCTCGGTCCCTCAAGCCTCTCTCCCCTGTAGCCGAAGTCGGCGAATTCGTGCTCGCCGGCGTCTGGGTCCACGCATTCCTGCTCGTTGTCGTTAGGCTCTATTTCTATCTCTTTGAGAAGCCGTACTTCGCAATCCTCCTAAACACGTTCTACTACAGCACTCCTTCCAAGTTCCTATGGAGTTACCGCGTTTTCGTCTTCGGCTATCTAGTCGCGTCTCTTGCGGTCGGCTACTGTTTTGGATTTGTCCACGGGTGGTCAATTATCAGACAGCCGATCCGAAGCTGGATCGTACGCGGGCAACTGCCGAGCCGTCTGCTAGCAAAACTTGGAATACCTGGATTCCTGGAGGAGGATCCTGTCTGGTACTTCGTCCTAAAGCAGAAAAGCCCCTTCACAATGGTGTTCTTAGAAATCGAGATGAAGAACGGCGCAGGTATTTATACTGGCAGACTACGGAGTTATGGAATTCTCGACGACTCTGTGAAGAGTAAGGATTTTTATCTCGAAGACGTCTACTTCAAGCAGGGTCGGTCCGACCGGTTCTCATCCCTGAATTGTGATGGCATACTGGTGAACTTCGAGGATGTAGCCTGCATCCAGGTCCGTAAGGGAGAGCCCGAGGAATTCCTTGCCGAAGAAGAGCAGGTATCCCCATGAAAGCCGTTCGCATTCATCAATTTGGTGGCCCGGAAGTTCTAACCTACGAAGATATTCCCGACTCGCAGCGGCGCAAAGATCAGGTGCTGGTGCGCGTGCGGGCCTGCTCGCTGAATCATCTCGACATATGGGTGCGCAAGGGACTGCCGGGGGTAAAGCTGCCGCACATTCTCGGCAGCGATATCGCCGGCGAGATCGTCGAGGTAGGCGAATACGTCGGCGGATTCAAGGCGGGCCAGCGAGTGTTGCTGGCTCCGATGCACTTTTGCGGATATTGTGAGAAGTGCGTTTCCGGCGTTCAGAATCAGTGCCGGCAGTTCACCGTTCTAGGCAACGGTGTCGATGGCGGCAACTGCGAGTTGATTGCCGCACCCGCCGCCAGCGTCATCGCGATTCCAGACTCGCTTGATTTCAATCAGGCCGCGAGCGTCCCGCTGGTTTTCGTGACCGCGTGGCACATGCTGGCTGGACGAGCTGCGATTCGTCCCGGACAAACGGTGTTGGTGCTGGGAGCGGGTTCCGGCGTCGGGATTGCGGCGATTCAAATTGCCAAACTCTTTCATTGCCGCGTCATCACCACTGCGGGCGACGAAGCCAAGCTGGCCAAGGGGCGCGACCTCGGCGCAGACTTCGGCATCAACCACTATCAGCAAAAGATTTCCGAGGAAGTGCGCAAGATCACGAATAAAGAAGGCGCTGACATCGTGGTCGAGCATGTAGGCGCAGCCACCTGGGACGAGAGTGTCAAATCTCTCAAGAGCGGCGGCACCCTCGTCACCTGCGGTGCGACCACTGGGTCGAGCGTAGGGATCGACCTCCGGCATCTCTTTGCCCGGCAATTAGCGTTGCTGGGCTCTTACATGGGAACCATGGGGGAGCTTCACGAAGTTCTGCGGCACGTCTTTGCCGGGCGGCTGAGGCCAGTGGTCGACCGTACGTTTCCCCTCAGCGAACTTCGCGCTGCGCATGAATATCTGGAGAATAGCCAAATGTTCGGCAAGATCGTCGTGAACCCGTAGCAAACCTAAACCCATGTTAGCAAACAAATCAAACTTGGCTACGCTGGTGCCCTTGCTCCACGTCCCAAAGTCTACCAGCTTCGCCTTGTTTTCGCCCTACAGTTGTGCCACACTCGGGACATGCCGACAGGATTTCTACCATTTTCCACAGATCCAATATCTTTACCGCTTGCGGGAAAGGCAGCGCCTCCGTTATTCATGTGTGACGGGGATAGCTCATCGTCAGAGGAGGTCTCAATTACGAGGCAAATGACGGTTGTCTCTCTTTTTTCAGGCGGGTTGGGCCTGGATATTGGGCTGGAACAAACCGGAAAGTTCCGGCTGCTTGCCTGTGTAGAGAAGGAGCCTGCTTTTTGCCGGACCATTCTCCTCAACAAGAACAAAGGACGGCTCAAGAACGGCCACTTGCGTGTCTACGAGGGGGACGCAAAGAACCTGTCTTCTAAGAAGTTGATGGATGACCTCGAACTCAAGGCAGGCGAACTTGATTTGCTGGTCGGGGGGCCGCCGTGCCAGAGTTTCAGCACCACTGGCAAGCGCGGAACTGTACAAGACCCGCGTGGAACACTCCTTTGGCAGTTCTTGCGATTCATTGAGGAGATTCAACCAAAATTCTTCTTGATGGAAAATGTTCGTGGGTTAATGTCGGCGGCATTGCGTCATCGACAGCTGATAGATAGACCGGAAAACGGCGGAGAGTCTCTCGACCCTGAAGAGGCGCCGGGTTCTGTTGTTCAAGCGTTCGTCGAGGGCACTTCACGGGAACTATCGCCTCGACTGCTTTGAGGTGAATGCGGTCAACTACGGAGCGCCTCAGTTGCGGGAACGCGCAATTTTTGTCGGAAACCGCTTCAATCATGTCGTCGATTTCCCGAAACCTACGCACGGTTTGCCAGTTCAATCTGATGGGCCGCCCCAACTTTTCGCCGATGATTCGCCGCTGCTACCACACAGAACTCTTCGAGATGCCCTGAACGGTTTCGTTGACCCTCAGCCCGAGGTGATGGATTTCAGCCTACGTAAGAAGGGTTTTCTATCGCTCGTTCCTCCCGGCGGCAACTGGAGATGCTTACCACCCGAGATAGCTAAAGAATCAATGGGCCGTGCTTACCTTGCAAAAGGCGGTCGTTCTGGCTGGTGGCGGAAGTTGAGTTTCGATTTGCCTTGTCCGACTCTCGTGACCATGCCGAATCACGCAGGTACTTCTTTGTGCCATCCGGAGGAAGTTCGCGCCCTCTCGGTTCGCGAATATGCTCGAATACAAGAGTTTCCCGATGATTGGGAGTTCTGCGGAACGACCGCAGAGAAGTACACACAGATCGGAAACGCAGTCCCGGTTCGCCTCGGTCAAGTGTGTGGTGACTTGTTGGCAACTCATCTATGCCAGCTTTACCGTCGAAAGCTGAAGCCAGCACCGGGCCAAAACGTCTCGTTTCGGCGTTTATACATCAACTCGCATGTGCGAACGAGACAGTGGTACAAAAGCGGAAAAACGTTTGTCTGGCATGACGAACCCGGGAAAAGGGAGTACGCTGCTCAGAGGTAAGGAGCGCACCACACAGCTTGGCAAAACCTGCGTTCTTTTTTAGTCTTCTTCGCTCAACCTAGCACGAACTCGACCCCAAGACTGTTGCCGGGCTCTTGACGCAAGTCGATGAGCATCGAGTAGAGAAGCTGGCTAACGCTGTTGGCGAGTATCTGAGAAAGTACCTTCCGGAGGCCATCGCGAAGCGGAACGACTTGGCTGACTACCGCACTAATCCGTATGTGCTGATGACTAGCGCAAGCGTGATGAACCTTTCCGACGTTCAACGCCTTGCCTCATTCATTTTTGACAACAAACTATACATGGGCCTTGAGACTTCGTTCGGAAAGTCCATCGAATCCATCGTGACGAAGCACTATCCGCTCGAAAAAGAATGTTGGGAAAACCCTCCCGAAAAACTGGAAGAGTTCAAGGCCTTAGCGGGCCTCTCTCGCGAGGAAAAAGCGAAACGACGGACTATATCAGTCTGGCGCGAAGTTGACAGGTCATGCGTTGTTGATGAACGCCGCTTCCTGGTCAGCATTAAGAGTGGGCCGAACTGCATCAACGATACACAAGTGCAGGGCATGCAGGAGGCGATAGCTAGGTGGCACGCTGAATGGTTAAAGCAGTCCGCCCAACACTACAAAACCGTGAAAATGCTCGATGTCATAATCGGCATCACCTACGGGACAGACCAGACCACAAACAATAAAGAAAACCAGATTCTTGCGAAACTCCTCGACCGTGGATTTGTCGAGGAAGATGCCAAGGCAAATCCCGGCGTGGTGATAGATTCCGCAACGAAAAGCGTCCGCGTTTATAGAAGAGTCGGACAAGACTTCTGGGCGGTAATCGGAAACCCCGCCGCCCCGGAAAAGGCGACGCACGTCTTCTTGGAAGTCCTACTCGGAATGGCAAAGGCTCTAGCCCAGTCAAAGGCTGAGTTGTCCCTTGAGGAAAGACTGAAGGAAAAAGTCCGCCAGCTACAAGCCGCATTCGAACAGGTCGTATTCCCCGCGAATACATTTCCCGAGTGGGTTCAAAAGGGATTCTCAGCGACCGAACTTCTATGGTTCGCTGCTGCGGTGACCGCGTTCTTTGACCGTGGCGTTTGAGCAAGCAAAAGACCTACTTTCGCGATGCACCTGGCAGCGTCTTTAAGTTCGTGTTCCCAGAGCCTTAGAACTTTGATGCCCTGAAGGTTAAGACGTCGGTTCGTGAGCGCATCGCGCTGTCGGTTTCGCTTCAATTTAGCGGCCCAAAAGGGTCTGTTTTGTCTTGGCACATGCCCACATTTTCGGCAACCGTGCCAGAAGCATCCGTCTACGAACACCGCCAGTAGTTGCTTGGGGAAATAGAAATCGGGACTACCGGGTATCTTGCGATGGAGTACCCATCCTTTCATCCCAGCCCGAACGAATGCCATCTTCAAGGCAAGTTCAGTCGTTCTGTTGTGCTTACCGCGAATAGATGACATCCGGCGAGACTGCGCCGCCGTGAGGCCGTCAAATCGACCGTCTCTTAACTTTGATTTGAGAAGCCGTTCCATAACTCGGCAAGACCTAGCGTCTCTTTTTCGGTGGCTTGGTTGGTTTCGGCGGTTTGGACGGCCTAGGTCCTGGCTTCGGTTTTGGTCTCGGCTTGCCACCGCCACCCGAGCCGCTTCCTGTCGTGACTGTATTCGCGACCAAATCCACCACAAAGCTGTCTACCACGCTCGGGGTTACGGCTGCGCCAGTATAAGGTGCCGTGTAAGGTGCCGAAAGATAGGTTCCAACAATTTGACTTTTGCTCACTTCAAGACGCAGAAAGCCGAAGTTGTTCTGATCGTACTGCTCCAGAGTGAGGCCGCCTCCGATCGTCAACGGCACCGACGGATACGCGCCATTTATTTTGTTAAGCTGTCCGAGTTTGGTGTAGCCGCCAGCTCCGGCCACTACGCAAGGAATCTGGAGCTGGCCCTTCGGCCCCTGGACCACATTCGTGAAGCGCTGATAGTTGTGAACGTGTCCAGACAAGATCAGATTCGGATAGCGGTTCGCAGCCTTAAAGCCCGCCGAAAGCGTATTCTCAACGACTGTGCTACCGGAGTGCTCACTATCCCCGGAGAATGGCGGATGGTGCACGGCAACGATCAGGGGCAAGTCTGGATCGGCGGCGGCTAGTTCGCCGTGGAACCAGTCAATCTGATCCTGATCGAATTCTCCCTGGTCTTCGCCGACGTTGGAAAACAGACCGATGATTGTGACCAATGGAGTGGTAAACGTCCAAAACACATTCGGCAAATCCATCTGGGTTCGATTCGCGCCCGTCATCAGCGAGCCGAGCTGCGCCGGATTTTTCGACATGAAGTTTTGCACGAAACCATCGAGCGGATATTTGTTTGGATCCACGGGTCCGTCCTGCGGATCGTCGGGCTGGCAGTCGTGGTTGCCCGGAATAGCAACGATGAAAATCGGGTAGTCCTTATAGGTCTCGTAAAAGTTGGCGCCGTACTTGTCGATATCGCCCGCGAAATAAACCACGTCGCCGAGGTGATAGTAGAACGCTGGTTTCTGATCGTCCGCCAAATTTTGGGCATCCTGGGTCATCAACTGCGCCACTAAGTCCTGTGGGCCGCTGTCCCTGTAGTCGCCGGTATCCCCAACCGTGTGGAAGACCAGAACGCCATTCTTAATTCTTGCCACATCACCGGCCGAGAGCAACTGGGACAAATCAAAGCGGTACGGTGCGGGACCATTCGGAGGAGGGAGCGGTTGAAAGGGGTAATGCGGTAACTGGGTGCTGGCGGCCTGAACCGGAAAATCCGCTCGGCGTGCCTTTTGCGCGGGTGTTCGGGCCGCGCCCGGCGCTGCCGCCGTGGCGGGTGTAATCGGCGGTTTGTGGCTTTGTCGTTTGCCAGTGCCCTTGCCGGTGGTGAAAAAATGCAGCGGACTCATAATCATCTCCTTTTAAACGATCGGGCCCTCGGCGCAATTCTCTGCCGTAATCGGCGTGGTTCCGATAGCCGCGCAGGAGATGCAAATTAGATGTAGACCGGGGCCGAAACGCTGTGAGGGGAAGACGCACGAAGCTTACACCAAAGATTTGCGTTGTCAAGCATTTTGCACCGTGGAATTTCTCATGTAACGTTTCGTCGCTGGTGAATCGCGGTCGCGCCGGTTTAGAATAGGAGTGCAATGTCCCGCGCTCTGAATTTCGGTCCCTACGTCGACGTCGAGAATGGCAAGAAGGTGGTCAAAGATCTCACGTTCGGCAATCCCACGCCGGAGGGCGTGGTGCTGACCACACTCGATTCAGCCGTGAACTGGATGCGCAAGGGCTCCATCTGGCCGATGACGTTCGGTTTGGCTTGTTGCGCCATCGAAATGATGTCGATGGGAGCTTCGCGTTTTGATATTGCGCGCTTCGGAGCAGAAGTATTTCGCCCATCCCCGCGACAAAGCGATCTCATGATCATTGCGGGCCGCGTCTCGAACAAGATGGCGCCCGTGATCCGGCTATTGTGGGAGCAGATGCCTGAGCCAAAATGGGTAATCTCAATGGGAGCGTGTGCCACATCGGGAGGCGTCTTTAACAACTACGCGCTGGTGCAAAGCGTCAACCAGGTAATTCCCGTAGATGTTTATGTGCCTGGTTGCCCTCCTCGGCCGGAGCAACTCATCTATAGCATCACCCTTTTGCAGGAGAAGATACAGAAAGAACGTGGAACCATCAGAAAAGCCTTGAATTTACCTCCGGTTTAGCTTTATATGCTGTAGACATTGCGTTCGTCGGTTCGACAAGCGGCTGTGCAACTTCTTGCATAATCTCCCCCGAAGTAACAGCAAACAGGCGTGTGAGGAGTGAGCCCCATTTTGGGAGCAATCTCCGTTACGAGAAGAACCGGAAACCATTCTTCTCTTGCGTGAATCTAAGGGATTGAGTGTAGTCTGTGGTGGATAACAAGGGGGCGTTATTCAGAACAACCCTAGGCTGAATAAACCCAAGGGTGTGGAAGGTGTTTTATGGTTGCAAAACTGATTGACTTGGTTTTTGGTTGCAGACACTCCCGCTATAGCTTTCCAGTCACCATCCGGGGGGCCGCACGCCGTCCTCAGGCAGGTGCTTTAACCGGAACCTATGTAGCTTGCCTCGATTGCGGAAAAGAATTTCCCTACGACTGGCAGGAGATGAAGGTAATCACGTCACAGGCAGAGAGTCGCGAGTACGTAGCCTCGCTGGCCACTAAACAAGCGGTGTAAGACCGAACATCCAGAGATTGAGCCTCTAGAGATCGATGCCCTTGGCGGTACTCATTCTTCCGACCACGCCTTCCCCCTTGTAACACTAGCGCGCCGGAACTGTTGCCGCGGTTCTCTTTTCCATTGGCACAAAGTCTCGCTCTTCCGGACCGGTATAGATCTGCCGGGGGCGCGTAATCTTCTGCTCCGGATCGTTCACCAGCTCTTGCCACTGCGCCAACCATCCCGCCGTGCGCGGAATTGCGAAGAGCACCGTGAACATCTCTGGTGGAAATCCCATGGCCTGATACATAATTCCTGAATAGAAGTCGACGTTCGGGTAGAGCTTGCGCTTTACGAAATAGTCGTCTTCCAGAGCGATGTGCTCGAGTTCCAAGGCAATATCCAGCTTCGGGTTGCGTCCCGTAACCTGGAACACCTGTTCCGCGGTCCACTTGATGATCTTAGCCCGAGGGTCGTAGTTTTTGTACACGCGATGTCCAAATCCCATCAGCTTGCCGTGGCCTTCTTTCACTCGCTTGATATAGGCATAAACATTGTCCTTGGTGCCGATCTCGTCGATCATTTTCAGGACTTCTTCATTGGCGCCGCCGTGCAACGGTCCCGCCAGAGCCGCCGCCGCCGATGCTGTGGCCAGGTAAGGATCGGTATGCGCGCTGCCCACGGTGCGCATCGCACTTGTCCCGCAGTTCTGCTCGTGATCCGCATGCAGAATGAAAAGGATGTCGAGCGCGCGTGCTAGCGCCTGATTCGCTACATATTTCGGCTCTACCATCTTCCACAACATATTCATGAAATTCTCGGTGTAGCTCAAATCGTTATCCGGATACACGTAGGGAAACCCCACGTTGTACCGGTACGACATGCCCGCGATGGACGGCACCTTGCCGATCAGCCGCTTAATCTGCAGCATCCGGTTTTCGGCGTCGTGAATCTGGTGGGCCTCCGGATAAACGCTCGAAAGCGCCGCTACCGTGCTCACAAACATCACCATGGGATGAGAGTCATAACGAAACCCCTCCATGAATTTCTTCGTGGCTTCGTGGAGCATGGTGTGATGCGTAATGTCGTGCACCCAACTCTTAAGCTCAGGCGAAGTGGGCAATTCGCCAAAGAGCAGCAGGTATGCGACTTCCAGAAAGGTACAACGCTCCGCCAGCACCTCGATGGGATATCCGCGATAGCGTAAGATCCCGCGATCTCCATCGATATAAGTGATCGTGCTGCGGCACGACGCCGTGTTCATAAACGCCGGATCGTACGTCATCAGCCCAAAATCTTCCTTGTCCGTTTTGATCTGACGCAGATTCATTGCCCGAATGGTTCCATTCTCAATGGGAACGGTATAAATCTGTCCCGTGCGATTGTCGGTAATGGTGAGTGTATTGTCTGGCATGGAAACGGTTGCTCCTCGCTGCCTACGGTATGTGACTAGCGTAGCTTACCCTAGCGGGCTCCGGCAACTGGGTGCTGTGACGCTGGTCACATACTTCCGTGACTCGACCCCCCCGTTGTATTTAAGTCGGGGTGGAGCACTGCTTCCAGCGCAGCGATTACCGGGTTCCTCTCGGGATCCCTTTAGGGGCTGGGGTCGGACTGCAGAGCGAGCGGTCTACCGTTTCTGAATTGCCCGGATGCGCAAGCGAGAAACGCAAAACCGGCGGCCGAAGCCGCCGGTTCCATGTTTCTTTTCTCGCTACCATGTTCAGTTCGATGAATCGTCTCGCCGCTTCAAAGTCGGACGGTCATCATCGCTCTGGCCGTTTGCGTTGCCATCGCTGCTGCTCGTGGAAGTCCGGCGCAAGCTGGGCTTGTTGGCATCCTTCTGATCGAGCACCTTATGCCGATTCTCAATCGACGCCAGCCGCGCCTTCACTTCGTCAAATTCCGAGGTGGTTACAATATACTGCGGTTTCGAAGGAAGTATCTTGCGGATTTCCTCCTGCGTCTTTTCGATTCGATCCGGAGTCTGGGGATGCGTGTCAAAAGCCTTGGACAGCGTCCCCGGTTTCTTCTTCTCCATTGCTTGAATCTTTTCGAAGAAAGAGACGAATGCCGAAGGATCGTAGCCGGCGCGGTACATGTACTCAACACCGAGATAGTCCGCTTCCGCCTCGAAGCCGCGCGAGAATCTCAAAAATGTCATGGGGATGGCCAGCCCCGCTGCTTCGTACCCGGCATAGCCGATAACCCCGCCCATAAAGATGAAAGGGATCGAAGCCATCTGCAGCAGATTCGCGCGCGTCATTTCGCGCCCGTAGTGGCACGCCGCCACGTGAGCAATCTCGTGCGCCATCACGCCAGCCATTTCCGCTTCTTCGTCGGCCGCGAGAATCAATCCCGAATTCACGTAAAAGAATCCGCCCGGCAACGCCATGGCGTTCACCACGTCGGAGTCAATCACCTTAATCGTGAAGGGAACTTGCGCGTCAGAATTCCGTACCAGGTTCTGTCCAACCCGGTTGACGTACTCCGTGACCACGGGATCGTTTACCAGCTTGACCTGCGACTCAATCTGCTGCGCATACACTCGACCCCGCGCCACCTGGCCTTCCACCGTGTACCAGTTGCCAACGCCACGACCACACCCGATATTCCGATTTCCCACGGCGTCGATGTCAGCCTTGGTACCGTCGTGTTTGATCTGGTCGTCGTCCTTTGTAGGCAGCGCTGCGGGTGGCTGCGCCGGCGCGCTCTGAATGTCGGCGGCTTTGGGCTGTCCATTGTCCGGGTCATGAGCGGGCGTTTGGGTTTGAGTCTGAGTCTGTGTTTGCCCAGGCTGGGTTTGACTTGGATTGTTTTGTCCAGGATTGTTTTGCCCCGGATTGTTCTGCCCAGGATTACTGTGTCCGGGATTCTGATTCGGATCCTGTGTTTGCGCCAGCATCCAGGGCCCTGCGCTGAACGCCGCTAACGCCACAGCGATTGCCAACCCTCGCAATTTCATAAATACCCCTTTACCACCAACATACTCTTGCCGACATTATACGCCCGATCCGAACAGACCAACCCCACAAAGTTCTTCTTCAGAGTTAGACGCTGTCCAGACGGTTTGGAGTTATCTGGGACAAGACAAAAGCTGACAGGGTTAGGGTGATGCCGGAAGCGCATTCTCGGAACTTAAGAGTGGGCCGCACCGCGCGGCCCACTCCAATAAAACGACAATCCGCAACCAGACTTTACTTAGCCTGTGCCACGACTCCTGCGACGAACGGTACGCCATTCGGAGTGCCAACGCCCGTCACATTGTCCCATCCAAAACCGACGGTTAATGACGAGTCGGTCCCGAAGGTAAAAACATCCCAACGCGTTGAAGTGGAACTCTGGAACAACGCGCTCACATAGTTTTTCGTATTTTCAAGCGGCTGGACTAACGAGTTCGGACTCTCGAAAGTAGGAGCACTCGGTGGATCGAAAATGATCCCAAACACGTTAAATAGAGATGCGAAAGTGAGATCCGTTACATCTGAAATGGCGCCTCCGTGCAGCTTGTAAAGGTATGGCGCCGCCTGACCCAGCGGAGTTCCCGCCGCCTGGTTCGCAATCGCCCACAAGCCCGAGAACATTGGGCAAGACAGACTTGTGCCGCCGAATACTGCCACCTCCTGCGGGTCGCCTGGCACGCTATCCGGCGTGACGATGATCTCGCTCCCAGTCTCCGGGTCAGCATTCATCGAGACGTCCGGAACCAAGCGGAAGGTACCCGGCAAATTCTTCTGGAATGAAGGTTTGGCGTAAACGGCGCTGGTCCCTCCTCCGGCTCCGAAGATGAAGCCGAATTCTAGAGGCGGAATGGTCGGTGGGTTCGGAGTAGGGTTGGCGATCCGCGTCTCATTGAGTCCCCAGCCCGTCTCCAGCTCAATATTACTGTGAGCATCCAGGAATGTGCTGGTGCCGCCAACACCGGTCGCAAACGGAGAATCGGCATTTGTCGACACCGAGGTGGCGTCGATGCCAAAGTCCGCCTCATCGGCTGCCAGGAAATCGCCGCTATCGCCGGAAGAAACGTCCAGCGAAATGCCCGTGGCTGCAGCCAACTCCGCGATGCCGTTCTCCACTACCAGTTCTGACGGGTCCAATTCGGCAAGGGCAATCTCTTGAATTCCGAAACTGTTGGAGATGACATTGCCCAGCTTATTCTCGACCGCAAAAAGATTGGCAGCGTCCAGATTCGTGAAGGAGTTATCTGCCGCCAATACCAGCGCAATATTGGCGCCCGGGGCAATCGAGTGGGCCCACTCCACATCCAATGTGGTTTCGAATTGCCAGTTCCCCGCGATACAGCCGTTTGTGGCCGTGCAGGTCGCCGGACCGGTGGGAGTGAAGATTTTGAAATTCGAAGGTGTAAGAGCGGGCAGCCCGTTCAGCTCCGAAAAAAGATTGGCATCGGCCAGGATCGTATTCGATCCAAACCCATCCACAATCACCACAGTCTGGCCCGCGCCGTCCAATCCGTTCTTATAGAGTGCGTTCAACCCGTACGCAGTTTGTATTTCAGCGGAATCGTAACCGCACGACGGCAGGTTGGGAACGCCAGAGGTAATGTCCGCACCATAGCGGTTGCCGAAGTAAACTGCAGTCGGATTGCCTCCGCCCGTCTTGAAAGTTTGAGTCTCGGGCGGCCGCAGGCAATCGGCGCTGAAGAACAGCCCGTTTGAGCTTGGGCCCGAGCTCACCGGAACTCCGCTGTAAGCAACGCCCGTATCGGGATCGGTCGCCGGTCTTGAATACGACGAGTACCCGAGATCGCTTACCTGCACAGCCGCCACCAGCGCGCCCGCTGGTCCGGCAACCGACGGGTCCTTTGTTGCCACCTGGTGAATTGCCCCTTTGATGTTCAAGCGGTTGATTTGAACGCTGAAGGCATTCTGGATGTCGCCGACGCGCCCTTGCGCGGTTACGTAGTGATTGTTCTTCTCGATCGCCGATACGCTCAGATTGTGGGATTCGAGAAACTCGCGCATCACAGCCGCGTCGCGCGCGGTGGGCGCGAAGGACGCTTTGTATTGCTCCATCGTAAGCCAGCGGTGATAGTTAGGTGAGCCTTCCTGGTACATCTGTTTGACTAACTTATCGAGCGCGGCTTTGTTATGCAGGTTCAACCAGACATTCACCGTGATCGGCTTAGAGGCGTCCTCCGGACCCAGATCGCGTGCGGTTCCAACCAGTTTTTGTGAGTTGTGGTTTGTGGATTGAGAGAGTCCAAAACTTGCCATCAGCGTGAGAACGATGAACAGAGTGGAGACTCCTGTAAAGATTTGCGACAGATTCTTTCGAGTCGTCATGACCATTCTCCTTGGGCTTGGTGGGATGGTAGTGCCGTGTTCCAGCGGTTCGGATTGCGCTCAGCGGGGGCGCGTCGCGAAGTGTGTCATCGGAGAATCCTCCAGTCAAGCCGATGCCCAAAGAGATGACAATCTTTTTACAAACGGGTGACAATTGTTTACATTTGGCGACTGGCCATCGGCAGATCCGGCTTCCGCTCCAAGTGTGCAGTATTTTGCATTCTGCGCGTCGCTTGGTCGCACAAGGTGTAAGAATCAGCCTTGCGGCGACCTTAGCTAAAATTATGATGCTTGTAATCGAAATTATTCATCTGTAGAAAAGGCATCGAAGAGTTGACCGATACATCTGATCAGCATAGTATCCGAGAGAGTATGACGAGTTTCAGCAATCTTCGCCAGACTGGCATGTGTGCATGTTGTTGTTGTGCATGCGTGTGCTCTGGCGCAGGGAGGCTGCTGACCTAAAAGGTTCATAGCATCATCAGCACTGATAGCCCACCGCCGGAGAGGATCTGGCGGTGGGTTTTTCTTTGCGGCAAATCGGGTTGGGGCAAAGCAGGATGGGGGCAAATCAGTTATGGAAAATCCAGTCAAAGAAACCAAGGCGCAAAAATCCGAGCGCCTGAAGCGCGCAATGAATCCCTGGGACGGCCTGGCTGAGATTCGCCGCTTCGCTCGAGAAGGCTTCGACTCCATTCCGCCAGAGTGGATTGGAACCTACTTCCGCTGGTGGGGCGTCTACACGCAAGGTGACGGCGCCGGCGTGGTCGGCGGCAAGGACGGCCAGGGACGAGCGTTGCCCTTCTTCATGCTGCGCATTCGAATCCCCAACGGCCTGTTGCGTTCCGACCAACTGCGCACCATTGCCAGTCTCACCAGCCGTTACGCCCGTGGCATCGCCGATCTCACCGTTCGCCAAAATATTCAGTTGCACTGGGTCTCGATCGAAGCCCTCCCCGACGTATTAGATGAACTCTGGCACGTCGGCCTCAATACGACTGGCTCCTGCGGCGATGTCACTCGCAATATCACGGGCTGCCCCGTGGCTGGGGTCGATGCGGACGAGATCTGCGACGCTTCGTCTCTTGCGCTGGAAACCGATCGCATGCTGGCCGGCAATTCCGACTTCTACAATCTGCCGCGCAAATTCAAAATCTCCATCACCGGATGCCGCGTCTGGTGCCCTTATCCGGAGATTAACGACATCGGCTTGACAGCCATCGAGCGCGTGTTTCAAGGGAAGCGCGAGATTGGTTTCAGTCTGCGCGTGGGCGGTGGACTCTCAACCGACCCCTACCTCGGTGCCAGGCTGAATGCCTTCGTGCGCTGGAATCAGGTTCTGCCCGTCATCAAAGGAGTCGCCGAACTGTTCCGCGATTCCGACTCACTGCGCGAACACCGCGAGCGTGCGCGCTTGAAGTTTCTTTTCCTACGCCATGGTTGGACGCCTCACGACTTCCAGAAGGAACTCGAACGTCGCATTGGCTTTCAACTCGATCCCGCGGAAACCGAACAGCCACCGGATGACGTCTACCGCGATCACATCGGAATCCACCCGCAAAAGCAGCCTGGTCTTTGCTACGTCGGGGCCACCGTGCTGCGCGGCAGAATTACTCCTGAACAAATGCACACTGCGGCCGATCTGGCCGATCGCTTCGCGAACGGCGAATTGCGCACCACCAACATGCAGAATCTGCTGATCGTGAACGTGCCCCGCCTTCAGGCGGATGATCTAGCCAAAGAGTTGGGTGCGATCGGGCTCCCAGTCACCGGATCGCCGTTTTGGCGCGGGGCGGTCGCCTGCAGCGGTACAGAGTTTTGCAAACTCGCTATCACAGAGACCAAAGCTTTCTCCCGCTGGCTGGTTGAGGAATTGGAAGAACGCCTGCCCGGCTTCGAGCAGCACTTGAAGCTCCACGTCACTGGCTGCCCCAACAGCTGCGGACAGCATTGGATCGCCGACATCGGAATCGAAGGCAAGAAGTTAAAGGTCAACGGACAGATGGAGGATGCGTATTACTTCTCCCTGGGCGGGGCTCTCGGCCTGAATCAGGCAATTGCGAGGCCAGTCGGATTTCGCTGCCTCGCGACCGAGGTTCCGGAAGCCATCGAGCGGCTCTTGCGGAGATACCTGGCCGATGGCAGGCCCGGCGAGAATTTGCGGCGCTTTTTTGTCCGTCACAGTGATGCCGAGCTGCGCAACTTCCTGGCCGGAGAGTTCGTAGAAGCTGTCCCCCGAGATCTGCCCGAGGGACGCGTGCCGAGTGCGGTGGAAGGTTAGAGAACTTGAGAGAAGGCGAGATTGATGTTGCATTTGATTTACAAAATGGCGGATTGATTTTGGGTGGAGCAGCGCTTCAGCGCTGCAATACGAGGTGAGGATAAAGCTGGGGCTTTAGCCCCGCGACAAACAAATGAGCGCCTTATTTCCAATGTTCATGAAACTCGCCGGCAGACGCTGCCTCGTGGTCGGGGCAGGGAAGGTCGGTGAGCCCAAAATCTCAAGCCTGCTCGACACAGGTGCGTCGGTCCGCGTGATCGCTCTCGCAGCCTCCGAGGCAGTGCACGAGTGGGCCAAAGCCGGCAAGATCTCTCTCGAACTCCGCGCCTTCTCCGCCGAAGATCTGCACGAGACTTTCTTAGCCATCGTGGCAACGGCTTCGCGCACCCTGAACGGATCGATTTATCGCGAAGCGCAGCGTCGCGGAGTTCTCTGCAATGTGGTCGACGACCCGGAATATTGCGACTTCTACTACCCCGCCGTGGTGCGCCGCGGTGATCTTCAAATTGCAATTTCCACGAACGGGCAAAGCCCGTCTCTGTCGCAAAAGCTCCGTCAACAACTGGAACGACAGTTCGGGCCTGCATACGCGCAGTGGGTCGCGGAGCTTGGAAAGACTAGAAAACAAGTGCTGGCCAGCAATCTTGATCCGCGGCGCAAACGCGACTTGCTGCACTCGCTAGCCAGCCGCGAAGCTGTGGACGCGGCTTTATCAGAACATCCACCCACTGCGCCCTCCCCAACGAATCAAGCGACGGAAAGCGAAGCGACGGAAAACGAACGGAGGGAAACAGCATGAGCGGCAAAGTATATCTAGTGGGCGCAGGCCCGGGCGATCCCGAGTTGCTTACGGTGAAAGCACTGCGATTGCTCGCCGCAGCCGACGTTGTGCTGCACGACGATCTCGTCCCGCCCGAAATCCTGCGACTGATTTCGCCCTCCGCCGACGTGAAGAACGTGGGAAAGCGTTGTGGCAGCAAAGGAATCCGCCAGGAAGAAATCAATTTCCTGATGGTCACACTGGCCGCTTCCGGCCTGCAAGTGGTTCGCCTAAAGAGCGGGGACCCATTGATCTTTGGCCGCGCCGGAGAAGAGATCGAAGCATTGCGCGCGTCAGATATCGAATACGAAATCGTACCCGGGGTTACTTCAGCGCTCGGAGCCGCAGCCGCAGCCGGAATCCCGCTCACCCACCGGCGAGTTTCTTCCACCCTGGTGCTTACGGCCGGCCATCGCGCTTCTGGGAACGACGATGCGGACTGGAGCAAATGCGCCGCGTCCTCGTCGACCCTTGTCATCTATATGGCGGGTACAAATTACGGCGAGACTTCAAGCCGGCTTAGGGCCGCCGGATTCGCCGAACAGACTCCGTGCGCAATTATTTCGCGGGCGACAACGCCCGAGCAGCGAATCCACCGAACCACGGTTTCCGATCTGCATCGCGCGCCGACGCTCGTTTCTCCAACTCTGCTCGTCGTCGGCGAGGTGGTGCGATTTGCCGATCAAAATTTAGACCACAAAGCAGCAGGCCTTGCTGAATGTGAGAAATTGACAGCCGCTCTTTTCCCGGGTGTCTTTTTACCAACCGAAGCTTTGCAAACGGATGAGGAGCCGTTGTCGTGAAAGAAATGAAAGAAGCGAAAGACATGGACGTGAAAGACATAAAGGAAGAGGTAATGGCACTGCAGATCGTCGCCGAAGCATGGAAACCAGAGCGTATCCTCGCATGGGCATTCGAGACCTTTGCGGAAGCGGTGGCGATCTCTTCCGCGTTCGGGGTAGAGGGCATGGTCCTTATTGATATGGCTTCCAGAGTACGGCAGAATTTTCGTCTCTTCACCCTCGATACTGAGTTTCTGTTTCCTGAAACCTACAACCTCATGGATCAGGTCGAGCAGCGATATGGCGTCACGATCGAAAGGGTATATGCGCTCAGCTCGCCTGAGGAGCAGGAACGCGTTCATGGCGCAGCGCTCTGGCAACGGAATCCCGATCAATGCTGCCATCTTCGGAAAGTAGAACCGCTGCAGCGTAAGTTAAGCGAACTGCAAGCATGGATCACCAGCATCCGCCGGGATCAGACTGCAGCCCGAGCGCGTGCCGGCAAAGTCGAGTGGGATTCTAAGTTTGGCTTAGTGAAAATCAATCCCATCGCTGACTGGAGCTCAAAACAGGTGTGGCAATACATTCGCGCGCACGACGTGCCTTACAACGCGCTGCATGAACGAAATTATCCCAGCATCGGTTGCACGCAGTGCACACGCGCAGTGCGACCGGGAGAAGATCCCAGATCCGGCCGCTGGTCCGGATCCTCGAAAACCGAATGCGGGCTGCACATCATTCAACCTCTGGTGAACCCGCCGGAAGCGGGTGCATAAGCGAAAGATCCGCGCTGCGAAAAATTTCGTGGAAGAGGGTAACCGCGGAAGAGTGGAAGAGCCGCGCTTCAAGGCCGCGTGAGCCATCGAAGTTTTATTGGGCCTGACGCCCCAGTGGTCGCCCCCCTATGCGTGCGTCGTTCCATCCGCCTTCTTAAGATAAGAGGAAAGCTGTCGTACCACGGTTACAAAGGTCTTTGTGGCTACCGATAACGTACGGTCGCGGCGATAGGCCAAGCCAAGTTCGCGCCACAGCTCCGCTCCCTCGAGCTCCACCAACTTCACTCTGCCGGCTGCTACTTCATCGCGCGCGAACGAGGCGCTGATCAACGAAATCCCCAGATCGGCGGCCACGAAGCTCTTGATCATTCCGATGCTGGGTAATTCCATCCTGACTTTAAGTTCGGTGTTGTACTCGCGGAAAAGCTTATCCAGCAATCTGCGTGTGTGCCCCGTCTTTGGAAGTAGAAGAGGATGCTTTACCACATCGCTGATGTTTGCCGCCTTAAGCTTGGCCAGAGGATTCTGAGGGCTCACCATCAGCATCAACCGGTCGCGGAAAATAGCCTGCACCTTCAAGCTTGGAGACTGCACCGGCAGGCTGAGTATGCCCACATCGAGAGATCCGTTCTCCAGCTTCTCAACAATTTTGTAAGTGAAGTTGCGATAGATGCTGATCTGCACGTCGGGATAACGGCGGCAATATTCCCCGAAAACTTCTGGCAAAACGTAAAGGCAGGTAGCTTCGTTGGCGCCCACCATCAACGTGCCCCGCGGCGTATGGCCGTGGTCGGCGACCGCAACCAGCGATTCATCGCGCAACTTTTTCATGCGCAGCGCGTAGTCGTGGAAAATCTGCCCGGCGGGAGTCAGTTTGACGCTCTTGCCCGATCGGTCAAGCAGACGGTCGCCGTACTCCTGCTCCAGCTGGCGGATTTGCGCGCTGACCGCCGACTGCGAGCGGAATACTTTCTCTCCGGCACGCGAGAAGCTGCCTTGCCGGGCAACCTCCAGGAAGGTGATGAGCTGATCAAAATCCATGGGAGATTATAGCGAACTTGACGTGCGTGTACAGTTGCGAATCGTGGGTCACCTTCCGCCTCTGACGCGGACCTGGTGAGCAGTTCCTTCGTCGTAAGTGCCATGTCTTGTTTACAACGGTAATCGTGGATTCATGCAGTGATTGGCGTAAAGTCTGCGGGATTGATCCCGTCCTTCTCAACGGTCGCAAGAAACGACACGGCTCCGCAACATGTCAGCGGCAACTTCTTGCAGCATTCAGGCACAGAGCAGGGTTTGCGTCACAACCGACAGTGATGCTCCTCACGGCATTCGTGCTCGCCAGCGCAGACACTTTGATAGGTGAGGAGGGACTGGTCGGAGTCAGTGTGTTGCCGGAGGACGCTGGCGTTCCCACTACTTCCCAGCCCGGCACCACGCGCGAGTTCTCCGTATTCCACGCTCTTCTACCGATTCGAGAATTTCGGGCAATTCGGCCATGGGCAGCCGCTCGGGCCGGTGAAGCTGTGAAAGAAATATAGCTCCTTGGTTTTCGGACTGAAGATTCTTATGCCTTCCAAATTTCTTCTCTGGAGAAACTTCAATGTTACATCTCGATACTGGTAATACTGGGTTCATGATTCTATGCACCAGCCTGGTCATGTTGATGACACCCGGCCTCGCGTTTTTTTATGGCGGCTTGGTAGGGCGCAAAAACGTGTTGGCCATCATGATTCAGAGCTTTGTCTCGATGGGCTGGACGACGGTGATCTGGTACTTGTATGGCTTTTCGCTGTGCTTCAGCGGCGATTGGCACGGGGTCATCGGCAACTTCCACAACGCTTGCCTGCGGGGAATTGGCCTCAACACCCCGTCTCCTAACGACACCATCCCGGCGATGGTGTTCATCGCTTTCCAGATGATGTTCGCCATTATCACGCCGGCACTGATCTCTGGCGCTTTCACCAACCGGGTCACCTTTAAGGCCTACATGTTGTTCCTGACTGGATGGCTGACCTTTGTTTATTTTCCGTTTGTGCACATGGTTTGGGGTGGAGGCTTTCTGCAGCAATGGGGTGTAAAGGATTTTGCTGGCGGCATTGTGGTTCATAACATTGCCGGCTTTGCCGCTCTGGCGTCGGTCTTATATGTGGGCAAGCGTCGTGTTCTGGACCGCGGACCGCACAGCATACCGCTGGTGGCGTTGGGCACCGGACTGCTGTGGTTCGGATGGTACGGTTTCAACGCCGGAAGCGAGATGCGGGCAGACTCAGTAACCGCGACTGCATTCCTCAACACCGATGTCGCCGCTTCTTTCGCTGCCGTCGCTTGGTTGATGACGGCGTGGTTCAATGAAAAGAAGCCCAAGTTTCTCGGCCTGCTTACGGGAGCCGTTGCCGGATTGGCCACGGTCACTCCTGCCGCCGGCTTCGTCTCTCCCACCACGGCCGTGATTATCGGCATAATCGCGGGAGTGGTTTGTTATTACGCGGTAGAAATGAAAAACAAGTTGCACTGGGATGATGCGCTCGATGTTTGGGGAGTGCACGGTGTTGGCGGCTTCCTCGGCATCGTGCTGCTAGGGGTTTTCGCCAGCAAGGCCTATAACCCCGAGGGCGCCAATGGTTTGCTCAACGGCGATCCGGTGTTCCTCCTGAAAGAAGTCGTCGCCGTCGTCTTCTCGTCGGTCTGGGCGTTCGTTTTTACTTATGCCATGCTCAGAATTATCGATGCTTTTACCACAGTGAAGGTCAGTGAGATGACGGAAGAAATTGGTCTGGATGAATCCATCCACGGCGAGCACGCATATGAGGATGTCTTAGGTGTTGCGGATCTGGTTCACAGTGCAACGGTGGTTCATGATGATGAGTTGCTAGCCGGCAGGAAATGAACGGCAAGGGGCTCTGGCAAGCATGCCAGCCCTTATAAAAGCTGGTCGTGGCAGGGGGGTGATGGTGAAATCACCCCTGCACATGTGTGCGCAAGCAAGCAGGAAAGGCGCGATCTCGGCGGAATGCCATCAAGCATGGAATTGGTCGTAGAGGAAATCCCCGCTAATCATTAACCGTATGACGATCAATCCCACCCTCTTCGTCGTGAGCGCCATTCTCTAGTCACACCAGCGCGCGGGCCATACTTGGATGTTCTGGCAAAGATGTTTAGACTGTCGCGGGGGAGATCGTGTTGGAAACGCTGCTTGCGAAAATCCAGAGGCTTACGGTTTGGGTGTTGGCTGGAATGCTCGTCGTGATCGTGCTACTCTCCACGGCACATTTGGGCGTCCTGATCGGCGAGGAAATCTGGAAGCCGCCCCGGTTTCTTATCTCAGTTCAGAGCTTGCTCGATGTTTTTGGATATTTCCTGCTGGTGCTAATCGGAGTCGAGTTGCTCGAGACCATGCGATCATATTTGAAAAAGGACGTTATTCATGTTCGGGTTGTGCTCGAAGTTGCGCTCATCGCCATGGCGCGCAAGGCCATCATCCTAGAGCCGAACGCAGTGCCGGGCTTGACCTTGTTCGGACTAGCGGCGCTTATTTTGGCCTTAGGAGTTGCCTTTTACTTCGAGCGGCAAACTGAAGATAAAGGACAAGGCTAAATCGTCGAACCGGTGGGGAGTAATCGGCCTGATTGCGCAGTTGACCTGTGCCCACGCTTAGCGAAGTTGTTGCGTGTCGAAATCGTGTGCTGTGATACCGTATGCCCCATGGAAAGAAGCATGATACGGGCCGCGGCGCTGCGGCAGCTGAGCCTTGAGAGCAATCTTTCTATGCTGGAAAAGCAGGTTCGGATGCTCAACGAACTGGCAGAGCGTTCTCCGGTCGTGAAGGGTAAATTGACTGACGAAATCGTCGAAGCCCTCGAACCAGGAACGGAATATGTGATTGTCGAACGAAAACAGATGAATGTACTCCTCGAAGGCATGGAGCTACAGGCATATCTCGTGAAGAATCGGCTATTTGGGAAAAAGAACTGACCGAAAACCCATCTTGCGCAAAGACGATCAATCCCGCAATACTCGGGCGGGATCGGTACGGGTCGCGCGCCAGGCGGGCAACAGACAGGCTGCGATTGCCGTGATCGTCATCATCGCCAGCGCCGATCCGAACGCCAGGGGATCGTGCGGACTCACATTGTATAAAAGCTTTCCGAGTAATCTCGTCAGCACAAGTCCTGCAACGGTGCCGAAGAGGACGCCTCCTGCCGTTAACCTCAGGCCTCGCGAAATGACCAGACGAAGCAGGTTTGCAGCGTCGGCGCCAAGCGCCATACGCAACCCCAGATCTCGCCTACTCTGCGCCACCGCATAGGACATCACTCCATACAGGCCAACGCCAGCGAGCAGAAGCGCTAACCCTCCCAGAATCGAAACCAAGGTTACCGCCACTAGCTGCGGGGAGGTCGAGCGGTTCCTGTTCCTGAAGAGTGATCATCTCGTAAAGTGCAAGGTTGCTGTCCATGGCATGTACCTCGCGGACCAGCGCGGCCGAAATGCTCTGCAGTGATTGAGTCGTGCGGATGTTCAAGGCCGGTCCTCTTGTGAAATCCTGCCGCAGCGGCACGTAGAAAAATGGTTTTGGACCCTCGCGCATGCTTTCGTACTTGGAATCGGCAGCCACACCGACGACTCGCGCCCGGCCGCCTTTCACTTGAAGACGCCGACCAACGGGGTCCTGTCCACCCCAGTACCGCGCGACCATGGTCCGATTCACAATGGCGACCAAGGGCGCATTTTCGTCGTCGTCGCGCGTGAATTCGCGACCGGAGAACAGTGGGATACCTAAGGTGGCAAAGTAAGCGGGACCGACTTGGTTGTAATCGACCGTGGGTTGTTCTTCAAGTGTGGACTGGTAGCCGTCCACAGCAATCGGGGTGGAAGAATACGTGCCGTAGCCCAGGGGCGTCACTCGGGCGAAAGCAGCCGACTCCACGCCAGGCAGCACCCTGACGCGGTCAATCAATTCGTCCTGAAAGGCTTTGGCACGCGGCACGTCATATCCCGCTGCGACCAATGACACACCGGTCTGCACCACGCTGGTCGTTGAAAAGCCCGGGCTCGCGGTTCGAATTTTCTGCAAGCTTTCGAGCAATAGTGCCCCTCCAGCCAGCAAAATGTAACTCAAACAGACTTGGAAAACGACCAGACCCGAGCGCATCCGTGCTCTGCCTCGGGCCCCAGTCACCGACCAGGATTCGGCTTTCAGGGCGCCTGCAAGGTCGAGGTTGCGGGTTTGAAACGCGGGAAACAGACCGACAATAAGCGTAGCAATCAGGCAAATACCAGCACTCATTGCCATCACACGCCAGTCGATTTCCCCTGGCAGGTACATTGCCACTCCCGAGCGAGCCGGTAACATGAGCACGAGCGCGTGCCGGCACCAGTACGCCACTACGAGTCCGCCGGCCGCCCCGAGCGCTGAAAGGATCAGGCCTTCGGTGAGAAGTTGCTTCGACAAACGGGCGCGGCTGGCTCCAATGGCGAGTCGCACGGTCATTTCATGCCTGCGGGCGAACGACCGCACCAGCAGAAGATTGCCGACATTCGCGCAGGCGATGAGCAGCACAAACGCCACTACGGCGACCATAATCTCGAGGGTCGGCAAAAGCGTGCCTGCATTGTTGAATGGGGTTTGCCACAAGGGCCACAGTCCGATGCCGCGGCCACGGTCCGGGCCGGGTAGTTAGCCTCCAATCGCTTTCCAATTGCCGAGACTTCTCCCTGGGCTTGCGTTCGGCTGACCCCCGGCTTGAGTCGCACATAAGCTTCAATCCATCGCGCGCTGCGATCCTCGAGTTTGTATCCCCCGCTCTCGAAGTTTTCCTCCATGGACGCAGGGACCCAGAACTGCATCGCCCAGCCTACGAAAGTCCCATAAAACCCTTCGGGTGCGACGCCGATGATGGTGTGCGGCACGTTATTCAACCGCTGCATCTTTCCGACGATTTGCGGATCGCCTTTGAAGCGATCGCGCCAAAGCTGATAGCTGATGACTACGACCGGATGGGCGTCGTTTCCTACATCTTCGTCCGATTCGAAGCCACGCCCAAGAATGGGGTGAACCCCGATAGCGTCGAAATAGTTTGCCGAGACGATGCTCCCGCGCGCCACTTCGGCGTGGTCTCCGACACTCAGCGTGCTGCCGGTAATCTTGCTTACGAATGCTTCATCACAGAGCGTGCAACTCCGCCGCAAATCAAGGAAATCCGGCCACGAAAGTTCCGTTGCCCCGCTCTCACCCCGTGCCGTTCCCGCCACGGCGACCAGCCTCTCCTGATGGGCGACTGCCGGGTAGGGACGGAATAAGATCCCTTCGACCCAACTGAACACAACGGCATTGGCGCCGATTCCCAAAACAAGGCACAGAATTGCCAGTACAGAGAAGCCCGGGTTGCGGCACAGTTGTCGGAATCCATAGCGCAAATCCTGAATAAAGTCTTCAATCACGTTGCCGCCCCGGGCGTCTCGACACTGCTGTTCGATCTGCGTCATCCCGCCCAGTGCGCGCAGGGCGGAGTAGCGTGCGTCTTCAGGGGACATGCCTCGCGCAACGTTTTCCTTGATTTGCTGCTCGAGATGATCGCGAAGCTCATTTTTGATTTCCTGATCCGCCTGTTTGGGATGGAAACGTAAGCGTAACCGCAATGGCAGGGTGTACAACCATTGTTCTAAGTTCATGCTCAGGCCTCTTTGAGTTTTACAACAGCGGAGATGGCAGCGGAGACGCGGTTCCAGTCGGCCGTCTCTTTTTCGAGTTGTTTCCGCCCGAGCCGCGTCGTCGAATAAAACTTGGCGCGACGGTTGTTCTCACTCGACCTCCACTGAGCCGTAAGCCAACCCCGTTGTTCCAGCTTGTGCAGAGCGGGATAGAGTGAGCCGTCGCTCACGCCCAGCACTTGGCTGGAGATTTGTTTCAGACGCTGGCTGATCGCCCAGCCATTCAGCGGCTCCAACGCCAGTATTTTCAGGATGAGCAGGTCCAGAGTTCCCTGGACGAGATCGGAAGGCTTGGTCACACAATCTCCTCTCGGTTACCGAGTTAGACTAGACCTGCACCCCTCGGTTAGCAAGGGGTAGCATAGAAAAACGGCGGACCCCCTCAAGCATTCGGCTCGATCAGCCGATCTAAGGGTTGGAGCGTTTTATCGGCTATCGACGCAATCCTAAGACTTGGAGATCCCTCGTGCCATCGCTTGGCTTGGCAATGATCGTAAAAAACGGTGCTGAGACGCTGCAGCAGTGCATTCGCAGTGTCGCCGGAGTAACCAATCAGATCGTGATCGCCGACACTGGGTCAAGCGATGGAACTCCTCAATTGGCCCGCGAACTGGGAGCTGAGGTCTTCGACTTCCCCTGGCAAGATGACTTTGCTCAGGCTCGCAATGCCGCCATCCACGCGCTGGCCACCGATTGGGTGCTGATCATGGACGATGATGAAGAACTCGATCCGCGCGCCCGCGAAAGAATTCCCGCTCTTTTGAACCATGCTGAAGTGAAGAATGCCGAGGTCAGCCACGCCGGGGTCGGCGGCTATCTCGCAATCTTGAGAAACCATATTCCTGTCCGGTTTGGTTCGGGCGGACACGCGGCAGCCATTCATTCAGACGATGACACCATTGCGAGAGCGAAAGGAGGTCGGGCTTATGCGGACTTCGCGATCTGCCGCTTGTTCCGCCGGCATCCTCAAATCTATTACGTTGGCAGAGTGCATGAGCATGTGGAGCCCCGCATTCGTGCGCTGAATTTGGAGGTGGCAACCGGCGACTTCGTGATTCATCATTTCGGCCATCTAAGTTCAGCGGCCGAATTGCGGGCCAAGGACGAGTTTTACCGCAAACTGGGCCGGCTCAAGGTCCAAGATGTTCCCAATGATCCGGAAGCTTGGGTCGAGTTGGGACTTCAGGAATATGAACAGTTTAAGAACTACTCGGCTGGAATTGAGTGTTTCGAGAAAGCCTTGGCCTTGAATCCTTCCTCTAGCGTCCCTTTACTTTCCCTGGCCAATCTTTATATCGAAATCCAAGCCGATGCGCGCGCCCTTGAATTGCTCTCTGGGCGAGTTATTTCCGGGCGAGCAGCGGGCGCGAAGGAACAAATTTGTGGCGATGCGTGCTACAACCTTGGACGTTTGAAGGAGGCGCGCTCCGCCTATCTTCGCGCCCTCCATATTCTCCCGGAGGACTCTCGCATCGCCAGCAAGCTAGGCTTGACCGAGGTTCGCATGGGTCTGAAAAAGAATGGCCTGGCCCGGCTTATCCGGGCGCTGAACGCGGCTCCTGATCTCAAGATACACGACCGGCTGATCAAGGCCTACCTTTTTATGAACCTAATGCCGCAGGCCGCGGAGGCTGCTGAGCGCATGGCTGTCGAGTATCCGAATCCTATAATTATCCTGCGGGCCGCCAGCATTCGCTCCCACATGAAGCAGTGGAAGGCTGCCGAAGACTTTGTCATTCGAGGCCTGCAAATATTTCCTCAGAGTCAGGAACTCCTTCAGGCTAAGGCTGAATTGGAGGAACGGAATGGGCGTAGTCAAGATTCAGGCTGCTTCATTGCAGCACGTGGATTGGCGCGGCCGGCCGGGCATGGCCCGTCGCATAACTCGGCTTACTGCACCACCGGTCTCTCGGAAGAAACGAGTTTATCGCGCCCGTAACTCCGCGCTTCCTGGGCTGCCAGGCGCGCAAGAATAGAAGACCAGCTTTCTTCAATCGAGCAGGGAGGCGCAACCGGCTCCACTCGAACCAGAGGTAGAGCAGAGCACGAGAGAAGGTCAGCGCCTCGCGGACTGCCTGTCAGTTGTACGTGCCGGTGAAGAATGCGGCGCAGCCATTGTTCCTCCTGAGCCTCAAGCGCGCAGAGCCGCACCGAGTCGCGATTAATCTGATCGTCGTTAAAAGAGTCACTGGCATCTGCCGGCAACAAATACGCAAGGCCGCCCGTCATTCCTGCGCCCAGGTTACCTCCGGCAGGGCCAAGGATCAGCACCACGCCCGCCGTCATATACTCGCAACCGTGCCGACCCACGCCCTCTATCACGGCCAGCGCCCCGCTGTTGCGCACCGCAAACCGCTCTCCCGCCCGGCCCGCGACAAATAGCTCACCCGAGGTTGCGCCGTAAAGCACAGTGTTTCCCACCAGAACATCTCCGCGCTCAGACGCTCTCCCTTCTCCGGCAATGGCAATGCTTCCACCGCACAGTCCCTTTCCCACATAATCGTTCGCTTCTCCCGTCAGCCGGAAGTTCGCGCCTGAAATCAGGAAAGCTCCAAAGCTTTGTCCCGCAGTGCCGGTGAATTCGCAATCAACCCCGCTCATTTCCAGGTTTGAAGATTCAGAAGACGATCCAAACGCAAATGAAGACCCGAAGCGGCGTAGGACTTCGCCGCTAAAGTGCGCACCCACGGCTCGATCCTCGTTCGTAATCGTGAAACGGTAGGGGTTCGGCGAGAGTGATTCCAGATCGTCCACCACCCGATTCAGTTCAAGATGAAGCGCGCCCCTTTCCTCATGAGGACAGGGAAACTGAGCGGGTGCGTCGGCAACCGGCTGCAATAAAGATTGCACGCTTTGCTCAGCCTCCGCCGAACGCGAGCGCAATCTGTCAACAGCACCCAAAACTTCATCGATGGATCCTGCTCCGATCTGCGCAAGCAATTGGCGGACGTCGGCTGCGAGTGCGCGGAAAAAAGTTTCCACCATCTCTGGATGCCCGGCAAACCGCGCTCGCAGTGTTTCATCCTGGGTCGCAATGCCCACGGGGCAGGTATTGAGGTGACACTGCCGGGCCATGACGCAGCCGATGGCTAACAGAGCAGCAGTTCCAAAGCCAAATTCCTCAGCGCCCAGCAGAGCCGCGACCACTACGTCACGGGCAAATTTCAAGCCGCCATCCACGCGCAATCTCACCCGCGCACGCAGGCCAGCCCGCACCAGCGCGGCATGCGCATCGCGCAAACCGATCTCCCAGGGCAAGCCGGTGTTCTTGATCGACGTAAGCGGAGACGCGCCGGTGCCGCCGTCGTGGCCGCTGATCGTGATAACGTCGGCGCCGGCTTTCGCCACGCCGGTCGCGATCACGCCGACTCCGGAACTCGAAACCAGCTTTACTCCGATGCGCGCATTCGGATTCACCGCGCGCAGATCGTAAATCAACTGTGCCAGGTCTTCGATGCTGTAGATATCGTGGTGTGGCGGCGGCGAGATTAGCGAGGTTCCGGGTATGGCGTGCCGCAGCCGCGCGATGTAGGGCGTGACCTTGATAGACGGTAGTTGGCCGCCCTCGCCCGGCTTCGAACCTTGCGCCATCTTGATCTCGATTTCGTCGGCGTGCACCAGATATTCCGCTGTAACTCCAAATCGCGCCGACGCAACCTGTTTCACACGGTTGTTCGCCTCAGGCCGCTCGTAGTAAATACTTGGATCTTCACCGCCCTCCCCGGTATTGCTCCGCCCTCCAAGACGATTCATAGCAATGGCCAGAGTCTGGTGTGCCTCGGGAGAAATCGCTCCCAACGACATAGCTTGCGTGCTGAACCGGCTGAGAAGCGAAACCTCGCTCTCAACTTCGTCTAACGACAAAGGCTGCGCGGGCCGGAACTCCAGCAAGTCCCGCACCGCAACATTTTTCCTTTCCTCCGTAAGCACGGCCAAAGCCGCTTGATTCGCGGGAGTAGGAGACTTGATGTAGCGATGCATTCGCCTCACAAATTCAGGCGAACTCGCGTGTTGCTCTCCATTGCGGCGGAAGCGATACAAGCCGGCATCGCGGAACTCTGCTTCCGAGGCTCCGAAGCCCGCAGCGTGGCAAGTGATGCAATCCCGCAGCAGATCATCGAGCGAAATGCCGCTCAACGTTCGGCCGGCATCCTCAAAAAACTCATCGCATACCTCCGCATCGATGCCGATGGTTTCGAAAATCTGGCTGTTGCGGTAGCTGCTCATGGTCGAGATGCCCATGCGCGCCAGCACTTTGCGCAAGCCCTTCTCAATGGCAGCCCGGTATCGCGACACTCCATCAACGCTTCCGTTGCTATCAGCGCGCGCCGCCAGGCTCATGGCTAAATAAGGATGCACCGCGCTCGCTCCGGTCGCGACCAGCAGAGCCACGTGGTGGGTATCGATGACCTGGCCGGTCTCAACAAGCAGTGGCATGTTCCACGCGCCGGCGTCGGTCATGGCGCGCCACGCGGCGGCAACCGCCAGCAGAGCAGGTACCGCGGCCCTCCGATCCTTTACCCTGCGATCGCTCAGAAGAATTGCCCCGGCATTCGTCGCATCCGTAGCTTTCTCACGAATCCTACGCAAAATATCACGAGCCGCATCAACTCCGCCCGACGCTTCGAAAGTCATGTCGATGCGATAAATCGGCGATAGCTTTTCGGCAATGGCAGCGATTTGCCCTGCATCGACCAACGGAGAATTCAGCTTCGTCCGCTTGCTGAGATATACGTCGAGCGACATCACATGGCTTTCGCGCAAGGGATCGATGGGAGGATTCGTAACCTGGGCAAACCGCTGCTTGCAATAATCCCAAAGCGGACGCGGCAGGCTCGACAAAAACGCCGGGGGAGCGTCGTCCCCCATGCTCCACAACGGTTCCTGACCCTGCTCAACCAGAGGCTGGAAGAGCATGCGGAACTGATCTTCCGTCCAGCCGAACGCCGCCATCAAACGGTTGGCGTCGACTCTGGTTGGGACGGTTTTGTGTTCTGCCCGAATCCCCGAAGTCGTGGGCTGGCGCTGGTCTGCGCGCACCAGCCCCCCAACTTCGTTCGGCCGGAAAAACGTTCCGCTCGCCGGATCGGCAATCAGCATCTCGCCCGGACCCAGGCGCTGCCGCTCCACGACCTGCTTATCGGAAAGATCCGTAATGCCGACTTCGGAGCCCACAATCAGCAATCCATCCGAGGTCAGGGTATAGCGCAGCGGACGCAAGCCGTTGCGGTCTAGCTTGGCGCCGATGAGATGCCCGTCGCTGAAAATCATCGCCGCCGGCCCATCCCAGGGCTCCTGCTCAGGAGCGCTAGCGGCAAGGAACTGGCGCAATCCGGCGTCGAGGTGCTCATCCTGCTCCCACGCCGGCGGCATCAGGCGCAAGGCAGATTCGGCGACTCCGGAACCGCTGCGCACCAGGGCTTCCAGAGCGTTATCGAAACTCGCGGAATCGCTCATCCCAGCCTGCAAAAGGCTGGAGTCGCTTGCGAGTCCGAGTTTGCGGCGCAGTTCGGCCCCCCGCGCCTGAAACCAACGACGATTGCTGCTGATGGTGTTGATCTCGCCGTTGTGCGCCACAAAGCGAAATGGTTGCGCCAGCCGCCAGCTGGGCTGCGTGTTCGTCGAATACCTCTGATGGAAGATCACAAACGCGCTGGTGAACTCCGGATCATTCAGGTCGCAGTAGAAAGGCTCCAGCTGCTCAGGGGTAAGCAGTCCCTTATAAACGATCGTTCTCGAAGATAGCGAACAGTAGTAGCCAGCGCCGGAAATCGTCTCAAGTTCCTGGCGTAACCGGAACAGTTGGAACTCGAAGTCAAATGATTCCAGCTTGGAGGATGCTTCGACCGGCGCAACTAAACATTGCCGGATAATCGGCAGAGATCCGCTCGATCGCGGTCCCAGGATTGAACTATTAGTCGGAACCTCGCGCCAGCCGAGGAATGCGAGATCGAACTTCGCGACCGCGTTCTGAATCGCCTCCCGCGCCGAGGATTCCTCGCCACGCTGAAGAAACACCATGCCGACGCCAAACTCTTCGGGCAAATTCATTCCTTCAGCGCGAGCGGCCCTTCGGAAGAAGGCTTTCGGAAGTTCAACCAGCAGTCCCGCGCCATCGCCGCTGCGCCCGTCAGCGTCTACGCCGCCACGATGCTCCAGGCGCACCAAAGCGTTCAGGCCGCGCTCGATCACGGCATGAGACGCCGGCCCCCCCAATTGAGCAATGAAGCCGACGCCACATGCATCATGATCGGCCGCGAATGTGAGGCGACTTTCCCCCATAGTAATTGTCTAATGGGAAATGTCGCCGAAGTACAATCGTCATTTTCAATGCGCCGCATGGATTTTTCTGCACGTCGCGCTAGTAATTTTTGCAGAAACATTTGTAACGTTGCCGTAACGTAAGCTTCGAGATTTTCTTGAGATAGAATGGCGAATCTGGGTAATGGTGCAGTTCGGCCTTTTGCCTGGCGTCATCCTGAGCGTAGCCGTTTTTCAGGCGTAGCGAAGGATCTCCCGTTTGACCGGCTTAGAGCGTCAGCCAAACTGCACCTCCATCGAATCTGCCCGATTAAATGCTTAACCTCGCATCCATCGAGTCCGCGCTTGGCCGCATTCGGAAATCGATCCACGTCTCCCCCTGCACCCGCTCGGAAACTTTCTCCGACCTCACCGGCAACTCTGTCTATCTCAAACTGGAGAATCGGCAGAGAACCGGCGCCTACAAAGAACGGGGCGCACTAAACAAGCTGCTTAGCCTCACTCCGGAAGAGCGTTCCCAGGGAGTCATTGCAGCCTCAGCCGGCAACCACGCGCAGGCCGTCGCCTACCACGCCACCAACCTGGGCATCCGGGCCAGAATCGTTATGCCCCTTGCGACTCCGCTGATCAAAGTATCGGCAACCCGCGGTTATGGCGGCGAAGTCGTGTTGCACGGAGCAAATTACGACGAGGCCTACGACGAGGCCATGCGTCTCAGTGCGCAGGATCATCTTACATTCGTCCATGCATTCAACGACGATACCGTGATCGCAGGGCAGGGAACTCTCGGCCTGGAATTGCTGGAACAGCATCCCGATCTTGAAGTAGTCATTGTGCCCATCGGCGGAGGCGGGTTGATCGCCGGCATTGCTTGTGCCCTGAAAGAAACGAACCCGGGCATTCAGGTCATCGGAGTTCAACCCGCCCGCCTGCCCTCGGTAAAGCTTGCAGTGTCCGAAGGCAAACCCGTAACTCTGCCGGCAGCCGTGACCATCGCCGATGGCATCGCGGTGCGCCGCGCCGGCGAGCGCACGCTTCCGCTGATTCAGAAATATGTCGACGACATCGTTACAGTTGAGGAGGAAGAGATTGCGAACGCTGTTCTGTTACTGCTGGAAAGAGAGAAGATACTAGCCGAAGGCGCGGGCGCGGCGGCGCTGGCCGCTCTGGTCAATCGCCGCATCCCAGCGATTGTCGATTCGACAAGCCGCTCGGCCAATCGTGACAAGGCCGGAAAGAAAATCGTCGTCGTCGTGAGTGGCGGAAATATCGACGTCACTTTGCTGGCTCGCATCATCGAACGCGGCTTGGTGAAGGACGGGCGGCTGGTTCGTCTGCGCGTGCATCTCCCTGATTATCCAGGAGCCCTGCACCGCCTTACCGGAATTCTCGCCCAGCACCGGGCCAACATTGTTGAGACTTCCTACGACCGCGCCTACCACAACGTAAATCTTGGCGACACCGCCATCGACATCACCATGGAAACTCGCGGCCCCGATCACATCGCCGAACTGATCTCAGCGCTCGGCGCCAACGGCTACACTCACGAAAGAATCCTGTAACCGTCATTGCGCGAGCACCGATCGTAGGGCAAAACCGAAGAATGCGATCCACACATTGACAACCGGGAAGGGCACGAGTTCCACTCGTGCCGTTTGTTCGAGCAGAATAAGCAGGGCTTCAGCCTCTGAGAAACGCTCTTTATCATCGGATGCCCCGCGAGCGGTTATGGGATCGGTACATGACTACCCTCCCCAGCGCAAAACCAGTTGCTTCGAAACGGCAGAAGCGTATCCTTTATGGGCCGCGTATGTTTACTTTACAAGCCACCTCAACGCCCCAAAGAGGTTGCTGCGTGATAATTATCACCCCACCGGGTGCTCCACGTCCTTGCAGGTGACCGCAAGGCGAGCACAATGAATGTGGTGATTCACTGATGTACCTACGGAGGTAGGAATATGACTTTTGGCACTCTGACCTCGCCTGGCATCAAAGCTCCGGGCGATTACATTGAAGATGTGATGATTAGCGTGAAAGCGAAGAACCCCGCCGAACCTGAGTTCCATCAGGCGGTACGGGAGGTGTTTGATTCACTGCGGTTGGTTTTGGCCAAGCATCCCGAGTATCAATCCAATCGGATTCTCGACCGGATCGTGGAGCCGGAGCGCGTGCTGATGTTCCGTGTGCCCTGGGTCGACGATCAGGGGAATGTCCAGGTAAATCGCGGCTTCCGCATCGAGATGAACAGCGCGATCGGTCCTTATAAAGGCGGGCTGCGCTTCCATCCCTCAGTAAATCTCGGCATTCTGAAATTCCTGGCTTTCGAACAGGTTTTCAAGAATTCGCTCACCACGCTTCCGATGGGCGGCGGCAAAGGTGGTTCGGATTTCGATCCGAAAGGAAAGAGCGACAACGAAGTGATGCGCTTCTGCCAGAGCTTTATGACCGAACTGCAGCGCCACATCGGCCCGGATACCGACGTTCCTGCCGGCGACATCGGCGTGGGCGGGCGCGAAATCGGATATCTCTTCGGCCAATACAAGCGCCTGCGCAACGAATTCACCGGCGTGCTTACCGGGAAAGGCCTGAACTGGGGCGGGTCTCTAATTCGTCCAGAGGCGACCGGCTACGGCTGCGTCTATTTCGCCGAGGAAATGTTGAAGAGCCGCAAAGACTCGCTCGATGGCAAGCTCTGCCTGGTTTCCGGCAGCGGCAATGTTTCGCAATACACCATCGAGAAACTGCTCGACTTCGGCGCCAAGCCGCTCACCGTCTCCGATTCGAACGGCGTGATCTACGATCCCGACGGCATTGATCGCGAGAAGCTGGCTTATGTGTTGGAGCTGAAGAACGTGAAGCGCGGGCGCATCCGCGATTATTCCGACCGCTACAAGAAGGCAATCTTCATGCCTACCGACGTGAAGCTCGAGCACCATCCGCTGTGGAACATCAAAGCGGATTGCGCCTTCCCTAGCGCCACGCAAAACGAAATCACCGCAAGAGATGCGGCGAACCTGATCAAGAATGGCGTCAAGCTGGTGGCCGAAGGCGCCAACATGCCCAGCACGCTGGAGGCAACCAAGCTGTTCCTGGATGCCAAGATTCTCTACGGTCCGGCGAAGGCGGCGAATGCTGGCGGCGTGGCCACTTCAGGTCTCGAAATGTCGCAGAACAGCGCGCGCATTTCCTGGACCCGCGAAGAAGTGGATGACAAGCTGCACAAGATCATGACCTCCATCCACCGCAACTGCTTCGAGACAGCCGACAAATACGGCACTCCCGGCAACCTGGTAAACGGCGCCAACATCGCCGGCTTCCTGAAGGTAGCCGATGCCATGCTGGATCAAGGCTTAGTGTAAAGACGAGGATGTTGAAATGAACTGGGTGCCCCACGTCTCGCCGCTTTTGCGAGACGTGGGTTCTTTGCGGACTCATGTGGGGACAGCCGCCCTCGGCTGTCCAGCCGGGCAAAGCCCGGCAGTGCATGCAGCATCTCGAAAGCTAGTGTCCCATCCTTGCAGCGCTCTTGCGGCAAGGATGGGATCTTGATTTCGTTCATGTGGCTGGGCACTCGACGATATATGCGGACGTTTTTTCGTGCCTCCCGGATAACGCGTTCCACCGTAGTCAGCCTTCATAAAATGTCATATTATGAAGACATGCCCATGACCTCACTCAACATCTCCCTCCCGGAAGCTTTGAAAGAATATGTGGAAGGGCAGGTCGCAACTGGCGACTGGGGAACGCCCAGTGAATATGTTCGGGAACTCATTCGTCAGGACAAAGACCGGCGCCTGAGCGCTCTCGAGCAGGAACTTGCTGCTGCGGCCAAAGGGCAGAAAATCGAAATCCCTGTGGCCGAGATTCGCCGCAAGGGCCTGATCGCCGCGCTGCGTGAGCACGCTCCGCGCCGATGAAAAAGCGGCGGCTCGTCTTCAGCGATGCGGCCATTGCCGATATCCTGGAGCAGGCTGACTGGTACTGTGAGCAAGCGGGGCGCAGATTAACGCGGCGCTGGGAAAAGGCAGTAAACTCGGCTATCTCGCAGGTGACCCGCAGCCCTGCTACAGGTGTCACGTGCAACTTTCGATCCGAGGCGTTGCAGGATGTGAGGCGAACAAACATCACCGGATTTCCTAAACATTTGCTCTTCTACCGATTCGACGATGAAAAAGTGTTCGTGCTACGCGTCGTGCACGGAGCACGTGATTTGGAGCGTCTTTTTTCTTAGGCTGGCAGTAGTGTCTTTTCACGGCGTGTTCGATTGGCTATTAGGCCGCTCGTTATGACCACCCGCCCCATGATCGAGCCCCTTCTCGATGCCGAAGCACGCCTCGAGGGCTTCGACAACCTGATGCCCTTCAAGGTCCAGAACATTCTTCTGGTCTCCAGCCTCTACGACTCCTTCATTCTCCGCGAAGATGGCCGCCTCAATGAACTTCTTATCGACGAATCGCTCGACCTGAATCTGCAACATATTCCAGGCATTACTCATGTATCAAGCTGCGCTGAAGCGCTCGCACTTGCCCGTTCGCAGCCGCGCTTCAATTTGATTGTCACCAACCTGGCGGTCGGCGACATGACCGCTGCGGAGCTTGCCCGCGAAGTCAAGAGTGCCGGGCTCGACGTCCCCGTAGTCGTGCTGGCTTACGACTATCGCTCGGTCAAAAACTTCATCAGCCGCAACCCCGTCACCGATATCGAACGAATTTTCCTTTGGCAAGGGAACGCGCGCATCCTCATCGCCATCGTCAAGTACATTGAAGACAAGCGCAACGTCCTGCACGACACGCGCGCCATGGGAGTGCCCGTCCTGCTCGTCGTCGAAGACAACATCCGTTATTACTCTTCGTTCTTGCCGGTGATCTATACCGAGCTGATCAAGCAGTCACGGCGCGTGATCCAGGAAGGTATCAACGTTGCCCACAAGCTTGTGCGCATGCAGGCCCGCCCGAAAATTCTGCTGAGTTCGAACTTTGAAGAAGCTGCCCAGTTAGTCCAGGAGTATCGCGACTACCTGTTCGCGCTGGTCTCAGACGTGGAGTTTCCATGGGAGGGAAAACTCAGTCCCGAGGCTGGTTTTGAACTCGCCCGCCTGATGCGGGCGCTCGTGCCGGATGTCCCGGTCGTCCTGCAGACCAGCCGCACCGAGTTTCGTCCCCGCGCCCTTGCCGCCGGATATTCATTCTTGCGCAAGCGTTCGCCCACCTTGCTGAAGGATCTGCGCCGCATTCTCACCGAGCAATTTGGTTTTGGCGATTTTGTTTTTCGTCTGCCTGACCAGAGAGAAGTCGGACGAGCCAAGGACTTGAATGAACTCGAAGAGCAACTGCAGACGGTTCCCTCGGACAGCATCACTTTCCATGCCCAGAGCAATCATTTCTCCCACTGGCTCATGGCTCGGACCGAATTCGCTCTGGCCGCCAAGTTGCGCCCGCGGAAGGTTTCAGATTTTGCCAGCCCCGAACACTTGCGGCAGGATTTGATCGACTCCATCAACGACTACCGTCGCGAGCAAAGTGAACTGGTGATCGGCGACTTCAATGCCGACACCTTCAAACCCTCGGAGTCGCATTTCCTGCGCATCGGCTCCGGATCGCTGGGAGGCAAAGCCCGCGGCCTGGCCTTCGTCCGCCATCTCCTGCGCACACACCGCATCACGCGCCGCTTCCCCCGCATCCGCATCGCGGTCCCGCCCGCACTGGTCATCGCGACCGATGCCTTCGACCAATTCGTTGCGGAGAACAACCTGCTCGATTTCGCTCTGCAGTGCGAGGACGACGCCGAGATTCTGCAAAAATTCCTGGCGGCCTCGCTCTCCGAAAAATTGCATGAAGAATTGAAAGTGTTTCTGGCAGAGGTCGACTATCCGCTCGCCGTGCGTTCCTCGAGTCTGCTCGAAGATTCTCAATACCAGCCCTTTACCGGAGTCTATGAAACTTTCATGCTGGGCAATCAATCGGCAGATCCTGACATGCGGCTTGCGGAATTAACCGACGCCATCAAGCGTGTCTACTCATCCACTTTCAGCCGCCACGCCAAGGCCTATGTTCGCGCAACTCCCTACCGCCTTGAAGAAGAAAAGATGGCGGTAATCGTTCAGCAACTTGTCGGCACCGCGCACGGCCAGCGCTTCTATCCGGATTTCTCCGGTGTTGTGCGCTCGCACAATTTCTATCCCGTGCCGCCCATGACATTTGCCGATGGAATCGCCGCCGTTGCGCTGGGACTCGGCCGATCCGTGGTTGATGGGGGAAAGTGCCTCACCTTCTGCCCGCGCTATCCGCAGAATCTGCTGCAGTTTTCTTCGGTCGACGACATCCTCGCGAACACACAAACCGAGTTCTGGGCCCTCGCACTAAACGGCGTGCCCCAAGGTCGTCCCGGCCACCTGCACGAGATGCGCTTCGGTCTCGATGCCGCCGAAGCCGACGGAACGCTGCCCGCCGTCGGTTCCACCTATTCAGTCGATAACCAGGCAGTCTATGACGGCGTGAGCCGGCCTGGAGTTCGCATCGTAAGCTTCGCGCCTATGCTCAAGCACGGAATGTTTCCGCTGCCCATGATTCTCGAGACCCTGGTGAAGGCCGGCGAAGACGCTCTCGGCCTTCCCGTTGAAATCGAGTTTGCAGTTCGCCTGCCGCGGCTGTCCGGCGAGGCGGCGGAATTTGGATTCCTGCAAGTCCGTCCGCTCACGCTTTCGCGCGACCATCAGGACTTATCCGTTGCCAGCGTTGATCCGCGTCAATTGCTTTGCCACAGCAATAAAGTTCTAGGCAACGGACGCATCGAAAATCTGTATGACGTTGTGGTTGTCGATTCGCAGCGCTTCGAGCGCAACCGCAGCCAGGAAGTAGCCAGGGCCGTCGCGCGTTTCAATGGCCTGCTTAGCGCTGAGAACCGGCCCTATTTGTTAATCGGCGTAGGTCGCTGGGGATCAAACGATCCCTGGCTCGGCATCCCCGTGGAGTGGGATGAAATTTCCGGCGCGCGCGCCATCGTCGAGGCCGGCTTCCGCGACTTTCGCGTCATGCCTTCGCAGGGCAGCCACTTCTTCCAAAATCTCACCGCATTCCAGATCGGATACTTTACCGTGAATCCGGACGCAGGAGAAGGTTCGATCGATTGGGAGTGGCTGAATGATCAACCTTCAGTGGATGAAGACGGATGCGTCCGCCATTTGCGCTTCGATGCGCCTATTCGCGTCATCATGAACAGTCGCACCAGCCAGGGCATCATCTTAAAGCCTGAAGTCGAAAAACCGGAAGCAGTCTGAGTTCCAGAGTAGGGATTGGCTGCCGATAGGTGCAGTGCGCCGGAAACGCTCGGCCTGGACCACCCGCTCGCCCCGAACTGCATCTTGCTGTAAAGTGGGGAAAGAAGTTCCTCCGTTGCGACGCGATCTGGGCGTGAAACTCATCCTCTAAGTGGGGGTGGAACTGACCGCAGAATCGGGGACGACCCGTTGAATCTCGGCCTTTTCCAAGGCCGGCATACTCGCGGGATTCCGCAGGCTGTTTGTGAAAAATGAACTTCCAGCGGTGGACAGCCAACGTCCCCCGGCGACATCTTTATCAACCGGACCTGGAGCCATCATCAATTTGAAACTGAGTTATTCAACGTGGGTGGGCCTACTGACCGTGTCAATGTTATTTTCTGCGGTTTTTGGCGCAGCTCAAAGCGCCCCGCAGACGCAAGCGTCGGACCGTGCCCAATCCGCGCAAGCGCCCACAACCAGTTCTTCGGGGCAGAGTAAACCCGAAGAGCAACCATCTGCCCAGAGTAATTCTCAGGATCCAAGCAGCCCGGTCCAAGATACAAAACAAGACACAAAAAAGAAGAGCAAAGACGACCGGATGTTTTACGTGATGCCGAACTATTTGACGGTAGATACTCAATCACAAGTGAAACCAATCTCCTGGAAAGAGAAGTTCGCCATCTCAGCGAAGGGCTCCTTCGACCCCTATGAATTCACAATTGTCGGAGTTGTGGCTGGCATCCGGCAAGCGGAAAATTCCTATCCTGCGTTCGGACAGGGAATCGAGGGATACGCGAAGCGGTATGGAGCGGCTTTCGCCGACCAAGTGGACGGCAATATCATGGTGGGCGGCGTTTACCCCACGATCCTGAAAATCGATCCACGCTATTTTCGATTGGGCAGGGGCTCGTTCATGCGCCGCTTTGCTTATGCCTTCGACCGTATTTTCATCGCTCGAAGAGACTCCGGGGGCCGCATGTTCAACATTCCCGAGTTCGCGGGCAATGCAACGGCGATTGCGATTTCCAATGTTTATTACCCTGCATCCGATCGCAGTTTTTCGACAACCTTCTTAGGCTGGGGCACGCAAATGGGTATCGACGCCTTCGGGAATGAACTCAAGGAGTTTTGGCCCGATGTTCACCGCTATTTGCAGAGAAGACACGAACGCCACCTGGAGAAACAGCAGCAGAAAGCACCCGACTAGCGTTCGAATCAGGACTCCAAACGTACCGGTTTTCTACTGCCGGTGCATCCAAACACCGGCTCAAGCACTCCAACTGTGGATAACTGTCAGCAATCGTCTGAAAGCACAGCAGATAGACCCGAACGGGAAAATATGGACGTGGGGGAGATTTGATAGCGATTCGATTATTTTGCATGGCGGTAATGCTGGCCGGGATGTTGGCACCGGTGCCTGTTCGAGCTCAGGAGCCAGCGAGCGCGCAAGAAGAATCCAGAGAAGGAATGGTATCGTCAGGGCTGGTTGATGTTTCGCCGACCACTAAGGTTGCGCTGACCATTGTTTCGCGAAACGATGTTTCGCAAAGCAATGATTCGCAACCCCAGGACCCACAGCGAACCACAATCACGGATGGAAAGTCATCTTTGCCCAACGCACCGACGCCCGAGGTCAAGCCTTCAACTCCAAATACCCCCACCGAAGAGTATGGCAAACAAGACAAGAGAATTCTCTGGATCGTCCCCAATTACCGCGCGGTCAGTGCCAACGCCCATCTGCCCCCACTGAGTTTCAAGGGTGAACTCTGGCTGGCGACCCAGGATACGTTCGACTACTCCGATTTCATTTTCGTGGGAGCGCTCGCGGGAGTTAACATGGCCGGCAAGTCGCAGCCGACCTTTGGGCAAGGCGCTGAGGGCTTCGGTAAGTACTACTGGCACGTCTTCGTCGACGGCGCCATAGAGAACTACATGACGGAAGCGATCGTCCCAGTGGCTACGAAAGAAGACCCGAGGTACTACACCATGGGCAAAGGCGGATTCGTTAAACGGACCGGTTATGCGGTAAGCCGGCTGTTTATCACCAGGACCAACTCGGGAAAGAGCACCTTCAATCTGTCGGAGGTCGTGGGGGCCGGAGCGGCCGCGGGCATCGGCAATGCGTATTACCCGGCACAGGACAATCAGTGGGTGAAGACGTACCAACGTTGGGGAACCCAAGTGGGCTTGGACGGCTTGTTCAACGTGCTAAAAGAGTTCTGGCCCGACATCAACCAGGCAGTATTTCACGGAAAATACTAATTCCGTCTTAGCGATGTGGCCGATTATTTCAAGCCCTCGTGTAATGTGCGAGGCGCCTGAAAGCTTCGTAGCAGCGGTTTACGGGTGCCGGTGCAAAACGTGGGTGGCGATGTCCGGCCAGAATTCACGGAACACATTTGTCAGCGTGTCCCGGCCAAGTGCCCACCCATACTTGGTTGCGAGCGCTCCGGCGGTGCGGGTTCCGCTCGGATAGTAGGTCAGGGAAATCCCCTGGGCTATGCCCCTGCCAAGTAATTCGGAGACGTTGAAGCTGTTGTGCCCATGGTAGTCGGGGGTAACAAAGATGCGTGTCCCCGCATAAAATCCGCGTCTCCAAAAAATACCCTCACCTTTCGCGTAATATCGTTCGTCTTGATGGAACACCGTCGGCAGAGCAAAGATGACCCAGTAATTTCCATCCGTTTTATCCAAGAGGCCGCGCCAGTAGTACCTGCCGTATCCGGGCAAGCCCTGTCCGAGCTGCGGGTGGGCAACGGTCCACTCTGCCAGGGCGGAGGTTATGCCTACGAAGACAAACGAAGAGTAATCGAAGCTGTTCTGGGTCGCGATTTTGAAAGCCTGTTTTGGTGTAGGGGGCGGCGGAAGCGCGCCGGCGCTCACGGCGCGGAAATTCGGCATCACCCCTAAGATTCGCTTGGGCTGCTGTTTCTCCGCCGGAGTGACCTGGTTCTCAGCAGCTGCGCCCTGATTCCCGCTCGGCGCATTGGGCCGCTGTGCAGTGGTTTCGGCGGAGTTTTCGGATTTAGGCGGGGAACTCTGCTGTGAACCATTCACATTTGACGACGCTGTTTCGCGATCCCACACTGCGCCCGATAACAGGAATGAGTTCTGGTCTTGTGCCCACAAAGTCTGCATCAATAGGATGACCACCAGAGGCATAAAAAAACGCAAGTAGAGTATTCCCCTTCCTTGGTGAGACGCCGGAATCTGATCGACCGTACCCTTAAGGCTCGGATTTCAGCGCCAGCCAGATCGTTCCGCCGACGAAATGTGCTTCGCGATTCTTGGCTAGAACCTACTAGAACATAAGGATAGGAATGATTCTAACAGTCAAATCCCTTGCTTGGCGGGGACGGCTGAGGTTTTACACTGCTTTACGAAATCATCGCGGGAAGGCCGCCCTATTTTGGCCCAAACAACTACCCAGCACGTTGCTATTTTGTGGCGAACTGTTATGCTGTCCTGCAAAAATACCGACCGATGGATAGCTCTCAAGATCTCAATTGCGAGGAACACATGTCAGAGCCCACTTACGAAGAACTCAAAGCCCGTTTATCCCAGTTGGAAAAAGAAGTCGAGACCAAAAAGCGCAGCGGTGACCTGATTTTTAAGGTTGGTGAAAAAGGTGGCGTCAGTGTCTACGGCCTCGGCCGCTTCCCCGTCACGCTGTATTACGAGCAATGGAACCGGCTGCTCGGCGCAACCGAGGATCTGAAGAAGTTCCTGGAAGAAAACAAATCCAAGCTCAAACTGAAGGAACAAGGCTGACAAGCCCGTCATCCTGATAACCGTGGAAACGTCGCTTGCAACCTCTTCGGTCTGCCAGCATCGAAGCAGATAACTGAAATTCATGCTTCCTTAACAAATTCAGGGTGCGGCGTGCACTTCACGCGATATAATAAAAAGACTGTGCCCAAATACTCCATCGTCGTTCCGCTACACAACGAGCAGGAGAACGTTACCGACCTCTACGACCGTTTGAAAGTGGTGATGGAAGCGGCCGGCGAGACGTTCGAAATCGTGCTGGTGGACGATGGCTCGAGCGACCACACGTTCGCCATGCTGCGCGAGATTGCGGCCGTCGATAGCCGCGTCACCGTGGTCAAGCTGCGCCGCAACTTCGGCCAGACGGCAGGACTCGCCGCCGGTTTCGACCATGCCCGCGGCGAGTACATCATCGCCATGGATGGCGATCTGCAACACGATCCTGCTGACATCCCAATGTTTCTGGAGAAAATTGCGGCTGGCTACGACATCGTCAGCGGCTGGCGCAAAGTTCGCGTGGATAATTTCTGGGTGCGCCGCATCCCCTCCCGCATGGCGAATTGGCTGATGGCCAAGTTGAGCGGCGTGGACATTCACGATTTCGGCACCACCTTCAAAGCCTATCGCCGCGAAATTCTCGAACAGGTTCCACTCTATGGCGAACTGCACCGCTTTATCCCGGCGCTCGCCTCCTGGTATGGCGCCTCCATCTGCGAAGTGGCCATCCGCAACGTAAACCGCGAACGCGGCGCCTCGCACTACGGCATCTCGCGCACCTTCCGCGTTTTCTTCGATCTCATCACCATTCGATTCCTGCTCCGCTATCTTTCCCGCCCTCTGCACTTCTTCGGGACCTTCGGTCTGCTCAGCATGTTCAGCGGCAGCGCCATCGTAGCCTGGCTTGGCGCGGAAAAGTTCCTGCGCAATGTGCCGGTAATGGCCTTGCACGGACCCATGATGATGCTCGCCCTCGGCCTGCTTCTCGGCGGATTAAACCTGCTCGCCATCGGGCTCCTTGGCGAGATGCAAGTCCGTCATTACCACGAACCGCGCCACCGTGCCCCCTACTCGGTCGATCGTGTCCTCCGCGCACAAAACGAAGAGCACAGCGTCTCAGAATAATTTCTGGTTTCAAGAATAGGTCCCATAAGTGGGCTCGGGAAGGGCACGGCTTCAGCCGTGCCGCTCAGAGCCATAAGGGACGCGGGCTTTAGCCCCTGAGGGACCTTATCTTTCCACTGGCAATTGTTTCGTGATTACCATAGATCGATGAACATGGATAAATGGACTTCCGGCGCCGACTACGAACAATGGATGGGCCGCTGGAGCCGCTTGCTTGCTAGGGAATTCCTGAAGTGGCTGAACCTCCCCGCGGGCCTGCGATGGATCGATGTGTGCTCCGGCAGCGGCATTGTCACCCAAGCCATCGTGGAACGCAACGCCCCTGCCAGCATCGTGGGAGTGGATGCTTCATCCGAGCAGATCAGTTTCGCCCGCCGGCATCGCGCGTGTCCCAATGTCACTTTCGAAACCGCCGACGCGATGTCCTTGCCGTTTCCCGACTCCACTTTCGACGTCGCGGTCTGTGGCCTGGGCTTGAACTTCATCTCGAGTCCGGATCGGGCGCTGAAGGAATTCTGCCGCGTGATCCGGCCCGGCGGCACCGTCGCAATCTACGTTTGGGACTACGCCCACGGCGCAAGGTTCTTGCGCGAGTTCTGGGATGCGGCCACAGCAACCGACCCCGAAGCGGCTACCTTTGACCAAGCCCGCCGTTTCCCCATGTGTACGCCAGAAAGGCTGCGCAGCCCCTTCGAACAAGCGAAACTGGAAGACTTAACCTCGCACGCGCTCGAAATAGTCACGTGCTTCGGCAGCTTTGATGATTACTGGGAACCGCTGCTGACTGGACAAGGCTCGGCGCCGAACTATCTCGCGGCACAGGATAAGAAGATCCAAGCGGCGATCCGCGAACACCTCAGATCGGCGCTCCCAGCCAACGCCCACGGAGAAATCGAGCTGCCCGCGCGCGCCTGGGCGATTCGCGCGCGGCGCCCGTGAACCCTCAATCCCACCGCGCCGCCGGTTGTCCGTCGCGCAGCCACACAATAAAATCCGTCATCGGAGGAACTCCGCTCAGTTCGCGCAAGCGCGTCGCGTTCTGTCCCCGATGATAGTGGCTGTGCATAGCCGCCTGTGTGAGGGCTTGACGCACGCTGATTTTCAACGCCGGCTTAAACCACGGAACTTCAATCAGCTGTTCCATGCGATCTACGTCGGTCTTCTTCAATAACGCGGCCATCTCTTCGAGACCCTGTCTTCCATAGTTTTTTAAGTCCGCCATGGTGGGAAAATCCTCCAGCTTTTTGAATGCAAACTCGGGCCGCTGCGGGCTCGTGATCCACAAGAAGCCATGCTGCACCAGATGAATGTGCAGCAGCCGCTCGCGAATCGCCTTATCCGCCAGCGCTGCGGGATGCGCCTCGAACGCGCGCCAGTGCTCGGCATCGGCCCACTCCTGATGCGCGTAAAGTTCATCAAGGTATGAGATCATCGGTTCCTCCCTTTGATTCGTTCCGTGAGTCTACTGGAGGAGCACAGCGTCTCGGAGTAGATTCTCTGCGAATCGCTTTCGAAACGCGTCTTCGCTTTCCACAGAACAATTCTTCTGCACTGTGACATTCAACCTTCCCTTCACAACCGCTTATTGCCTACTCTTGCTCGCGTAGGCACCGGATGTGCAGCCGAGCGGTTTGGGAAAACACCCGGCTTCCGGAACCTCGCCGCGTGATCTCTATTCCGGGTGTTACGGCCCCGGGGGGGGCACTGCCAATAGCTCACCACTTCAGCCGTGGGCAGCGCAACGATTCGATGTAACCAGTCCCAGAGGGACGACTACGCAGCCTGGGGACCATTCATGATGCACTCCTATATGTCCGGCCTTGTGCATTGTGTTTTCTCGACGAAGGAGCGCCGCAATGCAATTGCGCCGCAGAAACTCACCAAACTCTGGTCCTACCTTGGAGGCATCGCGCGAAACAACGGATTCAAAGTCATTGCCATTGGCGGAACGGAGAACCATGTCCACCTTCTCTTATCGCTCCCTGCAACCATGCCGCTGGTCAAAGCGACGCAATTGCTGAAGGGCGGCTCTTCCAAGTGGATGAATAACACAGGTCACGCCAATTTTGCGTGGCAAGAAGGCTACGGTGCTTTCGCCGTGGGAATCTCCCCAGCAGGCCAGGCTCGGACGCTAGACCCGCGGCCCCTCCAGGAAATCGGATCCCCTCCCACACTCGCTTGAGTTTTCCGTAACCTAGGTAGGCCCCCCATGAAGCTCCGGCCCTCACGGCGTATAATGTGCCGTTTGGCCTCTCAGGAGCGTCATCATGCCCCAAACCATACAACACGAATTGCAACTTGCCCGCCGCATGTCCCGGCTGGGGACGGAAACCGCTTTCGAGGTTCTGAACAAAGCCCGCGCCCTTGAGCGCCAAGGCAGAAGCATCATTCACCTGGAGATTGGCGAGCCGGATTTCGACACCCCCGCCAACGTGGTCGAGGCCGCCGTCGACGCCCTGCACAAGGGCTGGACCCACTACGGCCCCTCCGCTGGCCTCCCTGATCTTCGTCAAACCATCGCTGACTATGTGAGCCGTACCAGGGGAGTGAAAGTTACGCCTGAAGAAGTGGTGGTCGTGCCAGGAGGTAAGCCAATCATTTTCTTCACGATCCTTACCTTAATTGATGAAGAAGATGAGGTTATCTATCCGAATCCTGGCTTCCCGATCTACGAGTCGATGATCCAATATGTCGGAGGCAAAGCCGTTCCAATCCACCTGCGAGAGGACCGCGATTTTTCCCTCGACGTAAACGAACTAGCCGCTCTGATCACCGATCGCACCAAGCTGATCATTCTGAATTCGCCGCATAACCCAACCGGCGGCGTCATGCAGCGCAAGGACACGGAGCAGGTGGCAAAAATCATTGGGGAGCGCAACATCCTCGTGCTTTCCGATGAGATCTACAGCCGTCTTCTTTTCGAAGGCGAACATTTCTCCATCATGTCCGTTCCCGGCATGCAGGAGCGCACCATCCTGCTCGACGGTTTCTCGAAAACCTACGCCATGACCGGATGGCGCATGGGTTATGGCGTAATGCGCGCGGACCTGGCCACACACATCACGCGCCTGATGACGAACTCCAATTCCTGCACCGCCAGCTTTACCCAAATCGCAGGCATCGAAGCCCTCCGCGGCGACCAGAGTTCGGTCGATCACATGTGTTCTGAGTTCAAGCGGCGCCGCGATGTCTTCGTCGCCGGCCTGAATAAGATCAAAGGCTTTTCCTGCCGCATGCCCAAGGGTGCGTTTTACGTTTTTCCGAACATTACCAAGACAGGATGGAAGTCGAAGCCACTGGCCGACGCCCTGCTGGAGCAGGCTGGAGTGGCCGCGCTCTCCGGCACAGCATTCGGCGCCTTCGGCGAAGGCTACCTGCGCTTCAGTGTCGCCAACTCTTTAGAGAACCTCGAGCAAGCTCTCGACCGTATCGATCAGTGGACGAAGCAGAATCTCTAGCGTATCGAGCTCACTGCCATTTTCGATTACCTGACTTCTCGCGATTCCTGGCTAGGATTTTTGCACTAGAACCCTCCGGCGCTGCAGTTCGTGCGCCTACTTGAGCTTCGCGTACTCTGACTTGGCAACAACGAGAATTGGAACGTCTGGATCGGCGTCTCTCCACAATGCAAAGAAATCTTGATAGGCGGCTCTGGATTGGGTGGTATTGCCCTGGAGTGCATAGGCCCGGCCGAGTTGAAGGCGTGCCAATGCTCCGAGCGGGGAATTCAGGGCGACGCCGCGGTGGTCCAAGAACTTTTGGAATTCCACTGCTGCTTCCTTTCCCTTGCGCTGCAGTAGGTAGACCTCGCCACGAATATAGATGGGATAGAGAGAGCCGCCGACCTCGAACTGGGGGAGCGGACTGCCCAGTTCGTATTGACTCGTTGTCTGAAGGTATTCCAGAGCTTTCGTCGGTTGGCCGCGCTTGGTTTCGATCGAAGCATAAATAGCTGGTAACCAATAGCGATTTATCGCAGTATTCAGCGGAAACCGCTCGGCTAAATCACGTGCCGTATGGTTTGCGCGGCCGATATCTCCGATACGCGCAAGAGCCAGAGCTGCTAGAACGCTTACATCCCGACTGGGAGCTTCCGCCAGGGCTGCGTCAATTTCGTGGCGAGCTCGCGCGGCATTGCTAAACTCCGCCTCCCGAAGGGCAGCATTCATACGCCATGCCGCCGCCGTTTCCTCTGAGTCATTTGCGTGAGCAGAGTCTATAGCTCGCTGGGAGAGTTTACGCGCGTTTAACAACCGCCCGTAAAATGCCTCTGTGTCTGAGTCGAACGAGAAGAGCACGTCCTCTCCCGGTTTGCCACTAGCCGCGCCGACTTGGCGCTGCATTTCAGCGAGGTCGTGTTCAAGGAAAGCCACACCATAACGATTCCCATGCAGAAACGGATTGTCAACTTTATGTGCTATGGCCTCCTGATATTTTTTCTCTGCATCGCCGGGCCGATTCAAAGCAGGATACAGGCCCACGAGGTTGGTATAGGCTGCTGCACTGCCCGGATTCAGGCGGAGGTCCTCGAGGCTTGCGGCAACGCCTTTTTCATATTGTCCCAAGTATGTGTAGTCAACTCCCAAATTGCCGAAAGGTTCGCTGTTACGGGGGTAAGTCTGGGCCCACAGTTCATAGGTCTGAATGGCCTTTTCGAGTTCGCCGGTGACAAGGAGGTAGTACGAAGCTGAGATGCGGAATTTCTCTCGTTCGCCGACCTTATCACGCAAATTGTAAGCTTTCTGCAAGTTCTCATTGGCTAGACCAGGCTCACGGAGATTGGAATATGAAATTCCCAAGGCCCCATAAGCGGCGGCGAAGTTCGGGTCGAGTTCGACGGCGTGATTGAAGAAGGGAATCGCTGCCGCGCTGCCCTTCTCCTGCAAAGTCTTAACTCCTACGGAGAGCGCCTTCAGGGCTTCAAGAGATGGCGTGGTGGCTTGATCCAGAGGGTCGTCGAATTTCTCTAGGGTGCTGAGCGATTCCCCAAGCTTCTCGCGAAGTTTCGTCGCCGCTTCGTCCAGTGCTTTCAAGATATGCTCTTTGTTCTCTGCCGTCACCTGTTCTTGTGCCAGGGGATCGCCGGTTTTGCAATTGATCGCGTCCAGTCCGATTACATATTGGCTTCCCAGGGTTGCAATCGAGCCGGAAATATAAGCCTTGCCACTGGCGCGTTGACAGAGATCGCTGGCGACCTCTGGCGTCAGCTTGGTGCCCGACGGTTTCGCCATAAGCTTCAGAGTGGAGCGAATTCTGGCGTTGGAAAGAATGTTGAGGAACGGCGACTGTGCCAGTTGCACGGAAATGGCCTGCTTCAGGGTGTCGTCGAAGATTGGGTCTCCCGTTGTGTTAGTAAAGTCCGCCAGAACGACGCTATCCTCTGGCGTCAGCTTTGGCATGCGGTGGACATACCAGTAGCGGGCTCCCGCGAGCACCGCAATCGCCAGGGCAATGGGGATGATAATCTTCCAGAGCTTTCCAGTACCCAGAGTCCCGGCCTTTGTTGCTTTTGGCAACTGCACTGAACCCGAAGCGGGTTTTAGCCGCTGCAGGTCGCTCTGAATTTCAGTCGCACTCCGGTAGCGCAGCTGTCGATCTTTTTCCAGCGCCTTGTCGACGATTGTTCCCAACGCCGAAGGTAGTTTTGGGTTGACCCTCGATAAGGGAATCGGCATTCGATTTAGGATTGCGTCATGAATGACCGCCGCAGTGTTGCCGGGGAACGCCGGTCGCCCTGTCACCATTTCATAGAGCACTGCACCAAACGAGAACAAATCAGTGCGTGCATCCAACTCCTCGCCGCGGGCCTGCTCGGGAGACATGTAAGCTATCGTACCTACTGCACTACCGGGGCTTGTTAGTAGTGCTTCCGAAGTCACAGTGGGGAGGGCGGAGACACCCAGACCATCGGCGGCAGTGACCTTCGCGAGACCGAAATCGAGAATTTTTGCTCTACCACGCTTTGTTACAAAGATATTCGCAGGTTTAATGTCACGGTGGAGGATGCTTTTCTCGTGTGCCGCTTCGAGCGCGTCTGCAAGCTCGGAGCCCAAATCCAACACCCGTTCGATCGGAAGTGGTCCGCCGTCAATCAACTGCTTGAGCGTCTGTCCTTCCAAGAGCTCCATGACGATGAAGGTGCGTCCCGCATCTTCGGCAATCTCGTAGATCGTGCATATGTTTGGATGATTCAGTGCGGAGGCGGAGCGTGCTTCGCGCCGAAGACGCTCTAAAGCCTGCGTGTCTTGTGCGACGTTCTCGGGAAGGAACTTTAGTGCAACGTGGCGACCGAGAGTCAGGTCCTCCGCTTCATGGACCACACCCATTCCCCCACCACCGAGTTTCGCCAACACGCGATAATGCGAGATCGTACACCCAATGATCGGGACGGAATCGGTCACTGGTAGTGAATCTTACGACAGCGACTCACCGCACGCAATTGTTCGCCTGGAACCCGGACAAGCCGGATGTTGTCCTAAGGTAAGGTTTGCCGACCAACCTCCCAGAATCGCTAGCGGAGAGTGGATTTCGTAGGGCCCCGAAGGCGAGAGCCATACGTGCGCGTCATTATACGTGCGCAATAGTTACCCGGAACAGCGGTAACCGCGATCGGTGACGTCAAGCTGCTTGTGTAAATAGGTTGAGGGTGCGGGTTTTCCATTCCAGGTTGAATCTCTGGAAGATGGAGTAGATGATGCGATCGACGCTTTCGACGTTGACAAAGCAAACCATGGGCCGGGTTCGGCGGCGCACTTCTACGAAACAGCGCTCGATGACATTGGTGGTGCGCAGCTTCCGCCAGAGGTGCTGGGGAAAGGTGAACACCGAGAGCAGTTCCGGCAGATCGCGTTCCAGGCGCCGCACCATGGGCCCGTACTCCCGCAGCCAGCGCGCCCGGAAGCGGCGAAACGCGGCCTGGGCGTGGGCCCGGCTCTCGGCTAAGTAAATCGCCTGTGCGCCGGTTTTCACCTCGTCGTAGTCGCGCTTCCGCACTCTCTCCAAAATATTGCGCATCTTGTGCACCCAGCAGCGTTGATGCCGCACCCGCGGATAGACGGTGGGAATCGCCGCCGCCAGTCCGGCACAACCGTCGGTGACGATCAGGCCGAGTTGCTTGCCTTCCAGTCCGCGCCGGTAGAGATCCTGGAGCAGGCCCTCCCAGTCGGATTGGCTCTCGCCCTGGCTGCGCAAAAAAGCCAGCAGGTGACGCGTGCCATCGCGCCGCACCCCGTAGGCCACCAGCATCTGCACCCGCTTGCGCCCCGCCGGACGCCGCACCCGCAGGCTCACTCCGTCCAAGAACAGATAAGCATAGTCGTCGCTCAACTGCGCCTGATGAAACTGGCGCACCGCATCGTCGAGATCGCGGGTCAGATGCGAGACCGTCTGCGCACTCACCACTTCGCCCGTCAGCGTGGCCACCACTCGTCCCACCTGCCGCGTCGAGATGCCGCGCAAAAACGCCTCCCGGATCAGCATGGCGACCTCGGGTGCACGCCGCTGAAACGGTTCCAGCGCGCGCGGCAGAAAACTTTTTCCCCGCGTGCGCGCGATGCGCAGCCGGATCGTACCCAACCGGGTCACGAAATCCCGCTCGTAGTAGCCGTTGCGGTAGGTCTGCCGCCGGCTGCGCCGCCGCTCATAGGCTTCCCGCACCGCGTAGCGGTCCCGCTCCCACCTCGAATCCTCTTCCAACAGACGCTTCCAGGCCAGCTTGCTCCCGCCGTACACATCGCCCCAGAAACTTTCCTTCATCTCCGCCAGAAAATGTTGATAATGCTCGGTGATTGGGATTATCTTCGCCATCGGGTGTAGGTCTCCTTTCCAGGAACGGCTTTAGCTTGTGAGGCCAAAGCCAAATTACACCCTCTCACTTTTTACACAATCAAAGTTACGTCACCCCGCGATCCCATCCTTCAGCACCTCGCCGAGCGCTCCTCCGGTTTTTCCCAAAATGGAACGGTTTACGAATCGCGAATAATCCACAGCCGAACATCTTGACTCCACCGTTCCGTGTATAGAATTGCGCGATTCCGGGGTCTCAATATCCAACCCCGGTCCGAAAGGATGTGAGTTCAATGCTATCGAAAAAGTTAGGAAGTCTGTTCGCGCTTGCCATCGTGCCAGCACTCGCGCAGGTGCCAGGTGCGCCCGCACCTCAGCAAACAACATCTGTAATATCCCCCCGTCAGCATGCCCCCAGACGAGTTGCCGGCCTTCGACCCGATCGCGTGATCGATAACGTCACGGTTTCCGACAGCACCAACTGGAGCGGTTACGCAGTCACCGGCTCTTCGTTCACTTCCGCCAAAGGCTCCTGGATCATTCCCACGGTTAACTGCTCGAAAACTCCCAATACCTATTCCTCATTCTGGGTAGGCATCGACGGGTGGACCTCCAGCACCGTCGAACAAACGGGGACCGACTCCGATTGCAATGGTTCGAGAGCTTCCTATTACGCGTGGTACGAGTTCTATCCGGCCGGCTCCGTCTTGATTTCCGGCGTTCCGGTATCTCCTGGCAACAAGATGTCGGCCCAGGTGGTCTACACCGGAACGGAGTTCACTATCACCATCACCAACGAAACTACGGGAAAATCCTTCAGCAAGAGTTCCACGGTCCGGGGGGCTGCACGCTCGTCCGCCGAATGGATTGCTGAGGCCCCATGCTGCACCAGAAGCGGCGGCATCCTGCCTCTCGCAGATTTCGGGATCGTCGACCTTGGTGACGACTACACCGGCATCACCAGCACCAACGATGCCACTGACTCCTCGATCACCGGACCGATCAGCGATTTCGGCACCGCCGTGAACGAGGCGATCATGGTCAACGGCAGCACCGGCGCGGATGAAGCTGTCCCCTCTTCACTTACGACAGACGGATCCAGCTTCACGGTGACCTGGGACTCCGAATAAAGACTCAGAATAGAGACTCTGAATAAACAGGGAGGGCGGCCTGTAAGCCGCCCTTCAACGTTAAAGTTCTGCCCAATAAGCCTCGATTGGAATTAAGCGTGAGATCGACACCGAGTCCCGTAGGGGCGGCTGAAAAACTCGGTGACCCCACGTCGTCGCTTTATCAAACCTGGCGCTCCTTTATCGCCGATTCGTTCACTCAACTGCGGATCTTGCGGTACTATCGCCATGATTGATCCGCGCAAAGATGACACGCGCAAAGACAAAGACAAAGAAAAAATCGAAAACTCCGCAGCCGAGCCGCCCGCACATGCCGGGCTACGGTCTGCCGGAAGGCAGTAAGGGTCTGCTCCCATGGAGTTGGGCAGAACAGCGCCTCAAGAAATCGCACAACTACTGGATCACCACAGTAACGCCCACCACAGTAACGCCGGCAACAGTAAAGCTAACCACTGCTAAGCCCGAGGCCTCGCCTCACACCATGGTGGTCTGGGGCCTCTGGCAGGACGGCCGTTTCCTGTTCAGTACCGGCAGCAAGTCGCGCAAGGCACGCAATCTCGCGCAAAATCAAAACTGCATCGTGTGCACCGAGCACGCCAACGAAGCCGTCATCGTCGAAGGCAAGGCGGAAATCGCCGACGTCGCCGCACGCCGCAAGTTCTTGCCCACCTATGAGCGCAAGTACAAGTTTGACATGGGATCAATGAAAGACGACATCCTCACCATGAAAGAACCCATCTTCGCCGTGCGCCCGCGCGTCGTCTTTGGTCTATGGGAAAAATATTTCCTGAGCAAATCCACCCGCTGGAAGTTTTAGGGTGGTAGTTCCTCTTTCGGCAGATTTGTCTTCAATCTTCTTCCTGCGTTCTCATCCTGCCTGTACGCAGATACCGATTGTGCCAGCTCAGCGATTCGGTGAGCAGGTGCGGCGTATGTTTGCCATAAGAAAGTCGTTCCGAGCGATTCAAATAATCGAGCAGCAACGGTTTGTAGTCTGTATTGGAGCACTTCTCGATAATCAAGTGTGCCCTCTGCCGCGGCGAGAGCCCGCGTAAATCTGCCAATCCATGTTCGGTCACGATCACCTGCACGTCGTGTTCGGTGTGATCTACATGTGACACCATGGGAACAATCGTCGAAATAGTCCCACGTTGCGCGGTGGATGGGGCCATGAAGATCGAGAGATAACCATTGCGGGCGAAGTCGCCTGACCCCCCAATGCCGTTCTGAATGCGCGATCCCATAACGTGTGTCGAATTAACGTTGCCGTAAATGTCCGCCTCAATCATTCCATTCATGGCAACTACACCGAGCCGCCGAATAATCTCCGGATGGTTCGAAATCTCCTGCGAACGCAGCACAATGCGGTCGCGGTAGCTAGCCATGTCGGCATTCACTTCCGTCAACATCGATGGACTCAAGGAGAATGCCGTGGCCGATACGGAAGTCAGCTTGCCCGATTTCAGCAGACGAACCATCCCGTCTTGAATCACTTCCGTGTAGGAAGTCAATCCCTCAAATGGACCTTCCTCCAGCCCGAAAAGCACGGCATTTGCAATGTTGCCAACGCCGGACTGCAACGGCAGCAGATTCGCGGGCATCCGCCCTTTTTGTACCTCCCAGCTTAAGAATTCGAGGATGTGCCCCGCGATGCATCGGGACGACTCATCGGGCGCTTTAAACGCGCTGTTGCGGTCGGGAGAATCGGTCAGCACGATGGCGACGACTTTCTCCGCTGGAATTTCAAGATAAGGCGTGCCGATCCGCTGCCCGGGATGCACCAGCGGAATCGGTCCTCGATTGGGGGGCGGTTGCAATCCATAGTAAATATCGTGCATTCCCTCCAGCGCCGCCGGTTGCCACGAATTAACTTCGAGAATCACGCGATCCGCCTGGTCGATCCAGGTCTTGTTGTTGCCGATCGATGAACTGGGTACCAGCCGTCCGTCCTCCAGCACAGCCGTCACTTCAATCAGCGCGACATCCAGCTTGCCGAGGAATCCGTATTCAACGAACTGCGCGACGTGGCTGAGGTGGATATCCATGTATTCCATTTCGCCGGCATTGATGCGCTTGCGAGTTTCGGGATCGGACTGATAGGGAAGTCGCAAATGGATTCCGCCCGCCATGGCGAGCGCCCCGTCCAGCTCCGGGCCCGTCGAAGCTCCGGTAAAGACGCTGACCTGAAACTTCTGCCCGCGAAAGTTCGCTTCGGCAATCCTGCGCGCCAGCTCAATTGGAACCGCCTTCGGATATCCGGACCCGGTAAAGCCACTCATGCCGATCTGGTCGCCGGATTTGATCAGAGCCGCCGCTTCATCGGCACTCATGATCTTCTGGGCCAGGGCGGGATTCAAAACTCTTGTCGCGGTCGGAGAAACAGAGGTCGGACTAAGGATAGCCGTCATGGGCGAGCCTTTAAGAAACGATATGGAATTGCACGGATAGAATGTATCCACCGACCTCACGGCTGTCTGTGAGCCAAATCACACCAGGGGTTTTTGGGGGTTCCGAGTAGAGGCCAAATCGGTTCGCGCGGGCGCCCGAATCGGGAAGTACACAATCTACCATTGAAACTTGCAGAGCCTCGGCCCGTGATCAAAAAAATCCGCCGACTTCGACATGAGCATGCTGTGCTTCGACCGTGCCTATCAGAGTCACGACTACAACAAGGTTAGGAGGACGTGATCGAACTTGTGGCTTCGTTGGCTTCAGAGCTAAGCTAAGTGCGAGGATCGCATCAATGACAACACTAGTAACGTCGACAGGTGCCGCAACGTCCCAAGTCGCCAAAGGTCGCGCCTTTCGCGATCTACATGAGCGTAACGGCGCATTCATCATTCCTAATCCTTGGGACGCGGGAACTGCCCGCCTGCTAGCCCATCTGGGCTTCGAAGCGCTGGCCACTACAAGCATGGGCTATGCTTTCTCCCTCGGGCGCAGGGACAACACCCTTGACCGTCGCGAGACAGTGGCCTATGCATCTGCAATCGGCGCGTCCACCGACCTGCCCGTGAGCGCCGACCTTGAGAACGGATTTGGAGACGCTCCGGAAGTCGTCGCCGAAACCATCAGGCTTGCCGCAGCTGCCGGCGTTGTCGGCGGTTCCATCGAAGACGCAACCGGCCGCGCTGACCATCCTATTTATGAAATGGAGCACTCCATCGACAGAGTTCGCGCTGCCGTCGCAGCCGCGCGCGAGCTTCCTTTTCCCTTCACCCTGACTGCCCGCGCAGAGAATTACCTGCACGGCCGCAAAGACCTCAAAGACACGATCAAACGGCTGCAAGCCTATCAAGAGGCCGGCGCCGATGTCTTGTATGCTCCGGGTCTCCTGACTAAGGACGACATTGCTGCCGTCGTCCGTTCCGTGGATCGCCCCGTGAATGTACTCATGGGTCTGCAAGGTGTTCAATTGAGCCTGGCAGAACTTTCAGAGATTGGGGTCAAACGCGTTAGCGTGGGCAGCTCTCTCTGTCGCGCCGCGCTTGGTGCCTTTCTTCGTGCCGCTCGCGAGATGCGGGAAAAAGGCACTTTTGACTACACAGCCGAGGCCGTGAGCCCGAAGGAAATGAGTCTCATTTTCACGCCCTGAGAGAGCCTCCGAACGTCGCTTTATGATATTTTCGATGATCCCGCTGTCGGGTGCGGGAGTAATCGTTTGGTTGGGGCCGCTTCCATTCTGAGAAGAACTCATGCATAAGAAATTCCGCGTTTTCGCCACCTGCGATATCGGAGAAGCCATCGATCTGCTGCGCAACCGCGGCTACGAAGTCGAAGTCTACCCCCAACCCGAAGCGCCGCCGAAGAGCCTCATCATCGACAAAGTGAAATCTGGCATCGACGGCCTGATCACGACGCTGCGCGATCCCATCGACGCCGAAGTTTTCGAGGCCGGAAAGAACACGCTGAGAGTTGTGGCACAGTACGCCGTCGGCTTCGACAACATCAATCGCGCCGATGCCGACCGCTACAAAATTCCTTTCACCAATACGGCGGACGTTCTCACCGAGGCCACCGCCGAGTTCGCTTTCTTCATGCTCGGCATGCTCGCGCGCAAGATGTGGCCCGCCGAGCACCTCACTCGCGATAACCACTGGGGATACTGGCATCCCTATCTCCCATTTCTCGGCGACGAAGTTACTGGCAAGACCATTGCAATCATCGGTACCGGCCGCATCGGCCTCGCTATGATCAAGAAATGCTCCGGCTTCGACATGAACATGCTGTGCTTCGACCCAGCCTATCAAAATCATAATTACATCAAGGCCATCCAGGAAGTGATGGACCTGCGCCACGCCCGCGGCATCTCCAAAGAAAAGAACTGGATTAAGTACGTTTCATTTGAAGAGGCTGTTCGCCAGGCTGATTTCGTCAGCGTGCACGTGCCGCTCATCCGTCCCGGCGAGAGCGCCACGCCTACCTATCATTTGTTCAACGAGCAGACCTTGAAGCTGATGAAGCCGACCTCCTTTCTAATAAACGACTCGCGCGGTCCCGTGATCGATGAATCCGCGCTCGTGAAGGCTCTGCGCGAGCACTGGATTGCCGGCGCCGCCCTCGATGTATACGAACAGGAACCCCTGCCTGCCGATTCGCCGCTGCGCGATCCGGCCATCGCCGACCGTTGCCGCCTCATGCCGCACTTTGCCAGCGCCGCCCGCATCACTCGCCTCTCCACCGATCCCGAGAAAGGCATGGCAGGCCGCTGTGTCCAGGGATTGATCGACGTCCTCGAAGCCAACTACGACGGCGATTTCGCCAAGATGCCTTACCTGGTAAACAAAGAGGCCTTCGCAAAGCCATGAGATGAGTGCGGGCAATTAGACAGCGTATTTAAAAGGACGAATCCCGCTGCTCTTCCAGAAGTAAGCCAGGATGATCACACTTGCCGCCGCTGCATAAGCACACCACAACGATGTGAATGCGTAGCGCTTCACCGCCATCACCGTCAGCAGTATTGCCATATTTGCTACGCCGAAAATCACCATATCTTTCACTTTGGAGAACAAAAGCGAGCCGCAGGTCGCGATGACATAGACGACGGCAACGGTAATATTGTTCGTCGCCGGATTAATGTAGACGATGCTGTTGCCTCGGACGAAGATCTCCGTCGGATATGCAACCAATGCCCAAAGGATATAGAGAGTCGTCAAGGCTCCGATGACCAGGAACGGCCGCATCCGTTTACGACTCTTCGCGTCAGGTTCAAACAGAAGTACGCTCAGCGGCAGTAAGAATGGCAGTAGCCCTTGCGCGTACAGCATGAACGCCGCTCCCATATTGTGCGTAATCTTGGGTGACAGAATTCCATCCAGCCCCAGCCAGACGAAGCCTTCGATGAACTGGTGAATGGCAAACAGGATCGGCAGCGACGCAAAAAGAAGTTCGCGCCTGTGCTTCACTCTGGTCAAGGTCACCACACCCACGCCTGCCAGAACTCCACTGCCGGTAAAATTCACCGCCGCCGAAAAACACATATCTCACCCTCCAGCGACAAGAACACTCGAAGCCCTTCTCTCTTACGCCTTATCGACAGATTTTTCAATCTCGAAGTTTTCTTGCCGCGCGTTCCCGATAGAATAGATTGCTTGTCGATCGTTCCCAAGGATGCGAATGAAAAAGCGCTACGCTCTCGTTCTGTACTGCTTTCTCCTCCTTACTCGCGCGGGCTCCGCCGAGACTTCCGGCCCGGAGGATCAACTCATGCTGATTCCCGCGCCGAAAGAAGTAAGTATTCAACGAGGGAGTTTCCGTGTAAGGCCAAGCACCCGCATTCTCGTCGAGTTCGGCCATCAAGCCGAAGATCGCATCGCAGCCGAAACCCTCGCGGAAGAAATCCGCGATCAGACAGGATTGAAGCTCAGTATTACCGGCGCCAAGCCGGACTCCAGGCACGAATCCAGAGAAGAGGCGAGAAACATCGTCCTTGCCCGCTTGCAGGATCGCAAGGTTCGCAACTTCCTCGCCTCGAAAGGATTGAAGGCCGATTCCATCGGCGAGCAGGGCTATCTTCTGTTCTCCGACAGATCCCACCTGATCGTCGCAGCGAATACTGGCCAGGGACTTTTCTATGGGGTGCAGACTCTGCGGCAATTGCTTCGCCCCGAAGGCCGCACTCTCATCTGCCCGGCGGTTTCAATCCGCGACTGGCCCAGCATGGAGTGGCGAGGCATGGAGTGGCGCGGTGTGCAAGACGACATCAGCCGCGCTGCACTCCGCGATCCCTTCTCCGCGCACTTCGCGCTTCAAGATCGGTCCTTCTTCGCAGGTGCCTCCAGCCAACGAATATCCTGATTCGAATGTTCTCCGACCGCACCAACTGGAAACTCACGCGCAATCGCCTCACCGAGGCGCTCGAAGAAGCCCGATCGAGTGGCAAGCACGTACTCGATCTCACAGTCTCGAACCCAACGCGCGCCGGCCTGCGCTACGACGCACCGCGAATTCTTCAATCGCTATCCTCGCCCCAGGCCATGGATTACGATCCCCAGCCCAAAGGCTTGCTCAGCGCGCGCACGGCCGTGGCGGACTATTACCAAACTCAGCACGCCTTGCCCCACCTCGATCCTGAACAAGTGATCCTTACTACCAGCACCAGCGAAGGCTACTCCTTCGTCTTCCGCCTGCTCTGCAATCCCGGCGATGAGTTGCTGGTGCCGAAGCCCAGCTATCCCTTGTTCGAGTTTCTTGCCGACCTGCAGGATGTAAAACTCGTGCCCTACCCGTTGCTCTATGACCACGGATGGCAAATGGATTTTCCATCTCTGCAGAAAGCGGTAACCAGTCGCACCCGCGCCGTGGTCGTAGTTCATCCGAATAATCCGACCGGCTCGTTCGTACATCCGGATGGACTGGATTTGCTCAATAACTTTAGCCGCGAACATTCACTTGCTCTGATCGCCGACGAAGTCTTTCTCGACTACGCTCACAACCGCGTTGCGCGGAAAAGTTTCACAACCAATCAGGACGTACTTACATTCACGCTCAGCGGAGTCTCGAAAATCTCCGCGCTACCGCAAATGAAGTTGGCTTGGATCGTCACCAGTGGTCCTGCGGCAGCCCTCGAAGCCGCACAGGCGCGCCTGGAAATAATCGCCGACACTTATCTCTCGATGAATGCGCCGGTCCAGTCGGCGACGCCGGCTTTGCTCGACCAGCGCAAGAACATTCAACAGCAGTTGCTGGATCGTGTCCTCGACAATCTCGCCGAACTCGACCGGCAGCTTGCTGCACAGAAGACATGCCAGCGTTTGAGTGTGGAAGGCGGATGGTATGCAGTCCTGCGCGTGCCGGTGACTCAAACCGATGAAGAATTAGCGGTCGATCTGTTGCGCCGAAAATTCATGTTGATCCATCCCGGCCACTTCTACGACTTTCCCAATGACGGCTATCTGGTTTTGAGCCTGATCACACCGCCAGATGATTTCCGGGAGGGAATTCAGCGTCTGCTGGAAATGGTTTGATCCTCTCAAGAGTTTCACACGAGCTCAATCGGCGGTGCCCCCTCAGCACCAGGCCGCTTTGATTCCTGGCGGTTGCGCGACCGCCGATGCCGCGAAGGCCTTCAGCGCGATTCGGCTGGCTTCCTCCTGGATCGCAAGTTGCAACTCACCCTTCTGCAGAATACTGGCGAAGGCCGCCAGCGACGCAGCCAGCGTAAGGGTTGGGACCGGCCGGGCTGGAATTCCGCAGTAATCGTCCTCCCACTCCGTCATCGCTTGACTGGCCGCGCTTACCAGATTCTCGCCGTTGGGCAGGTTGGCGGCCACTTGCTTGATGGCAATGCCCGATAGAACGAGTGTGCGGGCAAATCCAACCTCAGGCGGTTCGCCGTGCGGAAACTCGTGGGCTTCATAAATCTCCTCCCAGGAACTCGAGTACGAAACTTGCGGTCGATCGCTCATGAATTCTCCTCAGGGACTAAGAAGGCCGAGCTACCGCAGGTCCGTCTCGAGCCTTCTGATCAATAGTGTCCCGTTGAGCAAGAACGTTTCAGGAAATTTGTGGAATGCGACCGATTCTATTTCTTCGCCAGGAACGGATTACTCTGCCGTTCCTCTCCGATCGTAGTCAGCGGCCCGTGCCCCGGCACAACCACCGTTTCATCCGGCAAAGCCAACACCGTTCCGTGCAGCGATCGCATGATCTTCTGCATTGATCCGCCGGGCAGGTCGGTGCGCCCAATGGAACCTGCGAACAGCGTGTCGCCCGCAACCAGAGTTTTTTCAGCAGGGAAGTAAAGGCAGATGCTTCCTTCCGTGTGTCCCGGAGTGTGCAAAATGCTGGCGGTGTGCGAGCCAGCTTTCACCGTGTCGCCCGTCGTCAAGCTCTGGTCGATCTCGACCGCCTCCGGTGTTTCCATGCCAATCCATGCCGCCTGCACATCGAGCATCTTCAGCAAGGCGTAGTCGTTCTGATTAAGCAGGATCGGCGCTCCCGTGGCCGCGCGCAGCTTCATCGCACCTCCCACATGATCGATGTGCGCGTGCGTGATGACGATTTGCTTGACCTGCAGGTTATGCTTGCGGATGAGTTCGAGCACGTCCTCGATATCATCGCCCGGATCAATCACCATCGCTTCACGCGTCGTCTCGTCGCCAATGATCGAGCAATTACACTGCAGCGGCCCCACCGGGAAAATTTCATGGATCATGCCTCCATTGTAGCGAGTCGCGTGTACACGGAGATAATCCGGTAGGGAATCAAAAGCGCACGGTTGTTTGAAAAGGCGCGTCAGAAGCTGCGGAAATCACAAGCTGCTGGAAACTCCGCGCTTTATTGGACCTTGGGTGGCGGGACTTTGGGTGGCGCAGCGCTTCCAGCGCTGCGATCACAAATTTTGCTGATCGCCGGCTGCAGCCGCTGAGGGATTCTCTTTCGAGCGCTATCATTCGCTCTTATTTACACTTGTCCTAAATCCAAACTGGCGAGACAATACGCCATCGTGCGGAGGTTCTGTGGCAGCCAAATACCGTCAGCATGGATATCAGGACCGCGATCGCGAAGGCAGAGACAAAGGCAAGCCGCGGCGGGAAACCGGAGAGAAATCCGGACAGCAGCCAGCCTCGGCTCCCGCTAAGAGAGACTACAGCATGGGGCCAAAACCGGTGAATATGCCAGGAACTCGCGCCGTCTCTCGCTGCGCTCAGTGCGGCACTGTGCTGCAATCCATTCCCCCAACTGGACTCTGTCCCAAGTGCGGCTTCGAACTTCATTCCTGCAAACAGTGTATGTATTTCGATCCCGGAAGCCGCTTTGAGTGCATGCAGCCGGTGACCGAGCGTGTATCCAAAAAAGATGCGCGCAACAATTGCACCTTCTACGAAATCCGCGTCACGCGAGAGAAGGAAACTTCCACTCCCGCCACGCTGCGTCCCAACGACGCCCGTCAGGCATTCGAGAATTTGTTCAAGAAGTAAATTCGCACTGTCATCCCGAGCAAGCGTTCTTTGCGCAGCGAGGGATCTGGGCGAGCCGCGCGAAGCAGCCTGCCCTGAGCCTGCCGAAGGGTCGCGTCTTTGCGACGCATCAATCGCGCGTTCGGCTCGCTTCCGTATCGGGACGTGTGTCCGCGTGCGCGCCCGCTTACTGGCTTAACTTGATGGCCAATTGCCTCTCCGGCTGCGTCATCTGGCTCCACAACTTTTGCAGATCATCCTGCAAAGCCTGATTGTCAGGCTGCTTGTGCAGTGCCAGCGCAAACCAGCGATACGCCGTAGGCAGATCGCGCGGAGCGCACGTCCCCGTCGAATACAGCGCGCCCAGCGAAATCATCGCCTTCGCATCGGACCGTCCCGCCGCCGTCTTTAGCATCCGCAATCCGTGATCGCAATCCTGCCGCACTCCACTCCCATAAATGTAGCGTTCGGCGTCGGCCACGGTATCCACGGGCCTTGCCGCCGATGGCTTTGCCGCAAGCGGCTTCGTGGCAGCCGCCTTGCGCGCACCGGCCTTCGCAGCGGTCGGCTGCTCTTCATCCGAGTCAGAATCATTCGATTGTGCTTGGGAATCAGAATCCGCGGCTCGTGAGGCCGGATCCGCCGTTGCGCCAGCAGCGCTCGCATTGTTCGGCAACTTGTTCGGTGACCCCGCCACCTGCGCGGGAGCGGGAGGGTTGTTTTGCACTGCATTGTTTGCCGAAGCATTGTCTGCCGGAGGCGTCGCTGCCGGAGGGTTTTGCGAAGCAGTTGCCGACGCTGCTGGCGTCTCCGGAGCAGCCGTTGTGTTGCCCGCCGGGCTCGCTGCCGTCCCGCCTGCCGCAGAATTCGCTCCCGCGGGAGGCGGTCCCGCTCCCGCCGGAGTTTGAGCGGGAGCTGCAGCTGTGCCAGCCGAGCCGCTATTATCCGTGCCGCTCTGCCCCGCCTCCGGAGAAACCTGCGTGGCTGCCGGTTTTCTATTGCCGGCCTTCAGCCAGTCAAAGCCGCCCTGCCTCCAGCGCAGATATCCGAATCCGCCCGCCAATATCAGGGCCAGCAAAACTAAAACTATTTTTCCCCAGCCCCGCTTCGGCTCGTCTTCATCATCGAGAAGGTAGTCTACATTTCCCGAGGAACGCAGTTGATCGCGACCGCTATCCGCATGAACTCCGGCACGTCTCGCTGCAGGCTTGTTCAAGCCCAGAAACGACGGACCGCTAATGATCGGCTCCCGAGCCGGCTCATCGTCGCGGGCCACATCAAACGAAGAGAGCACCGGGCCGCGATCCACCGCCCCACTCGCAGAAGCCGGAGCCGCCAGCCTCGCGACCGGCTGCGTTTGCGCCGGAAAGGCTGACCGTGGCGCCCCAGCATTTTCCGCCGGCACACTTGGCGTCTGCGCCCCAGGTGGTCCGCCCGCCTGACTCTGTGGCACCAAAGGCGCGCCGCACATTCCGCAGAAACGGTTGGTCCCGGTATTTTCGTTGCCGCATCGTCCGCAGCGCACGGCCCCTCCTCGCGTTCTCCAGTATTCTAAATTAACTCGACTGCGAGGTGTACCGCTGGGAATGCAGCCGCCCAGTTTGCGTGGAATATATAGCGCTGTGGAGGACTTGTGTGTAACGGCTCGCGTGGAACGGCTACTTCCGCCCGCTAGCCTTTGACCTCACTTAGGATAATCTTATTTAGGATGATCTTGTTTAGGATTTCCCTGAGCCCGCTCAGTCTCCCAGGGCATTCGCGGGATCAGTGAGAGCAATCAGTTTGCCCACCGGATACTCTTCCGCGCTAATGGGAATCTCCGGCTCAGAATTCAGAATCGTCAGCACGTCCCCGCTGTGCACCCCACGCACCAGCAGCCGATCGGCTTCCACGCCCACCACTCGATATTTCTCATCGAAAACCGACATAGCACAATCCTAACCTATTCGATGCCAGAGTCCGAGTCCTCGATGCCTCAGGGGTTCACCTTGCAAGCTCCCAAAGTCCCAATTCAGTAACGAATTCTCTCCGAAAAAAAACTGCCCCCTCATTAGAAATTGTCGCCCTGAGCGTGTCTCCACGGCCGCAAGGGCCACCGTGAAAGAGCGGCCCTTAGCCGCCGGATAAATTTGATGCTTTGAAAGGGTGCGGCTTCAGCCGCGCCGCAAAAGCTCCAGCAAAAGGGAACCGGGCTTCAGAGACCGCGTGAGAACGCGTTGCATCGCGGTCACTTTGCCTACAGTTGTTGAAAACTTCTTCGGCCCAACTGGCGGCTGGCCAGCAGCCGGGTCAGGTTGTACGAGATGGCAGCCAGGGTGAACTCGATGCTTACTTTTGCCAATCCCCGCAACCGAAACCGCCTCATCCCTCGTTGTTCTTTTAGCGTTCCCCAAACCGGTTCTACTAAGGCCTTGCGTCGCCGATAGACCGCTTGTCCGGTCGGCCCGCGCAATTTCTGTCGCATGCGCCGCTGCGTCGGGCTGAGCCGGATGGGCGCGCAACGCTGCCCCGTGTTCAACTCCCGCGCCAGATTCGAATCCGGCAAGTACACCTCCCGGCCCCGGCCTTCCAGTTCCTCGATATTTTCCAGCGAGAAAAATCCGGCATCGGCCAAAATCTTTTCCGCCGTGGCTCCGCTCTGCCGCTCCGCCTCCTCCACCATCGGGATCAAGCTGCTGTTGTCCGCCGCATTCTGCGTCACGCGTTGCCCAACGATCAGGTGGTCTTCATTCACTGCGGCTTCAGCGGTGTAGCCCAGCGCAAACCCGCTCCGCTCCCGTAGAAAGCGCGCATCCGCATCGGTGCGCGATAATTTCTTCATCCCGCTCTTGCGCAACTTTTCCAATCTCCGCGGCATCGCCTGCAACTGCTCCTGTAATTTTTCCAGATGCACCCGCGTGCCCGCCCCTTCGTTGGGATCGTCCTCATCGCACAGCTTCTGCCACTGGCGGATGCTTCGCCGCAGCCGGCTCCGCTCCTGCCGCAACCGCTCTTCGGTCTCCAGCCGGTTCCGCGACGCCGCCGCGTGAATCCGCGTCGAGTCGATCGCCACCTGTCCCAACCGTCCCAGCTTCATCTGCCGCGCCATCTCCAGCACTTGCGTGAACACGTCGTTCAATCCCCGCGCGTGCCGCCGCCGAAACGCACTCAGCGCCCAGTTGTCCGGCCGCGCTCCCCCCGCCAGATAGCGCAAACCCAGATCTTCCCGGATGCGCTGCTCCAGTCGCCGCGCCGACGTGATCCCCAGCGCGTAGGCATACAACCACACTTTCAACATCAGCGCCGGACAATACAGCGCTCCTCCTTCTTCCCCATAAACCTGCTCGAAACTTTTCAAGTCCATGTGCTCCACCGCCCCATGGATGAAGAAACACAGATGATCTTCCCCCAACTCATCCCTTACGCTGGGCGGCACTAGATACGCCTGATCCGGCTGGTACGGCAGAAATCGTCCCATACCTCTCTTTCTGCCTCATCTTGCAAACAATTACAAGCTAGTTCTCACGCACCCTCTTCAGCCCCGAAGTAAATGTGGGGACAGCCGCCCTCGGCTGTCCATTTCGAGCAAAGCTCGAAACCCTCGTGTGGGACGGACACTCCCTTCGGCAAGCTCAGGGCAGGCTCTGTCCGTCGCCCTTGACGTTGCTGTTGAAGTGGAGATCTCCACGGCCCCAAGCACCACCGTGAAAGATCGGCGCTTCAGCGCTGCGAAAAACAGCCATTCCCCACCAACAACCCTTGTCATTCCGAACAGGGCCGAAGGCTCGGTGAGGAACCCGCTGTTGACTTCTCCCGCTGCCACCCGATCGGCGCCATCCCGAGCGTAGCCGTCCTTCAGGCGGAGCGAGGGATCTCCTGTGAATCGGGACCGCACTCATGTGGGACGTACACTCCTGTCCATTATATTTTAGCCTTCCCGTTCATCCCCGGCGCAACGGAAGGCTGGGTCGATCGCCGCGTTTCGAAAAACCGATGAGACGACGAGACATCTCGCCAACGAGCCTTGCTTATTGAGGGGAGATATGCGAAGATCACCGCCTTCCTCCTACTCAGCCGTAGGTGTGTCTTTTAGGAGGAATAGTGTCCCTCAAGATAAACGCCAAGACCGTACGGGAAACCCTAGAGGATCATCTCCTATGTGATGCGGAAATCGTCAAAGCGACGGGTGAGATGTTCGCCTTCTACGTTATCGCGTCCAGCGGCGGCCCGCTGGCTCTCGCGGCCGGAATCGGCCTGATTCTCAGCGCCTCCGCTTCCGCAATCAAGGGGATCTCCCAAATCATTAAAAGAGTGCATACTAGCGGGGCGGACACAGAGTTGCCGCTAGCCCCGTACGAACAATTTAGGGTTATTTTCTATGCCGCTTGCCTCCAGTCGTACCTCGATGCGATCCGACAACCTCTTGAAGAATTAAGGGAGGCTGCCGCAAAAGAAAAGCCCGCCCCTGCCGAATCCGAGCTTTCGGAGCTTCCGAATGCCATAAAGGCGGCGCAATTGAAGGCTGAGGAAGGCGAAACGCCGTTTCTGCTAGGAGTAGATCCGCTAAAAGGAGAGGTACCTCTTTACTCGGCACTGTCGGAGTGGATGGCCCTACTTCTAAGGAAGTACGGCTACCCCGAATACCGGACTCAGCCGATGCTCCGGGATGCAGTAGACGACGCCAAGAAGCGCTTCCACGTGTTCGTCGCGTCGGACGCCTCCGAAGCAACATGGGTCCGGAACTACTTGCTTGTCGAAGCTCAGCAGCAGGCGCAGACGATAGCAAATGACTTGGCATCAGTTCGAGGCGCCCTGGAGGCGTGGCTGCCGACAGCAGCTACCCGGCCGAAGGAAAAGAGAACTGAGGCGTGGCAAGAGTACCGGCCTGAGCCGCGTCATCAGGCGCTTTGAGGCTCTGCTAGAGAGGTTTCTCCGTGGCAAGTTTGCACGAATTATCGACGAGCGTGCCGGGAAGACTCCCCAAGTCGCCAGCTTATTGGAGGCCCTCGCTAACTTCGGTGCTGGAGTTACGCTCGTGGGCGCCGCCGCGGCTCGCCAACTCGAAACGTTAGCCGGAACAGGTGCAAAGAAATTCTCGCTGGACCCATTCGACGGGGCGTTCTGGCGACTCCTGTGCCTCATTCACGCCGGAGGCGTCTATGTTAACGAACGCATCGCCGGCCGCCTCGTCCGAGGGTGCACCGTAGCTCATAAAGAAGGCAAGGAAATCGCAGACACGGACACGCCAATCAAAACGGGCTGGCTCGCCGAACTCGATGGCTTTGTACCACGAATCGCAAAGGCAGTGGCGCGAGACCAATCAGCGCGAGTCGAGAGTATAGTCGCCCTACAAATCGCAATGAGCATTTTGACAAACCTGCTCCTAGAACGTGGGTCTAAAGATGCCCGGGACTACTTTGAAAGAGACACATTCTACGAGTTCGAGCGCCACTACGGCTATGAGTTCCGTGCCCATAGTGGGGAACTACTCGCCGAGGCCCAACTGGTCCCGCCTATAGGCGCCGAAGATCGCGAAGAATATCTGCAGTATCGGGACCTATTGCGTTACTCGATCCGGCCGCGCGCGGACGCACACGACATTCTGCGACAAGTCAACTACAACCTCAGCCACTTTGCGCGACGCGGACCGGGGCCCATGCGCCTGTTAGTAGAGCTACTGAACGAAGCCGAGCGGCGCGGCGGACAACGCAAGGGGGAGTGGGGAGATTGGCTGCGATCAATCCTAAAGTTGGGATAACGGGGGTTGGCCGGCCCACATCTGGGTGCCGCACTTCTCGCGTCCTTTGCGAGAAGTGGGGAAGGCCGTCACTACTCCCTATCAGGAACTCTCAGCGAGTCTCCTGAGCACTTGCTCTCCCGGAATGGCCTTTGCCCGTCCAGAGCGGACGTCATCGACCCGTCGCTTGATCTCCTTGGCCCAAGCCTCTTCCACTCCTTTCCTTCTTCAGCCGGCTCGTCATCGAGACTCTCGATCAGACGATCAATGAGCAGACCGCGTTCCTGCGTAGAGAGGCAGAGTGCCTTCTCCAACAATTCCGAAACCTGCGGCGTCATCTGTGCCATAGACTCCACCTCGCTATCGGTTGATCTTACACCCGCCTGCAAGTGTCGGCAGCCAGAGAGCCCCGTTTCCTTTCAACAACTTACCGCCATCTAATCCCCTAATCAACCGCTAAACCCCATTTTTCTTCCGTTCGTTGGGATAAAGATGCGTAACTCCTTGCCCTCCAATAGCATCACTATCAGACATTACCCAGGGAAAGTGGTAAGGACAAGATTGTATGCAACCAGGTTCAACTCTCTGGGAGAACCACAGTTGTTGGTGATTGTGACTGGGTTTGTGGATAGGATCTCAGCGAAGCCAAAGGCAAGTTTCCGCCAAGCTGTTTCCTAAGATCGGACGTCCCGCACCCAGCACGAAAGAGCTAAAAGCCAGGAGCCAGAAGCGAACATGCGCAAGCCGATCAAGTACGTAGAGAAAGCAGTCACCGTCGCCGCCAGCGGCGCGTGGGTGGTCTTCGACCGTCTCAACCGGATCAAGCCGAACCCCTCGCCCACCCCTAAATGGTCCGACAAGCCTCTGCTCAAGTCTTATGAGAAGTCGAAGCCGCCGCTGGGCTGGCCGCGCTCCACCGATTCGCTGTGCCCGAAGTGTGTCCCCGAAATCCGCCAGCAGATTCTCGACGGCAAACTGCCGCACGAAGTTCTGATGAACGAAAAGGTCGGCGAGATCAAGGCCACCATCGTCGAGAGAGACGGGAAGATTCTGATGGTGAAAGATTGTCCGAAGCACGGCCACTTCGAAGACGTGATGTCGATCGACACCGAATTCTCGAAGCACCTCGAAGATGTTTTCCCCGGCCGCGACATTAAGGCTCACAACGATGAGAAGCTGCACCACCACGGCACCTCGACCGTGAAGTATGGACGCGGCTCCGTGCTCACCATCGATCTCACCAACCGCTGCAACATGATGTGCGATCCCTGCTTCATGGACGCGAACCAGGTCGGCTTCGTCCACGAACTGCAGTGGGAAGAAATCAAGACCATGCTCGACAACGCCATCACCATCAAGCCGCGTCGTCAGATGAGCGTGCAGTTTTCCGGCGGCGAGCCCACGTTGTCTCCGTATTTCCTGGACGCCGTCCGCTACGCCCGCAAAGTCGGATACAACACCGTGCAAGCCGCGACCAACGGAATCGAGTTCGCAAAAAGTTTCGAGTTCGCTCAGCAGGCCGTCGAAGCCGGCATGCGCTACGCGTATCTGCAATTCGACGGCATCGGCAACGCCGCCAACGCGCACCGCAAAGTCGGCAACCTGTTCGACGTAAAATTGAAAGCCATCGAAAATCTGCACAAAGCCGGAGTAGAAATCGTCCCCGTCATGACCATCGTCAACGGCATCAACAACGAGCAGGTAGGACGCATCATCAAGTTCGCGCTGGACAATCCGAAAACGATCAGCTTCTTATCCTTCCAGCCAGTAAGCTTCACCGGCCGCGACGAAGCCGTCACCGACGACCGCCGCCAAGCCCAGCGCTACACGCTCTCTCACCTGGCCCACGACGTAAAAAATCAAACCGGCTTCGGCGAACCCTCCCGCGACTGGTTCCCGATCACTTTCATGGGCACCTTCTCCGACTGGGCCGACCTCATGCATGCCAACGACGCCGAAAACGACTGGGGCCAACTCAGTTGCGGTTGCCATCCGAATTGTGGTACTGGCATGGCCGTCATGATTGATAAGGAAACGAAGGAGGCTGTGCCGGTCACGGCATTCTTGCAGGGCGATCAACTGGCTAAGGATATTGCCAAGGTGAACGATGCGTCGCGGGGAAAATTTCTGACGGCGTTTGGGATGGCGCTGTGTTTGATGAAGAATTACGATCCGTTTCAGTCGCCGACGCATTTCAAGATGATGGACCTGCTGAAGAAGTTCGATAAGAACTACAACGTCACGGGAAAGAATTACGGCAAAGTTGGCGGCGACCGGACGATGGATGACGTTATGAAACGGCGCACTAACGATCGCTGGAACTTCCTGTTCATCGCGGGCATGTGGTTCCAGGATCTGTTCAACTACGACTTCCGGCGTACGGAGCAGTGCATTATCCCTTACGCAACGCAGGAAGGCGAGATTTCGTTCTGCGCTTACAACACGGGCGTGGGATGGCGGAACATTATCGAAAAGATGCACATGACGGCCACGCTCACCAAGTGGTATGAGGAGCATGGGCGGCATGAGATCTTCGCTGGCGGCAAGAAGGTGAAGATGGAAGAGGAGCATGTCGACTATCTGAGGCTGCGCGAGGAGATGGTCACCAACGAATTGCAGCACGATCTCGACAAGCTGGGCATCGCCAAGAACGCGCGCGAAGAGAAGAAGCGGGCGCGGGATGCGAAGGCGGCCCTGGCGGTCGATCATTCGGAAACTCCGGTTGCGGGACATCGCGGGCCGCAGAAGAATGACGAGGCTTACAACGCGCGCATGGCTTCGCTGTATCGCGAAGTGGTACTGAAAGAGAAGCCGGCGGAGGCGGAGAACGGATTCATTCCGCTGGGCGCGCTGGGCAAGGTGAATGGGAATAGGTGCGCATGCTCCCAAGCCGGAGGTTGCGGAGCCGGTCGCGGGGGATTAGCTTTCAGCTTTCAGCTAAACGACGGGTCGCCTGGGCGGCCCGTTTTTCTGTTTTGAGTAGATTTGCATTCCTGTGATCCCCCATGCATCGGGTTATTCAGGCAGTCCAAGAGTCGGGAGGGACTGGACGATTCTTACCGTTTCAAGGCTCACGGTAACGACTTGCCCTATTAATCGAAGGATGTATTGCTGATCGTTCTCGCGGTTCGGATCATTGGTGATGCCGCTGCGCTTGTCGATTGAGATCTGATATTGGTCGATGACCCATTCCAGGGCGGAGCGGTTGCCGAGGCGGTACTCGTAGGTTTCTTTGGGGATGCCGCTCAGGGTTAGGAATTGGTTGTAGATGAGCGTGGTCTTGTCTTTGCTCAGCTTCATCTTGTCGACGCGATAGTCGAGTTTCTCGCCTTTCTTTTCTACTTTCATCAGCTTGTATTCGGGTTGTTGTTCGTAGTGGACGTGGATTTCGGCTAGGCGCTGGCCCGCTTTTGCGAAGGCGTGAAACACGGCGCTGTCATCCTGAGGACCGCGTTCTTTGTGGGCCGAAGGACCTATGGATTTGTCGGCAGCGGTGCTGGTGCCGGCGAGATGCATAGGTCCTTCGTTGGGAGTCCTCGGCGAAGCCGAGGACTCCGCTGCCTCAGGATGACAAGCAGCGAAGGGGATGCGGGGAAGTTCGCGCCGGAGGTTGGCGGCGTAGCGCTCGCGGTACTCGGGGTGGTGCAGGACGGCGTAGATGTAGTGGAAGATGTCCCACTTGGTGATGGAGGGGTCGTGGTAGTGGGCGCGGAATTGTTCGAGGGCCCAGTCGGTGATGTTCTCGCGGCGGTGGGTGCCGTCTTCGGCGTAGGTGTAGAAGGGGAAGCACTGAGTGCCTGCACCGGCCCCAACGAGGTGGTAGTTAGGCAATGTGTCGGTTGCCATCGCCATAAAGTGGCTTTTCGGACCCGATACTAGTGACACAAATTAGGCGGTTCTCTTTGCTCGGTTTCGGCGTTAGGCAGGATTTGGGGAAGCCGTAGACCTCCTCGATTAGGATGCGGTCGAAGAACATGTGCTCTTTTGCAAATGGCCTGTATAGCGAGACGCGAAACTTGCTGGCGAGCAATGGTGACGGTGTGTTCCCTCTGTAGGTCGCTTTTTGAGGTCCCGGCTCCAGCTAATCTCTTGTCGTTGTACTCGACGAAATCGTCTGGTGTCTCGGGCTTCTGTTCGAGTGCCCTCCACCTCGCGACGTGGTCGTTGTATGCGCTGGAGGTGCGTTTGATGTTCTGCTTCAGCGAAGCAAGGCGAAAGTTGTATACCCAGGCATCGCGCGCTGTGTTCGAGCGCAGGAGTATATTCAGCGAACAGGCCGGGCTCTTCCGGGGCCTCGCCGATGGGCGGGAATCCGTCGAACTCCGTACCGTCGCCGTGAGAGAGCCAGTTGTTTTTCCGGTCAGGCGTGACGGGCGCCCAGTGTGCGCCTCGATAATCGGCCAGATCCTCAAGCCAGCTGTATTTCTGGTATCGAGTCAAGAACTCGCCTGCTCTGAGGTAATGGATGTTGCACTGGCGGAGCTCCTTCGGAACATCCCTCCGGATGAAAAGGTTAACCGACACGCCGACCTGAATTCCGAAGACGTTGTGCGTTGTGCCTGAGAGCTTTGGATTCTTTCTTACATTGCCGCCCAGGTCGAGGATGAAGATTTCGTCGAATTCGCGCGCAAGATTCGCCCTCATGCCGTCCGCCGCCAGGGAATCCACGAAGCCGCTGTTTGTGACGAAGCGCAACGATTCCTTCCGTCCTTGATTCGGTCGGATGCCCAACGGATGGCTTTGACATAGGGGTCCGATAGCGCGCTCTTGTTTGTCGCCTGCGATCCCTTCGCGTATGTTTCATTGACCCTGTCGTCCATGAGCTTCGTACTTCCGGTTCTTGTTGTTGTCGTTCTCGTTCAACTGCCAGGCATTGTACGGCGGATTGCCGATGATGACGAATGATCGGCGCCTGCCTTCTGTCGCTCGACTCGTGTCGGTGTTCTTCTCGGCATGAACGATCGGCGCTCTGCTCCGCCTCGGCATATCGAACGTGTCCACGAAGCAGATCCCCGGGAACGCTCTGTACTCCCGGTGCGGTCGAAGTAGGCGTGCTCGATGTTCATGCTGGCGATGTAATAAGGCAGCAGCATGACTTCGTTGCCGTGCAGTTCGTTCTCGTATTTGTATTGCAGGTCGGTGGCTTGGATTTCCTGCATGATGCGGACGATGAAGTTGCCGGTGCCGACGAAGGGGTCGAGGATGTGGACGCCTTTGTCGCCGAGGGAGCGGCCGAATTCCTTTTTGCAGAATCTCCTCGACGCTGCGCACCATGAAGTTGACGATGGGCTGCGGCGTGTAGACGATGCCGTGGGTGTCGGCGTCTTTGACCGAATAGCCCTGGAAGAAGCGCTCGTAGACGGTGTTGAGGAAGTGCTGCTTCTCGGAGAAGTCCGGTAGTGTGTGCGGGCGGCGTCCTCGATGGCCTTGTAGAAGCGGTCGAGCGGGCGCAGGAATTCGTTTCGGTTGAAGGCGCGTTTGGTCAGCGCGACGATGACTTTCTCGATTTCGGCGGCGATGACGTTGCGGCGGGTGAAATCGGGGTTGTTGAAAATGCGTGTCGAAGATGCGCTCGGTCAGCAGGTGCTGGATCAACATGCGCTCGACGGCTTCTTCGGAGAGATTGGGATTGATGGCCTGGCGGCAGAGGGCGTAGAAGTCTTCGAAGCTGCGGACGAAGGCCGGGCTATGCTTCCGCTCTGCGTCGATGATTTTCTTGACGGCCTCGGCGAGTTCGGGGATGCGGTCGGAAAATTCGCCGACCGCCTGTTCCCACTCCTCGATGTGAGGGGCTTTGTAGTCGAAGAAATGGTTGACGAGCTGGGCTAGGTAGTCGGGCTTGGAGATGTCTTCGTCGGCGACACGGGCTCCGGCCTGATAGAGCACGGCGCGCTCGGGAGCCTGGAAGATGATGTTGTCGTTGGGATAGCCTTTTGCGAATTTCGCCTTGATCTCGCGGTCGAGGTCGTCTTTTTCGTCCTTGGCCTCCCAGTAGCCGTGAGCCAGATGAAAGGTATCGAGGAGGGCCCCGTCGACGATCACGCGGGTTTTGGCGCGCTGGATTGGAAACTGAGGGATGAAGGTGAGATGGAGCTTTCTTCCGCAATCGGCGAGGAGCTTGGCGAAGGCGTCGCTGACTTGGGCTTCGTTGCTGAAGTGGAGCTGTCCGACCCGGTTGAGCGCGGCGTAGTAGTTTTTGACCGCGGCGTGGGTCGGTTTGAGGGCGAGAGACATCTTGCTTCTGGGAAACGTAAGTTTACAACGGAATCGCCGGGCCTGGGATGGCCGAGGTGGTGCCGTCGAATGGACAGCCGAGGGCGGCTGTCCCCACATCAGGCTCGGCGATTCTACGGCAGCATGTTGCCGATGCGTTTGATTTGGGCGCCGACGGCTTTCAGTTTTTCTTCTATTTTTTCGTAGCCGCGGTCGATGTGGTAGACGCGGTCGATGATCGTTTCACCGTCGGCGACCAGGGCGGCCAGCACTAACGATGCACTGGCGCGCAGGTCCGAGGCGAGGACGGCGGCGGCGCTGAGCTGGGTTTTGCCAACCACAACCGCGCGACGTCCTTCGATTTTTATGTTCGCGCCCATGCGGACTAATTCCTGTGCGTGCATGAAACGGTTCTCAAAGATATTTTCCGTGATGATGGAAGTGCCTTCCGCCTGTGTAGCCAGCGCCATGAATTGCGCCTGCATATCGGTGGGGAAACCGGGATATTCCTCAGTGGTGAGATCGCTCGCGGTGAAGGGATTATCGCCCATGACGCGGACGCAATCTTTGGTCGACTTAGTTTTTACGCCGGCATCTTTTAGCTTCGCGAGGATGGCGACGAGGTGAGTGGGATCACATCCAGCGATGTTGAGGTCGCCGCCAGTGAGCGCGCCGGCGATCAGAAAGGTGCCAGCTTCGATGCGATCGGGAATAATGCGGTGCTTGGCGCCTTTCAGCTTATTCACGCCTTTTATACGCATGGTCGGCGTGCCTGCGCCCTGAATTTTCGCTCCCATTTTGTTGAGCAGGGCGGCGAGGTCGGCGACCTCGGGTTCGCAAGCTGCGTTCTGAAGAAGGGTCTCGCCATCGGCCAGAGTGGCGGCCATGAGCAGGTCTTCGGTTCCAGTGACGGTGATTTTGTCGAAGAGGATTTCAGCGCCGCGCAGGCGCTCGGCTGTGGCTTCGACGTAGCCGTGATCCTGGGTGATCTTTGCGCCGAGCAGTTCAAGGCCTTTGATGTGGAGATCGATGGGGCGCTGTCCGATGGCGCAGCCCCCGGGCAGCGAGACGCGAGCGCGGCCACAACGCGCGACCAGCGGTCCGAGGACGAGCGTCGAGGCGCGCATCGTTTTCACTAATTCATAGGAGGCTTCCGGGCTGGCGAGATTTTTGCAGTGGATGGTGGTGCGATGGTGGGCCCGTCCGTAGCCGAGTTCGACTTCAGCCCCCATGGCCGCAAGAAGATTGCGCGTGGTTTGAATGTCGCGTACTTGCGGAATATTTTCGAGGATCACCGGTTCGTCGGTAAGCAGAGCGGCGGCCATGCATGGGAGTGCGGCATTCTTTGCGCCGCTGACGCGGACGGTGCCGAGCAGCGGCTCACCACCGCGGATTACAAGTTTATCCATGCGACTTTATCTTTATCCATATCCATGCGAGTCTAATCATGCGAGTTCAATAAAGGGTAATCAGTTCGTGAGCGATGAGTCCTGGGTAACGGCTTATTCTAGCGGGGAATCGAGGAGGAGATAGGTAATCGAGAGGGCACGACCCTTTGCACGTCTCCAAGGATGAAGTCGGCTCGCTCGGTCGGGGAGACCAGCGGCAGCTCCACGATTTCGTAGCCGCATTCTTCATAAACCTTGGTCATCAGGTTGCGGGTTCTGACTGCCTCTTCAAAGGACTGCTTGCGCTCGCTATCGGTCGCGTAGATTGCTTGCCATGGCTGTGCGAGAAAAACCTTCTGGGCGTATCGGTATGTCATGCTGGCGGTTACTGCTTCGGAGTCATCGTGGCCGACTAACCGGAGATAGCAAAGCGTGTCGGGGATGCCACGATCGCAGAATGTGATTTGGGATGCTGGAGTCTGCTCGCGAAAAGACAAAATCGAGCGTTCGAGCATCAGTTTGGCGTAGCGGGCAGTATCGCTCCAGGGAACGGCAGTGCCACCGGTCTGAACCTCTTCTTGGATGATTTGTCTGGCCACTTCTGGAACGCAGGGGAACCCTCGCCGCTGAAGCTCGGCGAGGACGGTGGTTTTGCCGGCTCCCGGGCCGCCGGTCAGCACATAAAGATTTGAATTCTGCATAGGTGATGATTGGCAAGGACGTGGGGGAAGCGGTCCCTCACGCCACAATGGAATATTTTCCGATAGCGGGCAGGGCCTACGCACGCCTCTTGACAAGAAACGATATTTCTGCAAAGATCGAAATATGTTAGTTGCGTCCAACAAGAAAAATACGGAGCAAGTGGCGAAGTACGCCGACATGCTTTCTGCCATGGGCACGGAGCCCCGCCTTCGAGTTATGCAGCTGCTGCTATCTGCGCATCCGGAAGGCTTGGTGGTCGGCGATATCCAGTTAGAGCTTGATATTCCGAATTCCACGCTCTCGCACCACCTGGAGAAATTGAAGAATGAAGGGCTGGTGAACGTCCGCCGCGAGAGCACTTTCTTGCGGTACACGGCTAATACCGAAGCGCTACAGGAACTACTGCAATTTCTCTACGCCGAGTGCTGCACTCGGAACAAGGCGGTCAAACCACAAAGTATCATCCAGATCTGTAAATAGGAGAGGATCATCATGAGCACGATCGATATCAAGGAAGTAGTCAAAGAAAAGTATGGCCAGGCAGCCTTGCGCGTGAAGACTGGCGGAAGCGTTTGCTGCGGAGCGACGGCGGCGAGCGGCTTGGGCTGCGACCCGATCACCTCCAACTTGTACGATTCCTCGCAGGCGGGGCAAATCCCCGAGGAGGCCATGCTCGCATCGTTAGGGTGTGGAAATCCGACCGCACTCGCAAAGTTAAGTCCTGGAGAAGTAGTTCTCGATCTCGGCTCCGGCGGTGGCGTTGATGTCCTGCTTTCTGCGAAGCGGGTCGGTCCCACTGGCAAGGCATACGGTCTGGACATGACGGATGAAATGCTCGCGCTGGCGAACGAGAACAAACGTAAAGCGGGCGCCGAGAATGTCGAGTTCCTGAAGGGAGAGATTGAGCATATCCCTCTGCCCGATAACTCGGTCGACGTCATTATTTCCAACTGCGTGATCAATCTTTCAGCAGACAAAGACCGCGTCCTGAAGGAAGCTTTTCGAGTTTTGAAGCCGGGCGGACGCTTCGCCGTGTCCGATGTTGTGACCAGAGGCGAAATCACGCCTGAAATCCGTCAAAGCGTCCTCTTGTGGGTCGGGTGCGTAGCCGGGGCGCTGGGCGATGACGAATATCGTAGCAAGCTCTCCGCGGCCGGTTTCGAGCAAATTGATATCGAGCCGACACGAGTCTATCGCGCAGATGATGCACGAGAATTTCTGGCTGCGGCCGGCGTGGATGCGGATGCCATTGCGCCTGGCGTGGATGGGAAATTCTTGAGCGCTTTTATTCGGGCCGTCAAACCCGCACGCACTGAAGCCAAAGCCTGTTGTGGACCGACCTGCTGCAATTAGGAGAGAACAAGCATGCAAGGACAGTACAACGTCTTATTTCTCTGCACTGGCAATTCCGCGCGCTCCATCATGGCGGAGGCTATTCTGAACTTCAAAGGGCGACCCAATTTCGCTGGCTATAGCGCCGGGAGTCATCCGTCGGGTAAGGTTCGCCCCGAGGCTTTAAGGCAGCTCGAAACGGCGCATATCCCGATCAGCGGTCTGCGCAGCAAAGCCTGGGACGAATTCTCGCTGCCGGGCTCTCCCAAGCTCGACTTCGTTTTCACGGTTTGTGACAACGCGGCGAAAGAGGTCTGCCCGGTGTGGCCTGGACAACCGATGACGGCCCATTGGGGCATTCCCGATCCGGCGGGAGTTAAGGGAAGCGAAGCTGAGGTGGACCGGGCGTTTCGGGAGACGTTCTTTATTCTGGATCGCAGGATCAGTTTATTCCTCTGCCTTCCGCTGAAAACTCTTGACAGCCTTGCGCTCAAGAAGGAGCTCGATAACATCGGACAAACGATGACACCCGTGACTCACGAATAGTGACCGGTCCGCGAAAAAAATAGCTGGCTCGCTCTGTCTCACACAGGGATCACGCATGGAAGCAAAAAGTCGTCTCAGTTTTCTGGACCGGTATCTGACAGCCTGGATCTTCGCCGCGATGATCGGCGGCGTTGTATTGGGCTGGCTTGTGCCTGGAGTCGTACCATTTCTGAATCGCTTCAACATCGGTACGACTTCTATTCCGATCGCGGCGGGATTGATTCTGATGATGTATCCACCTTTCACGAAGGTGCGATATGAGAACTTGCACGAGGTCTTTCGCAACAAGAAAGTGCTCGGTCTTTCGCTCGTCCAGAACTGGGTTGTAGGGCCGATTCTGATGTTTGTTCTGGCCATCGTCTTCCTACGCGGATATCCGGAATACATGGCTGGACTCATCATGATCGGTCTCGCACGCTGCATCGCGATGGTCATCGTATGGAACGAACTGGCGCGAGGCGATACGGAATATGCGGCTGGCCTGGTGGCCTTCAATTCTCTTTTCCAGGTCTTTTTCTACTCCCTCTATGCCTGGGTTTTCATTACGGTCCTCCCCGCCAGGCTCGGCCTTCGGAGCACCGTCGTCAATGTGTCCATCGCAGAAATTGCGAAAAGTGTCTTTATTTATCTTGGAGTTCCGTTTCTCGCAGGATTCTTGACTCGTACTGCCCTGATTCGCGCCAAGGGGCAGGATTGGTACAACCGGAGCTTCGTTCCCCGCGTAAGCCCACTGACGTTGATTGCTCTGCTGTTCACGATTGTGGTGATGTTCTCCTTGAAGGGTGGGTATATCGTCCGTCTGCCCGTAGACGTCCTGCGCATCGCTGTACCTCTATTGATCTACTTCGTGTTGATGTTCTTGGTGTCCTTTTACATGGGCAGGAAAGTGGGAGCGGACTATTCCAAGACGACAACCCTTGCATTTACGGCCGCCTCCAACAATTTTGAACTGGCGATCGCAGTTGCGGTGTCGGTATTTGGTATCAACTCCGGGGCCGCGTTCGCGGCGGTTATCGGGCCGCTGGTCGAGGTACCCGTGATGATCGCACTCGTCAACGTGGCCTTCTACTTTCAACGTCATTATTTTGTCAACCCGCAAGAGATCGCAACTGGGACGGTTTGCTCACCCGCTCCCCGGTGAGGCCGCCAGGCTTGAAGCGGTCCAACGTGCGCCTGATTTTCTCCCCTCACGACGCAGTGTGGCTGCATCTCTGTTCCCAGGAGTTGTACCGCGAAATCGGTGTAGGTTAGTCTAGGCGCAGGTGCGAAAAAGGTTCTATTGCGGCAATCGCACGAGACAAGAACCGATCCGATGAGGTTGGGACTCAATGGGTCTGAGACGTCGTACTGGCGCATCTCTCCCGTGCCCCAGCACGAAGCGTACAGAAAGCGATCGTCGACCGAAAGATTGATGTCCGTGAGCAATGGCGGAACCGCCTTAAAGCCCTGTAGAAGAGGAGGCAGTTGGCTCGGATCGGCTGGCTCGGCGGGAATCTCAATGACTTTTTTCACTTCGAATTTGCGCCGGGTTCCAGTTGCCAATTAATTACCGACTCGAATAGATCGGCTGCACACATGCCGCCTCCACCGTTTCACTGTCGACCAATCCGGCGCAGCCATAAAGGACGGGAAGGATCTCACTGGGAACATACTTGCGCCGCAGTTCCGCGACTCTCTCGGTGCCGCAGCGGTAGGCCGGCAGGTACATCCGGCCCAGCAGCGGATGCCGACCCCAGGCGCCGGAGAGTTTATCGGCTCGCTCCTCCGTGACCAGGTAACTCCGCCGCAGAATCCCAGCGACTTCTTCCTTCGGCTTGTTCTCGCTCCAGGTGAGATACGACGCTTCGTTCTTGGCGTCATCCTGCAAGAGCGCGAGCAGCGCGCCAATCTGTAGGTCTTCATCTGGAAGCTGGTCCACTTCCGTGACCCCATGGGCGATCAATATTGCGTTGTTGGCGATGCCCTCGAAAAGAGTGGCGGCGCGCGTGTTCATGGTCAGTACGGTAGCCTCAAAACCGACCAGACCCCGCACATACAAATCCTGCAAGTAGGCAAATGTGGTTACGTGCCCGGGGACGACTTCATGACTGATGAGCTGTTCGAACTCCGGGAACGACATTTGCAGAGAAGCGTTGATCTCGTAGGTGGCTTCGTATTTCGGAGAGCCATCGGCATTGCGGGCCCGTCCGATGTAATTCATTGATCCCGAAAACCATGCGTCCTTGATGGGCAAGAACTGAATGTTGGCGCGGGGAACTGGGGCCAGCTCCTTCGGAAGATGAGGCAACAGATTTCTTCGGCTGAGTTCGTCGAAGTGAGCAATGACTGCGGTGCCGAGCGCGCGAACTGACGCCATGGGCACGAGGCGGTCGCGGCGCCAGGTATCGACTGCATTCAGAATACCGGCGGAGCCCGACGTCGGATATCCCGCGCGGCCAAGCAATTGGGCGACGCGGTCGCGCTTTGCTTCCGGTTGCGAAGGCTCGGGAGCGCGGCCGGTGGATGCCTTGACGCTCTGCTCATAGGGCACGCGGTTGCCCTTGCCGGTGGTCTCCAGGGCAAGTTCCCACATTGTGGTCAGGCAGGTATTCAAGCCTTCCAGGAACGCGCCGCGCAGGCCGCCCACGCGGCGGGCTTCCACGTTAATGGCGTCCATCGAGCGGATGATCTCCGTGCCCATCTCGCGCAAGTAGTCCGAGACGGCAGCGCCGTCCTTGCCGGTTACGCCGCCGGCGGTTCGCAGGCGCGCGGCGGTGGGATGGGTGTAGGCCACGGGCAGTGGCTCATCGGAAAACCAGGAGTCTGCGATGAAGCGGCCAGTGCCCGAGGGGCATGCGACATCGCCTCCCCAGAGAGTATCGATACCGAGAATTGCGTTGGCGATGGAAAAATCCGCTTGATTCATGGAAAGCCTCCGTTGAAGATCACTCCGGTCACAGCCGGCCGGCTGGGTTGCTCGGTTCCTGTGGGTCGTGGCCCACCGACCTATTCGTTTTCGGACTTCGGCCTCTTCATCGAGTTCAGATAGGTGTACACGCAAAGGGCCACGAACCCGAGCGCGGAGAGTATCTGTGAGGCCGGCAGGTTGTTGTAGAACGGCGTTTGAATCCACTCTTCTTTGAAGTGCGGCAGCACCCGCAGGGCCGCGCCAATCACACCGCCGAGCGCGCCTCCAGCCATGAGGCCGCCGGCAATAATGATACCCCGCTCACGGATTGTCTTACCCTGCTCGCCGCCGGTCTTTTGGGCGCGCTTGTTCACCAGGTGCGAGAGGAATCCACCGGCCAGGATCGGCGTGGTCAACTGGAGCGGCAAATAGATTCCGAGCGCGAAGACCATCGAGGAAAGCCCGAGCATCTCCAGCACCACGGTAACCATGGCGCCGAGACCGAATAATATGTAGGGGGCGGGTTGGCCGCTCATGAATCCCGAGACCACGGCTTTCAGCGCAGAGGCCTGGGGCGCGACCAGCACCTGCCGCGCGTCGCCGGGCACGGCGTCTCCGAACTGAAATGCTTTGGCCAGCAGGATGATTGTCAATCCCGCCGTAATGGCCGATGCAACCACCCCGATGAACTTTATTTTTTCCTGCGCCGCAGGCGTAGAACCGACCCAATAGCCGGCCTTCAGGTCGGTGATGAATTGTCCTGACGAGCACAGGGCAACGCAAACCATGCCGGCGAGGGCCATGACGAAGAACATCCCGGTGGCCCCCGAGAGCCCAAACTTCAACAGCACCACTGCGGAGACGATTACAGTGAGCAACGTCATGCCGCTGGCCGGGTTGTTGGCTGTGGTGGCAATAGCGTTGGCAGCCACCGTCGTGAAGAAGAACGAGAACAGCAGCGTAAGTGCCAAGCCTAATCCAACCACCGTCCATGAAACATGAAGCTGTCCAAAGAAGATGGCCACCGCGATCGCGCCCAGCACCACTCCGAGCAGAATTGTGATGATGGGAATGTCGCGGTCCGTGCGTTCCACTTTTTGTGCATCACCGTGGCGGAAAGCCTGCAGCGCGATGCCAAACGATCCAACAACTACGCGCAGGGATTTGATGATTCCAACCAGACCCGCACTGGCGATGGCGCCCACGCCGATGAAGCGCACGTAGTTTCGGTAAATATCGGCAGCCGCCATATGCGAAATCGGGATGGTGGCCGGATATAGGGTAACGTCGCCCATGTGGCTTCCGAAAAACCAGATCATCGGCACCAACACGAAGTTTACCAATACGCCGCCGGCGCAAAAGATGAGGGCAACACGCAAGCCCATCACGTATCCGAGGCCGAGAATGAAGCCGACCGCATCGAAATTGAAGACCATGCGGCTGCGCTCGGCGAGCGACCGCATTATCGGCAGAAACTGGAAATTTAGATATTCCTTCCAGACGTGAAAGGTGGTGACAAAGAAGTCGTAAATTGCGGCGACGACAGTGGCCTGAAGGAGAAGCTTGGCTTGCGAACCGCCTTTTTCACCGGTTACGAGAACTTCGGTGATAGCTGTGGCCTCTGGGAACGGAAACTTGCCATGCATTTCGCGCACGAAGTAGCGGCGCAGCGGAATAAGAAAGAGGATGCCAAGGCACCCGCCAGCCAGGCAGATGAAGATGGTCTGCACGGGATGCGGATCGAGGTGAAGAGCGTAAAGCGCCGGCACGGTGAAGACAGCGCCCGATACGACAGCCGCGGAGGCGCCGCCCATGCCGGTGATGATCACGTTTTCAAGCAAGGAGGAGCGCCGCCGGTACAAGCGAGCCAGGCCGATAGCGAGGATGGAGATGGGAATTGCCGCCTCCATTCCCTGGCCGACCTTGAGAGCGGAATAGGCCGACGCTACCGAGAAGAGCACGCAAAACAGCACACCCCAGAAGATTGAGCGTGCAGTGATTTCGGGCAATTGGGCGGAAGCCGGAACGATAGGCAGATACAGCTCGCCCTCATGCAGCGTCTTGTAGGCGTTTTCGGGGAGTGTTTTGGTATCGATCAGCTCAGCCGGCATGGGGAATCCTCTTGCGCCGAGTAAACCACTTCTAACCTAGCCGGGCTATGACGGGAATCACAACGCCTGGTGCGCACAAGATGAAAGCTTTTCTATAGGAAGCTGTGGCTAAAATGTCGAGATTCAAGTCGAGATTGAAGCGGAGAAGATCGTACTGACAGGGGTGACCCGCATCACTGACAGGGCGGAAGTCGCGTTCGAAAATTATTCGTAATTGTCTGCTCTAACAGGACAGCTCATCGCAGAAATAGACCGGAGGCGTAGTTCGTCAGAACGGGCAAGCTCACGGTCCCGCCGTTTCATTCAACTTCAGAGTTGCCGACTCGTTTATGGTCCGGGCTAGCTGACTAAGGCTCATGCTGTTTTCGCTTCGATATTGGTCACATTCGCAAGTTCTTGCCGCCCAAACATTGCCGCTGAGCGCTGTGTGCCGGAAAGGAAGGGCGACGAATTCACGGCTGAATCGACACTTATTTCCATCAGACATCCCAGTGCCTGAAGAACCTTTTCCCAGAGATACCCCGCCAATATCGGGAAGACGGAGCAGGCAAGCAGCGACACCGATAGCGAATAACCCGAATGCCGGGCCCAACTCAGTTGCCCTGCGATACTCGAAGCCACGATCAGCACGCCGCCCAGCACGAGGCCGGTTAACTTTACCTTTTCAGCGAAATCCGCGATTGTGCGCGCGGCTTGATAGGCCTGCCGATACCGTTCAATGACTTTTGCGCTTTCCTTTGCCTCCGGTGAGAAGGGAAGGATCGTTGCGGTGCTCATGTGAACCTCCTTCAAAAAAAACGTAACCGCCTAAAAAGTTACTTCAGGTTGAGCGGCATGTCTGTGACGCACCGCACGTCTTTGTTGTGAACCGTACAGTTCCCACTGGACCTAATTAGTTTGTTAAACGGGATCTGGCCACTCGAAGCAGCCAACAAGGACGTATCGCCTGCTTGAGTGATCCACAAGATCGGGAGCGGCGTAAAATCGCGAGACCGGAGCGCACGCTGTGGTCAAAGGATAGCGTTGTAACCGGTAGCCGCCATTCTCCCTCCTTCGCCTCTACACCAGCCGCTGAGATTGATCCATTGGTAAGTGGTCACATCCCGCTGTGATCTGAGTCCTTTCGGTTCTCTTCCCAACGGGGACAATGAAAGAAGCGACCGTAATCGTCGGGTCAGACGTTCCTTGGGCGTTGAGGAATGTTGAGCAGTTTTTGTTGAGCAGTCTTCGGAGGGAGGAAACCATGGATGTGAAACTCACCGTGGAAGAGAGCGATGCATTGATCGAAATCCTGGAAGAGCGCGATCGGGCCTTGCAGAACAGGATTTCACATACCAGGCGGGACACTCTCAAGGAAAACCTGAAAGAAAAGGAAAACATGCTCGAAGTCATCCTCCGCAGGCTGGAAGAAGAGCGAACGGGAGAGCAGGACTTCTCGGACTTGTGGTGGTAGCGGCCATGACCGAAGGCACTAGCGTGGGCGAGGCGGTCAAGCGACTTTGGCCAGAAATCGATTGGATCAAAGACCCACAGCTGCGTGTGCAGGTCACCGAGACCTGGGCCTTGGCCCTGCAGCGCAGCACCCTAACGCCCGACGATCTCAATCAGATTCCTTTCACGCTTCTGGTGCCAAACTGTCCCATCACCTTTATGGAGCACAAGCGCTGCGTGGTGCACATCGCATGGGCGAGCGCCAGCGCGATGCAGGAGTATATGGGCCACGCGCTCCCCGTGGATATCGACGCGGTCATCGCGGGCGCGATCCTGGCGGACGTGGGCAAATTACTCGAGTACGAATTGGGGCCGGATGGCAAGGCGCGGCAGAGCGCGCGGGGAGAGGCTCTGCGTCATCCCTTTACTGGAGTTGCGTTGGCGCTGGAATGCGGCGTGCCGGAAGCTGTCTGCCACATCATCGCCGCTCATGCGGCCGAAGGCGATCTGGTAAAGCGAACAACGGAGGCCTTCATCGTACATCACGCCGATTTCATGGCGTTCCTGCCCTTCAAGAATCCCAAGAACATACGGATGAAATAAGGAGACGTTGTGACTGCTGCGCCGACAACTATCGAAAGCAAGGAAACAATCACCGCAACCATGTCACGCTGGGCTGCCGGGTTGCGCTTTGAAGATATCTCCGAGCTTGCCATCCATCAGGCGAAACGTTTTCTCTTGGACTCCGTCGGGTGCGCTCTGGGCGGATACAAGAAGCACGACGTGAAGGTTGTTCTTGCAGTACTCGATGAGATTGCGGGACGAGGGCCCGCGACGGTCATCGGAACTGGGAGACGAGTGGATTCGGTTTCGGCGTCGCTAGCCAATGCGCTGATGATTCGCTGCATGGACTACAACGACATCTATTGGAAGCAAGACCCTTCGCATCCTTCGGACATTTTTCCGGCGGCGCTGGCTTGCTGTGAGCGCGCGAAAAGTGATGGGAAGGAGCTGATCGTCGGCCTCGTGCTTGGACATGAGTTCGAGATGCGCTTTTGCGAAGCTGCGTTCCCTGGTATTCGCGAGCGCGGCTGGCATCATGCCACGTTGACGGCCTTCGTATCCCCCATCGTAGCCGGGCGTGCGTTGCACCTCACATGGGAGCAGATTCAACATGCCATCGGAATTTCTGCAAGCCGGCACTGCACGCTGGGAGCCGTGACCGCAGGCAGGCTCACGATGATGAAAAACACCGTGGACCCGCTCGCCACACAGAGTGGTGTGCTCGCGGCATTGCTTGCTGAGAAGGGTTATACCGGGCCAGAGCATGTGATTGACGGAAAAGAGGGCCTTGCTCGGTGCTTTGGCCCGGAATGGAAGCTAGGCATTCTTACCGAAGGTCTGGGCAACTCCTGGCGCATAACGCAGTGTGGCATGAAAGGATTTCCTACTGAAGCACTCACGCACACCCCCATTTCTGCAGTGCTCGACCTGGTGAGGACAAATGATCTTAAGCCTGAGCAAGTCGAGAAAATTCAGGTTCGTTCCCTGGCACGGGCTGCCGACATTCTCTCCGATCCAAGCAAATACCACCCGCACACTAAGGAAACGGCCGATCACTCACTGCCTTATGTGATCGCCGTGGCGCTGGTAGACCGTCAGGTTACGCCCGCACAGTTCACGATGGAAAGGATTATGGATGAGCAGGTACGGGCACAACTGAAAAAAGTTGAAGTCGTCGCCGATCCGGAGATTGAGAAGGTATTTCCCGTGCTGCAACGCGCAATCGTCAGCATCACCACCATAGATGGAAGGTGCTTTACCAAGCAGCTCGACTTTCCCAGAGGCGACCCGCGCAATCCTCTGAGCGACCAGGAAATAGAAGACAAATTCTCCGCTCTTGCCGAAGGAGTATTGTCGAAGGCCGCGCAGCAAAAGGTGAAGGATGCGATCTGGCGTTTGGAAACGTTGGAGGAGGTCAGCCAATTAATGGCCTTGCTCAAGTCAGACGTTCGGAAGGCACGCGCTCCGAAAATCAAGGCCGGCACGAAAATTGAAGAACAGGAACCCGCATTGGTGAGCTAAATCATGGGACAAACCATCGTTGAGAAAATTGCTCAGGCTCATCTCGCGGAAGGGCCGCACCGCTCGCTGCGCGCCGGCGACTTCGTCTCGATCCGCCCACGCCATGTGATGACTCACGACAATACTTCGGCGGTGATGAGCAAGTTCAAAGGGATAGGAGCGAAGAAGATCTGCGCGCCGGCTCAGCTGGTTTTCGCGCTCGACCACGACGTTCAGAATCAGGACGAAACAAATCAGGAGAAATACCGCGCTATTGAAGCATTCGCCAAAGCGCACGGCATCGATTTCTATCCAGCAGGAACTGGCATCGGCCATCAGATTATGGTGGAACGCGGGTATGTCGTGCCAGGAGCATTTGTGGTCGCCTCGGATTCGCACTCGAACATGTACGGCGCACTAGGAGCGGTGGGAACGCCCATCGTCCGCACCGACGCAGCTGCAGTCTGGGCAACCGGCGAGTTCTGGTGGCAGGTTCCGCGGTCGGTGGGAGTGGTGCTCAAAGGAAAATTGCCCGAGGGAGTGACTGGCAAGGACATCATTATTACACTCTGCGGCCTCTACAACCATGACGAGGTTCTCAATGCCGCGATCGAATTTACCGGCCCGGGGATATCGACTCTTTCCATGGATGCCCGCTTCACTGTCTCGAACATGAGCACGGAGTGGGGAGCGCTGGCAGGCTGGTTCCCCGTGGATGCGACCACGATCAGCTATTTGCACGCGGTTCACCGACGCCTTAGGGAGCTAGGAGTCGAACGATTCAGAGAAGCCGAGATCGACAACTGGGCCGAGCGTCCACTGCAGGCCGATCCCGATGCCGCTTATTCCGCGCGCATCGAACTGGATCTCAGTCAGGTCTCGCCTCACGTTTCCGGACCGGACACGGTGCAGGTGATGCACTCGCTCGCGGAGATACAAAGCAGAAGAGTCGCCATCCAGAAGGCCTATCTCGTCTCCTGCGTGAACTCTCGTTTGGAAGATCTGACCGCGGCCGCAAACGTGCTCGAAGGCAAACGCGTGTCCCCGACGGTGAAGTTTTATGTCGGCGCCGCCAGTCGATGGATACAGGAAGAAGCGGAGCGGAACGGAATCTGGGCGACATTGCTGAGCGCCGGAGCCATTCCTCTGCCGCCGAGTTGTGGGCCGTGCATTGGCCTCGGTACGGGCTTGCTCGAAAAAGGCGAAGTTGGAATCTCCGCTACGAATCGCAATTTCAAGGGACGCATGGGATCGCGCGATGCGCAATGTTATCTCGCGAGTCCCGCGGTGGTGGCTGCCTCTGCGGTCGCGGGTTATATCTGTGGAGTTGACGGAGCTTCCACCCGTGTGCCCGTGCGCGAGTACAAAGAATTTGCCGCTATCGCCTGTGCTACGGAGGAAGTTGGCATACTGCCTGGATTTCCCGAGCGCGTTGCAGGGCGAATGGTATTCCTTCCGCCGGACAATTTGAACACCGATGCCATCTACGGCAAAGACTACACCTATCGCGACAATATGACGCGCGCGATGATGGCGAAAGTCGTGATGCAAAACTATGACCCGCAGTTCGCTGCCCGCAGCCATGCAGGCGATGTGATCATAGGCGGAAGTAACTTTGGTACGGGTTCCAGCCGCGAACAGGCGGTCACTTGCCTCAAGGCGAAAGGCATTCCTCTTGTGATCGCTGCGAGTTTTTCTCAGACCTACTTGCGCAACGCCTATAACAACGGCTTCCTGTGCATCGAGGTTCCACAGTTTGTTGCCCGATTGCGCGAAGCGCTTCGCGCAGACTTAGCAGCGGGAGAGAAGACAATTATTCCCGGTGACGAAATCCAGATCGACTTCAAGTCGAGCACGATGCACTGGCGTGGCGAAAACTTCACGTTCCCTGCGCTCGGAAGCGTGCCGCAATCGCTGGTTGTTGCCGAAGGCGTCGAGAATTTGGTTGCGAAACGATTGCTGCGGGAGAAAGAAGCCGGACGCGAAGTGTTGAGCGAGGTTTAACAGGAGAAATCGCATGGCGAAATACACGGTTGTGACGATGCCCGGAGATGGCATTGGTAATCAAGTTGTACCGGAAGCTCTGCGGCTGTTGCGTGCAGTCGAATTCGATGCGGAATACGTTCATGCTGATATCGGATGGGAGTGCTGGCGAAACCAAGGCAATGCTCTGCCCGAACGCACGGTCGAATTGCTCACCAAGCACAAACTGGGACTGTTCGGCGCGATCACGTCGAAGCCAAAGAAAGAAACGGAAGCCGAGTTGAAACCGGAATTGCGCGGCAAAGGCCATTCGTACTTCAGCCCCATCGTCACCATCCGCCAGCGTTTCAATCTCGATACCTGTATCCGTCCCTGCATTTCGTTTCCCGGCAATCCGCTGAACTTCGTTCGTAAGAGCGTCAATGGCGGCTTCGAAGAACCGTTGGTCAATGTCGTGATCTTCCGCCAGAACACGGAGGGTCTATACGCGGGAGTGGAGTGGACGAATCCTCCGGAACAAGTCCGCAGCGCACTTGCGACCCACCCGAAGTTCAAACCGTTTGCCGGCACACCGGGTCCGGATCTCGCTATCTCGGTGCGGATCATCACTCGGAAAGCTGCTCGCAAAATCGCGAAAGTGGCATTTGAATGGGCAAGAAACTTTGGCTACAAATCGGTGACGATCTGCGAGAAGCCGAATGTCCTGCGCGAGACTTCGGGAATGATGGAAGAAGAAGCCAAGGCCGTCGCAAAGGAATATCCGGGAGTCGCACTGTGGTCGACCAACATTGATGCGCAGACCATGTGGTTGACGAAGAATCCCGAGGACTACGGCGTAATCGTGGCTTCCAATCTTTTCGGCGATGTGATTTCTGACGCATTTGCCGGCTTGGTCGGCGGACTGGGCTTTGCGGCCTCCGGCAATATCGGCGACGAAGTGGCGGTTTTTGAACCAACCCATGGTTCGGCACCAAAATATGCCGACCTCGATCCGCCGATCGTGAATCCCATCGCGATGTTTCTTTCCGCCGTCATGTTGCTCGAGCACGTGGGCGAAATAGAAAAAGCCAAGCTGATTCGCGACGCCATCGCAAACGTAGTACGGGATGGCAAAGTCCGCACCTATGACATGCTGCGCATTCCCGGAGGACGCGATGTCATCCGCCAAGGCGCAGCCAGCACAACCCAGATGACGGATGCGGTTTTGGCGGGCTTGGCGAAAGTGACTGAGCCGGAATTGGCGGGAGCATCGAGGTAACTTAGCATGACTACTACGTTTGCAGCACCGGTTGTGCAGCATGCAGCAGAGGCCGGCTATTGTGGCGCCGACATCCGCTCCGACACACATGTGCGAATTGAGCCGCGAGATCACGATGGCATTGAGATCGCGCTGCAGTCGAGAGTCGAGCCCTACTATGGCGAATCAATCCTCGTGCAAGCCCGGCAGGTCCTGAAACAGTTGCAAGTGGAGCACGCATACGTCGCCATTCACGACGAAGGTGCGCTGCCTTTTGTCATCTCCGCTCGGATCGAAGCCGCTGTAAAGCGCGCCGGACTTGGCGAAGGCCTGCGCGCGCTTCCTGATCAGCTCGCAATCCCGCCGGTTTCGGCCCGCGATCGCCTTCGCCGCTCGCGACTTTATACTCCGGGCAACGAGGCCAAGTATTTCATCAATGTCGCTCTGCGCGAACCCGACGCCATCATTCTCGATCTCGAAGATTCCGTGCACCCTGACGAAAAAGATGCGGCGCGATTGCTGGTGCGCAATGCGCTACGTGCGGTCGACTTTAGCGACAGCGAGCGCATGGTGCGTATCAACCAACTGCCGCTCGGACTCGAGGACCTGGAAGAAATCGTTCCTGAGTCGCCAGATCTCGTGCTGATCCCGAAAGCCGAGCGTCCGGAACAGGTGTTGCAAGTCGTCGATCAGATTGAGCGGGTCAAAGGCAGATGCGGCGTAGATCGTCCCATCTGGCTGATGCCGATTCTCGAATCGGCGCTGGGTATCGAGAACGCCTATGCCATCGCCACGGCCAGCGAAAACATTGTGGCGCTGACCATTGGTCTGGAGGATTACACCGCCGATCTTGGCGTGGTGAAGACCGCAACGGGGACGGAGTCTCTTTACGCTCGCCAGCGCCTGGTCAATGCCGCTCGAGCGGCTGGGGTTCAGGCAATCGACTCTGTTTTCGGTGACGTGGGCGATATGGAAGGCCTGAAACAGTGGGGCACGAACGCGCGTGCGATGGGATTTGAAGGCATGGGCTGCGTGCATCCGCTGCAGGTGCCAGTGATCCACGCGGCCTTCGCGCCGGCGCCTGCGGAAATCGAGAAGGCGCTAAAGATCGTCGCCGCATTCGTTGCTGCACAACAAAAAGGCCTCGGAGTCGTCAGCCTGGGATCGAAGATGATCGATCCGCCGGTCGTGCAACGTGCCTTGAAGTTGGTAAGCCGTGCTAAGGCCATGGGACTTGTGCCACGAGAAAGATGAGCTGATCAATGCCAACGCAGTTGGAAGAAAAGGTCGAGCTAGAAGAAAATGCCGCCCGTCGCTTCGTTCCCACCACAGTGAACGGACGAGCGCAGGTCCCCTACTTAGGTGTGGGGAAGTACAAACCCGCAGGCCACAAAGCTGCGCCACCCATCCGCACCGCAGCGGATTATCCCGAGAATGGTGACAAGCGAGTTCCGGATATCGAAACTGCTTTAAAGCTCTGTGGGCTTCGCGATGGCATGGTCATTTCCAACCATCATCACCTGCGCGATGGAGACAGTGTCGCTCTGATGGCTCTGCGTGCGGCGGCGCGTCTCGGTGTCAAAGATCTAACGTGGTTTCCCAGCGCCTCTTTTCCCTCACAGATCGGCGCCATCGAATTGATGGAGAACGGCACCATCCATCACATTGAAGGCAGCATGAACGGCCCTTTGGGGGATTACTGCACCCAAGGGAAGATGCGTGGCATGGGCGTGTTGCGTTCGCATGGAGGCCGCTGGCAGGCGATTCAGGATGGAGAAGTGCACATCGACATCGCCGTAGTCGCCGCGCCCACGGCTGATGCTTTCGGCGACGCCGACGGTTCGCATGGCAAGTCGGCGTGTGGCTCTCTGGGATTCGCACTCGCGGATTCTATCTACGCCGATCGGGTCATCGTGGTAACCGATAATCTGGTACCGTTTCCCTGCGTCCCTTGGCAGATTCAGGGAAACAACATCGATTACGTGGTGCAGGTAGATTCGATCGGCGATCCAGCCAAGATCGTTTCCGGAACTACTCAGATCACGCGCTCGCCGGACCGATTGCTCATCGCAGAGTATGTTGCGAGATTCCTGCGCGCGGCCGGCATCATGCGCGAAGGATTTTCTTTCCAGGCCGGCTCGGGCGGAATCGCGCTGGCGTTCGTCGACTACCTGAAGCGCATGATGAAAGAAGACGGCGTCAAGGCCAGATTTGTGCGCGGTGGCTCCACGAAATATTTGGTAGAACTTCTCCAGGAAGGCCTGACCGACTACATTCTCGACGGCCAGACGTTTGATCTCCGCGCAGTGAAGTCGATCGCAGAAAATCCGCACCACCTGGCCACCTCACCGTTCACTTCCTACAACTATCACGGCAAGGGAAACTTCGCCTCGATGGTCGACGCCGTCGTGTTAGGCGCAACCGAAGTGGATGTGAACTTCAACGGAAACGTGGTTACGCATTCCGATGGCAGATTGCTGCACGGCATCGGCGGGTGGCAGAACTGCCTCGCCGCCGGCTGCACAATCCTGGCTGTTCCCTCGTTCCGTGATCGAATTCCGGTGATCGTCGACGAAGTCACAACCCTCACGGGCCCGGGCGAGTTGATCGACGTCGTCGTCACCGAGCGCGGCATCGCAATCAACCCTCGGCGGCAAGACTTAATTGACGCAGTCAAAGGCTCGGGCTTGCCCGTTCGACCGATTCAGGACATTCAAGCCCAGATCGAACGCATTTGCGGAAAACCCTTGCGGCCGAGGCGCAGCGACCACCCGGTGGCTATCGTGAAGTGGGTCGATGGCACGGTGCTCGACACAGTGTGGCAAATTTCCAACAGATCCCAGTCATGAACTCCCCTACCATTGAGCAGTGTCATGATCGTGGACCGATGCCCACCGGGCCAGGTCAATTCTCGCCGAGGATCCAGCAATTCTGAAGGAATACGTTAGGTCGCCTCGTAAAGAAGGAGATTCGGCGATTACTTCCGAATAGCCGACCAACCGACCAACGACTAACCGGGAACTACCCAGCAGACTGATAAAGCTGCCGCAGCTCACTTCGGGGTTAAAGTGAGTCGAGCATGCAGCATGATTGGCGCAATGGATTCTTCCAACTGCTCGATGTCGGAAAAGTCCACAATTTCCAGATCAAGGCTTCTATCTTTCCTGATGTTCTCGGTATGTTTCATACAGGTCTCCTTTTCTTGAACGTTGTCTAAAACGTACGCTTGGTCACAATCGGTTCAGAGCAGTTGCAAACCTGGCCAATTATGCCCCCTGAGCTACTTAGTCCCTCATGATGCAAATCAATGTGAAGACTTGACCCTTGTCAATCGGAAGAAGGGGTACGAGAGCTTCAGCAATACCAGCGACTCAGGGTTGCCAAGAAGAGCTATGCGAGCGGTCAACTGAGCTTACTGAGACTGATTCGTCTTACGATCAGGTTGCAAACAGAAAGTAGATTATCGATGGTCCGTTTGCGCAAGCATTGGCAGGCCAGAAGGGTTCTCTGCGACTGCAACTGCGCTGAATGCAGGACAATGTGTTGCCATCGTACAGACGACGCACCCGCGCGAGGAGCCAATCGCTAGTGCACGTGTTTCCCGTCATTCCCGATTTTCATCAACGCCCCGGCAAGAGTACGGAGAGTTCCGCTCACGCCCACCATTCCATCGTGTGCCGCGAACGCCGCAAATGTATTGGGTGACACGAACGGCTGCCGGTTTCTTCCGCGATTTATCGGGCAGCTGTCTCACCGAGGCGAGGGTCGACATTGAGCCCACCGATTGCCGGAAAGTAAATGCCGGAAAGAGCTCGTCGAATGCTGAACCCCTCGTAAAACGCTTTCCGAGAACGTAATCATTCTGCGCGAACCAAGTTTTTTCGATACTTTTCGACTGGGGCTCAAATCGCTTTGGAATCTTGTCGTTCATGGCCCTGCCTCCAACTGGCAAGCCCAATCCCAGAACGTAGAGGTTTCGCTTTGTGACACACGTCACCGTACACAGTGTGCTTTGTCACAGCGAAATGTGTCCGTCGGACGGAAACTACACCCTCACTGAAACAACAATCGGCTGCGTTTTAGGAGACAAAATGAGATTGCGGATGAAGAGAGTAGCGACCTTCTTGCTTCTTGCAGTTCCCATCGGACTTTTGCTGTTTCTCGCCGCTCTGAATCCGCCAACCGCATCGGCGCTTCCAAGTTACGCACGGCAGACAGGGTTGGCGTGCAGCGGCTGCCACTACACTCCCCCCGAACTTAACCCTGCTGGACGTAAGTTCAAGCTGACTGGCTACGTCGATAGAGGAGACGATACCAAGACCGTGAAGGCAGAGGGAAGCAAGAAGCGCGCCGCGCTTGATCTTCTCGCGTCATTGCCACTTTCCGTCATGCTGGAGACTTCGTTCACCTCGCTCAAGACTGCGCAGCCGCAAACCCAAAACGGCAACTTCGAGTTTCCTCAAGATTTCTCCCTGTTCCTTTCGGGCGCATGGACGAGCAAACTGGGAAGCTTTCTGCAGGTGACATACGACACGCAGGACGATCACTTCACCAGCGACAACACGGATATCCGCTTCGCGAACAAGACGAAACTAGGCGGCAAGGAACTGGTCTACGGCATCGATCTCAATAACAATCCAACCGTCGAAGATCTTTGGAACAGCACGCCGGCCTGGGGCTACCCGTGGATCGCTAGCGACAACGCTCCTACTCCCAACGCCAGTCCTTTCATCAACGGCGGTTTGGCCCAGGACGTAGCGGGACTCGGCGTGTTTGGCATGTGGAACGACCATCTCTATCTGGACGCGGCCATCTATCGCTCTGAGCACGTGGGGGGACCGCAGCCGAACCCAGGTCTGAGCGCGCCAAGTGTGGGCGCGGGCTTCAATATCCGCGGCGTCGCTCCGTACTGGCGCCTGGCGTGGCAGGAGTTAACTGGAAAGACGCAGTATGAAATCGGAACTTATGGTATGCACCTGCGTTCGACGCCCAATGAAATCACCGACCCCACCGGGGCCAGCATTCCGACGGATTCGTACACGGACTGGGCAATCGACACGCAAATCGACCGCACAGTCATCAGAACTGACGTGCTTTCATTCCGGGCTACCTACATCCGGGAAAACAACGATCTGCTGAGCCTGCTGTTTCAGGGCGGTCCAGGGAGTTCGACTCCGCTAGTAGCGCAAGGTTCGCACCGTTTGAACACGGTCATGGCCAACGCCGAGTATCACATCGGCAACAAGTACACGGGCACATTCGGGTGGTTCAATACAACCGGGACATCTGATCTCGCATTTTATCCGTCGGGGACAGCCGTGACCGGCAATTTCAACGGCGACCCGAGAAGCGCGGGATACATTTTGAACCTCTCTTACTGGCCGTGGCAGAACCTGCAACTGGCGGCGCAATACACCGGCTACACGCGCTTCAATGGCGCAGCGACGAACTACGACGGCTTCGGACGCAACGCGAGCGCCAACAATACGCTCTATCTGGACGCCAGGATCTTTTTCTAGAGATCATCGGCTTTCATTGCAGCGGATTTTTCTTAGCAGCACGGTTCTTGGCAACGATTTCAAGGAGATGAGAATAATGAACAGCAGGTTAACAATGAAGACATTCGCTGTGGTCGCGCTGATCGGTGGGCTGGGCGTGGCTTCGTGGGCCGGCGACATCGACGGCAAAATTACTGGAATGAAGGGCAAGTCTGTGGTTTACGTCGATGCCGTTGCGGGTAAAACTTTTCCTGCTCCTAAAGAGCACCCGGTGATGGATCAAAAAGGGCTGGTCTTTGCCCCGCACATTATGGTCGTACTGCAGGGCACAACGGTTGACTTCCTGAACAGCGACACCGTGCAGCACAATGTCTTCTGGACTGCGATCGGCGGCGATAAGAAAGCAGGACACAATCTCGGCACGTGGCCTAAAGGCGAAAAGCGCGCCTTTACCTTCGATAAAGCTGGAGTCGTGCCGGTACTCTGCAATGTCCATCCGGACATGGCGGGATATATCGTTGTTAGCCCAACGCCTTATTTTGCCGAGACGGACGACGGCGGCAATTACAAGATCAAGGACGTTCCCGATGGAAGCTACACCGTAACGGCGTGGCATGAAGGCGCCAAGAACCAGTCGAAGCCGGTGACTGTGGCCGGTGGTGGCAAGGCGGATTTCACCCTGAGCAAGTAAGGAGTAAGAAGGATGGGGAGCGAGCCTGTCGGCACTCCCCGTTTTTCTTCATACGAAGTGCCAGTCGCACTTGATAAGGCAGTTGACCTGCAGGCGCCGCACGAACTAAAAAGCTCTCGATGCTCAAGCGATTCAAAAACAAAAAGGTCGACGGGGACTGGCTCAACACGAACTTTCCCTGCATGATGGCTTGCCCGGCACATACCAACGCTGGGCGCTACGTCGGCCTGATTGCCGAAGGACGCTTCGAAGAGGCTTATCGCATCGCTCGCGACCCCAATCCTCTGGCCAGCATTTGCGGACGAGTGTGCGCGCATCCTTGTGAAACCGCCTGCCGCCGTGGTGAGCTCGACCGTCCCATTTCCATTCGTGCTCTCAAGCGTTTTCTTACCGAGCAGTTTGGACCGGAGTCAAAGCATCCCATCCCCGTCAATGAAGGACGAGGGCAGAAGAAGCTTCCTTTCAAAGTGGCGGTCGTCGGCGGCGGCCCGGTGGGTCTTTCGGCCGCGCACGATCTCGCCCTGATGGGATATGCCGTCACGATTTTCGAAGCTACGCCGGTAGCGGGCGGAATGCTGTACCTGGGAATCCCCGAATATCGCTTGCCGCGCGATGTAGTGGAAGCGCAGGTGCGTGAGATTCTTGAAACTGGCGATATTACTCTCAGGCTGAATCAGGCGGCAGGACGAGACTTCGCAATTGCCGACTTACGCCGTCAGGGCTTCGATGCCGTGCTTATCGCGGTGGGCGCGCACCGCAGCCGCGATCTCAGCATCCCCGGGGTCGATCTCGATGGCGTGCACAAAGGCATCGACTTTCTGCTCAACGTAAACTTGGGCTACAAATTTACGATCGGCAAGAAAGTGATCGTGATTGGTGGCGGCAACGTGGCCATGGACGTAGCTCGCTCGGCGGCCCGCGAGGTAGTGCGCCAGCATGCGGGAGGCGTGCAGGACGCAGAGCCTTCCGCCGAAAACATGACCGCGGTCGCTACTCGGGAGATGGTCGATATTTCCCTTTCCGCGTTGCGCATGGGTGCTCGCGAAGTGAATCTGGTTTGCCTGGAGCGTCGGGAAGAAATGCCTGCAGCTCTCGAAGAAATTGAGGAAGCCGAACAGGAAGGCATAACAATGCATCCCGGTCTCGGCCCCAAACGCATGGTGGGCAAAGATGGTAAGGTGGTTGCCCTGGAAACCCTTAAAACCAAATGGGTCTTCGATCAGAATAAACGCTTCAATCCGGCATTTTTCGAAGGCAGCGAAAGCCAGATCGAGTGCGACACCATCATCATGGCAATCGGCCAAGCCCCACGCCTCGACTTCCTCGCGCCAGAAGATAAAGTTGAACTGTCTCCGCGGGGCCTGATCGCGGTCAATCCGCAAACCCTGATGACGTCGGCTCCCGGAATATTTGCGGGCGGCGATTGCGTCTTTGGCCCGCGTTTGATCATTGATAGCGTAGGTGATGGCAAACGCGCGTCAGTAGGAATCGACGAATACCTGCGCAAGAACAAACATCCCGAGCCGCTTATCGAAGTCGAAATACTGAAGCGGCACAGCATGCCGCTCGACTATCTGGACATAACTCGCCAGCCCGTACCGATGCTTCCTCTGGAGCGTCGCACGGGCGTCACGGAAGTGGAAGTCGGCTACGATGCTCCGGAAGCGATAGCTGAGGCGCAGCGTTGCCTACACTGTTGGGTCAACACGATTTTCGAAGGCACGCTGGAAGACGGCAGCATGTGCATTCTGTGCGGCGGCTGCGTCGATGTTTGTCCGGAAAAATGTCTGGAACTAGTTTCGCTGGATCGCATCGAGTTCGAACCTCAGGCCATACAGCACATCCGCGACAATCAGGAATGCTTTGGCGTCGAGTTCGACGAAGTGGCGGCTGATGAGCTAGGCATTGTTACCGGCGCCGCTATGTTGAAGGATGAGACCCGCTGCATCCGCTGCGGTCTCTGCGCCATGCGCTGTCCGGTAGGCACAATCACCATGGAGTCATATAACCTTGTTCCGGCCGAACCGACAGGTTTGATCTCGGTAGCGGCAATTGGAGCAGCATTGCAGTCGAAGTAGGCGAGAGCATACATGCCGGACGAAACCAAACCCGCAAGCTCCGACGACGCAGTCGACCGCCGCCAGTTTTTTCTGAAGGTTGGCCTGGGCTCGCTCGGCATCGCCGCAGCAGGCACGGCCGCCTTCGCGTATCAGTTCCTCGAACCGAATGTTCTTTATGAGCCCTCGCCTGTGGTCAACGCTGGCAAACCCGACCGCTATCCGCTCGATTCCGTCACCCTCGACGTGAACTCGGGCATCTACATCATTCACTCGCAGGAAGGTTACTTCTCGCTCAGCGCGGTGTGCACGCATCTCGGGTGCCTCACTGCCTGGAAGCCGGAATTGGGCATTATTGCCTGCCCATGCCATGGCAGCAAATTCAAGGAAACGGGACAAAAGATCGAAGGCCCCGCGCCCAAGCCGCTGCCATGGAAGCGCATCTGGCTGAACGACGACGGAGATTTGCTGGTCGACCGCTCCGCCGACGTTCCGCCGCTGCAGCCGGATTCCTTCGTGAAGGTCTAAAGCGATGGCAAAAACAGTGGACCAATATTTCGATGATTTGCGCGGCACGCGGGTGTGGCGCTCGATCTTTCGCAGCGGAACCGGATCGAGCACACTAAAGCGCGCGCTGGCGATTCAGCAGAATGTGTTCCTGCACCTATTCTCTACCAAGGTGCGCACCCGCATGCTGGGGTTCAGTGCAACGTGGTATTTAGGCACGCTGACTTTGGGGACGTTTCTGATTCTGGTCGCGACCGGAATCCCTCTGATGCTCTACTACCACCCCTCCGCGCCGCAGGCTTACGCGGATACGAAAGACTTGCAGTTCGTCGTCTCCTCTGGATTGTTTCTGCGCAACCTGCATCGCTGGTCGGCTCACTGCATGGTTTTCCTGGTCTTTGCGCATATGTTCAAGGTTTTCTATCGCGGCGCCTACCGCGGGCCGCGCGAGTTTAACTGGGTAATCGGTGTCTTCCTTCTTCTCATCACGTTGTTGCTCAGTTACACCGGCTATCTGCTTCCCTGGGACCAACTCGCCTACTGGGCTATCACCGTGGGATCGAACATCGCCTCTGCTGTGCCGCTGATGGGTAACAAGATTCGCTTCCTGATGCTCGGCGGGAATGCGGTCAACGCCAACGCGCTGCTGCGCTTCTATGTGCTGCACTGCATGATTCTGCCGTTGACGGCGATGTTCTTCGTTGCGATCCATTTTTGGCGTATCCGCAAGGACGGCGGACTGTACTCTCACGCCAGCGAACCGGCAACACTGCGGGCGAAAAACGCTGACGGCGCCACAGCGAAGGAGGCGCAGTAATGGCTGATTCCAAAGACTTCATCGCGGGCGTCGATTCGAACGCGAAACGATCTCCACGCCGCATCGTTTTCATCACCCGCCGCACTTCGGCTCAGGTGAAAGCCGACACTGAAGATCAGATACAGACTTTTCCCGAGGTCTTGTTTCGTGCGGCCGTCGCCATTCAAGTACTTGCCATTGCATTGGTATGGATCGCGCTCGTCTTCAACGCACCTCTGGAAGGCCTGGCTGATCCTTCCCACACTCCCAATCCGGCAAAAGCTCCTTGGTACTTTCTCGGACTGCAAGAAATGCTGCACTATTTTCCGCCCGTCGTCGCGGGCGTGCTGGTGCCCGGCTTGGTGGTGATGGCACTGATCGTGATTCCGTATTTCAAGGTCAACATCGAAGCAGAGGGCCTTTTCCTAAAGGATCGGCAACGGCGGCTGCGGATCTTCTATCTAGTCGCGACGGCGCTGTCGTTGTTCCTCTTATTTTTCAAAATGTACGCGGCTCTCATACCAACGCTGATTATGGGTGCCGTGATGCTCTTGGCGGCCCAGAGTTCTCCGCAATCGTCCTCGGCTCTGAGGCGCTATCTGGCGGGGAGGCCGCTGTCCTATTGGGTCATGACATGGTTTTTATTCGAACTCGTGGTGCTGACCGCAATCGGCACATTTTTCCGCGGGCCAGGCTGGGCCTGGGTCTGGCCGTGGCAAGGATCTTAATGGGCTCATGAAAGAAAAACTCAAGTCGCTGTGGCAGAAGCTGTTCGGCGACAGCGTTCGCGCGTTCGGCGTGGTCAGCCTTGTGTTTCTAGCTTCGCTCGCGATCGCCCCCGCGAAGAATCACTTCAGCGAGTGGCGTCACTATCAGCACGGATATCTGAAGATGATTCGAAACCGGAGCGATGCGGTCACGTTGCAGCGCCATTTTCAAGGGGGCATTCAGCAGGTCTGGCTCCCCGATCTTGACGTGGTCGACCGCTGCACGAGCTGCCACGTTGGTTTGAAAGAGGCCAGCCTCAACGATGTAACCGTGCAGCCCTTCCGCCCTCATCCCGTGATTCCACATAAGCTCGACCAATTCGGATGCACAATGTGCCATCGCGGTCAGGGAGCAGCGACTACCGTAGCCGAAGCGCATAACAGCACGCTGGCATGGGAGCAGCCAATTCTGCCGGCGAAATACATCGAGTCCTCGTGCGGTGAGTGCCATCGGGGGCCGCTACCGGGCACACCTCAACTGAATCAAGGCCGACATCTGCTTTCTCGCTATGGCTGCGTGCATTGCCATACGGTCAAGCTGCCCGACGGAAAAATAATGAAGGCCACCGACGATCCGCCATCTCTTGAGCACATCGCCGACAAGACCACACGCGAGTGGATTTATGCTTGGCTGAAAGATCCGCAAGCCTACGCGATCACGGCGACAATGCCCAATTTCAAGCTGAGCGATGACGAGGCGCGAGACATGTCCGCATTCTTGATCGCCAACAGCACGCCTGTGCGGGAGGACACTGTCACGCTTTCGACAAAAGCATCGTCTGACGCCACGGCGGGCGCCACTTTATACGGAGAATCCTTCTGCGCCTCGTGTCATGCAGTGCAAAACGCCGCCGGCAATCTGGTGGGTGGTGATGTTGGTCCGGAGTTGACGCGTGTAGGTAGCAAGGTAAAGCCCGAATGGTTGCAGGCATGGCTTCGCAATCCGCGCGCTTACGATGCGGAGACCGCGATGCCGCACTACCGCTTCAACGACCCGCAGGTGGCGACACTCGCCGGATTTCTGCTGGCCAAGACCGACTCTGATCTGCTCACCACTGTCCATCTCGTAGCCGCGACTCCCGAACAGATCACACACGGCAAGCGCCTGGTTTCCGACTATGGTTGCGCGTCTTGTCATGAGATTTCGGGCATCAAGAAACCGGAGAACTTTGCGCCCGAATTGAGCCGAATCGGAAACAAGCCAGTCACTCAGCTCGTGTTCCTTCCAGGGATGCGACACACGCTTTCCGATTACATCGCAGCGAAGATCAAGCAGCCGCGTGCCTTCGGACAAGCTTTGAAGATGCCGCAGTACACATTCACGCCGGCGCAGATTGATTCGCTCGCCACTGCCTTACTCGCGTTCAACGACAGAGCTGCCACGTTACCTCCATCGCTGACAGTTGCAGCGGCGCCCGAGTCGGACTACCAGCCCGCGGGTAAAGCTGGAAAGCTGATGACAGATTTGGCCTGCTTCAGCTGCCATCGAATTAATGGCCACGGCGGCGACATGGCACCCGATCTCACTTGGGAAGGCAGCTCGGTACAGCGTGCGTGGCTGGTGGATTTCCTGAAGAACCCGAACACGCTGCGGCCGTCGCTAATTCGCCGCATGCCAAGATTCAATCTCACGGATGGCGAAGTCAACGAACTCACGGACTACATCATGACCGTGTACCAGAGTCCGTCGGTCGATCGCGATTCCATGCCGCTGGCCGGGTATCCACAAGGCCAGGTCGAGTTGGGCAAAGAGCTCTTCTACGGGAAGTACGCCTGCCAGGGCTGCCACATCGTGGATTCTAAGACCGACAAGGGTTACATCGGCCCAACTTTGACGCAAGTCGGGTCGCGTCTCACTGCCGCCTGGATCTTCGAATGGATGAAGAATCCACAGGCCCTTCGCCCCGGGACGGCTGAGCCCAACCGAGCCATGAGCGACGAAGATGCTCGCGCCCTGACCGCCTTCCTTATGGCGCAGAAGAGCAAGGGCAAATCGGAGGTGGCAAAGAAATGATTCGTCATTTTTTTGCTGTCGCCGCATTGTTCGCAGCCGGGCTGGGCGTGTCCTGTTCGCACAAAAGCGGCCCCACGCCGTTGCCCAAGCCGACCGCATTCGGTGCGGCTATCGTCGAATCCAGCGGAGGGAAGCAGATGACGCAGGCAGGTACACTGCTGCCGCAGCCCGTAGTCGTGCAGGTGAATGACGAGCAAGGCACTGCTGTACCGGGCGCACTGGTGGAATTCAGTGCCGCGCCGGGAGTAACCTTCGATCCTCCCAACGGACTTACAGATTCCAGCGGCCAGGTTACGACCTACATAGCTCTCGGCGACATGGCGGGCCGCTATCAGCTCACTGCGTCAACCACGGACAAGTCGCGAAAGAAAATTGGGCTGACAGTCGAAGAGATCGCGCTTGGCTATCAGCAGACGATGGGTCGCCAGCTGAACGATCAATATTGCGAGCGCTGCCACAATCCCGAATCGACTGTGGAGCGTGTATCCAACTTCGATAATCTCGAGATCAAACCGCATCCTTTTACCGAGGGCGACACCCTCAACAGACTGACTGATGCCGACCTTACCGCCATCATCAGTCATGGCGGTCCTGCGCTCAATAAGTCGGCGCTCATGCCAGCTTGGGGAAATACTCTCAGCAAGTCTGACGTTCAGGCGGTTATATCCTATATCCGCGCTATATCCGATCCGCCCAACCGCAATGCTGGCCCCGTCTATGCGAAGAATTAGTCTTGTTTGCGGCAGAACTGAGACTGCCCTTTGATAAGAGTGGAGGCCGTGCTTAACTATGGTCCCGACTGTAGTCCAACAACTATGCTTTGGTGTCTTTTCAATGATTTTCTGTCGTTCCCGGCGGCGTCAAGTCGTTGAAATGTTGCTGTCGCTTATTTGGTTGGACTCATAACCCAAAGGTCGGTGGTTGAAATCCACCCCCCGCAACCAACCTAAACCTCCACATATTCAGTGGTCCCACAGATTATCTTCCGAAACTGAATGAAAACTGAATGAACGACCTTAGTTTCCTTTTTTGTCGACTACACGCCCAGAACCTCATCCATGGTCTCGGTGGTCGACCAACCACCAGCAAACCATCTAGGGCTTCCGAGAGGGAGCCCCAGCCCTGCCTTCGATCGTTGTCAGCATCCTCGAAGATGATTCAGTAGAGACATCGTCTGATGCTCCCGAACGGTGCTGTAGGTGAGATCGCCCAGTTGATTCATCATGTTCTCCGAAATAATCACCTCGGCTTTGTTGTTGTGAGAGAGTTTGATAATGCGCTGATGAACAACACGTCGTCACTCCAACTCCCCCGGGTTTAATTCCGTGGACGATGGTTCTGTGAGCTGGGAAGGTGCCGTGTCTCTAGACACAACCCGATCAGGCGGCGATTTTTCTCGAGATACACCCTGCTTCCGATAGGTCTTGAGCTATCATGGCCCTTCAAAAGAGATGCCAGTCGGCACCGAGTCTGCGGAGAAGAGAGAAGAGCAGATGGCCTTTACGAACCCTCATGGATCTCAATCCATAGTCCGTTCCCCGATAGTTCATGTCGATACTCTCCCAGCGAGGACAGGATTCTTAACTCAATCCTCCTCATTCGTTCGCCGTTTGTCGGCGGCGCTTCCGCCTAAAAGGGTATCGCTTCTTACGCGTGCAATTTTTGTCGTTGTCACTCTGATCGGTATCGCTATCGCCGCGCCGAGACTGGCTGCACAGAAAGTCGAGTTGGCGATTGACACATCCAAACCCGGCGCGAAGATCGACCGCAATCTTTTCGGGCAGTTCGCCGAGCATCTCGGACACGGTATTTACGACGGAATCTGGGTTGGCTCCGATTCCACAATTCCGAATACACGCGGTATTCGCAACGATGTGGTTGCCGCATTGAAAGTGGTTCATGTGCCGAACGTACGCTGGCCCGGAGGCTGCTTCGCCGACGAATATCACTGGCGCGACGGGATCGGGCCGCAGCGAGTGGTGAGGCTGAATCCCAACTGGGGCGGCGTGATCGAACCGAACACTTTTGGGACGCACGAATTCATGGACTTCATCGACCAGATTGGTAGCGAGGCCTACGTCTCGGTCAACCTGGGCTCGGGTTCTCCCCATGAAGCGGCCGATTGGCTGGAGTACATGACCGCCGCGCAGGCGACGACGCTCGAGAAGGAGCGCGCCGCGAACGGGCATCCGGCGCCGTACAAAGTGGCCTGGGTCGGACTCGGTAATGAAAGCTGGGACTGCGGCGGCAACATGACGCCCGAGTACTATCTGGACCGGATGAAGATCTTCAGCCGGTTCGTTCGCAACTACAATCCGGCGCAGATGGAGAAAGACCAAATGCTGAAGATCGCCGTCGGTCCGGGCGGCGGCGAACAGCGCTGGACTGACTGGACTGAAACCGTTATGAAGGCTTACCAGCAACACACGTGGAGCTGGGATATCAACGGCCTTTCCATGCACAACTACACGGTCGTGAAGTGGCCGCCAGCGTTTAAGTCGGTAGGATTCGGAGAAGACGAGTACGCACAGATTCTTAAGGCCACGCTAGACATGGCTGACCTGATCAAAAAGCATTCGGCCATTATGGACAAGTACGACCCGCAGAAGAAGGTGGCGCTGGTGGTGGATGAATGGGGCGCGTGGTACGCGCCTCTGCCGGGCACGAATCCGGGATTCCTGGTTCAGCAGAACAGCCTGCGGGACGCCATACTGGCGGCGCTGAACCTGAACATCTTTGCCCGACACGCCGATCGGGTGCGCATGGCCAACATCGCGCAGATGATCAATGTGCTGCACGCCATGATCATCACGGACAAAGAGAAAATGGTTCTGACGCCAACTTATTACGTCTTCAAGATGTACGTGCCGTTCCAGGACGCGACGTTTGTGCCAGTCGCGTTCAACGCCGGCAGCTACCGGCATGACGGTATTACTCTGCCGCGCGTGGACGCGATTGCGGCGAAGGATACGAACGGGAAGTTGTGGCTGGAAATTACGAACCTCGATCCGGGTCAGGCGATTGAAGTCGAGGCTACGCTGACGGGCTTTCGGGCGAAATCGGCTGCGGGAGAGACTCTCACCGCGCCGAAGGTGGACAACGTCAATACGTTTGAAGAGCCCGACACCGTGGCGCCTAAGCCGGTTTCAGCAAACATCGAGGGCGGTAAATTGACGCTCCATCTAGCCCCAAAGTCGATAACGGTCATTTCAGTTCAGTAATATTCGATTGCCTGCGAGATCCATGAAACCAGAAATCGGCAACTCTGCTCACGAGGAAAAAGAAATGCTTTGGGAGGAGCGCTGGCATCCGTTGCGGGAAGAGTGGGTGATCGTCGCGGCGCACCGGCAGAACCGGCCCTGGAGCGGCGCGACAGTGGCCCGTAAACAAATGGAAGTCCCGGAATATGTGGCCGACTGCTACCTCTGTCCGGGGAATTTGCGGGTCAGCGGCAAGAAGAACGACCGATACAGCGACACTTTCGTGTTCGACAACGATCATCCTTGTGTTGACGTGTCCGCGCCTGCCAATCTGGAAGTTCCACCGGGGATCTACCGCAATCGACCGGCGAATGGACTTGCACGCGTCGTCTGTTACAGCCCGAAGCACAACCTGTCGCTGGCGGAAATCGACCTGGCAGGAGTGGAGAAGCTGCTGCAGGTTTGGCAGGCTCAGTACGTGGACCTGGGGAACCGCCCCGAGGTTTCGCATGTTTTGATTTTCGAAAATAAGGGCGAGGTGGTCGGGGTTTCGAATCCTCATCCGCACTGCCAGATTTATGCGACGAATTTTGTGTTCCGCACGATCGAGATTGAGGCGGCAGCGAGCCGACGGCATTTTGCGGAGACGGGACGAATTCTTTTCCAGGACATTCTAGCGGCGGAAAAAGTCGATGGCCGCCGCATCATCTGTGAAAGCGAATCTGCCATCGCTTTTGTGCCGTACTTCGCGCGCTACGCTTACGAAGTGTATGTGGCGCCCAAACGGACTTATCCGAGCCTGGCTGCCGTGCCGGACAACGAGTTACGCGGGTTTGCCCAGGTGCTGCACCGTTTGGCCATAAAATTCGACAACCTTTGGCAGATGCCATTTCCCTACGTTATGCCCCTGCATCAGGCGCCGACCGATGACGGCGACTACAGCAGTTTTCATTTTCATGTGGAATTTCATCCTCCCTTGCGCAAGCCGTCTTTGTTGAAATATCTCGCAGGGCCTGAAGTGGGCGGAGGGAATTTTCTGAGCGATACGTCTCCCGAAGAAAAAGCCACAGAATTGCGTTCGCTGCCTGAGGAACATTACCAGCACTCGGGTAAGGAACTGTGATGGTGCTCGCTCATCCCCTGGTTGCGCCGATCAGGAAACTCCACGCCCAGATTCGCGACGCCGTTGTCGCCGCGTGCGAGAGGTCTTCGACCGAGGCGATGTCGGGCATCGCGCAGGAACAGGAAGGCGACACGATTTACGCGATTGACCGCGTGAGTGAAGACTTGATTGTCGAATTCTTTGAACGCGAGGCCGCTCCAAGTGGCGGCATCGTGCTGATCGCCGAGGGCCTGCATGGCGGACAGGTTGTGCTTCCTCGTGGGGCAAGCGAGAGCGATGTGCAGTGGCGAATCATTGTTGATCCGATTGATGGCACACGCGGGATCATGTACCAGAAGCGCAGCGCCTGGGTGCTGACGGGAGTTGCGCCGAATCGCGGGCCGCAAACCGGTCTTCGGGACATTGAACTCGCGGTACAGACGGAGATTCCGCTGGTGAAGCAGCATCTGTGCGATGCAGCATGGGCCGTGTGCGGCGAGGGCGTCGAGGCGGAACGTTACAATCGACTGAACGGGCAAGTGAGTCCCCTGACGTTGAAGCCATCGAAGGCGCGCACGATTGCGCACGGATTCGCAATGGTGGCGCGTTTTTTCCCGGGAGCGCGAGAAGAACTTGCCGCGCTGGACGAGGAAATCGTGCGCGGCGCTTTGGGCCCGGTCCAGCCTGGCAAGGCCCATTGTTTCGAGGATCAGTACGCTTCGACGGGAGGCCAGTTGTTTGAATTGATGGCCGGGCATGACAGATTTGTCGCCGATCTGAGGCCGCTGATGGAGGCTGGTCTCAGGAAGCGCGGATTGGCGCTGGGCATCTGCTGCCATCCCTACGACATTTGCACGGAGCTCATCGCGCGTGAGTTAGGAGTAATCGTCAGCAACCCCTTGGGTCAGCCGATTAACGCCAAGCTATCCGTCGAGCCAGATGTCGCATGGGTCGGATACGCCAACGGCGATATTCGTTCGCAGATCGAGCCGCTACTGCATGCCGCATTGCGGAAGAGAGACTTAATCTAAGGCTCCTGAGGAAACAAGGTTGGCGAAAACCGGACAGTCCGCATACCGCATCGTACGCGGGTCCACGCAAGGACTTGCCGATGTCGAGAATTTCTTGTTGACGTTGAGCTCTTCTCGCGAGGCCCAGCTTTTGTTTGACCGGGAGAACGACATTTTTGTGGGTCGTGCTCCGGGCCGCCTGGATGTCATGGGCGGTATCGCGGACTATTCGGGTTCTCTGGTCCTGCAGTTGCCTATCCAGCAGGCGGCATTGGCCGCTGTGCAACTCAATCATCTGCAGTCAGTGCAAATTGTAAGTCTGGGCAACAGCGAAAACGGCAGAGGAAGCACGAGGTTTTCGATGTTGCTAAACGATCTTGCGCCTGAGGGGAGGCCGTTGGATTACGACGCCGCGCGCGAATATTTCCGTCGCAATTCCGGACAGCAGTGGGCAGCCTACATCGCCGGGACGTTGCTCGTGCTCATTCATGAATGCGGTGCCAGATGCGGCGGAATACGAATTCTGCTGGACTCGCATGTCCCGGAGGGCAAGGGAGTGAGTTCCTCGGCAGCGATTGAAGTAGCAACGATGCAGGCCATTTGTGCGGCATTCGACATCAAGCTCGAGCCGCGCACTCTTGCACTCCTCTGCCAGACCGTGGAGAACCGGGTGGTTGGCGCTCCCTGCGGCGTTATGGACCAGATGACTGCGGCGAGGGGAGAACAAGACCGTCTTCTCAAGCTTTTATGCCAGCCGGCTGATGTCCGGGGAACGGTCGAAGTGCCGCATGAAATCGCGTTCTGGGGAATCGATTCTGGAGTTCGCCATTCAGTCTCAGGATCGGATTACAGTTCGGTCCGAATAGGCGCGTTTATGGGCTACCGCATCATTGCCGATCTCGCCGGGCTTCCAGTGCGAGCCAATGCAAACACTGCGCAAGTGGAGATTCGCGATGCTCGCTGGAAGGGTTACCTGGCCAATCTCACTCCAGCGGAGTTTGAGCAATACCGACAGCAAATACCCGAACAAATGCGCGGTGAGGAGTTTCTGGCGAGGTTTCATGGAACCACCGATCCCGTGACGCAGGTAAATCCTCAACGGACCTATCCCACGAGACAGCCAACCGCTCATCCTGTCTATGAGAACTTTCGAGTTAGAAGGTTCGCCGAGCTTCTGGTTGAGCGCTTAGGAGAAACGCAATTCGAGCAGTTGGGAGAACTGATGTATGAGTCCCACGCCAGCTATTCGGCATGTGGGCTGGGCTCAGAGGGGACAGACCTGCTCGTCAATCTTGTGCGCGCGAGCGGACCAAAAGATGGACTCTATGGCGCGAAAATCACCGGCGGCGGCAGCGGAGGAACCGTCGCCATTCTCGGCAGGCGAGTGGCGGAATGGGCCGTGCACGAAGTCGCCACCTCCTATTCGATGAAAACCGGTCACCATCCGATCGTGTTCCGCCACTCATCACCGGGCGCCGCCGCGTTCGGGTTTCTTCATGTAACGTGCAAATAGGACGGCGCAAGAATCGCCTGCCAGTGGTTTTTCCTACATTGGCGGATTCCGTGGAGCGGGCGCAAGGATTCAGAGATAGGGACGCCAAGATCGCCTTCCCGCTCTTTCCGAAAATACTCGTAGGCGTTCATCAACCCCGCCGCCATGAAAGCGATGACCTGCTCGCGCTTGTCGGGCGCGATCGGGTCGGGGCGCATCTCCGGGTCTTCGTCGTGCTCGTGATAGAGCGTCATCATCGGGATCAGGGAGCCACCATATTTCTCGTCGTCGATAAGCTCAGCCCAAGCATCGTGGCGCATCTGCATCCCCCGCATGAACCCGCGTGCCCAGTCGTTGCCCTGAAGCTCGCCTTTCGCGTCCTCAAAAATTTGCGGAACATGGATTTCGCCCTTGTAGAGCGTTGAGGCAATCTTGTTCCAGTGCCGCATCATCAGATTCAGAATCTCCTGTGCTTCGTCGAGACCGGAGAACTCCACGACTTCCGAAATCTCGCCGCCGAAGACTTCCCGGTTGTATTCGGATGGCATTACGGGTTCTGGCCCTGCTATCAACGCGGAGAAGAACCCGTCGAGTTCTTCGAGATTCATGGCCTTGCCACCCTTGCATCTCTTGAGGAAATCGCCGAGGCGGTCGAGTTCGGCATCGGTTAGGGGTTCGGGTTGGGCGAACGGCTTCATTCGAATTCTGGGGATGGGTCACACTACTTCTTCGGATGCCCCACCGATTGCGCCAAGATGATCTTCTGGTTGGCCTGCAACTTCAGAGTCTTGGCAAGCGCGGGCTTGTCGATGCTCGCCCGCACCACCGCACCGAGCCCCTCGGATGCGCAATAGAGGTAAACGTTCTGTGCGATGAATCCCACATCGGCTGCGGTGTACATCTCCGCCTCGGAAGAAGCCGTACCGTCAGTCTTCGAAATATCGGAAACATAGACTAGGTTCATCGCCGCATCCTTGACGAAGGTCTGCGTGCCAGTAGCCGCCCGGAAGTCGCCCGCCAGCACGGGCTCCAGCAAGTTCGCCTTGGCATCGTAGATGTACACGCCTGAGGGCGTTGCCACGTAGATGCTTACTTCCTGCCAGTTCATGGCGGAAGGCGCAGTACGACGCCCATCGGGTCGGTTGATTCCGAAAGCCGCCCAGAGCAAGTTGGAAAGCGTCTGCGGCGAGAGCGTACCCGAACCGAACTCGCGAGTTGATTTACGATCCTTGAGAACCTCCATCAGAGGGCGTCCCCCTGTCATTTGCGGCGGTGGAAGCTGAACAGGTTTGAGCGCCTGCGCTGAAGCGATAGCAGAGAAACAGATGGTCGCCAGCACAAGCCTAAATAGAAACAGAGATTTGTGTTTCATGAAAGACCTCGATTTACGTCGTCAAGAAGACGATCAAGGATTAACCCGCAATTTCAACCCAGCGGCAAGTTCGGTCAGATCGCCGATTACAATGTCTGGCTCGAATTCCCACGGATCAAATACAGCTTCGGGACTTCGCTTGACCCACGCTGCGCTCAGGTGCGCAGCCTTCGCACCGATCACATCGAAGGGATTGCGGGAGACAAGCCAAGTATCCTCGCGAGCACGACCGCCCCGGCTCACAAGATAGTCGTAAACATCCGGGTTTGGCTTGAAAGTCTTGATGTCGTCAACGCTGACCACGCCTTCCAGATAGTGTTGCACGCCAGCATTGCCCAGCAGCGTCCGCAAACTCTTTTCGACGCCGTTCGAAAAAGCCAGCAACCTGCAACCCGACGACTTTAGGGTTTCCAATGCGGGCAGCACATCGGGAAAGGCTGGCAGGTTCAGGTATTCAGTCAGCAGTTGTCGCCGTGCGGCCTCGGACAACTCGATCTTGAATGTCTTAGCTGCAAATGATAATGCCCGGTCAGTGCAAGCGTCGAAGTCCTCGTAGCATCGCATGAGTCCTCGCCGGAACGAGTATTCCAACTGCTTTTGACGCCACAAGGCACAAATGGCACCGCCACGATCTCCGAACAAAGCTTCCAGTTGCCGCTCCATCCCGAAAGGGTCTACCAGCGTGCCGTAGACATCGAATCCGAGCACCATTGGCATATATATCGAGGAGTCCCTGCACTTCAAATTCTTCAGGCGCACTTGCAACCCAGCGAGCATTTTATCGCCCCAGACTGGTCGTCCATTCTCCAACTTTCGTGACTCGCACACTCCCGTCTGGCAGCCCGCGCACTGAGACCTTGTCCAACCGCACAGCCGCTTTAGCCCACTCGGCGTAACCGACTTGAATCGCTTTTCGCGCTTCTGCCGAACTGACGGCGGGAACACTCTGCACCCCGGCTGCAGCCGTTACGATTACCGCCGCTAACGTGGAGACCAGAATGCCCCCCCAGATTCATGCGTAGAAAGCTGCAGCGTATTGAAGTTGCCAATCTTCTTCCCCTCTTATTTCTTGGCGGTCGGCGGCAGCACACCGTTCAAGCGCAGATACATTGCCGCTTCGGCGTAGTGGTCGGCCCAAGCACCTGCGAGGATCATGCTGGCCCAGGCACGGGAACCCTGGCGTCCGGGGAAGATTTCCGTGGTATCGGCTAGTTTTGAGTCGTCCATTTTCGCCAGCGCGTCGGAACAGAAATCGAAGGAGGCTTTGAGCGCGGCCACGAGCTTGTCTTTCGCGTCCGTCTCTTTCACCTCGTCGACCTTGGGAGCGGGGACAGCAGCGGCCTTGCTGCATAGCAGATCATTTGTTTCGGCTATGTGGACGACGAGATGGCCGAATGTCATCTGGTCGGCGGTGGGTTTGTAGTTGAATTTCTCGGCGGGCATGGCCTCGACGGCTGCGACGGTGTTTTTCCGCCGGCCAGGCAGGATGTCTCGTAGGGCGGAGCTGACCGGGTCCTTCGTTGGCGCGGGCGTTGTTTGTGCAGCCGCCGAGGCGGCGAGTAACAGCAAGGCGGGGATCACAAGAGTTGTCTTCATTTTTGTCCTCATCTTTTTTTGGTGAATCGGGCGGACTGCCGAAGCCGCATCTATAAATATTGGCGCGCGCTCTTTGAACACGTATAACAATTTCATTTCAAAATAAGTTCACGAAACAATTCATAGCCCAGAACTTTTCTGTATTCATTCCGGGCCACTCTGGCCTTGTTCTGAACCGGGGTGCTACCGATTACTTTCTTGGCCACTTCTTCTTCCTCGACGCCTTTATCTAAACCCGCCATGTTTTTATAAGTGATCCAGAGAATTATATTGGGCTGACCCGGTGATTTTGGAGTGAGCCTGAAGACCTTGTAATCGATGATTAGCCCAGCTTTCTTCGTGGCTTCCATGGTCGGCTTCCATGTCGAATTTAGCCAATCGATGTACTCTTCAAAACGCCCGTACTCAACTTCTATGTTGGCCACCAGAGTGACCGGGCCCTCCGTATATGCGCGCTCATCCTGCGCTTCTGCCGAACTGACGGCAGGAACACTCTGCGCCCCGGCTGCAGCCGTTACGATTACCGCCACTAACGTGGAGACCAGAATGCGCCCCCCCAGGTTTATGCGTAGAAAACTACAACGTATTGAAGTTGCCAATCTCGATTTCATTCGCTTCCTCTCCTCTTGTACGCCCTCTCGGCCACAGTGTCATCGCAACGCCAATACGTTCTTGGCGATGCCCCTGCTCATGGAACATATGCCGCGAAAAACCAGTGTTTGCAGGAAAAGTGACATGCGGTGTCCGAAATGAGACAAGCGGTCAGAGTTGGCAGTCAAGTACTGTTGCCACGGATCCGTTTACAGGGCAAAACCGGAATTCAAAGTGTCGCAGCTGTGTCCAGCACAAACGTCTGGATTGGCGGCCAAAGACTTTGTACCTTCCGTTTGAAACGCTCCGTTACATTGGGATGGCAGCACGTGGAGTCTTGAGCTCCTTACCCTTCTCCCCAATCAACCTAGACAAAGGCCCTTCTGCAGCTGCGATGGTTGTGGAGTTGCCGCGTTTGCCAGCAACTGCCCGATTGCCAGTTCGCAAACCTGGACCGGTGGACCGGTGAAATTGCTTTGCCGAGAGAACTTGGCGCTCTCGACGGCCCTGTCCTCAGTGATGTCTCCTTCGAAGGGTCAGCTATAATCCGTGCCGGAGGGTCGACACACCCATTGCTGCAGGCCACACCAGATATGGGACGGACGAGATGGATTTTGATCCTGTGTGCGTGGACGATTGTAGGACTGCTGTTTGCCGTGCGCAGGATCGTGCTGGTGAAGGTACAGGGTATGCACGTCAGCTGGGTGATCGTGGGTGCGCTCGAACTTGTCTACTGGTACGTATGGGCGGCGTACACACCGCTTGTGATTGGTCTGGCCAAACGGTTCGCGTTGACGGGGCCGAGGTTTGTACCTCATATAGCGATCCACACAATCACGTCGCTCATGATGGCTCCCCTGGCATCTGTCACCGAATACCTTCTGAGCCGCGGACTTCTGCAGTCAGTTTTTCGCATAACTGATCCTAGTGCGCTGCGCCTTCTCCCGACGTTCGCAGTCAGTGTTCTATCTATGAGCTTTACTGGCATGCTTACGTACTGGTTGGTTGTGGGACTGTATCAGTCGATCCACTTTTACCAGGCCGCTATGGAGCGCCAGACTAGAGCGGCGCAACTGGAGACGCAGCTCTCCCATGCCGAACTTGAGAACCTTAAGAGCCAGTTACATCCGCACTTTTTGTTCAATAGTCTTCACACCATTGGAGTCCTGATGCAGGAAGATGTCGATGCTGCGAGCCGTCTGCTGGTCTGCCTCGGCGACTTGCTGCGCATGGCCCTCGAACGGCGGGAGAACGAGATCACCTTGCAGAGCGAGCTCGAGTTCGTCGGCAAGTATCTGGAGATCGAACAGACACGCTTTCATGATCGCTTGAAAGTTCATATGGACGTGCCACCTGACCTTCTCGCAGTCTATGTACCGAGCCTGGCGCTTCAGCCACTGGTTGAGAATGCCATCAAGCACGGCATCAGCGTCGATTCCTCCGCAGGCCGGCTAGAGATCGCTGCGCAACGCCACAACGGCAGAGTTTGGCTCTGCGTCCGCGATGATGGCCCGGGTCCGGCACCGGGATCGCGCCTGCGATTCGGCGTCGGACTCACCAATGTCCAGTCACGCTTGAAACAGCTCTACGGGGACGAGTCGTCGCTGGAACTTACCGGGGGCAACGGTCGAGGCTGTAAGGCCATCATCACCATTCCATTGCGGAGTTCGCATGAAGACGCGAGTCCTTATCGTCGATGACGAACCGATCGCCCGGCGCGGTATCCGCCGCTATCTGGCCGAACACAACGGCATTGAAGTTGTAGGCGAGGCGGCGAACGGAATAAGGGCGGTGGAGCAGATCAATGAACTTCATCCCGACATCGTTTTTCTCGATGTGCAGATGCCTGATCTGGATGGTTTTGGAGTTATCGAGAATGTGGAGCCAGCCACCGGCCCCGCTCCCGTATATATCTTTGTCACGGCTCACGATGCGCACGCCGTTCGTGCATTCGAAGTGCACGCAGTTGACTATCTCTTGAAACCGTATGATAAGGAGCGATTTGCCAAGGCCCTAGTTCACGCACGCCAGATCCTCGAGCAGTCCAGGAAAGCAAATCGAGGTCTCGAACCACTGCTCCAATCCCTCCGTAGTCTCCGCCCGTTGGAACGCTTTGTGGTAAAGGACAAGAAGCGGATTTTCTTTGTCCCCGTTTCCAACGTTTTGTGGATCGAAGCCACGGGAAACTATGCCTGCATACACACCGCCAGCGACAGTCACCTGTTGCGGGAAACCATGGCACACCTGGAAGAGAAACTGGCGCCACACCACTTCATCCGCGTGCGGAAATCCGCCATCGTGAACGGTGCCCGCATTAGCGAGATTCGTCCGATGTTCGATGGGATATACGACATCGAACTGGCAGAAGGAACGGTGGTCACGTCGAGCCGCAGATACGCTCACAAGTTACGGGCGCTGCTGGAATCCTAATCTTGGCAACTGGGTTGTAAATTGGCGCGCCGGCGGGGAATGCCAGCGGCGAAAATGAGTTCGGGACCGCGCAGCAACTAAACACCCAACATCAGCGGTTCTCCTGGAAGCATGGTGCGGTTTAGGTGATCGTACCGCGCAGCGAAGAGAAAGGCCGCGGAATTACTGGGTTCTCTCCTGCCATCGCAACAATCGGCGATGTCGATTGGCTACTTAACTCCGCAGCAGATCCCTGCTGCGGAGTTCATCTCAAAGAAAGGAATGAAAAGTGTCAACAATCTACTGGACAAGTGCCAGACTTTACATTTGCGATAATCTGTGCCACTATATGTCGTTAGTTAGCTAACTGTCACATTAATAGTTCACTCAAGCGGACTTGGCAAGAACTAAGGATCGCGTCTCGCGTAACACAGACGATGCCTGAAGCTGGAGTCTAGAGCGCGTTAAGTTCGCTTTAAGGAGTGGGAGCCAATGCCTGTTCTTCAGTACGTCCATCTCGATGTTTTTACGGATCAGCCATTCACGGGCAACCAGTTGGCCGTGTTCCTCGATGCCGCAGGAATTGACGAACAGCGGATGCAGCGGATCGCGAAAGAATTGGCTTTGCCCGAGACCACGTTTGTATTGCCTCCCGAGGCTGCCGGGACCGACGTGCGCGTCCGCATTTTCACGCCGTCCCTGGAGCTGCCCATGGCTGGGTCTCCGACAGTCGGAACGACCTTTGCGCTCGCCGGAGCGGGACGGCTGCGTGCAGGCGCCGATAAGGCAGTGCTGGGCCTCGGTATCGGACCAACGACCGTGGGGCTCGAGTGGGGTCCGAGCGCGCTGCGCTTTGCCTGGATGACGCAACCGCTTCCCACCTTGGGGCCTGTCATCGCCGACACCGTCGCGGTTGCCGCCGCAATTGGCGTTCAACCAAGCGACCTTGCCGGGGGGGATTTGCCGGTAGAGATCGCTTCTTCTGGCGTCCCGTTTGTGTACGTTCCGCTAAAGTCGCGCGCGGCGGTCGACGCGGCATCCCTTGATCGTGCGAAGCTGTGCGCATTACTCCGCACGGTGAACCTCGAAGAGCACCCTGTTTTCGTATTCTCGCCCCAGCCGGCCAATGATAATGCGACGGTGTACAGTCGAATGTTCGCGCCCGGCTTCGGCATTCCGGAGGATCCCGCCACTGGCGGCGCAAGTGGACCGCTGGGCGCATATCTGCTCCAGCATAACGCCGTGTCATCTGACACGGCCTCGCGGCTCGTGAGCCTCCAAGGCGTCCGCATGGGTCGCCCGAGTCGTATTCACATTGCGCTCTCGATCCGTGCTGGAGTTCTCGAGGAGGTTCGGGTCGGCGGTGAAGCGGTGGTTGTCGGCGATGGAACGGTTCGCGCATAGCCGGCTGGCCGATTAGCTGCGCCATCACCGACTAAGAGCACACGCCACGTATTCAGGTCTGAGGAGTTACATGCCAAAGAAACTTCGCGCCGGAATTCTCGCCGCTACCGGCACCGTCGGCCAACGCTTCATCGAACTCCTCGCAAATGGCAGCAAGAACAACAAACGGCAGACCGGCTTCACCAAGCTCTGAGTGCGCACGATGTCTGTGACCGGATTCAAGAAAAACTGCCGCCAATGCTCGAGCGAAATAAGGATCCCATGATGTCGGTCACGACCGTGCTGAATCGACTTGTAGCCTATGGTGAGGTCGGGCTCTAGAAAACGGTCGCCGAGTCTGGAAATGGATTGCCGACGCACGCTCCTGACTGCGGCCGTCCAACGCCTTATTTAAGGGTGTCGGTCTCCGTTGAGCCCGAAAATGGCGATTCAAACACTGAAGTGTTATGATGATTAGGGAGTGTACTAATCGTATAATGATATCGACTGTCGCAATCCGAGCTCTCGCGAACGAGCGCAGACTACAAATTCTCGAGTGGCTTAAGAACCCAACAAAACATTTCCCTCCGCAAATCGACGGCGATTTAGTGAAGGACGGGGTTTGCGGCTGCCTGATCGCACGCAAACTTCGTGTCAGTCAACCAACCACGAGTGAGCATATGAAAATCCTGTGCCAAGCCGGACTGACCCGTCCCAAGAGAATCAAGAAGTGGACCTTCTATAAACGCGACGAGGCCAGAATCAGGCAAATCAAGAAAGCCATTCTAGCGAAAGTATAGGGCCACGGCAGGAAAACACCACGTCGTGGATGTGAAGGGACTTCCGACCGGGGCGGTGACAGTGTTTCTTCACGTCATCCGCCCAAAGCCGTGTTCTAGGACTCTAACTAGGACTTCTCCCGATTGGGGCGGGCGAGGGTCAGGCACATCTTCCAGTTTCAGGACTTCGGGACCGCCAAATTCGCTTACGGAGATCGCCTTCATCGAGAGGGCATCCTTTCATCGCTAAACGTACTCTTCCGCTTCAGAGAAGCTCAACGACTGGTTCTATTTCCACACACGATCCAAGCGGAATCTGAGCGACCCCAAAGGCGCTGCGAACATGCTTCCCCATATCTCCAAACACTTCCACGAAAAGCTCAGAAGCACCATTGGCTACCAGATGCTGCTCGGAGAATGTGGGAGTGCTGTTCACGAGCACCATCAGCTTAACGATGCGCTTGATCTGATTTAGATCGCCCACCGCGGCATGGAGTGTGCCCATCAGATCGATAGCCACGGAACGTGCGGCATTTTTCCCTTGCTCGGTCGTGAGATTCGCACCCAACTGGCCAACCCAGGGCTTGCCATCGATCCTGGCGATATGACCAGAGAGAAAAAGCAAATTGCCGGTGCGGAGGAAGGGTATAAAAGCTGCCACCGGCGGCGTGGGTTTTGGAAGGGTGATATTGAGAGCGTCGAGCTTGTCGTATACGGACATTGTCATCTCCTCAGAATCGGATTGTGCGGGCACCAGTCGCATCGTGATTTTGGGCGACTTACTCGCCTGTCACACCAGGGCACGGGGCGCAATATACTTGACAATTAGCAACATGGCGACCTATATTTCTTATGTCAGTTAGCCAATCGACGAACTGTATAGTTACATGGATCCAGTGGCTTTGTAAAGCATTAAACGCGACACACGGGAACCGTGTCGCGGCAGATTGCACGCGTAAAGAGGATGGTCCAACGTCGATGGGTTGAAGATCGACGGCAAGATTCCCCTCGAGTTTGGAGCGAACATGGCCACAACGCAACCTGTAACCGACTGGAAGAAGGAGTGGTTCGAGATTGAAGATGCGGCGTACTTGAACACCGCAGCATTCGGACCGATGCCCCGCGTTTCCCTGTGCGCGGTGCAAGCCGCTCTCGAAGCCAAGACGTTTCCGCATCGCGTAGGCTATTCCGCTTTCTTTGAAGTGCCCAACCGCCTTCGCGGCTCAATCGCCAGACTCATCGGCAGCAAGCCGGAAGAGATCGCGCTAACCACGGGTGCAAGCACTGGCCTCGCGGCCGTGGCGCATGGCCTCACGTGGAAGCCGGGCGACGAGATCATCACTGCCAAGGGAGAGTTCCCGGTGCACTACGCCACCTGGAAGCCAATGGAAGAACGCGCGGGCGTGAAACTGAAAATCGTAGCGCCGCGAGACCGCTTTATTACGCCGGACGACCTGATTGCCGCGATGACGCCGAGAACGCGCGTCATCTCCGTAAGTCATGCGCGCTTTGACGACGGCTCGCTGTTAGATGCGTCTCGCGTGGCTGCGGCCTGTCACGCGCAAGGAGCGATGCTTGTGCTTGATGTGAGCCAGTCTTGCGGGGCCGTACCGATGGATGTAAACGAACTTGGCGCTGACTTTCTGGTGTGCGCCGGATATAAATGGCTCCTCGGCCCATGGGGCACAGGATTGTTTTGGGCCAAAACGGAACGACTGGATACCTTACGCCCAGGGCCGTTTAATTGGATGGCCCAGGGCGCGGACAGTTTTTCTGCGTTGAATTTTGTCGATCCCACACGATCCCGCAGTGCGGACCGTTGGGACGCGGCGGAAGCGTCCACCTATTTCAATTTCAACCTGGCCGCCATGGACGCCTCGGTGGATTTTGTCTTGCGCCTCGGACCTGGGTTTGTGCGCGAACACAACCGGAAATTGGTCGAACTCTTGTTCGAGCGCCTTCCCAAAGACTGCTCTCCGGCCAGTCCGCTAGACTCCGCGCGGCGCGGGCCGTCCGGTTGCTTCACCGCCCCCACCTTGGAGAAAACCGCCGAGCTCTATGAGAAGTTGCGAAAGGAAAATGTTGTCGTGAGCATGCGCGAGGGAAGGATTCGTGTCTCTCCTCATCTGTTCAACTCCGAGCAGGACATAGACCGCCTCATCGGTGTGATAACCGCCTGAATCGGGCGCGGGATTTGTCACAGGCGAAAATCGACCGCACCCCAGACTATCTTGAATCCACAACGAAGAGTGTGCTGGACGCAACAAAAGGCTTGTCGGATGTATGACAGTTCAAGCCCGCGACGACAAGGCTGGTTCCGACGAAATCCGGCAACCCACGCTTGCCGAAGCGATGGTAGCCGTCTCGGCGCGGTGCTGGCATGCCGCTATGGATTCCGGAGGATCTGGCGGGAAGGTGCTGCGCCACCGTGTGGCACTCAAAAGGCTATGCCGACGGCAACAAGTGCACGGCGAACAAGATCGTCGAGAAGATGTGGGAATGGACAGATGCGGGAAAGATACCAGTTGTATGTGATGCGAGTTCGTGCAGCTTCGGAATCACGACCGAAATACTTTCCTACCTGACCCTCGAAAACTCGGAGCGCCATAGGCAGTTAAAGCTGATCGACTCGGTGGGTTGGGCGCACGATTACCTTCTGCCGAAGCTCAGAGTGCGGCGCAAAGTCGCCTCCGCGGCGATTCATCTCGTCTGTGCCGTTCATCTTCTGGAACTGGTTGAGAAACTACAGAAGCTTGGTGAGGCCCTTGCAGAAAAGGCGGTCACCCCGATCTATGCTACGCGCTGTGCATTCGTTGGCGATCGTGGATTTCTCCACCCCGAACTAACCCACTCCGCAACGTCCGATGAAACGCAGGAGCTCGCCGGGACAAAACTACGACAAGTACTTGTGTAGCAACCGGACCTGCGAGTTGGGCATAATCTTGCCACCGGCAAAGACTATCAGTCCGTGATTTTTCTGCTTGAGGAATTAACTCGTCCGCAAAACCGGGAAGAGGCGGCGGAGCCAACCGAAACAGCGGAGTTGCAGCATGGATAACTTACTTGCAGCCCGCTCTCAGATGGGAGTGTCTCTCGCATTCCACATCATTTTTGCGGTCATGGATGTCTCCCTGCGGCTCATGCGCAATGGCGCTGGCGTTCCACGGGAGATCCTGCCTATCTTCTGCTGGCAAAACGTTGGGCGAAGGGCACAGCCATCCTCTTTGCGGTAGGAGCGGTGTCCGGCACTGTGTTGTCGTTTGAACTTGGACTCCTTTGGCCACAATTCATGCGGTTTGCCGGCGCCGTCATTGGAATGCCGTTCTCGCTGGAAGGGTTCGCCTTCTTTACTGAGGCGATTTTCCTTGGGATCTATCTTTACGGACGAGAAAGAGTGCCTGGCTGGCTTCATCTGTTCTCGGCGTAGAGCGCTGGCTACGAGCGACCGAGTGGCCGATGGGACCAAAGCCAAAATCAAATGCGTGATGTCGGCTTTGTTTTCACACGCTGTCCGGTGGGAGTTCTGTGGCCACAATCCCATCTCTTCATCAGCTCACGATCCGCGACTACTTGCGGCACAGCAACCTTCATGTCACGAACAAATACTTGCAGGCAACATCGAAGACCAAACGCTTGGCACAAGACAAATTGGTCGACGCCATTTTGCCGACAGGTATTTTGCCGAAGACAAACCTAATCCAATGAGCGCTGTTTGGAATCGTTCTCGAATGGGACCATTCTCGTTCGGCGCTTATCGTCCCCTAACATCCCCTGATTTGCCGGATGCTAGGGTTGCAAGTGCTTGAAAAGAATGGCGGGGACGACGGGACTCGAACCCGCGGCCTCTGCCGTGACAGGGCAGCGTTCTAACCAACTGAACTACGTCCCCACTCGCCAAATCAACGATATGCAGAATCGTCAGTGTTTATGCGGCCTTGCGAGATTTGCATATCTTGCATGGAATTGCCTTGGTTGCCCAAAAGAGCGCGATTCCTGTCCGAACCGCCCCCAAACCGCCACCAAATTTCAGCGTTTCCATGCACCTCTATGATGTGCAAAACAGCCTGCACAGAGGGCTTCGGGCGATCCCCATTGTCCGCAATCTGGGCAACGCCGCGAATAAAGTTTGAGCCGCCGTTTAGCACAGAAATATCCTAACAGCTTCCACGAGAACACGAAAGGGCGACAAGCCAATCGCGTCCTGGACGCTCGCTTGATGTCAAGGTCACGATGGCGAATTCAGGATCAGATTCCCCCTGTTCCACTGATCGAAGCACGTTAGACGACGCCACCGGTAAAATCCTGGCCGCCCAGTTCTTTCCTTCCGAGACCGCGCTCGGCTATCTCTGCCTGCTTCGCCAACTGTTGCGCCGCCACGGCACTCCGCTCGCCTTTTACGGCGACCACAGCGGCATCTTCGTTCGCAACGACGACTTCTGGTCGGTGGAAGAACAGCTCGCCGGCAAACGTCAGCCCACGCAGTTCGGCCGCGCCCTGGAGCAACTGGGCATCACCTTCATCGCCGCCCGCACTCCGCAGGCCAAGGGCCGCGTCGAACGACTCTGGGGCGTGCTCCAGGATCGTCTCACCAGCGAACTCCGCCTGGCTCAGGCTTGCGATCTGGACTCCGCCAACGCCGTGCTGCGCCTCTTTCTCGCCGACTACAACCGCCGCTTTGCCCGCCGCCCCCGCGCAATGCAAACCGCATGGCGCCCGGCACCCCAAAATCTGGAACGCATCTGCTGCTTCGTTTACCAGCGCGTGGTCAGCAACGACAACATTGTCCAATGGGAGGGTCAGCGCTTCCAGATCCCGCAGCAAGGGCAACGCTTCAGCTTTGCCGGAGCCAAAGTCCACATCTATCAAGCTTTGGACGGGCGCGTTTCGCTCTATTACGGCGACACCCGCCTGCATCACACCCTAGCTTCGCCAGGGTGACATTTTCATGTTGCCATTAGGGTGACAAAATCACGTTGCTACAACACTGTTCACAAGCGGTCCTGTTCCTAGCCGGATCGCCCTTCAAGCTGAATTCTTGGTCCGGTCCTGATGCATAGACTTTGATTTCCATTTTGTTGGGACCTCCTTCTACCGCCCAGATATTGCCCCACGTGCCGGAATTGTCAGTGATTCAGAACACTCCCGATTGTGATCAACCGCACGTCCGTTATAACCAAGTGGAATACTCCTCTTCCTAAAAGTCATTGGACAGCAGAGACGCGGCCCATTGGATTCTTCATTTACTGCCGGTTCACCTTTGGCAACGACGCCTTGCAGCGTTTCTATACGCCGCCATACATCCGATCGAGCATTGCAGGCGCAATCTCGACCGGCCGCCGGAATAACTATCGAATACTCATGTTGGCCGCTCGCGGGATTCGACCGCGTCTGGCGGCGACCGCCGACGTGACAGACGGCACCACGTCCGAACCGGGCGGCAAGCCCATTCCACTTGCACTCTCGCGGTCCGCCCTACAGAGCGGCTATGTTCTGCTTTACTTGGGACCGGAGCAGAAGTATATCGACGCGTCCTTGAGTGCCTACCTCAAAAGTGCGGTTTACGGTGGCGACAACCTTTTCGACCTCTACAAGGTCCCACTGCTTTTCGGTCTGCTATCACTGGTCATCCAACTCCCGTTTTCCATCCCCAAAGACGTGCGACGGCGGCAACAACTGAGATACGGACGACGCCTGAAAGGCCCGGAGATGATGACGCCCAAAGAGTTCAACAGCAGGGTCGTTGGAAATGGCATAGGCATCAAGACTGACGGGATGAAGACGATGATTCGCATACCGGTGAGGGCCGAAGCGCAGCACATGCAGATCATCGGAGATACCGGAGCGGGCAAAACTGCGATCATGCTGCAGATCCTTCGACAGATCAAAACTCGTGGTGATTCCGCGATCGTTTACGATCCCGCACGAGAGTTCGTCCAGCGCTTCTACGACCCGAAGAACGGCGACGTGATCCTGAATCCGCTCGACAAAAGGTGCCCTTATTGGGGACCGGCGGAAGAGCTGCGCCGGCGCTCCGAAGCGAAGGCTCTGGCCGTATCCCTGTTCCAGCCGCCGCAGGACAAGAAAGGTGAGTTTTTCATCGAGTCCCCGCAGAAAATCTTTGCATTTCTGATGGCTTATGGCCCAACACCGGAGGAATTAGTGAAGTGGATGTCGGACCCACAGGAGATCGACCGGAGGCTCAAAGGGACGGAACATGCCCACCTGATCGACCCGAAGGCGGAGCATCAGCGTGCCGGTGTCCTTGGCTCGCTTGGATTGGTCGCTGACAGCCTTCGTCTGCTCCCGAAGAAGGGCGAGGGCAATGGCGAATGGTCGGCCACGGAGTGGGCTGAAACGCGACAGGGATGGATCTTTATTACTTCGCTTCCTGCGGAGCGCGAAGCGCTTCGTCCGCTTCAGAGTCTATGGATCGATCTGCTCGTCCTGCGTCTTCTAAACGAGCCGAAGGACGGACAGAAGCGGGCATGGTTCGTGATCGACGAGTTGGCAAGTCTCCAGAAGCTCCCCCAACTCCATACCGCCATTACCGAAAATAGGAAGAGCAAGAATCCGGTCATTCTGGGTTTCCAGGGTAAGGCACAGCTGGAATACCTGTACGGTCACCTCGCTGAGGTCATGCTCTCCCAGCCCGCAACCAGCATTTGGCTCAAGACAAAGGAACCGAGTGCTGGCGAGTGGGTCAGCAAGTTCATCGGAAAGGTCGAAATCGAACGGCTACGCGAGACCCACTTCGACGGCTCCCGTGCCGGGCGAAACTTCGCCTTAGACCGGCAGATTGAACCGCTGGTGATGGAGTCCGAGATCTCCGGACTCCCCGACCTCCACGCCTACATGAAGTATGAGAACTATGTCACCCGTTTCTCGTTCCCATACTTTGATATGCCGATTGTCGCAAGTGACTTCGATCTGCGGAGTACGCCCGAGGACAAGCTCCCGTACGATCCCAAAGCGATCGGAACAGCTAAGCCGCAACTTCGGTCAACTGAACTGAAGCACGAACCGGCTGCCCCTGCTCCGCCGCAGCGAAAATCGCCGCGGACAGCGACTGAGATACCCCAGGATGCAGACCTTGAGACCCGCGTCAATACTCAACAAAGCCTCAATCTCAGGGGATAGTTACTTGCAATGCTGACCATTTCCAAGCCGCTCTCCGCTGGCCAGGCACAGACCTACCATCAGAAGGAGTTCACCGCGAAAGAGCAGAACTATTGGTCGCAACGCGGCATCATCGCGGGCGAATGGCAAGGGCGGCTGGCCGGGGATTTCGGACTTGCCGGAATGGTCTCTGCCGAGGACTTCGCGAAACTTAGCCAGGGCCAGCATCCACACACCGGCGAGCAAATGGTGCGCCAACGAGCGTCGTATGAATATCAGGACGCAGAGGGCAAAACCATCAAAACGATGGAGCACCGGGCCGGATAGGATGCCACCTTTTCTGCGCCGAAATCTGTCTCGCTCACCGCGCTTGTCGGCGGAGACGAGCGCGTTCGCGAAGCACATCGGGAGAGCGTCCGTGTTGCGCTGGACCAACTCGAACACTATACACCAGCCCGGATCGGCGGTAATCATCCGCCTGAAACCACGGGCAAGTTTATCGCTGCCAAGTTTGAGCACGATACAGCCCGCCCGGTCGACGGCTATGTCGCGCCACAACTGCATACTCACGCGGTTGTTTTCAACGTCACCGACCGCGATAACGGCCAACCTCGCGCAATTCAGCCCCAGAGCCTCTTCGCCTCGCAGCAGTTCGCCACGGCCATCTATCAATCCGAGTTGACCTACCGACTGCGCCAATTCGGTTACGAAATTACGACGGGTCGGAGCGGCGCGCCGGAGATCAAGGGCTACACACAGGAATACCTGGATGCATCCAGTCCCCGCAGCCAACAGATTCGTGAGTACCTCGAACGCACGGGCCGCTCGGGGAAAGAAGCTGCCCAGATCGCAGCGCACTCTACGCGGGACCGCAAGGAGATTCATTCGCCGCACGAAGTGATGGCCGCGCACCGGAAGCTTGCGGCAGACTTTGGGCACCAAGCCGACGCTGTTGTGCGCGCGGCCCGTGAACAGTCTGAACATCAGGCGAAGCCCGTCAACTTATTGGGCCGGGTACGAGAATCTCTCACCTTCTCGCGCGACAAAAACTTCGAGCGCGAGGCCGTCGTGGATGAACGTGCTCTGATCCGCGACGGGCTCCGTCGTGGGATGGGCGAGATCACCCATGCCCAGGTCCGGGCCAATCTCGACGCCCGCCTAGTTTCTGGGGAATTTCAAATCATCGATCGACCTCAGGGCAGGCCGGCTCGCCAGTTCACCACCGCCAAAACCATCGAGGCGGAACACGAAATTATCCGCACAGTCCGTGAGGGACAAAACGATATCGAGCCGGTTCTTCCCCGTCCGCAGGCCATCGCTGTTGCCGACCAGCACCCGCACCTCAACCGGGCACAAAAGACCGTGGTGGAGGACGTGCCGAGCTCGCCGGACCGCATTCAAGGAATCCAAGGGTTCGCCGGCTCTGGCAAGACGACCACGCTCGCACTGATCCGCAGCGCCGCAGAAACTCAGGGGCATCAGGTCGAGGGTTTCGCCCCCACCTCCCGCGCTGCACGTCAACTGAATGAGGCAGGCATCGAGGCTGAAATCCTGCAAGGCTTCCTCGCCCGCACCGCGAATCCAGAACTAGCAGAACGAAAGCACTTCTACCTTGTAGATGAATCGAGCCTTGCCAGCACTAACCAGATGCGCGAGTTCCTCTCGCGGTTGGGTGCCGGTGACCGCGTGCTTCTGATCGGCGATATCCGCCAACATCAGGGCGTGGAAGCGGGCCGCCCCTTTGAGCAGCTGCAGGACGCCGGAATGCGCACAGCTAGACTGGATGAGATCGTTCGGCAGAAAGACCCAGCTCTGAAATCTACCGTCGAATTGCTCGCCACGGGCCAAGTGTCCGCTGCAATAGAAGCACTCCAACAGCAGGGACGCGTCAAGGAAATTCCCAACGCAGAAGACCGCGTCCGCGCAATTGCCAAGACTTACGTTGAATCGCCCCAGAACACTCTGATCGTTTCGCCGGACAACGTGTCCCGCCGCGAGCTGAACGTCGCCGTTCGTCAGGACTTGAAGCTGATCGGAACCCTTGCCACGGAGGATCATACGTTCCGTGTCTTGGTTCAGCGGCAGGACATGACCGGGGCGGAACGCTCCTGGGCAAACCACTATGAGGTTAACGACATAGTTCGCTATACACGTGGCAGCAAAGCTATTGGGATCGGGGCCGGAGCGTATGCGTCGGTAGTTGCAATCGACCCGGCCGCAAACCTGCTCACGGTCGAGAAGGCGAACCATGAGCTCGCGACCTACGATCCCCGTCGCCTGACCGGCGTGAGTGTCTATCAAGAAATCGACCGCGAGTTCTCCGTAGGCGAGCGTATCCAGTTCACAGCACCCGACAAAGCACTCGGCGTTGCGAATCGCGACCTTGCGGTCATCGAAGCGATCCGTCCCGATGGCCGCGTCACCGCAGGCCTGACCGATAACCGCCAGATTCAATTCAACGCCCGCGAGCATCCTCATTTCGACCACGGCTATGCCGTCACCAGCCACAGCTCGCAGGGCCTTACCGCCGAGCGCGTCCTCGTTCGCGCCGACACCAGCGTTCACCCGGACCTGCTCAATTCGCGCTTCGCCTACGTTTCCATCTCGCGCGCAAGCCTCGACGCTAAGATCTATACCAATGACGCTGCCGATCTTGGCCAAAGGCTGAGTGGCGAGGTTTCCAAGAGTTCTGCTATCCAGTTTTCTCACTCGACAGCGAACGCGATGACAGATCTCAGTCTGGGGCAGGGTATTTGAGGTAAGACCCATAGTGTGTTGCAAAACGTCATTAGATATGATTAAGTAATGACGTATTGAGACATGCGCTATGGCCAAACCTCTCCAGAAGATTATGCGGTACGTGGGCCAACACGGGATCGTTAGGCCCCGCGACATTGAGGCCATCGGCCTTCCACGGGAGTATCTCGTTCGTCTCCACCGCCAAGGCCGGCTCAGTCGGCCTGGGCGCGGAATCTACACACTGCCCGACGCCAACGTAACGGAACGTCACTCTTACGCCGAAGTGGCGAAGCGTGTGCCGGAAGCTGTTCTTTGCCTGCTCTCAGCTCTCGCCTTCCACGAGATCACGACCCAGAATCCCCCTTCTGTTTGGATCGCTCTCCGTAAGGGAGCAAGAAAACCTGTGCTCTCTTCGCCTTCACTCAGAATCGTTCGGCTATCGGGACCATCGCTGACCGAGGGAATCGAAAATCATACGGTAGAGGGCGTTCCAGTCCGCATCTACTCAGCCGCAAAGACCATCGCCGACTGCTTCAAATTTCGGAACAAAATCGGACTCGATGTCGCGATCGAAGCCCTAAAGGATTGTCTTCGCCAGAAAAAGGCCAGCGTCAATGAAGTCTACCGCTACGCCAAAATCTGCCGGGTTAGCAATGTCATTCGCCCCTACATGGAGGCGCTGTGACACGCGAGAAGGGCAAGAACACAGCGGCATCCATCCGCGCGCGCCTTCTTGCGCTCGCGCAGAGCAAAGGTGAGGACTACCAACGGGTGCTGGGCAGATACGCCATTGAACGCTTCCTGTATCGCTTGGGCCGGTCGCCATATCGGGACAAATTTGCTCTCAAGGGAGCCACGCTCTTCACGCTGTGGACAGGCCAGACTCACCGTCCGACAAAGGATCTGGATCTGCTCGGGCAGGGATCATCCGCTATCGGCGAGGTTGAACAAACAATCCGGGCAATCTGCGAGATTCGCGAAAAAGACGGCCTTGTATTCGACAGCGCATCGGTAGAGGGCACAAAAATAAAAGAGGATGACGAGTACGATGGCGTCCGTATCAAGCTCCTGGCCGATTTGGCCGGAGCGCGCATTCCGATGCAGATCGACATCGGGTTTGGCGATGCCGTGTACCCGGAACCCGAACTGGCTTCGTTTCCTGTCCTCTTGCCAATGGAAGCACCTTTCATTCGCGCGTATCCGCGAGAAGCGGCCATTGCTGAAAAATTCCATGCGATGGTCGTGCTCGATATTCGCAACAGCCGTATGAAGGATTTCTACGACATCTGGTTCATCGCAAACACTTGGACATTCGATATGGCGTTCTTACGTAAAGCTATCCTTGCTTCGTTTGAGAGACGCGGATCAACGATTCCAACAGGAGTCCCGTTTGCGCTAACGGACGACTTCCTAAACGATCAGCAGAAGACGCAGCAATGGAGTGCATTTGTGAACCGGCTGAACCCAGGAGAGAAAGCGCATCTCTTGAAGAAGTCGGCGCCGTCCTTCGCGCCTTTCTTGCCGTGTATCTTCGGCGACTCTCCGACAAAACCCGACATTCTTTCATGGACTCAAGTCAAGGCTGGAGTAAAACCAAGGCAAATGTTTCTTCGGGTCCCGTGACTAGTGAGTAAGGACAATGCTCGTCACTGGCTTTTCGCACTCTCGCAGCTTAGAATTCAACGTTCCCCCAAACA
>CAWGYX010000011.1:0-13057 GCA_963826925.1 uncultured Acidobacteriota bacterium
TCGCGGCTCCCCAGACGAGAACATCCCCGACCTGTGCCTGGCTATCGCCCTTTTTCGCACCCCGAAAGTCCTAAAGTTATAGGCTGGTTTAGTCGATGGTGACATTGAGGCCTGTCGATGGGACAGGCACCAGATTCGGGGTGTCGAGGCAGAGCTGCCTCGGCGTTTTTCTCGGGAAACGCGTGCCCATCGCGGGGGCGGGTTCACAATGATTTGCCAGTTTATGGGAGACATCGTCAAGCCCTCACGGGCAACACCATCGCCCACTCCCGAGGCTTGGACCGAGCGTGCTTTCGTCGGCATCTGCCGTTCCTGCATCGCAGAACTCCGGACATCTGGCCGCGTCGAATTCATGAACGCAGGAGCAGCACAGACCACAGATTGGGATGCCATGGACGGGCCACGGGCTCCGGTAGCTGAGATTTTACGCATCGTCCGCCATCGGAGGCAAAGTCCGGCTTTCTGTCCTTATCCACGAAAAGCAGGTCACCGCCAGGAGGTAGAACATGCCGGAGTCGCATGACAAGGTTGACACTTCCACGATGCATGGAGTCGGGATTGAATCGACACAGGTTCTGGAGGGTCTGCCGGACGGGATTACCATCCAAGATAGAGAGTTTACGGTTATCTACCAGAACCAAGCCATGGTCGCTGCGTTCGGCAATAAACTCGGAATTAAATGCTATAGCGCCTACGAAAAGCGAGATGAGAAATGCGAGGGCTGCGGTGTTTTCAAGGTGTTTCAGACCGGACAGCCAACCTTGGTGCTTCGAACCGCCTTCGATGCACAAGGCGGCACCTCGTATTGGGAGAATGCTTGTTTTCCGATTCGCGATGAAGCCGGAAACGTTGTCGCAGCCGCAGAAGTGTGTCGAAACATCACGGGCCGTGTAGGTCTGGAGGATGAGGTCAAGCAGAGGAATATCGAGCTGGGTCAGCTCAACAAACAACTGCAAAACCGGAGTACGGAGTTGAGCACAATGTTCCGGCAGTTGGAAAAGGAGGTCGAACAACGTGAGCGGGCGGAGATCGATCTCAGGCAAGCCCAGAAGCTCCAAGCCGTTGGCCAACTGGCTGCGGGGATTGCTCACGAGATTAACACGCCGACCCAATTCGTGGGCGATAACATTCGTTTCCTCGCAGACAGCTTCGAAGCCGTGCGGCAGCTGATGACCACGTACCGACAAGCGATCGAAGCGCTGGCCGCTGCACCCGGGTACGAAGCGCTTGCCCAAAAAGTAAGGGAGGCCGAGGAGGCTGCCGACCTCGCCTACCTGGAAGAGGCGACTCCAGCAGCGCTCCGCGAAGCCCTCGACGGGATCTTACGGATCTCCACCATTGTGAGCGCGATGAAAGAGTTTGCCCATCCCGACCAGCGGGAAAAGAGCCCGGCAGACCTGAATCGAGCGTTGCAGGTCGCATTGACCATCGCCAGGAACGAGTACAGGTGCGTCGCAGACGTCGAGACCGACTTCGGAGAGCTCCCGCCAGTGACATGCCACCTCGGCGGCTTGAACCAAGTCTTCCTAAACCTGTTCGTCAATGCGGCGCATGCCATCTCCGAAGTTGTCGCCAAAGGCGGCAACAAGGGGCGCATTCGGGTGCGGACGAAGAAATTGGGCGACAAGGTGCGCATCGACATTGCTGATACGGGATGTGGGATCCCGGAAGCGATCCGGGAGCGGGTGTTTGAACCGTTCTTCACCACGAAGGAGGTGGGTCGCGGCAGCGGTCAAGGTCTGGCCATCGCGCGCTCCGTCGTCGTGGACAAGCACGGCCGTTCGCTGACGTTCGAGAGTGAGGTGGGCACCGGCACCACTTTCACCATTTGGCTTCCGGTCAATGGATCGTCGGCTGCACCGGTGGCCCCCACATCGACTGATCTGGCGATTCGAGCCTTGACGGCAAGCCTGCATAACCTGACCTAGACATGGTCCGAGCTACGGAGGCTTGCCCGAAGGGACACAATTCAACACCACTGCCTAATACTCCCCTAATATTTCGCGTTGCGGTGCCGATAGAGCGTGTGAAGGAGCAAAACGATGATTATTGTAGACATGATTCAGAAAGCGATCGCCGCCCACTTGAGTTGGAAGACACGCCTGAAGTCCGGTCTCGCCACCGGGAAATTCGATGTGACGCCGGTCGACATCAAGCTGGACAACCTGTGCGAGTTCGGGAAATGGCTATACGGCCCGGATTTTTCAGCTGCTGAAAAGCAAACAAAGAACTACCGCACGGCGATAGACTTGCACGCGAAATTTCATCAGGAGGCGGCCAAGGTCGTAGAGTGGGGCACTTCGGGTCACAAGGACGAAGCAGAGAAGGCAATGGGCCTCGAAGGTAGCTACACCAAGGCTTCCAGCGCATTGACGAAAGAATTGGTAGAGTGGCGCCTGACGTTGGGCTAACAGAGTTCTGAAGTTCTCCGATTTACGAGGGCGGACGGGGCGGACTAGCAGCCCCATCACGCACCCTTGCCGCAAACTCACAGTGCATTCGCGTCCGACTGGTTTTCGTTGTCAGGATAACCGCGTACAACACCACGCCGACCGTGTGCATGACGCCTCCGACAACTAACCATCGCGGACCAACGGTGGAAAAATGTGTAAGGAAAAAATTTCGGATTCGCCAAGCCGGGCATCGGAGGCGGCCAGTCCCTTCTCGACCGCGCGAGCCCGCACCGCCTCCCGGTCAATCCCCTTGCCATCGTCGGAGACGCAGATCAGAACCTGGGCGCCCGCGTGGCGCGCCGAAAGATGAATGGTGCCGGCCGCTGACTTGCCGGCGGCGCGGCGGACCTCGGGCGCCTCAATGCCGTGGTCCATGCTGTTGCGGATCAAATGCATCAGCGGATCGTTCAACTGGTCGAGGACGGTCTTGTCCAGCTCGGTCTCTCCGCCTTCGAATGTAAGTTCCACCTCTTTGTGCAGACTGCGCCCCAGGTCGTAGACCAGGCGTTTGAACCGTTCGAAGGTGGATCGCAGGGGCAGGGTGCGCATGCCCATCGAGGTCTCGCGAAGTTCTGTAGTCAGGGCTTCAATGTCTTCCGCTACCGCCTGCATTTCGCCATCCTCGCGGCGGGCTGCGACCTCGACCAACCGGGCCTGCACGGTTACCAGCTGGCCCACCAGGTCGACCAGTTGGTCGAGTTTGGCCGCGGCCACCCGAATACTGGAGCCCTGCGCTTCCTTGTCGGAGGAGCGGCGGCCCTCGCCCGAGCGCTTCTCGAGCGGCGCCGTGAGTGCGGGCTCGGCGCCTTGGGACGAAGACGGAGCGGGATCGACTTCCAACTCGCAACTGCCCTCCACGAAAATGAAGACATCGCGGATTGCGTCGGCTCCGGCGGCGGTAGTCAGAACCATGTTCCACGCGATGTAGCAGCGCTCAGGATCCAGTTCGCCGAGGACCGGAATTGCCGAAGTGTCTGCCTTGACCTGGAGCGTTCCCAGTTGGCGAAGCTCGCGCAACAGCAACAGCGGATTGGCCCCGGTACGCAGCAGATCGGCTCCCGGACGAAAGCGGATGTGCCATTCGCGGGTTGTGCCCGCAATGGCTCGCGCGCACGTTACTGCTGCGGTTGGCGCCGCCTTGACCGGCGCCTCGCACGCTCCGGTCAACACCCGCAATTTCGCCAGGATTTGTGCGGTGTTGGCGCTCGCGCTGTCCTGTCCGGAGGCTTCCTCCAGCATGGCTTTGATTTGATCGACTGCGGCCAGGGAAAGGCTGGTCAGGTCCGGGGTCGCTCGCAGCCGGCCGTTCCGTATCTGGTCAAAGGCATTCTCGATGTCGTGGGTAAAGGCGGCGATTGCGTCAAATCCGAACATCGCCCCTGAACCCTTGATCGTATGCAGGGCACGAAAGGCTCGTCCGACCAGTTCGGTGTCGTCGCGATTCTCATTGAGGTCCAACAGAGCTGATTCCAAATCCAGCAGAATCTCCCGGGCTTCCTCCCGGAACGCCTGTTTATACTTGTCAATCATCCGGAGTTCCCGTGGGCAAAGCCACCGAGTTCGCCGGCGCAGCCTTTGGAGTCACTGCCACCGGGAAGTTCTCAAAACCGGCCTCGCAAACCGCACGGCCGATGTTTTCGGGCACATCCCCGGCAACCGCGAAAGACGTGCCTGCCTTTTCTGCCTCCCGCCTCGCTGCCCACAACAACTGGACTGCGGTCACGTCGAGGTCGCTGGCCTGCGCCAGGTCGAGCTGCACTTCTCTTCCCGACGAGATGGCGTCGATCAGCGCCCGCTTCAGTTCCGCTGCGCAGGTGACGTCAATCTCGCCTTCGAGCCGGAGCACGCAACGCGTCGCACTATCGTCAAACGTTATTGACAAAATTCGGCCCCACCTCAGAAAAGAGGTCCAAGTCAGAGAAAGATGTTGAAGTTAATTCGCCTACACACCACACATCGGCACATGCCACGGAAACGTGAACCCTCTGCTGCATTTGTGACAGTTAGGATTTTCTTAGTAAAAGCGGGTTGCGATCTCCTCCCAATTACGGCATTGCAAGCCAGCGGCCAGACTGGATCACGGAAGGCGTCAGCACTGGGCGACTGACAGTGACGATGAGAAGCGGAAGAAGGGCGGAGCAGCGGCTCACGGAACGCCGTCTCCCTCTGGGAAACGTTTGGGTGGGTGACTATAAGCAACATCTAATGGGTGTGGTCGCTCTTCGCCTTAAAGTGCGCCCTTAGTGGGTCAACTTACGTGATCATCCAGAAACGCCCGAAGAACTCAATTGAAACGTAATATGATGCGAGCGCCGATGCCTGGTCACTTCTTCGCGCTGGTTCGGCTAGGCTGAAAGTCTGGGTCGCCGTCCTGCCACAACAAGAAAGACATCTCGTCGGCGTACTCAAGATCGGCCGCCGAGGAAACGGCTACTTTCTTGCCAAATCGATCGCCTGGCGCATGTGGCCGTTCGTTTTTTTCAAGGCAGCAGTGGCTTGGGCGCGGCTTACTTCAGCAGCCAGCATCACGAGCGCCACCGGAGTGCGATTGCCTGAGGCTGCCAGAGTGCGGCGGGCCGATTCGTGGTCGGCGCCCGTGGCGGCTTCGAGAATTGCGATGGCACGCTGTAGCAGTTTTTCATTTTTCGGCGCGACGTTGACCATGAGGTTGCCGTAGACATAGCCCAAGCGCGTCATCGCCGCGGTTGATATCAGGTTAAGAACCATCTTGTGAGCTGTGCCTGCCTTCATGCGGGATGACCCGGCGAGAACTTCGGGACCAACCTGGGTCACGATGGTGAGGTGAGCCTCACGTTCGAGCGGCGAATTCGGATTGCACGTTAAAGCGATAGCGCGCGCGCCGCGGCGGCGAGCTTCGGCGAGGGCGGCGACAGTGAACGGAGTGCGGCCGCTGGACGCGATCCCAAGGACCACATCTTTTTTCGTGGGCTTGCGGCGAGACATTTCCTCACGACCGGCTCGGGAATCGTCCTCGCTGATTTCCGAAGCTGAGGCGAGAGCCTTAGCTCCTCCAGCGATGATGAACTGAACCGTCCGGGGATCGGTATTGAAAGTGGGCGGGCACTCTACGGCATCGAGTGCGGCGATGCGGCCGCTGGTTCCCGCGCCCACGTAGATAAGGCGTCCGCCGTGGCGCAGGGCAGCGGCGACAAGATCGATGGCGCGAGCAATTTGCGGCAGGGCCTGGCTCACAGCGTGGGCCACGGTAGCGTCTTCGGCGTTGATCAGGCGGGCGATGTCAAGGGATGATTTTTGGTCGAGGTCATGAGCGGCGTCATTCGACTGTTCGGTGCGCAGACGACGCAGCGTTGATGCTTTGCGTTTCAAGTTGGAAGCCTTTCGAGATTCGAACGGATCGTTCATTCTAACTGGACTTCTCGTCTGCGGCTGGAGCTTCAATCGTGGAGATCCCCGAGAAATGGCCGGAGTCCGGCGAGTGCTTGATTTTCGTTCCTTTAGCCCGCATTCAGCGCTTCGACCACTGCATCGTGGAAGCGCGGACGAATTTGTTTGATGGCGTGATTCGAGCAGTCGGGCCAGGTGCGGTTGGTAAGCAGCGTGATTGAGAGGTGGCGCTCGGGATCGATCCACAGGGAAGTCCCTGTATATCCGAGGTGACCGTAGGAGGTCGCAGAGAAGTATTTTCCCGATTGCGATGAGGCGGAGGGAGTGTCCCAGCCCAGGCCACGCGTTGTCCCTTGGGGCGCCGATTCGCGACGGGTGAACACAGCGATGGTTTCGGTACGGAAGACTGGGCGTCCGGGATTGAGCATGGCGTGAGCAAATTGTGCGAGATCGCGGGCAGTGGAGAAGAGTCCGGCGTGAGGGGCTACGCCGCCAAGGACACTGGCGTTTTCGTCTTGCACTTCACCCTGGATAATTCTTCGGCGGAAAGTGCGATCGTCTGCGGTAGGAGGAATCTGTTTCCGGTTTTCTATCGGAGGATTGAAAGTTGTGTTGCTCATCCCGAGCGGGCCGAAGATTTCGCGCTGGCAGAAGCGGTCGAGGGGTTCGCCGGCCAGGCGTTCCAGAGCGATGCCGAGGATGATGAATCCGATGTCGCTATAGTCGACGCGAGTGCCGGGACCTGCGGCGAGCGGGATGCTGAGGGCGGCGCGGAGGAGTTCGTCGCGGGTCTTGACTTTCAAAAACAATTTTTCATAGGCGGGCAAGCCGGACGCATGGGCCAAAAGCATGCGAAGACTTACATCGTTGCGGCGCGAATCCTTTTCGGCATCGGAAATAAATTCGGGGACGATGGCAGCGATGGGGACGTCGAGATCGAGCAGTCCGTGCTCGTAGAGAAGCATGGCCATCGAGGTGGTAGCGACTACTTTGGTAAGGGAAGCCAGATCGAAGAGCGTAGCCGGGGTAACCGGATCTGACATAGGTTCATAGGTAAAACGGCCCAAGGCTTTGAGTGCGACGACGCGGCCTTTGTGCAGGACGGCGATTGAGGCGGCAGGGAAGGCGCGCTGGGCGATGGCTTTTTCCAGAATAGAGAATGGAGCTGCGAAAATTTCTTCTTGATCGCCGAAGGCGTCGAGCAGAGACAACGAATGAAATGGATGTGGAACGGGGCTGTTCACGGCGCTACTTCCTGTAGATAATTTGTGGCTGCCCGGTTTATAGCAGAGTAGCCACGCACGGGCAAAGGCAGAGATCCTGATTCAACATGCAGATTCAACATGCAGACCGAGATGAAACGTCATCCACATCGGTCTCTGCCCGGCAGAGTGCGGCGCCTCCGGCGATGCCGGCGTCCGCACCATAGTGGGCAGTGACGAGTGGGATTTCCAGACATCGCGAATTGACGCACCAGGTGGGCAGCCGCTTGCGGATTTCCTCGAAGAACGGTTGCAGCATAGTGGCTGCTCCGCCGCCGATGATCATGACATCAGGCTCCAGCAGGTCGACGATGTTGCCCAGCCAGACCGCGAGAAACTCCGCGGTTTCCAGCAAGAGTTCCTTGGCAAATGGGTCGCCCGCCAGATAAGCCCGGCCCACCATCTCACTGGTGATGTGATGAACATCGCCTTGGGCGTAATCCAGGATTAGTGATTGGCGTCCCGCCGCAATTTTTTCCGAGGCGCGGCGCGCAATGGCCGGACCGGAGGCCAACGCTTCGATGCAACCAAGCTTGCCGCACCCGCAGCGCGGACCGCGATAGTCAATCGTATTGTGGCCCCCCTCAGCCGCTGCACCGGTGCGGCCGTGATAAATACGGCCATCGACAACAATCCCGGTTCCGATACCCGTGCCGATGGTGGCGCAGAAGACATTCTTGTAGCCCCGGCCCGCGCCCCACAAAGCCTCCGCCAACGCCGCTGCGTTGCCGTCATTGTCAACGCGGACCCGCAGGCCATAGGCCTTCGCTATCTCAGACGCAAGTGGGAAATTGCGCCAGCCAGGAAGATTTGGAGGATTAACCACAACTCCAGTATGCGGATTTAGTGGACCGGGAGCGCAGATCCCAATGCCGGAGATTGGAGAGTGCGGTTTGGAATTGGAATAAAGATTGGCGCCAGCGCGCACCGAGTCAATTGCGGAGATCACGGCGGCGAGACCTGCCATAGCGTCCGTTGCCACCATCGGGGTGCGAGTCTGATGAGTTATTTTGCCAGCGGAGTTCACTAAACCCGCGGCCACCTTGGTGCCGCCGACATCCACGCCGATGAAGTAAGGATCGGAGATGATTTGCATCACGCCATCGCGCGGGTTGACTGACTCTAAACGCAAACCGATCCACTATACGGTAGAACGGACGCAACAGTGAAATCCTATTGCCCGCATCGCGCCGAGCACTTCTTCCAAAACGCATATTGGCGTGGAAGAACTTGCGGGGTTCATTCGCAGCCTTCGCCAATCTGTTCTAAAAGCATAGAAGAGCGCGTTCTGTATACAACGTCGCATAAGGCGGCGTTCCACCGCCGTGTACCAACTTGCGTTGAAACGTCGTAAGTTTTAACGAAATATGGCACTCTAGGTGTAAATGGGAAACAATCGCGCTTTGGTGACAGGGTCTTGTGGACTGATAGGTTCGGAGGTTTGCGTTCATTTTCACCAGTCCGGGTACTCGGTGCTTGGTGTCGATAACAATCAACGGGCAGTGTTTTTCGGGCCAGAAGGAGATACTTCATGGTCGCTCCAGCGATTGCGGCGAGAAGTCCCTGGTTATCAACATCACGACATTGACATTCGAGACCGCGAGAACATTCTTCGTTTGGTGGAAAGCACAAGGCCAGCGGTGATCGTGCACACCGCAGCACAGCCATCGCACGACCGTGCCGCTCAGATCGCCTTCGACGATTTCGATACGAATGCGGTCGGAACGCTGAACCTCCTGGAAGCCGCGCGCCGCTGGGCGCCGGAGTCACCCTTCATTCACATGTCAACGAATAAGGTTTACGGCGACGGGCCCAACAGACCGGCACTTGTGGAAAGTGACACGCGCTGGGACTATGCCGGCCCCGAGTACCGCCTGGGCATCTCCGAGAATTTTTCAATAGACCAATCTCTGCACTCTGTTTTTGGAGCTTCGAAGGTGGCTGCAGACGTGATGGTGCAGGAATACGGGCGCTATTTCGGCATGCCCACATGTGCCTTGCGTGGTGGGTGTCTTACCGGGCCCAACCACTCAGGTGTGGAGTTGCATGGATTCCTAAGTTACCTGATCCGGTGTAATCTCATCGGCAAGGAATACAAGGTCTTTGGTTACAAAGGCAAACAGGTGCGCGACAACATCCACTCGGAGGACGTGGCCAGATTTATGCTTGCCTTTGCGCAGAAGCCCCGTTGCGGCGAGGTTTACAACCTGGGCGGCGGTTTCGAGAATTCTTGCTCGATTCTAGAAGCCTTCGCTCTGACGGCGGAGTTTTCCGGGCGTGAACAAGTGTGGGCGTACGTTGAGACCAACCGCACGGGAGATCATATTTGTTATTACAGTGATTTGACCAAGATGAAAGCGCACTATCCGGAATGGGGTATTACGAAGAGTCTGAAGCAGACCATCGCAGAGATCGTTGCCTCATGGTCGTCGCGGCTAGAGAACGCGCAATAGTATGAAGGTGCTCATCTCAGGAGTTTGCGGCTTCGCGGGCAGTCACATCGCGCGTTATCTGATGGAGTCTTCTGAAAGCATTTCGATCGCGGGAATTGATAATCTGGCACGTCCGGGAAGCGAGACGAATCGAATTTCACTCAAGCGCGAAGGCGTCCAGCTGTATCACGGCGACGTTCGTCTCCCGAGCGATTTGGAAGCTCTTCCCGTCGTGGATTGGGTCATTGATGCGGCTGCGCAGCCGAGCGTTTTAGCCGGTCGTGATGGCAAGACAAGCACGCGGCAGTTGCTGGAACATAACCTGCTCGGCACGATTAATCTGCTGGAGTATTGCCGCAAGGCAGGTTCCGGCCTCGTACTTCTAAGCACGAGCCGCGTGTACTCGATTCTGGCTTTGACGCAATTGCCGTTACTAGTCGAATCCTGTGGTTTCACGCTAGACCCGGAGCAGCCATTGCCGCCTGGTCTTAGCAGCGCGGGTGTTGACGAAACCTTTAGTACCCAGGCTCCGATCTCTCTCTATGGTGCCACGAAACTGGCTTCGGAGCGGCTGGCAGAGGAGTACGCCGCCGGTTTTCAGGTTCCCGTGTGGATCAACCGCTGCGGCGTGCTCGCCGGAGGCGGGCAATTTGGTACTGCGGAACAGGGTATCTTTTCTTATTGGCTGCACGCACACTCAGCCAGGCGCACGCTCAGATATCTCGGGTTCGGAGGTCAAGGATTTCAGGTCCGAGACGCCCTGCACCCACGGGACTTGGCGCGGATGGTCGATTTCCAGTTGCGCAGAAGCGGTCCAGGCCAACTCTTCAATGTGTCTGGCGGAAGAGCGAACTCGATGTCCCTGGCCCAATTGACAACATGGTGCGATCAGCGGTTTGGTCCGCATCAGCCAATTGCCGACGGCTCCGAACGCCCCTACGATATTCCCTGGCTGATTCTGGATTCCAGCAGAGCCCTGACTGCTACTTCTTGGGAGCCCCGCATAACTTTGGAAGAGATCCTCGAAGAGATCGCGGACCACGCCGTCGCCAATCCCGATTGGCTCACCCGGTGCGATCTATGAACCGTGGTTCCCAGCCAGAGCCCGATCTTAAGCTTCTGTCGATTGTCATACCGGCTCGAGATGAAGAGGGTTGTATCCAATCAACCCTGGAGCATCTACACCTGGAGTTGCGGATCCATAACATCCCGCACGAGATCATCGTGGTTGACGATGGGAGTTCGGATATCGGACAGCTGCTATTGTTACAGCGCTCGGTGAGCGCATAGCTGAGGCTCGATTGGTCAGAAATGGTCCCCCCCACGGCTTTGGCCGCGCCATCAGTTGCGGTTTGCAGAACATGGCAGGTGACGCCGCCGTCATCATGATGGCAGATGAGTCGGATGACTGCCGCGACGTAGTCCGTTATTGGAATACTCTCAATGAAGGTTGGGACGCGGTATTCGGCTCCCGCTTCATGAAGGGTGGCGGCGGGGTTATCGATTATCCATGGCTAAAGCTGCGAATCAATCGCATGGCAAACCTGTTCATTCGTGTGCTGTTCGGCATTTCGCTGAATGACACGACGAATGCATTCAAGGCTTATCGTCGCAAAGTCATCGAAGGTTGCCAACCCTTGCTGTCCGCCCACTTCAACCTTACGGTCGAAATTCCGTTGAAGACCATCATTCGCGGCTATTCTTGGACAGCGATACCGATTACGTGGCGAAATCGCAGAACCGGCGTAGCCAAGCTGAAAATCCAGGAGATGGGAAGCCGCTACTTGTTCATCTGCCTCTACTTGTGGCTGGAGAAGCATTTGAGCCGTGGAGACTACAAGCAGGGGGCACTCTGACTGCTCCACATTCGGTAGAACCAACAGAGCCGCTGGTCCGCGTATCGCGAACCCAGCGCAACGCGATTATTGAACGAAGGCGAAATCGGCAGGCGCTGCTGAAGCCTTACCACACGCTTCCGAGATTCCTTGCATCAGTACCTCGCGAACCACACAAACGCAGGGACTCGCGGCTGGCTCTCCGTGATTACCGAATCAGCGCGTCGGAGGCAGAGTGTAAATATGCTGTTGGATAGCTTGATTGAGCGTATCCATTTCGAAAGCTGCTTCTGTTGAGTCATATCGCGCCATCTCTGGATCGATGTTGGGTGAGTTGAATTCGGGGTTCTCGCGGTAGTGATCCATCCCTGAGAGAGCCATCTCCCGCCGCTTCAAAAGATGTCTGTGTGCTCTAATGTCGCTCAAGAGACAAAAAGCAATAGCCAACACAAGGGAGGTTGTGTAGAAACGCTTGTGATTCAAGACGACGGAACGGCCACCTGCGTATCGCGCAAGAAACGAGTAACAGAAGACCAATAACAAAATGGAATAAATACTATACCGTGACGGAATCTCTCCCCGCAGCCACGCCGCCAAGAATGCCGTCCCCAAAATCCAAACAGTGAAGTAGAAAGCAACGGGGTTGGTCCGGTCGAGGCGAGAGCAGGCGGCAAACAAAATGATGGCCGCGATCATAATGCCGAGCAGAGCGGCTGGCCAACGATATGGAATCGCGCAACCCAAAAACGCAAAGAGATAAAACACCTTCGAAAAGTAGGAGGCCGTGTGCAACTTGTCAACCGAAATATGATATGGAGTGTACTGGTAAAGGTAGGCAGCAATCGGTAGCGCAAAGCTGGCGCACCAGGCCAGAGAAGCAGCTATGGCACGCCGGCGAAGAAGGATCAAAAGACCCACGGGAGCCAGGCAGAAAGCCATTCGCAGAAGAAAAGGCCGCTAGCATCGCCGAAAGACAGCCCAGGAATAAAAAGGGCGGCCGTGACACCTTGGCGTTGGGAATTAAAAGGTAAATGGCAAGAAAACCAAAAAAAATCACAGAGATGTTTTGTAGTCCCGCCATTGCCCAGTCGAGACTCTCCCAATAAGTTAGCGAAAAAAAAAGGACGCTAATTGGCATGAATTCGACGAGCCGTTGATTCAGAGGGCCCGCATCGGTTTGGTAAGTCCGCCAGGAAGATACGCAATCGGCAGGAGCAAGAGATTGCCAAATGCGACCAGGAATTTGAAATTCAAATGGCCTGTCAGCTCCATCTCCATGGCAACGATGAAATGTGGAAAGGCGAGCTTGTAATCGTTGGTCTGTGTTGTCGCCACATCCAGAACCTTTGCCTTCATGGTCGGCAATTGGACATAATGGGTTGTGAAAGCTAAGATCGCGGAATAGTCGTCCTGATATGGCACAGAAAAAGCCTCCCTGTATAGCACGCCATAGGCAACAATTGCAGGGAGAAGCACAGCAAAAAGCAGCAGCGCTGTGAATCGGAATCCGTTTCCCACGTTTTCAGTATACCCGTTCATACTGAACTGATCTCCTGATTGAGAACAATGCCGTGTACCTTCCCTGGAGGAGGGGAAACCGGTTTGCCAAAGATCCCTTACACAGAGGCGGACAAGATCGGAGTGCTGAAGCAACGGCGGGGCGCAAGGCGTCGGAAGTCGCGCGGGAAGTGGTACCGAAGCGCGCGAAC
>CAWGYX010000012.1:0-1960836 GCA_963826925.1 uncultured Acidobacteriota bacterium
GGACGACGCTGTTACTTCCATCGATTGCTTTGTGCTCGGTTCTCGCACCTACGAGCATGCGCTCCAACTGGGCTGGCCCTATGGCGACACCCCGACCGTCGTGCTCACAAGCAGAGAGCTGCCGTCCACCAGGAAGAGCGTTGAGTTCTATTCCGGTGATCTCAAGAAGCTGGTCGGGGAGATTCTCGCGCCGCGACACGGAAACATCTGGCTCGTGGGAGGGGCGATGCTGTGCCAGAGTTTTCTCAGGCTCGATCTGGTGGATGAAATCAGCTTGGTGATTATGCCGGTCCTATTGGTGGACGGGTTGCGCCTCTTTGACAATTCCGGTCTCGAAAAGAGATGGCATCTGAAGAACGTAGTCGCCTACAAGACGGGTATAGTTGGTGGTGCCGGTCGCGTCCGTCATCGACAGTCGCGTCCCTGTTGGATTACATGCTGCCGGAGAGCTGGTTCTCGCTGATGCGTTGCAGCCCGTAGGTGTAGGTCTTTTGCACTACACCAGCGACGAGTTCGTCGAGCACCTGGGAGTAGCCCGTCGGATTCAGCGTATCGACCAAGTACTTGGTTGTCACTCCGCCCGCCGTCTCGCTGACCCGGTTGCCGTCGCCGTCGTAGACAACTCAAATACTCAGACTCGGTCCGAAGTCCGGACTCTCGCCGTTACGGATCTGCGCTATCCATGCCGCCAAGCGATGATTTCCAACCTTCCAAAACTGGCGGCATTGATCAAGATATTGCACAACGACGTCACGCTCACCACGCTTCAGTAGTTCATCAGCCAGTGTAAGGTTCGGACCGAGCATCTTTAACTCCTGGGAACCCCGCGTGGAAGCGGACGCAAGCAGATGCTCCTTCGCCCGCTGGATGTCGCCGCGCCGCAAGACTACGATCCCAGCCACCATGTGCGCATCATGGATCGCCTCCGCGCTTGTGTCAAAGGGATCGCCGCTCGGCGGCAGGATTAGGCTCAAAGCCTCAGACGCATAGCGCTCCGCCTTCTCCGCATCGCCGAACCAAAGAGCCAACTTTGCCACGCGAGGTAAGAAGGGGAGGCGGTAGCTTCCGCTTTCCCGCGTAAGTTCTACTTCCAGACGATCAAGTTCCTCCGCTGGGCTAGGGATGTCTTTCAACAAGCCGATCACTTGCAGGGCGGTTATGGCCGTCGCAGCCTCGCCAGCCACCATTGCTTCCTTAAATTGCTTCACCGCAGTAGAAACAGCAGCGGGGTCTGGGGCGCGAGAAACAGGAAGGCTAGACACCGCTGATGGCTTGACATCAGAGAAGTCGTCGATCACGAACGCATCGGGAAAGAACCTCCTAAGTCCCCTAACTATCCCGTGTATCGCGACAGTCGCCGCTACATCACGCTCGTTCCGTATTGCTTCTTCAAGTTGGTCCGCCAAGCTCACAAGGCGGGCAACCGTCCTCGGATCCGAAGAGTCAGCGTTGCTCGGGATGCTCATTCACCACTCCAAGATTCAGAGCAGGGCCCGAGGTCAGTTGAACTTCGCATTTTCGCCTGCCAAGCACAATGCATACACAAAGGCCAGATCCTCATATGTCCAATCCGGATGTAAGAGTGATTGGATTTCAACTCTTGCAGTACAAACGGCAATCAGCTCCGACTGCGAGAGGTATCTCCAGATAATCGGGCGAAACCTGATCGGGCCATTCCTAAAGATATTAGCGTAGTCACCGAAGGTATCCGTTCCCTGAGGATCGACTGCGTTCACCGGATTACTCTGCGTATAAACATACTTATGCAGCGTGCCAGGATTGAAAACATCGCCCAGCACCGGATCCATGGTCTCGAACCTGCCGGTCAGCATATTGTAATATCGCGCACGCAGCTGATACAGGTTGAGACTGCTGTCGAATCTCTCGCCGCTGTACAGATACGTATTCGCGATCGTTCCCGTGCTCGCGACGGGCATGCCAAAGGCGTCGAACTGGTAGGTGTTGCCGACCGTGCCCGCAGTGCTGGTTGTGAAACGGACGTTGCCGTGGCCGTCGTAGCCATAGAAACCCGGCGTCCAAGTGCTGCCGATCAGCTGGTTCTCGCTGATGCGCTGCAGGCCGTAGGCGTAGGTTTTTGTCACCGCACCGGTGACCAGTTCGTCGAGCACCTGCGAATAGCCCGTGGGATTCAGCGTGTCGATCAAGTACTTGGTTGTCACCCCGCCAGCCGTTTCGCTAACCCGGTTGCCGTCGCCGTCGTAGACCAGGCTCACCCCTCCGTGCGTGAGCATGTGGTTCTCGAAGTCGTAGGTGCTGGCGGTCCCAGCCGAGGAGATCGTGTTGCCATCGTTGTCGTAGGTGTCGGTGGTCAGGCGGTCGTTGGAATCGTAGGTATAGCTCAAGCTGCCCGGCAGCGACGGGATGGTGGAACTCAGCGTCTTGCGATTGCCGACTGCGTCGTAGGTGTAGCTTTCGGCACCGTTGTTGCCACCTGGATCACTGGCGATGGTCTCAGATTTCAGGTGGTAGTCGGGATCGTAGACGTAGGTCACGTTGCGGCCGCTCAACTCCGCAACGGTATTGACGTTGCCCGCCGGGTAAGGGGTATAAGCAAAGCTCGACAACGACGTGCTGCCCTTCGTCGATCCGATGGTCTTCAGCCGGTTCAGCGTGTCATAAGTATAGGCGGTCTGCACAGAGTTTGCCGCATAAGTATAGTTCTGAACGGTGCCGACCGGATAGTAGGTGTAGCTGGTGGTCGCGGGAGTTACGCCCTGCGCGACCAACCGGTTGTCGGTTACAGTTCCGACGCGGTTCAAAGCGTCGGGAGTGTAGGTAACAGACGCGCCGTTGGCATTCGACGAGAGAATGCTCAGCAGGTTGCTATGAGCGTCGTAGGTATAGTTCAGCGTGCCTTCGGGAGTGACTTTGGTCTTCAGCCGGTTGCGGTTGTCGTAGGACGTGTAGTTGGTGGTGCCGCTCGCGTCCGTCATCGACAGGCGCGTCCCTGTTGGATTACATGCTGCCGGAGAGCTGGTTCTCGCTGATGCGTTGCAGCCCGTAGGTGTAGGTCTTTTGCACTACACCAGCGACGAGTTCGTCGAGCACCTGGGAGTAGCCTGTGGGATTGAGCGAGTCGACCAGGTATTTCGTCGTGATTCCGGCGGCCGTCTCAGCCACCCGGTTGCCGTCGCCATCGTAGACCATCAAGGTTTGTCTGGGCCTGGCAAGCGGTTGAGATGGGAATTGGCGATTGCGTCCGTTGGATCAATTTTGACAGCGCGCCTGAACTCGTCCTCAGCCTCAGAATATTTTCCAAGTTTCTGCAACAAAACTCCGAGCCCGCCGTGCGCCTTGTGAGAATTCGGCTTGAGGAGCGTTGCTGTTCTGAGAAGCCCTTCTGCTTCCCCAGTCTCACCGGCGTCTGCAAGGAGAAGGCCAAGGTTGAGATATGCTTCTGCATAGGTTTCATCGATCTCGATGGCCTTCCGGAATGCCTCCTGGGCTGCCTTTTTATCCCCAAGTCGATTGTGCGCGTCCCCCAGAAGACTCAGAGGAATTGGGCCCGGAGTCGCACTAACCCCCTGTTCAAGCCACGCTTTCGCTTTTCGCGCATTTGTCGAGGGGTCTCCATCTGTCCTTGTCAAAAATAAGGAACCGAGAGCTACTATTGCGAGCGAAAATGCCTTGTCGACTCTTAGGGCGTCAAGAAACGCCGCCTCTGAGTCAGTCCATCTTCCAAGCTTCTGGGCTATACGACCCGCTTTGCAGAAGTAATCGGGCCGGCCTGTCATGGTTGCGAGGTGTTGCCATGCATCGAATGCAGCTGCGTAATCGCCCGATCGTTCTGCAGTGCCTGCAGCTTCCAGCACGGCTGATTCATGGTTTCTCACCTAGCCCGTCCTTTACTTTGAATTCCATTGATTTATGAAATTTTGTATCGCCTCGTCCAGCTCGTCTTCAGTGCCCTCGGTACTAATTCTGTACCCCGTCGTGCCGGAATTCTGATATTTTTTCAGGCTCTCGAAGCGGGCTTCAACTTCGTCGATCTCATCTCCCTCTAAGATTTCCGCGTCTTCCTCCAAGTCCGTACCCCGAGGATCGATCCAATAGACCGGATTATTCCCCACGAAGACGTATTTATGCAACGTTTTCGGATCGAAGATGTTCCCCGCGTACGGGTCCATGGTTTCGAACCTGCCGGTGAGCATGTTGTAGTAGCGGGCGCGCAGGTGGTAGAGATTCAGAGCGCTGTCGAAGCGCTCGCCGCTGTAGAGATATGGATTCGGTGTCGTGCCTGTGCTGGCGATCGGCGCGCCGAAGGCATCGAATGTATACGTGTCCGTTACCGTGCCAGCTGAGTTCGCCAGGAAGCGGACGTTGCCGTGGCCGTCGTAGCCGTAAGTGATGGCGACCGCACCGCGCAGCGGCCGGTTTTCGGAAGGAAATCCCGGCTGAGGAAACCGTGTTCCCGTTAGCATCGTAGCTGTCAATCGCCAGACCCGTCACGATTGTCGTAGGTGTAGATTGCGATGTCGGATGATTCATTTTTCATCAGGTCCAAGCTGCCTGTTCTTGTACCGTCTGTATTCCTCTCTGAGCTTTTCTCTCTTCAGAGCTATTTCAGCCGGAGATATTGTCGGCTTAATCCCGCAATCGGTTTGGCTGGATTCCTCGTCAATAAAACGCGCGCTGGCGTACTGCATCAGCAGGCGGAATCCGGGTTCATTCATCGCTTGTAAAGTCCGGCTCCGAAAGTCTGGGGTAATGCCTTCGTCGATCAGCGTAATCCAAGCGCCTATCTGCACACGGAAAGATTGCCAAATATCCATACAAGCACAAAGGTGTTTTCGGACGTCCGCCACTTTACCGCGGCCCAAGAGTTTCTCTACAAGCATCAGGTTCAGGGGTCGTACAGCACATGCGAGAGAAGCATATTCGTCCCGTTGACAAGCGCTAACAGCATTTTCTAGAAGCTTAATCGCCTCGTCAGACAGTCCCAAGCTTTCAGCGGCTAGACCTTCTACTGTGCACACGTTGTACAGTTCGTAAGCATTTGCACCTAAGGTTCGAGCTTCCGAGGCAAGCTCTGCAGCCCGAGCGTGATCTCCAATTTCGGCGGCGAAAAGTGAAACCTCCACCAAAAGAATTACTTGAACCCGTCCAGACAATAACCGAGCCACCGATTCCATCCTTGTCAGTTGTGCCGACATCACGGGACACAGCGCACTTATTCCCATGTCCGCTAGCGCCTTAGACTCTTCGGCTCTATCTTTGGATCTGGCTGCATGGAGTAGTAGCTTTGCCCCACATTGGGCCGCATCAATATCGGGCAACTCTACCAATTGAACTGGTGCGGCTTCATATGCGTAATCATGAAAGTCGAGATACGTCCGCACTCTAAATGCACACCACATGCCGAACAACAATCCCAATGTCTTCGCAACATTGTCTTGTCGGCCCAACCGCTGACTCGACTGAATAAGCCCCTGGAAACTCTCTATTGCTCTACACAAACCTTGTTCATCCATAATGGCACTAGCGGATCCACCCTTTAGCTTCGCAGTTTGCGATGGCTTTAATCGTCAGCTCCGCCAAAGAGTACCCTTCAAATAGCTCCTGCACGCTGAGGTTGGCTATCTCTGATTCAACGCAAAGCTCAAATGCTGTTTTCTTTAATTCCACTTCCTCCTTCGCCAGCCATGCCTCAAATTCTGCATCTTCTTCAATACCTCGACCCGAGGGATCGGTGAGGTTCACTGGGTTGTTCACTGTGTAGACATACTTGTGCAGCGAGGCAGGATCGAAGATATTTCCCACCCGTGACGTAGGTAATGCGCAGCAGGTTTCTTTGCCGGGATCCATGGTTTCGAACCTACCGGTGAGCATGTTGTAGTAGCGGGCGCGCAGTTGGTACAGGTTCAGGCTGCTGTCGAAGCGCTCTCCGCTGTAGAGATAGGTATTTGCGATCGAACCCGTGCTGGCGATGGGCATGCCGAAGGCGTCGTACTGGTAGGTGTTGCCCACCGTGCCCGCGGTATTGGTCGTGAACCGGACGTTGCCGTGGCCGTCGTAGCCGTAGAAGGTTGGCGTCCACGTGCTGCCGGAGAGCTGGTTCTCGCTGATCCGCTGCAGGCCGTAGGTGTACGTCTTCGTAACCGCGCCGCTCACCAGTTCGTCGAGCACCTGGGAGTGGCCCGTGGGATTCAGCGTATCGACCAGGAACTTCGTCGTCACTCCGCCCGCCGTTTCGCTCACCCGGTTGCCGTCGCCGTCGTAGACCATGCTCACCCCTCCGTGCGTGAGCATGTGGTTCTCGAAGTCGTAGGTGCTGGCGGTCCCAGCCGAGGAGATCGTGTTGCCATCGTTGTCGTAGGTGTCGGTGGTCAGGCGGTCGTTGGAATCGTACGTATAGTTCACGCTGCCTGGCAGCGATGGGATCGTGGAAGCCAGCGTCTTGCGATTGCCGACTGCGTCGTAGGTGTAGCTTTCGGCACCGTTGTTGCCACCTGGATCGGCGGTAATCGTCTCCGATTTCAAATGATAGTCCAGATCGTAAACGTAGTTTACCGCGCGTCCGCTTAACTCGGCGACGGTCTGCACGTTGCCGGCAGGATAGGGGGTATAGGTAAAGCTCGACAACGATGTGCTACCCTTCGTCGATCCAATGGCCGGTGGCCCACTCAAGCCCGGTGCTGGTTTGAGTGGGGATATTCACACGTCACAGGTTAGTCTGGCGAACAAGAATAGATTGTCCTCATGCCATGGGGGCTAACGCGTTTTCACCACGGCGGGTAGAGTCATTTCGTCACTCTCTGATGGCGGCTGGTCCAGCCACGCGCGTGAGTTAGCTGTATAGTGACTCAACTACTGGAGGGGACGATGCGTCACCCAATCCTGCACCTGATGTGCCTTGTAATGTGCATCGTAGTCCTTATGACCGCCGTCTATGCGCAGCAAAGCCATTGGGCCACACCCGACGACCAGACCGCGAAGTTCATGGTCGACATGGAGCGCAAGTGGGCCGAAGGTGTGTGCACGAATAATGGAGTTGTCGCTGAGTTGTTGGCCGACGATTTCCAGGGCACCAACACGCGCGGCGAGCGCTACAACAAGGCGGATGAGCTACGCGATGAAAAAGGCCCACACGCGGCGCACGGCTGCGCACTCGACGATGCCAGGGTGCGCTTCTTCTCTTCTTCTTCGGGCGAAGACGTGGCCATCATTTACGGCAGCGAGCACGCCATCGGCAAAGACAAAACGCATCCCGACGCCAAGCAGTGCCAGGTCTGGACCGATACCTGGTTGAAGCGCGATGGCAAGTGGCAGATCGCTGCCGCGCAGGACAACAAGGTCGATTGCAAATAGCTAGAGAAAGCACGCAGCTGGCCGCCGCCCAGCGTCTTGTTAGGCCAATCTTTTCGAAAGAAGCCGTCGAACGACATGGCCTTTCCACATCCACAATCCCGAAAAGACCATCAGAGGAACGAAGACAAACCGGGTCTTGAAGGCGTAGCTCGGAAGTTTGTCAAACGGGCTATAAATATAACCGAGTATCGGAATGCTAAAGATGAGGTGAATCCAGCGAAAAATCGAACGTGTGATACCAGAACGTGTCTTGCCTTGGTTCACGATGTTTGTTGCGACAGCTGATTGTGCCATGATGTCACTCCTTAAGAATGGCTTCGGTCCCTTGCGTTAGCGTCCCTCAGGGGCTAAAGCCACGATGATCTTCCGGAACTAGCGGCGCGGCTCGAAGCCGCGCCCTTTCAATCCTCTGCATACCATCATTCATTTTTCGCAGCCGCTTTCGGCTGCCAGTTGGGGGCTTCAACGCCGAACTGCTTTGAATATTCGGCGACCAAGCGCTGCCAGCCTGCGAACTTCATGGCGTCGACGCCGGCGACGGCTCCCATCGGCTTACCCGCGAGGAACCGATCAAGAACGTCGAAGCAGATGTGCCAGCCCGCAGCGCCCCACGAGATGAAGCGGCGATCGATCTTGTGCCACAGCGTCAGGCGCGTGCCGCCATCACCCCGCACGGTTTCGAGTTCCCACCGGATATCGCCGTACTCGAGCACCTTGGGAGCGTCGGCTCGCGTCACTCGGGTTTCCTGCGGCGTGGGATTTCCCACCCAGGTGAGCTTCACCGTGGCTCCAACCGTGCCCAGGCTGCCATCGACCACAAAGGGGGCCCACTCGCGCACATGCGCCGGGTCGATAAGCGCCTGCCAGACTTTTTCCGGCGAGTGGCGCAGATGGCGGACGAGAATGAGCGTCCACTTGTCTTTGCTCTTTTGATCCTCATCCTTTATTACCTGCGCCCCGCTGGCCGGGCCTGGTTCGTAATGCGCGAGATCGGTCACTTTCTCCTCCTTAACTCTCAGGGGCTAAAGCCCTCCTGTTTATTGGCTCTGGACGGCACGACTGAACGTCGTGCCCTTCCCGAACTCATGTATGAGATGGCTTCTAGCTTGATTCTGCTTAGCTGATTCTATTAGCCTGACCAGCGTGCCAGCTGGGTGAGCTGGATCAGGTTGCCGCAGGTGTCGTTCAGCATGGCAATGGTCGAGCCGGTCACGTCGGTGGGCGGCATCGTGAACTCGGCGCCACGGGCCTTGATCCGCTCGTAGTCGCCCTTGACGTCGTCGGTAAAGAACATGGCCGCGGGTTCATTCTGTTGAAAGATCGCCTGCTGATACGCCTTGGCCGCGGGATTATTGTTCAGCGCCAGTTGCAGCTCGGTGCCGTTCGGCTCCTCGGGGGAGGCCACAGTCAGCCAGCGGTAGGGGCCGTTGCTGAAATCGGACTTCTTGGCAAAGCCCAGTACGTCGGTGTAGAAATTCAGGGCCTTGGCCTGGTCGTCCACATAAATGCTGGTCACTTTGATTTTCATTTCGTTTCTCCTGGTTTTCTTGAATCGGTGTTTCGTCCGCGGTTTGGCTGCGTTGTCTTTCTTGCTCTCTTTTTCGATGACGTTCCCTTCTTTGGCGTTGATGGAAGATGCTCCATGCGGTCCTGACTCTTGCAATCCTTCTCCATACGGCCCTTCTCCATCCGATCCTTATCCATGCGATCGAGGTGGCGTTCAAGAGCATTCACGTGAGCCGACCAGAAGCGGCGGAACTGAGCCAGCCAGGTATCCACCTCCTGAAACGGTTCCGGCTTCAGCCGGTAGAGACGGCGCTGTGCGTCCACCATCGATTCCACGAACCCCGCCTCGCGCAGCACGCGCAGGTGCTTCGAGACGGTCGGCTGCGTCATGCGAAGCTGACGCTCGATCTCTCCCACCGACTGTTGGGACGAGGCCAGCAGGCTCAATATGGCGCGGCGGTTCGGCTCGGCAATGATCTCGAATACTGATTCCATGCTCTTCATATACTACAACAGGCATATACGTGTCAAGACATATAAAAGGGAAAAAAGAACCCCGCCGCGTACCATCTCGCGGTGTACCAGGAAGTCGTTCTGAATGAGCAGCATGACATGAAGTCCCCGTTGCGCGGTGAACCTGCACAATGCAGTTACGGTGTCGCAACAGCGCCTGGGGAAACGTAGGCAAACGTGTGGCCCCAGCTTAGTTCCGCACGAATGAATGAGGTGTGTGCTGCTCTGCGCTTCTCTCGGGGTTGCGATTCGAACTAGTTAGCGGGAACTTCCGTCTGGCCCCGGGTTTCTCTCCGATTTCAGCGTCTTGTAAGGCATTCAGAAATGAGGCAAACTTGCCAGCAGGATGATCGCCTTTAGCAAGAGAGCCTTAAAAGGCAAGGTGTGGGAAACATTCAGGGGCAAAGCGTTTGACGGCAATGTCGTGCTAAACTTCACGCGGTTTCCCAAGGGTGAATTCGCCGCCTACGGTCGGTCCTACCATGAAGCCGCCAATCGTCTAGTGACATCTATGGGATCGCGGCATTATCGAGACCCTGATGCCTGCCCAATTGTGTTCCTCTATCGTCATGCCGTTGAACTGTACCTGAAGGCAATTATTCATTGGGGAAACATGCTACTGCGAATAAACGGCCGATCAGTCGTGGCCCACAAGAATATCTTTCAGGAGCACCGCCTTGGCGTGCTCCTCAAGAGTATTAAGCCTATTTTGAAGTTGAGGAAGCAGTTGGACGGCTGGGGCGATCCCCACTTCGATTCTTTCCGCGATGCAGAGAAGATTATCGGGGAATTGGAGCAGTACGATCCTCGCTCCTATTCATTTCGTTATCCAGTGGACACCACCGGCCAGAAAGCTACACTGCCGCATCATCTTGGCTTCAACGTGATTGCATTCGGTGAGAAATTTGACCATCTCCTGCAAGTGTTGGATTGGATGGCGGAGATGGTTTACTTGGACTTCCAATCCCAGGCAGAAGCACTGAATGAGTTGCAGAATGGGTGAGAAATTTGAACATGTGGCCCACTCCAGCCCGGTTTTGGCTTGAGTGGCGATGTCCTTTGTCCATTGTCGGAACGCCCCACTCAAGCCAGAGGCATGCTTGAGCGGGCCAGCCGCGTTAAGGTGGGGTTTTTGACTCCCTTCGTTTTTCGATGAAACGTTCTTGCTTGTTGGAGCACCATTCCTACGTGAGCAATGGAACTTCTGGTCAACTTCAAAGGAGGCTTGCATGTCTCGAAACTTTATTCACATGATCTATGTAACCATCCTAACAATGGGAGTACTTTGTACCGCAAGAGCCCAGAGTCTCCAAGACTTTGTAGACGCTGAAAAAGAAGAGGGTTGCAAGTCGATACCGTACTCGACGCAAAAGGGCAACTGCTCTTCCTACCAAAGCGATGTTGATAAATGGTGTGCTGAAAAACGGAGCTGTCAACCGTTCAACGTTGAAGCGATAACGAAGAACATAGAAGGAATCACCGGGAAGCTGAAGAGTCTTCAAGAGGATACGTCAAAAGCAACTAATGACGAAGACAAACGCAAGATACAGCAGAGTATTGATGAACTCACCAAGACTCTAGAAGATCTGAAAAAGAAGGTCACCGACGATAAATACGATATGAAGAAGCTCCTTGACAATGGTGAGCACTGCCGGGACTACAGAGGCAAGGTGCAACTCGAATTCATTGAAGCCGGGAGGAAGGCGGACAGCGAGAGTGATCCTGCAATCAAACCTATAGCGCAAAGGCTAAGTGTAACGTGGAAGAACGGCATGGAGAAGCATATCAATGAATTTCAGAAGGCATCAAACGACGTGGAGTACTGCAAAAAGCAACTGAATTATTAGAGGGGGCTGGCCCGTCTTTAATGTTTCCTGGCCGCACCCACGCAAGGTCGGCGGCCCACTCAAGCCCGGTGTTGGCTGGGCCTCCCATCCTTGAAAAAAAAGCTGGAACGCGTCTAACAAGAGGTTCTTGTCAGAAGCCATCTCATAGTCCGCAGCAGCAGGTCGAGGTCCCTCAGGGGGCTAAAAGCCCTCGTCCTTATTGGCTCTGGGCGGCACGACTGAACGTCGTGCCCTTCCCGAACGCATTCATGAGATTGGCTTATAGTCCGTTCTCAGTTCTGATTTCCGGGAAAATTTTGTGTATGATCTCGGAAGCTTCGACGGTGAAGTCACGTCTTCCCAGATCATGAAAATCGTTCATTTGGCGCTCCTGCTGGCACTTCTGCTCGGTATGGCGATTCCAGCCGTGGCGCAATCGAGGCCCAGCTATGAGATTTATGCGATCCGCTACGGCACCATCGCTGACTTCCCCGTCTCGGAGCTGGTGGCGGGCGCCGAGCCGGGCCGAAAAATCGACATTGCCATGATGATATGGCTGGTCCGGGGCAATGGCCGCAATATCCTGGTCGATTCCGGGTTTTATCACGAGCGTTTTTTCAAAGACTGGAATGTGAAGGACTTCACCAAGCCGTCCGACACCCTGAGCCGGGTTGGGCTGAAGCCCGAAGACATCACCGACGTCATTATTTCGCACATGCACTGGGATCACGCGGACGGTATGGATCTGTTCCCCAATGCCCGCATCTGGATTCAGAAAGAAGAGCTGCAATATTACGCGGGAGAAGCCTGGCAATCGAAAGAAACTCACGGAGGCATTGATGAAGAGGACGTGCTTACTCTTGTGAAACTGAACACGCAAGGGCGCGTTGGGTTGGTGGACGGCGATGCCCGCGAGATTATTCCCGGAATAACCTGCTATACGGGTGGCAAACATACCTATCAATCCCAGTACGTAGGCGTGCAAACGGCTGCGGGAACGGTTGTGCTGGCCAGCGATAACATGTATCTGTATGAGAACCTGGAACGGCATGTGCCGATTGCAGCCACGCTCGACGCGGTGTCGAACCTGCGGGCACAGGATCGGATGAAACAAATCGCGGCGCGGCCTGGGCTGATCGTCCCTGGACACGATCCGGCGGTCTTCACCAAGTTCCCTAACCCTGCGCCGGGAGTAGCCAAAATCCAGTAGTGGTGCAGTTTGGCGTGCGTGGCGAGCCGGTTGAGCGGGAGATCCCTTCGGCTTCGCTCAGGGCAGGCTCTTCGCTCCGCCTGAAAAACGGCTACGCTCAGGATGACACTTTCGTGGAAAGGGTGCGACCAAGCGTCGCCGGTTCGCATCTAGATTAGGCGATGGAATTGACCGTTTACTCTTCAGCTTGGTGCCCCGATTGCCGCGTGGCTAAGCGCTTTCTGGCCGAGCACCACATTCCCTATAAAGACATTGATATTGAAAGCACGCCCGGCGCGGTGGAAGAAATTGTGAAACGCACGGGGAAGCGTGCGATCCCGCAATTCGTGATCGACGGCGAATGGGTGCAGCCATACGTACCGGGGAAAGGCTTTCTCTACCAGGAGATGGCCAAGCGGCTGGGAATCACGAAGTTATAGCCCCCCCAAAAAGGCCCAATTTCTGTTTACCAATTTCTGTGATCAGGAGCGCCAAACCGCCATTCTTCAGGTGCTCCTGATGCCCCCTGTACATCGTCTTCCGTACCCTAGAAAAGCCTTGCCAGACAAGGGAAGATGAGCACTCCCCAGCTTTCAGCGCTGGTCTTACCATCCCCCGCGAGGGCGCTGAAAAGAGGGCGGTTTTCACATTCATGTCCGAACCTGAACTTCCGCGGGAATCGAACGAGGTTAGCGATAGCTGGCAGCAGATGGTGCAGGCCGTGCTGGGAATAGTGGTGCTCATCGGCACGGTGGCCATATTCCACTATTACACGCCAGCAACGGCGCAAGCTCCGCAGCCGGACGAACTACTGCAGAAACAAGTCCATGAGCTTACGCAGCAGGTAGCGCAACTCGAGCAGCAGCAGGCGATGCCCGCGCTGGTGCTGAACCGCTATCGAAATTCCATTGGCTACATTTACGGCATATACCAAGTTGGTTTCGCGAACCAGCCGTCAGCGATTCGCGCGCGCGTGTCAGGGACTGGATTCCTGGTAGGCGACGGGCTGCTGGCAACGAACCGGCACGTGGCCGAGCCATGGTACGGCGATACCGAGGCCGAAGCGTTGATCCGTCGCGGTGCCACCGCCACGCTGGAGAGTTTGGTGGTTTTCTTTCCCGGCTCGCCAATGCCGGTGACGTTAACGCCGGGCGCTGTGTCGTCTACAGCCGATCTGGCTGTCGTTACGATCGAGGACAAAAGCGCGGTGAAGGGACTCACTGTGTTGCCGCTGGCAAAAGGAATCGCGCTGCCCGGAGAGCTGGTGACTGTGATCGGCTATCCCATGGGGATTGCAGGGATGGTAGCGAAATCGCCGAGCGGGATTTACCAGCGGCTGGCCTACCGGCACAACGACATCACAGCTGCCAGCGAACTGGCGGCGCTGTCGCTGATTCGTCCTTCAACTACGTGCGGGCATTTGGGCGATGTGGTAGGCGACAAGCTGATCTACGATGCGCCTACCGCTCATGGTGGCAGCGGCGGTCCGGTGTTCGATTCGAAGGCGGAAGTAATCGGAGTGAACTCCGCCTACATCGACGGATTTTCCGGTGGCACGCTGGGGGTTTCGGTAGACGCCTTGCGACCGCTGATTACGGCGGCGGGAAAGAAACCGTAAAGAAACTGGGCACTGAGCAGTGATGGCAGCCGGGAGGCGAAACGCTTCCCGGCTGCTTAATTTTCGATCGCAGCCTAGAACGACCAACGCAGGGAGAACTGAATCAGCCGCGGAGTGCCGGTCGTGTTCACGATCTTGCCGAAGGGATCAGGACTGGTTTGGGAGCCACCTGCCCAAGCCAAATACTGCTCGTAGTCGGTTACCAGCGGAGTTCCGAAATTTGGGTGATTCCACAGGTTGAAAAAGTCGGCCGCGAAGCGCAGATCCTGCCGTTCGCCAAGCTTGATGTGCTTGATCAGCGAGAAATCCCAGTTCTGCTGGAATGGGCCGCGATAGATGTTGCGGCCGAGATTGCCAAATCCGGTGGTGCAGAAGTCTGGATTCGTCGGACATATGGTTGGGTAAAGCTGAGGCGCGGTCGTAAATGCCGCCGGATTCAACCATCCGCTCAACCGCTGTGTGACGCTACCGGAACTCATGCCGCTTCCAATCGCGGCGCCAGGAGCCAGGTCTGCGCTCACAGGTGATGTGCCGGCTCCAAGGAACGCGTTGCCGCCGTTGGAATCCAACACAGAAAACGGTAGCGACGATTGAAAACTGGTGACGCCGCTGACCGACCATCCACCGAGCGCAGCGTGACTGAATCCTGCGCCATGGTCGAAGAATGGCAACTCGTAGACATAGCTGATCTTCAACACCTGCGGACGATTGAAGTCGGAGATACCGCGGGAGGCGCTGATCGTGCTTTCGTCGTTGAAGGCCGTATTGTTGGCCGTGTTTCCCGTGGAGGTGGCATCGATGTTCTTGGAAAAAGTGTAAGCCGCCTGAACGTAACCGCGTCCCCAGCGCCGCGAGACTGTAGCCTGAAGCGAGTGGTAAATGGAATAAGCGTCGTTGGCGAAGATCTGATAGCCCGAGTATCCGTTCAGGCCGGGTGTGGGTGTGCGCGCGATGGCATTGGAAAATGTGTTGTTCGTGATGGAGAAGCTTTGGCCGCTGGTGGTTGTGACCACGAAGGGATTGGCCGGAGTGGCATTCACCGATTGGATTGCATCACGGGTTTCGCGGAGGTGCGTGCCCTTGGTGCCAACATAGCCAACTTCCAGTACCCACTTGCGGCCGAGATCCCGCTGCAGGGTGAGGTTCCACTGCTGCGTGTTGGGTACGACGAAGTGGCGAGGGACTTCAAGCACAAAGAGATTCTGCGTGGAGTTTACTCCGGGGCCTCCAGTGCAGGCGTAGTTACCGTCTTGTCCGCTGGGGCTATCGGGGGTGAAGCTGATGAGATGCGCCAAGCATGGCAGCCACGCCCCCGACAATTGTCCGGCGGCCGGCACTCCGTTGGCATTCGTGGCGGGGGTTCCGGTAAAAAAGTCAGACATGGTAAATCCGGGAGTCTGTCCGAAGAAAACAATCGGAATAAACGGCGACTGGAAGCTGAGCTGGTCGACCGCTCCCACATCTTCGCGAACGTAGAAGATGCCGTATCCGCCGCGCACCGTCGTGTTGTGATGACCGAACAAGTCGTAAGCAAAGCCCACGCGCGGACCGATGCCAGTAGACACGCTATTGTTGAAAGTTGATCCGGCAGCGGTTCCGGTCAATCCCGGGACGCCGAGCTTATCGACACACTTGGGATAGATAAAGGGATATTGCCCCGATTTAGTCAGGTCCGATTCCATATTGCCGATATGGCAAGCATTGTCAGTCCAGGCGCCAAAGAACTCGGTGCGTAGCCCAAGATTCAAGGTTAAGTTGGGAGTCAGCTTCCAATCGTCCTGAGCGAACACCGCGGAATTTTTCTGGCGGTAGTTGTGGTTATAGACGCCGCCGCCGCCAAAACTGAACTCCGGTGTCCCTTGCAGAAAATTTCCAAAATCTGTCACCGTGGAAGTGGTGGAGTTCCCGAAGTAGAGCTGGCCATTGAAAACCTGCGGAAATTGTTTATTCAGGCTGACCGGCGTGAATTCGCCCCCGAAACGCCAGTTATGTTTGCCCCTTATCCAGCCCAAGGTCTCGTTAAAACTAAAATTGTTCTGGGCCTGAAACTGGTTGGCTTGCGGAGTAGGTCCGAACTGAAAACCGGAACTAACGAACGTAAACTTATAAACGTTGTCCGTCAGATTGTTGGTGGGGCGGTCGATACCGGCCTGGCTCGCCGTGACCGGCGGAACGTTAATGTCGCTATTGTTGATGCGAACAAAGCCGAGCCGGAACTCGTTGACCACGTTGGGCGAGAAGACGTGAGTTTCCGTAAGAGAGAAGACGCGATCGTGGACCGGAAGTTGGTAAGGGAAGTTCAGATCTCCGCTGCTGATGCTGCCGCCGAGAGAAGCTTGCAGGCCGCCCGCACCAAAGGGGACATCCGACTCGAAGTTTTGAAAAAAGAATCGCCCTGAAAACTTGTCGTTAGAGTTGCGAAACTCGCGGTCCCACGCTGCGGTGAATTGGTCATCGGTATAGGAGCCCGGCCTGCTGACGGTAAATGGAATAACGCTGCCAGGCGCCGTACCAGCCGCGACGTTGGGTAGCGGATACAGATAACCATTCGCAGCCGCACCAAACTGGTTGCTCTTAAACGCGATCAGATTTTCCGCAACCGGATCGATACTGGGAACGCCAAAGGCGGCTGCGAGCGCAGCCTCGCCGCTCGGGCCACGATCCGCCGCAGGAATGTAGGGAATGAGCGTGCTGATAATCGTTCCCGGAGAATCTCCGCTGCGCTGGCGTGTTCCTGAATAATTCACGAAGAAGAAACCAAGCTTGCCTCCACTTCCAATCGGGCCGCCAAGATCACCGCCGAAGATGTTCTGCTGAATTACCGGCCTTGATTCGCCCGCCTGATTCACAAAGTAATCGTTCGCGTCGAGTACGGTATTGCGAAAGAACTCGTACGCTTCGCCATGGAATGCGTTCGTGCCCGTTTTCAGGATGGCGTTGATGTCGCCGCCTCCATTGCGTCCCTGGCTGGCATCGTAGAGCGACGTTTGCACTTTGAATTCCGCAATTACCGCGGGATTCGGCAACGGAGTCGTAGTCAACTCGGCGACGTTGTAATCGGTCGCGCTGATGCCTTCGATTTGATAATTGTTGTTGTCTTCGCGCTGCCCGTTGACTTCGATGCGCACATTGCCGCGGCCAAGCTGCGAGGCCGCATTCAATTCCCCCTGTGCGCCACTCGAAAGCGTTAGTAACTGCTGAAAATTCTGCGTGGCCAGCGGCAAGTTCTTGATGGTTCCCGATTCAATTGCTTGCCCTGTGGTCGCATCCGTGGTGTCAACTTGCTGCACTTCGGCTTCAACTTCCACACGTTGCTGGACAGCCTGGGCCTTGAGTTTTGCAATGAGGCGAGTTGTTTCAGTCACTCGCACCACGGTGTCGCGAAAAGTGGATTCGGCAAAACCTGGCGCATGGACGTTCACGGTATAGACACCCGCGGGAAGAAGCGCCGCGGTGAACGAACCATCGGCGCCAGAGGTGAGGTTGCGCTCGAGCATGCCGGTCTGCTGATTGGTGATGCGAATCTCAGCATTGGCCACCACGGCCCCGCTGGGATCTTGAATCGTGCCTGTAATAGCGCCCGTGGCACCGCCTTGCGCAAATCCTTGGGCAATGAATGCAGTGGCTAAAAAAATAATCCAGATCAACCTTTTTTGTAGTTTCACATCCCCTCCCTGGGTTCGAAATGTCTCGTGATTGCGGAAACTGGGTCCTAAATCGGAAGAAAAGCAGATCGACAACAGAAGACAGCGTGCACTCGGGCTTGCACCGTCGCACGCGGGAGTGAGCTCCGCGAATAGAAGTGGAATCGCTTGAGATCGGCCATCGGATACCCGTCAGCCCCGAACACTCTGAGGATGGCGGAAGAATACTGAAAGAGGCATGCGGTTGGCAACACAAATACTGATACTGGCAGATCGCTTTAGCCAATGCCTGGACTCTTAGGCTCTGCCATCGCTCTCTGGGACAACTGGGCGACTTTCAATGCTAGGAGGCGGCGCGAGGGGTTCTGGGAAACCATCCCGGCTCGCGGACATGTTCATCTTGAAATTGACGCAAACGGGCCGCCATCACTCCGCTGCGGCCCAGGTAGCCGATGGCTTTGCGAGGATCAGAGCGTTCGACGACGGGCAGGCGTCCGATGCCGTGGCGCAGCATCTTCGATGCGGCTTCGGAAATCAGTTCGTCGGGAAAAGCGACTACCAATTTTGTGCTGCCCGCTTCCTGGACCGTGAGCGCTCCGGAGGAATCTTCGGCGAGAGCGCGCAGCAGATCGCCCCGCGTGATGATGCCCAAAAGCTTTCCCGCATCGTCGATAATGAGCAGAGCTTCATGGCGGGCGACCGCAGGATCGTGCCGCGCGATGCGCTCGGCCAGCGCGCCAACTTTGGTGCCGGCTGAGATCGAAGGCAATTCTCTCTCCATGGTATCGGCGACTCTGGCCTGAGAAAGAACATCCGCTTCGTAGTCCTGATGGACGTGCAGGCCGCGGCGCACGAGTTTCTCCGTCATGATCGAGCTGTTAGGCATGAATAGCATGGCGATTCCATCGGCAATCACGCTGACTAGCATGAGAGGCAAAACCGAGTTGTAGTCGCGAGTGATTTCGAAGGCAAAAATGATGAAGGTAAACGTGGCGCGGGAGGCCGCGGCAAACACCGCCCCCATCGCCACCAAGGCAAAGGCTCCCGGCGAAAGATGTTCGGCGGGCAGGAAGTGATTCGATACCATGGCGAAGATGCCGCCCATGGCTGCGCTCCACATGAAGCAGGGCGCCAGCAAGCCGCCCGATGTTCCTGAACCGAGCGATATCGCAAGAGCCGCGGCCTTGGCCAGCATGACGACCAGCAGAAGCTTCCATGCGAGCTGCCCGTTGAGAATGTCGCCGATCGTGTCGTAGCCCACTCCGAGCACGCGAGGGACGAAGAAACCGATGATGCCGAGGCCCAAGGCTCCGATGGCAGGCCACCAGAGTTCGTCGATCGGCAGCTTGTCGAACTGATCTTCTACCCAGTAGAGAAGCTTGCTGAAGCCCACGGCGGCGAGGCCGCAGATGAGTCCTAAAATCAGATAAAACGGCAGGGCGCGGGGAATTAAGAAGTCCATGGGGTGGACCTGGAACATCGGTCCCAAGCCGAGAAGTTGCATATGGACCGCGGTTGCCAGCGTGCTCGCAATCACGAGCGGGATGAACGAGCGCGACTTGAACTCAAAGAGCAGCAATTCGATAGCAAGAATCACACCAGCGATCGGAGTGTTGAAGGTGGCCGACATGCCGGCAGCGGCGCCGCATGCGAGCAGCACTTTGCGCTCGACCGCCGTGGTGTGAAAAGTCTGGCCGACCAGAGAGCCGACCGCTCCGCCGGTTTGAATGATCGGGCCCTCCGCGCCGAAGGGACCTCCGGTGCCGATTGCAATTGCCGCCGAGATCGGTTTCAGGATCGCAACCCGCGGTGCGATCCGGCTGCGGTTGAACAGCACAGCTTCCATGGCTTCCGGAATACCGTGGCCCTTAATTTTCGAGGTCCCATACTTCGCCATTACGCCGACGATGAGGCCGCCGATAACCGGGACGATAATCACCATCCAGCCGAGGTGATTGTGCTGCGCGCTGGAGAAATCCGCGGACCAGCGCCGGAAGAAGAAAATATTGGTGAACAAACCGATCAGCTTGTAGAGAGCGAAGGCTATGATCCCGGCCACCAGGCCGATCGCGGCAGCGAGCACTGAAACCAGCAGCATACGGAAGGGCGCTGGTGGAGGCGTGCCCATAAGCGCGCGCTCGCTATTCTCCGTGGACGCGCCAGCTTTTGCGTAGGCTGAAGTAAGAATTTGCTTTGAAGTTTCATCGCCAACATTGCTCATTGTCTTCGGTCGATCCTTTTTCGTCGCTGCGTTTTCATCGCCGCTTTTTCATCGTGGGACCATCAGCATGCGCAGCTGCCGTTTGGTTCCCATCGCGCATGATAGGGCGGAGGGCGGCCACCAGCTCCGGTCCGGCGGAGCGCAACTCGTTGTGATGATGGAGCGCCAGTTCGCCCAGCACCTTCTCTCCTTTTGGAGTGAGTGCAAGCAGCACTTCGCGACGATCGTCTTCGGCGCGGGTGCGGCGAATGAATCCTCCGGCTTCCAGGCGGTTCGCTAGCTCCACGGCGCTGTGATGACGGATTTGCATACGGTTGGCCAATTCGCGAATCCGCGGCCGCACCCCGGCCGGCATGCCCTTGATCGCCAATAAGAGTTGATACTGTCCCCGCTCCAGCCCGGCATGCTTGATGACTTGCTCGCTGAAGTGGAGAAAGCGGCGAATCTGGTAGCGGAACTCCGCCAGCGCCTGGTAATCCGAGAGGGTGAGCTTCTTCATGCCGCCGATTGTATCGTTCCGCGATGCAGTAAGTCCTAACGGTATATCGTATCACGATAGACATAAGAAACGCTTCCTGCATGGGTTGTGACGCGGTTGGCTGACGCTCTAGGCCGGTTAAGCGGGAGATCCCTTCGGCTTCGCTCAGGGCAGGCTCTTCGCTACGCCTGAAAAACGGCTGCGCTCAGGATGACAACTCAGAACTGCGAAGCCGTTTACTTAGCGGGGGTTACGTACTGCGCTTCGCCATTGCCGAACGACCAGTTTTCCTTCGCCACTTCCACCAGATTGATGAAGACATCCTCGCGGCGCAGTTTCAACTTTTCGTGCAAACCATCCGCCACGGCTTTGTAGAAGCGCTGTTTCATCTCGACCGTGCGCCCGACGCTCATCGTAATCTGCACAAAAATGCATTCGTCGGATCGATGGACGCCGAGATAGTCCCGGTCAAACTGCATTTCGACTTTGGGATGTTCTGTGATGATCTGGAAGCGGTCGTCCTTCGGGACGCTGAAGGCATCCAACATCGCCTGATAAATGATCTGACCAGCTTGTGCGCGATACTCCGGTGTCTTGCCTTCAACCAGGTCGATCCGAACGAGCGGCATACTTTCTCCTTGTATGGATTGGTGATGCGTGTCTCTATATTTATATCGATGCGTGCGCCGCCTCATGGGGTGCGTCGCGCCCGCGGCGCTGTGTTACACTCTAAAATTCACAAACAAGCGCCCCGCAGGGACAGGGTTAATCTATCCGCACATGCTTCTTTCCAAGGAATATGTGGGCTACCTCGCCCGCGAAGTTACCAAGAAATTGATTGCCAATAAGGCCATCGAAACCTCGGCTGTGCCCAAGGTTACGGAGCGCGTTCATGCCGCCCTGCTCGACGAACTGACGCTCGAAGACCGCATCAACGACGAAGTGCGCGTCATCCTCGAGGCGTATTCCGAGGAGATGAACAAGACCGGCGCCAACTACCAGGAGATGTTCCGCAAGGTAAAGAGCGAACTGGTGCGCAAGTACAAGGCGGTGCTGTGAGGCTTAGCCGTGACAAAGTGAACGTACTGGCGCGCGCGGTCGCGGACGCGCTCAAACAGATGGACGAAGTCGATTTCATCGAAGATCCCAACACCATCCGCCAGGAAACCCGCAAGATCCTCGAAGAACTTCTCAATCACGAAGAGCGAATCGACATTGCCGCCCGGCAGAAGATTGAAAGCCAAAAGCGCACTATCCTCGAAGGTTCCCAGGAGTGGGACATTCTCTATCGCAAGTATTACAACGAGGAAGTGAAAAAGCTGGGGATCTGATTGAAGATCCTTGCGGGATAAATCCGCTTCGACGCGGGCCGTCGTCGCGCCTCGTCGACTTCCTAAAGCCCAAATGTAGCCTCCTTTCAAGTGGCGCACTCAAACGGTTATTCCATGGCAAAAACGAAGTGTTGTTACGAATTGCGAACTTAATTGAAGCCTCCTGTCTTGAACGAGGTTTTTGCAGTATTGTGAGCCTGCTAAATAAAGGCCGGGGGTTGGAAAGGTTTTTCTCCGGCAATATCGTGCGAGATAAGGCTGGAACGGAATTCGCGCCGCATCCGATTCAAACACACCGCGTCTGTGTTCGGCGCGGCCCTGCCTCACGAGACAACGGCGCAAGAGTCGCGCGTCACAGCAAAGGAGAACACGATGAAACGCAACGAGAAACGGGTACTGGGTCGAACTGGCGCCCGCGAACTAACCCCGCAGGAATTGGCTTGCATTATCGCCAGCCAGCCTGTAATTACCGACATCATTACCTTCAACCCGTTTACCGGGGAGAGGGATGGTGATGGCTAGAAGGAGGGAAAATGGACACCAGCAAACGCGTACTCAACCGTGTGGGCGCGCGTGAACTCACTCCGGAAGAGATTCAAAACTGGGGAGAGGACACTCACACCACCACTATGTGCAGCTTCAACCCCGTCACATTGCAGCCTGACGGAGATCTCGGCGAGTGCTGAAAACCGGCAGGCGGCGCAACCTGCGCCGCCTGTCAAACAACTGCGGGAGGCCGATGAAGATCGTGATCGTAGCTTTCGCCAGTGACAATCACACTGCTCCGCTGAAATGGGCTTTAGAAAAGGCCGGATATAGGGTTGCTTGCTGGGCCGGAGTGGGGTGTACAGCCGCGCGGCAGGCGACGCTCTCCTTCAATGGCGGCACACAGGTAATTCTGGGATCCTACACCGTCGATCCGGGCGACGTGGTGTGGATTCGCCGCCCCAGCCCGCCCTTGCCCAATCCCAATGTCGCCGTTGCGGATAAGGCTTTTGCAGATGAGGAATACCGCTGGTTTTCTCTCTCGACGATGTATCTGCTGGAGCATCTGCCGGTGCGCTGTATCAACCCTTACTCCGCTTCCCGGGTGATCAACAACAAGGCGGTTCAACTTTACCTTGCAGCAAGGAATGGTCTCAATGTACCAGCGACGGTTATGACGAATGCACCCGCGGCGGTTCGAGATAGCTTCAAGAACTCTAGCCGGGGAAGGGTCTGCAAGGCGTTTTTCCCGCATATATGGAAAAAAGAGGGAAGCGAAGCGCTGGCAGTGACTGAAACTTTTGAGATATCGGCGGAAGCTCTGCCCGAAGATGAGGTTCTTACATATGCGCCCGCTATTTACCAGGAAATGATCGTTAAAGCTTTCGATGTACGCATGGTGCTGCTGGGAACGACTGTCTACTCCTTCTCCCTTCACACTCCAAACCGAGCACTCGATTGGCGCCAGGAAGTAGGACAAGGCCACGTCACGCTGGAAGAAATTGCCACTCCGGCCGATATCGAACGAGCAGTGCTGGCATTTTCGCGAGAAACTGGAATCGAGTTTGGAAGTCTTGACTTTGCAGTTGACGAGGATGGCCGTTGGTGGTTTTTGGAAGTTAATGAGGAAGGCCAATTCCTTTGGTTGGACGCGTTCAACCCCGCATTCCGGGTGCAGGAAAAATTTCTCGCGTTCCTCACCTTACCCAAAGGCTCGACCAGACTAGACATTGAGAGGAAGCAGATTGAATTTCCGTCTTGGAAAGACTATTGCGCATCTCCCGTGAAAGCGCAGGTTCCTGAGGAGGCGCATTTGGCCGCGCCCATCCTCTCTGTGGAGCCGTAAGCAGCCCACGGTTTATGTCGTCAAGAAATTTGTCCAAATTGCTCATTGGTGCTGCATGAGGTGACGAGGAAGGGAAGAAGCTGGGGATCTGAACCCAGTCGGCGGCGCTGGCGTGCGCTCAGAGCCGGCCCTTGATTGCCTGAACCAACAAGAGCATTCCAGTTCCCACCAGGCCCAGGTAAACGTATTTTAGAAACCCGTCCCCGTGCATGCGATGATTGATCACTCTCCCGAGAAACACGCCCAGCAATGTAATCGGTAGTGAAACCACATAGTAGTGCGTGACGGCGGGAGTCCAGAGGCCGGCGAGCCAGTAGCCGATCATGCCAATGGTGCTGGCAGGAAAAAAATATCCTTGCAGGGTCGCACGAAAATGTTGCGCGGACCACTTCCGCATGGCTCCGTACACAGCCACCGGCGGGCCATTCATTCCGTATGCCCCTCCCAGCACGCCAGCGCAGAATCCGCAGACTAGAAGCCATCCCCGATTGTCGCGTTTAAGTTCCAGCGGTGTGCGGCCAATCAGCGAGTAAATGGAGAATGCAATGATGATCACTCCCAACGTGGCCTTGACGGCCCTGTGGTGACTGCTCGTCAGAAGCAGAAGGCCGAGCGGAATACCAAGAAGAGTGGCGAGCAGCAGCCAGCCTGCGCTGTGCAGATGAATCTTTTTCCAGTCCTGCACGATCACGATGCCGGCGATGGTGATCGACACCAGCACGGCAAGTGGAGCGGCGACGTCCAGCGGAATGCAGAAGGCAAGCAGCGGAACCGCAACCAGAGCCTCGCCGAAGCCGAATGCCGATCGAATCAGCGTAGCGATAAACACGATGAATGAGACCAGCAAGGTGGTAATTTCGATGGTCATTTCCCGCGCGGAGCCTGATCCGCCATAGATTTTCTCACGGAGCAGAACCGCGCACTGGAGCTGCAGAGGACGGGGGCGGGATTTCGAAGCAGCGATATTCAAAAAAAGCCCCGTGCGACTTGCGCTCGGGGCATGTGAGAGGATCCAGGAGGAAACTTTTCAGGCTGCTTTTCGCCGCTGTTGGATTGTCTCCAAGTGCTGGCGGTACTTTTGCGCATTGCTCGCGATCTTGCGCTGCGGCAGGCTGTTAATCCAAAGTTCGTGCGGGATGCTGCGGCGTTCGCGGCGAGTTCCAATTCCGCCGCGATGCAGCAGGCTGGCCGGATTCTTTTCCGCGGTCTGCTGTTGCCAGCCGCTGCCCGCAGTCACGTTGAAGACTCCGATGTAGCCGTTCACCAAAAGCTGAAAGGGAGTCTGCATCTTTTTCATGCGATCGAATTGAGTGGACCCATCGGTGCGGAAGCTCTCAAACCAGGCGGGATAGACGAAGTCGGACAGCAGCACATTATCGATCTGGTAGCCGAGGCTGTCGTCCTCGCAGGCATCGCAAACTTCGTAGGCGTAAAGAATTCCGGCAGTGGTACTGTTCTGTACGAACACGGTGAGGTTGATGTTAGGGTCGGCGAGCATTTCGAGAAGTTCATGGCTGGCGGTGACCGTCCAGGATGTGCCCGCCTTCAGATCGCTCGCGGCGAAGACTTTGCCGAGGGGAAGCCCGTCAGTCGTGAGGTCGTGATAACCCAGAGCGTTTGCCTGGTCGGTGTCGTCAAGCAATACCAGCCACCAGCTTCCGCCGGGCGGTTGCGTGCCCTTGGGGATGATCGTGAGTGTGGCGTCTGTTCCCCAGACCGGGCGAAAATCATTGCTGACTTGTTTTTGGAGCGCGGCCACGACCGGCGCGACATCTGTGTCGGCCAGCAGCGTGCTCTCGTTGATCACGGAGATTTGGGTGGTGGGCGTTTGCGTAGGAGTATTTTGCGTCATGTGGCTTCTCTCCTGGGACGGATTCGGAGAACGCGCAGCCTGAGTTGCGTGACTCTGTGACAAAAAGCTTATACGCTGAGCAAGCGTCGGAGACCGGTTTTGCAATTTAAAAGTGAAATCGAGTTCCATTTTGGGACGACTGTGTCCGCTGCGGGGTGGGTCGCGTACTATTGATTCAGGTCTTGTGTCGTGGTGTTTCGATATTTGTCTCGATCTATGTTCTATGTTTCGAGCCAGAATGCGATCTTCTGAAATTTCGGCCGTCGTCACGAAAGCCGCTACGGACGCTGGTTTTGATCTTGTCGGCATCGCTCCGGTGGAGGATGCGCTGGAACTGGAATATTTTCCCCGCTGGATTGCCGAGGGCCGCGCCGGCGAGATGACGTATCTGGAAGCGCGCGACGAGAAGCATCGGCTGAAGCGCGCGTCTCTGACGAATGCTGTGCCGTGGGCTCGAAGTGTTGTGGTGTGCGCCATCAATTACAACACGGCGCAACCGTATTCCGCGCATGTGCCGGACGGCAGCGAGGAAACACGAGGACGGGGCTGGATTTCGCGTTATGCCTGGGGCCAGCAGGACTATCACCAATCGGTGATGCCTCGGCTGCTGCGAGTTGAAGCGGCGCTGAGAAGCGTGTGTGGAGGCCGAAATCAGAATCAAGATCAGAATCACGATCAGAATCAGCATGACCTCATCACTCGTTGTTACGTGGACACCGGGCCGATCGTCGAGCGCGTTGTGGCGAAGTACGCGGGCATCGGCTGGATCGGGAAGAATACATGCATCATCAATCAGAAGATCGGATCGTGGCTTTTTCTGGGCGTGATCCTTAGCTCGCTCGATCTTGAATCTGCCGAAGCCAGCCTGCCCGCACCCGATCGCTGCGGCAGTTGCACGCGCTGCATTGACGCTTGCCCCACCGACGCGCTAACGGCGCCTTATCAACTCGATTCGAACAAGTGCATCGCTTATCTCACGATCGAAAAGCGTGGCGTGCTCCCTGACGATAACGACCTCCGCTCCGGCATGGGGCGGCACATTTTTGGTTGCGACATTTGCCAGGATGTCTGTCCCTGGAACCGGAAAGCTCCGGCGACGAGTGCCGCTGAATTTCAGCCGCGGGTGGAGCTGGTGAACCCGGCACTCGAGTGGCTGGCGAAGATGACTGAAGAAGAATTCCGCAGCACGTTTCGCGGCTCACCGGTGAGGCGCGCGAAGCGCTCCGGCTTGCGCCGGAATGCAGTGATTGCAATCGGCAACAGCGGGGACGGGAAGTTCCTGCCACTGCTTGACCGCTTGACTTCAGATGGCGATGAGGTAGTGCAGGAGAGTGCTGCTTGGGCGATTCGGAAGCTGACTGCGATCCAGATTAAATAGGAATTCAAAACCCCCATCTTTGCCGCAAAGAACGCGGCAAAGATGGGGCACCCGCCGTCAAGATGGGGCGGGCCGCGTCCCTCCGCCCTTCGAAAGGCGCGATCAGCGTGGCCGCTTTCCTACTTCTTAACGTTTTCCTTTTCCGCCGCGTTTACTACGCTGCCTTCTTTTTCCGGACCGTTACGGTCAATTAACCTGGCAAAATCCTCGCTCTTGATGGGATAGTGCACAGCCGATTCTTGCCCGGCCGGAGTCACGTTGGCATCGACACGGCGGTTATAGGCCAGGACGATCGTCGTGAATTTTGCCATTAACTTTTGCCGATCCTCTGGGCTCAAATCCTGATTCTGTTCGAGCAGTTCCTTGACTTGGTCGGCGGTCAGGTTCTTCTCTTTCCCGTAGCCCTGGGTTTCAATATTCGCTTCCGGAACACCCTGCTCGAGCAGGAACTTCTTGGCCAGCTCAGCGCGCCGCTCCGAAAGAGGCTTGTTGTAGGCTTCCGGCCCGCGCTTATCGGCGTGGCCTGCGAGGATCAGATGAGCATTGGGCTGGACCGCGAGATATTGCTTGAAAGCGTCCGCGATGGACGTGAGCGTTTCGCGTTCGCTCGGGAGCAACGCAGCTTCCGACTTGCGGCTTCGCGGCCGATCCGTGGGGAAGAAAACGCTGCGCATTGCGAGTTTGACTTCCGGCCGCTCAATCGTACCGACAATGTGCAGCGTAGCGGTTCGCGTTTCGGAGCCGCCACAATCGTTCTTAGCGCTGAGCGTATAAGTGACGGTTTCATCGACTGCCCCGGGGTCCGTCTTATGCGGCGCCACCTGGATATTCTGGCTGCCGGTGGGACTGACCGTACCGAGTGGATCAATCGAAACAGTGGATGCGTTTCCAGCTGTCCAGTTTAACGCCGTGCTGCCTTCTTCAACGACTTTGTCCCCCACACGCTTGTAGTGGACCTCAGGGGATGAAAGCGCGAGATTCGCCTGGATGGCAGTGTTTATATTGACTGTGGCATTCGAAGTTACCGTGCCTCCGGGCCCCACAGCGGTGAGTTGATACGTGGTGGTTTGTTTGGGCTGGATAGCCTGTTCTCCGTTGGTCGCAACCGCCCCAATCGGAGTGATCTCAACGCGGGGTGCGTCCGCGGAAGTCCACTTGAGCTGCGAGGAATCCCCGCAGTTCACTTGTGCCGCGGCAACCGTCAACTCCGCGGTCGGCTTGGCTACAGCGACAGTCGCGCTGGCCGTGCCCACCGTGAAGCGTGGGATGGAACTGAGTTTTTCTCCCCGCGGCCAGGCAACCGTCTTGCGCACGCCTTTTGGAACATCCACGACCACGCGCTGGTTGGGCGGAACATTGACCGAGCCCGACCAAACCTCTTTGTCTTCGTGCATAACTGTGACCTGGTAGGTGCCGGGCGGGACAACCAGTTCCTGCTTCCACCACCAGTCGTGGTCGAACTCGTCGACGTGACCGACGAAGAAATCCGGTGTCTCGCCATTCAGCAGAACGGCGTCACGAGGAGGGCCTTCGATGGTCATGGCGCCGAATGGTCCAGAGACGGTGCTGGAAACCGCAGTCAAAGTGACGTCGAGGTCAGTGTTTTTTCCAGCCGTGATGGTGACGGTGCGGCTTGCCGGGGCATAGCCGTAGTTGGCTAACTCAATCTTATGGTCTCCCGCACTCAGGCTGAGGGAGTGGTGCTTGCTGGCTTCGCTGCTCGCGCGTCCATCTACGAAAACATAAGCCTGTTTGGGAGTGACATGCAGGATGAGTTTGCCGTCCTGTGCAAAGCTTGAAATTCCACCGGCGAACATGAGCAGAACAGCGGGCGCAATCAGATAGGATACATGGCGTTCAGATCTCATCTCTATCCTCCTTACTCTTACTTTGAAAAACGCAACGATTGTACACCTCCTGCGGGGGACGGCCTACGTTTTGAGCGGCCACGAAGTCAGCTGCCCTATCCATCGCGATCTTCGACGAATCGTGTGATCGGAGCGCCCGGGGATCGGCAGAGCCTTGCCCACCCTTCGAAAAGGAGGCTGTTACGAAACTCAGCTGATGCTCTGCCCTTGAAAGGGCCAAGGGAGTGACTTGCCGGGAGCAAGGAACACATCCCTCACGAGGGGATCGCCGACCGCGAGCGGTTCATTTATCCTGCCTGCATTGTGGTTGAAGAGAAATTGAGCGAATCGAGTTTCGAAAAACAACCTGTCACCCAGTCTAACCCCCGGATAACAAACGACAAACATTTGCCATCGGAAGACGACACGAGCAACCTTACATCGCGGAACCACCGGTGGGCATGGGAGTTTTCGGCTCCGAACGCAACTGCCAGGGAAAGGCCCAGAGCAATGGGTAAAGCGAGCGCTCCGATCGTGACCCAGGGATCACCCAGGACGATAGCCGTAAACGCACTGCCCCTTCGCCTGGGAAGAAGTCGAACCATGTTCGCCGCGACTAGTGGGCGCTATATGTGTTAAAAGTAGCGCGCACATCTTCCCGGAACATCATCTTGCCTTCTGCAGTGACCCCAATAAAACCCGGAACTCGTTTTTCCGAGGGAGTGGTGAGAAGCTTAGCCGCCGAACCGTCCCTTGCGACGATCATCAAGGCGAATTTCGCCCTCTCTGCCTTGTCCTTCGGCCAGAGTATCACCTCGCAAGCCAGCTCACCATCCTTCGTCAGGGAGGCGCGAGACACCTCAAGGCCTCCCATTCCCAGCGAATCCTTCAGCCGATTTATTACACCGCCGAGCTGAAGACGTTGAACCAGCTTTCCGTCGAGAGTGAACTCCAGAAGCTCCTGAGGGGGAGCTAGCCAGAGCGCCAGCGTTCCTGCGCCTATGGACATCGCACTTGTGCCGTACTGAGAGCCCGCCTGTACGACCCGGTCACGCAGTGCGAAGGTGTCGGCCGGGAGAAACTCCCCCGCCACGGTCCCGTCTGGAGAGTACTTGACGATCAGAGGCGACCTTTCTTCTCCGGAACCAAAGCCAAAAACGTTGCCTTCTTTATCCACTGCCACGAGTCTGTGGTGGTAGGGCGCGGTGTCCCAAACCTTTGCAAGATTTCCAGCGGCGTCGTAGGTGAGCAACATTAGCTTGACCGGAACGGGTTTCACTTCCCGAGGACCATATTCGGCGATAACTGACACTACGATCCCTCCATCGGGAGTGGCGGCGGCATCCCAGACCGTCATCCTTTGGGCATCGGGCAAATCCTTAAGCGGAAAAACGGAAACATTACTGCCGGCGGAGGAAGTTACTCGGACCGCCGCGCTGCCAGGAGTGCGTATGTCTCGATAAAGGATGAGCTTGTCCTCCACCGAATCCCACTTATCAAAATATCCCGAGTCGAGACCGGCGCCTTCGTGGAAATCAACCCTTATCTCTTGGGCATTTGCAGGCACCAGAAAAGTTGCGGCGCTGAAAAGGGCTATCGTTAGCGTTTTCATACTCGTACTCCAATTCAAGCAAAAGAGCAATCGCCTTTCCGAAGTAGAGGCGCTCCTACTGAAGCGGTAGAGTGCACCCTGAACTGCTGTAGGCGGCGTCGCAGGTGGGGCATCCCTTATTAGTGAAACTATCGGTACATATACTCTTCGGGTGCCCTGGTACGCATGTATAAAGAGTGCATGGCCCATCTACGCAGTCGGGGCAATGTCCACAGGTTCCGTAAGGGCACCCCCCTGGCAGGTCGCCTTGGAGGTCGTTCCGGTGCAAGTACCGGCCCCGCAGGCCGCGGCTTCTGGCACGAGCGAGAAGCGAACTCGTGCAATAAAATTACGATTTGGAACCTTAATTTCGAAACTAGGATGGACCGCCCTCCGCACAATTTCCCACGTCCGCGTGCGCGGACCAGCGATATCCCTCGCGAGTATAAAGGCATTCAAGCACCTTACGGAAAGCAACACCAGGAGAGCACCAGCGAAAAGCTTTAGTCTCATCGGAGCAACCTCTGCGCTAAGAAGTAACTTGGAGGTCCTTTTTGCATTGGGGTTGCAGCACGTTTGATTTAGCCCGTCAAGGAAAAAGAAACGAATAAGAATAAACCGTTGGTGCCTTAAGGCTCTGTCACTCTTGCTGTCGGAGATGAACTTTCGACCCTGAATTCTCCTACAATCGAATTTGTACCATGATAACTAAGAGTACTTCCGTCTAGCCGAAACGAGACCTTTCGTGTTTCCCACTGCTTGGCATCTCGCAGCCAAGGGTACAGATAATCTCCAACCTCGTGCGAAAGCTGGATTACGTGCCCTCGCGGTGATCCGACGTCGTACTGCAGTAAACCATGGACATCGGCTCGTTGAAAAGACGGCTCCAGTCTGACCTTCATGTTAGAAACCACCTGAACGCCAGAACGAGCCTGTACACCGAAAAGGTTCTGCAACAAAACGGCGTCGAAAGAGTTTGCCCCCGGACCACTTTGAGCGTAAGCCTTGTCGAAAATGGGCCTCTCGTACTCCGCGTCGGGCATACCCACAAGCAAAAATGTCAGTCCTGCAATATCCTTGCCTTGAAAGAGACCGCTTCTGACGTGAAACATTTGGACGTTGATACAGCGCGCGACATTTGATTGCCCTGTCCGCCAACAGGGACAAGGTATTTTGCAGGGGCAAGCATCGGACCAAACTCCCTCAGCCTCATAAGATTGCTGATTCTGCGGCATGTGGCCCGGTGGGTTCCTTTTGCTCGCCTGGGTAGGAAGTACGGCAGCAAACAAGATCGCGGTCAAAAACCTTTTCTCAAGGACAGAAAGCATTGCATTCCCCCAACGGCAACTCAATATAGAAACTCTGGCCCGCGAGATCAAGCTGTTCGCCCCGCGATCGCTTCCGACCTCGCAAAAATTTAGCAATGGCACCGCCGTGCCGACCTTCGCCACGAACAGGCCATTTTCAGGGGGCTGGCTCACACATCTCTTTAGAGTCTCCCTACATCGCCGCGAAATGGCCTGCCCCCCTCGTCGCGCATTAGTGGCTCGTGCATTCCTTGTCGATGGTCTTGATCGAAGCAATTGTTAAAGTAACCGGAGCCGCGGAACCTGTCTTTGTTAGCGCGTCGGAGCTTGTGGCCATCGTGGGTCCCTCAGTTCCCGTTACTTCCACGCGTTGTCCCAGGTAGTGGCGAAGCCTCACCTTACCGGTTGCCTGAAGCTCGTAAGTCACTCCAGGATCCTGCTTGGTTAGTATGTAATCGCCGCTGAATCGGCCTACACAACCTTGTACGGTTATCTGGTCCTTAGGTTTTTTTGAGTCGTGCTGGCTGGGCTTACTGGGAGTGTTGTCTTGTGCCAGGAGAGAACCGCCCGAAAGCAACAGAACACACAGGAATGTTCTCATTTTGAACCTCCGGGCTGTGATTTTACTCCTCAACTGCCTGGGGGATGTCAACTACAAAAATTCTCGATCGGCGGTCTGTGACTCTGTGCCGTCGGTGGCCCCGCATTTATCCTCTTCGAGCATGAAATCTCGATCGTGAAATCGACTCTCTCTCCCCCATCCCGGTTGACTCTGGCGCAAAGCGCCACTAAGATTCGCAGCACATGGCAGATGACCCGTTTCCGATTGGCCGCACTATCTCCCACTATCGCGTTCTCGAAAAACTGGGCGGCGGCGGGATGGGAGTGGTATTCCGAGCCGAAGATACCAAGCTACGCCGCTTTGTCGCCCTGAAGTTCCTGCCCGATGGAATCGCGCGCGATGAAGCTGTACTTGAGCGCTTCCGGCGCGAGGCGCAAGCCGCATCCGCGCTCAACCACCCCAACATCTGCACCATCCACGACATCGACGAAGCGGACGGACATCCCTTCATCGCGATGGAATTGTTGAAGGGCGTCACCCTCAAGCACAAGATCGGCAACATACCTCTGCCTCTGGAGACGATTCTCACCATCGGAATCGAAGTAGCGGACGCTCTCGATGCGGCGCAGTCGGAAGGCATCATCCATCGCGACCTCAAGCCCGCCAACATTTTCGTGACCGAGCGCGGACAAGCCAAGGTGCTCGACTTCGGGCTGGCGAAAGTGGTTTCCCGAGGCAGCGCGGAAACTCTCGGGGCTGCTACCAAAGAGGAGATGAACCTGACCAGTCCCGGCACAACCCTGGGCACGGTGGCCTACATGTCGCCGGAGCAGGCGCGCGGACGCGAACTCGACGCGCGCAGCGATATTTTCTCGTTCGGCGTCGTGCTATATGAAATGGCAGCGGCACGCCAGCCGTTTTCGGGAGAATCGTCCGCGGAGTTATTTGACGGCATACTGAATCGCGCGCCGATCCCGCTGCTTCGGCTGAATCCGGAAATTCCGGCTGAGCTGGAACGAATCATAAACAAATCGCTGGAAAAAGATGCCAGCCTGCGCTACCAGCATGCCGCCGACTTGCGCTCCGATTTGCAGCGCCTCAAGCGCGACACGGAATCCAGCCGTCGAACCGCGCCCGCCGCGGAATTCGTTCCCTCAGCCAGCTCAGGCGCGACGCCGGCAATTTCGAACTCCCGCCAGATCAGCGCAACTCCAATGCCGGCCAGCACTCCGGCTCAGCCTGCACACTCCAGCAGTTCGGCGGTTGCGACAGCCGCGAAGCAGCATAAATGGGGAGCCCTGACTATCGGAGTTTTCGCGCTCGTCGTTTTCGCGCTTATCCTGCTGGCCGCCGCAGGATACGGCGTTTACTCCATGCTGCACCGTCCCGGCGCGGCGCCCTTCCAGAATTTCACGGTCACTCAGGTGACCAACTCCGGAAAAGCTGAATTGGCAGCGATCTCCCCGGACGGCAGGTATGTGCTCAGCGTACTGAACGACAACGGGCTGCAAAGTTTGTGGCTGCGCAACGTGCCCACCGCCAGCGACACGCAGGTGATTCCGCCTTCAGCGTCCACCTACAGGAGTCTCGCATTTTCGCCGGACGGAAATTACATTTACTTCCGCAAGGCGCAGAATGCCGTCAATAGTGATTTCAATCTGTATCGCGCGCCGGTGCTGGGTGGAACTCCGCAAGCCGCCGTCCACGATATCGACAGCGACATTGCCTTCTCGCCCGATGGCAAGCGCTTCGCATATGTTCGCGCGAATGATCCCGAGATCGGCAAATACCAATTGCTGACTGCCGATCTGAGCGGTGGCGACGAGAAGATCTTGCGGAATGCGCCGATCTCCGAGTCGTCGGGATTTTTAACCTGGTCGCCGGATGGCGAACATCTCGCCAAGGGCTTGTTTCAGCCTGACCAGGCTCTTGGCGGAATTGAGTTGCTGGAATCCGATGGTGGAAAAGCCAGGCGTTTCGCCACTTTCAACGACAAGGCCGTTTTCGAATTGAAATGGCTGCCGGATGGCCGCGGAATTCTTGCCGACTATCAGCAAGCAGGTCCAAGTTTCTTGCGGGCGCAGATCGGATTCATCCCGGCTGGCGGAGGACCGCTTCAGCCTATCACCCGCGATACCAATCGGTATGTAACTCTCACCCTTTCCGCTGACGGCAAGACGCTGGCCTCGGTCCAGGTAAAAACGGCACAGAGCTTGTATGTTCTTCCCGGCGCCGGCAGCCCCATTGCGGACTTCAAGCCCGTGCTTGCGCAGGGGCAGGAAGTTCGAGGGTTTAATTGGACCGCCGATGGAGGATTGTTGGTAAGCGACGGCCCCCGTCTTTTGCGCATGGCGGCCGACGGCAAGAATCAGAACCAGCTTATCGCTGACTCGGGGGCGGGTATTGTTGATTCTTCCGCCTGCGGAAATGATCATCTGATCTTTTCGTGGATTTTCCATGGCGGGGTGAACGCGATGAACCTCTGGCGCACAAACGCGGATGGTTCGAGCCCGGTAAAATTAACCGACGGGAAGCGGGACTTCCGGAGCGTTTGTTCGCCGGATGGAAAATGGGCTTACTACTTCGATCAAGGTGCGGGACGGATCTCACGCGTGCCTCTTGACGGTTCTGCAAAAGGGGAACCGGTTCCGGGAAATGTGGTGCCCAACAGCTTTATCGCTGGCGGTGGCATTGCGCTCTCCCTTGATGGGAAGGTGCTGGCCTATCTCGTGGAGGTCGTCGATCCGAAAACGCAGAACGGTAAAGAGAAAGTAGCGGTACTGGAGCTGGGTTCCTCTGCGCCCCGACTGCTGGATGCAGATCCACGGGTCACCAGCGGCGGCGTACGATTCACACCGGACGGCAAAGGTGTTGCGTATCCCATCCGCGAAAACGGAGTCGATAATATCTGGATTCAGCCCCTGGACGGTTCACCCGGCCGCCAGATTACGAACTTTACCTCCGAACAGATCACTTCATTCAATTGGTCGGCGGATGGAAAGAACCTGGGCGTGCTTCGCAGCCATTCGGAGTCTGATGTGGTGCTGCTGCAGGAAGCGAAGTGAGGTCGAGTTTAAGCACGGAGTAATCTCACAGATCACTGTGGACCATTGAGCACGAGTTTGGACCGCAGTGTGTACGCGGTTGGATCCGCTATCTGGAAGTCCTTAGCGAAATCGAGAGAAACGTGGTCGTACTCCTGATCGCCTTCCACGAGCGTGATGACTACCGTTTTCGGCTTCCGGCCGCACTTCTCTCCCATGCCCATCAGGACCGGCTTGTGACTCTGTGTCAGGAATTCAATCGGGACGCTGAATGTGTCGTTTTCGATTGTCGTTTCGCCAGAATCTCCCAGTTGCTCTTTCGCATGCTCTTTCGAAAAGATAAGCTGGACGCGCACTTTGGCGTTGCGAGGTGCATGGTTCACTTGGCCCCTCACGACGACGGTGTCGACCGAGCACAGCGCGTGCGCGAACGCGCAGGCGATCAAACACGCGAACAAGATTCGAGCCAGAGTTTTACCTGTGCAGAAAACCATGGCAAGCCTCGCAGCGGACTTCGGAAATCATGCCACAAAGTGAGTCGCATCATGAGCCTAATTTATGAGCTGATTCGAACTTGGAGAAGCCTTTTCGGATCACATCAAGCGTATCCTCCGCCAGCTTCAGCCCCGGAAGTTCATCCCGCGCAAACCAGCGAACTACGGCGGCGTCGCTGGCGGCGGCGAGATCTCCCGCAACCCGGCGGCAGAGAAAATCAATCAAAACGTAATGGTATTGCACGCGCTGCTCGGGGTTGCGCAGGACGCGGTCGTAGACTCCGAGAAGTTCGCCGGGCTCGACGGTGAGGCCGGTCTCTTCGCGGGCCTCGCGGCGAGCGGCTTCGCGCACCAGTTCGCCAACTTCGAGCACGCCTCCGGGGATCGACCATTCCGCCTGCAGGGGCGGATGCGCGCGCTTGACCAGAACGACGCGAGCGTCTTCGATGATGATTGCGCCAACACCGATCAGCGGAACTTCGGGGAATTCGCGTTGCATGTGTGCAAGCATTCTAAGGGAATCGGGAGTTGTGGTGGGCGCAGGCGGCAGCCGAGCTTCGCTCGGCATGGACCCTTCGGCTTCGCTCAGGGCAGGCTCACGGGGGCGGCCGTCCCCACACAGGCTCACGTCCCCTGCCTCTGTGGTTAAATGGTGTTCCTATGGCGCTGGAAGAATACAAACGGAAACGCAAGTTTGAACAGACGCCGGAACCTCCGCCGAGGGTCGAGAGCAAAGCAGGACACCGCTTCGTGGTGCAAAAACATGACGCTACGCGTTTGCACTATGACTTTCGCCTGGAGATGGAGGGCGTGCTGAAATCGTGGGCCGTCCCCAAGGGACCGTCGCTCGATCCCAACGACAAGCGGTTGGCCATGCAGGTGGAGGATCACCCGGTTTCGTATTTCGATTTTGAGGGAATCATCCCGGAGAACAATTACGGCGCGGGCACGGTGATGGTATGGGATGTCGGTACATGGCAGCCGCTTTCTCCAGTTCCGGTTGAGGGGAAATATGTGCCGGGAACGGAAGCCGAAGCTGCGGCGATGTTGACCAAGGGAGATTTGAAGTTTCGACTGAAGGGGAAGAAGTTAAACGGAGATTTCGCGCTGGTAAAGATGAAGGGCCGCCGTCCGGGAAGCAAGGGCAACGAATGGCTGCTCATCAAAAAGCACGACGACTCCGCAGTTGAAGGCTATGACATCGATGACTACGACGAGTCGGTGTTGAGCAAGCGGAGCCTGGCGGAGATCGCGGGCGATGCAGGGTCGAAGGAGTGGAGAAGCCGTCCTAGCGGCGGCCGCGGGAAGTTGAAAGCCGCTTGGCTCGCCGACGCTGTAGCGAAACTGGACAAGAAGAAAGCCGAAGATAAAAAAACTCCGAAGAAGGCGGTTAAAAAAAAACAAAAGAATTAGACACAGGGAACGCAGAAGAACACAGAGAACTGCAAAAACAAAATCGGGCTGAAGCAGAGAGAAATCTCGAAGCGGCATTTCAGACTAAGAAGCCCGCTGTGTTCTCTGTGCCCCCTGTGTTAAAAGCTCTTTCTCTCCCGGCGAGCTCCACGACTGCCGGAGTAAAGCGCCCGATGCCGACGGCGATTCATCCCATGCTGGCGACATCCATAGACCAGCCATTTGATGGTCCTGACTGGCTATTCGAAATCAAGTGGGACGGGTACCGGGCAATCGCCTTCATCGAAGACGGCAAAGTCCGTCTGGTCTCGCGAAATCAGAACGACCTTACGCCGCGTTACCCCGAGTTGAAAGATCTGCCAAGATTCATCAAGGCAAAGACCGCCATTCTTGACGGCGAAGTGGTTGCCCTCGATGAACAAGGGCGAGCATCATTCAGCCTGATGCAACAGCGCACCGGATTTCGTCCCGGTGGCCGTCGCGGCGCCACAAATGCAGACGTGCCGGTTTTGTACTACGCATTCGATCTGCTCTATCTCGACGGCTACGATCTGCGGAAGCTTGCGCTCGAAGAGCGCAAGAAAAAATTAGTTTCGGTGATCGTTACCGGAGATTCAGTCCGTTACTCCGACCACTACGAACAGCAAGGCAAAGCGTTATTTGAGATCGCACGGGAAAAGGGTTTGGAAGGCATTCTCGCGAAGAAGCGCGATAGCGTTTATCAGGAGCATCGCAGCACCGAGTGGCTCAAGATCAAGATCCGTCACCGCATGGAATGCGTGATCGGCGGGTACACCGAGCCCGAAGGCAGCCGCGCGTATTTCGGATCAATCGTCCTTGGCCTCTATGACAAGCAGGGCCGGCTTATTCACGTAGGACAAGCGGGCAGTGGATTCACCCAGAAGTCACTCGCAGAAATCTGGAAGCTGCTTAAAAAGCGTGAGACGAAACAAAATCCGTTCTACGGCGAAGTGGAAGCCCTGCGGAAAGTCTACTGGATAAAGCCTGAACTCGTAGCCGAAATCGAATACGCAGAGTGGACCGACGGCGCCACCGGAGGCAGCGGCCCCAAGTTACGTGCGCCAGTATTCCTCGGCCTGCGCGACGACAAAAATCCCAAAGACTGCCTGCTCGAGGAACAACTGAGAACTCCCTAGAAGCCATCCCATAAATAGTACGGAGCCGCAGCTCGAGGTCCCTCAGGGGCTAAAGCCCTCGTCTTTATTGGGCTCTGGACGGCACGACTGAAGGTCGTGCCCTTCCCGAACCCATGTATGAGATGGTTCCTACTTTATATCCTTCATTGTCAGCATGGTCCCATAATCATGCCCGTTGGGATCGACTGCGCGCGCCACGACGGCGGCAAATGCGTCCCGTAACTCCGGATACTTTGTAATCAAGGCCTTCATCACGGCAACATTACTCTGATAAGTCTGATTGGTATTGGAAACATCCGCCACCTGATATCTGACAATTAAATCCAGATCGCTGCCCACGGCTTCGGGAAAAAGAGCCGTGAGTTTGTAAGTCGCGGCTCCGGCAGCGGTCCCAGGAGGGGCCGGCGTGGAAAGATCGGTGGTCTTGCCATCGGCGGGGAAGTCGGCTGGCTGCAGCTTCTGCGAATCGTCGTAAAGCTTGTCAGTGGCAGCAGTGCTCATAAACGGCAGCGGTGAAACCAGCGATCGAGCTACAAGATAATAGAGCCACGCGTTGTGCGTTTGGCCCTTGCTCTGGAAGTCATGGGCGCGCGCGATGAACCAGTCATTGTCGTGGCCGTTGAGTTGGCCGGATTTGATATAGAGGCCGCCGAGCTTCCAATCCGAACCTTGCTGCTGCAGGATCAACGAAACCGTGTAGATGCCTTTGGGAGAGGAAGCATCTACGATGACGACGCCATACTTACCGGGCGCGAGGCTGTTGAGGGAAAAAGCCGCGCTGTTCGCGGTTTGCCCATTTTTGCCGAAGACACCGCAGAAAAATTCCGCGCGTGGAATCGTCGCAGTCCCTTCTGCCTCGAGCAAGAAAGGCGGGCGAGCAGTTGCCTTGGCGCTGGCGAGGGCGGACTGGTTCTCCTTTATCGTGCTCTCAATGCCGGAGAAATCACTGGCCAAGATGGAAATGGAGTTTTGCCGGAGCGATGCTGCATCGCCCTTGGCGATCAAATCGAAATAACGAAGAGCGCTATTGGTGAGGGCGGTGCGCGTGGCCGCGTCCATATCCGTGGAAGTGAGGCAACTCTCAGCCAACGCAATCGATGCGGAAAATGCGACTAGAGCCAGGGCGGCGAAAGCGAGTAGCAACGTTCCGCAGCGCCGGGCACCGAACGATTTACGACTCGCGAAGCAGCGTTTCAAGAAATCTTGACCGAGCACTTCTTTCGTTCTCTTCTTTCGTACTCCCAGCAGATTGTACTCCTCGGATATTCCACCAGGTGCAAGAGGCTGCAAATCGGAACCAATGCCCACAATCGAAGTTCACTCTGCAAGAAAGTAAAGTCAATACGTTCTATCGGGTAGAGAAGGCCTAATCAGGTTGTGGAGTCGGCCCGACACCGGAGGTGGTGCTAGAATTGCAGTTGAATACCGGCGAGTATTTTGCGATAGGGCAATCGGTCGGAGGCAGATCGAAGGTTGAAGAATCGAAGTCAGGGGATGTTTTTTATGCGCGCGGTGTTGAAGCTTACAGGATGGCTGGTGGCAGCAGCGTTGTGTATGCCGCTCGCCTCGCTGGCGGATGACACACAAACCACGCATCATACACACAAAGTTAAGAAGCAGCCGGCCCTGCCACCACCGCTACCCTCCGGTACGCAAGGCCCTGTGCCACAGGTTCCTCTCGATGCCATGCCTGCAGTAGCACCGCAAGTCAGCTACGCCGATGGAATGCTTACCATTGTCGCGCCCAACTCTACGTTGGGAGATATTCTTCGTGGAGTGCGTAAGCACACGGCAGCCGAGATCGATGTACCGTCGACGGCCAATGAGCGCGTAGTGACGCGCCTCGGTCCCGCACCGGCGCCAGAGGTAATGGCCGAACTGCTGAATGGATCGCACTTCAATTACATATTGCTCGGTTCCCCGGAAAACGCCAACACGCTGGTGCGCGTCGTACTCGTGGCCAAGACCGGACCCGATACTCCCGATAACCCAGCTCAGCCCGCAAACGCTGGGGTTGCTTCGCCCGCAGTAGCCGCGGGGGACACTGCCGATACCGATACCGCCGATGAAGCAGCGGAGGAGCCGCAGCCCGACCAACCCGCAGCAGAGGCAGAGCAATCCACGCCGGACCAGCCCGGCGTAAAGACTCCGCAGCAAATGTTGCAGGAGATGCAGCAACGACAGCTCCAGCAGCAGCAACAACTGCAGCAGCAACAGCAGCTGCAGCAACAACTACAACAGCAGAACGGCCAAACGCCGGTTTATCCTCCGCCAGGCGGCGCGCCGCAGCGGCCACCTCAGCAACCACAACAAAACCAATAAAGCCTGCTCCCGCGGATTGGCGTAATTTTTTACCTGCGTGAATGGATCGGTCAGGCTAGTTGGTCAGGGCCGATTGCCAGTGTCGCGCTCCGTGCGCGATTGCGACGCAGGCATGGGTTTGTGACTCTGTGCCGCAAGCTCATCGTCAGAGTTTTGCATTGCTTTCTGCAGCAGATTCCAGTCACGAGTAACATCGCTTTCTGAAGCTTTGGGGGACCCACGACGCAGTTCCGCGCGCAGCCGCGCCTCAAGAAGCTGCTGCGTAAATTGTTCCGCCACTTCTTCGGTGACCGGGTCCGCCACTTGTTCGGTCGCGCCTTCGGCGAAAATGTTGCTGCCCGTCACGCCAACGCTCACCACTTCGTCGCCCTTGGAGATTCGCAGAACCGGATGACCCTCCGCATCGAAACCCGGAGCAGCGTTGCGCAACAGGCGTCCCAATTTTTCCGCGCGTGAGACATTGGTCTCCGCGGACGCTGCAGCCACCAGATGATTCAGTTCGAGTTGGTACGATCGCCGATCTTCCTGCCCGAGAGGCGGCTCAAGATCGCGCTCCGCGCTGAAGACTTGCGCCTGTCTAGCGGGATCGAAGCGTCCCGCACCGGTGCCCACGTAAACCGCCACCACGCAGCCCGCAAAGATCGGACTCACCACGGCACTGGGAACAATATATTTCTTCGATTTCAGGAACGATTCCACCACTCCATGCACCGGCGTACTGCGCGCCTCAATGCCGGGAACCTGCGGAATCAGAAACCGCGAAAATTCCAGCTGCGGATGCCGCGCGCTGAATTTGATCAGCGTCTTCGCCATCTGCTTCGGCGTAGCGATGCCAACATCCGCCACCACGCTGCGATGCAGCGCCTTGGGATAATAAAAGTTGATTACATCCTTGGCGAAGTCGGCGCAATTGCGCGAGACCGTGCGGAAGTGAGAGCGATTCGGCGAGCTATTGTACTTCTCGATAAACGCGTGATCCTGCGCCGAAGTGGTTTCAATCTCAAACCCGTAGACTGTGCGGTCGTAAGCCGTACCCACCAGCTCATACCAGTTCCCGGCCGGAATTCCTCCGTTTGCAACATCCGGCGCCACACCTTCGAGATACTTACGCCGATATTGATCACGGAGAAAATTCACCATCTTCGGGTCGGCATACAGTGGAACGCTCTCCGGCTGCTCGACCGCGTACAGGTAAGGGATCAGCGGGATCGCCACCCAGTCGTAGTCGCCGACGCCGTTATAACGGCTGATCACGGCGCCGAGTTCTCCCGGAGCACATGGCCGCAGTACCAGCGGGGTCTCGGCGCAAACTCCCGACAAATAAACCGCAGAATGTCCCGTGGCCGTGAAGAATCCCAGCTTGCCGTAAGGCTCTTCGAGCAGCAAGGTTGCCGACGCCCTCGCCAACCCTGCGCACGCCAACATCAGCACACACAACGTGCCGATCGCGCGCCGGATTTTCCCCCCACAGAACATAGCTAGGCCCACTATAGGGTCGTAGATAAGAACCCCTCATCGATACTTTAGTTGTCACCGATCGGTAAGACGAGTTACGGAAGTTGGGCAACCTTTAACCACCTGAAAGGCAACGGGTTGCGCAGGGTCGCATCGACGCCTAGTCACCCATTCTGAGTGCCCTCGTGAGGGTGCGAATCATGGTTCAAAACACAGCTCTATAAAAGAAACCGTCGTGACTAAGCACTCTGTGATGATTGAGATTTCTCAAACTGCCCGACAAGGCCCCACCTACACTTCCAAACCAATCGAGCGCATCAGCTCCAGGCCATTACTCTTCGTGACCACGCCGTCCCTCAGCTTGTAGTCGAATGTCATCCTGTCGTTTTCGAGTTCATCCTGAAAATGGACATTGCGCAGATGGCCACTCAAAGCCCCGCCAATGTCGGTCAGTGCAAGGTCATGCGTGCTCACCAGCCCGATAGCGCCGCGATTCACAAGTGCGCGCACAATTCCTTCCGCGCCAATACGGCGATCATTCGAGTTCGTGCCCTGCAACAATTCATCCAGCAGAAAGATCAATGGCCGGTCGCCTCCTGCCAGGTCGAATAGCTGGCGCAGACGGGTGATCTCCGCGTAGAAGCGCGAGCTGCCTTCGCGCAGCGAGTCGTTGATACGAATGCTGGCGCCAACCTGCAGCGGCGTGAGCCGCAGGCGGCGCGCCCGGACTGGCGCACCTGCCATCGCCAGCACGACATTCATCCCAACCGCTCGCAGCTGGGTGCTCTTGCCCGACATATTTGAGCCGCTCACCAGCAGGACGCGCGTCTCCCCGCAAATGCTTACGTTGTTGCGAACGCAAGATGCCGCCGGGATGAGCGGATGTCCAAGCGCTTCGCTCTCGAAACACGCCGCACCGTCGGTGAATTCAGGAAACGGGTCGGAGGGATGCTCATAGCTGTAGGTCGACAGACAAAGCAGCGCCTCCATCTCTGCAACGGTGGTCAGCCAGGACCGCAATGCGCCGCCGTGAATCCCGCGCCAGCGTTCCGCCGCGAACGCTACATGAACGGAGTACATGAGAGGAGTGTCAATGATTTTTACGATGATGTTGTCGCGGGAGTTGATGAAGTCGACTAACGTTCTCAGCCGTGCGATGGCTTGTGAACTGGGGATGTGGCTCGACGAAAGCTCGCGCTGCAGTTTCTGCAATCGCGGCGCCTGGAACGTATGCGCTTCCAGCCGCGCCAGAACTCCCGACAACAGATCCAGATCTCGGAACGCATGCTCCGTTCCGTGCAGAACATTCTCCAGCGGCTTTCGCAACTTATATATAAGGATGGCTTCGATCACCACGACGAGCACCAGCGGCGTCGGCGTGTCCCAGTGCGCCCAGGCGACAACGCCCGACACGGCCAAGAAAGCAAGCACGGGCGCCAGCCATCGAATCCATAACGGCTTCATTTGGTTTGGCGCTTCCGCCCACTTCAACAGCGCGTCTGGATGCACGCCCACGGCCGCATCTTCACCCAGTACCGCCAAGTCCTCCCGGAGATCGAGTTGATCGCGCAGTTCGGATACCGCGCCATGACGCTCGCGGATCTGCTCAACGGGTGAGGGCGCGAGCAGCCATTTTGCCAGCATGTTTTCTCCCATGCGCGTACGTGCGGTGGAGAGAAGTTGAAACAGGCTGCCTTTGCCGAACAAATCGAGGTCGGCGGCATACACGTGATGAGGGTCGTCGAAGCGCTCGCCGGTTTCTCCGATTCCCGACCCCGGCCCTTCAGACCCCGGCCCCTCAGACCCTGACCCTCCAGACCAGCGATCTTCGATGCGGGCGAGTCCGTTTTTGTAAAAAGCGACCGCACGCTGCGCCAGGTCGCGAGCCCGGAGAATTCGCGAATGATACGCGGCGATCGCGATGAACACTGCTGCGGGAATTGCCAGCCAGTAGGGCGAGACGTCGTGACGCTTGAACGCAGCCCACGCCATGATCACAGCGAGCAAGGCGATAACAAGCCGGGAATTACCCAGGCGGATATGAATTTTCTCGAAGTAGGCAACACGCGACTCGCGAGCCTTCAGACGCTGCACGTATTCTTCGGAGGGAGGCACAAGCTTAGAGGGTAGCAGGTAGATCTTAGCGTGAGGAAGGTTCGGAACTTCGTACAATGATCGTCGTGCGCCCATCGGTTCTCGCCAGCCTCTTTGTCATATTCGGAGTGATGTCGGAAGCCATCTGTACTGGCAAGGACCTAATCGCGGTAATGAAGGCGATTGCGCTCAAAACCCCTCAATGAGCGTTATCGGGATTTTGCAACAGTATCTGCCCCTGACCACCGGGACATCGGGCCGAATGGCGAAATGGGAACCTAAGGTGTGTACGGTATGGTACTGTAAGCAGATTGTTGGCAAAGTCCCGCTCATGGATTCCCACTAAGCTATCGATCACAATTGGCCTAAGAAAGTAGCGATATTGAGTGGCCCGAAAACGCAAGATTCTAGCCGCAGCCGCGCTCTGGGGAGCTTGCGCTTGGTTCTTGAGCTTGGATGTGGATTTCCTTGTCACTAAGCTCCGCAACGCTCCCCATTGGCTCCTGCAGGGTTCTCGTGCTCTGTTCATGGGAGCGACCGTCGCCATCGGCTATGCGATGTATCGCAAGTATCTGCTCGAACTCCGGACCCGTAACCAGAAGTACGCTGAGATTCGAAAGCAGATTCGCCGACTTCTTACCGATTTGCTCACCACTCCCGATGAAGATCTAATCCGCCAAGTACACCGCACCATCAAGCGCATCGAGCGGCTGCTCAGACGTTACGACCCCGAGGCTCCTCGCCTGGATGAGGAACGGAAAAAGCCAAAGGCTGCGTGAAACACTGGCCAGCATTATGAAAAATCGATAAATTCTAACGCCGCCGCTTTTGCTTGAAAAGGAGTCAAGGCGGACTGCGCTGCAATGGCCAGAAAAAATCCTGCCTCGTCATTTGCTGTTCGCCGATGGTTTACGAAACCAAGGCGATTACGCTCACCAGCGTCGCGCACCCGGTGCTTGCTTCATTGGGCGACTTCTAGGCGCGCGGCTCAATACTGCCGCCGTCTCCACCATCGTCCTCCCACTCCGCATCGCAAGACTGGCAATGCCAGGCGGGGCGCTGAACGGGCATTGGTACGCGCAGGAACGCGCTCATGTAGGCGATGGGACGGTCTAACTCCTGGAAGTTCACATCGAGCGATTGGCATTTGGGACAACGCGGCTGCTCGTAGAGGCCGACCCCCTGCACGTAGAGGCCTTCAAGAATCGGCTCGTCGAGAAGCCTGCTCGCGTTCGCCTCGTCCTCGGGGCGCACCTTGAGCTTGATGCCGCCGATGAAGTTCGAGATGAACCAGTCCAGCCGGACCAGGTTTTCGTCGGCCAGAAAACATTCGATGCCCGCCGACTCTAGACTGCCCTTGGCCAGCAGAGCTTCCGGCAGATCGCGAAACTGCCGGATGGTCACGAGTTCCTGCACTTCCATTTGCTGACGATGTGCAGTCCCATCGTCGTCGCACAAATCTCTGTCCAGGAAATCGAGATGCCTGCGGTCGAGTTCATCTTCGAGCGCATCGCAAGCCAATTCGGTAAGCGAGTCTGCACTGCGCGCCAGGCGCCGCAACTCGCCATCGGTCATGCCGGCGTAGTTGGCCGCCAGCCGCCGGCGCTCGCGCTCGTCCGGGTAGGGTTCGTCTGAATACGACACTCGCCAAGGATACTGCGAGTCGGTACAATCGGCCAACTGTCCGCATGTGTTCCTCCTTGCTCCGATGCGCTGTGGAAATCAACTCGAAGGTGCAGGCGATACCAATTCATATTTCGATTTAAACTTGAGTCTGACATGGTCGAGGACAGATTACGCCGCCGCTTTGACTACTATCTGGGCAAGACCGAGATAGTCATCTACTCCGTTCTCGCAGTGTTGCTGGCTGTCACGGCCTTTGTGACCATCGCAACCGCGGGCCAAATACTGTGGATCGGTCTCAGCCATTTGACGGTTGCGGCCCAGACTCTGAGGGTATTGAACCAACTCCTCATTGTGCTGATGCTGGTGGAGATTCTGCATACAGTACGTATCTCCATTCGCTCCCATGTTCTGGTTACAGAACCCTTTCTGATCGTCGGACTGATTGCCTCAATTCGCCGCGTTTTGGTGATTACCTTGGAAGCAGCCACACTCACGAAAGAAGGTGCATGGGCGACCGAAGGCTCAAGCTCCATTTTCCACTCTTCGATGATTGAACTTGGTTTGTTGGGTCTGCTGATCCTTGTACTGGTAGTTTCCATCACACTTCTGCGTCGCTACGCTCCTGCATCGAAAGACTTGTCGGAACTCTGAAGTCCGACCCCTTCTTCCCCCAGGATGCGTAAGGATGCCCCTATCCACAGCCAAGTGCAACGATTCTGTCCGGATGGTCGGCAATGAGGAAGTAATCCGGGAGCCTTGAGCCTTTCGTCCTCGCGGTCCAGAAACGGGCGTGTAGGAAGTCGGCCGAATTGGTACCGGGAAGTTGGCAACTCGGAAATCAACGCAGAAGACCAGCCGTGAGCACCAATTGGCAGCTTGATCGGCTTAAGTTAGATGGAATGAGACGGCTGGTCTCGCGGAACGGATAAGCTGTCCGCACGCACTCGATGAGGTGCAAAGGAGACCAGCCTGATGCAAGAGAATAGCAGACGTTCAGCGGATGGGGAGAAGCCTGGGATGACGGTGGGAATCGATCTGGGCGATCGGTTCAGTCGGTATTGTGTGCTGAACCAGGAGGGCGAAGTTATGGAGGAGGGTCGGGTACAAACGACGATGACAGCGCTGGAGAGACATTTCACTGGGGAACGGCAGCGGATTGCGATGGAATGCGGGACGCATTCGCCATGGGTGAGTCGATTGTTGCAGGGCATGGGGCATGAAGTGGTGGTGGCGAACGCGCGCAAGGTGCGGGCGATCACGGGCAGCGAATCGAAGAATGATCGCAACGATGCGGAGAAGTTGGCGCGGTTCGCGGCCTACGATGTGCGGTTGTTGTCGCCGATTCAACATCGCAGCCCGGAACGTCAGCGAGATCTGAACCTGCTGCAAGCGCGCGACACGGCTGGTCCGGGCACGGACCATGCTGGTGAATGCCATGCGCGGGTTGGTGAAGAGCGCTGGGCAACGACTGCCAAAGTGTTCGACGGAATCGTTTGCCAGGGCAGTGCGGACAACGATTCCCGCGGGCATGGAGCCAGCGCTCACGCCGTTGTTAGAGCAAGTAGCGAGTTTGACGGAGCAGATCCGGAAGATGGACCAACCGATCGAAGCACTGGGGAAACGATATCCCGAAGTCGTCAGGTTACGGAGCGTGCCCGGCGTGGGGCCGGTGGTTGCAGCGGCGTACGTGTTGACGCTGGACTCACCTGGGCCAGCGGGAAAGAGCCGGGCAGTGGGCGCCTTCCTGGGATTACGGCCGCGGCAAAGCCAGTCGGGGGAGTGCGATCCCCAGCTACGGATCAGTAAAACGGGAAACTCCTATCTGCGCCGATTGCTGGTACAAGCGGCGCAATATGTATTGGGACGCTTTGGACCGGATTCCGAACTACGACGGTGGGGCCTGAAACTGGCCGCTAGCGGAGCCCAGCGGGGAAAAAAGCGCGCAGTGATTGCCGTGGCGCGCAAGCTGGCGGTTCTGTTGCACCATCTCTGGCGGAGTGGCGAATATTATCGACCGTTTCCCAATGGAACCCAAGTGTTTACTCCATAAGGGACAAGATCAACCAGCACCGGATGCAAATCTCGCGTTGCGGCGACTGCGCTTAAGCGCTTGGCCCGAAACACAAGGCCGTAAGTTAGATTGCAGCACCGCTTCATCACTATCGGACACCAACATGCACCGAGTCCCACGGACTCACCAGAGTGCGAATAGAAGCCCGAGATGAAACCGCGAGAAGATCAAAGACAAAAGCACCATGGAAATGCACGGTCCACACTTGACACGATCAGCCGTCTCATAGAAGCGCTTATGGGGCTAAAACCCTCGTCGTTATTGACTCTGGACGGCACGAGTGAACGTCGTGCCCTTCCCCAACCCATTTATGAGTACCGTGAGTAAGCTCGCGTCTCGCGCGCACGCGGCCTCTGCCCGTTGCGTACCCTGTACAATGCGGTGTGATTGAAAAGACAGACGGGAGCGCGCTGGTAAATGCCGATTCGAGAGATACCTGAGATTATCGGTGGACGAGGACGGGCGCCGCGGCGTGGCCGTCTGGTCCTGATTCTTGTTCTGCTTGCCATCCTCATTTTCAGTAGCCGAACGACGATATCGTATTACGTCGAAGCTCTGTGGTTCGGGTCCTTGGGATACGGAGCCGTCTTCCGGAGGTCATTGGGCCTTCAGTGGTCGGTCTTCTGGGCATTTTTCGCCGCCACATTTCTCATTCTTTATGGATGGTTTCTGGCGCTGAAGCGCGCCTACCAGCCCGATCTGCTGAATGGCGGCGTAATTTTCATCGGCAGACAGCCGGTGAAGTTGCCGGTGGAGCGCGTGCTGAGGCTCATTGTGCTCGTGGTCTCACTTGTCATTGCTGCGATCACCGGCGCGGGTCTGATGGCGGAGTGGCCGACCTTCGCGCTCTATTGGTATGCGCCGCAGGCAAGCGGCGAGATAGCGGATCCCATCTTTGGCAAGCCGTTGCACTTTTATCTATTCAGCCTTCCGGCGTGGCAGCTCATCAGCGGGTGGCTGCTGACTCTGGCCGTGATTGCTTGCGTCATCGCCCTTTTCTTTATCCTGATTACCGGCAGCATGCGGGTATTTGCCGGCCGCCGGGGCAGTTCCATTCCATTGCCGTGGCGCGGCTTCTCCATCGCTTTTGCGTTCTTCCTGCTGATTCTCGCGATGCGCGTGTATATCAGCCGGTTCACGTCATTGTTCGACGAGCACACGATCTTCAGCGGAGTCACCTACACCGATGCGCACATCACGCTGACCGGCCTACTCGTGGTTTGTGCGGCGCTCATTGTTGGCGCGGCTATGGTGTCTATTAATGTATTGAGCGAGCCGCGAGTGCGCTGGCTGGCGGCCGCGGTGGTACCGGCCGCGGTCTGTTATCTCGGCGTTCAGATCATCGGCTGGTACGTCGGCAATTTTATCGTGAAGCCGAACGAGTTGGTGCGCGAGCGGCCCTACATTGCTTACAACATCGAGATGACGCGGCAGGCCTATGGATTGAACAAAGTCACGCGTCGCGAATTTCCCGCCGAAACTACCGTCGATGCGACCGACCCTGCGAATAATCAGGCGACGCTGCAAAACATCCGGCTGTGGGACTGGCGCGCGCTCCAGGACACGCTGCGCCAGATCCAGGAGATTCGAACCTACTATGACTTTCCTGACGTCGACATTGATCGCTATGAAATCGATGGCAGCATGCGCGAGGTGATGCTTGCCACGCGCGAGTTGAGCGTCGACAAGCTGCCGGAGAGCAGCCGCAACTGGATCAACGAGAAGCTCATTTACACCCACGGCTATGGCATCACCATGAATCCCGTGAATGGCTTTACTTCGGAGGGGCTGCCGACGCTGATTCTGAGCAACATGCCGATCCAGAGCACCGTGCCGGGCATTGCCGTGACGCGCCCGGAAATTTATTTCGGCGAGATGACCAACACCGACGTGTATGTGAAGACGCGGCAGCAGGAATTCAATTACCCGCAGGGACAAACTAATAACTTGACGTCCTACGAGGGCAACGGAGGTATTCTGCTCGGCGGATTTCTGCGGCGAATCCTGATCGCATTCGACCAGGACGATCTCGCCAAGCTGCCGTTCAGCGACGACATCAACGCACAGAGCCGGCTGCTGATGCGGCGCAACGTGCGCGATCGCGTGGCGGCGCTGGCGCCATTTCTTACTTTCGAGGCGGATCCTTACATCGTGGTCGGCGACGATGGCCGGCTGTCGTGGATGATGGATGCGTTCACCACCTCGGACAACTATCCCTATTCGAGCCACTATCCTCTCGGCGGCAATCCCATTAACTACATGCGGAACAGCGTCAAGGTGGTCATCGACGCTTACGATGGCACGACCACGTTCTACGTCTTTGACGCGCAGGACCCGATCATCGCGGCCTATCGCCAGATGTTTCCTTCCTTATTTAAGGATGCGGCTGCCATGCCGGCGGCGCTACGCAAACACCTGCGCTATCCCGAGTTGCTGCTCAAGCTGCAGGCGGCGGTGTATGGCCTTTATCACATGACGGAGCCGGAAGTGTTTTACAACCGCGAGGACTTGTGGACTGTGGCTTCCGAGGTCGGCATGAGCGATGCCGGCGAGCAGAAGACACAGGCGATGGAACCGAACTTCGTGCTGATGAAACTGCCCGGCGAAGCTTTGCCGGGCAAATCCGCAGTCGAGTTCGTGGAGATTCTGCCGTTCACGCCAGCGAACCGAAACAATCTGATTGGCTGGATCGCGGGCCGCAGTGACGGCGCACAATATGGCACCTCGATCGTCTACGATTTCCCGAAGACCAAGTTGGTCGACGGCCCCCTGCAGATCGAAGCGCGCATCGACCAGAACGCGCAGCTCTCAGGACAATTGACGCTGTGGAATCAGCAAGGCTCTCACGTTCGGCGCGGAACCTTGCTGGTGATTCCGTGCGGACGTGCTCTGTTGTACGCCGAGCCGATCTACTTGCAGGCGGAACGAAGCCCCATGCCGGAGCTGCGCGTGGTAGTGCTCGCGCTGCAAGACCGGCTCGCCTACGGACCAACTTTCGAATCGGCGATGAAAGCCCTGTTTGGTGGAGAGGCGTCGTCATTGAGCGCCGCAGCGTCTGCCTCCGCGCAACCGGCACAGAGTGCGCAGGCATCCCCGCAATCCACCACCAATCCTGCCGCGGATCTGAACACACTCATTCGCGGAGCCGCCCAAGACCTGGCCGATTATCAACGGTTGACGGCGGAAGGCAAGCTCGGCGAAGCTGGGCAGAAGCTGGAGCAGCTTAAACAAAAGCTCGACCAACTTAATGCGCGGCGAAAGTGAGTGCGAATCTATTGTTCGCGCATCATAAGCGCGGACAGCCGGGTCGATGAGGTAGTTGGAATGTTACACCAAACATCGCACAGGTGGCGTTCCGAGATGCTACTCTCCTGAATCCTTCAAGATCAGCGTACCCGCTCCAGCACACGCCGCCAGGTTTTGCCGTCACCGATCTCCAATCGGTCGCCTTCCAGTTTGAAGGGACGCGGTTGGTCGGTGTCGGTGAATTCCGGCGCCAGGCTTCCCTCGACATGATGAGTCACCACATGCTTTTTTTCGTCCACGGTGTAGGTGCCGAAGTATGCGACGTAGGCGGAGTAAGCGGCGAGGGCATGCTCGGCTGAGGGCAATTTACCTTCGATAGTGTTCGCCTCTGAAAAAGGCGCCAGCGGCGGAACCTTCATGATCTGAATGTGCACGTGCCCGGTTCGATCGTAAACGAAGTATCCGCACGGATGTTCTCCGAACCGGAACTTCCACTTGCCATCCTTATCTAGATCGGCAAGTTCCACCAGTCTCCACGTGCCAATCAGAGCGCGAGCTCCCCGGGCGGAACGCTGCGCGAGGGCGATAGTGACCGGCCACAACAAGCAAGAGAGTTGGTGAAACATTTTCATGTCGGTGCCTCAAATGGTGGTGGAATTCACACTGATTCTAAATCGCACAAGAGTGGTGGAACGGATCGGGAGTCTCGACTCCGCTGTAGTGGCCTTGTGGACGATCCTGCTGCGCGGGTTTGGTACATGTCCTATTTCCTGGCGTGATGCAACGCGTCTCTCAGTTTGAAGAATCAAGGAGTTCTACGGGGTAACCGGGCGAGGTGACGAATGGCACATTGCAGCGATCAAGAGCACATTCTAATGTCCCGATCAGAATGAACCTCAAACCTGCACATCCGCGCCCGAAATCGCACCGCCCAGAGCTGGCTGGTAACGCAACCGCCAGCCGCAGCCAGATCGCAAAACGCCGAAGCAATCGCATGGCGCTCCACGCTTCTGTCGGGTTATCGGGAGAAGATCGGCAGAAGTGCTCCTTTGCGATACCGGCCAAGGCCACCAAATTGAATAAGCACGGCGCTGCCGTTCAACTCAGTCGTGAGCTTCTGGTGGGCTCGGTCGTCTCCGTCAATAATAAGCAAGGCACCAAACTCTCGGCGCGCGTAGTTGCGCAGTTGGCTGCACTGGAGGGCGTCTCCACCTACGCAATCGAGTTTGTCGAGCGGGACGAACGGGCGGAGACTTTCTGGGGAATTACCTTCCCGCCGAACACCTCAAACGCCTAAACCCGCGAATGTGGGACCAGCAGCCCACGCCACCTGCTCTCGCACTGAAGGCATCTGTTCAAAACAGATACGGTCTATGCCTTCTGCAGAATGGAGGGCCTTGAAACTGAAGCTTTGCGAACGCTTACCAACTTAACAGCTTCCTGAGCGATGTGTTCGGCGCTGACTTCGAATGCTTTGATCAGTTCCCATGGAGCGCCTGATTCACCGAACCGGTCGTGTACGCCGATGGCTCCGGTGATTACCGGCACTCGATAGAGCTCTCGCGATCCGGTGATGATTCCGCTGACGCGCCATGCTAACGCGCCTATCTGATGTTCTTCAGCCGTGATGATCATGCCTGTCTCTTTTGCCGCGCGGATTACAGCGTCCTCGTCCATTGGTTTCAGCGTATGCATGTTGATGACGCGTGTTTCCCAACCGAATTCCTGTTGCAATATGTAAGCCGCCCGCATTGCTTCGGGGACCATTGGCCCGCACGCGATGATCGTCAGATCCTCCGATTCGTTCTCGTAGTCCGCAGCCAGACAGGTTTCGAAGGCTTCCACAAACTTGTCGGTGATGTGCCCCAGCCGAATCACGTTCGCTTTACCGAAAACAAACGGAGTTTCTTCCCTGGTGACGATTGGCGTAGCTTCCCGCGCAAAGCGGATATACTTGGGCCCGAAGTGTTGCAGCAGGAGATAGCCGGTAGCCTTTCTCGTTTCAATCGCATCACACGGCACGACCACTGACATGTTAGGCAGGCCACACATTGCGAATAAATCCTCAAGCGCCTGATGCGTTGCGCCATCTTGGCCAACCGAGACGCCTCCATGTGCCCCCGCAATCAGCACATTGAAATTGCCGTAGCAGATCGAGGTCCGGATCTGATCCAGGTTTCTTGCAGCTGCGAACGTTGCATACGTACCGAAAACCGGGAGCTTGCCTTCTTTGGCCAATCCTGCCGCCGCCGCCGTTGCGGATTGCTCGGCGATTCCCATGCTGATCCAGCGTTTCTTGCGCTCCGGCTTGCCGGCGTAAAAATCGCTGAGTGTGATCGAACTTGAAATGTCGAGACCGAGGCAGACCACACGTTCGTCTTCGCCAAGTTGCGCGAGCGCCTGTCCGAACCCCTTCCGCGTCGGCTCCATCTGTGCGTTCATCACAATCAGGCTGTTCCACCAGTAATCGCGGCTGAAGTGCGGCAGCTTTTCGTTGAGTGCATGAGTCGCCTGGTGCTGATAGTTTTCGGCATGCTCTAACAAGCTCGCATAGGGAATCTTTTCTGCCAGCCCGAGTTCCCGCAAGCCCTTGATCATCTCCTCGTGGTTGGGAGCTTTTCCGTGCCAACCGGCTACGTTCTCCATGAAGCTGACGCCCTTGCCCTTGACCGTTTTCGCCAGTATCACCAGCGGCCTGCCCGTACCGTTGTTACTGGCCGACAAAGCTTTCGTGACCTGATCCATGTCGTGCCCATCAATCTGCATGACATCCCAGCCGAAGCTCCTGTATTTCTGATCCAGCGGATCGATGTTCATGACTTCAGCCACCGGCCCATCGATCTGAAGCCGATTGCAGTCTACGATGGCGACCAGGTTGTCTAGCTTGTGGTGGGCCGCTTCCATTGCCGCTTCCCAAATTTGACCTTCCTGCTGTTCGCCATCGCCCATGATGCAGAACGTGCGGTAGTTCTTCTGGTTCAGCTTTCCGGCCAATGCCACCCCTACGGCGATGCTTAACCCTTGGCCCAGCGAGCCGCTCGATACTTCCACGCCGGGAAGCTTGAGCCAGTGTGGATGGCCTTGAAATGGCGAGCCAAGCTTCCGCAGATCGGCAACATCTTCCAGTTTGCAGAATCCAGCGAAGGCGAGACCGAGGTAGAGGCTCGGAGCTTTGTGCCCCGCCGACCAAATAATCCGGTCCCTCTGGCCCCAATCGGGATTTTCTGGATCGTGATTCGCCACTTTGAGATAAAGAGCCGCGGCAATGTCCATGATCGAAAGGGTACCCCCGGCATGACCTGACCCCGCCGCGCACAGTGCCACCAAGTCGTAACCGCGCATCAGATTGGCGGCTTCGATCAATTCCTCAATTGAATAATCGCGGATTATCTTTCCGGTTACGGAGTCGAGAAGCGCCATGGCGTCCTCCTGAAAGCGTCATTAGGTCCGGTCGAGCAGCATTCGGCAAATGCCGGTTACTCCAACACAAAAATGTTTTTTCGCGAACACATTTCCTTCAGGATCTTCGGCCACACGCTCACGCTGACTTCGCCCAGATGAGCTTTCCGCAGCAACAGCATCAGAGTCCGTGATTGCCCGATTCCGCCGCCAATCGAGAGAGGAATTTCGTCGGCACAAATCGCGCGATGATAGGGAAGCTTGAGGAAGTCGAGCTGGTTGGACATTTTCAACTGCTGCTTCAAAGTCTGTGCAGTGACACGAATACCCATCGAACTCAGCTCATGGCGCCGCTTCGTGATCTGATTCCAGACCAGAATGTCGCCATTCAGGCCATGCGTATTTTTGCCGGTCTGGTTGCGGGTGTCGGTGATCCAGTCGTCGTAATCGGCAGCGCGCATTTCGTGAGGATAGCCATCCTTGAGCGGCCAGCCGATGCCAATGATGAAAACGGCGGGGTATTTCTTTAGTACTTCGGTCTCGCGTTGCTTGCGCGGGAGATCGGGATACATGTCGAGAATCTCTTCGGCGTGCAGAAACGTGAGCTTTTCGGGCAGATCGGAATAGCGGGGATCTTTGAGCTGCGGAAACAACGACTGCGCAAACTTCTCGGCATCGACTAGAACCTTCCAGATCCCGTTCACAATCAACTTGAGAAAATCCAGATTGCGCTGTTCGCCGGTAATGACTCGCTCCCAATCCCACTGATCGACATAAGCCGAGTGATCGTGATCGAGAAAATAATCCTTGCGCACGGCGCGCATATCAGTGCAGATGCCCTCGCCGGGTTTGCAATCGAATTGTTTCAGCGCCACGCGTTTCCATTTGGTCGCGGCCTGCACTACCTGCGCGTCGATCGGATGCAGATCACGATCATTTGAAATATGGAACTGGATGGGAGTTCGCGAACCGTCGCGGTCGAGCATGTCATTGACGCCGCTCTCCACGTCAACGATGAGAGGCACCTCAACCATCATCAGGTTGAGTTGCTTACAGAGGTTATCCTCGATATAACGCTTAACTTGAAAAATGGCTCGCTGCGTCTCTTTCGGCGAGAGCAGGGAGTGGTAATCTTTGGGCAGAATGTTTTCCAGTTCTCTGTAATCTCCGATGCCGGGACCGGCCAGATCGCCTTTTTTATCCTCAACAAGCGTGGTCATGGGATTCTCCTCGCAGGTGCAGCCCTTCGCCCGCAAAAGATAGCGAAGATTTCTATCGAAATTACAGCACCAGGGCTGATTCTGGTCTGTGCGGAAGATCACAGTGACCTGTGAGACGACCGGCTGTCTGTCGGCCTCCTTTAATGCCGCTGAATCACTTTCGTGATTCGCTCAAAGGCCCAGTCAATCTCGTCACGCCGGATGATCAGCGGCGGTGCGATGCGGATTACCCGGTCATGCGTTTCCTTGCACAGGATTCCTTCCTCCTTGAGCGCCTCGCAGTAGGGGCGCGCTGGTCTGTGGAGTTCGATGCCGATCCACAAGCCTTTGCCGCGCACATCTTTCAAATCGGAGCTGCGCAGCGTCTGCAACAGGGTCAGGAAATAAGCGCCGAGCTCGGCGGAGCGTTCCACCATCTTCTCTTCGATGAGGACACGCAGCGCGGTCCGCGCAATAGCGCAGCCCATGGGGTTGCCGCCGAAGGTGCTGCCATGGTCGCCGGGTTTGTACACCCCAAGAATTTCTTGAGAGGCCAAGACAGCCGAGACCGGATAGAATCCGCCGGCCAGCGCCTTGCCAATAATCAAGACATCGGGTGTAACGGCTTCGTGCATGTAGGCAAAGAGTTTGCCGGTTCGTCCCAGACCGGACTGAATTTCATCCACCATCAACAGAACGTTATGCTGGCGGCAGATGTTCGCCGCCTCCCGGAGAAATCCTTCGGGCGGAATGACGATTCCAGCCTCGCCCTGGATGGGCTCTACCAGAAAAGCGCACGTGTTGGGGCTGATGGCTTCGCGGAGGGCATGAGCATCTCCGAATGGAATGATTTTGAATCCTGGAGTGAAGGGGCCGAAGCCATCGCGATACTGTTCGTCGCTGGAAAAGCTTATGACAGTGACGGTGCGGCCATGGAAATTATTGGCGCACACAATGATCTCGGCTTTGTCGGTGGGAATGCCCTTAATCTTGGAGCCCCACTTGCGAGCGGTTTTGATGGCCGTTTCGACGGCCTCCGCACCTGTGTTCATCGGAAGCACCATGTCGAAGCCGGTCAGATCATGAAGTTCCTTGCACAGCAGTGGGAGTTGCTCGTTGCGGAAAGCGCGTGAGGTAAGTGTGACTTTCCTGGCCTGTTCCTCAAGAGTCCGCAGAATCTTAGGGTGACAGTGTCCCTGATTCACTGCGGAATACGCCGCCAGGCAATCGAGGTAACGTTTGCCTTCGACGTCGTACACCCACACGCCTTCCGCACGCTCGATCACTACGTCGAGCGGACGATAGTTGTGGGCTCCATATCGGTTTTCGAGTTCGACGAAGTCCTGAGTGTGTAAGGGTTGCTCTATGAATTGGGTTGTCATAAGTTCCTCTTCGCGCTTTTTCTTAATTTCTTCCACCACCGTTTTCTTTTATTGCCTACTAAACGCTCCTACTCCAACAGCATGGTCAACAGTGCCATCCGCACATAGAGCCCATTTCTGGCCTGGCGGAAATACATAGCTCGGGGATCGGCATCGACTGACTTGTCTAACTCGACGGTGCGTGGCAACGGATGAAGGATCAGTGCGTCCGGCTTCATGCGCTGCACAACTTTCGAATCGATGGCATAACGCCTGAACCCGTTGACGTCCCGCATTCGCTCGGGCCGGATTCGCGTTTGGTAAACCACATCCACTTCGCTGATCACCCGGTCAATGTCGGACTCGAGTTCGTAACGCACGCCATGCTCGTCGAGATAATTCAGGATGTCCGGTTTCATCTGGAGTTGCGGGGGACTGACGAAGAACATCTTTACCCGATCAAACTTGGCCAGCAGATACGACAGCGATCGCGCCGTGCGCCCTTTGTCCAATTCCCCGACGATGGCCACGCTCAGGCCATCCAGCGGCCGCTGCCGGTAAATGGTGTAGAGGTCGAGCAAGGCCTGAGTTGGATGCTGCCCACCATTTCCATCCCCTGCATTGATCACTGGCACTGGGGAGACTTCCGCGGCTCGCCGCGCACCGTGATCTTCGGGATGCCGGATAACGATCACGTCCGAATAACCGCCGATGATTCGGATGGAGTCCTCCACCTGTTCACCTTCGACCTCGGAAGAGAACGCACCCGCATGTTCAGTGGACAAGACCCTGCCGCCCAGACGATGCATGGCCGCTTCGAAGGAGAGTCGAGTGCGGGTGGAAGGAGCATAAAAGAGTGTGGCCATAATGCGGTTCTGGTAATCCAAAGACCCTCCGCGCGCCACCACGTGCTCCATCCCTCGCGTCCGCTCGAATAATTCCATGAGCAGGGGAACGGTGAATTGCTGAGACTCGACGACGTGTTTCAAAGTCCGGCCGCCTCTCAGCGCCGATTCCGAAGCAGAAAACGGGACCAGCGTACGAGAGGCGATAGTCGACTGCGGCATTAGTGCCCTCCCACCGGCAGTTCGAGTTCTGCGTTCAGCTCGACTTCCACACGGTCGTAATCGGGGAACATGTGAGTGCCGGCGCAACCCACAACTGCCGGGCACAGGTTCTCGCAAGAAGTAATGATGGCTTCCTTTCCGCCTTTGCGCAGAAAGTGCAACACCGATTCAATCTTGGGACCCATGTTGCCGGGAGGAAAATGGCCCGCCCTCGAGTACTCTTCCAATTCAGCCGCAGCGACACGCTGCAGCGGACGTTGGGTGGGTTTCTTGTAGTCCAGGTACACGTAGTCGGTGTCGGTTGAGATGACAAATAGATCAACGCCGAGGCGTGAAGCCAGCAACGCGGAAGCGCGATCTTTGTCGATGACGGCCTCCGCGCCCTGCAATCTCCCGTTTTTCCAGACCACAGGAATCCCACCGCCTCCGCATGCAATGACCAGCACGCCCCGCTGCACCAGATCTCGAATGACCTCGAGTTCAACAATTTCAATCGGTTGTGGCGACGGAACCACTCGGCGATAGCCACGGGCCGCATCCTCCACGATTTTCCATCCAAAGCGCCGTGTGCGCTCCTCGGCATCGGCGCGCGAATAGAAAGGGCCGATGGGTTTGCTTGGGTGTTTCATGGAGGGATCGTCCGGCGAGACGATGCTCTGGGTAAGGACAGTCGTCACCGGCACGTGCAGACCAGCCTGCTGCAATTCGGTTTGCAATGCTTGTTCGAGAATGTAGCCGATCTCGCCTTGGGTAGAGGCTCCACAAACATCCAGCGGGTGCTCAGGGACCTGGCTCGCTCCTCGCTCCGAGCGTAAAAGCTCTGCCCCGACTTGCGGACCATTCCCATGCGTGAGCACAATTCGGTAGCCGGCACGGATCAAGCCGACGATCTGAACCGCGGTCCGCTGGGCGTTTGCCCTTTGCTCGGCGATCGTTCCCTTTTCTCCCGCACGAATCAGGGAGTTTCCGCCAACGGCAAGGAGCATGGTCTTCATAAGTAGTGGCTAGTAGCTAGTAGCTAGTAGCTGGGTTCCTCCTAAGCTCTTAGCTTCTAACTACTGTGTTCGTCCTTCGCAGACCATGCACGTAGCCCTGTCAGCACGCGACCCACTTCGTCAACTCTTGACAGCAATTCAGAACAGGATTCCTCGCTCACATAGTGCATGTTCTTTGCGATCTCGATTTGCGTTTCAACCTCTGCCAGGGAACCGCGCGCGAGGCCTACGAATTGATGCAACTCGTTTCGCGAATTCCGCCCGTACCCTTCCGCGATGTTGCTCGGAACCGAAACAGCTGCCCGCCTGAGCTGGCTTACCAGTCCGTACAGCTCATCCCTTGGAAAGTCCCGGGTGATCCGATAGATTTCGGTCACCAACTCCATCGCTTTCTGCCAAGCGACGAGGCCTCGATGACCACGCATGCTGATTACAGTTGCCACTTGTTTTTCCTAACTGCTAGCTGCCAGCAACTAGCTACTCGTCCTACGCGTGCACCAACTCTTGCAACTCGACAAGTCCCGGCAACTTGAGGAACTCGCCTTTCATCAACTCCAGCATGATGGCCTTTTGTGAGTGCAGCCGGTTCTCGGCCTGCTGATACACCAGCGACCGGGTTGAGTCGATGACGTCGTTGGTGACTTCTTCGCCGCGGTGTGCGGGCAGGCAATGGAGGAAGTTGGCATCCCGCTTGGCTCTCCGGAACAGAGTCGTATCCACCTGGTAAGGAAGAAAGACATGCTTGCGCGCCTCCGCTTCGGCCTCCTGTCCCATGCTCGCCCACACATCGGTATAGACGACATCGGCGTTTGCCGCCGCTTCTTCCGGATCATTCGTCACGGTGCAAGTTCCACCCGTTTCTGCGCCGCGCTCGCGAGCCCACTGCACAGATTGCGCGTCAAGTTCATATCCCGGAGGCGTGGCCAGCCAAACATCCGCGCCGAGCTGGGCTCCGGCAAACATGAGCGAGCGAGCAACGTTGTTGCCATCGCCTACAAACGCAATCTTCAACCCTTCCAGATTGCCTTTCGCCTCCCAAATGGTGAGGTAGTCCGCGATCGCCTGGCAGGGATGACTGTAGTCGGTGAGGCCATTGATGACGGGAATGCTGGCGTACCGTGCCATCTGCACAACGACCTCGTGGCAGAAAGTGCGGATCATGATGCCCTGCACCATGCGTTCCAGATTTTTTGCCACGTCGTAGACCGACTCGCGTTTGCCGAGATTGATCTCGGCAGGCGAGAGGTAGAGTGAAAAGCCGCCCAGCTGCTGGATGCCGACATCAAAGGTTACACGGGTGCGTAACGAGGGTTTCTCGAAGATCATGGCCAGAGTCTGGCGCCGGAGAGCCATGCTAAAGGCGGTCGGGTCAGCCTTTACTTGACGGCCAAGAATCAGCAGGTACTGGATCTCCGAGGGCGAGAAATCTTGGATCGAGAGGAAATCTTTGCCATTCATTTTCCGACTCCTGCGAATGCTGGCTCGTGCTCGTGACAAAACTTGGCGAGCAGTTCGGCCAAGCCGGGCTTGGTGAGTTCTTCTACTTCGTAGGTCACGCGGAGATTCGGCTGGTCAAGTTTGATGACTCGTGAAAGATCAATGGGAGTGGCGATCAGCACGAGATCGCACGGTGTGCGGCGGATGGTTTCCTCCAGTTCGTGCCTTTGCATCGCGCTGTAACCCATGGCGGGCAACAGGTTCGTCAGGTGCGGATAGCGATCGAATGTGCCGCGAATCGATCCCACGGCATAAGGCCGCGGGTCCACCAATTCTGCTGCTCCGCATTGCCGCGCCGCGACTACGCCGGCGCCGTACGGCATTTCTCCGTGAGTGAGTGTGGGGCCGTCCTCCACCACGAGTACGCGCTGTCCCTTCACCACATACGGCTCGGGAATCGAGACTCGGCAGGCCATCTCAAGAACCACTGCCTTGGGGTTGTGGAGCTTGATGTTGTGATGGACCGTCTCAAGGTCACGCTGATAGGCCGTGTCGACCTTGTTGATTACGATCACATCCGCACGCCGCAGATTGACTTCACCCGGGAAGTAGGACAGTTCATGCCCCGCACGGTGTGGATCAGCGACCACGATTTCCAGATCGGAAGCATAGAAAGAAGTGTCGTTATTGCCTCCGTCCCACAAAATGACATCCGCTTCCTTCTCGGCCCGCTCGAGAATCTTTTCGTAGTCAACTCCCGCATACACTACGGTCCCTTGGCGAATGTGCGGTTCGTACTCCTCGCGCTCTTCGATCGTGCATTGCTGAAGGTCGAGATCTTCCATGGTGGCGAAGCGTTGCACAGCCTGCGCCGCAAGGTCTCCGTAAGGCATGGGGTGTCGAATGACTACCGGTCTTCGACCCAGCCTGCGCAACTCCGAAGCGACCAGGCGCGATACCGGACTTTTGCCACAACCCGTTCGCACCGCGCACACGGAAATTACGGGGACGATGGATTTCAGTTGCGTACGCCCGGTTCCCAGAAGCCAAAAATCGGCGTCTGCTGCCACGGCACGCGAGGCGAGATGCATCAAGTTCTGGTGGGAAATGTCACTGTAGGAAAACACCACCGCATCGATGTGGTGTTCGGCGACCAGTTTTTCCAGATCGTTTTCTTCGAGAATAGGAATGCCTTCGCGATACAGCACTCCTGCCAGTTCCGGAGGATATCGGCGCCCCGCAATATCAGGAATCTGCGCGGCGGTGAATGCGACTACGTGGTAGTCGGAATTATCACGGAATAAGACATTAAAGTTATGAAAGTCCCTGCCTGCAGCACCGAGAATCAAAACTCTCTTCATGGCATACCTCCAGGGAAGATCGTTTTACTTCATATCTTCTCGCTGGTTGGTAGTGGTGGCTGTACTCCTGATCACATCTGAGGGTGATTTCTTGGCACAAAAAAGCAGCCATGTAGTTCAGCCGACGAATCTCGCGCGTCCCCGGTGTCTCTTTGTCGAGAAGCTAACGCCGCTGAGCAATAGCCCTTTCTGCCGCTCTGCCGCGATGGCCTCACTCCCTTGGGGGCCATGAGGAAGTGGCAGCGGTAGCGCAAAAGGTATCACTTGTCCTTCATTGCTGATATGGAGCGTCATCTCTGCCGAGCAACTACGGCACAGCCAGTAATATTCCGGCGCCTTGGGATTGGACAATCTGAGATTTGGGTCAGTTTCCAGGCGAAAGAGGAGCCCCTCTTCGAGATAGCGAAACAAGGCGGAACATGAAGGGTTGGTGCACTTCCCGAGCATTTCAGAACCTCCACCCGGCTCGGATGCCCCCTATTGTCTTCCCCCGCATCGCGGCTTGCCGTGATGCTCGTCACACATTCACGTGATGGGGGCGGTATTGTCACTATGCTGGTGACTCCATCACTGAAGAGCATCCGATGAGAGTGAAGAATCAAACGCTGGAACTCAAACACAAGGAGTGATTATGGTCATCGCATCCGAGTTGAAAGAAGGAACAGTGATCCGTATTGACGACGCATTTACAGAGTGCTCGAAGTGGAATCGAAGGTGGGCTGCGAATTAGGCGGAGTAAGGTCCTACCGGGTAATGCCTCTCGGGAAGGATGTCACGATAACCCGTGTCCGGCATCACGGTTTGCTGCCGGAAACGATGCAACAATAAGGAAGAAGGGCTTGGTATGTCCAGCGGGCCCAATCCGGGCAATTCTGCCATCGCCGAAGAAACGCCGGCCCAGCCACTCGATGCCACACGTCATGGCGATGCCACTAGGGAAATCGACTCATTCTTGCGCTCTAGGATCGTCGGGCAGGATGCCGCGGTGGACGCCGTCCTGGAACTCTACCAGATATTTCTTGTGGGCATGTCTCCGCCCGACCGGCCCGTGGGAAATCTGCTGTTTCTCGGGCCGACCGGATCTGGCAAGACTTACGTGATCGAGGTGCTCGCCGAAGCACTCTTCGGCAATCCGCACGCCTTCATCAAAGTGGATTGCGCGGAATTTCAGGAACATCACGAAATCGCCAAGCTGATCGGCTCACCCCCCGGCTATATCGGCCACATGCATACGCCGCCGATACTCACTCAAGAGGCCTTGACCCGCTGGCACACGGAGAAACTCAAACTCACGCTTTTGCTGTTCGATGAAGTCGAAAAGGCCTCGGAGTCGCTGTGGCAACTTATGCTCGGAATCCTGGACAAGGCCACTCTCACATTGGGCGACAACACACACGTGGACCTTTCCCAGTGCCTCATTTTCATGACTTCGAACGTGGGAGCGCCAGAAATGAGCCGGCTCGCCGAGGGCGGCCTCGGATTCGCCGTGCAGGCGCCCATCGCGGATGTAAACCTGGACGACAAAATCGCCCGTACTGCGACGGAGGCGGCGCGTCGAAAGTTCTCGCCTGAGTTCATGAACCGGCTGGACAAGGTTGTGGTGTTCAAGACGCTTCGTCTGGACCAGCTTGAGCACATTCTTGAACTGGAACTGGCGAAAGTGCAGCGGCGCATCGCCAGCGCCGTCGGGCAAAACCATTTCACTTTCTGCTGCACGCCCGAGATCAAGCAGTGGCTGCTGCGGGAGGGCACCGATCCCAAGTACGGCGCTCGGCATTTGAAGCGGGTGATTGAGAAAAACATTGTCTACGGCTTGGCAAACCTGGTTGCTACCGGCCAGGTCAAGGGCGGCGACTGCGTTTCGATCGGCATCAAACCCGATGGCGCTCTCACTTTCGCCAAAATCGCATCCACGACCTCCGAGGAATCAGCTGCGGTTGGGGGCGTGCCATGAAAAACATTCTCGTGGTCGACAATAATGAAATTCTATGCTGCTTGGCGTGCGACATCTTGCGTACGGAAGGCTACAGAGCGGTTCCGGCTTCGAATGCAGCCGAAGCACTGCACGCCTTCGAAGAGCAAGATTTCGACCTCCTGGTAACGGCCTTCCAGATGCCGGGCATGACCGGCATCGATCTGGCTCGCGCGGTTCGTAGCCGCAACCCGGATTTTCCGGTCATTGTCATGACGGCGTTCGAGCCTGTAGAGTGCGAGCACGTTACGCTTTGGCTTCCTAAGGAGTACCTCTTCCCGAATCTGTTGGAGAAGATTCGCGATTGCCTCGCTGGCGCCAAACAGGAACTCCAACACAAGGAGTGATTATGGTCATCGCATCCGAGTTGAAAGAAGGAATAGTGATCCGTATCGACGGACGCATTTACAGAGTGCTCGAAGTGGAATCGAAGGCGGGGGCTGCGAAATTAGGGGGAGTAGTCAAGACCAAGCTCACCGATGTAAGGAGTGGTCGAATGTGGGAGCCGCACTTCCGTCCACAAGAACGGCTCGAAGACGTGGAACTCGAGCGGCGCACGATGGAGTTCCTGTTCAGCGAGGGCGGCACCTGCACGTTCATGAATCCGGATACCTTTGAGCAAATCGAGATCCCGACAGCCATCCTCGGACAGGCAGCAGAATTTCTTCAACCCGGCATCGAGTTGCCAGTAGAGTTTTTTGCGGAGGAGCCGATCAGTGTCGTCTGCCCCGCTGTAGCGGAAGCCCGCGTAAAGCGGACCGCGCCACCGGCGCACTCGCAACAGGACAGTGCCTGGAAGCAGGCCACGCTGGAAAACGGTCTCTCCATCCAGGTTCCTTTGTTCATTGGGCCGGGCGAAGTGGTGCGCGTCGAAGTTAGGACAGGTCGCTACGTCGAACGAGCGCACGTAGAACGGAGACGGAGCGCGTAAAGAGGGCCAGGCTGAACTTACGTTGGACACCTACCCTTGCGCGAGTTCGTCTCGCTTTAGCTACAACCCTGCTTTGAGAGGATTTGGCTGGCCACGATCGTGTGGGGCGCTCAGGTCGGCGATGATTCTTCCCACCACTTCTGCGACCGCACGCTGTACTTGGGGAGAGATCTCAGCACCGAGTTCAAATCGCCTTCCCTCGATTCCGTAGACCCGGAGGCGTATTGGAAGGTGACCCAGAACGTAAGCAAGTTCGATGGCTTCTGCGACACCCAGGCCATGGGTTGAAGTATTGATCCTGATAGGAGCCAGCTGGTGCCGTCCATCCCACACCTGAACCGTGCCGCTTGGCGCACCGGTCACCACCGTGTCGACCACGATCACATCGTCGGCACCCTTCCACGCCTCGATCAGTTCCAGAGCCTCGCCGGTGCGCATGTACGCTTCTATGCCAAGCTCCCGCAATCGCTCCGCGACCAAGATTCCGGCTCCGTCGTCGCTACGCTGCCGATTCCCGCAGCCAATGATGAGCATGCCTCAGTCCTGGACGTCTTCGCGCTCCACCACAACCCGCAGAAAGTGAGTGGCGCAGGAAATGCACGGGTCGTAACTCCGTACCTCCTGCTCGCATTTCCAGGTGGCTTCTTCGATGGGCCAAGCCACCAACTGCGCCGCATACTCGCGAAGATCATCCTCGATCCGCTTCTGGTTCTGAGAGGTCGGCGGCACGATCTTGGCGGTGACGATCAGCCCGTTCTCATCCAGGGCGTAGCGGTGATAGAGAATCCCGCGGGGCGCCTCAGTGATCGCCTGACCGACACCTATTCTGTTGTGGACCTCGACCCGTGGTGCGGCCGGAGGCTCGTATTCATGAATGGCTCGCAACGCCTCCGCACAGGCGAAGACGAGTTCGACCGCGCGGACCACGATGCTTCGGAAAATGTTCTTTACGGGCGGTCGCAGGCCCGCATCGATCGCCGCCTTGCGTGCCACCTCAGGCAGTTTGTCGAAATTCAAGTTAAACCGTGCCAGCGGGCCTACGAGGTACGAGCCTCTTCCTCGCACTACGGAGTGCAAGGCGTTTGAGTGCTTGACCTGCAACTCGACAAAGTGATCTTCATATTCCGCCGCCTCTATATCCAGACCGCGATTGGACACCAATCGTCCTTCGTTGAACGGATACTCATCCGCATGACGAAGTGCTACGAACTCGTAGTCCTGCTCGAAGCTGGGGAACTGCAGGCCAGCCGTCCAGTGCACGGTTTCCAGCGAGGCTTCGAGAGCCCATTCTAGATCTTCCACCAAATCGCGTAGCTGTTGCCTGGTGGGTGTCTTGTAAAAGCCTCCGACCGCTGCGGAGATGGGATGGATCTCGCGTCCGCCAAGCAATTGGACGATCCGATTGCCAGTCTTCTTCAGCCGTAGGGCTTTTTCCACCACGGCTCGATGATCGCGCGCCATGGCGATTGCGTCCTGGTAGCCGAGGAAATCGGGTGCGTGCAACATGTAAACATGCAGGGCATGACTTTCGATCCACTCGCCACAGTAAAAGAGACGACGGAGCAGGCGAACCGCAGGGTCGATCGCGACTCCCAGAGCCCGTTCGATCGCGTGCACGGCGCTCATCTGGTAAGCGATAGGGCAGATGCCACAAATCCGGGACGTGATGTCGGGAGCTTCAGAGAAATGACGACCGCGAAGGAAGGCCTCAAAAAAACGGGGCGGTTCGTAGATCTTGAGCTTCACATCGGCTACGCGTTCACCCACGAGTTTGATGTAAAGAGAGCCCTCGCCTTCCACGCGGGCCAAAGTGTCGACATGAATGGTTCTCGTTCCGCGTCCGGTCATGTCCGGTCACACTCCTCACTGGCCTTGCGGAACTGCCAAGCCCAGGCGTTGAATCCACGGAATGCACGTGCCACCTGAGTGTCCGACTGTCCTAGAATTCGGAACTGGCTGGTAAGCGAGGCGGTATTGGGAGTCTCCATGGGTCCGTAACACCCGTAGCAGCCACGGTCGTAGCTTGGGCATAGCGCTCCGCATCCCGCTTGAGTTACCGGGCCAAGGCAAGGAACCCCGCGGGCCACAGCAATACACACATTCGCCTTGCGCTTACACTCGATGCACACACTGAACGAAGGAACATTCGGCTTGCGCCCGGCCAGCGTCGCGGTGATCAATTCTATGAGTTGGTATTTGTTAATCGGGCAACCGCGCAGTTCGAAATCGACCGGAACGTGTTCCGCTATCGGCGTTGAGAGCTTCAGCGTGCTAATGAACTGCGGTGTGGCGTAGACGACCCTGATGAACTCATCGACATCTTTCCAGTTGCGCAGAGCTTGAATGCCACCCGCAGTGGCGCACGCCCCAATTGTGATCAGAGTCTTGCATTGCCTTCGCACTTCCTGGATGCGCTGGGCATCTTGATACGTGGTAATGGACCCCTCGACCAGGCCGATATCGTAAGGACCTTTCGACATCGCGCGTGAAGCTTCAGGAAAATAAGCAATATCCACTGCCCCGGCAATACCGAGCAGTGCATCTTCTGCGTCGAGCAGGGTTAATTGACAGCCATCGCACGAAGCGAACTTGAAAACAGCAATTTTGGGCTTATGTTTTGATTTAGAGCTCATACTTCTCCAGCAGTTTCCGGATCTTCTCGTAACGGAAAACAGGCCCGTCCTTGCAGATGAAGTGTGGTCCATACTGGCAATGGCCGCAAAAACCGACGGCACACTTCATGTTCCGTTCCATCGCAACGTATATATCGTCGCAGCTAAGGCCATGCGTTTCCAACTCCCGTGTGACGAAGCGCATCATGATCTCAGGACCGCACACCATCGCGACCGAACTCGCTGGCTGCAGGCGGGAGTATTTGAACAGCGTCGTGACTACACCAACGTGGCCCCGCCAGCTCAGGCCACCATAGTCGACTGTGACCAGCACTTGAGTCTCGCGGTTGCGAGCCCATGTGGCCAGTTCCTTGCGATACAGAAGGTCGCGTGGGCTGCGCCCTCCGTAGAGTATTACCAATCGCCCATAGTCTTTCCGATTCTGCAAGACGTGATAGATCATAGGCCGCAACGGCGCCAGGCCGATGCCGCCAGCCACCACGATGACGTCCCTTCCACGCGCAGCCTCTACCGGCCAGCCAGCCCCGAAGGGACCCCGTACACCGACGCCGTCGCCCACTTCCCGATTCACCAGCGCATGAGTAGCCTGGCCCACTGAACGAACCGTGTAGACCAAGCGGTCGTGCAACGCTGGATCCCCACTGATGGAGATTGGCAATTCGCCAACTCCGAATACCCACAGCATGCTGAACTGCCCGGGCTGGAATGTACTTCCGCTCACTGAGTTCTCGGGCTCGAGCCTCAAGGTAAACGTGTCCGGCGTCTCCTTGGCCACCTGTCGTACCGAGTAGGGCTGGGGAAGCATCGGGTCGGTTGTGATTGCGGTTGCCATCGTCGTCATCGGACTGCGTATACGTCAAGCAACTGCAAGCGTGTCGCCTCCAGTCGCAGCTCCATGATCTGCACAAATCGCTTCAAAACCTCATAGCCCAGATCGTGGTTCTCCTCGCACTTCGTTCGCAAACACTTTCCATCGAGCGCAATGGCGCGCACGTCATCGACAGCGCGCGCGTCGAATTTCCATTGAAATGGCGGCAACAGCCACGACCACCCCAGGATTTCCCCCACGCTCAAGGTCGAAACGATGATCGGCTTGCGCTGGGGCGCCAGAACCTCGAGGGCGACCTTCCCTTCCCGAATGAGGTAAAAGGTGTTGGCCGGGTCCCCTTCCCTGAGAATGTAGGTGCCTGCTTTGAACCGCACGTTAGAGGCACAGCTCACCATCAGATTCGTGAAGCTATCATCTAGACCAACGAAGAACGGGTGCTCCGCAATGATGCGTTCAAGGCTTTCCATTCTTGCCTCCTTCCCGAATAGCCCTGACCTCCTCGGTGATGTCGATCCCCACCGGGCACCAGGTTATGCAACGACCGCAGCCAACACATCCCGAACTGCCGAACTGGTCGATCCAGGAGGCCAGCTTGTGAGTCATCCACTGGCGATAGCGTGCTTTGGCGGAGGTTCGGACACTGCCTCCGTGAATATAGGAAAAGCTTTGTGTGAAGCAGGAATCCCAGCGGCGCCAGCGTTCGGCGTGATCTCCGGTAATGTCAGTTACATCTTCCACAGAGGTGCAGAAGCATGTAGGGCAGACCATCGTGCAGTTGGCACACGTCAGGCAACGGCTGGCCACGTCGTCCCAGCGCGGATGCTCAAAGTTCTCGTAGAGAAGCTCTTTGATGCCGGTGGTATCGATGCTGCGCACCTGCTGGCGCGCCGCCGCGTCCACCCTTGCTCCGGCTTCCTGGTAGTCTGCTGCGGTAGCTGGAACCGTTTTCAACTCAGTCAGTATTTCGGCGCCGCGATCGCTACCCGCGTCTACCAGGAAGCGGTGCCCCTCAGACCCCAAGAGTTCTGTGAGAACAAGGTCAAAGCCATTTGACACCTGCGGACCCGTTCCCATCGACGCGCAGAAACATGTTGCCGACGCCTGCGTGCACTGTACAGCGATGATGAATGCACCACGGCGATTCTGGTCGTAGATGGGATCACGGTATTTGTCTTCGAGCAGCACGCGATCTTGCACGGCGATAGCCGCCAGTTCGCATGCCCGAGCTCCCAGGAACGCATGTGGACGTTCGGTTTTTTTTTCATTGTTCAGAATCCGGAACGTCTCACCCTGGCGCTCGGCCGACCAGAGTCGGACTTCGGCCGGATGCAGGTAATTCTTCCAGCTCTGTGGTCCCACTGCGTACCCAAAAAAGGCGTCGTCTTGGCGGCGCTTTAGACGATAACGCCCCGGTTCCTGTTCGTCGGTCCATCCGGCAGGTACATCCTGGACTGACTCAACATTGTCATAGACGATCGCCCCGTCACGCAGCCGGGGCCCGATGACTTCGTAGCCCTTGCGCAGCAACGCCTCAATCAGCTTCCCCAACTGGTCTGCGCCTAGGATATGCTCCGATCGCTGAGCCACACGATCCTCCGCGTTTTCACGCGTCGCCACAAGCCTTCGCGGCAACAGTTAAGACTACTCCTTTTTTGCCCCCTGTCTGCCGGGAGAGTCTGTCTGCAACTGGCGTTAAGTGCGAATCGCCCGTGTCGGCGCGTGCGTGCCGCTCGATAGCTCGCGATCTAAGTTGAGTTCCGTAACAAATTCATTGGATTGAATTGAAAAAGGCTTTAGACGGAATGAATCGTCATGCCGAGAGGAACTGCTTGACAGGAACCGCCGTCTAGTCAGGATTCTCTTCCGGGAAGAAGTGGCCACTTTCATCGACTGTTCCTGCGCGCGTGGCGCCCATTGCCGCCGAATACCCAGCGGACCTCCATCTTTTGCATAGAAAGTTTCGAGCGGACCACCCGGATGGAAAATACACAATCGCGGGAATCGATTAGAGGTCCAGGAAGGCCCGGACCGAAGTCAGATCGTCACTGGCGCGAACACCAAATCCGAGATGCTTCATGATGATCTGCATCGCCACATTGTCAGTTAACATTTCGGCGGACACTCGGCTTAACTTTTCATCTCGGGCGATCTGGACGACACGGCGCAGCAGTTCATTCCCCAAACCAAGTTTCTGATATTGGTCTGAAACCAACACAGCAACTTCTGCTTCATTCCCGGCATGAAGTTTGTTCATACGCCCGACGGCGATGATCCTGCGCTCTCCCGTGACTGGATCGGTGCACTCGGCAACCAGAGCCATCTCCCGGTCGTAATCGCCGAAACAGATGCGCAGCAGTCGCTCATGCGCCACCCGCCGGCTCAGGCTGAGGGAACAGAAGTAACGCAAATAAACGCTTCGGTCGGAGAGCGTCTCGTGAAACTTGACCATGAGCGGTTCGTCTTCGGGACGGATCGGGCGGATGCTGACTGGATTTCCATCCTTCATGGTCCAGGACCAAACATATTGCAGGGGATATGGACGGATGGCGGGCTTGGGCAACTGATCGAGAGTTACGGTGGGCCCGTGCAGCACGACTCTGGCATCGAGGGCCAGGAGGTGTTCCGGGGAAGCCAGCAGCGGATTGATGTCAATTTCCGCAATCCACCGCTGTTCGAGAACCAGCTGACTAAACCGGACCAGCAGTTGTTCCACAGCCGCCAGGTTGACTGGCTTGCGTCCGCGAACTCCCTTAAGCGCGGTGAACACTCGGGTCTGCTCCATCATTCGCTGCGCGAGCGTGGTGTTCAGGGGAGGAAGTGCGAGGGCGCGGTCGCGATACACTTCCACAAGCTGGCCGCCCGAGCCAAATAATATGACAGGCCCAAACTGTGGATCGATGCTGCTACCAAGAATCAATTCGTAGCCATCCAGCTTTACCATCCGCTGCACCGTGACGCCTGAGAACTTGTTCGGGCCAGCTTTCTCCGTTACCGAGGACTGGATGGCGCGATAAGCAGCACGGACCGACGCCTCGTCTTGTAAGTTCAGTTTGACTCCGCCGACATCCGTTTTATGCGAAATTGTTTCGGAAAAAACTTTCAAGACAACTGGAAAGCCAATTTCCGAGGCAAGCCTGGCCGCCTCGTCTTCGCCGGCGGCGATGCGCGTCTCAACCGTGGGGATGCCGTAAAGCGACAACAATTGCTTGGATTCAGGCTCTGTGAGCAAAACGCGACCTTGACCTCGTACATTCTCAATGATTTGCTCGACCTGATTGCGGGATGCGCTCGTCATCTCAGACTCTTGAGTAAGGGTGGGAGTTTGGTAGAGTCCGCGCAGATTGTAGGTGTAGCGCCACATGTAGGTGAAAGCGCGCGCCGCGGAATCGGGATAAGAAAAGGTTGGAATGCCGGCCGAATTCAGGGCCGCTTCGCCGGCGGCAACGCTGTTCCCTCCCATCCAGCTAGCGAGGACCGGCTTGCCGCTACCCTTGGCATAAGGCTTCAAACGTTCTGCAATCTGCAAAGGGTCGGTCATTCCTTGCGGGGCCAGGACCACCAGGAGGCCATCACTGTTCGGGTCTTGGGAGGCAATTTCGAGGGCGCGAGCATAGCGCTCAGAATCAGCGTCGCCGAGAACGTCAATGGGATTGTTATGACTCCAGTGGGCGGGCAGGAATTCATTCAGGCGGTGCAGGCTCTCCGGAGAAAGTTCGGCTAGCTCTCCGCCACTCCCCACCAGCGAGTCGGTGGCGAGGACGGCGGGTCCACCAGCGTTAGTAAGGATCGTGAGGCGTGGACCTTTGGGGCGGGGTTGCCTGCCGAGCACTTCCGCCATATAGAAAAGGTCCGCGATATCGCGCACCCGCAGAACTCCGGAGCGGCGGAAGGCTGCATCCAGGACTTCGTCGCTACCGGTGAGCGCTCCCGTATGGGAGGCGGCCGCGCGCGAGGCCTCTTGCGAACGCCCGGCTTTAATCACGATGATGGGCTTGGTGAGTGCAACTTCGCGGGCCGCGGACAGGAACGACCGCGCATCGCCCACGGATTCCATGTAGAGCAGAATGCTTTTGGTGTGTGGGTCGTCGCCGAAGTGGTAGATCAAGTCGCCCCACCCAACATCCAGCATCGAACCGGTCGAAACGATGGCGCTGAAGCTTACTTCTTCGCGCTGGCTCAAGTCGAGAATCGCCGTCAGCAGCGCTCCGCTCTGACTCAGGAGCGCGACGTTGCCCGCCTTTGGCGCGCCTTTGGCGAACGTGGCGTTCAATCCGATCGCCGGGTTCATGATGCCCAGGCAGTTTGGTCCAATCAGGCGCATGGAACTGCGGCGCAACTGCTCTTGAATCTGCTGTTCGAGGGCAATGCCTTCCGCACCACGTTCTTTGAATCCGGCCGAAATCACGACCGCGGATTTGACGCCGGCATCCACGCACTCTCCGATGAGTTGCGGGACCGTTGCTGCGGGGGTGGCAACTACAGCCAAGTCCACGTGGCCAGGGATGTCGCGAATGCTCTTGTAGGCTTTAACCCCCAGCACTTCCTCATGCTTGGTGTTGACAGGGTACACGGCCCCTTGAAAGCCATGCAGCAGGTTCTCCAGCACGGTGCGACCTACCGTGCCGGGACGATCAGTCGCGCCGATGACAGCCACCGAATCCGGACCGAACATTGCGTCCAGGCCGTATTTCTGGGCGTTTGTCCGTTGCTGTTGATTCAGTGCCTGTTCCGCGAGACCGGCCCCAATTGGATTCACAAAAGCTCCTCACCACTCAACTTGCCGCGGCGAAAACCCGCTGGTCAATGATAGACCATCGGCGAGCTTTGGATTTACTTCAGGCCTCGAGCTTTAGGCACCGTCCTTCAGGCACCGTCCTTCAGTTCAACCGCGAATGGTGAGCAGGGGACACGGAGCGTGCGCCACAATATACTGGGCCGTGGTATGGGTTAGGTGCGTTACCGCAGTCAGCACCCGATGCGTTGGTCGCACACCGAGAACAATCAAGTCGATCGCCCGTTCTCGGGCAACTTCCAGAATCCGCTCCGCAGGAGTAGCGCACTGCCGGAGGTGGCCGAACTCGACCAGAAATTCCATATGGCACCAAGGCTGGGCTTCAGTTGGCGCTAGCTCCTTGAGGCGATGCATCAGCGATGCCGTAACTTCCTTCAGGTCCGGGATGGTCTCGGAGGGTTGCGCGACGACGTGCAGCAACGCAAGTTGTGACTGATCTTCTTCAGCCAGGGAAAACGCATAGGGTAAGGCAGCCAGAGATTCCTTACTAAAATCTGTTGCGAACAGAATTCGCTGAAATTGGCGTTGGCCGTTCTTCATACCGGGCACGTTTGGTCCCACAATCAGAACGGGACAAGTAGCCTGCCGGAATATCTTCTCGGCGACCGAACCCATCAAAAGCTTGCGGACGGCCGTGCGGCCATGCGTGCCAACCACGAGCAGATCGATGTCATACTCGTCGATCATCCGGGAGAGCGCGTTCCAGACATCGCCTGTCCCGAAAAGTGTCTCGTGCGGCACGCCTCGGAGCTGTTCGTCAAGACGGGCTGTTACCTCCTGCTGCAATTGTTTCTCTACTTGAATATGAGCCGGCCATAAATCTGGCGCGTTGGTGAGGTAATCTTCCAAAGGCACGATGTGGGCGCCGTATAGCCTCGCCCCGTACTGACGGGCGATTGCCGAGGCATATGGCAGCGCTGTGTTGGAGTGAGCAGAGAAATCTGTAGCGAACAAAATGTTTTTGAGCACGATCCGCTTGCCGGCTTCGAGGGTTTGCATAAAGCACCTCCAAACGGTTTGCTTCACTATCCCATTTTGGACCAAGGGCCGCTGTGCGCAGCATCATTCGTGCCCGTGATTCAGATCACAACGGCAAGTCGGAAGCGCATAAGAAATTAAAGTATCTGAGCGGGACTGGGAGTTTCCATTGCTCCTAGTTACTCACCGTCAAGACGGGACAGTTGGCGCGGTATATCACCTCATGGGTGAGAGCCCACGGTATATGCGCGGCCACGCGTGGAGAGGACGTTCGATTCGCACCCATGACGATCAACTCGATTGAATGCATGGTTGCAACGTCCAAGATCCCTTCCGGCAGAAAATCCGTTGCGGCCACATATTCAGGCATCGCCGCCAGATTCGCGTTGCTTGGAACCAGTTCCTTCAGTTTTCTCACACTCTCTTCTCGCACGGTTCGCTGCCATTCCGTAAATTGTTCAGCAGCATAAGCAGATGGGCCGTAGGTTGCTGGGCCAACATCAGCAACCGGCATAGGCGGCAACATGTGCAGAAGTACAAGCTTTGCCTGATGGTCTTCCGCCAGCGATAGAGCATAGGGAAAAGCCTTGGCGGAAGCTGGTCCGAAATCGGTTGCGAAAAGGATCCGCCTGAACTCGACCGTGCCCGACCCTGCAGGCGGGACATGTGGACCAATGGTGAGCACCGGGCACGGAGCCCGGCGCAGAACCTGTTCTGCAACAGAACCAAGTGCGAGCTTCTTTAGTCCTCCCCGGCCACGGGTGCCGAGCACCATCAGATCTACATTCTCCCGTTGAATCACAGAGGCAAGAACCTCCCACACTGCACCTTGTTTAAGCAGCAGGTGATGTTTTAGATCGTTCATTGATGCTGTCTCGCCGCAGTGCTTCATCTGGACTTCTGCTTCGAGCCAGCGGCGGTTCAGTTCCCGGGGTAACGGTTCCAGAGGGATTGGATCACGCGGCTCCGGTGCAATTGCGTGCACGACGGAAACAGTGGAACCATAGCGCCGCGCAGTTGCAAGGGCGTACGCGAGTGCGCGCTCTGAGGCGCCGGAAAAATCTGTGGCAATCAAAACGTGCTTGAATCCGCTGCTCCGCTTCTGATCGCTTATCTGCGCCGGCGCTGACATAAGTGCCTCCTCGATGCGTCAATGAACGATGCGTCAATGAACAATTACCCTGGACGATGCAATTCGCGCACACGTATCTACCATAGACACTACTATTCTGCTCCTCAAAGTGAAGTGAGCAGGATTACGACTGAGCGTGACTGTCGTCACGATCGGGAACGCGTGATTCCAATCACACGCAGCCGTGATGCTGATCATGGCGTGTCTTGCCGTTCGAGATCGAAAATCACTATGGGGAAGGTTGGGAGTTGCCCCAGGGCGGAATCGTACGGCTGAGGGTGCAATTGGGGAGGGCGCGATGAAAGGCACGATCGAAATTCGGGAGCCGGAAGTTAAAGAAGCCCCGCAGGTGCAGCGGCCGACTGTGGCGGATTCCGCTCTAGAGCGCCTAATGACCGCTCCAGTGCAGATGCGGCCGATATTCTCAGACAGCTTGCTGCAGCATGAAGGGCAGAAGGGCCGGCAGACATGGGCGACGCTGGCATCGTTTGTTTTGCAGTGCCTGGTAATTATAGGGTTAATTCTATTGCCGCTGTATTACACGCAGCAACTGCCGACGGCGCAATTGCTGACGTTTCTGGTGGCCCCGCCACCGCCGCCTCCACCGCCGCCGGCGGCGCAACCGGCCGCAAAGATGATGAAGCAGATTCAAAGCGACCTGCTCTCCGGCGGACAGCTCCGGACGCCAACTAAGATTCCGGAGAAAGTGCAGATGATCAAGGAAGAAGAAGCGCCGCCGCCGATGCCTAGCACAGGTGGCGTGGTAGGGGGAGTACCGGGTGGGATTCCAGGCGGTCAACTCAATGGAGTGATCGGAGGCATCGTCAATGCTACGAATCTAGCTTACATACCCAAGTTGCAGCCAGTGGTGCCGCAACGGATTCGCATCTCGCAGGGCGTAACCAGTGGCCTGCTGATTCATCGGGTAGAACCGCCGTACCCCGTGCTGGCAAGGTCCGCCAGGATTCAGGGGAATGTTTTACTCAAGGCTGTCATCGACAAGGAAGGCAACATCCAGGATTTGCAGTTGGTGAGTGGACATCCCATGCTGGTCCCGGCCGCTATTCAGGCGGTGAAACAGTGGCGTTATCGGCCTTATCTTCTGAACGGGCAACCGGTCGAGGTGGAGACCACGATCACAGTCATCTTCACGTTAACCGGTTAAAGATGGTGAAGAGTCCTCACGCATTGGACTGGGAGGTATCGTATGACAGTCCTGGAATGCAAGCCAGAAATACCTGAAACCAAGAAACACATCTGCGTGAAGAACGTGCTGTATGCCACGGACTTCTCGGCCACGTCAGAGTTGGCGTTACCCTACGCGACGGCGATCTGCCGCCATTTCGGGAGCACGTTGCACATCGCGCACGTTCTCTCCGACACGAATCTACTACTCATGACCGGCGGTGTGGACTATGTCAGTGTGGGCACTGTCTACGAGGATGCCCATACGGAGGCGCAGGCGAAGATGCAGCAAGTCGCGAGTCGCCTCGGTGAAATTCCGCACCGGACCTATGTGCGGCATGGGCAGGTGGCGACGAACCTGAACATCATCGTCGCGGAAAACGGAATCGAGCTGATCGTGGTCGGAACCCACGGCCGCACGGGATTAGGAACGCTGCTACTGGGCTCGGTGGCAGAGAACATTCTTCGGCACGTGCCCTGCCCGGTTCTGACCGTCGGACCAGGGGTCTGCGGCCGGGCCAAGCTGCCGGAATTTCACAACAAGGGCAGAGAACTGGCTCCGGTCGAACTGGAGCTGCGGCACATTGTTTATGCCACGAACTTCACTCCCCAGTCATTAACGGTTGCGCCGGTCGCGGTTGCGCTAGCCGAAGAATTTGAGGGGCGGCTCACGCTGCTGCATGTCATTGAGCAGTACAACCTGGAGGACCGTCCAGGGCCGATCGAGGATGGCGTCCGGCAGTTGCAGGCAGTGGTGCCGAAGGATGCGGCGCTGGCGTACGCACCGGAAATCGTGATGGAATTTGGTTCCCCCTGGCAATGCATCGTGAACACGGCGTCAGAACGCGAAGCCGATTTGATCGTACTGGGAGCGCGTCCTGCCTCTGGCACAGCGCACCTGCCATGGTCGACTGTGCACCGGGTCGCGGCGCACGCAACCTGCCCGGTCTTGACCGTGCGCACTTGAGAAATTGGACGCGTGAAGAGGTGGATGACCGCCTGCGCAGAATTATGATCTAGCGCAAAAGTGAGATGCGGGGTGGACTGCGATCCACTCCGCGTTTTCTTGCTTTCAGCGGAATCGGCCGCTGCTTCGGAGGGTAACGCCTACCGAGTCCTGATCACAGCGGGCTGTGATTTCAGTCACTGCGACCTCCAGCCGCTTCCACCCACAATCAAAGAGTGATTCGCTAGCGGAGCACTCGTGTTCAAGATCATTCACGCACAATTCATCGCCCCCGGAATTAAACGGTTCGTCCTGGAAGCTCCCAGGATCGCCCGCAAACAGAAACCCGGCCAGTTCGTGATTCTGCGTATTTACGAGGAAGGCGAACGGATTCCGCTGACCATCGAGAACTCGGACCCCGACCGGGGCACGATCAGCATTGTGGTGCAGTCGGCCGGAAAAACTACGCACCTGCTGAATTCGCTGAAAACCGGCGACCACATTCTCGACGTGGTCGGGCCGCTGGGAAAGCCCTCGGAAATCGAGAAGTTCGGCACCGTGGTTGTAATCGGCGGAGGGGTCGGCACGGCAATGGCGTATCCCTCGGCGGCGGCGTTCAAGCGCGCCGGCAACCGCGTGATCGCGATCATCGGTGGGCGCAACAAGGAGTTGGTAATTCTGGAGCAGGAACTGCGCGCGGTCAGCGATGCGGTCATGATCACTACCGACGACGGCAGCTACGCCGATAAGGGCTTCGTTACCGACAAACTTCGCCAGCTGATCGAGAACGGCACCCGCATTGACCTCGTGCTGGCAATCGGGCCAATCCCAATGATGAGAGCCGTAGCGGAGATGACGCGCAAAGAAAACATTCGTACCGTGGTCAGCCTGAACCCGATCATGATTGATGGAACAGGGATGTGCGGCGGCTGCCGCGTGCCGATCGATGGCAAGAGCGAATTTGCGTGCGTGGACGGACCCGAGTTCGATGCACACAAAGTGAATTTTGAAGTGCTGGTGCAGCGAAACGGGATGTACCGCGATGCGGAGCAGAGGTCATTGGCTGAGTTCCAGCGAGTGACCGCAGAGAAAACTGCGGCTGAGAAGGCCCAGGGTCGCGAAACCCAAACCTGCGAAACCCAAGGTTGCGAAATTCACACCCGCGAAATTCAGGAACCGTGCGCAATTGCGCCAGGAGGCAAGAGGTGAGCCCGGTCGCGAAGAAGACTCTCAATCCACTTCCGATGAAAGAGCGCATCAAGGTTCCGAGGCAACTGATGCCGGAGCAGCCGGCGGACGAGCGGAACAAAAATTTCAGCGAAGTCAATCTCGGCTACAATCCGGAACTCGCGCGGCAGGAAGCGTTGCGCTGCCTGGAGTGTGCCAAGCCGACCTGCACCGACAACTGCCCGGTGGGAGTGAAGGTGAAGGAGTTCGTGGAGCTGATTGTGGCCGGCGACTTTCTGGGCGCGGCGGCGAAGATTCGCGAAGACAACGTGCTGCCGGCGATCACCGGACGAGTTTGTCCGCAGGAAGACCACTGTGAAGGCAAGTGCCTGCTTTCGAAAAAAGTGAAGCCGCTCGGCATTGGCTATCTGGAGCGCTTTGTCGCAGATTACGAGCAGCGCATGGGCACGCATGTGCTTCCCAATGTGCAGCCGACAGGAAAAAAAGTTGCGGTCGTGGGCAGCGGGCCGTCGGGCCTTACCGTTGCCGGCGACTTGATTCAGAAGGGGCACAAGGTGCGTGTGTTCGAAGCGCTGCACGAACTGGGCGGAGTGCTGGTCTATGGAATCCCTGAGTTCCGCCTGCCCAAGCAGATTATTCGCGAGCAACTCGACTACATGCGCGAGATGGGGGTGGAGTTCGAGACGGACGTTGTCGTGGGCCGAACGGTGACGATCGACGAACTTATGCACGAGGAAGGATTCGACGCGATCTACATCGGCACCGGCGCAGGGCTGCCGCAGTTCATGGGCATTCCCGGCGAACATCTGAACGGCGTCTACTCAGCGAATGAGTTTCTCACACGCATCAACCTGATGAAGGCGTACAAATTTCCCACCTACGACGAGCCGATGCTCGACCTGCATGGCAAGGATGTTGCCGTGATCGGAGGCGGAAACACCGCGCTGGACGCGATCCGCTCGGCCCTGCGGCTGGGGGCGCGCAAAGCTTATGTCATCTACCGCCGCAGCGATGCGGAGATGCCGGCGCGAGCCGAGGAAGTTCACCACGCCCGGCAGGAGGGCATCGATTTCCAGATGCTGACCGCGCCGGTGGAATTTCTTTCCGATGGCAAGGGCTGGCTGACAGCGGCACGATGTGTGCGCATGGAATTGGGCGAGCCGGATTCTTCCGGCCGCAGGCGGCCCGTGCCGATCAAGGGCTCGGAGTTTGAATTGCCGCTGTCGGTAGCGGTCATGGCGATCGGGACTACGGCGAATCCCATCGTGCAGAGCACCACTCCGGGCCTGGGTACAGACAAACGTGGCTACATTCAAGCCAATTCTGAGACGCAGCGCACTACCCGTGAGGGTGTCTTCGCCGGCGGCGATATCGTGACTGGAGCCGCTACAGTCATTCTCGCCATGGGCGCCGGCCGCCGCGCCGCCAAGTCGATTCACGACTATTTGACGACCGGCCAATGGTGAAGTGTCTCAGGCGCATTCTTATTCTGCCCTTTCATCAGAAGGCGCCGTGATGTCAACCGAAGTTTTTGGTTTTGGGCTTCGATTGTGTGCCTTCGTTTTCTAGCGGAGACGGCGTCAGCAACGCAAGCCCTGCCTTCGCAAGAGAGTGACTCCCAATAGTTAAGCTGCTGGCCTTTTAGGATTTCCTGATTGGTGGCTGGGAATACCGTGGACCGACGGTAATCTGGCCAGGGTCAGAGAAAAACGATAGGCTCGGCTCCGAATCAGAAAGCTGTCGACATATGCGCGGATTCCTCATACTCTTCCTGGTCGGATGTTACACCGTCGGCCGTGCCGACACGACCGTAAAGACTCACAGTGTCACCACAGACAGCGGAGCGCCTCCGAACGTGCAGAATCCTAGCGAGCATCGCGACGTTCACTATCGAAGCGGATCAAAGAGGAGGAAAGACAGTCTGGGCGACGGGGAAACACCGCTGATTTCGAACATCACCAATTGCGACACAAAGACTGGGTTTCTGATCGATCCGAAGGAACACGAGTATCGAACTTACAAAGTCGTCAAATTTTGGTCGATGTCGCAACTCGATGATTATCGACAGCAGAATCCGCAAGATGTGATTCAGATCGAAAGCAAGACAATTGACACCGGGGAACGAAAAACATTCTTCGGTCACGTGGCAAAGCATTTCATCACCACAACACGAAGATCTGCTGACCAGAAAAGTGCGGCCGGAGAAGAAACGATCGATGGCTGGTACATCGACCATGAGACGACCGACAATAACTGTGCCCCCGATTTTGTACGCACCGAACCATTTTATGTAGTCGGGACGGCGCTTGTTATATTTCCCCAGATCGCGCACTTCAACCACACCGGCCCAGTACCCACTGGGCTAGCCGTGAAGCTGACGCTTACCCATAAGGCGGCAGGCAGCAAGGGTAGCCCGGACCGAATCATGAGGATTGAAGAAACCGTCGAAGAGCTTTCCGACTCTCCTCTCAGCCCATCACTATTTGACCTGCCCTCTGGATTTCACGAGAACCCGCATCTGTTTCGCGATCAGCCAAGCTCTCACTAGAGAATACCGATACAGTCTTCCCTGCATTGCTGATTCGATCTGTTCTCCGACTTGCGCGTTCACTGATTCGCCATGCTTCCGTTTGCACTTATTCGGCTCTAGTCAAGGCCGGGTGCACATTGGGGTTCTCAGCACCAGGTCGGTGCTGCATAAATCGAGGATGTGATCTCGGTCACTTAACCCCGAGACGCTTGTCACTGTCTGCCAAACCCTCCAAGGCTGTAATGGGAACGGGAAGCGCGGTGCAGACCAGCGCGAGAAATTTCTTTTAAGAGGGCAGCAAATGGTAAATGACAATCTGGTGAAATGTCCGGTGTGCGGTGGTTTCACGCACGTCGACAAGCCTGAACTGCTGGCGGCGCTGAACGATCCGAAGATCCGCGAACAGATTGAAAAGTATCTCGCCGAACTGTTGCGATCTTCGTCGGGCGAACTCGCTGTCGTCGCAACGGGACAGCCGCAGGGCGGTGACTTCAACAAAGATGTCCACAAGTGGAACCCGAATGTGCCCGTGTGGCGGCGAAGCCCGAAGGAATAGTGCGGCTTGCCGTGAGCGCGATCGGACGCGCCGCATGTGCAGCTGTGTGCCATAAAAGAGATCAGAAAAAAGACTAGGGAGGAAGCAATGATTATTACCAAGCAACAAGCTTTGGATTACCACAGCAACCCGCGGCCGGGAAAGATTGAAATCACTCCCACCAAGCCCTGCCGTACCCAGCGCGATCTTAGCCTGGCCTACACGCCGGGTGTGGCCCAGCCTTGTCTGGCCATCGAGAAGAATCCGCACGACGCTTTCAACTATACGGGGCGCGGCAATCTGGTCGCGGTCGTCACCAACGGAACCGCGGTGCTGGGCCTGGGCGATATTGGAGCGCTGGCGGGCAAGCCGGTCATGGAAGGCAAGGCCGTGCTGTTCAAGCGGTTCGCCGATGTGAACGTCTTCGACATCGAAATCAACACCCATGACCCGGATGAAATCATCAAGGTCTGCCAGCTTCTCGAACTCACTTTCGGCGGCATCAATCTAGAGGACATCAAGGCCCCAGAGTGCTTCTACATCGAAGAGACTTTGCGCAAGACGATGAAGATTCCTGTTTTCCACGACGATCAGCATGGCACGGCGATCATCACGGGGGCCGCGCTGCTGAATGCGTTGGAGATTGTGGGAAAAGATATCGCCAACGTGCGGGTTGTCTTTAACGGCGCCGGCGCAGCCGGCGTGGCCACCGCCGAACACTATGAGCGGCTGGGCGTGAAGCACGAGAACATTATTTTCTGCGACACCAAGGGCGTGGTGTTCAAAGGCCGCAAAGAAGGCATGAACAAGTACAAGGAGCGCTTCGCTCAGCAGACGGACTGCCGTACTCTGGCGGACGCCATGCGAGGCGCCGATGTGTTTGTGGGATTGTCGGTGAAGGGCGCGGTCACGCAGGATATGGTGCGCTCGATGGCTCCGGATCCGATCGTGTTCGCGATGGCGAATCCCGATCCCGAGATCACCTACGAAGACGCGAAAGCCTGCCGCAGCGACATCATCATGGCCACTGGGCGCTCCGACTATCCCAACCAGGTCAACAACGTGCTCGGCTTCCCTTTCATTTTCCGGGGCGCGTTGGATGTGCGTGCCACCGCCATCAACGAAGAGATGAAGCTGGCGGCTACACGAGCGCTGGCCGCGCTCGCCAAAGAAGACGTGCCGGATTCAGTTTGCCGGGCTTTTGGCGTGGAAAGGCTGAGCTTTGGCCGCGACTACCTGATCCCGACGCTGTTCGATCCGCGCGTGCTGGTGTGGGAAGCCTCCGCAGTAGCCGAGGCCGCGATGCGCAGCGGTGTGGCGCAGGAGCCCGTCGATCTTGCCGTTTACCGCGAGCAATTGGAGCGCAGGCTGGGCAAGGCCCATGAGATCTCGCGCACCATGATCCACAAGGCGCAGGCGCATCCCAAGCAGGTTGTATTTCCGGAGGGCGAGAATGAGAAGATCCTCCGCGCCGCTCACTCTCTGGCCGAAGAAAAAATCGCCAAGCCCATTCTGCTGGGCGACCTCGCCACGATTCACGCGCGGGCCGACGAACTGGGTCTGAACCTCGAGGGCATCAGGATTGTCGACCCGGCGGCATCGGCACTGCGCGAGGTCTACACTCAGGAACTGTTCCGCTTGCGGCAGCGCCGAGGCGTAACCTTGAGCGAGGCCCGTGTTCTCATCAACGACCATAATGTATTCGGCTCGATGATGGTGCATATGGGAGATGCGGATGCGCTGGTCTCCGGCGTCAGCCAACCTTTTCCCGATACCCTTCGTCCGGCCCTGCAAATCGTGCGTATGCGGGAAGGCCTGCACCGGGTCTCCGGCTGCTACGCCATGATCACGCGCAAGGGAGATGTTTACTTCGTGGCGGACACGAGCGTGAACATCGAACCCACCGCGGAAGACCTGGTGGAGATCGCGCTGTGCACAGCGCAGATGGCGCGGCGTTTCGACATCGTGCCGCGGGTTGCTATGCTTTCGTTCTCCAGCTTTGGCAACGTCGACCATCCCATCTGCACCAAGGTGCGGAAAGCCGTGGAGCTGCTGCACTATGCTGATCCAACACTGATTGTGGACGGAGAAATTACCGCCGACGACGCGCTGTCACCGGAGGTGATCGAAAAATCGTATCCGTTCAGCACGCTGAAAGGCGGCGCCAACGTCCTGATCTTCCCCGACCTCGCTTCGGCCAATACGGCTTACAAACTGCTCGCGACGATTGGAGAAGCGGAGACCATCGGTCCAATCCTGATGGGAATGAGCCGTCCGGTGCACGTTGTACTGCGCAATGCGCAGGTGGAAGACATCGTGAACGTAGCGGCGATCGCGGTCGTCGATGCTCAGGAAAACGAAGCCGATGTTCAACTGCGCCGGGGGGAGCGGCGGGCGGAGCCGGTGACAGTGTAAACGCTGAAAATCCGGGAGGAAGGCATTCATGTCAACCGTATGGAATTCGCGGTATGCGTTGCGAACGCTTCGAATCAAAAGCTCTACGATCCGGGAGCTTTTGAAGGTCACGCAGCAGCCCGAAATGATTTCGTTTGGCGGAGGCCTTCCCGCTCCCGAGGTGTTCCCGGTGAAGCGCTTTGAAGAAGCTTGTCACACCGTTCTGGAAGAGCACGGTGCGCAGGCCCTGCAATATGGCGCCACGGAAGGCTACGAGCCGCTGCGCGAGATGATCGCAAAGAACATGGCCCGCTACGGCATTCTGGCCAAGTCCGAAAACGTACTGATCACCTCCGGCTCGCAACAGGCCCTCGATCTGATTGGCAAACTGCTGATCAATTCCGGGGACCGTGTGCTGGTAGAGGCTCCCACGTACCTGGGGGCGCTGCAAGCTTTCAATGTCTATGGCGCACAGTTTCTTACTGTCCCGATCGATGACGATGGTCTGCGCACCGACCAACTGGAAAGCTCGCTGCGCCTGAGCCCGAAGTTCATGTACATCCTACCCAACTTCCAGAACCCGGCCGGAGTGACGCTCTCCGAGGCACGGCGGCATCAGTTGATATTTCTGGCCGATAAGTACGGCATCCCCATCATTGAAGACGATCCTTACGGGCAGTTGCGCTACGAAGGCGAACACCTGGCACCGCTGGTGGTGCTCGATCGCGAGAACTTGCGCCGCGACAACGGTTTCAGGCTGGGGAATGTCATCTACCTGAGCACGTTCTCCAAGACTCTGGCGCCGGGAATCCGCCTGGCCTGGATTGTCGCTCCTCCGGATGTGGTCAGCAGGTTAGTGATGCTCAAACAGGCGGCGGACTTGCATACCGCAACCTTCAACCAGATGGTGGCCTACGAGGTGGCGAAAGATGGCTTCCTCGACCAGCACGTCAAGCGCATTCGCCAGGTATATCGGGAGCGGCGCGACGTGATGCTGCAAGCGCTGCAGGAATTCTTTCCTGCGGAGGTTACCTGGACGCATCCCAAGGGCGGCCTGTTTCTCTGGGTTACGATGCCCGAAGGAACCGACTGCCGATTGCTGTTCCGGGCGGCATTGGCCGAAAACGTCGCCTTCGTTCCCGGCGACTGTTTTTATGGGAACGATCTTGCGGATGGCTGCCGCCACATGAGGTTGAACTTTTCTCATTCCGCGCCGGAGTTGATACGCGAGGGTATCCGGCGCCTTTCGGTGGCGGTCAAGATGCATCTGCGTACTTCTCACGTGCCGCTGGAGGTCGCAGGCGGAAGCCGCTGAGCCCGGAGTGACGCCGGTCACAGGGTGGTGTGATGGCAGCTACGGCAACTTTACCCGCTTCGCGCCATACTAAAATCTGCTCGGGAGCGCGGCAGGCGCCAGGAAAGCTGCACGAGAGGCTTGCCGCCTGCGAGGTGCCGTATGACAGGAACGATTCTGGTTGTTATTGCTGTTCTTGCGATCGCGGTGGGATTGTTCGTATTCCGCGCCATTCCAGGCGTGCGGGCTTATTTTGAATACCGGGGGAAGCGCCTCATCACCTGCCCGGAAACTCACAAAGCTGCAGCGGTCGATGTAGCGGCCGGCGAGGCCGCGGCCGGAGCCTTTCTCTCCGAGCCAACGCTGCACCTGAAGCAATGCTCTCGCTGGCCGGAGCGGCAGGATTGCGGCCAGGAATGCCTGCAACAGATCGAGGTCGATCCCGAGAACTGTCTGGTCTGGAATATCGTTTCCAAGTGGTATGAAGGGAAGAAGTGCGTGTTCTGTCACAAGACGTTCGGCGAACTCCGCCACCTGGATCACGCGCCGGCACTGCTCGACGCAGACCACAAAACGGTTGAGTGGAGGGAATTGCGGCCGGAGCAGCTTCCTGAGGTGTTCGCAACCCACCAGCCGGTCTGCTGGAATTGCCATGTGACTGAAACATTTCGCCGCCTGCATCCGGAACTGGTCACCGACCGTGAGCCGGAACCAAGCCGACTGCGGTAAGGTTCGAAACTCATATTTCCGATCGAAGGCTACACAAGACCGTCTCACAAACAGTTCCGTGAAGGGCACGGTCGAGGCCGCGGAAATGTGCGATCCGTCTCATAAATTAGGAAAGTGAAACGGAGGAACCCTCAGGGGCTTAAAGCCTGCACCGGTTCTGAAGGCTTCACGCGGCGCTGAAGCGCCACTCTTCCACCTGCTTTACATTACTGCTCATTTCACTGTGACGCCGGTCACAACTAGCCGTGCCCTGTGCCATAGCTGGAGCGGGAGCGGAGGTCGAAAATGAGCAGTAATAGTTACGAGGGGCAGCGAATGACCCAGCCATCGATTAGGCCGCAAACCGCTTACGAGCGGCCATTTGGGGGCGGAGAAGCGATGGCGGAAAAGATAAACGTCGCTGCATGGGGGAAGACGAATGTCGTGGGAACTCGATTACAAGCTAAAGTTGAAAACGCCCGATGAGGCGTTGCGTTGTGTGCAGTCGGGAATGCGGGTCTACATTCAGCCCGGCTGCGCCGAACCTGAGACTCTGGTAGAGGCTCTGATGCGCCGCGCGCCCTTTGTGCAGGACGTGGAAATCGTGCACATGATGACCATGGGACCAGCCCCCTATGTGGCTCCGGAGATGGCTGGGCACTTCCGGCATAACGCAATGTTTATCGGCCCCAATGTGCGCGAGGCCATTAACGAAGGCCGGGCCGACTACACGCCGATCTACCTGAGCGAGATTGAGGAATTGTTCGAGAGCGGCGCCATGCCGATTGATGTCGCCCTGCTGCAGCTCTCTCTTCCGGACTCGCACGGCTTCTGCAGCTTCGGAGTCGGTGTCGATACCTCGCTCACCGCCGCGAAATGTGCCCACCACGTGGTTGCGCAGATCAACGACCAGATGCCCCGCACCTATGGAGACAGTTTCATCCATGTGAGTGAGCTTGATGCCGTCGTCGATTCCTCGCGGCCTCTGTGCGCCATGAAGCGGGCGCCGATCACAGACATGAATGTGGCCATCGCCCGCAACGTCGCGGGCTTGATCGAGGATGGCGCAGTGCTGCAGACCGGAATCGGCGGAATCCCGGACGCGGTGCTGCCGTTCCTCATGGATCGCAAAGACCTCGCCGTCCACAGCGAGCTGGTTTCCGACGGTGTGATTCCTTTGATCGAAGCGGGCGTGCTCACGGGGGCGCGCAAGAACTTCAGACCGCGCAAAATCATCCTGGGATTTGCCATCGGGACCAAACGCCTGTTCGACTTCGTCGACAACAATCCCATATTCGAGTTTCATCCAACCGCCTACAGCAACGACCCCATACTCATTGCCCGCAACGACAACATGGTGGCGATCAACTCCGCGCTGCAGATCGATCTTACCGGCCAGGTGTGCTCCGATTCGATCGGAAGCCGGTTCTATAGCGGCATTGGCGGGCAGGTTGATTTTCTGCGGGGGGCCTCGCGCTCCAAGGGTGGCAAGCCGATCATCGCGATTTCCTCCACGGCTAAAGAGGGCGCAGTGTCGCGAATTGTCCCACTGCTCACCCCCGGAGCGGGAGTGGTTACCTCCCGCGGGCTCATCCGTTATGTGGTGACCGAATACGGAGTCGCATATCTGCACGGCAAGACCATCCGCGAACGGGCGCAGGCGTTGATCGACGTTGCACATCCTAAATTCCGGGAAGAACTTTATGAGTTCTGCGAGAAAACCAAATGGCTGCAGCGGCCTCTGGCCGCGGAAACTGCGGTTGCGAGGTGAAAAATGGCAGGCCAGGCGCGCGGTAAAGTCACAGTCGATGTCGAAGAGTGCAAGGGATGCGGGCTATGTGTGGAGTCCTGTCCACCCAAGTGCCTGGAACTTGTAAAGGAGCTGAATTCATACGGAGCTCATCCCGCGCACTACACAGGACAGGACTGCACCGGTTGTGGCATCTGCTTTTATTGCTGTCCGGAGCCGGGCGCGATTACGGTCTACCGCATAAAGGCCAAGGGAAAGGCGTTTGCAGCGGTACAAGGAGGCGAACATGCGGCAGCTCTGTAAAGGAAACGTGGCGGTCGTTAAAGGCGCGATCCTCGCCGGATGCCGCGCGTACTACGGGTATCCGATTACTCCGGCCAGCGAAATTGCCGAGGCTGCCGCGCTCTACTTTCCTCAGATCGGCGGGACTTTCCTGCAAGCGGAGAGCGAGGTCGCCGCTATCAACATGGTTTACGGGGCAGCGGCCGCAGGGGCCCGAGTCATGACTGGATCCTCGGGCCCCGGTCTCAGCCTGATGCAGGAAGGTATGTCTTACCTGGCCGGGGCCGAGCTGCCCTGCGTGATCGTGGATGTAATGCGCGGCGGGCCGGGCCTGGGCAACATCGCGCCCGAACAGAGCGACTATTTCGCGATGGTGAAGGGCGGCGGCCACGGCAACTACCGCAATATCGTGCTGGCTCCCGCATCAGTCCAGGAGATGGCCGACCTGACCATGCTGGCATTCGATCTCGCCGACAAGTACCGGAATCCGGCGGTCGTGCTGACTGACGGCTTCGTCGGGCAAATGATGGAACCGCTCGATCTTGAATATCGTGAGATTTGCCCACCCGAAAAACCGTGGGCAGTAAAGGGAACTCCAGAGACTCGCGCCAACCTGGTCAGTTCCATTTATCTCGAAACCGATGAATTGGAAGAACACCAGCGCCAGATGGAGGCCAAGTACATTCGAGCCCAGGAAGCCGAGCCGCGTTATGAACTCTGCCACACCGAGGATGCCGAGGTGCTGCTGGTTGGGTATGGCATTGTGTCCCGCGTATTGCTTTCGACGATTGAAGCGCTGCGCAAGGAAGGCTTGAAAGCTGGGCTGTTCCGCCCCATCACCCTGTGGCCGTATCCTTCGAACGCACTGGCGAAAGCGGCGGCGAACGTGCAGAAAGTGCTGGTCGTGGAATTGAGCAATGGGCAGATGGTGGAAGACGTTCGCCTGGCGCTGAACGGCAAGGTTCCGGTGGAGTTTTACGGTCGAGTCGGGGGCAATGTGCCGTCAGTCGCAGAGCTGCAGCAACAAGTGTTGACACGCATGGCCGTAGCGGTCTGAACGTAGCGGTCGGAACCAGTTGTGCGAGGAGTTGCTTCGAATAAGGACACGAAAATGACAGACGAGAGCGTGGTCAGCGTAGTGGAGCCCGACGTTAATTCCGACGTTGGCCCCGAAGTTAAGGATGACGGATACGAAGTCGTCCACTCCAAGTCGCCGCTGTTTTATGACCTGTACGAACGCAAATCAGAACTGAAACACCAGACCCACTACTGTCCGGGCTGCGGTCACGGGGTAGCGCACAAACTGATCGCCGAGGCGCTGCAGGAACTGGGGCTGCAGGATAAGACGATCTTTGTGAGTCCGGTCGGGTGCTCGGTGTTTGCCTACTACTATTTTGATGTGGGCAATGTGCAGGTGGCGCATGGCCGCGCGCCGGCTTCGGCCACGGCAATCAAACGATCTTGTCCCGACAAGGTTGTCATTTCCTATCAGGGAGACGGTGACTTGGCGGCAATCGGCACCGCTGAGATCGTGCATGCAGCCAACCGAGGGGAGAAGATTGCGGTGTTTTTCGTAAACAACGGAATCTATGGCATGACGGGCGGGCAGATGGCGCCCACTACCCTGGTCGGACAGAAGAGCACCACTTCTCCATGGGGCCGGCGGCCGGCGAATGAAGGCTTCCCGTTGCACATGGCGGAACTTCTGGCCACACTGGAAGCGCCGGCATATATCGAACGCGTGGCCCTTTCAGACAACAAGAACATTATGAAAGCGCGGCGCGCGATCCGCAAAGCGCTCGAGATCCAGCGGGATGGCGCGGGCTTCTCGTTTGTCGAAATCTTGTCACCCTGTCCCACGATTTGGGGCAAAGATCCGGTGGAAGCGCGACGCTGGGTTTACGAGAAAATGATGCCCACTTTTCCGCTGAATGTTTTCCGCGACCGCCGGCCGGACATTCCTGCGGGCAACGAGCCGCCGCAACGCACTGTGTCTGACGTGCTTGATCTTACTCCGAAGACGGAAGTGCGCAACGCTTCCGAACCGAAACACGGCCATCACTTCAAACAGCTCAAGATCAAAATCGCGGGTTTCGGAGGACAAGGCGTACTGCTGCTGGGGCAGTTGCTGATTGAAATGGGAATGCGGGAAGTGCTGGAAGTGAGTTGGTTGCCATCGTATGGGCCGGAGATGCGCTCGGGCAGCGCGCACTGCCATGTGTGCTTGTCGAAAGAACGGATCGGGTCGCCCCTGGTTTCTTCTCCCGATGTGCTGGTGGCCATGAATGAGTATTCGCTGCGAAAGTTTGCACCCGAGGTAGCCAGCGGCGGACTCATCCTCTATAACGGCGCCACCGTTCCCGCTGACCTGATTGCGACCGGAGTGCAAGTGGTCGCGATTCCTGCCGCGGAGATGGCCGACAAACTTGGTTCGACCAAGGTAGCTAACATCGTCATGATGGGGGCTCTGCTGGAAGAAACCGAATGCCTCGCTCCCAGAACAGCCTTGAGCGTCCTCGAGGACAAGGTAAAAAAAATAGACCTGCTGGAAATTGACCGCAAAGCGCTCACCGCAGGCCGCCTGTTCATCGATAACCAGGCGCACATTGGCGCGGTAAGTCAGTCGGACGGCTTTGCTTAGCACCAGGGACATCGGCTTCTCGCGGCTCCCACCCCTCGATTGCGTAAGCCCCGTAGTCGCAGTTTGGCCCTGGTGCGACCCAGGGGATGGCCTGTTTGTTGAACTCCCACCTTTCATCCGGAATCACCATTTACGGTGACCTGGGTCACTGCGCTTCTATCCCCAACCGTTGAAACTCTCAACTAGGCAGCGATGGAGTTGATGAGTTCTCTTACATCGTGCAAAGAAGGGCTGTGTTTCGGTGATTACTTTTGCAACACAACCTCCACGATGGAAGAGGCGCTGCTCTGGCAGGTTGCAAACTTCATCAAGGAGACAAATACGAAATCATGAAGACGACAAAGCTAGTCATGCTGGTAGTAACAATCGCAATCGCACTGTTCATGCTGATCCCCAATCTGTCGTGGGCTGCCGATGACGGAGCGACCATCTACAAAGCAAAATGCGCAGCCTGCCACGGGGCGGATGCGGCGGGCAAGCCCGCAGCCAAGATTCCAAGTCTGATTTCGGACGACGCAAAAAAGGCCTCCGACGACGACCTGGCCAAGTCGGTTACAGAGAAGGCGAAGCATCCCGGCACAGTGAAGAGCCTGCCTCCTGATCAGGTGAAGTTAGTTGTGCAGTACGTTCGTAGCTTGCAGAAATAGTCGTGGTCATCGGCTGTTCGTCTTTGCGCGACAGCGCCGTCATGGCTTGCCCGTCGGCGGCTTACGGCGTGAGGGTGGGTATGAAGATGTCCGGCTCAATTCGGCAGAAGGGATACAAACCTGGCCGATCCGCTGCCAGCCGGCAATCTCCCCCTCTCTTTGCTCTGCAAGATGCTCTGCAAGAAAGAACAGCCCGTCCGGGTCCGGATGCTCACCACTCCGGACCCGGCCCTTTTTTCTCAGTCACTCCGCCAAAGGCGTTCTGTACGGTTCCCAAGTCCGCTCCGCAACAGCATCCTCTTACCTCGTACTTCATTCCACTGGAACGGAAGTCCCGCTTGGGGGCTACGAGGAGCAATTTCCATGAGTAAGGCCCTGCTCTATGACGCAACCATGTGCATCGGCTGCAAACAGTGTGAAAGCGCCTGCGCGCAGCAGAACAAGCTGCCCTACGACGACACAGTGGCCGCTGAGTCGGTGCAATCCGAACATAAATACACGGTCGTAATGACCAAGAACGACAAATTCATGCGGCGGCTGTGCATGCACTGCGAGCATCCCGCTTGCGCGTCGGCTTGTCCTGTAGGCGCTTTTCACAAGACCAAGGAAGGGCCGGTGGTATACGACGTCTGGAAGTGCATTGGTTGCCGGTATTGCATGGTGGCCTGCGCATTCAGCCAGCCGAAGTACGAATGGGGATCGCTGAATCCCAGGGTCCGCAAGTGCATTATGTGTCCGGAGCGTGTGGTTGCGGGCAAGCAGACGGCATGCGCCGAGATCTGTCCGACTGGCGCCACCAAGTTCGGGGATCGCGACGACCTGATTAAGGAAGCGCAAGACCGTATCCGTCAAAATCCATCCACCTACCTGCCTCGTATTTACGGCCTCAACGAGGTTGGCGGGACCTGCGTCCTTATTCTTTCCAGCATGAAAGTTGAAGAGTACGGCTACCCAGCCTCCGAAAAAATCGGCGACACTCCGATGCCGGAATATACCGGTCGTGTGATGTCGTGGATTCCAGACTTTATCCCGGCGTGGTCGTTGGTGTTGGGCGGCATTTATTGGATTTCACACCGCCGCGAGGAAGTGGCCGAAGCTGAGGCCGAAGAGAAGAAGAACGGGCGTGAGCGATGAAGATCAAGCTGACCTTCTGGAGAGTCGTATTCATTGTCATCATGAGTCTGGGTCTGTACTCCTCTTTCGTTCGCTATTTTCGTGGCTTGGGCGCGGTTTCAAACATGACCGACCAGTTTCCCTGGGGCCTGTGGATTGGCTTCGACTGCCTGTGTGGGGTCATGCTGGCGGCCGGCGGCTTCTGCATTGTCGGCGCAGTCTACTTATTCAACGTGGAGCGCCTGCACAGTGTTGTACGTCCCGCAGTTTTGACGGCATTCCTCGGCTACTTACTTTTCATCGTTGGACTGTTGTTCGATCTTGGCCGTCCCTGGTACATCTGGCATCAGCTTATCTACATGAACCCGCACTCAGTCATGTTCGAGGTGGGCATGTGCGTGATGACCTACACCACGGTGCTCTTTTTTGAATTCCTTCCCAACGTGTTCGAGCGCTTCAATCTCCAGGCTCCCATCCGGTGGATTAAGAAAATCTATCCCATACTCATCGTTCTGGGCATCTTGCTCTCCACTCTGCACCAGAGTTCGCTCGGATCGCTGTATTTAATCATGCCGAGCAAGCTGCATCCCTTCTGGTATACGCCGGCGCTACCGTTCCTTTTCTTCGCCTCGGCGGTTGCGGTTGGTTTAGCCATGACCATTTTCGAGTCCACGCAGAGTGCGAAAGCATTCGGCCGTCACCTTGAACTCCCGGTCTTGGTCACCCTTGGCGGCGCTCTGCTGGTTGCTCTCTGGGTCAATGCCCTGCTGCGTTTTGAGGACTACTTCCATCGCGGCCTGCTCAGAGAGATTATTAGGCCGAGCTACGAAGCGTATTTCTTATGGCTCGAACTGATGCTGGCCTTCGTGATTCCAATCACCTTGCTCAGCTTCAAGAAAGTCAGGCTCTCGCCGAACGGCTTGTATCTAGCTTCCGTCATCAGCCTGCTCGGCTTCATCACCAACCGCCTCAATGTCAGTCTTATAGGTTTTGAGACGTACGTTGGGCATCACTACATGCCGAAGTGGACTGAGTTCTCCGTGACCCTGATGATTATCGCGATGGGCTTCGCCCTGTTCGGGTTGGCGGTAAAGTACCTCCCTATCTTTCCTGAGGAAGGGCAAGCAGTTGAGCGGCGTCAACGAACCAAACCCGAGCCCCTGGTTGCTACTCCGGTATTAGGCCATGCGGGAGATTGAGCCAACTCGCGACGACTTGGGGTGGAAGCGGCTGACTCACAGCATCAGCGCGAAACTGATCGGGTCTCTGTTGGCGGTCATGGTCGTCATCTTTGCGCTCCTCGGATATTTGAATATCCGATTGCACCGCCAACACCTGGAAACCGCCACGCTGGCCAGCGCCGAGCGGGTCAGTGACGTAATCAAGCGCAGCACGACGTATTACATGCTGCGCAACGATCGCGAAGGCCTCTACCACGCGATCCAAACCATGGCGGACGAACCTGGAATGATCAAGGTGCGCATTCTTGACCAGGAGGGGCGGGTCAGTTACTCCACCGATCCGGCAGAAGTCAGTCACGTCCTCGACAAGACGGCAGAGGCCTGCTATGGCTGTCATATTCAATCGCAGCCGCTGACCCGCCTGAACCGCCCAGACCGCTTTCGCATTTATCGCAACGGCGGCGGCCATCGTGTGCTGGGGATTATCACCCCCATCGAAAATCAACCCAGCTGCTCCAACGCTGCCTGCCACGCGCATCCAGCCAGCCAGCAGGTTCTGGGCGTGCTGGATACCAATCTTTCTTTGGCTCAGGCCGACGCGCAACTTAAGGTCAGCAGCACCCGCATGTTGTCTTACACGGCGGGGGCCATGCTGATAGTTGCGGTGATGAGCTGGCTATTCGTGTGGCGAGAGGTCGGCAAACCCATCAAGGCGCTCAAGAACGGCACGGAGCATCTTTCTCAAGGCCGGCTCGGTTACCAGATCGAAGTGCGATCCCACGACGAAGTTGGAGACTTGGCTCATTCCTTCAACGGCATGAGCCTGCAGCTGCGTGCCGCGAATGAGCAAATCGTCACTTGGGCAAAGACCCTCGAAGATCGCGTGGTGGAGAAGACAAAGGAACTCCAGCGTGCCCACGAGCACATGCTGCATGTGGAAAAGATGGCCTCCATGGGCAAGATGGCGGCGGTGGTGGCGCACGAAGTAAACAACCCGCTCTCCGGCATTCTGACCTATGCCAAGCTGCTGCGAAAGTGGGTGGGGACGGGGCAGGCGGAGCATGAAAAGCGCGAGGAAGCACTGCAATGTCTGGATCTGATCGCTGCAGAAAGCCGGCGCTGCGGCGAGCTAGTCAAAAATCTGCTGACTCTTTCCCGCACTGCGCCCATGAACCTGCAGTCGACGAATCTACAGGAAGTGATTGATCGTTGCCTGCTGCTGGTGCGGCATCAGCTGGAACACGTTGGGATCGAGCTGCAACTCAAACTTGCGGAAGACTTGCCGCGCGTGTCCTGTGATCCCTCACAAATCGAACAAGTTCTTCTGGCGTTGATCATGAATGCAATCGATGCCATGCCCAGAGGAGGCAATCTCTGGCTCGAAACTCGGCTGAGTCACGATGGGAGAGGAATCGAGATCCGGGTACGGGATGACGGAGCGGGCATCGCTCCCGATGTATTACCTCAGATTTTCGAACCCTTTATGACGACAAAAGAGAATGGCCGCGGAGTCGGGTTGGGTTTAGCGATCAGCCGCGGCATTGTGGAGAGGCATAACGGGCGCGTCGAAGTCGAATCGGAGCTGGGCCGGGGTACCGCGTTCACCATAACCCTGCCCAATCAAGCGACTGAGGTTTCGTTGGCTGCGGCCGGCGACACCGCGATGAAGGTGAGGTGATTGACGTGAACACCCAGGGAAAACTGCTAATCGTGGACGACGAACTGAGCGTGCGCGACTCGTTGGGTAAATGGTTCGGAGAAGAAGGCTATGAAGTGGCTACGGCAGAAAACGCGGGCGATGCGCTCACCCGGCTGGCGGAGCAACGCTGGGATGCGGCGCTGGTGGATATCAAGATGCACGGCACCGACGGGATCGAACTGCAGCGCCGCATGCACGAAGTCGATCCGGAACTGACGGTCATCATCATGACCGGCTACGCCTCGGTCGAGACCGCGGTAGCTGCGCTAAAAAACGGCGCCTATGACTACGTGACCAAGCCGCTAGATCCGGATGAAATCGCACACCTGGTGAAGAACGCTCTGGCACATAAGCGGACCCTGCAGGAGAACGTGCTTCTGCGCGAGACCGTTGCTGAGGTCGCCCGTCCCGGAGAGCTGATCGGGCAAAGCGCCCCCATGCGCAAGATCTTCGACGCCATCGAAACCGTTGGTCCTACAGACGCTACGGTGCTGGTCGTGGGTGAGAGCGGTACTGGGAAGGAACTGGTGGCGCGTGCGATCCATCAGGCCAGCCCGAGAAGATTTCATCCCCTGGTCGTGATTCACTGCGGCGCCCTGACTGAAACCCTTCTAGAAAGCGAACTCTTCGGCCACGAGAAAGGCGCCTTCACTGGTGCGCAGTACCGCAAGAAAGGCAAATTCGAAATTGCCGAGGGCGGGACGGTTTTCCTGGACGAGATCGGCGACATCACCCTCAAGACCCAGACCGACTTGCTGCGTGTACTGCAGGAGCGCGAAATTACCCGCGTGGGCGGCAATCAAATCATCAAGGTCGACTTCCGCTGCATCGCCGCCACCAACAAAGATCTGGAAAAACTGATCGAGGAAGGTAAGTTCCGTCCCGATCTTTTTTACCGGCTGAACGTCTTCCGCATCGAATTGCCCGCACTGCGCGAGCGCAGGGAGGATATCCCCGTGCTCGTCGATCACTTCGTGCGCAAATTCTCTCTAGCTATGAACAAACGCATTACCCGGGTTTCGGCTGCGGCCATGAACCAATTGCAGCAACAGCCCTGGCTGGGCAATGTGCGCGAACTGGAGAATGCGGTGGAGCGCGCCATGGTGGTGGGACAGGAGCCGGAGCTCCACGAACAGGATTTCATCTTCAAACCGCAGGGCGTCTCTACCGCGTCGAGCAAGACTCTTGAGGACATGGAAAGGGCCCACATTCTGCGCGTGGTCGAAGAGTGTGGAGGGAATCAGAGCCATGCCGCCGACATTCTCGACATCGATCGGGTTACGCTTTATCACAAGTTGAAGAAGTACGGCTGGAGCCGCTCTTCAGTGAAGACCGATCCGTCAAAGACCGATTCACTGAAGGCCGATGAAATCACCCGATGAAGGCACGCGATGAAGCTGCTGCAATTGTTGCCGATCGGGAACGTGGATGACGGGCTGCTGAAGGATCTGGGTCCAGCCATCGAAGAAATTCTTTGCGTCCCCTGCAAAGTGCTGCCTCTGCGTCTCGATCCGGGGTTCGCTTTCCACGGGGAGCGGCAGCAATACCACTCTTCGGAAATTCTGCAGCGCATGCAAAATTTTCTTAGCGCCGACTCCTGGCGAATGCTGGGCATCGCTGCCGTCGATCTGTATATTCCGATTCTTACTTTTGTTTTTGGAGAGGCACAGATGGGTGGCCCCTGCTCGGTGCTCTCGACGCACCGGCTGCGCCAGGAGTTCTATGGCATTCCCCCCGACTCGGAGCTGTTTCGCCAGCGCCTGCTCAAGGAAGCGGTTCATGAAGTGGGACATACTCTCAGTTTGACTCACTGCGATGACTGCCGCTGCGTCATGGCGTCATCCCACGCCGTGGAATGGATCGATCTGAAGGAAAGCGCACTGTGTTCCGTCTGCCGCGCCGCAACGGCGCAGGTGGCACAAGTGCAGCCGGCGCGAAATTACTAGCCTTCTGTGGGAATCTCCTTGACGTAATATGGTGGAAGCGATATAGTGATATCACTATACCAGCGGCTGCCAATGGCCGATGAACCGCGCTTGAAGCCGGTGATCTGGGTCGGATCGAGCCGCGAGGATGTGCGCGAGTTCCCGGAACCGGTACAGGATCACGTGGGCTATGCCCTCTACGTCGCGCAGCGCGGCGGCAAGCATCGTGATACGAAGACGCTCAGCGGCTTTGGCTGCGCAGGAGTTGTGGAGATCGTGACGGACTATCGCAGCGACACGTTCCGCGCCGTACACACGCTGAGATTTGCCGGGGCGGTATACGTTCTTCACGCCTTCCAGAAGAAATCGAAGAGGGGACGGGAAACGCCGCGGCGGGATATGGAGTTGATTAGGCAGCGACTGCGCGAGGCTGAACAGATTGCCAAAGAGATGAAGTCATGAGCAAGAAGGCATACGAAACCGGAAGCCGCAATGTCTTCAGGGATATCGGTGTGCCCAATGCGGAAGAGCATTTGGTCAAGGCGCAGCTTGTATTCAAGATCGACACGATCATGAAAGATCGCGGCCTGAAACAGATTGAGGCCGCCGATCTTTTCGGAGTCCGCCAGCCCGATGTCTCGAAAATGCTGCGGGGCGAGTTCCGCCAGTTTTCGGTGGAGCGCCTTCTGCGCTTCCTCGTGGCGCTCGACCAGGATGTGCAGATTGTCGTGAAGCCGCACCGCGATCGAAACAACGCCCCGGCATTGCAAGTCTTCTGATGGGATATCGTTTGCGCCCAACCTGCACGAATCCGTTATCTCCGTCGTACAATCCCGGTTTGAGGTCTTTGCCCTATGAATGTCGTGGGTCCCGATCGATACGCGCTGACTTTCGACGCAAAGGTCAACTCGGGCACACGCTGAACCTCACGCATTGCGATGACTACCGCTGCGTCATGGCCTCATCCCACGCCGTGGAATGGATCGATCTGAAGGGAAAGCTCTCTGTGCGACAACTGCAAGAGTGTTTCGCAGCCTGCTAAGGCAGCACTTTCAGGACAACGGCCGTAACATCATCATGGGGAGGAGTGCCGTCGGAAAAGGCACGCTGATGCGCGAAGACAAAATCCCCCGACTCGCTGGCCGATTTGTAGCCACATCGTGCCCAGGTCCTTTGCATTTGGGTGGCGCCGAATTCGATTCCTTCCGGGTTGCACAATTCATGAAGGCCGTCGGTCGCGAACAGAACGCTGTCTCCGGGGCAGAGTGGCACGACGTGCCGTCCGTAAGGGGCGCCTGGAAACATTCCCACGGGTAATCCACCTTCGCCCAACTGCTGGCAAGCGGTTCCCGAGACGAGCAGGGGCATTGGCATTCCGGCATTGGAGAAGATTAGCTCCCGCGTGGCGGGATTGAAGAGCGCATACAGGGTCGAGCAAAAGCGGCCAGGGAGAGGGCGCTGCAGGAGGCGCTCGTTCAAGCGGGCGAGAACGCTGGCGGTGTCGGTGCCAGTCTTGTGAATTCCACGCAGGGTTCCGGTGACGAGCGCGGCGTACATGGCCGCCGGCAGGCCTTTGCCGACCACGTCCCCGAGATAAATGCCGATGAAGCCATTCGGTAAGCAGAAGAAGTCGAGAAAGTCGCCGCCCACTTCGGAGAAGGGCATGAAGCGGAATGCGATCTCGACGCCCTGGTGGCAGAGTCCATGGGTGGGCAGCAGCGAGGACTGGATGAGTTTCGCTTCTCGTGCATGCTCATCGCAATTGCATCGATAGGAGGGACTTTCTTTCGTTGACCCCGATGCCGCCATGCTCGCAAACGTCGACATGCCGCAAATACACTCCCAGTGGTTAGATCGGCAAGACTCTAATTTCGCATTAACCATCATTGCTGGGGAAAAAGGCCGGGCGGCCGGTGTCCTGGCCTTTCAGCCTTGAATCCGGGCGGCGGGAGTTCCGGCAGTTTTCGGTGGAGCGCCTTCTGTGCTTCCTCGTGGCGCTCGACCAGGATGTGCAGATTGTGGTGAAGCCGCACCGGGATCGAAACAACGCCCCAGCCCTGCAGGTTTTCTGAAAGCGCGCTGCGGCGGATTGGATCGTGAGCGACTCGGCGACTTACCTCCGCCTCGCGCTGGGGCGGCTGCTTCGCGCGAGATATTGCTGATCGAGCGCTTGGCGTATGAGCGTCTTGATCACGGCCTGCCGGCTGATATTCAACTCTTTGGCAGCGCGGTCCAGTTCTTCCAACATGCCAGAGGCCAGGTCAACATTCACCCTCTGGATCGGACCCATCATTTTGCCGGTATTGGTGAAAAACCGGGACACATCCCTGCCCTGGTCGGCAAGGCGGGCGATGGTTTCTGCCGGCAGTGGCTTTCGCGGTTTACGAGTGTTCTTCATAAAGTTGTTGCTCCTGCCTGGGGGCTTTCCAGAGAGTCACGAGGTGGTAATAGTCGCCTTCCTCGCCCTCCCGCATTTCAAAAGTGACGGTGTACAACTTCTCTCCCACCCAGCCGATTGCCCGGTACTGCTCGGGCCAATCCGATCGCTGGTCAAGGTAGTATGGGTGCGAGAAGACCTCTTGCACCTCTTCGAACCCGATGCCTCTTTCGGGTTTGCCCTTAGCCGCCCACTCTTGCGCTCATCGAAGTGAAATCGCATGAGTATAACAGTTATACCACATTTGGTCGACGGCTGTCCGAGCACCTTCTGCGCTTTCTCGTGGCGCTTGACCAGGATGTGCAGGTTGTCGTGAGGCCGCACCGTGACGGAAGCAACACCGCAGTCTTGCAGATGTTATGGCAGGCTGGCGCCTGGGCCTTGTACTGCGGCTCCGCACAATAAGATCGTCACTTACTAACACGAGGGTCGTAACTTACAGCTTTAGATATAAGTCATTACACCAATTGTCCGACACACTTTCGTAAGTTGCTATGTTCCGAAGCGCGCGGTATTTTCCGGATATCCCCCCATGTCGTTCTCAGCACTTCGGGCCCCTAATCAGTTTGCAGCTCCTACGGCGGCTTTACCTTCGACAATCGTGGTCGATTTATCCCGCTCAGGCAGCGGCGCAAAATTAAATCAAATGGAGGTTATCCATGGCCACACAGCCAACCGTCGCGGATGACACGATGGAGTGCCCACTTTGCCTGGGCAAGGGACAATTAAGGCGAGCGGAGGTCACTTGACCGCCTGGGCGTCAAAGACCTCGCTCGCATTGCACAACTCAGCGCCGAAGAGGCGCTGCGAATGCTTCTAAGCAAGAACAAGCAAGATGAAAATGCACTCTGGCTTAGATTTGAGGCGGAGTTGACAAAACGTGTCAGCGACGTTACGGAACGCCATAAAACCGAATTGCAGAGAATGAAGGACGAAAAAGGTAGCTTGGAACTGCGATTGAATAGCCTTACTGAAAGCCAGAAAGAGCTTGTCAATACCGCCAAGCAATCGGAGAGGCTCGATGCAGAGCGGCAGCTACAAGACAAAATAACCGCGCTTGGTGCTCGTATTGGGGAGTTGGAAGCTGCGAATAACCTGGCTGATCAAGAAAAGACCGTCGAGATCCAGGCGGTTAGAAACGAACTTGGAGCCAAGTTGCAAGCGGCGGAGTCAAGCAAAGACGATCTAACTCGTCGCGCAGAAGACTACCTGAAAGAGGCTAAGTCGCTTCGTCAAGAGAAGGATGCACTGCAGACGGAGCTTGCGAAGGTCGCTCGCGTCGGTAAGCTGGAGGAGTTGGATTTTGCTGACGAGGTACGCACATGGCCGGGAATCTGGATCAGCGACAAACTCCCCAAGAACGGCGACTATATATTGGCGTATCGCGATCCGGCAGGCAATGCCACGGATCCGCGTTTATTGGTTGACAACAAGGACAAGAAGTCGCTGGTCACAGAAGGCGACGTAGACAAACTGGTACGTGACGCAACCGACCGCTCCGTCCATGTGGCAGCCCTAGTCGCACGCGACGAAAACCAGCTGCGGCAACTTGACCGGGAGGCAAGGTGGGGTTCCAAGGATGGAGTCTGGGTTCTTCGTACAACACGTCAATGGCTGCCGCGCGATCTCGATATTCTAAAACCATTGTTCGAGCGCATGCGAGCAGAGGGGCCCGACTTCTTGGAGAATAATGTCCACTTGGCCGATGAGGTTCGGCGGACATTTGCTGACATCGACGGCATCGAAAAGGAGTTAAAGAAAGCATCGAATGCATTGAAGTCGGCATCCGAACTCGTGACAAAATACAGGAGCCGCCTTCAAGCGCTATGTGACGCGAGTTGCACCCACAAAATTCCCGTCAAACCTCTTACAAGCATACTGGAGCCAACTAAGTCTCCGGCGTCGCGTGACTAGTTGCTGGGATCGTGTCGAAGAGAGACTAGCGGGTGCCCCTTCCCACAAGGGAGCGGGGACACCTGCGGCAAAAACACCGACCGCCCGGTGTCCTGGCTAGTTGAGCCTAGGATCCGGGCGGCCGGTGTTTCTGCGGTCCTCGGCGAGGCTGGTTCGCCTCGCTGGCCGCGAGATGTACTTAGGACAGGAAGAACTCTTTGGCGATCGGCAGCCACTCCTTCGCTGGAATCTCGGCTGTGGGATTGTCCACGGCTACTCCGCCATCCTGGGCGTAGGCGCCGGCGACGGCCATCGGCATGCGGCGTTGCAGGCGGCTTGCGGACTCCTCGGTCCACCAGCGGGCGAGCGGGCCGCCCAGCAGGTTGCGGAAACTGGTCTTGGCGTCGGGGGCCTGTACCGTTACCAGCCAGCCTTCGCCGTACGGATCGCGGAGTGCGAGCTTAGGATCGGCCGCTAGCGCCTGGTTGATATCAAACACGGTACCCTCGATGGGTGAAACCATGTCGACTGCAGCGTCGTCGCGATAGAGTGTGCAGATCTTCTGGCCCTGGCGAATCCACTGGCCGCGTTGCGGCAGCTTGATGCTCTCCAGCTTGCCGGTCAGCTTGGAGGCGAAATCATCCATGCCAACTCGCACCAGGCTGGGGCTCTCACTCAACGCCCAGGTATGGCCGGGGTGGTAACGCAAATTCTCGGGAACTGCGAAGCCGCCGACCAAAGCCGGCTGCAGTCGCGGCGCGGTCACTGCGTCCTGTTTTGCGGTGGACATTTGCAATACGGGTTGGACAACTGCGCGGCGGCTGCGAAAATGATCAATCAGTAAGAAGGTTATGAATGTGAAGAGAACCAGTAGGACTGTCATAAGTCACCTCGTCGGAGGGCCGTCGTTGTCTTGTCTTTACTTCTTGCGGGCCGCTCACACTTTTCTTAAGGCAATCGCCATGCCACGCCGAAGCGGAATGCAAGGAAGCGCACTGCGGGCGGAGATCTCCTGCGTAATCAGGCGGATAGACGAGAATCAATTTTGCGATGTGGCCTGGTGCGATGCGATTGTGAACAGTGCTGTGATGTTAATCGCAACACGGAAAAGCTCGTGTTTGCAATGTTTTGAGGGAGCCGAAGTGAGTGACCTTTGCAATCAAATACTTAGGGGTTGGCAGGGCATAGCTGAAATGCGCAACAGCGAACGTTGAAGAGTGCAACGGTGAGGAGCTAACTTTGCCAGGCCTGATCTAAGAGCATGTCGAACTTTGCTCGACCGGACAGCCGAGAGCCTGCCCTGAGCTTGCCGAAGGGGCGGCTGTCCCCACTGGAGCTTCTTCGCGACTGAAGCTATTCCGGTGAGTATTCTAACTGCAGCTCGGCATCCCTTGCGCTGGCGGGGGTGGTTAACGCGATGGCTCCATATTCCAGTCCCTTTTCGAACGCCTTGAGGTTCAGATCAAGGAAGCTTTTCGGAACGGAGTCGGCGACGGCTTTGCGTACGGCGTCGGTTTCCAGCAGGTGGGTAACTGCGGTGAAAAATCCCACCATGACGGAATTCAATACCATGCGTTTGCCGAGTTCTTCGGCAATGCGGGTTGCCGGGATGCTGTAGACCTGAACTTCCTTGTTGAGATCGGAAACTCGCACCAGGTCCTGCTCGACAATCAGGATGCCGCCGTCCTTCAACTCGGGGACGAAGCGCACATAGGCCTCTTGCGACATTACGACGAGGATGTCCGGCTGAGTGATGTAGGGATACAACACCGGCGAATCGGAAAGGACGAGCTGAGCGCTGCAGGCGCCGCCGCGGGCTTCCGGGCCGAAGTTTTGTGTCATGGTGGCGTAGGCGCCTTGATAAATCGAAGCCGCTTTGCCCAGAAGGATGGCCGAGAGAATCACTCCCTGGCCGCCGAAGCCGGCAACGCGAATTTCCGTTAGCTGCATACCATCTCCCCTTGTTCGACGAATCTCTCGCCCAGCGATTCGCAGTATTGAGCGCGCATCATGGTTTGGTAGTCGGGGCGGTCGCGGTCCACGAATTTGCCCACAATGATTTCTCCGGTCATGGTGAGGCCGACTTCGCTGGTGGGCGCTCCATGCCGGACTTTGCTCTTCTCCTTGTAATACTTCATGGTGTCGAGGCCATCGCCCAGCTTGTTGCGGCGCTGATACAGCGTGGGGCAGGGCGAGATTACTTCAATAAAGGAGAAGCCTTTCTTCTTAAACGCCTCGCTGATGGAGCGCGACAGTTGCCGCACGTGGAAGGTAGTCCAGCGTGCAACGTAAACTGCGCCGGCGGCTTCGACCAGATGGGGCAAATTGAACGATGGCTCGAACGTGCCGTAGGGATTGGTGGAAGTAGTCGAATGATCCGGAGTAGTGGGCGCGCTCTGCCCGCCGGTCATGGCGTAGATCAGATTGTTTACGCAGATGACCTTTAGATCGATGTTGCGCCGTGCGGCATGGATCAGATGATTGCCGCCGATGGCTGAAAGATCGCCGTCGCCGGAATAGACAACGACATTCAGCTTTGGGTTTGCCAGTTTAAGTCCGGTGGCGAACGGAATAGCGCGGCCGTGCGTAGTGTGGAAGGAGTCGAGCTTGACGTATCCGGCGACGCGCCCGGTGCAGCCGATGCCGGAGACCAAGGCCAGCGATCCCAAATCGATCTTGGAATCGATGAGGGCGCGGGCGAAAGAGTTCACGGTAGTGCCGATGCCGCATCCCGGGCACCATATGTGCGGCATGCGATCGGTGCGCAAGAAGGGCTCGACGGGATTCACGACTCCATTCCCAATATCGATTAAGCTGTCTGACATCTGCTGGCCTCCACGATTACCTTGAGGATGTCTTCGGGTTTATGAACTCCGCCGCCGGCGTGCGATACGGCGAATGTTTTTGCCCGGCCGGCCGCGGCTCGTTCCACTTCTCGCACCATCTGCCCCAGATTGAGTTCCGGTACGACGAATGCTTTTACCTTCGCCGCGAGTTCGCGGATCTTTTTCTCCGGGAAAGGCCAGGCGGTGATCAGGCGTAGCTTGCCCACGCGTAAACCCTGTTCGCGAGCGGCCTCGATGGCGCGTTGTGCGACTCTGGAAGTGATTCCGTAGGAGACGACGACTATGTCCGCTCCCTCGAGTTTCTCTTCTTCAAACAGGCAGATGCGGTCGGCGGCGTCGCGAATTTTGCTTTGCAGGCGGCGAACCAACTTGTCCTGCACCGGGGGAGTCATATTGGGATAGCCGTGTTCGTCATGGGTCAAGCCCGTGACGTGAAAGTTATAGCCTTCGCCGGCGTGCGCCATTTCAGGCACTCCGTCGCCGTTGGCGCCATAGGGCAGATAGTCTTCCACTGACTTGCGGGTATGGCGGCGTGGCGTGATCTCGATCTGGTCAGCGGCGGGGATCACTACCTTCTCGGTCATGTGCCCCACGACTTCGTCCATCATGAACATTACGGGCACGCGGAATTCTTCGGCCAGGTTGAAGGCCTTGATGGTTAGGTCAAAACATTCCTGCGGAGAATTGGGGCAGAGGGCGATGATTTCGTAGTCACCATGCGAGCCCCAACGCGCCTGCATCATATCGGCTTGCGCGGGAAGCGTGGGCAGGCCGGTGGACGGGCCTCCGCGCTGCACATCCACAAACACACACGGAGTTTCGGTCATGGCCGCGTAGCCGATGTGTTCCATCATCAAGGAGAAGCCCGGACCGGAGGTGACAGTAAAAGCTTTAGCCCCTGCCCACACGGCGCCCTGCAACGTGATCGAGGCCGCGAGTTCGTCTTCCATCTGGATAAACGTCCCGCCTACGGTAGGGACACGAGAGGCGAAGCGCTCCACCACTTCGGTGGAAGGGGTGATGGGGTATCCGGCGGCGAATCGAGCGCCAGCGGCCAGCGCGCCTTCGCAGCAGGCGTGATCGCCGTCGATGAAGTGAGTGCCAGTCAGTACTCCGCGAGGATCGGCCTTCATTTGTTCCCTCCGGTGGGTGCTACCTTGGTCGCGAAAATGGCGAAGTCAGGGCAATACATTCCGCACAAGTCGCAACCACTACACTTTTCCGGATGCACAACGTGCGGTGGATGGTAACCCTTGGAATTGAAAGCCGAAGAGAGCGCGAGCACGTGGGAAGGACAAAACTCCACACAGAAGCCGCAGGATTTACAGTGCTCGACAACGATGGAAACACGTCCTTTTGCCATGGAAACTCCCCACTTGAAGTGGTTAGAACTCTCCACAAAACTGTCAGTAATTATGCTTGGGCAAGGGCGCGGTTGGATGTGACGAACATCACGGATGTATGTGAGGGGTGCACAGCTTCTGTGCCACACCCCGGAGCGACGAAGGGTTTATGAACTTTGTACCGAAGATCGAGGAGGTGTAGGATTCGGGCGGTACAATCGACTGTGCTCCGGCTCACAGCCATCGTGGAGCAGGTGACCAATAATTAAGTTGAAATGAAAAGATGCTTATCCTTCTTGTCGCCGTTACTGACGGCAGCAACGCAGACGGTTCTTGGGGTTTCCAAGCGCGTTTAGAGTTCAAAGAAGAAGCATTGGTTTAATCAAGGAGAAAATGAAATGTCGAGAAAGAAACTGATTTTGATAGTTCCTGCCCTGATTGCTTTCAGCTGCATGGCCGTCGCACAGGATCAGACGCAGGACCAAACGAAGACAACCATCAAGCATGTCAACGTCAAGCCCACATCGGCCGCATCCGGCAAGGAAATGTACACGTCATACTGCGCCGTTTGCCATGGAACGGACGGCAAGGGCGGAGGTCCTGCCGCCAGCGCGCTAAAGACTCCTCCCGCCGACCTTACCCTGCTGAGCAAGAACAACGGAGGGAAATATCCCGCTCCGAAAGTCAGCTCTATCCTCCGTGGCACGTCCGACCTTCCCGCGCACGGGTCCAAAGAGATGCCGGTTTGGGGACCGTTATTTCGCAGTGTAAGCGGTGGACACGAGGCTGAGGTCCAGCAACGCGTGGCGAACCTTACCGAATACGTCGAGTCCCTGCAAGCGAAGTAGGCCGCCTGCCGAGTATCAGCGGACCGGGGCACAAGCGCCAGCTTGTGCCCGCCCGCTGGTCTACCGCAGAACGGATCGTCTCAGTAAGTCTCGGGTGCTGACGTGACCCATTCTGCTGGGATGGTCGAAGAGATGTTCTAGTGTGGTGTCCCGTAGATTCGTTCTACAACTCCGTCTCAGCCTCAGCGGCTTGAAGCCGCTGAATCTATGACATCTTTCGGCGCAGCTAAAGCTGCGCCCTTTCAAAACAAATGCAACGAACTTGCGGGACACGATGCTAGGATCCGCTAAGAATTCTCCAGGCTTCGTGGCCGGTGAGCGCAACATGCCGAATACTCTTGACCGCCTTCATGTACTGCGCGCGCTCGAAGGCTGAGGGATTGGGGGAGTGGATCTGACTCATGCTGCCTTTCATTTGCTGAACGGATTCGTATTCGTGCTTTTCCATCCATTCCAGCACGCCCGCCTCGATGTGCCGAAGATGGTTGATTCCGTTTCTCAACAGCGTGGAGCAGAGCATGGTGACGTCGGCACCGACCATTAGCAGCTTAACCACGTCCTCGGGGCCATGCACACCGCTAGTCGCAGCCAGGCTGGCATGAATGCGACCGTAAAGGATACCGATCCAGGTCAGCGGAAGCCGCAGCGCTTGTGGAGTGCTGAGCAACACGTTCGGTTGGATGTCCAGCTCGTCAAGGTTAATGTCTGGCTGATAGAAGCGATTGAACAGCACCAGTCCATTCGCGCCAGCTTCATCGAATCGCTTCGCCATATTCGCCATATTGCTGAAAAAAGGGCTGAGCTTGACCGCGACGGGAATTGTCACCACTGACTTTACTGCCTTGAGAATGTCGAGGTACTGCTGCTCTACCGCACTTGAAGCGAGGTCGGGATCGGTGGGGATCGAATAGATGTTACATTCCAGCGCATCTGCGCCCGCCTGCTCGATAAGCTTTGCATACTGCGTCCATCCGCCTGCGGAAGTGCAGTTGAGGCTCGCGATGATCGGCACCGACACTGCCTTCTTGGCCTGATAGATGTGGTTCAGATATGCCTCAGGTCCCATCCGAAATTCATCGGGCTGGGGGAAAAAACTTGCCGCCTCCGCGAAACTGTTCGTTCCCTCCTCCAGATGGTGCTCAAGCTCGAGGCTTTCCTGCCGCAACTGCTCTTCGAACAGCGAATACAAGACAACCGCAGAGGCGCCTGCAGCCTCGAGCTGGCGAATGCCACCGATCTCTTGCGATAGCGGTGATGCTGAAGCCACCAAAGGAGTACGAAGCTGCAACCCCAGATACGTGGTTTTGAGGTCAATCATGATTTCTCCTGCGTCTCCGTCTGCGCCTTACTTGGTCGTAGCCGGTTCATTGTCAGATTTCCGCTGCGCCATGTACTCATAAAGGCGAAAGCGAGTTTCGGCGTCATGCTGTGCCTGATGCCAAAGTTCCTTGGCTTCTTCTGGCCTGCTCTTGGTGAGCATCTTGAAGCGTGTTTCCATCTGCATGAAATCGGCAACCTTGCGGGTTGGCGTCCGCGAATCGAGGATCAGCGGATTCTCGCCCTGAGCAGCCCGATCTGGGTTGTAGCGATAGAGCAGCCACTGGCCGGAATCGACAGCCATTTTCTGATCCGACATCGCGGTGGTCATGTTGATGCCGTGAGCGATGCAGTGCGAATAGGCGATGATAAGGCTGGGCCCGTTATAGGCCTCGGCTTCCAGGAAGGCCTTGAGCGTGTGCTCGTCTTTCGCGCCCATGGCTACACTCGCAACATAAATGTTCCCGTAACTCATGGCGATCAGTCCCAGATCTTTCTTGGGGCCGGGCTTGCCGCCAGCGGCAAATTTCGCCACTGCGGCGCGCGGCGTGGACTTCGATGCCTGACCTCCGGTATTGGAGTAGACCTCGGTATCGAGCACCAGCACGTTCACGTTGCGCCCGCTGGCCAACACGTGATCCAGGCCGCCATAGCCGATGTCATAGGCCCAACCGTCCCCACCAACAATCCAAATGCTCTTCTTGACCAGCAGGTCGGCGACGGAAAGAAGTTGCCGAGCGTCAGCGGAATCTCGGCCGTGAAGTTTCTCTTTCAGCAGTTTCTCTTTCAGCAAATCCACGCGCTGGCGTTGTTCATAGATATCCGCTTCGTCTTTCTGTGGGGACGTGAGAAGCGCGGTCGCGAGTTCTTCTCCGATCATTCCCGCCACGCGCCGGACTAACTCTTGCGCGAACTCGGTCTGTTTGTCGATAGAAAGACGGAAGCCCAGGCCGAACTCGGCGTTGTCTTCGAAAAGAGAGTTGGACCAGGCGGGGCCGCGGCCGGCTGCATTCTTGGTCCAGGGGGTAGTCGGGAGATTGCCGCCGTAAATCGACGAGCATCCGGTGGCGTTGGCGACGATGGCACGGTCGCCAAACAACTGTGACATCAGCTTGAGATATGGAGTTTCGCCGCAACCGGCGCAGGCGCCGGAGAACTCGAACAGCGGCTCCTGAATTTGCTGCTGGCGGATGTTCGTGACTTTAATGTTGCGGCGGTCAAGTTCCGGAATCTTCAGGAAGAAATCCCAGTTTTCGCGCTCGGGCACGCGCAACGGAGGCTGCGGCACCATGTTGATCGCTTTAAGACGGGTTTCGGCCTTGTTCTTGACGGGGCAAACTTCCACGCAGATGCCGCATCCGGTGCAGTCTTCCGGCGCCACTTGAATCGTGTAATTGAGACCTTGCCACTCCTTGTCGCGGGTCTCAGTTGATTTGAATGTTGCTGGGGACCCTTGCAATTCTTTGGAGTCGTAGACCTTGATGCGGATGACCGAATGCGGGCAAACCATGGCGCACTTTCCGCACTGGATGCAGATCTTCTGATCCCACGCCGGGATTTCGAGCGCCAGGTTGCGCTTCTCCCACTTCGCGGTTCCGGTGGGGAAGGTACCATCCACAGGAAATGCGCTGACCGGCAACTCATCGCCGCGTCCCGCGTAAATCATGCCGAGAACATCGCGCTCGAATTCCGGCGCTGAAGGTGAGAACGGCGGAGGCATCTCAATCGAGCTGGTCAGTTCGGCCGGGACTTTCACTTCGAACAAGTGTGCCAGAGTTTCATCGACGGCCTTCATGTTCTGCTGCACGATCTGATCGCCCTTCTTGCCGTAGGTGTCGCGAATCGACTTGCGAATCGCTTCAATGGCCTGTTCCGGCGGCAGGACTTTAGAAATGGCGAAGAAGCACACCTGCAAAATCGTATTCATGCGGCTGCCCATGCCGGTGTCGCGCGCCACTTGATAGGCATCGATCACGTAAAACTTCGCTCGCTTGGCAATAATCTGCTCCTGCACTACACGTGGGAGATGGTCCCAGACTTCATCCGCGCTGAACGGACTGTTGAGCAGGAACGTGCCGCCCGGAACCAAGGCGCTGAGCATGTCATAGCGTTCAAGGAATATCCATTGGTGGCAGGCAACAAAGTTGGCGCTGGAGACGAGATAACTGGAGCGAATGGGCTGCGGCCCGAAGCGAAGGTGGGAAATGGTGACTGCCCCGGACTTCTTCGAGTCGTAGACGAAATAGCCCTGGGCATAGTTATCAGTGTTCTCGCCGATGATCTTGATCGAATTCTTGTTGGCGCCGACCGTGCCGTCTGCGCCCAGGCCGTAAAACATTGCCCGCACAACATTGTCCGGCTCGGTGGAGAACTCGGTGTTATAAGACAAACTGGTGTTGCTAACGTCATCCTGAATGCCGATGGTGAAGTGATCTTTTATCTTGTGATCGGGTTGATCCGCTTTCAGGTTGTCGTAGACCGCCTTGACCATGGCCGGAGTGAATTCCTTCGATGAGAGCCCGTAGCGTCCGCCCACTACCGCAGGCGGAGTTTGCCGAGGGCTGTAACCGGCTTTCACGCCCTCGTGGAGCGCGTTCACGACGTCAAGATAGAGCGGTTCGCCAATGGCTCCAGATTCCTTGGTGCGATCGAGGACGGCGATCTTGCGCACGCTGGCTGGCAAGGTTTCCAGGAACGCCTGCACCGGGAAGGGACGATACAAGCGGACTTTCAGCAGTCCAAGCTTTTCGCCCTGAGCATTGAGATGCGCATTGAGATGAACTAGGGTTTCGTGAGCGACTTCGGCGCCTGAGCCCATCATAACGATTACGCGGTCGGCATCCGGCGCACCTACATAGTCGCACAGGTGATAGGAGCGGCCCACCACCTCGGCGAACTTGTTCATTACGGATTGAACGGCTTTGGGGCAAGCGTCGTAGTAAGAGTTTGCTCGCTCGCGCATTTGGAAGAACACATCGGGATTCTGCGCTGTGCCGCGCAGGACTGGGTGATCGGGCGAAAGCGCACGCTGGCGATGCTCGAAGATGCGATCCATATTAATGAGCGCGCGCATATCGTTTTCGGTGAGCATTTCAATCTTGTTGACCTCGTGCGAGGTGCGGAAGCCATCGAAGAAATGCAAGAAAGGAATGCGCGATTCGAGTGCAGCGGCGTGCGCGATCAGCGCCATGTCCATCGCTTCCTGCACGGAATTCGAGGAAAGCAAGGCGAAGCCGGTCATGCGGCACGACATAACATCGGAGTGGTCGCCGAAAATCGAGAGCGCGTGAGTGGCTAACGTGCGCGCCGAAACATGGAACGCCGTGGGAGTGAGTTCTCCCGCAATCTTGTTCATGTTCGGGATCATGAGCAGAAGGCCTTGGGAGGCGGTGAAGGTAGTGGCTAGCGAACCGGTCTGCAGCGCGCCATGGACCGCGCCGGCGGCGCCGCCCTCGCTCTGCATTTCCATGACGTGGGGCACCGTACCCCAGATGTTCTGGATTCCCTGCGATGCCCACTCGTCGGCCCACTCGCCCATGTTCGAGGAAGGGGTGATGGGATAGATCGCGATGACCTCGTTAACCCGGTAGGCGACGTAGGCGACCGCCTCGTTTGCATCCATGGTCTTGAACTTGCGCTTCATAATGAACTGCCTGCCTTCATATGCATAAAATTTATGTATTTCCTTTGTTTCCACTCGACTGCATATAAGCATGGACGACACCTGAGCTGAACGCAGCAAGGCAGATCACAGACCCATGTGATGTAGATCACAACAGCCTGAATGTGAGGGGCGTCACATTAGCGTGTGCCCGGCAGCACAGCCAAGCACCTGATCCGGACGGACACTGATTTCAGACCAAGGAGGCTGGTGTATGCTCTCGCCATACGGAATGGAGATCGTGGAAAGCTGCCTTACCTGCAAGTTGCGCGCCGATCGAATCTTTTGCGATTTGCCCCCCGCCGCACTGCAGAACTTCGAGAACATCAAGTTCGCGACCGCTTATCCTCAGGGGGCTGTGTTGTTTGTGGAAGGGCAGGTGCCAAGAGGCATCTTCGTGCTCTGCAAAGGCAGTGTAAAGCTGTCCATTAACTCCCCTAGCGGCAGAACTATGATTGTGAAGCTAGCCGAGCCCGGGGAAGTGCTGGGGCTGAGCGCCACCATCTCGGGTAAACCTTATGAAGTGACGGCGGAGACGATCGATCCCTGCCAGATCAATTTCGTCAAGCGCGATGATTTTCTGCGGTTTCTAAAGGAAGATGTGGAGGCCTGTTTCAAAGTGGCAGAGCAATTAGGCGAAAAATATCACAATGCGTGCAAGGAAGTTCGCTCGCTCGGGCTTTCGCACTCCGCCGCCGAGAAGCTGGCGACGCTGCTTTTGGAATGGAGCTCCAAGAATGGAGAAGGCGCCAAACCAGAGCCCCGGTTGAAGATTCGGCTTACCCACGAGGAAATCGCGCAGATGATCGGAACTTCGCGAGAGACGGTTACCCGCCTTTTTGCGGAGCTAAAGAAGCGCCAGATCGTGCAATCGAAAGGCTCGACCATGGTGATCCGCAACACGTCAGCGTTGCGGAACATCGCAAACCATAACTAGCCGTTGCTCCACCTCGAAAGTTGCTTATAGGGCAGGCGTAATCGCATGCCTGCAATCGGCTGAGGAGAATCGATCCCCGTCCCCACGGCCCCACAATCATCCCCAAAGCCGCACAATCAAAGGTATTTAGGTCACGTGACTGAGATCACAATTTGGGGTGATGAGAGTCACCGCAGGGAGACGCGTTCCCTTTTATCGTTGCCCCGTGGGTGGACGAAAGCGTTCAAGTGGGGAAGGGGATTCGCACATGGTTACGTTAAAGGATGACGGGCACCATTCAGGTCAAGCACTCCAAAACAAGCCACGACTGATTTTCTGGGAGTTGACCAAAGGTTGTAATCTGCGCTGCATCCATTGCCGGGCCAGCGCTACGGAACTGAGTTCTCCCTCCGATCTCTCCACCAAAGCTGCGCAGGATATCATCGACCAGATTGCAGCAGTGTCCACCCCGATCCTGGTGCTGAGCGGCGGCGAACCGCTCTTCCGTTCGGACATTTTTCAGTTGGCGCGTTATGGCACAGACAAAGGCCTGCGCGTGGCGCTGGCCACGAATGGCACGCTGGTTACGAAGCAAGTCGCGCAGAAGATTGTCGATAGCGGCGTGCGGCGGGTTGCCATCAGTCTAGACGGTGCCGATGCGCTCACCCACGACACTTTCCGCGGCATTCCGGGCGCATTCGATGCCGCCATCACCGGTTTCCGCAATCTGAAAGATCTCGGCATGTCGGTGCAGATCAACACGACGATCGCCCGCCACAATGCCCATCAGCTTCCACAAGTGCTCGCACTGGCGAAATCGATCGGAGCGGATGCGCTGCACACATTCTTGCTGGTGCCGGTGGGTTGCGGTGTGGATATCGCCGCCGAACAGATGGTGCCGCCGGAAGAGTACGAGCGGATGCTGAACTGGTTCTACGACCAGTCGCTGGAAGGTGGCATCGAGCTGAAAGCCACCTGTGCGCCACACTATTTCCGCGTGGTTCGTCAGCGGCGCGCGGCGGAGCACCGTTCTGCCGCGGCGGCGGCTCAGGCTGCACAAGGTGCGGGGGAAGCAACGCAGAGCACCCCAAACAAGGGCCCGCTCGGCGCGGAATCCCCGAGGATTGGCCCCACGGATATGACGATGCCTGGGTCAACCGGCATCGAACTCAAACCTCAGGGTATAGGAAAGGCCGTGGGTCATCCTGGAACTCATCCTTCCGACATGAATGCCATGACCAAAGGGTGCCTGGCCGGAACCGCCGTCTGTTTCATCTCGAATCAAGGCGAAGTTTATCCCTGCGGATATTTGCCGGCACTGGCGGGTGATCTGAAGAAACAGCCGTTTGCCGACATCTGGGAGAACTCGGTGGTATTCAATGAACTGCGCGACGTGAATAACCTGCAGGGAAAGTGCGGCTGCTGCGAGTTCCGCAATGTTTGCATGGGTTGCCGCGCACGAGCTTTTGCCGCCACCGGCAACTATCTCAGTGAGGAGCCGTTCTGCGTCTACCAACCGCGCACCAAAAGCGTGAAGGAGAAGGAGATTGCGCCGGTCGAGGCTTCGCGTTGAAGGCCGCGCCATTGCCGGCTGAACGCCTTCCACCACCGGGGCAGATCCGGATCCCGGCCGTTGGTTCCAAATCGATGACTGTTTTCTTCCGCGATCAGGGCATTTATCTGTTCCTTGCCTTTGTTGTTTGCGCAATTTTCTGGGCCATAGGCCAGCCCATAAATCCTTTGACTGTCCTTTTGTACTCGCTGTGCATCGGCAATTTCGTTTCGCCTCCGCTGCAATGGCTGCACGCCCTGTACGAAAAACCGTCTCCCAATGACTGGCTGATCTTCCTGGCCCTGCTATGCGTATTGATGCTTCCGGTTTACGTGTTGAGCAGCGTAATCGTCTGGTGGTTGGCCCCGCCTGGCCCGCAAGCGCTTGGGCATTTGCTTCTCACCGGGTGGAAGATGCCATTCCTGATTACCTTTGTCTATGGCGTGATGAATTTTCTCTACAACAAAACGAGGTCGCGCCTCGAGGGCCGCAACCTTGAGCTGCAGCGCATGGTCCAGTCGGGCGCGGCTCGCCTGGAAGTCCACGAGCAGGAATTGCAACGCGCCCGCGAAATCCAGCAATCGCTTTTGCCCAAGAAAATTCCGCAGCTTCCGGGAATCGCCGTCGCCACTGCTTGGCGCCCGGCGCGCGCGGTCGGCGGAGACTACTTCGATGTGCTACGGCTAGAAGGCAACCGGCTCGCTATTTGCATTGCGGATGTCTCCGGCAAGGGAGTGCCCGCCGCTTTGCTGATGGCGAATGTACAGGCCAGCCTGCGTGCATCCGTGCGCGACCTGGATAGTCCGGCGCGCGTGTGTGGAATCGTGAACGGCATGCTGCGCGAAAGCATCGCTGCCAACAAGTTCGTGACATTTTTCTGCGGCGTGCTCGACGCCGATGAGCGCACGTTTCGTTACTGCAACGCCGGCCATCCTTATCCGATTCTCATTTCGGATGGCGCTGTGCGCACTCTGGATCATGGCGGCGCGGTGCTCGGCGTTTTCCCCTCGTGGGATTACCAGGACTTCAGCGTCAATCTGAAATCCGGGGACCGGCTGCTTCTATTTACCGATGGCATCACCGAAGCTGAGAACACACAAGGCGAAGAGTTTGGCGTGGAGAGGGTTGCCGCGTTCGGCAAGGCGCACGCGGCCAGTTCCGCCGCTGAGTTGAACCAGCAACTGCTCGCGCAGGTGTCGGATTATTGCGGCGCGCAATTCCAGGATGATGCCACCTTGGTGGTTCTCGCCGTAAATTAACACCATGCAGGGTCTACGAGCCCGGGACGAAAACCGCGACGAAAGACACTGTTGCCAAGAATGCGGAAACCGGGAACGTACCCGCTCTGGTGAAAAGCGGGCACTAGGGTGATTACATGGCACATAAGACGATCCAACTTTCAGCCCTGCCCAACCGGCGGCTAAGTTCGCTGATCGCTCCCCGTGAGCACGGGGCCTGGGGACTTCTATTCGTTCCGCTGGTCACCGGAGGAGCTGTCGGACTGTTTGCCGGTGGCAACGGGCTGCCGCTCGCGGAATTGGCGATTGCGGTTCTCGCTCTATTCTGGCTGAGAACGCCCGCCGAGAGTTGGCTGGGCACAGGCCTTCTGTTCGCGCAAAGCCGGCAGGAGCGGCGCAGCGTCGGGATCACGATTCTCATTCTGGCCACAATAGCGGCTTCCTCATTGGCGATACTGTTCCGGGATGGACGCAATCGCGACCTGCTGTTGCTTGGAGGGATCGGGGTTTTAGCATTCATTGCCCAGGCACTTCTCCGAAAGTTGAGCCGGCGGACGCGGATGCTCTCTCAAATCGTGGGCACATTGGGACTCACGGTGACAGCGCCCGCCGCGTACTACGTGGTGACCGGACAACTGGACCGCAACGCCGGCGCTTTGTGGGTGGCAAACTTCCTGTTCGCCGGCAATCAGATCCACTTTGTGCAGCTTCGCATCCATTCGGCAAGAGTCAGCGGCTGGCGGCAAAAGTTCGCATGCGGGCGCACCTTCCTGGTGGGACAAATGCTCATGGCAGCCGCTCTTGTATTCGCCTGGCGTTTTCATCTTCTGCCCGGGCTCGCAGCACTGGCGTTCTTGCCGCTTCTGGTTCGCGGCATGGCTTGGTTTTTCGAGGGCCAGAAGCCCTTGGCAGTGCGCAGGCTCGGCTGGACCGAACTCGCTTATGCCATGATCTTCGGGATTGTGCTCATCGCTGGATTCCATCTCCAGCCATTCAGATCATCTCGATCTCCCTCAATCGTCTCTTCACAGTTCATTAGCAAGTCGGGCACCAGATAGGTCACATCCATCGGTGATCAGACTCACTGCCGCAGGTTCCTTTGCCGCCTATCCTAAAGTTGGATTCCAAGGCGGCTTTTATGCCCGCGTTCGATTGGCAGATGAATCGTTTTGAGCGGATCATGTTCAGGGTCGCTCTGGCCCTGGCGGGGCTGATTGTCGTCATTCGCCTGGGAGCCGTTGCCGTCATCTGGTATCTGCACCACTCCCGCTAGCGCAGCGATTTCCTTTCAGCCCCGTGCCCAATCGCTGTCCTGATTTGAAATGGACGACGGCCCAATCGAACCATCCCTTCTATCTCGAATGCGATTTACAATAAAGGCCTTCGTTGGCCGGTTGTGGGGCACCAAGAATTCACTATTCAATGAGAGGCTTGTGAATGTCTTTTCGATCCGTATTCATGGCCGTTGTGATTGCCTTTGCCCTGATCCTGGCGGCGTTCCTGCTCAATCGCGCAAGGCCGAAGGCTGAAACCGAACAGCCCAGCGCGGACTTAGTGCGCGCCACAGGAAAATGTGCCGAGTGTCACGCGCGCACTCAGTATTCCGTGGTCCACGAATACGAGATGAGTTTGCACGCCAGAAAGAACGTGAACTGCCTGGACTGCCATCAGCCGGCCGCCGGACAGGATAAGAAAGATCATCACGGCTTCGTGATCTCCACTAAACTCACCGCCGGGAATTGCCGTAGCTGCCACGAAAACATCTATCAGCAATTTCTGCATAGCCGGCATGCCGCACCGGCGTGGGCCGCCATCTACGGTGAGAAAGGTCTTACGCCTGAACAGGTGAATTTTTCCGAGACCTACCAGCCCGGAGGAACCCGCCGACCGCCGCATCCATTTGTGCAGTCGGAGGGAACGTCGGCCATGACCAGCGGGTGCGAGCAGTGCCACAGCGTGGGCAGGCCGAATAGCGACGGCACGATCGGCAATTGCACCGCTTGCCACACACGACACACCAGTTCGGTCCGGATTGCCCGGCTACCCAGCACTTGCGCCCAGTGCCACATGGGACCCGACCATTCGCAAATCGAAATCTACGAAGAGTCCAAGCACGGCGTGATGTTCCAGGCGCAAGAGCATTTGCTCAATCTGGACGCTCCACCCAAAACTCTTACGACGCGCGATATGTTCGTGCCAACCTGCGCGACCTGTCACATGAGCGGCATCAATGGCGTGGGCATCACCCACGATCCGTCGGAGCGGCTGTCCTACTATCTGGCAAATGCCATCAGTGAAAAACGTCCCAACTATTCCGCCGCCCAGGCCAAGATGAAACAAGTCTGTTCCCAATGCCACACGCCCGTCTTGATCGACCGGGTCTACAGCCAAGCCGAACAGGCGGTTCAGACCACGAATGGTCGTGTTCGCGCGGCGCAAGACATCGTGAATGGACTGCGCAAAGAAGGCATGCTCAATGGTCCGCCGTTTTCTCAGCCCATCGATTTCGTTTACTTCGATCTCTGGCACTATGACGGGCGAACCAGCAAGCACGGCGCATTTATGGGAGGAGCCGATTTCGTGCAATGGCACGGAAACTATCCCATGATGCAAAAGACGGTTGAGCTTCAGTCGATGGCCGCCGAGCTCAGGAGAGAGCATGGCAGAGGCAAGTGAGCGCTGGTGGTCACGTCCGCAGATTTGGATCGAAGTGTTCGCGATCCTGAATGTCGGATTTCTCACCTTCGACATCTACCTTGCGCACTCGGTGAACCAGTTTCGCAATGAAGCGGAGTACATTCCGCTGATCTTCTCTGCCAGCGCTCCGCTCGTGCTAATTCTCGCCTTGGCTGTGCGTTACCGCTGGCCTGCCGTCTGGAAGGATCTGGGTTACCTGGTCGGATGGTTGGCGGTGCTGGTCGGGCTCACCGGCGTCATCCTCCATCTCGAAAGCCATTTCTTTTATGAGCGCACGCTGCGCAGCCTGACTTATTCTGCCCCGTTTGCCGCGCCGCTCGCTTACACGGGGCTGGGATTTCTGCTCATCATGAATCGCATGGTAAACCCGGACTCGCTTGAATGGGCGCAGTGGGTGCTGCTGTTGGCGCTGGGCGGCTTTATTGGAAACTTCGTATTCAGCCTCGCCGACCACGCCGGCAATGGATTCTTCAATCCCCTGGAATGGGTCCCGGTAGTGGCAAGCGCGATCGCAATCGGATTCCTGGCCGTTCCGCTGTTTATGCGAGTGTCGCGCCAGTACGTCGACCTCTGCGCGGCGATTCTCTTGCTTGAGGCCTGCGTGGGACTGTGGGGATTTGTTCTGCACGCCATGGCGAATCTGGAGGGGCCGTCGGTTCACCCCTTCGATAACTTCATTTATGGCGCTCCGCCCATGGCGCCGCTGCTTTTTCCCAATCTAATGGTCCTCGGCATTATCGCTCTCTGGCAGTTTCGACGCGTGGGAGCCGACTCTGGAATCGGCGGGTCAATTCACCCCAATCGCGGGTGAGACTCCGCAGCCACCACCCCCACATCCCGCTGTTTCAATAATCAACGATCCTAACTATAAGACAACAAAGGCAAATCTCTCGTTCCCAGGAAAAGCTCCGTTTGGCCGACAGAGTGCTTTTCACAAGAGTAGCGCGGAGGAGTTAACGCTGTGGAACCCACTCTAATGGTCGTTGGCCTGAACTACCGCACAGCCCCAGTCGGGGTTCGGGAGCGTTTCTGGATCAGCGAAGATCGCCGTTACCAAGTCCTGCTGCAATTGTCGCGCGCCGAAGGCATCGACGAAATCATTGTATTGGCCACGTGTAATCGCACTGAGTTCTTGATGTGGGTAAACGACGTGACTCTGGCCGCCAACTCCGTAATGCGCCTGCTTGGCGCGGAATATGGACTCAAGCTGTGCGAGTGGAAGCACTTCTACCGCTTGCTGGATGAAGCAGCGCTCCTACACATCTTCCGGGTCGCTTCGAGCCTCGACTCGATGGTGGTCGGCGAGCCGCAGGTCATCTCCCAAGTGAAACAGGCTTGGCAGCAGGCGCAGAAGGTTGGGGTAACCGGCAGATTCCTGGACGCTGTGATGCAGAAGGCGCTTACGGTCTCCAAGCGAGTGCGAAGTGAAACGGCAATTGGCAACGCGGCAGTCTCGATCCCTTACGCCGCTGTGGAACTCACACGCCAGATTTTTGGGACGCTGGAAAAGAAGAGAGTGCTCTTGTTGGGAGCGGGCAAGATGTGCGAGCTTTCTGCCCGTGGGTTACTCAACCGTGGTGCCAGCTCCGTCTGCGTGATCAACCGAACCTGGGAGCACGCAGCGGAGCTGGCTACAAAACTTGGTGGCGTGGCCATCCCTTTTGAAGAGCGCTGGCAGCACATGGCTGAGGCCGACATCATCATCAGTTCGACTTCGTGTCCGCATACGATTCTCAGCCGCGAAGAAGCCGAGAGCCTGATGCACGCGCGCAAGCTTCGAGATAAGAACGATCGGCCGCTGGTGATCGTGGATATTGCGATGCCGCGTGACATTGACTCCGCGGTGCGCGAAGTGAAGGGTGTTTTCCTCTATGACCTTGACGACCTGGAAAACGTGGTAGACCACAATACGGGCGAGCGTGAAACTGCCGCCGCCGAAGCACAGAAGATTCTGCAAGCCGAGGCGCAAGGCTTCCGCCGCAAGCTAATGGCGGAGCGTGTGGTGCCGACCATTGTTGCACTTCGCCAGCGGCTGGACGAGATTTGCCGGCAAGAACTGGATTCCTTCCGACAAGAGAACGGGCCTTTTTCCAAGGACCAGGACGAGATGTTAGACGCAGTCATGTCACGTATGACGCAGAGGCTTGCAGGGTCCCTGGCCCGTGAACTCAAGGAACTTCCAGAAAAAGTGGAGCAGGAACAAATGACGGCTGCCTTGCAGCGGCTGTTCCACTTGCAAACGCCGGAACAGGCGCTTGCCGGCACCATATCTTAGAGCAGTTCTCAGTTGCCCAGCAAGAACGTAGGAGCCGCTATCAACTTCAAGCTACCTGCTCGTAGCTTCAGCCAGCGAGCAGCCTAAGTTCTGGCGCTGCAAGCTTGGGCCAGCGCCCCATCCCAGCCGAAGGAAGACCGAAGAATGTTCAATGCGGAAGAACTGAAACTAATGAATCGGCTGGTGGTCGCGCTGGAAACGATTGCCAAGGCTCTTGATCCCGCGCAACCCAAGGCCGAAAACAATGTCGCCCATTCCCTGGCGGGTATCAAATCCAGCCTGAAATGCGTGGTGCAGGAGAACGACATAGCCCGCGGCTGCCTTCGCGTTCTGTGCGCGAACGATCTCTCCCCGAGGGTCGGAAGTTCGGCGTGGAGTTCCGCCCGAAAATAAAGTTTGGGGCGTCGAGGTGGCGGGCTTGGATAGTCACTCGTGCGCTGGAAAATCGGGGTATCTGCCTCCCCCTCAATTTCTGGAATCACCGCGCTAGCACAGTGATGCCATACGAACACTTTCGCTCCATGTCGGATGAAGATATGGCTTCAGTTGTGGTCTATCTTCGCTCCCTGCAACCAGTGCGGAATCCGCTGCCCAAAACCGAGATTGTTTTTCCAGTGAAATATCTGATTCGCAGTGCACCCGAACCCGTGACCTTGCCTGTCCCTGCCAGCACTTCCACCGATCCGGTCGAGCGCGGCAAATACTTGGTGCAGATCGCGGGATGCTCAGACTGTCACACTCTGCAAAGGCAAGGGCAGCCCATCTCCGCCTTGGCCTTCGCCGGCGGCTTTGTGCTGAAGGGCCCGTTCGGAACCGTGACCAGCGCCAACATCACTCCAGATCCTTCCGGCATTTCGTATTACGACGAGAACTTGTTTATCCAAGTCATGCGGACAGGTAAGGTGGGAGCGCGAACCTTGAATCCCATCATGCCCTGGATCGCGTACCGAAACATGACCGACGATGATCTCAAAGCCGAGTTTGCCTACCTGCGCACGCTGAAGCCGGTGCACCATCGCGTGGACAACACGCTGACTCCAACTGCCTGCAAGATTTGCCAGGGGAAACACGGAGCCGGAGACCAAAACTGATCGCGCTTCCTAACCCACCTCCACCAGTCCGTAGGTATGCTGCCAGCGCGTGCGCATGGCGACCAGGGCGCGGCTGATTTCGACCTCCGTGACTTCGGAATTGGGTCCAGCCATCACCGCCGCAGCCTCGCGTTTGGCTAGTTCCAGCAACTGCCTGTCACGAATCAGGTTGGCTACACGGAAGCTGGGCATTCCGGCTTGCCGAGTGCCGAAGAACTCCCCGGGCCCGCGCAGTTCGAGATCGAGTTCGGCAATCTGGAAGCCGTCATTTGTGCGCACCATGGCGTCGAGGCGGCGCTCGCCCTCTTCGGTTACTTTGCCACCAGTCATCAGAATGCAATAAGATTTCGCTGCCCCCCGCCCGATCCGTCCGCGCAACTGGTGAAGCTGTGCCAGACCAAAGCGCTCGGCATGTTCGATCACCATCACCGTAGCGTTCGGCACATCCACGCCAACTTCGATCACCGTGGTCGCAACCAGAATCTGCAATTCGCCCGTCTGAAACAGACGCATAACCTGATCTTTCAAATCGGAGTCCAGACGCCCGTGCAGCAGCCCAACCTTCAGATCGGCGAACACCTTGCCGCTCAATTCGCGGTACATTTTGACGGCAGCCTTCAGTTCGCTCTCTTCATTTTCCGCGATGACGGGGTAAACCACATAGACCTGATGTCCCTTCGCCACTTGCTTGCGCACAAAATCCCAAACTTCGGGCGAACGGTCGTCGGTGATTCTTCTTGTAACGATCGGAGTGCGGCCCGGAGGAAGTTCGTCGAGCACGCTGAGGTCGAGATCGCCATAAAGCGTGAGCGCCAGCGTGCGCGGGATGGGCGTCGCCGTCATGACTAGAACGTCAGGCTCGGCGGGAGTTGTAGACGGTGAGAAATCCGAGCTTTGCCCGGGTGGACAGCCGGGAGCCTGCCCTGAGGTTGCCGAAGGGGCGGCTGTCCCCACACGAGCATCGACGACCGCACGTGCATCGGCGGCTTCGCTCGACTTCTTCATCAACTTCAGCCGCTGTAAAACGCCGAACCGGTGCTGCTCATCGACGATCACTAATCCCGGCTTCGCGAACTCGACTTTCTCTTCCAACAGAGCATGCGTGCCGACGACGAGTTGCGCGTTCCCCTGCGCGATGTGTCGGCGGATTTCGCGCTTGCGGTCGCTCTCCAGCGATCCGGTCAGCAGGACGATGCGGTATCCCGCATTTTCCAGAATTCTCCGCGCAGAAAAATAATGCTGTTGCGCCAGAATTTCCGTCGGAGCCATCAGCGCGACCTGATAACCATTTTCGATCGCGATGATGGCTGCCTGAAAGCCGATGATGGTTTTTCCCGATCCCACATCTCCCTGCAGCAAACGCCGCATGGGATGCGCCTTCTGCATGTCATCAGCGATTTCTTTCAAGACTCGCTTTTGCGCTGCTGTGGGATGGAAGGGCAGAATTTTCTTGATGGCCTGGCGCACCCGGTCGTCCAGCTGAAAAGCAATACCCGTCTGAGCCTTGAGCTGACGCCGCTTGAGCTCCAGTCCCAGCTCGACGAAGAATAATTCCTCAAAGATCAGCCGGATGTGCGCAGGCGTGCGCGCCGACTGCAAATCTTCGAAGCTCTCTCCAGCCTCGGGCCAATGCACTTTCCACAGAGCCTCGCGCGCTGAAACCAGCGCCAGACGCTCGCGCGCGGCTGCTGGAATGGTTTCTGCGAGTTCGGGAGTCAGATCGTCCAACGCGGTGCGGATGACTCGGCGAAACCAGCGTGCGGTCACGCGTCCTTGTCCGGCCGACTCATAGATGGGCACGATTCGCCCCACTTCGAGCGATGCCGCAGCCTTGTCGTCCGCGCCGTTTCCGCCGGCATCGCCCAGCATCTCAAACTGCGGCTGGATAATCTGCAACTCTCCGCTGCGCTGGTCTTGCTCAACTTTGCCGTAGAGCGCCAGCAACTGGCCGGGTTTGAACTTGTCCTGCAGGTAAGCCCCATGAAACCACAGGCAACGCAGCTTGGATCGCCCCTGTCCCACAGTCAGCTGAAAGATAGGCATCCTGCGAGTGCGAAACAGGCCCGAGTTGCGGACTTCGCCGATCACAGTGGCCATTTCGCCGGGACGCAATTCCGCAATCCCACGCGGATTCAGCCGGTCTTCGTAGCGAAAAGGCAGATAATTGAGCAGATCGCCCACCGTGGCAATGCCCTTGGTGGCGAGAATCTCCGCCAGCCTCGGACCAATTCCCTTGACGTATTGCACCGGCGTGGTGAGTTCGAGCATCTGAGGTTCTCAAGGAATGTTAGCAGGGCGGACCGCCGGAACCGATGCCCAAACCGAACTTGCTGGTCAATCTGATTGAAGCTTTGTGTGCCATCATCCTCGGCAACGTGGCATATTTCTTTCTCGCCCCCGCCTTTCACCTGCCGCGCCACCGGCCTTTCCAGATGGATTGGGGACTCGTTGTGGACTTCTGGTTCTGCGTGGTTGCCTACGGGCTGATCCGCACCGCCAGGAGATGGAAGTAGACCGCGCTCCGTGAAGACCACGGCGGCTGCATACGGGCGATGACCTCAGTCGCTAAAGCCCTCATCTTTGTTTGGACCCAGGCGGCGCGGCTGGAAGCCGCGCCATTTCAAAACAGAGATTCTTTTCGTGGTTACTTTCGGAACGTCGGGCAAACGCCTCCGTCACGTTACGATATCTCCTGAAGTATGAACAAAATTGCAGTCTTGTACGACGCCGGCCAGGCCGTGCTCTCCACCTTTGATTTGGACGAGGTGCTGCAGCGCATCCTGGCCATCGCACGCGACTATTTTCATCTGCGGAATGTGGCGATTGCGCTGCTGGACAAGCCGTCCCAGCAGCTATATATCCGCTCGCAAATTGGCTGGGACGAGGGGCAGGACAAAATTCGCGTGCCTATGGGCCAGGGCATAACGGGAGCCGCTGCGCTCAAGAAGCAGCCGGTATATGCGCCCGACGTCACGAAAGATCCACGATACTTCTGCTCCGCGAAATCCACCCGCTCCGAGCTCGCCATTCCTTTAATGGTGCGGGATGAGGTCGTCGGGGTCCTGGATTGTCAGAGCGATCGTGAAGACCATTTCGACTCAGAAACGATCGATCTGCTCACGCTCTTTTCCACCCAGGCGTCGATCGCTCTGCAAAACGCGCGCCTCTATTCTCTGGAGCAGCAGCGGGCGCGGCAGTTGCAGGCGATCAATGCCATTGCCCAACAAACTACGGCTGTTTTGGAGCTAGAAGACCTGCTGGGCAGAGTTTGCGAATTGATTCAGGAGGCGTTCCAGGTATCGCATGTCTCGCTCTTCCTGAGGGAGGATCACGACCTGGTTCTGCGGGCTCATCACGGCACGCTCACTCCCCGCATACCGCAAGGCGGACGGTTCCCGGCCAGCAACGAGCCATGGGCGAGCATCCTGGCCGGCAACCGGACGGCGACGGAAAGCGATCTTTGCAGCGCAACCACTATGAAGTTCTTCGCGGAATCGGCCTCGCGCATGCGCATCCCGCTTGTCTCCTTCGGCCAGACGCTGGGAGTTCTCGCTCTGGATAGCTCCCTGCCGGATGCGTTTCGCGACGGCGATTTGCAGTCGCTGGAATCCGTTGCCGACATTTGCGCCACAGCAATCCAGAATGCCCACTACGTGGAACGCGTAAAACAACTTGCCTACCTGGATGGCCTCACCGGCATTTTCAACCGCCGCTTTTTCGAACTGCGCATTCTTGAAGAGATAGACCGCGCCCGGCGCTACGGCACCGGCATGGCCGTCATCATGGCCGACATCGACCAGTTCAAGCGGCTCAACGATGAGTTCGGGCACGTATTAGGCGACGAGGTGCTGCGCCAGGTTTCCTCGCTGTTTCACCAGCAAGTGCGGAAGATTGATGTCGTGTGCCGCTACGGTGGCGAAGAGTTTGGAATTCTGCTGACCCAGACTACCGCAGCACACGCCATGAACATCGCCGAGAAACTGCGAAAGATGGTGGCGGGATGGCAATTCCCGGGCGTGCCGCGCACCGTTACAATCAGCGCCGGAACCGCTGCCTTTCCCGAGCACGGCACTACCCGGGACGAACTGGTGAAGGCTGCGGACGCTGCCCTCTACGTCGCGAAGCAAGCGGGGCGCAATCGAGTATGCGTAGGAATTCGGGCGCGCAATCAATCCGCTGGCTCTTAGCTACTTGCGAACCATCGGAACAGCAAATCTCACGCGGCATTGCACGCCATGCTAGATATCGAGCCAGTGAGCCGCCATCTCCTTACGAAGCCGCTCCATCTCTTTCTGCAGTTTCTCGCGGCTCTTCAGGAGTTCCTCCCGAACCTTGGTATCGACTTGCTCCGTCAGCTTGCGGGCTTGCTCTTTCGCCAGTCGCTGCTGCTCGCATACAGACTTGCGCATTTCCACGGAAGCCTCGCGGGTTTCTTCTTTCATTTGTTCCAGCTGCGGCTGCAGTTTGGCCACTTCGTTCAGCGCTTCCCGGAATTCGGCCCGGCTTTCCGCGTCCATTTCCGGCGCTTCGAAGCTCTCCTCGATCATTTCGCCGGACTCCTTGCGTCCCGGCAAACTTATGGTCAAAGTCTGGGCCTTCCTCTCTCGAATTACTTCCACGTTCACCGATCCCGCGTTGCGCAAATGCAAGGCGTGAGTAAAATCGCTGGTGTCGTGCACCGTCTGGTCGCCAACCCGAACAATCACATCTCCAGCACGCAAACCAGCTTTATCGGCGCGACTGCCTTTTTCAACTGATCGAACTAAGACTCCATCTCCGTTCTTCGCGCCAAAAAATTCACCCAGCTGCGGGGTAAGATTTTCTACCATCAGTCCGCTTCTGGTCGACGAGTGAACGTAAACCACTCCAATATTGGGGACATCGAAGTCCGGCATATTAGGCAGTTGTGGCATTTCGAAATGGAAGTCGTTGTCTTTATCTTTGTCTTTGCTTTTCGCGAGATGGTGAAATTCTGAACGGCGATCGGCCAGTTGCACTTTTATCGTCATTGGCTGCCCATCGCGGCTCAGCCCAAGCGAGACCAGGCGTCCGGGTGGGGTTTCATGGATCATTCGCTGCAGTTGAGTCTTACTCTCGACGCTGGTTCCGTTCATGCTCAAAATGACGTCATGTTCCCGGATGCCGGCCTTTCCGGCGGGAGCATCCTGGTCGACCATGGTCACTTCGACCCCTTTTTCCTCTTTGAGCTTTAGCGACCCGAGGCGATCGGACGTGATATCGGCGATGTCAACGCCGAGATAGGAATTTGTGCCCGAATCTTCGCTGGAAATGCCAAAAGGTTCCGACGCCTCCATCGCAGTTTGTCCGGCTTGCGAGAGGCTGAGGAGCAAAGGCAGCAAGGCAACCGCAGTCAGAATTTGCTTTCGCACGGATCACCTCCAAAGTCTTGGGCCCTAAGAATTTTGCTTCGCATCATTCCTGAATCGGCGGGCCTGTATCCTCTGGGTCGTTGATCTACTGATTCGACCGTTTAAAGCAGATGTCTCCGGTCGTTGTCCGAACCTTGAGGACGGGCCCTCCTCCATTTAATCTGCCTTCGGCGCTGAGCGTTCTCGGCCCCCATTTGTCGCCTTCGCTGGCGATGTGGATATCCGGAAAGTCCGAGGTAATGTGATGCCCACTACCCAAGTCGACGCTGGCTCGGACTGAGATGGCGACGTCCGGTGCGATGTAAACGGTAATGTCGCCCGCCGAGGTCTCAAGCATCGAACTGGTGGGCTCAGCTCCGGTCTTTACGAGCTTCACCACGATACCGCCAGCGCCCGTCTCTGCGCGGGCCGATGGCACCCCATACAACTCGATCCCACCCCCGCCGGTACGGGCCTCGACATGGCCTTTAGCCGATGCAAGATGGATGCTGCCCCCGCCGGTGTCAATTTCCACCGGACCACCCATATCTCCAAGATCGATGCTGCCGCCGCCGGTCGAGACTTTCACTTTGCCGCCACACTGGCGGACCTCAATGCCTCCGCCACCCGTTTCAATGCTGGCGGCTTGGGAGGCAGACATAATTTCCACGCTGCCGCCGCCGGTTTCCGCGACGAGTTTTCCATTGGCGTGATGCACTTCAATGGACCCGCCGCCGGTATGCAGGCCAATATCGCCGCTGATGGTTCCCACTTCGATAGATCCGCCACCGGTCTCGGCGTGGACACCTCCACCGATGTCATCCAGATGCATGCTGCCGCCGCCGCTCTCCGCCTCCACTCGGCCAGAAATTCCCATCGTATCAACGTTGCCGCCTTCGGTCTCGATCTTTACCAAGCCGATCTCGCGGGGCACGTTAATGGCAAATTCTCCTGAGAACTTGCGAGGCCTGCCTCCTTGCCAGTCGCCGACAATCCATGCTGTGTCTCCACGGACGTATGCGCTGACTTTGAAGGACCCAAACTGGCGGCGCGCATCCTCCTCAGACGAGGTGTAGGCGCGAGTATGAACCACGTAGTTGATGCCCTGCTGCTGTGCGCCATGTACGACCACCGAGCCCATGTCGACCTTGACGTGCAGGTTCTTTACTGAGGCCAGAGTGCCAGTGATTTCCTGACCCCAAGCGCCTCCCTCGCGGGAGATCCTGCCTTCTTGCGCCCGCATCAACGGAGCAAGGAGGCACACTACGCAAAGCAGGCCGACGAATTGTGGCGAACGTTTCAAAATAAGTGCCTCAGATTCTTTATTGCTGCAGTGCCATTGTCATTCCGAACAAGCGCTAGTCAATCTCCGGCAACTGCGCCAGCATGGTTCGCGCCTGCGACTTGATGTACTGGCTTTGGTCTTTGGACGCCAGCGTCATTAACACTCCGCGCACGCTGCCATCCGCCTTCACCGGCTCGATCAGGCGCAACGCCTCCGTTCTCACACCCGGATTCGAATCGTTCACCAGCGCTTCCAGCACCACATCGCGCACTCGCACATCATCTTTCACAAAACTTCCTAAACCGTCGAGCGCCTTCAGCCGCACCCCGGGATTCGTATCGTAACGCAGCGCATAGATCAAAGCATCGCGTACCTGCGAGACATCGGGTTTCTTGGTCAGCAGGTCTACAGAATCCATGCGTACCCCGGAATTGTAGTTATTCCGCGCAGCAAATAGCAGCAGTTGCTGGATGCGCTGGTCATTCATCGATCCCTGGGTCTCGAGCGTCGAAACTGTGTCGTACTTGATGTCGATCTGATTGGTGCCCGGCTCTTGCGTAATAGAACGGATGCCTGTAATGGAAGCTTCGGCGGGGGTGGGAGCTGCAATCGCGGTCGGGGTTTGCGGCTGATGAACTAACACTTTGTAGGAAGTTCCAACTCCGCCGGCGAATCCAAGGATCAGGATCACAGATGCCAGCGCCGGCGAGAAGCGCACCTGCCGCAGCCAGTTGGTTGGATCAAACACCAGCCGATGCCAGAAGCGCCCTTGCTCGGCCGTCTCCAGCGCTTCCTGCAGCCGCATGCGCGAAGCCGCCAGCAGGTTCGGCGTTGGTTCCGCCTCCGGAGTGTGCGACAGCAGAGCGAGAAACTCCTGCTCCGCCTTCAATTCAGCCGCGCAGTCGGCGCAGCGCGCCACGTGTTGGTCCAACTCATGGCGAGCATCATCGGCCAGTTCGCCATAAACCTGCAGCGTGATATTTTCTCGAACCCATTCGCACTTCATAGCAACCCCGTTTCAAGGTTTCTAAGGTTTCAAAGTTTCAAGGTCTTTGAAACCTTGAAGCATTGAAACTTTGAAACCTTTCCTCATCTCATATCCGCCAACTGCCCTCGCAATTTCTGCGTGGCTCGAAACAGCGTATTCTTCGCGGTTTCTTCCGTGGTATGCAAAATCTCGCCCACGGTCCGCAGCTTCAATCCGTGGTAATGCTTCAACTCGAACACCATTCGCTCGCGCGGCGTCAGTTTTTCCAGCGCTCCAGAGATTCGCGCGCCCAACTGCCTCCGCATCAAATCGCGCTCCGGATTCGCTCCCGCGCGTCCATCCGGTACCTGATCGAGTAGATCGTATTCCCCGCCGGACGCGTCTTTCGCCACCGGGGCGTCTTCCTTGCGCACTGTCTTCTTGCGCAAGTGATCGAGGCATAGGTTGGTCACGATCCGATAAATCCAAGTGTAGAAAGAGCACTCAAAGCGAAAGCTTCCGATATTTTTGTAAGCCTTAAGGAAGGCATCCTGATACACGTCCTGAGCGTCGTGCTCGGTGCCGGTAAGGTGCAGCGCCAGCCGCAAAACCGCCTGATCGTAGTGACGCACCAATTCTTCGAAGGCGGCGCGGTCCCCGCGTTGCGCCTCACGGATGAGGATGGTATCGTCGATGCGGCGTTCTTGCCCAGCCATGCGGCCCCGCGCGGGGGTTTGGTCGTCACCAATTACACAACCGCTGACTCTGTTCACTCGCTCGGACTTCGTTTTCGAGTGCGCCCGTTCACCAACCGTAAGTGTTACTGCCCAAACATCGGCCGGCATGTTTTATCGTTTTCCTATACCGCCCGGTGTCGATGCCGTACCCGGGCTTGCATAGGAATAGACGGGGAATCAGTGGAATCGTAAGCAGAAATTATAGGCTGTTAGGGCGGATTTCTGCTTGCGGCTCAACGGGTTGGATAGGCAGGAAGGTCAACAAAACGGGTAGACAGGTATGGGGAGGGCCGTCTCCGTCTGTCCAGCCGCGAAAACAGCTACAAGGCGCGTGTAAAATAAGCCCATGACTGGAGTCCAATTCGTTACCGATGGCAAGGGCCGCAAGGTCGCAGTTCTCATCGACCTAAAGAAACACGGCGCGCGGCTTGAGGATTTCTGGGACGGCCTTGTCTCCGAGTCCCGCCGCAAAGAGGTGGGGGTACCGCTGGAAAAGGTAAAGGCAGATCTGGTCAAGCGCGGTCGGCGCTCCAAAGTTCAGCGTTTACTCGTTTGAAAACTTCTTGCCTTGTTTTGGTAGGGCTGGTCCTAGACCGTCATGTTCGATGGCTATGAGGACAAAGGGCATATCGTCCGCTCGAGCCATCTCAATATGTCGATGCGCTTCCGAGAGCTTGGCCACTCGGTCAGTAAGAAAGTAACCCAGCTTATCGCTGGGGACAACAAGCACCGCCAAGTCGATCTTACCCTGGAGCAGTTCTTTCCTCAGGTGGATAAGGTCGACGGACAATAAGTCGCTCCGGCCGGAAACCTGAATCTCCACTCCGACGCAAATGTAGCGAGGTCTGCTATTGATGGCTTGCTGCTTGATCCAATCGACGCCGCCGCTCTTCTTCTGCTTCCAGCCGCCGGCGTCGCTGAACTGCCTGTCAATGAGCGTTCTTAAGACCCTACTGCCGTTGGCGTCCTTGCGTTCTTCAACGAGAAGCTCAAACCCAGTCACGATTTCCCGGACCTCTGCCATCAACTCATCAAGCCCGAGTCTCTGAATAAGTGCTTCTGCTCCATCGAAGGCCTGTTCACTGACGATTCTTGGCATGGCACGGCTGCTAGATTGCGATTGATGAATATAGCAGATATGGCAGCTGGGGGCTTTTCTCTTTCAACACCGGGAAGATTTCGGGCAAACCGTTCACGAACCAACTCGCAATCCACAATCTCCGAACCAATCCAGTGGCGCTTCAATCTCTGGGCCGCCTCGAACGTCGAACCACCGCCGCCGAATGGGTCGAGTACGATCTCGCCCTCATTCGTGGAGAGTTCGATGCAGCGACTTGGAATGGTTGGCTTCAATTCGTTGACGTGCCAGCGAGCCTTAAACTTTCGATGCCGCGCGGGAGCTGTATCGTCCCAAAAATCCGTCAGATTCAATCCGAGCGGGTTTAGGAACTTTCGGTGACCACCGTAGTCCTTAACATCTTTGCCGCAATGCCGACATGCCGGTATCGGCAGACGGACGCGGTTAAACGTCTTGGGGTCGCCCTTTGTGAAGTAGAGTAAGGCGTAGTGCGCAGGATAGAGTTTGCGACCCCTGGGAAAGGTGCCCTTCATCGAAACGGCGATCCAGTGACGGAACTTCATCTCGCGCTGTTCCAGATAAGCGGCGAGATGAAATGCCCATTGAGGAAGGTTGTAAATGAATATTGATCCGCCTGGCTTTAGCACGCGAATGCATTGATCGATCCAGCGGTAACACCACTTCAGGTAGTCACCGTTCTCCAGATCGTCTTTGTCCTTGCCATTGCCATAGTCCTTGGCAAGATTGAAAGGGGGATCGGCGAATACAGAGTCGATTCGCTCGTCTGGAATCGCCGCAAGCAACTTCATACAGTCGGTGCGATATAGCGATCCCAGTTCGGTGCTGAAAGCCGCGTTAGGAATGTCTACTCGCCCTACTCCCAATTTGGGCCTCCACCAGTTCATGCACACGAATCAGCAATTCAGGTGCCAAAGCGTAACCTACTCCGCGACCGCTTCCTTCTCGATAACCACCTTCAAATGCGCAGTGACATCCTTGTGCAGCTTTACCGGTACGGTGAACTCGCCCAAGGTTTTCAGCGGCTCGTGGAGCTGGATCTGGCGCCGGTCCAGGTTAATGCCCTTCTTCGCAATGGCTTCGGCGATGTCGCTGGAGGTGACCGAGCCGAACAATTGATCGTGTTCGCCCGCTCGCTTCTGGAAAGAAGCTGCCAGCCCTTCAAACTGCTTTGCCAGTTCTTCGGCTTGCGACTTCTCCTTGGCCGATCGCCGCACCGAGGCAGCCTTCATCTGCACGATGACGGCCTTGTTGCCCGCGGTCGCTTCAATAGCGAGCTTGCGCGGCAAAAGAAAATTGCGCCCATATCCTTCGGCAACCTTCACCACGTCGCCGCGCGATCCCAGCTTGGTTACGTCTTCTTTGAGAATGACTTCCATGAGTATGACTCCGATGTTTGAGCTTGTTGGCCACGGATTCTCACTGATTACCACGGATAAACCAAAATATGTAAAAAGCGTTATCCGTGTTGATCGGTGCAAATCCGTGGCGAGTGTCTTACGTTGCTCGCCCGGCAAACGGCAGCAATGCAATGTTGCGTGCCTGCTTGATCGCTGTGGCCAGCCGGTGCTGGTGCGGCGAGCACACGCCGGTCAAGCGCCGGGGCACGATCTTGCCGCTCTCGGCCACGAACTGTCCGAGCAGCCGGTAATCCTTGTAGTTGATGTCGGCGATCTTCTCGGTGCAGAACTTGCACACTTTCTTGCGCCTGAAAAACTTCCGTCCGCCTTCACGCGGAGGTCCGCCGGGGCCGGAACGTCCACCACCGCCTCCTCCGAACCGTGGACGGTCTCCACCTCCCGAACGCGGTCCGTCGCCGGAAGGCCGCGATGGCCGCTCGGCCACGGGTGCTGCTGCTTTGGTTTCGTCAGTCATAACGCTCCTTGTAAAACAGTGGCCAGTGATCAGTGGTTAGTGATCAGAGAGCCAGTTCGATCTTTGGCGCGTGTTGTGGGTCACTGACCACTAACCACTAGCCAGTGACCACAGCTCTTACGCCGTTGCTGGAGTTTCCTCTGCCGGCGCCGCAGGCCCTGCTTCCGCCGCTGCGGGCTGCGCGCTCACTTTTTTCTTCGCCTCGCGAAGCTTTTTGATCTTATCCAGGCGCTTCTGTTCTTCGTCGATGCGCACGGTGAGGAACTTGATCACCGGCTCGGTGACGCGCAAGCGCCGTTCAAGTTCGTGGACTACGCTTCCCGCGCCCTCAATCGTCATGAGGATGTAAACCCCTTCGCGGAACTTCCGCACCATGTATGCCAGACGACGCTTGCCCATGCGGTCCACGCTCTTGATCGAACCGGAGGCTGAAGTCACAGTCGTCTCCAGATTCGAAATCAACTTGTCGAGATCCTCGTCCGCCATATCGGGCCGGACAATAAACATCAGTTCATAAGTACGATTCATGTGCTATCTCCAAATCTTTGAGCTTGTCATCCTGAGGCGACGGGTTTTATCGTCGCTGAAGGACCTGGGCGAGCCGCGCGAAGCGTCGCGTTCTTTGCGACGCAATACTCGCGCGTTTGGCTCGCTTCCTTATTCGCTTTCTTTGCGGTTGAAGCGATTCATCGCCGCCGCCGCGCCCTCGGTCAAAATCACTTTCACCGCTTCTGCAGCTGTGTCGAGCATCTCGTCCACGACTGTCAGCGCAGCCTTACGAAACGGAGAAAGCAAATATTCCTTCCCGTTCTCGACCTTATAATCCGGAGCCACGCCGACCCGGATGCGCAAAAAATCCTGCGTGCCCAGCGCATCGATGATCGACTCGATCCCGTTATGCCCCGCCGAACTACGCCGCGTATGAATCCGCAACGTGCCCAGCGGAAAATCCAACTCGTCCTGAATCACAATCAAGTCCGATTCCGGCTTCGCGTCGTACTCCGCCACCAATTCGCGCACCGAAATGCCGCTTAGATTCATGTACGTGTCGGGTTTGGCCAGCAGCACCGGCTCGCCCGCAACCTGAATTCTCGCCGTCAGCGCCCGGCATTGCCGGTTCCTGATCTCAACCCCGCACTCGCCGGCAATAAGATCCACCGCCAGAAAGCCCACGTTGTGCGGAGTCAACCGATACTCGTCACCCGGGTTGCCAAGGCCAACGATCAGTTTCACGCTGCCATCTCTAGACCAGCTAAGAACAGCCTCGCTACGCTCGGCGGACGGGCAAGAGTGCCCGTCCCCACACAAGCATTACTTTTTCTCCTTCTTCTCTGCTTTCTTCTCGCCTTTCTCGGCAGGGGCAGCCTCGGCACCCTCTTCCTCGGTCTCTGTCTTGCCCTTCTTGATAACTTCCGGCTCCGCCGGAGCAGCTCCCGCCTCCGCCGCAACCGCCTCGGGTGTAACCACAACTTCTTCCTTCACCGAAGTCACGTGGGCCACGGGCTGATTCGCTTCCGTGAGGAATTTCCACTTCTCGTTGTGCGGCAAATCCGAAACGCGCAGCACTTTGCCGAACGTCAGATGGCTCACGTCCACATCGATGTGGCTCGGAATATCTCCCGGCAGGCACTCAATTTCTACTTCGCGCAGCATATGCTCAAGAATCCCGCCCTCGGTCTTCACACCCGCGGCTACGCCCTGCAGAACGACAGGCACGCTTACTCGCAGCGCCTTATCCATCGCGATGCGTTTCAGGTCGATGTGCAGCAGGTGGCCCTTGATGGGCTCGTACTGCCAATCCACGATCATGGCCTTGGTGCGCTCGCCGCCATTTAGTGCAAGATCGAAAATCGTGTTGTGGCCGCTGTCGGAGCGCAGGATGCGCAGCACGTGCCGCGGGTCCACGCTCACCGGCAACGCGTCCTTACCCGCGCCATACACGACGCCGGGAATTTTGCCTTCGCGACGCACCCGTCGGGCGTGGTTCTTCGTTCCCGCTTCCCGCGGCTGCGCTTCCAGAGTGTTCTGTTCCAATGTGGTTGCCATAATTTACTCCCATCCAAAAACTTGTCATTCCGACCGAAGCCGGACCCTGAGCCAAGCCGAAGGGGACGGCGGAGCGGAGGAACCCGCTGTTCCCCGTAATCACAACTGCCACCGCTAGGTAAATAACTTACTAACGGAAGTCTCTTCGTGATTGGCCTGGATCGCCCGTCCAATCAATCCCGCAATCGAAAGCACGCGAATCTTCGGCTCTCCCTTGGCTTCTTCGGTCAGCGGGATCGTGTTCGTAATCACCACCTCGCGAATCACCGATTTCGCAATGTTCTCTACCGCCGGGTAAGAAAGCACCGCGTGCGACGCACATGCATAAACCTCGGTTGCCCCGTTCTCCATCAACGCCGTTGCGGTTTTCACCAGCGTGCCCGCGGTATCGATCAGATCGTCAATGATCAAGCAGGTCCGCCCATGCACGTCCCCGATCACGTGCATCACTTCAGCAACGTTCATTTCCACTCGCCGTTTGTCGACGATGGCCAGCGCCGCGTCCACTTTCTTTGCAAAAAACCGCGCCCGCTCCACGCCGCCCGCGTCGGGCGAAACCACCGTCAGGTTCGGCAGGTTCAGCTTTCTGAAGTGATCTACCAGCACCGGCGACGCGAACAAATGATCCACCGGAATATTAAAAAAACCCTGCAACTGCGGAGTATGCAAATCCACGATCAGCGCCCGGTGGGCTCCCGCGGTAGTCAACAAATCCGCCACCAGCTTCGATGAAATCGGACTGCGCGGCTTGTCTTTGCGATCCTGCCGGGCATAGCCGAAATACGGCATCACCGCCGTAATCCGTCGCGCCGACGCGCGCTTCAGCGCATCGATCATGAGCAGAAGCTCCATCAGGTGCTCGTCGACGCTCGTGTTCCTGCCGCTATCCTTGTTCGTCGCGCGGCACGTTGGCTGCATCACGAAGACATCTGCGCCTCGCACATTCTCCTGAATCTGCACATATGCTTCGCCATCGGCAAAGCGGATTACCTGCGCCTGCCCCCGCTGCATCCCCAGAAAATGGCAGACTTCATCAGCCAGCGGCTCGTTGGCCGTTCCGCTGAAGATTTTGAACTTCTCGTCCACTCGCGCCCGCTGCTTGCGATCCGGCTTCTCGTCAGGCGTGGGTGGAATCTGCTTCTCGACCTTCTCCGTTTTTTCCCCTGGCGTCACCAAAGTAGCCATAGTTAGCTCTTAAGCTGCTAGCTCCTAGCTGCCGGCTACTAGCGAATCAACTTCGTGCCGGCTAGAAGCTAGTAGCTAGAAGCTGTTTTCTGGCTGGGCCGCTAGGATTCGAACCTAGACAAAGTGCTCCAAAGGCACTTGACCTACCATTAGTCGACGGCCCAGTACCGCTGTTTCAAGTTTCCGGTTTCCAGTTTCCAGAAGAAACCGAAAGCCAGCGTCGGTTGAAAGCGTATACCTCTATTAAACAGCTAGAAACCAGAAACTGGAAGCTAGAAACTTTCACCCAGAAACAGAAAACTTTGCCCAGTATTGCCGCCGCGTCAGAGTCACCGTGGTCTGCACCGTCCAACCCTGCCTTCGGAGCTTCGCCACGGTCCCCTGCGCCGCCTCTTTCGAAGCGGACTCTTTCGAATAGAACAACCCGTACAACGCTGATCCGGAGCCCGATAGCGACGCATATTTCGCGCCCGCGCGCTCCAGCGCCTTCTTGCCTTCACTCAGTTCGGGATACTCAGGAAAGACGACCTCTTCAAAGTCGTTCTTGATCCCGGCCCGGACAAGCTCGAGAAGTGGATTCTCGCGCCGGCCCCTCATTGGTTGATCTGTTAAACCTCGAGCAGAAAAACGAGGAGCACCGGAGTAACCTTTGCTCAGCCACGCCGACAGCCCTCGGCCAAGCTCAATCATTCTATCGGATGGCTCCGGCACCGTCAATTTCCGGTCCCACTCCGCAAATGCCTTCGCTGTCGATACCCCCACCTTCGGCAGAACCACCACGCACACCATCGCGGGCAAGTCCTGTAGCGGATAAACCTGCTCGCCGCGCCCCATCCCCAGCACGGTCCCGCCCACCAGGAACAGTGGCAGGTCAGAGCCAACTTCAGCCGCAATCCTCAGCCGCTCTTCCGCGTCCAAAGATTTGTTCAGTACCCGCTCCAACGCCAACAACGCAGCCACCGCATTCGCGGAAGCCCCGCCTAGCCCACCCTCCACTGGCAGCCGCTTCTCGATGTCGATGACGACATGGCCCTTGGCCTTCAGTGCATGTAACGTCTTTTCGACGATGCGATAGCAAGTATTCGATTCATCCGTCGGAACTCTCGGATCGCTGCACCGAATCTCAATTCCCCTGCCTCGGCCAACGCTCACCCCGATCAGGTCATGCAAACCAATCGTCTGATAAACCGTTAGCAGTTCGTGAAACCCATCCGCCCGGCGAGCACCAATGCGCAACCCCAGATTGATCTTCGCGAACGATCGAACGGTTACGGACATGGGAGCATGATTGTAAAGCTCAACCACCAAACATCGCCACGAATTCGCGCGGATGCTTACGGATTCGAATCCAGTGCTAAGGATTTTGGATTATCCGTGAGAGCTGAATCCACGCGAGGAGCGAAAGATACACCACCTTGGTAATCTCGACCCTCGCCGCTCATTAAAGCATCTTAATTGTGATTCCAATCACACGAACCGGTGACGGTCCTCCCTGTTGGAACCAAGTACGACCGCATGAAACGAGTGCTGCCCTGCTTCGCAACGGGGACCCTGTCAGCACAGACCCGTGATTGGGTGTAAGGCGTTGCATGCGGAAGCGAAATTTGATCCAAATTCAGCCCGCGTTCTACGGTGCTTGGTGGTAGGGCTCCGGGAACGGGCGGTGGGCTATCAGGGGTGGTGTATGCGGAGTCCCGTTACTCGTTGTCTTTTGCTGTTCCTTCTTCTCGCGGCCGCGACCTTTGCCGCCGCGCAGAGCGACTACAAAGTCATCTCCGTCACCGACGGTGGCAGTATTTCCGGCACCGTCAAATGGTCCGGGCCGGCGCCCCGTCAACTGGATTTCGCCGTCACCAAAGATCCCCAGATCTGTGATCCGGAGGGCAAAAAGACGGTCAGCCTGGAACGCCTGCTCATCGGCCCCGAAGGCGGTGTAGCCAATACCATCGTCTATCTCAAGAACATTTCTGCCGGAAAAGAGATGGACCTGCCCGAGCAACGCCGTCATCTTGATCAGCGCCACTGCCACTACGTTCCGCACATTCTTCTGGTACCCGAGAACGCGGCGCTGCAGATGCAAAGCTCCGATGCTACCCTGCACACGATCCACATGGATGGCGCGGCTACCTATAACCTGCCGTTCCCCTTCACCAATCAGATCAGCTCGCGAACCATGTCGACGCCCGGCCTGGTCAATTTGCGCTGCAACGGCGGCCATGTCTGGATGAACGCCGAAATGATGGTCGTCCCGCATCCCTATTACGCAGTCACCGACGAGAGGGGACGCTTCGAATTCACCAACGTCCCTCCGGGAACCTATCAGATTGTCGCCTGGCATGAAGGCTGGAGCCTTGCTGGCAAAGAACAAGCGTACGACGTCCTGACGGAGCGCACCGTACTGCGCCCCATCTTTACGGAACCAAAGACGTGGGAGAAATCAGTGACAGTCAACGCCAATCGTCCCAGCTCCGTAAGCTTTGTAATCGGAAATAAGTAAGGCACGTGGGAGGCGAAAACTTCTTTTGGCAAGATCAGGTCAGGCCTCCATCCGCCAACTGCCCGCACAATGGGCCGGACCGCAATTTATCAGCTGACTGGAAACAAGCAAACCGGGAGCCGAGCTTCCCCTACCCGCGCCGCTTATACAGCACCGCAAACTCAAATCCCGGATTGGCCGGAAAAAGCTCCGCCACTTTCCGCAACCGCTCGGCCAGCGCCGAAGGCGCGAGCAGCGGATAATCCCGCTCCCGCAAGTCGTAATAATCTACATCCAGAAAAAGCGAGAGCAGATAAATCGAAATGGTGTCGGAAAACGTCGCTTCGAAGTACTCATTCTTGTAGCGTTCCGCCTCAGCACCGCCGGCCAGCGCCAGTTTTCGCGCCTCCCAGGCATCGAGCGAGGTCTCACCGCGCGTACCGCCCTCCACCTGCTTCCAGGCCAACTCACTGAATTCTTGCGATACGCCTGCAATCTCGACCAACGCGTGCCCGACGTTGATATAGAACTCGAAGGCTACCGAAAATTTATCATCGGTCAGCCGGGTCGAGATGAATACGCATTGTGAATCTCCCAGATTCAAGTTGCGATGACAGACCGCGTTGTCGCTAAGCGCCACATCGTAGCGATCCGCGATTAGGATCTCTTCACCCTGGCTCACCGTCAACGGCACAAAATAATAAGCCTTGCGCTTAAGCGCCGCCGCAGCCTTGGCGGGTACCGCGGCAATCATGCGCTCGAGGTCAAACGAACTGATGGAACTCTCGCCCGCCGAGGCATAGCACACCCCGTTCGCCGCCTGGGAAACCGGCGTCATCCGCACCACATCCGCGGGGCTCCGCGTCACTGCTGGCGCTGCCTGCGACATACTTAATCATTTATACACTACCGGACGCTGGTACCAGCGTCGGACGAAGCCAGCAGCCTGGAAGGCCATGCCGGTTCGGCACTGCTCCCGAGCTTGGGATGATGTAGCCTAGAAGCATGCCACCAAAGCCACGCCCACCGCGCTGGTATGCGATTCCGGTGCGTGTTCTACTGGTGACTTTCATCGGCACTCTGCTCTCATTCGCCGTCAGCCTGCTGCTCGGAATCGTCGGAACCGTGGTTGTGGCGGCCTGGCGACACATCAATCCGGACATGACCGCAGCGTATCGTCACATCGCCTTGCCCGCCGCCCTGGTTGCGGGGAGCATTATCTTTGTGCTCGCGCTAGCCATGGAGATCCGCCACTACCGCCAGTCGAAGACCCTGGCTGCAATCGCGAGAGTGAGTTGAGGATGGCAAGTTGAGGATGGCGAATTGAGCGTGTTCCAATGAGAATATCCATCTGATATGCATCCCCGCATAGCTATCCCGATGCCGCACTCGGTCGACCTCGATTATGCCGAGCGCTCGATCCTTCAATATGAGCGTGCGGTCCAGCGAGCCGGAGGTGAGCCGGTTCGCATCCCGCTCGACCAGCCGCCAGGAGAAATCCTGAAGATCGAGATCACGAAAATAATGGAGAGCTGCGACGGAGTGCTTTTGCCCGGCAGCAGCGCCGATGTTGATCCCTCGAGGTTCAACGCAACCCGCTCTCCGCACACCGCCATCGCCGACCCGCGCCGGGACGCGGTCGACGACCTTCTGCTGCGGGACGCCTACAACCTGCGTAAGCCGATCCTCGGAATCTGCTATGGCTTGCAGAGCCTCAACGTCTACCGCTGCGGATCATTGATCCAACATATCCCGGATTTTCTGCCGGAGGAGCTGCGCACGCGGGTGAATCACGAAGCCGGAAAAAAGATCGCGGTTGCGCACACAGTGGAGATTGAAAGCGATTCCAAGCTGGCGGGGATTTTACGCGGGAACAACCGGCTATGTGGTGACAGCCGACCCCAGCTGTCCGGTGGCGCAAAACTCATGCTTCCCGTGAACTCTTCGCATCATCAGTCGGCCGACTTAATCGGGGACGGCCTTTGCATCGCAGCCCGCTGCCCTGACGATGGCATCATCGAGGCCCTCGAAGGAACTGCCCCAGATCATTTCGTGCTGGCCGTGCAGTGGCACCCCGAGCGCTCCATCGATGAAGACCCAGCGTCGCGGGCTATCTTTCAGGCTTTGGTGCGCGCGGCGGAAACAGCGGGCAAGTAGCTCAACGCTGTTTGCTCTTCATGGTTTTCCTGCGCGGCTTCTTCGGATTACGTCCCTCCTCCAGCAACACAACCACATGCGCGATCGCGGCATTTTCCAGATTGAGTCCTTCGGGAGTCTTCGCCTTCAACCCGACGCAATCGGCGCGCACTCCCAACAACTGCGCCACGCGCTCGCGAATCGCCGCCGCGTGTGGTCCGATTTTAGGCGCGGCCAGAATCAGGCTGGCGTCCATATTGGCCACGCCATAGCCAGCGTCGTGCACGCGTTTCAGCGCTTCGCGCAGGAAGACGAGGGAGTCCGCACCTTTCCACTGCGGATCGGAGGGCGGAAATAATGCTCCAATATCGGGCGCAGCCACAGCTCCTAGAAGTGCATCGGTAATGGCGTGCAATAGCACGTCGCCATCGGAGTGTCCGCCCAGCCCCTTATCGTGCGCCAGCGTGATCCCGCCAATCTTCAACGGAATTCCGGGGCGAAATTCATGCGAATCGAAGCCATAGCCAATTCTCATGCGGAAACCTTGGCCACTGATTCGCGCGGATTTCCACGGATTTTTTTTCTTTCGTTGTCGTAGAGGAGTCGGCGGAATTGCGGACGTATACCAAAGTTGAGCAGTAATCCGACTTCCACCTCGGTCGCCCGAAGATAATGCAGAAGTTGAGCCTCGTGTGCGGAGTCGAGAGTTCGCGCAGCCTTCAGCTCCAGAAGGACCGCGTCTTCAACGATCAAGTCGGCATAATACTGCCCAACCTTTTTGCCGCGAAACCACACAGGCACTGGTACCTCCCGGGCTGTAGTCAGTGCCGATTCATTTAGGGCCACGGTCAAAGCCTCGGCGTAGGTCGATTCTAGAAATCCGTGCCCGAGTTCGTTGTAAACGTCGTAGAAAACACCAATGATCTTTTCCGTGAGATCGGAATATTTCAGGCCAGCGGTCGGTGTATTCATCACTCGCGAGTCTACGCTGTAGTAGTGATCTCGATCCGTGCAAATCCGTGCAAATCTGTGGCTCATTTCCTTAAATAGAACTCCGCGAGTTCCATGTCTGCCGGCGCAGTAATCTTGATATTTCGAGGTGAACCCATCACTACGGCCACGTTGTGTCCTGATCTTTCCACCAGCGAAGCTTCGTCGGTGCCGAGGAAGCCGTCCGCCGCAGCCTCATCAAATGCCTTCTTGATCACGCTGTAGCGAAAGCCTTGCGGCGTTTGCGCCATCACGATGCCGGCGCGCGGAATCGTAGCCTTAATCAGTGCGCCTTCGGCGGTGCGCTCGACCTGCTTCACGGTATCGACGGCGGGCATGCCGGCGATGGCCGCGCCGTATTTTGCCGCTGCGTCGACCACTTCCTGGATAATTTCACTGGTAACGAACGGCCGCACCGCATCATGCACGAGAACAATATCATCCGCCGCCGCCGCAATCGCATTCAGCGCATTCTCCACCGACTGCTGGCGATGTTCGCCGCCGACAACGAATTCCACTTTCTTGTTCAGAACGTCCTTCGCTTCGCTTTCAAGCCGGGCGCGGAAACCGGAAATCTCGTTTTCGCGCAGAGCGATCCAGATTTCGCTTACCGCTTCGACCGCGGCAAATTTGCGCAGCGTACGAATGAGAATTGGCGTTCCGCCCAGCTCTGTAAACTGCTTTGAGGGCGTCGTCTTCTTTTTCTGTTTGCTGGCGGAGCCCGCTGGTATCGGAGCCATGCGGGTGCCAAGTCCTGCAGCCGGAATAATCACTACAACCTTCATAGCGGGCTGTCAGTATACGAGCGGATGGCGGAAGAGTTCAAATCTGAGTTCAAATACGAGTTCGAATGCCTGTTCGAATGCGAAAAGATCTAAAGTTTCGTTAGTCTCATTCATATGGAGCGGCCGGCAGGGGTAGCGGTAATTGCAGTTGCATTCTTCCTAGTTGCAGGATATCTCCTCACTGTTGGGGCTATCGAGTTCGTGGCGCCCGCCACGATCTCACCGAATATGAGGGCGCCATTTATGTACGGCCGCGAACTTGCCGGACCGCAAAGCGCCATTCTCGTGGGTGCGGGATGGGGCCTGGTCGGCTGGGGGCTCTTTCAAGTTCGCAACTGGGCTCGCTGGTTTGCCGTGGTGCTAATGGTGCTTGGAGTCGCGGCGGGCATACCGGCTGTTTCAGCGGCCGCGACCGATCTGAATTGGCGTCTCGCCTGGTATGGCGGGCAGATGATGGCGAAGATCGTCGCAGTGTGGTTTCTGACTCAATCCGCCGACGTGACCGAGGCTTTCAAAGGTGATAAATCAGAACCGCCTGCGAAACGTATGTAACTCCTTACCGTTTCGCCTTCACCGGTTCTTTTTCTCCTACGCGCTTACTGACCTCAAATTTCATCTTGGCAGCTTTTTTGTCGGCGTCGACGATCACGTGGTCGCCATGCAGAATCTCTCCATCCAGAATCTTCAGAGCCAGAGGATCCTGCACCAGTTTCTGGATAGACCTCTTCAGCGGCCGCGCGCCGAAATTCGGGTCGTACCCCTGCGTGAACAATAGTTCTTTTGCAGCGTCGGTGAGTTCGATCGAAATCTTGCGATCGGCGAGCAGACGCCGCACGTCCTCGAGGCGTAGCTCAACGATCTTGACCAACTGTTCCTTGCCGAGCGGACGGAAGACAATGATGTCGTCAACGCGATTCAGGAACTCCGGCCGGAAGTGGCCGTGTAAGGCGTTCGTCACCTGCTCAGTCGCCTTCTCAAAATCGCTCGCTGTGCGCAGATTTTCGGCTTGCAAGTAGCTGGAGCCGAGATTCGAAGTCATGATGATGATGGTGTTCTTGAAGTCGACCACGCGGCCCTTGCCATCCGTGAGGCGTCCGTCATCCATGATCTGCAGCAGGACATTAAAAACATCAGGATGAGCCTTTTCGATTTCGTCGAAAAGCACGACCGCATACGGACGGCGCCGCACCTGCTCGGTGAGTTGGCCTCCTTCCTCGTAGCCAACGTAACCCGGCGGCGCACCGATCAAGCGGGAGACCGCATGCTTCTCCATGTACTCCGACATGTCAATGCGCAGAAGGGCGCGCTCGTCGTCGAAGAGAAATTCGGCGAGGGCGCGAGCCAACTCGGTTTTGCCGACTCCGGTTGGGCCGAGGAAGATAAATGAGCCGATGGGCCGTTTGGGATCGCTGAGTCCGGCGCGGGAGCGGCGGATAGCGTTGGCCACGCGTTCCAAAGCCTCGTCCTGGCCGATGACGCGCAGGCGCAGACGATCTTCCATTGTGACCAGCTTCTTGACTTCGCCCTCCAGCATCTTCGAGACAGGAATGCCGGTCCACTTTGAGACGATACGGGCGATATCCTCTTCGTCTACTTCTTCTTTAAGCATTCGTGGGGCGCCAGCGCCCTTGCCGTCGATTTTGGCCGTGAGCCGGCTGAGCTCTTCTTCGGCCTGCCGCAACAGTCCATAACGGATTTCGGCGACACGCTGCAAATTGCCCTTGCGCTCTTCGGCCTGCTCTTCGATCTTGAGCTTCTCGATTTTTTCCTTCAGCTCACGCGAGCGCGCGATCAGGTCTTTTTCTTTTTTCCAATTCGCCTTGAGCGCGTTCGATTTCTCGCGAATGCCGGCAAGTTCCTTTTCGATTACAGCCAGCCGCTCCCTCGAATTGGGATCGTCTTCTTTCTTCAACGCCTGTTTTTCGATTTCAAGCTGCATGGCCCGGCGTTCAAGCTGATCGATGTCAGTAGGAAGCGAATCGATCTGGATGCGAATCGACGCAGCCGCTTCGTCAACCAGGTCGATGGCCTTATCCGGCAGGAAGCGGTCGGAAATGTAACGGTGCGACAGCGTCGCGGCGGCGACGATTGCCGAGTCTTTGATGCGCACGCCGTGATGCACCTCGTATCGTTCTTTCAATCCGCGAAGGATCGCGATGGTGTCTTCAACGTTGGGTTCGCCGACGAAAACAATCTGAAAGCGGCGTTCCAGAGCGGCATCTTTCTCGATGTATTTTCGGTATTCATTGAGCGTGGTGGCGCCGATGGCGCGCAGTTCGCCGCGAGCCAACGCGGGCTTGAGCATGTTGGAAGCGTCAATCGCGCCTTCGCTTGCGCCCGCTCCAACCAGGGTGTGCAGCTCGTCGATAAAAAGAATTACCTGTCCTGACGAATCTTCGATTTCCTTTAAGACGGCCTTAAGCCGATCCTCAAACTCTCCGCGATATTTTGCTCCAGCGAGCATCGATCCAAGATCGAGCGCGACTACGCGTTTGTTCTTTAGAACCTCAGGCACGTCTCCCGAGATGATTCGTTGCGCCAAACCTTCGACGATGGCGGTCTTACCCACTCCCGGTTCGCCGATAAGCACAGGATTATTTTTCGTGCGGCGCGACAGAACCTGAACCACGCGGCGAATTTCTTCGTCGCGTCCGATGACCGGGTCGAGCTTGCCGCGGCGGGCTTGTTCGGTAAGGTCGCGAGCATATCGTTCTAGGGCTTGGTACTTGGCTTCAGGATTCTGGTCGGTAACTTTCTGCGAGCCACGCACCGCGGTCAATGCTTTCAGAATCGCGTCGTAGGTTGCGCCGTGGCGGGCAAGGATCTGCGCCGCTGCATCCTGCTTCAGGTGCGTAATAGCGAGCAGAAGATGTTCGGTGGAAACGTATTCGTCCTTGAAGTTCGAGGCTTCTTTGAAGGCTTGCTCGAGTAGCTTGTTGGCGGCGTTCGAGAGCGCGGCCTGCGCAGCTTCGCCAGAAACCTTTGGCAGTTTCTCAATGTCGCGATAGAGATCGGTAAGAACAGCTTGCGGGCCGATACCGATTTTCTCGAGCACGGGCGCAACGATGCCCTCTTTGTCCTCGAGTAGGGCAGCGAGTACGTGCAGCGGCAGCAACTCCGGATTGCCGTGTTCTAAAGCAAGTTCGTTTGCGCGCTGTACGGCTTCTTGCGCTTTAACTGTGAATTTATCCCAACGGATAGGCATGGGTCACTCCATTTGGTTATTGTGTAATTCAGTAATTGGGTAATTTGAAAAACTGAGTTCAATCTTTCTTTTTCGCGACTGGCTTAGCGCTACTCACTCGTTCAGTTTTTCGTCTGAGGCCGGCGGCTGCGATCGCTCTATCGCGGTCGCGCAATCTCTCCAAAATTTTGATCTTTTCGGTGAAGCTGAGCCCGGCCAGCGTATCCCTCATTTTTGACTTATCCATGTGGTCCTTCCAAAAATCTGCTCTCGAATTGCTTCCATTTTGAGGTCAGGCCGTGGTGCTGAATGATGCTTTGCAATGCGGCCATATCTACCGCGCCTTGTTCCATAAATTGCAAAATCCGAAGATAGTCTTTCATTCTTCCAGTTTGAAGGGCAATGGCGACGAGATGCTCTTCCATAATGACCCACGTACGGACTCCATCAACCGTCGTGGGCAGAGATCCGGTGACAGCTTCGCGTTCCAAATCGTTGCTCGGAACCAAAAACTGCACCGGCCACCCACCAATCACGATATGTTCGTGCTGCACTATACCGCCTCGGGCTTTTAGATGTTCGTAGATGGGAGCAAGGCTTACAAGCGGGCCTGCATCTGCTGCCGGAAGAATCACAAAAACATCCAGGTCGTACGTTGCCGCCGGCTCCAGGTAAAAAGTTGCCCCGACGGCTCCGCCAATGGCGTAATGGCAAATAATTCCGTCGGCTTGCATCTGGTTGATCGCTTCGAGTGTCGCTTTCACAGCTTCATGGCCCTGCAAGCATTGTGAACTAACTCCGCTCCCGAACCAAAGCTTCGCGGATAAAATAAAACGGGAAGCCGGCAATTTTGCCGCCTCCCGTCGAAAAGCAAGTCGAGCTATCGCTCGACCGGACAGCCGAGGGTGGCTGTCCCTACATGAGCATTGCCAACTTACGCGGCTTTGCTGGGGCCTTTGGCTTCCAGGGTCTTCTCGGTGCTGCCGATGTTGACCTTGATCTGCTTGGGCTTAGCTTCGGCCTTTTTGGGCAGAGTCACTTTCAACACGCCCTTGTCGTAGTTTGCCGAAACTTTCTCGGCATCCACGGTGGTGGGCAGAGTGAAAGTGCGAGTGAAGCTGCCGTACTGGCGCTCCACGCGGCGATAGTTCTCTTCCTTCTCTTCCTTCTCAATCTTTCGCTCCCCGTGCACGGTGAGAGTATTGTTCTCCAGACGAATGTCGATGTCTTTCTCATCGATCCCGGGCACTTCGATCTTGAGACTCACGTTGTGCTCATCTTCGTAGACATCGACGGCTGGGGCAAAGCTTGAGGTAGTGAGGGACTCATCCTGGCCTTCGCCGCGGTAGGACTCACGGAACACTCGGTTGATGCGATCTTGCAGGGTGGAAAACTCGCGGAATGGTTCCCAACGGGTAAGAACTGTCATGGCAAAATCCTCCTTGAAATCTTGGGGCTTGGAATTTGGTGAGAGGCCCATCTACTCACATTCATGGGCCTCGGTCACTACATTCGATGCCGTAGTTATTATAAAAGAAGCATAAAATATGAGTGCGTTATTGTCAATCTTAATATTTGTCTTATTTTTCATTATCTTACATTGACTATCAGACATTTCAGATAGGCCGTTTCTGGGACATTCAGCAGGATGGGGTGGTCTTTGGACTGCCCGCGAACCTCAACGAGACGCGCCGTCCGATGGGCATCGTGGGCGGCTAGCCGCAGCATCTCCAGGAAATCGGCCTGGCTGACATGATACGAGCAGGAGCAGCTCACCAGGGTTCCGCCCGGTCGAAGCATCTTCAGCGCTCGAAGATTCAGTTCTTTGTAGCCGCGCATGGCGGCATCCAGATCTCGCTTGCTCTTGGCAAAAGCCGGGGGATCGAGCACTACAGTGTCGTAGCGCCGGCCGGAGCCAGCATAGTCCTTGAGCAGGTCGAAGGCATTCGCCTCGATCCACTCGACTTCCTTGCCAGCGAATTGCGGGCGGTTGAGCACGGCGTTCTGGTCGGCGATTTCCAGTGCGGGACGGGAGCTGTCGATGCCGGTGACGTGGGAACAGCGCGGGGCCAGATGAAGGGCGAAGCCTCCTTGATAGCAGAAGACATCGAGTGCGTCGCCGTGGGCGTATTGGGCTGCGGCGGCATAGTTCTCGCGCTGGTCGAGAAAAGCTCCCGTCTTCTGGCCTTCGAGCGAGTCGAAGTGAAACTGGACTCCATTCATGGTAAAGATTGTCGAAGTTTTTTCTCCTCGCAAAAGGCCGGAGGAGCGCGACGGCAGCTCCTCGAGTTGGCGCACGCGCGGATCTACCCGCTCCACGATGGCGGTCGGCTGCAGACGCTCCGTCAGCTCGGAAATTAACGTCTCACGGACAATCTCGCCATCGATGGCCTGGGTGAGAATCTGCATCGAGAGAATGTCGTGGTAGCGATCGACGATCAGGCCGGGCAAGAAGTCGGCTTCGCTGAAAATCACGCGGTAGGCATTCGTATCGCGAACGATTGGTTCGCGATAAGTAATGGCGTCAACGACACGCTGCCGAAGCAGCGCCGGAAAATCGGCAACAGGATCGTGTGAGATGAGCCGGATGGCGATCTGCGAAGAGCTCGAATAAAGCGCAGTCCCCAGAAATTGCCCGCGCTGATCGGCGACGGCGACCAGCGATCCGGGAGCAATCCCTGCAGCCGAGACAATGTCGGAGCGGTACACCCAGACATGACCGTCCTTCAACCGTGACGCGCCGCGCGGGGAAACAGTGACGGTGAAACCAGAATCGGAAGCTGCTGCCTTGCGGACCATCCTTCGATGTTATCTGACAAGGCTCGCGTTAGGCTCCGCCTTGCCGCCAAATGTCAGGTGCAGGCACGCCCAGCTTTCCGCAGCAGAAAAATCATCTGCTGAGCATCATTGTCGAGAGGGGCTTTCGCGAAAGAGCCGTATTCCGCAGCCGGCTCCAGCTCTGCCAGCAGAAATAATGCGCGCAGATGCGGATAGGTGAAATAGGACAGCCTGAAATCTTCCGTCTCTTCCAAAATTAGCTCGCCGGCCTGAAATGTGCGGTAGATGAAGGTGAAATTGAAGATCTGATTAATTTTGTCGACCGAATCTTTTCTGAAGCAGCGGCGCACGATTGTCGCTCGATCCGAAGTCGAACTCCACTCCATCTCTTGCACTTCCTCGCCCATTCTTGAATTGATCATTTCGAACTTCGGATAGAAAACGTCGAACGCGAGGATTCCTGCATCGCTTAGATGCGCGGCCGCGGCAGTGAGAGCGCTGACTTGGTCTTGAACTGTATGCATGTGCTGCATGGGGCGGAAGGGAATGATTACGAGGGGAAATTGTGCGCCCAGGCGAAAGTCGCGCATATCGCCTTCGTGAAGCGTAATCTTTTGCCGAACGTTATCGGGTTCTCCAGCCAAACTGTTTTTCAAAATCCGAAGCATGGGCAGCGCGTTGTCCACGCCGTGAATCTCGATTCCCTTCCGTGCAATGGGAAGCAGAACGCGTCCGGTACCACAGGCAATCTCTAGGATTGGGCCGCGCGACCGTTCTGCGAGCTCAAGGTAGAAAGGCAGATCTACGAGGTCTTCCTTGGCGGCGTAGGCGCCGTCGTAGTACTTGGCGGTAACGTTGTAGGAGTCGATGGCGTCCAGCATGGCCTTGCTAGCTGGCGGCCTGCTCCGTGGAAATAGCAGCGGACGTCTTCGATTTTGCCGACGCGTGCGAACTCATTTCGTAGCGTGCGGCTTCGAGGTCGACGTGGAGAGAGTCTAGTGCTGTCATTGGCATTTCCGTGCCCCAGTTTTCCATCTCGCTCTCGGCCCACGATCCGTTAAGGCGGATGGCGCCGGTGATGTCTTCCGGAAACGCATGGCGGTAGTCGCCTTCGCGAATCAAAATATCGCCGATCAGCCGGCCAGTACCCATGTCGAAGACGCGGCGGCTAGCCTGTCCCGAGGCATTCGTCAAACACAAGAAAACCTCGCCCGCATCGCCGAACTCCTGACGGTAATACCACGCTTGCGGCGCATCGATCTTTGGATGGTGACGGCGGGAGCGTTTGTGCTCCGGCTCGAGTGCCTGCATTTCATTGGCCGGATTGAAATAAAGAATCCGCTGGCATGAATCACAGACTACGGTCTGTTGCCCGGTGCGCACATCATTGTAGATCTGCGGCCGAAGCATGACCTGGCAAGCCATGCATTTGTGATCGCGCACTTCTGAGATGCCGCTGCCGCGAAATTTGGAGACCCGCTCATAATGCCGCAGCAGATCTTCATTGACACCGGCGCGCATCTGATCGCGTTTGGCGCGCCAATCGGCGAGCTGCTTCTCGTCCACCGCGGTGCGCTCGCGGGCTTCTGCTTTCTCTTTTTCGATCTCGGCAACTTCCGCTTTCAGTTCGGCCTGCGCAGCTTTTACCTCTTTGTCGCGCGCGTCAGCGCTGAGCATCAACTCAAGCATCTTATCTTCCGTGGCCGCAATATCTTTTTCCGCAAACTGAATCTCGTGCAGCAGCGCCTTGTATTGCTCGTTGGTTTTTACGTCGAGAGACTGGTCGCGGTATTTGGAGATCTTGCCCCGAAGGTCGGAAATTGTGCTTTCGTGCTTGCGGCGAGTACCTTCGTCGGCCTTGACGGCGGCCTGCGCTCTTTCGAGTTGCGCCTTGGTGTCGGCCAACTTGTGTTCGATCGCGGCAACGCGCTTGGGGAGGTCGGCAATTTCATCCTGCAAGCGGCGGATTTCCTTGTCCGCTTCTTGCAGGCGCAGCAAGTTTTCTATTTCTGGAAGCATCCCGAAAGGACTCAGCTTTGATTCTATCATGCGGAAACCTGGCCTCATCGTTGAGCCAACTGCGTTCAATGCGCCTCGCCGGTGTTAAACTCTTTCGTTCGCGTTGCACTTTCTCCTTCACTTCTGAATCCGCTGAGGTTTCCGTGAACAAACTGATATCGCTTTTCGCTTCGGCTAATGTTCTCCTTCTTGTTCTGGGTGGCCTGCTCGGCGCGCAATCGTCCTCGCCGGTGAAACCGCTCACCATCGAGGCGATCTTCGCCCCCGGCGGCCTGGGAGGGCGCGGTCCCGAAAACGTCGAGTGGAGTCCCGACGGTACCAAGCTCTCGTTTGTGCAGCGTGACGACGAGGGAGAGCACGGTGAGCTGTGGTATGTGGACGCGGCCACGGGTGAGAAAAAAGTTTTGTTGAGCGCCGCCAAGTTAGCCTCGCTCGCCCCCGATTACGACAAAGTGAAAGATGAGCGCGAACGAGAGCGCCTGACGCGCTATCACGTAGCAGCCTATTTGTGGGCGCCGGATTCGAAGCACCTCATTTTCGACTCCCAGGGACAGCTTTGGCTTTTTGATTTGGCGACTGGAACGGCTGTGCAGTTCACTTCGGCGCCTGATCCCAGCGGCGATCCCAAGTTCTCCCCCGATGGCACCCACGTGTCCTACGTTCGCAAACACAATCTGTACGTTCGGCCGATTAGCGGCAATGGCGAAAAACAACTTACCAATGACACAGGGGAAAACCTCTTCAACGGCGACATCGATTGGGTCTATGCCGAAGAGCTGGCCGTGCGCAGCAATTATTTCTGGTCGCCAGACAGCAAGCAGATCGTCTTCCTGCACATGGACGAAAGCAAAGTGCCCACCTATCCCATCGCTAACCTGATCCCAACGCACCCAACCGTGGACAACGAAAAATATCCGAAAGTTGGCGATCCAAATCCCGAAGTGAAGCTCGGCGTGGTAGATGCCGACAAAGGCAGGGAAAAAGTGCGCTGGATTTCTCTTACTGATGATTCGGAGGCATACATTCCTCGTTTTGGCTGGGTCCGTGAGGGAGTGATCTGGGCCGAGGTTCTCAACCGTAACCAGGACAAACTGGATTTGTATTTTGTCGATTCGAAGTCCGGGAAATCGCGGATTGTTCTGACCGAAACCACTCCGGGTGCCTGGATCGACTTCGATCATGTTGAGGTTCGGTTCCTGCAGTCTGGCGGCGAGTTCCTGTGGCCGAGTTGGCGCGACGGAAACATGCATCTCTACCTGTACAGCTTTGATAAGCAGAATCCGATGGCGGCGGACGCGAAGCTGGAGCGGCAACTGACGCACGGCGAGTTCGAGGTCCTGGGAATCGAAGGCAGCGACGAGGTCGACGGCACCCTGTTTTTCCTCGCCAACAAAGACGATCCGCGGCAACAGCATATTTTCTCCATCAAACTCGATGGAACGGGCCTGCAGCAACTTACGCATGATGAGGGAGTGTATTCGGCTACGTTTTCCGACGATGGCAAACACTACCAACAGACATTCATGAGTCCCACAAGCTCGCAGAAAATATCTCTGTGCACGGTGGGCGGCAAATGTTTTCCAGTATGGCAGGCGCGCGATGAGGTCGCAGAGTATGGATTGCGGGCGCCGAAGTTTCTGGAGTTCAAAGCGGACGATGGCACAACGCTCTACGGGCGTTTGTTGCTGCCTCCAAACCCGCCGCCGACCGGCAAGATTCCCTTGATCGTTAACATTTATGGCGGTCCTGCGGCGCAGAAGGTGTTAAAGGAACTGACTGATCCGTTCGATGAGATCCTTGCGCGCCAGGGATTCGCGATTTTCGCCGTCGATAATCGCGGAACTCCGGGCCGGGACCGTAAATTCCAGACCGCGATTCGCCATGAGTTTGGCGCGCTCGAATTGAAGGATCAACTGACCGCGCTCGATCAGCTTCTCGCCCAGTATCCGCAACTCGATCGAGAACGCGTGGCGATCTGGGGATGGTCGAACGGCGGCTCCATGACACTCTATGCCATGACCCACTCGGAGCGCTTTCGTGCCGGAGTTGCCGTCGCCCCTGTCACCAATCAGATTAACTACGACAGCATTTACACAGAACGTTACATGGGCCAACTCAAAGACGATCCCAAGGGCTATGCCGAGTCCGACGTTACGGCCGCTGCCGCGAATCTGCACGGAGAGTTATTGCTAGCCCACGGCATGGGCGACGACAACGTGCACTTCCAGAACAGCGTTCAAATGATCAATGCACTGATCGCGGCGGGCAAGCAGTTCCACCTGATGATCTATCCCAACAAAACTCATAGCATTTCTGGAAGCGATGCCCGCGAGCACTTGTTCCACATGATCGAAGATCACTTTCAACGGGAACTGAAATAGGCGAACATCCGGGCGCGCCGCCGCTATTTGTGCCTGCCAGATTTTCGGGACGAGGATTCCCTTGACGAGCGTTCATTCCCGGAGCTTTCCCTCGACGAGCTTTCTTTCGACGAGCTTTCTTTCGATGAAGTTTCTTTCGAACTCTCCTTCGAAGAACTGTCCTTGGACGAGCTATCCGACTTCGATTTGTCTTCCTTCTTCGAGTCTTTTCCTCCGCCATCGGATGAAGAGGGCGCGTCGGATTTCTTCGCGTAGTCGGTGACGTACCAGCCGGATCCCTTGAACTGTACGGCTGGTGCGGAAATCATCTGCTCAACCCGCCCGCCGCATTCCGGGCATTTCTTAATCATTTTGTCGGAAAACTTCTGGATTTTTTCGAAGCGGTGACCGCATTTTTCGCACTGATATTCGTAAAGAGGCATGGGTGTTTGAGATGGTTGCGGGGAAACTATTCCCCGTTTCGATTCTAGGGGGCGCACGTGAATCCCGTCAATTCACACAGCTGCGTGTAACTTATTCGCTGCTCAATCATCCGTTTGCTGACTGGGACAGAACTCTGGCAGTACAATGAGAGACGCATGTCGAGCCTTCCACTTCCGATCGCCGCGTTCTTCGCCGGGCTGATTTCGTTTCTCTCGCCCTGCGTCCTGCCGCTGGTTCCGGGATACGTTTCGCTGATCTCCGGCGCGGGAGTCGATGAACTTAAGTCATCGCAAGGGCGCCTCATGCGCCGCGTCATGACGAACTCGGTGGGCTTTATCCTCGGCTTCAGCGTAGTGTTTATTACCCTGGGCGCAATCTCCACCGAGATCGGGCAGATCGCCGCACAATACAAACACACGCTGGCGGTGGTGGCTGGCGTCATCATTATTCTGTTTGGCCTTCATCTCACTGGCATTCTCAAGATCAAAGCGCTTTACGCGGATACGCGCATGCACGAACTGAAGGGCGGTAGCACGCCGGTTGGCGCCTTTGTCATTGGCTTTGCTTTCGCCTTTGGCTGGACTCCGTGTATTGGACCCATCCTCGCCGGTATTCTCACGCTCGCTGCGGCGCAGGATACGCTCTCGAAAGGCATGATTCTGCTGGCAATTTATTCCTTGGGACTTGCGGTGCCGTTCCTGCTGACCGCGCTCGGTGTAGAGCGTTTTCTGAAGTTCTACAGCCGCTTCCGCTCGCACATGCATGCGCTGGAAGTGGCCTCTGGAGCGTTGCTGATCGCCCTCGGAGTATTGCTGGTGCTCGGCCGCTTCACCATGATTTCGAACTGGCTTTCGTTTCTGAATCGTTTTGCTCTATAGGTCTTGATTCTAGAACGGTCGCTGGGTTCATCGCTTCGTTTAGGACCGGTTATGGAGAATTCTGTGAAACGTAGTCCTCTGGTTCTAGTGATTCTGGCGTTCGTCGTCGCACTGATGTTGTATGTCGGATACCACAAGGCGCGGGGCGCAGGCCTTACTTCGCATCTCACAACATCAACCGTGGCGCCCGATTTCACTCTCGAGTCGCTCGACGGCAGAAGCATGCGGCTTTCCGATTTACGCGGCAAGGCCGTGCTGCTCAACTTCTGGGCGACCTGGTGCGGCCCGTGCAAGATCGAAATGCCCTGGTTCGTTGATTTTCAAAAGCAGTATGGCTCGCAAGGATTACAAATCGTCGGCGTCGCTATGGACGATGGCAGCAAGGCAGACATCGCCAAGTTCGCCAAAGATATGGGAGTGAACTATCCCATCTTGATCGGGAAAGAGTCGGTGGGCGACCAGTATGGCGGCGTCCCGGCGCTGCCGGAAAGTTTCGTGATCTCGCGCGACGGCAAGATCATGGACAAAATCATCGGACTCAGGGGCAAAGCCGAAATCGAGGACTCCATCAAGAAGGCGCTCAACACCCAGCCTCCGAGCCAGGCATCGGCTTCGACGAAGGTTGCGCCAGAATGACCGCCGATCAAATGAAGACGGAGATTTTCAAAACCGGTAGTGCAGAGTTGCGCGGCTTGCTTGCGCTCTTTGTTTTGACGGCCGCAAGCGTTTCATCCGCTCAAACCCTGGGCAAAGCTCCTACTCTTACCGTGGCCGCAGTGCCGCTGGTTACAGCTCAGCGCACCCAGCAGACCATGGTGAGTCTTAATTTCCGCATCCCTGCCGGTTACCACATCAACTCAAACACACCCAAGTCGGAGTTCCTCATTCCAACCGCGCTGAAGATGGACTTGCCCACGGATATTATTTTGGGAAAAATCGAGTATCCAGCCGGCGAGGATGCGAGCTTCCCTTTCTCACCCGACGAAAAACTGAGTGTGTATAGCGGAGACTTTACGATCGCCCTCGGAGTGCACCCGCTCAAGTCAGTCGTCCCCGGAAAATATGTGATGCACGGCGTGCTGCGCTACCAGGCCTGCGACAACGCCGCCTGTTATCCCCCGAAAACTCTGCCCGTGAGTTTTGAAGTGAAAGTCGTGAAAGAACCGGCCGAGCACAAAGCGAACCCGGCGCAGAGCCCACACGTGCATAACTAACTTTTGGCTTTTAGCTCTCAGCGATTTAAACCGATCCGAACTTCCGCCGATACTATTCTGGAAGCTGGACAGGCAGACACCACGATAGCTTGACGGGCTAACTCCCCGAGTGGAGTTCCCGCTCGGGGTTTTGCTTTTAATGGCGGCCTGAGACGCGTTTAGCTTTTCCCGCCCTGCTTCTTTTCGAACTTCGCCCAAGTATCCTTCAGCGCCACGGTGCGGTTGAACACCGGCTTACCAGGTTTTGAATCCGGATCAACGCAGAAATATCCCAATCGTTCAAACTGATACCGGCTGCCGGCAGCAGCATTCGCCAGAGATGGCTCAAGCCTGGCATTCGCGATTACCTCAAGCGAATTCGGATTGAGATTCGCAGTGAAATCCTTCCCCTCCTCAACCTCGCCAGGATTTTCTTTGCTGAACAAGTTCTCGTAAATCCGCACCTCAGCATCGATCGCATGCAAAGCCGACACCCAATGGATGGTGCCTTTCACCTTGCGGCCATCGGGAGTGTTTCCGCCGCGCGTCGCAGGATCATAGGTGCAGTGCACCTCGATGACTTCCCCTTTTTCGTTCTTCACTACGCTGGTGCATGTCACCAGATAGCCGTAACGCAGGCGCACTTCGCGTCCCGGCGAAAGACGAAAATATCCTTTCGGCGGATCTTCGCGAAAGTCATCCTGCTCGATATAGAGCACGCGCGCGAACGGAACTTTCCGCGTGCCCGCGCTGGCGTCTTCCGGATTGTTCACCGCTTCCATCTCTTCGACCACATTTTCCGGATAGTTGTCGATCACAACTTTCAGCGGACGCAGCACCGCCATCACTCGCGGAGCGCGCTTGTTCAGATCTTCGCGGACGAAGTGTTCGAGCATCGCCAGTTCGATCGAGCCCGTGGTCTTCGATACACCGATCGACGCAACGAACTTTCGAATCGCCTCCGGCGTGTATCCGCGGCGCCGAATCCCGCCGAGCGTGGGCATCCGCGGGTCATCCCATCCGCTCACCTGTCCTTCCTGCACCAGCTGCAGCAGCTTGCGTTTGCTCAGTAGCGTGTAGGTGAGATTGAGCCGGTCGAACTCGATTTGCTGCGACGGAAAGATCCCCAACTGCTGAATGAACCAGTTGTAGAGCGGACGATGGTCTTCGAACTCGAGCGTGCAGATGGAGTGCGTGACCCGCTCAATGGAATCCGACTGCCCATGCGCATAGTCGTACATCGGATAGATGCACCATTTGTTCCCGGTGCGGTGATGCTCAGCATGCAAGATGCGGTACATCACCGGGTCGCGCAAGTTGAGATTGGGCGAGGCCATATCGATCTTCGCCCGCAGCGTGCGCGAACCGTCGGGAAATTCGCCTGCTCGCATGCGTTCAAATAAACCCAAGTTCTCTTCCACCGAACGATTGCGATAAGGGCTGTCCCTGCCTGGTTCGGTAAGGGTGCCGCGATGCTTGCGAATCTCTTCCGCCGTCAGATCATCGACGTAAGCCTTGCCATCCTTGATAAGTTTGATGGCCCACTCGTAGAGCTGGTCGAAATAATCCGAGGCGTAGAAAAGCCCGTCCCACTGGAAGCCGAGCCAGTTGACGTCGGCCTTGATCGACTCGACGTATTCCGTTTCTTCCTTCTCAGGATTCGTGTCGTCGAAACGAAGATTGGTATGCCCGCCGAATTCGTCGGCCAGTCCGAAGTCGATGCAGATGGCCTTGGCATGACCGATGTGCAGATAGCCATTGGGCTCCGGAGGGAAGCGCGTCTGCACGCGCCCGTTGAACTTGTTGGTCTTGAGATCTTCAACAATGATGTCGCGAACAAAGTTCGACGAAGCAGGCAACGGCGAGGCAGCCACAGCTTTTTCTCCAGTTTCGGTGGAAGGATGCGATGGATTCATTACCCTTTAATTTTATCGTAGGATGCGCGAACCCGACGTTCGCCAAGATCAAATCTTCGTTGGACAAGGATGCGACCTTTTATCCGATCCGTTGAGTCGCCTGATCGATGCGCGCCAGCGTCGTCTCCCGCCCCAGTACTTCCAGGGTTCAAACGCGGCGGCGCATTTTTGCGTCCGCAGACTGCGACGCGGATCGGCTGGAACATTTGTGTCGCGTCCTTGTCAAGAACCTAAGCGTGTTCCCGAAACGGAAGGCTGTTCGCCGATTTGTGTCGTAGATGATTGCGGGCTCTCGTTACTGCCAATAAGCTTGGATCGGGGCCCGTGGTGTAATTGGCAGCACGTCAACCTGTCCAGTTGGAAGGTGCGGGTTCGACTCCCGCCGGGTCCACGGCATCCCTGGTTTGGTAGGGAAGCTGGCGGAGAGACTCAGGACAGGGAGTCTCTCCTATACCAAAAGTCACATTGACTTGAGGAGGCGGGTCTTCGATAATGGGCTTGTTAACTGGACAGGTTGACGACCCCGAACTGGGAACGGTTCGGGGTTTTGGTTAGCGCACTTCCACAGTACCCAGGGACCGTTATGTGATGTTCAACTGTGCCGCCTGCTTGATGCGCGCCAGCGCAGTCTCCCTTCCTAGCACTTCCAGCGTCTCAAACAGCGGCGGCGCATTCTTGCGTCCGCAGACGGCGACGCGAATGGGCTGAAACATCTGCCCAGCCTTCACTCCGAGTTCCTGTGCAGCGGCGCGCAGAGCCTGGTCCAGCGGATCGTGTTTAAATTCGACATTCGCCAGCACCTCCCGGGCTCGAGTGAGAACCTTCAGCGCCATGGCCGCGTCTCCCTTTTGCGGGATGAGTTCGGCTGGATCGTACGGCGGCAGTTGGTCGACGAAGAAAAAATCAGCAGCACTGAGCACATCGCGCAGCAGCTTGATGCGCTCGCGGATCAGCGGCGTGACCCGCAGCATCTTTTCCGGCGTGACGCTGAATCCAGCGGCGAGCACGATCGGCAGCAGACGAGCGCTCAATTCCTCCATGGGCAGGCCCCGAATGTGCTCCGCATTCAGCCACACTGCTTTAGGGTCGAACGTTTCCTCCGGCGTCGCCGCGGGTTCTTTGAAGTTCACCACTGCGTTCGAACGGTTGATTCCCTCAAGCGAAAAAGCATCCATCAGCTCGTGCAACGACATATTCTCGCGGTTATCCTTTGGCGACCAGCCGAGCAGGCAGAGAAAATTGATGAACGCTTCGGGAAGGAATCCTGCGTCGCGGTAAGTAGTAACGCTGACGACCGGACCGTGCCTTCGTTTGGAAAGTTTAGTGCCATCGGGCGCGACCAGCAGGGGCAAATGCGCGAACTGCGGCGGCGCAGAGCCAGCGGCTTCGAAGATGAGCACATGTTTGAAAGTGTTCGTGAGATGATCCTGGCCGCGAATGATGTGAGAGATGCGCAGGTCGGCGTCGTCGGCGCAGGATGCCAAGTGGTAAGTTGGCATGCCATCGGAGCGCAGCAGCGCGAAGTCTTCGATATCGTCCCCGGCCTTCACTTGGTCGCCGTAGACCGCATCGCTGAACCGCACCGTTTGCCCGGTTTCACGTGGCACGCGAAAACGCAAGCCAAAGGGCTCTCCTGCCGCAGCGCGGCGATCACTCTCTGCGCCTGAAAGTTCGCGCGCCCCGGGATTAAAAAGCCACGTTCCCTGCGCCCCTGATTTCTCGGCGTCTCCGGTATGGGCAGGCGTGAAGTCGCGATAGGCAAGGCCCTTCTCGAAGATTGCCCACGCAATCTTGCGGTGCAGTTCGAGGCGCTCGGATTGCTTGTATTCTTCGTCCCAGCTTAAATTCAGCCACTTCAATCCATCGAAAATAGAATCCACCGAGGTCTGAGTGTTGCGCTCGACGTCGGTGTCGTCGAGGCGAAGAATCACAGTTCCATCGTTGTGGCGCGCGTAGAGCCAGTTAAAGATGAAAGTGCGGGCACTTCCTACGTGCAGAAAGCCGGTGGGCGACGGCGCGAAACGCACGCGCAGAGATGAATTTGCGTGGATTGGCTTAGCCATAAGTGATGAAACTTCGATGGTATGGGGACAAGAAAAGTATCGTCAAGCGAAGGCCGGAAAACGCGCCCGAGATAAGTGATTGATTCTAGGCCTCCTGAGATTTGGACACTGTACTTAAATCCTGTTGTATTCACATCGTCGGCTGTGAAAACATTACGCAGGTTAATAGTCTTCTCCCCGGGTTTCTGAATCATAATCTCGCTAAGGTTCTCCGAGCCTCATGAACAGTGTTGTTATCAGTATGGTGGTGATTCCGGGAGTGGTCTCGCTGTTGCTGTTCCTGGTGTTCACGTACCTCTATGAGCAGAGCCGGCAGGCGTATTTCCGCGCCTGGCAGTTCGCGTGGGCCGCCTACTCGCTGCACTACGTGCTCGATGCTTTCTCCTTCTACCGGGCGCCCTCCCCGGTGGCGTTTTTCGCCAGCTCCTTATTTCTTGTGGCCATGGCTTTGTGCATCTTTGTATCGACACGCCTGATGCGTGGACCTTCACGATTTCTCTGGTACGACGCAGCCTTGGGAGCAGCCGGAGTTGCGCTGGCATGGATTAACTTTCAAGGGCACATGGTGGGCGGAGCATTCCAGGCAACAGCGCAACCCACAATCGCTCTCGACCTGGGAATCGCGGCGGTGCTCTTGTACTGCTCCGCGATCTTTTACATAAACGGCTACCGCAGAGGATCGCTGGCCTTCAAGGTTCTCGCCTTTTCGCTGGCATTGTGGGGCGTATTGATGGGTGCGGGCCAATTCCGTAACCCGTGGGGCGCCCGCTTTGGCAGTGTCGCCAATTATCTCGGGCCCGTGCCCCAGATGCTGCTGGGCATCGCGATGGTGATGGTGCTGTTTGAAAACGAGCGGAATGCCGTACAGGAAAACACGCTCGCGCTTTCGACGCTGGGAGTGGATCCGCGGCGCTTGCTCTCGGCTGACGATTTGCTTCCGAGTATGCAGTCGGCATTGGAACGGCTGGCGGGTGCCTTATCGGCGCGACGGGCGGTCATCTATATTTCGGAACGCTGGCGCAGTCTGCTGCCTTCGGTAGAACGGGGATTTTCGCCGGAATTTCTTGACACATTAACCTCAACCGGGACGGGAGAATACATCTGCGAGCTCGCCTATCGCCAAGGCGGGCTGTTCACCGTGCACGACCTCGCTCAAATGAAAGAGCAGTTGCCGATCGCATCGATCGGGACACTGGATGAATTCAAGAAAGTTTTCACGGAAGCCCAGATCCGTAATCTAACCGCGGTAAGCCTGCAGACCCGTGAACATGCTTTCGGCGTCATCTTATTTCCTCACGCTGAGCGCAAGGCATTTGGTACCTCCGGGCCGCGCCTGATGGTTGGGCTCGCGCTGCAACTCGGGCTCACGCTCGACAACTACCTGATCGCCCACGACGCGCACCGGCGCACCCAGGAATACGAATTACTCACCGAGATCGGAAAGGCGATCAGTTCGCGCCTCGATCAGGACGAAGTGCTGCGCACCATCCATAGCGAGTTAGGCCAGATTTTCAATACCAGCAACTTCTACATCGCGTTTCAGGAAGGGGACGAAATCCGCTTCGAACTAGAAGTGGAGAACGATCGCACTCTTCCGAAACGAACGCGCAAACTTGAAAATGCCTTTACCGAATTCGTGATCAGGACCGGGCAGCCCTTGCTAATCCGCTCCGACCTGGAGAAGACACGGGCGCGATTGGGTATCACTTATACTCCCGAGCGCCCCGCCAGGTGCCTGTGTGCAGCGCCAATTCTGCTCGGCAACAAGCCGGCCGGCATCATGGTTGCCATGAGCACGGAACGCGAATTCGTCTTCGAACAGCGCGATCTCGATGTGTTGGTAACTGCGGCCGGGCAAGTATCCGTTGCGGTGGAGAATGCGCGACTTTTCGCCGAAGAGCAACGCCGCTCGCGGCAACTCGCATTCCTGAACAATATTTCGCGCACGGCGATTTCGAGCGACGATCCAGTTCATATGCTCGGTCAGATCGTGGGAGAAATTCAAAAGAACTTCAGCTTCGACCACATCGGCATCGGTTTGCTGGATTACGGAACGAAGGAGATCGAGATTAAGGCCGAAGCTGGAGCCACAGCGCACGCAATGGGCAAGCGCATTCCGTTGGGGTTCGGAATTCTAGGTCGAGTCGCGCGCACCGGCGAACGCGCTCTGGTACACAACGGAGCAGAAGGCCAGATGGGCGCGATTTTGCCCGAGTCTCGGTCCGTACTCTGTATCCCCATCACCTACGGCGAGACTCTGCTGGGAGCGTTGAACATCGAAAGTCGCAACGACAGCGCCTTTTCGCCGCAGGATGTGCTCATCCTGAACACGCTGGCAGATTTGCTGGCAACCGCCCTGCACAACGCTTTTGTTTTCCAAAAACTGCAACAGCAATCCATTACCGATGGTCTCACCGGAATCAAAACGCGGCGCTTCTTCTGGGAGGCGTTGTCGGCGGAATGGAAGCGCGCATCGCGCTCGGGGCGGCCGTTCTCGGTTGTCCTCATCGATCTGGACAAGTTCAAGGAAGTCAACGACACCATGGGCCATTTTGAAGGCGACCTGGTGCTCGCCCGTGTTGGGCGCCTGCTGGAGCAAAAGTCCCGGCAGTCGAACGTTGTCGCACGCTACGGCGGTGACGAGTTCATAATCCTCATGCCGGAAACCGGACCCGAGCAAGCAGAAGTGCTAGCCGAACGCCTGCGCCAGTGGATAACCACCGATCCGCTTCTCAGCGAGCACCACATCACCGGAAGTTTTGGCGTGGCCAGTTTTCCCATGCATGGCTTCTCCATTGAAGACATTATCCGCGTTGCCGACGCGGGCATGTACGTTTCGAAACGTTCCGGTGGCAACCGGGTGTCGGCGGCGCAAGAATTTGCCGCGGGCGAGGAGTTCGCCGCTCAGCGGCAACAGATCTCCGCTTACATCGAGGGTTTTTTACAGCGCGAGCACAATGGGCCGGAGCATCTCGAAGAATTGACTTCGATGTTGGTGAAGTTTTGTGGTGGCCCAGACGATTGCAACGTTCCGCTGCTGAAAGAGTCGATTGAGATTCTCAGCCGGGCTGCCGAATCCCGTGAGTTGCGCACCTCCGGCCACGGCGATCTGGTCGCCCGCTATACCGAGATTCTGGCTAGGGCGCTGCACCTGCCCCCGGAGGACACCGCTGATCTCGTCTATGCGGCGCGCATCCACGACGTCGGCAAAATCTTTGTGCCCGAGCGCATTCTGAATAAGCCTGGACCGCTCACCGACGACGAGTTCTTTCTGGTCAGGATGCACGCGCGGGTCGGCGCCGAGATCGCCGGGATCCTGCCCCACAGCACCATGATGCGCCAGGCCATCGAGCATCATCATCAGCGCTTCGACGGCACGGGCTACCCAGACGGGGCGAAGGGCGAACAGATTCCATTGTGGGCGCGCATCATCGCCTTGTCAGATGCTTACGCCAATATGTTGACGGAACAATCCATCGCCGCCGCGCGCACGCCGGAACAGGCGCTCGACGAACTGGCCAAGATGACCGGCACCGGTTTCGACGGCATGCTGGTGCGGCTGCTCCTGCGCGAACTGAAATCGGAACGAGCCTCGTCGGCGAAAGATAGTTTCTAGGGCCGCAGAGATGGCTGTTAGAGTCGTTGGTGTAAACCTGATTACGACAGTTATCTGTGCGATACCGTCGACAGTCATCGACAATTCTATGTAGTGAATCTTCCTGCGCAGGAAACCTTGTCTCGATGGGTGCTGAAAGGCGTGCCCCTGCTCGTGGGCATCGGGATAGTTGTTGGACTCGCCCTTCGCATCGGACCCGGGCTACCATTCGCTAGAAGCGCAATTCCAATCACGGTGCTGATCGTCATTCAGGAGGCATTTTTCATTAGCATGTATTGGGTTCGTCAACGCTATAAACGGAGTTCTGACCTGAGAGGCGGCATCATTCTCACTGGAATTTACGGCCTGCTCATTGGATTGGCGGGAATGTATTACGCAGGGAAACTCGGCCTTGTGAGTGTCAAAACATTTAACGAAAACTATTTTGGGTTTTCGGCCTACGTGCTTGCTGTTATAGCCGTCGCGGTTGGATTGTTTTCATTCCTGAAACCTACCCGGATGCGATAAGAAATGCCCTCGGCAAGACGGTGGTTGACGTAACATTCCGATTACACAAGCGACGAGCCCAGCAGCTTGGTTATGAGAATGAGTTCTGATCTTGCTTTCTTCCCGATCCACCCGACTTGCAACTAAACACTAGAAACTAGAAACTAGAAACTAGACACTAGAAACTAGAAACTATGTCCGTCTCTCTTTCTCTGTCCAACAAAGTTGCCCTGATCACCGGCGGTTCACGCGGCATTGGCGCAGCCACAGTTCGTCTATTCACCGCGGCGGGTGCGAAAGTCGTATTTAGCTATCAAAAGGCGCAATCACAGGCTGAAGCTTTAGCGAAGGAATGCGGTGAGGCAAGCTGTCGCGCCGTCGCCAGCAACCTCAACAGCGCGGATTCAGCTCGAGCTCTGGTTGCCGAAGCGGTCAAGCATTTCGGACGCATCGACATCCTCGTCGCCAATCACGGCGTCTGGCCTCCGCAAGACGTCCCCATCGAGAAGATGACTGACGAGCAATGGCGCTCCACGCTCTCCATCAACCTCGACGCGGTCTTTGGCCTGGTCAAACACACGGTCGCGCAGATGAAGGGGCAACCGCGAACCCATTCTGCCGCCGGCCATATCGTGCTGATTAGCTCCACCAGCGGCCAGCGTGGTGAGGCATTTCATTGTGACTATTCCGCCACCAAGGGCGCGCTAATCAGTATGACGAAAAGCCTTTCCGCCGAACTGGCGTCGTCGGGAATCTACGTGAACTCAGTCGCCCCCGGATGGGTTGACACTGACATGTCAAAGCCTGCCTTAGATGACCCGAAAAGTGGAGAAGTGATTCGGCGCACGATTCCCCTGGGTCGCGCGGGCAAGCCCGAGGAGATTGCAGCTCCCGTTCTGTTTTTATGCACGGAATATGCCGGCTTTATCACCGGCGAAGTCTTCAATGTGAACGGCGGAGCGGTGCTGGTGGGATAGCCAGCCAGCCGTGAAATTCCGATAATGGTGCAGGTCGGTCTTTTGCCCGGCGTCATCCTGAGCGCAGCCGTTTTACAGGCGTAGCGAAGGATCTCCCGCTTAACCGGCATAGAGCGCCAGCCAAATGGCACCACTACCGAAATTCCGTCAGAGCAGGTCTCCACCAGTTTTTATGCATCCAACACAGGTGGAAGTCAGGCCGCCGTCGCAGTCCGCAACTCAGCTGCAAGCAGCTACAATTTCCTGTTCGGGCATCACACTGATCAGCTGAATGAAACATCTGCTTCTCATCTTTGCGCTGGCGATTTTTTTCTTGTCGCCGTCAGTCTCTGTTTTGAGCTGTCCCCCGGCTTCCGCTCAAGCTGCCGAAAAGTCATCTTCAGCAGCTACCATTGCCCAGAGCCAATCCATTCCTGCGGCTGATCTGGAAAACGCGCGCAAGGCGCGTGCCTTGCTCGATCAGGCTCTCCAGGCGCTCGGCGGCCAGGCATTCCTAAATATCCACGATATCGAGGAGGAGGGACGCACCTACAGCTTCTATCATGGCCGTCCCACGAGCAACGGAGTCTTGTTCTGGCGCTTCACCGAGTATCCTGACAAGGAACGCATCGAGGTCACGAAAGAGCGCGACGTAGCTTACCTCTATGTCGGTGAAAAGGGTTATGAATTAACCTATAAAGGTCCACACGCTGTAGAGAAGAAGGATCTCGACGACTATCTTCGACGCCGCAGATTGTCTCTGAATACGTTGCTTCGCAACTGGATCAACGATCCCAAGGTGGCATTCTTTTATGATGGCACGGCTCTGGCCGGCAACGTTACGGCGGAGCAGATCACGATGATCAACTCGAAAGACGAGGCGGTGAAGCTTTTCTTTGATCTCGACACCCACTTGCCCCTCAAGAAGAGCTACAGTTGGCGCGATCCCGTTGACAAAGAGCGCAACATCGAAGAAGAGCTCTACGACAATTACCGCCTGGTGCAGGGTGTCATGACGCCTTGGGGATTCACACGCTATTTCAACGGCGACATGCAAACTCAGCGCTTCACAAACGCCGTTCACTACAACCAGGGACTCAACCCGGCTATGTTCGATCCCAACTCCGGCTACAACCCCAATAAGCCTGGGGGAAAGCACTAAGAAATTTTGTCAGCATCCAATCGTAATCGGCGACAGGTGCCGACGGAGCTTCCAATTTCCCGCATTTTGACCGCGAGCCTGCGTTGACAGATAGCGGCGATCAGGACAGGAGGGGAGAAAGCATCCATGCCGTCACATTCTCGCGCTGCGAGTTCTGCTAATCTCAACATTTACTGAAACTGCTGTTCACTCCAGGATAGAAAGCATTTGTCCCATCTATGGCCGAATCCCCGATCATCGCGCGCAGTCAGGATTTTGCTACTTGGTACCAGGACGTTGTTTTGCAAGGCGATATGGCCGAGCCCGCGGAAATCGTCAAGGGCTGCATGGTCATCAAGGCCAACGGCTACGCTGTCTGGGAGTTGTTGCAGCGCGAGCTTGACGACCGCTTCAAAGCCACGGGTCACCAGAATATGTATTTTCCTCTGCTGATTCCACAAAGCTTTCTACACAAGGAAGCGGAACACGTCGAAGGCTTTTCGCCTGAATTGGCAGTGGTAACGCTGGCCGGCGGCAAACAACTGGACGAGCCCTATGTGATTCGGCCGACGTCGGAGACGATCATCGGCCACTTTTTCGCCAAATGGATCAAGAGCTGGCGCGATCTGCCAGTGCTGGTAAACCAGTGGGCCAACATCATTCGATGGGAGCTGCGCACGCGCATGTTTCTGCGGACGACAGAATTTCTCTGGCAGGAAGGCCACACCGCGCACTCCAGTCACGACGAGGCTGTGAAGGAAGTGCGGCGCATGTTGGACGTGTACGCCGAGGTGGCCGAGGACGTAATGGCGATGCCTGTTATCAAGGGCGTGAAGACCCAATCGGAGAAATTCGCCGGAGCGCTACAAAGCTATTGCATCGAAGCCATGATGCAGAACGGCTTCGCGCTGCAGGCCGGCACCAGCCACGACCTCGGCCAGAACTTCGGCAAAGCATTCGACGTCCAGTTCCAGAACAAGGAGGGCCAGCTCGAGTATGTCTGGCAGACCAGTTGGGGCGCGAGCACGCGCCTGATCGGTGGGCTGATCATGAGCCACTCCGACGATAGGGGTCTGGTGCTGCCGCCGAAGCTTGCGCCTACAAAGGCTGTGATCGTTCCGATCTACGGCAAAGAGGGCGGCAAGGACGGTGGGAAGGATCGCGTACTCGAAGCTGCGCATCGCATCGCAAAGGAGGTTGGAGCACAGGTGGACGACCGCGAAGGCCAGACTCCTGGCGCGAAGTTCTTCCATTGGGAGCGTCGTGGCGTGCCGGTTGTACTCGAATTCGGACCACGCGATCTGGCATCCGGCAGTATCGTCGTCAAGCGGCGCGACACCGGTGGCAAGCAGCCGATGCCACAAGCCGAGCTCGCGGAGAAGCTGCCTGCGCTTCTCGGTGAAATGCAAAAGAACATGTTCGACGCCGCGAAGCAGCGATTAAGAACGAATACGGTGCTGGCCAACTCGATCGGCGAAGTGGAGTCAATCCTCAAAGATGTCACGGCCGAAAAAGGTGGTGGCAAATTCGTCATGGCGCATGTGAAGGATGATCCGCGCTGCGACCTGCGCGTGAAAGAGTTCAAAGCCACGATCCGCTGTATTCCTCTGGTGGATGAATATGACGGTCCGGGCAAGTGCATCGTCACCGGTGAACAGGTCGACCGGCGTGCGGTGATCGCGAAGGCGTATTAACCACAAACAATACGGCAGTTGGCGATTTTGCCCCGGGTAGAAATCGCGGACAATTACCCAGCCAGGTTAGTTATTAGGCAACAACGGAAGTTGTTGGGTAGGAAGGAGTTTCCAGCCAAAGCCACGCACTGTGGCTTTTTTACCACACCCAAGATCGGTCCGACGGTTGTAATCTACTCATTAAGCAATACATACACAAGCCACCCCCATTTGACACAGGAGCAGACAGTCCGCTCAGCCGTAGAATGCAGTGGAGTAGGACTCCACAGCGGCGCAGATGTTTCGATGCGCATTCTTCCCGCTCCTCCGGGAACGGGAATTGTTTTCCAGCGCGTGGATCTCGACGGTTTTGAAATCGAGGCCATCAGCCGCAATGTGGCGCGCGTCAGCTACGCCACCAGCCTCATGAAAAAAGGCGTGCTGATCTCCACCACCGAGCACCTGCTCTCCTCATTTGTCGGACTGGGTGTCGACAACGCCATCGTCGAACTCGACAACCTTGAACTCCCGATTCTCGATGGCAGTGCGCTTCCGTTTGTGGAGATGATTCAGAAGGCCGGCATCCGTAAGCAGCGGCGCCCGCGCAAGTATTTAAGAATTCTTCGCGAAGTGGAAATGCGCGAAGGCAACAAGTTCATCTCGGTCTATCCCGCCGATAGTTATTCCGTCTCGTATTCCATCAATTTTCCTCACCCGCTCATCGGCAAGGAAACCTTTCAGGTCGAACTCTCGAATGGAAGCTATCTGCGGAATATTGCCGGCGCCAGAACCTTCGGCTCGCGCGAGGATGAGAAAGCCATGCGCAATATGGGACTGATCCGCGGCGCCTCCCGCGAGAACTGCATCGTGCTCACGCGCGACGGAATCGAAAATGGCCCACTCCGTTTTCCCGACGAGTTTGTCAGGCACAAAATTCTGGACTTAGTGGGCGACCTGGCGCTGCTTGGCAGACCGATCCTGGGCAAGATAGTCGCCGACCGGGCCGGTCACGCCATGCACACGGCGCTGGTCTCGCGCATCCTACGCGACAAAACGCTATGGGAGGAAGTGACGCTGCCGGAAGAAGCGATCGACGCTGCTACCCCATATACGGCCCTGGCGACGGCCGGATCGTCACTCTGATTCCGGGCTCTGATTCCGAGGAAGCGATGGCGGAAGTGCTCAGAGCTAGTCTGCCGGTTCGCAGGGAATCTCGCCAGTCTCAGAGCCATGCTTTTGCTCCTCCTCCATCAGCCGATGCAGTTCCTCGCGAGTCTGGCTGATGAGGGCCGAAGCGAACTTTCGGGCAGAACTTTGCCGTTCCGCGGACAGATCTTTGACCCGCAGGTTCAGCAGCGGGATGTCGTCTTCAAACCAGCGCAAAGTTTTCTGAACCCGGCGGATGCGGTAGGCGGTAGTAAGCATGGCAATGGCTCTCCAATGATCCCATCAGATTGCCACGCGCAGCACGAGCCGCAAGTTACAAGTTGAATACCCTGGAATGAGGCAAGAAGTTTATTCGAGAAGAGTCTGTTAAAGAGCTTCGGAACTCGAGCCTTGGAGCTTTTGGTTGGAGCAAGGGGGTTGCTGCGCGATTTGCTCGACGAGCCACTGTTCCAGTTGCTCCTGGGATTTCTGGGGTACATTGTGAAAGCGCAAGCCGACGTGCCCTTTGACATCAACCCAAGCCACCTCAGAATCCACTTCGAAAACCATTCCGGTTTGGGGCAGCGTGAAGTGCAAACGAGGCCTTCCGCTCTTAGGAATTGCCTGGTCCGACATGAGGGCGATTCCACCCTCGCTGATATTCGTGCTGATGGCTTTTACTTCCTTTTCATCCAGCACCATCCGGACCGGCATCTTGACCGGCTGACGGTAGTAGCGACGCCTCTCCCTTTCCATGAAATTCAGCGCTGCCTGAAAACAGCGCGCCGCATTCAGATTATTGATGGGTTTTTGCAGAACAAAGTTCACGCCCATGCCAAACGCTTCTTGCGTAGTGGTTTTCTTGCCATTCAGCACCGCAAAGGTCACGGAATTCTTGTTGCTCGGAGTCGCTCGCAATCCCTGCAGCACTTCCCGTCCGCCCGGCAGGTCATCACAGTCGACAATCACAGCATCGAATTTTTCCCCGAAGAGGATTTCGCTGGCTTTTTTCGCCTCCTGGCAGATTTGAACCTGGATCGATAGTTTCTCCAGCGTCGGGCGCATCACCCGCACCATATCCACATCCCGGCTCAGTAGAAGGGATTCCAGCGTCATGGTCCCATTCTATTGTTCCTGGCGGCCCCATCGAAAGTAACCAAGGTATCGGGGCTGAGCGCGAAGAGTTAGACCTGCATAATTTTCCAGTGGAATCCAGCGCGATAAAGCTAGAGACTACTGCGGGATACAGCATGGCCATGCCGAACTTCGTCTACCTTTCTCTCGGATCAAATGTCGGTGATCGCGAGGCGCAACTGCGCGATGCCCAGGCACGCCTGGGTGTCCTGGGTCGGATTGTGGCCGTTTCGTCCGTTTACGAAACCGAGCCGGTGGAATTCACCGAGCAGCCATGGTTCTTGAATTGCGCGATCGCTCTCGAGACCAGCTTGGCTCCGCAGCAACTGATGAGCGCAATTCTCAGTGCCGAACAACAGATGGGACGAGTGCGAGGGCAAAGCAAGGGCCCGCGTTCCATCGACATCGACATTCTTCTGTTCGGCAACGAAATCATAGAATCACCGGATCTGACGATCCCCCATCCCGCAATGTACCAACGGCGCTTCGTCTTGGAGCCCATGGCCGAAATCGCTCCGGAGGTCGTACATCCAATTCTCGAAAAAACGATTCGCGAACTGCTCGATTCGCTGCCGCCGGGGCAAGGGGTACGAAAGCTAAAGCATGAGCCACGGATTTAACGGATTGACACGGATCAAGACAAAGGAATCCGATCAGCGTTAGATCTGGTTTATTTTCATTCTGGTTTGATCCGTAGAATCCGTGAAATCCGTGGCAGGTTTTTGACTACGGCGAGTTCTCGCTACGGCACAATGATGCGGCTTCCCGCCTCTTGCGGAGTGACCAAGGCCGACTGCCTCTCCGGAAATTGCGCAAAGAGAAAATCGATGAAGGCCCGGGACTTGGGCCGGCCCGAGGTGCGTCCGTGCCCCAGCCGTACCAGGAATACCAAAGCTTTGAGCACGTCGGAATCGCGGAGCGTCGAGTATCCCCGCTCCTTCTGCTCTATCTCGCGAAACTGCTTTAGCATCGTTTCCACCTGTGCCGCGACCGCCTGCAGCGCCTGACCGGTCAGCGGCTGCTCGTAGTGCAATCCCGAATTCACCAGCCGCTCGTAGCTCGTGCACATTGCCGACAGCGCGGCCATCAGATCGCGATCAGTGAGGCTGCGATCCGCATGAGCCGCTTTGGCCAAGGCATAGCTGAGTCCCATGAGCAAATGCTCGCGCTCGTAAGTAAACTGTTCTGAAATCTCAACCTGCAGGAACAACGGCTCTGCCTCGAATTGCTCCGCGGGACGCGGCTTTTCATGCTCTCTGGCCTGCTGCAGATATGGACAGTCGCTCGGGCAATCCAAGGTCACCTCGCGCTGCTCTCCGCAACACTGCGGACAGATGCGGCCGTGTATGGCAGGACAGAAGCGTTTTTCCTTGCGAATCTCGCAGATCGCGCAGCTCAAATCGGAGTTCCTTCCTGAATCATTATGGCATTTAGCACGAGTACGCGAGCGCAGAAGAGTAGTGAAGACTAGGGAGTAAGCTTTCGCACGGGTACCAGTTAACTCTTCTGATACGCATATTTGCACCGTTTTGGGACGGTCATCCGCGAAAGAGCATGTAAAAATGCCCCTCCTAGCGTGCTATATATGCGGAACCCGCGTAAAATAAGGGTGTTTTCCACAGGCCCACTGATATAAGATCAAGCCCGCTGGAATTAAAATCCAATCTATTCCCGGAGGAAACATGGCATCAGGTTTGACCAAGACTCAACTCGTCCGTCATCTGGCGGAGAAAGTTGAAATTCCCAATAAGACTGCAGCGGCGTTTCTTGAGCAGCTGGCCGATGTGGCTGTGAAAGAAACCAAGAAAAACGGCGTATTCGTGGTGCCCGGCCTCGGCCGCTTGGTGAAGGCGCATCGCAAAGCTCGCGTGGGCCGCAATCCCCAGACCGGCGAGCCCATCCAGATCAAAGCGAAGACCGTGGTGAAGTTCCGCGTCGCCAAGGCCGCCAAGGACGCGATCGCTCCCAAAAAGCCGTAGCGTTACCGTGGATTTCGATTTTGAAGGCCGGCTGAGGCCGGCCTTGTTTTCTGGATGGCGCTTTGCGCACAGGCCTAACAAAAGCGATCCACTCCTGACATTGCCGGTGCTTTGCATTTCCTGAACTATGCTGAACTGGATCGTAATTGGAATCGGCGATATCACCGCCCGGCGCGTTATTCCCGCGATCCAGTCTGATTCCAGAAGTCGTTTATATGGCTTGGTCACTCGCGACCCAGTGAAAGCTGCTCCTTACGACACGAGAGTTTGGAGCACTCTCGATGAAGCCATCACCGATCCCGCAGTGCAGGCGGTTTACGTTGCGACTCCCGTCTTTCTGCACGCGCCGCAAACCATTCAATCTCTTCGCGCGGGTAAGCATGTGCTCTGCGAAAAGCCGATGGCGATGAACGAGACTGAGGCCCGCTCGATGGTGGAAGCGGCGAAAGAAAGTGGACTCACTTTCGGCGTCGCCTACTACCGCAGGGCCTATCCAAAGGTCCAGCGCGCAAAACAACTGCTCGATGCCGGCGTCATCGGCAGGCCCGTGCTGGCCGAACTCACCTGCCACGAATGGCGGAACGAAGCTGAAAAGGGAAGTCATCGCAGTTGGCTGATTGACCCGGCCCAAGCCGGGGGCGGTCCGCTCTACGACATCGCCTCGCACCGCATCGACGTCGCGAACTTTTTTTTCGGCCAACCGCTGCGGGCCACCGGCTATCTTTCGAATGCAGTTCATCACTACGCCGTGGAAGATAATGCGACGGTGATGATCGACTACGCCGGCGGCGTGCGCGCGGTCGTCGATGTTCGCTGGCATTCGAAGGTGAAGCGAGACGAATGCCGCATCCGCGGCACCGAGGGCGAAATGGAATTAAGTCCGCTGAATGGTCCCGATCTAACCTATCCAGGCGGCAAAGAAAGCATCCCAGTACACGCGAACGTACACTCTCCGATGATCGCAAACTTTGTGGATGCCGTAATCGGCAAGACCCCTCTGATCTCTAGCGGAGCTTCGGCCTTCTGGACGGATTGGATCACAGAGAGGGCGCAGCGCAAGTGCGAAGTGGATTAAGTCTGAATCCCCGTTTTTGGACGAGGAAAGCATCGGAGGCCGGAGATTCCCCCTCCGATGATGGCAATGCGTTTCATGGGAATCAGCTCTGGCTTCTAGCTTTAGCTCTTAGAACCAGTCTCGTACAACTTCTCTACACCGAGCGGCTAGTAGCCTCTACTGCAGCTTTCATCGCATTTAGCATAGACTGAGTCTCGCGCGCAATCTTTCTCTTTGCTATCAAGTTCAACAGTTTCGCTTTCAAGCTTCTCGTAGAGTAATAGTGGCTAATTGCCACCTTTGTCGAGAGGTCTCCGATTTTGTGTAAGTTCGTTTCTACCATGTAGTCTGTGAAAATCTTGCTTATGCCGAAGGTGTCCTCGGGCAATAAGGTGACGAGCTTTTCCATCGGAATGATTTCCACGTCCTTTTCAATGCACGTGTGCTTACCGCCAGTAAGATGACATTGATATGAGACACCCGCCTCGCGAAAAGCCTTTCCCGAGATCAGATCCACCTTAAAGACACGCGGATGAAACTCCGGGATTTTCCTAAGATCCATATTGAATGCCCAAACCGCCTCCAATGGCGCGCTAATAATTACTTCCTGCCTGGAGCGAAACGGCGGCCTCATCTTGTTATCCTTTGCGTTAAGAAGCAATCCTTCTATTTCCCGTATTCGTTCTTCACCACCTCGCCACCCTTCATCACAAACTTAACTCGCTCCAGCGTCGTCACATCTTTGAGCGGATCGCCATCGACCGCCACGATATCGGCCCATGCACCGGGTTCGAGGCCCCCCACTTTTCCCGGCCATCCCAGCAAATCCGCCGCGTTTACCGTGGCCGCCTGGATAGCCTGCAGCGGCGACAACCCCAACTTCACCATGACTGCAAACTCGTGGGCGTTCAGGCCATGGGGATAAACCGCCGCATCCGTGCCGAATGCGACTTTTACTCCGCTCGCGAATGCGTGTGCAACGTTCTTGCGCGCAGCCGGTATCACAGCTTTGGCCTTGGCCTGCAGAAAGTCGGGAAGGTGGATGATTTCGGCATTTTCCAGAAACCAATCCCCGAGGTAAAGTGTCGGAACGAGGTAGGTGCCATTCTTTTTCATTTCGGCGATTGCGGCATCGTCGATGTAGGAGCCGTGCTCGATCGAGTCCACTCCCGCCTCCGAGGCCCAGAGAATGGCCTGAGCTCCATGGGCATGGGCGGCGACCTTTCGTCCAAGGCGATGGGCCTCGTCCACGATGGCCTTCATTTCTTCGAGCGTGTACTGCGACGCCTGTGGATTGTCTCCCTTCGACAGCACGCCACCCGAGGCCATAAACTTGATCAAGTCCGCGCCATACTTGACGTTCTGTCGAACCATATGACGCACGCCATCCACGCCATCGGCCACGCCGTCAGAGGTCGCGTGATATTCGAACGGGAGCAGGTTATTGTCCGCATGTCCGCCGGTGATGCTGAGCGGCGGCCCGCTCACCAGCATTCTCGGCCCAGGCACATCGCCCGCGTTAATCGCGTCGCGCAAGGCCACATCGCTGTATCCCGAGGCGCCTACATTGCGCACCGTCGTAAATCCCGCTTGTAGAGTGATGCGAGCGTTCTTGGCGCCAGTTAGGGTTTCGCGCGGGATGGAAACGCCGAGGCGCTCGTAACCGAACTTGGGATCCATGGTGAGATGCGTGTGGGCGTCAATTAAGCCGGGCAGGACGGTTGCGTTCGAAAGATCGATGAGCACTGCGCCGGCGGGAGCCTTTGTTTCTGCGGATGCTCCGACGGTCACAATTTTCCCGTCTTCAATGACAAGCATCTGATCAGAAAGCAGCTTGCCGGTCTTCACGTCGAGCACGTGTCCGGCGTGAATGACGACGCTTCTCGAACCTTGCTGCGCGACAAGTTGCACCGCCAGCGCAAGCAGACCGATCACAAACACCGCACAATAGTGACATTTTTTCACAAAGACCTCCGCTAATTAGGTTGGGAAATAGTGCGGGAAATCCGAGGCAGCAAAAAGACCTTCGCAGCACAGCCATACGGCGCAGCCACGGCGAGTAATTGGTCGTCATCAAGCTAGAAATTTAGCTCAGAACGAGGACGTCGGGAACGCCTCTAGCCCCCAGGCCCGTCGTTCGAGACGTAAGCCTCGAGCGATTCCAACTCACGGCTCAGATCGTCGACGCGCCACTCCAGAAGGTTGCGGATGGAGAGAATCCCCAGCAGCTTGCCGTTGTCGTCCGCGACCGGCAGATGACGAAAGTGCCGCTCCAGCATCGTGGTGAGCGCTTCGCCCGCTCCCGTGGATCGCGTCGCCATCTCAACCGGTGTGGTCATCAGCTCGCGAACCGAGGTCGTCTGCGGGTCGGTGCGGCTCAGGGCCATCTTTCGCAGAACGTCGCGTTCTGTGAAAATTCCGGCCACACGAAATTCGGAGTCCACCACAGCAACTGCACCCACATGATGGTCGAGCATTTTATTAATAGCGTCGGCTACGCTGGCATCGAGCGGAACCGCTGCAATTTCCCGGTCACAAAGGTCCAGCACGCTCATAAAACCTCCTTCGGCTCTCGACCACGCCCCCCTGAGCCGATCCCTTGTTCGAACTGAATTGTTCAAACTGAAAACGGGATTGTTGCATTATGCTCGCGGCCAACATGATGTCAAGCAAATAGAAGCGATTTTACGAATCTTTATTTCAATTCGGAATTTCAATTCGGATGCTGCCGAATTTGCTCTGACCTAAAACCTCGCTCTAGCGCACAGTCGCCACGCCGTGACCGCCTTCACTCTTGAAAACTTTGCCATCTTTCATCACGAATTGCACATTCTCCAGTGCATGAATGTCGTGCGCGGGATCGCCGCTGACCGCGATCACGTCTGCAAATGCTCCCGGCGCAACCACTCCGATCTTTCCATTCATCTCGAGCAGAGCGGCTGCGCGCGACGTTGCGCTCTGGATCGCGACCATCGGTGGCATGCCCAAATCCGTCATTCGTGAAAACTCCTGCGCGATGGGCTCGGTCCACGGAATTCCGCCCATGTCGGTTCCGAAAGCAATCTTTACGCCGGCCTTCATCGCCTTCTTGAAAGACGGCTCGTGCAACGAAACCCTAAGGCGATCGCGCTGTCCGCCCGGAGTATCGGCTGGCGCCCAGTCGTGGTAGTAGGCGCTGATCGTGGGCACGTACCAGGTGCCCTGTTTCAGCATCTGGGCAATGGCAGCATCGTCGAGATCCAGGCCATGCTCAATGGAATCGCAGCCGCCATCGAGGGCGCGACGCAGACCAATGCCACCATAGGCGTGGCATGCGACCTTCTTGCCCCAGCCGTGAGTTTCGTCGACGATTGCCCGCAGCTCCTCGACTGTGAGAGTGGGTTGCGAGACCAGTTCGCCATTTTTCCCGACCCACGAACGATGTGTCATGTAAACCTTGATCCAGTCTGCGCCGTGATCGAGCTGTTCCCGCGCCGCTTTGCGCGCCTCCACCGGGCCGTCGATAATCTGTGCGCCCTTGGGCATATCGAGTTCGGGAGCATAGCCTTCGAGCTGATAACCTCCCGTGGTCGAAATGGCGCGAGTCGACACAAACAGCCGCGGTCCTGGAATATAACCTTGCTCGATAGCCTGCTTGATGCCGATATCTCCATATCCCGCGCCTTCGGTCTCGACATCGCGCAGTGTCGTGAAGCCCTGCTCCAGCGCACGCCGCGCCGCAACTGTCGCCCGCGCCGCCCGCAGGGCGAGAGGTGCGTTCAGGATATTGGCGTCATATCCACCTTGCGCTGGATCTTCCCCCTGCAAAAATATGTGCGTGTGGCAATCGATAAGACCGGGTAAGACCGTGGCTTTCGACAAGTCGATGACAACCGCGCCCGCCGGAATCCTGGCACTCGCTGCATCGCTGACACTCTCGATGCGATTGCCGCGGACGATGATCACCTGAGCCAGCCGCGCCTTGTCGGACTCGCCGTCGATCAGGACGCCGGCGCGAATCGCCATGACGGGCTGCTGGGTCGGAAGACTGGCATTCTGAGCCGCGGCAGTTAGACACAGGGCAAGAAACAGAATCCACTCGAAGCTTTTCACATTGTCTCCTATGGGGTCCAAGAGAATACTGGAGTTGCAGCATCGCGTCGGAAATTCCGGCGGATGATTGGCGGGAAGGATTTTATACCCTTTGAGTCACACTTCGGCAGAGAGTCTTACTGGATGCGGAAAGGCTATGGGCGTCTGCTTGGCGATGGCGACTGCGCCGAGTGCCAACGCCGGGCTCAAGCTCATGACGAGGAGAACCGTGACTCTATTTTGACGCGCCGTCACCAGCGTTCGAGAAACGGTGCTTGTGCGCGTCGTCGAGTAGTTGGACAGCAGCTTTGTCGGCGGCGGCTTCGTCGATGCAGCCGCAAACGAAGTGGCCTAGCTCATGGGCATAGATGTACTCCCCCGCGTGGCCATCGGCGCCCTTGCGGAGGGCTTCAGCGAAAAACCAGGTTTCGCGCAGGCGGATATCGGAAATGGCGGCGCGCGAGCTGACGACTACGCCATATCCGAGCGTGAGATGGTGTAGAGCCCTTTGCCAGGCCGCCCTATCACAGACGAGGTAGATACGATGGCCGCGCACGAAGGCGAATTCCCCGATGAGCCGCCGCAATTGGCCGACGGTTTCGTGACAATTGTTGCCGTCGGTGCCGACCATGGTAATGCTGGGCGGCAGACTCAGGCTGCGCGCCGCCTGAGCTCGCAGCGGAGACCGCGCAAGAGTTACGAACCCTAGCAAAACAGCAATTAGTAGTTGCAGCCGCTTGCGCTGTCGCGAGCATTCGCTGCCGAATTTCGCTGCACGAAATCGTGCGGGCGTTGCGAGCGTTCTTATGATCGCCTTCATTGTTTTCGTCTATCCGGCAGCTCTCGTCTTGTCGACGTACAGCAATATTCCCTCATGTGAAGCACTGAGTAAGTCGTTATAAATTTGCACTTTCCCCACGACTGATCCTATCGACTACCAGTCGTCGGATCGCGCCAACTAACCGACGCTTCTCGGCAAATGTCCTAATTCCAGAGATCGGCAGATCTCACAAAAGTGATGAGTGGGCAAACCGTCGCATCGGCGACGGTCCGCCCAATGTTCAGCCCTTGCTGGCCGATATTACTGACGAGTTTGCTTCCTTCAGCTTCTGTGCACACTCGTCACAGCACACCTCGACGGTCTTACCGCCGATCTTGACTTCGATCGAAGTCCCATCCAGCGTGCAATCGCAAGCCGCACAAGTTTTTTCTGCCATAACATTGCTCTCCTTACCCGAGGTCCGGGTAAGGGCAGTAGACCGCATGGGAGGAAAAGGTCGCTATCGGATTCTTTAGCGATTTTCTTGAACCGAGGTTAGCGATGCAGTGCCGACTGCCGGAACTCCGAGGGCGAACGGCCGTACGCCTCGCGGAACGCCGCGGTGAAATGGCTGTGGCTGGAGAAGCCGAGGTCGAGGCTCAGGGTGGTCAGGTCGTCCTGCTGCGCAAGAAGATCGAGAGCCCGCGCCAGTCGCAGCCGCAACTGGTAGCGGTACAAGGGAACGCCTTCCACTTGCTGGAAGACCTGCGTGAGATAAACCGGAGAGCAGCGCATTTCATCGGCGATCTGGGCCAGTGTCCAGCGCCGCGCCAAATCGCTTGCCAGCACGAGTTTTGCCCGGTCCACCAGCCGCTGCCTTCCGACGCTGCCGCCCGCGGCGTGTGCGGTGCGTGGTCCCAGTGCTCGCTGCACCAGGGTCAAAGCCAAGCTTTCGGCTTCCAGGGGTTCCGCAATTTTCTGGCGCAGACTGTGCCGTAGCAGAGCCACGAGCGCCTGGGATCGCGGATCGATGCGCAGGCGCTGCTGCCGAAACGCCAGCACTCCGCCGTCGCGCAAAAAAGCACGCGGCGCCAGTTCACGGAGCAGTGTTTCGCTGATGATCAGCGCGAGACTGGCATCCCCTCCCGGCACCGGGTGGCTGACCCGGTAGCCTTCACGGGCGTTGAAAAACAGCACCTGGTTCGCCTCGGCGACCGCCTGGTCATTCCCCAGATGCCGCATGTAGACACCGCGGTACGGAAACACCAGCTCTGTTGCGTTGGCGCACTCTTCCGGACTCGGCTGACGGTGGCTGCCGTCGCAGTACACGTCCCGAATCGCAACGGTAGGAGTTTGCAGCAGAGACTGAACGGCAAATTCAGACATGGGTTTTGCTTCGCGTTTCCAGCACCACACACTCGACCCAGAGGCGCTATAAAAATGTATCACGCACGCTTACGAAGGGCGTGGCACAGGGGCGCATCCGGGACGATTCCACAATCCGCCGCCCAGGGCTCGAAACAACCCGGGAGTAGAAACATTGTCATTTTTCAGTTGACAGCCCAGCCCAGACGAAAGTAAAAGTTACGAAACGCAATATTACGAAACTGCCCGTAACTTGCGTTTTCGTCCACTTGTTCACAAGCACAACCGTTGCCGAAAGCCATGTCTCACATCTCTCATTTCGTGGCAGTTACGTTGTTGCTGCTGGCTTCAGTTCTGCAAGCCAGTCCCGATGCAGTGGAACAGAACTGGACGCATCACGTGCGCATTGGGGCATATGGGCTGCGAAGCGACAACGCCGGCCGGATCGTACGCAGCGCCCAGGAAGATGGCGTGTTCGGCATCGAAGTCGACAACGACATTCCCGGGCGTTATGAGAGCTTTGTGAACCCCGCAGAGAAGCTGCAAGCGATCCGCGCCGTGGCTGAACAAGCGCATGCCGTTGGAAACCGGGCTTTTGTTTACATCGCCGGCACCGAGTGCATTACTGCGAACGCCGACAAAACTCCGCACACCATGGCGAAAGACCATCCCGACTGGCTGCAGCGGAAAGTCACCGGAGAACCCGCGGTCTTTGGCGGTGGCACTGCTTTCTGGATTGCCAAAGGGGATGAAGATGTTTGGGTCACCCCGTATGCGCCGGCTTGGCGCAAGACCTACATGGAGCGGGTGCGGCAGATTGCCGCCACAGGCATCGATGGAATTTACGTGGACATTCCCTACTGGATGACCCACTTCGAGGGTTGGGAAGACACATGGGCAAGCTTTGACGACTACACCGTAGCAGCCTTTCGAAAAGACAGCGGCCTCGATGCAAAAAAGGATCTGAAGCTGGGTGACTTCTCAGACGGCAATTTTAGAAAGTGGGTCGAGTTCAGAATTCGAACCTTCACCGATTTCATGCAGGAAATTGATCTTAACGCAAAGGCCGTGAATCCGGCCATCATGACGATTCCAGAGATTTACCCAGGCATTGAGGAAGAGGCGGTTCGTGTTGGAGCGGATGTTTACAGTTTGTACGCAGTGGTCGATGCCATTGCCCATGAGTATGAATTCGGCAATGGCGACCATATGGCATCGTCGAGAACGCCGCTGGATTGGTTCAATTACCAAGTAGGAATGCACTCGTTTCGCGCCTTCGCGCAGGGCAGGGCGACCTGGATTTTGAACTACTCGTGGGACGGCGACAAGAAAGTCGATCGGCGCGAAGCCATGATGAATCTGGCTGCGTCAGAAATCATGGCTGGAGCGAATTTTTGGGACGCGCCGGGACACTCCATGGCGGGATCGAACGACCCTGCGACCCGAAAGAAAATTTTCTCCTGGATCAAAGATCATGAAGATACTTTCTATTTGCCGCGCAAAACGATCGCTCCCATAGGTGTTTACTTTTCTCCCGAGACAAGAAATTACTTCGCCGGCGAATTCATCCCTTCCTATCGCGGAACTCTCATTCTGCTTATGCAGAAGCACCTGGAGTTTCAGGTGGTCACTCCCCGCACTCTCGCGGACTTCCGGGGACCGACTTTGATCCTGCCGGAGGTGCGAGTGATGGCCGAGGAGGAAAGAGAATCGCTTCGCAAGTATGTGAATGGCGGTCGAACGCTGGTGATTACTGGAGAAGATGCCACTCAGCTTGGCGCGGTTGCGAACGTGGTGCGATTTGGCAAGTGCCCCGGAAAGGATTACTACGCCGCGTTGCAAAAGAATTTAGAAGAATCCAACCCAGATCAAGAGCGCGAATTTCTGGATAACCTGAAAACCGAAACGCCAGTTCGCGTGGTTGCTTCTCCAATGATGGCTACATCGATTGCCGAGGTTGACGGACACACTCATGTATTTTTTGCGAACTTCGCCGGCCTGCGAGGAGGAGTGAATCCGGTTCAGACACCTCAGACCGACGTGCACGTCACGGTATCTGGCGCGACCCGCGGGCGAGGATTCTTTCTTCCATTTCTCGGGGATGTGCAGCCGTTGAGTGGAATCGCTGGAGACGCCGGCATCACTTACAAGCTGCCAGCGATCGAGAAGGGTGCAGTGTTTTGGTATGAGCCGTAAGCGGTGAATGCCTGGCCCCGCTAGGCGCTCGTGAAGGAAACGGAGGCTGCTTATGCGACCGACTGGGCGACTTCTCTCTCCCATTTTAGTGGTGTGCGTCTTTGCAACCTTGGCGGTCGCGCAAGGTAGTTACAGGGCGCAGCTTCGAGGGGTTGTTTCCGACGCTAGCGGAGCGGTTGTTCCCCACGCCACTGTAACCATCACAGACACAGGAACGAATATCTCGAATGTCGCGCACACGGACGACAAGGGCGAATATTACTTCACCGGCTTGCGGCCATCCACATATTCGGTGAAGGTTGAGGCGCCGGGTTTTGGAGTGGCGGAGCGGACCAACGTGGTGCTCGCTGTCGATCAGGAAAGCACACTGAACGTTACTGTGACTCCGGCGGCTCTGAACCAGAAAATCGTGGTCACCACGACTGCTCCGTTGTTGGATACCGAGAATGCGACGCTCGGGACAGACATCACGAATGAGTACATAAGACAGATCCCTTTACTCGGCCGCGACTTCTTCGGCTTAACTTTCTTAGCTGGGGGAGTGACCGAGACCGCTGGTTCAGGCACGCAGGACAACTATCCATCCGGAACCAACTTCGTTTCCAATGGACAACGCAACGCGACTGCAGAGATACGCCTGGACGGGGCCCTGATCAGCGCTCCGGAACAGGGTGAGGGAGGAAACTCCAACGTTTACTACGAGCCGGTGATCGAGAGCGTGCAGGAGTTCAAAGTCCAGAACAACACCTTCTCGGCCGAATTCGGCAACAACGGCGGCACGGTCGTGAACATGGTTCTGAAAAGCGGAACCAACGCCTTCCACGGCAGTGGCTGGTACTTCCTGCAGCGTCCGCAGATGGACGCCCGCGATTTCTTTAATCCCGAGCCTAATCCAAAACCAGATAGCCGCCGCGACCAGGGAGGTTTTTCAATTGGCGGACCAATCCAAAAAAACCGTACATTCTTCTTCGTCGATTTTGAAAAAGTCCGCAGCAACGCCGCATTCAACAATGTCGCGACCGTGCCGACTATGGCAGAACGAGCCGGGAATTTTTCGGGGACCGCGACAAACATTTACGACCCGACCTCCGGAACTCCGTGCGCGGGTCTGAGACCGCAGGTTGGATACAACTGCAGTGGACAAGTAACTGGGACGCCAAATGTAATTCCAAAAAGCGAGATCGACCCCATCGGGCAAGGCATTATCAATCTCTACCCGAAGCCCACTCTGCCCGGAGAATTCAATAATTTCCTGTTCAGCGGCGTAGCGCACCAGCCGGATTACCAGTTCGATATCAAGATCGACCACCAGATCAACGACAAGCAGCACATCAGCGGCCGCTACAGCCGCGGCGTTTCGAACTACTTCACTCCAGAGATTCTGGGAGACGGCTTTGATAATAACGGAAGCGGAGACGGAATCGCAGGGAGTCCCACCTCCGCACAAAACGGATCGTTCGAATATAGCTGGACCGTCAATCCGCGAATCGTCTGGACAAGTCACGCGGCTGTGGACCGGGTGCACGAAAAGGAGGCCACAAATATTCCGACGATTTCCAGCTTTAATGCGGCACAACAGGCGGCCGGCGCTCCACAATTGCCGGCTGTGTTTGAGCAGGCCAACGGATTGGACCGGATGCCAGCCTTTTACATGTCGGGTGCGGCACTCTCGTCGGATGCGTCGACTACTGCCGATCTCTTCGATCAGTGCTGCGCGAATACCACCTTTGCGCACACCCTCTACAGTTATTCGTCCCAGTTGGTGATTTCCAAAGGCTCGCACTTGATCAAGATCGGCGGCGAGCAAAGACTTTTCTACAACAACTTCTTCCAGCCGTCGGATCCTACCGGGGCCTTCAACTTTATGGATTACGTCACGTCCCCAACTCCGAACAGCGAGACCGACGCGAACGGCAATCTTACAGGCAACCCATTTGCCAGCCTGCTTTTTGGTTACGCGGACAATGTCAATCCTTTCTCTTCGGAACCGACTGCGCTTGTCGTCCTTCCCTCCGTGGCCAACAAGTCGAAGGAGACGGGGTTCTATGTCCAGGACGATTGGAAAGTCACTTCAAAGCTGACCGTGAATCTGGGCCTGCGCTATGAGTGGAGCACGCCCTACAACGAACGCTACAACCGAATCCAATTCAGTAATTTCACGCAAGACTCCGGCGTCAGCATCAATCTGGCAAGCGCCCCCGCTGGCCTGACGAGCGCGCAGTCCGCGATGCAGGGGATCGGGTTGAACTTGCCATCGTCAGAGGAACTATCAGGCACTACTGAGTTTCCCACGTCCAGCATGAGGAGCGTTCCGGTGTACCGCAAGGACATTGGGCCAAGGTTGGGCTTTGCTTACGCGATAGATTTGAAGACCGTGGTGCGCGGTGGGGCGGGCATTTATTTTGGAATGAGTCCAGCAACAAACTTCCAATACCCTGGAACCGCTTTCAGCAAGACGGCAACGATGTTCTTTACCAATAACAACTTTGCATCGCAATACGCGACCCTGGAAAATCCTTTTCCGACCGGCTTCACGGGCCCGCAGGGCAAGCAGTATGGTGCGCTGGCCGATTGGGGATACGCGAACAACAACGATCTGGGCACGACGGCGGCGCGGGACGCCGACATTTACCAGTGGAATCTTGGAGTGCAGCGGGAGTTGCCCAGCCAGATCGTCCTCGGCGTGGATTACGTTGCCGGCCGGAGCACCCATCTACCCTGGTCCGGCACAAACAACCGGGATTTTATCTCATCGTCGCTGCTGGCGAAGATTTCCGCCGCCGTTACTCCAACCGATCCTACTTGCTCGGCAGATAGTTGCGTCAGTAATTTTCTTCAGACGCAGGTAGCGAATCCGTTTCTCTCTATGTTTAGCCCGCCATGCGCGCACGGCCCGTGCTTCAACGAGCCCAATTCGATATACGCTCCCCCCGATACCACGATCGCACTGGGGTATCTTCTCAATCCCTACCCCCAATTCACTGGTGACTTCGAAGGCCTGATGCTGGAGGAAGCCAGTTCCTGGTACAACGCAATGCAGATCCGCTTCCAGAAGCGAACCACGCACCACATCAGTTTCGAAGGCAGCTACACCGTGTCCAAGTCGACCGACGATTCCTCGGCGGGCCGGAACAATTTCATCGGCTCGCTGAGCACCGGCACGCCGCAGCAACTGGATCGCCTGAATTTGGAACACGCCATCAGCGCCAATGACACGCCGCAGCGGTTGGCGGCCGCAGTGGTCGTGGACCTGCCCGTGGGACGCCATGAATGGATTGGCGGTGATATGAACCGCGCGCTAGACGCGGTGATTGGCGGATGGTCGATTTCCACCCTGATGACGCAACAATCGGGCCAACCTATGGCGATTTCTGATTCCTTCGCGCGGCTGGCGAATGGCAGCCAGCGTCCCAACCTCGTCTGCTCCCAACTCAAATCCGGCTATAGCCTGAAGGCAGTCGCTCTCAGCTGGCAGAATGCGACGCCGCTCTCATTCTTTAATAGCAACTGCTTTGCCGATCCGGGCGACCAGAATCCGGGCAATGCCCCTCGCTACTTTCCTGGATTGCGCGTCAATGGCATCCACAATTTCGATACGAATCTCAACAAGTCTTTTGTCCCCAAAGAAGGGATGAAGATAGAATTGCGCGCAGAAATCTTCAACCTTTTGAACCATCCCAGATTCGCAGCGCCGAACCCAGCTTTTGGACAGACCGGCTTCGGGACCATTACCGGTGACGCGAATGGGTACCTGCCCCGGTACTTCCAGTTTGGTTTGCGGTTCGAGTTCTGAGGATGTGCAAGGCTGGACTCGACCAAGGGGGTCGGCCCCAGTTCCCCGCGACTGCAGCCGCTTGCACCTCACGCCGGCGTTTGAGACGAGGGTAAAGATTAAGATAGGGGCGTGAAAGAAACCTGGCGATGGTTTGGGCCGCAAGATGGCGTCTCACTCGATCACGTAAAGCAAGCGGGAGCCACGGGAGTTGTTTCAGCATTGCATCACCTCTACCGCGGCGAAGCATGGCCGTTCGAGGAGGTGCTGAAGCGCAAGGCACAGATCGAGGCCGCGGGACTTGTCTGGTTGGTGGTCGAAAGCATACCCGTACACAATTCCATCAAATTACAGACAGGACCATTTCGGCGCTTCACCGGTGCATGGAAGGATTCGCTGGCGGCGATCGCACGCGCTGGTGTACCGGTCGTGTGCTACAACTTTATGCCCGTGGTTGATTGGACGCGCACGGATTTGCGCTGGCAGCTATCCAGCACGGGATATGCGCTGCGCTTCGATGTCATCGATTTCGCGGTGTATGACTTGTTTATTCTCCGGCGTCCCGCGGCTGAGCAGGACTATACGCCGGAACGCACAACACAGGCGCGCGTCCGTTACGAGGCAATGCCGGAAAGCCGCCGCAATGAATTGGAGCGCACGATTATTGCGGGGTTGCCGGGCGCTGAAGCTTCCTACAGCCGCTCCGATTTGCAAAGCTTGCTGGCGGAGTACGAGGGCGTCACTGCCAATCAACTGCGCGCTCATCTCATTGCGTTTTTACGGGAGGTCGTACCGGTGGCGGAGGAACTGGGCATCTGCCTTGCGATTCACCCGGACGATCCGCCATGGCCGCTATTCGGGTTGCCTCGAGTCGTCTCAACGGCTGCGGATGTGCGGTCCATACTTGCGGGCGTTGATACACCGGCAAACGGGTTGACGTTTTGCGTAGGATCCTACGGTGCGCGGGCTGAGAACGATCTGACTGCGATGGTGAACGAATTCGCAGCGCGCATTCATTTCGCACATCTCCGACAGGTGGCGCGCGAGCCGGACGGATCGTTTTACGAAGCGGAGCATCTGCGCGGAAGTTCGGATATGACCGGTGCGATCTGTGCCTTACTCAGAGAAGAGACGCGCCGTAAGCGGCAGAACCGTCTGGATCACGAAATCCCGATGCGTCCCGATCACGGGCACTTGTTGGCGGACGATATTTCTCGCGATGCGAATCCAGGTTACTCGCTTGTGGGCAGGCTGAAGGGTCTTGCTGAATTGCGCGGCGTAGTCGAAGGCTTGAAGTATGCAATCCCCGAATTGAACTGAATTCTGGATCGCGTCCAAACGCGGTCTGGAGCAGCTGCGTGAGGAGAAGCATAAATGAAGGAATTTGAGAATCGAGTTGCGATTGTGACTGGAACAACCGGCATCGGCCGGGCGATCGCAAAGCGCCTCGCCGCCGGTGGTTGCAGCGTGTTGGCCTGTGGCATCGAAGCGTCAGCCAACCTTGAGCTACAGCAAGAATCGGAGGCGGACCATCTGACGCTGCGGGTTGAGAGTTGCGACGTCACCCAGCCGGATCAAGTCCAGGCAGTCGTTGCCAAGGCGGTTGCGATGAACGGCAGGCTGGATATTATCGTCAACGCCGCAGCGATTCATCCCTTTGGCACAGTGGTCGAGACCGATCTTGAAACCTGGAATCGTTGCATGATGGTGAATGTCGGAAGCATTTTTCTGCTGGCACACTTCGGCGTCCCGGAAATGAGAAAAACTGGTGGGGGATCGATCGTGAATCTCTCTTCGGTTCAGGGATACGCATGCCAGAGAGGAGTCGCGGCCTACGCTGCCTCGAAGGGGGCCGTCCACAGCCTGACGCGGGCGCTCGCGCTCGACCACGCAGCGGATCATATTCGCGTCAATTCCATCAGCCCGGGATCGGTTCGCACACCCATGCTTGCGCGCTCCGCCGCGCACTTCGTCCCAGATTTGCCGGAAGAACTCGCATTTGAACGCTTCGGTGCGTCCCATCCGCTTGGACGTATTGGCACTCCGGAGGAGGTAGCGGAGTTGGCCGCTTTCCTTGCATCAGATAAAGCTGGATTCTGCACGGGTGGCGATTATCTCGTGGACGGGGGATTGCTCGCTGGAATTGGAGTGCAATAATCGACGGAGCAATGACCGACGAAGCAATGATTGACGGAAAAATGATCGACGGAACAGTGATCGCTGGAGAAAAGATTGTCGGAGGACAGATCGGGGGGCCCGTCTGTGTGGCGCCGACCGGCGATGCCTGCGGGGAGGGCGCCGTGTGGCATGCTGCGCACGACGCCGTGTATTGGACCGACATTAATCGCTTCCTGATCCATCGTTTCACGCCTTCAGATTCTTGCGTCCGCACCTGGTTCTTCGACGAACCCGTCACCGCAATAACCTTGACTGACCGGGCAGAAGTGCTGGCCGTCGTTCTGGGCTCAAGCGTGATCTTATGGGAGCCGCGTACGGATGTACGGCACGACCCCATTTTCCATCTCGAAGGATGGCCCAAGGTTCGCTTGAATGATGCACGGGCCGATCCCCGAGGATCGCTGTGGTTGGGGTCGATGCGCAACAACGTAAACCCCGACGGATCGGCCTGCGCAATTGGAGGTCAGGATGGTGCGCTGTTCCGCCTCGATCCGGATGGCAAGTGCAAAATATGGCGGCGAGATCTCGGAATCGCGAACACGCTCGCGTGGAGTCCGGACCGGCGGCGTTTCTATTTCGGGGACTCGCTCGCGAACATCGTGTGGGTGCATGACTATGATCCGGCTACAGGCGCAATCACAAAAGAACGGCCTTTCCTTCAAGGTTTCTCAAAAGGTTTGCCTGATGGCTCGACGGTCGACTCTGAAGGCTATCTGTGGAATTGCCGGTTCTTTGGCGGGTGCGTCGTGCGAGTTGCGCCCGATGGAAAGATTGATCGCGTGGTGGAGATGCCAGTGAAGAACGTCACGACCTGCACATTTGGGGGAGTGGATCTTAAGACGCTTTACGTCACCACTGCCAGACTCGAAGCTCCGGCTGCGGACCGCCTGGCTGGCGGGCTGTACGCGATTCAACTCGAAATGGCAGGCCAGACTGAAAACTGCTTCAGAATATTCGGTCTTACACGCTGAGAAGTGGAGGCTCTTCTAAGATCAGGCAGAGTGGAACGCTGAAGACGGCTCAGGAATCGGTTCGATACGCCCCAGCAAGAAGATATAACCCGCAATGCCAAGAAAAAGAATTACCGTGCATACAGCGAACGCGGCCGCGAAGGAATGCGTCGCAGAAACAATGTAGCCGGTTACGATGGGCGCAGAAATAGCAGCCATCTGCCCGGAGAAATTAACGATCCCGCTCAGAGTGCCCACACTTTCCCGCGGGGAAATTAAAGAGGGGATTGTCCACGCCACTGGCGCGGCCGCCGCCAAACCGCCCAGGGCAAGACTGATCCAAAGCAGCGCGACGGCCGGACTATCGGCCCGCGCCGCGCCGAGAATCGCTAGACCGAAGCCCATTCCTCCCACCAAAACGCTTTGGCGAACGCGGCTCGAATTCCAACCACGCTGAATGAAAACGTCCACCAGCCAGCCTCCAACAAGAACATCGGTGAAAGTGGCCAGCAGCCAAGGTACGCTCGTGTAAAAGACTGAGTGGAGCAAGTCGACGTGCAGGGAGAGTGAAAGATAACTCGGCAACCAGTTCAGCAGGAGAAAGAAAGTGTAGTTGTAGGCTCCCCATCCAAGAGCTAGGCCATAGACTTTAGGCTGACGCAAGAGATAGCCGATTCGAGCACCGCTCTGTGCTCTTCCTTCGCCTTCCGGCTGCGCCCCACCCTGGGCGATGAATTCGCGTTCCTGGGCCGAGAGTCCGACGTCCTCGCTTGGATCGCGATAAATCCAATAGAACAAGACGAAATACAAGAGGCTGATCAAACCTGTGGCAGCGAAGCTCCAGCGCCAGCCAAAATGCAACAGCAGTAAGCCGATGAGTGGGACTCCGATTGCCGTGGAGAATTTTGCCGCGGCATCGGTGATGGCAGTTGCCAGGCTTCTTTCCGCGCGTGTAAACCAGTACCCGATTGCTTTGGCATTCCCTGGAAAGGTCGGGGATTCGCTTACACCCAGTAGGAATCGCGCACCCACAAACCAGCTGAGTCCTGGAGCCAGCGCCGCGCTAAAGGAAGCGACGCTCCAAAGAAAGGTGCTGATTCGGCCTACGCGGCGCACTCCAAGGCGATCGAGCAAAACTCCCGCAGGCATTTGCATCACGGCGTAAGTCCAACTGTATGCGCTGGAAAGATAGCCAAAGACAATCAGGGACATTCCGAACGAGACATTCAGTGCCTCGCGCGAAACCGAAAGGTTGATTCGGTCGAAAAAATTAACCAGCACTCCGAAGGCAAGCAGAAATGCTATGCGCCATCGCCTGTGAGGTACGTGGGAGGTCTTGGGAGCTATTTGCGGCACAGCATCTCCGGAACCGCGATTTCCGTGCGGCAAGGAGTCTACCCGAAACGGTTCAACAACGGCGGGAGGAGTGAGAGCTAGGGCAATCATTTGATCCTTCTTCCCGTCGGGATGAACCCGGTATATCTTGATATCCAACGCTCTGGGCGGCCGCTCCCAAGGTCAATCGGAATACTGCGTGAAGATTCCTCAATTTTTAAACGAAGACGATGTCCGGGCGCGGCTGCCTATGCCCGATCTGATCGAGGCCATGGAGAGGGCTTTGGTCGAGTTCTCAGCCGGACGTGTGCAACAACCGGTACGCACGGTCCTCGAATTCGGCGAGCGTGCGCTTTTCGGGTTGATGCCGTCCTACGTGCCATCGCTTCCAGCGCTCGGTGCAAAGCTGGTCACTGTCTGCGCCGCCAACGCGCAGCGCGGTCTGGATACGCACCAGGCGGTGATCGTGATGCTTGATCCGAAAACAGGCATTGCCGAAGCGATTCTCGACGGGAGCTACATCACTGAAGTACGAACCGCCGCGGTTTCGGCGGTTTCGGCGCGGCACCTGGCGCGGGCGGACGTAAAAGTATTGGGGATTCTCGGATCGGGAGTGCAGGCTCGCAGTCATTGGGACGCGCTCAGGCTGGTGAGGAATTTTCGTGAAGTCCGGGCGTGGAGCCCGAACGCAGACCGGCTGCGGAAATTCGCCGACGAAACTGGAATCGTCGCGATGCAGAGCGCCGAAGCGGTGGTGCGTGGCGCTGATGTCGTCGTAGCGGCGACTGCTTCGCCGACCCCGGTAATTCAAAACGAGTGGGTCGGCGACGGGGCACACATCATTGCGGTTGGGGCGTGCGTGCCATGGCAACGGGAACTCGATCCGGCGCTGGTCGCGCGCGCCCGGCTGGTGGTTGACTCACGGGCGGCGGCTCTGAAAGAAGCGGGTGACGTTGTGATGGGAATTAACGAAGGTCGGTGGACGGCGCGGCACATCGCGGCGGAACTCGGCGAGCTTCCCTCCAGACGCAATGATCGCGAGATCACGGTGTTCAAGTCATTGGGACTGGCGGTTGAAGATATCTTTGCGGCGCACATGGTCCTGATGCACCGAGGGCAAACATGATGTATCGGCTTGCGCGATTGAATGCGCCTTGAAACACCCTCACTAAATGCTTTACAAATCGGGTGACCAAGAGTGTCAGGCGGCTTTTTTCCCTCGAATCTTTGCCCACCTCGCCCGCTGAAACGCTGCTATTTTCTTACGGGCTGCCGCCGACATCGTGCGCTTGATAGGCACAGAAAATGTCGATTTCGCTAAGCCCACGGGCTGCTGCGGCTCCTTGCGAGCCTTCGCCCATCGCGCTTTCTGAGCAAGGCTCATCCGCCTTCGTGCGGAGTCTGACACTGTGCGTCCAGCTCCATGACCATTCGTAGATCTCTGCTGCGGCGATTCAGATCCACGCAGCGCATCCGCCACGCGCTGTAACTTTGCAATCTCCTGTTCAACCTCCGCCAGCATTCTCGTTGTGTCCAAATTGGTCCCCCCTGGGTTCGCTGTAGTGCTTTCGCATTCTACAGGTATTTCTCTGATATTTAACAGGCTGCTGCTTTTCAAAGCAAAAACTGGAATGAGAGTGGAGCGGTTTTGCTCCTGCGAAAGGTTTAACATACCGCGATGCCTATCTCGGTCGCCCAAGCGGAAGAAGCGCGGCGCAACATCGCGGCGGTCGCGTTTCGCACTCCGCTCGTCCGCTGTAATGTTGATGCCCCCGCGGATTTGTATCTGAAGCTGGAGAATCTCCAGCCGATTGGCTCGTTCAAGATTCGCGGTGCAGCGAACGTGATGGCGCTGACTCCGCGCGACCAACTGGATCGTGGAGTCTTAACTGCTTCGGCAGGCAACATGGCGCAAGGTGTGGCGTTCTGCGCGCGGCGTTTGGGCATCAAGGCAACGGTCGTTGCTCCCGAGACGGCTCCGGCAACAAAGATTCTCGCGGTGGAACGTATGGGCGGGCGGGTAATCAAGGCTCCCTTCGCGGAATGGTGGCAAACTTTTGAGAAGCGGTCCTACCCGGGTATCGATGCCACATTTATCCACGCCTTCGATGATCCTCGTGTCATGGCGGGCAACGGTACGATCGCGCTGGAACTGCTGGAATATCTGCCGGATTTGGACGCGGTGGTGATCCCGTTTGGCGGCGGAGGATTGTCCTGCGGCATTGCAGCGGTATTGCGAGCACTCGCTCCTAAAGTACGGATTTACGCGGCCGAGATCGAAACCGCTGCCCCGCTGGCCGCGTCCCTGGCGGCGGGCGAGCCGCGCACGGTGGAATACCAGCCCTCCTTCGTCGATGGTATCGGCAGCAAAATGGTATTCCCGAACATGTTCGAACATGCTCGCAGGCTCCTGGACGGTTCTCTGGTGGTGACCTTGAATGAGGCAGCTCAGGCCATGAAGCTGGTGGCGGAACGGAATCGCATTATCGTTGAGGGTGCGGCCGCGTGTGCTGTGGCTGCCGCTCGGTCGGGCCGCGCCGGGTCCGGGAAAATCGTTGCGATCGTATCCGGCGGGAACATCGATCTGGATAAATTCGCCCAGCTCGTTACTCAGAACTGATCCATCTTTACGAGAGGAAGCAAACCATGCGCAAGCTGATCTTTTCTCTACTTTTTCTGGCGTTATCAATCGCCGCTGCGTCCGGGCAGCAGTACGATCTTGTGCTTGAAGGCGGACGGGTCATGGATCCCGAAACCGGCGTGGATGCGGTGCGCAACGTCGGCATTCGCGACGGAAAGATTGTCCGCGTATCCACCGAGGTGCTGAGCGGCCGCCGTGTCATTCATACCAAAGGCCTGGTTGTTGCGCCTGGATTCATCGATTTGCACCAGCACGCCCAGAACTTGGAGAGCCAACGCCTGAAGGCGCTGGACGGCGTGACCACGGCGTTGGAGCTGGAAATCGGCGCGCCCGATGTCGCTCAGTTTCTAAAAGCTAAAAAAGGCCGCTCGCTGATTCACTACGGCACCTCGGCCAGCCATGTGGCGGCGCGAGCTCTGGCGTTCGACGCGCCGCTGCCAGCCGGGACCATCTTGCCAAAGAGCGGGCCCGCAACCGATCAGCCAGCCACATCCGAACAAATTGACGCCATACGGGAGCGTCTTCGCGCAGAGCTTGACGCCGGCGCCTTGGCCGTTGGCATGGGGATCCAGTACACCCCCGGAGCAACTCGGCTGGAGGTAATTGATATGTTCCGTCTGGCCGCCGGGAAGGGGGTGCCCGTGTACACCCACGCGCGCAGCGCCGGGCGGGTCGAGCCCGGGTCTTCGATCGAGTCGATTAGCGAAGTGATCGGAGCGGCTGCCATCACGGGCGCTTCGCTGCACATCGTGCACATCAACAGTACTTGCCTGCGCGACGCGATGGAGTGCCTCTCTATGATCGAAGGAGCCCGCGCCCGCGGCCTGGATGTAACCACCGAGGCCTATCCCTACATCGCGGGCATGACCGCCGTGAACTCGGCATTATTTAATCCGGGCTGGCGCGAGAAACTCGGAATCGATTATCGCGACCTCATGCTTCCCGACACCGGTGAGCACCTCACCAAAGAGCGTTTCGAAGAACTGCACAATTCGAGCACCACGCACTGGGTGCTGATTTTCTCCAATACGCAGGAAGTGGTGGACAAAGTGATTCCCCATCCTCTGGTGATGATCGCCAGCGACGGCGCGGAAGGTCATCCCCGCAATGCCGGAACCTATTCGCGAGTGCTGGCACAATACGTTCGCGAAAAGGGAACGATCACGCTGATGGATGCTCTGCGAAAGATGACTCTGATGCCGGCGGAGATGCTGGAGCGTTCGACTCCAGCAGCACGGCAAAAAGGCAGATTGCAGGAAGGCGCCGACGCCGACATCGTTGTGTTCGATGCTGGAACCATCAGCGACCGCTCCACTTTTGAGAAGCCCACGGAGCCGAGTGTAGGCGTGCGCTACTTGGTGGTAGGAGGAACTGTGGTGGTCGACGAAGGCAACATCGTGCCAGATGTGTTCCCTGGCCGTGCGCTGCTGGGGCCGGGAACACGCTCAGCATCGCACGACTAGCGATGGCAGGCGGACTCGGTCATTCAAATGATCGAACGCAACGTTCGTCTGGTGTGACTGGCTGATCGTCACTGGGTGATCCTGTGACAAGGGCTAGGACGAAAGCTCGGCTTGGGCAACGGACAGTCCGGAATCCTTCTGCGCGAGAAGTCCGCTGCGGTTCGATTAAACTACATATCTATCCATTTGCTGGCATGCGAATGCGACATGCAACAGCTGTAGATCTGGAGAGAAAATTTCGAGCTCGTTTTGGCGGTGTCCCCAAGCTGTATCGGGCTCCGGGCCGGGTCAACCTCATCGGCGAACATACGGATTACAACGAGGGCTTCGTAATGCCTGCCGCGATTGATTTTTCCTGTTGGGTCGCGGCTGCGCCTCGAGACGATGGTCAGATCGCTATCTATTCAGAAAATCTCGGCCAGTCGGTCGAAGCGAGCATAAGGGGCGATCCGCTACATCCGAGACACAACTGGAGTGACTATGCCGTAGGTGTAGCCGCAATTCTTCAGACCGCGGGCTACCGCTCGCAGGGAGCTAACCTTTTCATTTGGGGAGATGTCCCACTGGGCGCGGGACTCAGCTCCTCAGCTGCGATCGAAGTTGCCGTGGCGTACGCATTGATCGATTTGTTGGGCCAACCGATTGACCGCATTCGGTTGGCCCTGCTTTGCCAGCGTGCGGAAAACGAATTCGTAGGAGCGCGCTGCGGCATCATGGATCAGTTCGTCGCTTGCCATGGCCAATCCGGACACGCCCTCCTGCTCGATTGCCGGTCGTTGGATTTCTGGCTTCTCTGCCTTCCCGAAAAAGTTCATCTTGTGATCTGCAACACCATGGTGAAACATGAACACGCCAGCAGCGAATACAATCTCCGGCGCTCCGAATGCGAAGATGCGGTCCGATCTTTAGCGGAGGTGCTGCCGCACATTCGCTCCCTCCGCGATGTGAGCCCTGAGCAACTGACGCGGCACCAAGACCGGCTTACACCTGTTGCATACAAACGAGCCCGACATGTTATTAGCGAAAACGAGCGCGTGCTGGCGGCAGCTTCAGCTTTAGAGAAGCGTGATATGCAAGAGTTCGGAGAGCTGATGCTGGAATCGCATTCCAGCCTGCGCCGCGACTACGAGGTTAGTTGCCAGGAACTGGATCTCATGGCCGAGATCGCCAGCCAGCAGGAGGGCGTTTATGGTGCGCGCATGACAGGCGGTGGTTTTGGCGGGTGCACCATCAGCCTTGTCAGCGCCGCCGCAAGTTCGAATTTCCGGCAGCGTGTCTCAGAGGCGTACCATGCTGCCACCGGGCTTACTCCGGACATCTACGTCTGCCGCGCTTCGCAAGGGGTAGAGGCAGTCTTGCGACCATGAACCGATCAGAATTGCAAAACGTTCCTCACAGGCGGCTGAATCCACTAACCCGTGAGTGGATTCTGGTCTCTCCCCATCGCACGCAACGCCCCTGGCAGGGCAAACTTGAGAAGCGTGCTGTCGAACAACCACCGGATTATGACCCGGCCTGTTACCTCTGTCCGGGCAACGAGCGGGCGGGCGGTGCGCGAAATCCGTCCTATTCCACAACCTTTGTTTTCGATAACGACTACCCCGCTTTACTGCCGGAGATCCCTGACATCTTTGCTGATCAATCCGTCAATCAATCCCTCGGTCAATCCGTTGAACAATCCGCCGACCAATGCGGCCTAATCGTCTCCCGCCGCGAACGTGGCATCTGTCGAGTCGTGTGTTTCTCGCCACGCCACGACCTCACCATCGCGCGCATGAGCCTCGTCGAAATCCGGAACGTGGTTGACATCTGGGTCGAGCAATACCGATCGCTTGGTACTCTTCCGTGGATCAACCACGTGCAGATCTTCGAGAATCGCGGCGCTGCCATGGGCGCCAGCAACCCGCACCCTCATTGTCAAATCTGGGCAACCGCGAGCCTCCCCAACGAGGCCGCGAAAGAAGGGGCCTCTTTACAGGATCACTATGATCGCCGCCAAAGTTGTTTGTTGTGTGATTACCTGAAGCTGGAGTTAGCAGTGGAAACCAGAATTGTCTGCCAAAACGACCAATTCATTGTCCTGGTTCCACATTGGGCGGTGTGGCCATTTGAGACCCTTCTGCTTAGCAAGCGCCACCTGGGCGCGATCGACCAACTCTCTACCGAAGAGCGTGACGCCCTGGCGGACATTCTCCAGCGCCTTTCGCGCCGATACGACAATATTTTCGAAACGCCATTTCCTTATTCCATGGGCTTTCACCAGTCTCCTGCGGATCAGCATCCCCATCCGGAATGGCACTTCCATGCTCATTACTATCCGCCCCTGCTGCGTTCTGCCTCGGTGCAGAAGTTCATGGTGGGATATGAGATGCTGGCGACGCCGCAGCGCGATACCACCCCGGAAACTGCGGCCACTCGTTTGCGCGAAGTAGGAGAGGTACACTACATGGACAAAGGTTCTTCCAGCTGATCTGATATGACACGAAAAACCTCACGGCGGGATTTTCTTGAGCTTTCAGCGATGGGGCTTGCCTCTGCGATCGCTCGGGGCGAGTCGGTGGGGTCTCTTTCGAACGCGACTGGTACCGAATATCCGAATCCGAATATCAATCCCGAGATTTCCGTGTGGGTAACATCTGGCGACGAGCGTTTCGCGTCCGCTCCAAAGGCCCGATGGACTCCAGTTTCTGCCGCATCTTCCGCCGATTACATTCAACTCAACCCCAGAACAAACTTTCAGCAAATATTAGGATTTGGAGGCGCATTTACCGACGCGACTTGCTATACCTTCAATCGACTGGCGCCTGCCGCGCGAGAACAGTTGTTTCATGAGATGTTCCATCCTTCAGAGATGGGGCTAAGTACTGGTCGCATTTGTGTTGGAGCAAGTGACTACTCGACGAAAGTTTACAGCTATGACGATGGCGAAGCCGATCCGGATCTAACCCGATTCTCCATTCAGCACGACCGTGAATACATTCTTCCGATACTGCGCCAGGTGCGGCAAGTCAACCCCGATCTTTTTCTGTTTTCCACTCCCTGGAGCCCGCCGGGCTGGATGAAATTCAATAATTCCATGCTCGGCGGCTCGATGCGCAATCATTACTTTCCCGTTTATGCGGAGTACTACCTGAAGTTTTTACAGGAATACGCCGCCGAGGGCGTGCCCGTGCAGGCGCTCACGTCGCAGAACGAGGTAGACACCGATCAGGATGGCCGAATGCCCGCCTGCATCTGGCCACAAGAATACGAGATTCAATTTGTGCGCGATCATCTGGGCCCACTGCTCGAGAAAAATGGGATGAAAACCAAGGTTTGGATCCTGGATCACAATTACAACCTGTGGGGGCGCGCCATTTGCACGTTGGAAGACGAGAAGCTTCGTGAGTACGCGAACGCGGTTGCCTGGCACGGCTACTATGGGACGCCAGACATGATGAGCAAAGTGCAGAATGCCTTTCCGGAAATCGAAATGCATTGGACCGAAGGCGGACCGGACTATACCGATCCGGGTTACTTGGTGGATTGGTGCAAGTGGGGCGCGATCTTCAGTGATGTACTTCGCAATTGGTGCCGCTCGATTACCGCCTGGAATCTTGCTCTGGACGAACACGGCCGTCCAAACATCGGTCCTTTCCCTTGCGGTGGCGTAGTGACGGTTGATTCGCAGACTAACGAGATAACGCGCTGTGGACAATACTGGGCGTTCGCCCATTACTCACGGGTAATTCGTCGCGGAGCCCGCCGTTTTGATTCGCACACGCCAGTTACCGATCTCCATCACGTTGGCGTCGAAAATCCGGACGGGCGTCAGATCCTGATCGTTATCAATCCGGGCGCACAAAGGCCGATCGAACTCAGGCTGGCAAATCTGGTGGCTCCAATCGTTTTGAAAACAAATTCCCTGACCACTCTTACATGGAAGTAGAAGAAATATGCAACGGACTCAGGACACCCGTATTGAATAAGGAGTCTCACATGACTTGGACCATGCGGCCGCCTGCGTCGAACAGCATGAAGGGTGTGCCCATCGCCTTCGCTGCGGTGCTGGCGATCATGGCATCGGTAGCGGCCGTGTCCCAGACAAGTCCTGTGGCAGGGGGAACCGCAAGCGACGGTCCCGGCAATGCTGCCGCGTGGACGACGGGGAACAAGCTGGCGGTCGGCACCTCGGCAGACACGACCAGTAAGGTCTGGTTTACGGTGGCAAAGGGGATCACGAGCGAGGTCTTCTATCCGCGCCTCGATGTCCCGAACATGCAGGACATGCAGTATATCGTGACGGACGGTTCCACCTTCGTGGACCTCGAACGCGACGCCACCAACCACGTGGTCTCGATGCCGGATGAGATGGCGCTCGAGTACACGATCACCAACACGGACAAACGCGCGACGCCCAAGTACCGGATCACAAACACCTGCAGCACCGACCGGGACCGGAACACCTTGCTCATCCAAACACGCTTCCAGTCGTTAGATGGCGGAACCTACCAGCTGTACCTGCTTGAGAACGCGTCCATGGCGGGCGGCGGCGCCAACAACAACGCCTGGTGGGATGCAACGGACTCGGCGCTCATGTCCAGCGGTACAGAGACTCTGTCCGGCTCGACGACGACGATCGTATCGGCACTGAAAGTCGCGAGCCCGAATGGCTTCATAGCGCATGACAACGGATACTCCGGTATGGCCAGCGACTGCTACGTTGACTTGAGCGCCCACCGGGTGCTCAACAACCAGTTCGACAACATCGCCAGCAATGGAAATGTCGTGCAATGCGGCCAAGTTGGCGGCGTCGGCGCCGACACGACGTTCACTGTCGCGCTTGGCTACGGTAGCGATGCGGCATCGGCCGTCGCTGCTGTCAACGGGTCCCTCAGTGCAGGTTTCGCCGACCGCGAGGCCGCCTACCGCGGCATCGCGCCGTACAGCGGCGGCTGGGAGGGCTATGTGAACGGGCTGCGCGCATCCCCCGCAAGCGTGTCGGGCGACACCCTCCGCCGCCGCGCCTACTATGTCGCAGCGATGGCCTTGCACGCCGCCGAAGACAAGACGTTCCCCGGCGCCAGCATCGCAGGCTTCGCAACGCCCTGGGGTGACTTCACGAATGGGAATTACCTCAACGACGGCTACCACCGCGTGTGGGGCCGCGACCTGTATCAGCAGGCAACGGGCTTGATCGCCTCGGGCGACTCCGGGCAGGCGCTGCGCATGGCCCAGTTCATGTGGAACAATCAGTACATCAGCTCCACCACCGCCGGAGACGGTACAACCTATGCGCCCGGCTCCTTCCCGCGTTACAGTCCGGTCAGCGGAATTAGTGGTGCAACGCCGCAGCAGCTCGGCTGTTGCGAGCAGCTCGACGAGGAGGCCTTTGCCATCCTGCTCGCCTGGATGACGGGTCTCACCGACAATGCCACCTACCAGAAGATCCAAGTGACGGCGAACCACATCCAGGCGGTCGGGCCCAATACGACCGAGCGCTGGGAGGAACAGAGCGGGAAGTCGCCCTCGTCCATCGCGGCGGAGATCGCCGGCCTCGTCGCGGCGGCCGACATCGCTCGCCAGAACGGGGACACCGCCAGCGCCACCAGTTGGGAGTCAAAAGCTGACCTATGGCGCTCGAGCCTCCCCGGCTGGACGTTCACCACCAGCGGCTTCTGGGACGGCCACCAATACTACGAGCGCATCGATGAGTCTGCGACGTCGAACCCTAACGACAACGGAGATCAGATCGCCTTCCAGGAAGGGAGCTTCTACGCTCACGACGTCGTTGACTTCGGTTTCCTCGATCTCGTCCGGCTGGGCGAAGTCCTGCCCAACGACGCCAATGTATCGACCTCGCTCTCCCCGACCGCCGCAGGTTCGGACGGCAATTCCAGCGTACAGGTGACCATGCCCAGCGGCGACATCTACTTTCACCGCTACAACCACGACAACTACGGCGAGAGCAACGGCGATTGCAGCGGCTTTCCCGCCAACAGAGCCAATCGCTTCGGAAGGTTTTGGCCCGTCCTTTCCGGCGAGCGCGGCGAGTACGAGCTCGCGAATGGCCGCCAGGCTGGCGTCTACCTCCAGTCCATGGCCGACGCGGCCAACGACGGATACTTCGTGCCAGAACAGATCTGGGACCGCGCGGACGTTTCCTGCTTCGCGCTTGGACGGCCGACGGGCAGCGCCTCCCCGCTCAACTGGGCCGAGGGGCAATACCTGCGCCTCGCGCAGTCGATAGACGCCGGTTATAACCTCGACACGCCGTCGGTGGTCAATGCGAAGTACCGTGGCGCCGGACCGATCCGCGGCAATGGTGGTAAGTGTATCGACGACGCCGGTGCAAGCACGAACAGCGGTACCCCGATCCAGCTCTGGGACTGTAACGGAACGGGCGCACAGAGCTGGGCGTGGAACAGTGCTGACGGGACCCTGCAGGCTCTCGGCAAATGCATGGACGTCACCGGCGGCGGCACTGCTAACGGGACACAGGTCCAGCTCTGGGACTGTAACAACACCGGTGCCCAGCAATGGCGCTGGCGAAATCAGAACCGCCTGGTAAACCCTCAGTCCGGTCGCTGTCTCGACGTCATCGGCGGCAGCTCTGCCGATGGTACGCGGCTCGTGATCTGGGACTGCAACGGCCTCGTAACCCAAACTTGGTATATGCCGTAGCCTTCCTGACCATTAAGATGCACCGGCTACCGGCCATAAGGGCACGCGTTTCTCGATACCGCTCATCATTTGCTCGATTGCAGTGCATGCAGGGCCGCGTGGCTCCGCGCAACCGATGGCGGAACATCATCACCCTTCAACATTAGCCACAGAATGCGGTTGTAGAGCTGATCGTCCACCCGATCGGGTGCGCTCAGATCTAGACTCTCGGACAGGCGTGCGGCTGCAGTATTCTGCGGATTCTTTTCATTCAGGTCTTGCGTAGGGACGACCGGGTCGTAAGGCGTCAGGTCGGCCGTCGGTGCAAAGATGTCCGCCAGCGGGCGGCTGAAGTAATCGAATTTCGAGAGCCGCCCCATGCCGAGAATGTCCTCGATCGCCGCGACCACGTCCGTCGTGTTGATGAAGCGATGCACGGTGCCCGGCCGATTGTAGGCCGAGATGGCATAGAACGGTGCGCGGTGCGAATCGGTGTGGTCGGGGCCGGCCTGCGCGTCATCCTCAACCACGAAAATCACCGTGTCCTTCCAATACGGGCTGTGCGAGAGCGCCTGCACGATCCGCCCGAGTGCGAGGTCGTTGTCGGCCATGCACGCGCGCGGCGTGCACTTCCCCGGTCGCCCAGCCACCAAATGGTCCATGGGCAAGTGCATGACTTCGAGCTGCGGCATGTCGCCGTCGCGCACATAACGTTCGAGTTCAGCGATCCACACGTCCGCGCGCTTTTGATCCTGTGTGATCAGATCGAAGGGTATGTAATCGGGATTCACATCGGCGGCCAAGTCGCGCTGCGTCACCGGCCAGCCGGGATTGCCCTTAACCATTTCGCCGTAATCACGGAAGGTGATTCCCTCGCGGATCGCGAGCGTCCACAGGAAGCCGCGCTCCGGCTCGTCGCTCTCCTCGCCGTCCACGTCGGCCCGCTTGCCGGCGTAAGCGGAGGGCACCGTCTTCTCACCGTAATCCGTCACGTAGGCGGCGGTGGACCAGATGTGCCCCTGCGAACTGACCTCGGCGTTCACGAAGAAGCGATCGAACAGGCCGAAACGCCGCGCCAGCGCATGATGGTTCGGGGTGATGGTGATGTCGGGAAAATAGACGAGGCTCGCATCGCCGTCGCCTTCCTTTATATCCCCGAGCACCTGATCATAGGTGCGGTTCTCTTTGATGATGTAGACGACATGGCGGAACGGCGGATAGCGGCGCGCCGCGAGTTTGTGATGCCAATTGTTTGCGGCGGCGACACGCTTGGTGAAGCCAGCAAGTTGCGGCGGTTCCAGCGAAGCGGGGAGCACGCGCAGGCTCCCATTCAACTGCCCCAGTGCATATGCTTTGGGTTTCTCGTCCGGCCAATTCGTGAGCGGAACCGGACCGTCGGGGTTGGCATGGGTGCCGTGTCCTTTGCCCGAGACGATCAGCAGTTCGCTGTTGGTTTCGGCAATCGCGGTGGGATACCAGTCGGTCGGAATGCGCCCGAGCAGGTTGCCGGTGGCCACGTCGAAGACGGCGACGGCATTGTTGTCGGCTTCAGCGACGAACAGTCGCTTGCCATCGGAACTGAACGCGACTGCGTTCGGCGTACTGCCCTCGGGCGGCGCGCCGCGCGCGGCATCGTGCAGATAGCGCGCAACCTTTCGCAGCTTCGTGTCGACAACAGCAACGCGATCGCTACCTGCGAGCGTGACGTACAGCCTCGTTCCCCTGACCGCCAGCGCCGACGGATGCCGGCCGACCTCAATCCGACCGAGATACGCGAGTGTTCCGTCCATCAAAACGCGGAACTGCGATACCGTGCTGCCGCCCCAAGCGGAGACGAACACTTGCCCGTCCGCCGTGAGCGCGACGCCATACGGATAATGATCGGTGGAAAACCGTTGCGTGATCTCGCCGGTCGCGGCGTTCGCCACCGCCAGATGATCGCCGACGTCCTCGGCGACATAAAGGAATTTTCCGTTGCGCGAGAACGCGAGTCCCGCCGGATAGCTTGTGCCCGTGCCATCCGCCGTTTTTGCCTTCGCCAGTTCGAACTTGTTCTCGAGGGTAGCGGCGCCGTTTTTCCATGCGTAGACGAAGACTATGTCAGTGTTGCCGCCGGAGACGGCGAGGCGCTGGCCGTCGGGTGAGAAGGCTGCTCCATAGAAAGCGCCATCCTGAAGCAGCGTCTGCGTGACCTTCCGCGTCTTCAGATCGATGACCTGAACGCCTTGCTCGCGCCAGCCGCTGAGCACGACCACGGCTCTGTCCTTTTCGGGCGTGAGTACCAGATTGATCGGCAAGCTGCCGAGATCAATCGCTTCGCCCGCGGGATCAAGTCGCACTCCGGTCGGCAGCGGTGAAGTGAATGATTGCTTGTTTTGTGCGAGCACCGACGTGCACAGCAGTGCAGAAAACGTGAGAGCGAGTCGACAGATGGGGCGAAAACATAGCACGCGTTCCTCACAGACTTGGCACAACCAATGGCCTATTGCGAGTGTTCCAGCGTCCACCACCTCTGGAGCTTATATATCCTACCGAATCGGCCCATCGCGCGATGCCATTGTTTCTCTCATCGGTAAAAAACAGATGAAGATGGCCGCCGAGCCCGAGCCAACGATGGGCACAGAATAACTGGCATTGCACGCCATGAGATTCGTTTCATGCTCCCACCGTATAGGAACATCAAAAAATGCGCGCACGGATTTGATGACTCGGGAGGACCTGCGAACGTGGCAGTGGCAAAAGTGTTCGGCTGGAGTCTCTGCGCTCAGCATTTCGATTCGAGCTTTCCACCAGATAAATCCCCGGCAGTAAGCTAACCGTTAGCGATACCGAAGCTGGCTTCAAGAAGGAGACGAATGCGTCGGTCTGTCCCTAGGTGGGTAGCCCCTACCCAGGTAGGGGCCGGAATTCTTCGAGCCAGTTTGCTGTCATGAACACGGGCTTGCCGCGCTGAGGTCCAAGCAAGAGGCAAATTTCTGGCTGCGGGGAGGGCTCGCTCCGATAGCTTACTTTTTTTCAATACCCTCCGATTCCTCGTGTGGCACCTGTTCGCCGCATGCCTAGAACTCAACCCTTAGAGCAAGTTGGCCGGTGCGGTTTCCCGCGTTCTCTGCCGTTTGCGGAGCACTGAGGACGCCGAAGGTTGCAGGGACGTCAATCTGCGTCGCGGGAGGAGCGAAGTTCGTGTGGTTAAGCACGTTGGTGAATGTGGACTCGAAGCGGACTCTTAGGCGCTCAGTGGGACGGAAGGTTTTGGCCAGGCCGAGGCTAACTGCAGCCGTGCCGGGACCCTGGAGGATTCCAACTCCGGCGTTGCCGAAGCGTCCGGCGCCCACGGGAGTCGGCGAAAAAGCTGCCAGGTTGAAATAGTGCGCGCGCGACTGACCCAGGTGGAGATTCGTCGAGACTTGATCGGGCCGCAGATAAGCTCCACGGTTGACGACGTTCGTGTCGGACTGATCGTTTGTCTCGGGCTGACCGTCTGGGAGAGCTGGGCAGGAGCCGTTTGCCAGAACCGCTACCTGACAGCCTCCGGGGCTGATACTGGGCGTGAGCCACGGGCCGGTTTCCAGCAGAGTAATGCTGGTGAACTCCCAACCGCCGAGCATGGCGTTCTTCCAACCACCGGCATTTAGGAAGGCGTGGCCCTGGCCGACAGGCAACTGGTAGATACCGGTGAAGAGAAAGCGCTGATGGCGCGTTCCCTCGGCATTGCCGTAATCGCTGCGGATATTGAAGCGGTCGGCAATAGGGACGCCATAGTTAACTTCACCAGCGAAGGCCGTAGGGTTGTCGCCCTGATTGTCGGCCAGATTCTTTGCCAGCGTGTAGTTGGCGTCGAAGTAGAGGCCGTGCGACATCCGGTGGCTTTCTCCGATTTGAAGTGCGTTGTAATTGGCTTCGCCCGCATTGAAGGTGCTGTAGAGTGTGAACCAGTTGTGATAGGGCGCGCGCGGATCAACGTACATCCCAGCCGGCACGCTGTATGGAGTCGTGCTGGCGGGAATCTGGTTAAGGTCCTCAGTGATACTCAAGCGGTAACTGTGCATACCGACGTAGCTAACCCGCAGGCTGTCGTTGCTGGCGAGCTGTCGTTCCACGGTTAGATTCCACTGATTCGCTTGCGGGTCGCGATAATTCGGATCGACGCCCTGGTCGAGGCCGCCACCGCCGTACTGCACTCCTACTTTGGGTGGCGCGGTATTGGGGAACTGAATCAGAGGCGATGCTGTTGTGCCACTGTTGGTATAAGTATGCAGCGCAGAGGTCGGATTGCCGCTGTTGTTGAAGGACAGCGGACCAAGATTCGTCATCGTAAAGATCCCGAAGCCTGCGCGGATGACCGTCTTCGTATCGTTGAAAGGACGGTAGGCAAGGGAGACGCGGGGCTGGAAATTGCGCTTATAGATATTGCGCAGTGACTGCGGAAGGTGGTCCTGGCTTGCGGTGATGTAGTGGCTGCAGGGTAAGGCGGTATAGCCGAGGTTGCAGGCATTGAACGACTGCTGGAAGCCCAGATTCGAGGCCTGGATGTTCTGCTGCGCCAGATAGGCGGCTAGATTGTTGGGCACAACGATAGAGTTGTTTCTCTGATCGAAGTTCGCGAGGTTGCCGCCGTCTTCCGTGAAACCTGGAAGAATCTGCCAGCGCAGTCCGTAGCTGAGCGTGAGTCTGCTGTTGACCTGGTATTCGTCCTGGCCGAAGACGCCATATTGCCAGGCTGTTCCGCCCACGTCCGGACTCGAAACGGCAAAGAACAGAGAAGTCGGCAATCCTTCCAGGAAGTCGCCGAAAGCGTTGCCGGTGAACGTACTCTGGAAGATGAAATCGCCAAAATCATCGGAGTTAAATACAGGTGCAAAACTTTCCAAATCGAAGTACCTCACCCTTCGCGCATCGAGGCCCATCTTGAAGGTGTGCTTGCCCCTCGTCAAGCTCAGATTGTCCGTGAGCTGTGTCGTCTTCGACTGCGTAACCCCGGTCTTGTCGCGGCCAATGGGAGTGAACCCTGTCCCGGCACTGAAATTAAAAGTAGGAAAGGCGTGCGTGTCGGGGTGCTGGCTGATGTTCACGCCCGTCAGGTCGAGTTGCGAGAGCGCGGCCGCGCCTTCGATGGGGAAGCCCACGCTCGTGGTTACATTGGTAAAACCGAAGCGGAACTCATTGAGCAGGCGCGGTGTGAGGACCCAGGTATGGGACACGAGCAGGCTGCGATTGTGCACGCTGTCGGAGTCATCTGGCAAAAGGGGATTGGCATAGTCTTCGGTGATATTTTTCCGGCTGAAGCGCGCGTAGACCGATTGCTTGGCATTGATGGTCTGGTCGATACGGAGGTCGGCTCCGTCCGTCCGCGCGGGCGTGGATTGAAAGTTCTCGTAGTTATAGTTCCCTTGGCCGGAAACATTGGGGAGCGGATAGTAGCTCAATAGCGCCGCGGCGGTGGGGTTAATGTTCGTAATCGGGGTAGTGACGCCAAGCGCGGTCAAGTCGCCGTTGCGCTCCGCCTGCGTGGGAACAAGAAACTGCTCAGCCACTGCGGTGGAACGGCGGTTTCCTTCGTAATCGAAGAAGAAGAAAGTCTTGTCTTTGCCTTTGTAGAGATGCGGAATGCCGAGTGGGCCGCCGAGCGATCCACCGAAGGTGTTGAAGTGTTTCGGCGATTTACCGCTGAAGCCGTATGGGTCTGCATCGAGCGCGTCGTTTTGCAGATACTCAAATAGGCTACCGTGATACTGGCTGGTGCCGCTTTTAGTTGTGAAGGTGACGTCGCCCACTTGGGAAAATTCTGCGCTGTTGTTGAACGACGTTACCCTTACGGCGGAAATTCCCTCCTGCGATGGATAAGCGTCTTGCAGCGCACCATTCTGCCGCACGTTCGCGGTCGAGATGCCGTCAACGGAGAAATTCACCATCGCCGAACTCGCGCCGCCCAGCGCGATGTTCCCGGAACTGTCCTGTTGCACGTTCGGCGAAAGCGCCAGCGCTGCCAGCGGGCTCGTCGTGGTAGCGCGATTGTTCAGCGGAAGTTGGGTGATCTGCTGATTGTCCTTCGAATCGCTGATCACCGCGTTTTCCGTGTTAATCACAGCCACCGTGTCAGCAACTTCCACCGTCACGTTTTGACTTTTGACCCCGACGGTAACATCGATCCTTAGCGTCTGCCGGGCAGTTAGTTCCGCGGATGGAACTTCGAAGTCCGCAAATCCGTCGGCGTGAGCCGAAACGGCGTAGTTGCCAGGCTTGAGGTTCACAAACTCAAATGATCCGTTCTCGTCCGAGGTGGTGGAGCGAACGCTGTTGTCCTCCAGACGCCGAATCTTGACTACTGCGCCGGGCACAACCGCCTGTGTCGCATCATGCACCACGCCGACGATGCTGCCGAATGTGGACTGCGCGTCTGCCGAAACGCCGATCCCAATAAGACATAGACCGATCATCGCTGCCGCGATCCATGGATGGACGACTGATTTGGACACTGCACAAACCTCCGCCGGGACGATGCTCGGAGATCGAATCTCTCGATTGCTTATGGAGTTTCACGCCCGGTTTTCCGACACTAGCAAGAAGGGCATAAAGAAACTGTGTGTCGGCGATAAAGGAATCGTAAAGTTAGGCCGCAAAAAAACGATAACGTGCATTTGAAATGTTCATAAGATTAAGTTATGGCTTGTGAATGTCTACAGCTTGATAACACCACGGTTGCAGAACTGCGGAATAGCCAGCCCAACGCTGCCATAGCCTTATCCCACTTGTTCTGCAATTCTTCGGACCGCCATTGATATTGACGCGCTGATGTCCTCCAAACCCGGGCTTCGGAAGCCAGCTTTGACCGAATCTGTTAACGGATAGTGGCTGAAGCGACGTCTACTGTTGATCGGTGCTTGTGACCATAGATTTGGCGGGCGTTCTCAGGATCTCGCCGATAAGAAAAAGATCGGTCAGCAGCGCGCGCAGATGGCTGGAGGCGTTCAGGTTGTCGACTAATTGCGAACTGATGGAAGGTTGCGCCAGGACTACGTGAATGGCGGCGAGTGAGTCCCGCACGTCGCGCTCCAGCATGGAACAGAAGTCTTCGTACTGCTCTGATGGTTCCAGGTCGGAATTTCGTATCGCTTGACTACAACTTTCCGCCAAGCCTGTTAACGCTTCCGCCGCACGCTGCAGGAAGTTGCGGACTTGCCCGCCTTCATCGCTGGGCAGGCCCTGTCCTGCATAGGCAAGCAGAAACTCGTAACACTCCTCGATGACCTCGCAGCGTTCCAGGAACTCAGTCGCCATCGGCTAGACCCCGGCCTCCATCGGATAAGCTTTCTACCACCCACCGTTTCGGGTCGTGCTCCTGCAGGTAGAATTCACGGCTCATGGACCCGACGATCATCGATGCGGTAATGGGCAACTTCTCGGGGCGGATGGCAAAGTACACGTGCACGATGACCAGCGTGATGAGGCCCACCCCGGCCAATCCATGCAACACGTACATCAAGCCCCAGGTCATATCCCCGAACAGATAAGGATTGCGTGGGAAAAAAATCGTCCGCACCCGCCACATCATAAATACGCCAGTTGCGATCACCGCCAGACCGGTCAGCATTACGACGCCATGATAGAGCTTGTTCTCCAGCGGGTACTTGGCGTACTTTCGCGGCGGGGCCGCGGGCTTTCCCAGGAAACGCTGGAACCGCTTCCATGCATCTTCCAGGTCGGCAAGGTCCGGCCAAATCGACCAGAAGTCCATGTAGAAGGTCGCATGGATGATGTGAAAAAGAATCGAGACGGTGAGCACCGAGCCGGCGATCCAGTGATAAGTCACCCAGTCAAACTGGAAGCCGACCTTGGGCAGGAATGCGGTAAGCAGCAGCACAAACATGGCGGATGCCATGATCCAGTGAAACAATCTCGCGGCCAGCGAATGCCGCGGAATGCGCGCGGGTAGTTTCACACTCTCCGCCGAAGAATCGGAGACGAATCTTTTTTCTTTGGCGAAGTAGCGAACGTAGATCGCGTGCACGACGAGAAACACCAGACCCACGATCAGCGCAACCCAGATCAGGAACCAGGCAATGTGAATCGGAACCCTTTGCCCCAACGGACTTGTAGCCCACTCTATGACGCCCATGCCGCCTCCTGCACTCCGCTAATCGAGCGCTTCACCAGGTTTCGCATGAGCGGGATCTTGTAGGCATTGAACTGCAGCGGAACCGCACCCTGGACGGCGAGCTTCCCCGCCGCTTCGCCGGTTGTGGCATCGCGGGGCTTGCCGCGCACAGAATCTTCCACCGTCTTTAACCGCAGGGGCCGGGCGGCGACGGCGTTCACCGCAATGCGAATGTCCTGAATCGTTCCGCCGGACAATTTCACCGCCGAGGCCACGTTCATTAGGGGAAAATCCCACACGTTGCGGTCTCGTACTTTTTCGAAGTAGAACTGTGCGCCCGCCCAGGTTGAAGGAATGCGAATCGCTGTCAGGAGATAACCGGGACGAAGAATATTCATGCGCGTGATGTCGACGTCGGGGCCGATAAAGTAGTTTTCCGCGTCCATCACCTGCTGGCCTTTAGGAGTCAGAACCACGAACTTGGCATCGAGCACAATGAAGGCTGGGGCCGTGTCCGAAGGATTCACGGCTACGCATCGGTCCGCGTCGAGAATCGCATGCTCCCGATTTCTTCCCACCGGCGTGTCGGCGTAGCAGATGTTTCCTCCGGCCCGGTAGCAGGGCCAGCCCGCGCGATAGTACCAGCAGCGAGCGTCCTGAGAGACGTTGCCGCCGATCGTTCCCTGGTTGCGAATCTGCGGAGAAGCCACCAGTTCCGCCGCTTGCGCTAACACTCCATATTTCTGTCGAACCACGGGATGCTGCACGACATCGGTGAGCGTAGTCATGGCTCCGATTTCGACTCCGTCGCCGGTCGCGCGAATCCCCTTGAGTTCCTCGATCCCACTCAGCTCGATGACAACCTTCGGCTTTTTGATACGGTCCTTCAGCCAATCGAAGCTGTCCATCCCGCCCGCCAGCACCCACGCTTCGTCTCCATGCTGTTGGAGAAGCTTCTCCGCATCGACAACTGACTTCGGCTGATACAACTGAAATGCCGGCATCACATCTCGGATTACTGCCATAAATGCTCCGTTATTCGAATCTGCTAAATGTGCGCGGTCAGTGGATCCTGCATCGGCCGCCCAGCCTCGAGCGACGTCAGAATGGTGTCCAAGTTGACAGGAGCGCGACGGAAAATCTCGTCGCCCAAGGCATCGGAGAGGGCGTTCAGAATCGCCCCGCAGCCACCGCCTACAGGCGGCTCGCCAATGCCGCGAGCGCCAACCGGCGTCTCCGGATCAGGAATGTCGAGCGCCGCCCACTGCATATTGACCGGGACGTCCAGGATGGTTGGCGGCTTGGTGTGGTAGAAGCGCAGCGAGACGGCGTGACCGTAATGGGGATCGTATACCCACTTCTGGCCGATCGCGTGGCCAATGCCCAGGATCGACCTGCCGAGGATTTGTCCCGAGACCGCCTTGGGATGGATCACGGTGCCAACGTCCGCCACAGCCAGAAAATCCGTGATGTCGTACTTGCCAGTTTCGACATCGACTTCGATTTCAGCAAAGCTCGCGACATAAGAGAAAGTCTGTCCGTCTCGCGGGTATTGATCCTTTGCGGCTGCGACCAGACCTTGTCCCGCCAACGCCGCAATGGAGGCCTTGGTGTACTTGTTCACATCCGCGGGAGCCTCGTGACCGTCGTAGATGCCGCCCAGTTGAATGGCGCGCTGGGCGGCCTGGGCCAAGGTCATGCCCCTGCCGCCGCCCTTATGAAAAACGCGCTCATTCGCAACTTCATACTGCTCCGGCTTTCCACCCAGCGTCTTAGCGGCAATCTCCTGGAGCTTCTTTTTCCCATCCATCGCGGCCGCGTGGGCAGCGCGGGTCATCGCATGTGTTGTCTGGCTTCCTCCAGAGACGCAGGTCCACGGGAGATTCTTGGAGGTATTGCCCCACGTCACATCACACTTTTCCCAAGGCACACCCAGAACTTCGGCTACGACGCGGTGAACGTCGGCGATCGATTCGGTTCCCAGGTTGCCGATTCCGGATTGAATCGCAATCCGGCCATTCGGTTGGATCACAAACAGCCCGTCGTATCCGACGGATCCTCCGACGAAACAACTCGAAGACACGCCCACTCCGCGCACTTTCGTCCCGCTTCGTTTCGGCCGGGAAATGCGCTCCTTCCATTGGAACTCCTCCGCCCCCCGATCAAACGCTTCTTTCAGGAACGCGCTGGTGCAATGTGCCCGCGTTCCGTTCCTCACCGGCCCCACCGGCGATTTGCCTTCCGGGCAGTTGATTCGGCGGATGGCGACCTGGTCCAGCGAAAGCTTGCGCGCGGCCTTGGAAACAATCGTTTCCATGATCACGATTCCCTGCATACCGCCAGGGGAACTCTGCGCGCCGCGCGGCGGTGTATTCGTGAGAACGGTAGTGCCGCGCCAACGCATTGCGAGAGGCTGATACAACAGCGACACAATGTTCCCCGACGTGTTCGCATCACCAACCGCGTCGTAGGGGCCGGTGTTGCAGATGACGAACATGTCCAGCGCCGTGATCCGCCCGTCTCCAGCGAAGCCGACCTTCATCCGGCCATGGAAGCCCGGACGCGCGCGCCCGATGAAATGCTCTTCCTCGCGGCTAATGCGCATCATCACGGGAGCATTCGCCTTCTTCGACAACAGCGCCGGGATAATCGCGAAGATATAACCGGTAGCCTTGCTGCCGAATCCGCCTCCGGTGTACTCGCTGATCAGCACGATCTGGCTGGTATCCATGTTCAGCCAGCGTCCCAGGCTGGCCAGCGTTTGCACTGTGCTCTGGGTTCCCATGTGAACGAAGACCTTGCCGTTCTGCCAGTACGCTAATGTGGAGCGAGGCTCGAGCGTTTCGTGGCTGGTGTCGGGAGTGACAAATGTTTCGTCGAGAACCAGAGCGGCATTCTTGAAACCAGCATCCAGATCGCCGAAACTCCACTCGTCCTGCGCTTTCCCCATGGGTAAACGGCCGTGTTTGGCCTCTGCGAAATCGGCGTCAGTCCACTTGAGTTCTCCGACGTGCGGTGGTGGTGGGCTCGGCGGTTTCTCTCCGGGCTTCGGCTGCGCCATCTGCGGCTTCATCCAGATATTGCCGTCCACGCGCGGGTTGGGCCCGCCCGGACGCAGCGTATCCAGCGGATCAATGGCAAACGGAAGGTGCTCAAACTCGATGTCGATCGCTTCGATCGCTTCCGCGGCCGTGTATTCATCCACGGCCGCGACTGCCAGGATCGGTTCGCCTTGATAGAGCGGCTCCATGGTGAGCGCTTTTTCGCCTTGCTTATTGGCCTTGATTACGACGCCCAGATCGGTCACGCTGTCAGCCGGCGCGGGAAGATCGTCCTGGGTAAGAATCGCCTTCACTCCCGGCATCGCCAGCGCCTTGCTGACATCCAGATGTTTCACGCGTCCGTGCGGCACCGGACTCAGCAGCAACTTGCAGAACAACATGCCATCGACGCGAAAATCCTCGGCATATTTCGCTTTGCCAGTCACCTTCGCGTACAGATCTGGAGTCGGATAGTTTTTGCCGATCAGTTTGTATTGCGATCCAAATTTCTGCTGGTTGGGCTTCCACTCTGACTTAGACATGATGGACCTTCCTCATGTTTTCTGCGCCGCGCATCATTGCGGTGAGAATTTTGTCGTAATCCTGGCAGCGGCATAGATTACCGGAGAGACCTTGGGCCATCTCCGACCGAGTCGGATTGGGATTGGTTTTGAGAAAGCCGACCGCCGACATAATGAATCCGGACATGCAAAATGCGCACTGGAAGCCCTGTTCATCGATTACGCCCTGTTGTACGGGATGAAGCGTTCCGTCAGAACTCGCCAGCCCTTCGATGGTTACCACTTTCCTTTCCCGCACAGTGTGCGTCAGGACGGAACAGGAGTAGTAAGGCACGTCATCGATCAGCACCGTGCACGCGCCGCACTCGGCGCGGTCACAGCCCAGCTTGGTGCCGGTGAGTCCGAGTTTGTAGCGCAGGGTCCAGGCCAACGTCTCCTGCTTCATGACGTCCACTCGGCGCGGTTGGCCGTTGACGTTCAGGGTAATAAGCCTGTCTCCAAGACCAGGCGACTGCTGTCCCAAAAGCGTGGAAGCCCGAAACAGATAACTCGCGGAGGAGGCGGCCACGCCGCCGGCGATCACTCCTTTAATAAAGTTGCGCCGCGAGACGCTCTTTAATATCTCGTCCGATGTAGTGCCGATTTTCTCGGGCATGCTGAATCACCTCACGGTTAAGTCCGGCATCACCATGTGGCAGGTGAGAAAACTTGCGGAACCAATTTGAATAGTCGTGACTACTTAGGCAGATTTTACTCCGCGAGTGGCAGAAAAATCTTCCGTGCCGCGTCATGATTAGGTCTAAGAAAATGGCAAACGCGCATGGCGGCCGTCGGGCGGCCACGGAAGCGACGGCGATCGAGCAGGCCCGGCGGCTGCAGTAAAGGCGCGACGACTCGCAGCGTTTCAGGGCGCGATGGCAATGACCCTCAGAGGACTGCCGGAGCCGCCGACGATTTTCAGTGGGGGCGCAATGACGATGGCACCGGTCGGCGGAAGCTGATCGAGGTTGGCCAAGCCCGCCAGTCCAAACTTGCCGCTGCCGTGCATGAGGTAGTGGTTCGGGAAGGGCGGGTCAAAGGTGGCGGCCTGACCGGCATCGGTGCCCACCGTCTCCACCCCGAGGCCTAGCACATCTCGATCCTGTGCGAGGAGGGCGGAACTCTCCTTAGCCAATCCGGGAGTGTGTGGGTCCATTCTCCTTTAGGTTGATGTAATCCTTGGGGTCCTTTCGCTTCGACCAACCTGTACGCAAGAGAACCCATGCCCCCGCCGGGATACGGCCGTACTGTTCTTCCCACTGTCGGATGCGCTCGGGGGTGAGCAGATAGTCTGGGTTTTCTGCCACCTCCGCGCTGATGTCGATCACGCAGGCGGGTCCGACAAATTTCTTCGGCGGGATGCGGTCCACAGTGTTGTCGGGAAGGTCTTTCCCAGAGACCCAATGCACTGGAGCATCAAAATGGGTGCCAGTATGCTCGCCGGTCTCAAACCCATTCCAGTACCAGGCGGGGCCGCGCTCATCGTAGTGCGACAACTCCCAGATCTTGAACGCGGGCGTGTTGTTGAACTGCGGTGGCAGCGGCAGCAAAGGCGTTTGCGGACTCAAGGGCTGAGTCAGATCCACGACCCGCAGTCTGCCAGCCGCTAGTTCTTGCAGCAGTTCAGCCAGGATGTTCGACATTGGCGTACCTCACAAGCTTTGCGTTCGGCATTCTCGCCCTCCGCTCGAAACTGCCGCCCGATCCTTAGTGCCCCTTGAGGGACTGAATATGGCGCCGGAATTGAAACCGATTCTCCAGCAACGACAGATCGGTGACATAGGCCGCGGGCCCCTTGGCTTCGACCTTGGCAATGATGGTCGTCAGTTCAGCACCCCGCATCGCATCGGTCACGGCGGCTCTGAAATTGTCGACACTCCGAACTGTCGCCACACGAGGAATGCCGGCGGCGTGGGCGATCCCTTCCAGGTCTGTGCCTGTGCTGGTCGCCGTTGGGAAACCTCCGACCGAGAGCAGGCTTTCATTGTCGAAGACGACGTGAACCAGTTTCTTGGGGCGGTAACGTGCCATCGTGCTAAGACCGCCAAGATTCATCAAAAGCGAGCCGTCGCCATCGAAGACGATTACTCTTTGTTCCGGCAGGCACAGAGCCAGGCCCAACCCTGTCGAAGAAGCCAGTCCCATCGCGTGTTGCAGGTAAAAGAAATTCGGCCGGTGACCCAACGACTGCAGTTCAGCCGCAACTGCCCCCATGATCGTGACGACCAGACAGTCTCCCAGCTTTGAATAAATCGACCGGAGGCAATCAAGGCGCAGCATCACTCCTCCCACATCAGGTCGCGCGTCAACAGAAGGGCGACTGGCTGCAAGCTGCTTTCGGAAAGGGTTTGCGCCTGCTGGATGCGCTTCTTGACGGTCTCCACCGAATCAAGGAAAGAGTATGGGATGCCCAACGCCCGCAACAGCGGCTCGGTGACGTTGCCGCCTTGCGTTTGCCACGGATCGCGCTCGCCAAAGGAACCGCGGTAGCTGATGAGCATCAAGAGAGGAATCTTGTATAGATGTGCGAAAGAGACAATGCCGTTAATGGATGCTAAAAAGCCATGGTTCTGCATCAGCATAGCCGACTTGACCCCGGCAAAGTGTGCTCCAGCCGAGACGCCGACCGCTTCCTCCTCCTTTGCCAGTCGAACGAGAGTGACCTCTGGGTCCTCGTCTGCCAACCGGATGAGATGTACCAACCAGGTTTCCGGCAGAGCTGAGACGAGGCGGATGTCGCATGCCTTCAAAGCGTCGTAGATCCGCTTGGAGCTGGTCAAAGAAACCGGCATATGTTGGCTTTCAATAAGCGAAGCGAACACATTCTATCTTCTATTCTGCAAAGTGGAAAATGCGGCCCTTGACGAGCGTTTACAGCGAGGTATAGGTTTGGCGCTTGTTCCGCGAGACTTTGGCGCTGACGTTCAGATAGACGTTCAGATATACCCAGGAGCAAAAGCTTGCAGTCCAAATCCCAAGGTGTACTCAACCCCAAGATCTCGTTCGCGTCGAATGCAAACTTTCCCGTGGAAAACGTTCGCGCGGCGTTCCCTGCGTTGACCCGCCCCCCAGGCTTCATCTTTTTCGACAACGCTGCGGGTGCGCAGGCTCCAGAGATTGTGCTGGAGGCGGTGAATCACCACCTCCTCGAGTGCAACGTGCAGCGAGGGGGACGCTACGCAAAAAGCCGGGAAGTCGACGCGATGATTTTCCGTGCGCGGCAGAGTGTCGCCGACCTTGTGAACGCACGCGACGCGAGCGAAATCGCGTTTGGCATGAACGCAACCGGCTTCATTCGTTTGGTGAGTTTGGCGATCGGACAAACGCTTGGCCACCGAAACGAGATTGTCGTAACCGACATGGACCACGAAGCCAATGTCGCCACCTGGCTGGCGTTGGAACGGAACGGAGCAAACATCCTTTGGTGGAAGATGAGGGACGATGGGAATCTCCACGTTGACGATCTCATCCCGCTCGTGTCTTCGACGACGCGCCTAGTGGCGTGCACGCTCACCTCGAATGCCATCGGCTCGATTGTGGATGTCGCGGCGGCAGCAAAAGTGGTGCACGCCGCCGGGGCAGAAATCTTTCTCGATGCCGTACATTACGGCCCCCACGGCCTAATCGATGTGCAAGCCTTCGATTGTGATTACCTGGTGTGTTCGGGATACAAAATCTTCGCTCCGCACATGGGATTTCTTTGGGGACGCCGTGAACTGCTTCAAACGCTCCCGACCTTCCGCGAAGATTTCATCACCGACGACCCGCCCGGAAAGATCGAAGCAGGCACTTTTATTTACGAAAACGTGGCCGGGATGGATGCTGCCGTGCTGTACCTGGAAACCCTCGGCAGGAGCATGGCGCGAACCCATGCAGCGGAGAAATCGGAATCGAGGCGGGCCGCTTTGCAACGCGCGTTCGAGATAATCCGAGCCTACGAACAATCGCTTTCGCTCGAAATGCTACGGGTGCTGCATGATTGCGGCGCGGTGGTCTACGGCGTGGCCGACAAGAATCGAATTCATGAAAGAGTGCCAACGCTGTGCTTCAATTTGCCGAATCTGTCTCCGGCAAGAGTCACCGAAGAACTCGCCAAACAAGATATCGGCTTGCGCGATGGCCACATGTATTCGCCGCGCCTGATGAAGCGACTGGGCCTCGCTCAAGAGGTTGGCGCAGTCCGAGCGTCGCTCGTACACTACAATACCGTCAAAGAAGTGCACCGGTTCGGACGTGCGCTGTCTGAGATTGCGAGTGAATGAGTCGGCGACGCCGCACGACAACCTCATGCTGACCGACAAGCAAATCCAGGAGATTCGTTCTCGCTTCAGGATCTTCCAACGCAAAATCTATCTCAACACCTGCTCCCAGGGGGCGCTGTCGGACGCCGTGCAGGCTGGTCTGGAGAATTACATCGCGACCTGGCACGCGCAAGGTTCGCCATGGGAGACGTGGATGGATCGCTACGAGGAGGCGCGCACCGCCTTTGCGCAATTCATCAACGCCAGCCCGGATGAGGTTGCCATCGTGACCAGCGCCTCCGCCGGAATCAATGGTGTCGCCAGCGCGCTGAGTTTTCAGGACCGAAAGAAAGTCGTGATGGGTGAGTTCGAGTTTCCTACCATGGGTCACATCTGGCTCGCCCAGCGAGTTCGAGGCGCTGAAGTGCAATTTGTGAAGGCAGAAGGCAACAGCATTCCGGCTATCAATTACGAACGGATGGTGGACCGCAATACGCTCATCGTGCCGCTCACGCGCGTTTGTTTTAAGAACGGATTTCGTTCCGAGGTAAAGGCCATCACACAAATCGCGCACCACGCCGGCGCTTTGGTAATGCTCGATGATTACCAGGACTGCGGAACCCGTCCGGTTGACGTGAAAGCCATGGACCTCGACTTTTTTGTAACGGGAACTCTCAAGTATCTGCTCGGCCCTCCCGGCCTGGCTTTCATGTACGTGCGCAAGGAACTTATTTCATCGCTGGTTCCCACGGTTACCGGATGGTTTGCACAAACCAATCCATTCGCCTTCGATCCCCAGCGTATCGACCTATCCCCCACCGCCCGTAGGTTCGAGTCTGGTTCTCCTTCCGTGCCCAATGTGTACGCGGCGGTGCCCGGATTCCAAATGCTGCAAGAAATTGGCATGGAGAATGTGGAAGGCCATATCAGAAGACTCACACAATCGCTGTTGAATTGCGCCCGCGATCTGGGTATCCGCGCCAAAACGCCCGCGGATAGCGTAGGGCCGCTGGTTGTGTTGCAGTGCAAGGATTCAACCTTACTGGTGCAAAAGTTCGCTGAACGCGACATCGTCGCATCGAACCGTCACGATGGCTTGCGGATATCGTTCCATGTGTACAACACAATGGACGATGTCAAAGAAGTCGCGGAAGTCCTCAAGAAGAATATCGATTTGATGGTTCCTGATCCTGCCGGTGTCGGCAGTTATGACTGATCAACAACGTTCTACTCAACACGGTTCAACTCAACAAGGTTCAACTGAACAAGGTTCAACTGAACAAGGTTCAACTCAACAAGGTTCAGCGGTCGAGGCCACGCTCGCCGGTGAGAAACCTCCGACGCCGGTGGAAGGTCTCCACCGCCGCTTGGGCCAACGGCAACTCACCATGATGGCCATTGGCGGCGCCATCGGTGTAGGTTTGTTTCTGGGAAGCAGCGTAACCATTCGCCTCGCTGGACCCGCCGTTATCCTTTCCTATCTGCTGGGAGCAGGGATTGCTCTGATCATGTCTTATGCGCTGGCGGAGATGGCAGTGGTCCATCCCGTCGCTGGCGCCTTCGGAGTCTATGCCGATCGTTACCTCAATTCCTGGGCGGGTTTTTCGGTGCGAGCCACCTACGGAGCCGCACAGATCATCGCCATCGGCGCTGAAGTAACAGCCGCCGCCATTTACATCTCTTTCTGGCTTCCGCACGTTCCGCAATGGATTTGGGTGGTGTTGGTTTCGGCCGCTCTGGTAGCACTCAATTCTATGCAGGTCAACCGCCTGGGAGAGTTTGAATATTGGTTCGCAATGATCAAAGTTGCGGCCATTATCGCGTTCATCATTGTAGGGCTATCTTTGATTTTCGGGGTCGGTCCGCGGAGCGCGATTGGCTTGGCTAATTTAACTCAGCACGGAGGATTCTTCCCGATGGGATGGAAAGGAGTATGGCTTTCCCTCACCATCACTGTGACGAGTTACATGGGAGTGGAAATCATCGCGGTCACGGCGGGAGAGGCCGAGCATCCGGAAACTACCATTCCCCGCGCCATGCGGAGCATTGTTTGGCGGCTCATTTTGTTCTATGTGCTGGCGATTGCGATCATGGTAACGATGGTTCCCTGGAACCAGACCAGCAGTTCGTCCGGGCTTTCCGGCAGTCCTTTCGTGACCGCGTTCGCCGCGGCGCACATACCATTCGCCGCCGCGATCATGAATTTCGTCGTGCTCACGGCCGCACTATCGAGCGTGAACACCAACCTTTATCTTTCCACGAGAATGCTTTTCTCCCTGGGCCGGGGAGGTTCTGCTCCCGAATGGATGGGCAAGGTAAGCCGCAACGGCGTGCCGCATCGCGCGCTGCTGGTTTCGACGGCGGGTATTGTCGCGGCCATCCTGCTGGCCATCTTTGCCCCTAAGAATGCTTTCCTTATGCTCTATGGAACCGCAGTCGCCGGAATGCTTTTCGTGTGGCTGATCATTCTCAATACGCACCTTCGCTTTCGCAAAGCGATCACGAGCGAGCGGCTATTGAGTTTGCCCATGCGTCTGCGGGCGCACCCCCTTTTCACGGTCGTCGGTGTTCTTTTACTTCTCGCGATCTCGGTCACAACCTTCTTCGTAGACGGATTGCGATGGTCGGTTCCAGCATTTTCTGTCTTCTTAGGTGTAATTTCGCTGTTTTATCTGCGGAGGCGGGGCCGCAGAGCGGTTTAAGAGGCTGCGGGAAAAGTGCGGAGTCGGCATGGTCGGGAAGGGCACGAGTTCCACTCGTGCCGTAAGTTGCGCCAAATCAGCGCGGCTTCCAGCCGCTGAGGTTTAGCTCTTGATGCCGCAGGGCTTTTTCAACAGCCTCTTAGCGGAGCGAATCATCGCCGGTCGAGAAAGGCATTCTGCAAGGAGAGCACGAGATGGTCGAAGCTTGCGAAGAGGTTTACTCTTCGCTCAGCCGGCGATTCAAAGGTGATTTGCTGCGTCCCGGCGAAAACGGTTACGAAGAAGCACGTTCCATTTGGAACGGCATGGTGGCTCGTATGCCTGCCCTTATAGCGCGTTGCGTCGATGTGAGCGACGTGCAAAGCGCAGTCCAAGCCGCTTCTGAGGCCGGAGTTACTACAGCCGTGCGTTGTGGAGGGCACAGCCTTGCAGGTTTTAGCACGTGCGATGGCGGCTTCGTGATTGATCTGTCGAGAATGCGCCAGGTCGGGGTCGATCCCGAGACGCGCCGGGCGCGGATCGCAGGGGGCTGTCTGTTGGGCTCGGTCGATACCGTAACCCAAAAAGCAGGGCTGGTCTTTCCTTCCGGCGTCGTCTCTCATACCGGCGCTTCGGGACTGATCTTGGGCGGAGGAACAGGCTGGCTTACCCGGCGATTTGGATTGTCCTGCGATAACGTCGAGGGATTTACTCTCGTGACGGCGGACAGTTCGGTCGTCCGCGCCAACTCTAGGGAGAACCCGGATTTATTTTGGGCCTTGCGTGGCGGCGGCGGTAACTTCGGAGTGGTGACAGAATTCGAAGTGAAACTCCATCCGCTTGCCTCGGTTGTGCTCGCTGAAGGACTGTCTCCCGAGGCTGACATTCGCCCGCTCCTCGAATGCTGGCGAGACTCCATGGCCGACGCGCCACTGGACTTGAAGTGGAACATTGATCTACGGCTTGCCGCGCATACAAAGAAAGTTCCCGCTGAGCTTCGCGGGCGCCCAGTGGCCAGCAGTTCTTTGGTTTGGACTGGCGACCCCGAAGCAGGGCATCCACATTTGGATCGCGCGCTTGCCCTGTGCCATCCGGATTCTGTGAGCAGAAGGGTTATGTCGTTCATCAATCTGCAAACCATGGCGGATTCCGATTTCCCTCATGGCCGGCGCTACTACACCAAATCGGGTTATTTCGCCTCTCTCGACGACAGCGTTGTTGATCGCATGTTGGAGGCAGTCGCAACCATTCCCTCGTCGGAGACTCAGATTGAACTTGCCTACCTGGGTGGCGCGGCGGCGCGGATTGCCGCGAACGAAACCGCATTCGGCGATCGCAGCGCTCCCTTCATCATGAATTTGCTCGCGAACTGGTCGGACGCGTCCGCTGACGCCGGCAATGTCTCCTGGATTCGCGGGCTCTTCAGCAAACTTCGGCCAGCAATGAAACCGGGTGTCTACATAAATTTTATGAGCGGCGACGAGCAGGATCGTGTTCCCGAGGCTTATCAGGAACGGTGGGATCGTATCGTCGCAGTTAAAACGCATTACGATCCAAATAACTTCTTCCGGCTGAATCAGAATATTCCGCCACGGAAGCCCTCGAGGCCAAGCACTTCGAGCTGACCCGCCGACAAGGGCCGATCGTATTGCGTTCGCCTGAGGGCTTCTTTTGAAACGGGAGCAGTTGCTGCCCAGTTAACTTTGATCCTCAATGTGCCGCCTCCTGGCGCGCCTCTCGAATCTTGGCAATGAATTGCCGCGCGAGGTCGGTGATCGATTGATAATCGCCGCGCTGCGCCCCGGCAGTCAGCTTTCCGCCCGCCCCAACGGCAACGCAGCCCGCGCGAATCCATTCTGCGACATTATCGATGCTGACCCCACCGGTCGGCATCAGGCGAGCTTGTGGTAAGGGCCCCATCACGCCTTTGACGAAAGCCGGGCCCAGAATCTCTCCCGGGAAAACTTTGATGATGTCAGCGCCACATTCCATGGCCTCAACAATCTCCGTGATCGTGCCAGCGCCTGGCATATAAGGAACCTGATATCGATTGCACAGGCGCGCCGTATCCGGGCTTACGGATGGGCCGACAATGAATTGCGCTCCCGCGAGAATCGCCGCGCGCGCTGTCTCAGGATCGAGGACGGTGCCCGCACCGATGAGAATGCCACTAGCGCCGCGTCGGGCAAGGTCGGCAATAACGTCGACAGCTCCGGGCACGGTGAATGTAATTTCGATCGCTCCCACCCCGCCGTATGCGCAGGCATCGGCGATGCGAAAAGCCTGCTCGGAACTCTCCGCACGCACTACCGCGACCAGTCCCGAGTCCACAATCTGTCCCAGAATTTTCAGTTTCGGTAACGAAGTCATATATAAGGATTTGGCTTAGTCTGCTGCACTGCGAGGCCTGCGAGCTTACAAGACACCAAAGTTACTACATTCTAGATGGCTCGCTCGTTCAATCTCACCCGGGGGCCAGCATATCAGTCAACTGAATCATCGCATTCTGGATAATCGGCTTCGATGATGTGTCCTTTGAAAATGCAACTGCACAACGTGTAACGTGATCTGCGGCCGCTGACACACCGTCCTAGCGTTCGATGCGTGCAGTTTGCGCTTTCATGGCCTGAAGAACTTCGCCCAAGCTTGCCATCGAGGTGTCACCCGGAGTGGTCATAGCTAACGCGCCATGGGCAGCACCACATTCGACCGCCCATTGCGGATCCTTCCCCGAAAGAAAGCCATAGATAAGTCCCGAGGCGAAAGAATCGCCGCCACCCACGCGATCGTAGATTTCCAGATTCTCGCGAAGGAGAGCGTGGTAGAAACGGCCGTCGCAATAACACATCGCACCCCAATCGTTCCGGGTTGCGGTTTTCGCGTGACGCAAAGTCGTGGCGATTACATTAATGTTGGGGAAGGCTGCAACCACTTTCGTGATCATCTCCTGAAAGCTGCTCTGATCAAGCGTGCAATGGTGCTCATCGAGTCCCTTAACCTCGAAGCCTAGCGCGGCGGAGAAGTCTTCTTCGTTTCCCAAAATCATGTCAACGTGCGGGGCGATACGCCGATTGACTTCCTGCGCGCGCGAGTTTCCACCCGTCGACTTCCATAATGACGGACGGTAGTTCAAGTCGTAGGAGACGACAGTGCCCGCGCTCTTCGCAGCCCTGATAGCTTCCAGCGCCAACAGCGGCGTCGACTCTGAAAGCGCACAGAATATTCCACCGGTATGGAACCACCGCGCACCGTCACGGGCAAATATCTGGTTCCAATCGACCTCGCCGGCTTTCATCTGTGAGACAGCGGTATGGCCACGATCCGAACAACCGAGGGCCGCGCGAATGCCGAATCCTCTTTCGGTGAAGTTGATGCCGTTACGCACGGTTCGGCCTACTCCATCAAACGGAACCCAGCGAACATACTTCTGGCTGACGCCGCCTTGAAACATCAGATCTTCGACGAGACGGCCGATCGGATTATCCGCGAGGGCCGTGACCACGGCCGTATCCAGTCCGAAGCAGCGCTTCAGCCCGCGCGCAACGTTGTATTCTCCGCCGCCTTCCCACGCACAAAAGTGACGCGTGGTCGAAATGCGCTGGTCGCCGGGATCGAGGCGCAACATGACTTCGCCGAGGCTGACCAAGTCCCAGGCGCATCCTTGTTTTGGTTTCACGTTCAAGTTCGCCATAGTTCAAAAATCACGTTCAGAACTCACGAACAGAACTTACGAACGAAGTTCCCTGACATCGCTGACCGGCTCGCTGGCACCGAACGAACTAAGTCCCGGCGCGGATGCATTCGCGGCAACGAGAGACTTTGCCGGGTTCACAACCAGCCAGCATGTCGCACCCACAAAACAGAGTACCGACGCGACCAGAAATGAGGCGGTCCAGCCGTAGCGCGCCGCGATCCACGGCGTGAGAGACGCAGTAATCGCTGCGCCAATCTGATTCCCCGTATTCATGAAGCCCGAGACAGAACCGGACGAAGGCCCGGCAACGTCGGCGGTCAGAGACCAGAAGGAACTTTGGGAGAGATACAACGCTCCAGCTCCACCCGCAAGCACGATGCTGGCGAGCCTTGCACTCTTAACCTGAGATCCCAGAGCGATGAACACGCCTGCCAGTGCGATGGCGAATGCCGCAAGAAGACAGCGGCCCAGCCGGGGCCCTTTCCATTTCGTGAGGCGGTCGTTGATCACCCCGCCCACCAGGCAAGATACCAACATGGCCAGAAATGGCAACATGGAATAAAAGGCGCTGGTTTTCAGATCGAGTCCCCGCACTTTTGCTAAGTAACGATAGAACCAGCTGAAGAAAATCCATGCCACATAGCCGTAGCAGAAGTAGCTAACGGTAACGGCGCAAATTTCCTTGCTGCGCACGACGCGTTTCCAGGGCACTAGCATGCGAGGGGAATCTACCGCAGAGGAAGACTCGGTCCTCGTCGGCAAAGCTGCGGCGGACGCTGATAAAGTCAACCCGGATTCAATCGCCTCCAATTCTGCAGAAGAGACGCGCGGGTGCTCTGCGGGCGTGTCGCGAGCCGCGAGAAACCAGATTGCACCTGCGGCGAAGCCGATGATCGAGCACACCAGGAAGGACGAACGCCAGCCGTAATGGATCATGATGTAGGTGATCAGAGGCGGGGTAAGGCCTGCGCCCGCGCCGACTCCAGCGAAAATCCATCCATTGGCAATGCCACGTTCAGCCATCGGAATCCAGCGCGCGATGAATTGATTTGCGGAGGGATAGATTACCGCCTCGCCTGCACCCAACAAAAAGCGAACGATTACGAACACCAAAAGTGCTCCCGCAATATTTGCCGGTACAAGCGCAGTTAAGGCGGTGAAGACCCCCCACCAAATCACACCAGCAGTGAGCACACGACGTGCACCGTAGCGATCGGCGAGCCTTCCTGCGACGGTTTGAAAGATCGCGTAACCAACCAGCATCGAGCTGAAGACTTTTCCAAGTTGTACATCGTTGAGATGGTAGGCTTCGGCGAGAGTGCCTCCCGCAATCGAAATGTTTACGCGATCCAGATAAGAGACAGCGCTGAGAATGAACAGCCAGAACACTAGAAATTGGCGTATATGGCTCGTTCTGCTGCTCGGCACCGCACGCCCGAGAGGTGAACGGCCCGATTCGCCTGTGTGAACGCTGCGTTTAGTAATCGCCAAGATGCTCCTTAGCCCGGATTCCGACGCTGGGCCTCTTCGCCTACACCGAGTGTTCACGCATCAGTTGCGAAAGTTGCACGCCAACGATCTTGTCATCGCCCGGCTGCAGCATGAACGAGTTCATGGACAGTCCCGGTTGTCCCTCACCGCTGCTGATCACAATCGAAGGCTTCGAATTGCGCAGCAGCCTTTGCGCTTGCTCGGGGGTCAATGAAATACGCGCCTCGTCCCAGGTGATGCGCATGTGCGGCACATGGTTGGCAATGTCTGGCACGAAGAAGGATGTGCTTACGCCAGGAACTTTTGTGATTTCTCCGGAGATCAATTCCAGCCGAGCCAGCCAGTCTTTTGCGAGAGCATCATGGTCTTCGGCGAGAAACAGTTCGAGGGCTTTTACCATGCCCACGATTTCTTCCTTGCCCACTTTCTGGCTGCGGCCCAATGTATCCTCGTGCGGGCTGTTATTGAGGAGCGCGTTGGCGACCATCTCCTTGCGGCCGATCAGCAGGCCAGCGCATTGCGGTCCACGAATTGCCTTGCCGCCGCTGAAAGTCACCAGGTCATAACCCATGTTGGTGTAGTCCCAGAGATGTGACACCGGAGGCGTGTCGGCTGCAGCGTCGTTCATGCAAGGAATGTTATATTGCTTTGCCAACTTCACCCATGCGTCCACCTTGATCCGTCCCGCCGCGTTGGCGAAGTTCGAGAAGTGCATCATCGCAGTGCGTTCGTTTACTGCGGTCCTCAATTCGTCGACGGTTTCGATCTCGATAAGCTTGATGCCGGTCGATCGTAACTGGTGATCGAAGGGGTTGCGATGCGATTTCTGAATGATCACTTCCGACTTCATGCCAGTCAAGTCGGGCAATTGCCGGATCAAGCTCTCGTTGCCACCCGTCAGAATGCCCGCCAGTCCCGACTGTATGGCGGCGGCGGCGCCCGATGTCACAAGTGCTGTGTAACCCTCCGGCAACTTCAGCATTTGCGCAATGCGATTTCCAGCCGCGACCTCTAACTCTGGAATGCTTACGAAATGGCGGCCAGCCATGGTCATCACGGTCTCCAGTTCCGGATGAGGGAGTGACCCTCCGAGCATCGTCATCGTGCCTTCGCAATTGATCACGGTTGTAACGCCGAGCTCTTCGTAGGGATTCCCGGTTGCTCCGAAGCCGCTCAGCTTCGTGCCCGCACCCACCGCCGCTCGATTTGAAGAAAACAGCTTCCGTGGCGCCAGCACTACACCTGCAATCATGCCCATGGTGCCGAGAAAGCCGCGCCGGTTCCAGTTCGAATTGAGTTGCATAAGAATTGCTCCCAGCCGCTACTTGCGATTCACGGCGGCGATGCAGTTAATTTCTACCAACGAATTCCCTGGCAGTGCGGCTACTGCAACCGTGGTGCGAGCCGGGCCTCCATGAGGAAAATAGGTAGCGAAGACCTTGTGCATTCCGTCCCAGTGTTCAATGTTTACGAGGTAGACGTTGGCTTGAAGAACGCTGTCCATCGATCCGCCACCGGCTTCGACGGCTTTCTTGATTTTGTCCATGACGATTGTGGTGTGGGATTCAATCGTCCATTCCTTCGCATCCCGCGAGTCGTGCGCGCCTTGCCCAGAGACATAAAGCAGGCCGTTGTATTCCACCACCGGCGTGATGACTTCTTTTTCGCTCGCCGGTTTGCCTTCATCATTGAGTTTGCGAATTCCTCCCGCATTCTGCGCGCCGCCCGTACTCTGCGCGACTCCGCTGGTCGGCAATATGGCTGACGTAATGCCCACAGCCGAAAACAGCGAGGCAAACCGCGCCGCAAATGTTCTGCGAGTCAGTATCGAATTCATGCACACGATCCTTTCAATTCAGTTTCGAAATTTCTCTAAATCAAGGCAATGCAAAGTTGAAAACGTCGCTACCGGCAGCAATGGCTACGTACTGTTTGCCCGCGATTGCGTAGGTCATGGGCGACGCACTGATCTCCTGCCCGGTGTCGAAATGCCAAAGTGGCTTGCCGGTGCTGGCTTCTATGGCTTCAAACGAACCGGCATTGTCGCCGAAAAAAACTAAGCCTGCTGCGGTCGCCAGTGTCCCACTGGAGGAGCGCCCTGTGCCGGTTTGCGGATATTTCCACGTGATCCTGTCCGCGTCCAGATTGAAAGCGACCAGCACTTTCTGTGAAATCTCGCGCGCAATCCGTTTTACGCCCGTCGAGTAATAGCCCTGGCCCTCATGAAAGCTTTGCGGTTTGAAGAAATACGTCTCGCATTCCTCGAGCGCGATGAAATAAACCGAATGAGTGGATTCGCTGAAGGACGGCGCGAACCAGTTTGTCGCTCCCGCGTACCCGGGACAAACGCGCGTTCCTGCTGCCGTCGGCTCAACACCCGTCAGCAATGGCCTGCCCTGCGCATCAATTCCTTTTGCCCAGTTCAGTTTTTCCACGAATGGCGCTGCGGAAAGAAATTTTCCATTGGTGCGATCGAGGACATAGATATAGCCATTCCGGTTGGCCTGCACAAGAAGTTTTCGCGCGGCGCCGCGATAGGCCGCATCGATTAGAATCGGAGTCTCGACCGCGTCATAGTCGAACAGGTCATGCGGCGTGAACTGGAAGTACCATTTCAATCTTCCGGTATCTGGCTCGAGAGCTAACACGCAGTCTGTGTAAAGATCATCTCCCGGACGCACACCGCCTTCGAAGTCAGGCGCGGGATTGCTGGTGCCCCAGTAGATTGTGTCGAGTTCAGGATCGTACGTTCCGGGCATCCACGTCGTTCCACCGCCATGAAGATATAGATTGCCGGGCCAGCTCTCTGCACCGGATTCCCCTGGTCCCGGGATCGTCCAGAATCGCCACGCGAGCTTGCCGGTGAGAGCATCGTACGCTGCTACGAAACCTCGAACGCCATCGTCGCCGCCGGAGGTTCCCACAAGAACCTTATCTTTCACGACCAGCGGAGCGCTGGTGGCTCCGTAGTTTTTGTTCCAGCCGGCATAGGCGACGTTCCAAACGAGATTGCCCGAGCGGGCATCGAGACAGAGAAGATGCGCATTGTCGGTCTCCATGTAGACCCGTTCGTGCCAGATGGCGACGCCGCGATTGATGTGCCCTGAGGCGTCGTCAATCAATCCTTCAGAGATAGGCCAGGGATGCCTCCAGACCACTCGTCCAGTGCGCGCGTCCAGTGCAATGGCATCGTTTGCCGCGGTCACGAACATCATTCCATTCACCACCAAGGGCGTGACTTCAAGCCGGCTCGTATTGCTGGCGTGGAAAACCCACTGCGCCTGTAGACCCGCGATATCGCCGGGATTGATCACCGAAAGTGCGCTATAACGCCTTCCGGAATAATCGCCGTTATAGGAAGTCCAGTTCGCCGCTGGAGGCTGAGCCAAAAGATCCTCCGATCGAATGTCGATTTTTGTCGTGAAGGCGGCGGGTGGCTCATCCTCGCCTGAAGCAGCAAAGCAGGCAGCAGCGAAGTAGATAAAGGCGATGGCGATAACAGCAACAGAAGTCCAGCTTCTGGCGCATAAAGTTCGCCAGTGAAATCCGAGGCCGTCCGCACTCGCGGGAATGCCCGTCCTCTCACTCCTACAGAGATTTCGCAACTGCAGCCTCCGCAATGTTGTTTCTCCGCGTAGGCAGATGGCTGCCGTTGGTCTGATATCCCAACTCGCGTGAGATTTGCAGTCCTGCGGCCTGAATCAGAGGAGCGAGTTGCCGCAACCGGCTAATCGCCATCCGAACGATCGGCGCTGTAATACTCAGACTCGCATTCACTAGCCCCGTGTGGTCCCAAATGGGCGCGGCCACACATCGGATGTGGAGTTCATGCTCTTCCAGGTCACAGGCATAACCGTTCTTCCGGATGCGGTGGAGTTCGGCCTCCAACTGCTGCAGGTTGCCGACCGTGTTGGGCGTGTAACGTTTCAGCGCGAGTTGGGGCAGCAGCCGCTTTTGCTGTTCGTCGAACATGTATGCCAACATGACTTTGCCCACGGCGGTGCAGTAAAGCGGGACGGCAGCTCCGATGCGAGAGTAAATGCGTAGTGGTTCGGTTGAATCAAGCTTCTCAACGTAAACCGCGGAAGAGCCGTGTCGTACGGTCAGGTGGACCGTCTCGCGCGTTTGCCGGTTCAATTCCTGCAGGTATGGAAGGCTCACGCGGCGAATATCCAGTTGAGCCAGCGCCGCCTGCCCGATCGCGAAACACGCGATTCCGAGGTGGTAGACACTACCGCTACAGTTCAAAAAGCCAGCTGCTTCTAAGTTCGTCAGAAAACGATGAACCGTACTCACCGGAAGATGGGAGCGGTCGGCAACCTGTTTTGCCGTCAGCCCCTGAGAGGACTCGCTGAACAGCTGCAGAAGGCGCAATCCACGCTGCAGCGCCGTTATGTTGTAAATTCGTTTGGAGGTATCCGCCATGAGTACAGACGCAAATCGAAAAGAGAAATGAAAACGCGAATTATCTGATGAAAATGGCTTTTATGCAATAGCTTGGTCTAGATCCTGCCGAATTTCTTAACCGCCTCCACGATCGACTTCATTTGTTCGATCACGGCATACATTGAGTGCTCTTTGAAATCCATCTGTTGCGCCAGCGCCAGCACCTTTTCCGCCTGTGCCCGAGGGACAACCACAACTCCATCGCTATCTGCCGCTACTATGTCGCCAGCGTTGACCACCACGCCATCGCAAGTCAGCGCAATCTGGGAGCCTCCGAACCGGTAATGGTGGACCGAGGTTGACGGGACGATGCCGGTGGCGTAAACCGGAAAGCCGATCTTCCGCAAATAGGCCACGTCCCGCACACCTCCATCGATCACCGCCCCGGCATACCCGCGCGCGGCCATCGCTGTGCCCATCAGGCCGCCCATTCCCGCGATATCGTCGCCATCCTCAACCACCATCACATAGACTGAATCTGTCGAACCATCGTCGATGGCTTTTAACATTCCATTCAAAGCGGCTGGATCGTCATTACCCTCGTCTTTCTTGAGCAGAACAGTTCGCGCGAAACCCGCAAATTTTGTCGTAAGGATGGGATGCATGCGATGACTCATGTACATCCGCTTGCCGGTCAACTGCTCAAGCGCGTCGGAGACGGAAGCAACTTCCACGCGCCGGAAGTCGGAAATTAAATTGTTGTCGGATTGCGATGGATTGCTCGACTGCGCCCAAACCGCGGGCAAGAATCGAACGCCATACCGGCTAATCCCCAAAGCTGCGATAAACACTAGCGATGTAGCCGTTATGCGGGATCTCAAACACCCACGAAACTTGTTCATTTCTCCTCCGGGATGTATATATGTGCGCGGACTCTAACACTGTTTTCGACAGCCTGAAAGAGCTAAATCTTAACTAAGGAAGACAACAATGAAAATCGCAATGCAGTTGAGGGCACGTGTGGTTTTATCTGTCGTCGTGATGGCACTTTGCGTTAGTCTCGGTTCGTACCGAGCCGAGGGGCAGGCACGAAAAGCCGTAAATCTGTCGGCTTCCAGGGATCTCCCGTTCAGCGATGGCATCATCGCAGGCAACACTCTCTACGTGGCGGGACAGGAGGGTACGGATAACTCCGGCAAGCTGGCTGCAGGTGGGATCGGGCCCGAGACGAGCGCGGCGCTCGATAACATTCATAAGATTTTGCAAGCCGCAGGATTCGATTTGAAAGACGTTGTCAACGTAACCATCTACCTTGCCGACATTCATGATTTTCCGGAGATGAACAAAATTTACAAGAGCGTTATGCCCGATCCAAAACCGGCGCGTGCGACCATGCAAGCTGCGGCGCTGGTCAATAATGCTCGAATCGAGATATCAGCTATCGCGGTTAAAGGAAAATAGCGCTTTGTGAAATGCGGTAGCTGCCCGCCCCTTCGAGCACGGTTTCGTTCACTGAGGCGGATCCCCATCGAAAACTGGTTGACACGTGTGCCTCGATTGCGATAAACCCTCATTCCAATTGCTTAGTTTGAGAAATAGGAATGAACTTTCACTGGATGAAAGTAGAGACTGGAACCGCTTGAAACGGGATAATCCATCGGGGGGTCGGGAGATCAGCTATGCGTGAACATCGAGGTTACGGATTTGCGATACTTGCGTTCGTAATTTTCGCGTCAGCCTTCAGTTCGGCTAGCATTACCGGCAGCATTTCCGGAGTTGTCACGGACAAGTCGGGGGCCGTCATTTCCGGTGCATCAGTGGTCGCCGTCGATACCCAGACGGGAGTCAGGACAGCAGCCAAAACCGACGCAAAGGGTTTTTACAATCTTCCTGCACTCGCGATCGGCAACTATGACTTGGAAATTAGCCAGGTGGGGTTCAAGACTTTTCGGACGACGGGCTTGGTGATCGATGCCAACTCGGCGCTCCGGGCCGACGCCAGTCTCGAGGTAGGCACGATCAACGAGAAGGTGGAAGTCAGCTCGGACGTGGTTCACGTCGAGACGCAAAGCACGCAGATGGGAGAGGTGATCGAGGGGGCGAAGATGACCTCCGTCCCACTGAATGGCCGCTCCTTTATCGATCTTTTAGCTTTGCAACCTGGAGTTTCGCCCTACCAATGCACATCAAGCAATTGCAATGACACAACGCAGGGAGTGGGCGCAGATGAAACGACGGTATCCGGCGATCAAACGAACGGAACTCAGTCCGTAAATGGTGGCCGGATGGGTTCGAACGGTTTCATGGTGAATGGAGCAGACGCCCAAGAAGGTGTTCACAACGGAGCGGCTATTATTCCCAATCTCGACTCTATCTCCGAATTTCGCATCATCACCAACAATTTCAATGCCGAATATGGAAACTTTAGCGGCGGCCAAATTAATGTCGTCACCAAATCTGGAACCAATGGATTTCACGGAGACGTGTTCGATTTCCTCCGCAATACCGACTTCGATGCCGCTAATTTCTTCGCCGGAGGAGTGCGCGGAGATTTCAAGCAGAATCAATTTGGCGGAACCATTGGCGGGCCAATCAAGAAAGACAAGGTTTTCTTTTTTGGCGACTATCAGGGGAACAGACAAATCCTGGGCCAGACCCAATCCTTTGCTGTTCCCACCTCTGCCGATCGCACGGGGAATTTGATGGATGAAGCAGGCACACTCACCGGTACCGTGGCAGGAACCTCAGCTTCCCCATCCCCGGGATTTCCCTTCGGTGGTTGGGCACATATCCTTTCGCAAGAATTGGGGTACACGGTGACACCGGGAAAGCCATACTATGCTCCGGGATGCACCAGCAACACTGCCTGCGTCTTCCCAAACGCAGTCATTCCGATGTCTGCGTGGTCTCCGGTTGCCAAGGCCACTCTGAAATACATTCCGCCGCCCAATGCGAATCTAGCGTCAGGCGCCAATTATGAAGCTTCGTCTTTTAACCAGCACCTAAGAGACGACAAATTTGGAATTCGCCTGGATACCAATACGCACTACGGTACTTTATTCGGATACTACTTTTTCGATCAATTCTCAGTGACTACTCCCTATGCTCAGGGCATCACTTTCCCGGGCTTCGATAGCAGCGTCCAGGGACGTGCGGAGATGATAAATCTCGGCCTGACAACTACTATCAACAACTCGACGGTCAATGATGTTCGGCTGGTATATCTGCGGGACCGATACTTCGGAGGAATTCCAATCGGTGGCACGGGCGTTCCGCTGAACTCGTTGGGCTTTAATACCCCGTGGAATAGCACCGGCGGAATTAGCGCTATCAATCCAGCGCTGGAAGGAGTTCCATCCTTTGTCTTCAATAACTATTCCTTTGGACTTCCTCAGGACGCTCTGCGGCAATACAACAACACATACCAGATTATCGATAATTTTACGAAAATTGTAGGAACGCACACCCTACAGTTCGGGGGAGATTTTCATTACGATCAGATCAATGAACGAAACTACGATGACGCGAATGGGGCATATACCTTTGGTGGGGGAGAGACCGGCCTCGATTTTGCCGACTTCCTGATTGGCGCTCCCGATAATTTCACCCAGGCCAGCCAGCAACTCCTCGACTCACGCGACAAATACTTTGGAGTTTATGCCCAGGATAGCTGGCGCGCACGGCCAACGCTGACCATCAATTATGGCCTTCGTTACGAGATCATGACACCATGGTACGACACGCAAAACAAACTGGAGACAGTCATCCCCGGCGAACAGTCCAAGGTTTTCCCTACTGCACCGCAAGGATTGGTGGTTCCGGGGGATCCCGGGGTGCCGCGAACCCTAGCCCCGATTCAGTACCACAACTTTGCCCCCAGAATTGGATTCGCTTATTCGCCGGATTCGACAGAAGGCCTGCTCGGGAAACTTGTTGGTGGTCCGGGTAAGACCAGTATTCGTGCCGGCTACGGCATCTTCTACAGCGCCATTGAGGATGCCACCGGCTTTGTTGAAGTTGGGGATGCTCCATATGGTTTGTATTATTCTTCTCCCGAACCCACGCTCCTGGCATCTCCATTTATTGATCGTGGTACTGGGTTTAGTGAGGTAAGTGCGGGGCCGAAGTTCCCTTTTACCTTTCCTCCCGCGAACGCATCGCCCAAGAATCCGGACACCTCCTTCAATTGGGCACAAGCCACGCCCATCTCCGGGTCTGATTACCTCTACCCTCACGACAAGATCCCGCAGGTGCAACAATTTGAGTTGTCCCTGCAGCGCCAGCTAGGATCGGCTACGGTCGCCAGTGTGAGTTATGTGGGAACGGTTGGCCGGCACCTCCTGACGTTTGAAGATTCCAATCCCGCAAGTGCGGCGCTCTGTCTTTCCTTGACGGCCGCGGTCCTGGCGCTGGGACAAAGCCCGTGCGGGCCGTTTGGTGAAGACAACGTCTACACGCTGGCAAATGGAACTACGGTCAATGGCACGCGTCCTACGTTTGGAATTAACTTCGGTAGTAACCCATACATGATTACGGCAGTCAGTTCGAGTTTCAACTCTCTGCAGGTCAGCGTGAAACACGCCCAGAAATATGCCAATTTCCTGGTTGCCTACACCTATGAAAAATCGATAGACAACGGTTCGACTTCGTTTGACGCGACCAACCCATTTAACCCCAGGGCAAGCCGCGCCTTGTCTGTTTTCGATGTTCCGCAAGACCTAACAGTCAGCTACACGGTCCAGTTGCCCTTCGACAAGTTTGCCGGCGGGGCGCCAAAGAGACTGACCTCAGGGTGGGCGCTGTCTGGTATCGCAATATTCGCCAAAGGGGAGCCTGTCCAGATAAGTGAACAATCTGATGATAACTCGCTCAGCGGAACATTCGCTGACACGATTGACGAGCCTGACTACGCGAACAATGGTGGCCCTCTGTATGTAAATCGCAATCCGCGCAATCAAGCCGGACAGCCATATTTCAACCCTAATTACTTCGTGGCAGAACCTCTCGGGCAAGTGGGAAACGTTATGCGGCGGTTCTTCACTGGTCCGGGAATCAACAACTTTGATATGGCTTTGCTGAAAGATACACAAATAACAGAGAGCACTCAGCTTCAATTCCGCGCAGAAGCGTTCAATATTTTTAATCACGCCCAGTTCAACAATCCCTCGGGAAATTTCGACAACTCAGGCACAAGCGGTTTTGGGTATGTGACCTCAGCGCGAGATCCACGGATTATGCAGATCGCTTTGAAGTTGTTGTTCTAGGACTTCTGGTTGGTGGGTTGTATTTGTTCTCTAGCGCACGCGTTGCGCCACATTGTTGATGCTTTTAAACACCAAATCATTGGGTCGGTTTGCAAGCCTTCTACTCGTCTGCTGCGGCGTCATGGTTGCGCCGGCGCAAAATCCCTCTCAGAAGCGGCCGACATCTTTCAAGACTGACTCGATTCAGGGCAAGCGAACCTTTACTTCGACCTGTGCCCAGTGCCACGGACTCGACGGCAAAGGCGGCGAGCGAGGGCCGAACATTGCGGACCGGCCGAGCGTGCAGCGGCTATCTGACTCGCAGATATTCCATCTGATCGAAAACGGCGTGCCTGGAACTGGTATGCCTGCGTTTCATTCGCTCGCAGACTCTCAGATTCGCGCGCTCGTTGCTTATCTGCGCACGCTTCAGGGCAAGAATAAAGCTGCCGCTCTACCAGGAAGTCCCGAGCAGGGGAAAACGATTTTCTTTGGCAAAGCGGCATGCTCCGAGTGCCACATGGTTGCGGGCCAGGGTGGTTTTATCGCTTCGGATTTATCCGACTATGCCCGCATTCATGCGGTGGAACAAGTTCGGAGTGCGATCGTGGACCCGGCGAGTGGTAGTCGGCAGGTGCGACTTGTGACCGCCACGCTCCGTGATGGCGAGAAATTTGAGGGCAGAGTGCGCGATGAAGATAATTTCTCGGTTCAATTGCAAACGCTGGACGGGAGGTTTCACTTTCTGTCCAAATCAGAGATCGATAAGATGGAGCCCGATTCGCACTCGTTGATGCCCTCCGATTATGGCTCAAGACTCGATCCGCATGAATTGAACGATGTCGTTAGTTATTTGATGAGTGTGGCCAGTGCCAGCGGATCCCCAACGCCGACGAAAGTCGATGAATGGGAACAGTAGCTGCGGGCAGAGAGAAAACCAGCAAAGCGGTTTCAATGTTTTTCGAAGGAAAAGCGTCTTGATGATCTTCAGAATAAGAATCTTCCCTCTGCTCATCATTGCCAGCTGTGTTCTGCTAGTTGTTGGGGTATCAGGTTTTCAGGCGCAGCAGGCACCGCGAGAGTTTCGGCTCGAAGCCGAATCGCCGCGGTTCTGGGATCTAATTGATCACGACGCAAAGCTCAACACGATGGGTGCCGGTTTTGGGTTTACTGAGGGCCCGGTATGGGACGAAGCTGGATTTCTCTACGTTAGCGATGAAACCATTAACAAGGTTTACCGGCTCTATCCCAACGGAAAAAAACAGGAAGTAATCGCGCTCGGTGATCCTGATGGGAATACATTCGACCGGCAGCATCGACTCATCGATTGCGCCAGTGTTCTGCGCGCTGTTATTGAGGTGACGCCGGATGGCAAGTACAAAATCCTGGCCGATCATTACCAGGGCAAGAAACTCAACACTCCGAACGACGTAGTTGTCGGCCCGGATGGAGCGCTATATTTCACGGATCCCACCATGGATTTTGTAGCTGGAGCGAAGCAAGAAATTCCGTTCCAGGGCGTCTACCGGCTCGACCGCAAAGGTAACTTACAGTTACTTACCAAGGATCTAACGCAGCCGAACGGTCTTGCTTTCTCGCCGGATGGCAGACACTTTTATGTCGACGATAGCGAACTAAGAAACATTCGCGTGTACGACCTGGATTCACACGGCACGCTTAGCAACGGTCGAATCTTCGGCGAGGAACCGGGCGGAAAAGACGATGGCGTGCCTGACGGAATGAAAGTCGACAAGAACGGAAACTTGTACGTGGTCGGCCCGAAAGGTATCTGGGTCTGGGATGCGAAGGGAAATCACCTCGGCACAATCGTCACGCCGGAACAACCTGCGAACCTGGCCTGGGGCGACAAAGGCTACCGCACGCTCTACATCACTGCAACCACTTCGGTGTATCGCCTCGAAACGAGGGCCCAGGGCTTTGTGCCTTATCTCGAACACTGAAGCCCATCACGTACTTTTAATGTGGAAGCGCGAAGCCGAAAACGTCACTTCCCGCCGCGATTGCTACGTACTGAACCCCATCAATGGCGTAGGTCATCGGAGAAGCGCGCATGACCTGACCGGTATTGAAGTGCCAGAGAGGGCCGCCGGTAGCGCCTTCCACCGCTTCGAGCGATCCAGCATCATCACCGAAGAACAAAACACCACCGGCAGTTGTTAATATCCCACCCCATGAATCACCCCGTCCCACCTGCGGATAACGCCAAACCTGTTTTCCGTCCAGGGAAAGCGCCAGCAGAATCTTCTCCGCGTGTTCATCGGGCGGAAGCTTGGTGCCGGTATCGTAATAGGTCTGTCCTTTTGCAAACGGCTTCGGGTTGGCGAAGAACAGATTACAGCTCTCCAGGGCCATCACATAAAAGAGGCGAGTATCGGGATTATAGGAAGGCGAAAACCAATTTGTAGCCCCATCGATGCCGGGGCAGATATTTGTGCCTTCCAGGGTTGGGATTCGACCCGAGGCGGTGGGGCGTCCAGATGAGTCCACAGCATTTGCCCAATTCAACTTTTCTATAAAAGGAGTGGCGTGCAGCAACTTGCCGTTGGTGCGATTGAGAACATAAAAAAATCCGTTCCGGTTGGCTTGCACCAATAGATGACGCATCGTGCCATTTTCTTCTGCATCCACCAGCAGCGGAGTTTCGTTGGCATCGTAGTCGTACAAGTCGTGGGGCGTAAATTGGAAGTACCATTTCAGATCGCCGGTGTCGGGATTGAGGGCCAGAACACAGTCTGTATACAGGTCGTCACCCGGACGCGGGTCACCCACAAAGTCCGGCGCAGGGTTGCTGGTGGTCCAATACAAAGTGTTAAGTTCCGGATCGTACGTACCCGGCATCCAGGTTGTGCCCCCACCATGCAGATAGGCATCGCCCGGCCAACTGGACGATCCAAATTCTCCGGGCCCGGGGATGGTCCAGAATTTCCACCTTAGTTTCCCGGTGACCGTATCGTAGGCGGCGAGGAATCCACGCACTCCAGAGTCACCGCCGGAAGTACCCACGATCACCGCTCCTTTGACAACCAGTGGAGCGCTGGTGGCCCCGTAGTGTTTGCTCTTCTCGGCGTATTCAACGTCCCAGCGCAGGCCTCCCGAGCGAGCATCGAGGCAGAGCAAATGGGCATCGTCGGTTTCCAAGTACACAAAATGCCTCCACACGGCCACGCCGCGGTTCTTGTGAGCCGCAGCGTCGTCCAGCAATCCCGAGCTTACCGGACGTTGGTAATGCCATACGATCCTTCCCGTTCGCGCATCGAGAGCGAATACATCGTTGGCCGAAGTCACGTACATCACGCCGTAGATGACGACAGGCGTGGCTTCGAGGTTCTTGGAGTTGCCGGGATGGAACACCCACGCCGCACGAAGTTTCGTGACATTTGCGACATTGATCTCGTGCAGACTGCTATAGCGCCGGCCAGTGTAGTCGCCGTTATAGGAGGTCCAGTTCGCGCTGGTTGGCTGCGTGAGCAAGTCTTTATCGCTTACCTCGGTATCGGCAGTAACGGAGGCTTTCCTCTGCTGTCCCTTCATGGGTACCACAGCAACCCAGGCAAGCGCTGCGAACAGGATGAATGCTTTGCCACGCGAACCCATATCAGCGATTGTCTCCGGGGGCTACTTGCACCTCTTGAAGAGAACCACAGTCGACGGCATGATCATCCTCAACATGAAGCGAGACTCGCGCAGTTTTTCCGGGAGGGACAACCTCGGTTTCCAGCACTACCGGCTCGCTTGGATCTACGTTCGCTAATGACATGCTGCCGAGCCTCGAACCGTGTTCATTGTAGAAGTGCGCCACCAGATGGCCGGAAGAAAACACGCCAAACGATCCTGAGAGCTTGATCTTGCCATTCTCCATAAAACTGCTTTGCAGGGGGCGTATCACAATGCCGGCATCTCTTACACCGTGGAATTCGCTACCCGCCCGCGTGGGAAACCATTCCGTGTCGAGTTCACAACTTTCGCCAGGACGCAACCGGCACATCGGGCTGTTGATCTCAGCTTCAAGATAAGTAAGGCTTGCATCCCCGCCCGCGCTCAGCGATGCTATTCCATCGTTGCTCAACCGCATTTCGGGGCCATTCGTCCAAAAAATGACAGAAGCCTTGCCCGGATAAGGTTTGCTTTCGTTGTACTGGAAGCGTTCCACCATCGCGTACTTACTGGTGCCGTCGACTACGGCCAGCCAGCCATCCGTTGAGTCCAGCCACAACTCGGCAGCCATGTGCACATAGTGCACGGTAAACAAGCCATCGTCCCTCACCGATACCGAAGAATTCTGCGCCGGACCGAAGCGGACGTGATAGCGGTTAAGATAACTGCTAACTGGGTTTGCCGGCGTGAAAGTCCAGAAATTATGGTTGAAACCGCCGGGTGACGATGGATCGCCAGTATTGTATTGTGAAACCGACTGCATCGACCACTCAATGGTGTGGCCGGTCACGTTTTTCATGAAGGCCTGAAAGCGTATCCGCGGAGAGTCAGCGTCCAAGTGAATCGTACGCTGAAACTGGACCCCGGTTTGCGGATCGGCTGGACCCGTCAGTTCAATTTCGCACTGTTTTCCTTCCGAAAGCTTTCGAAAGGAAAACGAGCCATCATCCAGCAAATCAGAGTCCCCGACCCAGTGTTGTTCGTCGTCGTTTCCCTCGGGCAACAGCCACAGCTTGTCTCCTCCGTAGTTGAACCATTGGCCGGCGGTGGGAGGCAGGTACTTGCCTGCCAGGTCGGGATTGACAAACAGATATGGATGCCCCTCGAAAGTTACCTGCATTAATCGGCCGCCATTCTGCGGAACCACGATCAACTGTACCCATTGGTTCGAGAGTTGCTGCGCGTGCCAACCCTTGTAATCCACCGCTTCGACGCGGCACTCGGACACAGCCGGTGGATTTGCTTGGGAAGGAGACTGAGCAAAAGCCAGCGCTAGCCCGAGGAAGACGAGAAGAACGTCGGAGATGACGTATCCAATCCGACTCGCAACGGAAAAATGCAGTTTCATAATTCCTTTCTGGAAGTCGCCGGAGTTGAAGGTAGCATGCGCCGCTGTTTCAAAGTGTTCGCGTTTGCTCGCCGGCCTCTCGAATTGCAAAATGAAATGAAACCCAATAAAACGAAAGATTTCGATTTGCGTCAAGTACATTCTGTGATATACCAAGTGGGCAACGCGGCGTTCACCACATCAAACCCTTGGGAATGAATTTGAGGCTCCTGCTCCTGTTGGTTCTGCTCTCGTGCGATCTGTTCTCTCAGGAGTGGAAAGTCGATCCCACATGGCTGCACCGCGACGTCCCGCATCTGAGTCAGGGTGGCGATCTCTCAGCCATGGCTTGCCGCTACAAGCCAATCTTCGGCGAGGGTGACACAGAAAATCGAATCATGATCAGTGTCGCTCGCTTCCAGGAAGTCACGCTCGACGCTCACAGTAGCTGCGGGAGCACCCTGTTTGATCGTGAAGAAGAGATTTATTTCGTTCTGGAGGGCAAAGCCGATCTGCATTACGGTGACCAAACCTATGCGATGCGTGCGAATGATTTCACTTACCTGCCGCCGGGCTTGCAGCACTCGATCGCGAACGGCACGAATCGCGCCCTGCGTGTCTTAGTCATGGGGTTCAAGATCCCATCGTCAATGTCCATCGGAACGCCGTCGCCCAAGCCCAAAATTGTCAACCTGGATGATGTGAAAGAGGAGACTGTTGCAGGGCATCCTACATCCGTTCTGTACAAGTTGCTCCTTGGGCCGCGCACGGGCAAGCGCGATGCCATCGATGATGCCTATGTGGTGACCAGTTTTTTCTGGATGAATTTTGCCCCGGGAGGAACGAACTTCCCGCATCATCACGAGACCGCTGAGGAAATTTATCTCGTCCTCGACGGCGAAGGTGTGATGGTGGCTGGCGGAGGAATGGATGGGATTGAAGGCCGCCATCCCGCGAAAGCAGGGGACGCATATTACTTCCGCCCCAACTGCACGGTCGGCTTCTACAACCAGAGTGATCCCGGAGCCAAAGCACACATTCTGGCGGTGCGATCGCAGATTCCGCTTCCGAAGGGTGAAGACTAGGATTGCATCTGTCTCCCCAGATCATTCAAATTGCACCTGGTCTGCATAAAGTAGCTCAAACGGCGATTGAGGAGGAAACGTAATGCGTATCCAGAATTCGAGCCGGCGATCATTCATCAAACTATTGGCGGCTGCGCCGCTGCTCAGCCAGATTGCGGCGCGCGAATTGTACGCGCAAGCCGCCGCAGCCGTCGGCAGAGATCCTCGGCAGAATATATACACCCGGCTTGGCGTAAAAACGGTTATCAATTGCCGGGGCACCTGGACCTACCTGAGCGGCTCCCTTGAATTTCCGGAAGTTCGTCAAGCCCAGGTGGAGGCCGCTCAGCATTTCGTGAACATGTTCGACTTGCAGCGCGCGGTAGGCCGGCGATTGTCCGAGTTGACTGGCGCCGAGTCAGGCATTGTGACTTCCGGCGCAGCGGGCGCGATGTCTGCAGCAACAGCGGCATGTATCGCCGGCAGCGACGATAAATATATATGGCAGCTCCCCGACACCACCGGCCTGAAGCACGAAGTGATTATGGTGGGAGGGCGGAGCGCTTTCGATAGCGCCATCCGACTGGTTGGCGCCAAGCTGGTTTTGGTGTATTCGCCCGAAGAACTCGCAAACGCCATCAACGAAAACACAGCGATGATCTATACCACGGATCTAGGCGACAAACTGCAGAATGAGTTGGCGATCGCGAAAGACCACAGGGTTCCTCTGCTGTTGGATGACGCAGCCGGCATCCCGCCCGCCGACAACGCAAAGCTCTACGCAAAAATGAGGATTGACCTCTACTGTTTCTCCGGCGGCAAGGGACTATCCGGGCCACAATGCAGCGGCTTGCTTCTGGGTCGAAAAGATCTGATCGAGTCAGCGCTGATGAATTGTAATCCACGCGAAGGAGCTGTGTGCCGCCCGATGAAAGTCGGCAAAGAAGAAATCGTCGGATGCCTGACGGCGCTCGAGACCTGGTTGAATCTGGACGAGAAAAAGCTTTACGCCGAATGGAATGGCCGCGTGGACCGCATTCGGAAACTGGTAGATACCGTGCCCGGCGTAAGAACCGAGATCTACACTCCCGACGACGGAAACCGGTATCCGACGCTCCGCGTTTCGTGGGATACGCAAGCCTGGCGGTTCAGCGTTTCCGATTGCGTCAGCCAGTTGCGCGCCGGCAATCCCGTCATCGAAGTGCTTGGGCCGGACAATCCCAGCCTAGTCACTGCTGTTCGTGAAGGCAATCCGAATCGAAAAGAACGCAAAGAGCCCGACCGCATCGAATTAGTTTCGATGACGATCAAGCCTGGAGAAGAAATTATCGCCGGGCAAAGATTACGCGCCGTGCTAAGCGCTGCACGGAAAAAATCCGCTGCATAGACGCCCGAAGAGGAAAGACCTTGGAAAGAAGACATCAGAAAATTCACCCGCGCCTGCTATTTGTTCTATTTCTACTTTTGTCGTCGCTTGCGGCGCTGGCGCAGGCTGTCGCTCCGGGGCCGACTTCTGCGGGTGCGAATCCTTCCTACTCGCCGGCTGTGGACGCAGGAGACTACGTCTACATTTCGGGGCAGGGGCCGCATCGCCCCGATGGCGCAGCACCGGCAACTTTTTCTGCCCAGGTCCGGCAGGCGCTCGACAACGTCAAGGCCATCGTCGAGTCTGCAGGATTAACGATGGAGCACGTGGTCTACACCCAAGTCTATCTGGAAGACATCAGCAAGTACGACGAAATGAATTCCGCCTTCGCTGAGTACTTCCCGAAGGCTCCGCCGGCGCGCGCCGTGCTGGGTGTGGCGCGCGTTCCAGAGCCTCCCCTTCAAATCAGCGCCATTGCAGTGCGCAGTTTAGCCGACCGGCGGAGCGTCTATCCGCCGAACTACAATCCCAGCGACTCGGCTTCGCCCGGCGTACTTACTCACGACCGGTTTTTTGTGTCCAGTATGAGCGGTAGTGATCCAGCCACTGGCAAGGTTCCGGATGATCCGGCCGCGCAAGTCGATCTTGCGCTCGACCGCCTACAGGCAGTCATCAAAGCAGCCGGACTTGAACTCAGCAATATGGTCTTCGTCAATCCTTACCTGACTTCGGAAATACCATCGCGGGTCATGAACCAGCGTTATGCCCGGCGTTTTGAATTTGGCAATACGCCGGCACGGGCCACAATTGATGTGACCAGCTTGCCCGGCGGCGCTCACATCGAGTACACGGGTGTCGCTGTGCGCGATCTCAAACAACGAAAAGCCGTGCGCCCCAAAAACATGCCGCCCAGCCCGACAGCCAGCCCCTGCGTTTTTGCAGGAGATACTTTGTATTGCTCCGCGAAAGACGGCTTCATTCCGGGGCCGCACGGCGGTATTTTTGCGACTACGACACGACATCAACTTCGTCAAACTATGCGCAATCTCCTCGACAACCTTGAAGAAGCTGACATGAATTTCGACGAGGTTGTAGCGACAAATGTCTACCTGGATGATTTGTCTGACCTCAGAGCTTTCGATCAGGTGTACGGCGAATATTTCGGCTCTGTCAGGCCGGCGCGAACCACAATCCAGCAAATTGAGACGACGGAACGTAAGTCGGATGAAGAAGATCACTTTCCAGGATTGGAGCAAGTTTCGCTGATCGCTGTCCGAAGGCACAGCAGCCGCTGAAGAATTCCTGATCCACATTTGGAAGTTATGGGGCTCAAATCCCCACCCCTTGAAGCAGTGCGAGAAATATGCCCGGTGAACGACTCCATGGCAGAACGGCTCTCATCACAGGGGGCGCTGGCGGTATTGGCCGTGCGACCGCACTGCTCTTTGCCAGCGAGGGTGCGGCAGTGGGCATCGTTGATTTGAACCAGGAAGCGGGACTGGAGGTCACGCGCGAGATTTCGACAGCCGGTGGCCGCGCCATCTTTGAACGCGCCGATGTGACCTGCCCTGCCGACTGCCGGCGCGTGGTCGAACGAATCGTCCATGAATTCGGAAGCATTCACATTCTCTTCAACAATGCGGGCATCATCCGCCGAGCCTCGATCGTTGAGATCAGCGAGGACGATTGGGACGCGGTGATGGCAGTCAATGTAAAATCCATCTTCCTTATGTCCCGCGAAGTGATCCCTATCATGGCAAAGGCGGGAGGCGGTTCGATCATCAACACCGCTTCCGGATGGGGTCTGGCGGGAGGTCCGCGGGCCGTCGCCTATTGTGCTTCGAAAGGCGCGGTCGTACTGCTGACTAAAGCCATGGCGATTGACCATGGCCGGCAGAAGATTCGCGTAAACTGCATCTGCCCGGGTGACACAGATACCGCGATGCTGCGAAGCGAAGCGCGGCAATTGGGCGAAGCAGAGGATCGATTTCTCGCCGACTCGGCCAAACGTCCTCTGGGTCGCGTTGGCAGGCCGAAAGAGATCGCGCAAACCGCACTTTATCTGGCCAGTGATGCCGCATCCTTTATGACCGGGGCTGCGCTGATAGTGGACGGCGGAGGTCTGGCGGGGTCAGGTTAAGAGCATGCGGTTGAAAGATAAAGTCGCTCTGATCACCGGCGGCACATCCGGCATCGGCGAAGCCACGGCCGTACTCTTCGGCAAACAGGGCGCCAAAGTTACGATCACGGGCCGCAACGAAAAGCGTGGCCATGCCGTTGCCGAGAAAATCATGAACGACGGCGGCAGGGCTATCTTCATTCGCTCCGATGTGCGCAAGGCGAAGGAGTGCTGTCATGCTGTAGATGAGACCCTCCGTGTCTTTGATCGGCTCGACATTCTTTTCAACAACGCCGGTGTTTTCTACCCGCACACCATCGTCGACTGCTCGGAGGAAGAGTGGGACTTGCAAATGGATGTCAACCTGAAGGGAACTTTTCTGATGTCAAAGGCGGTTTTACCGCACATGATCGAGCACCGGCGGGGCGTGATCATTAACAACAGTTCCGGATGGGGGATCGCGGGTGGCGACGCTGCCGTTGCCTATTGCGCGTCGAAAGGCGGCGTTGTGCTGTTGACCAAGGCAATGGCCATCGACCACGGACGGCAGGGCATCCGCGTGAACTGCATCTGCCCCGGTGACGTTGACACCCCCATGCTTCCCGAAGATGCACGCCTTCGCGGTTTGAAGTGGGGGGATTATCTTGCCGGATGCGCCAACCGTCCCTTGGGGCGGATCGGTACCCCGGACGAGATCGCGAAGGCGGCATTATTTCTGGCCTCGGATGATTCTTCCTTCATGACGGGCGCGGCCTTGGTGGTGGACGGCGGCGGCACCGCGGACTGAAGCTGCGCCCTCCCAAGTTGTTGATTTCAGGAGGCCCAAAGTGATCTCACAAAAGGCCGTCTTGGAGTATTCTTCAGGTATGGTTGCGAACCTCAAGGAAATGGCGGAAAAGATGGCCCAAGCCGCTCGCGCAGGGGTAGCCATCGAGAAAGAGCGACTGAAAAAGATTCTCGCTGAGCGCCAGAAGAAGTCCTCGTCTCCCTCCCGGTGACTCGTCCGACATTGACTCTCATTGCCGGAGCAAACGGTTCCGGCAAGACCACGTTGACCCGTTGGAACCCTGACCTATTCAAAGAAATTCCGCTTCTAGATCCCCGACGCGATAGCAAATACTCTCCAGGCTACGGCGTCCGTACTGTTTCCCATGGCAGCAGGTCGCCACGTCCTCAAATCCGTAGGGGAGCACCTCCAGCGAGGCGAAAGTTTCGCTGTTGAGACTACGCTGGCTGGAAAGAATTATCTGCAAATGATGTTGGACGCGAGAAATCGCGGCTTCGAAATCGTCCTGGTTTACATCGGAACAGAGAGCGTCGAGAAAAATCTAGATCGAATTAGAAGTCGGGTTTTGGCGGGCGGCCACGATGTTCCCGAGAAAGACGTTCGGCGACGCTACAGACGTAGCTTCGAAAACCTTCCAACCGCCATAGAACGAGCAGATCACGCCATCCTATTCGACAACTCTACGGAAGATGGCTATCGCCTGATCGCGATCCTCACTGCAACGGGAAATCAATTCTTCGAGCCAAAGCCTCCTTGGGCCACCTTTGCGATGCGACCCCTCCTCCTCTGATCCTGATATCATGTGCGATAAATTCAATCCACACGATGCCAACCGGCCAGACACGCAATCGCACCCGCTCCCAACAGTGGTTTGAACGCGCACAGCAATCGCTGGTCGAAGGCGTGAACTCGCCGTCGCGCGGCGCGACGGTGTACACTCCCGGGCCGATCATGCTGGAACGCGGCCAGAGGTCGCACGTTTGGGATGCCGATGGCAATGAGTATGTCGATTTCATGATGTCGTTCGGCGCACTCATTCAGGGGCATGCTCACCCAACCCTGGTCAAGACGGTTTCCGAGGCGATGGCGGAGGGCTCCCACTTCGCCGCCGCGACATCCGCGGAGGTGGAGGCCGCAGAGCGTTTTCGCCGCATGGTGCCATCGGCCGAAGTGGTGCGCTTCACCAACACCGGCAGCGAAGCCACCATGCTCGCCTTGCGCCTGGCCCGTGCCCATACCGGCAGACGTAAATTCCTGAAGTTCGAAGGACACTATCACGGGTGGTACGATCCCTATCTCCTGAACGCGCACAGCCATCCGCCGGAGCAATTGGGCCCCGCGGAGCACCCTGCGCGCATCCCGGACTCCGACGGCATTCCACCTTCGACGTTCGACGATGTGGTGCTGGCGCCGTGGAACGACGTGGCCGCGCTCGAACATGTTCTCAAACGGCACGGACACGAACTGGCTGCGGTGATCACCGAACCCATCATGGCCAACATGGGCTGCATCCTTCCGCGAGATGGATATTTGCAGCGCCTGCGCGAACTCACACGAGACTGTGGCGCGATGCTGATTCTGGACGAAGTGGTCACCGGCTTCCGCTACGCCCCCGGTGGATGCCAGGAATATTATGGCGTGCAGGCGGATCTCAGCACCTTCGGCAAGGCTCTGGGCGCGGGTTTTCCCGTGGGGGCCGTAGCGGGACCGCGTTCGATCCTAGAGCGCATGCGCTGGAGCGAAAACATGGTCCTGCACTACGGCACGTTTAATGGACATCGCCTGACCATGAAAGTGGTTGCAGCCAACCTCGATCTGCTTAACCCTAATCTGCTCTCCGCCGAAAACACGTATCGCAAGCTTCACGCGGTTGGCAACGTGGCCATTGCCGGCCTCCGGGAGGTATTTCGCCGGCGCCAGGTAAAAGCGATTGTGCAGGGCTTCGGACCGATGTTCCAAATCTACTTCACGGAACGCGACGCCATCCACGACTACCGCGACTACTGCAAGTACGTGGACGCTCAGCTCTATTCGCGCTTTGTACACCGGCTGCTCGATCGCGGCATCTATATGACGCCTTCCAACGGCCTGCATTGGATTATCTCGACGGCGCACACGGATACCGATGTGCAGGTGCTCATGGAAGCTGCCGACCAGGCGTGCTCAGGACTCTCGTGAAGGCCACCGTCTTTCTCGGTGGCGGTCGTATCACCGGCGCGCTGCTGGCGGGGCTGCGGCTGGCGGGGTACGGTCAGCCCATCGTCGTGCATGACCGGCATCCCGAAAAGCTGCAAAAACTCAAGCGGCAGTACGGCGTAGCCGTCGAACCAGATCTGCATCGCGCCGTGGAATCGGCTCACTTGCTGATTATCGCGGTGCGGCCAGACTCCGTGCGTGGGTTGCTGAAAGAAATCGGAACGCGCAAAATTCGTCGACGCTTCACGGCCGTGAGCCTGGCAGCTGGTGTTCCTCTTTCCAAACTGCGGGCCGGGCTGCGATCGCCGGTGCAATGGGCGCGGGCCATGCCCAGCCCCGTCTGCCGCACAGGTCGAGGACTGACGGCGCTGGCTTTTGGCCCGAACATATCCGACGCTGCGCGTGCCAAGGTCAGGGATTTGTTTGCTCTGGTCGGTGGAGTCCTCGAAATCCCTGAGAACCAGTTTGACGCCTTCACCGTTACTTTCTCTAGCAGTCACGGGTATCACGCTCTCGCAATCCTGATCGACGCGGCGGAAGCCATTGGACTCGACCGCAAGAGCGCGCGGGTGGCCGCCGCTCACGCTCTCGCCGACGGGATTGCGGCCTGGCGCGCAGGAAATTTGCCCTTAATGGAATTATTAGAGGAAGCAGCCACTCCGGGCGGCATCGCGGCCACAGTGATGGCGTCACTGGACGACGCGGGATATGCCAGCATCATCGCGCGAGGGTTGCGTGCCGGAATCAGGCACGCGCGGAAGAACGCGAGGCAATGATCAAATGGGTTTGCAGCAACTAGACCCCATCGCGCGATCACCGTCCAACGATGTCAACTACTGCCTCCTGAGAACTATAAGTTCCAAGGCATCGGGAGGCAGCGCATTAGTCAAGTTCAAACTATCGCCCTTGGCGGACCTATCCTCCACCAAGTCAAGGTTTTGGTTCTTGCTGACCCGATAACGTTTGATGCTGAACGGAGCGCTTCCCCAAGGTAAGTTGCGAACGGTCAGGTTGTAGCCGCGGTTATCGCGATAAACGATGTCTGTACGCAGCGGGAGAAACTTCACTTTCGACGTGTCTGGCATGGGCGGCGCGGCTTTTTGCAATTCCGGAGGCATCGGCATGAGATCAGGCTTGTAATTCGGGGGAATCGCATAGTTGCTGATCAGAATCTGGACGGTGTTGCCGTCCGCAGAGCGGCCGGCAAGCGCAGCGAAGCCGAAAGTGTCGGTGCCCTCGACTGGAAGCCGCTTTGGGGCGTCCAGCATTTCCCCCATTGCTTTGAACGCGTATGCAGTCTTGAAATATTTCCCCTGGAGATCGAAGAGCCCCATCCATGCCGCGTCTCCACGATAGAAGTGGGCGTGGTCGATCGTAGTGTCCTGAAGATAGCTGAGCACGGCGCCGATGTAGGCGGCGTTGTGTACGCCTTGAAGTTCGGCCTTTTCGGCCTCAGTAAAGTCCGCGCTTAAATTCCATTCGGAGAGAATGCTCTCTGCGTGAGAAAACCCGTGGCTGTCAAGAATACCGCGGATTTCTTTAGCGAGCCGAACTGCGTCGTAAGGATCCGCGGAGCCATTGGCATAAGTGTGCCATGAGTAAAAATCGAGAGGCACATGATGCAAAGCACAATAATCGAGAAATCCTTCGCGGTAGCCTCCATCGTCCGAAGGGAAAGCTTTGCCATCGCCGCCAACTTTGAGCTTTGGATCGACAGACTTCAGTGCCAGAGCGGTTTTCTCGTACAGAGAGTAAAACTGCTGTGGGGTTCCGGACCAAAACAGGCCATCGGGCTCATTCCAAAATTCCCAATAGCGAATGCCATCGTGGAAGCCATTGGCCCAGCCCTGGTTGTAGTGCATGGCAATATGTTTCACCACGCTGGAAAATTTGTCGAAATCATCTGGCGGATTGATATTGGCGCCCCAACTGCGGCCGATGCGGTAATAGACGTCCGCTCCGCTGGCGCGAATGGCAGCGATCACCTCATCGGTGGGAGCGAAATTGTAGCTGGCGGGCTTTTCAGGATCAGCGCTCCAATCGGGAAAAATGATGGCAGCATTTCCCGCCTTTACAACACCGGCGCGTTGAGTGATGTCGGGAATGAGCCAAGCGAGTTCTCCATTGCCAAGTACGAACTTGGAGTCGATCTCCGACGGACCCATGGCATCGTGGGTTCGAACCTGATTGACACGAAGATCCTTGTATTGTTTGACCAGCGTTGGAAGTCCCGCCATCACCGGACTCGGCAGACCGTTCAGTCCCTGAAACGATCGAATTTCGCCGATCACTTTGCCGGCATCTAGATTTAAGGATCGAAATCCCGAGTTTGAGGTGTCCTGGGGAACAGCGGGCGCACGGAGAAAGAGCAGACACAAGCAAAAAAGAGCGAGAGTCTTGAGAGGCATAACTTCTTTGCGCTTCTCTTTTTTTGGTTTTTCTGTTCGATGCCCTTTTCCCTCTATCATTATTACTCTCCTGATTGCTGCCCAGATACTTATGTCATGACGACAGATTTCTGCTCCGTCCAGAACTTGGTGATCTCTTCCAGGGATCGGCCCTTTGTCTCTGGAACCAACCAGGCGACAAGAATGATGGTCAACAGAGCTCCGGCACTAAAACACCAAAACGTGCCCTCGGATCCAAGATGCTTTTGCATGATGGGAAATAACTGATTCCCCAGGTACCCGACCAGCCACAGCGCGGTGGTGGCAATCGACATGCCGCGGCCGCGAACTTTGGTCGGATATATCTCCGAGATGATGACCCAGCAGGCCACGCCATTGCCGAACGCATGGCCAGCAACAAAGCTCATCACAAAAATCAGAACAGCCAGGCCGCTGCCGTGAACGTGATAGAACCAACCGACCAACGCAAAAGAGACAAACTGCAAAGCGGTGCCGGCGAGGATTAACGTTTTGCGCCCGGCACGATCCACCAGCCAGAGAGCGAAGAGAGTGAACAGAAGATTGATAAGGCTCACCAGCACGGATTGAAAAAATGCATCGCTGGTTGCGGCGCCGGCAGAGCGAAAGATCTCAGGCAGGAAGGAAAATAGTGGTGTGATGCCGCTGATCTGTTGCAGCCCAGCCAGCATGATGCCAAGCAAGAGGGGACGCCGAAAGGTGGTAAACAGTTCGGAGATGTGACCCTCTTCGCTGGCCAAAGAATCTTGGATTTCAGCGGCTTCACCGGCGGCCGCCTCCGGACCATTAATTTTGGTAAGTACTCGCAGAGCCTGATCCTTCCGGCCCATTTTCATCAACCAGCGTGGACTTTCGACGGCCGGCAGGATCATTAACCCGAACAGAATTGCCGGTACGACTCCAGCCAGAAACATCCAGCGCCAGCCGATGGATATATTCCAGGATTCGTCGCCCATGCGCTGAATCAGCATGTTGACGAAGACCGCGGCAAGAATTCCAACCACGATGCCAAGCTGATAAAGAGTCACGCACCGGCCACGAACCCGCGTGGGAGCAATCTCCGCAATGTAATTCGGCGAAATCACGGATGCTGCCCCGATGCCAATTCCTCCAATCAATCGCCAGAAAACGAACTGATGAAGATTCGATGCAAACATCATTCCTGCGGAAGACAATGCGAAACACACGGCGCAAAGTGCAAGACCGTTCTTCTTGCCAAGATAGTCGGCAACGGCGCCCGCAGCTGCGCAACCGGCAATGCATCCGATCAGCGCGCACCCCGCGGCCCAGCCGATGCCGGCAGCGTCCAAATGAAACAACCGGCTCAAATACCCAATCGCGCCGCTGATTACGATGTTGTCGTATCCAAACAACAGGCCGCCCAAAGTGGAAACAGTAGCTGCAATCACGAGCGGGCCGCGGGAATACGCCTGACCAGAAGAGCTCTCCAGACTAGTTGCCTCCGTGAGCGGATGCCAAGTCTGTACCGCGTCGCTGCTGCGAAGCGATCATGGCCTTCGCTGCCAACATGAAGCCAAGTGTGTGCGCCATGCCAGCGTGCCAGGGCGCAGAACACGACATCTGGGGCGTGTGATCGGGAATGAGCACGCCATCAAATCCGTTGCCATGAAGAATCGAGAGAATGCGGATCATATCCACATCGCCTTCGTCGATAAAAGTTTCACGATAGTGCGGCACTTTGCCCGCTACGTTCCGGAGGTGGATATAAGCAATCTTGCCCTGGCGGCTATATCGATCCACCGCTTCATAGATATTGCCTTCCGTCATTTCGGCGAGCGTTCCCACGCATAGTTCGAGCGCATTGCTGCGGCTGGGCGCGAGATCAATCAATCTTTGATACATGTGCGGCTGATAAACCAGGCGCGGCTGCTGCCGCATGGTCGGCATCGGCGGATCGTCAGGGTGCGCGGCCAGCCGCACTCCTGATTGCTCGGCAACGGGAAGAACGTCTTCCAGGAATCTTTGCAAGCGCCGCCAGAGTTCTTCATGCGAGATCGATGGCAGAGTACCCGCGGGCGCGTTGCGGTCATAGACCATGTTCCAGATCATTCCATTCGGAATTGGAACGTCCTCGACCGGGCCGTCCATCCCGAGCGTGATCGCGTGACCACGTCCTAGAGGAGCGGTTACACGTCCGCATACACCGGCCAGGCTGAAGTTGTACCCGAGCACCGGAATGCCGGCTTCTCCAAGACGGCGGATAATTGTCTTCACTTTTTCAATTTGTTGCGGGCGTTGTGGACCGTCGAGAAGAATGTCGTGCCAGTGGGCAGGATCGAGATTCTCGATCGCGGCCAGGATCAGTCCAGCCTCTTCAATCTCCCGGTGAAGCATCTTTAACTCTTGCACTGTCCAGAGTTGATCTGGATCGCCGGCCACTCCCCATGCTTCATACTTCGAGCCAGTCGGTTGATTGTTACGCGGATTGGAGGGACCCTGATTGAAGTAGTCAACCAGATGAACCACGACTTGAGTGCACCCTGCCTGCCGGGCAAAGTCGTAATATTCGCGCGTCAGCATGTGACGGTAGAGGCCCAGGCCGATCTTCATAGGCGATTTCCAATGCCTGCGCCGTAGTCGGGGCTAAGAACTTGTCCATTGATCTCGGCGGCCAGCGGCGAACACAGAAAGACAAAAGCGTCCGCGATGGACTCCGGGGTATTTCGTCTACCCAGCGAAACTCGCAGCACAAATTCCCGATAGGCCGGATCTTCGTCGAAAACTTTCAGCGAACTCCCGGCAGCAACGTTTCCCGGCGAAACCACGTTGACCCGAATGCCGGCTAACGCATATTCCAGCGCCAGGCTCCGTGCGAAATTCTCCAACGCCGCTTTCGCCGAAGAATACGACGGAATCAGAGTGTGCGGCATTCGTGCCACATACGAGGAAGTAAAGATCAGGTGGCCGGCGATCTTTTGCTGCGTCCAGCGCGCCAGCACGGAACGCGCCAGGTAAGTCTGGGCAAAATAATTGAAGCGGAAGATGCGCTCATAATCGGCTTCCGAAGTCGTTGCAAAGGGATGCAGCCCGCAGCCGCCGGCGTGGCCGATGACCGTGTCCATACCCGGAAACCTTTCGAAGGCGGCGTGCACTACGGCGTGAACTTGGCTCGAATCCGTAATATCGGCAGGAATGTAAACATAAGACGAAGGCGGAATCTTCCAGCCATTCAGTGTTGTCTGAGCTTGCTGCTGGGGCTTGATATCGGTGAGGACGAGGGTTGCACCGGTCTCAGCCAATCGCCTCACCATGTGCTCGGCAATTGCACCCATGGCGCCTGTGATCAAGATTGTTTTCCCTGAAAGATCAATGCTGATCACGGCTTACCCACTCTTCTGGCATGGATGCCTCCTCCTGGCCGGCTTCGCACTCGCGGTATGACGGAATGCGTCAGAAAGGGGGGCATTTTCGCTTTACATGATTCCATATTTCTCGAATGCCTGGACAGCGCTGATTCCTTCTTCGATTGCTTTTTTGACCAGTTTTTCGCCGCGCGCTTTTTCGAGCGCTCGTGCGAATACCTCGCCTTCAGCATCCGCGGGAACCAGCAATACTCCGTCAATGTCACCGAACAGAATATCGCCCGGCCGCACACGCACCGCCCCAATTTCAACCGGAATGCGAAAGTCGACCACCTTGTAACGCGGAGCGGAATCTTGCCCATAGGAACCGAAACCAAAGGTCGCGAAATTCATCGCCAGGATCGCCTTGGTATCCCTCACATATCCGTTTAGCACCGCACCCGGACTGCCTAGCTTGCGGGCGCGCGTGCTCATCATTTCTCCCCATAGCGCGTTCCGAGCTGACGATCCAGTGTTGACATAAATCTCGTTCGGGTGGAGATCGTCGAGCGCCTCGAGCATCAAGCCAAACGGCTTGTCCATAAGTGGGTTGGCGCTACCGCCAATTTTTTCGGCGAACACATCCACCGCGAGCACGGGCATGGCCCGCCCGAGTACCACCATATCTCGCTGGAGAGGTTGAATCTGTGGCGGGAGAAACTGGTGCTGGAGGCTCAGTTTGTCCATCACGTCACCCACCACGCAAGTGAACAGTTCGCGCCGGACGATCGCGAAAAGCTCGTCGTCGGATTTCCATAATTTTGTCGCGCTCATGGGATGCGCGCCTCGTTATCGGAAACTTCAGTACGAACTTCGGCGTGAACTTCCATTTTGCGAATTAACATTGGCATAGCATAAAACTCGGCGAAGAGTTCAGTTGCTCATGCAAAAAATGCTCATACAAAAAACGGTTCGCCCTTGCGTGCATACTTTCGGGCGACATCTTCATTTAGCGTAATCCCTAGCCCCGGTTTGTCCGGCACGCAAAGGTAGCCATTCTGGATTATCGGCTTGGGCAATCCTTCAACCAAATCATTCCAGAAGGGAACGTCGGAGGCATGAAATTCAAGCGCAAGAAAATTTGGGATGGCGGCACAAAAGTGAGCCGCCGCCAGCGTGCCAACCGGACTACTGATGTTGTGCGGTGCCACGGGCATGGTATGCGCGTCAGCAAATTGCGCAATCGTTTGCGCGACGGCCAACCCGCCGACCTTCTGAAGATCGGGAGTAACAATGCTCAAGGCATGGGACGCGATGATGTCCTGGAAGCCGTCGAAGAGAAATAGATTCTCTCCGGTTGCGATCGGAACCCGCACTTTCGAACTCACTTCTTTTAGCGCAGCGGTATTGTTGGGTGGAACCGGATCTTCCAGCCACAACAAGCGGAAGGGTTCGAGTTCGCGGGCCACTTTTACGACGTCGCTCGCGTTATAGCGCCAATGACAATCGACCGCGATATCGATGTCCGCACCTACAGCCTGATAAACCGCACCGATCGACGCAACCATGTAATCGATCGCGCGGTTGCTTAGCACGCGATTGTAGACATCGACGCCATACGTGCCCGGCACATCCAAATCAAACTTCAGAGCCGTGAATCCCTCTGCTTTTTTCTCAAGGGCGCGGCGGCGATAGTCGTTGGGAGAAGACGGAGCTTCGTCACTGGCCTCGCCAAAATAATCTCTCACCGTGTAATTGGGATCTTTCGGTTCCCAAGATACCGGGCGGGAGCGCAGCACTTCGTCCAGGCTTTCGAGGGCCTCACCGCCGTGACAATCAGCATAAACCCGAACTCGATCCCGAAACTTTCCGCCCAGCAGGCGGTAAATAGGGACTTCGAGAGATTGTCCGAGAACGTCCCAGAGCGCGGCTTCAATGCCGCTGATCGCGTTATAAATGATGCCGGCAATCGAGCCGGCCCCGGAGGCGGCCAGTTGCAGCTTACGAAACAAGCGATGGATGTCTCGTGGGTCCTCGCCGATCAGCAGCGGTTCGAGCGAACGCAAAATCGAGGTAAGGCCCGGAGCAAAGAAACATTCGCCGAGACCGCGAATGCCATCGTCGGTTTCAATGCGAACGAAGGTCCAATCGAAATTTCCCTCCACTACCGCGCTCTTTAGCCTTCGAATCTTCACTCCCGATTCCTTTCGGGGCGATTATAACCGCCTTGTCCGCGCCGCCAGGAAGCAATCCAAAACTGTACCGGATTTTTCCTGATAAGTCGGCTTGCAGCGACGGTCAGGATGTCAAAGCGCACATGCACAGTATTCGGCCGGATGCCGCTGCGCTCCGGCAGAAAGGCGTGTGTCCCTGCGTACATCGTTCGGTGACGAGGAGATCCCCGGGGATCCGGCCGAAAGAGATACGGCAGGTGGCGAACTTAAGGTTAAGCGCTCTGTGCAGTAGGAGTAGCTAAGTGCCTACCTACGAGTTAGCTGGCGGAGAGGGAGGGATTCGAACCCTCGGTACAGGTGTTAGCCCGTACAACGGTTTAGCAAACCGCCGCATTCGGCCACTCTGCCACCTCTCCGGCGTTTGGAGCTACATTTTACCACGTCTCTGCTGGGCGCTTTTTGGGCATCGAGGATGCGGCGCCTTGGCGGAGGTCCTGTCACGTGATCTCTTGCTAACAATGGTCGTTCTCCGGTGAGACGTGGGAATAGACCTCGTGTCAGGATCGCCGAAAGGACTCGCTTTATGCAGCTGTCGCTGCACTTGGCCTTCTGACGGAAAAGCCTGACAGCAATACGGACATTGACATCGGTGCATTCTGTCTTCGGGCTGTCGCTAACCAACACCTCTGCCCCGGCGCGCATCCAAGCTGCACATTGATTGTATGTTTGAGGCTGTAACATTTGGCTCACTGTGAAAAGCACGGAGATCGATCGGCGCACGAGCGGGAACTTTCGGCCCTCTATGCGTTTGCCAGCGCTGCTCGTTTTGTTTTTGGCGACTTGCGTATTGGGCCAGGTTCAGGTCAAGGGCCCGTCGACTGCTTATGAAGGTCAGAACGTAAGCACCGTTGCCCTGATTGGCAATCCTCACCGCGATCTGGAACCGCTCCGCTCGGTCCCACTTCAGAAGGCAGGGGAGCCTTATTCCCAGGCAAAGGTCGACGCCAGCGTTCAAGCCTTGCAACAAGCTGGACACTTTCCTAAAGTCACGGTGAATGTCGTTCCCGATCTCTCCGGAATACGAGTTAGTTTTCTGCTTGAGCCTGCTTACTTCATGGGCATTGTCGACTTCCCGGGTGCGGCGCAGGCTTTTTCCTATACACGGCTGCTGCAAGTTGCCGATCTTCCTGACGAAGATCCTTACGATCCTGCCCGCGTCGCTGTGGGGGAAAAAGCGTTGCAAGATTTTCTTACGCGTAACGGATATTTTCAATCGCAAATTCAATCTGACATCAAGATTGACGATGCGCACCAATTGGTTAACGTTCGCTATGTGGTCAAGCTTGGCAGGCGGGCTAGAATCGCGGAAGTGGAAATTCAAGGGGCTGAGGGCACCGACGCCGCGCGTTTGCTGCATTCCACCCGTACACTTCGCGCACGGCTCACGGGAGGTCTGCTCAAGACTGGCAAACCTTATACGGCGGAGCGCCTGAAGGCCGCCGAGGCACAGATCAAGCGTGCTCTTTCGCAGCAACATCGCCTGGCCAGCAGCGTGCAACAGAATCCACCGCAGTATCACTCTGAAAGCAATCGCGTAGACGTTTCGTTCAAGGTGGAGCTTGGTCCGGTTGTCACCGTGCGTGCGACCGGCGCGAAGCTTTCATGGCTGCCATTTCTCTCGGGATGGGAGATGAGAAAATTGATTCCGATTTATTCCGAGCGGAGCATCGACAGCGACCTGGTGGAAGAAGGACAGGAAAACCTGGTTGATTACTTTCAGAAGAAGGGATATTTCGACGTCGCGGTAAAAGCGAATCTGACGCGCCAGCCCGACCAGGTGACGCTTGTCTACGAGATTGATCGGGGGAAGAAACTCAAAGTCGGCCGCATTTCGTTTCACGGAAACCACGAGATTTCAGACGCGGAGTTACTCCCCCATGCTGCAGTCAAGAAGTCTCACATCTGGAGCCACGGCAGTGTCAGCCAGAAACTGCTGAAGCAAAGCGTTGCCAACCTGGAGGCTATTTACCGCGATAAAGGCTATGAGGACGTCAAGATAACTTCGAATGTGATGAAGCACGACTCGAAAATTGACGCTTCATTCGACATTACGGAGGGCAAGCAGACTATGGTCGGAGAAATCAACGTCGCTGGAAACGAGCATATTTCATACGACCAACTGACGGCTCCGAAGGGTTTCGAGCTGAGCGCGGGCGCGCCTTATTCTCCGCGGCGCCTGGCGGAAGATCGCAACCGCATTTCGGCTACCTATCTGGACCGCGGTTACCCTAACGCTGAAGTAAAAGCAACTGTTAGCCGCGAGGCCGGCGATCCGCACCGGGTGGACGTTACTTATGCGATCGACGAACATCAACTCGTCCGCGTTGGTCCCGTTGTTTACCTTGGGCAGAAGCGAACCCGGCTTTCGCTCGTTGAAAAGACGGCGCAGCTTCCCACCGAGTCTCCGATGCGAAAAGTGCAAATGCTGGGAGCGGAAACCCGCCTTTACGACTTAAATATTTTCGACTGGTCGAGCGTCGGGCCGCGGCGACCGATTACCGATCAAACCGAGGAGACGGCGCTGGTCAAGGTTCATGAGTCGAAGCGCAACGAGATTATTTACGGTTTTGGCTTTGAAGTTTCTCATCGTGGCGGCAACGTGCCTTCGGGAACGGTTGCGGTCCCGGGCCTGCCGACAATCGGTCTGGGCAACAATAAAATCGCACCCAGCCAGGCTACTTACGCGAGCCCGCGCGGTTCGATTGAATTCGATCGCCGCAACATGCGTGGGCTGGGTGAAACCGTAGGTGCTTCGATTCTTCTTTCGCGCCTCGATCAACGTTTCCTCACGAACTACGCGCAACCGCATTTTATTGGCTCGCAATGGAGTTCGTTGACCAGTTTCTCTCTGGAACGGACTAGTGAAAACCCGCTATTCGCGGCCACTCTCGGCGATATGTCGTTTCAGCTCGAGCGATTGCTCAGTCGCAAGAAAAATACGCGCCTGCAACTTCGGTATGACTTCAACAAAACCGTCCTGTCGCAGTTGCTGGTTCCCGACCTTGTGCTGTCTGAGGACCGACGTGTGCACCTCTCGACTTTTTCCGCCACCCTGATTCGCGACACGCGCGACAAGCCCCTGGACGCGCGTCGCGGCATCTTCAGCACTATCAGCCTTGGCATTACCCCGAGCGCGCTGGGGTCCAGCGCAAACTTCGCACGGTTTTTCGGGCAGTTTGCTACCTATAAGTCGTTTCATTCGGTGGTCTTCGCCAACAGCATTCGTCTCGGCTTGGCAGAATCTTTTGTTGGAAGTTTCATCCCTACTAGCCAGCTTTATTTTTCCGGTGGGGGCACTTCTCTTCGCGGATTTCCCATTGACGAAGCGGGGCCGCAGCGCATTGTGCCGTTCTGCACCGGCCTGCAGAATCAAACAGGATGTGTCGACGTTACGGTGCCGGTAGGCGGGAACGAACTTTTCATCCTGAACTCCGAATTGCGCTTTCCGCTGAAGATTATGAAGGCGCTTGGCGGCGTCGTGTTCTACGATGGCGGCAATGTTTACAGCGCAATTAACCTGCCGAACTTCGTCAACAACTACACGAATACGGTGGGGATTGGGCTTCGCTATTCGACGCCCATCGGCCCGATTCGAATCGATCTTGGCCGCAACCTCAACCCCGTTCCCGGCATCAAGCCCACGCAGTACTTCATCACGATTGGCCAGGCGTTTTAGAAGAAGTTATTTGCGGACGAAACTATGAAGTGGCGGAAAATTGCGGGATGGATACTGGCCGTGCTCGCGGTAGTGCTCGCGTGCGCCTGGGTTGGTGGATTTCTATTCGTGAAGAGCAGCACCTTTAATCAGTTCGCAATGAGAAAGATCGCAGAGGCAGCCCAGCAAGCCACCGGCGCGCCCACGACGATCGGCAAACTCGACTTCAGTCTTTCCACACTCACCGCTCATCTCTATAACATCACGGTGCATGGAACCGAAAGCGCCGACGAAGCGCCGCTCTTGCACATCGACAAATTAACCGTGGGCCTCAAGATTCAGTCCGCGTTGCATCGCAAGGTGAATTTGAGTGAGATCGTCATCGAGCACCCCGTGGCGCGGGTGCGAGTCGACCGATCAGGCAAGAGCAACTTGCCAACTGCTCCTCCGAGTAAAGGTAGTTCGAAGACGAGCGTATTCGATCTCGCGGTGCGGCATGCACAATTGATTCGGGGAGAAGTGACTTATAACGATCGGGAAATTCCACTCGATGCCGATCTTTATGACCTGGGCACTGAGATCCATTTTGACCAGTTCGCCACGCGTTACAGCGGTTCAATTTCTTATGCCAATGGCCACTTGCGTTATGGGCAATACGAACCGCTGCCACACAGCTTTCAGGCGAAGTTCAGCGCCACGCCTACTCTGTTTTCGATTGAATCAGCAGTCTTGAAAGTAGGGAATTCTGTCGCTTCGGTACGGGGAAATCTAAGGAACTATGCTGAACCGGTCGTCGCCGCGGACTACAACATTCGCATGGATGCGATAGATTTTGCCTCCATGGCGCCGGCGCATAAGCCTGCCGGCAATCTTTTGCTCACTGGACAGATTCACTACAGGAGCATTCCGAACCAGTCTGTGCTGCGCGGACTAGCCGTCGACGGAGAGATTGCGAGCGAATCACTTTCCGCAGTGGCTGCAGGCGGCCGCGTGTCAGCTGACAAATTGCGAGGAAGCTATCAACTCGCAGATGGAGCGCTGCGAGCTAAAAATGTTGAATTTGATTCTCTGGGCGGACACCTCAATGCTGATCTCGGCGTTCAGAATCTGGAAGCTACGCCTTCCTGGCGCGCGCGAGCTTCGCTGCATAACATTTCATTGAGAGAGATGCAGCAGGCACTCGTTGCAGTGAAGCAGGTTGCCGTCTCTGGAACGCTTAATGGCACGGCCGACGCTTCATGGGCGGGCAGCGTCAGCAAAATTCGGCTGAGCTCCGATCTGGCGGTGAGCGCGGCGGCGAAAAGCACATTGTCATTTGGTACAACTTCGAGTACGTCCGGGAATCCGATTCCCATCAACGGCACGATTCACGCGAGCTACGACGGGGCGCGCAATTCTCTCACCCTTCGCCAAGCCACGCTCCACATTCCGTCCACGACCCTGACTGCAGATGGTGAGATCAGCGATCGCTCGGACTTACGCCTGCAGGCAAGCACCAACGATCTGCGCCAACTGGAGTCCCTTGTTTCTGCGTTTCGCAGCAGTGGTTCCGCGTTGCCACCGGTTTCTGGATCCGCGAGTGTAAACGCTACGGTGCGCGGATCGTTGGCGAAGCCGCAGATCACCGGACAGTTCTCCGCACAAGATCTTAATGTTCAAGGCAGCGAGTGGCGGAGTGTGCAGGCAGGTCTCGCGGCGAGCCCGTCGCAGATCGAAGTTACGAATGGCACACTCGTCAGTGCACATCGCGGGCGCGCTGCAATCAACGGCACAGTCGCTCTCCTCGATTGGAATTACTTGCCGAGCAATTCGATGAGGGTGAATGTGTCGTTGCAGCAGATGTCCATTGCCGAACTGCAGCGCATCGCAAATCTCCAATATCCTGTCAGTGGAGATTTGACCGCCGCGGTTTCTCTCACTGGAACGCAGCTTGATCCACAGGGCTCGGGCAACCTCCAGATTGCGAACGCTGAGGTCTACAGCGAACGGGTCCAGACGTTTGCCGCGCAAGTCCATACCGATCACGGAGCCATCGTTTCGTCGTTGCATGTCGTGCTGCCGGCGGGCACCACCGACGCCGATCTCTCATACACTCCGAGAACCAAGGCTTATGCGGTTCGGCTTGACGCACCTTCACTGACTCTGCAAAAGCTGCACGCGGTACAGGCGAAGAATTTGGGATTGTCTGGAACCTTAACAGCCTCGGTCAGCGGACGCGGAACTCTCGACGATCCTCAATTAAGCGCGATGTTGCGGTTGCCGCAACTTGCGGTGCGCGACAAATCGATCTCGAACATCGAGGCCGAGCTTCACGTCGCCAATCAGAAGGCGGATCTCACTCTGAGCTCGAAGGTCGTCGACGCCTCTGTGCAGGCGCGGGCCAGCGTGAATTTGACTGGCGACTATTACACCGACGCTTCCATTGAGACTACCGCGATTCCACTCGATGTGCTGTTGGCCTCTTACCTTTCCGTTCCTGAGGGCTTCAAGGGGCAAACCGAATTGCATGCAACGTTGAAAGGCCCCCTGAAAGACAAAACACAATTAGAAGCGCACCTTACAATTCCCACACTCGATGCAACGTACCAATCGCTACAAATTGGTATTGCGTCGCCGGTCAAAGCTGACTACTCGCATTCTGTCCTAACCATTCAACCTGCGGAAATTCGTGGCACCGATACTTCACTTAAGCTGCAAGGCAATATTCCATTCGCGGGCAACACCGCGGCAAGCCTGATTGCGCAGGGCTCAATCGATGCTCGCATAATAAAAATCTTTTCTCCCGACACCAAAAGTTCCGGGGCCATCTCGTTCGACATTCGCGCGTCGGGAACTGCGCAGGACCCCTGCGTGAGCGGCCAGATTCGCCTGCAGGGTGTGACCATGCTCTACGCCGGAGCGCCGCTCGGCGTCGAGATGCTCAATGGAACTCTCGACATCGGCAAGGAGAGCATTCAAATCTCAAAGCTTACTGGGCAGGTTGGCGGCGGAGATGTTTCCGCCGGGGGATCGATCGTCTACCGCCCCAGCTTACAGTTCAACCTCGCGCTGCAGAGCAAGTCAGTGCGGTTGCGGTATCCTGACGGCCTGCGAACGTTGCTTGACAGCAATCTGGCATTCAGCGGTAACCGAACTGCATCCACATTGAGCGGGCGCGTCCTGATCGACTCGCTTTCTCTTACTCCTGACTTCGATCTCTCCACGTTTTCCGATCAATTCAGCGGCGACTCCGCCATACCCGCGCAGCCCGGCTTTACCGACACCATCAAACTCGCCGTCGGAGTGCAATCCAAGGAGAATTTGAGCGCCAACAGTACGCAAATTAGCCTGGAAGGAAGCGTGAACGTACAGGTCGGCGGGACCGTGGCCAATCCCGTGATTACAGGACGTACAAACCTTACTGCGGGCGAGCTCTTCTATCGCAGCGTTCGTTACCAGTTGCAGCGTGGAATTGTTACCTTTGATGATCCTAATACCACGAGTCCGGTGCTGAATGTTTCGGCGACCACCACCGTCGAACAATACAATCTCACGCTTAATTTACGCGGCCCGGTCGATAAACTGACGACTTCCTACACCTCGGATCCGCCGCTTTCGACGGCCGATATCATCAACCTTATTGCACGGGGCCAGACCACGGGGGAGTCAGCCGCGTCAAGCCAGAGCACCGACTCCATGATTGCTTCGCAGGCCACCAGCCAGCTCACTGGCAGCTTGCAGAAGATCGCGGGCATCTCCAGTCTGCAAATCAATCCTGGTATCGGCGGGAGCAATCAGAGTTCGGGCGCCACCATCGCAGTGCAGCAACGGGTAACCAAGAATTTTCTTTTCACTTTTTCCACGGATGTGTCGCAGCCCGGAAGCGAAGTGGTCCAGGGCGAATACCAGATCAACAAACGCTGGTCGGTGAGTGCTACCCGCGATCAGGTGGGTGGAGTATCCGTGGATGGCCGACTACATACGAGATTCTGACGATGTTATCGCGATCGCGGCGTAGGGGCCAAAGCTCGCATGGGTTGAGGCCAGACCAGCACGGCTCAAGCCGTGCCCTGATACAAACGTTGTGATTCTCGAATCCCTGTAATGATGAATGGCTACGATAATGAACCTTCCAACGGCGAATCTCATGGTTACGCTGCTTCGTCTGGAACACGAGTCTTTTCCGTCGACAAAACCCTGTCGCGGCTTTTGGCCTTGCGTAACTTTGTCAGCTCGGCATTGATCTCTGCCCCAACCAGCATCACAAACGACGTCCACTGTAACCACGTCATGAATGCGATGAAGCCTCCGAGCGTCCCGTAGGTTCGGCTGTAGTTCGCGAAATGACGGAAGTAGATGCCGAGCAAGGACGAGAGGCCGAGCCACGATCCCACAGTTAGCACTGCTCCCGGCAGCGTGTCCACAAATCTGGGCTTGACGCGTGGCGCGAGGAAATAAAGTAGTTCGACGCCGAGCACGGTGAAGCCGATGGCAATCGTCCAATGCAGAAGAGGCCAAAGCGCCGCGAGTGCGTGTGGGATGTCGAATCTTGCAGCCAGCCATTCTCCAAAACGCGGCCCGACGAGGATTACGGCAAGCCCCGAAAGAAAGAGCGCTCCGCAGATTCCTGCCAGTCCAAGAGCTAAGAGCCGCGTCCTCCACATTGGGCGGTCGTCCTTGAGGTCGTAAGCAATGTTTAGTGCTTCGATCAGGGCGTCGAAGGCGGCCGTCGCGACCCACAGCATTCCGAGCATTCCGAAAGAAAACCATGCGCGACGGTGGGCGGAGAGAACATCAGCCAGAACAGAAAAAACTACTTGCATGGTTTCCGGGGGGAGCAGCCGGCCCATCGTAACCAGCACCCAGCCAAAGAGATCGGTCGTGGAAATCGAAGCCAGCAAGACGGAAAGGACGATCAGTCCTGGGAAGAGCGCCAAAAAGAAGTAATAAGAGAGAGCAGCCGCAACTTGCAGCGTGTGATGATCCTGCACATCGCGCAGCGCATGAGCCAACGTTCGTTTGAGTCCCGCCCAAGTCACGCCGGCTAGATACTCGGAGAAATCGCGCACAGGGTAAGACCCTCGAAAGTCCAATTCGGGACTATTGTACTAACGCCACTAGTTGCTGTACCGCCGATATCTTTTGCGTTGTACGAAAAGCTCACAGAATAGATGCATGAACTCCCCCCAGTCCATTATCCGATCCCGTTTCTTCCGAACCCTCCACTTTCTAACAATCAGCCTGGCGATCTCGCTGCTCATGGCGCCTGTCATCGCCCGCGCGTCCAGCCCGCAATTTACGGCGGTGCCTTCGGGTCTTCATTTTCGAGGTGTGGAGATCGGTCAAAGCGAAACTTTGATTGCTACTGTAACGAACAATGGAGCGACGAGTGTGACCGTCGCGGCAATCACAAGTAGCAATCCCGTATTTACGGCTTCACCTTTAAGCCTGCCGATGTCGTTGGCGGTGGGACAGAGTCTCGATGTAAGCGTGAGCTTTGCTCCCACTGCGACGGGATGGACTTACGGGACAATCCAATTGACGAGCGCCGGTTCGAATGCGACGCTGATGCTCAACGTGGATGGCGGAGGCCAGAAGAGCGAAGCCCTGACGATCAGTCCTTCTCTTATTTCGTTTGGCCAAGTCGCGGTAGGGAGCAGCTCCAGCGTGCCTGTCGTAGTGACGAATTCTCGAAGCTGGAATGTAACGATCACCGGAAGTCAAATGATGGGCAGCGAATTCTCGATGACCGGCGCCTCATTTCCTTTGACGCTGGGTGTAGGGCAAAGCGTGACGATGAACGTGATCTTCAGCCCGCAGTCGGCCGGCGAAGTTGGAGGCAGTCTGGCCCTACTGGGTCCTTGGATGGCAATACCGCTCACGGGCACGGGAACAGCAGCCGTGGTTGGGCAGTTATCGGTAGCTCCCACGCCATTGACTTTCGGTAGCGTGCCTGTAGGCACCACCCAGACTCAACCGATCTCGATGAGTGCGACGGGCGCCAGCGTGACGGTCTCCTCTGCGGCAAGCAGCAGCTCTGAATTTGTTCTAAGCGGAGCTTCGTTCCCATTCACGATTCCGGTTGGGCAACCGGTCTCGTTCAATGTTGCTTTCACCCCAACCGCCGGGGGAGCGCAGTCCGGATCTCTTTCGTTTGTCAGCAACGCTTCGACTGCCAAAACAGTTGAATCTGTCAGCGGCACCGGCGCGGTAACAGCCTACAGCGTTAACCTCTGGTGGAATTCCAGTTCAGATGTGGCGGGCTACAACGTCTATCGAAGCACGGCCGCGAATGGCACGTTTGCGAAGTTAAATCCCGCGCTGAATTCTACGACCGCATACACGGACAGCACAGTTGCCTCGGGCAACACATACTATTACGCGGCCACATCGGTAAATTCGGTCGGAATGGAGAGCGCTCGCTCAGCGCCGGTGCAGACTACGATCCCGTAGGCAATCGACTGAAGGATACTGGTCGAGAGCTAAGTAAAAGCTTATCCCTCTAAGGTTGAGGAGAAAGCAATCCGCGCGCGGTGTCGCCCAAAAGTGACGCCACGCGCGGTTTGCGTTGCTGCGACTTCATTCAGGGCGGCCCCACGCAGCGCAGAAAAATACTTCCCCGAGTCCCAAACGAATCGCGATCATAGTGAAAGTTCTGCAGGGCCCAACTGCACTACCCGTCCCGGATAACGCAAAGGCACTGCTCGACGAGAAAGTATCTCCGTGCGCAACTTCTTGCGACCTGCCGGGTAACTCCAGTAACCTCTGCCTTCCCTAAAGTAATCATTCTAAATGGCTTAATGGCACGGAGGGGCCATACTCCCTGGTCAGGCACATGCGATAGTACTAGTACAGGTAGCCAATACTGGCCCCTCACTAAAGTCATGATCAATAAAAGGATTGGCTCAGTCTTGCGACCCCGAACCGTATTTGTACTGGCAGCTTTGCTCGGGTGTTGTTTATTCGGCGCAGCACAAGACGTGTCGCTGGCGCTGCTTCAACCTGGAGAGATGCAGCCTGCGGCATTTAGGCCGACTCCTAGCGCGGCGTTTGTACAACCGGTCGCGTTGCCGGAGGCGCCGGGCCCGCATCGGTTCTGGGACGGTGAGAATAGCATTCTGTTTGCGACAAGTGCGGCTTTTAGCGCCGCCGATTTCATCGTGACCCGGGATAATCTGCGCAGCGGTGGCCAGGAACTGAATCCTGTGACCCGCCTGTTTAGCGGCAGCACGCCGGGACTGGCAATGAACTTCGCGGGCGAGACCGCGGGGGTGCTTGGGGTCAGCTACCTGCTCCACAAAACCGGACATCACAAGATGGAGCGCATGGTCTCCATGCTGAACATTGGCTCTTCGGCGGCGGCGGTAACGTTTGACCTGGCTCATCGATAACCGAATCGACGATAAGCCGTATCGACCTGGGGAGTAGTCGTTAAGCGTTTGCGCGATAGATCTTTTCTGGAAGAGGAGCGCGAGGGTCGAGTTTTGGCTTTTCCGCTTCGCCACGGCGCAGAATCCAAATAAGCAGGAATATCGCTCCCAAAGCGATAAGAAGGAAAATACCTCCGCCCTGGCGGTGAAGTCTGCCACTCAGGAAACTTGGATCGACGCGGGTTGCGAGCACGCCGAGAGTAAATATCCGAAGCCCATTCTTGGCAACCGAAAGAGGGATCGCCGCGGCCACGACCAAAACCCTTCGCCAGGTTGAACGCAAAAGAAGGTGTGCGACAACCATGGTTGTGACCAGCAACATTGCGCTCGAACGGATGCTGCTGCACTCCGGAGCAACCTCGAGGGTCAATCCCGGAATGTGCACCAGCGTACCCCTCTGCGCCACGGGAACACCGGCTGCGGCGAAAAACAGATGCGCGGCCGCGGCCGAACCCTGCTGCAGAAATCCCACGATTGGGTTCAGCACGAACTCGGGAAGAGGAACCATCCAAAGCAAGAAACAGAGAGGAAAGAGAGAGAGCCGGAAGGCGCGCAGGCCGAAACAAAGTACGAAGGCCGCAATCCACCACAGCACGAGCGCAAGCATGGACGCCGCCAGTTGCACATCCCAGGAGAGATGCAGCTTCCAACGCACGATTGCATTCACGAAAACAGCGGCAACCAAGAACGCGAAAGCAAGGGCTGTAATCAAGCCTGAACCTGGATCGGAGAATTTCCCATTCGATTTCCGGTTAACCTTCCGTTCAGCCTTCGAATCAAGGAAAATCAGAGTGGCGCTGATGGGCAGAATCAGCAGGATGTGAGTGTATTGTTCTTCGTTCAATGCCAAAGCGAACGTAGACGTTAGAGGAGCCCACCAAATCGCGAGAGAAAGCGCCATCAGGACGATAAACACGGCAAGCGACCACGAATTAGCTCGAACGTTTTGGTCGATGTTGCTTGGCAAGATATCCCTTTCAGTTCAAGCGCATCGGTGTGCCGTATGGTCACGAATCGAGCGGCGTGCCGCCATGAGGCGACGAATCGGTGTGCTGCGGATTCAATGATCGAAGATCAATCGTCACTCGACTCTGTGATCTTTATCACAGACCTCGCGGCTACTGGGTTCATACCATTCACCATGGCTGCTTTCGTGCACGCGGCGGGCTTGATCTATCTTCTCGCTGCCTTTCTGGCCGCGTGCGTAGTTGCGATCGTTCGCCGGTTGCGCAAGCCAAGCTGCCGGGTTTGTCTTTACCGCGCAGGGTGCCCCGACCGCAAGAGTCCGCTTCTGGATCGCGGGGGCGTCCCGTGTTACGAACGTGACCTCGAATCGACCAGCTTCGAGCCAACCCGCGTCGAACCAACCAGTGTCGAACCAGGCACGAGCGCCACAGCCCCAGAGTAAAGTTTAGTCCTGTGCGATCCTCGCACCAGCCGGTTCTTATGCTTTGCAGCAAACTTCGGTGACTTTGACAGCGGGGGCTTTTGCATCCTACGTGCTCGGATTCGTAGAGCAGAGGCTCGGAGGGGAGTTCGTGCACTACCTCCTTAATTTGCGGTAGCATAGCGTACGGTTGGCGGTAAGGGGGAGTAAATGACACTCGGAAGCGGATGGTCGAAAACCTGGACCTATTTCGAGGGAGACTGGCACGAAGGCAACGTCCCCATCATGGGCCCACGCACCCATGCCGCCTGGCTTTGCTCGCTGGTCTTCGATGGTGCCCGGGCATTTGAAGGGGTTACCCCCGACCTTGATCTTCATTGCGCGCGGGTCAATGATTCGGCCAAAAAACTGTACCTGAAACCCACCGTTGCGACCGAAGAATGGGTCAAGCTGGCGCGGGAAGGCATCGCGCGCTTCGACAAAGACGCCGCTTTGTACATTCGCCCGATGTACTGGGCTGAGAAAGAAGGACCATGGGTTCAGGCACACGATCCCGAGTCGACCCGTTGGTGCCTTTCGATCTACGAAGCGCCGATGCGGGTACCGAAGGGCTTCTCGGTCACGCTGTCTCCGTACCGACGACCGACCATTGACACAATGCCAGTGGATGCCAAGGCTGGGTGTCTTTATCCCAACAATTCGCGAGCGCTCTTCGAAGCGCACGTGCGGGGTTTCGACAATGCACTGGTCTGCGATATGTGCGGCAACGTCGCGGAACTGGCGACCTCCAATGTTTTTATGGCGAAGGATGGTGTGGTGTTTACTCCAATCGCGAATGGAACATTTCTGGCAGGGATCACGCGCCAGAGGGTGATTGGCTTATTGCGTAAGGCCGGCGTGACCGTGGTCGAGAAGACTCTGACCTATCAGGACTTCGAGAAGGCGGATGAAATGTTTGCCACGGGAAACTACTCCAAGGTCGTTCCCGTGACCAAGATCAGCGACCGCTCGCTTCCATTTGGCCCTATCTATACAAAAGCCAGAGAACTGTACTGGACATTCGCACACTCGTGAGCGGCGGAGCTTTGCTGAAAGAGCGGCCTGACAACCCGAGTGCCGAGACCATCGAAACGCTCACGCAGATATGGCAGCGTGTGCTGCAACGGTCCCCGATAGGCCCCGGAGAAAAGTTTTATGCTCTGGGCGGTACCGACGAACTGGCGGACCGGACATTTGCCGAAATCGCACAAGTGTTTAACCGGCAACTGCCGACCGCAACGATCTGCTACGCTCCCACGATCTCAGCGCTGGCTGCCGTATTGGAGGAGCCCACGCTTCCGCGGTTTTCACCGTTCGTCTTACTGAAGGCGGGCAGCGAGCATCCGCCAATCTTTATTGGCCACGGGGTGGGTGGGCGTGCGAGTTTCTCCGAACTGGCAAAACATATTCGCACGGAAAATCCGATCTATGGAATTCAGGCCAGAGGCGTCGACGGATTGGAGCCACCACTCGGACGCATTGAGGATATGGCGGAGTATTATCTCGATGCCCTGCGGGAACTCCAGCCGCAAGATCCCTACATTCTGATCGGTTACTCATTTGGCGGCCTGATCGCTCTGGAAATGGCACAGCGACTGTTGAAGAGTGGCAAGCACGTTGCGTTGCTGGTGATGGTCGATTCTTATCCTGATCCTCGATATCTTCCACTAGGCGATCGCGTGTGGCTGATTGCAAAAAAGATAAAGAATCATCTCTCGGATCTAAGACGAAAACCTTTACGTGTTGCACTCGAACGTGCGCTTGGCGCTGTTAGAAAGCGAGTGGGAAATGCGAACGTTCGCAAACCACACAAGCCCGCTGGAAATGCCTCCAGCTTATCCTTTGCCGAAACAACGGCGCACGTGAAGCAATTTGATTTTCTGGCGATGAGGCGCTATCGTCCGCAGTTTTATCCGGGCAAGATCAAGTTTGTGCGCCCTGAAACCAACTCTTATCTTCCGACTGATCCGACTGCGTTCTGGAAACATCTGGCGGCGGAATTTGAGGTCGAAACTGTGCCGGGCGATCACCTGGGAATGATCGGCAAGCATTTCGAAAAATTGGCGGAAACGCTTTCTGGCTATGTGAAAGCGGCTCTCAGCCAGGAAGAAAAATCCAACTAAACTATTTCATACTGCCTGATTGGCGGCACAGGGGCGTCGAATCTGCGGAAACATCTGAACTGGTTCTTGGCCCTTTTGGAATTGCCGCGCGAGTCGGTCCTGACGCGACGCTGGTGGCTCCTTTGTCACTGACCGCCCGGACCAGGTAATAGTACTTCTTACCGTTCTCCACCGCGTCATCCGCGCACTTGTTACCGGAGAAGGGAAAACGGTTGAGCAGCTCTGTGGGAGGGCGCTTGCGATCTGTTCCACGATAAACGCAATAACCCGCGGCGGCAGCGTGTTTGGCGTCCTCAGGATCGCTTGCTTTCCAGGAAAGAATCACCCTGTGTCCTCCTCTCAACGGCGGTATCGATGGTACCGTGGATGCGGTAAACGCCGGACAGACCAGACGCGAGACGGGACGGTTGCTCGCCGGTGTCACGGTCTGTCCAGCTGTTTGCTGCTGGTCTTGGATCACCGCCGTGCCAGTAGCGACCCGGTTACTTTTGCATCCGGTCGGCGCTATGCTTATGATCGCAACCAGGGCAATGACCGGAAGAAATCGAGTCCCCCGCCGCAGGCTGGCAGACTTGTCGCACGAGGCGCGGAAAACATGCTCCAATGAAAGTGCTTTTCGCATAGCTGGCCTTAAGCAGGCGGGGCCACCCTACCCAAGGGCGCCCTTCCGCGCGCAACCGGCAGAGTGAGTTTCCGGGTACCCATCCTCTTGCGACTCAAATCTACTTATAGTCCTCCCACGCGTAGAATATTCGCGCATCCAAAACGATACGTCCGGCAAAGAAAACGATGTACTACAAATTGCACGAGGCGCGGGATAAGAACAGACTCGGAATTGTCTGCATCGTCACGATTTTAGCGGTTCTGGCCGCAACGTTGTGGCCTTTCAATCCTTTTCCCCGGAACCGGGTTCACTGGCTGAAAGTCGCCAACGGAATCGAATTCGAGGGCCCCGGTGTCGTTATAAGCAAAGTACCCTTGCAAGCTGCAAAAAAAGACCCCCAGCAGTCCTGCACCCTGGAGATCCTCCTAAGGCCAGCTTCCATCACGTCGTCGTCCACGATTTTGAGCTTTTACACAGCCAACAATCCGGGACAGTTTCTCATAAGACAGTGGAGGGACAGCTTGCTTGTGCGCAGCGCAATAGAAACCGGGGGCCAAATACAACAAAGAAAGCTCGATGTCGACCATGCGCTCCAGGCGGGAAAAATTATATTAGTGACCATTGTGTCCGGGCCGAATGCGACAGCGGTATACAGCAATGGCCAGGACCTGCAAGATTTTCCCAGATTCACAATTTCGCCAAGCGAACTCTCTGGAGAGATTGTTATAGGGAATTCGCCCGTAGATTACGACCCCTGGTCCGGGGACATTCTAGGGTTGGCAATCTACTCAGACGAACTTACTCCAGAGCAGGTCTTCGAGCATTACGAGGAATGGACCGGCAACCGAAACCTCGGTCCTTCCCGACTAAGCGGGGCTACTGCCGTCTACTCCTTCGCGGAGCGGGCGGGCCACGAAATCCACAGTGCCATCGTTTCTGGACCGGATCTTGAAATACCAAGATACTTCGAGGTACCACATAAAGCCTTGTTGTCGTCCCCTATGAAAGAATTCCAAGCCAACTGGGAGTACGTAAAGGACGGTCTTCAAAACGTCGCTGGATTTATTCCTCTCGGCTTTGTGATTTGTGCTTATTTAATGTCGACGCGTGGCCGAGGCAGGTCGATTTTCCTCACGATTTTCGCTGCGGCAACGCTGAGTTTCATAATCGAGGTTCTACAAGCCTATATACCGCGACGAGTCTCCGGCACGACGGACATCTTCACCAATACCCTGGGTGCCGCTCTCGGTGCTGCCCTTGCGCGACCTACCGTGGTTCGACGATTCTTACGAAAATGAGGTTGATCGGACAGCTGGTTCTGAAAGAAATCTACCCAGAATCGAATGGGCGATTCCAGTTGTCTAGTGGCTCTGATTATGAGAAATTCTTAATATCTGGGCTGATCCTGATGTTAGCGGTAAGGTCCCTTGCTCGGGCGAGCCTCGAACCCGCCCTTCGGACTCCCTCGGACTTGCAAAAAGGAGCAAACAGTGAAGGCTGTACCGCGACTGGCTTCGATTTCGGCGCTCTGCCTCGTCGCGGGCTTGCATGTGGCGTGTGCGCGTCCGGAACAGGCCGTCGCGCGCCAGTGGGACCCTAAGGCGGCTGCCGAATACCTCGATCAACGAGAAATCATCTGGATGGAGTGGCCTGGAGCTGCGCGCGATCACGGAACGTTCTGTGTTTCGTGTCACACAGCCATGCCCTATGCCTTGTCACGGCCATTGCTTCGCACCGCACTCGGCGAAAAAGATCTGTCAACAAATGAGCGCAGCCTTTTGGACAATGTCAGCAAGCGTGTCCGTCTCTGGAACGAGGTCGAACCTTTTTACAGCGGCAAAGGATACGACGGTAGCAAAGTCGCCGAATCTCGTGGGACGGAAGCCGTTCTTAACGCCCTGATTCTCGCAAATTATGACGCGGAGAAGGGATCGCTGAGTGACACCACTCGAAAAGCATTCGACAACATGTGGGCTCTACAAAAGACTGAAGGCGTCGAACAAGGCGCTTGGTCCTGGCTTCAATTCGGCATGGAACCGTGGGAGGCAAGGGACTCGGAGTACTATGGAGCCACCCTGGCAGCAATCGCAATCGGTACAGCTCCGGGGAATTACCGTTCGACGCCTGATATCCAGCCTAAAATTGGAGCGCTGCGCGACTATCTGAATCGCACATTTGCGACGCAGTCGACGATCAATCGGGCTGCCCTTTTGTGGGCTTCAGCGAAATTGCCTGGTCTCATCGATCCTGGGCGACGGCAGTCGATAATCACTGAGATCACCAACCAGCAGCAGAGTGATGGAGGTTGGAGACTGTCTCTACTATCCTGGCCTAAGGGCTGGAACCTGCACTCGTTTGCTCGGATGCAATTGCGGGCGGATTGGACGCGCCAGCAAACACAAAGCGACGGTTACGCGACGGGCCTGATCGTGTACGCTCTGCAACAGGCGGGGATGCCGGCAGAGGACGCGAGTTTGAAGCGAGGACTATCGTGGCTGGCACGCAACCAGAATAACGAGGAAGGTTCCTGGCCTTCAACCTCTTTGACCGAACGTCGCGATCCATCTTCGAACGTCGGACACTTCATGAGGGACGCGGCGACTGCTTATGCAGTGCTCGCACTGAGTGAGAACGGCGCACCATCGAGTCGTGCTGCCGGAGGAGAGAATCGATCCGACAAGAATCGCCTATCCGGACCATCCCCGGGTGTTTCTGTCGCAACCCGCTAACCAGCTTTCATCAACGTATAAGAAAAAATTTCGAGTGTATTCACCCTACGGAATCGTCCGTGTGGTTTAAGCTGGGACGGCGCGGGCTCAAGACGGAATTTGGGTTCCGGGTTTCCACACGAGCTGAAAGGATACCGGTCTGAGATCGATGAACGGGGCAGAGAGTCTGATTCGCGCGCTGCTGGCAGGAGAAGTGGAAACCTGTTTCACCAATCCTGGTACGTCGGAAATACATATCGTTTCGGCGCTCGACAGAATTCCCGAAATGCGCTGCGTTCTGGGCCTTTTCGAAGGAGTCGTAACCGGCGCGGCAGATGGATATGCGCGCATGTGCGGAAAACCGGCGTGTACGCTGCTTCATCTCGGCCCGGGGCTAGGCAACGGCCTGGCAAATCTGCACAATGCCAGCCGGGCGCAAGTGCCGATCATCAACATTGTCGGACAGCACGCGACTTCTCACTTGCTTTACGACACTCCCCTCGTCTCCGATATCGAAGGCATCGCCCGGCCGTATTCCAAGTGGTTGCGCACATCCTCGGCGGCATCTGAGATTGGCGGCGATGCGGTGGATGCGATCGTCGCTGCTCGCACCGCTCCCGGTCAGATCGCCACGCTGATCGTTCCGGCCGATGTTGCCTGGAGCGAGGGCGGAACCATTGCCGCCCGCCCGCAATTGAAGCAGGCGCCGTTGCCAGCGGCCGATTCTATTGAGGAGTCCGCCGCAATGCTCCGGTCGGGCCTGCGAACTGCGATCCTTCTTTCCGGCAATGCGCTGTACGGCCGGGGGCTGGCTACGGCGGGTCGTATCGCGGCAGCTACGGGCGCAAAACTTTTTGCCCCGTATCCCGTGACACGCCTCGCGCGGGGCTCGGGCCTGCCCCCCGTAGAGCGGGTTGCGTATGTGCTTGAGCAAGGGGTCGAACAGTTCAAGGAATTTCGCCAGCTTATTCTGGTGGGCGCGGCTGCCCCGGTTGCGTATTTTGCTTATCCCGGAAAAAACAGCGTCTTTACATCGAAGGATTGTGCGATCTACAGGCTGGCGACTCCCAGCGAAGATCTTGTGGGCGCGCTCGCGGCGCTTGAAACAACGTTGTCGTTGCCTCAAGCCTCGTTCGCGGAAGGAAAGGCGGAGCGGCCTCAACTGCCCGTTGGGAGTATTACTTTGCCCGGCCTTGCGGCGGCAGTGGGCGCACTTCTCCCGGAGAATGCCATTGTGGTGGATGAATCGATGACTTCGGGACGAGGGATGATGGCGGCTACGAAAGCAGCTCCGCCTCACGATTGGCTGGGAAATACGGGAGGCTCGATTGGGATTGCCCTGCCGCTGGCTGTGGGCGCGGCGGTAGGCAGCCCAGAGAGGCGAGTGTTATGCCTGACTGCCGACGGGAGCGGCATGTACACACTGCAAGGACTATGGACGATGGCCCGGGAAGGCCTAAAGGTTACGACGGTGGTTTTCGCCAATCGCGATTATGCGGTCCTGAAGCGTGAATTTTCTTATCTGGGAGTCGGAGATCCTGGGCGGCGCGCCCTGGACATGTTTGAGATCGGCCGTCCCGACCTGGACTGGGTGAGTTTGGCGAAGGGGATGGGAGTGCCCTCTACGCGTGTGACTTCGTTGGAAGGGTTTGCGAAAGCTTTGCGGGACGCTTTCGAGAGCGAGGGACCAGCGCTGATTGAAGTCCCGCTGTAGCCGCCGGGGTGCAACGGGGTTTCACATAACCATTTCACATAACTATTTTTCACATAACTACAGGAAGACTCTTCAGGCCTCTGAATCCAAATGTAGAGGCCCACTCTGGTCGCGGGCCTGTGAGCTTCATCTTTGGGAAGCGCTGCACTAGATTTAAGATCGCAATCTGCCCCTCTAACCGCGCGAGTTGAGCTCCAATACAAAAATGCAAACCCGCACTGAACGCCAAATGTTGATTGTTCAGCCTCTTCAGGTCTAACTGATTGGGTTCCTTAAATTGTTTTGGATCCCGGTTGGCGGCACCGAGCATGCAAAGGACGGTCCATCCCTTCCGTATGGGCTGGCCGCACACTTCGATATCTTCTTTGAGCACGCGGGCCGTGAATTGCACCGGGCTCTCATAGCGCAGAAGCTCCTCTACCGCGGAGCGGATCATCTCAGGCTTCTCCCGCAGCTCCGCTGTCTGTTGCGGATTTTTCAGGAGGGTATACATTCCATTGCCGATCAAATTTCGAGTGGTCTCATGGCCTGCGAAAAGCAGCGCGATGCACTGCGCGTATAGTTCTTCTTCGGTCAGCACTTCCCCTTCTTCCTCGATGTCGATGAGCAGGCTGATCAGATCGGTCCCCTTGTTGCGCCTTCGTTCCGCGACGGTCTTCCGGAAGAACTCAGTTAACTCGATCAGGGCATTTTGCGCCGCGCGCGCCTCTTCCACGGTGCGATTGGGATTGCCTCGGAACACTGCGATGGCCCGGGACCAATCAACGAATGTGTCACGCAGTTCCTGCGGGATCCCCAGCATTTCCAAAATGATGCGGACCGGCATGGGGTTTGCGAACTCGCTCATGAGGTCGATTTCAGAGCCATGCTGCAGCGGTTTCAGCATTCGATCGACGATGGCTTCAACCTGCGGACGCAAGCCTTCCACCGCTTGCGCCGAAAATCCCTTGTTGAGAAGTTTGCGGAGCCGCGTGTGCTCGGGCGGGTCCATGAAAATCAGCCACAAACCAAACATGCGCGCGAGTTCGCTGAACTCGGCCTGGCGGCTGAGTGGCAGCGACAACACCATCTGTTTCGCGCGTTTTGCGGACAGCCTGGGGTCTTTGGCGATGGAGGAGCATTCGGCATGGCTGAAAATCGACCACACCGCCCATTTACCGTCGACATCCAGGTAATGCAACGGACCTTCCTCGTGCAAGCGCGCGTATGTGGGATACGGGTCTTGCAGAACTTCGTCGCGGAAAACCGTTTTCTTCGCGGGAGCGATTACCTTGGACAACCTTCACCTCTCGCCAAATCTGGATTGCCGATGCCTCTCAGGAACCCACCCGAAGACGCTGCCAAACCAATTCGATGATCTGGATTTTTCCGTTCACCGGCGTGGGGGGTGTAACCAATGTGACTTGATCATTCTGGAATTTGACGCCGCGGACTAACTCTTTCCCTACATAATTCTGAATCGAAGATACGTCGACCAGATGGGTCACCTGCTCACCGCTGAATCTGTACCGCCCGGCGTAGGCGAGAAAAGTCTTAAACGCCTCAGCCTGTTCTTCCAAGGTGCCACCACCATGAGAGAGTGACTTTCGCCCGCCGTAGCTGATCATGGCAGCGACTCTGCCATCCTCAGTATACGTAAGAAAACCAGCGGGGTTGGGACCATAGGGACTTTCGCTTCGCTCCCCGGTCGATGTTGTGCTCGCGGCGGACACCAGCTTCCAGGTGCCCACAAGTTTGTCGTTTGTATTACCATCCATCTGTTCTCATCCCACCGACCGAAAATCTATCATCAAAAGAGTATGGATGGAAAGATGGCGACGGACGCGACGCTGCTCTCATGAAAAGGGGTCAACAGAAGAGAACGACGGGAAAGAAGAAGAGCAGGAAGCCCTCACATTCACAGGCCTTCTCGCCGATGGGGTTTGAGAAAACCCGTTTGACAGCGGTTTCGCGCAGAGCCTACACTGCGCAATTCTGTCTCGAGAGGCCTGATTCGTGAAGGAAAACTACGACAGCGGAATGGAAGGCAAAGTTGCGCTTGTGACCGGCGGGACATCGGGCATTGGACGCGATACAGCCGTACTCTTCGCGAAGACGGGAGTGAAGGTTGTAGTTGCGGGCCGGCGTGAAACCGAAGGCGACGAAACGGTGGAACTGGTCCGTGCCGCTGGCAGTGATGGCTTGTTTGTGAAAGCCGACGTCTCCAAAGCCTTAGAAGTTGATGCACTAATCCGAAAGGTGGTGGAGAAATTTGGAGGCTTGGACATCGCCTTCAATAACGCCGGTATCGAGGGTATCTGGGTCCCGATTACCAGACAATCCGAAGCGGACTGGGATCGGACCATCGACATTAATCTCAAGGGCGTCTGGCTCTGCCTGAAGTACGAGATTCAGCAGATGCTAACGCAGGGCCGCGGCGGAGCTATTGTAAACATGGCGTCGGTTACGGGCCTGACTGGTGGGGCTGGGGCTGCAGCGTATAGTGCGAGCAAACACGGAGTGATAGGGCTGACCAAGAGCGCCGCATTGGAAACTGCCAAAAGTGGGATTCGGATCAACGCAGTTTGTCCCGCAGTGATCGAATCACCGATGTCTGAGCGGCTCTTTGGCGCTCCAAAGGTTCACCAATACGTTGTCGGGTGCCATCCCATCGGCCGCTTCGGAAGACCGCGGGAAATCTCCGAAGCTGTGCTCTGGATGTGCTCGGATCGGGCATCGTTCATGACGGGCCAGTCCCTGGTTCTCGACGGCGGCTTCCTGGCGGGTCCGAATTCACCAGGCTAGCTGCAGGTTACTGGTAGGGCATTGGCCGAATAGCTTTCTGCGACCTTCTTGAGTTCGCTCTTCGCAATCTTTCCAGCAGCTGTCATCGGCATTGTCGAAAGAATTACTATCTGGGACGGCCGCTTGTATGAAGCGAGAGATTGTGCCGCGTAATCCGCCAATTCCGCAGCCGTCAATGCTGTCTCGGGTAACGGTTGAACGAAAGCGACGACTTCTTCATCTCCTCCGACTGCTCGTCCAATGACTGCGGAGCGAACAACCGCGGGATGGCCATTCAGAACCGCTTCCACTTCGGCAGGAAAGACGTTAAAGCCGCGACGCACGATCAAATCCCTAGTGCGTCCGACAATGAAGAGATTTCCATCCTCCAACCGGGCGAGGTCGCGAGTGTTGAACCATCCCTCGGCATCGATAGCGTTGGCAGTCTCTTCAGGGGCGCGATAGTATCCCTTCATAATATTAGGGCCGCGCACCTGCATCTCACCGATTTCGCCGGGAGGCAAGGGTTGGCGATCGCTTCCCAGCAGCCGGATTTCAACTCCGGGAAATACGGGACCAACCGAAATATCGGAGCGAGGAGCTTCGGGGCGGGTCATTGAGATGGTGGGAGAGCACTCCGTGAGTCCGTAACCGTTATGCAAAGTCATCCCGAAAAGAGCCTCGACGCCCGACTTGGTCGCCGGGTCGAGTGGCGCGCCAGAGGAGGTAATAACCCGCAGCGCAGGAAACCTCAACGAGGAAATCTTCCGGAGCTTTGCATACTGGAGCAGCTGATTAAAAATAGCAGGCGTCCCGAACAGGAGCGTCAGCCGCTGTCTTTCCAGGGTCACACGCGCACTCATCGGATCAAAGCTCGACGACAAATAAAGCGATGCACCGGCGAGCAGCGAGCCCAGCAGGACCACGGAGAGGCCGACGGCGTGGGACATCGGCAGAACTCCATAAACCCGGTCTTCCGAGGTCACGGTGCGAACCTCTACAGAACCAGCTGCCATAAACAGCAGATTTCTGTGCGTCAGCATCACGCCCTTAGGAAGACCGGTCGAGCCGGAAGTGTAGATCAAAGCGGCAACGCGATCCGAAATGTCCGTTCCGAGTGGTTCCGGTTCTACGGTTTCATTCAGAGGGCCGACGCCAATGTTACCAAGGCCGTTGAGCTCTTCGATCGCCGCACCATGACGTACTGCATGATCCGCGGCATGGGTCGATGCACTGGCGGTGTAGAGGACGCGTCGAGCACCACAGTGTTCCCGGATATCCTCGATTTCGCGCGCTGATAAACGCGCATTCGCCAGAACTGGCCATGCATCGAGGCTGGCAGCCGCCAATAGAAGTGCCACGAAGGCGCGGCAATTTTCGCCGACAATCATTACGCGATCGCCGGCGCGGATACCCAGCGCGCCCAGCCAGGCCTGAGTCTCGCCAATTACCGTATCAAGTTCTCGATAGGTCCAGCTGCCCCCTGCGTCAACCAGAGCTAATTGATCCGGCAGGCGTTCCGCCCAGGGCTTGACAATATCGCAAATACGATCGGTAAGAGTCATCAGGATTGTTGGCTGCTTGCGGGCACGATGCGTCGCTTATGGTTGAGGAGGACCTTCGCCGCTCACGCTTTGCGGCCGAGTTTTCTTTCCACGAAAGCGACGACCTGCTTTAGCGAGCCGAAGTTCTCCGGAACGCCAACCTCGTCGTCCTCTACTGTAATGTTAAAGTGATTTTGCAGGAACATCACTAACTCAATGGCGCCTGTAGAATCGATGATGCCTCCAAAGAGCGCGGTGTCATCCCTCAAGGCCTCTTTTCGGCCAAACAGGAAGTTAGTGATGATGTAGTCTCGGATTTCGCTTTCAATCTCAGCTGTTTGCATTTTTCAGTCAGTCCTTCTAAGGCAGTTTATAAATCGCCGCCAAGGGCTTGTCGATATGCTCTCGGAAGCGTCAGACGCAAACGCTACTAGTCGCACTTTGTTTCTTCAAGGCAAAGTGGGCAGAATCAGAGAATGAGGGCCTTATCAGGGTCGCGTCGCCGTCGAATGGCGAGGCATACCATGCAGCGCCGTCAGACAGAGCTTCGTGAAGATTCCGGTCAGCCGCCTTGTAGTGGAAAGGACAGCCGGGATAGTTTCTGGTGTACGGATTCGAGAGCCAAGCCACTCGCCGGACCGCCGGCGGAAAACCCATTAACTCAAGAACGTAACTTCCGCCAAGCCTCGCATGATTGTATGCGGCGATCAGAAGGGCCTTTACTACGTTGGCATTGTCCTGCAACGCCAGAAGGTCGGCGACAACGGATTTTTGCAGGCCACTGGGTTGAGGATCGTTGCGAATCACGGCGTACCCCAGAAGCTTTCCGTCTCTTCGGCAGCAGAGGACACGGGCGCTTCCTTTGTCTCCCGGAATTTCGAAATGCCATCGAAGAACAGCGGGCGTGCGGTCGCCAAGCAGCCGCGGATCTTCCTTTCGTTTCTCCATCCAGAGAGATTGGAAGTCGTCTCCGATTTCGTGGACGCCGATCTCGGTAATGTCGAGCCCTGGTGAAGTTTGCCAGGGAAATCGCCTGCGCAACAATTGATCAATTCGTATCGCAGTTGAAACCGGCGCAACGCTCGCACGCGCGAGAGCCGGCTTGATTCCTAATCTTTCGACAAGATCCTGCGCAAAGGAATAGGGTCGCAGAACCCAGAAGAGCACAGTTGCGTAGTCAGGTTGGCGAAGATCGTCGCACTGAAACGCTCTCGCGATCCTGCCCACCTCCGGTATCGCACTGGTGCCGAGGAAAAGATCGACAAATTTCTGGCGATAGAAGGCAGCGATTAGGCTCACTGCGTACGCACGGTACGCGGGTTCAACTACGAGGCCGTGCCCCGCAACAGCGGTCAGGGTTCGGTCACCGAAATAGTACAAGAGCGAAATGTTACCCAAATAGCCAACTATTTCAGCATCCGCTTCCAGGATCCAACCAATAGGACGCCCCGGCTCGCATTGTGCCAGGGCTGGGTTATGCCGCCATAGGCGCTCCCAGTTTTCGAGTGAGTCGGCGGCCATGTTCCACCGTTTCTTAAGTTTCGCGACGCCGTCGAAATCGGAGAATGACGCGTGCCTGAGCTTCGCCGGTACTAAACTACCAGGCGGCGGAACCGGCAGGTCGCCCGCACCAGTGGAAACCAATTTTCGCCTGGCTCTGATTATGTTCAGGATCGAAGCGGTCGCTTTTTCTTGGACGCTGCTCATCTATTTCTTTGGTTCGACCATGGTAGAGAGCCTAGGGTTGAGGGCCAGGTTCGGATCGTAGGGTGCCATTGGCGCCTTATGGCCGGTTTCCCCTGGCTATGCCCTTTCGCCGTTTGCCACGGTGGTAAGGGTACGTGCCGCCCGTGGCATAGCGGCAAACGAGAAAGCCTCTGTTTTCCTGGACTCGATGTATTTCAACCAATTTCGATATACGCTGGTTGCGGAGGCTCGCCACCCATTTTGCAGTCCGTTGGTCGCGGCTTCCGGAAATAGCGCCACGGTTTCTTCGCGGCGATTCGATAGAGCGGTGCTTCGAAAATCATCCAGGAGCTGAGTCGCGGCTGAATCGAAGTATCCGACCGGCATCGTCGGATAGGTTTCTCTTTCTCCTCCAAGAAATCTTTTTATATCTCTTCGATACTCTTTCAACAGAGTAGTTGCGCCGTATTCCGGATGCCCCTGAAAATGTACGAACAGACTTTTCTTCTTCTTTTTCACGAACAGGTCGACGCCGGCCTCTGCCGACTGCGTGAGAACCGAATAACCGCAGGAGGTAAGCTCATTCGCCCGCACTTCGTTCCAGCGAGAGTGCGGGAAGCGGATCTGCCCTGCGATGCGGGTGGTTAGAGGATGGTCGCAGAGCCTGCTCGAATCAAAGACGCCGAACTGCTTGTCGGGCAAGCGGTGGCGGTTGACGCCATCCCCATGTAGAACGCTCGCATGTGCCGCCAAACATGACAACACGGTGGAAATCGTGTTTTGTTCGGCCCAGTCAAACACTTTTGTGAGCGAAGCCCAGTACGGTTCGTCCTTCAGGCTTGGCTGCTTCGGCTCCGTGCCGGTGACGATGATGCCATCCACCGGGCTGTTCCAGAGATCTTCCAGTCCGAAGTAGAAGCTATTCAAGTGCCGCTGTCCGCGATCCGTCCGGGGGATTCCAGACAGCGAGTACAGCTTGAGCATCACAAAGGCATCGCCCGAGGCGATATCCAAAAGATCGAAAAACTGCAACTCGGTGTCTTCCAGAGCGGGGTCCGGCATGTTGTTGATGAGCGCAAGCCGGATGCACTCTTCACCGCGGGCATTGCCGGTCGAAATCGCGGGGCGCGAATTTCCTTGCTCCGAATTTTGCTGGTTCAGCCAACGACTGGGAACTCGACCACCTTCGATGATCAGTGGCATATCCAACCTCCCACGCCAATGTGCACTTTCATTTCGCGAAACTTCACTGCGCCTTCTCCAAAGCCTGAGCAAGATCGTCCAGGATGTCGTCGATGTGTTCGATTCCCACGCTCAGCCGAATCATCTCTGGAGTAACGCCGACCTTCGCCTGTTCTTCCGGCGTCAGTTGCCGGTGTGTAGTCGACGCCGGATGGCATGACAGAGATTTGGCGTCGCCCATGTTGACCATTCGTTTGAATAACTTGAAGGCGTTGAAGCACTTCCTGCCGCCTTCGTAACCGCCTCTTACCCCAAAAGTCAGCAGCGAGCAGAAGTTCGAACCCAGATATCTGTGAGCCATTGGGTAGAGGGGATTATCCGGAAAGCCGACGTAATTCACCCAATCAACCATGGGATGCGCTCGCAGAAATTCCGCAACCTTCCTTGCGTTCTCGACATGGCGTTCCACGCGGAGCGCCAAGGTTTGAATTCCCTGCAAAAACAAGAAACCGTTAAACGGAGACAGGGTTGCGCCGGTATTTCGCTGGCAGACTGTTCGGCAGCGCGCCACAAACGCCGCATCCCCGTAGTGGTCGACATACACCACGCCGTGATAGGCGATCTCCGGCCGGTTGAACATGTAAAATTTTTCCGGATACTGCCGCCAGGGAAACTTGCCACCGTCAACAATCATCCCGCCAATACTGGTGCCGCCGCCGCCGATAAACTTGGTCATGGAATGCACCACGACATCGGCACCATACTCGATCGGCCGCAGCAAAATTGGCGTGGCCACGGTGTTATCCACGACGAGCGGCACGCCATGCTTGTGCGCGACCCGTGCCAGGCCTTCTATGTCCGCCACGTTTCCCGCGGGATTACCAACACTCTCGCAATAAACTGCGCGGGTATTGTCGTCGATCAACTTTTCGATATCTTCCGGCCGATCGCTTTCCGCGAACCGCGAACAGATTCCGCGCTTCGGGAAAATGTGCGCCAGCAGAGTGTAGGTAGCGCCGTACAACTGCGGCGTAGAAACGATGTTGGTGCCCGATTCGGCGACATTGATGAGGGAATACTCAATCGCAGCCATACCCGAGCTGACGCTGAGTCCGTCGACTCCCCCTTCGAGCGCCGCAACCCGTTTCTCGAGCACCGTGTTTGTGGGATTGCCAATCCGGGTGTAAATGTTCCCCTGGACTTCGAGATTGAACAAAGCTGCTCCGTGCTCGGCGCTGTCGAACTCGAACGCCACGGTCTGATAGATCGGCACGGCAACGGCCTTCGTGGTGGGATCGCCGTCGTAGCCGGCGTGAATTGCGATAGTTTCTCGCTTCATGCTCTCACTTGGGAGGTCATCGGACCGAGTCTCATCGAATAGGGCATCATCGAACAGATCCGTGGGTAGCGGCGTCAGCCTTCTCGCTCGGTTCTGAAACTGTTATTTCGCGGAGTTCGCGACGGGCTGGAACCTGAACTGACTCCCGCACTCGTGACTGTGACATCGCGCGGGTAATGGTACGAGCCGCGAAGCCGGCTCCGAAGGCGAAGCGCATCACCGGGCCAAAGCTGTTTGCGGCCGTGATGCCGGCAAAGTAAAGTCCGGGTATCGAGGATTCGAAGCTCGAGGAAAGCACCGGCGCGCCGCCTACAAGTTCAAGCGCCGAGCGAACCTCCGAACTGACGAATTTCAATCGATCCAGATTTACCTTGTAGCCGGTTGCTGCTATGACGTGCTCGGCTGTGATTTCGCGATTATTACCATCCGCGCCGCGAAGATGGAGCCGCACGCGTCCGTTTTGAATCTCGGCTCGCTCGGGGGTGCATCCCAAGTGCAAAGGAACCTTACCCATAACTTTTTCTTTTATGAACCACGCTCCGGATGGGCCGAGCACTCTGCGCACCGCCTCCAGACGAAGACTCTCTGGCAGGTAATGAAAGGCCATCGGGGCGTCGGCGAAGAAGCGCAACTTCCATCCCGGTCCAATCCCTGATTGCGGACGCTTGATGTCCTGCCACAACGACCGGGGTTTTCCTATTTGCGGTGCGCCATGAAATTTCAGCGCCGTTCGACGCGAGACGAGTTGCACATCACAGCCCGCTTCCTGAAGCAGGCCCGCGAGGTCAGTTGCGGAGGAACCGCCGCCGATCACAACCACGCTGCGGCCCCGGAACCGTTCCAGGTCGTGATGACGAAAGCTGTGCGACAGGAATTCTGGCGGCAACGCGGCCAGGTCTGCGGGGACGTATTCGAAATGGGTAATTCCTACGGCGAGCACTACCTTCCGCGCAGTGAATGTCTCGCCGGTATCAAGGCGAAGGCGGAATCCATCGGGCACACGCTCCAGGCCCGTTACCAGCTTGTCTTCGAGTTCAGGGACCATCCGTTCCTTGAAGGCGAGACCGTAGGCGCTGAAAGTATCCAGCCGCACCGGAATTCCCGAGTCCGAGTATTCGATACCCTTTTCCGCGCAAAATTGTCCCAGGGTAAATTCGGCGGCGGGATCGTAGATGTTTGAGGCGAAGCCGTCGGATTTAAGGCACATGCCTTTGGGCATGTGCGCCTTCCAGCTATCCATCAGGCGACCGAAGATACGGAAGGGCATTCCACGATGGCGGAAGTGAGCGGCAATTGAAAGTCCGTATGGACCTGCACCAATGATCGCAGTCTCGAGCATAGTGTTATGAAAACCCCTTGATAGTTTTTGTTTTTGTGCCAGACGTCAAAGCGTCAAGCCGAACGATGAGGGGAAAGATTTTGGGGGGAATAACTTCGCAAATCATATCATTTCGCAGCCTTGGAAGCATCGAAAATCGGAAGCTGCGAGAATCAAAATTGCCTTCTATAACTGCCTTATTATCAGATATATAGAGATTTCACCTGCCTAAATGTGGTGCACCCCGGAAACAGTCATGCCGGTGCAGGAATCGCCACCTTGCTCTCTACGCTGGCCAGCGATAATTGGTTCCGGCGGGTGCGGCGTGCCTTCGAGAAACGCTCGAATCGTGGCGATGAGACGAGGCGACGCCTGCGAATGGATTCGTTTCGTTTCTCCCAGAGTAAGGGCATAGTCGAGCTTTGCAGGCAGATCTTGTTCGCCAGCAGCCACGATGACCCCCTCTTGTGCGGCGAAGCGTCCCGCCGTCGCCACTTGATGATCATTGCGAGTCTCGCGAAGATCGGCGCGCCTGGGCATTACAACGATCGGCTTGCCCAGCTCGAGAGCTGAAATAATCGAACCCATCCCCGCATGAGCCACGATTAAGCGTGCTTCTTGCATGATCCGAGGGAACTCAGAGGGCTCGATGAACTGTGTGAACTTAATATGGCTGGGCTGAAGCCTGGAACTCGCGATCTGAGCGAACACGTCGGAGCGCGCACGCGATCGAGCCCATTGGTCGACTGCAATGATCAAGCGATCGAACGGCTCTTGCGAGCCGACGGTGACGAAGATCATAGAACTGAGCCCCCGTATTGCGGGCCATCAGGTCTTGCCAGGTGCGGCCACTGGGTAAGCCAAAGGTCGGCGTAGCGGCCTACGCGCGCCCCAGACATCGATAGTTCGTCGATATTGGCCATGCTATCAATCCAAATCGTTCTTGCGCCAAACCAACGGCCGAATACGATGGCAAAGTATCCAGGCGCGGCTCCAGTCGATACCACGACCGAAGGCCTTTCGATTCCGACAATCCAGGCCAGCCGGAGCGCCAGCAGAATCAGTGCCGGCTTATTCCAGCGAGTGGCGTCGTTAACCCTGTAGAACTTGTTTTCCGGGACCTGCGAGCGGTAGGACTCGATGACGGTAACGTAAACTACCTCGGAATCCGCAAACGCCGGAACCAACCGCCGCAACTGAACCCAATGCCCGCCGCTAGAGGCAACCGCCAAAACCTTCTGCTTGCGAATGCGAGTTTCCCTCACTGATATAGTTCCCCAAGCGGCTTGACCTGAAAAGATTCCCGATGAGCAATGTCTAAAAGTAACGCGGTCAGATCGAGCACAAAATCGCTGCGTGGTTGCGCCCGGTCAAGGTCGTGCATTAATACGATTCCTCCCCCGTCTCGCCGCAGCCGGTCTGCAACTTGGCTGGGGCTGGGCCGCTTGCGATGGGTGTCTCCGGAATCGATGGTCCACCACCACACCGGAGCGCCACGGCGGCGCAGCGACCAGTAGGTCGGCAGAGTCAATTTGCCGTAGGGCGGGCGAAACATTCCGTCCGGCCGCATCCATGAAGACAGCCGTTCGTAACCCGCGTTGATGTCGGCGACGGCCTCCCAGGGAGGCACGATCCATGCATGAAGGTGTTGATCGGTGTGACAGCCAACGTTATGACCTTCGCGGACCACGCGATCAACAATGTGGGGGTGTTGCTGCGCCTGCCGGCCCAGCATGAAAAACGTGGCCCGAGCCTTGCGAGTCTGAAGCAGATCGAGCAGTTGCGGGGTCAATGCCGGGCTGGGGCCGTCGTCGTAGGTGAGCGCCAGAATTCGATTTTTTGTAACTTCGCTTCGCACGCGGCGCATGCAATACTGCCGCCACAACCAAGGTGAGAAATAGGCGGCGGCGCCAGTCAGCCCCATGGTTGCCATGAACGCGGTCATCATTGTCGCTCTGCGCATGAATTCAATTCTTGCTCGGTCGGTTGAGCAACGAAGTGTAAAAAAACTCCGGAATTAGGCGATGGCGCGAGAAGTATTGTCCCGCTCCCAATTGGCCGCCCCACTGCGGAGGCGGCTTTGGGCGCGGCGCTTTGCAATGCTAGTAACCCAACAATAAACGGCAAGACTGGGCCACAATCGCGGATCCAGGAACAAACGCATCAGGGATTTGTGGTTGCTCTCGCCGCGATTTTTCCAGAGTCGGGGAAACAGGGCGGCCAATTCGATTGAGCCGTAGTGCGCGCGCGTCTTGGTTGCAACCAAGTCCTTGATCGTACGAGGTGGAAACACAGTCGAATTTGCGGAAGTCACGGTTTCCCGCTCGTCAGATCGAAACTGGATGCGCACATAACCATCGTCTGCAGTGAGCGCGGGAAACTCGCGAAATCGTGCCCGGCCGATTTCGGATAGCGCGTAGACCCCCGAGCCACCAATCCCTTCCTGCGCGGATGGAAGCAGCGACCGTATCTGATAACAGGCTCGAACCGGCCAGGAACAGCCATTGAGATCAAAGTTCGGAGCAGGAGCGACGGCCAGCACATCTCCACGCTCAAGGCGGGACACCAGGGCGTGAATCGTATCGATCGTGATGATCACATCGGCGTCGGCATAGATTCGCGGGAAACCGCGGGCGGCTTCGTCCCCGAGGTTAAGAGCGCGGGTCTTGCCAGGGGTGTCAGTCTCGATGACGCGAATCGCAGAGCCAAAACCACGTGCCACAGCCGCGGTATCGTCGGTGCATCCGTTGCAAACGACGATCACGTCTAACTCACGGGGGTCGGCGCCGTCAGTGATCGCCTTTAAAGTCCGGGCGATCACCGAACTTTCGTTGTGCGCCGGAATGATGATCGAAATCATTGATTTGCGGGCGCCCCCTGAAGCGACTATTCTCCGGAACCTTTCCTGAAAACCACTTCCATGCTGGGACCTGCTCCGGCTATGGAAGCGATATGAGCAAGGGGTCTGATCAATGAGAGCCGAATCCCTTTACGAACGACCTTCCAGGGAAGACTTACCGGTTTCGGCGTTGCCTGCGGCGTCGCAGAGAGGCCGATTGCCTCCAGCAGGCTCGAGCAAACATATCCGCTACTGCGCTCCACATAGGACACGGCAGGCGTCATAACCGATACTTCCGAGAAGCCGATTTCGTTCATGAGATATCTGAGCGATTTCGGGGAGAAATGGAACAGGTGACGGGGCAATTCGAGGCCATACCAGTGGCTGCGGAATACTTTGGCCTCCCAGGAATCAATGTTGGGCATCATTGCGTAATAGATGCCACCAGGCTTCAGCCATTCCAGAACCTTGGTCAAGAACTGACCGGGATTGTAGACATGCTCGAGAACGTCGAAGGTGGTAATAACGTCAAAGCTGCCCGGCAAGAACGGGGCATCCATCGCGTCCCCGACGAAGACCTCGGCTCCGGTGTTTGCCCGGGCTCGTTGCGCAGTGGATTCTTCCATCTCGATTCCAAACAATTGCCAGTCCTTACTCTTCATTGTGCTGAGAAAGCCGCCGGAACTGCAGCCGATATCAAGAATCGCTCCGCCGCGTTTATGTTGGGAGATGAGTTTCACTTGATCCTTCCAGCGGCTGGCAGCGGAGCCTTCGCCAGCGGCAACGATCCCGTTGTGATAATCCTCGCTGTAGTGGAATCCCATTTCCACGGGTTTCGGCGGGCTTGCAAGCCACACGCCGCTGCAAGACGAGCAGCTATTCAGGCTATAAATCTCTTTGCGCAAGTGGAATCTGTCAGGCGCCGTCAGTAGAAGATTGATCTGAGAGCTGCCGCAGATCGGGCAGCTCGCGGGTTTCGCGACCGGAACTGAGATCGTGTCAGTGTCCGTCCCCAGGTTCTCCAAATTTTCAAGCGTGCCAATCATCGAATCTCCTTGCGCTAAAGCTGTATTTGATATTTCGGGCGATATTTCCGGGCGATATTTCCGGCGAATGACGCCTTCGACTAGGCGGCGCTCTCACGCCTTCGTAAGAAAGCGGCCGCCCAGAATCCATAAGCCAGTAAGCAACCCACGGCTGCCAGAAGGATGTTCGCCGAAGGCCGGCTCGATATCGGAAGGCTCCGGGTCGCAAGCCAAGTCCCGAGGACGAAAAGGGAAAGCATTGCACCTGAGACAAAGGGCTTCGCATACTGCAGCAGACTGATCTCTGTCAGCTTTTGCAGACGAAGGAGCTGGAAGCCGTACCCAACTGAGACTGCGACCAGGCAGGCGAGCTGTCCTCCGACCAGTCCGAACCATTTTGAAAATGGATAAACCAGGGCGACCATCAATACCGCCATGATCGCAACGGCGCGCCGGTGCAACTGAGGGACGCCTCTGCCATAAAAAACCGTGGTGATTTGTCCATTCAAAATATTGATAAATACGACGCACGATGCGATCATCAGCGGCACGGCTGCGGCACCATAGCGCCCCCCGTAAAACAGTCCCAGCAGCGAGCGGCTGCAGAGAGCCATAAAAACTAGAGCTGGTATTCCTAACTGCACGAGCACCGAGCTGACTTGTAACAGGATGCGATTTTCCCGGACCTTATTCCCTTGCACCTTCGAAAAGGTGGGGAGCAGAGTTTGCCCCAAAAGATTCATCAAGAAACTTGCCGGCGTCTGAACCAGATAAATGGCCATCACATAGAGGCCGAGCGCGGCGGGCGAGAACAGTTTGGCCAACACAAACACGTCGGCCCGCGAAAAAATCAGGTTCAGAAACGATAGCCCGAACAAGCCGCGGGAGAAGCGCAGCAGATCGCGAGCGGCTTCCCGGTCCCACGAAAACAACGGTAGATAAGGGCAGAGCACGTACGACAAAATCCACCTCATCCCGCTCTCTGCCACATTGCCGAGCACCAACGCCCACACGTCGCGAATAAAGAGGCTCAGAATCAGGGTTATGACAACCCCGCCAATCCCTCCTCCGTGGTAAATCACCGCCCACTTTTTGAAGCTCATGTTCTTGATCGCAACATAAGCTTTGGAACTGAGCGTACCTTCGAGAATCACCCCCAGCGCCACCACGCGCAAAAGTGGGACCAATTCGTGGTTGCCGTAGAATTTCGAAATGAAGGGAGCCAGCAGAAAGATGCAGGCATAGATTGACAGAGACCGAAGGGATGCGAGCCACCATGCGGCACTCATGTAATGTTCTTCCGAGCCCCGCGGGTTTTGGATGATGGCTTCTTTCACCCCGATATCCGTGATCATCTGGATCACGCTGCCGGCGGATAAGACGACGGCCATGGTTCCAAACGCTTCCGGCGCAAGCAACCGCGTCAGAATCATGTTCCGGCCAAAGCGAGTCAGTTGTTCGGAAAAGCTTCCCGCGCCCATCCAAATTCCGCCACGGAACACCTTGGCTTTCAGGCTGCCGCCCTCTCGAACCTGGCGAAAAGACCGCTTCACCTGCTTCGAGATTCGGATGAAAGATGGATCTGACGGCGGTACTGGAACCGCATCCATGACCTCAATTTTTTCGATGATTTCCATTGTTTACTTCAAAAATGTTTACTTCGAAAATGTTTAGTTCGGAATAGCCCTTACTTCGGGGATTATTTATTTTGGGATATTATTCAGGCACAAAACTCAAACCGTGCAATGCGAAGTTGCCTCGTCTTCAACCTTTTGCTCGATTTTTATGTCCGCTTCTTTGACGAGCTGCCGGATGTCCTGAACCCGGCGCCCCTTGATCGCGTGCGGGCGGCTGTAACGAAAATAAATCTCCGAAAGCCTTCTCTTGTACATCGCCAGATTCAGCCTCGTGATTCGGATACAGCTCGCCTGGATCGGCAACTGCGAGCTCCAGGCCCGCCGCACGTGCCAGTAACACTCATAAAATTCCTTGGGTAGAACAAAACCCTGGCTCGAGTTATGAATACAAAAGGCAGGGATGGCGTAGCTTGTTCTGCCGGACTCTTTTGCCCTCAGGCAAATGTCCGTTCCATACAAATGGAAGTGGGGCAAACCTTCGTCAAAGCGCAAGTGCGACGATCTTCGCAGGATCAAAACGATTTCATCGAGAGTCTGAACCGGGACGGGATTTTCGAACGGTGCTCCAATCATTCCAGGGCCAGACTGATAAACCCAGCCACGGCCTTCGTTAGTCTGAGTCTTCCCGTAGCACCCGAGGACTCCCCAAGATGGATCCTGCTCCTCCAGATGCTGGAGCGCGTCTTCAACCTGATTCAGCCATTGCTCCGGAAGGATTATGTCCTGGTGCACGAAGACCATTAATTCGTTCTGGGCCCGGTCAGTCGCGTCGTTGTAGGCTTTCGCGGCAGAATTAAAGCCCTCTTGAATAATGATCTGGTGACCGTGAGGCTTGCGAAAGCAAGGGGATGCGAGAAGATTGTTCTGCAAAACGTCCCGGTTGTTAACCGCCACGACGAATGTTAGTTTTCTCTTGGGCATATTCCTGTTCATAAAATTAATTGCGAGTCGAAATTGATGAGTCTGAGGTGTGCATGTGCTTGCTGTCCCAACAATCAGACAGAAGCTGCGCCCGGCGACTGATGCCAGGCCTTTACCGTAACGTCCCATTCGTCCCGCTCCGCGGCGGCGGTCGCCCACTGCGCTGATTCTGAGATGAAAGCGGCCTCCTCCGAAAGAACTTCAGAAGGATTCTGCTCTTTTTTCGAAGAAACCGTGGCAATCGTGGAAATCATTGCCAGCAGCGTATACCAGGCGACGATAGTTTGATCGAAGTAGGAGATCCCAAAGAATGCCACCACGTTGGCAAACAGTGCCGACCCGATCGCCCAAACAAAAAGAGCTTTCTTTCTGTCCTTCGCCACGGCGCGTCGGGCTCGTCCTAGATACTTGAAACCGAATACCATGATGGCTACAAACAGCAGAAAAGGTAGAAGTCCGGAATTATCGCAGGTGCCAACGTACTGGTTCGCCGTGTCCCACATATCCCAGCCCCAGATGCTGGTATCTTTTACGCCGATCAACCACCAGTCCCAAAAGTGCCGAATGCATTGATCGATCAGCATGTAGCGATGCCACGAAGAGGAGCCGCCCGCGATATCGATCCGCGCGATCAGGTGCCACACTGGCGCCTTCATCACTAAGTGGAGAGATACCAGGGTAACGACGATTCCCCAGCGTATCGCGCGCATGAATTTTCGCAGGGGCCAGAGGCAGAGCGCCATTACTCCTGCCGCGTATGCAATCACCGGAGTGCTGGAGTCGCACGTGACGGTCATCACCAGCGTGGAGACAATTCCGACCAGGGTGATGGTGCGATACTTCTTTCCCTTCCACCACAAGGCAATGAACAGAGGCAGCGAGACCGCGCCAAAAGTTCCAGCCAGAATCGAGTGCGCGAATGGGCCCTGAGCGCGAAAACGATCGTTGCGAGCGGCCAGGGAGGCGTAATCGGCCGCCCGCGCCCCTCCCAGGATGGCATAAGGATTGTGTCCCGTTATGAATTCGTAGCTCATGATCACCGCGATCACAGCCGAAATCCAGGCCAGCGTTTGGATCGCGCCCACCACATCGTCTTCATCCCGAATCAGGGATCGGATCAGGAAGTATGTTCCGAAGACAGTGTAGAGTTCCCCCAACTGATTGATCACCGCGCCGCTTGCCTGAAAAAGCAGGATTCCGTTCAACGCAGTAAATACAGTCAGCAGAATAAGAGACCAATCAATTTTGTTGAGCCCGCCGCTGAACACTCGCAGCTTCGAAGCAGCCTTCTCTCGAATCATGCGAAAGATTCCGAACAGCACCAGAATCCGCAGCATGGAAAAATGCGCCGGCCCAAGCAGCAGAATCTGATCCGCCGGAATGAGCAAGGAGGCGACCAGGAATACTACCGTGGCCTTCTTGCGCGGCCACACGCAGATCAAGACGCCGGCGATCAGAATCAAGACCAGAACCCCCGGATTGAGGAAGGTCTCGGATACGCCGCCTCCGAACTTGAAGTTCTGCGGTCCTTGTTCAGGTTTCATTGATGGTGTGGGTGGTGCCTGAAGGTAGCGATCTTGCTAAGTGTGGAAGCCAGTCGCCGTTCCTGAGCTTAAGCGGCGAAAGACTTGCTCCGCCCGCTTTGCCCATGAATGACGTGATCTCACCAAGGTCCGCGCGTTCTCCACTGCCAGGGCTGCGCTCGGATTTCGTCGATCAGCATCCAATTTTGCCGCGAGATCTGATCCATCGGGAGCAACCTGCAAAATCGCATCAAGGGGCAAGAGTTCCGCGTATTCGCCGCTCCCCGGCAACACGCCCAAGAGCCGAGCGCCTGCTGCCAAGCCTTCCAGATAGCGCATCACAAACGGGCTGAATCCTCCTGTACGACCGGGGTGCGATAAATTCGGAGGAGTGACCATGAAGTACTGACAACTTCCGACTACCTTGCCTAGGTGCCGAGGGTCAGGAAACTCGCCGCCCCGCTGCGTGTAACGGTAATCGAGTCCGCGCTCAGAGCAATAACGCAGCATGGCCTGGTGCAGGGGTTCATAACGCCGGCCCATCCAGTAGGCAAAAATGGTTCGTTCCCCCGGTTCGGAATCGAATACCTCGGTATCAACCCCAAAGGGCAGCCATTCGAAATTTCCCGACGGAAAACGCCTTTTCAACTCCTCGCAACCTTCTCGGAACGCCACGAAGCAGGGATTAAGATGTTGGAGCAGTGCAAAGCACTCCTATCTTTGTGACGCTGTACTTCCACGCATCCACGACGAAAGCGGATCGTCGCGCCCCCGGGCGGGCAAGGGAGGCCAAGTGAACCGCCTTTTCGGGCCTGGAGGAGCTCTGCATCCAGAACACCGTATCGGACGATCTTACGTCCTGCCAGACGTTTTTCCATTGCCGAAAATTATCCAACGCCAGGTTGGGCGGCGCAACCAGGCGCGCATTTTCATATGCGGCCAGCGGTTCGAGTAGCGCGGCCATGGGTTCAAACGCTCGTTGGAAAGCACCGCAAGATGCATCTCTCTTTTGTTTCCTGAGGGAAGAGCGCCAAGCGCGACGGCGCAAGTAACTGCAGTTCCTTAAATCACTTAATCATTGCGGCTGCGAAAACTCTTGGGGGAGTCCGCAGCCGCTGCTCGCGGTCTACTGAACCGAGGCCGTTAGACCTGTCGGCGGATTCGGACTTTGTGCGCCGCTAAATTTATAAGCCCCAATATCCCACGACGACTGGCGAGGAACCATCGGAATTGCGGGATCGTAAGCAATCTCCCCTCCCGCACTACCCTGTTCGCTCACGCCATCGCTCGTGCCTTGGCAAAATTCGGAGTCAGGAGGAGAAAGTACCACACAGGTTGGAGAGATTGGCACCGGCTCCAATCGTTGATCCTCCGGTACTTGGAGCGTAACTGTTGCTTGCAGTGTAGCCTTGAACTTTGGCAGCGGCTTCGGTTTGGAATAGTTCATTCCCGTTATCGATCCAGTTGCAGGTTGCCCCGGCATCGCAGCTGTACAGAGACCCTTTGCCGTCGGCGAAACTACTAATACCAAAGCCGATCAGATGATTGTTCTGGAAATAAACCGGTCCATTCTGGGCGGGGTCTCCTCCTGGAGACGGCGCGGTTCCACGTACCGTGCATGGAGCGTCCCAGGTGTTGTTGTAGATGTACATCGTCGTCACGGGTAGGAGTGTGTTCACGTTCGACCCACCGACCCGCAGACAATTGGCAGAGTTTGAGATATTCCACGAGACATTGTTGAAATAGTAGCCTACAGGGTTTTGCTCGAACCAGACGCCTACTCCTTCGTTAATGTTGTACATCACGTTGTTGTAGAATTCTTGAACGCCCAACGGTCGCAGTCCGTCATTGTTGACGTTCCAGATATTACCGTGGTTTCTGCCGCCCCAAAGCGAGGGATCGTACATATCGTGGAATAAATTGTCGTGCACGCTCGAAGTACTCGACACCAGTCCGTTGCTTACCCGGTTGAAAACGCTAAAGGCAACCACGGCGCAGGCATTCTGAATGGCTTCAAGTGTGGCCCGCCCGTTGGGGTAAGTACCGTAATTGCCGTAGCTGCCGTCTGAGTTGTCGAAGACGTTGTACAGACATTGATTGGTCAGATCCGCCTTGAAGCCCTCTCCGCTGCCGTGGATAGCAACCTGCTCGTCATCGGTCCCGCTCGAGGCGATCGTCATTCCGTGGAAATACATATTCTCCACGACGGCGTCCGTTCCACCGAAGTTAACAAATCCACCATTGACACCCGATGTGGCCGAGTAGCAGAATCCCATCATTTCGAAGTTGTCCAACCGGATGTGGTTATCGGTTCCCAGCAGAACGACGTTCACGTTGTTGAAGTCGTTGGTGCAAGAGGATACTGTGCTGGTAGTAACGGGGTCATCGCCGGTAAAGACCGGACGCGCCCAGGACCCGCCGGAGTACCACGATTCATCGACGCCGATATAGATCGGACTTCCGTTGGCGCCGCTCCAGGAAAAATTCCACGACTTGCCGCCCACATAGGGAGTCAGACTGCTGTTCCCGAAGTGCCATGTATCCCCACCGCGGAAGATAATGCTGTCACCCGCCTGCGGCGTGACGGCGGCACAGTTCGCTTTGCAACTCGGCATTCCGGGCGCGTGTTGCCAGGGGCTGGTTTTCGAACCGCTGTTCGAATCATTCCCATTGGCGGCAACATAGTAGCTGCTCGCCGAGGCGACTACAGGAATCAGCAGGCTTAAGGTTGAGATCACGAGGGTAGAGCGAATTAGGCGATTCATAGTTGGGGGACCCCTATTGAATTCGTTGGCTTGCTGGTGGGCAAGTCCGATGAATAAGGGTATACCGCCTCAAAATCTGAGCAAAGACACAGAAGGACATTGACCGAAGTCACGAGGACACGCACTGCCGGGCGTGGGAATCAGGGCTGCCGCTCCGGATCCCGGCCTCCCGCATCGCTTCCCGAACCGTCAGAATCCGGCAGCCGCTCTGGGCGGCGCAGGATACCGCCGTTTCCAGCAATGCCGGCGTGCACCCATAGGGCGAAGGATTGGGACGCACATCGTGAGTGTAGAAAATCAGCCAGCTCTTCCGCCTGCAGTTTTCGACTATCAATTCTTCCACATGTCCGGCGCCGTCAAGATCGCCGTACAGGCTGTTCGCCCGCAGCAAGTTGAGATCGGCTTGCGGGCCATTGAAGCCGGGGAATATGCCTCTGGCGCTGGCGAGGCGCATTCCCAGCGCTTGTTTGCCCAGCGCTTGTTTGCCTAGGGCTTGCTTGGCGCAGAGCGTGACATGGCCGAAGGGGTAAGCAAAATTTAAAGAGTCGGCGCCAGTCACTTTTTCGATGGCCTGCCTGCCCTTCTCCACATCCTGGCAAAATGCTTCGCAGGAAACGGAGCGCGCCGAAAGATGGCTGTAGGTGTGGCTGGCCAGTTCATGGCCTCGATCAAGCAAAGAATCAAGATCGTCCATCCGAAACTGGTCCCCAAGTTCATTGCAGGTGTTCATTAATCCGCAGGCCGTGTAGTAGGTTCCTCGAGCCCCAAAGTTCTCCAAAATGGAGCCGCCCACCGAATACGCGCTGCGCGGGAAATCGTCGAAGCTGAACGACACAATCGGATCTCGATTCTCGAGGCGCACTTCGCGGCGATCCAGCGCACACAACATGTGCCTCCGCATCGCACCGAGGCCGGATCGGAGACTCACGCCGGCATCCCTTCGAGCGCGTCTTGAAGCGTGACGCGAATGACGCCGTCTTCCGGAATCGCCCGATCCGCCGGAAACCGCAATGACAGAAGTCCGTCACGGTTTTCCACTTCTTCCATTCCCAGATCGGCAAAGACCTTTCCCGAAGGAGCATTCCGCGGCGTCTTCCGGTAATTGGCGTAGAAATCGTTGCCGGTTTCGTCGACATACTTGCAGATGACACGGGCCAGAAATGCGTGTTCGACGCGCTTCGATTGAATGCGGCAGCTGAACATCAGATCGATCATGCGGGGTTCACGGCGGTCGACGATGGAAAACCCGATCACTCCGTAGCTGCCGAAGCGGTCTTCGCAACTCAGCACGAATGTCTCCAGCCAGGGCTTCGACAACAACTCCCGCAAAACCTCACGGTCGTAGCGGTTGCCGGAAAAATTCATCTGGTTGGTGCGCTGCGTCAGTTCATGGACCCGCTCGAGGTTCTCCTCCGTCATGGGGCGTACAGTCAGATTGATCTCGCAGTGACGCAGGAAGGCCATGTAATCGTGGCTAAAGTTCTCGGCTACCGCCTGCCGGTTCTCCTCCACCCGATAGAGTTTGCGCCGTTCCCGGCTTTCCGCCGTAACCGGAACGATGCAATCGCTTCGCTCAGGCAGGGAGCTGTAGTGCTTCGCGCTCAAGACCTGCAACTCCGGGCACGCCGCCGCAACCTCCCTCAACTCAAATTCGGAGTCATCGATAAATAGGATGCTCTCGATGCCAATATTCAGCTGTCGCGCGATGGCTTGAATCCCCTGGCTCTTGGGCCGCCAGGAAATCTGCGGGCACAGGAAATACTGGTCAAGATGGAAGTTCGTGATCACCTGAAGCGCGGCATCGGGATCGTTCTTGCTGGCAATGGAGTGCAAAATTCCGCGCTGATCCAGCTCCCGAATAATCGCAGCCACGCCGCTCCTCAAGCGCAACCGCTCCGGACCGTCCTCTACCAGCACGCCATCCCACAAAGTGTTATCCAGATCCCAAACGACGCATTTGACTTTTTTCCCGCGTCTCTCTGCTTTCCTGTTCTGCGCCAGCTCGGTTGCGAACTCCATCAAGCCAAAATAAAGAGTGGTTTCGTTGATCTCGTCGTTGGGAGTAAGGTCGATTCCAAACGGTTGGCGGAGATCGAGAAGCCCACTAATTTCTTCGATCGGAATTCGGATGCGATGAAATCCCGGAGCCAGGTCGAGCAGTTTTTGAAAGGGAATCATCGCTTCTGCGTCGCTCGGGCGCATGGTCAGCGACAATTGCACGTTGCTCGATTCCGGGTTATAGCACTCCAGCAGGAAACATGACGGCATCTGCTCGCCGTGGGATGCCGAAGCTGCCGCTCTTTTTTTGAAGCCATAAACCTTCGTCGCGGTCGTGATCTTTACCAAAGAAGGCACCGGGATGGTTTGCAGCGTTTTGCCGATCCGATAGTCTCTTTTTTCGAGCTTTTCCGCCTTCTCCGCCGAATGCAAGCGCACATTGCCGGGTGTCCATAGTTTTCCCCAGCGCTTGAAGCGGATTTTCAGAATATAAGAGTTGACGGAAGCGGGGAGCTCAATCCTCACCATTCCGTCGGTAAACCGCCGGCAGCCCCCATCTGGACGTGCGCTGTAAAGATCGCAGGTCGAATAGCAGGTCGGCCAGACACATTCCGTGCAGTGCTCGCTCCACGGTAGAACGGTTCGAGATTGTATCCGTCCCCTCAGGTGTTCGAACGAACGGATCACTTCTCGGGGAAGTTGCGCCGGACTTTCAACCGCAGAATTAGTTTCGGTCTCGTACATGTGCGAACGGGAGTTAGAAGCGGTCTTGGCCAGTCTCACCGGTCAAGCGGCCTTGTGGCTGGTCTCCAAGTGTTTGAACTTGGCTGCCCCTACCCACTGCAGGCACGCCAGACTTCGCTTGAACTTGACAACGGTGCTTGTCCTCTGTGAGGGCAGGAAAAGATAGATGAACGCCGAGCCCAGCAACCGGATGCAGTGATGAACTGCGAAGGCCATCAAGAAGCCCAACTGCGCCAGCGCACCATGGTGCTTCCGCCAATATTGCCAGGTAGCCCGATACAGCTCCAGATAGAAGCGCAGCGGCGCATGGGATGAACTGCCTCCGCCGTAGTGGATTGCCCCCGCTTCCGCGAAGAAAACGACGCCCTCGCCAGCCTGATGGAAGCGGTAACACCAATCCACATCTTCTCCGTACATGAAGAATTGAGGGTCAAGCAAGCCCACACGGTCGATGGAGCTGCGGCGAACCAAGACAAACCAGCCGTTCAGCACCTCCACCGGCGTGGTCGTTTGATGATCGAAGTCCGACATTAGCAGGCCGCCGAACCAGCGCGATCCTTTGAAGGCGACATCGAGTCCCAGGGCGCGGCTGAAATAGTTCCATATGGTGGGGAAACGCATGGTGGAACGTGCCACCTCGCCGACGGCAGTAAACATCTTCGGACCAACCATTCCGACGCTGGGATTCTCGTCGAGATATTGCTGCAGTGATGCAATACAATCGCTGGTAAATTTTACGTCCGAGTTCACCAGGCAGACGTAATCTCCTGAGCTGGCGGCGATGCCAATGTTGTTCGCCTTGGCGAAGCCGAGATTTTCCTGGTTGCGAATCAACTTGAACTCCGGATACAGCTCTTCAATCAATTCCGGAGTGCCGTCCGTCGAGGCGTTATCGACCACGATGATTTCCGAACACGACTGGGCGCAATGTTCGCGCAACGACCCGAGGCACTCGAGAACGTACTTCTTGGCGTTCCACACCACTATGACCACGGAGACTGCCAATCCGGTTTTCGGCCGGGGGCAAAGTTGCGGATCGGCACTATAAGAAGAGGAAGTCATTTCTATCTCTGCAATCTTTCCTTATGTTTCTACTCTTTATGTGTTTCTAGTATCTGCCGTCGATTTCCGGCCACATCGATTACCCAACGTGCCGGTAAAGAGCCCGGCCGACCACCGAAAGAATGCCAGGCTGCATCCGGGAGAGCAGGTGCTTCGCCACTCTGGATTTCCAGCTCCCAGACGCCTCGAACATGTGAGCGACATCCTCGGAAAGCGCGTACCTCGAATAGACCATATCCGATTGCGTGCTACCCCAGCGTTTCTTGAAGGTGATGAGCCCTTTTTGATCGGCGTCGGTCCGGCCAAAGTCGAAGCTTTGAAGGTTTGCGGTTTTGGCCTCTTCGATCGCGGCCCAAAGCAGGAGATGCATGCTTCCAAGATGATTGAATCGCGGGTCGCTGCCGCCGTATTTGTAAACCATCGTCCCTTTGTGGCGAATGGTGATCACTGCGGCCACCGGGCGATTGACCTTAAAGGCGACCCGAATCTTCAGCGCGTCGCCAAAGCAGTCGATCAGGTTGACAAACCATTTTCGAGGCTGCGGCGGCCGGCGGTGGCGTCTTCTCGTAATCGTGTGAAGTCCGTAGAAATGCTCCACGAATTCTTCGCTGGACCCTTCGCGATAGCGCAGGCCTTCGCGCTCCGCCCGCAAAATCTTCCGTTGCGTCGAATTCTTGTGACAGTTTGCGAATAGGGTTGGGAGTCCGGGTGCAAGGTCCAATTGATGGAATGTATAAGGAACAGTCGAGTGACGGAGTGAAGTTTCGATCTCGATCGGCTGCAAAGGACGCAATTCTATATAGCGCAAATCTCGCTCGCGGGAATCCTGCTCGAGCGCGGCCATAATGGCATCGAGATCCTCTCTGGCGTCGACCAAAGGTTCGCAGTGATCTGAGAATGGCAGCGAAACCAGGCGCCTGCCCGTCAACCAGCTCTGGATGCGGCAAAGCACGAGGGCGTTCTCCAGCTTCTGGCCGGCAGGCGACGTGGTGTAGGCGATCGGCTCGTACTGGTATGTACGCGACAGTGCTTTCAGCCACGCCGAAGAGTGAAAGACGGAAGCTCGGAGATGGGTTTGCACTAACTCCTCCCAGCGGCGATCGACAAGCGGATCGATAGCGTAAGCCGTCTTCCGTTCGGTTTTCGGTCCTGTTTTCAGTCCTGTTTTCAGTTCTTTTTTCAGTTCGATCTTCAGTTCGGTCTTGGAGTCAACACTAAATTGAGCCGTCGTGGTTTCCTTAACCTCAGGGTGAGATATAGCCTTCTCCGGGCAATCGACTACAGCGATTCGATGTCCCGTAATTTGTGGCGAACGAGCCGGGGAGGTTGTCATTAGAGTCCTTCCATCCGATCAAAAAGCATCATCGCTGAACAGAGCCCTTGGGGTTTGCGCCAGGATTTGAAGATCCAGCCACAGCGACCAGTTCCGCACATACTGCAGGTCGAGACGAACCATATCGTCGAAGCGCACCCGGCTGCGTCCTTTGATCTGCCACAGGCCGGTGATCCCCGGCTTGATCTCAAGCACGCGTCGGCGATGCCAGATGTCATATTCCTTGCATTCGTAAGCGATTGGCGGCCGGGGACCGACCAGAGACATATCGCCTTTCAGGACATTGATAAACTGCGGCAGTTCGTCGAGACTCGTCCGCCGCAAAATCGACCCGATCTTGGTGATCCGCGGGTCGTTCGTCATCTTGTAAACCTTCTTGCTTCCACCCGCGGCCTCTCCGTCGTGATCCCCCTTGATGACGCGCCTCATAAACTCCTGATGGATCTTGCGATCATTGTTGGCGTACATCGAGCGGAATTTAAGGAAGGTGAAAGTCTTGCCGAATTGCCCCAGCCGCTCTTGCTTGAAGAGAACGGGCCCCTTCGAACTGAGCTTCACCAGCAGAGCGACGATCAGGAAAATCGGCGACAACAGCGCCAGAGCCGCCGCGCTGCCGACAATGTCCATCAACCGCTTGGTGATGCGGGCGAGCCTCTGGCCATCATGGCGATTCACAAAATCGGGATACAGGGCGGGGTTGCCGTGAGTGAAATCGTGATCCCATTCCTCCGGGAAGACGTGCATGGAAATACTGATCTGATGAAATTTCTGATCGTTCAAGTTATTGCGCAGGGTTTCGCTCACCCGGCCCATCATGGTGCCCAGAATTGACTCGCGCTCGTCGGCGCTGATATCGGTAAACAGCACGCCCACAATCGAGTGATTCTTGTACCAACCCGTCACATCGGTGTCCCGTGTGGCGAGCGAGAGCGCTGAAAGAATCTTGCTCAGCACTTTGCCGTTTCGATCGGAGGGCAGGCAGTCTCCTCCGTCGAGCAGCATCAGCACGAACGGTTGTCCGGAGCGCTCTGTCCGTTTCCTCTCGAGCGCGATCATGCGATGAAAGGGATCTTCCGCCAGCACGGTATACCTTTGACTCGATAACGGCAGGCCGCGCGGCGGAATCTCGGACTTATTAATTCGACTTACCTTCACAAATTATCTCCCTGTCGCTGCTCGGATTCGCTTGCAGCAGAAGCGGGGGGAGTTTCCGATTGAGTTGAATATTGGAAGATTCAGAGACTAAACACGAGTACAAGGCGCCATTCCATAAACCCTACGCACTCAAGCTGCCACTGGTTCGGTTGATTGCTATTTCTGGGCAGGGACTTCACCCGTTGGGACGGGGCTGGTTTGGACCGCATAGGCGTGGGGAGAGGTGCGCTCGCCTGGAGCGAAAACGGGACCGAAGAATGGACCGAACCAGCCTGTCCCACCGTCCGCCAGTCCAATTTCGCGATGGATGCTCGAGATTGCGGAGCTGACATCCTTTTTCGCCACCACGAACGAGATGGTGCACTCCGATGCACCCTGCGCGATGGCTACGATGTTCACATTTTCGCGGGCCAGGGCTCCGAAGGCACAGCTTACGATTCCGGGAATCGACCGGATGCCTTGGCCGACTAAGGTAACGATGGCAACCGTCGAATCAAGGGTGATTTGATGGGTGCGGTCGCGCGCCAGGTCGTCGGCAAATTCAAAGCGCAAAGCCTCAATCGTTCGTTGAGCCATGGCGGAAGAAATGACCAGGCACAGCTCATTCTGCGAAGATGCCTGCGAAAGCAGCAGCACCTCGGCTCGAACCGAAGCGGTTGCCCGGAAGGTGCGGCCGAGAACATCCGGCACTCCCGCAAAATCCGGTCCACCGATGGTGATTAACGCGACGTCGGACATCGCGCTGAGCGCGGTTACCGATCCGGTGCTGGACGGAGTTGCCGGACCTGCCGGCGTGATCTTTGTTCCCAGCCGCTCGGGAGTGAAGGTATTGCGGATCCAGAGCGGAATCCCGCACTGGGCAAGAGCTCGAAGAGTTTTTGGATGCAGCACTTTGGCCCCGAAGTGGGCCAGCTCAGCAGCTTCCCGATAGGAGACTTCCGGGATGGTGCACGCGTCCGGCACCAGGCGCGGATCCGCGGTCTGCAAGCCGTCCACATCCGTCCAGATAATCACTTCGTCGGAGTTGAGCACGGCGCCCACAATCGTTGCGGAGTAGTCTGAGCCTCCGCGGCCGAGGGTGGTAAGCACGCCGTCGGCTGTGGCACCGATAAATCCGGTGACCACCGGAATCACCCCGCGCTCGAGGACTGGCCTGAGCCGTGCCTCGCAACGTTGCCGCGTCGCCTCCATGCAGGGATCGGCGCCACCGTGGCATGCATCGGTCACAATGAGTTCCGTAGCCTCAATCGCTTCGCCCGGCACTTGGAGTTGGTTGAGAGCGGCTGCTACCAGAAGAACAGATAAGCGCTCTCCGAGACTCGAGATCGCATCGCGCGTGCGGGGCGACAACTCGCCGAGCAGCATGGTTCCCCGGCACAGGCGATCACCGGCCTGAAACAGAGCTTCCATTTCGCCTTCGATGTGGCTGCGCTCGGTTGCCGAACTTATCAATTCGCTGGCGGCGGCGATATGCTGCCGGCGTAATTCAGCGAAAATCGAGGACGCCGCTTTCTCATCCGCAGCCTCCGCGTAGCTGGCGGCGGCGACCAGCTGGTTGGTCACTCCACTCATGGCGGAGACTATCACGACAACTTCGCTCTCCCGCGAGGCGGCTCGAATGATTTCGGTGACTCTCCCGATGCAAGAGGCATCGCCCACCGACGTGCCGCCAAATTTCATGACTCGCAATGGCTTCTTTCCCATCATGCGAGTGCGGCTTGAAGCATGGCGATGGTGAAGAAAGCGTTCAGAAAAAGTCTCGGAGTTCCGGTGAGGCAATCCGGCGCTCGCAGCGGAAGCTTTGTTTGGAATTGTCATAGGCGTGGCAGACGCACCGGAGCAAGCTTTTGTACCGGCTTGGTTTGGAAGGCAAATGCATCTTGCTGTTTACGTTTGCCGGCAAAGGCACGAAGCAGTTCGGGTTCGTCCCAGGGAACGTCGTGGTAAGCCGACTGTAGGAATGGACTCTCTGGATCTCTCATCCACTCTTGGGGAAACAGAGCGATAGTGTCGCTTTCTGTAATCAGGGGAGCCGTCCGGAGTTCCGCTCCAGACAAGGCTGAGTACAAAGCCGCGGGAAGATCGCGTCCGGCGCCCAGCGTCAGATGCCCGACCTGGGTCGCGCGAGGATTGATTTCGATCAGGTACGCGGCTCCGGTGTGCGCTTCCAGCATGAAGTCGAAGCCGTGCAGCCCGGAAAGCTTCAGCTGGCGCACCATGGTTTCGACAGCGGCGGACATTTCGGCGTGCTCGATCAGCCGCACCACGCTCGAAGGTCCCGCGGCATCCCGCTTGTGGATGACCTCAAAGTGAAGGCTGGCGAGGACGCTTCCGCTCCAGCACGCAACTGCGCTGGTAGCTTCGCGTCCTGAAACAAATTCCTGGGCGTTCACGTCGGGCCGCTGGCGAAAAAGCGATGGCCAAAGCAGCGTCTTATCCCGATCGACGACCGCACGCTTGATTGCACGCAGAAGTAATGGAGGCGCGTGCAGCTTGCGAAAAGCCTGCTCCGCTTCCTCGAGGCTATGGACCACTTTGACACCATCGCCGCCGGAGGTGCCATCGGCCTTCAGAACTGTCGGAAGGCCTGCGCTTGTGACCCATCGTTTGAGTGCGTCTCCATTCCCGATCACTTCTGTTTTCGGAGCCCGAACGCCCGCTCGGCGGGCAAGGTCGATAAAAGCGGTTCTCGCGTAGACCACCGGGAAACTCTGAGACGAACCCAGAGAGCGCTCGATGAGCGCGCAAATCGAATGCCCTGCATGGCCGCGCTGAAGCTCACGCTGATAAAGATTGTGCAAATGACAAGTCGCCAGATCGTCTCCCGGAACAATCAAATCGGGCTGGCTTGTACAAATGGCCCTGGCAAACGAGGTCAAAGCCGTCAAGCCGCGGAAGGTATAGGCCTTGCGCATCCCGCGAAGTTTGGTCATGGGATGGCCGGTGGGACAGACCGCGTCCACACTGCAACCTGCAGAGGCTAGAGCCGCAGCCAGTCGGGCGGTCGGAAACCAGCGAGACGTGGTGGCGATCAAAACAGACGGTTTCACCGCTGAACCAGCCTCCTTGAATCATCGCGCTCGGCAAACTCGGGGCGTGCCGCCAGATCGGGATACAAGGCTCGATTGCTCGCGGCCGCGGGAATTTGTTCGTCGCGCTCCTCCGGGAAAAGATGAAATGAAACGCTGGCTTGATTGAATTGCCGGGAACTCAGACCCTTGCGAAGGGTTTCACTGACGCGGGTCATCACGGTGGTCACGATCGCAGCTCCATCCTCGAAGTTGATTTCCGTGAATAAGACTCCCACCACGCCATCGTCCTTATACCAGCCCGTCACATCGGTCTCGCGCGTGGCCGCGGAGAGTGCGGACAAAATTGTGGCCAGCGCCTTACCATTCCGCTCGAGGGGAAATTGGGATTCCATCTCGACCAGCATGAGGAGGCAGGGTTTTTGGCAGCGCTCCGCTCGTTTGCGCTCATGCCAGATCACGCGCAGGAAGTCCTCTTCCCGCAGCGCGGTGCGGTCCGCAACCGACGCGGTGCCGATTGCTTTCAGTTTGTGGTTGGAGCGACGCGTGTTCATGATTCCCTCCGCCTGTCCCGCTTCTTGAAGCGGCTACAGGTGAATTCTCAGTTGAGGATTTGTTGTGTGGGGGGATGCAGAACTAGACGTGGAAGACGCCTGGTTTACGATCGCTTACCTGTTCGAGCCGGACTGCCAGTCGACGAAGTGGCGGCACCGTATCGCAGATAATAATCGCTGTGTACTGTGTCGGTAGAGCCATTAACGAGGGCTCCCAACAGCTTCGAGCGCTCCAGCGCTTCGAGCCCTCGCTGCAGTTGCTGTTTTTCGGTGATACCTTTTCTCGTTACCAATAAGATCCCATCAGCCTGGCGAACCCATAGACTGGTATCGGCGAGCGGCAGAACCGGCGGCGAATCGATGACGATCCAGTCAAACCACGAAGCCAATTCCTCCATCAGCGACGGCAACTTTCCAGACTGCATTAACTCCAGAGGATTTTCCGGCGCACTGCCTGCCGGCAGGATCCAAAGGCCCAGAGCTTCCAGCCGGTAGATGTTTCTGGTTTCAGTCTCGCCGCGGAGCCATTCGCATAATCCCGGGACGGCGCCTAACCCAAATTTCCCCGCCACTGCGGGACGGCGCAGATCACCTTCCAGCAGCAGCGTTTTATGCTGTTTCCTTCTGGCCAGAGTACAAGCCAGGTTGGCCGCGACGGTGCTTTTGCCTTCCTGGGGAATGGTGCTGGTAATCAATATTTTTTTCAGCGGCCGGCTTTGCCGCAGCTGTCGCAAACGAACTGCCAGGAAGCGGAACTTTTCGGCACCCAGGCTTTCCTCTTCGCCCACCGATACCAGCCGGCTATCGGGCGGGATGGAAACCGGCAGAGAGGGAAACTGATCTACGACGCTCGGAGGCTCCTGGCGTTCGAGCTGCTGGCGATCACCTTCTGAGCGTTCGCTTCCTGGACGATCGAGTTCCCGGCGCGTTATCTGGCGGTCAGTGACCGTCCCGCTCATAGTTCGGCGTTTGCGCTCGGCGAGTTCGAGTAAATCGGTCGCGACCGGCAACGTGGATTCGCTCAAAGGCGCTTCTGTTCCGGACCCTTCGGCTTCCGATCTCTGTAATGCGTCAAATATATGGCTCATTGTTTAATCACTGTTTAATCACTCGAACCGGCATGCGGGTTGTCAGCTCCTCCTCACGGGCGGGTTCGCTGGCCGCGAGGGCGCACAGTGAGAGCAATTTTCTGGCGAAGTCTTGCAGATCGATGTCGGGCGCAGGATTTTTTTCCAGCTTGCGGGTCTGAACGCCGAGGCGGAAGTCTTTCGCGATGGCATCGATCATCTCGGAAGTCACTGCGGAGGCCTGCCTCGCGTACGCCGCGATCATTGCGTTCTCGCAGATGGTGTTAATCAGCCGGGGAATTCCGCGGGAGTACTGATGAATCGAGGCGACTGTCTCTTGCGGAAACAGCGCGGAAGGCGTAGGGCTTCCCGCCAGTTGCAGCCTGCGCTCGATATAACCCTTGGTTTCGCTGAGATCCAATGCCGACAAGTGCGAACGCAGGGCGATTCTCTGTTTGAGCTGGCGTAAATCAACGGAGTCCAGTGTCTGGTCGAGTTCAGGCTGCCCGACCAGGAGAATCTGCAGCAACTTATCGTGTGCAGTTTCCAGATTGGTGAGAAGGCGGATTTCTTCCAGAATGTCAGACGATAAGTGATGGGCTTCGTCGACCACCAGCACCGTAGTCAGTTTTTTCTCGGCGCGGGAGACTACGTAGCCCGCCAGCTGCAAAAGCAGTTCACTCTTGTTCTTGCCCGAGGCCGGCAGGCCAAGATCGCCGGTGATGTATTGCAGGAACTCCAGCGGCGACAGCCGTCCGTTGAATACGTAGGCATACTTGATATCGTTGCTGTCCCGCAACAGTTGCAGAAGGCAGCGCAGCAGCAGAGTCTTGCCGGTCCCGACCTCGCCGGTGAGAACGACGAACCCCTTGTGGCGCCGGACGCCATAGTAAAGCGCGGCTAAAGCTTCGTTGTGTCTCCGCGTGGGAAACAGAAATGAGGGATCGGGAGTGATCTCGAAGGGATTCCGCTTCAGGCTGTAAAAGGCTTTGTACATGTGTATCGTCAGCCGCGCAAGTAACTCAATGCGGAACCCAGCAAGATTGTAAACGAGACCACCGCTGCGGCCACCCATCCCAGCCACAACCGCCGCCGTTCCATCTGCTGATCGGTTACTGACGCGATCGAGGGAATCTCCGAGATCACCGCAACCGGCAACAGCTTCTGGAATTGTTTCTCGTCGTAAATCCGGTCATCCATCATTTCGAAAGAGCCGGCAACGACGGTACCGAGCGCCAGTCCGAAGGCCAGTCCAATCATGCAGAACTTCAAGCGATTGGGAAAGTCAGGCTTCACGGGCAGGCTGGGAGGATCGATGATGCGGAAGCGCTCCCCTTGCTGCAGCAATTCCATGCTGGTAGCCATCGCCGATTCGTTCTTCTTTTTCAACAGCTCGTCATAGTTGGCTTTGGATTGATCGTAGCCGCGAGTCAGATCGGACAGCTGCTGCTCGCGCACAGGTTCCTGATTTAGCCGTGCCTGGTAGTCGGTTACCTTGGCCGAAAGCTCCTTGATCCCTTGCTCGCGATTGGCAATCTCGACGCGATTGGCCTGAATCTGTCCTTGCAACTGCATCATGGGAGAGTTTGGATCTCTCATTTCGGCGTCGTTGGCCGTTGCAGTGGCATCCGTCTGCGGGGCGGAAGCTTTCGCATTCAGGTCGGCAGCCATCTGAGATCTCATCTTTTCGGTCTTCTCGATCTGCTCCTTCACCTTGCGCACGTCGGGGTGACGGTCCGTGTAGTGTGCGCTCAGATCGGCCAATTGGGCTCGCAGCTTGCTCAACTCTGCGTCGATGGCGGGCAGACCCGCGGGCGCTCCGCTCTCAGTTTTCGGCGAGGCCTGCAACGAGCGATATTGATTGGCCAGTGTTTCGAGGTACACGCGTTGTTGCTTTGCAGTGTTCAACGCGTCCTCTTCCGCCTGCAACTGGGATTGCAACCCTGCCAGAATCTGCAGATTGCTGCCCACCTGCGCCGGGAGCTGGCCTACGTGCTCACCCTTGAACTCCCGGATTTTTTCCTCCTGGGCAGAGAGGGTCTTGCGGGCCGCCTCCAGTTGGGTCTCGAGAAAATTCGTGGTGTCTTCTGACTGTTGCTGCCTCACTTCCAGATTTTCGCTGATGAACAGATTGGTAAGTTCGCTAGTCACCTGCTGTGCCAGGCGAGGATCGTGCGACGAGTAGGAAACGTAAAACGAACTGACCCGGCCCTCCCCGTCGCGCACCAGTTCGATTTCTCCGATGTCCCTGCGCATGCGATCAACCTTGTCGTCGGCGGTCAGGCGGCCATGCGAATCCGCATACAGGTTCAGCTGATCGATGATATGTAACAAACGGGTACGGCTGAGAATCTGCTGGGTGATGCTGCGTAAGCGGTCCTGTAGATCGTCGTTCACGTTGGGTGTGACGTAATCCTTCGGCATGGTGGGCTGCTCGACCAGAATCAATGTTCCGGAGCGATAGCGCGAGGGCAGAACCCAGCTCACCCCCCACACGATAAGCCAGCCCAGCAGCAGCGGCACGAGGAACTGCATATGACGGCGCCGTACGATCCCGAGGTAACGCTGGAGATCGAACCCCTTTGAATTGTCGTCTTCCAACTCTTCAACCATAGGAAATTATCGTCCGAGCGGTCTGGCAAATTGATAGGAGACTGAGACCCACTCCCGATTTGTGTCCGGATTCGAGAAAATACCGCTGTAGCTCTGATGCAAGCGCGTGTACCCACCCTGCAGCCTTACATGCTCGCCGACCCGGCGCTCGAGCGCGGCGCTCGCGGAAATAGAATGCCCGCCCAACGAACCAGCGGAAATAACAGCATTGTTGGCGTACGCACCGGCAAAAGAGGCGCTTAGGTTGCGCGTGATCTGCTGCCTCAGGGAGGCGTTGCCGCTATCGAGTTCCACGGCCCCAATCAGGCCGCCACCGCCGCTTACCGTATGCAGGTAGCTGACTGTCACAGCGGTGTGCCGCGCCTGCCAGTTCATACTGGCGCCCGCTGCGGGCGTCCAGGCTTGTGAGGCCGGTACTTGGGGCTGCCCCGCGCCTAAGAACTCTGGAGATGAAGTGTAGTATTGCGGACCGCCGAAGAGCGAGAAAGAGAACGTCGGCGCAGGATAGAACGTGTAGAAACCGAGTGCGGCATGGGTCTCCGTCTCATTCGTCCCGCCCGCTGGATAAGAGAGCAGCTCCTGGTATTGATAGGTCAGGCCGATGTAGTGCTCCCGCGACACGCGATAGCTGTAGAATGCCGATCCGCCTCGCGACGCCGAATCGTACAGCCCCGGCACCTCGGCCGGGTCCGGGTAGTGCAGATTCGTAAACGTCCCGCTCGCCCCTACCATGCCGTTTGCGCTGAACTGATAGGAGATTGCGGCGTTGCCAGTATTACTCAGCCGGTCCGCCAAAGGCGCAATCACGGTCTGGTTGGCGCCCTGCGCGGAGCCGGAAACAGGCAGGTCGACCCCCTGGTTCGGCTGATTGAAAACGTCCGAAGATTTCTGCAGGAAATCGCGCACGCTGACGGTCACATGAGGGCTCAAGCGGTAGCGTACATCGAGCGACAGATTCTGATCCGCTTCGTTATAGGCGCTGGTGCGCTGATAAAAAGTGAATCCGGGCGCATAGGTTAACACCGTGTGCAGCCGCGATGTGGTTTCGTCGAGCGCAATCGTTGGCCATACCGAATAGCTAATGTCGCTTACGGGAGTTGGGCTGATCGCTCCCAGCACGTTATCGGAGTAGGCAGCATTGAAGGTCACCCCGCCCCGGAGGTAGTTGGAACGCTCCTCGGAGGCGAAGGAAACCGGATAACTCTGTCCGCTCACCGGAGGCGGAACCAACATACGGCCGGAGTCATCGTTATTCAGCGGCACGGAAAGCATGGGAGCGCTCGCTGCTGGCCTTGGCGCGCTGCTGCTATCCTGCGGCTGTTGCTGCGACCAAAGGGGAATGCTCGATAGCAAGATCACTCCTACCCAAAATAGATCCGAGATTCGCATGGTGCCGCTACTAATGATCACGATTTGCATGCTTACGATTACGGAACAAGGATTACGGAACGATGATCGTATCGCCGGGCTGCAGCTTGATGTTCTGTTCCATGTTCTTGCCCTGACTGACTTCCTTGTAGTTGAACTTGATGCGGGACTCGCCGCCCGATCCCTGCCGCAGAACGTAAATGGATTTCTGCTTGGCGAAATCGCGGAAGCCGCCCGCCAGGGCAATGGCATCCAGCACGGTCGGAGAGTTGGCGATGACATACGATCCAGGCCGCGCCACTTGTCCTAAAATATTGAACTTCTGGCTGTTTACCTGCTGCACCATCACCGTAACTTCCGGCTCGGCGATGTAATTCTTAAGCTTGAGGGCAATATCGGTTTCGAGCTTCAAAGGCGTCAGGCCGGCCGCCTGGACTTCCCCGACCAGCGGCAGGGATATTTTTCCATCTGAGCGCACCGGAATGGAGCGGGAAATATCTGGCTCCTTCCACACGTTGATGGCAAGTACATCGTCGTTGCCGATGATGAAACTATTATCGTGCGGCTTGGCCGCCGGCGGGTTGGCCGCAGACGCCGCCGGAGTTGCTTGGGCGCGGTTCGCGTCGCCCCCTGGAGCATCCTGGGCGCAAACCGATGCGGCCACAAGGGCGCAACCCAGAATCAGGGCCGCTCTTTGAGCCCAAAAGAAGTGAGTATTTAGGGTCATAGCGAATCCTTCACAGCGGATGCCCGACCATTGTCCGACTAATGACTTCGAGCATACCCTCCTGGGTGATGCGGCTCAACTCGCCTTCCCGTTGTTCTTGACCTCGTCGTAGACGGAAAAGTCTCCTGCCGGCAGCGGAGAAAGGAACGGCTCGGGAGCGCGCATATTGTATTGTTCGATCTTATACAACAAAGTGCGGTAGCTGACCCTAAGCAATCGTGCCGCCGCCTTCCGATTCCAGCCAGTTCGCTTTAAAGCGGCACCGATGGCATTTTGCTCAGCTTCCGATTTGATGCCCTGAATCAGCGATTTCAGGGACTCAGGCTTGGATTCTCTCAACACTTCTTCTTCCGCCAAAGCCTCTCCCCATCGCGCTGGCTCACGCGTACTGCCGATGGCGGCGGGTGCCGCCAGCCCCAATTCTTCGAAGTTTAATTCCTGTTCGCCGGCAACCAGGTAGCGCTTCACGAATGCTTCCAGTTCCTTCAGGTTTCCCGGCCAGGCATAATCCTGGCAGGCGTCCAGCACTGCGGAGGAGAATCCGCGCGGCGGAAGGTTGTAATACTTCGCCAGCTTGTGCATGAAGTAGCGCAGCAGAATCCCAATCTCGTCCTTACGCTGCCGCAACGGGGGCACATGCACGGTGAAAGCACTCAGCCGGTAATACAAGTCCTCGCGGAGGCGTTTCTGGGACAGGGCGCGCTCGAGGTTAGTGCTACTCGCCGCAAGGATCCTCGGGTCGGAGGACATTGTGTCGGTGCCCACGGGGTTGCGGAATTCGTCATTTTGCAAAACTTGCAGCAGTCTTGACTGCAATGCCGGGGACATCGCCGCGATTTCATCGAGAAAGACAGTGCCCTTTTCGGCGCCTGCGAATTTTCCCAGACTTCGCCGGCCCCCGACCGAGCCGTCGTTTCCAAAAAGCTCAGCCTCGAGTACGGATTCGGGCATTTCCGCGCAATTGACGCGGAGGAGTTTGAAGCCCGAGCGGACAGAGAGTTTGTGAATCAAACTCGCGACGGTGTATTTTCCGGCTCCGCGCTCTCCCAGAATGAGTACGGGTACATCGGTTTTTGCCATCAGCGCTGCCTGCGCCCGTAATTTCTGCATGATCAGGCTGGCACTGACGAAGAATACGTCCTGACCAAGAGGCTCGATATTCTTGCTGACAATTTCCGCTTCGCTGCTTCCTTGCGGTGCGAGATGACGGCGGATCACAAATTCGAGTTGTTTGGCGTCAAAGGGCCGGGCCAAAATCTCGCCGGCGCCGAGGCGGACCGCCTCTTTTCCCTGGGCGGCGTCGTCGGGATAGCAAAGCAGCACCACCGGCAGATCTTCTTTCAGGCGACGTAGCCACCGCAGGAAGTGCAAGCTGTTGGCGTCGCCTCGGGGAATATCGAGCAGCAGCAGGTGAGGCACTACGCCGGATTGCACGCGCTCCATCGCGTCCCAGCCGCTGGCCGCGGTTTCTACATGCCAGCGGTTGGATTCTTCAATGGACCAAAGCAGACGAAGCACCGTCTGTTCTTTGCTCACGACCAGCAAGTGAATCGTTTCGTTTCGATTTTCTGTCAAGGGTGTGGAGTCCTTCCAGGAAGGAGGGCCGGTTCAAAGTGGTTTCAAACAGCCTTCAAACTGCTTCGACTTCGTATCCTTGCACGCGAACCGCGAGGGATCGCTGGATCGCATCCACGGAAATGACCAGCGTGTGATCGCCATTTCGCGAAACCAATATGCCTTCGACCCCGTCGAGCGCACCGCTTCGCAGTCTTACTCTCTGACCGATCTTAAGGAAAGGATGGGAAGACCATGGCAGGCGCTGTTCGATCAGAGTTTGAACGGCTTCGATTTGCTCATCGGGAATGGCGGCGCCTTCGCCTCCGGCGCCTACCAACCCGAAGACGCCGTCTACCCGCAGAACCCGTAAGCGCTCTGTCCGGTTCGGCACAAACTTCGCAAACACGTAACAACTGAAGAGAGGCACTTCAACCGATTTCTTGCGATCGCTCCAGCGGTGCACTTCCGTGACGAGAGGCAGGAATGTAGTCACTCCCCGTTCCTCGAGTCTTCGGGCCACGATTTTTTCGTGGCGGGGACGGGTCTGGAGACCGTACCAGTTTTCGACTTCGGCTTTATCCGTCCCTGCTCCAAGCAGTAGACCAGGCTGCGGAACCCCTAACGATAAGCTGCTGATGCCCATAGCTTCGCCCTCTAAGTCACCTTCTCAGGATGACCTCAAATAAATCGCAATACGGTTGTGGTAGCGATCTCAACCGTGAGATCTAGGGGGAAACCCACCGAGGAAAGACGTCTGCAACTTCGAGTGATCTCTTACAAGCGGAATCGGGGGGTGATTCCTGCTAGCCAGATAATCAGTTAGTCAATCGAAGTGGGCCAGTGCTGTGTTGCAATGTGCAATCGTGATGCCAAAACAATAATCACTACAATTACTATAGGGATTATAGCATTAACGGATCGCCTTGCAAGACTGCACTTTCCACTTCAACTTTCGGCTTTCGCCATTTCCCAACACAGCTTTCCTCAAACCATCGGGCGGAGGGAGAAACCATTGCTAATCTTAAGTTTCATGCCCGGATGACAATCACCTTACATGGGATTGCAGGTCGTTGCAAGGCCACTTAGTCACCATTGCCGTGGTACTTCTGTGCCATTCGACAAGAAAAAAGCCGTCTCCTCGGAAAGTCGTGGACTGTTTGTACGCTCCACCACAATCCGCAGCGTTAACTTGTTTGTCCAAAAGACCTTAGTAGAAATCGATCGGGCAACGATACCGTTCGATCCTCTCTTGACGGAAATGGTGCCTGTCTCGGCCTCTTCGATACGCTTTGTGCAAAGACTTGCACTTTATATCTAGAAGTTGTCACATTTCGCTTTGAGAGATCGCTGACGGTTGCAATCCCTTGCAATCTGGTTTCGTACAATATCCGAAACAGGAAAGTAATACGTGCGAATTTGGAATGAACTTCTGGAATGAACTGAAGAAGGATCGCCTTTACGGCTGCGCCGGGATCGGCTGGAAACTCATATCGGCGCTGCACCAAGAAAGGTATTAAAGAGAAACGGCGCATCTGATTTCAGACGCGCCGTTCAGGATTCGATTTCGTTCTTGGGCTCTCTACTTCCACCAGCCGAGTGATTAACTGTTCGTTGCGGGTGAGGACGCGGTGCGCCGAGAGCGGAAAACCACCGCTCCCAGGCAACAGAGGCCAGCCAGCGACAGATAAGTCAGAGCCGTCCCGCCTTCGGGAACGCTCTTACAATTGCCACCGTTGCCACCACCGCCGCCCCATCCCCAGTCTCCACCCTGGTTGCTGCATCCGTTACCGTTATTGTTGTTATTGTGTCCCCCTTGGTTGCCGAAACCCAAAGTGAGGGTTAAAAGGGCAGGTGACCCGATGTTCGTCTTCGTGCTGATGGTGTCTCGGGCGAATGCGCAAGACGCGAAACACAAAACCGCTGCGAAAGCCACTGTCGTGATTCTGGCCGTTGATTTCATTACTGCTCCTCGCGATCGGATATCAAGGGGAAGGAAACTGCTACTGCCACTCTAGCGCGAAGCGTGGAGCTGTCAAGACTGATAATTTCTGCAACCGGGTTGCAGGCAGTTGCAACTTGATACATAAAATATTTGTTGTCAGCAGGATAGAACCTCTATCGAGGAGGCACAGCCCCCGCATTTTCGTCAGCACCCTTGCAGAAAACGCAAGGATGGGGTGGCCGAATTCGCGGTGACGCAAAGGTGGGCCAGCCACCTTAAGGAGTGACCGCGAATACCGTGCCGGCACCCTCGGTGCCGCCGCCGATTGCGACTCCGTAGAGCGTTCCGTTGAACAGCGCGGGAGCAGCCCAAACGCTTGCGCCGTCGCCCTTTCCGTCCAGTTCGAGTAGAGTTGACTCCGTCCACGAACCTCCCGAGGTGGGCGGCGCGAGTTCGAATACAACTCCATCATTATTGGTTCCACCGACCCAAGTGGTACCGTAGAGCACGCCTGACGGACCGAACGTCACGCCGGAGGGGCTGGATCCGTCGCTGCCAGAGAATGAATAGAGCACGGTTTCGGTCCAGGGCTGGCCGGTCACGACAGGCAGAGTGAATTCAAAAACCACTCCGTTGTTGGTTGCTCCCCCTACGTTCGCAGTGCCATAGACGTTTCCCGAGGCGTCAAGAATCGGCTCGCCGGTAGGAGCGCCACCATCCAGGCCGTCTTGGAAGGTGTAGAGCACCGTCTCCTTGCCACGGGTCGTAATTTGATAAAACGTGCCGCTGCCCGATGCGCCGCCATAGCTGGTGAATCCGTAAAACGTACCGTGTCCGGCGAAGGTTAGGCCGTAAAAAGGTTCGTCACCGTCGTGCGCGTCCCCCCGAAAACTGTGGAGCTGGGCTTCGGTCCACGTGCCGCCCGAAGTTGAGGGAGTGAGCTTAAAAACTGTGCCCAGTCCCTGAACGCCTCCGCCTTCGGTGCTGCCATAGAGATTGCCGAGCTCGTCGAAGACTACCCCACCGAGCGGGCCAGATCCGTCGGTGCTGCTGCACTTGAAGCTGTAAAGCACGGACTCTGTCCATGCGCCGCCTGAAATGGCGGGCGGCGAAAGCTCGAAAACGGTGCCGCATCCCGATTGCCCTCCAATTTGCGTCGTGCCGTAGAGGTTACCGTCGTGGTCGCGCGTGAGCGTGCCGCGCGGACCGGCGCCGTCAGGCGTGGCGCCGAAACTGTAGAGAACTCTGTAGACCCACGCCCCTCCGCTGCTCGCGGGTGGACTAAGTTCGAAGATAATTCCGTTGTTGGCGCTTCCTCCTAGAAACGAGTCGCCATACAGCCTCCCGTGCGGACCTGCTATCAGGCCGGCATAGGACTCGCTTCCGTCGCGCGAATTGGTTGCCCGAAACTGGTGGAGAACGGTTGAGGTCTGAGCGGCCAGAGCGGCGCATAACAGGAAGGCGCAAGCCGCGGTCGAGATCACGCGACTTAAGAGATTGGCTGGATTGTTCACACGCATATTCGCTCCTGAGGAGAGGATTGGCTGATGGGGGAGCAGTGCGGGGCTGAGGGGAAAAGGCAACCACGCTTTCTCCAAAGCCCTTTTTGCTTTGCGGGAATACTAGCTCCGGAGAATTATGAGCGCAAGATGCAGATTTTAGCACTCGGTCGTCACTCCGTCAGGTTGTAGATCAGCCCATAGGGATCTTTGACGTAGCATCTGGGAAAATGGGGCTCATCCTTGACGACCCTGCAGCCCTTTTTCTTAAGCCTGGCTTTTGCTTCCTTGACGCTTTTGACAGTAACTTCGAAAACCGGCCCAAGAGCCGGACCGCGCTCGATGAAGAAATTTATGTTTTCTCCGTGAAGGCTTACCATGTTCGGTTTTTTATCCGTAATCTTGAAACCGAGTTCCTTGACATAGAATTTGGCTGCCGTCATTGGGTCTTTTGCCTGAATTAAAACGTCGGTATCGAATGTGTTTGCCACAAATCCTCCGCAGGCTTCGTTCGTTCATGTAGAGAGATTGGTGCGGATCAGTTCGCGGCTCGTCCACTACCAAAATTTGTAATTCATTTGTGCTCCGTCTTTCCATCCAACAGATTCAGCGCGTGAGGAATCAGGTCTGCGACTGCTTCCAGGGATTCCACTGCGCCGCTGGGGCTGCCGGGCAGATTCAGGATCAGAGTTTTTTCGCGGACGCCGCAGACGCCGCGGCTTAGAGCAGCAAATGAAGTTTTCTTTGCGCCTTCGAGCCGCATGCGCTCGCCCACGCCGTCGATCAGGCGGTCGCAGATCGCTTCCGTTGCCTCCGGCGTGACATCGCGGGGTGCGATTCCCGTTCCCCCTGTGGTCACGATCAAGCGGGCTTCAAGGGCAAGGTGGACCAGGGCATTCTGGATCTGCATCGAGTCGTCCTGCACAATTTTCGTCGCAACCACGCGAAAGCCAAATTTTCCCAGCGTCGCGGCGACGGCGGGCCCGGAAAGATCCACGCGTTCGCCACGAGAGCAGGAATCGCTGACTGTGACCACCGCGGCGGTGAAGCTTACGGGCGCCTCGCTCCTTCCGTCAGCCATCGAGGAGCACATCTTCTTCCTCTTCCCGATGGCCCGTGCCGCTTGAAGTGGGAGTGCTCGACGCCCCTGTACTCGAAGTCGAGCCCGCAGTCGAAGAGCCCGCCGTCAAGGTACTCGAAGCGGAGGCACTGGCACCGGCGCTATTCTCTTCAACCGCGTCGGCGCCGCTTTCACGCTGTGATTCGTCGAGCAACCGTAAGCCTTCCATCAGCAGGCCTTGGGTGTTGAGCTTGGCAGTCTCCTGATCGGTCTTGCCCTCGAAGTTGAGTTCAAAGCTGCCGCCGGTCCAGCGCAGAACTTTGAAGACAGCTTCGTCGCCGGTCAGCGATCCGTAGGTCGCGTGCTTGACCTGGCCCTCGACGAAAAAGACTTCGCATTTGTCGCCCGCATGGTTGAGTTTGAGCTGGCAGCTCTTGCGCCCCATTTCGAGGGATTGCATCAGGTCGATGACGTTCATCTGAGATAAATTGCCTCGAACCACGCCATCGGAGGGCGCAGTCTTGGCCATTTTCTCGAGGGCGATGCGATCAACAGTGCGCTTAATCCGGCGCGTGGCTTCTTTCAGGAAAAAAGGTTTGGCGAGATAGTCGTCGGCGGCATCCTGCGGCGAAAGGCGTTCATCAATGTCGGCGCGGCTCGCCATCAGGATGGCGGAGAAATTTGCCGTTGCGGGACGGCTTTTCAGCTTCTCGACGAGCTGGCGGCCGTCCATCCCAGGCATGCGGTAGTCGCAGACCACAAGCTCCGGAGGGTCGTCGACCGCCTTCAACAAGGCGTCGGCCGCATCGCCGGCAGAGACGACACGCGCGAATGGCTCCAGCGCATGCTGCAACATGTTCAGCACCATCGGGTTGTCATCGACTAAAAGCAGCTTGACGTCGTTCGCCATGGATTACTTTGCGCGTTTTTTCTCGCTTCACTTTTTCGCGCGGCGGTAGTCGCCGCTCTTGCCACCAGTCTTGCGCTCTAGGACGATCTCGCGAATCTCAATCCCCTTATCGAGCGACTTTGCCATGTCATAGATGGTGAGGGCGGAGATGGTGGCAGCCACCAAGGCCTCCATCTCGACTCCAGTTTTGGCTGTGGTTGCAACTTTGGTTGTGATTGCGACGCCATTCTCGCACAGCCGCATTTCGACATCAACGTGCGAGAGCGGCAGAGTGTGACACATGGGGATGAGATCGGAAGTACGCTTGGCGGCCATGATTCCAGCGATGCGTGCGACTTCAAACGGATTGCCCTTGGGATTTTTCGACATGGCCTTCAGCACATCCGGCTGGACACTCACGAAGGCGCTGGCTTCGGCCTCGCGTCGCGTGTCGGCTTTGCTGGAGACATCGACCATGCGGGCGCGGCCGGCGGCATCGTAGTGAGAGAGCTTTGCCATTTGGAAGCTCTATCTTACATGGATGCGCCGTCATCAGTGGAGGCGCACTCAAGACTGGCAAGCCACATCGCTACCGTTGCCCTAAACCGCAGCATCGTTACCGCAGCGTTCTTACCGCAGCATTATCGCGACCCATTCGCCTGCATGGATGTGCTCGCGGTCCGGCGGGATGACGATGTAGCAATTTGCGCGGGAGCGGGCCGCGATATCGCCTGAGCCTTGCCAGGGGACCAACTCGGCATTCGAGTTTTCGTATTCGCCGGAGAGGACTGCGGGAAGGAAGCGCGTGAGCCCGGGCTTGACGTTGATATCGGATTTTAGCCGCGCATGCGGGAACATCAGCGTGCGTGGGGATGCTCCCGATAAGGCATCGAGCATGGGGCGCGCGAAGAGCTCGAACGTGACCATGGTTGAAACTGGATTGCCGGGGAGGCCGAAGAAATATTTGTGTGTCGGAGGGGCGGAAGCCGTTTTGCGCGCGGGGGCCTGATTGCCGCACGGGACGCAACCAAACACTACGGGGCGGCCGGGCTGAATTTTCGCTCCGGTGAAGAAGAACTCGGCGTGCAAATCGGCGAGGACCTGCTCGACCAGATCGTAGCGGCCCATGGAGACGCCCCCAGTCATGATTAGCAGATCGGATAGCAGTCCCTGCTCGATCAGTTGGAGCAGGCGGCGCGCTTCGTCGGGGGCGATCGCCATCAGCACGGGCTCGCCTCCGGCTTGCTCAATTTGGACCGCGAGCGAATACATGTTGGAGTTGCGAATCTGCGCAGGACCGAGGTCGTTGTCAGAACTGGCATCGACGTCAACGATCTCATCGCCGGTGGTGAGAACCGCCACGCGCGGGCGAACAAATACCTGCAGGCGCGATTTGCCAACCGAGGCTGCAAGTGCAATGGCCGCCTCATCGACGCGAGTGCCGCGATCAAGTAAAAGGCTTCCGCGATTGGCTTCAGCACCTTGCGGGACGATATTTTCTCCAGGGGCGACGCCTTTCGTGATTTCGACGAGGTCGCCCTGTTGCGAACTGTATTCGACCATCACGATGGCGTCTGCCCCTGGCGGGACCGGAGCCCCGGTCATGATGGAGTAGGTTTCGCCCGGACTTAGCGGACGCGGAACCAGACCGGGACCCGCTTTAATCTCCCCAATCATTTTTAGCTTTGCGGGAAGGTTTGCGAGATCGGCCGCGCGAACTGCGTAGCCATCGCGCGTGGATCGGGCGAACGGAGGAATATCGCGATCGGCTACTATTGGCTCGGCCAGCACTCGGCGCGAGGCGCTCAGCAGGGCCACTATTTCTGTTTCCCTCGAAGACGCATGTGAGGCATGCTCCTCGACGACGCGGCGTGCATCCTCAAAAGTCAATACGAGAGATTGGGTTGGCGTGGTGGCCATATGAGAGATGATAGATCAGGGCGAGGATGCCAGGTATCACGCCAGCCGTCTTCGAACGCGGTCATTTATTATCAAATTAGCAGTGACTACCTGATCTCTAGGCAGGATGGTTTCCTATGCAGATAAAGAGGATGAACCTCGAGGAATTCCGGCGATCGCTCGAAGAGGACGCGGCACCCGTCAGCTTGTCCGCCCCCCTTTCGGCGCTGTGGTGGGATGCAAGAGGCGATTGGACGCGCGCCCACTCCCTGGTGGACGAGTTGGAAACGACGGACGGCATGTCGGTTCACGCCTACCTCCACCGCAAGGAGGGCGCTACTTCGAACGCCGATTACTGGTACCAGCGCGCTGGCCGCAGCTTTTACAGGCCCACGCTCGAGGCCGAGTGGGGGGCCCTGGTCGAAGAATTACTCGGCCGCTCAGGGATGGCGTGAGCCACGTCGTTGCCTGTTGTTGGGAAGTGAATCGTCATGGCGTTTGCGGGCGCAGCTGAAGCCGTGCTCCTTCAACAATTTCTTATCTGGCGAGTTCCTGACCTAGAACGGTCGGATTGCTGGCGAAAGAAAGTCCAGTTTCAAGATCGACCACGCGGTCGCGCACCAGTTGAGCGATTTCTCCGTCGAAGTGTTGCATACCTTCCGTCGCGGAAGCTTTCATCGCGTCGAGCAACGTTTTGCCTTCGCGGTCGCCTTTCTCGATGCACTCGCGGGTGCGGGCGTTGGCTTTCAGAATTTCGGCGACCGGCACGCGTCCGCTGCGATCGGTCTTGGGCAGAAGCCGCTGGCACACGATATAGCGAAACGATTTGGCGAAGCGCTCCCGCACACTTTGCTGTTCGTCCGGCAAGAATGAAGTGACCACCCGCTCGACAGTCTTGGATGCATCCATGGTATTCAAGCTGGAGAGCACCAGGTGGCCTGTTTCGGCCGCTTCGAGGACAATCTCGATGGTTTCGCGGTCACGCATCTCGCCCACCAGAATGACTTTCGGCGCCTGGCGCAAGGCGGAGCGCAGGGCGTGCGCAAAACTGGGAGTATCGCTGTGCAGTTCGCGCTGATGCACCGTGGAGCATTTGTGGTTGTGCAGGAATTCGATGGGATCTTCGATCGTGATGATGTGATAATTTTTCTCGCGATTAATGCAGTCGAGCAACACGGCCAGCGTCGAGGACTTGCCCGACCCCGCGGGACCAGTCACAAGAACGATTCCATCGCGCAGTTTGGCGACATCCGCGAGACTTGAGGGCAAACGCAGGGAAGCGAAATCAGGGATATGAGTCGGAATGACTCGCATCACGACGGCGCAGCTGCCGCGCTGGATAAAGATGTTGGCGCGAAAGCGGGCCACGCCGGGCAAGCTGTAAGAGATATCGCACGATCCCTGTTCACGCAGGGTTGCGACGGCCTGTTTGTTGTCGCCAATCAGATCGGCGGCAAGGTGGCGGGTGTCGTCAGTGCTGAGCGCCCCCATGCCGGGCACCTGAACCGGAATAAGCTGTCCATAAACCTGTACTTGAGGAGGCCTTCCCGGAGAAAAGATCAGATCGCTGATTTTTTCCGCCGCGCGCAGCATCGCGCCCAGCAATGCGGGGGTGGCCACCCTGCCCCTGCCGGAATAGCCTTCCAGGGAAACTGAAATTGGTGCGTTGCCAGGTGCTGCCATTCCATCCTCGTACGAATGATTAGGGGAGTTGCACTAGGGAATTGGTCGCACACAGAACCGAGAGTCGAACGAACTGAATTAACTTAACTGTATCGCGCTAGGGGGCAGAATGTAAGGACGGGATAGGACATAGCCCTTGGTAATGTTGGAAGTGTTCGGTTAGTGAAACGGTTAGAGAAGAAGGAGCGGCAGTTGAGGATCGGTCTTCGCGAGAGATCCTAAAAAAGCGGCGGCCTTCGTCTCCCTGTAGCCGGATGCCGATTCTCATGATGCATCCTCTAAGCCGCCGCAAGTTGGGACAAGCTTATGCGCGACAAGCTTATTAAGATCAGTTGGACTTCTTAGGCGGCGCCTTCTTCTTGCCAAAGCCGGTTTCGACCGAAGCGCCGATGCTGGTCAGCATTTGTTTAGCGACGTCGGCGTAGGGTCCGGTAGGCGCCAGTTCGAGATATTTCTGAAAAGCCTCGGCGGTGCCCGGGGGCGCGATCATTTTGTCGCCTTGAAGAGTGGCCTTTCCGATCATGTTGACGCCCTTCTGGTAATAGGCGTCTGCTTTGTTGGGATCGGCAGCGATACATTTGTCGAAAGCGGCAATCGCATCATCGACTTTGCCGGCATTGGTTAATACCGCGCCAATGTTGTAGTAATAGCCGGCAGCGCCTTCGGGATTGATTTGCGCCGCTTGCGTGTAGGCCTTCACTGCATCGTCAATCTTGCCGGATCTAGCGGATGCTTCGCCGAGGTTGTTGTAGTACGCCGCCAGCCGTTTGTTATCTTCGGGATCCTTCTTAGTAGCCGAGTCTATGGCCTTCTGCTTCAGGTCGATGGCCTTCTGGTAATCGGTCTGGGCTTCCTGCAGGCGTTTCGACTTCTCGGCCGGGTCCGTCTGCTTTGTCGCCGAACCTCGATAAGCATCCGCGAGCTGCGCCCAGAGCACATCACGGTTTGCGTCGATGTTTGTGGCCTCGGTTAAGGTGTTGATCGCGGTATCGAAGTCTCCGGCTTTCGACGCTGTACTAGCCGCAACAATTTTTTCGTTCAAGGTCTTAACGGTGGACTTTTCCTTTTCCTGCTTTGCCTGCGCCTCCTGCATCGCCTTAATTTGCTCTGGAGTCAGGCCCTGCCCCTTCGCCGATTCCTCGGACTGCTTCTTCAGGTCGAAGTCGAGCGTATTCTCCTCGAGGGTGACCTGAAATTTGTTGAAGTGGAAGAGTTCCTTATTAGCTTTTGCGTCGTCGGCGTTCTTGTACAGCGTGACGTTATAGCTGCCCGCTGCAAGGCCGAGGGAGAAATATTCGCCCTTCTTGTTGGTCTTGAGGGTATATTTCTGGCCGTTGTCCTGGTTGGCATATACCACCACTCCATCAGCAATGGGGTTGCCGTTGGCATCTTTGCAAACGCCCTTCACCGTTCCGGAAGCTTGCGAGAATAGCCCAGGGGCACAGAGTCCCAGCATCAAGACGAGAAAAACGAATGCTGCAAAATGCTTCTTCATCGTAGCCTCCCGGCGCAAAGCTGAATTATTGAACGCTGATTCCTGACGGTTGACGGAAGCACGCGCTGCAGATAAGTGCGTCTTTTTGCGAATCAAACGTTAAGATTCAACCCTCTGGCCCATCGCTGTTGCATATGGAATCGGATCCGTGGCTCCCGCCGCCGCAAACGCCCGCAAGCGTAACACGCAGCTATCGCACACGCCACAGGCTTGATCCTCGCGACTGTAGCATGACCAAGTTAAATCCAATGGCGCATTAAGTTCAAGGCCGAGGCGCACAATTTCGGATTTGCGCATATGGATGAGAGGAGTAACGATTTTGATGTCGCCTTCTTTCGTCCCGGCTTTAATAACCTGGTTGAACGCCTCATAGTAGGCCGGTCGGCAATCGGGATAGCCGGAGCTATCTTGTTCCACCGCGCCGATGTAGATTTTTTTGGCGCCCAGAACTTCCGCCCAGCTTACCGCGACAGATAAAAAATGGGCGTTGCGAAACGGCACGTAGGTGACAGGAATGTCGTGACCGGTGGCATGACCTCCAGCATCGACGGTGGGCACGGCGATGTTTTTATCGGTAAGAGCGGAACCGGCGATGACCCGCAGAGCCTCGTTGTGCGCGACGAGTCTGTCCTGGATATTCAGGCGATCGCAAATTGCGGAAAAGGATTGGCGCTCACGTCGCTCGGTGCGCTGTCCATAACTTATGTGCAACGCGGCCGCGCAATAATCGCGGGCTGCAAGAGCGGCGCAGACGCAGGAATCCATTCCTCCGCTGAGCAGAACGATTGCGCATTCGGACGATTGGGTCATGAGCATTGGGTCATGATTTAAGATCGATTGCAGATTGTTGATCGCAGATTGCTGATTGAGAATCGCACGTGCCCTGGTTTCTTAGTCAACAGTCAGCAATCAACAACCCTAAACGCCCTTCACCGCCGGATCCCAAATGAATTTGTGCAATTGCAATCCCAGGCGCGCGGGAACGTCATCGGCGAGCATCCACTCCGCAAGATCCTGTGGATCGAGCAGGCAGTGCGAACTGTCACGCGCTCCGGTCGCGTCTTTGCGAAACGCCGGAGAGAATAGAACCGCGTTCACGCGTTCAGCGAGATTGTGTTGCCGGGCAAAGTCACGTGCAAATTCATAATCTGCGCGGCTGCTTAACACAAACTTAACTTCATCCTGTCTCGTCAGAGACTTCAAATTCCCGGGGTGAAACGTATCTCCTTCGCCCGAATCCGGACACTTGACGTCCACGATCTTGATGACTCCCGGAGGAACCCGCTCCAGCGGGCGCTCTCCGCTGGTTTCGAGGAGGACTCGATAACCAGATTCCAGCATCTGCCGCATCAGGGGAACGAGTTCCCGCTCCTGCAGCATAGGTTCCCCGCCGGTGATCTCGACCAACCCGCCGTTTGGACTGAGCCGGGTTACTTCGGTGCGTACTTCTTCCGGTGTCATCTTTCGTCCGCCCTGGAACGTATACTCACTGTCGCACCACGAGCAGCGCAGATTGCATCCCGTCAGGCGCACAAATATGCACGGCAGGCCCGCAAAGCTCGATTCCCCCTGCAGCGATTTGTAGATCTCAGTTATCTGCATGAACCAGTATTTGCATGAACCGACGATCGTAAGTTCCGGCAACCGGCGGCTGGCCACTGCTACTCGCTGTATTTTGCCGTAGTGGTATCGGTCTCAAATACCGTTACGTCTTTCACCCGCACCCGCCCGTTGGTCACGCTTTTCAACCGGCTGTTCGATTCATCGTAAAAATACTTGGCAAGATTCTCGGCTGACGGATTGATCACCGTAAAGGGCTCGATATCGTTGATCATCTGGTGATCGAGGCGGTCAATGACATGCCGCATCACCTCGCGCAGGTCCTTGAAATCGAGCAGGAGGCCAGCCTTGTCAAGCTCGGCACCGGCCAAGGTCACGCGGATCTTGTAGTTATGGCCGTGCGGATTTTCGCACTTGCCTTTATAGTTGCGCAGGTAGTGGCCTGCGGCAAAGCTGTCGTCAACCGTTACTTCGAACATTCGTCCCTCGGCCGCTCCGCATGAATACTAGCCGGACCGCATGATCGCGAAAATTTGTCGCCTAATAGCTATTGTAGCGCGCCGTGGGCGGAATGCCGCTTGACTGACCCACGCTGCAAAATGTAGTTTGCCTATTCCGTCAAACTGTTTGACCCAAGTTCAACCGGAGCACACAATGCGGCGTTGTAGCCTCTCGATCCCATTCCTGTCGATTCCCATCTTGATCAGCCTGGCGTTGGCCGCCCATCTTGCAGCGCAGAGCAAGTCTGACGAACCGGAGTTCAACGTCAAGGAACACTACACTAAATACGAGTACCGAATCCCCATGCGCGACGGCGTGCACCTCTTTACCTCGGTGTATGTGCCCAAGGACACCGCGCACGCCTACCCATTTCTTATTAATCGAACTCCCTACAGCGTGGGCCCGTATGGAGTGGATCTGTACCGCACGCGGCTCGGACCGTCGCCCGACTTCGACAAGGCGGGATACATCTTCGTCAACCAGGATGTGCGCGGCCGGTTCCTGTCGGAGGGGACGTTTATTGAGATGCGGCCGCACATCGACAACAAGAAATCGAAACAGGATGTGGACGACAGCAGCGATCTCTACGACACCATCGACTGGCTGCTCAAGAACATTCCAAACAACAACGGAAATGCCGGCATCTGGGGCATTTCGTACCCCGGATTTTTTACCTCAGCCAGCATCATCGACTCGCATCCCGCCCTCAAAGCGGCTTCGCCGCAGGCTCCGATGACCGATCTGTTCATGGGCGACGATGCTTACCACGGCGGCGCGTTCATGCTCGACGCCAACTTTGACTTCTATGCTTTTTTCAAGCCGCAAGAGAATCCGCAGCCCCCGCCGAAGACTCCCATACCGTTCGATTACGGAACCAAAGATGGCTACGAGTTCTTTCTGAATGCGGGTACGCTCTCGAACCTCGCAAAATATCTGGAGGGCAAAAGCGCACTGTGGGACGACCAGGTTCACCACAGCACTTACGACGACTACTGGAAGTCGCGGAATCTGGCGCCGCACATGAAGAACATTCATTGCGCGGTGCTCACCGTGGGCGGATGGTTTGACGCCGAAGATCTGCAGGGTCCGTTCAGCACGTTCCACGCCATCGACAAAAACAACTCGGGAATCGTTAACGCGCTCGTGGTCGGTCCCTGGGTGCATGGCGGTTGGGAGAGGTATAACGGTGAGCACCTGGGGCGCGTCGAGTTCTCGTTCAATACCGGGGAGTACTACAGGAGGAATATTCTATTTCCTTTCTTCGAACAGTACTTGAAGAACAACGGCGACGCGAAGCTTCCGAAAGCGTATGTGTTTGAGACGGGAACAAATGTTTGGCGGCGCTATTCCGCGTGGCCACCGAAAGGTGCCGTGGCGAAGACGCTATATTTTCGCGGGAGTGGAGGGCTCTCTTTCGACTCACCCGGTGCGGACGCGCCCGCGTTCGACGAATATGTGAGCGACCCGGCCAGGCCTGTGCCGTTCATAAATTACGTAGCGACGGACGTGCCGCAGGAGTACATGCTCTCTGACCAGCGCTTTGCCGACAGCAGAACTGATGTTTTGGTTTATGAAACTCCGGTGCTGGAGGAAGACGTGACTATTGCCGGACCGGTCTCGCCACGGCTTTTCGTTTCGACTAGCGGAACGGATTCCGATTGGGATGTGAAATTGATCGATGTGTTTCCAGCCGACTATCCCGACAGCAAGTTTGACGAGCCCAGAGCCGAAGACAAGGACAAACCTCTAACCGACGTGGGTCCGCCTTCATTCACCATGGGCGGATATCAGCAACTGGTGCGCGGCGAACCGTTTCGTGGAAAATTTCGCCACAGCTTTGAAAAGCCGGAACCGTTCGTGCCCGGCAAGGTCGAGGAAGTCGACTTCACCATGCAGGACGTTAACCACACGTTTCGTCGGGGGCACCGCATCATGGTGCAGGTGCAGAGCTCTTGGTTCCCGCTTACAGACCGCAACCCGCAGACCTTTGTGAACATTCCTGATGCCAAGCCCTCGGATTTTGTGAAGGCCACGGAGCGTGTGTATCGCACCCTGGGAGAGGCTTCGGGAATCGTTTTGGGCGTATTGCCAAATCCGGGAGCAGAAGAAGAGCGCAAATAAGACCTAGCTGAGGCTGCGCGTGGTTTTTCCACCGGCTACGGTACAATTACCGACACACCTCTCGCCTGCTGTGTGCGACGTTCGCCTTGGGGAATCACAGCGAGGCAACAAGGATCGGTTCATGAACGTTCTGTTGCTTTCGATGCCGGATTCGTTCGAACATATGCCGCCAGTGGCGATCCGCATGCCGAATGGTGCCCTCACATCGCTCGCGGGAAACGTCGATCCTCATCATCGCGTCGCCGTGGCCGACTTGATCCTGGTTCACCGCAAAGTTGGTGAAACTGTTGTCAGGCTTGTCCGCGAACTGGATCCCGAAGTCGTCGGACTCTCCATCATGACGTTTCAGCGCCGCACTGCGGGTCGCATTATCGACCTGGTGCGCAAACTTCGGCCGGGCGTGAAGATCGTTGTGGGTGGATATGATCCCAGTCTCGCTCCAGAAGCCTATGAAGATATGGGCGTCGATTATCTGGTGCACAGCGAGGGCGAGGTTACGTTCCGCGAATTGCTGCGGACGCTTGAACAGGGTTCTGGCTTCGAGCGCATTGGAGGACTTTCGTATAAGAATGGCGACGGCTGGGTACACAACCCGGCACGGCCGCCACACCGGCTGGAAGACAGCGAAATCCGCCTGCCCAATCGCGCTGCCCGTGTGCTCAAGGGATATACGTTCCTGGGCCGGCAGGTCGACGTGATCGAGACCTCGCGCGGCTGCACTTTCGATTGCAGCTTTTGTTCGATCATCGAGATGCGCGGGCGCAACTTCCACACTTATTCATTCGACCGCGTATTAGCCGACATTCGCGATTCGCACGATCACGGAGCGCGCACGATTTTTCTGGTCGATGACAACATTACGTTAAACGTGAAACGCTTCGAAGCGCTCTGCGAAGCCATCATTGCCGCCGGATTGAACACGATCGACTACTTCGTGCAGGCCATGACCTCGGCGATTGCCAACCACGGTGAAACTCTGGCTCCGCTGATGCGGCGGGCCGGATTCCGCTACGTGTTTCTGGGCATTGAAAACATCCTGGAAAACGACCTCAAATTTCTTAAGGCCTCAGCCAAGAATACGGAGCGTACGAACGGCCACAACACTGGAAACGCTACGCTTAAAGCTATCGATTACCTACACCGTAACCAGATGTACGTAGTGGGAGGACTGATTGTTGGGAGTCCGGCCGATACGCGGGAATCGATTGAAGCGAATCTTGAATTCGCCCGCCGCTACGTGGATTGGCCCTACATCCAGCATCCAACGCCGTATCCCCGCACGCCCATGACGAAAGATTTCCGCGATCAAGGGCTGATCATGAATGAGCGACTGGAAGAATACGACGGCACCACCGCGGTTGTCCGTACCGAGCACCTGCCGGCAGAAGAAGTGGAATTCATGCGCTGGAAGGCCGAGCGCTGGATGAAGGTTCACCACGTCCCTGCAGCGCTGAAGCATGACCCGAAATTTGTTTTGACGACTGGCTGGAAGATGCTGGCGCACACTTTCCGGGGAAGCTCGATCCGCTCGGCGCTGGGACTGGAGAGCGAGAAAAAGGTATTTGAACGGTATCGCGCGATTCGAAAAGCGGAGCGGGAGTATGTGTGAAGCATCTTTTCAGATTGTTAGACCAGGATAACTTTGTGCAAGTGGGACTGACTGCTAACCTACGGATTTGCCACGCACAAATGCCGAAGCTGACGACCAAAGGACGAGTCACCATTCCTCTGCGAATCCGCACGGCACTTAGGCTGGTGATCGCGTCGACTTCGTGGAAGTGGCGAAAGGGCAATTCGCTATGCGGCCACTCAAACGTCAACGCCGAAAAACTTCTCGACCACGCCGAGATCCGTAGTCTTCCTGTAATTTGGCAAGCTCTCGATAAACACGCGGCCGTACTGCTTTTTCAGAATGCGGTTGTCGAGCAGTACCAACAGGCCGCGGTCGTGCAGGGAGCGGATGAGGCGACCGAAGCCTTGTTTGAGCGTGATCACAGCTGCCGGCACCTGATACTGAAAAAATGCGTTGCCGCCATCGGCGTCAATCGCCTTCACGCGCGCGGCCACAACGGGATCGCTGGGGACGGCAAAGGGCAGGCGATCGATGATCACACAACTCAACTGCTCGCCCTGCACGTCTACTCCCTGCCAGAAGGACGAAGTCGCAAACAGCACGGCATTCGGCGTCAGGCGGAACTCCTCGAGCAGCGCGCTTTTGGGCGCGTCGCCTTGGCGCAGCATGGGAAACTCCAATTCGCCGAGAAGGCGCTGGTAGATATCGTTCATTTGCGCGTAGCTGGTGAAAAGCACGAAGGCACGGCCGCGGGTGATTTCCAGCAGTTTGCGAATGCGCTCCGCAGCCGTCGCGGTGAATTGCGGCGTCCGCGCATCGGGCAGATCGGGGGGCACGTAAAACAGGGCTTGATTTTCGTAATCGAAGTGCGAGGGCAACACTGACTCTCGCGCATGCTCAATCCCCAGGCGTTGCCGGATATACTCGAATCCGCCTCCAACAGCGAGGGTTGCAGAAGTAAGAACCGCACACTCGAGTTTTGACCAGAGGCATTCGCGCAGAATCGGACCGACGTCGATCGGAGTAGCCTGCAGAAAAACGTTTTGCCTTCCGCCATCCGCGCGAGAGCCTCGAGAGGTTTCTGTGTTATTCCCGATGCCGGAGCCTGCCCTGAGCGAAGGCGAAGGGTTCCTCGGTGATGAATTCGCTCTGCCGCGTCCCCCGCGACGTTCGATCCAGAAAACAGTATTGCGATCGTCCGACTCCATGGCGAAAACGAGTTGCACCTGAAGTTCCTGAGCGCGCCGCACGAAGTTCAGAGTTTCTTCCGGTTTCTGGGACAGACCCTCGAGTTCGCCCGCCAGCCGCGTCAGTGCCTGATTGAATGCGAGAAACTCGTCTCCGTTCTCCTCCAGAAATTCGCGCCGGCTCTCGAAGGCAAAGCGGCCGTCACCCGACGGTAACAGGGAGAAGAAGAACTGCGACTTTTCTCGGAGACTGCCCAGCGCTCCCGAAAGCGAAGCTGACATCATGTGGTTATGTTGCAGCGACGCTTCGACGTCACGCGCGAGATCTTCGACTCGGAGATTGCTCACGGAGATGCCGAAGTAGTTGCCCGCCACATCCTCCAGCTCATGCGCCTCATCGAAAATCACTGCCGCCGCGTCAGGAAGAATTCCTGCGTCGGGTGCGCCCTCGGCCTGCAACTTGATAGCGAGGTCGGCGAAGAACAGGTGATGGTTGACGATAATGATGTCGCTTTCCATCCCGCGTCGCCGCATTTCGGTGATGAAGCACCGCTCCCACTCGCTGCACTTCTGTCCCAGGCATGCTTCGGCGCGCGCATCCAGTTTGTGCCACAGGGCGCTGGCCTCGGGAAGTTCCGCAAGTTCCGCGCGATCTCCCGTCGCGGTGGTCTTTTCCCATGCGGCGATCGCACGGTATTGGCCTATCTCCTGCAACCCGCTCAGCACCGGTTGATCGGTGAGATCGTAGAGCTTCTTGCGGCAGAGATAGTTGTTGCGGCCCTTCATATAACAGACCGATAACCGTCGATTCGAACTTTCGTCGCCGGAAGCCGCCTCTCCAAACAGCGCGTGCTCAAGAAATGGAATGTCTTTATAGAAAAGTTGTTCCTGCAGGTTTTTTGTGCCGGTGGAGATGATTACGCGCCTGCCCGAACGGATGACAGGCAAAAGATATGCCAGCGACTTTCCCGTGCCGGTGCCGGCCTCGACAATCAGGTGCCGCTTTTCTTCCAGCGCCTGCTCGACGGCCTGCGCCATCTGCAACTGCCCGCGGCGAAATTCGTAAGCGGGATGCCTGTGCGCCAGCACTCCGCCGGGAGCGAAGAATTGATGGAGCGATGCGTCCTTGCCCGCGGGCGCGGAGCGACTGTGCGGCGTTGAAGAAGACACGGGCTGGGAGCTTAAAGCCACGGGAGTCTCTATAATAGAGCTTTCCGTTCGCTTGCATCATTTGGGCTCGTGTGGGGACAGCCGCCCTCGGCTGTCCTTGGGTCGTCAGACCCAATGGTTTTCGCACTCGTAGTAGCTCAGCCAACTCTTCGTAGAGGCGGACAGCCGAGGGCATCTGTCCCCACACGACTTATTTTGACCCAAGGGGCTGTTCGTACATCGGCCACTTACTTTGACGCAGCCCACCTACAACTCGAACAGCACGCTGGCCACGATCGCAGCCGGCGTTCCGACGATCGCCATCGTGGGGCGGCCGAACGTAGGCAAGTCTACGCTGTTCAATCGCATCGTTGGATCGCGGCGCGCCATTGTGGGCGACGAGCCTGGTATTACGCGCGACCGACTCTACGGTGATGCAGAGTGGCGAGGGCGACGCATCCGCGTCATCGACACCGGCGGCATTATTCCCGAAGAAAAAGATTTCATTCCGTCCGAAATTTTCCGCCAAGCCCGGATTGCGTTCGAGGAAGCTGCAGCCATCGTGATGGTGATCGATGGCCGCTCCGAACTTGCCGGCCCTGATCTTGAGCTGGTTCGCCTGCTGCGTAAGACCGGACGCCCACTCTTTCTCGCGGTGAACAAGGCTGATAGTGAAAAGCAGGCATCGATCGTCGACGAGTTCCATCGTCTGGGAATCAAGCAGATGTTTCCGATCTCCGCGGAACACGGGCGCGGGATCGACGATTTGCTGGACGCTGTTTTGGAAGTCTTGCCGGTGGAAGTAAAAGAACTGACCACAGAGGACACACGGGACACGGAGGAAGGCGAATCTCAGCCATCGGCTGGGCCGGCAGACACGCCTGAGTCTGTTTATGAAACCAAGGTCGCCATCATTGGGCATCCCAACGTAGGCAAATCGACGCTGCTGAATTGCCTGACGGCTTCCGACCGCGCCATCGTCTCGCCTATCCCGGGCACAACGCGCGATGCGGTCGACGAGATCGTCGAACGTGACGGGCGCCGCTTTCGCTTTATCGATACAGCTGGCATTCGACGCAAGGGCAAGACGCATCTCATGGCCGAAAAGCTTTCTGTCGTGATGGCGCGCAAGCATCTTGAAGGTGCCGATATTGCGTTGCTCGTGATCGACGCGACCGAAGGCGTCAGCCAGCTCGACGCGGCAATTGCCGGCTACGCTCACGAGAGTGGGCGCTCCACGATTATCGTGGTTAACAAGTGGGACTTAGTTGCGGGCGGCGCGCAGAAGCCCGGCAGGCCGTCGAAGGCCATGCGCATGCGCGAGAGCAAACGTCCCGGCGACCGAGAGGCTTACGAAGAGCGCCTGCGCTACGATCTCAAATTCCTGAACTACGCGCCCATCGTTTTTGTTTCAGCCCACACGGGCAAAGGGACGGAGAAAATTTTTCCGCTGCTCGAACAAGTTGCCAGTGAGCGCCGCAAGCGCATCTCCACGTCAGCCATGAACCGCTTCATTGAAAGCGTGGATTTCGAGCGCGCCTCCGTTCCCATGCGTTCGCGCGTGAAGATCCTCTATATGACGCAAGCTTCGGTCGCACCGCCGACCTTCGTGCTCTTCACCAACCGCGCCGTGAAGCTGCATTTTTCCTACCAGCGATTTTTGGAGAATCAAATCCGGCAAGCTTTTGGGTTCCTGGGCACGCCGATCTGGATCAAGAACCGAGCGCGGAATTCGTAGCGTTTAGTCCGGCCGCAGATTCTGATCCATAGTCAGCAACCCAACACGCTGCACGCCAGCGTGATGCGCTACGTCGATCACGTCAGCCACGTATTGAAAATCGACGTCGGCATCTCCCCGCACGAAGACTACTTTCTCGGCCCGCCTCAGATAGATTTCCGCGAGACGCGTTTCCAAGTCCTCCCATTTCACTTCGTCCTGATTGATTTTCACCGTCGGCGGCTGATCCTCTTTCGTCCACACCACCTGAATGACTACGGTGCGCGGCTGTGAGATATTCTGCGTCTGCTTCGGATCCGGCTGTGGAATTTGCGCGGTCTCCCCCTGCTCCTTGTCCATCGACACGGCCACCATGAATACAATAATCAGCGTCAGCAGCACATCGATCAGCGGTGTAACGTTAATCTGCGGAGCGGACGGACCCCCGCCTGCCATTGAGAACGCCATAGAAAGCTCCTCGCCTTCTCTTTCTCTTTAGCACGCGCGTGTCTGCAGTATCTGACACCTGGAGCAGGTTGTGAGTTCCCTCAGAATTGAAGGTATGAAATGTCTTGAAGCTACTTCTGGCGCTGCAGGCGCTATAATTGCGCCGCACGAATTGCACTCATCTCGTACGAGGATCCTTCCTCATAATATTTGCTCGCCCTTCGTGGCAGGAGAAATTCATGGCCCACTTACACACCTTTCGATTTCCCGGCGAAAGTGATTCCTACCGCAGTACTCGCGACCAACTGCTGCAGGCGGAAATCGATCTGAGACGCCGCGTAGAAGAGGTTGCGGCTTTACGCCGCAAACTTCCCCTCGGCGGAGAGATTCCGGAAGACTATGTATTTGAAGAGGGAGCAGCCGATCTCGACGACGCGCAGACTGTGCGGCGGGTATCGCTGACGCAACTATTTCACCCGGGGAAAGACACGCTTGCCGTCTACAGCTTTATGTTTGGACCCAACATGAAAGCAGCATGTCCAATGTGCACTTCTATTATCGATGGTCTTAATGCGACGTCGATCAACGCCACGCAGCGCATAAATCTTGCAGTGGTGGCGAAGTCTCCTCTGGAGAGGATTCGTAGCTTCGCTCGCGGCCGGGGATGGAATCGCCTGCGTCTGCTTTCGTCGGCCAACAATAACTATAATCGCGACTACTACGGCGAAAATGCGGAAGGAGGCCAGCAGCCGTCGCTCAACATTTTTGTCCGCCGCGGTGCGAAGATTCGCCACTTTTGGCATTCAGAGCTTGTGCTGGTTCCATCGGACCCCGGACAGAACCAGCGTCACGTCGACATGATTTGGCCGCTGTGGAACCTGTTGGATTTCACTCCTGAAGGACGGGGAGTGGATTGGTATCCAAGTCTGAGCTATCCCGAGAAGCAGTAGGAACCCACTCCGATACGGAAGCGAGCCAAACGCGCGATTAGAGCACCCAAAGAATGCGCATCACCACCACCCAAATCTTCGGTAGTGCCTCAGTTCGAAATTGAATATGAGGCGAGCACCCTTAGCGGATCACGAATTTCCACGCCACTACAGCCACAAAAACTATTACCCCGAGCGTATAGCCCCAGATTTTTACTCTATTAATCTTTTCCTGCTCTATCATGAAGCACCTCGCCTAGTCCATCATGCCATAGGAGGGGCGCTACCGCGAGTTTCTGGATATTCAAACTGAGGCACCACCCAATTTTCCGCTTTCGTTGACTTGCCTGTTTCGCCAACGTAGGATTTCTGCACAGTGATCGGGCGAACCATCTCGCACTATCGCATTGTGGAGAAACTCGGGGGCGGCGGGATGGGCGTGGTCTACAAAGCGGAAGACACGCGGCTGCACCGTTTCGTCGCGCTCAAGTTCCTTCCTCGAGAGGTTGCCCGAGACCCTCAAGCCCTAGCCCGTTTTCAAGTGGAAGCCCAGGCCGCGTCGGCACTAAATCACCCCAACATCTGCACGATTTACGATATTGGCGGGCAGCGCGGCGAAGCCTTCATTGCGATGGAGTATCTCGAAGGGATGCCCCTGAAACACCGCATTGCAGGGCGTCCGCTGGAGATGGCGACGCTATTGTCGCTCGGAATTGAGATTGCCGACGCCCTGGATGCGGCGCATACCCATGGCATTATTCACCGCGATATTAACCCGACAAATATCTTCGTCACCAAGCGCGGAACCGCCAAGATTCTCGACTTTGGTTTAGCCAAGGTCACTACCGGCGAAGCAGAGATCAGTGGCGACACATTCGGAGGTGTGACCCATTCGCCGGAGGAATTGACCCGTCCGGGGTCAGCTCTCGGGACCATGCCTTACATGTCGCCGGAACAGGCGTTGGGCCGGCCTTTGGATTCGCGCACGGATTTGTTCTCTTTCGGAGTTGTGCTCTACGAGATGACCACAGGAACTCTGCCTTTCAAGGGGCAGACCACGGCGGCGTTTTTTGACTCTCTGATTCACAGCGTTCCGGATTGGCCTCTGCAGTTTAATCCGGCGACCCCTGCAGAACTGGAGCGCATCATTCAGAAGGCGCTGGAGAAAGATCCGGGACAGCGCTATCAGAGTGCGGCTGAAATGCGGGTCGATCTGCAGCGTCTTCGGCGGGAAATCGACTCGGGTCAATCTGCCGGCGGGGCGTCGGCTGCAAGAACGGTTCCCGATTCCAAGGAAAGAATCCGCGCTTTGTTTACTGCTGCCCACGCGATTCAGTCGTCCCAGCGCAAGGCGAGGATATGGCCGTGGTTGGTTGCGGGTTTGGTTGGCGTCACCGCATTAGTTGCGGCGATCCTATTTTTCAGATCGCCGGAATCACCGCCAGCCGTGCTTTCGTCGCTGCAGATTACCAACGATGGCGCATCGAAGCGCTCTCTCGTGACCGATGGCACACGAGTTTACTTTTCGGAATTTGTGGGCGGCCACTCGCAGCTGCGGCAAGTTTCCACATCGGGGGGAGAAACTGCATCCGTACCAACACCGATGGCGAGCGCCGACATCTATGATTTTTATCCGGGCACTTCGGAATTGCTGGTGAAAGGCGAGGCCGAGAGCACTGAGACTGAGGGACCAATTTGGGTGTTGCCGCTGCCCGGGGGGTCGCTCAGGCAGCTGGGAAATATACTGACGCACTCAGCCGCGTGGGCTCCCGATGGACAGCACATCGTGTACGCGCGGCAGTCAAGTTTGTTCGAGTGCAATTCTGACGGAAGCGATTCGCGAGAGCTGATAACCGTTGCGGGAGTTCCGTTTGCTCCTCGATTTTCTCCCGATGGCCGGCGCCTCCGCTTCACTATCCGCGACACGAAGCTGGGGACATCCTCGTTGTGGGAAGTCTTCTCCGACGGGAAGAACCTGCATCCCGTTTTGCAGGGCTGGCACAAGCCCCCACAAGAGTTTGGCGGAGCCTGGACTTCGACGGGAGAATACTTTCTGTTCGAATCGACGCGCGACCACAGCCAAAATATCTGGGCACTTCGCGAAAGTACCTCGTCCTTTGACAAAGCGTGGTGGCATCGGAGGTCTGCTGAGCCGACCCAATTGACCGTGGGACCACTCATGTTCAGCAATCCAACGCCAAGCCCGGATGGAAAGAAATTGTTCGTGATCGGCCAGCAACGGCGCTTCGATTTGATCCGATTGCGGGGCAACTCGCAGGACTTTTCCATTTATTTCCCCGGTGTATCAGCGGGCGAGGCCGATATCCAGCGCAATGGCGAGTGGATCACCTACGTGGCTCACCCTGAACTCACGTTGTGGCGCAGCAAAGCGGACGGAAGCTCACGGACCCAGCTCACGTATGCTCCGATGCAGGTACACATGCCTCGGTGGTCGCCCGATGGCAGTCAGATCGCATTCATGGCGTCGGGTCCGGGGAAACCGTGGAAGATTTTCGTCATTCCCGCGGAGGGAGGCGCGCCGCGCGAATTGACTTCAGGCGAACACAATCAGGGCGATCCTACCTGGACTCCGAAGGGGGATTCCATCGTGTTCGCGGGAATGCCATGGCTGGAGTACGGTACCGCAATCGGCCCCAATATTCACATGGTGGACGTGCAGAGTTCGCAGGTCACAGATCTGCCGGGCTCGGAGAATCTTTTCAGTCCCCGCTGTTCGCCAGATGGCCGGTACGTGGCGGCACTCTCGTCAGACTCCACGAAGCTATTGCTCTACGATGTCGACACGAAAAGTTGGAAGCAGCTCGCGACGTCGCGCTTCGGTTTCGAAAACTGGTCACACGACGGCAAGTATCTGTATGCGGAAGATTATTCCGATAAAACCGATGACTTGGTGCGCGTTCGTGTAACTGCCGGAAGAATCGAGCGCTTGTTTAGCCTGAAGCAAATTTCACGCGGCTTCGATCCGTGGGAGTTCTGGGTTGGCTTGGATCCGGATGACTCTCCGCTTCTGATGAGGGATCGAAGCACGCAGGAGATTTATAGCCTGGACGTGCGTTTCCCGTAGCCCGTGGCTAAAGACGAAGCAAGGGCCAGTCGCGCTACTTCCCCGCGCCTTTCACCTGAGTTTTCCCCATCACAGCTTCCAGCGCCTTCTCGAGCTGGCCCTCGATGTCAATGTCTTTATAAATGGCGAAGTTGACGCGATTTTCCTTTTCGTCGAAGCCGCTCGCCCGGCCTGCAACGATAATGATGGGTATCTTTTCGGTCTTGGGGTTCTTCTTTAACGCGCTAATCAGTTCGCCGCCCGTCATCTTGGGCATCTGCATGTCGGTAACGATCAGGTCGGGCTGGGTGCGCGCAAGAATCTCGAGGGCTTCCGCTCCATTGGTGGCAGACTCCACCGCATAACCGCGCCCCTCGAGGAAGCGGCAAACGGTATAGCGGATCAGCATGGAGTCATCGACAACCAGCGCTACGGCAGGCATGAAATCACACGTGCAGACACGCACGCCCCTGCTGGCAGACTAGCAAAGCGCTTTTGCTGTGAGCAAGCAGCAATGCGCCAGAACCGATTACTTTGGTGATCGGGAACTCGTGTGAGTTGAATTAATTTCCCGAATTACGATTCCTGGGTTTCGCCGTCCGTGCTTTCTTCAATGCTCATGTCCTTCAGTTCGCTCGATTCGAAGATCTCGCGGCACTCCAGGCACTCTACGAACTCGGCATCCTCTTCGCGGCTCACGATTTGCACGCGCGGATGCTTACAAGGCTGGCTGGCGTTTTGAGGGTGTGAAAACGGCTTTGAGCTCATAAATCCGGAGGCTCTGCCTGTAACAACTGCGTGGAAGGCAGATTCGCGGGAATTTCCCGGTATTTTAGCCCTGCTTTTTCACTTGTCAAGTCCTTCGACAGAAAGTCGGCAATTTTATTTAGTCCCAGCCTTCCCCCGGTCGGTCTAGGAGCGTGCCTCGATAACGTAAATTCCGACCAAAGTCGTCGCCTAAACCTAAACCGTTCAATCCGCGATATTTACTATTCAACTTACGCTTCCGACAGTTGCCTGCAGGGGCTTGCGTACTCTTCGCGGGTTGGTGTAAACTGAATTACGACGGAAAAGGTCGTAATTAACTACGACTTAATACGTCGGATTTCGTCGCGCCGGAAGCCGGTTCTGAGGCTAGGTTTCGAAAATGCTCAAGCTGACCAAAAAGGCGGATTACGCGCTGATGGCCATGAAGCATCTGGCCGACCATGCGCGCGAGGGAAGCAGCAGCGCCAGCGCGAAGGATGTTGCCGACGCCTTCGGTATTCCTCCGGAAGCCCTGGCCAAAATCTTGCAGCGGTTGGCCAAAGCTGGTTTGTTGCTTTCGCATCACGGAACCAATGGCGGATATAGGCTGGCGCGGGCTGCGCATACAATCTCAGCTTTCGAAGTGATTCAAGCCATTGACGGTCCGCTCTTTATTACTTCGTGCGTGACGGTTCGTGGCGAGTGCGGCCAGAGCGATCGTTGCAACATCCGGGAGCCGCTCCGCAAGGTGAATGAGAGCATCGAAGCTGTATTGAAGCGCATCAAAATTTCACACATGCGAGAAGAGCCCGAAGTGGCGGAAGGCGCAGCAGTCAAGGCCGAACTAGTCACAATCGTCTAGGCATACGTAAAAGCAGACGTAGAACAAAATTGATTTCAGATTAAAGAACGAGGTAGGAGAAGCAATTATGAGCACGGATGTAAAGATCCCCCAGCAACTCCCGGTCACGAAGCACTCCGCTCCCCAGGGAGTGAAGCTGCCGATTTATATGGACAACCACGCCACCACGCCCATGGATCCGCGAGTGCTGGAAGAGATGCTGCCGTATTTCATGGAGAAATTTGGCAACTCCGCGAGCCGTAATCACTCTTTCGGCTGGGCCGGAGAAGAGGGCGTGGAGACCGCGCGCGAGCGCATCGCCAAGCTGGTCGGCGCCACAACAAAAGAAATCATTTTCACCTCGGGTGCCACTGAGAGCGACAACCTCGCCATTAAGGGCGTCGCCGAGATGTACCGCGAGAAGGGCAATCACATCATCACCGCGGTTACCGAGCACAAGGCGGTTCTTGACACTTGCAAGCGTCTCGAGAAATACGGCTATCGCGTGACCTACCTGCCGGTGCAGAAAGATGGCCTGGTCGACCTCGAAGATCTCAAGCGCGCCATGGATGACAAGACAATCCTCGTGACCATCATGGCCGCCAATAACGAGATCGGCGTGCTGCAGCCGTTTGCCGAGATTGGTAAGCTATGCCGCGAGCGCGGAGTTATTTTCCATACGGACGCCACGCAGGCAATCGGCAAGATTCCAGTCGATGTGAACAAGCACAACATCGACCTGATGTCGATCTCCGCGCACAAGATGTACGGACCCAAGGGTGTGGGTGCGTTATACGTCCGCCGCAAGAATCCCAGAGTTCAGATTTCCGCCATTATCGATGGCGGCGGCCACGAGCGCGGCATGCGCTCGGGGACGCTCAATGTTCCCGGCATCGTCGGGTTGGGCAAGGCTTGCGCCATCGCCTCTGAGGAAATGCCTCGCGAGGCCGTGCAGTTAGGTGGATTGCGTGATCGCCTGCGCGACCGCATCATGAACCGCCTTGATGAGGTTTACATCAATGGCACCATGGAGCATCGATTGCCGGGCAACCTGAACATCAGCTTCGCCTATGTGGAGGGTGAGTCCCTGTTGATGGGCATTAACGATATCGCGGTTTCCAGCGGTTCGGCATGCACCTCCGCGACACTTGAGCCATCTTATGTATTGAAGGCTCTGGGCACTGGAGATGACTTGGCGCACAGCTCGATTCGTTTCGGCATTGGCCGCTTCAATACCGCGGCCGAGGTTGATTATGTGGCCGACCGCGTCATCGAAACCGTCGAGCGCCTGCGCGAACTTTCTCCGCTGTACGAAATGGCGAAGGAAGGCATCAATTTGAAAGACGTAAAGTGGGCAGGAGAGTAAGCGAGATCAGGTTTCAAGGTTTCAGAGTTTCAAGGTTTCCTCGAAACCGCGAAGCCGTTACTTTGAAACCTTGAAACATTCGAAACTTTGAAACTTGGAGAAACGCATGTCATACAGCGATAAGGTAATCGATCATTACAACAATCCCCGCAACGTCGGCTCCATGGACAAGAGCAGCGCTGACGTAGGCACCGGTCTGGTCGGCGCACCGGAGTGCGGCGACGTCATGAAGTTGCAGATCAAAGTGAACCGCGAGACCAGCGTGATTGAAGAAGCCAAGTTCAAGACCTTTGGCTGCGGCTCCGCGATTGCCTCTTCTTCCTTGGCCACGGAATGGGTCAAGGGTAAAACGGTGGACGAAGCTCTGACCATCAAGAACATGGATATCGTGAAGGAGTTGTCGCTTCCTCCGGTGAAGATCCATTGTTCGGTGCTGGCCGAGGATGCCATTCGTGCCGCGATCGGCGATTGGAAGAAAAAGCAGGAGAGCTCCAAGCCGGCGCAGTCCGCCGTGGCGCAGTAAGCTCTTCGTGGTCCTGGGAGCGCACCAAAAGGGCACGATGGTGGAAGCTCTCGGGAAGGGCACGATGTGGCTTTGAAAGAGCGTGATTGGCGCCTTGAAAGGGCGCGGCTTCAGCCGCGCCGGAAGCTGCCCTACGTTCGACCGCGGCTTTAGCCGCTGAGGAACTGCGTCCAGGAATTCAAATGACAACGGCAACCGAACAAACCGCGCAAGCGTCGCAGACCGCACCGGCCAAGGGCATTCAGGTCACTGAAAAGGCTCTGGCTAAAGTTCGCAGTGCGATGGCCAAAGAAGGCATTTCGCCCGAGCAGGGTGGGTTGCGCCTTGGCGTACAGGGCGGCGGCTGTTCCGGTCTAAGCTATAACATCCGCTTCGACACGCAGCCGCGCGAACGCGACCGCATTTTTCAGTACGGCGATGTGCGAGTGTTCGTCGATCCGAAGTCGTTTATCTACCTGCACGGCATGGTCCTGGACTATCAGGAAACGCTAATGCAACAGGGATTCGTCTTCGTGAATCCCCAGGCCACGAAGTCGTGCGGCTGCGGCACTTCGTTCTCGGCTTGAGTGTGGCTCGGACACTCCCTTCGGCTTCGCTCAGGGTAGGCTCTGTCCGAGAGATCTCACCACGAAGCTCCTTGTCTGCTGCGGCATTGGATTTGCTCGTGCACTTCTCTTAAGCTATGACGAATTTGACGACAATTAGCGCGAGGCCCGCACCCGAAGAAACGCAATCCTGCTGGTCGTGTGGGACCATGCGCGCCGTGCACTTCTGCGAGGCCTGCGGCAAGGTTCAGCCTCCGGCGCCAGTGGATTATTTCACTTTCTTCGGCCTGCCGCGCAAATTGAATCTTGATGTCGTGGCTCTGGACAAGGACTTTTATGATCTGAGCCGCAAGCTGCATCCCGATCATAGCGTCCGCGCTGGCAGCCAGGAGCAGGAGTGGAGCCTGCAGCAAAGTTCGCTGCTCAATGACGCTCACCGCACATTGAAAGATCCGATTAAGCGCACTCAGTATCTCCTGAAGCTGGAAGGCGTGGAACTGGAAGAGCAATCGAAATCGGCGACCGAGCAGGCTCGTTCCAGTGGAGAAGTCAAGAAACAGATCGTTCCGCCCGATTTGCTGGAAGAGGTTTTTGAGTTAAACATGCAACTCGAGGAATTGCGCGCGCAGCAGAAGATGGGCGAGGACGATCCGGCCCTGGTCGAGGAAATCGGCCGGCAGAAGCTCGAACTCGAAGAGAAGCACGAGGCGCTCCTGCACGAATTGCAGGCTTATTGGAAAGTCTGGGACGGATTGATTGAACGCGAACAAGCGGGTCAGGTCGTCTCGGAGAGCGAGCGCAAGCCGGCCCGCGACAAGATGGTGGATTTGTTGAACCGTAGAAACTACATCCGCAACCTGGTTAGGGATGTGGGTGAGGCGTTGGAAGGATAAGTCAGAAGTCAAAAGTAAGAATGTAGAAGTAAGAGCCGAGTTGTTTACTTCTGCATTCTGACCTCTAACTTCTGCATTCGGAACTATGTCCTCTGATCGCATCGTCGGCATTGACCTCGGCACCACGAACTCTCTCGTGGCCTTTATGCAAGGGGAGAGCCCTGTCGTGATCCCGGGCGACGACGGTGTGAACCTGGTGCCTTCCGTCGTCGCGCTGGACGAGAACAATCAGCCGATCATCGGCAATGCCGCGCGCAATTCTCTGATCGAGCATCCCGACCGCGCCGTCTATTCGATCAAACGCCTCATGGGACGCGGTATCGATGACGTTCAGGAAGAATTGAAATTCTTCCCGTTTCGGTTAGCCGAAGATCTGCAACCCGGCGAAGTTCTGCGGATCACGCTTGGCGACAGAACCTATACTCCGCCGGAAATTTCGGCGCTGATTCTTCGTCAACTCAAGCGCAACGCCGAGCGCTTCTTCGGAGCGCAGATCACCAAAGCGGTGATTACTGTACCCGCGTATTTCAACGACGCGCAGCGCCAGGCCACGAAAGATGCAGGCCGCATCGCCGGCCTTGAAGTTCTTCGTCTGGTGAACGAACCCACGGCCGCGTCGCTCGCCTACGGCCTCGACAAGAAGCAAAACGGCATTGTCGCCGTTTACGATCTCGGTGGCGGCACCTTCGACATATCAATCCTCAAGCTGCACGACGGCATCTTCGAAGTCATCGCCACCAACGGAGACACGCATCTCGGCGGCGATGACATTGATAATCTGCTGATTACGATCGCACTCGACGATACCATGGGCGATCTGGGTCTCGACCTCCGTCGAAACGCCGAAGCTGTGCAAGCCATTCGAAAAGCTGTGATCGAGGCCAAGATTGCGCTCTCGGCGCAATTGTCTGCAAAGCTCGACGTTGAAATACCAGGCGGCAAGCGGTATCTGCGCGAAATTACACGCGACCAATTCGAGCAACTGATCCAACCCATCATTGACCGCACCATCGGTCCATGCAAGCAGGCTTTGAAAGACGCGGGCCTCAAGCCAGAGCAAATTGACGAAGTCGTTCTCGTCGGCGGATCTACTCGTATCCCCAAAGTTCGCGCACTCGTGAAAGAACTGTTTCACCGCGAACCGCATACCGATCTGAATCCTGACGAAGTCGTTGCGCTGGGCGCCGCGGTGCAAGCCAATATTCTCGGCGGCGGATCGGAAGCCACCGAGAATATGCTGCTGCTCGATGTGACGCCGCTTTCACTGGGCATCGAAGTCGCGGGCGGCGTTACCGACAAAATAATTCTGCGCAACTCCACCATCCCCGCATCGGCGACGCAGTTCTATACCACGCAGGTCGACGGACAGGCGAACGTCGCAATTCATGTTTTGCAAGGCGAGCGTGAACTGGCAAAGGATTGCCGTTCTCTGGCGCGCTTCGATCTCAAAGGTATCCCGCCGATGGCAGCAGGCATGGCACGGATTGAAGTTAAATTCCTAATTGATGCCAACGGCATCTTGCACGTTTCGGCCCGTGAACAGCGCAGCGGCAAGGAATCTGAGATTCAGGTCCAGCCCAGCTACGGGCTGACTGACGAACAAGTCGAGGGCATGATTCTAGACTCGTTTGACAGCGCCGAAGAGGATTTCCGGCAGCGCCAGCTCATCGAAGCGCGCAACGAGGCCGCGACCATCCTCGCGGCGCTCGACAAAGCGAAGAAGAGTCCGGCGTGGGGGCAACTCACGACCGACGAGAAGAAGAAGATTGCGAAGGTGGAGAAGGCATTGGTCACGGTGAAGTCCGAAGAGGACTATCAGGCGATCCGCAAGGCCATCGACGCGCTTAACCAGGGGACGATGCGTCTCGCAGAATTAATGATGGACAGCGCGATCACGGTTGCGCTGAAAGGCAAGACCATGGACGAGGCCGATATGGGAGAAGGCCCGACCCCGCCGCATCCCATGGCGAAAGCAGAGTTTGAGTAATTGTCATCCTGAGCGGAGTAAGGCTTTGCGATGGCGAAGTCTTACGGAGTCGAAGGATCCCTGCAGTCGCATACATTTCGCAGGGAAGGTAGTTGGTGGGGTAGAGATCCTTCGGCTTCGTTCATCTCGCGTGTTGCGCGAAATGAACTGCGCTCAGGATAACAAGAAAGAATGATTGAGGTAGCCATGTCAGAAGAGAAATCGCAAGGAGCCGGCACAGCCACCGAAGAAGCTCCCGGCCCAAACACGCTCGGCCCAAACACAGTGCAGGTCACGTTCCTGCCCGAGGGCAAGACGGTGCAGTTTGAGCACGGCAAACTGCCCTATGAAGATCACGGCAAGGAAGAGTCGATTCTCGACATCGCGCTGAACTACGGAGTCCCGCTCGACCACGCCTGTGGCGGCAATTGCGCCTGCACCACATGCCACGTCTGGATCAAAGAGGGCGCCGAAAATCTATCGCCGATGGATGACGACGAAGCTGACCGTCTGGACATGGCCGCCGACTTGCAGTTAAACTCGCGTCTCGGTTGCCAGGTCCAGATCACGAAGCCCGGTAAGGTGGTGGTAGAGATCCCCGCCTGGAATCGCAACTACATATCGGAAGAACACCACTAGAAGAGAGAGGTTTCAAAGTTTCAAGGTTTCGGAAGAGCAGAGCATTTCCAGAAGCGCGATGTTTTGGGTTTTGAAACCTTGAAACTTTGAAACCTTGAAACTTGAACTCTGCACTGAGGAAACTCCCAATGCCCAAATCTCTCACCTGGGACGACGCCGAAGACATCGGCATATTGCTGTCTGAAGCTCATCCTGAGGTCGATCCGCTGACCGTCCGCTTCACCGACCTCCACCGCTACGTGACCGAACTCCCCGACTTCAAAGGCGATCCCAAAACCTCCAACGAGGGGAAGCTCGAAGCCATCCAAATGGCATGGCATGAAGAATTTCAGGATCGCACTCAAGGATAGCCAAAGCACATTCGCGCTGAACCGTCCGCTCGGGCACTGCCAACTTTTTACATCCTTGTGACAAACCCGACTTCGAGCCAGTCTAAAGTTCTATCTAAGAGTTGTGGCTATGCGGTTTGCTGTTCGCGCTCGCTATCAACTTCTCTCTCTGTCCGACTGCAAAAGGGCACGGCTCTCAACCCGTGCCCTATTTTTTTTCTTATTCTGTTAACCGGCTGTTGCTGGAACCGGCTCCTCCACGCTGGCTTCGCGCAGAAATTTGGCCGCTTCCTCCGGGGGTGTCGGATTAATGTAAAAGCCCGTGCCCCACTCGAATCCGGCGGTCTTGGTCAGCTTGGGCATGAACTCGATGTGCCAATGATAGTGATCGTTGGTTGGATCCTGCGCCGGTGAAGTGTGGACCACAAGATTGTAGGGCGGATTATCCAACACGCGATCCGCCTTGATCAGAAGCGTCTTCAGCGCCTTGGCCAGATTTTCAAACATGTGCGAGGAGGAATTTTCGAACGCCGATTCATGCTGCTTGGGCAGAATCCACGTCTCGAACGGAAAGCGCGGCGCATACGGCGCAATGGTTAGGAAATTTTCGTTTTCGGCTACCACGCGGCTTCCATTTTCAAGCTCCTGCCTAATAATGTCACAGAAGACGCAGCGCTCTTTGTAGAGGAAGTATTGTTTCGCGCCTTCCAGTTCCTGGGTCACGTTGATCGGCAGAATCGGCAGTGCGATCAGCTGTGAGTGCGCATGCTCCAGGGATGCTCCAGCGGCTTCGCCGTGATTCTTGAATAACAGAATGTACTTGAAACGCCGGTCTTTTTTCAGATCGAGGATGCGGTCGCGAAACGTCCACAGGACATCTTCGATGCGCTTTGGCGGCAGCGTCGCCAGGCTGGCATTGTGGTCTGGCGTCTCGACAATGACTTCGTGCGCCCCAACGCCGTTCATCCGATCGAACATGCCTTCGGCCTGACGGTTGAGCATGCCTTCAATGCCTAGCGCGGGAAACTTGTTGGGGACCACTCGCACGGTCCAACCCGGGGTATCGCGCTGCGAGGCTGGACCACCATTCGATCCTGGACGGTACGCCTGAATTTCCGGCGGAGTCTTGCTCTCGTTCCCGTAGCAGAAGGGACAGAATCCCCCCTTCAACTTCACATTTTCGCGCGCAAAATCCGTGGGACGCTTGGCGCGGTCTGTGGAGATAATTACCCAGCGTCCAACAATCGGATCTTTTCTCAGCTCAGGCACTCACGAAACCTCACAATTAGGATGGACGAATCCTTAATTCTACGCCGTCAGGGAGGAATTCCGAAAAACTTCAATCCGCGGCTGGCTGGCTTTTGACTGCCCGTAGTATACGCTGACCACATCGAATCTCCACTGGCACGAAAGTGGAAAGCGCCGCAAATACTCTCGTACCACCATCGCGATCTCGCGCCGCTTATGGCGGTCAACCGCCGCTTCCCCTGGCTTCACATCGCGCGTGGTCCGCGTCTTCACCTCGACGAAGCAAAGGACATCGTCTTCCCATCCGATTAAATCAATCTCTCCCCGGCAGCGCGGCGACCGGAAGTTGCGCGCTACCATCGTATATCCCAGTCTCCTGAGATGAAAGTAAGCCGCCTCCTCTCCACGCCGCCCAGTCCGATGATGCGCGGCAATCTTCTCTGCGGGAAGAGTACGCTCGGCCAGCCAGTCAAGGAATCGAAGGAGGGCCCGCGTCGGACGCCCGGCGAACACGCGTTGGGACAAGGCACGTCCAGCAGACACATGAAGACCTTAGCATTTACTGTACCTGCTGCAGTTCCTGGGCAGATGTGATGTTTGCGGGCAACGTACCTGTGGAAAAACCTGTCAATAGGTAAATGGGTGAGCTTTTGCCCAAGTACCTCATAACATGAGGCAAATATTGGTGATAATTTACTTGGCTAACCAAACTGTGATAACAAAGAAGTTGCCGTGACAGGACAAGCGTTGATTTGAAAGGCGGAAAACTGGCTCAACAACTGTGAGCTTTCAGGTTGAAAATGGAAGATTCTTATAACTTCTAGAAGTCCTTGATTTGTTCCTCTAGGTCGCGCAGTGCGCGGGTATTTTCCATGTACTCGGCGGTCATGTCAAAGAATCCGGCGGAGCATAGATCGCGCTGTAGGCGGTTGAGATGGTCTATAAAGATTCCGCCGTCGGGAGTTTTCCTAGATGGATCGGCGAGAAAGAGATCAAGGGCACCTCTGGTGTCTGCGAGCAATTGCATATACTCAACTAGAGAAGTTCGCAGTGTGGCAATCTGGCCCCTTAGTTTCTTAGCTGCATCGCGTGCTCGACCTTGTGCGATGTACCGCTCCTCATCGGTCATGGCGAAATTATAAAGCGTTTCCTCCGTAGCGCCCTAATGCTTCCGCTTCTTGCCTCGTTTTTGTTTTCTCTTAGGGGGCCAATCGTGCCCGAAGGTCTCGCGATACCGATCAAGAACCGCTTTGGTCTGCGCGTCGAATTCACGGGTATGGGGCCTAGGCGCGATCCTTGTCATCATTTCCAATGTCAGACGTTTTGAAAGAGGGGATCGTGTCAGTTGACTTAATTCGGGCAGCAACCACGAAAATTCCCCAAGCCCTTCGGCATAATTTCTCCGATGTATCCATGCGGTCAGATCGGCTCCCTGTAATGGAAGTACCTCTTTGTCATCTCTGAATAGAGGTTCGATGGGAAGCACGGGCCGAAGAATATCTTCGGCGATCTGCCAGATTACGGGATACCAGGCTTTAGCTCTGGGGCCAAAAATCACATTTTGGTCAAAGAAAATCTCGCAGCGTTCGGTGGTGTTCCGCGCTAGAGCTTCGTACCCAACCGCGCCAATCGTTGCATGAAACGGGAAAAAGTAGGGGTCGGCAAAAGGTTTCACCTCTAAGGAACCCCAACCTTGCTGAAACACCGCCAGATCGGACAGGAAGGAAAATTCTGTTAAACGGGAGTCATTTAGAATGCGACACAGAGAAAGTAGTTTCGCATTTCGCTCCTCGTCGGAAAATTTGTAGAATTGCCCGCCGCAAACAAATGCTTCAGACATTTTGAAATATGCGATCTTGGGAGACATTTCAAGTGCGGCGCTCCAACGATCCGAAAAATCGGCCCACTGCTCGGCTTCGGCTATGAGCGCGGAGAATACAAATACTGGCCCTTGTCCTTTTCCTCCGCTCTCGTCAACGTATGCTTGAATCATGGCCAAAAGGCGTCTTCGACGCCGCTGTTCCGGTAGTCCAGACAGAATTGATAACCATCGGGGCAGCCAGACAGTAGGGTGACGTAACTTTGATTGTGTAAAAAGTGAGAGGGTGTAATTTGGCTTTGGCCTCACAAGCTAAAGCCGTTCCTGGAAAGGAGACCTACACCCGATGGCGAAGATAATCCCAATCACCGAGCATTATCAACATTTTCTGGCGGAGATGAAGGAAAGTTTCTGGGGCGATGTGTACGGCGGGAGCAAGCTGGCCTGGAAGCGTCTGTTGGAAGAGGATTCGAGGTGGGAGCGGGACCGCTACGCGGTGCGGGAAGCCTATGAGCGGCGGCGCAGCCGGCGGCAGGCCTACCGCAACGGCTACTACGAGCGGGATTTCGTGACCCGGTTGGGTACGATCCGGCTGCGCATCGGGGGAAAAGTTTTCTGCCGCGCGCGCTGGAACCGTTTCAGCGGCGTGCACCCGAGGTCGCCATGCTGATCCGGGAGGCGTTTTTGCGCGGCATCTCGACGCGGCAGGTGGGACGAGTGGTGGCCACGCTGACGGGCGAAGTGGTGAGTGCGCAGACGGTCTCGCATCTGACCCGCGATCTCGACGATGCGGTGCGCCAGTTTCATCAGGCGCAGTTGAGCGACGACTATGCTTATCTGTTCTTAGACGGAGTGAGCCTGCGGGTGCGGCGTCCGGCGGGGCGCAAGCGGGTGCAGATGCTGGTGGCCTACGGGGTGCGGCGCGATGGCACGCGTCACCTGCTGGCTTTTTTGCGCAGCCAGGGCGAGAGCCAATCCGACTGGGAGGGCCTGCTCCAGGATCTCTACCGGCGCGGACTGGAAGGCAAGCAACTCGGCCTGATCGTCACCGACGGTTGTGCCGGACTGGCGGCGGCGATTCCCACCGTCTATCCGCGGGTGCGGCATCAACGCTGCTGGGTGCACAAGATGCGCAATATTTTGGAGAGAGTGCGGAAGCGCGACTACGACGAGGTGAAAACCGGCGCACAGGCGATTTACTTAGCCGAGAGCCGGGCCCACGCCCAGGCCGCGTTTCGCCGCTTCCGGGCGCGCTGGCTGCGGGAGTACGGGCCCATGGTGCGGCGCCTGGAACGCGATCTGCCGGAACTGCTCTCGGTGTTCACCTTTCCCCAGCACCTCTGGCGGAAGCTGCGCACCACCAATGTCATCGAGCGCTGTTTCGTAGAAGTGCGCCGCCGAACCCGGCCCATGGTTTGCTTTGTCAACGTCGAAAGCGTCGATCGCATCATCTACTCCATCTTCCAGAGATTCAACCTGGAATGGAAAACCCGCACCCTCAACCTATTTACACAAGCAGCTTGACGTCACCCTAATGTTTAGCCCCGCGCTTGACTTCACACCGAGGCTATGACAGCCTTGCTGCCGCTGAACCATTGAAAATTCAACCACAGGAGAGGGCTACGTTATGAAGAAGCTTCTCGCAATATCACTTTGCGCAGTTTGTCTCAGCATCGCAGGCATTGCCGCTCAAATGGGCAGCGGCGACTTGAAAGCATTCGACCAGTGGGTGGACGAGGCCAACAAAGCGCAGACCAACAATGACGCCAAGTGGCTGGAAGCAAACTTGGCCGCTGCCTATGTCGAGGGCACGAGCTTCGGCACGTGGATTCCGAAAGCGCAATTGATCAAGGATGCCAACGATCCGAGCAACAATAAGTTCACCAAGAGCGATATCAGCGATGTGCAAACCCAGGTTGTCGGAAATGTCGGGCTGGCGCGCTTCAAAGAAAGTTACGACGCTGTGATTGAGGGCCAGCACCGCGCTCGAACTATTATCTGCAGCATGACGGCCGTGAAGCAGGGAAGCGGCTGGAAAGGGCTGTCGAACCACTGTTCGAAAATTGAATAGGCGGGTGGGGCATCCTTTTTTCTTAGACACCACCCTTGCGATCTTTGCAAGGGTGGGAACCTCCGATTTATAGGTCTTGAGACCGAAATTCTGGATCGAAGTTCGTGGTGCCCACCCTTGCGAAAGCCGCGCAAGGATGGGGCAGCCTTTGTCGTGATGGTGCGGGAGAAAACGTAAGGTGGGCCACCCGCCGCCAGCCCCCGTACAATCTGCTTGAATGCACGTCAAATCAGAAAATCAGAGCCACGATTTTTTAACTCCGCATGGATTTTCTGGCCGTCTCCGAGGACTTTCACAGTGTCCCGCCACGGTTTTCGACCCTCTATCTCGATCGATATTTTGTGCTTCCCGAGAGTTAGCGGGATTTCAAAAGGGGTGTCGCTCAGATAGTCTCCGTCAACGCGTATTTGGGCGCCGGAGGGTTCCGATGTCACTGATATCTTGAATAGCGGCGAAGGTTTTGCCGTCGGCGACCCTTTTTTTGGAGGATCGGATGGTCGGTCTGCCACTTCCTCCACAGTCGTTTTAATTTCCTCGACAAACCTATGTTCGTCCGCGTTCCGATGGTTATTCCGGCGGCGCAACGCTTTCCGGATTGCGCCTGCTGCGACTGCAGCCAAGGGTATGAGCGGGAGTGGCATAGACGGAAACTCCTATAAGAAATTTTCTGTGGCAATGGCTGTGGTATTTCCAGAGTCTTAGTCTTCGATCACTCTGAAAAAAAAACTGTGCCAAAACACCGACAGGATACTTTTGCCCTTGAAACCGCCGTCGTTCTTATCGAGGGCCACCCGTTTAAAGCCCAACCGCGCGGCGTTTTAAAGGATAGTGATGCTAGGGGTTGGAACGTTTCAGCCGTTCAACCACTTTTTTCGCCGGAAACCTGGGACTGTCCCTGGGGGCTGGCCCAGCCGTACTCTGCCACGGCACGGGGTGCCCCACCCGTGGCAGTTTCACGGGTGGGCTGCCGCGAACTCTCCCTGGCATGTTCATCGGTCACAGCGAAATCGTTGCGTTCCTGTTACATCGTTTCAGTGGCGGGTGGCCATCCTTTTTTTCTTAGACACCATCCTTGCGTTCTTTGCAAGGTGGGAACCTCCGACCTATACGTCTTGAGAACGGAAATCTGGATCGAAGTTCGTGGCGCCCACCCCTTCGACAGGCTCAGGGCAGGCTCTTGCGAAAACCACGCAAGGATGGGGCACCCCCAGTTGGAACGGCGCAGGCAAAAACAAGAACGAAAAGGTGGGCCACCCGACGGGGATTCAGATTCTGGGCACGGAGGATTAGCCGAGGTCTCCCGTCGTCCTGACGGAGCATGACAAAGATCAAAAATGGCCCTACAATGCGAACTTATCCACACTGCAATCGCGAGCGTGGCTGGACTAAGACGCGCTCACTTAGGGCAGCTTGGATGGATTGACCTAAACGGGAGTTCGACCGCCAAATCGGTTCTTATCCGGACGTCAGGCTTCAAGGCGAGCGGGAGTTAACGATGCGCACCTTCGCACAGAAATCGTCGGCACCTCAGCAGACTTTGTCTAACAAATCTACAATCCCCGGCAGGACACACCTTGGTCACAGCCGTGACATGAGCTCGAGCCTTCACTTACAGCGGACGATCGGGAATCAAGCAGCACTGCGATTGCCGCAGACTATTGCTGGAGAACCCGAGGTTACTTCCAGCGCCTTGGCGCCACCCCGCTTTGCTTACGACTTCAGCCGAATACCTATCCATCCTGACAGCCGTACGACCATACGACCAAAGCTACGGGTTAACACTACGGCGAACGTAGATGTGCAGCAAGGAGATGGCATCGCGGAACAAGTAATGCGCGGGGCTACCAGCGGCTCGCCATCAACCATCCCCTATCGCAATGAGATGGAGTCTTCTTTCGGCGCGGACTTCTCGCGCGTGAATGCCTACTTCGGCCGGGATGACCCGATGAATCGTCTCAACGCCCACGCCGCTACATCCGGCGAACGGGTCGCCTTCAGCGGCTTCTCGCCCGATAAGAAGCGGGTGGCCCACGAGCTTACCCACATCGTGCAGCAGCGACGGGGCGGCACCGTGCAACCGAAATCGCAACTCAGCGGAGTTGACGACGCGGCGGAACGAGAGGCTGAAAGCGTAGCTGCCCGTGCTGCTGCCGGCGAACGTGTAATCGTTTCTGCCGCTGCGAGTTCCGGCATCCACCGCGACATAAAAGACAAAAACCTAGGAGTGCCGCTCGGCAACTTCGAGATCGACATGACGGCCGACTCAAACGGATTCAGCGCAGGCGAGACGGGTACGATCAGCTTTACCCCGAACGATAAGGCGCCCGACTCCAAGTCGATCCGACTCTCGCAGGCGGTGAAGCAGTTTGACGTGGACGCGAACGCAGATTTCGATCAGTCGAAGGACGACCTCAGCGGTGACCAGAAGAAAAGCAATCTCAACAAGATGCAGACCACCGCAAGCGACAAGACTCACGTCACCGCTAAGGGTGAGACGCTGAATACGATCGCCCAGCAGCACTATGGCGAGCCGTCCCGCTTCGCCGATGTCTTCACCGCCAACAAGGCGACGCTCGCCCCCACCATGAAAGTCCCCGATGGCGACAAGAGTCTTCCCGAAAAGCTGTCACTGACGATCCCAAGGGCCATTCTCGGCGGGTTCGCCATCGACCACCGGCCTGCCAAGTACAAGATCCGCACTGCCAAAACGGACCCAGTAGTGCCGCAGGACTATGTGTTGCCGGAGGAGGTGCGTAAGAATTCAAACCAACACGGATCGAAGGCTGGGAAGAACAAAGTTCCCGCGATTCTCTCCGACACCCCGCACACGGGTCATCATTTTCAGTATACCTTCGAGACAGTGGCACGCTCCGACGATCCCAAAATCCACTACGGTACGCTCCATTGGAGCTTTGATGCCGACCCTGACAAGGGGGTAACGAAGGAAACACACCGTGTTGCTCCAGGAGTTTCCGACACGTTCCGCGGCGCGCTCGACGAATTTAACAAGTTCTACAAGAACCCGTAGTAAACCGGGTGGGGGCTGGCCCAGCTTTCCGCTACGACTGAAGAGGCTGCCCCACCTTTCGTGGTTTTCGAAAGGTGGGCACCACCGGCCTCGACCTCTCATTCATTCCTCACTACCACCGCATGGAATCCGCATGAAAGCTGAGGTATCATCCGCCAAGCCCTAATACATCATCCGTGGCTGTCGATTTATTGTGTGCGCGACGACTATAGGATGAACGGTCGAGAACATGAACGATCCAAGCGCGCAAGGCCTCAAACTCTCATAAGCACTGGTACATAAAAGGAGATCAGGACAATGAGAAACGTAATCTTTGCAATCAACCTTACCCTGGATGGCTGCTGCGACCATACCAAATTCAACCCCGATGAAGAAGTACTTGAACATTACACGCATCTCTTGCGAGATTTTGACCTGCTCGTCTATGGGCGTAAAACCTATCAATTGATGGTTCCTTATTGGCCTGATATCGCAAAAAGCCAGTCCGAGACAAAAGCGGATATCGAATTTGCTCAAGCCTTTGTCTCCAAGAAGAAGGTTGTTTTCTCACGATCATTAGACAGCGCTGAAGATAAAAATACGAAAATCGTTCGCTCAAACCTTCGCGACGAAATAGTTAAATTGAAACACGAACAAGGCAAAAATATTTTGGTCGGTGGTGTAGACATTCCTTCACAACTGATAGAGCTTGGCCTGGTGGATGAATATCGTTTTGTCGTTCAGCCAATCGTTGCAGGAGAAGGGAGGCGGTTGTTGGAAGGTGTCAGGCTGCGGGAGAGCTTACAGTTAAAACTTGTTGAGTCAAAGATTTTTAAATCAGGATGTGTTGCGCTTCGTTACTTGAAACAGTGACAAAACAAATCTGCGACAGCTGTGCTGCTGGGAGGCTGGCCCACTGCCGTGTGTGAGCGAGAAGCGACGTTTCGCCCCGGTTTGATAATCTGAAACGGAGAAAAAGCTGCCGGCTCGTTGCTAAGAGTTGGCGGCGAAGAGCCGAGAACTGAAAGCCTCCTCCTATCAAACCGCGGTCGCGCGTCTGTTGGCGCTGGGGCACGAACTGGCCCAGACGCCTTCGCACAAATTCGATCTGGCGCACATGCAGGTGCTGTTGCAGGAGCTGGATCATCCGGAGCGTCGTTTTCCCAGCGTGCTTATCGCGGGCACGAATGGCAAGGGGTCGACGGCCGCGACTCTGGCTTCGATCCTGCGGGCTTCGGGATTGAGGACCGGCCTGTACACTTCACCCCATCTGGTGCGAATCAACGAGCGGATTCGGGTGAATGGCGAAGAGATCAGCGATGACGATTTTGCGTTCCTGCATGGCGACGTGGATCGCGTTGCGGAGAAGTTGGTGGAGCGGGCAGAGTTGCCGTGGCATCCGAGTTTTTTTGAGATGATGACGGCGATTGCGTTTGAACACTTCGCGCGAGAAAAGGTAGACCTGGCGGTACTTGAAGTCGGGATGGGCGGACGACTCGATGCCACGAACGTGGTGGAACCCCGAGTCAGCGTGATCACCGATATATCGCTGGATCATCAGAAATTTCTCGGGAATACGGTGGGGGAGATTGCGCGCGAGAAAGTTGGGATTATTCGCCCTGGCGGAGCGGTGGTCACGCTGCCGCAGCAGCCCGAAGCTAACGATGTGATCGGAAATAGTATTCTAGAATTGGGGGCGAGAGCGGTGAACGCCGTTCCTTATGTGCCACCAGTTTCGCCGCATAGTCCCGAGTACCTGGTACCTAGTACCGAGCCAGGCAAAGCCGGTTTCGTGTATCGCTATCCGCTATCGGCGATGGGTGAGGAGATTCTGGTGGAGACGCCGCTGGTTGGGCGTCACCAGCTCCGGAACGTGGCGCTTGCGATTGCGGCGGCGGTCGAGTTGAAGCAGCAAGGATTCAGCGGCATCACGCCAGCGAGCATGGAGCGCGGCATCCGGGAGACGCGCTGGCCGGGGCGCTTTCAGGTGATCGCGGCGGGTGAGGGCTGGCCGGAGATGGTCATCGATGTGGCGCACAATCCGGCGGGGGCCTGGGCACTACGTTCCGCGCTCTCGGAGCGTTATGAAGACCGTCCGCTGATTTTTGTTTTCGGCGCGATGCGGGACAAGGCAATCTCGGAGATGACGGAAATTCTGTTTCCGCTGGCAGAGCGAGTAATCGCAACCAAGCCCGCGAATCCGCGAGCGGCGTCGCCAGAAGAAATTCAGCAGGCAGCGGCGCGAACCGCGGTTGAGATCGAGGCCATACAGGATGTTCAGCAGGCCGTGGAGCGGGCACGGACGCTTGCCAACCCTTCCACGGTGATTGTGATTACCGGGTCGATTTATCTGGTGGGCGAAGTGATGCGCGCGGTTGGTGTGGAAATCTGAAGCAAGCGTTAGCGGACGGTTTTCCCCTAGAATAGAAGGGTGCAGGAAGCGAACTCATCATCATCAGTGGAAGTGGAGCAGAGCCCACAGGCTGCCCCGGTCGTTGCCCCGAACGCGGCGCAGCGCGGCAGTCCGCACGCGATTTCGGGGAAAAAGTATGGGTGGCTGAGCCGGCTACGTTCGTATTTCATTCTTGATCCGCTGATCTGGCTGTACACACTGATCCTCGGCCTGATCGCACTTCCCGGCGGATTGTTCGACCGGAGCGGACGGCGTCTGCACTGGTTTTCGCGGGCTTGGTCGTGGTGCATTATGAAAACGATCATGTCTCCGGTGAAGGTCACGGGACTGGACAAGATCGATACCACCAAGCCCCATGTCTACGCGGTGAATCACGCTTCGGCGATGGACATTCCGGTTCTCTACGTTTACCTCCCATTTCAATTCCGCATCGTTTTCAAGAAGGAATTGCTGGCGTATCCGATTGTGGGCTGGCAACTGAAGCGTTCGGGCCAGGTCTGCATCGACCAGCAAAAGCCCACCAATTCGATTGCTGCCATCCGATCTGCCGTGAAAAGTCTGAAAGCGGGCATGCCGCTGGTCATTTATCCAGAAGGCGGGCGGACGCCGGACGGTGAGATCAAGCCTTTTCTGCCGGGAGCATTCTTCCTGGCGATCAAAGCGCAGGTGGATATTGTTCCGGTCGCCTTGATCGGAACCTACGAACTGCTCCCGATGGATACCTACCACATCAAGTGCCGGCCGCTGGAGATGCGGGTGGGCGAGCCGATCTCGACGGCGGGGATGTCGATGCGGGGTCTGGAAGCGGTGTCAGAGCAAGTGCGGAAGGCGATGGAGGAGTTGTATTACGCGCCAAGTACCCCCTCGACCTAGGTTCGCCCCTAGTTCCTCGTTTGTGCCGAAATCCAGATTAAAAAAATTCCAGATCAACCGGCTAAATCCTTGGATTCAGGGGAGTTACAAAACCTCGGTCCGGTTGAAATCCCCTAAAATCTTGAATCGAAAGATTTTATCCGCAAAATATTGCGGACAAAAGACTTAGATTGCCTATTTTAAATTTCAAAGAACCTGGTGCTTATTTGGCTCAATGATGACGCAGATTGCAGGTGAGGCGCAAGGTTGGATGTCACATAGGGCTTGTGGATTCTTGGCACGCAAGGGCCCGGGTTGCAAGGCTCGCCCACTTCTCGCAAAGTACGCGAGAAATGGGGCACCCGCCTGGGGCAGCCTCAGTCATGGTGGTGTAATCAGAAAAGCCGAAGCTGGGCCAGGCCTCCAAGTCAGTCATGTTTTCGCCGCCCATTCGCCCCTCTGGTATACTATTTTGTTATAGGCAGAGTCGAAAATGGCACGGAAAAAACAACGCGGCACTTGCGCTCTTTGTCTCCAAGAGAAAGAGTTGCGGCGGAGCCATCTCTTAGGGCGTGCCATCTACGTGCTAAGCCGAGACGGCAACGCCGACCCGGTAATGATTACTCCGCAACTGATTACGCCCACGCAACGGCAAATCTGGCGTCATCTTCTGTGTGGAGACTGTGAGCAGCGATTCAGCAGTCACGGCGAATCTCTGATAATGCGCCTCGTGCAGCGCAAGACCGAGTTTGCTCTACTTGACCGGCTGAGACTGGCGATACCGTTTAGCGTAGGGCCGAATGTTGTTGCGTTTTCAGGGAGCGCCGTAGGAGTGGACACGGAGCAACTCGCTTATTTTGCTCTCAGCGTTTTGTGGCGTTCCGGCGTCCAACAATGGCAGACCCTAAACCAGCAGGCCACGGGCGTCTCGCTCGGAGTCTTTGCGGAGCCAATCCGCAGGTATCTCGCGGGGGAATCGGGATTCCCTCCCGGCGTTGTTGTGCGGGTCACCGTCTGTACGGACCGAGGCTCCCGCCTCTTGACCCTTGGCCCTTGGGCGCGGCAAACCGCGTCATACTGTCTACTTGTGCGCGGAGTTTGGTTTCATATTCTCACGAGTGCAAGACTTTCCGCCGGATTGCTTACGCCTTGTTGTGTCAGCTCGGATAAGAAAGTGCTCTTTGTGAAGGACTGCGAAAAGGAAATGCTACAAATGTTGGGGCCCATTTTCGCAACCGCCTACGTGTCTCCGAAGCTAGCGCTGGGAGCCTAAAGAAAGTGAAGCACATGACGGGGGATTTTGAAGCGCCGCATCGCTGCAAAAGCGTAAACTCAGAATGGCGTGGGAGATGAGGAAAATGTCTACAGTAGTCCGGCGGCATCAAGACGACACAAAGACCTTCGAGGAACTCACCGTTAAGGAACAGGCGCTTGCAATCAACGCACATACGGTCTGGTATTTGAAAGCCGCTCGCGCCCACGGGCGGAGAATCGGACTGCAAAAGGCAACGGCAAAAATCGCCAATCAACTTGAGCGAATGGCGAAGCAGGTTCGGAATCTGTAAGGGCTTGCGAAGGAGAGGAGAAACGATGCCGAAACAGAAAGGCACAATCAAAGTACACGAGTTGACATGCGGTCACAGTGGACCGATACGAGTAGAGTTTATGGCGGGAGGACGATACCGAGGCGTCTGCGTCCAATGCGGCGCTCCGGTGAAAGTGGAAATCACAATGGAGCCGCCGCCGAAAATCGGCTTTCAAGCTCCTAAGAAGTGACGCTCATTTTGTGCCGTTTTTGTGCCATGAGGTTGCGGAGTGAGCAGTCCAAGCGGAGTGAGCGGTATACAGAATCAATAACTTGCGTATTATCAATATCCGGAGTGCGACCGAATCCCTCCCTCTCCGCCAGTCCTTTTCGCCGAAATTCGCCGTAACTTTTTCCTGCTGGCACGCGTTATCCCTGTGTAAGACTACTCCGCGCGGAGAATTCGTTGAAGGCTCTGAAGAGAGAAGCGGACGAGCGGCTTCTGGTCGAGGCGGCGCAGAAGGATCCTGCGCGGTTTGCGGAGCTTTACGAGATCAATTTCGAGCGGGTTTATGCCTACGTAGTGAGGCGGGTGGGAGATCGCGCGGAAACTGAGGATCTGACCTCCGAGGTATTTCATCATGCGCTGGCCAACTTGCGGAGATTTGAGTGGCGTGGGATTCCGTTTGCGGCGTGGCTGTTCCGGATTGCAGCGAACCTGATTTCAGACCGCTGGCAACGCAAGAGCCGCGAGCAGGCGATAGACGAGCCGGAAGCGATCGAAGCGGCGAAGGCCGGCGGTACAGAATTCGAGGAAGTGGAGCGCAAGGCAACGTTGTTTCGGCTGGTGGATACGCTGCCCGCCGAGCAGCGGCGAGTGGTGGTGCTGCGCTTCGTGGAGCAAAAAAGCATTAAGGAAGTGGCGCGGGAAATCCGCAAGACCGAAGGTGCGGTGAAGCAGTTGCAATTCCGCGCACTCAGCAGTCTGCGGGCGCGCATGGAGGGTGCCGATGCCTAAGCGCTCTCTGAATCCGCCAAACAGCGAGGCGAAAAAGGTCGAACAACTCAATAAAGCTGTCGACGCGATGCTCGCGCGCAACAACTCCAAAGCTTCGAGGGTTGAAGCCGAAATTGAGCCGCTGCTCCGCATTGCCGGCGAATTGCGGGATTTGCCGCGAGAAGGTTTCAAAGAACGACTCAAATCTAAATTCATGGGGAGGAAAAAGATGTCTACCGTTGCTGAACCCGTTGCAACCGTTCGTACGATGGCAGTCCCGAGGATCGCGTTCCAAGATCCTGCGAAAGCAATTGAGTTCTACAAGCAGGCTTTGGGCGCGAAAGAAATATTCCGTTTCGAACTTGGCGAACGAGACCTGCACGCCGAGATCATGATCGGCGATTCAACCCTCCACATCAGCGGAGAGTGGGCCGAGGGCGGCCGCTTCAGCGCCGAAACGCTGGGAAATTCCCCGATTTCGATGTCTGTCCAGGTGCCAGATGTGGATGCGTTCGCGGAGCACGCGATTGCGGCGGGGATGAAGGTGGTACGTCCTGTGAAGGACCAGTTCTACGGCCGTCGCGATGTGACGTTGGCCGATCCGTTCGGATATTTGTGGGTTGGCTACCAGGTGAAGGAAGAAATGTCGGTCGAAGAGATGCACCGGCGCATGAAGAGGATGACAACCGGGCCTGAGGGCGGGCAAATGTCATCGAAGAACGAGGGAGTGAATCCGGTTCCGCCGGGCTTCCGCACGGTGACGCCTTACATGATTGCGCCGGACGGAGATGCGATGCTCGCATTTGCGAAGCAGGCGTTTGGCGCGGAGGAGACGTTCCGGGCAATTGGCGGAGCTGGAGGAATTCATGGCGAAACGCGCATCGGCGACACCATGCTAATGATGGGCGGAGGGATTCCCGGCGAACCATTCAACGCCAAGACGAACACGACGGCGTTGCACATCTATGTTGAGGACACTGACGCCGCCTACAAAAAGGCTTTGCAGGCGGGAGCGACTTCGGTCGGTGAACCCCAGGATCACGAATACGGAGAACGGGGCGCAGGCGTGAAGGATCCGTTCGGCAACTACTGGTACATCGCCACGCACCAGGGCGAGAACTACATACCGAAGGGATTGCATAATGTGAATGTATACATGCATCCGCTGCGTGCGGAGCCGGTGATCAGCTTCCTGAAGAGAGCTTTCGGCGCACAGGAATTGGGAAAGCACGCTTCGCCCGATGGTGTGGTTCATCACGCAGAAATTCGCGTCGGCGATGCCGTGGTCGAAATGGGCGAGGCGCATGGCCCCTACCAACCCATGCAGTCGATGTTCTACATGTATGTGCCGGACTGCGATGCCGTGTATCAGCGGGCTTTGGCGGCGGGCGCGACGTCGATCCAGGAACCGAAGGACCAACCCTACGGCGATCGCTCGGGTGGAGTGACAGATCCGTTCGGCAATATTTGGTACATTGCGACCCACATCAAAGACGTACAGGCTCGAAAGTGAAGGGTGGGTAGGGTGAAGGTCGTCAGCTTCCGATGCGAAGGCCTGCTGGCGGCCGCTCTGGGCACCACTCCAGAGCTGTGGATGAATGTGCAGTCGCAGTACGACTTGTGACAGTATGTAGATTTGCGGCTGCCGCTGCGGCCGACTTCTTTAGGAAGCGGGCGGGAAAGGCCACTGGAGCGGGCTTGAGGAGGTTTAGCGTACCGCGCCGAAGGCCGCGCCTGAGGGGAGATGAATTTATGGGAGAAAAGCCCCGACGTTAGTGATTACGAATGATCCGAGGCAAATGAGACCCACCAAAAATGTGATATGGACGGCATACTCCAAATACCTAGCGAGTCGATAGAGCCAAGAGGACTTCCGAGCGTCTTTAGCTTGCCACTCGTCCATAATCCCCGAATTGTACAGCATCGCTTCGAAGGTTGACGACCGATCAGTGTTCGGAACGCTTGCTATGTCCCTTAGCAGTAATTTCTTACTGCTCCATCCCCACGCGCTATTGAGCGCAATAAAGCTCTGCGTGCTTAGCCAATTGTGGACAACACAGAGGAGGATCGAGAACGGCATTGCAATCCAGCAGATGATTAAGAACCTCAAGTGCAGTATGGGGACGTGATGAGTCGCGGCCTGCGAGCTAAGTCCCGCCAAAAACGTTACGCTAAGTGCAAAAATTGCAGCTTGTAGTACTGAAAGTTTTTCATAGTGGCCGAGACTGATGTCGTGAATTCGTGCCTCAGCAACTCGCCGCTCTAATACGTGCTCCCTTTTCAGGCGGCTGGCCTCCTGCGCCACGTCATGCTCGTTTTTTTCTGCAGTCATGGTGAGGCTCTCAAGCGCAATAGAACGATGACGATTACACGACGGCAACTGGGTGACAAAGCCCCATAGCTCGCCCCTACTAGGGTGGGCCACTCTTGATATTCAGATTACTAAAGGAACATTGCACATCGCCGCTTCATTAGTAACTTATTAAGATCAATGGAGGTAATGTAACATGGCGCGACCACGGGCAGCTCTTTCACCCATTAACCTACCCGAGTTAGGAACAGACGCTTATATCTCGTTCGTAAAGCCAAACGAGTGGGATGAATATTTCTCTATAATTGCTGAGGCCGCTGCTCAGAAATCAAAGGATCCAAGATGCCGAGTGGGCGCAGTAATCGTGTCAGCAGACAGAATCGTCATAACTACGGGTTTCAACGGCCTTCCGCGAGGAGTTCAGGACGATGAAGATATCCTTGACGATGCTGACGAGAAACTAAAGGTTATTTGCCACGCCGAACAGAATGCAATCATAAATGCTGCTCGCATGGGAATTTCAGTACGAGGGGCGTCGATCTATGTCACGAAGTTTCCTTGCCTCGCCTGTTGTTCTTCGATCATCCAGGCCGGTATAACGCGGATTTATACATCCGATAGTCGATATTGGGATGACGATCCGTTCGATGGGACAAAAAACGGAAATCATTGGCGCAAACGACGGTTGATCCGTGGAACGCACATCATCGTCGACGCCCCGAATCATCCCGAATATTCTTCTAGTATTAGAATCCGCAAGAAGCGCCCGCGCGGAACGAGGCTCGGGGGTAGAAGCGGGACTGGTAGTTAGTTTCCAACTTGGAGACTGGACAGAAGGGGGCCGGCCATCTTTAGCCCCCGCCACGACTAAAGTTGCCCCACCCGCGATTTTCGAAGGGGGCACCACGAACGCAAAAACAAAGGCCCCGAGGATCACTCGGGGCTTGCGATGGTGCTAAACGACGCCTGTCAATTTAATCGTACCAGTCCAGACGACCATGTCAACTAAAGATTTGCAAATTCGAGTGACATTAGAGGGCGAGGGAATCGAACCCTAGTGGCTGAAGCCACTCGAACGCGTGACAGGCGTCGTCCAGTACCCACTGGCACCACCCTCCAAACGACCCTGTTGCGTGATTGATTGTATTTTGAGCCTGAAGGTATTTCACGGCCAAAGAGGAATTATTCCGATACGAGCTGCCAATTTGGGAAAGAATAAATGCGCAGCCTAGGCCGTGCCTTGTGTGAAGGCGAAAAGCAGGTTCCTCACCGGGCCTTCCGCCCAGTTCGGAATGACAAGTGTGTGGAGTTAGTCTCTTACTCTATCCGAAACATCCGCGCCTTCCGCGATGTATGTAGCTTCTGTCGTCCCTACGGGACTTGGTTCCATTTTCGGGGCTTACCCAGGACTCACGTCCTGGGCTATCGTATGCCGCCCCTGCGGGGCTGGGGTTTGCCGGGGCGGCGCTGCCTCTCCATTTTGGGAATGCCGAAATAGCTTTCTGCGCGTCGTGACATCCGTCACATTGTTCCCGCAATGACCGATACCACAATCGCTTAGCCGCGAAGCGGCGACAGATTGCAGCCAAGGGCGCAAGCCCTGGGTAAAGGTGAAATCGGGCAATAAGCCCTGAAAGGGCGAAAGAAACGTGGCGCAGACCTGCGGCAATGTCGTGGTGCACCTGATCTTCAGCACCAAGCTGCGCAAGCCTCTGATCGCGCCAGACATCCGCTCGAACCTTTTCGCGTATTTGGGCGGTATCGTTCGCGAGATGCACGCCACAGCCCTCATCGTTAACGGCACCTGCGATCACGTTCACATGCTGATACGTATTCGTCCTGCCCATTCCATTGCAGAGATCGCACGCATCGTCAAAACAAATTCGTCAGGATGGATTCGAAAGAAAGGGCACAAAGAATTCGGGTGGCAAGCTGGATACGGCGCATTCAGCGTTAGCGAATCAAACGTCGCAGCGGTCACCAAATACATTGCGACGCAGGAGGAACATCACAGGAAGAGATCATTTCAGGAGGAATTTGTGCGTTGCTGAAGAAAAACAACGTGGTATATGACGAGCGTTATATTTGGAATTGACTGTCTTTCGCCCTTTCAGGGCTTGATTTCGCGCTTTTCAAAAGAAAACCCAGGGCTTGCGCCCTGGGCTGCATTCTGGCGCCGCTTCGCGGCTAAACCCCTTAGTCTCTTACACCATCCATGAACGCGCGCAGCTTGCGCGAGCGCGAGGGGTGGCGCAGTTTGCGAAGGGCTTTGGCTTCGATCTGGCGGATGCGTTCGCGGGTCACGGCGAATGACTGGCCGACTTCTTCCAGAGTGTGCTCGCTGCCGTCTTCGAGGCCGAAGCGCATCTTGATGACTTTTTCTTCGCGCGGGGTCAGCGTGCGCAGGACCTGTCCAGTCTGGTCCTTGAGGTTTACGTTGATCACGGCCTCGGCCGGCGAGACTACGGCGCGGTCTTCGATGAAGTCGCCGAGATGCGAATCCTCTTCTTCGCCGATCGGAGTTTCGAGCGAGATGGGCTCCTGTGCGATTTTGAGAACTTTCCGAACTTTCGCGACGGGGATGTCCATTCTCTTAGCGATCTCTTCCGACGTAGGTTCGCGTCCCAGTTCCTGCACCAGCTGCCGCGAAGTGCGGATCAACTTGTTGATCGTTTCGATCATGTGGACGGGGATGCGAATTGTACGCGCCTGATCAGCAATTGCACGAGTAATCGCCTGCCGAATCCACCACGTGGCATAAGTGGAAAACTTATACCCGCGGCGATATTCAAACTTGTCCACGGCTTTCATCAGGCCGATGTTGCCTTCCTGAATCAGATCGAGAAACTGCAGGCCGCGGTTGGTATATTTTTTCGCGATCGAGACGACCAGGCGGAGGTTGGCCTCAATCAGTTCGCGCTTGGCCTGTTCCGCGTCCATATCGCCCTGGATGATTTCGCGCTGTGTGCGCTTGATCTCCTGGAACAACAGGCCAGCCTCGGCTTCGAGCTTTTCAATTTCGCTTCTTACGGCGCGGGCCTGGCGGCGGTATTCTTTTTTTTGATCTTCACTGCGCGTGGCGTCGGCTTTGCGCTCGAGATTCCCAGCCTGGCGGTCGAGCGAACGCATGCTGTCGACGGTTTTGTTGACGCGGTCGATCAGGCGCTTGCGTTCGGCATTGGTAAAGCCGAGCCTGCGGACGGCAAGAGAAACGCGAACGATGCCGCGGGCCAGATTGCGGCGGGCGCGGCGATGATCCTTGGGACGCTTCTTTTGCGAGACAGTTGCGTATTTCTCCTGCAGGACGCCGACCTTTTTGTAGAGCTTGGCCATGTCGTCGATCTTGCCGGTGAATTCGTTCAAGCGGTTCTGCAGAATCTCGTCGGTGATTTCCTCCTCGTCGAAGGTGACAACTTCCTTGATGGAGCGCACACCTTTCTTCAGGTCTTCGCCCATGGCAAGAAGGTCGTGAATCACGATGGGCGACCGGGAAAGCGCTTTGAGCACGCGCAACTGGCCGCGCTCGATGCGCTTGGCGATTTCCACTTCGCCTTCGCGAGTCAGCAGCGGGACGGTTCCCATCTCGCGCAGATACATGCGGACGGGATCATTGGTTTTTTCGAGAGCGCCGGGGGTGAGGTCGAGTTCGACATCCTCTCCCTCTTCGCCTTCGTCGAATTTCTTGTCGAGCGCGGCGGAAGGTAGTTTTGGGCCCTCCAACACGTCGATGCCTTGCGTGCCAATCGTAGTGAGCAGGTCGTCCAGGTCTTCGGGACTGTGCACATCGTGCGGGATCAAGTCGTTGGCTTGATCGTAGGTAAGATATCCCTTCTCTTTCCCGGCATCGACCAGCTTTTTAATGTCGTCGTACTTGTCTTCAAGAGCCAAGAGGCGTGTCCTCAAATTCGTCAATTCGCTCGCGCGGAGCGTCGTGGTACAGTCTTAAAAGGTGGGAATGTGGGGTAGCGCGGAGTTGTGCACCTAGCACAAACTTACAGAGTTTAGCACATAAGTGCTGCGTCGTCTATCGGTTGCCCCGCGAAAATCCCGCCGCCCGCCGCTATCTCTAATTCTGCTAAATAGTTAGATGGCACCAAGGGCCGTTTTGTTTCATACACTTTTCGTGTTTTAGGCGCTATTTCGTAGTCAGCTCCTCGATGTTCGGCGCCCTTAACGCACGGCTCAGCCGCTCTAACTCAAGCAATAATTCTTTCATGCGTACTCTATCGTCGCTGATGCCGGGCTTCTTCAGTTCGCGCTGCACCTGGTCGAGGTGACGGCGCAAATGGATGCGGCGCAGAGCGCGCACCGCGCCCTCGAGGCGCTCGGCGCTAAGTTCTTCGTCCTCCTTCAAGAGGATGGAAGCGAGCATACGGCGCTCACCGTCGGAGCATGGCACCTCCATTACATCGGCAACTTCTGTCCCCGCATTGAGTAGCGCATCGACCAGCGATTCTGTGGCTAAACCGCGATGCAGGCCCTCATTCTCGAGTGCGTAGCGCGCCTGGCGCGCGGGATCGAATTCTTCTTCCGCACCGTCGCGAGCGGAAAGATGCCCGGCTCCGGGCTGCATCTGGTGCGCCGAAGCCAGCGCCCGGATGAGAATGCGCTCGGCGTCGGTAGCTTGCGCTTCTGCGGGAGCTTTCACTGTCGCCGCGGAGCGCTGCGCAGCCACATGCCGCAATTCTTGCCGGAGCACAGCCGAATCAATACCGATCTTCTGAGCGATCTCCTGCGCCAGTTCGTCGCGGACAATGCGGCTGGGCACGCGTTGAATATGGGGCAGCAGGTAGTTCACAGCATTTTTTTTGCCCTCGGGGCTGCGAACTGGAAAATGACTGCGCGCACGATCGATCAGGTAATCGAAATATTTCTGCGAAGCGCGCAAAGCTGCTCCGTATGTGTCTTTACCCTTGCGGCGAATGTAGAGATCGGGATCGAATCCCTGTTCGAGGGTCAGCACCCGGATGTTGAATTCTTCCTCCACCAGCAAACCCAGCGTGCGCTCCGTGGCTTTCGCGCCAGCGGTATCCGGATCGAAGTTAACGATAACGTTCTTGCTGAAGCGGCCGAGCACCTTGGCTTGCATCTCGGTAAATGCCGTACCCGAGCTGGCGAGGATGTTGTGAAATCCGGCGGCGTAGACGGAAATGCAATCCATTTGGCCTTCGACCAGGATCGCGTAATCGAGCTTGCGGATGGCTTCTTTCGCGTGGTCTAGATTGAACAGAACCCGGCCTTTCGAATAAATTCCGGTCTCAGGGGAATTCAAATATTTTGGACCGGCCTTCTCGTCGGAGGCCAGGGTTCGTCCCGTGAAGGCGATGATTTTTCCGGCGTCGTTGGAGATGGGAAACATGACGCGGTTGCGGAATTTGGAGTAGATACTTCGGGCGTCGGACCTCAGACCTCGGACTTCGGCTTCAGTTTGCTGAGGTCCAAGGTCTGAGGTCTGACGGCTGTCTTCCTGCTTCCACGAGAACAGTCCACTTTCCCGCAGCACCTCTTCGCTGAACTCGTTTGCCAGCCGGTCGCGCAGGAGGAAGCCGGAATCGGGCGCGTAGCCGATGCGAAAGCGCGCAATCGTTTCTTCGTCCAGCCCGCGCCCCAGCAAGTATTCACGGGCGCGCGCGCCCTCAGGACGCTTCATGCATTCCTGGAAAAATGCCGCAGCGTGCTCCTGGATGTCGAACAGCTGAGCGCGCAGCCTGGCTTCTTTGGCCTCTGCGGGACTCGAGTACGTAGCCTTGGGCAGCGGAATTCCCAGCTTCTGCGCGACCAATCGCAAAGCCTCGGGAAAGGTGATGTTCTCGATCTTCTGCACGAACTTGAATACGTCTCCGGATTCGTGGCAGCCGAAACAGTGGTAAAACTGGCGCGTGGCATGCACCGAAAACGACGGCGTCTTCTCGCCATGAAAGGGACAAAGGCCCGAATAGTTCTGCGCACCTGACTTCTTCAGCTTGATGTAATCGCCGACGATGCGGACGATGTCCGCCTGCAGCTTGACGATTTCTTTGAAGTCGGCAGACTCGGTCATGAAGGGGAAGACACTGCTCCGTAAGGATTGTGAGGCAGAAATAGGCTGTTTGAACTATACCGGAAGCGGATTGCTGTGGAGAAGCTGTGGAATGCGGAACTATTGCGTGGATGACCTAGGAAAAACAAGGCTCTATCGACCAATCCCACCAATCCGTCATGCTGAGTCGAGGAGGACCGTCCCAAGGACGATTCTCCGGATCGCCGGTGTACAGGTCCGTCAGACTGAACCATCTCAATAAATAGTCCGAAGCAGCAGGCGATGTCCCTCAGCGGCTAAAGCCCTCGTCTGTAGTGGCTCTGGACGGCACGACTGGAACTTCGTGCCCTTCCCGAACCCATTTGTGACATGGCTTTTAGTCCGCGGGGCGCGCGGCTCTGTTGCCCAAGGTGCTATGCCCGGCGAGCAGTTTCGGTGGTGCGTTGGTAGTAGGTAGGAAGGCCGGGATCGAGCTTGCGGCCATGGTCACTAAACCGCGGCAGGTGGATTATCCCCGCCCTCTGCAGTGCAAATTGCAAAGTCGTGGCCAGCACACCGAAACCATATTTCACGCTGCGGCGGAAGTTAATCGACGAGGCCTCTTTGAAATATTTCGTGGGGCACGACACTTCTCCGATGCGAAAGCCAAAGTGCACGCACTGCGCGAGCACCTGATTATCGAAGACGAAATCATCGGAGTCCTCCAGCAGTGGCAATTCCGTAAGCACCTTGCGGCTGAAGGCGCGGTATCCGGTGTGGTATTCCGAAAGCTTCACGCGCAGAAAAAGGTTTTCGAACGCCGTGAGCGCGCGGTTGGAGATGTATTTGTAGACCGGCATACCGCCGAGCAGGGCCGTCCCGCCGATAATGCGCGAGCCCAGGACGACGTCGTAAACCTCATAAGCCACCATGCTTGCCATGGCGGTTACCAGAAGCGGAGTGTACTGGTAATCGGGGTGAAGCATGATCACGACGTCAGCTCCCGCGGCCAGGGCTTCGCGATAGCAGGTTTGCTGATTGCGTCCGTAACCGTAGTTCCGATCATGCAGGAAGACCTGCAGACCCAGGCGTCGCGCCAGCTCCACGGTGCCGTCAGAACTGCTGTCGTCCACGAGGATGCGCAGGTCCACCAGTTCCGGCAGTTCGCCGACGGTGGCTTCAAGCGTCTTCGCCGCATTGTAGGCGGGCATTACGACCGCGATGCGCTTGCCGTTGATCATGTGTGCGAAAGTTTTATGATACCTGAGAAGGCTGCGCCGACACGATGCGATAGTGGGATGCCGCTCTTCGGAGCCGGGGACTAGTGACTCCGAGCTCAGCCCGTGAGTTTCCCGGTGCAGGCATTTCCACAGGTCATTTTCGTCTTATGTTCGCCTGTCACAGACGTTGCGGGATCGGTTCCGTATGCTTGCATCCGAGTTGAGGAGATTCGAATGGAAACCTGGGAGGCATTGAACATCATTCGAGCGCTGGCGGATGGAAAAAATCCGGCCACGGGCGAGACGTGCAAAGAGGATTCAGTTCTTCAGCAGATTCAAACGGTTCGAGCGCTTGAAAAGGCGGTATCGGCCCTTGAATCCGAGGCGGAACGCTCTATCAAGAGGAGCCATCTCCCCGCGAAGGTCGGCAAACTATGGCTTGCTGCTGAGGAGGAACAGCTTTGCGCTGAATTTGACCGAGGAATGAGCATCCGGGAAATCGCCAAACTCCACGGGCGACTCCGCGGAGGAATTACGGCGCGTTTGGAAAGGCTTGGCAAGATTCCATGCCAGGTTGCCATGAATTTCTGCGCTCCATCTGGAGATGCAGGCGGGCGCGGGGCGTGCCCGAGTCAGGCCACGTCAGAGGGGGAAGTCGTGAAACCAGATTTGGCGCTCGCCCCCGATAGGCCGTGGCAACGGGATGAAGACGCGCGGATTTGCACAGAGTTCTACCGGCATGTTGACCTCGGTCAAATTGGCCGCGACCTTGGCCGCAATAGGCTGGCGGTTTATTCTCGCTTGGTGAGTCTCGGAAAGATAAGGCCCAAAGGACAGTCGCACGCAGCCTAGCTGGTAAAATTGGTTCCAGACAGTCACGACTCGCTACACGATCCTTCGTCGGCGTCTTTAAACAATGTCAGGAAAGAGAACACTTTTCGAGAAGGTTTGGGATGCGCACCTGGTCGCGCAGCCGAGTGGCCGATCTCCCATCCTTTACATCGATCTGCATCTGGTTCATGAAGTAACCTCGCCGCAGGCCTTTGATGGTTTGCGAGCGGCGGGAAGAAAAGTCCGGCAGCCCGCTCGCACTGTGGCGACCGTGGACCACAATATCCCCACCGAGCCGCGCGGAACCGTGATCACGGATCTGATTGCGGCGAAGCAGATTGCCGCGCTGCAGACCAACTGTAAAGAATTTGGCGTGCAGCTCTTCGACATGGATTCGCCCGACCAGGGAATCGTCCATGTGATCGGCCCGGAACTGGGGTTGACGCAGCCCGGAATGACGATCGTCTGCGGGGACAGCCATACCAGCACCCACGGCGCATTCGGCGCGCTAGCCTTTGGAATCGGCACGTCCGAGGTGGAGCATGTGCTTGCGACACAATGCATGGCCCAGCAGAAGCCGAAGACAATGAGGATCGACGTGCGCGGGAGCTTGCCGGAAGGCGTGACCGCTAAAGATCTGGCGCTGGGAATTATTGGGCAAATCGGCACCGATGGTGCTACGGGGCATGTGCTCGAGTATTCCGGAGAGGCGGTAAGGTCGCTCTCGATGGAAGGCCGCATGACGCTGTGCAATATGAGCATCGAGGCCGGCGCTCGGGCCGGCATGGTGGCGCCCGATGAAACCACGTTCGCATATGTGAAAGGGAAGCGATTTGCACCACGCCACGACGAACGGAATAAAGACGAATGGAATAAAGCAGTCGACTACTGGCGCACCTTGCCAACAGATCAAGGGGCGACCTTCGACAAAGTGGTTGAGATGGACGCGGCACAGCTTTCTCCGTTTGTGACCTGGGGCACGAATCCCGGCATGGTGGCCCCGGTTACCGGACGCGTGCCCGAGCCTGGCGGCCTGAAGGAATCGGACCGGCGCGCGACCGAATTAGCTTTGCAGTATATGGGACTTGAGGCGGGGAAACGCATTGAAGATATCGGGATCGATCGCGTTTTCATCGGATCGTGCACGAACTCGCGGATTGAGGATCTCCGGGCGGCGGCCCAGGTGGCTAAGGGATATCACGTGAGTTCGAAGGTGCGGGCCATGGTCGTGCCTGGCTCGCAGGCCATCAAACGAGCAGCGGAGCGGGAAGGACTTCACCAAATTTTTCTGGATGCGGGCTTTGAGTGGCGGGAGTCCGGATGCTCCATGTGTCTGGGGATGAATCCCGACATTTTGCAGCCTGGCGAACGCTGCGCCTCTACGAGTAACCGGAATTTTGAAGGGCGGCAGGGACGGGGAGGGCGCACGCATCTGGTGAGTCCGATGATGGCGGCCGCAGCGGCGATTGAGGGGCACTTCACGGATATTCGCAACTGGAAATTTCAATAGGCAGTGGCCAGTGGTCAGTGGTCAGGGGTCAGTAGGAGCCGCGATGTTGTCGGCGACGAATACTTGGAACTGATCTGGGAATACAAGGAAAAATGAAACCATTTAGCGTGCATCGTGGCCGGGTCGCCCCGCTGGATCGCATCAATGTGGACACCGATCAGATTATCCCCAAACAGTTTCTAAAACGGATTGAGCGAACCGGCTTTGGGCAGTTTTTGTTTTACGACTGGCGCTTCTCCGCGGATGGAAAGAAGAACGCTGGATTTGTTTTGGACGAGCCGCGGTATCAAGGCGCGAGCATTCTGGTGGCGGGAAAGAATTTTGGCTGCGGCTCCTCCCGCGAGCACGCCGTGTGGGCGCTGGCAGATTTCGGATTCCGCGCCGTTATTTCATCGTCGTTCGCTGACATCTTTGCCAACAACAGCACGAAGAACGGCTTTCTCACCGTCCGCCTGAACGAGGCCGAGGCCGCTGAAATAATGCGGCGCACCCGAGAGTTCGAGAATTATGAACTCACCATCGACCTGGAACGGTGCGAAGTCCGCGATGATCACGGCTTGAGCGCAAAGTTTCCCATCGATGAATTCGTACGCCACTGCTTGTTGAATGGGTTGGACGACATTGGACTGACCTTGCAACACGAAAGCGAAATCGCCGCCTATGAGGCTCTGCATCCCCTGTCATCGGCGCTATCGGCCGAACGGTAAAGCTAGGGTCAACCGGAGTAAAGATTTGTAAAACTCTCTCGGTAACCTTGACCTGCGCAGGGCCGCAGTTGATGCTTAACTGGTACGGTTCTACTATTAATCCTGTGTTCCGGTTCCAACCGATCAGCTCCGGCGGAAACATATTGTCGCAAGACGCTGCTGGCTTTATTGGGGTAGAGGTGCCGCGACCTAGTCAAAGTGAACACGTCTAATAAATGGCTGTTTATCGCCTATCTTTTATCTTTTGAAATATTGCTTCCAAGTAAACCGTGATGATGATCGATTCGAGTCCTCTTACAGCAAAAAAGCGCTTCGCTGCTCGTGATGTACCTCGGCGCACAATGGCCATTGCGCTGGCCCTGCTTTGCCTCTCTTTTTTCGGCTGCGGCGGCGCCGATGCCAAACAGCAAAAAGCACAGGCCGCGGCCCCGCACGCCGTTTCGGTCGCCGTCGCCCAAGTGCAAAAGCAAGATGTGCCGGTTTATCTCGTCGGCCTGGGCTCAGTGAGTGCGTTCTACACCGCGAACATAAAAAGCCGGGTCGACGGCCAGATCATGCGAGTCAACTTCCAGGAAGGGCAGATCGTAAAAGAAGGCGACTTGCTCATCCTCATCGATCCGCGCCCCTACCAGGTGCAGCTGGAACAAATGCAGGCTCAGCTATTCAAGGACCAGGCTACGTTGCGTGACGCGAGATTAAACCTGGATCGCTACACCACATTGATTCCATCGGGAAGCATCGCGCAGCAGCAAGTTGATACGCAGAAGTCAACGGTGGATCAACTGGACGGCCAGGTTCGGACCGATCAGGCGCAGATCGATAACGCCAAGCTGCAAATTGTCTACTGCAACATCACGGCGCCATTCACCGGCCGCGTCGGACTGCGACAGGTGGATCCGGGAAATATTGTGCACGCGGCTGATACCAACCCCATGCTGATCCTGACGCAACTGCAGCCCATCGCCGTCATCTTTACCCTGCCCGAGGACCAGTTGCCGACCGTGGCACAACACATGAAGAGCACGACGCTGTTGGTGGAAGCCTACAGCCGTGACAATCAAACCAAGCTTGCAACCGGGAAGCTGCAGACGATTGATAATCAGATCGATCCGACAACCGGAACCGCAAAGCTGAAAGCTGTCTTTGACAACAAAGACAATCAACTTTGGCCTAACCAGTTCGTCAATGCGAACCTGCTTCTGGAGACGAGAAAGAACAGCACAGTTGTTCCAACAGCCGCGATATTGCGCGGTCCACAAGGTACGTTTGTTTATGCGGTAAAGGCCGACAAGACCGTTGAGGCGCGCCCGGTGGCTATTTCGGTCACGCAAGGGAACTCCACTGTTGTCACCAGCGGACTTAATCCAGGGGACAAGGTGGTGACGGATGGGCAGGACAAACTGCAAACTGGAAGCAAGATTGAGCCGCGCAATAGCGGGTCAGGCGACACGAATGCGGGGCAAAATAGCGGCTCCGCACTTTCCGGCAGCCCAGCCGGCCCCCCGGCATCAGGAAATTCGGCTCCATGAGTCCTTCACGGCTATTCATTCTTCGACCGGTGGCAACTACGCTGTTGATGGTGGGCGTGCTGCTGGTGGGGTGGGTCGCCTTTATGCAATTGCCCGTCTCCGCCCTGCCCGAAGTCGATTATCCAACTATCCAAGTCGTCACATTCTATCCAGGTGCCGATCCAGAGGTAATGGCCTCGTCGGTTACTTCGCCGCTGGAGCGGCAGTTCGGCCAGGTTCCGGGACTGAGCCAGATGACTTCAACCAGCTCATTTGGCAGCTCGGTGATCACGTTGCAGTTTGGGCTCGATCAAAATATCGACGTGGAAGAGCAGCAGGTTCAGGCTGCGGTCAACGCCGCATCAACTTATTTGCCGACGGACTTGCCGAATCCTCCGATTTACAACAAGGTCAATCCGGCGGATGCCCCAATTCTCACGCTAGCGATGACGTCAGACTCGCTGCCTTTGTCGAAGGTGGAAGATCTCGCCGACACGGCTCTGGCGCAGAAAATCTCGCAGCTACCGGGCGTAGGGCTGGTGTCGATCAGCGGCGGACAGAAGCCCGCTGTGCGAGTTCAAGTCAATCCAACTGCGCTCGCTTCTTACGGATTGGGTCTTGAAGATGTTCGCACCGCGCTCGCCGCCGCCAACGTGGATCAGGCGAAGGGAGTCATCGATGGGGTACGCCAGTCTTATACCATCGGCGCCAACGACCAACTCTTTTCCAGCGAGCAATACAAGCCGATCGTCGTCGCGTATCGCAAGGGTGCACCAGTTCGGTTGAGCGACGTAGCGAACGTGATCGACGGCACGGAAAACACATTGCTTGCCGCGTGGATGAATTCCACTCCCGCGGTTATCGTGAACATTCAGCGCCAGCCTGGGGCAAACATCATCAGCGTGGTTGACCGGATCAAGAAATTGCTGCCGCAATTACAGGCATCGCTGCCCTCTGCGGTGAAGGTGCAAATTCTCACCGACCGCACCACGACCATCCGCGCATCGGTGAAGGACGTTGAATTCGAATTGGCGCTGACCATCGTGCTGGTGGTTATCGTTATCTTTTTCTTTCTGAGAAATTTGCGGGCCACTTTCATTCCCAGCGTCGCGGTTCCGCTGTCGATCGTGGGAACGTTTGGCGTGATGTACCTCCTCGGATACAGCCTCAACAATCTCACGCTGATGGCGTTGACGATCTCCACCGGCTTCGTGGTGGACGATGCCATCGTCATGATTGAAAACATCGACCGCTATTTGGAAGCCGGAGAATCGCCCCTGGATGCGGCTCTCAACGGGTCGGGACAGATTGGCTTCACCATCGTCTCGCTAACTGTATCGCTGATTGCTGTGCTGATTCCGTTGTTGTTCATGGGCGATATTGTGGGCCGGCTGTTTCGCGAATTCGCAGTCACGTTAGCAGTGACCATCCTTGTGTCGGCAGGAGTCTCACTGAGCTTGACACCGATGATGTGCGCCAAGCTGCTCAAGCATCGCAAGGAAGGAGAGAAAGGGCGCTTTTACGAGGTCACCGAAGATTACTACAACCGGGTGATCGCATTTTACGGTCGCACCCTGAAATGGGTGTTGCAGCACCAGACCGCAACGCTGTTGGTAACCTTCGGAACACTGGTTCTGACGCTCGTTCTTTATGTGGTTGTGCCCAAGGGATTTTTTCCGGTGCAGGATACCGGTGTAATTCTGGGAATCTCGGAGGCTCCGGATAATATCTCGTTCGGTGCGATGTCCCAACGCCAGCAGGAACTGGCCAAGGTGATTCTTAAAGATAAAGATGTTGAGAGCCTGTCTTCATTCATCGGTGTTGATGGCACAAACACGACGCCCAACAGCGGCCGCATTCAGATCAACTTGAAGCCGCGCGATGAACGCAGGGATGACGCTTCCGCCATCATACGGCGGCTACAGCCCGAACTCGCGCAGGTCAATGGCATTACGCTTTACATGCAGCCGGTGCAGGATTTGACCGTGGAAGATCGCGTGAGCCGCACGCAGTTCCAGTACTCCATTGAAGATGCGGACGCGCAGGAATTGGCGCAATGGACTCCGAAGTTGGTCGACAAACTGCGCGCCTCGCCGGTGTTGCGCGATGTAGCCACAGATCAGCTCAACGGAGGGCTGAAAACAAACATCACTATCGACCGCGACACAGCATCCCGCATGGGGATTCTGCCGTCGGCCATCGACAATACGCTCTACGACGCTTTCGGGCAGCGGCTGGTATCGACCATCTTCACGCAACTGAATCAGTATCACGTGGTGCTGGAAGTATTGCCCAGTTTCGCGCAGACACCTGATGCGATGAACGGCATCTACGTTCGCCCGGGAAATATAACTCCGAACTCTGGGGCTCCCACAGCCAATGCTGCTACGGCCGCTACAAGCGGCAACCCGGTTCCGATTACAGCATTCACCCGGATGCAATCCACTAGCGCTCCCCTCGCGGTCAACCACCAGGGACAATTTCCGGTCGTAACCCTCTCGTTCAATCTCGCGCCGGGAGCGTCGCTGGGCGAGGCAACGACAGCGATTCAGCAGGCGGAAAAAGAAATCCAATTGCCGCCGAGCATTCACGCGTCGTTTCAAGGCACCGCTGCCGCATTTCAAAATTCGCTTTCGAGTGAACCGTTCCTGATTCTCGCAGCCATCATCACGGTCTACATTGTGCTGGGAGTTTTGTACGAAAGCTACATCCACCCGATTACGATTCTCTCTACGCTGCCCTCCGCGGGCGTGGGAGCGATTCTGGCGTTGCAGCTTACGGGCAACGATCTTACTGTCGTCGCTTTGATCGGAATCATTCTGCTGATCGGTATCGTGAAGAAGAACGCGATTATGATGATCGACTTTGCGCTCGAGGCCGAACGCGCAGAACACAAGCCGCCGGAGGAAGCAATTTTTCAGGCCTGCCTGCTGCGGTTCCGTCCGATCATGATGACGACGATGGCCGCGCTGCTCGGTGGTTTGCCTCTGGCTCTCGGCTCCGGCACGGGCGCGGAGTTGCGCCGTCCGCTTGGCATTACGATCGTGGGTGGTTTGATTCTCAGCCAGTTGCTAACGCTCTATACCACTCCGGTGGTTTATTTGTGGTTTGACCGGTTGGCGCACAGGTTTGAGAAATACAAGATTGGAAATCCGATACCACAGGAGCTGCCGGGGGATTAGGGATTACCAATTAGAACATGAGTATTTCAGCTCCATTTATCCGGCGTCCGATTGGCACGTCCCTGCTGGCGGCGGCGCTGCTGCTCTCCGGGATTCTCGCGTTCAATTTATTGCCGGTGGCTTCGCTGCCGCGAGTGGATTTTCCTGTGATCAGCGTGGGCGCGCAGTTGCCGGGGGCCGACCCGCAGACGATGGCCTCGGCGGTGGCTACACCGCTGGAACGGCAGTTCGGACGAATCTCGGGAGTGAACCAGATGACTTCGTCGAGCCAACTGGGCTCGACCGGCATTGCGTTGCAATTTGATTTGAACCGGAACATTGACGCCGCAGCGCGCGACGTACAGGCGGCGATCAATGCCGCGCGCAGCCAACTCCCTGCCAACCTGCCCAGCAATCCGACCTATCGCAAAATCAATCCTGCGGACGCCCCCATCCTGATTCTGGCGCTTACCTCGGATACAGTTCCGGTGGCGCGTTTGTACGACACCTCCGACTCGATTCTGGCGCAGAAGCTCTCGCAGGTAAACGGAGTGGGCCAGGTGTTCACATACGGTTCGGCGCCGCCGGCTGTGAGGGCCGAGGTCAATCCGATGCTGCTCGACAAGCTCGGAGTGGGGTTGGACACCGTGCGAAATGCGCTTAATCTCGCCAATGCAAATCAAGCGAAGGGCCAAGTCTCGAACCGAACGATCTCTACATCCTTTGATGATAACGATCAACTCTTCGTGGCGGATCAGTACCGGCCGCTGATTGTCGCGTACCGCAACGGCGGGCCAGTGCGGCTGGGGGACGTAGCAGATGTGCAGGACTCCGTCGCGGACGTGCGCAACATCGGCCTGGCCAATGGCAAACCCGGGGTGCTGGTCATTATTTTCCGCCAGCCAGGCGCCAACGTCATCGAAACCGTGGATCGCGTGCTCGCTCTGATGCCTTATCTGCAGTCCTCGATTTCTCCAGCCATCAAGTTGCAAGTGGTGATGGATCGCACGGTCACGGTGCGCGCGTCGGTGAAGGATATTGAGTTCACGTTGATCATGTCGATCATTCTGGTGATCCTGGTGGTGTTCGCGTTTTTGCGGACGGTGCGCGCCACCATTATCCCCAGTATCGCGGTCCCGCTTTCTCTGGTAGGCACGTTTGGAGTGATGTATCTGCTCGACTACAACCTGGACAATTTGTCGTTGATGGCGCTGGCGATTTCGACAGGATTCGTGGTCGATGACGCGATCGTAGTGCTCGAGAACATCACGCGTTACGTCGAGCAGGGGATGGATGCAGTGCAAGCAGCGTTCAAAGGGGCGGCAGAAATCGGATTTACCGTGATTTCCATGAGCACCTCGCTGGTAGCGGTATTCATCCCCTTGCTGCTGATGGGCGGGATTGTAGGCCGGCTGTTTCGCGAATTCGCCATTACGCTGAGTGTGGCCATCGGCGTTTCATTAATCGTTTCCCTAACCACAACGCCGACTATGTGCGCCAAGTTTCTTCGGCCGGCCTTGAAGGAGGAAAAACATAACCACTTTTATCGCATCAGTGAATGGGGCTTCGATACAAGCCTGACGACCTATCGCCATGCGCTGAAGTGGGTGTTACGACATCAGTTTTTTGTGCTGGTCGTAACCATTCTGGTCGCGTGCCTGAGCGTTTATCTATATATTGTCGTCCCCAAAGGCTTCTTCCCGCAGCAGGATACGGGTCGCATCGGAGGGTCGGTGCAGGCGGCGCAGGACATTTCGTTTCAGGCGATGCGCAGCAAGATGGATCGTTATCTGAGCATCGTGCTGACTGACCCCGCAGTCAGTTCAGTGGTGGGATTCGCGGGCGGAAATACGGTTTCGAACCAGGGGCGGTTCTTCATCATGATGAAGCCGCTGGCAGAACGCGCCAAGTGCCCGGCGCATCATTTCTGGCAGTCCTGCCCCAACGTTACCGCGGATGACGTGATCAACCGGCTGCGCGGCAAACTGGCGGTTGTGCCCGGCGCGACCCTGTATTTGCAGTCGTATCAAGACCTTACCATTGGCGGGCGAGGCAGCAACGCACAGTATCAATATACCTTGCAGGGCGAAGACCTGAATGAGCTGAATACCTGGGCGCCACAGTTGCTGGAGAAAATGCGCAAGATTCCGGAACTCCGCGACGTGAATACCGATCAGCAAGATAAGGGATTGCAAGCTCAGCTCGTGATTGACCGCGATACGGCGAGCCGGCTGGGCGTGGCCGCGCAGGACATCGACAACGCGCTCTATGACGCCTTCGGGCAGCGGCAGGTCTCAACCATGTACCGCCCGCTGAACCAGTATCACGTGGTCATGGAAGTTGCGCCGCAATTCCAGCAGACCCCGGAGGCGTTGCAGAATATTTACCTGCGCTCGTCGAGGGGTGCGCCGATACCGCTGGCGGCGTTCACGCATTATGAGCCTTCGAACATCCCGCTTGCGGTAAATCACCAGAGCCAGTTTCCGTCGGTTACGATTTCGTTTAACCTCGCTCCCGGCGTCTCTCTTGGCCAAGCGACTCTAGCCATACAAAACGCGCAGAGTACCATCGGCTTTCCATCGACAATACAGGCGAGCTTTCAGGGAACAGCGGCCGCGTTCAAGGACTCGCTATCGAGCGAGCCCATTCTGATTCTTACCGCCCTGATCACGGTGTACATCGTTCTGGGGATGCTCTACGAGAGCTACATTCACCCCATCACAATTCTGTCGACTTTGCCTTCTGCCGGCGTGGGCGCACTTCTGGCGCTGCTGATCACTCACAACGAGCTCAACGTAATTGGAACGATCGGCATCATTCTGCTCATCGGACTGGTGAAGAAAAACGCAATCATGATGATCGACGTCGCACTCGAAGTGGAACGCACGCAGGGAAAGAAGCCTGTGGACGCGATCTACGAGGCCTGCCTTCTGCGTTTCCGTCCGATCATGATGACGACAATGGCGGCGCTACTGGGAGGCCTGCCGCTGGCACTGGGCAGGGGTACCGGTTCGGAACTGCACCGTCCTCTCGGCATTACGATTGTGGGTGGTCTGATTGTGAGCCAGGCACTCACACTTTTTACCACTCCTGTGGTCTACGTGTATCTCGACCGCCTGAGGATGGCCCTGCGCGGTGGCGAAGATGTGTCTCTGGCCAAGGGTACTTCTGGAGCGGCCACACCGAGCCCGGCCCACTGAGCTGCCCGCTCACAGATTCCGCTAATCTCGAACTGTACGCCAGTTGATTGACGCGCTAGACAAGCAGCGTGCAACCTGCTTTCATATACATCGCATCGCAGGAGTGGGTGAAACGTGGGAACTCGTAAGCGGTAGCTCACTGCCAAAGCTGCAAGCGCCACAAGGGAACGCGCAAGCCAGACCCCCTTTTTCCTGGCCGTCACCGTATGATAAAGAACGTTCTGTTTGAATGCCGGATTGACCCGGCAGCCGGTATTATTGTTCTTCGTTTCAAATTCTCTCAGGAGTTAGGAATGCTTCAGAAGGCATTGAGTCTGGTTATTGCTCTGGCAAGCATTGCTGTGTGCATCGGATGTAGTAGTACGAGCCACTATTTGTTCGCCGCGCTCCCCGCCACGAATCAAGTTGCGGTCTACCGGGAAGATCCCACGGCCGGAGTGCTTACGCAAATTGCTGGAAGTCCTTTCGCGGTAGGCGACGGCGCACAGTCCCTGGTGCTGCATCCATCTGGCAAGTTCTTGTACGTGGCAAATCCGGGTCAGAATGAGAACGACATTTCGCTGTTCGCCGTTGCCAGCAACGGGGTTTTATCTGAGATCTTTCCGCGAACCTCGGTTGCGCCCGACGCCTCCCTGCCCAAACTTCTTGTCATGGACCCGGCAGGTAGCTTTCTGTACGTGATGAATGCCGGATCGAGCAATATTTCGGTTTTCTCGATCAATGCTACCAGTGGTGTCCTCAGCCCTGTTGCCAACTCTCCGGTTAATGTCGGACTGCCGCTGCTGAACATGCAGCTGACGCCATCTGGAAATTTTCTCTATGTCACCGCGGTAGGCCAGAATAATGGATTGATCCTAGCGTTCAGCGTGACTTCGGGATCGCTCACGTTGGCCAGCCAGATCGCCAACAGCGATGGCACGAATCCGTTCGGTCTCGCAATCGATCCGACGGGCACTTTTCTATACGTGGCGAACACCTCCTCGAACTCCATTTCCATCTTTAAGATTGCTTCGTCAGGCGCCATAAGCGAGGTTTCGGGGTCTCCGCTGAATACTTATAATGACCCCGTGGCACTGCTTCTGGATCCCAAGGGACAGTTTCTTTATGTTGCCGATCAAGCCTCCAACAATATTGCGGTATATTCGATTACCGCGGGTACCGGACTACCGGTTGGTGTTACGACTTCGACGAGTCTGTTCGCCTTCGCAACGGAAACAAGTCCGAGTGTTCTGGCTTTGGATCCGAACGGGAATCACTTGTACGTAGGCAATCAAGGCTCGTCGGCGGGGATTCAGTCGTTTCAGGTAAGCAGCGGAAATTTGAACCCTATTTTTACTTATAAGGTCGGGAATACGCCCAGCTCGATTGCCATACTGCAATAAACCGTGCTGCAAAGAACCAAGAAAGCGTCAGAGGCAATTCACCCCAAGGAGGATTCTTTTTACGCGGGGAACACGAACAAAAATTGCAAACTCTGCGACAATAACAAGGCCGGCGCTGGTCCCCCCGCGTGCAACCCTCACGGGCGCCCAAAACCCCGAATCAGTGGGAGATTTTTCGGATTCGGTGGGCTGGGATGGATTCCGTGCCGAGACTGACTTCAGGATACAGAATCCATGAGGATCGCCAGCGCGGCAAGTGCCTTCCCGAAGCATTACTACACCCAGAAGTTTCTTCTCGAACGCCTCCAGGACTATTGGGGAGATGAGTTGAAGAATCCCCTGTTGCTGGCGCGGTTGCATCGTAATGTTACTGTCGATGGCCGTTATCTGGCGATCCCCGCTGAGCAATACGTCGATATCAAGACCTGGGGCGAGGCCAATGATATCTGGATCAGGGTCGCACAAGAGTTGGGCGAACGTGCGCTCTGCCTTGCCTTGCATAACGCCGGCATGACGGCGGACGACGTGGGGGCTTTGCTGTTCACAACCGTCACAGGAGTGGCCAGCCCATCCATTGATGCCTTGATCATTAATCGCATGGGGCTTCCAACCAATATTCGCCGCACCCCGATTTTTGGCCTGGGATGCGTGGCCGGCGCCGCCGGCATCGCCCGCGCCGCGGACTACGTCCGGGCCTATCCCACTCAGGCAGCTGCCTTGGTCTCGGTCGAGCTCTGTTCGCTCACTCTGCAGCGAGAGGATCTGTCGGTGGCTAATCTGATCTCCTCCGGACTCTTTGCCGATGGCGCTGCCGCGGTTATTGTGACTGGTGCTGAATTTGAAGCTTCTCGTCGTGACAATTCAGGGCCGAAGGATTCCGAAAATGGCGGTGCCGGAGCGCAGCGTTCCCGACCCAACAGTCGTGGACCCAAAATTCTTGCGACCCGCTCGATCTTCTATCCCGACACGGAGGAAATGATGGGTTGGAATATTTCCGAGAAAGGCTTCCGCATCCAGTTGTCGACGGAGGTCCCCACGCTGGTTCGTGAAAATCTGGGAAGAGACCTGGATGCTTTTCTGGCCGATCTCGGATACAAGCGAAGCGACCTCAAAAGTTTTGTCATGCACACGGGAGGGCCAAAGGTGCTCGACGCCACGGCTGCGGCTCTGGGGCTGCACAATGGAGAACTTGATGCCTCGTGGGATTGCCTGCGCAAGGTCGGAAATCTTTCTTCGGCTTCGGTACTAGTGGTGCTCGAAGACGTAATAAAGAACCGGCGTCCTGAGGCAGGTACGCTGGGTCTGCTGGCAGCCATGGGGCCGGGCTTTTGTTCCGAGCTCCTACTCCTGGAGTGGTGAGGTTGAAAGTTTGAATTCGACAGACGTCTTTGTGATTGGCGGCGGCCCGGCCGGGCTGGCGGCGGCGATTGCAGCTCGCCAGCAAGGATTCAACGTGGTGGTTGCCGACGGCGCCAAGCCACCGATTGACAAGGCGTGCGGGGAAGCGCTGATGCCGGACGCGATTACGGCGCTGGCACGGCTGGGTGTTTCCGTGCCCGCGGCTGAAGCCTTTCCAGTTCGCGGCGTGCGCTTTCTCAGTTCTGACCTGTCTGCGGATGCACTGTTTCCGTCCGGCTGTTTCGGTCTCTCGGTTCGCCGGACCGTCCTGCACCAGATTATGAGTGAACGTGCCGCGGCGCTCGGAATCGAGCTGCTTTGGCAGAGCGCGGTCACGGGAATTTCCGGCGAATCAGTTCATCTTGGAGAGCGCACGATCCGCACCAGATGGATTGTAGGGGCCGACGGAGCGAATTCCCGCGTGCGCCGCTGGGCGAATCTTGACTCTCAATCGCGAACCGCGTTTCGATATTCCTTTCGCCGGCACTATCGCGTGTCCCCCTGGACTGACCGCATGGAGATTTATTGGGGAAAGGACAGCCAGGCTTATGCCGTTGCCGTCAGCGACGAGCAAGTATGTATCGCTGTCGCCTCGCGGGATCCCAAGCTTCGCCTGGAAGAATCGCTTTTTGCGTTTCCGCAACTCAATCGTCGGCTTCGCGGGGCGGAGCCGGCTTCTGCCGAACGCGGCGCAATCTCTGCCAACAGCAAACTGAAATGCGTCGCGCGGGGAAACGTGGCGCTGATCGGCGATGCTTCCGGCACGGTCGATGCGATTACAGGGGAAGGCCTCGGCCTTGCCTTCAGTCAGGCTGTGGTGCTCTCGGACTGTCTCCGGTCCGGCAACCTGGCCGGCTACCGGGATGCCCACGGGCGTCTGGCGCAGCGTCCTCTACTGATGGCCCGATTGATGCTCACGCTGGACGGCCGTCCTCGATTCCAGCAACGCACTCTCCAGGTTTTTCGCGAGCGGCCCGCGATTTTTCGGCGATTGCTTGCCCTGCACGTTGGAACTCTCTCGCCCTTTCATCTCGCTCTCGATGGGCTCACCCTGGGATGGGGGCTACTGACTGCGTAGCGCGATCAACCGAGAAGCGAGGGCTATTCGCCGCCGCCTGTGGCCTCCTCTCGCGGCGGCAGTATTTCTCATAAGCGTCCGCGTTCCGGCCGTCGCGCAGGGGCTGGCCATTCAGCTCGATCCGCAGCGCACGACCATCAATTTCACGCTGGGCGACGTACTTCACACGGTTCGAGGAACTTTTCATTTGAAAAGCGGTTCGTTGCTTCTAGATCCCCCTTTGGGTAAGCTCACCGGCGAAATCGTAGTGGATGCGGCCAGCGGCGAAAGTGGAAACGGAATGCGCGACCGGAAGATGCATCGTGAAATACTGGAAAGCGATCGCTATAAGGAAATTGTATTCCGTCCTGATCGCTTCGAGGGAGTGGTATCACTGCAAGGAAAATCCGCAATCCGCGTGCATGGAATTTTCACAATACATGGATCAGATCACGAATTAACGATCCCATCCGAGGTTGAGCCGTTCGCCGAGCACTGGACCGCGACACTTCACTTCCCCGTGCCCTATACAAAATGGGGGATGAAGAATCCGAGCACGTTTTTCTTGCGAGTCAGCGAATCGGTCGACATCGATGTAACGGCAGTTGGGGCTCCTAGCAAGCCCTAAGTAAACTTCCCGGACTGGCGAAATCAAAAACCATCCAGCGGCGAGATTCCTTTTCCTTCGATGCATTCGTAGCATCGTCCCGCCGCCAGGTTCGTAAACTCTTCGGTTCTGCCGCTCGGCCAAGTGACCGCGGCGCGCTCAACGCGGTCGCGTTTCTCTAAGCCAAAGGTAAGTGGCAATTCAGATTGCGAAAGATAGCTGGAACCGCTCTTCACCATGCGCGACTCGCTTAAGCCACTCGAGACAATGCGCACCGTTGCGCCAATTGCATCGCGATTCGACTTGGTACCCACGAGTCGAAAGCGAATGCTGTGATTTCCGGCAAGCTGATCATTTCGGTAAAGGTAGGCGGGACCATTGTTGGTGGTCAGCAGAAGATCGAGGTCGCCGTCGCGATCGAAGTCGGCATAAGCAAGTCCGCGCCCGACCTTCGGCTGATCGAATCCGCCATTAATTTCCGCGGCAACATCACGAAAACTTCCTTTACCATTGTTGAGAAACAAGAGCGGGGGTTGGGCATAACCCACGTTGCCGCGAATGTTGCGTACTGTCTCGTCGATGTGGCCATTGGCTAGGGCAAGATCAAGCCAGCCGTCGAGATTCGCGTCAAGAAAAACACATCCAAATCCCAGGCTATTCTTAGAAGCCAGGCCTACTCCGGACTGCGCTGCAACATCTTCGTAAGCCTTGCCTCCAAACTCGTAGAGGCCAGTCATCTCGTTGTCGAAATTCGTGATGGCCACACCGGAATGGCCGGAGTTCATAAAATCTCCCACATCCACGCCCATGCCGGCTCGAGCTTTGCCTTCGCTGCTGAATGCCAATCCAGCCTCGACCGCGGAGTCTTTGAAAGTTCCGTTGCGCTGGTTTCGATACAGCTTGTTCGGCTGAGTATCGTTGGCAACCAACAGATCGGCCCATCCATCCTGATCGTCATCCAGCATCGCGACACCGAGAGATTTTGAACTGCTGTCAAAAATTCCGCTGGAAGCAGTGACATCTTCGAAGCTCCCGTTGCCCCGATTGTGAAACAGCCAGCAGGTCTCGCCGCGATAAGCCTCAGGCGTGCAATAGGATTTATGCTTGCCATCCAGACTGCAGAATACATCGCGCTCGGGCGACCATTTCACGTAGTTGCAAACAAAAAGATCGAGCAGACCGTCGCGGTCATAGTCGAACCAAAGCGCGGATGTGCTGAACCCAAGGCGCTTTCCCAAGCCGCTGGCGTTGGTTACGTCGACAAAACTTCCTTTGCCGGTATTGTGGAACAGACGGTTCTGTCCAACGCAGGTGATCAGAACGTCGGGAAAACCGTCGTTGTCATAATCCCCAACAGCCACGCCCATGCCGTACATTTCGACATCCAATCCGGAGGACGAAGTCACATCGGAAAAAGTGCCGTTCCGGTTGTTGTGACAGAGGCGGAGCGTGGAGTGGCGCTGCTTGTGGCCAGGCCAATCCATTCCATTGATCAGCAGAATATCTGGCCAGCCGTCACTGTCGTAGTCCAGGAAGGCACAGCCGGAACCCAAAGTTTCGGGCAGGAACTTCCCTCCGAACGCTCCACTGTTGTGTCGAAATTGAATCCCCGCTGAGGAAGTTACGTCCACAAATCGAAAGCCCGGCGGCATCGTTCCCGGCCCTGCCGCCAAGGCTCGCAACAGCGGCAACTGCGATACTGATACCAGACCCGCCAGGCCACGCAGACCCAGGCCACGCAGAAAGGATCTGCGATTCACGGAACATTCACCAGCCCTGCACGGATGGCGTATACCACCAGCTCGGCAGTCTTGTGAATGCCGAGTGCGTTCATAATGTTGGCGCGATGAACCGCGACCGTGTTGGCGCTGAGATCGAGCGATGTGGCGATTTCTTTGTTCGACTTGCCGTCCACAATCATACGCAGGACTTCGAGTTCCCGCGGCGTAAGCCCACTGCTGCGCTCTCCCTTGAGCGCCGACGGCTGCTCCACCTGGGGATCAAAAATCGTTTCCCCGCTGGCAACGCGCCTCACGGCTGGACCTAGTTCGAGGTTCATCGCGTTCTTCAAAATGTATCCTTTGGCGCCTGCGTCGATTGCCTGCCGCACCCAGGTGCTTTCAGAATGCATGCTGAGCATCAGAATGGCCGTCTCCGGCCTATCCTCGAGAATTTCTCGCGTCGCATCGAGGCCGTTCATCCCGGGTAAAGCGCAATCCATGACCACCACTTGCGGCGTCAATTCATGGGCGAGCTTGACGGCCTCTTCGCCGTCTCCGGCTTCGCCGACAACGACCATATCCGGCTCATCCTCCAGCATGCGCCGAAATCCGCGCCGCACCAGGCTGTGGTCATCCACTAGCAAGACTGTGATTTTCTTGGTCATGTTTGTTTACGCATGTCTTGATCTTTATCTTTGTCGGGGGACTCAATCCTATCCCGAGGTACGACAAGGTGTAACAGTGTGCCGCCGGCGGCGGGAGTTGAGAAAACAATTCGTCCGCCCATTAATTCCGAGCGCTCCCGCATCGCCACCAGTCCTATGCCCTGCTTTGCTGGCCGCGTGCCCAAACCTGATCCATGATCTTCCACATCCAACTCGAGCGTCGAGGGCAGGAAACGCAGTCGCACCCAGGCTTGCTTCGCGCCGGAATGCCGAGCTACGTTGTTCAACGCTTCCTGCAACACGCGGTAGATTTGCACCGCCGCACTTCCCGACACATCGAACGGGATGCCCTGCTTTTCATAGGATATGGCAATTCCGGTTTGCCTTTCCACGTTTGGAATATACCAGTCGACCGTGGCTTCCAGTCCCGCTTCATCCAGCATTACCGGATGCAAGGCCTGCGACAGGCTTCGCACGCGGTCTAGCGTATCCTGCGCGATCTGGCGAACTTCCTGCAAATCATTGTGCAAGGGTGAACTCTCCGGCAACTGAGTTCCCGCCCGCCCAAGCATCGATCCCATGGCAGTGAGAATCTGGCCAAACTCGTCATGCAACTCGCGCGAAATATAGCGTAGCGTCGACTCCTGCGTCGCAATCAGTTTCTGTGCGAGATCGCTGCGCCGCTCCGACAGCTCAGCCATGCGCGCAAAAAGCCTCCGGTTCCATCGGATCATGGAAAATCCGTTCAGCAAGATCGCGGCCAGGGTCGCGGCCAGGAAGACATAAACCTGGCGCTGCACTCGGTCATAGATTTGAACGACACGCTGCGCCGCCTGCTCTTCATTCTCGCTGTTCTGCACCAGCAGTCGAGCCACGGCCGTGCTCAAAGCCGCCTGCCGCGCTTGCAGCGAAATCTGGATCTGTGCTCGCGCATCTTTTTCTTTGCCTTCGCGTGCGAGAACGAACACCCGGTCGACTGCATCCCAGAACTGTGAGAGTGAAGTGCTCAGCGAAGCGCTCTGCTCACTCGTGCGGCTGGTCGGGGCGAAGCCGCTTTCGAGGCGCATCGCATCGTCGAGATCAGTGTGAATACGCTGAAACTGCGCTGACCATGCGGTGAGGGGATATGGTTCGTCGTTGTCGATCATATCCCGCATGGCCACGGCGAGCAGGTTCAGATCGTTCTGGATGCGCAGCAACTGCAAGGAATCCTTGCGATTGCGATCGATCAGTTCAGACTGTAGCCTGCGCAAACCCGCAATTTGCCAGGTGATGTAAGCGGAATACAAAACCACCGCCGCCAGTGTGATGATCAGGCCGAGCAATAGGCCCAGGGTCGGAGAACGCTCGGGCGAAGGCGGACGTGGCACGCCCCGAGCATACAACGGCTAGCCTGGCCATGTCACAATGCAGTAATAATGAAGCGAATCCTGCTCAGGCGGAGTCCAACTAGACATTGAGTATCGATTCCAAGGCAATTCAGAAAGCTCCAAAAATCGACAGACTTCGTGCCGTTGTGCCGGAAGTCTGGAAGCTGATGCGTCCGCGGCGCTGGCTCCTCGCGCTCGGCTTTGTGTTGATGGTCATCAATCGTGTCGCTGCTCTGGTATTGCCCTACTCCACGAAGTTCCTGATCGATACCGTAATCAATAAGCATCATATGGACAAACTGCGGCCGCTGGTCTTGTTCGTGCTGGCCGCTACGCTGGTTCAGGGCATTACTTCGTTTTCGCTGACGCAGTTGTTATCCAAAGCGGCGCAGCGCTTGATCGCGGAATTGCGCGAACAAGTACAAGTCCATATCTCGCGCTTGCCAGTTGCGTTTTACGACGGCAACAAAACTGGAAATCTGGTGTCGAGAATCATGAGCGACGTGGAGGGTGTGCGCAACCTCCTGGGCACCGGGCTTGTGGACTTCGCCGGCGGAGTGGTGACGTCTGGCATTGCGCTGGTGTTGTTGTTCCGCACCAGCCCTCAGATGACGCTGATTGCGGTTGGCTCGCTCGTCTGTTTTGCGATTGCGCTCAACAAGGCTTTCGCGACCATTCGTCCGATTTTTCGCGAGCGCAGCAAGATCAATGCCGAGGTCACTGGCCGGCTTACCGAATCCCTGGGCGGAGTGCGGGTGATTAAGGGATATCACGCCGAAGAACGCGAGGAAGCGATCTTCTCCAAGGGCGTGCGCCGCCTTCTGGATAACGTGATGCGCACCCTCACTGCCACCTCTGTGATGAGCCTTTCCGCAAGTGTGCTACTCGGAGTTGTAGGTGCGGTCACGATGTATGTAGGCACCCATCAGATTGCCGCCGGCACGCTGACGGTGGGTGGTTTTTTCTCCTATACTTTGTTGCTGGGCTTTCTGGTTGCACCAATCATGCAGATTGTTGCGATCGGAACCCAGCTCACCGAAGCGCTGGCGGGTCTAGAGCGAACGCAGGAAATCATGCGGGAGCGGCCGGAGGATCAAGACCCCAGACGCTCCGTTACTTTGCGCGACATCGTGGGCAGGATCGAGTTTGACGATGTCACGTTCAGTTACGATGGTATTCATGAAGTGCTGCGCGACATTTCTTTTCGCGCCGAGCCTGGAACAGTAACGGCGTTGGTCGGGTCGTCCGGCTCGGGGAAATCCACGACTATCGGCTTGATCTCCGCTTTCTATGTGCCTACCCAAGGCAGAATCCTGGTGGACGGAATCGACTTGAGCACGGTACGCCTGGACTCGTACCGTACGCGCCTGGGAGTCGTGCTGCAGGAATCGTTTCTGTTCGACGGAACGATTCGCGAGAACGTTGCATTCTCCCGCCCCGCCGCGAGTGAAGAAGAAATCCTGCACGCCTGCCGGATCGCGCGCGTGGACGAGTTCGCCGAATCGTTCGCCGACAAGTATGAAACGGTGGTCGGAGAACGCGGCGTGAAGCTCTCTGGCGGCCAGCGACAGCGTATTTCGATCGCCCGCGCCATTTTGGCCGAGCCGCGTATTCTAATTCTCGACGAGGCGACCTCCAGCCTCGACTCCGAATCGGAGCAGATGATCCAGCATGGTCTTTCTTATCTCATGCAGGGCCGGACAACGTTTGTAATCGCGCACCGGCTGTCAACCATCCGCCGTGCCGACCAGATTCTTGTGATGGAGCAAGGACAAATCGTGGAGCGAGGCACCCATGAACAACTCTATGCCGCGCAAGGCCGATATTACGATCTCTACACCCGGCAGCACGGAGTTGAGGAAAACCTTTTTCTTGCGCCGGGCGAAGGAGACAAGGCTGAGATGGATGGGAACGGGGCTTCTGGTTCTGCGCGCAACGGCGACGTGAAAGCCACCGATGCACTGCGCGTCCTGAAAGGCGAGGTCCGCTAGGGCATGGGTGGCGCGGATAGATCTCCCCAGAACGGCTCGCCGGCAATTCATGCCGAGCAGCTTTGCCGCCACTACCGCATGGGCGACACGCTCATTCGCGCCGTCGATGGTGTAACTCTTACGGTGCGCGCCGGGGAATTTGTCGCTCTCCTCGGCAGTTCTGGCTCGGGGAAATCTTCGGTATTGAATCTGATCGCCGGCCTCGACCGTCCAACCTCGGGCAGCGTGGTTGTCCAGCAGCGCGATCTCGCGCAGCTTTCCCGTGAGGATCTTGCCCGGTATCGCTTGCATACCGTGGGCATGGTCTTCCAGTCCTTCAATCTGATCGCCAGCATGACGCTCGCGGAAAACGTGGAGTTGCCGCTGCGTTTTGCCGAGATCGAACGTGGGAGGCGGGACAGTTTGGCGCGCGAGGCGCTCGGACGAGTTGGGTTGCTGGGTCGCATGAATCATCGACCGAGCGAACTCTCAGGCGGGGAACAGCAGCGGGCTGCGTTGGCGCGCGCCTTGATTAACCGTCCTCAGTTGCTGCTTGCCGACGAGCCCACGGGTAATCTCGATAGCCGGACCGGAACTGAAATCATGAATATGGTTCGCGAGTTCAATCAGCAGTTGGGAATGCCGGTCGTCATGGTGACGCACGAACGGGCTTTGGCCGAGCGTTATGCCGAACGCCTCATCTTTCTGGCGGATGGCAAACTGGTGGGCGATGAAGCGAATTCGATCGTAGCCGATGCTGAAGCAGGACATTCAAGCGCGGATGGAGCGACGCTATGAAGCTTCCCGATCTGACCGAACTTGCCTTGCGCAACTTGCGCGAATCTTTACTACGAAATTCCCTAACCACCATTGGCATCTCGGTGGGCGTGGCCTCGCTGGTCGCAATGCTTTCCCTGGGTATCGGTTTGCAACAGCTCGCCTCGCGCAGGCTGATGAAATCAGGATTGTTCGACACTGTCGTGGTAACCTCCCGCCGCGATTTGCGCAATTTTGGCCGCGACCGCGAAGAAGAGCGCAACGGGCCGGCTCCCGGCGAAAGCCGCATACTCGACGAGCCTACGCGCATCGAAATCGAGCATCTGCCCGACGTGGCCGAAGCCTATCCCGACATCCGGTTTATCACGGAGTTGCGCTACAACGATAAGCCCCATTTAACGGCGGTTGCAGCTTTACCCGCCTCCGCGAAAACGAACGATGCGTTTGAAGGAGTGCAGGGGCATTTCTTCTCCTCCGACACGGCGCCGGAGGCAATTCTTCAGAAGACCTTCGCTGAGGAATTGTTGGGAAAGACTCCAAAGCCCGGCCTCGACGAGACCAATGTGGCGGAACTGGCTGCCCCGCTTCTTGGCAAGGAGTTAACCATGCGCTATGCCCAGCGCGAGGCTGCGCAGAATGCGCCTTCGCCGCTTCGGCGCGACGATTCACCTTCTCTCGGCGACGGGGATCTCGCCGGTGCGGCCTATTCCGTCGTCTCTCGCGAGCAGAAGTTGAAGATTGTTGGCGTCGCCGATCTCGATCCCGAGAGCATGCGCGGTCCAACCCGGGCGCGAGTTTTTCTGCCTCTCAAGCTCGCCGAAGGTCTGCACGTGATGCAGCCGACGGATCTGCGTGAGATTTCCCGCTCAGCCAGCGATCAGCCGGTTTATTCTTCTGTCAGCGTGCGAGTTAAAACTCCCGCACGGATACGGGCCACGGAAGACGCCATCAAGAAGATGGGCTTCAATACCTTTTCCATCCTCGACGCTACGCGCAGCTTGCAGCAATTTTTCGCGGTGCTGGATTTGTTTCTGGGAATCTTCGGCAGCCTTGCGCTTGCCGTCGCATCCATCGGAATCGTGAACACGCTGGTGATGGCCATTCTCGAGCGTCGCCGCGAAATCGGCATCATGAAAGCAATTGGCGCGAGCGACGGAGATGTCAAGAAACTATTCTTCGCGGAAGCGGGCGCAATGGGCATTCTGGGCGGCTTCGTCGGTGTCGCTCTGGGCTGGGCCATTGGCCAGGTCATTAACTTAGGCACGAACATCTATCTCAAACGTCAGTCCCTGCCGCCAGAGCATTTTTGGTCGGTACCTTGGTGGCTTGTGGGCGCGGCGATTGTGTTTGCCTTTATCGTGAGCCTTGCTGCGGGCCTTTACCCTGCCGGACGTGCGGCCCGCCTCGATCCCGTGCAAGCCTTGCGCTACGAGTAAACTGAATCGATGGATCGTTTTTCACGAATCCAATATTTCCGTATCGTCCTATTACTCGGGGTCTTAATCGTTTCGCTTCCACTTCACGCGCAGAGCCGCATCGACTGCAACGCGCTGAACAGCCGCATCCTGAAATCGACGGTCCACTACTGCGTCTACCTTCCCGCAAGTTATGACGCCAGCCCGAAGCCCGCCACGCGCTATCCCATCCTCTATTTTCTGCACGGACTTGGTGACAACGAGCGCACCCTTTTTAACAGTGGTGGATGGACGTTGCTCGATGATTTACGCCGGCAGCACAGGATTGGAGAATTCCTGATTGCCGCTCCCGAAGGCGGCCGAACCTTCTATATCAATTCCGCCGACGGCTCGGTGCGCTACAGTGATTTTTTTCTGCGGGAATTCATCCCGCACATTGAAAGCAAATACCGCATTGCCGAGGGTAGAAATAATCACGCGATCAGCGGGATCTCCATGGGCGGATATGGAGCGTTGCGCTTTGCGTTTTCCCATCCCGAAATGTTTTCGGCCGTCAGCGCGCAAAGTGCAGCGTTGATCACCGAAACTCCACAAGAACTCGACACTGCCGCCCGTTCGGGAGCCCCGCTGGGAAAGTTACTGGCGACGGTCTTCGGCAATCCGATCGATGTACAACATTGGAAGGAAAATAATCCGTTTGTTCTTGCGGCAAAGAATCGAGCAGCCCTGCGACGGCTGGCTATTTATTTCAACTGCGGAGCGGATGATAACTACGGCTTTGAAAAAGGGGCGTCCGCGCTGCATGAGCAACTTGAAAAGGAAGGCGTGAGGCACGAGTATCGTCCGTACCCCGGCGATCACAGCCTGGCCTACTTCCTGGCGCACTTCACCGAGGTTATGGAATTTCATTCACAGGCGTTCGGGCTCAAATAAACGGCGCGAATTGGACCTGTGTCACCTATACCGTTGGGCTACTCGATGCGCCATACGGCTTCGATGGTGCGATGGAAGACCTGATGTGGATCGGTAGCGGACACTGCTACCGATCACACCAGCTTCAACCCGCGGATGCAAGTGCGGCTATTTGTTGGCGGTCTGATTCGGCAGCTCAGCCCGTTTCGCTACTTTGTGCTTGATCTGCTCTTCCGAGAGGACGGGTGCGAAGTCTTCCATCTCAAAGACCTGGCGGATTTCGACTTCGTAGTCGCCGGGGCCGCAGTTGGGGCCACGCTTGACCCACTCGATGGCCTCTTCGAGGGACTTGACCTGCAAGATCGAGAAACCGGCGATGAGCTCCTTGGCCTCGGTGAAGGGGCCGTCGATGACGGTACGAGACTTGCCGGAGAATTTGACGCGTGCGCCTTTGGAGCTGGGATGGAGGCCATCGAGGGCGAGCAGGACGCCAGCCTTCATAAGCTCTTCGTTGTACTTGCCCATCTCGAGCAGGAGCTGTGGATCGGGGAGGGCACCTTCTTTTTCTGCCTCTGGGGTTGATTTGACGATGACCATGAATCGCATTGCGAGATCTCCTTTGGGCTGAACGATGGTTGAAAGCCAGTTGGATCGCTGTTGCTCGCTATCGTACTGGCTCTCCGCTGATACGTCGAACGAGGTGTGGCCGAATCGACATGAGAACGGAATTTAATTAATTATTTTTCGGGGAGACGAAGGATGGTCTAGATTGCACACGCCGCCATCTCAAGGGCACATTTCACACAGGCAAGTATAGTTGACGTAACCACGACAGCACTCATCGAGAATCAGCCCGACGGCCTCGGTTTCGACCCACCAGTGCAACTGGCGTAATGACACTTTCGTACCGCTTACCACTGCCCCTTAGGGTTCTTTCAATCTCCTTCGCGCCGCCCCACAATCAACTTTCGCAGCCGGAAACGGCCCCGACCACATGGAAAAAGCCTTTGCTACCGCCCAGGCGCCTACCCGCCCAACTAAGAAAGTCGCGGCTCGTGCCGCCCTGGTTGACCTCAAAGAATCTTCCAGATTTCTGCTCACGGAGTGCTTTCGTCAGTTCGGCATTGAAGCTGTGGTTACGTCTGCAGCGTCGGCCGAGCGCTTGCGGCAGGAGAAGTTCGAAGCCTGCGTGCTTCCTTTGGCTCCAGGTGCCGAAAAGGTGATGGAGGCTGCTCGCACATCTCCCTCGAATAGCCGTCTTGTGCTCTACGGCCTCGGGGGGACCGCGCAGGATGCCATGCGCTATTCCAAGTACGGCATCAATGCCATGTTCCAGGAGCCTCTGGAACGCCCTGCGGCGCTGAAACTGGTGCGTGCCACCCACATGCTCGTGCTTCATGAATTTCGGCGCTACACGCGCATCCCGATCATGACGGAAGTCACGGTGGTTAGTAACGACGGCCAGCGCGTCAGCGCTTCCAGCATCGAACTTAGCTCCGGCGGCATGTCGTTGAAGAGTTCCGAGGAGATGCCAGCCGGAACAAATATCGAGATTTCATTCTCTCTGCTCACTCTGCCGCGCGTCTCGGTGCGCGGGGTTGTGACCTGGCGCAAGACGAAATCCTTCGGAGTTCGCTTCGACGCCGACGACGAACGCCGTCAGAAGGTCAAAGAGTGGATCGACAGCTACCTGGAGAGCTAAGCTGGCCTGAAGTCCATGCACCGCGCACCTGAAGGCATGTTGTCACGTGCCTTCCCGTTACAATAACCTCGTGAACCAAGCCAGCACACACGAGGTGCCTGCCACAACAGAGAGCGTGTCCGGTCCACGACGCTTTACGCTCCGGCAGAGAATCGTTCTGCGCATCATCATCGCGGCGGGATACTGGTTTATCCGGCTGATCGGCCCCACATTGCGGGTCTGCGTCTCCCGCGAAGAAGGCGCGCAGCAAAGCATCGGCGAACGGCCGTTGATTGTTTCCTTCTGGCACGCCTGCATGATTCCGGCGACCTACATCTGCCGCAATATCGGTGTGCGTGTGATGAGCAGCTACAGCTATGACGGCGAATATATGGGACGCATCATTCGGAGATTTGGCTTCGTCGCCGTTAAGGGATCTAGCAGCCGCAATGCGGTTCGAGCGTTGCTCGGACTACGCCGCGCACTCGAGGAGGGCTGGACGGTGGCTTTCACGCTCGACGGTCCCCGCGGCCCGCGCTACAAAGTGAAACCTGGACCGGTCGCCCTGGCGCGATCCTCGGGCGTTCCCTTGAGCATGTTTCACATGGCCGTCGATCGCGCGTGGGTGCTCAATACCTGGGACCGGCTGATCATCCCCAAACCTTTCTCCCGCGTTCTGATGCGATTCGGCAAACTTATCGCTGTCCCGCCGAACGCGAGTGATACCGACCTCGAAGTCTATCAAGGGGAATTACAGGACTCGTTGGACCGGGTTCGTGAATTCGCTGAGGCCAACATAAAGAAAGCCGGTACTCCCGAATTTCCTTACGGTGTCTGAAGTTGTCAGGGGATTGGTGATGGCTATGATCGCGGCGTACACCGCCAAGAAAATAAGCCCGATGCTTGCGGTCGCCGATATACAAGAAACGGTTGCCTTTTACCGCGACATTCTTGGTTTCAGCACTACGATGAAATCTTCGGAATATGCCATTGTCGAGCGCAACGGCCAGACCATCCACTTTATGAAGGCGGCATCCGAAGAGGTCATGCAGTGCGTCCGCGGGCATACCGAAATCTACATTGAAGTTTCCGGTATCCACTCGCTTTGGCAGCACGTGAAGACCTTCAAAGACCAGTACAGGATTCGGGCATTATTTGAAAGAGATTACGGCATGACCGAGTTCCACATCGGCGATCCGAACGGCTGTCTGGTTTTTGTTGGAGAGCCGACGCTCGCCGAAAAATAAGTTGATAGCCGTGAACTTGATTCTCGCCGATTTGACTTACTGCCGATTCTGGAGATAAATTCCTTTCACTGTCGTTTTCGGTTCTTTGAAATGTCCTTCGGTTTGCGCGTTTTCGCCGCTATGGCGAAGACAGGGAAGCGGGTGCAATTCCCGCGCTGCCGCGCAACTGTAAGCGAGAAAATCGCCGGCGGTCACTGGGAGCAGTCCCGGGAAGGCCGTCGGCAAGAACTCGGATTTCCAATCCCCTGGGGATTCGGACGTCCTCACTCGCAAAGCCAGGAGACCGGCGTAAACCGTCCACCTTAACCCCTTTCGCGTGAAAAGGAGGATTGGTTATGCGCGCAATCTGCGCTTCGTTTTTGCTCTTCGTTATCGTCGCGGCTGCATCCGCTGCCGAACTCAAGATTAAAGTCATCGACCCTCAATCGGCCGCTGTTGCCGGCGCTCAAGTTTCGTTGCTGCAGCCGGGAGGCACCGTGGTTCTGGGAACGCAAAACACATCAGCGGAAGGACTCGCCGTTCTGCGCACCTCCGGCCCGGGACCCTATCGAATCAAAGTTCTGGCTCCCGGTTTTGCCGAGGAATTCGCCGATGCTCCGTCGCAAGGGGACGCCACTACCGTGCGGCTGCGTTTGGCAGTCGCTTCGGAAACAGTGGTCGTGAGCGCAACTCGCAGTCCGGTGACGGGCGAGGATTCGGGCGCCGATGTAGAGACCCTGAATGGCGAGCAGTTGCAGGTCATGAACCCGGTTGCAGCGGACGACGCTTTACGCTTTTTCCCCGGGGCGGTGGTCAACACGGCCGGACAGCGAGGTGGGCTTTCTTCACTTTTTGTGCGCGGCGGTGAATCCAACTACAACAAAGTGATCGTCGACGGTGTAAGCGTAACCGAGCCCGGAGGAACGATCGACTTCGGTACGCTCTCCCTCGCCGGAGCCGACCGCCTGGAATTCTTGCGTGGTACGCAGAGCACTCTGTACGGCTCCGACGCGATGACGAGCGTGGTGCAGGTCTGGACGCGCACCGGGAGCAGCCCAGTCCCCGAGCTTCGCTTTGGCGCGGATGCGGGCAATTACGGCACGGAAAATGGCTACGCATCCCTGGCCGGCTCCCACGGACGATTCGACTACGACGTCTTCGCCAATCAATTCAATACCAGCGGCCAGGGCCCCAACGACGACTACTCCAATTCGTTGGAGGGTGCGAATGTCGGCTTTTCCGTTAGCGACCGGATCTCCCTCCGCCTGCGCGCCCGCCACGACAACAGTGTGACGGGAACGCCAGGTGCGTGGAATTTCAACGGAAGCAACGTGTTCGATATCGGTGGTGTGACCTATGTGCTCTCGCCGGACCTTGGCGCGCGTGCCCGGCAGAACAATAACCTGGCGAGCCTTGATCTCGCAGTCAAGACCGGACCGAAGTGGACGCACCACTTCACGGGTTTCGAATACAACCTGAAAACTACCAACCTGGATAGCGGCGTCTCTCCGGAAAATACCCCCTTTGGCACGATCAACACACCTTTTGAGGCCCTCGTGAACATTAACCGCGCGGGCTTCGATTACCAAGGCGACTACGTTGAACGTACCTGGGCCCAAACTACCATCGGCTACGAATTCGAAGACGAGAACGGCTCGGTGAACGATCCGATTCCGGCTGACTTTGCAAGCGGTGGCCACGGCTTGCGTCTTAACCAAGCTGCCTACGCACAACAGGCGCTAAACCTAAGACGGCTGAATATCGTTGCCGGTGGCCGATTGGTTCACAACACCACCTTCGGTAACACCGGTGTTCCTCGTGTGGCGCTCGCGTTTCAGGCCCTCCGCGGCGGACGCATCTTTTCGGGCACGCGTTTGAATTTCTCCTATGCCACCGGAATCAAGGAACCACGCTTTGAGCAGACTTTTGTCAGCAGCCAGTTTCAGCTTCCTAATCTCAACCTGAAGGCTGAGCGCAACCGCGCCTTTGAAGCTGGTTTTCGGCAGAAGTTTATGACCCGCCTGGTCTTCGCAGCGAACTATTACGACAATCTGTTTCACGACCAAATCGAGTTCGTGACCGTGAATCCCACTACGTTTGTAGGCCAATACGTGAATCTGCAGAAATCGTTTGCCCATGGAGCTGAAGTGGAACTGGAAAGCCGGTTAACCCAGCGGCTTTCCTGGAACACGTCGTACACTTACACTTCCACGCAGATTCTGCTGGCTCCTGCTGGCAGCACTCCCCCCTTTGCACAGGGCGATCCGCTTCTCCGTCGGCCCAAGCACTCCGCCACCACGCTGTTCACCTACCTCGGAGCGCGTTGGGGTGGAAATCTTGGCGGCAGTTTTGTAGGTCCACGTCCGGACTCTGACTTTGACGGCTTCAACATCAATCACGCGCCGGGATATTTTCTTCTGGACCTGGGCGGTTGGTACAAAATCAATTCCCGAGTGACCGCGTACGCCAACGTGGAGAACGCTCTCGATCACTTCTATGAAGAAGTAACCGGATACCCGGCGTTGCGAGCGAATTTCCGCGCGGGGATTCGCTTCCGCTTAGGAGGCGAATAGAAATGGAAAGAAATAATCCAGGCAGGAACAAGAATAAAATGTGGGGACAGCCGCCCCCGGCTGTCCGCCTCGCGCAGCGAGGCTATTTCTCCACCGCTGCTGTGTCGGGGAGGTGGTTCTCAGCTCACCTTCTCGGGAGGCCTTGCCATCGCAAGCGGCATGGACGCCGCCATTTTTCCGGAGAAGTATTTGGTTCGGGCCAACAACAGCTTCTCAATCTCGACTCCGCTCAGGGGCTGCTGGCGGCCTAACAGGTGAGTGACCAAGGCAATCTGCGCGAAGTGCTCGACGGTTTCCATTTTCATGTAGGCATGCTCAATGGTATCCCCGTAAGTGACCACGCCGTGATTCGACATCAGGATGGCATCATAGTGCGGCACGTAAGGCTCCAGAGTCTGCGCCAGTTCCGAGGTCCCCGGCGTGCCATAGCGCGCCAGCGGAATGCATCCCAATCCAACGACCACCTCACAAACCAAGGGCTCCGTCAGCGCCATGCCCGCGGCGGCAAATCCCGTGGCCGTTGGAGGATGGGCATGCACAATCGCCTGAATTTCGGGACGCATGCGATAAATCAGAAGGTGCATCCCAATCTCGCTCGTCACATTGCGCCGCCCCGCGACCCGCGTACCCTCGCGATCTACGATCACCATGTCGCCCGCGCGCATTGCGCCCTTGCTCAAACAAGTTGGCGTCACCAGGATTCGCTCGGAATCAAGCCGCACTGAAAGATTCCCGTCCATCGCTGCCACGAAGCCACGCTCATGCAACATGCGCCCGTAGCGAACAATTTCTTCCCTGTGTTTGCGTTCAGCGGACATGAGTACTCTCTCGGGGGAGTGACGACAAAGCGGCTGCTACGACTTCTCCCGCATAGTACCGCACCCGGCCCGAAACAGACAAATAAATTTACCGAAACCAACCAATAAATTACGCGAATCAACCGGTCCCGCGACGCATCCGCCCCGCTCCTTCCTCCTGTAATCTGGCAGTGTGCTGGTTTCCGACTTCCACTTTCATCTTCCTGCCGAACTCATAGCCCAGCACCCGCTCGCGGCTCGCGACGGATCACGAATGCTTCATCTGCAACGGGGAAGCGGCCAATATGCCGATCGCGCCTTTCGCGACCTGCCGGATCTGTTGCGGCCTGGCGATCTTGTGGTCTTCAACAACACACGAGTTTTTCCAGCGCGGCTTTACGGGCGCAGGGCGGGGATCCGTGCTCAAAATGTCGGCCCGCACAATCCGGCGGCTCGCGATTTCCTTCGCGGCCGAATCGAGGTGCTGCTGACGCGCCAGCTTTCCACCCAGCCCAACGACTGGGAATGCCTGGTTCGGCCCGGGCGCAAAATCGGCATTGGAGAACGATTATTTTTCGGCGACTGCGACGAACTGGAAGCGCAAGTCATTGCCCGCGGGGAGTTTGGGGAACGTCGCATCCGTCTTCAGCAACTGCAGGGTCAGGAGGATTTCTTCGCAGTCCTGGATCGCATCGGGCACGTCCCGCTGCCCCCTTATATCGACCGCTCGGATTCTGTTTCGGATCGAGAGCGCTATCAAACTGTTTATGCCCGGCAACGCGGCTCGGTTGCGGCGCCTACAGCCGGCCTTCACTTTACCCCCGCAATCCTTGACCGAATAAGCCAGCGCGGGGCCGAAACTGTCGAGATCACTCTGCACGTCGGCCTCGGAACCTTTCAGCCCGTCCGCGTCGATCGCGTCGAGGATCACAAAATACATTCGGAATCCTATTCGATATCGAGTGAGGCTGCTTCGGCCGTCAACCACGCTATTCGCGATTCTCGCCGCGTAATCGCCGTGGGCACGACAACGGTTCGGACTCTCGAACACGCCGTTCGCCTCGGTGGGGAGTCGATCGTTCCCGGCGCGGCGGCCGCGGACCTCTTCATTTATCCAGGATTCGACTTCAAAGTGGTATCGGCGATGCTCACCAATTTCCATTTGCCGCAATCTACCCTGCTGATGCTGGTCAGCGCCTTCGGCGGGAAGGAAAATGTCGTACGCGCCTACCAACATGCTGTCTCGGATCGCTATCGCTTTTATTCCTACGGAGACTGCATGTTTATCGAATGACGCTCAGCGAATAACGCTGATCGAATGGCGCTTATCGAGTAAGCATCCTTGAACCGCCTCCTGCTCCTACTCACCCACTGCGTTATACTTTTCCCGGAGCACCCTATGGCCACTGCGATAAAGCAGGTTTCCATCGAGCATTTCGTCGCGGAACTCCGCAAGTTTCCCGAGGTCGCTTTTGATCAGACGGAGCAACTCCGCAGATTCATGCAAGATTCGCCGTTGAACCCCGAGTCGCTCAACCCTTATCTCGTCTGGGACCGGCAACACTACACCCGCAACTTGATCGACAAGACTCCTCTCTACGAGCTGATCGCGATCTGTTGGGAAGTCGGACAGGCGAGTTCGGTCCACAACCACCGCGACCAGAACTGCTGGATGGCCGTCCCCATTGGCCGTTTGCTGGTCGAAAACTATCATGTGGTGGATCAGGACATCGCCGGCGGCAAGTGCACGATCAAGGCCACTGAAACGGTTGAGATGAACGTGTCGCATCCGTGCGCTGTCGACCCGATCGAACCCGTCCACCGGGTTTTTAATCCCCGGGAATTTAACCAGCGCGCCGTCAGCCTGCACGTCTATTCCCGGCCGTTCGACACGTGCGTGGTGTACTCTGCTGAGCAAGGCACCTGCGGTGAAATCCAGTTGCACTATACCAGCGAGTACGGAAAACCCGTTTGCTCATGAATCGACAAACGCCGATCCGTTTTCTTCCGCCGCTACTCATCGCAGCGCTGGTTTTCACCGCCAACGCTTGCCAGAAACAGAAGGTGAAGCAAGTCGAGGAAGCACCGGCCTCTGATCGCGTGAATCCATCGCCGGTCGGCACAACTCAGACGATCTTGCAAAAAACCTTCGCGCTGAAAAACTCGGCAACCTTTGCCTTCGAGATCCCTCCGCACGCCGTCAGTCCCCACCTGCACGGGATTTTTGAGTCGTACGTTGGCGAGCTGCATGGCGCGTCGGATGACATGGCAAACGTGAACTTCCTGATCTTAAACACTGATCAGTACTCCGATCTTGTGGGCAAACGTCCGAGTGAAGCCCTCTTCTCGGTCGACGCCTCGCACAATCAGTCAGTGAACCTCGACCTGCCCGCATCCATGGATCAACCGGTGAAGTATTATCTGATTTTCCGCAACATCGCCGGCAGCAGCCCTTCCAAAGTCGTGCAAGCCGATTTCCAGGTGGATTTCTAACGCTGGCGAAAGCTGGGCATTCGTAGTAAAGCAAGACGTCTCACCGCGGAAGGTTCTTTCCGACTGCTAAACTATTTTCTTGCTCCCAAGGAAGCAATCTTCGAAGCCTGATTCCATCGGCGCGCCAGCATCGGCCCTTTCGCCGGCCCCTGCTCGTAAACAAAGCGCCTCCGGCCACGAGCGCATCTTTCTGATCGACGCAATGTCATTCATCTTCCGCGCCTATCACGCCATGGCGCGACAGCGCTCCGGAATGTCCACCAAAGCCGGAGTTCCAACCGCCGCCGTCCTAGTCTTCGTCAACATGCTGCGCAAACTGCGCGACGATTTCTCACCCTCGTATCTCGCAGCCGTTTTCGATGTCGCGGCCAAGACCTTTCGCGCTACCCAGGCCGAGTCGATCACCACGGTTCGCAAGTTCGATATCAAAACGCAAACCTTTACCGAGATCGAATACAAAGGCTACAAGGCTAATCGCGCCGCCATGCCCGAGGATCTGGCGCAGCAGATTCCTTACATCCGCCGCGCGCTGGAAGCCTATCGCATCCCTATCCTCGAGCTCGCCGGCTTCGAGGCGGACGACGTCATTGGCACTCTCGCCCGCAAAGCCGCCGCCGCGTCGCATCCCGTCTATGTCGTTTCCAGCGATAAGGACATGATGCAGCTCGTCAACGACGATGTTCAGATCCTGAATCCTCCCAAAGATAACTTGATCTGCGATGCCGCTAAGGTGGAAGAAATTCTCGGCGTCCCACCCGAACGCGTCGTTGATGTAATGGCCCTGCGCGGCGATAGTATCGACAACATTCCGGGCGCCCCGGGCATCGGCGACAAAGGCTCAGTTGAAATCATCAAGCGTTTCGGCAGCGTCGAGCAGGCGCTCGACCGCGCCGCGGAGGTCGAAAAGAAGACCTATCGCGAATCTCTTTTGAACAATCGCGACATCATTCTGTTCAGCAAGAGCATGGCTACCATCGACACCAATGTTCCTGTCGAACTCAATGTCGAAGCCATGCGCGCCGGGGAGCCCGATCTCGATCTGCTGCGACACCTCTTCACGGAACTGGAATTCACTTCCCTGCTAAGAGAATTGCCATCGATTGTCCAAATTACCGAAACCAATTACGTCGACGCGCAGTCTGCCGGTGACGTGGAAGGGGTCGTTAATTCTCTCGCGGAGGAACGCTCCCTGGCGATTGCTGTGGAATGGGATCGAAATGAAACGCCTTTGGTAAGTGACAGTAACGAAGAAGTGCCCGAGGAAGAGACACAGGAAGCGATGCTCCCTCTGACCGATGCATCCTTTTCTCCTGCAGAAACACCGGAGCCCGCCGCCCGGCGCGTGGCAATCTCCGGCGCGGCAGGATCGGCGGTGGTCATCAAACTGGATTCCGCCGAGGCTGCCACTAAACTACGCCATATCCTGACCAACGTGGACACGCTTAAATCAATTCACGACTACAAAGCGGCGATTCACACGCTCGATTCCGTAGACATTCATCTGCAGGGCGTGAATCACGACCCGATGCTTTATTCTTACCTGCTGGATCCCACTTACTCCTCGCATCGCCTCGCCGACGTTGCTTTACGCCGCTTCAATCTCAAGCTCAGCGGCGATCTTGCCGAAGCCGCAGACGTTACCGGCCGATTGACGACGGCTCTGCGCGACGAAGTCAAGCAGGCGGGACTGACCAGACTCTACCAGGAAATAGATCTTCCGCTCGTTCCCGTTCTCGCGCGCATGGAGCAAGCCGGGGTAAAAATCGACACGGCGGCACTGGCTCAAATGTCAGCCGAACTCGAACGCGAGATTGGCGTCAAAGCCAAAGAGATTTACGAAGTTGCCGGAACCGAATTCAACGTCGGTTCTCCACGCCAACTCGGCGACGTTTTATTTAACAAGCTGAACCTGCCCAAGCCCGTCAAGTACGGGAGGGGCCGCGCCATCTCTACCGCCGTCGAGGTTCTCAAGAGTCTCGCCGAGGATTTTCCCATCGCTCGCATGGTTCTCGATTATCGCCAGCTCACCAAGCTGAAGTCCACCTATGTGGACACTCTGCCGGTACTCATTAGTCCAGCATCCAAGCGCCTGCACACCACCTTCGCTCAGACCGGAACCGCCACGGGACGCCTTTCTTCCGCCAATCCCAACCTGCAGAATATTCCCATCCGCACTGAACTTGGGCGGGGGATTCGCGCCGCCTTTATCGCCGAGCCGGGCCATGTTCTGTTGACCGCCGATTACTCGCAGATCGAACTTCGGCTGCTGGCTCACTTCTCGCGCGATCCGCTTTTGGTCGAGGCCTACCGCCGGGGCGACGACATCCACACGCTTACGGCATCGCAAGTTTTCGGAGTGCCGCCGCTTATGGTCACACCCGACCATCGCCGCCAGGCCAAAGTTGTCAACTTCGGAATTGTGTACGGCCTCTCGCCTTTCGGACTCTCGCAGAATCTCGGCATCGAGCCCGCCGAAGCGAAACAGTTCATCGCAAACTATTTCGAGAAGTACAAGGGCGTCCGCGCCTTCATCGACAAAACTCTCGAAGAAGCGCGCCGCGATTTGAAAGTACGAACCCTCTTCGGCCGCATCAGGCCTATACCTGATATCAACAGCAAGAATGCCAACCAGCGCGGCTTCGCCGAGCGCACAGCAGTGAATACGCCATTGCAAGGCACTGCCGCGGACCTGATCAAGATCGCGATGATCCGCATCGACGCTGCCCTGCACGAGCGTGGCCTGAAATCCAGAATGACGCTGCAGGTCCACGACGAGTTGGTTTTCGAAGTTCCGGAAAAGGAAGTGGAAACTATGCAGTCATTGGTCCGCGAACAAATGGAAAGAGTTCATGCGCTGGCGGTACCGCTTCTGGTGGAAATTGGAATCGGTCCGAATTGGAGAGATTTGGAATAGGTTCAGGACAGTCAGTCCCGTGACGTCACTCTATTCTCGTCCGGCGTACAATATTTTTGTGGCCCCTGCTCAACGCCAGGACGTTCCTCGCCAGGACAATGCCCCGCACAAGCATCAGCGGCACGCGATTTATGCCGAGGAAACTTGCGGCCTGCTGCTGATCGCTTTCCTGTTGCTGGTTCTCACTCTCATTCGCTACTGGCACGCCATCCACTGGAGCGTGCGCTGACGGTGGCTTCGGCGCAGCCGGAGCCGCTGCTGGTTGTGGTGCTCGGCCCCACAGCGAGTGGAAAGACCGCGCTTTCAGTGGCGCTCGCTCAGCGCTTCGGCGGCGAGATCGTGAACTGCGATTCCGTCGCAATGTACCGCGAGTTTGAGATCGGGACGGCCAAGCCCACTGCGGCCGAGCGCGATCGAGCGCCGCATCACCTGCTCGATTGCACCGATCCCACGAGCCATATCACCGCTGGAGAATACGCGCGGCAGGCGCGGCAAGTACTAGAGAAAATCAAAGAACGCGGCAATTTGCCGATTATTGCGGGAGGGACCGGTCTCTACCTGCGTGCCCTGCTCGAAGGACTCTTCCCCGGTCCGCAGCGCTCGGAAGAACTACGCGAGCGATTGCGCGAACGGACCGAGAGCCGCGACACCGGTTACCTTCATCGTATTCTTCGCCGCCTGGATCGAGCGGCGGCAGAGAAGATTCATGCTAACGACACGCCAAAATTGATTCGTGCGATTGAAGTTTGCCTGGTCTCACGCTCGAACATGACGAAACTCTGGCTGCAGCACGGGCGCGAGCCCTTGCGCGGCTTCCGCATTCTGCGCCTTGGTCTCGATCCAGATCGACAAGCGCTCTACGAGCGAATCAACCGTCGCGCGCAACAGATGTTCGAAATTGGCTTGGTCGAAGAGACGCAGCGCCTCCGTGAAAGATACGGCGATGCCGCGGGCCCGCTCTCTTCGCTTGGATACAAGCAAGGGTTGCAACTCCTGCATGGAGAACTGACCCTCGAACAGGCGCTTCAAGCCGCACAGCAAGCGCACCGCAACTACGCCAAGCGCCAAATGACCTGGTTTCGCCGCGAGCGCGAGGTTTACTGGCTGCGGGGCTTCGGTGATGATGCGCAGATTCAGCGCGCGGCAGCAGATTGCGTTTTGAGCAGCTCAAGACCTAACACCTGACACTCTGCTTTCTGCTATCGTTTGCTGATGCATCGTACGGTTTCCCTCCTATTACTCTGTTTAGTGCTTACTCCACTAGCGTCCGCCAAGGAAAAATACCAACGCCCAGGACCGATTCGCCAGACGCGCGACGGCGAGAAATGGGCGGAGAAGACTTTGCACAAACTCACCGTGGAAGAGAAAATCGGCCAGGTGTTTATGATCTGGTGCCGCGCCAGTTTCCTGAACGTCGAGAATCCCGAATATCTGCAATGGCGCGAGGCGATGGAGAAGTACCACCTAGGCTCGTTCGCCATGACTGTCCACGTAGATGGTCCGTATCTGCTGCGCAGCGAGCCTTACGAAGCCGCGGAGCTACTCAATCGTTTGCAGAGCGACTCAAAACTTCCGCTGCTTTTCGCCGCGGATTTTGAACGTGGCGTTCCGATGCGTCTGATGGGGGCCACGATCTTTCCGCATGCGATGGCCTTCGGTGGAGATGGCAAGCCAGAAGACGCCGAAACCTTTGGGCGCATCACCGCCGAAGAAGCGCGCGCGATTGGCATTCACTGGAATTTTTTTCCCGACGCTGATGTGAATTCCAACCCGGCCAATCCCATCATCAATACGCGCTCGTTTGGAGAAGATCCCAAGTCGGTCGGCGATCTGGTTGCGGCCTATATCAAGGGCGCGCATGAGGGCGGGATGCTGACCACGGTCAAGCATTTTCCCGGTCACGGCGATACGGCGACTGATTCGCATCTCGGAGTTGCCAGCGTTAACGTCGACCGTGCGCATCTGGACTCAATCGAACTGCCGCCTTTTCGCCAGGCAATCGCCGCGGGAGTTGATTCGGTCATGGTGGCGCACGTAACTGTGCCTGCGCTCGATTCTGATCCCAACCACGTAGCGACAATTTCGCCGCTGATCGTTTCGGACCTGCTTGAAAAACAGCTTGGTTTCAATGGGATCGTCGTCACCGATGCCCTCGATATGGCCGGACTGACACACCTCTTCGCCGGCAACATTGGCAGGGCTGCCGTCGAGGCTTTCAAGGCGGGGAACGATCTGTTGCTCATCCCCGCCGACTTTCCCGCCTCGTACAATGCCATGCTTCAAGCTGTGCAGTCGGGCGAGATTTCCCGCGAGCGCCTCGATCGCTCCGTGCTCAAGATACTGAAAACAAAGGCGTCGCTCGATCTGCAAAAGGCCCGCATGGTAGACGTCGTAGCCATCGCAAAGCAAGTGGGGAAGCCGGAAAACCTGGCTTTCGGCCAGCAGGTCGCCGATAGTGCGGTCACACTGGTACGCGATAATGGCAAGGTTTTGCCGCTGAAGTCCAAGGGAACCGCGAAGGCCGGGCTTCCGTATACAACACAAGAGGAGACACACAATCAGGTTGTTGCGGTGCTCTTCTCCGACGATGTGCGAACCGACTCCGGTCGCGCCTTCGCCCGCGAATTTCGGGCGCGAATTCCGGACACCCGCGTAATGTACGTGGATCCGCGCATCGCAGCCGGGATGAGCGATGAAGTGTTGAAGGCCGTGGACGAGGCCAAAACGGTGGTGGCCGTCGCGTACGTTATCCCAACGGCCGGGAAAATGGCGAACAGCGTGGCGATGGCGGATGCGACCGGCGTTTTGATGCAGCAATTGCTTGATCGCGCGGCGCAAAAGACTGCGGTGGTCGCCATGGGAAATCCGTATCTTGCGGCAGACTTTCCGAAGATTGAGAATTATATGTGTACGTATTCCAATGCGCCGGTATCGGAGACAAGCGCGGTCAAAGCGCTGTTTGGGGAAATTGCAATTCGCGGCCGCCTTCCCGTGAGCATTCCCAACGTCGCGCAGCGTGGCACCGGCATCGACCGTCCGGTCCGAGTGGCCAAGGGAGGAGCTGAACATGCTCAAAAATAAATCGAATGCATTTGTGATCGCGGCAGCCCTTACAGGTTTAACTGCCGTGCTATTGTCTGGCTGTAGCGTGAACGTGAAGAAAGAGGCCAATGGGCAAGACAAGCAGGTGGACATCAACACCCTGGTCGGCGGCATCCACGTCAGCAAGCAGGCGGATGTTTCCGACGTGGGCCTAACTGTCTATCCAGCCGCACGCTTGAGACAAAAAGACTCCGATGGCAGCGATAAGAGCGCCAATGTGAATATTTCGGGCTTTGGTTTTGGAATCAAAGTCATCGCGCTCGAGTACGAATCCGACGATACCCCCGCAAAAGTCCTATCTTTCTACAAAGACCAGTTGAGAAAGTATGGAGACGTTCTCGAGTGCCACACGTCAGGCCATTTCAATATGGACATGAACATGGGATCGCACGGTTCCAAGGACAGTTCGAACGAGTTGACCTGTGCGGGCACTCACGGCGATAACATCGAGCTTAAGGTCGGCAGGAAAGACGATCAGCACATTGTGGCTGTTGAACCGGAGGGTAAGGGATCGAGGTTTTCCCTGGTTTATGTGCGCACCCACGGCAAAGACGCGGACATTTAGGGACGGAGTTCGACTGTCCCAAAAACGGCGAGGGGTTGTCCTCAGCCTGCCAGGGTTGAGCGGCGAATTTCCGCTGTGGTAGCATCCTAAGGTTTTGGCAAGGATGTCGGGCTGGCCTGTCTACTGCACTGATACTCTTCTGGGCCTTCTCCCTTTCTACGCCTGCGAAGGAGCCTACTCGTGAAAGTTTATTCCGGAGAAAACATTCGTAATGTAGCGATTGTGGGGCACGGACATTCGGGAAAGACGTCTCTGCTGGCGGCAATGCTGTACACCGCGGGTGCAACCCCGCGTCTGGGGCGTGTGGACGACGGTACGGCAACCACCGATTACGACGACGAAGAGATCGCGCGCAAGATGTCGATTGCCGCTTCCGCGGCCTACGTGGAGTGGGGCAAAACCAAGATCAATGTAATCGATACGCCGGGGTTCAATATGTTCGTCCACGAAGCCAAGATGGTGCTGCCCGTGGTGGATGCGGCGATCGTGGTGGTCGACGGTGTGGCCGGCGTTGAAGTGGTGACGCAACGCGTGTGGAACGATTGCGAGGAGTACAAGACGCCGCGGCTGATCGTGGTGAATCGAATGGACCGCGATCGAGCCAATGCCGAGCGTGTCTTGGAGTCGCTCATCAATGCATTTGGCCGTAACGTGATTCCGATTGAGCTGCCCATCGGCAGCGAGAAGAATCTGGCGGGCGTGGTCGACCTCGTGCGCATGAAGGCGTACACGTATGAGCTCGGCGGGAATGGCAAAGGGAAGGAAACGGAGATCCCGGCCAACATGCGAGCCCAGGTGCAGGAGTCTCACGAGCAACTGGTGGAGTTGGTGGCCGAAGGCGACGACAAATTGATGGAGAAGTTTTTCGAGGCAGGAACACTCGCAGAGGAAGACCTCATTCCCGCGCTACATAACGCGATTCGCGAGGACAAACTCTTCCCTGTCGTCTTCTCCTCCGGTCTCGGGAACATTGGTGCGGACCGAGTGATGGATTTTATCGTGGACTATACTCCGGCACCTTCCGAACACGAGTGGGTGCAGGGCGAGCCGGCTGCGTCTGGCAACGGCGATGCGCCCAAGCGGCATGAGACGGACGCGGAGCCGGTTTCGCTCTATGTGTTCAAGACAGTTTCGGATGCGTTTGCCGGACGAATTTCGTATTTCAAAGTATTCTCCGGCGTTCTGAAGAATGAGTCGACAGTCCAGAACTTTTCGCGTGGATCGGCGGAAAAGCTCTCGCACATTTCGATCATGCAGGGCAAGACGGCAGTGCCGGTGACAGAGTTGCACGCCGGGGATATTGGAGCGGTTGCGAAATTGAAAGACACCCTAACCGGCGATACGCTAGGGGACAAAGCCGCACCGATTCAGTATCCGCGAGTAAAGCTGCCGGAGCCGGCGATCACCTTCGCCATCGAACCGAAGAGCCGCGCCGATGAAGACAAGCTGGGGCCGGGGATCCACAAACTGATGGAAGAAGACGCCATGCTGCGTTTCTTCCGCGATCCGCAGACGCAAGAGTTTCTCATCGCTGGCACAGGACAACAGCATATTGAAGTTACGGTTTCGAAGCTGAAGAAGCGCTATCACACCGAAGTAGTTTTGAAAGCGCCCAAAGTGCCTTATCGCGAAACCATCCGAGGTAAGGCCGACGTGCAGGGCCGCCACAAGAAGCAAACCGGTGGTCACGGCCAGTACGGCGATTGCAAAATCAAAATGGAGCCCATGCCGCGCGGCGGCCAGTTCGAATTCGTGAACGACATTTTTGGTGGCGCGATTCCCAAGAACTACATCCCCGCCATTGAAAAAGGAATCAAGGAGGCGGCGGCGCGAGGATACCTGGCGGGATACCCGGTGGTAGATTTTCGCGTGATTCTGTATGACGGTTCCTATCACGATGTCGATTCGAACGACATGTCCTTTCAAATGGCGGGTCGCATCGCTTTCCGCAAAGCCATGGAGCAGGCCAAGCCTACGCTGCTCGAACCCATCATGGTGGTCGAGATCACGGTTCCGGATGAATTTGCCGGTTCGATCATGGGCGATTTGAACAGCCGCCGCGGGCGCATCCAGGGCATGGACAACAAGGGTGGCAACACGGTGGTAAAAGCCGAAGTGCCCATGGCCGAGATGCTGACCTACGGCGTGGATCTCACTTCGATGACCCAAGGGCGCGGCAGCTTCAACATGGAAATGCACCACTACGACACCGTGCCGGGACAACTGCAGGAAAAGATTATTGAGAAGGCTAAAGCGGAGCGAGGTGAGGTGAAGGAAGAGGAGGAGTAGGGCGGGATCGTGTCATCGCAACGGCAGTCCGGCAATAGATCTAGGGAGCTCTGGGAAGCGATGCTCAGGGTTACGCCGCTTCCGCCGGGGCGGTCGTCCAAGGAACTGAGAGACCTTGCCGCTCGAGGCCAGGCTGCGAATGCGATAGTCGCCGCCTTCGTCAGGGATCTCGCTACCCCTCTGGATGCGCCAGACTTTACTGCTCATCTTGAGACTTTCGAACAGCAGGGCAGCCGCGATCTGACGTGGAATGGCTACCGACTGCGGCTAGCGGAGCGCGATGTGATCAGTAAGAGGATGTTGATACCTCTAGGCCAGATTGAAAGTATTCTGCGTTCCTCAATGCCGCCGCAAGAAAAGACCGCTGCGGTAGCCGAGTACCTGGACAGCCACGGAACGGTTGGGCTCGCCGACCCGGTTAGGCTTTATGTCCTCGCGTCGTTCGATGAGATTCGTGGCGCGTTCGACGATTTGTCACAACTGGCAATCGATGCCAATCGCCCCTATATCGGCGATTTAGAGATGCAGTCGGAGTTGTATCGTCGGTACATCGCGTATGGCTACGTCTACAGGATCGCAGAGGAACTGGTTCTCCAGGGCCTGCCTGCTGACTGGAAATCCGATGACGCGAGCTTAGCCGCGCCGGAGTCGGTCGGGGATGGTTCGGAGCCGACCCCACTATGGATTTATTTTCAAGGTACGCTCAACACCGGCCCCGTGCTGTTCGAAAAAGCCAAAATTATAACGCGGCTGATTGACACAATGTGGAGCGATGGCTTGATCTTGTCGGCACCGATCAGGGGCCGGGACGTAAATTCGGTGGGTCGATTGGAGGAGGACCAAGCAAGAAAAGTGATCTCGGAGAACGCGGCCTTGTTTCTTCGCATTGTTGATGAAATCGCGTTCCTAGCGCTCGGCGCTGATTTGTCAGACGAGTTTATGGATGCCCTTATAGCGTTCGTTGAGCGAGACGTTACAGGTAGGGGCGTCCAGCCGGAGCTTTTCGCCAGGTGCCTTAAGGAAAGACTCACTGAGTACGCCGATTACTCTAGATGGGTTCCCACAAAAAACGAAAGCGGCAAGGGCACCTTGCTCTGGGAATTTGCGAAGAAGATTGCTGACATCGTCGGCATCGGCAGGAACGCGATTTTTAATTCGCTCCTTACGTACTCCCTCGTAGAGATGCTGGCAACGTGGCGGCTACGCGAGCTCTTGCAAGGAGCAGACGGCCAACAAGCGCCTCCGTCGCCTGCTTGATGCTCAAGAGGTTTTCATCCCCTGCGCCTTCGCCAGCTTTGCCTGCCGCTGATCAAACGTCCAGAATCGCTCAACCTTGAGTTCCAGCGCGCAGGCCACGTGCAGCGTATCGAGCGTTCTCATGCCGAATTTCGGGGCATACCGGCGGCCCAGGTCGGCGCAAACTTCGAAGGCGTTCTCGGGCATTGCTGTCTCAAGCCACAAGCCATTGGCGCGGTCGCGTTTCAACGTGTCGAAAACGGTATCCGCCTCAGCTTGGGAAATCTTGCGATAAAAAACTTGTTTGGCGATGGCATGGGAACATTCCGCAGAGAGAAGAGGGGTAAACCACACACGGGGCTTCTCCTTCATGCGCTCTACTGCAGCCGCAGAATGACCGTCTCGCACGTAGAGCGACGCCAGAAAACTGGTATCGGCGTAGACAGTCAGAAACGGCCTCGGTCCTTTATCAAGTCATCCACGATATTTAGAACGCGATCGCCAAATATTTTCTTGGTGCGGGCGGCGAAATCGGGATAGCTCACGGGCCGTTCCTCTTCTGGTTTTTGTGGAACGATATGGGCAATGAGGCGGTCACGTTCGCGCAGTTCGACGGTTTTTCCCGCGCGTAACCAGGTTTTGAGCCGGCGCGTGTCGCGAAGCTCGCGCATGTTGACAGATGGCATATGCATAATGTGACACACTATGTGTCACATTGTCAAGCTCTTCCCCCCGTTTCATTATCAACGACCGGAAGATCGGGCTTCGCCCGATCGGACAGCCGAGGGCGGCTGTCCCCACACAGACCCAATCAGCTGACGGCTTTGCTTTCAAACCGCCGTAGACCGATAAAGAGCAAAAGCAGATCGAAAAACAGCAGGGCAACCACCACGGCAACCGTGGAGAGGTGCGGGAATTTCGGCACCAGCGTGGCGCGCAGGCCCTCGCTGGCATAAACCAGGGGGTTGATGAGCACAATCTTCTGCAGCACGGGAAAGCTGTTCAGCGCACTCCACGGATAATAAGTGCAGCCGAAAAAGATCATCGGCGTCAGCACCATGCTGAACATCAGTCCTATGTGTTGCTGGTTCACGCTGCAGCCCAAGGCAAGGCCTCCACTGGCTGAAAATAACGCAACCAGAAGCGTGACTGCGGCGAAGCCGAGAGGGTTAACATTGATCTCCACCGGCCGCAGCAGCAGCCATGCCAGTGGAATCACGACCAGTCCGGCGATTAACGCCTGCACCATTCCGGCGAAGACCTTCTCGACGGCTAGCCAATGATTCTCAATCGGCGCGAGCAGGCGATCTTCGATTTCGCGGGTGAACTGAAACTCTGAAATCACCGGCATGGCCACCGCCCAGACTCCCGTGAATACCATGCTGATCGCCATGATTCCTGGTAGCAGCAGACTCTTATACTGCGGCGGCATGTAGCCGCTCTGCACCATGACCCGCCCAAAAATAAACACGAACATAAGCGGCTGCAGGAATGTCTGCAACACCAGCTGAATCGCGTTTCGCCGGGCCACATGGGCGTCTCGCGCGAGCAGCGCACCAAAAGTCTTCCAGTTCAATCGCGCAAGCTCCTTCCGGTATGGTGTAAGAACAGATTTTCGAGGCTGGGCTCGGAGATGTGGACGTCGCAGAGTTCAGCGCCCGAAGAGGCCGCCAGGCCGGCGATTTCCGGCACCAGCGAACCGCCGCGGTCGGCATAGAGGTCAGCGGCCGTATGGTCCACGGGACGCACTTCCCGCACGCCGGCGAGCGACTGCAGGCGTTGCAGCAGGTCGGAGGTTCGTTGTCCAAAGCGAAGCCTCAGCAGGAAGCCGCCAGGAATTGATGCTTTCAGCTCTTGCGGCGTGCCGATTGCAATCACGCGGCCGTGATCGATGATGGCCAGCCTCCGGCAAAGCGCGTCGGCTTCCTCCATATTGTGCGTGGTCAACAGAACCGTTTTTCCTGACCGGTTGTACGCCTGGACAATTTCCCACAGAAGAATTCTCGTCTGCGGATCAAGCCCGGCGCTCGGTTCATCGAGGAAGAGCACCTGCGGATCGTGCATCATGGCGCGGGCAATCGAAAGCCGTTGCATCATGCCGCCGGAGAATCCTCGCACCATGTGATCGGCGCGATCGGTAAGTTTGAATTTTTCCAGCAGCGCAGCAGCGCGTTCATTTCGTTCTTTTGAGCCAAGACCGAAGTACGCGCCGTGAAACGCCAGTATCTCGTGTGCCGTCAAAGAGAAGTCCAGATTCGGGCGCTGTGGCACTACCCCAATCAGGCGCTTGACCAGCACTTGCTGCTTCCAGACTTCGTGATCGCCAATCCACGCTTGTCCACTCGTCGGCCGTACACGAGTGGTGAGAACGCCCACGGTCGTCGACTTCCCCGCGCCGTTGGGCCCGAGAAGCCCGAAAATTTCTCCGGGAGCAACTTCGAGAAACAGTCCGTCAAGTGCGGCGATCTGGCTCTTAGCCTGCTTGGCTCCCTTGGCGTCAGGGCGGGAAATAAATCCTCCCCCGGCGCCCATCGGAGGGGGAGAATTGTAAACCTTGCGAAGTTCCACGGTACGAATGCCTACGGCCATGAAAGTGTCACGCCGACGCCGAACGGGTTTCCAAGCTTGCAGCCAGGGAAGTATAAACTACGAACTCATGATCCGCCCGTGCAACCATGAATACCCATTTTCGGTGCGAGGCTCTCTTCACTCCGAGTGGCCGTATTCACAGAACATATTCACGGAACATTGCGCGAGTTCGCATTTCGTTCTACCATCCGAAGCAGTGGCTACGCTGCGAAACAACCCCAACCTGAATGACAACCCCGAGCGTCTAGTTTCAGCGGCGGCGGTGGAAGATGATTCGTCGTTTGAACTTAAGCTGCGGCCCCAGCGGCTGGGCGAGTTCATCGGGCAGGCCAAAGTGAAAGAAAATCTGGCAGTCGCGATTGAGGCGGCGCGGTCGCGCGGCGAGGCCATGGATCACGTGCTGCTCTATGGGCCGCCTGGCTTGGGCAAGACGACGCTGGCCAATATTATCGCCAATGAACTGGGAGTTCGCTTCCAGCCGACGGCAGCGCCACTGTTGCAGATCAAAGGCGACCTGACGGCGATTATTACCAACATGCAGGACAAGCAAGTCCTGTTCATCGATGAGATTCACCGCTTGCAGCCGGTTCTCGAAGAGTTGTTATATTCGGCGCTGGAAGACTACAAGCTCGACATTATCATCGGCCAGGGGCCTTCGGCGCGCACCCACACGCTGGAGGTAAAGCCGTTTACATTTGTGGGCGCGACCACGCGGGCGGGATTAATTTCAGCGCCGCTGCGCGCTCGCTTCGGGATCGTCCTGCGGTTGGAGTTTTACACTCCCGAGGATTTGCGGGTGATCGTGGAACGGTCGGCAGAGATTCTGGGAGTTGCAATCGACGATGCGGGCGCGATTGAGATTGCAAGCCGTTCACGCGGCACGCCGCGAATTGCGAATCGACTGCTGCGCCGCGTGCGGGACTATGCCCAGGTTCGCGGAGCGGGAAAGATCGATTTGCCTACAGCCCAGGCAGCACTACAAATGCTCGAAGTCGATAAGTACGGCTTCGATGAAGTTGACCGGCGCCTGTTGCTGACAATTATCGAAAAGTATCAGGGCGGGCCGGTGGGGGTGAATACACTTGCAGCGGTCCTCGCCGAGGAACCGGATGCAATTGAAGAGATTTACGAGCCGTTCCTGATGCAGATCGGGTTTCTGAACCGCACTCCTCGCGGGCGCGTGGCGACGCAACTCGCATACGAATACTTTGGGATCACGCCGAGCCGAAGGCAGAGTTCGTTGTTCTGAAACCAGGGTCCGAAACCAGCAGATCCCCATCCAAAAGCCTTTGATCCCGTGACCCTCTATCAGTGACCCCCTGTTATTTCGGCATTCCGAACAAAACATGTTTTTTCTGTTTCTTGAAGCTAAGAATGGTGTATCTTGCTGGTTCCCCGTCTGGGGGCCGGGGGAAGGCGAGGGAGTATCCCGTTTGGCCTTTGTGCGCCGTCGAGTTCTTAGGCATTTCGTAACATCAGCGAGCTTGACTGTTCTCGCTTTTTCTCCTGCTGAGCGGGCCGCGGCTTCTTCCCCGCCAGAGACTTCGACGTCTGAGATCATCAGCCTTTCACCTCAAACTGCGAGCTCCACGCCGCGAACTTCCACTCCGCAGAATCCGCAGATAACCCCGCAGAACCCTCCTCCTCCAACCGATGCGAATCAAGCACCGCCAGGACAATCACCTGCGCCCACGCGGCAGACCCCCGCCCCTTCGGCTCAGTTGCCAGAGCCGGCCATCGCGAATCCGGAGACGAAGCCGGCACCGAAGCCGGCAATTGCGCCTCCGACCCTAACCATCCCACGTTTGGCCCGCGCTCCCGCGTTGGAAGACTTCATCAATATGAAGCCGGAGGGCGCGACGGCGCTTCAAATGGTGAAGGTCACCGGCTTTCTGCAGCGCAATCCGCATGATGCCGAAGAAGTCTCCGAAGAGACCGCCGCTTATCTTGGCTATGACCAGAAGAATCTGTACATCGTCTTCGTATGTTTTGACGATCCCGGGAAAGTGCGAGCACGAATGTCGCGCCGCGAGGATATTTACGACGATGACGAAGTCGAGGTCATGCTTGATACGTTTCATGACCGGCGACGGGCTTATGCCTTCCAGACCACTCCGCTCGGAGTGCAATGGGATGCGATTTGGACCGAAGCCACCCGGCAAGAGGTCAACGGAAATTTCGATACGTCATTCGACACGGTGTGGGATTCGAAAGGCAAAGTAACCGACCGCGGCTTCGTTGCGTGGATGGCGATTCCGTTCAAGAGCCTCCGCTTTCCGGCAACGAAACAGCAGGAGTGGGGAATTATTCTTTACCGCGGAATTGTTCGCAAGAACGAAGACGCTTTCTGGCCTCAAATTTCCTATAAAGTGCAGGGCCGGCTGGGTCAGGCGGCCACCTTGGAAGGACTGGAGGGAATTTCGCCCGGGCGCGATATCGAGCTTATCCCCTACGGAATTATGCGTGGCTTCCGAGGGCTGGATCAGCGCGACCCGTACAATCCCTATTTTCAGAACGCGGTGGCCCAGGGGCAGACCGGCATGGACGCCAAGTTCGTGATCCACGACCATTTCGTGCTGGACCTGACCGCGAATCCGGATTTCAGCCAGGTTGAATCCGAGGATCCGCAGATCACAGTGAATCAGCGATTCGAAGTGTACTTTCCCGAGAAGCGTCCCTTCTTTCTTGAGAATGAAGACTATTTCCGTACGCCGATCGACTTATTTTTCACTCGCAACATTCAAGATCCTTCTGCGGGGATTCGCTTGACGGGTAAGGAAGGCCCGTATTCCGTTGGTTTGATAGCCTCCGATGACCGAGCCCCAGGAGTTGCGGTTCCGGCGTTCTGTCCGGCGACGTCGCCGATTTGCTCGAATAGCCTCTCCGGCGATCGATCCTATTTCACGATTGCGCGCGTGAGCCGCGACATTTTCAAGCAGGCGAGTGTCGGCGCAATCTTTAGCGATTGGGAGTGCCCGGCGACCGGGGAATATAACCGCGTGGGCGGAGTCGACACGCGGTTCAAGTTGAATGCCAACTGGGTGTTGGACGCTCAGGCGGTCACGAGTTCGAGCAGCCTGCAAGGACTGAATGTCAGCAATCTCGAGACGACCTGCGAATACAGTCTCTTCCCGTTTAGCTCAGGTAATTTTGGAAAAGGGAACCACTACGCGGGCCCTGCCGACAAACTCGAGCTCCGCCGTAACGGACTGCACTTCAATTACATTGGCAGCTACCAGGACGTTAGCCCCGGCTTCGTCACTGTTCCGGGATTCGTGAACCGTGTCGACATTCGCGGACTTTACAATACAATCTACTACCGCTTTCGCCCGAAGAAGGGCTGGGTCCTGAACTGGGGACCATCGATGATCCAGCGCTACGTCTTCGATCATGAAGGCAACCGGCTGGATACTTATTATGATCCGTACCTGAAGATTGAGGGGCGTGGGCAGACGCTGATTTATCTCTCTCCTTACGACGAGTTGCGCGAGCGCCTTCGGCCGCAGGATTTTTCTTTTCTGAATTTATCGGTGAACCAGAACTTCGACTATCACGAACATCAAAGTAATTTCTTCCTCCAGACCGGCTACTTTCAAAAGGTTAAGGCAGGGGTAACCTATTCCTGGGGAGACGGAGTGAACTTTGTGCCTGTGGCGGATGCTCTGCCACAGTCTCTTTTGTCGCGCCTGAATACAGCCACTGGCACGCTCACCTTTCGTCCCGTCAAACCATTGAAGATTGAAAATACATATCTGTTCGAGCGCCTTCGGGCGACCAACAACGAATATCTTCTGGCCCTCACTCAGAATCCTGGCGTTCCTCTGGGCAGAGGCATTCTCAACAATCACATCATACGCAGCAAGTGGAATTGGCAATTTACTCCACAACTCTCTCTGCGCATGATTCTGCAATACAACTCAGTGCTGGCGAATACGCCGGGGAATACAGTCTATCCATATACATACCTCCCGACTCAGAAGGAGTTTAATGCCGATTTCCTGGTCACCTACCTCGTGCATCCCGGCACCGCGATCTACATCGGCTACAACAGCGACCTGCAGAATCTGGACCATGAACTCACGCCCGGCCCGGAAGGGCCTGCGGGGCTGTTCACGGAGAAGGGTTACATCAACGACAGCCGGCAGTTTTTCGTGAAGGTGTCATACCTGTTCCGATTTTGAAGCGCCTGTCATCCTAAGCAAGCGTTCGTGGATTGCTGAATCCTGCGCCATTCCGGTAGAATCTAAAGACTCGAATTGAGGTTGAACCCATTATGAAAGCAGCCATTCATCCCGCTTATAACGAAGTTCGCGTACATTGTGCTTGCGGCAATGCCTTTGTTACACGTTCCACTCATAAGGGTGACATCAGCGTTGAAATCTGCTCGAACTGCCATCCCTACTTCACCGGCAAGCAGAAGCTGATGGATACCGCCGGCCGCGTGGAGCGCTTCCGCCGCAAGTACGCGAAGAACGCGCCTGCTCCCGCCAAGCCGGAGTTGGCGAAAAAGTAAGCCACGAATTTGCGCGGAGCGGCACGGATAAGTCGAATAATCAGCCCTCGCCAAGCGGCGGGGGCTTTCGTTTTGCCACGCCAAGTAGATCAGGCCAAGTAGAATAGAACGGTGAAGAAGTTCTGGGACAATTCGCGTGGGACGGGCTCGTTTGTGGCGGACCCTCAGCTGCGAGTACCCAAGAGCCTTGCAATCGGCACGGTCACGATCTCCCCGGCGACGGTTCTAGCCCCTATGGCTGGCGTCACTGACACAGTCTTTCGTCGCTTCATTCGCAACCTCGGCGGATGCGGCCTGATTATGACCGAGTTCACCTCCGCCGACGGCGTGCTGCGCAAGAAGGACCAGAAGGCCAAGCGCTATTTGCATTTCTATGAAGACGAGCATCCGATTTCGGCGCAGCTCTTCGGCAGCGATCCTCAGGTAATGGCCGAGGCTGCGCGCATGGTCGAGGGCCTCGGTTTCGACCTCGTGGATTTGAACCTTGGCTGTCCGGCAAAGAAAGTTGTGAAGTGCAATGGAGGCTCCGGCCTGCTGCGCGATCTGCCGGCCATCGGTCGCATCTTCGAGGCAGTACGAGCCGCGGTGAAGATTCCGTTTACGGTGAAATTTCGTGCAGGCTGGAGCGATGATGAGATCGTCTGCGTGGAACTGGCGCGGATGGCGGAATCCTGCGGGCTGGCTGCCGTCGCGTTACACGCGCGCACTCGTGAACAAGGCTATAGCGGTCAGGCTCGTTGGGAGTGGATTGCCGCGGTGAAAGATGCGGTAAAAATTCCCGTGATCGGCAATGGCGACATCCGCACTCCGGAAGATGCCTGCGCCATGGTCACCCAGACCGGCTGCGACGCGGTGATGATCGGCCGTACAGCACCGTCGAATCCGTGGATCTTCCGGCAGATCCAACAGTACTGCGCTGCTATGGAAAAAGCTCATGTGGGGACAGCCGCCCCCGGCTGTCCAGTCGAGCAAAGCTCGACCGGTTTTGGCATCGGCACCGGCTTAGATGGAGAGACATCGGGCCTTCGGTCCGAAGGACAGCCGAGGGCGGCTGTCCCCACATGCCTGGTGGCAGAAGCTCCGGCAGCGGGCAAGCTCTACGATGACCCCAGCGAAGCCGACCGCTATCAGATGATCCGCACCTACTTCCAGATGCTGATCGAAGAAGAACTCCCGGACGCGGTCGGCAAGATGAAGCAGTTCGCCTCCTGGTTCACCCACGGCGTTCCGGGCGGAGCAGGGCTGCGCAAGGCGATCTACGAGTCAAAGAGCGCGGTGGAGATTCTGGGGCGGGTTGAAGAATTCTTCGAAGCTAGACTGTGTGGCGCGGGCGCCCTCGCCCGTGAGTCTGTCTAGATGTCTCGCGCCACCATCTTCCCTTGCTCATCCTTCTCCACATAAGCCCAAGGCGTCTTCGGATCATGCGTGAAAACCGTCAGCCACTTCTCCGGGATTGCCTTCGCGTAGTACTGCTTCCTGCTTTCAATGGTCTGCAGCGGGTAGAGATCGAAGCCCATGCCCCAGGTAATGTCGATGTGCGCGGTGGTGGGGATAAGGTCGGAAATGTAGCAGGCCGTTGTGGCCTCAGGGGCTGAAGCCCGATTCTCTTTGTGCGCGTCTGACGGCGCGGCTGGAAGCCGCGCCCTTTCAAAGCCAGTACCAATCGGCGCGGCTGAATCCATGCCCTTCCCGGCCATGCTGTTAGTCGGGCCACCATTCACGATCACGGCCTGCATGTGTGCGGTGTGGCCGGGGAAGGTTTCCACTGTGATCCCAGGCACGATTTCTTCGCCACCTTTGAGCAGCGTCATCTGGCCGCTCTGGACTAGCGGATCGTAATTGTCAGGGATGTAGCTGATGGCGTCGCGCTCGCTGGGACGCCGCGCGTATTGCCACTCGCCCTCCGGCGCATAGTACTTTGCCCGCGGAAAAGTCGGAACAACCTTGCCGTCTTTGTCTCGCACTGTGTTCCAGCCGCAATGGTCGAAATGAAGGTGGGTATTGATGACAATGTCGATATCGTCCGGGGCCACTCCGACGGTGGCGAGATTAGCCAGCAGCTTGGCGGGCTGGCCATAAAACTTGACCATGCGCTCCGACAATTTGTTGCCCATGCCGGTTTCGACCAGCACGGTCTCGGTCCCAGTGCGGATCAGCAGCGAGTTGAGTCCGGCCTGAACGTAGTTTCGTTCGTCGGCCGTCACTTTACGCGCCCACATAATCTTGGGGACGACGCCAAAAAATGCGCCTCCGTCGAGGGGATAGGTTCCGTCAGAAACGATGGAGAGTTCGAAGTCGCCGAGAGTGAGGCTGGACATTAAGCTAGTGTGCCACAGAGGCCGGCTTCCTAGGGTTGGCGGATTGCAATGCTTCTTCCAGAAACCTTAGGGAACGCGCCGATCTAGGGCCAGAGCGCGGCAGAGAATATTTTGCACGCACGATTCGCAGCGACGCCTGCACTCACTGGGGTGCACCATCGCCATTCCCCGACAGATCATAGAGTTAGCTCGCGTGCAGTTGCATGGCTCAAGCTGGCATATCAGTTGCTTCAACCACCCCGCGAAGCCGCTTAATCCAAAAGGCCTTGCAACCTCCGAGGCGAAAGCCGGTACCAACCTTAATGATGAAAACGATCAATATCCGCTTCTGGATTGGAACGCTTGCTTTGGCCGGTGCCGTCGCTTATGCCTTAGCGCTGTTCATCGCAACCCCGGGAGCAGCGGCGGGAGGCGGCTCCAAAGAAACTCAGTCAAACGCAGCAGCTCAGCCATCGCCCCCGGCGCAATCATCCCCGGCACAATCAATGGAGGCTCAGCCGCAGACTTACGAGGGCGTTGTCACTGACACTCACTGCGGGGCGAAGCATTCGGCTCCCCTAGCCGAAACCGCTGCCGAATGTACTCGGGTTTGCGTCCACTCCGGGGAGCGATTTGCTCTGGTGGATGGCGACAAGATGTATGTTCTTGAGGGCGAGCCGGAGGCGCTGAAGCGCGCCGCGGGAGAACGGGTTCAAATTGCCGGCACTCTGAATGGCAACACGATCTCCGTGAGATCCGTGGTCGCTCCCAAGTCCTAGCAGGCTGCTGAAAAATTGATCGGCAGCGTGGTTTTCTTTCTGTTGTCCATCGTTGATGATGTCGAGCGGCTTGATTTGCCGTCTCTTTTGCGGTCTTAGGGACTAGCTTCGTGCTCTTGCAAGCACACGTCGGCCCCCGACTTACACCGCCGGAACTGCGGTGGCCAGGTTGCGCATGCGCACCAAATTGTAGGCGGCGCAGGCCAGGGTGAATATCCAGTGCACTTTGCTCACTCCGCGATGCCGAACCTTGCGCATGAGCGCGATCGTCTTCAGCCAGCCGAAGCATTCTTCAATCCGTTTCCTCTTCTTCTGGCTGATGGCGTAACCAGAGTGGCGCGTGGTGCGGCCATCAATCGCGCTGCCCCCGCGTCGTCCCAGGTTCTGCGCCACGTGCGGCGTCACCCGCAGATTGCGGCACTCCTCCACAAACCCGAACGTGTCGAATCCTTTATCGCCGCCCACCGTCAGCGGTTGCGTGCCGGGAAGCCTCTCCATCATGATCAGCGCTGCATCCCGTTCCGCTGTCCCGTTCGCCTGGAAGACTTCCGCGTCCACGATCAGTCCGTTGCGGTTCTCCACCAACAGATTCCCGCTGTAACTCAACTTCGACTCTTTCCCTCCGCTTTTGCGCGCCAGCAGAGAGTCGGGATCGGTCTTGGACTCGTGGGTTTCGTTCGAGCGCTTCTCCCCGTGAAAGTTCACTGTGGGATTGCCAGGATCATCCGGCGGAGACATCGGCTTGCCCTCCTTGGGTTGAAAGCTCTTGAGACTCGCCCAGGCTTCTAGCAGCGTGCCGTCCACGGTGAAATGTTCGTCGGAGGTCAGCCCCTTTCCCCGCGCTTGCGCTACCACGCGCGCCAGAAACTCCCGGGCTACATCTGCCTCCAGCAAGCGGTCGCGGTTCTTGGTGAAGGTGGTCGCGTCCCAGACTTCGTCGTCCGCATTCAGCCCTACGAACCAGCGGAACAGCAGGTTGTAATCCATCTCTTCCATCAGCAATCGTTCGCTGCGGATCGAATACAGCATCTGCAGCAACTGCGCTCGCAACAGCTTCTCCGGCGCAATCGACGGACGCCCGGCGCGAGCGTACATCGTATCGAGCCGCCGCGAGAGCTGAGTGAGTACCTCGTCCACCATAGCCCGGATCGCGCGCAGCGGATGATCCTTGCGCACGCGCATCTCGGGAGACAAGTAACTGAACATATGATTCTGCTGCTGATCGTCTCCGCGCATGCCTTCTCGTACCATACAAGGCTGTGGATTAATAGTGGGTTTTTGGCAGCCTGCCAGGCCGTCGGGTTCGCCTATCCCGTTACCTCTGTTATGTATTTTTTCGCGTGTGCCTTGCTACCATGAAGAAGCACGAGGTCTGCCGTTATGAAATCGGGCCATCGGATCGCTCTGGTCCTTCTGCTCTGTCTGTTTGGCGCTGTGCCAACGTTCGCGGATAGCGATAGTTTTTATTGCGCTGGCAGGGGCTATATCGCCTTCGACTTGCGTTCCTTCATCCACCCGGGCCTCAACTCGCCCCACGTGCTAAGGCTCTTCAGATTCGAAGCGCAACGGGGCATCTACAAGGCAGCTGAATGGCCCATGAAAGACTTTCAGGTTCACGCAATGTGGTGCACGTGGGACCGGATCGTGGTAACGGGCTCTGAAAACGCCAGATACGTGTTCGATGTCACGCAGGAAACCGGCGGATCGAAAGCTGATGACGATGTAACCTCGCCACTAGAAGGCCAACTGGGATGGTCTGTAGCAGGGGTCAAAACCCTCGAATCCCACGACTTGGAACACAAGTATCAGCTAGTCCTCTCGGTGTCGACAAAAGGCACGGAAGTCACCCGCAGAGCGGAACTGCTACAACTGGACTCCCAGCAAAAAGTATCCCAGAGCGTCCTCTTGTATGAGCGGCGTTACGAAGAGACAGCAGACTAGTTTTTCAGCAGCCTGCTAGGCCTCTGGGACTGCCTTAGGGTTGAGTGGGCTTAACTTCCGCCAAAGCGGGGGGCACTGGAGTAGGCGCCGCGGTACTCGTGACCACAGGCGGTACGGCCGGGACTGGAATGGCGGTTCGGGTGAAAGCGCGTTCATCCCACTTGCCGAAAATCATCTTCCCGGCGGTAGTTTGCAGGACGGAAGTGACCGAAACGTCGATCGTCTTGCCGATCATCTTCCGCGCGTTATCCACGACCACCATGGTGCCGTCGTCCAGATAAGCCACGCCCTGGTTGTATTCCTTTCCTTCCTTGAGGATGAAGACTTTCATGATCTCGCCCGGCAGGACAATGGGCTTGAGCGAGTTCGCCAGTTCGTTGATGTTCAGCACCTCGACGCCCTGCAATTGCGCGACTTTGTTCAGGTTGAAGTCGTTGGTGATGATTTTACCCTCGTAGACCTTGGCCAGCTCGATCAGCTTCAGGTCCACCTCGCGGACGGCGGGGAAATCATCTTCCACGATCTGGATCTGCAGCGTGGCCATCTTCTGCAGGCGCTGTAGAACGTCGAGCCCACGGCGTCCGCGGTTGCGTTTCAGCGAGTCGGCCGAGTCTGCCACGAGCTGCAGTTCTCGCAACACGAATTGCGGTGTGACAATGACACCATCGAGGAATCCGGTTTCGGCAATGTCAGCGATGCGGCCGTCGATGATGACGCTGGTGTCGAGAATCTTGTAGCTTTTCCGGCCTTGCTTCTCGCCGCCAAAGATTCCGCCAAGGGCCGCCAGATTCAGCAGATCGCCCTTGCTCGCGCCCACGATCAGTCCAACGTAAGCCATCAGTAACATCACCAGAATCTGAAGGAAACTCTGGGTATTACCGACAGGCACACTGCTGCGAATGACCAGCGCGAACAGGTAGGCTCCGCAGATGCCGAGGATGCTTCCGATAGCGGCGCCGATCAGCCGTTTCAGGCTCACGCTCCGCAGCTTCCATTCGAATAGCACAATCGCTGCGCCTACAATCGCGCCGATCCCGGCATCCACGTTTGGGGAGCGCCCAAAGGGAGCGATTACATAGCAAGTAACTGAAACTACGATGACAAAAAGAAGACGTACAAGAATCAGGTCCACAGTATGACCTCCCCCGGATGCGGCTTCGCCCATGATGTAGCGCGACGCACCGGTGCCGCTTCCTCGCCGCCCCTGGCGGGAATCGGCAAATCGTCATGCGGGGCGCGCAAGAATTAGGGGAATGAATGTACGCCCCGTCCCGGCCCGTGGAGGCGTGGCCGGGAAGGACTCTGCTAATCCAACGCAAAAAGTATATACCCGAAGATAAATATCCGGAAAAAACTAAAGACTGGCAGGCTTCTTGGATTCCCAGGGGACGAACGTCCTACAGTTCTGTTCTCCTCGCGCTACAGTTTCAACCCCTGTCTTGGCTTGCCTGGATTGGCATCTTAGACCAGCGATCCGGGATCTGCTGAATGAGCATGCAGATCGAACAGGCATTGAGCCTCGAGGACTGCCTTGGAGGATGTTGATGCGAATTTTCAGGTTCTTGAATTTAGCAATTCTCACAGTGCTGGTCGGAAGTGCGGCCCTGGTTTATTCGCAAGACGAAAAGCCGCAAGATGATAAACCCGCGCGGCAGGAGGAAGCAAAACCGCAACCCAAACCGGATGAGTCCAAAACATCCCGTCCTGATGAGGCTAAGCCATCGAAGCAGGAAGGAAAACAGGAAAAACAGGACGAAAAGCGCACACAAGAACAATCCCACGATCAAGCCATGCCGGACCGCCAGGATCACCTGGGGCAGGAACATCCTGAGCCGGCCGAGCACGCTCGCGAAGGGCAGGATCATCCCGCGCAGCAACAGGCGCATGCCCAGCCAGCGGGCAAAGGCGGTCATATTCCTGATGACAAGTTCCGCGCGAATTTCGGCCGTAGCCACACCTTCAGGGCGCAAACGGTAATCGTTTCGGGTCAGCCACAGTTTCAGTATGGCGGCTACAGCTTTGAGCTGGTCGATGCGTGGCCTGTAGGCTGGGCATACACCGACGAGTGCTACATCGATTACATCGATGGAGAGTACTTCCTTTTTGATTTGCTTCACCCGGGCGTTCGGATCGCCGTTTTCGTTGTCATGTAACGTTAGCGGAGACACGATTTGTCCGGCGAAGGTGGCCCCTCTGACGCGGGATCCAGTTCTGCTGGATTCATCCTCAACAGGGTCCACCTTCATTCATTCTGGGGAACAAATCCTGTTGAGCGGCGTGCCTATGGTCGCGAGTCCTGCTAAACTTGCGCGAATGAAAGCCTTAGTCATCACCAGTCTCAAGGGTCCGGACTCGCTTGCCGTCCAAGACACACCTGAACCGAACTTGAAGCCGGGACAGACGCTGGTCCGCGTTGCTGCGGGAGGGCTGAATTTCGCCGACTTCATGACCACGCGGGGAGGCTATCCCGGAACGCCAGATCCGCCGCTAGTTGCTGGCCGCGAGTTCGCCGGCGTGGAAGAAGCTAGCGGACGCCGAGTGATGGGCTACATGCAGTGGGGCGCCTTCGCCGAGAAAGCCGCTGCCTACCAACACATGCTCTGGCCCGTTCCCGATCATTGGAGCGAGGAACAAGCCGCGGCCTTCCCCGTCAATTACTTTACGGCATATCTGGGCTACTGGCAGGCGGGCATGACCCCCGGAGCTATGTGGGGACAGCCGCCCAAGCCTGCCCTGAGCGGAGCCGAAGGGGCTGTCCGACGGAGCGAAGCTCCGTTCCGTGTGCTCATTCACGCTGTCGCCGGAGGCGTGGGGACCGCAGCGGTGCAGATCGGGCGCGTTCTCGGAGTTGAAATGTACGGGACTTCTTCCTCGGATGAAAAGCTGGCAATGGTGAAAGAACTCGGATTGCAACATGGGATCAATTACAAGCAACACGATTACGAGGAGGTCGTGAAAAATCTCACGCGTGGTGAAGGCGTGGATGCAGTCTTCGAGATGCTTGGCGGCGAGCATACCGCGAAAAGCCTGCGCTGCCTGCGTGACTTTGGACGCGTCATCCAGTACGGCACCGCAACCGGCAAGCAGCCGCAGCTCGATCTGCGGGCGCTGTATGCGAAGTCTGCGAGCCTCCAGGGCTTGTGGCTGACCTACCTCTCGCAGAAGCGCGAAATCATGGAGCCGGCATGGAAGCAGCTTTCCGAGTGGATCGGTCAGCGCAAACTCACGCCCGTAATCGGCAAGGTCTTCCGACTCGAAGACGCGATCGAAGGGTACAAGCTTTTGCAGGAAGGCAAGAATTACGGGAAGGTCGTACTGAAGATTTGAAACTCGCCCTCTGGGAACTAATCTCGCCCCAGGTATCGAATGATCCCCGTGAATGCACGGCCGTTGGCGTCGATGAAGGTGGGAGCGGGGTGAGTTGAATCGAGGACACCATTGGCGAGATTTGGATTGGCGTGGTTGGTGACATTGTCGAAGCCGCCGCGGAGTGCCCAATAGCGTCCGAAAAGATGAAAGCGTTTTTCGAATTGCAGATTTATCGTGTAGTAAGTAGGAAGGCGGAACCTTCCGGGAGGATCTCCGGGAGCAATTTCTCCTTGATCGGTGGTCGCCAGGAAAGGCAGGCCGGTGCGCGCTTCGGCGGAGTAGACCAAATCTACTTTGTGCAGGATCGGCAATCTGAAAAATGGCAAGATTCCCCATCCCACAAACCGGTTGGGCGTGTCCCAGGGATAAGGACCGGGCAACTGCTGGCTTAACAGCGGAATGTCTAAACTGAAATCGAAGACCTGGTTGGTGGTGGCGCGTGATCGTGTATATGCCCCGAAGATTTCGTAACGGTCGCGAAATCGGTGGCGCATGCTGACCTGGAAAGCGTAGTAGTGATCGTCGCGACGATTCTCGAGGAGAAAGTTTCCGTTCACCTCGCCATTAAGCGTGTTGTAGGCCAAGCCGTGGACGCCGCGCTTCTCGAGAAACTCGAGTTTCATAAAGATGGCGGCGGGCAGTTTTTTTTCCAGGCCAAGACTCCAGTTTAAGTACCGCGGTGCGGAGAGCGTGTTGCGGTTGACAGTGAACGTGGTTAACACCGGTATTGGAGCAGGCTCTGCCCCTGGCGGCGTTTTGCAACTGACAGATGTGCCGTTCGCTTGCTGCGGGCACCCGTTCGAATCGAAAAAGTAATCGATCCTCTGTCCTTCGAAGGGTTGATGGATCAAGCCAAGCGTCGTGTTGTCGTAAATAATCCCGATTCCCGCCGAGAGCTTGGTATTGCTTTCGTCGTCAAGGATGTAAGTGCCCGCCAGGCGCGGAGAGAAGAGCGACGTCCGCACGATCTCATCCCAGTCGAAGCGCAAGCCGGGCTCGATGAGCAGACGATTGGTAATCAGCCAGCGATCCTCGGCGTAGGCGCTTGCCTCAGCGTTATAGATCGTGGAGTAATTGCCAGCGGAAAAAATCGAATAGCGCGTGCAAGTCGTCGCCGGCACAATGGGAATGCCATCCGCATTCGTTGGACAAGGCAACGCGGGCTGACCCTGCGGCGGTTGATTCGGCTGCAGAAACGAGATCGGGTGCCGCAGAAACTGCGCGTCGTAGTTCAAGCGGTCGAGGTCAGTGCCGAATTTAATATCGTGACGACCGTGCCACTGACGCGGAGGAAGGTACAAGTTCGATAGGGCTTGCACTCTGCGGGCCAGAGTGTTCTGTTGCTCGTAGTAGTTGCCCGTAGCTCCCTGGTTGCCTGCCGGTCCAGGCGGCAGCACTATGTAAGGATTGTTTCCATGAGGAGTGAGCGCCACAGTGTACTGATCGACGCCGAATCCAGTTTCGAGCAGCGCTCCTCCACGAAAGTAGTATTGGTCTTTGAACGAGCCCATGTACGCGCTTTCGACATCCATTGCGGTGCTCTCCTGAGGCTGCAGAAGCGACAGCCCGTCGTATGGATCGTGATAGTAGTTCGACAGGAAACTAAGTGTGACGATGTTGCGCGTGGTCAGATTGGATTGCAGCTTAGCCAGGTTGTCGATGCGCCAGACGTGGTCGCTGTCGGCGCCCGAGGGCAGTTGCTTAGTGATGTCGTTGTCGTACTCGCCGTTGAGGGCGTCGATGAACCACATCTTTCCTTTGCGAATCGGTCCTGACATGGTGTAGATGGGTGTCCATTGGCCGAACGAAATTCCCTTTATGTCCTGCAACCCAGGAATAAAGTCGGTTGAAGTAACCCGGAAGTGGTCGTTACCCATCCGGGTATTCAGGGCGAGAACACCGCCGGAGCCCTTGCCAAATTCTGCCGGCTCACGGCTGGGAGTGACTTCGATCGAGCGGAACGAGTCGACGCTGGTCCGCACCAGCAGCTGCCCGTTCGTGGGCTGGGTCACATTGAAGCCATCCAGAAGCACAAGGGTTTGCCACGTCTCAGCGCCGGAGAAATGCACCTGACCGAAGGCATCCGGCGTAACTCCCGGGATGAAGTTGAGGGCATTGCGGTAGTCGTGGGTCGCGGGGTAGGGAATATCTAGAACCTCAGTGCCGGTGAGTTCCTCCTTGCTGGAGATTTGAGCGGGATCGATGGCTGGCGCGGATTCCGTTACGTTCACGACTTCCCTCGCTTCTTGCTGATGGGAGAGCGTTACGTCCACGTCCGGGGTGATCTCGGGTCGTACGTTGGATTGGGAGATTGCGTAATAGCCGGTCTCCTCTACCCTCAGGTCGTAGCTCTGGGAAGGCACGACGGAGAATTCGCAGCGACCGGCGAAATCAGTTTCGCAGCGCAGCGGGAGGGCAGGCGGCGGTGGTTGCAACAGCATGCGCGCGGACCTGACGGCCACGCCATTTTCGTCGGTCACAGTGACCGTAAGTTTTCGTTCGATGGCCGGAGGCTGCGAAGAAGAACCTTGTGACAGACACGGCAGAGGAGACACCGATGCCAGCGCGAACAAAAGAGTCCATTCCAGCGTTGCGCCGCGCCTTCGCATGGTTCGAGTATGAAATCATTCGAGCGTCGCGGCAAGATGGTTGCGAAATTTCTTATCTCGTCCTATGAGTAGCGATTGCTCGTCTTCACCCGCAGAAATTTAATGTTTCCTCTCGGAATTGAGCGCCATCCTCCATTCGCGCTTCGAAATCTGTACCAAAGTGATCCCGCTGCACTAAAGTTACTTTCAGGGAGAGTACCGTCGTGGGACAATGCATTGCGCCTTGAGCGCATAAGTCAAGCGCTCTGTTCACGGTGCAGCAGCATAATTTGGATTTGAAACTGGTCGCAGATGGCACCTAAGTTCGAACCAACCGTTTCGAGCTTATCCACATCGAGCGTAGCGAAAGAAAGAGGCGGTTCGTGCTCTGGTACTTTACATTCTTTTTTATTTCAGGATTTTGCAGCGTTCTTTACGAGCTCGTTTGGCTGCGCCTGTCCATGGCGCAATTCGGTGTCACGACTGCCATGGTCTCCATTGTCCTGTCAGTCTTTATGGGTGGCCTTGGCTTGGGGTCGTGGGCTAGCGGGAAATGGATTCGAAAGCATGGAGATAACATCGGCTTTCCGGCTCTGCGGCTCTACGCCGCGATCGAACTTCTGATCGGTCTATCGGGAATCCTCGTCTCTTATGAGTTGGGTTGGGGCCGCAGCATCCTGGAACACCTTGGATCAGCTTCTTCTACGCAATACTACGTCGTATCTGGAATCTGGGTTGCACTTTCGCTGCTTCCCTGGTGCGCATTCATGGGTGCGACGATTCCCATTGCCATGCTGGCGATCCGGCGTGCGTTTCCTCCGGAGTCTTTGCGGTCTTTCAGTTACCTCTACATGGCCAATGTAGCCGGCGCGGTATTAGGAACATTTCTTCCTTTGTTCCTGGTTGAACTGCTGGGCTTTCACGGGACCTTGAAAATAGGCGCCGCCTGCAATGCGCTGATAGCAATTCTCGCGATGTTGGTGTCAAGGAGTGCGCCGCCGACGGAAGTGCGCGAAGTGGCAACCGCTGCCAGTGAAGCAGTGCCAGCGGGTACGGGAGAAGGATTTCTTTTAGTGTTGCTGTTCGCCAGTGGCCTGACGAGTATGGGAATGGAAGTAGTCTGGGTGCGGCAATTCACTCCTTACGTGGGGACCGTGGTGTATGCCTTCGCGTCAATCCTGGCGGTCTACCTGGTGGCCACCTTTGTCGGGTCCCTCATATACCGGCGATGGAGCCTCCAGCAGAAGAAGGAAGACGCCCTGCTCTGGACGCTCCTGGGCCTTTTTGCCGTATTACCACTGCTGGCGGCCAGCCCAAACATTGTTCTCAATCCGGGACTGCGCCTGTTGCTGGGCATCGCGCCTTTTGCCGGCCTGCTGGGGTTTCTAACTCCGATGCTGGTCGACCGCTGGGCGCGAGGCAATCCTGCCAGCGCCGGTAAAGCGTATGCGATAAATGTTGTGGGCTGCATCCTCGGTCCGCTGGCGGCCGGCTTCCTGCTTCTGCCCTGGATCAGCGAACGCTGGGCGCTACTCGTGCTCGCGTTACCGTGGCTAATCCTTGGTCTCCGGCCGCTGGTTCCGTCTGGCCAGACGTTTGGCTTTGCGCCCCGGGTAGCTTCTTATCTTGTGTTACCGCTCGTGGCCGGGATCTTCTTGACGAGTGAGGGCTACGAAGGGGAATACGGCGATGGCAGCCGCGTGCTGCGTGATTCAACTGCCACCGTGATCGCAACCGGAACTGGCATGCACAAGTTTTTGCTGGTTAACGGCTACACCATGACGTCGTTGACGCCAGTCACCAAAATGATGGCGCATCTTCCACTGGCTTTCCTCGACCGTCCTCCACAAGATGCCCTCGTCATTTGCTTCGGAATGGGGACAACGTTTCGCTCGCTGCGCTCGTGGGGAATACCGGTCACGGTGGTGGATCTCGTACCCAGCGTGCCACGCTTGTTCAGCTTTTTTCATAGCGATGCTTCCCAGGTGCTGAGTTCCCCTCTGGCGCACGTCGTAGTCGACGATGGCCGACGCTACCTGGAACGAACCGCGCGGCAATACGACGTGATCACGATCGACCCTCCACCCCCAGTGCAGGCCGCGGGCTCCAGCCTGCTCTATTCCGAGGATTTCTATTCCGTGGTCCGGGAACGTCTGCGCCCGGGTGGCATCCTGCAACAGTGGCTGCCGTCGGGCGACCGCGAGGATTTGGCGGCCGTCGCACTCGCTCTGCGCCGATCATTTCCTTACGTCCGCGTGTTTACGTATGCGGGAAATGCGAGGCAAAACCCGGGATTTCATTTTCTCGCCAGCGACCAGCCCATTCCCAGACGCTCGGCGGATGATTTGGCCCGGCGCCTACCCGCCGCCGCGGCAGCCGATTTGGTGGAATGGGGCCCGGAAACCACCGCCCTAGATCAATTTGGAGTCCTGCTGCTCGAAATGCCCATCGATCAGTTCATCGCACTGTCGCCCACCACTCCCGCCTTGAGCGATGATCGGCCCATTAATGAGTACTATCTCCTGCGTAGCTCGCTGCGAGGCAGGCCCACGCAATAATCTACCGATGTAGCCAACGACAGGAACCCTGTCTCTGATAGGCTTACGGGGAAATTCACGTTGATCGCATCAATGTTGATCGCATAGATATAGATAAAGAGGCTCCGCGTTCTTAACGTAAATCTGCGGCCATGACCAGAATTCTGCGGTTCTTCCGCCCATCGCATCAGTACACTGCCTTCTCCGCCACGCTGCTACTGATGGGGACCGTAATGCTTTCCCGCTTGATTGGCTATATCCGCGAGGCCTACATCGCCTATGCCTTCGGTGCCGGGGCGCAGACCGACGCCTACGTCGCCGCGTTCACCCTGCCCGACTGGCTCAACTACATTGTGGCGGGCGGAGCCGCTTCGATTACATTTATCTCGATCTATACACGCTTTCTCGCCGAAAAGCGTGACGCTGACGCGCAACACACGTTTTCTGTCGTCATCACCGTCATGAGTTCCGTGATGATTGCGGGAACTCTTCTCGCTGAAATTCTTACGCCCCAGTTCGTACGCTGGATGTTTCACGGTTTCTCGCCGGCGCAAGTCGATCTGACTGTCCACTTAACCCGCATTCTGCTCCCGGCACAAATCTTCTTTTACGTAGGGGGAGTTGTCTCCGCCGTTCTGCTCTCACACCGTCTTTTTCTTTTTCCTGCTTTCGGGCCGCTGCTCTACAACGTCTTCATCATTGCTGGAGGCATCTTCGGTGGCCGCTACCTCGGGATCGCTTCGCTGGCCTATGGTGCCGTGGCGGGAGCTATTGCCGGGCCGTTTCTTGCCAGCGTAATTGGTGCGGCACGCATCGGCACGGGCTATCGCCCTTCGTTCGACATCTTCAATCCCGCGTTCCGCGAGTGGGTGAGGCTTTCGATCCCGCTGATGCTCGGCGTCTCCCTGGTCACCGCCGACGATTGGATTCTGCGGCACTACGCCTCCAGCGGCATCGGCGATATTGCCCGCCTGAACTACGCCAAGCGCCTCTTCGCGGTTCCCATCGCCGTGCTGGGCCAGGCCACGGGACAAGCCTCACTGCCGTTTTTCGCCCGATTGTTCAACGAGAAGCGGCTGAAAGAATTCGCCACCACGGTAAACGATTCCGTTTACCGCGTCTCCGCCGCCTCATTTCTCGCTGCGGGATGGATGATGGCTGCGGCCTTTCCCCTGATCGATCTCGTCTATCGCCGGGGGCGCTTTCTAGTTTCCGACACGCAGACCACAGCCGTTTATTTCTTCTGGTTCTCGCTCTCCCTCGCGCTCTGGTCGGCTCAGGGACTCTACGCCCGCGCCTTCTACGCCGCCGGCGATACGCTGACTCCCATGGCTGCTGTTACCATCATCACCAGCGCGTCGTTGCCGGTGTATTCGCTGCTCTTCCACAGATATGGCGTGATCGGATTGGCCTGGGCCTCCGACATCGGCATCGGAGCGAATCTGCTCGCGCTCGCCTTCCTGCTGCACTACCGAAAAATGGTTTCGCTGAAAACGCTGCGCTGGAATGAATTGGGAAAGTGCGGCCTGACTGCGGTGGTCGCCGGTGGCATCAGCCTGGAAGTCGCAAATAGTATTACGCCGTTCGTCTCCGGCCACGGCAGCCGGATCGCGGATCTGCTCCAACTCGGATTGATCTCAATTACCTGGGCCGCCGCGACGGCTGTCGGATTATGGCTGCTGAAGTCGCAGTTGCCTAACGACCTTCGCCGCCGCAAAGCCACGGCATATCCTGCAGTCGCCGAGGGTGAGAGCAAAGAGATTATGGGCGCGGGTACGCAACCGTAAGGCGGGAACGGCTTCTGATCTTCGAGAGCAGAGCAGCGATTGCGGGCCACGCTGCCGACGCGGCATCTTACGGGATGTGCTCAATCTCTATGTCACGCCAATGCGATTTAAGGTATTCCGCAACCAGTCTACGGTGACAGTGCAGCGGTTTCTCCTCGCTGCAAAGCAGGCAACCGCCGTCCAAGATGTCACGCCGTGTGTTCTCGATTTGACGGGATCGCATCAGATCGAGAAAGCACCTCTCATATAGTTCCCAGTCGCCATTCTTCTGTTTCTTGTACGCGTCAAGGATGTCGGCGGTCGGCGCGAGTTCGGGCAGGTGAACGTATTCGATATTGCAGATCACTCTCGTGAAGTAGCGCAGGTCGTCCTTCTTCGTAAATCCCGCGAGTTGCGAGACGTTGTTGAGCCGAACGTCAACGAGTCGAGTTACCCCTGCATTCTTGAGCCGCGTGAAGAACGTTTCAGCTGACTTCTTGGTAAATCCAATTGTGAAAATCCTCATGCCGCCCCATCTCCAACCGCCGTCTCCGCGTCCTCACTCTTGTCGTAGGCAATCCGCTCCTCCTGACGATGGTAGGCATCGGCTATCAATTCCTCTTGTGACGAAAACATGTGATTCTCAGGCATGTTGAGGAGGCGCGCCAGCCGGAGCGATGCGGCATAATGCGTTTCGAGGTGACCGTCGGCATGAATGTGCTGGACGATGATGCCAAGCGCGGTTAACCGAGGGGCGACCAAAATCGTTCGATGACACTCAACAGGCTCTTTCTCGGCGCACATTAGGGCAATCTGAAAACCGTCTTTGAGCCCACGCTGCACACGTTTTAGACCGTTACTAAACAATTGTGTGCCCGCAAGTTTCTCGTACCGAACTTTGTCGCCTTCATAACACGAAGGGTCTTCACTTCTCGCACCAAGTTCCCTACCCAAAAAGCGATATTCTATCCCGTGCGAAGCTAGCGCCTTGCTCAAGTTCTCACGGTTGAACTGCGGATTCATCCGGCTGTAGGGTTTCGAACGAACATCGCAGACCGCCGTGATGTTGTGTTGTCGCAGCAGTTCAATAAAGCGCTCTTGCGGGTGCGTCGAGTGTCCGATGGTGAAGACCGTGTTTTCCATTTTCTTTTCGCTCAGAGAGGCGGATCTTGATGACCGCAGCCACCAGCTTATGGCATCTTCCATCCTGAGGAGCAGGCTCAGTCAGGCTAACGCAAAGATACACGTCGTTCATGGGGTAGTCACCCTCGTCTTTCCCTTCAAACACGCGTTGCACAGCCAAATCTGTCGATCTCAAGACGTATTGAATTCCGTTGGATATGAAGCTGCCGTGATATGTCCGCTTTGTTTTACCATCCCACGTTTTTGATCCCACCTTAATCATAAAATTCTCTGGCGTGATGAGCACGAGAGAATAGTTCTGGGTTGCAGCCTCTGTTTGACTGATGCAGTTAAAACGGCTCCCATCCTTCGTTTGATAGCTATTGATCCAAAGAGAGGGTGGTTGTTCACGAATTTGCACCAATTGCTGCCATTGAAGCTCACCCACTTTCACCCACGGCTTCGACGCGTCGATCAAGTGGTTCTCGGTCTGATGTTGCTTCGGCAGCGGGTTTAACAGGGGTACGTCAATGACGTCCAGAATCCTCGGACTGCTATTGTTCTGGTAACGGTACTCGGTGAATGATACCTCGGCGGTGGGCCGGGCACTCACCGGGCGAATCCATCCCCCACAGCCGTTTGCAAGCAACTCACGCCCCGCAATGCAAAGTCCGTTTGTCTTGTACGAATTCGCCAAACAGACAATCCGTTTCACGTATGCCATCTATCCTCACAGCTTAGTGGATTTTGGCCCGGTTCAAGTGCGCCCTCAACGCCTTGAACAACCTTCCGTGGTTCGGCACCTTCATGTGTAACAACTCGTGCACGACGGACTCAGCCCGCAGTCGAGCGGCCCGACCCATTCGCACTTCAGTCTATACCCGGGCTGCCTATTCACCGCGGTTTTCGACGAATTGCGACCGCAGACCATGACGGTCTGCACTGCAAGCCCTAACTATGCGATCTTGCGCACGCTCAGCACGGAACATCTGAAAAACAAACGGCGGACATTCGCATCGCCTGCGAACGCCACCGCTGATCTTCTCACGAAGCCCCAGACGACACCTTCTACGGCAAACCTACGCCCGCGCGCCAACCGCCGCGCTAGATTCGCCACCGCATCCGAGAAATCTATGGCAGCTTGAACAAAGGACGTTAGAATAGACGCATGACAGCGTGGCAGGAATATCTCGAGAGCAAGCCGGGTGTCTGTGGCGGAGAAGTGTGCGCCACGGGCACTCGCATTCCGGTCACGGTGATTCTCGACAGTCTCGCCGAGGGCTCCAGCAGAGAAGAAATTCTGCACAGCTATCCATCCCTGAAACCCGCTCACATCGATGCAGCTCTCGCATATGCGGCTGAACTGGCCCACGAGGAGCGCCTGGTACCGATTCGAAAGCAATGAGATTCAAGTTGGACGAGAATCTTCCCCGGGAACTGGCGGATGACCTCGCGCGCCTTGGGCACGATGCGGATTCCGTGTACAGCGAAGGGCTGGCCGGCGCTGATGACGCCACGGTGCTTGCTGCAGCCGGGGCAGCAGGCCGCATTCTGATGACTCTCGACAAAGGCATTGCTAGTGTGCTGCGACATCCGGTTCACGAGCATGGCGGCGTAGTGCTTTTTCGTCCGGACGAGTCCGGACGAGTCCGGTCGGCGTACCGTTCTATCCTTCGTGCGCTCACGCCTTGAAAACCTCCTCGGAATGGATCTTGAGGACAGATTGACCGTCGTAGGCGCCACCCGAATTCGCATCCGCTAGGGAAAAAGGGTCTGGCCTCTATTCTGGATCCGCAAACCTGGATCCGCAAAAACAAAGCGGCGGAGGTTCGCAATCCCTGCGAACTTCCGCCGCTAATCTTCAGCGCGAACCCCTAGAACGAAGCCCTACCGCCGACGAGACAGCTGCGGCAAACTCAGGCGCGCGCGCCGACGGCCGCGGTTTCGGGAACTGCAGCGCTCTCATCCTTGCCGTTGGCCTTTTGCTGAGCCGGCTGGCCGCCCTTACGGATGTCGATACCGCCCTTAAAGTAGGCGCCGTCTTCGATCGAGATACGCGCCGCTACGACGTCGCCGGTGAGCGAGCCGTCGCTGCGGATATCCACGCGATCGCTGGCCGTCAGGTTGCCGCGCACTTTCCCGAGGACGACGATTTCACGGGCATTAATGTTGGCCGCAACCACACCGTTCCGTCCAATGGTGACGCGGTTACCCGCCAGGCTGATCGAGCCCTCGACCCGGCCATCAATATAGAGCGACTCCGATCCAGTCACCTCGCCCTTGATCACCAGCGATTTGCCGATGGTTGCCTGATCGGCAGTGGTGGTGGTGCCGCTCACCGGACGCGGAGCAACGGCAGGTTCATTCGCCATGGTTGCGGGCGCGCTCGGAGTAGACATAGTTGGACGCTCCGGCTCGGCTGGCCGGCCAGGGGTCGTAGGCTGATTCGTCGGCTTCCACATGAATAAAAATTTCCTTTCCTTGTTGGGATTGGGATCACTCGCCGCACTTGCGTGACCAAATGAAATTGTACTCCGCCGTCTCAAAATGAGCACTGTGGAAATCCCTTTATTTTCAATCGAGTTTGCTAATTTGGTACGCACTTTCGTGATCTTGCGCACCGTCCGCCCGAAGCTTCGGACCTTCCATTTCGGCACTCTTACCGTGTAAGGATTCCCGTTTTGATGCTACCGACTTTACAGTTCCACAGTCTGAGAGAGTATGCTTTCTGGCACAAAGATTAGAAGTGGATTTGTCGAGCGATCTTTCAAGCAGACGACCAGCCTCGCAGGAGCAAAAACATGTCAGACTCAGCCGTGATCACGCCTTCAGCCTTCACCATTGCCCGGCCCCAGCCCGGCGAGTACGCGCCTTATTACGACCGCTATATTTCCCTGATTCAGGGCGAGGAAATTCTCACCACGCTCGATCACCAACGCAAGGAGACGATGCTGCTGCTCTGCAGCCGCGACGAAGAGGATGGCAACTTCCGCTACGCGCCAGGAAAGTGGAGCGCCAAGGAGGTTCTCGGCCACATCTGCGACACCGAGCGCATCTTCGCCTACCGCGCCCTGCGCATTGCGCGCGCTGACGCCACGCCCCTCGCAGGCTTTGAGCAGGACGATTACGTGCGAAATGGTGCATTTGCGAATCTACTGCTCGCGGATCTGATCGAGGAGTTCATCGCCGTCCGCCGCGCCACGCTTTCGCTGTTGCGTACTCTTGACGAAGAGGCATGGGTGCGTCGCGGGATCGCCAACAAGAATGAAGTGAGCGTCCGCGCCCTCGCTTACATCATCGCGGGGCACGAAGCGCATCATCGCAGGATTCTGGAAGAAAAATATTTCGCGGCAAGTCGCTGATTCTCACACCCGATGTCGTCACGCGCACTCACTGAATTGCTCCGCGGCAAAGGCGCGCACGCCGATCCCGTAGCGTGCATCGAGGATCTCCCTGCCGAACTAGCGGCACGCCACGTCGCAGGATTTCCTCACTCGATTGGACAGCTCGTCTTCCACATGAATTACTGGATGGATTACGAACTGCAGCGCATTCTTGGCAAGAGGCAATCGTTTCCGAAACACAGTTCGGAAAGTTTCCCGCCATCGCCCACCCCCGCCGATGCGCAGGAATGGGATCGCCTAAGGAAACGCTTCACTGAGTTGCTGATGAACTTTAAAGGGCTGGCGAATTCTTCTCCGCAAGAGATGCAGCGGCAGATCGAAAGTGTGCATGTAGGAGATACAAAGCTCGCCGGAACGCTTGAGGCAGTACTCTGGCAGATGGTCACCCACAACAGCTATCACACCGGACAGATCGCGATGATCCGGCGCATGCTCGACGTTTGGCCGCCACGCGGAGGTGGAGATACATGGTAGAGAGAGGATGTCGCGCGGTGGGTTATGCTGAAAGCTGACAGCCGATAGCTGACAGCTTCCCCATGCTCTCCGACTCCACCATCCTGAAACACATTGCCCACCAACCCAAGCGCGCGGCGGGATTCAAGCAATTAGTGCGCGAGCTCGGTTTGCACGGAGACGCGCGCGAAGAGCTCGACACGCATCTTCAAAAGCTGGTCGCTGCCGGGGAATTGGTGCAGCTCAACTCCGATCGTTACGCCCTGCCTCACGCCGCGCCGAACAAGCATGACAAGAATCTAGTGGCGGGGCGCCTGACCATGCATCGCGACGGCTTCGGATTCGTCATCCCGGATGCCAGTTCGCTTAGCCCGCAGATGAAGGCGCGCCTGGGCGGCGATATCTTCATTCCACCAAACGCGATCGGCAATGCGATGCATGGCGACCGTGTGCTGGTCGATGTCACTGCGGTCCGTCCTGATGGCCGCGCCGAGGGGCGCATCGTGCGTCCGGTGATGCGAGCGCATCCGACCGTGGTCGGGATTTTTCACTACGGCAGCCGCTTCAACTCAGTGAAGCCTATCGATAGCAAGATCACCATGGATATCGTGATCCCAGCCGGTGCGGAATATCCGGAAACCGCTCTATCCCCTGAGCCCTCCGTGGTCAAAACCCTTGAACCGCAAAGGGCACAGAGTACGCAAAAGAGAGCTACGTCCGTGCACCGCGTGCTCGGGGACGAGGCAGCACGCCGCGTAGAGTGGAACGATTTGGAAGGTGTGGTCGTCGACGTCGAAATCACTGAGTGGCCCACGCCCACGACGAATCCGCGCGGCCGTGTCATTGAGATCCTTGGACGGCCGGAGGACTTCGGAGTCGATGTCGAAATCACGATCCGCAAGTTTCACCTGCCACACCACTTTCCCGCGGCGACGCTGGAAGAGGCGCAGAACGTTCCTGCCGTGATTCCCGCGCGGGAACTTCGCCAGCGGCGCGACTTCCGCACCCTGCCCATCGTCACCATCGATAGTGAGACCGCGCGCGACTTCGATGACGCCGTCACGGTTCGCAAGCGGGACAACGGGAATTTCGAGCTGCAGGTACATATCGCCGATGTTGCGCAATATGTTAAGCCTGACTCCGCGCTCGACCAGGAGGCGCGGCTGCGTGGCACCAGCGTCTATTTCCCCGACCGCGCCGTGCCCATGCTGCCGCTTGAATTGTCCACCGAAATCTGCAGCTTGCGACCCCATCTCGACCGTCTCGTATTGTCGTGCGTTATGCACATTGATCCCCGCGGCGAAATCGTGAGCTACGAGCTGTCTGAAGGCGTGATCCGTTCTGCTGAGCGCATGACCTATACAGCCGTCAATGCCGTGCTCGAAGGCGATGCCGCTGCGCGGGAACGGTACGTGCAACTCGTTCCCACATTCGAGCTGATGCGCGACCTGGCAATGATCCTCAACCGCAAGCGCCAGCGCCGCGGCTCGATCGACTTCGACCTGCCAGAGCCGGTCATCGAGTTCGATGAATTTGGATTGATGAAAAGCATCACGCGCTCCGAGCGCAACATCGCTCACCGCCTGATTGAAGAATTCATGCTGTCGGCCAACGAGTGCGTGGCACATTATCTGGAATCGAAACACGTCGCCTCTTTATATCGTGTTCACGAAAAGCCGGACGCCAAGCGTGTCTATGACTTCGAAGTGATTGCCGCGACCTTCGGCTATTCGCTGGGAGTGGGGCCGCTGCCCATTCATCGGGTGCAGCTCAAGACCGACCGCCGTGACGCTCGCGGCACCGGCAAGCAGTCAAGAACGATCGAAATTCCCAAGGATGTTCACATCACGCCGCGCATGTATCAGAAGCTGGCTGCGAAGATTGCGGGCAAGCCGGAAGAGCGCATCCTGAGCTACCTCATGCTGCGCTCGCTGAAACAAGCGCGTTATTCGGAAGAGAACCTTGGCCACTTCGCACTGGCGGCCACCAGCTACACACACTTCACATCGCCGATCCGGCGCTATCCTGATTTGATCGTGCATCGTATTTTGAAAGAAGTGCTGCGGGATTCCGCGGAGCGGCACGAAGGTGCAATCGCCATCGGAGTTTCTCCAGCCACTACGGCGAAGCATCCGTCAGCGCTGCATGATGAGGAAGCTGCGCCTTCACCCTGGTCGAAGCGCCGCGATCACGAGGGTCACCGCGAAGCCCTGGAGCCCCTTGGCGGCCCAATCTCGCTCGAGGAACTGCACAACATCGCCGAGGAATCAAGCCAATCCGAACGCCGTGCCGATGACGCAGAGCGCGAGCTGATGGAATGGAAAAAGGTTAAGTTCATGCAAGACCGCGTGGGCGACGATTTCGACGGCCTCATCACCAGCGTCACCAAGTTCGGCTTCTTCGTCGAGCTCACCGATTTGTTCGTCGAAGGCCTGGTTCCGCTGAACACGCTTACTGACGACTTCTACACCTACCACGAGAACACGCGCCAGATTATCGGCCAGCGCTCGCGCAAAACATACAGCTTGGGACAGAGGATTCGTGTTCTGGTGGACCGCATCGATCCGGTGGAGAAGAAAATTCAGTTCGCCATCTTGGAAGATCGGCCAGTTTCCAAGGGCAAACGGAAGAAAGGCTAAGGCCTATGTTCATCTTGCGGGCAGGTCTAATACTGCGTGCCGTTTTATTGCCGCTGTGTCTGCTGGCCACGACAGGAGTCCGGGCACAATCGTCCTTTGCGTGCCATTCCGTCTTCTTCAAGGCAGCTCTCAATGCTCATGACGACTTTGAGCGTGAGCTGGGCGCAGGCTTGTTGTTTCGAGTAAAAAGCCAAAAGGACTCGGGTTGGTTCATCGACATTGTACCGGCGGAAGAGAACAAGAAAGATTACGTTTACCCGGTAAATCTGCCCTTGCGGGAGAATCCTAACCAAACCCTGGGATCTGGATACGGCGAGAGTGTCGATTCATCTTTAGGTCATCCGCATGTAATGAATTTCCTGCTGAACCGGTCCGACTACGATCGAGTTTCCGGCCTGATCGGTAACGTCCTGTGGTCTTATCAGACCTCTGACCCAGATAAGGCATTGTCCGACTATACCAACGCGGTCGACGAAGCGAAAAAGGGACAGCTCAAGGTTACTGTCTCTTCCCACAAAACTGATCCCAAGACCGGCGCGCTGTCCCGCATAAAGCTGCGTGTGCAGATTACAACTCCAGTCGACTTCCAGTTTGCTCCGGGGTTCTACCCGCTTCCTACTTCCTGTCGGGATTAGCCAGAATCTTGTTTCGGCCACCATCTTTTTGAATTTTGCTCTCTGGCAGTAGACTCAGATCATGCAGAAACTTGAGGGGCCTCAGCTAGAATATGAGCATGGCTCGAAGCCTTTTCAGAGGAGACTTGTTTGGCGCACCTACTGACATTCCGAAAGGGCTGGGAGAACGAAAAACTGGGCGCTTATCTGCTCTCTCGGATCAGCTTCGTTGCGCAACCAACGTCAAGTGCAGACGATCTCGGCTCAGATTTTTTCTGCACGATCTTCGAGATTCACGAAGTGTCCGGCAAAGACGCACTGATGCCGCGAATCTCGTTTGCTATACAGGTGAAGAGTTCGGCGTCCGATGTGTCGGCAGACAACAAGATAGACTACCTCATGGGTCTCGAACTGCCCTTCTTCATCGGCGTCGTAACCCAGTCGCCGCCGGAGATGAGAATATACTCGGCCGAGCTACTTCCGCTGCTTTTTGCAGAGATAGGTAGACCAGCGAAACTGTCACTGATTCCGGTCGCCTCCTTCGACCCAAACAAATACTACGATGGAGTTGGGACTGAGGACATTGGACTACGGTGCCCCTTGGTGACGACGCTCAGCGTCAGTGATGATCGAGCAACCCTCAAACCTAAGGTGGACGCCCTGCTCCGTATTTGTGCCAGGACCCATTCCAACATTGCGACAAGAGTCAACGAAGAACATATCTATGACGTTGACGGCACCGGCCTCCATAAGATTGTCGCTGGTCCGGGATCAGCTCTTCACTTCAGATTCAACTTTCTGAAACGGCTCGGAGAGGTTTTTTACAATCTTTACTTCATACTCGGTGAGGCCCCTCCCGATGAGACACTGACTGCTGAGATCAATGCTTTTGAGTCGCTCTACCATGAGTTGGAGAGCAAAAACCACGGCCCGCTGCCCGAGTTTGTCTCCGTGCCCTACAAAGCCCTGAAGGCAAAGATGTCTGCTCACCCCGTCATGCGATAGCCTCCCTTCTTCAATTTTGACCAACACCGACGGACTCACTCCAAGGTCCGTTGCAATGGCACGGAGTGAATCGTCCGTTGCCTGCCGTGCTCGTACAGTTGTCAACGGCAATTCGAGTTGTGTGATGTAGTTGGGCGCGAATGCTTCGAGTTCGGGCAGCGTACCTGCTTCGGAAGAAACGTGAGCTTCTCTCAATTTCATCAAAGAACGAGTTCGTTCTTTGCAACTTTCCTCCGAAGATGGCTTGCCAGAGCAGCGTACTCGCCTCTATGATTGGGGCGGTGGAACTTCCATCGTAACCCCTCTATAGTCGGGACGTGGCTCAGCCTGGTAGAGCACTCGCTTGGGGTGCGAGGGGTCGGCAGTTCAAATCTGCCCGTCCCGACCAATCTTTCTCCTGACTCATCTTCAGCAACTTGCGAGCATACCCATCCTTCACTTTGGAACCTGTCAACGTGCTAACGGCCCGTTTCGACATTTCGAAATGTTGAGGGCTGAATTGCTTTTGGTGGGATAGTAGAGCACAATCTCCGGCGCAGGTATGGCGAGGAAACGCCGACATGAGTAGGAATGCCATCTATTGGGTAACAACTGCTGTGCTTGCCTTGGAACTCGCTCTTGGCGGCGTATGGGACGTCTTGAGAGCGCCGCAGGTTCGCGTAGTGATTGACCGCTTAGGCTACCCTGCATACTTTCTTGTCATCTTGGGTGTCTGGAAACTCCTCGGCGCGGTTGCGGTAATCGTTCCGCGGTTTCCCCTGCTGAAGGAGTGGGCCTACGCTGGTGTGGTCTTCAACCTCACGGGCGCGCTCGCATCAAACGTCGCCTCCGGAGTCACCGACACAGGAACGTTTGTATATCTGGTGCTGATGATGGGAGTCACAGCTGCCTCCTGGGCTATGCGCCCGGCGTCGCGCCGCAACTTGCGATCTAGCTGAGTCGCCTTTCCGAGGGCACGCACGGTGGTGTTGATGGTTGGCACAGTAAACTCCTCGATCAAGGAAACAACAACATTCAAGACTGTAAAATGCTAAACCTTAGACTCCGAGGCATTGGGGCACCAGCAGAAAGTTCGAAAATCGTCCTCTCGGGCCGACCATTACTCTGAAGATAGGGCCACAAGGCCCTTCACTTCGCTCAGGATTTCGCCCGCGGTCTCTCCCCTTCGCTGTCGTCGCTCAGGGTCACACTCGCAAAACGGCTCAACTTGCCTGCAACTATTTTGGCTTTTCCGAAGGCGCGATTTGTACCTGAACGGCCTGACTCTTCGTGGTCTGCGCAGTATCCACGGAGACGATCCCAAGATTGTCGTTTGCGTCCCGCGCTTCGATGCTTCGCGTGGCGTGCGATCCGGAAGAACTTGGGCTCACCGTGTCGATGGTGATTGTGGTCACTCGCAAACCCGCGCCCGGATCGCCGGGATCGGGCTTTTGCACTGCCTGATCGCTGGTCTGCTGGCCCGATGAAGTAGTTTTTCCGATCGTGGTTGTAAGCTCAACAGGGTGCAGACTGCCGTCCCGAGTCACTCCCGGAACGTCGAGGGAATCAGTCTCAACGGACTTCACGGTTTGTCCGGGAGCGCTCTCAGATTCCTTGCTAACAGTTCGCGATACTTCGTCTAGATGGCCATCAAGGTCGGAGCGCGAGACGGTCTGCTCGCTGCTGCGATTCTTGCCGTCTTGATGGATCGTAGTTTGCTTCGTTTCTCCGACTTGCCAGTTTCCGTTGCCATCGGGAAGCAGCGTGGTTTTTCGAGAGTCAATTGTGCCATCAGCTCTCTCTTGACGGCGTTCTTGCGTCTTCATCGCTGGAGCCAGGTCTCCATTGCCGCCCGGCAGCATTACTGTGGTCTTGGTTTCCTCTACACCCTTGCTGATCGTTTTCGTCTCTTCGATCTGGCGCTGCACCAACTGGAGATTGCCGTTGGCATCGGGATTCGAGGTGGAGCGCACCACGCTGGAATCGCCTCCCGGGAGTGTGCGTTTTTCTTCCTCCGTTACCTGCACCAGGGTTTTTGCGCCATCGGAATCCCGGCCGAAGGTGCGCGTAGTGTTTCGAACCGTGGTTGCATTGACTTGTACAGTTGTGGTTTCGATGTCCTGGTAAGGTTCGAAATTTCCGTCGGTCCCGAGGCGCTGGACGGATCGGTTGTCCTGCGTGCGATTGCCACTGTGGGTATGGCTTTCGGTGGTGCGGGTGGGATTTACGTTACTGTATTGCGGCTCGATTGTATCCGTGCTGGAAGTGTTGACATCTTCGCTCGGCGAACCGGGTGCCTGCGCCCAAAGCAGAATGGAACAAAGCGGAATGGAACAAAAAACGAGACTGCAACCAATGTAAGTCGCGATCGCGAGCAGTAGGAATCTAGAACGCCTGCCGCGTGACCTGCCAGGGCAGCCATCACTGCATTGTCCCATCCTCACAGATCGGCTAGCCTCATCCTGGTGCCAACTATTTGCGGTCCCCATGTCTTAATTGTCCCTCTGCAGCGTATCCGTGTCCAGGATTGACCAAGCCTCGCTTATTTGCCTTCTTCGCAGCCTTGCTTAGGCTCACCCCAACCCCCGAACCAAGAAAAGCACTTTGACCGGAAGTGTCCTTCCCTCACAATCATAGAAAGCTCGACCTGAATCACGCTCGTCGACGCGCCATCGTCAAAGTTCTTTCCAGACGAAAGTTTGCACGTAGTTCAAACTCGAGGGAATTTCTATGTCCGGGCAAGTCATTTTATATTTCGAGGATCAGGCCGACGCGCTGCGCTTTGCTTTAGCTGCAGGATCGGTAATGGCGGGCGATGGAGCTCGCGTCACGGACGATTTGATTCAGGAAACGGCACGCGTCAGCCGCATTCGCATCGACGCCGCCAATGCGGGCAAGATCAAGAAGTCGGCTTCGGAGAGCGTGTCGTGAATATAGAACCATTGTGACGATTGCGAGAGCGCCTAGATCTTAAGACCCGTAGATTTTAAGAGCCGCAGATCTTAAGAGAAGACCCGCTTTATCCCGTCCGTCGTGCTGAGAGTAAATTTAGAATTTCCCGAAGGCCCTGGCGGATGCGCCGCATTTCTACTGGCGATTGCACGGGAAATGGAATTGCAGCCTGACCTTTATCGGTTTTCGTCTCGGAGCGCAGCTGCTGGCGCGCGCCTACAATCGTGAATCCCTGATCATAGAGCAGTTGCTTGATGCGCAGGACGCTTTCCACGTCGCGCCTGCGGTACATGCGCTGTCCCGTGCTGCTTTTCACCGGCTTCAGTTGCGGAAACTCGCTCTCCCAGAAGCGCAACACATAGGCGGGAAGGCGGCACAGCGTAGCCACTTCGCCGATGCGGAAGTAGAGTTTGTCTGGGATGAAAACTTCATCCGCCTTATTCTTGTCTGCGCTCTTCTTCCTGGGGCTCATATTATAGGGCTCATATTTTTCGCATTCCCTGGCGCTCTCGCTTCGAGGTCAATATTGTGACACACCGCGCGATTTCTTATGGAAAATTTTGAGCAGAGAATCATGTTGAAACCTACATTAGGGTCATTGCCCGCAAAAGGAAACGCCTCTCAAGAAACATTCTCCTGAGAGGCTGGTTGAAATTCTCGGCCCACCGCGAAGTATCGTTTCGCTGACGGTTAGTGTTTCTTCTTTTTTGCCTTCTTCTTCGTTGCCATGAAGGTTCCTCCGTGAACGATTTTCCCTTGCAAAGGTTCTGTACTGGGCCCGAATGCATAATGCCACCCAACTCGTGGTACAGGCAGCATCCTTAGCACAAGATATTGAGCCAGTGTAAACAAAGTGTCAACAGAATTTTACAATTGGTTCAAGAATTCTTACTCTTCCGGTACACTGCCCATCATGCGGCGCGATCCAGTCGAGCTGGAAATCTTCAAAAATGTTTTCCACTCCATTGCCGAGGAGATGGGCGCTGCGCTCCGCCGAACGGCTTTTTCTCCCAATATTAAGGAGCGCCGCGATTACTCCTGCGCTGTGTTCGACGGAACCGGTGAAGTGATCGCCATGGGCGACCACATGCCGGTGCATCTGGGGTCGATGCCAATGTCGGTGAGAGCGGCAATTGCGTCGTGTCAGTTGGGTCCCGGAGACGTCGCGATGTTGAATGATCCCTTCCGCGGCGGAACTCATCTGCCCGATATCACCCTGGTAGCGCCTGTTTACGCGGGCCGCCGTCCATTCGCCAGGCTCAGGGCAGGCTCTCACCGGCGAGAAACTCGGAATCGTCCTGATTTCTACGTTGCTTCGCGAGCCCACCATGCAGACGTTGGCGGCACCTATGCCGGTTCAATGGGACTATGCCGTGAGATTTATCAGGAAGGATTTCGGATTCCTCCAGTGCGCCTCGTGAGGGCAGGCGTAATGGAACGCGATGTGCTATCACTCCTGCTCAACAACGTGCGTACGCCCGAGGAACGGGAAGGCGACCTGGGAGCACAACTCGCTGCCTGCCACACCGGCGACGAGCGGCTTCGCGAGGTGTGCGCCCGCTACGGAACGGACCGCATCAAGCGCGCGGCGCAGGAGTTGCTGGAGTACTCTGAAGAGCTGATGCGCGCATTTCTGCAGAAGCTTCCGGCGGGCACGCATCGCGCCGAGGATTTTCTGGACGGCGACGGCATCAGCGACAAGCCGGTAAAGATCGCCGTAACCGTAAAGGTCGCGCGTCGGAGGTCCGCATCTTCATCTTTGCAGCCGATGGTCACTCTGGATTTCACCGGAAGCGATCCCCAGGTGGAAGGCAGCGTGAACGCGGTCCAAGCGATTACCTATTCCGCGTGCTTCTACGTCTTCCGTTGCCTGCTGGCGGATGATGTTCCCGCGACCGCCGGTCTGATGCGCCCCATCCAGGTGATCGCTCCGGAAGGGACAGTTGTGAATGCGCGCCCTCCAGCAGCGGTCGCGGGCGGCAACGTGGAAACTTCTCAGCGCATCGTCGATGTGCTCCTGCGCGCCCTTGCCCAGGCCATTCCAGACCGCGTTCCGGCCGCCGCTTCGGGAACCATGAACAATCTCACCATCGGTGGAATCGATCCTCGCACGGGCAACCCTTTCGCTTACTACGAGACGATCGCGGGTGGCATGGGCGCGCGGCCCACCAAGCCTGGTGTCTCGGGCGTTCACACCCACATGACGAATTCGCTGAATACACCCGCGGAGGCGTTAGAGTATGCATATCCGCTGCGAGTTCGACGTTACTCTCTTCGGCCAGGTAGCGGCGGAATCGGAAAGCACAAGGGTGGCGAAGGTATTATTCGTGAGATTGAAGTACTCACCGATTGTGGGGTTACGCTTCTCGCAGAACGCCGCACGCATGGACCATGGGGACTGGCCGGCGGCAGTCCAGGTGCGCAGGGACGGGCAAGCGTGATTCGCAACGGTGGCGTGATCGAAGAGATGCCCGGGAAGTTCAGCACGCGGTTGCGATCTGGGGAACGAATCAGAATCGAATCTCCCGGGGGCGGAGGCTGGGGCCCCGCGGGAGAAAAGTAAACCTTTCGTGCGGCTGTATTTCGACTCAAGAATTTGAGGTCAGCATTCGGTTTTCAACAGGAAACGAGGATGATCCATGCACATCGTCAAATCAGTTGGAGTACTCTCGATTGCTAAAATCATGGCATTGGTCCAGGCTTGCCTGGGCCTGATCTTCGCTCCTTTCTTCCTGCTCATCGGAGTACTGGGGTCGCTGGCCGGCCAGCACAGAAGTCCATTTGCCGGCATGTTTGGCGTATTTTTTGCCCTATTCATGCCGGTACTCTACGGGGTGATTGGATTCGTCACCGGTGCGATCGGTGGCCTGCTCTATAACCTCTTTGCCAAACTGGTGGGCGGCTTTGAACTGGAGATCGAACTGCAGCCGCAAACTCCAGTGGCGCCTTATCCCATCATTCCTTCGGTCAGCCAACCATCTACTTCCTAGGACAAAATCTCATGAGCGATATTGCATCTCACTATCTCGAGGAAGCGCGGCGGCAGTTCCGCGGCCACAAGCGCATGGCGGAGGGCGCGATGACGCAACTTCGCGACGAAGACTTCTTCGTCACCCTCGATCCGGAGGCGAACTCCATCGCAATTCTGGTCAAACATCTTGCCGGGAACATGCGCTCTCGCTTCACTGATTTCCTTACCAGCGACGGGGAAAAACCCGACCGTTTCCGCGACCGCGAATTTGAACTCAACCCGGCAACCACTCGCGCGGATGTGATGAAGTGGTGGGAAGAAGGGTGGAGCTGTGTCTTTGCGGCGATCGAAGCACTGAGGCCTGACGACGTGATGCGCACCGTCACCGTGCGCGCCGAGCCGCATACGGTAATGCAGGCGGTCAACCGGCAGATCGCGCACTACGCCCAGCACACCGGGCAGATTGTATTTTTATCCAAGCATTTGCGCTCCAGCGATTGGAAGACGTTGAGCATTCCGCGTGGCAAGTCGGAAGAGTACAAGAGCGTCGCGCCTAAGCCTCCCAAGCCGACGAGTTAAGCACAAGCCACTTGCAAGATGAGGAAACTGAACCCGCTACCCCTGCCGCAAAGTGGATTGACAATGGGGCTTATCCTGAAAGCGCTGAGACAGGTGGAACGAGTTGGCTAAAAGGTTGATCGAACCAATCTTTGTCGCTCCAAGTTCGATAATTGCTATAGGACCATTCCGTTATCTGTGGAACCATCCTCCGAGCTTCGTGGGAAAAAATGTTTGGTTGGCGTTGTTCACGGCATTCACAGTTTATTTCGTTATCGCTATCGGTTTGTCCTACGTAATGACCCTTTGTTGGAGAGTCTGGAAATCAGAATGAGCCAGACGAAACTAAGTGGCTCCTAACCCCGCAGCTCCGCCGGTGCTAGAATCATACGTTTGCGTCTGAGCCTCGATTCGCATAGGTAGCCTTCATGCCATCCACCATGCTTGCTGTCGTAAAACCGGAGGCTGCGCCGGGCGCGGAAATCCGGGAAGTCAAGATTCCCGCATTCGGGCGTACCGACGTCCTGGTCAAAGTGAAGGTCGCATCCATCTGCGGCACCGATCTGCACATCTATAACTGGGATCGCTGGGCGCAGAACCGCATCCATCCTCCGCTGATCCCGGGGCACGAATTCTGCGGCGAGGTAGCCGCCTTCGGCGACGAGGTCACCAGCGTGAAGGAAGGTGATTTCGTTTCCGCCGAAATGCACGTGGCGTGCGGCAAGTGCCTGCAATGCCGCACCGGTGAAGCTCACATCTGCCAGAACGTGAAGATCATTGGAGTGGACGCCAACGGCGCCTTTGCCGAGTATGTGGTCATCCCGGAGTCGAATATCTGGAAGCTTGATCCCGCCATTCCGCAGGAATATGCGTCGATTCTTGATCCTTTGGGCAATGCGGTTCACACCGTTCTGGCCGGCGAGATCGCCGCCAAAACCGTGGCCATCACGGGATGCGGGCCAATTGGGCTGTTTGCCATCGCCGTTGCCCGGGCCGTGGGCGCAACCAGCGTTTTTGCCATCGAAATCAACGAGCACCGGCGCAAGATCGCGCGTGAGATGAAGGCTGATTACGTGATCGATCCGTCGAAAGAAAAAGCCAGCGCCTTTGTGATGGAGAAAACCGGCGGGCTGGGCGTGGACGTGGTGCTCAAGATGGCCGGCCACCCTGACTCGATTCGCACAGCTTTTGATATCGTGCGGCGTGGCGGAAGAATTTCCCTCCTCGGCCTGACCTCCAAGCCCATCTCGTTGAACTTCTCCGAAGACATTATTTTCAAAGGCATCACAGTGCAAGGCATCAATGGACGCCGCATGTACCAGACCTGGTATCAGATGAGTGCGCTGCTCAAAGCCGGCAAGCTCGACCTGCATCCGGTGATCACCGACCGCATCTCCATGAGAGACTTCTCGAAGGCGATGGAGCGGCTGAAGACAGGCGAAGCCAGTAAAATATTGGTATACCCGAACGGCGTAAAGTAAGCGTGTGGCGCGGACACTCTTGTCCGCGAGTTCTCCGCCACATATCTTGACTGCATACCCACGTTCGGTCCGGGGAATTTATAGACGGGAGGTCACCCGTGGCCCTTGATGCATTCGTACGTTGCACCTGCATTCGCGATGGCAAGTCCAAACCCCATCCCTTCCCCGACCGGCTGACGTTTGACGAGGCTGGGGACCCGATGCTTAGCGGCGATCCTTCCGATGAGGAGTGGGACGCCCACGACCATTGGCTTGCCGATTCGTGTGAGCACGAGGGGTACATTCTCTCCATGTTTCTGGGAAACATTACGCGGGTCAAGAATCTGCGAAGCTTTCTGCGCGCGTTGCAGGGAAGTCCGGGGCCGCGATTCCCTATCCTGCTGGAAAAGGTTCTATACGACGGCACCCACACCGGCGATTGGATCCCCGTGAACGAATCGCCGGCGCTGCTGAAGGAAGTCGAAACGGTCCTCCACTCCAGCGATATTCTGGCGGAATCAGAAAAGGAGTTTTTTAACAACATGAAGCAGCTGTGCGAAGCCAGTATTCAAACTGGAAATCCAATTATGTTTTAACGGAGCTTCTCTTTGGGCTGTTTTCTCTCCGGCTGCACCGTACTGAACTCATGTTCGGTTTCGATCCGTGTGAATCCGCGTTAATCCGTGGCGAGGTTTTCCGATGACCACCGCAACCCGCACCAATCCGCTCTCTTATCTCACCGACCAGCTCAACGAACTGAAGGCCAAGGGCACGCACTTCAAGCTGCGCGTGCTGGAGGACGAGCAGGCGCCCGTCTGCACATTCGACGGCAAAAAGGTCATCAACCTGGCGTCAAACAATTACCTGGGACTGACCACCCATCCCAAGCTGCGCGAGGCGGCGCTCGAGGCCACGCGAAAATACGGCGTGGGATCAGGCGCAGTGCGCACGATTGCCGGAACCATGAAGATTCACATGGAGTTGGAAGAAAAGATCGCGCGCTTCAAGAATGTGGAGGCCTGCGTCGTCTTCCAGTCCGGCTTTGCTGCGAATGCGGGCACGGTGTCCGCGGTACTCGGCAAGGATGATTTCATCATCTCCGATGCACTTAATCACGCTTCCATCATCGATGGAGCGCGCTTGTCGAAGGCCAACATTCTGGTCTTCCGCCACAAAGACGTTGCCCACGCGGAAGAACAACTGGCCAGCGTGAAGGACAAGCCCGGCAAGAAGCTGCTGATCAGCGACGGCGTCTTCTCGATGGATGGCGACATCGGGCCGCTGCCCGGACTGTGCGATCTGGCGGAAAAATACGGCGCGATCATGATGGTCGACGATGCGCACGCCTCCGGCGTTTTAGGACGCAACGGCCGCGGCTCCATCGATCACTTCAACATGCACGGGCGCGTCGATATTCAGGTCGGAACTTTGTCGAAGGCGATCGGCGCGCTGGGCGGATACGTCTGCGGCACGCGTGATCTGATTGATTTTCTCTATCACCGGGCGCGGCCGTTCCTGTTTTCGACTTCGCATCCGCCGTCAGTCGCGGCGACCTGCATTGCCGCTTTCGAGGTTCTAGAAAATGAGCCGGAACGCATAGAGAAGCTCTGGGAGAACACGCGCTTCTGGAAAAAGGAACTCGGTCTGCTCGGCTTCGACATCGGCGGACGCGCCACCCCCGCCAGCGAAACGCCCATTACACCGATCATCATCGGCGACGGCAAGCTCACCATGGACTTCTCCCGCGAGCTCTTCAAAGAAGGCGTCCTCGGCACCGGCATCGCCTTCCCCACAGTGCCAGAAGGCAAAGCCCGCATCCGCACGATCATGACCGCCACGCACACGAAAGAAGAGTTGGAGCAGGCGCTGGAGGTGTTGGGGAGGGTGGGGAAGCGGATGGGGATTGTAATGTGATTCCCTTTTTGATTTGCAATTTGTCGAGAGTTCCAAAGAGTGTAATTCTCTGTGGAAAAATAATGATAAAATAGGCGAAAAGAAAGCGTATTATAAATCCTCCTTGAGGGAGGGTGAACACGACATGGCTGACCGTCAACAGTTTCTTCGCACCATACAACCCGACCCAGAATTGGCAAAGATCCTGGCCGAATCTAAGGCAACCCCGGTTACGGAAGAGGAATTGCGGGCACAAAGAATTAGCTTTGCATTCGGCAATGCTCCATACGGTTCCGAAAATCGCATAACTAACTAAGGATAGGGTCAAGGCAGCCTCAGAGCACATCAAGCTGCTGCCTTAGGCAGCGGATCCCCACTTTGATGTCAGTCAGAGAAAAGGACGATCCTGCTCATTACACGAAAATTCAAGAGCAAAACCTTCTCCGACAGTATGACCTACTGTCAAACTGCATTGAGATCGGACTAAAGAAAGGCATTGAGGCGTTCGACAAGTACACGCTATGGGCCCTCAACTATGCGGCAGTTTCCAACATCTGCCAGCTGGGAGGACGATTTAGGGAAGGGCCAATAAGAGTTGGCAGTCACGTGCCTCCTCATTTCCAGGACGTACCCCGCCTCATGGACGCATTCTTCTCCCTCATCCACGAGAATTGGACCATATTGGATCATCCAACTGCTCTACCTGCTTTTGCCCTTTGGAACCTGAATTGGATACATCCGTTTATAGAGGGAAACGGCAGAACCGCCAGAGCTGCTTGCTACTACCTGATCTGCATAAAGCAGGGAAGGATTCTTGGGGGCAAGAAAACAGTCCCAGAGCGCATCCGCGAGAACAGGTCCCCTTATATTGCCGGATTGCAGGCGGCTGATCATGCATATGAGAAGGGTCAATATGACATAACTGAATTGGCGAAATACCTAGAGGAGTTATTGAAGGGGCAGCTATCGGAAGGCTGATAGTTCACAAAAATCCTCACGAACTCAATCCGCGCGGTACACAACTCTCCCCCCTACGATGGTCGCCACAACTTTCCCCGTAAACTGCCAGCCGTCAAACGGCGTATTGCGCGACAGTGAGCGCGACTTGGCGGCTTCGAACGTCCAGCGCTTCTTGGGATCGAAGATGGTTACGTCGGCGAAGTTGCCGCGCTGCAGCGATCCGCGACCGCGGAGATCGAAGACGCGCGCGGGGCCGGCGGTGAAGAGTTCAACGATACGCGTAAGCGAAATCTTGTGGTCGCGGTGAAGCTTGGTGATGGCCAACGCCAATGCGGTTTCAAGTCCGGTGATGCCAAAAGCGGCGCGCTCGAACTCGACCTGCTTTTCGTGCGTGGCGTGAGGCGCGTGGTCGGTGGCGATGGCATCGACGGTGCCGTCGGCCAGAGCGACCAGAATGGCCTCCCGGTCCGTGGCCGAGCGCAGCGGCGGGTTCATTTTAAAATTGGTGTTGTACTCGCCCACGTTTTCGTCGAGCAGAGTGAAATGGTGTGGCGTCACTTCACAAGTCACGCGGGCTTTTGCGCGCTTGCCGCGCCGAACGGCCTTGAGTGCATCCGACGTGGAAAGATGCGCCACGTGCAGGCGCGATTCGCGAATCTGCTGCGCGAAGTTCACATCGCGATCCACGATGTTTGCTTCGGCGGCAGCGGGCATCCCACGCAGTCCGAGACCAAAGCTGGTGGGGCCTTCGTGCATCGAGCAGGTCTCGGTCAGGCGCGTATCTTCGGCATGCTGCACCACCGGCAAGTTCAGTTCGGCGCCGAGCCGCAGGGCCGCGCGCATAACCTCGTCGTCCAGTATGGGTTTGCCGTCGTCGGTAACGGCCACCGCTCCCGCCCGCTGAAGCGCGGCAAAATCGGTGAGAGCCGCTCCTCGCGAACTGCGCGTTGCGGCGGCGATGGGAAAGACATTCACCACGGCGCCGCGCTCGGGATGCCGCAACCATTCAACCCACTCCTCTGAATCGACGACGGGGGAAGTGTTGGGCATGGTGCAGACTGAGGTGAACCCCCCGGCAGCAGCGGCTGCGGTGCCGGTTGCAATCGTTTCTTTGTACCTCTGCCCCGGCTCACGCAAGTGAACGTGCAGGTCGATAAAGCCCGGGGCAACGATCAATCCGCGCGCATCGAATTTCTCATCGGCGCTGGCGCGAATTTTGTTGGGCGGCGCAATTTCCGCCACACGTCCGTCGCGCAGAAGAACGTCCATAGGAGCATTGATCTTCGCCGCCGGATCGATCACATGCCCGCCTTTAATCAGCAGGCTCGAATTCCCTCGTTTCTGGTTCTTGGCATTCAGCATTCAGCACTCAGCATTCAGCCCGTGCACCGTATCCTAGATAAAATCCGTGCCAATCCGTCCAAATCCGTGGCTTATCTTGCCTTCCCCAATGCCCTTGCCAGAATCGCCATGCGCGTGGGCACTCCGTTGCGGACCTCGTCCACGATGACGGATTGCGGGCCATCGACGACTTCGGACGTCAGCTCCAGACCGCGAATGATCGGCCCGGGATGCATGACGATGGCATCGCGCTTGGCCAGCTTTTGGCGCGCCGTGGTCATCTGGTAGCGCGCCATATAGTCTTGCAGGTTGATCTTCATCCCCGCGAGGCGCTCTTGCTGCACTCGCAATAGCATGATCACATCGGTGCCGCGCAATGCCTCCTCGATGTGGCGAGTGATGTGCAGACCCGGAGCGAGGCTGGTCGCGAATTCCGGCACGAGTTCGGGCGGGCCGCAGAGTGTGACCTTCACGCCAAACCTGGTCAGCAGATGACACGCGGAACGAGCCACCCGGCTGTGGTAGATGTCACCAATGATCGCAACCCGCAAGCCCTTGAAGGATTTCTTGTGCTTCAAAATAGTGAAGGCATCAAGCAAGGCTTGGGAAGGATGCTCGTGCATACCATCTCCAGCATTGATCACGGGAATGTCGAGATGCTTCGCCATCAGGTGAGGCGCTCCGGCCGCGGGATGGCGAATGACGATGGCGTCTGCCCCCACCGCGCGCAGCGTGTAGGCGGTGTCCAGCAGAGATTCCCCCTTCTCGATGCTTGACCCTGAAGACTCGACCAGCGTTGTAATCGCGCCCATCGACTTGGCGGCAATCTCGAAAGAGGATCGCGTGCGGGTGGAAGCTTCGTAAAACAGTAGCATAATGCGCTTGTTGCGCAGCAGAGGCCGACACTTAACGGGATTCATGCGGCGCGCCAGCTTTAGCAGCCCGAGGATTTCGTTATCCTCCAGGTGCTCAATGCTGAGTAGTGATCCGCGTGCCGGTTTGTTCATCGCGTAGGAATACAAACGGTGCATCATACGCGCCAAACGTTTTCGGGGCAAGGCCGACACGAGAAGGGTGTTTTAGCTCCATAATTCTGTCACCCCGTAACAGCAACGTGAAAATGTCACCCCATGAGAGGAAGGACATTCGCGTTGAGTCAGAGGGAACTACAACGAGTGAGCGTAATTTCCAGTTGCGCTAAGGGAGACATGGTGTGCGCCAGAGCCGCCGAACTGCTCTCGCTCAGCGTCCGTCAGGTCAGGCGTCTCAAGAAACGTTGGCGGGAGCAAGGAGAGGCGGCTCTGGCGCACGCCAACCGCGGACGGCCCAGCCCCCGCCGTCTGCCCTCCCGCACCCGGCAAGCCGTCGTTCGCCTGGCCCGCACCACCTACGCCGGCTTCAACGATCACCATCTCTGCGAAAAGCTTTGCGAGGTCGAGGGCTTCTCCCTCAGCCGTGAGACCCTCCGCCGTCTGTTGCGCCAAGCCGGTCTGGGATCTCCTCGGAAACGCCGCCCGCCCGCTCATCGCCAGCGCCGCCTGCGCTCCGCCCGTGAAGGCGAACTGGTCCAACTCGACGGTTCGCCCCACGACTGGCTGGAAGGCCGCGGCCCTCACCTCACCGCCCTCGGACTGCAAGACGACGCCACCGGTAAAATCCTGGCCGCCCAGTTCTTTCCTTCCGAGACCGCGCTCGGCTATCTCTGCCTGCTTCGCCAACTGTTGCGCCGCCACGGCACTCCGCTCGCCTTTTACGGCGACCACAGCGGCATCTTCGTTCGCAACGACGACTTCTGGTCGGTGGAAGAACAGCTCGCCGGCAAACGTCAGCCCACGCAGTTCGGCCGCGCCCTGGAGCAACTGGGCATCACCTTCATCGCCGCCCGCACTCCGCAGGCCAAGGGCCGCGTCGAACGACTCTGGGGCGTGCTCCAGGATCGTCTCACCAGCGAACTCCGCCTGGCTCAGGCTTGCGATCTGGACTCCGCCAACGCCGTGCTGCGCCTCTTTCTCGCCGACTACAACCGCCGCTTTGCCCGCCGCCCCCGCGCAATGCAAACCGCATGGCGCCCGGCACCCCAAAATCTGGAACGCATCTGCTGCTTCGTTTACCAGCGCGTGGTCAGCAACGACAACATTGTCCAATGGGAGGGTCAGCGCTTCCAGATCCCGCAGCAAGGGCAACGCTTCAGCTTTGCCGGAGCCAAAGTCCACATCTATCAAGCTTTGGACGGGCGCGTTTCGCTCTATTACGGCGACACCCGCCTGCATCACACCCTAGCTTCGCCAGGGTGACATTTTCATGTTGCCATTAGGGTGACAAAATCACGTTGCTACAACAGGCCGACACGAGAAGGGTAGTGGTGCAGTTAGATAGGGAAGCGAGCCAAGCACGCGATTATTGCGTCGCAAACAGCGCGACGCTTCGCGCGGCTCGCTCAGATCCCTCGCTGCGCAAAAAACGCTTGCTCGGGATGACAATCGAACTGCACCACTGCCACGAGAAAGCGTCCCGAGAGATGTTTATTCCAGCCCGGCCGGTTCAGTTACGTTCGACCACGCCGACCCATAAAGCGCGCGCCGAGAGCTCCTCCCAGACTTCCCAGAGCAATGAATGCCAGCAGACCGAAAATCACCGAGGCCACCATCATGAAGGCGAAGCCTCCGGGGGACTTTGCAAAGTCCAGGAAGGGCTGGACTTCGGGTCCGGGATAGCGTGCGGCCGCCTGCTGAATTTTCTCCATCATTTCGTTTCGCAGCTCACCCCCTTTGTGAAGGAAGGCGACGGCCAGCGTCTCGAAAATAGTCGACATACCGAAAAGCAGCAGGCCGCTGATGGCGCCGAGCCTGGCTCCGGCAGCGGGCCGGATAACAATGCCTAAGCTGCGGCGGCGAGAAAACACGACTGCCAACAGCCCAGTGCCGAGGGCGGCCACAAATGGATTAAGACCGAGAAATGTGAGTACCAGAGCAATTGCAGCCGCGAGGGTGCACGGCTTCATGTCGCGAGACCAGCTTTCGGGCAAGGCGTTCGCGGTAATGCCCGGAAGGACTGCCTCGACTTCAGCACCTCCTGCCGCGACCGCTCCATCGGCGGCGAGAACGAGTGGAGACGGAGGTTCCGGAAGTGTCACTCGAATTTGCGGCGCGCCGCACTGCGAGCAGAATGGCTTGCCGTCCTCGATACTGTGCCCGCACTTGTGGCAGGAGTGGTCCATCGGAGATTCAGGTGGGACAGACTTGAAGGTATCGCACGGTGCGCCGCAGATGCAAGGAAGTCGCAGCTCTTACCTCGGAATCAAGAGCCGCTACCACTCCAGGCCCAGTCCGGTGTATTATCCTTCCGCGATGTTAGGCAACCGAAGCAACGAGCAATGGATCTCGCAATACGCGAGCAGCCATCAGAATCCCGTAAACCGCGCCTGCCACACGCTGGGCATTCCAACAATCCTACTTTCGGTCCTGGTTTTTCTTGCCAGCATCCTTTTCCACCGGCTCTGGCCGTATGCGTTGGGATTATTTGTTCTGGGATGGATTTTTCAATTCGTCGGCCATGCGTTCGAAGGCAAGCCTCCGGAATTTTTGCAGGACTGGCGGTTTCTGTTCGTCGGCGTCCGCTGGTGGTGGGCTAAGATTCACGGCAAGGCATGAATCGCCCGAGCATTCGTGTCTCCTTGGAAGAATATCCGCCAACCTTGAATCCATGGCGATACATCGAAAGAAACCCGCTATGTTCCCTCAACTGTCCCGCTTCACCGATCTCGGCTTGCTGCTCCTGCGATTGATGGTCGGCTTGGTCTTCGTCACCAGCGGCTATACCCATCTCAAAGATCACACCGCCCGCGCCCAAAGCATCGGAATGTCAGTACCCTTTACTATCTTTCTCGGCATCGCCGAAGTTGCCGGAAGCTTGGGTGTTGCCTTCGGAGTTCTTACCCAGCTTGCGGCTTTTGGTCTGATCGCAGTCATGCTCGGCGCTATCCAGAAAAAGATTTTTGTTTGGCACACCGGCTTCTGGGGCGAGAAGACCTATGGCTGGCACTACGACCTGATGTTTATTCTCATGAACCTGGTCATCGCGTTCACTGATGGCGGCACCTACGTGCTGATGCGCTAGTCGACTCTGCGGGCCTTATCAGGGTTTTCCTTGCAGCCTCTAACAAAGCCCTGAGGCAACTGAAAAGCCGCCTCCCAAAGGAAGCGGCTCCTCATTCGTAGTGCGCTCTGCGCTACGGCGTGACCGTGAACGTCCCCGGGCTCGGGGCTTCGCCGCCTGCCGTGGTGATCACGAGCTGTACTGTTGTCGTTGTGCCTGCAGGAACAGTCGCGGTCACCTGGGTGTCGGAGTGCACCGTAAAGCTGGTCGCCGCTCTCCGGCAAAAGTCCACCTTCGTGGTCTGGGTGAGACTGCTCCCAGTAATCGTTACGGCGGTTCCGACTGGGCCGCTCGTCGGCGAGAAGCTGAAGATCTGCGGCCTCACGCGGAAGATTTTGTTGCTTTTCAGCGTGCCGCTGGGCTCGGTCACGATGATAGAGCCCGTCGTCGCCCCGGCGGGAACGGTTGCCGTCAGGTAAGTGTCGGATTCGACGGTGAAGGCTGCGGCAGCTCCGTTGAAGGAGACGCTGGCGGCTCCCGTGAATCCTTGCCCGAGAATTTCCACCACGCCTCCGACTGCACGGGCCGCAGGCTGGAAGCTCACGAAGGGAGCCAGACCAACATTCATGCTGAAGAAGTACCCGCGGTCGGCGCTGCCTCCAATTGCGTTGTCACTGTAAAGAATACCGTTGGTGTGTTGCAGCATCAACGACTGCGGACTGCCGCCGATATTGGCAAGGTCGGTGAATTCCCCGCTGGGAGTGACGCGGAAAACGTTGCCCCCAAAGACAGTTGTCCCGTAGAAGTTGCCGTCCGTGGCCTGAACCACCCCTCCGTTAGGAAGAGAACAGCAGCCGCTATCTGCGAAGTCATAAACAACCGTCAATCTTCCGTTGGGAGTGATCTTGAACAGCAATCCCGCACCACTGGACCCGCCTTCGGTCGCCACGCCGTAGAAGTTGCCGTCATAGCCCTGGATCAACCCGCCGGCCAGTGGATGCGCCCCGTGCGTGCCGTCAAAGGTGTAAAGCAGCGTGAAGTCGCCCGTGGTGGTGATCTTGAAGACGGTGCCGAGCCCATTGGCCCCGCCATCCAGCGTGGTGCCGTAGAGGTCGCCGTCGCTTCCCTGCACGAGCTGGCCGAAAGGATTGATACCATCCGGGCCGCTGAAGGTGTGCAGCACCTTGAATGTGCCCTCGGGCGTGATCTTGTAAATGGATCCGTACGTGTCGAACGGGATGCATGAAGTTCCGGGAAAGCCGGCACAGCTACTCGCGTTTCCGTAGAAGTTGCCGTCGAGGCCTTGGATGGGTGGCGCACTGGGATACGCACCGTCGGCCCCGTTGGTAAAATTATAGAGCGTGGTTACAGCGCCGCCGGGCGTTACCTTAAAGACGGTGCCGAAACCGTGGCTGCCGCCGTTGCTGGCCGCGCCGTAGAAATTTCCATCGAGCGCCAGCGTCAGACCGGCTTGAAGATACCCTCCATCGGTTCCATCGAACGTAAACAGGTTGGTCACGATTCCGGCGGGAGTAATTTTGAAGATGTCGCCGGTTTGCCCGCTCCAGACTTGAGGGGTGGTGCTGTACATGTTGCCATCGCGGCCCTGGACGGTGGTATTCCAATGGGGATCGTTTGGGCCGTTATCGAAGTTGTACAAGTCAGTGAAGGTCTGAGCGGCTGTCATGGTGGCTGCCGCAACCACCAGCATGAGCGTTGCGAGTATGAGTACCGCACTCGTGCGAAACGATTTCAATGGGTGAAAATGCGCGATCTTCGAAAGAACAATCTTTGGATATGTCATCTTCTGTCTCCTGCCACGCCCCCGTGGCTGCTGCTGCTGAATGTGCTGTCTGAGGTCTCCCGCATCCAGGATCGAAGGACGCAGTGGAGAGAGAGAGTGAGAACTGGAATCGCGGGAAATACCTCCAAGTTCCCCAAGTTGTTTTGAGATAGTCTGACGGGGCCGGAGGCGAAGTTAGGAAAGCCTCGGAAACCTCGCATCCACACTCCTCCTTCTGGTGAGGGAGCGCAGTGACTAGGGTCACCGCGCCGTGTGATTAAGACTGAGCGGGACGGATCAAACGATCGAACCATCGGGCTTTGACAGGCGGAACGGCAGGACTGTTCCAACTCCGTGGCAGCAGTCGCTCTCTGGAACGGCCAGTCTGGGGTGGCTCCGCACGGGTTTAGGCAGGTGAGCGATTTGTTACAGGCTCTTAGGTGCCCTCGTGACCTTCGTGGTTGAAAATTTTACAAATATCCTTGCTTGCCCTCGTCGCGTTTCTGTTTTATGCTGTCAGCACCTTGGGGTTCCCGATTCAAAGGAAGTATGCAGCGCCTGACCGCCAGATTGCTGTTGCTCTTCGCGCTCGCGGGAAACCTTGTTCCGCTCGCGCTGGCGGTAACGGCCGCCCCGCCGCATGCCTGCTGCTTCCGTAAAGCTGCGCATCAGCATCATTGCCACGAAGCAGCCGCCGGGGATTCCTCCCGGCTTGTTATTCGCGATACCGGCTGTTGTAATCACGATTGCTGCCGCGCCGTTACCAGCGCTCAGTGGGCCCACCCGCAGCCCAAACTGACACTGTTCTTCTTGCACCCTATCGATGTTCACCTCGCCCTGTCCCAATCGGACTCCCCGGCTGCCGCTTCTGCCGAGTTTCAATCCTCACGCGCCCCGCCAATTTATTGAAGTTTCTCCAGGCTTGACTATTTCGTTTGCTTAACGCATAGCCGCGCGTTCCGCCGGAAGGCGCCACCGCTATCCAAGCTCGAATCGGCTCGGCTCTGCTACGCCCTAACCCGATTCACATGGAGAAGAAAATGAATTACAAGAAGATCCTCATCGCTTTGGCGATATTCCTCCCCAGCGTCTCAGCCTTCGCGAACGTCTACGGCGCCATCCGTGGCGTGGTGCACGATCCGCAACATCGTCCCGTGCAGAATGCAATGGTGATGTTGAGAGCGAAATCGTCGGACTGGGCCAAGACGGCCTCTACTGACGCGAACGGAGAATTTCAGATCAATGCAGTGCCCTTGGGCGACTATACGGTAAGCGTTGCCAGCGTGGGTTTTGAGCAGACCGCACAGGACGTCACCGTCATCTCGGGGACCGTACCGGTTGCTCACTTTCAATTACGAGTAGCTTCGGCTCGCGAGAACGTCACGGTCTCCGCAGCCCAGGCCGTCGTGCCTACTGACAGCTTCACTCCCATCACTCTGGTGGACAGCCTGGACATCGCGCGTACTCCTGGCGCCGATCGCACGAACAGTCTGGCCATGATCACCGACTACACTCCGGGCGCTTACGTCACGCACGACATGCTCCACATGCGCGGCGGGCACCAGACTACATGGCTGTTGGACGGTATTCCCATCATCAACACTGCCATCGCTCAAAATGTTGCCCCACAATTCGATCCTAAAGACTTGGAGTACGTTGAGATTAATCGCGGCAGTTACGGAGCGGAATTTGGCGACCGGACCTATGGAGTCTTCAACGTAGTTCCGCGCACCGGCTTTGAGCGCAACAACGAAGCCGAACTTGTCCTAAGCGCCGGCAATTTCTACCAGACGGACGACGCGCTCAGTTTTGGCAGCCATACGAAAACCTTCGCCTACTACGCCAGCATCAACGGCAACCGCAGCAATCTTGGCTTGCAACCGCCGGTGCCCCAGGTGGTACATGACGCCGTCAACGGCGTGGGCGGCTTCGGGTCTTTTATCTTTAACATCGATCCCTCCAACCAGTTTCGCCTAGTAACCTCGCTGCGCCGCGACTATTTCCAGATCCCCTACGATCCTTTCCCGAATGACATCGAAAACAATCCCGCAAGTGGACAGTACACGCCCAGCATTGGCTTGCGCGACGGCGAGCACGAATCCGACGCCGGAGTACTCTTCACCTGGCTGCACACTTTCAACTCTCACTTCATGACCACGGTTTCTCCTTTCTACCACTACAACAGCGGAAACTATGACAGCAATCCCAATGACGTTCCTATCGCCACCACCGAAGACCGCGGCTCTACCTATGTCGGAGGCCAGGCCAGCGCGGCCGTCAACTACAAGAGGAATGATCTGCAGGCTGGCTTCATCAGCTTCTACCAAAGCGACAACCAGACCTTTGGCGCGATCTTTAATGACGGCAGCGGATTTCCGGCGATCAGCGACATCGAACATCCCACCGCAAATTTCGAAGCCTTTTACATCGACGATAAATTCCAACCTTTTCCCTGGCTGACGCTCTCTGCCGGCATGCGGCCCACCCGCTTCTCGGAGGGAAATTTTGCGGTGACCTCGATCGCGCGGCCGGTGGACGAAACCACCATCCAACCGCGCTTTGGCGCAACCGTCACCATCCCTCGCCTTCGTTGGACATTTCGCGCCTTCTACGGACACTACTACCAGGCGCCGCCAATCGAGACTATCTCCGGTCCGGCTCTTATCAACTTCACCGGGCAGCAGGGCCTGGGATTCGCCACACTCCCCGGCGAGCGCGACGAAGAACATCAATTTGGAGTGACGATTCCTTATCGAGGATGGATCATCGACGCCGACAACTTCCAAACCAACGTCGTTAATTTTCTCGACCACAACAATATCGGAGCGTCCAGCATTTTCTTTCCCCTCGCTGTCTCGCAAGCTCTAATACGAGGATGGGAGCTCACGCTGCGTTCTCCGCGCTTCGCCCACCGCGGACAAGTGCATCTCGCCTACTCCAACCAGATCGCCGAGGGTGCCGGCACGATCGTAGGCGGGCTCACCGATTTCTCGTTCTCGCCCGAACTGACTCCGCTCGATCATGACCAGCGCAATACGCTCAACGTCGGCGGTGACGTAAGCCTCCCGCGGCACGCCTATGTTTCCACTAACGTTTACTACGGATCCGGCTTCAGCAACGCCTTTGCCGGGGCGCCCTATCCGGGCAATTACCTGCCGCAGCACACGACCTTCGATCTGTCGCTCGGAAAGGACTTCGGGGAGCGTGTCACGGCGTCTCTTACTGCGCTCAACGTAGCCAACCGCCGCGTTGAGTATGACAACAGTCTGACCTTCGGCGGATATCACTGGAACAATCCGCGCGAAATTTTTGTTGAACTTCGCTATCGCTTCCACTACTAAAGGAGGTCGAACCATGGACAGGCGAATCCAGACGGCTATACAGCTCATTCACAACGACACGCAGCACAAACTCGATCTATCGGCTTTGGCCCAGCAGGTTAACTTGTCGCAGGCCCGGTTCAGTCACCTGTTCAAGGAGCACACTTCGCGCTCGCCCAAGCGATACAGGCACGAATACCGGCTACAGTTAGCGAGGGTCCTGCTCGAACAGACGTTTCTCAGAGTGAATCAAATCGCAATGCGGCTCGGGTACCGGCACGCCCCCGACTTGACCCGCGATTTCACTAAATTTTATGGACACTCTCCCTCCGCTGTTCGAACGGAAGCCGCGACAGGAGATGTCATGGATCAGGATTACATTCAGAAGGGGATCGCTGATGCCCGGTAAGGCAACAGGCATCAGACCAATATCGATGAGACAAATATCAATGATGATCGGAGATAATAAAGAACAATAAATATGCTCAACCGATTCGATTCATACTCCAGGTTTCTCCCACTTCTTTGCGTCTGCGTCCTGCTCGCATTCTCAGCGGCCTGCAACCGTGGACCGTCCCAGTCTGGTGCGAACGCTGCCAAGCGTTACGCACTCAAGGGAAAAATTATTTCTATCGATAAGCAGGCTGGCACTGCCAATATCGACAACGAGCCGATCGCTGGCTTTATGGACGCAATGGTGATGCCGTATACCATGAAACCTGCTGACGTACTCAATCAGCTGCAGCCCGGGGACTCTATCACAGCCGATGTCGTGGTCGAACCGGATAAGTACTGGCTTGAGAATGTGAAAGTGACCGCACATTCGCCGGCCACTGAAACGAAACCCGCAGCGAACCTGCACATTCCTGCTCCCGGCGACGAAGTGCCGGACTTCAAGCTGATTAACCAAAACGGCAAAGGCATTTCGCTCCATCAATACCGCGGGCAGACGGTTGTCCTCACGCTCATCTACACGCGCTGCCCCTTCCCCGATTTCTGTCCGCGAGTCAGCCACGAGTTCGCCGCAATTGATAGCAAGGTCTTGGCTGACCCGGCTCTCTACGGCAAGACTCACCTGCTCAGTATCAGCTTCGACCCCACCCATGACACGCCTAAGGTTTTGCGCACTTACGGCTTTTCCTGCGCCGGAAAGAAAGACTCTGCACTCTTCACCCGCTGGGAGTTCGCCGCGATTCCGCAAACTGAGTTACCTGAATTTGCCAATTATTTCGCGCTAACCTACAACGAAGAAGGCGGACTGATTACACATTCCCTCAGCACGGCGATCATTGCTCCCGATGGAAAGATTTCCAAGTGGTACCATGGCGCCGACTGGCAGGCCTCCGATTTGCTGCAGGATATCGCAGCAGTGCACGCTGCCAGTTAGTCGTGGGACGTATTCAAGTGAATGGGAGCGTGCTGATAAATGGATTTGAAAGGGTACGGCTGATTTGAAAGGGCATGGCTTAAGAGGTTGCGGAAAAACTCAAAGATTCTCCACGAAAGGGAAGGGCACGAGTTCACTCGTGCCGTTAAGTCGTTGAAAATGCGTCCGCGCTTTAGCGCCTGCGGTATGCTTCTAGCACTCTCAACGACTTTTTCTGCAACCACTTAAGCCGTGCCGCTAAAGACCGCTTCAAGAATGGGCTTTATCCCCTGAGGTTGGATCGCACGTCATTCATGAAACGACCGCACACATGAGAATGAGGAAAATGGCATGAGGTACCTTCTGGTCGTGTTGGCGGCCCTCGGGATTGTCGTTTCCGCTCTCGCCCTGCGCGAGCACTACCGAACCGAGGGCGATTCGCCGTGCAGCATCAACGAACGCTGGGACTGCGGTATCGTCAATCACAGCCCTTACGCGATGCTGGCAGGCATTCCTGTCGCTGCTCTCGGCATCGCCGGATACATTCTAATGGCAGCGCTGGCATGGCGACGCTCCTATCGCCTGATGTTAGCCGTCGCATTGGTCGGCCTAGCTTTTTCGCTCTACCTCGCCCGCATCGAGGCACATGTTCTCGGGGTGTGGTGCATCTACTGCGTCATCTCGCTCGGGGATATTTCTCTTATTACCTTGCTGGCACTTGGATGCGCTTTCCTCCCGAACAAAAAAACGCCAGAAGTCGCGCCGACGGCCCGTTAGATATCCAAATTCTTCACGTCCAGCGCGTTCTCTTCGATAAACTTGCGCCGCGCTTCCACGTCCTCGCCCATCAGCCGCCCAGAATGACGAGGTTTAGCTGCGACAGCTAAACTCGGCGTTCAGTTGCCGGGTCTCGCCCAGAGATGTCGGCAACATTTGCCAATCTGCGAACTGACGGCTGTCTGCCCTTCCGCGCCCTCCACAAGTCGTACTGCGACTGCATGTTCATCCACAATTCCGGAGTGGTGCCTAAAGCGGCAGCGAGGCGAATTGCCATGGTTGCCGAAATCCCGGCCTTGCGGTTAAGCACTCGCGAAAGGGTAACGCGCGTGATCCGCAAATGCGCTGCTGCCTTGGTCACAGGAACATTTCCAAGGTATTCGCGAAGAACCAAACCTGGATGCGGCGGATTATGCATTGCCTTCGCTCCCGTTTCGGTCGAGAGACCGTGAACCAAAAATGACCAACTGCGGCTAGTGATAGTCCTGATAGTCCTGATAGTCCACCAGGATCGCATCCTCGCCTTCAAATTTGAACGTCAGGCGCCAGTTTCCGCTGACGCTCATTGCCCAGTGATCTTTGAGCTGGCCGGCGAGGCGATGAAGCCTCCACCCCGGAGCATTCATATCTTCCGGTCGCTTGGCATTGTCAAGCGCGAACAGTTGTAAGCGAAGCTTGTCGGCATGCTTCGGTTGAATACAGGCTTTCGATCCCGCTCCGAAGAACTTTTCCAGGCCTCGGTGGCGAAAGCTCTTGATCACTCCGTATAGTGTAAAGATACGTGATACGGGAGTCAATAACCTGCGGCCAAGAACCGACGACCAACGACGAGCTAGATATCCAGATTCTTCACGTCCAGCGCGTTCTCTTCGATAAACTTGCGCCGCGCTTCCACGTCCTCGCCCATCAGCGTGGTGAAGATGGTTTCGCACTCGGCGATGTCTTCGAGCTTCACGGACAGCAGGGTCCGGCGCTCTGGGTCCATGGTCGTCTCCCAAAGCTGTGGAGCCGTCATCTCACCCAAGCCTTTGTAGCGCTGGACGTCGTAGCCGCGGCTGCCTTCTTTCTTCACGTACTCGAACAGCTCGCGCGCCGTGGCCTTCTCCACCGGCTCGGCCGCGGCTCGGCCCTTGGTTGCAGGGGCAGCCTTGGCGCCTTTCTTGTCGGACTTCTCATCTGTCTCCACGCCGGTGTCCACGCCCTCGTCGTCTCCGGCTTCGTCGCTGTTGCTGCTCACTGCGCCCGCCTTGGTCAGAGCTTCCACGACGAAGGGCGGCTCCAGATAAGGTTCAATCTGTTTGAACTTTGAAATCAACTGCCGGCACTCAGCGCTTGACGCCAGTTCCCAGTTGATCACGTGTTCGGAACCTTGCGAGTTTACAATGCGCACTTCCCACAGGTTGTGCTCTTCGTCGAAGGCCGGCTCGATGCTCTTGAACTTCCGATCTTTCTGTAATCGCTTCAGCTCTTTTTCCAGCTTCTCGATCTTCTTCGATGGCGTATTCTTGTCACCCTCGAAATCCGAGTGCTTTGAAAAATCCAGCTTGGGCAGCAGTTCTGTAACGCTCTCGTCGCGCAGACGCTTATTGACCTTGTCGAAGAAGTTGAGATACTCCTTCAGCACGCTCATGAAGCGCGTCAGGTTTGCGCCCTCCAGCTTGGCCGCTCCCTCACCATAGCGAACGATCAGTCCGTCGGCCGCGCGCTTCAGCATCACCTTGTCGAATGCATCATCGTCCTTGATGTACTGCATCGACTTGCCCTTCTTGATCGAGTAAAGCGGCGGTTGCGCAATAAAGACATTACCGCGCTTGATCAGATCCTGCATGTGGCGAAAGAAGAACGTCAGCAGCAGTGTGCGAATGTGCGATCCGTCCACGTCGGCGTCGGTCATCAGGATGATTTTGCCGTAACGCACCTTCGTAGGATCGAAGTCATCCTTGGCGATGCCCGTACCCAGTGCCGTAATCATGGCGCGAATCTCTTCGTGCGCCAGCATTTTGTCGTAGCGGGCCTTTTCTACGTTGAGAATTTTCCCTTTCAGCGGAAGAATCGCCTGGAAGCGCCGGTCGCGCCCCTGCTTCGCCGTTCCGCCTGCCGACTCGCCCTCAACCAAAAACAATTCGCAACGGTTCGGATCGCGCTCCGAACAATCGGCCAGCTTCCCCGGTAGCCCGCCTGAATCGAGCGCGCCTTTGCGCCGCGTCAAGTCGCGCGCTTTTCGCGCAGCCTCGCGTGCCCGCGCCGCATCCACCGCCTTGTTGATAATTTTTTTCGCTACGGTTGAATTCTGTTCAAAGAAAGCTCCCAGCCGCTCGTTGATAAACGCCTGCACCACGCCGGCGATATCGGAGTTCAGCTTGCCCTTGGTCTGACCCTCAAACTGCGGCTGCGACAGCTTCACGCTGATCACCGCCACCAGGCCTTCGCGCACATCGTCGCCCGTCAGGTTTTCTTTTACATCCTTGAACAGGCCCATCTGCTGCCCGGCATAATTAATGGTCCGTGTAAGCGCCATGCGGAAGCCGGAAAGATGCGTGCCGCCATCGACGGTATTGATGTTGTTGGCGAAGCTGAACACCGACTCCGAATAGCCGTCGTTGTATTGCAGTCCAATCTCCATGGCAACGCCGCTGCGCTCTGCTTCCATGTAGATCGGTTTGTCGTGCAGCACTTGCTTGCCGCGGTTCAGATGCTTGATAAATTCCGCGATGCCGCCGTTGTACTTGAAATCTGAATGCTTGGCCTCGCCGCTCTTTGCATCGGTAGAACGCTCATCGGTGAGCGTGATGAGCAATCCCTTGTTCAGGAACGCCAGTTCGCGCAAGCGCTGCGCCAGCGTGTCGTAGTTATATTCCGTCGCCGTAAAAATACTTCGGTCCGGCAAGAAGTGGACCTTCGTGCCGCGCCGCTTGGCCGCGCCCGCCTTCTTCATCTTGCTGGTCGGCTCGCCCTTGGAATAAGTCTGCTCCCAGGTTGCCCCGTCGCGCCAGATTTCAAGTTCCAATTCCTCGCTCAACGCGTTCACGCACGAGACGCCCACCCCGTGCAGTCCGCCAGAAACTTTGTACGTGGACGAATCGAACTTGCCTCCCGCGTGCAGCGTCGTCATCACGACCTGCGCCGCCGAGACTTTTTCGCCGTCGATGTCCATATCGTCGACAGGAATGCCGCGTCCGTCATCAATGACGGTGATCGAATTGTCGATGTGGATCGTAACTTCAATCTTGGTCGCGAAACCGGCCAGGGCTTCGTCCACGGAATTGTCAACCACTTCATAAACGAGGTGGTGCAATCCCAGGTCGCCGGTCGAGCCAATGTACATCGCCGGACGCTTGCGCACGGCTTCCATACCGCCGAGCACTTTGATCGAGTCGGCAGTGTAATCGCTCTTGCTTCCGCCATTATTTCCGCTGAACGGAGTCACAATTGCGTTTTTTGTTTTGGTATCAGTGATGGGAGTTTGAATCTCTTTGGTGGCCATTCGGCTCCGCGGGAGAATACCCCGACTTTCTCGCAAAACTGGGTCCGGTGAAGCCGTTTAAAACTGACCTCGAATCTCCGCCCCAATTAAGGTTTGCCGCCTCTACGAACCGACCTCAAGTTGTTGAAATGTCTTATACTTAGGTTCGTTTGGCGAATAATGAAATTATACCACAAAAACTTCATTCGTGGCCCTCGGCGCGGCCAGAACCGTTCCGGTAAACCGCCAATCCTAAACGACTTCCAAAGCCAACAGAAACCCTAATTTGTGGGCTCGCAAAGATTGAAAAACTGACGCCGCAGTTTCGTTTTCCGGCAGCCCTGTCGCCTCGTCGTCATCTAACAGTCCGTCCCTGCTAAAATAAACGAACACTAGGGGTGACAATCCAGAATGGCTGTTCCCGTTTCACAGATGTGGACTGTGACGAGCTATGTGCTTCGCCAGAAGCTCGCCGGTCGCAAGCAGTATCCGCTCGTGCTGATGCTCGAGCCTTTGTTCCGCTGCAACCTGGCTTGCGCCGGGTGCGGCAAGATTCAGTATCCCGCGCACATCCTGAAGAAGGATCTCTCTCCCGAAGAATGCTTTCGCGCAGTGGATGAATGCGGTGCGCCCATGGTTTCAATCCCCGGCGGTGAACCGCTCATGCACCCGCAGATCGGCGAGATAATCGAAGGGCTGGTTGCGCGCAAGAAATATATTTATCTGTGTACGAATGCCCTGCTGCTCAAAGAGAAGATTCATCTTTTCAAGCCCAGCAAGTATCTGACCTTCAGCGTGCATCTCGACGGCCAGCGCGAAGAGCACGATCTCGCCGTCTGCCGCGAGGGTGGCTACGAGATCGCCGTCGATGCGATCAGCGAAGCCCTCAGCCGCGGCTTCCGCGTGACCACCAACACCACGCTATTCGACGGCGCCGATCCAAAATCCGTTCGCGCCTTCTTCGACGACATGATGGAGCTCGGCCTCGAAGGCATGATGCTATCGCCGGGATACTCCTACGATAAGGCCCCTGACCAAAAGCATTTCCTCGGCCGAGCCCGCACCCGCCGCATGTTCCGCGCGATTTTATCGAATCGCAAGAAGAACTGGCGGTTCAATCTCTCGCCGCTGTTCTTGGAATTTCTCATGGGCAAGCGCACCTATCCCTGCACGCCCTGGGGCATGCCTACCTACAACATCTTCGGATGGCAGAAGCCTTGCTATCTGCTACAGGATGGTTACGCCGAAACCTTCGCCGAGCTTCTGTCAACGACGAATTGGAGCAACTATGGCACGGAGTCGGGCAATCCCGCTTGCGCCAATTGCATGGTCCACAGCGGCTACGAAGCATCGGCGGTGAATGCGACATTTAGTTCGCTAGGCGGATTCCTCGCCACCGTCAAAGCAACTCTGTTCACTCGTTATCGCGACGAAGAAGCGCTACGCTTGTTGGATGAGCCGCAAGCTCCAGTGCATCCGTTGGTGCAGATCGCCCCGACGAGCGACTCGATGCAAGAAACCCGCGCGTAGTAGAAGGTGAATTAGAATTATGTGGGGACAGCCGCCCTCGGCTGTCCGCCGGGCGAAGCCCGGCTTTCTCGGGCGGGATAAATCATGACAGGAAAAGAATCCGGCCACATCGATCACGAAGCCGCGCAAGCGGTGCCGCATATAAATCCTGACGCCCTGGAAGTCGCTCCCGGCACCGCCCACGAACAACTCGAAGGCTGGATTCCACAACTCGCCACTGAGGAAGAAATCCGCGTCGCGCTGGAAAAGGCTTTCGACTATCGCGGTGACGTAACCATCACGAGGAAAGATGGCCGCAAAATCGAAGGCTACCTCTTCGACCGGCGCACCGCGGCCACGCTGAAGGATTCGCTCGTTCGCCTCTATCCCAAAAACTCCGACGAAAAAATCTCCATCTCGTACGCCGATATCGCCGCCCTCGCCTTCACCGGCCGCGACACCGCCGCCGGAAAGAGTTGGGAAGCCTGGATGAAAAAATACGCGGCGAAAAAAGCCGCCGGCGAAAAGAACATCGCCCTCCAGCCCGAACCCCTGGATTAAATTCCGACCATAGCCGAAAAGCAGGTTCCTCGACTTGCCGTCGCGTTCGCTCCGGACCGCGCTCGGAATGACAAAGGGAGTGGTTTGCAAACTCCCACTCCTTCAATTTAGGAGGAAGCCTTCGGTCCAGTTCAACTACTTACTTCTTCAAAGCCCGCGCAGCAATATCCCTTCGGTACTGCGCGCCATCGAAACGAATTTTCTCGCAGGCCTGATATGCCAGCTCGACGGCAGTGCCCAATTTCGGTGCTCGCGCCGACACTCCAAGCACACGCCCGCCCGCAGTGTAGAAAGCCCCGTCGCGCCGGCTTGTGCCCGCGTGAAAAACTTTCACGCCATCGATTGCCGCGGCCTGATCGAGACCGCTAATCTGTTTCCCCACGTCGAACGCCCCCGGATATCCGCCAGAGGCCATCACCACGCACACCGACGCATCGCGCGACCATTTGAAATCCCCATCACTGACCCGGCTTGCAATCGACGCCTCCAGAGCGTCCACTAAGTCGCTCTCCAGCCGCATCAGAATCGCCTGTGTCTCCGGATCGCCAAAGCGGCAATTAAATTCCAGCACCATCGGACCACGCGCGGTCATCATCAGTCCGCAGTAGAGCACGCCTTTGTACTCCGCGCCCTCGGCCTTCATGCCCGCAACCACGGGACGCGCAATGTGATTCACCAGCCAGTCGCGCATCTTGTCGTCGACAATCTCGGCGGTCGAATACGCGCCCATGCCGCCGGTGTTGGGTCCAGTATCTCCATCGCCCACTCGCTTATGATCCTGCGCCGCCACCAGCGGGGCAACCCGCTCACCATCACTCAACAGCAGAAACGAAAGTTCGTCGCCCTTCAGACATTCTTCCAGCACAACGCGCGCGCCCGCCGCTCCCACCATCTTCCCGCTGAACATTTCAGCGGCCACGTTTGCGGCCTCTTCCTTGCTCGCGGCAATTACTACTCCTTTACCCGCCGCCAATCCGTCAGCCTTCACCACCACCGGCAAGTGAAAGTGCGTGAGTGCGGGACGCACCTCATCCACTGAATCGCAAATCGCGTAAGGAGCGGTTGGAATGTGGTGCCGCTGCAGAAATTCCTTGGCGAAGCTCTTGCTCGATTCTAGTTGCGCGGCCGCCTTGGTCGGGCCGAACGCAGCCCATCCGCGACGCGTAAACTCGTCTACGACGCCCAACGTCAGCGGCAATTCCGGTCCCACAACCGTTAAGTCCGGCCGCAGTCGTTCTCCCAGAGCCACAATCGATTCCAGGCTTTTCAGGTCGACGGGCGGGCACTCTGCTTCGTCAGCAATGCCGCCATTGCCGGGCGCGCAGTACAACTTCGAAACCCGTGCCGACTGCCGCAGCTTCCACACCAGCGCATGCTCGCGGCCGCCGTTGCCAAGAACCAGAATTTTCATAGCCAGAAAAGCTCAAGGTTAGGGGAGAGCAGGAAGACTGTCAAACGCAGATCATTTTTACCACGGAGGCACAGAGACGCGCGGAAGAAAGCAAATCAGGCAGGAGCCACATTTGTGACCCGATTGCGGATGCAGAAATTAAGGTCAGGACTCTGGAATAAGACTCGAACCCTAAGACCCCAAGAGGTGAACCGTGGCGCTGGTGTCCTCCGAGCCTCTGCGCCTCGGTGGTGGACTCGGAGTTAACTCTACTTAACTCCCTCGCCGTATAATTTCCTCAGATGATCACCGTCTCCAAAGAGGACTATCTCAAAGCCATCCTTGAAGCTGAGAGCGAAGGGGAGTCGGTGATCTCCGCCCGCCTCGCAGACTGGCTGAACGTGTCGCCGCCCGCCGTGACCATGGCGGTTCGCCGCCTCAAGAAGGACGGCTTGGTTCGCGTTCCGGCCAACGGACACGTGCGCCTCACCGCCGCCGGCCGCAAGATTGCCCGCAAACTCACCCTCCGTCATCACCTCATCGAACGCATGCTCTCCGAACTTTTTGGCATGGAGTGGTGGAAGGTTCACGACGAAGCCGAGCGTTTGGAGCACGCTGTCTCGCCCGACTTCGAAGCCAAGCTCCTCGCGAAACTCGGCAAAGGCGGCATCTGCCCCCACGGGAATCTCAGCGAGATGGAGAGCCCCGCCAGCCGCCGCCATCGCGGTCTGCTGCTGCTCGCCGACGCCGCCCCGGGCGCGACCTACTCGGTCAGTGGAATTTACGAACGGGACCGCCGCCTGCTCGAGTTCCTCGAAGTCCGTGGAATCCGCCCAGGTTCAAAGTTGCGGCTGCTCGAACGCAACTACGACCAAACTCTCACGCTATCAACCGCTGTCGGCAACGTCTCCCTCGGCCGCGCCGCCACGGAACGCGTGTGGGTCTCTTCGCTTTAAGCAGGCCTCCAGGCCGACAATCTTTTAATCCTGTCATCCTGAGCGAGGATTTTGCTTCGCGAATGCGAAGCAAAATCTCAGTCGAAAGCCTGCCCTGAGAGAAGCCGAAGGGGATCCCTACCCTATCCTAAGCAGCCCAGCCTGCCTCGCCGACAATCAATCCGCCTTAGTTAACCATGGTTTATCCTATCGTGTATACTTACGCTAATTTCTGCTTAGAAAGTCCGAACGGACATTGCTGGGGACCATCCCTCGCTGGAATCAATGAAGCTTGTCGCCGCCCAAGTCGAAGAAGTCGTCATCACTCACGAAGACGTCGACCGTGCCCATGATCGCGTCCGCGTCTCCGACGCCCGCGCTCGTCGCGGCTTTTCCTCGAAAGCCCGCCTTCTCTGGTTGCTCGTCGGCCCCGGCGTCCTGGTCATGTTGGGAGAAAACGACGGCCCCAGCATGCTGTCCTATGCCGCCACCGGTGCCAAGTTCGGCATCGGATTCTTCATTCCGTTCGTCGCCCTCACGTTTTGCATGGCGATCGTTGTCCAGGAAATGACCGTCCGCCTCGGGGCCGCCACGCATCGCGGTCACGCCGAACTTATCTTCGAACGCTTCGGTCCCTTCTGGGGATGGTTCTCCATGATCGACCTCGGCGTTGGAAACTTCCTCACTCTCATCACTGAGTTCATCGCCATCCGCGCCGGCCTCGGATTTTTCGGTGTGCCTCCCTGGATAGCCATCCTCATCGCGCTGGTCGTTCTCTACGCCGCGCTCATGAGTCACCGCTACTGGACCTGGGAACGAATCACCCTCGCAGCCGCCGCCTTCAATTTAATTTTCATTCCAGTCGCGCTGATGACTCACCCGAGTTGGCATGCGGTCGGTCACTCCGTCATCACCTGGCAACCGCTCCCGGGTTTCAACAAAGACACGCTTCTTATCGTGCTCGCTGACATCGGCGCCACTGTCACACCCTGGATGCTTTTCTTTCAGCAGAGCGCCACCGTCGACAAGGGCATGACCACAAAAGATATTCGATTCGGGCGAATCGACACCGTGTTGGGCGCCACACTTGCCGCTATAGCAGCTATAGCGACCATCCTGGCAACTGCCCCGCTTTTTGCCCATCAGATGACCGCCGACAATTTCCAAGCCGCTGAGTTTGCCCAAGCGCTGCAGCCAATTATCGGCCGCTTTGGCGCATCGCTGTTCGCTCTCGGCATGGTCGAGGCCGGCATCGTCGCCGCCATCACCATTTCCACATCTTCCGCCTACGCCTTCGGAGAGGTCACCCACAAGCCACACAGTTTGAATCTTCCCCTGGGCGAAGGTAAATCGTTTTACGCCGTGCTGACGCTCTGCGCCGTGGCGGCCGCAGTTATCGTCCTCATTCCAGGATTGCCGCTGGTGTATGTGGTTCTGGTAGTGAACGTGGTCGCGGTTCTCGCGATGCCTCCCGCTCTCGTATTTCTCTTCATGCTTGTCAACGACAAAGAAATCATGGGCGACCTCGTCAGCCCTCTATGGGCAAACATTCTTTCCACCGGGGTGGTATTTCTCCTTACCGCAGCCGGCATCCTCTTCGGCGTCAGCATAATCGCCCCCAACATCTTCGCCGCCTTAGGAGGAACGTAAGCATGAATCCCGACACACACAAACATCCATGTGGGGACGGCCGCCCGCGGCTGTCCGTTCGAGCGAAGCTCGAAGGATCCTTGTCCCCATCTATGAAGTTCGACCTATCAATTCGACTCGCGCGAGACTTAGTCCTATGACCAAAACACAAACCATCCCACATCCCGTCTCGACCGCCGATCAAACCCTTGCCCTATCGTCCCTCGAACACGATCAGCTCGCCAATGCCAAGAAGCACCCCATCCCCCGCCGCCATCTCAAAGGCCCCGAACTTCTCGTCCTTTGGTCGCTCCGCATCTATCTCCTGTTCATGATAACCGTCGTCGCCTATCAAGTCTGGACTGCCGCCCACTAAAAGCATTCTCTGCCACTCGCGAATATGATAATGATATCCTTCCTCAGCGATCCCGGATGGCTAACCTACAAAAGGAACTGGCAGCGCTGGCAAAGCTGGCGTCAGAACTCAACTCCGAGGCCACCCTGCGCCAATATTTCATCCAAGCCCTGGATGAGTATGTGAAATCGCAAAATCTGTTTGCAATCGAATCCGGGCCCCTCTTCCGACTCGAAGAGCCGATCGTCCGCGGCCGCTCAGACGCAAAAATCGGCGGCATCACCCTCGAAGTGAAATTGCCGAAACCGCACGGAAAAGGCATCGATGCGGCCGTGAAGCAGGTTCGCGGCTACATCGAGGAATACGCTAGTAAGGGAATATCCGTAAGAGGAGTAGCGTACGACGGCGAGTCGCTCGCGCTCCTTGACGAACAACGCGCCATTGTTTTCAAGGGGGACGTGTCTCAGGGCGCCCACCTCCTTGCCGCTTGGCTGGTTCTCCTAGCGTCAGCGGCCCGTACGCCGCAAGACATGGTGGACCGTTTTGGCTCCGCATCAGCGATCAGCCAGCAGACTATCAAGACACTTTTCGAACTGTTCTCCAAATACGAGGTGGAAATCCCCTTTATTGCGGAGGTCTTTGCAATCTGGAAGGAGGTCTACGGTTGCGCGGCGAACATCAACACAGAAACGGTCCAGAGTCTTCGACGAACCGCGAAAGACCTCGATATCTCAGTTCGCAACAAGAAGGACGCCGAACGATTTGTCTTCGTCACGGAAACCTACCTAAGCATCCTTCTGAAGGTGCTGGTGGCGAGGGTCGCAGCCGAGCAAAAGCTCATTCCGCAGCGGTCCGTTGCTGAACTAATTTGCCAGCCACGCGGGAAGGAACACATCCGGTACAGCTATCTGGGGACCGTCGTTCCACACCTGCTTAACGTTTTTGAGGAGGACCCCTTCGAATGGTTCCTTGACGCTGCGCGAGCGGACCTCGACGCAGAGGCAAAGGTTCGGGCGGTTCTGACGTGCATCGTCGAAAGCATTGACAACGTTGAACTGCTGAAGATGGGTCAGGACTTCCTACGCGTCTTTTACCAAAGCTTTTTCGACAGTGCATCCCGCCGAGCGCTCGGTGAGTTCTACACAAATGACAGCTTAGTGGCGGAGACGCTAGATGCCATCGGCTACGATGGTGACCCAAAAAAGAAAGTCATCGATTTTGCCTGCGGCTCTGGCAGCTTCCTCGTCCAGGTTTTGAACCGAATCAAGAGTCGAACAAAGGGTAGGGCCGCCCCGGCCGTACTTGCCGAGATAGAGCAGCACATTTTCGGAGTCGATATCCATCCGTTAGCAGTAGCGATGGCGCGAGTAAACTACCTGATCGCCGTCGCCCCTCTCTTAAGCCCAAAGCGCAGCTTCACTGTCCCGATCTACTGGGCAGACTCGCTCGTGCGCCTGAGCGTGAAGGAAAGATCGAGGAACTGGCTGGGAGAGGCGATCAAAATCAGCATTCCGGGAATGCGCCGCTTTCGATTGCCCGATCCCGCCAAGTTTGAATGGGAGCAACTGTTCAGCTTCTTGCGCACGCATATTGCGCACCCAGGAAAGGTGAAACTGTCGGCGGTATGGAAGCGGTTCGAGCAAGAGTTCCCAAAGGAGAAGATTCTCCCCTTTGAGGACGCGCTTCGGGATTTCATCAAACAGATCGTGGATCGCCACAACGACGGTCGTGACACTCGCTGGCTGCCAATGCTCCGCAACATCCTCTTCCTTGAGAGGCAGCGAGGGGAGTTCGACTACGTGGTCGGCAACCCACCCTGGGTGCGCATACACAACATTGACCAAGAACTCCGCACAAGAATCAGCGAGGATTACACCTACTGTGCAAAGGCTGGCTGGAAATACGGGAGCACGATCTCCGGGAGCAAAAGCGGCTTCGGTAAGCAGCTCGATCTGTGCGTCCCCTTTGTCGAACGCGCGCTCGAACTCCTCAAGCCGCATGGTCGTTTTTCACTTATACTTACATCGAAGGTCCAACACGCGCTGTATGCCAACGAGCTCCGTCGGAACCTGATCTCTGAGAAGCATTTGGTCAGGATCAGCGACTACTCGCTCTTCCCGATTGCCCTCTTCAAGGACGCCGTAAACTATCCGCTGGTCCTTAGCGTCGAAAATGCCTCGCCTCCGTCCGGATCAAACTGCAAGGTCGTGATCGTCAACTCGGACCAACGGGTAATGACCTATGACGTTCCCCAGTCCGACCTACCCCTACTGGCCAATGACCAGGAATCCCCTTGGATGATGGCTCCGCCGGACGTAATCGCAATCCTAAGGAAGATGCAGCGCAACGGCCAGATCCTTGGAGAAATTCCTGCCACGCGACCAAAAATGGGCGTAAAGACCGGCGCAAACGACATCTTCATCGTGACAGAAGTCCGCCCGACGGAACGCCCTACCGAAGTGATGGTGACTACGGAAGGCGAAGAGCACGTAAGGATTGAGCGAGATGTGCTTCGCCCCCTTGTGCGTGGGCGAGACATCCGAGCTTGGGGCTACATACATCCGCACTCGATCATCTGGACCCACGACGACGAAACCGGGGAGGTTTTAGCCAGGCTGCCTCCCCGAGCAGCAGAATATTTTCAGCAAGTCGCCCGCCGAGAAAAGCTTGAGGATAGAGAGGACTTCAAGAAGGGAATGCCGATCTGGACGATCTTCGGGTCTCGGCTGACAAGCTCAGCCGAAAGGTCGCCTGGAAGAAATACGGGACGCAAATGCAAAGCACGGTGCTGGAAGCAGAGTGCGCCGTGGATGGAACTGCTCGGCTGATGGTGCCCTTACAGACTACGTATCTCATCCCGGCCGCGGGAGGCGATAGAGCCTATTTCTTGTCCGCTTTGTTCAACTCGCTTGCATTCCGTGCGCTGCTGATGTCCTTTTCACCTCGCGCAAGCGGCGCATTCTTCCATTACACGGCCTGGGTCGTGGGTCTTGGAGTACTGCCGGCGACGGAGCAACAGCTCAAGACGGACTATCGTAGCTTTGCAGGCGAGCCCATGTCCCCAGAGACGGAAAAGGAGATGGTCAAACTTAGCCGTGCGCTGCACGCCAATCCCGACGGGACAACGGCAAGGAAGCTGGAGTGTAGGGTGGACAAGATGTCGGCAAAAGCCTTCGGCCTGACGGGCGCGGAGTTCAAGACGCTCACTGGCTACTACGAGTTCATGCGTCCACCCGAGCCCATCGGACTGCTAGACGAGGAAGACTCAGAAGAATAGGGAAACTAGAACGCCTTCACGCTACTACGGCTGCCCCCGGGGCACCTCGATCCCCCTACGCAATCCGCCGCAAAACGACTAAACTAGTAGGTTCCGGTCTTAGCCACACAGCCCGCCGAGCGGCGCCAGCCAACTCGCGGCATTCATCTATCAGGAAGGCCATCATGTCCTTAAATAGTTTCAACTCCCGCTCCCTACTCAAAGTCGGAAAAAAAGAATACGAAATCTATCGCCTTGATGCCCTCGACAATCAAGGCATCTCCACCAAACATCTGCCGTTTTCGCTGCGCATCCTTCTCGAAAATCTCCTTCGCACCGAAGATGGACGCAACGTGAAGAAGGAAGACGTGCGTTCGATGGCCGCCTGGAATAAGAACTCCAAGCCCGACAAAGAGATTGCCTTCACTCCCAGCCGTGTCCTGCTTCAGGATTTCACCGGAGTTCCCTGCGTCGTCGATCTTGCCGCGATGCGCGATGCCATGCAACAACTCGGCGGCGACCCGGCGCTCATCAATCCTCTGCAGCCAGTCGAACTCGTGATCGACCACTCCGTTCAGGTAGACGAATTCGGCACGAGCAGCGCCTTCGACGTGAACGCCCTGCTCGAATTCCAGCGCAACAAAGAGCGTTACTCGTTCCTCCGCTGGGGACAAACCGGATTCCACAACCTCGCCATCGTCCCTCCCGACACTGGCATAGTTCATCAAGTTAATCTCGAATATCTGGCCCGCGTGGTTTTCGTGAACGAAACCGATGCAAACAGCGGATCCGCCGCCAAGCGCACCGCCTACCCCGACACCCTGGTAGGCACCGACAGCCACACAACGATGGTCAACGGCCTCGGGGTTCTGGGATGGGGTGTGGGCGGCATTGAGGCGGAAGCGGCGATGCTCGGGCAGCCTGTTTCGATGTTGATTCCGCTGGTTGTTGGAGTGAAGCTTACGGGGCGGTTGCGCGAGGGGGGGACTGCTACCGATCTTGTTCTGACTATTACCGAGATGTTGCGCAAACATGGGGTGGTGGGAAAGTTTGTCGAATATTTCGGTCCCGGCTTGCGCGATCTGCCTCTTGCCGATCGTGCGACGATCGCCAATATGTCGCCGGAGTATGGCGCTACGTGCGGCATCTTCCCCGTCGACAAAGAGAGTTTGAAGTATTTGAAACTCAGCGGGCGCAGCGCGGAACAAATCGCGCTGGTAGAAGCCTACTGCCGAGAGCAGGGACTGTTCCACGACGACAAGACTCCTGAAGCAGAATATTCCGAACTGCTCGCTCTTGATCTCGGAACGGTTGAGCCGAGCCTGGCTGGACCGAAGCGTCCGCAGGATCGTGTAGTCCTCTCGCAAGCCGCCGACTCTTTTCAAAAAGCTCTGCCCTCGCTGATCAAGCCCAAAGCCGCCGCGAAGACTACCTCTGCCACGGCAGTTGCAAACTCTGCGCGGTGGGAGCAGGAGGGCGGAAGTCCGGCGGCAATTGGAGTCGAGGATCCCAACGTGCATGAGCACGTTCCCGCCAGCGTGCAGGACTCACTCAAACACGGCAGCGTTGTGATTGCCGCCATCACGTCGTGCACCAATACTTCGAATCCTTCGGTGATGATTGGCGCTGGACTGCTGGCAAAGAAAGCGGTCGAAAAAGGTTTGTCCGTCCCGCCCTGGGTGAAGACTTCGCTCGCACCGGGATCGAAAGTCGTGCGCGATTATCTGGAGAATGCCGGTCTGACGCCTTACCTCGAGAAATTAAAATTTCATATCGTGGGGTACGGTTGCACTACTTGTATCGGCAACTCCGGGCCGCTGCCCGCCGAAGTGTCGCAAGCCATCGACGAAAAAGATCTCGTCGTTGCTTCGGTGCTTTCGGGCAATCGTAACTTCGAGGGGCGTATTAACTCCGAGGTTCGCGCGAACTATCTCATGTCGCCACCGCTTGTTGTCGCCTTCGCGCTTGCCGGACGCATCGACACCGATCTTCGCAAAGACGCCATCGGCAAGGGCAAGGACGGCAAACCTGTTTACCTTGCCGACCTTTGGCCGACGCAACGCGAAGTTGAAGAGGCGATTCAACATTCGGTCACCGCCGAGATGTTCGCGAAGAGTTACGCGGATGTCTTCCAGGGCGACGAGCGCTGGCGCAGTCTCTCCGTTCCCAAAGGCCAAACCTATGCCTGGGAAAGAGATTCTACCTACATCCGCCGCGCTCCGTACTTCGACGACATGAAGGTCCAGCCATCACCTGTTGAAGATATCAAGAATGCTCGTGTGCTGGCCGTGCTCGGAGACAGCGTCACGACCGACCACATCTCCCCCGCGGGCTCGATCAAGAAAGACGGCCCCGCCGGAAAATATCTGCAAGAGCACGGCGTCAAGCCCGCGGATTTCAACTCCTACGGCTCGCGCCGGGGCAACCATGAAGTCATGGTCAGGGGGACATTCGCCAACGTCCGCTTGCGCAACAAGCTGGTCAATACCGAGGGCGGATTCACTCGCCACCTGCCGACCAATCAGGAAATGTCAATCTTCGACGCGTCGCAGAAATATATCGCCGAAGGTACGCCACTCATCATTCTCGCGGGCAAGGAATATGGTTCCGGATCGTCTCGCGACTGGGCGGCGAAGGGACCGCGACTGCTCGGAGTTCAGGCGGTCATCGCCGAAAGCTACGAGCGCATTCATCGATCGAACTTGGTCGGCATGGGAATTCTGCCTCTGCAATTCGAGGCGGGCAAAACTGCGGAATCGCTCGGCCTGACCGGCGAGGAGACCTACGACATCGTCGGGCTGAAACCCCGCCTGGAATCGAAATTCGCCATCGGCCACACAATTGCCGTACGCGCCACTGACGCCGCGGGAAGAACCAAAACCTTCGAGGCCAGAATCCGCATCGATACGCCGCAGGAAGCGCTCTACTACGCCAACGGCGGGATTTTGCAGTATGTGTTGCGGCAGTTGCTGGCCGGGAAACCGCAAGCGGTGGGCGTATGAATTTTAAATGTTGGTCCAAGAGGCCAGGCGTTCCTGCGAATCTACGGCGGCCATTCCTTTGGCTCGCGTACAGCACCTCGGTAACCCGTGATTAACAGTATTACTTTCAAGTTCGGAAGGGCCCCGGGCTCGCAAAACGAGTCTACGACCGCTACGCCGGTTACGGTTTTCGTCGGGCCCAACAATTCCGGCAAAAGTAAGGTGCTTGCCGAGATTTACCGGTTTTGTACTACGGGCCAGCGCTCGGCGACCGACGTTATATTGGAGGGACTCGATTTCGCGCCATTTTCGATTACGGAGGGTGAGAAGTTAGTCGATCTCGTAACGCGGCGGCCAAGAGCGAACGAGAGCATACACCCAGAGCACATTCTCGTAGGAAAGAAAAATGCTAGGGTCCAGGTGCAAAAAGATTTGCTCGTCGGTGCATTGGCCAATCCGAATGTATATGCTAATCGATTCTGCCAATGGTATCTGGCCTACAATACGCTAAAACTTGATGGCCCAAGTCGAATAAGCCTGATTAATGAACAGCCCGCGGGTGATCTTCAAGCCCCTCCGCACACTAGTTTGCAGGTGCTCTTCAGAGACGACATCCGACGGGCCGAGGTAAGGCGCATTATTTATGATGCCTTCGGCTCTTATTTCGTTATAGACCCTTCTCATTTATCCCACCTACGGATCAGACTATCGTCTCGCGCTCCCGTCGACGGGATGGAAGAAAGGGGCATTCACGACGAGGCGATTCGCTTCCATGCCGAGGCAATGCCGATTGAGGAGGCGAGCGATGGAGTCAAAGCCTTTACTGGCATGATCACAGAAATTGTTGCCGGCGATCCGGCGGTTCTTTTGATCGACGAACCGGAAGCCTTTCTTCACCCTTCACTGTCGTTTCAGCTGGGCAACGAAATTTCCCGGGCCAGTTCGGGTTCGCAAAAACGCCTCTTTGTATCCACCCATAGTCCTAATTTCGTTATGGGCTGTATCCAATCGGGAGCGCCCGTGAACCTTATTCGCTTGACGTACCGGGACGGTGTCGCAACGGCTCGAATACTACCCAGCGGGGACATTTTGAAATTGATGAGGAACCCTCTTCTTAGGTCAACGAGCGTACTCAGCGGCCTATTTCATGAGTTCGTCGTTGTCACCGAAGCAGACACTGATCGGGCGTTTTATCAGGAAATAAACGAAAGGCTTTTACGATTTCATTCCGATTCCGGCGTGCCTAACTGTCTTTTTTTGAATGCCCAAAACAAACAGACCGTACAAACGATCATCCGCCCGCTACGAGAGCTGGGAATACCCGCGGCTGCCATAGTGGATATCGACATTGTTAAGGAAGGCGGGACCGTCTGGTCAGGTTTCCTAGCAGGCTGGATTCGTCCCTGAGATCGACCGTCAGTCCATGGCTACGCTGCGGGCTGCCGTGAAACAGCGATTCGATTCGACAGGAAAGGACATGAAGCGTGACGGAGGAATTGACCTGCTCCGGCCCAACGACAAAGAAGCTGCTAGTAACCTCTTCGACCGGCTTGCGGAATATGGCTTGTTCGTTGTACGGCGCGGTGAGATAGAGCAGTGGTTGTCAGGCTTAGGGGCCCGAGGCCATGGGCCTAATTGGCTAGTAGACGTATTCGAGAAGATGGGAGAAGATCCCTCGACGCCGTCGTATGTGAAACCGGGTGCGGATGACGTGTGGTCCTTTATGGAAACATTGAAGAGATGGTTGGTGAATCCCAAGCGCAAGGGCATTCCTTAAACGATCTTGTGCCGGGCGCCACCTGATCTTCGTGTGCCCCACCCTTCGGTTTTTGAAGGGTGGGACTCCACGGTCGTGTCCGGTTCGGATTTTCTGGTGGGCTAACCGGGGCTGAAAGCCCCTTTCCTCTCCCCACGGATTACGCGGCGCTGAAGCGCCGCTCTTCCACGGTCGCTCCACATTTGGGCATTCCACGCTTCGTACAAAATCAAGGTTAAAGGCAGCGGACAGGAGTGTCCGCTCTACACGGTCCATCGTCCGGGAAAGGACAGCAGATTCCTCCGCTGCGCCCTCGCCGTCGCTCGGGCTCCGGTCGGAATGACAAGTGGGGAGGTAGGCGGGCGCTTTAACGCAACGCTGAAACGCTGCGCCACACAAAAATTCCTCACGGCGCAACGAGCGCTTGTTCCGGAATGAAAATCAAAGTGCACGACTACCCGTCCCAATTGCGATTGCTACGGCGTGGGCCCGCATCGCATACTGAGGCAAATGGAAACAGAGGCGCCAGCGCTGCTGGGCAGGCACATTCGTCTCGAAGCACTCGATCACCGCCATGTCGACGGCCTGGCGGTCGCGGCGGGAGCAGATCCGTCGTTTTATCAGTGGAGTCCCGTCCCGCAAGGCAAGTCCCAAGCTACCATCTACGTCGATACCGCCCTGGCCTGGCGCGACGCCGGCACGGCTGTGCCTTTCGCTATCGTCAACGTGAACGACAGTGTCGTTATCGGCTCGACGCGATTCTGGAACCTGGAGCGATGGGCGTGGCCGGCGGGACACCCACGGCACGGACGCCATTCTCCCGACGCTTGTGAGATTGGCTACACATGGTTCGCTCGCTCAGCCATCCGCACTGCGGCCAACACCGAGGCGAAGCTGCTCATGCTGACGCACGCCTTCGAAAGCTGGGGAGTGCTTCGCGTGTGCTTTCACACTGACGTACGGAATGAACGGTCTCGCGCGGCGATCGAACGCATCGGCGGAAAGTTCGAAGGGATTCTTCGTGCGCATCGCATGGCCGCGGACTACATTCCTCGCGACTCGGTGCGGTATTCGATTATTGAGGCTGAGTGGCCGGAGGTTAAGGAAAGGTTGAATCGGCTTATACATCGCAGCGGCTGAAGCCCGCTGTCTCTATCCATGGCTTACGCGGCCCGTTCGACTTCGCTCAGGGCAAGCTGCTAAAGCGCCGCTCTTCCACGGTCGGCTCACACATTTCGGGCATTCCATATTCGTACAAAATCAAGGTCAAAGACAGCGGACAGGAGTGTCCGCTCTACACACACGTCTAGCCGGGGGTTGAGGGTTCGGTATTCTTCTTCTGCTCGGCCAGCGCCTTGATGTCTTGCGTTATCTCTTCGTGTCTCTGGAGGCGCAAGCGATGCTCCTCCGGGTCGTGTTGATTGGGGTTGGCTTCGAACTCTCGATTGAGTTCCTTAAGAGTGGCGAGCTCGCTCAGGAGTGCCATCATCTGTTCGGATGCTTCGCTAGCCATCATCTCCCTCCGCCAATATACGTGGCTTAGATGGAGGCTGGCAGCGTAAGGTTGGCGAAAGCTCCCTTCTTCGCGGAAGCTTTGTTACACCCTATTAATATTTTTGGATGAAGCCACGGTGACTCCGGGGGCATCTTAAGGGGGGCATCGTAAGAAAAGAAAAGTCCGCAGTATTAGTATCGCTACACGGCCGATTTTTTCCCAGGAGTTTTATTTCTATGACAGCCACAGTGAGTACCGTAGCCGCCGAGCGGCAATCTGCATCGTCATCTTTCGAACAGACACTTACATCAGAAGAGCTTCGCAAGATTGATGCGTACTGGCGCGCCTGCAACTACCTTTGCGCGGGGATGATCTACCTTCGTGACAATCCTTTGCTGAAGAAGCCGCTTCGACCGGAGCATTTCAAGAATCGATTACTGGGGCACTGGGGCTCCGATCCCGGGCAGACGTTTACGTGGGTCCATCTGAATCGGGTAATTCGAAAGTACGACCTGAACATGTTTTATATCTCGGGTCCGGGACATGGCGCGCCGGCAGTGCTTTCGAACTGCTACCTCGAAGGGACATATTCGGAGATTTATCCCGAGAAGAGCCTGGATGAAGCGGGGATGCTCAACTTGTTCCGCGCGTTTTCTTTCCCAGGTCAGCTCGGAAGCCACTGCACGCCAGAGCTTCCGGGGTCGATCCATGAGGGGGGCGAGCTGGGGTACAGCATTTCGCATGGGTTTGGGGCGGCCTTCGACAATCCGGATCTGATCGTGAGCGTGATGGTTGGCGACGGCGAGGCCGAGACCGGACCGCTGGCAACCTCGTGGCATTCCAACAAATTTCTGAACCCGATTCGCGATGGGGCGGTGTTGCCCATCCTTCATCTGAACGGATACAAGATCGCGAATCCCACTGTGCTGGCCCGCATCACGGTCGAAGAGCTTAGCGATCTTTTCAAGGGATACGGCTGGATGGCGCACGTAGTTGAGGGTGAGGAGCCTGAAGTAATGCACCAGAGAATGGCCGCCACGGTTGAGAATTGCGTGTTAGAGATCCGTGCCATTCAAGAGGAGGCACGCAGGACCGGGAAACCCGACCGGCCGCGATGGCCGATGATTATCCTCCGATCGCCAAAGGGATGGACCGGACCGAAAGAAGTGGACGGACATAAGGTGGAGAATTTCTGGCGAGCGCACCAAGTTCCAGTGCTCGACGTGCAAACGAATCCCGAACATTTGCGGATCGTTGAACAGTGGATGCGCAGCTACAAGCCGGAGGAGCTGTTCGATGAACACGGCACGCTGATGCCGGAACTGCGCGAGCTGCCGCCCACGGGAGAAAGGCGCATGAGTGCCAATCCTCACGCCAACGGGGGCAAGCTGCGCAAGCCTCTCAATCTTCCAGATTTCCGCGACTACGCCGTTTCGATTGACGCGCCTGGTGCGAAGGAGATTTCACCGACGGAGACTCTCGGAAAATTTCTGCGCGATGTAATGGCGCGTAACATGACCAGCTTCCGGGTGTTCAGCCCGGACGAGAATGCGTCCAACCGGCTGCAGGATATTTATGCGGCGAGCCTGAAGACGTGGCTAGCCGCGATCAAGCCGGAGGATGCGGACGGTACTGATATTGCTCCCGATGGCCGCGTGATGGAGATGCTGAGCGAACACACGCTCGAAGGCTGGCTTGAGGGCTATCTGCTCACCGGACGTCACGGACTTTTGAATACTTACGAGGCTTTCGCCCACATCATCGATTCCATGTACAACCAGTATGCAAAGTGGCTGGAGAAATCGAAGCTCGAAGTCGATTGGCGTGCGCCAATCTCCTCGCTCAACCTATTGATCTCGTCCCTGGTCTGGCGACAGGATCATAATGGCTTCACTCATGAGGATCCCGGCTTTCTGGATGTGGTGAGTAACAAGAGCGCGGGAATCACGCGCATTTATCTTCCACCTGATGCGAATTGTTTGCTGAGCGTGGCGGACCACTGCCTGCGCAGCCAGGATTACGTAAATGTAATCGTCGCCGACAAGCAGCCGCATCTAGTCTATCTGGATATGGAGGCTGCGATCCTCCACTGCACCAAGGGGATTGGCATCTGGGACTGGGCCAGCAATGACGACGGAGAAGAGCCGGATGTAGTTGTGGCCAGTGCCGGCGATGTCTTGACCCAAGAGGCGTTGGCTGCAGTCGCTATTCTTCGAGAGGGCCTTCCCGACCTTAAGATTCGTTTTGTCAATGTGGTGGACTTGTATCGTCTACAGCCGGATTCGGAGCATCCGCACGGGCTCTCCGATCGTGACTTCGATTCGCTCTTTACGAAGGACAAGCCGGTTATTTTCAACTTCCACGGATATCCTTGGCTCATCCACAAGTTCAGCTACCGGAGGACGAATCACGACAATATTCACGTGCGCGGATACAAGGAGAAAGGCAACATCAATACGCCGCTTGAGCTTGCGATTCGCAATCAAGTGGATCGCTTCGACCTGGCGATCGATGTCCTCGACCGCGTTCCGAGGCTGCAGGGGCGCGGCGCCCATCTCAAGGAGTGGCTCAAGGCACAGATCATTGAGAGTATCAACTACGCGTACGCGGAAGGGATCGATAAACCGGAAATCCGGAACTGGAGATGGCCGGCGAAGCAGGCGAATCAGTAGGTTCTACCCCATGAAGGCAGTCGCAGAGCGGAGTGTGATTTTGCAAGGGGCGGAAGAAACGGTATCCTGCGACGGGGCATGGTGGCGGCCGGGAATTTCCTGAGTTATAACAATCTGGATGGCCTTGTTCGATCCACTGTTCGGCTCGGCGGCGATGGACGAAGTCTTCTCCGACGTCGCGCGTCTTCAAAGCATGCTGGACTTCGAAGCCGCGCTCGCGCGGGCTGAGGCCGGCTGCGGTGTAGTACCCGCCGCTTCGGCCAGGGCGATTGCCTCCAAGTGCAAGGCGGATCTGATCGACATCGATGCTCTTGCGAGCGCGACAGCGGATTCCGCGAATCCCGCGATCCCCCTCGTGAAGCAGCTCACGGAGCTGGTCGCGAAAGATGATCCTGAAGCAGCCGGATTCGTTCACTGGGGCGCGACCAGCCAGGACGCAAACGATACCGGGCTGGTTCTGCAGATCCGCAAAGCTCTCCATCTTATTGAAGACGATCTCAATACCCTTTGCGCGAGCCTGGCACAACTGGCCCAGAAACATCGTTCTACAGTGATGGCTGGCCGCACGCTTATGCAGCAGGCGCTGCCAACGACTTTCGGGGTCAAGGTTACCGGGTGGCTGGACGCGATGGATCGCCATCGCGAGCGTTTTGCGGAAACCGGGAGCCGCGTGCTGGTTTTGCAGTTTGGGGGAGCGGTTGGGACGCTCGCTGCTTTGCGGGAAAAGGGATTGCAGGTAGCCGAGGCCTTGGCGGCGGAACTCCGCCTGGAGCTTCCGAACATGCCCTGGCATTCCCAACGCGACCGCGTGGCTGAAGTAGCGACCGTACTTGGCCTTTGCGCGGGCACAATGGGCAAAATGGCGCGCGATATTTCTCTGCACATGCAAACCGAGATTGCGGAAGTCTTCGAACCAGCGGACGAGGGGCGTGGCGGCTCTTCGACGATGCCTCATAAGCGCAACCCCGTGAGTTGCGCAGTCGTGTTGTCGGCGGCCACGCGAGTGCCGGGCCTGGTCAGCACAATGTTGAGCGCCATGGTGCAGGAAGATGAGCGCGGCCTGGGCGACTGGCATGCAGAGTGGGAAACGTTGCCGGAAATCTTCCAACTCACCGGCGGAGCGCTGCATCAGGTGGCGACGATTGTGCCTCATCTGGAAGTCGACGCGGTGCGGATGAGGCGTAATCTCGAAGCAACCCATGGTCTGATTTTTGCCGAAGCCGTCACCATGGCACTCGCGAATCACATGGAGAAATCGAAAGCGCGGAAGTTGCTGGATGCTGCGAGCAGGAAGGCTCGTGAGTCAGGAAAACATCTGCGCGAAGTACTGGCGCAGGAACGCGCCGTTACCGAGATTCTGTCTCCGGCCGAGCTGGATCGCCTGTTCGCTCCAGAAAATTATCTGGGCGTCGCTGAACAGTGGGTGGATCGCGTCATCGATTCGAGTCGCAAGGATTCGAGTCGCAAGCGCTAAGTATTTTTTGTAACAGCAGCAAAGGATAAAGGATAAGCTATGCCGTTCGCCGAAGTTGCAGAACTGAAGACGCACTATGCGCTCACTGGCGACAAAGGTCCGGTGCTGATGTTCTCGAATTCTCTGGGCACTGAGTTTTCCATGTGGGATGCGCAGATGCCGGAATTGCAGCGGCGCTTTCAAATCCTGCGTTACGACACTCGCGGTCATGGAAAGTCTTCGGTAACGCCCGGTGACTACACCATGGAGCAGTTGGGGCTCGACGTTCTCGGCCTGCTGGATTCTCTTCGCCTCGACCGGGTGCATTTCTGCGGGCTGTCAATGGGCGGCAGTATCGGCATTTGGCTTGGTATTCACGCTCCTCACCGCCTCCATCGGCTGATTCTCTGTAACACTGCGGCTCGTATCGGCACGAAGGAGGTATGGAACGCGCGCATCGCGACGGTGCGTAAAGATGGAATGAAATCCGTGGCTGCGGCCGTCGTCGAGCGCTGGTTTACGCCGGAGTTTCGCGCCTCGTCTCCGGAAGAGGTTGCGCGGACACGGAAGATGCTCGAAAACTCGCCGCCCGAGGGTTATGCAGCGTGCTGCGCGGCCGTGCGCGATATGGATGAGCGGGAAAGGGTGGCGCGGATCAAGGTTCCGACACTGGTGCTTTACGGTGGGCGCGACCCAGTGATCCCGATCGCTGACGCGCATTTTCTTGCCGACCAGATCGCAGAATCGGAAAAGGTCGAACTCGATGCTGCGCACCTCTCGAACGTCGAGCGGGCCAGCGAGTTTACGGAAGCGGTGAGCAACTTTCTTTCCTCATGAGGCCTTGCACAATCTATGACGCGAACGGATGACAGCAAGCGCTACGAACAGGGCATGAAAATCCGGCGTGCTGTTCTCGGCGATGAACACGTGGACCGGGCCGTCGCGGCAACCACAGACTTCAACCGCGATTTCCAGGACTTCATTACCCGTAATGCATGGGGCGAGATATGGGCGCGTCCAGGCCTTCCTCGCCACACTCGCAGCCTGCTGACACTCGCGATGATGATCGCTTTGAATCGTGGCGAGGAATTCCGCATGCACCTGAAGGCCGCCTTTAACAACGGCGTTACGCGCGAGGAGATCAAAGAGGTGCTGCTGCAATCGGCCATCTATTGTGGCGTGCCGGCGGCGAACTCCGCTTTTCACATGGCCGCCGAGGTTTTCAAAGAGATGGACGGGAAAAACGAGAGACAATCCGAGAAGAGGAAATCGTAGCTGTGGAAGTCCCCCGACCGTTAACGTAGCGCGTGAGTGTTCAATTCCGTGCCGATCTCAGTGCGAACCCAAGTCGGAATTGTTGGTGCGGGACCCGCCGGTCTCGTGCTCTCTCACCTTTTATATCTGCAAGGGATCGACTCTGTTGTCATCGAGAATCGTAGCCGTCAGTATTCCGAGCAGCGCGTCCGCGCGGGCGTTTTGGAGCAAGGGACCGTTGACTTGCTCACCGAAATGGGCGTCGGCGAACGGCTGAAAGCGGAGGGCTTGGTCCACCATGGGATCGAGTTGCGCTTCGGAGGGCGTGGTCACCGCATCGATTTTCACGATCTTACCGGCGGAAAAGGAATCACGATTTACGCGCAGCATGAGGTTCTGAAGGATCTGAATAATGCCCGCGTCGCGGCTGGTGGCCAGGTCTTGTTCGAAGTTGAAGATGTCAGCGTGCACGACTTCGATGGTTCCAGGCCGAAGATCCGATATAAAAAGGATGGAGAAGACTTCGAGCTGATCTGCGACTTCATCGCCGGGTGCGATGGGTTCCACGGCATCTGCAGACCCAGCGTTCCGGCGGGCGCGCTCACTTACTATGAACGGGAATATCCTTTCGGATGGCTGGGCATTCTGGCGGAGGCGCCTCCATCGTCGACGGAGCTGATCTATTGCTACCATGAGCGCGGCTTTGCCCTGCTCAGCATGCGGACACCGCACATCGGCCGCTTGTACCTGCAGTGCAAGCCAGATGAGGACATTGATTTATGGAGTGACGAAGACATCTGGAAAGAACTTCAGATTCGTCTGGCTTCAGACGGATGGAAGCTCACCGAGGGCCCGGTTCTACAGAAGGGCGTAACTGGCATGCGCAGTTTTGTGGTCGAGCCTATGCAATACGGCAGGCTCTTTTTGGCGGGAGACTCAGCGCACATTGTTCCGCCGACTGGAGCAAAAGGGTTGAACCTGGCGATCGCCGATGTGCGCGTACTGGCGCGAGCTCTCAAGCATTTTTATGACTCGGGAAGCCGCGACTTGCTCGATACCTATTCTGATGTGTGTTTGCGGCGAGTCTGGAAAGTGCAGCGCTTCTCGTGGTGGATGACCTCGATGCTGCATCGTTTCCCCGATGAGAATCCTTTCGACCAGCGGCGACAACTCGCCGAACTGGACTATGTGACTAGCTCTCGGGCCGCCGCAAAAACGCTCGCGGAAAATTATGTTGGGCTTCCGATGGAGTGATGGCAGTGCAGCTTGAACAACATTTCGTCTTGTCATTCCGAACCGGCGTTCCTTGCCGGTGAGGAATCTGCTTTGGCCGGGCAAGAGCAGATTCCCCGCGATAAAACTGCCCTTCGGAATGACAAACTTTTCAAGTTGCACCACTACCCGTTCTTCCGTCAGGGACCCTTCTTCGCTGAAGAAAGTGCGTGAATTACATCCGGAGGTAGAGGCACGCTCTTGAGTCGCTGAGCGTCCGTAGGATGGACGCCGGTCCAGACGCGTGTCTCCCAGCCTTCCATAGCCAATTCCTCATCGCGCAGAAATCGGTGGCTGATTACGAAGCTGCTCTTTTTCCACTCTCTCACGAAGGATTCTGCTGTCAGTTCATCACCGTACGCCGATGGAATGACAAAGCGCGCGTGCGCTTCCACCACCGGAATACCGACCACGCCATGGGATAAGAAAAGTTCCTTCAGAGGAAGCCCCGCCGCGCGGAACAGGGCGGACGTGCAGTTGTCGAACCAGCGAAAATAGTTTGCGTAGAAAACGATTTGGGCCGGATCACAGTCTCCGAACTCGACCCGGATTCGCACACGATTCGTGAACATGGGTGAGTGTTTACTATAGCTGGGCGCAGACCGACTTGCTTTCGGTGTACAAGTCGAGCGCCGCATGTCCCATTTCGCGCCCCCATCCCGACTGTTTGTAGCCGCCGAACGGCAGGGCAGGATCGAAAACGTTGTAGCAATTGATCCACACCGTGCCTGCGCGAAGCTTGGCTGCCATGCGGTGCGCCTTGCTGATATCGCGCGTCCAAACCGCGGCCGCCAATCCGTAGACGGTGTCGTTCGCGAAGCTTATGACTTCTTCCGGCTCATTGAATGGAATCGCGGTCACGACGGGACCAAAAATTTCTTCGCGAACCACTTTCATCTCCGGCTTCACGTCGATCAAAACCGTGGGCTCGACGAAATATCCAGCGTCGCCAATCCGTTTGCCACCAACGACGGTTTTGGCGCCTTCCTTCGTGCCAAAATCAAGGTAGCCGCAAACGCGGTGAAGCTGTTCCTCCGAAACCAGCGGCCCCATGTTGTTTGCGGGATTGATCCCGGGCCCTACTTTAAGTTTTTTAGTTTCCCCGGCGAGTCCTTCCACGACTCTGTCGAAAATGCTTTGGTGTACGAACAGGCGGGAACCGGCGGTGCAGACCTGCCCTTGATTAAAGAAGATGGCGTTCGCGCTTCCGGGAATGGCAAATTTCAAGTCCGCGTCGGCCAAAATCACGTTCGGAGATTTCCCTCCAAGTTCGAGCGAAACTTTTTTCAGATTTCCCGTAGCCGCGTTGGCTATGAGCTTGCCGACCGCGGTTGAGCCGGTGAATGCGATTTTGTCCACGTCAGGATGGGCAGCCAGCGCGGCCCCGGCTGTTTCGCCGAAACCAGCCACGATATTCACCACACCATCCGGAAAGCCCGCTTCCTGAATCAACTCGCCCAACCGCAAAGCTGTAAGAGGGGTTTGCTCGGCGGGCTTAAGTATGCACGTGCACCCAACCGCGAGCGCGGGAGCGAGCTTCCAGGCGGCCATGACCAGCGGATAATTCCAGGGAATAATCTGGCCTACCACTCCAATCGGCTCGCGCACGGTATAAGCAAAATACTTGCCTCGCGCGGAGATCGGAATCGTATTGCCTTCAACTTTGGTGGCCCATCCAGCCATGTAGCGGAAAAATCCTGCGGCGCTCGGAACATCGACGATGCGCGAGAAGAGCAGTGGCTTGCCGTTGTCGAGGGTTTCAAGTTCGGCGAGTTCTTCGAGGTTCTGCTCGATCAGATCGGCGAGCCTCCAGAGAAGGCGTCCGCGCTCGGCGGGAGAAACATCGCGCCAGGGTCCGGTTTCGAAGGCTTTGCGCGCAGCTGCTACCGCCTGGTCAATTTCGACCGGGCCGCCTTCGGCCACTTGCGCCAGGACTTCTCCGGTGGCAGGGTTGCGGGTTTCGAAATTCTTGCCCGACTGCGCGCCGACCCATTGGCCGCCAATCAATAGTTTTCTAGGTTGGCTCAGGAATTCCTGCACGGAGTGACGAAGTTGGATGGGTTCGGTTGTGGTAGCCATGTGTCTCCTCTATTGCCATTGTACTGTGGCTGTGACCCGGAAAATCCCGAGGTTTCCGTGTTCCGGCAACACAATGCAGGGTAAAAAACATTGCCGGTATTCCACTATTACCAATGTGGTTCGCGTCGCGTCAAACTAATGGCATTTTCCGGTGTACCACTTTAACCCTGCTAGCAGCTGCGGCGGGCCGCTAGCGGGCGTTCCAGGGATTGATCGTCCCACGAGTTATCTGGCTTGATTCCTAACTCGTAGGGTTCCTTTGAGCAACTTCATTGGCATTCGAGTCATTGGAGGGTTCCTAATCTTCGTTCCTAACGTTCGCCACGACAAAGTAAAAGGCGGCTCGGTAAGCCGCCTGTCCAAAGCTTAGAACTGACACCGTGGATTCTAATCCTATCTTCCGCCAGCCGTCGCCTTCGCCGCCGCCGGCATAATCCCAGCGATCTGCATACCTTCAATCAGCGACAGAACGTTGCCCGCGCTAGCGCCCGTATCGGTGCACGCATCGACATACGGATGGCGGCTTCCATCGGCGTGCATCACCAGCACATTCGCTGCCGCCTGCGCCTTTTTCGCCGCATAAGGCAGATGATGCCGGTCATTCCGGCTCAACGTGGGTCCCAGCACCACCAGATCGAACGCACTCTTCTTCAGCGCTGCTTCTGCGGCCTTCCGGCCAACGGCCTTCTCTACCGTGTGGCCCGCCTGTTCAAACGTCTTCGCTGTTGCCTCCTGCTCGTCGGCATCCCCTTCGCAATAAAGAATCCTAAGCTTGCTTGCCTTCGCCATGAGTCCTAGTCCTCGCTGGTGCCGGGATTTTGTGCCCAGTACCCGACACTCACGGTAGCAATCGCACCGCGCCCTGAGTACATCACCGAAGACCAGCGACGAACGGGCCCAATCCATGCGAGAAGCAGGCCGCATCGTGCTGAGCAAGACTTTGCACATCGAAACTTCTTCCCCTATGCCGATTTCAGAGCTACACTTTGGGGCCAGAGGGCCCTCACCATGTTTCGCGCTCGCATCGTCGTCAACATTTTCCTTTTGTTCACCGTTGCATTTGCCACCGTCTGCTCAGCACAGGAATCGGACCAGTCCACCGCAAGTTGTAATCTAGACGACGGCCGGCAGGTTTATATCCGCTACAACCCGGTTGCCACTAAAGCTGAGAAGGCGCCCAACGGCAAGCCTTGGGCTCCTGGCGGCGCTCCCATGACTCTCTTCACCGATGCCCAACTGAGCTTCGAGGGCTCAACCATTCCCGCCGGGGCGTACACTGTGTATCCGATCCCCGGCAAAGAAAAATGGACTCTGGCCATCAACAAAAATGTTGCACCCCACTCTGCGTATGACGAAAAACAGGACATCGCGCGCGCGCCGATCGAGACCGATCAGGTGAGTCAGCCTTCGGATGCGCTTGAGGTTGCTTTCGCGCACGTCGGCGAGAAGTGTACGCTGCGGATTTATTTCGGCAAGGCGGCTTGTTTCGCTCCGTTCACCGCGAAGTAAAGGGGGCGCGGCGGCTTCCGGCAACGCGAGCATCGGCTCCGCATTGGTGCGAAAATCTTCCCGGTGATAAATCTGTTCTGCGACAATCTCTCCATGCGTTGTTTCCCGATCGTATTGTTTTTCGCCGCCGCTAGCGCCCTCGCGCAGCCTGCCCCGCAAACCCGCTTTTCCCGCACAACGGAAAACCTGCGCGGAGTAAGCACTGTCTCGGAGAAAATTGCCTGGGCTTCGGGCAATGCCGGCACCTACCTTCGCACCAGCGATGGCCGCATCTGGATCCCCGAGCAGGTTCCCGGCGCCGAGGCTCTCGACTTCCGCGCAGTGGTCGCCTTCTCCGAGGAAGAAGCCTTCCTGATGTCCGCAGGACCCGGCGACCAATCCCGCATCTATCACACTGCCGACGCTGGCCGTCACTGGTCTCTCCAATTCACGAATACAAATCCCAAAGGCTTTTTCGATGCGATGGTTTTTTGGGATCGAACGCATGGGATGGTTCTCGGCGATCCCATCCCCGATGAGGCTGGCAACCTGAAATTTGAACTGCTGATCACGGAGAACGGCGAAAGCTGGACTCCGCTCCCGTCAGCTCAGATGCCGCCCGCACTGGAAGGCGAGGGGGCCTTCGCTGCCAGCAATTCGTGTGTCGCGATCCTTCCGAATAGGATTGTCATCCCGAGCGAAGCGAGGGATCTTGGTTTTGCTGGCGCGGCCGATGTCGCCGAGAAGACCGCCTCACCGCCGACGCAGTCGGGGAAGAGCGGGGTACAGCCATCCAAAAACGAGGGGGCTTCAGCACCCGACACCAACATTTGGTTTGCCACCGGAGGCAAGGCCGCTCGCGTCTTCCATTCTCCCGACCGCGGTCGAACGTGGCAACTCTTCGATACGCCTATAGTTCACGGTACCGACTCTGCAGGCATCTTTTCGATCGCCTTTCGCGATGCGAATCACGGCGTGATCGCCGGAGGCGATTACAAGCGTCCGGACCAGGCCGGCCCCAACCTCGCCTTTACCAATGACGGTGGCCGAACCTGGACGCTTTCACAAATCTTCCCGCAGTATTATTACTCAGCGGTCGCCTACGACCGCACGGTCAGGAATCCGGGCGCAGAAAAATTGAACGATAATCAGGCCAAGGTCCGCCTCTTCATCGTGGGACCTAAATCGATCTACGACTTCCGCCCGCCGCGAAACCCGACGCGCATCAGCCCTCGCAAGGCCTCCGGAACCCAATTCAACGCTGTTAGTCCTTACCCTAACGGTGGGGCGCTCGTTGTCGGCCCCAAAGGCTCGATGGCCATTGTTCCCTAGAGCGTTCCCTAGAGCGCTTGGGAAGATCATTTTGGGCTTCTAGCCGACTACCCAAGAGTCCATCCGCCCTACGTTCCATGAATGTCCAAACAACCCTTGCTCGTTCGCCCGAAACCCATTACCCTAATGCGAGCCGACCTATGTTTGCCCCGCACCCCAATCTCGCGGACGACGTTAACGAGGCGATCATCCAATCGGAAATCGAAGGAGGAGTGTTTCTCCACGACCTTCCGCCATCGACTGTTCTCCACATTCAAACGCTTCACCATTGCTACACCGCGGTACTGCTGGGAGGTAGCGACGCGCTTCTCTCCGGCCATCCCGAATTTTGCCCCGACCCGGTTCATGTCGCCATTGCTGGTTCTACCTGGGGTGGCTCCATGCTCAAGTTGCAATATGTAGGACGGGGCATGCACCTCGAATTTCATCATCCCGAATACACTGCTCCCATCGTCACCTCGCCCATCCAGGAAATTCGCGACTCGACCCCACTCTCTGCTTAAACGGGTAAGATTCGCCGCATCTTCTTCCACGACCATTGACTTGCGAAGCCGCGCCCTCTACCATTCCCCGGAAGCCCATGGCAATGGGCTGAGACCGAAAACCGATTCTCATGACCATCTCCACGCGCGAAGTTAGCCACGTTACGATCGTCGACGTTAACGGACGCATTACTCTGGGCGATGAAACCGGGCAACTCCGCGATACAATTCGCAGCCTGATCGCGGAGGGCAAGAAAAAAATCGTCCTCAACCTCGCCCAGGTCGATTACATCGACTCCTCGGGCGTTGGAGAACTAGTCAGCAGCTACACCGCCGTGCGCAACGCCGGCGGCGACCTCAAACTTCTGAGCCTCACGAAGAAGGTACACGACGTTCTGAATGTCACCAAGTTGTACACCGTCTTCGACATCAAAGAAGACGAATTCAACGCAGTAAAATCGTTCGACTACTTCTTCGCCAAGTGAGATTGGTGCTGCGAGATTGGGCGCTGCGGGTCAGGAGTTGGGCGCCAGGTGCTGCTAACTATTTGCCATACTCCCGCACTTCTCCGTCGACTGCCACAGCGACATATTTATGAGTCTCGACATCGCGGAACTGCACCACCTGATGTTTTTCCCTGGCGAGTTTTCCCCAATGGCTCGGCTTCTCGGGGTTCTGTTCAATCGCTTCGAACCTGCGGCCATTCCACTCGAACTGAACCATTCTCAGCCGGCCGCTCCCCACTCGCTTCACGTGTGATTTTTGATCGCCAAGAATAACTTCCCCGCCACTCATTAGCTGTGCCGCCACCGATCCCAGAGCTTTTTCCATGTCAGTCAAGTCAACCTCCCACTTCGCCGGGAAATCCAAAGGCGTTTTCGAATGATAGACCGGAAGTTTCGAGGACTTGCTCCACCTATTACTCTCTCGATTCCTTAGCTATCTCGATTACTTTTCGCGAAAACAAGCGGACCTGACGAAAGTGCGTGGTGTACCGACAAGGGCAGCAGATCAAGTTCTGGCGAGGTAGTGAATCGTAAGATCAGGCAGCATCAAGTTAGTTAAACATCCTGCTGCGGTCCCACTTAGGCCTTGGAAACTTCCGCGACAATTAAGAAACTCCCTACCTTCGGCGCTCCGGAACCGGCATGATTCCACTCTTACCACCTTGATTCCTTCATCAAACGAATCGAACCGTGCGCCGAACCACTCCTTTGAACTCCTTCAAACCGGAAAGTGAGCGGAGATTTGGTATCCCTTACGCGGCAACCAGCTACTTCTTCTTCAGCATTTCTACCACTCGTTCATAATCGTCCACAGACGCATACTCAATCACGATGCGGCCCTTGCCGTTGCGGTCTTTGATTCTCACCCGCATTCCGAGCGTTCGCTCCATCTCCATTTGGGCTGCGCGCACGTTCGGATCGATCCACCGTGCGCCGCGATTTTTGTTCTCCGCACCCGGCGTCGGCGATCCAGGCAGCGGCGGCAAAGAGCCATTCAGACGCATCACGCGGTCTTCTATCTCGTCCCACTTCAGGCGCTTCGTCACCACTTCTTTCGCCACCAGCAAAATGTGCTCTTCATTCTCCAACCGTAAGATCTCGCGGGCGTCGCTGAAGCTTAAGCGGTCTTCGAGCATGTAGCCCATGACTTCCTTGGGCAGCCGCAACAGGCGCATGTAATTCGATACGGTCTCCCGCGAAACTCCGATGCGCTCGGCAATCTGCGCCTGCGTAAGATGAAACTCCTTGCTCAGGACGCGGAAGGCCTCCGCCTGCTCCAAAGGATTCAAATCTTCCCGCACGACATTCTCGAGGACGGTCATCTCCGCAGCTTGCTGCGGTGACAGGCGCCGCACCAACGCGGGAATCGTCTCTTTCTCAGCCATCTTCGACGCCCGCAAGCGCCGCTCGCCCAGCACCAGGGTGTAGCGCCCGTCTTCCTCAGCCGGACGCACCACCACCGGCTGCACTACTCCGTGTTCCTTAATCGAGTCTCGCAGCTCGATGAGCTGCTCCTGGTCAAACACGTATCGCGTTTGGTAGGGATTCTTATCGATCGAATCGATTGCGAGATTCACCACCATTTGGCTTGGCGTGGCCTGCGCTTGAATAGAAATCGTCGCGTCGGGTTGCTGCTCGAAGGTCGGGACTGCCTGCCCCGGCTGTACGGCCCCGAGCTCGACGCCCACGCTGGAGTGATCCCGAACTCCCACATTTTTGTCATCCCGAACAGAGTGAGGGACCTTGGTTTCGCCGCCATCCCCATCGCTTTGAACTGGCGTCACTACCCGCGGCCCGGGCAACAACGACTCGAGCCCCCGTCCCAGAGCTCGACGCTTCTCTACCTTCTCCTCTTTCTTCTCCGCCGCAATCGCCATCAGTTTTTCCTCTGTGACCCTCTGTGCACTCTGTGGTTAAAGGTTCGTTGACCCAAAGTATATCGATATACATCAATCTAATATATCGACGCCTATAAATATACACTCAAGCGCTGATCGCCGCGGGCACAGCACCTGCGGCCGCCATATGTTTCCCGATGATTTCCTTCGCCAGCCGAATGTAACTTTCCGCCCCCTTCGACCGGGGATCGTAAACCAGTGCGGCCTTGCCGTGGCTCGGCGCCTCCGCCAGGCGTATGTTCCGAGGGATGGTCGTCGAGCAGACTTTATCCCCAAAGAAATTGTGGAGCTCAGCCATCACCTGCTGGGCCAGGTTCGTTCGTTCGTCCAACATCGTGAGCACCACGCCCTCAATCTCAAGCCCAGGATTTAGCGCCACGCGGATTCTCTCCACCGTGTCGAGCAGCTCGCTGATACCCTCGAGGGCAAAGTATTCCGCCTGCATTGGGATCAGCACCGAATCGGCAGCCACCAAGGCGTTAAGAGTCAGCAGATCAAGGGCAGGTGGACAGTCCAACACGATGTATTGAAAGCGATCACGCAGGGGCGCGATTGCATCGCGCAGGCGATACTCTCGCCGGTCCACCTCAACGAGTTCGATGTTCGCCCCGATGAGGTTTTTGTGTGCAGGAAGCAGCCACAGCTGTTCGAGCTCGGTTGTGGCCAGCGCTTCCTCGGCCTCTGCAGCCCCGAGTAAAAGGTGGTAGGTGGAAATACGTTCGGGATCTTTCACCAGACCCAGGCCGCTCGAAGCATTCGACTGCGGATCGCAATCGATGAGCAGGGTGTTGACTTCCGCTGCGGCAAAGGACGCCGCTAGGTTGATGGCGGTCGTAGTTTTCCCTACGCCGCCCTTCTGATTGGCAACAGCGATAACGCGTCCCATAAATTGTCGAGGAGCCAGAGCCTCTGCAGCATAATGCGATTCGCTTTTCGAATGCAATGCGGAACTGCTGTGGACAAGCTGAATTCATGTGCAAAACTGGTTCAGTGTTCCGGCTGGAACATTTTATTTCCCCATGCAGTACACGGCGACACTTGTGAGAACGAGTGTTCCAGTCGGAGCATTCCAAATTATGTCTTGCGGTGGGCTCTAAAATTTATCGCAGGTTCAAGGCGTTCCGACTGGAACATCCGGTAGGTTTGCGTTTTAACAGGAATGTTATGCGCAAAGTTGGAGCAGCATTCCAACAAAAATCATAATAAAAGGTCGGCGTTCTACTTTGGCCTGTGATGCCCATCATCGTAGCCATAGATCGAGGATGAATTTGGCTAATTATCCCACCTGTTGATTCTTGTGGTTCCAGCATCGTCGGACACTGCCTTCGCTCCAGTGCGCTAGGACGAGCGACCCATCAGAATCTGGCGGGATTGCGATTGAGGAATCGGGATTGGAGCACGCCAGATGATGTCAGGCAGCGCCGATTGAGCAGTCGGCAGTTGCGATGAACTGATAAGAAGCGCCAGACGCCCGGCTGGAGCAAGAAGAGTGCGGGCTACGCGCAGCGCATCGGCGAAGCCCTCGACCGCACGAAAAGTGACTACGTCGAAAGTCTGAGTGATCGTTTCAGCCCGGACGTTCATGATCTCGATCTCCGTCAACGCTAGGGCTCGGACTACTTCGCGGAGGAAGGTGGCTTTCTTGTGATTGGATTCGATGAGCGTGAGGGCAATGTCAGGAGCCCATAGTTTGATGGGAAGTCCGGGGAAGCCGGCGCCGGAACCTAGGTCGGCTAGGCGAACAAAACCTTGCACCGCCGAGCACGTTGAGGACGCAGAGGAATTATTTTCTGTCTTGCCCTGGCGGGCAGCGTCTGGGAACAAGTGGCGGGCGACGAATAGGGATTCGCCGAAGTGGCGGGTGACGATTTCTTCTGGATCGCGGATGGCGGTGAGGTTGATGCGGGCGTTCCACCGCCGGAGTATATCGATGTACATCGATATATCGAGGAGTTGAGTCTGGGACAGGACAGTAGGTTCCTCACCGGGCCTTCGGCCCTGTTCGGAATGACAAGGATCTGAGATGGGGGATAGGAAAGGCTGGAGCAGTTCGGCGATGCGGGCGGGGCGCATGTGGAAGTCCGATTGTAGATGGTGGGAAGAAAATCCTTCAACGCGCATGACAATCCGTGTGAGGGCGAGTCTCTTCTCCCTGCTGGGGCTGGCTATGTTTGCGGAGGTGTGGCAATCTGAAGGGATGAAGAAACAAGCGGCGGATCAGTCGTTTCATGATCGGCGGTATCAGGAGCGGAAGCGGGCGGAAGCGGCTCGGAAGGCTCCGAAGAAGAAGGTGGTTAAGCAAAGTAGCGAGTCCAAAGTACCGCGTACCGAATAGCGCGCGAGCTCGGCTGCGGAATGGGCGTCCGCGCCAGGGCGTCGGTGGCGCAAGCGAGAAGCAGGTTCCTCACTTCCTTCGGAATGACAAGATCCCGAGAAAAACGTGGGTTGACAGGCGGTGGTTTGTTCTGTAGATTCTGTTTGAACTGAAAGTACTGATATGGCGACTTTGAGTGGGGTGCAGAAGGCGTACATCCTGCATTGGGGCGAGATGGGGACGCGGTGGGGGATCAACCGGACGGTGGCGCAGATCCATGCGCTGCTGTATTTGTCGCCGCGCGCGCTGCCGGCGGAAGAGATTGCGGAGACGCTGAGCGTGGCGCGATCGAATGTGAGTACGTCGATTCGTGAGCTGGAGACGTGGGGGATTGTGCGGGCGGTGCATGTGCTGGGCGACCGGCGCGAACATTATGAGTCGATGAAAGACGTGTGGGAGATGTTCCGGCTGGTGATTGAACAGAGGAAGCGGCGGGAGATCGATCCGACGCGGGAAATGTTGCGCCGGAGTTTGGAGGAGATCGATCCCAAGGAGGCAGGGGCCGACTTTACTCGGGAGCGGCTGGCGGCGATGGCAGGATTCTTCGAGGCGGTCACCGAGCTGCACGATCAAATGAAGCAGCTGCCGACAGGTACGGTGCGCAAATTATTGCGAATGGGGACGAAGGTTACGGGGAGGAAGAAGTAGTAGCGAGTACCGAGTTTCGCGCTCAGATGAATCACAACCGTAACGGCTTTTTGGGCCGGTGCACATGGTAGGGATGCTTCGACTGCGCAAGACCGTCCTTCGGACGATCTTGCTTCGCTCAGCATGACAGGTGTTTATATTTTCGTAAGGTGGGTTGAGGAATGGCGCAGGTTGAAGAAAGCAGAAAGATTTGGTTGACGCTGAGCGGGCTGCCGCTCGCGATTGCGCTGGAGTGGCCGTTTCATCGGTCGACTTCGGGGGCGGATTTTTGGGTGTTGCATGGAGATATCCGGCTGGAAAATTCCGAGGGACTGCATGCTCCGGTGGCAGTGAATTTGTCGGCCACGGTGCGGGAGGTGTTGCCGTCGCTGGAGCCAAAGGATGCGGAGGCTCCGGTGATCAATGCGTTGCGCAAGGAAGTGGACCGCCGGCAGATTGAATTTGTGAAGTCGGGGAAGCTGCTGCCGGTGGCATTTTCGAGTCGGCATTACGACTTCAAGCGCCAGAAGTGGGTTTTTGGAAAAGCAGCCGACGATGTGATTGCGACTTTTGTGGAGCGGAAAGTTTATTGGACATGTAAGAGTGGACAGACGCGAGTTTGGATTGCCGATCCGACGGAGGCGCAGTATCTTGAGACTACGCCGGCACATCTTCTGGAAGTAGCGGGGCGGTTGGTGGCGGGGGATGGGCTGGTGCGAATGGAAGGGGAGTGGGCGGAGGCGACTCCGGGGCTGATGGGACAAGCGGAAAGATTTGAGAGCGCGATGCGGACGGCGGTGGAGGAGTTGGAGAAGAAGCACGCCTTTGAAAGAGGGTAGGGCTAGGGAGTGCGACAGGTCGTTAGCCTGACGGTTTTCTGGCCACTCGGTGTCTAAATTGGTTATGGACATTTCATCAGTGGGCTACGACTTAATAGTGCTCTGGAAAGTACTCTCCAGGACAGCAAGGCTTTACACGGGTTTCTTTTTGGTCTCCGTGGCCTATGCAAGCTATTCTCTCGGCCGGGTGTTTATCGGTCTCGGTAGTTCGCGCGAGAGATCTGCTTTTGCCCGAGCGGAACGTCGCATCGCGACCAGCAAATTATCCTGTTACTTCTGCTTCTATTTGGAATGACCGTTTCGCACGAGGTGTTCGATTGGTTTCGCGAAATTCGTCTTGTGCAATAGCAGTGCGGTGATTGCATCGATGCGTCGGGGCTTTTTGCGATATTTATTGTTGCTGTGCTTGCGGTGCTTGTTTTTCTCCACGTATTTCAGTGGATGGCCTCTGTTCGGTTGCAGCGGCGTGCGTCGGGCCTCAGCGGCTGAAGCCTTTCCCGTTTAGGCCTCTGTGCGGCACGACTGAAGTCGTGCCCTTCCCGGTTTTTATTCCGACCTCCGACGGCATAAATAACTCAGGAAAGTCTTTTGAGGCCGGGGTAGAAAGCTTTGGCGGTTCGGTTCAGTCTCGTGGGCCTTGTGCGCCGCTGAGTCGCATGGGATAGATCTCAAATCGGTTGAGGCCTGCGCGCACGGACGGGTCATTCTCGCCAAATTGCCGAGCTTCGGCCTCATCCTCGACTGCAAGCACGGCGAGCCCGAAGGCTCCGCTGGCTGCCATGACCGGACCGAAAACGAGAATCCTGCCTGCGGTGAAATGTTCCTGAAAGTAACGCGCGTGCTCTTTCATCAGGAGGCTTTCGTCGTCGGTAATGTCATGAGGAAAGGTGGAGCGGGGAGGGATGAGCTTGAAGAAGTAGTGCTGCTTGCTCATGAAGAATGAATTCTAGCGCATTTTGGGCGCAGCGAAACTTTAAAATGCGGGACGCGGCGCGGCTCAATCCGCGGAAGATTTCCGCGTTCACCCTCAGCGGCTGAAGCCTGTTCCTTTTCGTTTTCGTTTGCGGCACGACCGAAGTCGTACCCTTCCCGGTCACTTTCCCACGGCAACGAGTCTAACGTCTACGATTCTTCAGAGGACTTGCGGGAGAAGAGTCCCCAGCAGAATCTTGGAGCGATGGCGTAGTTTAATTGGACCATGACGATAGCGGCGATGCTGTAATAAGTGTTGAAGAAGCAGAGCCGCGCGCCCAGCGCATAGAGCAATTGTGCGATCACGATGCGGCGGATCACCGCCGGGTGGATTTCGGGCGGAAGGTCGTCAGCGAGAAGGTTGGCGCGGGTTGCGTAGGTCCAGCTCCAAAATAAGGTGAGGCCGAGGAGCAGGATATTGCTCCAATAAACAAGCAGTGCAGTGCGGTAGTGGATGAACTCGGCAAGCAGCGCCGTCGAGAATGGAGTGAGTGAGATACAGCAGAGGAAGGCGATGTGAATCCAGGCGAGATTACGATCGGCGCGCGCGAAGTGGTTGAGTTGGGTTTGCTGTCCGACCCAGAAGATGCCGTTGGTCATGATGCTCATGAGGAAAACGAGCAGGCGCGGAGATAGTACGATGAGCGCGCGGCGGAGGTCGTGCTCCGAGTGGACTGCGTCAGTGGCGGGGACGCGAAGGTCGAGGACAAGGAGGGTCATGGCCACGGCGAAGATGCCGTCACTGAGGGCGGCGAGGCGTTCGACACTTTGTCCGGCAACACGGTTGTAGAGCGAGCGCATCCAACCGAAGTTTAGCGACTGCGGCGTCGAAGTCAAAGGCTTAAACACAGGGGTTCACAGGGTTCGCAGAGGAAAGGCCGCGTGGGGCGGAGTGCGTGCTGATCAGATGCAATATGGACGTGCAATCAGGGTGGTCAGGGCGTGCGGGGTTCTGGTGGCGCTGTGCGTTTTGGTGTTAACGGGCAGGAGCCGGGTGTGGGCGCAGGGCGACGAGCCGGGCCAGAAGCAGCCGGAGCAGAGCCAGCCGCAGGCTAGTGGGTCGAGTCAAGCGCCCGCGCAAGAGATTCCCGATGCGCCGGGAGAGACTAAGAAGGACGAGAGCGCGAATCCGGTGCAACAGGTCGAGGACAAGACGAAGCAAGCCGTGAACATGACAAGGGATGCGGCCACGGCCGGGCTACTGAAGGCGCGGGATTGGGAGTCGGGATGGATTGCTGGAATTTATGTGGGCAAGAACCGGAAGCTGGTTACGCTGACGGCGGCGGAGCGGAGAGAGATTTACTTGCGGCAGACTTTGACCACGCCGGAAGCTTACATGAAGCGAATGTTCGCGGCGGGAATTGACCAGGCGCGCGGCGTCCCTTACCAGTGGGACGACGGATGGGCAGGGTATGCGGAGCGGTTTGCGTCGCGGGAAGGGCAGTTTATTGCGGCGAATTCGCTGGCTGCGCTTGGCAATGCGAAGCTGGGATATGAAGTGCGCTACGACCAGTGCAAATGCCAGGGGCTGTGGCGGCGGACGCGGCATGCGTTTATCAGGAATTTAGTGACTTATGATCGCAGCGAAGAGCATTTGCGTCCGCAGTGGGCTTTGTATGGGGGAGCGTTTGGCGGAGGGATGATTTCAACGGCGTGGAAACCGAGTCCGAAGAACGCGTTTACCAACGGTGGACGGGCGGCGGCGGAGCAGGTGGGATGGGGGACGCTGCTGAATTTTTTCATTGAGTTTTCGCGGGAAATTAATCGGAAGCAGGGAGTGAGGTAGGAGCACCAAGCAGGAACAATCCGCGGTGAGGATGGCGGCGAGAAGCAGGTTCCTCACTTCGTTCGGAATGACAACGTTGTGGAAGCGACAACACCCGTAGAATGCCAGAAATCAATTTGGGTCGCTGTGGAGCCTACGACATAAATGAGTTGCTAAAACACACAAACAATTATTGCAATAGAGTGCCTCCGTTGCCGTTCGGTTCTTCCTCTGGTGCCAGCACAACGGCGGCGGCTACTTTGTCGCCGGGCTCCATGTGCAGGAGGCGGACGCCCTGGGCGTTGCGGCCGGATTCACGGATGGTTTTTGAATCCATGCGGATGATTTTGCCGTAGTGGCTGATGAGCATGACTTGGGACGACTCGTCAACCAGCGCGATGGCGACGACTTTGCCGACGCGCTCAGTGGTCTTGATGTTGATGACGCCTTTCCCTGCTCGATTCGTGAGCCGGTATTCGTCGGCGGGGGTGCGCTTGCCGTATCCGTTTTCGGTTACGGAGAGGATGAGTGTGCCTTTCTGAGTCAGGTCGACGGTCTCGGTTGGTGCGACTTCGGTATCGACTGCGGATGTGCCCTCTGCCGTGGTGAGTCCGCCGACTGGAGCCGCGCCCGGTTTTGGCGTGACCGTCATGCCGACCACATAATCTCCCTCTTCCAGGTTGATGCCGTTGACGCCATAGGCGGCGCGGCCCATGGGGCGAACGTGGTCTTCGTCGAAGCGGATGGCCATGCCCTCGTGAGTAGCAATGAAGACGATCTGGTTGCCGTTGGTGATGCGGGCGGCGACAAGTTCGTCCCCGTCTTCGATGTTGATGGCGTTAATGCCGTTGGAGCGGACGTGCATGAACTCGCGCAGCTCTGATTTTTTCACCAGGCCGTTGCGCGTAGCGAAGAATACGTATTTATTTTCTTCTTCGAGGTTGCGCACGGCGAGCATGGTGCGAACGGTTTCGCCGGGCTGCAGTCCAATGAGGTTGCCGATGTGTTTGCCCTTGCCGGCAGCGCTGACGTCGGGGATTTCGTACACCTTGAGCCAGTAGACGCGGCCTTTGTTGGTGAAGATGAGAATGTAGGCGTGAGTGGAGGCGATGAAGAGGTGTTCGACGAAATCCTCGTCGCGAGTCTTCATGCCGGTGCGGCCGCTCCCACCGCGGCGTTGCATGCGGTAAGTAGAGATGGGCGTGCGCTTCATGTAGCCCGAGTGGCTGAAGGTTACGGCGACCTGCTCGTCGGCGATTAAGTCTTCAAGAACGATTTCGGCGGCTTCATCTTCGATGCGAGTGCGGCGCTCGTCTCCGTAGAGCTCTTTTACTTCTTCGAGTTCCTTGATGATGACTTTGCGAAGCTTGCTCTCGGAGGCGAGGATCGATTCGTAATCTTCGATGCGCCCGCGAACTTCTTTCAGCTCGTTGGAAATTTCGTCGATGGAAAGTTTGGTGAGGCGATGCAGTTGGAGTTCGAGAATCGCTTCGGCCTGGCGCGTGGTGAAAGGCTTTTCGGGATCGAGCTTGGGAGCGCGGCCGGTGGTGTTGATGTCGATTTTCTTGCCGCCGAAGTAGGCGACCAAATTTTCGCGGGCGTCGGCGCGGTTGGCGCTGGCTCGGATTATCGTGATTACGTTATCGAGGTGATCGAGAGCGTTGAGATAGCCTTCCAGAATGTGTTCGCGGTCTTTGGCTTTCTGCAGCAGAAACGCGGTGCGGCGGCGGACTACTTCAACCCGGTGGTTGATGAAGTGCTTGATGGCCTGAATCAGGCCCATTTCGCGCGGCTGCCGGTTGACCACAGCGAGCAGGATCATGGAAAAACCTTCCTGCATGGCTGTGTGTTTGTAGAGTTGGTTGAGAACGATTTGGGGCTCGGCGCCGCGCTTTAGTTCGATTACGATGCGCATGCCGTCGCGATCGCTTTCGTCGTTAACGTCGGCGATGTCTTCGATTTCTTTGTCGTTGACGAGTTGCGCGATGCGTTTGATGAGCATCGCTTTGTTCACCTGATACGGAATTTCGGTGACGATGATGGACTGCCGATCTTTCGAGATGTTCTCGATGGCGGCTTTGGCGCGCATCATGAAGCGGCCGCGGCCGGTGCGGTAGGCTTCGAAAATTCCGGCGCGACCGTGGATGATGCCGGCGGTGGGGAAGTCGGGACCTTGAACGAATTTTAAAATCTCGGCTAGCTGAGCGTTGGGATTGTTTATGAGAGTGATGGTGGCGTCGATGATTTCGGTCAGGTTGTGGGGCGGAATTTTTGTGGCCATGCCGACGGCGATTCCGTCGGAACCGTTGATGAGCAGATTGGGGATTCGCGTTGGAAGAACGGTCGGCTCCGATGTCTGTTCGTCAAAGTTGGGGACGAACTCGACGGTATCTTTGTCGATATCCACCAGCATTTCTTCGGCAATCTGCGTCAAACGGCACTCGGTGTATCGATAGGCGGCCGGCGAGTCACCATCAACGGAGCCGAAATTTCCCTGGCCGTCGATCAGCGGATAGCGCAAACTCCAGGGTTGCGCCAGGCGGACCAATGCGTCATACACCGCGCTGTCGCCGTGGGGATGGTATTTCTTTAGCAACTCGCCCACGACGCCGGCGCACTTGCTGTACTTGCGATTGTGCAGCAGGTTCATGTCGCGCATGGCGTAAAGAATGCGGCGATGCACGGGCTTAAGCCCGTCGCGAACATCGGGCAATGCGCGGCCGATGATGACCGACATCGAATAGTCGAGATACGACTTGCGCATCTCGTCTTCAATGTTGACGGGCTGAATGTGCAGGGCGCCGGGGCTGCCATCGCCCGGTGGCGTCGGAGGAGTCAGGGGAAGTTCGGGATTGTTATCGTCTGGCATATCTTTTCAGTTCGTGAAACTTGAGATCCCTCGCGTTGCTCGGGACGGCGGCTGCGGGCTGAGACTCCCGCAAAGCGCCGCAGGCTCGGGATTTTGATCGTCAGGCACGGTTAGCTTTTGGCTGTTAGCGTTTACCACCATTGTGGAGAGGCCTATGAACGAGTATACGGGACACTCCTGAGTCTCGTAACTGGCTGTATTTAAGGATGTTAGGATCACTTTTAACTTGGTTAATTATACCACGATTGGGAGCTGAATCGGAGGAGACGTTGATTGAGTTGAGGCCTGGGTTGCAGCAGTGTTCCGCGTTGGGAAATCCGCGAGAAATGATTGCGATCCATGGTTAGACATCACCGGGAATCAGGGGAGCAGACTGCTATGCTGCGCGGCGATGAAGCGCACTCCGTCGAACGTTATTGCGTCCGAGCGTGTTCCGTCCAAGCATGTTCCGTCCAAGCGTATTCCGTCGCTCGATGGCCTGCGGGCTATCTCTATTTCGCTGGTTGTAGCTGGTCACTGGGTGGAGTTGCGTTACCACTCCGATGTCGCAGGCGCGTTTGCAAATCTGGGAGTAAGAATCTTTTTCATCATTTCCGGATATCTGATCACAACGCTGTTATTGAAGGAATATAAAAAGACTGCGACCATCCGGTTGCGGGAGTTTTATGTGCGCAGAGCATACCGGATTCTGCCTGCCGCAATGGCCTTTATGCTGCCGGTATTCGTAATTTTCCGGCACGAGTTGCGCTGGTATCACGCCGCGGCAGCGGTCTTGTATCTCACGAATTTTGACTTTTCGCATCCCTGGTTTTTGGGACACTTATGGTCGCTGAGCGTGGAGGAGCAGTTTTATTTTCTGTGGCCCGGCGTGCTGAAAAAATGGTATCAGCATCGCGTGGGAATTCTGCTCGGAGTCGTCGCGTTTGCGCCGCTTTATCGAATCGCCTGTCATCTGCTGCAACTGCATGGCAGGGCGGACGAAACCTTTCCCGCGGTGGCTGACATTCTAGCAATCGGATGCCTGGCTGCGATTCTTGCACCGCGGCTGCCGAAAATCAAAGCGGCATGGTCATTGGCGATGATCCTGCCTGTGGCCTTGGTCCCGATCTATGCAGGGACTCTGCGCTTCCACATTACCGCCCTGTTGCTGCTTGTGCTTTGGCCGGTGATGCATCTTTCAATCGCCGGAGTGTTGTTGCACGCGGTGGAGACTCCATATTGGATTCTGAACGTGCGGCCGGTCGTCTGGCTGGGGAAGATCAGCTACAGCCTTTATTTGTGGCAGCAATTGTTTGCTTACGGCAGTCCACACAGGCGCTGGTATTTTCTGTTGTTTGCGGTGGGACTCGCTACCGCGTCTTACTATTTGGTGGAACAGCCGATGTTGCGAATGCGGGAGAGGAAGGCTAGAGAGCGGCGTGCGGAAATTGTTTGCGTTGTCACGGCTGCGTAGCATCGGGAGCCGTGGTCGCGGCAAAGGCCATCGAGCTTCGCTCGACGGACAGCCGAGGGCGGCTGTCCCTACATGGGCCGTTATGGCCGAGTGACGATTTCGTTAGGAGATGACGGCAGAATAAATTTCACGTGGCGATCGAGATTTGCCTGCAGGGTTTGGGAGAGATTGAGAGAGGAAAGTTCGATTTTCTTATTCCAATATCCGTCGGTGTAGTAGTCGCCGCGAACGTAGAGCGTACCGTCTGCAATGGCATAGTCGCGGACTTCTTCGCTGTGCCCGTCGCGGAAGACAAGGACTGCGGGCGTCAGTTCATTCGCCGGAGACGTTGTGATCCCGGCAAGGCGGTTCGATTGGGTACGCATCGGTGAAAGTTCCCGAGCATCATTTTCATTGTCATTGGGGCCGTCGTTGGGGCCAAAGTTCAATGGCAGGGCCTCGCCATCGATTGCGGCGCTGGCGACGCGGACATAGCGGCCGCCTTGCAGTTCCATCACCAGCGGCTGGGAGGACAGAGAATCGCGCGAGTTGCCAGAAATCATGTCAGGCCGTGGTGAACCGGACGCGGAGCCAAGCATCTGCTGCGCGGCTTGCAAGACGTATGCAGGCGGCTCCGAGGCAACCGGATAGCCAGTCGAATAGATATCGCCCGGATCAAAGGAATCTCCGAAGAACGGGAATGGAAGAGAAGCATAAGGCGCGTATGGATACGGATACGGATACGGAGAAGACCGGCGGAATCCGGAGCGAGAGAAAGCTCCGCGCCCGCTCGCAAAACCGTTGAAATGCGACCGTGCTGGTCTGCCTGCTGCGACGGCGTGCGCGAGAGAGCCAGATGCAGATCTCTGGGCCGAGGCGAATGGTGCAAGCATTAGGAGTAGCAACAACAGCGGTAAAACTGGACTGCGCCAGAAATTTCCCGCACGGTCGAAAATAGCGAGGGGACGCATGGTTAATTTACCTGGGCTGTGGGCGGCAACTGGAAGGTGACGCCGCGGTCGTCGTTTTGCTTTTCAGTCGCAGGGAGATCGAGGTCCGCCAGAGCGATCTTGCGCGGATGACCTGGACTTAGATCGTAAAGTGTTTGAGCAACGATGGCGTAATTCTCCACTTCCACGCTGTGACCGTCTTTGAAGACGAGGGTGGTTGGGGATTGCAGTGGTTCAGGAGCCGCATCGGCGCGCGATTGCGCCGCAGATGCGTTTTCCGTCCCACCGTGCGCGTGGGCCGGGCCTTCGTACGAAGGAGGAACGTAGGAGGCAGCGCCGGCTCCTCGGCGGTCGAAGACAGTCGGACCTCCTTGATACTCAGGATCGTCGTCATCATTGTTATCGCTACTGTTGCTGGCGTCGTTTGCGTCGACGGCGTACGGAACCGCATACCAGTACGGGTAACCATACGGAGAATAGGAATCGCCGTTGGCAGTGCGGTGCGGGTGATGGTGTTCGCCAGTGTTGGATGAGCCTGGGGAATGCGGAAAGTTGCCGGAATGGGTTACGCCCGAGCTGGACTGCCCAACGCCGTTGTGAATCGATGCCGCGCCTGTGGGCGGAGCAATACTGCCGGTTGGCGGCGCGACGCTGCCAGTGGGTGGCGCAGCGCTGAAGGAATGACCGGAACCGGAAGAAGACGCGCTGTTGATTTGAGCGGGACTGCTGGTCGCTAAAACAAGCGGGAGTAGAAACATCCCGAAAAGCGCCAGCAGGGCTGGAATCGAGCGCTGAACCGGGCAGATCACATCCCTATGATACTCCGACGGGAACGACATGGCGCACCTCCGGAGAGGACTTCCCCTTGAATTTAGATCGCGGGTGGGCGGGACGAGATGCGCTGGGAATTGTAGAGAATTGTCACGCGAAGCGCGGCTCGGGACGTGTCAGAAATCAGTCAGAAATCATCCGTGCGGCACCTGCCATAAAGCCATGAGACTCCAGAGGATATACGCCCCGAGCAATCCCCCGACGCAAGCCGTGATGAGGAGACGATACGGTGTCTCCATGAGATCGGCTATCACGCCAGAAACGAAGATCAGCAGGAAGGGGATTGAGGCGACGAGAAATCCCGCGCCAGCGACGTGAGGATGGGCCATTGCCATGCTGATGAAGAGCAGGGCGACCAATCCAGGAGCTGTGTTGCCGAAATAGCGAGTGCGGGGCCATGCGAGGTAAGTTGCTATCGCCACGGGCAGGAGCAAAGCGAAGGCAGGACATGCCCGCAAAATTTGTAATGCAACCTGCCGGTAGACTCCGAGCACCGTAAAGGCCCGCCAGGTTGCTCCCCAGAAAGAGGCGTGCTGCATCCCCTGGAAAAAAGCGCGAGGATGGAAGAAGTAGGTTGCGAAGAGTATCGCCAGCGCCACGAGACAAGCGGTGGCCCAAATGATGAGGGCTGCAACCCGCCGAATAGGCGCAAGATAAAGCAGGAAGGCGAGCGCTAACGGCACCACGATGATCATGGAGAACTGGGATCCTACGGCAATAGCTACGGAGACGCCGAGCAAAACGATGCGGCGCCAATTCCACAGAATGACTTCGCGCGGGGCGTAGAGCGTGTGGGCGACGGCGATGGCGGTAAAGATAGTCCCGAAGGCTCCCCAAGCAGCGAGGATTTCAGGCTCGGTATGCCAGACGGCACTGGACTGGATCATCGAAGGAGAAAAACAATAGAGGGTGAGCGCGAGGAACCCTCCGGTGTTTCCGCAGAGGCGGCGGGCGACATACCATAACGAAGCTCCAAGGAAGACTCCGCAGGCGAGGAAAGGAATGCACGGAAGCCAGGGCCAGTATGGCGACGATTCGGGATTGGGCAGGGCTCGGGGCAAGGCGAGCAAGGGCGCCGCAGTCACGATGGCGAGGAGCGGGGAGTGTTCGGTATCGAAGCCATCGGCGTCCCGATAAACTTCCATGGGGAGCGCACCTGCGGAATCGGGGTAAGGCGCTCCGGCGATGGCTCCGCCGTGGAATTGTCGCCATCCTGCGGCAATGCGGGCTTGCTCGGAGGCGCCCGGACCGACGTTTCCACGAAAATCGTACGCCAGCGACTCTGGCGGGCGCAGTTCGCAGCGGACGAGCCAGACAGCCTGTGCCAGAAAGACTACGAGCAATGCTCCGGCTAGAAACTGCGGACGGCCGAAGCGTTCGCGATCGAAAAATCGCGTCATAAGGGTGAGCCGAGTGTTTTACCATGGCGCAGGATGGTTTGGGAAGCGAGAGACGCGGCACGATGAGTGCTCCCGCTTTGAATTGAACGATCTCTGATTGGAGATCTCTGGTCGGAGATTCTTTGGTCGGATGTGCGATGCAGGAAGGGATGAACATTTCGAGCCGGGAGCAGGAGCCGGAGTCAACTAGGGCCAGCATTCCCACTCCCGCGCCGGATTTTTCGGTACAACCCTCCTACGTACGCGACGTGTTCTTTGGAAAAGATGGACTTAGAGCGGGGTGGGGACTCGCGTTTTATGTGGCGATGTTTTATCCGCTGCAGTTTGTCGCCAGCCGCTGGGCTTGGTCGCTGGAACTGGATGCCAGCGGATTGTGGCCGATGATGCTGGAGGAGTTTGGAGTGCTGCTGGCGGCGGTGCTTCCAGCGCTGCTGTTGGCCAGAGTTGAGAAGCGTCGCTGGGGTGTATATGGTCTGCCCCGGCAGCAGGCGTTCGGAAAATTGTTCTGGGTAGGCGGGGTTTGGGGATTCGCGGCAATTACGGTACTGCTCGCGGCGTTGTATGGGCTGCGCGTGTTTGAAGTGGCTCACTTGGCAATTCACGGTTTGCGAATTTGGAAATTTGCTGTGTTTTGGGGTGTTTTTTTCCTGCTGGTGGGCTTTTATGAAGATTTTCTTTTTCGCGGTTATTCGCAGTTCGCACTGACGCGGGCAATTGGCTTCTGGCCGTCTGCAATTTTGCTGTCGTGCACATTTGGTCTGATCCACTCGCAGAATGCTGGTGAGCAGTGGCCGGGCTTGCTGGCGGCAGCGGTCATTGGGTTCTTCTTCTGTTTGACGCTACGCCGCACGGGAACATTGTGGTTTGCGGTGGGCTTTCACGCAGCCTGGGATTGGGGAGAGACTTTTGTTTATTCTGTGCCGGATAGTGGCACGCTTTTCCCCGGGCATCTGCTGAAGTCGTCGTTTCACGGGCCAAACTGGATTACAGGAGGGATGGTTGGGCCCGAGGGCAGCGTCTTGTGCTTTGTGGTAATCGTTGTTGTTTGGATGGTGTTCGATAGGGCTTATCCGGAAGTGAGGTATCGGGTAACGTGAAAGAATTCTTAAACACAGAGGACACAGGGGATCACAGGATAGTTCCTTTGCAGTGAGGCGCTTTGTCTTCGGAGGTAAAATTCGGTTGATAAGGAAATTGCTTCTGTTGATCGCTTTGCTGTCGGCTGCCGGTGTAGTAATCGGGCAAACGGAACAGCGACCGCGAATTCGCGATCTGGGAGTGGAAGTCGGCGTTTTGCCCACTGGCCCGCTCAATGCCATCACGGATGTTGCCGGAGTAAGAGTAGGTCAAACGACGCTGATTCGTGGCGATAACATCCGAACAGGTGTTACAGCTATTCTGCCGCATGGAGGCAATCTTTATAAGGAGAGGGTTCCGGCCGCGGTTTTCCTGGGCAATGCATATGGAAAACTGGCCGGCTCGACGCAGGTAAACGAGATGGGCGAGATTGAGGCGCCCATCCTGCTGACCGCTACGGACTCGGTTCCCAGAGTGGCGGACGCTGTCATCACCTACATATTCAACCTCAAAGGAAATGAAAATGTGCTGTCAGTGAATCCAGTGGTGGGCGAGACAAACGATGGCTGGTTGAGCGACATTCGTTCGCGCCCCATTTCCGCCGACGATGTAATTTCGGCGATCAACAACGCGGCTGCCGGACCGGTCGAGGAAGGGGCTGTCGGTGCAGGCACTGGCACGGTTGCGTTTGGGTTCAAAGGGGGAATTGGGACTTCGTCACGGCGGCTGCCAGCGTCGCTTGGCGGCTACACAGTGGGTGTGTTAGTCCAGACAAATTTTGGTGGGAATCTGATTATTGCGGGTGTGCCTGTCGGCAACGAGCTGGGAAAGTTTTATCCGCAGCGGGCGTCTAGCGAAAACAAAGAGCCCGAGCCGACGACGGATGCGACGGTGCAGTCGGTCGATGGCTCTTGCATGATTGTGGTAGCTACGGATGCTCCGCTGGAGCACCGCAACCTGAGCCGGCTGGCGGCACGCGCCATGATGGGACTGGCTCGGAGCGGGTCGAGTGAAAGCAATGGCAGTGGAGACTACGTGATTGCATTTTCCAGTTCGCCAGATGTGCGTATCGACCCTAATAATGCGCTGTGGCAGCCGAAGGGATTGTTGAGCAACGAAAATATGTCTCCGCTGTTCGAAGCGGTGATAGAAGCCACCGAAGAGGCGATCGATAACTCGATGCTCCGGGCGCACGATGTGTCAGGGAACGGACACACAGTGAAGGCTTTGCCACTTCAGCAAACCATCGATCTCTTGAAAAAACACAACGCAATCGCCGCAAAGTAACGGCGTCACGACCGATTTGATTTGCGGTGACCAGGCGAATTCCTGTTTTTGAAAAGCGGCGCGGTCGGCATGCGAATTTACTTTCTCCTAAGCTTCGCCCCAGTGTACCTTGAGTTGATTGACGAACACTGATTGCCGAACACTGATCGATGAACAGTGATCGATGAACTCCGAAGTGGATTTGCTCAAACCGTTGAAGCAGTACTGGGGCTACAGCAGCTTTCGCCCGTTGCAGGAGCGCATCGTCCGCAGCTTGCTGGCCGGGCACGATACCTGCGTAGTGATGCCCACGGGCGGAGGCAAATCGTTGTGCTATCAGTTGCCGGCGGTGGTGTCGGAAGGAACGGCAGTGGTGATTTCTCCTCTGATTGCGCTGATGCAGGATCAGGCGACGCAACTGGCGCAGATGGGGATTCCGGCTGCGGTACTGAATAGTACTTTGAGCGACGCGGAGCAGGGAAAGGTGATGAGCCGCGCGCGCGAAGGCGCTTACCGGCTGCTTTACGTTTCGCCGGAGCGAGTGGCGCGAGGCGATACCATGGGTTGGTTGCAGCATGTGCCCATCGCATTTTTCGCCATTGATGAGGCGCACTGCATCTCGGAGTGGGGGCACGAATTCCGTCCGGAATACCGGCAGTTGAGCCGGCTGCGCACAAGATTTCCGGATCGCCCCATTGCTGCGTTTACGGCGAGCGCCACGCGGCACGTGCGGCATGACATTCTGGCGCAACTGCAGTTACGCAATCCCGACAAATATATTGCGAGCTTCTATCGGTCGAACCTGCGCTACCTGGTGCGCGAGTGTGAAGGGCCGGAACAAATGGAGTTGCTGGTCGATGCGCTCCGCAGCTACTCCGGCGGCAACGTGATTGTTTATTCGCCGACGATCAACCGCGTGGAAGAGACGGTGGATTTTTTGGAAGACCACGACATTACCGCCGTGGGTTACCACGGGAAGATGGGAGCCGAGGAGCGGCGTCGTAACCAGGAGCGGTGGATGTCCGATGAAGTGCGCGTGCTGGTGGGGACCATCGCCTTTGGGTTGGGCATCAACAAGGCGGCGGTGCGGGCGGTGATTCACTTGTCGCTGCCGAAGTCGATCGAGCAGTACTACCAGGAGGCTGGCCGCGCGGGGCGCGACGGCGAGACTGCGGATTGTGTTTTGCTGTGGCAAAAGAAAGATGCCGGGCTGCTGGGATTTTTCGCAAATCAGATTCTGGACTCAGCCGAGCGCGCGCGGGCGTGGGAGCGGTATCGAATTATCCGGGAGTTTGTGGAGTCGAGGCGCTGCCGTCACCGGCAGATCTGCACGCACTTTGGAGAAACTCCAAAGTGGGAGACTTGTGCCGCCTGCGACGTTTGTGGGACCACGGCGGAGTGGATGGCGAAGTCTCCTGCAGCGGCGGCGGAACGCAGGTCTGCGGCCGGCAGGAAACGATTGCCGCTGCTGCCGGTTCCTGTTACGGCCGGAGCTGAGGCTGAGGAATTGCGCGAGTATCTGCGGGAGTGGCGGCGCGCCATGGCGAAGGAACAGAACGTTCCCGCTTACATTGTGCTGCATGATTCTTCGCTGGAAGAGATTTGCCGCCGTCCTCCTAAATTCTTTGCGGAATTGCTCGAAATTCCGGGGATCGGCGAACGCAAAGCGGAAGTTTATGGACAGCCCATTTTAGATGCGCTCAAGAAATTTGAGCAAGGGGAACGGGCAAGCCGTTCGGAACGGAAGGCAAAGCCGGTCGATGAAACTCTGCGTTTGCTAAGCGAAGGCCGAACCCTTGAAGAGATCGCGGAGGCTCGGGGACGGCAACTCTCGACGATCGTGAATGCGGTCGCGAATCTTTTGGAGACGGGGCAGGTTGAGTTTCAGCCTGCCTGGGTGAGTCCCGAGAAGCAATCCGTGATTGTAGCCGCGTGCGCCCGGGTTGGATTTGAGCGACTGAAGCCGGTGAAAGATATTCTGCCGCCGGAAATTACATATGATGAGATCCGGCTGGTGGTGGCGAAGTTGCGGCGGGAGGGGAAAGTACGGGCTGATATCCCGGCGTAGACGAAAACGCGAGATTTTATGACACGACTGGGAAAACGTATTGCCATAGGCCTCGGTGTATTGGTTCTAATTCCTGTCATTTTGTTTGCCCGTTTATGGATATATCTGTCTGTAACCGAGTTCCCCTCAAAAATCGCGGACTTTCACCCTTCCTCTTTTCAAGCAAAGGCGGACGCCCATTTCTTCTATTCGATCGGCGATGAACTCAAATACTCCGACCAGCTCGACGCCCAATCACCGACATTGATGCGCGGTCAGATCAAGGAATTTCTTGTTTCTCCTGACAGCGAGAGAATTGCGGTCGTTTCAAAAGGAGTACTGATCGTCGTCGAATCGGACCATCCCGGACTTCGGACGATAGCTGCGGTCGATTCAATCTATCGAGAGCCCAAGCCCTTGGGCCAGGGCTTCTTTCGAGATGACCATTTTCAGTGGTCGAGAGACTCGAAAACGCTCTACCTGATAAAGGACCAGTATTACGAATCCAAGGGATCGCAATTGTTTTCCATCAAAGGAGAACTCTGGAAATATGAAGTCGAAGCGCAGAATCTTCAGCCCGTTTTAAAACCGTTCCCTGCATTTCACTATTTTTTCGGTCTGAGATCCGGAGTTTACTTTTCGGTGCCTACGGATGAAGGTAACCTTCAGCTGAAATATTACGATGGAAATCGAGTGGCCAAAATTGGTCTGCCCAACGAGTCTCCAATTCCCGTCGAAAAATTGACAAGTGGTTTCGTTGAGCAGCCCTTCTTTTCGTTTTCTATTAACGATTACGAGGAAGCGGTGCTGCCTGCGAAGGGTGTGACGATGATCTTCGATAAAGGGGGCGGTCCCGCAAGGCTTGAAATAAGGGATAAGACCTATCTGACGCTGACACAGGGGAACGGTTTCAAAGGTCACTAACTGGTGCGACGAGATGCTCAGGAGCGTTTTTCTGCCAGGAGATCGATATTTTCTAATGAACGTACCCTACTGCGGCAATTATCAGGGACAGCTGCTGATCGATACCGTCACCGGCAAGTATCAGCGGCTTCCCAAAGATTCGCGTGTCTACCTTACATTCAATACCGAAACCATTCCGCACTATCGCATCACGGGTGGGGGTATCACAGCGAAGTAGAGGCAAATCTGCAAAGTTCCGCTCACACATGTAAAAGTTGATTGGCCGCCTCCTGGCCGGTGCGGATGCAATCAGGAACGCCGATGCCACGATAGCCATTGCCGGCAAGGGCCAGCCCTGGCAACTGCTGACGCAGGTGCTCGATACGGTCGAGACGCTCGAGGTGGCCAACTCCGTACTGTGCCATGGCCGACTTCCACTTGTAGACGCGGCCAAAGAGAGGCGTCGCCCGCAGGCCGAGGATCTGCTGCAACTCGTTGCGGACGACCGCGATGATGGCGTCGTCGGTTTGCTGCGACATCTTTTCTGAGTTCGATCCCGCGAAGAAGCAGCGCAACAGAGCGCGATCTTCGGGGGCGCGGTGGGGAAACTTGTTGTGAACGAAGGTCGCAGCCATCAGCTGCCTGCCTTCACTGCGCGGTACGAGAAATCCGAAGCCCGGAGGAAGTGACTGCCGAACGCTGCGGTCATAGCCGAGTCCGACGGTGATGGAAGAACTGTATCGGATGGCGGCGAGTTCGGCAGCGAGTTCCGGGCTGCAGTTCGACAGAAGTTTCGCTGCGGCGTGAGTCGGCACAGCGAGAATTACGGCTTCAAAATGACCGGATTTCGGTCCAGCCGAAACCCTCCAGCCTCCCTCGGCCTCGAGTTGAATCGACTGCACAGGAGTGTTGGTTAGAAGTGAGGTCTGGTTCAGCCGCGGCACCAGGGATTCGATGAGATGCTGCATGCCGCGGTTGAGAGAAGTGAATAGCGGAGGCGCTGGTTTGTTTGCGGGCCGAAGCATTTTTCTGCGTGCGGCCAGCATGGCTCGGCCAAGACTGCCGTGAACGCGCTCCATCTCGGCGAAGCGCGGAAGGACGGCACGAACGCTGAGGCTGGCCGCTTCGCCCCCGTAAACGCCAGAGAGGAGCGGATCGGCGAGGCGATCGACCATCTCCGCCCCGTAGTGGCGTTCGACGAGAGACGCTACACTCTCATCGGCGTCCCCGGCGCGCGGAGGATGAAGAAGCTCCCGCGCCATGCGCAGTTTGGTGGACCAGGAAAAAAGCGGAGAGAATCCCGTGGCCAGAATCTTTGTCGGGACCATGAACATTAGGCCGTCGGGCATCGGGATGAGGCGGCCATGCACCAGGATGTAGGTTTTGCGGTCGGCGTCGTTTGAGCCGATGAGTTGATCGCCGAGGCCGAGCGAGCGGCACAGATCGGCGGCCCATGGCTTCTCGCTGATGAAGGAATCTGGGCCAGCTTCCACAACGCAGCCCTGAACGTGCTCCGTGCGCAGGACACCCCCAAGCTGCGGCGAGGATTCGTAGACTGTGTATTCGAGTGCTCCGGCGCGGCCATGCTCTTCGAGCGCGAATGCGGCGGCGAGTCCGGTGATACCTCCGCCGATGATCGCGATGCGCGTCATGGGATTCGATTTCCAACTCTCGGTATGCGCCTTTCCGCCGCCGGATTCATTGGCGAATGCTCCTGGGCGAATGCTCCTGAACCATGCGAGCCAGGTTCTTCACATTTTCGACCGGCGTCTCCGGCAGGATGCCGTGGCCGAGATTGAAGATGTGGCCAGGGCGTCCGCCGGTAAGGTGCAGAATGTGTTCCGCGCGAGATTTCAGTTCTCTCCAATCCGCAAAAAGCAGTACCGGATCGAGATTGCCTTGAACGGCGCAGCGATATTCGAGATCCCTCCACCCCCGGTCAAGCGGGATGCGCCAATCCAGGCCGATGACTTCAGCCCCGGTTTCGTTCATCGCCGGAAGCAGCGTGGCGCTGTCGGTGCCAAAATAAATGATCGGAGCGCCGGACTTTTGAATGCGCTTGACAAGTATCGTGACGTGCGGCAAAACGTGGCGGCGATAGTCCTCCACGCTCAAACAACCCACCCAACTGTCGAAGATCTGGATAACGTCGGCGCCGGCGCGAACTTGAGCAGCAGAATATTCAGCAGTGACGTCAACCAGCTTGCGCATCAACTGATCCCAGTTGGCGGGGGAGTTGTACATCATTTTCTTGGTGTGGAGATAATGGCGCGAGCCGCCGCCTTCGATCATGTAACTGGCGAGAGTAAAGGGCGCTCCGCAAAAACCGATCACCGGGAGATTGCCCGCGAAATGTTTCGCGACCAAACTCACCGCCTCGGATACATAACCCAGCTCGGCGGCGCGGTCGGTGCGAAGTTGGCCCACATCTTCGAGGGTACGGACAGGCCGTTCGATGACTGGGCCCTCGCCGGCGGAGAAATGAAAGGGCAGGCCCATCACTTCGAGAGGAAGCAGCAGGTCGGCAAAAATAATGGCGGCATCGACGCCAAGAAATTCGGCGGCAGTGATGGTCACATCGGCGGCCAGTTGGGGCTTCTTGCAGATTTCCAGCAGGGAATGTTGTTTGCGAACGGCGCGGTACTCAGGCATGTAACGTCCGGCCTGGCGCATGAACCAGACAGGAGTTCGGTCGACGGGCTGCGACTTGCAGGCGCGAACGAAGATGGAATCGGGCGCGGACATGACCGATTACTGTAGCATTTTTTCCCTTGAATCGTGCGCAGCGGGGCGTCGAACTCGCGAGCGTGTAACTATGCGAAACTAATTAAGAGATTTCTTTAAGTCCAGGAAAGTGATATGAGCTCAACTGAAGTTATTAGAGAAAACGTAGACTTGGCGGTTGCTGACGGAAGCCGCATGCCAGCTTATGTCGCGCGACCGGCGCGAGAGGAGCAGCATCCCGGCTTGCTACTTTTTCAAGAAGCCTTCGGCGTAAATCATCACATCCGCAGCGTCGGTGACCGGTTTGCCGCGGAGGGATATGTCGTGATCGCGCCCGAACTGTTTCATCGCACGGCGCCGCCGGGTTTTGAGGCCAGCTATACAGACTTTCCTTCGGTCATGCCGCATCTCAAGGCAGTGACGACAGAGACGGCCGAGGCAGATACTAGGTCGGCGTACGACTGGCTGCGGTCGAATGCGCTGGTGAAGCCAGGTGAGATTTCGAGCGTGGGATTCTGCATGGGCGGCCGCGTTTCATTTATTGCGAACAGCGTGGTTCCGCTGCGCGCCGCGGTTTCGTTTTACGGAGGCGGCATCGCTCCCGGTCTTCTGGATCTGGCGGCGAAGTTGCACGGGCAGTCGTTGTTTGTCTGGGGCGGAATGGACAAGCACATTACGCCGGAACACCGGAGAGCGGTGACTGAGGCATTGAGCGGAGAACACAAGCCTTATGTGAGCGTTGAGTTTTCGCGCGCCGAACATGGGTTCTTCTGCGATGAACGCGCGGCGTATGAGCCGCACTCTGCGCGACAGGCGTGGGCATTGACGCTGGAGTTTTTGCGCTCGTGAGGAACCTCGTGACGCTTCTTGCGGCGACGCTCTCTTTGCTCATCATTGGAACGACGTGGCAGAGCGCGATTGCCGGTGCCAAAGGATACGAGCAACAATCCCAACCTGTTTCGCTGACTACCTTCTATAAGGATGTGGTTCCGATCCTGCAGGACAAATGCCAGAGCTGTCACCGAGGTGGGGAAGCCGCGCCGATGCCGCTGGTGACTTATGAGCAGACGCGGCCATGGGCGCGAAAGATGGCGGCGGCGGTTGAGATGAGGATGATGCCGCCGTGGTTTGCAGATCCGCGCTACGGACATTTTGCGAATGATCCATCGTTGAGCGCGGAGCAGATCGCGACGATCATGGCGTGGGCAAATGCCGGAGCGCCTGCAGGAGATGCGAAGGATGCGCCGGCACCACGGAAGTGGAGCGAAGGCTGGAATATTCCGCAGCCGGATGTAGTGGTGAAGATGCCCAAGCCGGTACAGATTCCCGCGCAAGGTGAGGTCGAATATACATACGAGATCGTTGCCACGCATTTTGCCGAAGACAAGTGGGTGCAGATGGTGGAGGTGCGGCCTTCGAGCGCGGCGCATGTGCACCATGCTGTGGTGTACATCCGGCCTCCGGATTCGTCGTGGCTTCGGCATGCGCCGGTGGGCGAGCCTTTTACGGCATCGATGTTGAGCGATGCGGAAGAGCAGCGTCAGGCGCACGAGACCACCAGCGATCTGTTGTTGGTGTACGCGCCGGGAAGCGCTCCGGACCGTTGGGCTGACGGGATGGCAAAATTTGTGCCGGCGGGATCGGATCTGGTGTTTCAGATGCACTATACGACCAACGGCGATGCAGCAAGCGATGAGACGAGCGTTGGACTGGTGTTCGCGAGGAGTCGACCGAAGCAGAGGGTTGTCACATTGCAATTGAATAATCACGCGCTGATGATTCCACCGGGAGCGAACGATTTTCGCGTGGAGGTTCAGGGAACGCTGCCCAACGATGCGACGCTGCTAAGTTTTTTCCCGCATATGCATCTGCGCGGAAAGCGATTTGAATACGATATTGTGCATGACGACGGAAGCGTGGAAACTTTGTTGCGCGTGAATTATCACTTTCACTGGCAGCTGAGTTACAAACTGGCGCAGCCCCGGGAGTTGAAGGCCGGGACGAAGTTGCGTGCAGTGGCGTGGTATGACAATTCGCGAAATAATCCGCACAATCCCGATCCGGAGAAGATGGTGACATGGGGCGATCAAACGTCGCAAGAAATGATGGTTGGCTTCTTCGATGTGGCGATTCCCGCAGGAATGGATAAGTGGCGATATTTTGTCAGGCCGGGTGGCGTTGGCTCGAAATGACGGTGAAATAGTTGCTGACTGCGGTGGTATTTGTAACACTGGATTGGGCTCATCCTTTTGAACGCGAATCCGGCGTCTTTCACGACACATACAGATAACGCGCAGCGCAGGCGCGGTCCGCTGGTTGCTTACTGCGCGCTGGCCGCGGTGTTTCTCGCGGTATACGTTGGGTCGATGTTCACTCCCGGCCTGCTGGATGATGCTGACAGCACGCACGCCGAGGCCGCGCGCGAAATGGTGGTGACCGGCGATTTTGTCACTCTCCACATCAACGGTGTTCGGTATCTGGAAAAGCCGCCGCTGCCCTACTGGCTGGTCGCATTCAGTTATGAAGTTTTTGGCGTCAACGAGTTCAGCACGCGGTTGCCGATGGTGCTGTCGATAATGCTGTTGGGAATCCTCGCACTTCGCTGGGGCCGGCGTGCATTTGGGGAACGCACAGGAATTTATGCTGGGTTGTTCGTCTACACCTGCGCGGGCGTGTATCTTTTTACTCGCGTTTTGATTCCAGACGTACTGCTGAGCCTGTTGATCGCAGCCGCACTTTATTTTTTTCTGACTGCATTGGAGCCGGAGGCCGCACCCTGGCGATGGTATGCAGGATACGCGCTGATGGCGTTCGGTGTGTTGACGAAGGGACTGATTGCGCTCGTCTTCCCTGGCGGCGCGGCATTTTTCTTTCTGGTGCTCACCGGCGAATGGCGGCGATGGCGGGAGTTCCGGCTGATCTCGGGGTTAGTGTTATTTTTGGCAATCGCCGCGCCGTGGCACATTCTGGCAGGCTTGCGGAATCCCGGCACTGCTGAACATCGAGGCTTCTTCTGGTTTTATTTCGTGAACGAACATTTCCTGCGATTTCTTGGCAAGCGATATCCGCGCGATTACAACAAGCTGCCCGCAACGCTGTACTGGTCGCTTCACATGGTGTGGCTTTTCCCCTGGAGTTTGTATTTGGCTGCTGCGATAAGGACCGCGATGCGAGAATGGCGAAACCGAAGCAGCCGCACTTCTGGCCAGAATGAGGTGCAGTGGAAAAGCGGTTTTGCGACGCGGACCCGGTTGCTGTGCTGGATCTTCGCGGGAGTAGTGCTGATTTTTTTTGCCATCTCGACTAATCAGGAGTATTACACGTTCCCCGCGTATTTGCCGCTCTTGCTGTTGCTGGCGGACGGAATTGCGGAGTGCGAGCGCGTGGAGCGTGCAAGCCGAGTCCGCGCCGGCTGGCTCGTGCCCTCCGCAGGCGTTCTGGCTGTGATTGGGATCGCGGCCAGCGTCATGCTGACGATTGGGCTATGGCAGTCGCGGAATCTGCCCTTCGAGGCGGACATCGGAAACGTTTTAAGCCGGCAGGACATCGATGCGTACACCCTTTCGACCTCGCACATGCTGGACCTAAGCTATGCTTCGTTCGCGGCGCTGCGGCTGCCGGCGGCGCTGGCGGCAGCGGTATTGCTGGCGGCTCCGTTGCTGTCGTTCATTCTGCGTCTGTTTCGGCGACATTATGCTGCGACCTGGGCACTGGCGGCGGGAATGGCAGTGTTCCTGGTGGCGGCGCATATTGCGCTGGATAGATTTGGTCCTTATCTTTCTTCAAAGCAACTAGCGCAGGAGATTGCGGCCCGGGCGAAGCCCGACGATAAAGTGATGATTTATGGGGACCAGGCTTTCGGCTCGTCGTTATTGTTTTATCTGCAGCGGCCGATCGACCTGGTCGAGGGACGGACAACTTCGATGTGGTTCGGTTCCACATTTGCGGATGCGCCAAAGATTTATTTGAGCGATGCGGATTTGCAGCGCGATTGGTCCAGCCGGGAGCGCGTATTCTTGTTTGTGCCTCCGCATCAAAAGGCAAGAGTAGATGGGCTTTTGCCTCAAAGGTTCGTGATTGCTGAACTTTCCGGGAAGTATGTGTACAGTAACCAGCCGTAAAAGAGTGAGAGTGAACGACTGATTGATAAGCTCGAATCGCGGGAGGGGAACTTCCGCGGAGATCGCTGACAAACATACTTCTTGGATCTCTTACGGGGCTTTTCATGTTTAATCGCAAACCAATATTAGTAGTTGGAACGTTTAGCTTCGTGGCGATTTGCGCCGTGCTCCTTGGCTTGTCACAAACGCCGCCGGGCGTTTCTCCGGCGGCTAACACCGCGCCGAGGAAGGCGGAGGAGCAATTCAAGAACATTCAGGTGCTTAAGGGCATCCCAGCTGATCAAGTGATTCCTGGGATGCAGTTCATCAGCGCCTCCCTTGGTGTCAAGTGCGAGTTTTGCCATGTGCAGGGGGCGTTAGAAAAAGACGACAAGAAGCCAAAGCAGACGGCGCGGAAGATGATGGAGATGATGTTCACCATCAATCAAGAGAACTTCGATGGACATCGCGAAGTAACCTGCTATTCGTGCCACCGTGGCAGTACTGATCCTGTGGGGACGCCACCAGTGATGGCGGAAGATATGAAGCCGGGCGCCGGCGAAGCGAAGAAGAGCGAAGGGAGCAGGGCAGAAACGAACGGGGCGAGCGGCCCAACCGGCGATCAGTTACTGGACAAGTATCTGAAGGCAGTGGGCGGCGCTGCCGCCGTCGATAAGGTCAAGAGCCGCGTGATGAAAGGAACGATCACATTTGGAGACCGGGATGTTCCCATCGATATTTTCTCGAAGGATCCGGACAAGCGAGTATCGCTGACGCACACTCTCGATGGAGACAGCGTCACCGCTTTCGATGGCCATGATGGTTGGTTGGGCGTTCCGGGGCGACCGGTGCGCGAGATGCACGGACCGGACATCGACGGTGCAGCTATGGACGCGGATCTCCACTTTGCGGTGCACTTGAAGGGGATGTTCAACGAAGTGCAGGTGCGAGGCACGGAAAGGATCGGCGACCACGAGGCTTACTTCGTGATTGGCAGTCGCGGCGAAAAAACGCCGCTGCGACTTTATTTTGACGCTCAGTCTGGGTTACTGTTACGGCTGATTCGTTATGGAGAGACTCCGTTCGGGCAGATGCCCACGCAGATCGATTATGCGGACTACCGCGAAGTAGGCGAAGTGAAGATTCCATATCGCTGGACGTTGGCGCGGCCGGGCGGGCGCTTCACGATTCAGTTGACCGAGGTCAAGCAGAACATTCCGGTTGATGACGCAAAGTTCGCCAAGCCGCCTGTAGCTCCGGAGATACAAAAAGGCTCGGCGAAGTGAACTAGGAAACGAGCCAGACGCGCCCTTCGGTCGCTTGCGCTCTCTCAGGGCAGGCTCCGCGGATTCGCGCGGCTCGCCCAGATCCCCTTCGGCGAGCTCAGGGCAGGCTTTCGCTGCGCAAAGAACGCTTGCTCAGATGTAATGAAAACAAAAAAGGCGTGCCTCCAAGGGTAGAGTACGTGCTCGAAGCACAAGCCCTGAAGGAGGCACGAGATGATCCACGTTGGCGTAGATCTTCACCAGAGATTCTGTTACATGACGGCGCTGGAAGCAAGAGGCAAGATCATACAGAGCGGGCCGGTGACGAATGAGAAGCTGGCGCTGCGGCGGTATTTTCGGCAGTTTCGTGGGCAGGAGGTGCAGGTGGCGGTGGAGGCGTGTGGCTTCAGGCCGGGGTTTCGCGAGGTGGTGGAACCGGCAGTGAAGCGGTTGGTGCTGGTGCATCCGCAGCGGGTGAAGGCGATCGCGTCGGCGAAGCTGAAGAACGACCGGGTGGATTCGGCGACGCTGGCGCATTTGCTGCGCTGCGACTTGTTGCCGGAGTCGTGGAAGGCGGACCGGGAGACGCAGGCGCGACGGCAGCAGGTGCGGTTGCGGGCGACGCTGGTGCGGCAGGGGACGCGGCTGAAGAACCAGGTGCACGCGGTGCTGCATCAGCAGGGGCTGCATTCGCCGGTGACGGATTTGTTCGGCAAGCGCGGGCGGCTGTGGCTGGCGGGATTGCAACTGCCGGCGCAGGCCCGGGAGTCGGTGAACGTGTGCTTGCGGCTGCTGGACGGCTATCGGGGAGAGATTCAAAAACAAAATCTCCAACTAAGTGAAAAGGCAAAACATGACAAGCGAGCCGAGTGGTTGATGACGATTCCGGGGATTGGGGAGTGTTCGGCGATGATGCTGCTGGCGGAGATTGGAGACATCGGACGATTTCAAGACAAAGAAGCATTGTGCAGTTACGCCGGGCTGGTGCCGCGGGTACGGGAGTCGGCGGGCAAGGCGGCGCGGGGCGGGATCACGCGGCAGGGTTCGCCGTGGCTGCGCTGGATCATGGTGGAAGCGGCGCAGGTGGCGACACGCTGTTCCCCGGCGGCGCGGCGTTACTATGAGCGGTTGCTGCGCAAGAAGCACAAGCACGTGGCGCGGGTGGCGCTGGCGCGCAAGTTGCTGATCGCGGTCTACACCTTGCTGCATGATGGCGTGGTGTTTGACGAAGACAAGTTTGCGGCGGTGTAAGGGGAATCCGTCAGCTCGAAGTCATCCTTGCTCTTCGAGAGCGACGCTCAGATGGAGCGGCGGAGTCCGGACATACCTTATGTGCCTCGAGCACGGATAGAAGCCTGTCCGCATCGCCGCAAGAAATACCTGTGGACAGGTACGCCTGTTTTCATAGAAGGATGACAACCGGTTTGCATAACAAATCCTGATGGGAACGATAAATAGTTTCAATTTCCGCGAAGCGGCGACAAACGATAAAGTGAGCCCGTGCCGGATTGTGTTCACATGGATCTCGCTTGCGGGAGCACGAACATGAAAACAAAATCATGACCAAGATCGAAGCAGTCATACAAAACTCCAAGCTGGAGGCAGTAAAGAGCGCGTTGCACGAGATTGGCGTCGAAGGCATGACGGTAATCGAGGTTCGGGGACACGGGCGGCAGAAGGGTCACACCGAGGTTTACCGAGGCCGCGAATACAGCGTTGATCTCATTCCCAAGACCAAGCTGGAGTTGGTCTTAGCGGATGCGATGGTGGAGAAGGCGGTGCAAGCCATACTCGAAGCTGCACGCACGGGTAAGATTGGCGACGGAAAGATTTTTCTGACACGCGTGGACGAAGCGATTCGTATTCGCAATGAGGAGCGGGGTGAGGGCGCATTGTAGGGCAATGTCTGGGGAAAGGACCGCAATCGTACCAAGGCATTAAACATAACTCCATTCATACATCACCAGGCATCGTAGCGACTGAGTATCAGCACTCCTCTCCCAAAAGACATGAGAGCAACGGTCATCCATCGTCATGACGGCAGCTTCTTCACTGATTAGTGAATTGCGGGGTGCCCTCGCCGAAGAGTCGGCGAAAATTGGTCGTGATTTCGCAGTGACGGGGAATGGACGCACGGCAGTCGCACAACGGACGCGGCTCATCGAAGAAATCCTCAGGCGGCTTTGGCAGGAAATGGTTTCGGCCGATGAGCAAGGGCCCGCGAACTTCGCACTGGTCGCCACTGGAGGATTTGGGCGGGGCTGGCTGTTTCCCTACTCTGACATCGATCTGCTTTTTCTGTATGCCGATCGAAGCGGCGAAGAAACTCACAAAGCGGCCATCCAGCGATTCTCCCAGGAACTGTGGGACCTTAAGCTCAAGTTAAGTCCTGCATCGCGCACTTTGGCAGAGTGCGACCGCTTCGATCCAAACAATACGGAATTCACGATCTCCCTTCTCGATTGCCGCTATCTGGCGGGGGACCGCGGGTTATTTGCGCGGCTTCATGACAAATTGATTCCCAAGCTGGTGATGCGCGAGTCAAAGCCGTTGCTGCGTGGGCTGGCCGAAGTAACGCGGGAGCGGCAGGGAAAGTTTGGGCAGACAGTATTCCATCTTGAGCCAAACTTAAAAGAGGGTCCGGGCGGTCTGCGAGACTACAACGTGGCTTGCTGGCTAGCGCTGATCTCCTCCATGGGCCAGCTCGGCGACTGGCCTGAAGCCAGCCTGCTGCGCGCCCCGGTACGTAAGCAGTTGGATGCGGCTCTCGAATTCCTGATAGCAGCTCGATGTTTTCTGCATTTTCGCCACGGCCGGGACGACAACGCACTGAGCTGGGAGGCGCAGGACGAGGCCGCGGTACGGAAAATCGGAGCAGCAGACGCAGCGGAGCTGACGGCTGCGGATTGGATGCGGATTTATTTCGGGCACGCCCGCGCAGTGCAGCGCACCGTAATGCAGCTGCTCGAGGAGATTCCTGAGGCGTGGTCTTCCCTGCGACGGCAAATTCAGGACTGGCGGTCACGGCCCTCGAGTCCCGATTTCTCGGTGGTGGATGGGCTGATTTTTTTGCAGCAGTCTTCTGCGCTGCAAGATCCTGAAATCCTCTTGCGGCTGTTTCATTTCATGGCGCATCACGGGCTCAAGCTGAGCGCGAACACGGAGCACAGAATCGAACAGGCGCTTCCGGCGCTGGCCGTGACTCCGCCGCGGGGAGCGGAACTGTGGCTGTACCTGCAGGAAACGCTGCTTCAGCCGCATGCCGCAGAAGCTTTGCGCGCCATGCATTCGCTCCGCCTGCTCACTTTGCTGTTGCCGGAACTGAAGCCCATCGATTCGCTGGTGGTTCGTGATTACTATCATCGCTTCACGGTGGACGAACACTCGATTCTGGCTATTGAAAGCCTGCACCGGTTGAACCAATCTCAATCGGAGTGGGACAGGCGGTATGCGGAGTTGCTGGCGGAGTTAGAGGATCCGGAGTTGCTTTACCTCGCGCTGTTGTTGCACGACACGGGGAAAGGAATGCCGGGCAACAATCACGTGGAGGCGAGTGTGGAAATAGCCGGCCGCTGCCTGGATCGCCTGGATGTCGAGCCGGCGGAGCGTGCGATGGTGTTGTTCCTGATCGCAAACCACCTGGAAATGTCGGCGCAACTGCGGCGAGACATTTTCAACGCGGAAACGGTCGCGTCGTTCGCGGAAAAGGTGGGCACGCCGGAGCGGCTGAAAATGCTGTGTCTGTTGACCTACGCAGACATCAAGGCGGTAAATCCGGAGGCGCTGACCCCGTGGAAGGCAGAAAACATTTGGCAGCTTTATATTTCCGGCGCGAACTATCTCAACCGAAATGCGGACCAGCGTGTGCACGGCGATGCCAGCGATGAAAAACTGGCTCGGCTGCGCAGTCTGGCTCCCGTGACGGGCGCGAAGTTCAAGGACTTTGTAGAGGGATTTCCGCAGAGGTATTTGCTGGTGCACTCCGCCGAAGAAGTGATGGCACACATGGCGATGACGGAGGAGTTTCGTCATGATCGGGTGCAGGTCGATTTGAAGCGGGGAAGGCATTGGTATGAGCTGACTTTGGTGACCAAGGATCGTCCCTCGTTGTTCGCGACGTTGACCGGCGTGCTGGCGGCCTGGGGAATGAATATTGTGAAGGCCAATGCATTTTCCAACCGGGCCGGAACCGTGGTGGACACGCTCTACTTCACCGACCGCTTCCGCACGCTTGAGTTAAATCTCTCGGAGTGGCAACGATTCAAGCAAAGTATCGCGGCAGTATTGGCGGGGGAAGCGGACCTTGATCGCATGCTGCGCGATCGTCAGCGCGGCGAGAAGCACGCCAAAGTCAAAGTGATGGTAGAGACTCGAATCGATTTCGACGATCTGTGTTCGTCGACGAGTACGCTGCTACAGGTGATTGCGCAGGATCGGCCGCGTTTGTTGCATCGCATCAGTTCCTGCCTCTCGCGGCAGGAGTGCAATATCGAAATCGCGTTGATCGACACCGAAGGGCAGATGGCGATCGATGCCTTTTATTTGACGTCGCGGGGAAAGAAACTGCCGGCGGAGTTGCAGAAGAAGGTGGAGAAAGCTCTGCTGGAAGAGTTGAAGAGTTTGGAGCTGGGCGGATAGGGATTCAGCATGAGGGCTTGCCTAACTTACTGACCTTGATGAGTGCGCGTCGAGCTTCGCTCGAATGGACCGCCGAGAGCCTGCCCTGAGCTTGTCGAATGGGCGGCTGCCCCCGCGCGAATTTATGCTGAGGGAGTTGGCGGTGGCCTCGCATAACTAACGGTGGTACCATCCGGTACTGATATGACCAAAAGTCGCTGGTTCTTCTCATTTCTGTTTTTTCCTCTTACCTTCCTAGGAATATCTCCGGCACCAACGCAGTCCCAGCCTCCGGTGACGCATTCGATCGTGCTACACGCTGCTCGTTTACTGGATATAAAGAGCGGACGTTTGCTGAAACCGGGCGAAGTGCTGGTGCAGGGCGAACGAATCGTGGAAGTGAATTCGTCAGTGAAGCATCCGGCGGATGCGGAGGTGATCGATCTGGGGGATCGAACTTTGCTGCCTGGGTTGATTGATGCGCACGTGCATTTATTTCTGCATCCCGGCGCGGAGGACTTGCAGACGGTGGAAGAATCAGTGCCGCAGCGGACGATCATCGCTCTGCTTGCGGCGCGCGACGACTTAATGGCGGGCTTCACGGCAGAACGCGATATGGGAACCGAAGGGGCTGGGTCGGCCGATACTGCGGTTCGCAATGCGATTGATGAGGGTTTGCTTCCAGGGCCTCGGATGCGCATCAGCGGGAACGCGATCGACATCCTGGGCGGACACGAAGATGCCATCCACTACAATCCGGCTCAGCATGTGCTCTCCAATGCCACCTACGCCAACAATAAAGACGAATTGGTCGCCGCGATACGGCAGGAGCTTAAGGAAGGTGCGGACTTCATCAAGATTTATGAGACCGGGCCCGACAAGGTGCGAGACGGCCAATTCTCTACGATCTATCAATACACCGAAGCCGAATTGAAGGCTGCGGTCGAGGAGGCGGCGCGATCGGGCAAACGCGTCGCGGTTCACGCCACTGGCGAACCAGGAACGCTGTTTGCGGCGCGGGCGGGAGTTGCTTCGATTGACCATGCCAACCAACTCGGCGAAGAAACCATTCGGCTGATGCGTGAAAAGCAGATTTTCGCCGTGCCAACTTTTACCATCTTCGACTATTTTGCCGATCACGCAGCCACGCCGGCACAGGCCGCGCGCGAGCATGCGATGCTCGATTTGAAGGTGCAGGACTTTCGCAAACAGGTCGCGGCGGGAGTTCCGATGGCAGTTGGCTCCGATGTGGGTCCGTTTCCGCATGGAACGCAGGCGCGGGAATTTGTGCTGATGGTGAAATATGGGATGTCGCCGCTGGCGGTGATGCAGGCTGATTTGCTGAATGGAGCGAAGTTGCTTGGCTGGGACGGGCAAATCGGTGCCTTGGAGCCGGGACACCTGGCCGACATCGTTGCGGTGCCGGCTGATCCGCTGCAGGATATCAGTGTGCTGGAACACGTGTCGTTTGTGATGAAGGGCGGAGTGGTTTACAAGAAGTAAGGTAGTCTCACGACGCGCAATCGAATAAATTCGAAGTTCCTTCGCACGCGAGTGATCAATATGGACTAGGGATGCTTCGACTGCGCAGGACCGTCTTTCAGACGATCCTTCTTTGCTCAGCATGACAGGGTTGAGGTGGGAGCTCTACCAATCGGTGCGGGAGTTGCCTTTATTCCAATTGATGTCGGATTCGGCGACATCGTTGCGAGTCTGATTGCGCCGGCGGTAGCAGACGAAGCATAAACCGATGCTCATGAAGGTCGGGGGAGCGATGAGGATCAGGATGCCACTTTTCAAAGCCTGAATCATACGCGCGCCTGAGGAAGCTGCTTGGGTATAACAAAGCGCGCAACTCTGACCGGAGGCCGGCATCGGCGCGACCAGGAGGATCAATCCCACCAGCACGATACCAATCATCCAGATTGATCTAGAAAACTTCATCGATACCTTCTCCCCCAAGTCGACCCGGCGAAGCCAACTCGGTCACCTAGCCCATGGTACGCCATTTGAGACGCGGAAGGCGTCAGTCCATCCATACTGCAGGCCCATGATTACAGCCACAGTAAAGATCAGGACGAACCAGCGCAGCCCACGATTGTCCGACAGGTGCATGAAGAACAAGAGCGCGACCCCAGCCTCGATGCACGCGACGATCATCATGCGCGTGAACATCTGTGATGCGCTGATGTCCTGATAGGCGATGACAAATTGGATCCCCGCCAGGGCCAGCAGGCAAACATAGACGATCAGATCTTTGGTCAGCCCACCATTCTTGGGTGTGTCTGCGGTTGTCATAGTAGTTGCCTCTTTCCGAGTCTTAGTGAGACAGATTCATGAGATAGATCAGCGGCACCACAAACATCCAGACCAGGTCGACGAAGTGCCAGTAAAGGCCTGTGACTTCGAGGTCATCGGCCTGGTAGCGTCCGCCCTTATAGCTAATTCCCACCGCGATCAGAGCGACCACGCCGCCGCTGACGTGCAGCAAGTGCAAGCCGGTGATGCTGAAAAACAGCGAACTGAACGCAGGGGTGCCCCAGGGATTGTGAAAAAGCGTCGCGCCCTCGTTGATCATTCCCATCCATTCGCGAAGGTGCAGCGCGGCAAACAGAATTCCGGCAACGGCCGTAATCATCATCCAAAGAAAGGCCTTGGCCTTGTCGCCGATCTCAGCCGCCCGCACCGCGATCATCATAGTCAGGCTGCTGGATAGGAGAATGAAGGTCATGACCGCAACGTTGGTGATGCTGTGAAAAGGCCTTGGCCAATTCGGAGTGGCGCCGCGCGTAAATCCGTAGGCGACCAGGCAACCGGCGAAGGTTGCGCTGTCTGCGATGATGAACAGCCACATCGCCATCTTCTTGGCGGGGACTGAGAATGCGGGCGCGGTCATTACCTCCGTCGCGGTGGATCGCGACACCTGCCCGTGAATTGAAAGATCGGCTTGGCTCACTTTGCCTCCTACCTTTAACTGGGTTAGAGCTTCATCCAAAGCAGAAAAAGCAGGTACACCCACAGGACACCCATGAAATGCCAATAGCGCGAAGTAGCGTCCAGCGTACTTCGTTTCAAAACTGAATGATTCAGCTTCCCGATCACGCGCACCAGACCGCCCAAGCCGCCGAGCAGATGAAGCGCGTGGGCCACGGTCAGCACATAGAAGAACGAGTAGCTGATGTTAGTGGAGAGTTTGAAGCCTTGAGATCGGAGCTGTATCCAGGCGAAAGTTTGCCCCGCAACAAAAAGCAATCCTAAGAACAGCGTTATATACAGCCAGCGAGCCGGGCTCTCTGTGCGATGTTTATCGGGCGAGCCGCCCATGAAGGCTGCAACCCGGCGGCGCGATACTTCCAGGGTGACGCTGCTGGCGATGATTATCAGTGTGTTCAGATAAAGCACTGGGGGGAGAGTGATATGCTGCCAGTCGGGAGCCGCCCCCTGACGAACGATCAAAGCGCTGGTGAAGGCGGCAAAGGTCATCGTAATTCCGGCCAGCGCTACCCAAATACCGGTACTTGCGGGGGGAGGGGCGTGATGGTCTTTGACGCGGCGCAGATCGCCATCGGCGGGAACCAGATTGCGCCAGCCCCCGTTGCCGGAGCCCTGGCTCGGTAAACGTTCGAGTTCGATTTTCGGCGGTTCGTGAGCTGTGGTTGCCATACTGCTAACTCTCCCCGGTAAAAACTGCCTGCTTGTTTCTTAGGGTCCAAAAACGTACATCTTCAAAATGCTACTTGGATACTGCGTTGTTAGAAGCCGTCTGTATAAGTGAACAGCGAGATTAACTCAAAGCCTCAGGGGCTAAAGCCCGCGCCATAATTGGCCTTAGGCGGCACGACTGAAGTCGTGCCCTACCCAACCCTGCCCTACCCAAAACCTTGCCTGCCCAAGAACCGTACTAACCCAAGTCATACCCTGCACAAACCGTGTCCTACACAAAACCATTGCGAGAGACCTTCTGCTTACTGCAACTGCAACACCTCACTCCAGTTTATTTCTCTTCGTCCGGGCTGTGAACCTTCTCCGGCGAAGTTTGCATGATGTAGTCAGCGCTCGCGCCCTCGACGTTGTACTGATACGGGTCGTGATAGACGACAGGCATCTTATCGCCAAAGTTGTTGTGGGGTGGGGGTGTGGCTGTGCTCCACTCGAGCGAAGTGGCCTCCCACGGATTATCGTTCGGAGCGTGCGCGCCCCAGAACCGGCTGTGAATCAGGTTGTAGACGAAAATCAACTGAGCAAAGCCGGTAAACAGCGCCGCGATCGTGATGAACTTGTGCACGGGGATCAGCGGGATCAGGTAGTCATCCGTGAATGCCTGGTAGCGGCGCACGTTGCCAGCGATTCCGAGATAATGGAACGGCATGAAGATGCAGTACGCGCCCACGAAGCTCATCCAGAAGTGCACCCTGCCCCAGGTCTCGTTCATCATGCGGCCTGTCATCTTGGGGAACCAAAAGTAAGTTCCGGCGAAGATGCCAAACATGGCTGCAACTCCCATCACCAGGTGGAAGTGGCCGACAACGAAATAAGTGGCGTGCAACATGATGTCGATCGAAGGTTGCGCCAGGAAGAATCCGCTTACTCCGCCGCTGATAAACATCGAAATAAAACCCAGGGCGAACAACGAGGCGGAATTAATTCGCAGCTTCGAACCATACAGGCTGCCCAGCCAGATCAGAACCACGATGGTGGAAGGAATCGTGATGACCAGAGTAGGGAACGAAAAAGCCAGTGAGGAGATAGGATTCATCCCGCTGACGAACATGTGGTGGCCGTAAACCATGTAGCTGAGGACGGCAAGGGATCCCATCGAATAGATCAGCACGCGATGGCTCAGCATCGGTTTGCGCATGTTGGTAATGAGCACGTGCGAAACAATGCCCATGCCGGGCACGATTGCGATGTAAACCTCAGGATGTCCGAAGAACCAGAACAAGTGCTGCCAAAGCAGGGTCGATCCGCCGGAATGGGGTAAGACCTGGTCGTTGATCACCAGGTTCGACGCGACGAAGAAACTGGTTCCGGCAACGTGATCCAGAATCAGCAAAATGCATGCAGGCATAAGCACTGCAAATGCCGTCAACCCCATCACGGAGGTGATAAACCAAGCCCACGCGCTTAGAGGTAGGCGCATCAACGACATGCCCTTGCAACGCATGTCGAGGGTTGTGGTGATGAAGTTCAGCGAACCGAACAATTGCCCCACGCAGAAAAGGCCGATCGATGCTGCCCAAAGGACCACGCCCAAACCCTCGCCAGGACCACCAACTGGTCCAATCGCACTTAAAGGTGCATATTGAGTCCAACCGCCGAGGGTCGGTCCATCTCCGAAAAAGAATGACGCAACCAAAACCAGGAAACCGGTGAAGGTGACCCAGAACGACATCATGTTGAAATGGGGGAAGGGCATATCTTCGGCGCCCGTCTGGATAGGGAGAAAGAAATTGCCGAATGCCGCGAACGGCGCGGTTGTGAGCACAAAGAAGACCATGATCGTGCCGTGCATGGTCATCAACTGCAGATAGTACTCGGGTGTGAGGACGTTGCCAGGAGCGCCCGTGCTCGAAAGCCAATGCAGTCCGGGAATCGCGAAACTGCTCCAGCCCAGATGGATGCGCATGATCCAGGAAAGCACCATGCCGATCAAGGCGGCCAACAATGCGAGCGCGTAATACTGCTTGCCGATGACCTTGTGGTCAGTGCTGAAGATATGCTTTCGAATGAAGCTGGTAGGAGCTCCGTGCTGCGCCGCATGAGCGGACATATCGTGCATTGTGGTCACCTCACCTCAACAGAGATTTGGTCCAGTTTCCTCGGGGCTCAGCCTGGATTCTCTTTTGCCCGGGTCCCGGCGAAGTCCCTCGCAAAACAACTTCTGAAAGACTTTCTATTGCAAAGCCGCCTGCTGTTTAATCCAGGTATCGTAATCTTCCTGAGACTTCACTTCGAGATAAGCCTTCATGTTGTAATGCCCGAGGCCGCAAAGCTGCGTACAAACGATTTCATACCTGCCGATCTTGGTGGCGGTGAAGTGAACCGTCACGTCCAACCCCGGGACGAAATCCTGCTGAATACGCAACTCAGGCACATAAAAGGAGTGGCCCACATCCTTGGAGTGCATCAGCAAATGAATTTCGCGGTTCACAGGAATCGCCATTTCAGCAGTGACGATGTCATCTTTGGAATCTGGGTCGTGGGTGGTATCCAGGCCAAAGAAGTTCGCATTGGCCTCACTGATCTGATCGGGGTGAATTGGGCCGAATGTTCCGTCCGGACCGGGGTAGCGGAAATAAAATGCAAACTGTCCCGCCTGCACCTGGACTGGCATAGCATCGGCCGCGGGAGGGGTTAGATATACCTTGGCCCAAGCTTTGGCACCGAACACTCCGAGAGCCAAAACCTCAGTGCCCACCAACAAGAAGGCAGCAACGACCAAGCCTGTGGCGCCTCCGGGAAAATTCTTGACCTTCTCGCCTGGCTTTGGGGTTGAGAATCTCCAGATAAAGAATGCCAGCAGGAACTGCGAGGCGAGGAATGAAATGCCGGCTTCCGCCATCGTGTCAGCATACTGCTCGTCAATCAACGATCCATGGGTGGAGATGTCCTGGGGCATGGGCCACATGTGCATCACGATAGGAACTGCCGAGGCAATTGCGATCAGAATGATCGTTACCGCGAATAGCTTCGCCATATCGTCCCGCCTCTGGCCATTAAAACGGGCCTAAGTTGTCGAATCGCCGCAGCGAGAACTGCGGCGATTCGTGAATTGCTGCTTTGTGCTGTAACCGCGTTGAAGGCTTACCTTACTACTTTGCCTTAAAAGTGAAATTCGCAGTTCCCGCACCACCGGCAGCCACAGTAACCTTCTGCGTCTGCTTCTCGTCCGGTTCGTGCCAGGCAGTCACGGTGTAACTTCCGGGCGGCACGTTGTTAATCGTGAAATTGCCGCTGCCGTCGGTGGTCGCGTACGGTCCCTTGACCACCACGAACCAGCCGTGCATCCAAGGGTGAATGTTGCACTGCACCGGAATGACCTCCTCGGCCTTCCAACTCTTTTCCACCGGTGCTGCTCCGGGGGGCTGCGACTGGTTCCACGGGATATTTCCGGTCATCGGGTTGGGCAGCGGATGGATATTGTGGGTGGTCTGGTCACTGGTGACAACCTTGAATTTCTGGTTCGTATCCATCGCCAGCACATGCGGCGTATACATGCAGTTCTTTTGATCGAATACCGGCTCGGTAGTCGATGCTTCCGCCGGGCCGCTGTAACCTTGGGAGAGATAGACGACTACGTTCTCCAATCCACCACCCGAACCGACCACAGTCGTCTCCATGTGGACGGGACTGGCCGAGTTAGCTTTAACGCAATAAGGATCCTTCGACATATCGATGCCGCGCATGTGCGGTGCCGCGCCGTCGAGTTTAACGGTTCCCGTAATTTTGCCTTCGCCAGCCGCGCTCACTTTCTGACCTAATATCAGCGCTCCACACGCTACAAGAACTACTGCCGATAGTACAACTGCGAAATTGTAACGATTTTTCATGGAAGTTTCTCCTTGGAAACTGCGAAGCTCGAGCTTCGACTACGATGCCACTCTGTGCGCTACTGTTGTCCCACAGGAGCGTTCGGATCTACGGGCTTCAGATTGAGTTGCTTCGCCATTTCTTTTTCCTTGCTACGTTGACGCATAAAGGTTCGCAGGTAGAAAACCAGATCCCAAGCCTCGTCGGGCTTGATGTTGTCGGCGAACGACGGCATAGGGGTGCCGTCCAGGCCGGTCATGAAGATTCTGTAGATGTCCTGGTCCGTGTCACCGCATTTGGGCCGAGAGCCTTCAGTAAAGTTGAAAGCCGCTATCGGGCGGCCGAGGTCGTCGGTGAGGGTGGCTGCGGATGGGCCATTCGCCATGCCTTGCACGCCGTGACACTTCCAACACTGCACCCGGGCAAATACCTCACGACCGGCTTTAATGCGCTCGGGGGTCACTTCGGGTTCGGGAGGAATCGTGATGGGCGTTCCCGGCTTTTCGTTTACAAAGCGGGGAGAGAAATGCTTCACGAACGCGACGAGGTCGGCGCGCTGTTGCTTGGTGAAGGTATTCCACGGCGGCATGTTCGAACGGTCGAACCCGCGGGTGATGGCGTCGAAAAGATCCTGGTCAGTAGGCAGGGTCCCGGTGGGAGTGGAGCGGCACTTGAATACTCCCAATTGAAAGTCGCGAGGCTTCTGGTACATGGGAGTCTCAAACCAGGCGGCGTTTTCGCCATTGCCATCACCCAGCTCGCCATGGCAACCGACGCAATATCGGCGATAATCATATTTTGCCCTGCCGCTGATATGGCCAGTTATATTGCCGACGTGACTTTCCATTTTGTCGCGAGTCGCGATATCGAAGGTCGAGAGCTGCGCCGATGAAGTCAGCGGGAATGCCAAAAACCCAGCCGCGCCCAGCGAAAGCGTCCACTTCTGCAATCTTGTCAGCATGTCTATCCCTCTCTTACGAAATCAAAGGCTTAGAAATCAAAGTCAAATCCCAGCAGCAGTTCGCTGGTGTTCAGATTTGTGCCATCCGGCGCGACTCCATCCTGATGCAGCCAGTTGTACTCGTTGTGCCATGCGAAGCCAGCGCGGCTGGTCATGAACGGGTTGTAGCGGTAGCCGATGGTGTAGGTGGTGATATTGCCAAGGTTCGAAGGAGTTCCCACCGTCGCTTGCTGCGACACCCTCTCCAACTCATAGCGGCCGATAAAAATCAGCTGCGGACTGTACACGTAGTGACCCTCGAAGGTCGCACCGTTCCAGGTTGGCGCTCGTGCAGTCGCCGGAAGAGTTGTTCCCGGCACATTGTTCGGAGGGCAGCCAGTGGGAGTTGTGCACAACACTCCTCCATCGCCGTCCGTGGCCACGGCGTTGCCGTAACCCTGACCGAACCACGCGTTATCGGAGCCGTGCTGTGTTACGACTTGAAGATCGAAGTGTTCGCCCAGATAGAACTGTCCAACGAAGCCCACGCGGCTGAATCCTTTGTTGCCAATCCCCGATCCGGGGATGGGCACGCCGCCGGAGGTTCGAAAGTACGTGGCTGCCTCTCCGACCATGGCGTAGAAGCCGACTCGCTCCACCCCGAGCTTTCCAGCGTCAAAAGCCTGGCTTCCGGTAAAGAATCCGGTATAGGAGTTGGAGCCCAAGGTCACGCCCACGTTTCCATCCTGCGAACTAATGAGAGCAGCGGAAATGCGGGTGCGGTCGTCCACCGAGTGCCCCAGGTACTCGAGGCCGAGTTGATTGTCGCCTATCTGCCCGAAAATATTTCCGTCACCCTGCGGCATAAAGTGATACGTCTGATAAACACCGCCGTTGCCGGTCAGCGTCAGGATGCGCTTTTCAGAAAGCAGGTTGTCGAGCTCGAATTTACCGAGCTTGATATTGAGCCAGGGGCTGCCCCCCAGGTTGTCAAGCCGGGCCATGACGGTCTCGAAGTGAAAGGCGCCGGTCGAATCGGATGACGGGAGCAAGAAGAAAGAAAAATTCTTTTCCAGTGTGCCGCCAGTGTGCAGGTCGAGGCCACTCAAGTCAAAGCCGGAACTTTCGACGCGCTGCTGCGTCGTTGCGCCGGTAGGGGCCCCTCCGGAATATACGTCGACCGCGACTTTGCCGGTGCTCACCCGGTGCCAGATCGGTGTCATACGAAAGGTGACCGGCCAGTACCCGGGGTTCTGCCAGATCGGAGAATCACGGTCATTCATGAGCTGGTAGCCGTTGTCCTTGAATTTTTGGCCGAAATAGTTCAGCATCGGCCAGGATTCGTGGCAGGCTGAGCAGCGCAGGCCATACTTTCTGGCGAATGCAGGCAAGGCGTGCGCCGGCTGGCTGAGCGTGAGCATCATCGGCGCGATAACCACAGCCAGAGATAGAAGGGAGATCGCAGAGTGAACTAACTTGCGAAGATTGGAACGACTCAAAACATGCATGGCCGGCTCCTCGGCAAGATTAAGTCAAGATCGGTGATTAAAAAATCCACAGAATGCCGTAAAGAGACGCAGCAAACGCGAACCTTCACATTTGCTACGCTGTGACACCAAAAGAACAATAAAGGTTCTACCACCGTACCGCGCGAAATCCTACTACGGTGCAAAGCCGAAGTTCAAGAGGTTTTGACAATTTTTTTACAATGTCATCTTTGGAGGTGCCCAACTCATGATCAGGCATCGACCCTCGGGCAAGCCGAACGTACGCTAACGTACACCCGCACGATTGGTGCGCCTTCCCATATTGACAGTTACACGCCGAGAGTACGAGACTTTGGAGTCTGGGACGGAGATGATCGTGAACTGGTGGACAGGAGTTCAAAGCCAGATGGTGCGGCGGGCTAGAAATCGTGCGATTATCGCGGGACTTCTGCTCCTGGCGGCCGCGCCCACACTTCTGGGCCGTGGTAAAGACAAATTGCCTTACGGGGAAGGTTTGATTGTAAACATTCCGCTGCCAGCGATCGAAGTCGAGCAAGTTGTGGAAGACGTCGCGCAGAATGGGGTCATCCGGGGAACCAAGGAATACAACAAGGACGAATTCGTCGCGGGCGCAAAAGCGGCTACCTCCGCGCGGGTATTTCCAGCATGGGACCAGGAGGGGAAGGTCTTCTACAAAATTCGCGAGGGGGCTATCGATCCGCGCAACTTCAAGGATAGCGGAGACGTGGGCACGCTCGCGGTGAGGTACGTGGTGGCGGCGCAGGGAGAAAAGAACACGGTTTTGCGTATCGACGCGCTTTTCCAGGAAGACTTCCGGCGCACGGTTCATCAATCGAACGGTTCGGTCGAAAGCGCAGAATACAAGGATATCCAAGAACACCTTGAAGCCATCGAGGTGATGAAGAAGCAGAACATCGAAGCACAAAAAGAGCGGCAAGAGCAGCTGGCGACGAGGCGGACTTTCACGATACCGTCGAACGATCGTGCCGTACCGACGCCTTCATTCGCGCCCCCGGACGAGCCTCAAGAGACGGAAAATCGTGCGGCGCCCGCGCCGCGAATCGAGACGGCGCAAGCCACGAGCACGGCGCCGCTTGCGAACACGACCCCTCCTGCGAGCACGCCGCAGCCTACAACCGACGCGCCGCAAATTCAATCCGTGCCCGGGCAAACTCTGGAAGAACGGGTCAAGAATCTTCGCAGAGAGGTCGCGCGGATGGTGAAAGCACCGGGAGCGCCTTTAAAGTCCGCGCCATTTCATACCGCGAGCACGCTGCAATCTTTAACGGCTGGCACGGAAGTCCTGATTCTGATTTCAACGCCTTATTGGTACGGCGTGGAGACGCACGAGGGGCAGCACGGGTGGATCATGCGGGACCAGTTGGAGCAGCGATGAGGCGTGGTTTCGCAGGTTCGGGCCGGTCGCGCGCGGTCTCATTATTAACTTTTGTTGTGGCACTATGTCTGGTCGAAAGCGGCTATCCGCAAGGAAGCGGGTTGGAGCGGACGTTCCCCCAGTCAAAGGCAACTGTGGAGCAGGTGCTCAAAGGAATGCAATCTGCCATGGGGGGGCGTTTACCGGTGCTCGATGGCTTCGCCACGTCAGATGATCATCCTTTGGACCGTTTCCAGCGCGGTTACTATCAGTCGAAAATTCAAGTCAGCTCCACTGCGTCGGGAGGATGCCTGGTGCGCGTGAGCGTGCAAGTGACAGCCTGGTACGCCGATCCAGTCGCCGGTCATTCTGGATATCAACTGCTGACGTCGAATGGCCGTCTGGAGGCGGACCTGCTCGATCAACTGGCGGATCAACTCGCCAGCAAAGCAGCACAACCGAGCGTAAAGAGTTTTCCTTCGGCTGCGCCAGCGCGGACAGAGAAGGCTCCGGATCTGACCGAACCGAATCCGGCTGAACCTACGATTTCAGCGCCGGTGCCCAGAATTCCAGAAAACAGCGGCAGTTTTTCATCTTCCCTGGCCCAGAGTCTGGCGGAGCAAGAAAAAGAAAAGAATGGCACGGAGAGTGGGAAGAACAAAGTCGACGAGCAGGATGTACGAGGGCTGCAGGCCGAGGCAAATAGTCTGGAGGAGATTCTGAAGAGCCAGGCACATCCCACCAACCTTGTCGCGGTAAAAAAATCCGGAACTCCCGTGGTGGCCGCCGCGAGTTTGACCGCCAAGACACTGTTCCTGGCGAGCGCACACGATGAGTTTGAGATGCTTGATTTTAATCGCGACTGGGTCCATGTGCGCATCTCAGGTTTGTCCCGAGGATGGATCTGGCGGAACAACCTGGAGATGCCGGCCAGCGTTCCAGACAGCGACTTGCCTCCCAGTCCGGTGCCCGCGGCCGGGGATTTGTTCCATGTAACGCGGGAAGAAAAGGCGCAGTTCCCCGGGGACTGGGGCCCTCTTCGCGGGAAAACTGTAAAAATCGTCTCGGTGGAAAAGATTAATGAATCCCAGAAAGATGCTGGACCTCTACTGAGATTGGAGTTCGCAAAATCAGTTCTGGACAAGGATTATCCAGAACTCGCGCAAAAGCCGCAGGAATTGGCGGGAATTGTGCTGATCTTTGATTCCGCAGACGGAGGGATGATTGCCGCCACGCTTCCGACCCTGCAGCAATGGAAGGCCGGTACATTGTCGGACGCCGCGCTATGGCATCAATGTTTTTTTGATCCGCCGGAGAGCTTTACTGCGGGTGGGTCTTCGGGCGGCCAGTAGCGGAATAGAACAGCTTCGCAGAGTTTAATCCGAATGGAGTTTGCCGGTCGATTCGGAGTTTGGACTTGACTTTAGAAAGCCATGAGAGTACCTATGCAATCCTTGGAGTATTTTGGGCGGCTTTGTGGGAGCTGCCTCTTTATCGACTGAGAAATGCGTCGGACCGTGAAGGAAGCGGTACGACAACCACACCACTAACTTTCCAATGAGCACGATGACCCAGCCACTCTTTCTTCTACGCAGGCACGCAACCGTTCTACTGCGCGACTACGCCGAGTTGATGAAACTGCGTGTGACCACTTTGATCGTTATGACGGCATGGTGCGGCTACTATTTCGGAGCGCAGAAAACGGGAGTCTCCTCGCTATCCTGGGGCCTTTTCCACGCCTTGCTGGGTATTGGGCTGGTTTCCAGTGGAACGGCGGCGCTGAATGAAGTAATGGAACACGAAGTGGACGCGCATATGCGCAGGACCGCGCAACGTCCACTGCCGGCGGGCCGGATGAGCCTGGCTCACGCGATGACGGCGGGACTGATTGCCACGGTTGGAGGGTCGATTTATCTGGCGGTATTGACGAATCCTTTGACTGGGTTGCTGACTTTCCTGACATCCGTCGTATATCTTGCCGCCTACACGCCACTCAAGAAGGTTTCCCCCATCTGCACGTTTGTGGGCGCTTTTCCTGGGGCTATGCCGGGAGTTTTGGGCTGGACTGCGGCGCGAGGCCGTCTCGAGTGGGAAACCTTAATCCTGTTTGGCATCTTGTTTGTCTGGCAGTTTCCGCATTTTTTCTCGATCGCTTGGCTCTATCGCGAGGATTACGCGAGTGGTGGAATTCGCATGTTGCCGGTAGTTGAGGAGGATGGACGCTCCACGGCACGGCGCATTTTGGGCTACTCGCTGATTTTGATTCCGCTTAGCATGCTGCCGAGCTTTTTCGGAATGGCGGGCAGGATCTATCTGGTGGGAGCTCTGGTTTTAGGCCTTGCACTTTTCTACTTTGGCGCGCGCCTGGCATTTCTGAAAATGCCGCTGAACAGCCCGCGCTCCAAGATGCTTGCTCGCCACGTCTTGCAAGCCACGGTTATTTATCTTCCGTTGCTGTTTGCTCTGATGATGGGAAACGCGTTGCATCCCTGAAATGGCCGCAGACTTGGGTTGGCCATCTGCCTTGTCATCCGCAGGATTTGTTCTAAGCTTTCGTGTGCAATCTGCGGTGACGCGCTGGCCGGGCCGTGAATTGACCTTGTCTATTGGATCCGGCTATTGAATCGAGCTGCCGACTTGAGAGAACACGTTGCCTGCATTGGAACCAATCAGCCGGACCGTGCCCACGACGATCACAAGAATGACCGCTAGCATCACGGAATACTCAGCAACGTCTTGTCCTTCTTCATTCGACCAGAGTGTATTTAGAAAGTAGTCCATGATCTCTCCGTAATTCAAAGTGCTCCAGTGCTGGCGGAGGCTTTTTTTGCCTGCTCTCCGCTGGAATTGAATAGACCGGCTAACCAAGCTTCCTTTGCGTGCGATAAGGCCTGGAGGCCGACCTGGTATTCGCCCGTCCCAGCCAGAGGCTTCGTCCAGACTACCGAGAATTCCATTCGGCGCTGGCGGTAAAAAATAATCAGCGTGTCGAGCGCCTTCAGTTCATGTCGAATCGCCCCCAACCGCGCCCCAACGGGCGTGAGGTCGAGAGTATGGGCCAGTCCTTCAAAGGCAACACCGGATGCGTCTGTTCCCCGCACTCGAACGGGTAGCACAGCCTGCATGCGATCCTGCTGACGCCGGTTTGCTTTGGCAATCATGGCTTGTATTTGATCCTGGAGATATTTTGCGACGAAGCAGTGGCGAACGGGAATAGCTCCGACGAGTGAGGCACAAAGGTAACCAAGCCAACCTCGAAGAAGCATGCGAGGTCAAACCCTGAAGCAGTCGCATGCAATTTTCAGAGCGGGAAAATTCAGCTTTGACCACAGGACATGTCAGTTCGGCGGTCCGCTATTTCGCGTAGACTGAAACAACAGGTTCGGCATCTAATTTCGGCATCTGAGGCCGTCATGCGTTACAGGGGAATCGTCTGGGTTGTTGGTTTTTTCTTGCTGGGTTGGAGTGTGACGGCGAGGTGCCAGAATCTATATCGCGAGCCAGGTTCTGGTAGTTCATCGTATTTCACACAGAGTGCGCCACTACCCGTCGAGGAGGTAACCCGGAGGCTTCAGGAAAGAAACGCGCAGCGGGCTGCGGCGTTGGTTGAGTTCAGCGGCAGGCGCATCTACCGAATGCAGTATCGCGGGTTCCCGAGTGATCGTGACGCCGAAATGGTAGTGGATGTGACCTACCATGCGCCCAATGCAAAAGAGTTTCGCATAGTGTCGCAGAGTGGGTCCAAGTTCCTCGTCGACCATATTTTTAAGAGACTGCTGGAGAGCGAGCAAGAATTTCTCAACCAGGAGAACTTCCAGCACAGCGCGATGACGACTGCCAACTACGATTTCACTTTCGCTGCCTACGAAACGACTCCGAACGGCGCGCAATACGTGCTTAACCTTTTGCCCAAAACCAGGAATAAGTTTCTGTACCGTGGAAAAATCTGGGTTGATGCCAAAGACTTCGCCGTCGTGCGGATCGAAGGGGAGCCGGCTAGAAGTCCGTCCATGTGGATCAAGAACACAGAAGTCGACCACAAATACGCCAAAGTGAACGATTTCTGGCTGCCGGCAGAGAATCGTACGGAAAGCGCAATACGCCTTGGAGGGCGGGCCATTCTCTCCATTGAGTACAAAGATTACAAAATCACAAAGGTTGCGGACCAGCATGTCTCGAACACCGCGCCCAAAGCCTCGAAGTGACTTCGCCATCCTGCTAACCTCTTAACACCGTAGAAATGTATATTGTGAATTGCCCTCTGACGACTTGGGCGGATTTGTGGCGATAGTTTTAAATTCTCGAAGTCCTGCGGGCGATACGGATTGATCGGGCTGATTTCATATTTCGTTTTGGGCGTGGCGCTGATTGGTACTTTATCTTCAGCCGTGTTCCTTATTCTGGCGATAGTGGGCGTTATCCGGTTTCGCTCCGAAGCTCGGAGACAAATCAGTTGCGCTCCTGACGACGCGCATCTGCCTGCAGTCTCCGTGCTGAAGCCGGTGCACGGACTGGAGGCCAGGCTCAAAGAGAATATTGAGAGCTTCTTCCGGCAGGATTACCCTGACTACGAAATTCTATTTGCGGCCGATGAGGCGGATGATCCGGCTCTCGATGTTGTGCGGGAAGTGTGCGCTCGCTATCCAAATATACGAAGCCGGGTTCTGGTAACCGGCACGCCGTGGCCGAATCCGGTGGTCTACGCGTTCCATTGCATGGCAGAGGCTGCAGCACACGACGTCCTGGTTACGACCGATAGCGATGTAGAAGTTGGTCCGCGATACCTGCGAGAAATCGTGCCCCCGTTACTCGACCCGGAAGTTGGGATGGTGACATGCGTGTATCGCGGCAAGAATGCGGCAGGATTTTTCTCCGGGCTCACCGCAATTGGGATGTCGGTGGAAATGACAGCCGGAGTGCTGGTGGCGAATCTGCTCGAAGGAATGAAGTTTGGGTTGGGGCCGACTACCGTTGTGCGCAAAGATTCGCTGGCCAGTATTGGCGGCTACACCGCGTTGCAGGACTACATTGCTTATGATTTTGCCATCGGCAACTTGATTGCAAAAGCGGGTTATCGCGTGGTGCTCTCAGGGTACGTCATCGACCATGTGGTGAACCAGAAATCTTTCCGCCGGATGTGGCAAAACCAATTGCGCTGGGCGCAAACGACGCGCTACTCGCGGCCCAAGGGCCATTTTGGAAGCGGGCTGATCTTCGCGATGCCGTACGGTCTGCTTGGGTTCGTGGCAGCCGCGGCGTTAGGGCACTGGAGACTTGGAGCACTGCTGCTGGGCGTGGCTGTGTTGAACCGCTTGGTTGAGGCGTGGCCGGTGGGCTGGATGGTGGTTCGGGATCCGCAAATACGGCGCGCGCCATGGCTCTATCCGCTGCGCGACCTGCTCGGCTTTGCAGTGTGGTTCGCCAGCTATCTGAATCTGCGATATGTCTGGCGCGATAGCCGGTTTGAACTGAAGGGGACACGAATCGCGCTGCGGCAGAGTTCCTCGAACAGTCGATAGCGGGTTGTGAAAACCTTTGAGCGCCAAGCCCGCAAAGTGTTTGCGAAGGTCGCAGAGAGAAAACGCTGCGAATCGTCGTGGTCCTGCTTTCATCACGAACTAAATTGCATTTGCCAAAATTGCATTAGCCCAGCGGAGGTTTTTTGCGCGTTCTAGTCACCGGCGCCGCGGGTTTTATCGGCAGTCACATGGTCGACCGCCTTCTGTCGGCAGGGCACACCGTCGCCGGATTCGATAACTTGTCGACCGGGCAGCGAGGGTTTCTGGAAACTGCGTCGCCTAATCCCCGCTTCACGTTTTATCAGGCGGACTTGCTTGACCGAAATAGTCTGGAATCGGCAATGGAGGGTGCGGAGTTAGTTGTTCATTTCGCAGCCAATGCCGACGTGCGCTTCGGCACTGAACATCCGCGCAAAGATCTGGATCAGAACACGATCGCAACCTGGAACGTGCTTGAAACCATGCGGGAGCAAAACTGCAAACGGATCGTCTTTTCTTCTACAGGATCGGTCTACGGCGAGCCGGAGACTTTTCCCACGCCTGAGACTTGTCCTTTCCCGATACAGACCTCGTTATACGGTGCGTCCAAACTGGCCGCGGAAGGCCTGATTCAAGCCTACTGCGAAGGCTTCGGAATGCAGGGATATATTTTTCGCTTTGTATCGATTCTTGGCGAACGTTACTCGCACGGGCATGTATTCGATTTCTGGCGGCAGCTTTCCGAGCATCCGGAACACCTTCATGTGTTGGGCAACGGCCATCAGCGGAAATCTTATCTTTATGTGCAAGACTGCATCGACGCAATTCTGCTCGCCCTCGAACATGCCGATGGCAATGTAAACATTTTCAATCTGGGCACGGATGAATTCTGCGAGGTCAACGATTCGATCGGGTGGATCTGCGAGCATCTCGGTCTTCAACCAAAGCTCACATATTCCGGAGGCGAACGCGGTTGGGTAGGGGATAGTCCATTTATTCTGCTCGATTGCTCGCGGATCCGAGCGCTGGGCTGGAAGCCGAAATTAACCATTCAGCAGGCCGTGTTGGCTACTATCAAGTATGTGAGCGCAAACCCTGCCTAGCATCAAGCGCGAGTAACGGAAGCGGAAAATTCGATGCCGCAGACAGAACATTCCTGCGTAACCTTTCGACTGACTGGCGAGTTAAATCGATTAGCGCAAAACACAGTGACATTTGTCATGTAAGCAGGATGACGACTCCCACTGGCGTTCACGTCTAACCTGATTGAGTATGGATTCGGGTTGGTTCAGGCAGGCTGCGCGAGCCGTTTGAAGGTTCGAGACGAGGTTGGCGGAAACGGAGTCGTTCGTTTATCCTTGAAGCCTACAGTTTTTAGGTGATCTCGTCCGCGCATTCTACCTGGGGTTCAACATGACTTTGAGCCGGTTTGTCACCAAAAACGCCTTCCGAAACAAGCGCCGCAGCATTCTTACGGTGTTGAGTATCGCTTTCTCTTTGCTTTTGCTCACCCTCATGATGACCATCTGGCGAGCTTTTTATCTGGACCAGGGCAGCGCTGAATCCGCCGAAAGGCTGGTGGTGCGGCACCGCGTGTCGTTGACTTTCAGCTTGCCCGGCTTCTATCGAGAGAAGATTCGCGCTCTGCCGGGAGTTGTGGCCATAGTACCGGTCTCCTGGTTCGGAGGAATTTACAAGGATGACAAGCCGGAAAACTTTTTTGCGCAGTTCGGTACCGATCCCGATGAGTTTTTCAAAGTATACCGGGATATCAAGATGCCGGCCGACCAACTGACGGCATGGCAGCGGGATCGACAGGGAGTGATCGTCGACGACACGCTGGCAAACAAATACGGGTGGAAGCTGGGTGACCGAATTGTTTTGAAGGGAACCATCTATCCGGTTGATCTTGAGTTGTATGTTCGGGGCATTTTCAGTTCTTACCCAGACGACAAGGCCGTCTATTTCAATGCTAAGTATGTGGAAGAGGCGGTTGCGTTTTTCAAGGGGCAGGCGGGTACCTTCAGCATTCTTGTGGCTTCGCCCCAGGACGTGAGCAAGGTGGCGAGCGCGATTGACGATATGTTCCGCAATTCGCCACAGCCTACAAAAGCGGAGAGTGAGAAGGCGTTCGGACTGGAGTTCGTCGCCATGCTGGGCAATGTGAAGGCCTTCATCCTCATGATTTGTCTGGCGGTGGTTTTTGCGACGCTGCTGGTCTCCGCCAACACCATGGCGATGTCGATCCGGGAGCGAACGCGAGAAGTCGCGGTTCTGAAAACTCTGGGCTTCACCCGGCAAAGCGTTCTCGGGCTGTTCATAAGCGAAGCGGTGGCACTGGCTCTTGCTGGCGGATTGATCGGTGTCGGACTAGCGTATTTGTTGATCTACGGCGTGTCGCAGTCACCGTATATGACTTTCTACAACATGAAAGTGACCCCCGGAATGTGGGTGATGGCTCTATTCGTCTCGGGATTGGTGGGGCTTGCCAGCTCCCTGCTTCCGTCTTACCACGCATCGCAGGTGAATATTGTGGACGGGCTGCGCCACATCGGTTGAGAGCGGATTGAAATATGACGATAAGCAGTTTTGTCGTGCGCAGTGCTTTCCGCAACAAGCGTCGCAGCGTGCTTACGATGCTCAGCGTCTCTTTTTCCCTGTTGTTGCTCACGCTCATGATTTCTATCTGGCGGGCGTTTTACATCGATCAGGTGGCGCCAGAGGCAGCCCGCCGACTGATTGTTCGTGACCGTGTGTCGCTTGCGTTTTTCCTGCCGGCCTACTATCGGGAAAAGATCCGCGCCGTACCCGGGGTTACAGCAGTGGTGCCGGAGACGTGGTTTGGAGGCCGATATATTGATGACCGTCCAGAACATTTCTTCGCCCAAGTGGCTACGGATCCTGATGAATATCTAAAAGTCGCCTCCGACAAGATCGTGCCGCCGGAGCAGTTGAAGGCGTGGCAACAGGATCGCGCCGGGGCTCTGGTGGATGTGACCTTGGCAAACAAATATGGCTGGAAGCTCGGCGACCACATTACTTTGCTGGGAACAATATTTCCGGTCAATCCGGAGTTGACGATTCGCGCGATTTATCACCGCGATCCGCCGCAGAATTCGCTGTATTTTCACACCAAATACTTGGAGGAGGCGGTACCCTGGTTCAAAGGTCAGGCGGGCTGGTATGCGGCCCAGATCGACTCCGCCGACGGCGTGGGACGCGTGTCCAAACAAATCGACGACATGTTCCGTAACTCGCCCCTGCCCACGAAGAGCGAGAGCGAAAAGGCTTTTCAACTCGGTTTTGTGGCGTCGCTGGGAAATGTGAAGGCTTTCATTCTCGGGATTTGCGGGGCGGTCGCATTCGCCATCATGCTAGTTTCGGCCAACACCATGGCGATGTCGGTGCGCAGCCGGACGCGGGAAGTGGCCTTGCTGAAAACTTTGGGGTTTACGCGAGCGCGCGTGTTGTCGATCTTCGTCAGCGAATCCGTAGCTCTGGCGGTGGCGGGCGGTGTGCTTGGCGTCCTGGTGGCGATCCCACTGGTCTCGATGCTGACCCATCGATTCATTGGATTGGGAATTCCGCTGGACATGAAAGTTAATCCGCCGACGGCAGGGCTGTCGCTTTTTGTCGCTGTCACCCTGGGACTGGTGAGCGGTTACCTGCCGGCGTACAAAGCATCACGCACAAATATTGTGGAGGGCTTGCGCCACATCGGCTAACCGGCCGAGCCCAATTGAGATGAATTTATGGCGATACCGATCAGCTACAACATCCGCAATTTGAAACTTCGCAAAGGCCTTACTATCATGACCGCGCTGGGCATCGCGTTGACGGTGACGACCGCGATTTTCCTGATGGCGTTGCTGGCGGGCTTGAAGCGCGCTTTCGTTTCCAGCGGCAATCCCAACAATGTGCTGGTGCTGCGCAAAGGATCGGAGGCAGAGCTATCCGGTGGCTTCGACGCCGCACTGTTTCCCACGCTGAAAGTTCTGCCTGGCATTGCCAAGGATAGTCGTGGCGATCCTATGGTTTCTGGCGAATGGGTAGTAGTAATCGTGCTCCCCCGCAAGGATGGCACGGGCGAAGTTAATGTAACGGTGCGCGGAATGATGCCAGACGGCCTTGAGCTTCGGCCGAGTGCGAAGCTGATCGATGGCCGGTGGTTCCAGACCGGACAGCGTGAAGTGGTGGTAAGCAAGTCCATACGCGACCGCTTTGCCCATGCCAACATTGGCGACAGCATGGAGTTCGGCAAAGGATCATGGAAAGTTGTCGGAGTCTTCGACGCCGGAGGCTCGGCATACGAATCCGAAGTTTGGGGAGACGTAAATCAGATGGCGGCGGATTTCGATCGGCAGGGCGGGTATTCTTCTGCGTACCTGCGGGCTACCGATGCCATCGCTGCCGATGCGCTCAAGAACCGAGTTAGCGACGATCAGCGTCTGAAACTCGAAGGAGTTCTGGAAACCGATTATTACGCGAAGCAAACCAGTTCGGGCGCTCCCATCAAATACATCGGGATTGTGGTTGCGATCATCATGGCCATTGGATCGAGTTTTGCGGCCATGAACACGATGTATGCCGCAGTCGCGTACCGCGGCCGTGAGATTGCGACTTTGAGAGTGTTGGGCTTCTCTCGTCCCGCGATTCTCACATCGTTTGTTCTTGAATCCCTAATGTTGGCATTGCTGGGCGCTATCATTGGAATTCTCCTGATGCTTCCCTTTAACGGAATGCAAACCGGCACGTCGAATGCAGTAACGTTCAGCGAAGTTGTCTTCAGCCTGCGGATCACGGCGCAAGTGGCAGCTTATGCGATTGTTTTTGCGCTGTTGATGGGCTTCTTCGGCGGACTTTTTCCGGCTTGGCATGCGGCGCGACAGAATATTCTTAACGCGTTGCGAGGTTGATTTGCAGTTCAAGGGCGGCTTCCGGCCTCCGGCGCCAGGAATTTAAGGATTTCGATTTCCGGACGCCGAAAACCTGACGCCGGAAGCCGCATCGATATTTATGCCGATTGACGCAAAACACGAAGACCTGCAGAGCTTGCGAATCGACCGCACCGCTCGCGGAGCAAGTAACGGCGAACCGCCGGCGTGGGCGCGCCGCTACATCGTGATTGGAATTGTGGTTGTAGTCTTGTTGAGTTTGTCTGCGCTCGCCTATCGCCTGCTGGCGCGGGACGCGCCGGAGGTGGAGGTCGTGCGCGCCTCCGCGGAGAGCAGCGATGTGGGCGGCACGGTGCTGTCCGCGACGGGCTACATCGTCGCCCATCACACCATCAATGTGAACTCCAAGGTGACTGGACGCCTAGCTTGGATTGGCGTGGAAAAAGGCGACAAGGTCAAAGAGGGACAAGTTCTGGTGCGGTTGGAGGACGAGGAGTTCCGCGCTTCCTACGATCAGGCAAAGGGCGCAGTCGACAATGCTCGCGCCTATCTCGATGAACTTGAGCACGGGTCGAGGCCGGAAGAAATTCAACAAGCTCAGCACAACCTCGACGAAGCGCGGGCTACGCTGGTCAACGACAAACTCACTCTGGATCGTACGAAGGAACTCTCGGCTGCCGGGGTGGTTGCCCGGCAGGCGCTCGACGACGTTACCGCGAGGTTCGATTCGGATCAGCAGCGGGTTAATTCGCTGGAGAAGGCTTTTCAACTGATGAAGATCGGCCCGCGCCAGGAAGAGATTGCGCGCGCACGGGGAGCGTTGGCACAAGCCCAGGGCCAACTTGATTATGCGAAGTCGCAGCTCGACGCGACCGTGATTCGCGCACCCGTCACCGGCACGATTCTTGATCGTACCGCCGAAAAGGGGGAACTGATTACCGCGCAGTTCGCGAGCGCGGCGGCTGGCGGGCCTCAGGGGTCGGTTGTTTCGCTCGCCGACTTGAACGATATTCAGGTGGAGCTCGATATTGCGCAATCCGACTTCGCGCGGCTCGGTCCGAAGCAGAAAGGCATTGTCACCGTCGATGCTTATCCCGATCGCAAATACAAAGGCGAAATCGCGCAGATCTCCCCGGAAGCGAATCGGCAAAAAGCCACGGTGCAGGTAAAAGTTCAGGTACTGAATCCGGACGAATATCTGCGGCCGGAGATGAATGCCACGGTGAAATTCCTGGCGGACGAGAAAAAGCCTTCGAGCACGCAACCCGCGGGAGCGTTTGTGCCAGCGACCGCGTTGCGCGACCATGACGGCAAGAAAGTGGTTTTTCTGGCCTTCGACGGGAAGGCGCGGATGCGTGAAGTTCACATCATCAGCCAGCGCACCGATGGATTTCTGGTCGACGGCCTGGTGGGTGGGGAAAGCGTGATCAGCGCGGGGCCGCAAGATTTGAAGGATGGAGACACAATCAAAATTAAGGGGCATTCATGATGAGCACAGTTGTCGAAAACAAAATCGCTACCGGAACCAAAGTCGTTCAGGCGCGCAACGTTAGCAAAATTTTTAAGCGCGAGGCGTTTGAGGTAAAGGCGCTTGACGATGTCTCCATTGACATCGCGGCCGGAGAATTCATGGCATTGATGGGACCCTCGGGATCGGGCAAAACCACGCTGCTGAACATGATCGCGGCGATCGACCGGCCGACTTCAGGTGAGTTGCTGGTACAGAACCAGAACATTTTCCGCTTCAGCGACTCCCAGGCGGCCCACTGGCGCAACGAGCACATCGGGTACGTCTTCCAGACATTCAATTTGATTCCGGTGCTGACTGCTTTTGAAAACGTGGAACTGCCTCTGCTTCTCACCAAATTGAACCACCAGCAGCGGCGGGATCACGTCATGACTGCGTTGAAACTTGTAGGCCTCGAAGAACGCGTCAACCATCTTCCGAAGCAGCTTTCCGGCGGGCAGGAGCAGCGCGTGGCCATTGCTCGCGCCATTGTGAGCGATCCTACGCTGTTGCTGGCCGATGAACCAACTGGCGACTTGGACAGTCACTCCGCTACGGAGGTTTTGGAGATCTTGAAGCGACTGAACGAAGACTTTCACAAGACGATTGTGATGGTCACCCATGATCCGCACGCGGCTTCCTATGCGCACGTCACGCGGCATCTTGAGAAGGGAATGCTGCTTCCGCCAGAAGGCAAAGCGTAGGGTAGGTACCGTGCGGGCTGGGGCTAGGAAACAGTGCCGCGGGCGGGCTTACCGGCGGGTTTGTAGTCCGCCGGGTAGAGGACTACGCAGCGGTTAGAACCTTCGCCGTCGCTTTCAGTGCGGAGATCGGATTGATCGCGCAGTGCAAGGTGAACGATGCGGCGCTCGCGCGAAGACATTGGCGCGAAATGGAAGGGAGTTCCGGTCTGACGAACTTTTCCGGCGGCGACGCTGGCCGCCATGCGAAGTTCCTGAAAGCGAATCAAGCGCTGGTTTTTGCAATCGAACGAAATCTTGTCGTGCTCCGCGGAAGGCAGATGCAGAATTTCAAGAGCCAGCAATTCTAGAGCCCGGAGAAGTTCGCCTCCACGGTCGAGGAGAAGCGTGGAATCGGGACCGGAGAAATCTACGAAGATTTCCGGCTTCTCCCATTCGCTCTGCGGAGGAGGATCGACGACGATGCGGTATTTGAGATGAAGTCCGCCGTCAGTGACGACGGCCTGCAGGAATTCGTTGATCTTGTTGGCGGCGGCGAGTTTATCCATAGGGCAGCTCTTAGCTATTAGCTCTTAGCCTTTAGCTTGAAACTCAAAACCTTTACCACAGAGGCCACAGCAGTTCACAAAGTAACCCTTCCACTTAGAAGCCAAATCTTATCGCAACAGGAGCGCATCTGACGCGGTTCAAGCTAAAAGCTAAAGGCTAAGAGCCAATAGCTGTTTCACTTATCTTTCTTCCGCGCGCGTTTTTCCATCATTTCGCGCATTTCGCGGCCCAGCTTTGTGCGGTTCATGATGGCCTGCTGCGCAATCGAAATCAAATTAGTCTCCGCATAGTAGAGATTCAATCCCGCTTGCAGGTTGAAGAAGATGAATCCCATAAACAAGGGCATCATCCAGTTCATCATTTTCTGTTGCGCGGGATCCATGCCCGCCTGCGGTGTCATACGCTGCATGGCAAACATGCTGATGACCATCAAAATAGGCAGCAGGAAATAAGGATCGCGTGCGGAAAGATCGGTGATCCAGAGCCAATGCGCGTGGCGCAGATCAAGGGCGACACCGAGCATTCGGTAATAAGCGATCAAGAACGGGAACTGGATGAGAAGAGGCAGGCAGCCTCCAGCGGGATTGACGCCTTCTTTCTTATAAAGCGCGCTGATCTCCTCGTTCATTGCGGCTTTGCGCGGGTCGCGGAGCGTGTACTTCTTGTATTTCTCCTGGATAGATTTGATCTGTGGCGCGACGCGCTGCATCTTCAGCATCGACTTCATCTGCGTGATTCGCAACGGAAGCAGCGCGATGGTGATGATCAGGGTTTGTATTACGATAGCCCATCCCCAGTTGGGAACAATGTGTTTGTAGGTCCACTTAAGCCAGAGGAAGAGCGGGCGAGCCAGAATGCCCCACCATCCGAAGTCAACGACGCCGCGGAGATCTGGGTTGTCGTTCTTAATCGTGGGAACGGAGACAGCATCGAGGACGGCGAGTTCTTTGGGGCCGACGAACATGCGCTCAGCGGTTGGGCCATGCAGGTTGCCGACGGCTGCTCCGAGGACATCGACTTTTGCAGTTTCAGAGGAGCCGGGCTTGGACGGAATCTGCGTTGAGTCGCGCAGGGTGACCACGGAAGCAGCCGTGGGGTCGTCGGGAATAAAAATGGCGGTGAAGTATTGATCGCCCGTCCCGGCCCATTCGAAGCGTCCTTTTAGAGTATTGCCTCCGCTAATACTCTTGATGGCGAGGCGCGAGACGAAGCTGGGAAAGACAAGCGCTGTGCGCTCCGTGGAAGCATCGTTGTGGTAATCGATGCGGGCGGATGCGTAGGAAGCGGGAGTGAGTTGGTCACCGAATCCGGCCGGCCAGGCTGGCGGCGCAAAAATTTCTGCGCCTTTGTATACGACGGAGGTTTCGACATTCAACACATAAGTGTGGTCGAAGCGGAACGTCTTACGGACCACGAGATCCTGATCGGCATACTCGAAGGTGATCTCGGCCGGGGCTGATAGTTCGCCCTGATTCGATGCAACGTAGAGAGCGGAATTGAGTCGATTGCGCAGCGTCTCGTCATACGTCCACAGAGAAAGTGGATAGCCGAACTTGGGAGCGGCGAGTGGGTTGACGAGATCGAGCCGTCCGTTCTGCGCGTCGTTGTCGAATTTCTTGAGGATCCAGGATTTGACCTGGGCGCCGCGGTTGGTGAAAGTGATGCGGTAGAGACTGTTCTCGATAACGGTTTCAGTCTCGGCCGAAGCCTGCTTTGTAATCGTGCTTAAAGGAGCGGCTGGAACTGCAGCTGCGACCGCCGGAGCGGAGGACGCGGGAGTGGGTTGGGACTGCACCGGCTGATTTTGCGGCTGAGCGGTGGGCGCCTGCGGCATGTACTTCTTCAGCAAAGGCTGGAACACAATCAGGACGACGAAAGTCAGGAGAAAGACGAGGAGAAGCCGGCGCTCAGCGCCTGGTTCCTGTTGAGGATTTTGAAAGTCGGGCAAAGTTTACCTTACATACCACGGACAAAGTAATTCATAAGAAGGAAGCGAGCCAAACGCGCGATTATTGCGCCGCAAAGAACGCGACGCAACGCGCGGCTCCCCAGATTCCTCACGAAGCAAAGAACGCTTGTTCGGAATGACAATTGAACAGAAAACGGTTCAGCTCCCCCAAAAAGTCTCAGGCAATCCGCATCACAATTCTCCGCAGTCGCTCGCCTGCTTGACCACCGGATCGTAGCCGGCGCGCGCGAACGGATGACAGCGGAGAATACGCGTTAATGCCATCCATCCGCCGCGCACGGCGCCGTAACGCTCGATGGCCTCCATCGCATATTCGGAGCAGGTCGGCAGGTAGCGGCAGGCTGGCGGCAATATGGGCGAGACTCCCCACTTATAAGCCCGCAGCAATTGTAGCAAGACGAATTTGGCGCACAGCTTCAAGATCGGTTTCCGGCTTCTGGCTTTCGGCTACCCGCCTTTTTGTTACCTGCTGAATCGGGTGCTAAGTTCTCCAACGCCTTCGGGGCCAGCCTTTGTTCAATGATCACGAAGGCGCGGCTTACTTCATTCAATATGTCTGCGAAATCAGCGGCCAGCAACGATTTCTTCGGATTGATGACGACATCTGCAGCCACTCCAGCCGCGGGACGGGAAATGCGAACCGCTTCGCGCAGGCGGCGCTTCATGCGGTTGCGCTGCACAGCACCACCCAGGGCCCGACCCACTGTGAATCCGATGCGAGCACCGCGTGACGCAGCGGCTCCCGCCCCGGTTTCTATATTCACCGGACGCGCTAAATAAAAAACCGTCATGGACGCGGAAAAATGCCGGCGTCCTTGTTTGTAGACGCGCTCGAAATCCGCATGACGCAAGAGCCGCGCCGTGCGCGGGAATCGAGCTTTGATTGGTGGCATGGCGAAGTCCGGCCGAATTCCAAGCATCTCCTCAGCCATTATGCCTTCGTGGTGCATTGGACGGCTGAGTGTATCGACTGTGGAAGTGAGCGGCACCAGAAACGCTACTCGCGGAAGCCGGGCTTCACGGAGACCCGCTTCCGCCCTTTGGCGCGGCGGCGGGAAATCACCTTCTGGCCGCCTTGGGTCTTCATGCGCACGCGGAATCCATGCTTCTTGCTTCGCTTGCGCCGGTTGGGTTGGAATGTACGCTTGGGCATGAAAAATAGCTGCTCCTGATTCCGCTGACAGTGTTAGGGCAAACGATGAGTATAAATGACGGGGTGGCGACAGGGCAAAGGGGGTGCGGGAACGGGTGACGTCAAGCTGCTTGTGTAAATAGGTTGAGGGTGCGGGTTTTCCATTCCAGGTTGAATCTCTGGAAGATGGAGTAGATGATGCGATCGACGCTTTCGACGTTGACAAAGCAAACCATGGGCCGGGTTCGGCGGCGCACTTCTACGAAACAGCGCTCGATGACATTGGTGGTGCGCAGCTTCCGCCAGAGGTGCTGGGGAAAGGTGAACACCGAGAGCAGTTCCGGCAGATCGCGTTCCAGGCGCCGCACCATGGGCCCGTACTCCCGCAGCCAGCGCGCCCGGAAGCGGCGAAACGCGGCCTGGGCGTGGGCCCGGCTCTCGGCTAAGTAAATCGCCTGTGCGCCGGTTTTCACCTCGTCGTAGTCGCGCTTCCGCACTCTCTCCAAAATATTGCGCATCTTGTGCACCCAGCAGCGTTGATGCCGCACCCGCGGATAGACGGTGGGAATCGCCGCCGCCAGTCCGGCACAACCGTCGGTGACGATCAGGCCGAGTTGCTTGCCTTCCAGTCCGCGCCGGTAGAGATCCTGGAGCAGGCCCTCCCAGTCGGATTGGCTCTCGCCCTGGCTGCGCAAAAAAGCCAGCAGGTGACGCGTGCCATCGCGCCGCACCCCGTAGGCCACCAGCATCTGCACCCGCTTGCGCCCCGCCGGACGCCGCACCCGCAGGCTCACTCCGTCCAAGAACAGATAAGCATAGTCGTCGCTCAACTGCGCCTGATGAAACTGGCGCACCGCATCGTCGAGATCGCGGGTCAGATGCGAGACCGTCTGCGCACTCACCACTTCGCCCGTCAGCGTGGCCACCACTCGTCCCACCTGCCGCGTCGAGATGCCGCGCAAAAACGCCTCCCGGATCAGCATGGCGACCTCGGGTGCACGCCGCTGAAACGGTTCCAGCGCGCGCGGCAGAAAACTTTTTCCCCGCGTGCGCGCGATGCGCAGCCGGATCGTACCCAACCGGGTCACGAAATCCCGCTCGTAGTAGCCGTTGCGGTAGGCCTGCCGCCGGCTGCGCCGCCGCTCATAGGCTTCCCGCACCGCGTAGCGGTCCCGCTCCCACCTCGAATCCTCTTCCAACAGACGCTTCCAGGCCAGCTTGCTCCCGCCGTACACATCGCCCCAGAAACTTTCCTTCATCTCCGCCAGAAAATGTTGATAATGCTCGGTGATTGGGATTATCTTCGCCATCGGGTGTAGGTCTCCTTTCCAGGAACGGCTTTAGCTTGTGAGGCCAAAGCCAAATTACACCCTCTCGCTTTTTACACAATCAAAGTTACGTCACCCCCGCAAACTTGTAAGCCGAGACGTCCCATCAGGTGCGCGTTCGAATATCACTTCGTAGATTTGTAACTTTTCTTCCCCTTTAGGGAACCGTCCCTAATCAGTTGTTCGACTGCTCGAGCCAAGAGCCGCTCGGCTGCGTCCGCTTCATTATTACCGTAAAGGCCCGACGGCACTAGCTCAGACAAGTATGCCTTTATCTGCGGGTTAGTCGAGAGGGTGATCGTGACAGTAGGAAGCAGATTGGGCAGGCGGGCCATTTGATGCCTTCCTTTAATTATGGCAAAACAATGCCATTAATATGGCATTATTTTAATTGACAATTCTGCGGAATAGGCTTAGATTTTGCTTGAGTGATCGACCCATGCTTTTACGAGGTGGATATCGATTATTCCCCAATGGTTTCAGGCAAACGGTTCCGCGGGCGCGGGACCGTTTGCATTTTTGGGGATAAGCCTAACCGCGCACGATACCGCAGGGGTCCGCCGGGGAAGCGGCGACACGACAGGACGCAGTCGGTCAAAGAGGGTGTGGTAGCCCCACTTCAACACGAAGGGGGACGGTGGGACTTCCCTTTTCAACAATGCGAAAGCGACGAAGTCTATCAACTGGAGGAAATATGAGTCGCGCGATTCCCTGAAGACGGGATCCTCGATAATCCTGTCTGTAGCGATATTCTTAGCCTTGGCCCCGCCGGGCCACGCTCCGAATTGACTGGGAATGTAGTTAAAAACCGACAGCCGTCGAGAGAGCTTGGTGATCTGCTGCTCTTTGCCTTTATCGAAGATCACGAGCGCATGGCTCTGCGGCTGCAATCTGCTGACATTTGTCTGAATCCTGTTGAAAAGCCTATCGACCGCCTGGAAATGGGCTTCGTTTGAGCGACCACCAAACTTCTGCAGAAGTAGGCATACGTTTATGATCTGAATCGGCAGAGTAGCAATGAAGTCAATACATTGTTCAAATATCACGCGACGCTCAGCGATGCTGAGCATGCGCGTCGATACCCCATCACTGCAATGCCGAACGAAGGTATGCGCGTGAAGCTCTGACCTTAGCTTGATTCCGTAGGTATTCCTCAGGTCGACGCGGAATGATTTAATGCGGCCTAGTATGGCTTTCCACTCAGATACGTCGACTCTGAGAGTCGACACGATGAACTTTGTTGGATCATAAGATTCATCGGCGTAAAAAATATGCATGCCCTCAAATTCTCATCGGCATCACAATATAGCGGTACTTGTAATCATCGCCTTCCGCCGGCCGCAATTGCCCTGCGGATTGCGAATCCTTCAGTTCCAGCCGTACTTCGTCGGTGCCTGCGGCCTTAAGAAAGTCCACCAGGTACTGCGCATTGAAGCCGATGGTCAACACTTCGCCATCGTAAGGCGACTCAATTGAATCCTCAGACTCACCTGCTTCCGTCGATGACGCAGAAAGTTTCACCTCGCCTTTTTCCAGCTTCAGCCGCACCGCCCTCGAACGCTCGTCGGCAAACTGCGCCACGCGGAGAATTGCCGAGTTTAAATCGTCGGCATTCAGCGTGATGCTCTTGCTGTTATCCTTGGGGAGAACGGCTTCGAAGTTCGGGAATTGTCCCGTGAGTTGCCGCGAGGTCAGCAGCCGCGATCCAATGCGGAAGAACAGTGTCGATTCATCCTTCGCGAATTCCACCGTCTCCGCATCGGTCGAATCCAACAGGGACTTCAGTTCGTCCATGCACTTTTTTGGCACCAGCGTCTTCATCTCGCCGGAGACGCCTTCAAACTTTTCTCCGCTGCGTTCGCAGTGGGCCAAGCGATGACCATCTGTGGCGACCATGGTGATCGATTCAGGCTTCAACAGCATCAGCGCACCGTTGAGCGTGTAGCGCGATTCTTCGCTCGAAATCGCAAATCCTGTTCGCGCAATCAGCCCTCGCAAAATCTGCCCTGGAATCTTCACCACTCCCGCCGCCGGGAACACCGGCAAACTGGGGAAATTCGACTTCGCCATCCCTACCATCTTTGTGTTGGAACGCCCGCAGCGGATGCTGACCCAATGATTTTCTAGCAATTTGATCGTGATATCGGCGTCCGGCAACAGTTTCACGTAGTCGTGCAATTTACGCGCCGGAATTGTGCACGATCCTTCCTTCTTCACTTTAGCGTTGCATGAGGTGCGCAAGCTCAAATCTAAATCGGTCGCCGTCAGCGACAACTTGCCCTCAGCCGCCTCGAATAAATAATTGGAAAGTATGGGAATGGTGGTCTTGCGCTCGACCACACCCTGCGTGGCAGTCAACTCCCGCAGCAATTCAACTTGGCTGACTGTAATCTCCATGGCTCCCACCACCGCACCCGTTGCAACCACCGCTTCCACCGGCATAGACTTTTGCTCCCCCGCCGCGCCCTACTTTTATTACTTCCTTATATCAAATAAAAAACCTATTAAACCAGCAGTAACAGTAGGCACTGCGCAGAAGTGGAAAACTCGATCAACCGGCCTGTTCTCACCGCCTTGCCCCGATCCCTTCGTGTGAGAAATCGGTCTCGAACCTGGCGGAGCCGCAGGAGAAAGATTTCCGCTTCTGCCAACGCCCCTTACGCTTGCACAGCTTCCACATCTCATTCACAGCCTCGGCGAAGGAAGACTGCGCCGCTCGGTGCAAAACCTCAAATAGCTGCCATTTAACCGCCCAATTGCTCCGTCAGTTTATTCAGCAGTCTGTTCAAATCTTTGTCGTTCTTGCGAACCTCTTCGATTTTCTCTACCGAGTGCAGCACGGTCGTGTGATGCTTTCCTCCAAACTGCCGTCCAATCTCGGGCAGCGAAGCCTCGGTCATCTGCTTTGCGAGATACATCGCAATCTGCCGCGGATACACAATGGCCCGCGAATTGTCCTTGGCCTTGATCTCCACCAGGCGCAGTCCAAATTGCTCTGCAACCATCTTCTGAATGGATTCGATGGTGACCTTCCTCGCCTGTGAATCGATAAAATTCTTCAGCACCTGCTGTGCGTAAGGCAGCGTGATTTCTGCGCCGATCAGCGACGAATGGGCCACTAGCCGGATCAGTGCACCTTCCAACTCGCGCACGTTCGAACGGATATTCTGCGCCACATAGAGGGCCACATCGGTTGGAAGCGTTACTTTTTCCTGCTCCGCTTTCTTCTGCAGGATCGCCACTTTCGTCTCCAGATCCGGCGGCTGGATATCTGCGATCAAGCCCCACTCAAAGCGGCTGCGCAACCGGTCTTCGATCTCTGCCAACTCCTTTGGGGACCGGTCGCTCGCGATCACGATTTGCTTCATCGTGTCGTGCAGCGCATTGAAGGTATGGAAAAACTCCTCTTGCGTCCGCTCCTTGCCTGCCAGGAACTGGATATCATCAATCAGCAGCACATCCACGCCGCGGAATTTATCGCGAAAAGTGGTCATCTTGTCGTAGCGCAGCGAGTTGATCATGTCGTTGGTGAACTTCTCGCTCGACACATAGCAGATGGCCGCTTGCGGCTGTCGCCGCTTCACCTCGTGCCCAATGGCCTGCATCAGGTGCGTCTTGCCCATTCCGACGCCGCCGTAGAGAAACAGCGGGTTATAGGCCTTGGAAGGACGCTCCGCCACCGCCTGGCACGCGGCATGCGCAAACTGGTTCCCCGAGCCAATCACAAACGCGTCGAAGGTATAACGCGGATTCAGCTGCGCCGCGCCATCCCAGTCGAAGCGCGCTTGCGCTGGGCCGGTCGAAACAGGAGGGGCAGAGAGCCCGCCGTTATGGCGCACGGCCGTCGCCGCCGGATCGTCGTCCGGCGTCACGAACTTTACATCATTGAATTCCAGGCCCAGGTTGTCGATCGCCTCCTGGATCAGGTCCGCATACTTGTCGCCGGCGTGTCGAAACTCCGCCGTCGGCACGCGCACAAATAAGATTCCGCCGCTCGAATGACTGTAGCGTGTCGGTTTTAACCAGGTGTCGTAGGAGTGCCGGTTGATCTTTTTTTCCAACGCATCCAGTATGCGCATCCACGGATTGGGGGATAAGGTAGTGGCTGACATAATTATGAAATACCCGCCGCGGCGTCCCGGCGGCTGGCTTGAGGGCGCCCGTATAAAAAGTGCTGTTTACCTACTTGCCGATGGAACTCTTAGTGTACTGCGGAATGCGCCTTGTGTCGCGCTCGGTTGCTAATTGTGAATGAGAATTTGAAAGCTGACCGAGCGGCATAGTAGCACAAAATTTTTTCATCGCACGAAAATCTTCGCGTGAAATTTTCATGTGAGCGTTATTCGCAACCAGAGATGCTGCGGCTGTCAAGTACCGTCGATCTAACTGCAACGCGAATGGTGCAATTAAGTCCTCAGTTCTCTGCGCCGAACTTCCGAATGGGTCACCTGCGCAAGATCTTCCTCGCGAAAGCACGCGCAATCGTCAGGGGATGAGTTGCCAAAATTGAGATTTGCCCTAATATGCTTTGGGGCTCGTGGAAAACGCCAAGCTGTCTCAACACCGTCCCCCGGTCATAATAGATTTTTTCCCCGGCTAGACGGTCTTCGGCGTCGAAGGTGTACACACCGCAGAGAGGGAACTCGATTCGTCGCCGGAAGACCACGCCACCGGCCGAGGTGCGTGCCGCGAATCATCACTTCAACAAGAACGGCGTCGTCTGTGACATGTTGGCGCTGGACTTCGATTTCCAAATCCGGCAGCGCCCTCATTGGTTGCTCGTACAATGCCCGGACTCCATTCCGCCCCTTATAGTGTTCCCCCCGCGCCTCGTCATCGTACTGCGCAACATCTCCGAAGGTGTGGAGAACGCCTTCAAGGTCATGCTCAAGTCGAATATGGTGCTCAACGAGTGCGATACGAGCCGACCATCTGTCCTTGGGAATCGATGTGCTTGCCACATTCACGTCCGGCCAAGGTTGCGACATCGGGCGAGTCCCTAGCGACAGAATATTACTGCAAATACGGTCTACGGGCATGGTCGATCCCAGCTTTTGCGGAGGCCGTCGGCCAACTCGCTTTGCTGTTTCTCGCACAAGCATTTCAACGTCGCTGGGGGGATACGATGTGGGTAGGCTCTACCATTCCCGAAGGTGACGTAACTTTGATTGTGTAAAAAGCGAGAGGGTGTAATTTGGCTTTGGCCTCACAAGCTAAAGCCGTTCCTGGAAAGGAGACCTACACCCGATGGCGAAGATAATCCCAATCACCGAGCATTATCAACATTTTCTGGCGGAGATGAAGGAAAGTTTCTGGGGCGATGTGTACGGCGGGAGCAAGCTGGCCTGGAAGCGTCTGTTGGAAGAGGATTCGAGGTGGGAGCGGGACCGCTACGCGGTGCGGGAAGCCTATGAGCGGCGGCGCAGCCGGCGGCAGACCTACCGCAACGGCTACTACGAGCGGGATTTCGTGACCCGGTTGGGTACGATCCGGCTGCGCATCGCGCGCACGCGGGGAAAAAGTTTTCTGCCGCGCGCGCTGGAACCGTTTCAGCGGCGTGCACCCGAGGTCGCCATGCTGATCCGGGAGGCGTTTTTGCGCGGCATCTCGACGCGGCAGGTGGGACGAGTGGTGGCCACGCTGACGGGCGAAGTGGTGAGTGCGCAGACGGTCTCGCATCTGACCCGCGATCTCGACGATGCGGTGCGCCAGTTTCATCAGGCGCAGTTGAGCGACGACTATGCTTATCTGTTCTTGGACGGAGTGAGCCTGCGGGTGCGGCGTCCGGCGGGGCGCAAGCGGGTGCAGATGCTGGTGGCCTACGGGGTGCGGCGCGATGGCACGCGTCACCTGCTGGCTTTTTTGCGCAGCCAGGGCGAGAGCCAATCCGACTGGGAGGGCCTGCTCCAGGATCTCTACCGGCGCGGACTGGAAGGCAAGCAACTCGGCCTGATCGTCACCGACGGTTGTGCCGGACTGGCGGCGGCGATTCCCACCGTCTATCCGCGGGTGCGGCATCAACGCTGCTGGGTGCACAAGATGCGCAATATTTTGGAGAGAGTGCGGAAGCGCGACTACGACGAGGTGAAAACCGGCGCACAGGCGATTTACTTAGCCGAGAGCCGGGCCCACGCCCAGGCCGCGTTTCGCCGCTTCCGGGCGCGCTGGCTGCGGGAGTACGGGCCCATGGTGCGGCGCCTGGAACGCGATCTGCCGGAACTGCTCTCGGTGTTCACCTTTCCCCAGCACCTCTGGCGGAAGCTGCGCACCACCAATGTCATCGAGCGCTGTTTCGTAGAAGTGCGCCGCCGAACCCGGCCCATGGTTTGCTTTGTCAACGTCGAAAGCGTCGATCGCATCATCTACTCCATCTTCCAGAGATTCAACCTGGAATGGAAAACCCGCACCCTCAACCTATTTACACAAGCAGCTTGACGTCACCGTTTGCGGGAGCGCCCTTGACCTTCCCGCCCTCCTGTCATACATTTGCGACCAATCCTTTTGGAGGCGCGTCTCATGCTGGACGGATTCAAGAAGTTCATTCTGCGAGGAAACGTTGTGGATATGGCGGTGGGGGTCGTGATTGGCGCCGCGTTCGCCAGCGTAGTTGCCGGACTGACGTCAGCGTTTCTGTATCCGCTGATCAAGCTCGCTACCGGCGGGGGAGAAAAATTCTCGTCGCTCGAGTTCAAGGTTCGCGGCGTCGCATTCCCTCTCGACAACTTCATCAATGCCTGCATCTCGTTTTTCCTGATCGCGGCTGCGGTGTATTTCTTCGTTGTTATTCCGGTGAACGCACTCATTGCCCGCATGAATCGTGGCGAGAAACCGCCTGATCCGACGACCAAGAAGTGTCCGGAGTGCCTGAGCGAGATTCCCATTGAAGCGCGGCGGTGTTCGCACTGCACGCAGCCGGTGATGGGACGGGCAGCGTAGAACCGTGCGCCGGGCTCGGCTTCAGCAATAAAGTTGATCGAGTAACATAGGCGAATGGGTTTCTCCTGGACGCGAGTTTCGCTCGCTTTCAAAATAGCCGTTGCGATGGCAGCAGTGATCCCCCTAACTGGCGGGTTCGCACAGAACTCCTCTTCGTCTTCTTCGAAAACTTCGAGATCCTCTTCGAAGCAGACGAGCGCAGCAAAATCTCCGCCGGACGCAGGGTCGGTAACCGCAGGCGTCTACCGCAATCCGAGCTTCGGATTCAGCTGCAAGATTCCGGCGGGGTGGGTGTTGCGGACGGAAGAAATGAATACCCGGGACGGCAGCGAGTCTAATGGGAATGAAAGCACGCCAGATGCTGGCAAAGGAGAACGAGTACTGCTAGCGGCGTTTTCACGGCCACCGGAGGCCCGGGCAGAAGACGTGAATGCGTCGATTCTGATTGCGGCCGAGAGTGCGGCGGCATACCCCGAGTTGAAAGATGCGGCGCAGTATTTCGGGCCTGTCGGGGAGATTGCGCGGGCGCGCGGATTTGAGGTCGTCGAGGAACCGTATGAGTTTGCGATAGGGACGAAGACCGTGGTACGTGGAGACTTTCAGAAAGATGTGGGATCGCGGGTGATGCGTCAGTCGACGCTGGTGGTCCTGGCGAGAGGGTATGCTGTGTCATTCACGTTTATTGGCGGCACTGAGGATGAAGTGGAGGAACTGGTACAGGCGTTGAGTTTCGGGATGGCCGCGAAGACCGTGCGTTAGGCGAACGCCTAGTGGAGCCCCTGAAAACTCCTGCATCACCAGTGTGAAAGTTCGCGTAGGTACGAATACATAACGGACCGGTACGAGTACATAGAAGGATCGCAAATTAAAAGCCACGAGTACGAGGACTGATGAGCAAGACACTGGTTTCGATTGTCATGGGAAGTGATTCTGACCTCGAGATAATGCGCGAGGCTGGGAAGGCGCTGGAGGTATTCGGGATCGCTTACGAGATGGATGTTACTTCAGCCCACCGTTCTCCCGACCGTACAGCGGACTTCGCGCGCAAGGCTGCGGGGCGCGGGATTCGGGTGATTATTGCCGGAGCTGGCGGGGCGGCGCATCTGGCGGGTGTGATTGCAGCTCACACTACGCTTCCGGTGATTGGAGTGCCAATTCCTTCGACGTCGCTGCAGGGGATGGATTCTTTGCTGGCCACGGTGCAGATGCCTGCGGGTATACCAGTGGCGACAGTGGCCATCGGCAAACCTGGTGCCACCAATGCGGGCATCCTTGCGGCGCAGATGATCGGACTGGCGGATGCGTCCATCTCGGAGAAGCTTGTGGCGCATAAGGAAAAGCTGGCGCGGGGGGTAGAGGAAAAGTCGAAAAAGCTGCGGGAATCGTTGGGCTAACATCGCCGGGCTAGGGAAGACCGGGGGCTAAACGCCATAAGCGCTTCTATGAGACGGCTGATCGTGTCAAGTGTGGACCGTGCATTTCCATGGTGCTTTTGTCTTTGATCTTCTCGCGGTTTCATCTCGGGCTTCTATTCGCACTCTGGTGAGTCCGTGGGACTCGGTGCATGTTGGTGTCCGATAGTGATGAAGCGGTGCTGCAATCTAACTTACGGCCTTGTGTTTCGGGCCAAGCGCTTAAGCGCAGTCGCCGCAACGCGAGATTTGCATCCGGTGCTGGTTGATCTTGTCCCTTATGGAGTAAACACTTGGGTTCCATTGGGAAACGGTCGATAATATTCGCCACTCCGCCAGAGATGGTGCAACAGAACCGCCAGCTTGCGCGCCACGGCAATCACTGCGCGCTTTTTTCCCCGCTGGGCTCCGCTAGCGGCCAGTTTCAGGCCCCACCGTCGTAGTTCGGAATCCGGTCCAAAGCGTCCCAATACATATTGCGCCGCTTGTACCAGCAATCGGCGCAGATAGGAGTTTCCCGTTTTACTGATCCGTAGCTGGGGATCGCACTCCCCCGACTGGCTTTGCCGCGGCCGTAATCCCAGGAAGGCGCCCACTGCCCGGCTCTTTCCCGCTGGCCCAGGTGAGTCCAGCGTCAACACGTACGCCGCTGCAACCACCGGCCCCACGCCGGGCACGCTCCGTAACCTGACGACTTCGGGATATCGTTTCCCCAGTGCTTCGATCGGTTGGTCCATCTTCCGGATCTGCTCCGTCAAACTCGCTACTTGCTCTAACAACGGCGTGAGCGCTGGCTCCATGCCCGCGGGAATCGTTGTCCGCACTGCCCTGGCAAACGATTCCGTCGAACACTTTGGCAGTCGTTGCCCAGCGCTCTTCACCAACCCGCGCATGGCATTCACCAGCATGGTCCGTGCCCGGACCAGCCGTGTCGCGCGCTTGCAGCAGGTTCAGATCTCGCTGACGTTCCGGGCTGCGATGTTGAATCGGCGACAACAACCGCACATCGTAGGCCGCGAACCGCGCCAACTTCTCCGCATCGTTGCGATCATTCTTCGATTCGCTGCCCGTGATCGCCCGCACCTTGCGCGCGTTCGCCACCACCACTTCATGCCCCATGCCCTGCAACAATCGACTCACCCATGGCGAATGCGTCCCGCATTCCATCGCAATCCGCTGCCGTTCCCCAGTGAAATGTCTCTCCAGCGCTGTCATCGTCGTTTGTACCCGACCCTCCTCCATAACTTCGCCCTCCTGGTTCAGCACACAATACCGACTGAACCGATCGCCCAGATCGATTCCCACCGTCATCCCAGGCTTCTCCCCATCCGCTGAACGTCTGCTATTCTCTTGCATCAGGCTGGTCTCCTTTGCACCTCATCGAGTGCGTGCGGACAGCTTATCCGTTCCGCGAGACCAGCCGTCTCATTCCATCTAACTTAAGCCGAATTCCTTGTGGTTTGCCGACCAACCTCCCTGAATCACCGGGCCGATCAGAACTCCACCCGAGCTTGAAAGGCGATCATGCGTGGACTGCTATCGCCACCTAGACCGACGCCTAGCAAGCCGGTCGGCGGAGAGGTCGTGTATGTGAGCGCTCCAAATCCACTCTGCGTGGAAGGATTTCCGGGAACGCCGGCCTGCACCATGCTGGGCAGCGCAAAGTTGGGGTGGTTGAAAACATTAAAGAACTGCCCCTCAACCCGCAGCTTCACATGCTCGCTCAATGGAAACCATTTTGTCAGGTAGAAATCGCTCCAAACAAAATCAGGACCGCGCACGGCATTACGGCCGAGGTTTCCGAATTGGCAATTTTGCGCGCTGTCGCCGCCATGACATTGCCCTGTACTCGGATCGACCGCCGATACAAATGCGTCCGGATTAAGCCACTGCAATGTTCCCGCCTGAGTTACGCCCGGAATCGGATGATGCTCGTACAGCGGAACGCTCGGAACGACACTGGCAAACTGCGGTCCGCTGCCCTGCACGATTCCGTTTCCGTTTGCTGAATAAGGTGTGCTCAACACCGAGAACGGAACCCCGCTGTGCCAGAACGCTGTTCCAGAAATCTGCCAGCCGTTGAGCGCATAGCCCAGCAAATGACTGCTCACTTTGATCGGCAGCTGATAAACATATTGCGCGTTGAGATTGTGCCGGATGTCATAGTCGCAGGGGCCATAATCGCGGGCCAAGTCTCGCGGCAGAGGCGAGAGAATCCCTCCTGCGGAAAACGGAAGGAACCCTCCGTTCGAGACCGTATCCATGCAACGGCTCCAGGTGTAGTTGATCTGCCCTTGCAGACCATGTCCGAGGCGCTTCATCGCCGTCAGTTGAAGGCCGTTGTAGTGGCTGTTCGCGCCGGTGGAAAACTGCGTCACCGCGCCGAATCGTGGATCGGTCGGTTGCAGGTAAGGAAACGGCGCGAAACAGCCCTGACACACGGTTTGGTAGCCGTTGACTTGGGTTGAGTACGGTTGATTCACGGCCCGCGTGCCTACGTACTGCGCTTGGACACTAGCCGTCGTTCCAAATTGATGTTCCATTCCCAGGCTCCACTCCATGAAGTAGGGCGCGCGGAGTTTGCCATCGGGGACAGCCGTGATCGCAACCGGAGGAAGACAACTTGCGGGAGTTGACTGTCGAGATACACACGAAAGCTGGCCTTGGGGAAATCCCGAAGTAAAAACCTGATTTGCCGCTATGGTCGCGTCGACTGCGCTGTTAGGTACCCCCGGCGCAATTGCCGTGCCGCCAACGCTGCCAAGCACGCCTCCCTGAAACGTCTTATCGTAGGGAGGGTTCGTGCCGATCAGGTCGGCCACCGTGCCCGGCAAGATATCGCTGAAAATCCCAAAGCCGGTGCGGACCACGGATTTCGGCTCGAACTGCCACGCGATCGCCGTTCTCGGTTGCAGAATGGCCAGCGGTGTAGACGAAAACAGATTGCCGAGATGAGTCTGGATGGCCTCATTCAGCGGTTGATTGACATCATGCGAGATGGAACTGAAGGAACCGCGAAGACGGGCGACTTGATCATGCGGATTCAGCGGATTGGAGTTGAAGGTGTCGCGCAGACCGAACGTCCAGGTTAGGGTGCGAGTTACCTTCCAGGTGTCTTGCGCATAGACATCGAGGTTGAGAAAGTTGAAGGGTTCATTTGCATTCGAAGGGAATGTCTTCGACGCGGTGTTCGCGACTCCATTGATGAACTGCTGCAAGTTCGCGTAGGTCACCGTGGGAACTGTGCCCTCCTCAAAGTCGTAGTCGTTCAGGCGGAAGATACGGGTATTGGTTCCGAACCGCAGTTCGTGAGCGCCATGGCTCCATGCGAGGTTGTCGTTGATGAAAAAGCGGGATGCGCGCCGGCCTTGAATCCAGGTGTTGTCAAGCCCCCCGATGGGCGTGAAGGCATTCTCGCCGGTGCCCTGTAACACAATCGGAAACGCCGAAAGTGTCCGCTGCAGGTTACTTGGCCCGAACAGGCTCTCGTACCAGGAGAACGCCGGATTGAAGTAGTTGACCAAGTTCTGCGAGAAAACGTGCGTGTGTCCTGCCGCGAAAGAATAAAGAGGTTGGGGCGAAATCGCATCGAACACCGGGTTTATAGGGTCCGTCCAGGCGGCTTGCAGACCGCTGTCCGACTGAAAGCGAAACCACGCCGTATCTCTCTGGTTGATGTTGTAGTCGACGCGGACCGTCTGCACCTGCTCGTGGTCGTCGCTGGAATGTGAGACGCTCTGCCGGTTCGCGCAACCATCTCCGGCGGCGCCGAGCGGGCATCCAAGTATCGCGGTCGGTGTGCCGCTGGTGTTTTCATACAGGGAAAACATCTGTTGATAGAACGGGGCTGAGGCAGAAGGAAGTTGCCGCAGCACGTATTGTTGGAATGCCGCATTGGGAACAATCGTGGGCGTCACGATGGGCAGGGCGATCCGGACCCACTCGCTGTCGAAAAAGAAAAAAAGCTTGTCGTGTGCAATCGGGCCGCCGAGACTACCTCCAAAGTGATTCACTGTCGATCTGGGCTTGTGGTTCCCAGGAGTCGCGTTGGTAAAGTAGTCCGCCGCATTCAGTAGCGAACCATTCCAAAGCTCATAGAGGTTCCCGTGAAACTGGTTCGTGCCAGACTTGGTGACGTAGTTGACCTGGGACGCTCCATACCGTCCTTGATCCACCGAATAGGAAAGCGTGTTGACGGTCACTTCCGAAATCGAATTCAATCCTAGGACAAGGTTGGTGGAAAGTCCGCTGTTGAGGTTGGTGAGCGGGTCGTTCGTTTCCAACCCATCCACGATGTAGCCATTGGAGAGAGCGGGAAGCCCGTTGAATTCCACGTTGCCATACCCGTTGGTGCCGCCAACGAAATCATTGCCGCTGCCCGCCGTATTGATGAGCGCTCCAGGGGCAAACTGTAACGGGTAGGTCAAGTCACCACCCGGGTTCGGCAGATTTTCCAGCGTTGGTGCACTCAAAGTGGTGGACGTATTTGCGTTTTCCGGATTGATGAGCGGTGCCTCACTGCTCACCTCAACCGCCTCGGTGGACCGCGCCACCTTAAGCGTGAAATCCACCGTTTGCTTCTGGCCCAGACCCGAAATGACATTGTCATTTTGTCCCGGGTCGAAGCCTTGTGCTTCCGCCCTAACCGAATAGGTGCCCGGCTTTAGTTGTGGAAAGTTGAACCGTCCTGCCTCATCGGTCCGGGCACTGCGCTTTAGGCCGGTCTCGAGATTCGTTATCGTCACCGTTGCGCCCGGCACAACCGCGTCGGTTGTGTCTCGCACTTGGCCAACGATGGCACTGGTGGTTTCCCCTTGTGCCAGCGCTTTCGCCGGAAGAAGACACGCCACCGTCAATACAAGAAAAGCAAAGTCCGCTGCCCGCGCCATGAATCCCCACTTCCCTGCCTTGAAGTGGCAAAGTGCCACCGCTCTCGTGTATTAACCAGAGATCATTCCTTATAGTTAACCACAGTTAATACAAACAGGCAAGAACAGAAGAAGATGCTGCTAACCTCGGCAATTGCACTCGAGTGACGGCAACTCGGACCAGCTGTCGATCGAACCATCAGCGCATGAAATGGGCTTCCGCGGCGCAAGATAGCCCTTGAATAAGAACGAACGATTCTTGCTATTATCTCGCCGTATGGAAGCACAGGCCCAGTGCGAGACTCCTACGCATCGAGCCAGACGCGTTGACGATCCTGCTCCAACCAGCCGCGCGCAGCGGCCTCGCTAGCCCTTGTTCGAGCAAATCGCTAAAGATTCCGATAGCGGCCCATTCCTCCCGCGTGGTCTACTGCTCCTACCCGGACCTCGGGTAAGGAGAGAAATGTTGTGGCAGAAAAAACTTGTGCGGCTTGCGATTGCACGCTAGATGGCGCTCCCATTCAAGTTAAGATCGGCGGTAAGACGCTCGAGGTGTGCTGTGACGAGTGTGCACAGAGGCTGAAGGAAGCAAACTCTTCCGCGACATCGGCAAGCAAGGGCTGAGCATTCGGCGAACAGCCCTTGAACAAGAACGAACGATCGTGCTATTATGCGTCGCAATGAAGTCACAAGCTCAGGCCAGCAAGACTCCTTCGCGGCGAGCGAGACGCGCTGACGATCCCGCTCCAGCCAGCGGCCACGCGCAGCGGCCTCGGGGACTCCGCACCCGCCGTGCAATCCTGCAAAAAGCAGTCAACATCGCGTCCGTCGAAGGCCTCGAAGGGCTGACCATTGGAAAACTCGCCTCCGAGCTGCGCATCAGCAAGAGTGGGCTCTTCGCGCACTTCGGCTCTAAGGAAGACTTGCAATGCGCGGTGGTCGACGCAGCCCGCGAGATCTTTGTCGACGTGGTCGTGCGTCCCGCCTATCAATTTCAGGGACTGAAGCGGCTACGCGCTCTATGCGAAAACTGGCTGGCCTACGGTCAGGGGAGAGTCTTTCCCGGCGGCTGTTTTTTTTCCGCAGCATCCCTTGAATTCGACGACCGGCCCGGCCGCGTCCGCGATCAGATCGTAGGGCTGATGAAGAGGTGGCTCGGTAATCTTGAGCAGGCTGCGCGGGACGCACAGTCCGCCGGCGAAATCGCAAAGCATGCCGACGTTCGCCAGCTTGCCTTCGAAATTCAGGCCCTCGCCATGGGAGCAAATTGGAGCTCGCGCTTGTTCCGCGACCCGGGCGTATACGACTCAGTCCGCACCGCAATTTTGCGGCGAATTGAGGAAGCTACCAAAACCACACAAGCGAGGGAGTGATGCGCATTCGCCGGAGCCTCCTGGCTTTCGCCTCCGCGGGACTCATCTTCGCGAGAGCGATCTTCCTGCTGGCCGCGCAGACCAGTGCCGCGCAGATCGTTGCCGCACAGGCCCCGGCGTCAACCACCGAAATTCCAATCCAGCGTTGTGATCGGCTGCCGGTCGTGATTCTGCAAGTGGACAAGGAAGACAAACGCTTTCTGGTTGACACGGCCGCGACCTCCTTCCTCAACGCGAAGTCATTCATCGGCGGGCACGCCAAAGATAAAGAAGTGCAGATCCACTCCTGGAATCAAACTACGGCATTGAACGCCAGCAATGTTTCTATCGAGGAACTCGCCCTCGGTAGTCATGTTATCCGCAAAGTCGAGTTACCCGCGATCGACCTAAGCGCCATCTCGAAGGCGTGCGGTGGACGCCTCGATGGAATCCTGGGCGTCGATCTCCTCGAGCGGTTGGAAGTGACCATCGACCTGGAACGCAGCGTGGCTCGCCTCGGCGTGGCGCCGCGAAATTCCTCGGAACTATCCCTCATCTTCGAAATGCAGAAGGCAATCGAGTCCTGCTCCGCGGCCTTTAACAACGCAGACACAGAAGCGCTGACCTCCTGTTTCGATCCGGAGTTCGCGCTGAGCTCGCCGCGCGGAGAGCTTCACGGCGTCGACCAGGCCATGAACTACTTTCAGCAGTACTTTGGCACCAGTCCGCACGCACGTCTTTCGATGACGATGAGTGATCAGCGCGCCGTAGGGGAGTTGGTCTGGGCCCTCTATGACTACACCATTGAAACCCCGTCCAAACATACATCCGGCCGCGGAATGATGATATGCCGCAAATCGGAAAATCATTGGCATATCCTGAGCATGCACGAATCCCCCTTCGTAGCCGCCGTGATCTCAAGACCCTAAACCCCAGCACCGACCGCAGGCCCTTTCTATGGTCCAGACCAAGTACTGTAGAATACTTTTGCCTCGCCCGAAAACGGGCCCGTAGCTCAGCGGTTAGAGCAGTGGACTCATAATCCATTGGTCCAAGGTTCAAATCCTTGCGGGCCCACCAATGCGCTCCCACCAATCTCGCCTGATGATTCCGTACCAACTGTCCGGCTAAAGAATCTTGCATTTACGCGAAGAGGAGGTTTGCGGAGATTGGCGGGCGATGTGACAATACCTATATGCACAAATCTTTCATCGCAGCGGTAACGATATTTGCGGCTGGAATGCTGTTGCCGGGGAACGTCCTGGCCCAGGATAGCCCGGCAAGCACAACGCAAACGACTTCGCCATCGTCATCCACGGCAGCGCCGGGCAAGGCTCAGACCCCTGCGGGTAAGCGGCCCGCAACTGCGGCCAAGAGCGCGGCGCCGCTCACGCTCAAAACACAAAAGGAAAAATTCAGCTATGCGCTTGGAATGAAGATGGGTGGGAATCTCAAGAAGCAAGAGGTTCCGGTTGATCCCAACATTCTGGCGCGCGGAGTAAAAGATGCACTCGCTGGCGGCAAGACCCTGTTGACCGACGACGAAGCCCAGGCCGCGCTCACCGAGATGCAGAACGACATGCGCAAAAAGCAGCAAGAGAAGCAGCAAGTCGCCGGCGCAGCCAATAAAAAAGAAGGCGAAGCGTTTCTCGCCGGAAACAAGGGCAAAGAAGGCGTCGTAGCCCTGCCCAGCGGCCTGCAATACAAGATCATAAAAAGTGGCACGGGACCGAAGCCCGCGGCCACCGACTCGGTGGTCTGCAACTATCGTGGCACTCTAATCGACGGTAAGGAGTTCGACAGCTCTTACAAGCGTGGGCAGCCAGCGACATTTCCCGTGAACGGCGTGATTAAAGGATGGACCGAGGCGCTGCAGCTTATGCCGGTGGGATCGAAGTGGCAACTCTTCATCCCGGCCGATCTGGCCTACGGAGATCGCGGAGCGGGGCCCGACATTGGTCCCGATGCGACTCTTATTTTTGAAGTCGAGTTGGTCTCCATTCAGGATAAGAGCAAGGAGAAAGCGCCCGATAATCCGGGGAAACAGTAGAAGCCATATCATAAATAGTCCGGAGCAGCAGGTCGAGGTCCCTCAGGGGCTAAGTCCCTCGTCTTTATTGGCTCTGGACGGCACGACTGAACGTCATGCCCTTCCCGAACCCATTATGAGATGGCTAGATGGCTTCTAGGTCGGCTTCCGGCTGACGGTCTTCGGCTTTCGGCCGGCAGCCTCAACAGCGCGACAGCAGGAGCGGATTTGCGCCTGATTAACCACTTTGGGGCGACCTCCTTCGAATCGTTGACAGCCTGCGTGCGGCGAGAGTAGCGTTCCTTCAGTTTGCGGTAGGATTTAATCCTCGGTTCAGGAGCGCTGCCATGCTGTCCAGATTTTTCTGCGCAGCGGTAATTGTGTGTCTGGTCGCGAGTGTGTCCACGGCACAAGACCCCACTAAAGTCGAGCCGAAACACTACAGGCTGCAGTTTGAGAATGAGCGGGTGCAGGTTGTGGATGTGCACTACGGCCCTCATGAGAAGTCGGAGATGCACGACCATCCCGGCGGCGTGTCGGTGAGCGTGACGGGCGGGCATCTGCGGTTTACTGATCAGAACGGTAAGATCACGGAAGTTTACGCCAAGGCCGGGGAAGCGCGATGGTTTCCGCCATTCAAGCACAAGGTCGAGAACCTAGGCGATGAACCGTACAACGGGGTTTACATTGGCATCAAAAGCAAGTTGGCAGCGTCGGCAAACGAATTGCAACCGTATGCTCCGGTGAGCCCTGAGCAGCCGGCGAAGATTCTTGCGGAGCCTCAGGCCACGACGAAACCCTAAATGCGATGCTCGGGCTTCGGCTTTCGGCTGAACTCATTTGCCGAAGCCTGAGGCCTTACCCCCCGCCCTCCATCCCGTATAATTAATTTGCATTCATAATAATTTGCGATTGAAGGAAGGGTATGGAGCACACCGTTTTTTGCGTGAAATTGAAGAGACAGATGCCCGGACTGGATGAGCCTCCTTTCGACAACGAGCTCGGCCGGAAGGTTTACGACAATGTGTCGCAGGAAGCCTGGCGCATGTGGACCGAGCACTGCAAGATGCTGCTCAACGAATATCGGCTGAACCCCGCCCGCCGCGAAGATCAGGAAGTGATCGTGAAGCAGTTGGAGCAATATTTTTTCGGGGAAGGGTCGGCGGTGCCGAAGGAGTACGTTCCGCCGGCGCATTGATGGTTTCAATGTGGTGCCGGCAAGAAGCAGGTTCCTCTCGCCCCGCTTCGTCGGGAAGACCACGATCCGGGGCAGCGGGAAGGAGAGTCCCCACTTCTCGCAAAGGAAGCGAGAAATGGGGCAGCCGGTAGAAAGCAGGTTCCTCCCCTCCGCTCGCTATTCGCTCCGCTCCGGTCGGAATGACAAGAAATTAAAAGCTCTCCGGTCGGAATGACAGAACGAAAGCTGGCGACGTTCGCCAAACCCTTGAGCTATGGGGCAGGAATCGCGGCTGCGACGGCGGAAGAAGGAGCGCTTTCTTCGTCACTTGAATTGAGGGCCGTGGTCTCGTAGTAGTAGGTCTGGCCGTCGGTCACTGCAGTGTCAACATAACTAGTGGTGGCGTTGAGAGATGAGTTGATCTTTGTAAAGCTGCCTGAGGTCCCGGTGCGGCGGTAGATGTTGTATCCCGTGATGTTGGGAGATGTGCTTGCGTTCCACGAAAGGCTGACGGTGTGCACGGGCGCCGGCGCTCCAGTGCCCTGGAGCGTTGCCGTGGCGGAGTTGGAGGCGTCACTGGCGAACGAGGCTCCTACAGAGGCGACACCGCTGGTCTGAGGCGTGAATGTGACGGTGAAATTCGCGGTCTGGCCGGCAGGAATCGTGACTGGAAACGTCAGACCTGTAATGGAAAATTCCGAACTGCCAACCGTGTCGGAAGAAACTACAACCGTTGCACCGGCGGCACTCAGCGTGCCGGTCTGAGTTCCACTGGTTCCGACCGTGACGCTGCCGACATTGATGGTGGAGGGAGTGACGGATAATTGTCCCTGAGCCGCTCCGGCCGTCGATCCGACCAACGCAACAGAGAGGTTCGGATCGGAGGCATTCGACGAGACCGCTAGACTTCCGCCGAAATTGCCGGAAGATTGCGGAGTAAAGGTCACGCTGAAGGAAGTGGTCTGTCCCGGCGTTAGAGTGAGGGGAGTGCTTAATCCGGAGATGGCGAAGCCGGCACCGGTCACGGAAGCTTGGGAGATGGTCGCACTTAATCCACCGGTATTTTGCAGCGTCTCAGTCTGTGTCGAGGCCTTTCCCACCTGGGCACCGGTGAAATTGACAGTGCCGGGGGTCGCGACGAGGGTGGCGGGCGGCACTGGTACTACTCCGGTTCCAGAGAGTGCAATGTCCACCGTGGTGGCGGATCCGCTAACGGTGATCGACAAGAGGCCGTTCGTGGGAGTTGCGTTTGCCGGCGAGAAGACCACGCCGAAGGTTGTGCTCTGGTTCGGCGCCAAGGTGAGCGGCAGGCTAAGTCCCGTGTAGGTGAAAGCCGCGGCGTTGGTGGTGGCCTGCGTGATCGTGAGATTCTCGCCGCCGGAATTCTTTAGCGTTTCAGTCTGGGTTTGGCTGGTGCCGACCTGGACATTGGTCCAGGTAAAGCTGGTCGGACTTGTTACCAGGCTGCCGGCTGCGACTGCAGTGGCAGAAAGAGCGATGTTCAACGGACTAACCGTGCCGTCGTTGGTGACAGCTAGCGTTCCGGTCGCAGTCCCTACGGCTTGGGGATTGAAAATCACGCTAAAGGTAACTATTTGGCCGGGAGTGAGCGTCAGTGGCGCAGTCAGGCCGCTGATGGTGAAGCCATCCCCTGTGACGGCCGCCTGGGTGACATTGATATTGCTTGAGCCGGAGTTGTTTAACGTGCCGGATTGAGTTTGGCTGGTCCCAACTTGGACGTTGCCAAAGGTAATGCTGGCGGGCGAGGCGGTTAGATCGCCCGAAACCGGGGTATCTGTGGTGCCTTGGGAGGCGGATTTCGCCGTGCTGAATCCCTGGCAGCCGACCATAAAGGTCAGGGCTAGCAGCACGACCAGCGCCTTCGAGCGAGTAGGGATCAGGCTCATAATGAGATCAATTAAATAGCGAGCGTCTAGCCTCCCAATCGAGCTTCCCAATTCGGAAGAGCTAGTGTGCACTTTGGGCGCGAGTTCGTAAAGTTCCAGAAGGACATGGGCAAAGACCCCAGGGGGAGTGTCCCGTCTGGTCGGGGAGGGATTATCGCAGGGTAATCAACGTGCGGTCAAATTGCATGCGGCACGCAATGGATAGTTTTCCGTCCGTTGCGCTAAATCTGGTGAATACCGGGATTAACCGGGCTTTTCTTAGGGACCGCTTCGGCTCTTGTCTCCTTTTAGCTGGTTTTTATACTGCACTTCGGTCCCGACGAAAAACTCCTCGTACTTGTGCTCGCCCGAGAGACCTGATTTTGCGCCATTCATCTTACCCCAAATCAGGCGTCCACGTCCGGAATTCGGCAAGCGGGGTAGTGGAGCACTTTGGTAAGGAAGCGACCCAAACGCGCGATTATTGCGTCGCAAAGAACGCGACGCTTCGCGCGGATCGCCCAGATCCTTCGCCGCGCAAAAAACGCTTGCGCAGGATGACAGTCAAAGTGCAGCACTACCCGCAAGCGGCGCAGGAAAAGGAAGCATGAGTCAGGGCTGCGCTCCAATCTCAAAGTTCAGGGTCGAGAGAGACAGGCGATATTGGTACTGAGCGTTGACATATCCGATGGCAGCATCGGTTTGCTGCAATTGCGCCTGGCTGAGTTCGACAATGGAGCTAAGGCCGAGGTTATAACGGCCCTGGGCGAGGGTCAAAGCCAGATCAGCTTCTTTGGCAAGTTCTGCCGCGACGCTTACTCGTTGAAATGCCGTATTAGCGGCCAGCCAGGCTGTGCGGACATCGCGAACGACGCGGTCGCGCAGATCGCGGGTGTTTTCTCCGGCAGCTTTGGCACGGAAATTTGCTTCCGAAGCCTCGGAAGTGAAAAGAAAGCCGTTAAAAATTGGGATGCTCATATTCACCCCGATGGCGCCGTACCAACTGGAAATGAAATAGTTGGGAGAACACGGGGGTGCGCCGACGCAGTCGGGGCGCACGGGGCTAACTCCCGCGATGCCCAAGGCGCTGATGGTCGGCAGAAGCTGGTCGCGCTGGGCGCGGCGAAACTTTTCAGCAGCCTGTTGATTATAGGTAAAGGCCTGCAGGTCGGGACGTTGCTGCAAGGCGGTATTGATGAGGACGTCTACATCGGGCGGCGGTGGGGGCGGAGCCTGCGCATCGTCTTCGGCTAATTCGTAGCGAACCTGCTTATCGAAGCCGAGGACCGAGCTGAGTGCAGCAATGGTGGAGTCGACGTTGTTTTGCGCATCGAGCTGCAGCAGCTTGGCTTGCGATAGATTCACATCGGCGAAGGAAAGGTCGAGATCCGATTTCAGCTTGTTTTTGGTGAGTTCGCTGATTTGATGTTCGACGGACTGGCGAGTAGTCACGGTTTGTTGCGCGACTTTGAGTAGTGCCTGCGCCTGCAGGGCGTTGTAAAAGGCTTGATCGGTGGCCAAAACTATATCTTCGGTGGTCGCCAGTGCGTTGGCATTTTGAGCCTTCTCCTGAAGCTTGGAAGAGGCCACAAGGTTGGTGGTGCGTCCGAAATCGGTGATGAGCTGGCTGAGGGTAACCCCAGTGCCGGCATGTTCGAGCAACCGAGGAGCGTTGAGCGCTCCAGCGCCAATGCGGCTGCCTTCATTGGCGTCAACTGCCGTTATGGCGCCGTTGAAATTTGGGAGCTCTGCGGCACGGGTCTCGCGATAGATCTGGTGCTGTGCTAAAGCAAGCAGACGCCCGACGCTGATTTGAGGGTTGTTCTTAATGGCCAACTGTTCAGCCTGAGCGCGAGTTAAGCGCATCGTGCCGTTTGGTGATGCCTGCGGCGTCTGAGGATCAGCGGAGGGCGCGGTCTGCGGTGAAAAGCTTGCGCTGAGCGTTACCCGACCTTCGGGAGGCGCTACGGTCGGTTTTTGATTTTGCGACGACTGAGGCTGGGGAGCAGACGGCAAGCTTTCGGCGGATCCCGATTTGTCAGGACTCTGCGCCGAGGTTGATTCGGGTGAAATGGCCCACAAAAATAAAAATAAAGATAGTGCGGCCAGGATGAAAAACTTCGCCCCAGGCTGCCAACGCAACCGGCGCCCCTCAGGAGCTGAAGCCCTTCTCATTCTGCAAGACTTATGGCACGAGTGGAACTCGTGCCCTTCCCGGCTGCAAGACGGATACTTCTGTTTCATCTGGCGGTCTCCGTCGATGGGGCGGGTGCGGTAGGCGGTTTCTTTTTTCCATACACGAGCAAGTAGGCCGCGGGCACGATGAAGATGGTTAAGAGAACCGACGAGGTCAGGCCCCCGATGATGGCCTTCGCCATCGGAGCATACTGTTCTGCTCCGGTCCCTAACTTCAGCGCCATCGGTATCATTCCGATAATCGTGGCCAGCGAGGTCATCAGGATGGGGCGCAGCCGAACCCGGCATGCGGTAATGACGGCATCCGCCGGCGCCATTCCCTCCCGCTCCAGATTGTGAGCAAAATCAACAATCAAAATGCTGTTTGAATCCGCGATGCCGACCAGCATCAGCACTCCCATCAGCGACATTACATTCAGCGTGGCGCCGGTAAGTGGAAGAATGATAAATACGCCGACGAATCCCATCGGAATCGCAAGCATGATCAGGAAGGGATCAATAAACGATTTGAATTGGGCCGTCAAAATCAAAAACAGCAAAATAAAGGAGATGAGAAATCCGAAGCCGAAGCTTTTGAAGGATTCATCCATGCCCACCACCATGCCGCGCAGATTTACGCGCACGTTGGCAGACATCGCTTTCTTGTCCTTGGCAATAATGTTACGAACCGCCGAGGTTACCCGTTGCAGATCCTCGCCAGCGGGAGTTACATAAATGTCAATGACGCGTTGAATCTGGTAATGGTCGACTTCGGTAGAAGTCTGAATCGTTTTTACATTGACTACATTATTGAGAACGGTTGTCGGCCTACCTTGCTCCGAGCAGGCCCAGGAGGGCTGCGTACTGCCGGGGCGCGAGCTACCAGCGAGGCCGCAGTGCAAACCGCCAGCCATGCCGTCCGAGCTCCCGCCCGGATCGCGCAGGGGGATTTGCCCCATATCGGCCATGTTGTGAATCGCGGCCGGGCCCTGCTCGAAAAACTGCACGGTCAGGTAATAGTCGTTGCCGGTTTTGCGATCGACCCAATAATTCGGGGCGATCATGTAGTTGGAATTGAGCGCAGTGATCACGTTGTCGACAACATCTTTCTGCGTCAACCCAAGCTCTCCGGCATGAACGCGGTCCACATCCAGGCGCAAAGCCGGATAGTTCATGTCCTGGGGAATATAAATCTGCCCAATACCGTGTACTTTTCGAAAGTCTGAAGCCAGGGTCTGAGCAATTCCGTAAATCTGATGCAGGTCCGGGCTGCTCACCTGAACGTCGATGGGCGCGGGCATGCCGGTATTCAAAATGGCATCGACCATCGAGCCACTGGAAAAGAACGTTCGAATGTCGGGGAACTGTTTTGCAATTGCAGCCTGAACCCGATCCATATAGGTAAAGCTGCTGAAGCTGTGGGGTTCATTCAGCGCAACCTGAACGGTCGCAGTGTAGGGACCGGCATTGGTGGTGTACAGGGCCGAGAAATCAGGAACTACACCGATATTGGAAACAATTCTTTTTAGATCCCCCGGCGCGACCGTGTGCCGGATAAGGTCTTCCACTTTCGCGACGTAATCGTCGGTGACCTCGATGCGGGTCCCGGTTGGCACTTTGAGATTAATGGTGAACTGCCCGGCATCGGTCTTGGGGAAAAATGCCAAACCCAGTAGCGGATAAATCCCCAAGCTCGCCAGGAATACGCCGCTCAGCACCAGCACGGTGAATCCCGGACGCTGCAGGGCTCGCCTGACCCAGTACTCGTAATAATCGAGGAGCTTGTTGAACATTCGGTTGAAGCGGGAGTTGAAACGATCCATCCAGGAGTGGTTGGCAGTTTCAGTGGGCACGACGTCGTAATTTTTGTGCTCGGTTTCTGCGTGTGGAACCGCCTTCAGAAAGCGCGAGCAGAAGAGGGGAATCACCGTCATGGCGACAACGAACGAAGCCAGCAACGACAGGCAAAACGCCAGCGCCAAAGCTGTAAAAAGAAACTTAGCGACGCCGTAGAGGAACACCACTGGGAAAAAGTCGACCACGTCGACCAGCGTAGCCGCCAACACCGCGAGATTAACTTCCGCGCCTCCAACCTCGGCGGCGATCCTGGGAGCGGCTCCCATCTCGAGATGGCGGTAGATATTCTCCAAAGAAATTACGGAGTTGTCGATTACGCGGGAAAAGGCGAGAGCCATTCCTGCGAGAATCATGGTGTTGATGGTGCTGCCCAGCAGGGCTAAGGCCACGAACGCAGCCAATGCCGACAAGGGAATCGAAAGCAATACCGCGGAAGTAGCGCGAAAGCTGCCCAGGAAAATCAGGATCATCAAGCTGGTAAGAATCAGGCCCAGAGCGCCTTCGTGCAAAACGGTATGAATTGCTTCCTTTACGTAAATGGACTGGTCGAACACCAGGCTGGTCTTCAATTGCGGCGGGATGTCATAAAGATGCTGAATGAGTTTACGAACGCCATCGACCACGGCGATGGTGTTGGTGTCGCCACCCTGCTTCATGATGGGGATGTAAGCCGATTTCTGGCCGTCGATGCGCACCTCATTGTATTGAATCTGGTTGGCATCTTCGGCCTTTCCTACATCATTCACAGTCACCCAGGAGTGGCCGTCGACTTTCAGTGGCAGCTTGCCAAGCTGGTCCATGTTGTCGACCAGGCTGTTGGAGTACACGAAATAGTCGTACGGTCCCATCTTCACATCGCCGGCGGGAAGAATCAGGTTGGCTCCGTTGACCGCATGGACTACATCCATCAAGCTGAGTTGCCGGGATGACAGCTTGTAGGGATCCACGTACACCATGATCTGGCGGTACTTTCCACCAAACGGGATGGGGATCTCGGCACCGGGTACGACCGCGATCTGGTTACGAACGGCGAACTGGGCGTAATCGTGAAGCTGAGTTTCGTTAAGTCCCTCGCCCTTGACCGTGACCAGGGCCACGGGCAGGCTAGATGCGTCGAACTTGAGTACAACTGGAGGCAGAGTGCCGGGAGGCAAGCGCTTCAGGTCAGCCAAGGCCAAATTGGCGAGTTCGCTCGCGTCCGTGTCGGGATTAGTTCCGGGCTGGAAGTAGACCTTAATGATGCTGACCCCCAGCATTGAGCGAGACTCCATGTGATCGATGCCGGAGCCCAGCGTAAAAAAGCGCTCCAGGGGATCGGTGATATCGAACTCAATATCCTCCGGCGGCATCCCCGAGTAAAACGTGGCTACCACCGCCTCGGGCAGGTTAATTGGCGGAAACAAATCGACTGGCATCCGGGCCATACTGGTCACGCCAATGACCAGCAGGGCCAGACAAATCACGATAATGAAGTACGGATTGCGAATTGAAAATCCAGGCATAATTCCTATTCGGTCTTTCTGAATTCGATGGTGCTGAGTTTGGGTGGTTGTGCAGTTTGACAGGGAAACGAGCCAAACGCGCGATTATTGCGCCGCAAAGAACGCGCCGCAACGCGCGGCTCGCCCAGATTCCTCACTGCGCAAGAAACGCTGGTTCGGAATGACAAGCAAACCTGCACCACTACACCTTTCTAAGCCGCCTACCTATTGCGCGGGCGGCTCGTATTCCAGCACCTGAATCTGCTGCGGACGAACTTTTTCCCCGGGCTTAACTCCGGATCGGTCGCTCACGACAACATCCTCACCCGCGCTGAGGCCGGAAAGCACCTCGGCGTAATTACTGGTCTGGATCCCAACTTGAACGGTGCGCTGCTCTACCGTTCCATCGGGCTTCACCACCAGCGCAGTTGTTTTATTGCCTTCGTGACTCAATGCCTGCACGGGAACTGAGGGCGAGTCGTTGCTTTTCTCGACCGGAAGATCAGCTTCGGCGTACAGCCCCGGAACCAGAATTCTCTTGGGGTTGGGAACATCAACTTCGGTATGCATCGTCCGCGTGTCGGAGCGCACCTCAACGGAGAAGCGGGCTATCTTTCCGGGAAACGACCGGCCGAGCGCGGGAACGCGAACGTCCACCGGCTCTCCAATTTTGATGGAAGCAACGTAAGCTTCCGGAACTGGAATCACGAGACGAAACAAGTCGTCCTGGGAGAGCCTCACCAGAGGCATGGCCTGGGTGCTGGAACCGGTGCCCGCCTGCATCAGCGTGCCCAGATTCGCGTATCGTTCAGTCACGACGCCGGGAAACGGAGCAGTGATCCTCGAATAATCGAACAGGCTTTGATCGTGAGCCAGCTTTGCCTTGGCCGCAGCCATCTGGCTTTGCGCAGCTTCCAGAGCCGCCTGGCCGGCATCCACTTGGGCGGCTGCCGCCAAATCTTTTCCCTGAGCGTCGTCTACTTCCTGCTGCGCGACAATTCCCGGTTGACTCTCAAACACCCCATTCAGGCGCGTGTATTCCAGATGCAGTGCCTTGTACTGCGCCTGATAGCGCCCTAGTTCGTGCTGTGCTCTCGTGATCTGATTGTTGGCATTTTTGATTTCCGCTTCATCTTCCTGAAGTTGGGCTTGCAGCTCCGGAATCTCGAGCACTGCCATGACCTCGCCAGCCTTGACGTGGGTTCCGTAATCGACGTTCAGCTTTTTCACATAGCCGGATTCCTTCGCGTACACATCGATCTCTTGAAACGGCACTAACTCAGAAGAGAGCGTGAGTTGCCGTCCGAGCGACTTCTTCACCACCTTGGTGACGCCGACTGTATTTGTGGGCGCGCTCGCCTGGACCTGCTTCTCTTCGCCTCCCGAACAGGAAGACAGGTTGACAAGCGCTGCAGCCGCAACGGTTGCAAGAAGAGCATGGGAAATCAGCCTCTTGCACGGGCGCACTCGCCGAGTTTTGGAATCCGTTTTAACTAGCATCGTTGCTTACCTCTGGCCAGCTTTCCTGCTTCTGCGCCAGCAATCTTGTGATTAGAACGCGGGGCTAATTTGAAGCCTTCATAACCTCGCTTAGCCTCGCCACGGAGAAAGAGCTGGATTGACACAACTCGATTATTTTTTGTTCCTGGCGCCGCAGTTCGGCTGCGACATCCGGAATCTTAGCGGCGACTTGGGCCGGAATGGTGAGAACACCGTGGCCGTCACCATGCAGCAACTCACCAGGATGGATTTCCATGCCACCGATGCAGATTGAAGCACCAATATCGAAAATATGGGCGTATGCATGCGAGGCAGCAACATTTCCGGCAAACAATTGAATTCCCATCGTGCGTACGGATGGCAGTTCGCGCACCGCTCCGTTAGATACGTATCCAACGCATCCCAGAGCCTTCAAGATGGCAGCGTGCACTCCGCCAATAAAGGCTCCCCGGCCAGGCGGATTGTCCAAGTCTTCCAGCACGAGGATGCGCGGCGAAGGAATCTCAAGAAGGCTATTCCAGAGATCGGTGCGGTCGCGAAATGTGCCGCCTTTAATCGGCGGCTCACCGCTGCGAAGGCGCGCCGTGGCGGCGTAACCGACCATCGGGGGCGCTTCCGGGAACATGCACCGAATCCTGGCGTCCGTAAAACCTGTGTTGCGCAGCCTGAGGTTGAATGTCTCCACTGCATTCGCGACCATGCAGGTATCGATCTGTCGCAGTGCATCCAGCTCTTTTTCGGTCAAGGGCGGTGCGATGGCCATCCAGGTTTCCTTCCCGTTGCGTATAGAGAAGACGACGCCAAAATGCGTTTCATATTACTCCCCACAGAGGAGTAGAAGGGGCAAAATGCAAGAGTGCGCAGCTGCTTTTCGATGATTTAGTATCCGAGGGAAGTTGCACATCTTCTTCCCCAAACCAGCGAAAGACTCGAAGCCAAATCGAATCAGCGAATACCGCGTCAGCTACGAACGCACTTATATCGGGAATTCTGCGCGGGGAGGAGGCCGGGTGTAAAGACTTCTTTCACGAAGAACGCTGGACGGCGGAGGGCCCGCGGGCGCGATGCGAGGATAAAAAGTGGGGGCCTGTAGGGTAACGGAGCAAACCAGGGTGGGCATCCAGGTGGCAGCATCCTTGGTAAGGTGCTGGCGGGTAGTCTCCCGCAAGGAATGATTTTGCAAGGTTTTAATCGTTTGCGCAGAAGCACTTACGGAGGAGCAATACCGCGTCGCCACACTTACGGTGAGTGCGCACACGGCGATCAGAATGACCAACGCGCGCCAATGCCGGGGTCGCTGATCTTCGAGATTTGATAGCCGTTTCATTTCCCGATCTACAAACCTATCTGGCTTCTACCATATGAAGTCTGTTAGATGCAAGCAAATCGCCCCCAAGTAGACACTTTGGTTTATTTTCGCAGATGTAGTTTTCCAATAGAACTCTACGCAACCAAAGCGGCGGTACAATCATCCAGTTCAAGCAGCGTGGTGTTTATGTCGTCGGATTCGAACTCTGAGGTCCGGGACTCAATAACGATTGGGAGTCACTCGATCCTTGCCGTTCTGGCCTTGTTCGCTTTGTTAACTGCGCGAAGTGTCCCACCGGAATTCACTGCCGCGCCTTCTCATCGCCCTGCGATCAATAATATGTCGGCCCACGATCACAGGCCGCATTTTGATGCTAACGGGCCGCGGTGGATCGCTCCCGCGAGCACTTTGTTGCCGTTTCCTCCGGTTGCGGTGTCCGCACACCTATCCCATACCTCTCAGTTGTTGTCCACGTTAGAGATCAAAGGCTTCCACTTCAACCGTCCCCCTCCGGTTTCCTGATCCAATCCCTCGTTCGATTCACGGCTCGGATTCGAAGCCTTCAATTTTAGTCGTGCTCTCGAAGACTCGGCGGGCCTCATAAGTCTGGCAGGATTCCGCCTGGCACTCATGACGACTACGACGCACGAACTGCTTTTAGGTTCTGCTAGTGAGACCAGCACTGAGACGATTGCGGACTGGAGGCGCGCCAGGATAAACGGTTCATGCGTGAGATGAATTTGCTGGGGAGGTATTCTGTGAAAAATATCGGGTTCGTTTGCTTGTTGGTGTTTTGCTCGGGATTGTTTGCGCAAGACGCGATCCCCGCGGGCACGATCCTCCCTGTCGAATTGAATTCTTCCATTCGATCGGACAAAGCCAAACCGGGTCAGATATTCAGTGCGCGAGTGATGCAAGAGGTACTTTTGCCGCGTGGCCAGAAGATTCATTCCGGCGCCAAGGTTCTGGGATACGTGGTGGCGGTCCGTTCGGCGAATGACGGAACCGGCGCAGAAATCACACTACGTTTCGCAACGCTGGAAGTTGGAGGCCGGCGGATCCCTGTCACCACAAGTCTCAAGGCTCTGGCCTCGATGATGGAAGTATTCGCAGCCCAGGTTCCGGAGAGCGGGCCTGATCGCGGAACCTCCGAATACAGTTGGATCACCGACCAGATTGGGGGAGTCGAGGTCAACTACGGCTCAGGCGGCGCGGTTACTCACGGCTCGTACGTCGTCGGCCGTTCGGTGCCTGGCGGCGTATTGGCCCGGGTTAGTTCCACACCTGGAACCAGGTGCAGCGGCGAGACGGGTGACAACGACGGTCCGCAAGCCTTGTGGGTGTTTTCGTCGGATGCTTGCGGCATTTACGGTTTCCCGGACATGAGTCTCACCCACGCAGGTCGCTCCCATCCGGTTGGCGAGATCTCACTACAGTCGCGGACCGGGAAGCTCAACATACGAGGAGGGAGCGGTATGCTGTTGCGCGTAACTAATATTCCGGATGTTCCGAAGTGAGGGCCGTCCGACCGTATTAACTTCAGTGTCGAGGGTAAACAGGGCTTAGAGATCCTATGCACACATTTTCGCCGAGAAGCATCTAACCTTATCAGGTGAAAGTTGGGGGTCAGGCGTGCCGGCGAATTGAGATGCCATCATTTGCGGGAGAAGGGCACGACAGGAGAATCGCGTATGAGATTAAATTTTTCCGGCAGTAGGGTTTTGATGAACATTTTTTCGTGTGTCGTTGCTCTTGCGATGAGTTCGGTGGGGTTGAGCGCTGCTTCGTATGGGCTACAGGATGCGCCGCCCGCCCAGAATGCGCCTCCGGCCCAAACCCAGCCTCCAGCACCGGACCAGCCGCAACCCTCCCAGCTGTCGCCTGAGCAGTTGCAAGAACTGGTCGCGCCGATCGCGCTATATCCCGATGCGCTGGTCGCGCAGATTCTGGCGGCCTCTGCATATCCTACGCAGATCGTCGAAGCGGAGCGCTTTCTGCAGCAGCATCCTGATCTAAAGGGCCAGGCGCTAGGCGCTGAAGTCGATAAGCAGGATTGGGACCCTAGCGTGAAAGCTTTAACGCAATTCCCATCCGTGCTGGCGAATATGGATAAGAACCTCTCGTGGACGTCGGAGCTGGGGGATGCGAACTACAACCAGCAGAAAGAGGTGATGGACGCAATTCAATACATGCGCAAGAAAGCGAAAGAAGCGGGACATCTCCAGAGCACACCCCAGCAGACCGTGACGAACGAGGGGGACGATATCGCCATTCAGCCGGCGAATCCGCAGGTGGTTTATGTGCCTGAGTACGATCCTGAACTGGTTTACGGTTATCCCGTGGCGCTGTGGCCGGGATTCTACCCGTGGTGGGGAGTGGGGGGTCCGTTTATTTCCTTCGGCGTGGGCTTCGGTATCGGTCCGTTCTTTGGATTTGGCTGGGGCTGGGGCGCATGGGGCTTTGATTGGTACCACCACGGACTGATCTGGGGCGGCCACCCTTATGCGTTCCATAGTCACGCTTTCTACGATCGCAACGCTTACTTCCATGGAGGTTATCGGGGCGAGGGAGGGTTCGCTCGCGGTGACCGAGGCTTGCGGGGCTATGGCGGCGGGGGCCGAGGAGGTGAGGCGTTTCGCGGCGGTGGTGGGCGAGGGGCTCCGGCGTTTCACGGCGGCGGTGAGCGTCCAGGCGCCTTTGGCGGAATTGCGCGCGGGGGTGATGCGCGCGGGTTTGAATCGCGCGGCCGGTCCAGCTTCGGCGGTGGTGGCGGCTTTCATGGCGGCGGTGGTGGACATGGTGGTGGCGGGCGCCGCTAATGGGTTTTGATTGCCGGATTACGGCTTCGATTTCAATCACTAATAGAAATTGCAAGGAGAAGAATTATGTCCCACGATCGACACAATTTCGATCGGCACAGTTTCGAGGAGACCTATTCGCGTGTCGCCAGCACAGTCAGAACCGTTGCGATGCTTGCAGCAGGAATTGCGTTTCTTCAATTTTCCGCGGCCGCGCAGGAACCCGGCCAGAAGACTTTTGCATCCGCCGCCGAGGCGAGTCAGTCCCTGGTGGCGGCGCTTAAGGCGGAAGACCAGTCTGCTTTGCTAAACATTCTTGGGCGAGATGCGAAAGATATTGTTTCTTCCGGCGATGCGGTGGAGGACAAAAATCACCGCGATGAGTTCGTTCAAAAATATCATCAGATGCACCGCCTGGTGATGGAACCCGATGGAAAGACCACCCTCTACATCGGCGCGGAAAACTGGCCGACGCCGATTCCGCTGGTGCACAAGGGCAGCTTCTGGTATTTCGACACTGCCGCCGGCAAGCAGCAGATTCTTTACCGAAGGATTGGCAGAAACGAAATGGCTGTGATCCAGGTGTGCCATGAGTTGGTGGACGCGCAAAAGGAATATTACGGGCAACCCCACGACGGAAATTCAGGCAGCCAATACGCTCAGAAGTTCTCCAGCGATCCCGGCAAACACAATGGACTCTACTGGCAGGCCAGCGCCGGTGAAGGCGAGAGTCCAATTGGCCCGCTTATGGCTTCGGCTGCAGCAGAGGGTTATCCGGCAGATCTGCAACCGCAACCGTTCCAAGGTTATTATTTTCGAATTCTCACTGCGAAGAAGGCGACCAACGGCGCCAGCAGCTACATTGTTGACGGGAAGATGACGCGCGGATTCGCATTCCTGGCCTATCCAGCCGAGTACCGGTCGTCGGGAGTAATGACCTTCATCGTAGATGAGGATGGAATTGTCTACGAAAAGGATCTTGGTCGACGCACGCCCGAGATCGCGAAGAAGTTAACGCGATACGACCGCGATGCGAGCTGGCGCAAGGCGGACTGACGCCGAGTCCAAGGTCTGCCCGGGTTTGATCCGGGTTTTACCTACAAGCCATCTCTCAAGTAGTTTGGAGCAGAGCGTCGAGATCCATCAGGGACTTTAGCCCCACAAGCGGCTAGCGGATATCTGCATCGAGCGCAAGGTCCAGTTGGCTGAGGTGGCGAACAACGCGCCAGCGACGTAGCAGGACGCCAAAACTCATATTAGGCATTGTAGCGGCGGACGGCAGACGCGGGGTCACAGTCCCGAATTATAGGAGGAATTCTTCTTGGGAACCATAAGCATGCTTTCCCACGTTCCTGGGATTTCGTCACAAATGTTCTCTCGCCTATGGCTGATGCATAACACACGATCAGAGCGCGGTTTCTGAAAGTCCCAATGAGAAATCTCCCGCGCAATTCGTGGATGGTCGGCAAACCGGAAGTGATCGTGGTCGCTGAGAAAGGGCGTTTCGCAGGTGGGCACGTGTCGGACCTAAGAGGTTCTAGAGATTGTTCAGTGACATCAATCCACCAAGCTTAAGTTAGATGGAATGAGACGGCTGGTCTCGCGGAACGGATAAGCTGTCCGCACGCACTCGATGAGGTGCAAAGGAGACCAGCCTGATGCAAGAGAATAGCAGACGTTCAGCGGATGGGGAGAAGCCTGGGATGACGGTGGGAATCGATCTGGGCGATCGGTTCAGTCGGTATTGTGTGCTGAACCAGGAGGGCGAAGTTATGGAGGAGGGTCGGGTACAAACGACGATGACAGCGCTGGAGAGACATTTCACTGGGGAACGGCAGCGGATTGCGATGGAATGCGGGACGCATTCGCCATGGGTGAGTCGATTGTTGCAGGGCATGGGGCATGAAGTGGTGGTGGCGAACGCGCGCAAGGTGCGGGCGATCACGGGCAGCGAATCGAAGAATGATCGCAACGATGCGGAGAAGTTGGCGCGGTTCGCGGCCTACGATGTGCGGTTGTTGTCGCCGATTCAACATCGCAGCCCGGAACGTCAGCGAGATCTGAACCTGCTGCAAGCGCGCGACACGGCTGGTCCGGGCACGGACCATGCTGGTGAATGCCATGCGCGGGTTGGTGAAGAGCGCTGGGCAACGACTGCCAAAGTGTTCGACGGAATCGTTTGCCAGGGCAGTGCGGACAACGATTCCCGCGGGCATGGAGCCAGCGCTCACGCCGTTGTTAGAGCAAGTAGCGAGTTTGACGGAGCAGATCCGGAAGATGGACCAACCGATCGAAGCACTGGGGAAACGATATCCCGAAGTCGTCAGGTTACGGAGCGTGCCCGGCGTGGGGCCGGTGGTTGCAGCGGCGTACGTGTTGACGCTGGACTCACCTGGGCCAGCGGGAAAGAGCCGGGCAGTGGGCGCCTTCCTGGGATTACGGCCGCGGCAAAGCCAGTCGGGGGAGTGCGATCCCCAGCTACGGATCAGTAAAACGGGAAACTCCTATCTGCGCCGATTGCTGGTACAAGCGGCGCAATATGTATTGGGACGCTTTGGACCGGATTCCGAACTACGACGGTGGGGCCTGAAACTGGCCGCTAGCGGAGCCCAGCGGGGAAAAAAGCGCGCAGTGATTGCCGTGGCGCGCAAGCTGGCGGTTCTGTTGCACCATCTCTGGCGGAGTGGCGAATATTATCGACCGTTTCCCAATGGAACCCAAGTGTTTACTCCATAAGGGACAAGATCAACCAGCACCGGATGCAAATCTCGCGTTGCGGCGACTGCGCTTAAGCGCTTGGCCCGAAACACAAGGCCGTAAGTTAGATTGCAGCACCGCTTCATCACTATCGGACACCAACATGCACCGAGTCCCACGGACTCACCAGAGTGCGAATAGAAGCCCGAGATGAAACCGCGAGAAGATCAAAGACAAAAGCACCATGGAAATGCACGGTCCACACTTGACACGATCAGCCGTCTCATAGAAGCGCTTATGGGCGTCTGCCCCCGAACTCGTCACTGGATCACCCAGGGCAGCAGTGACCAGTTCGGTGTCGAGATATTCGGTCATTTCCCGGAGCTTTCCATCGCCCAGGCGGAAGACATAGCAATAAGTATTGTTATAAGGCACTCCGTTTCTGGTCGTATTTCTGCCCCGCGCTTCCACCGCGACATAATCTTCGTCAGCGATGTAGCGGTAGGCTTCGACCACGATTGGAGGAGCGAGCTCGGCGCGCAGAGCACCGAACAATTCGTCGATCACCGCCCGTTTGCCATCGTATTTCCTCGACCATCTGGTTGTTCCAGTGATCGTCCAGGTAAATTCGTCAGCCATAGCTTCTACGAATGGCTGGGAGTTGCCCTTCGAAAGCTCGGAAAAGATATGCTGCATCATTTTCTTGTTCTCGATTGCACCCATCACACACTTCTCCTTTACGTTTGTGGTCCTTCCAATATCGCATCTCGATAGTCTCTCTAACATGATAGTGACTAACGCAAATGATTTTTATATAATCGCGCGTCATGCAAAACCAAGAAATCCTCTATAGCGTAGCGAATCGAGTGGCCACGATTACTTTGAACCGGCCGGACAAACTGAACGCATGGACTGCGTTGATGGAGAAGGAAGTACGTTCGGCGATGGAGAACGCGGAGGGCGACGAAGACGTCCGGGTAATCGTTTTGACGGGCGCTGGACGGGGCTTTTGCGCGGGAGCTGACATGTCGCTGCTGAGTGCAGTGGCGGAGCACGGCGTCGTTAATCAGGCCCGGGAGGGTCAGAGCCCCGAGGATCAGAACCGCGAGGCGGCCTTGCGCGACGGCGTACCGCTTGATTTTCAAAAGAGATACTCTTATTTCCCGGCGATCGGCAAGCCGGTGATTGCCGCCATCCATGGTCCGGTTGTTGGCCTGGGCCTGGTGATCACTCTCTATTGCGATTTGCGGCTGGCATCGGAGGCAGCCCGCTTCAGCACTACATTCGCGCGGCGAGGATTGGTTGCCGAGTATGGCATGGCCTGGATGTTGCCGCGCATTGTTGGCATTGCAAACGCTCTCGATCTGTTGTTTTCTCCGCGGACTATCGATGCCGTAGAGGCATTACGCATGGGTTTAGTGAATCGAATCCTTCCGCAGGAAAGTTTTCTTGAGAAGGTGCACGAATATGCGCGCGAACTGGCTTCTACCGTGAGTCCGCGCTCGTTGCGCATCATCAAGCGCCAGGTGTACGAGGCCATGTTCCAGCCACTCTCGGAAGCTTTTGATGTCTCTGTGAATGAGATGATGGCGAGTTTCAAGACAGAGGATTTCAAAGAGGGTGTCGCACATTTTGTGGAAAAGCGTCCCCCGGCTTTTAGTGGAAGATAGGCATAAAGGAAGATAGGCGGCAGAAATGGATTTTGCGCTCAGCGACAAAGTGAAGCATCTGCAACGGCGTCTGCACGGGTTCATGGATGAGTATATTTATCCGAATGAGCAGCGCTATGACGACGAGATTGAGCGCAACCGCTGGTCGCCGGCTACGGTCATTGAAGAGCTCAAGCCAGAAGCCCGCGCTGCGGGGCTGTGGAATTTATTTCTTCCGGATGATGCGCATGGACGAGGGTTAACGAATCTGGAGTATGCGCCGCTGGCCGAAATTATGGGGCGCAGCTTCATCGCCCCTGAGGTATTCAATTGCTCGGCGCCGGATACGGGCAACATGGAAGTGCTGGCGCGTTACGGCACAGCGGAGCAGAAGGAACAATGGTTGAAACCGCTGCTTGCGGGCGAGATTCGGTCGTGCTTCGCGATGACGGAGCCGGCGGTGGCCTCATCGGATGCAACCAATATTGAGGCGAGCATTGTTCGGCAAGGCGACGAGTATGTGATCAATGGGCGCAAGTGGTGGGCCTCGGGAGCGGGCGATCCGCGCTGCAAGGTTGCGATCTTTATGGGGCGCACTGACCTGGGCCGCACTGACTCGGGAAAGGCCGATCGCGCGGTCCCGCGCCATCAACAGCAGTCGATGGTGCTGGTGCCGATGGACGCTGCAGGGGTCAAGATTGAACGCATGCTGACAGTTTTTGGATATGACCATGCGCCGCATGGACACGGCGAAATCACTTTTGAAAACGTGCGCTTGCCTGTTTCGAACATGTTGCTCGGCGAAGGACGAGGCTTTGAGATTGCTCAGGGGCGGCTGGGACCGGGGCGCATTCATCACTGCATGCGCTGCATTGGTGTGGCGGAACGCGCGCTTGAAACCATGTGCAAGCGGGTGCAGGCACGCGTGGCCTTTGGCAAGCCGCTGGCCGAGCAGGGCACAATACGGGCCGACATTGCGCGATCCCGGATGGAGATCGAACAGGCGCGTCTTTTGACTCTGAATGCGGCGTACATGATGGACACCGCCGGGAACAAGGAAGCGCGGGCGGAGATTGCGATGATTAAAGTGGTGGCGCCGAATGTCGCTCTGCGCGTTCTGGACCGTGCGATTCAGGCGCATGGAGGTGCGGGAGTTTCGCAGGACACGTTCCTGGCTGGCGCGTGGGCGAATGTGCGCACTCTTCGTATAGCGGATGGTCCGGATGAAGTACACACCGAATCGATTGCGAAGATGGAGCTTCGGAAATGGAGCGGGCCGCAGGCAAGGCGTTGATCTCCTGCGTGTAATCGTCTTAGGCGGAGGTTTTCGCAATCTAGAGGAGACATCTGTGCCACTGGTTGTCGAAACACCACAGTCCTTAAGAGATTTGGTGGGTCGCGAAATCACAATGACGGAATGGTTCGCAGTCACTCAGGAGCGCATTCAGCAGTTTGCTGATGTTACTGAGGATCGGCAGTGGATCCACGTGGACCCGGAACGTGCACAGCGGGAGTCGCCCTATGGGAGCACGATTGCGCACGGGTTCTTAACTCTGTCGCTGTTGAGCCGCTTCATGAAGGAGGCAATTGAGATCCGAAGCGGTCTTCGTATGGCCGTCAATTACGGTTTGAATCGTGTTCGTTTTCCTTCTCCGGTGCGCACCGGCTCGAAGATTCGAGCGCAATTTACTCTTCGATCGCTGAAAGAGTTGCCTGACGCGATTGAAGCGATCTTTGACGCGACGGTGGAAGCGCAGGATAACGACAAGCCGTGCTGCGTGGCTGAGTGGGTGGTTCGCTACTATACGCAAGACGACCACGGGGGCTGAAGCGCCGTCTTTATTGCTCTGGATGGCACGATTGAACGAGGTTGCGGAAAAGTCGTTGAGAGTGCTAGAAGCATACCGCAGGCGCTAAAGTGCGGACGCATTTTCAACGACTTAACGGCACGAGTGAACTCGTGCCCTTCCCTTTTCGTGGAGAATCTTTGAGTTTTTCCGCAACCTCTGAATGTCGTGCCCTTCCCGAACCCATTTATGAGATGGCTGCTAGTTATGAAGCGGCTTTTAACGGTGGGTGCAGAGGCCGTCAGCGGCGAGGTGGGGCACGGCATTGAAGGTAAAAAGCCGTAGCTGCTCTTTTCTCAAACGCAGGATTGTGTAAGATGCGTTGTAGACTGCACCAGCGAGGCGCATTACGCGCGCGTCGGAAATCTCCAGGGACAGGCCAGTGCAAATCGCAACCGGCGTGGCCGACGTGACGATGACAACGTTCTCGCGTGCGTCAGAGATTTTCGATCGGCAGGCCGCAACGCGCTCGCGGAATTGTTGCCAGGTTTCGCCGCTGAAGGGAAAACGACCGGAAATCCACGCCTCAACCAGTTTCGTATCGCAAGGCAGCCATTTGCGATGAATTCTTGCTGCGTGCGCGCCTTGGCTGATTCGCACCTGCTCCCGCATCTCTTCGTATTCGTGGCGGAATTCAGAATCCTCAGCACACAAACGCGGAGCAATCTCGCGATACACCCGGCTAAGATCAAACTCATCCCAGGCAGGATCCACACTCAGTGCGGGGAAGGAAACGCCAGCATCGGCATAAGCCGCGCCGACCTGGGCGGCGGTTTGCTGCTGGCGGGACAGCGCTCCCACATAGGCCGAGGCAAATTGGATTCCCTGGGAGACGAAATGCTCACCCAGCAGCCGCGCCTGCCGCTTTCCCAACTCAGAGAGGGAATCGTAGACGTCGCGCGTTCCCGCCTGGCCATGGCGCACAAGATACAGGGTGCTCAACTGAGTTTTCCTGTGAGCGAGTCTGCGAGTTCGACTAATCCCCGGACACGTTCGCCGAAATTCTGGAAGCGCGCGTCCTGAGTCTGGCCACGCCGGAAGCGGTAGTAGATCTGCTGCAGAATTACGGCCAGCTTGAAGACGCCGAGCACTTCGTAGTAAGCGATGTGCGAAAGGTCGCGGCCAGTGCGTTCCGTATAGCGTTGTACGAATTGATCTCGTGTGTACCATCCGGGCTGCGAGGTGAGAGCGGGCACTCCGCGGGCGCGCAGTTGCGGCGCATCCGCCCAAGCCCAGTAACACAGAGTCAAACCAAGATCGGCCAGCGGATCGCCGACCGTTGCCATCTCCCAATCAAGCACAGCTTCGATTTTGTTCACAGCGTCGATTTTGTCCACAGCGTCGGTGCGACCCACAGAACCAACCGCAAGCATGATGTTATCCAGCTTGTAATCGTTATGCACGAGGGTCGGCGCGGGAGAAACTGGCCGGCGATCGATGAGCCATCGAATCACACGATCCATCTTAGGCATGTCATCAGTTTTAGCGCGGTTCCAACGATCTGCCCAGCCTTGCACCTGGCGTGCAAGAAATCCCTCGGGCTTGCCGAGGGCAATTAATCCGGGGATCGAAGCGTCGATGGCATGGAGCCGGATCATGCAATCGATAAAGGCCTCGCTCACACGCCGGGCGTAATTCGGAACCTTAGCGATTTGAGGTGGAACCTCATCGCGCAGGATTAGCCCATGCCTGCGTTCCATCAGAAAGAAAACGGCGCCCAGCACGGTTGGATCCTCACACAAATGAAAAACGGCTGGAGCTTCGCGAAAATGCGGATGCACCGTCTGAAGCACGCGAAATTCGCGTGCCATGTCGTGGGCTTTGGGCGCGACGGGACCAAGAGGGGCGCGCCTGAGCACGTACTCGCGGCCATCTGTATTCATCCGCAGCAGATAGGTCAGGTTCGAGTGTCCGCCTGGAAACTGTTCGACTGTGACGCCTCGCTCCGCGGCTTCGATTTTTCCCAGCAGCCAATCGGCGAGGGAAACTAGATTCAGTTCTTCGCCGGGACGAACCGGTGTCGTATCAGAGTGCACTGTGTTCGCTGTTAAAAAGTGTCCCAAAACGTTGAGCACTGGTGACTACTGTCAAAGTTGGACTCGACCACTGGCGCGGGTGGTATGAACGATTGGAACTCGTCGGTTGACGCACTGTAGGGAGACCAGAGCGGTTCACCGGAGGAATTGGGGTCTCCCTTCTTCGCGAACTGCGTCCAGTAGCTGACCATCGCATCGGAGAGTTCCATTTGTTGGCTTGAGAGTGTTGTCGGAAGTCCGAAAACATCGATGCCCGGGAACAGGTATTGAACTTCAGAGCTGTGATAGGCACCCAACGGAAAGGTTAACAATCCGCCAAACAAAGACTGCGCAGGGGGAGCGTTCTCATCGTTGAACTCATAGGCATAGGTCGGCACGAGTTTCGACAATGCCTGATCCACGTTACGCGCGGGACAGCTGAAAACTCCGTCAGTACCCGATGATCCCAGTGCCTCGCCACCGATGGGGTATACGGCGAATGGGTACAAGGCGAGGACGGGTGGAGCGAGGGTCGGCCCCCATAGAGCATCGGTGGCAGTAACGTACTCTGCCGAGGTCAGTATTGGATTTCCGACGAGGTCGAAGTCAAGAGCCACAAACAATCGATATTCGTCGTGATTGGTGCCCGCGATTACCGGCACTTGATTGAATTCGCCGCTGGCAAATGCCGCGCCGATTGTCTGTGTAAGGAGCGTTCCATCGACGAACGGATACAGGGGGAACGGCTCTTTCGCGATCATCGTCGCAGCAGGAACGGCACGCAGACACGAAGCGGTCTGGCTGGTGCATCCGACACTATCGGCAATCGCGGCACCAGACGGTACACTTGGGCTGCCCGTCGTTTCAGCCTGCGCCGGGGTCACGACATTGAGAAAATAATCCTGGAATTCTGCATACGATCCGCTTTCCGCAATCGCTCCGCGGAACAGGCGCGACGAAAGAGGAGATGCGAGGTGGGCATAGACGCTTTGTCCGCCCGCGGACTCACCGAATATCGTTACGCGGTCGGGATCGCCGCCAAAGTTCGCAATGTTCCTGCGAACCCACTTCAGCGCGAATTGCTGATCCATCAAACCATAGTTGCCATTGAGATGGCCTTCTGCATCGATCGCAGACTGGGCAAAGAATCCCAAGAAACCCAGGCGGTAATTAATGGTGACGACAATCACGTCTTTTCCTACGAGTAGCACGGGATTGTAAGGGGTGCTGCTGCCATTAATGAGTCCTCCTCCATGAATCCAAAACATCACAGGGAGGCCGCGCCGATCGCGATCACGCCATCCATCATGCGATTTCACCTGTGGGGTGAAGACATTCAGGAAAAGGCAATTCTCGCCGCCGCCGCCAGCTTGCGTACACTCACTACCGAATTGAGTTGCTTGCAAGATAAACCCTGGAAAGAAGCCGTAACGCTTCGGCGGTCTCCAACGCAGAGATCCTACCGGCGGAGCTGCGTACGGGATGCCGAGAAATTGGTTTACGCCATCTGTCGTTGAGCCAATCACCACTCCGCTTTCAGTAAGAGCAATGGGAGGGAAAGAGTCATTGGCAGATGCAGTGGGCGCCGCGCTCAGCGCGATCACGCAGATCGCCAATACAAGCAAAAGTTTATGGGTAAAACCAAAGTGATCGAGCGGCTGGTTCGCGTTCTCTGTGTTTTTCATCGCTGATTCCTCCATCAGTTGCTCAATGTTGTTGTGTTCTAAAACCTCTTACGCCATCACGGTTTGTTCCTTATCGAACTCGGCAAAGGTCCTGCCTTCTTCGGCCAGACGTTTCAGCAAGGGAGCAGGCTCCCAGAGTTCGCCGTGCCGCTGATGAAATTCTGAGATGCGGCGGTAGACCTTATTCAGTCCGACCGCGTCGGCATACCACATCGGACCGCCGCGATATGCTGGGAAGCCGTAACCGTTCAGATAGATGATGTCGATGTCGACGGCGCGCAGCGCGATGCCTTCGTCGAGAATGCGCGCGCCCTCATTGACCAGGGCATAGATGCAGCGGTCGACGATCTCCTGGGATGGAATCTTGCGAGGCGCGATGCCGGCTTCGCTCGCCCATTTCCGCACCCATTGGTCGACTTCAGGATCGGGAATCGCGCGCCGGTTCTCGTCATACTTGTACCAGCCCGCTCCAGTTTTCTGGCCGTAGCGTCCGAGTTCGCAGAGACGATCCTCGGCGAAGGGCTGGCGCACGCCAGGTTTTTCGAGGTGCTGATACTCTTTGCGGATACGCCAGCCAACGTCAAGGCCCGCCAGATCGCCGGTCGACATGGGTCCCATCGCCATGCCGAAGTCGTACAGTGCCTGGTCGACGGCTTCAACGCTTGCGCCTTCTTCAACCAGGAACTGAGCTTCGCGGCGGTAGGGGCCGAACATGCGATTTCCTACAAAGCCGCGGCAGTTGCCAACGAGCACGCCGACTTTGCCGAGTTTTTTCGAGAGCTGCATGCAGGTCGCGACCACCTCTTTGCCGGTTGCCTTGCCGCGTACGATTTCGAGCAGGCGCATGATATTCGCGGGACTGAAAAAATGAGTGCCGATTACGGCTTCAGGCCTCGAAGTGGCTGATGCGATCTCGTCGATGTCGAGGGTTGATGTGTTACTCGCCAAGATCGCCCCTTTCTTGCATGCTCGATCCAACTGGCCGAAGACTTCTTTCTTGAGCACCATGCCCTCGAATACGGCCTCGACGACCATATCCACCTCGCCGAAATCGTCGCAGCTGAGGGTTGGACGAATCAGTTGCAGGCGTTCATCCACGAACTGTTGGGTGAAGCGTCCGCGCTTAACCGAACTGAGGTAATTCTTCTGGATGGTGGCTAGCCCACGATCAAGTGCCGGTTGGTCGGCGTCCTTGAGCAAAACGGAAATGCCGGCGTTGGCGAACACCATGGCGATTCCGCCTCCCATGGTTCCGGCACCGACTACGGCCACGGAGTTTACGGGGATGATGGGAGTTTCTTTTGGTATGTCCGGAATCTTAGCGACCTCGCGCTCACCGAAAAAAACATGGATGAGCGCTTTGGATTGATCCGAGAAAAGGCAATCGTTGAAGAGCTTTTGTTCAACCTGGCATCCTTCGTCAAAGGAAAGCTTGGTAGCGGCTTCCACCGCATCGATGGCCGCCAGCGGCGCGATCATGCCGCGCTGTTTGGTGCGAGCCTTCTCGCGTGCGGCAGCGAAGACGGGTGCATTCTGCTCGAGAGTGCCCAGTTTAACGTTGCGCTCACGAGTCTTGAGGAGCGGGCTTCCGGCGACTCCGCGCGAGAAAGTTATGGCGCCCGTCAGTAGATCGTCCTCGATCAGACGGTCGACAAGCCCCAGTCGCAGGGCTTCCTGAGCTGTGATTGGGTTTCCTTCCGCGCACATCTCGACGGCTTTTGCAACGCCCACGAGCCGAGGTAAACGCTGCGTACCACCTGCGCCGGGAATAATTCCGAGCTTCACTTCGGGCTGACCCAGTTGGGAATTCGGAGCAGCCACCCGATAGTGGCCAGCCATTGCAAGCTCAAGGCCGCCGCCGAAGGCGCTGCCATGAATGGCCACCACAACAGGTTTGCGCACATTTTCGATCTGAAGCAAAAACGGAAGGAGGCCTGCGCCGCGGGGGATTTTGCCAGACGTGATCTTGATAAATTCTTTTATGTCCGCGCCGGCGACGAATGTGCGGCCGCCACCAATCAGTACCACCGCCTTGATGCCGTCATCTTTGGCCACCTGCTCAAAGGCGCTGGCAATCCCCTGCGCGACGGCGGGGCTCAAGGCGTTCACGGGAGGATTATTGATGGTGATGATTGCAACATCCTTGTCCCGCGTGAGTTGAACTAGATCGTCCATAAAACTCGCTCTCCTGCTGGGTTGACGACTGAAACCGAAGTCTTGTTTCTTGATCTTTATTTCTTGCTTTGAAGCTAGTGTGTGTCCCGTAAATTCGTGCTACAACTCCGGCTCAGCCTCAGCGGCTAAAGCCGCTGAATCTATGACATCTTTCGGCGCAGCTAAAGCTGCGCCCTTTCAAAACAAATGCAACGAACTTGCGGGACACGATACTAGCTCAATTACTCCAGGGATTTATTTGTGCGTCGTAAATTGGGGCTGACCAGTTTGGCTTTCGCTCCAATACTTTTGCCGCAGGCCTTTTTTTAGAACTTTGCCGGTTGCCGTTTTGGGCAAGCTCTCCAGGAACTCAATCGACCGCGGACACTTGAAGTGCGCGATACGCGATCGGCAGAACTTGAGCAGCTCCGCTTCAGTCAGGTTTGATCCTGGTTTGGGTACCACAAGTCCCTTGGGCACTTCCCCCCATTTTTCATCCGGGACTGGAATGACGGCGGCCTCGTAAACGTCGGGATGGGCCACGAGGGCCTTCTCCACTTCGAGCGATGAAATGTTTTCACCACCACTGACAATGATGTCTTTCCTGCGATCAACGATGAGGATGTATCCATCCTCGGTAATGGTGGCCATGTCCCCGGTATGGAACCAGCCGTTGCGCATCGCGTCTGCAGTGTATGCAGGCTGTTGCCAGTATCCCTGCATCACGCCATCGGAACGAGCGATAATCTCGCCCATGGTTTCGCCGTCGCGCGGAGTATCGTTGCCCTCACCGTCCACAACACGAAGCTCTACACCTGGTATGGCGTATCCGGTCTTTGCCCGGGCCACATAGCGCTGCTCGCCCTCGATTTCGACTCCAAGCTTTGGTTTGGCGGTGGAAAGCACTGGAGAGGTTTCCGTCAGGCCGTATCCGGCAAAACAAATACAGCCAAGTTTTTCCTCGACCTCGCGCACCAGGGTTGGGGACGAAGCGGCTCCGCCGATTGAAATCCACTGCAGACTACTCAGATCGTATTTTGGCCGCTCGGGGGAATTCACTAATGCCGTTGCCATGATCGGCACAAGGCTCAGCGAATCGACGCGCTCGCGTTCGATCAGCTGGAAAACTTCCGCGCAAGTAAAGCGCTGAATCATGACATGTTTTCCCCCGACGAAGGTGACCGAGTGGGCTGTCCCCCAGCCGTTGGCGTGGAACAACGGAATGGTATGCAGGTCTACGCTCTCGGCTTTAGTAAGGAATGTCAGACAAACCGAGAGCGCATGCAGATAAATATTTCTGTGGGTCAGCATCACTCCCTTGGGATCGGCGCTGGTGCCACTGGTATAGAAGAGTTCAGCAAGGGAGTTTTCGTCGAAGTCCATGATGTCGGCGCGGTATGAGGTCGCGGCGGCCAAGATGTCTTCATAATGTTGCGATGAAAGCCACGTGGCCTGCGGTGCGGAATCAAGCAGAAAGAAAGTCTGCAAGGTTGGAACACTCTGGCGGAAAGAATCAACGACTCCTTCGAACTCTTTTTCCAAAAAAAGCACCTTCGCACCGGCATCGCTCAGGATGTATGCCAGTTCACGAGGAGCAAGGCGGATGTTCAACGGAAGCAAGACTGCGCCAGCTTCCAGAACGCCGTAATAGGCTTCGAGAAGCCGATGGCAATTCAGGCTGAGAAACGCGACGCGGTCGCCGGCTTTCACTCCGGCTTCGCGCAGAGCGCCGGCGAGGCGGCTGGCGCGTTCGGCGAATTGAGCGTAGGTGAACCGCAGGTTGCCGCAAACTACGGCGGTCTTACCAGGGAACTGCTGTTCAGCGTAGCGCAGGAATCGTACGGGGGTAAGCGGAATATTCATGACTCAATGCGTCCTGCAAAAATCTCGTCACTACCAGGCGGACTGACCTCCATCTACTACGAGCACGTGGCCGGTGACAAAGTTAGAGGCGTCGGAAGCGAGAAAGACAGCTGCTCCTTTCAAATCATGTTCGTTGCCAAACCGCCGCAACGGAATGTGTGAGAGGAAAAGATCCTGATGATGTTCCAGGGCGCGGCTCGACATGTGAGTGGGAAACCAGCCGGGAGCGATGGCGTTCACCTGGATGTTGTGCGCTGCCCACTTGCATGCCAGGTCTTTGGTAAAGGCGATGACTCCACCCTTGCTGGCGTGATAACCGGGTGCTGAGAGTTCTGGCGGAGCGCCGCCCAGTCCAGCCACCGACGCGATGTTGATGATCTTTCCTTGACTGAGCTTTCCTTGTTTGAGCCTTCCCTGGCTGAGCTTTCCTTGTTTGAGCTCTCCGCGGTCTTGCTGGATCATGACTTTGCCCACTGCCTGAGCGCACAGAAAAGTGCCGGTAAGGTTGGTTTCGATAACCTTGTTCCAATCTTCCAGCCGCATCTCCTCAACGGGAGCGCCCCAGGAGATCCCTGCGTTATTGATCAGGACATCGATCTTTCCGAACTGCGAGAGGGTTGCATCGACAACTTCCTGAATGCTGGCCGGACTCTTAACATCGCACGCCAGGGCAATGGCTTTGACACCGAGTTGCTGCAATTCCTCGGCGGCCTGAAGGCAGCGCTCCTGCTTGCGAGCGCACAATACAATGTTGGCGCCCATTTCTGCGAGGCCCTCCGCCATTTGACGTCCCAATCCGATGGAGCCTCCGGTAATGATCGCCACACGCCCGGTAAGGTCGAAAAGCTGCTTCACATTCCCGGTGGAATTCCGCACAGTGGAATTCTGCGTAGTTCCGGCAGCCTCCTTCAACATGAAGCCTTCTCTTTCTCTTTCTCCAAGCGATCGGCGCTGCTGGCGCTTCCGGTCCGCTGGTTGAGGAATTCCAAAATAGCATGCTGTGCGGCTTCCGGCTGGTCCGTGGTGAAGAGATGGCTGGCATGGGGAATCATCACGAGCTTCGCACCCGGAATTCGCTGGGCGATTAGTTTGCCATTTCCCGGCGGCACGAGGCGGTCATTCTCGCCGTGGATTACCAGGGTGGGCGCAGTGACTCCGGAAAGTCGACTGTATGATTCCCAGGAAATGATGCCCTGCAACTGCGCTGTATAGGCCTCGGGGCGGGGCAGCCACGGCCGGCGAATCGCGAGGTCTTCGTCAATTCGTTGGCGTGGAGTTGTCGAATCGTAAATAAAAGGTACGGGGGCCTCGAGCGCCTGCTCGGGAGTCATTTTGTCGCGCGTCATCAGCATCTGGGTTGCTTCCGCGTCGGCGCGCACTGCCGTTGGGCCGCCGGCGGCAGTGCAGCCCAGAACCAGAGACCGCACCCGGTTCGGATATTGCAGTGCGAATTCCTGTGCGATCATGCCACCCATGGAAACGCCGAAGACGTGCGCGCTCTCGGCTCCAGCGGCCTCCAGAACGGCGGCAGCGTCGGATGCCATCAACGCGATCGGATACGGACCTGGGGGCACATCGCTTCTTCCGACGCCACGATTATCCAGCGCGATGGTTTTGTAACGCTGCGACAGAGCGGGCCGCGTGCGATGCCACATATGGGACGTGTAACCGAGTCCCATAATCAGTAAGAGAGGAGCGCCATGGCCCTGTTCGTCCCAATAGATACGAGCCCCCTGATTTTCAACGAACGCCATTGAGTGCTCCGTAGAGTGAAACAAAAAAGAGTGAACCCAAAAGTGATCGCGGCCGCTGACGGATAGTCTCACGACCAACGTTAGAACCAAACCAGCCTTCCCGGCCGCTAAAAGCTGAAGCGAATGCCGAGTTGGATCTGGCGCTTGGGGAAGGCCGATGTGAAAGACAGCGGAGTGCTCGGCGTATCGGTTCCACCGCTCGCCAGCGCGGTTCCGGGGCGAATACCGTGCACGTTAAAAGTTGTGAACCCTGGTGTAAGACCAAACAGTGGGCTTACTTCGTTGTTCACGCTGGCGAAGTTCGTCCGGTTGGCGATGTTAAATCCTTCCGCCGTGATCTGCACATTCGCCCTCTCGCCCACTTTGTGCTGCCAGGTCAAACGGGCGTCGAAGTCGTAATAATTGGGGCCAAGACCCGTGTCACGCGGCGCGCCGATGGGCCGTTCATTGGTGGTGTGATTGTCACCGTTCACCTCTCCTCCGGCAAGTAGATTGAAAGGATGTCCGCTATGGTAAGAGAAAATCGGAGACAGCTGGAATCCTGACAGGACATTTTGTTTCCAGGGGCTGTCGATTACTCCGGCGATCACCACTTTGTGCCGCTCATCGAATTCGGAAAGACTACGATCGATGTTGATGTTCGTGGGATCCTGCGGCCCGTAATCACTGTTGAAATCCGTCGATGTGTCGAAGGCTTTGCTCCAGGTGTAGTTTCCAAACAACGTGAAGTGCTCGCTGAAGCGCTTCTTGACTTCCACAATGAGGCCCTCGTAAAGAGCGTACGCCTCCGAGCTGTAGGCGTTGTTCTGCACTACCAGCGGATTCACGAAGCATTGAGCGGTGGGTTTATCACAAGGCAAGCCGCCGGGCTCGGTGCCTCCGAGCGGGTCGGCCCCCGCCGCCGTCGTGTTCCAGTTACGGTAGGAAACAGTCTGGCCATTCGCGAGCGTTAACGTTGTGAATGGCGCCGGCAGCAAATTGGTATCGATGGCAACCGGTATTCTCTGAGTATGCGAATAGATGCCGCTGAGAGAAAATGACATCCCAGGCCCGATCTCACGCTCAATTCCAAACGAAGCTTGTTGCGCGATCGGAGGGCGATAGCCCGGCTGATTTACAAAAACCACCTGCAGCGGACCGACGGGACCGCTGTTCGTGACGTCAATGCCAAACGGGGCCACGGCAGCAGGCGTGATACATGCGGCGTTTCCGGGAGCAGGTGTCGTGCACTGTATCAATCCTTTTGCAAACAGCCCCGCGAAAATAGTCGGCGCGCCTGCCAGACCTAAAGCTGGAACCCCACCGATTGGATCTACATAAATAGAAATTTCTCGATTACAAGGGCTGGCGCCAGTACCGGGGATGATCGGTACTCCGAACTGCGAGAATCCGCAAGTCGCTGTCAAGTTTGCGACCTCTCCGGCTGACGTGCTGTTTTCCACGGCGGATTTATTCTTGTTCACGACCCCCAGGCTCAAGTCCACCGCCGGGATCTGCTCATCGATCGGTCCGTAAAAAATTCCGTAACCGCCGCGGATGACTGTCTTGTGGTCTTTTGCTGGGTCCCATGCGAAAGATATTCGGGGCGCAAAATCCTTCTTATATGTGGTCAAAGGCGCGTATTGAGAGTCCAGTTCATAGCGGAGTCCGTAATTAAGAGTGAAACTTGGGGTAAGCGTCCATGAGTCTTGTCCATACACCGACGTCAGAGGGCGGGTGTAGTACGGGTAAGTAGGATTGCCAAAGCCCTGCTGGAAAACCTCAGGAAGTCCGAAAGATGCCGATTGCAGAGAAGTCAAACTAGGAAGCAGCGGGGTCAGCAGGTCTCCCGGGAGAGATCCAAAGACAAAGCGGCCGGGGAAAAACGTGTGGGACTCCGTATGATTTCCGCGAAGTATTTCCGAACCGCCGAATCTGAGGGTGTGATGGCCATGAATAAGGGTGAGATTGTCTGCGAACTCGTATCGCCGCAGGATCGTGAGATTGGGCAGGAAAATGTTAGTTCCCAGATTATTGATGAACCCCGGGATCTGCAGTCCCACCTCTCCTGGCGCGTTGGGAATCACTCGAAAGCTGTTGTAATCCCATTGCACGCGGGCCTCATTCTCAGTGTTCGGACTGAACTGGTGATACCAGGCGCCCTGCAGATTATTGTCATAGTTATGAATCGAGCTGCCCGCCGAAAAGGCGGTCAGTGATTGCACGTCGGGAGATTCCTCCAAGTCATGTCCATACCTGTAGGTAAGAGAAAGCTGGTTGGCAGTATTGATGCGGTGATCCAGTCGGCCAGACGCCAGGTATTGATGCGAGTCATAAGGAAAGACTCCGCCGTCGGTCTCGAATTGATTCACAAGAAAGCCCGCCACCGGGCTGGCGGCCGGATTCAGCGTTAAAGCCCCGCCCAGGATAGCTCCGCATGCCGCCGCAGGCAGGTTCGTGGTTGGATTTGGGGCTGGCAAGCCCAGTTGTGCGGCAACGGCCGCGCCAACAGGGCCGCTGAGGCAAGGCACGATGGTCCCACCTGTCAGCCCTCCAATAACAGCGCCCTGGGCCGCGGTGGGACGAAAAACATCCGTATTCGTCAGGATAGGAACTGCGTTCTGCGCATTCTGGTGCAACCCTTCGAAAGCGACGAAAAGGAATGTCTTATCTTTCTTAATGGGGAAGCCCACTGCGCCGCCGAATTGTTGGCGGCTCAAAGTGTCCTTGATCGGCGACCCTACGGAATCTGGGTTGGCGGGATTGAACGCCTGGCCCGGCGCCAAGGCCTGGCTGAAGGAAAACGGATTCTGAGCATCCAGAGCGTCGTTGCGGAAAAAGCCGTAAACCGTGCCGTGCACGTTGTTGCTGGCGGACTTGGTAACAATATTGATGGAAGCGCCCGTGGCTGATCCCAGGTCGGCCGAATAGTTGCTGCGGTTGATTTGGAATTCCTGCACCGCGTCCTGACTCACCGTCAGACGCACGCCACCAGCGTCGTCTCCGGTCTCACCGCCGTCCACGGTAATGTTATTTCCTCTGCCATTGCTTCCGTAGAACGAAAGACCGCTTTGCGGTGTCTGTTTCACCCGAAAATCCTGGTCCCCGGCCAGCCTGGTGGAATCGGAAACGCCGGGTGCAAGCAAGGTAAAGGTAAGGTAATCGCGACGGTCAATTGGCAGGTCGGCGATGTAGTCCTGGCTGATCCTGTCTGCCTGGCTTCCTCGCTCGGTTTCCACCACCGGCGGCTCGCTCGTTACCTCGATTACGGTCGCCACTTGCGAAGGCTTCATGCGGAAGTCTGAAACCACTGTCTGCCCCACCGCGACTGGGACGCTTTTGCGAACTTCGGTCGCAAAACCCGGCAGCGCCGCACTCACCTCATAGGTCGAAGGGGATAGTCCTGCAATCCGGTACTGGCCAGCGCCATCGGTCACGGCCGAGCGTTTCAGCCCAGTCTGCGTTTCAACCACATTGACGGTAACCTTGGGCAAAACCGCGCCCGCGGAATCGGTTACGGTCCCGGTAATATCTCCCGACGAGCCGACGCCCTGCGCGTGGGCCAGACTGGTGGCTAACAGCAAGCACACAAAAATACTCGCCAGTGACTTCATAAGATTCTCCTTACGGATGTCTGAACACATCGTCAATTGCAGTGCGAGTCAGTTCCGAAGCCCACTAAGTAACGCGCCAACCCCCTAAAGCCGAAAATGCTGATCCGTCGTCCGTCTTCTTCAAGATCAAGAATTCAAATGGTGTCCAGCAAAACCATAGATTGTGAGAGTGAGTATCACATAAGAGTCACTAACGTCAAGAAAGAAACGCCGGTGTTGGGAAATGACGCGGGGCTTCGGTAGTGGCTCGCGAATGGGGCGCATGAAAATTGAAATTATCGTTGATGAAATCGCCGGATGAAATTGCCGGATGAAATTGGGGATGAAAATTTGCGGATGAAATTGGCGACTGCGGCGGTTTTAGATTTCGCCTGAGGCAATCCGTCTAGGGAGTCAGGACGATCCGGCCTGAGACTTGGCCCTTACGCAACTGACCGAGCACCTCGTTGGCCTGGGCGAGCGGGCGCGCAACCACCTGGCAGCGAACCTTCCCGGCGGCAGCCATATTGAGTACTTCCCGCAAGTCTTGCCGGGTGCCGACGGTAGATGCGCGGATCCGGATTTCACCTGCAGCCATAAGGATCGGCGGGAAGCAGATGTTTTCGGCGGGCAAGCCGACGACGAGAAGAGTGCCGGTTGGCCGCAGGCAGGAAAACGCCGCGTCGTAAGCCGCCTTTGCGGCAGAAGTTACGAGTGCCACATGGACCCTACCGCTGCGGCGCAATTCTTTGACTGCATCCGTCGCCGCAGCATTGAGAGTGCGGGCTGCGCCAAAAGATCTGGCAAGTTCAAGCTTTTCGTCGGAGACGTCTATCGCGGTCACGTCGGCGCCAAAAGCCCGTCCGAGCTGCACTGCAAGGTGTCCGAGGCCGCCAATCCCGAAAACCGCAAGTCGCTGTCCTGCAAGTCGTTGTCCCGCGAGTCGTTGTCCGGGGAGAATCCCGGCGCCTTTCAGCGCCCGATAGACGGTGAGTCCGGCACAAAAAAGCGGGGCTGCTTCAAGCGCGGAAAGACCATTGGGAATTTTCAGCGCGTGAGTTGCCGGCGCCTTCACAAATTCCGCATAGCCGCCGTCGACGGTGACACCGGTGATCTTCTGCCGGCTGCACAGGTTTTCGTTTTCTTCGCGGCAGAATTCGCACTCACCGCAGCTCCAGTGAATCCATGGCACGCCGACGCGGTCGCCGATTTGTAAATCTTCTACCGCCTCGCCTTTTTCCACGACATGACCGGCAATCTCGTGGCCGAGAATCAGCGGTTTCTTCACGATTCCCGCGAGCTGTTTCCAGTCCCCATCAGCAACGTGCACGTCGGAGTGGCAAGCACCACAGGCTTCTACCTGGATCAAAACTTCATCGGCTGTGGGACGAGGGCGTTTGACGTCCTCGATCGATAGTTGCTGCCTGAAATCGTGCAGGATAGCGGCTTTCATTCATTTGCACTGGCATTTGCACTGGCGCCCTCGAAAAATCAGGGAGGGGAAATTCGCCGGGAAGGCAATCACGGCTTCACACCGCGCAGGAAAAACTCGATGGCGCTATCCACACGCTCGGTCAATTTATGAGGCCCTGTGAGGTCAACGGTCCATTGGCGAACCACGGTGTGGTAGAGGGCTTCCATGAATTCGGCGAGGTGCACGAGAGGGAACGCGTTCGTGATTTCACCGCGCTTCTGGCCCTGTGCCAGGATTTCCTGGAGCAAACTGACGGCAACTCCCTCGACTACGCGCACTTCCGGAGAGCGCACCGGATCCATCGCTCCGGAGAGCACGACCGCTTTCCATAACGGCCGGTCGGCTTCCACTTCGAGTGCCAGCGCGTGATAAAGCCGGCGCAAGCGCTCGGCGGTGTCCGCTTTGGTGGAGAGTTCAGATTGGAGGTGCTCCGCGATGCATTCGAAGCCGAGCTTGCCCACGTCGCGCAGAACTGCGTCCTTGCTTGGGAAATAGCGGAAGAAAGTTGGCTGGCTGATTTCTAGAATTTTGACGATGTCGTCGACACGGGTCCTCTCGTAGCCTTGTTTGCGGAAGAGCCGGATGGCCGTTTCGATAATTTGCTGACGGAGCCGCGCTTTTTTGCGTTCGCGAAGCCCGGGGAACTCCTGGATCTGCACGGGCGCATTGCGCTTCATCAATTTCCTGCGCTTCCGACCTCTTTGCGGTACGGCGACTTCCATACGAGCCATAGTCCTGTTTTTTCTCCTGAATTGGCTTGCTGGATGTGTTTAGCGCTCAGGTGCTGCAGGGCACCCTGATCGATTGTAGCAACTTAGAAAGCGTCGAAGGACGCTTCTCCACATTGCGGTAAACGGCCAGTTCGACGCGATTTTGTTGACGTTAGCTACTAATATCTGATATAGACTAACACAATTTGCGTCGCGATTCTTGCTGTGAGGAAGAAAAACTGAATCGGCTGGTGTACAGGGGCTGATTTTCGACGATTCGCACGTCGGGGTGACGCTCGCAGATTTGCCCGCGCCACGTCGTAATATTCGCAGCCCGGAGAAGATGATGACCACTGCAACGGTAACTCCTCTTCAAGTAAAAGGTGGTGCATTCCTAATCGAAGATCGTGCGCCCCACGAAATTTTCACGGCTGAAGATCTGAATGAAGAGCACCTTGCGATTGCGCGGACGGTCGACGACTTCTGGGCGAATGATGTGGAGCCTCATCTCGAGGCGATCCGTCAGCAGAAGCCGGGGGTTGCTCTGGAGGTGCTACGCAAATCAGCTGAACTCGGGCTGGCTGCGATACCCATTCCCGAAAGATTCGGCGGGATGGAAATGGACCTGCCGTCTGTAATGATCGCAGGCGAGCATCTGGCAAAGGACACCTCTTACGCGTCGTGGCACTCGGGCCATACCGGGATCGGCACGCTGCCGGTTCTTTTCTTTGGCAACGAAGAACAGAAGCGAAAATATCTTCCCAGACTGGCGAAAGTTGAACTGCTGGCCGCATACGCACTAACCGAACCGCTGGCCGGCTCAGATGCTCTTGCTGTGCGCACGCGTGCGGACCTCACTCCGGACGGCAAATTTTATGTGCTGAACGGACAGAAGATGTGGATCACCAACGGCGGTGCGGCCGACCTGTTCACGGTGTTCGCAAAAGTCGGAGGCGAGAAGTTCACGGCGTTCCTGGTGGAGCGGAGCTTTCCTGGCGTGACCAGCGGAGCTGAAGAACACAAGATGGGGATCAAGGGCAGCTCTACCACGGCCGTGTTCCTGGACAACGTGCGGGTTCCCGTGGAAAACGTACTCGGCGAAATCGGCCGCGGGCACATCATTGCGTTCAACATCCTGAATATCGGTCGCCTGAAACTTGGTCCCGGTGCCGTGGGTGGAGCGAAGAATGTGCTTGCGATCTGCCTGAAATATGCCAAGGAGCGCAAAGCATTTGGTTCGGCTATCGCGGAGTTCGGCGCGATCCGGCACAAGCTGGCCGAGATGGCGATTCGCACCTACGCGGTGGAATCGATGGTGTGGCGCGTAGTGGGACTCATCGAGAGCCAACTGGCGCAATCCACTCATGAGCAGCACGCTGATTCACAGAGCGAACTCAAAGCTGTCGAGGAGTACGCCGCAGAATGCTCGATGATCAAGGTGTATGCCTCGGAGATGCTGGATTATGTGGTCGATGAGGGCGTACAGATTCACGGCGGCTACGGCTACCATCAGGATTATGCGGTGGAACGGGCTTACCGTGACTCACGTATCAATCGCATCTTTGAAGGCACCAATGAGATCAACCGTCTTTTGATAACAGGAATGCTGCTCAAACGCGCCGCCCGTGGGCAATTGGCGCTTATCCCCGCGGTGCAGGCCGTAGTTAAAGGGATTGGCAGAGTGGCATCCGAATCCTTGAGTACGGATGAAGAGTCCCGGCTTGTGCACAACGCGAAAAATATTGCGCTGTTCACGATTGGGATTGCTTATCAAAAATATGGAACTGAGTTGGAAAAACAGCAAGAGATTCTGATGAACATCTCCGACATCGTCATGGAGGTTTTCGCTGTGGAGTCGAGCCTGCTGCGGAGCCGTAAGCTCGCGGCATCGGGTAAAGGAACGAATGCCGCGGACATGTACGCCGTGTTTCTGCGCGAAGCCATGGACCGAATCGAAATCTCGTCTCGAAATGTGATCGGCGCGTGTTCTAACGGCAATGCCTTGCGGGAGAGTATGGCTGCGCTCCGGGGCTTTGCCAACTACGATCCAATCGATGCGATCGCACTTCGGCGGAACATTGCCAGCCGTCTTTTAGGCGCAGGGAGTTATACGATCTGACAGTGGGTCGTTGTGTCTGCGTTAGTGTGTGAATCACTACCGAAAGGTAACCATAGAGCCGAGATCCAATGACTGCTGCGAATCGCGTAAACCGCCAATGGCGGCTTAAATCGCGGCCCTTCGGCCTGATCAAAGCTGACAACTTCGAGTTCGTGTCGGAACCGGTGCCAGAACCAGAGGATGGTCAGTTCCTGATTCGCAACGTGCATCTCTCGCTCGATCCAGCGATGCGGGGATGGATGGTGGACCGTCCGTCGTACGTTCCGTGCGTGAAGATTGGCGAAGTCATGCGCGGATTAGCGGTCGGAACAGTGGAGAAATCGAATCATCCAAAATTTGTCGCAGGCGACAGAGTGCAGGGGATGTTCGGATGGCAGGAGTATCTGCTCTCGAGTGGCGAAGGTGTGACGCAGTTGCCGGAAACTGGACTCGCGTTTACGGCATACCTTGGGCTGTTTGGATTGGCAGGGTTAACCGCGTACGCCGGGCTCTTGGAAGTGGGACAGCCCAAGAGCGGCGAAACCCTGCTTGTCTCGGGTGCCGCGGGGTCGGTCGGCTCGCTCGTCGGCCAGATCGGCAAGATCAAGGGACTTCGAGTAGTCGGCATCGCTGGAACTGACGAGAAGTGCGATTGGCTGGTGAACGAGCTCGGCTTCGACGCGGCCGTGAACTACAAAGAGGCCGACTTCAGGAAACAGTTACAGGATTCGTCTCCGAATGGAGTGGATATTTATTTCGAAAATGTCGGCGGAGAAATTCTGGAAACTGCGCTGTATCTGATGAATACTTTCGGACGCGTTGTGGTTTGCGGGATGATCTCGATGTACAACGCGACGACGCCCGTCCGAGGGCCGTCCAACCTGGCATTGGTGATCAGCAAGCGGCTGAAGATTCAGGGCTTTCTCGCGCTTGATTATTCTTCGAAAGTGAAGGAGATGGAGAGCAACTTCATTCAGTGGTACAACTCAGGCCAGCTCAAGTATCGAGTGGATATCGTCCAGGGCCTTGAGACTGCACCGGTGGCCATCAACAAATTGTTTGACGGTTCGAACAATGGCAAACTAATCGTGCAAGTGTCCGACCCTCCCGAGTAAGCACTTATCGCAGCGGTGAACCGCTGCGCCACCCAAAAAGTAAAGGCAAACCGAGTTTTCCCGCGAGGCGAAAACGCTACAATCGTTGTTTCTGCGACAATCTCCTGAAGCCATGCCGAGCTCGCAAGCCGCATCGATCCCTGACTTTCTTTATGGCACTGCCTGGAAGGAGGAGCGGACGCCTGCGCTCGTGGAACTGGCGCTGCGCACGGGATTTCGGGGAATCGACACGGCTAACCAGCGGCGGCATTACTTCGAAGCCGGTGTGGGGCAAGGGCTCGCAGCTGCCTATCGTGCTGGAGTGGTGAGGCGCGCCGATCTTTTTCTGCAGACAAAATTTACCTACCGGCCGGGGCAGGACCATCGGCTGCCTTACGATCCCACGGCGAAGCTCGCGGTGCAGGTGGCGCAGTCGATGGCGAGTTCGCTGGAACATCTTGGGACGGATTACGTGGACAGCTATGTGCTGCATGGTCCCGCTTCAAATTATGGTTGGAGCGATAGCGACGCCGAGGTTTGGGGGGCGATGACGAAGGAGCGCGACGCCGGGCGCACGCGTCTACTGGGAGTCAGCAATGTTTCGTTGCAACATCTGGAACAGATGACGGCTGTCCACTCTGAAGTTCCTGCGTTTGTGCAAAACCGCTGCTATGCACGGTTGGGATGGGATCGCGAGGTGCGATCATTTTGCAAACGGCACGAGATTACTTACCAGGGATTTTCGCTGCTCACGGCGAATCTGGAGGTGCTGCAAGACTCCTTAGTTGGCGGGTTGGCGTCGCGAGCGAACATCACTCCGGCGCAGGTGGTGTTCGCCTTCGCGCGCAGGGTTGGGATGCTGCCACTGACGGGTACGTCCGACGCCGAGCATATGAGGCAGGATTTGGCCAGTACTCAGGTTGAGCTTTCAGCGGAGGCGGTGCGTGCTATTGAGGCTGTGGCCGGGTGACCTGATTTTCGCGCAACATATAATTGTGGACTGCAAGGACTTCACGAGGTGAAAGGTTTCCTCAGCGGCTAAACCCGAGGATGGAGCACCGTGTTATCGCAGCGCTTAAAGCGCATGCGCCACCCAAGACCGATTTACAACATCAGTTCTTACGAGCAAGGCTGAAGGCGTTGGCATTGGAAAACCATCTGACGGTCGATCCCATTTTGCGTTTTGCCGGGCTTGTGTTCTTTGCCGCGCTGCTGGTTGTGTGCGCTCTTGCTGTCCCCTGCTCTGCGCAGGACAACTACGAGATTCAGGTGTACGAGGCCGAGACGGTTGCTCCTCGTTCGACCATGGTCGAAATCCACTCCAACTTCACGGTCGAGGGCAGCAAGACTGTGCAAGACGGGATGCTGCCAACGAACCACGCCGAGCATGAGACGCTTGAAATCACCCAGGGAATCAACGACTGGGCCGAGGTTGGCTTCTATCTGTTCACCAGCATTCAGCCGGGCGACGGCTGGCAATGGGTGGGCGACCATATTCGGCCGCGGGTGCGCGTTCCGGAGAGGTGGCATTGGCCAGTGGGCTTGAGCTTGTCGACTGAAATCGGTTATCAGCGTCCTGCTTTCTCGCCCGATACATGGACTTGGGAAATTCGTCCCATCATCGATAAGAAGATTGGGCCGTGGTATCTGGCGTTCAATCCGGCGCTCGACCGCTCGTGGCATGGACCGAGCGTGAGCCAGGGAGTGACGTTCTCGCCCAACGCGAAGTTCAGTTACGATTTCACCAGGAAGATTGCGGGCGGGCTGGAATATTACGCAGCCTACGGCTCACTTACGGGCTTTGATGCGTTGCGCGATCAGCAGCAACAATTTTTTCCGGCGATCGATGTCGATTTTGGTCCGCAGTGGGAGTTCAACTTCGGCGTAGGCGTGGGGGCCACGCGCTCCACCGATCATTTGATTGTGAAGTGCATTATCGGGCGGCGTTTTTCGTGGCCGCACGGAGGCGGGGCCAAACTCAGGGAGCCGCAGCCATGAGTGTGATGCGACCTCACGGAGCCGCGAAACGCTGCCAAAATCGCTCAGGGAACTGACGGTAGCGGCGGCGCCATCGAAGCTGGAGGTGCTGGATAGAGCACCACGCTGAGCGGACGATAGCGTGCGGAAAAGAAATAAATCGAATATGCGGGAAAGAACACGATGACCGGCACGGAAATTAGAGAGACCAGATAGAGAAAACCTGCGAGCAGAATGCTGCCTACCACGATCGCTAGAGTAATGGTGTAAGCATCCCAGGTCAGGCCGGCCGACTTCCCCGTGATCACGGCGATAATGCCTAATCCGACCGTTGGTATTGCAATGATCAAACCTACGATGAACGTCGCGATCCCAACCAAAATTGCTGCGGCGATGGCCAGCACGATCTTCATTCCGATATAGCCGGCGTATCCGCCCTTCTCTACCTTGATCATCGGCCAGAGTCGCCGCCATCCTTCGAAGGCGCTGACGCCTTCCAGCGCCATTTGGGGCACGACAAAATCTTTCGTCAATACAAAGATTACTGCCAGGACTACGAAGAGCAATCATTAGCACGAAGAAAAGGACGAACCCACCTAAAGCTAACGGGAGGATATGCGCTTTTGGCGCCCTGAGCCACCCAGCGAAGAAAGCAAAAGCTAAAGGAATTCCGACCAATATTACGAAGACGGCCATGGTAAGTAATAAGTAAACGAGCTTCCATAAGAAGTATTGCCATCCCGGGCCCTGCCTGCGCATCCAGCCCAGACGAATGTGGCATTCCTTTGCGACGATGCTATCGAACAGAATGAAGCGCATCACGCTGCTTATATACATGAAGATTATTCCCAACAGGATCGCAGCAACAACGATGGCGGATATGAGGCCGGCCAGAAGGGCAAAATCAATTCCCGCCAATCCCGGGAAATGTGGCGAGGCACCGGGATGGCGCGGCGTGAAGTTGGATCGGTTACAGCCGCCGCTGGAGCCGAGCTCCCCGGCGAGGAGTCCGACCACTGCGAAGCCTGGTCCATTGACCAATGCGGAAGGGCTGGAGCAGTTGCCGTTTTGTGTGTTCAATGGCAAGATTGATCGCGTCGACGGCAGAGATCGGCAAAGCGCACCTCGAGGCTTGAGGGGGCCGGTCCGAAACTCGCCCGACCATCAGATCGTAATACGCAAATGGGCTAGACGAAGTTCCCCTCTTTGGTTATCGCTCAGCAGCAAGGTACTAAGAATTGCAGCCGGGATCAAATTAATTCGGAAGTAAGGAAGAGTTTCCAGTTTCTAGTGCCGGCAGCCTCGACTCGAGGTTCTGGAAACCGGAGACTGGAAGCCATCTCATAAACAGTCCGGAGCAGCAAGTCGAGGTCCCTCAGGGGCTAAAGCCCTCGTTTTTATTGGCTCTGGACGGCACGACTGAATGTCGTGCCCTTCCCGAGCCCATTCATAAGATGGTTTCGTGGTGTCCCGTAAATTCGCGCTACGACTCCGTCTCTGCCCCAGCGGCTAAAGCCGCCGAATCTATGACATCTTTCGGCGCAGCTAAAGCTGCACCCTTTCAAAACAAATGCCCTCTCAAAACAAATGTCCTTCAAAACAAATGCTCTTTCAAAACAAAACGCAACGAACTTGCGGGACACGATACTAGCTTTCTTTATTCATACCTCAGTGCCTCTACCGGATCCAGCTTGGAAGCACGCATCGCGGGGACCAGTCCGCTGATCACGCCTACCACCAGCAACACCGCGGTCGAAAGCATGACTGTCATCATCGAGATGCGGAGATGTATGTCACCCTGGCCGGAATCGTCTTCAAAGAGCGGTCCCATCATCGGCAAAGTGCCCACCGCCCAGGCGATCAGGTAGGAGAGAGCAACGCCGATGGCGCCGCCCAGTAGCATGATCAACAGAGTCTCCGCCAGGAACTGCAATTTGATGTGGCGTTTTCTTGCGCCCAGGGCGCGGCGCAAACCGATCTCGCGGATGCGCTCGTCCACTGTGACCAGCATGATATTCATAACGCCGACACCGCCGATTCCCAAGGTCAGGGTTCCAATAAATGCGAGCAAGACTTGAAGACCAATCGTCAGCGCGTCGATGATTGGGCGGAATTCATCACGACCGAACATCTGGAAGGCTTTGGGGTCGGTCGGCGAAAAACCCTGGCGTGCGGCTACGGCGGCGAGAACTTGCGCCATCGCTTTTTTCTCGAACTGCGGAGCGATCGGCTCAAACAGCATTACGTTGGCGTAGCGTGTGTTCCAGAGATCGCCGGCTGTTGAATAGGGGATCCACGAAGATTCGTCGTCGCTGCTGAAATAGTTGCTGAGCTGAATCTTCCGAGCCATCACGCCGATGACGGTGAAGCGTACGCCGCCGACCGTCACTGTCTCGCCGACTGCGGGCCGGCCGCTGAACAATTTTTCTTTGAGGCGTCCGCCGAGGAAGATCACACGCCGCCGTTCGAGTTCGTCATTGGAATCGAGCCAACGGCCTTCCGCGGGCACCTCGTTGCGCATCTCGCCATACTCAGGGCAGACTCCCCGCACGGGCTCGGTTCCGGCGATGCGGTCTCCATAGGCGATGCCTGGCCGCTTCACGGTTTCGCGGCAGATGTGCTTCACCAGCGGCGCCGTCGCCTTTACCATGTCGACGTCAGCTTGCTCGATAAGAACTTTTTTTCCCGCGCGCTGGCCGCCCGGCTGCTCGCTGGTTTGTTGCGGCCAACAGATCACTACACTCTTGCCAAACGCATCAAAGCCGTGCACGAGTACGCTGCGAAAGCTGTTGCCATAGGCGATCAGCAGGGTGACGGTGGCGATTCCCCAGATTACGCCGAGCATGGTGAGCAGGCTGCGGGTTACGTTGCGCCGCAAGGCGATCCAAGCTTCGATCATGATCTCTAGAAGCATTAGCAAAATCGGTCAACCACGAAGTACACCAGGGTCCACTAAGTTCTATCCTCCGGCTTCGTAGCGAAGAGCCTCAATGGGATCGATGGATGCGGCTCTCCGCGCGGGATACAGGGCAGCTAAGACTGCAACTGTGCCCAGCAGTCCGGTCGCGACGAGGCCCGCCGTCCAATCGGGAATCAAGCCCGCGAAGAAGTCTGGCATAGGGAGTAAGTTCACCAGGGCGCAAAAACCGAAGGCTATACCCAAGCCAATCACACCACTGAGCAGGGCGATGATTAGAGCTTCGACAAAAAACTGCCGCAGGATTGTCCCAGCTGGAGCTCCGATCGCTTTGCGCACGCCAATCTCGCGGGTACGCTCGCGCACGGCCACCAGCATCACATTCATCACGCCGAGACCGCCAAGGAACAGGGTCACGATGCCCACGGCGCCGAGGAAATATTTCATTCCGTCGGTCATCGCCTTGAAGGCTTGCGCCTCCTGTACTGTATCCCAGATAGGGCAGGCTTCCTTGTCATTGGGATCGTAACGATGCATGCGCGCCAATGCCACGCGGACCTCATGTTTGCAGGCCTCATGCTGCTCCACCGATTTTGGCGTGACGAGTAACTGATCGAACGTGGTCGGCGTTCCCGGCGGCTTGTCAGGGAAATCGCGGCGCATGGCGGAGAAGGGAACGAAGATTTTGTTTACGTCCCAACCGTCGTAGCTGGAATCCTGTTTTTTCTTTGCCATCACTCCAATCACGACGAAAGGAAAATCATTCAAGTAAATGTTGTCCCCGACGGGATTGCGGCCGGGAAATAATTGCTTGGCGGCGTCTGATCCGAGAAACGCAACGCGCCTGGCCTCGCGCATGTCGTTCCAATCGTAGAAACGTCCCAGGCCTACGTCGAGGGTGCGGATGTAGGCGAACTGCGGATGCGAGCCGGTTACTGTGAGCGCGGCATTATTGAAGTTGCTGTGAGCGCGGACTGTGTCCTGCTCAAGCTCTGGAATGGCATATTGGCAGTCCGGTGTCTCGGCATGCACGACGGACAGGTCGTCGTCTTCCCAATGCACCAGCCGGCCGGCGTGCGTTCCTCCAGCCTGCAGGCTGGTGCGGCCGTGAAAAACGATCATCACGTCTTTACCCAAATTCTTTGCTTGCTCTTCCTGTCCCTTGCGCAGGCCCTCGCCTGCCGCAACCATCAACACAATCGATACAATTCCCCAGGCAATGCCGAACATGGTGAGGAATGCCCGCATTTTATGTGCCCACAGAGTGCGAAGCACATCCTGGAGGAGGTCTTTGAGAGTCATAGCGCTTCGGCGATCGATGGGATTGCCATCGGTTGAACTCATTTGTTGGACGCGACCGGGACGAGAAAGTGATCGTCGCGGCAGGTCCAGTGCTGGTTATTGATACGTATTGGCGCTGGATTAAGTTCAGTGAGGGAATGCCAGTTTCTCTACCTGGAGGGCTGCGGCGGAATGTTTTTTTCCATCACAAAAAGGGGTGTGCCATGCAAATCGTGAGGGCCTTCGTCGGTCCGAGTGAAGCCCGAGCGTTCATACAATCGAATCGCCGAACTTAGGAATGGAGTCGTGCTGAGGAAGAGACGCACGCATCCCTGGGCGGTAGCCCAATTTTCCACGTACTGCAAAAGCGCAGCTCCGGTGCCGCTTCCGCGGGCTGAAGGCAACACTGCCATTCCCCGGATGTAGACGGCATTGCCAGTTACGATGGCCGCGACGGTGCCCAACACTTTATTGTTACGCGACGCTATCCATACCGGACCTTCGCGCATGCGGGTGAGAATCTGCCCCGGGGCGGGAGTGGTGGCGGAAAAACCTGCCTCAGTATAAAGAGACTTGAATTCGACGAACGAATCGAGGAGCACTTGCGCAATTACCCGCGCATCTTCGGGTGCAGCGCGGCGAATATCGATGTGAGTGGCTTCGGGCATTGGTGGAGGCTCGTTTCCCGCCGCGACGCGATTCAAGGTTTACACGCCGGCATGCCGGAGGCCTGCAACCACAGATCAAATTCTTTCAGCGCCAACTCACACTGCAAGCGATGTCGTTCTTTGCGGTCGCGGATCTTGTTTTCGAGCGGCGGCAGGAGATCGAAGGTGATGTTTGCGGGCTGAAAATTCTTCGGGTCGGCATGAGTTACATAATGCACGAGCGATCCAAAGGACGATGCCCGCGGAGGCGCAGTGGGGGCCGCTTCGCGCGCGAGCGAGGCGGCGTGCATTCCCGCCATGAGACCCGTCGCGATCGATTCCACGTAGCCTTCGACGCCGCAGATTTGTCCTGCGAACAAGACTCGAGGGTGCGCCTTCATCTGCAGCGTGTCGCGCAACAGCGTCGGAGCATTGATGTAGGTGTTGCGATGAATCTGGCCGTAACGGAGGAAGCGGGCGTTCTCGAGGCCCGGGATTAGTCGCAAGATGCGCGCCTGCTCGCGGAACTTCAGATGATTCTGGAACCCAACCAGGTTGTAGGAGTCGGCGCGCAGATTTTCCTGTCGCAGCTGCACCACCGCGTAGGGCATGCGGCCGGTGCGCGGGTCTTTCAGTCCTACCGGCTTCATTGGACCAAAACGCAGCGTATCGCGTCCGCGCCGCGCGATCTCTTCAATGGGCAGACAACTCTCGAAATAATTCAGCTTCTCCCAATCGCGTTCTTCAACCGACTGTGCCGCCAGAAGCGCATCGTAGAATCGGCCATACTCTTCGGGCGACATGGGGCAGTTGATGTAGTCGGCCGATCCTTTGTCATAGCGCGCCGCCCTATAGACGTGCGACATGTCGATCGAATCGGCCTCAACGATGGGGCTGATGGAATCATAAAAGTAGAGGCGGGAATTGGCAGGAGCCGCATTGTGTGCGGGCGTGGTGCTTGGCGGGAGGGTGGACTCTTCCGAAGCCGTACTCAAGCGCGCAATCTCGTTCGCGAGTGGTTCGGAGGTCAGGGGCCCGGTTGCGATGATGGTGACGTGGTCGCCCGCCTCCTCGATCGAAGTTACCTCTTCCCGCCGAACAGAAATGAGAGGTTCGTGCGAGATTGTTTCCGTAACTTTGGCCGCGAAGGCTACGCGATCCACGGCGAGCGCGTGTCCGGCTGGAACAGCGCACTCGCGTGCGATGTGCAGGAGCAGCGATCCAGCTCGCCGCATTTCTTCCTTCAACAACCACGGGGCGGTGTTCTCGCTGTCGGACTTCAGCGAATTCGAACACACCAGTTCCGCGAAGTCGGCGGTCTGGTGGGCCGGCGTCGCGCGCACCGGACGCATTTCAAATAGTTCGACTTCGATGCCGCGGCGGGCGCACTGCCATGCCGCCTCTGACCCAGCCAGCCCCGCTCCGATGATGCGAACTCGCGGGCTCATCGCTCTCTTTCCGCCAGCCGCCGAAGTGGTTCGTCTTTGAGCAACACTGATTTCCAACGATCGGGAAACTCAGCCCCCAATGATTTGTAGACCGCGATCGCATTTTCATTCCAATCGAGAACCTCCCAGCGCATGGCGCAGCAGTTCTCGCGCAGGGCGATCTGCGCCACGGCGGAGAGCATTGCGATGCCAATTCCCTTGCCGCGAAACTGTTCGCGGACAAACAGATCCTCGAGATAGAGCCCTGGGCCGACCCAGGTGGAATAATAGCCGAAGAAAAGAGCGTATCCGGCAGGCTGGTTATCCCACTCGGCAATCAGCGCGCGGAATTTGGGGTCTGATCCGAAGCCATCACGCGCCAAGTCCGCTTCTTCGATCACGCAATGATCCAGCTCGTGTTCAAATTCTGCGAGTTCGCGGATCAACGTCCGCAATAAACCGGCGTCACCGATCACGGCAGGGCGAATGGAAAGCATTGCAGGTTGGAAGAACCAGCTGGTTACTAGTGTAACGCGCGACAGAAACTTTGTTCAGTGGTTGATGTCAGGGGTTACTCTAGCGTTTGATCATCACTGGGTGATCAATGTCGAATGGCTGGCCACGCACACCCACGTCTCACTGCGATGGACCCAAAGGTCCGTGAAGCGCTCGCGCAGCGAATAAGGCTTTCCATCTCTTATACCGTTTTCCCGGTAAACGCCGTTGACCAGCGCTGTCACGCCATAGAGATGCACGTTCATGGACTCACTTACGATTCGGGCGGGGTGCAGCGAAGGAGCCTGAACGCTCGCTATGTACTCCGCTTTGTCCTTGAGACTGCCATCGTAATCGATATATACCAAGTCAGTGCCCAGCAACATTTTAAGAGCGGGCGCGTCTTTTAGCTGCACCGCCTGATTCCATGCATTTTCCAGGGTTACGATCCTGGCCTGATCGGTTTGGAGCTGCGCCGTATCCTGAGCGAAGGGCTGAGGTAGAGGCAAGAATAGAAGAACAGAAAACAGTTTCCACATGGTCCTTGACTCTTCCCTTCGCGCGCACGTTTGGATCGTCAACCATCCGCTGCGAATAGCGGCACGCCTTACCTTTAGCGCAGAATCGGGGTCGCCTGGCTGCTTTCTAGACTGATATCGACACAACTAGCTCCTTTCTGCAGTGGCCGGGCAGAACGAGTGTGTCGATGCGGCGCGCGGGATTAACAATTTCATCTATCATGAGTGGTATCTAATCATCATCGGGGAGGATTTGATGGCGCGTGTCGGTTTAATCGAACGGGAGTCAGCGTCTCCTGAGGTGCGCGAGATTTACGACATAGCGCTCCGAGGCAAGCCCGGCAACATACAGAAGGCGCTCGCGCATCGCCCCGAGATGCTCAAGAATTTCTTACCCTTTTACGCCAGCGTAGGACGCTCTCTCGATCGCAGGCTTTATGAACTGATCTATTTACGTGTCTCTCTGATCAATGGATGCCATTACTGTACGCAGCACCACGTCGCGTCATCGAAGCGTGCGGGGCTCACCAGGGAAGACTGGGCAGCTCTCAGGGCAGGAAATTATTCGCGATACAGCCACAAGGAGCGGGCAGCGCTAATCTACATTGAGAAGTTGACGCGCGCCCCACATGAAATCACAGAAGAGCATTTCGACGAACTGAAGAAGTATTTCTCCGACCCTGAGATCGTAGACATCCACATGCTTGCTGGGCTTGCCAACCTCACGAACCGAGTGACCGACCCCCTGGGCCTGGAGTTGGAGTTTCCAGAGGTAGCAATCTGAGGCTGCGCGCAGTTATAAAATCTCACGGGCGTCTCCAATTCGGCGCGTCACGCGTTCGCGATCGAGATACTCCAGCAGCGGGATCGCATATTTGCGGGTGACTCCAGTTAGCTCCTTGAACTTTGCCACATCGATCTTCGATGACGTAAGTTTGTAGGTGGCCATCTGCCGCCGCAACGTTTCGAGCGCGCTCCGATGAAAGAGCAACTCGTCAGAGATCTTGATCAAAATCTTATCCCGCAATAGCAGGGTCACAATTTTATGTGCGCGAACCCGGTCGATCTTGAGGCCCGCAAGCACTTGGGACAGCGCTGGAACTTGCAGTCCCGCAGAAACAAACGCCTCTTCGATTGTCTTTTTTGATTCGGCCTCGTCGTCTTTCATCACGACGCCGCGGCCCGGCAGCCGAACCAGGTCCCCAGTTACCTCCAGCTTCTTCTCGCGACCTAACATGACTGTAACCGCTTCGAAAACTTCCGGAGTTGCATTCAACTGTGCGCGCAGTTCTTCTTTGCTGATTCCCCCGACCAGCGGATTTTTCTTATGGAACTCTCCGGCGACGCTCACAGCCTGCGCTTTCAACGATTCCAGCGCAGGCGAATGCAGGAACAGGTCGCCAGCCTTCACTAACCTCCCGCTCTTCAGTGCTGACTCCAATTTCGCTTCGATTACGCTTTTCGCCCATCCGGTTTCGGCAACCAGCTTTGATATTGAGATTCCCTGATGTTGGCGGCGCGCGATCCGTGCTTCGAGGATCTTTTCCGGACCGCCGCTGGCAAGAATGTTCAGGAACTCCTTGCGTTCCGGCGTACGCAAGATCGGCGCAGCATCCAACACAACTCCACCTCCGATGGTTACCACGGGCGAAAACTGTCGAATGATGAATCGATCTTCCGGCAAAAGCAGCGCAGCTTCGGGGAGCTTGAGGCGCGCGAAGGCCTCATCGCCAGCAGCGATCTGCTTCGCTCGGTCAAGCACAATTTCGGCCACTGTTTCCATCGTGTAGGAATGAAAGTGCACGCGTGCGCGGTTCTTGAGCGCATGTGGCGCTGAAGATAGCAAGCGCAAGCGCACGTCGACTCGGCGTGTGGCTTCAAATATCGCGGGAGGCGCGAGCGTTATCCCTCGAGACAAGTCCTCAGTGTTCACTCCTGCCAGGTTCAGAGCCGTGCGCTGGCCTGCAACTGCGCGATCGGCAGAGCGGCCATGCACCTGCACTCCGCGCACACGGACACGCCGTCCGGTAGGGAAAACTTCCAACTCATCTTCGCGGCGAATGGTGCCCGCTACTAGCGTTCCGGTCACCACGGTACCGAAACCTTTCATGGTGAAGACGCGGTCAATCGGCAGTCGGGCGATGGCTTGGGAGTCGCGCGGGAGCGCCTCGCTTCCCACAGCAACGATGGCCTGCTTTAAGTCGTCGAGTCCCGCGCCGGTAAGGGAACTCACGGCGATAATCTTTTTTTGTTTGTCCGTTTGATCCGTGTTTGTTCGATCTGTGTTGGATTGAGCCAAAAACGTCCCGCGCAGGAAATCTTCCACTTCCAGGCGAACGACCTCGAGCGTGTCTGCGTCAACCGCATCGGATTTGGTGAGTACCGTGATGCCGCGCTGAACGCCGAGCAGTTGCAGGATGTCGAAGTGCTCGCGGGTTTGCGGCTTGATTGCCTCATCCGCTGCAATCACGAGCAGCACCAGATCGATGCCGCCAACACCTGCGAGCATATTGCGCACGAAGCGCTCGTGGCCGGGCACGTCGACAAAGCCCAGTCGCAGTGTCTCCCCGTTCGGGGCGGGCAAATCCATGTGAGCGAAACCGAGGTCGATGGTGATGCCACGCCGCTTTTCTTCTTCCAGCCGGTCAGCATCGATTCCGGTCAGTGCCTTCACCAACGCCGTTTTGCCGTGATCGATGTGGCCGGCGGTTCCTACAATGATCGATTTCATCTGGATGAAATCTTACCGGAAACATTTCTGGGTTGAAGGGAGGCAATTCCGAGCCCCGATAATCACGGCCAACACACTTGCGCCCTGCTTTGCCCAGCTCTTATTGTTTCAGGCATGGTTGTTTCAGGCATGGCTACGCGCGCCGCAATTGGATTCAGCCTCCACACAGGTTGGGCGGCTCTGGTTGTGATTGCGGGAGAACCTGGCAGACTTGAGGTGTTGCTCCGTCGTCGCATCGAGTTGTTGCCGCCCGACAGTTCTGTTCTTCGCTTCGTGTACCACGAAGCTGCGAAGTTGGGCCCTTCGCAAGCCGCGGAGCTAGTCCATCGTGCCGAGGATGCATCTCAGGCCGCAGCTCGAATTGCGATCGAGGATGCCCTCGGTCATTTGCGGTCCGTGAATTGTGCGGTAATCGCAGCCGGAATCCCATGCAATTCCAGGCCAGTTCCGAAGGATCTTTCGACCGTGCTTCGCTCGCATCCAATGATCCACACAGCAGAAGGGATCTTATTCCAGCAGGCGCTCGCTTGGGGCTGCAAGGGCTGCGGTTTGGCGGTGACTTCTGCCCGCAATCGGGAGGTCTGGCTGACTGCCTCCAATGCATGGGGCTTGAACGAAGCGACCCTGCACAAGCAGGTCGATGGCTTGCGAGCATCCGTGGGCGCTCCCTGGGGCAGCGACCAGAAGACGGGGACTGTTTTTGCGCTGCTTGCCCTGAGGCCGCCTTCCTGATTCAGGGGGGCCGAGCCATTCGTAAAAGCAGTAGTCAGTCATCGGTGGTCAGTGGCCAGCAAAGCTGGTGACGAACTGACCATTCCCGCGCTAAGTGGCGATTATGGCCTACCCAGACGCCGCGCTAGATGCGACAATAGAGCTTCCCCATGACCACTTCCCTGACTTCTGCTTTTTCTGCGGATACCCTCCGGCAGCATGGCCTCACTGCCGACGAATACGAGAAGATTAAGAAACTCCTCGGAGGACGCGAGCCCACGCTCACCGAACTCGGCATCTTCAGCGTGATGTGGAGCGAGCACTGTTCCTACAAATCGTCACGCGTACATTTGAAGCGGCTGCCCACGCGCAGCAGGCGAGTGCTGCAGGGACCGGGGGAGAACGCTGGAATTATCGACATCGGCGACGGCTGGGCATGCGCGTTCAAGATTGAGTCGCATAACCATCCCTCATTCATCGAACCATTTCAGGGGGCGACGACCGGCGTGGGCGGCATTCTGCGCGATATTTTTACCATGGGCGCGAGACCGGTTGCGGTTATGGATTCGCTGAGGTTCGGACCGATTGAGCCGGGCAAGACACATGTGGGGACAGCCGCCTCGGCTGTCCTGCCAGGGCAAGGCCCGGCAGCTGCATTCCACGCGGCCGGACAGCCGAGGGCGGCTGTCCCCACACAAGCATCTCAGCCCGAGATTCACCGCAATCATTCCATTCTCGAAGGTGTGGTCAGCGGCGTGGCTTCCTACGGCAATTGTTTCGGTGTGCCGAACCTGGGCGGCGAAACCAAGTTCGAGCCGTGCTACTCCGGTAATCCGCTGGTGAACGCCTTCGCCATGGGGTTAGTGCGCAAGGACGAAATTTTTTACGCGCGCGCCGCCGGGGAGGGCAATCCGGTTATTTATGTTGGTGCTAAGACAGGGCGCGACGGCATCCACGGCGCGACCATGGCCAGCGAGGAATTCAGCGAAGCTTCGGAAGCGAAGCGTCCGAATGTGCAGGTGGGCGATCCTTTTCTGGAAAAGTTGTTGCTCGAGGCCTGTCTGGAAGCGATGCGGACGGGAGCGATTGTCGGCATTCAGGACATGGGCGCGGCGGGACTGACGTGCTCCACTTGCGAGATGGGCGGCCGCGGCGGAGTGGGGATTGAGATTGAACTAGATCGAGTTCCGCAACGCGAGACGGGCATGACTCCTTACGAAATTATGCTGAGCGAGTCGCAGGAGCGCATGTTGCTGGTGGCGCAGCAGGGCCGCGAACAAGAGGTGTTTCGCGTTTTTCAAAAATGGGGACTCGATGCGGTCGAGGTCGGTAGGGTCACCACCGACAATAAATTGCGCGTGTTGCAGCACGGCGAGGCTGTCGCCGAGATTCCAAATCCGGCGCTCACTGAGGATGCGCCAGTGTATAAGCGTCCGCTGGCGCGCTGGGAGCCTCCGGTGGCGAGGGAGATGCCGGAGAGTGTGCGGCTTGGCGGCGTACCTCAGGGGCTAAAGCCCACGTCTTCTGCGAATTCTAACGGCGCGGCTGAAGCCACGCCCTTTCAAAACGTACCCCTCCAAAACGTACCCCTCCAAAACGTACCCCTCCAAAACGTGCCCCTTCAAAGCATGACGGCAGCTGAGAGTCGTGGTCGCGGGAGTGATTTCACGCAAAACCTAAAACAGCTTCTTGCCAGCCCGAACATTTGCGGGAAGCGCTGGGTGTGGCAGCAATACGATCACATGGTGCAGACCAACACAGTGGAAGCGCCGGGTGCGGGCGATGCGGGAGTGATTCGCATTAAGAATTCTGATCCCCGAGCTTCCGAGCGCGGACTGGCGATGGCGCTCGATGGCAATGGGCGCTGGTGTTATCTCGACCCGCGCCTGGGCGCGATGCATGCGGTTGCCGAAGCTGCGCGTAAAGTCGCTTGTTCGGGGGCGACGCCGGTGGGTGCGACCAATTGCCTGAACTTCGGCAATCCGGAGAAGCCGCACATCATGTGGCAGTTTTCGCAGACCATCGATGGCATCACGAAAGCCTGCGAGGAGTTGGAGATTCCCATCACCGGCGGCAATGTGAGTTTCTATAACGAGACGCTGGGCGAGGCCATCTATCCGACGCCGGTGCTGGGCGTGGTGGGGATTCTCGATGACGTGCGCAAGAGTGCGAAGATGCATTTTCCCTCGACCGGACGCACGATTGTGCTATTGCGCGCCGGCGCTAAGGCCGATATCACGGATGTACATAGTGAGTTCGGGTCATCGGAGTACGCAAAGGAAATTCTGGGCGAGCTGTGGGGATATCCTCCAGAGCTCGATTTGGAGAAAGAAGCTTCGTTGCAGAAGGCCGTTATCGAACTAATCCAGCAGGGGCTGGTGGATTCCGTGCATGATTGCTCGGATGGCGGCTTGGCGGTCGCGCTGGCGGAGAAGGCGTTTGCCAGGGGCATCGGAGTTCGGGTGAATCTGGCGTCGGACGAGCTTCCCGCGGAGTTTGTACTGTTTGGGGAGGACGCGAGCCGGATCGTGCTCTCTTGCGACTCAGGGAACGTGGCACGAATCCAACAGATAGCGGAGAAGCACGGCATCGGGGTGGATGTGCTGGGAGAAACGATTCCGGAGCGACTGGAGATTTCGCTGGATGAAACCGTAGTCGTATCCGCCGAGGTCTCGGAATTAAGTGATGTGTTCGAGGGAGCGCTCGAAGCGGCGTTGCGAACTGATCCGGAGTTGGTGGCGGCAGATTGATGGCTGCTCGGGACAGTGGAGAACAAAGCGAGCCGAGCGGTGCTCGGCTGGACAGCCGGGGGCGGCTGTCCCCACATGATTCTTGAAGCTGAAGGCAAAAAGGTAAATGCTGATTTCTGATAAATTTCGCGAAGAGTGCGGAGTGGTCGCGATCTTCGCGCATCCCGAGGCGGAGAAGCTTGCTTATCTCGGACTGCATGCTTTGCAACATCGCGGTCAGGAGTCGGCAGGGATTGTTACTTCCGATGGGCTGACCTCGCGCGTGCACAAAGCGATGGGATCGGTCGCTGACATTTTTACGGAAGAAGTGCTCTCGAAGATTCGCGGTACGCTGGCCATTGGGCACACGCGTTACTCAACCGCCGGTGATTCTGCTCTGCTGAATGCGCAGCCGATCCTGGTGCAGTCGAATAAGGGCTCGATTGCAGTGGCGCATAACGGCAATCTTGTGAATGCGCTGGATGTGCGCGGCCGGCTGGAACGGCAAGGGTCGATTTTCCAGACGAACAGCGATACGGAAGTGATCGTGCACCTGATTGCATTGTCGCGGGAACATACCCTGCCCGAGGCAATCGCCGATGCCCTACGGCGCGTTGAAGGCGCGTTTTCGTTGGTGCTGATGACTCCGGACCGGATTATTGCGGCGCGCGACCCGCGCGGCTTTCGGCCGCTGGCGATGGGACGCATTCCGGCGCTGGAGGGTCAAAAGCGCGACACTATTGTTTTCGCTTCGGAGACTTGTGCCTTCGATCTTATTGGAGCCGCGTATGAGCGCGACGTAAAGCCAGGTGAGTTGGTCGTGGTTGGGCCGGAAGGTGTCAGCTCTCTTTTTTATTCGCCGGCCGCGCCGCAGTCGAGCTGTATTTTTGAGCACGTTTATTTTTCGCGTCCGGACAGTGTGGTGTTTGGCCGCGCAGTGCAGACCAGCCGCGAGGAACTGGGAAGGCAGTTGGCGCGCGAAGCGCCGGTGGAGGCTGACCTGGTGGTTCCTGTGCCGGATTCGGGCGTGACCGCGGCCGTCGGATATGCGGCGGAGAGCGGCATTCCGTTCCGCTTCGGCTTGATTCGCAATCACTACGTGGGACGAACGTTTATCGAACCGAGCCAGAGCGTGCGCGACTTTGGGGTAAAGCTGAAGCTCAATCCGGTGCGTTCGCTGCTGGAAGGCAAGCGCGTGGTTTTGATCGACGATTCGATCGTGCGCGGAACCACCAGCCGCAAGATCGTCCGAATGATTCGCAATGCCGGAGCCAAGGAAGTTCACATGCGCATTTCGTGTCCGCCAACGATTTCTCCTTGCTATTACGGGGTGGATACGCCGTCGAAGAATCAGCTGATTGGCGCGAATAAATCGGTCGATGAGATTCGTCAGTACATTCGCGCGGACTCGCTGGCTTACCTCTCGCTCGAGGGGCTCAAGAAGGCCTGCGGCGAGGGTGAGAAGACTTCTTATTGTTCGGCTTGCTATACCGGAAAATATCCCACCAACATTGTGGATGTGGAAGAGATTCAACCTGCGTCTGTGCAAACATAAGCTGTTTGCCACGGATTCTCACGGATAGTCACGGATCAACCACAACGAGGGCATCAAGGCTATTCTCTCGTATCCCTTGGCTTTCGCGCTCGTATGACTCGCGGAATAGACTGCAAATCCGCCGTGATCTGGACGTCGTTCCAATCTCGCAACAATAGCTTTACATCCTCTGCGATCGTACCGCTGATTTCCATGACGAGCCAGCCGCCGGACTGAAGCGCGGCGTGGGCTTGGGGAATTAAACGCGCAATTACTTCCGTACCGATGGGGCCGGCGAAGACGGCGCTGCGCGGCTCGAATTTGCGGACTTCGAGTTGCACCGAATCTTCCTCCGAATCGCCGACGTACGGAGGATTGGAGACGATGAAGTCGAAAGAGTTGTTCTCGAACCCTGCGAGCAAGTCGACTTCGTCGAAGTGAATGCGAGATTCGAGCTGGTGACGGGCGGCGTTGGCGTGAGCAACTTCCAGTGCCGCGTTAGAAATGTCCGTGGCGTGGATTTCTGCGCTCGGCAACTCTTTCGCAAGCGCTAACGCGATGCACCCGGAGCCGGTGCCAACGTCGATAATGCGGCTTCCGGCTTCCGGCTTCTGGATTTCGGATACACGAACTGCCGGGGTTCGAGGTCCGAACGCCGGACGCCGGACGCCGGACGCCGACGCTTGCAATTCCAGGACGGTTTCGATCACATGCTCGGTTTCGGGGCGCGGGATTAGTACTGCCGGGGTGACGATGAGATCCATGCCCCAGAATTCCTGATGGCCGGTGATGTATTGCGCGGGAACGCCGCGGGCGCGCTCGTCGAGGGCCGCTTCGTAGCCGCTAGACTCATCGAAGGTCAGCTCGCGCTCGGGGTGGGCAAAAAGATACGCTCGGTCGACGCTCAGGGTGAACATCAGAAGCAATTCAGCATTCATGCGTGGGGAGGGAACTTGAGCTGCCGTGAGACGAGCGATCGCGGAACGCAGGGCTTCTTTCAGGCGCACACAACTATTTCACCACAGTGGGCACCCTTCGACATCGCTCAGGGCAGGCTCCGGGACACAGGGTAAAGCAGGACAATCTATTCGAGCCGCGAGAGGATCAGGCTCGTAGAAAATTTCGGCGGGCGATTTCCGCATTAAGAACCGTAGCGAAGGCGATCCAGGCGGCGTAGGGAACGAAGGCCCCCGCGGCTACGCGATCGACTTTGCGGGCAGAATTCATATAGGAAAAAATTGTTGCTTCCAATGCGACAGCGTCGACAAGGGCTGCGATGGGGCGATGCTGGCCAAAGAAAAGCTTTGACCATTTCGCGTTGGCTGCCAGTTGAGAAATCCAGAGACGCAAGGCAGCGGTGCGATGGCGGGAGGGAGCGGCGCTCCACACGCGCCATCCCGACCAGGCGATCAAGGCGTAGAGCGAAGTCCAGATGATCGGAAAGACGTCGTCCGGCGGCGTGAAGTCCGGCTTGTCGAGGTCGCGATACCAGGAGTCACGATTTCCTCTGCTGTAACGGGAGCCATACCACGCCGCACCGGCTGTAGCGATGCCGAAGCCGGCGAGAGCGAGTAGGGAGCGGGATCGTCTGGTCGACATAGCCATCGTCACTTTCGGTGCTGGAATTATACGCGGGGTTGTTCGCGCAGCGGCTTTGTTCGGCGCTTTATCGAGACATGGCCGCAGCGGGCCGGTTAAGTTCGTAATTAAGATAGATCATCTGGCCGATGTGATGTTGCATGTGGGCGGCGCACTGCACGAGCATCGCGAGGCGATTTGTAGCATCGGTGCCGACGCCGGAGTATTCCGCCGACCAGTCTTCCGGCGATTGTGCGCGGATGGTTTTGACAACCATCTCTACTGCGTCGTCGAAGAGTTGGAAGGCATCTTCTTTCGATGGCGGGTCCGGGTCGTTGAATTCACGCGGGCGATCGCGGACATAGCCTATCCCGGCGATCTGCGCACCGACATAGTAGTTCAAATTGCCAGTGAGGTGCAGGACGAGGTGGACGAAGCTGTTGCCGTAGGGGTAAGGCTTGCGCCAGAACTGGGCGTTGGTGAGGGGTGCGGCGAGTCCGCGGATGCGATCGGCGTTGGCGGTGTAGCGGTCGATGAGAGCGGATGCGACCGTCGAGTGCAGATTGGACATGCTCTTCTCCCTGATCGGCGCCGGGCTTCGCCCGGATGGACAGCCGAGGGCGGCTGTCCCCACATAAATCTTCTGCTCTTACACCGCGGTGGTGGCTTCCTGCTTCAGCTTCTCCGCCTGGTAGTGCGTGGTCAGCGCCTCGATGAGCGGTTGCAGCTTACCATCCATTACGGCTTCGAGTTGGTGGATGGTAAAACCGATGCGATGGTCGGTTAGGCGGTTTTGCGGGAAGTTATAGGTGCGGATCTTCTCGCTGCGGTCGCCCGATCCCACCATTGCTTTGCGCTCTTTGGCCAAAGCCTGCTGCTGTTTTTCCATCTCGATTTCGTAGAGGCGGGAACGCAGCACGCGCATCCCCTTCTCGCGATTCTTGATCTGCGATTTTTCGTCCTGGCAACTGACCACCGTGTTGGTCGGAATATGCGTGATGCGAACGGCAGAGTACGTCGTATTCACGGACTGGCCGCCTGGGCCACTGGAGCAGAAGGTGTCGATGCGCAGGTCTTTGGCTTCGATCTTGATGTCGACGTCTTCGGCTTCCGGCAGGACGGCGACGGTGACGGCGGAGGTGTGGACGCGTCCTTGCTGCTCGGTGGCGGGAACGCGCTGCACGCGGTGGACGCCACTTTCGTACTTGAGCTGAGAAAAGACGCGGTTGCCTTCGATGATGGCGATGACTTCTTTCAGGCCCCCAGCGGAAGATTCAGAAGATGACAGCACCTCGACCTTCCATCGCTGGGTCTCGGCGTAGCGGGTGTACATGCGGAAGATCTCGGCGGCAAATAGCGTAGCTTCGTCTCCGCCAGTGCCGGCGCGGATTTCGAGGATGATATTTTTTTCGTCGTTGGGATCTTTGGGAAGCAGCAGGACTTTCAACTCTTCCTCAATGGCGGCGACGCGGGGCTCCAGCTTGTTGAGTTCTTCCTGGGCGTAGGCGCGCATCTCGGGATCTTTCTCGTCGGCAAGCATAGCTTTGCTCTCGGCTATGCCGCGCGTCAGGTCTTTATATTCGCGATATTTTTCGACCGTGGGGGCGATTTCGGCATGCGCCTTCGCTGTTTTCTGAAACTTGGATGAGTCGCCAATGACCTCGGAGGAGGCCAGGGCTTGAGTTAATTCCTCATATCGAGCTTCGAGTTGGTCCAATCTCTCAAACATGATCCAGCCTTCGTGGAAACGCAGGTTGTTGCGTCTCGGTGCATCCGCTCTGCAAGTTCTCGCAAGAGTGATGCAATCTTTATTTCTATTTCTCTATAGCATTTTAGGGACGGCGGTTGGGAGAGAGAAGTATTCGCGGCGGGGCCGCTAGGCAATCACCAGCTCGCCGCCGTGGTCTTTTTCCAGAATCATCGCTTGGTCGAGGGCGGTGATGGCGCATTGGGCCATCTCGTCGGACGGAGGCTGGGTGGTGATGCGCTGCAGCCACAGGCCGGGTGCGGTCATCAGGGCGAAGAGTGAGCCGCGATGTTTGGCGGCGAAGCGGATGATTTCGTAAGAAACGCCGGCGATCACAGGCAACAGCGCGATGCGCGAAGCGAAGCGGGCCCAGAATGTGGTGAACGGTATCAGCATGTAGAAGGCGATTGAGATCAGCATCACCGTCATCAGGAAGCTGGTGCCGCAGCGCGGGTGATACGTTGAATATTTCTGCACGGACGCGGTTTCGAGCGGCTTGCCATCTTCGAAGGCGAAAACGGTTTTGTGCTCGGCGCCGTGATATTGATAGACGCGGCGAATGTCGGGGAACAGCGAGACTCCCCAGATAAAGAGCAGGAAGAGGATCAGGCGCACGGCGCCGTCAACCAGGTTGAAAACAATTTGACCGCCGAGGGCGGGATCCGCTTTCTTCAATTCCGTGGCCGCCAGCAGTGGCAGGTATTTGTACATGAAAATGAAAAACGCCAGCGAGATGATGACGTTGACTGCGGCGAGCCATCCGCTGATGGTGACGGCTTTTTCACGCTTGGCGGACTTGGTGGAATCTATCACGGCGGCGTTTGTGGAAGGTTCCGCCTCGCTTCGCTTTGGCGGGACAGCCGAGGCGGCTGTCTCCACATGAGCCGTGGTATCCGCATCATTTTGCATTACGTCTTCGATGGCGACATTGGCGGAGAAGCGCAGGGCGCGGTAGCCGAGGTTCATGGCGTAGCCGAGGGTCATGACTCCGCGGAGGATGGGCCAAGCCATCCATTTATGCTTTTCTGAGGGACGCTCGAGCGGTTCGCTCAGAGTAACCATTTCGCCGGAGGGCTTGCGACAGGCGATGGCCCAGGCGTGCGGAGAACGCATCATCACGCCCTCGAGGACGGCTTGGCCGCCGACCAGGGTTTCTTCACCGCTTTCCAGCGCGGGCAAGAGCTGCACTGCTACCAGGAAGCGCACGAAATTTCGCAGGGAACGCACGGTACTTTGATGCTCCGGGCGCGGGGGACGCACCAAACACTAGATTACCACAGGGCAATGCGTTCTATGCATGTTTTGGGCAGTGTGGCCGTGCATGGCCGAAGAGTCGAGCTTCGCTCGACGGACAGCCCCTTCGGCTCCGCTCAGGGCAGGCTTGGGGGCTGTCCCCACATAGGTATTTCCTAGAGGACGGGGCACTAATCCAGCTAGAGGTCGGCTATGCTCTGAGAGCATCTTAAACACCATGCGAAAGCTTGCTGAAAGTGCCGAGGCGATTGCCGCCACCCCCAAAAGGTTACTGAAGACGGGGATCGTCGCGGACTACCTGAAATCGCGCACTACGGATGAGGCGGCGGTGTCGGCGGTGTTTCTCTCGGGACGGGCATTTCCTGCGTGGGAGGAGACAACTTTGCAAGTGGGTGGCGCGCTATTGTGGCGCGTGGTGGCAGAGCTTTCGGGCAAGAGTGAAGAGGAACTTACGGCTTCCTATCGGAAGCACGGAGATTTAGGTGCGGTGGCCGGGGAGGTTCTGGAACAGCGAGCCGGACAAGGGTTGGGCGTGGTGGAGGTGAGCGGAATTTTTCGTGAGATCGCAGCCGCACGCGGGCTGGCAGCAAAGGCGGCTCTGGTCCGCGATTTGCTGGGGCGGGCGACTCCGCTCGAAGCCAAGTACATCGTGAAGATCATGACTGGCGATCTGCGGATTGGGCTGAAAGAGAGCCTGGTCGAGGAAGCGATCGCCAGGGCATACGGCGCCACGCTTGCGGGGGCGTTGGAGACGGGGGCCTTTGAGAAAGTGCAGCGAGCGAATATGTTGCTCGGAGATATCGGCGAGACGCTGCGGCTGGCGGTCGAAGGCAAGCTCGGCGAAGCAACAACGAAGATGCGGATGTTTCATCCGCTGGGATTCATGCTTGCAAGTCCGATTGAGTCGGCTGAAGAAGGGCTGAGTTATTTCGCAGAGGCTGCCGTAGAGGATAAGTACGACGGGATTCGGGCGCAGGCGCACGTGGCTGACGGCGAGGTGAAGCTTTTTTCGCGCACTCGGGATGAGATCACAGAGTCGTTTCCGGAGTTGCCTGACGCGCTGGCCGGACTGCCACAGGACGCGATTCTCGATGGCGAAATTGTGGCCTGGGAGTACCCGGCGAAGGTTGAGGATACGCTGAAAGTGGTTGACGAGCCGCTCACCGAAACGGGAGAAGCGAAGGCGATGAATCTTGGGCGGGCCCGGCCCTTCAGCGTGCTACAGCAGCGGCTGGGGCGTAAGAAAATCGGTGAGCGCATGTTGCGGGAGGTTCCGGTCGCTTATCTCGTGTTCGACGTTTTATATGCGGGCGGGCAGTTGCTGATTGATAGTCCGCTGCGGGAGCGTGCTCGGGTGCTGGATGAATTGCTGGCTGCCCGGCGAAAGCTTAACCACGGGGGACACAGAGGATCACAGGGGAAAATCGAGCAAGGAAAACTGGCTTTTGGAGAAACCGAAGAATCTGCCTCAGTCCGCTTGATTCGGGCGCCGGTGTTTCGGGCAGTGTCTTCGGAGGAATTGGAGGAGCTGTTTGCGGCCGCGCAGGAGAGAGGCAACGAAGGATTGATGATCAAAGACCTCGAGTCAGCGTACATGCCAGGGAAGCGCGGGAAGTCGTGGCTCAAGATGAAGCGCGAACTGGCCACTCTCGACGTGGTCGTAACCGCGGTCGAATACGGTCACGGGAGGCGCGTGGGCGTGCTCAGCGACTACACGTTCGCGGTGTGGGACGGAGAGCGGTTGGTGAACATCGGCAAGGCATATTCGGGCCTGACGGACATTGAGATTGCGGAAATGACCCAGTGGTTTCTGGAGCATACGGTTGAAGATAACGGTTTCCGGCGCACAGTTGAGCCGAAGATTGTGCTGGAAGTAGCATTTAATAACATGATGCAGTCGGAGCGGCACGAGAGTGGATATGCGCTGCGCTTCCCAAGGATCGTGCGGCTAAGGCCGGACAAGACGGCGGAAGAGGCGGATACGATTGAAACAGCACGCGAAATCTACGGTAAGCAGGCAAGCCGGCAGTAGTCCTAGCCGAGTGCGGACTATTTTCGACTGGCTGGCGGCACAATGCCGTTCATCCTCAGGTATACCACTAGCTGGCCGTAGTGATCGGAGAGATGCCACACCGCTGCAGTCAAAGCCGAGAGTCGGTTCGGACCCCAGTAGGGCCCGGGGTTCGTACGCAACAGGTTCTCGGCGTTCGTGTCCGCGATAACCTTGTCGATCTTAGTGAACGAATCGCGAAGATATGCAAGAATCTCGGCTTTCGACTTGGCCGGGTTCGGGCCGCCGAGGTCGCATCGGGCGGGCGGCTTTTCACCGGCCATCTTTTTCGCCCACGCCTCATTGCCGCACGCTACATGTTTCACCTGCTCACCAAACCCACGCACGTCCTTGAATTCGCCCTGGGCCGGCTTGAAGTTCCACTTGTCTTCGGGCATAGCTTCGGCCAGAGCGACGAAGTCCTGTTCAATATCCTTCCAAATGAAGTTGATCGAGTCAGGAATGGTCTTGAGCTGGGGCTCATGTTGCGCAACTGCCCCTGATGAACTCATCAACAGCATGCCAACGATCAGCGGGCGCAAGCGGCTCTTCATAGGTGCTCCTTAGGTCTTAGTGTCAGTGGCTGTGATGGTGGTGATGCTCTTCGCTTTCGCCCACCGGTATCACGCATCCATGTGCCACTTCGCATTCCACGTGCTCAAACTGGATCGTCGTGTGGTCGATGTGAAAGCTGTGGTGCAGGCGGTCTTTCACGTCGCGCAGGATGCGCTCGCTGACCGATGGGGGAATGTCGGCAATCGAGATGTGGCAGGAAAGCGCGCGAGTTTCCGAACCGATGCACCAGACGTGCAGGTCATGTACATCATTCACTCCATCGATGGAGCGGATTGTGTTTTCGACGAGTTCGAGTTTCACGCCACGCGGGGTGCCTTCGAGCAGGATGTTCAGCGTCTCGCGCACGATGCCGAAGCCTGACCAGAGGATCAGCGCGCCGATTCCGAAAGAGAGCGCGGAGTCGATCCAGGTATCGCCCGTCATCAGAATGGCCCAGCCTCCGGCGATCACGGCAGCGGTGGAAAGAGTGTCGCCTACTTCATGCAGCAGAGCGCTGCGGATGTTCACGTCGTTTCCAGAAACCTGGCCGGAGCGGTACAGCAGCCAGGCAATCACTCCGTTCATCGCCACGCCCGCCGCCGCGACCCACATCATCACCGAAGCTTGGACATGCTGGGGATGCTGCAGGCGGTGAAACGCCTCGTAGAAGATAAAGAAGGAGACGGCGACCAACGATACGGCATTCACCAGCGCGGCCAGCACTCCGGCGCGATGGTAGCCATAGGTCTTGGTCGAACTGGCGGGACGGGATTGCAAATAGACTGCGACCAGGGACAGTAGAAGAGCCAGGAAGTCGGAGAGATTGTGTCCGGCTTCGGAGAGCAGGGCCAGCGAATGAGCGTGGATTCCTGCGACCACCAGCAGCACGATGTAGGCAAGGGTCACGCCGAGCGAGATCTTGAGGACTCGCTTGGGACCACCCCCGCCATAAACGTGAACGTGCATTCTATAAGTGTACGGGTGAGGGGAGACGGGCTTCAAGAGCAGTGGGCAGTGGGCAGTGATCAGTGATCAGTGGCCAGAAAAGCTTCCATTCTTTGCTGGTCACTGGTCACTGACCACTGCTCTTAGCGCTTGAAGAGGCTCTGCAGGTAGCGGTCGTTATAGAGGGAGGTTGAGCTCTGCACGAACTCCAGGACACGGTACATGACATCCCGCGAGTCGCGACTCATCTCCTTGAATTGCACCGCTACTCCCGAGCCGGGATGGAGTCGAGCGACGGTACCCTCCGCGGTCAAAGCGCCGTCATCCATGGAAAAGATCACTTTAACATTCGAGGCGGGAGATAAGATCGCGCTGGTTTCAACGTAGCAGCCGCCGAGACTGATGTCGATTAGATTTCCGAAGATTGGGTCGCCAGCATCGGATTGCAACTCCACCGTGAGCCGGCATTTCATGCGGGTGTGCAGCCGCTGATCTTTCTGCGCGGGTTGCTTCTGCTTCTCGACATACATGCGGCGGTCGGCTTCGGTGAGGAGCTGCTCGGCATCGTTGCCATCGTCTGGAGAAACCGCGACTCCGACGCTCAGGGAAAGGATCTGTTCGCCGCAAACCTCAAAGCCCGCCTGCATGGCAAGGGGGCGAATCTGGTCAACTTTCTTGGCGGCGGCATCCGCCGGCAGTCCCGGGGCGATGACTACAAATTCGTCTCCTCCCATACGGGCCACGTAGTCGTATTCTCGACATGTGTCTTTCAAGGCCTGAGCGAACAAACGCAGAACACGATTTCCCTCCAGGTGGCCGAAGCGATCGTTGATTTTCTTGAAGCCGTTCATGTCGCAGACCATCAGGGTGAGGGAGATTTTGTCGCGTTTGCAGCGGGCTAACTCACGGTCGAGTTGCAAGAAGAGCGACCGGGCATTGGGCAGGCCGGTAAGATAATCGGTAGTGGCGGAGCTTTCCGCCTGCTGGTATTTGAGAGCATTTTCGATGGCGAGAGCCATCTTTCCGCTCACGGCCAGCAGCAGGCGAAGATGATCGGAGGTAAACGCATCGCGTTCGGAGCGGTAGAGGGCGAGAACGCCAATCACGCCCGAAACGCCCTCCAGAGGAACGGCCAGGGCTGACCGAAGTGTGCTGAACTTGTCGGGATCGTTCAGATAGCCAGGCTCAACTGAGGGATTCCCGTTGATAATGGGTTTCTTATTCTGCGCCACCCAACCCGAGAGACCGTCGCCCACAGGAATTCGCAAAGAGGAAAAAAGCCGATAGTTATCGCCATTTACATACTCCGGCATCAACACATCTTCGCGCAGGATGTAGATGGCGATCGCATCGTAGGGAACCATGGGCTTGAGCTTCACCGAGAAAACCGAGAGCGTCTCGCCCAGGCTCAGGGAGGCACCCAGGTTCTGGCTCAACTCGAACAGAGATTGCGCTTCCTGGCGCGCCGCCGCGATCGACGAGAGAAAAGTTGCTTCCCTGCCGGGCGCGTCCGAGACAGCCGCATTTTCGTATCCCGCAGATGGGGCTGGTCCGCGCGTGACCTTGAGTTCGGCAGGCAACGCCGGGTCGCCAGGCTGGCCTGATTGGGCCAAGGCCAGATTTTCCAGGGTTCGATAACGGCGCTGGAGAACAGTCACGACTTTCGGATCAAACGATTTGCCTGATTCTTCAGCCAGCCTCTTCATAACCTCATCGAGCGGCATCGCCCGGCGATACTGACGGTCGGAAGCCAGGGCGTCGAGAAAGTCGACCGCGGAAAGTACGCGCGCGCCAATCGGAATCTCCTCGCCTTTCAGGCCAAAGGGATAACCAGAGCCATCCCACTTTTCATGATGGGCTCGCACGATCGGCACGACCGGATAGGGGAAGCGGACTCGTTCCAGAATCTCCGCGCCGACAACGGTGTGAATCTTCATCTTCTCGAACTCTTCCGGGGTTAGCCGGCCGGGCTTGGCGATGATGTGTTCAGGCACGGCGAGTTTACCGATGTCGTGCAGCAGCGCCGCGGCGTGAAGAGCCTCCAATTCGGTGCCCTTAAGGCCCAATTCTTTGGCTACTTCAATGGCGTAGATGCGAACCCGCTGCAAGTGAGCGTGGGTAGTCTGATCTTTGGCCTCAATGGCCAGGGCGAGGGCTTCAATGGTTCGGAGATGCAGGTTGGCAATCTCTTCGACGTGCCGCTTCTGATCCTCCAACTTTCCCAGATACAGGCGGTAGGAGCGGTAAATGATATACATTGCCGGGACGAAAAGGAGAGACGACTCCCAATTGAATTCCTGGTTAAACCAACCAATCGCGCCTGCGATTCCTGCGCCCACCAGATAGTAGGGGAAAGACCACAAATAGCAGTCCACCAGAATCCGCCGAAGAGGCCTGCCTTCGCTGAAAGAAATCACGGCGCCGATGCATCCTGCGTTTGTGATGAAGTAGGTTGAGGCCGCAAGACACAAAATCAGCGGACGGCTGGCAATGAGTTCGCTGGCCAGAGCGTTGTGATACACAACATAAGCCAGTGCGGTGGCGAGGGAACCGGCACAAACGTTGAAAGTCAATTGGGTGGCATTGGGCCGGCTGGGATACAAAGTTTGGGCCAGCATGGAGATCGCACCCAGAGTCATCGCCTCGGAGTAGCTCAGCTCTGCGATGCCCACCAAAATAAACAGGAAATTGACCGAAAGCGTGCCCGTGATACCGGGCAGGGTGACGCGCAGCCGGGACGCCAAGACCGCTACGCCCAGATAACAGATGAATTGCGCGATGTTCTTGCTACTCTGATGGATCGCCGCCTGAAGCAGCGAAGCCGTGCCGAAAGTGATCACCAAGCCGATGAAAGCCTTGGCGCCGATGGGCAAACCCTTCCACGACTGTTCTTGTGTGGGCATCTTCTAGGACTTGACGCGCTCCCTGGGGGTTGGCGCAGGAACCCAACAGCAAGGATAACGGGCTAACAGGTTTAGTAACAATGATTTATAGACCGCCGCGCAAACTTCGGTAACGCTGTGGAAGTACTTTGGGGAAGCGGACTTGTGGGGTCATCGTGATGAAAAGACTTCGGAGAGTTTACTGGATAGCGGGAGTAGAATGGCCGAATTAGAACGTAAACTAAGGTAACCTTAAGGAGGCCTGCGATGAAAGCCTCAGCCTTATCTCTTGTGTTGTTGTTATCGTCTGCGGCGCTGGCGCAAGGCCGCCCAATTCCTCCTGGGGTGCTACAGGGCAACCAGGCTGTGTTGCAAGGTGAGAAGGACGTGCCGCCCCCGCTGAATCAGCGAGCCTCGGTCGATCCGGCGAAACTCAGGCACGATGCTGACGAACTGGCGAGTTTGGCGCAGTCCGTGCCCTCGGCTATCGACCAGACGACAAAAGGCGTCCTGCAGAAAGACCTGAGTGATAAGCTGAAACGAATTGAAAAGCTGGCGAAGCAACTGCGCTCGCAAATTTCACAATAGCTTGTAGCCGCTTTCCACAATGAAAAAGCCGTGACGCGTAAAGCGCCACGGCTTTGTTGTGCAATTCGGTTTCTTAGAAGGCGATGCGCAGTCCGAATTCGAACTGGCGCGGAGCGCCCAGTGCGTACGTTCCCGACTGGAAGCTCGCCCGGAATGGTACCAGGTTTGCTCCAGGCGTTACGCCGCCGATCGAAGATGCATTCAGCGTCCCAGGCACAGCGCCGCCAGGCCCCAGCGTTCCCGAGGTTCCTCCCGGCAAGTTGCCCGGCAGGAACGAGTTCGAGAAGTTGAAGAGGTTGAAGATGCTGGCGCTCGGCTCAATGGTCAAGCGCTCCTTAACCTTAATTGGCCACGCTGCCTTCAGGTCAAACGACTTCAGCCAAGGGAAGCCAACCGCACCCGGTGCCACGTTGGCGAGCGATGGCATCACCCAGCCCATGGCCGTCATGTCAGCATTGCTCATAACGCCATTGGTCACTAACTGGGTGCCAGCAGGCGTCAGGCTGCCCGCAAAGGTGCTGTTGTAGTTGTTGATCAGGTTCTGCAAATTGTGGACGGTGACGCCACGCTGGAATTCACCGAGATTCGTGCCCGGTACCGGCATGCCTCCGGGCTGGTTCGAACCAAAGCCGGACCCCACCCAATCGGTGGCGTAGATTTCTCCACCACTGGTCAACTCAGGCAGAGAAATGTTGTCGGGCAGCGGACTGTAGAAGTGCCCGATCAGGCTCAACCGCGTGAAAAGGGGCAGGTCGAAAGTTCCGCCAAATGAAAATTGGTGAGTTCGATCCAGAGCGTTCGGTCCATTAAACCGGAGCGGTTCGTCGTTGTCCAAGGGAACGTTGACGAAGTCCTGATCCTGCACCTGGCTCGTGAACTTCGAGAGAGAGTAGGAGAATTGGAAGCTGGAAGACTTCACCCCGGGAATAGGGTGCTGCACCTGTTGCTTCAAGCTGATTTGCAGCCCGCTGTACACGGAACGGCCGATCGGCTCAAGCGTGTCCAGGGTTCCGAGCGAGCCGTTGCCGGCAGGCCCAATCGCAGTATTGACGAGGTTGGAACCGTTTGGAGTAATGCCCGGAAACGCACATGTGGGGCACGGGGCACCGCCCGTAACCGCATTGTTGGAATCCAGACCATTGGTGGAATACTGCGACTGGGCTCCAGACACCCCAAGAGTGGCCACGCACGGACCCCCGTCAACGCAGGCGGGCACCAGGACGTTAGGATTCGCCGTGCTCGGAACCAACGTGGCATTGGCATTGATAACGCAGGTCGCTTGCCCTGGCCCGGCCAGGCAAGGTTTAAAAGCCCCTCCGCCAACTGGCTCGTTTCCCGAGTTTACCTGTGCCGCGTCACGAGCGGCAATAGCGTTCTTGAGGTTGAAAGAGCGCGCCGATCCGCTGTGATTCTGATCCGTGACGATCAGATAATGTTCTCCGATGTTGCGGATGTAATCGGCCGTCAGCACTGTTCCTGGGCGGAACTCGTGCTGAATACCGAGATTCATCTGCCACGAACGTGGAGTGCGATAGTTCGGGGCAAAGATATCAAATCCGTTAGCGTTTGAGGCGTTCAAGGTCGTACCAATAAAATTGGGGTTGGGTTGCAGCCCGACGTTTGCAGCAGCGGCGGATCTGAAAGCGCTGCCCAAATTCAAGATATCCTGACCGACGGCTGAAATCGTGCCACCGCAAAAGGTCGGAGTCACACTTCCGCTTCCGTTTGATATCCCAGCTCCTCCCGCCACGGGACCTGCGGGAATCGTGGTGGGCCAAGCGAATGCGCTAGGCACGCCGCCGAAGCACACGAACGGAGTGTCCGAGAAGACGCCTTTGGGAATCCGACCCGGGCTATCGAACAACACGTTATTCCAGATCGAGTTCTCAAAGAATAAGCCGCCGCCGCCACGGATGACTGTCTTTCCGGTGCCAGATACATCCCAAGCAAAGCCGACTTGCGGGCCGAAGTCGTCGGCAGGAGTGCGCACCCGATCACCGAGTCCCGGAGCCCATGAATTGAGAACCGGCAACCCACCCAAGTCACTGTCGACGCGTCCAGTGTCGTGCACATAATGCAAGCCGAGCGAGAGCGTAAACCTGGGTACTATCTTCCACCCATCCCCACCGTAAAGCTCGAGGCGGTTGTCAGGCCCCAAGCCGCCGCCAGGGAAGTTGAAAGAGGATTTGGCGGTCGAAAAACCAATACCGTTGCCCAGTTCCACGTAGCTCGCTGGGTAGGAGGTCGGATCGGAACTGGTTCCCGCAGTCGTCGTGCCTACCTGCGGGAAAGTAACGAAGGCTGCCAAGCCGCCGCCCTGAATGTGATTGAACGCGGCCCCGTAGCGAAATACGTGCTTGCCCATAACCTTGCTGCCATCGTACTTCGCCTGGTGATCGCTCTGAATGGTTTGCTGAGGCGCCAGAAAGTTGGGTCCGCCGCAATAGGCGCCGCCGCCGCTGAATATGCAACTGCCGGCAACGGGAGCACCAATGTTAATGCCCAATCCGGGGAAAGGATTATCCGGGCCGGCGGGGATGCTGCCTGTGCCGTCTCCGATTCCGTTGCGAAACTTGAGATATTCGAAGCGGATGCTGTGGGAGAACGAGCCGGTGTTGAAATCGATACCGGCTACATGGGTCGCAGTGTGGTCTTCATTTTCAAATCCCTGCGTGGAACTGGCCGAACCATACGGGCGAACCCCATGGTTCTGGAAGAAGTTAAAGCGGTAGAACGCCCGCGTATTGCCCTTGACGTTCCAGTCTACGCGTTCATCGGTCAGCAATTCGCGGTAAGGATCCACCAGACTGGTGTTCAACACGGCAAAAGGACCACCAAAGGGCTCAGCCGCGGTTAAATTTTGTTTCGTGTGTTCGCCGTCCATGAACCAGAAGAGCTTATCCTTGATCACGGCTCCTCCCAAATTGCCGCCGTATTGCTCACGTTGGAACGGTGGCGCGGTAGGACCGGGCAGCGCCGCGGCCAGCTGATTGCCACGAAACAATCCGAATGCTTCGCCATGAATCGTGTTGCTACCGGAGCGGGTGGTGACGTTCACAGCGCCGGAGGAGGTCAGTTCGGTCGAGAGGTCGAGCGAGGACTGCGAAAGCTGGAATTCCTGAATCGCGCTGGCAGGAATGTTCTGGGTGGTCGTGCCTACGGTCTCGTCGCTGACGTCAACGCCATCCACCTCAATTCGCGCCGTGCGGCCAAATCGGCCCTGGAAAGAGATCGAGGAGAAACCGTTCTTGGTGGGATCAAAAGTGCTGCCCTCTTGAATCTGAACACCCGGCTCGAGCTGTGCGAGATCGAGGAAGTTACGGCCGTTAACAGGCAGATTCTCGATCTGTTCCAGACCGATGGTGCCTTGCACCGTGGCTTGCTCGGTATTGACTCCGACCACCGCTCCTTGAACCTCAATGACCTGGCTTTCCAGCCCGACTGATAGCTTTGGGCTGACAGTTGCCGAATTGCCAACTTGCACGGTGACGGGCGTCTCCACTGTCTTGAAGCCTTTGGCTTCAGCGCGCACTACGTAATCACCGGGCTGAATCGGCCCTGAGGAGTAAGTGCCAGCCGAGGAAGCTGTGAGGTGGATGGCCCCCGCTGTCGCTTTGTTGGTGATTGTTACCCTCGCATTGGCGACCACCGCACCGGATTGATCGGTCACGGTGCCCTGAACACTGCCGGTTCCAACCGTAGACTGCGCCAGCGTGAAGGTTGAGACCAGCAGAAACATTAGAGCCAGGAGCGCACTGAAGCGCGCGCAAACATGACTGGGGGAGCTAAGGTTCGACATCATCCACCTTCCTTTCGGAAACTTCACAGAATCGCTGTGCATAAGTTTTGGAAACTTTCTCTTTCAGAAAATTCGTTCTCGTTCAGAATTCTTTCGTCAGGATTTAGGAACCGCGAAATTGACGATTGCCGCTCGGGAGGCGGGAGTTGGAATATCATTCTCCGCGCTTAACATTGCCTGGCATAACAAATGTTTCAGAGCACACTCACACGAGCCTGGGACTGGGATTCAGGCCAATCAGAGCAATCTGCTCGCCAGTGTGACCGCTGACTGGAAATGCTAACGCATCTATATGTTTTTTAATGTACTTACACATTTTAATTCTGAGTCGATTCGAGGTGCGGAAAGACTTATACAGGGAATGCGATCCAAGAAACTGTATTACTGCTTCCGTAAAATGGATGAAAACAATTCAACAGATTTCAATAATCCGGGTGCAAGGCAGGGATCCGTGATTCGTTCGTAGCGAACCAAAAACTGACTCCGACCTAATCTTCCGAGTGAAATTACAGGATTGATCCTACGGGATTGACTTGAGAATTGATCGCCCAAGATGAACCGCCAGATCGCCAACAAAATTTCCCGCCGTCGGCTTTTTCCAATAATCCACCTGCGGCGATGGCGAACATGGTGCCAGCCCAACCGAAGACGGCAACCTACGATAAAGAGGGTTCATCCAACGCACACTTACAATAAGGAGTTTTCCAATGGCGGGCAAGAATACAGCAGTTTTCGGAATTTATCAGACTCAAGCGGATGTTGAATACGCAGTCGATGCATTGCGCGCGGAAGGTTTTCGCAACACGGATGTGTCTGTGCTGTTCCCGGAAAATAAAGGAACGAAGGATTTTGCCGTCGAAAAAAATACGAAAGCTCCGGAAGGCACGGCCGCCGGGGCGACAACCGGCGTGGTCGCCGGCGGAGTGCTGGGATGGCTGGCTGGAATCGGAGCACTGGCGATTCCTGGCATCGGTCCTTTCATCGCAGCCGGTCCTGTTGTTGCCGCGTTAGCGGGCATGGGTGTGGGCGGCGCGGTGGGAGGAATTGCAGGAGCTCTTATCGGAATGGGAATTCCGGAATACGAAGCGAAGCGCTATGAGGGTCGGATAAAAGAAGGGGGGATTTTGCTCTCGGTGCACTGCGATGATCGCAACTGGATCACGAAAGCAAAGCAGATTCTGGAACGTACGGGCGCGCAGGACGTCGCGTCCGCGGGCGAGGCTGCAGCCGACTGGCAGAAGAGCGACAAACCGTTACCTCGCGCCAGCTGAGCCTACGCTGCCGCGATTATTACGCGATGATTTCTTAATTTGAGGATTGATGTCATGAGAAAAATTTCCGCTTATCTTTTTCTGCCGGGCATTGTGCTTTCGAGTGCAATGTTGGCGCAGGATAATTCCCCGACTCCGCTCTATCCCGACTCGTCGCACCCGGCTCAGGCTCCTGTTACCGGGCAGGACGCCGCGCCGCAGCAGATGAACCAGAACACTGGGCAGAACGATCAGATGCCGATCTTCCGCGTAAATGTCTACGCGCGCACAACCAAGGCGGTCAATTACCGGAATCGTGGAGGTTCGACCACCGTCGACCTGCGCGGCACTGACCTGATGCCACAAGTGGGCGGGCATGCCAAGGTGGAGGGCAAGGGCGGACGGCTCACGATTAACGTAGAACTTACGCACATGCCGCCCGCCAGCACATTAGGCGGACAGTTTCTGACGTATGTTCTGTGGGCAATTACTCCGGAAGGCCGCGCCGTAAACCTGGGCGAAATTCTTCCGGGTGACAACGGCAAAGATAAGATCGACGTTACCACTGATTTGCAGGCGTTCGGCCTGATCGTGACCGCGGAACCCTACTACTCCGTCACGCACCCGAGCAACAAAATTGTTGCGGAAAATATTATTCGCCAGGAAACCAAAGGCTTCGAAGAACCGATTGACGCCAAGTTCGACGTGCTCGAAGGCGCGCAGTATACGATCGATGTTCCTGCCGAACAGCTTCCATCCAGTCAGGCCGATCCCAAGGTTCCGTTGGATCTGCTCGAAGCCCGCAACGCGGTTGCGATTGCGAAGGCTGCTGGCGCCAAGCAGTACGCCCCTGACAGTCTGGCGAAAGCAGAAGACATGCTGCAGCGTGCTGAGGATTATTATCAGCGCAAGCAGGGACGAACGCCGATCGGTACGGCGGCGCGTGGCGCCACACAAATGGCGGAAGACGCTCGCGTGCTGACCCTGCGGCGCATCGAGCAGGCAAAACTTGATGCTGAACGGCGCGCGCATGAAGAGGCGCAGGCGAAAGCCGAAGCAGACGCCAGAGCTGCACAGGATCAAGCCGCGCAAGCGCAGGCTCAGGCAGAAGAAGATGCACGCCGCCGCGCCGCGGCCGAACAGGCGCAAGCCGAGGCACAGCAACAACAGGCGGCTGCACTGGCTGCGCAGCAGCAGGCTCAAGCTGCCGCGGCTGCAGCGCAGCAAGCCGCAGCCGACGCGGATCGGCAACGGCAGGATGCGATTCGGCAAAAAGAGGAAATGCGCGCTCGCCTGCTGGCGCAACTGAACCAGGTACTGCAAACTCGCGATACGGCGCGCGGGTTGATTGTGAGCATGCCTGACGTGCTTTTTGATTTCAACAAGTACACCTTGAAACCCGAAGCGCGCGAGCGACTCGCCAGAATTTCCGGAATTGTGCTCGCTTATCCTGATTTGAAATTACAAATCGAAGGCTACACCGACTCCATCGGCAGCGATGAGTACAATCAGACGCTTTCGGAGAAGCGCGCGGAATCGGTGCGCGATTATCTGGTCAGTTCGGGCGTCTCCATGAACAATGTAGCAGCCGAAGGTCTGGGCAAGGCCGATCCAGTTGCCGACAACAGTACAGCCTCGGGACGCAAGTTGAACCGCCGCGTCGAGATGATCGTATCGGGCGATGTGATCGGGACGTCGATCACGCCGGGAGCGCCGAGCAGCCAGGCGATCCAGCGCGCGAACCCGCAATGAAATGGGAGGGCAGGCGATCTCGCTGATGTGTTTCGGTTCTTGGAAAGATTTGGTGGCGGCGCGTGGACTCTTGTCCGGTAGCACACAGCCATTTTCAGGATGTGAAGCGCGCGAAGTCGAGGGCGATCTGGGCAGCGCTTGAATTTCTGTATCCGGGGGCCGCGCTGAAGTTCTCGGAGATGCACGCGAGAAATCCGGGTTCGTGCACTCGCCTAGTTACGACGCAGCTTGCAGCGGCTCACTATCTACAGAACCCGCTTCCTTGGGCATCGGGATGCTTACAATCACAGAGGTACCTGAACCATTCGATTCGATTTTCATTTCTCCGTGGAATTGACGTATACGTTCTCGAATTCCCCTGATCCCAACGCCGGAGCCGTGGGACTGAATTTCCAACAAGCGCTCGGGCGCTATGCCCTTTCCTTGATCCCGCACCTCTATTCGGACACTTCCTCCTTCGCGAGCTACTCGGATAAGAGCGGTCTTGCTGCCAGAGTGTCGGTGGATATTGGTTAAGCATTCCTGCACCAGCCGGAAGATTGCAAGCTCCACATCGCTTGGCAGCCTTCCAACGTTGTCGGCAATATCCAGCGTGATGGCTACCTCGCTGCGTTCTGCCAGTCCCTCTACGTACGAGATAAGCGCGGAGGCGAGACCGCATTCGTCCAGCAACGGCGGATGCAAAAGATAGGAGGTTGTTCGAATCTCGCGGTGTAGTTGTTGAACTACTTCTTCGATCTCTTTTCCTTCTCTAGCCAACTCCGGAGCTATAACCTGTGCCCGTTCAACCAATTGCGCAAGATTCAATCCGAGTACCGTTAGCGTCTGACCAGCACTGTCGTGCAATTCGCGGGCAATACGTCGTCGTTCGTCATCCTGTGCTTTCATCAGGCGCGTAATGTCATCGGCAATTCGGACCTTCTCTGCGGCTTCTTTTTGATCATGGATGTCGAGACAACCGCCTACATATCCTTCAAAGGTTCCATCCGGCGCGTAGCGCGGCACTGCGCGATCAAGTATCCAGCGGTATTGTCCCGTGTGGTGCCGCATCCGGTACTCCACCTCAAATGGACGACGAGCATCGAAGTTGCTAACGTAAATTTGCAGACAGCGCTCGAAATCCTCTGGATGCACATTCTCCGCCCAGCCATTCCCTGACTCTTGTTCGAGAGTGCGCCCGACGAAATCCAACCATCCCTTATTGAAGTAATAGCAAAGCTTGTCCGTCCCCGACATCCGAACCATGATGGGCGAAGCATCCGTAATCACTCGAAAGCGTTGTTCGCTTTCCCGCAGTGCTCGCTCGGCCTGCTTTTGCGCTGTGATGTCCCGAGCCACTTTCGAGGCTCCAACTACACGCCCCGATGAATCTCTCACGGGAGAGATGGTCAGTGATACATCGAGGAGGCTACCATCCTTCCGCCTGCGGACGGTGTGGAAGTGGTCAACGCGCTCCCCTCGCCAGAGACGGGAGAGAATGTCTGACTCCTCGGAGCGGCGCTCTGGTGGAATGATCAGGGTGATATGTTGCCCGATGGCTTCTTCAGAGGTGTACCCAAATATCCGTTCCGCACTGTTATTCCAACTCGTGATGATGCCATCAAGGTTCTTGCTGACAATGGCATCATCGGAGGAGGCTACAATTGCAGCCAATAGACCAGTTATTTCTTCCGCTTGCTTCCGCTCGCTCATATTCTGTGGCGCGAACTAACCTCCCCGGGTTGTTGTCGAATACTAGACGAAACGCTCGATCACAGAGCTAAGTCCCACCAGATGAACCGAAGTGGCATTCCTTGCGTCGCCCATTGGGGGCTTTCGCGAAAACTGCTGCTGTATGCTAGCCATTCTGCCAAGGATGAAAAATACGGTAAACGCTGTACGCAAAGAAGACCCCAGCCAAGCCCAGGAAGAACACCATCGAATCGACCGGACAGAAACATCCGCCGCAGTTTGATTGGTGGCGGCGCGTGGACTCGAACCACGGACCTACGGATTATGAGACCGTCGCTCTAACCACCTGAGCTACGCCGCCTAAAGGACTTACGAGACATCCGTTGCATTATCGTTGCATTTTTGGTAGACTTTGGCATGAAGAAATGGATTAGAGAACTCCTCAACCGCACGCCATATGTGCCCGTAAATCGCACTCGTCCTCCGTGCAACGTCGCCCCATTATCCGTGCGTTTTGAGCGCCGAGTCAACAAGAATGGTCCGATGCCTACGAGTTGCACACCAAAGGAATGTTGCCATCTCTGGATAGGTGCGGTATCACGAGGATACGGACACCTGAAGGTCAACGGGCGAATGCGGAAGGCAACCCATGTTGCTTGGTTCCTGAAGCACGGCGTCTGGACTACAGATGACTTGTTGCACGCCTGTGATACGCCCTTGTGCGTCAACGCTAACCATCTCTTTGAGGGTACCCAAGAGACGAACAACTACGACCGTGATTTTAAAGCGGTCGGAGCAGTTCTTGAGGAGTGGTAATGGGACGCTATCAAAACGGGCATATCTTTGAGCAACATTCTGCATTCCACGTCCGCTATTACGTGACTGAGATTGTAGACGGCAAACCCGCTCGTGTGCAACGTTCGGAACGGCTCTGCACGAAGGATCAGAAGCATCATTCAACGACCTGCAAACCTGTGAAGCAACTCGCCGCTGAAGTCATGGAGCGGGTGAACTCTGCTCAAGGCACGATGCCTGAATCCGATATAACCATCGCCGATTTCTGGACGACCATTTACCTTCCGCACATTGAAAAGAATACGAAGGCAAGCACGATCCACGGGTATAAACAAATTTGGAAACATAATCTCTCGCCTGCGTTCGCAGGAATCAATCTCAGAGATTACCAGACTCATCATGCAACGCAATATTTAACCCGTCTCGCGGAGCGGGGATTAGGTGTCAGAACAATTGCTCATATCCGTTCGTTGGCTTCTGGTCTTTTCCGTCATGCTCTGCGACTCAATCGGATTGTGGTTAACCCGTGGAGGGATGCGGGCAGTCTGAGCGTAATCAAGAAATCTAAATCGACAGCGGCATACACACTTGATCACGCAGAAGCGATAAGCAACGCTTTGATTGACAGTCCGCCCGCTCAGGTCGTGTTCTGCCTTGCGGCGTTTCTTGGATTGCGTCCTAGCGAAATCTCTGCCTTGAAGTGGACGGATATTGATGACGACTGGATTCATATTCGCCGTGCTGCGTGGAGATCAATCGTCGGCACAACCAAGACAGATGAATCTGTCGCCAGTGTCCCGCTGATTGAACCTGTAAAATCTATGCTCGGGGCGTGGAAGATTCAATCCCGAGACGCCCGTTCAGAATGGGTATTCCCAAACCGTGCCAACAAACCTATGGAGATGGGCGGGTATTGCAAACGGGTTATCATTCCGATTCTGAAAAAGCAACGCCCTTGCATTGAATGGCACGGGCTTTATGCGGGTCGCCGATCTGCCGCTACGCTGCTCGTCCAGTTGACGGGTAATGCCGTTGCTTCTCAGTATGTCCTACGTCACAAGAATCTAGCAACGACGACCGAGTTTTACGTCAAGCCTGTGCAGACAGCAGCGGTTGAAGGAATGAAACTCATGGAAGAAGCGTTGAGACGACGGAAGGCGTTAGCGGAATGAATCGTTCAGTAATAGACATGACGGGGCGTCGGGTTGGAAGATTGCTCGTGTTGCACCTTACCGAAAAGAGGAAGGGCAAACAGGCAATCTGGTTATGTAGATGCGACTGTGGGAACGTCACTGAGATTCGTGGAAGTTCTCTCCATCGCCCTCAGGCAACCAAGAGTTGCGGATGTCTTCACAAAGAGCGTTTCAACAACCTGAAACATGGGATGCGGCACACCCCTGAATACAATGCCGCAGGTTGTGCTAAACGCCGTATTCGTGAAGTCAAAGGCATTTCATGGACTGCTAAAGAATGGTTGGCGTTGAAACGGGGATACGGCAATCGATGCGTGGGTTGCTGGAAGACTGAATCGGAATTGACCGCCTTAGGTCGCAAGATCGTGCCTGACCATATCGTGCCGCTATCCAAAGGCGGGCTAAACCACATTACGAATTTGCAGCCACTCTGCCACGGCAAAAGCGGGTGCAATAACAGCAAGGGTGCGAAGTACAACGACTTCGTAATTTCATAAGCAGAAAGCGAGGAGAGATGACGGAAACGAACATAAAGCCTGAAAAGCCTGACATCAATAAGGGCATGCGCACGACTATTACCGACGACGGGGACGAAGTTTTGACCCTTCGTGAAGTCGCCCGTATTCTGAAAGCGTCTACAAAACAGGTTTATGAACTCACCCGCAGTCGTGGACAGGCAAGAAGTGCCATACCGTTGCCCGTCTTCACGATCCATTCAAAGATGAAACGGGTTCGTAAGTCTGACCTGAGAACGTGGCTAAATAGTTTGATAGACGCTCAGACCCGCAAACAGAAATGAATTCAGGCATCAAACGCTGAACCCTTAGAGATAGGATAGGGCACAAGCGTCCGTACGTGTTATTTGTAATACGAAATCCCTATTAGGAGTAAGGGCTCCGTATGCTTGTCCAACGGCTGCGGCCTACGCCCGCGCTACATCGTGTGAGATTTCACAGATTTCAGTCACAAGCGAAATAATCCCCAGCCAATTGAGCGACGGTCTATGTATCCGTAACGCATCTCTAAACTACTGAACTACAATGACTTGCAAAGTGCTTAGAACACAGTTTAGAACATTGTCCGTCTAGAAACAGGCTGAAATCGGCACCTTACGCCCCGTTAAATGCTGCAAATTGCACCTTAAACCCTGCTTAGGGACGCTCGGAGGTGGGTAAACTACATTTTGCCGACCCTTTGACACCTCAAGGGGAGATCGGCCCATCCTTGCGTTCTGGATGCCCAGCGGGACGGCGTATTCTCAGCCATCGTTTGAGCGGAACGAGGAAGGTACCCTCTAAAAGGGGGTCACTATGGTAGACGAACAGGCCGGGTGCGGTCACCCCAGCCCGTAGCTCGCCTTGAAAGTACCTCGGCCTAGCCAAACGCTCCTTGATCTACCTTCCTACGTCCATATGATTCCTGATTTCTCCAGTTCTGTGGGCGCGACTCGTCCGAAGGCATAGGGGTATGTCGGAAAATGCCCCCATATTTTTTGGAAATTTTTAGAAAGTGACATCCCCTATTCACGACTGACCCCTAGGAGGAGATAGTCAACCATGGTTGCAACACGTCCACCAACCACTTGCAACCTAGGTTGGTTCCAACATCAGTAATATGTGAAGAAGAAAGGATAAAGCCCCCCCCCCCAAACCTCCTGTTTTTACATATAATATTTCCTCTTGACATCGGCCATACAAGGAAATATTCTTCCAAAGGCCATTTCTTGCTTGACAAAGGCGAAGGAAAAGAGTAAGATTAGGACAGTGAGAATATTTCTCCTCGTGAGGGTCAGACTTACGTAAAAGGCACTGACAGGGACGCCAGTCTCGCTGAACGCACACCCAGCAAATCAAATCCATTCTGCATTCGGAGGAACCATGGGGATAACTGAACAGACATTACGGTCGTATCCAAAGCCGGTCAAGGTGCTTGCCCGCAAATACGACAGCCTGCTTCGCAAACTGGATAACGGAACCTTTAATGATAGCGACTACCGCAGACTCGGGCGACTTGGTGACGAACTCGCCCTGCGTTGTATGTGGGGGCGGTAGTTCGGACGACACTAGATAGATACGGATTCACGCAACAACGCTTTACGCACGACCGAAAGGAGCACGCATGCCAGACACCGCACTACTATCCACAGATGCCAAGGAAGCACTTCGGCTCATAAACCTCATTCGCAAGTATCCATCCTCGCAGTCATCCCAAGCGGAAAAAAGAGTCCTTAGCAATCTTTCAGTTAAAGACTATATCTCCGTCATCGCCGCTCTTGAAGCGGGTGCCCGATGACTGAGACCCCCGATTTGACTCCTGATTTTATTTCTATTGCAACCCCGCTCGTCAATCGTGGATTTAGAGTTACGCCAGTCCATCCGTTGACGAAGCAGGGTGTTATGGGTAATTGGCAGAATTTCCAGATAACGACGCCTGAGGAAGTCAAAGCCTTCGCGAAGTATTACGCGCACCATAATGTCGCCGTAGTCGGCAAGCGCGGTGTAGGGCGGATGATGTTCCTTGACGATGATTCTGGCGTCGCTAAACGGATTGAGGAAGAGAGCGGGCATAAGATTCCGCAGACCTACACCGTTGCATCCCGACCTGACTCAAACCCCTTGAAGCGGCATTTCTATTTCTTTCAGACGGAATACTCATTCAAGAGGTTCGCAATCTTCGTTGAGGGTCGTGACCCGTGGAAGTCCAAGAATGTCAACCGCAGGGACACAACGAGATTTGAACTCTCTCGTACAGGATTGAAGATACACCCCACGATTTACGATTTGAAGGGCATAGGGGGCGGGTCGTTCGTTGTTGCAGCGGGCAGCATGCGGGAACCTGATGCGTTGGGGCGGGTTGAGATTTATACCTGCATTGATAACGGACCCGTCGTCCCTATTCCCGATTGGCTAGTGGATTGGTTTGTTAAGGACATTCAAAAGTATAACGCTGCCAAAGCCAAGGAGAAAGCAGAGAAACTTACGGAGCGACTCGCAAAACAACGGACTCTCAAGGCGATTGCTGAGGAGGATGTTTATGATTTTCTCCGTTGGCGGGCTCATGACCTTGTAGGTCTCGGTCTTGTTGGCGCGGGACTGGAGAACGCATTGACCTGTCTAGCAAGAGCGGATTGTGACGGAGGAGAGACATTCGTCTCATCAGAACAAGGTAAGGAAATGATTCACAAAATCGCTTTCTCTAACTGGAGTCCTGGGGTTGCGACTTGGTTCTATCGGACGGGCGAACTGAAGTCAGAAGTTATCGGGGGTCACATTATGCTGTATAGGGAATTATCTAAGCAAGAGGCTACGGAGAGGATTATCACAACTTTTCCTGACAAACTCAGCGCGGCGGAAGCGTTTGAGAAGATAGCGGAGGGTCTATCTAAGGACGACTATCCTTATGACAGGCAGGCTGACAAGAGCATGGTCTGTCGTGCTCGCAAAGAGGCAGGATTTGCTGTTGAGGGACGCCTCTATTGGGTGCGGACTGAGAAGACAGGTGTTGCGTGATTATTAAGGTCAAGCAACCTAAGCCAAAGAAACCTAAGCAGCCTAAAGTTAAGAAGGTCAAGGCACCTAAGGCGCTTAAGGTCAAAATACCTAAAGCACAGGTCGCGCCCGTTCCTGTTTCCGTGCCACCATCGTCTATCGCCATCCAGGGAACCCTTACAACCCCGATTGAGATTCCTGTCGTTCCCCAGCCTATTGATTTTAGGTATGGGATGGTCACAGGAGCGGCAGGTTCGGGCAAGACTTATCGTATTCGCAAGATATTGGAAACGGACTCGTCTTGGGGGTTAGTGACAGCAACGACGGGAGCGGCAGCACGAGTGTTAGGAGCGAAAGTTCCAACCATTCATTCCGCGCTGGGATTCTTTGACCAAGAGAGTCTTGAACGGCGATACGCAGACGGCACTCTTGCAAGAAATATCAGAACCCTACGGGCGAAGTATGACCGCATCATCATAGACGAAGCAAGTATGCTTACCGCAGAGATGTTTGATGTCATCCTACTCGCTTGCGAAGCGGAGGGTATGGGACTCGTGCTTGTAGGCGACTTTCTGCAACTACCGCCCATTACGAAAGATTTCAAATCGCCGTCTTGGTTGTTTCAGTCAAAACACTGGAGTAGGTTCTCACAGAACACGCTCACACTTCAGACCCAGTATCGTCATACGAATGTTGATTTCGTGACGGGATTGAATCACCTCAGGGCGGGTCGGGGCGAGTTGGCACTCCCCTATCTTCTGCAGGCGGGCGTGACTTTCGCACCCGTGCCCTCAATAGGAAAACCAGATGACTTTGACGGCGTCGTTATCGTTGCGACGAATAGCAGCAAGGATGTCATTGATCATAAGAGGTATGATGCGATTGAATCAGAGGAGATGACCTACAACACGGAACGCTGGGGAAGGCAACGGAAGGAATGGAAGGACATTGACGATGCCGTCTCATTGAAGGTTGGATGCCGTGTAATGATTTTGCGTAATCTTTACGAGAAGATAGACGGCAAGACGACACTGACTCAGGCGAACGGAGAGATAGGAGGGGTTTTGAGTCTCAATCCAGGGTATGTCACGATGCGACGGGATGACGGGTCCGTCGTTGATGTCGCTATCCAAAAGACAGATGACGCAGATAGACGCAAAGTCTTGAATCACGACGGGTCGCACTCTACAGAGACTTTGATCGCAGCGACGGGCGGTGTTGATTATCTGCCGCTCTGCCGTGCCTTTGCAATGACGACGCATAAGTGCCAAGGGTTGACGATCACTGCAAAGACTCAGATACCGCTCTGGCGGGATGAGTTTTGGAAGACTCCCGCAATGGTTTATGTCGCAGCATCACGGGTCAAGAATCCAGAGGATCTTACCATCGTAGGAGCGGACATGTCCTGGACAGGGGACAAACCACTGCTGGAAGAAAAGTGCAAGATGGATAAGAACTGCAGTCAATGGGTGTAAATCGTTACGAATCTAGGAGCACTATGATACACGGACTCAAATCTAAGAATAGAGGTCAAAGTGAATGCCTCTAAACCTACACGCACACTGCTACGGGATGTAACCCCGCCCGCTACACTCGCCCATCAGGATACCATCGTTATAGACTGGGATTCCCAGACTCCAAATGACCTCTTTCAAACCAGATACGAGCTATTGAAGGCGACTATTCGTCAGGTCATCTTCAGGGGTGGATTGGAATCCTACTGGGAGACAAACCCAAAGACGGACGTGCGGAAACCTTCTACCCTCCTGAACGACTTGATTGAGAATGCGACCCGTGAGGGGCTCTATCTCCTTCGTCCCCAGATTACAGCGAACGAACTGCTCCATAGTGATATGTCAGACGAAGCTATTCAACTCACCCGTCCGCTCTCGGACGCTGAACTCGTCAGGCAAGCGAAGTGCATCGCGGACAAGTTCGTTAAACGAGAGAAGATTATCAAACGCCCATATAAGCGTGATGAAGCGGGCAACCTCGTCCTTCGTGATGGTAAACCCGTCAGGGGATACAAGTGCGTAGGACTGCGAGTTGAGCACCCCAGGCAGAATAAGGACATCAACGATAATCTTGTGCAGGGTTGGTCATCGCCTATAGATAACTTCGTCTCTGGCATAGATGGGCGACCTATCAACGGCGGACGGGTTACTAACTATGCCTATGCTGCTACGGATGCGATGGTCAACGAGGTTCAAAGGCGGGTACTTAGAGAAGTTCTCGCAGAATATCTTGGACGGGACGACGCTGAGTGGTTGCTTGACTACACGGACGGGCGATATCCAAAGTCTGTTGAGGGCGACGAAATGGCGGAAGCATTAACGGAGAAACTTATCCCGCATAAGGACGCCCTGGAGAAGTTCCGCTCCCTACTGACCTAAGTCCTTCTTCTCTTCTTCTATTCTTACCCATGTATCCCCTGATACAACCAACCTCGGTTGTAGGGGATGGGGGTAGGGGTCACAACAATGGTAGCAGATCGCAGTTTCGCCCTGAAGTTCAACAGGTCCGAACCGTTCCACCGTAGTAGGTAGGAGATAGCAGAGATTGTAACGCATGCTCCACTGTAGGTCTGTAGGTGATGTAACGCATACTTTTTACAAATAACACGGCGATTCGCTGGAATGGAGGACAGACGATGACAGAGACCGGATACGCTGACGCTCACGGACTAGCAGTCACTGGATTGTATGCGGGCAAAGGATCATCTGGGGCTGTTTGGAACCCAACTCGTATAGTCGCCTGTTTGCGGCAACTTGAACGCTGGACAAGGCGAGCACTTTTGAACCGCCATACTCGCTTGCAATGCCTTGAAGGTTGCGGCATTCAGAAGGTCGTTGACGCCTACTCAGATCGCTGTAAGTTGGAATGCGGGCACTCACGCCAGACGCATACCCTACGGGATGATGAATATAAGCGTCTCGTTGAACTCGCAGAAGGTTTGAAAGTCATCCGTGCGAATGCCCGGGTAGGGGGTTGGGAAGTAACCCAAGTGGAGGAAATAGAATGACAATCATCGGCAGTCTTTTATGTGACGAATGTCCGTCGCAGAGGATTCCCCTCGGGACGATTCCTGGGGATAAACAGGACATCCAACAAAAAGACGGCACAACCATAACGATAACCCATCCCGCAGAGACTGTCACAATAAGTTCTGTATTGCGGGATGTCGTTGCGATAGACGACGGCGTTGCGACACTTTCTTGTGGTCACAGGAAAATCGCCGTTCCTTTGTGGAGTTTGCAGGAGTGGGTTCAGACGGACGATGGACAAATTGTGCAAGGGGTTGGTCTGGCGACTTTTCGCAAGGGGAAATAGATGTCAAAGAGGGACACTGTAACGGTGAACTGTATCTGGCGTGCGAGCGTGCTTCTTTATCTTGGATACGAACTCTGCTCAATCACTGAAGGTGAAGATAGGAAACCTGTCTATACGATTCAGTGCCCTGCGTTTGACTACGAGGACATAAATGCTTCGTACACCAACGGAACTCTGGCACTCGCAGATGCTAAGCAGTTCGTGCAATCCTTCAATAATTTGACGGCACGCCAGAAAGAATACAGACGGCGAGGCGAGCAGGGATGGACTAACCCCCGTTGGATTGAAGGGACGATAGGATAGGAGGATTATGCCAGACATCAGACCGCTACAGGTTGCAGGCAGTGGGGTGCATTCAACGGACAACATCGCCGCACAACGCACTGACATTAGGTTGCAGCGTGAGCGAGAGTTAAGGGAACAACAGACTTTTACGCCCGCAGAACGGGAACTTGAACGACGCAAACAGATTGCTGCAGCATACGCTGAATCCTATCGCCGGGAACAAGAGCAGAAGGCAGCAGAGCGTGCTGAGAAGATTCGCACGGGAGTCATCGTTCTGAATCCTGACGGGTCAGAGACAGAATACCTCAACGGGCATCGGAGGAAATAACAATGGGACGCTGGACAGACACTTTACTAACGACCGCACCTCCCGTGCAACCTACGGTAGCAGTAGCACCAGTAGCACCGCCTGTGACACGACAGGAACCGCAAGTGCCTGACTTTGAGACGGAGATCGCATTTAGCACAGCGGGTGCGTCAAAGGCAGAACGATGGGTTGTATCTGAAACTCTGAAGGAAAGAGGACAGACACCCACACCAGAGTTAGTTTGGTTTATGGTTCAGAAGGCACGTAACAGAGAAAAGTTGTAACAAGGGGGAAAGATGGCAAAGAAACAAAAGTGGGGGAACACAGCGGGCAGTATCGCCGCCTATCGGGCGATGTATCAAGCACAACCCGCCAGTGCGGATTTTCACAGCAATGCATCTGAGAACGGCGACCCGAAGTTATTCGAACAATATCAGCGTGAGGAACGAGAAGCACAGGAACGGGCAGAGGCACCTATTAAGGCAGCACAGGACAAACTAAATCGGGCATTCCTTGCTGCACAAGCGAACGAACTCTTGACGCTGCCTAATGACCCTTTCTTAGCAGAGAACTGCAAACAGACGGATAAACCGAACACGGATGACGGAACACGCAATGCGTTTCTGGTTTTCAGGGATGTGATTTTCAATGACGGCAAGACTATTACCGATAAGGGCGTGGAGTTACTCGGTCGCATTTCTGACCTTAACCCCCGTGTTGACTGGGCGAGCACTTCACCCCTGACCTTTCATACAGTGTGGTCACGATTGGAGTCGCTTGGACTTGTGACGGAGGACACGCATTTTAGAAGTAAAACTGTTGCTGAGACCGCGCAACCCACGCCAGAACTCAGTGACCGTGGACAGGTTGAAGCAGAGTATGTGAACACGGTGCTGCCTCTGATGGAGCAATGGGAATCAAGTCTTTTAGAGCAATGGGGCGTGACACTAACCCCAAGATTGCGAGAGACAGTTGCTGACATTATGGCAAAGCACAATCTCAACCCTGCACTGACGAGTTCTTATGACTTCGTCAGGGTTAAGTTAGCACTTCGGGGATTGATTACGACAAGCAAGACGGACGATGGACGCCCGCTAACACACGATGAGTTCATCAGTGATGCAATTGATCGTCACAATATCGACTTAGGAACTCCCGCAGGGCGAGAGTGGTATTCACGAGAGATGGATAGATTGCTTCACTCAGAAGCGAAGTAAAGGACAAACAATGGCAAACGATACAGACACGGGCAACCCCCAACCGCTACAGACAGACCCAGCGGCAATTTCACAAATGGCGACGTCTCAACCTCAGGCACAGGCACCCACAGGGCAGAATCCTGCACCACAGGCACCTACACCTCAACCGCCTGTACCTGCGACTCAGGCACCTCAGAATCCAGCACCCGTGACACCTCATCAAGCACACGTCAACTTATATGACAGAGTCTTGCGGGGACTCTACAGTCCGTCTCAGACCGTTGTCGCCCCAGATGGCAGTTTGCAAAGGACAGGTCCGTCCCTTGGCAAAACAATCCTTGCAGGCGTGGTTTCAGGACTGTTAACGCCTCAGCAGTATCGCCAAGGCACGTTTGGTCCTGTTGCTGATACGCAGGCGACCGCTGCTAACGCCTATAAGGCGGGTCAGGATGTCGTAACTAAGCAGCAACAGGACGCCCAAGCGTTGGTTGATAAACAGCAAGCGAATAAATTAATGGCAGTTAAGAATAATGTGGATGTCACCCACGCATACGCTGCCCTCGCCCAGCAGAAGCATCAGGACTTACAAGGCGTCATAGATTCAAACTCGTCCTTCTTGAAAGATTTGGACGCCTACGACGCCCAACAGTCCGACCCCGCCAATAAACTCATACTTTCAAAAGGGTTGACATACCAACAGGCACTTGCGAGTCCGCAATGGGGACAGGGTAGTCTTACTAAAAACAATCTCGTTATGAGCGGGCAACAGGAGACTTATGACCCCGAGACGGGCAAGACTAACATTGAACCCCTCTACACAATAATTAATCCAAACGGCAAGGTTACGATGAGTGCGGATGCGGTTGCTAAACTATCAACCATCAATCCAAGTTTTCAAGCGGCATTTGACGGTGCCAATGGAGACATGAGGTTCCCTGTCCATCAGTATGTCGCCGCAATGAATCAACTGAATACAGTGAAGACGGCGGAGTCATTCTTCAAGCGTGCAGACGAAGCATTAGGCGTCAGTGACAAGTTTGACCTTGCTGCAGCCGTCCGTAAGGACAACCGACTAATGCCCGCTATCAATGCGGCTGAGAATGCACTGGCACAGGGCGGGTCTACTGCGGACGCCCTCCAGCGAGTGCAACAGAGCCCGAATTCTTCAGCAATCTTTGATGCGATGGGCATTTCACAGGACGATGTAACTAAATATATCCAGAAAGTCCGCAACGAGGAACTTCGTCAACAGGAAATCGCTAAGTCCGCGGGCAAGATTGCCGAGCAGAAAGCGAAACCGATTACACCGACGACTGCTCTCGGTGTTGCTAACGATCCTAACGAAACTCCCGAGCGACGACAGACGGCACAGGCGGTCATTGCGGGACAGACTACGCTAGCAGGAAGTAAAGCGGCTGCTGTGGCAAAGGCAAGGGAGCCGTTTGAACTCCGCAAGCAAATGCAGGAACAGTCTCTCAGAGCGGGCACTCCTGAAGATGCTGGCAGACTTCTGGCAAATGGCGACCTGACATTGACTGAACTGAAGTCGCGGGGGTCTACGCCCGATTTCATTATCAAGGCGACTAACGCAGCCAAAGCGATTGACCCGCACTATAACGCTCAGAAGGCTGATGCGGAATACAAGATTGCAGGCAACCAACAGAACACGACATTCTTCGGGTCTGCGAACTCTCTTCTTGACCAAGGCGGAACGCTTGACCAGTTAGCCGCTAACTACCAGAAACTCGGTAACACGGACATTCCGTTCTTCAACAAGGTCGAAGACTACACGGGTTATCAAGCGGGTGACTCTGCAATGGCGGGATTTATGCAGACTGCGTTGGGTGTTGCTGACGATTACGCAAAGGTCATGGGTGGTGGAACGGGAAGCGATACCTCACGATTGCAAGTCCTGCATTCATTCTCTAATGCTCACAATCCTGCACAGATGCAAGCGGCGATTGACGCTGCCCGTGCAGCGGTTCAATCACAAACACGGTCACGCATTGGAAGCAATGCGATCCTGCAAAAGATGTACGGCGGGACATACGGTTCAACACCGCCCGCTGCTACTCCGCGTCAGGTATCGAACCGTCCGAATCAAACCGCTCCGAAGTTCTTAGCCGTGACGAAAGATGGAAAACTCGGCTGGAATGGTACGGCGTGGGTTGCAACAGGCAAATAGGAGATATATGTCAGACCAAAATATTCCAACACCTCCAGGCTATAGCGCTTCGGATATTGTTCCAACAGCAACGGCGACAATCCCTCCCCCGCCCGGATACACCTCAGCGGACATTGTTCCAACGGGGCAGACCGCGCCGGTTATGCAACCTCAACCTGACCCGAACGCCCGTCTCGCAGTGTCGGGAGTGGGCACAGTCTCAGCGACTCAACCGACGAGTTATCTCGGCAAGTTCGGACGATGGGCTGAGAATGTCGCCAATGATATCAAGTTTGGGACAGATGAAACAGGCATAGGAACCGTTCTCAAGAAAATGGGAGCCCATGGAGTCTATAACGGTAACTCTGAAGACTTAGGCGACTTCATGGCGTCTCTACCTCTCGGTTTGTTGAAAGCCAGCAAAGGGACTACCGAAGTCGCTCCGCAGATCATCGGCGGTCCAAAAGGGAAGACGATACAGGGACTGAAAGACATCATCGGCGGAGGATTACAGGCAACACAGATACCGTCCGCATTTGTTGCTCCTGAAGCGGGCGAGATGGCAGCGGGTGCGGGAGAACGGGCGACGAACGCTGTAGGCGAAGCCGTAAACGCTGCAAAGAATGTCATCAGACCCGATGCGGAAGTCAAAGCACAGATGGTCAGGGATGCGGTCAAGCGTGTTCTCGGCAATAAAGCGGACGCCGACACGGTAAATGAGGCAGTCAATCGGATTGGCGATACGAAGATGTTTTCAACCGTAGAAAACGAATTGAAGTTAGTCAAGCCACAGGTTGACGCCGACATCGCTTCTGCAAACTCAGACCTTGACAAGGTTCTGGCAAACAGTTCCGCACGGATTCAGAATGCAGGGACACAGGTTCACAAAGTGTTTGACGACTTGATTCAGAACGCACGGAAGGGCGTCGGTGACTCCGCTGAGGCAGAGAAAGCGATTAACGCCGTGCGGGATAGAATCCTGCCAAAGATAGGCGATGGCGACTTGTCCGTTCAGGAGGCGAATAACCTCAAGAGATTAGTCGGGGATGAGATCAAGAAGTTCCAACCGCCCGACATGCTGAACAGTGCTGCTAAGAATGAACAGGAAGCATACAGACAGGCATACTTCAAACTCAGGGACTTAGTTTCTGAGGCAGAGCCACAAACGAAGGAATTGAATAGCAAGATTTCTAAGGCGATTGACCTTCAAGATTTGTTAGAGAAGAAGTTCCCGCATCTCGAATCCCCTGAAGCAGCACAAGCGTCATATGATGCGTCTCGGTCACAGGCAGCAAAAGCGGGTTTGAAGAAAGCGGCTGGAAAGGCTGTGGTTCCTGCCTTGACGACAGCGGGTGTTGGTGCGGGGATTAAATACGCAGCCGACATCAAGCACGCTCTGGGAGAGTAAGCGACCATAGGGAGAACTACAGTGACTAAGTAAGTAATGGGCGAACCGACGAAGCAACTCAGAATAATTCTTGAGCAAGGGCTTGAGGTCAATGCAAGGTTCGCTCAACTAGGGGGAGTATGCGAGGAAGAAAACCAAATCTAATCAAGGAAGTGTTTGGGCGGTTGACCGTCAAGCGGTTTGTTGGAAGCGATACTAATCATAACTCTATATGGGAGTGCTCCTGTTCGTGCGGCAACACCAAGGAAGTGTTGGGACTCAACCTAAAGAACGGGGGTGTCACAAGTTGCGGATGTTGGCTTAGGGAACATATGTCTCTCGTTCAGACAAAACACGGTCACAAACACGGACACGCTAAGCGGGTAGGGGCGTCACCAACCTACCGCTCTTGGCATAATATGAAGGGGCGTTGCGGTTATCCGTGCGTGCCAACTTATCCGCGCTACGGAGGGTTAGGCGTCACGGTGTACGAACGCTGGCAATCGTTTGATAACTTTCTCGCTGATATGGGCGAGCGTCCAGAAGGAACAAGTCTTGGTAGGATACTTGACCTTGGAAACTATGAACCTGGGAACTGTTTTTGGATGACCAAGGCAGAGCAGACCCTTGCTAATCAAAATAGACGGCGTCTCTTGAAGTGGGCACAGAGGGTAGCATAATGGACAATCAAGAGATTAAGGAAACGGAAACGACGGAACCTAAGAAGAGACGCAAGTCCGCTCGCCGTGCTCTAGAAGAATGTTGCGAGAGACTGGAATCCGTAATCAACGACCCGAAACAAAAGGGTCATAAAATCGTTGACGCCCTTCAGAAGGTCGCGGATATCCGTCTTAAACTGCTGGACTACGACACCGAGAAGGCAAGCGATGCTGCTATCACGGAGAACGCTACCCTCAAGACTCAACACGAACAGGATGTAACCAAGATTGTCGAACTGACAAACCAGTTAGAGACACGGTCAATACAGACGGTCAGCATGACCCCTGACCCAGATATACCAAAGTTGCGACAGACGATTGACACCTTGAAATCGTTTATCAAGTTTCTCGCCAGTGAGTTTACGGGCGATCCTGCAAAAATGGCAATCGCTGTAATATTGAAGTTCGGGCGAATCGCACGGGAGTATGTCACGGCGTTAGGGATTGACTTTGATGCGTATTTCAGCAACCTCAATAGTCCACAGGTAATGACTGAGGCGAATCTCAAAGCGTCCGTCAATCCGCCCGTGGATGAAGACTTGCATACGATGCTTAATCGCCCTGTCGTGGGCGTAGAGTTTGCCGTCGCTGCATTGGCGGTCGTTCATAGGGTTGATATGAAGGCACCTGTCCGTCGTGTCAGTGGAAGCAACGCGCGGGACTATGCCAGTCTCGCAGCAGATGAGTTTAACGATTGATAGGATTTCTATGCCGTATGACAATCTCGGAAACTGGAGCATATGGGACACTCAGGACCAAGACCTCGCCCTAGACCCTATCAACGATAACTGGCGAGAACCGCCACAAGCACCGTCACCCCAGTTTGACGGTCACCTCTCCCCGAACTCAGTTTTTACAAATACGACTGACGCGCACACAGAATCGCACACGACTTGGATACCTGAACGGAAAGAGTTACGACTCTACATAGTCCGTGGGTTGGTTGGACAGTTCATTTCGGCGATGGACTTAAAGACGGAACTTGGGCGTGCCCGCTCAGAACACGGGCAAGTTAATCTCATAAGTCTTGTGTTTAGGCAAAGCGATTATGGTGCTCTCTCGCCAGAATCTGCCTCCCTCCGTCAGTTTCTTTATCGCAATGGGTTCAAGCGTATCGATTCTTACGCCTGTCAGGGTCTCCTATTTGAGAAAGATTTGACGACACAAAAGGTAGAGGCACCGCTACCTAAACCACGATCTGAACCAAAACCATTGACACCGACGGAGCAAGCACAGAGATACCGTGACGCAGGGCTCAACATACCGCCATATCTGCAGCGTGACTTGATCCTTGAGAAAGCGAAGCAGGACGCCCTAGAGAACGATCCGTATCATAAACGGGACGAACTCCAGAGACGGATTGCGGAACTGGAAGCACAGCGTGATGGAAAAATACGGAGAGAAGATGAAATCTGTGATACTAACAAGTGATCCCGATACATGGAGATGCGCCCAACTGCAATCACTTCATGCGGTTCCCAAGCTCCCATCGACCAAGAAGACTCGTATAGGGCATGAAACTGCTCTCGGTAAACGACAGAGTAGCGGGCCACTCGACACTTGCGCTCGTCGGCCAAATGTTAATAAGAGCACGATCCCAAGGACCGTCCCCACAGTGGATTCTGACGTTTTTGTTATGTTGCTCAGGCCCGTAGTGAACTGTGAGGACTTGCGCGACAAACTGTCCGAGAATGATTGTTGTGACGCAACCATTAGCGGCTTTCGGCACGTTATCTATGTTGAACCGAAGTTCTATCCCGTCAGCAAGCAAGCCATTCCCGGAGAATCTGCCAAGCCAAATGAGGCTTCTCACAGGGATAGCGGAAGATGAACGCAGTGCTTCGCATTCTATCCTATTGTAGAAATGATGTTCGGAGCTTGCAGTCGCCTGCAACACCATCGCTGTTTTTATGATCCAAAAGGAGATTGCCGTCTGTTGATCTTTGCGGAGAGATAGGGATACACCATGCAGCATTGGACCCATATAGGGTCTAACACTGGTTTCAAGATCACTCATCCAACCGTGATTACATTCCTCACAAACGTGCTTGACTTTGATAGGACCACGGAACCATTTTGATGCGCTTCTGCCTTTCCTCATTTCAACGAACTGACTACCGATGCTCTCTAGGGCCCAATCGGGCCAAAGGTGTTCTTTGCTATCCGCAGCGTTAGGACAAAATATGCACTGGCGTGCGCCCACACCCTGAGCCTAGCAGGATTTCTGTGTCGAGTAAATTAATCCCGTGATGTTCTATTGGAGCCGATAAACGAGTAACCCTAACGAAGCAATACGACGGCTGAGATAACGAGAAACCCGACAAAGACAGCGGGACGCCGTTCCTTGTCAACCATTGCCAGAAGCTCGATGAAAACGACTGCGTCAAGAACGGTCATTGCTTCCCGTCTAGTTCTCGGCATTTGTCGCAAGGACAGAGATACTTGCCCGTGCAGACCGAGGGGGTTTGGCTCCTGTCAGAGATGACGAGGCGACCGTTAGTGATTACGAGACGGTTTGGTTTGCTGAATGCGAAGCAAACAAGAATCCCGAGTCTCCAGAGTGCTATTCCCGCAAGCCCGCACAAGCAAAGATACCCAACCGCCTGCAAGATTCCGTCTGTGATTGCGGATGTCATTTTACCCCCCGAGTGCGTGTGACCCGTCGCAGGAATTGCTCTGCGGATACTTGCGTAGGAAACTGTAGGTAAGGCAAAGCGGACAATATAATCCTGCCCTGCTCGTCTTTGGTCACAATACCGGATTTCAGTTCATCGTGACGGATAGAAAGTCGGTTTTCAAATTCTCTGTTGCGTCTGTGATAAATGCTCATGGAGTTATTGTATACAATGCCCACACTGCATACAATGACCCGTTAGTAACCTGAGTAACCATTGCATACGTTGAAGACTTCTGATAGCCTGTTGCCATGGCAAATACGAAGACAGAGAAAGACGGAACGGTTTCGACCAGCGTCAGGCTGTCGCCAGAGATGCGAGAAGTCTTTGAAGCGATAGCAGAAACAGAACGCAGGACTTTGGGAAACGTTCTTAGGAACGCCCTTGATGACTGGCTTAACGGTCGGGGCAGGAAGCGATGAAAACGCTTAAAGCGCTTACCGTTCTGCTCATGCTCGGGCAACTCTTCGCACAGGACGCCCAACCTAAACCCCTTAAACCCACGGTCAGGGAATGCAGGGCGAATCTGAAACAGTGGATTCCCTTGTTCCGTGATGCCTACGGAACTCGTGAATGCGACGGCGACGGCACCCATGCATGCCCGTTTGCTGCAGGACTCCGCGCACTCTCAACCGATGAACTGCTGGACATCCCGCCACTGGCACAGGCGTGCATCTTCGCCGACAGGCACCGTAAGGGCTATGCATGGGTAGCAGTGCGAGCGGAGAATGTCATCGTGATGCGGGCAGGGTATTTCTTCCAAGATACGGATCAGATGGACACCTATATCCGATGGGAAGACAGGCAACGGGGAATAGCGCCAAAGGACGAACCTGATACAGTTGCAAAGAGGCAACGATGAAACGTGACGTATTGATAAAAAACGTGACAGAGTTCCTGAGGGGGTTAGGCGGAACGCTTGACTCAAAAGCACAAGCCGAGAGCATTCGTCTCTATGGCACGATACAACGGGAATGCGCAGCGGGTGTTCGTCTTGACCAGAAGGTGCACCTCTACGCAATCGGGCGAATCTTCCAAAGACTTCTGGAGGGGCACGACGCCTATCATCTTCCTACCGCTCTTAAGTTTGAAGCATTAGAGCGCGACCCAGGAACGCCAAACGAAGACCCAGAATTGTAAAACCGACGGGCGAACAATCAATGAACATGTAGTGAGCAACGGTCTATTTGCAGGTCGCTCAAGGTCTAGATACAAACACCCAACCCGTTGCATTCTCGTTGCATAACCAGACCCGCACACCCCCGAATACCCCCGACAATCAGGCTTTAGGGTACAGTTATCTCATTGAAAACATTAGCGTCACATGGAAGGAATCCGATTATGAGACCGTCGCTCTAACCACCTGAGCTACGCCGCCACATCGTGCAAAACACACTGTTGCAAAACGATGATTCTAAGCAGTTTATCATAAACAACGGCTAGCCGTTGACTTGCGCATACGTGGATCTCCGCAGAAACTCGCCTTGTCCGGCGCGGCCCAGAAACTTGTCGCCATCCACGACGACGCGGCCACGGGACAGAACGATGTCGGGCATGCCCGTCACCTGGATGCCTTCGAACATCGAGTAATCCACCCGCATGTGGTGCGTGGCGGCGCTAATCGTGTGTTTGCGCTTGGGATCGAAGATGACGAGGTCGGCGTCGCTGCCGACGGCGATGGTTCCCTTGCGCGGGTATAGACCAAAGAGTTTGGCAGGAGTGGTAGCGACTAGCTCGACAAAGCGATTCACGTTGAAACGTCCCTGGGCAACGCCGCCGGAGTAAATCAGGCTCATGCGATGCTCGATGCCGGGGCCACCGTTGGGTATTTTCGTGAAGTCGTCGCGGCCGAGTTCTTTCTGCTCCTTGAAACAGAATGGGCAGTGGTCGGTGGAAACCACTTGCAGATGATCGCGCTTGAGGCCGCTCCAGAGTTTTTCCTGGTGCCACTTTTCGCGAAGCGGCGGAGTGAAGACAAATTTCGCGCCTTCAAAATCGGGGACATCAAAGTTTTCAATCGAGAGATACAAATACTGCGGGCAGGTTTCGGCGTAGACGGGAAGGCCGCGGTCGCGCGCCTCGCGTACTTTCTCCAGAGCTTCATTGCAGCTCAAATGCACGATGTAGATGGGAGCGCCGGCCATCTCGGCTAATGCAATCGCGCGCGAGACTGCCTCGGCCTCCGCTGTGGTCGGCCGCGTGAGTGCGTGATATTTTGGCGCCTTCTTTCCTTCGGCTAGCGCCTGCTGCACGATGACATCGATGGCGCTGCCATTTTCGGCGTGCATGCAAATAAGTCCGCCATTTTTTGCGGTGGTCTGCAGCGCGCGGAAGATGCTGGCATCGTCGAGCATAAAGACGCCGGGATAGGCCATGAAGAGTTTGAAGCTGGTGACGCCTTCGCCCACCAGCGCGTTCATCTGCTGCAACTGACCATCGCTAATGTCGGTAACGATGCAGTGGAAGGCATAATCGCAGACGGCCTTCTTTGAGGCTTTGTCCATCCATGTGTCGAAGGCTTTCCGCAGCGGCTGGCCTTTGTACTGGATGGCGAAGTCGATGAGCGTGGTGGTTCCTCCGAATGCGGCAGCACGTGTGCCGGTTTCAAAATCGTCGGCGCTGGTGGTGCCGCCGAATGGCATATCGAGATGCGTGTGAACATCGATGCCGCCGGGGAAAACATATTTTTCCGACGCGTCGAGTACCTTCGCGGCATTCTCTCGAGGAAGATCCTTGCCGATGGCGGTGATCTTGCCGTCTGCGATTGCAACGTCCGCAATGTAGGTATCGGCTGCCGTCACCACCGATCCGTTGCAGATGAGGGTGTCGAACGCCATCGCTGCCTCCACTCGGCCTGAGATAGAAGATTGAAGAAGAAATTCTATGCTACACTGCCCAACCTTAGCTCCTAAGTTTCTAGTTACCAGTTTCTAGTCCTCGCACGTCATTCCTCATATACTTTCGCTTATGGGAGGGGCTCGTTATGCAATTTGGCATCACGATGAAGCCGGATATTTCCGTGGAACGCATTGTGGGTTTAACGCGGCAGGCCGAAGATGCGGGAATCCAATATGGATGGCTCTTCGACTCCCATGTTTTATGGATGGACCCCTACCCGTTGCTCACGCTGATGGCTGCGAATACTCGCAAGATGCGGCTGGGCACGCTAGTCACGAACCCCGCAGTGCGCGATCTGACGGTGACCTCGAGCTTGTTTGCGACGTTGAATCTGATTTCAGGTGGAAGGATGGAACTCGGTATCGGACGCGGAGACAGCTCACGCCGCGTGCTGGGGAAAAAACCGGTGAGCTGGTCACAGCTCGAAAGCGCAGTAAAGACTTTTCGCGACCTCACTGCTGGACGCGAGATCGAGCACGACGGTCAACCGACACGGCTCACGTGGGCCAAAGTTCCTCCGCGAGTATGGATCGCAGGCTATGGGCCGAAGGTGTTGCACATGGCAGGGCGGGTTGCCGACGGAATCATACTTCAGTTTGCCGATCCCGATTTAATCTCCTGGTGTATGGGCTTCGTGAAAGAGGGCGCTCGCGCAGCGGGCCGGGACGAGAACAAAATCGAGGTCATGGCGGCGGCTCCGGTATGGGTTTCTGACGATCTGGATGTTGCGCGCGAGCGGGTGCGCTGGTTCCCGGCGCTGGTCTCGAACCACGTGATGGACCTGATCCGGCAGTACAAGCCGGACGATTTGCCCACGGCACTTACTTCGTATGTGCAGGATAGAGGCCATTACGACTACAAGCACCACTGCGTAGTCGAAAGCGATAACGCAAATTTTGTATCGGATGAAGTGGTCGACCGTTTTTGCCTGGTCGGGCCAGTGGCGGCGCACCATGAAAAATTGCGAAAGCTGGCCAGCGTAGGAGTGACACAATTCAATTTGTATTTGATGTGCGGAGATGAGGAACAATCGCTCGAAATTTATCAGCGTGAAGTGCTGCCTGCTTTTCAAAGGAGTGTCAAGAAACATTAGAAGGCGGCTGAAAGACGATCGTATCGATTCCGGTTTAACCTCATCGCCGGTTTAACCTCAGCGGCTTAAAGCCGCTACTAAAGTGGCTCCATCGCAGCGCTTGAAGCGCTGCGCCACCCAAAAGCAACCTGCCTACCCAAAAGCGAGATGCCCACCCAACGCGGGCTGCGTCACTCAAAGCAAGCCGCGCCCACCCAAAAAGACGCGAGACCGAGTTTGTCTACCGAAGCTACGCCATTGAGATCGGCGAAAGAACCGGCGGGCGCTGGAATTTCATCGTGGCGTAGTAGGCTGCGAAGGAAACGGCAAAGCCCACGAACCAGGAATAGTCATAGAGGACACGCACCGAGGGAACCGCAAGCCCGACGAGAGCTGTCCCCGCTCCGAGCGCGAGGGCAATCATCGCGCTCCAGTTGAATCCACTGGAGTATTCGTAGATTCCTCCGCGAAGATAGAGATCGTCCACTTTTAGGAAACATCTTCGGACGACGAAATAGTCGCAGATCATGATGCCGGCGACTGGTCCGAGAAAAGCGGCGTAACCGCCCAGCCAGCCGAGTATGAACGTCTTGTAATCGGCAAGAAGTTTCCACGGCATCAGCGCAATGCCCATGAAGCAGGTAATCACGCCACCAATGCGAAAACTGATTCGCCGAGGCCACAGATTGGAAAAATCATTTGCCGGCGAAACCACGTTAGCGCCTATGTTCACGTTCAAAGTCGCGAGCAGAATCGCGATCAGCGAGATCACCACGGCCACGGGCGAGTGGAAGCGGCTGAGCAGTTGCACGGGATCGGAAATGGCGGTTCCGTAGATTACGACCGTGGCCGAAGTCACCGCGATGCCGATGAAAGCGTAGAGAGTCATCGTGGTGGGAAGGGCCAGAGCTTGTCCCACAATTTGCTCACGCTGGTTTCGGGCGAAGCGCGTGAAGTCAGGAATATTCAGCGAAACGGTTGCCCAGAAACCCACGGTGCCATTCAGAGCTGGAATCAGGAATTTCAGAAAATCGGTGAAGTTGGTGAAGCGCGACGGCGCGGCCAGCATGGGCCCGAAGCCGCCCGCACTGCGATAGGCCCATGCTAAAAGCAGCAGGCCGACGCCTAGTAATACTGGTGCGCTGATCCCCTGCAGAATGCGGATGTACTCAATGCCCATAAGAATGACGGAGAGGTTGATGAGCCAGAACAGAAAAAAGCAAGTAGCCGTGGCGTAGGGAAAATTTTTCCATGATGGCGCGAGCGTCGCCAGCAGGGTGCTGATCGCTTCGCCGCCAATCCAGGTTTGAATGCCAAACCATCCGCAGGCTACGAGCGCGCGCAGGACGGCAGCCACGTTCGCGCCAAGCACTCCAAATGAAGCGCGGGCGAGAACTGGAAAGGGAACTCCGTACTTCGCTCCCGGATGAGAATTGAGCAGCATCGGGACGAGCACGATCAGGTTGCCGAGAAAAATTGTCATTACCGCCTGTTTCCAGTTCATGCCACCCTGAATCAAACTCGCGGCCAGCATGTAGGTGAGGATATTGACCGACATTGAAATCCAGAGCGCCGCGAAGTTGTAGGTTCCCCAATGGCGGCGTTCGGCCGACGCGGGCGCAAGGTCGGGGTTGTAAAGAGGACTGGATTCGATTCGAGATCGGATGGAAGCTTCGGGCGTGGTCATCAGTTTCGATTCAGAGGGTGATAGAAAAGACTGCCGTCAGTCCGCGGCCGCGGCTTCTCCCGTCTGCGCGGTGATCGGTCCGTAGCTTTCGGGCCGGCGATCGCGGAAAAACTGCCATACTTTTCTCACTTCCGCAATCATGTCCAGATCCAGATCGGCTACTACGACTTCGTCTTTGTCACGGCTGGCCTGGGCGATGATTTTTCCGCGCGGATTGCAGAAGTAGCTTTTGCCATAAAACTCTCCGATGCTCCACGGCTTCTCGACGCCGACCCGGTTGATTGCTCCGACAAAATATCCGTTGGCTACGGCATGCGCAGGTTGTTCGAGTTCCCACAAATATTCTGAGAGGCCGGCAACGGTGGCGGAGGGATTGAAAACAATTTCGGCCCCATTCAATCCCAGAATGCGTGCACCCTCGGGAAAGTGGCGATCGTAACAAATGTAGACGCCGACGCGGGCATACTTCGTTTCAAAGACTGGGTATCCAAGATCGCCAGGTGTGAAGTAGAACTTCTCCCAGAATCCGGGATGGCAGTGCGGAATGTGATGCTTGCGATACTTGCCAAGATAGCGGCCGTCGGCATCGATCACGGCGGCGGTGTTGAAATAAACGCCGGGCATCTGTTCTTCGTAGACCGGAACTACGATCACCATCCGATATTTCGCGGCCAGCTTTTGCATCATGCGCACCGTCGGACCATCGGGCACACGCTCGGTCAGTTCATACCAGCGGGCGTTTTGCTCGGCGCAAAAATATGGACCGTAGAAAAGTTCCTGTAGGCACAGAACCTGAGTTTTTTTCTTCGCGGCTTGTTCGATCAACTTCAGATGCTTGTCGATCATCGCTTTTCTGATCTGGGCGAGGGGACGCTCGGTGCTGAGCGCATTGCTGGCTTGAATCAGGGCACAGCGGACACTTCGAGGCATGGAATGCGACCTCCTAAAACCAACTAAGGAACGCAACTATAGCAGAAGTTCGGAGCGCGGGAAGAAGAAGACCAGGGCTTAGTCCTTGGGTGGATAGATGGTTTCCTGAATCGACAGGAAATTCACATAGTCATCATCGAAAGTGTAATACAGAACGACTGGCAGGATGCCTGGGACATCTTCCATTGGAAGGAACCACACGTGCGATCTGCCGATCTGTCTGCCTTTGAAGGGATTGCGACTCAGAACCCACTTTGCTCCGTCAATGAATTCGTCCGCTCGCTTTGCATTAGGGATGAGAGCTTGTAGTTCAAAAGAAAATCTATGCTCCTCGATTATCTCTCTCATCTTTCCGGGCAGCATTGCGAGCTAGGCACTCCTGAGCAAATGATTCCAATTCCAGACCGCGCTTTATCTCATCCAACGTCGGCTCGCGGTCTCCGACCAGTGCGACCGCATAAGGAATAGTTTCCTCCAGTTTTGCGAGGGCCCAGCCAAGAAATTCATGCGATTCATTGCTCATACTGGTTCCACTCACGCCCCAGTACTGCTGGATTAGTCGGAACAACAATTCCATCTCTTCCTTGCCGAAATTGTCCGTGTTAGGCGACCGAAGTGTAATCACGCGATGTTGCTCGTGTCCGAAGTAATCCTTTTCTCGAATTGCAATCTCCCCCTGCTCCTGCATAAGACGGAGGAGTTTCTTCATTGGTCTCGGTGCGGGGCCATTTTCCAGAGCGAAGTACTCAACTCCGGTAACAGGTTTCCCCCAATGTGCGTATGCAGTGAAGTCTGCCCTGAATAGCAGTTTGTTGAGTTTGGTAGCGCCAAAGGAGTCATCCCGATCGGACAGGCTGGCGATGAAGATAATTGCTTCTTTCAGTTTCGATTCGTTCGCAACAGGTTTGGAAGGGGTCATCATCGGCAACGCCTGCCTTAGAGCCTGAACTCGTAGAGGCTCTTTTGCAAGTTAAATATATTTGACTAAACACCATCGGTCAAATATATTTAACCGCCTCTGGCATGGCGACTGTTGACAATGGCGGTTCAGAAAACGCCTTTGCGCTGGCATTTCGTGACGCGCTGAGGGAATTTCTGAGGCAGACAGGAATGTCACAAGTCGATGTTGCAAAGCGATTAGGTTTGAAGGACAAAAGCGGACAACCTAGCAAATCGCGAGTGAATCAGTATCTTTCAGACTCTCCGCCACTGCCCGGAGCCAACGTTTTGTTCTTGGCCTGCACAGAACTTCGCGGCTTTCGATTTGAATTCGACGGTCGTCAGATTAATGCAGCAATAGTTCGCAAAAAGAGTGAGCCTGCGACTGAACAAATGCCCTTACGTTTCAATCGTCAATTTAATTTAACCGACGAGGACGGAGTCGTTACTGAGCGGGGTGCTTTCGTTGTGAAAGTAAAACGTCCTTCTGGCGGGATTGAATTATCTGTTCTAGTGAAGGGTAACAAGGCGTCGTAGGCATATAGTCGAAACAATGAAACCACTCCCACCTCCGAACGTTCCCGGCAAGACGGAATTTGAGCGGTTCGACAATGCCATGCGTCAAGTGCTCAGCGTGTCGAAGGAAGAACTGCTGAAACGGGAACAGCGAGAGCAAGAAAAGAAAGAATGGGAAGAGAAGAGGCGACCGAAGAAGTGACTCTAGAAGTGTGGTTCGCGGCTCTGCTTGTTTTTCTTATCCCTCATTTCATCTAGCAACTGCTTCGCATCTTTCAATATTCCAGACTCGTGATTAAGCAGAGACGATCCCGGTCGCTCATACGCGAGCTTTGCGACAGTATGCTCCTGTATCGAGATGAATGCCGTTAGTTCCGCCTCATCCATGTCGTACATACGTTTGCCATTCATAAAGGCAATTCTCTCGCTACACGCCCTCAGGTGCAAGCCCGACCTGAGCCGGACTTGTTTTGCGAAGTATATTATTGCCCGCCACTCGTTGACACAATCGGACCCGCCAAATAGTATCGGCGTTTTCCACGTAGCTCGAAACCTTATGGTCAGGCGTCCTCGCATTGCGGTGGTCGGAAGTGCCAACATCGATCTCACCACTTTCACCGATCGATTCCCGAAACCTGGGGAAACAATCTTTGGCCAGAAATTCGATCTGGGGTTCGGGGGCAAGGGCGCGAATCAAGCCGTAACCGCTCGCCTGTGTGGCGCGGATGTTTTCATGGTAGCGCGAGTCGGGAGCGATCTATTTGGGCCGGCTACCATCGAGAACTTCAAGAAGCTGGGGATCGATACGACGCACGTGAAGCAGGTTGAGGGATTATCGAGCGGGGTGGCGCCGATTTTCGTCGAACCTAACGGGCAAAACCGCATTCTGGTGGTGAAGGGGGCGAACGACGCGCTGAAGCCGGCCGACATTGACGCAGCATCGGAGATGCTGAAGTCCAGCGATTGTATTGTCTTGCAATTTGAGATTCCGCTGGAAACGGTTTATTACACAATCGCGTTTGCTCGAAAGCATGGCATTCGCTGCATCCTGAACCCGGCGCCCGGGCAGTCCGTTGAGATGACAGCTCTTGCTGATCTCGATTACTTCGTCCCGAATGAGAGCGAGGCCGAAATTATTACCGGAGTTTCGGTACGAAATGTCGAAGCCGCGAAGAAATGCGCGGAGGATTTAGTGGCGGGCGGCATTCGCCGCGTCATCATTACTCTGGGAGCAAACGGATCTTTCATCGCGGGCTCCGGCATCGCCAAGCATGTGCCGCCTTTTTCCGTGAACAGTGTCGACAGCTCCGGCGCGGGAGATGCATTCATTGGTAGTTTCGCGGTATTCCTCGCGGAAGGAGTGGCGGAACTGGAGGCAGTGCGACGCGCTAATCTGTACGCCGGGCTCTCGACGACAGGTGTCGGAACGCAAAAGTCTTTCTACGACCGCTCGGGGTTTGATCGAGAGTGGGCAGTTCGAGGCCGCACCTAGCACGTAGCGCGATTTGCCCTCCGAAACATAGACTCACTGTATCGGAGGGACGACGTGATCCTTCTGCAAAAGACGTACCAAAACGATTAAGGATGCTGCCGCGATTATTTTTCTAGGACCGAAAAGTCTTGACTTGGGAAGGAGCGGCCATTTATAAGGCCGTTCTACGGTCGAAGACCTCCCAATTCAACTCGTAATGGAAAGTCATTTCGTCATTCGGTGTGAGGCCGCCGAAAAAAGGGGCGTTTTTATGCTGACTAAGAAGGTGCTGCTCGCCGTGTTTTTCTCTTCGCTCATTGGCTCGATTTGTCCTCTGCTGTACGGCCAGGCGAGCGGCAGTTTTTCAGGCACCGTTTCCGACAAAGCAGGTGCCGTGGTTTCGGCCGCGACGGTGAAGGTCACCTCGCAGGGCACGGGAGTTTCTCGCGTGGCAACGACCGACGATTCGGGACATTACTTGATCCCTTTGCTGCCAGTTGCGTTCTACACGATTCGAGTCGAGTCCCCAGGTTTTCAGCCTACGGAACAGCAGGATGTTCGGCTGCAGGTCGATGAGCATCGCGAAATCGATTTTACGCTCGCTCCGGCGTCCGTTTCGTCGACCGTGCAGGTCAATGCTACGGAAGTAGCCGTGGAGACTGCGAACCCGACTCTAGGGCAAGTCATCACTTCAGAGGAGGTCGCCGACCTTCCTCTGAACGGGCGCAATTTCGTCCAACTGGCAACGCTGACGCCTGGCACTACTGCAGCGACGAGTCCCGTGAGTTTCTTCAATGGCGCTGCCAGCAGTGAAGCTTCTACGCGCGGAGCTTTTTCGCTTTCGGTCGGTGGTTCTAGGGAACAGAGCACGGATTGGCTGCTCGATGGCAACGACAACAACCAGCTCGACGAAGGTGGAATTGCGATTTTCTCTTCGATCGATGACATCCAGGAATTTAAGGTGTTGACTTACAACTACTCCGCGGAATACGGAGAGCGCGCAGGTCCCACGGTATTGGTGACGACGAAATCGGGGTCGAATCAGTGGCACGGATCACTCTTTGAATTTTTTCGAAACACAAAGCTTGACGCCAGCAACTACTTCACGCGCACGCAGGCGAAATTCAATCTGAATCAGTTCGGTGGTTCATTCGGCGGGCCGATTCGAAAAGATAAGACTTTCTTCTTCGTAGACTATCAAGCCAAGATGCAGCGACAGGGCGTGCCGTTCGACGGGTTTGTCCCGACAACCGCCATGACTACCCCGGAAGCGAACGGGAACTACGATTACAGCAACAATCCGTTTGGAGTGCAGCTGAACGATCCCTTCACTTTCTCCCCGCTGCAATGCAACACGGTGGGCGGCACGCTCGTTCCTGTCCCGGTGAACTCCGATGGATCTCAGAACACGGGCACGTCTAACTGCAACATCATTCCGGCAGCATTGGTCAACCCGGTCGGGGCAAAGGTGATTCAGCTCTATCCCGCACCCAATGTGACCGGTTCTTCGAGCTTTAACTATGTGGACCAGCCGACCCGGAAACTCAACGAGGGCACTTGGGATTTCCGTCTCGACCACAATTTCTCCAGCAAGGATTCCGCATTCGCCCGTTTCAGCTACGATCAGGCCACGAACTTCGTTCCCGGCGGTTCTCCCACTTGGTCAGAGGCTGCCGCCTTCGGAAGCAATCAGTTCATCAATAATCATGGGCGCAATCTGGCTCTTTCCGAAACCCACGTGTTTTCGCCGAACACCATCAACCAGCTCAACGCCGGATTCAGCCGGATTTTCAACCACATTCTTTCGTTCGGCACCGGAACCTGCGAAGCCGCGGCCATCGGAATTCCGGGCGCCGATGTGGGCGGCAAGTGTGACAGTCTTACCGGTTATCCCGCTAGCCTGAACCAGGCAACCAATGACTGCGAAGGCTGCGGCATGACTTCGTTTTCCATGTCGGCCTACTATTCGGTGGGCGACCGTGGATTTGCTCCTTACCAGGGCGGCACCAACGTCTACTCGGTTTCCGATACTCTTGACCTAATTCGGGGAAAACATGAGATCCGCTTCGGAGCGGTCTACCGTGCCAATGAAATGAACGTTCGAAATAATGCTTCGCAGGACGGCTTCATCACAGAAACCGGCGCATTCACGGGTGATGACATTGCAGATGTGCTGACGGGCGAGATTGGAACTTTTGCCGCCCACGACCAGACTTTTCAGGGCGCAACCGTTGGCCGCCGTTGGAAGTTATTTCGCCCATTTGTGCAGGACAATTGGCGCGTCACCAATAACTTGACGCTAAACCTTGGACTGGCCTGGGCTTTGGTTACTCCTGAAACCGAGGTGGAGAACCGGCAATCCAACTTCGATTCCGCTTCTCTCACCTGGTTCGTGCCCAAGGGCAGCCCCGCGGGTTGCGCGCCCTCGATTTTACCTTTCCCGTGCGTCACTTCCGATGGACGTATCGGCATTCAGTTCGACAAAACAGCTTTCGAGCCACGGATCGGGTTGGCCTGGAAGCCTTTGGGAAGTCAAAGCACCGCAATCCGGCTGGGCTATGCGATTTACCACGATTCTGCCTGGAACCAGGGTGGACAAGGACTCTGGCAGAACCCGCCATACTACGCGGAAGTGGATCCGCCTACCTTCTCTTACCAGTACGGTAACCCTTTCGGGTCCCTGTCGGATGGGTTCCTTTTAACCTCTCCTCAACCTCCTTCCACTTTGGCCGTACCAGGCGGCTTCATCTATGACGCTCCGGTGAACCCCGACAACTACACCGGCACTCTCCAATCCATGAACCGTAATTTCAAACAGGGCATCGTTCAGCAATTCAACTTGAACGTTGAGCATCAGTTGCCGGGCAACGTTGTAGTCACTGCGGGCTACGCCGGTTCCCGCAGCGCACACATTCTTGTCAGCCAGGTCAATGAAAACATTGGATCTCCGCTTGCCTGCCCAGGCACCGGATTTACCGTGCCCGGTTACACTCTGGGCTGCGGACGCAACCTCATCATTCCCTCCAATGCTTTTCAGTTAGTCAACAGCAATAACAGCGTGGGGGCGGCACGTTACGACTCTCTGCAGATCAAAGCCGAGACTAAGAGCGCGCGGCACGGCATCTACGCGCTTTTGGGCTATACCTGGGCCCGCAACTTCGATTCGGGCTTAACCGATGGCTTGGGCACCAATGTTGGAGCCATCTTCTGGCCGTTGCCGGGAACGCAGAAGTTGGACTGGGGATTATCACAGCTCAACATTAACGACACTTTTACCGCCAGCATCCTCTATGATTTGCCATTCGGCAAGGGCAAGCGCTTCGGCGGCGCTTGGGGAGGAGTTGCCAACGCCGTTCTGGGGAATTGGCAAGTCAATCTGATCGAACGAGCGGAGTCTGGATTCCCGCTGTTTGTCGTCGATAGCGCCAACACTGGCCCGACCTTCGGTTCCCCCCCGGGAGCCGGGAACACAGGGCAGTTTTTAAACTACAACTTTTTCAGCTTTAACCGCCCCGACCTGGTGGGCGATCCGCACGGGAAACATTGCTTGCCCAACACAGTATTCAACACATGTGCGTTTGCCCACGCGCCAGCGGGAGAACTCGGCACCGCCCCGCGCGCTCCCGTCTACGGTCCGCGTTTCGTGAACACGGATTTTTCCATCATGAAGGACTTTCCGATGTCTTTTCGGGAGGGCATGAAGCTGCAATTCCGGGCGGAGTTTTTCAATTTGTTCAACCACCCGCAGTTCTTTATGGGAGGCATCGGCGATACCGGGGAGCAAGACATCAATACTACTTCCAGTTTCGGGGTAATCAATCAGACGTTGAACAATCCCAGGTTGATTCAGTTCGCTCTGAGGCTGAATTTCTAGGACTGAGTTGAGCACGAAGAATAGGGCAGACTGAGGCCGACTCGGTCTGCCCTTCAGTTTGTATAAAAATCTGCGCAACACTTATGCGGCACACCTTGTAGCAGCCTTGCTGATGGCTACATCGCTGGCCTGCCGGGCGCAGGAAAAACGAAAGATCATCATCGACCAGGATGCCGCCGGGCCCGCAGGAACGGACCAGCAATCGATGCTGCTTTTGATTCAGTCTCCGCAGACCGAAGTTCTGGGCATCACGGTCGTGACGGGCGATCAGTGGCTTCACGAAGAGGTGGCGCACACGTTGCGCATGCTCGAACTTATTGGGCGCACCGATATTCCAGTAGTGCCGGGCGCGGAGTACCCGCTGGTGCGGCGCCAACCAGAGACAGAACAGTGGGAGCAACAATTTGGCTCTGTGGCATGGTTGGGAGCATGGACGCCCAAGTACTATCATCGGGCCGAAGAGTTAGGAGAGATGCCGGAAGGCAAGCCTACCACGAAGCCGGCCAGCGAAGACGCGGCGCACTTTCTGTTGCGAATGGTGCATCAGTTTCCGCACCGGGTAAGCATTTATGAAGGTGGGCCCATGACCAACCTGGCGCTGGCTATTTCGATTGATCCCGAATTCGCGGGGCTGGCGAAAGAGCTTGTATTCATGGGAGGCAGCTTCAATCCGCGAACCGACGATCCGGAGTTCGCCAACACTCCGACGCACGAGTTCAACCTGTGGTTCGATCCGGAAGCAGCTCACATTGTGCTCACCGCGCCGTGGAAGAGGGTGGTTTGCACCTCTGTAGATATCTCGGTGAAAACGAGACTCACCTCCGACCTGATCAATCGCACAAAAGCGAGCGATTCGCCGGCGGCACGTTATATGGGCAAATACGCGCGGCTGCGCGGCAACTACAACTATCTTTGGGATGAACTGGCAGCGGCAGCGTGGCTCGATCCGAGACTGATTACCAAGAAGGAAAGACTGTTCATGGATGTAAACCTGGATCGCGCCGCCGGCTACGGCAACACGCTGAGCTGGACGGAACACGACAAGCCAAAGTTCGCGGTTCAACCGGTCGAGGTGCAGGATGACCTCGACCTCGATAAGTTTTACAAAATGTTTGTGGAGCTATTGAGCGCTGCTACCCCAAACAAGAATTAGCTTGCCCAGTAAGGCGGAGAGGGCTAGTGTGTCTGTAACTAAATCCCAGGGATGTTTGCACGGAAGATTTGCGTGATGTACGAGGAGCATGGGCAAAGTCTTCCCTGTCCGGTGAAATGGCTAGACAGCTTCTCGATGCGCAACTTTACAAATGCCAGTGTGTTTGACGATACCGTACCGGTGTCTGATGGTCGCATGGAGATCGGCACAAATGTTCCACTGGATCAGCTCCGTGAAGCCATGGAGGACTGGTTTCGGCGCAAAAGTTACCTGCCCAAGGACTCCAGGTTGTCACTGGAAGAGGTATGAAACCAGGCACAGACTACCCACGTAATCGCAGCCTTCGGGAGTGAGGGTTAGAGTCGACGGGGAATTTACAAGCCTCTGACTTGGTGGTGACACGAGGCGCGCTCGTGAAGGTTAGGCTGGTGGTGGATAAAGGGTTGACGATTGCTAAGACGGCTTGGGTTTGTCTTAGCGTGTTCTAACGCATGACAGCAGCAATTGAAAACATTTCTCTCTCGAAAGCATCGTATTTTCAGATGGTTGGAGGACGTTTGGAAGTGGCAAGCGATTTGCAGTGATTGGTTGTGAGGTTTGGAATGAATTATCGAACGCAGCTCTCCCCAATATCCGGCGCTCGTCCACTGGCACCGGATGTGTATCGAAGCGAATCGACCGAGACTTCACCCGCGAAGTTGGACGATGCCAAATTCATGCGCTCCTGGCTCGTCTACGATTCTGATCTTGATCTCGACTGTCCCCCGGGACATGTGAATTGGAGCATGGTGCTGGGACTCGTTGTGGCAGCGGTTGTGAGCGCCAGCTTTTGGCTCGGAGCGGGAGTGATGCTCGCGCGCCTCTGGAAGTAGAGCAGTTCGGAAGTAAAGCATGGATCGCCGACGCCGTCCAACAACCGGTGTATCTGCGTCTGTTGATGTGTATCGCAACCGTTTGTGACGAATCGATCACAGGCTGATCGATCATTTGTCGTAGTGGAGCAGTGACATCACGTTGTAGGATTTGAGTTTCTCGCGCCCCCGCAGGAAATCCAATTCGACGACAAAGCCGAGTCCGGCGATCTCAGCGCCGAGTAAAGACGCCAGCTTTGCAGTGGCCTCGGCCGTGCCTCCTGTGGCCAGCAGATCATCCACAATCAGCACGCGCTGGCCTTTCTGAATGGCGTCCTTGTGCATCTCGAGCGAGTTGGTTCCGTATTCAAGCGAATAATCAAACTTCACGGTTTCTGCGGGAAGCTTTCCAACCTTTCGCACCGGAACAAACCCGGCATTCAAGCGGTAGGCAAGCGCGGGTGCGAAGATGAAGCCGCGGGCCTCCATGCCGAGAACGAGGTCGATCTTCTGGTTGAGGTAGTGCTCGGAGAGCCGGTCGACGAGAGTGGCAAAGCCGACTTTGTCTTTTAGCAGCGTCGTGATGTCGTAGAAGAGAATTCCCTTCTTCGGGAAGTCCGGCACTTCACGGATCAGATGCTTAAGTTGGACGTCATTCAGGCTAGAGTTGGAGGACAATCTACCACGCTCCTTCAATGCGAAACGAAGTAATGCCTGGGGCGAGCCGGACGTCGGATTCTTCCACCGCATCCACCCGAGCGGCGCGCGGCCCCTCACGCAGACGGGATCGCAGGCCGGAGAGCTGATCGCGGCTCCCCTGGGCCAACACTTCGACGCTGCCGTCGGCGTTATTGCGCACCCAGCCGGCGATTCCGAGAATGTGCGCTTCCCGCTCTACAAACCAGCGGAATCCGACGCCCTGCACGCGCCCACGAACCACAAAGCGGCGGGCTTCGGTTGCTTTTTCGGTGGAAGTCATACAAAAAAGTGGTCAGTGATCAGGGGTCAGTGGGTCAGTGGGAACGCCGGGGTGTGCTTTTTCACTGACCACGGACCGCTAGCTGTTGACCACCGTTCTTTCACGCTCGCGACAAATACACGCCCTCTGCAGTATCCACCTTAATCTTCTCGCCTTCATTGATGAAAGGCGGGACTTGCACCACCAGCCCGGTCTCAGTTTTGGCGGCTTTAGTAACGCTTGACGCGGTTGCGCTCTTCAGGCCAGGCTCAGTCTCAACCACGGTGAGCTCCACCGTTTGGGGCAGCTCAATGCCAACGGCCTTGCCGTCGAAGAATTCCACTTTGATTTCGAGATTGGCGATAAGGTAATCCACGGCGTCGCCGAGCACGTCCTTGGTCAGGTGTGTCTGCTCGTAGTTCGACGTATCCATAAAGTAGTAGCTGTCGCCGTCGGCGTAGAGAAACTGCATCTCGACCTCGTCGACGTTAACCTTCTCGATAGGATCGGGCGAGCGGAAGCGATGCTCGAACATTGCGCCAGTGCGCAGGTTGCGCAGCTTGGCCTGAATGAAGGCGCGCAGGTTTCCGGGCGTGCGGTGTTCGACACTGAACACGGAGTGCAGATCATTGTTGTGCTTGATGATCATGCCGGGACGCAGTTGGGTGGCAGGGATCGACATTGCTTGGAACAATCTCCTTACGAATAAGAGCGGTTAGCTGAGCCGGCGGAAGTCGGGCAGGCCACATTTTCCGCCGCACAAGGATCAAAAAGTTATTTTACACTCAGGCTGGAGGGAAATGGAAACCTTCCCAAGCCCTGCTTGATGGTTGCCTAATTGTGGATGGAGGATCAATTGTGGCACAAGGCCGGACGTGCAGCCAATTTTCCCGTGCCACGGAGCATGCCGTACCTATGTACAGCTCATGGGCTCAGTCTGATAGGCTCGCCAGAATCATGTTGACATAGTGAGTACACATATGGTACACATTTGATGTGTATCGATGAATGCGTGTGGAGGTGAACATATGGGTATAAAAGATATGCTTCAGAATAATCCGGGTGCTGGCGCAAGGTCCGATTCCGATCAAAGCGAAGCTACCGGCATTCGCCGTTTGAACATCAACCTACCGACGTCCATTGCGAACGACCTGGAAGCTCTGTCGCAGAAATCGGGTCGAAGCATGACTGAGGTCGTGAGGAACGCGTTGGGACTGGTCAAGATTGCCAACGACGCTGCCGACAGCAATCAAAAACTAGTGATCACGGACGCGAAGGGCAAGCCGTTGAAGGAGATAGTTCTCCCGAAATAAGCCAACCGGCTATTGACTTTCAGTGGGATAGCTGATACAGAGTTGCTCCTGTTGTGCCAGATCGACCTGAAAACGAAGTTGATCCGACCAGGGTAGAACCCGCCCAACCGCAGCCAGGTCAACCGCCCGCGCAGCAAGCGCCGATGAAACCAGCGCCTGTGGTGCAACAAGCACCCGTGCAACAAACGCCCGTGCAACCAGCGCCCGTGCAACAAGCGCCCGCACAGCCTGGGGATGGCGATATAGACGTGGACCTGACTGGAGGGGGTGGAGGGGGAGGCTTGGCCGGACTTGCCCGACCGTTCTCCAGACCACCAGCACCGCCACCCAAAGAACGGGCCGCGATGCGGATTGGCATCATCCTCACGCTCATATTTGGCATAGCCATCTTCTTTACGATTTGGGAGGGGTTCAGGGTCATCTTCTTTTCGATGGACCAGCCGGACCACACCGAAACCCTTGTCACAAAGGCTGTCGTTCCACTGTTGGAAAAAATCGCAACCTTCTTTACGACGGTTTTTAGTCCCCTGCTTGCCTTCATTCTGGGCTACTACTTTGGCCAGGGTCAAGCCGCCCAAAAGGCCGAGGAGTCGAACAAATCGTGAGCCCTCGATCTTAGGCGATACTTAGACTTCCCGAAATTGCATTCGTCGCCAAAACCACATTCACCGTGAGGGGACCGCATTTGTTGTTTTCGTTAATTCGCCGCCGTTCCCGCCGGAGGACTAGAATCAACGGGTGGGCGAGATATGCATCAGCGGGGGAAGGAGCCCTTCCCAGCGCTTTCCGCCATACAGAAATGAGGTCAAATTATGCGTTCTGGACGTTATGAATCTTCCGACGGAATCAACCTGGGCACAGCCGTAACTTTCTTTCTGATTGGGCTGGGTGCTGGAGCATTGACAGCGCTCGCGCTCGCTCCCAAGACGGGCAAGCAGTTCCGTCGCGATCTGAAACGCGGATACGACGACGCCAAGGACACGTTGCAGGATTGGACGGAGGAAGCGCGAGACCGCGTTCGTGACGCCAAGGAACGTGTGCGCGACGTGGCCGAACGCGGCGCCGATCTAGCCGACGACATCCGAGAAAAAGTAGAGCCGCTGCGAAAGGTTATTAATCGCGGGTGAGGGAGCCTTAGGCCCGAATCCCCTGGGCCCAGGATTTTTCCGAATTCTAGTGACCGAATTTTTATTGGAAGATTGCGGCGAAAAATCCTCTGATGCGTCGCAGGATCCGATGATGCTGAGGCCTCGCTTGATCGCTTTCGGCGGGCGGTGGTTGCACTTGTGCATCCATCCGGACCAATCTGAGTGAGGGTTCCACCAGAGGCAGCGCTGCTGCCTCTTCCGTCGGAGCAGGCGGGGCTGTACTAGCTTTGTTCCCACGGAAAACCAGCGGAGCCTCCACCTGGATGTGAATCTCGTTCGGCAGCGTCGACGGCAAGGGTTGGATTTCGGCTCCGTTGGAGAGCGTCCGCCGGGTCGTGGTGTGGGGCTGGCTGGGGGTTCCCGAGTCGTCCGGCGACTTGGGTGAGCTCGTTGGCGAGGAAGTTGCTTCATCCAAACTCATGTTCGCAGGCGTATCACCCTCGGGGATAACCCGTGCCGGGGGCGCGTCGGTTCGCATTACTGGAGCCGGCGGCGGACAGCCGCATTCGAGAGGCACGTCGGTGTCAACTTTATCGATTCGCCCGGAGTGAAAGACCGCCTGCTCGCTGGGTTTCACTTGATAGATGCGGTCGCCCATCAACTCCGAAACAATTACGGATGAAGTGTTCCCCTTAAGCCCACGCACGCAGGTATTGCCATGTGTGTCAGAGCTGACGGCGTAATGAAAATCTCCAGGTCCTGCGAAAAGAATCCGGAAATCTGGAGTGAGGATGGTGTCAGCCGAGGTGTCGAGTGTGTAGTGCGTCTCCAACGCCCCGGTGCTCATTCCGAACATCAAGTCTTTCGCGGTCTTCGAAGGAGTCACCGAAAGCGTGGTTCCAGGACAAACGCGAACCTCGCCTCCCCGCGACAATTGCAACAAGGCCGTTTCGCTTCCGGCGGTCAGGGACGATCCCGCCGCAAACCGGCTACCGGCCAACACGACCTCGCCGACACCGCGGGTAACAGGTACAAAAGCCGGCGCGGCCGTGGGCTCCAATGACACCACTCTCGGCGCTTGGAGGGACTCATGGGCAGCTCTCGAGTCTTCAGGGGGCTTTAACCGCACTATCAGTTGATTGCCGGCTGACTCCGAGGTGTAACCGTAGGGCACTAAAAGGTCGAGAACAATTCGCGTAACCGGAGGCTGCACTTGATACTGCTCAGTGCGGATGGTCAGAATGTTTTCCTGCAGCACCGGAACGCGCTTACGCTGCAGTCCCACGCGCGCGTTCGCCAGGTCAATCACGAGCCGGGGAGGCGAATCCAGGGACTGAATTGTTGATACGACAGGGTGAGAGCAAACGACCTCGACGGCCGGGACGCCTCGTTCGTGCACCATATGTACGCTGGTAAGGATGGCAACTTCCGGCTTGGCGGAGGTGGCTTTGTCGTTGCCGCGGTTCTGCGAGAGAGCTTGCGTGACTAGCAACGCCAGCAACAGCACGAGCCTAACAACTTGGACGCCCGATCGCGGCAAGGAAATCCCCTAAAGGACGAAGACCGGCTAAGTCTGTATGAGCCTATGAGAGAAACCTTATCACTTGTCAGGAAGGTAAAGAAGTGCTCGATAGTGAGCACGGGGCAAATTTTCGGCTCAGCCTCCGCTCTCGGGAAGGAATTCGTATTCTTCAATTACCGCCGCCACGGCCATTTTTCCGTCGACGTCTCCGTTCTCTATCCTCACGATTCGGCCTTTGCACTGCACCCGAATGCTCTCGGTAAGGGTGATCTCGGGTGGAAGGGTGAGCGTGAAGCTGATGGGAGATCCCTGCTCGATGGGCGAGTCCAGGTAAAGAGAAATGCCGCGTGCACTGACATCGCGGATTTGAGCGGATTCGCTCTGGTTTAAATTTTCACTGCGGGCAACGGAAACCGGAATCCGGAGCGCAAATCGTCTTGCAGCCCTTTTTTCTTGCTGGGCTTCGGCCATAAGTTACCCCAAGCTATTGAAGTGGCGTATCGATTAACTACGCTAGAGGATGCGGTTGAAGAGCACGTTCCGTCAATACCACCCTTGGGGAGTGACGTGGCCCGTTCCGGTGGGAAACAGCGATAATTGACGGCTCACGAGGCACGCCCGTGTGGGTGTAAGCTACGAAATGAGAAGAGGACGCTTCGGTGGTTTTTATACTCGACAACTACGACTCATTCACCTACAACCTGGTTCAGTATTTTGGAGAGCTCGGCGCGAAGGTTGAGGTGAGCCGCAACGACCAGATCACAGTTGACGAAGTCGAGAGCATGGATCCGGAGCGGATCGTGATTTCCCCCGGCCCTTGCACGCCGCAGGAAGCGGGCATCAGCATTGATTTGATCAAGTACTTCGCCGGCAAAGTGCCGATTCTCGGGGTGTGCCTGGGACATCAGGCCATCGGCGCGGCGTTTGGCGGTCGCGTGGTACGCGCTCCGAATTTGATGCACGGTAAAACCAGCGCGGTCACGCACGACAATAAAACCATCTTCCACGGCCTGCCCAAGCCGATGACAGCCACTCGCTATCATTCGCTGATCGTGGAGGAAAGAGATCTACCGTCCGAACTGGAAGTCAGCGCCTGGACCGCGGAAAAAGATGGGAGCCGCACCATCATGGGCCTGCGCCACAGAAAGTTAGCCGTCGAAGGAGTGCAGTTCCATCCCGAGAGCGTGCTGACGGATGCAGGGAAGAAGTTAGTAGAAAATTTCTTAAAGCAGTGAGCCGTGCCCAATGCGGTAGGGCAATTTAACGCCCCGGCGATCTTGGCCCCCATCAGCACTGAGGAAATTCATCCATGTCAAAAACAAAGCTCCATCCTGCAGCTCGCGCCCCGCACGCGCCTCACCCTGACCTCGAAAGCCTCAGACCTTTGGTCGGAACATGGAAAGTGTCCGGCGACGCGCGGGGCCAAATTCGTTTCGAGTGGATGGAAGGCGATTTCTTCCTCATGCAACACGTTGATCTGATTTATGCCGGCCGAACCATCCGAGGCATCGAGATCATCGGCCGCTTGCACGAAGCCGGACAATAGCCAAGCCAAGACATCTACTCGCGCTACTACAGCTTCACGGACGGCCTGACGCTCGACTATGTTTATGAGATTGCCGGCAATACTCTTACGATATGGTTTGGACCAAAGGGTTCCGACAATCGCTTTCTTGGAAAGTTCAGCAAAGACGGCACTTCTTTCACTGGAGATTGGCGCTGGCCCGGCGGAGGCTACGCCGTAACAGGAACTAGAATCTTGGGGTAGTGGACTGTGCTCCGTGGCTCGCCCTGATAACTAGCCGCTCCTTCGAGCCATCTCCACAGCCCTCAGCAGCGCCTGGGCCTTATTCATCGACTCCTCGAATTCGCTCGCGGGATTCGAATCTGCCACAATTCCCGCTCCGGCCTGCAAAAACGCGTGCTTGCCTTGCATGAGCATGGTTCGAATGCCGATGCAGGAATCGAGATTGCCCGCGAAATCGGCGTAGAGCACTGAGCCGCCGTAGATGCCCCGACGCACTGGTTCCAATTCCTCGATGATCTGCATGGCGCGGACTTTCGGGGCGCCGCTGAGAGTGCCTGCAGGAAAACAGGCGGCGAACGCGTCGAGGGCGCTAAGATCCTTGCGCAGCGTGCCTTCCAGCGCCGAAACCAGATGCATCACGTGGGAGTAGCGCTCGACGTACATCAGATCTTTCACCTTGACCGAGCCATACTCACTGACGCGGCCGAGATCGTTGCGGCCGAGGTCGACCAGCATGACGTGCTCGGCGCGTTCCTTTTCATCGGTGCGCATCTGCTCTTCGAGGCGCGAGTCTTCGGCTTCATCGCGTCCGCGGGGATGCGTGCCCGCGATAGGCCGATATTCCAGCTTGCGTCCGCTCACGCGCACCAGCATTTCCGGAGAAGAGCCGAGAATCTGCGTCTCGCCCATACGCAAGAAATAAAGATACGGCGAAGGATTCACCTGGCGCAGAGCGCGGTACAGATCGAATGGCTCAACCGCGGGGACGAAGTCGAGCCGCTGCGAAAGCACCACCTGAAAAATGTCTCCGGCGGCAATGTATTCCTTGCAACGTTCCACGCTGCTCAGGAATTTCGTACGCGTCGTTCCTGCGTGGATCTTAAGTTTCGGGGGCTTCGCCTTCGTGGCTTTGCGCCACATTGCCGGACGCAATCCTGCGGCCAGTTTTCTTTCGAGCGCTGCGATATCGCGCACTGCGCGCTCATAGGCGGCTCGCAGACTCTCCCGCGAAACATCGGCTGCCGCCACAATGTGAATCTGATGGCGGAGGTGATCGAAGGCCAGCAACCGGTCGAAGAACATCAACTCGCAATCCGGAATCGACAAATCATCTTTTGCGTGCTCGCCAATCTTTTCCAGTTGCCGCACCGCATCGTAAGAAAAATATCCGACGGCCCCGGCGGTGAATGGCGGGAGCCCTGGCATCGCCGCCGGACGGTGCTCTCCAAGCAGCTGTTTCACGAAGTGAAAAACGCTTCCTTCATACTGTTCGCGGCGCCGCCCGCGTTCGATCTCGATCGCGCCGCCCCGCGCCCGCAGCCGCATGTAGGGCCGCGCACCCAGAAACGTATAGCGTCCGATCTGCTCGCCGCGCTCGTTTGACTCCAGCAGAAACGCGTGCGGCTCTTCCCCCGCGATGGCCAGGAATGCCGAGACCGGCGTGAGCAGATCGGCGCTCACCGACTTCACCACCGGCACCAGCGTCGCCGAACGGGCGAGCCGCGAGAATTCCTTGAATTCTGGATTAATCATGCTAAGGATGAGGCGCGCGATGTGAACACGAACCCTCGCGGTTCATTATAGGGGAGGCGTAACAGGAGCGTTCTTTCGAACGGAAACCTATGAAAGATACTCTGCGCGTAGCCTTCGATTCGGTCACATTCTCGATCATTCCGGCCGCCCTAAGTGTAATCGCCTGGCTACATCAACTATCCCCGGCCAGCTTGTTTTAGAGTCAGTTTTCCTCCAGCCGATTACTTCCTGTTTGCTCGTGATACCGAAGGAATGCCGAGGGGACCATCCTTTACTCGGCGTAGCTGCGGTAGACGTAGGTAATGATCGCTGCCGTCGCAAACCCCGACAAGCCAGCGAGAAGCCGGAAGCCAGCCACGGGCGAAAACAGGAACTCGGGCTTGAGGAGTTCCTCCAGCACTCGATCCAACTTCGAGACAAGATAGCCGGACGCGAAGGCCGACGCTGCAGCTGCGTATCGGGGGAAGGTACTCGCCTCCTTAGGGTCGTACGGAGATAAGAGGATTCCCGCAAGCCATCCAGTCGACGCACCAAAAACCACTACTGCAATGTTCAGAGCACGAACCTCAACGCCCTGACCAACGAGAAAGGATAATACAACGAGACCTATGCCCAGAGCAGCGGCGGAGATCGTACTCGCAATGATTTTGTAGTTCATGATCCTCTCTCCCACTCCTGCAACTGTCCAATGCCGCGCTTTGTAGGGCGCAGCCGACCATATTTTTACCCTTTGCTCAGAACCGTTCAGTGATCAAAGTCACCACTTTGCGTGGTCTCAACCGAACTAGGGTCGCCTGGCGAATGGGCGGCAACCAGAAACTATCCCCTCGGATTACGGCTTTGCATTACCTCTTCGACACCTTAGCGAAGGGGTAACTGTCGTAATATTCCCATAGCACTCGCGGTCCAGGTCCCTGTTGCCTGAGGAGCCCTAAGTCGGCCCGCCACCCCTGAAATACTGCCCCTGAACCAATCCGGCAATTGACGGATATATCCCTTCATCCGAAGATAGCAGGGGAAGATACCAAGCAACTGGGCCCTCGTGCGGTCACGAGCCTATGCGGATTAAGTTCTGGGGCGTGCGCGGTTCTACGCCGACCCCTCAACCCGAGAATATGCGCTATGGAGGCAACACCTCCTGCGTGGAAGTGCGCCTGGGCGACCGCATCTATATCTTCGATTGCGGCACTGGATTCCGCGTGCTCGGCCAGCAACTGCAGAGTGAATTCGGCGAGCGGTCGTTTTCCGCCCACGTCTTCGTTTCACACTTTCACTGGGACCATATTCAGGGCATGCCGTTCTTCCGGCCTTTATACGCGAATGCCGGGAACCGGTTTCTCTTCCAGTGTTCCAGCCGCACTCGCAGCCTCGAACAAGTTCTGGCCGACCAGATGGCAGCGCCATACTTCCCGGTAAGAATCGATGAGATGAAGGCGCGGCGCGATTTCTACGACATCGATAGCGGACGCACCGCGCTCGACGACGGTGTGCAACTACAGACGGCCTGGCTCAACCATCCGCAGGGATGCATGGGCTTCCGCCTCGAAACCAAAGATGGAATTCTCGTGTACGCCACCGACAACGAGCCCGGCGACGCGGTTTTCGACAAGGCCGTGCGCAAGCTGGCCGAAGGCGCCGACGTGCTCATCTACGACGCGCAGTACTTGCCCGAAGAATACGAAGCACGCCGCCGCGGTTGGGGCCACAGCCACTGGCGCGAGGCCGTCAACGTCGTGATGGAGAGCGGCGCGAAAGAGCTTGTGCTGTTTCATCACGATCCCGAGCACACTGACGTCATCATCGACAAGGTCGTGCACGAAGCCCGCAACTACTACGCAAAAGTGCGCGCGGCTTCGGAGGGGATGGAAATTAACATCACGGGAAGGTAAGTAGCAGGTGCCGTAGCACTGTGCAGACCAGTGCGGAATAACTGACTGCGCTCAGCGGTGCGGGCGGAAAATCAGATCGAACCACGGCGTCCAAGTCTTACCGCCGTCAGTCGAGGTAACGGCGGTTTCGCGAATCCCGTTGGCTTCGGGCTTCCAGATTCCGCGAACCCGCCGCTCTTTTCCATCCGCAAGGCGATCAGCACCGGTTAGAACCATCGCTCCCGATTGCAATGTTCCCTCGATGACCAGCAACTTGCCGCGATTCGTAAACCAACTCTGATGCCAGACTTTTCTGGAACTGTCATAGATGCTCAAGCTCTGGCCTTTGTGACCATCGGCGCCAGCGTACTGCTCCCGCAGGACGCAGCCATCAAGTAAACGATCCACTTGAACACGGGCGGCGGGAGTGGTGCTGCCGGCCTCGAAGGCATCCCAATCGCCGACCCAGAAATCGAATTCTTTGTATTCAGGGGCGGCACAGGAAGGCTGCGCATTTGCAGAAAAGGAAGCAGACAGCGGTCCTGGTTTCCAGGTAAGAAATATGAAAACACAGACTACGCCGAGCTTTAACTTCGGGCTCATTTTCATTTCACTTTCCCAAGTGCCTCGCCGGTCCTGCTGTCATTGCGAAAAGACTTCACTCTGATCGCAAGGACGCCGTCAAGAGCGACACCTCTTCGGGCGAACCGTAGCCGCGAGCGTACGCTCGATTTGAGACGCCGTACCTCTTCACTTCGCTCCGGTCCCATCGACTGCAGACCGGCGGCCGGCAGCAAGAGCAAACCAATTTATATCTCTCAATAGAATCGCAGGCAATGGTGACCAGCGATGACCCGTTGCAGTATGGACTGAAACCGATGAGATATCGCGTATTGCATTCTGGACACTCAACGCAGTGGCGAAGGCGCCATGACATAGCCGATTTCCCGGAAATTAATTTACTAACTTCTGGTTGAATCATGCAAAACGAGGGCAGGAGTATTCTGCCTTCGTTTCGCGCCCAGCCTGCGAAGTCAGACTGCGCGGTTTGGTTGGGTGTCTCTAAGTCACGCCGAGGTCACTTTGTTCCGGCTCCGAGTATCATGCGAGTGAAGAACGGAAGCTGTCTTCGCTGGTGGTCGGTGAGAATGACTTCGTGCGGATTGGCGTTCACCTTGGGTTCGGTCGCGAGGTCCGGATTTCCGCTTCCGTCGAACACCGGAGCTGCCAGGAATCCGACAGTTTCCCCGGTGCTGGTGTCAGTTGCGGTTCCCGTGATCTCGCCCGCGTCGTTGATGCCCTGGGCCAGTGTTAGGTAGAGAGAAGTGGGCTGAATGACAAGGGTATTCAAATCGTGCAACGTATTGTCTTGCCAGAGGGTAGCGCGGAAAACACCAGTGTTGACGTTGAACGAGTTTCCGACGACCTGACCTTTCTCGTTGATGTCGAAGGCGGCATTGTTCGTGTCGGTGCCATAGGGAGGAATCTCCTGCATCTTATTGGTCGGCGTCCAGATGAACGCGACCGGATTTTCTGCGGCATTCTCGTCGCCAGAGATGTTCCCAAAACCGACGATTTGGCCATGATTATTAATGGCGAAGGGAGTGTTCCACGCGTGTCCTCCGACATTTCCCAGATCGATGGGTTTGCCATTTTCCCAGAGCAACGCGTGCACAGCGCTCGCTCCTCCGACCGCGTTCGAGCAGAGGCCAGAGATCCCGACCACTTGACCTTTGTCGTTAATGGCAGTGGCAGCCGAATCAGGGTCTCCAGGAAACGGAGGAAGCTGCGTCATCTGGTTCAGGTTCGGTCCCCAAATGGCCGCCTCAAACTGGAGGAATTGACTTACTGGAGCAGCGTGGTTACAAGTCGAATCGTGAACGCCGTTCTCCGCCCATCCCACCACCTGACCTTTCTTATTGACGCCCGCGGCATAACTGTCAATCCCTCCGGGAAAAGGCGGGAGCGCACTCATTACGCCGTCTTGCCAGGCGAAGCCGTTGCAGACGTAGCCGTCGGCTCCAAAGAAAAAAGCTGAGCAGCTCCAAGCTTCGCCCAAGGGGTTCTTTTCTGCAGTTTCGGCGATACCGACAATCTCTCCTCTGGTGCTGTGGTTTGGCCAGGAGACGTTGCTGTTTGGGCCTCCTAACGTGCCGAGGTCCATCGGAACTCCGACCCACAACACAGCATGGACGGTGGTATTTGTCGCAGAATTGACCCCGCCAGAAATCCACCCCAGGTCGTTGATGCCCACGGGTTCCGGAATGCCGCCAAGCGGCGCAGTGCCAAGGTTGAATACGTAATATTTCCGCGGCTGCTCGCTCTGCGATTGACTTTGCGCGGCGAGCGGAAGCGAAGCGAATAGCTCCATTAATAACGCGATCGCCGCAATGTATGTCAGCATTCTCGATTTCATGTTCTCTCCTCTCCGGGTCTCTGTTTCCCGACTGCGACCTCAAGATAGATTGACCGTTTGTTAGGAGTTGGACGTTTCTGGACCTCGCTCTCCATTTGCTGGACGTTTGCGGACTTCGCTGCCGAATCCGGCGTAAATCGACGACGGAGAATTGTGATCTTCAGAGAAAAATGACGGGCTTTCTTCGGCGCTATTTGACGTTCGCGTTCGCGAGGCGTCGCCGCCCTGCAAGCGGCCCTTTACGCAACGAGGGCGACAGCAGAGTCGCAGATACCTGGGCTGTCGCGAGAGCGGCCCGGATGATCAGGCAAGGTGTGCGGGCGAGAGTGACGTGAAATCACGTTCCGTGAGACTGTAAAATCAGCGCTGGCTCCCAAATGAATGATGTCGAAACAAAACGCCCCCCGCACGTCTTCCTGAGCTACGTGAGCTCGGACGAACCATCCGCCCGTTTTATCGCGGACGCCCTCAGGCAGAGTGGTGTATCGACGTGGTTCGCCGAATGGGAAATTAGTGCTGGTGATTCGTTTCTCCAGCGGATCGAGGCCGCCGCAAAGTCGAGCGACTACATCCTCCTGTTGCTTTCCCCTGCCGCCGTGGATTCGCCGTGGGTTCAAGCGGAAATCAGCTTCGCGCTCTCGACGGAGTTGAGGGAAAGGGCTATTCGACTGGTCCCGGTCCTCGTGGCGGATTGCGAAGTTCCACCTGTCTTGAGGGACAGGGCTTGGCTCGACATGCGCGGCAATAACCGGGAAATTGGGATCCGGCGTCTCGTGGAACAATTGTCGGCCGTTCCCGCTATCCGGTTTTCGGACCTGACGCCGGAGATATTCGAGCATTTGGTGGGCGATCTTCTTGTCGAGCTAGGCTTTTCGATTGAGGCTCACGGGAGGCCGGGGCCGGATTTGGGATTCGATTTCACGGCGGTATACAAATCACACGATCCGTTCGGCGTGGAGAAGAACGACACGTGGCTGGTGGAAGTGAAGCTATACAGCAACTCGCGGGTAAGCATCTCAGTGCTGAGACAGGCCGTGGGTCTATTGGCCTCTTCGCGCGAAGCCGCCATGGGTCTTGTTGTGACCAGCGGAAATATCACATCGGAGGCGCGGCGATTCCTGGCGGAGTCTGGGTACGAAAAGAGGGTGAGAGTCATAGAAGGCCCGGAGCTAACGAATCTTATCGCCCGTTATCCAGCCTTGATCGAGCGCTATTTCCCGCATGGTGGCAGCCGTGCCTGATGGGAAACTTCTACGTCAACGACTGGAACAGTGTCCCCCAGGGCGCCCCCGGCTGGAAGGAATATGAGGACGCGTGCGTCGAGGTATTGAAGTACCTTTTTGTCCCGCCCCTTGCAGAGCCGCTTATCCAACCGCGAACATATTCCGCGATCGATCGGCGTGATGCCGTCTTTCCCAACAGGAATATTGAGGCAAACAACAACTGGGGCTACATTTATAAGGAGCTGGCGGCACGGCTCGTGCTGTTTGAATTCAAGAATTACGACCGCGAGGAAATCGGCAAGGACGAAACGAACCAGACTCGGAATTACCTAACAAAACCAATGGGCAAGCTCGCCATCATGTGCTGCAACAACGCCCCGAACGATGCGGCCCACATTAAGCGAAACACGATCTACAGCGAAGAGGGCAAAGTCATTCTCTTCGTGACTACGGAACAGCTTATCGAGATGCTGTTCATCAAGGAACGGGGCGAGGACCCCTCCGACCTCATCATGGACATGATTGAGAGGTTCTACCTGCAGCATGAATAATTGGGACCGCTGCGGCCCTTCTGCACCAACCTTTTGGACTCGCGCCCCTGCCTTTCCGCTGTCCCAGGACTGTGTCGTACCTGCCTAGGGCGCAGGTTCCAATCTGTATAGTCCGCCGATGCAAGGAATACCGTGGAGCACAATTGCGCTCGGCTCGCTGTTGCTCATCTCGGCCCACTTAAAAGGAGGACAGGAAGTGCAATCTCCGCAACCTGAAAAGTCCAAGCCACGCGCAAAGTGCGCCCGTATCTATCAGGAGAAAGCATCGCGGTCCGAAAACGTCCATAGGATGGCCGCCAAGCAGCTATGATGAGATCGCGATATGAATCTCGATTGGCAAATATGTTCGCGGGCTCGCCTTTCGCGCGATCCGCGCTTTGATGGGAAGTTCTTCATTGGCGTGGTGGGCAGCGGTGTCTACTGCCGGTCGATTTGTCCGGCGCCGACGGCGAAGGAAAAAAATGTTCGTTATTTTGCAACGGCCGCGGCCGCTGCTGAAGCGGGTTTTCGCCCCTGCCTGCGCTGCCGTCCGGAATGCTCGCCCGGTACCCCAGCCTGGATGGGAACTTCAAATACGGTTTCGCGGGCATTGCGATTGATTGGCGAAAGCGGCCTGGAAGATGGCGGAGTCGAAGTGCTGGCGGCTCGCCTTGGAGTGGGCTCGCGTCATCTTCGCCGCTTATTTCTTAAGCACCTGGGTGCGACGCCGACCGCCGTTGCTCATACGCGTCGGATGCACTTTGCCAAGAAATTGATTGACGAAACCAGCTTGCCGATGACTCAAATCGCTTTGGCCTCCGGCTTCGGTTGTGTGCGGCGATTCAACGCGGGCATTCGCAAGGTTTATCACCGAACGCCGACCCAAATAAGGCGGCTCGCGCGGCAAAAGCAAACTCAGCCAGAAAATCAATATCTCTTCCGTCTGCGTTTCCGGCCGCCATTTGACTGGAAAGGCATGCTGGCGTTTCTCTCGCCACGCGCCATTCCCGGAGTCGAGGCTGTGGAGGGCGGATGTTATCGCCGCTCGATTTCCTTGAATGGCAATCACGGGTACTTTGAGGTTTCGCTGGATGAAGCGAACAACGCCCTCGCTGCGCGAGTGGAGTTTGGCGATCCTCGTTCGCTGTTTTTCATTACCGAACGCATTCGCGCCATGTTCGATCTGAATGCCGATTGGGCGAGCATCGTGCGAAATCTGAGAACTGACCCTGTTCTGGCCGGGCGGGTTGAGGCTCACCCAGGACTGAGGGTGCCGGGTTGCTGGAGCGGTTTCGAACTTGCCGTTCGAGCGATACTGGGCCAACAGGTCACCGTCAAGGGAGCGTCGACTCTGGCAGGGCGGCTGGTAAAGGCTTTCGGTGAGCCATTTTCCGCGGCCGGCGGAATCACTTATGTTTTTCCTCCGCCCCAGGTTCTGGCCGATGCGAACCTCGCCAGAATCGGCCTGCCGCGGGCGCGGGCTGAAACTATAAGGACGCTTGCGCGCGCAGTCGGTGACGGGAGAATCAGCTTTGAGGCAATCGTAGATTCCGCCGGGTTTCTCGCGCGGCTTTGTGAAATCCCAGGCATTGGGCAGTGGACGGCGCAATACGTCGCCATGCGAGCGCTGGGAGAGCCTGACGCATTTCCCTCCAGCGATCTTGGACTACTGCGCGCATTGGATTTGAAAAACGCTCGCGAACTTGAGGAGCGCGCCGAGGCGTGGCGGCCCTGGCGCGCCTATGCCGCGATGCACCTCTGGAATGTCGCAGGCGAATTGAAGAACTCAAACCGTGCGATAGATAAGGGCAGGATTCAGACCAAGCCCTCGCCGGCGCGCGCAACATCCGTGTGGGCAAAGTCTGCGCCCTTGTAGAGCAATTCCTCTCCTAGGCTGCGGGCAAGCGCATAGCTGAAGCAGTCGCCAAAATTCAGCTGGGCGGCATGACCGCTGCCCTTTCCGTAGCGCCGCCAGGCTCTGCGCGCGATTCGCACCTGCTCGAAGGTCACTGGCGCAACCTCGATCTGGGCGCGTGCTAAGAACAAGTCCAGTTGCTCTCCGCCTCTTTCTCCGGACTTACCCTCGAGCACGATTGCGGTCTCCAGAAGGCTTGCAGCAGATATTCGCCGGGAGCCGGCCGCAGTCAAGCGACGCAACAGGCTTTCGGCCCCGGACTCTTGTCGCAGAATAGCCACGACGGCTGAGGTATCGATGACCATTTACTTCGGTAGCCCGTGCTCGTCATAGCCAATAATCTCATCCGGGCTGCGGCGATCAAGCTCGGGGAGGGCGGCCGAGCGGCGGGCAATGGCGGTGAGATCCTCCATCAGCCGTTCCTGCCGGCGCGCGGCGCGTAGGCGCTGGTGGCGCTCGCGCAGAGCTTGCAAGATGGTCTGGGTCAAGCCTTCGCCCGTCAAGCGAGAAAGCGCGCGGGCTAGGCGCTCGACTTCGGAGTTGCGGATACTGAGTGGCATAACTAATTATATACAAACTATAATGGTATATACAATGAATTTCTGCACGTTGGAAAGACCTTGGCCACGTGCTACATTTTCCGCAGCGGAAATGTTTGGAATGCTGAGGACTCGGTTTCTGTTCGCGCTGTTCTTATATGTTGCGGTCGATGGCTTGTCTCACGCTCAATGTGTCCCGGAAGGCTCTCTGAGGACGGAGACTTTCTCGACCATTGAGGAAGTAAAAGGCCAAGGCCCTGCCGGAAGTGAACTTATTTTGGACGAGCAGGGTGAACGAGTCATCGGGACACTGAAGGAGTATCGCGGCAGCCCCGACGCGGTGAAGACGAAACTGACGGGCTCGATTGAGGAATCGGAATCTATCGGCACGATGCCGGCCAGGTGCAAGGTGCGATTGTCGGGAAAAGACAGTAGAGGGCCGGTAGAAATCGAAGGTGAGATTACGCTTACGCGTTTTGTGGGGATGGTCATAAGGCACATCGGAAAGGAGGTTCTTTCTTTCCGAATATCTCTAAGACGGCAGCCGCCGCTCGGGCGTGACGACGGCACAGTTGCAGCGGTAAACTTCCAGGCTACCTAAGTGCTTACAACGTAGGCTCATTCCGTTCCCCAACTAACACCCTCCGCCTTGCTTCCCCACCGCTCCGGCTCATATACTCTGAACGTTTGCCGTTCAAGCTGGGAACCCGTCCCGGCAGCGGCCAACGCCGAGAATCGCAATCATTCCGGAGACCACTTTTATGACCACGATGACCACCGCCCCGCATGTCGACAAAGAAAGCAATCCGTGGGAGTCGCAGCGGGCGCGCTTTGACCTGGCTGCGCAGAAGCTCAATCTCGATGACGGCCTTTGGCGGGTTCTGCGCTATCCCAATCGCGAACTCACGGTCTACATCCCAGTGCAAATGGATGACGGACGCCTTGAGGTCTTCACCGGATTTCGAGTGCAGCACTCGATTGCGCGTGGGCCTGCGAAGGGTGGGATCCGGTATGCGCCCGACGTCACGCTCGACGAAGTGCGCGCTCTGGCCAGTTGGATGACCTGGAAGTGCGCGGTGGTCAACATTCCGTTCGGCGGAGCCAAGGGCGGCGTGATTTGCGATCCGCACAAAATGTCGATGGGTGAAATCGAGCGCATGACGCGGCGTTACACCTCTGAGCTGATCGAATTCATCGGACCAGAAAAGGATGTGCCCGCCCCCGACGTCAACACCAACGAGCAAATCATGGCGTGGATGATGGATACCTACTCGATGCACATGCGGCAAACGGTGACGGCGTGCGTGACCGGAAAGCCCATCAACATTGGGGGCTCGCGCGGACGCCGCGAAGCTACGGGCCGCGGTGTGATGGTGGTATGCGACCAGGCCATCAAGAAGCTCGGCCTCTCGCGCGAGAACAGCCGGGTGATTGTGCAGGGCTTCGGCAACGTGGGCTCGAACGCCGCGCAGCTCATGTTTCAGGGCGGATATAAAATCGTCGGCATCGCTGAAGTTGGGGGCGGTCTTTACAACAAAAATGGGATCGACCTGAACGCTCTTGTGGAATTCCGCCAGAAAAATGGAACGGTGCACGGTTTTACCGGTGCGGAGTCCTACGATGCCGCCGAGCTGCTTACTACAGATTGCGAAATTCTGATTCCCGCCGCGACCGAGAATGTGATTACCTCGCGCAATGTTGATCGCGTGAAGTGCCGCATTCTGGCGGAGGGCGCCAACGGTCCCACCACCTCGGCCGCCGATGACGTGCTAACTGACAAGGGAGTTTTCGTGATTCCCGATATTTTGGCCAATGCCGGCGGCGTGACCACGTCGTACTTCGAGTGGGTGCAGGATCGCCAGGGCTATTTCTGGAAAGAGTCCGTAGTCAACGAGCAACTGGAAGAAATCATGATCTCATCTTTCAGCGACGTGGTCCGCTACGCCGAGACCCACAAGGTTAACAATCGGATCGCAGCTTACATGCTGGCCATCGACCGCGTGGCCTATACCATCCGACAGCGAGGCATTTACGCCTAAACCCAGTTGTCAGTTGCCAGTGGCCAGTTGCCAGCTAAACCTACGTTCGGGCATTCGGCATCAAGGAGGATTTATGAGTATGCGCACCAAGAGACGGTTCGCGCGGATACTGCCTTTTTTGGTTGCGTCGCTGATGTTGCCAGCCCTCACAGCAACGCTCTCTAACGCCATGGCTGTGCCGCAAGCAGCCGCTGCTGCTGACAAGCTCGACATCAACACCGCAACCGTCGACCAACTAAAGGCGCTGCCTGGTATCGGGGATGCCTACTCCCAGAAGATCGTCGCCGGCCGGCCGTATCGGACGAAGCTCGATTTGGTTCACAAGAAAATCATCCCGCAGGCGACCTACGACAAGATCAAGGATCAGATTATCGCCAAACAGCCGAAGCCCAATGCGATGACGCCGGCGCCGAAGTAGCCGAGCGCAGGCGCGACCTAGGAGTGCAGTCAAAGCCACAACCACGGAGGTCTCGAAGAAGAAAATTTCTTCGTGAACTTTCTGCCCTTGTGGTTCTCAAGAAACATTCCTTCCATTGCCTTCCCTCTCACCGTGGAGCATAATCAAATTGTCTACCGGCGCGCCTCCGGAGACATTCCCGATCTTGCGGCAAACGGTTTGCGGTGAACCTTCCTAATTCCATCACGCTGATTCGCATTTGCAGCATTCCCCTGCTGATTTGGATCTTATCTTCCAGCCATTTCAGCAGCGAACACGGCGCCAAAGAACTGCTGGCCTCCGCCGTGTTTATCGCGGCCTCGATGACCGACGGCATCGACGGATACCTGGCGCGGAAGCGCGGCCAGATTACGACCATGGGCATCCTGCTCGATCCCATGGCCGACAAGCTTCTGATTGCAGCCGCCTTCGTTACGCTGGTGCAATTCAATCCAAGCCTGGTTCCGGCTTGGATTGCGGTGATCATCATCGGGCGTGAGTTTCTGGTGAGCGGCTTGCGCTCCATTGCCGCGTCCGGGGGATTCACCATCGAAGCCAGTGAGCTAGGCAAGTTTAAGATGGTCGTGCAGATCGTTTCTGTGGTCGCCGTAATTCTCGATCATCGCTGGAAAGAATGGCCGGTTTACGGGAACGTTATTTTTCCGGTGCACTGGATTGCTTATGTCGCGATCTGGTTCGTAGTCTGCGTCTCGCTGGTTTCTGCGGTGGATTACTTCGCCGCATTCTGGTCGAAGATTGACCGGCGTGTGTCCAAGCGCCGCCGCCGCGCTTTTATTCTCAGCCGTCGCCGAAAGCCCCAAGCGGGTGCGCGCGCGGCAGATGCCGATGTCGCTCCCACAACCTAATTCGCCGTTGGCCGTGGACTCTTCGCGGCCAAGTACACCGGGAAGCGGAGTGACCGGTGCAGCCGCAGGCCGGAATTTGTGCCAGGAGTTCTCTGACGAAGAGCGCACCCAGTTACTCCGCCTGGCGCACGATTCCATTCTTTCCGCGCTCCAGAACAGGGAGATTTGTCTGGATCCGCCGACTCCTCATTTTGCCGAACCGCGCGGCGCCTTCACATCTCTGTATTTGCGCCACGGATTTCATGGGAAAGATCGTCAGGAAAAAGATCGTCAAGAAAAAGACCGTCAAGACAAAGACCGTCAAGACAAAGGTCTCCAAGAAAAAGAATTGCGCGGATGCGTCGGCTACGTATTGCCCAGTTGCCCGGTCTACCGCGCCGTTGCGGAGACCGCCCGCGCCGCCGCCTTCGATGACAATCGTTTCCCCCCGGTCACAATCGAAGAGGCGCTAGCTCTCGAAATTGAGCTGAGTATCCTCTCGCCGGCGCGACCGATTCAGGCAGATGAAATCGAAGTGGGACGCCACGGTCTCCTCATCAGCGGTCATGGCCGGCGCGGGCTTTTGCTGCCTCAGGTGCCCGTCGAGCACGAATGGGACCGCCTGACTTTTCTGGAACAAACCTGCCGCAAAGCTGGATTGCCTCTCGATGCATGGAAGCAAGGAGCCACCATCGAAGCCTTCACTGCCGAGGTCTTCGGCGAAACAAGTGACCGGTGATCAGTGATCAGTGGTCAGTGATCAGTGACTAGTGGTCAGTCAAGCAAATCGATTTAACCATCCGCAGGTGAGACCTTCCCCGTTGAAAGAATCCGCAAGAGGCAGGCGATCCGCAAGCACGGGTGGTTTGTGCTGACCACTGGCCACTGACCACTGGCCACTGCCTTCCAAAAACAAATAACCGGGAACGGTTGCCCGTCCCCGGATTCTGTACTGCTTGCGAGAGGTTATTGCGGTTGTTGCTGGTCATCTAATTCCACGCCGTCGCCGGCGTGTACATCTTCCATGGCAAACACGACCATTCCGGTGGCCGTGGTGGGCGTCGTGCCGATGACAACGATTTCACCGACCGCCCGCCGTGGCAGATCTCTTACGTGAATTACTGGGCCATTCGCCTTCTCCCAGAGTCCTGGATCGAACGACGGCTGCATCTTCTGCGTGTCTTCACTGATCGCAGCCTTGAAGGAAAGCGAATCAACCGGATCGTGCAGATCCTCGTCGTAGTTCCGCACAGCGCGGAAATAGTCGCCGACCTTCACTCCCTGATTCGAGCCCACGTTGAAGTAAATTTTCTGGCCGGTTCCGACCACCGAGTCGAAGTCCTTGCCCATCACGATGCGCCCGGAAACTTTGGCGCTCGTGGGCATGAAGCGGTCAAAGCGAAGCGGCGGATGAAATGCCACCATAGATTTCTGGGCGAACGGAATCGCGGTGTCTCCCGGATTGATCGGATCGCAAGAGTATTCGATCAGAGCAATAGCCGCCTTGCTGCGGGTATCGACCACACGCACCCGGCCGACTTCCTCGTAGGGCTGGCCGGTGGCCTTGAGCAGCTTGCTTTGCCCCGGAAACATTTCATATTCGTTCATGTCCCGCAAAGCGCGAATAATTTCATATTGCGCCCCGAGAGTGTATCCCGACCCCTTTAAGTAAACGACGTCACCTCGAACGAACTTTGTGGTTCCGGGAGTCTGCAGTCCGCCCTCGACGTAGTTGGCATCGGGCAGACTCTGCTTATTGATGAAACCAGCACAGTACACATCGGCGTAGGTGGGCATCTGCACTCGTTGAATCGGGAAGGTTGCAGTGGTAAAAACCGTCCCCGGCGGTGTCGTCGGGTTCGACGGCGCAGCGTCCGCGGCCGATTGCGCCCACATCGCTGTTGCGGCCAACAACAATAACAGTCCTATTTTCTTCATGTTACCTCCGAGAAGAGACACACCCCGTCCCCGCTGCTGCTATTACTTCACCCAAGCAAGGCTTCAATAGGAAAGTAACAACCGGGTAAGAGGGGGTCAAGGTTACGAGGGTGTCACGCAGCGTGGGAAATAGAGTTTTTCGCGACTTTTTTCGAATCCCTGTTGCATCTGCAATCCAGCCCCTGTAAGATTCGCGCCGAACCTAATGATTAAAACCGATTCAAACCATTGATTCAAGATGATTTCTGCTGCCAACAGTTACCTGCCCCGCTTGCTGCCTTTGCGCTTGCCGCGGGTCTGCGTCGCGGTTACGGCCGCAGACCCATCAGAACTGGTCGAGAAGGCCGAGGCACTGGTTCGCGATAACCCTTTCCTGGAGTTGCGGTTGGACTATATTTCAAAGCCCGCAATGGCGCTTCCAAAGATCAAACATTTCCTCGAAACCCATGCGGGCACGGTGGTCATCGCCACTTGCCGCCGAGTCGCCAGTGGAGGCAGGTTCCGCGGCTCGATTGCCTCCCAGCTCGAGATCTTGTCCAAAGCGTCGGCCGCAGGCTGTCAACTGGTTGATGTCGAACTGCAGACCGCCCAAAAGTGCAAGCCCGCTCAACTGCAAAAACTCCGTAGCCGTTCCGCACTGATCCTTTCTTTTCACGACTTCCGAGCCACCAAGAAGCTCGACGAAACTCTGGAGAAAATGCGCGCCTTCCCCGCTGACTTCTACAAAGTGGTAAGCACCGCGACCACGCTTTCCGATAATGTCAGCATGATTCAGTTTCTGGGGCGCGAGAGCGACAACCACTCTCTGATCGGCTTATGCATGGGCGAGCAAGGGATTATCAGCCGCATGCTCGGGGTTCGCGCCGGTAGCGTCTTCACCTTCGCCTCAGTCAGTCCGGGAGAAGAAACCGCACCGGGACAGGTCACCGCATCGGATCTGCGCAGCGTCTATCGCGTTGAGCAAATCGACGTCGCCACGCGCGTCTACGGAGTTGCGGGAGATCCCGTGGCGCACTCGCTCTCGCCCGCCATCATGAATGCCGCCTTCCGTCGCGAGAATGTCAACGCTGTCTATCTCGCGCTGCATGCCAAAACTCTTAAAGACTTGCTGAACTGCGTGCGCGAGATTCCCATCTACGGCCTCAGCGTAACCATGCCGTACAAGGAAGCGATTCTTCCTTACCTCGACAACACCGACTCTCATACCGACAAGATTGGCGCGTGCAACACTGTGGTTCGCGCACAGGATGGAAAACTCTACGGCTTCAACACCGATACTTCCGGCGTGGTGCGTCCGCTAGAGCGCCGGCTGAACACTCTTCAGGATGCCAAGATCCTGGTGCTCGGGGCCGGCGGCGCGGCTCGTGCCGCAGTATTCGGCCTCAAAGAGCGCGGAGCCGAGGTTTACATTCTGAACCGGAGCACCGCGACCGCGCAGAAGCTTGCCCGGCGCGCCCACGCCCGCACCCTGAAACGCGCTGACCTCAAGAAATACTCCTTCGACGTGATCGTCAACGCGACGCCGGTCGGAATGGGCAACACGCGCGAGACTCCGCTGCAGGAGAAAGAAATCAACGCGCGCTACGTCTTCGACATGATTTACGACCCTCCCGAAACCCGCCTGCTGCAACTGGCAAAACAGCGCGGCGCGCAGATTATCCCCGGCATCGAAATGTTCGTCCACCAGGCCGCCCGCCAGTTCGAAATCTGGACCGGCAAGCCCGCACCCCAGGACGACATGCTGCAGGTGGTAACGTTGGCGTTGCAGGAGCGCGCTGCGAGAGCAGCGGCCGTGGCTAAGAGGAAGTGAGTAGGAGAGTCTGCCGGGAAGGCCAACCCTTCCAAGTGAACGCTGGCAGTGGACCAAACTCATACAAACCACAAAGCCGGGCTGGTTGGCCGGCTTCCCATTGTGGAACTGGTTCGGTCAATCTTGTTTCGACGGCCGGTCCAGAATGTCAAAATCTTGACAGCACTTGTCATCTGCCTTGAGACTTCCGGCCCACTTCTTCTCTTGCGTCTTAGGTCGTTTCACTCCAGGTGCCATCCCACGTAAGCGCCTGAAGGTCTCAATTCCCGCTCAAGTTCATTCCCACAGTGCGCCGCGGGGTCACCGCCCGTGTCGCACGATTCTTACATGACAGCTACATCACCAGCGCGAGGTTCTCCAGTTCATACTGCAGGACAGGCAGGGCGCACCCCGCCATCTCCACACGGCCAGCCGCATCCAGGGCGGCTTTGGGCGAAACACCGTAGCCGCGGCCCATCAGGAAAACCTGCAGCAGTTCGGCGGCCTCGTAAGAATCGATCATGCCTCCTTGCAACAGGTCGCTGCGCAGCGCCGCCAGCTCAGTCGGCGTGAATCTGTCTTTATCGTTGTTGACCGTTGCGTTCATCTTTTCAAATCCAGCGTTTTCAAACATGGCCGTCATCACCTCCGACTCCGACCTAACTTCTCTGCGTGTATTAGACTCACTGGCAGTCATGCAAGTTGCATGCAATTCAACTGCCGCTTTTGCCTTCTAGTTTCATATACGGAAAGAAGGTTCATTCAGATTCATTAAACCCCTGTGGATATTGGAAGTTGCACGCAATCCCGTCGAGGACCTGTGATTTTGACGGAGGCGGCGGGTAACCGTTTCGTTCCAAAAAGTGACACAACGTGTCGTTCCTGCACACACATCGGTAACCTGCTGAGTTCGAGGGAACTCTGGACTAGAGTTGTCAAGATTTGTAATAAGGAATTCGGAGGTTAAGCCGGAGATGCCAGTCGCTCACCGAGTGCCTCGACAAGTGCCTCAAGATGAAGAGGCCCCGTTGATTTCTCGAAGGCCTGGTGCGAACTAATTCTCGATTGTTGCCTCATCCACCAGCATGATGGGGATGTCGTCCTTCACGGCATAGACGCGGCGGCACTGTGTGCACTTCAGGCTCTCGGGATTCTGCCGATACTCGAGGGCCTGTTTGCAGGCCGGGCAAACCAGAATTTCCAGTAAGTCCTTGGCAATCATGGGGAATATTGTACGACACAAACGCAAATGGGATTTACCACGGAGCCACCGAGGCGCAGAGAAAACAAAGACAGGTTTCTCGGTGCCGGGCCTGTCACGAGCGGAGTCGAAGAGTGTCCCCATGGTGACACTCCGTTGACTCCCAAAGTGCGCGCTGAGTCCGCGGCAGTGTAAGATTTCAGTGCCGAAGCCCGAAAGCCGAAGCTCGAAGCCCGAATGCCAGCAAGAATTCTCGACGGCACCAAAATCGCAAGCGACATCCGCGGCGAAGTAGCGACGGAAGTGAAGGCCATGGCTGCCGCTGGAATTCGCCCCGGCCTCGCCGTCGTGCTGGTCGGCCACAATCCGGCATCTGAGATTTACGTCCGCGGCAAAGTAAAAGCCACCGAAGAAGTGGGCGTGTACAGTGAGCAACACACTCCGCCCGAAGCCGCTACCACCGCTGAACTCCTCGCTCTAGTGGAAGGACTCAACCGACGCGATGACATCGACGGGATCCTGGTTCAACTCCCTTTACCTCCGCAGGTGGATGCGAAGAAAGTGCTGATGGCAGTCGATCCCGCCAAAGATGTTGACGGATTCCATCCCGTCAACGTCGGCCTTCTCTCGACGCAGCGCCCCGGACTGGTGCCATGTACGCCCGCCGGAGTAATGGAGATTCTTAGGCGCAGTGAAATTCACGTCGCCGGGCAGGAGGCCGTGGTGGTGGGACGCAGTGATATCGTTGGCAAGCCCGCTGCCATGCTGCTGCTCAATGCCAATGCCACGGTGACCGTTTGCCATTCGAAAACACGCAGCCTGCACGAAGTCTGCCGCCGCGCCGATATTCTCGTAGCCGCAATCGGCCGCGCCGGCATGATCACGCGGGATTTCGTAAAGCCCGGGGCCACGGTGATCGATGTCGGCATGAATAAGATCACTGACCCCGCGGAATTTCAGCGGCTGTTTGCGGGTAGGTTGACTCAGAACGCCAAGCGCGAGGAAGCTTTTCGAACGAAGGGATCGACGCTGGTCGGCGATGTAAATCCGGAAGTAGCTGAGGTTGCGGGAGCTCTGACCCCCGTTCCAGGCGGCGTCGGTCCGCTGACGATAGCCATGCTGATGTACAACACCGTGAAGGCGGCAAAGATGCGCAGAGGCAGTGGCATGACGGAACTCACCAGCAAATGAAAGGCTTTTCACCACAGAGACACAGAGCCACAGAGAAAAACCTAATTAAGGTTTCTCTGTGCCTCTGTGCCTCTGTGGTGAACATTTTTCGGCTGGAGGCACGTTGCTGAAAGTCGGTCTCACCGGCGGCATTGCTTCGGGCAAAACCGTTGTCGGAGAAATGCTCGTCGCGCTAGGCGCGCACCTCGTTCAGGCCGATCGCATCGCGCATCAGCTCATGCGACCCGGGGAGCCTGTCTACAATGAAGTGGTGCGCCATTTCGGCGGCGCAATTCTCAATCCTGACGGCAGTGTGAACCGGGCGAAGCTGGCGGAAATTGCTTTCGGGGTCGCAAGCCCCGCACCACCAAAGCTGCAAGCAGTTCCCTCAGATGTTTCTCCTCAGGGCGCTTCTCGCGTTGAGGAATTGAATCGCATCGTGCATCCCGCCGTGATTCGCAGCCAGGAAGAGTGGATGGAAGATGTGGGACGCGACGATCCTCACGCCATCGCTATCGTGGAGGCAGCGTTGATCATCGAGGCGGGAGCGGCAAAGCGTTTCGACCGCCTGATCGTGGTCACATGCAGCGAGGATCAACGCGTCGCCCGCTTCGCTACGCGTCAGAAGTTAGACATCGCGAAGGCCCACAAAGAAATCGAGCGCCGCATGGCCGCGCAACTGCCCGAGGCAGAGAAAATCAAAGCTGCCGACTTCGTCATCGACAATTCTGGCGCGCTGGAGCATACGCGAGAGCAAGTCGGAAAGGTTTGGCAATATTTACGCAGCGCCGCCGAGTAACACCCGCGACCGCGCAGCCTAGCCTTGCTTCAGAAATTTTCCCTCCTGCAGTTCCTCGAACGCCTTTCTGAGCTGCTCCTGCGTGTTCATGACAATCGGACCGTACCACGCCACCGGCTCCTCCAGCGGCTTTCCCGAGACTAGAAGAAAACGGATACCATCGTCTCCTGCCTGTACAGTAACTTCGTCGCCGCGATCGAAGAGGATGAGCGATCGGTTGTCGGCTTCGACGGGAGGCGTAGTATCTAACCATTTCACGGATTCGGTGGGCACGGTGAGCGGACCCGAGGCGTTACAGAATTTTCCGGCTCCTCCAAAAACATAGGCGAAAGCGTGCCGGGTAGTTTCCACCGGCAACGTTTTTCGCTTGCCCGGAGCCACCGACACATCGAGATAAATTGGGTCGGCCGCAATGCCATCCACCGGGCCCTTCTTTCCCCAAAAACTTCCGCAGACTACGCGCACGTGCGTGCCATCATCGTCTTTGATCTCGGGAATATCGAGCGACTTCACTTCCTGATATCGCGGTGCGGTCATCTTCAGCGACGCGGGAAGGTTCGCCCATAGCTGAAAGCCGTGCATTCTTCCCGTCGGATCGCCCTTCGGCATCTCCTGATGAATGATGCCGCTGCCCGCCGTCATCCATTGCACGTCGCCGGCGGCAATCGCGCCGCGATTCCCCATGCTGTCGCCATGCTCCACCGTCCCAGCAAGAACATAGGTGATGGTCTCGATCCCACGGTGCGGATGCCACGGAAACCCTGCCAGATAATCCTCGGGAACGTCATTGCGAAAATCGTCGAGAAGGAGGAATGGATCAGTTTCCTTCGTATTTCCGAAGCCAAAGGCGCGACGCAAATGCACGCCCGCACCTTCCATCGTTGGCTTCGATTTGATAACCCGCTTCACTGGTCGGATGGACATAGAGGCCTCTGGTCGAAAGGAATTTGATGTCTAACAGAGGGTCGCGGATTCTTTGGGACGCGATGCGAAGACCGGAGCTTATCCAGCGTTTTCTAGTTACTCAAATTGGGGGCACGCCGCGGCTGGGTGCTTACCCACGGAACATTGTTTAGAATCGAAGGTAGACTTAACTCAGGTTCCGTTCTCGGGCCCAAGGTATGCACTTATGAGACTCATACGTACTGCAATGTTGGCGCTGGTCATCGCCGGTGCGTTCTTTTATTTCACTACCTGGCGTTCTAACGCGAGACTGGCCGGCTCGGATCCGGGGAAGTGGTTCACTCAACCCGCGCATGTTGAGATCACGGAAGCCTCGGGTGGCGAGGGGCTCGATAGCGAAGAGCAGAACAATATCAGCGTCTATCGAAAAAATATTCCTTCGGTGGTGAATGTCACGTCGCGCGCAATGTCGTTCGACTTCTTTTATGGGATGGTGCCGCAGGAGGGCCAGGGATCAGGCTTTGTGATCGATAAGGACGGCCACATTCTAACCAACTATCACGTCGTAGCCGACGCGCGGCAGGTGGAAGTGACTTTGCACAACCGCAAGAAATACAAGGCGACGGTGGTGGGAACCGATCCGCCGCACGACTTGGCGGTGATCCAGATCAAAGCGCCCGACTTGGTCCCGGCGGTGCTCGGGGATTCCAGGAACCTGCAGGTCGGGCAGAAGGTTTACGCCATAGGCAATCCGTTTGGGCTGGCGGGAACGATGACACGCGGGATCGTGAGCTCGATCCGGCCGGTACGCGAGCCCAATGGCGCGACTATTGATGAGGCGATTCAGACCGACGCTGCCATCAACCCGGGCAATTCGGGTGGTCCGCTCATGAACTGGCACGGAGAAGTGATCGGCATCAACACCATGATTCTTTCGAGTGTCGGGCAGAACGCGGGCATAGGATTCGCCATTCCAATTAATACCGCTAAGGCTGTGTTGAACGATCTGATGACGCTGGGACGCGTGCGCCGTCCCGCACTGGGTGTGCGCACCATCCCCATCAGCGCCGAGCTCGCCGATGAAATGGGATTGGCCGCGGATTATGGATTGCTCATTGTGCAGGTCATCCCGGGCGGCTCGGCCGACCAAGCCGGACTGCACGGCGGCACGGAGCGCGCCTATCTGGGCAATATCCCAATCATGTTGGGCGGGGATTTGATCGTGGCCATCGATGGCGAGAAAGTCGAAGACGAGCAGGATCTGTCGCAGATGATGAACAATCATCGCGCCGGCGACAGCGTGAAGGTGACGATCTACCGTGGCAAGAAAAAATTGGAGGTGAACGTGGCGCTCGGAGAAGCTAGAGAACAGGTGTGAAGAGCCGGCTTCCGGCTGTCAGGCCTCAGTCCTGGATGCCGCGCGGAGGGCCGCGAGGCTTAGTTAATTGGGTAGTGTTACAGATTTGGCAGTTTGCTCGAATAACTTAACGTTTCAAAATAGTCATTAGGTACTGCCGTAATGTCGCGTAAGAATCAAATTGGTGTAGAAATCTGGGTGCGTTGGAGGTAAAATACACTTATGGCGACGGCGCTTCAAAATCGCGTAAGCGACGAAGAGATCGATGCACGAGCCAAAATGGCGGGATTCATCGATCGAGTTCTTGACGTCATACAATCAACGCCTCAGCCCGACCCTTCGGGGGACAAGAAGAATGTCACTTCTTGCGCAGAGCCTCCTGCAACAGTTTAGCCTTTTCGACGAAGTCCGCGATTAACTCATCTTTGATGGCACTCGGCACATGCGCAGCATGCTGTCCTAATAGCCTCTTGAAAGCTGCGAGATCGCCCCGTTGTCCAGCAGCATGAAACTCTTCGATGATTTGCTGACTTAATTTCTGATCCCGCATGTGTTGTCCTTCGGGTTCCTACTTCTCGGATTTTCCTGCTGTGCTGAACTATTCGGCGCAGATGAAAGCGTGGCCGAACTTGCTTTGCTTACCTGTACTGTTCTGCGAGGCTACAGGGAATTGTACTGCTAAAGGCAATAGAGCATACAAATAAATCTAAGGAGCCTAAGAGTTTGTACAGCCTCGGCTCTCTTCCTGAAGGTTTGCGGCGCGGGAGAACGCGACAAACTTTAATCTGTAGTCCACTTGCGCGAGCACGAGTGACGGCATCTGGGCCGTAGCGGACGACAATTTCACTAACGTCACCTGCTTATAGCGTCCGGCGTCCTGCAAATGCCTTCACTAAACAACTCTCTCCAAGGTCTGTGCATCGGCAGATACGCCTTATCGCTACTTCTACACCACTACCCTGAATTGTTGCCCTTGAAATCCTCGCGCGATCGAAGTAATCTGTCTTCCTGCCTATGACCGCCGTACGCTAGCTTCGCGAAGCTTGCTACTCTGAGCGATAACGCGCTTTTGTGGGTGCGTTTCGTTCCCTGCAGTTATCGTTTTGCCAATCCGGAAAGGAATTCTGAAATGCAATTTGTGGATAAAGCATTGGCGCGCCGTTTTGAGGCGTGCGAAGAGATGCCGCAGGTTCTATATGCGCGGGTATTTCAAAAAATGCGGCCGGAGATTGGAGCCGCCGAGGAAGAGATTTGCGGCGGACACATGATATTTGCGGGAGTGGGATCGCCCATCGGACGGGCGACTGCATTAGGCCTGGATCGCGCATTCACGCCGGACGATCTGGACCACGTGGAACAGTTTTACCGTTCACACCACGCTCCCGCGCAAGTGGATTTATGTCCGCTGCACGATCTGGCTGTTTTTGAAATGTGCAAGCAGCGCGGGTACAGCATTGCGGAGCTGAATAATGTGCTTTACCGGCCACTGGATTCAAAGGAAAACTTCCCCGATCCTCCCGCGGGCTGCACAATTCGACGTGGCCGTCCGGAGGAGGATCAAGAGCTAGGCGCAATCGTGGAGCGCGCGTTTTTTCCTGAGGGAGCACCCGAGGCTTTCAGGGATCTGCTGACACCCCTCTACCAGATGGATGGGGCTCTCACGTTTGCGGCCGAGATCGATGGCAAAACGAGAGCCTGTGGAACGGGGCTGATGATTCCAGCGCACCGAATATTCGCCGTGTGCGGGGCCGGAACCGCCGCCGAGTTCCGGGGGCGCGGGCTTCAGACGGCGCTGTTGCAGGCGCGACTCGCGGCCGCGGCCCAGGCGGGGTGCGAGTACGCCGTTGTGGTAACGCAGGGCGGCACGACTTCGCAGCGGAACGTTGAGCGGCTGGGGTTTCGCGTGGCCTACAGCAAAGTGACGGTGATCAAAGAGCTCGGTGCTTCTTGAGGCGGCGTTTGAGGAGGGGCGAGGACAGCAGGTTCCTCGCCATCCTTGCCGCGCTTTCGCAGCGGCTACGGATGACTCGGAATGACAAAGAGTATCTAATTTGTTCGGTCTATTTTCTTTGTCCCGAAATGTTTTGTCCTGAACGTTTGCTTAGGCGGCGTTTTCTTCGAAGAATTCTTCGATCTCGCTCACCTCTTTGTCGCTGAGGCGCAGATCCCCTGCGCGCATCACGCCTTCGGCCTGCCGGGCATTGCGCGCTCCGACAATAGCTCCGGTGACCGCGGGATTGCGCAGCGTCCAGGCGATGGCGACCTCGCCGACAGAGCGGTTGTGCCGCTTCGCGATCTCTCTTAGGCGATCGACCAATTCCAGATTGCGGGAGAGATTTGGTTCGGTGAAGTCAGGATGTCCTTTGCGCCAATCGTCCTTTGACAGCCGAGCCGCGCGCTCGCGAGTCATGGCGCCGGTGAGCAGTCCCGAAGCCATTGGCGAATAAACGATCACACCAATGCCCTCGCGAAGGCAGTAGGGCAGAATCTCGTCTTCGATCTCGCGGTGGATCAGGGAATAGGGAGGCTGAAGGGAAGTCACTGGGGCGATTTTCCGCGCCCGCTTCAATTGCTGAACGTTGAAGTTGGAAACTCCTATCCAACGCACTTTGCCTTCGCGCTTCAAGTCCGCGAGTGTGGACCAGCCCTCTTCGAGAGCAGGCGAATCAGGATCAGGCGGCCAGTGGACCTGGTAGAGGTCGATCACGTCAAGGGAAAGCCGGCGAAGGCTGTCTTCGGCTTCGCGACGAATCGAATCGGCGCTCAGGATCTTCTGTACGTTACCCTGCGCGTCCCAACGCAGGCCGCATTTGGTAAAGACGTAGGGCCGATGACCCGACCAACGCTTTAGCGCACGAGCAACGACTTCTTCGGAGTGTCCCAAACCGTAGACAGCAGCGGTATCGATCCAGTTGACGCCGAGTTCGAGCGCGCGGTGAATGGCGGCGATGGAGTCATCGTCGTCTTGCGAACCCCAGGCGAATTGCCAGCCCGAACCGCCGACCGCCCAGGCTCCATAACCCACGAGAGTAATATTCAAGTCGGAATTGCCAAGAATGCGGGTTTGCATATTCAATCTCCTTATAAAATTGGATTGCCGTCGGTGCGATCCGATTCAGAATTGAGAACGCAATGAACGTAGACACGATTCGCGAATTTTGCCTGGCATTCCCGCACGCTACCGAGAAGCTGCAGTGGGGCGACGATCTTTGCTTCAAAATCGGTGGAAAGATATTCACGATTGTGGGCTTGGACAATCCGCGGCTCTGTTTCAAATGCACGCCAGAGACTTTTGCCGAACTGATCGAGCGCGAGGACATTCGTCCAGCGCCGTATGTGGGGCGCTATAAGTGGGTGATGCTGGACCGGATCGATGCGGTGGACTGGAAGGAGTTGCAAGAGCTGATTAGGCAGTCTTACGAGATGGTGGCGGCGAAGGCGCCGAAGGCAGGCGGTCGAAAAACCAAGGTCGAGAAAGAACGCAGAACGAACGTCGGAAAGAAGAAGAAGTCATCAAAGCACCGATCTACAACAAAGAGCAGCTCTCGCAAAGTAAACGGGTGAGAGGCCGGCGATACATCCTTTGTGATTTGACTCCGCTTGCCAGCGTCGGCTAGCCTCAAGAGTCCGCCCATTCCTGGACGCCCGCAACCTTCATGCGATTCCGGTACAAATTATTGATTTTGCTGCTGATGGCAGCAGCAGTGCTCTTGGGCGGACAGACTGCCGTCGCCTCAATCGAGCCGGTGCACGCGCAACATGGAATCGTGGTCAGCGCTCACGAGTTAGCCTCGCAGGCCGGAGTGGAAATAATGCGGGCAGGCGGCAACGCGGTAGATGCCGCGGTGGCGACGGGGTTTGCGTTGGCGGTGGTGCACCCTCCGGCGGGGAATCTGGGTGGCGGCGGATTCATGCTGGTCCGCATGGCCGGCGGCGACACGCATTTTCTCGATTACCGGGAAAAAGCTCCCGCGGCGGCGAAGCCTGACATGTATCTGGACGCGCAAGGTAATGTGATCGAAGGAGCCACCGAGATTGGCTACAAGTCGGTCGGCGTGCCCGGATCGGTGGCGGGCATGGTTTACGCCGAGCAGAAGTACGGCAAACTGACGTTGAAACAAGTGATGGCACCGGCGATCCGGCTGGCACGCGATGGGTATGCGTTCAGCTGGCGCGAGGCGCGCGATTTTCAGCGCGATAAACATCTGAGCGAATTTCCTGAGTCGCGGCGAATCTTTCAGCGCGATGGCAACTACTATCAGGCGGGGGAGATTTTTCGCCAGCCTGACCTGGCACGGACGCTGCAGCGGATTGCCGCCAAGCCCGACGACTTTTATCACGGAGCCCTGGCGCGGGACCTGGCAGCCGCGCTGCAGAAGGGTGGTGGTTTGATCACTGCGGACGATCTTGCGCACTATGAAGTGAAGGAGCGCGAGCCGGTCCATGGAACCTACCGCGGCTACGAAATCATCAGCGCGCCACCGCCGTCTTCGGGCGGAGCGGTTCTGATTGAATCGTTGAATATTCTGGAAGGCTACGATCTGGCCAGGCTGGGCAACCGGTCAGCGCAGTCCGTCCACTACACGACAGAGGCGTTCCGGCGGGCGTTCTTCGATCGGGCGGAATTTTTGGGCGATCCGGATTTTACGAAAATTCCACTCGCGCAGCTCATCGATAAAAAGTATGGTGAGGCATGGCGGGAATCAATTGATGCGGAACGCGCCAGCCCCAGCAAAGAATTGAAGCGGCCGGCGATTTTCAGCGAACTTGAGCAGTATGCGGCCGCCCATCCTCAGCCGCAGGCAACGCACGAGTCAACCCACACGACTCATTATTCTGTTGTGGATGCGGAGGGAAACGCGGTCGCGGTCACGACCACGCTCAACGACTGGTTCGGATCGCGGGTAACGGCGGAGGGCCTGGGATTCTTGTTGAATGACGAGATGGATGATTTTTCCGCCAAGCCGGGTGTGCCCAATTCCGACGGTTTGATTCAAGGCGCGGCGAATGCGATTGGGCCGGGGAAGCGGCCGCTGTCGTCGATGACGCCGACCATGGTGGTGCGTGGCGGCAAGACCGTTCTAGTGCTGGGTTCGCCCGGAAGTTCGAAAATCATCACGACCGTGGCCAATGTTCTGATGGGCGTGATCGATTACGGAATGAACATCCAGGAGGCGGTCGATGCACCCCGTTTTCACCATCAATGGCTGCCGGATGTGTTGAACGTGGAGCGATGGTTTTCGCCCGATACGGTACAGACATTGCAGAAGATGGGATACGACGTGCGCTTCGGTCTCCAAGAGGGACCGGATGCGGGCGGCTATTGGAGCGATGCTGAGTGCATCGCGATTGACACGAAGACCGGTGAGCGGCTGGGCGCCAGCGATTTCAGGGAGAATGGGAAAGCGGTGGGGTACTAGAGGACGGTGAGTGCTGGTTTGCAATCAGCAGTCAGAAATCAGTAGTCAGTAATCAGTCATTTCGTGACAAGGACCGGGCATGTTGAAAGCGGTTTCGACTTATTTGTACGTAAAAGAGCGGCTGCATCCCGGAATTCTGGATGGACTGACGCGCAACGGTGTGCAAGCCATCGAGATTTTCGCGGCACGGCAGCATCTTGACTATGCCAACCGGAAGTCCCACTTGAGAGAAATTGCCGAGTGGTTCCGCGGCAGTAATGTTCCGTTGAATTCCGTGCACTCGCCGCTCTATGCCGATTACGAGTGGGGCCGTGCGGGATCGCCTCCTATCAATCTGGCATCCACCGATCGCTCGGGCCTGGTCGAGGCAATGGATGAAGTGAAGCGCGCGCTCGAGATCGCGGAGCAGATTCCGTTCCGTTTTCTGGTACAGCATCTGGGACTGCCGAATGAAGCTTTCAGCGAAAAGAAATTTGAATCGGCGATGACCTCCATCGAACACTTGCGGGCCTTTGCCAAGCCGCTTGGCGTGCGGATTCTGCTCGAAAATATTCCCAATGAGCTCTCCACCCCCGAGAGATTAGTGGAGATGATTCAATCGGCGCATTTTGAGGATGTCGGGATTTGCTTCGATTTCGGGCACGCCCACCTGATGAGTTCGGTGAGCGAGGCCTTCGGGATTTTGCGGCCGCAAGTCTGCTCGACACACGTCCATGACAATGCCAAAGACCGCGACTCGCACCTGTGGCCCGGAGCGGGGACGATCGACTGGAAGGAAGCAATGGAGTTGCTGCGCTCCGCGCCCCAAATGCCGGCATTGATGCTGGAGTTGGAAGGCGATGAGAAAGTAAATCCTTTGGAGAAGCTTGGGGCGACGTTTGAGAAGCTGGAAACGGCGTAGAAAGACTTTTCACCGCCGAGATCGCAGAGAACGCCGAGGAGCAACGAGAATACGTGGCAGCAGTAGAGCTTTAATTCAGAGAAGCAATTGGCTTTCTCTGCGCTCTCGGCGTGCTCGGCGGTAAACGATTTTTCTAAATTATGCCTTCACCTGTAACTACTATCGCGGAAATCGGGAAGTACGAAGGGCAATCGGTCACGCTACGTGGCTGGCTTTATAACTTACGCGAGAGCGGCAAGCTGCTGTTTCCACAATTTCGTGACGGCTCGGGGGTGATTCAGGGCGTGGTGCCGAAGAATGCGGTCACGCCGGAGGTGTTCGACGCAGTCAAAACCTTAACCCAGGAGTCGAGCGTGATCGTCGAAGGTAAGGTTCGTGCCGATAAGCGAGCGCCCGGCGGCTACGAACTCGACGTCGCGAATGTACAGGTCGTGCAGCGGGTGCCGGAGTCCGATCCTTATCCCATCACGCCGAAAGAGCATGGCACCGAATTTTTGATGGAGCACCGGCATCTGTGGGTAAGGTCGCAGCGGCAGGCGTCGATTCTGCGCGTGCGAGCGGAGATCATCAAAGCGGTTCGCGATTTCTTCGATGAACGCGGCTTCACGCTCACCGATCCCCCGATTCTTACTCCAGCGGCATGCGAGGGCACGAGCACGCTTTTCCCGGTCGATTATTTCGACGAGCAGGCCTACCTCACCCAGTCTGGCCAGCTTTACATTGAAGCGACCGCGATGGCGCTGGGCAAAGTGTATTCTTTTGGTCCAACATTTCGCGCAGAGAAATCGAAGACCCGGCGCCATCTCACCGAGTTCTGGATGGTAGAACCGGAAGTCGCCTATGCGGAACTCGAAGACATAATGGAGTTGGCTGAGGGACTGATCAGCTTCGTAGTGAAACGCTGTCTGGAGCGACGGCGCGCGGATCTGCAAGCCATCGGCCGCGACGTTGCGAAGCTCGAAAAGATTGAGCCTCCTTTCCCGCGCATGAGTTACGACGACGCGGTGAAGAATCTGCAAGAGGGCCACGCCAAGGGCGTGCTGGAAACGAAATTCGAGTGGGGCGGCGACTTCGGCTCGCCCGACGAAACTTATCTTTCGGCGCAATTCGATAAGCCGGTGATGGTGCATCGTTATCCGGCGAAGGTGAAGGCTTTTTACATGGAGCCTGATCCGCAGCGTCCGGAACTGGCGCTATGCGTCGACGTGCTGGCGCCTGAAGGCTACGGCGAAATCATTGGCGGCTCGCAGCGTATGGCGTCGCACGAGTTGCTGGTGCAGCGCATTCATGAGCACGGGTTGCCGGAAGAGGCGTTCAAGTGGTATCTGGATTTACGAAAGTACGGTAGCGTTCCTCACGGCGGCTTCGGCATGGGCATTGAGCGGGCGGTAGCCTGGATTTGCGGACTTGAGCATGTGCGGGAGACGATTCCGTTCCCCCGGATGCTGCACCGATTGTACCCGTGAAGAATTGAGTCATCGGGCGATTTTGTGATTGGGCAATTTAAGAACCGGGGGTTACGCTCGTCGGTTTTCAATTGCCCAATTACCCGATTGCTCAATCGCAAATTCCTATGACCACCATCAGCACCACGAATATCGCTCCCAAAAAGATTCGCGTGATCGGCGTGCCGCTCGATCTCGGGCAATCTCGCCGTGGCGTTGATATGGGACCTTCGGCGGTGCGGGTCGCGGGTCTCGAAGCGCGCCTCGAAGCGCTCGGGCATGAAGTGGAGGATGGCGGCAATGTCGCCGTTGCCATTCCGGAGCAAAAAAAAGAGGGTGATACTCACGCGAAGTATTTGAAGGAAATAACGGCCACATGCACCAAGCATGCGGAACTGGTAATCAAGACGCTCGAGGCGGGAAAGATTCCCCTGTCGCTCGGCGGCGATCACTCAATGGCGGCAGGCACGGTGGCGGGCGTGGCCGAATTCTATCGCCGCCAGAACCAGCGGATCGGGCTTATCTGGATCGACGCCCACACCGACATCAACACTCCCGAGTCATCGCCCAGCGGCAATGTGCACGGGATGCCGCTGGCGGCGCTGATGGGGCTGGGTCCGGCTGAATTGCAGAACATCTTTGATTTTTCTCCCAAGGTGAAGCCGGAGAACTGCGTGCTGGTCGGAGTGCGCGACATTGACGCGGTTGAAAAAGAAAATGTGCGGCGGGCTGGCATCGGTGTCTTCACCATGCGCGATATCGACGAGCGCGGGATGCGCACTGTAATGGAAGAAGCCCTGCGCATGGCCGGACGCGGAACAGCCGGCTATCACATTTCACTCGATATGGATTGGATCGATCCCGAGGACGCACCCGGTGTGGGCACTCCGGTGCGCGGCGGCGCGACTTATCGCGAGGCTCATCTGGCGATGGAAATCATCGCCGACCACGGACGGATGTTGAGCTTTGAAATCGTTGAAGTGAATCCGGTCATCGACGAACATAACCAGACTGCGGACCTGGCGGTTGAGTTGGCGCTCTCGGCGTTTGGGAAAAAGATTCTGTGACCCTTCTCAGCGACGACTATTGCACGTCAGATACCTTTCCGGTGGTGAACGTCACCTTGAGGTCCTTGTAGACATAGATCTGCTTGGCGCCGAGGTCCACGATCTTCTCCGGCTTGCCGAGGGCTGCTACCACTTGGTCGGTGCTCTGCCCGATATGAATCGTCTGGGGATCGGGCTGTGATTCGTCGGCTGCCTGCTGGTTCTGATCACCCTTTGCTTCGGCCTTGTCCTCTTGGGCTTCGCCGCTGCTGACCGTGAAGACCTGCCCGATCGTGTCTTCGATCTGAGATGCGCTGGCCGTCGTGAGGTATCCCTTGGCGAACTGGAAGATTACTTCTGACCTGTAGGAAGACGGCTCGGTAAATCCGTTGCACGAATCGCATTCGAAGATGGCTATCGTGATTTTGTCTTTGCCCAGATTCACATCTAGTTTTGCCGGGTAGACCTTTTCGCCAACCTTCAAGTAGCGAACGTTCTGCGACCCAAGCATGCCCGTGCACATGCCGCTTGGTCCCTTGAGATTCCCATTTTCAAATTTCGATGGGCAAAGGGCCATGCTCTTTGGCGGCACACCGGCGATTCCTCCTTTCTGAATTTCAAGGATCGTTCCCGGCTCAAGAACCTCCCATCCCCCCGATGCGCGACCCACCTTCGCCAGCTTATATTGCGCGTTGAGTTGATCCTGCAAGAAACCGTCGTGGCGTTTTGCGCGTTCGCTACCGAACCGGCAGCCACGGCGAAGATAGAAACAGCGATTTCCATCACGGTGCTAGTGCGCATAGTTCATTCTCCTAAGCGGACAGAGTCTAGACAAAGATTCCGTATGTGAAAAGCCCCAGGGGAAACCGCGTGGTATTGTTAACCTACAGCAGGGAAGGACAACGATAATACCGGCGAAGTATACATCCGCAGTCTGCAAATGTCATCGACGGAATTGACAGCGCCGGTCGGGTTGTTCGGCCTGCGTGGGAATTTTTGAGTGTTCTTGCATGAGCTTAGTGCCTCCAATCGCAAGGCCGTTCCCGTGACAATTCTCGCTTTTGCCGCCCTAACGGCGTCTGTTACCATCACTACATGGCAACGGCGAAGCAAAGTCAACGGCGTTCCGGTACAGCCTCGCAGGCTCCGGCGCGTAAAGCGCCCACTACAAAGAATAAGTCTCTCCCTAACCTCTACACCCGCCTCCAGAAGACTCATCCCGGCTCGAAAGAGTCTAAGCGTATTTCCCAGCAGATCGTAGACGCCATCGGTTAACGAATGGCGGCAGTGAGGATAAGGCCGCCAAGAGACGCCCGGTGCCGCGCCTATCGGGACCATTTGCGAGATCGAGTGGACAAGAGACAGTTCCTCGCACCAATGGCGGTGGAGTTGGACGCGTGGCTGAAGAGCGGTCCTGCAGCTCCTGATCTGGAAGAAGCTCCGCAGGGCTGGCACAAGTTTCTTGACTCTTTCACCATCTGCGGTGAAGGCGAGTGCACTAAGACGCTCTTCACCATTTACGCCCCGGGCAAGCCTAGGCGCAACAGCGTTGATCTGGACGCATGGGAGCAACCCGCGCTCAATGCCGCTGACCGGTAGTGCTTGTGCGCTTTCGCCACGGCGCATGCAGCGTGCACCAATCCCGCAATTGACGCCCTGCTCCCCTCGCGCTCACACTGAAAGGTTATGAAAAAGCTTCGCGTAGGAATTCTCTTTGGCGGCCGCAGCGGAGAGCATGAAGTATCGTTGCTCTCAGCTGCTTCGGTGCTCAACGCCATCGACAAAGACAAATACGAGGTTGTACCCATCGGCATCACCAAAGACGGCCGCTGGCTGACTGCGGAGCACGCTGAGAACCTGCTGCAGGGCAAGCTGATCCTTGAGCCGCGCCACCTGCGGGCCGGCGATCCTGAAACGACTGAAGCCGCAGCCGTGCTGGCGCGCGGAGAGGCTGTGGTGGTGCCACCGGAACCGGTGCATCGGCAGAGTGGTCTTGTTCCTTTTCAGACGGACGCGGCGCTCACGCGGCGCGCCAGCGATCGAGCTATCAACGTCGATGTGATTTTCCCGGTACTCCACGGGACATTTGGCGAAGACGGGACGATTCAGGGACTGCTCGAACTGGCCGATATCGCGTATGTGGGAGCGGGCGTGCTTGGTTCGGCTGCGGGCATGGACAAAGATGTGATGAAGTCGTTGTTCCTGGCTGCGAAAATTCCCATCGTGAAGCACGTGACCATTCTGCGCAGCGCGTGGGAGAAAGAGCCGAAGAAAGTTCAGAAGTTCGTGGAGAGCAAACTGAAGTATCCGGTGTTTGTGAAGCCCGCGAACCTGGGGTCGTCGGTTGGAATCAGCAAGGCGCACGATCGCAGGGAACTCGGCCCGTCCATCGAGGAGGCGGCCAGATTCGATCGCAAGATCGTGATCGAGCAGGGCGTTGGCGGAAAGAAAAATAAAGCGCGCGAGATCGAATGTTCCGTGCTCGGCAACGATGAGCCGATAGCTTCGATCCCCGGCGAAATTGTTCCAGTCAAAGAATTTTACGATTACAACGCCAAGTATCTCGATGAAGGTTCTGAGCTGATTATTCCGGCGAAGCTCACCAAAGCCGAGACTAGAAAGGTACAGGAGCTGGCAATACGCTCGTTCAAAGCTGTCGATTGTTCGGGCCTGGCGCGCGTGGATTTCCTCATGGATCCAACCTCGCGAAAGATTTATCTAAACGAGATCAACACCATGCCAGGATTCACGGCGATCAGCATGTATCCGAAGCTGTGGGCGGCGTCGGGTCTTGATTATGCAGATTTAATCGACAGACTGATTCAGCTTGGGATCGAGCGGCACGAAGATAAGAAGAAAAATCAGTACAGCCTGTAGAAGCGCAGCAAAGGCTAAACCGCAGCGGCTCAAAGCCGCAATCGCCAGCGCCACTTACGGCACGAGTGTAACTCGTGCCCTTCCCAATGTAGGGATGCTTCGACCTCGCTTAGCATGACAAATTGCCGGATCCTAACAGGGCTAGGAGGCGTCCGGATATTGTGCTGATCACGGCGCACCCGCTTTCTCCATGAAGCTTGCCTGATCGGCTTTCATCTTCTTCAGCCCTTCCATCGGCAAATAAACCATGTGCCCGGCGTCGTAGGTGGTGTAGGAAATATTGTCGCGATATTTCTGGGGCAGGTCGAGGTGCTGGATCGCGTAGTTCGCCGCAAAATAGGGCGTGGCCAGATCGTAGTAGCCCTCCATCACCAAAATCTTCAGGTATCGATTTTTCACGATGGCTTGCCGCATTGCGGAAGCCGTGTCGGGGAAGCCCTGAATCGCCGATCCCCAGTCCCATTTATCGAAGCCGATGTCTTGCGCTCGCACGTAGTAGGGCATATCGGTTTTGTATCCCAGTTCGGTGCGGACGTAGTTGTTGAACACCGAAGTAAAAGGAGGCTGGGTTGCGGAACCCGTCGGATCATAAAAAGGCGTGTCCAGCAGGCCGCTGGGGTCGGGACCGGTATAGCGGCCATCAAGGCGTCCGACGCGCAGTTTCTGATCAATTAATAAATAGTGGGTAAACTTGCGGACGTTGATGCGCAAGTTCGCTTCGTCCGCCACTTCCTTGGTCAGGCCAGTGTAGCGAGCGAGTTGCTCAATAATTTTCTCCCGCTCCGGCGCGGTCAGCGCGTCTCCTTTCGCCAATGCTTGGGCGTACTCCCCGAATGCCCACTGCTCCGATTCTTGTCTGGCGCGGTTCAGGCCCTGCGCAAGATCGGGCGCGAGCTTGTGGTGATACGCGGCGATCATCGTGAAGGACGGGATCAGAAAAATGTAGGGTTGGTCGTTGGTGTTGGTCTCTTCCAGAGTTTCAAAGTTCAGAACGCTCGAGAGCAGGGTGATGCCGTTGAACGAGATGCCACGATCGGCGAGGTATCCCGCTATTCCCGCGGCGCGCGTGGTTCCGTAGCTCTCGCCGAGAATGAACAGTGGAGAACTCCAGCGTTCGTTGCGGCTGATGTAGAGCCGGATGAATTCGCTGAAGGCCTCGATATCTCCCTTGACGCCCCAGAATTTCTTGAACAGCTCGGCGTCGCCGGCGCGGCTGAATCCGGTGCCGATGGCGTCGATCAGCACAAGGTCGCTTCTATCAAGCAGGGTATAGGGATTGTCTTCCATGCGGTAGGGAGCGGGCGGCATGAATCCGTCGGCCTGAAGCACGACGCGCTTGGGGCCGAGTGCTCCCATATGCAGCCAGATTGAAGCCGAGCCTGGGCCACCGTTGAAGGCGAAGGTGAGTGGGCGCTTGGCGGCGTCCTGGCCATCAAGCGTGTAGGCGACGTAAAACATTTCAGCTTCAATCCTGCCATCCCCGCGCTTGATCGGAAGGCGTCCGGCGGTGGCCGTGTACTTCAAGAGTTTTCCGTCTACGGTGATTTGGTGGTGTGTCTGCACCGGAGCCACTTCGGTCATATCGAAGTGCTCCTCCTTATCCTTATCCTTCGGATTGTCTTTGTCCGAAGACGCTTCGCGCGCCGGCGGCTTCTGTTCTGAAGAAGTGTCGGGCTTGACGGCGGTCTCTGCCGGCTTCTCGGCAGATTGCGGGGGCTGCTTCTTTTGATTTGAGGATTTCGGTTGATCGGTCTGTTGAGCGTAAGAGACAGAAAACAAAAGCAGAGCCATGGCAAAGGCCCGGAACAATCTCATGATTAACCCCCCGTGGAGAAATGCACTCATTTCAGGAAAGCGTGAGAATTGTACACCGGAGGTGCGGCATCGCCCCCGGTAACTGCAGATTGTGAGTGTTTATGCCGATGGAATGACCATGGCTGGTAATCGCCTTAATTATCTGACTTCAAATGATTGGGTCTTGATTCAGGCGAAGACGGTTCGGCGCACGTACAAGCTGGGGGAAGAGATCATCCGCGAGGGTGAGTGGGTTCACAGCCTGTACATCATCCGCCGCGGGGAAGCTTCGGTGGAGCTGGCGGGCACGGGCTCGCGAGCAATCGTGGCCTCTCTGGGACCGCATGACGTTTGCGGTGAAATCTCTTTTCTGGACCAGTGCAAGGCCACGGCCGCGGTAATTGCAGGCGACGAAGAGGTTGAAGTCGAAGAAATAAATGTGGGAGAACTACGCAAAATCCTGGAGGCTTTTCCCCGCCTGGCCTCTCGCTTTTACCTTTCACTGGCCGCACTCCTGGCGCTGCGGCTAAAGGAGACTTCCCGCGAACTTGCCCGGGAAATGCGGCTCCGCGATCAGCGATAGGAGCATGTCTGCCGGTCATGTCCGGCTGTAAGGGGCCGCAGTTCAGGAGCATTCTTCGTCCCCAAGAATTTCTTGACGATCTGGTTGACGAATCACGATCCGTATCGTAGGATTGTGAGGACAGGTTTGCCTTTCGGGGCAGACCTGAATTTCATGCAGAGTGGCTGAGGGACGAGCCCTGTGACGCCACGGCAACCGGATCGGGATCATATATCCCGACCGCCAGGTGCCAACTCCCGCCCGGAAACGGGGAACATGAGATTCGGATGCGAGTTCCATTTGCATTCCGATAACCTCTTTTCCTTTTTCCTGGGAAAGAGGCCTTCGTATTTTAGGGCACTTTTTCCCCGGCTCGTCCCCAGCTATTCGCTGCTGAAAAAGAAAGCGAGTAGCCCGATGCCGAACCACGACGCTCATACTCACGCTTATTACGAATTGCGCTGCCGGGAATGCGGCCGCCGCTGGGGAAACCAGCCCCGCTCGATCTGCGATGATTGTTTCTCTCCCCTCGAAATTACTTACGACTACGACTGGATCCGGTACCTGCTGGGCGAGGGCTCGACAGACCAACAGAAGTCCAGCCGTCAGCGAATTTCGCAGAGACCGCCGAATATGTGGCGTTACGCCGAGTTGTTGCCGCTGCCCTCGGGCTTTGAGCCGCGGCTTCCGGTCGGCTTCACGCCTCTGTTCCAGGCGCCGCGTCTGGCGGCGCGGCTTGCCGGCAACTGCGACGGGAACACCGACGAGCGGAATCTCTACATCAAGAATGACGCCGTCTGCCTGCCCACCCTCAGTTTCAAGGATCGCGTTGTAGCCGTGGCGCTGGCCCAGGCCGTCGCATTCGGCTTCGACACAGTGGCGTGCTCTTCCACCGGAAACCTGGCCAATGCCGTCGCGGCGCATGCGGCGCGCCTGGGGCTGAAAGCCTGGATTTTCATCCCATCCGATCTGGAGCCTGCGAAGATTCTCGGCACTCAAGTTTTCGGCGCGAATGTGGTCCGCATCGCCGGTAACTACGATCAGGTGAACCGTCTGTGCTCACAGATTGCCGAGGAGCGGCGCTGGGGCTTCGTCAACGTAAACCTGCGCCCTTACTACGCGGAAGGATCGAAGACTGTGGGCTTCGAAATCGCCGAACAACTGGGCTGGCGCCTCCCGGACAACGTTGTGGTTCCCATGGCGGGCGGTTCGCTGATTACCAAGATCAAGAAGGCGTTTGACGAACTGATCAAGCTGGGGCTGGTCGAGGAGAAGCCGGTGAAGTTTTTCGGTGCGCAGGCTACTGGCTGTTCTCCGATTTCGACAGCGGTGAAAACCGGCAGCGCGGAGATCGATCCGCAGAAGCCTGCGACCATCGCGCGTTCGCTGGCAATCGGTAATCCCGCCGATGGGCACTACGCCATCAAAACCATCAAGCAAAGCGGCGGATGGAGCGAGGACGTAAGCGATCCCGAGGTAATCGATTCGATCCGTCTGCTGGCGGAGACTGAAGGTATCTTCACCGAGACTGCCGGCGGAGTGACCGTGGGCTCGGCGGGCAAGCTCTATCGCCAGGACCGCATCCTGCCCGAGGAAACGACTGTGTTGTGCATCACGGGAAACGGCCTAAAAACGACGGACGTGCTGGCGGGCGTTTATGAGATGGAACGGCCGATTGCTCCCAAGCTTGCTGAGTTCGAAAAGTATCTGAACGAAACCCTCGACACAGTCGAGGTGGCGAAAGAAGCCGCAGCTTCGGTGGGAGCATAAGAGACTGCGTTTGTTTGAAAGGCGCGGCTTCTGTAGGCTGCAGAGAAAGTCAGGGCCGCGCTCGATTTGGGTGGCGCAGCGCTTCAGCGCTGCGATAACTACCATGTCTTGAATGCGGCTTCAGCCGCCGAGGGAAACTTCTATGGCAATTACCGTACAAATTCCGACTGCCTTGCGGCGGCACACTGGAGGCGTGAGTTCAATCTCGTGTGCCGCCACAAGCTTGGGAGAGCTGTTCTCCGTTCTCGACGAGAAGTTTCCCGACCTGAAGCCCCATGTGCGCGACGAGGCGGGACAGATTCGCCGCTTCCTGAATATTTATGTAAATGAGGAAGACATCCGCTTTCTCGGCGGTCCTAAGTATGCGTTCCAGGATGGAGATGAAGTTCTGCTGGTGCCCTCCATCGCGGGCGGTGCCAGCTAGGATCCCCTGATCTAGATCGCTGAAACGCTCCGATTAATCCATTGCCATCCTCTCCGATGCGACGTATAATCTAACTAACTGGTTAATTAATGCGTCGTCTATTACCACACCGTCCCGTTCTTCGCGGCCGCATGGGCTCGCGCGGGCAGCCGGAAGAGAGCCGCGCCGCAATTTTGCGGGCGGCGGCGAAGGAGTTTGGCGAGCATGGCATCGCCGGGGCCCGTACCGACGCCATTGCGCGTGCAGCGCGGGTCAACAAGGCTTTGCTCTATTACTACTTCAAAGACAAGGAAACGCTTTACGGCGCCGTGCTCGACGATGCATTTTCCGGAATGAAAGCGAAGGTTTTCCGCGTGCTCGACAGTGAATTGCCGCCTCGCGAAATGATTATAGCCTACGCGGGCGCGTACTTTGACTTCATTGCTTCGAACCAAATCTATCCCAAGCTGATGCAGCGCGAAATGATGCGGGCGCGTGAAGGCAATTCAGTGCACATCGACAGGCTGGTCAAGACCTACTTTCAGCCGATCTACCGGCGGGTGGGCGAGCTGTTGCAGAAGGGAATTGCAGAAGGCGAATTTCGGAAAGTTGACCCGGCGCACTTCGTTCCTTCGATGGTGGCGATGATCGTTTTCTATTTCAGCAGCGCTCCGGTCATGCGGCGGATTGTGCACTTCAATCCTCTGGCGCCGGAGCGGATCGCCGAGCGGCGGGCCGCGGTTCTGGATTTTATTTCCGCCGCGTTGTTTCGGCCCCGCTCGAATGCGGCGTCAGGAGTGCGCAAATGAGTGCTCGTAACCGTTTTTTCATTCTTCTCGGCATTATCTTTGTGATTGCTGCGATCTATTATTTTTTTTCCACCGATCATTCGAAGGATCTGGTGCTGATCGGTACCGTAGATTCGAATCAGGTGATCGTCAGCGCGCAGGTGGAAGGCCGCATCCAGAAGCTGCTGGTGGATGAAGGCACACCGGTGAAGGCCGGCGATCTGATTGCAGTGCTCGATCCCTCCGAATTACAGACGCAGGAAGCGGCTGCGGCAGCAAACATCGCCAGCCTGCAACACAAAGTAGCGGAGATGGAGCACACCGAGCAATCTACGTCAGGATCGACTTCGAGCGACGTAGCGAACGCGCGCGCTAAGCTTTCTTCCGCCAAGGCGCAACTTCTGCAGGCGAAGGCTGCGCTGGATCGCACCGAAAGCGATAGCCGGCGCATGATCGAATTAGCGAAGGCTGGTGTTCAATCTGACCAGGACCGCGTGCAGGCGGAAACCAACTTGCAAGCCGCGCAAGCGACGGTACAAGCGCAGCAAGACCTGGTGAGAGCCGCGGAAGCCGACTTGAGCTCCGCCATTGCCCGCACCCAGCAAGCGAACGCCGCCAAGAGCACGGTGCAATCGACTGAGGCCGATCTCAAGAATGCCATCGCTCAGAAAAATCAGGCTGCCGTGCGGCTCGGATATACGAATGTTTATGCACCGGTGACCGGCACCGTGTCTGTGCGCGCAGCGCGGCAGGGCGAAGTCGTCAACATCGGTGCTCCGATTGTCACCATCGTCGATCTGACTGATACCTGGGCGCGTGCGGCCATTCCGGAAACGTATGCCGACCACATTGGGTATGGCGACGTACTGCGGGTCCGCATGCCCGGTGGAACGATCACCAGCGGCAAAGTATTTTTCAAAGGAGTGGAAGGCGACTTCGCCACGCAACGCGACGTGAGCCGGCGCAAGCGCGATATCAAGACCATCGTGCTGAAAATCCGGCTGGATAATCCCAAGGGCGCTTATGTGCCGGGAATGACGGCGGAGGTGCTGGTTTCGCCGGCGCAGATGAAGGGCGAGATCAACCCGCAAAGCGCAGCGGCAGCGGGGCAGCAATGACGGCGGAGGTCAATGCCAAGGGGAATCACGGTAGCGCTTCCGCCACCGTGGACGAGAGGCCTTCTGCCATCGAAGTGGATCACATCGTCAAAAAGTACGGAGACTTCACCGCGGTCAATGATGTGTCGTTCGATGTGAAAGACGGAGAGATTTTCGGTTTGCTGGGACCAAACGGAGCCGGTAAATCGACGCTGATCCGCATGATGACGACGCTGATTCCGATTACGGCGGGAGTGGCGCGAATTGCCGGCCACGATGTCGCAAAGGAGCCCGACGCCGCGCGGCGCCTGATCGGAGTGATTCCACAGGCACTGACCAGCGATCTCGACCTGACGGTGGAAGAAAATCTCAATATTTACGCCAAGCTCTACGATGTGCCCGCGAAAGAAAGGAAGCGCTCCATCGAGGAACTGCTCGGGCTGGTGGACTTGACCAAGTGGCGCGACGCGCAGACCAAGACGCTCTCCGGAGGTATGCGGCGGCGGCTGGAAATTGCTCGCGGCCTGGTGCACCATCCGAAAATCTTTTTTCTCGACGAACCTACCACTGGATTGGACCCGGTTTCGCGCGTTGCCGTGTGGGAGATGCTCGGCAACATTAAGAGCCATCGCCAGCTCACCATCCTGATTACCACTCATTATATGGACGAAGCCGACCGTCTCTGCGAGCGCATCGCGATTGTCGACCACGGCAAACTGGTTGCACTGGACACGCCGATGGCACTGAAGGCGAGCGTGCCGGGATCGAATGTGATCGAAGCCCAGTTCGAGAATCCTCCGGCCAATTGGGAGCAGCGCCTGCACACGCTCGACGATGTCACTTCCGTGCAGCACGAGGGAGCGGGAATGTTTCGCGTGCTCACTGGCAACGGCTCGCGCACCACCACCGAACTGGTCGAGTTGTCCGTGGAAGCCGGCGTTGCGGTGAAATCCCTGTCGGTGCAGAACACAACGCTGGACGATGTATTCGTGCACTACACCGGGCGGCAGTTGCGCGATGAACTGCAGAAGGCTTATGCCTTCACGATGCCCCAGAGCCCGGGGTTGCGGCCATGAACCATATCATGGCCATCGTCGAGCGCGAAATGCGCAAGTTCTTTCGCTCCCCTGCGCTCATGCTGGCATCGATGATTTTTCCTCTGGTGCAACTCATCATCCTGGGCAACGCATTCGGCGGAAAGATTCGCGATGCACGCCTCGCCATCGTGGATCAGGACGGAGGCACGCAGGCGCTGAAGATTCGCGAGGCCTTCGATTCTGTGCGCTCGAATATCCGCACCTTCGTCCCGATTTACTACGACAATGAAAAGAAAGCAGTGGAGGACGTGCGCAACGGGAAACTCGAAGGCGCGGTGATTATCCCGCCACAGTTTTCGCGGCGGGTATATGAGGATAATCATCCGCAGGTCGCGTTAGTCGTGGATAACAGCGACAATTTCATGAGCTCCGCGCTGGAGTCGGAACTCACCGACCTGACGAGCGCACTGAACCAGCCAACGGTTGAGCCGCGCATCCTGCAGCAGACGGCGCTTTCGATTGTCGAACTCTATCCTTACATCGAATACATGAAATATCTGCTGCCCGGCTCGCTGACGCTGGCGATGTTTGTGTCGGTGATGATCGGTGGCGGAATGCTGTACATCGACGATAAGGCCCGTGGCGTACATGAAGGCTATCTGGTCACGCCCATCACCAAGCTCGAACTGGTTCTGGGACTCAACCTAGCGGGCGCGATTAAAGCCGTAATGACGGGTGTGATCATCACGGTGATCGGCGCGTTGATATCAGGGGTTAACACGATTTTCAATCCCGTGACGGATCTTGGATTACTGGTGATGATCGTACTGACCTCGCTCGCTTTCAACACCATGATGTTTCTGCTTATGGTACGCATCGAAGATCCGCTGGTGCCCCGGGCCATGTTCGGCATTCTGAATACACTCCTGTTTTTTCCCAGCGGATCGATCTATCCCATCCAGGCATTTCCACCGTGGTTGCGGGCGATTGCGAAGGTCGACCCCTTTACCTACGCGGTCGATGGCTTTAAATGTCTGCTGCTGAAAGAGACGACCCTGAGCGCAGTCTGGGGCGACATGCTATTCCTCTCGATCTTTGCCGCCGTCACGCTGGGGATCGCGATACCGCTGTTCAAACGCACGCTGTAGAAAAGCATTTTACCGCCAAGATCGCAGAGGCCGCCGAGAAAATCAAGGCTTGCCCTGTCCAGTGCCTTCTTGCAGATTTCTCGCCGGCCTCGGCGTGCTCGGCGGTAAATCGGTGTTGGGGAACTTTTGACTTACCCGCCGCGTCCGTTATCCTAGAGACTCATGACCTTACTGGACGCGAAAGAGTACCATCCTGAAAAAGAGCGGAAGAAAAAAGCCCGGATCATTTCGGCGATCGTTCTTATTTTGGTCCTGGCTTTGATTGGATGGTGGAACCGTTTCTGGCCGGAGAAGCGCGTCGCTGACAAATTCTTTTCTGCTTTGCAAAAGCAAGACTACGAAGCCGCGTACGGCATTTATTACGCCGACCCCGGCTGGCAGCAGCATCCGCAGAATCACTCACAGTATCCCTTTAACGAATTCAAACAAGATTGGGGACCGGGGGGCCAGTGGGGCTTGGTAAAGAGCTATAAGATTTATGGCGAGAGTAACTGCCCCGGTGGCGGAACTGGCGTGGTCGTCGACTTGATCGTGAACGATCGCGCGCAACACGCTCAGCTATACGTAGACAAGTCGGATAAGACGATCAGTACTCCGCCTTGCGATCTGGAATTTCGCTAGCGTGATTGGGCGTCACCGGAACGATTCACGCAATTCTCAGCTGTGCACACTGCATCCGTGATTCGCAAACTGCGCCACCACTTTGCTCAAGGATGCCTCGTCTCCGACATTCAGGCAGGTCTTCGACCGGTCGATCTGCCGCATGAGCCCGCATAGAACTTTCCCCGGGCCGATTTCCACGAACATCTGCACGCCTTCCGCAATCAGCAGGCGAATGCACTGCTCCCACTCTACTGGGCTCGTCACCTGGGCCACCAACGTTTCACGTGCCCTTAGATCGTCGCTGACCAGGGACGCTTCCACATTGCACGCAACGGGGTAGACCGGCTTCTGCATCTTGAGCGCATTCAGATCCACTTCCAGGCGATCTTGCGCGGGCTTCATTAGCGAACAGTGGAACGGCGCGCTTACCGGTAACACCTTCGCGAGCTTTGCTCCACGCGCGTCGGCCAGCTTCGCTCCACGTTTTACCGCTTCAGTATTGCCGGAGATAACAATCTGCTGCGGCGAGTTGATATTCGCCGGGGCGCAGACCTCGCCCTGCTCGGCATCTTTACAAATTCCAGCCACCTTCTCCAAATCCATGCCGAGGATTGCCGCCATGGCTCCCACGCCCACCGGAACGGCCTCCTGCATATACTTGCCCCGGTTCCGCACCACGCGCACTGCGTCTGCGAAGCTGATTGTCCGGGAGGCCACATGCGCTGAGTACTCACCCAGGCTATGCCCTGCCACAAAGTCCGCCGTAGGAATTTGTGTCTGTAAAACTCTGAGCGCGGCGATTGACGTGGTCAGAATCGCGGGCTGCGTGATTTCGGTCAGGCGCAGCTGAGATTCGGGGCCGGAGAAGCATATTTGCGACAATTTGTAGCCCAGCGCTTCGTCAGCTTCTTCGAACGTCTGGCGCGCGACGGGATGCTTCTCGGCTAGATCTTTACCCATGCCCACGGTTTGTGATCCCTGGCCGGGGAAAAGGAATGCGATCTTTGAGGGGACTGACTTTGATTGGTCAACCTGGGCGAGGTCTGTGAATTGGTTCATGATTTTGATTTCGAGCCCTATTGAACCGGCGCAGCTTCCACCTCAGCGGGCACGGGACGAAGCGCGGCTAGTCCCTGCTCGATCGACGCGTTGATGTGCCGCTCAGAAAACTCGGCTGCTACGCGCACTGCATTCTTGATGGCATTCGCATTCGAGGAGCCGTGCGTGATAATGCAGACACCCTTGATTCCTAATAGTGGTGCCCCGCCGTATTCGGTGTGGTCGATGCGCTTTTTAAAGTCGCCGAATGCGCTGCGGGAAAGCATCGCTCCGACCTGACTGGTAATCGTTGCTTTGAGCGATTCCTTCAATACCGTGCGCACGAGGTTGGCCACGCCCTCGGAAATCTTGAGTGCCACGTTGCCCACGAATCCGTCGGCGACGATCACGTCGACGTGGCCATTGAACAGGTCGCGGCCCTCCACATTGCCGACAAAATTCAAAGGAAGCCGCTTCAAAAGCTGGAACGACTCGCGGGTCAACTCGTTGCCTTTGGTTTCTTCCTCGCCAATCGAGAGCAATCCCACCCGTGGACGCCGCCCCGAACCAAAGGCGGAACGCCCGAATGCTCTATAGTCGGACGCGCTTCCGACCAAATTGCCAAGCCGATTGCCATAGGTGCTACCGAACATGGACCGGAAATAAATCTCGCCCATCACCGCGAACTGCTCGAGGTTATGGGGCTTGCAATCCACGTTCGCGCCGACATCCAGCAAAATCGCGGCCGTACCCGGGGCCGTTGGAAAAACCGCCGCCAGCGCCGGCCGGTCCACGCCATGCAATGCGCCCAGCACCATCTTGGCTGTAGCCATGGCGGCACCGGTGTTGCCCGCGGTTACAAAACCCGCCGCGCGTCCTTCTCGAACCAGCCGCAATCCCACCCGCATAGAGGAGTCGCGCTTGGCGCGCACCGCCTGCACCGCCTTATCTTCCATGGTAATGACTTGGCTGGCATGGATGATTTCGATGGGCAGCCGTGCGGCTGAAGGGTGACGATCGAGTTCCGCTTTGAGGGTGGCTTCGGGGCCGACAAGCACTACGCGCACGCCGTAATTGCGAGCAGCATGAATCGCGCCCTCGATTTCAGGCTTGGGCGCCCGGTCCGAACCCATCGCATCCAGCGCGATCACGCTAGGCATGGTGGCAGGGAGCTAGCTGGTTTCCACGACTTCCACAACTTCGCGACCTTTGTAGTAGCCGCACTTCACACAAGCGCGATGCGGCATCTTCTTTTCGTGGCAATTCGGACACTCGGAGAGCGAGTGGCTCTTCAGGGCGTCGTGCGCCCGCCGGGTCGAGGTTCGCTTCTGAGAATGTCTTCGTTTTGGATTCGGCATAGTATGTGATTTCTCTCGCCAAGGCGCTCGGGCCTCGTACTATCAATCTCTCAATAATTCGAGCTTTGCTGCAGTATCTCGATCGGCACGTCGCCCGCCGAAAGCATGAATGGTTCTAGTTCCGGCGGTGACTTCGCCGCCGTGTTTCCCCTCCACGGCCCTTTAGCTGCTAATGCGCCAGCTTGCCGCGGATTTCCTTCAGCGCCGCCCATCGCGGTTCCTCTACTTGCGCTGCACAGGAGCACTGTTCCTGATTCAGATTCTTGCCGCAGTGAGGGCACAATCCTTTGCAATCTTCGCGGCAAATCACCTTCAGCGGCGCCGCCAAAAGCACCTGCTCGCGCACCACATCGTCGAGCAAAAGACCCTCGCCCTCATAATAGCTGATCTCTGCTTCCGCGTCGGTTACCGACATTTCATCCCGCCCGGCGTCCGCGCCCTGGGGACGATATAACAGGTCAAATTCGCGCTTCACATCCTGTGTCACGGGCTCGAGGCAACGGGCACAAATCATCTCAAGGCTGGTTGCAAGCCTACCTTGGATACGTATGTCCTGGATTATTTTATGCTTGCCGTGATGTTCCTCGACCAGATCTGCCCGACCGCTGCTCTCAATGGGAGTAACTTGGCGATAATCTTCTCCCAGGTCGATGACACCCGGCTCAAACTTCTCGGCAAATTCCACCGGATGAAGTTCTAAATCTTTGATCTCGAAGAACATCGGAAACCTCCGCGCCCCGTCCAGTTGCCGCTCCAGGCCCGCGGAAGCACGCCAAGAAGGCGCAAGTACCGCAAGGAGCAAAATTAAGGATAAAGGCTGAGAGAAAGCAGTGTCAAGGCGACTCCGTCCAACCCTCGCAATGGTTATTATGGTTGGACCCGTATGGTGAGCACACTGGAGAAGGAGGATGATTGGTTTCACGGCCACGCAGATCTCGTGGCGGGTCTAATCACGTTGCTCGGGTTCCTGGCGCGACTGTGGACGGCTTCGGGAACTTTTCTCAATCCCGACGAGGCGCTGCATTTTCGGCTGGCGAATCAGCCTTCGTTGGCCCTTGCCTACAAAGAAAGCCTTACCGCCTCTCACCCTCCTCTGCTCACGTTTGTGCTCTATTTCTGGCGTGTGCTCGGCACGTCAGAACTCTGGCTACGCTTGCCGTTGGTTCTCGCTGGGGTTGCGTTTTGTTGGATGTTTTATAAATGGCTCGCCAACGCCGCCGGTTATCTTGCTGGCGTCATCGGACTTCTTTTCGTCGCCTTGCTACCGCCGATGGTCGTGCTCTCGGCGGAAATCCGGCAATATCCCTTGCTGCTGGCGTTTCTCGCGAGCGCTTTGTATTTTTTGGATGAAGCCTTCGGGAAAAACTCCCCAGTCAGAATGGCAGTCTTCTCTCTGTGCCTCTACCTGGCTATGCTTTCCCATTACTCGGCATTCTTGTTTGCCGTGGCTCTGGGAATTTATACGCTGCTTAGAATTTTCGTGGACCGCCCGCGCGCCAGCTTAGTAACGCTTTGGGCAATCGGACAATTCGGCGCCGTTGCTCTCGCCATATTCCTATATAAGAGCCACATTTCGAAGTTGGGAGTGGGCGAATCAAGAACCGCCCTGCAAGGCTGGATGAGCGAGTTTTTTCTGCGCCGCTCGTATTTTGATGCAGCGCGTGATAACCGGCTTACTTTCTTGTTGGGCCACAGTTTTGGCGTCTTTCAATATTTGTTTGGCCAACTTGCCGTAGGCGATGTCATGGGAGTTTTTTTCCTGGTGGGAGCCGCACTCTTGCTGCGCAGAAAAGGCTTCCCGGACGCTCGCATCTCGTGGCGCTTAGGAATACTCCTGCTGTTACCGTTTGCCATTGCTGGCGCCGCAAGCCTGGCTCATGTTTACCCCTATGGGGGCACGCGGCACGTAGTATTTCTGGCTATCCCGGGCATCGCCGGTGTCAGTGTGGCAATAACGTGTTTAGGGGCGGGAAAATGGCCGCGAGGACTTGCGATGGCGGCATTCGTTCTCATCGCATGCATCGCTTTTGGCAAGGCGCGGCAGCCGCGCATGGAGCGCGCCGATCAGAGCCGTGCCCACATGGCGGCCGCGATCGAGTTCGTACAGCAGAATATTGCTCCGTCCGATATCATCTTCACCGATTATCAGACCGACCTGATTCTTGGGCACTATCTATGCCAGCAGCGGCCGATTGTTTTCGACCCGGGCCCCCCCAACTTCGAGCAATTCTCCTGCGCGGGTCACCGAGTTATTTCCTCAGACTATAAGGAATGGATGTTCTGGGCGGATAATTTCCCGCAACAATGGCAGCAACTGCTGCAATCCTGCAGACTCAAAGCTGGAGACACTGTGCGGGTTGTTCAGATGGGGTGGGGCGTGGATCTTCCCGAAGACTTGCGCAGTCACTTCACGGAGTTTCACGACCTTCGTTTCGAGTCGTTCGGCAAAAACATCAAAATCTTCAAAATGACAGTAGGCCAGCCCATGCCTCCATCAGTTCCCCAATCCACTCTGAAATCATCCTCACAATTCTGAAGCTTCGCGACCTTCGCGGATTCTTAACGGCCTTTGCATTTAAAAGCTCTGCGTCCGGCACACGAAACCTCTGGTCAAGAATTCAATATCGGCAGCGCCCGAATTCTTTTCTTGGTCGCTGCGTAAATCGCGTTGCACAGCGCCGGCGCCAGCGGCGGCACAGAGGGCTCTCCAATCCCCGTCGGAGCTTCCGTGCTTTGCACGGAATACACTTCCACCACTGGCGTCTCTTCCATGCGCAGTGGCGCGTAGTCGTCAAAATTTCCCTGCACCACGCGGCCTTTCTCAATGGTAATCTTCGCTCGAAGGGCATTCGTCAGCGCATAAACGATTCCGCCTTGGATCTGCTGCTCCAGAATGCTGGGATTCACCACTTGCCCGCAGTCCACCGCCGCGACGACTCGATGCACTCGGGGCGTTTCGTTTTCCATGCTGATCTCGACCACTTCCGCCATGTAGGACGAAAAACATCCGAAGCAGGCGATTCCGCGAAAGCGGCCCGGCGGCAAAGGATTTTTCCATCCCGCTTTGTCCGCCGCCAGTTGCAGCACGCCGCGCATCCGCACCGTCTTCCATGTTGTCGTGAAGTACGGAACGTCCTGGTCCCTCGCCAGCATGTGCAGCCTATACTCCAGCGGATCTTTTCCCGCCGCCGCAGCGAGTTCATCCACGAAACTCTCACTCGCGAAACCTGCCTGCAGAGCATAGACGGAGCGCATCCAACCCAGAGGCACCGCGGTCTCGGCGAGAACATATTCCAGCGAAACATTCTGCAGTGCGTACACGAATGCAGCCTCATCCGGCAGATCGGGATCGATTCCGTTCGGTCCAGGCTGACCTTTCTGCCCGCTGATTGAAGGCGCGATGATGCGATGCGTAAATGCAACCGGCCATCCGGCTCCATCGAGCGTCGCGCTCAGTTGGTGCAGACTCGCCGGTCGGTAGGTCGAAAACCGCATGTCGTCCTCGCGAGTCCAAAGCACTTTCGCCGGACCGCCGAGTTTTGCATCATGCAGCGCCTTCGATACCAGTGCGGCTTCTACCGCATAGTCGTGCTCCAGGCGCCGCCCGAACCCCCCTCCCATCAGCGTGACATTCACTCTTACCCGATCCGGATCGAGGCCCACCGCTTGTGCCACCGAGTCGCGGCAATCCTGCGGTACCTGCGTGGGAGCCCACAACTCGCATGCGTTTCCGGAATAGTTTGCAGTGCAATTTCCCGGTTCCATCGGCGCATGCGCCATGAACGGCAGTTGATATTCGGACGAAATCCGCCGCCCGGTGACTTTCGAAACATCCCCAGCCAAATACAGACTCGCGCCTTTTTTCGCAGCTGCCTGCTTCAGCGATTCAGTCACGGCCGCCGTATTCAAGTCTTTATTGGGACCGTCATCCCAATTCACGCTTAACACGCGACGCCCTTCCATCGCGCCCCAAACGCTGTCAGCCACCACCGCTACCGCCGCATCGCCGATCTTGCCCACATAACTCACGCCCGAAACTCTTCTTCGACTCTTTATCGTCGAAGCTTGCGACCTTGCCGCCGATCGTAGGACAACGCGACAGCACCGCGTACTTCGTTCCAGGGATCTTGAAGTCGATGCCAAACACCGCTTCGCCCTTCACTTTGGATGGCGTGTCGACGCGTGCCAGCCGCTGGCCAACAATCTTGTAATCCTTGCTCTGCTTCAATGGAACATCGGTGGGAATCGGCAAGGTCGCAGCCCTGCTGACTAACTCTCCATAGCTCAGGCGGCGGTTTGACGCCGCATGCACGATGCTTCCACTGTGTGCGTTGCAGCTCGAGCGCGGGACGCTCCAAGCCAGCGCCGCCGCCGAAATCAACATCTCCCGCGCCGCCGCTCCCGCCTTGCGCATGGGATCCCAAGTCGTCTTTACACTTGCGCTGCCGCCGGTAGTTTGGTCACCGTAGAGCGTGCTCGCCCCTGCCTGCTCGATTTCAATATTTTTCCAGTCCGCTTCCAATTCCTCCGCGAGAATCATGGGCAACGCGGTTCGCACGCCCTGGCCCATTTCTGAGCGCGCAAGAACGATGGTGACCTTGTTATCCTGCGTGATCCGAACATAAGCATTCGGTGAAAAAATTTCTCTGCCGGATTTCCCGCCGTGCGGCAAATAGAAACCCACTACCAGTCCAACTCCCGCAGCCACTCCACCCGCAACGAATTCTCTCCGGCTAAGCGGACTCATTGCCCACCTCGCGCTCCAACCGGACTCATCCCGGAAGCCCTGTGAATCGCCTTGCGAATTCGTTCATACGTTCCACAGCGGCACAAGTTGCCGTTCATCGCCTGCGTAATCTGCTCATCGCTCGGATTCGGTATCTTCGCCAGCAGAGCCGCCGCCGTCATGATCTGTCCGGTTTGGCAGTAGCCGCATTGCGGAACCTCCTCAGCAATCCATGCCTCTTGCAACACATGCATCCCGTTGACTCCGAGGCCTTCAATCGTTGTGACGCTCCTGCCGCTGACCTCGGAAACCGGAGTTGAGCACGATCGGATTGCGGCTCCTTCCACGTGCACAGTACAAGCCCCGCACAACCCCGCGCCGCAGCCGAACTTCGTTCCCGTGAGTTCCAGCGTGTCTCGTAACACCCAAAGCAAGGGTGTCTCCGGTGCAACATTTACCTTTTTCTCGCTTCCATTCACCCGCAGTGTGAAGTCGGCCATAGATTACCGAGTCGCGAAAGGACTGGACAATCATCCTACCCAATCAGCGCGGAAAGTGAAAATGGACCTACAGTCCGGTAAGCGCTTTGCCGATAAGGAACATATCAGAGAGGGTCAGAACATTGGGAATTCACAATCAAACGACGGCTGCTCTCGCTCGTGAAGCAATTGAAAAGCGCAGCCAACCTCGCTTCAAACTTGAGGTCGAAATCAGGATTACTTCGCACACCTGCGGTTTGCTGAACGGCTACACCGTAGACATCAGCGAATCTGGAATCTCAGCCATGTTGAGAATTGAAGTTCCGTTGGGCGAACTTGTACAGCTGGATTTCACTCTTCCCTTCGGCCCAGTTACGATCTATGCCATGGTTTGCCAAAAGAGTGCTTTTCGCTATGGCTTTCAATTCGTTCAGTCGAACATCATACAAGAGGTGATTCGCCCCACGTGCCGTCAGCTCGCCAAAGAACAATCGCGTAGCGTACTTTAAGCAGTTAATGCCCGACCTCCCGGCTCATTGCTGCTGCGACCTCTCCACCAACCTGCTCTGCGAATGCCCGAAATGCAGAAATCTCAAACAGTCGCAGTCCTATCTCCTCCTGCGGCATGGCATCGGCACGCACCGGCCCTGCCACGTCCCGCAACGCCGTCCGCAGCTTGGCGGCGGTAGCGGTGTCGAAGCTCTCCGAGACGATGACGGTGTTGTCGTCCCAATGTTCCACGATGACTGGGCCCTCCTCGGTCGTGATCTGCGCCGTCGAGATGGGACAATTCGTCCCCGAACAAACTTGTACTTCTTGTGCGGTTGCGCTGTGATAGCGCTGGGAGACGGCGCCAGCATAGAAGTGCGCAAAACGCTCAGCGGCCTGTGGAGTTTTCCATCGCGAAACGTACAGCAAGGACAGATCTGCTGTGTTGGCCGTCGCGTCTGCCACCACTTTGTCCTTCCGCCGGAAAGTCACAAAGGCCCCGCCTTGCCAAGCCGAAGAAACATCCTCTGCGATTTTCCGCTCGCCAAACTGTTTCAACAGGGCACGCACGTCCAGTTCGCCAATTCCGCCCGAATCGTAGACGTCGTACTCGTTGCTCAGCACCTCCCGCATATCCGCGATGCGCACTGGCGGCAGTTTCTCGTCATCGATATAAGCCTTCGGCTGCAACACCTCGTGCGAATTCCGCGGAGGACGCGCGAACGCACCCGCAAATGCCATCTTCTTCCCGCCCTTGTGCAGCAACTCGCCTTCGAAGATCAGGCCTTCCTGATAGGCAAACGTTCCCGTCTCGCGCAGGATCATCGGCGCTTCGTGCATGAGCTGTGAATCGATCACGGCCTTCACTGCCGGCTCTTCCATCTGATACACCAAACCCGGGGTGTCCTCGAGACTGCGGCCCACGGGCTTGAGGAGATAATCCACGTAGACCACCATGGCCTGGCCTTCCACCACGGCTTTGCGCGCCACCGCGCTGTCGTCGGATGTGCCAGTCTCTCCTGCTTTCTTCCCGGCCTTCATCCACTTCGCGAGGTCATAGTTCTGGTCCTGTAGGGCATGGGTTAACTCATGCGCCAGAATGGGTTCCTGGCGGTCGGGAGGTACCCAGTTCAGCATCGAGGTTGTCTTGGTCTCGTCGTCGTAATAGGCCGCAATTCCCTGGCCGGTGGACTTCACCAGAAATTCTTTCAAATTGAAATCGCGTGGCAGGAATCCGAGCTTCTTCATGCTCAGCTCCTCTTCCGCGAAACTTTTGGCGAATTCTTCCTTTCCCAATTGTCCGGCGGCGTACTTTTCTACATCCGCCTTGCTCACAAGCCGGCGCTTCACCACGGCGCGCTTCGGCATCTCAGTGTCTTCGGCTGCGAAGGCGAAGATTCTATCCACGGATTCGAAGAGCTTCTTTGTGTCCGCGTCCGTCATTTTGACTTCGTTGGTCGTGTCTTTGCGAAGCTTGCGGGCCACGTCGCCGAGGCTCTGCCCGGAGTCTGCCTGCTGGCTAAACGCAGGAACCACGCACCATGTCAGAACGCAGACCGCCAAGAATCCACATTGCCGAAAACTCCTCATGAGCCCTCACTCGCGAACGAGAATGCACTTCCGTGAATTCTCCTTGAGCCAGAGCGGCAACTCACCGGGAAAGTATTGATTGGGCTTACGAAAGTAAGTGACAGAAAAAGAAGAAATGCAGTGGTCAGTGGGCAGTGGTCAGTGCCTAGCGATTAGGTCAATGACTACGGAATCAACGGGATGAGATTCAGGGGGCTGGAAGCTGTCGGCTGGCCACTGAGTACTGACCACTGATCACTGCTCCTACTTCAGTTCAGCCAACTTCTGCGTCGCCATCTGTCCGGCTTCCGTGCTGGGATTGTCTTTTTTGATTTGCTCGTAGAGGCGTTTGGCATCGAGCGGCTGGTTGGTGCTCTGGTAAAGTTCCGCCAGCTCCAATTGCGCGGTCACCTTGCTCACTGAAGCCGTAGGATGGTTGATCAGTTCCTGGTAGAGCGCCACGCCGTCCTTGGTGCGGTTCGAGTTGCCGTAGAGAGCGGCCAGCGCCAATTTCGCCACCGAGGCCAGTTCTTTGTTGCCGGTCGAAGCTACGGCCTTGAAGTTTTTTTCGGCGCCGGGGTTGTCGCCCATACTCGCCGAGGTCACGCCCAGGAAATAACGCGCCATATCCGCCGTGCGGGTGTGAGGATACTCGCCCACGATCGCCTGAAATTGTTTTCTGGCAGCTTCCGCGCGCTCCTTGGCCGACGTAAAGCTGGGGATATCCGGTTGCGCCGGAACTCCCGCGGGCCGCAACTGTGCCTCCAGAGTTCTGGTCGCCTGCGTCAAGTCAAAGCTGGCTTTCTCGTCCTGCGTGCTCTCGTAATACCATCCGCCTGCCACCACGGCAACGACTACGATGACAGCGATGGCAGCAATGGCCAGGGTGTTCCTGTGTTCCACGCTCCAGTGGGCGGTTTTCTCGGCAGCTCCGATGGTGACCCGGCTGAATGCATCCTGTTTAAGTTGATGGCGGGTTTGTGCGCGCACGACTACCTTCCAATCTCAGTCTTGTCAGTCTATGTCGATGACTCTCTATTGGTGGGACGATGTGTTAGTTTATCAGCCGGAAAATGGCTCCGTCAAAGCCGTCAGACCTTATTGCTGCCACTTTGCGAAATCTCAACCGCGAAGCTGTGCGTAAGGAAACTCCTGTGGCTAAATGAGCGCCCCTCGAGGTCGAAGGGACTCTTCTACCTTGGCGCTTCTTCCAACAGTCCCTGTTCGAGCTTCTCCTGGCACTCGATGCAGTGGCGCGTCCAGGGCACAGCCTCGAGGCGCTTCGCGTTGATTTCCTTCCCGCAGTGGATGCACTCGCCGAAGTTGCCTTCCCGGATGCGTGCCAGCGCTCTTTCCACCATCTGCAGGAGCTGGCGGTCGTTGTTGCTCTGGCTAAAGAGAAACTCTTTGGTATAGGAACTAGCCGCCCGGTCGGCAATATCCTGGGCCGTATCTTCGTCGGCAGAACGGCCATCTGCTTGGGTACGCGATACGGTGCGGCGCAGATCCTGCTGCCGCGTCTCCAGCCGTTTCTTGAATGCTTCCAACTTCTTCTTATCCATAGATCACTTCTGATTTCTGCGACGGATTCCCAGAGCCATCCGTAGAGTTTGGGCCAAACAAAAATAATAAGCGCCTGAAATGAGATGCGTCAACAGGCACAGTGGCTGGATTCTGGGAAAGATAAAATGTCTCGAGGCTCTCTCGAAACCGGTTATCGTCCTGCGGACGATTCACAGGCAACCCTTTTCGTGGGCTCGAAGCGCTGGTCTCTTGCTGAGTAGCGTGGTGTCGGACGTTTACAGGTAAGGCGTCTTATCGACGCTGTAAGTGCCCGACAAACTGCGATGAAAGGCAAAGCCTGGATGAGCCTTTTCCCGGCGACGCCACCGTTTTCGGAGTGAAGCTCGCGGTTGCTCTGGCCCGCAGCAGCGGGAGCGTGAGTGCCGCCGAGGACTGAAGCCTTCCAAAGTCGCGGTGGTGAATGTCAGTTTCCCTTCGCGGTTGAGCTGACAATTGCCCTGCTGGCGCTTGCGCTAACCGACAAGCGGGAAACGTTTACCGTCACGGTTTGCTTTTGCGTTACGCCTGCGCCAATGGCGGTCAAGGTTATCGGATAGGCCTTGGGAGCCACTTTCGAAGCTGCCGAAAAGGTTATCGTGCTGGCTCGCCCACCAGGAGCCGCGACCAGTCCCGAGGGTAGGATCTGCACAGTCAAGCCCGCGGGTAGTCCCGTGACAGAGAGTGTGATAGCGGCATTGAAGGTCGAGCTCGGCGTCGTCGTAAACGTAAGACTTTTGGATCTTCCTGCTGGCACGCTGATCGAGCTTGCCGAGGACACCAAAGTGAACGTGGGAACTGGAGCTACTGAGACAGCGACCACTGCGGTTTGCTTCGCCGAGCTGCTACCTGCGGCCACTGTAGCGGAATAAACCCCCGGATGAGCGCCGCTGGCGGCTGTGATCCTAAGAATGCTGCTGCCTGAACCGGGAGCGGGAAGCGTAGCCGGCACAAATGCAGCCGTAACTCCAGAGGGAAGGCCGCTCACCGAAAATGCGACCGCCGCGTTGAAGCCTCCGCTGACCGCGATGCTCAGAGTGACGCTGTTGTTGGATCCCGCGGTGACCGAGAGAGACTTCGCCGAAGCAGTTAGTGTGAACGCAGGAACAACGGTGGCATCGCTCCAGTGATTCACTAATACCGATGCGTCGACCGAGCCGAGCCCGGTCGCTTGATCATATCCCGGCGTCGCATTGAAGCCCGTCTGTCCCGGAACGCTGTTATTGCCCACAGTGATGTCGTGAAACACGGTTGCTCCGCCAGCGCGCTGTTTGGTGGCTAATGGGTAAAAGGTGGTATTGGCATTGCCCTGGCGCGCCGCAGTGTGCTGTACTACCAGCGCCATAAGTCCGGCAAACGATGGCGCCGCCGCTGAGGTGCCGCCGACCACGTAGAGAGAACCGCTTTGGACTATAAGATAGCCGTCGTGTCCGGCTGCGGTCAGCGAAACGTCGGGAACGTCGCGCTTGCCATCGGCCGGAACTCCCGTACCGATTTGCCATGACGGCTTGCCATAGATGCTGCTCACGCCGCCACCACTGGCCCATAGCCCATCCCCAACGCCGCTTTCGTTCCAGACGACTTCGGGAATGTAGCTGAGGGCCGAACCCTCAGTGCCCGAGGCGTTTGATGACGACCAGTAGAGCGAAGGATGGGAAGCATCGTTAAACTCGGTACCGCCCACACAAACGCTGTAAGGCGTGGAACACAGGCCGTTCACCGCACCTCCGTGCGTCGCGGTTGAGGCCGATGCGGAGTCGCAGCCCGCGGCGCCATTATCTCCTGAAGAAACCAGGACGGTGATGCCTTGCGCTGCCGCCTGCTGCCACAAACTGCTCAGAAAACTATTTCCGGAAGAACCGAGCGCGGCCTCGCATAGCCCGAAGCTCGTGCTCATCACCGGCGCGACGTTCTGGTTCACGATGTATTGCGCGGAGAGATCGACACCGTCACTGGAATTCGTTGATTTCGAAACCACAAACTTGATGGTTGCACCCTTGGCCACCGCTCCGGACCACTCGACATCGAGATCGGCTTCTGTTTCCTCTGCCGAGCTGATAATTCCCGGGTTGATTCCGTTGACGATGATCTGAGGGTTGTTGGCAGGCAAGCCAAAGAGCGTGCGGAACTGCTCCACGTCTGCAATGTTGATGTTAGTGCGAGCCACGATAGCCACGGACTCGCCATTGCCAGTAACGGATTGCTGGTAAAGCGGGACGACGTCATAGATGGTGGCGAAGTCTGCGGGCGCCAGGTAGTGTGAGCTTCCGCTGCTGAATTCAGGGGATGCTTTGTGCACAACACTGTGCATCGGCTCGCTGCGAAAATCGTGTAGCGAAACCACGCCGCCCACTACTCGAACCAGAGCCAGGGGTATTTCAGGATCTTTGGCGTTAGCGTGGTGGATCTCCCCACCAATCTTGTAAGTATGAATCTGAGTATGAAAGGCCGATTGCACCTGGGCTGCGGTGCCGCTGAAAATAATGGACCGGCGCCCGGCGGTAACTTCTTCCATCTCGAAGCCGTGCCCTTGCAGCCAGCCCGAGATTTGAGCCACGTCCGCTTCCGAGACTCCGAAGCGCTCCGCATATTCCTCTGGCGTGAGCCACTGATGATAGTAGGAAGACTCGGGATTGTGCTGAGCCTCGACTAACTGCGTGAGAGCGTCTTGCTGCGCGGCGTCGGGCAACAGCGTGAGGATCATGTGCTGCATGGGGAAATCGGGCGCGACTGCGCCACCGTCATATTCCGCGACCGCCAAGGGATGCCGGTTGCCAGGCAATGCGACAGTTTGCTCATCATCGATGAAGCTGGTGATGCGGTCGGCAGGTTGTACATACGAAGGATTCGGAGGATCAGCCGGCTGCGCTCTGGCCTGCAACTCCAAGGTAGGAAGCGATAGGAGAATTGTTAGGCTTAGAAGTGAAATGACGCGGCGCTGTGAGGATAGGCGAGCTGTAGGGGACATTCAGCCTCCAAGGCGAGTGCTTCTTAATCTCCTATCGGCAGGGCGGAGGCAACACTTTAGGGATCAGCCAAAAGGATCGGCCAGACGGTATCGGGAACTTCAGTCACCACGCTGGCTGCGCTACGGAGGAATTCTCGTACGGAAGATGAAGGGTTGCTGAAGGATTGTTAACGACCAACGACGAACGACCGACGACTAATGGCCGTCCTGGGCTTTTGCTTTTGCCTTAAGCTTGACGTGGCCATCCGTGAGTTCGACGGAGAATTCGACGTCCTGGCAACCGTATTGCTTGCGAATTTGCTCCGTTTTCTTCTGCACGAATGTCGAGAAGGAATCGAGGCTGCCCGAAACGTTTTCTCCCGCCTTTTTCTTGGCCGCGACCAGCGTGTTGTATAAGCGCTCCACCTGCTCGCGTTCGCCCTGATCCACGTTGTGCAACGTGAAGGGCTGCGAGCTGGTTGCAGCCGCCGCTTCAGCGGTATGGCTCAGGCCGTAGACCGGTTTGTGCTGGGGCTTGTGCTCTTCTTCGAGCCGCACCCCTTGCACGGCAAGAAGCGCGTCCTGTGGACGGCGGTAGCCTTCCTCACGAATGCGCGATTTCTTGCGCCACAGATCGCTGTATACGGCGTAGCGCTGGGCCATCTCGTTGTAACGATAGCGCTGGGAAAAGCTCATGCGGCCGCCGTCGGAAAATTTGCGCAGCAGGGAAAGCACCTTCCACTCAATATCGGTGGGAGGCCGCTTAGTCGGATTGCTGAAAAAAACCTCGTACTCGATCTTCAGCCGGCGAAGCTGCGTTTCTAGCACGCCCAGTTCTTCATCGATGGTCACTAAGAATCTCCGAGACACCAGTGTAATGAGATCGCCGTACGGCGGCGAGGTACCCGGCGGTCACCGAGGTTCATGGTACGAAGGTAAGGGTGCGGGGCTGTGAGCTGTCAGCTTGAGGCGGTGCAACTACCGGGTGTTCTTGAGCTCTGAGTCCGGGGTGACGCCAACAAAAAGCTCCCTCGCTGCGCTGGGATGCGACGTTACTGCTGTTTTATCGCTGAGGGCAGAACGCTGATGGCTGAGAGGCGATATCCTAGCTACTTCGCATTCGCGGCCATCTTCTTCACCATGGCAAGGACTAGCTTGCGATCGCTGTCATTGAGGTTGGCAGAATAGCGCCGCACCTGACTGAGGAACCGAACCTCGTCATCGGAGAGCTGCGGCAATCCCTTGGTGCCATTGTTGTGCCCGGATTCGGAGAAGAACTGCGAAAGTGCAATCTCCATTGCCCCAGCAATTTTCGATAGTGTATCGAGGGATGGGATGGTATGGCCGTTTTCGACGCGCGACAAATAGCATCGCAGCAAGCCGGTGCGTTTTTCAATGTCTCCCTGAGACATCCCTCTCTGCAGCCGGTAGTTTCGAATGGTCTCGCCGATGTTGATCTGGGGGAGCATTGCAGATGCGACATAGTAACCAGATCGGGATTTTCTGGCAAGTGGAATTTAGTGCCATATGGAAGTACACGGGAGTGGGGCCTCACCCACTCAGACTGCAAAAGACTTTGACGCCGAGCAAGAAACGATTCACCGGAAAACGGCCCGGCTTCGTGTGCCAACAAATTATTTTTTCAGGTTCTCCGCCAGAAAGCTGATCGTACGTTTCCACGCATCGGCGGTATCGTCGGCGCGGTAGCCGTCCTTGTTATTCGGATTTTCGAAAGCATGGCCGGCATCGTCATAGATTTTGACGTCGATCCTCTTGCCCGCCTGCTTCATCGCCGCCTCGAATTTATGAACGTCATCGGGAGTAATGCCGCGATCCTGGCCGCCGAACAGGCCGAGGATGGGAGCGTTAATTTTCTTGATCGCCTCGGGGTCGGTGGCCAGATGGCCGTAGTTGATGACATCCGCCGCGAGCGTTGGTTCCTGAAGCGCTACATCGAGGGAGTAGCCTCCGCCCATGCACCAGCCTATTGCCCCGATGCGATCCTTCTCGACATTTGGCTGCGATTGCAGAAATTCGAAGGCCGCGTGCAGGTCGCGTTTCGCGCGATCTTCCGGTACTCCGCGCATTAGTTCATGCGCCATGTCCGATGTGGTCGCAACTTTGCCGCGATACAGATCAATGGCCAAGGCTTCGTAGCCCTGATCGGCCAGCTTCGAGGCTTGGTCTTTGACCCAGTCGTTCAAGCCCCACCACTCATGGATGACGATGATCGCGGGGAATCGTCCCCTGCCAGCAGGAGTGTAGAGCACGCCCTGCACGGTTTCGTCGCCGCTTTTATAGGAGACGGATTTGCCGTCGGCGGCGAAGCAAGCGGAAACAAACAGCGTAATGAACATTAGCAGGCTGATTTTCTTCATGGCTTTCGACCTCTCGGCGAGTTCATCGCAATTCCAACTCCAGGTACATTGCTCCCGCAATCGGGTTCGCACAGTACGGAGCAATCTCCTTGAACCCGAGTTTGCGATACACCGCAACCGCATCTTTCATCACCGGCTCGACCGTGTCTAGGCGCATGCGCTGGTAACCGATCTGGCGCGCCTCCGCGATAATTCGCTCTGCCAGTGCGCGTCCCAGGCCCTTGCCGCGAAACTCCGGGCGCAGGTACAGCCGCTTCATTTCACAAACGCCCGATTCTAATTTGTGCAGCGCGACGCAGCCCGCGACATGGCCTTCCCATTCCGCGAGAATCAGCCGACCCTCCGGGGGAGCGTATTCACCGGGCAATCCCGCTAGCTCTTTATCAAAGTTTTGGAAGCAAAGGCTGAAGCCGAGGGACTGGGCATATTCGATGAACAATTCGCGGGCCTGCACGATCTGGGCGGGCGAATCGGCTTGAAAAATCGACAAACCTTTCACCGCCGAGGACGCTGAGAATACCGAGGAAATTCCAGGCGTTAACTCCTTAGCCGAATCAGTTTCCATTTTTGTCTGCGTTCTCGGCGTTCTCGGCGGTGAAAAGCTTTCTACCCCATCAGCATTCCGCCATTCACGTTCAACACGTGACCGGTAATATACGATGCTTCGTCGGAAGCGAGAAACGCAACGGCATTCGCCACATCGGCGGGCGATCCGACGCGGCCAAGCGGAATCTGTTTGGCGGCATTTTGCTTGAACTCCTCGCCGAGCACTTCCGTCATGGCGGTTTCGATGAAGCCCGGGGCCACGGCGTTGCAAGTAATGTTGCGTGATCCCAACTCACGCGCGATGGCCATCGTCAATCCGATGAGCCCGGCTTTCGAGGCCGAGTAATTCGCCTGTCCGGCCTGCCCCACCTGGCCGAAGACGCTGCTGATATTGATGATGCGTCCCCAGCGCTGCTTGAGCATGGAACTGGTGACTTGCTGAATGCAGAGATAAGCTGCAGTCAGATTAGTTTGCAGCACTGCATCCCAGTCGGAGCGCTTCATACGCATCACCAGTTGATCGCGCGTGACTCCGGCGTTGTTTACGAGGATGTCGATTTTCCCAAACTGCGCGACCGCTGCCTTCATCATCGACTTGACTTGCTCTTCATCGGTAACATCCAGCGCGAAAGCAGCAGCCTTGCCGCCCGCGGCGGTGATTTCATGAGCGAGTTGGTTCAACTTTTCCTGATTGCGCGCGGCGACAGACACCGTCGCACCCGCAGTGGCGAGCTTCAATGCGCAGGCTCGTCCAATGCCTTGCGACGCGCCCGTAACGAACGCCACCCTTCCCGCTAGGGACATGGGTTCTCCCGAATTTCTTTCGAGTCCTTCATTGGTTCTATGATTAGGAAGTCATTATGCCGGAAGGTGGATTATAGCTCCCGCTCTTCTCCAGGTGCGATCGAGTTGTCATTTGTCTAACGATTGCGCATTACTGTTCCGCCGATTAACATTCGAACACTCCCATGCCACACACTGTGACGAATGAAGTGATCACCATGCCCGAGCCTTCCAACAGAAGTACATCTTCAGACGTGGCCTCGACTGCCTCCGGGCACCGGTCCCCGCAGAGGGCTTCCTATGCGGACGGCCCCTCGGCTGAACAGCAACGAGACGAGGGAGGGGACCGAGCACATGATCGCGCTCCTTCCACTGAAGTCTTCGCGGTTTATGGCGTTGAGCCGGAGATCCAGGCGTACGCCATGGCGAAATACTCGCGTTCGTCGTTGTCGATGAAGGAGTCGTTGCGCGAGATCAATGCGCAGAAGGCGGAGAAATTTCTTAACACGTTCTATTTTCAATATGGCCATCGCTCGATTGCCGACCTGGCGCATATCGCGCTGGCTGTCGAGAGGCTTTCGATTCTGGCCGCAATCGAACTGGCCGACGAGCAGCGCTGGGACGGCCAGGAGCGCTCGACTCGATATCAGGACTTCAAGAAGAGCGGCTATTACATCCCCGACTTCGGAGCCGACGTTGAGGCCCGCAAGCTGTATTGCGAAACGCTGGATAATCTTTTTGCGGAATACGAGGCGCTCTCGGCGCACATGACGCAGCACCTGATCAGCATCACTCCCAAGCCTGCCGACATCAAGCAGGAGGCGTACGAGCGGACGCTGAAGGCACGGGCCTTCGACATCACGCGCTACTTGCTGCCGCTGGCTACGAATACTTCGCTTGGCGAGATTGTCAACGCGCGCACACTGGAAACGCAGGTGGCGCACCTGCTTTCGCACACGCATAAAGAAGTGCGGCAACTCGGGGAGTCGTTGAAGAAGGCGGCGACTTCAGCGGCTTACAACGTGAATGCAGAATCTTTGCGCAACCTGGTGGAAGAGATTCGCGCTGTAAGTCCGGAGTTGGGCGCGCGGGCGGAACAGGAATTGCTGCACGAGGTTCGTGTCGCGCCCACGCTGGTGAGGTATGCGGATCCGAATCCGTATGAGATGGAAACGCGCCGCGAACTGCGCCAGGCGGCGCGCGAACTGATGAAGAGCGAACAGCTTGCGCCCTCGAAGGCAATCGTCGATCTGCTCGACGAGGAGCCGCTGGAAGTTGAGATCGCGACCACTTTGCTCTACGAACACTGCCATTATTCTTACCGCCAGGTGCGGCAGGCGCTGCAGGTTTCGGGCGAAAGATTTCGGCGCGAAATCATCGATCTCGGCCTGCGACATCGCGGCAAGCACGACGAAATGTTGCGCGGCTTCCGCGCCGGGCAGCAATTCCGCTTCGACATCCTCATGGATACGGGCGGCTTCCGCGACATGCATCGTCACCGCCGCTGTATCCAAGTGATGCAGGGATTCACCACGCAGCACGGTTACGAGATGCTGCTCGATCTGGAAGACGCCGGGGTTCGCGGCCGCTTCGACGCCGCCATGCGTCGCACGCAAGTCGCCGTGGAGAGACTCGCCGCGCGCAACGCGCCCGAGGCGGAAGAGAATTCGCAATACGCAATTCCGCTGGCGTATCGCAAGCGAGCCCTGTTCAAGATGGACTTCGCCGAGGCGGTATACATCTCAGAATTGCGCACTACTCCGGCCGGACATATTTCCTACCGTAATGTGGCCTATGCAATGTACGAGGCGGTGGCGCGAAAGTATCCGGCGCTGGCGAAGTATTTTCGCGTGCACGATGTGACGGCGCCGGTGGATTTGCTGCAGAGGTAAGGTAGTTACATTTGCCTATACATTTGAGCACCTAGTCCGTTATCATGTTCTTGCAGTTCCATCGGCTTTGATTGGGATCGCGGTAACAGAGCCAAGTGCCAGAAGCACGGGCTTTCCATTGCACTGATTGAAAGTCTGTTCGCCCGGCCTCTTGCCATCGTTCCCAGCGCCGCCGATTCGAGGGAGGAAAGCCGCTTTTGCGCCGTGGGACAAACTAGCAGTGGCCGGAGAGTATTCCTGGTGTTTACGCTGCGGCGCAAGGGCGATAAGCAATTGATCAGGCCGATCAGCGCACGTTACATGCACAAAAAAGAGATCGAATCCTATGAAAAAGAAAATCCCGGCGTTTAAGAGCGCCCGCTGCTGCGGCGGCCTTTGTCGACAAGGCCGACTTGTCACAATATGACCTCTCGGGCGCACAAACAGTACGCTTCGAGATGAAGCGCAAGGACAAATCCATTAATTTGCGCCTGCCCGAAGAACTTTACGATGCTGTGCGCCGGCGCGCCACCCACGCAGGATTGCCGTATCAGCGCTTCATCCGCCTGGCGCTGGAAAATGCGGTTGCGACGCAGAAGTAGAACAAGAGTCCGCGCTCGCACACGTTGGGAGTGTCGCCGAGCGATGTCGTCTCTTTTAGAATTGCACGATTCTTTCGGAGGGGAAAATGCTCAGCAAAAGTAGAGATGACTGGCGGAAGCGAATCAAAACGGCCAAGCCTGCGGCAGACGCAGCCCTTCGTGCAATCAAACATCACCCAGCTGGGTATTACACGAGCACTCAGTTGAGATCGGACCTTGCCCCACAATTCAAACCGAGAATCGCCGATGACGCAATCGACTTACTGAACTACTTCACGAAGGAGATTGCTTTCAGCCACAAAGAGGGTGCGGACAAGGGCGAATACCACATACGGCTTATTGAAAGTGTTGGCCTAGCGCCGCTGGAACAAAAAGTATCATGAGTTATACAGGCGGCTTGAAAGCTAATCGCTCTTCTCGTTTGTCATCCTGAAGCGGTGGAGTCCTCGGCTTAGCCAAGGATTCCCAACGAAGTGACCTCTGCAACTTGCCCGACGCCATCGCGCACGCCGAGGTTTTCGGCACGCCAGCAAATCCATAGGTCCGTTCGACAGGCTTCAGGGCAGGCTCTTCGGCCCGCAAAAAGCGCGAGCCCCAGGATGACAACCCTGGCTGTTTTTATTCGCTTCGGCTATGATCTCAGCCTTGCACGCTAAAACGAAGCTGGCGCCTCTCTTGATTATGCTGTCGCTGGGGCTCTCCGTCTTCGCTCCGTCGTCGAGCGCGGTGGACGGCGGAAGCCAGCCTGCCGACTCCGGCCCTCCAGCCAAGTTTTCCGCGAACGACTTCGATTGGCGTGCGATGGTTCCCTATCTTTTCGCGGCTGCGGCCCTGCCCGGAGAGCAGGGGCTGAAAACCGTGCTGGAACATTCCAAGGTGCTTCGCGCCTATCTGGCAAGCGAGGTTCGAGCGGAGTGCAGCCCAGACAAGGGCAGGTGCGTCGCAAAACGCGAAGGCTTTACGATCGACGGAGAGGTGAACCGGAGGATTGACGGGATCATACGGGAGGGGATGGTCCATCAACACAAGAGCACGGCTGTGGATTACCCGTTGACGCAGCCCTTTCCTTTCTCTGAAATTTCGGTTCTACGAAGCGAGAAGCATCAGGATGCTTACTTCGTACTTCAACTTGCCGATCGCGACTACAGCGCTGCGCAGGTACAGGCCAAGTACGGAGCCCCCTATGACACTGACATTTTTCAGCAGTACAGCGTTTTCAAATACCGGCTGGACAGCCCAGGGTACAGGAGCAGGGCTGTGTTTGAGATTGATCCTGTGGACGGTGCGGTGATGAAGATAGCGATCAGCTTGAAAACCAAAAATCATCACGCTCGTTGAATACCAACCCGCCGTTTTACTACTGCGATGGAAATTAGCACAACCGCGCGGGCACCAGCGGCACCGCTGAAATAAGTTATAGAGGCCGACCATTTTGGGAAGTTTTTCACAAACGCACTCTAGTTTTGCCTTTTCGCCTTTGTTTCGCTTCGATCTATATGTATAATCTGGCCAGGTTAGATTTGTTTAGTTCTGCACTTTAAGGAGCCACACTTCCATGGCGGATGAACGGGGCAAGGCAATCGAACTGGCGGTTTCACAGATTGAAAAGCAGTTTGGCAAAGGCTCGATCATGCGGTTGGGGTCGAAAGAGGCGATCGTCCCAATCGCCGTGATTCCGACGGGCTCCATTTCGTTCGACGCGGCGCTTGGCGTGGGCGGCTTTCCGCGCGGACGCGTAGTAGAAGTCTTCGGGCCAGAGTCTTCCGGCAAGACGACCATTACTCTGCAGGTAATTGCCGAAGCGCAGAAAACCGGCGGCATGGCTGCGTTCGTGGACGCCGAGCACGCTCTCGATCCCGCCTATGCCAAGAAACTGGGCGTCGATGTCGACAATCTGCTGGTTTCGCAACCGGACTACGGTGAGCAGGCGCTCGAGATTACAGAGGCGCTGGTACGCTCGAACGCCATCGACGTGCTCGTCGTGGACTCGGTGGCGGCGCTCGTGCCGAAGGCAGAACTCGATGGCGAAATGGGCGACAGCCACATGGGTCTGCAGGCGCGGCTGATGTCGCAAGCGCTGCGCAAGTTGACGGGGACGGTTTCGAAGTCGCGCACCTGCCTGATCTTTATTAATCAAATACGAGAGAAAATCGGCGTGATGTTTGGCAATCCGGAGACGACCACCGGCGGTCGAGCTCTCAAGTTTTATTCGTCGGTGCGCGTGGACATTCGCCGCATCGCGGCCATCAAAGATGGCGACGTAGTCACCGGCTCGCGCACCCGCGTAAAAGTAGTAAAGAACAAGGTGGCGGCGCCGTTCCGCGAAGCCGAGTTTGACATTCTGTATGGCGAAGGCATTTCACGCGAGGGCGACCTGATCGATCTGGCGGTCAACAACAATATTCTGGAAAAGTCCGGATCATGGTTCAGCTACAAAGGCGAGCGCATCGGCCAGGGCCGCGAGAACGCCCGCCAGTTCCTCAAGGACAACAAAGACACTATGGCCAAGCTCGACACCGAAGTGCGCAAAGCGCTGGGACTGATTGCCACGCCAGCAACCCCGGCGTCCGCGCCGGCGCAGGCTCCGCCGCAGGGTGCACGAGTGACGACAATGCCGAGCGCTGCTTCCGAAGCTGCGAGAGTACCTGTGGCAGCGAAGCGCTAGGTATTTTCACTTGTCTAATAACTTATGAGTGTCATCCCGAGCGAAGCGAGGGACCTTGGTGCTTGCTTGGGACGGCGTTGACTTGCGTTGCGGGCAAGAACCAGGATCCCTCCCTTCGCTCGGGGACGACAATTTGATGGTAGCCGGATGAGTGAAGAGCGGCGCTACTTCGTGTACATCATTGCCAATGCTTCAAAGAGGCTGTACACCGGCATGACTAACAGCCTTCGTCGGCGGGTGCGGGAGCACAAACTGAAATTGACTCCGGGTTTTGCCGCGAAGTACAACATGACTCGGCTTGTCTACTTCGAGAGCTTCGAAGACGTACGCAACGCGATCGAGCGAGAGAAGCAGATCAAAGCTTGGACTCGTGCCAAGCGCCTTGCGCTGGTCGAATCCACGAATCCTAAATGGGATGATCTGTCGCGAGAGTGGGATCGGCCGCAGACGTTTCGGTTTACGCCGAAGATCGCGTAGGGCGCGGCTCGAGGTGGCGCGATCACTCGGGTATGCCGCGCGCAAGAACCAAGGTCCCTCGCTTCGCTTGATTGCATAACGACGTTGGCCCGTCGCGAGTAGATTGGTATGCGATGAAACAAGACCAAGGCTCGTGAGAGGAGCCAACGTCATGCTGATTATAGGCTGTGATTTTCATCCGGGGTTTCAGCAGGTCGCGATCTTTGACAATCGAACGGGAGAGATTCAAGAGAAGCGGTTGCAGCACCGCGGGGAAGCGGAGCAGTTCTACGTTTCTCTGGCAGGCCATGAAGTGCGGGTGGGGATGGAAGCTTGCGGACACTATCCGTGGTTCGAGCGGTTGCTGGCGGAGTTGGGATTCGAGCTATGGTTGGGCGATGCGGCGCGGGTGCGGGCCTCGGTGGTGCGCCGGCAGAAGACGGACCGGCGGGACGCGGAGCATCTGCTGGATCTGCTGCGGGAGAATCGGTTTCCGCGGATCTGGGTGCCGAGCCTGGAGGTGCGGGATGTGCGGCAGTTGCTGGTGCATCGGCACAAGCAGGTGCAGGCGCGGACGCGTACGAAGAATCAGCTGCAGGCCATGGCGCTGAGCCATGGGGTGCAGAAAAAGCACAAGCTGTGGAGCCAGGCGGGGCGGGCGGAGTTGGAGCAGTTGCCTTTGCTGCCGTACGCGTCGGAGCGGCGGAAGCGGTTGCTGGCGGCGCTCGACGGGCTGGAAGCGGAGATCCTCGAGCTGGACCGGCGAGTAGCCGAAGAAGCGCGGCAGCGGCCGGAGGCGGTGCGGTTGATGACGCATCCGGGAGTAGGCTCGGTGACGGCGTTGGCGATGGTGCTGACGTTGGGGCCGGCCGGGAGGTTTGCCTCGGGCAAGCAAGTCGGCAGTTATTTCGGCCTGATTCCGAGCGAAGAATCCAGCGGCGGAAAACAGCGGCTGGGCAAGATCAGCAAACAAGGCAGTTCGTTTCTGCGCTTTTTGCTGGTGGAAGCGGGACAGACGGCGGCGCGGTTGGATCCGCAACTGAAGCGCTTCTATCGCCGCCTGGCGGTGCGCAAAAATCGCAGCGTCGCCAAGGTGGCGGTGGCCAGAAAGTTGGCCACGCGGTTGTACCTGATGTTGCGCGAAGACTGGACGTACGCGCAACTGTGTCAGGCCGTCATGCAGGTAAGCCCGAGTCATTCCGTGGCCGGCCAGTAAGAGCCGAGCACTTGAGTGGGCAGCCTGCCTCCCTGAGAGGCGGGGAGATCGAAGTGAGTAATCGTGGGAGCAAGTCCCGAAGAGATGGATGGTGGGACCTGAAGTCCCCCTGCAGGATTGAATACAGTGACGAGCTTGGTCTGGACATCAAAGACTTTCTACGAGAGCGAAATGGCGCTGCTTTCGGCGTCGGCGTCGAAGTGTCGCCTAAATTCGCTTGACAGGGCGCAGCGTCGTTAGAGACGGGATGACAATCCCTTTAACGCCCCGATTCGCCAATTGCCATCCCACCCCAGCCCGCATAGAATCTTCTATTCAGCCCCGGTTCTGTGAGGACGATTGCATAAGGGTCTAGCCATCTATCCCGGTTCGTTTGATCCGCCTACCAACGGGCACCTCGATCTGATCGAGAGGGGCGCCAAGATTTTTGAGGAACTCGTGGTCGCGATCCTGCGGAACTCGGAGAAGAGTCCGATGTTTAGCGTGGCCGAACGGTTGGAAATGTTGCGGGATCTCACTGCGAGTCTGTCGAATGTGCGTATCGACACCTTTGACGGACTCATGGTTGAGTATGCGAAATCCCTGCACGCGACTTGCATTCTGCGCGGCATCCGGGCCATCAGCGACTACGAATATGAGCTGCAGATGGCGCTGATGAATCGCAAACTCGAACCCACGCTGGAGACGGTTTTCATGATGCCTGCCGACAAATATTCTTACGTCAGCTCCCGCCTGGTGCGCGAAGTCGCACAGGCGGGCGGACCCGTGAAAGGGCTGGTTCCGGATGTGGTGGAACAGCGGCTGCACGAAAAACTCGACCCCGCCTATAAGTTGGGCGATGCCCGCATGATTGAGGTTCTGGATCGAAGAGAATTCGATCGAAAAGAAAAGAAAAGGAAAAAGAAGGCATGACCACGGCAACCACCGAAGCGCTGAAACTCACCGACCGGATCAATCGCATTGAGCCCTCAGCCACCATGGCCGTTGTGGCGGAGGCTGACAAGCTGCGCGCACAGGGCATCGATGTGGTCGACTTCGGCGCCGGCGAGCCGCACTTCGCCACGCCGCAGCACATCAAAGATGCAGCCATCGCCGCGATTCAGGGTAACTTCACCAAATATACGGCCGTGCCCGGCACGCCCGAGTTGCGCGACGCGATCGTGCACCGTCATGCCATCGATTTCGATTCCGATTACCGTCGTGAGGAGGCTATCGCCTCGACCGGCGGCAAGAATGCCCTGTTCAATGCGATTCAGGTACTCGTCGATCACGGCGACGAAGTAATTCTGCCAGTACCTTACTGGGTTTCGTTCAAGGACATTGTGCGCTATGCGGGCGGCGAGTGTGTGTTACTGCAATCCGACGAGTCCCAGGGCTTCCGCGTCACTGCTGAGATGGTCGTGAGACTGATCACTCCGCAGACCAAGGCCATCATTCTGAATTCTCCCTCCAATCCCTCCGGCGCGGTGATGAGCGCGGAAGATTTAACCGAAGTTGTCCGCCTCGCTCACGAGCGTGGAATATGGGTTCTCTCTGACGAGTGTTATGTCTACCTGAACTACACCGGCAGGAATTTTTCCGTGGGATCGCTGCGCGAGTTCAAGGAACGCATTGTGGTGCTGGGTTCGCTCTCAAAGACCTATGCGATGACGGGCTGGCGCCTGGGTTACGCACTCGGTCCAATCGCGGTGGTAAGCGCCATGTCGAAGCTGCAGAGCCAGTCTACTTCGAATCCGACATCAATCGTGCAGAAGGCCGCCGTGGCGGCCCTTAAAGGGCCGCAAGAGTGTGTCGAACAGATGCGGCGGGAATACATCGGGCTTCGGGACCACGTAGTAAAAGGCCTGCGCTCGATTCCGGGTGTGACTTGCACTTTACCGGAAGGCGCATTCTACGCCTACCCGAACATCTCAGCATTTCTGGGACGCGGCAACGTGAAATCGGCATCGGATGTGGCAGGGAGGCTGCTGCGCGAGGCACACGTGGCCACCGTGCCGGGAGAAGGATTCGGCACCGGCGACCATGTCCGCGTTTCGTACGCGACCTCGAAGGCGGAACTGGATCGCGGATTGGAACGCATGAGGAAATTTTTCTCCGCGCTGTAAGCGCGGACTTCAGACTTTATTTGAGGATTTCACTTCGGCCAAGGCCGTCCTACGCGAACGGCCTTTTTCGTTGATCGTGTTTTATGGGCAATCTATATCCATTCCTGATGCTTCCAACGTTCGATCCTCGGCCGTGGGGGACCTATGATTTGTCGCCGATTTATCCCAATCGAAAGTTCGAGGAAAAGATTGGCGAGGCCTGGCTCACCGGCGACGATTGCAAAATCGCCAACGGGCCACTTACCGGCCAGACGCTCGCGCAAGTCAGTGAGAAATATCAGCGGCAACTGGTGGGCGATGCCGCGCGCGATGCTCATCGTTTTCCGTTGCTGCTGAAATTTCTCTTTCCGCATGAGAAGCTTTCGGTGCAGGTTCATCCCGATGATGAACAAGCGCTCCGCGTAGGCGAGCCTTGGGGCAAGACCGAATGCTGGTATGTGGCGCACGCGAAGCCGGGGGCCCAAATCGCATTAGGTCTCAAGGCCGGCGCGACGACTGCGCAACTGGAACAGGCGATCCATGAAAAGCGCGCTGAGGGATTGCTGAACTGGCTCAACGTCTACACCGGCGACATGATTTATGTGTGCGGCGGAACCGTGCATACGCTGGGGCCGGGTTCGGTCATTGTCGAGACTCAACAGCAATCGGATACGACCTATCGCTTGTACGATTACGGAAGGCCGCGCGAACTGCACTTGAAAGACGGACTGGCTGCGGTGAAACTAAAAGTCGCATCCGGAAAGGTGGTGAGGCCTGCTCCAACGCAGATTCCTCGCAGTAAGAACCGCGAGGCTTCGCTGGTAGCGGCTCCGTACTTTGTCGTGGATATGTTCGAGATGAAAGACCCGCAGCAACTGAGCACACAAGAAGGTTCGGGAAAGAGTTCAGTGCAGATTCTTGTGGCCGTGGAGGGTTGCGGCGTAGTTGAAGCGGCTGGTGCGGAGCCCGTAACGTTGGCGAAGGGTGACGCGGTAGTAGTCCCGGCGTCGTTGGAGAAGTTTACGGTGCGCCCGCAGTGGACGCTGGAATTTCTGAAGGCGCGTGTCCCAGGTGCAGCAGTGCCCGAACCGGAAACACGAATGTAGCTTGAAATTCGAAACTGCGTGACAAGGATTGCGTAATAGCGATTTGGCTATCAACGATTGACCAACAAATCAAACTTCTATCCTGTAATCCTCGCCGGCGGACGAGGTACGCGCTTCTGGCCGCTGAGCCGCAAGAAACGGGCCAAGCAGTTGCTCGCGCTCGATGGCAAGCAAACCATGATTCAGCAAACGGTGGCGCGGCTGCTACCGCTGGCTTCGCCGAAGCGGTTCTGGGTCATTACCAACGACGATCTCCGTCCCGCAATTTTAAAGCAGCTTCCAAGATTGCCGAAGCCGCAAGTGCTGGCTGAGCCGATCGGGCGCAACACTGCACCTGCCATTGGGCTGGCTGCGTTTATTCTGCTGCGGAGGGATCCCAATGCGGTTATTGGAATGTTTCCATCAGACCATGTAATCGCCGATGAAAAAACTTATCGTGCGACGATTGCACGCGCAGTCGAGATCGCAGCCGAGGGCGAAAACATCGTAGTCCTCGGCATTCAGCCGACGCGCCCTGAAACCGGGTACGGCTACATCGAGGCGGGAGCAGCTTTCTCTGGAAACGTGCTTCGAGTGCAACGCTTCACTGAAAAGCCGGACGTTGAAACGGCCGTCGCATTCGTGGCTGCAGGGAATTATTTCTGGAACAGCGGGATGTTTTTGTGGAGCGCTCGCACCCTGGCCGATGCCCTGCGCGAGCATCTTCCCAAGACGGCGTCCATTCTGGAAGAGATCGCTGCCTCATATGGCACACAAAAGTTCGCGCTCTCATTCCGCAGGCTGTATCGCAAGTGCGAAAACATCAGCATCGATTATGCCGTGCTTGAGCCGCGGTCGGCGAAGGGCGAGCAGGCCGGAAATATTTTTTGCCTCCCCGCCGATTTCGGGTGGAATGATCTGGGCTCATGGACCGCGCTGCACGAGCATCACACGGCCAAGAGCAATCCCGCTGAAGGCAACCTTATTTCTGGCGCGGGCATGTTTCTGTTGAATGCCAGCGGCAACTACGTGCATGCTCCTGGAAAGTTTGTCGCGGCGATCGGCGTGAGCGATCTGGTGGTCGTCGAAACCCCGGATGCCTTGCTGATCACCACGCGGCAGCGCGCGCAGGACGTTGGTAAAGTGGTGATGTATTTGGACAGGAAGAAGCTGCATAGACTTACTTAGTTTCTAGTTTCCGTTTCTAGTTTCCAGTAAAAGGCTGGTCCATAGAACTGGAAACCGGAAACTAGAAACTGATCCTCCATGCCTCAAGAAATCAAGTTCGGAACCGACGGCTGGCGCGGCATCATCGCCGACGACTTTACCTTCGATAACGTGCACCGCGTCGCCGGCGCAATCGCTTCCTACGTATTGAAATACGAAGACGCCCCGCGGGGAGTTTTCATCGGCTTTGACACGCGTTTCGCTTCGCAAGCCGCGGCCCAGGCCGCCGCGGAAGTAATTGCCGCGGCTGGAATCCCAGCGAAGCTGGCCAACGATTACACTCCCACTCCGGCCGTGTCCTATGCGGTGAAAAGCAATCACGCTGCAGGCGGAGTGATGATCACCTCCAGCCACAATCCCTGGAACTGGAACGGAGTGAAGTTCAAAGCAAGGTTTGGCGGCTCCGCCACTCCGGCGATCATGAAGAGAGTGGAAGAAGAGTTGCGTGCCGGCGCGATGCCGCAAGGCGTAAAAGCGACCATCGAGGAGACCGACTTCAAGACGCCTTACATCGCTACGGTCTGCCGCTTCGCCGATCTGGATCTGATCCGCAAGGCCAAGTTCAAAATCGCAATCGATTCCATGTACGGCTCCGGTCGTGGAATTCTCGCGGGAATCTTTCGCGATTGCGGAGTAAGACACGTCGCTATCCGTGAAGAAGTGAATCCGCTCTTCCCCGGTATTAATCCCGAGCCCATTGAGCCGCACGTTGCGCTTCTGCAGCAAACGGTGATCAGCGAGAAGTGCGATGCCGGTCTGGCCACCGACGGCGATGCCGACCGCATTGGCGCAGTCGCCGAGGACGGAAGCTTCGTGGATTCGCACAAAATATTCTGCGTCCTGCTGCGTTGGCTGCTCGAACGCAAGAAGTGGCCGGGAGACGTGGTGCGTGCCTTCAACACTACGCGCATGCTCGATCGTATTGCCGCGAAGTATGGACGGAAACTTTACGAAACGCAGATTGGATTTAAGTACATCGCGGACCTGATGATGGAGCACGACATCCTGATCGGTGGCGAGGAATCTGGTGGCATCGGTTATTCGCGCTTTCTTCCGGAGCGCGACGGCATTTTGAATTGCCTGCTGCTGGCCAATGTGATGGCGGAAGAGGGTAAACCGCTCGGCCAGTTGGTTGCGGATTTGCAACGCGAATTCGGTCCGCATTACTACGGCCGGCGCGATCTGCACATTGCCGATGAGTTGAAGCAGAACGCCATTCAGCGCGCCCGAGCCGAAGAAACGCAAAGCCTGGGACGCTATCGCGTGCTGAGAAAAGAAAATCTCGATGGCATCAAATTCTTCCTCGATGCGCCCACGAACAGCAACGGAGCCGAAGCGTGGATCCTCTTCCGCGCCTCGGGAACAGAGCCGCTGCTGCGCGCGTATGCGGAAGCCTCGTCGCCGGAGTTGGTGACGGAAATCCTGACAGCTGCCGAAGCTTTCGTCAGGAGCGGCAGCTAGGGCACGCGAATCTCCCGGAAGATCCCCATTTAACGCGGCGGTAATGCGATACTTAATCACTGGCCATGACTCTTGATGGAAGCCCACCCTCGATCGCAGACGACTCGCCTGAGGCCCGCCGCTATAATCGCATCCACCGCTGGCTCGGCTTCGCCGATTTTGTCCTGGGTGCGGCCTTCCTGGTGCTTCTGCTGCTGACCGGTTGGACGGTCTGGTTGCGCGATCTTGCCCTGCGCAGGGGATTCCAAAACTACACGCTGGGCGTATTTCTCTACCTCTTCTTTTTGCTTTTCATCAGCAAGGCTCTGGGCTTTGGACTCGATTACTACGGATTCCGGCTGGAGCAAAAATTCCAGCTTTCCAATCAAAAATTTCGCTCCTGGCTCTGGGACGAAGCCAAGAGCTTTTTTGTAGGACTGGTATTGGCATCGATCGTCGTGGAGTTGCTCTATTTCATGATTCGGCAATTCCCGCAGCATTGGTGGATCTTCACTTGGGCGCTGTTCATGGGATTGTTTATCGTGCTGGCTCAGCTTGCCCCCGTGGCCCTGTTGCCGATCTTTTACAAGTTCGAACCGCTGGAGAATGAAGACCTGCGCCGTCGTCTCGTTCTGCTCAGTGAGCGCGCGGGCACCCGGGTGCGTGGTGTTTACCGCTGGAAGCTTTCTGAGAAGAGCAAGAAAGCGAATGCGGCTCTCACCGGACTCGGCAGCACTCGGCGCATCATCCTGGCCGACACGCTGCTCGATAACTATGGTCCCGAGGAAATCGAAGCGGTGCTTGCCCATGAACTCGGTCATCACGTCCACCGGCACATCTTGAAAAGTATTGTGGTGCAAGCCGGAATTACCTTGCTTGGTTTCTGGGCGGCGAACTGGGTGCTGCACTATGCCGTCGATCATCACATGTTCGAGGAGCTTTCCGACTTTGCCAACCTGCCCTTGCTGGCCATTACTGCGACCGCGCTATCGCTCCTGCTCATGCCGGCGCTCAATGCTTACTCGCGCTACAACGAGCGGCAGGCCGACCGCTATGCCTTCGAATCCATCGTGAGCGTGGAGCCGTTCATTTCATCGATGAATAAACTCGCGCAGCAGAACCTGGCGGAGCGTACACCTTCAAGGTGGGTCGAAGTATTGTTTCACTCCCATCCCGCGATCTCGAAGCGCGTGGCGGCCGCGGAGGCCTGGAGCCGGGAGCAGAGCGTGAGTCCTCAACTGTAAGACCACAATCGATCGTGCGTTCGGGTGACAATGCGATCAACGCCGTCGAAGAATCTCTGTTACGCGCCGAAGATCTTCTTCCGTATCCACGCCCACCGAATCGTGCGGTGTCTCGCCCACACAAATCGGGATTCCATTTTCGAGAAACCGCAGCTGCTCCAGCCGTTCACTTTTTTCCAGCACGGATTGCGCCTGGCTCACAAAGAGATCGAGCGCAGCCTTGCGGTATGCATAGAGGCCGAGATGCTTGAAGTAGCGCGGTCCAGTGGCGTCACGGTCGAAGGGAATCGTAGCGCGTGAAAAGTAGAGGGCGTTTCCGTTTGGCGCAGTCACAACTTTGACAGCATTCGGATTGTTAATGTCTTCGGGCGGACACGGTGTCTTCAAGGTACCCACCTGGACGTCTGCATCCTCCATCACCTCAAGCAGGGTCGTGATCTGCTCCGGGCGCACAAGCGGTTCATCGCCTTGCACGTTGAGATAAACATCCGCAGCGATCGAGCGCGCAATTTCGTGCACCCGTTCGGTTCCGCTGCGCTGATCGGTCGAAGTCATCTCAGCTTTCCATCCCTGTTTGCGACAAGCCTCCAGGATCTCCGCGGAATCTGTTGCGATAATCACGTCAGAGAGCAGGGACGACGAACGCACCGCCTCATACACCCAGCCCACTAGCGGTTTTCCGGCGATCTCACGGAGCATTTTGCGCGGCAACCGCGTCGATGCCAGTCGAGCGGGTATTACGGCAATGGTTTGCATGCGAGGATTAGTTTCCAGCTTCCTGCTGCAACTAGCAAGTGTCGCATCCTTCCCGCCGGCCGGGTCACTCATACGTCGCAGAGCTGCTTGCGGGAAGTCAAATCGTTATAAACATTCTGCAATTGAATGGCATCCAAGCTAAGCGAGGAGATATGAAATGAAAGCGCTTCGCACAGCCATCTTGCACTGATGTCGGTCCACATAGATCCGGCGACTGCTGGTAACTAAAGGTCTATACAGAAAATACCGTATCGAAACGCAGCTTCAGCGACTCATAAAATCCGCTAAGCTTAGATACAGGTGACGCCTAATCCGTGTTGAAAATTCCTTCTTGTAAGTATGTTCCGTAATCGAAAGGAGAAAATCGTGATTCACCGAATTGGAAAAACAGCAGTGGCAGCAGTAATGGTGGCGGCGCTTTCGTGGTTCGTTGCAGCGCCGCTGGCGCACGCCGACGACCGGTCCCACTGCCAGCACGCGATCGAGAAAGCAGAAGCCAGACTCGACAAAGCCATCCACGACAAGGGCGACCACAGCCGTGAGGCTGAAGACCGCCGGCACGACTTAAATGCCGAACGCCAACGTTGCTGGGAGCAATACCACCAGTGGTGGAACGGCAAAGAGCATCGCTGGGAAACCGAGCAGAACTGGGATCATGACGATCATCACTGATCAGCAGTGCTCCGCATCAAGTGGGATAGTGAACTCCCAAGCTTAATTGGGAGTTCCAATCCTCCTTCGCGCTTTTCGCGCTGTGAAGCAATACAAATTGCGTCCAACGGCTGGAACTCCACACCGGCCCCAGAATTTATTCCGTCAGGATCTTTCTCCGGCACATCCCTTGCGAAGGTAAAGCGCAACAACAAACGACCGGCGACCGTTAGCTGATAGAATTTTCAGTCGCTCCTCATTCATTTATTAAAGGGATTGCATGTCCACGAGCACCGCCAAGATTCAACGCGCGATACTCAGCGTCACCGACAAAACCGGCCTGGTAGACTTTGCGCGCCAACTGTCTGCTCTCGGTATAGAACTCATCTCCACCGGAGGGACGGCTAAACTGGTTCGCGACTCGGGCATCGCGGTGAAAGACATCTCCGAACTCACCGGATTTCCTGAAATGCTCGGTGGCCGCGTGAAAACATTGCATCCTAGGGTGCATGGCGGCATTTTGTATCGCCGCGAGAATACAGTAGACGCTGCTACCGTCGCCGAGCACGGCATCCTGCCAATCGACATGGTCGTGGTAAATCTGTACGCCTTCGAAAAAACTGCTTCCAAGGCGGACGCTACTTTCGAGGAGTTGATCGAAAATATCGACATCGGCGGGCCATCCATGATCCGCTCCGCTGCCAAGAATTTTCGGGATGTTGCCGTCGTTACGTCACCGGCTAGTTACGCGGCGATCGTAGAGGAACTCGACCGGTCCGGCGGTAAACTCTCTCTCGAAACGAAATGGAACCTGGCGCGGAAAGCTTTTGCCACCACAGCCGCGTATGACTCCGCCATTGCCTCCACGCTTGAGCGCATTCCGGACGTCCACAATTTTCGACTACAAACTGCCGAAGAATCCTTTCCACAAATCCTGCGCTTGTCCTTCAACAAAATCCACGATCTGCGCTATGGCGAGAATCCTCACCAGAAGGCCGCCATGTACTCAGATGGTTCCGGCGTCGGCGTTGCGAATGCCCGCCAGATACAGGGCAAGGAGCTTTCCTACAACAACATTGTCGACGTGCAGGCTGGCTGGGACCTCGCCCAGGAATTCATCGAACCCGAACTCGATCAACCCTTCTGCGCGATCATCAAACACACCAACCCTTGCGGAGCCGCGACTGGCAAGACTCTAGCCGAAGCCTACAAGCGAGCCTTGGAATGCGATCCCGTGTCGGCATTCGGCGGAGTGATTGGAGTGAATCGGCCAATCGACGGCGAAGCCGCGGAAGAGATGCACAAGCTCTTTCTCGAAGTGATCGCTGCCCCTGGATTCGATGACGTTGCCAGAGCCCGGTTTGCCACCAAGAAAAATCTGCGCCTGATCGAAGTCACGGCCGCTCCATCAAAGTGGGTGTTGAAGAACATCTCTGGCGGAATTCTGTTGCAGGATGCCGACTCTCGTCCGTTGCACGACGTTGACCTGAAAGTTGTCACCCAACGCACCCCCACTCCCGAAGAAACCCGCGCGCTTCTGTTCGCCTGGAAGATCTGCAAGCACGTGAAGTCCAATGCCATTGTGTACGCCCGTGACGGACAGACCGTTGGCATCGGCGCCGGCCAGATGAGCCGCGTCGATGCGGCCAAAATCGGTGCGATGAAAGCGCGATTGCCTCTGCAGGGCACGGTCGCGGCCTCTGATGCATTTTTCCCTTTTCCTGACGGTGTTGAAGAGATCGCCAAGGCGGGCGCAATTGCGATCATTCAACCCGGCGGCTCGCAGCGCGATCCAGAAGTCATCGCGGCTGCCGATCGCCTAGGTGTGGCCATGATATTCACCGGGGTCCGCCATTTCCGCCACTAGGATTCGTTGGCATCCCGCCGCTTGTCGCTTCCTTGGCGTACTCTGCGAACCTTTTGCTTCCTCTGCGGTAAAATGCTTTTCAGTCGCCAATTTCCGATCGATTATTCGTTCCTTTACCAAACTTGACAATCGCGCACACCGACCCCTCGGTCCCTGTACCTCTGGCCGCGTTTGTGCCCACGTAATGCGCGTGTTTTTCCCCAATAAAGCGCGGGCCGGGTTAGAATTAAGGAACACCAACCCGACTGGTTTTGCATCCAATGATTATGGTTTCGGGTAGGGCGCGCGGCAGTAGCAAGACCAAGTCCGATAAAACAATTCCAGCATCGTCAGGTCGAGCATGAATAGAATTTTTCGCGTTGTTTTGATTGTTTCTTCTTTCGCAGTGGCCGCGGCCGCGCAAACCAGCCCGTCTTCCCATGCGGACTCAAAGTCGGACCAATCGAAGCCGGCTCAGTCCTCGCCCGCCAAGGCGGATCGCGCTACCGCCTACTACCACTACACGCTCGCGCACATGTACGAAGAGCAGGTCACAATTTACGGCCGCAGCGAGTTGGCCAATAAGGCCATGGAAGAATACCGCCTTGCCATCGAGTCTGATCCCTCGTCCGAATTTCTTACTTCTGCGCTCGCCGAACTTTACGTCAAAACTGGACGAATCCGCGACGCCGTCCTCGAAGCCCAGGACATTATCAAACGCGATCCCAGTAATTTGGAGGCGCACAAATTGCTAGGCCGGATTTATCTGCGCTCGCTCGGCGATATGCCTGGCGGCGGCAACGGATCCGACAATGTGCTTAAGCTGGCCATCGAGCAATACGAAATGATCGTGAAGATCGAGCCCAATAATGTTGACGACCATCTTCTGCTCGGCCGCCTCTATCGCCTCAACAATGATTTGCAGAAAGCGGAAAGCGAACTCAAGACCGCGGTCAAGCTCGATCCTGACTCCGAAGAAGCCGTCACCACTCTTGCCTTGCTCTACACCGACGAAGGCGACACCGCTCATGCCCTGCAAGTTCTCAGTGCCGTCCCCGATGCGGGACGCTCGGCTAAGCTGTACGCAGCACTGGGGGCGACTTACGAGCAGCGCAAGGATTACAAGAGTGCGATCGACGCCTACAAACACGCCATCCAGCTGGATCGCGACAATCTCGATGCGATTCGTGGCCTCGCCGAGAACCTCTTGAACGATGGGCAGATCGATGCCGCTCTCGATCAGTACAGAGTAATCGCCGACGCCAATCCCGAAGACGCGCAGACTTATCTCCGCATCTCCGAAATTTACCGCCGCCAGGGCAAGTACGACGATGCCCTCGACAGCCTGAAGAAGGCGCAAGCGATGGTCCCCGACGCTTTGGAAGTCCCTTACAACATCGCGGTGGTTTACCAGGCGCAGGGACGCTATGACGATGCCGCAAAGCTTTTACAGGATCTGTTGAAAAAAACGGAGAAGCCAGATAACAGTTACTCGCAGTCGGACCGCAATAATCGCGGAATCTTTATCGAGCGCCTCGGCATGGTCTATCGCGATCAGGAGAATTATCCAGCCGCGGTAGAAGCGTTTCGCAAGATGATCCCGCTCGGCGACGAAAACGCGCGCACCGGGTATCAGGACGTCATCGATACCTACCGCGAGGCCAAGCAGTGGCCAGAAGCTACCGCCGCCGCCAAAGAGGCTCTGCAAAAATTGCCCAACGATCGCGAATTGCGCATGGTGCTGGATGCTCAACTCGCCGATACCGGCGATCCCGAGAAGCCTCTGGCCGATGTACGCTCGCTGCTCAAAGGCACGCCCGAAGATCGTGACGTCTACCTGCGGCTGGCAATCATGAACCAGCGTCTGAAGCGGTGGAGCGATGCGGAAGAGGCCCTGAACAAGGCTGAACAACTGTCGACCAAGCCCGAAGACAAAGAGTACGTTTATTTTCTCCGCGGTTCTACGTATGAGCGTGAAAAAAAGTACGACGAAGCGGAGGCGGAATTCAAGAAAGTACTCGCCGTTAACCCGCAGAGTGCCGCCACCCTGAACTATCTGGGGTACATGAACGCCGACCGCGGCGTGCAGCTCGAAGAATCGCTCAACTACATTAAGGCAGCTGTCAGCCTCGAGCCCACGAACGGCGCATATCTGGATTCTCTGGGGTGGGCCTATTTCAAACTCGGTAAGTATGACCTGGCGGAAGAGAGTTTGAACAAAGCGTCTTTGCACATGAGTTCCGATCCCACGGTTCAGGATCACCTGGGCGATCTCTATCAGAAGACCGGCCGCCTGAAGCTGGCCGCCGCTCACTGGGAGCGAGCCGTCGAAGAATGGAATAAGACCGTATCTTCAGAAGTGGATGGCGAACTTTTTGCGGCCACGCAAAAGAAACTCGATGCCGCCAAGGTCCGTCTGGCCAAAGAAGACACCGATAAACGATAAGCGATAAGCGGTAGTTGGTACGCAGTCCCTGGCGCTTGGGGTCCTGCGATTTGAAACCAGGTTCTACGTACTGTCTACTGTCTCTCTGATAAACTTTGGAGATGCTGGCCGGCTACGCCGTGCATGTGGAGGATTCCCGCGGCCGCCGCTTCCCTGAGCCGCCGCATCCCTACCGCAACGACTTTCAGCGTGACCGCGATCGCGTCATTCACGCCCGCGCTTTTCGCCGCCTCGAAGATAAGACCCAGGTTTTTACTCGCCGCTATTCCGACCACTTCCGCAATCGCCTTACGCATACCATCGAAGTAGCGCAGATTACCCGCACTGTGGCGGCCGCACTCAATCTCAATGTGGATCTCGCCGAAGCGCTCGCGCTTGTGCACGATCTCGGCCATCCTCCGTTCGGCCATGCGGGCGAAAAAGCGCTTGACGCGGCTATGCGCGCCCATGGCCTGTTCTTCGATCACAACCTGCACGCCTTGCGCATCGTGGAAGATTTCGAACAGCGCTACGCCGCCTTTCGCGGGCTGAACCTCACGTTCGAGGTTCGCGAAGGCATCATCAAGCACTCGTGTGATTATGACCCTGCGAAGCACCCTGAACTTGCGGAATATCTTCTCGATCAGCGGCCTCCGCTCGAAGCCCAACTCATCGACTTGACCGATGAGATCGGCTACAACACCGCCGATTTGGATGACGGCTACGAAGCGCATCTGCTGACGCTCGAACAGATTCGCGCCGGCCTGCCGGTCTTTGAACGCTTCTTTCGTGAAATCGAGCAAACTTATCCCGACGTTCCCGGCAAATTGAAATTCAACGAAGCCCTCAAAGGAGTGTTCAACCGACTGGCCGATGATTTGATCACCAACACGCAGGCGCGGCTGCGCCAAACGGGAATTGAAACTCTAACAGACGTCCGTCTGCACTCGGAGCGCATCGCCGCTTTAAGCCCTGAAGTAGAAGCCGAGCGCAAACAGATCAAGGATTTCCTATACGAAAATCTCTACTACATCCCGTCGCTGGCCGGAGAGAAAGACGACGCTGAACGCATTGTCACCGAGTTGTTCGCCTTCTGGATGAAGAACCCCTCAGCGCTGCCGCACTACTACCACGAGAAAGCCAGCCAGGAATCGCTGCCCCGCGTGGTCTGCGATTACATCGCTGGCATGACTGATCACTTCATCGCCGAACAGTATGAAAAGCATTGTGGGAGTACGCGCTAAGGCCGCACACATAGCCGTGTCATCCTGAGCGAAGTTGTCGTTCGCGAAGCGGACGACAACGCAGTCGAAGGATCTCTGCCGTCCAATGGGATGATCGTGCCGATTCAAGGATCTCTTGCGGCGCGCTCATTTGACGAAAGTCACCCCAGGCGCCTGTTCGTCCGCTTGAAGCCCCTGGCTCGACCTCCAACTACAACCGGGTCGATGAGCGCTATCGCTGGTTGCGACAGTTGTGTCGAAAAGGGGATCGTGTTAATAAGTTGGGGTAAAGAGCAACCGAATGGGAAAGGGCAATAGGAAGCGTAAGCACAAGAAGCAAAGCCAGCGGACGGGAGAGGAACGCGACCTCCTCAAGGAAAGGGAAATGGAGCGCGTCGAGCGCGAGGATGCGGAACGTCGATCGAAGCTCTCCACGAAATCTTTAGCGGCGCGCGCGGGCAGCGATCCGCCGCCAACTCTTGGCGAGCCAGATATCCCTGTCCGTGCTCCGCTGAGACCAAAGCCTCATCTCCGTTCTGGTGCGATAGCCCTTCGTGAACCAGAACCAGAGGATGCGTTTTTTACCGTGAACCCAAAATCAATCTCGAAATAGGCGTTACCTGAAACAATCGAGGCACCGCAGAAGCTCAGTTGGCGTGATATCGCGGTTACACTCATCTTCCCAGGACCGGGAAAGCGGCACTGATCTGCGATGCCCTATCGTTGCCTTCTACGGTTTATTGCTTTGCGGCTAATTTACCGGAGTACAAGTCTTCGGCAATTTGTTCCGGGTCGTCCACATCTGTATCCATGCGAATCGTACCGGTTAACAAATACAGGACCGCAAGTGGCAGTCCTATGCCGGACACACAGAGCAACCAGAACCACCACCAACTCCCCATAAACCTGTAACGAACGATTTTTGACATGGGACTCCTCGCAGCAGTCTTACGTCGGTATTCTAGCGGGGGCAGTCGGTTGGCGAAACATCCCCATAGCACTCACTGACCGCTCCTTCGGTCTCCCTAAATCTATCCGTGCGACTGCCTCACTTCGCCGCCACCGCCGCCACGACGTCAAACAGAATCTTCGGCCCCCGCCGCACTTCTTCCACGCGAATCCGTTCGTCGTTGCCGTGTTCCGTGTTCCCTTCCTCTTCGGTAGCCGTATATGGAGTGAAGCCGTACGCCTCTATGCCCAGCGGCCGGTAGCGCTGATTCTCCGTATAGCCGCTGGTGATGTGCGGTACCACTGGCGTGCCCGGAAAATATTTTCCCGAGACTTTGCGAATGGCCTCGTACAACTTCGTGTTCGTCGGTGAGTAATTCGCCTGGCGAAACTCCGCATTCAGCGGTTCAATCGTGACGTTGGGATCATCCACCACTCGCCGGATCTGCTCCAGCAGTGCCCTCGGATCTCCACCGGGTAGAATGCGAACATCCAGGTTCGCCCAAGCCTCCGACGGAATCACATTCGTCTGCTCAGAGCCGCCCATCATGGTGAGCGAGATGGTGTCGCGCAGCAAAAAGTTCAGCGATTCATCTTTCTCCACGTCCTGCCGAAACTTTTTATCTTCGATCGCGCTGCGAATGTTGCGATAGACGCGCGCTTCTTCTGGCGGCTCATAGGGAGCCATGTCACGCAGAAATTCCTCGACCACCGGCAGCAAACGCAGCGGTGTGCGATAGGCAAGAATGCGCTCCAGCGCACGCACCAGGCGATTCGGCGCTGAATCCGGAATCGGCCGCGAAGCATGCCCCGGACGCCCGTGCGCTACCACATGCAGCCAAAACGTGGTTTTCTCACCTACGTCAACGCCCACGTACTTCACCTTGCCGTTCTCCAGCAGGTTCTCGCCACCTTCGTTGATTAGAAACTCCGCGTTCTCGAGGAGGTCGCGCTGATTGGCAATAAACCAGTCAGTGCCGGTTCCCTCAGCTTCTTCGTCCGCGACGGCCAGGAAAATTACATCGCGGTCAAGTTCGATCTTCTCGCGCTTCAGCATCACCATCACGACCAACTGCGCCAGCCCTTCATCTTTCATATCCTGCGCACCGCGGCCCCATAGCCAGCCATCTTTGATTTCGCCGCTGAATGGTGGAACCTTCCAGTGCGCCGCATCGCTGGTGACCACATCCATATGGTTCAGCAAGATGATTGGCCGCTGGCGTTGCGCCGTGTCATGTGGCAGGCGGGCCCACAGATCGCCGCGTCCTGGCGCGTATTCGAAGACACGATTCTCGATGCCTTCCTCATCGAGAATCGTTTTATAAAAAGCCACGGCGCGCATCTCGTGCCCGGGAGGGTTCGTAGTATCGATGCGCAAATACTCTTGCATCCACGCCAAAGCCAGATCGGAATACTGTTGCAAGTGATCTGCTGATATCTGGGAAGAAGCCAGCGCCGCGGGCGGTTCCTCTGCCACCCTGGCAGGAGAATCTTCGGCGAAAGCCCGGGGCAGCGGACTCAACAAGACAGCGGCCGCCGTCAGCATCGACATTCTCTTTCGAAACATCGCCCTCCAAACTCCCCCCTGAAATCCAGCCGGGAGCTGCGCATTTTTCAGACCGTCCTGTCCCAAGTCACCCTCCCCTAGTCTCAACAACACACGCAGTTTTTATATCAGGTTTGCCAAAATTACCCTCCGGGAGTCGGCTGGGCTATCCCCTGCGCTAGCTTGGGGGTACAATGTCTATGGATATCAAGGCTTTAGCGCTCCAACCTCGTATGCGCGTTTGGCATCCGACTTGTATGAAAGAAGGCAGGCGCCAGCAGGCTTGCGGCGCCGGTTTTTTCAGATTCAAAAGGCATGTGTTGCGTCAGCGCATGCCGGCAAAGCGATCAGCGCTTGCTTTCGTCGTACTGTTTTCGGGGACGCAATTAAATCACGGAACGCGCCCGTTTCGGCGTGCTGGAGTGGAGCCCCCATACGCTCCCCCAAAATTGGAGGAAGTTTCTTATGAATACTCGCATTTTGATTTCTCTGCCTTTGGCCGCAATGCTGGCGTTTCCAGCCTTCGCCCAAACTTCGTCTAGCCAGACTCAATCCAGTCAGTCGGCCACATCGCAGACGACTCAGTCGACCGATACCGCCACTGGCAAACAGCCCTTACAACCCCCCAGCCGCGAGGGTTTTTGGGGCCGTGTGAATCCATTTGCCCGCAAAAATTATGTAAAGCGGCAAACTGAGCCCATCCGGGACCGCATCAACGAACTCGACGACCTGACCGCTGCCAACAGCAAGTCGATTAAAGATACGGATTCGCGCGCCCAAGCTGGCATAAAGATGGCTTCGGACAAGGCTAACGAAGCCGATCAGCACGCCATCGACGCCGGCAACAAGGCAAGCATGGCGCAGCAGAGCGCACAACAGGCTTCCAACCGCATCCAGACCGTGGAAACCGTGGTCAGCAACATCGATCAATATAAGGCATCGAACCAGACCGAAATTCGCTTCAAGCCCGGCCAAACTGTCCTCAGCAAGAACGCCAAGGACGCACTCGACGAGATGGCGAATACCGTAAAGGGACAGAAGGGTTACATCATCGAAGTGCAGGGCTTCTCTTCTGGCCGAGGCCAAGTCGCAATTTCGAACTCGCAGAAGATGGCTGAGTCCGTAGTCCGCTACATGGTGCTCAATCACGATATTCCGGTTTACCGGATCTACCTCGTGGGTATGGGCAATGCCCCGGTCGCCGGTGAGGACCAGGATGCGAAGACTAAGCGCATCAGCGGCGGTCGCGTGGAAATCAGTCTGTTGAAGAATGATCTGGAACAGCTCTCCAGCAATTCTGGTGCCCCGACGACAACGGGAGACCAGCAACAGCAACCGAAGTAATAATCGAGTCCGATCGCGTTCGGGACCAAGGGACGCCTCGCCCGCAAGTCCCTCCTCCCAGACAAAGCCCCTCGCCTAAGCGAGGGGCTTTCTCGTGTCAGAGTCGGAGCGGATCGGTTAGCCGGGATGGTGGTGGAAATGAAGCAGCAACACGTGGGCGACAAAGCCCACCACGAACCACGTCGCCGCCTCCAGTATTCTTTTGAATCTTGGCGTCATTTCCAAAAGGATACATTTACGCTCGGCTCCGTGCCAGTCGCACAATTCCAGAATTGAACAGCCCTTGAATTCAGCTTCGATAATCTGCCGGCTTGATGCCGAGATTGTCCAGCTTTGACTGGAGCGTTGTGCGTTTCAGACCCAGGCGTGCGGCGGCGCCGTCAGCGCCGCCCAGCTTACCACGGCATTCTCTAAGAGCGCGGACCATCCGTTCGCGCTCATGTTCGCGCAGGCTGTCGTCAGTCCTGCCATCGCCGCCATCCATGTCGGTCTGCAATTCGGAGAGGGGCGCCTGCAAAACCGAGCCGGGAGTAAGTATCACGGATCGTTCCACAAAATTTTCTAATTCCCGGATGTTGCCCGGCCACCCCCATCGCACCAAGATTTCCATGGTTTTTGACGGGATGCTGGTAATGGACTTTTGCATCTGCCCGGCGAATTTGCGCACGAAATACTCGACGAGCGGCCGAACGTCCTCGCGCCGCTCCCGCAACGGCGGGATGAGGATGGGAAATACGTTGAGACGGTAATACAAGTCGCTACGAAACTCGCGCGCTTTCACACTCTGCAGCAGGTCCCGGTTTGTCGCCGCAAGTAGGCGAAAATCGATCTTCAACGTCTGGGTGCCTCCGAGGCGTTCAAACTCGTGGTCCTGAAGCACGCGCAGCAGCTTGGGCTGCAGACTCAGAGGAATCTCGCCAATCTCGTCGAGAAAAAGCGTGCCTTGATCGGCCAGTTCCAGGCGACCGATTTTGCGGGCTACGGCGCCCGTGAAGGCTCCTTTCTCATGGCCGAACATCTCACTTTCCAGCAAGCCTGAAGGAATGGCCGCGCAGTTCAGCTTGATGAAGCTGCTATTGCGGCGTCCACTCAGACGATGGAGCGCGCGTGCCACCAACTCCTTGCCTGTGCCGGTCTCGCCCAGCAACAGCACCGTGGCGTCGCTGGGCGCAACCTTGGACACCTTTTCCATCACATCTTTCAAGGTCCGGCTGCCCCCGATGATTTCTCCGAACCCGAGTTCACTGTCGATCGATTCTTCCAGGTAAAGCTTTTCTTCCGACAGTCTCTCTTTGGCTTGGCGAAGTTCTTCTGTGACCTCCTGTAGTTGGGCTACGGTCCGGCGTAAGACCTCCTCCGTTTTTCGTCGAGACTCCTCCGCCTTCACTTTTTCCGTGACGTCCCGCTGGATGCCCCAGGTCTGCACCAGCATTCCGTTCTCGACCGTACCAATCATGCTGTTAAGGAAGACTTTTGGGTTGCCATGAATGTCGACTTCGTGAGATTCCCGTTCCAACACGCGAAAACCGGAGCGGATATATTCCCTTGTCAGCTCGATGTTGTTCGGATCGTCGGGCACTACCATTTCACTCATACGCTTGCCGACCAATTCCTGGCCCGACTCCAGCCCGTACATTCTGGCCAACGCGTCGTTGCACTCCCCCACGTAGGAATCGTGGAGGATATGATGAACCAGCTCATCCTCGGAAAGATTGATGGAAACCGGCGCGTCCAACTCCTCCCGGAAGATGCCCTCAGAACTTTGCGAAACAAACAGACGGTATTTCCCTTCGCTGTTGCGCAAGTCCTCCTGCGCCCGCCTGCGCTCCGTGATGTCGGAAAACACGGTAATCGCGCAGGGCTCGCCATTCAGTTCGATCACTTCCGACGTTCCTAAGCCCGTGCGGATGGCGCCATCTTTCCGGCGAAGTTTCGCTTCCACGTCGCGGAGACAGCCTTCGGTCAGAAGCCGCTTTGCCAACTTCACCCTTTCGGCTGGGTTCACCCAGAGCCCAATGTCGAACGGAGTGCGCCCGATGACCTCGTCCCGGCGCCATCCAGTCATACGTTCAAAGGCTTCGTTAACCTCGATGTAACGATGTTCTTTGATGGTCGTTACCGTGATTGCCATTGGGCTGAGCCGGAAAGCCTTTGAAAACTTCTCTTCTGATTTTCTGAGGGCTTCCTCCGCCTGCTTGCGCTCGGTAATGTCCGCGGTCACCGCAAGCATGCACGGTTCACCATTCAGCTCCATCACTTCCGCCGTCGATAAGCCGATGCGGACACTCCCGTCTCTCATGCGATAACGGGCTTCCACGTTGCGGACACTGCCTTCCGTCAGAAGCAGCTTTGCCAGGTCTGGCTCGGCCGGTGCCCATAGCCCAATGTCCAACGCCGTGCGTCCGATGACCTCGTCACGCCGCCAGCCGGTCAGACGTTCAAACGTTTCGTTCACCTCGATGTAGTGATGGTTTTTGATACTCGATAGCGTGAGCGCCATCGGACTCTGCCGGAATGCCTTCGAGAACTTTTCTTCTGACTTCCTTAGTGCCTCCTCCGCCCGCTTGCGCTCCGTGATGTCCTGCAGGATACAAGCGATCCGGTCGACGCCCGTGGGACCTTCGATTGGGAAGTATGAAATCAGCAAATCCCTCTCCCCCGTTTGGGGATACCGGTACTTCATCTCGCACTGGACGACCTTCCCCTGAAAACATTCGTCCAACCGTTCGATAACAAAATCCAATGACTCTCGATTCACGACTTCATCAACCCGATGCCCGATAACTTGTTCCTTCTGCAGACCCCGCCTTTGAAGGAATGCGCGATTGGCGATTACGTACCGGTAATCCCGGTCCACCACCACGATCATCTCTTCCAAGCTTTCTACCACCCTCTCGTACTCCCGCAGCCTCTCCTCGGCCCGCCTGCGCGCGGTAATATCTTGCACGATGGCCATGTGCCAGTGCGGACGCTCACGCTCCGCCCCCATGGTTACGACGGCAACCTCGACCCAGCGCACCGAGCCGTCCGGGCGAAAATACCTTTTTTCCATTTCATAATGCCGCAGCTTCCCTTCGGAGAGCTGCCGCAGTTTCTCGCAGTTCTCCACCAAGTCGTCTGGATGCGTGATGCTCTGGAAATCCCGATTCAGCAGGTCCGGCTCCGTCCGCCCGACGATTTCGCAGAATTTCGGATTGACCGCCAGGAACCGCCCAGTATCACTTTCAACCCAGCAGATGCCCACCGGGGAACGTTCATGGACCGCGCGATAGCGATCTTCGCTGGCCTCAAGCCGTGCCTCGCTTTCCTTGCGCAAGGTCAGGTCGCGGGAGATCGCAATCACGTATTCCCGCTCCAGTTGCACCCGTTTCATGCTGACTTCTACTGGGAAGGTCGACCCGTCCTTTCGCCGGTGCCGGCTTTCAACCACGAGCGATCCCGATGCCCGCAACCTCTCTTTCGCCTTCGCAATCGAAGCGTTCGTAACTATGGGATCGATGTCGTAAACCCCCAGAGACAGAAGTTCTTCCCGGCTGTAACCCAGCTCGGAGCAGGCCTTCTCGTTCACATCCAGGAAGTGAAGCGTTTCCGGATCTATCACTTCAATCGCATCGTTGCTCTGGTCCAACAAGGTTCTGAAAAGCCGTAGTTCGCGGATGACACGCTCGCTCTCCTGTACTCTGTGAAGCAGGCCTTCGGTGGCCTCCTGCAGCAATTTTTCCGTATGCCTTTGCTCGGTGACGTCGCGGGCCATGCCACTTACAACTGGCTTCGCCATGCCTTCGCGTCGCAGCGTGTTTGAGAATTCCCAAAGCCTGCGCTCTCCCGACCGCGTGACCACAACCAGAAGGCCGCGAGCCTCGCCCTCGCGCTCGATCTGCTTGATGTAGGAATCAAACTCATCCCGGAATTCCGGGGCAATGAACTCCCGCATCGGAGTCCGCAGCATTTCCTCGATGCTGTATCCGAGCAGTCGCGCGGGAGCGGGACTAATCGAGAGAAGCCGGCCGTCAAGATCGTGCACGCACAGCAAATCCTGGCTGTGGTCGATGAGGTCTTGATACCAGTCTTCACTTTCGTCGAGAGCACGCCGGATAGGGTCTACGTTGGTCTGCTGGCTTTCAAAGACTCGGCGATTTTTGCCTCCAGGGTGTAAATCCATGGCTACCCCCTAAGCGGGTGGGGCAAAGTTAGTTCATGCCTTCCTGTATCAAATTCCAGTGTTGATCTGCCGCTGACCGCACAATCAGTGGCGAGAAAATGCCCCGGGCCCAACTTGGGCGAAGTCTAGCAGAAGTTGTGAATGTTCGCCACCGTACATTCCCTATCTCTCGCAGCAGGGGTTCCACTGCACTTCTTCGTTTCAAGCTTCCGATCGCGCCCTGTCGTTTGACCGCGCGCTTCGGCTGAACTAGACTCGCTTCCAAGTGGGGTTTGCCAATGAAGCGTATCGTCTGGGTTCTTCTGTTCTCTTCCGTTTTCGCTCTTGCCAGTGTTGCCGATGGGGCTTCCGATGATGACCAGACCCATCATCACCATGAAGACTTAACAGCCGGCCAACTGGGCACGGTTGTCTTTCCGGTTTCTTGCGCCCCCTCGGTGCTGAAGCCGTTTGAGCGCGGCGTGGCTCTGCTGCATTCGTTCTGGTACGAAGAGGCGGAGAAGGAATTTCAGCAGATCGCCCAGGACGATCCGCACTGCGCCATGGCGCATTGGGGCGTGGCCATGAGCCTGTGGCACCAGCTGTGGAACGAACCGGATGATAAAGTCATCCTGCGCGGCCTAGACGAAGTCCACGAGGCAAGAGCGAGCAACGGTCCCACCACTCCGCGCGAGAAGGCGTACATCGTTGCGATCGAAGCCTTTTATAGCGACTCGAAAACGCTCAATCACGAAGCTCGCGCCAAAGCTTATTCGGACGCGATGAAGAAAGTCTATGAGTCCTACCCGGACGATCACGAAGCCGCAGCCTTCTACGCGCTCTCCCTGCTCGCCTCCGAGCCGCACGGTGACGCAACCTTCGCCAACCGCAAGGCAGCGGCCGCGATCCTCGAAAAATTATTCATCATCGAGCCCGACCATCCCGGCGTGGCGCATTATCTGATTCACAGCTACGACAAGCCGCAGTTGGCGCAACTCGGCCTGCCCGCCGCCCGGCGGTACGCGCAGATCGCACCCGCCTCTCCGCATGCCTTGCACATGCCCTCGCACATTTTCGCCCGCGTCGGCCTCTGGCAGGACGACATCAATTCCAACCTCGCTTCCATCGCCGCCACGCGCAAAACCGCCGCCATGCACATGGGTGGCGAAGGCCACCAGTTCCATGCCATGGATTTCCTTTTCTACGCCTACATGCAAAGCGGACGCGATGCCGACGCCAAAGCTCTCATCGAGGAGATCCGCGCCATGCCCAACAAGCGCGACGATATGTACGGCAAGGATTACGATCCGCATGCAGCCGCGCTGGCACACTTCACCGCGTTGTATCCGATTGAGATGCATGATTGGACGACTGCCGCTGCGCTTCCTCCGACGGAGGTTGCAGGCACTGTGGAAGAGTCAGTGATTTACTGGGCTCGCGCCATCGGATCGGCGCATCTGCAAAAGCCGGACGATGTCCGCAAAGATATTGCAGCGATTGAGAGCATTCATCAAATTCTGGTAAAGAACAAATCCGAATTTGCCGATGCCGTCGAGGCTGATCGCAAGGAAGCCCAAGCCTGGTTGGCATTCGCCGATGGCAAATACGACGACGCCGTCGAGGCCATGCGGCCCATCGCCGACAAGGAAGATTCAACCGGTGAAGAGCCGGAAGGCATTCCGGCGCGGGAGATGATCGCGGATATGCTGATGGAGGCGAAGCGTCCGCAGCAAGCCCTGGCGGAATATCAGACGGATCTAAGGCTGAATCCAAACCGCTTCGACGCTCTCTATGGCGCCGCCCGCGCCGCTGAAGCCTCCGGCAAACAGAACGACGCCACGGAGTATTACGCGCTGTTGCTGAAAGTTTGCGACGGATCAAATTCCTCGCGTCCAGAGCTGAGCAGGGCCAGGGAACTGGTGGCGCAGAAGTGAGTGAAGGGGAAGGAGTCGGTCCTGAAAACACAGATCCTAACTGCAATGTTCTTGGTCTTCGGCCTGGCAGGAGCGGTAACAAACTCGATGCCTCGCGCAATCCGAGGCGCCTCTCCTCGGCCGCCGAACGCAGCCCCCGTCCTGATCAATACCTGCCTCATCACGAATGACGTTGGTAGGCTCGCTGCCTTCTACGGGAAAGTCTTGCAAATGCAACCGCATCAGGCAGGTGAAAATTACTTTGAGTTTCGGACTGGCGCGGGTGTACTTGCCTTGTTCGCGGCCGATGCTCAAGAGAAATACATCCCTGGCTCCGCAACCGGCAGCCAGAACCACAGCTCGATCCTCGAGTTTAGAGTGGACGACGTTGATCAGGAGTATCAACGATTGCGCGAATTTGTGAAACCGTGGGTTAAGGGACCAACCACTCAACCGTGGGGTACCCGTTCCATTTATTTTCGCGATCCTGACGGTAATCTTGTTGACTTCTTCACACCCTCGCGTGGCTAAAATCTGGACGGGAACCACTTTATGGCGGCCATATCTGAATTGCCTGACTCGCTAGATCAGCTACTCATCCGGTGTATTTCCAAGTCCCAGTCCAGAGTTGAATTCTGGGTGGAATTTATCAAGTCGATTCGCGCGCAACGGATGGCCGAGGTCGGCGTCTACCGGGGGGATTTCGCGGCCTTTGTGTTGCACAGGTGCGAGGCTGTGAGCAGATATTACATGATCGACCCTTGGCGGCACTTAAACGACTGGAATAAGCCGGCGAACCACGATGATTCCGTGTTAGACGGATTTTTCGAGGAAACAAAAGCGAAGACCGACTTCGCCGCGGCGAAAAGATTGATCCTGCGGGGAAAGACTACGGAAGTCGTCGACGGGATAGCCGACGGTGAATTAGATCTTGCCTATGTAGACGCCGATCACACCCTGAAGGGAATTGCAATCGATCTGATTCGTCTGTATCCCAAGTTGCGCACGGGCGGCTTTCTGGGTGGAGATGATTTCACTCGATCGGTATGGGAGCACAAGACCAGCTTTGAGCCGACACTGGTGTTCCCGTTCGCCGTATATTTTGCCGAGGCTGTAGGCGCCACGGTCTACGCCCTGCCCCATTCTCAGTTTGTTCTTCAGAAAACAGACGGTACACACTTCGCCTTTGTCGACTTAGCCGGAGAATACGCTGACATCGGGCTCCGGAATCAATTCGCCCCGGAGAAGGTCCTCAGTCTCATAGCAGGGGAACGTTTCCCAACTTTGAAGCGAGTCGGCGCGAGGGCGAGAGACCTACTCTCACATAAAAACAGCAGACGCGTAAGCCCGCTAAATCCGACCTAGCCAGGAAACAGCGTCATCTTGACCACCAGCGCTACAATCAGGGCCACGGTCCCCAGAAGCGCGTTGTACTCACGATGCTTCAGATACAAATCCAAAGAAAATCTATCTGAGCTTTCGCCACCAGCATTCGCTCCGCGTGTAAGTCTCGGCCACATCCTCGGCACCCGCTGCGCATATTCGTCGAACTCAGAAAACTTCGCCCGTAAAAATACCTCCTCGTCGCGAATCACCGGAAGATAAATGACGACAAACATCACAACCAGCGCCACCCCCACCCACCAACTGCGCGCCGCCACCGCAAATCCCACCCCGATGAGCAGTGATCCCAGGTAGAGCGGATTGCGCGTGTAAGCATAAGGACCGGAAGTCGCCAGCGACTCATTCTTGCGAACATGTCCCGAAGCCAGCGCTCGAATCAGAAGCCCGGGAACAATCCCAATCGCACCCAAGGCCATCGATCGCCACGTCGGCCGCGCCAGCCAGAAATAAAATACGGCAAAAAGAAATCCCAGCGGCACCCGAACGCGCCGCGCGATTTGTGACCACTGAGCCATGTTTTGAAAGGGCGCGGCTTCGGCCACGCCGCAAATAGCGGGGAAGAAAACGGGCTTCAGCCCCTGAGGTCGCCCTCCAGGAGTTTATTAGCTGCAGCCGTCACATCATCGCTCCCGATCGCCAACATCCCTGGATCGGCGGCCGCCCGCCGCGCATGCGACGTAATGCTTTCCGGACTGCGCAGCACGATGCTCCGCGTCCCATAAGGCCCGTTGCGAGCCGGATCCGTAGGCCCATAAATCGCCACCACGGGAACTCGCAACGCCGCCGCCAGATGGAGCGGCCCCGTGTCGCCACCGATGAAGAGTCGCGCCCGTCGCGTCAACGCGATCAATTCTGTGAGCGAGCAATTCATCACGTCAGCTGTGCCTCGGCTTGCAGACTCGGCGGCTCGGGCCAATTCCTCCTCCCCGGGACCATAGTTGAGAATCGAGCGCACACCGCAGTCCGCAAGCGTGCGCGCCACTTCGCCGTAGCGCTCCACGGGCCATCGTTTCGCTCCCCACCCGGCACCCGGATTCAGAATCGCGAAGTCCCCAATTCTGTGCCGCTCCAGACGTTGACCGACACTGGCGTCAACCTGAGGGTCGCGAGGAATCTGAAATGATATATCTTCTGGCACCAACCTCACCTGCCGGTGCGCACGGCATTGGCTCTCGATCATCGCTTCCGCAATCGAGAGATTTTGCTCTACCACGTGTCGGCCTTGCGCCAGCACTTTTCGCGTATACCACAGGCTCGCTGGAGATTCTCGTGGCTCTGCGGAGCCGTACACCATCCGCGCTCGCGACCATCGCGCCAGCACAGCCGACCGTATCGCCCCCTGCAAGTCCACGGCAACGTCGTAGCGTACTTCGCGTACATCATTCCAAATCTTGGCAATTCGCTGTAGCGTGGAGAGCGAAAACAACGATTTTCCCCATCCCTGCAGATTCACGGTGTGGACTTCATCCACCAGCGGCCGCAATGAAGACCTGGGGCCCCGTCGCGCCGTTTCCGGCGCGCAAAGCAGTTCAGCCCAGCGCTCCTCAATCAACCAGCGGATGTGCAAGTGCGGAAATGCTTTCCGCAAGGCATTCACGGCCGGCAGCGTGTGGATCACGTCTCCCATAGCGCTGAGCCGCACGACCAGCAGTCGCCGAATTGTTGTCGCGGACGCAATATCGATCCTACCCGTCTCGGAACTCGCAGGCTCAAGGTTCACGGGCTCAGGGCTCACTGATTCAACCCTCGTGATTCGACCCTCACTGATTCAACCCTCACGAAGACTGCCTCGGTCCGAGCCGTAAGCGAATAAGTTCGCTGGTGGAGTGATCTTTCGGGTCGCCAACAATCGCCACGCGCCCGCCGTACTCAACTACCGCGTCGCGCTCGGGGACCGAGTCGACCGTATAGTCCGTCCCCTTGGCCTGTATATCCGGACGAATCTCTCGAATTAGCGCCCGCACATCGAGTTCGGGAAAAATCACGACTGCGTCCACATCCGCGAGCGCCGCAAGGATTTCGGCACGCTCCTCCGCTGGCATGATCGGGCGGCCTTCGCCCTTGAGTGCCCGCACCGAATCGTCAGAGTTGATGGCCACCACAAGCCTGCCGCCCAGTTCCTTAGCCCCGCGCAGATAACGCACGTGCCCCACATGCAGCAAATCGAAATTTCCATTGGCCAGTAAAATACTTTCGCCCTCGCTCCGCCACCGTTCCACACGCTCGCGGAGTTGCTGGCGACTCACAATCTTGCTGATCTTTTCTTTTTCCAAATGGATGCTTTCGCCTAATGAGGCCGGGTCAATGGTGGAGATTGGTCCAGCGCGCGCAACAGTTCCTCACGCGAAACCGTAGCCGTGCCGCGCTTCATGACAACAATTCCTCCCGCATAGTTGGCCAACTGCGCCGCTTCCGAAGTGCTCGCGCCAGCGCCCAACGCGGCGCTGAATACCGCGATCACGGTATCGCCCGCGCCCGTCACGTCCGCGACCTGATCGGACCCGAAAATCGGAATATCCACCGGCGCATGCCCTTGATCGAACGCAACCATACCATCGCGTCCGCGCGTGATCAGCAGCGACTGCAACTTCATCCGCTCCATAACCTGCTGGCCGGCCTGAACCACTTTCTGCCAGTCCTGACCAATTCGGACGCCCAGCGCCGCTTCCACCTCAGGCTCGTTCGGAGTGGCTGCGGTGGCGCCAGAATACTCCAGCAGACGATATCGCGAATCGAGGATCAGCGGGACATTTACAACCCTTCTGCGCCCGCTCTGCCGCAGCGTGTTCACGATAGCCGGACTCGCGGATCCATATCCATAATCGGATACCAGCAGCGCATCCGAGGCGCGCAGATATTCCCGCGCTGCGAGAAACAACTCACGAGTTAAATGCCGGTTCGGAGCGTTCTCAGGTTCACGATCCACCCGCACCACCTGCTGGCGGGTATTGTGCGCCATGCCCGCCAGAATGCGCGTCTTGGTGACCGTCGTATAAGTCTTGTCCTTTAGAACTCCGCTGACGGGGATGCGCTTGTGGCGAAAGAATTTCAGCAGCAACCGTCCCGGCTCATCGTCACCAATCGCGCCCACGGGGAGCACATTCACTCCCAGTTCTGCCAGATTATTCACCGCGTTTGCTCCGCCGCCAGGTACCACGGTGCGTTCCCGATGCTTCAGGATGAGCACCGGCGCCTCTCGCGAGACACGCGAGATTTCTCCATACACAAACTCATCGGACACCAGATCTCCGAGCACCGTAATCGTGACCTTCGGAAAGGCCTCGATAATCTTCCGCAGCCGCTCAACTTCCTTCAAATGTTTTGTCATCCGATTTGCGTTGTCGTCTGTGGCATCTTCTCACGAGCGGCTATGTCGTTCCTCGATCACTCGCAGCATGGTATCCACAGCGCTAGCTGCGTCGGCAAGCTCCATCCTTACCGGAACCACCGCCAGCGGGGCCAGGGCTTCAAAATATCCGCCAAGATTCACCGCATCTTTCTCTGTAGTAACGAATCCTCCTGCCTCACTGCGTTGCTTAAGTTGCAGCAAGTCATGCACATCTTTCTCGGTATAGACGTGATGATCGCGGAAGAAGGCCTCCGCAACCGGATCGATCCCCGTCACGCGCAATTGCAACAGAACGTTTTGCGGCCGCGCCACCCCGCAGAACACCACTGGCCGCGGCGGAATATCTTTCGCAATGATCCCACGCCGCACTCGCCACACCGTCTTGCCCGAGAGCGGGAACGCTTCGGGCGAAGCGCCACTGGCCAGCACCACGGCATCCGCCCGTAGCAACGCACGCAAAGGCTCCCGCAGCCTTCCCGCGGGAAGTAAGCGATCGCGCGCGTCCTCCGGCGTCACCAGAACGATATCGAAATCGCGAGCCAGTCCGCGATGCTGAAAACCATCATCTAATAAATGCATCTGCGCACCGAATCGCGACTCCGCGAATCTACCTGCCTCGTAGCGGTCCTCACCAACCACAACTTGCGCCTGCAGCCGTCTTGCGATCAGCAAAGGCTCATCACCGAAATCCTGCGGCAGCCCACCCGGATCCACCAGCAGCACCCCGCGCGTCTTTCGTCCATAACCGCGCGACAACACATCAAATTTTATTCCGCGCGCCCTCAACAACTCCCCCAACAAAATAACAAACGGAGTCTTTCCCGAACCTCCAGCCGAAAGATTTCCCACACTGATCACAGGCCCCTGCAGTCGGCCTGAGCGCAATAGCCCACGGTCGTAGAGCCCATTGCGCGCTCCGGCCACACCGCCGTAGATCGCAGCCAAAGGATTCCAATTCATGGCCGCGCCAGCAATTGCTTCAGTTCGCTGGCTGTCCGCGCAGTTGCTCCAACCTGCGATCGCATCGTTTCGGCGGCGCGCTGCCCCAACGCCTGTCGCTCCTTGTCGTTGGCCAGCAACTCCATCAACACCAGCGGCAACTCCGCTGGACCAACCACCCGCACCGCATCCCGGCTTTGGAACAAACCCACGATGTCGCGAAAATTCTCCGTATGATTGCCAATTAAAGTCGCCACACCATGCTGCGCCGGTTCAATGATATTGTGCCCGCCGTGCGGCACCAGGCTTCCTCCTACAAATGCAATGTCGGCCAGCGCGTACAGCGCAGCCAGCTCTCCGATTGTGTCCAGCAGCAATACTCCACCAGCCAACTGCTCGCCTTGCCAGACAGAGCGCCTGAAAAAGCGAATCGACAAGTTCTCGAGCAGCGAAGCCACGGCTGCAAAGCGCTCCGGATGTCTCGGCGCAAGAATCATCATCGTTCGCGGATGCTGCACCAGCAGGTTCTCAAACGCCTTCAACAGCAGCGGCTCTTCTCCCTCCACGGTGCTCCCGCACACCAGCACAGGCCCGCTGTTGTTAGCGGTGATCGACTTCCGCAAGCTCTCGACGATCGCAGGCAAAGCCTGCGCGGGAATGTCGAACTTCAGATTTCCCGTGACCCGCACATCTTCGCCCCTCGCTCCAATATCTTCCAGCCGCTCCGCGTCCTCGCCTGTCTGTGCCAGAAACAGATCGACGCTCACCAGCACTCTTTTTAGCAATCCGCGAAATCGCCGGTACCGCGGCCACGAGCGGTCCGAGATGCGCGCATTTACTACCGCAATCCGCGCTCCGCTGGCATGCGCCAGCCGCATGAAGTTCGGCCAGAACTCTGTCTCTGCGATAATCACGAGCTGCGGCCGCAGAGCGCGCAGATAAGGCCGGATCGCAAAGGCAAAGTCCATGGGAAAATAAAACACGTTTGCTTCGCCGAATCGTTTTCGCGCGAGCGTCTGCCCCGTATCGGTCGTCGTGGAAATAAATATCTTATGCGGCCGTAGATTCCGTCCAAGTTCCTCTACCAGGCCCGCCACGGCCAACACCTCGCCCACGGAAACGGCATGAACCCAAATCACCTCGTCCGTTGTCGCAGGCAGGCGCAGCCGCGCAGGCACCTTGCCCATCCTTTCGCCGAATCCCTTGCGGTATTTTCCGTTGCGCGCCATCTGGAAGAGCCAGTAGGGCGAGCTCACCAACATTGCGATCCCCAGACCCACGCTGTAAATGAAGTTGTAGAAAGAAGAGATCAAGTCCAGCTATTCTAAACAAACTCCGTCCGGGAATGGCTCTCGTTTGCCTCTATAATCGGACATACACGCGATTTTGAAACCTGAGGTTCGCTTTGTGCGCGGTCGAATGCTCCCATTGCTGTTTGTAGTGATAGGATTCTCGCTCTGTGTTGGGGCGAAGGATTTTGCTAAGCCTCAAGCCCAGCCCGCGAAGTCGTATCCTTCGCATGACGATCACTCCGACGAAAAAGTAGCCATCGCCGCCGATCCGTACGACACCCCGGAAAAGGCAAAGATTTTCTCGGTTAACTTTCACGAGCACGGATTTCTACCCATCTTCTTCGTGGTTACCAACGACGGTTCTCAACCCATCTCCATCGCCAATATGCAGGTTACTCTGACCACAGCAAACCGCTCCAAGCTGACCCCGTCCGCTTCCGATGATATCTACCGCCGCCTCTCCAATCCGCGCGCCAACACGAATCAGATCCCGCTTCCCATCCCGCAAAAGAAAGTGAAGGGCACGATTAGTCAGAAGGAAAGAGATGAGATCGAATCCTCGCAATTCGCCGCTAAGGCCGTCGAGCCCCACAGCACGCAATCAGGATTTCTCTTCTTCGACGTCGAAGACATTTCCGCACCACTCGCTGGCGCCCGCATCTATGTCACGGGCGTAGACGACGCCAAAGGCACCGAACTGATGTACTTCGAACTGCCCATGGATAGCTATCTAGGCTCTCCTCGGAAAGCGAACTGATAGCTTCTAGCACGGCAAAAGTCAGGGTTGATCGAATGCGGCAGGCCAAATTCAGCAGAACCGCGTATGGCGTGGCCTTGCGCCGAGCCGCACACCAACTCTTCGACGATCCCAAGGTGCTCGACGATCCCTTGGCCTTGCGCATTGTTGGACAGAAAGCCGTCGAAACTTTGCGCCCCCGACAGAGAGGAGATCAAAGCCCAGTTGCTCGTGCCCTCCGGGCCTTTATCGCGGCACGGAGCCGATATGCCGAGGATCAGCTTGCAGTCGCTGTCGACAGGGGCATTGCCCAGTACGTCGTACTCGGAGCAGGGCTCGACACATCGGCGTATCGCAGCCGGCACGCGGGTTTGCGCATGTTCGAGATCGATCATCCTGCAACGCAAACCTGGAAGCGCGATTGTTTACAAGCTGCGTCGATCACGATTCCGCCATCGCTAACCTTTGTGCCGATCGACTTTGAGCGGGAAACGCTCGTCCACGGACTTCAGCAATCCGGCTTTGACCTAAACTCGCCCGCATTTTTCTCCTGGCTCGGAGTGACGCCGTACCTCACGCTTGAAGCCTGCCTGGCAACGCTCGCCTTTATTGCCAGGCTGCCCTCCGGCGGCGGGGTAGTTTTCGATTTCATAATTCACCGCGATCTGTTGACCTTGCGTCAAAAACTGGCGCTGTATGCGGTTTCGCGACGGGTGGCCGCCGCAGGTGAACCTTTCCGGCTCTTCTTTGACCCCGGCAAACTCATCAATGAACTCCGTCGGGTGGGTTTTACTCATATCGAAACCCTGGACGGAGCGGAGATCAACCGCCGCTATTTTCGGGACCGCACTGATGATCTGCGCGTTAGCGACCGTTTGGGGCAGATAATGGGCGCATGGGTTTAAACCAAAAATCCCTGTAAAATTAAATCATCTACTCCGGAGCCACTTCCGCATTGTCTTTTCTCGACCAACTCAATCCGCAGCAACGCGAAGCCGTCGAAACCACCGAGGGGCCGGTGCTCATCCTCGCCGGTGCAGGCAGCGGCAAGACGCGAGTCATTACTTATCGCATCGCCTACCTGATCGAGCACGCAGGTGTGATGCCAGAATCCATCCTGGCGATGACTTTTACCAACAAAGCCGCCGCCGAAATGGCCGAACGCGTCGAAAAACTTGTCGGCGGACTCAGCATCGCCAAGCCAGTAATCTCAACCTTCCACTCGTTCTGCGTGCGCGTTCTTCGCCGCGATATCGAGTCACTGCAGATCCCATCCGCCACACCCGGCCAGCCGGGCGTTCCATTGATGATCGGCCACACAAAAAAATTCGTAATCTACGACGAGAGCGATCAGCAATCCGTGGTCAAAGGGATCATGAAGCGTCTTGGCCTTGACGACAAACAACTCACGCCGCGCACCGTGCTTTCACGCATTTCCTGGGCAAAGAATCATATGCTCGATCCGCAGGAGCTTTACCTGCAATCGGCCGATCCTAAGACCGAAAAAATCGCCCACCTGTTCGAGGAATACCGGAAAGAACTGCGCAAAGCGAATGCCCTCGACTTCGACGACCTGCTGCTCGAGGCCACGCGTCTGCTGAAAACTTCCGCGCCCGTGCGCGAGTACTACAATCGTCGGTTCCAATATTTGCTCATCGATGAATACCAGGACACAAATCGCCCTCAATACGAACTGATGCGCATGCTCGCAGGTACGCGGCACAATGTCTGCGCCGTCGGTGATGAAGATCAGTCCATTTATTCCTGGCGCGGCGCAGACATCCGCAACATCCTCGAGTTCGAACAGGATTTTCCGGAAGCTAAAATCATCCGCCTCGAACAGAACTACCGCTCCACGCAAAATATTCTGCAGGCCGCGTCATCCGTGGTCGCGAATAACCTCCGCCGCAAAGGCAAAAACCTCTGGACCTCGCGCCAGGGCGGCACGAAAATCGGCTACTACGAAGCCCCCGACGGCGAAAACGAAGCGCTCTTCGCCGCAGACCACATTGCAAAATATTTGCGCGAGGCCGCCCAGCGTGGCGAAACTCCGCGCGCCGCCGTGCTCTACCGCACCAATTCCCAGTCGCGGCTGTTTGAAGAAGCCATGCGCCGCTACGGCCTCAAATACAAAGTGGTCGGCGGATTCTCCTTCTACGAGCGCTCCGAGATCAAAGACATGATCTCGTACCTCAAAGTTATTCAGAATCCGGACGACTCGATCTCGCTGTTGCGCGTAATCAACACACCGACTCGCGGAATCGGCAAAAGCACTATCGACACCATCGAGCGCCTGGCCCTCGAAACCGGCCTCTCGCTCTGGGGAGCATTAGCCGAAGCCATCCGGCGCCAACTCCTTCCCCAGCGCGCAATCTCGGCGCTGAAGGCTTTCCAGCAACTCATTCTCGACGCTCAAGCCATGCTGGCAGGAACCTTTGTGGAACACCTAGAGGAGGATGTCGAAACGGAAGGTGCGCCACCACAGACCATGTGGGGACAGCCGCCCTCGGCTGTCCAGCAGGGCGAAGCCCTGCGAGCCTCTGCAGATGATTCCCTGCAAGACGCTGACGCCGCAGCCGCCTTCGATCCTGACGAATTCGAAAATGCAGCCTTCGATTTCGGCGGGGCCTACGGTGAGGCCGATGAAGGGAACTCCACCGGCGCAGGCGAAGCCAATAAACCACCGCTGGTTTTTGAAACCGATACCCTCGCCAAGAGCATTCCGGATTCTGACACCGCAAGTTCTTTTCCCGCGCCCACAATCAGCACCGCCGACATCCTGAAATTCCTCATCGACCGCACCGGCTATATCAAGATCCTCGAGGCCGAAGACACACCCGAAGCCTTCTCCCGCATCGAAAACCTCCGCGAGCTAGTCAATGCCGCTATGGACTCGCGCGATCGCGGCGAAACCCTCGACCAGTTCCTCGACCACGCCGCCCTCATCAGTGATGCCGACGATTACGACGAACGCTCACAGATCACGCTGATGAGCCTGCACGCCGCCAAAGGTCTCGAGTTTCCGCTGGTCTTTCTCAGCGGCCTCGAAGAGGGCCTGTTTCCGCATTCCCGCACCATGCTCCAGCCCGATGACGTCGAAGAAGAGCGCCGCCTGTGCTACGTCGGCATGACGCGCGCCATGGACCAGCTCATCCTTACCCGTGCCGTCTACCGCCGCCGCTACGGCACCGACCTGCCCGAGGCCAGCGTCCCCTCGCGCTTCCTGGAAGAAGTCCCAATCCAATTGATCGAAGAGCTAGGGCGCCGCCGCAGCACGACTCATGTGGGGACGGCCGCCCTCGGGAGCCTGCCCCGAGCGCAGTCGAGGGGTCCAGCGGAGCGAAGCTCCGAATCCCACGACGCCGACGTTCACTATTCTTACGAGGACGAAGACCAAAGCGCAGCATGGAAGGGTTCACGTGGGGACAGCCACCCCCGGCTGTCCGGCGGGGCGAAGCCCCGCAGCGCTGCCACTTCTCCGGCCCAGCCCTACAACTCCATCGAGAATATTGCCGAGTTCTTCGCCTCCCGCGGAAAAAAGTTTACCGTCCCGAAAATTCCACTCGAACAGCCTACCGGCAAACGTGGATTCCGTCCCGGTCAGAAAGTGCGCCACCCAAAATACGGCGAAGGCACGGTCTACCAGCGAGAAGGAGAAGGCGAAGAAGCCAAGATTACGGTACAATTTCCTCGCTTCGGCTTGAAGAAGCTGGTGGAGAAATATGCCCAGCTGGAGCGCGCTTGAGTGCAATGAATACTTGAAATTACAGATCCAAGAAAGCAATCATGGCAAACACAGCAACCTTGACCAAAGAAGAACGCAAGAAATTAAAACGCGGCGCGCGCAAGAAACGCAAAGCCGAAAAGCCACTGCAACCCCGCGACTACGCTCGCGGATCGAAGAAACGCAAAGTGAAGAAGCTCGCTCGCGGACAGTCGAAGCGGTAAGGTTCGAAGGCGGAAGGCACTTAGCATTGAGCCGGAACGTTCCAGCGATCGAGCCGGAACGCAAACTGGCTGAATGCTAAGTGCTGAATGCTGAGTACTACGCCCAGGAGACAACCACCAATTGTCCCAACCAACCACGGAACCCGCCGAAACGATTCGCACCTCTGACAACCAGCTTTTCTGCTGCAAGTCGATCGACAAGCTGATCTCCGAATCTGAGGCCCCTGGCCAGCGACTGCAGAAGACCCTTGGACCGTGGTCGCTCACCGCGCTGGGCATCGGCGCAATCATCGGCTCGGGAATTTTCATCCTTACCGGCACTGCGGCCGCCGGCGAATTTTTCCAGGCCCCATCCCTCCTGCATGCGCAGGCTCTCGACGTAATCGTGAATTTACTGCGCACCGGCAGCACGGCGGGAGCGCTCATGCACGGACGCCCGCCCGCCGGGCCATCGATTGCGATTTCGTTTTTGCTGGTCGCGATCGCCTGCAGTTTTGCCGGATTGTGCTACGCCGAACTGGCCTCGATGATCCCCATCGCCGGCAGCGCCTACACATACTCGTACGCCACGCTCGGCGAAATTTTTGCCTGGATCATCGGCTGGGACCTCATCCTCGAATACGTAGTCTCGAATGTCGCAGTCGCGGTTGGCTTCGCCGGTTATACAAAAGCGCAACTGGCGGTATTCGGCCTCAACTTGCCGGAAAAATTTGCCAGCCCGGTCTGGGCAGGCGGACAGTGGACGGGCGCCTATTTCAATCTCCCCGGCTTCCTTATCGTTTTTATTCTCACGCTGCTGCTGGTGCGCGGAGTAAAAGAGTCGGCGGAGACCAATAACATCATGGTCGCGGTCAAAATCGGCGCCATCCTGACCTTCCTGGTAGTCGGCGGAATGCTGGTGAAGCCCGCGAACTGGGTGCCCTTCGCGCCTTCCGGTTTCGCCGGGATCGTTACCGGAGGGGCCATCGTTTTCTTTACCTACATCGGATTCGATTCAGTCTCCACCGCTGCCGAGGAATCGCGCAATCCGCAGAAAGATTTGCCCTTCGGCATCATCATGTCGCTGGTGGTCTGCACGCTGCTCTATGTCGGCGTTGCCGTCGTCCTGCTCGGCATGATGAAGTACACCACCTTCGTGTCCGGTGCAGCCGCCGAAGCGCCCGTGGCCTACGCGATGAAGTATCTAGGCGTGCACCCGCTCTTCCGCTCGGTCATCGTGATCGGAGCGCTGACGGGCATGATTTCGTCGTTGCTCGTGTTTCAGTACGGGCAGGCCCGCATCTGGTACGCCATGTCCCGCGACGGCTTGCTGCCAAAGCTGTTCTCCGCGGTGCATCCGAAATATAAGACACCGCATTGGTCCACCTGGATCGCCTGTTTCGCCGTAGGAATTCCCGCAGGCCTCGTGGACATTGGAGACGCCGCCGACCTCGCTAACATTGGGACGTTGTTTGCCTTCGTTCTGGTTTCGCTGGGAGTGATCATCCTGCGGCGCAGGCAGCCCGATCGCAAGCGCGCGTTCCGAGTCCCGTTTGTCCCTTGGTTCCCTCTGATCTCAATCATTCTCTGCGGCGGCCTCATGACCGGACTGACCATCATCACATGGCTGCGCTTCGTAGTCTGGCTCGGCCTGGGCCTCCTGATCTACTTTTTCTACAGCCGTCACCGCAGCGAATTCGCAAAGAAGTAACTATCAGCTGTCGGTCAAGAGGCTCTGTCATCCTGAGCGAGCAGACCGATGACGAAAGGAATCGGTCCGCGCAGTCGAAGGATCTCTACCTCTCCCGATGCAATGGTGTTAATCGTCTCAAGTCGCTACGGGACGCTCTCCGCAGCCTCTTCCGACCGCCCACTCTCATTTCCCCGCACATCAACAGCCGACACCGAATAAGAATAAGTTTTCCCCGAGGCAACCTGCGTATCGCGGAAGGCCGGAGTCTTCACAGGTTCAGAATTAACTTTCACCGCCGCCCCGCCGTCTTCGTGACGATAAATGTTGTAGCCGGCAAGGTCCGCGTCCGGCACCGGCGCCCAAATCAAATCAATGAACGGTTGGTGCCCGGGGCCAGAAAACACGGCCTGCAACCCCGCAGGCACGCCGGGAGGAAAAACATCATGCGCAAATACTTTCACCTTCGGCGTGTCATCCCCTTCCACCTCAACCGTGGGTTTCCCTGAAGTTTCAACCTCGCTCACCACCGCGGCTCTATAGAAATAAGTCTTCTCCCATTCGAAGGTCTGATCAAGGAACGACGTAATCGTCTTGTCTTGTTCTGCAAGCGGATTCCCGACACAGCCCGCAACATCGATTTCCGCGATTCTGGTTTCGCCGGCAATCGCCTCGGAACGCCGGTAGATCCGGAACAAATATTTCGTCACCTCCCTAAGTCTTTCAGAAGTGCTCGGACATTGCCACGTGATCATCACACCCTGAGCGGTGACGTCAGCGGAAAAATCACTGAAAGGCGGCAACGTCGGAACCAGTGGCACGCGCACCTGATTCGACAACCCCGCGCCTCGTCCCGCTGTATTCAGCACTTCGACCGCATAACTAGCAAAGCCAGTGGGATGCTCCCGCTCGAGTGCGGAGGGCAATGTTTCGACGAAGGTCGCTGTGAGTTTCTTTGCCGACGATTTCTCTCTGCCCTTGAAATCCGCTGGCGGAGCGGCTTCTCCCACCGGCGTTTCGCATTGCTTAAGAGCCGACTCAACGCTCCTGCAGATGCGCGTCTTGCCCAAATAGCGCACGCTCTGCCGGTCGGTCGTCCGCGCAGGGATCGTCCATGCGAGCCTGACCTTACCCCCCTTGCGCGCCGCGTGCAAATCAGAAGGCGGCTTCGGCAACTCCAGCGAAGGCGGCAGCGGCGGCCCAATCGAGGCGCAGCCTGCCAACCCCATCAAGGCAGCCACCGCCAGCAGCAGGTTTCCCGTCGCAACTTTCATGCAGAACAACAGACTACATCAGATTTGGGCCGTCACAGAGCAAGCGTGAATCGCCTGCGAGGAATGGTAGATTAGTCAAAGAGCGTCCCGCACCGGGCCGCCAGCAGGCAATTGATGCCAAGATTCTTATTCTGGAATCTCGAGGGTAAAGAGCTTCAGCACCTCGTGGCGGAGTTGGCCGAGGAGCACTCCGTCGACCTGATAGTCCTCTCGGAATGTGCAACCCCATCGACAACAATGCTTCTGCAGTTAAATGCCACCCATGTGCAGTACGAATTCTGCCCCACCCGCTTATGCCCGAGCATAACCTTCTTCGTGGCTTTTCAAGCGAACTTCCTGACGCCGGTTCTGGAGAGCGCTCGCGTCTCCATACGCCGCCTGACGTTACCAGCAAGAAGCGAGATCCTGGTAGCGGCCGCTCACCTGCCAAGCAGGATGCACTTTTCGGCCGATAGCATGATTTTTGAATGCGCGAATCTAGCCAAGATGATTGAGCAATCGGAGCAAGAGTGTGGACACGCCAAAACCATTCTGCTGGGAGACCTCAACGTTAACCCTTTCGAAATCGGCATGGTAGGAACGGGCGGCCTGCACGCTGTCATGAGCCGGGATGTCGCCTCGCGCGGGAGCAGAACTGTTCAGTCACGCGAGTACGACTTCTTCTATAATCCAATGTGGGCGCGATTTGGGGATCAGGAAAGCGGGGCGCCCGGAACGTATTATTACGACAAGGCGGAGCACGTCACCTACTTTTGGAACATGTTCGATCAGGTACTGGTTCGTCCATCTCTGCTTGACGGGCTCGACTTCGAGAGCGTACGGATTCTCACTTCGGTCGGAGGAGTTTCTTTGCTCGGGCCCGGCGGAAAGCCTGACAGGTCGGTGGGTTCTGATCACCTGCCCGTGCTGGCTGAATTGGAGTTTTGAAAGGAGTGCCCATGGCCACACACACAGCGGATTTCTGGCCTGACGACATCGGGGAGACCGGGGAGCCGGAAATGAGGACACCTGTGGCCTTGTTGCGCGAGCAGGCTGTAGCGCTTGGGGAAAAAACAAAGAACGTCGTGACCGCCGAGGTCCGGTCGGAGTCCGACGGGAGCATGTTCGTGCACGCTCTCTACCTCGCTGCACCCTCGATAAACTACAAGTACCAGTTGCTCCTGGTACGACATCCTCTTCTGCTCTATCCGCTGTCGGCGAAGGAACCCAGTAACGAGGCATGGAAAAAACTTGAATCGGAGGACGACTTCGTTCAGTGGCTCAAGACCGTCCTAGCCTCCGAAAATACGAAAAAAGTGATTCGGGCGCTGAGGGCTCAGTCTCAGGGGTCCTAAAGCGCCTACAGAATATATCTCGACAAATCCTGATCCTTCACGATGTCAGTTAGCATCTTCCGCACGTAATCGGCGTCGATGATCACGTGCTCGCCTTTTCTCTCCGGAGCATCGAAGCTCAACTCGTCCAGCACGCGCTCCATGATGGTGTGCAGCCGCCGCGCTCCAATGTTCTCCATGCTCTCATTCACCCGAAACGCGAAGTGCGCAATCTCCTGGAGAGCCTCCGGCGTGAACTCCAGCTTCACTCCTTCAGTTTCAAGCAACGCCGTATACTGCTTCACCAGCGAAGACTTCGGCTCCGTGAGAATTCGCACAAAGTCTTCCATGGTCAGTGACTGCAGCTCTACCCGAATCGGAAAGCGCCCCTGCAACTCTGGGATCAGGTCGCTCGGCTTCGAAACGTGAAACGCTCCGGCAGCGATAAACAAAACATGATCCGTGCGCACCATGCCATAGCGCGTATTCACTGTAGTTCCCTCAACAATGGGAAGAATGTCCCGCTGCACACCTTCGCGCGAAACATCAGGACCATGCCCGCCCTCGCGCCCCGCAATCTTGTCGATCTCATCCAGAAAAACAATGCCGGCGTTCTCCACGCGGTCGATTGCCATTCGCGTGACCTGATCCATATCGATCAGCCGCTGCTCTTCTTCCTGTATCAGATATTCAAAAGCTTCGTTCACCTTCATCTTCCGCTTCTTGGTCCGCGCCCCGAAAATGTTCGGCAACATGTCCTTGATGTTGATATCCATTTCCTCGACGCCTTGATTCGTCATAATTTCAAAACTTGGAAAGTTGCGCTCGCGGACATCGATCTCAACCTGCCGTTCGTCAAGCTTGCCTTCGCGTAATTGTTGCCGCAGCTTTTCCCGCGTGCGGGAAGACGATTCCGCCAACGCAGTATTGCCATCAATCACCACTCCACCCGCAGTGGTCGGCTCCGCGGGCCGCGATGGAGGCGAGGGCGGCAGCAAAACATCCAGCAGGCGCTCTTCCGCATTCAACTCGGCTTTGTCCGCAACATCTTCCAACTTCTCTTCGCGGACATTGTCGATGGCAATCTCCACCAGGTCGCGCACCATCGATTCCACGTCGCGCCCCACATACCCAACCTCGGTAAATTTTGAAGCTTCCACTTTCAGAAATGGAGAATTCGCCAGTTTGGCCAGCCGCCGTGCAATCTCCGTCTTCCCCACCCCCGTCGGCCCGATCATAATTATATTTTTGGGAATAATTTCTTCGGCCAAGTCGGGAGTTAGCTTTTGGCGGCGAGTGCGGTTGCGAAGTGCAATCGCGACGGCGCGTTTGGCGTCCTTTTGTCCGATTACGTGTTTGTCGAGTTCGACTACGATCTCGCGCGGAGTGAGTTCGTCGAGGGCGAGTTGTTCTTCTTCGGCGGTGCTGGGTAAGTAGATAGCCATAAGATTACGTGTGGGGACGGCCGCCCTCGGTCGTCCGACCGGGCGCGAGCCCGGTGTCCTTGATGCAACTTACTGAGTATCAAGCAAAATCAATCGAGCTTCGCTCGATCGACAGCCGAGGGCGGCTGTCGCCACACGAAAGCTACAGTTCCTCAATCGTTACTGCATCATTTGTATAGATGCACATTTTGCCGGCGATCTTCATTGCTTCTTCGGCGATCTGGCGGGCAGTGAGCTGGGTGTGTGTCGCCAGGGCTTGCGCGGCGGCCAGTGCGTACGGGCCTCCGCTGCCGATGGCTGCTACTTCGCCGTCGGGCTCGATCACGTCTCCTTGTCCACTAAGAAGGTAGGTTTGTTCTTTGTCGCTCACCAGCAACAACGCTTCCAGATGGCGCAGGAATTTATCGGTGCGCCAATCCTTTGCCAGCTCGACGGCGCCGCGTCCCAGATTGCCGTGGTACTGCTCGAGTTTCGACTCGAAGCGACTGAAGAGGGTGAAGGCGTCGGCGGTGGATCCCGCGAATCCCGCGAGGATCTTGTCGTTGTAAAGGCGCCGGATCTTCTTCGCCGTATGTTTGATCACGGACTCTCCAAGCGTGACCTGTCCGTCGCCGGCAAGAACGACGCTGCCGTTGCGGCGGATGGATAAAACTGTTGTGGAGCGGATCAGTCGCTTTGGAGACATAAGCGCAATCTCTGATTATAACAGCGTGGCGAGTGTGGATTATGCCGGCGCGGTCGCGAAAAAGGAAATCGGGGTTGCGTAAGATCACGATTGTGTAAATCACGGTTGCGTACGAGCTGCAAGTGTCCGCTTCGAACTACCGGATAAGTTGAAGGCCGTGTTCACCAATCCGACGTGAGTGAAGGCCTGGGGGAAGTTGCCCAGCTGGCGCTTTGCGACCGGATCGTATTCCTCGGACAGAAGACCCACATCATTTCGAATCTCCAACAGCCGTTCGAACATGCGGACCGCATCTTCATGGCGGCCCTGCAACTCGTAGTTGTCGGCCAACCAGAACGAGCAAGGAAGAAATGTTCCTTCGCCGTGAGGCAGGCCGTCGACTTCCGGGTCTTGGGTGTAGCGTCCGACAAAACCATTGTCCATGAGATGAGTCTCGATGGCTTTGACCGTGCCAATCACGCGCGAATCCTCAGGCGGAAGAAAGCCGACCAAGGGCATCATCAGGACGCTGGCGTCGAGGTGTTTGCTTCCGTAAGACTGCACAAAGGAATTCATATCGGCATCGAAACCCTTGCAGCACACCTCCCGGTGGATGGTGCTGCGAAGTTTTTTAAAGCGAGGAACATCAATCGCGTAGCGGCCCTTTTCAGCCGACCGTATCAACCGATCGACTGCTACCCACGCCATCATCTTGGAGTGGACGAAATGCCGGCGCGGACCACGGACTTCCCAAATTCCCTCGTCTGGCTGCTCCCACACCGTCTCCAGAAATTCCAGCATCGCCAGTGCTATATCGGGGCCCGAGTACTGCGGCGGTTCCAGCCCCGCTTCGCGTGCCTGAAAAAGCGTGTTCGCCACCTCGCCAAAAATGTCCAACTGAAATTGCTGGTAAGCGGCGTTGCCGGTTCGGACCGGCTGGGATTTTTCGTATCCCTGCAGCCATGGAAGTTCCAGTTCCGTAAGCCGGCGTTCGCCGCGAAGCCCATAAAGGATATTGAGCTCGGCGGGGCTGCCAGCGACGGCTCGCAGAAGCCATTCCCGCCACTCTCGTGCTTCGTCCAAATAGCCGGCATTCACCAGAGCTTGCAGGGTCAGCGAAGCGTCGCGCACCCAGCAGAAACGATAGTCCCAGTTCCGCACTCCGCCCAGGAGTTCAGGCAGGGAAGTTGTGGCCGCGGCTACGATTCCGCCCGTGGGCAGGAATGTGAGGCCTTTCAAGGTAATCAGCGAGCGCACAACCGCATCCCGCCATTTACCCTGATAAGTACAGCGACACGCCCACTCGCACCACCACTTCTCCGTGTCCCGAATGGCCGAGTCAACGTTCACCGGTGCAGGCTCAGGCTGATGTGAGGGATACCAAGCCAGATCAAACGAAATTTTCTGACCTTCAGAAACGGTGAACTCTGCCAAGGTCTTCAGGTTTTCACCGTGAAGAGGAACATCGGTGCGCAGCTGGATCGTATCCGGACCGGCAATGGCGGAAATCCCTCTCTCGGTTTGCTGAACCCAGGGCACGATTGACCCGTAGTCGAATCGCAGCACGAGTTCCATCTTCATTTGGAGCTGGCCTCTGGTCCCGACCACGACGCGCAGAAGTTCAGGTGTTTGACTGCCAGGAATCATGCAATCGACGAGGGTTGCCGACCCGCTTTCTGTATCGAACTGGGTTTCAAGAATAAGAGTTCCGTCGCGATAACAGCGGCGCACCGCGCTGCTCGGCTGGGCTGGCGCAATCGACCAGCGCCCGTTTTCGGGAGTTCCGAGCAATGCGGCGAAACACGCGGGAGAGTCGAAGCTAGGAAGACACAGCCAATCGATCGAGCCCTGCTTTGAAACCAAAGCGGCGGTGAGGCAGTCGCCGATCATCGCGTAATCTTCGATGGGGATAGACAGGAGGTACCCTCCGCCTGATCAAAGCTGAGAAGATATTTTCTCACAAAAACTAATATGTTTCGGTCTCTGCCGACGCCAGTTCTGATCTGCCGCTGCCGATACTTGTTATATTTGTGTCCTTAATTTAGTTGAACCCCGCACGATGCTGCTCTTCAAGAAAGGCTGGATGGGATGAAGCGGTTTTCAAATCGGTATTGGGTTTTTCTACTAGTCACCGCGCTCTTTGGTGTTCATTTGGATTCCTCACTCTGGGGGCAGGAGAACTCCGGAGATCGGATTTTCTTTCATGCCAAGGTCTTCACTGGCGATTCGCAGAGTCCTTACGCGGAGGCGGTTGCGATTCGAGGGGACAAGATCATCGCGGTAGGCACACTTCCCGAGGTAGTGAAGTCTGCCTCCGCGAACGCCGAGCGCGTGGATCTCGCGGGCAAGAGTCTCTTTCCTGGCTTCATTGATTCGCACAGCCATTCGATCGATGGCGGACTCAACCTGATTGCTGCGGACGCCAGCGAGAAAGTGAACTCACTCGATGAGCTTCCGGCTTTTGCGGCTGACGCGAAACAGACTGGCCGTGGGATGCACGGCGACATTCTTGAGATTTTCGGCATGCCGCTGGCCTTCTGGTCGCACACGGATGTTCTGAATGCCGACTTCAGCAGAGGCGCTTACGAGAAGCAGAGCGTTCTTCTGCGCGGGATGGATGGGCATACGTCCTGGGCGAATCGCACGCTGCTGCAGCGCGCGGGGATCACCGCCGATTTTCTTAAGACGCTTTCTGTCCAGGAACGAAGCTATTACGGTGTCGACAAAAACGGGCAGCCGAATGGGTTTCTGGTGGACGCGGGAGAGGAGAAAATCGATGCGTTGCTGCCTGCGCCGACGCCCGACAAGTTGCTTGCAGCAGGGCGCGCCGCCCTCGAATACAACTACAGCCTGGGCATCACGGCGTGGCTCGATCCTCTGGCTGCTGATTATGTTTTGCAGGCTTACAAGATGCTGGCGGATCGGGGAGAACTAAGGTCGCAAGTGGTCGCGTTTCCCCAGGTGCTGGCCAAGGATCCGGCGGCCGAACTCGCCACGGTACAAAAAACGCGAGAGATGTATAAGGATGTGCCCAATCTGCATGTGACCGGGATCAAAGTGTTCGCCGATGGAGTGGTGGAATATCCGTCACAAACGGCGCACCTCAGTAAGCCGTATAAAAACACTGGACGCAACGGCGATTTGCTCTTCGATCCGGCGAAATTTGCCGAGCTTTGTATAGCGGCGGACAAGCAGGGATTGATCATTCACGTGCACGCGATTGGCGACGGGGCGGTGAAGGAGGCACTGGATGGAATTGCGGCAGCGCGAAAGGCCAATGGAAATTCGGGGTTGCCCCATACGCTTACCCATGAGCAGTTCGTGCAACCTGACGATTTTCCGCGGTTCCGCGAACTGGGAGTGGTGAGCGCGTTGCAACTTTTCTGGGCGGAGGCGAGTCCGGACACGATCGAAATTGTGAAGCCCTATTTGGACCCTGAAATCTACAAGTGGCAATATCCGGCGCGGTCCATCCTCGACAACGGCGGGATCATTTCGGGCGCCAGCGACTGGCCGGTGTCAACCGCGAATGTCTTCCGGGCGATCTATCAGGCGGAAACGCGCAAGGGACCGGAAGGCGTGCTGGATCCGTCGCAGGCGATGCCGCGGGAAGCAATGTTTTATGCGTACACACAGAATTCGGCGCGGGCCATGAATTTGGATTCTATTGGAACTATTGCTTCTGGCAAGCGCGCGGATTTGGTTCTGCTAGATCGCGATGTTTTGACGATTTCTCCGGAGGAAATGCGGAACACCAGGGTCTTGTGGACGATGGTGGCAGGAAAGATCGTGTATCGCGCAAAATAAGGGATCAACCTTCAGGCTGAAGAATTGCGCTAGTTGCAGCGCGACCTCATCGAGAAACATCCACAAATAAACCAGGCGGGAAACCCCGCCTGGTGCCTAATAACTAGAACCGTAAGACAATTTCGACAGATGTCGATTGTTATGACACTTTGAGAAGCCTTCAACACCATAGTGGCATCAGATTAGGCATACAACGCATCCTTCTCCACGCGGGGGCGTTCCCGATCGAAAAGGATTCAAGGCGCGCCAGGTGGGCAACAAAACCAATTTTGAGATGGAAGGACGCACATGGTCACAGCACCTTCAATCTTCCCAAAAGTAGAAGAGCAGCGATACCTGGCCTTACTGCGCGCAGCCAACACAATTGCAACGTGTAGCGATTGCAGTGCGGTCTCCGCCACACTGGTCCAGCAATTGCACGAGGTCACGCCGTTTGATTATTTGCACCTGGTTGCTTTTGCCAAAGAGACAAACCTGCCCTGCTGGTCGTTGCTGGAAGCAAACGGTAAGAAAATCGAGACCTCCTGCACAGACTCTTTGTGCTCCGAAGATAGTCCGATTGCGGAGGTGCAGACGTCTGGCCAACTTCTGGTAACGAGCGATTGGAGCCGCGAGACGAGGTTCCAAAAATATGGACTCTTCCTCGGCGAACTTGGCATTGCTTCGACTTGCACGTTGGCGTTGACCCGGGGACACCGGCACTTGGGCGTGTTGTGCCTTGGCAGGTTTTATCCCAACGCGTACGACGAAGAGGAAGTTCGCTTTCTCGGTCTGGTCGCGGACCAAATTGGCCTGGCAATCGACGCTGCCGTGAACTTCTACGTGTCTCAGCGCGTACAGGACCAACTTAAACTCATTCTCGACCTGAACAATCAGGTGGTCTCGAATCTTGATTTTAACGGTCTGCTCCATGCTGCCTCGGCCAGTGTGCGCGAAGTTATGCGGTGCGATGCGGCGGCTGTCATGCTCGCGGACGCAGAGTGTAAACATTTAATCGTTCACGCGCTCGACTATCCTGAGAGCCGCGGAATATTCACTGAAGGATCCCTGGTCCCGATTGAAGGCTCCACGCCTGGGGACTCGTTCAAAAGCGGAAAACCGATAGTTGTGAACCGTCTTGATCCCGCCGAGATGCCGCCAGAGATGTACAAAAAGGCCACCGGGGAAGGCCTGAAGTCGTTCTGCGATGTGCCGCTGATTGCGAGGAACCGGTTGCTTGGAGTTTTAGCAGTCGCGAGGCGGGAGGAGAATGCATTCGACAACGAAGAGGTCGCGTTCCTGACTCAGGTCGCGAATCAAGTTGCAATTGGCGTCGAGAATGCACTGGCTTATACCGAGATCGCCGAGTTGAAAAACAGACTCGCGCAGGAAAAATTGTATCTGGAGGAAGAGATTCGTGGCGAGATGGACTTCGAGGGAATCGTCGGTCAAAGTTCCGCTCTTCGCCATGTTTTGAACCTGGTAGAGACGGTAGCTCCAAGTGACTCGACTGTGTTGTTACTGGGCGAGACGGGCACCGGAAAGGAACTGATTGCTCGCGCGATTCATGATCGCAGCCGGCGTAAAGACCGGACCTTTGTGAAACTCAATTGTGCGGCGATACCGACTGGGCTGCTTGAGAGTGAACTCTTCGGTCATGAGCGCGGGGCATTCACCGGCGCCATCTCACAGAAGATCGGCCGGCTGGAGCTTGCCGATCAGGGCTCGTTGTTTCTGGACGAGGTTGGGGATATCCCGATCGAGATCCAGCCGAAATTGCTGCGCGCCCTGCAGGAACAGGAATTTGAACGGCTCGGCAGTACCCGCACCAAGAAAGTGGATGCTCGATTGGTGGCTGCGACCAATCGCGATCTCGAGAAAATGATCGAGAGCCGCGAGTTTCGCAGCGATTTGTATTACCGGTTGAACGTCTTTCCGATTCGTATCCCGCCCTTGCGGGAGCGCCCCGAGGATATTCCACTGCTGGTGCGCTACTTCGCGCAAAAATACGGACGCCGCATGGAGCGAAAGATCGAATCCATCCCTGCCGCTGCTATGAAGAAGCTTTCTGCCTGGCACTGGCCGGGAAATATTCGCGAGTTGGAGAATTTCATCGAGCGTTCGGTGATCTTGACTCACGGCCCCGCCCTTCAGGCGCCAATCAGCGAACTTGGCAGCAATGGCAAGGCCGCGCCTGTGCTGGGCACGCGTGAAGCCGATGAGCGCGTCGAGATTCTCCGCGTTCTCAAAGCCACCAATGGCCGCGTTGGTGGCCTGGATGGTGCTGCTGCGCGCATGGGTTTAAAGCGCACCACGCTGATCTCGCGCATGAAGAAGCTCGATATCAACCCGCGCGCCGTTTCTTGAATCGACTGAGTCCGTGGACGGTTTGCGTTGATTGCTTTCGTTCGCGAACTCTGCGCCTGTCGCTGGCCTCGACAACTGTCGAGATTGGCGTCGACACTTCTCGACAGCGCCCCTCGACGATTTTCTTATTCTCCTTCCAAATCAGCGATTTATCGGACATCGAAGGCGACTTCGCTTTGGCATGTGCATTGCGCAAACCGATTATGTTAGCTCCATCACGGCAATGTTCAAGATCTCTACTGTTGAGACGCGTAGTCAGCGACGGATAATTTTGGAAGGCAAGCTGGTTCCTCCCTGGAACGTGGAAGTGGAGACCGCCTGGCGGAGCGCGCGCGAGCAGCTTCACGGGCGGAAACTGGTCATCGACCTGACGAACGTAACGCTGATTGGCCAGGATGGAGAGAACACACTTTTCAAGCTGATGGAAGACGGGGCGAAATTCTCCTGCGGAGATGTATTCACGAAGCATGTGCTCAGAAAGTTGGCTCGAATATGCCGGTGCAAGGGGTACGGGGGTTCGACGAACAGATACTAAGAAACGTTAGGCGATATTTTTTGTCGATTTCCGCCAGGCCCAAACGACTATCTAGTGAAGGACGGAGGGAAGATGCTCGGCGCGAAGAAAATTGTAAGCCAAGGACCAACGCCATTTGCGACTAGCGCGGATTTCTGCCGGATTTTCGGCGAAGGCATGAACAGCCTGTACCTGCTGTCGTTCCTGCTCACCGCGGATCACTCCATTGCAGAGAAATGTTTTGTCTGCGGCCTGGAGGACTCCGCAAAGGGGAATACCGTATTCAAGGAGTGGGCAGAATCCTGGGCCCGGCGGACGATCATTCGCAATGCAATTCGAATGATTCAACCGCGGCCGGCGGCTAGCCCTGTGGCGAGCCCATCTTCGGATCGCGGTGTTGACCGTGTCAGGATCGAGCCAGCAGAAATCGCAAGCATTGTTGAGATTCCAGCATTCGAGCGCTTCGCTTTTGTGATGTCGGTGCTCGAACGCTACTCCGATCAGGAGTGCTCTCTTCTGTTGAGCTGCACCCGCCGCGATGTGATGGCGGCGCGAACTCGCGCCCTACGACAAATCGCAAGGTTAGTGGAGCATCAACGCAAACAGGGGAGTATCGCTTCGGATGAACCGCTGACAAGGAGCCCTGAATCCGCGATCTGTCTGGAAGTGAATTCGCATCTTCTCGCTTCGGCGTAGCCAGCAGCAAGCAGGGTTCAGCTGATCTGTCCAAAGATGCTCCAGACCTGAATTACTGCTGCGCTGGCGAGAGGCTGTGACGGTCATCTTCGCGATCAAACACTTGACAGCGTCGGGGAACGTCTGTTCACTGCTTCCATCGAGAATCGCCGACAGGCTGGGCCGTGGTCGTAGTCGGAGATCGAGCGAAGTGGCACCACCTGCCACCGGAGGAAGATATTGTGGTGGTACGGATTGCGAAGCTGGCGGAGGCAACGGCGATCACCAGCGTGATCAACGCCTCCTTCCACCAAGCTGAGAATTTTTTCATAGAGCGTGATCGCATCGACCTCGAGAAAGTGCAGTCGCTGCTGAATACGGGGGAGTTCCTGGTTTCTGAAAGTGACGGGACGATCACGGGTTGCGTGTATGTCGAAATAAAAGGTGACCGATCGTATCTCGGCTTGCTCGCCGTTGATCCCAACGCCCAGAAGTCAGGTCTGGGATCGTCGTTGATGAGCGCGGCGGAGAATCATTGCCGAAAGGCAGGCAGCCGCTTCATGGATATCCAGATTGTCAATCTGCGGAAAGAGCTGCCGGACTTCTATCACCGCCGTGGATATGTCGAGACTGGCACTGCGCCATTTACAGCCGGTTTGAACCCGAGATTGCCCTGCCACTTCGTGAAGATGTCGAAGCCCCTGGGGTAGGTCCCCAGATCGAAGAAGACCGACGAGATTCATCCTAAGGGACCAATCTTCACTGCGCGGAAGTAACCTATAACCCGTTCCCAAGGGGTATGGCTCGAGATGTTCGTTCTCTCCATAGGCTTCATCCTCTAATTCCTAAGTCGTTCTACTGCAGCCATCACCAGGAATGTTTAGCAGCCAACACCTGCGCCTGCCAACAAAAACTCGCTGCAACCTCGCAATCGCTTGCGCACTTCTAATCATTAGTGAAAATGATGAGCCGCATAAACAAAAGTCACTTGCTTTTGCATTGGAACTGGGGTAACTACTTAAAAACGACGATTGAAAGCCAGCGTACAGCAAGGCTTTCAGGAGCCCAAGGAGCATGATTCCAGAATCTCATCCGTTGCGGCAGCTGTTTGAGGAACTGGTTGGCCGCCACTATGCCGAAGAGATCGGCATCCGCGATCCGCAGGTGGTGAGTTACGTTTCGCATCTGCTGGCGGAGTTCTGCGAAACCGATCAACTATTCAAGATTCACGACGCAACCAACCGCCCGCTCGCCGATCTGGGTGAGATGTTACTAGAGTCAGACCCGATCTACGGTCCCGCTCCCTCGTTCGACCGCGAACGCCAGGTGCGCAAGCACATCGGCGACTATGCCCTGTTCTTCGCCGGAATGTTTCCCGAGAGCATTAACCACTTCCGCCTGCGCCGCCATCGCCTTGAAAATTTTGTGGAGTGGATGAAGGCGGGCAAAGAAAGCTACTACATCGTGTCAAAGTTCGAGCACTTCGAATATGCCAAGGTCGCTCCACTCTTCGCACAACTTTCGCGGGAGTTCGAAGGCTGCGTTTACGGCCTAAACATGGTGAAGAACGATCTGCAGGAGATGCAACACCCCATCGTTCGCCGCGACACGGACCTTCTGATGTAGGAACTGCTGATGTAGGAACTGCTGACTTAAGCAGGGTTGCATCGATAAAGCGCTTGGGCCCTCACTTATTTAGGTCTGGCAGGCCACCAATCCGGTAAAAACTGAGAGACGTATTTCCCTGCGTCAACTTGCGAACTCTCTGCAGCGCCCCAAACGCATCTCCCAGGTCGAACGTCTTTTCGTGCTCTGCAATCACCAGAGACATCGCCCACACCAGCGACGAACCAGCCAGCACCGTAAGAGTTTCTTCATAGGAGTGCCGCATCCGGTAGGGGGGATCGAGGAACACAACGTCGGCGACGAAGTGTTCCCGTTGCAGTCGCCAGACCACACCAGAAAGATCATCCCGCAGAATCTTGTACCCCTCCGCGACTCCCAGGCTCTGCAAATTTTGCTCGATCACCTTCGCCGCGGCGGCTGACGTCTCCACAAAGCAAGCCTGCTTGGCTCCACGGCTCAGCGCTTCGATTCCCACCGCTCCCGTGCCTGCAAATAGATCCAGCCATACCGTGCTCTCGAGAACCTCGGGATTGCCTGCGGTCAGCACGTTGAACAAGGTCTCGCGCAAACGGTCCGAGGTAGGGCGAATGTCGGTCCCGCGCAAAGAACGCAGCGGACGCCCCCGGTATTTGCCCGCGATCACGCGCATGGCTCTGTACCTTTGAGCACCGAGTCAATATATCCGAGCATGTAGAATAACTGTAGTAGACGGTAGGCTCAGTTTGCCGGTCATCTACCGAAACTCATCCACCGAAACTCATGAGAAGCTGGTCCATTCATGTCGGTCGCCTGTTCGGAGTCGAGGTTCGCCTTCACCTGACTTTCCTGATCCTGCCTTTATTCGTTTTCTGGACGGAATACACCGTGCACCCGACAGCCAATGGACCACGTGACCTGGCGCTGGTTGGGATTGTTCTGGCCTGCGTTGCGGCCCACGAAATCGGTCACATGCTGGTTGCCCGGCGAGCCGGACTGATTGCCAAAGCTGTCATCCTTCTGCCGCTCAGCGGCGTTACCATTTTTGATGAAACGCGTTCGGAGACACCACCGACTCCAGCGGCCATCTGGAAGCGCGATGTTCGCATCGCTCTCGCTGGACCCCTGGTGAATCTTGCGTTCGCGATGATTTCGGCGGTCGTTATCTATGCCACGCTTCCCGGCGCGAATCTGTGGCAGTGGCCCTTCTTGCAATCCAGCAACCTGCCGCGCAGCCTCGTCTGGGCCAATCTTTATCTTGCGGGCCTGAATCTTTTGCCGGCTTATCCGCTCGATGGCGGCCGGGTGTTGCGCGCGTTCTTCGCGCGTACCATAGATCCGGCTGCGGCTACTCGCCGTGCTGTTTCCATCAGCCACGCCATGGCAATGGTTCTGATGGTTGCCGGCCTGTTCAGCAATACCTGGCTAACCATGGTAGGCGTCATTATTTTCTCCGCGGCCCAACTCGAGGAACGCGCTGTCATTTTCCAGTCGGTTTTGGACAATGTGCGCCTGGAGGAAGTGATGCTCACAGACTTCGCAACTCTTTCCCCCGCAGACACGCTTGAGGATGCTCTGAATAAAGCAGTGCACTCGCTGCAGGACGATTTTCCAGTGGTGCGAGGCAGCGATATGGTGGGAGTGATCTCCCGCCAGCGCATCCTCGAGGCATTGCGCGCGGAAGGCAACGGATACGTCCAGGCCGTAATGAATAAGACCTTTGAGATTTCAATGCGGCAGGAGTCCTTAGCTTCCGCCTTCCGCAAGCTCACGTCGCGCAATCTCAGCATCATTCCAGTGATGGAAGATCAGTGGCTGGTGGGAATTGTCACGCTGCAGAATCTAATGCACTCGATGGCTTTGCTGGCGGAAAGCCGCAAGCTGCGGCGGGATGAATCGAACTCGTAGGCTCACGCTGGAGCCTACCGTCAATCCCATGGAGGTTGATCCCAATGCGATTGAGCACACAAATCGCCCCGATGCTGGGCCCGGTTCTGATTCTTGCTTCTGCCCTACCTGCGCTTGCGGGGCCGCTTCCGCCCTGCGTAAAGGCGGTTAGCTCGCCCAATGGGAATTTCCTGGTCATTAGTGATGCTCAGCTGGAACCGGAGCAGGGGAACATAGCTAGAGTTCGGCAAGTATCGTTGCGGGTCTTTCCCAAGGAGAACTTTATCAACGCGAAAGATCGGGTGATCGCGCCGGTGACGTACTGGGCGAACTGGGTGCAATGGAGCGTGGTTCTCGATTCGACTAACAGCCGCCCCGTTCCGGGATGCCCTCTGTCACTGATCACTGATGATGGTGAATTTTTGGTCGTTCTGAATGTACACGCTACCGATTCGGCATTTCGGATTTATCGACGACGGGATCACCTCGGTGACCCGGTGCGGGACGGGCCGGACCACGGCGTCTTTATCAAAGACATTACGTTAAGAGAAATCTGGCCGGCAGATAAGCTCGCGGGCGTGCAAATCTTGACCGATGAAACACCGCAATGGTTCGCCGGAGGAACTTTCGAGTTCTCGGCGGATTCTAGACTCCTGACCCACAAAACGCGCTGGGGTAGCACCGTACGCATCAACTTAGAGGATGGGTCCGTCTCATTGAGCCGCTAAAACAGCCGCACCGCTTTCGCCTGCCGCACTGCCGGAATCTCCTCCAGTTTTTTGAGTACGCTGTCCGGCACGGGCCCATCAACGTGAACCACGGCAATAGCCTCGCGTTCCGAGGATGCTTCTGTGCTGCGCCGCCCAAGCGAGAAGTCGGCGATGTTGATTTCGCCTTCTCCCAGAATCGTACCCACCTTGCCGATCACGCCCGGAACGTCGCGATTGCGCAAGTAAATCAGATCGCGCTCCAGTGGAGCCTCCACGTCAATATCGTCAATGTGCAACAACCGCGGCGCCGTCCCGCGCAGAACGGCACCCTTGACCATGTGTTCTTCCTTCGAACTCTTAAGGAAGATCGATAGCACGCTCCCGGCGCCGCCGGTCGAGACTTTCGACTTGTGAGCTTCGTGTACCCGAAGTCCTCGACTATCCGCCAGGGACGCGGCATTCACTAGATTGGCTTTCTCGTCCAAAGTCTGGTTGAGAATTCCCTTGATGGCAGCGTTGCGAATGAGCTCCGTCTTCCACTCCGCGATATGACCGCTGTAGCGAAGCGAAATTTCTTCAATCGAACCCTCTGAAATCTGCGCCAGAAACGCTCCCATACGCTCCGCCAGAACAATGTAGGGATGCATCTCGGCGTACTCCTCGGCCGAAACCGAAGGCACGTTCACCGCATTCTGAATCACGCCGTGCTTCAGGTATTCCCGCACCTGCTGCGCAATCTGCACTCCCACCGCCTCCTGCGCCTCGAAGGTAGATCCGCCAATGTGAGGTGTGAGAATGACATTCTCCATCGTCAGCAGCGGAGAATTCTTCAAAGGCTCGTCCGCGAAAACGTCGAGCGCCGCGGCGGCGACGTGCCCTTGCTTAAGCGCCTCCGCCAAATCGGCCTCGTTCACCAATTCTCCACGAGCACAATTCACCAGCCGGACGCCTTTCTTCATCTTCCTGATCGCTGCCTGGCTGATCATCCCCGTAGTCTGAGGAGTCAGACCTACATGCAGCGTGATGTAATCCGCTGCCGCATAAAGCTCGTCCAGGCTCGTCAGTCGGATTCCCTGCTCCTTCGCCACGCTCACAGAAACAAACGGATCATGACCCACGACCTCCATCCCAAATGCCCGTGCCCGCCGCGCCACTTCCATACCAATACGACCCAGTCCGGCGATGCCCAGCGTCTTGCCTCGCAACTCCGTACCCTGCAGCGATTTCTTCTCCCACCGTCCCGCATGCATCAGAGCATCCGCGCGGCAAAGATGACGCGCCATCGCCAGCATCATGCCCAACGTCTGTTCCGCCACGGCCACGGCGTTTGCCCCCGGAGTGTTCATCACGGCAATGCCCTGGCGCGTGGCCGCCTCCAGGTCGATGTTGTCCACACCCACGCCCGCGCGGCCGATCACCCGCAGCTTCCTGGCATGCGAGAGCAGCTCCGCATCCGCCTGCACCGCCGAGCGCACGATCAGCGCGTCGGCCGACTCTAGATGGTCCCCGAGTTTGCCGTCCAGTTGGTCAGCGGTGAGGACGCTCCAGCCCGGCTCTTTCAATTCCTCGACAGCCGCGGCCGATATTTTTTCTGCAATCACGATTTTCAAGAGAGATTTGGTCCTTTTGAACCGATCTATTTGCCCTGACAAAACATTGACACGAAAATGACAACGTTCTGACACCCCTTCCCTACCGTTTTCTTAGACTTATCTCAATCGGAGCCCCATCGGCCCATTAGGAGATAAAGATATGAAGATTACAAAAATAGTAATTCTAGCTGCCCTTCTCGCGGTCGGCGCGGCGTGCGGCTACAGCTCGAAAGCCGCTCCTGCAGTCGCCGGAACCATGCCAGCGATTGCCGAACTCGCTCCCGGGAGCATGAATGCGGGAAGTCCAGCCTTTGTGCTGACGGTCAACGGCACCAACTTCAGCAGCAATGCGAGCATCAATTGGAACGGCGCAGCCCAAACCACCACATACGTCAGTGGAAACCAGGTGATGACGAAGATCCCGGCCTCTGCCGTCGCAGCCGCAGGGACAGTCCCGGTTACCGTAACGAATCCCGGCACCACCGGAACCGGGATGTACGGTAGCGGTGGAACCCTTGCCGAGACTTCGGCTCCCATGAACTTCACGATCAACTAGACTTCATGATCAACTAGGATGAGGGCCACGGAATGTGGTCCTCACGCCCCCACGAGTTGACGCTTGCCGGTTAGTCCGCGCGCGTACACCTCCTGCGCCGCGCGCACTGCCGAGCCATACTCCACGGCCGTTCCCCTCACGCGAGTGAGAACGTGCTCCAGCGCTCCCAGGATGCCAATCGTATCCAGATAGTCGTAGTATCCGATGTGGGCGATGCGGAATATCTCGCCTTTCATTTCACCTTGCCCATTGGCCACCACCGCGTCGAAGGACTCGCGAAACTCCTTGACGATCTTTCCGGAATCAATTCCGTGTGGCGGGCGGACCGCCGTAAGCGCAGCCGCGGGCGACGCCGCGAACAGCTTCAATCCAACCGCCTGCACGCCAGCGCGCGTCATCTCGGCGCAGAGCTCAGCATTGTCGACGAGCGCTTCGCGGCCTTTCGCCAGATCGCCATTTCCCATTTCTCGGATAAACTCCAACGCGGCTCCCAGCGCCGCAAACAGCGACGTTGCCGGAGTGTATGCCGATTCCCCCTTCGCAGCCGCTTTGCGCTCCTTGCGCAAATCAAAGTAGTAGCGCGGCGAAGTCGTCGTCTCCATCCGCCGCCACGCTCGCTCGCTCACCGCGCAATATGCCAACCCCGGCGGGATCATCAGGGCCTTCTGCGATCCGCCGATAATCACATCCACACCCCAGCCATCCACATCGAGATGCGTCGTGCCCAGGCCGGTAATCGCATCCACCACCAGCAAAGTGTCGTCGCCACTGTCGCGCACCAGCTTCGCAATGCCTTGCACATCATGCTGCGCGCCCGTTGAACTTTCCGTCGCCTGGACGAAGATTGCGCGCACCTCGGGAGTAAGTTTCGCGCGAATGTCATTCAGCGAGAAAGTCTCGCCATAAGCCGCGCTCAACACTTCCACATTGCAGCCGAATGCCTTGGCGAGTCCCGTCCAGCGCTCACCGAACTTTCCCGCGGTGAGCACCACAACCTTGTCCCCCGGCGAGGTCAGATTCGTCACCGACGCTTCCATCACACCCGTGCCGGAGCAAGCCAGGACGAGGACGTCATTCTGCGTGCCGATGAAATCCTTCATGTCCGTAAGCACTCGCTGGAAAAGCGCCCGGAAGTCTGCAGTGCGATGATGCGCCGTAAACGACGCCATCGCAGTTTGCGCCGCCGGAAGCAGCGGCGTGGGGCCGGGAGTAAACAGACGATTCTTGCGCAGCATAAGTTACGCACCTTTGGAGTGGAATAGTTTATAAGTCTACTGGAACCGCGCCCGGTGTGCGGTGATTCCAGTCACAATCCGCAGGTCGCTTGTCCGCGCGAGCGTTTTCGCGGGCCGGATCTTCGCGGGCTGGATCTTCGCAGGCAAGATCAGCGGGATGCGCGTTTCGCTGCCAGGATCTCGGGTTTGGCGATCTCCGGAGACTTCGCCAACAAATCCGCCGCTTTAGCAAAAAGTGCCTTGGCGATCTCGCCATTCAAGTGGGCATTGCGGCCGTTCTCGTCGGCAAATGTATCGAAGATGCCGTATTTTCCCGGCCCCAGTTTTATCGCGTACCACGTAACCGTCCCCGGCTCACGTTCGGCCAGAGGCAGCGCTGATTTCAAGAACTCTTCCACTTCTTTTTCTTTGCCTGGCTTCGCTTCCAGTTGGGCCCAGATGGCAAGTTTGCTCATATTGAAGACCTCCTTGGAATCAGATGCACGAGATTCGTGATAGTCGCTCCGGATCGCAAATTTGCGGAAAATTCAGCCACTGGCCCTTGTATATATAATCCCCTGATGAGCCTCATCGAACAGATTCAGAAAGACATCGTCACGGCCATGAAAGCGAAGGACGAAGCGCGCCTCTCCACGCTGCGCATGGTTAAGGCTGCGCTCCAAAATCGCAAAATCGAAAAAATGGCCGAGCTCGACGACAAAGAGTCCCAAGCCGTGCTGACCACGCTGATCAAGCAGCGCAAAGAGTCCGTCGAGCAATTCACCAAAGGCGGGCGCCAGGAGATGGCCGACAAAGAAGCCGCCGAGATCGTGCTCATTGAAAGCTACCTGCCCAAAGCCGCCGGCGAAGATGAAGTGGTCGCCGGTGTGAAAGCCGTAATAGCCGATATGGACTCGCCCACGATGAAAGACATGGGCACGGTGATGAAGAATGCGATGGCCCGTTTCTCGGGCGCAGGTATGAGAGTTGACGGGAAGATGGTTAGCGACGCGGTGAAGCGGGAGTTGGCAGGGAAGTAGTAAGGTTGCATGTGGGGACAGCCGCCCTCGGCTGTCCGTTCGAGCGAAGCTCGACCGCCGTGAGAGCGCAGCTAATACGCGTCCTTCCGGTGCCGGAACGAGTACAAGACCACATCGCTTCCAAGAATGTCATACCGCAGCCGTTATTCCTTCCAGCGGATTCTCCAATCCCCTTCGCCTGCTTTGCTTCCGGTGAGTTTCTTGATCTGATGCTGCCCGCTGCGGTTGTATGGATCACGACGAAGGAGAACCAGCAATTCCTCCATCGCGTCCACCACCGAAGGACGGCCACGCGAGATCGTGCGGAAGTCCCGTTCGTAGGCGGGCGTGGTTAAGACTCTGAAAAGATTCAGGTCCGCAGGCATGGCTGACAACTCCGTTATCCTGGCCCTGCTGCGTGAATAATAGCGCCCTGAGTGGACCTATCGCGCCGTTTGTTTCCTGGCTTTCTTGGCGGGACGTCGCAGTTCAGCTAGGAACTCACCCACATCGCGGGTTCTGCCCGCAAGGTAGTCCTGATGGCTGGCTTTGATTTGCTTCTTCAACGATTCATCCTGCTGGTCCAGGTAATCCTCTAAATCATCGACGTGCATGATGCCGACCACGGGGATGCCGTCTTTTTCGAGGATGAAATACTCGCGATTGACATGAGCCCGCCGGACGACCTGCCCAAGGTTGATGCGGGCCTTAGTCAGAGGAATACGATGTACAACGCTCTTCATGAAGCTCTCCGGGTTGCGACAATACTGATTAACGTTAATCAATGTTGATTATACACCAGTCGCATGTCACTTGCTCCTCTGCAGCTCCCGATAAGCCTCGCTCTTCGAAATCCCCCGTTCCTTCGCTACTTTCTTCAGCGCCGCTTTCTCATCGACTTTCTCTTCCGTCATGATCTGCTCAACTCTCTGAGGTATCGAGGGACGGGCGAGAGCCGCCATCTCGGCACGAGTATCGTCCCCTTCGGCCTTCCCGATCAGCAGCGTGATCTCGCCCTTCACTCCGTCGCGCGATTCCAACGTCTGTAGCACTTCGCTCGCGCGCCCGCGCAAAAACTCTTCATGCAGCTTGGTCACTTCCCGTGCGATCACCACATGCCGGGCTTTTCCCAGGACCTCGACAACATCTGCCAGAGCTTCGATAACACGGTGCGGAGCCTCATAAAAAACCTGCGTCCGCGGCGAAGTCTTGATACCCTCCAACGCTGCCCGCCGCTCCCCGCGCTTTGCAGGAAGAAATCCGCTGAAGCGGAACGAATCCGTCGGCAGGCCGCTCGCGACCAGCGCCGCCAAAAAAGCTGACGCCCCCGGAATCGGCACCACCGGCAGATGGTGCCGAATTGCCAGCGAAATCAGCCGGAAGCCGGGATCGGAGATTCCCGGCATGCCCGCATCCGTCACCAGCGCAACGCTCGCGCCTTCCTGCATTTCCTTCACCAGTTCCGCCGCGCGCGTCATCTCATTGTGCTGGTGATAGCTGATGGTGCGAGTCGTGATGCCGTAGTGGTTGAGCAATTTCTGTGTCTGCCGCGTGTCCTCGCAGGCGATCACGTCGACTTCCTTGAGCACGCGCACGGCGCGCAGCGTGATGTCTTCCAGATTGCCGATGGGAGTCGCGACAAGATAAAGCGCCGGCCCCGCGATATGTGCGACATGAGAGAGATTTTCCGAGGCAGCAGCAGTCTTGCCGGGCTCGTGTCGGTACTCTCGCATGCGCGAAGTCTACACCCGGCGCACCGTAACCGGAACTACGCACCAGCCGTTGTGCTAGTGTGGAGTCCCGTAAATTCGTGCTACAACTTGGTCTCAACCTCAGCGGCTAAAAGCCGCTGAATCTATGACACGTTTCGGCGCAGCTAAAGCTGCGCCCTTTCAAAATAAGTGCAACGAATTTTCGGGGCACGATTCTATTAGCTCATATCATCGGAGAACCGACGCCTTGACTGCTAAGGATTTTCGCCGCCTCGCCCTTGCCCTTCCGGAGACAACCGAAAGTGCGCACATGGACCATCCGGATTTTCGCGTGCGCGGAAAGATATTCGCGACTCTAGGCTATCCAGCCAAAGGTTGGGGCATGGTCAAGCTCACGCCGGAGCAGCAGCACTATTTCTCGAAGGATTATCCCGACATATTCATCCCGGTGAAGGGAGCCTGGGGACGCCGCGGAGCTACCAGCGTGCACCTGAAGAAGGCGAAAAAGGAAGCGGTGCAGAAAGCGATTTGTTCGGCATGGCGCAATACCGCGCCAAAGCGCGTCGCGGAGCAAATTCCCGGACGAACGAATAATTTAAGCTGAACAAATAGTGCACATGACCGACATGGGGATTTTGCGATAGTCACGGTTGCCACTGGACCGGCAGGCAAGTGGCAACTTCGACGCGGTGGAACGATTCAAAGGTGACCCTTTGCGGACCGGACGAGGGAAACCGATAATCGAACGTGGTTTGGTACTTTCCACATGCGTAGGACTTGTTAAACTTCCATGTCTTCACGTTCTCGATTGCGGCGTCCTTTAGCATGGGATGGCCGGAGATGACTTCCACGTTCGTCGGTTCTCCGGTATCTCCCGCGAGCACAAAGGTCAGCCTCACGACTCCCGCTATCCGGGCTTGGCATGCCAGTGGAGGATGTTTTGGTATGTTTGCGGATACCAGCACAGGTTCACCCTGTGCTGACATAGTTACGGGGATAGCGGCAGCGAAACAAAGCACAGCGCAAATGCGGATGGTCATCGGACCGCCTTTCAGTTCGAGATTGTACGCTGGTTTTCCTGCTTAGAGCCGTGGGTGTTGTTACCTGGCGATACCGCTCATTGATCCATTGACCTGATGCCGCCCGTCCTATCAGGTCAAGACGGGTGAAGGAATATCTACCGCGATTTCGCAGGCACTTCTGTTGGCGCTGCGGCAGGCTCGCTGAACTCGGCTGCCGCAGGTCCCGACAGCATCTTTTGTAAAAATCCCAGAGGCATCGCGGCGGTCATCACGGCGCGATTGCCTTCCTGCTTCACCTTGAAGCTGTCGAAGAAGGCCTTCACATCAGGATCGGTGCCGTGGGTTCCCACAGACGTCTCGGCGGTATGAGTCAGCGCGACGAACACAGTTACCTTGTCGGCAATGGCCCGCGCGTCGTCCGGACTCTGGGTGAAGGCCTCGGCGCGGAGATGAATCGCGTCTCCCCGCAGGTGAAGCGGGCTGAGAACGCTTCCCGAGATCACCATGGTGGCGGGCCTGGCGAAGAGGCCGTTCCATGCAGGGGCGTCGGGTGCCGAGGGATCAACACGCGCGATCGTCCACGCCAAACTCGCCAACTGAACGTGCCTGAAATATTGCCGCAACAGCGCTGGACCTCCAAACGGAGAAGCCAGCTTCTTGGACCGGTCAATCATTCCCTGAATCACTGCCGGGTCATCATGATTCGAGCCGGCTACCGAATCCGCACTCAGCACCGCAACTCGCAACATCCTGCCTTCCAGCGGAATCGTGAAGATATCGACCGAATGATAGTTCTCGACCGATTGTGCCATCTTTCGCAGATAGGCGGTAAGCTGCTCGGCATGAAACTTCCCGACCAGCACTTCGGAAAAACGCGCCTCCCGCGCCGGACCACCGCTTCCGCCGCCCGGCCAATTTCCCGGGTAGTGGACCGCAAAAGCGGCTTCGTCGAGATCGCGTTCGAACTGAAAGCCGGTTTCGCGGATGAAGCGCTCGTACTCCGGATCGTGGCTCACTGCGGGAAGCTCTTTGCCGGAGTTCGCCTTCCGGGCCTTGCCGAGGTTGAGATAGAAAAACGCGTCCGCCCCAGGCAGCAAACGGGCGGGCTCGGGCGGCGCAAGCTTCCGCAATTGGACCGCGAGGGTTACCGCCGCAGCAACCACTACAACTGCCATGGCGGTGGGGAGGGTGCGCCTAATTCGCATGGAATGCGGCCAGGGCTGGAATCATAACATTATGCGAGATATTGGGGACGTGGAGGGGCGATACAGTCTGCGTCACTTGGGCATTTCAAAGACAAGACTGAAAACAGCGCACATGCCCGCGCGGACTTCGGATTGATGAAGTAGTTCAGAATAACGTATATACTTTTGAGATGACGTTCGTCCAGTACAACGCCAGCACAAAGGCGGATTCGGACGTGACTTGGTCTTCTCCGGCTAATCAAGGTCCTTTCAACACCGTCGGTGTATGCGTCCAATACAACGATTGCGACGACTCCCCTGAGGTCTATTACATAGAAGGAGTAGCCGATGGCGTCGGGTGTGCGGCCGCCTCTACATTGCCGGGCAACTGCGAGGTTGAGCAGGGGCAAAGTCCCGCGTCGTTTTACTGGCTGTTGGACAGGTATCCATATCCCACTTTTTCGGATTGCGACGAGTGCGACACTGACCCTGGCGGCGTGGAAAACCCAGTGTCGACGAACGCGCAGGTACCGTCGACCAAGTGGTCCTTCAATTACGCTTGTACCGTATCCCCATGATCGGCTGCAGGAGACTCGCCATGCATCGACCGACTATTCTCGCGCTTCTTCTGGTCCCGTTTCTCGTTGCGATGGTGCCAGCCCAGACCAATTCCTCTGCCGTTCGCGTGATTCACTTTTCCTTCTATGCTCCGCCACAAAAAGACCCTCCAGTGCACATTGTTGCTTTCGAGAACGACCAAAGTGACATCCAGCTCGTGCTCTCAAATGCATCCGACAAGGCAGTAGTCGGGGCCATTGTCCGTCTGGTCTACATTGCGCCGTCCGGGTGTGCGCTTGAACCTCGGAGGGACGATGACATGGCCTATGAGGATGTCGGAGGCGTTGGTTACGAACTGCTTGTCGTCCCTCACGGGAACGCTGTTGCCTCGCGGGTCGGTATCTTTCGGCTGGACGAGGAGCCACCCCAGGCCGCTTCTTACGCTCGTTTGACGGGCGTCACGCCGCAGGGCGCTGTTTACCCCCATTACCCTAAAACGGCTGTCTTCCGCGCACGGAACGCGAAGGCTGGCTACATGCAGGTCCAATTTGGCGTCATTGACGTTTTCTTCGAAGATGGGAGCACTTGGCCCGCCCAGATTTCCGATGGCTACCATCCAGAGCCCTTTGATCGTAAGCTGGTTGAAGCTGAGGCCGGGAAATGCGCCGATGTTGCCACCGTAGCGAACGCGTTGCAGTCGGTGCAAGAAGTCGTTTTCGAAAAGGAAACTCCCGCTACCTCGGACAAAATTCCGGGCAAGAGCGACGACGAGGGCGCACCTCCTCACCTTCGCTTCAGTTGCAGCCTGAAGGGCTCGAAGGCGGTTTGCCGATTGCCCTCGCGCTGACCCTCTTTTGGGCGATGAGAAGAAACGCCCCAGGGAGCAACCTCAGTTTCTGGAACAACAACCGTAGAACAGGAGCAGAGCTCCCAACCATTTTATTGGGAGTTCGACGACTATCCAGCGCCTAGCTTTTCCGGCTTCGACGCGTGTGACATTTACCCGGACGGCAAAGAAAGCCAGTCGGTTAATGTACCGAAGGCCGGGGTTACATTTTATTTCGATTACGATTGCTCTGTGAGTCCCTAGGTAGTTAGGATTCGCCAGTGAGGCCATGTTGATCTGGGCGGGAGATCTCGTGATGCGCAGATTTGGTACCCTCGCCTTCACGCTAGTCTCGTTATTCGCGGGTGCCGTGTCAGGCCAGTCCGGCCCGGCCCCCACGATTCACTTTTCCTTGTATGCGCCACCGCAGAAAGACCCTCCGGTAGAAATTGTGGCCCTCGAGCACGACCGGAGCGAACTGCGGTTCGTGCTGTCAAACATATCCGACGAGGCCGTGGTCGCCGTCGTCATCACCCGCGTCGATATCGTTCCGCAGGGATGTTCGACGGAACCTTCGGCCGAACCGCATCGACCCGCGAAGAACTCTAATCCGGGCGGATATAAGGTAAGCATTACGCCTCACGGAAAGGGCGTCGCAACGAAAGAAGGCATTCAACTGATCGGCACAGGGGCAAGCCCCAGGTATTCTCATGAGCCCCGAAAAGTCGTTGACAGTGCGAAGTGGGCACAGGCCGGCTATATGCAGGCCCAGTTTGGGATCACCGGCGTTCTTTTTGAGGACGGGTCGTCGTGGCCTAGCCAGGTTGCGATCGTCCTGCGCGACGATTTCGATCCCTTCAAGAGCCCCTCCCCGGCTGCCAGCGCCGCGTTGACCGCCATAAACCACCCGGATCCCTTCGATGATTCGCTGATCGAAGCCGAAGCCGGAAAATGCACCGACGTTGCGACCGTGGCGAACGCCCTGCAATCGGTTAAGGAAATTGTGTTCGGTCCCGAGACCCCAGCGGCATCAGATCCTGACGACGACGGCGCAATCCCGCGTCTTCGCTTCAGTTGCAGCCTGGAGGGGTCGAAGGCGGTTTGTCGGCTACCGCTGGAAAAACGCCCCAACACGCAGCAGTCACGCCCTGCAGAAGCAGAACAGAGGTAGCAGTTAGACTGCGGTTTCGTTGTCGGCGCGCGTGGCGCGCGATATCGCCGTCGCGAAGGAACTTCACCTCAATCGCACGCCCACGCTTTAATAATATTGAAGGGCGGCTAGCGCCTCCGCTGCGTCAGCATCGTTGGTGGTACGGATGCCTAGGGTTCACCAGGTCACGATCACTTCCCCGTAGGCTGACTTGCCGGTACTGATTGTTGGTATTATGCTGGCGCTCAGTTGTCCAGGTTGAGACTCTGTACGAATCAACTAGAAATTAAGGAGAAATCATGTTCAAAGTCAACGCGCTTGCTTTTGCAGTTCTCGCAACTGCCCTTTTATGCTGTACACCTGTGGGGCGAGCTCAGGTCTCCGTCGGCGTAAACATCGGACCGGCTCCCGTGTGTCCTTACGGGTATTTCGACTATGAACCATATGACTGTGCTCCGTATGGCTACTATGGCCCCGATTGGTTTGTTGGCGGCGTGTTTATTGGAGCTGGCCCCTGGTTTCACGGCCCTCACGGCTTTTTTGGCCATGTCGACAACCGCTTTGATCCTCATCACGGTTACGTTGGACCGTTGCCGGAGCGCGGGGCGCAGCGCTTCAACCACTTCCAGGCAAACGAGGCGCGGGACGGGCGAGGCCACGTAGGCGAGGCTGGCCATGAAGGGAAGGCTGAACACGCGCTCCCTGGATATCGGGGTGTTGCGCATGGCGGGGGGCGCCACTAGAGCGCGATTCTTTTAAACGAGAGTGAACACACTCGGGTTGCGCGAAATTTACCTGTTGTGATAACTTAATTAATTGTCCCGGACATCTGGAAGGGATCAGGGGTATACTTGTGCCTGGAAGGGTACTTGTCCCCGAATGCTGGCGTAGCTCAGTCGGTAGAGCATCTGATTTGTAATCAGAGGGTCAGGGGTTCAAATCCCTTCGCCAGCTCCAGAAAACGAAATTCAGGACCGAATTTCCGGCAGGCAGCCGGACTCTGTCTTTGGCGGCGCAACAGGTTTTTCCAACGCACTCCATTCGGAATTATTTCGGCGTGTGGTGATCTTCGCGGCAATCCGTAAGTTGGTTTTCCCTGATTTGCAGAAGCTCAGTTTTATAGAAGCTTTGCTCGCGCAGGCAAAAGAATAAAAGAGTGGAAGTGTGCTGCCGCGCGGTCTGCGGGTTTCCCGAGCGCTTGGCGTGCCCGGATGACATTGCCTGCTGGATGAAGCACAACGGCTGCATCACCCGGCAGTGCTGCACAGGTGGGTGAGTGGTTAAAGCCAACAGACTGTAAATCTGTCCCTCCTAGCGAGGTACGAAGGTTCGAATCCTTCCCTGTGCACCAGATTATGTAGCACCAGATTTGAGCCGTTAAGCGGGCGTGAGTCGTTCGGCTTCGCTCAGGACAGGCTCCGCGGGAGTCCGCCGGCGAAATCCCGAGCGTTTTTTGCGAGGGAACTGAGTGATTTTTATGAGTCGTTTGGCAATGGCGTTGATGGCGTACCTGATTCTAGGTGCGCTGGCATTTGCCACGCTGAGCGATCAGCGGATCCGGGCGGCGACGCTGTTGATTCTTGGATTGTTCGCGTTCAAGAGCTGGGTGCGACGGAAAGATGTGTTGCATCCGGATGGCGAGCGTGAGCCAAACGAGAGCGAGCAGCCGACGGTCGAAAGCCGAAAGCCGATGGCAGATTTTGAGCCGATGTAGCTCAGTTGGTAGAGCACTCCCTTGGTAAGGGAGAGGTCACCAGTTCAATCCTGGTCATCGGCTCCATGGTTTCGGAAGCAATGTCTGAGAGCGACACGAATTTGGGGCGTAAGGTTTTGGGAAGGGCACGGCTTCAGCCGTGCCGCACGAGTCACAATGAAAGCGGCTTTAGCCGCTGAGGTTAGCTGACGGCTGATAGCTGACGGCTGTTTTCGGGCGGGAGTAACTCAGTGGTAGAGTCACAGCCTTCCAAGCTGTTGGTCGCGGGTTCGATTCCCGTCTCCCGCTCCAGAGATTTGAGGCGTTTTGCGGGCGGGAGCCCGCAGCCGAAATCCCGAGCGTATTTTGCGAGGGATCTGAAGAGGAACGATGGTGGCTTTCGAGCAGGCTGCGATTAAAGTCGAGAAGCCGGAAGAATTTGCGAAGTTGCAAGCCGCTGTGGAACAGGCATTCTTGCCCGAAACAGTAGAGCGCTTCCTGAAGCAGTTGGATCGCAAAGGGATTCGCGTCCGGGAATTTGATTCGGTGCTTTCGGCGAGAGCGTTGGAGGATGTCATAGGCGCTGCATCGCGAACGGATTTAAGTGCGTGGCAGTTGTACCAGGAACTGCCGCTTTCGGACCAGGCGCAGATGCGGGAGTTTTACCTGTCGAAGCTCGAGACGGTCGACATCGCGCTGCGGCATAAGTTTAAGAAGTTGTATCAATATTACTGAGCGCAGCCTCGCACGCAGAATTGCATAGGTCCTTCGGCGCCAAAGAACGGCGCCTCAGGATGACAAGCGTTAAGCTAGGAGCTAAGAGCAGAATTATGGCGAAAGAGAAATTTGATCGTAACAAGCCGCACTGCAATGTGGGGACGATTGGTCACATCGACCATGGCAAGACCACGTTGACGGCGGCGATTACCAAGGTGTTGCAGAAGCATAATCCGAAGATTGTCTTCCGGTCTTTCGACAGCATTGATAACGCTCCGGAAGAAAAAGCGCGCGGCATCACCATCGCGACGGCGCACGTGGAGTATGAGACGGCGAACCGGCACTACGCGCATGTGGATTGCCCGGGCCACGCCGACTACATCAAGAACATGATCACGGGCGCGGCGCAGATGGATGGCGCGATCCTGGTGGTGGCAGCCACCGATGGTCCCATGCCGCAGACCCGCGAACACGTGCTGCTGGCGCGGCAAGTGGGCGTGCCTTACATTGTTGTGGCGCTGAACAAGTGTGATGCGGTGGATGATCCGGAGCTGCTGGATCTGGTGGAACTGGAAGTGCGCGAGTTGCTGAAGAGCTACAAGTTTCCCGGCGACGATGTGCCGGTGATTCGTCTATCTGCGTTAGGGGCTTTGAATGGAGAAGAGAAGTGGGAGAAGCAGATCGACGCGCTGATGGAGGCGGTCGATAAGAGCGTGCCGCAGCCGGCGCGCGAGCTGGATAAGCCGTTCCTGATGCCGATCGAGGATATTTTTTCGATTCAAGGGCGCGGCACGGTGGTGACGGGACGTATCGAGCGCGGCAAGGTGAAGGTGGGCGAGGAAGTGGAAATCGTTGGCTTCCGCGACACGCGCAAAACGGTGGTGACGGGCGTGGAAATGTTCAAGAAGCAGCTCGACGAAGGCATGGCGGGCGACAACGCGGGTCTGCTGTTGCGCGGCATTGCAAAAGAAGATGTAGAGCGCGGCATGGTGCTGGCGAAGCCGGGATCGATTACGCCGCACACCAAGTTCAAGGCGGAAGTCTACATCCTGACGAAAGAAGAAGGCGGGCGGCATACGCCGTTCTTCAAAGGATACCGACCGCAATTTTATCTGCGAACGACCGACGTGACCGGAGTGGCGGAGTTACCGGCGGGAACCGAGATGGTGATGCCGGGGGACAACGTCAGCCTGGTGATTGAGCTGATCACGCCGGTAGCCATGGAGAAAGGCCTGCGCTTCGCGATTCGCGAAGGCGGGCACACGGTAGGCGCCGGAACCATTGCCGAGATTGTGCAGTAGGGAAAGTTAGAAGTGAGAAGTAGGAAGGAAGACGTAAAAACCTTGATTTACTTCTGCATTCTGAATTTTTTACTTCTGCATTTGAGAAATGCATAGGTCCTTCGGCGACAAGAATCGTCGCCTCAGTAGGAGCTAGAGGCTAGGAGCTGTTTCATGCCCCGAGAGATTGTTACGTTACAGTGCGGTGATTGCAAAGAGCGGAATTATTCGACCACCAAGAACCGTAAAACGACCACAGAGCGGCTGGAGTTCAAGAAATTCTGCCGCCGTTGCCGCAAGCATACGCCGCACAAAGAAGTGAAGTAGCAGTGTCCAGTGGTCAGTGACCAGTGGTTAGAAGGCTGTTTTGATTTCTGACCCCTGATCACTGGCCACCGACCGCTGATTTCAGGGGCGTAAGCTCAACGGTTAAACTGCCGGTCTCCAAAACCGGACTTGGGGGTTCGAATCCCTCCGCCCCTGCCAGATTTTGGAAGGACGACGGAAAGGGTTATGCAGTATGGGAGTGGAGACGAAGAAGATGGCAAACTCAATCGCAGCTGCCGGAGATTTCGGAGACCGGCTCAAAGCTTGGCCGGAGCGCGCCAAGGCATTCTATAACGACGTCCGCACCGAGATGCGCAAAGTCACGGCCCCGTCGTGGAAAGAAGTGCAAGCCACTACCGCAGTCGTGGTGATCACGGTATTCATTTTTGGCGTTTACTTCTTCATCATCGATAACATTATCCAGAAGGGCGTCACCTTCCTGTATAGCTATTTCGGGCACTAAAGCAGAAAGCAGGACCGGAGTCTAACTTGATCATGCAGGACGAAGAAAAAAACGAAGCCGCCGCAGCCGCGGAGCAAACGCCGAGCGCGGATGGCATTACCGCTACCAGCGAGCCGCCCCGCAATCCGAACATGAAGTGGTACATCATCCACTCCTATTCGGGTTTCGAACGCAAGGTGAAGGAGTCGCTGGAGTCGCGCGTCGCCGCCTTCGGACTGCAGGAAAAGATCGGCAAGGTGCTGATCCCCACCGAGTCGGTCACCGAAGTGCGCGGGGGGAAGAAGTACACCTCCGAGCGCATGTTCTATCCCGGCTACGTGCTGGTCGAGATGGACATGGACGATCACGTGTGGCACGTGGTGAAATCCACGCCGCGCGTGACCGGGTTCGTCGGCACCGGACAGCAGCCCACGCCGCTTTCCGATGAAGAAGTGCAGCACATTGTTTACAAAGTGGCCGATAGCCGCGAGAAGCCCAAGCTCAAGGTCAAGTTCGAGAAGAACGAAACCGTTCGAATCTCCGAAGGCCCGTTTGCGACCTTCCAGGGCATTGTGGACGAGGTGAACGAAGATCGCGAGACGCTCAAGGTGATGGTCACGATTTTCGGTCGCTCGACGCCGGTGGAATTGGAATTCAACCAGGTGGAGAAGGTGGCATAGTTATGGGCAGTTTCAGCGCGAAGTTGCGAGTGTGGAACCCGAGCTCTCCGGAGAGAACGGAAGAGATTGAGGCGATGGTAGATACCGGTGCCGCATTCTCCTGGGTTCATCGCGAGCGCATCGAGCGCCTAGGCGCCCAGGTGTTGCGACGCATGGGATTTCGGGCCATCGATGGTTCTATCATCGAACGCGACACTGCGGCGGTTTGGGTAGCAAGCAACGGTTTTACGGGCCCGGACACAGTGGTCATTGCCGAACGCAACGATATGGAAGTCATCGGCGTACACACGATTGAAGGGCTGGGCCTCGCCGCCGACCCGGTTCAGAAGAAGCTGGTTCCGACGATCGGATTGGCGCTAACAGCAAGGCTAGAAGCTTAAGAGCTAGGAGCTAGGAGCCAAAAGGAATCATGGCAAAGAAAGTTACAGGTTTCGTAAAGTTGCAGATCGCGGCGGGCAAGGCCACGCCGGCGCCGCCGGTCGGTCCAGCACTCGGCCAGGCGCAGATCAACATCATGGAGTTCTGCAAGCAGTTCAACGCTCGCACCAACCAGAAAGAGATGGAGGGGCTGATTATCCCGGTCGTAGTCTCGGTCTATAGCGACCGTTCTTTCACCTTCATCACCAAAACGCCGCCGGCCTCAATTCTGCTCAAGCGCGCCGCTGGCATCGCCAAGGGTTCGGGCACGCCCAACAAAGATAAGGTTGGCAAAGTCACGCTGAAACAGATCGAAGACATCGCGAAGCAGAAGATGCCCGACCTAAACGCCGCCTCGGTTGAAACTGCGATCAAAAGCGTTCGCGGAACGGCGCGGTCGATGGGCATCGAAGTGGTTGGGTAAGGAGATTGAGTAATTGGGAAATTTGGCGACTGAGTAATTGAAGCCGCTGGTGCAAGAGATTTTCAAATTGCACAATTACTAAATTTCCCAATTTCCAAATTGTCAAACACACCACGGCTGATCGAAGCACCGGCCAGCGGTGGGAGACAAGGAAAGCAAAATGAAAAAAGAAGGAAAGAATATCGCCAAGGCGCACGCTGCAGTTGAAAAGCGCCCTTACATCCTGCAGGACGCGGTTCCGCTCCTGCAGAAAGTCAAGTTCGCCAAGTTTGACGAGACCGTCGAGATCACTTTGCGACTGGGCGTCGACCCCAAACACGCCGATCAGATGGTGCGCGGAACGGTCGTGCTTCCGCACGGGTTGGGCAAGTCGAAAAAGGTTCTGGTAATCGCCTCCGGTGACAAAATCAGAGAAGCCGAAGCCGCAGGCGCAGATTTCGCGGGCGGCGAGGAGATGGTCGAAAAAATTACCAAGGAAAACTGGACCGACTTCGACGCATTAATCGCGACCCCGGACGTGATGAAATCCGTCGGACGGCTGGGAAAAATTCTCGGTCCCAAGGGCCTGATGCCGAATCCGAAGACTGGCACGGTCACGATGGACGTGGGCAAAGCGGTGCAGGAAGTAAAGGCGGGCAAGGTTGAGTTCCGGACCGACAAGACAGCGCTGGTGCATTGCCCGGTCGGGAAAATTTCGTTCCCGCCTAACAAGTTGATCGAGAACGCAACCGTGCTCATCACGAGCGTGATCAAGGCGAAGCCGTCCGTGGCCAAGGGAAAGTACATCAAGGGCTGCACGTTAAGCTCGACCATGGGGCCGGGGATTTTGCTGGATACGGCTCCGATCGAGACCGCGGCGAAAGCGTAAGAGCAAACCGGGCTGCGCCCGGCGGACAGCCGAGGGCGGCTGTCCCCACATTAAGATCAGGATCAGAAGGATTGGACGATGCCAGTTACCAAAGCTAGAAAGCAAGAACAAGTCGAGAAACTGAGCGCAGACCTGAAGAACGTTTCAAACGCTGTCGTGGCGACCTACAGCAAGCTGACCGTCGCTCAGGATTATGAACTGCGTAAAGCTCTCCGCGGCGCCGGCGCGAAATACCAGGTCGTGAAGAACACTCTGGCTGAGCGGGCCGCCAAAGGCACAAAGGTCGAAGAGGGGCTAAAGAATCTCTCCGGCGTTACCTCGATCGCCTACACCACCGGCGACCCCGTGGCCATGGCAAAGGCGCTCACCAAATACGCGAAGGACACTCCGGAGTTCACCTTCAAGGTAGGCGTGGTCGAGGGCCGCGTAATTTCGATCAAGGAGATCGAAGCCCTGGCCAGCATGCCGTCGAAAGAAGAGTTGATGTCGAAGCTGCTGTTCCTGATCAACGCACCGGCGCAGCGCCTGGTTACCGCGATGAACGCCGTCGGCCGCAATCTGGCCGTGGTAGTCGATCAGGGCGTGAAAGAGAAAAAGTTCAAAGAAGCCTAAGAGATTGGGTGATTGAGTAATTTTGAAATTGGGCAATTGAAATACGGAGACGCTCCGAAATCAATCAATTACGCAATTACCAAATGGCAGTCGATTTGGTTATCGGAAGTCAGGGGTTGCGCGGTTCGGATTCAGGCGTTGTCTGGCGCCGGAAAAATGAACCTGCCGCACTGGAAACCCGGCGAAGATAGCGAAATCAAAATTCATAACTCGAAGAGCGGAGAACTTAACATGGCAGACTTGCAGCAATTGGAAGATTCAATCGTAGGCTTGTCGCTGCTCGATGCGGCACAGCTCGTGAAGAAGCTCGAAGAGCGTCTCGGCGTGTCGGCCGCAGCGGCAGCCCCGGTAATGGTCGCGGGCGGTGGCGGTGCGGCGGCCGCGGCTCCGGCTGAGGAAAAGACGGAGTTCACCGTCCTCCTCAAAGAAGTCGGCGCCAACAAGATCAACGTGATCAAAGCCGTCCGCGAAGTCACCAGCTTGGGCTTGAAGGAAGCTAAGGAACTGGTGGACGGAGCGCCCAAGAACATCAAAGAAGGCGTTTCCAAGGACGAAGCTGAGACCATCAAAAAGAAGTTTACTGAGGCTGGCGCTGTCGTTGAAGTGAAGTGACCGCGCCCTGCGGGCGTGAGCGTAGCCAGTGGGCGCGCGCTGTTTGCGCGACGGCTGGCGAAGCGGGAGCCCGCTGCGGTCATCCTGAGCGTTCTTTGCGAAGGATCTGGCGGCGAATCGGCAGCTTGGTACAAATCTGCCCAGTTTCGCGCCACTTCTGATGCAGCCTCAGGAAAATCTTCACGTTCTAGTTGTGAAGCTTTGGGAGTGGTGTTAGCATCTAACCTAACACCGCTTCCCCTGGCCTCACTCGTCGCGGGCGAGACCCGCAGGGAAGCTTGGGCACTGTTCCGTGGGCAGGCGGAACGGAAACGGCCGAAGAGAACTGGCGCGAAAGATTACAAATTCACATTGGCGAAACGCCTTGCATGGCGTCTGCGGGAACGCTTGTCCCTGCGGGCGCCCCGTCGTGTTTTCCAGTTGCATTAAGACACACACTGCCTTGAAACAGGTTCGCAACAGCAGCTAAGCAGCGCGGCGCGATCAGCGCCCCACATTCCGCGGGTTATCGCAGCGCACGGCTGCGCCTGACATTGGGAGTTCTTGACGATGAAGAATAACGCCTTCCGTAAACGTTTTGATTTTTCAAAAATTCCAGCCACCATCCAGATCCCGAATCTGATCGAGGTCCAGAAGCGCTCCTACGACCGCTTTCTGCAGATGGACAAGCTGCCCAGCGAGCGCGAAGATGGCGGATTGCAGGCGGTCTTCCAGTCCGTCTTCCCGATCACCGACTTCCGCAACGTATCACAACTTGAGTTTGTGGATTACGCCATCGGTAACTGGGAATGCAAATGTGGTCACCTCAAGGGTCTCCACCACCTGCGCACCACTTGTAAGAATTGCGGCAACACGGTTATCACTGACCCGTTTCATCCCGGCGATGTTCTCTGCCAGAAGTGCGGCACCTACAACGCCAACACGCCGGACTTCTGCAACAAATGCGGCGATCCAGTGGGCCTGCAGTTGAAGTACGACGTGGCCGAGTGCGAGGAGCGTGGCATGACTTACTCCGCGCCGCTCAAGGTCACGATGCGGCTGACTATTTTTGACAAGGACGCCGAAACCGGAAACCGTTCCATCCGCGATATCAAAGAGCAGGAAGTATTTTTCGGCGACGTACCGCTGATGACGCAGAACGGCACCTTTATTATTAATGGTACCGAGCGCGTGATCGTCAGCCAGTTGCACCGCTCGCCCGGTGTCTTCTTCGAAACTGCCAACAACCGCACTTATTTCCTGGGCAAGATCATTCCCTACCGCGGTTCGTGGGTGGAGTTTGAATATGACCAGAAGAACGTGCTCTACGTCCGCATCGACCGCAAGCGCAAGTTCCTGGGAACGATTTTCCTCCGCGCTCTCGGCCTGCGATCCGGCGAAGACATTCTGCGCGCCTTCTACACCGTCGACCGCATTGCGATCAAAGACAAGAAGCTCTACTGGACGCTCGACCCGGCCAGCGAAAAAGCTACGAACCTGCTGGGCATGAAGCTGGCGCACAGCATCAAGAATAAGTCCGGGGATGAGATCGCTCACTCCGGACGCAAGCTGAATGCTGCGACGCTTAAAGAAATCCAGAAGGCGAAGATCTCCGAGATCGAAGTTGATGTTACCGATCTCGAGGGCGCATGGGCTGCTGCCGATGTCGTCGACACGACCACCGGCGAAGTGCTGCTCGAAGCCAATACCGAACTGAATGCCGACAAGGTTTCGAAGATTCTTGATTCCGGCGTTGTGGAGATGAGCCTGTTCTTCCCCGAGCGCGACGACGTTGGCACCGTTATCAGCCAGACCCTGAAGCGCGATTCGGTGAAGACGCCGCAGGAGGCTCTGATCGAAATTTACCGCAAGCTGCGCCCCGGCGATCCGCCGACGCTCGACACGGCCACGGCGCTGTTCCATGGCATGTTCTTCGATCCGCGCAAGTACGACTTCTCGAAGGTTGGCCGGCTGAAGTTCAACATCAAATTGTTCGAGAATCAGGACGCCACCAGTCTAGACAAGCGCACACTCGATCCCGATGATTTCTACGCCACCATCGGCTACCTGCTGAAACTGCGTAAGAATATCGGCTCGGTCGACGACATCGATCATCTCGGCAACCGCCGGGTCCGCGCGGTCGGCGAACTGATGGAAAACCAGTTCCGCATCGGCCTCGTCCGCATGGAACGGGCAATTAAAGAAAAAATGTCCGTCTACCAGGAAATGTCCACGGCGATGCCGCACGATCTAGTGAATGCAAAGCCGGTGATGGCTGCGATCCGCGAGTTCTTCGGATCCTCGCAGCTTTCCCAGTTCATGGATCAGACCAACCCGCTCTCCGAGATCACGCACAAGCGGCGTCTCTCGGCCCTTGGGCCGGGCGGTCTTTCTCGCGAACGTGCTGGATTCGAAGTGCGCGACGTTCATCCCACGCACTATGGCCGCATTTGCCCGATTGAAACGCCGGAAGGTCCGAACATCGGACTGATCTCCTCGCTGAGTTGCTACGCCCGCATCAACGACTACGGCTTTATCGAATCACCCTACCGCAAAATCAAGGGCGGACGCGTGATCGATTACGTCACCGTGGTCAATACGGGTGACGGCGATTACAAAGTCGGCGATCACATGGAGAAGCATGAGATCGAGAAGGTCAATGCCGAATTAAAAGAGAAGCGCAAAAAACCGGTGCAGGTCGATCCTTTCTCTTTCTATCTTTCCGCGTGGGAGGAAGACCGGCACACCATCGCGCAGGCCAACGTTGAGCTTGACGACAAAGGCCGCATCGTCGCCGATCTGGTCAACGCCCGCAAAGCCGGAAACTTCGTTCTGGTGAGCCGCGACGAAGTCGATTACGTCGACGTCAGCCCGAAGCAACTGGTTTCGGTCGCCGCCTCGCTGGTTCCATTCCTCGAGCACGACGACGCGAACCGCGCATTGATGGGCGCAAATATGCAACGCCAGTCTGTGCCTCTGCTCCGCGCGCAAGCTCCGATCGTCGGCACCGGAATGGAAGGCGTGACCGCTCGCGATTCTGGCGCAGTGGTTCTGGCCCGGCGCAACGGCATCATCGATTCGGTCGACTCCGACCGCATCATCGTGCGCGTCGAAGGCGAGCACCATCCCACGCAGCTTTCCCGTGAAGTGGGCAGCGACATTTACCAGCTCACCAAGTTCAAGCGCTCCAACCAGAATACCTGCATCAACCAGAAGCCGGTGGTGAAAAAGGGACAGCGCGTGCTGAAAGGCGAAGTGATCGCCGACGGCCCGTGCACGGATCACGGCGAACTGGCGCTCGGACGCAACGTGCTGGTCGCCTTCATGCCATGGCGCGGCTACAACTTTGAGGACGCGATCCTGGTCTCCGAAAAAATGGTGAAGGACGATTACTACACTTCGCTCCACATCGAGGAGTATGAGATCGAGGCGCGCGACACCAAGCTCGGTCCGGAGGAAGTTACCCGCGACATTCCCAACGTCAGCGAATCGATGCTGCGCAATCTGGACGAAGCGGGCGTGATCCGCATCGGCGCCAGCATCAAGCAGGGCGACATTCTGGTGGGCAAAGTTACGCCCAAGGGCGAAACCCAGCTCACGCCGGAAGAGAAACTGCTGCGCGCCATCTTCGGCGAGAAAGCCGGCGACGTCCGTGACGCTTCTCTCTACTGCCCTCCGGGCATCGAGGGCGTCATCGTCGACGTGAAGATTTTCTCCCGCAAGGGCCAGGAAAAAGACGAGCGCGCGAAATCAATCGAAGCGGCGCAGATCGGCAAGCTGGAGAAAAACCTTTCCGACGAGATCCGCATTCTTACGGATGAGCGCCTCAAGCGCCTGGAGAACATTCTTGGCGGCAAGGAAGTCCAGGCTGACTTGCACGACGAGCGCACCAATAAGCGTCTCCTCACCAAGGGCAACATTCTTGACCGCGACGCAATCGAGCGCATCTCCACCCGCAACCTCAAGCGCATCAAGTATGCCGACAAGGATCCGCGAGCGAATGAGCAGATCGACGAAATCGAGGAGATGACCTCGCGTCAGATCGACGTTCTGAAAAAGATCGTCAACGAGAAAAAAGAAAAACTGACCAAGGGCGACGAGCTGCCGCCGGGCGTGATCAAGCTGGTCAAGGTCTACATCGCCATGAAACGCAAGCTGAGTGTGGGCGATAAGATGGCCGGCCGTCACGGCAACAAAGGCGTCATCGCACGCATTCTGCCGGAAGAGGATATGCCTTACCTCGAAGACGGAACGCCGGTCGAGATCGTGCTTAACCCCCTCGGCGTACCCAGCCGTATGAATGTGGGCCAGATTCTCGAAACTCATCTGGGATGGGCGGGCTTTGTCCTGGGCGAGAAGATCACCAACTTGCTCAAAGAAAACACGCGTACTGAATCGGTGCGGCGCGAGTTGAAGGCTCTGTTCAAAGACTCAAAACTCGCGGACATCATTTCCGAAACCAGCGACGAGGAACTGGATGCCCTTGCTCCTACACTCGCGCGCGGCGTGTACATGGGCTCGCCGGTATTCGACGGCGCGAAGGAAGGCGAGATCAAGGCGCTCCTCGAGCATGCGGGCCTGCCCACTTCTGGCAAGACAACTCTGCATGACGGCATGACGGGTGATCAGTTCGAACAGCCCGTCACCGTCGGCTACATCTATATGCTGAAGTTGTCGCACCTGGTGGACGACAAGATCCACGCGCGCTCCATCGGGCCGTACTCGCTCATCACCCAACAACCTTTGGGTGGCAAGGCGCAGTTCGGCGGACAGCGCTTCGGAGAAATGGAAGTCTGGGCGCTCGAAGCCTACGGCGCGGCATTCATTCTGCAGGAGCTGCTGACGGCGAAGTCTGACGACGTTTACGGCCGCACCAAGATTTACGAGGCCATTGTCAAAGGCGAAGCCGCCATGGAACCGGGCGTGCCCGAATCGTTCAACGTGCTGATCCGCGAATTGCAATCGCTCTGCCTCGACGTAGAGCTGATCAAGACCGGGGAGAGAAAGCCCACGGCCAGCGCGGCAGCAGATTAAGAGCAGTGGTCAGTGGCTAGTGGTCTGTGGCCAGTACGGCACTGACGCGGGCCACGACCACCGTAGAAAAGTTTTGAAGGAATAGTTTCGCGGAGCTTTCGCTCTCGGCACTGCGAAACATTAGAAAACTGGCCACTGGTCACTGACCCCTGGCCACTGCCCTTGAGAGCAGGAAGCGGAGGAACACCTTGTTTCGTTCGAGCCCGTTCGAAATGCAAAACACGATTGCGGATTTCGATGCCATCCGCATTAGCCTGGCGTCTCCGGAAAAAATCCGGAGCTGGTCTCACGGCGAAGTCACCAAGCCTGAGACCATCAACTATCGCACCTTCAAGCCGGAGCGCGACGGCCTGTTCTGCGCCCGAATCTTCGGCCCCGTAACCGACTGGGAGTGCTTGTGCGGCAAATACAAGCGCATGAAGCACCGCGGCGTAATCTGCGACAAGTGCGGCGTCGAAGTCACCCTCTCGAAAGTCCGCCGCGAGCGCCTGGGGCACATCGAGCTGGCCTCGCCGTGCTCGCACGTGTGGTTCTTCAAAGGCCTGCCCAGCCGCATCGGACACCTGCTCGATATTTCGCTGCGCGACCTCGAATCCGTGCTGTACTTCGAGGCCTATGTTGTCGTCGAGCCCGGGGACGCTCCGGTGAAAGAGCGCGAAGTAATTAAAGACGAGACGAAGTTCCGCGAACTCGACCAGCAATACCGTCCAGCAGGCTTCAAGGCCATGATGGGCGCCGAGGCGATTAAGGAACTTCTCAAGCGCATCGATACCGACGGCCTGGCGATCGAACTGCGCGAGAAGATGAAGAATGAGAGTTCGCTGCAGAAGCGGCTCAAATATACGAAGCGGTTGAAAGTGGTCGAAGCCTTCCGCCGCAGCGGCAACAAGCCCAGCTGGATGATTCTCGATGTCATCCCCGTGATTCCGCCGGAGCTTCGCCCGTTGGTTCCACTCGATGGCGGCCGCTTCGCCACCTCCGATTTGAACGATCTTTACCGCCGCGTCATCAACCGCAACAACCGGTTGAAGAAGCTGATGGACCTGCACGCGCCCGAAGTCATCGTAAGAAATGAAAAGCGCATGCTGCAGGAAGCGGTCGACGCATTGTTCGACAACGGCCGCCGTGGCCGCGTACTGCGCGGCGCCAACAACCGCCCGTTGAAATCTCTGTCCGATACGCTGAAAGGTAAACAGGGACGCTTCCGCCAGAACCTGCTCGGCAAGCGCGTCGACTACTCGGGACGCTCCGTCATCGTCGTCGGCCCCGAACTCAAGCTGCACCAGTGCGGACTGCCCAAGAAGATGGCACTCGAATTGTTCAAGCCCTTCATCTATCACCGGCTCGAGCAAACCGGCAACGTCACCACCATCAAGCAAGCCAAAGAAATGGTGGAGCAACAGGAGCCCATCGTTTGGGACATCCTCGAAGAGGTCATCAAAGATCACCCGGTGCTGCTGAACCGCGCTCCCACGCTGCATCGGCTGGGCATTCAGGCGTTTGAACCGGTGCTCGTGGAAGGCAAAGCAATTAAGATCCACCCGCTCGTCTGCACGGCATTTAACGCGGACTTCGACGGCGATCAGATGGCGGTGCACATTCCGCTATCTCCCGAAGCGCAGGTCGAAGCCAGCGTGTTAATGCTCGCCTCGCACAACATTCTTTCTCCTGCATCGGGTCAGCCGATCACCGTCCCCACGCAGGACATGGTGCTGGGTCTGTACTACCTCACCAAAGCGAAGCCGGGCGCGAAAGGTGAAGGCCGCACCTTCGCGAACATCGAAGAGGTTTTGCTGGCGCTTGAAATGGGCGAAATCGAAACCCTCACCCCCATTCGCCTGCGCTACACCGGCGAACTCATCGACTTGACCACTGCCTATGACGATCAGGACATCATTCACACGGAGCCGGTTCAGGTGGATCGCACTTTCGTCAACACCACGGTGGGCCGCGCCATTCTCAACGATCACCTTCCCGAAGGCATGCCCTACATCAACGGCTTGCTCAAGAAAAAAGGTATCGGCGCGCTCGTGAACTACGGCTACCTCCGCTTCGGCCTCGAGACCACGGTCAAGATGCTCGACGAAGTGAAGGAGTTTGGATTCAAGTACGCGACCCGAGCCGGCCTTTCCATCGGCATCGATGACATGGTCATTCCTGACAGCAAAAAGACGCTGGTCAAGGATGCCGAAAAACAAGTCGTCGCCGTGCAACAGCAGTATCTTGACGGCGCCATCACCAACGGCGAACGCTACAACAAGGTCATCGAAATCTGGTCGGCGATCACGGAAAAAGTTGCCGACGAGATGTTCGGCGAAATGCAGAAGCGCGATAAGGAAGGCGCAATCAATCCGATTTACGTCATGGCCGATTCCGGCGCTCGCGGATCGAAACAGCAGATTCGCCAGCTCTCCGGCATGCGCGGATTGATGGCCAAGCCGTCCGGCGAAATCATCGAGTCGCCCATCACGGCGAACTTCCGTGAAGGTCTGACGGTGCTCGAATACTTCGTGTCAACCCACGGCGCGCGCAAAGGCCTGGCCGACACCGCTCTCAAGACGGCGGATTCCGGCTACCTCACTCGCCGTCTCGTCGATGTGGCGCAGGATGTCATCATCAGCGAATACGATTGCGGCACCGTGGATGGCATTTACGTCCAGGGTATTGTCGAAGCCGGAGAAATTATCGAGCCGTTGCGCGATCGCATTGTGGGCCGCGTATCGCTCGAGAAGATCAAAGACTACGACGGCAACGTGATCGTCGACATCAACAACGAGATCACCGAAGAACTCGCGGGATCGATTCAAGCCGCGGGGATCGAGCGCGTGAAAATTCGCTCGGTGCTTACTTGCGAATCGAAGCGCGGCGTCTGCGTCATGTGCTACGGCCGCAACCTGGCCTCTGGTCGCCTCGTCGAACTCGGCGAAGCCACTGGCGTGATCGCCGCTCAATCGATCGGCGAGCCCGGAACGCAGCTCACGATGCGTACCTTCCACATCGGTGGCACGGCATCGCGAGTCTCCGAGCAGTCGCGCCTCGACGCCAAGAACAACGGCGTGGTGCGGTTCATCGGCCTGCAAACGGTCAAGTCGAAATCTGGCGATCTCGTAGTCATGAACCGCCAAGGGTCGATCGCCGTGGTCGACGAGAAGAACCGCGAGCGCGAGCGCTACTCCGTGATCTACGGCGCCAAGCTCAAGGTCAATGACGGCGATCCGGTGACGCAGGGCAAGGTCATGGTCGAGTGGGATCCTTACACGTTCGCCATCCTGACCGAAATCGGCGGCACTGCGCAGTTCAAAGACTTGCAGGAGGGCGTCACGCTCCACGAAGAAGTGGACGAGGTTACCGGATTGTCGCGGCACGTGGTCGGCGATTCTCCCGATGAGAAGCGCCAGCCCGCAGTCGTGGTCAAAGGCAAGAGCAGCAAACGCTACCTCATGCCTTCACGCGCTCACTTGATGGTGCAGGACGGCGATACGGTTTTCCCGGGCGACGTGCTGGCCAAGATTCCGCGCGAGACCACGAAGACCAAAGACATCACCGGCGGTCTGCCGCGTGTGGTCGAACTCTTCGAAGCACGCAAACCGCATGAAACCGCGGTCATCAGCGAGATCGATGGCACGGTGAAATTCGGCGAAGTCTCGAAGGGCCAGCGCAAACTGTATGTGCAGGCCGACAACGGCACGGAGAAAGAGTATTCAGTGCCGCGCGGCGTTCACATCAACGTGCAGGAAGGCGAGCGCGTCAAGGCGGGCGAACCGCTGATGGACGGCCCGCTTAACCCGCACGACATCCTGGCCGTGCTCGGCGAAAAAGAGCTGCAGGCTTACCTGGTGAACGAAATCCAGGAAGTCTACCGCTTGCAGGGCGTCAACATCTCCGACAAGCACATCGAAGTGATTGTCCGCCAGATGATGCGCTGGGTGAAGGTGGAGGACGTGGGCGACACCACGTTCCTGCTGGAGCAGCAACTCGATAAGTTCCGCTTCCGCGAAGAGAACGAGCGCGTGATCAAGGAAGGCGGCAAGCCGGCTACGGGACGCCCGCTTCTCCTCGGCATCACGAAGGCATCGCTCTCGACCGATTCGTTCATCTCGGCGGCGTCTTTCCAGGAGACTACGCGCGTGCTCACCGAAGCTTCCATTCAGGGAGCGGTCGATCACCTGCGCGGACTCAAGGAGAACGTCATCGTCGGCCGTCTCATCCCTGCCGGCACCGGCATGGAGTATTACCGCAACGTGCGACTCTCGCCAGAGATGGAAGAGGCCGCGGCCAAGGTACAGGCGGAAGTCTCGGCAGCTTACGAAGAAGCTGAGCGCGCTCTTGAGATGATGCGTCACGAGGGCGAGACAGAGGAACTGGCAGCAGAGTAAGCCCAAATAGGGTACGATCGGGGGCGATTATGTTCGCCCCCGAACCCATTCTTGGTGGTCTTCTAACCTTTACTTGTCATCATATTTCTTGTGATGAGCGCAGCGTTCTTTGCTTCGCGAAGGATCTAGGCGAGCCGCGTGAAGTCGCAGTCCGCCCTGAGCAAACGTAGCGCAAGGGTTCTTTGCGACCCAGTAATCGCGGGTTTGGCTCGCTTCCTATACATGCACGCAAACGCTCAACGATTGCCGATTGAGGAACCCCGCCCGGTTCCATCGTTGCAACTCGCGCCCTCGCCCCCTAAGCTAGGGCCAGCGATGCTCCGCTTTCTGCGCCTTCTGCGGTTGGCATTTTGGCGTGCCTTCCAGCACGACGCGTTTTCTATCGCCAAGGCTTCCGCCTATTCTTCGATCCTCACTTTTTTCCCGGCGCTCTTGGTTGTGGGTTCCGTCCTGGCGACCTGGCGCAAGGGAGCTCCCTACATGCGGGAAATCACTTACGCCTTATCCCGCATTCTGCCCACCGGCAGTAATACAGCGATGAATTTTCTGCGCGGCGCCGCGCAACGCCCGGTAGGCTTGCTGATCACAGCCTCCTTGATAACGCTCTGGACCGCCTCCGGCGTCATGATTTCCTGGATGGAAGGCTTCCGCCGTTGCTACGAGTTGCCCAAAATTTGGGGCCTTGTAAAAGAGCGATTAATCTCATTCCTTCTCGTCATCTTCGCGCTTCTTCCCATGACCTTTGCGACTCTCCTGGTGGCTTTCGGCAGCAAAATCGAAACCGACATCCTCTATTACACCGCGCGCGAATTCAGCCCTTACATCTTGCTCATGTGGACTGTCATCCGTTGGATCATTGCCACGCTCACCAGCATTGCAGTCATCTCGCTCATCTATCACAACGCCGTCCCGCGCACTCAACCCTGGCACAGCGTACTTCCTGGCGCAACGCTCGCCACTGGCATGTGGTTCTCCTCTACACTCCTCTTTGGTTTTTACCTCCGGCATTACGCCGATTACAGCATTATTTACGGTTCACTCGGCGCCGCCATCGCCCTGCTGGTGTGGATGTACATGGTTTCCCTTGTGATCCTGGTTGGAGCGGAATTTAATGCCATGCTGGCCCCGCGCGCTATGCTGGGAAAAGAATTGATCGCAGTCAATCACTCTAAATTGTGAATCGCTCAGCCGAACAGGCGCGCTGCAGATGAATGCAGAATCCGCCGATCTTCTATCCACGGATGTAAATTCCAAATGAATGCCATTGCAAAGTTGGCTGGCGATCGCCCGCTTTAGAAACGCCAAACCGTTACAATAGTTTCTCCGAAGGACTTATCTGACTGGAGCCGATGAAGCGACGCAAGTCCGATTTCGCACCCAACAATTTCCCGACTCTTGACCATCCTTTGTCCGCCCCGACCAGTGTGATTTCGCCCGGCCGCCGCGCCAAAATCATCTGCACTATCGGCCCGGCCTGCCATTCAGAAGCAGCCATGCGCGATCTCCTTCGCCTTGGCATGGACGTTGCCCGCCTGAATTTCTCCCACGGCTCGCACGAAGATCACGCCCGCAACATCGAACGCTTGCGCTGCGCCGCCGAGAAAGAGAATCGCACGGTCTGCATCTTGCAGGATTTGCAAGGCCCCAAGATCCGCACTGGACGCCTGGAGCGCCACGAACCCATTGAGCTTAAGAGTGGTTCGACCGTAATCATTACTCCGCGCGACATCACCGGCACGCCCACCCGCATCTCCACCACGTTTCCCGATCTCTCCATTGAGGTAAGCGCAGGCGCGCGCATTCTTCTGCGCGATGGCCTGATCGAGTTGCGCGTGCGCACCGTGCGCGGCAAAGATGTGGTCTGCGACGTTTTGAATGGCGGAACTTTAGGCGAGCATCAGGGCATCAATCTTCCCGGCACTGCGTTGTCCATTCCAGCCCTGACCGAAAAAGATCGCAAGGATCTTGAGTTCGGCCTCAGGCATGGCGTAGACGCGATTGCTCTTTCTTTTGTGCGCTCCGCTGCCGACGTGAACATGGTCCGGCAAATCGTCGTTGGCAAAAGCAGTAACACTCCGCTCATCGCAAAACTGGAAAAACCGCAGGCGATCGATCACCTCGAAGAGATTCTCGAAGCAGTCGACGGAGTTATGGTCGCGCGTGGCGATCTCGGCGTGGAAATGGCGCCAGAAAAGGTGCCGGTCATTCAGAAGCACGTCATCCACCGCGCATCCGTGTGGCGCAAGCCCGTAATCACCGCCACGCAAATGCTCGAGTCGATGATCGAAAACCCGCGCCCCACGCGCGCAGAGGTCAGTGACGTGGCCAATGCCATTTTCGATGGCACCGATGCCGTTATGCTGTCGGGCGAAACCGCCAGCGGCCGCTATCCTCGCGAAGCCGTCGCGATGATGTCGCGCATCGTGATCGAGGCCGAGAATAACATGAAGGAAATAACACCGCTCCGCCGCCGGCGCGAACGTCACAGCCTTTCCGTCGCCGAAACCATCTGCGAATCGATCGCCCACGCAGCCGAAGATCTGCCCATGGGCGCGATCGCCGTCTTCACCGAAACCGGCAACACCGCCCGCATGATTTCCAAATATCGGCCGCAAGCCGCCATCTACGCTTTCACCGCGAGCTCTACGGTGGCTCAACGCACCAATCTTTACTGGGGCGCGCATCCCATGAAATGCGCTCAGGGACTTTCCACCGATAGCATGGTGGATGTCGCCGAGCAGGAATTGCTGACCCGGGGATTGCTCAAACCTGGAGATGTGTTAGGAGTCGTCGCAGGAACACGCCAGGCTTCCGGTTCGACCAACTTCATGCGTCTCCACACCGTGACCGCAGAAGAGGCAAGCGCCGTTCCTATCGCCGCCCGCGAGCGCACCGCCAGGCGCAAGCTATAATCGCGGAGTATGTCTCTGGGATGCCTATCCGTCGCAATCTGGGAACCTCTGCCCGGCATGGAAGCGGCATCGCTCGCGACCATCCGTGAACTGAATGTTATCATCGCGAAAAACGGATATGGCCGCGATCTTCTCTACCGCAGTGGCAATAATTATGTGTTGCTCCGCTACTGGAACTCCGAGCAGGCGCGCCTTACCGCTTATGAGGATCCTGAGTTGCTTCGGTGCTGGGCTCGTTTGGGAAATGAAATTCAAATCCTGAAAGTCTACGAGAAGCTGGAAGAGGTCGGCGTATGAAATCGCCATCATTTTTCAAACGTCGGCCCAAAACAGAAGAACCAGCGTCGTCCGCGTCGACTCAATCCACTCCGCAGGTCTTCACCGATGTTTCCACAGACCCGTTCGTACGCGGGCTTCTGCACCGCCCCGCGAATCCCAACGGCAATGGCTTGGTTCTGAGTCATGGCGCCGGATCGAATTGCCAGTCTCCGGTGCTTGTCGCTCTAGCCGAAACATTTGCCGAAGCCGGTTACTTTGTTCTGCGCGTCGATCTGCCATACCGCCAGGATCGTCCTTACGGACCCCCCGGCCCCGGCGATGCCAAGCGCGATCGTGCCGGATTGAAGCATGCGGTTGCAGCCCTCAATAATTTGGCCGGCGGCCGCATCTTTCTCGGCGGTCACTCCTACGGAGGGCGCCAATCCAGCATGCTCTGCGCCGAACAACCGCCGAGCGCTCCGGAACTCGCCGCCGGCCTGCTCTTGCTTTCGTATCCCCTGCACCCTCCTCGCAAACCCGACCAGCTCCGCACTCAGCATTTTTTCACCCTGCGCACTCCTGCGCTATTCGTCGAAGGCACGCGCGATCCTTTCGGATCGATCGCAGAAATCGAACAGGCACTGAAGCTGGTCCCTGGAAAGACAAGGCTTCTGACCGTCGAAGGGGCTGGTCATGATCTCGGATTCAAGGGCAAGGCAAAGCACGAAGAGTTATCGGCAAGCATCCTAAAAGAATTTCAGGCATTTTTCGTGGGTTGAAGAATTTCAGGAGTACTGCGAAACTCTGTCGTCCAACGCCTTTATGCAATCAAACGGAGTTCTAATTCACCCAGCCTGACTTCGACCCCCCATTCCCCTTGCGCGAATCATCGTTTGGAGGAATGTAGTTGCCGTGCTCATCGAAATGAACATCGCGGTCATGCTTGCGCATGTAGACTTCAAACTTCTTCGCGGCGCGCCGCCGTCGCCAGCGGTAATATTCATTGCGCATGCTGAAGTATCGTTCCGACGCCGAGAAAGCCAGACCTTTCCGGGGCAAAAACTTTAGATACAGATAGCCGAATAAAAGCCCACCAAGGTGCGCGAAGTTCGCCACACCACCGGTTTCCTGAATGGCTCCCACCAGGGTCAAGAAAACAATTCCCCACACGAAATACTTGGCCTTGATCATAAACGGCAGCGGGAACATCATGATCTCGCTCTCGCCGTACAACACGCCGAATGCGACCAGCAGGCCGTAAATCCCTCCCGAGGCCCCAATTGTAGGTGTCCCCGGAGAGAGTCCGAGAATACGCGTATAGCTCATCGCCACCGTGGTGAGCGCCGCCGCAATCGTGCAGAAAAAATAGAATTCAGTGAAGCGCTTCGACCCCCAGTCGCTCTCCAGTTGCGAGCCGAACATCCACAGCGCTAGAGCATTAAAAAGCAAGTGCAGCAACTGAAAGTGCAGAAATGAATATGTGATTAACTGCCACACCATCCCACGGACGACAAGCCTTGGGATCAGCGCCAGATAGACGATCGCCCACTGACGAGCGAATGGAAAAGCAACTTCCGACAACGCCATCAGCAGGTAGATCCCAGCATAGGTGAGGATCAATCGCTTCACCCACCGCGTAAACGGCGGCAGGCTCAACGAAATCGTACGTCCGCGATTCATCGCCACGCTGTGGGCCTCAAATTAAAGTAGTGGTGCCGTATCGCTCTTACACTGGCGTCATCCTGAACGCAGCCGTTTTTCAGGCGGAGTGAAGGATCTCCCGCTCAACCAGCTTGGCGCGCAAGCTGAACTGCACCCCGCACCCAAAATTACGCAACGGGAAATACGCGCGAGCTTAAGATATGGTAACAGGTTGTCAGGACGCCGAATTTTACCGTTCGGGCGAGGGTACCACCGGTAAGCTTCTGTGTCCCTGCGCATCCACGGCCCTCACTGCAAAGATCACATTATCCTTCGAGAGCTTCAAGGTCGCCCGATTGACAGCGCCAACCTTTTGGACGTACTCCCATTTCGGACTGGTCGTCCCGCGCCAGAGAACCTCATAGCCGGTAGCTAATCCTCCGGGAGAATTTTCCCACGTCAACGTTGAATCATTCTCCAAGTCCTTCGTCAACAGATGCACATTGGCCGGTGGCGCAGGCGCCGAGGCCAACGAAGCCACCGTAGCCGCATTCAGCCGCGCCACGTGCGCCACATACTCGAAGTCCACAAACTTGGTGAGATCGCCATATTCAACGCCGTTTTCGGTGCGCACGTTCTGGTGCTGGTGATGAAAGTCCTCGCGAAATTCGGTGAAGCGGACCGCGGCGAATCCCTGCCGGTTGAACGAAGAGTGGTCGCCTCCGCGCAAGTAGCGATCCAGCCGGAACACTAGCACCGGCTCTACACCCACATCTTTATAGTAAGCATGGCCGACATCGTCGATATAGCGCGCCAGTTGCCGCGACTCAGAGTCGTTTTCCCCGCCCACCGCACGAATCCGCCGGATGTCCCGTTCTGTGGCTTCCGCCGGTAAGCCCTCGGAAAACACTCGGACCACAGAGTGATCCTGGTCGGCGCTCTTGTCGCCGCCCACAATATCGTTGTTCAGCACCGCCTCCAAATTCCAGCCTTGCTCTTTCGCCATCTTGGCGAAGTGCTGGCTTCCGTTCAGGCCTTGCTCCTCGCCTGCGACCGTGAGAAAAATCATGGTCGCGGGAAATTTCATCTTGCTCAGGACCCGCGCGCACTCCAGGCTGACGGCCGCGCCACTGGCATCGTCGTTCGCCCCCGGCGCGTCGCCCTTCACGTCGAGTATGTCGCTGTTGCGCGAATCATAGTGCCCGGTCACCAGCACGATCCGCTTCGCGTTCTCCGCATCGGTTCCTTTCAGAACCGCATAAACATTGGTGATGACCGTGGGCTGGGGAATCCGGTCGGCAGCGGGTTCGGTAAAGCTGTCAACCTGCACCTCGAGGCAGCCGCCACAATCCTTGGAATAGCGCTCGAATTCCGACTTGATCCACTCCCGTGCCGCGCCGATGCCGCGTCCAGCCTCGATTGCGGCCGCATCTTGCGCTGAGATCGTCGACCGGGTTCCAAAGCTCACCAGCTTCTCAACATTCGCCCGGATGCGCTCCGCTGAAACCTGCTGCAACGCTGCCGAGATGTGACTATCCGGCGCCATTGGTTCCGCAGCACTGGATTTCGGCTGATTCTGCGCTACCGCGCCAATGCTGGCGGCCAGCAGGATGACAACGGCTGGCTTGAGTCGTTTTCTGCGAGATAAGATCATGTGACTTTCCTGAATACGAAATTAGGGGGGATGACTATTCCACCCCACCGAGGATGCCCCATCCTTGCGCGTTTTTGCTCAAGGGGGTTATCTCCTAACCGATGATCCGTTCCAAAGCTGATTCAGGCCTCCAAGCCAATATCCAAATCCCGCCCTACAGAATTCGCCCCTTGACTTCGGCCAGGGAGAATCTAAATATTAACAAGTGTATCTAAGGAAGCGGAGGAATCATGGTACTTTGTCCCGAATGCGAGACTGATCTGGATGTGGAAGAAGAAGAGGTCGACGAGGGCGAAATCGTCTCTTGTCCCGAGTGTGGTACGGACTTCGAAGTAGTAACGACCAGTCCGTTGGAGTTGAAAGCGGTCGAGGCCGGCTACGTCGAAGAGGAAGAAGAAGTGGAGAGCGAAGACGGTGACGACGCCTAACGTCTACCGAAACGGTTCACCCGCACGCCGTTCCGCCTTTTATCTGCTGCTCGTCCTTGCCGTCTCTACTCTTGGTCCAGATTTATTGCCGGCAGTCAACGCCGCGCCCGCGACCAAAAACCTAAAACCGACGGACTCGTACGCCCTCATCTTCGGCACGGTCTGGGGACCAGATAATCACCCCGTTTATGGCGTCAAAGTCAGCATTCGGCGCATGCCCGCTAAAAAGCCGAAGTGGGAGGTCTATTCCGACCACGCTGGTGAATTTGCCCAGCGGGTTCCTGCTGGCGAAGCCGACTATCAGATCGAGCCCGATCTGAAAAGCCTCAAGACGGCGGATGGACATGCATTGCATCTGGCGGAAGAGGTCACGGTCCACGTAGAGTATGACGAACGTGTGGATATGAGCCTGCACCTCACGCGCTAGAGAATTCGAACTAAAGAACAAAAGCAGAGGGGAATAAGATTTCCATGACTCCCAGACGCGCCCTCAACCAGGTTCCCCTAATCGTCGGTGCGCTCGTTCTCGTGATATCCGTGGCTGCTTATGCGGCTCCCGACAAGAAAGACAAGCAGCAGGGCCGGTTGCTCTACGGCAAAGTGCTCGATCAGCAGGATAATCCCGTGCCAAACGCGATCGTCTACCTGACCGACACACGTACCCACGCCGTAAAGACCTATATTATTGGCCGAGACGGCACCTACCGTTTCCCAGGCCTTTCTAACGTGGATTATGAGGTCTACGCCCAGTACAAGGGCCGTAAGAGCGACAGCAAGTCCGTGAGCCAGTTCGATGACCGGCCGCAGGTCTACATCGATCTGAAGATTAACACGCAATGATTGCTGAAGGCGCGATGATGGTGTGTTTGAGGCGTATTGACGCGTAATGTAAAGATGTGTGCTGCCGTACAACTTTTTGTGATTAGTCGGGTTCAATCGTTCAAGATGTTTTTTGCGCGGGAGGAGACCTTGAAAGAATTGCGCTTGCTTCAAAGTGCGGAGAAGTGTGCCCTGGCTGCGGGAGTAGTGTTCGCGACCTTCGTGATAATTGCTGCGGCGGCGGTTTCGGCTGTGGCTCAGCAGGGCTCCATGAGCCCTTACCAGGATGAACAGGATGGCGTTAGCGCCGGCGGTAAATGGATGGAGTTTCGCTCGGAAGACAAGATGACCGCTGCGAAAAAGGTTCGCTTCGAACTGCTTTCGAACAACTATCTGCGCGAAGATCCAGACTACAAACCACGTGTCGAGATCGTCTGCACCAACGGCAAATACCAATACGCCGACTTCAATCCCGGTGCCCGCCTTGGACACCCCGACTATCCCGGCTTCTGGGGCCAGCCCAAGATGGAGGTCATGGTCCGCATCGACGGCAGCCACGACCACAAGGGCTGGAATTGGGTACGCGACCGCTTCCTCGCCATGGATAAGGGCACGGTTCGCGGCGCGATCGGCGCCCAGGTTTTCAATGTGGAAGTCAGGACTAGAACCGGCTACGCCATCGCCGAGTTCTCTCCGGCAGGTTTGAACCTGGACGAATTCAAACACGCCTGCGATTTGACTCCCCATAAGCCCTGAGACGGCTGAACGCCGGGCCTTCAACGATCACTGATAATTCTGTAAGAGCTGGGCCTCAGAGCTCAGCTCTCTTTTCTTGCATCGGGGATACCAGGCCCAATTAGCGTGACCTCAGTCGCTGGCCCGTCAGCTACTTGCGCCCCCACCCATCCCCCTGTTTCACTTGAGTGATTCACGATGAGTCGGGGAACTAGACGAGGGAACAATGGATAGCAGCGTGATCGAAGGGGCGGCGTTTTTACTGTTTGTCGTAGGAGTGCTCGTGTACGTCGTCATTCTCTACAACGAACTGGTGCGGCTGCGCAATGACAACGACCGCGCGTGGGCCAACATTGACGTACTCCTCAAACAGCGGCACGACGAGATTCCAAACCTGATCGAGACCGTGAAAGGCTACATGCAGCATGAGCAGCAGACGCTGCTGGCGGTAACGCAGGCGAGGGCCGCTTCGATGAATGCCGCCAGCATCGGGCAGAAAGCGCAGGCTGACATAATGATGACGGGAGCGCTGCGCGGCTTGTTTGCCGTCGCGGAGAATTATCCTCAGCTCAAGGCCAACGAAAACTTTCTCAAGCTGCAAAACCGCATCAGCCAATTGGAAGACCACATCGCCGACCGCCGCGAGTTCTTCAACGACGATGTCAACACCTACAACACCCGCATCGGTCAGATTCCCGAGGTATTTGTGGCCAGCTTCATGAGCCTCAAACCGCGCTCCATGTACCACGTCTCCGACGACGACCGCAAACTGGTCGAGGTGAAGTTCCAGAATCAAAGCGCAGCCGGCGCTTAGGTGAATTACGGCCACTTTATGTGGGGACAGCCGCCCTCGGCTGTCCGTCGAGCGAAGCTTGACCGAACCACGGAGCAAATCCATCAAACTGTCATCCTGTCCATGCGGCGCCGAAGCCATTAATCCCTGAGCCATACGAGCCACAAATAATTTCACGAAATGCTTACATCTTTGCCTCTTTGTGCAACTAACCCTCATATACCTGATTTCACGATTCACGCGAGGGCCTATGAAAATAAACAAATTGCTGAAGTCTGTTCTCAAAACCGTGGTCTATTTGCTGGAACAAACCGAGAGCGTCGCCGAGGAAATGCGCGACCGCGTTGCCGACAGCGTTGACCACGCCAGCGACCGGGTCTCGGATCTCCGCGACCAAGCCCGAGACATGTATGCCGGCGAAGATCACACTCTCCGCAATGTTCTTACCTTCGCCGCCGGAGTGGGTGTCGGAATTGGTGCCGCGATCCTGCTTGCCCCTGCCAGCGGTGAGGAAATCCGCGGCCAGATCGGCGACAAAGTTCAAGACATCGGTGACCGGGTTCGGGAGCGATTCTCGTCCGCATCGAGGACAGCGCCCACCGGCACAGAAGGCGTGTAGTTCATCGACTCACCTTTGTCCCACGAACGACCGCATGCGGCGAATGGTGCGTAGCTCCTGCCGTCGGAGGTTAAGTTCTGCCCGTTGGAAAGTATCCGCTAACTGAAAATTTACCAAACCAATTGTTCAAGGAGGATGGCAATGAAACTTGTTTTCCAAAACCTTTACCGTGCCACACTGTTTGCGGGCCTGCTAACCGGCTGCGCAGCGGCTGTCGCACAGGATTCACAATCGAACGCTCCTCAACCGGACGATACCAAGATTAACCAGCGCGACCGGAATTCCAACGAAGCGACGGCCGATCAGCAGAAGATGAATCCCTCGGATCGAGAGACTACCAAACAGATTCGTCAGGCCATTGACAAGGATAAAAATCTTTCCACTTATGGCCACAATGTCAAGATCGTCACTCAAAATGGAATGGTCACGCTGAAAGGGCCGGTGCGTTCGGAGGAAGAGAAGAAAGCCATCGAGGCGAAGGCCGCCAAGATTGCTGGCCCGGATAAGGTCACGGACGAATTGGATGTTAAGCCGAAACAATAGGACGGCTAAACCAAAACTACAAGCAGACAACTACTCAAGGAGAATTTAACTATGGCAGGAAAAAATACGGCAGTGTTTGGAATTTATCCGGATTACGCAAGCGTGGAAAATGGCGTGGACGCTCTGAGGGCAGCGGGCTATCGCAATACCGATATCTCTGTCCTATTTCCTGAAAACGTTGGTACCAAGGATTTCGCTCACAAAAAAGAAACCAAGGCGCCAGAGGGTGCGGCGACCGGCGCAGGCGCGGGAGCACTAATCGGCGGCGGACTGGGTTGGCTGGCAGGAATTGGCGCGCTCGCGATCCCGGGACTGGGACCTTTCATCGCTGCCGGCCCGATCATGGCGGCTTTGGCCGGAGTCGGAGTGGGCGGCGCAGTCGGCGGCCTCACCGGCGCGCTCGTCGGTATGGGCATTCCAGAGTACGAGGCCAAGCGCTACGAAGGACGCGTGAAGAGCGGCGGCATCCTTCTTTCGGTTCACTCGGATAATTCAGAGTGGACGAAGCGTGCCAAAGAAATTCTGGAGCAAACCGGCGCCCAGGATATCTCTTCCACGGGTGAGGCCAGCGCGGACTTTTCGAAGACCGACAAGCCGATGCAAAAAGCGAGCTGATCGCACAACCTTTTGGTACTGACAAATCTTGGGGAATCTTCAAACTCACGTCTGAGGATTCCCGGTTTTCTTTTCGCGACTGCGGAATAACTCACAAGTGCATCCACGACCCTGAAAGCGGCCCTTCAAGGCCGCTTAAACAGTCGAACGTAGCCCGCTTTAACCTCTGTGGTCGTCTTCCTCGCCGGCGAGCGATTTTGTCCAGCTTCGTCATGGAGCCAACAGCCCATAAATATCGAGTTCCGTCGCCGTCGGAACGAACACTCTTCCATTCGCGATCGTGGGGACGGTAAACTTCAAAGCCTGTCCAGCAGTATCACGGCCGCTCGCCGCTTGCGAGCTGTTGTAAAGCTCATTGGCAACGTTAGTAGCATCGTAGGCGTGCAGCACCGACTGGCCACTTGAAGTCGGATCAGTCCCGACATAAGTCGAGTTATCGATGTCCCAGATAATGCCATTGATAGTGCCGTTCGCCGAGAGCGACGCGGTTGCTCCATGCATGCCGAAGACCGCGGAACCCACAGATGTAGGCTGTGCCGACAACTGCTGACCCGCCGCGGCGGCAGCGTTCCAACTGAAGGCCCGGAGCACGTCAGCGTTGCAGTGGTAATAGATGGTCCCGTTCCAATAAACCGGAGTCGACAAAATATTGTTGTACTGTTGGGTACCGGTTTGCACGATTTGCAGAACAGCATTGGTGGAGTTAAACCCGCCCATGTTCAATGGGTCGACGACAAATATGTTGCCGTCTTTCCCTCCACCGATGAGTTCCTGGGGATATTGCGAATCGCCCGGAACAAGCACCGTCCCTCCACTTCCTAAATCGACATCGTATTCGGATAGAGTGTAGTTATCGTCCGGAGTAAAGGAACTCTCTACCGCAAGGGTAGTTGGGTTGAAGTACAGGAACGAATCGTTATAACCAGTCTGCGCGAATGTCGGGGGCTGTGATATCCATGCATCGTCGTAATCAGTGCCGCTCATCAGATACACATTCCCAGTCGCATCATCAATCGCAGGGGCTGCACCACCACCCCAAAGCCCTCCGCCCGCCGCACCCGACGTAACGTTGAACACGGCTTTTTGCGTAAGCGTACTTTTGTCGTAGGCCAATAGCCAGCCATGCGTACAACTCCCGAAAGCCATATAAATCCAGTTAGTAACTGGATTCAGAGCCAGACCCATGCGTTGATAGCATGATGATTCAAGGCGTTCGGCAGAATCATTCGGATCGGTGGCAGTAATCGAAATATGCGGTATTCGTTCTGCGCCGGTTGTTACATCAAGTGCGTACAAATAGAACGGAGAGCCATTTGTGACTCGGGAGGTTTCGACTACAAGATACATCGTGCTAGTAGTTGCATCGATGACCGGTGTAGACAAGATGCCTACATTCGGCCACGGTCCTCCCGAGTCGTATGCCCCGATCGGCGGTCCGAAATTGTCGTGCCAGAAGGTCGTAGGACTGTTTGTCGCGTCCGCGTCGAAGGCGTAGACGCTATTGTTCTGAGTTGTGACGTAGACGACGTCGTGCGTGCCCCCGTTGATGCTGAGCTGTGAAAGGTACAGCGGCTGCGCGTAAATCTGACCATCCACCGGATAGGAAAATAGCTTACCGAATTGGTTTGCATTCACGTTCGCAGGCGTCAATGATAGCTCCTCCAGGTAGGAGCCATCGCGAGCGTCGTCGTTGTGGTAAGTGAGCACGGCGGCCTGGCTGGCGTTGATTACTGTCAGTGATGCCGAAACGCTCGCCGCAGTGTCAGCATTACTCGTTGCCTTGATAGTGTGGGCTCCAATCGTGGAAGGAGCACTATACAGGCCGCTTGCGCTGATAGTACCGGTGGCGGCGCTGCCGCCCGCAATGCCATCCACGGACCAGGTAACCGTGGTCGGAGACAAGCCCTGGATGGTCGCTGTAAATTGCTGGTTTCCCGACGGTGCAACGGTCACGGCCGCCGGCGAGACTGTAAACGCAAATACGCTGACCGTAGCGTTCGCGGCCACAGAGGCGTTCAGCGTGGAGGCCGCCGTAATGATATGGCTGCCTGCCTGTGCCGGAGCCGTGTAAAGGCCGGTGGAGGAGATGGTGCCGACCGTGGCGCTTCCGCCGGCGATTTGGTCGACTAGCCAATTGATAGGGCTGTTGGCGGATCCCTGAAGGGTTGCCGTGAACTGCTCAGTGGACGACCCGGCCAGCATCCCCGTCGTCGGCGAAATCGCAATAGTAATAATTGCTATGGCGGCGCTGGCGCTTACCGAGGGGTTGGCAGCGCTTGTGGCTGTGATGGTGTGGCTTCCCGGCTGCGCCGGCGCCGTATACAAGCCCGCTGCAGTAATCGTGCCGGTAGTCGAATTTCCACCGCTGACCTGATCCACCGACCAATTAACGCCAGGGTTAGAAACTCTCGGAATTATCGCCGTGAATTGCTCTGTTCCTGCCGGAGCCAAGACCGCTGATACTGGAGAGATAGAGATAGACACACTTTCGACTGCAAGAGTGGCACTCGCCTTCGCCGAGGTGTCGGCAACGCTTGTGGCTGTGATCGTGTGGTTTCCTGGCTGCGCGGGCGCCGTATACATGCCTGATGCCGTAATTGTCCCGGAAGTAGAGTTTCCCCCGCTGACTTGGTCCACGGACCAGGTCACCGCCGAGGTAGAGAAGCCTTGAACGGCGGCGCTGAATTGCTGCGTCGCTCCCGGAGCAACCATACTCGACGCGGGCTTTATAGAGACAAGTCCCACGGCAACCGTAGCTTTGGCAGTTGCGGATGTATCAGCAACGCTGGCGGCTGTGATTGTGTGACTTCCCGTTTTGGATGGAGCCTTGTATAGCCCTGCCGCGCTGATCGTGCCCGTCGCGGCGTTTCCGCTGCTGACGCCGTCAGCAGACCACGTCACTGTCGTATTCGCGCTGTTGGTCACCGTAGCGGTAAATTGTGTCGTGGCCCCGACGGTAAGATTCACCGAAGATTGGTTTAGTGACACGCTGACCGCATCCGACGGGCCCGAAGTGCCTGACGAACTGCCCACACCCCCGCAAGCGGTTAGCGTTAGGGCAACCGCCAGACCTAAACAACAGCCCAAAATTGTTTTTTGCAGTGCTTTAGACGCTGTGGTATTCATCTGACATCCCTCAAAATCACGCATGGTTGGCAGTTTTGGGCGCGAACCCAGATAACACTCGAACCGCAAAGTAGATGGCAATGGACGCGAAATAGTTGCTGTAGCCAAGCCTCAGAGGCTGACGGTTGACCTGCGTTTAATCGGGTATCGCAAAGACTAGGGAGATCGCTAGGTACGAAATACTTAAGGTCTGGACTGTACTAACTCCTGCGGAGGGCTGTAAGTAGTAAGAAGGACTTTCACGCCAACAATCTGGCAGCGTCCTTCGCGTGATAAGTAAGGATAATGCTGGCGCCAGCGCGGCGAATACTGAGAAGCGATTCCATCATAACGCGGTCGCGCTCGATCCAGCCATTGTGGGCGGCTGCCTCGATCATGGCGTATTCTCCGGAGACCTGATAAGCCGCGAGGGGAAGGTCGAAGCGGTCGCGGGCAGCGGCGATAACATCGAGATACGGCATCGCAGGTTTCACCATGATCATATCCGCGCCTTCTTCAATGTCGAGTTCAATTTCGCGCATAGCTTCGCGCACGTTAGCCCCATCCATCTGATAAGACCTGCGATCTCCGAACAGGGGCGCGGAGTTAGCGGCTTCACGGAAGGGACCGTAAAATCCGGAGGCAAATTTCGCGGCATACGAAAGAATAGGAGTGTTGGCGAAGCTGGCCTCGTCGAGTGCGCGGCGGATCGCCGCAACCCGGCCATCCATCATATCGGAGGGGGCAATGATATCGATCCCGGCTCGAGTGAGAGAAACCGCAGTCCGGGCCAGAAGGTCCAGGCTGGCATCATTGTCGATTTCGAATAGGGGTGACGAGGCGGCACGGGCCGCGAGAACGGCAGATGCTGCATCAATTGCCTTCTTCTTTTCCTCGGGCGACGTCACTGTCATCACCCGCATCGCGGCGGCGCCCAGAGACTGCGGTGTTGGTGTTTTGCGCACGATCCCGCAGTGTCCGTGAGACATGTATTCGCAGAGGCACACATCGCCCATCAGAACCAGGTCGGGCACTTCGCTCTTCATCGCGCGCGCTGCCTGCTGCACGATGCCATCTTCCGCCCATGCACCAGTGGCCACGTCATCTTTTTTGTCGGGAAGCCCGAACAGAATCACCGAGGGCACGCCCAGGGAACGAACTTCCCGCGCCTCCTTCACCGCCTCATCCACCGACAAATTGAATACTCCCGGCATCGAACGTACTTCCTTGCGTATCCCCTCGCCGGGGCAAACAAACATCGGGTAAACAAAAGCGTCAGGCGTAAGACGGGTCTCTCGCACCATGTTGCGAAGCTGATCGGTGCGGCGCATACGGCGAAGACGGGTTACCGGAAAGGCCATAGAAACCACCCTGGCGACAATTGAGTGCCTCTTAAGCGTTGATTCTAACAGGACTTGCTTCCCCCGGAGCTTCCACGGGCATCACTGACTCGGCTTTGAACCGCGAAGACCGGGTGACGAAAGTAACCTGCGGTACTCCGAAGCGATCTGGGAATCCTCAAGTCTTCTCCATAAAATGGAAGCGGATGAGTCTGCTCCAACGATATCGCTGGTTTGCGCTCGCCGGTGCCATTACGCTGGCGTTCGGGGCAACGTCGCTAATATTGCCGCGTGGTGCGGCGCTGACCACGATTTTTGATGTGGGATACCTTCTGCTGATCCTGGCGGTTGGTGCGACCATGCTGGCCAACGCATGGTCGGAACAGGGTGCCTACCGCCGCTTCTGGGCACTGATGGGAGCGGGGAGCGTTCTCTGGGCATCTCATCAGGCCGGATGGGTCTACTACGAGGTGCTGCGCCGCGCCGACGTGCCAGATCCGTGGTTCATGGATGTGTTTCTGTTCCTGCATCTGATTCCGATGATCGCGGCGGTTGGGCTGCGTCCGCATCGGACTGAAGGCGAGCAGAAATTCCGCGTCGGCACGCTGGACTTTCTTCTGTTGCTGGTTTGGTGGGTATTCCTGTACGCGTTCATTGTCTTCCCTTCGCAATACGTCTCACCTAATTTTGCGGCGTACGACAGAAACTATTGCTCACTCTATCTGGCGGAGAGCGGTGTGCTCGTGTTGGTGCTGGCGATTGCCACCCGCGGGGCGCTTTCAGGATGGAAAATCGTGTACCTGAACTTGCTGGGGGCAAGTTTGTTGTACGCGGTGGTCTCGGGGGTAGAGAACCTGGCTGTCACAAATGGGGCCTATTACACCGGATCTCTGGACGACGTTCCGTTGATTGGTGCAGTAAGCTGGATGGCGGCAACTGCGCTGACCGCACGCCAGTGGCAGCCGGAAGCCGCAATCCCTCAGGGAGATGACAAGTGGGGTGCCATGGTGTGGAGGCTTGCCACGCTGGCGATTCTCTCTTTGCCGGTGCTGGGATTGTGGGCCTTTCTGTGGGATACCTCGCCGGCACCGGCTCGCACATTCCGCTTGTTTGCTGTATTAGCAGCAATGCTGGTCCTGGGAGTATTCGTATTTGTGCGCCAGTATCTTCAGGACCAGGCGCTCATCCATCTTCTTGGCAATTCACGGCGCAGCTTCGAGAACGAGCAACGCCTGCAGAGCCACCTTGTGCAAAGAGAAAAGCTGGCTTCGTTGGGAGAGCTGGTTGCGGGTGCCGCGCATGAGATCGATCATCCGCTCATCGCGATCATGGAATCTTCAGAGAAACTGTGGTCGAATCAGCGGCTGACCAGCGAGCAAGATGCTTTAGTACGGAAGATCGTGAGCCACTCCCAGCGAACCCGTGACCTGATCGGGAGCCTTCTCAGCTTCGCGCAGCAAAGTTCCGGAGAGAAGGCGATGGTGGATTTGTGCATGCTTCTGCAGCGCAGCGTGCAGATGCGCGATTTGCAGCAGCACGATCATAAAATTCGCATCGAGATTGCGATCGACCCAGAGCTGCCCAAGGTATGGGGCGACGGCCACCAGTTGTTTCAAGCCTTCGTTCAGATCGTCGAAAATGCCCTGGATGCGCTCGAAGAGTCCGGCGGCGGGTTGCTTCGAGTCAGCGCTCAGCAAGAGCACGACGAAGTCATTGTCCTGTTTTCCGATGGCGGCCCAGGAATCAAAGAGCCACATCGTGTCTTCGATCCTTTCTACACCACGAAACCGATCGGCAAAGGCACGGGCTTGGGACTGAGTGCCGTCTATGGCGTGGTCCAGGATCATCGAGGACAGATTACCTGCAACAACAAACCAGAGGGGGGGGCAGAATTCTTACTGCGCCTGCCCGTGGCCAGGCAGGCTGATATTCAAGCGCTCGCGGCTGTACAAACGTAGATAACGAAGAGGCACACCAATGCGGGCGCTAATGTTAACAAACCTTTTCGTGACCCTCGCGCTAGTAATTTACCTTCTTCGGAGCCGGAGACCCCGAGACCCTTTGGCGCGAGCAAGAACTTTTTACGTTGGCTTCTCCTCGGCCTTTGTGGCCAATATCAGTTTGTTCGTCTGGCTCCGTATGTGGAGCTACCGCCCACCGGTGTTTGCTGGCGAGCATTGGAAGTTTCTGGCCTTAACCGGGATCTCAATTATTTCCTCATTCTTAGCCTTCGTTTCCGGTTCGTTCACCCGGGGAGCAGACCGCTGGTTTCTGGTTATAACTGGAATGCTTCTGGGCCTTCTCTCCCTCCTCACTGGAACCCAATCCATCAATGTCTCCTGAACGGGCGGCTTCTATTCGGGCTGCTATCCTCTACCTCTCCTTCCTGTAACATGAATTCCGATGCCGCACCCGCTCACCCACAATTCCGCGCGCGTGTTGGAGTTCGACGCTCTGCGCGAACTGCTGCGCGGATACGCCTCCTCGCCGTTGGGCCAGGCGAAGATCGCAGCCCTTGCGCCTTCGACCGATTCTTCCTGGATCGGCGAGCAACAAGAACTAACCGACGAGGTGCGCGCCTTCCGCCGCGTCGGAGGCGGCTTCGAGTTTTCCGGCTTGCTGGATGTTACAAAGTCGATTCAGCGATCCCGAATCGTTGGATCCGTCCTAGAAACGACGGAGATCCGCGACATACTGTTGGGAGTAGATCGCGCTGCCGAATGGCGCGAGATTGCCCTTCATCCTCCCGCAAACATGAGATCGGAATGGCGGCGCATCCAGGCGCTTTCAGAAGGTATTCCCGACTTCACAGAATTTCTGCGTTCTTTCCAGAACAAAATTCAGCCCGACGGAGCGCTCGAAGATCGCGCTTCGCCGGAACTGGCGCGCATTCGCCGCGAGATCGAAAAACAAAGGCGCGGGATTCAGGAATCGCTGCGCGGATACTTGCGTCGACTGGCAGAAGACGGTGCCGTGCAGGACGAACTGGTGACGATCCGCGGCGAGCGCTTTGTCATTCCGGTGAAGATCGAGCAGAAGCGGCGCGTGCAGGGCGTCGTGCACGGCGCAAGTTCCAGTGGACAGACCGTCTTCGTCGAGCCCCTCGAGACGATCGAGCAGAACAACGAACTGGTCCGGCTACTCGACGAAGAGCTCGCCGAGATTCATCGCATCCTTCTCGAAATGACACGGCGCATCGGCGAGCAGGCAGTCGCAATCCTGGCCTCAGCCGAGATACTCGGCCAGCTAGAACTGCAGTTTGCCAAAGCCCGCTTTGCCGAAGACTACAACTGTGTATCGGTGCAGCTGAGCGCCAACGCTCGGAACCAGCCAGGTTTGAGTGAAGAGAGTTCATCTGGGGTCAACCGCCCTCGGTTGCCTGCCTTGAGCGAAGCCGAAGGGTCCGCGAGCGAAGCTCGCCTGCTGCTGCACAGCGCCCGCCATCCTCTGCTAGAGCACAACCTGAAGCTCAAAGGCGCTGCCATAGTTCCCGTCACCATCGAACTCGAAGGCGCCCGCCGACAGCTAGTAATCACCGGCCCCAACACAGGCGGCAAAACAATCACGCTTAAGACGATGGGCCTGCTCGCATTGATGGCCCAGTCCGGAATTCCCGTCCCCGCTGATCGCGCGGAAATGCCCGTGTTCGACGCAGTGCTCGCCGATATCGGCGACTACCAATCGATCGAGCAGAATCTCTCGACCTTCTCCGCGCACGTCACTAATATCGATTTCATCTCGCGCACCGCGACGCCGCAGTCACTCGTGTTGCTGGACGAGCTGGGTTCAGCCACCGATCCGGAAGAAGGCGCAGCTCTGGCCGTCGCGATTGCCGGACACTTCGCCGGCATCGGCTGCATGACAGTGATCTCGACCCATCACACCTCGCTGAAGGTTTACGGCGCGAATACTCCGGGTGTAATCAACGCCTCGGTCGGCTTCAACGAGGTCACATTGCAGCCTACCTACGAATTAAAGATGGGAGTGCCCGGAGCTTCCGCGGGAATCAACATCGCGCAGCGCCTGGGATTAAACGCCGCAATCATCGACGCCGCGCGGGCGCGCTTGGGCACGCAAGCCCGCGATGTTGGCGAGTTCCTGGACAAACTCCATGCAGGCTTGCGCGAAGCGGAAGGCGAACGCCTGCGCCTGAAAATACGCGAGGAGGAAGTCGACCGCGAGAAAGCTCGTCTCGCAACCGAGGGCAAGAAAGATCAGCAAGCCAAAATCCGCGATATGGAGAAAAAACTGGAAAGCGTGCTGCGGGACTTCGAATATCACGCGCGCGAGGCCGTGAATGCCATCCAGGATCGCGCCGCCGCGCAGAAGGTTTCGAAGGATGCCGAGCGCCACATCGCCAAGTTGCGCCGCGAATTTCGCGAGCAATTTGATTCCACCGTCGTAGCACACGCAAGCGGCGCCGACCAGAACGATCCCCATGCGCAACCGCAGGTTGCAAAGCACATCGCCGAAGGCGACAGCGTTAAGCTTAAATCAACCGGCCGCACAGCACGCGTCTCGCGCAAGTTGGACGACAATCACTTCGAGGTGCAAATGGGCGCGATGAAGATGAAGATCGCGCGCGACGATATTGCCGCCGTCGTGACTAGCGCCCCGAGCGCCGCTGATTCCCCGGTGCAGGCGGCACGAGCCAGAGGAATTTCCGTATCCCTCGAAAACGAAAGTCAGGGCGCGCCATCGGAAATCAACGTCATCGGCTACAACGTGGACGACGCGACCCGTGAAGTCCAGAAGTTCGTCGACCGCGCATTTTTAGCCGGCCTGCCGCGCGTGCGCATAGTCCACGGCAGCGGCATGGGCATCCTGCGCAAAGCATTGCGTCAAGCCCTGCAGCAGCATCCGCACGTAGAGTCAGTAGCCGAGCCTCCGCAGAACGAGGGCGGCGGCGGCGCGACGGTGGTGGGGTTGCGGCTGTAGTTGCTCGTCAAGCTAAGCGGAGGAGGATTTCGTCTCGGCCCGGGCAGAGAACGGATGTCTCGAAGTCCTGGCCGCATCTGTCGGCTTCCGCAGTCTCGATGCTGGGAGCCTGAAGCCGGAGACCGCTCTTAAGGAAGCCGGCACACTTTGACGGCACGGTTTTGGTAGAGGCAGTCGAGTCCTGCAACGCCAGGTTGGTGCAATACCACCCAGCTCACGCCATACTTGCTTTTCAATTGAGAGAAGTCTTTCGCGGTCAAGCTCTCCCATGGACTTTGCGCCTGCACCTGCGCCCACCACTCCACCGCCAGAGGCGGAAACATGCTTACTACGCCGTTGTCTTTGCCATCGTCGGCCAGCCGGCTTCTTTCTGCCAGGCATCGAAATCCTGTCTGACCCTCGCCGGGAATCCGCATGTAATCCGGATCGAGAGCGAATAGTGCGTCGACTGGAGTGTTCCGCCGAACCCATACGAACGCCTGCTCCCAGGCATTTTTCGGTGCAGCACCCGGCCATTCCACGTGCGGGCTCGCGGGAAAGAGCGACCGCTGCGCCAGGAACATTCCCGTACACAAGGGAACAAAAAGCAATAGCCATCGCCAAACGCGATCGCGCAGCATGAATTCGCCGATAAATCCGCCCATCATGACGAACATTACGATGTAGAGCAGATGCAGGCTGCGAAGCGGCTGCAGCCGAGCCAGGGCTTCAAATCGTGCGGGAAGGTCGACCACCACTGCCGCGAGCAGATAGATCACGCCGTAAACCATGAAAGCACGGCTTACACGCTCGACCATTGACCATTGACGATTTCGCGCCGCTTTTCCGAACCACCAGAACAAGACCAGCGGCGCGACGATTCCCAGCAACTCATACCATTGCCAGTTCTGAATATAGTGAGAGCCGTGACGCTTGGCTGCTTCGTGGTAAGCCGCCGAAGTTGCGGGAGCCAGCGGCATCCCCAGCGACAGGAAATTCGCTGCCACGGTGCTCTTCCACCGATTGTCGAACCAGCGATTGTCGAATTTGTCCATCACCAGCAGCAACACGCAGAAAGAAAATGGAAACACCCACATCAGCGGATGCATGCAGGCCGCAAACGCCAGCCACAAAAACGCACGCAGATATTTCTTCTCCAAAGTGCGAGTCACCATGAAGATTCCGGCGAACGCCGCCAGATTCCGCGGGTTCAAATATTGGTCCATGATGTAGAGCGCGGTTCCTGCGACCGGAATCGTCAACAGCGCGGCGACCAGGCAGACTCCGCCCCAGCGCGCCTTGTTCGTATCCGGCTTGTTCGTGTCCGGAAAGAGCATCCCGCTCAGCTCCCAACATGCAAGCAGCAGCAGAAAAATAGACGTCACGTGCCAGAAGAACAGGCCAACCTCCATCGGGAAATGGCTCACACGCAGCGAGAATGCGACCACGTTGGGAAAAAATGTCAGGCTGGCATGCGATAAGAAAAATTCGCGCCCGACAGGGAAGAGTTTCGGATGCAGACGCACTTCCGCTCCGGGCAAATAGATTTCGGCATCTTCGGCGAACGGATGATATCCGTGAACCAGCAATGCTCCTGCCGTCAGCAGCAGCAGCGTGCCCATGGTTTTGTATTTGTTGCTTCTCGTTTTCTTCACGATTTACTTTGCCACAACAATGACTGTTGAGTCTTCTGTCTTGCACCTTTCATCTTCTCTACGTAGCATCTAAATACAAATGGCTGCCGCACTTGTTCCCGAACGCCTTCGGCCTAATATGGCCGTGGGCGAGATCATCGCCTTCGCCTATGACACTTTTTGCAGCAACAAAGTGCGTTTCATCTTGACCGCGCTGGGTATGGTGATCGGCACCGCGTCGCTCATTCTCGTGGTCACCATTGGGATGACTGGCAAGCAATACGTTCTCAATCAGATTCAGGCCATCGGCACTAACGAAATCTGGGCGGAGTACCTTGGCGGCGCTCCGCATATCAGCAATTCCAATCCCGATCCCCTCACCATCGAGGACCTCCATGCCGTGCAGCAAGACGTGCCGGGGATTGTCGCTTCGTCGCCTGTCACCCAACTCTCCGATCGCGTTCCCGTCGGCAACGGCAAAGAAAAGGACGTCACTATTCTTGGCGTCAGTCCCGAGTACGCACAGGTGCGCAACCTGGTCGTTCCCTCGGGAAGGTTCTTCGATCAGGAGGATTCCCAGGCCCACAACAAGGTTGGCGTGATTACGGAAAAAATGGCGCTGGAAGTTTATGGCTCAACCCAAGGCGCTGTGGGTAAAGTCATCAAACTGACAGGTCTGCCCTTCACCATCATCGGAACCTTCAAGGAGCGCGTGGAGACCTTCGGCCAATCCGAGATCGTCGATAATACACTGCTCATCCCGTACTCGGTGAGCCGCTATTTCATGGAGGTTCCCAACGTCAAGCTGTTGTACTTCTCGATGGAAGATCCGTCGATGGTAATCCCGGCCACCGCGCAGATTAAGCGAGTCTTGCAGTCACGGCACCGCTCAGAGTCCGTTTACGATGTAGCCAACCTCACCGCGCTGCTCTCGATGGCGGATCGAATTGCCACCGGCCTCACCTGGGTGCTTCTGCTGATCTCCATGGTCACTCTGGTGGTGAGCGGTATCGGCATCATGAATATTATGCTGGCGACGGTGACCTCCCGCATCCGCGAGATCGGCATCCGCAAAGCCGTGGGGGCCACGAACCGCGAAATCCGTTTTCAGTTTCTCGCCGAGGCGATTCTCATTTCGCTTATCGGGGGCTTCGCCGGCATCGTCATCGGCTATGCCATCCCTTACTCGGTTCGCTTCCTCACCGAATACCGCGTTCCGATTACTGGGCTGTCGGGAATCATCGCCATCATCGTCTCTTCAGTCGTCGGAGTAATTTTCGGCACCGTGCCAGCGGCGCGGGCGGCGCAGCTTGATCCCGTGGAAAGCCTGCGCTACGAGTAGGGATTGGCCTCTTCACATAGGCGCTAACTTAATGCGGTTTGGGCCTGAAGGCCCGCGCCAGATTCCCCCAAGCCCATTTCTGATAGTTTCCGTGTTGCGGACCAACTCCGTCTACTCAATAAGTGCTATGGCGATTTAGGTAAACTATCCCTTTGGGCCCCTGCCGACTTTAGGGCTTTCATTGACTAGCCCGTTTCGCAGCCGTAGGAGTTTGCTCAAGTGATCGGCCAGACCATCTCGCATTACCGCATCGTCGAAAAGATCGGCAGCGGAGGGATGGGTGTGGTTTACAAGGCCCAGGACACTCGGCTCGACCGCTTTGTAGCGCTCAAGTTCCTGCCGGCAGACTTGGCCAAAGATCCCCAGGCGCTGGAGCGATTTCGCCGGGAAGCCAAGGCCGCCTCTTCATTAAATCACCCCAATATCTGCACGATTTACGACATTGGTGAGCACGAGGGCCATTCGTTCATTGTCATGGAGTTCCTTGAGGGGATGGTGCTGCGCAAATGTATTGCCGGGCGTCCCCTGGAAACGGACATTATTTTTTCATTGACCATTGAGATAGCGGGCGCCCTGGAGGCGGTAGACGCCGTAGGGATCGTTCATCGCGATATCAAACCCTCCAATGTGTTCGTGACGCAGCGCGGACACGTCAAGATCCTTGACTTCGGCCTGGCAAAAATGACGACCCACGTCGACCTGCACGATGGTGACAGTCTCCACGAAGCCAGCACCGTAACAACTCAAGACCTCACCGCTTTGGGAGCCACTCCTGGCACGATCGCGTTCATGTCTCCGGAACAGGTGCATGGCGAGGAACTGGATCACCGTACCGACCTGTTCTCTTTTGGTGTCGTGATTTACGAAATGGCCACGGGGCGTTTGCCCTTTGAACGGAAAACTGTCGGTGCGACCTTCGCCGCCATACTGCACGAATCGCCACAGCCTGCAACGCACTGGAATTCCCGATTGCCGGCGGGACTGGACAAGATTGTTTTCCGAGCATTGCAAAAGGACCGGCAATTGCGTTATCAGCACGCCTCGGAGATCCGCAATGATCTGCGTCAGTTGAGAGCGGCCACAACATCGGCCGCAACCACATCGGCTGGCCCCGAAGGAATCTCTACACAGCCAACGGAAACGGCCGTATACCGAAAGAAGACATGGAAGCCGGCACTTGCAATTGGCGTCGTCTTCATCCTCGCTTTGCTGGGAGCAATCATCTTCGGCTTGTCGCACCGACGTACGTTTCGCGCGTCCAAGCTCACCGAGAAGGACACCATCGTGCTCGCCGACTTTGCCAACAGCACTGGCGACCCGGTCTTCGACGACACGCTGAAGACAGCGCTCACTGTTTCTCTGAACCAGTCACCGTTTCTGAATGTCGTTTCGGACAACAAAGTATTGGCGACGCTGAAGCTGATGACCAGGCCACCTGACACCAAGCTCACACCCGATGTGGCCCGCGATCTTTGCCAGCGGGTGGGCAGCAAGGCTTACCTCGCCGGATCAATTGTAAGTTTGGGCAGTCAATACGTGCTGGAGCTAAAAGCGGTGGATTGCCAGAGCGGAGATACGCTGGCGCAGGAGCAGGCAACCGCCGGAGCCAAAGAGAAGGTGCTCGACGCAGTCGACAACGCAGCAGCAAAGCTGCGAGGAAAACTGGGTGAGTCGCTGGCGACCGTGCAGCGGTTTGATGTTCCGTTGGCTGAAGCTACCACTACCTCGCTCGAAGCTCTGAAAGCCTACAGTCTTGGGGTACAGGCTTATCGCGAGAAAGGCGCTGCCGCAGCCTTGCCTTTTCACCAACGCGCCATTCAGATTGATCCTAACTTTGCCCTGGGTAACGCCTCAGTAGGCAACGACTACTTCGGTCTTGGCGAACTGGGGCGGGCGGATGAGTATTACACTAAGGCGTTTGACTTGCGGGAACATGCCAACGAGCGGGAAAAACTGGGAATCAGCGGCTTGTACTATCAGAATGTAACAGGGGAACTGGAGAAAGCGGCACAAACATATCAGCAGTTGATTGAGACCTACCCACGAAGAGCCTGGACATATCAGGATCTAGGTCTCGTGTATAGCGAACAGGGGCAGCATGAGAAGGCCGGGAGTGCGTACCGTGAAATGCTCCGCCTCGACCCGGATAATGTAATTCCATATAACAGCCTCACTAACACCTACCTCGCCTTGCAGCGATTCGACGAAGCGCGCCGGACAATTCAGCAGGCGCGGGCACGAAACCTGGAGTCTGACCTACTCCACAATGCTCTTTACGCTCTTGCATTTCTCGTGTCTGACTCCCCTGCGATGGCGGAACAGGAACGGTGGTTTGCGAGCCAACCGGATTATGAGAACGAAGGGCTTTCGCTCGCCTCCGACACGGAGTCGTACTCCGGCCGTCTCGGCAAAGCCCGAGAATTGAGCCAGCGATCTGCAGATTCCGCCATCCGCGCTGACAACAAGGAAGCCGGGGCGATCTGGCAAGAGAATGCCGCCCTGCGCGAAGCCGCCTTCGGCAACGCGGCGGAGGCGAAGCGGGCAGCGGCAGAGGCTTTGAAGCTCGCTCCCCAGAGTGAGGGTGTCAAGGACGAAGCCGGGCTTGCTTTTGCCATGGCGGGCGATGCGGCCCGAGCCGAATCCTTGGCGCAAGACCTCAACCAACGATTTCCGCTGGACACCCAGATGCAGTCGCTTTGGCTGCCAGCGATTCAAGCGCTATTGGCGCTCCACCGAAAGAATCCGGCCGGGGCCCTCAATGCTCTGCAAGCTGCTGCACCATCCATCGAGCTGGGGTCAATCGAGTTCGTCAACAATGGTTCCTGCCTCTATCCAACCTACATTCGCGGCGAGGCTTATCTAGCGGCGGGAAAAGGCAAGGAAGCGGCGGACGAGTTCCAGAAGATTCTCGACCACAGCGGCATCGTCTGGAACTGCTGGACGGGAGCGTTGGCGCGTCTTGGTGTGGCTCGCGCCAACGCCTTGCAGTCCAGAACGTCGCGAGGTGGGGATGCCGACGCTGCCCGTGCCCGGGCGCTCGCTGCCTACAAGAATTTTCTCGCGCTTTGGAAAGACGCCGACCCCGACATCCCCATACTGAAGCAGGCGAAAGCGGAGTACGCGAAGCTAGAGTAGCAGGGGGAAGTTGAAAATTCCCGTCGAACCTACCGATCTCCGCGGAATGACGGGGCCACAGCTTGGGAATGTGGCAGAATTGGTTCGCACTTTGGATCCGAACAGCAGGAGTGATCCCATGCGATCCTCGGAGGTCATTTTAAGCGTTCTCAGTTTTCTCGGTGTTTGCGCCCTTCAACAGCGAGTCTCTTCGCAGACCCCCGCGCCCAGCAAGCGCATCGTGATTGCAGCGAGCACGGTACTCGATGGCAAACGCCACGTGCTACACGATACCCGCATCGTGATCGAGGGCTCTAAGATTGTGGCCATTCAGCCAAGCGACGACCCAAAGACCGGTCCGGTGGACTACGATCTGCGTGGCCTGACGGTGCTGCCGGGCTGGATTGACGCGCACGTACACATCACATGGACCTTCGGCCCGGACGGTAAAAATGCGGGCCAGGGAGGGACATCGCCTGAGGCAGCTTATGCCGCAGCCTCGAATGCCTGGCGGACGTTGATGGCGGGATTTACCACCGTCCAAAGCGTGGGATCGCCCGCCGACGTTCCCCTGCGTGACGCCATCGCGAAAGGCATGCTTCCGGGCCCGCGGATCCTGACGGCCATCGACCCGCTCATGGGTCGAGGCGAGCAGACCGGGACGCCGGATGAAATCCGCGCCTTCGTGCGGAAACAGAAGCAAGCGGGTGCCGACCTGATAAAAATCTACGCGTCGGGGGGTATGACCCGGGGCGCGATGACGATGTCCCAGGAGCAACTTAACGCTGCCTGCGACGAAGCCCGGAAACAAGGTCTGCGTTCGCTCGTTCATGCTTACCGAGATGCCGTCCGCGCAGCTGCCATCGCTGGGTGCACGGAGGTTGAGCACGGGCTAGGGGCCTCAGACGACGATCTGAAATTCATGGCCGAACGCGGAACCTACCTCGATCCCCAGGCCGGGTTGCTGCTGGAAACCTATCTGCAGAACAAGGACAGGTATCTCGCCCCTCCCTACTACACCGAGGAGGGTTTCGCGGCCATGAAAGGGCTCATCCCGGAGCACCAGGAATTCCTGAAACGAGCGCTGCGAATCTCTGGGCTGAAGATCGTCTACGGCACAGACGCCGTGGCAGGAGCCCATGGACGCAACGCCGAAGACTTTATCGACCGCGTCCGGGACTGCGGGGTCGACCCCATGGCGGCCATGGTCTCTGCCAACTCGCTGGGAGCGGAATCGCTTGGCATGGCCGATGAGATCGGCTCGCTTGCCCCTGGCCTTGAGGCCGACATCATCGCGCTCGATGGGGACCCGTTGAAGGACATTACAGCCGTCCGGCGTGTCGTATTTGTGATGAAAGGCGGCGTTGTGTACAAGAACGCCGCGCCGGTTGCGAGTTCGACGAATGCGGGCGTCGAGGGCGGATCAAGCCGATAACCCAGTAGATTTTCTGAGGCCTGCGGCCCGATCCAGGAGGTCCAGAGCGTCCCCGGCTAGCTCCCTCAATCCGCAAGAAATCCACAGCGATGCCTCTTGCAACGAAAAAGTTGCATTTTCTGGTCACTCCGAAGTAATATGGATTACGGAGCTGTTAATAAGCTTTCCCAGTGTTCCAGACCCTGTACCGCTCGTTCCTAACTTCCAAAGTTGCTGTTCAGCTTGTGCAAAAACATAACGAGGCCGCCCGTTAGCCTCCGTCCCGGTTCGGAGAGTTCAATATGGCGTGGTACGCGTACTGCATTACCGAGCATCAGACCCTTCCCAACGGCACCCGTTCCCGACGTCCTTTCGTAATTGAGAATGTTCAAGGCGTGAACGGAGCCCCTGTCCTCAGCTATCCCAGCGGCGAGTTTGCTGTGATCGTGAGCGAATACGACCAAAACGCTGGACCACTTGAGCAGAAAGCAGCAATCGAGCACGCCCGCGTGGTAAGCGGCTGCTTCCGCAATTCCACCGTACTCCCGTTCCGTTTCGGAACCATCTTCGAGAGCGACGACGCCCTCCGCCAAGCCGTCCGGGTAAACCGGCGTGCCTTCGGCGTAAGCGTAGCCAGGCTCCGCGGCAAGTCCGAGATGCACATCAAGCTGACCGTCACCGACGGCTCACTCCGCGAGGCCATGATCGATGTTGTCCTTCCCGACACCGTCGGCGGCGACTATCTCTCGAAGCTGCGCGTCAAAGCCTCTCGTGAACGCGAGCGCCAAACCAAGGCCCGCGCCCTCTCGGTGCAGGTTCACAAGCTGTTTAACCCGCTGGAAGAAGAGGTGAGCTGCAAGAAAGTGGCCCCGCAAGGAATGCTCATCGACATCGCCCATCTCATTGATTCCAAGTCGGTCGAGAAGTACCAGAACCGCTACAGCACCGCTGCCAAGCAGTTGAAGAACTGCGAAGTGGCGATCAGCGGACCCTGGCCCCCGTACCACTTCCTTCCCGGGAAGCTGCGTACCGTGGCTGGAAACAGCTAACCGCGGATTGAAATCGTCCTCAGGCCGCCGATTCGATGGTTCGAATCGGCGGTTCGAATTGTCCCGCGAAGCATGCCCGTGCAATGAATGTGCAGTCTTGTGCACTTACCGCGCATGGTATCGGGGATCGATATTGCCTTGAGTCATCTTCGGCATTCTCTAAATCCAACGATATAAAGCGCTTACACATTATGTTAACCACGAACGGAGCGGCGCGCGATTTGGTTCGGCAAGTGCTTTCTTCCAATGTACTAAAGAGGCCGCAACCCAAAGCAATGACCTTCACTCTCTTCTCTCGTCACCATTTCCCGAAGTGCCGTACCGGCTGGCGGAACGGATACTTCCATCGCCTTTCCTGACACGCCTACCAAACTTTGACCTCTTGGAATGTGGCCCCAGAAATGGGGCCCCTTTTTTGCGGTTGTGAAAAGCGGCCCTTCAGATCGGCCCACGCCGATAGATTTAAATGCTCCCCTAGAAGACCCTCCACACAAAATGCGCCAGAAACGCGAACAGCAATAACATAAAGACGCCGCCCACCCAGATCAGAAAATTCAAAGTCATCTTCGGAGAGTTGATTTCTTTCTTGTCCATGCCTTCACGCTACCACGCAGAGTGGCGAGAAACATCAGGTCGGCACGGTAGACCGTCCCTTTTCTACGCAGCCCCGGTCAGATACACTTGCCTGCATCTATGGACCTTTACCTCCGCTGTCCTATTGGACTATCTGCCCTGTGCTTCATCTCAATCTCAGCTGTTTTCGCAAGCTGCCAAACTCCGCAGTCCCCAGGCGCTCGGATGTTGGCCTCGCAGCAGCCCGCTTCGTCTGACCAGCAAAACTTCCCCCCGCTCCTGCTCCAGCAGCTTTCCGCCATCAAGGCCGCCGCTCTCAATGACGACTACGCCTATCGCCAACTCTCCCACCTCTGCGAGAACATCGGACCGCGTCTGACCGGCTCGGTCCAGGCGCGCGCAGCCGCCGAATACGTCGCCGAAGAACTTCGCAAGCTCGGTCTCGAAGTCCGCCTTCAGCCGGTGACCGTCCCGCACTGGGTTCGCGGAGCCGAAACCGCCGCCTTGGTTGAGTATCCCGGCATGGTCCCAGGCACGACCCAAAAGATCGTATTGACGGCCCTCGGCGGAAGCTCATCCACAGCTCCCGATGGCCTTACCGCCGAGGTGGTGACGGTCAACACCTTCGAGGAGCTTACCGCCCTCGGCCACGACAAGGTAGCCGGCAAAATCGTCCTCTTCAACGAAGTTTTCGACAAACAGAAAGCTGCTGCAGGACTGGCCTTCGCCGCCTACGGCGAGGCCGTCCGCTATCGCGCAGCCGGACCGAAGGCCGCCGCCGATCTTGGCGCGGTCGCGGCACTGGTGCGCTCCGTCGGCAACGCCGACTATCGCCTCCCGCACACCGGATTCAGCATTCCCGCAGGAATCCCAGCCGGCGCCGTCACGGCGGAAGACGCCGACCTGATTGTCTACCTCGCCTCCCAGGGCAAGGTCCGCATGCATCTCACACTGACTCCGCAGAAGCTTCCGGACGAAACCAGTTATAACGTTATCGCCGATCTCAAAGGTTCCGAACATCCGGAACAAATCGTCGTCGTCTCTGGGCACCTCGATTCCTGGGATCTCGGCACCGGCGCTATTGACGACGGAGCCGGGGTCGTCATCGCCATGGAGACCGCCGAGCTTCTTCAGCGCCTGCATCTGCGCCCTGCTCGCACCCTGCGCGTCATCGCCTGGATGGACGAAGAAACCGGAGGCTCCGGCAGCAAAGCCTATACCGCCGAATATTCAGCCGACTTCTCTCACCACGTCGCAGCCATCGAGAGCGATGCTGGCGCAGCCCACCCCCTCGGATTCGAGGTCAAGGCCAACCAGGCGGCCATCGACTCTTTGCATCCAGTTCAATCGGTTCTCCAGAGCGTTGGCGCGACGGTCCTCCAGTCCACTACCTACTCTCCAGGAGCCGACATTTCGGCGATGTCCGATGCCGGCGTGCCCGCATTCGGTGTCATGCAGGACGGCCGCACCTATTTCGACTATCACCACTCCGCCGCCGACACGCTTGACAAGGTCGTCCCCACCGAACTTCGCGAGAACGCCGCCGCCATGGCCGTAATGGCCTACGCCCTCGCCAACATGAAAGACCCGCTACCAAGATAGGAGATGTTCGGAGCTCGCGTAGGGACAGCCGCCCCTTGGCTGTGCCTTGGCCACCTACCTCATACGCGTATTATCGTCGATACGGGCGCGTAATCAGAGTTATGCAAATGTCGAAGACAATGCTCAAGAATTTGCTCTACGTCTGCTTTTCAGCTTTGGGCCTTCTTCTAATTGCCGAGGTTAGCTTTTTTTGGTGGTTTAGCTTTTGGTGGTGGCCTATGCCGCATTATTATCTTCCGCCTGAGCAGCGGGTGGTCCAGCAATTCGAGACCAACAGGACTGATTACGTTCGGTTTGTTGCACTCCTTCGAGAGGATCAATCTGTCCGGTATGTCGGCGGCGATGGCAAGGCTGAGATCGATGGAAAGCACGGACGCCTGGTTCCTGAATACCGGGAACTCATTGGCAAGATTGGAGCCAAGTACGTGATTGTCAGAGAGGATGGCTCAATGGAGTTTGCCCTTTGGGGGGACGGTTGCGCGGTTTGTTCAGATTCCTACATGGGCGTGCGCTACTACCCGAAAGATCACAAGGCGGGTTCTTCTGTAGAGACGCAGACTGTGGTTACTTCTTTAGACAGCGCGAAACTTCCTCAAGAAAAAGGGGCTGTTGCCAGCGGTCTCTATGTAGTCCCAATCGAGCCCGAGTGGTTCGTCTACCGTTTCGAGTATCGAGAATGACGAATGCCTAGCAAATCATACACAAACGCAATTCCCAGTCATAAGGCCTCGTGTTTGAGCCCGATAATGTATTTTATCTTGCATAGAGTCAAGCTCTCAAAATCCAGGAGAATTGATGTTCACACCATCGAGTTTGAGTATTGCGTTGCTAATGATGATTACCAGCGCCGTCTGTTGGGGATCCTGGGCCAATACCTACAAAGGCGTCAATGGCTATCGTTTCGAGCTTTTCTACTGGGATTATGCCGTTGGCATTTTTTTGATCTCCCTTGTACTTGCCTTCACCATGGGAAGCGTGGGAAGTGATTCCTCCAGCTTTCTAAATAACGTCCACGCGGCGGACACTTCTAATATCGTGAACGCGCTTATCGGCGGAGCGCTGTTCAACCTGGCAAATCTTCTGCTCGTAGCCGCCATCGACATGGCTGGGCTTGCCGTCGCGTTTCCCATTTCGATTGGAATCGCTCTGGTGGTCGGAACGGTTTTGAGCTATGTTCTGCAGCCGAAAGGCAATGCGATTTACCTCGCCCTTGGTGTGGCGTGTGCCTTCGCTGCAGTGATTCTCGACGGCAAGGCCTATGGGAGCCTCGCAGCGGCAGGCCGCTCCGTCTCAAGAAAGAGCGTGATCACATGTGTGGTGTCAGGAATTCTAATGGGCCTCTGGGCGCCCTTCATGACACATGCCATGACGCGCGGCAATTCGCTGGGACCCTATAGCGCCGCCGTGTTCTTAACACTGGGTGCATTACTCTCCTGTTTCGTCTGGAATATTTACTTCATGAAGCATCCGCTCGCCGGCGAGCCGGTAAGCTTCAGCGGATTTTTCAGCGGGCCTGCTTCAGGACATCTGCTGGGACTCTTCGGCGGCTGCATCTGGGGCATCGGCACGGTCTTCAATCTAGTTGCAGCCAGTTTCACGGGGGTTGCGATCTCATATGCCATCGGCCAATCTGCTCCCATGGTCGCGGCACTCTGGGGAATTCTAGCGTGGAAAGAATTTGCGAACTCGGGACCGCGCGCGAAAACCTACCTTGCCCTGATGTTCATCTTCTATGGTCTGGCAATTTTTCTGGTGGCCCGCGCGAATGGCTAGTATCGTGTCCCGCAAGTTCGTTGAATTTGTTTTGAGGTGAATTTGTTTTGAAAGGGCGCAGCTTTAGCTACGCCGGAAGATGTCGTAGATTCAGCGGCTTTAGCCGCTGGGGCTCAGGCCGAGTTGTAGCACGAATCGACGGGACACCACACTAGAAGCCGTTGTCACTTTCCTCTGATTCGGCTGATAAATAACTGCAAGAAGCGGTCAGCATCGGAAGCCAGGCAGACTTTCGCATTGGGCTTCAGCTCGATCACTCCCTCAATTTCATAGTGATCGCCATGCAGAACGTTTTTCTCATCCGATCCCATGCGGTTCGCCACAGTCTCTCCGCGAGTGAACTCACCTTTCGTTTCCACATCGACGTGCATTTCCTTGAGCGTTCCTAGCGTCGGATCGAGAGCGATTCCGACCGCCAGCGGATCGTACATTGCAGCCCCGCTGTAACCGCTCTTCTCACTGCGGGTCAAATAGAAGTCGGCAATCTTCGCGATGAAATCGCTCTGTGGTCCGTGAGACGACTGAAGTTCCGCCAGATATTTCCGCGTAATCAGCGTTCGCTCACCCACGTCGGAGCCAACCATCGTCACCATCCAACCAGCATTAAATACAATCTGGGCCGCTTCAGGATCGTTATAGATATTCGCCTCCGCTGCCCCGTTCACATTGCCGCCATTAATCGAACCGCCCATGATGACGATGTCCTTCACCAAGCCTGCGATCGAAGGATCTTTCGAAACCGCCAGCGCAATGTTAGTCAAAGGCCCGACCGGAATCAGCGTGATCTCATGCGGGTATTTGTGGACCATTTCGATGATTAAGTCTGGACCGAACCTCGGGTCGGCCTTGCACTTTGACGGCGGCAATTCGACATTGGCCAATCCATTCTTGCCGTGCCAGAACTGTGCGGTAATCAGTTTCTGATTCAGCGGATGCTGCGCTCCACCTGCGACCGTAACGTCGCAGCGCCCCGCGAGCGATACGATCTTTAACGCATTCTCCAATCCCTGCCACGCCTCCACATTGCCCGGCACCACCGTCAGCGCCTCCACTTTGAACTCCGGAGAATTCAAAGCAAGGATGATCGCCATCGCATCGTCGGTGCCAGGATCAGTGTCGATGATCACTCGTCTTGGGGAATTCTGAGCAGACACGTTGACCAGACACGCGAAAACCGAGAACAAGAGCACCGTCAAAATGAATCTCGAAATTTTCATAAGCATCCTCTTTGTGCCGCAATAGTCTCTATCGGCATAGTGTTCATCATCTTTGTTCGATTGGGAGCAACACGAAAAACATCGCTTATAGCAGCATGCCGGCGATTGAGGCTGACATTAAGTTCGCCATTGTTCCTGCCAGCATCGCACGAATACCAAGTTGAGCCAGTTCGCCTTTCTTGTTCGGCGCAAGCGCGCCAATGCCGCCAATCTGGATTCCAATAGAGCTGAGATTTGCAAATCCGCAAAGTGCAAAAGTGGCAATCGTAAATGAGCGTGGATCGAGTGAAGCCTTCATCGGTCCGAGAATAGAGAATGCCACTAGCTCGTTCAGCACCATACGTGTCCCAAGCAACGTTCCGATGAGGCCGCAGTCGTGCCAGGGAACGCCAATCACCCACGCAACCGGTGCGAAGAGAACGCCGAAAATCTTTTCCAGACTTTCTGGAAACCAGGCCAGCCAGTGGTGAATTCCACCCAGAATACCGTCGGCCAGCGCAATCAGAGCCAGGAACGCAATTAGCATGGCAGCGATGTTCAAAGCCATGTGGAGACCATCCGTGGTTCCCCGTGCGATTGCGCCAAGCAGATTTTCTTTTTTCTCGGCTTCCTCCTCCTCTGCACTCATGATGACGCGACCGGCCGTTTTCGGCTCCTCCGTCTCCGGCACCAGCATCTTCGCCATCAACAGCGTGCCTGGCGCCGTCATGATTACCGCGCTCAACAGGTGTTTGGGCTCGATGCCGAATGCAATATAAGCCGCCATGATTCCGCCGGAGACATGGGCCATTCCGCTCGTCATCACCGTCATCAGTTCCGAATGCGTCAGTTCGGGCAGAAACGGCCGGATGGTTACTGGCGCTTCGGTTTGTCCCATAAAAATGCTGGCCGCAATATTCAACGATTCCGCGCCGCTGGCTCCCATCACTCGTGTCATCACCCACGCAAAAAAGCGAATGATGATCTGCATCACTCCTAAGTAGTAGAGCACCGCGAAAAACGCGCAGATAAAAATAATGGTGGGCAGCACCTGGAAAGCGAAATAGAAACCGAAGTGAGAGCCCTGCTTACCGAGATCGCCAAAAACAAACTGCGATCCCACATAAGAATAACTAAGCAAACGGCTGACCACGTCGCCGGCTTTCTGGAAAATTCGTCGCCCTGCGTCGATTCTCAACACGCACACGGCAAAAGCAAACTGTAAACCAAGGCCCCACGCCACGGTCTTCCCCCGAATTGCGCGGCGATTCGTGGAGAATGCATAGGCCAACGCGAGCATAGTGAACAGGCCGAGGATTCCAGTGAAGCGTGCCATTCAGTTTTTTTCTCCGGAGTTGCCGATCACACGATGAATCAACAGCCTTTTTCCATGCGGCAGGGATTCCGCAATCTGATAACTGTGTTCGAGCAGTTGGCGGGAGCGCGCAGCGCGCTCTTCCGAATTGTAGTAAATCGTCGCCAGCGGCTCGCCAGCCGAAACACTATCCCCGACTTTTTTGTGAAGCGCAATTCCTGCTGTTGGATCAACCGAATCTTCTTTGCGCTCGCGCCCGCCGCCAAGAACCACACACGCGGTGCCAACCTGCTCGCATTGTAAAGACGCAAGATATCCGCTCCTCGGGCTGGACAAGGTCATCGTGTGTTCAGCTTGAGGCAGTTTCTTAGGGTCGTCGATCGTTCGCGGATCTCCACCTTGCAGCTCCACCATCTGGCGAAACTTTTCGAACGCTTCTCCGGAAGTGAGCAGTCTCTCGCTTTGCCTCTTTCCTTCAGCGACAGTGTTTGCAACTCCGCCCAGATGCAGCATCCAACCTGCAAGATCGAGGCAGAGTAGCCGCAAATCCGCCGGCCCCTTACCGCGCAGAATTTCTATTACTTCGACAACCTCAAGTGAATTCCCAATCATGTTTCCCAAGGGCTGATCCATATCGGTGATGAGCGCCACGACTTTCTTGCCCATGCGTTCACCGGTTTCAACCATTAACTCGGCGAGAAAAACAGCATCCTCTTCGCTTTTCATGAACGCGCCAGAGCCGGTCTTAACGTCAAGCACAAGCGCGTCGATGCCCTCCGCTAGTTTCTTGCTCATGATCGAGGCGCAGATTAGATACGGACTCTCCACGGTGCCAGTAACATCGCGCAGCGCGTAAAGCTTGCGATCCGCGGGAGCGATTTCAGCAGTCTGCCCGATCATGGCGCAACCGCAGGTTTCCAGCACGCGCCGAAATTGCTTAACCGAAAGATTCACATTGAAGCCAGGGATAGCTTCAAGCTTGTCGAGTGTTCCTCCCGTGTGTCCAAGGCCCCGGCCGCTGATCATAGGAACCGCAACGCCCCCGGCGGCTGCAAGCGGAGCGAGCACAAGCGAAGTTTTATCGCCAACCCCGCCAGTCGAATGCTTGTCAACCTTCTTTGCGCGAAGCGAGGAAAGATCGAGCACCTCGCCCGATCGCAACATCGCATCCGTCAGGGCAGCGGTCTCGGCTCGTGTCATGCCTCGCAAGACCACCGCCATCAGCCACGCAGAAACCTGATAATCGGGAATCTCGTCGCGCGTGTACTCGTTAACGAGAGATTCAATTTCGTTCTGAGACAGCTCTCCGCCGTCGCGTTTTTTGCGAATTATGTCGAGAGCGCGGAATGTTGGCACGGAAGCCGGAGTTGGATTCACTGGAGACGGAATCCTTCCGGAAGCAATTCGGTAATGTGAGCCTGTTTCGGCCCCCACTTTCCCTGGAAGAAAATGGTGGCGTCAGGACCGAACTCGTAAATCACCTGACGGCAGGCGCCGCAAGGTGAGCACGGCACCCCCTGGTCATTGACCACCGACACCGCACGGATCTCGATCTTCGGCCCAAGCTCCGCCACCGCTGAAAAAATTGCCGTGCGTTCGGCACAGTTTGTCATTCCGTAGGACGCATTCTCCACGTTGCACCCTGAGAAAATCCTGCCATTCGCCAAAAGGACCGCCGCGCCTACGCGAAACTTCGAGTAGGGCGCATGAGCATTCTTCATGACCTTCATTGCGGACCGCAGCATTTGTTTCTGCACGTCAGCGGGCAGGGCTCTCTTGGGCATGCGAAAGAATCTCTTGGTGATTCGATGAAATCGACGGCAATTGTAAACCCTCGCTCAACGATCCACAGCTTTTTCTTGGGTGCACCACTACCGGGCGCATCGCGAACTCGCGCTGCAGGATTTCCTGCCGTACAATTACAACGCGAGGAAGCGGACGCGGCTTGGTTCGAGCGCCGCCAGTTTGAGGCCATCCAGTGCCAGTCGACAAAAATTCCGGAACATCCCGCGAAACGGCCCGCGGAATCACCAATCGCGCTGGACGCCGCCAGCCCAACGAAGAAACTATGCTTGCGACTCTTGGCGGTCGCCCGCTTCTGCCAAACACTGGAATTCCCCTCGACCTGAGCTGGGTGCAGGACGTGCGGGTGAACACCAGCGCAGTCGAACGCCGCGCCCGGTCGCAGGTTGCGCGCAGAACCGTCAAGAAGGAATGGCAGGCAGCGTGGCTGCTGCGGGCGATCACATGCATGGACTTGACTACTCTTTCCGGCGACGACACGGATGAGCGTGTGCGCCGCTTGTGTGCAAAGGCACGGTATCCGTTGCAGCAAGAGCTCGCGCACCAGTTGGGCGTCGAAGAACTCGAAGTGAAGGTGGCCGCAGTGTGCGTCTACCATGTGTTTGTGGAAACAGCGCTGCACGCTTTGGAAGGAAGCGGCGTGCGCGTTGCCGCAGTCTCCACCGGATTCCCCGCCGGACTCTCGCCCCTGACGGAGCGAGTTGCAGAAATTCGGCGTTCGGTGGAAGCCGGTGCCCACGAGATCGACGTCGTCATCACTCGGGCCCACGTGTTCGGTGGACGCTGGCAGGCGCTCTTCGACGAGGTTGCCGCCTTCAAACAAGCCTGCGGTTCGGCGCACATGAAAGTTATTCTTGCCGTCGGTGATCTGGTGACTTTGCGCAACGTCGCCCGCGCCAGCGTGGTCGCGATGATGGCGGGAGCCGACTTCATTAAGACCTCCACCGGCAAAGAAGCGGTCAACGCCACATTGCCCGTTGGTCTGGTGATGACTCGCGCTATCCGCGAATATGCCGAGCAAACGGGGATGGCAGTGGGCTTCAAGGCCGCCGGTGGAATTCGCACAGCAAAGCCATCAACCGATTGGCTCGCCATGATGAAAGAAGAGCTGGGGCAGTCCTGGATGCGCGCGGGGCTTTTTCGTTTTGGAGCAAGTGGATTGTTGGGCGATATTGAGCGGCAACTTGAGCACCATGCGACGGGCCGATATTCAGCGGAGTATCGTCATCCGATCGCGTAATTGCAGTTGCTAAAAAGAGGACTTGAGAATCGAGCCGAGATGAGCATTGCCGAAAAATTTGTGACGATGGAGTACGGTCCCGCTCCGGAAGATCCGAAGGAAGCACAAGCCTGGCTGGAACACCACGGCCATCGCTTCGGACACTTCATCAACGGCGCATGGCAAGCTCCCGTCAACGGAAAATATTTCGATACTCTCGATCCTTCGAACGGAGAAAAGCTGGCCTCCATTGCTCAAGGTTCGGACGCGGATATCGATGCCGCCGTTCGTGCTGCGCGTTCGGCGTTTCCCAAATGGCGCGCGCTCACTCCGCACTTCCGGGCCCGCTACCTTTACGCACTGGCCCGACTGGTGCAAAAACATTCTCGCCTTCTCGCCGTCCTTGAAACAATGGACAACGGCAAACCGATCCGCGAGAGCCGCGACATCGACATTCCATTAGTTGCGCGGCACTTTTATTATCACGCGGGCTGGGCGCAACTCCTGGAGCAGGAGTTTGCCCAGTACGAGCCTTGCGGCGTGGTGGGACAGATTATTCCCTGGAATTTCCCACTGCTCATGGCCGCGTGGAAGATTGCCCCGGCCCTGGCTACCGGAAACACTGTGGTATTGAAGCCCGCCGAATTTACTCCGCTGACCGCGCTCGCGTTCGCCGGACTTTGTCAGGAAGCTGGACTGCCCGCCGGAGTGGTCAACATCGTGACCGGCGACGGTTCGACCGGCGAGGCCTTGGTGAAACATCCCGGCGTGGACAAAATCGCGTTCACCGGTTCGACCGAGGTTGGACGTGCCATTCGCACTGCGACGGCGACAACTCACAAACGTTTGTCACTGGAGTTGGGAGGCAAGTCTCCGTTCGTCATCTTCGACGATGCTGACCTCGACAGCGCGGTCGAGGGACTGGTGGACGGAATCTGGTTCAATCAGGGTCAAGTGTGCTGCGCGGGCTCGCGTTTGCTGATGCAGGAAAGCATCGCCGAGACGTTAATTGGAAAAATCAGAGAGCGCATGAGCACTCTGCGTGTTGGCCTTCCTCTGGATAAGGCAATCGATATTGGAGCGATCGTAGCGCGCGTGCAACTGGAGCGCATTCAGCGCATGGTTGGTCAAGGCATCGCTGAGGGCGCAACCTGCTGGCAGCCGCAGGTCGCGTTGCCCACGCGTGGCTTTTACTATCCTCCAACGCTGTTGAGCAATGTGCATCCCACATCCATCGTAGCGCAGCAGGAAATCTTCGGGCCCGTTCTGGCTGCGATGACGTTTCGTACTCCGCGAGAGGCGGTTGAATTGGCTAACAACACCCTCTATGGCCTGGCCGCGTGCGTTTGGAGTGAGAACATCAACGTCGCCTTGCAGGTTGCAGCGCAACTGAAGGCGGGCGTCGTCTGGGTGAACTGTACGAATTTGTTTGACGCTTCCTGCGGATTTGGTGGCTATCGAGAGAGCGGATACGGTCGCGAAGGCGGCAAGGAAGGCCTGCTGGAATATTTGCAGCCGGCATGGCTTAAAGACCTTCCCAAGCTTGCTCCCCAGCCGATGCGTGGCCCTTCGAAGCCTGACGAAGATCAAATTCAAAATGAAGACCCGGAAGAAGATCGGCAGGGTTGTACGCCGGCCATTGATCGCACCGTGAAGCTCTACATCGGTGGCAAGCAGGCGCGGCCGGATTCTGGATACAGCATCGAAGTACGTTCCGGCGACGGGCATTTGTTGGGAGAAGCCTCGCTTGGCAACCGCAAAGACATTCGCAACGCCGTCGAGGCTGCCCGCAAGGCGGAAACATGGGCCAAAACGACCGCGCACAATCGCGCGCAGGTTCTCTACTACTGTGCCGAAAATCTTTCCCAACGTCGCGATGAAAGTGTCCGAGGACTCACTGCGGCTGTAGGAGCAAAACAAGCCGCCGCGGAACTCGAGCTCGGAATCGAACGCATCTTCTCCTACGCCGCGTGGGCCGACAAATTTGACGGTGCCGTGCACAGTCCTCCATTTCGCAACATTGCAATCGCAATGAACGAGCCGCTCGGCACCGTGGGCATCATCTGTCCCACCGAAGCGCCCTTGCTGGGTTTTCTTTCTCTCGTCATGCCCGCTCTTGCCATGGGCAACACCGTGATCGCGGTTCCCTCAGAAGCTTACCCGCTCATCGCCGCTGATCTCTATCAACTCTTTGACGCCAGCGATGTGCCTGGCGGCGCGGTGAACATTGTGACGGGCCACGCATCGCAACTCCTGAAAACTCTCGCAGAGCACGACGACGTGGATGCGATCTGGTCGTTTGGGGATGAGGAAAGCGCGGTCGCCGCGAAAGCAATGTCCGTAGGAAATCTGAAACAGGTTTGGACAAACGAGGGGCGCGCCATCGATTGGTTCAATCCGAAATTCGCCGAAGGACGCTGGTTCTTGGAGCACGCCACCCAGGTGAAGAATATCTGGGTCCCTTACGGCGAATAACCGGGCCGAACTCGAGGACACTAGTCGAGGACCGGGGGAATTGCTTTTGTTCTCGGTCGGGACTAGCATACTTCGGTTGTTTCTTCTCCGCCCAGTATTTTGAGTGGCACACCGTGCAAGTTCTTACTTGATCTTCGTTCGATAAGGAGGACATATGGGCATCGCTGTATCACCGCAAATCCATCCGCAAGTCGCAGATTTCATCGACAAGCCGCGCAAAATGTTGATCGACGGCAAATGGGTAAACTCGATTTCCGGCAAGACCTTTGCAACTTACAATCCTGCCACGGGTGAGGTTCTGGCGCAGGTCGCCGAAGGCGACCGTGACGATATCGAACAAGCTGTGAAGGCTGCACGACGAGCCTTCGACCAAGGCGCGTGGCGACGGTTGACGGCGTCCGAACGCGGCCGCCTCATTTGGAAGCTCGCCGATTTGCTGGAGGCGCACACCGAGGAATTTGCTTATCTGGAAAGTCTAGACAACGGCAAGGCCCTCACCATCGCCAGAGCCGCCGATGTTCCGCTGGCCGTGGATTTGTTCCGCTATATGGCAGGATGGGCCACGAAGATCGAAGGCAACACGATTCCGATCTCGGTACCTTACACGCCTGGAGCAAAATATTTTGCGTACACGCTGCGAGAGCCGGTCGGAGTTGCAGGGCAGATCATCCCCTGGAATTTTCCGCTGCTGATGGCGGCGTGGAAACTCGGTCCGGCGCTCGCTACCGGTTGCACCGTAGTATTGAAACCGGCGGAGCAAACGCCGCTCTCCGCGCTGCGTCTCGGCGAGCTGATCATGGAAGCTGGTTTTCCCGAAGGCGTGGTGAACATTGTGCCGGGTTACGGCGAGACTGCGGGCGCCGCCCTGGCCGCTCATCCGAAGGTGGATAAGATTGCTTTCACCGGGTCCACGGAAGTTGGGAAACTGATCGTGCACGCTGCGGCTGGGAACCTGAAGAAGGTATCGCTAGAACTGGGCGGAAAATCTCCTAACGTCGTCTATAAAGACGCCGATCTGGATTCGGCAATTCCCGGGGCCGCGAGCGCGATCTTCTTCAATCACGGACAATGCTGCTGCGCCGGATCACGGCTCTACGTCGAGAAAGCGGTCTTCGACCAAGTTGTGGAAGGTGTCGCCGATCAGGCGAAGAAGATTAATGTAGGCTCTGGTCTCGATCCTCAGACGCACATGGGACCGCTCGTCTCTGAAGAGCAATTAAACCGCGTCTGCGGATATTTGGAAGCGGGCTTTTCGGAAGGCGCCAAGGCCGTTGTGGGTGGTCACAGAAAAGGTGAAAAAGGCTATTTCGTCGAGCCCACCGTTCTCGTGAATACCCGCGAAGACATGAAGGTGGTGCAGGAAGAAATTTTCGGGCCGGTCGTAACAGCAATGCCGTTCCACGATCCCGAGGAAATCTTGCCACGCGCCAACGACAGTGAATACGGCCTCGCTGCTGCTGTCTGGACCCGCGACATCGGCAAAGCCCATCGCACTGCGGAACATCTCCACGCCGGTACGGTGTGGATCAACTGCTATAACATTTTCGATGCGGCGCTGCCCTTTGGAGGGTACAAGCAATCCGGTTGGGGTCGCGAGATGGGCCACGATGCGCTCAATCTTTACACCCAGACGAAGGCGATCTGCACCAAACTGTCCTAGCCGAATCGCTCCAACAAAAAGGACGGCGGTTCTCCGCCGTCCTTTTCATTTAACTTGTAAACTCGCGATCCGTCTTACCTCTCCATGAGCAGAACTTTCTCAGCGTCGTCAATCTCAGTCAACTTAACCTCGATGACTTCGCTCATGGTCGTCTGGACGTTGCGTCCGACGAAACTGGCCTCGACGGGCAACTCACGATGGCCGCGATCGATCAGCACGCACAGCTGCACTCGCCGCGGTCTTCCATGCGAAAACAGCGCATCCAGCGCGGCTCGGGTCGTCCGTCCGGTGAATAGGACGTCGTCGACCAGAACAATATTCTTGTCTTCAATCGAAAACCCAATCTCTTTATCCTGCACGACTGGCTTCGGCCCGAGCGTTGAAAGATCATCACGATAGAAAGTAATGTCCAACGTGCCCACGGGAACTGCAGCATTTTCAATGCGAGTGATGATCTTACCCAGGCGCTCGGCGATGGGCACGCCCCTGCGCCGAATGCCGACCAATCCCAGACTCTCAACACCGCCATTTTTTTCGACAATTTCGTAAGCCAGTCGCACCAGGGTGCGTTCAATTTCCGATGCCGACATCAGTTGCGCCTTGTGGAGTAGGCCGGTCTTGTGGGAAGGATTTCTTGCATGCATCATCGAATGAGCCTCGTAGAATTCTACTCTGACTTGAGTGATTGTATCGCTATATTCCCGCCCAGAGCGGACAAGGCAGGCTTCCCAATGTATTCAGCCCACGCTTGGAGGTCAAGCGGCTAGATCTTTCAGGGTTTACCGGACAACGTTTTGCCGGGCGAAGTTTCTTCTGCGCATGCGCGGGAGGGAATCTGCACTTTTACAACGCGCGTCAGAACGCCGTTATCATTCCGCAGTGCCTCTAACCTGATCGCATGGGGAGCCGCAGCCGCGCCATCGCCCGGCAAAATTCCCACTCCCTGATTTCGACCACCTGCTTTTGCCCGGTAGAGTGCGTTGTCCGCGAGTTCGATGGCCTCCTCCGCGCAAATGGCTTCGTATGCCCCGCGACTCCAGGGGAAAGGGGCCCATCCCACAGAGCACGTCTTCCGCACTTGAATGCCGTGTCCGAGATCAAAAGCTTCCGACGCTATGATATCCAGAACACGTTCGCAGAAAGCAGGAGTACCAGAGGGGTCCGCGGAGCGCGACATAATCAGGAATTCCTCTCCTCCCCAGCGAACCAGTACATCCGACTTGCGCACCACGCTGGTGAGACGCTCAGCTACCCGTTGAAGAAGGCGATCGCCCGCAGGATGACCATGAACATCATTGACTTCTTTGAAGAAGTCCATATCCACCATAATAAAAATTAGATCGCGATGATCCAGTTTGCGAATGTCGGCGCCCCGGGCCCGCTCATAATTTCGCAGTACCTGCCCGGACTCAGCTGCAAGAATTTCCTCCAGATAGCGCCGGTTCCACACGCCCGTCAAAGAGTCGGTGAAGGAAATTTCCTGAAGTTCAAGATTCTTACGCTGCAACTCAAGACTGTGCCACCGCAAAGACTGCTCCTTGCTCTCCAGTTCGTCTTTCAGCTGGCACATCTCATCCAGATTTTGGCGTGACAGGCGCAGCAGATGCAGCAATTGCCGGTCCATCCAATGTTGCTTCAGAAGTACCAGCGTGCCCATGAAGAGCATCGCCGCCACCGTCAACAACAGCCTGTAGGCGCGGACCCGCGGTGGACTTTCCCCATACGCTGCCCATGCCACCATGAGCGGCGTGGAGAAAACCGCCATCATGGCCAACCGCGCTCTCCACATGATGTGGTTATCACCGGATGATGCGCTAGTGGGCGGGTCGGGTGAAGTTCCACGCGCCAGAAAGCCGACCCCTGCGAACCATGTCATTGCCGCCACCAGCGGAACGTCGTAGAAACTGCCCGTATAGTACTTATGAAAATCGATCGCGACGCCAGCGAGGATGGAACCAGCGCTGTAAATTAATGCTGCTTTGAAAAATCGTCCGTAGATTATGTGCCAGTATCCCTGACTGCGTTTCCAAACCAAACCTGCCCACATGACAAGAACAATTTGTTCACACGCATAAAGCAAGTCGAAGCTGTGGCCGTACGCTGTCTCATTCGGAGTCACGTATTGCCACGGAATTACGATAAACATGTAAAGGTAAAGCCACCACGCAAGTAATAGAAAGAAGTCAAGAGACACCAGTGGCAAGGAGTGGTCATCCCGGTGAATATGCGGCTGCACCGCCAGCGCCGCCATCATGGGTACAACGTGCAGGAATAGAACAACGTCCCCGACAAACGGGTTCGGTACCTCCTGGCGGAGATAAACCTCAAAGTAAGTCCATAGAATCTGGGGGCAGAGCCACATGCTGCTCCCGACGGCCATCAGAACCCAGAAGAGTTGAGATTTCTTATCACTCGTTCGGACGTTCGAGAGAATGAACAGCGTTCCGCAAAAAAGCAGGACACACTGCGTAATGTCGCCGAAGGCGGTGAGTCCCGTACTGCGTGGGACCAGTAGCGACACGAGGAGGTGCCCGCATACTACGGCGCACACTACCCCCGTCCATCTGCCGGGTTGTCGCAGAGAGATCAATCCCACCGTACGAGTGTATGTTCACGCTGAAGGGCCCGGTGCATTACGGAAGTAATCGCGAACCCGGGAAGGCTGCTCAACTTGTTAGCCGATCGCGGCTGTGAATCGTTGAACGAATTTAAAAACATCATGATAGGAGCTGTAGAGGGGCACGGGCGCAACTCTGAAGATGTCAGGCTCTCTCCAGTCGCCAATAACGCCTTCACAAGTCAGCCGTTCGCACATCGCGCGCCCCTCCGCAGGAATTCGGATGGAGAGCTGTGCCCCACGCCGTTCTGGTTCACAAGGCGTGACAATACTGAAATTCTTCGGCGCATTGCGCTTCAGCAAGAACTCAAGGTAACCGGTCAGCGACATGCTCTTGGCTCGCAAACGCTCCATCCCGGCCTGATGAAAGATTTCCATGGATGCCCGCAGCACGGCCAAACTGACAATCGGCGGATTGCTCAATTGCCAGCCCTCCGCGCCAGCCATGGGTTGAAAGTCCGGCCCCATTTCGAACCGTATTCGTTCATCGTGCCCCCACCAGCCGGCAAAGCGAGGGATATCCCACGCGCGCCCGTGCCGTTCATGAACAAAACAGCCGGCAATACATCCCGGACCGCCGTTCAGATATTTGTAGCTGCACCACACGGCAAAGTCCGGCCCCCATTGGTGAAGGTTCAAGGGTAAATTGCCGGCGGCGTGCGCCAGGTCGAAACCAACCACGCAGCCGTGAGCGTGGCCCGCACGCGTGATGCCAGCCATATCAAACACTTGTCCGGTCGAATAATTCACGCCTGCCAGCAGGAGCAACGCGATCTCGTCGCCTTCGCGCTCAATCAGCGAATCAATGTCCTCATCCCGCAGGCAAGACTCTCCTTCCCGCGGTGTCAACTCGATCAGCGATTTCGCGGGATCAAGGCCGTGGAAACGAATCTGCGATTTCACCGCATACTGATCGGAGGGGAAAGCTCCTTGCTCCACAAGAATCTTGTGCCTCCCGGGAGTCGGACGGTAAAACGAAACCATCATCAGGTGGAGGTTGACGGTGAGGGAATTCATTACCACAACTTCAAGCGGCCGCGCTCCCACTAGTTCTGCCGTCTGTTCCGTAAGCAATCTGTGGTACGGCATCCACGGGTTCTTCGCCCGAAAGTGGCCCTCAACGCCAAGCTGCGCCCAGTCTTTCAGCACCTGCTCAACGTATGTTGCAGCCGTCTTCGGCTGTAATCCAAGCGAGTGCCCGCACAGGTATATGCACTCCTCGCCTTCGGCGGTTTTCGGAATCCAAAAGTTTTTGCGGAATTCTTTCAGCGGATCACGCTCATCCATCGCGATCGCAAAATCCTCGCCCGGTTGAAACTCTGATTGCAAGGGAGGGTTGGTCAAGTCCTCAGCTCCAAGGGCGTAAGATCTCGGTGAATCAACCGGCCGGCCTTACCCCAGTCGAGGTCGTCCACGCGACTGATCGATTCGCAAAGTTCGACCAGCATTTTTTCCTGAACCGTTCCGCGAGCCAGAGCCACCGAGTATGGAATTCTATGAAAAGTCACCATGGCATATTTCGGCACAAATTGTTGCGGATATCTTGCTTCAAGGGCGAGCTCCACTTTCTTTCGAAGCAGGAAACGCGAGTCCGCAACTCGATCGCGCATCTCCGTAAAATTCTCAATGGCCATGTCGGCGATCGCATCGGTATTAACCTTGCGTTCGTTCTCGAAGTCGCCGAAAACGCGAGACCAGTCTGAGCCATGCTGGTCGAGCAACTCCGTCAGAGACGTACAATCTTCGAATCCGCAATTCAACCCTTGCCCGAAGAATGGAACAATGGCGTGAGCCGCATCCCCAAGAAGCAGAGCTTTTCCTTCCACCTGCCAGGGCGAGCATTTGATGGTAACCATCGCGCCGGTCGGATTTGCGAAGTAGTTCTCAGCCAGGTGGGGCATCAGAGAAATTGCGTCCGGAAAGCGGGAAGTGAAAAATGCAACCACCTGCGAGTGCGTGGTTAAGCTCGCGAAGCTGTCCACCCCCTCAAACGGCAAAAACAGAATGCAGGCAAACGTGCCATCGATGTTGGGCAAGGCGATCAGCATATAGTTGCCCCGCGGCCAGATGTGGAGCGCGTTAGTCTCGAGAAGATGCTCTCCCTGAGAACCGGCAAGAATCGTCAATTCCTTATATCCGTAGTCGAGATAGTGCTGGGAAAAATTGAAACGGCTTAGCTTCAGCATCTCATTGCGAATCGACGATGCCGATCCATCGCAGCCGATTACAATTCCAACCTCACGGGTCGTTTCCTCAGCGGTGTCCTCATTGCGCAATCGGATGGCGCCGTTCTTCAAATCATATCCCGTGCAGCGCTGATTAAAATGAATGGTCGCACCCTGCTCCTCTGCCGCGTTTATCAGCGCAATGTTCAGCTCGGCACGTGAAATCGAATTAATGACCTCGGCTTCGTTCTTTCCATAGGGTTGAAAGGTAAGTGCTCCCTCCATCGAATGCATCATCCGTCCTCTCATTGGAATGATGATGTTTCGCGTTCGCTCCCACAGGCCGGCCCGCTGCAATCCATAAATGCCGCGAGTGGAAAGAGCGAGATTGATGGAGCGGCCCGCGCTAATCCGCACCTGACGCATGTCGGGGCGTCGCTCGTAAAGTTCGACCGCGAATCCCCGTTGCATCAGAAGAATCGCCAGGAGGGGTCCGTTTAGTCCCGCGCCAATCAGAGTTATTTTTTCGGGTGCCTTCATTCGGTCAGCAGCGTTCTGGCCTCCCACAACTCGGGAAAGAATTTCTTATCGAGTGTGAGTTTCAAATAAGAAGCTCCCGTACTTCCGCCCGTTCCCATGCGGATGCCGATGATCCGCTCGACTAGTTGAATGTGGCGCAGCCGCCAGCTCACCACTAATTCGTCAAATTCGGTCAGCCGCTCACAAACATCAATCCAGTCGCGATGATGAGCCTCGTCCTTATAAAGCGCGTGAACCGCGCGGGCACGGGCTTCGAATCTCTCCCTATCGCTAGCGCCCTCGCCGACCATCGGTCGCTTGCCCATTGCTTGCAGGGCACCAAAGAATGCGTCGCGAAGCGAGGGTTCCTCCAACCGTCGCTTCAGGCTCGCGTAAGCTTCAGGTGTGGGCCGATGATAGCGAAGCATCTTCTCGTCCTTCAATCCGCAAAGAAATTCAATCTCGCGAAACTGCTCCGACTGAAATCCGCTGGCAGGCTCCAGCAATCCTCGAAAGGCCAGGAAATGCGTGGGCAGCATTGTTTCCAGAATCGTGAACTGTTCCACCAATACTCGTGTAATTTCGGTGCAGCGGCGCAGTAGTCTCGCCGCCTCATAAACCTCGTCGTGTGACTGCGGAGCAGACCCAGCCCTTTGCAAATTCGCGACCACGGCATCGAGGTCGTGTAGCAATTCTTTGAACCACAATTCGTAGGTCTGGTGAACGATGATGAAAAGCAACTCGTCATGGTGCGGCGGGGAGGACTGCGGATGCTGCAATTTCAGCAATTCCGGAACTTTCAAGTACGAGCTATACGTTAGTTGCCCAAGCTCGGGCTCCGTCGGCGAAGAACCTACCGCCGCGCAAGGTCTTACATTCTCGCCCGCGTTCGACTCGGCTTCAAATGCCAGGAACCGCACTGCATTCCCGCTCAGAAGCTTAGTCTTCGTTTCTTGCGGCAATTTACTCTGGCGGATAAGAGAACCTACTCGTTCTTCCCCCAAAGGAAAAGGATAGTCGGAACCTAGAATTACGCGATCCACTCCCATCGTTTCCACCAGAAATTGCAGCGTGTGCTGCTCAAAGACGGCAGAGTCCACGAAGAATCGGTTGAGATAATGGCTGGGTGGGTGCTCGCAGTCACCACGCGCTACCGGATGGTGATGCCAGGCATTTTCCAACCGCCCGAGCAAGAAGGCAAAACTCCCGCCGCCATGCGCAAAACAAATTCGAAGCGTGCCCGGCAACCGGTCAAACGCTCCACTCAAAATCAATGCCACCAACGCAAGTTGGGTCTCGGCGGGCATGCCGACGGTCCACGGCATCATGTATTTCGGCATCCGCTCGCGCCCAAACATTTCCCAGGGATGGACGAGCACCGCCGCACCCACATCCGCACAGTGGTGCAAAAAAGTCACAACTCCCGGATCATCGAGATTCTTTTCTCCGACGTGGTTGCCGATTTCAACGCCGAGGTGTCCGGCCTGCATGCAGCGGCTAAGTTCTTTGCAAGCCGCGTCAGTATCCTGCAGCGGTACCTGGCAAAGGGATTTCAACCTGCCCTTCCCACGACTGCAAAGTTCGAGCGCAGCATCGTTAAATAGTCGCGCGCAATCGAGCGCATGTTCCACAGGACGCTCATATGCGAACAGCACCGGGGTCGCGGAGATAACCTGCAGATCAATGCCGTCACGATCCATTTCCCGAAGACGTACTTCCGGATCCCAGCATGCCGAATAAATATGGCGGAAAAAACGGTCTCCCACCATAATTTCTGCTTTCCCCGGATCAGTATGTTTGATCCACGGCCAGTCCGGCGTACCGTAGCGCGCCGCCAGGTCGGGCCATGACTCAGGGAAAAAGTGGGTATGAATGTCGACGACTTGCATTCTCTATCTGCCTGGATGAATCGTGCCACAATGTTTACACTTGCGCCGGCTCTCATTGTTGTAGAACTGTTCAAACAACGGCGGAAGATCTTTCACAATGCTCTTCAACCTCACTTCGGCCCTATAGATTAACCGGTGGCAGTTCGGACAATACCATTCGAATGCATCCAGAGAGCCCTCGGGGCGCGGGACTTCGACGACCACTCCGATTGTGTCCGCCGGCCGCTGCGGCGAGTGGCGCATATGCTTAGGCAAAAGAAATATTTCGCCTTCCTTGATCGGTATTTCCAGAGGCGGCTTACCCGGCGTCTCCATGATGCGCAGGGAAATGTTGCCCTTCAACTGATAGAAAAATTCTTCGGTGGGATCGTCGTGATAATCGCGGCGCTGGTTCGGCCCACCCACAACGGTGACCATCATCTCGCCGTCGTCCCAGACCTGCGCGTTGCCCACCGGAGGCTTGAGCTTCTCTTTGTTTTCCTCAATCCAGGACTGAAAGTTGAAAGCCCTCAGATTCTTGATGGACGCCATCGCAGCTCCTATTTCAATGGTTTGTAAGCGATCGCTTTGATCTCAATCAGCAAATGCGGATGCGGCAACTGGTGCACAGCCACCGTAGTCCTGGCCGGACCATCGTATCCGAAGAATTCGCCATAGACCTCGTTGTAGCCGGCAAAATCATTCATGTTCACAAGATATGTCGAGATCTCAACTACATCTTGCAGTTGTGCTGCTGCACTCTTCAGGATATCGCGGATGTTCTCGAGCACCGCGCGTGTTTGCTCACGAATGTCTAGCCGTGCCGTACCTAGCACGTCTACTTCGGCGCCGGCAATCGTGTTGTCGGCGCGGCGCGCGCTGGTTCCGGAGACAAACAAAAAGTCACCAGCCCTCTTCAGGTGCGGATACTTGCCGCGCGGCGACGCTTTGCCTTCGACGACTTTGCTTTCCGTCGCGCTCATCTTTATCGATATCCTCTCGACACCCTTCTCGATACTCTTTCGCGAATCCCTACAGTCGAATGCAAATATTGTTCAGCTCAGAATAGAAATTCAACGAATGCATTCCACCTTCGCGGCCAATGCCGGAGAGACCCGATCCGCCAAACGGGGTTCGCAGATCGCGCAAGAACCAGCAATTTACCCACGTGATGCCAACGTTCATTTGCTGTGCGACGCGATGACCGCGTTTGAGATTGCTCGTCCAGATCGAGGCCGCGAGCCCATACTTGGTGTCGTTCGCCACGGCGACCGCTTCCTCTTCTGAATCGAAGGGAGCGATGTGGCACACCGGCCCAAAGATTTCTTCCTTCACTGAGCGCGCCGATTCCGGAAGCCCAGTATAGATGGTTGGTTGCACGTAAAAGCCATGGTCGCGATCATCGCCAAACCGCGGGATCCCCCCGCCGGTTACAGCGGTCGCCCCTTCTTCGCGTGCCAGTTGAAAGTATGAAAGAACCTTTTCTCTATGTTGCGCCGAAATCAGTGGTCCGAGGTCGGTCTTCTCATCCCTCGGCCAGCCGGGATTCAGGCTCTCCGCTTTGTGTTTCAGCGCCTCCACAAATGCACTGAAGATTTTTCGTTCCACATACACGCGCTCCGCGCACAGGCACACTTGCCCGGTGTTGAGAAATACGGCATCGGATAACCCGTTCGCGGTCTCGTCAAAATTGCAATCCGCGAATATGATCGCTGCATTCTTCCCGCCCAACTCAAACGAAACCGGCTTTACCGTGGGAGACACCGTCTTCATGATCGCCGCTCCCGTCCTTGATTCACCGGTGAATGTGATTGCATTCACGTCAGGATGCGACGCTAAGAACTCCCCTGCAGACCCCGGCCCGAAACCATGCACGACGTTGTAGACGCCTTTTGGGATTCCCGCGTCCTGCATCGCCTCTGCGAGCAGCGTTGCTGTGGCCGGAGTTTCTTCCGAAGGTTTGACGACAACCGCGTTTCCACACGCCAACGCCGGAGCGACTTTCCAGGTGAGCAACAGTAACGGAAGATTCCATGGCGTGATCACCCCGACAATTCCCAGAGGTTTGCGAACCGCATAGTTCAGAGCATTTGTGCCCTCGGGAGTCTCCGTCTGGAACGATTCCAGCCCGGACACTCTCATCAGATCGGCGAAAACGCGAAAGTTAGCGGCGGCCCGAGGCACATCGAGCTTTGATGCGAGTGACACCGGTTTCCCTGTGTCAGCTACCTCGGCTTGCACGAAGCAATCGAATCTCTTTTCAATCGCATCCGCGACGCGATGCAATCTGGCCGCGCGCTCGCGAACTCCGAGCCGACTCCATTCTCCGCGCAGCGCACAACGGGCCGCGTGCACTGCTTCATCCACTTGCGCCTTGCTGGCTTCGCTGACTTGCGCAATCACAGACCCATCCGCTGGATTCAGGTCAGCGAATTCGCGACCCCCAGACACGAAGTGACCATCGATGTAATTCTGGATTAGTTTCACGAAATCCCCGGCGAGTCCCGGCAATCGTAGCAGGGCGTGGGGAAGGGAGGCAATCGGCGCTAGCTGATCAGCGGTCGCTCTTTGATGTAACGCCGCAAAGCATCAGGCCAGGAAGGAATTTCAATCCCGAGCGCCCGCAAACTAACCGCGGACAGAACAGAATACGCGGGTCGAGGTGCAGGGCGCGCCATCTGTTGGCTGCTGACCGGTCGCACTGCAGTAGAAAGCCCGGCATTCCGAACGATCTCCTGCGCGAACTCAAACCAGGTGCAATCGCCGGCGTTGGTCACGTGAACAATTCCACTCGCGTTCTTGCGGCATAGTTGAATGATCGCCCGCGCAAGATCTGTCGTATACGTCGGACAGCCGCGCTGATCGTCGACGACATCGAGCGCCGGCCGGCTGGCTGCCAGTTTTAAGATCGTATCTGGAAAACATTTTCCGCCGGCGCCGAACAGCCACGACGTTCTGGCGATGCAACAATCCGGCATTAAATCAAGTAGCTTAATCTCCGCTTCGGCCTTCGTGCGTCCGTACACGCTTTGTGGATTTCGAACGTCGTCTATCTCGTAAGGGGTTGTCTTTTTTCCGTCGAAGACGTAATCAGAACTGAGGAAGGCAAATCTTGCTCCAAACATCTTTGCTGCATTCGCGACGTTCACCGCTCCGTCGCAGTTCACGGAGAAAGCCAGCTCCGTATTGCTTTCGCAGCCATCTACATCAGTGTAGGCGGCAGATAGCACGATCCAGTCTGGGCGCGTATCCTCCACGACCCGCTGCACGCGCCTTGCGTCGCGGATGTCTGCATCCCGCGAGGTGAGTCCGGTGACTGCATCCGCGCTCCACTCCCGCATGAGCGCCTTACCGAGTAATCCAGAAGCGCCAAAAATTGTAACTCGCATCGGAATTTAATCGAAACTCTCGGCGTTTTGGAACTCTACTCCGCGCTGGTCTTTTGCCGACACGATTGGTTCCCCATCCAGTTCCCATGCGATCTTGAGGTAGGGATCGTTCCAGGCGAGTGTTCGTTCGTGCTCCGGCGCGTAGTAGTCAGTGGCCTTGTAAAGCACGTGAGCCTTCTCCGAGACCACGCGAAATCCATGTGCCAGCCCCGCGGGGATCCATAGCATGCGCTTATTTTCGCCCGACAAGCTGACCGCTTCCCACCGGCCGAAGGTTGCAGAACTACGGCGCAAGTCGACCGCAACGTCGATGATCTCCCCTTCCACGACGCGCACAAGTTTTCCCTGCGGATGCTTTACCTGATAATGCAGCCCCCGCAGAACATTACGGGAAGAACAGGAGTGATTATCCTGCACGAATGTCTCGGTAATTCCGGCTTCCGCCATGCTCCGCTGGTTATAGCTCTCGAAGAAAAATCCGCGCTCATCTCCAAATACCCGCGGCTCGAGGACGAACACCCCAGGCAACGAGGTCGGTATTTTCTTCAGTGCGCTCATCGCAGAGTGAGTTGCGGAAACTGCATTCATCAGAATACCTTCTCTCGCAAGAGCTGCAACAAGTAAGCGCCGTAACTATTGTTTTTCATGGAATTCCCAATTTTCTCAATTTGGCCGGCCTGAATGTAACCGGACCGAAAGGCAATCTCTTCGGGACACGCCACCATGAGGCCCTGTCTTTTCTCGATGGCTTGAATGTAGAGCGACGCCTCCATCAACGACTCATGCGTGCCTGTGTCCAGCCAGGCCATCCCTCGTCCCATGACCATGACTTCGAGTTGGCCACGCTCCAGATATGCCTTGTTGACATCCGTTATTTCCAACTCGCCTCGTGCGCTGGGCTTTAGCGACTTCGCGATTTTCACCACTTGATCGTCGTAAAAATAAAGTCCAGTCACGGCGTAACGCGATTTCGGTTGCTTGGGTTTTTCCTCGATGCTGAGGGCTCGTCCTGCGGCATCGAATTCCACAACTCCATAGCGCTCCGGATCGTGAACGGGATAAGCGAAAACCCGAGCACCTGAAAGCTTGGTCGAGGCTGCGCGCAAGTCCTTGGCTAGATCGTGTCCATAAAAAATGTTGTCCCCCAGCACCAGGGCGCAAGGGCTTTTGCCAAGAAACGTTTCCCCCACCAGAAAGGCCTGGGCGATTCCTTCCGGCTTGGGCTGCACTTTATATTGCATTTGGATTCCGAATTGGCTTCCGTCCCCAAGCAGAGCTTCGAAGGCATGCACATCTTCAGGGGTGGTGATAAGAAGGATGTCGCGAATTCCCGCCAGCATCAGCGTGCACAGCGGGTAATAAATCATAGGCTTGTTGTAAACCGGAAGCAGGCTCTTTCCCATGGCGTGGGTCACGGGATACAAACGAGTTCCCGATCCACCTGCCAGAATGATTCCTTTATAAGCTGTATTCTTCGCGTCGTGCGTCATCAAAAGAGTATTCCACCGGGATGCAGCTGCAATCTAGGAAGTGTAGTGTGTTTCGATCCATTGGCGATAGCTACCACTGGTAACATCCCGGACCCAATCTTCGTTCTCCATGTACCACTTCACTGTTTTCCGAATTCCACTCTCAAACGTTTCCACGGGACGCCAGCCCAGTTCCCGCTGAATCTTAGTTGCGTCCATCGCGTAACGCCGGTCATGTCCGGGACGGTCCTTCACGAATGTGATCAAGCTTCGCCGAGGAGATCCTTGACGCCCCGCAATCTCATCCACAATGTCGCAGATGGTTTCAACGATTTCGAGATTGCGCTTTTCGTTCCAGCCGCCGATGTTATATGTCTGTCCGATTCTGCCTTGGGCGAGCACGGTTGCGATCGCGGTGCAGTGATCCTCCACATAGAGCCAGTCGCGAACATTCTGACCGTCGCCGTAAACCGGGAGCGGTTTGCCATCGCGCGCGTTCAGGATCATCAGCGGTATCAATTTTTCAGGAAATTGGAATCGTCCATAGTTATTCGAGCAATTTGTGGTCAGCACAGGGAGTCCATAGGTGTGATGATAGGCCCGAACCAGGTGGTCAGAAGCTGCCTTCGAAGCCGCGTACGGACTATTCGGCGCATAAGCCGTGGCCTCAGAAAAAGCTGGATGCTCGGGCCCCAGAGAGCCATACACCTCATCCGTGGACACATGCAGAAAACGGAAGCCTGCTCTCTCTTGTTCAATCAGGTTTGCCCAGTATGCCCGAACCTCTTCCAGCAAAACGAAAGTCCCATCCACATTCGTTCGGATGAAATCCTCCGGTCCCCGGATCGAGCGATCCACATGGCTCTCAGCTGCGAAATGCACGATGGCCCTCGGCTTGTGGCCTTGCAGCAGGCGTCGGACCAGGGCGCGGTCTGCAATATCGCCATGGGCAAACTCGTAGCGCTGGTCGCTGGCAATCGCTTGCAGATTGTGAAGATTTCCTGCGTAGGTGAGTTTGTCCAGATTAACCAGAGAAGCCGAATCTCGCCCCAGTTGCTGCAGGATGAAGTTCGATCCTATGAAACCTGCTCCACCGGTAACCAGTATTGTATTTTCCATGAATGCGAATTGCGCCGAATTGTACGGTACGACTGAAGCGCCCCGCACAGCTCTTTGGAAACGAACCTCAATTGTAAACAAAAAGGACGGAAGTTACTCCGTCCTTTGGGTGAAACATTCGGTTTGTCTCAGGTTGTTAACATTGGTTTTGAACAATGTGTCTGCCGTTTTATCCTGCCCTCCGTTGCATCGACGGAATCGTCTCTGTCACCTTTCCAGCTGCCTTCCTGGGCAGCATCGCGGCCAATTCCCAGCCCATCATTTTGTAATACAGGCGCTCGATCTCTGCAGCGATCTCCGGCCACTGATAATGTTCCCGAACGCGGCGTTTTGCGGCCTGCCCTGCGGCCTCACGGACCGCCGGGTTCGCAATCAAGAACCGCAGGCGGTCCGCCAGGTCTGCAACATCACCGCGCCGAAACGTGAATCCCGCATCGTCGATGGCCTCCCGATTTTCTGGGACATCACTACCGAGCACGCAAAGCCCGGCGCCCATCGCATCGAGCAGCGCCAGGGATAATCCCTCCAAATCGGATGGCAACACAAAAATCATTGCGTTGGTCAGCAGTTCGTCGAGAACGTCACCCGTGACCCAGTCCAGCACTTTGATCTGCTTACTTGCATGAGCCAGAAGTCCCCGCGAGTAATCATCGCAATAACTCGCGGCTCCAGCCATTACCAGCTTTACGTCCGTGTCCAACTTCTCATAAGCCTCGACCAGCAAGTGGCACCCCTTTTCGGGAGAAAATCGCCCAAGAAACAGAATGTATCTTCCCGGTTCGATATCCCATTGCAAGATCTTTTTAGGCACGCTCCACTCGCGCAGCACGCCGCCGTTTGGCACATAAGAGGTTTCCGCCGCATAGCCCGCTGTGTAATGCTTCTGCAACTGCCGGGAAACTACCATCGTGTGGCTTGGCAGGCTAACTGCCGCGCGCTCTCCAAGACGCAGAACAATCGACGCTGCGCGACCCCATTTCTTGCGCTGCCAATCCAGTCCTTGCACGGTAACTACGGTTTTCTTTCCTGCGAGTCGCGGAATGAATGAAAACAGCGCCGGCCCAAGCGCATGATAGTGAACGATATCGCAGGGACCCACAAGAACATGGAGCGTGCTTAGTAACGTATGGAGCACGGTCTCCATATGTTTGGAGCGGATTGTCGGCAACCGCACCGTTTGCATGCCATTGTGTTCTTTCCCCGGCGGGGTAAAGTAAGTCCGGCAGTAAGCGGTGACCTGATGCCCCATGCCAGCCAGCCGCTGTCCAACCTCTTCGTAATAAGTCTCAATCCCGCTGTATTTCGACACGACGCCTCGTCCGCCAATAAATGCGACCCGGAGCATCCGCTTCGGAGCCATCGCAGCAGGAAGGTTGACCGAGTCCCGCGAGACAGGGGCAAGAGCAAGACGATGCAACGGAATGAAACCGTCTCGGTGGGTTCTCGGGAATCCAGTTGGTACCTTTGGCGCAATCGGAATCGCTTGAAACTTTCCAGGACCTGACACCACTGACGATTGCCTCTTTTCGTCAGCCAGGCGCCCATAAAGACTCGACAATACTGCGTAGTGCGCATCTGGCGTGTATCGCCGCCGCACGTGATCATGTCCAGCGCGCCCCATCTTGTCTGCTAGTTCCGGATGTGCACTGAGAAACTGGATTGCTGAAACCAACTCATCCACGTCTCCCGTCTTGTACAAAAGTCCTGTCTTGCCCGCTTGCACAAGTTCCCGCCGCGATCCCAAGTCAGTCGCAAGCACGGCACGCCCTCTGGCATACGATTCGAGAATCGTCTTGCCCAAAGTCTCATAGGCATGCGACGGCAGCACAGTGAAGCAGGAGTTCGCAATTGCGCGATCGAGTTCCGCCCCCGCTATGTGTCCTGCAAACTCGACATTGGCTAATCCCAGGTCGGAAGCAAGTTGCTGCAACCTGCCGCGCTCGGGGCCGTCTCCGGCGACCATCAGACGAAGAGTTGGCAGTCGCCGCATGGCATGCAGCAAGTCGGCGACACCTTTTTCCGGAGACAAGCGCCCGAAATAAAGCAACGGAGCGTTCTGCGCGGCTCGCTCGTCAACCGCCGCGACCAGTTGGAAGTGCGGCAGCACTTCCAACTTTGTCGGATCCCACCCGTGCTCGACAAACTTGTCCCGCACAAATTCGCTGGGTGCCAGAAAGCAATCCACGCATTTCTGATATGTGCCCACCCATTTGTGGATATAAGCCTCCGTCACCAAGGTCATCCGCGCTCCCCACCCTGGATAGCATTTCTTCGTCAATGCATGCCAGAATTTCCCGCCCTTGCAGGCTTCGCAGGATTCCCCACGCAACGCCAGGTTATAGCTGGGACACAGGACCTTGAAGTCATTCAAATGGTAGACAACCGGAACCTTTTTTGCCTTTAACTCCCACAAAATTGACGGTGACAGATGATGATAGATATTGCGGACGTGGGCTACGTCCGGCTGGAATTCATCGATCATCGCCCGCATCCGTCGGCGCGCTTCGCTTGAGTAAATCGCACGTGCTGCCAACTGCGATTTGTGAAACCATCCGGCTAGCCGCTTGAAATCAATGGGTGGCATGAGATTGTGGTCGTAAGGAGTGGTCTGGCCCCGCGCGTCGGCCATGGAAAACAACGCGACCTCGTGCCCTTTGGAACGCATGAGTTCCATGGCTTCGAACAGGTAGACCTCTGTTCCGCTGAAGGGATAGTTATATTTGTTGCAATACAAAATCCTCATGGAAGGGCTCCAATCCTGAAGTGTGGGGGGCTGACGAGTGGATTACGACTCTCTGGAATTCGTGCTTAGCTGCAGAAATCGGTCGCCAAATCGAGCAAGATTCTTGGTGCGATTAAAATTGTGAAGCACTTGTACCCTCGCTGCGTGCCGGATCCAATCCAAAGGGCTCACGGAGGAGCAATCCTCCTCCCTCATCAGTTTCTGAAGGAAGAAAATCTTCTCGACAAAATCCTTGAGCACTCCGGGCATGTAGAGGCAACCTGTCTTGCCGGGGATTACGATCTCTGGGATCCCTGTGATCGCCGGCGCGAGTACGATTCTGTTTCGCACCATCGCCTCCATCAGCACCAGCGGAATTCCTTCGCTGCGGCTGGTGAGCACGACCACGTCCGCGGAACGGTAGAGTGAGTCCATCATTGGCGGAGCGATATGGCCGAGCAGGGTTAGACGGTCTTGCAAATGATGCTCCCGGATCAGCGATTCCAGACGTTGCCGCTCCGGCCCCTCCCCTGCGATCACACAGTGAAAGTTGAGGCCGCGGTCGCGAAGTTGAGCGCAGGCACAAACCAGAAATGCATGATCCTTCACGGCATGCAGACGCCCGACGGCCAACAGTGAGAGTGTGCGGCCCGGACCACGAGCCACCCTCCGAAGCGATTCTGAGCTCTCAATTACGTCGACTCCGAGCCGCAAGACACAGACTTTCTCCGGATCGACCTCCGGAAAGTGTTTGAAAATATAGCGGCGGTTGTATTCGGAGACCGTGGCACAAAAGCGACAACGACTTAGCTTTGCGTCCAGATAAGCGCCGTTCAGCAGCAGGTCCGACCCGTGTAGGGTAAGGCTGTAACTCACGTCCAAGAGCGCGGCCGCCACCATCGCAATCCACGAGCTGAAGTAGCCGTGATGCGCGTGGATATGATCGACCCCTCGTTCTTGGAGTTGCGCCGCATAGTACGCCCCTAAACAGGTATGGATGAGGGCTTTCAGCCGGCGCTTGGCCGATTCCTCACCCTCCAGAAGCACCCGTCTCACCAGGCGGGCGATCCGTCGCCAATGCCGCACTGCTAACGCAAGCGCTCGAACAAAAGTCAGGATACGAATCTTGCGCAGGCACAAAGTGTCACCCTCATACCCAACGCCATTCGACGCATTCGGATTCGCATCGGGCCGTCGAACAGTGCCCGGAATCACGCGAACTCCCCGGCGCCGAAGCTCTTGGATCTCCTGGCCTACGTAGGGCTCCACCGCTGCAGGGAATTGATTGGCGATATAGGCGACGGTGAACACGTGGATGGTAGAGGCAGGTTTCGCGGAGTTATGTTGCCGAGGCGAGAACCACCGGGAAGGACCTGCTCGCTTCGCACTCCGACTCTTTCGCAGCGCGCCTCTTCTGTGCCGCGAGCATTCCCGCCATTGTGAACAGAAGTCCGTTCACGAACTGATAGTTCATCACAACCAGAGCAGCATTCAGCAAATAGACGCCGAGCAATATTGGCCACAAGGCATGGAACTGCTGGTTGAGTAGGCCGTTGCGTTCGGCGCGCGGCACCAGCCCTTTCCCCAGTCGCAGAAGCTCCCGCATAAGCCACACATAAAGTGCCAGGCCGACGATACCGTGCTCCACGAGCAACTCCAGATAAGTGTTGTGCGGAAAGAGTTCTTTTTCGTTGTAACCGCTGACGTGCCGGGCTAACTCCTCCGGCATTTGATTCACACCCCACCCGGTGAATGGTTTCTCGATGAACATTTGCCAACAACCGGCATATACCGCCTGGCGGAAGTCGACGGGACCAGATTCCTGCAGCCGGTCCGTGAGCACCCGACGCTGATGGTCAACATTCAGCGCGACCAGTAATCCCAACGCTCCCACGACTGTTACCGCGATAGAGAGGTTCCGCAACCTCCGATTGTTCGAGCGAAGAATTAACACTCCCACACTGGCAACAAAAGAGAACCAGACGGCGCGTGTCATGGTCGCCAGGATGGCGACCGGTAAGGAAGCCAGCAAAACGCAGGCTCGGACTCCGCGTATCCTTCCCCGCAGGGTGGCATGCAACGCCAGAACACCCAGCAGGTTCAACGAAACGCCGTTTGCAACCGCTTGCAAGAGCGGTCCTCGCGCGCGGTCGGCATGGTAGCCAAGGCTTGCATCCAGAATGAAGCGCGGAAAGATCAGAAAGTTTGCGCCCACAAAAAAGGCAATCGATGTGAAGCAGAGATAGCCAAGCACTATCAAAGCGAACATCTCGAATTGCCGCAGATGTCTTTCGTCCCGAAACACCAGCACAGCCAGGTGAAACAGCGCGAATGGCACAATAAATTTTGCCGCGAGTAGACACCAGGTCTGGTTGTTGAAGGGCTGGCTGAGTACAATCGCTAGCGCCAGGAATGTTAGCCCCAGCATTGGCCAGGTCGCTCGTTCTAATACCAGCAAGCGCTGCCGCGTGATGACCGCGCGTCCCGCGACTCCGAGGACTAATAGTATGAAGGCGACGCGATCGATCTCGTAAAAAGGCACATCTGGATGTCGAAGAAGCATGGCCGTAAGCGCCGCGAGAAACAAGGCAGTCGGCGCTACCATCGGCATGTGGAGGGGGCGCAGCCCAACCCGAATAGCTCGCCCCATTACCTCATGTGTCCACGGTAATGCAGCTCCAGCTCCAACCCGCGACATCACTGTCCACTCCCCCGCAGTACTGCGCCGGCCGTCTTCAGCAGAATTCTCAGATCCATCGCCAGGTTCCAGCGCTGAATATATTCAAGATCGAGATTAAGTCCGGCTTGAAAGGACGGGTTTTCTCGCGCCGACACTTGCCAGAGTCCGGTAATCCCCGGAGTTACGTCGAGCCGTGGTAGGTGCTCAATCGCGTAGCCGGAGAAATCATCCAGAGGATGCGGCCGCGGCCCTACCAGGCTCATCTCACCCCTGAGCACATTCCATAGCTGGGGAAGCTCATCCAGACTGTAACGGCGCAGGAATCGCCCCACCCGTGTGATTCTCGGGTCATCTTTGATTTTGAAGACCGGACCCAGCCTCTCATTCCGCTCCCGCAGGGGACCTTTCAAACCCTCCGCATCTCTTACCATGCTGCGGAATTTGTAGCAGAGAAAGGGCTTACCCTTTCGCCCTGCTCGAGGCGCTGAGTAGAGCACAGTCCCGGGCGAATCCAGTTTGATGAGAAACGAAAGCAGCGCCAACGCTGGAGCCATCAGGATCAACGCTGCTCCGGCTCCTGCCAGGTCAAGCGCCCGTTTCAATAACAGCCCCACAACCGGCAAATGCTCCTCGTGCAAGGAAATGAGAGGAATACCCCCGATTCGTTCTGTTTCCCGCGTAGGCTCACAACCAAACAGATCGGGCGCCAGTTTCACATCGAGGCGTAATTGCTGGGCCGTGTGCAGGACGCGCAATGTCAGTTCGCGAGCGTGCGGCGCGGCCAGAATTATTTCGTCTACAAATCCTGCTCGCGCCAACTCTGCCAGGTCGCAGGGACGTCCAATCACTCCCTTTCCTAACGGTTTGCGATCGTCCACGAAGCCGCAAAACGTGCGTTCTGTCTCCGGATGAGTTTCCAGGTATTTGGCTATTTGCTGTCCAAGTCCTCCAGCGCCCACGACGAGGACATTTCGCATGCCGCGGGAGGAGTACATACCAAGCCGGCCAGCCACCGCGTTGACGCGTCGGCGATCCCACAGTCTTCCAAAAAGCGAGATACCCGCGACCCAGGTTCGCGCCGAACGTACCCAATTCTTGCCGTTGCTTCTGTTCTTGAAACCTCGCCATGCCCTTAGAAAATAGCCGAGCTTTCGTACATCCTGGTTGGCCCTAATAGCCTCCATTGACCGGGAGGAAGCAGACTCTCCCATCGGATTTAGTTTCGGCCTTGTTCCGTTCCAGCGCGCAGCCGTCCCTGGAATTAGCCGAGCGGCCCACTCAGTGCCGTTGGGTTTCGGTCTGGGATGTAAAGAGGGAGAAGACATTTCAGAGCAATTCCAGTTGGTAGCCTTGGATCTCAATCGCCAGCGAACGCTGGATGGACTCAATGGAAACCCACAGCTTTCCTTTTTCGTGTTGCAACAGCACTCCTTCTAGTCCATGCAAGCAACCACCCCGAATACGCACGCGCCGTCCGACGCGCACAAATGGATGAAGGGAAAATAGTCCCCGGTGTTGGAGCAGTAATTGGAGATCTTCAATTTGTTTCGATGGTACCGGCAGTACGATGCCTCGGAAACTAACGAAGCCGATCAGCCCTACGGTTTGTAAAACGGATTGCCGCGACTCGTGGGATTGGTCGATATGCACGAATGCGTATCCCGTAAATAGAGGAGCAGTTATTACCTTCTGCCGGTCGCTCCACTTGTGATTTTCGGTCAGCAATGGCAGGTAAACTTCGCAGCCTTTGTGGCTAAGCTGTGCGACGACTTTCTTTTCAAACCGGTATCGTGTCTGTACCGCAAACCACCGCAGCACACCGGTTTCTTCTCGCGATTGCTGCTGGAGTGCCGGTGTCCAACCGGCGACGACGGTCGGCGGGATCCCATAGCTACCGCTCATTGGGCCCCATCGCTGTTCTCGTTTTCTTTTGCACAGTGTTTTCGGTTCTTACCGCAAGACCTGCCCAAGCACACTACAGTCGCCGATAAATCCACTCAGGGATGGGAAAGGCCCGTTCGCTCAGCACTGTTCCCAGGATTCGCGACCGCATGGTTTCCAGCGTGTTCTTGATCTTGCGAGCGGTCACTTTCCGCGTACTATTGGCTCCGAGCACCAGAACAATTCCGTCCGTTAGTTCTCCCAGCAACGCGGCCTCGCTCGATAACCCTGCTGCGGGCCCTTGAATTACCGCATACTCGAACTCGTTTCGCAGTTCCGCGAGCCAGGAGAGCCAGTACCGTCCCGTGCGCGATCCCTCGCCGGATGAGCGGACCTCGAACTGCGGCACGTGCCACAAGTTGGCCGCTGTTTGGGTAGACCAGGATTTGATCGAAGCGCTTACTATGCGAGGAATTGGCGTAACTTCTCTCTCTCCTGCTTTGCTGCCCACAATGGCAACATCGCCAGTTGTCTCCAGAGCCAGTGCTTGTCCCACGCGATGGCAGAGATCGGCCACGTCTTGATGCGTCCCAGCCGCGCTGAAAACGACCTGCTTCACTGGTCGCGCGCCGTTCGCAAAGAAGATCCGCCGCACCAAGCCGATGATTTGTTCACGCGCAAAATCGTCCGGATTCCAATCTCTTGCTCTTGGAAGGATTGCGGCCTGCGGCGGCACTTTGTCCTGCGCCAGTGTCGCGATCAACTCAGGCCCTCCAAGCACTTCCGCGTTTGCGCTCATTTTTGCTCCTTGCTCCTCTAAGCGGATCGCCGCCAGACCTCAGCTTCCGGCAACGAAGCTAGTACCGGAATTTCCAAACACTCAAAAACCTCTTCAGGCGTGCGAAGCGCAGGGTCAAGGTAATCCGCAGCGAACGCGGCGCCGGTTCCTGAAGTCAACGCCCCGACAAAACCCACGAGCACCACCACTCCGGCTGGCCATAACGGCAGGGCCGGTACAACGGGTTGTTCAGCGATCGCGACGTTGACGATGCCATCCTCGTCCAATGCGTCGCCCATTCGCGCTTCCTCCCGTTTTTTTACATAAAGAAGATAGTTCTCCTGTGCCGCCTTTTCGCTGCTGGTCAGATCATCCTGCACAATCGCCTCGTCACCAAGTTGATGAGCCATGACGCGGTACCTTGCCAACTGTGCGGCAATAGTTGTCTCTCGCGCTTCCAAACCCTTTTTCGTGACTAGGGCTTTCTGTAGTTCGGCCTTGGCCCATTCGTAGTTCGCGTCTTTGTCCGTGGTTTCGTCGCGCACGGGGTTCAACTTTTCGGTCTCGATTGCGGCCTTGGCCTGGAGGATTTGCTGCGCGACTTCTTGCACAAGGCGATGGTTCGGTTCAAATTTGGTTAGCAACTGAGTTCTCTTCAACTCAAGTTCCAGAAGGCCTGCCTTCAATGCCCGCAGCAGCTCAGGATTGTCTGCTGTGCGAACCTGTGTTGTAGTGCGCTCCGGCAACTTCGCCAGCTGGGCGTCGAGTTCGTGAACTCGACGCTCCGTCTCCGATATTTCCACCTGAGCCTGCCGATAACTTGCCTCCACTTCATTGAGTCGTTGCAACGCCAGATCGCGTTGCTGTGCCGCCATCACCACGCCGTGGGTGTTTGTGAAGTTCAACAGAGTTCCTTTAGCCTCTTCCAGTTGCCTCCGTGACTCTCCAGTCTGTTGATCGAAAAAATGCAGTTGCCCCCTCGGCCGATGGACTTCCATGTGCTTTTCGAGGTATATGCCGGAAAGGGATTTCAGCACCTGTGCCGCCAATTCCGGATCTGACGCGTCATACCTTATCTCGATCAGATTGGTTTTCTTGATCGGTTCCACCTCCAGCCGATTGCCAAGTTTCCTGGCCGCCCGCTCTTCGCGGGCTGACGGCTCTTCATGCGGCCGCACCCATCGCAACCAGTCGTGGGCAGCCAGATCATTGGCCCGTACCACGCGGCGTAGAACGTCGTTATCCTTCAGCAGCTCTACTTCTGAGTTAAGCTCCTCTTCGGTCACTTCCACTCGGGAGAAATCTGGAGGAGCGTTTGGCTGTGCTGTTACCGGAGGATCCGCCCGTCCGCGACGGACTAACAGACGCAAGTGCGCACGATAGGTAGCGCCCGTAAAAGCATACGTCAGGACTAAGATGAAGAGGAGGCTCGACACACAGACAAAAACCTTCCCCTGCCGGAACAGAACCATTGCCAGCTCCCGCATCGTCGGCGACACCGGCTCTTCTGTTTTGCGCATTGAGTCTTCGTATGCCATGCGGATAGGCCTGCTTCGATAGCTAAAATTGCGTGGAGCTCATGTACAAACCAAATGAAGGTTTGCTGAGAAACGGCTCAATCTTCGAAATGGCGTTCTGGGGGACAAACACTAGATCTCCCGGGCGCAACTCGGAGGCCTCGCCCAGTTTTTTCTCCTTCAGCATCTTTTTCAGATTGAAGACTCGCGCCTCGACCAGGTCATCGTTCACACGCCGAAATAGAAGCACCTGCGAATGCTTGGCCACGTGGGTAAACCCACCCGCTATCTCTACCGCTTCCATGATGGTGGTGTCCTCGCGTAACTCGTACTTGCCGGGTCTCCCCACCTCTCCGCCTGCGATAAAGTAAGGATGCTGAAAGTCTTTCAGCGCCACCGCGATCTGCGGGTCGTGAAAATATCCGGTGTATCCCTGCCGGACGGCCGCTCGGAACTCCTCCAGCGTGAGGCCCTGAGCCAGCACTGGCGGCGCGTCCTTCAGGGTGATATATCCATCGGGTTGGATCGTGAGGGTCTGGTCGAACTCCGGAGCGAGCGTGAAAGTTAATGCCACCACGTCGCTGCGGTTGAGCCGGTACAGCGGACGGCGATTTCCTCCGAGCTTGAGCTCAAGGTTTCCCACGCCGTCCGCCTCCCCGGTTTTTGCCTCCGACATTCCTATGCTGCTCACCCCAGCTCCGGTTGAGCTGGATTGAGAAGGCTGTTTCGTTATCCCCAGGTCCTGCTTCTTATTTTCTTCCTGGGCGAATGTGGCCACGCAAAGCTGGAATATAAAAAGGCTCATCACCGCGACACTTGTCCAGCCAACAAGGTGCTTTATAAAATGTTTCATGGTTGTGATGGGCTCTGTGTTCCTTTGCTTTCTTTGATTTCAAGAGCTCAACCTCCGCGGCTCTCTTCATGCAAAGTATCTCCGTGCGGATTCCTCGGCAAGACATAGAAAGTACTGTCCACCAATGTGGTCATGGCGGATTTGGGCGAACCCGCTCAGAACGCAGAGTGCGCAAGGCTTTTTTCCTCGGAGTCGCTTCGATCAGAGTCGTAAGTCTGTCCTCTGTGGATTACTCTACGAAAGTGGACTTGCATGTTTGTCGAATCACACTGATGGATCGTCTGGGAGACTTAAGCAGGCCCGGCAAGCTCAGCTGCCGCCATGTTCCTCTTGTGCGTTCTGCACATTCCCGCATCTTTCAGACTGTCCCCGAGGATTTTCCACAGCGCAGCAACTCACCTTCCCGATTTGAAATTTGATCTTATTTGTGTGACGTGATTCCTTGAGTACTGTACGGTTTGCCCGTAAGATCGCATTAGCGAAATTGCTTCCTTGGAGTCCTGTTCATGAGTCCGCCTCTGGCCGCTGATTCCCAGGTGATCAGCGTTCTGATTGCAGACTCCAATCGGATGCAGGCCCAGTTGCTCACCAATGCTTTGCGGCGGCGTTCCGAGTTCCACATTTCCAACTGTGCCATCGATATCGCATCGATTCTTCATGCGGTTGCCCGTGCTCCCGCCAAAGTGGTTGTGATTTCACTGAATCATTCCATCGACGTGGCGGCGCAGATGGCGGCGTTGCGCCGGCTTCACCTCTCCTATCCCGCCATCGCCAAGATTTTGTTGGTGGAGTCCTACGACCGCGACCTGGTGGTAAGCGCGTTTCGCTCCGGAGCGCGCGGCATTTTCTGCATTTCGGACACACATTTTCGCCTACTCTGCAAATGTATCCAGCGGATCGCTGACGGTCAGATCTGGGCCAATACAGAGCAAATGAATTTTCTGCTTGCCCTGGTTTCCGAAGTGCCTTCGCTGCGGGTACTCAACTCGCGCGGAGAGCTAATTTTGACTCCGCGCGAGGAACAGGTCGTCGCCCTCGTGGCCGAAGGTATGAGCAATCGCGATATTGCCGGCGAACTGAACTTGAGCGAGCATACCGTTAAGAAGTATCTTTTCCACATCTTCGACAAGCTGGGCGTCTCATCCAGGGTCGAGCTTGTCCTCTACGCAGTGAAGAATGGCGATCCGCTGCCGGCCGAATGGCTTGCCGGCGTTGGACGAAGCCACCCGTCGAAAGATTCGACTCCCGCCGCCGCGACATCGCAATTTGGAAAATCTTCGGTTCCACCTGTATAAATCTGTTACGGGATCTTGTGCCAGAAGACTCCTCCACACCTAACCCCGATCCTCAACCCCGCAGCGGCGGGACCATTATCGCCGCCGGCCTGCTGCTGGGTGCCCTCGCCCTGGTGGTTTTATATACCAGCCGTCGGGCGTTTTTGAGCCCGGTGGCGCTGGTCGTGGTCGCGGCCATTGGCGTGGCCGCGTTGCTGTTGCAGATTCGTTTGCGCCCGCATCTTCCTTCTTCGCCGGCTCGATCTTCATCGGCTCGCGGCTCTCTTTGGACCAACCTCCTCGGGGTCGTCTTCGCCGTCGCAGCTGTCTTCGCCGACGTCCTTCACCTGGACGCAACGGTTATGCTGATCGCCGCGCTGGCCGCCGTCGTATCCTTTGCCATCAGCGGCATTATCGTTCTCGGCGCTTTGCGCAAACGCCGCGTTTGAGCCGCGGCTTCACTTACAGCTTCCGGGCCAGCGCACATCCGCGAGGCTTCTTTCATCTGGAATCTGGTGTTCCCTGGATGAGATAGCCGAAGCTGAGGCGGGAAGCCGGATCATCAGAAAGCGGGGGCGAGTTTTACGGCTTGAACTCCACCGCGACGGTCGTTTCTGCCACCACTGGCTGACCGTCCACGCGGTAGGGGTCAAAGCGCCACCAGCGCATCGCGGAGATAGCCGCCTGCGCCAAGATTTCGGGGCCATTGAGAGCGTGTACGTCTACTACCGAACCGTCGCGTCCCACGATTACGTCCAGCACGATTACTCCCCGCAGCCTTTCCGGACGTGCCGCGGCGGGATAATCAGGATCCACGCGGTGAGTCACGAGCTTCTCCATCTCTTCGGCTGGAACGTGCACCTGCGGATCCACCGCGTCGATTGTTTTTTCATTGGTCTCCAGATCGGACTCCAGCTCCTCCCAACCGCGATTCCAGCTCCAGAAAAAAATTGCCAGTAGAATTGCCAGCACCAGCAGCGCGATGGTCCATATTCCACGCCGCCCGCTAATAGGAGGCCGCGTTCCACCTCCGTGCCATCCCGCACTCTTCGCAGCCTTCGCAGCTTGGGCCGCAGTCCTCGGAGCTACTCCCATTTCGGGTTCCGCTCTTGCGTCTGCCGCCCAATTGCGAATCGCGGCCTGTTGCTTCGCCGTCAGGCCGACAAACTCCATCCCCGAGCGCAGCCTGTCGTGGTACCTCACCATCGCACGCGCGCGCAGGGGCTCCACTGCCGTTGGCAGAAGTATCTCAACTCCCACCGCCTCACCCGGCATCAACTCTCCTGCTACCACGGCGGCTACGCCTCCCTCGCCGAGATTCACCGATCGCCCTGGCAGAGTATCGGGAATCCCCGAGCGCAGGACGGTCACATCGAGCGGCGTCTGCACACGGTAGCGCAGCCGCCGTCGCCGTGGCGGTTGTCCCTGGCCCTGCCCTTGTGGCTCTGCCGCCATTTCAATGCCTTGGCCTTCTTTGCTGAGGTACATACTACTGAGCCACCGAGAAAGAGCAACTCAAGAAGATTTTCTCTGGGTCTCCGTGGCAAAAAAAGCCTTACTTGTTTCTCGCCCGCAGCTCGACGATCTCACTTCCGCTGGCCACGAGCACAACGCTTGCCATGCCGATAAACAACCCGTGCTCCACCACTCCCGGCATATCGCTAAGTTTCCACGCCAGCTTTTCGACGTCCGCAATTTGCCCAAAGCTGCAATCGAGGATGTGATTATTCTCGTCGGTCAAGAACGGTTTCCCGTCCGCCTGCCGCCGAAGGGAAACTTTTGCGCCCAGCGCCTCAATTTTTCTCAGCACCACCGCCTGTGCGAACTTGATTACTTCTACCGGCAAGGGAAACCTTCCCAGCACTGGAACCCTTTTCGTGGCATCGGTAATAATCACAACCTGCTTGCTCGCTGAAGCCACAATCTTTTCCCGCAGCAAGGCTCCGCCACCACCCTTAATCAAACGCAGCTCGGGATCGACCTCATCCGCGCCGTCCACGGTCACATCGATCTGCGGACATTCATCCAGCGTGGCGATCGGAATTCCCAGGGCCGCCGCCTGCTGCCGCGAATGGTCTGAAGTCGGAATGCCTCGCACGCGAAGTCCATTCTTCACCAGCTCGCCCAAAAGCTGAATGAAGTGTGCGGCGGTCGTTCCAGTACCGATCCCAACCACCTGACCATCTTTGATGAATCGCAAGCTGGCCCGAGCCGCGGCTTCTTTTTCCTGATCATTTGCCATGAGTTTTTCTCCACGCTCTGCTGCGCGCCTAACTCAAACTCTTTTGGACGTAAATCAAGTATCCCGCCAGCGCCAGCCCGAACAACACCGTCAGGATGGTCACCAGATCCACGATAAATCCTGCCGGCTCAAATTTTCCTTCCTCAAGAAGCGCCCGCGTCTTTCGATACCGTAGCAATCCCATGACGACCATAAGCACGCCCGCGAGAATCGAGATCATGCCCATCCAAACCGAAAGCCCTGTCGTCTTCGATGCGAGACCTTGGAACGCCGTCAACTGCCGCATTGCGATAGCAAAGCGCCCAATCGCGAATCCAAACACCACGATCGCCACACTGGTACGCACCCACGCCAGAAAGGTGCGTTCGTTGGCTAGATGGTCGCGGGCTCGGTTGGAATCTTCGGTCACGAGGCCTCCCGATAACGGCAGCATTATTCCACAGCATCAGCTTGTTTCGAACTCGTTCACAAAGCGCTCAAGTCCCGACAATCATCTTCCCCAGAATTTCTTTCAGGATTTTCGCCGCCACGATCGCTGTCATTCCCGAGATATCCTGTGCCGGGTTGTATTCGACGATGTCGGCGCCAACAATTATTCCTTCAATCGCGTGCAGATGAGCAATCGCCTCTCGCACCGTCATCCCTCCCGGCTCGCGATGCGAGATGCCGGGCGCATACGCCGGATCGAGCACGTCCATGTCGAACGAAATATATGTTGGCCCGTGAACCTTAAGCCGATCGTAGGCGGGAAGCGCCGGCATCTGCACGATCTCAACCCCGAATCTTTCCGCCTGTTCGCGCTGGTGCTGGTTCAGTGTACGTATTCCGATTTGAACCAGCCCCTTCGCCAGTCGCTCTTCCATGATGCGCGCAAACGGACACGCATGCGATACCCGGCTGCCCTCGAATTCGTCATACAAATCCGAGTGCGCGTCGAAATGAATAATCGTAAGTTCCGGATAGCGCGGCGCAAAAGCCCTGAGGATCGGATAAGTAACCGAGTGATCGCCTCCGAGCGCCACCGGGCGCTCGCCTTTCTCCAGCAACTTGCTGACCGACCGTTCGATCTCCACAAAGTCGTCGGCATTTTTCTCCCGGGAATTGCTAAGGCGTGAATTGTTGAGACGAAGATCGCCTACGTCCGCGAACGCACCCGCCGCCCCTACGTCCACCCCCAGTTCCGACCACTTGTTGGAAGCGTCGCACTGCCAAGCCTCACGAATCTTCGCCGGCGCCGCCGCCGGTCCACGCAAGTAAGACGAGTTCACGTCCAGCGGTATTCCGAGAACAGTTGGCATGGGCTTGTTTCTTGCGCTGCGCGAGATTTCTGCAGTCTACACGCTTCCAGTTTGTCCAGCCTCGTCAACCTGGGTCTCGTCAATCTTGGGAGCGCTGGTTACATCCTCCCTCAAAGAACCCTCCCATCCCTCGGGGTTACCCAGTGATCCCTTGTGCCCGGAGCCTGCCCTGAGCGAAGTCGAAGGGTGTTGAAGGTTTTTCTAACCCCGCAATCTAACCCTGCAATCGAGCCCTGGAATCTCCCGCACCTCGCCGCGCATCCTTTATCCTAGTAACGAACTCATATGGCTACCCCGAAATCTCGAAATCTCAGCGGCACGGCGGTCGTTGAACCCTCTGTCAACGGAGAAAATCCCGAGCGCGAGCGTGTATTCAGTGCCTTCCGCCAGTGGGGATACCTCGAGGGCGATCTCGATCCCCTCGGCTTCCTCCGTCCGCGGGCCACTCCTGAATTGCGGATCGACAACGAGTACGCTCGTGAAGCTCGTGCCATCTACTCATCGACCATCGGCGTCGAAATCAACCACATCTACGCCCCCGAGCGCCGCCGCTGGATTTATGACCAGATGGAATCGCCGTCTCAGGGTTTCGAGGTTACAGAAGAAATCCAGCAGCGCATTCTCGACCAGCTCATCCGCGCCGACATTTTCGAGCAAGTCATGCAGCAGCGCTACCTGGGCAGCAAGCGCTTCTCCCTCGAAGGTGTCACTGCACTGATCCCGTTAGTCGATGAGATTCTCGACACCGGCTCCCGCCTCGGCGCCATTGAACTCGTAATGGGCATGAGCCACCGCGGCCGCCTCAATGTAATCGCGCATGTCGCCAAGCGACCACCGGATGAAATCTTTGCCGGCTTTGAAGACGTCGACCCGCGCAGCGTTCTCGGCTCCGGCGACGTCAAGTACCACATGGGCGCGACCGGTGAATACATAACACGCAGCGGCAACAAGGTTCACATCCATCTGGTTTCAAATCCCAGCCACCTCGAAGCCGTCGATCCCGTAACCGTCGGCCGCACTCGCGCCAAACAAGACCGCACGGGCGAAGGCGGACGCGAAAAGTATCTCCCCTTGCTGGTCCACGGCGACGCCGCTTTCGCCGGACAGGGTATCCTTGCCGAAACCATGAATTACGCCGACCTTCCCGGCTACACCGTAGGTGGCACAATTCACGTCGTGGTCAACAATCTCCTCGGATTCACCACCAGCTACCTCGAAGAGCACTCCACCCGCTTCGCGGCCTGCATCGCGCGCCGCCAGTCGATTCCTATCTTCCACGTCAACGGAGAAGATGTGGACGCCGTGGTGCGCGTCGCCCGTCTAGCCACCGAATACCGCTACCAATTTGGCACCGACGTGGTCATCGACCTCATCGGCTACCGCCGCCATGGTCACAGCGAAGTCGACGATCCCACGGTGACTCAGCCGCTGCTCTACAAGAAGATTAAAGAGCATCCACCGCTCTGGGAAATCTACGCCGACGACATCGGCGCAGCCGACGCTCCCGCCCGCGCCGCGGCAATCAAGGCCGAGTTCGAAGCCGTACAAAAAGAAGCCGGAAAGATCAGCAAGAAGCCGCTGATGCGCGACCTCCCCAAATATTGGGACCAATATTACGGCGGCCGTCACAAGCCGGAATTCGAAGTAGGAACCGGACTCTCAGAGGAAGAATTAGCCGACCTTACGAATCGCCTCACCATCTATCCCAAGGGCTTCCACATTCACCCGAAGGTTAAGAAGCTGTTGGAGCAGCGCGCCGAAATGGGCGCGGGCAAACGCGCCGTGGACTACGGCATGGCCGAAGCCCTCGCCTTCGGCAGTCTGGTAAAAGCCGGTATTCCAGTTCGTCTCTCCGGCCAGGACTCACGCCGCGGCACGTTCAACCAGCGCCACTCCGTTCTCATCGATATCGAAAACGAAAATGAGTACGTCCCGCTGGAAAACATTGCGCCCGGCCAGGCCCGCTGCGGAATCCACAACTCAACTCTTTCCGAACCCGGCGTGCTCGGTTACGAATACGGCTACAGCCGCGACTACCCCGAAGCGCTCGTCCTCTGGGAAGCCCAGTTCGGCGACTTCGTGAACGTTGCGCAAGCCATCATCGACCAGTTCATCTCCGCCGGCGAAGCCAAGTGGAACCTTCTCTCTGGCTTGGTTCTGCTTCTCCCCCACGGCTACGAAGGCCAGGGACCGGAGCACTCCAGCGCCCGCATCGAGCGCTTCATCCAACTGGCCGCGAAACACAATATCCAGATCACGCAGCCTTCGAACGCCGCGCAGTATTTTCACCTGCTGCGCCGCCAGGCCCTGCGCCATTGGCGCAAGCCGCTCGTGGTCTTCACGCCGAAGAGTATGCTGCGCCACGTTGACGCGTCATCGCCCATCGCCGACTTCACCAACAAGAATTTCCTGAACGTAATTCCCGACACAGAGATCGGAGAAGCCGACCGGATCCTGATCTGTACCGGCAAGATCGGCCACGAACTCCAAGCCGAGCGCAAAAAGAGAAAAGACACTTCGACCGCCATTGTGTTCCTCGAACAGCTTTACCCCTTCCCCGAAAAAGAACTCATCGCCGAATTCGCCCGCCACGGGGAGTCCGGAGACATAGTATGGGTACAGGAAGAGCCCGCCAACATGGGAGCGTTATTCAACATGCTCCCGCGCCTCCAGCGTATCGCCGGCGCCCGCCACGTGATGTCAGTAAAACGCAGTTCCGGCGCCAGCCCCGCCACCGGCAGCGCCAAAGCCCACGAGGTAGAACAGAAAACGCTGCTGACGCTGGCCTTCACCACAAAGGGATAGGCACGACACTGGTCGGCATAGAAGACTCTCTTGTCATTCCGTACCGCTTCAGCCGTGAGGAACCCGCTGTCTGTCGTCACCGCCACAACTCATGTGGGGACAGCCGCCCCGGCTGTCCAGCCGAGCGCAGCTCGGCAGCGCTTCTGATTGCGCCAAACTCCCCAGATGTCTATAATGACCATCAAGACTATCTCGCATTGAGGGCTTTCTCATGAATTCACAAACCCACTGGACTGTAGCCCAAGCCAAAGCAAAATTCAGCGAAGTGATCGACCGTGCCATGTCCGAGGGGCCGCAGACCGTTACCCGCAAGGGCCGCACCGCGGTCGTGGTGGTGGACGCGGCAGAGTGGCAGCGAAAAACCAAGCGCGTTGGAACTCTCGCAGAATTCTTTGCGAGATCCCCGCTTCGTGGATCAGGACTCAAACTTGAGCGGCGCAAGGATCGTCCGCGCGAAGTCAAATTGTGAGCTTTCTTCTGGACACCAACGCAGTGTCGGAATGGGTCAAACCGCACCCGGACCCCGGGTTCCTCCGCTGGACGGACTCGGTTGATGAAGACCGCGTATTTCTAAGCGTCATCTCACTGGCCGAGGTACGGTATGGAATCGAGCGCATGGCACCCGGACTTCGCCGCCGGCGGCTCGAAGAATGGCTGCAACATGAGTTGCCTCTACGCTTTGAAAGCAGAATTCTGCCCGTCGATGCCGGCATCGCCGATGCCTGGGGGAAAGTGGCTTCGCGCAGCGTAGCGGTGGGCAGGCCCATGAGCGCGATGGACGCTTTTCTCGCCGCAACTGCGGAATTCCATCACCTCACCCTGGTGACTCGAAACGTTTCGGATTTTCCTTTGCTCAAAGCGATCGTTAGTCCCTGGACTGAAACGCCGCCCAAAGCTTAGCCCGGCCTTTCCGTAACGGCCTTGCCGGCGCTCCCCGGCAACTCCGCCTTAGCTCCTCCAGCACTCTCCCCCGCCAGCAGCGCCTCCAAACTCGGATACGCATAAATCGTAGGCGCATGATTCTGCATCAACCCGCCCGTGTCCGCGGTCGGCCCGTAATTGCTGTGCACCTCACACCCCAGCATCCGCAGCATCGCCATCAACTGTCCGCGATGATGCGACGTATGCGTCATCCGTCGCGTGATCACCCAGGCCCGCGACCGCTCGACATCGAAAAATTTCACAATCGCTTCCCACCACGCCTCGTCCTTTTCCTGCAGCGTCGCCAGCCGCTTCCCGCTGTCCTCCGCATACCGCTTCATAAACTCCAAGCGCACTTCCTGTTTCGGCAGCGGAGGCGCACCCACATCAATCCCCAGCATGTTGCGGAACCACAGGTCTTCGCTCACGCACTGATGCACCATCTGCTCGTGCACGCTGCGCCCACGCGGATCGCCCTCCCGCGGACGCATCGGAAGATCCTCGTCCCGAAACTCGCTCCACACGCTGACTACTTTGACTCTCTCGGTGGAATAGGTCTCGACAAGAAATGCATATCGCATAGCCGTAAATGTTACCCTAACAGGCTGCTGAAAAATACCGGGAGTTAGGGAAGCACCCGATTGATTTTCAGACCGATTTTGGGTGGCGCAGCTCTTTAAGCGCTGCGATATAAATGCCATCCCCTGACTGAGGGCTTTGGCCCCGGAGGTACCCGGTAGCTTTTCAGCAGCCTGCTTATCCCAATTCAACCAATGCCTCGCCGCCCCCAACCTCTCCGCGTAGCCATCGACACCGGCGGCACCTTCACCGATTGTGTGTGGATCGACCACGGCCAATTGCGCATGTTGAAAGTCTTCTCCACTCCCGCCGACCCCTCCCAATCCATCCTTGAAGCTCTCAGCCAAATCGATCACGAAGGTCAGTTGGTGATTCTGCACGGCACCACCGTCGGCACCAATACCCTGCTCGAACGTAAAGGCGCGCGCACCGCCCTGATCACCACCGCCGGATTCGAGGACGCGATCGAGATTGGACGCCAGGCTCGTCCCAAGCTCTACGACTTCTTCTTCGACCGCGTCGAACCCCTGGTCCCCGCCGATCTCCGCTTCGGTATCGAAGAACGAACTACAAGCGGTGGAGAAATCCTCACCGCACCTTCACCCGCGGATTTGAAATCACTGGTCGCCCAGGTTGCAGAGAAGGAACCGGAATCGATCGCGATCTCACTGCTTTTTTCTTTCGCGAATCACGAGAACGAACTAGCGGCGGCTGATGCCCTGAAGACTCTAGGCGTTCCGCTCTCGATCTCCCACCAAATCCTCCCCGAGTTCCGCGAATATGAACGCACTTCAACCGTCGTAATCAATGCCTACCTGCAACCGGTGATGCAGAGGTATTTGGAGAATCTGGAAAAGAGCGTTGCGGCAGGCTCTCAGCGGCTAAAGCCGCAGCTTTCACTGCAATCCTGCGGCACGGCTGAAGCCGCGCCCTTCCCGAACCGCTTGCCTGTGAAGCGGCGGTTCTCGAGGATGGACCAGAGCGCCAGCTTTGAAGCCGAGCGCTTTGGGGTGGCGCAGCGCTTCGGCGCTGCGAAAAGCAATCTAACGCCCGAAAGGGCTTTAGCCCCCGAGCTGCCTCAACGCACCCGCATCTTCGTGATGCAATCCAGCGGCGGGATTACAGCTCTATCCACCGCTGCCCGCGAACCCGTCCGCACTGTTCTCTCCGGCCCCGCCGGAGGCGTCGTCGGCGCAGCCGCAAGCGCCAGCCGCAGCGGCTTCGAGCGCATCATCGCCTTCGACATGGGAGGCACTTCCACCGATGTCTCCCTCGTCGAAGGCGCAATCACCACCGCCAGCCACGCCGAGGTCGCCGGACTCCCCATTGGTGTCCCCATGCTCGATATCCATACCGTCGGCGCTGGCGGAGGCTCGCTCGCCCGCTTCGACGCCGCTGGCGTTCTCCGCGTCGGCCCCGAATCCGCAGGTGCTGATCCGGGCCCCATCTGCTACGGTCGAGGCACGCAGCCCACGGTCACCGACGCGAACCTCTTATTAGGCCGCCTGCAGTCCACTCGCTTCCTCGGTGGCGATTTCACCCTTGATCTCGAACGAACCCGCAGCATCACGCGCGATTGGCTGAATCGGCAAGGAAATCCTCTCACCCTGGAAAAGTTCGCCGCCGGCGTAGTTCGGGTGGTCAACGCCACCATGGAAAAAGCCATCCGCGTGGTTTCCATCGAGCGGGGCCGCGATCCCCGGGACCTCGCCCTGGTCGCCTTCGGGGGTGCCGGAGGTCTTCACGCCTGCGCCCTTGCCGAAGCTCTCAGCATCCCGAATGTGATTATCCCCGCCCTTCCCGGCGCTCTTTCTGCTCTCGGCATCCTGGTCAGCGACGTGGTTAAGGATTATTCCCGCACGATACTATTGAGCGCGGCTGGCAAGGTTCCGCAAGCATGTCTGCTGCAAGAATTCGCAGCGTTGAAGAAACAGGCCACGATAGATCTTCAGCAAGAAGGCTGGCAGGGAAAAGTTCGCTATCAGAGTAGTGTCGACCTCCGCTACCGAGGCCAGGGATACGAACTCAATCTTCCTTTCACCCCGAACCTGCTCACGGATTTCGAGCGAGAGCACCACCGCCGCTACGGATACTCCCATCCCGGCCGACCAGCAGAGCTGGTAACCCTCCGCCTCCGCGCATCAGTAAAATCCGACGCAGCACAGGTGAAGCAGATGGATCATATGCGCAAGATGAATCATGTGAAGGAAATGAACCATGTGGGGACGGCCGCCCTCGGCCGTCCAGGCCGAGCGAAGCTCGGCAGGCTCTCCACGCCCAAAACCCGAGTCCTATTTGACGGCAAGATACTCGCCACGAAGATATATTCCCGAGATGAATTGAATTCCGGCAAAACCTACCTCGGCCCCGCGATCATCACCGAATACAGCGCCACCACAGTCATTCCACCGGGCAAACGCTTCCATCTCGACTCCGTCGCCAATCTGATTGTTACAATCCGATAAAAATCCCTGCCCACGACCGAAACCAACTACTACGCATTAGGTACTGGCGACCGCCTTCGCTACAATGTAGCCGTGAAACCTAGCATCTTCGTTGTCGAAGACGACCCTGATATTTCCCGCCTCGTTCGTCATCACCTGGAGAATGACGGCTTCGCCATTCGCGTCTATCCCAATGGTTCTAACGTAATCGCTGATGCCGAGCGGCAGCGCCCGGCGCTATTCGTGCTCGACATCATGGTTCCTGGCAAAGATGGACTTGAACTTTGCCGCACCATCCGCCAAACGCCTGGCCTCGCTCCGGTGCCGGTGATTTTCCTGACCGCGAAGAGCAGCGAAGCCGATCGCGTCCTCGGTCTCGAACTCGGAGCCGATGACTATATCGCCAAGCCTTTCAGCCCGCGCGAGCTCGTAGCCCGTGTCAAGGCCGTGCTTCGCCGCTTTGAGCGTCCGCTCCCGCCCAGTCCGTTCACGGTTGGCGACATCGCCATCGATCCCTCCGCCATGATTCTCACGGTTCGCGGACAAACTGTTCCGACGACTGCCACCGAATTCCGTCTGCTCGACTATTTCGCCCGCCACCTGGGCCGCGTCTTTTCCCGCGATCATCTGCTTGATTCCGTTTGGCGGGACACATCTTACGTGACGCCGCGCTCGGTCGATGTCTATGTCCGCCGAATCCGCGAAAAAATCGAACCGGATCCGGAAAACCCGCGCTACCTCAAGACCGTGCGCGGGGCGGGCTACCGCTTCGAGGCCCCAAAGTGAGGAAGCACAGGTGAGGAAGCAGAAGTGAGGAAGCCGTGAGAAGCGGGATTTTTCTCAAGCTGATGGCCTGCTTTCTGGTCGTTATCCTGGCAGCCGCGGTCATGTTCGACCTGATGCTTGGGGGCGCGTGGGAATCTTCCCTGCGCGCGGAAATCGAGCGCAACCTCGTCGAAAAAACCAAACTTCTGGCGCATCGCGTCGAAACCGATCGCAGCGGCCATTCTCTCACCGACATTGCCGCCCAGGAAGCAAAAGCCGCCGGAGCCCGTGTCACCATCGTGGATTCCGCGGGAAACGTTCTCGTCGATTCCGAGTCCAGCCCCGACGCACTGGGAAACGTAGTTCAGCGCAAGGAATTTGTAACTGCTCTCTCCGGCAACGTCGGCGTGGACCAGCGTCGCAGCGCCGCGATTGGCATTCCGTTTCTCTATGTCGCGGTTCCCATCTCCGGCGGCGCAGTCCGTCTCGCCTATTCTCTTTCTGACGTAGAAGCCGTTTCCGCACAGGTGCGCCACAGGCTGGAATGGGCTTCTGCAATGGTATTTGTCTTTGCCCTGGCAGTAGCCGCTATAGCTGCCGTTTGGAGCGCCCGCCGCCTCGAACGCATCGTCGATGTCGCCGCCCGCATCGCCGAAGGCGATCTGAAGGCCCGCGTCCTTGAAACTTCGCCGGACGAAATCGGACGCGTCGCCGGTGCCATCGATAAGACTGCTCGCCGCGTCGAGCAGAGTTTCGCCGCAGTCCAGTCCAGCCAGCGCCAGCTCGAAACTCTACTCAACAGCATGCAGGATGCCGTGATTGCCGTCAGTGCTGACGGGTTGGTGCAGTGGGCCAATCGACCCATGAATCGCCTGGTACCGCAAGGCACTCGCCTGCACCAGCCCGTCGTTGAAACTATTCGCGACCCGGACTTCCTGGCCAGCGTTAAGGAAGCGATCACTACTCACGAAGTCAAGACTGCCCGCGCCACTTCCATCATTCCCGGCCGCGCGTTCGACGTGACCGCCGCGCCCCTGCCGGATGGTGGCGCCGTCGCTGTGCTCCGCGACCTCACCGAAACCGAGCGCGTGGAAAAAACCCGCCGTGATTTCATTGCCAATGTCTCCCACGAACTGCGCACGCCTCTCACGTCAATTCAGGGCTATGCGGAGACCCTGCTCGACGGCACTCCTGACAATGGAGCGCCTACTCGCGAGTTTCTGGAAATTATCCGAAAGAATTCTTCCCGGATGTCGCGCCTCACGGAGGATCTGCTGACTCTCGCCCGCGTCGAATCCGGAGAAACCCGCTTCGATGCCGAGTCCGTTCCTCCCGCTGAACTTCTTCACGATGCCGAGGAGAGCTTCCGCGAAATCGCTCGCATCCACGGTATCGAATTGCAGATCCAGGATTCTCCAGCCCACCATCTGCAAAGCCGGAACTTTCCCGGCCCCAACCCACTGCCTGAAAATCTACCGTCAGTTCTCGCCGATCGCGAAGCCATCCATCAGGTCTTTTCCAACCTGATCGACAATGCCCTGAAGTACGGCGCTGCCGGCGGAAGAATCGTCCTTGGCGCGCGCGCGGTTCCTCACGCTGTCGAATTTTTCGTCCAGGATTTCGGCGCCGGCATCGCCTCGGAGCATCTCCCGCGCCTGTTCGAACGCTTTTATCGCGTCGATAAAGCCCGCTCGCGCGAATCCGGAGGTACCGGTCTCGGCCTTGCCATCGCCAAGCACATCATGCTCGCCCACGGCGGCTCCATCCGCGCCGAGAGCGAGCTCGCCCACGGTTCCACCTTCCTGTTTACCTTGCCAACGGCTTAAACCAACCAAGTCCGTTGGTCACGAGCGCTCGGCTGGGAGCCACACCGCCCAAGCAGCGTAGCGCCCCGTCGGTAGAAGCCAACCCATTTATGAGATGGCCTGATGGTTTCTAGTCGGGTCTAGTCCGCTGCCATCTCCTGCGGTTCGCGCTCAACCTGTGGCATTTGAGCGTCGGGCATCTCCCCTCGCAGTTCGGCCTCGAGCGCTGCCAGTTGGGCCTCGATGTCCTGCTCGGCCTTGCGCTTGCGGATGACTTCCTCGCGATATCGCCGTAAGAAATAATCGATCGTCTCGACCCGGATGCGAATTGAGCCTGACGGCTTATTCTCGTCGAGATCCTTAAAGCAGAAGTACGGCGTGCCGGATTGCTCGATGATGCCTTCAACCACTCCATAAATCGGAGCATCGTGGCCGCATTTAAAGCTTGAGATCTCGAGCGCCACGAGATTGGGATGCCGCGCTGTGAACTTGGCGGCCCAGACTTTGTGGTTGGTGCTGCATGAATAGGAATTCTTCCAGGCGTCGGTAATATCAAGCGGACTGCTGATCACGCCGGCTCTCACCTCCTCGCCAAAGAGCCTTTCCAGAATGTCATCATCAAGAGGAAGAGTGTTCTGCGAGAAAATCGGGTAGCCAAGCTTCTGGAACTCCTCCATGATTTCGTGATTTAAACCGGGATCGTGATGATAGGGGCGGCCGAGCATGACGATGCCGATGCGATCCTCACGCTCGAGCTGATCGAGCACCTGGCGCGCACGCCGGCGAATGCCGCTTTCGTATTCCTGGAGCGCGGCAAATCCTGATTCGACGGCGCGGTCATTCTCTTCCTGCGAAAGGCCGAGGATGGGCTGCCATGCCTGCAGCATCTGATGGGCAAAGAGCTTGCGGTCCGCGAAGTTGAGCACGGGAGCGAGATATTGGACATTGTGCTCCGCGAAAACGTCGTTCTCCTTGGTGAACGCGGCTTTCACAGTCTCCGGCGTTGCGGTGACGGTGGGGCAGGCATTGGCGGCGACAATTTTTACCAGCGGCGAATGCAGAACGTCGTACATGGGGAAGAAAATTACGTTCAGCGGCTTCTTGCGGTGCTTCTCCTGAATCAGGTTGTAGACGTGCGAAATGCCGATCTTGGCGGGGAAGCAGGGATCGATCGCGCCTCGGCTGGCTCCAGCGCGATAAAGTTCAGAACTGGTGTAGTCGGAATAAATAATATTCTCTGGCTGCACGCCCAGGCTTTCGAGATAGCCGTTGAATAGCGGTGCGTAGGTGTAGATGTTGAGGACACGAGGAATACCGACGCGGACTTTCTTGCGGCCTTCCATGAGCTCGCGGCGTTCCTTTGAGCCTTTGCTCCAGCCTGCCCATCCTCTGACCGGCAGCGGATCGGCGACAGTTTTTGCATTGACGGGACGGAAAACTTCTTTCGACGCCATATCGACAAAGTTGGGATGCGCCGCCCTTATCGTGTCCAGACCGGCCTTGATGTCTTTCATGTCGTTGACGTCTTCGACCGTGCCTTTCTCGCAGGTGGCGATAATCAGCCGCTGCTCGCCGTGCATGAGGGGGACCTTGGTGACCTTTTGAATCGGCACGAAGCTGAGGTCGTTTTTGGGTTGGGTTCGGATATCGATGAAGGTGCGCAGACAATCGTTCTTGCAGAAATGGCAGCGCGTCTCTTCATTGCGTGTGGTACGGTATTCGATTTTGCGAACTGCATCGAGGCCGACAAAGGTCGATTGCTTGCCGTTTCGCCACAGCCGCAAGGACTCTTGTGCAGCGCCGATCGCGCCGGATTCTCCGCAGTGCTCGTGCACGATGATCTCGGGCTGCCTGCCGGCGGCGCGGAAGCTGTTGCGGATGAAATCCACTTCCGCCTTCACGACTGCGAGGTTATTCTGCGTTCCTCCCTGCAGCACAAAGCGCGTGCCGAGGGCCGCGAGATTGGGAATGCTGGCAACGTAGAGAAATACATTCTTCGGCAGCACAGCCGCGAGTCCGGCGAGAATTTCTTCCGCGCGCCAACCCTGGCGTTGAAAATTGACAATATCGGACTGCATGAATACTGCGCAGCCATATCCGAACACCGGCATGGCTTTTGCAGAAAAAGCGAGGTCCGCGTATTGCGTTACATCCAGGCCGAAGCCTTCCACCGTCGACTGCAGAAAATATCCGTTGCCGGCGGAGCACTGCGTGTTGAGCTTGAAATCTTTCACGCGACCGTTGTGCAGAATGATGATCTTGATGTCCTGGCCGCCGACATCGACAATCACGTGCGGATCTTCGTAGAACTTCAGCGCCGACTCGGTGTGCGCAACCGTTTCAACCAGCGCCACATCGGCATTCAGAACATCTTTGAGAATGTCCTTCGCATAACCCGTCGTGGCGACGCCTAACACTTCCATCTTCGCGTTCTGCGCCTCGACCTGACCGCGCAGATTCTCGAACATCTCAATTGTGTCCTGAATCGGATTGCCGTTCGAGAGCTGATAGGCCTTACAAAGAATGTCGCCGTTCTCGCTCAGCAGTACGGCTTTGGTTGAAGTCGAGCCGCCGTCAATGCCGATGAACCCGCCGACAGTGCTGTTCTTCTGAAACACCGCAGGCGTGAACTTCCTACGGCGATAGGCCTCTTTGAACTGATCAAACTCGGATGGGTTCTCAACGAGTCCTTTGCCGCCGGACTTGGCCTTCTCTTCCTGACGGCCGTATTCGATGTAGTGAACCAACTGGTCGTAACCGCGATAGCAGCCGATGCAATCGTCTTCACTGCGACCAAATTCAATCGCGCCCAGAGCGGCAAAGTACTGGGCGTTCTGCGGAACTTTAATCAGATCCTCGGGCTTGGAACCTTCCGGAACCGCAACCTTCCGCTCCTGCCACATGCGCGGAATATTTGCCTGCCAGGCTTCGCGCATGCCGCGAATGAAGCTGTTGGGACCGCCGAGCAGCAATACGTGCGGCCGCAAGGTATGGCCACGGGTGAGGACACTCAGATTCTGCAACACGATGGCTTCGAATAATGACGCCATCAGCTCATCCGGCGGCGTTCCTACTTTTTGCAGGCCGTTGATGTCGGTCTCAGCGAACACTCCGCATTTGCCCGCTACTTTGTGGAGCTTGATGCCGCGATATTTCTGCTCGGCCAGGAGGTCGGTTGGAATTTTTAATTTTGCGTTGATCTTGTCGATGACCGCGCCCGTGCCGCCGGCGCACTTATCGTTCATCGAAGGAATCTTTTTCTTGCGCCCGGTTTCTTCGTCGTCTTTGAAGACGATAATCTTGGCGTCTTGCCCGCCCAACTCGATGACCGAATAAACCTCAGGGTGCAGCTTTTCCACGGCTAGCGAAACCGCCGTAACTTCCTGCACAAATTTCGCGCCGATCTGGTCGGCGATCGCGCCGCCGCCGGAGCCGGTCATAAACATGCGAGTGTTGTGGCGGTTGAGGCCAACCTCGGCCTCCATCCGTTTCAGGAACTCGAGAGTCTTCTCCGGTTGCTTGGTTTCGTGGCGCTGATAGTCCTGCCAGAGAACTGTGTCGCTGGCCGCTTCGACCACAACCGCTTTCACGGTAGTCGAACCGACGTCGAGCCCCACCATAAACTCCGTGTTGTGATTGTGCGGCTTCTGCACCTGCGGCAGTTGCTGGACGGGCGGAGTTTTCAGTTCGACTCCTGCGATTTGAATCAGCTGCGGCGACTTATGGTCGTGCATGACTTCCTTTCTGATCTCCAGAAACTCTAAAGCCCTTACCGAACTTGCACCGCCGAGATCGCAGAGTGCGCTGAGAAGTGCTTGTCTTGGTCTTCTCTGCGTTCTCGGCGTCCTCGGCGGTGCGATGTTCTTAGTCACCCGAGGTGGCGGGGATCGCAGTTCCAGGCACCCGTGCTTTCTTCCAGAAACGAGTGTCTTTATCGATCCGATCGTTCACGTGCAGAAGGAATTGCGCTGCGGTGCCTGCAATTCCTTCGCGATGGGGCACGTGATAGAAGGGACGTTTCAGCTCAGGATGCTCCTCGATGTACTCGCGGATCTCCTGAAGGCTCTTGCCTGTGGATTTGAGGCATTGCTCAAATTCCGTCTTAGCCTTCACTTTGGCTTCTCCAAGAGCCATCTGAACACGGCTGTGGGCGTTGACTTCGCCTTCACCGGAGGTTTCAATCGGAAGGAAAATCATATCTTTGAATTTGTTCACAACCGCGGATTGCACTCCATCGGACTGCGAGGAGGGCATGCATCCGAACGGTTTGAGCGCCAGCACCATATGGCAGAGTTTGTGCACGGTGTAGTAGACGTTCTTGCCGACTTCGAGGTGTCCCTCGCCGCCGCGCGCAAACTGGTTGTAGAAGGGATGTGCTAACTCAGCCAGCTCCGTCTGGGGCACAAGGTGGTGCGTAATTCCGCCCAGATTCTTGATGGTGCGGTGATAGAAGAAGTTCCACATGCGCTCGCCGGCGCCAATCCCCCAGAGCTTTTTGCGGAGGCCGATGTAGTTCGCGAATTGCTTTTTCGCTTCGTACCACTCCGGATTGCGGTGCGGTCGATTCACCGGCCACTTCGCGATCGCGTGCGCTTTCGCCTGATACATCAGATACGCCACCCAGGTCGCAATAGGCTCGACCAGCACTTGCGCGCCCTCACGTTCCAGGAAGTCGAACATGTGAAAGTTGCCGTCCCCTTCGGTGAGCTGCGCCCAGAATTCTCCGGTGATTTTTACCAGAGGCTTTACTCGCAGGCGATCTACTTCGACCGAGTTCATTTTCTCGCGAGCGGAGTGGAGGGCATTCAGGTAGTCCTTGCCCCACATGTGCTCATGCCATTTGCCGAAGACATTGAAAGTGTTGCGCAGAACTTTGTTGTTTTTGAATTTCGGCTTCGCCCAATTTGGGGCGCGCTCTTCGATCTCAAACGATGTGCGGCTCTTCAGGTCCTCGCACAATCCATCCACAGCTTCGCGGAACACGCGGTCTGTCTCGCCACGATTCGCTTCATAGGGACGGATCTGGTAGATGAGGTCGTTGATGACGTCGCCCAGATGCATGGCATTCAGCATTCCGAAGCCAAAATCAATGGTGAACTTCAGGCCAGGCTCACCCGAGGCAGCCTTGATCCCGTCGCTGTCTTTGAACAGCAGAACGCGGAAACCGTCGAAGCCCGCGTTCTTCAGGGCGAAACGATATTCCGCCTCATACATGCCGAAGCGGCACGGACCGCAAGAGCCGGCGGTGAAGAAGACATAGTTATCCAGAATCTGCTGGCGCGGCAGACCCTCTTTCTCAAGGAACTGGAGATACTGGACGAGGTTGCCGACCGTAAAATAGGTCGGATTGCATTGGCCGTTGTTGCCAAATTCCTTGCCGGTCTGGAAGCCGGCGACGTTGGGCACGGGAAGCTTCTCGCAGCGATAGCCGCAGCCCTGGAAGACGGCGCGAATCAGGTCTTCGTGTTTCCAGGTAAAACCTCCGAACAGGATGGTCACGCGGTTACGCTCTTCGGCTTTGAAAGCCCGCTCGACGGGACGGTGAAAATGCGCAGGCTGATCCAGTCCGGCGATTTTTCGCAGGCGGGCGCGTTCGGCTTCGAGGCGTTTCTTGATGTCCGAGTCACTATCAATCTGGACGAGATTCGTCGCCATAAGTTCTTCCTCCGGCTGTTTGTTGAATTTTGATGCTGAGCGGAACGGTGTTTGTACGGCGTAGGGATCGCGAGCAAGCGGGCGTCGCGAACGGCAAGGTATAGGCATGCCTAGGGCAGGCAGAGCAGGGGTAGCTAGAGCAGGGACGAGAATCCCTTGCTGCCATTTCAGATCGGGTACCGAATAGCATCCGAACTCCAAAATAATTGGCTAGGAGGTTCGAAGTCTTACACCGGCGGAACAACTACCCCAGAAGTTCCGTAGGCGCCGGATTTGCGAATGATCCTGTCTAGATGCACACACTCTGGCAACCGTTGCCATTATTTTTACTGCGACCCCGCAACTGACGATGTGAGAAAAAGACTAGAGATGTTTCTAACAGAAGTTGTGCTCCTCATTCAAGGTGCGAGTACGTGACAATAAGAATCCGGGTCATCGAAGTTGCCGATACATTCGATTACAAATATTTCGCTCTTTCATCGCTTCCAGGCATCGCATCCGAAATGCGACCGGCGTTTGCACCGTGGTTTCAGATGCATTCTGGAAGTAGAATGCTTTTCGAGAAGAGAGGAAAGGGGGAAATTGCATAATGAAGCTCAATGTGAATGGGATGAATCGCAGCTTTGATGGCGATCCCAACATGCCCCTGCTGTGGTATTTGCGCGACATCCTGAGGCTCACAGGCACCAAGTTTGGCTGCGGCGTGGCCCTGTGCGGGGCTTGCACGGTTCATAAGAATGGCCAGGCAATCCGGTCGTGCGTGACGCCGATGAGCGCGACGGCGGGCAGCGACATTCGGACGATTGAGGATCTCGGGGCGAGCGGCCTGCATCCGGTTCAACAGGCCTGGATGGAATTGAACGTTCCGCAATGCGGATATTGTCAATCGGGGCAGATCATGCAGGCAGCGGTCCTGTTGAAGGGCAATCCTCATCCTTCGGACCAGGAGATCGACGATGCCATGGCGGGAAATATCTGCCGCTGTGGAACCTACCAACGGATTCGCCAGGCGATCAAGCTGGCAGCGGGGAAAGTGGCATGAGGCACATCGAGAATGTAAGCCGGCGGCTGTTTCTGAAGGGAGCGTTCGGCGCGGGAGCTTTCGTTTTGGCGGTGCGCTACATCCCGCCCGTGTTGGGACAGGTGGCGAATGACCTTAATGATGCGAATCGGGCAATCTTTCATCCCAATCTTTTTGTGGGGATTCAACCGGATGGAACGGTTTACATCGTGGCGCACCGGTCGGAGATGGGAACGGTCATCCGAACCTCACTGCCGCTGGTGCTCGCGGACGAACTTGACGCCGACTGGAAACGGGTGAAGATCGACCAGGCGATCGGCGATAAACGATTAGGAGATCAGAATACTGACGGCTCGCGTTCGGTGAGAGTTTATTTTGACACCATGCGGGAGTGCGGCGGAACTGCGCGCTCGATGCTGGTGCAGGCAGCAGCGCTACGTTGGAATGTTCCGGCATCAGAATGTTCCACGGAACTACACACCGTAATTCACAAGGCAACGGGCCGGCGCCTGGGCTACGGTGAACTGGCCTCGGCTGCGGCGCAGCTTCCGGTGCCGAAGAAGGAAGACCTTCAACTTAAGAAGCCCTCCGAGTGGCGCTACATCGGAAAGGGAAACATCAGCTACGACATGGAACATCTGTGCACCGGAAAAGCGATCTACGGGATGGATGCGCAGGTGGAAGGCATGGTGTATGCGTCGATCGAACATCCTCCGGTGCTCGGCGGAAAAGTAAAAACTCTTGACGATCAAGACACGCTAAAGGTTGCGGGAGTACAGCAGACGGTGAGCCTCGATCCTTTTAAGCCTCCGGCCGCATTCCAGCCTCTAGGTGGAGTGGCTGTAATTGCGGACAACACTTGGGCTGCGTTCGAGGGGCGCAAGAAACTGAGAATCGATTGGGACCACGGGGCGAACCAATCTTACGACTCGGTGGAATACAAGAAAGAGCTTAGAGAAACAGCCCACAAACCGGGAAAGGTGATCCGCGAATTGGGGGATTCGGATAAGGCGTTCGCCGCGGGCGGAACCGTATTCGAAGCCGATTACTACGTTCCCTTGCTGGCGCACGCGCCGATGGAACCGATGGTCGCGTTGGCAGAATTCAAGGATGGAAAGGTTACCGCGTGGGCGCCGACGCAGAATCCGCAGGCGGTGCAGGCCATCGTGTCGTCGGAACTTGGCATCCCTGCGGAAGATGTAATTTGCAATGTGACTTTGCTGGGCGGCGGATTTGGAAGAAAATCGAAACCTGATTATGTTGCTGAAGCTGCGGTGTTGTCGAAGAAGTTGGGGCGTCCCGTAAAAGTTGTGTGGACACGGGAAGACGATGTGAAGTTTGACTATTACAACGCCGTGGCATCGATGTATATCAAGGCGGCGATCGGCGAAAAGGGCAAGCCCACGGCGTGGCTGCAGAGATCGGTGTTTCCGCCGATCACCTCGACCTTTGATGTGAATGCGGTTTATGGCGATCCGCCTCATCTGGCACAGGGCTGGACGGATCTCCCCTACGATCTGCCGAATCTTCGCATCGAGAATGGTCCTGCGCAGGCACACGTGAGGATCGGGTGGCTGCGATCGGTGGCAAACATTTATCACGCATTTGGAATTCAATGTTTCACCGATGAACTTGCCCACCGCGCGCAGCGTGATCCGGTGGAATATTTGTTGGACCTGATCGGGCCGCCGCGTACGTTGGATTTCACCAACGTTCAGTATCCGAACTACGGTGCGGATTACAAGAAATATCCGTGGGAAACGGGACGGCTGCGGCAGGTGATTGAAGTAGTTGCCGACAAATCGGGTTGGGGCAAGAAGAAGAGTGCGAAGGGGCATGGGTTTGGAATCGCTGCCCATCGCAGTTTCTTGACATATGTTGCGACGGTGGTTGAAGTGGAGATAAAGGACAATAAGATTCACATACCGCGTGTGGATACGGCGGTGGATGCGGGGCTGGTTGTAAATCCGGAGGCGACGCGAGCGCAATTCGAGGGCGCGGCGGTTTTCGGAACGAGCATCGTGCGCAGCGGAGAGATCACGGCTAAGAACGGCGCAGTTCAGCAGTCCAATTTTTACGACTATCCCGTAGCCAGGATCAATGAGGTTCCGGCTCAAACCAACGTGTACATCACGGAGAGTACGGCGCCTCCGGCGGGCGTGGGCGAGCCCGGAGTTCCACCCTTTGTGGCTGCGTTTTGCAACGCGATTTTCGCCGCTACAGGGAAACGAGTTCGGGATCTGCCGCTTTCGAGCAACAACATTTTCAGTTGATACTGAACGAGAGAGGATGGTCCGTGCCCGTATCGAGTCCCGATTATTTTGCGATGCTGGCCGTAGCGTTGGCGGAAGCGCGCAAAGGACTGGCGGAGGGCGGCATTCCAATCGGTGCCGCGATTTTTGACGAGAACGGCAAAGTTGTCGGTGCTGGCCACAACCGCCGGGTACAGAATGGCGATCCTTCGTTGCATGGCGAGACTGATGCTTTTCGCAATGCCGGGCGGCAGCGAAGCTATCGCGACCTGATCATGGTTACTACGCTCGCACCTTGCTGGTATTGCAGCGGGCTTGTTCGGCAGTTTGGCTTTGGCACGGTGATTGTCGGGGAGAGCCGGAATTTCCAGGGCGGAGTGGAATGGCTGCGCTCAATTGGCGTAAAGGTAATCGATCTCGATTCCGACGAGTGTGCCTCTTTGTTGGGTGATTACATTCGCGCCAATCCTGAGATTTGGAACGAAGACATCGGCCAGGAGTAATTTTCTATTCAAAAGCCATCAGCCATCCCATAAATAGTCCGGAGCAGCAAGTCGAGGTTCCTCAGGGGCTAAAGCCCTCGTCTTTATTGGCTCTGGACGGCACGACTGGAACGTCGTGCCCTTCCCGAACCCATTTATGAGATGGCTTGATGGTCGGGAGCGAGACGCTCGCGGGACGGCAGGCTAAATGCGGCGCTACTAAAGCAGAGTAACCAAGCCCTCAGAAATCCAGCCGCAGCGTCATCTGGATCTGGCGCGGGCTACCGATCGTTTTATTCACGGCGCCCAAGCCGGACGGAGGGTTGTAGAAGCTGCAGAATGCGACATTGTTGCAATTAGCAGGCAACGGCGGCGTGCCGAGAACAGGGAATTGATTGTAGAACTGGTTCTGCGAAACGTCGTCGATGGGTATATCGAAGCTCGTGGTGTTGGTCAGATTGAAAATGTCCAGGCTGTATTTCAGCGCGACTCGCTCCGTAAGCTGCGTGAGCTTCACAAAGGAAATGTCGGCGCGCCTCTGCCAGGCTTGGCGGAAAATGTTGCGCTGGCCGGTTGTGAAATTGGTTTCGAAAGTGTCGCCGGGCGGGATCGCGCCGCCCAGATCACCAGGACTCAGCAATGGCAGGGTGAAGCAGGATTGTTTGAGCGCGTAGAGATTGAGGTTGTTCGGATCGGAGTTGGCGTACGCGCCTGAAGCACCGGTCAGCGCATTTTTTGGCGTACAGCCCGGGGCCAGCGGAACGATCGGATTGGTGATGCCATCGTATACGCTGTAATAGATGCTGCCGACGGCACCGGTGTAATCGATGATGCTGTAAGGTTGGCCGCTCTGCAACACGGTGATTCCTTGAATTGACCAACCATCTGCCAACTTTCCCTTTAGCGTAGTCGCCGAATAAAACTTGGGGAGTTCGTACACATAGCTGAAGTTGAAGACATGGGTACGATCGAAGTCTGATGATCCGTAGGCTGAGCGCAGATCTAGAGGGTTGTTGCCGTTGAAAAACAATCCCATGCCGCTTTGCTCATCCAAAGCGTGGGAATATGTGTAGGAGAAACCAAACTGCAAGCCGTGGCTCATGCGCTTTTCAATGTGCGTTTGCAGGGCGTTGTAGGCGGAAACGCCGGCGGCTTTGTAGCTTTCCGACTCTGCCGAATAGCCAATGTAGGGAACTCTCAGGTCAACGTTGCCTCCCTCGTAGGTCGCGAGCATGGGCCCCTGACCGTTGGGCAAGTTGATCGGGGAACAGCTCACGTTGGGAGTGCAGCCCGCCGGTCCTTCGACCGTATAGCCGTACGTGTATTCCTGCGGGAAGGGAGAACCGGGATGGATGATGTTACTCGGCGAAGCGATTCCGGGCTGGTTGAAGGGAATGGGGATTACTTCATGACGGCCTAAGTTGCCGACATAACCAATCTCGATTGCCAGATCATTGCGCGGTTGCCATTGCACGTCCAGGGTGTCATTGATGGTATACGGGAGTTTGTTGGCGCGGTTGTAAGTGGCAAACGAAAAGAGCTGCGCTCCGCTGGCAATTGCAGCTTCATTCGGCAGATATTGGGTAATGTTTGCGGGATTGCCGCTGGGTGCGGGACCCAGAGTCGGACCCCACGGATTGTTGAGAGAGTAGGCCGGAGCGGGACAGGTGGGAATGAAGCCCTCGTAGTAGCTCTCCGAAGCGGGGCTGCAAGACTGAGCATTCACATAGGGCGGAGTCTGATTCACGCCGAAGGGTCCGCCGTTGATGACTCCCTCTGCGAATCCGGGTGAGAGATAAGAGTAAAGTTCGCCGCGATCGTAATACAGTCCCGAGCCGGCGCGGACGACAACTTTGTCGTTAAATCTCCGCGGACTCCAGGCCACACCGAGGCGCGGCGCAAGTCCCCACTGCCGTCCCGTGAGCGTTGTGTTACTGACGCCCTTGGTTGGAAATAACGGGTTGTTGCCGGCGATGATAAAGCCGTTCGAGACAATGGTGTCGGTAGTGCCGTCATAGGAGTAGCGCGAGGGATCGAAATTGAAGACGCGGCCGTGCTTTTCGGTGAGACCGCCGTCCCAGTCGAAGCGCAGGCCGGCCGTGAGACTGAGATTCGAGCGCATTTGAAATTTGTCTTGTACGTACGCTCCGGATTGGCCAGCGCGGTAATAACGGTTCGCGTTTCCCTGAAGGAACTTGGTCGTGGTGAAATCGTCGTTTGTGTTTACGAAGCCCTGGAGGAATTGCGAGAAATCGGCGGTCGAAATAATTCCCTGGTTCGTCCTTTCGTCGCGCGTGTTGAGTTGGGTGTAGGAGTAACTGCCGCCGAAGGTAAAAGTGTGCTTGCCATGATTCCAGATTGCATTGGCCGACGGCATGATGCGGTTTTGAAATACTCCGGTGAATGCGCCTTGCGAAGCCGCGCCCTGACCGATGGTGAGAAATTGCAGATTGGTGACGCCGCCAGTATTGGCGGAACTCGACAATCCCAAAGGATCAACGATGGTGATGCCAGGGAAATATGATGATCCGAATGTATTGATCACCGGCGTTCCGGTTTGAGCGGCGAATGACTGCGGCGAAAACGGCTGTGCGATTGTACTGTAGACCTTTTCGCGAAGAATCCCGAGAACCTCCGAAATACTTAGGTTAGGCCGCAGAGTCTGCGTGTTGGTAATCGATGCAACCTGGCTGCCGGCATCAAGACGTTGGGCGAATCCCGCCACGTTCGAGTAGGCGTAGGGCGCCAGGCTCGGATCGTGCTGGTAGTAGTACTTGGCTGACACCGTATCTTTGACGCTCTTGTTCCAATCGAGATCGGCGACAGCCTGATCGGAGGTGAAGTAAGCGGTGCCCGGACTAATGGCATTCTCTGGAAAAATTGGGGTCGCAGTCTGCCCATCATCCGAAGGAATCAAGTATTGGCCGTTGGGCAGTTTGTATTGGAAGAGCGCGACCGCTGTGGGGTTCAGTAAGCTGAGATTGTTGACGAGGTTTGTTCCCCAATATGCGTCAGAAATTGCGGCCAGGGCTGCTGGCGAGCGGTCATTGGTGAGCCCGTGCGGCACCAGCATACGTGAGAGGCCGATTTCCTGATCGGAGTCGTGCAGGTGCTGATAGCTGACGAAGCCGAACAGTTTGTCCTTGATGAGCGCACCGCCCAGCGCTCCACCTGCCGTATAGCGATGCAACTGGGGAACCTTGTCATTGGCAGGAATGTTGGGGTCCTGCTTGTCGAAGAACGGCGCGGCGTTCAGCCAGTCCGTGCCGCGATGGACATAGGCGCTGCCATGCAGCGTGTTGGTGCCGGAGGCGGTGCTCATATCGATGTGAGCGCCGCTGGTAGACCCCTGCTGCGCATCGTACATCGAGGTATTCACGCGGAGTTCGGTGACTGTTTCCGGGGCGGGAGTAGGAAGCGCCTGGCCGATGGCGAGATAGACCGACGCCGTACTCTGAATGGGAGCGGCGCTGGTGCTGGCCGCATTGGCCACTCCGGTATTGTTCACGATACGAGCCGATGCTACCTGGCTGGTGCTTTTGCCATTGAACAGGTTGCTGGCATCGACGCCGTTGAGCAGGAAGCTGTTGCTGGTGTCGCGTTGGCCATTGGCCCAGATCGGTTGATTGCCGAGGCCGCTGTTGACACCGGTACCGCCGGCTAGTTCGGCGCTGACGCCGGGAGAAAGAATGGCCAGCCCCGTGAAACTACCCGTGGGTAGAGGTATGTCATCGATCTGGTCCTTTTCCAGAATGTAACCATTCGTGGTATCCACTGCGTTGATCAACGGGGTGGCTTGCACTTCGACCACCGTGCCCACTTTGCCGACGGGAAGCGTGGCGTTGACCGTGGCCGTGCGGTCGGCCTGAACGGTGATGGAAGGAATCTTCTCGCTTTCAAAGCCTTCGTGAGTGAAGGTCAGAGTGTACGTGCCAATGGGCAGGTTGACGAAGTCGTAGGCGCCATTGGAATTAGTCTTCTGAGTGCGGGTGAGGCTGGTCTGGTCACCAATGATGGTCACCACGGTTTCGGGAAGAACGCCGCCGGACTTATCGGTGACTGTGCCGGTGATGCCGCCCAGCGTTTGTTGAGCTTGAACGTTTGGTGCAAACGTCCATAGCGATGTCGCAACCAGGAAAGCGACCAGTCGAGCTCTTAGCATGGTTCACCTCGCACAAATCAGTAGGCACACTCCCGCTGAACCCTCTGCCGGCGGTTGAACCGCAACTGTATTGTTCGAACGATTTTCGTAGCAGAGTTAGATTGCGTTGCCGCCCGCAAGTAAATTGACTGACCGAATTTACATGAGTTTGCCCGGGAAGGAAAGCATTCGGTTAGTCAAACTTTCTTTGGCGCAGATTAGATATTTTTATCGCGGAGGCGGCTCTACTTTGGGATCGGTAGTTTCAGTTCCCGACCGGCGCAGCGGCCTTATTGCGCCCAAGAATCAGGAACCAAAGCAGGCCCGCCGTCAGATATGCGAGATAGATGTAGGGCAGCTTGCCATACGGTCCCGCGGGGACAGGATAAAAGTTTCCAACCAGGGCGAGCAGCATGGCGATGCCAGCGAGCCAGGGAACGATCTGGGCCCCGGCGCGGAAAAGCCCGTGGTCACGCAGGTAGCGAGGCAGGGCGATGCAGACTAAGGCGTAGGCCACGATAAAACCGTAGGTCGCCAATGAGCCCAGCCAGCCGTAGACATCCAAACCACTGGCTCCGCGGGCTGCGAGCACAGTTACGGGGAGCAGCGCGGCGATGCCGGTAATCACCACGGCCCTGCCTGGGGTTTGATTCCGGGCGTGCGTATTGCGCAGAGAACTGTGCGCGAGGCCGTTATGAGCCATCAGCATCAGCACACGCGCGGCAGCCGTGATGCAGGCGAGAGTTCCTGCGAACAGGCTGACCAGTGCGCCGATGTCGATCAGAAGTCCCAGCACGGGGACGCCGCCAACGCGCGCCAGCAAATACATGGGCGCCTGGCTGGCGCCTAAATCCTGGCCGGCAGAATGAAACGCTAAGACCTCGGCATAGGCGCAAATCGTGAAGAAGGCTCCGGCAAGGATCGCGCTCTGAATAACTGCACGAGGAATCGTCTTCAACGGATTGCGCGCCTCGGAGCCAAGCGTGGTCGCGCTCTCGAAACCAACAAAGCTGAACAGAGCGAGCACCAGCCCGAGCCGGAGTCCGCTGCCCGTCATTCCGCGGAGATGCAGCTGTTCCGGATCCAGATGCCAACCATGATGAACCAGCAACAGAGTTACCAGGATCACGATCACCGTGACCGACGCCGCCTCGATCCACAGCATAAGACGCGCGGAGATTTTTACATCACGGTAAGCGATCCAAATCGAAACGCCAGTGACCAGTGTAGCCAGCAACACGGCAGAGTAAACATGGCCGGTGGCATCGCGGAGCAGCAAGTTCGCGTAGTGGTAGAAGCCGCCGATCACACTCGATCCGGTGGCCACGTAGGCCAGCAGCAGGCTCCATGCGACCGTTGCGCCGAGCCACGGAGGCAGCGTCATGGACGCGTAGGTGTACAGCGAACCGGGGGAGGCTGAAAGCCGCGCATAGCGGCCGATGCATAGAGCGACAAGCAACACCGCAACGGTCGCCAGCACGTACGCGAGCCACGTGCCGTTGCCGGCAAGCGCACAAACCAGAGGGATGGTAGCCGCGGGCGTGGTGGTGGGCGCCATCGTGGAAACGGACTGGGCCAGCGTTTCCATCGGCGAGAGAATCTCGCGACGCAAACCATAATCTGCGCCCGGAGAATGCTCTTGCGTAAGCTGCTGCATGCGGTGCTGATCCTTATTCTGCAAATCAGATTTTGCAAATCAGGTCGGGGTTGGATTGTACAACACGAATCGCGGCGTGCCCCTGGTTTAAGAGAGTATGGTTAAGCGAGTTTGGTTGAGAACGCTGGTGTATTATTTGGCGAAGTTTCCGTCTGACATGTTGTAACTGTCGTGGCTGGGCAGTCCTGGCTGGGCAAAATTCCATGAAACTCGATAAAGGGTTATTGCAGCGGGTTCCCAAGGTTCTTCTGCACGAGCACCTGGATGGCGTGCTGCGTCCGCAAACGATCATTGAGTTGGCGAGGGATTCCAAATATACGGACCTGCCAACCGACGATCCGGACGCTCTTTCGCAATGGTTCTTCCGTGGAGCTAACCAGGGAAGTCTCTCCAAATATCTGGAAGGGTTTGCGCACACGATCGCCGTGATGCAGACCGAAGACGCGCTCCAGCGAGTGGCTTACGAACAGGTGGAGGACTTAAGCCGGGATGGAATTGTTTATTTTGAAACTCGCTTCGCACCGGTTTTTCATACGCAGAAAGGATTGACCCATCAGCAGATTGTCTCGGCGGTGTTGAAGGGGCTGGAACGAGGGCGGAAAGATTTCGGAGTTTCCTCCGGTCTGATCATTTGCGCGATGCGCAACATGAACGTGTCGCTTGAAATGGCGGAACTCGCCGTCGATTTTCGCGCGCGCGGCGTGGTCGGCTTCGATCTGGCTGGAGAAGAGGGTGGATACCCTCCGAAGAAACATGTCGATGCATTTCATTACATTCAGCGCGAGAACTTCAACATCACGATTCACGCCGGAGAAGGTTATGGCAAAGAATCGATCTGGCAGGCGATTCAGTATTGCGGAGCACACCGCATTGGGCATGGGACGCGGCTGATCGATGACATTGCAGTTGCAGATGGCAAGGCGGTGAAGCTGGGCGACCTGGCGCAATATGTCCTCGACAAGCGCATTCCGCTGGAGATTTGCCTGCTGAGTAATGTTCACACGGGCGCTACGCCGAGTTTGGCGGAGCATCCTTTCAAGATTCTCTACCAGGAAAAATTCCGGGTTACGTTAAATACGGATAATCGCCTGATGAGCCACACGACGATGACCCAGGAATTTGAAGCGGCTGCGAACACGTTTGGATTAACGATGGACGACTTCGAAAAGATTACGATCAATGCGATGAAGAGCGCTTTCTTGCCTTACAAACAACGCTGCCAGTTCATCTATTCCGCAATCAAGCCCGGGTACGCGAAGATTCGAGAATCGGGCACCGCTAAGTAATTTTGTCCGATGTCAGTTTCGCTGAAACATTATTCGGACAGGGAAGCCAGAGTTTCGGCAAGGACCAGCGTCCCCCGAGCGATATCGTCCGGCTGCGCGTACTCATCGGGACGGTGGCTGTAACCATTGCGGCATGGGATGAACAACATCGCAACCGGAGCGATGCGGGCGATAAACAGCGAGTCATGATAGGCGCGGCTGACCATCGGAAGAAATTTCATGCCGTGCTTGCGACAACACTGCGAGAGCGCCTCGACGATTGCAGGAGCACAGTCTGCCGGCGCGTCGGCGTTCAACAATTCGCTGTAGACCGACACCTGGCGCCTGGCTGCAATCGAATGAGATGCGGTTTCGATGGTTCGCATGACTGCGTCTCGCCGTGCGAGATCCGTGTCGCGGACGTCCATGCTAAGGCGCACACGGCTGGGAATACTATTCACCGCGCCCGGAAACACGTCGCAGATACCGACTGTGGCGACGGTGTCAATCGCTCCGCTGTCGCGCGCTGCACTCTCAATCGCGAGAATCAGCTCGGATGCGGCGCAGAGAGCGTCATGGCGGTCGGGCATCAAGACGCCACCCGCGTGTCCGCCAGAACCCTCGATCGAAACGCGGAGACTCGCGGGGGCTGCGATTTTTGTGACAATACCGAGAGGAGTGTGCTGGCGCTCCAGGAGCGGTCCCTGCTCGATGTGTAATTCGACGAAGGCCTTGTAGTAGTTTTCCGGAAGCTTCACTTGTTCGAGCTCGCCTCCGAGGCCAGCAGCGCGCCGGACTTCATCGAGCGATGTGCCATCGTTGTCTTTTAGCCTGGCCGCCGCGTCTGGGGCCAGCGTGCCAGAGAGCAGCCTGCTTCCGAGGCAGCCGATTCCAAAACGTGTGGGCTCTTCCGAGGTGAAAACGAGCAACTCGATTGAATGTTTGGGTCGAAATCCGGTCTGCCGCAAGGCGCGTATCGCTTCCAGGCCTCCGAGCACTCCGACTACGCCATCGTATTTTCCGGCGTTTGGAATCGCATCGATGTGTGAACCGGTTCCGACCACCGGCGCGTCAGGCTCAGTGCCATTCCAACGCGCGAAAGTATTTCCGACGGCGTCGTGGCGTACGGCGAGTCCTGCTTCCTCGCAACGCTCTTTCACCCATGTGCGCGCTTTGCGATCCATGGGCGTGAAAACGATTCGCGTTACTGCGGGAGCTTCAGCATCGGAAAAACAAGCCAAAGCCTCGATCTCGCGCAGCATTCGCTCTCGGTCGACCGCGAGGTTCATCGCTGCAGACCCGCGAAGGGATGGCGGTTCCAGTCTTTGTAGATGAGATATTTTGCGGGCACCTTGCCGATGGCGCCGAACCACTGCGGACACCACGGGCCCATCCAGATAAAATCTCCGGCGGTCACGGGATACCACGAATCGCCGAGCCGGTAAATTCCACCACCTTCGAGCATGATGAGGCCGTGTTCCATCACGTGCATCTCGACCATGCTGAGCGCGGCTCCGGGCTGGTAAACCATCGTGTTCACAGCGAAGTCAAAGCGCATATCATCCGGAAGCAGGCACTTGACCTGCAAGTCAGGATCATCGTTGAGAGGATGCGCAGCAACCGCATCTTCGCTCGACACGATCAGCTTTGGTGGCTCGACCGAGTCGAGAGCCTGATACGGTTTTTCAACCACGGCAACGCGGCTCACCGTGTTTGCTATCACACGATGCGGCAATCCTTCGGGAAGATAAGCGTAACCCCGTGCGCCCAGTTCGTCCTCTCTCTCTTTCTCTTTCTCTTTGCGATTGACCTGCAACTTAACGTTTCCATCGATTACATAGACGAGGCGCTGCGCAGAGGTGCTGCCCAGTTCTCCACCTGCTTCAAGTTCCGCGGTGTACTCGGTAAATCGGGCGCCCAGCGCGGGATTGACGTGCACGATTGCGGAGCACGCTTTCATTCCCGGCAGCGTAGTGCGTACGAAAGTGTCGGGAGTCGACAGCCGATGATTCGGTTGTTGGGAACTTCGCGTGCCGCCGAGATTGTGCACGGTTTATCCTTTTGAGAGATTGCGATTGTAAAATTCCGGTGAGGAAGCGAGTTGATCGAGAAGATGCAATCCGCACTGGATCGCTGATTCGACGTCTTCAGCGGCAACGGATTCCGTGGGATCGTGGCTGATGCCGCCGGGTGTGCGTAGAAAGATCATCCCCGTTGGAATTTTTTCTGCGAGGATCATGGCATCGTGACCTGCGCCACTGACCATGCGATGCGCGATGCACCCGGTCTTAGAAATCGCGCTTTCGATCTCTTCGGTGAGAAAAGGATCCATGGCTACTGCTTGTTGGCTCAAGAGATTCTTTTCCCGCACAGATAGTCTGCGACGCGCCGCAATTCGTTGAGCATGGCCAATTAAATCTTCGACAGCACGATTTCTAATGTCGTCGGAACTATGGCGAACGTCGAGTGTCAGCCGAGTTTCCGATGCCACCACATTCGCTGCTCCCGGTTTGACATCAATCTTTCCAACTGTCGCGACTAACCCCGGGACTGCTTGCGCGACGCGTTCCACGCTGCTAATCCACTCCGCAGCGCCCGCAAGCGCATCGCAACGAAGTTCCATGGGAGTTGTACCTGCGTGATTGGCGCGGCCGAGAAACGTAAATTCCAATCGGCTCTGACCGGCAATAGCCTCCACCGCCGCCAGTGGCAGATTCAGTTTCTCCAGAACCGGTCCTTGCTCGATATGGAACTCAAGATAGCCGAGGACATTTGTACCCACTTCAGCTTCAGGAATCTCCGCCGGATTCAGCCCGAAATTCTTGATTGCGGTTCTCGCCGACACGCCTTGCGCATCCTGCGCCTCCAATAATTTCTGATCAAGCCTGCCTACCAGAGCGCGGCTGCCGATGAACGGAGTGCCGAAGCGTACTCCTTCCTCCTCGGAAAAGGCAATCACTTCAATGGCGAAGGGCAGCTTCTTTCCTTGCAACTCTTCGAGCAAGGCGACGGCAAGCACAACTCCGAGGACGCCATCGTAAGCACCAGCGTTGGGAACTGTATCGATGTGCGAACCGATCAGCAGGCGCGCAGCGTTCGGGTGCACGGCGGGATAGATTCCGCGAAGATTTCCGGCGGCATCGATCTTCACGCGACAGCCCAGCGGTTCCAACCATCCGGCAATTTCCTGGTGGCAATCATGCATGGGCTTAGACAAAAACGTTCGGCAAGTGCTGCCTGTGTCTTCTGAAAAAGAAGCTAACTTTAAACACCGGGCAATGACCTGGTTGGCGCGATTTGTGATCACAGTTTTTGGCTACGCTCGCTTGCGGCGTACAGGTCTTGAGGATTTACGCTTCCCGTATCACCTTCGCCGCGGCCCAACCGAACGCAACGAGAGCGAGGAGAATCTCCCAAGCATACGTGTTCCCGTAGGTCGCGACAGGAAAGTGATTGCTGATCATGATAAAGACAACTGGAACCGCCATGAAAGTATTGTGTTTGGAGCGCAATTTGGCTTGCGCACTGAGTGCTGTATCAAACTTTTCTCCGGCAGCCGCGGCGGCAATCATTTTGCGCTGTGCGGGAAGAATTCGAAGCCAAACATTGGCGGTCATGATTGTTCCGAAGACGGCTCCGAGGTGGATGTAGGCCGCGCGTCCGCTGAACAGATGCATCAATCCCCAGGAGAGCGCCGCAATGACCAGCAGGGAGAAAACGGCGAACGCAGCTTCCGACTTGCCCACAGGCGACCTCAGCACCAAGTCGTAGACGACCCATCCGCCCGCCAGAACAGCCAATCCGACGGCAATCCCAGCCACTTGAGAAATGTTTGCAACGTCCGAGTCAATCAGTCCGGAACTGGAGTAATAAACGAGGAAGAGCAGCACCATTCCGCTCAGCCAAGTCATTAACGCTTCCCAGCGGAACCAGCGAACTTGTTCCGGCCCAACCTTCAGAGATTGCTCTTTGTGGACAGTGTAGAAACCTCCGCTGTGAACCATCCATACAGAGGGGATCGTAGGATTTGGTCCCTTCGTCTTCGCCAGTTTTCCAAATTGACCGTCCAGCCAAGTGAAATAGTAGGTCTGGCCGACCCACATAATTGCCGCAAAAACGTGGAACCAGCGCACAAGTAGGTTCAGCCATTCGCGAACTGACGAGGTCAATTTGCAAACTCCATCGCGCGAGAAACTCTGCCTTCAGCTTCCGCGGTAAGTCGTATAGCCGTTCGGGCTCAGGAGCAACGGAATGTGAAAATGCAGATCGCCGTCTCTTGCCTGAAAGCTAACTTCTACTACGGGATACAGTGTGGCGATTTGGCGCGCGGCGTAATAGCTCCCGGTGTCAAAACTTAAACGATAGACTCCGACGGAGAAGTCGTCGCCGTCGGGCAGCAATTGCAAACATCGGCCATCGTGATCGGTGCGCGCTGAGGTCAACAGTTCCCAATCGCCGGCCGCGTCCTGTTTCTCCAGCCGCACCGGCAAGTCGGTGGCGGGTTTGCCAGCAACGACGTCCAAAACGTGGGTTGAGATACGTTTCATCCTTGAAGCCATTTTCTCAGCCGGATCTGCGTGATCTGCCGTTGCTGTTCGGCCGCCTCTTTGAATTCAGTTTCTGGATCGTTTTTGAGGCGTCGCCGAAGAAGCGCCAGAATCTCCGGCGCGGATTTGCCCGTCGCGCATACGATGAAGGTTCGACCGAAGCGGAGTTCGTATTCTTGATTCGCATCCGCAAGAGCCCTCTTCACATCGGCGTCCGCGTCGGACACTTTGCCTTGCTCCTGCGCCGACCATTCTACAGATTGGGTTTGCAAAGAATGGACTGGCGGAGAGTCCGATGGTTGCGACTCGCCGATCCGGGGATGACTGTTGAACGCTTCCATCCAGTCGGAGTGCGTCAGAGTTTTACAAATTTCGTCCGACGCAGCAAGGACCGCCGCCTGGTCTTTAAGTGGTCTTAGAGCCGACGTGCCTTGCGCCCAGGCTTTGGCTCCGCAGCAGGGCAGGATTGCTTTCATTGCTTCGTCAACCGGAAGTCGATTCCAGTGCGCCAAGACAGGGTGTACTGTGTTGCTCGCAGTGGTCGCCCACTTCTCGCTTAGCCGAGTCAGAAACTCAATCACAAGATTACCCGCAACAGTTTCGCGATACCTGGCGTTCGATCGAAAATCGTCAATCGGCTGGATCTCGGCAGCGACGGACTTTCTCGCCAGAGTCATGAGTTCGGGATCAATTCTTTTTCCTCTCAGGCTTCGCTCAGTTTCCGTCAAACGAAGCGGGACTGGAGCCACGCTCCCGAGTGCGATACGAACGTCTTCCACGGCGCCTGCGGCGATGCGCCCCATTGCGGCGATACACACCTTCGAGATCGCCTGGGCGTTGCGAGCTCCTACCTTGCGGGCATGACTGAAATATTCGGAGAACCGTCGCGGCAAACACACGGTCTGAATCAGCTCATCCGGCGCCAGCAAAGTTTTCTTATAGCCGGTGTGGAAGGTTGCGTATGGAAGCCGGCGCTCACCACGAGCTGAAACCAAAATCAATTCCGCATCGCAAACCAGCAGTGCAGGCAATGAATCCGCAGCGGGAGATGCGTTCACGATATTGCCGCCCAGCGTTCCCCGATTCTGGTTCGCGATTCCTCCTGTCCATCGCGCGGCTCTCGTAAGCAGGGGGAACTCGCGTCCCACAACTTCGTGGCTGCGGAGGTCGGTGTAAGTGCAGCCTGCGCCGATTCGAATTTCATAATCAGAGATCTCAATACGCCGCAGCTCGGGGAGATTCCAAATGCTTATCAACTTCCGCGCCGGAAGTTTACCAGCCGCGTATTGCACCATCACATCGGTGCCGCCGGCAATCGGAAGCCACGCGCCTGGTTCGCTAGCGAGCAGCGAGACGATCGCTCGCAAACTGCCGGGAGCGAGCATTTCGTAATTTGAGGGATCCGATCTCATGAAGTGGTCCTGCGGTGTGCGGCTTCCGCAACTGCTTCGATAATTTGACTATAACCAGTACAGCGGCAGAGATTGCCGGCCAGGCCTTCCTGGATTTCTTCCGTCGTAGGTTCAGCGTGGCCATTTAATAAATGCAGGGCTGCGAGAATCATCCCCGGCGTGCAGATGCCGCATTGCGCGCCGCCGAACTCCAGAAAAGCCCTTTGCAAGACGTGAAGAGTTTCTCCTTCAGCAATTCCTTCGATCGTAAGAATCTTTGAACCCTCAGCCTGCAGAACAGGCACAAGGCAACTATTCACAAGTAAATCGTCCATCAGCACCGCGCAGGAGCCACACTCGCCTTCTCCGCAACCTTCCTTCGCGCCGGTTAATTGGAGTCGACACCGCAGCGCGTCGAGCAGTCGTTCCATTGGGTAAGCGCGCACTGTCTTCCGCTGGCCATTGACTGAAAATGAAATCTCGACTTTGCCGTCGCCGTCGTGAGGGTCCCTCATCGAACTCCGCCTGCGGATATAACATCATTCTTTTCCGACGATGCAGCGAGCCCGTCCATAATGTCTTCGGGAAGCAGCGGAATGAAATCGAAAGAAACGCCGAGCGCGTCTTCCACTGCATTGACGATCGCCGGCGCCGGACCATCCATCGGCAGCTCGCCGATGCCCTTCGCACCATAGGCTCCATGGACATTGCCCAACTCTTCGAAAAAGACGCGAATGGGGGGCAGATCACTCGGGGTGGGCATAATGTAATTGGTCATCTGGCAGTTCTGCATGCGTCCATTCTGCCAAACCACTTTTTCGTACAGACTGAATCCGATCGCTTGAGCGACGCCACCGATGATTTGTCCCTTGGCCAGAAGTGGGTGCAGAACTTTACCCACTTCCTGCAGCGCGACGAAGTCGTCGACCGATACGGAATAGGTTGTCAGATCGACAGTAACTTCGGCGATGTAAACCGCCCAGGCGAATGCCGCGTAGGCTTCGCCTCGATACTTTACATCGTCCCAGAAAATGTCGGGAGGCGCTTCGTAACGCGCCCATGAGAGGAATTCGCCGTGCTCTGCGACGTAGCGCTGGCAAGCCGCGCGAAACTCCTCGGGGGCGTAAGTCTCGGCGAGCAGGCTCGACGAAATCAGCGTTTGTCTGATTCCCAATGCCGCGGATTGCACTAATTTTCCGACCACCATCACCGTGCGCGATGCCACGGTTGGACCGCTGTTGGGGACTCTCAGAGTGTCTGGCTGGGCCATGCTCACGTACTCGTACGGCAGAGCGAGGGCTTCGGCGGCGATCTGGCTGAGAACAGTTTTCGTGCCTTGACCAAATTCGGTGCTCGAAACCAGTACGCGTACACTGCCATCGGCGCAACCCTCGACCCCAACAACCGAGCTGAGATAACGCTCGCCAGAACCCGTGAATCCCGCTCCGTGCAGAAATGTGGCAATGCCCATTCCCTTGCGGAGGTTGCCGAGCCGATTCTTGTTTGCGAAGCTCTGTTTTTTCGACTGGTAATCCGAAAGTTCCAGCGCGTGATCCAGTAACTTCTCAAGATTGATGGGTTCGCGTATTACTTGTTCGGTAGTTGTGGTCTGTCCGGGCTGCAGGAAATTTCTACGACGGATTTCAACGGAAGAAAGACCGACAACCTGCGCGATGCGATCCATATGCCGCTCCATTGCAAAGAGGCTCTGGGGCGCTCCAAAGCCGCGAAAGGCTCCGTGAGGGGGCGCGTTGGTAGCGAGCGCTTTGGCCCGGATACGAACGTTTGGCCAGTAATACGGTCCACCCGCGTGAATTGCACCGCGGGAAAGGACAACGGGCGAGAGGGTGAGATAGGCGCCGCCGTCGATGGTGAACTCGATTTCTCCGCCCAGAATCTTGCCATCTTTGGTGACGGCTGTCCGATGGCACGTGCGCGAGGGATGCCGCTTGGTAGTGGCCGCCATGTCTTCCATGCGGTCATAAATAATCTTAACCGGTTTTCCAGACTTAATCGCCAGCAGCGCAGCATGCGCGGCGATCATCGACGGATATTCTTCCTTTCCACCGAAAGCGCCTCCAGTTTCCATCTGCACGACGCGCACTTTTTCTGCCGGCAAGCTACAAAGTGCCATCAGCGCTTTGTGAATATAGTAGGGGCATTGCAGAGAACCCCATACGGTGATTCCGCATGCATCGTCGAACTGCGCGATCATCCCATTGTTTTCGATATAAAGTTGTTCCTGCGCGCCAGTTGTGTATTCGCCTTCGACGATGTGATCTGCTTTCGCCCAAATGCCATCGACGTCGCCCTTTTCGATCAAATAAGTTTTGAAGATGTTGTCTTCGCCCCAGACAATTTCGGAACGGCGCTCGCTTTCTTCAATGGTGAAGATTGCGGGCAGAAGATCGTATTCGATGTTCACCGACTCAACGGCCTTCGGAAGAATATGGCGATCGGGATGGGCCAGAAGCAGAATCGGCTCTTCGGGATGATTGATGAATTCGCTGGCCAGGCACGGTTGGTCGTCCCCGATTAACGAGATGCAATTCTTGCCGGGAATATCTTTCGCTGACACGATCACAAATTGATCCCATGGGATTCCGGGGCTGAATGTGATTTTCGTGATGCGGCCGCGGGAAATCTGGCTGCGAACCGTTGCTCCGAAGAGCATGTTGGGCAGAGCCATGTCGTTGACGTACTGCGACCTTCCGGTTACTTTGTCGCGTCCCTCCTTGCGCGGGACCGAGTGGCCGACGATGGACTCATGATTCATCACTCAATGCTCATCATTCAAGATTCGATGGGATAGTGTATGACAGAGCGGCCACAAATGGAGCGGAAGTGTTGTGAGGCATTATAGAAAAAGCTTATAGGGTTTGACGACTTGCATTCGCGGCGTATTCCCGACCGCGAGGCTCACCGGGAAATTCGCCTTCCCAAAAAACAGCATTCCCGCGCAGATACGTGGCCTTTACCACGCCGCGCAGTGTTTCACCCAAATAGGGAGAGACCGGATGCCGGTAGTGCAGTTTGTTTTCGTTCACGATGAATTCGCGGTGGGTATCGAACATTACGAAATCCGCATCGTATCCCGCAGCGATTCGGCCTTTGTTTGCGCCGCAACCGGCCAGTCGAGCCGGTTCGGCGGCCATCCAGCGGACCACATCGCACAAAGTGAATCCTCGATTGCTGGCTTCTGTCCACATGAGCGGTAGCGCAATGGAGAGACTTGCGATGCCGCCCCAAGCTCGACTGAAATTGCCCTCGTTCAGGCGCTTCATCGCCGGAGGACACGGAGAGTGGTCAGTTACCACTTGATCGATGATCCTGTCTCTGAGGCCTTGCCATAGGCGCTCGCGATTTTCACGACTGCGAATCGGAGGCGCGCACTTATTCAGGGTCGCGCCATCGAGAATCATTTCAGCAGACAGGTGCAGATAATGTGGACAGGTTTCGACGCTGACGGGTAACCCTTCGGAGCGCGCAGCGCGCAGTTCGGGAAGCGCCTGACTGGTTGCAAGGTGAACGATATGCAGATGAAAACCGTATTCGCGGCATAACGACAGCATGAGCCGGATGGCAGCCAGCTCCGCCTCGTCGGGCCGCGATTGAAGATAGGTCGAGTAGCCATTCCAATCGGCATCGGCCAGAGCGTCGGTTGCGCGATCAATCGGGCCGGGAAGTTCCGCGTGCACGAGCAGTGGCAAGCCGGTGCGGGCCACGTGAGGCAGAGCGGCTCGCAACTGTGATTCTGTCACCATTGTGAACTCGTCGATACCGGGATGGACCAGAAAACACTTGAAACCTGCGACACCAGCAGCCGCGAGTGCTTCGATGTCCCCTTGATTATCGTGAACCACGCCGCCCCAGGCCGCCCAATCGATGCGGCATTTGCCTTGCGCAGCGGCACGCTTGGTCTCGAGCGCGGCGACAGTCGTGGTGGCCGGAACGCAGTTCAAGGGCATATCCACGAGAAGTGTGTAGCCTCCTGCCGCTGCGGCACGCGTTGCGGTTTCGAATCCTTCCCAGTCCGCGCGCCTGGGGTCATTGATGTGCACGTGGGAATCGACGAGTCCGGGAAGAATAGCCGCGTCGCCGAAATCGTGAACTCGGTCGCTTTCCGCGGGCACTGCATCATGAGAGACAACGGCCTTGATCCGGTCGCCTTCGACCAGGATTGCAGCCGGACGTATCCCGTCTGAAGTAACGACTTGCTGAGAGCGGAAAGCCTGCAACATCAAAATGTCAACTCCATACCGGATCAGCGCCTTAGAGAAGGAGCGTATGCCCGTCACCGTGCTTATACAATGTGCGTGCCCAAAAATGAAAACAACATTTTACGAGGTTCTGATTCCCGGCATATACTCGCTACTCGGCGCTGCGCTAGCCGCAGGTCGAGGGGCCTCAGGGGCCAAAACCCTCGTCTTTATTGGCTTTGGACGGCACGACCGAACGTCGTGCCCTTCCCGAACCCATTCTAGAGATGGCATGGCTTGATGACTTCTAGCATTCGACGACCTTCTGCACCATCGGACTACAACTTTCGTGTAGAGAAGTCCGTTGACACCGTGCCGGCTCCGCGTAAGACTCCAAATATTGCATCCTGAAAATTGAAATAAGCATGGGTTCGCGCTAAATCGCGCTGGGCCGTAAATGCCCTGTGAATGCGCAGACGCATTGATATAGATACTTGGCACGCGCCCATGCCTCACCGATCATTTACCGGAGATCATTTGTTGAAGATCATTGATCGAAGATCGAACCCCGAATCGAGCGATGGAACATCAATCACTTGTCGACCATAATCCCACAGCGGGCGTAGCCGTGCCGGGGGCCAACAGAACTCTGCCTGCAACCTTGAGCGTTTCCGCGGGAATCGCCGCGGTCACCGCGCATCCTCCCAGATCTTCTGAAACCAGGTCTTCTGAAATACGCCAACGCTTCCCTGGTGAGGACGGTGGCCAATCGCTGGCCGAGATGGCCTGCAACGATCTTGACGCCGCACTGCAGCTTCTGGCCGAGCGCGCACAGTACATTACCGGGGCCAGCGGTGCCGCCATTGCCCTGCGCCGCGGAGAGCATAACGACATGCTTTGCCGCGCCACTGCCGGCTCAAACGCTCCTGAACTGGGCGCATTGCTCTCTATGGAATATGGACTTTCCGGGGAAAGCGTCCGCAGGCGACAGGCCATGCGTTGCGACGACGCAGAAAACGATCCGCGCGTGAACCGCGAGGGCTGCCGCCGCTTGGGCATCTCTTCGGTCGTCGTCATGCCCATTGTCAGTGCCGAACAAGCGCTTGGCGTCTTCGAACTTTTTTCTGGCAAACCGCAGGCCTTCGGTGAGCGTGACCTCTCCGCCTTGCAGCGCTTGAGCGAAATGATTGAGACTGCCGTCAAGCATGCTGCGGCAGCGCAAATAACCACTGTTGCTGACCCTGTTTCGCACCAGGCCGAGCAGGCTTCGACGATGGCGAGTGCTGTCGTTCCGGTTTCAGCGTCAGAGCCGATCGGGAATGATGGTGCGCCTCAAATGCCATCAACAATCGAAAAGAAGGAAGCCTCGACGAAACCGCTCTTCTGGTCGGCCTTCACGCACAAGCCAGGCAACTCCGACTCTGTCTCTGCAGTTGCTGAGTCGAGCACTGTGCCGCCAATATTAAGAAAACTACAGAAGTGCCAGGCATGCGGCTTCCCCGTTTCGCCGGGTCGCACCCTGTGTGTGGAATGCGAAGAGAAACAGTGGCGCGGCCAGATACTCCCGCGGACGGCCGTCGCCGATGTGCGGCTCGAGGCGCGGATCTCCTCTCGTACCGAAGAATCAAAAGACACCGGAGTTCCAAAAGATAAAGAGAAAGATACGGAACCCATGGTTCGCGCCGCCGCAGCCGGTCTCAGTGCGGTACAAAGTTCGATCCCTGCCGCCGTAAATCCGATCGCTATTTCAAAGCCAATTGCACTTGTTTCCTCTCCTGATATTCATGCCGAGCTACCGCAGAATGTTACCGAAAATACCTCTACGGATGCGCCTTCAGCCGACAGCGAAACCCCATTCCTGACCTCGACTCTGGAGTCCAAGTCCTGGTTTACCAAATCATGGTTCGCGGCCAACAAGTACATCCTCGGTGCACTGCTGGCCGTGGCCGTCATTATCGGCGTGATTGCATGGCTTCGCTGATTTCCTTGACTGCCATCTTTGACTGTTATCCCGAGCAAGCGTTCTTTGCGCAGCGATGGATCTGAGAAGCGGCGCAATGATCGCGCGTTTGGCTTGCCTCCTTTCTTCTTTTCCGTGAATGTTGTACCCGCGGCAGATTACAATCTACTTCCTGACTTTTTAGAATTCATTGCAAGGAGTGCTCGTGCCACGAACTATGCGCGCGGTGCCCTGCCGTTACCTGCTGATCCTGCTTCTCACGGCGTTCTCTGCGGCTCAGAGCTCCGAGCAACGCACGGCCCGGTACCTTGACACAGTGCGAAAGCAGCCGCAGTTGTTGCTGGCGTTCTTGCATGATCTGCCGAAGGGTGGAGATCTGCACAATCATCTCGATGGAGCCATCTACGCGGAGGATCTGGTCGATTTCGCGGCCGACGGCGGCCTGTGTGTGGACCGAACGTCGTCGCGGCTGCTGGCCCCGCCCTGCGACTCTTGCGAAAACTACACGGCCAAGCCCGCTGCGCGCTGCGCTTACGGCGATCACGTTCTCTATGGCCAGATGATCGACGCCTGGTCGATGCGCAATTGGAGGCCGGGCGACGAATCGGGCCACGACCACTTCTTCGCCTCGTTCGACAAATTCGGTCTAGCCTCGCACACCCACGTCGCCGAGGCCATTGCCGCGGCAACGAATCGTGCCGGCATGGACCATCTGCAGTATGTTGAATTCATGCACACCGCCGATTCTGGAGCGGCCGCAAAACTGGCGGCAAAAGTCGAGTGGAACCCTGATTTCGCTAAAATGCGCGATGCCCTGTTGAGCTCCGGAATGAAAGATGTGGCCGCCGAGACCAGTAAGAGACTCGACGCCGACGATGCCCGCGCCAAAGACATTCTCAAGTGCGGCACTCCGGACGCCGCCCCCGGCTGCGAGGTGAGTGTGCGCTACATTTATCAGGTGCTGCGCGGCCTGCCTCACGAAGTAGTCTTCGCACAAATCTTACTGGGTTTCGAACTGGCGTCATCCGACCCGCGATTCGTCGGACTCAATCTGGTCATGCCCGAAGATTGGTATGTTCCCATTCACGATTTCAATGAGCACATGGCCATGCTCGATTATTTGCACAGCGTCTATCCCAAGGTGCATATCGCGCTGCATGCGGGAGAACTCGCTTTGGGCTTGGTGCCCCCGGAAGACTTGGAGTTTCACATTCGCGCATCGGTTGAGCGCGGACATGCGGAGCGCATCGGCCACGGGGTTTCCGTAATGTACGAAAAAGATCCGCTCAGCCTGCTGCGCGAAATGGCGGAGCGCGATGTGCTGGTCGAAATCGCGCTCACCTCCAATGACATGATCTTAGGCGTGAGCGGGGACGACCATCCGCTTCCGGTTTATATGAAATACGGCGTCCCGGTGGCGCTGGCGTCTGACGACGAGGGCGTTGCGCGCTCTGACATGACCCATGAATATTTGCGAGCGGTCGAGAGCTATCACTTGTCCTACGTAGACTTGAAGCGTATGGCGCGTCAAAGTCTGGAGCACAGCTTCCTGCCTGGCCAGAGCCTGTGGATAGAAACGAAGCTGGTATTTCGCATGGCGCCCGCGTGTGCGGGAGATGCCGCCTCCGGCAAGCCTTCCGCCGCATGCGAGGAATTCCTCGCGACCCACGAACGCGCCCGCATGCAGTGGAAGCTCGAAACCGAGTTCGCAACGTTCGAGAGGAAGTTCTAGTGTGGTGTCCAAATTCGCGGCGGATCGGGCTTTGAAATGGCGCGCCTTCAGGCGCGCCGCCACCAAGTACTCTTAATTAACGGGGCTTTTTAGCCCCTGAGGTGGGCTGCTCCATTCGCGAAACAGAGCCGTTTAGTTACTGGAGACCAATGTCCCGCAAGCCGCGAACCCTGATTGCCTCGCCCCTCGAATGGCAGATGACCGCCGCACCCGTCGCGCATCCCATCGTGCCCGTGCGGGCAGAGCGCGGCGGAACTCAACTCCGCACCCCGCTGCCGGTCGCCGTGGTCGACACGCGCGAGCAGATTCCGCTTTCCTTCCGGCGATTCAAAGGCTGGTTCGCCGGCGTCGAAAATCGCGCTCTCGCGCTCGGCGATTATAGCGTGGCCGGAATGGAAGATTCCTGCGTGGTCGAGCGCAAAGATCTTCCGGACCTGGTGAGTTCCTTCAGCGAAAACCGCGGAGCGTTCATCAAGCGCCTGCGCCGCATGAGCGAACTTCCTCACAGCCTGCTAGTAATTACAGCCCCGCTCAGCCAGATCAAGAGCGCGTATCCCTACGGTCGCATCAGCCCTAACCAGATCGCGCAATCTCTGATCGCGGTGCTCGCGGGCCTTCGCCTACCTTTTATTTGCACGGAGACGCACGAACTCGGAGAAGAAGTCGTTGCGTCTTATCTCTATCAAACGTTTCTGTATGATTGGCTGGATCGCAACGGCCACGGGCGCTTTTTGATGGATGACGATTTGTAATTTCGCCCGCAACTTTTATGACCGATCAATTTACACTCTCCGAAACCGCCGCCCAGTCTGCGCTGCGACGCACGCAATTGCGTCCGCGAATTGGCCTCGTCCTAGGCTCCGGTCTCGGCGGCTTCGCCGATTCATTGACCAACGCCGTGCGAATTCCTTTCTCCGAGATCCCCGCCTTCCCGCGTTCCACCGCGATCGGCCACGCCGGACAACTGGTGATCGGCAATGTCGACCCCGTCGCCGTTGCGGTAATGCAAGGCCGCGTTCATCTTTATGAAGGGTATTCCGTGCAGCAAGTTGCCTTCCCCATGCGCGTCTTCAGCCGCATGGGAATTCGCGCAGTCATCCTGACCAATGCCGCCGGCGGAATCAATCTGAACTATCAGCAAGGCGCGCTCGTGCTCATCCGCGACCACATCAACTTGCAGGGCGTAAATCCGCTGACTGGCCCCAATGACGAGGGTTTCGGCGTCCGCTTCCCCGACATGACCCATGCGTATGCCAAAGACTATCGTGCGATCGCGCAAGAGGAGGCCGGCAGGCTCGGAATGACGCTGCACGAAGGCGTTTACGCCGCCCTTCTCGGTCCAAGTTACGAAACGCCTGCCGAAATCAACTATCTCCGCACCATCGGCGCGGACCTGGTCGGAATGTCGACCGTGGCCGAGGTGATCACTGCGCGCCACACGGGAATCAAAGTGCTCGCGATCTCCTGCGTCACCAACATGGCGGCCGGCATTCTCGACCAGCCTCTGTCCCACCAGGAAGTCATGGAGACCGGCGAGCGCGTCAAGACCAGCTTCGAAGCCCTGCTTCGCGCCATCCTGCCGCGCATTCAGAACGATAACGAAGCTGCCCCCTAAGGATTGTCATCCCGAGCGCCGCGTGCGCATCCAAGATGCATTTGTCATTCCGACGCACAGCGTGAGCATCCAAAATGGATTTGTCATTCCGAGCGCCTTCTTTCTGGCGCGAGGAATCTGCTTTTCTCCGAAGCTATTTCCGCGGAATAAACAGCTCCACCGGCGGTTTCACGCCAAACGTTGCAGCAAAACTCCCCTGGTTCACCGCGATGGCAAAATGACCTCGCGAATCGATATACAGCAGCGGCTCCCTTAGCGGAACATCGCTGAAAGTCCGCATGAACTTGATCTTCATTTCTTGGTCGCCAATCTTCACCGGCACTTCTTGCCCGCGCTGGTAGCCCAGTTTCAGAAAGTCCTCCGCATCTAAATTTGTCACCAGATTCCCAAACGGACCATCCGTCGCAATCACCTCCGCCGTAACTCCGCGATCATCGAGGCGCGCCGTCTTCAATTCCAACTGCACCAGCGCCGCAACCGGCATCTCCGGACCCACCTTCGTCCAATCCTCGCCGCGCGCCACATGCGCTCCCACCGGAGAAAAAATGTCGCGCCCGTGAAACGTCGACGACATCTTGGTGCCAATCATCCAATCCGGATTCGTGATCTCGCGCACCCCCTCGATCCCGTCGCGCTGTTCCACCAGCGTGAGCACGCCATTATCCGGCAGCACAAAATATTGTCCCCGTTTTGATTTCGCGACAATCGCTTTGCGCGTGCTGCCAACGGTCGGGTCCACCACGACAACAAAAACCGTTCCCGCCGGATAGTAAGGCGTTGCCCCATAAAGAAAACGTGCGCCATCGCGAATCGAAAACGGCGTGACCTGATGCGTGAGGTCGACGATGCGCACCTCCGGCATGATGGAGTACATCACGCCTCTGCAGATCGCGACCGAATCGTCCACTACGCCGAAATCCGTCATGAATACAATCGTCTGCGGATATTTCGTGGTCTGCGCGCCTGTGAACGCCCCCAGCAGAAGCATCGCCGCCAGCAGCCCAATTACCCATGCACGGCTCCCCACTCCCTTCCAAAGAGCCGCTCGGCTATTCGGCTTTGAAAGGGCGCGACTTCCAGTCGCGCCGTAAATGTTTATAAATATCAACCGCGACTTTAGTCGCATCCCATCCTCCTTAGCTGCAAATCATGGTCTGCAAGACTACTCGGCCCTGCCGCCCCGCCGCAAATCACTCTGAACCCGTGCCTCGATCTATAATGTGCTTTCAACACCGAACCACCGCAAGGAGATTCTTCATGTCGCAAAACATCCCTGAAAAATACCGCGATCTGTTTCAGAAGCGCGCCTTTGCCAACCTGGGCACGCTGATGCCCGACGGCCGTCCGCAAGTCACACCAGTCTGGTGCGACTTTGATGGCCAGAACATCATTTTCAACTCCGCCAAAGGCCGCCAGAAAGATAAAAACGTCCGCCGCGACCCGCGCGTAGCGATGACACTGATGGACCCCGAAAATCCCTACCGCTATCTCGAAATCCGCGGCCGCGTGGTCGAGATTACCGAAGACGGCGCCAGCGCCCACATCGACAAGCTAGCCAAGAAATACCTCGGCGTCGACAAATATCCTTACGGCCAGCCTGGCGAGATCCGCGTGATGTACAAAGTGCAGCCCGAGCACACCACGGTAATGGGTTAGGGGTCATATCGGCGATTTTGTAGTATGGGAGTCCTGTCGGCACTGGTTTTGAAAGGGCGCGGCTTTGAGCCGCGCCGTACCCGCCCCAAGAAACCTGAATCGGGGCTTGAGTCCCCGCGCGAGGACCCCATCCCAACCCACAACCTCTGTTTCCTAGGCTTCGGCAATGTAAATCGCACCCTCGTTCAGTTGCTCCAAGACCGCGAGCAGGAACTCCGCGACCGCCACGGAATCTCCTTCCGTATCACCGGAGTAGCCTCACGCCGACTGGGATGGATCGCCGACCCCGATGGTTTGGATTTGGTCCGTGTGGGTCGGACACTCTTGTCCGACAAAAGCCGGGAATCAGACAGAAATCCCGCAACCATCCAAGCGTGGCTCGCCGCCGCCCAAGCCGACATCCTTTTCGAAGCTACCTCGCTCAATGTGCAAACCGGCCAGCCCGCCGTCGACCACATCCGCGCCGCCCTCAACCACGGAGCCCACGCCATCACCGCCAACAAAGGACCAATCGTCCACGCCTACCGCGAACTCCGCGATCTCGCCGCCGCGCGCAGCAAGCGCTTTCTTTTCGAATCTACCGTGATGGATGGCGTCCCGATCTTCTCTTTGTTCCACGAATTGCCCGTGCTCCATCTGCAGGGATTTCACGGCATTCTGAACTCCACCACGAACGTGATCTTGAGTGAAAAGGAAAACGGCCTCAGCTTCGACGAAGCTCTGAAGAAAGCTCAGTCCCTGGGCATCGCCGAAACCGACGCCACGCACGATATCGACGGCTGGGACGCTGCCGTAAAAACCGCCGCGCTCATCACAGTGCTGATGGATGTTCCAATCAAGTTAGAAGAAATCAACCGCGAAGGAATTCGCGGCCTGAGCGCAGAAGCCGTCCGCGCCGCAAAAAAAGAAGGCCGCCCGTATAAACTCGTTTGCCGCGCAAATAAAACTAAAGCGGATAAGGGAATAACAGCCAGCGTCCGCCCGGAACAAATCCCGCAAACCGATCCGATGGCACAAATTTCCGGCACGTCGTCCTACATCCATTTCGAAACCGACATCTTCCCCGGCCTCGCCATCACGGAAGAAAATCCCGGCCTCTACGCCACCGCCTACGGCATGCTCGCCGATTTCGTCCGGGCGGTTGAGCAAGTAGAGCACCGTATTCCGAAGTAGAGCACCGTGCGCCGGAAGGTCGCCCGAACAGTGAACAGTGCCGTGGAAGAGCGGCCCTTCAGGGCTGCGTAAACTTTCAAAATTCAACCGGCCCCGCGGCCCCGGCGTCATCCTGAACGAAGCCGTTCTTCAGGCGGAGTGAAGGATCTCCCTCAGTTTTTCACAAGCAATGTCCAATTTTAGTGATTGCGATGCCGCTCAGATGGTCGAATTCCGACGGTTCTGTCTGAACTTGGACAGGTTCGAAGTGAAAATCAATATAGACGCCCCATCGATCGCACGTGAAACCATCTCCCGGATCCTCTCCGATCTTGGTCCGGATGTTCCATTCCCATTCGCTATATTGCACCTGCTTTAAATCCAGGTACTTCTTCACTCCGGATCTCGGCATCCGCAGTTGCACATCCCTATGGAACTGAGCCAGCACGAGTTGATATGCGGCATCGCGTTTCGCCTGAGCAGTTCTAGATTCAGCAAGCCGCGCCTTATACCTCGCATGGACCAGCCATCCTGAAAACAGAACACCAGCGACGACCACCGCCGCAATACCCTTTCTCATCGAACACGCTGCCGTTGAATGATGCCATGCGCGACCTTGATCCGCAAGAAACCTCTCCATCTCATGGTAAAAATAGAAGACCACCATGCCCACGACCGAAACCTCCGCCCCCACCGCCCTAGACCTCCCGTCCATCCGCGCCCAATTTCCCTCACTCTCCCAAACCGTCAACGGACATCCCGCCGTCTTCCTCGACGGACCCGGCGGAACGCAAGTTCCGCAGCGGGTCATCGACGCCATCTCCAACTACCTGCGCCGCAACAATGCCAACACCGGCGGAGCTTACGCGACCAGCCGCAACACCGACGCCATGATCGCCGAAGCCCGCGCCGCCATGGCCGATTTCCTCCACTGCGGCGCCGACGAAATCGTCTTCGGCCCCAACATGACCACGCTCACCTACGCGATCTCCCGTGCCGTCGGCCGCGACCTCGGACCGGGCGACGAAATCCTGGTCACGCGCCTCGATCACGATGCCAACGTTTCCCCCTGGCTCGCGCTCGAAGAAGAAAAGGGGGTCACCATCCGCTGGGCGGAAATTCACAAAGAAGATTGCACTCTCGATGTCGAAGACCTTGCCGCAAAGCTCACTTCAAGAACCAAACTGGTCGCCGTCGGCTACGCCTCGAACTCGGTCGGTACCATCAATCCCGTCAAAGAAATCGTGCGCCTCGCCCACTCCGCAGGCGCGCTCGTCTATGTCGACGCCGTCCACTATGGCCCGCATGGCCTCATTGACGTGGCCGCCCTCGATTGCGATTTTCTAGTCTGCTCCAGCTACAAATTCTTTGGACCGCACATGGGCGTTCTCTTCGGCAAGCGCGAACACCTCGCGCGCCTGCGTCCTTACAAAGTGCGTCCGCTCACCGATGCCGTTCCCTTCCGCTGGGAGTGGGGCACGCTGAACCACGAGTGCATCGCCGGAATCACCGCCTGCGTGGAATACATCGCCGATCTCGGCCGTCACGCATGTCCCGAGGCCGCTACTCGCCGCGCCGCGATCATCGCCGCGTTCGAGGCGATTCACCGTCATGAACACAGATTAATGGAACGCCTCATCACCGGCCTCTCGCAGATTCCTAATCTGAAGATCTTCGGCATCACCGATCCTTCCTGCTTCGACTGGCGGTGCCCCACACTCGCAGTCCGTGCCATCGATCAAGCTCCGGGTCACACTCCACTGCAACTCGCCACTAAACTGGGCGAGCGCGGCTTCTTCACCTGGGATGGAAACTACTATGCTTTGAACCTCACGGAGCGGCTCGACGTCGAAAGCAGCGGCGGCTTCCTCCGCATCGGCCTCGTCCACTACAACACCGCGGAAGAAGTGGATCGCCTGCTGGAAACTCTGCGCGAGATTCTCTAGTCGGGAAAATATCGCAATACTTGCAACTGGGTAATACGTGCAACAGGGAAGGGCACGAGTTCTACTCGTGCCGCATCAGCAGGAGGAGAGGACCGCGCTTTAGCGCCTGAGGTGAGTCTTGGGCCGCAGCGTCTGCTAAAAAATGAAAAGATTGAGCCTCGGGAGGGCTGGCGCGCCAAACCAAGTTGGCCTCTATGGCCAGCGCTTGGCGCTATCGTCCCACCCGGCTGCGCGCACCGGTTGCGCCGCCGCGACGGCAGGGGGCGACGGAATACGGATCGGCTGCTGCGGTCCGTTCACCGCAGTCGGCAACACCGATTTGGCCATGTCGGAATTCATTTCCTTTTCTTCGGACAGCAGCGGAGCCACCAGCCGTAGCGCTTCCACTTCTTTTTCCAGCCGGGTGAGCTCCATCTCTTTCTGCCGCAGGACTTCGTAAACATTCTTCATAAACTAAGCACCTACAAGTCGGTAAGTAAGGTTAGCAGCTGTTCTCGCACTTTAGCAGAGTTGGCTGTGTTGTCAAGAAATTAAGCCATGACAAATTATGTTCAGACCATTTGCAGGAAACATAATCGATTTCATGAGGCAAGCGAGCATCCTTCACGGCCCGGGAATTTGGATTTCGCCAGATTTGATGCGGATCTCCGCTAGATATTCACAACTCCCATGCTGCCGCGTCGTTTGCATTGCGTTTCCGTAGTCCGCGCGAGCGTTGCGATATCCGCTTTCGACCTGCGTCCTCAGAGAACTGCCCTTCTCAATATGCACTAAATCCTGTCACCCGTCTGTGGACGGCTTGCACTCGATTGAAAATACGTATCTTGCGCACGCAGGTTTTTCGTTGACGAAAATTATAGAAAGCGTAAAACAGAATCGTTCTTTGACAGTTTCTTAAGTTTTTCCGGTTGGTGCGGCGTCCGGGGCTCAAGCCTAGTCACTCTCACATTGCAAAATGATGAGGGAAGGCGGGTAAGGGTCTATAGCAAAGCGCTGGTCGAGGAGAACGAGAAACCCAGTTGAAGGCAGGATAGAGTTCCGAGGCGTTGGGTAGGTTTATCCGGTTGGCGGTAAGCCCGGAGCCCAAGCGAAGATCGCGCGCGGCACCCCGCAAGGGAAGCTCCGTAGCAGGTCAAGCAAGGGTCTAACGCGAGCTACTGGCCGAGACGAATGGACTCAACACCACCTCGGAGCTCTTATTTTTTAGGCTCTTGGGTTCTAGCTCTCACCTTCCAGCGTCAACTAAACCTTCTTCCGCGAAACAATCACCCACACCGTCCCGCGCCCTTCGCAATAGCGGCAGCGTTCCTCGCCCCCTGCCAATTTTCCCGTCCCGCGGCATTCCAGGCAGTTCGCGACAATGTGCAGTTCCTGGATGGAACTCTCAGGCAGCTTGGCTGGATCCTTGAACGTTTCGGCATGATGGTGGTCGCGCAACCAGAAGACCAGCTTACCTTCCAAAGTCTCCCGCTCTTTGCTGCTGAGTTGAGCGCTGCGCTGCGGCCACCAGTCGCGAATGCAGCCGTAACAAATCAGTTCGCCGGCGTCGAACAGCATGCCAGGATCGGAACGACGCAAGAACTTTTTGCACCAGAAACACGCATTAACGCCGAGCAGTCCGAGAGCGTCCCTCAACCGGTCCAGTTCGCTCTGTTGTCGCGCGAGGATCTCTTCGAGGCTTGCGCCGGACTTTTCAGCCATGAACTAGCTTCTCACTCTCACCTGCAAAAGTGTAGCCACTTAGCAGAAATAATCCAGATCAGCCGCAAGCAGCCTTACCCCGCGCAGAATGTCTCGCCTTTTCTGAGAACTGAGAACTGAGAACTCAGAAACTAGTCCACGTGCTCGCCCATTTCGAACGCTTCTTCGGCCATAGGCAGCACATCGCGCTCGCCCGCGACCCACACATACAAAGTCGGCAACAGAAAAATACTCATGACGAGAGCCGCGATAAGGCCGCCCACGATAACAATCGCGAATGGTCGCTGAGAATCCGAGCCGATCGCGTGTGACAGCGCCGCCGGCAACAGTCCCAAAGTCGCCACCAGCATTGTCATCATGATTGGTCGCAGTCTCATTACCGCCCCCTCCACTGCTGCGTCCTCAATGGTAAAGCGGCGTGCCCGAAGCTGATTAATGTATTCCAGCATGATCACACCCGTCTGCACGCACACACCGAATAGCGCCAGAAAACCGACGCCGGAGGATACGCTGAAGTTGGTGCCAGTGATCAGCAAAGCAAGCACCCCTCCAATCGGCGCGATGGCAATGTTCGCCATAATCAACACTGCCCATTTGAATGATTTGAACATGGTGTAAAGCAGAATGAAGATGATCAGAATGGTGATGGGCAATACAATGAGCAGCCGCGCGTTGGCCCGCTTCTGGCTGGCATATTCACCTTCCCAGTCGATCGTGTATCCCACCGGTAATTTAACCTGCTCATTTACTTTCTTAATGGATTCTTCGACCGTGCTACCGAGGTCGCGTCCGCGGACGCTGTATTTGATGGCAACATAGCGCCGGTTGCCTTCGCGATAGACCTCAGAGGCCCCATCCGCCACCGTTACCTTGCACAACTGAGCGAGCGAAACGCGCTCTCCCGTGGGCGACAGCAGTCGAATATTCTCGATCGCCTCCTGCGTATCCCGGTATTGTGGCAGGTAGCGCAGCGTAAGGTCGTATCGCGCTTCGCCTTTCAAAACCTGGGTCAGCGCATTCCCTCCTACAGCGGTTTGAACCGCGTCCTGCACATCCGAGACGTTGATCTGGTAACGGGCCGCAGCCTCCCGGTCAACAACCACATTGAGATTGGGTTGTCCCAGCACCCGAAAAACTCCAAGATCCTCAACCCCCTTGATTTGCGACATGATCTTCACAATCTCATCGCTTTTTTCCTCCAGAACCTTCAAGTCGTCGCCATAAATCTTCGTCGCGAGCGCGCCCTTCACTCCACTGACGGCCTCTTCCATGTTGTCTTCGATGGGTTGCGAGAAGCCCCAAAGAACGCCAGGAAGCTTGTCGAGTTCGCGACTCATAGCCGCAATTAATTCGTCTTTATTCTCGTGAAACACTGGCCGCCAGTCTTCCTTTGGCTTAAGATCCACAAAAAACTCAGTATTGAAAAATCCTGTCGTATCCGTTCCGTCATCCGGGCGCCCCACTTGACTTGTGCATCGTGGGACTTCTGGAAAAGAGCACAGGATGATTCGGGCCTGGTTTGCGACGCGAATCCCTTCGTCCGGCCCAGTGCTGGGCGCAAGCGTGCCCCGCACCCAGAGAGCGCCTTCATCCAGGTGAGGCAAAAATTCGGAACCAATGGCGCCCCCGAAGGCAAGGTAGTTTCCCACGACGATCATGAACACGACCACGCCCACCGTAACCGCACGATGGCGAATCGCCCACCGAACCGCGACACGATACCGGTCAATCAGAAAAAGCATGATAGGGTTGTGCCATTCCTTAGCTCCCTTCGCGAAAGCGAAACTGGCCAGTACCGGCGCAATCAAAATCGAGAACAGTAACGCCCCCAGCAGCGCAAATGCCACCGTCCATGCCATCGGATGAAAAAGTCGCCCTTCCACGCGCTGCAGCGTAAAGATCGGCAGGTAAGCGGTAATAATGATGGCGATCGCATAGAACACCGGCCGCTGCACCTCATGGGAAGCCTCTCCGATTTTTTCGTTCGGCGTCTTGATCCCATTCTTGGTGCCCAAATGGCGCACGATATTTTCCACCATCACCACCGCGCCATCCACCACCATGCCAAAATCCAACGCACCCAGAGACAACAGATTCGCGGGAATGTGTCTCAAGTCCAAACATATCGACGCAAACAAAAGTGAAAACGGAATCGTCGCCGCGACAATGAGCGCGCCCCGGATATTGCCCAGAAACAAGAACAGAATGATCGATACCAGGATCATTCCTTCCGTCAGATTGTGCAGCACCGTGTGGCTGGTGAAGTGAACCAGATCGCTGCGGTCAATGAATGGAACAACTTTCACGCCGGGAGGCAATATCTGACTGTTCAACTCCTCCACTTTCTTGTGGATGCCCTGCAGGGCCGTATCCGCCGCCGCTCCTTTACGCAACAGCACGATGCCTGAGACCACATCGTCGTTATCGACGATCTTGCCGTCTTCTCGATGAATGGCCTTCGCAAATTGCCCCAGCCGGATCTTTGGACCTTGCGAAACCGCGGCAATGTCCTTCACGTGCAGTGGCGTGCCATTCTTGGTCAGGATCACCGTTTCTGCGATGTCTTGCGAGCGATCGACCAATCCTACCGAGCGCACGTTGATCTGCTGCAAGCCTTCCTGGATGAAGCTGCCGCCCGCATTCGCGTTATTGTTGGTGAGCTGTTGCTCGACCTGCGCCAGGCTCAGCCCGTAGGCGACCAGTTTGTTGGGATCAACTCGAACCTGGTATTCGCGGGTCGGTCCACCAAAGCTGGCGACATCTACAATATCGGGCACCGCTTTGAAATTCTTTTCGATCACCCAATCTTCGATCGACTTCAGTTCCATCGGGTCATACGCAGGATTGGTGCTGCGCAAGGTAAAGAAATAAATCTGGCCGACCGGGCTCCAGTCCGTGCCCATTTGCGGCACCACGCCTGGCGGCAGCGTGACCTGGCTCAGCCGCTCCAGAACCCGCTCCCGGTTCCAGTCGTTGTCCGATTCATCGTCAAAGATCAGCTTCAGATCAGAGAGTCCGAACAGCGAAAAAGATCGCAGATGCACCACATGCGGAATGCCGTTCATCACGATTTCGAGTGGAATCGTAACCTGCTGTTCGATCTGCTCCGCGGAAATTCCCGGCCATTGCGTGATGACCTCGACATAGTTATCCGCGACATCGGGATAAGCCTCAATCGGCAGCCGCCTAAACGAAACGATTCCTCCGGCGAAAAGGATCAGGGCCAGCGCCAGCACGAGCAGACGGTTGTTGAGCGCGAAATCGACAATGTGGCGAATCATCTATTGCACCACCGTTATTGCTCCACCGTGTTCTGCAGCGCCAGAGCATTCGAAACCACCTGATCTCCCGGCTTAATTCCTGAAGTGACCTCCTGCAGATTGCCCGGCAGCATTTTCCCTGCGACCACTTCAAGGCGCTTGAAATGTCCCGCCCCGAGCGGCGCGTATACCCAGTCGCGATCATGCAAATGCATAATCGCGGTCGCCGGAATCGACGCTCGCGTTTCCGCCTGCTTACCGTAGAAGGTCGCGGTTACGAACATGCCCACCCGCATCAATCCGGGATTCGCGACTTCCAGGCGGACTTTCGCAGTACGAATATTGGGATCCAGCACCGGCAGAATGTTATCGATCCGACCTTTCAACATCTTGTCGGGATACGCGTTCAGCCGGATATCGGCGAACTCTCCCACATGCACCGCATCCAGATCATTTTCGTAAACATCGCAAATGATCCAGACGTAAGTAAGATCGGAAATGGTAAAAGGATTCGGTGAACCCAATCCTTGCACCCCCGCAGCATTCGTAATTTGCTGATCGGAAATCACCCCCGAGATTGGTGCAACCACGTCAACAACTCCCGAAGGATGGTCTTTGTCCACTCCCAGCAGTCGTAACTGCTCGTTCGCCGCATCCAGATCGGCCTGGGCATCTTTTTCGACGTCTTCCGCCTGTTCGAGAGCGCTCTTGGCCACCGCGCCTTTTTCGTAAAGAGTCTTCTGCCTATCGAGCTGCAGTCGCGCCAGCAATTCGTCATTCACGGCTTTGCGATAAGCCTGATACGCTCCGGAAACGTCGTTGCTCTGAACTCTCATCAGCAACTGGCCTTTTTTCACCACGTCACCCAGCCGCGCTTTTATCTCGAGGACTCGCCCGGAAGCCACCGAAATCACCGGCACGGCCCGCGCGATATCCGGCTGCACAACACCGGTAACATTCAGGGCCGGCGCCGCCTTATACTCCACCGCCGTGGCCAGGGGAAATTGTTCCGGGTGATCCACTTTGAAATTATTGGCATCAAGATCGGGTTCGACTGCTGCCGCTGGCGGAGCCTCGGCCTTAGGGTCAGCTTTGCCTTCATTGCAACCAGCCATCGCTAAAGCCAGCGCCACGCACAACCCCACTCCGGCGTACTTGGCAGGCTGCGGAAAAACTCGGCCTGCGACACGGTTTTGAAAGGGCGCGGCTTCCAGCCGCGCCGTAAATATCACAGCGTCAACAGCGGCTTTAGCCGCCGAGGCAACGTAAGTCATCAAGAAAGAGTTTTTCCACAGTCTGTCGAAGCATCGGGTTCTCATTGGATCACCTCTTTGCCTACCGCCTGGTTCAGCTGCGCCGCCGACGTTAAGTACGAACCGATCAGGTTGGTGTAACTGAGTTCCACGCTGCGGTAATCGCTCTCCGCGTTCAGAAAATCCAGCAGCGACGCTCCGCCGTGCTGATAAGAAAAGAAAATCGTGTCCCGCACCCGCACCGCTTGCGCCAGATATTTCTGCTTATAAGCTCTCAGCAAAATAAGATTGCTGTTCAACGTGGCATACGCCGAATCCACATCGTTGAACACCTGCGCCTGCGCCGCATCCCGCAGCTTTTCATTGCGTGTAATGTCGATCCTGGTGTGCAGCTTGTTGCCCTGATTGCGATCAAAAATGCGCAGCGGAATCTGCACGTCCACGCCAAAATACAAATCGATGGGGGGATTCCTCCCCACATCGAAACTGAACGTTGGATCCGTCGACCCATTGGCGACCGCCAGCTTGTAGTCCGTGTGCGCCTTATCCACCGCCTGCACAGCCGCCTTCAAGTCCGGACGATTATCCAGCGCGATCTGCCGGTAAGCATCCAACGGCTCGATCTGATCGCTAAAATCGAAGACGCCCACCAGGTCGAACTGCTCGATCGGGGTGCGATCGTTCAACAGCATGAGCATCTGGATTTTCGCCGTTCGCAAATTCACTTCCGCCGTTTGCACATCCGACTCATATTGCACACGCTGCAGCTCCAGGCGATCCAAATCGATCTGCGCAATGTCGCCCGCCTGGTATCGGTCTCGGCTGATCTTTAAAACATGGTCGTAATAGTCAAGATTCTCTTTCGAAACCTGCAGTACCGCCTTCGCCTGCAGCGTCTGCACGAACGCGCTGCGCAAGCTGAACAGCAAGCCCCGCTCCAGATCGTCCTGCTGCGAGAGTGCAATTGCCGTTGCCTTCTTCGCGCTTTCAGTCCGCAACTCCCGCTTGTGTGCCCGCTCGTGCAAATAGCTCACCGTCGCCGATGGCAGCCAGTAGGCAAAGGGTCCGTGCGACGGCCCGCCGGGAAACGGGTCGAGTTGATCCGCCAGCAAACTCAGCTGCGGATTCGGCCGGAAATGCGCCGTCAACTCATCGGCCTGCAATTCATTGATATTCAACTTCCCCGCCAGCAGCGTGGGATTGTTCAACTCCAGCCGATTTTTCACCTGCTCCCACGTCAAGGCCTGCGGCGGAGACTGCGTTGTCGGCGTGGTCTGCGGCGCCGCTTGCGCCGCGGCCAGCCCAGCCCCGCACAGCATCGCGAAAACGCCGCAACAGCGCGAAAGTGTTCTTCCCATCAATAACTCCATAAATCGATGACGCCCTTCGGATTCTCCGGATGTACTAGAGCGTGTTTCATAAATAGGTTTTGAAAGGGCAAGGCTTCTAGCCGTGCCGCAAAATACGCTCCAGTAAAATCCCGTCTCCCACAAATTCACAATTCCTAATCCCCTGAATCTATTCGAGGGTCCTCAGCCGCTCAACGACGGAGCGTGACTTCAAAATGCCGCGCCCCGCAGACCTTTCAGGAGCATCCGTTCTCCGCCGTAAAGATTTCCTAAAGGATGAGGCATCGTCGCTGCGGATTCGTGACTACATCCCATCAGCGATTGCGAGGATTTTGGCGGACTTATCCGAGGAGAGAAGACGGAGGTGCTCGGCCCGTGTTGAGAACGCAAGGCCTGGCCAGAGGAGAGAAACACGTAACGGGAACGTCAAGCAGCCCAACCTCATCAAGCGCGAGCCGCGTCGCACTCGCCGCCATAATCGGAGGGCTTTGCATCCGGTTGGTCCAGGCCGAACTCTTGTCGCTCGCCGCCTGGCGCACCGTGCGCTTGCTGGTAGCCGACTCTTCCATCTCGGCCCGCATGGCATGCAGATCGTCGGACGCCGAGATCACAGGGAACAGCAAAACGAGCACGCATCCCAGGGTCAGCAAACACTGTAACGATGTAACGCAGCGTTTCTGCTGGGTTCCCGGACCGCACCGCCACAGCCAGTATGCCGGCAGCGCCAGCAATACCCACGCGAGATTAAGCAGCAGTTCCATGTTTCGCAATCAACATTTTGCAATCATGTTTCGCCATCAAGTTTTCGCGATCACGACGGAATGGAACGGGAAAGTCCCGCGAATTAGAATTCCGCCAAACTAGTTTTTCAGAAACTTCAAACCCAAGTCAACGTGACCTCGGTGCCGAAAGCCGGAGCCGAAAGCCGAATAGACTCCCCTACGGCCCAACCAGCACCCGCAGCCGTCTCGGCGTCTGCAGCTCTTGTTTATAAATAGCGTTTCGACTGGCTACTTCGCCGTTCACGTCGACGTACACTATGTAGCTCCCATACGGCAACGTTTCGCCAAACGGCAGCGACATTCCAACCGTTCCCCTCGTCAACAGAAAGTGTTGATATCCAATCTCGGTGGCCCGCCCGTTCTCCGCTACCGCCTTCACATCGAAGGTCAAATCCATGTCGTCCACCGTTGTGTTCGACACTTCTACGCTGCCCTCAATGCGGTTCACAGCCACATGCGCCGGAACTTTCCACGCCACCGTGATTGCCTCCACTACCTTGATCGTAAATACCTTTTGCCAAGCCTGTCGCGGTTGTCCGCCGTCCCTCACCGAGACCACAAACTGAAACTCCCCCGCCCGCTGCGCTTCTCCGCACAACAGTCCGTCATCTTGCAGCTTGATCCCCGGCGGCAAAGTTCCACTCTCCAACTTCCAGTGCAGCACCGGGACGTAGTTGCCGCGCGCATGAAACTTTACCTGATAAGGCGCCCTTGGATAAGTGACAGGTAAATCGCTGGGTTCGATCAACAGTCCGTTCGCAGCTTTATCGTTCGGCGCCGCATTTTCCTGTGTGGCAGCGCCTTGTGCGGCCGTTGTCCGATTGATTGACGAAGTCGTTTTAGCTCCGGCCTGCCCCGCGCAAGCAGCGCTCATCGCTGTCACAATGAGCGAAAGCGCAGCCAGCCGCCGCACCGCACTTTGGAATTTCGCACCCCGCACTTTCCTTAGTCGCTCCATCTGCATCCAACCTATCACTTACTTAAATACGGAATGTAAAGATATGTATAGCTTGCATGAATTGCGAATTGTCAATTCCGAATTTTGGTGGTGACGCATTTCGATTGTCATTCCGAACAAGCGTTCTGTGCGCCGTGAGAGCTTGCCCTGAGCGAGCCGAAGGGAATCTGGTCTGACTCGTGTCTTTGTCAAACTCATCCATGCCAAAATTTTTTCTGTCTGCGCGCTACTTATTCTCTTGGTTCGGGTTCAAGGCAGGTGAATTCCTGTGCTAACCTCGGAATTAACGACGACCGAATTAACAGCGACCGATTTCAGAAGTGATTTACCCCAGGGGGAAGTTATGTCTGTACGAAACGCATTTGTCCTGCTCCTCGCGCTCTGCGCGCTCTCGTTCTTAGCCGCCTGCGGCGGCGGTGGTGGCACGATTACAAACCCGGTGCCGCCGCCAAGCGGTGGTTTTAGCAACAGCGACCTCAATGGCACGTATGTTTTCTCCGTTTCGGGCACTGACGCCGCCGGAGCCCCTTACGCAATCGTCGGTACTTTCACGGCCAATGGCAGCGGTGGCATCACCGGCGGCACACTTGACATCAATGACGCGGATACGACCGTGTTCACCACCGGGCCGATCGCCGGCACGACGATCCGCAGCGGTGGTTCTTACGGCGTCAGCGTCGATGGCCGCGGGACTGCCAAGCTGCCCACCTCCACTCCCTTCGGCACGATCCAGCTTGATTTTGTCCTCGAAGACAGCTCCGACGGACTCGTCACCGAATTTGATAACAACGGCACCGGTAGTGGCACTCTTGACTTGCAGTCGTCCGGCACCACTCCCAGCGGGACCTATGCCTTCAGTTTCTCGGGAGTCGCCGTCGCCAACAACAGCACCACCTCGCTCGCGGCAGCCGGGAATTTCACCCTTGGCTCTGGAGGCGCCATTTCCGCCGGCCTCGAAGACCTTAACGGCGGAGGCATTCCCTATCCCAGCAATACCCTGACAGGCAAGGTGGTACTGGGACCATCAACCACACCAGCGACAACGCTAAGCGCAACGGGATTCCAAGCGAACGCCGCACTCACGTTCGACGTGTACGCGATTGATGCCACCCACTTGAAGTTCATCGAGACCGATGCATTCGCAACCTTATCCGGGGATGCATACTCTCAAACCACTACTACGGTACCGACTGGCACGTTGGCGTTCACCTTGGCGGGCGGTGTGTCGGGCCCAATTGCGGTCGGAGGCTTCATCGTCACTGACGGCGCTGGTAACATCACAACGGCCTCAAGCGAGGATGTCAATAATGTGGGAACCGTCTCCGCATCTCCCCTATCTTTCAGCGGCACTTACGCCGCAGCGGGCACCGGCCGATCCACGCTCAGTCTAGGCGGAGGCTTTGTCGGTGGTTCACTCTACGCCGCCTATCCGTCGAGCGGCGGCCTGCTCCTGATCGAAATCGACGGCTCCGGGGGAATGATGGCCGGCGCAGCTTATCCGCAGTCCAGCACGACTTTCGCCGCATCGCAGGGCTATGGCCTGAACCTATCGGGCCAGAATGGGGGGGCTACAACTGGTTCGGCGGCGGAAGTGGATGACATTGCCGAATTCACCGCCGCAAGTAGTGGGGCCACCGTGACCGGAATAATCGACGAGAACTCCGCCGTTCCAATGCAGGCCTTCGATGTGCCGCTCACCGGTAATTACCAGGCCCCCGACTCCAACGGTCGCGGCCTGATCTCGGCTACAGCTGCCAACAACTCAACCAGCACCCTCAACGGAGCATTAAATCTCACTTTCTACACCGTGGATGGCACAACCTTCCCGTTCATAGAATTGGACGCCGGCCAGGTCTCGACCGGAGTTTTCGTAATGCAGAGTACCCCTGGCGCCTCTGCCGCAATTGCGAAGGCTCACATAATGTTCGTATCGCATCCATTAATCCGCTCGCATGCCAATCGAACAAAGCAGAAATAAACGACAAAGGTGAAGCCATGCGGGCGCGGCTCTTGAGCCGCGCCCTTTTTCTCACCGCCGTTCCGTATTGGTGCATTTTGATTGTCATTCCGAGCAAGCGTTCTTTGCGTAGCGAGGAATCTGGGCGATCCGCGCGAAGCATCGCGTCCTTTGCGATGCAATAATCGCGCGCTTGGATCGCTTCCCTAACGCGCACCACTACCGTCCTTCGCCGCAGCTGCCCGCCGACTTGTGACCTTAGTTACCTTTAACAAATGACCACTCTTCCCGCACAATGGCTCTCAAGGATTTCTGTAGCCTGCGGAGACCAAGCGTGCTCTATCGACGGATTCTGCGTGTATTGCTTTTCCTAGTCATGAACGCTTCGCTGGCGTCGGCGCGGGACCTCGCTCTGGTTTCCAACAAATCCAATGCTCTCGGCGCAATTACCCTCCCCGAACTTATCAAGGTCTGCAAAGCCGAAAACAAAAGCTGGCCGGACGGCAAGCCCATCACCTTCGTCATGCGCGCGCCCTCCGTCCCTGAAATGAAGATTATTCTCGAAAAGGTCTATGGCATGTCCGAGAACGAGGTCAGCGGCCTCATCGTCACCTCCAATCACGGACGTCCCAACCATCCCGCAATTCTGGTTGCCAACTCAGATGAAGACTTGGTCAACAAAGTGGCGTCCCTCCCGGGAGCAATTGGAATCGTGGATGTCTATTCCATCAACAGCAGCGTCGCCGTCGTCAAGATCGCCGGCAAGCTCCCCCTGGAGCCCGGCTACCTGCTGCACGGGAATTAATGTGAAGCAGTGGACAGTGATTAGTGGTTAGAAGCGATCTCACAAAATGGGTTCGGGAAGGGCACGACGTTCATAGGTTCGGGAAGGGCACGACCTTCAGTCGTGCCGTCCAGAGCCAATAAAGACGAGGGCTTTAGCCCCTGAGGGAGCGTTCACTCCGCAGCTTCGGTTCATTGTGGGACGAGAACTGACCACTAGCCACTGACCCCTGACTTTTATGGCAGCACCAGGCAAAAAACTCGCCCCCACTCAGCCCACCAAGCCGGCAAAGGCCCATGTCCGCCGCTTTCCGCGCTTCGCCCTCGACGCCCGCCTGCATGTCCGCATGTTCCAGGACGGAGAATTTCAGAATTGCTGGGGACACTCCACCGAAATTGGCCAGGACGGCATTGGAGCTACGCTTACCGGCAAACTCGAAACGGGAGAGATCGTCTCCCTCGAGATTCCGCTTCCGCTCAGTCCGTATCCTCTGAAAGTCCGAGCGATCGTGCGTTACTGCGACGGCCTTCGCTACGGCTTCGAATTCCTCACCCTCACCGTAAACCAGCGCGATATGATCGCCCGCGTCTGCGACATGCTGGCCAACAAAAGTTGATCCGATAGTCTCTATTCGTTTGTCATCCCGTCTCTAACGACGCTGCGCCCTGTCAAGCGAATTTAGGCGACACTTCGACGTCGACGCCGAAAGCAAGCGTTCTTTGCGCCGCGAGAGCCATGCCCAGACCAAGCCGAACGGGATAATCCTCGGGGGATCCGCGCCAAGCGTCGCGCTCTTCGCGACTTGATCGCGCGATTATCACTTCCATATCCCCTTCCGCGATACATGCTGAAACTCATTCAAGTCGGTCACTGGCCGGCCTCGAATACAAGGGCTTACCTGCATGACGGCCTGACACAGTTGCGCGTACGTCCAGTCTTCGCGCAACATGAGGAAAGCCGCATGGCAACTAACGGCCACCGCACCTTGGCGAGTTGCGACGTTTGCACGGTAAGAAAATAGACGCGGATTCAGTTCGAATCAATCTTCCTCCGCTGTACCGCCACGAGCCAAACTCAGAACCAACTACTGTTGGATGATCTTCCCGCCCTGTTTCCGCCGCTGGGTTCTTCGCTCATCAGGCGAATATGCCGATTTGCTTGCCCGATTCAAAGCGGCTGGCTTTCACGTGAGCACAATCGCTCGGGCAGTCAGTGACCTGCACCTTGAACTGCGTTTCATAAAGCACCGCCTCCGGCCGTTGCGCGCCTTCGGCTACGGGTCCATCTCGGTGATCTCGCTTCCAGCCCGTCGAGCGCCGCCAGCAACCGCTTCCGCCGCTCCGACGCGTACGGCAGCAAAGGCAACTGTCAATTCCGGGCGTCTCCCTGGCTCCATGGCGCCTTTTTTGCACCCCAGGCTACGCCATGCTTGGGAGCGTTTTCGTATCCCCTCCGCGCTTACGCTTGGGGAGCACCAGGAACTGTGAATTCCGCAGCTGGCTCGGCGGCCAGATCCGCGGAAACCGATGCGCCCGCGATTCACAATGCCGTATTCAGCCGTACTATCTTCCCGGACCAGAGCCGACCGCGCCGCTCGCCCAACCATAGTTGAATCCGAACTGCGCTCGGCTATCGCTCGACCAGGATATCCGGAACTCCACCCCACCCGAACTTCCGTTGGCGTGCCAAGACACATAGAACTGATCTGTCCCCGTTGGGGTCAATCGCTTCTATTTTTACTTCGATTGTGAGCGACTGCTGAAACCCCGGATGAAAATCACGCCTGAATCGAGCGTGGGCTTCCCTCAAGGGACTTGGCCTCGTTAAACCATACCAATGAACTCCGACGGCCAAGATATTCAAAAGAGACACGTTGCCATAGTTTTTCAGCGTGCACTGAAATATCCAATCAACATGCGACTCAGGGCCGGGCCATAGATGAGGGCCTCCCGCCGCTCCACTCTCGCCTTCCATAATCGTGTCAGGAAAGTCGGAATTGAGAACGTTGAAAGCGGCTCCGGGAGCACGTGAGATGGGAAGAGGAAGACGGCGGCAATCCAAGGTTAGAGTGGCTGCGCTCCCGCTTTTCTGTGAGGGCTTGGATGGCTCGGCGCGATCTGTACTTGGCAGGCACAGAGGAAGGCAGTCGGTGTCCGCTTGCCATTCTGCCGCGACATAGGCATAGGAGTCTCCACCCGTTATATTGTCCAAACTTTCCTTTTCCAGCTGCAGAAGACGAGCCGTCGCACATCGGTTGCCTCTATCCTTTCGCCTCGGACTTCGCGTACGGGTCAGAAAGCATCCGCAACCTGTTTTGGCAGATCAGCCATCGTCCTTTCCCCACGCATCGTTGCCCATAAAGTGAATCCCAATAGGGCGACAAAGGAGACAGCAAGAGTAATCCTTACTTTCCTTCTCGCTGCGGGCGTTTGCGGAGGGTAGAAGATCAACTCCACCCCCAGCCATGTAGCCGCGAAGCCTGATATAACGATGCCAGCAGCAATAACGAGAGACAAACCCATCGCGCACTCCTCCACAGAATCAGGTGCAGGGCGCCCTGATTTGGGAAGCGTACTGCGTCTTCACTCCCTAAGCCAAATGCATAATCCCACACAATTACCTCAGTAACTTTCGAGTCACTCCCCTACGTTCTACTATGCGTCTGGCTGAGCTTCAGAGGGGGAGCTCCAACATGGGTGGTCGTGTCACCCGTAGACCTCAGTCCCGGGAAATCGCGCGTGCCAAGGACTTGCGCCAGGCGCTTGAGCGCGGAGTTCCGCCCGCGTTCGTTCCCCCGGATGCTCCCAATGCGATCGCGCAATCCTCCGATGTGTCCTCGACCGATCTCTCCTCGACCGATCTCTCCTCGATCGATCTCTCCTGGAATGTCCTCGAAGCGAATTCAGATGTGAGCGCGGAACGATCTCGCGACATTCGCCGCCAGTATCTCGAACAAATTTTTCAAGGTTCGCCTGATCCTGTGATCGTCGTCGATACATCCTTCAAGACTCAATGCATCAACGCCGAGTTCGAGCGCATGTTCGGATACTCCGCCGCCGATACCCTGGGCCGGCCTATCGACGAACTCCTGTTTCCTCCCGATCGCGCCGCCGAAGCAAAATGGATCGCTCAATGCCTGCAGCGCGGCGAATCCCTTACCCTCGAAACCAGGCGCCGTTGCAAAGATGGCACCTTGCTCGATGTGTCAGTATCCTGCGCTCCTCTCATCATCGATGGCCGCGCAGCCGCGTTTTATGCCCTCTACCGAAATATCTCCGAGCGCAAGCGCGCCGAGGCTCTCAGCTCCGCTCTCTATCGCATTGCCGAAAAAGCCAGCGCCGAACAGGATCTCCAGCAGTTCTTCGCTGCCATTCACGGCATCGTCGACGAACTCATGTGCGCCCGCAATTTCTCCATCGCCATACACGAGCCGGAATCGGATGTGCTCAGCTTCCCCTATTTTGTCGACGAGCAGGAGCCGACTCCGGTTTCCCGGAAACTCGGATCGGGACTCCTCGAATATGTCCTGCGCACCGGCGATTCGCTGCTGTGCACTCCTGAATTTGCCAAACAGTTACAGCGGCGCGGCGAAGTCGTATTGAGTTCCCCGATGCCGAATTCCCCGATGCCGCTGCAATGGCTCGGTGTCCCGCTGAAGGTGAACCAGCGCATCTTCGGCGCTCTGGTATTAAAAAGCTATTCCAGGAACACCCGCTTCGGCGAACGCGACAAGGATGTGCTCACCCTCGTCGCCCAGCAACTCGCCGCCGCCATCGACCGCAAACGCAACGAGCAAGCCCTGCGCCGCTCCGAAGTCCTCTATCGCTCTCTGGTGCAGACCGCGGTCTACGGAATTTACCGCTCCAGTCTCGAAGGCCGCTTTCTCGACGTCAACCCCGCGCTCATCGGAATGCTGGGCTACAACTCCGCTCTTGAAGTCCTGTCCCTCGATCCGAAAGAGGATGTCTTCGCCGATCCCGCCGAATACACTCGATTGATCGATGAATTCCGGCGCACTGGACGCATGGATGGCGTCGAGGTCCGCTGGAAGCGCAACGACGGCGCTTCCATCACCGTTCGCATCAGCGGTCGCGCCGTCGCCGGCGGCGACGAACCCGCCGACGTCCTCGAAGCCATCGCCGAAGACATCACCGAGCGCCGCGTCCTCGAAGACCAGTTCCGCCAGGCCCAGAAAATGGAAGCGGTCGGCCGCCTCGCCGGCGGCATCGCTCATGACTTCAACAATCTGCTCATGGTGATCGGCGGCTATACCGAGGTTATGCTCGGCCAGCTCACCGTCGGCCACCCGCTGTTTTCGAAAGCCGAAGCCATTCAGCAGGCCTCTGATCGCGCCACCACGCTGACCCGCCAGCTCCTCGCCTTCAGCCGCAAGCAACTTCTCGAGTTAAAGATTGTCGACGTCAACGCCATCGTCTCCGATATGGAACGCCTTCTCCGGCCGCTGATTGGCGAGGATATCGAACTCACCACCCAGCTCGAACCTTCCGTGGGATGCACTCGCGCCGACGCGGGCCAGCTCGAACAGGTCATCATGAATCTCGTGGTCAACGCCAAAGACGCGCTGCCCACCGGCGGCAAAGTCTGCATTCGTACCGCCAGCGTCGCGCTCGACGATTCCTATCGCCCGGAGAACACCTACATCAAGCCGGGTCCGTACGTCATGATTGCCGTCAGCGACAACGGCCAGGGGATGGACCGCGAAACTCAAGCTCGCATCTTCGAGCCATTCTTCACCACTAAGGAAAAAGGCAAAGGCACCGGCCTCGGACTCTCCACCGTTTACGGCATCATCAAGCAAAGCGGCGGATACGTTTTTGTCCAGAGCGAACTCGGCCGCGGCACCGTCTTCACCATTTATTTCCCGCGCGTCGACGAACCCTGCGACGCTGTCGGCGCAACTCCCGTGTCCGTCGCAGCCGCCGGTGGATCGGAAACCGTCTTGCTTGTAGAGGACGAAGAGTCCGTCCGCCAACTGGTTCGCGAGACCCTCGAATCCCGTGGCTACCGCGTCCTCGAAGCCGGCAACGGCGATGCCGCGCTCGCCCTCGCCGCCAGTCACTCCGAGACCATTCACCTCGTCATTACTGACGTCGTCATGCCCGGCCTCAGCGGACACGAACTCGCTCAGCAGTTGCTTTCCGCCCGCGCCGGCCTGAAAGTTCTCTATCTCTCCGGCTACGCCCAGGACGCTTTTCCCACGCCATCCGCTGAAGCCCAAAAGGCTTTCCTGCAAAAACCATTCACCCTGCAAAGCCTCGCCCGCAAAGTCCGCGAAATTCTCGGTCCACCCGCCTCGCTGTCATCCTGAGCAAGCGTTCTTTGCGCAGCGAAAGCCTGCCCTGAGGTTCCCGAAGGGGATCTGGGCGAGCCGCGCGTTGCGTCGCGTCCTTTGCGACGTAGTAATCGCGCGTTTGGCTCGCCTCCCTATCGAACCAGGCCCGAGGGAGGCCTGCGGCATGTCAAAGCCTTTGGGTGGCGCAGCGCTTCAGCGCTGCGATAAGATCCCCAAGACGGTGGGCTTCAGCCCCCGCCCTAATCAAGCAATTCTCCTCGCAACCACCACTCCATTTTCCGACACCAAACAAAAGCGTCCTTGAATCCGCATTCCTGATCTCATCATCAGTACAATAGGAACCCTGGAGGAAAAATCATGGCTCATGAATTACCGCCCCTGCCCTATGACTACGCGGCGCTCGAACCCGTCATCGACAAGCAGACGATGACCCTTCACCACGACATGCATCACGGTGCCTATGTCAAGAATCTCAACGCAGCCATCGAAAAGCATCCCGAACTCGGCAAGAAGTCCGCAGAGGATCTCATCCGCGACTACAATTCCATCCCCGAAGACATTCGCGCCGCAGTCCGCAACAATGGCGGCGGCCACGTCAACCACACCATGTTCTGGAAGATCATGAAGCCCAAGGGTGGAGGCGATCCCTCCGGCCCAATCGCCCAAGTCATCACCAAAACCTTCGGCAACTTCAAAGATTTCCAAGCCAAGTTCAATGATGCCGGCGTCAAGCAGTTCGGCTCGGGATGGGTCTGGCTTGCCGGAAAGCCCGGCGGCGAAGTCCATATCATGACCACGCCCAACCAGGACAGTCCAATTTCGCAAGGCCACTTCCCGATCTTTGGCAACGATGTCTGGGAGCACGCTTACTACCTCAAATACAACAACCGCCGTCCGGAATATTTGGCCGCCTGGTGGAACGTAATCAATTGGGAGGAAGTTAACCAGCGTTACGAAGCGTTCAAGACTGGCAAGTCAGTTCAAGAGCCAGCCTTGGCGCATCGCTAACGTGTGGGTCGGACACTCCTGTCCGACTGCCCTTGACTTCGATTTTGCATTTGCTGTTCTGGATTCCAAAGCAACCAACAAGAAAGGCCCCCAGTGGGGGCCTTTCTTTGCTCTCCGTGACAACCTCGGCCAACCTCTACGCTGCCGCAGTCTCCACGAACTCATCCGGATCAGCGTCGAACTCCCTTTTGCAATTTTCCGAGCAGAAAGAGTATTTCTTCCCTGCAAACTGCGTATTGAATTCGGATTTCTTCTCGTCGACTGTCATTCCACAAACTGGGTCAGTCGTCATCATTCCTCCCTGCGATAGAATTTGTTCCCACCTGCCCTCGAATGACTGCAATGACCTTACCGTTCTCACCCATCTCCAAATGACTGACCTGGCGCGCTTTCCCATTCGGTCCATTTTTCGTTGACAAGGTCCTGGGAAAATTCTTCCACCTGCGTGCACGTTATACCTACGGCCCTCACTTACGCCTCTCTCGAAACTTAGCCTGGGAGAGATTTATCACTATGATTTATGCGCAACCGCGACGCGCTTTTCTTTCACTTTTTGGGGTTCTCTTCGATGTCTTTGTAGATGACATGCCCTTTGTGCTCGCACGCTTTCATTTGTTCTGGGGAGAGAGGCGTCACTTTTTCGTCGGGCAGCACGGAGTCGCACCGCATGTAATCCTCAAACCCTGGGGCTGAAAATACGAACACAACGCTGACGGTCTCGGTCCCCGCGTTCTTCACGTTTACCCAGGTAAGCGCCGGAATGAAAACAGTTCCCCCTGCGTGGACATCGCGTTCCTGATCTCCCAGATGAACGTGAACGGTTCCTTTTTCGATGTACAGAATTTCATCCTGCCCCAGGTGCTTGTGGGTTGGAAATTCGTCTCCGGGAGTTATATCCTCGGTGCCCATAACAAGGTGCTGAGAACCATTGTTTTTGGGGCTGATCTTCAGGATGAAGTCGCCAGGAGGAGGCTCACGCCAAATCCGGCGCTCACCCTCGGCTTTCTCAAGCAGGAGTGGTTTTGCCTGGGACCCGGTTTCGGAACTGGATTGTGCTGATCGAGTTTGAAAGACGCAGACCGCAACGAGCATCACACCTATTGTCGCAAACGTTGTCCTAACTGAATTTGAGTTCATCGCACATCTCCTTGTTGTGGGTGGCGCGGCCTGATCCTATCACTCCGATAGTTCACCTTCGCGTTGAGACTCACACCATGGGCGGTTAACTCCTCGTAGGTCGAGTACTCGTCGAAGATACCTGCGACATCAGCTGTACCAATACGTCGTGGAACTGCCCGAGTGACAGGCAAACCGGAACTAATGCTGCCTCAAGCCAGCCCCCGATTCTCTACTCAACCGAAAGTCGAGAACTGACCACTGACAAACCGCCCACCGCCTTTCTGCATTTCCTGTGCACCCTCTGTGGACAATCGTCCCGCCCTCCCTTCCACGGATTTTTCTCAGGTCTTTCCTGTAAGGCGAACCGTGCCCTGCAAGCGGTTTAGCGGGATATCGCGACTGGCTTCTTTGATCCGTTGTTCATCCCTCCCCCGCCGCGGCTAGTATTTTCCTCAATTGCACCAAAAATACTGAATTGACCTCGCGCCATTTCGCTCGTACATTCTGTTTCGCGCTCAACCAAAATTTACATGGAACTCAGCCGATGGTGAGGACCGGTTGAGTCGCAGCCCGAGATCGGCAGCCCCCTGCCGACAACCACCACCATTCACTATCGACAACAAAAAAAGTCAAAAGACGAGCACTTATGAGAGCAGCCAATCCATGGATTACCTATCGCACTCGCTTTCTGGTCAAAGCCCGGCAACTCAACAACAGCCTCAGCTTCACCGACGTTCTCGGGCGTCAGCACTGCGGATCGAAGGGCGATTATCTCGTCGAATCTTCAGAAGGCGTTCTCAGTATCGCGCCTCGTCAGATCTTCGAGGATATCTATGTGCCCTTGCTAGCCGGCCATGCCGCGATCCAGGAAAATGCGGAAACGTCCGGCTGTTTCACGGCTCAAGGTCAGCAAGAAACTTTGCCGCCCCGCAAGAAATCTCAACCCACCGAAGCGTTGCGGCGCGGGCCCCCCGCGAGTTTCCCGCTCCCGCCAACTTTCGTTCGCAAACCGGTCCCGCCGTATCGCGACCGCTCTTCGTTATCCCCCGGCCTGCGCTCTGTCTGACCATCTGGGAAATGCCTACTTTTACCCGGCGTCATCCTGAGCGTAGCCGTTTTTCAGGCGTAGCGAAGGATCTCCCCCTTAACCGGCTTAGAGCGTCCGCGAAACTGCACCGCCACCGAACGGCCCCAAACCTGGACGACGTCTCGGGAAGCGCTGCTGCACCGTCGAAGGACGGCGCTTCAGCGCCGCGTAAGCCGTCCCGAAAAAACCTGGGTTCTAGCCCCTGACAGACTGTGATTTTTCTACCCGCAGGCGCGCTTTTGACTTTTATGAATGCACCATGAATTTCACTTGTGGAAAACGAATCCGCCTACCCCGAATCAAGCCCGTCATTGTTGAGGATACAACCTATGGTGTTTCCCTCTTGACAGGCACAATAAGCGGGAGTAACTTTGCAATCCCATAGCCCTTTCGCACCTGTCTCGCGGGAACGGGCCAGGTTTTAGGGAAGAGAGTAATCAGGAATAACCGGCGGGAATGGCGCCAGGCCAGAGGTGACCCGGCGCCACTCCCGTAAAAAGAAAACAAGAAAGGCTTTCGGCTCAGCCGGTCCGGAGGAGTGGGTGGCCGGGCCCAGAAAGCTTTGAAAGCGCGGTGATCGTCCCCCCCAACCCTCCCCGGGGTGACGACTGGGGACAAGGCAAGATTCGTACGCATCAAGCGTTTCGTACAGAACCAAATCCATGATTTGTATTGGCCTGGCCTGAGCCGTGCCGCAGGATTTGGATGTGAAGGAGCGCGGCTTTAGCGGTTGCTACAGACTATGGATGTGAAGCGGCACGGCTTTGGATTTGAAAGGGCGCGGCTTCAGCCACGCCGCTAGAGCACCAAATAGCAACCGGGCTTTATAGCCCGCGTTACAAGAGGAGCCCTGAGATGGAAGCTTTAACCCGCCTAGTCGCTGATTCGCTAACCCGGCACGGACTGGATCGTCCCGTCGACCCACGCCGCCTGCAATGGTCTCGTTGGTTCCGTTGCGATTCTCCTCACAGCCTGCTCGTAGTCCCCAGCAAGCCCGGCATATTCGCTCTCGCCGAAGAGATCATGGATCTGGGCGCCACTACAGCTCATGTTGGTACAGCCCCCCAAGCCTGCCCTGAGCAGAGTCGAGGGGGCTGTCCGTCCGAGCGAAGCTCGGCGCCTTTGGGTGGCGCAGCGCTTCAGCGCTGCGATCAAGTGTCAGTTATGAACGCGGCTTTAGCCGCTGAGGTAGCCCCCAAGCGAATGCTAGCGGTTCTCCAGTTCTCTGAAGACGACGACATGGCCTACGTCCTCGATCGCATGTTCACCCGCATCAATCCCATGCGCTCCCGGCTCGCCTCGGGACGCTGCTTCGTCCGCTTCGTTGTCATGGATGACCAGGACCAGCGCCGCAGCATCTGCACCGCCCTCAACCAGTGGCTGATTTCGTCCGCCGAGAAAGCCAGCGGCCTGCCCCCCGACTTTTCTTCGTCGCTCGAACTAACAGAAAGTCTGGGGCGAACACTCCCTTCCACTACCGCTCATGTGGGAACAGCTACCGCGGCTCATGTGGGGACAGCCGCCCTCGGCTGTCCGTCCGAGCGAAGCTCGGCGTCTGGGCGGGCAATGTCCCCCAAAGCCAATGCCATCACACATTTGGATTCCGGAGCCGCCAGGAATCTTCACTGTCCCCAGCCTCTCCCCTCCGGCTTCTAACCGGCGGGTGGTGGGTGAGGGATTTTCGCTGACGGGATTTTGGGTGGCGCAGCGCTGTCAGCGCTGCAGCTAGATCTCTGACTTTGAATTTGGCTTTAGCCCCCGAGGAACCCACCCCCAAAAGGGGAGAAAAGGCTCTTTACAGACCCGGATTATTTGGGAGGTTTCGATCAACGGCCGCAACAAAGCTGCACGCGTTTTCGTCATCTTGGGCAGTGTGGTGCTCGTCGCAAGCGCTGCGCTTCATTGCTTCGCCGGTTACAGCAAGTTGGCTTCCCCGGCGTTGGCCAAGTCGAATCTGGATCCCAGCCTTCAGGCGGCCTTCCGGGTCGTTTTTCTCTCGCTCGGGTGGCACTGGTTCGTAACTGCGATTGTCGCGCTACTGGCTGGCATCACAGAAACGAGATTGCGCAAGACCCTCGTTCTGTTCTGCGGTCTGGCCGCGCTGCTTGAGGCGGGAGTTGGCGCCAGCATGATGGGATTCTTTATAGGCAACGAAATGATCGGCGCAGCCGCGTTGTTGCTTGTTTGCGGCGGCCTGTTATTTGAAAAACCAGGAGCCCAAACATAAAAGGTCGCGCGGGCTAAGCAATACCCCGAACGTTTCCCGTTCGGGAACGCCCGAAACCCCGCTCCGCCGCCACGGGACGCCGAATCGGGCCATGTTGATTAGAATCTAATTAATGGAGAGATCAATGCCGGAACTTAAAACCACCACCGTTGAATCCACCACGGCCATCCCCGCAACCCCAAAGAAGACCGCCTCCGGCCTCTCTATCCGCCGCTTCTTCACCAAGCCCGGCGTTTCTCCCTACGACGAACTCGAATGGGATCTACGCCTCGCACAGATCACTGACGCCAAAGGCGCCGTGATCTTTGAACAGAAAGACGTCGAAGTCCCCAAAGACTGGTCCATGACCGCCACGAACATCGTGGCCAGCAAATATCTTCACGGCAAAGTCGGTACCCCCGAGCGCGAGACCGGAGTCCGCCAACTCGTCACTCGCGTTGCCGAAACCATCCGCAACTGGGGACTTGCCCAGGGCTACTTCAAAACTCCCGAAGATGGCGCAACCTTCCACGACGAGCTAGTCCACATCCTCGTGCGCCAGTACGCCGCCTTCAACTCCCCTGTCTGGTTCAACGTGGGCTGCGACCGCATCGAGCCCAATTCCGACGCACGCAACTGGCACTGGAACACGCAAACTCAACAAGTTGAATTTGGCGTTACCGGATACAAAACTCCGCAATGCTCCGCCTGCTTTATCAACTCGGTAAAGGATTCGCTGGATTCCATCCTCACCCTGGCAAAGACTGAAGGCATGCTCTTCAAGTGGGGATCAGGCACCGGTACCAATCTCTCTCCATTGCGCTCCTCTACGGAAAGCCTCAGCGGCGGCGGTACAGCCAGCGGTCCGCTAAGCTTCATGAAGGGTTTCGACGCCTTTGCCGGCGTCATCAAGTCCGGCGGCAAGACTCGCCGTGCCGCCAAGATGGTCATCCTCAACGTCGACCACCCCGACATCGTCGAGTTCATTGAGTGCAAACAGAAGGAAGAAGCCAAAGCCCACGCGCTCGTCTCCCTGGGATACGACGGCTCGCATCCCGACTCCGACGCCTACTCCTCCATCTTTTTCCAGAACGCGAATAACTCCGTCCGCGTCACCGACGACTTCATGTACGCCGTAGTTCGCGACACCGATTTCTCCACCAAGGCGATCAGCGACAGCGCAGTCATGAAGACCTACAAAGCCAAAGATTTGCTCCACAGGATTTCCGAAGCTACCTGGCACTGCGGCGATCCCGGCATGCAGTACGACACCACCGTCAACCGCTGGCACACGTCCAAGAATACGGCGCGAATCAATGCCTCGAATCCCTGCAGCGAGTACATGTTCCTCGACGACTCCGCCTGCAATCTCGCGAGCCTGAATTTGCTGAAGTTCGCCCCCAACGGCACCTTCGACGTCGAAGCCTACCGTCACGCTGTCGACATCCTCATCACCGCGCAGGAGATTCTCGTCGACAACGCCGGATATCCTACAGAGATGATCATGCGCAACTCGCATGACTACCGCCCGCTTGGCCTGGGCTATGCAAACCTCGGCGCACTCCTGATGGCCGCAGGCCTCCCCTACGACTCCGACGCCGGCCGCGACTACGCCGCCTGCGTCACCGCCATCATGTGCGGCGAAGCCTATCTCCAGTCCAGCCGCATCGCCGAACAATGCGCCCCACTCACCCCAGCGACGGAAGCCACAAAAAAGAATCTAGCCGAGACAAATCTCGGCGCCAACTTAGTTGGCACCAGCAATGCTCATGCTGGAAGCAGTGCTAATGTGGGGACAGCCGCCCTCGGCTGTCCAGCCGAGCAAAGCTCGGCAGCCCCAGCACAGACATTTCTCGGCGGAGCCTGCCCCGGCTGGTACATCAACCGCGAACCGTTCCTCGACGTAATCCGCATGCACCGCGCCTCGGTCAACAACATAACTAAGACAAACGTCCCCACCCCACTTTACGAATCCAGCAAAGCCTGCTGGGACGAAGCCCTCGCCCACGGCGAAAAACACGGCTACAGAAACAGCCAGGTAACCGTTCTCGCCCCCACCGGCACCATCGGCTTCATGATGGACTGCGACACAACCGGCGTCGAGCCGGACCTCGCTCTCGTCAAATATAAAAAGCTGGTTGGCGGAGGCATGATCAAGATCGTCAATCAAACCGTGCCCACCGCGCTGTTCAAACTGGGATACGACCACGATCAGGCCAACGCCATTGTCAGCTACATCGACGCTACCGGAACCATCGAAGGCGCGCCCCATATTAAGGACGAGCATCTCGCCGTCTTCGATTGCTCCTTCAAGCCCGCCAAGGGCACGCGCTCGATTGCCTACATGGGCCATCTGCGCATGATGGCGGCCACGCAGCCCTTTATCTCCGGAGCTATCTCGAAGACCGTCAATCTTCCCGAGAGCGCTTCGGTGGAAGACATCATGGAAGCGTATCTCCAGGCCTGGAAGCTTGGCCTGAAAGCGGTCGCCGTCTATCGCGATGGCTGCAAGAAGTCTCAACCCCTTTCAGCGGCGGGAACGAAGACTGCGAACTCTTCGAAGGAAGATTCGCGGACAGGAGTGTCCGCGCCACACGAAGAAGAAAATCTCAACGCGCCTCCGCGCGCGGTGCGGCACAAGCTGCAGGAGGAGCGTGCCTCGCTTACGCACAAGTTCAAGGTTGGGGACCACGAGGGCTACATCACAGTTGGCCTTTATCCCAACGGCGATCCCGGCGAACTTTTCATCACCATGGCCAAGGAAGGCTCGACGGTCAGCGGCCTGATGGATAGCTTTGCGCTGGCCGTCTCCATCGCGCTGCAACATGGCGTGCGGCTGAGTCTGCTCTGCGAGAAATTCGCCCACACGCGCTTTGAACCCAGCGGCTGGAGCGGCAATCCCGACATCGGCTACGCCAAGTCGATCATGGACTACATCTTCCGCTGGCTTCAGTTACGCTTCCTCACCGGCCAGCAGCAAATGCTGTTCGAGAATCTGCGGCTGCGTCCTGCAGGCGGACCGAGCGCGGAACAGGATGCGGCGTCCGGCATCCGGCGTCCGGAAGCCGGCAGCCGGGAGCCGGGAACCGGTTCAGTCCATGCCGCCGACGCGCTCGCAGGCATCGTAGACCTCGGCGACGCTCCCACCTGCAGCTTCTGCGGCAGCATCATGACCCGCAACGGCAGTTGCTACCGCTGCGGCAGTTGCGGCAGCACGAGCGGGTGTAGCTAAGCTTTATGCGAGTGGGTGCAGCTAAGTTTTAAGTGTTGTCATTCCGACCGAGCGCGTTCTTTGCGCGACCGAGGAATCTGCTGTTGACCTGTTTTGAAAGGGCATGGCTTCAGCCATGCCAAGGGCTGAACCCACCTCGACGGCTTCAGCCGCTGAGGTCGAACTTAAAATTCTGTAGACGTACTGTGAAGGGGGACACGGCACGCCGTGTCCCCCTTTCCGCTTTTGTTAAGCGGAGGCGAAAAGCCTTATGCAGATAGATTTGACGTTTAGGAACTACCGTTGCTTCTCGTCAGCGAACCCGATCAGGCTGGCACTGGGAACGGGCTTTTTCGCTTTCGTGGGTATCAACAACGCTGGGAAATCGTCGCTGCTCAAGTTTTTTTACGAAATGCGGCCACTCTTCAAAGCCCTACAGGATGTCAACTCCCTGCAGAACCTGTGTCTTGGAAGCAACCTTCCCATTCAAAAGATGCCTGAGGTCTCCGACGTCGAAGACCTATTCTTTAACGGAAACCAAGAAGACATTTGCATTGATGTCGAGCTCAAGCAGCCACCTCCTGATGCGCAAGCAAAAGAGGAGGTGATAAAAGTGGCGCTCGTCGCGAACCGAAATTCAAAAAGCTGGAAATCCCAATTTTTCACAGCAACCAAAGAGATCTCTCAACCCGTGGTGGGGAACATCAACGTCGGCTGGAGAGGCTTCGAGTTTTTAGCCAACGGCAAGCACATCGCCTCCTTCGACCTTTTCAGGGAAGCATGCTCGTTGCTTCATGCAGCGTATTACGTTCCGTCTTTTCGCCATATCACCGCCTTCAGCCCGGCTACGGGCGGCCCGAACAGCTACTACGACACGAATGTCGGCCGGCCATTTATCGAGATGTGGCATATCATGCAGTCGGGCGATTCACGCTCAAATCGCGGCCGGGTTCACCGACTCGTCGACGAGATCAAGGAGATATTTGCCTTCGAGGAGCTCCAAATAAACCCATCGCTGAACAAGAACGACCTTCAGCTGATCATAAACGGTCAGCCGTTTAACCTTCATGAGCTCGGAGCGGGACTCGCCCAATTCATTCTTGTAATGGGGAATGCAGCGTTCCGAGACTCTTCGTGGATCTTAATTGATGAGCCTGAACTGAGCTTGCACCCCGCTCTACAGGTTAAATTCTTGATGAGGTTGGGGAGCTACGCTTCAAAGGGGGTTTTCTTTGCAACTCATAACATTGGTCTAGCGAGGTCAGTCGCGGATGATATCTACTCCGTGACACGAGGAAAAGCCGGCACGCAGGTAACAGAGTTAGGCCAAAACCCATCTCTGGCGGAGTTGCTCGGCGAATTGAACTACGAGGGTTACCGCCCTCTAGGCTTTAGCAAGTTGTTGCTGGTTGAGGGGAGGACCAGCTTTAAGGTATTTCTCGAATTGTTGCGCACCCTCAACAAGGACCACGAATTTTTGATCGTTCCCATGTCGGACCTGATAACCCATAATTCAAAGGAGGAACTCCAAGAGGTAACGAGGATATCCCCACGAGTCTTTGCCATTATAGACAGCGAAAAGCAGAATCTGGAAGCCGTTCTTGAGGCTAGCCGACAGGTTTTCGCGCAGAATTGTACTGACTTGGGGATCCGGTGCCATGTCACGCAGTTTCGCGCCATTGAGAACTACCTTTCAGACCGAGCGGTGAAGGCCGAAATGGGTCCAGCTTACCGCGCCCTCGGCCCTTATGAAGGACGGCAGGGGTTGAATCTCTGGCACAAGAAAGACAACTGGAAGATCGCTCGCCGAATGGACAAGGGGGAAGTCGAGGCGTCGGATCTCGGGCAGTTCTTAACCAGAATCTAGCTGAACGAAGGGACGGTGCCACCAAGTTCCAAGCCACGATGGTGTGAGGACTTATGTTTATATTGCCGGGTGCCCCATCTTTCGCGTGTTCTTTGCGATAAGGTGGGATTCCACGACCCCGTCCACCGGGGCTGAAGCCCGGTTACTTTTGGGACGCTTGACGCGGCGCTAAAGCGCCGCTCTTCCGCGGTACTGCATGAGATCATTGCGGTCGGCTTGCGGCACGACTGAAGTCGTGCCCTTCCCGAGGCTGCTCGTCGTGTCTGGGGAAAAGCGTCCGCCGGGGCTGAGGCCCGGTTGCTTTTCTGGGGTCGTGACGCGGCGCTGAAGCGCCGTTCTTCCACGGTGCTGCTAAGGGCGTCCTTCCTGCACGACGGCGCGCTAGTTTGTGATGGCCGTCTCCGCGTGCGGATCGCTGCAGCGTTTTCGTTCTGGAGGCTGGCACGAGCGTGGAAGAGCGGCCCTTCGAGGGCCGCGTAGGTCGGGCGCAGTCGAGTCGGCTTTATAGCCGCGGTGGTCGTCTTCTTGTACGCTACCGACGAACCTGTCCACGGGGGCTGAAGAGGGTGCGTGAGAACTAGCTTGTAATTGTTTGCAAGATGAGGCAGAAAGAGAGGTATGGGACGATTTCTGCCGTACCAGCCGGATCAGGCGTATCTAGTGCCGCCCAGCGTAAGGGATGAGTTGGGGGAAGATCATCTGTGTTTCTTCATCCATGGGGCGGTGGAGCACATGGACTTGAAAAGTTTCGAGCAGGTTTATGGGGAAGAAGGAGGAGCGCTGTATTGTCCGGCGCTGATGTTGAAAGTGTGGTTGTATGCCTACGCGCTGGGGATCACGTCGGCGCGGCGACTGGAGCAGCGCATCCGGGAAGATCTGGGTTTGCGCTATCTGGCGGGGGGAGCGCGGCCGGACAACTGGGCGCTGAGTGCGTTTCGGCGGCGGCACGCGCGGGGATTGAACGACGTGTTCACGCAAGTGCTGGAGATGGCGCGGCAGATGAAGCTGGGACGGTTGGGACAGGTGGCGATCGACTCGACGCGGATTCACGCGGCGGCGTCGCGGAACCGGCTGGAGACCGAAGAGCGGTTGCGGCAGGAGCGGAGCCGGCTGCGGCGAAGCATCCGCCAGTGGCAGAAGCTGTGCGATGAGGACGATCCCAACGAAGGGGCGGGCACGCGGGTGCATCTGGAAAAATTACAGGAGCAGTTGCAGGCGATGCCGCGGAGATTGGAAAAGTTGCGCAAGAGCGGGATGAAGAAATTATCGCGCACCGATGCGGATGCGCGCTTTCTACGGGAGCGGAGCGGGTTTGCGCTGGGCTACACCGCTGAAGCCGCAGTGAATGAAGACCACCTGATCGTTGGGCAACGCGTGACGCAGAATGCGGCGGACAACAGCAGCTTGATCCCGATGGTGGAGGAGGCGGAGCGGCAGAGCGGAGCCACGGCGGAAAAGATTTTGGCCGATGCCGGATTTTTCTCGCTGGAAAATATCGAGGAACTGGAAGGCCGGGGCCGGGAGGTGTACTTGCCGGATTCGAATCTGGCGCGGGAGTTGAACACGGGGCAGCGTTGCGCGCCCATCCGGCTCAGCCCGACGCAGCGGCGCATGCGACAGAAATTGCGCGGGCCGACCGGACAAGCGGTCTATCGGCGACGCAAGGCCTTAGTAGAACCGGTTTGGGGAACGCTAAAAGAACAACGAGGGATGAGGCGGTTTCGGTTGCGGGGATTGGCAAAAGTAAGCATCGAGTTCACCCTGGCTGCCATCTCGTACAACCTGACCCGGCTGCTGGCCAGCCGCCAGTTGGGCCGAAGAAGTTTTCAACAACTGTAGGCAAAGTGACCGCGATGCAACGCGTTCTCACGCGGTCTCTGAAGCCCGGTTACTTTTTGTGACGCTTTGACGCGGCGCTGAAGCGCCGCTCTTCCACGGTGCTGCTAAGGGCGTCCTTCCTGCACGACGGCGCGCTAGTTTGTGATGGCCGTCTCCGCGTGCGGATCGCTGCAGCGTTTTCGTTCTGGAGGCTGGCACGAGCGTGGAAGAGCGGCCCTTTCAGGGCCGCGTTGCGTGCGGTGAAGAAGAACCGGCCTTCAGGCCCCGTGTTCCGTCTTTGAGACGCTTTGACGCGGCGCTGAAGCGCCGCTCTTCCACGGTTGTGCATGGGTTCGTGGAATCTTCCATGGTTGTCCTCTCGTCCGGCGCTTGCGCTGACGTGGAAGAGCGGCCCTTCTAGGGCCGCGTCAGATCGCGACAACTATCACGGGCTTTAGCCCCTGTGGTCGTTTTCCCAACTTGAAAACGCTTTTTGCGTTGTACGCCGAATTTCACGTTCGCCTTTCTTCGCACGGCGCTACCATCCGGAGATGGATGAATCGCAACGTACGTTTTTCGTCACCACCATCACATGTCAGCGTTTGCCTATCTTCCGCGTCGAGGCTCGGGCGACGCTCTTGGTTGAGGTGCTGCTCGGGTATCGCGATCAAGGGAAGTACTTGCTGCATGAATTCGTGGTCATGCCGGACCATGTTCATATACTGCTCACCCCTGCGATCGAAATTTCGTTGGAGCGGGCCGTGCAGTTTATCAAGGGAGGCTATTCGTATCGTCTGCGGAAGCTGGAGAAGATTCAGGTTTGGCAGGAAAGTTTTACGAACCATCGGATTCGAGATGCAGAGGATTACGCGAGACATCGCGAATACATCCGTCTGAATCCGCTTCGGGCACGATTGGCGCGGGGTGCGGGGGCGTATCCGTTTTCATCGGCGAATGCGAAGTTCCCCTTAGACCCTATACCACAGGGGCTTCAGAGACCGCGTGAGAACGCGTTGCATCGCGGTCACTTTGCCTACAGTTGTTGAAAACTTCTTCGGCCCAACTGGCGGCTGGCCAGCAGCCGGGTCAGGTTGTACGAGATGGCAGCCAGGGTGAACTCGATGCTTACTTTTGCCAATCCCCGCAACCGAAACCGCCTCATCCCTCGTTGTTCTTTTAGCGTTCCCCAAACCGGTTCTACTAAGGCCTTGCGTCGCCGATAGACCGCTTGTCCGGTCGGCCCGCGCAATTTCTGTCGCATGCGCCGCTGCGTCGGGCTGAGCCGGATGGGCGCGCAACGCTGCCCCGTGTTCAACTCCCGCGCCAGATTCGAATCCGGCAAGTACACCTCCCGGCCCCGGCCTTCCAGTTCCTCGATATTTTCCAGCGAGAAAAATCCGGCATCGGCCAAAATCTTTTCCGCCGTGGCTCCGCTCTGCCGCTCCGCCTCCTCCACCATCGGGATCAAGCTGCTGTTGTCCGCCGCATTCTGCGTCACGCGTTGCCCAACGATCAGGTGGTCTTCATTCACTGCGGCTTCAGCGGTGTAGCCCAGCGCAAACCCGCTCCGCTCCCGTAGAAAGCGCGCATCCGCATCGGTGCGCGATAATTTCTTCATCCCGCTCTTGCGCAACTTTTCCAATCTCCGCGGCATCGCCTGCAACTGCTCCTGTAATTTTTCCAGATGCACCCGCGTGCCCGCCCCTTCGTTGGGATCGTCCTCATCGCACAGCTTCTGCCACTGGCGGATGCTTCGCCGCAGCCGGCTCCGCTCCTGCCGCAACCGCTCTTCGGTCTCCAGCCGGTTCCGCGACGCCGCCGCGTGAATCCGCGTCGAGTCGATCGCCACCTGTCCCAACCGTCCCAGCTTCATCTGCCGCGCCATCTCCAGCACTTGCGTGAACACGTCGTTCAATCCCCGCGCGTGCCGCCGCCGAAACGCACTCAGCGCCCAGTTGTCCGGCCGCGCTCCCCCCGCCAGATAGCGCAAACCCAGATCTTCCCGGATGCGCTGCTCCAGTCGCCGCGCCGACGTGATCCCCAGCGCGTAGGCATACAACCACACTTTCAACATCAGCGCCGGACAATACAGCGCTCCTCCTTCTTCCCCATAAACCTGCTCGAAACTTTTCAAGTCCATGTGCTCCACCGCCCCATGGATGAAGAAACACAGATGATCTTCCCCCAACTCATCCCTTACGCTGGGCGGCACTAGATACGCCTGATCCGGCTGGTACGGCAGAAATCGTCCCATACCTCTCTTTCTGCCTCATCTTGCAAACAATTACAAGCTAGTTCTCACGCACCCTCTAAAGCCCAGTTTCCGTAGGATTGCTTGACGCGGCGCTGAAGCGCCGCTCTTCCACGGCGCTGCCGGCGTCAGCTTTCGTTATATGCGGTTGGGTGAAGTTCCGATTGCGGATTTCCACAGCGCAAAGTGCGGCTGATGTGACAGATGACCTTGCAGGGGCGACTACGATTGAAGTAGTCGGAAACAGATTGCAGATGTGGGCTATTAGGGATGCGAGCCAAACGCGCGAGTATCGCGTCGCAAAGAGCGCGACGCTTCGCGCGGCTCGCTCAGGTCCTTCAGCGACAAAAGACCGTCGCTTCAGGATGACAATACATATTAAGAGAGGCCGTCGCTTCAGGATGACAATGCATTTTTGTTCGCAGAGAGGAATCGGGCGTATGTGGCGAAAGGCGAATCGGATGGCGGGTGGGAAGTTGAAGGGGTGTAAGGAGCGCGGGGAGTGGGCGGAGCTTTATTTCATGATGCAGGCGGCGGGGTTGGGGATGAAGGTGTCGCGTCCGTTTGGGTCGGTGGGGCGATATGACGTGGGAGTGGAGAATCCGCGGGAGGGGCACCAGGCGCGAGTGTTGCGAGTGCAGGTGAAGTCTACGATCTACAAGCGGCGGAACGGGGAGTACAGCTTGAATGTGATGGGGCCGCAGCGGCAGAAATATGATCCGGGGACGGTGGATTATTTTGCGATCCTGCTGATTCCGATTGACGACTGGTACATCATTCCGTTTGAGGTGATGGGGAGAACGAATAGTTCGATCCACTTCACGCCAAAGGGCAGGCGGCAGAAGTATGGCAACTATCGCGAGGCGTGGCATTTGTTGAGAGAGACGGGGTTGACGATTCAGGCCTGCTGCGATCCAGAGTGGGCAGAAGAAGCAGCTTCCTCGACTTCGCAAGATCATCCGCAGGATGATCTTGCTACGCTCGGAATGACAATCCCGCTAATAAGGAATGACCACTACTAATGACAATCCCCAATCAGGGCCGGGTGCCCCATCTTTCGCGTTGTTTGCGAAAGGTGGGATTCCACGAACCCGTCCCTCTTTGTACTTGGGTTCGGTCAACCCTACGGGACGGTTCGATTTTATTTGCCTGACCCAGCGTTGAAATCTGGACTATTGTCGGGTCGTCCTAGCGGGACTTGGTTGCATTCACTACAGTTTCGCGACGCGACTGAAGTCGTGCCCTTCCCGGTCGAGCCTCTTCCCAAATCCTCAGAGGGATGGTGCGCCCCCGGTTCGCAGTGGCGTCGGCTGGCAGGCGTCGCGAGCAAACCCGATTGGCTGTTGACTCATAACACCAAACATTTCACAGCTGTGGTAGCACAGGGAACATCCTTGCGAATTGCGACTCCCTCACAGTTCTTCCGCGAAACTTTCCCGGCTTCTTCGTTGATTCCGTTTCTCCCGCGTCCGCTTTTTTCACTTTAATTCGTAGGCGCCAATGTCGATGGTTGAACCGTTCGTCCGAGGATTGCCGAGGAAGTCAGTGCTTCCATAGATGGAATCGGGAGACTCGCCATTGCAATACCCCACGCTGCAAGGAAGGCTCGTGCTGCCGGCATTGACGGCTGGCGAACTGGCCGTAATGTCAAGGTTCGGAGGCGTCGCCCCCAAGTCAACGAAGAGCGGATTGGCATTCGGTGAGTCTGCATCTTCTCCCGAAGTGCTTTGGTAGGCCGAATAGCTCTTGTAGCTGCTCACGCCTCCCCAAACGATCGAGGTTCCCTTCACGTATCCAGCCGCAGAATAGTACAAATTCCAATTGAGCGTGGCCGGCGGTGCAGGATAGGCCGCCGTGGGCTTCACGAAGCTGTTCACCCAGACATTTTGCGTGCCGGCATAGACGATGTTGTTTTCGAAAATGTTCCCCTGCGCCGCACCTGAATGGTACTGGATCTGGAATTCCCCGGCCTGGTTCTTTGTATTGTTGTTATACAAAGTGTTGTTGACGATGACCGCGTGAGCTGTGCCGCCCACGTTGTTGGAGTAACCACCGATCGAGACGCCACAAGCGTTCGAATCGTAGATTACGTTATTTCGCACCGTGACATATCTGCCGTTGCACGGAGAAGTGCCTTTGCCGATTGTCCCGGATGAAGAATACTCGGTGCCGGTGCTTTGGCAGATTTTGTGTTCGCTCGCGACCTCGATGCCGTAATCGACGTTGTGAATCAGATTATTCTCGATCGTGACATAAGCGCACCCGTCACAATAGACGCCGTCGGCGTCGTACTCATCGCCTTCACCGGCATTCGTTTTCCCGCTAATGTTATAGATCGTGTTTCCGCTGATTTCTCCATACATGGCTTCGTCGTAGCCCACCGGGCCGACGCCTTCGTAGCCAATGGCGGCGATGCCGATGTTGTCATTGTCGTGAACGATATTGTTGGTGATCGTAAAGTTTGTTACGTTGCCATCCACGTTCACCGATTCGCTATTCCCAGTTTTCAGGCTGTAGACCTGATTGCCGCTGATGACCAGGTTGTTAATGGCAGTCTGCGCGGTGCCATAAACGGCGATGCCGAACGCATTGCCATTCTTTTCCGAAGAAGTCGTGATGTTGTGCACGAGATTATTCAGTAAGTGGACCCCGGTTCCCGAACCCGTGATCCAGACGCCCGCCGGAGTATCGGCGGCTTTGCCGGTGGTGAAATTTCGAATTTCGAATCCACTTACAGTAATGTAACTCTGATCCACGATAGTGATGAGACCTTGTGTCTCATTTCCGCTCGACGCAGGATTAGAGGTACAGCAGACCACATTCGTGCCATCGATTACCGCATTCTGTCCGGGATAGCTCTCGAAGGTAATCGGCGCGGATGCTGTTCCGGAAGCCGGGAAGTTCACGGCCTCGCCGTAGACTCCGCCGTACACGTAGACGGTGGCCCCGGCCGTCACAGAATTGGCCGCGTGCTGGATGGTCAGCCATGGCGATCCCATGCTCCCGGAATTGCTGTCGCTGCCGCCAGTCGACACATAGAAGCTCGCCCCGGTCTGCGCCGAGAGCAATGACGCCAGCGTCAAGCACGCCGCCAGAAGCCTGGCAAGCAACGTGGCCACTTTTCGGCTCATCAGGAAATTGCGTTTCATAATTACTCTCCTTATTACTCCCCCTGAAATTCAGCGCAAGGTTTCGCGATCGTTTCTCAATAGCGTTTCAAAAGTAGAATTTCATCGCGAACTGGATGAAGCGCGGGTCGCGAGCCGCGACCGCCTGCCCAAACTGCGGCGTACCGAACTCCACCGCCTGCGGCTCCTCGCTGATCGCGCCAACCGGGCCTAACAGCGGGTTAACATGATTCCAGATGTTAAAGAATTCGGCCCGGAACTCAGCGTGCACCTGCTCGTGAATCGGGAAAAGTTTGAAGACCGAAAAATCCCAATCCTGCAAGCCCGGTCCGCGGACGATGTTCCTGCCGGCGTCGCCAAAGGTGAAAAACGTTGTGTTGTCCACGAAGGCGCAGGTGTTGAACAGAGTGCCCGGCATACACGGCTTCGCGTTCGGATTCCCCACAACGTTCGGCCGCACTTCAAAGAATCCGACCGCCCCACCGCCGTCGCTGGTCGAAACGTTGGTCAACGAGTCGGTGATCGTGAACCAATTGCCTGTCTGTGCGGTAGTAATGCCGGCTACTTGCCAATTCCCGATAACTTGATTTAGGACGCCGCTGGCACTTCCGCCAAACTTTTTCCCGTGTCCGAACGGCAACTCGTAGGCATAGTTGATGACGAAGCGCTGTCGTACATCGAAGTCGGCGTTGCCGTATTCAAGCTGTGGAGACAGTTCGTTGCGAAAGTCGCCGTTGTTGAGGGAACCAAGGCTGGCGCTGGAAGCATCGTCCAACGAATGAGCGTAAGTATAGGAAGCCCCAAACTGCAGCCCCCGAGAGAGTCGTTTTTCAATATGCGCTTGCAGCGCGTTGTAATTGGAATAATCGTTGGCACGGAGCGTGTCGATGGACCCGTCAACCGCTGGAAACGGGCGCCGAGGGGCGGTCGGGCAATTTTCGGGTGTGTTGCCGTTGGTCGTGCAAAAAGTCACGTTGGGCTGAGCCTGATTGCCGTTATACATGCCGTAGAGATTCGAGCCGTGCGAGCCGGCGTAGGAAACACTTAGCATTATCTCGCTGGGCAGCTGATATTCAAACCCGAAGTGCCATTGCTGTGTGTACGGAGTTTTCAGTGTCGAGCTTTCTGAAAACAGCGTGGGCGTATTCGGATCGACCAGCGAGCTCGCGGGGAAGCCTTGCGATAGAACACTCAGGCCCGGAATCGAGCAATTTGAGCTCGGAGTAGCGGGGTTGGCATCTGAGTTGAAGCACGGCTGCGTGAAGTTTTGCGTAACAAAAAAAGGCGGGTTGAAACCGGGACTGGGGTTGGAAAATGGCCCGTTCTCCTCGCCGCCGTAGAAAATTCCGTAGCCCGCACGCATTACCAGCTTGTCGGTAATCTGGTAGGCGGCTCCGAGCCGGGGAGCAAAATTTTTCAGGTTCGGAGAGATCAGTCCCGCACTTCCGGTTCGCTGAATGGGGATCAGAGCCGCGATAGTTGGAGTCAATACGGCTTGCTGTCCTTTTGGAACCACAAGGGAATTGTCGGCAAAGTCGAAATTTGCCTCTTCGTTCTGGCTCGCCTTGACCGTGGTAAAGAGTTCATAGCGAAGCCCCAGGTTCAAGGTAAGCTTCGGCGTAGCTCGAATATCATCTTCCGCAAACCACGAATAATCGCCTCGGTGGTAGTCAACGTTGTGCTGATTTGTGATCGTTCCCCCGTCTGGGATACCCAACAGGAACGTCGCAAACGCCTCGCCTCCCGTGGTAGGAGCGGCAACGTTGTCGGTGAAGTCGCTGGCGAAGTTCATCGTGCCCCTCGAAGCCGCCGGCTGAAAAATTGTGAACTCGATCAAACGCAACTCGGTGCCGAATTTCATCGAGTGCCGGCCGTAGACTTTTGTCAGATTTTCATCGATCACGTACGCATTCTGTTTCTCGATGGAAGGCAGGAAGCCGGAGCTTCCGATCGCTGCCGTCCCATCGTTAATTGCGATGCTCGGCAGGCCGCCGTTGTCCGGTCCGAATGGAACGCCAGGAAATCCCAATTGCGCGGCGACGTTCTGGTTGGCATTCAACTGAAAACGGTGAGAATTGATTCGGTTGTAACCAAAACGGAATTCGTTAATTGTGGTTGGAGAAAATGTATGGTTTTCGCTGATGGCCACGCTTCGGTAGGAATTGTCCTGGTTGCCATCCTGGAATGCTCCCCCATCGAGAGCGTTGTTGAAGGGCGATGGAATAAAGCTGGGTTGGTCTTCATAACTGAATCGGCCGAAAAGAGAGTCGCGGTTGCCGATGTTGTGGTCGATGCGGACGTCAAAGTTGTTTTGATCGGAGCTGCGGCTCGGTTCAGCGAGAAAGTTGGAGCCGTTGAGGTTCACATTGGGCGCCGGAAACAACGCCGAGAGCCGCGCCGCCAGGGGATCAATTAACGCCTTGGGGAATATGTTCGTTGGATTGCCCGCGGCATTGACTCCAATGGGCACACCGCAGAAGCCGCTCGGGTTCAGACCTGAGACTTGGGTCAGGCGGGTATTGAAGATCTCGCCCGCGTATGTGGGATGCCCGCTGCAATCGACTGCTACTTGCTTGGTCGGATTGCCGTTCATGTCCACCGCGGTGACCGGAGTATTCGTCAAGAACGACGAAAAATCCCCTCCAATCTCGGCGGGAGTCGGAACCAGAGACAGTTGCGGCAGAGCCTGGCGGATTCGAAGACCTTCATAATCTCCGAAGAAGAATGTCCGGCTCTTGATAATTGGGCCACCAAAAGTTGCGCCAAATTGATTTTGCTTGTAGCCGGTGCGGCCGAACGCATCGAACGCGTTGCGCGAATCGAAGACGTCATTTCGTAGAAATTCGTACACGTCCCCGTGAAATTGGTTAGTGCCGGATTTAATGACGGCGTTCATCACCGCGCCGTTGCCGCGGCCAAACTCCGCGCTATAAGCGTTGGTCTGAACTTTGAACTCCGCGATGGCGTCGACCGAAGGCTGAATAACGTACGCGCTGCCGTTCAAGACATCGCCCAGGTCGGAATTGTTATCGACCCCGTCGAGTTGAAAGTTATTCTGCAGGGAACGGGCGCCGTTCGAGCTGAATCCAAACGACGTTTCGACACGCGAACCCGGCTCGCTCGGGCCTACGCCCGCGCCCAGCAACGCGAGTTGCGCGTAGTTACGTCCATTAAGCGGAAGGGTTTCGATGGTATGGCTGTCTTGTACCTGCCCGAGTCCCGAGGTTTCGGTCTCCAGTTGGGGACTGATCGAGGTGATGGTCATCGACTCTGAGATACTGCCGACTTGCAGCGTTACATCGACGGCCGCACGCTCTTGCACATCGACTGTTACCGGGCCGGCTACCGCTTTCTTGAAACCGGTTTTTTCGATGGTCACCTGGTAGCGGCCCACTTTAAGAGGACCAGCAACGTATTCGCCCTGACCGTTGGTTGCGGTTACGATCTTTGTCCCGCGGTCGACGTCGGTGACCGTCACCTTGGCTGCGTCAACAACGGCATTGGAGGCGTCTCTTACAAGCCCGGCGATGCTCCCGGTATCTTTCTGCGCCGCAACCGGGATGCCGGCTAGGACGAGTAACGTTGCGGCAAGAGGCCGCCAGGAATGCTTTAGTAAAGTCTCCACGATCTTACACAACGAGCGACGCGACGGTCTGTTCATGGCGAATCCCCCTGACTTGCACGGAACCTGTGTTTCAAGAACTTGTATTTCACGAACTTGCATTTCAAGAATGAATCAGAACATTCTGCACGACCCGGCTGATAGCGCCGCTCGGGCTGGGGCAATCCGGTTTCAGGCCACGACTGATGGAGAAAAACAGGCCGAGCAGCTGCCCAAACATCACATCCAGCGGCGGACGGTAATCGTCACCGATCGCGAGTGACGGAGAGGGTCGCAGCACATGCTCGGCCTCGGCATCAAGTCGCGAATCATAGGCGGCGCTCACTACCACCCGAGTAATGACTAATCGCTTCTTCCCTATTTCCTCCAGCAGATCGGCCTCGTACCTCAGAACCTTTTCGTCTCCGGAAAGAAAGGCCACCAGCAGAGTTTGCTCATCCAAGGCCGCCATCGGACCGTGACGCAAGCCCAGCACGGATTCCGACATGGTTTGGATCTGCCCGGCGGTAAGCTCCAACAACTTCAGCGCGGACTCAGTAGCGACAGCTTTCAACGCCCCCGAGCCGATGAAACAAGCCTTCGTAAAGTTGCCATTAGCAAGATTAGCGGCGGTCGCTGCGGCCATGCCGAGGAAGTTTGTTCCCGCTCCCACCAATTGGCGCAGGACGTTCCCATAAGAGTCCAAGCTTTCAACATGGGCCAGGCATTGGCCGAACACAACCATGTTGGAGAACGAACTAGTCATCGCCAGTCCACGGTCATGTACTTCCTCCGGCAAGGCGATCCCTAACACCTGCTTGTGACCGGAGGCCAGTCGAAGCATTCGGGCGTGCGCGTTGCAAGTTACAAGCAGGTGATGAAAGCTGGGATGGCTCTTCAATGCCGTTTCAACAACCGCAACTCCTTCGGGACTCTCGCCCGAGCGTGAGAACGAAATCCAAAGATACGCACGGCCAGGTACCAGAAATTCGTCGGCGTGAGTGAGGAGATCCGTGCTGGGAACCGCCAGCACCTCACACTGCCAAAGCCGCCGGAGCAACTGCACCAGCGAGCGTCCAATGTAGTCGGAGGTTCCTGCGCCAATTAGGAAGACGGTCGGCCGCCGTTCGGCATCCCAGCCAATACCGGCGGACTGCAGAAATTGAAGAATCTCCGCTTGCCGCTCGCGAAAGCGTTCGTACGTGGCCAGCCAGGTTTCAGGCTGCTGTGCAATCTCTTGCGGCGTGTGCAAGAGTCCTCGCAATTGCTTTTCGTCTTGCGGCAGCGCCAACAGAGCGGAGAGAGGATCCATAACAATCAAGCCAAATCCGAAATAAAACGTAACAAATACTAACAAATAACAACCAGAAAAGAAAGCATATAAAACTCACGGATTGCCGGGATTTTTCCCCTAAGGCTGTTCCGTATAACGTTGGTAGAGGTCTGGCCGGAAGTGTGTGTTAATAGTGCCTGTGACTGAAACCTGGAAGCTCTTTTCGAACGGCACTCCTTCGATGCCTTCGGCTTTCAGATGAGCCGTGAAACCGCCGGTGTGGGTATAGGCGTGGGTGACGGATGCCCCTTCGGCGCTGGTTCCATCCCCGAAGTCCCATCGATAGGAAAGTGCGGGGACACTATCTGCGCTACTTTCTGCGGAAAACGCCGCAGGCTTTCCAGTTGCGATCTTTTCCGCTATGTGCAGGCTTATCGAAGGGGCAGATGCGGGGATCGAAGTATCGACAATCTTCACCATCCGCACTGAATGAGACGCCATTTTCAATGGGAGCGACGGTCGATTTTCAGCGATCGAAGCTCCAGAGCCAAAGACGTCCGAAACGCGGTTGTGCGTGGCGAGTTGTGGGTCAGAAAAAAGCTCGGAGAACGAAAATTCATGTTCTCGCTCTTTAGAAGTCCAGTTGAATACTGCCAAAATCGACTGCCGCTTGCTCTCGCGCAGCAAGAAGACACTCGGCATCTCGTCGTCGGGGGTGTAGCTCATCAAGTCGAGCGGTTTGGCGGCGCGACCCCACAGTGCCATGTTGAGGAGATCGCGATTCTGCAATAAAGCCATGTGATCTGCGTCCAGAAACAGAGTGGGCAAATCGTCGCCGATTTCGAACATCCCGCCGGAAACTGCCGCAAGCGCAATCGCGACTTGAGCTTCTGCCAGCGTCAGCGGCTTCGGTCCGCCGTGGTCCTGTTCTCCGGCGCTTTCTTGCCGCGAAACCGAGAATGCATCAGGATCGCTGATAAAAAAGTTCCGGTTCATGTAGTAGCGGGCAGCGATGCCGGGGGCCGCATCGCGGCTGGCCTCAAAGGAATGGCCCGTGTCGCAGGAGATGCGTCCCGTGTCAACCAACCCTACCGGGTTCAACATCACGCTCCCGTCCTTATCCAGAAGCACTCCGTCTCCTACGGCTTCGCGAATGATCTGCAGGCCAGTACGCTGAGCCTGAAGCGCGGTCGTGTGCGGAACATAGTAATAACCTTCGATGGCCGTGTCGTCCATGAAATCGAGTTTGATGTAGCGGACACCCCACTCCCTCGTCAGCGTCCTGTAGGTCTCACGCAAGTACTGCTGTGCCCCGGGATTCGTCGAATCGAGCACGTAAAGCTGGTCGAGGTTGGTTGGTGTATCGGGCGGTTCGGTCACCCAACCGGCATGGATAGGCTGTCCCTGCGCGTTGTGCACAAGCCAGTCTTTGTGATCTAGAAACACTGACGAACGCTCCGACACCTCGAACGGCGCAGTCCAGATTCCCGGTGTCAGGCCGAGAGCCTGCACCTTCTCTTCGAGTTTTTTTATTCCGTGCGGATATTTGTTTGACACCGGCGTGGTGTAGTCGCCGCGGGCGTATTGATAGCCTTCATCGATGTGGAAGAAGTTGTAGCCGGAATCTTTCAGGTGAGCTGCCAGAAATTCCGCATTCGTCAGCGCCGGGCCCTCGGTCAGGCCGAAGTAATAAGCAGTCCAGCTCCACCATCCAATTGGCGTCGCCGCCGTGACCCTTGGAGCATGTAGCCGGCGGATGACCTCACCGTAGGCCTCCAACTGCGCATGGTAGTCGGAGGATAGACTCGCCACCAGCTTTTCCGATGCGAGGCTCTGGCCCGGTTCCACGGGCAGGCTAAGTTCGATCTGATCTTGCTGTGGCGAAGTTCGCAATGAGTTCTCCTTCGCGAGTTCCGTGGTGCCGGTGGAATCAACTTCATAGCTGGTGACGCCCGGTTGCTTCTCGTCAACACGCAGGCGCAGCACGGTAAGCCATTTCTCGGAGGTGAGCGCTCCCAGAAATAGACTCTGCCTGCTTTGCCGGTTGTAGATCAGTTGGCTGCCGACGGCGCGATGCATTCCATCGGTTGGCTGTGCGGGATCATGCTGTACAAGATCATGGATCACCATATTCGGCCGGTCTTCGCTGAAACTGTCGGAGAGGACGCGATCGCTCGACACCGGCCCATCCAGCGCGAGGAGCGGGCTTTTGGCGTCGAGCATGCGAATGCTCTGCACTGTGATCTCCGCCCCGGTGGTATTGCGGACCTGAAGTTCGATCTCCGCGAATATCGATTCGGCGCGCAACCGGACGCTGCATACGAGTTCGGGTTGGCCGGAGAATCCGCTGTAGGTAATCGTCAGCTGCGAGCCCGTTCCCAGGTCGTCACTAAAAGGCGACTCCCGAATCTCATGTTGCCCGTAGTCGGCTGAACGCAGCCACCGATGATTCACCTGCGCCGCTACCGCCCCGGTGAGCCAGTCGCGTGGATTCTCTTTCGATCGAATCGTGTACGTGCCCGCTTTCTGGTCCGCCTCGATCGCGAGTTTGGAGTTTTCGATTTTTGCCGTGGAAGCGGCAGCCAGGGCGGAGTTCTGTGGTACTACGGACAGAACACAAGTCACTACGATCATCACTGCGATCAGTGCGAACCACAATCTGGGTGTCGTGTGCATAAGAGATTTTTCCCCGAGACTAAGCCTGGAGGCTTTCTGAATCGTGCTCAAACGAAAGTAAAGGTAACGGTTCGTAATATACCCGGGAACGCGTTAGTGTCAAGAGCAACGCTGAGCGAATCCGCAACATGGATCTGGTTTGGTGAGTCTAGTTCGGGAGGGAAAAATTCTTTTGCCGGGCAGGAGCGTCTCTGATTTTTTGCTGCGACCGTGCTTTTTACTGCGCGAGCTCCAATTCAACTTTCTTCGCGGAGGGATCCAGCTTCGTAATCTTAAATTTGCGAATTTGTCCAGCGCGGGCGGCTTCAGGTTTTGAGTCCAGCGCGGGCGTGGCGCCCTTCCAGCGCGCCTGGAGCATCGAACCCAGGGAGGATAAATCGGCCTTTGAGGAGGGCGCCGCCTCGGCCTGCGATGCTTTCGCGGTTGTCGGTGTGCCCGGGTTCATGCGGCAGTGGGCCTCGATGCCTTCGCCTAGCTCTACGCGCGCTTGTCCATTCGAAATATCGACAAGGCGGCCGGAAACAACGTCGCCTTCTTTATGTTCGGCGATATATTCATCCAGCCCGCTGGGCACCAGCTGCTTCATACCCAGCCGCAACTGCCGCTTCTCGGTATCAACCGCGAGAACCTGAGCCTTAATCAGCTGTCCAAGCTTCACCACTTCCTGCGGATGGTTAATACGCTTCTCAGCGCTCATGTCGCTGATGTGGATCATGCCCTCAACGCCTTCGGTAAGCTGAACGAATGCACCGAACTTCGTGATACTGACGACCGGTCCTTCGATCACGGTGCCTGCGGCGAAGCGCTGTGCCGCGTCGGCCCACGGATCTCCCAGCGCCTGCTTCAGCCCGAGTGAGATGCGACGCTCGCCTGCATTCACTCCCAGGATTACGGTGTCAACAATCTCGCCGGGCTTCACCAACGTGCTGGCGCTTCTGAGTTTTTTTCCCCAAGACATCTCCGAAACATGGATCAGCCCTTCGATTCCCGGCTCGAGTTCCACGAACGCCCCAAACTCGGCCACGCGTGTAACCGCGCCACGCACGCGTTCGCCGACGTTGTACTTCCCGGCCACCGCATCCCAGGGATGAGGTTGCAACTGCTTCATGCCCACCGAAATGCGCCGCTTCCCGGAATCATTCGCGATCTTGAGCACCTTGACTTCGAGCTGCTGCCCCACGGAAAGCACGTCCGCCGCCTTGTTGACACGGCTCCAGGCGATGTCACTTACATGCAGCAACGCATCGACCCCGCCGAGATCGACGAATGCGCCGTAGTCGGTGAGGCTGCGAACCGTCCCACTCACCGTATCGCCTTCCTTCATCTCCGAATAGCGGCGCTCCTTCACCGAGCGCTCTTCCTCTTCGAGGACGGCGCGGCGGTCGACGACAACATCTTCGTCGGCCACATCGAGCTTGATAATCCGGCAAAGGATCTCCTGCTCCACCATTTTTTCCATCTCAGCTGCGTCGCGGGCTCCGCTGCGCGAGGCCGGCATAAACGCACGCACGCCCACATCCACGCTGAGCCCGCCTTTAATCACTCCTGTTACGGTGCCCACAATTGTCGCTTTATCCGCGAAGGCCTTTTCCAGCGTCAACCAGTCATTCGGCCGCTCGACCTTGGCCCGGGTGAGCTGGTAGTAGCCCTCGGGATCGCGGCCTTTCACAGAAACAGAGAGCTTGTCGCCAGGCTTTGCCGTTTCCCCAGCAGCCTGCAAGACAGACAGCGCCAGCACGCCTTCACTCTTGAAGCCGATATCCAAAAAAACGGAGTCGCCGGAGACAACAATGACCGTGCCCACGAGTTGCTTGCCGCCGTCTTCAGTTTTGCGCGTGTGGCTTTTCTCGTACTGCGACAGCATCTCGCCAAAAGCCTCGCTGGTTTCAGCGGCCGATTCGGCAGTGAGTTGGGAGTCTGAAGCGTCGGGGTTGGACATGATCAAGCCGGGAAGTACCAAAAGAAATGGTAGGCACGAGGAGACTCGAACTCCTGACCTCTACCGTGTCAAAATAGCCCGAATAGATTTTACAACAACTTTTTAGTCCGCGGGGACTGCCAAGGTTCGCGGAAGTCATATAAGGCATCAGGTTTTGTGGGTTGGATTGTGGGTTGGAAAATTCGGCTCGCGCGACACGCGGACTCGAAAGCAGAAGTCTCCGTCCTGACTGCTCCGCGGCCATGCCCTGATCTCCGGTGCAAAGGCACCAGAGGAGGGACAATGCGCGTGCGCTATCAGCGAGGATATCTTCGGCTCAGCCATCGGAAAAATGGACCTGATTGTTGGGAGTTTCTTTGGTGGGACAGCGAACCCACAGGAAGACGCGTCCGCCGCAAAGCCGCGATCGGCGACATTCTGCAGCATCCAAATGTAGAAGACGCCTGGCAGGCCAGCAATGGCCTTCGCGTATCGATCAATGAAGCTCGAAACCGTCAGCGCGAACAAGCCATCACCGTTGCCGATCTTGTCGATCATTATGTCACGACGGAACTCGCCCGTGACTTGGTCGACGGTGGAAAATCACACGCTACGAGGACCATCTACAAAGAGTTCCTCACCAGATGGGTAAAGCCGACATGGGGAAATCTGAACATCCGTGCCGTGCGCAGCGGAATTACGGCCCGAGTGGGATCCTAAGTATCAGAGCTTGCAGGAACTCGCGGAAGCATGCGACGTTCCGGTCAGATGGTCATGTCGGACTGGAGTGTGCCACACCTGTATGACTGTTCTGATTGGCGGATCGATTGGTTATAACCCCGAACCGCTCGAGAGGCCGGCTCCCGGAAATGTTCTGGTGTGCTGCTCACAGCCCAGACGCGAGTGTCACTCTTGATCTTTGAAAGAACAAGGTCGAGACGTCCGCACAAGCTAGGTTCACTCCGAGGTCGGGGTCGAGCAGTGTTGCGTTAGAGCAGTCCGAAACATCCTCATGAAGGGAGGCAGCCATGCTGTCGTGGCGTCAAGGCGCTATCACGGCAGCATCTCTCGTGCCCGAACCCCTACCAAGCAAGGCCGCCGGCAACTTTACGCGCCGAGTGAAGCTGGGCCGGAAACGACCAGAGGCGCTGCAGCGAGAAGCACGCTGATGGATGTCGCGCTTCGCACAAATCGTGCAAGTCATTGGGAACCGAGGTATAGCGCGGTTTGTTAAGAAGCCAAAACCGGATCCCGCCTCGGTTCAGCCGGCTTCGCAACGCTGGCGGGTTGCAGGCGGTCCCTCAGCAACTCCTCCCCGCGTGCGAACAGCTCCTCCCGGGAAATCTTACCGGCATCGACATCGGCCAAGATCGATCTCTGGGCTACGTAGTCTTTGTTTACGATTGCCGCTTTGCTCTGGAGCATCCGCCACGCTTTACGACGCTCGACGCAGAACAATACGAGCTGCCGCGAAATCGCACGGTACTCGGCGTCTCCTTTCGCGCCCTGGACCTTGATGTAGACGCCGAAGTCGGGGACGTAGGAGCGGTGTTCAGGAAGCAGGTAGCGGCGATACACCACATCCTGCTGCGTGATGCGGACGAGCATGTTTTCCAGCGGGATCAGTTTTTCTGCCTGGTCCTTTTTGATCTTCTTGAAGTGGTTGCGGAATCTGGCCTCGGTAAGGCACCAGTGGGCGACGGTGTAGCGCGAAACCTCTTCCGCGCCCTTCGCCTTCGACTCGTACCAATCCCTGTCGAGCGAGGGATTGCCCTTGAGATCGAGCGTTTCCGGATAGGTTTCGCCGAGCCGCGGATTGAAGACGAATTCCGGCGCGCCCCGCGAATCGCGCACGCGCTGGGCTTGGGTGAGCGCCATATCGTCGCCCACGCCATGCTCCGGCTGGCAGGTCGAGAAGCACTGCAAGAATGCGGTTCCGCGATACTCGAGGCCATCGAGAATCGCCCGCAAAAACTTGGGTGGGTTCGCCAGCGAGACCTGTGCGACGAACGGAGATCCATGCCCCGCCAGAAACGTCTCGGCGATGGTCTTCTTTTCGGTGGTCTTGCCCTCCGTCGCCGCTCCGAAGACATTCATGTCATTGCCACCCGGCATGGGCGTGGAATCGGAGTTTTGTCCTCCTGTGTTGGAGTAAAGCTGGGTGTCGAGCATGACGACCTTCACGTTGGGGCGATTCTGGAGAATCACCTTCGACGTGTTCTGATAGCCGATGTCGCCCATGCCTCCATCTCCACCGACCGCCCATACCTTGGGCAGCTCAAGGACTTCGAGATCGGTCATGAGCGTGTCGCTAAAATGCGCGAGCTCATAGTACTCGCGCGGCGTGATGACATCCTTTTGGCGACCGAGCAGCGCATCGGCAAGCCGCTCAGGGATGACGGAGCGACGGCCGTGATCGACGATGAAGCTCTCGCCCACCAGCCAGCCTACGGTGACGCCGTCCTGGAAGAGCGAGTTCATCCAGGGATAAGGATGTGGGTTGTTCGGTGGAGTCGAACCGTAGACCGTGTTGCAGCCCGTATGCGCGGCCATTGCCATAACGCACATGCCGTTCGGAAGCCGGCCATCAATCGCCTGGAGCTGCTTGTGGTTGAAGGCCTCCTGCCGCATAACACTGGTAAGGGCGTCCACGATTGCCTGGTCGGAGATGGGGCCGTTCACAGCAATTCGCTTCTTGGTGTCACGGTCGTCCTCTCCTCCTAGTCCCATGATCAAATGAGCCACGGCTTGCCGCAGCAGGTCGTACTCTTCCGGGTTTCTCTGTTTGAGCGCAGCTAGCCTCGCAACTCCCGCCTTGTCGAGTTCGTCTGCTTTTGAATGCAGCCGGTCGGCTTTCGCGTGATAGAGAGGCCTCATGTAGGCTTCGGTGACGGCAGAGATCGCGCGCAGCACGCTCTTTTCGCCGCAGCCGGCGCAGGCACCATCGCCGCAGACCATGGCGTCGTAGTTGTGCCGGAGCATCAGCATGTTGCGCAGCGTAGCGGTCTTGGAGTCCTGCGGCCGTTCATCGGTGTAGAGGCCCAGGTATTTCTGCGGCGTATCCGGCAGAAGATTCACGAAGCCGGTGCCCGTCTCGTGGTCGGCGTTGACCTCCTCGGTTTCCTCGACCATCTTCAGGGCTGCGTGCTCACCGCATGCGGTTACGCAGGCAGCGCAGCCTTTACATAAGTCGGAGACGAAGATCGAGAAGATTCCGCCGGAGCCGGGCTTCTTTCTTTCCGGAGTCGAGAAGATGGCATTCACCTTCTGGTAGGCCATGGGCACTTTGTCGAGGATGGCGAAGAGTTGGCGCTTGGCTTCTTCCGAGAACCCGTCCACCTCAGCCGTAATCTGGCGGAGGATTTGAGGCAGCGGCGTTCCTGAATTCTTGGCCACCGCATCGGACATCATCTGACGCGCGCGTTTCTCGATCTCAGGAAGGGATTGCAACATCTTCCCGCGCTCGCCGGGATCGGTGACGTAGCGCGTGACCGCAGTGTGCAGAATCGTCTCTACGTCTTGCGCACAGTTGGGCAGGGCAGTATCGGGGCAGGCCACGATGCACTCCATGCACTGGGTGCAGTTTTCCGGGATGAAGAGCGGCGTGACGAGGCGCGCGACATACTTCGACGCCGTATCGCCGCTGGCACTGGCCATAACGCCTATCGAAGCCAGCGCAGACGACGGCTGGTTATATCCGTAGCCAGAACGGAACTCAGCATCGAAGGTCGCGATCCGAGTGAACGGAGTGCGCTCTGCCTGGTCGGCGGGGGCAGGGAAAGAACGGCACCCGTTGCCGTTATCCTCGCTGTTCTCACCAATAGCCGTTGGCTCAAGTGCCACACCGCGCATCGAGGAGCAGTCTTTGGCTTCGAGCTTGCCCACGCGGATCTCGTGGACGCGTTCGAAGCCCTGCGTCATCACTTCCATGTTCGACTTGACGACGGCTTCGCCGAGCTGACCAAACTTCTTCACGTATTGCTTGCGAACCACGTTGCGGAACTGCTCCCGGGTTATGCCGAATTCGCCAAGAAGCGGCGAGACCGCGAAGAATGCGCCCAGAAAAGCGTTCCCCTGCATGCGAAGTTGAAGGTCGACGCGGTCGGTCGCCATGCGCGCGATTTCGAAACCGGGCAAGGTGAACACTCGGATGTTTTTCTCGATGACCTGCTTGCGGGCCCATAGAGGTAACCGCTCCCAAGCCGCGTCGCCCGTCTCATCGCATTCCCACACCAGGCAGCCGCCGTCGGCCATGCCGGCCAGCGGATTGGTGTGGGTGAATGCCTTCGGGTCGCAGCAAAGCACGACATTCACGTGACGAAGGTCGCAATTGACGCGGATTCTCTCCGGGGCCGCGACCAGGAAGTACGCGGTGGGAGCGCCTTTCTTCTCGGAGCCGTACTTGGGATTCGCGCTGACGTGAATGACCTCTTTTGGATTGCCTAGCTCATCGACAACCTTGTCGCGCTCATAGAGGAGGTCGTTCAAATCGCCCAGGATGGCGCCCAGGTTCTTGCCCGTCGTGATTGCGCCCCAGCCGCCGATGGAGTGGAAGCGAACGGCGACCGCGCCTTCGGGCAGAAGCGATGGCGTTTCGTCGGACTTCACCTCGTAGGGATGATCGACTCCGAGCACCATAAACGAAATTCCGTCGGAGGCACGCTTGCCGTCGGTACGAGCGCGAGCGCCGGTGGCAAACTCGTATGCGCCGAAGATCTGCTCCGGCCGGAAGTCCCGCGAGCCACAGCCATAGATGCCGGAGAAGAGCCGGGGCATCTGCTCGGCGATGATGGCAGGCAGCCCGCTGGTCGCGGGACGACCGCCGGTCTGCAATGCCTTATTGAGCGCCGTCCGGATGTCGCGGCCCATCGGGTTGTCGCCCGCCATGGGCTCGTCGGTGCGCTCCAGTACGATGACATTTTTCTTCCCGGCTAGCGCGTTGATGACGGCGGCTTCGGGGAAGGGTCGAATCACGTTGAGGTGGATGGAGCCAACCTTGGCGCCTCTGTGTTGGCGAAGATAATCCACGGCCGCCTCGATGTTCTCGGCTGCCGAACCGAGCGACACGAACACAGTGTCCGCGTCCTCGCCCTTATAAGCGCTGAGCATGCCGTAATAGCGGCCGGTCAACTTTCCGAAATCCGCATAGGCCGCTTCGAGGAACTGTGCGATCGGTTCGGAGAAGTTGTTGCGGCGCGCGGCGATGCCCTGCATGTAGTTCTCTTGATTCTGCACCGGCCCGAGCAGCACAGGATTGGTGAGATCGATCATGCGCGGCACCCGGCGGCGCTTCGGACCGAACAGGATGCGCTGGCTCTCGGTGGGACAGTCGATGATGTCGTCGGGAGCACCGAGGAACAGGCGGATCAGCTCCGACTCGTGCTTATAAAAAGTTCGCTCCAGATGGGAAGTGAGAAAGCCGTCCTGGCAGTTCATGCCGGGCGTTAGGCTCAATTCGGTTACGCGCCGCAGGATGAGCGACTGGTCGGCGGTTTGCTGAGCGTCTTTGCCGAACAGAATGATCCATCCAGTGTCGAGCGCGCCGTAAACATCGTCGTGGCCGCAGTGCACGTTGAGCGCGTGCTTGGTCAGTGCCCGAGCAACGACCTCCAGCACCATCGTCGAGCACTTGCCCGGCGCGTGATAATACTGCTCGACGCCGTACAGGATTCCCTGGCCGGAAGTGAAATTCACTACCCGTTTGCCACACACGGAGTGCGCAATGGCTCCGCCCTGCGCCGCATGCTCGCCCTCGGCTTCCACAGCCAGGGTGCTGCCTCCGAAAACATTCAGGCGGCCTTCGGCGTAGGACTGCTGATAGAGTTCACCTAATTCGGTGGAAGGTGTGATGGGGTAAAAAACGCCGGCATCGGCAATGCGTGTTTCCGTGTGGTAGGAGACCAGTTGATTACCGTTTGCGGTGACTCGTATGCCAGGGTAGCGAGGTGCAGTGGTCATAATTACCTCCGCTAGCGAATGCTTCGCGGTGAGCTGTCATTAGAAATATCTTCACGGTCGACATTCCGTCGTGAGCGCCAAGCACAAACATTTTCATCCTTGCGGCTCACATCTGTCAGTGATCTATGCCACATCGGGAAGTGCAGTCCCATTCGGGCGGATGACTACCCGCGGGATCTGACCAAGTTTCCCGTCCGCTTCGCTGCCGAACCTGCCTTGGGCAGGTTCCCTGCGGTTACATTGGCCAGTGGGTTTTCAGCGTCTCCCTCTTGGGAAGAATAAAGAAATTCTTCGATTTCCTCGATTCGTTCGCTGGCGTCATGGTAACCAATCTCAATGAGGTCTCGCGTGTAGCTGGGCGTGAATAGCAGGTAACTCATCAGATCGGCACAGGAAGCCGCGTCTCGTCCCAAACTGGATACAAAGTAATGGATCAGAGAGGGCATGTCTCGCTGGTGCTGCTCCGCCAGATCTGACAAGTTGACCGAAGGCGCGATGATGAAGGTCCTCACTGGCCGTATCTTTTCATGTCCTTCAATCCCAAGCTGATTGATGTGGCCATCGTTGAGCAACTGATTCAAATGTTCAAGGTGCTCAATGTCAGTTGCGAGATTGTCCAGAAACATGACATTCAAAAGAACTCCCAACACTTGTGCGAGCGAAGGGTTTCTCTCATCTGCGGTTTCCTCCTTACCTTCTTTATTTCCGCAGCGGACACCGATGGCGAAAACCTTCTCCGCCCCCAGGCGGATCACCGGGCTGAGAGGTTGTTGCAGGCGCAGACAACCATCGCCGAAGAAGGCGGACCCACGCGGGGTTTTGAGTTTTACCGGCTGGAAAACCATAGGAATGGCCGAGGACGCGCAAACGTGGTCGACCGTAATCTTCGTCGCCACCGTCACCACTCGGATCCGCTTCCACATCGGATGGCCCTTCCTTCCCTGAATGAAGAGATAGCTTTTCCCCGAGTTGTAGTTGGTCGCGGAAATCGCGAGAGCGTAGAGATCCCCGCGCTTGATGTTTTCCTGGATCCGGTCGCAGTCCAGGTGCTTATCGAGAAAATGGTGTAAGGGAGTGGCATCTAATAACGATCGGGCGTTGCCTCCCCCGAGAACTGCTCCAAAGGAGAGATCTAGTATCCAGGTTATGGAATTATGTACTTGGGAGAAGACATCACAGTGAAAGATGTCGGAAGGTTCGAGAGTCGCCCAAGCTTCTGCAATACGCTGGGTTGCCTGAGAAAAATGGTTGCACCCTGTGGCCAGAGCGGCTCCATTAATCGCTCCCGCGGAAGCGCCTCCTATGATCGGAAAAGGATTACCCTGTGTTCGGGCACGTTTCAGCTCGCCAATGCGCTTGAGAACACCGGCTTGATAAGCGCCGCGAGCACCGCCTCCCGTCATGACTAGACCGACCGCGTTTTCCATCGTCCTCCCTCGCTGGGTCCGCTCTGGGAACATCCAGTTTAGTCACAGCTTCCCGTGCAGCGGCACTCAGTCATAGAGTTTCCAGCACCTGGCTTTGTATCGACAGTCACCCAACCAAGTCCGTGGAGTGCGCGATGACAAGCGTCTTCCCAACCTCCATGGTTCTGCGTAAAGACCTGCTCCCATCGGCGATTCAATTGCCCGTCAATGCTATTCAACCTCACTGGCTCACGCTTGGCTGTGACGAGGCTCACGCCGCCGCGTGAGAATAATCTTGGGGATTCTGGGCTGGCCGACTTTCTTCGCGTGGCCAAGATTGCGAGCGGATCGGGCTAACCGGCATGGATGGTCCGCCGCTTTGTCGCAAACGAAAAATGAGGTGACAGTTGGTCCGCGCAAATGTATTCGGCCTTTGTTGGAGCACAAGGTCCTAGCCATGGTGGAATGCGCTGCGCTCTCGTCCTATTTAGTTAGACAGTCTGGAAAGACTTTTCCGGTTAGCAGGTCTTGAGAGCGCCGGGTTCGACCGTTGCGCCATCTCATAGTTCGGCAGCAGACCTGGCAGGTTTTCTAATCAGGAAACCCCCGATTTGTGATATCCATCACCTTTATCTATGAGACATATCACAGACTTTCTGTGGCAACTGTCTTAACATTCTTCGCGCCGACTGCCCAACCCTCTAATTGAAAAGGAGTATCTGCGGATGGATCCTTTGCGGGATTCGGTTCCTTCGACTTGCAGCGATCTTTTCCGTAAGAAGCTGCAAATGGGGTTTTGTTATTGGTCTTCGCTGTTGTTGGCTTTGCCAACGGCACTTACATCTGTCCCGCGCTTCTCTGCAGGCAGGCTCACCCACGACCTGAGCTGGTCCATCAGGCCTCTTAAGTTTCACGACAGCAGAATATTAAATGAGGAGAATTCAATGAAAGCTGGACACAAATTCGTAGCTCTAGCCTCGGTCTTACTAGCCCTGGCATTTGGATTGTTGCATTCGGGAACTGGTGTAAGTGCGGCTTCCGCAGGCCAGGTCACAGGTACCGTAAAGCTTGACGGCACAGCTCCACACCAGCGGGGGATTGATATGTCCAAGGATCCGAGCTGCGCCGCGGCTCACAAGGACAAGCCGGTCACCACAGAAAACGTAGTTACAGGCGCGAACGGAGGGTTGGCCAACGTGGTCGTCTATGTAAGCCAGGGCCTGACCGGTAATGAGGCGCCTTTATCGCAGCCGGTGCAGCTTGAACAAAAAGGTTGTCTGTATTTCCCGCATGTGGTGGCCGTCGACGTGGGTCAGCACATGAAGATACTGAATGACGACCAGGCTTTGCACAACATTCATCCGCAAGCCACCAAAAATGCCGCGTGGAACAAGTCGCAGATGCCGGGAGGCGCGCCTCTGGATGTGACTTGGGCTAATGAAGAAGTTCCCGTGCCAGTCAAGTGCAACGTTCATCCCTGGATGCAGGCCTACATCGTTGTCGTGAAGGGTCCCTACGGCGTTACTGACGACGGGGGTTCTTTCAAGCTCGACAACCTGGCACCGGGCAACTACACCCTGACAGCCTGGCACGAAACTTACGGAACTCAGACTCAGAATGTAACGGTTGCTGCCGGGAAGCCAGCTGCCGTCAGTTTCACCTTCAAGGCAAAGTAGAAAACCGAACCAAAGTTTTGGACGGGGCGGCATGACTGTGGGGCCGCCCCGCGAACCGTGGGGATTCCGACGTCGAAAACAAAGCGAGGAACACATGCCAGGTAAAGTGTTTGCGGTCGTCGTGGTGATCGTCACGCTGGCCATCGCCTATTGCGTAATCGCTCATGTGTGGTGGATGCCGGTGGATATTTCCGTCCACGGGCCTAACATCGATCGCCAGATCGAAGAAACCCTGTTCGGCGCGGGCATCTTATTTATTGCCGGACAACTGGTGCTGGCGGCATTTTCCTTTTTGTACGGCGACAGCAAGGGCACGCGCAAAATGAAATCGTTTCCCGGCGGCGCGAAGCCTCTCATCATCTTCGCGTGTGTGGTGGTGGGCATCGAGATTCTGGTGCTCTCGTTCGTCGGTTCGAAGGCATGGGGCTCGGTCTACTTCACGCCGCCGGACCCGAACTCGGTACGTATCGATGTGCAGGCTGGGCAGTTTGCGTTTTATTTCCGCTATCCCGGGCCGGATGGCAAGTTCGGGCCGCTTCACCCCGAGCTCATTAGTGAGGGAACCCAGAATTTCTTTGGTCTCGATACGGACCACGATCCGGATTCGAAGGACGACATTGTGACCGCGCAGCTGGCGATTCCGGTGAACAAGCCGGTGTTGCTCACCCTGCACTCTAAGGACATGGGGCACTCCTTCGATGTGCGGGAGCTCCGCGTCCAGCAAGACTTCGTCCCCGGAATCGTGATCCCGATCCACTTCACGGCGACCCAGACCGGAAGGTTCGAAATTGTGTGCACCCAGCTCTGCGGTCTTGGGCATTACAACATGAAGGCTTATATCCAGGTCCTGTCCCAGCCAGACTACGATAATTGGTTGACGCAGCAAGCGGCCATGCAGTAACTGCAGTTCCCCGTCTCCTGAACGGGGAGACGAAAACATCTCTCAGTGGGGTGAGATTACATGCACGATATGACAGCGCACGCGGCAGCGCACCATGCCCCGCCGCAGGGTTTCATACGCAAGCACGTGTTTAGCGTGGATCACAAAGTGATCGGGATCCAGTACACGACCTTGGGCCTGGTATCGGCGTTCATCGGGATGGCGCTTTCCTGGGTCATGCGCATTCACCTGGCCTGGCCTACGGCGAGCATTCCCTTTCTGGGTACGCTCTCTCCCAATGGCGCACCAGGAGGCGTTCCAACGCCGGAGTACTACTTGTCGTTGATGACCATGCATGGCACGATCATGGCGTTCTTCCTGCTGACCGCGGCGCCCATGGCCGGGTACGGCAACTTTATGTTGCCGATCCATGTGGGTGCGGCGGATATGGCGTTCCCCCGGTTGAACATGGCGTCGTTCTGGGTCACGTTCATCGGCTTCCTTCTCGCCTGTGCGACGTTTTTCATCCCCGATGGCCCGCCTCTCTCCGGCTGGACCGCGTACGCGCCGCTCAGCGCCGTGGGTTCGGTTGCTGGCCCGGGCCAGGGCTGGGGCCAAAACCTGTGGGGCCTTTCGATCGCGCTCTTCTGCGTGGCGTCGCTGCTCGGGGCGCTGAACTTCATCGTGACGGTGATCGATCTGCGCACGAAGGGGATGATCCTGTCGCGGCTGCCGCTGGCGACTTGGGCGTGGTTTATTAATGCCTGGGTGAGCTTGCTGGCTTTTGCTGTGCTGTTGCCCACCTGTCTTCTCCTGGTGCTCGACCGCCTCGGCGGAACCAGCTTCTTTATTCCCGGCGGACTCGTGGTCAATGACAAGGTGCTGCCGCACTCCGGCGGTTCCCCGCTCCTGTTCCAGCACCTGTTCTGGTTCTTCGGACATCCGGAGGTCTACATCATCATTTTGCCGGCATTTGGCATCGTCGCGCACGTTATGCCGACGTTCACCCGGAAACCGTTGGTAGGGGGCTGGAAGGTGATTACCTATGCCATGGCCGCCATCGGTGGCCTTAGCTTCGTCGTTTGGGGACATCACATGTTCGTGAGCGGGATGAGCCCGTATATGGCGATGGTGTTCTCGGTGCCGACGCTGATCATCACGATCCCGTCAGTGATCGCGGTGCTGGTGTTCGCATTCTCGCTTTATGGCGCCAACATGCGCTTTTCGACTCCGATGCTGTTCTGCCTCGGTTTCATCTCGCTGTTCATCAGCGGCGGAATCGGTGGCTTCTTCCTGGCGCAGCCGGCGGTCGATTCTTATCTGCACGCCACCAGCTTCGTGGTCGGCCATTTCCACTTCACTATGGGCCTCTCCGCCGTATTTGCGGCTTTTGCCGGCTTCTACTACTGGTTTCCGAAAATGTGGGGCCGCATGATGAACGAGACCCTCGGCAAAATACACTTCTGGTTGAGTTTCGTTCTTGTGTACTGTGTTTTCATGACCCTGCATTTGATGGGTCTGACCGGATCGGTTCGCCGTTATTCACAGTTTGTGGCCGACTTCATGGTTCCGCTGATGCCTACCAACCGGTTCATTACCGTGGCCGCGCTGCTGCTGGGCGCTGCGCAGTTCATCTTCTTGTACAACGTGCTGTGGAGCCGCTTCAAGGGACCCAAGGCTGCGGACAATCCGTGGGAAGCCACCACGCTGGAATGGGACACGACCTCGCCGCCACCGTTTGACAACTTTGGCGGCCGGCAAATGACCGTTTACCACGGTCCCATGGAATACGACGGCGACGCCTTCGTGATGCAGACTTCAACTGAAAAGTCCATCGCCGGTACCTAACGCGGCGGGAGAGCGTGCTGTTCATCATAACAATCGGGATCTAACACTCGGAGGGAGGCACCGTGAGCGAAAGTGAACTGACCATGGCAACCGGGCATGAAGTGCTGATGGAAGCTTCTCCGTACCACATTGAAAAAAAGAAGCTGGGGATGTGGGTCTTTATCGTCTCCGACGCATGCACCTTCGCCACCTTTCTGTTTGGCTACGGCTACATGCGTGTGGGCAGCCAGAATTGGGGCACGCCGTTCGAGTTCTCGTCGATCTTGAACGGGATCATCATGACCTTCATCCTGCTTTCCAGCAGCCTTACCATGCTGGCGGCGGTTCGCGCCACGCAGGCCGGGCAGAAAGCTTCAGCCAACAAATGGCTTGGCTTGACCATGCTTTTGGGTACGGTGTTCGCCATCCTGCACCTGCGCGAATGGTTCAAGATGATCGGCGAAGGCTGGGGGCTGTTCACCAACCCGATGGGCGGCGCGGCGCAGTTCGGCGCGTGCTTCTTCAGCGTCACGGGACTCCATTTAACCCACGTCATCAGCGGCGTGATCGCGCTGGCTTTTATCATGCGGGGCTATAACCAGGGGCGCTACGATGAAAGCCACGTCGAAACCGCCGGCCTGTACTGGCACTTTGTCGACCTGATATGGATGTTCGTTTTTCCATTGATGTATTTGATGAACGCCGCCCGTTGAGGGGAACTTCGAGCCGGAAGGAGAAGCTGCAATGTCATCGAATCAAGAGCCGAGCATGCGTTCTTACGCAGGGATCGTGATCGGGCTGATGATCATCGTGGTGATTGAAGTAGTTCTGACCTATCAGCATTTGCCGGTACGAACCTTGCTCTTCTCCTTGCTCTGCCTGGCGTGTCTGGAGGCGTTCGTGGGCATCATGTACTTAATGCACGTGAAGTATGAGAGCAGGCTTCTGTTTTGGACCATCTTTCCGGCAACGCTCTTCGTGTTGGTGATGCTGAACTACTTATGGCCGGATGCGTACCGCATGGCGAGGATGAGTCTGGGGAAATGACGCCGTTGTGGGCATCCCTCCGCATTCCGAAGGAGATCAAGTGAACGCCGCGAAACAGACGAGTGGGCAGTATCTGAAGCTAGCATTGGCCGGACTGGCGTTCCTGTTTTTGATCAGTCCCACGCAGCTGCACGCGCAGGGCTGCGCCATGTGCTACCAGAGCGCTGCCGCCTCGGGGGCCCGTCTCATCCACGCTCTGAAGAGTGGCATTGTGATTTTGATGATTCCACCGCTGCTGATGACGGGCGTTTTCGCTCGTCTCGTGTACACCAGGCGCAACCTGTGTAATGAGGAGTTCGTGGATCATCGCGAGGTGTGACAGTTTCTACGGCAAGCGTCCTGGGTCATCAAAGTCCGGCGAGAAGAAACGCCGCAGGCATCAATCGGGGAACATCGTCATTTGGGAACAAGGAGTCTCAAGTTATGGGAACCACAGTTCACGAACCGCCGCAAACCGCTGGCTGCTTGCCGGGTGAAGGTCGCTCTGGAAATGGCGGTGGGGGAAATCTGGTTCCGGTTGAGGGCAATCTGCATGCGGTTGAGGACCGCTCCCCAGAACCGGCTAAAACCGGCATATGGGTTGCGCTGGCGGCGATTACCATGTCGTTCGCCGGGCTCACCAGCGCTCTGGTAGTTCGTCAGGGTTCGGGGATAGACTGGCAGCCCATTACTTTGCCCCCCATTCTTTACCCCAATACACTCGTGCTGCTCGCCAGCAGCGTGACCCTGGAGATAGCGCGCCGCCGCATGGCGGGTTACACTCGCGGGATCGAGAGCCAGATTGCGGCGCCCATGCGCTGGCTGCTGATAACGTTGTCGCTCGGCCTGCTTTTTGTCGCGGGTCAGTACATCGCCTGGCTTCAATTGAAGGCCGCAGGATTGTATCTCGCCACCAACGCAAGCAGCTCATTTTTCTATGTCTTCACTGGCTTGCACGCCGCGCACGTGCTGGGCGGTCTCGCTGGATTGATTTACGTCATCAGCAAACTTCATCGCTCCATCCTGCGGCGCAGTACCTTCGCCGCTGCCGCACAATACTGGCATTTCATGGGCATTCTTTGGCTGTATCTGCTGTGGGTGCTTTGGATGAAGCTCTAGCAATGACAACCGAGGGCGCGGTGAGCCAATCACCGGAGAGCATGGCGATTAATTCCAAAACGATGCAACGGAACGCGACGAATCGCTTCACTTCCAAACTCCGGGACTATTACATCCTGACCAAGCCAGAAGTGAACCTGCTGATTCTTATGACCACGTCGGCGGGTTATTATCTTGCCTCTGGTGGACCTTTCAAGATTGTCGGCCTGATCAACACACTCGTGGGTACGGTCCTGGTCGCCAGCGGTACTGCAACCTTGAATCAGTGGATGGAGAGGGTCTGGGACAGTCAGATGCGCCGTACCGCAAGCCGGCCGCTGCCTTCGAGGAGGTTGAATGCTCGCCAAGCCTTTTTGTTTGGGATTCTGCTGAGCATTGCCGGGGGCCTGTATCTGGCGGTTGCGGTGAACGGGTTGGCGGCCTTGCTGGCGATCTCCACGCTGCTTTCATATTTGCTTATCTATACTCCATTGAAGCGGAAGACGCCGCTGTGTACACTGCTCGGGGCTTTTCCCGGTGCCATGCCTGTTCTGATCGGGTGGGCGGGTGCCTCGGCAAGTATCGGCCGGCACGCCTGGTTTCTCTTCGCAATTGTGTTTCTGTGGCAGTTCCCGCATTTCCTTGCGATTGCGCTGATGTACCGTGAGGATTATGCCCGGGCCGGCTACAAGATGCTGCCCCAGTTTGATCTCGATTCCCGCTTCACGCGGGCAGAGACTGTTGTCTTCACCGTGATGCTGGTAGCCACCACGATGCTGCCGCTGGTCGATCACGCAAGCCTGATTTATCTGAGTGGTATGCTCCTTGCGGGCGTCTTCCTGCTATATCACGTCATGAAGCTGGCGAGATCAAACTCCAATGCCTTGGCCAGCCGCGTCCTGCATGCCTCCGTTATCTATCTGCCGGTAGTTCTTGGAATGATTGTCGCCGGGAAGGCCTGAAGTTTCTCCTTTGTTCAAGTCAGCTTGGAGGAAAGTGCGGTGCCGTCGAATGCCCGTGCCAAGCCGTAGCCCATTCGAGATGCATATTGCGGTCACAATGATGAGTGACTGGAATCACTGACGTGGTGTGCTGGTTGGACCATAAGTAATGCTACGTTCGCAAGTGCTGCCCGGCACCAGGACGTGGGGCGGCGGTCGTTCGAACGAACGTTCGACAGATGTCCCCGAGAGGTGGGTTGTGGAGATTCCCTCACCGCCGTCTGGAAAGACAGCCAGCTCTGGCTTGTTGTCTGTTATCTCGTCGACTGCCATATACATCGAGGACAACCTGCGGATCCGCGGAATGCCCATGCCACCAACCTGATCCTGGAAGATTCCGGATTGGAACTGGAGTGTTCCACCTGAAGTGGACCTCGGCTTCCGACGGTCTGCGGTTTGCCCAGATAGTAACAGAGATGGTCAAGCAAAAAGGAAGCTCGGTCCGAATCGCATAGCGAACTTAGTAATAACAGATTGCATGAGATGAGAACAAAGCAGCACTAATTCAAGTCCGGTAGGGAGGTGCAGCATGGCAGCTCGACTTGCCGAAGAATGGTTTGCTATATGCGGAGGCTGTGAGGTAACGATCCTCGACATTGGTGAACCGCTCCTAGACGTACTCAAACAAGTGGAAATCGTGCACATGCCAGTCCTGATGGACCACAAGCTTTATGGTCAGACTGGCGAAGGTACAGAGATGGAAATCCCCACGGCGGATGTCGGGCTGATATCGGGAGGGATCCGCAGCGAAGAGCACAAGAAACTGGCGCAGGAGATGCGCAAGAAGTGCAAGATTCTGATCTCTCTAGGATCTTGCGCCTGCTTCGGTGGCGTGCCGGCGCTGGCGAATCAGTTCAGCACGGAAGAGTTGTTGGAGAAGGTCTACCGCGACAGCGTTACGACCGAGAAAAACGGCTTGCCCCACGAGCAGATTCCGGCTCTGACGGATAGAGTCTACGCGGTCCACGAAGTTGTGAAGGTGGATGCGTATTTACCCGGGTGTCCAACCACGCCAGAGATGGTGGCCGGAGCGCTCCTTGCCCTGCTGGAAGGCAAGCCGTTGCCTGTGCTGCCGACGAAGAGCGTTTGCGACGAGTGTCCCACCAAGCGTGAGAAGAAGGCAGTGACCACGCTGAAGCGCCGTCTGGATGCGCCGGATTTCAAGCCGGGAGCACCGCTGAGCGAGATGCGCTGCCTGATGGAGCAGGGCATCCTGTGCCTGGGACCGGCGACCCGTGCCGGCTGCGGCGGCAGCGATGGAAATCCGCGCTGCATTCGCGCCTACATGCCATGTGAGGGTTGCTTTGGCCCGATCTCGGACAAAGCCAATCCCATGGTGGACATGATGGGCGCACTTTCTTCCATCGGCCTCGATCCCAAGCAGATTCCGGATCGGGCTGCTACCTTTAACCGTTTTTCTGGCGCTGGCCGTCTGCGGCCAATGCCCCGGAGGTGATGATCCATGGCAAAGACACTCGTCATTCAACCTGTCACCCGCATCGAAGGCCACGCGAAGGTGACCATTCAGCTCAACGATGCCGGGAACGTGGACACCGCCCGGGTGAACGTCATTGAACTGCGCGGCTTCGAGAAATTCTGCCTCGGAAAGCCCGTCGAAGACCTCCCTCGCATCACGCCGCGGATTTGCGGTGTGTGCCCGTGGTCCCATCACCTGGCCTCGGCCAAGGCTTGCGACGCGGTCTTCGGAGTCGATCCGCCGCCCGCAGGCAAGAAGCTGCGCGAGTTGTGCAACAGCATCGCCTATATGGAAGAGCACATCCTGCACTTCTATTTCCTGGCGGGAGCCGATTTCCTGCTCGGTCCGGATGCCGACTATTCCATCCGCAATGTCATCGGCGTCTTGCAGGCTGCGCCCGACATCGCCAGAAAAGTGGTGAAAGTCCGCCACCTCTGCGCCAAGATGCTGGAAACAATTGCGGGCAAGTCCATTCATCCTCAGGCCGCCGTTCCGGGAGGATTCAGCAAGCCTCTGGCTCCAGCCGAGCGTGATGAATTGCGCAAGCAGGCCGATGAGACGCTGGACCTTGCCAAGTTCTCTATCGCATTTGCCAAGGAGAACGTCTTCCCCAAATACCTCGACGTGGTGAAATCGCTGGGCGTGATTACCACCGGCTTCATCGGCACCGTCAAGGAGAATGGTGCGCTCAACCTCTACGACGGAAAGCTTCGACTGATGGCCTCCAATGGCTCATATCAGGATTTTCCGTACGATCGCTATACGGAGTTTATCTCCGAGCATATTGAGTCGTGGAGCTACCTGAAGTTCCCCTATGCCAAACAGTGGGGCGAAGGTTTCTCCATGGATGTCGAAAACCCCAAAGGCGTGTATCGTGCCAATACGCTGGCCCGTATCAACGTCTGCGACTTTATCGACACGCCGTTGGCGCAGGCGGAACTGGAAGAGTTCCGCGCCAAGTTCGGCCGGCCCGCACAGCTCACGCTGCTCTATCACTGGGCGCGGCTGATCGAACTGCTCTACAACGCCGAAAACACTATCCGCCTGCTGGACGATCCCGAAATCACCAGCACTGAAACCCGGGTGAAAGTTACGCCGCGGGCAGCGCGAGGCGTAGGCGTGACAGAAGCACCGCGCGGCACGCTCATCCACGATTACACCACCGATGCCGATGGTCTGATCACCAACGTCAACTTGATCGTTGGCACCACTCACAACAACGCCCCCATCAACATGTCGGTCACACAAGCCGCCAAGAGTTTGATCCATGACGGCAAGTACGACCAGGGAGTGCTCAACAGGGTTGAGATGTCAATCCGCGCCTACGATCCATGCTTGTCCTGCGCGACCCACCGCCTGGATGGGAAGCTCTCGGTCAAGCTGGATATTTTCGACGCGGAGGGCAAGTTGCTCGGCTCGCTCGCCAACTGAACGGCCGCGAACCAGGAGGAAGCATGTGGGAGATCGATCAACTCGATGAGTCCGATCTTCCCGACTTCTGTCGGAAGCCGATCGTAGTGCTCGGCATTGGGAACGTACTGTTTGGAGACGACGGCTTCGGGTGCGCGGTAGTTGACTATCTCGAGTCACACTGCCAAGTACCCGAAACCGTCTGCTTGCTGGACGCCGGCACGGGCGTACGCAAGCTATTGTTCACTCTCTGCCTGAGCTCTGCGCGCCCGCAACGTTTGCTCATCATAGACGCGATCGATGCCGCTCGCACTCCCGGGGAGATATTCGAGATCGATCCCGCCGAGATTCCTCCGGTCAAGCTGGACGATTTCTCGATGCACCAGTTGCCCACGTCCAACCTGTTGCGCGAGTTGCAAGAGACCTGCGGGGTCGAGGTGCGGGTGCTGGCCTGCCAAACTGGGCCATTGCCGGAGGAAATATCCCAGGGTTTGTCGACAGCGGTCAGACGTGCCGTGCCGCAAGCGGCGGAGTGGCTGGTCCGCGAATACTTCCCCCGCTCCACGGCGTCGCCAGTGAAAAATGTTTTCACAGCAGCGTGTGAAGAGGCTGGAGGCGCCGTATGAGCCCGAATCTCGCAATGATCGCCGATGGGAAGAAGTTCATGTGGGATGGGCAGCTCTACGACAACAGAGAAGAAGCGTCCCGCGCAGCGGAGTCCTATCAAAACGAAAACTTTGAGATCCGGATGGTGGAAGAAGGCGGGAAGTTCCTGGTGTACACCAGGAGGACTGTGAAGGAATGGGCACCCGCTGTGCAGTAGCGGCACCCATTCGTTAGAGGTAGCAAATGGCTGCAGGCACATTGCCGGTTCAAAGCGATCCCACACTGCTGGCCGAGATTCGGCGATATGGGAAGTTCGACCCCACAGGATGCTATCAGTGCGGAAGCTGCACCCTCTCGTGTGATTTAGTCGGGGATTCCGTGACCTTTCCCCGCAAGAGCATTCGCTTCGCCCTGTTGGGACTGCGGCAACCGCTCGTCGAAAACCTGGACCCCTGGGTCTGCCATGACTGTGGCGACTGCTCGATTGTCTGCCCGCGACAATCGGAGCCCAGAATCTCCATGCAGACGCTGCGGCGCTTTCTCTGCGTGCAATACGACTGGACTGGTATCGCCTCCAAGCTTCTTCAATCCAAGGTGTGGTACCTCGGCTCTTTAATCTCGGTGGCGCTTTTCGTGGTGTTCCTGATTGTTGCTTACCACGTGTGGTATGTCGGGATGGCGCCCAAGGACTTAGCCACCACCGCATTGGGTTTGGATCACATGTTCCCGCTCATCACCTACTACACGCTGACGGTGATGCTGCTCCCACTGTTGCTGTTGCTCTCCCGCGTGTTCCGCATCTGGCGGCTCACCATGGGTGGCGAACGGCCGGCGCGTGCCCCACTATCGCTTTATGCGGACGAGGCCTGGATCTACGTCTACCAGTCGGTGAGCCATTCGCTGATGAGGAAGTGTCCAGAAAAAGGCCGGTGGCGGGGGCATTGGATGCTGGCCCTGGGCGTGGTCATGATGCTGACCATCAAGGTCTTCGCTCTGCGCTGGTTTCAAACCGACAACATTTACCCCTTGTACAATCCGCAGCGCTGGCTCGGATATCTCGCGACCGGCCTCATCCTCTATGGCCTCGGAGACATCTTCCTAGGCCGGTTGCGGGCACAAAAAGAGATTTATAAAGAGTCGTCATTTCAGGATCTCATCTTTCCCATTTTGCTGGTGCTGACCGTGGTCAGCGGTCTCGCGGCACACACTTTCCGCTACGCCGGCTTTGCGCTTACCTGTCACTTCATGTATGCCCTGCACATCATCATCGCGACGCCGATGCTGCTGGTCGAAATGTCGTTTGGAAAGTGGTCGCACATGGTTTATCGGCCGCTAGCCTTGTATTTCCTGGCGGTCAGGGAGAAAGCCGCGCGGCAGGCGCTGGCGGCGGAGGTTGTTCCCCATGCCCTCTGAGAAATCCCCAACCCCACCGGTGGGCGCTGCCCTGGTCGTGGGAGGCGGTATCGGCGGCATGCAGGCCGCTCTCGATCTCGCCAACGGTGGCATCAAGGTGTATTTGGCCGAGCGTGGTCCTGCCATTGGTGGGGTCATGGCGCAGCTCGATAAGACTTTTCCCACCAACGATTGCGCGATGTGCACCATGGCGCCGCGCCTCGTCGAGATCGGTAGGCACAAAGACATCGACATTCTCACCTTGAGTGAGGTGGAGCGCGTCACCGGCCAGGCGGGGAATTTCACAGTCAGTGTCAAGCAGGAGCCGCGTTTCATAGATACGACAAAATGCACGGGCTGCAGCGCGTGCACCACGGAGTGCCCGGTAACGCTGCCCTCCGAGTTCGATCAGGGACTGGGAGTCCGCAAGGCGATCTACCGGCCATACCCTCAAGCCGTGCCCAATATCTTCTCCATCTCGCGCCGCGGGACTTCACCTTGCGAGGCCGGATGCCCCATCCATCAGAGCGCACAAGGCTATGTAACTCTGATCGCGCAAGGACGCTTCGACAAGGCGCTCCAGGTTATTCTGCGAGACAACCCGATTCCGTCGATCTGCGGGCGCATCTGCACCCACCCGTGCACCGCCGCCTGCACCCGCACCAGCGTGGACGATCCGGTGAATTTGCCTGCGTTGAAGCGCTTCATTACCGACCAGTTCTCCGATTACAAGTTGCCGCAACCGGCCGTGCCCGAACGTCCGGAGAAGATTGCTATCGTCGGCTCGGGCCCAGCCGGCCTTCTCTGTGCCTATCAGCTCCGGCAGAAGGGTTACGGCACGACGATCTTCGAGGCGCTCCCGGTGGCGGGCGGGATGCTCGCGGTCGGCATTCCTTCCTTTCGGTTGCCTCGGCCCCTGTTGAATGCCGAGTTGGACAGGCTACGCTCCATTGGAGTCGAGATCCTACTGGAGACACCGGTGGGCCGCAGTATCAGCTTCGAAGAATTGCGCAAGAGCTACGCGGCGGTTTTCGTCGCCATCGGGGCTCACGTGGAACGAAGACTCGGGATTCTGGGGGAAAATCTTCCGGGCGTCACGGGCGGCGTGGAGTTCCTGCGCCGTCTGAATCTTGGGAACGCGGTAGCGCCGGGGCAGCGTGTACTGGTGGTGGGAGGAGGCAATTCCGCGCTGGACGCGGCGCGCGCAGCCCTACGTTGCGGCGCTGCAGAGGTGACGATCGTCTACCGGCGAACCCGAGCCGAGATGCCCGCCGACCATCGTGAGATCGAGGACGCGGAACGCGAAGGCGTCAGGTTGATGTTCCTCGCCGCACCGAAGTCATTCCAGCCGGGCGCGAACGGGCGCGTGGCTGGCCTTGAGTGTCTGAAGATGAAGCTCGGCAGGCCTGATGCCAGCGGCCGGCCAACGCCGGAGCCGATTCCAGGCTCGGAGTTTGTCATTCACTGTGACGCTGTCGTGGCTACGATTGGACAAGTGCCGGATGTGAATGGCCTGGGCGAACGGCTGGGTCTGGCGACTACGAATTCGGGAACACTTCGTGCCGATCCGCTGACGCTGGAGACCGAACTGTCCGGTGTGTTCGCGGGCGGGGATTGCGTGACCGGTCCCGACGTGGTGGTCACGGCGATGCTCGCGGGCAAGAAAGCCGCCACCTCGATTGATCGCTGGATCAATGGCCAGAACCTTCGTGTGGATCGCGAACAGGAAGGTCCCTATCACACCGCGTACGTCGTTGACACGGCTGGCGTGCTGATGCAGCGGCAGGTACCCGTACAAGCCCTTGACCCCAAGACTCGTGGAAAAACGTTTGCTGAGGTCCACGTCGGCTATACGCCGGAAGAAGCGATCGCCGAGGCTAAGCGCTGTTTGGCCTGCGGCATCTGCTGCGATTGTCACATCTGCTCCACGGCCTGCCAGGCCAATGCGATTGACTACACACAGACCCAGAAGACTCGCGAGCTAAACGTAGGCGCCATCGTCCTCGCACCCGGATTCGAGATTTTCGACGCACGCTTAAAGAAGGACCTGGGTTATGGCCGCTTCCCGAATGTGCTTACGTCTCTGGAGTTCGAGCGGATTCTTTCCGCCTCCGGACCCTACTCCGGCCATGTGCAGCGGCCTTTCGACCAGCAGCAGCCGAAGCGGATTGCTTTTCTGCAGTGCGTTGGCTCGCGGGATTACGACCGCGACTATTGTTCTTCCGTCTGCTGCATGTACGCCACCAAGGAAGCCATCATCGCCAAAGAGCATCTCGGCGACGGTCTGCAATGCGACGTGTTCTTCATGGACCTGCGTGCCTTTGGCAAGGGCTTCGAACAGTATTACCGCAGAGCACAAGAACTTGGTGTGCGCTATATCCGTTCTCGCGTGCCGAAAATCGAGGAAGTTCCAGGCACGCGGAACCTGATCGTCCAGTATCTCGGCGAGAACGACAGAAAGCTTTCCCAGGAATACGACTTGGTCGTCTTGTCGGTGGGCATGCAGCCACCCAGAGAGGTCAAAGCGTTGGCCGAACGATTCGGCGTGGCTCTGAACAACTTTAACTTCTGCCAAACCCCAACGTTCCGGCCTGCGGAATCCTCACGGGAAGGAATCTTTGTAGCCGGGCCATTTGCCGAGCCCAAGGATATTCCAGAAACGGTCATGCAGGCCTCAGCCGCCGCCGCCCAGGTGCTCTCACTCTTGCGCGAAGCCCGCGGCACGTTGATCACTCCCAGGGTTTATCCGCCCGAAAAAGATGTGAGGGGGGAAGAGCCGCGCATCGGAGTCTTCGTCTGCCACTGCGGCACTAATATCGCCGGCGTGGTCGACGTGCCAGACGTCGTGGAGTATGCGAAGACCTTGCCCAACGTGGTGTACGCAGAGAACAATCTCTATACCTGCTCCAACGACACCCAGGATCGGATCAAGGAGAAGATCGCCGAACACAATCTGAATCGCGTGGTCGTGGCCTCCTGCACTCCGCGAACCCACGAGCCTCTATTCCGAAACACGATGGCAGAGGCCGGCCTCAATCCCTACCTGTTTGAGATGGCCAACATCCGCGATCAGTGCTCCTGGGTGCACATGCACGAGCCCGAGAAGGCCACGCAGAAATCCAAGGATCTGGTGCGAATGGCGCTGGCGAAGTCGCGGCTGTTGCAACCGCTCAACCGGCAAACCGTCAGGATAGAAAAATCCGCCTTGGTGATCGGCGGAGGACTGTCGGGCATGACCGCCGCGCTGACGCTGGCCCGCCAGGGCTTTGATGCCTATCTCGTGGAAAAGGACAATGAACTGGGCGGAAATCTGCGCCACATCCACTACTTACTGAACGGAGACAAGCCCCAGGACGAATTAGCGCGCTTGCGCGACGAGATCGGACAGAACAGCAGAATCCATCCATTTACCGGCGCGGCCATCGAAAAGATCGAAGGAAGCATCGGCAACTTCAAGACAACGATCGTGGCCCACGGTGAGACAACGGAAGTCGCGCACGGGGTCGTAATCGTGGCCACGGGTGCGAAGCAGTATCAGCCGAAAGAATATTTGTATGGGCAGGACGACCGGGTCATCACCCAAAGTGACCTCGAAGCACGCCTCTCCTCCGGAGATGGCTTCCTGACGCGGGAAGGCAATCGGCCCGCAAAGACCGTCGTCATGATCCAATGCGTGGGCTCACGAGAGACCGACCACCCCTACTGTTCTCGCGTGTGCTGTGCCGAAGCCATCAAGAATGCCCTGAAGATCAAAGCGCTCTCGCCCGACACAAACGTGTACGTCCTTTACCGCGACATCCGCACCTACGGCTTCAAAGAGAGCTACTACACCAAGGCGCGCCAGCAGGGCGTCGTCTTTGTCCGCTACGACGAGGACCGCAAACCAGACGTGGCACGAAATGGCGAAGGGATGAAGATCACCGTTTACGACCAGACCCTGGGGATGCCGATAATGATCGCCGCCGATCTCGTTGTTCTCTCCGCGGGCATTCATCCCCATGAAGACAACCGGAAAATCGCGCAGTTCCTCAAGGTTCCACTCAACAGCGAGGGATTCTTCCTCGAAGCTCACATGAAACTGCGCCCCGTAGACTTCATGACGGACGGCGTTTTCTTGTGCGGTCTCGCCCATTCTCCGAAGAGCATTGATGAATGCATTCTGCAGGCGCAGGCGGCGTCAGCGCGAGCCGCCTCCGTCCTTGTACAGGACAACCTTGAACTCGGAGCGAATATTTCGCATGTGGTGGACGAAAGCTGCGACGGTTGCGCCTACTGCGTGGACACCTGCCCCTACAAAGCGATCAACCTTCTTGAATACAAGTGGCAGGGGTCGATCAAGAAAGTCGTCGAAACCAACGACTCCACCTGCAAGGGCTGTGGCTGCTGCCAGGCTACGTGTCCGAAGAACGGCGTATTCATCCGTGGATTCACCCTCGGTCAGATCGAGGCTCAGATCCATGCAGCATTAGGAGTAGAGTGATGGACGACAACTTTCAACCCTTGATCATCGCCCTGTGCTGCAACTGGTGCTCCTACGCCGGCGCGGACTTGGCGGGCGTTTCCCGCACCCAATACCCGCCCAGCATCCGCATCGTCCGCGTCATGTGCTCGGGAATGGTGCATCCCAACCTGGTAATCGATGCGTTCACCAAAGGCGCGGACGGCGTTCTCATCTGCGGCTGTCATCATGGAGATTGTCACTATCAAGAGGGGAATTACAAAACCGAAAAACGCGCGGAAGCCATCAAGTTGATGCTCGCCGACTTCGGTATTGAGGAAGAGCGCTTTCGCCTGGAATGGGTTTCAGCCGCCGAAGGGCCGAGGTTTGCGCAGGTGGTGCGGGAGTTCACGGAACAAGTGCAGAAGCTGGGGGTCAGTCCGTACAGGTCGTAAACAATGCAAGTGGGTAGCCGTCACTATTGCGCAGTTGCAAGGTGCTGGGCTTAGAAATGGGTCCGTTTAGCTTGAGCGCCTCCGGAAAAAAGGGAGGTGAGCAGTATGGTCTTCATCATCACGGGAGCCGCAGAATCAACCAGAAACACCGTGGGCAGGCTCCTCGCAGAAGCCTTGGGATGGGAATTTGTCGATGCGGAGAGTCTGTGTCTTCCTGGCAATCTTGATGCCGGGAGATGCTGTACTTCCCTAGCTAAATCTGATCCAGCGTTTCGTCTTGAAACACTATCGACCGCCGTTAACTTCTGGATCTATGAATGGCGGGATATGGTGGTTTCGTGCCCAATGCTGACGGAGACAGAGCGAAGGCAACTCTCTAAAGTGTCCTCGCTGGTGAAGATCGTCTGTTTGGAGGCATCCGATGCGACCGGTCGCGCTTGCGTCTTTGACCGCTCAGTCCGCGTTGCAAGCTCCGAGTTCCCTGCCGGATGGCATGCAGCACGCGACCCAAGACCAGACGTACTCACGGTAGATTCATCGCGGCAAGTTGAAGAGGTTATCGCAGAGGTGACGGCCGGGCTGATTATGAGAAAGTCGCCATGGTCCGCCCGCCGTTAGAATTTCACTTCCTCGATCATAGCCCGACAAAACAGGAGAGTTTCTTGGGTTCAGCATGTGCGCGCGGCCATCCGTTTATCCCCTGTGCGTGACTACCCGGCGGTGGTCAAGTGTAGCTTTCGACCGGCGGGGTTATACTCTGCCGACACTCGAGCGTGGTCCGGAGGAGGCGAGTATGCGCAAAGGGCTGGCATTCGTTCTTGTAAGTTGCGTTCTGTGCTTGGCGGCCACGGCACAACAACCAGCGCTCACTGTGGGAACCGCGACGGCAGTCACGGGGAACACCGTTACCGGATTCATCGAAGTGTCGGCGGGCAGCGACGTGGGCACGAATATCCCGGTTGCGGTAATTCGCGGCCCGAAGCCCGGGCCAACTCTCGCACTGGTGGCCGGCGCACATGGCACCGAGTATGCGTCCATCATTGCGCTCGAAAAGCTTATACAGGAACTCAATCCCGCGCATATTTCCGGGACGGTCATCATCGTTCCATTAGTAAACATCGCGTCATTTGAGCAGAAAGTGCCGCACGTGAACCCGGTGGACGGTAAGAGCATGAACCGTTTCTATCCCGGCAATTCCAACGGAACGCAGACCGAGCGCGCGTCGTGGGCGATGACGAAGCAGGTCGTGGAACAATCCGACTACCTCATTGACCTGCACGGCGGCGATCTCGATGAAAGCCTGCGGCCGTATTCCTACTGGGCGCCGACCGGTAACGCGCAGCAGGATGCCGTCTCGCGCGCCATGGTGCTCGCCTTCGGGCTCGACACGATCATCCTCTCAACCGATCGCCCCCGCGATCTGAACGCCGCTCGCTATCTGGAGACTAACGCCAGCCTGCGGGGGAAGCCGTCTCTCACGGCCGAGGCGGGCTACGCTGGCACCGTAGAACCGGAGGACGTGTCGGCGCTGATCAACGGCTGCCTGAACGTGATGCGCTACCTGAAGATGCTGGAGGGCAATGCGCCTCCGGTGCAGAACCCAGTGTGGATCGAGCGCATTGCCAGCGTCACGAGCGAAACCGCCGGCGTTTTCTATCCCACGGTCAAGCGCGGCTGGTATGTGCAACAAGGCATGAAAATCGGCTACGTCACCGATCTGTTCGGCAAGATGGTGTGGGAAGCGCGTGCGCCCTCGAGCGGCGTGGTCCTGTATGTCTGCGCCGTGCCCTCGATGAAGAAAAGTGAGACGGTAGCCAACATCGGCGTGGTCGCTGGCAAGGCGCCATAAGCGGGTGGGTAATCAAGACCTACCAGGTTACCACTTTCGCTTCCTGATGCGGGCCGCGATCCACGCAAAGACAGATTCGCGCCGATCGGGGTGCGGGCTCTCGGGATTGTGCGCGGATTACGGGCCAACCGGAAGCTGTTCCGGTCCAGAAGTCGGCTTCGAGGAAGTGTGGGCACCCTGCCCTCCCCAGTTCTGTGTGCTTAATGGAGTCATTTGGAGCCTCGCGGGACGAGGCCAAAGTGGCTAAGCCATTGAGAAAAATGGTAGGCACGAGGAGACTCGAACTCCTGACCTCTACCGTGTCAAGGTAGCGCTCTAACCAACTGAGCTACGCGCCTACACTGCACTTATTCTAATGTCGTTGGTCTGTTCCCGCAATGCTTGGCAGGACGTCACTGCTTTCCGTAGGCATACTGAATTGCGATTGCTGTTGCCAAGTTACAACCATGGCGGCGACAATCGTGATATGCCGAAAACGTCGCACTCTGAAGATGTCCGTTCCGCCTCGGCGGCTGCGGCGCGTTCTCCTTTCTCCCCGGGGTCGATGGTGGTCGTCACGCTGGGCAATCCCAGGGACAAATTCTGGGGCATGATTCTGGCGCTTGCCGCCGAAGGGCTGAGCATCACTGGCATCGAGCTGGCTTCATTCGAAGATCTGGTTGTGATGGTGAAAGATGGCGAGCCATTTACGCCGGCTGTTGTGTTTTTCCCCATGCATCGGATTGAGCGAATCGAGCTTGATCTTCCGGATGGCAGTCTGCCATCGCTTTCGCAGCGCTTTTCGGCGAAGACGGGACTGGATCCCGCCGCGGTCTTGGAAGCTCGCGGAGTTGGCGGAGTCGCTGGCGAGAGCGTCGCTGGCGAAAGCATGGATTCGCGAGCCGTGCCTGACTCCTCGTCGGTGCTTCCCGCGAAGGATCCGGCATGAAGCTTTCGCAAATATTTACCGCGCCGAATCAGCTTACGCTGCTGCGCATGGCTTTTGTTCCGTTTATCGTGATCGAATTGGTAGACGGTCGCTATTTCTGGGCGCTGGTTCTCTTTGTGGTTGCAGGCTTCAGCGATGGCCTGGACGGGCTGTTGGCTCGTAAGCTGCATCAGCAAACGTTACTCGGCCAATATCTCGATCCCATCGCCGACAAGTTATTGTTGAGCACCATGTTTCCGGTACTCTCGATTCTTCACAAGATTCCGTGGAAGTTTACGGTGCTGGTTTTCAGCCGCGATATTTCGATCCTCGCAGCAAGCGCGGTGCTATTTGCGATTTCGGGATTGCGCGATTTTCGGCCGAGCATCTTCGGGAAGGCGAACACCTTCTCCCAGATCGCGGCCGTATTCTTCGTGATGCTGTTTTCGATACGGCCAGCACGCTGGATCTGGATTACGCGTACCGTTTTCTTGCGTGCGACGTTCGCCTTCACGATTATTTCCGCACTGCATTACGTTTTTCTGGTGCAACACCGGTTACGGTCGCACACTCATGTGCTCGCTTCCCACTCTTCGGTCGACGCACGCGCGAGTTGACCCTTTTTCTTGCATCCCCCTAGAATTAACAGTTCGTTTCATTAACATTAACGTTCACCCCCGAGCCCGCAATCACCCTATGGCCCTACGCCTTTACAACACTATGTCCTCGCAGATCGAGGAATTCCATCCGCTGCGAGACAACGAAGTGCGCATGTATGCTTGCGGTCCCACGGTCTACGATTATGGGCACATCGGCAACTTCCGCACCTTTGTTGCGGTTGACATGCTGCAGCGATTCTTGCGCCAGTCCGGCTACAAAGTGCGTTACGTGATGAACATCACGGACGTGGACGACAAGATCATTCGCAATGCGGCGCGCGACGGAGTCAGCGTTCGGCAATACACCGCGAAGTATGAAAAAGCCTTTCTTGAGGACTCTGCGATGATTGGCATCGAGCAACCGACGCTGGTGCGCGCCACCGAGCATATCCCGGAAATGGCGGATTTTGTCGCAAGGTTGGTCGATAAGGGCGTCGCCTACCGCACCGAGGATGGATCGTATTACTTCCGCATCGCAAAGTTTCCGCAGTACGGGAAGCTCTCGAAGAAAGACTTTAGCGGAATGCTCGACGGTGCCCGCGTTGACCTTGACGAATATGACAAAGACAGCGCGCGCGACTTCGCATTGTGGAAGGCGCCCAAGCCAGGCGAAGCTTCGTGGGACTCGCCGATTGGGCCGGGGCGTCCGGGCTGGCATCTGGAATGTTCGGTGATGTCGATGGAGGAACTGGGTGAGAGCTTCGATCTGCACGCCGGCGGAGAAGATCTCGTCTTCCCGCATCACGAAAACGAGATTGCACAATCGGAATCGATGACGGGTAAAACGTTTGCGCGCTTCTGGTTTCACGTGCGTTTTCTTCTCGTCGAAGGCGAGAAGATGTCGAAGAGCTTGGGAAACTTCTACACGCTTCGTGATCTGGTGTTGAAAGGACACAAACCCTCGTCGATCCGGTATTTGTTGACGTCTGTGCCCTACCGCAATCAGCTCAACTTTACCTTCAATGGCCTCAAACAGGCTGCGGTGTCGGTCGAACGGCTGCGCAATTTTCGCCAGCGGCTGATTACAGGAAATTTCCCTCCGGGGTCAACCTCCGAAATGCAATCGCTCGCCGGTGAGACAGTCGATCGCATGCGGCTTGCGCTCGAAGACGATCTCAATACGGCGCAGGCGCAGGCTGCGATCTTCGAGATGGTACGCAGTGCTAATTCCGCGCTGGATTCAGGCCAAGTCAAGAAAGACGACGCCAAGCCCCTACTGGCAGCGCTGGAGAAATTTGATGAAATTTTTGCGGTCATCGCGGACGATGATGCCGGTAAGATGAAGCAAGTTTTCGAGTGGGCACCTACCGAAGGCCGCGAAAAGGACATCACTCCGGAGCTGCGAGAAGCGGTGCAATCTGGCCAACTCTCTGATACCGATATTCAAAAGAAGATCGACGAAATGGAAGCGGCTCGTAAAGCCCGTGACTTCAAGACCTCTGATGCGCTGCGTGCGGAACTGACCGCCGCCGGGGTGACTATCGAGAACACAAAGGACGGCGTCCGCTGGAGAAGAAAGTGATTCTTGCGCGGTGGTAAGCTGAGACCCGAAGCCTTGCACTCTTATGAAATCTCTCGATGAATATCTCCGCGACGCCGAGGTAGCTCACGGCCATTTGTGCGCGGGACAGGTCTTGGGCGTTCGCCTGGCGATGCTGGGTCTCGTGAAACTTGGGATCGAAGATCCGCAGGGCAAACAAGACCGCAAACGGCTCGTTACTTTCGTCGAAATCGACCGCTGCGCCACCGATGCCGTTGCCGTCGTAACCGGCTGCCGCCTGGGCAAGCGTGCCTTGAAGTTCCGCGATTGGGGAAAAGTTGCCGCGACATTCGTGGACGTCAGCACGGGCAGGGCAATTCGCATTGCAGCAAAAGAATCGTCCAAAGCTCTGGCCCGGCAAATGCATCCTGAAATTGCGGACAAGAATCAGCAGCAGATGCGCGCCTACCGCGAAATCAGCGACGATGATCTGTTTACTTTCCAGTGGGTGAAGGTCGAGCTGCCGCCCGAAGAATTCCCCGGATACAAAGGCGATCGCGTGGTGTGTTCGACGTGCGGCGAAGGCATCAACTTCCGCAGGGAAGTGCGCAGAGACGAGAAAGTGCTTTGCCGGTCATGCGCCGGAGAGCGTTACTACGAGCCAGTCTGAAGTCAGCTCAAGCCGCCTGTTCATAGGCATTAGCGACGCGCAGAATTGTCGACTCGTCAAAATGCTTTCCCAGAACCTGCAGCCCGATCGGAAGCTTCTCGCGAGTCTCACCGCAAGGGACGGAAATTCCCGGAATGCCCACTAAATCTGCCGTGACCGTGTACACATCGGCCAGGTACATCGCCAGTGGATCATTCGACTTTTCACCCAGCCGAAACGCTGCGGTCGGGCTCGTCGGCGTGACAATTGCATCCACTGTGCGAAAAGCTTCTTCGAAATCCCGCGTGAGTAACGTGCGCACTTTCTGTGCCTTCAGATAATACGCATCGTAATAGCCGGCACTCAGAGCGTAGGTGCCCAGCATAATACGGCGCTTTACCTCGGCGCCGAAGCTATCATCCCGACTGCTTCTGTACATCTCCGAAAGCGACTTCACTCCAGGCGCGCGATAGCTGTAACGCACACCATCGTAGCGGGCCAGGTTCGAAGACGCTTCCGCGGTGGCGATCAAATAATACGTAGGGATTGCATACGGAGTGTGCGGCAAAGAAACCGGGACAACCTCGCAGCCCAGGCTCTTCAACGTATCGATAGCGGATTCCACTGCGTGGCGGACTTCGTCGTCGAGTCCTTCGCCGAAATATTCTTTGGCCACTCCCAGTTTCAATCCACGCACCGGCTTTTGAAGTTCGGCAACGTAGTCGGGTACCGGCACGTCCGTCGAGGTTGAATCCATCGGGTCGCGACCGGCAATGGTTTGCAGCACGATTGCCGCGTCCTTTACCGTCCTGGAAAGTGGTCCAATGTGATCGAGCGAAGATGCAAAAGCGATTAGGCCATAGCGTGAGACCCGTCCGTAGGTCGGCATCAATCCCACCACGCCGCAGAACGATGCCGGCTGCCGGATCGAGCCCCCGGTGTCTGAACCAAGCGCGACCACAGCCATATCAGCCGCCACTGCGGCTGCAGAACCTCCCGAAGAACCACCCGGGACTCGGCTCAAATCGCGGGGATTGCGCACTATATGGAACGCCGAGTTCTCGTTCGAAGAACCCATGGCAAACTCATCGCAATTCGTTTTGCCGAGGATCACGGCTCCTGCCGCCTCCATGCGCGCCACTGCTGTACAGTCATAGGGCGGAATATATTTGGCGAGGCTCTTCGATCCCGCGGTGGTGCGCACGCCGCGTGTCGACATCACATCCTTGATCGCGACCGGCACACCGCCAAGAGGCGGCAGCGGCTTGCCCTCCGCGGCGATACGGTCCATTCGGTCGGCCTGCTCGAGAGCGCGCTCCTTACACAGAGTAAGGAAGGCGCCGATTTGTGCATCTTCTTTTTGGATTCGGACGTAGTGCGCTTCGGCAAGTGCGAGCGCAGTAGTCTTGCGGTCCTCCACCGCGGAGCGTGCGCCGTCGATGGTTAGCTGGGTCGGGGTCATAAGGAAAGTCGTCTGTGCTTTGTGGTCGGTTGGAGGGACTACAGAATCCGCAAGGCCCAACATTCTGTGTCGTAAGCATCGGATCTTAGAGCTGGTTACTGACCACCGACCACCGATCACTGATAGCTATTCACTACCTTTCAATCACTTTCGGCACTCGGAAAAATGTTCCGTCGGCGTCCGGAGCGTTCGCCAGTGCTATTTCCTGGGACAGAGACTTGCGCAGCCCCTCCACAATATCCTCCCGGTTCGCGTACCCAAATCTGTCGCTACCCTGTTTGGGGCCGTCGATGCCATAACGATCGGAAACCTGTGCCATCGGAGCCACATTCGTGACGTCCAGTTCGTTGAGCCGCTCGACGTAGTCAAGAATGGAATTCAAATCCCGCAACATGGCAGCGCGCTCTTGCGCCGAAAGATCCAGGTTGGCAAGATCGGCGACGTAAGAAACATCTTTCTCCGTAACTTTCATTTTCTGTAATGTTTGTCTTCTGTGATGTTGTCTCGGAAAATAGTTTTAAGTCGCCCGGGTTATCCGCGGCGAATCACAAACTCGATCCGTTCAACTTTTTGTCCGGCGTAACGATTCAACGCGGCAAGATAACGCGGAGCCAGACTCTGCATCTCGCGTTTCCATCCCGCATCCGGAACCTCGACGCGCAGCACTGCATCGGCAAAGTCCGTGGCTTGCGTACGCTCGGCCACAACCGAACCGCAAACCAGCGGCCAGGCGAGCAGTGGAGCCTCGGCCGGCGGCACACGCCGCAGAGAGCCCGCCACGATCCTTTCTAATCCGGCGCCTGCTTGTTGCATCGCTGACTCCCGCAAGAAATATTCTCCCGCTTGTACCGCTCACAATCGAACATCACGAATTCCGATTCTAGCACTCCCGTTATCGTGTGTGCGTTCACTGAGCGTCCGCGCTCAGAGTGGGAACTCGCGTATTACGAAATCGAGGGCCGCGTCGTGCGACGCTAATCTGCCTTCGAGTTGCGCATCCTCCACGCTCTCTAAGATTTCGCGGAACCTTGGTCCGGGCGCATAACCGGCCGAGATTAGGTCGTCTCCCGTAATCAATGCAGCGGGGCGGATTTTTTCAGGCGGAATCTCGGCGAGTTTTCCCAGGATGAAATCATAAGTGCTCAGGTTTCCATGGCTGGCCAGGCTGTCGGCACGGTGCAGCGCGAGGTGCTCGTCGAAGTTCGGCATGCGAATGAATCTCTTGAGCGTTGACTCCTTCATGCGCGAGACATGGCCAAAGCGCATATGATTCTCGACCAGAGCCAGCACCTGGGCAGTCTCGCTGCTGGAGAATCGTAGGCGCTCGCAGATTTCTTCGGCAATCTTGACGCCGACATCCACATGGTCGTCAAAACGGATACGGTCGGGAGCGACACGAAATGTTGCAGGCTTGCCCACGTCGTGCAGCAGCGCGCCCCACGCCAGAGTTGGCGGACACGGGTGCGGCAAATGATCCAGGAGCAGCAGCGTGTGCACAAACACGTCCCCCTCGGGATGAAACTCCGCTGGCTGCTGGACACCCTTCATGATCGAGATTTCGGGGAGCACTGCCTTGAGCAGTCCGCTCTCATCCAGCAGAAGGAATGCCTGCCTAGCGTGGCCCTCGGTGAGCATCTTCGTTAGTTCATCACGAACTCGCTCGCGGGAGACAACTTGAATTTCGTGCGCCTGATGTTGAATAGCGCCCATGGTCTCGGCGTCGATTTGATAGCCAAATCGCGTCGCAAAGCGTATTGCCCGCAGCATGCGCAGTTTGTCTTCTGAAAAGCGCCGCTCGGGATCGCCGATCGTGCGGACGATTCCAGCTTCGAGATCCTCACGCCCACCAACATAATCAAGAACTTCATTGGTCAGCGGATCAAGTAACATGCCATTGATGGTGAAATCCCGGCGGGCAACATCCTCGCGAGGATCCTGGCTGAATCGCACTTCATCGGGATGGCGGCCATCCGAGTAACCAAGATCGCTGCGGAAAGTTGCCACCTCAACGGTTTTCGCTGCAACAGTTTCTTCTCCCACCGTCTGATGCTCCGGCGGCGCCGGCACCAGGACTACGCCGAATTGCGCTCCCACGGCATAAGTATCAGGAAAGATTTCCATCACTTGCGCAGGAGTCGCGCTGGTCGCAACGTCATAGTCTGCCGGCTCCCGATTCAGCAGAAGATCGCGCACGCATCCCCCCACCAGATAGGCCTGAAAGCCACGCTGGCGCAGGGTTTGGATGATTGAAGTGGCGAAAGCTTTCAGCATTCTGACGGTCATCTCTCAGCACTTATCTCAGCACCCACGAAACGATTTGAATTAAGCTGGATATCGGAACCTTCAATGCAGCATCTGATTATGCCAGACGCCTACATCCTCGGCATCGAGAGCTCCTGCGACGAAACTGCCGCAGCCGTGGTGCGCTCCGGAGAGCAGGTCATCTCAAACATCGTCGCTTCGCAGATCGCGACTCATCAGCCTTACGGCGGGGTTGTGCCTGAGCTGGCGTCGCGCGAGCATTTGCGGGCGATCGTTCCGGTCGTACGTCAAGCATTGGCAGAGGCCAATCAGACTTACGAATCATTAGACGCGATCGCGGTCACGCAGGGCCCGGGTCTCGCCGGGGCGTTGCTCGTCGGCATCAGCTATGCGAAAGCTCTCGCGTATGCCCTCGACAAGCCACTGATTGCGGTCAACCATCTCGAAGGGCACATCCACGCAGTGCTACTGGAAGAGCGTCAGAAGGGCAATGACGAGCTCCAATTTCCTGTGCTCGCCTTGGTGGTCTCGGGTGGACACACCCATCTTTATTTAGCCGCGCAGAAAAATGACGGCTGGACTTACGAAAACATCGGTCACACCCGCGACGACGCTGCCGGCGAGGCCTTCGACAAAGTTGCAAAATTGCTTGGCTTGGGATATCCCGGAGGCCCGATCATCGACCGGCTCGCCCCGCATGGCGATCCGACTGCCGTGAAATTTCCGCCGACGCAGATCAAGCATCGGGATCGCCGCGACCGCCGCGGCGGAAAAGAAACTGAGAGTAATCGTCAGCGCTTTGACTTTTCCTATAGCGGCATCAAGACTGCCATGCTGCGGTATGTCGAAGTTCATGATATGCGCTCTTCCATCGAGAAGCGCCGCCAGGCATTGGCGAGCGTTTCAAAACCTAGGACCGAGGACTATCTTGCAAATTGCGACAAAAAAACTCTCGATCTGATTGCTTCATTTCAAAGTGCGATGGTCGAAGATCTGGTGGGAAAGACCCTGGCGGCGGCCCAATCCTACGACGTGGCTACACTCTTCGTGACGGGCGGAGTGGCGGCGAACAACGAGTTGCGAACAACATTTGAACGCAGCGGCGCGCAGGATGGCCTGCCGGTATTTTTCCCCTCGCGTCCGCTCTCGACAGACAACGCCGCGATGATTGCAGCCGCTGCATATCCCAAGTTTCTGGCGAAGAATTTTGCTCCCATGGATTTTTCGGCCGAGGCAAGCCTCCGCCTGCGATAGTTCGCCTGTTCACGGTGTTGCTATTTGGCATCCCTGACCAGAGCAAGCGCCTGGTCTGTTGTAATAAATTTTGCTCCGAAGGCTTGCATCTCGGCGACGGCTCGCTCTCCGTCTTCAGCTTTGAGAGTCTCGATCGCGTCTTCAACTACGAAGACCCGGCGGCCGCGATCGAGCAATCCTTTCGCGGCGAAACGAACACAGTATTCTGTAACCACGCCAAAGACCACAAACTCTGCGTCCTTCCCTAACCGGTTCACGAGCTCCTCAGCGTGCAGGCTCTGAAAGACGTCGAGGGTTTGCTTTTCGAGCAGGATCTGCTGGTATTGCAACAGGTCTTTGGGAAGTTCGGTCGTGCGCTCGTTTGGGACGGTCACAACTTGCTCAGTCAGCGCCTCAGCAACATATGAGGAACCGGGTGTGCCTTTAATGCAGTGTGGCGGGAAGGTTCTGAACTCCGGATCGTCCTTGCTGTGGTAGCAACCATGTGACACCAGAAGTACCCGGCCCTGCCGAGCGGCGTCGGTGAGCCTGCGAATATTGGGCAGCAACTTTTCGGCACCCGGCACATAGAGCTTGCCGCCAGGAAGCATGAAGTCCACCTGCGTGTCGACCTCCCAGAAAATGAAATTGCGAGATAGCATGTCGGTTCGCCCAGACCTACCCCAGACTACTGTAAGAGTAAGTTTACAACATTGTTAACAAACCGCCAGAATCGCACGAATAAGGGCTTTCTTAGGTCCGGAGACAACAATTAACAAACTGATGACATATTTTTGACAATTGCACGCAAGGTCGAACCTAGCATTCCTCATCAGCAGTTAGAGTCGCAACGGGCCGCCAGCTTCGAATTTTGGTATCGACGAGCCCTTCTCCCGCTCTGACTCGCATCTCAGGAGGATCACTACTATGCAGCGTTGCCGGATTGCTTGCACCGTTTGCCTCGGCCTTGCGTTGATGTTTATTTCCAACGCGGCCTGGGCGCAGTATCGACTTTCAAATCTTGATTCAAACCAGGTAGGAGCGGCTATACACACGGATCCACTGATGGTAAATGGGTGGGGATTGGTACACGCTCCCGGCTCGCCTTGGTGGGTCGCTGACAACAACTCCGGATGGTCAACCCTCTACGAAGGCAATGGAACTATCGTTTCGGCCCTGAAGGTGTTGATCCCGACAGGAGGAGAAAACGGGCCGGGTTCGCCGACGGGCATCGTTTGGAGCGCATCGACTTCGAACGAGTTTGAGGTTGGGGGCGGACCCTGGCCATCGGTGTTTCTGTTTGACGCCCTGGATGGAACCATCAGCGGGTGGGCGCCGACAGCGAGCTTCAACACCGCGTTCGTGGCGCCGTTAAATCCTGCTGCACCCACGGGCGCGGTCTTTACCGGCCTGGCTATCACCAACAAACCGTCCGGAAACTTTCTGTATGCTGCTGACACGGCCAACAACGCGGTGGATGTGTATGATGGAAACTTCAACCTGGTGACGACCGCCACCGCGAACTTCGCTGCGGAGATCAGCGCTGCGATACCTGCAGGCTTTACTGCGTTTGGCATCCGCGACATCAACGGAGAAGTTTACGTGACATTTGCCAGCAGTACGGGTGGGAGCGGCGGCTTCGTTGAAAAATTTAAAGAGGATGGCACGCCGGTTACTCCGGGGAAGCCCTTGCTCCAAGGCGGAACGCTGAACCAGCCGTGGGGAATTGCGATCGCCTCGAAATTGTTTGGGCGGTTGAGCGGTGCCCTGCTCATCTCGAACAATACCAACATGGGAACCATCAGTGCGTTCGACCCTGGAACCGGGCACTTCATTGAGAGGGTCAAAGACATGAGCGGCAATCCAATCGTTATCGACCAGCTTTGGGGAATTGATTTCGGCGATGGCATAAAGGGAACCAAGAATGGCGGACTAAACGAGTTGTTTTTTACCGCCGGTCCTGCCAACAACCTGGCTGGGACGTTCGGAGTGATTGTGCCCGACTAATTGATTTCCCTTGCGCGAGATCTTTCTGGCGAAGGTCGCCTCCTGAGGGGCGGCCTTTTTATTTTGCGACGGGCGCACAAGCGATGCTCTTGTAGCTTTTTAAGGATTAGGGCTGTCTCACGGGATTGGATCCTGCGGCGGTTGCACGAACGAGTGCAGGCTTGTCTCCAGCGCGTTCTTTCTCGCTTCAGGAAGTTCGATGAAGCGGAAGGGTTGCAGCCAGCCCTGAGTCGCCCACATGGGAAACATAATCTCAGCCTGTTCGCGAATGGTGGTTTCGCCGAGATGGAAGATCAACTCGACTTTCAACTTTTCGTCGAGGGGCTTCTCCACATTCATCAGGCCGCCGGTGGTGGAGAGCTGATGCAGTTTAGCCCGCACCTGGCGCTGATTGGGAAGACGAATCAGGATCAGGACGGAACCTCGCAGCTTGACACGAAATGGGCGGTCCTGTTGATCGTGCGACTTGCTGGAAGATGGAGCCGGGGCGCCTGCTGCCGAAGTCTGCGACATGGTCTCTAAATTATGACACCGCGCCAAATGAGGTTCGAAGTTACGAAAGCAGCAAACCGTCTCACTCCATGCGGCTCGCGTGAGCAAAATCCAACAGTTGTCACTCAGAACCGATTATTTTCGGCCGGGATGGGCCTCGCCATGAGCAGAGAAAACATTGTAAGGCCAAACATCTTTGTTCTTGGCAGCAGGCTTGACCTCGGGGCTGGCGGAGGCCGCGTTGGGAGGGGAGGCGCAATTCCAATCTTCCGGCGGGTCGGCGATTCCCCAGATATTTCCAGGATTGTAGAGCGACACTCCAATAAGAAAATATTTCCCGTCGTTGCCAAGAGGCAGGCAATTCGCTACGCGGCCTGATGAGCCTGCTCCTCCGGGCAGATCGCTTAGCAGCACCGGGGTCTCAAGGGGCAACGGTTGCGACGCCTGGAAGCCACAGCCTTGCGGGCTCACAACCAAGGCAACGCACCTTTCCGAAAACGGATGCCGGCGATCCATGCTAGTCACAGTAACCGGAATCTCAACCCGCAACCGCGTGCTGCGTCGGGTTGACTTGGAGGTTAGTATTTCCATTGCGGTCGGATCATGACTTGACTGTCTCCATCAGTTTGACAGAAACAATGTCGCATGCGTGCATTAGAACGCGCAAATCGGGATGACGGAAGTAACTTTCAGTTCTTGCGGACAAGAGAAGAGAGATGACAGGTTTCCTCCCAGTCGAGAGCCCGTGGTTGGCCTGTTAAGATGGCTCGACATCAGCGCAAAAAAAAACAGTGAATCGGGAAATTGCCTCACGTGTGGACGATCCTGCTCCGACCGCTTCCGTTGAGTGGAGGCTTTTGCTGGCGGGCAGCTCTGCTGATGCGGGCGAAAGCGATTTCGTCCGCGCGCATATGCTCGAGCTACAACAAGCTGGAAGGTTCGATTGGGAACTGGTGCTGCGCCTGGCTGAAGATCATGGTACGTCTTCGCTGCTGTATCAAAATCTTGCTTCTTCGGGCGTGGTAGTTCCTGCGGCTGTCCTCGCCTCGCTGCGGCAGCGTCATGAGACGAATGCGCGCAAGTCGCTTTTTATGGCGCGCGAATTGATGCGAATTCTGGATTCCACAGATTCGCTCGGTGTCGAAGTAATTCCCTACAAGGGCATCGTGCTTTCGGAGGTTTACTACGGGGACATCGCGCTACGGCAATCGGGCGACATCGATCTGTTCGTCCGCAAGCGGGATGTGGCGCGCATCAAATGCGCCGTTTGCGATCTCGGATACGCACCGCGCTTCACGATTCCTGAAGACGCCGAGCAGGACTATATCGAATCCGGATATGAGTGGACATTCGACAGTGCCGCCGGGATAAATCTGTTGGAGCTGCAATGGGCGCTGCAGCCGCGCTTCTACTCTGTTGACATTGACATGGACGGATTGTTCGACCGCGCGGCGAACACGATGGTTGCGGGGCGCCGGGTAAAGACTCTCTCTTCCGAAGATCTGTTGCTGGTGCTAGCCGTTCATGCTGCAAAACATGTCTGGGGACGGTTGATCTGGCTATGCGACGTCGCACGGATTCTGAAGCGGGGAAACTTGAATTGGGATTTTGTGCGCGCGCGAGCGCGGGAATTCGGTATCGAGCGAATTCTTCACGTTACTTTGCTGCTAACCAACCGGTTTCTGACAACAAAGATTCCGCCGACTATAGAAACGGCGACTCGTGAAGATCGTGTTGCGCGGGTTTTCGCCGATGAGATCGAGGTGGCCGTTGCGAATGGAGTGTCGTACGAGGAGCAGAAGATGTCGTATTTTCGCCTCATGATGCGGCTGCGCGAGCGGCGAGTAGATCGATTGCGATTCTTGACCAGGTTGACCTTTACGCCGGGGCCCGGCGAATGGGAAGCGGTGCACCTTCCGAAATTGTTATTCCCACTGTATCGGGTGGTACGAATGGCGCGGTTGGCGACGCGGTGGCCGAGGAATTAGCTCCGACGATGGCGCTCACCGGCTGGCCAAGCCTCCAGCGATTTCCCCGCCGTCTAGGGTATAGACCTGGCCGGTTGCATACGCAGCATCGTCCGACGCGAGAAACGCGAAGAGAGCCGCTATTTCTTCTGGCTTCGCGTGGCGGCGAAGAGGAATTTTCTGGTTGACATCATCGAGCATCGCATCCGTGTACTCGGCGCGCTGCATGGGAGTGAGCACATAGCCCGGAGCAACGGCGCACACGCGAATTCTGGGCGCGAGTTCGAGCGCCATGGTTTTGGTTAGTTCGATTACCCCCGCTTTGGTCGCGTTATAGTCGGCGTAGTATGGCTGTCCGACAATTCCGTTGGTGGAGGCGGTTTGCAGAATCACTCCGCTGCCGGATTCGGCTTTGTACCGTTCCCACATATAACGCGCGGCGGTCTGCGCCACGTAGAAAACTCCGGTGAGATTTATGGCGATCACTTTGTCCCATTCTTCGGGAGTGATGTCGAGAAAGTTGTGGCGGATGCTGATGCCGGCGTTATTGATGAGCACGTCGACTCCGTCCATTACGCGGACGGCATCGGCAAGGGCGGCTTCCACCTGCATCAGGTCGGTGACGTCGGCGATGATGGCCTCGGAAATTCCGGGCAGTTGGTGACGAATGGCTTCGCACGCTTTGGCGTCGCGGTCGAGGATGCAGACGCGCGAGCCTTCTTCCAGAAAGCGCGCCGCGGTGGCTGCGCCGATTCCGCTGGCGCCTCCGGTGATCAGGACTCGTTTGTCTGTCAGGCCGCGCATCCCTTCCTCACTGGGCTGTGGTCTCAAGGAAGATGTGTGATTCCGAGTCTGAAGTCAAGAGGGTCGCGACGTATGAGCGGGGGACCATGGCTTGACACAAACCAACGTTGCCCGTAGCTTCGTTGCTTTCGGCGGAAAATGGGATTTTGTTATTATCTATTAATGGATAATGCTGCTTGACAAGTATCCATAAATGAGTAACCATAAGTATGAGGTTCGGCGAGACTTCTTGCCGGTGCGCACCGCGTTGGAGGACCTGTCTCCGGAATTGAGTCCCGCGGTTGAAGGTGCGCTTCGTCTTCTGGAGAACGATCCTCGCCCCGAGAAATACGGATGTCGCAAGGTTAAGGGCGCGTATTTCAAGATCACCGTGGAGGGCAGCGACGAGGATATCGCCATACTTTACGAAGTGCACGAGTCTCCGGCAGCCGTGATTGATCTCGTCAACGTGAAGCGGGTAGGGGTGATTGGCAGGACGCTGAGGTGGTTAGCGGACCTGAAGGATTTCAGGCCATAGGAATGGGATGAAGGACAAAGGCTTTCCGATCGACAGGAGCGATGTTCACTACAATGCGGAGACGCAGGAGGTCACGCTACCGCGGGAGAAGTTCGACGCGTTGATTGGCTACGTGCGAGACTTAGTGGAACGCGCCTCCGCTGCTGATGACGAGCGCGACATTGCCGAATACCGCGAACGCCGTGCCAAGGTTTCCGAGAGTGTCCTGCAAGAGATGCTAAGCGATGTGGCCGACTTGGCCGCGAAGTCGGTTTCGCGCTGGCTGGAGTCGCACTCCATACGGCAGCTCTCGGAGCGGAGCGGCATTCCTTACGCCAGCTGCCACCGAATTGTTAGCGAACGCTTGGGCGCCTCGCGGGTCGATATGGAAACTCTCAGTAGGTTGGCCGGGGCGATCCGAGCCCCAGAAATTGAGATTAGGCAGAGGCGTCTTTCTCGTGGAGAGGTTCTGAGGCCCCATGGGGATGATTCTCTTCCGCGTGAAATTGCGGATTGGAGCCCCAATCCTGAGAGGCAGTATACGCAGGCAGAGCTTCGCGAGATTTTGGGCAAGACGATCCAGGGCCTTTCCCAGGGCTTCCGGACCGTGTTTGTGCTGAGAGACGTGGAAGGACTTTCCACCGAGGAGACCGCGGCGGCGCTGGATTTGAGCGTTCCCGCGGTGAAGTCGCGGCTGTTGCGGGCACGCCTGCAGCTTCGCGATCGATTGAACAGCTTTTTCCACAAACGCGAGAGTGGCGGCAGCAGCCAGGGAAGCGAAGGAGCGGAAAAGGCACCGTTAGCGCAACCCACCAAAACGGCAGCGAAGATAGCTTTCCCAAAGCTATATGACAACGATATCCGGGAACTAGTCGACAAACTGAGGGGAGAGGAATCGGAAAAAGTTGCATGGAGCCAACACAGCCGGGATGCGAAGGGTTAGAAGCGGAAAAGCTTCTGTTGGAGCGCGCCAAGTTTTTCCGCGAGCACGTTCAGGCGGTATTGAACCTGGCGACCGGGGCGCTGGTGCTGTCAGTTACCTTCCTACACGACAAGCCGAGTATTCGTAATAGCCGCGACCTTCGTGTCTCGTGGGTATTGCTGGTCGCGGCGATCTTCCTCGGCATCGTTTACAACTACGTTCTGGCCATATTTACCAGACCTGGCGGGAAACGCTATGGTACCTTCCTCACCGTTTTAAGCCTAATTTTCCACGCGGCCTTCTTCGCCGCCGTCGTTTTCATGAGCCTCTTCGGCCTTAGCAACATTTCGGGCTAGATAGGTTTGCCGCGGAAGAAATAGATCAACTCGATGATCAGGATGATGACCACCATAAGTTCCAGCACGAAGGCGCGGCTTTGATTGAATTGGTCCACCATGAAGCGGTAGAGCTCTTCGGCGGTGTCCAGTTTTTGCTGAACCAGATCCTTGTAGTCGGGCACGCCGACTCTTGACGCAGCCAATTTGTATAGTCGTGCGGAGAACATGTCGCTGAGGAATTTGATCGCGTTGTCGGCGCGCTCGGTGAGTTCGCTGACGTCAAGCAAAACGGTATGGAGTTTCGAAGCGGCACCGGCCGTGCGCCACCGATACCAGAGGCCGTGGCCTCCGCGATCGAGGAAGGCGTAGACCTTTTCCAGTTGCCGGGTGAGCAGTTCGTCGTAGTGACGGAACTCGAGCAACTGCGAGTTGGCATATTGAAGCAGCTGAATGGCGGTTTCAGCGCCCACCGGGCTGTCGTAGATAAAAGCGGCGTTCCATCCGATCACGGCAAGGTCGTTAGGGTAGTAAGAGATGCGCGATTGCAGAATCTCCTGGCGTTCGCCATCGGAGAGCGGCTGGGTCTCGCCGCGCACCACCCGAGAGATAGAGTCGGCTTGAGTTGTGAGGAGATCGGCGGCGGAGGGTGAGCCGGCAATCTCGCGCAAGTGGAAAATAAAATAATCTTCCTTCAGCCACTCGGCAGTGTAAGGCTTGACCAGAGCTGGAGCGGCGCGCTCAAGTTTCTGCTTGACGATACGAGTGGCGAGGGCTTCGAAGTTCGTGTCCCAAACCCAGCGGCTGGAAAGTTGGACCAGCTTGTCCCAGTCACCAGAGAAGGGAAGCTCGAAGACCACGCTTACCACGCCGTAGTCGAAGTACTTGATGTCGCCCTGGAGGTGCTCGCCGCTTTCGAGAACCAGCGGTTCGAGGGCCTCCTCGACCGGAGGACGCTGGTAACGGACGTATCCGGGGGCAAGATGTTTGAAGCTGGCATCGGCGGTGCGAGCGCCGAGGATTTGGCGAAGCTCGTCGAGGCGAATCTCCTCGCAAACGTCGAACTGGATCAGCACCAGCACCGAGCCGCAGAGGGGAGCGTCCGGGGGCTTCGCCGCTACGAGGGTGGGTAAAGCCTCCGTAGGGACTTTGCCGATGGCTGGCGCGGTGATTGTGGTTTCACGATCCATGCTCGAGAGGTGAACGTGGAGGAAAGAAATAGCAGATTCCTCCTCTACATTCGGAATGACTGGCTTGTTTAATGATGTCGGTCCTAGCTACGACGGACCATCGAAATACATTCTTATTGTCCCAGAAGTAAAGCAATCTGGCGAGGGGCAGATGTCAATTTCTGGCTACCAATTCCAGTAAGCCAAGCAGAATCAATGATTTCTGCTGAATCGCCACAATAGAACTGCGCCTGCCGCTAAGGCTGTTAATCCGAGGCCTGCGTGTTTCATCGATTGGAATACTTCTGCCTCGCGATGACGGGTGCTAATTAGTTCGGGATAAGGGTGGCTCTCGGGCCAGTCATCTCGGTTCAGCGCCATGTGAATTACTTCGGCCAGATGCAGGGCTTGGCGGCGCGAGCCTTGTGCGATCTGTTCGCGGCAACTGAAACCGTCGGCGATGATGAGCCAGTCCGCGGGAGCCCGGCGGACGGCGGGCATGAGCTCGAGTTCGCCGATGGCGATTGAAATATCGTATTTGTCTTTATCCCGTTCGAAGCCGAAGGAGCCGGCCATGCCACAGCAACCCGGGGCGGGAGATTGGAAATCAATGCCGAGGCGGCGCAGGACGGCCTCTTCGGAGGTCATTTTCATTATCGATTTCTGATGGCAGTGACCATGGAGGAGCGCCTTGCGGTCGAGGCGCGGCAGGGGGAAATCCTTGGCGTGGGTTTCGAGAAATTCACTGAGCAGGAATGTCTGGCGCGAGAGGGCCTGGGCGCGTTGGTCGTGGGGGAACAGATTGACGAGTTCGTCGCGGAAAACGGCGACGCAACTGGGTTCGAGGCCGACGATGGGAATTCCGGCTTCAATCTCGGGAGAGAGTTCGTCGAGGATTTGGAGCAGGAGCGCTTGGGCGCGGTCGAGCATGCCGTGGTCGTAGAGTGGGCGGCCGCAGCAAAGGTTGGCTTTTGGGACGAAGACCTGGAAGCCGGCAGCTTCGAGGACACCGACGGCAGCTTTGGCGGTCGCAGGCAGGAAATAGTTATTGAAAGTGTCGGGCCAGAGGAGAACCGATGTTCCCCCAGGGGCTGAAGCCCTCTCTCCTTGAGCGCTGTATGGCACGACTGAAGTCGTGCCCTTCCTGTTCGTTCCGGCTTCAGCATTCCTTTTGGATCGTCGCTGGAACCAGCTTTTAAAAGTTTCTGGAGCGAAGGCTGGAATGGAGCGCTGGGCAGGGATTCCGGCGACAATCTTTGAAATATCGCGCAGCAGCGGAAGTTGCGTGGTTAAGTTGACAAGCCCTGGGGCGTGCGATGCGACACGAGCCCAGAGGTCGATGTTGCCGAAGGCATAAGCACTGCGCGGGCGCACGCGGCCTTCGTAGTAGTGAGAAAGGAATTCGGCTTTGTAGGTGGCAACGTCGACGCCAACCGGGCAGTCGCTCTTGCATCCTTTGCAAGCAAGGCAGAGGTCGAGTGCTTCTTTCACTTCTTCGCTGCGCCAGCGGTCGCGAATGATTTCACCTTGCGTCATCTCCCAAAGCAGGTGAGCGCGTCCCCGCGGGGAATGCTCTTCTTCGTGCGTGGCGCGGTAGCTGGGACACATCAGGCCGCCTTCTTCGCGGCGGCACTTGCCTACACCAACGCAGCGCAGCGTGGCATCGGCGAGGCTGCCGTGGTCCGCGGCGAATTTGAAATTTGTCTTTGGTTCCCAGGGAGAATAATCCGCGCCGAGCCGGAGGTTCTCGTCGAGCTTGTAAGGCTCGATCAGCTTGCCGGGATTCATTTTCCATGCGGGATCCCAGGCCGCCTTGAATTCGCGGAAGGCCTGGACCAACTCGGGACCAAACATCTTCGGGAGCAACTCGCCGCGGGATTGACCGTCGCCATGCTCGCCTGAAATTGAGCCGCCGTAGCTGACCACGAGGTCGGCGGCTTCCTCCATGAATTTGCGGAACTTGGCGATGCCGGCTTTCGATTGCAGATCGAAGTTGATGCGAGTATGTACACAGCCGTGCCCAAAGTGGCCGTAGAGCGAGCCTTTGTAGCCGTAGGCGGCAAACATTTTGCGCAGGTCGCGTAGATAGCTGCCGAGCTTTTCGGGCGCGACCGCAGCATCTTCCCATCCCTCCCAACTGGGCGATTCTCCAGGGACGTGCGATGTGGCGCCAAGAGCCGATTCGCGAACTTCCCAGACACGCTTGATTTGTTGCTTATCGGTGTAGAGACGCATCGCGGGGGGAGTAGGACTGCGGCCCAGCGACTGCATCAGACCGTGGGCCTGGAATTCGGCCTCCAGCGCGGTTTCCGCGCCAAACTCAACCATCAGCCATCCGGCACCTTCGGGCAATAGCGCGAGGCCTTCGGAGTTGATTCCTTTGATCCGAGTGTAGCCGACCAGAAGATCGTCGAAGCCTTCCAGCCCGATGGGTTTGTGCGTCATGATCTCGGGCACATGATCGGCGCACTGATAAATGTCGGGATAAGCGATAACCAGCAGCACGCGTTCCGGCGGGCTCTTCACCAGCCGGCAGGTTGCTTCGAGAATCGTTACGCACGTACCTTCCGAGCCGACGAGCGCGCGGGCCACGTGGAAGCCGTTCTCGGGCAGAAGATAGTTCAGGTTGTAGCCGGAGACGCGGCGTGGAATGTTCGGGAAGCGCTGGCGGACGAGGGTGCCGTATTGGGAGGCAATTCGTTTCAGTGCGGCGTAGATCTGAGCGCTTCGGCTGGAGTCGCCGCGGCCCGATACTTCCGGGCCGCTGGACAGCCGAGGGCGGCTGTCCCCACATGGTTCGATCAAATTTTCTCCGACCTTCATGCGCGTGCCGTCATAGGTGAGGACTTCGAGTGACTCAATGTTGTCGTCGGTCTTGCCCGCCATCACGGAATGGACGCCGCAGGAGTTGTTGCCAATCATGCCGCCGAGGGTGCAGCGGTCGTGCGTAGCAGGATCAGGCCCGAAGGTAAGGTGATGCTTTTCGGCGGCGGCGCGAAGACTATCGAGAACCACGCCGGGCTCTACGCGGGCGATTTGGCGCGCCGGATCGATTTCGAGAATCTCCGCCATATACCTGGAAAAATCGAGGATGACCGCGACGTTGCAGCATTGACCCGCAAGAGAGGTGCCGCCTCCACGGCACAGCAGAGGGGCGCCGAACTCGCGGCAGAGAGCAACCGTGGCGATAACATCGTCGACATCGCGGGGCAGCACGACACCGATGGGAACCTGGCGGTAGTTGGACCCGTCGGTGGCATAGAGAGCGCGGGCCCTAAGGTCAAAACGGACGTCGCCGCGAATCTGGGCGCCCAGAGCATCGGCCAAGGCGAGCGCGTCTACCCGGGAGGACTTTGAGGCTTGGGCCAGCTGAACAAATGGATCTGACATTCGGCGCGAGTATACCGCACATTGAATGGGAAACGGAGGGACGCAAATGAGGCCCCTCAATGGCTAAAGCCCGTGTTCCTTTTTCTTGCTTTGCGGCGCGGCTTCAAGCCGCGCCCTTTCAAAGCGAAGTTCGCTGATCAGATTAGCTCCACAGGCGGGTGGCGTAGTCGGACATAGTCAGACCCAACAACAGGAGAAGGAAGAACAGTGCGGCGATCACTACCAGCTTGGTCAGCTTTTCGCTGGCATGCCAGACGTGCATGAAGAAGAGAGCGACCAGAGTCGCCTTAATTGTCGCGATGCCGAGGGCGACGGCGGCGTTGTAGGGCGCTAAATCCAGAGTCGCGGCATAGACGGTGAGGGCGGTGCCGGCCAGCAGCGCGATCCAAACTGCAAAATACATTTTCAAGGGCGACGATGTTGGTGTTGACATGCAAACCTCACGGATGCCGGTCGATCAGGTAGAGCAACGGAAACAGGTAAATCCAGACGATGTCCACGAAGTGCCAATACAGGCCGCCGATTTCAACTGGAGTGTGCCATTCTGGGGTGAAGCGTCCCTTCCAGGCCGTATATAAAAGCCACGTAAAGACACCCAGGCCGATGATCATATGCAGCGCGTGCAGCCCGGTCATGACGAAGTAGAGCGAGAAGAAGATCTGCGCGTGCCGCGGGTTGGCATACTCGCCGGGACGCCCGGGGATGGGAACGTTATTGAAGCTAAAAGAAGCGCCAGGAACGTGGTGTTCTTCGAATTTGTCTTTGTACTCGATGCCTTTGATACCGAGAAAAACGAGACCGAGAAGCATCGTGACGACGAGGCTGACAATCAGCAGCGTGCGGCGGGCGGTCTGCGCGGCCCACACGGCGAGTACTACCGTCAAACTGCTGCAGATTAGAACAGCAGTGTTGGTGGCTCCGAGACCCATGTTGATGGTTTTGCTGGCGGCGGCGAAGTCTCCGAAATACCAGCGGCGGTAAATCAGGTAGGCGCAGAAAAGTCCCCCAAAAAACATCACCTCCGTCGCGAGGAAGACCCACATGCCGAGGCTGGAGGCATCGCGCTGCTGCTCCGCATCGGCGAAGTGATGCAACAGCTCCGGGTGATGCTCTTCTTCGTGGTGAAGTCCGACCAGAGTGCTATCGGGCAACGGGAACCTCCTGGGTGTGCGGCGGCGCGTCTAGCTCTTCATAGTTGTAGGCTTCCCAGGTCACGACGGGCTCTTCGTCAAAATTAAACGTCGGGGGCGGAGAAGCGGTTTTCCATTCAAGCCCGGCGGCATTCCACGGATTGTCCGATGCCGGCTTGCCATAGCGCATCGACCACAGGAAATAAACCATGGGCAGGAGATATCCAACCCCAAGAACCGTGGCGCCCGCCGTCGAGAGAACGTTCAGCACCTGAAATTCGGGCATGTGGCTGTAGTCATAGTAACGGCGCGGCATGCCCATATAGCCGAGCAGGAATTGCGGGAAGAACGTGAGGTTAAAGCCGATGAAGACGATCAGCGCCGCGAGCCGCGCCCAGCCCTCGGGATAGAGCCGGCCGGAAATTTTCGGCCACCAGAAATGCATGCCGCCGAGATAGCCCATGACCGCGCCTCCGACCATAATGTAGTGGAAGTGCGCGACGACGAAGTACGTGTCAGTGACGTGGACGTTGATGCCAAGAGCGGCGAGAAATAGTCCGGTCAGGCCGCCAATAGTGAACAGTCCCAGAAAGCCGAACGCGTAAAGCATGGGCGCATCGTAGTGGATGGATCCCTTGTAAAGAGTGGCCGTCCAGTTGAAGACCTTAATGGCTGACGGCAATGCCACAGCGTAGCTCAAGAACGAAAACACGAGAGCCGAGTAGACAGAAATCCCCGCCACGAACATGTGATGAGCCCAGACCAGGAAGCCGAAGACGGCAATTGCGATCGATGAAAAAGCCACGAAGTGGTAGCCGAAGATGCGCTTGCGCGAGAAGCAGGCGATGATCTCAGTGATAACCCCCATCGACGGCAAAATCATGATGTAGACGGCGGGATGGGAGTAGAACCAGAATAGATGTTGAAACAGTACCGGATCGCCGCCGAGTTTGGGATCGAAGATGCCAAGATGCAGAGCGCGTTCCGCCGCGACCAACACGATGGTGACGGCTACGACTGGAGTGCCCAGCAACTGAATGATGCTGGTGGCATAGTGAGCCCAGATGAACAAAGGCAGACGCGACCAGGTCATGCCCGGCGCGCGCATGCGGTGAATGGTGACCACGAAATTCAGGCCGGTGAGGATAGAAGAAAATCCCGCGACAAAGATTGCAAGTCCCGCTTCGACGATTTTCGTGTTGGTGAAGTTCGTGCTGAAGGGCGCGTAGAACGTCCAGCCGGTATCGACGCCGCCGGTCAGCATGCAGTGCAGCATCATGACGCCGCCGATGATGTAAAGATACCAGCTCAGCAGGTTAATGCGGGGGAAGGCGAGATCTTTCGCGCCGACCATCATGGGTACGAGGAAGTTTCCCAGCGTGGCCGGAATGGAAGGAATGAGGAAAAAGAAAATCATGACCATTCCGTGCATGGTGAAAAGTTTGTTGTAGGTATCGGCCTGAACCAGGTCGCCGGCGGGGGTCAGCAGTTCGAGGCGGATGAGTAGAGCGAAGAAACCACCGATGAAAAAAAAGAACGTGATCGAAATAAGATAGAGAAGCGCGATGCGCTTGTGGTCGGTCGTGAGCAGCCAGGACCACACTCCGTACTTCGCGTTCAAGTAGTTTTCGCGCTCGGCGATTGGGGATTGAGGGGTTGCGATTTCCATACTCATTGCACCTGACTTCTGTTCGGTTGAGCCGCCTTGGGTTGAACCGAATCAGCTTGAGCTTTCCCCGGAACGTTTCCCGAAACTTCCGGAATGGCGGCGCTGGCACTGGTTTTGGCGCCATCCGCCGGTTTCGTTGTCGAAATGGCCTTGATGTAGGCGACCAGAGCATTGACCTGTTCTTCGGTGACTAATCCCTGAAACGTGGGCATGATGGGCTGGAATCCCTTTACCCGCTTCGCGCCCGGGTCGAGGATGCATTCCCGAAGATAGTTCTCGTCGGCGGTGACGGTGCGTCCATCCTCGAGTTGAACCGGATGGCCGAAAACTCCCTGCAGGTTGGGACCGCGACCCTGCGTGTCCGTGCGATGGCAGGTGGCACATCCGAGCTCGGCGAAGATCTTCTCTCCACTCGCTGAGAGCGGACCGGTCGAGCCACCATTCATCCACGCTTCGTACTGAGCCGGTTCCTGGACTACGATGGAGCCCACCATGCCGGAGTGCTGCGTGCCGCAGTATTCGGCGCAGAACAAGTGATAGACGCCGGGTTTGGTGGCGCGGAACCACTCCACTGTGTAGCGGCCGGGCAGTACGTCCTGCTTGATGCGGAATGCCGGAATGTAGAAGCTGTGGATCACGTCCTGCGACGTCATGATCAATTTAACGTCGCGACCGACGGGAACGTGGAGTTCATTGATCTCGCGCTGACCTTCGGCGTGTTCCACTTTCCACATCCATTGCTTGGCCACAACGTACACTTCGGTCGCGTCAGCGGGTGGAGTGCGCTCTTTGAAGTACACCAGCGCTCCCCAGGCAAAGATCACCATGAAGATGAGGAAGGGGATGGCGCTCCAGGTGATTTCGAGCGCGTTAGAACCTTCAATCTGTTCAGCGGGAACGCCGGGGCGGTGCCGGTAGCGGGCGGCGAAAAAGATTACGAAGACGCAGACTAGCAGGGCCATCATCCCCGTCACGACGAGCAGGAAAATGTAGAGCGCGTCCACGCGGTGAGCCAGGGTGGAGGCCTGCTGCGGCCATAATGGAAAATTATTGAGCATACCGTGTCTTTGCTGTGCTCTTCCTCGTTAAGGCTTTCTGGGTTGCTGAGCGGTCGAGCCGCCACAAAATGAAAATCAATCCGCCGATAAAGAGAATGGTCGCAGCGGCTGCAAGGCGCAGAATGTTCGCAACCATCGCGCCATATTTTCCGGTTTCGGGGTCGTAGTGATAGCAGTAAAGCAGAACTGCATCGACGGTGTTCCCGATCTTATTTTTCGAAGCCTCAACCAGGCCCATCCGCAAATCCTTGGGCGGAAAATCTACGCCATAGAAATAGCGCGAGATGCGGCCCTGCGGCGTGAGCACCATGATCGCCGTGGCATGCGCATACTGATTGCTCTTGGCATCGTATTGGTACTGGAATCCCACGGCCTTGGTCAGCGCATTGATCGACTCCGGCTGGCCGGTTAGGAAATGCCATCCTGCAGCAGCATTGGGGCGGCCGTAACGGCCTACATAATCTTTCTTCTTGGCCGCAGCCATCTCCGGAGTTTCACGTGGGTCAAAGCTCACAGTGATTACGTCGAACTCTTTGCCCACGTCGAATTTCACCAGGCGCATCGCGCTGGCGAGTCCGGCCAGAGCCTCGCCGCATAGCATAGTGCAGTTGTAGTAAACCAGGTTCAGGATGAGAGGTTTGCGGCCGAAGTAATCGCCGAGTCTCACGGACATACCGGTCTCGTCGCGAAAGGTGAGATCGGGCGGGATCTGAGCGTCGAGATGCTGTTCGATGCCCACGTTTTCGAGACGCGGCGGGCGCGTGTTCGCGGGAGGTGACATTACGCCGCTGTTAATTTGCGCGGCAGCAGAAAGCGCGAACAGGGCCACGGTTATCGCAAGGCTCGCGACGTAAGTCGAATTGTTTTTCTTACAGCTCACTGCATCTCACCCTTCTTGCCAGCTGCGGTCTTGTTTGGTTCTCTCCTGTTTGCTCCGGACGCTGTGGGAGCGTTATCGCTGGCCCCACTTTGCGGTCGCACCGGCAGTCCGCGTTCCACAATTAAATCCATGGCGCGCTCGATGGGGATGCGGATCGTACCCGCCTTTTCGTCCACCCAGCCGTAGCTGTAGAGCGTCTTCTCTTCGTTCTGAAGGATGCCGTTCAGTTGTCCGCGTTCATCTTCCTCGAGTTTCGGGCTGGGGAAAGCGGTCTGCGGATATCCAGGGGCAATGTGCCGCGTATCCGCAGGGACGTTGGTGATCAGCGGATTTACTGCAGGCTGTCCGGCCTTCTCGCGGTGGTCGAGATAGGCATAGAGACCTCTGAGCCCGAACATGCAGAGGATGGTCGCCACGGCAAGCGTCACGAGAAAATAGAGGATGCCGGAGGGCGCAAGGTCCTGGCGCTCGTAGTCTCCGTGGCTCGGGGTCGAGTGTTTGGTGTCGTCAGTCATTCTGCTTGCGTTTCCTAAATTAAGCAGCGTCCCTGGGCCGCACGAAATACTTCTCTAAGTCACTCATGGCGTTCCCTGCGAATGAATGTGATGGTGCGGCTGTAGAACTTCGTGGGCGTCCTGGTCGTATGCCGGGATCAGCGGCAGGGAAGCCAGGTTGCCGAAGAAATACCACAGCCAGATTCCGCCGATAGCGATGGGCACAACGATATCGGCAGCGGTCACAGTGAAAGTCCTCGAAAAGTTCGGCTCGATGATCCAAAACAAGTCAACGTACCGCATCAGGATGACCCAGACCGCGAGCCAAACCAGTTTTCGAATATCGCGCTTGAAGGGGCGCGAAAGCAGCGTCGCAAAGGGAGCGGCGAAGCCGAAAACAGCGAGCATCAGCGCGACCGATCCCCAGCCCCCACTCAGCCGCTTCAAGTAAAAAGTGATCTCCGAAGGCAGGTTGCCGGCCCAGATGATGAGCCACTGCGAGAACGAAAAATACGCCCAGACCATGGTGAAAGTCAGCATCCACTTGCCGTGGTCGTGTACGAAATCGGGCTTCAACATCTCCGACATCGGCTTGTAGTTGAAGAGAATGCGTTCGACCACAACCGCGAAGCACATCGCCGAAAGCATCTCGCCGATGAGGATGATGAGGCCGAAGATGGTCGAGATCCAACTGGGGTCGAGCGACATTACCCAATCGATGGTGGCAAAGGTGATAGTGAATGCGTAAAGGATCAGGCCGGGGCCGCTGACCGCCTTAAAACGCTGGCTATTGTCAGGGGCGTTGGGGTTGTCCGTTTGCTTCGACCATTTCGATAGCAGGAACGAGAGCAGGTTCCAAATTGCGAAATAAATAAACGCACGGAACGCGAAGCCGGAGAGATTCAGGTAGCTCCTGACAAAGCTGTGCTTTTCCAAGTGCTCGCGGATATGTGAATCCTGAATGGAGTCGAGCGGCATCGCCCATGGGTAGATACGATGTTGCAGGCCCGCGATTATGATCGGAATAAAGAGTAGCGCCAGCAGCGGCAATGTACGCATGGCCGCGCCCAAAATCCGGCGAATGACGGTGCCCCAGCCACCGCCGGTGAGGTGCCGAATCATGAGGATCGCCATCGATCCGAGGGCGACTCCCAGCCAGCACATGAATCCGAGAAGATACCCGCGATAGAACTCGTCGGGACGGACGAAGACGAGGGCGCCGGAGATCACCGCAAACAGGATGCCGACGACGAGCGAACGCTGCGAGATTTTTCGTACGACCTCTGGCGCCGTCAAATCGAGATGTAGATTCGCGGCGCTCATTTGCGTTCCTCGGACTGCGAAGTTGATGCGGAATCAATCACGGGCAGAGTTGCACCAGAACCCAACTGCCCAAACTTTGGCGGTTCTGAAGGGACAGCCTGTCCCGCGGGAACGTCTGCCTGGGTTGCGTTCTGACTGAGTTGGAGCGCGCGGATGTAGGCCACGATGTTCCAACGATCCTGCGGCGAAATTTGCGAGAAGTAGTCGGGCATAATGCCGAAGCCGTTGGTGATCACGTCGTAAAAATAGCCGAGAGGAGCTTTCTGCAGCCGCGGGATGTGATAGGAGGGCGGCTTGCGCGAGAATCCGCGCGACGGGATGAAGCCGTTCCCATCGCCGACCAGCGAGTGACATGGAGAACAATAAATGTTGTAGCGCTCTCGTCCACGCTCGAGAACTTCTTTGGTGACGGGAAACGGCATATAGTTGCCGGGACCGCCGCTGGCTCTACCGGTATAGAAATATGAATCCTCGTGCAACTCGCCGCGCGCTACCGTACCTTCGACGGGCGCACGCTCAGATCGCTGGTCGGCGAAGAAGTCGCTGCGGGAAAACGGATTCTGTTTCGGCTGCACGTGCATGTCGAGGCGACAGGCGGACGACAGGGCGACGGTCGCGACCAGGATTACCATCATCAGAGAATCCCAAGGCAGAATCTTCCGCGGAATCCCACTCTTGCGCAAAGAACGCGCAAGAATGGGGTACCCGGCTTGCAGTATCGTCACGACAGATAAACCGTCGAGCTTCGCTCGACCGGACAGCCGAGGGCGGCTGTCCCCACATTGGTTTTGGCGGAGGTTGCACATCAGCTGGGCACCTCCGAGATCGAGCGTGGTGCGAGGCTTTCGAGAAAACTGCGCGTACCTGCAGGATCGTATTTCTTGTCGGACGAAAACACAATCAGGAAGAAGCGATCTTTCGAAGCGGACGAGAAGCGCGGGACGTTAAACACCGGGTGATACGGCATGGGCAAGCCGTTGAGCGCGAGCATCCCGAAGACCGCGGAGACTCCGGCGAAAAGAATCGTCATCTCAAAGGTGATGACGATGAAGGCGGGCCAGGAGTGCGGGGGTTTCCCACCGATGTTAAGCGGATAGTCGACGGCGTCCATCCAATACTGCATGAGGTATCCCGTGAGGCCGCCGACGATTCCGCCGATGAGCACCACGAGCGGCACTTCATCGTGATAGAAGCCGATCTCTTCGGCCAGGCCCTCGATGGGGAACGGGCTGTAGGCGTCGATCTTGTTGTAGCCCGCTTGGTGAGTGCGGCGCGCCGCATCCACGAGCGCCTGCGCTGAATCGAACTCGGCCATGATTCCATAGACGCGCTCGCGTTTCATTCTTTGACCTCCGCTTCCGGCAGGAGGGTGCGCATTTCAAAGATCGAAATTGCGGGCAGCAAGCGCAAGAACAAGAACATCGCGGCCAGGAACATCCCGATGGTGCCGATGTAGGTCATCCAATCCCAGCGCGTCGGATAGTACATTCCCCAGGACGATGTGAGGAAGTCGCGGTGCAGGCTGACGACGATGATGATGAAGCGCTCGAGCCACATGCCAATCAAAATCACGCCGGAAATCAGGAACAGGGCGGCGGGACTGGTGCGCAGCTTCCGAATCCAAAGCACTTGCGGGATAAAGATGTTGCACGCCAGCAAAGACCAGTACGGAATAGCGTAGGGGCCGTGAAGGCGGTTCCAAATCGTGAAAGCGTCGTAGCGATCGCCGCTGTACCAGCCCATGAAGGCCTCGATGCCGTAGCCGTAAGCGACGATCAATCCGGTTGCGAGCATTACCTTTGCGGAGTTCTGCAGGTGACGCTCGGTGATGAAGTCTTCCAGACCGTATATCTTGCGAATTGGAATTGCCAGCATCAGCACCATGGCAAAACCGGAATAAATAGCGCCGGCAACGAAGTACGGCGGGAAGATGGTTGTGTGCCAGCCGGGGACAATGCCGATCGCGAAGTCGAAGCTCACAACCGTGTGGACCGATAGCACCAGGGGCGTGGCTAACCCTGCAAGCAGAAGATAGGCAGTTTCGTAGCGATGCCAGTGCCGCGCGGAGCCACGCCATCCCATCGAAAGCATGCCGTAGATGATTTTGGCGGCGGGATGCGTGGCGCGGTCGCGCAGGGTTGCCATGTCCGGGACCAGGCCGATGAACCAGAACAATGCTGAGATCGTGGCGTAGGTTGAGACCGCAAAGACGTCCCACATGAGCGGACTGCGGAACTGCGGCCAGACCCCCATGGTGCTGGGATAGGGAAAGAGCCAGTAAGCGAGCCAGGGGCGGCCAACGTGGATGGCGGGGAAGATTCCGGCGCAGGCTACGGCGAACAGCGTCATGGCTTCCGCGAAGCGGTTGATGGAATTGCGCCACGACTGGCGCAGCAGAAGAAGAATGGCGGAGATGAGCGTGCCGGCGTGGCCGATACCGATCCACCAGACGAAATTAACGATGGCAAATCCCCAGCCGATCGGGATGGTGTCTCCCCAAATTCCAATGCCTTTCAAGAACAAGTAGCCGATGGCGTAGAGCATCATCATCGTCAGCATGAAGGCGATGCCGAAACCGAGGAACCATCCGTTCGAAGCGGGACGGGTTAGGACGATGGCGCTGATTTTTTCCGTGACCGTGCCGAAGGTATGGCCGGGCTCAATGACCGGAGCTTGCTGCGCGTCGACCATTAATTTGGATTGCTCGTCCATGATTTGTCGGTGCCGCTTTCGGTGCCAGAACTCTTTTTCGGCTTCCGGTTTCCGCTGCCCGGTTTCCGGAAGCCGAATTGCGGAAGCCGGAAGCCTTCTTTACGACTTCAACTCCGGATTCGGGTTGGTTACTTCTGCCAGATAGGTGGTGCGCGGGCGAGTGTTGAGTTCGCCCAATAGACTGTAGTTGCGAGACTGCGCTTTTAATTTTGAGACTCGACTTTCGGGATCGTTGAGGTTGCCGAATATGATCGCGCCCGCGGGACAGGACTGCTGGCAGGCGGTCTGCAATTCATCGCCGACCTTGATGGCTTTGCCGTCGCGCACGGATGCGGTTTCGGCGTCGATCTTGTGCTCGTTGATGCGCTGCACGCAGTAAGTGCACTTCTCCATCACGCCGCGGCTGCGCACGCTGACATCGGGGTTGCGCATCATCTTGTATTGCGGCGTGACCCAGTCCTGGAAGAGCAGGAAGTTGAAGCGGCGCACCTTATAAGGGCAGTTGTTCGAGCAGTAGCGCGTGCCCACGCAACGGTTGTAAACCATGTCGTTCAGGCCTTCGCTGCTGTGGTTGGTGGCGCCAACCGGGCAGACAACTTCGCAGGGTGCGTTCTCGCATTGCTGGCAGGGCACGGGCTGGAAGAATGCTTTGGGATTGTCGCGGTCGCGGGCTTCCTGATCCGGATACTGATAATAGGTATCGATGCGGATCCAGTGCATGTGGCGGCCGATGGCGCACTGCTCCTTGCCGACGACTGCGATGTTGTTTTCCGACTGGCAAGCAATCATGCAATTGTTGCAACCCACGCAGGAGTTCAGATCGATCGCCATGCCCCAGGCGTAGTCTTCTTCTTTATAGGGATACGGCTTGTAGAGTGTCAGGCCGGACGCGGGCTCTTCGCCTTGTTCTTTGGCGAAACTTGGTTCTCTGCGATATTCGTCGAGCACGGTTTCGCGGACGAGCGGACGATGATCGCCGTTGGGCGTGTCCATGGATTGGTAGCCCTGGGTCGAGGCGAGAACGTATCTGTCGCCAGTCTTTCGGATCTGCAAGCCGGTTGCGAACCAAGGGGCGGCACTCGTACGGAGCGGGTAGACGTCGAAACCTTGCGCAGTTCCGACGCGGCCAGCGCGGCGACGGCCATAGCCGAGCGTGACCGTGACTGAGTTATCGGGATGGCCGGCCTGAATCCAGACCGGGCCGGTAACTTTCTTGCCGTTGAGCTCAAGTTCAACGAGGTCGCAAGTCTTGATCCGGAGGCGCTCGGCCATCTTGGGACCGATGAGGATGGCGTTGTCCCAGGTGAGCTTGTTCATCGGCTTGGGACATTCCTGGAGCCAGCCGTTGTTGGAGAATTGGCCGTCGTAGATCGTGGGATCGCGGCGGATGTTGAGCTCGATGGCGTTGGCGACGGAATCCCCATAAGTTATGCGCGGAAGCTTTATGGTCCTTACGGAAGCCGGCCGCGGAACATAAGTTGTACCTTCTATCCAGCCGTCGTGCAGCGACTTGCGCCAGAGCTGTTCGAAGTCGGCGCCAATCTGTTGCTTCTGCCAATACGCACGAACCAGATCATAGCCAGTGATGTCGGGTTGGCCAGCAAGAAGTGCGAGAAATTCAACCGGACTCTTGCCTTGGTAAAGCGGGGCAATCAGCGGCTGAATGATGCTGACGGTGCCATCGTAAGTGCGAGCATCGCCCCAAGCCTCGAGTTCGTGCGCTTGATTGATATGCCACTGACACAGTTCTGCAGTTTCGTTCTGATATAGACCAAGGTGAACGCGCAGGGGAACCCTGCCGTTCTTGAGAACATTGGCGAAATCGAGATCGACCGGGGCATCGTAAGCGGGATTTCCACCAAGAATTACGAGCAGGTCCACTTTGCCTGCATTGATGTCACCGACCAACTCTTTGATCGATTCGGTTTGGTTGATCGGGTTCGCGTCGATGGGGTCGGTGTAGAAAACCGTCTTGCCGACATTGCCGAGCTTTGCGTTAATCGCGTGAACCAGAGCGTGCCGATCCGCGGGCTGATGCTCCCCCGCAATTACGACAGTAGAAGAGCCGTCGCGTCCAATGTCCTTAGATAAAGCCTCCAAAAACCTAGCCGTGTTTTCAGCCCCGGGTACATTTCCGCTAAGCCCAGACACCCCGTTCCCTATCGCTCCAGTAGCGGCCGCAAGAAAGCGAGCACATCCGTCTATCTCCCCACCTCGCACAGGCAACCGATGATCTGCCTTCGCCCCCGTAGTCGTCGGCGTGCTCTCGATCACGTACAGCCGGTTCATGTTGCCATCGGGATTGCGGCGTTTGGCGAAATCGCGGATGTAGCGGACATTTCCCGGAAACCCCGCATACAGGAAGTCGGCGTCGAGCGAAACGATTACGTCGGCCTTCTCAAAATCGTAGCGCGTCTCGACCGGCTGGCCGAAGGCCATCTTCGCGCCTTCGAGCACGTTGTCGCGATTCACAGGCTCGTACACATGCCACTTGGCCTGCGGATAAATCTTCAGGAAGTTGCGCAGTTGGTCGGCCAGCGTGGGCGAAGTCACTGTTGGGGTGAGGATGCGAATGCCCGCGCCCTGCAGCGCTTTCTGCGCGCTGAGTGGACCGCGAATTGCATTTATAAACGATTGCCAGGAGTGTTGGTCGCCCATCGACATCACGCTCTGCGAGCGGTCGGGATCGTACAGCCCGAGAATCGAAGCCTGCGCAAAAATGTCGGTGCCGCCGAGCGACGCGGGATGCTGATCGTTGCCTTCAATCTTTGTCGGGCGTCCGAGGTGGCTTTCGACCAGCAACGGGCTGGCGTATCCGCCGAGCGTCATTGCCGTCGCGTAGAACATGGGACGTCCGGGAATTACATCCTCAGGTTGCCGAACGTAAGGGACGATGGGCTCAAGCGGCAGACGCACGCAGCCGGTCATCCCGGCCAGCGCCATCGACGCGCCCATGACTTTCAGGAAGCCCCGGCGCGAGACGGAATCGACCCACTCCGACGCGCCTTTGGGAAATTCGCGGTGCAGAGCTTCCTGGAAGGCGGGGCTGCCGGCGAGCTCTTCAAGGCTGCGCCAGTATTCCGGACCGGATTTTTCGCCCGCGGATTCGATTTGCGCACGGAGAGAATCCAGATTGAGCTTGCCTTTTTTGCTCGGGCAGACATCCTCTGGCCCAGCGATTTTGTTTTGCTCGTCCATTCTTTCGCCCCTTCGGGGCTTCTTCCTTGTCTTTCCCCTCACCCACGGCTTGCGCCGTGGGCTGCACTCTTTCGCCGCTCCGCGGCTACTGGACTCCACTTTTGGGTGGCGCAGCGCTTCAAGCGCTGCGAACCAGCAGCCCACGTTAGTCAGCGGCTTCAGCCGCCGAGGTACCTCAGAGGCTAAAGCCCTTCACCACCGGGGCTTAATCGCAGGCCTAAAAGGCCTGCGCCACCCAAAAGCCGTTAAACGGCAGATCGCGACCGAAAGCACCAAGCATCAGACTTCTTCATCGATGGCATGTGTTGCAACTTGTGATGTCTCTCACGTTGCGAACGCTGTATTTTTTCACCAGCGCCGAGCCCAATGCCTGCTGATCCGTGTAGCTCTGACCGTCGACCACTACCGGCATCGTGCTGGTGGGCTGCTCGTAGCGCATGTTGAACACCTGATCGCGCGGGCGCAGATTCTTTTCCGGCGCTCGATGGCAGCTCAAGCACCACTCCATCTGCAGCGATTCCTGCTGATACATCAGCGGCATCCGGTCAACCGGGCCGTGACAGGTGTTGCAGCCGACTCCCTTATTGATATGAATGCTGTGATTGAAAAAGACAAAGTCCGGAAGCTGGTTGACCCGCGTCCATTGCAGCGATTCGCCAGAGCGATAGCTGGCGCGAACCGGCTCAAGCAACTGCGCGTTGGTCCAGATCTGCGAGTGGCAGTTCATGCAAGTCCTGGTGGGCGGGATGCCGGCAAAACTTGAATTCTCGACCGAAGTGTGGCAGTAGCGGCAATCAATGCCGAGTCCGGCAACGTGATGCTGGTGGCTGAAGGGGACGGGCTGCGGCTTTCGAACTCCGGCATAAGTAATGTAGGGAGAGCGCTGGATCTCCATCGCCACCCAACTCAGAGCGGCAACCACGAAGACCGCGCCAAAAATCGTGGCACGGGACAAGGTGTTGGTGCTGCGATGAAAAATCTGCGGCATGCTTACGTACGGGCTTCAGGAAATGCCGATAAGACTTAATCGATCCCAGGAATGTTGCCAATTATTTTGTTTCGACGCGAAGAAAACACCCACAGATTTTCTCGCGCCACGGGTAAGAACAGGAGATTATAAATATTTCGCTAGGAGTTGTCGCCTCCTTCAGCCGTGTGAGTCAAAAATGTGCCCGAAAGCGAAACGCAGGAAAATGAAGTTCAGTCCTGCGCGTGCAGTAGGCACAGTCGTCTTAACAGTCCTACTCAACAGTCCTACCGTAGATTCATGACCAACAGCTTGGGCTCGGTCATTTCCTCGATCGCGTAGCGCAACCCTTCCCGGCCCAGGCCGGAGTCTTTCACGCCACCATAGGGCATCTGGTCGATTCGGAACGAAGGGACATCACCAGCGATCAGAGCGCCGACCTCCAGCTCGTCGTAGGCCTGGAAGAGCAGCTTGACGTCTCGCGTGAACAAGCCCGCCTGCAGGCCGTAGTTCGAGTTGTTGATGCGGCGCAGAGCTTCGTCAAAATTGTGATAGGGCTCGACGGTTACAACCGGACCAAAAATTTCCAGGCAGTTTACTTTCATTTCTGATTTAGTGCCGGTGAGCACGGTTGGCTCAACGATGGAGCCGCGGCGGCCGCCGCCGCAGAGCAGGCGCGCGCCGGAGCGAACCGCCTCTTCCACCCACTGGGTGACGCGGATGGCATCGCTCTCGCGGATCAGCGGACCGAGGTCCGTCGATTCCTCCATGGGATCGCCGGTTTTCAGCTTCTTGACGCTGTCCACCAGAAGATCAGAGAACTTGCCGTAGACCGATTGCTCAACCAGAATGCGCTGCACCGAAATGCAAGTCTGGCCGGAGTAGCCGAAACCGCCGGTGGTGCAGCGTTCCGCGGCATAGCCGAGATCGGCGTCGCTGTGCACAATGGCGCCGGCGTTGCCACCAAGTTCGAGCACGACTTTCTTTTTTCCGGCGCGGCGCTTGATGTCCCAACCCACGGGCACGCTGCCGGTAAAGCTGATCAGTTTGATGCGCTCGTCGGTGACGAGAAGGCTGGCATCATCGTTAGACAGCGGCAGCACGTTAAGTCCGCCATCGGGCCAGCCGGCCTGTTGCACACACTCCGCCAGCAACAGGGCGCACAGCGGAGTCTGCGGCGCTGGCTTCAGGACCATGGAGCATCCGGCCGCGATCGCGGGAGCGACTTTATGCGCAACCAGGTTCAGCGGGAAATTAAAAGGCGTGATCCCGGCAATAGGGCCGAGCGGAAAGCGCTTTACCATTCCCCAGCGTCCGGCCGTAGATTCCAGCCAATCGAGGGGGAGATATTCGCCATAAATGCGGCTGGCTTCTTCGGCGGCCACGTTGAAGATGAAAATTGCGCGTTCGACTTCGATGCGCGCCAGCTTGATTGGCTTGCCGGCTTCCTGCGCCAGGGTGCGGGAAAATTCGTCGCGGCGTTCGGAAATCGATTGCGCCACGCGCCGCAGCACGCGCTGGCGTTCGAATGCTGGCAAGCGCCGTGTTGTTCCGAAAGCTTTTACGGCGGCGGCAATTGCGGCTTCGGCATGTTCGCGGCGGGCCTGGACGACGCGTGCAATCACGCCGCCGTCGAATGGCGCGCGGACTTCGACGATCTCGCCATCCTCCATCCATCGACCGTCGACAAAGAAACCGTGGGTTGCGACTGGCGCGATTGTCAATTCCGCCATTGCTTCGACCTCCGGATGGAAACAGAGTTTTTGATTATAGGCCCGGGCGGTTGGTTGCTTTTTTCTGCGGCAACAAAATCTTCAACCTTGGGGGACACAAAGTTACATCGAAAGTCCTGGCATCGAGTTTTCCTTCGTGTACCTTCACGACCTTCGTGGTTACAATAAAACCCATTTCATGCAGACTCGGGCAACGATTATCGAGCTTTCGCGGCGGCTGCGGCGGAAGGAAATTTCTCCGGTGGAGCTGACGTGCGCGTGTCTGGAACGCATCGAGAAGCTCAACCCCGCATTGAATGCGTTCATCACGGTGACAGCCGAGTCGGCGTCGCGGGAGGCACGCATCGCGGAGGATGAAATCTCGCGCGGAGACTGGCGCGGACCGCTACATGGCATTCCGATTGCGCTGAAGGATCTGATTGATACCGCGGGCACGCGCACTACCGCTGCCAGCCAGCTTTTCGAGAAGCGCATTCCTGAGGAAAATGCGGAGGTTGTGCGGCGGTTGCGGCAGGCGGGCGCGGTGATTCTCGGCAAGAACAACTTGCACGAGTTCGCCTATGGCGGAAGCTCGCTGGTCAGCTTTTTCGGCGATGTTCACAATCCATGGAACCCTGAGCATATCGCCGGAGGATCGTCGGGAGGGTCTGCTGCCGCTGTCGCCTCGGGTCTTTGTTATGCCGCGATTGGGACTGATACAGCGGGCTCGATTCGCGAGCCGGCAGCGCTTTGCGGGTGCGTAGGGATTAAGCCTACTTATGGGCGTGTCTCCGCGCGCGAAGTCATTCCGCTTTCGTGGTCGTTGGATCATGTGGGGCCGCTCGCAGCGACTGTTGGCGACGCGGCCGTTGTACTCCAGGCCATCGCTGGATACGACGCACTCGACGTCTCTAGCGCCGATGTTCCTGTCGCCGATTATGTTTCTGGGCTGCGCGATGAGACGAAAAACCTTCATATCGGTGTTCCGCGAGCCCATTTTTATGACGGCCTTGACGACGAAGTCAGATTGGCCGTGGAGCAAGCTCTTGCCGTGATTAGGACGCTGGTGGGAGAGATACGGGAAATGCAGATTGAGGTGCCGGCCGACCGCGTGGTGCAGGCCGCCGAATCTTTCGCTTATCATGCCGATCATGTTGCGCGGACTCCCGAGTTGTATCAGCCGGAGACGCTGAGGCGCATTCGATCGGGAGAAAAGATTTCGGCGGCAGAATATATTTTGCGGCGGCGCGAGTTGGATGAGGAGCGGCGGCGAGCTCATGAAATGTTTGACGACGTAGACTTGCTGGTTACACCCACGACGCCCATCCCAGCACCAGCGATCGCCGATTTGAAAAAAGATCCTGCGGCGCTGCGTCCGGCGGAACTTATGTTACTGCGCAACACGCGGCCGTTTAATGTGTGGGGACTGCCGGCGATCTCAGTGCCTTGCGGGTTTACCAAGAGCGGCTTGCCCATCGGACTGCAGATTGCGGGACCGCACTGGCGGGAGGATTTGGTGGTGCGGCTGGCTTATGCTTATGAGCAGGCGACTGAGTGGCATGGGCTGTTGCCGTCAGCGGAACTCCCCGCCAAGCGCAGCTTGAGCGAGGCACCCTCGGGCGCTGATATGAAGTAGAGGTTGCCAGGAGCACCGCCTCGTTCGCATGTGCGTTTCAGGATCGATCATCTCGCACCAAAAATCCTTCGCGACTCGCCACTAGGGCTAAACTGTTCGCCGGGGCGCCTCGGCGATTCCCCATACCACACACTAAGGAGACTCAACATGAAACGGATCCTCGCAATCACGCTGTTGTTCCTGTCGTTTGCTTCGGCAGCCTTCGCCGACGGGCCGGGCCAAATTCCACCTGCCGCGAAATCGTCGACGCAACCTCAGCGAGCTGTCGTCCTATTGGCCGACGGGCCGGGCCAAATTCCACCCTCGAGCAACCTCTCGGCCTAACGGAATTACTCTCGAAAAGCCGGGGGCAGATCAGGTAAGCTGCCCCCAGCTAATATGAGCCAGTTTCTCTGGTACATCCCGCTGTGGCTTCTGGTGCTGTTGCTTTTCCTAATGCTCCGGAATCGCGCGTACAAAGTGTGCCCATGTTTTTTTGCCTACGTGGCATTTGGAGTGGCCGCAGGAGTGGCAAGGTTTGTCGTTCGTAACCAACCACAGGCTTACAAAGCAACCTATTGGATCACCGAAGCTGGCTACTGTATTCTTGGGATCCTCGCAATGTACGAAGTGTTTCGTGCCGTCCTCCGTGCCCGCACCTGGTGGACCTACCTCATATTTCCGGCCATCGTTATTGCGGGCATCGGCATGAGCCTGGCGCACGCACATTCTGTCCCGCCGCAGGTTAGTGGCCTGCTGCTCTATATTGTCAACGCCGAAATTGCCGTCCGGTTTGTACAAGTGCTCATCTTTCTTGGACTCGGGGCCTTGGCGTCGTTTTTTGGCCTCCGCTGGCGCCAGTATCCTCTTGGCATCGCAGCGGGGTTTGGGCTCTACGCCACCGGTGCCCTGTTAAGCACGATCAAATTTTCGGATTTTGGAACGAGATTCAAATTTTTGTGGAACGTGAGCCTAATTGTGGCATACTCCCTTGCCGTATTGATTTGGATTTGGTTCTTTCGTGTGCCACAGGAGGAAGAGCCCCCTCTGGATCCCGAGTTGGTGTCCCACTACATCGCCGTTCTGGAGCAATATCTGGGCTGGATACGAAGGATGCGCTAGCCATGTTTTTGCAGGTTTTGATCTGGCTGATCCTCACCGCGAGCGTGCTGGAGCTGATTTATCTGTTGTATCTGGCCTGGGCCAGCACCAGAGTCCCTAAACTGGTTCTCGGCGATGTGGTTCATTTCTTGTATCCCGTCGACTCGTCTCTGCTGGAAGGGCTGCTCGATCCCGCCGTCGATCTTGAATTGCGTTGGAACCTGAGCCCACACCGCTTCCGCGAAGAGCAACGCCGGCGCATGCGCGTATATCGGGAGTTGCTCGCGCGCATGGCCCATAATTCCGCGGTTCTCGCCGAGTTCGACGACGCTGTGCGCGGCTACAACAGTCTCATCGTCGGACCCGGCTCCAGGCTACAGGAAGCGGCCCTCAATGTTCGCATCTACTGCACGTTCGCTCGGGTAAGGCTTCGCGGCTGGTTGTCCCTTCCGCTGGGCGCCTTCCGAGCCATCCCAACGCCCGAGCTTGCCCGCCTGCGCAAAGCCGCGAGCCTCGACGGTCCCAAGGCTTACGAGGAGTTGAAGGCGGCTGCAGCGGAAGCATTCGCGAAGCTCAAGCCCGCCGAGCTCGAAGCCTTGACCCGCAATCTGTAACCATCGCGTAGCGCGCGGGACGCGGTCCGTGCGTTTCGGGGAAACTTAGTCCACCGTTCTGACATCATCCGGCAGCATAAGCACGAACGAACAATTCCCCGTCGCGGTTGAGCAAGACAGGATTCCGCGGCGCAGGATTTTTACGGGGGTGTCGTCGGGGAAGGTGAGACGGTATTCAGCCGTGCGGAGGGCGTCGGTAAAGATTTTCAGCTTCTCGTCGCCGCTGGCGAAGCGTACGGCCTCGGCTTTGGTTGGCGTGCTGGCGCCGCCGCTCAGCAGCACAAAGAACTCCGCGCTGCCCGTTTCTTTGGCCTTGCCCAGGTCGACGGTCCGCAGGGATTGCAGATTTTCTTTGGCGTCTTTTCCAGTGTCCTTGAGTTTCGGGTTGCCTTTTAGCAGCACGTCGATTCTTTCACGTGTCTCCGGGATTGGCCGCAGTCCGGTCAGCGAAAGTTCGTAGGTGCGCAGCGCACGATCCTTCTTTCCTTCTTTCTCGTAGATCTGTCCGAGATGGTCGCCTACTTCGCCGTGCTGGCCCAGTCCCCAGGCCGCCGCGACGTATTTTTCTGCTTTGTCGAGATTGCCTTCGCTGAAATAGACCCAGCCCAGCGTGTCCCAGTAGGCGATGAGCGAGGGCACCAGCGGCAACTCCTGCGGCGTGAGGCGGTCGAGTGACACGTTGCGCAAGGCCGCGGTGGTGGCCGAGACCGCCGATTCCGCATACTGTTGTGCGCGATCGAGATGAGATTTCTTCAGCGAGAGTTGATAGGCGATGTTGTTCCACACCAGCGGTGTCGCCGAGATTTCAACGGCGTGGTCGAAGGTGGCAAGGGCCTTGTCGTCCTGGCCGAGATTCAGATAAGCATCGCCGAGGCTCACTTGCAATTCTGGATTGTCGGGCGTGAGGGATGCGGCCTTCTCCAATTCCGGCGCCGCCAAGTCATACTTGTGCCACTCGGAGTACATCGAGCCCAGACCGGCATGGGCGAACTTGTCGAGGGGATTAATTTCGATTTGCTTGTCGAAGGCGGTGACGGCATCGTCGTATTTGCGCTCCTGCCAATAGGCGCGACCGAGAGCGTTGTAGGCATACTCATCGTAGGGATTGATCTCAATTTGCTTGTGGAGCGCGGCGATGGCATCGTCATCTTGCCGCATGCCCATATAAGCGAGGGCCAGCGCATACCATGCGTATTTATTTTTTGGATCCACTTCGGCGGCGCGCTTGAGAAGTTGAATTGCCATGGGCAAATTGCCGCTGGACATGGCGGCGCGCCCGCTTTCCACCAGATCGTCCGCCTTCATGTCGGCCGGCGGCGTCAGAGTGCCTGCGACTGTATTCTCGACAGAAAGAAACTGCCCTAGGTCAGAACCCACGGCCCGGCGAAAAGCCTGATAATCCTCTCCGCGAGGTGCGGGCAGCTCTTGCTGCCGCATGGTAAGGGTCCTGGAGGCGGTGAAGGTCTTGCCCTCTAGCTTGTAAGTCGCCTCGTATTCCGCATAGTCGCGCTTGAGAGAAAAAGGCAGAGGTGCACGCGCGGTGTATTTCGCGGGCAGCTCGAGCTTGAGCTTGTAAACGTACTCTGCTTTAGGGCCGAGTTTGAGAGGTTCGTCGCCCGGATCGCCGTCGTCGTCTCCATTGCCGATGTCCGGCAGGTTGAATTGACAAAGCGGCAGCACGAGATCGGATTTCTTCTTCGACCAGTCGAGGAAGTTCGGTTTTGCGACGTCGTAAGACATGGTGAACGCCTCGCGGGTCGCGGCGGGATCGCTGATCTTCAAGTGCGTAATCTCGCCGCCCATGCCGACGTTGACGTTTTCGACGACGCGCTGCCATTGCGCTTCCGGAAGGCGGCGGAAGATCGAGCGCAGCATCAGTTCTTCGTCGCCGCGGAAGGTGTAATGTACGTGCGCTTCGAGCTTGCCAATCTCGTTTACTCTTCCGTCGACGTCGGCAATCTCGCTGTCAGGCATAGGAGTGTCCGCGGGAGTCTCTTCGAGATGTGGCGTACCGTCGGCGGGAATGACCAGTGCCAGCTTGTCGCGTAGAGAATAGGCCAGCAGGCGGAAGGGCGCGACCTCGCTGGTGGTATCCATCCAGACTTCGTCCTTACCCATCGGCAGCATGGTGATGACGTGATCAAACTGCGAGGGCGAAGGAACTTCGGGGTCGAGCTTGCGGCTGGAATTGATGAGCACGGAAGACGCATGCAGCCCCTCGGCTTCAAGTAACGAGGCCAGCAGAGTGTGCTTGTCTTTGCAATCGCCGTACTGGTTGTGCAGAACATCGCCGGCGGCGTGGGGTTGATAACGGCCGAGGCCCAGCGACAAACTAACATAGCGGAAATTTTTCGCCACATAGTCGTAGAGCGCCTGGACTTTGTCCAACTCGCTGTCGAGGCCTTTGGTAAGCTCCTGGGCTTTGGCGCGGACTTCAGGCGAGGGCGCGCGGCGATCTTTATCCAGCCCCGCATACCAGCGGCCGATCTGCTCCCAACTGACGAACGTGGTGAGCTCGACATCGGGCCGTTCTTCGTCAGTTGTTTTCTTCTTTTTCTTTTTGTCTTTATTATTGTTGACTTTGTTTTTGGTGTCGTCTTCGCGTTCCAGGTGTGAGCTGGTCCAGTGGTAAATTCGGCGGCCGTTGGCTTCGGTGACCTTCGGATCCATGCCCGGCTTGTTCTTCAATTTGAGGGGGCGGTCAGAGGGGACATCCACGTCGAGTTCTTCATCGAGTGTGATGTTGTTCTTGTCGAAGTCGTATTCTCCCCAAAACTGGTTGGCGGCGAAGGCTGTGTAAATCGTCGTGACCATGTCGTATTCGAGGACTTCGCCGGGGCGCAGGCCGGGCACGGTGATGTGCTTCTGGCGGTAGTCGGTGTAGACGGGGGCCTCGCGCTCCACGGGGGCAGTGAGGTCCTGTACGGCATCGTCCCCCGCCTTGACGACGCTGCCATCGGCTTTGATCACGCGCACGTAAGCAACTTCCAGGCGTTCGTTAGCAGAGTTATAGCCAACTTGAAGTTGTCCCCACTGCTGGACTCCGGCCTCGCTTTGGACACGGACGCGAGCCACCGTTTCCCTGCGTCCGGTGCCATCGCTTTCATAGCGGTAGGTAGAGTGGGATTGTTCGATGACAAACGCCTCCTGGGAATAGTCGTGTTTGGGCTCTTCTGGCTTGGAAGGTGGGGTCTCGGAGGAGTTTGCTTCAGTGGCCTTTTTGATTTTTTCGGGGACGGCTGAACTACTCGGCGCCTGATCCGACTGTGCCGAAGCGCAGAAGGGCGCTCCCAGGGCGCTGGCGAGAAGAAGCGGCAGAAAGAGACTACGCATAGTAGTAATAGTAAGGCCTGCCGGGGTTGTATCCCAAGGTGGGGGTTGCTTTAAGAACAATTGCACGGCACCTGGCGCGGATCGGTCAGGCCCAACGTTATCTCGGCAGCCGAAAAGGTTGCCATGAGAGCGAAAGATTTTACATATCTATTTGTGATCTGGCTCACAATTTTGTGTTTTCCGGCCGCAAAACCGTAGTAAAATCCCGCCTCAGATAGTCTTGCCTGGCCGCGATGCCGGCAAGCGTGACGCATAACGTACATTGCGCCACGATCTTTCCGTTGGAGGGTTTTTTAGCATGGAAGATCGGGCCCCTAGCATGTCTTCTTCAGATTCCAGTTCCACTCAATCGATTTCTCGCTCCTCGGCCACCACACGGTTTGCAGGTCGCGGAGCGTGGGTTCTCACGGCCTACGGCATCTCCGGGCTGGCTCTGTTCGGCGTGCTGGCTTATTTCTTTTCGGACTTCATCGCCCGTTAAAAAGAGCAGGCCAACGAAGGAATTGTAAGTGCTGTCGCCTTGGCCCAGATTGAGGCGTCGGCTCCGCAGTCTATCCAACCGCAGTTTTCCTACATGTCTAGTGTAGCCCTTACGTATATCTGACAATTTGCCCTCGTTCGTCGATGGATATACAATATGAAAGTATATCCAACCGGAGGTTAGTCTGTGAAGGTTGCAAAATGGGGAAATAGCTTGGCGGTCCGACTGCCGGCAGCGGTCGTCGAGGCACTTAATCTGAAAGAGGGCGACAACATTGAGATTCGGATTGCCGGCGGCAAGAACTTTGAAGTGAAAAAGGACCGGACCAGGGAGCAAGCTTTGGCGGCTCTGCGGAAATTGAGCCGGCCATTCCCAAAGGGGTTTGTTTTCGACCGCGAAGAGGCGCATGAACGGTAAAGCATTCTTCGATACCAACGTTCTGGTCTACGCCATTGTAGAAAACGATCCACGCAAGCTACGTGCCCGCGAATTGCTGGCCATCGGAGGCACGATCAGCGTGCAGGTATTGAATGAATTTGTTGCTGTTGTGCGCCGCAAGGTGAAAATGCCTTGGGACGATGTGAGAGCAATACTGCAATGGATTCGGCTCCTGTGTCCTGAAGTGGTTGCGCTTACAATCGAAACTCACGAAAAAGCGGTAAGAATTGCGGAGAAGCACGGATATCGAATTTATGATTCGCTCATTATTGCCTCGGCAGTGGAAGCCAAGTGCGGGATGCTTTATTCAGAAGATTTGCAGAACGGGCAGGTTATCGACGAGCGGATGACGATTCGGAATCCGTTTCGGTAATCGGACCTCCTGCTCCGCCACTGACTAACTCACCCAATCCAGAAACTTGTACCAAACTCCAGCGAACGGCAGGAACCACGGCCTTCCGTTGTACAACCCGAGCGGCGCGCCTGGGAACGGAATGCCTACGAAGGGATTCTCTGGCTTGTCGCCCGCGGTCTTTTCTGCGGCAATCAGCTCGGCAATCTTTTGACCTTGATAGGTGGCCATGGCAACTCCGTGCCCAGCGTAGCCGAGGGCATAATACATGCCATCGATTTGACCGGCGTGCGGCATGACGTCGAAGGCGAAGTCGAGCGTGCCTCCCCAAACATATTCCACCTTGGCATCGCGCAGTTGGGGGTAGACGTCGATCATGCCGCGGCGCAGAATTTCGGCGCTCTGGCGGATGGTCTGATCGTTCTCGGGGAAGAATGCGGCGCGGCCGCCGAACAACATGCGGCGGTCCGGCGTGAGCCGGTAATAGTAGAGATAATTTTTCGAGTCGTAAATCATGCGGTTGCGCGGGCTGAGTTCATGCGCCAGCGCTTCCGGCAGGACTTCGGTCGTAATAATGAACGAGCCGATGGGAATGATTTTCTTCTGCAGCGCCGGAGTCGCCCGGCTTGTGTAGCCGCTGGTCGCGACAAAAACATCGCGCGCCCACAGCTCGCCGCGCGAGGTACTGATCTTCCAGCCTGATTCACCCCGCTGTGATTCGCGCTGTAGCTCTTCGACGCGCGTGTGCTCGAAGATTTCCGCTCCGGCCTTCATCGCTGCGCCGGCCAGTCCCGCAACATAACGCGCCGGATTCACCCCAGCGCTGATTTCATCGACCATGCCGCCGTGGTAGATGGTGGATCCGATTTCAGCGTGCAACTCCGGTTTCTGCACAACCCGCAGTTTGTGATTGAACTCGCGCGCAATCACTTCCACCTGGCGTGCGTAGTCGTCGAAATGCTTCTGCTTACAGGCGACTTCAAGGTGGCCGCAGCGAGAGAAATCACAGTCGATGGCCTCTTCGCGGATGATCTGCTCGACGCAGTCGATGGTCGCGAGCGAAGTGGCGTACATGCGGCGGGTGAGGTCGCGTCCATACATGGAGATCAGCTTGTTCACGCCCAGCTTCATGCCGGTGAGCACCATGCCGCCGTTGCGAGAACTGGCTCCCCAACCGATGGTTTCGGACTCGAAGACTGCGACTTTCGCGCCGCGTTTGGCGAGGGTGCGGGCGGCGGAGAGGCCGGTAAAGCCAGCGCCGATCACAGCGACATCGACGCGGGCGGGGAGTGGACCGGATTCTGTCTTCGGGAATTCCGTCGTCGTGAGCCAGTAGTTGTGTTCTTGCAGGATCATAATCGCTTCGAGAAAAAGCAGGTCCCTCCACTTCGCTCGCTATCGCTCCGCTCCGGTCGGGATGACAGATGTTAAGTTTGTTTCCTACAATACTGCGGTTTCGTGAATCAGGCGGCCTTCGGCGAAGCGCTTAAGACTGAGCAATGATGCATCGATCAAGTCGGTCTTGCCGGTAAGAATAAGATCGCTGAGAATCTTTCCTGTGGCAGGAGCGTGCATTACGCCGTGTCCGCTGAAACCGTTGGCCAGGAAGAACCCCGGCAGCTCGGGCGCTTCCCCGAGAATTGGATGATGGTCCGGCGTCATCTCATAAAGGCCAGCCCAAGCCCGTTTCGGGTTCACCGGCAGATTCGCGAAGCAGGGTACTCGATCAGCCGCGCGCGTCAGGATCTTTTCGATAAAACCTGGATCAAAATCAGTTTTGAAGCCAGGAGTTTCTTCGGGATCGTTCCATGCCAGGAGAAAGCCTCGGGCCTCCGGACGAAAGTGGAATCCATTCGACATATCGACGATCATGGGCGCGGTGTAAGGGAACTCGTCGAACGGCTCACTCGGAACGAGCATACGGCGCAGGGGTTCAACGGGCAAATCCACACCTGCGAGTTTGGCGACTTCTGCCGCCCATGGTCCGGCGCAGTTTACGAGCTTGCGAGTTGAGACCTGGCCGCGCGTGGTTTCAATCGATGCAATTCCCGCAGCGTCAGCAGTAACAGCCATGACGACAGTGTTCTTCCACACCGTGGCGCCGTGATCGGCCGCCCAGGTCATGAATCCGGTCATCGCACTGTAGGGATCGACGAAACCGTCGGTCGAGCAGAAACTCCCGCCGACAATGTCCTCACCGCGGAGTTGCGGAAACATGCTGCGAATTTCATCGCCAGCCATTAATCGCACGTTTCTCAAACCCATCTTCACTTGCTGCGCGTAGTTTGTCCGCAGGTAGGCCATCTGATTCTCGTTGGTGGCGCAGAACAGATAGCCTTGCGGCCGGTAGTCGCATGGATAGCCAAGACACTCTTCGAAGCCGGCATAAAAAGGAATTGAGTAGAGCGACATCTGAATGCTGACCGGAGTCGAAAATTGGGCCCGCACTCCTCCCATACTTTTGCCGGTGGATCCTTTGCCTAGAGCCGATTCGCGCTCGATCACCAGGACGCTGCGGCATCCCTGCGCCGTCAAATGGTAAGCGATGCTGGAGCCTACGATTCCACCACCAATGATGACGACGTCCGCAGTTTGCATTTGTGTAGGAGGAGGATCTTTACCCGGTTATGGGTGCAGCGGGGACGGGCCGTTGAAACTGGATAATGCGCAACTTTATCAGCTTGGTGATCCAGAACAGCACACAGCAGATCCAAAGGGCACCTAGGGTATAGGCAGTCGTCTGATGATGGAAACAGCCCTGGTCGGTCCAGTCTGTGGCGTACGCTAGGTTGGCGCTAGTGTCTCCCAGGAAGGCTGAAGTAAGAAGAGTAATTTGTACGTAATTGCGATCCGCAAGTACGGGAGGTACATCCTCCTTATTAAGAGCCCAACTGTAAAGCAAGAACAGGACGATCTGAGCGCAGCAAATAATCACGTTGATTACGAAATCGTGCGACTGCGTGCCTTGAAGCACACGGCAGGCAATCTTCTGATTCGGATCCGCCGGCGGTACCATGTTCTTGCCAATTTGCATCCCTCCAAAGCAAAGGGCAACAACGGCGACGCTGATGCAAGTACTTCGAGAGAATCTTAATTGATCCGCATGTTCCTCCCGTGTGAGAGTGTTCCGACTATCGACGGACAATACGAGGGTGAGGGCCGCAACAAGGAAGCCTGGGACGGCAAGCCACGCCCACAGACCGTCATTCGCCACAACCGTCGGAACGTCGCACGCCCAAAATAGACCTATGCATGCGGCTAAAGCGACCGTGTAGTACGGTGATTTAGTTGGATTGAAGTAAGCAAAGACAGTGCTAACGGATTCGACCGAAGCGCCGGGGTCAGGCATGCCATAGCCTCCGGGAAACGGGACGTATTGTACACCGGCTTCATCTTGCAGCACGTATTTTGATGGGAATGTTCCGAATTGCGAACTTGCTTCGGGTTTCGATGTGGGAATCGGTTAACGACTCACAGGCCGATACACCCACGTACCGCGCACTTGAACGTTCGTATCGCGCAATCGACCGAAAAGTGTGAGCGTAAGCGCCAGTCTTGAGCGGCGGTTGCATGAACCTACAGGCATTTGCAACGGATTGATTCCTTGATAGTTTAATCGCGCTACTGCAAGCAACGACCGCCTGGACGCCCGGAAACGGGACGGTGACCATCCGCAATGAAACGTGATCCGCGATTCTCCCCTAGGCGAATAGGGGGCGAACGGTTTGGGGAGAGCCAACGCAGAACGGCTGTATCCCCTTGGCTGTAAAATATTTATGCGCGGGAGTGTCGGGGGTACTACTTTAAGCTTTTGGAACAGGCGTGGGGGGTGGAAACCCCCTCGGACCCCCGAGCGGCCGGCCGCGCCTACCGGCAGCACAGCAAATTGCGCTAGAGTGCCAAGCGCAGTCGCGAGCCTTGCGCTGATCACGGAGGGACATGTACCTCGGGAATATTCGATCATTCCCGGAATAAAACTGCCCTCCACCTCAGTAACTTGCGACGGTTACTAAGGCTGCCTAGTCTGGGGACAGTATGCCCTTGCGCTGCCTCTTGTTCTCCTCGAATGAGGAGATGGTCCAGCCGATCTTGCAGGTCCTTACCGATTTAGGGATCGAGGGAGAATACTGCAAGAACGCGGTGGATGCGGTCGAGAGGGTTACAACCCAACTATTCCAGATTGTCATCACCGATTGGGGAGATCAACCCGAGGCGACGTTCCTGCTCAAAACCGCCCGGGACCTGAAGGCGGCACAGCGGCCGTTGACTTTGGCTATTGTAAGCGATGATGCCAGGCCCCTTGCGTTGCAGGCCGGAGCCAATTCTGTTCTGTTGAAACCGATTCGCGCCGAGCAGGTGCGGGATACGATGAGCACGGCCTGCGAACTGCTTCGGGCGAAGGTTCAACCGGGTGCGCCGACGGCGCCGCGCGGGGTACCGGATAAAACTGCGATGGCTGCCGCGGCACCGAGTGGAGCACCTTCGGTTCCCGCCTCCGTGACCCGGGCACCAGAGAAAATGCGCGCGGGAGAATTTCTCCAGTCTCGGACTTCAACCCCGGGCGGGCAGTTCGACACGGAACGTGAAGTGCAGGAGTCAATTGAGGCTCCTGCCGCGGAAGTGAACGCCCTCACAGAGTTGGAGCCGACGGCCGCTGCAGTGGAGGAGATTCCCGAACCGAAGCCTGAGCCGCGAGAGCCTCTAACTGGATGGGCAGCCTTGCAAGCCCGGCTGACGCAATCGGCACCACCGAAGACCGCGGATGCTCAGCCGAAAGATGCTCAGGCGAAAGATGCTCCGCCGAAAGAGCAGCTCCTGGCCTACGGGGACACATCTTCGTCCGCGACTCCGCCAGCCTCGGTAATGGAAGGCAAACCGCCTGCGAAAAAAGAGGCGCAACAGGACTCTCAATCTGAGGCCCTTTTTGCTTACATGGCGGGGAAGCCGAAGGAGAGTTCGGATGCTCCCGAGGCCGTGGCGCCGCAGCGGGGAAAGCTCTTTCTGGTATGCGCGCTGGCAATTGCTGGCGTAGTTGTGGTCGCGTTGCCTCGAAGCCGGCAAAGCTTGCAAGTGTTTTACCGAAGTGCCGTTCATGCGACCATGCGTTGGCTGAATCCGCCGCCTGCTCCTTTGCCGCAGGCTGTTTCGCTACACGACAGTTTCGGCCAGTCGGGCGATGAGTACAAATTGCCGGTAGGAAATATTCCGGACGCTACTACCGATCCCTCCCAGATTCGAGTGGTTCCAGTGATCGACCCGACGGCGAAACCCGGAAAGGGTTCTGGGGCAAATGGCGGGCAGTTGCAAGCGACCGTAGAGAATGTCCCGGCTGATCAAAGTCAGGCTGCACAAAATCAAGCTGGACAAAATCAGGCCGCACCGGTTCAAGGCTCAGGAACTCAGGGTGATAAGAGCCAAGTCAGCCAGAGCCCCGATCCTTTCGTGGCGAGCAGCGGCAATGCGTCGGCTGCCGCAACACCGGCAGCCAGCGTTAATGCGTCTGTGCCGTCGCCCCATCAGGATGTGCCAACGGCGCCGACAGTGATACAAAACGCGGCGCCGCAAATTCCGGTCGCGACGGCGCCGGTCTCCAAGCCGTCACAGGCCGGCGCCGCGGCGGGGCCGACTGGCATACCGTCGAGCCTGAAGTCACAATTAGCTTCCTCTACTCCTGAAGCCAGCGGCACTAAACCAGACGAGGCTGCGATGTCGTCGATCGAGCCGGTGACTCTGCCCGAAGCAGCCGCGCTCGAATTGTTGACTCAACCGGTTGATCCCGAATATCCAGCAGCGGCCAAAGCGAGTGGACAGCGGGGAAGTGTGGTTCTGCAAGTTCTCATCGGACGTGATGGAGCGGTGCAGGATGCAAAGTTCCTGCAGGGATCGCTGATCTTTGCCCGTGCCGCCATCGACGCAGTAAAGCAGTGGCACTTCAAGCCATATTCCATGAATGGCCGTGCCGTCTCGGTACAGAGCGTCATCACCCTGAACTTCAAACCTCCGGCCTAGCGGACTGTTGACCAAGCTCGGACCGGTTCGTCATACATTGGAAAGCCGAATTCTTGGTGGCCAGGAATTCCCTGAAGGTTACCGACGAGGCCCGAATAAGAGCAGCCGGGAGACCAAAACCGGCATCTACAAGATATAATGAGAGAAGTTTCTCAGGAAGTAACTTCCTTTCCAAAAGAAGAATTTGATGTCCATGAAAACTAAGGCTGCGATTCTGGTTTCGTCCTTTGCCGTGCTGTTGTTTGTCGTGGTGGGCTCCCTTGGAGGCGTTCACGCCTCTTCGAACGACGGCTCTTACCGGCAGATGCAGGTGTATAGCGAAGTATTGTCGCGCGTACAGAATGAGTACGTGGAAGACCCCAATATTCCAAAGGTCACCGACGGCGCATTGCACGGCCTGGTGGAGTCGCTCGATGCGAACTCCAGCTACATGACGCCAGACGCTTATAAGGCTTATAAGGCACACAAGTCTGAAGCCAAGGGCGAGATCGGGGCAACGGTTTCCAAGCGCTTTGGATATGCGGACGTGGTTTCGGTTTTACCGGGGTCGCCCGCGGAGAAGGCAGGGATTGAGGCGACGGACATCTTCGAATCGATTGAAGGGCAGAGCACGCGCGACATGTCGTTGCCGGAGATTCGAAACGCGCTAGCCGGGACGCCCGGCTCGACTGTGAATGTTTCGGTAGTGCGTGCGCGCAGGGCGGAACCGCAGAAAATGGCGATCACGCGGGACCTGGTGAGTATTCCGCCGGTCTCGGACAAGATGCTGGAAGACGGTATCGGCTACGTGAAAGTGGATGCTCTGACCAAAGGCAAGGCGCAGGAAGTTGCCTTGAAGATCAAGTCGCTGGAAAAATCAGGCGCGAAAAAACTCGTCTTGGATTTGCGGAACGCCTCCGACGGAGACGAGGCAGAAGGCGTTGCCACCGCCAATCTTTTTCTGAATCATGGCACGATCACATATCTTCAGGGACAGAAATTTCCGCGCCAGGCGTTTAACGCCGATCCTGCGAAGGCAGTAACTTTGCTTCCAGTCGCGGTGTTGGTGAACAAGGGAACAGCCGGGGCGGCTGAGATTGTGGCGGCGGCGATTCTCGAGAACGCCCGCGGCGACGTGGTGGGCGACAAGACCTTCGGAGACGGATCGGTACAGAAAACTATCGATCTGCCCGATGGCGGAGCCCTGATTCTTTCGGTGGCGAAATATTATTCGCCCAGCGGAAAGGCAATTCAGGAAACGGCAGTCACGCCCAACGTGCTCGTAGCGGATGATACAGACAACGTAATCTCGGACGACGACGGGCAAGAGCCTGCTCCCGAAGAACCGGAAGCCAAGCCCAAGAACATGCAGGATGATCAGTTGCACAAGGCTGTTGAGGTGTTAAAGAGCCGGACAAGCTAACCCAAGCTGGCCCGAGCAATCGATCTTCGATCAATGGTTTCATCGCGCACCGTGAGGTGCACGATTTGTTTTGCCCCTCAAGGTTAGCGGGTACGCAACCAGCCTGCTATCCTGAATCCATCTCGCCATGAAGTCGATCTATGAAGATCTTCCGCCGGTGGAGATCGCCGGGCGGAAGTTTGTGGGCCGGGTGTTGGTCGGGTTGCTCGTGCTGGTTTCCGCGCTGGTTGGTGCCACCGCGGGCCTTCTGTTGGTTTACACCACCGATCTGCCGCAGGTCGAGGCGCTCGAGGCCTACCGGCCGAGTTCGATTACCGAGTTGTACGACGACAACGAGCGCGTGATTGGGTCGTTCGCCCTGCAACGGCGGGTGGTAGCCGGTTACGAAGATTTTGCTCCTGTACTGCGCGATGCGCTTGTTTCCATTGAAGACAAGGATTTCTATCGCCATTCGGGAATCAATTTCTGGCGCATCGTGGGCGCGGCTTATCGTGACATTGAGTCCGGTGGAAGAGTGCAGGGTGCGTCGACGCTGACCATGCAGTTGGCGCGCAACCTGTTTCTTTCGCCCGACCGCTCGTTCCATCGCAAGGTGCAGGAGGCGATGCTCGCGATTCAGATCGAGCGGCGTTTCACCAAGCCGCAGATCTTCACGCTCTACGCCAATCAGATTTTTCTGGGCCACGGAGTTTACGGCTTCGAGGCCGCCTCGGAATTCTATTTCAGCAAGCCCGCGCGCAACCTCACGCTCGCTGAAGCCGCGCTGTTAGCGGGTCTTCCCAAAGGCCCGGGAGTCTATTCCCCGATCAACCATCCGGACCGGGCGATGAAGCGCCGGAATCTGGTGATCAATGCCATGCTCGAAGACGGAAAGATTACGGCCGCGCAGGCCGAGGATGCTCGCTCCAATGCAATTGCGTTGCATCTGCAGCACGATCCTAATTCCCTGGCTCCTTATTTCGTGGAGGAGATACGGCGCTATCTGGAGGGCAAGTATGGCGCCGACCAGGTGCACGAGGGTGGGTTGAAGGTCTATACGTCGCTGGACGTCGACTTGCAGAAGACCGCGAACCAGGCCGTGCTGGATGGTGTGGCGGCGTACGAACGCCGCCACGGGTGGAAAGGCCACTTAGAAAATGTGTTGGCGGAAGGGAGTGCAATCGACAGGTACGAGCATCCGGATTGGGATGACGAACCGGAGGTGAACGGATATGTGCATGCGCTGGTAACATCCTCGGGGATTGGAATCGCAACCGTGAAGTTTGGACGCTACGCGGCGGCGTTGAGCCAGACCGATGTAGGCTGGACGCAGGGCAAAATACAAAACCTGTTAAAGACAGGAGACATCTGCTATGTGAAGATTTTGTCGTTGAGTCCCAACGGAGCAGCGCGCGTGAGCCTGGAACAGGACTCCGGAGCGCAGGGAGCGCTGCTGGCCATCGATAACGCGACTGGCGGAATCAAGGCGATGGTGGGTGGACGGGATTTCAACGAATCGAAATTCGACCGGGCAACGCAATCGTTGCGGCAGGTCGGATCGTCCTTCAAACCTTATGTCTACACGGCGGCGATTGACCGCGGAGGAAGCCCGGATGACACAATTCTGGACGAGCCGGTCACCTTCGAGAGTCCATCCGGACCTTACTCGCCTCACAACTATGACGAAAAATTTGAGGGAATTATTACCTTGCGGCGTGCTCTGGCTCAGTCGCGCAACATTCCGGCTCTGAAACTCGCCAGCAAGGTTGGCATAAAGACTGTAATCGACTACGCCGAACGATTTGGAATCACAGCCCGATTGCCTCCGTATTTGCCGGTTGCGCTGGGCTCGGCCGAGATCACGCTGATGGAACAGACTTCCGCCTACAGCGTTTTTCCGAACGACGGCGTGCGCGTGACCCCTCGCTACATCACGAAAGTGACAGATTATGAGGGGCGAGTGCTGGAGGAAGATTATCCCGAGGTGAAGGATGTGATCAGCGCGCGAACCGCGCGGATCATGACCGGGATGCTGCGCGAGGTGGTGCTGCACGGAACCGGAGTTGCGGCTGCGAAGATGCCCTTCCCGGTTGCCGGGAAAACGGGGACGACCAATGACTTCACAGACGCGTGGTTTATGGGATTCTCGCCGACCATGACTTGCGGCGTATGGTTAGGCTTCGACGAGAAGAAAACATTGGGAGCCAAAGAAACCGGAGCGCACGCAGCACTTCCCATCTGGATGAATTTTATGAATGCAGCCATGGCGGGGAAAGATGTGGGGCAGTTCCAGCCGCCGCCAGATGTGCCTGGAAGTTTCGTGCAGAAAGTAGATACGCCGGATACACAGGCGGGCGCCGACGAGACGCACTGAGGGACTGTCGGATTTCAGTTTCAGAAAACGATTTCAGACAACTATGAAGCCTTTGTTCCGTTTTGCGATGCTGGCGCTGGTGATGGTGGTGGTGGCAATGGTGTCGGCTGTGACGGCGATGCGATTTGCCATTCACGGGCAAGAAGTGCAGGTGCCCGCGATGGTCGGCATGACTCCTTCGGAGGCGGAGCGAGCCGTTGCCGGTTTGGGTTTACAGATTGAGGTGGAGCGGCAATACTACAGCCCGCAGATTCCTGAGGGGCGAATCATGACCCAACTTCCGCTGCCCGGGACCAAGGTGCGGCGAGGATGGCAGGTGCGCGTGGCGCAGAGTATGGGGCCGCAGCGCGTATCCATTCCGGATGTAACCCGGCAAAGTCAGCGTGCGGCGGAATTGAATATTCGGCGGCGCGGGCTGGAAGTTACATCCACGGCCCAAATGCAATTGCCGGGAACACCGGCAGATCAGGTGCTCGCGCAAAGTCCGCCAGCCAACGCGAGCCAGGTGTCGGCTCCAAAGACTAGTTTGCTGCTTACGATCCCTGCCGATCCGCCGGCGTTTGTGATGCCAAGTTTTGTCGGTCAGCCGCTCGGCTCTGCAAGTCGTGTCTTGCAGGATGCGGGTTTCAAATTAGGTACCGTGAGCGTTGCGCCACCGCCGGCGGACAACGCAGCAATACCAGGCGTTCCTCCGATCGTGCCCGTTGTGCCCCCTCAACCGTCCCCCGCCAGCATGATCGTTACGCAGTGGCCTCCGGCCGGGCAGAAGGTTCTTGCCGGGGCCGTAGTGAACTTTGAAGTGCGGTGAGTCGGATCTTCTGCGGCTGGAGCTTCCGACAGGGCTAGGTTTTCTCCAGGATCGCAGCGAAGAAGCCGTCGCACGGCTGGACACCCGGCAGCGTCCGCAAGTAAGGGCCACGTACTAGCGAGGAAGGGTCCGGCCAGATTAATTCGCCCTTCCGATGAAGCCGCTCGATCTCAGCCCGGCAATCGAGTACGCGGAATGATGAATCTTCGCCCAACGAGCGCTCGATGACATCTTCGTTTTCTTCTTTCTCCAAGGAACATGTGGAATAAATCAGGCGACCTCCGGCTGCAACCTGTGCTATTGCTGAACGAAGGATTGCCAGCTGCCGCATTTGCAGATCGGCAAGATCTTGAGGCGTGAGCCGCCATTTAATTTCTGGATTGCGGCCGAGCGTGCCCGTCCCGGAGCAGGGTACGTCGGCGAGAACGCGATCGAACTTTGCGGCGAAGGGCAGATTGCGCGCGTCGGCTACGGCTACGCGGATGTTGTGGACCTCCGCCTTAGTTTGAGGATCATGTGCGTTCAGCAATCTTCGGAGCAGACTTGCGCGGTGAGGATGAAAATCGAGGGCAGCGATATCAGCGTCAGGATTGCGATCGGCGATGGCCAGAGTTTTCCCCCCCGGAGCCGCGCAACAGTCGAGGATATGTTTGCCGTGGCCCAGCAGAGTTGCAACGAGTTGCGAGGCTTCATCCTGAATGACGCAGAGGCCCGCGCGGAGGGTCGCTGATTTTGTGATATCTCCTCGCTGAACCCGTCGCGCGGAGGCCAGCAAGGCAGCGGGAGCGAGATCGATTCCTTCCGCGCGGAGCTGGTTTTCTGCTTCATCGTGACGAAGACGGATTGCAGTCACGGGAACCGCTTGGTTGTGTTCACAAATTTTCAATGTAGCTTCCAATTGGTAGGCTCGGGCCCAGCGTTCCACGAGCCAGAGCGGGTGAGCACTCATGGCAGCTATAGTCTCGGCTGAAGCGGGCCCGATCGCGTGAGGAAGTTCATGGGTGGGCGAGTGGCCGTGAGCGAGTTTACGCAGCACCGCATTCACGAATGAGGCAGCAGAATGTTTGCGCGCGCGCTTAACCAGTTCAACACTCTCGTTGATAGCCGCGCGGGCGGGAATACGGCTGAGCCACCGGAGTTGGTAGAGGCCTAAACGGAGTGCAGTGAGAATTTCAGGATCCAATTTAGAGAGCGGCTGAGAAGATTGCTCGGCTATTTGCGTGTCAAGTAGCGATCGCCAGCGCAAAACACCCATGACGAGTTCCGTCGTCAGCGAGTGATCGATTGCCGTTAGCTGTCCGTAGGTCCGGGAATGAAGGAGTTCGGAGGCATAGGAAGACTCGCGCCCGACGCGCAGCAGAATATCGAATGCTGCGGCACGGGCAGGAGAAACCGAGCGCTGCGAGTCTCGAGCCTTTGATTTCACTCCTGCCAGTATGACGGAAGTTGCGCGTCCAGAAAACATTCGCGCGGTTCCGGTTTACGCGCCCAGTTTTTCTCCCGGTCGCGGACGATAACCTCGAATGAAGTCAGACGCCGGGGTGCGCTTCTTGCCCTCCACTTGGAGCTCAAGAATTTCGAGCGCGGTTTCCCGACCGCAGCCGACAAAAAGATGATTGCCTTCAACTTTCATTTCAGCCGGTACAAGCGCATGATCGAACGCTGCTGCGTTCAATATCTGCAGGCTCTTGCCGCGGAACTTCGAATAAGCGCCGGGCCAGGGCTGGAAGCCTCGCAGACGATTCAGGACTTCGGTGGCCGGTTGAGAAAAATTAATCAGGCCGTCTTCCTTCTTGAGAATGGGAGCGAGTGTTGCCTGAGAGTCATTTTGCCGGCGCGGTTGAATGCTCCCGGTTTGCAATCCGTGCAGTGTTTCGACTATGAGGTTCGCCCCTACCGCTGCCAGCTTTGGGGCGAGCGTCTCTGCCGTGTCGTCCGCAGCAATTGGAAATTCCCGCTGCAGAAGAATGTATCCGGTGTCGAGGCCTGCATCAATTTTCATCGTGGTAACCCCAGTGACTGTTTCTCCTTGCGCAATCGCCCACTGAATGGGTGCGGCACCACGATATTTCGGTAGAAGCGAGGCGTGCAGGTTGATGTTGCCGAAATGCGGAAGATCGAGCATCCATTGCGGAATGATTCGGCCATAACCGACTACGATGATCGCGTCAGGCTTGAGCAGAGTGAGACGAGCACGAAAGTCCTCATTGTCCTTGATGCGTTCCGGTTGCACGATTGGCAATCCTAGTTTCAGCGCACGTTGCTTGACCGGAGACGAAACAAGTTCGAGCCCCCGGCCTTTGCGCCGATCCGGTTGCGTCACCGCGAGCGATATGTGGAATCCAGCCTCGACGAGTTTCTCGAGAGTGGGCACAGCGAAGGCAGGCGTTCCGCAAAAAACAAGGGAAATCGGTTCATCGGGAGATCGGGTCATCGCGTGATCGGGTGATTGAGTGAGTGAAAATATGTAAGTCAATCAGCCGATCACCATATCATCCGATCACCCGATTCTTCTACCATTCCCCCGCTTTGACCAGCTTGCGGATTTTTCGCTTGACTAAGTCGCGCTTGAGCGCGCTGATGTGGCTGAGATAGAGCTTGCCATTGAGATGGTCGGTCTCGTGCTGAAAGGCGCGCGCCAGAAGATCGTCGCCTGTTTTCTCGAAAATCTGACCGGTCAAGTCCTGAGCGCGAATGGTTACGAGTTGGGCGCGAGAGACATTCTCACGAAAGTCTGGGATGCTGAGGCATCCTTCGCTTTGCGAATGACGGCCTTCTTTGTGAATGATTTCCGGGTTGATGAGAACGAGTTTCGCGTTCGGATCTTCTTTGAAGGTGATATCAATGACTGCTACGCGGCGCGGGATGCCGATCTGCGGCGCTGCCAAGCCCACGCCCCGGGCGGCATACATCGACTCGAACATATCCTCGACTAGTTGCTTGAGTTCCTCATCGAAGACAGCGACCTTCTCACTCGGCTTTTCGAGGACGGGGTTCCCGAATTTCACAATCGGATAGATCATCAGCGATTAGATCATAAGTAATTAGATCATCAGTAATTTTTCAGTTGCGTGCGGTAGCCTTCGAAATTGCGCAAAGTCTCTCCCATGGAGTCGCCGCCAAATTTCTCGAGCGCGCAACGGGCCAGAGTGAGAGCAACCATCGCCTCAGCCGCGACCCCAGCGGCCGGAACCACACAAACGTCCGAGCGCTCATAGGCAGCGCTTACCGGTTGACGAGTAGCGAAATCGACCGATTGCAGGGGCCGGCGCAACGTCGAGATCGGCTTTAAAAATCCACGCACGCGGATTTCTTCCCCATTGGAGACACCTCCCTCGATTCCTCCGGCATTGTTGTGAGCGCGAGTAAACGCAGTAAAGCTCGTCGGTCCACCATAACCTATTTCATCGTGAACAGCGGAGCCGGGGGAGCCTGCAGATGCAACCCCAGAACCGATTTCCACCGCCTTTACCGCTTGCAATGACATGACGGCGGCGGCCAGCATGGCGTCCAGGCGTTCGTCCCATTGCGCGTACGTGCCAAGGCCTGGAGGAACGCCGTGGGCGACCACTTCAAAGACTCCGCCCACCGAGTCACCCGTCTTCAGGACTCTATCAACTTCGCCTTTCATGCGTTGCTCGGTTTCTCCGTCTGCACAGTTCAGCAAGATCTCTTGCTGATTGTAAAGAGTCTGAATTTGATCCCACGAGACTTCTTGTTGTATGGCCGTTCCGCCGACCGCCACAACGTGGCTTAGAACCTCGAGGCCAAGTTCGCGCAGAAAGATCTTCGCAAGTGCTCCGATGGAGACGCGGGCCGCCGACTCCCTTGCGGATGCACGTTCCAATACGTAGCGAGCTTCAGGAAAATTGTATTTGAGGGCACCGGCCAGATCGGCGTGGCCGGGCCGGGGAGACGCCACACGCTTGTGCCGGGCAGAATCGCCTTCGCCGACCGGCAGGGCTTCCTCCCAATTCTTCCAATCCCTGTTTTCAAGTTGAACGGAAATGGGTGAGCCGATCGTCATGCCATGCCGGACTCCAGAGAGCACGTGCGCCGTGTCGCGCTCGATCTTCATACGGCCGCCGCGGCCGTAGCCCTGCTGCCGGCGCCAGAGTTCACGATCGATAAATGTCTGGTCCACTTTCAGCCCGGCAGGCAGACCTGAGAGAAAAGCGACCAGAGCTTCGCCGTGGGATTCTCCTGCCGTAAAATAGCGCAGCATAAGTGCTCGATTCTACCTGATGCGGCTTGCCTCTTGAGTTTTTGGCTTCAGAAAAAGTTGTGCGTACGGTTAGCTTGCCCAAAAAAATGTCCTCCGAATAGAGATTCACGTCCCGCAAACTCGCAAATGGTTGCTACAATGTATAAGCTTCGCAAGTCTTTTGCGGGTTGAGTTCCGCCCGAGCTGCGTCATTCCGCATATTTTCTGGCCCAGAAGGAGCGTTAGTGCGTCCACGCACGGATACGGGAGAGATGTTGTTTGCAACAACCAAAATTCGTTGCGTGCTTGTGCACGACCACGTTCTGTTTCGACAAGGGTTGCGGCGTTTGTTGGAAGATCAGCCTGATATTGATGTGGTCAGCGAAGCCGGCAACGCGGCGGAGTGCCTGCGCAAAGTGTATGAATTCCGTCCGGACGTGGTGGTCGCGGATGCCGCGACGTTCGGGCTATCCGATTCCGATGCCGAGCTTTGTGTCGCGCGGGAATCTGCCCGGACCAAAATAGTTTTCGTGAGCATGTGGGAGGAAGCCACCTCCCCGCTCACTGGCTGGCGGTCTGCCTCACGAGGTTGCGCGGTGCGGAACACTTCTGCGCAAGAACTGGTGGAAATGATCCGGGACTCTTGCCGCCGCGATCGGGAGGATACACTGCCGGAATGCAGCACGCGACGTCCTATGGAGACGCAGTTGCCCTCGGAAGTGGCTCTTACGGCCCGCGAGCGAGAAGTGCTGAAACTACTGGCGGAGGGCAAGACAGTACGCGCGGCGGCAACGGTGCTGGGATTAAGCAGTAAGACAGTGGATGCTCACAAATTCAATCTGATGCGGAAGCTTGGCATCCACAACAAAGCCGAGCTGGTGATGTGGGCGGTTCAAAAAAATGTTGTGAAGGTTCCGGTCAACTTTTGAGCGGTCGCGCCCCGGCGCAAGCAGTTGCGAGTTCGACGAGACTGGAAACCTGCAGGTCAGGGCGTCCGTCGATTGCCTTGACGGCTCCGACGCCGGTTCGTACCGACGGACGGTTGACCCAAACCGTAGCCAAGCCGAGCGACTGTGCCGGAAGCACATCATGGTAGACGCTCTGGCCCACGTGCAGCACCCGATCGGCGGGCACACCGATGCGGCTCAGCGCGAGTTCAAAAATCTTTAGTGACGGCTTGTACGCTTGGGCTTGCTGGGCCGTTACAATCTGATCGAAGCTCACTTCCAGTTGAGGCCGGGTACCGGCGAAGAGATCGTCGTCCACGTTGGAAATAATCGCTAAGCGAAATTGCCCCTGAAGTTCGCGCAGCGCTCCAACCGTATCCTGCCACGGCTTCCAGTTCGGCAATGAGTCAGGTAACGAGCTGACCTCGTTTTCTGTGGGCGTGAATCCAAATTTTTCTCCGAAACGCTGCACCACAGACCGAAGCACCTCGCGATATCGGCGATACTCTCCGTGCTCAGCGCTGGCTTCGAAATCGCCGTAGTGTTGCAGGATCATGGCATCGTCCGGGTTTTTGCCGTGATCGGCAAGAATTCGGTGCAGGCAGCGGAGAAGGCCCTCCTCCCAGTTGATAAGAGTGCCGTAGCAATCGAAGGTGAGGAATTCGAATCGGCTGAAGTCGAGCGCTGGGCCAGAGGGCGTCATCGGATAAGTTTCTCCATCTCTTTTTCGTCGATTACCTGGACACCCAGGTCTTTAGCCTTATCCAGCTTCGACCCCGCATCTGTCCCGGCAACCACGTAGTCCGTTTTCTTGCTGACCGAGCCCGTGACCTTGCCGCCGGCATCTTCAATCATCTTCTTGGCTTCGTCGCGGGTGAAATGCGCCAATGTGCCGGTCAATACAAATGTCTTTCCAGCCAGTTTAATTCCTCGCTGCTTCTTTTGGCCGCTTAGAGTGAGCCCAGCTTCTCGCAGTCGCTCTACCAGTTTACGATTGGCTGCAATGCCAAAAAATTCAACAATACTTTCGCCGATGCGCGGGCCAACTTCATTCACCTCCTGCAACTCTTCCACGCCAGCCTTCTCGAGTTCTTCCATCGATCCAAAATGCTCGGCCAGAAATTGTGCAGTGCGCTCGCCCACAAACCGGATGCCGAGGCCATAGATCACGCGTTCCAGCGGCAGCTTCTTCGAATTCTCGATCTCGTTGAGAATATTCTGCGCCGACTTATCCGCGAAGCGCTCCAGGCTGAGAAGGTCTTTCTTGGTCAGCTTGTAGATGTCGGCAACATCCTTCACCAGGCCGCGATCCATCAGTTGATTCACCAGCGCCTCGCCCATGCCATCGATATTCATCACGCCGCGCGAGGCGAAGTGCAGAATCGTCTCGCGGAGCTTGGCCGGACAATTCGCGTTGACACACCGGTAATCGACCTCACCTTCGGTACGGACGACCTTTGTGCCACACACCGGACAGGTTTCAGGCATGTGGAAAGTCTTGTGGCCGCGCGGATAATCTTTGTCGTCGATGACTTTGGCGACCTTGGGGATTACATCGCCGCCGCGCTCCACCTGCACCCAATCACCAATTTTCACTCCGAGCCGCTCGATCTCATCCATGTTATGCAACGTGGCGTTCCTCACGGTTGTGCCCCCGATTAAAACGGGCGCCAGCATTGCAACGGGTGTGAGTTTGCCAGTGCGACCAACCTGCACGCGGATATCTTCGAGTTTTGTGATCCCGGCCCGGGCCGCATATTTGTAAGCAATTGCCCACCGGGGAGCTTTGCCCGTAAACCCGAGTTCATCCTGCAGCGCAGTGCGATCGACTTTGAGCACGATGCCGTCAATCTCATAGGGCAACGAATCGCGCTTCGCTTCCCACTGCTGGATGAACTCCCAGGCCTCATCGATGCCATGAACGAGCTTGCGATTCGGATTGACCTTAAACCCGGCTGCGTCGAGCGCGTCGAGCGTTTTCCAGTGTCGATCGAAATATGTGCGCCCGTTCTCGAGCAAGATATAAGGGAAGAAGTCCATGCGGCGTTCCGCTGTAACATTCGCATCTAACTGCCGCACCGTACCCGCAGTAAAGTTGCGGGGATTGGCAAATGTCGCGAGCCCCTTGCGTTCTCGTTCCTCATTCACCTTCTTGAAGGCAGCAGTCGGCATCAGAAGCTCGCCGCGCACTTCGAAATCCTCGGGGATGCCGGCTTTCTTTAGCTTCTCTTTCGGAATTGAGAGCGGCACGGAGCGCACCGTGCGCACGTTGAGCGTTACGTCTTCTCCCACGCTTCCATCGCCGCGCGTAATTCCGCGTAGCAGCTTGCCATCGTCGTAAATCAGCGCCAGGGACATGCCATCGAGCTTCAGCTCGCAAACGTATTCCACGTCTTTTCTCCCAGTCAGTTCGTGGACGCGGCGCTCCCAGGCGCGCAACTCCTCCTCGTTGTAGGTGTTGTCGAGCGACAACATTGGTGATGAATGGGACACCTTGACGAAGCCTTCGCGCGGCTTGCCGCCAACGCGCTGCGTAGGAGAATCCGTAGGGATCAGCTCAGGATGTTCCGCCTCCAGATCCTTAAGTTGCTGCATCAGCTTATCGAAGTCTTCGTCGCTGATCTCAGGTTGGTCGATGACGTAGTACAAGTATTCGTGGTGGCGGATCTTCTCCCGGAGGGATTCGATCTTTTTTTCGAGGTCTTTGCTCGGGGAAACCATCGGGCAGATTATAGTCGGAGACTGCACCCCTGCGCGGATCGGCGGACAAGCGTCGCAATCAAGGCCGGAATTGCTATGAATATCCTCGAGACACAGCGCATCGTTCTTCGGGAATTTTCCACGAATGATGCGGATGCTTTGTGCGCTGTACTATGTGATGCCGAAACCATGCGCTACTATCCGGCCGGGTTCGATCGAAACAGCGTCAATGAATGGATCGCGCGCAATCGTTCTCGCTATGCGAAAGACGGTCATGGGCTGTGGGCGTTGGTCCTGAAGGCGAGCGGGGAATTAATTGGCGATTGCGGCCTGACGGTGCAAGAGGTAGATGGCGTCAACGAAATTGAGATTGGCTACCATGTGCGCCGCGATCTTTGGGGGCAAGGCTTGGCCACGGAAGCGGCTCGTGCCTGCCGCGATTATGGATTCGCAAACCTTGCCGTTGATCGCCTGGTCTCAATCATTCGTCCGGAAAATGTGGCATCGTGCCGCGTTGCAGAAAAGAACGGCATGTCAATGTGGAAAAAAGAAGTGATGAGGGTTGGGTTTCTGCACGTAGTTTATTCGATTCGACGAGATCAGCTAATTGCGGTAAATCACCACCGCTAGCTGAATCGTAATTCCAGCAACTGAAAAACCTGCCAGGGACAGTCCCTCGATCAAGCGGTCAAGCGAAGCGATGCGCTCGCTCAGGTACAATCCACCTTCGGTCAGCCCATGGAAAAGGCAGCGTTGCTTTATAACCCTGATTCTGGCGGTAGTCGTAGCCGAGGCCAAAGTGGGTTGGAACCCGTGCTGAGGTTGCTTCGTGGCGAGGGGATCGAGGCTGAGCTCGTGCTGGCCCACTCGCCGGCTGATGCGCTGGACCGGGTGCGGCAAGTAGTGCAGGCAGGATGTGACACGGTTTTCGCGTGTGGCGGGGACGGCACGATCCACAACGTTGTCCAAGTGCTGGCGAACACTCATGTTGCGCTGGCGGTTCTGCCCATGGGCACAGCCAATGCGCTGGCTCACGACATCGGCTTGCCCATGAACGTGATGGCGGCGGCGCGGTCCGTGCTGCGCGGCGTGCCCCGCCGGGTTGCGCTGGGCCGCATAGAATGTCTCGATCTCCATGGCAATCAAGGCATGCGCTTTTTTGTCGTTGCGGCAGGCGCCGGAGTGGATGCGCACCTCTTTTACAAGCTCCACGCCGGAACGAAAAAGCGAATGGGCATGGCAGCTTACTACGCGAAAGCCTGGCATCTGTGGTTTACGCACCCCATGGCACGTTTTCGAGTTGAATTTGCGGAGACGGGCTCGAGCGAACTTCGGAGAGCCGACGTCACGGAGCTGATGGCCGTGCGGATTCGAAATTTTGGCGGAGTGCTGCGGGAACTGGCTCCAGGAGCGTCTCTGGAGCGTGGCGACCTGCGCCTGGTTTTCTGCCGCACCTCAAGCCGGCTTTCTTATTTGCTCTACGTGACGCGCGGATTGCTGGGCCTCAAGTGGAAGGTTCCGGGTGTTGATCTGGCCTACAGCGGCGAAGTTTCGTGCGCTTACCTGGAGGGATCGAACCAGGGAGGATCGAACTTGAGCGGATCGAATTCTGCCGGCGGAACGTCAAAAGCGCAGCCGAAAGTCTACGTCGAAACCGACGGTGAACTTGTGGGGACCTTGCCTGCCAAGCTTACGGTCGCGCCCGATGCTCTCACATTACTCGCGCCTTCGCGCTGAATCGTTGGCATTTGCGGATGTATCCAAATAGAATCTTCAAACCGCTTGGAACCTGTTACCCATTTCCTGACTGGCGCGTGCATGGGCCGCGCCGGACTCAACCGCAAGACTGCGCTGGCCACACTTACGTTGACGCTCGCGGCGGAGGCCCCTGATCTCGACGTCCTTGGCCGGTTCGGCGGCCCAGCCTTCGGTTTCGCTCATCATCGCGGATTCACGCACTCTTTTCTGGGGGTTCCGATCGACGCCGCGGTGGTTCTGGGCTTCGTCTATCTGATTTGGCGATTGCGCGGGCGCAAAGTGAAAGATCCCAACCTTCCGCCACGCTGGGGATTGCTCTTCCTCTTCGCGTGTCTCGCCGGCCTTAGCCACATTCTGCTCGACTTCACCAATAACTACGGCGTGCGGCCATTCTGGCCGTTTTCCGAGAAATGGTATTCCTGGGACATTGTCTTCATCTTCGAACCGATCATGTTCACCCTCTTGCTTCTGGGATTGATTTTGCCGTCCCTCTTTGCATTGATCGATAGTGAGGTCGGAGCGCGGTCTCACGGGCCGCGAGGCCGAGTCGCCGCCACGCTGGCGCTGGCAGGCGTGGTGTTGATGTGGGGACTGCGCGACTTCGAGCACAGACGTGCGGTCGGCGCTCTAGCCGCCCGCACGTATCAAGACGCCGAGCCGCTGCGGGTTTCCGCCTATCCTGCGCTCGCGAATCCGTTTCGCTGGTACGGCGTGGTAGAGACGCCCGCATTCTTTGTGCTCGCTCCGGTGAACTCCCTGGGTCCGGAGATTGATCCCGAGGGCGATCTTAGAATCCGTTACAAACCGGCGGAAACGCCGATCACTTTGGCGGCAAAGAAGTCTTACTTGGGGCGGGTATACCTCGATTGGGCGCAGTATCCGTTGGTTGAGACCGAAACGCTTCCGCCTCCGGAGTCCGGATACATCGTGGATTTTCAGGATTTGCGCTTCGTGCAGCTCCCCAGCTTGTTCGGCCGTCGCGGCGAGACGAGGCGGGCCTTAGGAGCTGGCGTTCAACTCGACAAGAATCTGCACGTTGTCGGCGATGTCTATGGTTCCGGCAAGAGGCAAGTCCTCGCCCCCGAACCCGACTGAGGCAAAGATTGTGTTCTGGTTTTGCTGTCTAGGCGGTGCATAATGAACACAATATACTATACCGCTTTAGCATTGTCAAGCAAATTTTCTAATATTGCGATTTTCCTATTGTTCGATTTTCCGAATTCTGATAACCTAGTGATGTCTTAAGGAGGCTCTTTATGGAAGCCGTAGCAGAGCGAGTCGTGTGCAAAAAGTTCATCAGAGTTCGCGATCGCAATCAAATCACGCTACCGTCTGAAGTTATCGCGGGGCTTCCAATTCATGCGGGAGATTTTCTTGAAATTAGCCGCACCGATGATGGGGTCATCTATCTGAAACCGACTGTGCTGAAAACCGTGGATTCACCGGAAGCTCAACGAGAAGAGGCTTTGGCGGACGAAGACATCGCTGAAGGCCGCTATCGAACGTTTGATAGCGCTGATGGAATGATTAGCGATATTAAGAATAGACGCAAGACTAGAGGGAGAATTGCCGCTAGAGCGGGGAAAGCGGCGGGCTAAAATGACGTTTCCGGTTTCTGTAACAATTGCCATTTCTCTGCTGTAGTTTGTGTTCGGGTTACGTATACTCTTCGTTGTTTAGGGGGAATATACGAATCCTGTCAAAACCCAATTGCACCCTACTCACAGATTCTACGAACACCTCGATGTGATTTTAGAAGCTCTGGAGGAAGACGGCGCTAGGCATGGATTTGAAACGGACTTGGCTAACGCTTTGAAAACCCTAGAAACATACAAATGGGACACGGACAATGAACGGATCAAGCCCCATGGAGAGTCTGGTCGCGACTTCAGTTATCCGATAAACACCGAATTTTCCCTAGTTTTTAGACGGGATACGGATAGAGATTCTGAAAAGAAACCTGTGCTTGTTCATCTCTTTCTAAAAACTATTGAAAGAATCAATGTTTGAGTTTCCCGATCAAATCGAGAAGGAATCCTATCGCGATAATGCCTAACGCGATCCAATTCCACGCAATAGTCCTTGTCGCAAACCACTGCTGAAGTGACTTTTCTGAATTCAATGGTTTGCCTGTTTTTTGATCAGTCAAGATTTTGCTTGCATCCGCGTTTTTGAGAATATTGAGAAGCTCTTGTGAACCCGCCTCTGATCGGATACGTTTACGAATAAGGAAAGCGTCGATTGACAGCCAAACAGCTCCGCCGAATGTGATAGCGGAGCCAGCAATCTCAAAACAGTTTGTCATCCTTCTGTCTCAATGCTAAGAGTACGAGTCTACTTTTCGTTGTGCCTCGCCCACCGTGTCCTAGCGGCATTGAGCGCTACTTCCCGCCGTTGCTCTGGAGTCATGGTAGTGAGACGCCGCTTGCCGCCGATCTTTCCACCCTTACGCCCCATAGCAGCCATGACGCGGGATATATCTGAAGTTGAGACCTTTGGCTGGCGAACCTCGCGATCCTCCGTCTCGGTAGATCGGCGGACCATCTGGAAAGCCGCTTGGTTTACGTCCGTTGGACGAGAGCTTTTGCTTATACGCTTTGGCATAGCGACAGTAGTATGCCACAGGCGGGATACCGATTCACAGCCCCAGGAATTTCAAAGTAGCGCACTACCTACTCCTATCTCCCCTTGACGTACCCGCCTCCGCGCGCCCAAAATAATGTTTGCTTCCTGAGGTGCTCATGTTGCCCTACCTATTCGTTCTATTCGCAATTGCGGTTCGCTTTTTACCGTTCGCGGGGCCGTTTAACATCCTGCCGCACGCCTGGCACTTTACTCCTGTGGCAGCGTCGCTGCTGTTTTTCGGAGCCCGAGGCTCGCGGCGACAGATGTGGGTGCCTTTCGTTCTTTTGGCGGGGACGGACGTTGTCCTTACCAAGTTCATCTACTCGTACACTTTTTCCTGGGACCATCTCGTCACGTGGGCGTGGTATGCGGCGATTTTGTGGCTGGGCACGAATCTGCGGGAGAAATCCGGGCCAGTTCGTGTGGTGGGCGCGGCGCTCGCTAGTTCAGTTTCGTTCTTCCTGATCAGTAATTTCGCCGTGTGGGCAGCGTGGCAGATGTATCCCAAGACTTTCGATGGCTTGATGATGTCCTACGCGGCCGGACTTCCATTTTTCCGAGGCACGGTGGAGAGCGATCTGTTCTTCTCAGTTGTGTTTTTTGGGACGCCCGTGTTCTTAATGGCTCTTTCTCGCTGGATGCACAGAACCACCGGCGATCGCATCGCCGCAGCCTAAGATTGGCGCAGATCGGATCGGCGCCGGGCGGGTCCTAATTTACAGGGCTGCGCCTTCGACTCCGCCGCATCAGCAGCCACACCAACACTCCCCCAGCGATTGCGGCCAACAGCAGGGAAAGATGCCGCCTGACGAGCGCCCCTGTGATTCCAACGATCTGCTGCCCGAACCATAGGGTCAGCAAAGAAAGCACCAGGAAGCGTACAAATCTTCCTGCGAAGATAGCCGCGAGAAAGTCGCGGAATCGCATCTCGAAAACTGCCGCTCCAAGTACGAAGATTTTAAACGGTGTGGGTGGCGGCAACATTCCGGGAAACATCAGAGCCCAGAATTCATGCTGCTCAAACGAGCGGTGAATGCTCTGAAAGCGCTCTACGGAGATGCGCTTGCGCAGCACTTTTTCGCCCCCAAGATATCCGATGATATAAAGCGGAATGCTACCCAGGGCCGATCCGAGCGAGGCCATCACCACATAGAACAAAAGCCGTCTGTGATCCTGGTACACATAGAACGCCACAACCGCGTCCACGGGCATTCCGAGCAAGGCGGAATCCGCGAACGCAATCGCGAAAACACCCCACATTCCGAGGGGCGCGAGCAGGTGCAAAATCCAAGTTTTGTACCTTGCCAGAATGTGTCCGATGGTTTTCAAAACGGAAACTCAGTCTACGTGAAAAGTCGCACCGTCTTCACATGGTTGAAACATTTCGCGAGTGCGACTGCCTGAATCCTTTGTTAACCGGCAAATTACTACGTTACCTGCGTAGTTACCATGCACCACTTTTGATGCAACTTTCATCACCCCGTAACATTGGCTTGCTACAACTGGATTGTGGATCTGCCTGCATACAACACGCTGATCCTTTCCGATCTGCACCTCGGTGCGGACACCAGTCACGCGCGCGAAGCCACGCGCGTGTTGAAGGACAACCACTTTCAACGGTTGATCCTGTTGGGCGACATCTTCGCCGATCTCAACTTCGCCCGCCTGACCAAGGAACACTGGAAGTTCCTCGGCTACATTCGCAAGCTCTCGAATCCCAAGCGCAACATCGAAGTCGTGTGGGTGGAAGGCAACCACGACCACGGGCTGACCAACATCATGTCGCATTTGGTCGGCGTTCGCGTCTACCAGCACTACGAATGGGAATTCGGCGGACGGCGGCACATCGCGATTCACGGACATCAGTTCGACGGTTTTCAGGTGAACAATGTGCGGCTCAGCAAGCTTGGTACGTCACTCTACCTCAAGTTGCAAAAGTTCGACTTCAAAAGCAAGCCCATCGTGCGGCTGATTGACCGGCTGAACACGCGCTGGTTGCGCATGTCGTCGAAGGTTTCCGCGGGAGCTCTGCAATACGCGCGCCAGCACGAGGCCGATCGCATTTTCTGCGGTCACACTCACGAAGCGGTGCATGTCGAAGAGGACGGGATTCACTACTACAACGCGGGCGGCTGGGTGGACTCCCGCCTGACTTATGTAACCGTCGAGGAACAGGAGGTTCGCATCCATGAATTTGATGAGCATGAATTCCATGAGCATGAATACAACGAGCGAGCTGACGATCGTGATTCCAGCCAAGAACGAGGCGAAGCTGCTTCCTCGCTTGCTGACCTCACTGACGAATCAGGACTACTCGAAGATATCGAGTACGAAAGTGTTGGTGGCCGACGCTAACTCGACCGACGGCACGACGGAGATTGCCCTTAGCTTTCGCGACCGTCTGAACATCAGCATAATACGCGGCGGAATGCCCTCCATTGGCCGTAATTTAGGCGCGGCCCGGGCGGACAGCGCCTACGTTCTCTTTCTCGACGCCGACATTGAATTGGCTCATCCTTCTGTACTTCGCCGCGCCGTTGAACTCGCCCAGCGCAAACAGCTTCACTGCGTTACCACGAATATCCTGTGCCGCGACGGTAATTGGATCGACAAATTGTTTTATGCAGGCAACGATCTCTTCCAATACCTCTCTTGCCTCCACCATCCCTTCGCCACAGGAATGTTCATGCTTTTCGACCTGAATAAATTCCGCGAGCTTGGTGGATTTCACGAGCAGGTCCTGTTTGCCGAGGACTATTTGCTGAGCCAGCAGGTGGAGCGCAAGCGCTTCGCCATCGTCCGCGGCGGAGTCTATACAACCAATCGCCGCTTCCAGAAGATGGGACATCTGCGCGTCGGCTGGCTCTTCCTGAGAATCGCGATGAACTACTGGAATGAGAACTACTTCCTGCGCGATCACAAATATTGGCAGACCTAAACGCGATTGTTATAACCGCGCGTTTTCTTCGTTGCCACAAAGACAGGATCGCAGCCAACCAGCTGGATCCTGCTTTTGCTTATGAGGGGAGAACTTTATCTGCTACGTTTCTCAGAAGCGCAGCACGATGCCGGTCGAAATGCGCACATTGTTCTGCGTCGCCCCGAACAGACTGGTCCGCACGTAGTCTCCCTGAAACCGCCAGGCAACGGGACGGATGATTTTGTAATCGATGCCCCCGCCGATTGCGGTTGCGAACGACGTATCGGAGCCGACACCATTGTTGACGTTGACATGCGCGGCCCCGAACAGAGCTTCCGCGAAGGGGCGAAACTTCCCGACGGAAACCGACACTCTGGGGCCAAACAGGAAATTCTCTTCTGTAAAACTTGCATTGACGGTGCCCGCCAAGGGAACACCCACCGGACAGGCCGGGCAGATGCTCGGAAAATTCTGTGAGCCGTAGTGACTATCAAAATCAGCCACAATCCCGAGAAAAGGGATAATCTTGCCTTCTACCGAGGCCTCCCAACCATTTGTGTTGGCGCGATCGATCGAAGAGAGATCGGTATTGTAGTACGAGTATCCGAAGAAGACGTTACCACTGGGAATCTGAGCGCTTGCCAAACCTGCGAATACGAGCACAACGAAGGCGCTGAAGACTATTTTTCGCATGACGAATCTCACGCTAACCCTTCTAATTCCTGGAGCTTTTGCGGCAAAAATTTAGATGCGACAGAAAAGAAATAGGTCAACCGTGCTTGGCCGATTTACACATCGTTAAGGAGAGTGTAGAGAAATAGCGGATTGTTGGTTGCGGTAGAACCCTCGCTCAGAAGCGCCACACCAGGCCGGTCGATCCCCGGACATCGTATTGATTGGCATCGAGCAAGTGGCTGTGGACCACATCAAGCTGAAAGCGCCAGGAAAAGCGCTTGAACGGGATTCTACGATCCGCTCCCGCGCCGGCGTCCTCGATCAGGGTATTGAAGCTTTCGCCGCCGGTTGTGGTCAGTTGCTCTCCCGCCGTCAGGTGCGCGAATATGCGCCATTTTCCGTAGTTCTTGGAAACTCGCGGGCCGAGTACCGCATTGTATTGCACGACTCCCGGCCGATAAATGCCACTGCCGTCGAGCACGAATCCGAGGTAGGAAAAACGGAGGAATGGCTTTACTTCCACCGACCCATCGAAGCCGCGAAAAGTGAGATGGTCGATCACATCCTCCGAATCAGCATAAGCCACTCCGGCATAAACGTTTCCACTCTGGATCAATTGGGCTTTCGATGCGGTGGGAAATAACGTCAAGCTCAGCAACGCCAGAACCACGGCTGCGGTTTTTGACACGAAAATGAGTCCTCCCTGGCAATTATGCCAGCAGCAAATTCTACCTGAATGCGCCCAGCGCGTTGGATGAACTTCGTTAGATGCAGTGAAAAGCAGACTCAGGTGTCCCGTTGCCCCAAAATTGTCCAGTTCAGAAGTGGCACTTTTAACTAAAAAATTACGCTCTTTTCATGATTCCAAACCCCGCTGGCGAGCGTCTATCTATTAGCATGCAATCTAGCGATACAAATTGGCAAACATGGTTGCAGCCGTATCGCGTGGCTGCCTTCGGAGTACCCCTTAAGGAGTCGAAGTTGAAACTCAGTTTGGAAACCCGGAATTGTGGCGATGTCATGATTATTCACTGCCAGGGCCGCATTGTCTATCGCGACGAAGCTGCGGCGCTCTCGCGCCTGGTGGGGGAGTTTCTCCGATATCGCGGCAAGGTGCTTCTCGATCTCAGCGGTGTGAGTTCCATCGACAGTGCTGGCATTGGAGAATTGGTTTTGTTGCATACGCGGGCACAATCTCAAGATGCAGACATGAAATATGCCGGCCCCAGCCCGCTGGTACGCGAACTGTTGGGCCTTACCAACGTCGATTCTGTGCTCGAAATTCATCCCAGCGTTGGCGATGCTTTGGCGGCGTTTCAGCCCGCGGAAGCTTGCGCCGATTGTTGATTGGCCGGGCAAGAGTGCGGAGCACGCCCTGGATGGAGCAGGCTTTCATTCCCGCGCGAAAACGCGCCAGTTCAAGCTGGGCGTTAGTCCCGAGGTGTGCGCAACTGGGGCAGAGCTTCGCCTTCTAACTCTCTCGCTGAAAGCGATAGCGCCCCGCCCGCTCGAGTGCAACCGCCTCCGCTACTTTTAGAAAGGCCCGCGCCGCGTGCGAGAGTCCTGCCTCCTTGCGGTAAATCAAACGCAGCTTGCGCTGCACGCGTAGTTCCCGTACGGGGATACGCACCAGTTCCCCGCGTGCGACTTCTGTCTCCACGCTCATCTCCGGCATTAGGGCCACGCCGCTTCCCAGTGCGACGAATTGCTTAATGGCTTGCAGCGTTGGCAACTCAAGATCCATGTGAAGCGGCGTTTTGTGCCGTTGAAAGGTTTGCAAAACCTGCTCCCGGTACGGCGACGACACAATATGCGCAACAAATGATTCGGCCCCCAGTTGCCGGATGCTGACCTCACGCGCCGAGGCTAAGGAATGCTTCGGCGGCACCACCAGCACGAGTTCATCCAGATAGCACACCACCGAGTGCAGCCCAGACTCTTCCGGTTTGTAAGACAGCACACCCAGTTCGGCGCTGTGGCGAAGCACATCGTCGGGAATGCGGCTGCCCAGGGCCCGTTGCACCGTAATCTTGATCATGGGGTGTAATCGCCGGTACTCCGCGAGCACCGGCAGCAAGTAAAGCGCAGTGAATTCATTAGCCGCGATCACTAGCTTGCCCTTTTGCAATTCCCGCAACTCCGCCAAGGATTCGTGAGCATCATGGCGCAGGTTCAGCAGCTTCTCGGCATATTCGTAGAGTACCTGCCCCGCATCCGTCAGAACGCCTTCCCGCGAAGAACGGTCGAACAAGGACTCTCCGAGTTCCTCCTCCAGTTTGCGGATGGTCTGGCTCACGGCGGACTGGGTGCGGTAAAGTTTTTCAGCGGCACGGGAGAAACGGTGCTCGCGCGCCACCGCCAGAAAGACTTCCAACTGCGAGAGTTCCATTCACTTCCTCTCTTATATAACTACAGAGTGTATTAGCAAATCTTATCATAGAAGGATAGCTAATGATTGCTGTAGAATTATAAGTTTTGCTTCTGCAGTGATGGCCCGTACCATTGACTCGAAGCAATACCGCTCGAAGCAATACTGATTCGGAGCAATATCGATTGCGCTAGATCTCATTTCTCGAAGGACGACCCATGGCCAGTGAGCAGGTCCGCATAACGGTTTTTGACACCACTTTGCGCGACGGGGAACAATCGCCCGGCTGTAGCATGAACCACCAGGAAAAGCTGCGCCTGGCGCAGCAGATCGACCGTCTCGGTGCCGACGTTATCGAGGCCGGATTCCCCATCGCTTCCGAAGGTGATTTTGAAGCAGTGAAGGCCATTGCCGCGGTCATACGCCGCCCGATCATTGCCGGTCTCGCGCGCGCCTGCCGTCCCGATATCGAGCGCGCCTGGGAAGCTTTGAAGGATGCGGCTCGGCCGCGTATTCACGTCTTCCTCGCGACCTCAGATATTCATCTGAAGTACAAGTTGCGAATCACGCGCGAGGAGTGTCTCGCGCAGGCCCGCGAATCGGTTGCCTTTGCCAAATCGCTTTGTGAGGATGTTGAATTTTCTCCGGAAGATGCCACACGCACCGATCCTGAATTTCTTTGCCAGGTATTGGAGGCGGTGGTTGAGGCCGGAGCCACTACGTTAAACATCCCCGACACCGTCGGGTACAGCGTTCCCGCTGAGTTCGGCTCCCTCATTGCAACCATTCGCAAACGCTTGAGAGGGATCGAGAACGTCACGATCTCGGCCCATTGCCACAATGATCTCGGTATGGCTGTCGCCAACACGATGGCTGCCATTGACGCTGGAGCGCGCCAAGTCGAGTGCACCATCAACGGCATTGGGGAACGCGCGGGCAATGCCGCGCTCGAAGAGATTGTCATGGCGATGCGGGTTCGTCCCGACCGCTATCCGTATTACACGGCGATCGCAGGCGAGCACCTGTTCGCCGCCAGCCAGGCGCTGAGCGAAATCACCGGCGTGCCTGTGCAACCTAACAAAGCGGTTACCGGACGCAACGCCTTCGCGCACGAAGCCGGAATTCACCAGGACGGCGTCCTGAAAAATCCGTTGACCTATGAGATTATGACGCCGCAGTCGGTCGGCGTGCCGGACTCGAAGCTGGTGCTGGGCAAGCACTCCGGTCGTCACGCGCTGGCGATTCGCTGCGAACAACTCGGCTACCAGTTCGACCGTCGCGCCCTCGATGACATTTATCGCCGCTTCGTTCGCCTCGCCGACAAGATCAAGCACGTCGAAGATCATCATTTGCTGGAGTTGATCCGCGACACGCATAAGCCTGCTACGTCAGCGACCCCGTTGTTCGAGCCGCTACGAAGCGCAGTGGCAGCGACCGCCTCCGCAAGTGCTCCAAGCAATGAATCGCACAGACCGTTTCCGGTGGCGCAAGGAACCAACGCCTTCGGAGTTCCGCTGCCCGTCGCCGCCGATCATCATCACGATCAGCAGCAGGAAGATTACCTCTGGGGCGTGTAGCTGGCAGAGTCATGTGGGGACAGCCGCCCCTTCGGCAGGCTCAGGGCAGGCTCTCGGCTGTACGCCGAGCGAAGCCCTGCAGCTCCGTCTCATTATCCCCAACCAGCCCCTTCGCGTTAGACTGACCGCATGCTTCTGAACCTCACCATCCTTCCCGGCGACGGAATCGGGCCCGAAGTTACCGAACAAGCTGTCCTCGTTATGCAAGCCGTTGCCGAAGCATGCGGACATCAGCTTCAGCTGCAGAAAAAAAACATCGGTGGGGCGGCGCTGTCCGCAGTGAACGATCCTTTGCCCGCCGATACCATTCAGGCTTGTCTCTCGTCCTCAGCGGTCTTGCTCGGCGCGGTAGGCAGCCCAGCCTTCGATCACTATCCCAATCACCTTCGCCCTGAGGCCGGACTGCTGCGTTTGCGCCGGGAACTCGGCGCTTACGCGAACCTGCGTCCGGCGATCAGCCTTCCCGCGCTGGAAGATTGTTCTCCTCTGCGCGCCGATTTGGTGCGCGGCACCGACATTATGATCGTGCGCGAGTTGCTGGGAGGGCTTTATTTCGGGGCGCCACGCTCCATCGTGGGCGAGTCTGGAAATCGCGTGGCTACCAACACCATGACTTACGGCGAGCCGGCCATCGAGCGCATTGCTCATGTGGCGTTTGATCTTGCCATGAAGCGACGCAAGAAGGTTCTCTCCGTCGACAAAGCCAATGTTCTTGAGTGTTCTCGTCTGTGGCGCGAGGTTGTTACCCGTTGCGCGAAGGATTATCCGGATGTCCAGCTCTCCCACATGTACGTGGACTCCGCTGCCATGTCGCTGGTGCAGCGTCCCGGGGATTTCGACGTGATCCTCACCGAAAACATGTTTGGGGATATTTTGTCCGACCAGGCTGGCGGCGTGGTGGGTTCGCTCGGTCTGCTGGCGTCGGCTAGCATCGGAGGCCCGGTCGGAGTGTACGAACCGGTCCACGGCTCCGCACCAGACATTGCGGGAAAAGGAGTTGCGAATCCGTTGGGGGCGATTCTTTCCGCAGCCCTGCTGCTGCGCCATTCTTTTCAATTGGAACGTGAAGCGGGCTGCATCGAGGAAGCGATTAACGGAGTGCTGAATCGTGGCGCGCGCACTGCCGATCTAGCCAGACGCGGGGAAGCGCCGACCTCGACTTCGGTGATGGGACAGCAGGTGGTGGAAGCAGTGAAAGAGTTGGCGCCGGGGGCGAAACGGAAGTCGGCCTGATGCTTTTCGATACCGAGGCAAGTCGAAGATGATGCGAACCGACCCTACGCGCTCAACCCCGGGGCGCTCAAATTCTCGGCGCAGGTCTTCCGGGCAACGTCTCCACTGGCTGCACGGCTATTGTGCAGCCGCCGTTGTACTTCCCTGTCAGGTCATACCAGCGGATGCGCAACATCTCCAGAAACATGTGCGCGCCGTCCAGCAAAGGATTGATTCGGGTCCCACCGCTGTGTCCCCAGCGCACCGGCACTTCGTCCACGCGGAATCCAAACTTGCGCGCCAGAAACAGAACCTCGGGATCGAAGCCCCAGCGTTCGATCCTTTGTAGCGGCAGGATCGTTTGCGCGGCCCGACGCGTGAATGCTTTAAACCCGCATTGCGTATCCTTAAATCGCAGCCCCAGGATGATTCGATTCAACGCGTTGAAGATCCTGCCAAATAGTTGCCGATGGAGCGACTGGCGTTTGGTCTGCAAATCTGCCTGGAGCCAACGGGAACCGATGGCAATATCTGCTCCCGACTGCAATCTCTGCAATAATTTCGACATTTCTTCGATAGGAGAGGAAAGATCCGCGTCGCTGAAGACGATTACCTCGCCCCGCGCCTTCAACATGCCATGGCGCACGCTGTAGCCTTTACCTCGGTTCCCGGGATTTTCCACGAGCCGCAGCAAAGGATCTTTTTCAGAAAACGAGCGGACGATCTCTGCCGTGTCATCGCGCGAGCCATCGTTCACCACGATCACTTCCGCATCCCATCCCTGCTGGCGCACATATCCCAGCACCTTCTCCAAAGTTGGCGCCAGGCGCTTGCCTTCGTTGTACGCCGGGATGACAATGCTGTAGGTCATGGTCTGTATCAAATCTGGGTCTGCATTCAAATCTGCCTGGGGCCCAGCTATCCCTTCGGCGCGAATGCTTAGGATGTCTTGATGCCCAGTCCCGTTGCCTAAGAAGTGCCATCGCCGAAAAAGGCCTGTGGCGAAGAAAGACCCCGCAGCCTAAAAATGCTCCGCTAATTGTACGTCCTGGAGTCGGTAGAGGGTAACCGGAAACTGAGGACTTTTACGCCGCAGCTTTTATGCTGCACTACGCTGTTGGATGAGCATGCTGAAAAACTCATGCACCAGTTCGGCATCCCATAAGCCCTGGCGGGCCTCTTCGCGCATGGTCTGCGCGGCCTGATCGTGGGAAAGCGCCGGCTTGTAAGGCCGAGCCGTGCGCAACGCATCATAGACATCCACTACCTGCAGAACCCTCGGCAGCAGCGGGATTTCACCCGCGCGCATTCCGTCAGGATAGCCCGACCCATCGGCGTGCTCGTGATGATGCCGGATGATGGGCAGGACGAGTCGCAGAGACTTCAGGGGCCTGCAGATATTCTCCCCCGTCACGGGATGCTGCCGCATCACTGCCCACTCGTTCACGGTCAAGTCGCTGCCCTTTTTAAGGATCGCGTCCGGTACCGCAATCTTGCCCAGGTCGTGCAAATATCCCCCGCGGCGCAGGGCGACAATCGAATCTTCATCCAGTCCGAGATGCCGTCCCAATTCCGCGGCGCGCGTAGCCAGGCGCTCGCAGTGCCCTTCGGTGTAGGGGTCACGGCCTTCGACAATCAGGCCCAGAGTACAAAGAACAGAGTCGGCAGTCTCCAGTTCGTCGGTGAATTCCTTGACCCGGAGCAACGACTTGACCCGCGCCTTCAACTCTTCCGCCAGCACCGGCTTGTTGAGGAAATCGTCAGCTCCAGCTTCAATTCCGCGGACTTTGTCGGAGCTGTCGGTCAAACCGGTAATAAGGACAAAAGGAATCAAGCGCGTTACCGGATTGCTTTTGAGATCGCGGCAAAATTCGTAACCGGATTTCCCCGGCATCTTCACATCTGACAGGATAAGGTCGGGTGCCTGCCGCCGCACTTCGGCTTCGGCTTCGTTTGCACCGGGGGCCGTCACCACATCGTAACCGCTCATGGTGAGCAACTGGCTCATCAGTCCGGCGATGGTTGGCTGGTCGTCCACTACGAGGATGCGGGCGGGACGACGCACTGGCAACAAATTACCCATACTCTTATCAGAACCCGCTTCTGGCTTGGGAGTTGCTTGTGCCTCAGAGCTCACATTCGGACGGGGATCGTGGGGGAAACTCATCACACAATCTACACTTACGATTTTACTGCAATTCCAACCCGCAGTGCTGATATGTCGGATACGATTCCCTCTTCCATCGAAATGTTGATGCCCGTACCCGGCGCGGTAGTTCCAGTTCTGAACTGGCTTCAATCTTAACCCGCGCTATTTGTGACGTCTGACCTTGTCGGGGATCACGATTCCTGCTTAACCTCTGGCCATGATCCGCATCCTGGAATCTCTCAGCCTGTTTTCTCGCCTTCAACAGGCTCTGCTTCTCTTCACCGTTCTAACTTGCGCGAATGCTGCAGTGGCCGCCTCTAAACCGCACGTTATCGCTTTCGGAAAATGGACCACGGTTCAATCGAACATGGTGCCATCGAATTTGGTTCAATGGACAGGAGATTCCGGCGCGGCATACGACAAGACTGTCGCTCTGAAAGTCCGGCCGCTGCTGGTCGATGCCCGCGTTAAGGAATTCACTCTCGGTTTCGCTCACGACGTCACAGATCGCCTCTTTGTCGTCCGCCGCGCCTTTCGCCTGAATGACAGCCTGCCGCAGGAATCCGCCGCGCCGCCGCATTGGCAATGGCAGCGCGGAGGATGGCTGCTCGTCGACCGCGTCACCGGCCACATCTCAGCTTTGAACCTTCCCGAATTCGACACTCTCTATTCCGCCGCCAGTTGGTATCGGGATTATGCAGCTTATTGCGGTGTCTCGGAGGATGGCAAGAAGGTGTATGCCGTCGTAGCGCAAATCAGCCGGCGCAAGCCAGTGCTAAAGAAACTCCTTGAAGGCGCAACCTTTGGTGGGGAACTAAAAGACGAGGCCGCCCCAGATTCAGCCTGCCCCATCCCTGACTGGCAGCGATCCCCTGCTCGCGTCACCTTCGAGCCCACAGGCTCTCCTAAACAGACGTTTGCCATCCGGGGGCACACTGTGGATCTGATCAACGAAAGTGAAGAGCAGGACGAGGAAGCCTCAAAATGACGGGGGATTTGCTGCACGGGAGAGTCCTCCCAGGTTGGTTGTCGGAGCTTGTGCTCCGCCGCCCACTCGACAATGAATCGTCCTGAAACATCAATCTCCTGTGGCCTCGACCATCGGCAATTCCTCTGGCGCCGTTCTCTCCTTCACGGTGGCGCTGGTCACCAGAATGACTGCGAGAACGACAATCACGCTGCCCATCACAATGAAGCGGTCTACGCGCTCATGCAGAATCAGCCAGCCCAAGAAAACCGCGACCACCGGATTCACGTATGCGTATGTCGACACCTTCGATGTGGGCACGTGCTTGAGCAGCCAGATGTATGCCGTGTATCCGATCCACGAGCCGCAGACCACCAGATAAAGGACGGCGCTGACTCCGCGCGTTGTCCACGCAACTCGCGAGAAATCTGCCAATGCCAGTGCCAGCACAAAGTTTCCTGCGCCCGCTGCAGTGACCTGCCAGGCCGTGGCGCTGAAAATGTCCATGCCGGATTGCCAGCGCTTCGACAGAACCGATCCGAGCGCCCAGGAGAAAGATCCGCCAATCAGACTTAAGGAAGACAAGAATTCGCGCTTTCCCAGCGCCGAGGTCGCGTGCAACTCGGGCCAGAACAAAACAAAGAGTCCTGCAATCCCCAGCCCCAGCCCAGCTTTGCCTCGCGACGAAATGCGATGGTGGCCTAGCAAGAGCGAATCAAGAACCAGAAACCATAACGGAGTGATGGCAATGATCAGCGCTGCCAATCCTGATGGCACCGAAAGCTCAGCCCAGGAGAGAGTCAAGTTGCCGCCCATCAGCAACAAGATTCCCACCACCGAAGCCAGCGCGATCTGCCGGGCTGAGTACCAAATCCTGCGCCCGGTGGCCGCGCACGCCACGAGCATCACCAGGCCGGCGATCGAGAACCTTAACGCACACATCAAAGCGGGAGGAATACTTTGCACCGCGATATCGATAGCCAGATACGTCGAACCCCAGAACAGATACACGAGCCCGAAGGCGAGGATTACCGCGAACCGGCTCGGGCGCTGAATGTTAGTCATGGCAAAATGGGGATGGTGGGGGCTAAAACATATCAGAGTTGCCAGTCGTATCTTTCGATTCGACAAATCTCTTAAGGGTCCTTCTACCGGCATTACCAAAGAACGTAGGGGGTTACGCCGCGCGGTTCCGCAAGCTATAATGGCGTAGCGATGTTGACCGTTATCGATGCTGCGCAAGAAATCCAATTCGCCTTTGCCCAATTCGCGCCTGCCCGAGTGCCGGCTGCACTGCCTGGTTTGTCCGAGGATGATATGTCCGCGGCGCTATCGGGCTGTTCTGCCTTCGCGCCTGCGCCCCAGCCTCTTCGGTAGCGACTAGTTTCTTATCCTCCTGCCCGATTCGCTTCGACCTGCGTATGTTTGAACCTGAACTGCGATGGTCCGAGGTTGCATTTACTGACAACCGGCGGCCGACTACTGACGGCCGCTTCTGGAGGATTCGATGACTACCAAGACCATGATTGAGACTGCCGTTCCCGAAAAGAGCGGGATCGGACCCGCGATAACCGGGGCGAAGACCACCGGACCAAGCATTACCGGACCGAAGATCAAGACCGCCCTGCCCGGCCCCAACGCCAAGCGCGTGCTCGCGGGCGACCAGCGATATATTTCGCCGTCGTATACACGATCCTATCCGCTTGTGGCCAAAAGCGGACGCGGCATCGTGGTTACCGATGTCGACGGCAATGAGTTCTATGATTTCTCCGCCGGCATTGCCGTGACCTCGACCGGACACTGCCATCCCCATGTCGTCGCCGCCATGCAGAAGCAGGCGGGGGAGCTGATTCACATGTCGGGCACAGATTTTTATTACGAGAGCATGGTGCAACTTGCGGAGCGGCTATCGAAGATCGCTCCAATGCCCGGTCCACATAAGATTTACTACGGCAACTCTGGCGCGGAGGCCGTTGAGTGTGCATTGAAGCTGGCGCGCTATCACACGAAACGTCAAAACGTCATCGCGTTTTTTGGCGCGTTTCATGGACGCACCATGGGCGCCCTATCACTGACTGCCTCGAAACCGCAGCAACGGCGCCGTTTTGCGCCTCTGGTGCCCGGCGTCACCCATGTGCGCTATCCCGATGTCTATCGCGGATGCGTGGCTGGTGCGCAGGATAAAGACGCGGACGCGTTCGCCCTCGGCTGCGCGCGCTTTATCGAAGAAAAGCTGTTCAAGACAACGCTGCCTCCCGAGGAAGTGGCTGCGGTCTTTGTCGAGCCGGTGCAGGGTGAGGGCGGCTACGTGGTCGCGCCCACCGTCTTCATGCAGGAGCTGCGTCGCATTTGCGATCGTCACGGCATCCTGCTCGTGCTCGACGAAGTGCAGAGTGGTGTGGGGCGCACTGGAAAATGGTGGGCGGTCGAACATACGGGCGTCGAACCAGATATGGTTTGTATCGCGAAGGGCATCGCGTCTGGTATGCCGTTGGGAATTACGATGACGCGATCGGAAATCATGGACTGGGTGCCCGGTTCGCACGCGTCAACCTTCGGCGGCAATCCGGTGTGCATCGCGGCGGCGATGGCCACGCTCGATGTCATCGAAAAAGAACATCTGCTGGAGCACACCACCGAGGTAGGCGCGCACATGATGAAGCGCATGGCCAGCTGGCCATCGAAGCTGAAGCTGGTGGGCGATGTGCGCGGCCGCGGATTGATGATCGGGATCGACATCGTGAAGGACAAAACGACCAAAGAGTACGGCGCGGCGGAGCGCGACAAGATCATCGAGCGCGCATTCCAACATGGACTGCTATTCCTAGGCTGCGGGCCGAGTTCTATCCGATTGTGTCCGCCCCTGGTGGTGACGAAGGACGAAGCGGATATTGCCCTGGACGTTCTGGAAGAATGCATCCAGCAGATCGGGTTGTAGTCTACAGCGCTACATTAATTGCTGTTGGGTCAATTCTCGCCACCTTTGCCTTTCGGGGCGGAGGTGGTTTTTTCTTTGCAACCGCAGCAGCGGCTACGCCGCCATAAAATCCAGCGCCCGCGCGATGTAGGGCTTGAGTTCCTTGCGAGGCACGACCGCGTCGAGCATGCCATGTTCAAGCAGAAATTCGCTGCGCTGAAATCCTGAGGGCAATTTTTGCCGGATGGTTTGCTCGATTACCCGCGGACCGGCGAATCCAATCAGCGCGCCTGGTTCTGCAATATTCAAATCGCCCAACATGGCAAACGATGCGGTGACTCCGCCCGTTGTTGGATCGGTTAGAACGGAAATATACGGAACTTTCGCCTTATCCAGCCGAGCCAGCGCCGCCGAAATCTTGGCCAATTGCATCAGGCTGACTACGCCCTCCATCATGCGCGCTCCGCCGGAGGCGGACACAATAATCAGGGGGGTTTTCGAATCGAGGGCGCGCTCCACTGCCCGCGTGATCATTTCGCCCACCACCGCTCCCATGCTGCCGCCGATGAACGCATACTCCATCACGCTGGCCACCACTGGCCTTCCCAGCAACTTGCCTTGTGCATTGATCACGGCGTCTTTCAGTCCGGTGTCGTGCTGCGCCTGGCGCAATCGCGAGGAGTAATGCTTTAAGTCCACAAACTTTAGCGGATCGGTCGAGGAGAGGTTGCCATCGAACATCTCATATTGATTCTCATCCAGCAGCAGCGCCAGCCTTTTACGCGCATCGATGCGAAAATGCTTTTCGCACTTCGGACAGACGTTCAAATTTTCTTCCAAATCTTTTTTCCAGATGATCTGCCGGCAGTTTTCACACTTCACCCACAGCCCTTCCGTACGAACCGTTTTCGCGCCCGTCGCATTCAGTTCCCCGGATTCACGCTTAAACCAAGCCATAAGAATTTAGTAATTGGGTAATTTTGTAATTCAATAATTGAAAACCGTATAAACAAAGACTCTGAAAATTACCCAATTGCAAAATTACTCAATCAGTATTCGATTCCTCTCTGCGCCATCACGCCCTTCTCGTACGCGTGCTTCACCTGTCGCATCTCGGTGACCGTGTCGGCGGCCTCTACAATTGTGGGGTGTGCGTTCCTCCCCGTCAATATCACATGCACCATTTCTGGTTTGCTCTTCAGGCTCTCGACCACCTTCGCCGGGTCGAGCATGCCATAACTGATCGCATAGTTGATCTCATCGAGCACCACCAGATCCCACTCACCCGACTGTATCGCGTTCTCTGCCTCCGTCCACGCCTCTTCGACCATCTTCACATCCTCGGGATCGGGTTTCTCAGCGCCCACTTTCACGAATCCTCGTCCCATCTGTTTCATCACGAACTTGTCCCCGAAAGCTTTCACCGCATCCAGTTCTCCGTAGTGCCATGAGCCTTTCAGAAATTGCAGCATGAGGACTCTCATCCCCTGGCCCACAGCGCGCAAAGCTGTCCCCATTGCGGCAGTGGTCTTTCCCTTTCCCGGCCCGGTGTTTACGATGATGAGACCGCGGCGTACGTCATTCATGATTGCAGGACGCTTGATTCTACTAGAAGCCCTACCACAGGGGGACGAAATCGCAAGATTCGTGCAGGCTGGCCGTAAATCGAGGTCGACCGCGCGGCCGACTCCCGCGATGCCCACGACCCCGGAGTTTAGTTACTTCCTCGCAGATCGATCTCTCCCGTCATCACGTGCGCATGCAGACGGTACTCCCCCGGGCCTTGCTGCTCGAATGATCTGAACAAGCCGCCTTTCGAGACGTCGAACGCGGAGGCCTCGATACTGCCGGTCATGACCGACGCGTCGCGGTGACCGTACTGCTCCGGGTGGGGAATGTCGGTCTGGATGCGTCCAGCGTGAACTTCAAGGTCCTTATCGCCTTCTACGCCTTCGACGATCAATTCTCCAGCCGACAGTCTGACCCAAAGATTGGAACGACGAGGAACTTCGATGGTGGCCTGGAAGTTATTGTGCGGGGTTTCGGAAATGTAAACATCGGCGCTTGTGGCAGTCCGTTTGATCTCTACCTTGACGCGTTTGAGTTGATCCTCCGTATGAGTGCGGAACGTCACGACGATGTTCTCAGCACTGCCTGCAGCTACCGTGTATCCACCGGCCTCCAAGTGCATGCGAATCGTGCCTCCAGAAATAAATTCCTGCTTGGCCGAACCTCCTGGAAGTTGAGCGTGGAGCGAACCAGAAAGCAGTAAGACTAGGCAGAAACCGAGACCCTTCATACACACCTCCGCCTGTGGTCTTTATACGGGGATTGGCGAATGAAGTTCCGGGGAAATTAAGTCAGAACGACAAAAACGCGAACAAAACGCCTGAGACCTCCTCCTTAAGCTATTTCGATTTATGATGCACCTGCAGAAGTACCGACTTTCCACGGAACTCGTGCATCAAAACCTGCGTATCGGGTGCAGGCAGATCTCTGTCCCTGGCAGACTGCGGAGGTCTCGTACGTGACCAACAAATGTGCGGTGTTATTGTTCTGCGTGCTTGCGGCCGTCCCCGCGTTTTGCGCTCAGCACGTCGCTCTTCACCCCAGGCCCGGTTTTAGCGCCGCCGATCAGGAAACCATTCGCGAGATCGTCGACATGGAACGTCAGGCTAAGGAGGCTAGCCTGCATCGCGACGCCGACTTTCCCCTGAGAGTTCTCGCCGACGACTATGTCGCCATTACCCCACTGGGCCAGGTTACCACTAAGCAGGACGCCATTTCTGCCCGCCGCAGTGGGCAGCTTCGCTACGAATCGATGAACGTAACAGATATGGTGGTCCGGCTCTACGGAGATACGGCGGTGGTTACCGCACGCGCCGATGTCAAAGGCCATCAACTGGGCGAGGATTTCAGCGGGCTCTATCGCTACACTCGTATCTGGGTTCGCCGCAACGGACACTGGCAAACTGTAAGCTATCAGGCTACGGTTACACAGTAAGACAGGAGCCTGCGCTCAAGCGCGGATGAAAAGCTCATGTCGGAGGAGGCAATGCCGTGAAGGCAAAACACGCAACAATCATTCCAAGTTTCTTGTTCCTTTAGACATCATCTGCGTTGGGGAAGGCGTGACCCGATCGTCTTCGTCTCCCAATAACGGTGCTGCGATGCGCAGAGCTTCGACCTGCCGCTTCACTTTCAGCAGTTCCTGTTCTTTTGCCCGCAAAAGTTCCGTCACATCTCTCATGAATTTGCTCTCCAATAAGTGCTGTATTAATAGTGACGCATTTTGAGTTCTGCTTCCATCACTGTAAGTGCCAGCAACATCCAAGAACAGTACACGAAAGTGCAAGCCAGCATAAAGTTTACGCCTCAATGCCCGGAATGGTAAGGATGACCCTTCAGGATGGCAAAGGCGCGGTATACCTGCTCGAGCAAGATTACACGAGCCAACTCGTGCGCCAGCGTCATCCTCCCCAGCGAAATCAAATACTGAGCGGCGCCAGTGGCCGCGCCGCTGAATCCATCGGCAGCTCCTACGGCGAAGACCAGGGGCCGCGGATTACGATCCTGATAGTCTCCCAGAAAACGCGCGAACTCTTCGGATGAAAGTTGCTTTCCGCGCGAATCCATCAGGACCAGCGTCGATTTCCGGCCGCCCGCCGTCTTGCTCGACTTGCCCGGAGCCGCGTGCCCGCACATTTGCAGTAGCGCGGCTTCATCGCGCAAAGCCAACCCTTCGACCTGCACATATCGCGAAATTCGCTTGAGATACTCATCCGTCAGCGACTGAATCGCCGGTTCCTTCGTCTTTCCGATCCACGCGATCTTGATCTTCACGGCAGCACAACTTTACTTGCTTCCGGAGGCCAGCACCACCGATGCTCCGAACTCGATGTTCTCTCCTACAACGTATTTTGCAATCGCGGCATGCACCTCCGCATGAATCTGCGGCCACAGGTTCGACGGAACACGCTCGAGCATAGGGCGGAAGGGCAGTGCCACGGCTTGCATCTGATCCCAAACTTCTTCCGGTGCGCCGGGCCAGGTCCAAGGGACGGTCTTGGTTTCTTCGTGGACATCTCGGAATCCAGCGCCGCGTAGCACTTCCGAAAGACTTCCCGAAGAAGCAAAGCGAAACGGATCAGGACCTCCGGGCGGCAATAACGGTCCCCCCACTCGCCTGTGCACAACCCCCATCGTGCTGTCCCAGTAAGGCTGGGTGGATGGTCCCCAGGCCAGAAAACAGGTGCGAGCCTGCGTGCGCAGAACTCTATGCAGCTCCCGCAACGCGACGCCGATATCGCGGAAGAACATCACGCCGAAGCGCGAGGTGGCCAAATCAAAGCTGTTTTCGGCGAAGGGCAGCGCGTGGGCGTCGGCCTGCTGCGTGATGAAATTATTCAGGCCGCGCTCCAGCGCTCTCCCCTTGGCGACCTCAAGAAGATCCGCACTCAGATCGAGGGCGGTAACTTGCCCCTGCGTTCCCACCCGCATTGCAAGGCTGATGGCGGGTTCGCCCGTGCCAGTTGCCAGATCCAGAACCCGCATGCCCGGTGTCGGCGCCGCGTATTCCACCAGAGCTTCCGTGACGGCCTTACCCATCGCAGCCGACTTTGCTTTCCATTTTTCGGATGCAACCAGGCGGTATTGAGTTCCCCATTCTGGTTCCGGGCTTAGAGATTCTGCTTTCGAAAGAGCCGTCATATGAGACAGATAGTAAGAAGCCAGAATTACGATAGAACAAAACGAGACTACGCTTTCTTGCGATGAGCCGGGGCAACGTGCTTGCGCGCCGTCGTCTTTTTTGGGGGACTTTTTCGTCTCTCCGGTTTCAACTCCGAAGGTTCCAGTCGCTTGGCCGTCTTCCAAAGCCGCTCCAGATCGTAAAACTTGCGCGCCTTCTCGGAAAAGACATGCACAACAAAGTCCACATAGTCGACCAGAATCCACTCGCCCTGCTTGTAACCCTCGACCTGCGCGGGCCGCACATCGGCCGTTTTCAAGCGCAATTCCACTTCATCGGCGATGGCCTGAACCTGACGGGGATTGGTCCCGCTGCACAGCACAAAATAATCCGTGAAAGCGCCCGAACCCTTTTCCATTTCCAGTACTGAAATCTCTTCGGCTTTCTTGTCGAGGCACGCCTGAATGGCCGCCGCTACCTGTTGCTTCAATTCATTTTTTTTCATGCAGAAGGTCGGTCGATTGTCTTTGGTTGTTAGTCCTTAGTCGTTGGCCAGAGCGAACTGAGGCTTCATTGTAAACGAAGTCGCGTCGGATGCCTCGTGGGACGACTGGGTAGGACGAGTGGGTCGTGCAGTGACATTGGCGAACACCAGCCGCTCACGACTAACGATCGGCGACTAAAGACCCTTATACAGTCCCATTTTCTTAATGTATTCAGCTACGGCAGGATCCACGAACCGCGTTAGCGGCTTGCCCGCAGCGGCGGCCTGACGAATCGTCGTCGAGGAAACCGGTTGGTAGACTTCGTCAAGCAGGTGGATGGTCACGCCGTTCAGCACCAAGTCTCCGGTGGCCGCCTGCTTATGGAAGGGACGGGTCACTTCCTCTCTCGGGCGCAAGCTGGCGGGTAGCGCATTGGCGACGTCAGCCAGGGAAAACCCGGGCCTGCTGGCAACCACAAACTCACATTCCCGAAATAGTGCCTCGGGCTGGTGCCACTTGGCGATATCCGCGAAAGCATCGATGCCGATCAGCAAGAAAAGGCGGTCCACTTTCTTGAATGATTGCTTCAGATATTTGATGGTGTCGATGGTGTAGTTCGGCCTCGGCAGATTCCTTTTCCCTTTGATAACGCTCGTTGAGTCCGAGTCTCCCGGTGCTTCAAGCAGAGAAGGCTCGAAGTTTTTCACCTGCGCTGTGGCAAGGGCAATCATGGCATAGCGATGAGGGAAGGCTGACAAGGGCTGGCTCTGCTTGTGGGGGGGAACATTCGCAGGCACGAACAGTATGTGGGAAAGCTTGCAGCGTTCCCGCGCCGCGTGCGCGAGTGCGAGATGTCCACGGTGAACGGGATCGAAGGTGCCGCCGAAGAGGCCGATATTCATGAGCGCTTAGTTTCTTCGTTTGCAGGCTGACTTGGCAAGCTCAACCTTCTCGCCGCCGGAATCGGTTGGGACTGTCGCGAAGTGGCACGACCGATGGGCATCGGCCGATAGTTCACTGTGGCATTGTCTGATCGGCCCGCGGTGAGTTGGCGAGAAAACCGACCCCGCGAGAATTTGGACTGAACTCCTGTAATCTCGCGCAGTCCTAAGTCGAACATTAGTATGGACTAATGCGGGTAACCCTCCCCCTACTTCGCATTCAACCTGCCCGAGCGTCTGTCCTACGCTACGGGGTGGCCGTCCTGAGCACCACCCTGGCGCTGATCCCGGCCCTGCTCCTTCCCAACATTACGGAAAGCCGGCTTGCGGTATTCGCCGTCGCCGTCATGGTCAGTGCATGGTATGGCGGCTGGAAGCCAGGATTGGTTGCTACATCGTTCGCGCTCACCGTCAGCGCCTACTTCTCATTTTCCGGCGAGCACACGCCGGCGCAATTTCGATCGACGATGATCCGCCTGACGCTGTTCGTTGTGTTAGCGGCTCTGATCTGCTGGTTGAATGCGGCCTTGCGAACAACCCAGGAAGGGCTGCGCCGCTCCGAACTGAATTTCCGGTCACTGGTGACCAATGCGCCATACGGAATTTGCCGCTGTGATTCTTCCGGCAAGCTGCTGAATGTGAATCCGGCGCTGCTCGCAATGCTCGGATATTCCTCCGCGCGGGAAATTGTGGGAACGCATCTTGGAGCCCTCTACGAGGACGCTCAGCACTGGTTTGAACTGGCGGATCATCTGCGTGCGGGGGCGCCGTTCAACCGGTTAATCGTCGAGTGGAAGCGGAAGGACGCTACCGCGACGGTGCTTCGCGTGTCGGGTCGCGCAGTTTCCGATGCGGGCAAGGAAAGGACCTTCGAGCTGTTTGCCGAGGATGTTACGGAGCGGCACACTCTCGAACAGCAACTCCAGCAATCGCAAAAAATGGAGGCTGTAGGAAGACTGGCAGGCGGCATTGCGCACGATTTCAACAATCTTTTGATGGTGATTTCAGGGTACTCGGAATTCCTGCTCGACCGCCTTGGCCCGGAGCCCGAGCTGCGTGCCCCAGCTCAGGAGATTGCCAGCGCAGCCGGTCGCGCCTCAGCTCTCACTCGGCAACTCCTCGCCTTCAGCCGCAAGCAAATGCTGGCGCCCAAGATTCTCGATTTGAATGGAGTTGTTACCGAAAACCTGAAAATGCTGACCCGCATGATCGGCGAGGACATCGAACTGGTGATGGTTCCGGCAGCCGGGCTGGGCGCGGTGCGGGCTGACGCAGGGCAGATTGAGCAAGTCATCATGAACCTTGCGGTGAACGCGCGGGACGCGATGCCCGGCGGAGGAAAACTAACGATCGAAATCTCGAATGTCTCCGTCGACGAAGAGCGCGCGCGCGTTCAGGCGCCACTGAAGCCGGGAAACTACGTGATGTTGGCGATCAGCGATACCGGGGCCGGAATGGACGCGGAGACGCAGTCGCACATCTTCGAACCGTTTTTTACCACGAAAGGGCCGAAGGGAACCGGGCTCGGCCTCTCCACGGTTTATGGGATCGTGAAGCAAAGCGGCGGATACATCTGGGTCAACAGTGAGACCGGCAAGGGCACGACTTTCAAAATCTATCTGCCGCGCGTGGCCGAAGCAGTGGAAAGCCCGGCGGAAGTTGTTGCTGCATCAAAATCCGTCGCCACCGAGCCGGGCACCGAAACGATCCTCGTGGTCGAGGACGAGGCCAACCTTCGCTATCTTGCCCGGCAATTTCTGGAGAAGCAAGGCTATCGCGTGATTGAGGCGGCGGATGGCGCAGTGGCGCTGCAGATTGCAGTGGCCCATGAAGGAATAATTCACCTCCTGCTCACCGACGTCATAATGCCGGGCATGAACGGCCGCGAGCTCGCGCAGAGGATTTCAGAAATTCGTCCGAATACGAAAGTACTCTATATGTCCGGTTACACAGAAAATGTGATCGGGCGCAACGGCACGCTGGACGCGGGTATTCGCCTGCTCCAGAAGCCCTTCACCCTCCGCGATCTGAACGCTTGAGTTCGCGAAGTGCTCGCTTCAAATCCGTTCCCCCGGGAGGTTGCCATGCCAGCTCGAACCGCTTATGCCGTGGCCGCGCAGCAGTTGCCGTTATCGCGGGCACAACGTTTTCAACTTCAACTGCCCCTGAAGTATCGCCGTCTCGATGAAGAGAAGTGGCACGACGGAAAAACCAGAAACATCAGCCGCTCTGGTTTGCTTTTTCAGGCGGAAGATCTCCTGCAACCGAATGTCGTGCTGGAAATCAATCTCGTGCTGCCCGCCGAGATTGCCGGACTCTCGCCAACGGAAGTAGTTTGTCGCGGAGAGGTTGTGCGTACGGTGACGGCAGCTGGAGAGGAAATGCCGCCGGCCCTGGCCGCAAAGATTCTTCAGTATCGCTTCCAGCACGGACCGCAGCTGCCGCGGGCGTAGTGTGAGCGTATCGACTAAGGTTCAACGGCTGACGTTAAGGACAAACGGCTCGATCAGGCGCTCTGGCTGTCCGCGGCTGCGGTCTGCTGCAGCGCCTGCTCGCGCAGAGCATCCACTTCTTTAGCCATCGCGTATTTCAGCTCTTCGATTCCTTTGCCGGTTACGGCTGAAATCTCGTAAAGCTTCAGCTTGTGCTTCTTGCAGTAGCGCTTGAGAGCGGCGACTTTTTCTTTGTTGGCAACGTCGATCTTCGACGCAATCATGAGCATTGGCTTGTCTTCCAGGTGAGCGCCGAAGCTGGCCAACTCAGTGAGAATCACTTCCACATCCTTCACGATGTCGCTGCGGCCGCTGGCATCCGATACATCGACCAGGTGAACCAACAAGCGTGTACGCTCGATGTGCCGCAAGAACTGCGTTCCCAGACCCGAGCCCGTGTGCGCGCCTTCGATCAGGCCTGGAATGTCGGCTACCACGAAGCTGATCTCGTTTCTTGGATCGCCGACCTCGACTACACCGAGATTCGGCTCCAGAGTGGTGAAAGGATAGTCGGCAATCTTTGGCCGCGCCGCCGAGATGCGAGAGATGAGCGTGGATTTGCCCACGTTCGGATATCCGACGAGTCCTACGTCGGCGAGCAGCTTCAGCTCGAGGCGGTAATTATGCTCTTCGCCGGGACGTCCGGGCTCGTGCTCGCGCGGAGCCTGGTGTACAGAAGTAGCGAAGCGCGCATTCCCGCGGCCACCACGGCCTCCGCGAGCGATCACCATTCGTTGATCGGCAGTCGAAAAATCAAAAACTTTCTCGCCCGTTTCCTCGTCATACACGATGGTTCCGACCGGAACCTTGAGAATTACGTCGGCGCCCTCGCGTCCAGTTTTGTTGGAGCCCTCTCCGTGGCGACCGCGTTCCGCCTTATATTCGGGATTGAAACGGAAGTGCACGAGCGTGTTGTGGCGTTCGCTGGATTCCATGAGCACGTCTCCACCCTTGCCCCCATCGCCGCCTGAAGGGCCGCCTCGTGGGACGTATTTCTCTCGACGGAACGCCATGCAGCCATTGCCGCCGTCGCCCGCCTTGACCCGAATTCTAGCCTCATCGATGAACATCTCGCTGCACAACCAGGTGAAGAATCTCGTCCTGCTCGAGTCTTGAGTATAGCGAGTTATCGCTGCGCTGAGAGACTGGGCGCCCCGGACGTGTAAAGCCAGACGTGTAAAGTCATAGGCGGTCCCGGAGTTGGATCCTCCTAAGAAAGTCCCAATTCATGCTCACGTGCCACTTAGCCGATGAGATTCAGAGAAGTTCCAGCGATCGAAAATGAGTGGTTCGCCCTCAATCAGCGCCGCCTGTGCCATTGCTCCACGAACCACGTGGCCGGCCATTCTCGGCGAGACGGCTATCGAGGTGTTCTCCACGATGGCGGGAGTCGCGCCCGTTATCCCGGAAGGCAGCGATTTTCCGTTTCGGGTTGAAGTGACGGGCATGGTCGGAATTGCTGGGCCGCTCGGCGCCGTTTTCAGCCTTCGGTGCAGTCTCCATTGCGCCACGATGATCGCTTCGCGGATGCTTGGAGTCCCAGCGAACGAGGCGGCTGCGCAAAAGTGCGATGCGGTCGGAGAAATCTGCAATATGGTGGCAGGCTATTTCAAAGCGAAGATTGGACTCGGGGACCGCTGTGTACTATCAGTGCCTACGGTAGTCGCCGGCAAAAATTACCAAATTCGTTGCCGTCACGACGACGTTCGAATGGAGATGCTGTTGCTCTACGAGAGCGAGCCAATCTGGATTGCGCTTGACATTCGCCCCTAGCGATCATAGAAACCGCTGCAACAAGACGCCGAAACTACTCCGCGATTTCCATGGGCTCGACCATCACGAACTTGCCCATCGACCCCTTGTTCAGGAACCTGATGCGGCCGGTGATCTTGGCAAACAAAGTATCGTCTTTGCCCCGGCCTACGTTGAGCCCCGGTTTCACACGCGTACCGCGCTGCCGCACAATGATGGTGCCACCGGGAACGATCTGCCCGCCAAATGCCTTGAATCCCAGCCGCTGCGCGTTCGAGTCGCGGCCGTTTCGTGAAGTGCCTTGTCCTTTTTTGTGTGCCATCGTTTTACTCTCAGTCCTTGGAAAATAGTTCCTGGAACGTCGCTCCGGCGTCCCCGCCGACTGTCGCGAGGGCACTTTGCCCTCGTTCTCGCAATCCTATTTCTTTTTTGGTGCAGCCTTCTTCGCCGCGGCTTTCTTAGGCGCAGCTTTCTTTTTTGCGTGTGACTTCTTGGCATGAGCCTCGCCAGTTTGCACTTCAGACTCGTGCTCGTCCGCTGCCGCAGCCTTCTTCGGCTTGGGCTGCTTTTTCGCCAACTCCGGAGCCTTGAAACTCTGGCCATCAAAGGCAATCTCGGTGATGCGCACCGCCGTAAATGACTGCCGGTGACCACGCAGTTTCTTGTATTGTTTTTTGCGTTTGTAGTGGAAGACCAGAATCTTGGGGCTGCGTCCCTCTTCCATCACTTCGCCGACAACACGCGCTTCCGACTGCGGCTTGCCGATTTGACCCTCGCCGCCCGACACTGCCAGTATTTCCGGGAAGCTCACGTGTCCGTCGGTGCCCGTGGCCAATTTTTCCACTCGAATCACATCCCCGGGCGCCACCCGGTACTGCTTTCCACCGGCGCGGATGACCGCGTACATACGTCTGCCTCCATCAAAATGTCTTGAAGTCCCAAACCAAGCGAACCACGCGCACACGGGCGCAATCCTGGGATTCCAGCTGTACGTCTCTGCTTGCTGTGTTTTCCGCCGCGGCGCTTCATCAGCCAAGGCAGGCGACCTAGAACGGGTCGGCGAGTACAGGCAAACTCAACTATTTTAGCGTGCGCTGTGGAAATCGGTCAATGCGCAATTGGCGGGGGTAGCGGGCTGTTTTGATTATTTCGCGTGATGCAGTTGGTGCCGGAGGGTTTCCAAAATCAGACCGACCAGCGCATAGGTGACGGCATTGGCCGCTAGAACCTCATACAGGCTAATCGGGTGATGCCTGCCGGCTATCGCCACGGGGCAGGTCAAACAGACGAGAGTCCAGACATTCCACATTCGTTCGTTCGTAGACGGAAAGGTTGCGATGGCAAAAAGTGCCCAGAAACCCGCAACTAGAAAGCCCGCACCCGCCCACATCGCAATTCGGTATTTCATGGTGCCGCTCATAACCAGCATCATACGACTTTCCGCTCGCGAAGCGTGATTGTTGAGAACGCGGGGCAGTGGGCTGTCTTTAATTTTCAAAACGGCATACTGCCTTTGCGGATTACGGCTCACTGTGCGAGAATGCCGCCGACTTCGAGACCGACTCTGGAGGACCACCCATGAAACGCCTTTCCATCGTTCTGCTGTGCCTGCTCGCTCTCACGCTGTCCGGCATCGTGTTGCCTAAGGCAGCCGCGAAGAAATCCGCGGCTCCGGCCGCCCCAGACAAAGCCTACCTGCAGACGATCTGGGACGGTTGGTCCACTCTCGATCCCGCCAACGTGGTCAAGTTCTACGCCACTGGCCCGCGCACCTTCTTCGACATCGCTCCGCTAAAATACGAGAGTTGGGAGCAATATCAAAACGGAGTAAAGGGCGTGCTCTCTGGTTACAAGAGCGCGAAGTTCACTCTGAACGATGACGTTGCGATCCATCCCCACGGAGATTTGGTTTGGGCCACCGCGACGGTGAAGAACGAGATGACGACGAAAGCCGGCAAGGTTGACATGGGCAACTTCCGCTGGACAGTGGTTTTTGAGAATCAGGACGGCAAGTGGATGATCGTACACGAGCACGTATCGGCGCCTTTGGGATAGGTAGCGTTGGACCGCGATGATTGGATGCTGCCCGACGTTACCTCTGTAATCTTAGGTAAAGTTACTTCACTTGCAGAAACACTGCCTTTGCGACAGTGTTAATACCAACTGAAGACGTAGGAGACTTGCATGCGCAACCGAATCGGCATTTTGATTTCACTTTTCCTGTTAACCAGCGCTGTATGGGGTCAGCAACAACCGGCGAGCGGCGCTTCGCCAAGCACTCAACCCAGCATGCCTGGGATGGATATGTCGGGTCACGACATGTCCGGCATGCAGATGAAAGATATGCCGATGGGCCCGGAAAAAGATAGCGACGCCAGCGCCCACGCCATGCATTCGATGGAAGGGCATATGGATATGGGGCCGCACATGAAGATGACGGCACTGCGGCCAGCCAAGCCCGGCGACGCGGCGCGGGCCAAGGAGGTGGTGGAAGCTGCGCGCAAAGCCTCGGAAAAATACCTCGACTATCACGTTGCGCTAAACGAAGGCTACAAGATTTTCCATCCCGAGGCTCCGCAGAAGATGTACCACTTCACGAATTACGGATACGCGATGGAAGCGGCTTTTCGTTTTAATCCCGAGCACCCGACCTCGCTGCTCTATGAAAAACATGGTGACGATTACAAACTGATTGGCGTGATGTACACCGCGCCCAAGCGTCTCGGCGAAGATGAATTGGACGAGCGCATTCCGCTCAGCGTCGCGCAGTGGCACGAGCACGTGAATTTTTGCGCCGCACCCGCTGGCCGAAAGGGCGAATACCTGAACCCGCATCCGCAGTTTGGTTTGAGAGGATCGATCACTTCGCAGGAAGCCTGCGACGCCGCGGGCGGAACGTTTCACCCCGTAATCTTCAACTGGATGGTCCACGTTTATCCTTTCGAAAAAGATCAGGCAAGCATCTGGTCAGTCGACCGCCAGCACGGAGACGCGGACTGAGGGCTGTGCGCGCGTGCAACCTCCGTCCCGCCATGGACGGGTCGCGTCAAACTGAACCAACCTTTTTCATCACAGCGTGTCTACTCTCGAAACACAAGACATGTTTCCGCTGTTCGTTCGCCATCCTAAGGCCGGGTTATTTCCGTATCCAGGGCGAATTCTGCTAACCGAGGGTCGCTGACAGCGTCGAAGTAATGTGACGCGAGTTCATCCCAAATCAAACAAGGTCACCCTGCAACGACCGCGAATATTTCTGGCCGTTCGGTGGTGCCCACGTTCGGACAGCCAGCGTCCGCCGGTGAACAGCCCAACTCCGAAGCAAACCGAGTTCGTGTTGAACGTCAATAATTTACCCGTTCAAAGCGATGGCAGGGCAAATGCAGTTTCCAGATTTAGAAAAACAAGATGTAGAAAAGTTTGTTCTGAATTTGAGGAACTTTCTGCGGAGCGCTTACGTAGTTGGAAGTGAAGCAAGACAAGCGCCAGCACTCGAGTGGAGCTGGCGTTAATCGTTGATCAATACCAAGATCTTTTGCGGGGTTAGGGGTTCTCTCATTTTCGGTTTGGCGGCCCAGATGAGAAAACCCCCGTCTACAGTCAGGCAGGCGTTGCGGCGTGTCTGCTGAACCCCATCGGCTGCATTGTATGCGATTCGCGAAGAAACACAATGGTTTTCTCGCGCAAGTCGTGAACCGGGCCGCCCCAACCGCTCTCCGACGAGATTCGGGGAAGAAAAGGAGCAGTTCATGAAGTTCGCGACCGTTTCGAAGAGTTTGTTGATGGGGTTGGCACTGCTGTTGGCCTCGAGCGCCTTTGCGGCAACCAAGGCCGATTTGCAGCTGGGCAACCCGGTAACAGTGAACGGGACAACGCTTAAGCCGGGCGACTACAAAGTGCAGTGGGAGGGCACCGGCCCTAATGTGGAAGTCAGCATTTTGCAGGGCAAGAACGTGGTGGCGAAAGCTCCAGCCCACATGGTGGACCTGCCCGCAGCGTCCGCTAACAATGCTGCAGTGACCGAAAAGCATGACGGCGCGCCCAACTCGCTGAACAGCATTCGCTTTCAGGGCAAGAAGTTTGCTCTGGAGCTGGCTCAATCCAGCGACGGCATGCAGGGCGGCTCCAGCAAGTAATCACTTTGCAAATGTAATCAGCGAGGGGAGCGTTCGCTCCCCTTTTTCTCGTGCAGTGTCGGCGGCCTGAGAAACTATTGACTCGCCGCTTTCTCAAGCTCCGCATTCAGATGCACACTGCTCCCGCCGCTCACCTTTAGCGTTCGCTCCCAATCCTTAAATCCAGGCTTTTTCACGGTCACAGTGTGACTTCCCTCCGCGACCTGCACATCGGACGGAGTGTTGCCGACGAAACTTCCATCCACTTCGATGTCGGCGCCCGGCGGAGAGGATTCCAGTTGCACCTTCCCAGAAGTAGCGCCCGCCTCTCCGCTGGAATTGTTAGCCACTATGTTAGTCGGCGCTTGAAATTTCGCGATGTCGAGCCTCGCGTCTCCATTTACATACGCAGTGATTTCCGTTCCTTTCGGGATGCTAATGTCCTTCCCGTGCATAAATAGAAAGAATGGTGCAGCAGGAAAGAAAACCAAACTTGTAACCACCATCCCGCCCACCATGCCTCCTGTGTGGCCGCCGCCCTTGACGTCTTTTACCGCACGGAGCGCCGCCTTGTCGCCGCTTACCAATTTCACATAATCAATATTGATGTCCAACTTTCCTCCGCGAGCCATTCTCCTCTTGGCTTGAGCTTCAGTGACTGTCGCAAAGGCGAGTCCGCCTTTTGCGATGACAAGCAAACCGTTTACCGTGATGTCATCCAGAACCTCAAAATCCACCGTGTCTCCAACGTGCGCATCGGCCGACGATATGGTCCGATTCAGTCGTAGCCTAACGGGAGTTTCTTCCTCCAGTACGAACCCTTTCTTGGACGTAAAGTCCGTTTGTGTAACCAGCTGAGGCGGCGGTTGCTGGGCGGACGTGGTGGCCCCGGATTGGGCGAGCGACCGCAGGGATACAAGCAATGAGATTGCAAGGACGAAGCGCTTCATAGACTCCTCTTGTGCGGCTCTGCTCGCACAGGTCTTCCAGCACTTGGATTGCGGTCAAGTTCCGGGGGAAGAGTTACGATGACTCTGAGAGCAAGAGCAAACGTATTATCCGCCCCGTGGAAGGAATGTCAATGACCTCCTGCCAGGCACGGCAAGGAGATGTTCCAATATGAAACTGGCCTGCACCAGATCACGATGGTAATGTGGAAAGTTCCCGCCATAGGCTTGAAGGAAACCAGGATCTTAGCCGATCAGCGTCCTGCAGCGAGGCGCGTGGCTAAGCGCGGAGGGAGGTTTGCGCCGAAGATGCGGTCCTGCGCGGCTTTCAGGTTGTAGGGCGCGCGATGGAAGTGGACGATCTGGGCTTCGGTATCAAACAGCGCGAAGGCGGCGCGCCAATCTCCATCGCGCGGTTGTCCGACCGAGCCCGGATTGATCATGTAGCGTGTGTTCGGCTTCAAATGCAAAGAAACCGACTCGGCTTGCCCCACCGTACGGTATTCCGGACGGAAACCATCTGCACTGTTGCCGTTAGCGAAGAATCCACCCTGCAAGTGGGTGTGACCGAAAAAAGTCAGCGGCATAGGATCGGCAAGGAGCGGGATCAGCGCGTCACCGATCGAGACGACATAGGTGTCTTCGTCCTCGGGCGAGCCATGAACCAACTGTACCTCTGGAAAACCTTCGAGCTCAAGCGGCCCTTGCGGCAAAGCGTGCAGCCATTCGTGATGCTCGGCGGTCAAGTGGTCGCGCGTCCACATGGCGGCCGCCGCGGCCATGGGATTGAAATCGTCGAGCGCGAGCAACCCCGTCGCCGCCTTGTCGTGATTGCCGCGGACAAAAATCCTTCCTAGCTCGCGCGAGCGATCGACCACTTCGTTCGGAGACGCTCCGTAACCCACTACATCGCCGAGATTCGCTACGAGATCATATGGCGGAGCCGCCGCGAGGCAGGCCTCCAGCGCTTCGAGATTAGCGTGTATGTCGCTTAGCAGCAGTATGCGCAATGGACACCAGACGGATGGCGATTATAGAACGAGTGAGAACGGAGAGGATACATGAGCTGTTTTATTCCGGTTATCGTTAATTCAGATTCAGCGCTTCTCGTTCAAGACCGGGCAGCGGGCCCAGTGTCCGTGCGCAACCTCGATCAACGGAGGAAGGACACGCGAACATTCGGGCACACGGAACCCACAACGCGGCTCGAAAGCACAGCCCGGAGGCATGGCATGCAGCGGCGGGACGGTGCCTTCGATAGTTTCGAGCAGACGCCCTGGGTCGGTCTTCAGGTCGGGCACGGCATGCAGCAGACCGCGAGTATAAGGATGTGCGGCGGCCTGAAAAATGTCACGCTTGGCGCCAAGCTCCACGAGGCTTCCCGCGTACATTACGGCTACCCGGTCGGCGACCTGCGAAACCACGGCGAGATCGTGCGAGATAAAGAGCATGGCTAGTCCGAACTTGGACCGCAACTCAGCGAGCAGTTCGAGAATCTGCGCCTGAATGGTGACGTCGAGCGCCGTGGTGGGCTCGTCGGCGATTAGCAATTGCGGGCGATTCACAATGGCCATCGCGATCATCACGCGCTGTCGCATACCGCCGGAAAGCTGATGAGGATAGTCACGAGCGCGGCGGTCGGGCTCGGGGATAGCGACATCATTCATGGCCTGGACGGCAAGAGTGGCGGCCTCGGACCTGGTGTGGCAGCCGTGAGCCAGCGCGGCCTCGGCGATTTGGTCACCGACGCGCATCACGGGGTTGAGCGCGGTCATGGGTTCCTGAAAGATCATGGCGATGCGCGAGCCGCGCAGTTGGCGCATGGAATCGGCGGGAAGCGTAGCGAGATCGCGGGCTGAGCCGTTCTCGGCGAATAGGATTTCGCCTGAAACCCGCGCCTGGAGCGGAAGCAGGCGCATGATCGCAAGAGAAGTAATCGACTTGCCGGAGCCTGATTCTCCGACCAGGCCAAGGACCTCGGCGGGAGCGATCGAGAAGCTCAGATCGCGGACGGCAGGCAAGGTTTGTGTGGGGAGAGCCGCGCCCGGCTGCCCATCCCGCGGAGCGGCAGAAAACTCGATGTTCAGGCGGCGGATTTCGAGAAGCGGAGGCACGATGCCATGGTAGCAGCGATGGTGCAGGGTGAGTTTGGCTGGTTGCCTTCCGCGTTATGCTCACTGCGGGAGCTTAACATCGCCATCTTCTCTCTACGGCTTTGGTTTCCAGGTTAATCACATAGCAGCGGGACTTCTCGTCCTTTACGCGCAGGGAATGTCCCGCGAGCTTCATGTCTGAGATGAAGACCCACTGAACATCTTCCTCCAAGGACGGATCTATTTTCGTATGGAACACCGTGATCCTAAATAGCAGCTTGCCCGCCGCATCCGACGCTTGCACATATCCAATCCTGCCGTTGTCGTTTGGGGCTGAGTATTTTATTTCGTTATAAAAAACCGGGGTGACAGGTTGCGGAGCGGCGCGCTTTGCAAACAGCGAACCGGCCAAAAGCAAGAATGGGAGGATTGCACATAGCTTCGCTGGATTCACCGAAAGCAAGGCGGACTTCATTCTTCCTCCCTCGCCATATCCGATCTCGCGCGGTGTTCGACAGGATCGCGCGTTTATTGCCCCAGAATTAGTGGCAGGCCGTTTTTGTTGTTTCCGATCACGACGACTTTGGAGTTGGGACTCTTGGCCAGATTCTCGGTGGCTTCGATGCCTTTCCATTCAAGCAGCGATGGCGTGATTCCTTGCGCAACAATTTGTTGGAAGTCGCGGACGCCCGCGGCTTCTATGCGTTTGCGCTGGGCCTCCTGCGTTTCCTTCTGCAGGCGGAAGTTCATCGCCAGCGACTCTTGTTCGGCTTGCTGTTTGGCCTCGATGGCGGCTTTCAGAGTGGCGGGCAGTTGAATGTCGCGCAGCAGAACGTTCTCCACGGTAAGGCCGCGCTGGTTCAGTTGCGCGGTAACCTGGTCGTAAATTTGCTTGCCCACCATTTCGCGTTCGCCGGTGTAGAGAGCATTCGCGGTGTGCGACGCGGTCGCTTCGCGGATGGCTGAGCGGAGAGTGGGCTCGACTACTACGTTTTCGTAGTCGGCTCCAATCTTCTGGAAGACCTCAGAGGCGCGATCTGGATTGAGGTGGTAAATGAGCGAAGTATCCAAACTCATCATCAGGCCTTCGCTGGAGGGCACGTTCGCAGACTCCTTCAGAGTCTGCGTTTGGACGGAAAGCTCGTTGTTCGTCTTCAGCGGATTAATAACGTGAATGCCTTCGCCGAGGGTCTCGCCTGTCACCTTTCCAAACAGGGTAAGCACGCCAACGTGACCGGTGCCCACGCGGGTCACACAACTGAACAGCAAAATCACCAATAAGAATGCGCCGATGCCCAGGCCGATAAGGCGAAGAAGTCCGCCTCCGCCACTGCCGCCACCGTCGATAACTCTGCCCCGAGCCGCGTCAAAGATCGTCATCGTCGTTTCTCCCAAAGCAATTCTAGGAGTCAAAGACCGCTGGAGTAAGTGACTTCTCTGAGACCAAAATCCCGTCGTCCTGAATCTTGTCGTTGAATCTTCCCAATTCTCTGGCGCATCCTTTATCTTTGAGACTATGAGCAAGATTCATATCCCCACCCCTTTGCGGCAGTATGTTGGCAAACAATCCACCGTCGAAGTGAAGGCCGCCACCGTAGCCGAAGCGATGAGCGCCCTGGTCTCGCAGCACCCTGACCTGCGACGCCACCTCTATACCGAAAACGGCAAGCTGCGCGCCTTTGTAAACCTGTATTTGAACGACGAGGACATTCGGTACCTGCAGAAAGAGGAGACCGCGGTGAAGGATGGTGATAACATTTCTATCGTGCCTTCGATCGCTGGAGGCGCCAGCATTTGTCATCCCGAGCAGAGCGAGGGATCTTGGTTTCTGCCTCTGCCTCTGGTTAAGTGCTAGCGCAATCAGGAACCAGGGTCCCTCGCTTCGCTCGGGATGACCAATGCTTCCGGCTCGCGTCTCACTTCCTGATTAATCAGCCTACAATTTCTAGACGAGGACTTTATGGCAACGATCGCCACCGAAATTCCAGCAACGCTGAGCAAGGACGAAATCCTGCGCTACTCGCGCCACCTGATCATGCCCGAGGTCGGCATGGAAGGGCAACAGAAGCTGAAGGCAGCGCGCGTGCTGTGTATTGGTGCGGGAGGGCTGGGTTCGCCGCTGGCCTTGTACCTTGCGGCAGCAGGCGTAGGCACGCTCGGCCTGGTCGATTTCGATGTAGTGGATTACACCAACCTGCAACGGCAAATCATTCACTCTACGGCCGACGTAGGGCGCAAGAAGCTGGATTCCGCTGCCGAAAAACTGACGGCGATTAATCCATTCTTGAATGTTCGGAAGTTTGATATGCGGTTGAGCAGCGAGAATGCGCTGGAACTCTTCCGCGACTTCGACATTATCGCCGACGGCACCGATAACTTTCCTACCCGATATCTCGTGAATGATGCGTGCGTGCTTACGGGCAAGCCGAACGTCTACGGGTCGATCTTTCGCTTTGAAGGGCAGGCCAGCGTCTTCGCTACGGAAGATGGTCCCTGCTATCGCTGCCTCTATCCCGAACCGCCTCCGCCTGGGCTGGTTCCTTCCTGCGCAGAGGGTGGGGTGCTCGGCATTCTGCCAGGGTTAGTGGGCGTGATGCAGGCGACTGAAGTGATCAAGTTAATTCTCGGCGCGGGCGAGCCGCTCATCGGACGGCTGTTGCTGATCGATGCACTGAGCATGAAGTTTCGCGAGCTGAAACTGCGCAAGAATCCCGATTGCCCGGTTTGCGGCACGCATCCCACGGTGACGAAGCTGATAGACTACAACGAGTTTTGCGGAATTCGCGGGGAGGAAAAACTGGTGGCAACTGGAGTTCCGGAGATTCAAGTAGAAGAATTGAAGCGGCGGTTGGATGCGAAAGAGGATCTGTTCGTCCTTGATGTGCGTGAGCCGCACGAATATCAGATATGCAATATTGGCGGACATCTGATTCCGCTGAACGATTTGCCGAAGCGCGTAAACGAATTGGATTCCAGCCGCGAAATCGTCGTCCACTGCAAAATGGGTGGACGCAGTGCCAAGGCAGTGGAATTCCTGCGCCAGGCAGGATTCGCTAAAGTTCAGAATCTGGCGGGCGGAATCAACGCGTGGTCTGAACGGGTGGATCCGAAGGTGCCGAAGTACTAGGAAGGGAAGTACTCGAAGAAGCCAGTCGTTGTAAACTCGGACATGCCTTACCCCCGCCGTTCTTCAACCGGGCCCGTTTTCCCCCACCACGATGATTCTCACCGCGAGAATCCTCCCGAGCACTACCTTATTGCCCATAGTGACGGCGGTGCGCGCGGCAATCCGGGCCCGGCGGGCTACGGCGTCGTCGTCCAGGATCAGTCCGGACGTAAAGTCGCGCAGCTCAGCGAATACCTCGGCCACCAGACCAACAATTTTGCCGAGTATCAGGGATTGATCGCAGCACTCGAATACGCCTTGCAGCACGGTCCCAAAGCACTCAAACTCATCAGCGATTCCGAACTGCTCGTTCGCCAGATCAAAGGCATCTACAAAGTAAAAAATCCGACGCTTCAAGATCTCCACGGCCGTGCCAAGGAATTAATCGCCCAGCTCGACTGGTTCTCCATCGGTCACGCCCTCCGCGAACACAACACGGATGCCGATCGCCTGGCCAACGAAGCCATGGACAAAGGCATGGGACGAAATGTGGCCACGAACCATGTGGCGCGGGTGCTTCCTTCGACAGGCTCGGTGCAGGCTACGCCCGCGAATGCAAGGGAAACAAACGCTGCCCCTCAGGAACTGGAAGGTGTGATCCGCAACGGCGTCGCGGAATTGACGAACGGCAAATTCCCGGAAGGCACCCGCGTTCAAGTGCGAGCCAAGAGATAAGAGTAGAGCCGCCGAGCGCCGGAGACCGGCTTCACTCCGCCGCCGAAGTATGATCGTGCACGATCTTCCATCCCTCGGGAAGCTTGCGCAAGACCAGTGTGAACAATCCTTGCGGCGGTTTGCCGTGGGACATCGTCAACTTCCAAGAGCCACGCACAAAAGCCGAATCCTGACTCAGCACCTGAACCCGCAGGCCGGAGAATTTCAGTTGCCCCATCTCGTGCCCCGGGCTCCCATACACAGTGAGATAACGGTCCATCGCTGCTTGCCATCCGTCATGCTCTTTCGCGCCAGAGAAGAATGTCATCTCCGGTGAATTCCAATAGCCTGCCATGAAGCCTTCGAGATCGTGGCGGTTCCAGGCTTCCTGCTGCTTGCGCAAGATGCGCTCAATGGCTTTCGCGTCGTTGCCGTAGGTGCCTTGCACGTCCTGGGCAGAGGCTCGACCGGATGCGAGGAGCACGATCAAGCAGAAGGAGAAAGAAAAAAGCCAATCAAGAACAAACGCAGTGCGCATGTTAACCTCCGGCTCTTACGAGGCAAGTGCGCGAGGCAAGAGCGCACCAGTTTCCCACGACGGAGGGAACTACGGGAAGGTTTCGCAGCCAGGGGCCTGGGACTTCCGGAACTTAGGCTCGACCCTTCTTGACTGCCTTAGCCGCGAGGGTTGTTTTGCCTGCAACTTCCCACGGTCGTTTAGGCCGATTGACCGGCGCTTTGTCGCGGTCCTCAATGCGGTCGTAGTGATACGACTCGCTCACGGTACCCAGGGACTCGTTGTAAAGGCTGGGCAGTCCAAGCGCCTCTTTCAATTCTTCCGTAAACGACTGCAGCGCCTTAAGGTGTTCCGCGGTCGCTGGAATTTCTGTCTTCGACGTCTTCATGAACTGCTGGTAGCCGCGGTTGACCAGCTTGGAAATTTCACTGCCAATCAGGTATCCGGGATAGGCGAAAATCTTCACACCATCTTCGGGCGTTTTTTGAATCGCCGCCGATACGGTGTACTTCCTGAGGAACACTCGGCCATTCGTACCCGGCGCTTCCGTGATGTCAAAGCCGTGCTCCCGCAACCAGCCCAGAGCCTCCTCATAGGTTCGTGCTTCAATGGTTTTCGACATTTTATGTATGCTTCAATCTCTTTTCTTAGCTTTCTTAGATGCAGCTCAGAGCAAATCTAATGTTGCTTATTTTGTGGACTGCATCGACTTGCATTCCGCATCATCTAAAGACACCATACTACATAGCCTGTTTTGCGCTTCTTTGCATATTACGATAGTCACGGGAGAATGGTTCGCGTATGGGGCACACTTCGAATGTGACGCAGAGCTCAGGCAACTTCGAGGCGCCATATCCGGCGAATGCGGCGGAAGGCGGCGCGCTACGCCCAGGGCAGAGCCTGCTCGACCGGATCGGCAACACTCCTCTGCTGCGCTTTGATCAACTAACCGCGCATCTCCCCGGCGTGACACTTTTGGGCAAGGCCGAATGGCACAATCCCGGCGGCTCGGTGAAGGATCGCGCTGCTGCCAACATTGTGGCCGAAGGCCGCCGCAGCGGGAAGTTTAGTTCCGGAAAAATTTTGCTCGACGCTACCAGCGGTAACACAGGGATCGCCTATGCCATGCTCGGCGCGGCTGAGGGATTCCCGGTTACTCTATGCATGCCGGCCAATGTCTCACTTGAGCGCAAAAAGATTCTGAGTGCCTACGGAGCCAACATTCTTTATACCGATCCCGGTGACGGATCCGACGGTGCGATACGCATGGCCCGCGAGCTTGCCGCCAAGCATCCTGATTTATATTTCTACGCCGATCAATACTCGAACGACTCCAACTGGCTCGCGCATTATCACGGCACCGCCAGTGAAATCTGGCAACAGACCGAAGGGCGGATCACTCACTTTGTCGCCATGCTGGGTACCAGTGGAACCTTCATGGGTAGCGCACGCCGGCTGAAGGAACTCAATCCTGCGATCCGCTGCATCTCGCTCCAACCGGATTCGGCGTTTCACGGCATCGAAGGCGCCAAGCACATGGCGAGTGCGATTGTTCCTAAGATTTACGATCCTGCTTTGGCGGACGAAAATCTTGAGATCGCCACAGAAGATGCCCATGCCATGGCCCGCCGGATTGCGCGCGAATGCGGACTGCTGTTGGGCATCTCTGCCGCAGCGGGCATCGTGGGAAGTTTGCGCATCGCTGAGCGAGTTCACGAAAGCCAAGAACGCAAGCAGCAGCAGGCTGTGATTGTCACAATCCTTTGCGACTCCGGCGAAAAGTATTTGAGCGAGAGATTCTGGACCGAGAAGTGAGACTTTTGCATTTGGACTACATGATTCGAGGGAGAATCCGTGAAGCAGCACACTTATGAAGTGCAAGTGGCGTGGACAGGAAATCAAGGCCAAGGCACGAAGGCGTACAAAAGCTACAAGCGGGACCACGCCATAACCGCCGCGGAAAAGCCGCCCCTGCTGGCTTCCTCCGATCCGGCGTTCCGCGGGGATCCGGCGCGCTATAACCCGGAGGAGCTTTTGGTGGCGAGCCTTTCCTCGTGTCACATGCTTTGGTACCTCCATCTCTGTGCGATCAACGGCGTCGTGGTCACGGACTACCAGGATGATGCAACAGGCGTGATGAGTGAGAACCCGGACGGCTCGGGAGCATTTGTAGAAGTCACTCTCCATCCGCACGTAACTGTTGAAGCGGATTCTGACCAGGCTAAGGCCTTAGCGATTCACGAAGAAGCTCACCACAAGTGCTTCATCGCAAACTCCGTAAACTTTCCGGTGAGAACCGTCGCTCAGATAACCGTCGCTTCGGTAGCCATGGAAGCGCGCTCCTAATTTCCCAATCAATGCTGAAGATCCCGCACACCGAATATGAAGCTATCCGTCGCCACGGTGAGGAAATCTATCCGCACGAATGCTGCGGCGTGCTACTTGGGCGAATGGATGATGACGGTACCCGCGTCGTTACTTCGACTGCACGCTGCGGCAACACCCGCACCGACTCGCCCCGGAACCGCTATAACATCGATCCGCGTGACCAGATCCGCATCCAGCGTGAGGCCCGCGAGCGGGGAGAGGATATCATCGGCTACTACCACTCTCACCCCGACCATCCTGCGCGCTGGTCGACGACTGATCTGGCTGAAGCCCACTGGCCCGGCTATTCCTATGTGATCACGAGCGTCGAACAGGGCAAGGCGGCGGTCACGAATTCGTTTGAATTAACCAGCTCCGACGAGGCAACCAAACAATTCGTCGACGAAAAGATCCAAATCTGCTGAATTCGGGACCGCAAGGAGTTAAGAGGAGCCTTGTCCAGCGCTGCTTCTGCGTGATTTTCACAACGTTAAAGGAATCGAAGAAATCGCTTGGTTTTGATCCTCTCAAACTTACGACTCTGGAAAGCCGCATCCGGCGCGCTTTTGAGCGAACTCGTTCCGCCTCGTTGCACCGATTCCGGTCACTCGCCTGTGGACGGCCTGCACCCGGCTGAAAATACGAGAGTTACAAATGCCAATTTTTCATTGACTCTGAAAATAGAAGGAGTAGAAAGATAATCGTTCTTTGACAGCTTCTAAAGTTTTTCCGGTTGGTGCAGCGTCCGGGACTCAAGCGCAGTCACCTTGTTCATGAAAATGAGCAGGGAGGGCAAGCAAGGGTCTATAGCAAAGCGCTGGTCGAGGAGAACAAGAAGAAACGTCGAAGGCAGGATAGAGTTCCGAGGCGTTGGGTAGGTTTTTCCGGTTGGCGGTAAGCCCGGAGCCCGAGCGAAGATCGCGCGCAAGCCCCGCAAGGGAAGCTGCGATAGCAGGTCAAGCAAGGGTCTAAAAGCGAGCTACTGGCCGAGACGAATGGACCCAACACCACCTCGGAACTCTTATTTTGTGCTCGGCTAAGCCGTAACCTGCACCAACGAACTCCCGCGAAAGACCTTGCGAAGCGAATCCATAGCCTCTCGGGCATAAGCCATGCAATTTGCCCGCTCGGGAATCGGCGATACGGCGCGTTTGGGATATTCGTCGTAAGTCCGGCCCTCAAGCAGTCGCCCGTATTTTGCTTTCCTGACGCCACCCCACTGCTTAAAGAAGAACGGGACACGCGATTCGTGACATTGATCGCGCACCGAGATGACCCACTCTTCGGGCATGGGACGAGCGCCCGGCCCACTCTCGCCGCCGACGATTGCCCAACTGATGCCGGAAAGATTGAACCGACCGAGATCTTCGAGTAGAGGTTCGATCGAGAGGAAGCGGACGCTGGCCGACGCCTTCTGCAGATCTTTGATTCGCGGCAGACCATATTTTCGATCTTCAACGCTCACTCCCCACCAGATGTGATCTTGTTCGGCAGCGAAACGCAAACGCCCGCTCAGCAGTTCTCTCAACCTCTCTGACCTTTTCGTCAAGACTTGAAACGTGTGCCACTTCGCTCTAACCATCACTCTGCAAACCGCTTCGATATAGTCGTCCGGCACGCCATCCTGAAAAAGATCGCTCATCGAGTTCACAAACACGAGCTTGGGCGAGCGCCAAAGGAATGGCTCCGTTAGCTTCTCAGGAACAAGGCGCAAATCGAACCCCTGTTCGTACGGGTGCCCCTTAACTCCGCGAAACCGCTCCGCAAAGGTTTCAGCGTAGCAATGCTTGCAGCCGGGACTGATCTTCGTGCAGCCGCGGACTGGGTTCCAGGTCGCGTCGGTCCATTCGATATGGGAGTTTAATGACACTATCGGCTCTGGCGTCTATCTCTGTATTTTGTGAAGATATCGTTCACAATTTCTTCCGCTACTCACACTTGCGCCGCAAAGAACAGGTAATAGACGGTCGCATCTCCGGAATTACGCATTGGTATGGGGCTAGGGACTTTCTTAAATCCGGCGACATTCAGCAGTCGTTGCCGAAACGCCTCAGCTACCGAATCGTTCGATTCCTTCTCAGGAAAACCGAAAAGATTTCCTGTCGTGGAGTAAGCTGCTTGAGTCCACGATTCGTCGCCCCAAAATGCGGTTAGCCGGGAACGCCGGTCGGCTGAGACCCTTTCGGGATTTCGCCACAGGACGTTTCGATTCATGTCCATGACCGGAAAGTTGAGAAACATATCGATCGTTTTGAGCTGACCTGCTTGGAATATCACATCCCACTTCAAATCGAGGCCGTACGGGTCGAGCAAACAAAGCGCCCGGCGGTAAGTTTCATACTTGAGCGTCGGGAAAATCTTGCGGATCAAAACATCATTGCAATCGCCTTCGTATAAGTGAACATCCCGTCTGGCACCGACCAAACCCTGGAGATGTTCGACCTTGGCCGCATTCAAATCGATGAAATGGTATTCGCGAAAAGGCGGCTGAATTTTCAGTGCATTGAGCGGACTGCCTTGGACAAATTCGCCGGTGCCTCTGGAAATGTGCCGACCAGCCCCCGCAAATGCGTCGACGTAAATATGGGGCAGCTTATTGGCGTTTAGAATCCTGGAGTATGCCGATGCGTAATCTCGGACAATCTCCAGCTTGATCTCTGACCAGTAACCAATTTCATCGAACTCAGCAAATGGGGACGGCATATTTGCCTTTTGTTCGCTATTTACTAATTTCTAAATTATGCCACGTCTCGGCCCTGGAAACAATAGCGGACCAGCTTCACAGCGGAATATTCCCATGCTTCTTGGGCGGGTTTTTGTCACGTTTATTCTCCAGCATCCTTAACGCCTGAATCAATTTCTGGCGGGTTTCATGCGGCTGGATGATGGCGTCGACATAGCCGCGGTCGGCGGCGACGTAGGGACTGGCGAAGCGGTCGCGGAATTCTTCGATTTTTTTCTGGCGTAATTCCTGGCGCTCTTGCGGATTTGCCGCCCGATCCAGTTCGCGCTTGTAGACAATGTCCACTGCGCCTTCCGGACCCATGACTGCGATCTCGGCGGTGGGCCACGCGTAGTTCACATCCGTGCGGATGTGCTTGGAGGCCATCACGCAATACGCGCCGCCGTAGGCTTTGCGCGTGATCACGGTGATTTTCGGCACCGTGGCCTCGGCGAAAGCGTAGAGCAGCTTGGCTCCGTGCTTGATGATGCCGCCGTATTCCTGCGCGGTGCCAGGAAGAAATCCGGGAACGTCTTCAAACGTGATCAGTGGAATGTTGAAGCAGTCGCAGAAGCGGACGAAGCGCGCGCCTTTGATCGACGCATTGATGTCGAGCGTGCCTGCGAGCATCGCGGGTTGGTTTGCTACGACGCCGACGGAGCGGCCGTCCAGGCGCGCGAATCCGACGACGATATTTTTCGCGTAGTGCTCCTGCACCTCGAAAAAGTAGGCGTCGTCGACTACGGCATGGATCACGTCCTTCATCTCATAAGGCAGATTCGATTGCGCAGGGACAATTTTGTCGAGCGCGGGATCAGCCCGGTCGATCGGGTCCGTGCACGGTTTGCGCGGCGGGTCTTCCAAATTGTTCGAAGGCACGAAGCTCAGCAGCTCACGCACCATCGACAGGCATTCGGCATCGTCGTGCGCGAGGAAGTGCGCCACGCCAGAAGTTTCGTTATGCGTCATTGCCCCGCCGAGCTGCTCCTTGGTGACTTCTTCCATGGTCACGGTCTTAATCACATCAGGCCCGGTGATGAACATGTAAGAAGTTTTGTCGACCATGAACACGAAGTCGGTGATGGCGGGCGAATACACCGCACCGCCCGCGCACGGTCCCATGATCGCCGAAATCTGCGGCACCACGCCGCTGTACAAAGTGTTGCGCAGAAAGATGTCGGCATATCCCGCCAGTGAAGCCACGCCTTCCTGAATGCGCGCGCCGCCAGAATCATTCAACCCGATCACGGGCGCACCCATTTTTGCGGCGAGATCCATAATCTTCACGATCTTTCCCGCATTCGTTTCGGAAAGCGAGCCGCCGAAGACGGTGAAGTCCTGCGCGAAGACATAGACGAGGCGGCTTTCGATGCGGCCGTAGCCGGTGACGAAGCCGTCGCCGTAAGGCTTTTGCTCGGACATGCCGAAATCGGTGCAGCGGTGGGTGATGAGTTTGTCGGTCTCTTCGAAGGTGCCTTCGTCGAGCAGGAACTCGATGCGCTCCCGCGCCGACATTTTGCCTTCCTTGTGCTGGCGCTCGCGGCGCTTCGCGCCTCCTCCGTCTTCGGCAAGCTGGTTGCGCTTCTTCAGTTCGGCAAGTTTTTCTTCGAGATTCATGGCGGAAGGATTATAGCGGGTGAGCGGGCCGGCGGGTGTGCTTGGATCACAGCGGAGTGGGAGCGCTTTATGCTGAAGTCAAAACCAACGAGCTTCGCCCGCTGGACAGCCGGGGGCGGCTGTCCCCACATAGGCAAGGATCGAGCGAGTAGCCTTACTCCAAATCCGCGCCCAGTATCTGATAGCGATACTTTTTCCCGTCCCAAAAGATGACCGAAGAGGTCTGCTCGCCTTCGCCTCGTTCTTCCATATAGACGCCGAGGATCGTTCTCTTTTTTAGCGCCAGCCGTTTCACGGTGAGTGTTTTGAAGGGCAGGTTGATGAGCAGGAATTTGGGTTTGGGTTTGTCGGAACGCCAAGCCTCGGGACCGACTCCGTGGACGATGAGAAGGCAGATACCTCTGCGTTCCGGCTCATCCGAGGCAAATGTCGACGTAACTTTGACATCGCCGAAGCCCAGAAAGCTGTTATAGGGATCGGCCACGCGAAAGCTGTATTCCGCTTGATCGGCCATTGGATTCTTGCACCGGGCTGCAACTACGAGGTCGTCCACTCCATCGCCGTCGAGATCGCCGACAAACTGCGGCGGACCGCCCAGCAGTGAACAGTTATCTCCGAACTCTTTGTGAACGTACTCGTCGGTGACCGCGGGCACCGGAGACCTGGCATGCGCGGGCGGCGGCGGCGGAGGATTCTTATCTTTGGCGAATGCCACCAACGAGATCATTAGCACACCAAACAGCACGCCAAACAGAATAGGCAAGCGGGAAATTCGGCAGAATGGCATGTTTTTACTTTAGACCCGTTTTTGGGCTGAGGGTATAGACACAAAGGATGACTGGTGACCAAGGTAACCACTACTTCCGGAAGTGTTCCCATCCCTGCGGTATGAGCAGCGAGGCTGCGCCGCTCGGATCCATCAGGAAGATATGTTTCCCACGTTTGATTTGTCCGATCTGTTTAATCTGAACCCCTGCAATGCGGGATGGGACTCGCCGATGGGGGCGCGCGGTGAAGAGCAGTTCGTAATCCTCTCCGCCGTGCAGCGCAAAGCGCAGATCGACCTGGCGTGCTGGCTTGCCCACGCTGGCGCGGGGAATGGCTCCAGAGTACAGTTCAGCTCCGACGCCGCTTTCCTCGCAAATGTGCGCAAGGTCGGTCGAGAGACCGTCACTGGTATCTATCATCGCCGAAGCCAGCCCTTTCTCGCGCAGAATACGGCCCAATGCGATTCGCGGCTCAGGAAAGAAATGCCTTGGATATTCCCGCGGGTTCAGTTTCGGCGTCGGCTTCTTCCGCAGCTCAGCGATGGCGGCCGCTGAAGAGCCGAGTTCTCCGCTCACATAGAGCAGGTCGCCGGGACGCGCCCCGGAGCGCAGAACAGCCCCTCCGGACGGCGCAGTTCCTACGACAACAATGTCGGCCAGAATTCCATCTGGCGATTCTGCGGTATCGCCGCCGGCAAGGGCTACCCCATATCGCTCAGCTAGGCGAATCAAGCCATGCACAAAGCGATTCACCCAACTCTGCCCTATCTTGCGCGGGAGAGCGAGCGAAAGAAAGGCCGCGACGGGCTGTCCGCCCATCGCCGCAATGTCGCTTAATCCTCGTGCGAGACAACGATGCCCAATGGATTCCGGCGGATGCCACTGCAGCTGAAAGTGGATACCCTCCAGAGAGAAGTCAGTGGTGACCAGCACGTCGCTGCCCTTGTCCTTACTGCTCCTGCGCGACAGAAGGCGGAGAACGGCGCAGTCATCTCCAATCCCGGTTCGAATGGCAGGATTTTTCAAACGCGTCGCCGTGCGGCGAATCTGGGCAATCAGCGCTTTTTCCGCAATCGTCATCACAATGAATATAAGCTGAGGTCAACGCGAAAACGCTTGCCGGATCCAATTTTCAGTCCGGTGAGTGCCGTAGATGCAGTCGAGTGGTTCCCTTAGATTCGGCGCACCTCGACGTCGGGATCCTCCCGCCCAGCACCAAAATTCGCATGGGCCCCCTGGCCAGTAGGATGAACTGACCGGACGCTCCGGTAACCTGCGCGCAATGGCTCTGGTTACCCCTCTCCTAAGTAACTTCTTACTGCCCCATGGTTCGTTGACAGGGGGAACCTGCTTTGCTACCCTTTACCAGCATTCAGAAAAACCATTGACCGAGCAGGGTTTAATACCTTAGGGGCAACCTAAGTTCTGCATTGCGTATCAATTGCAGATAGGATTTTTGGGGCTTGCACCTCAGGCTTCGGCGGAAACGGGCACGTTAAAAGTTTCCATTCCCAAGATGGGAAGCGTGGCCCGAAGTATCAGGTGGTCCGAACAGGCTTTCTGCAAGGTCAGAACTTTGCCTGGAGTTCCGGACCTGATCATTCATAGCGAAAGGTAGGGCATTTGCAGAAGCGTTTCTACATCCTATTTGTCGCGCGCGGAAACGACGGGCAACTGCGCAAGATCTCCATTCCCGTCCATTATTTGTACGTTTTCGTAGTCGGTGCCGCCGTCGGATTCCTCAGCCTTACCGGTATCGCCAGCTCTTATGCGCGGATGTTGCTCAAGGTTTCGCACTACAACCAACTACGCACCGAGAAAGAGCAGCTTAGGGATCGTTATTCGCGCCTGGAGGAAGTCGCCAAAGAGCGCGACGTCCAGGTGGCCTCCCTGGGATCAATCGCTAGTGAAGTGTCCGCACTGTACGGGTTGAAGTCGCAACCCACGCTGGTGACGGCCTCACAACAGCAAATCCAGGACTCGGAAGTTAGCTCGTCGCTTGACCAACTCAGCGCTTTGCGCAACTCAGCCCTCACTGGGGCCGCCACCGTGGGGATCAGCCTTGGAATGACGCGCAACGCCACCACGGCCGATTGGTATCGCGCTAATTCTTCTCCTAACCTATGGCCGGTGGATGGCCAGGTCACCGCCAGCTTCGGGGAGCGCATTGATCCCTTCAACGGAGAAGGCGCGTTTCACAGCGGCGTGGACATTGGCAGCTCTTACGGCCACGCGATCATCGCACCCGCCGATGGCATAATTACATTCGCTGACTTCCTGGGTGGATACGGCAAGCTCATCATGATGGATCATGGCCACGGCATCTCTACTCGCTACGGCCACCTTTCCGGCTTCGCGGTTGCGCCTGGGCAGCATGTCCATCGCGGCGACACCATTGGTTATGTTGGCCTCAGCGGACGTTCAACAGGCCCGCACCTTCATTATGAGGTCCGGATCAACGATACCCCGGTCAACCCGTATAAGTACCTTCGCATCACGGTCGCCAACAGCGGCGGCTTCCAGACCGGCGGCTAAAGACTCACTCTTCAGTCCTCCTCACTTGCGCTCCTTCTCTCGCTAGGCTACGTTCATGACGAGGAAAAAGCTTCCAGTTCCAAAGTCTCAGTAGCGCCGCGATTGCCTCGGCGGCCAAGCGGTTTTACTGAGAACTGAGAACTGAGAACTGAGAACTGCCCCATGACCAGTTTCTTCCGCTCGGTGCGTGAAGACATTGCTGCGGTCTTCGAGTCGGACCCGGCTGCGCGCTCCTATTTAGAAGTCCTGATCTGCTATCCGGGCCTGCACGCGGTGTGGGCGCATCATCTCAGCCACTGGCTGTGGCGGCACGGTATGCGCTTCCTGGCGAGATTCACCTCGCAAGTCGCGCGCCTGCTCACCGGAATTGAGATTCATCCCGGCGCTGAGATTGGGAGGCGTCTCTTCATCGACCACGGCATGGGGACGGTGATCGGAGAGACCGCCATCGTCGGCGACGATGTCACGCTCTACCAGGGCGTAACTCTCGGCGGAACGGGGAAAGAGAAAGGCAAGCGCCATCCCACCCTTGGCAACAATATTTCGATTGGCTCCGGCGCAAAGTTATTGGGCAACATCACCGTCGGAGACAACTGCCGAGTGGGAGCAGGATCAGTCGTGCTGCGCAGCGTACCGGCGAACTCCACGATTGTGGGTGTGCCGGGACACATTGTTCTGCGCGACGGCAAACGCGTGGTCATCACCGATCCCAAAGACATCCGCGATCCGCTTTCGGATGTAATCATCAAGCTGGCTTCAGAAGTGCACGAGCTGCGCGAAAAGTTTCAGGAACACTCTCACGAGGCGCTGGGCGCGGAACCTAATCTCACGATCGACGAAGGGACGTCGACACCAAATATATCTCCGCAGGAATTGTTTCAGGACGACTATCAGATCTGAAGGCGATGGTTGGTCACCATTACCTAAAACATTTAGTTGCCCACCTAACACGCCGGTGGCGAGGCACAAGCTGTGGAGTCCACTCTCATACAAAACTGCAAGCGTCGCTGCCCGGCGCCGTGTCCTGTTTTGGTTATTACTTTGGTTTAGGCTCGCGGTTATCTTAGAAGCGTTAATAATGCCACTCGGCTAGACTCCGCACAGGAGCCTTCTGCCCAAGCCTCGTTAGAAACCGGTCTCGGCAGTCGCTCTCCTTAGCTCTTGCCCGGAGGAACAGATGTCGGCATCCGCCGCCGCGACCCTAGCTCCAATCATTTCTAAATCAAGTCCGCAGGGAACTTCATTTCCCGCATCGGTGCCCTGGTGGTATTTGTTTTTCTTTGTTTCCGGATTTCCAGCACTGCTTTACCCTGCCAGGGAACTTTCGTAATGAAAAATTCCTGACGCTTCATGCTAAGTTTACACCACATACCACGAAGGGGCGTGGGGGAGCGAAAATAGGGTGTACGTCGATTCGGTTGCTCCAGCTCTGCCAGTTGTTATCATCCGTCAACATGTCCGATCAGGCGAGGGCGAAGTACGCCCGCCGCGTCTGGCCTGTGTGGACCTGCTTCGCGGTGTCGTTATGGTCCTGATGGCCTTGGACCACACACGGGACTTTTTTACTGGCTTCCGATTCTCGCCCGAAGACCTCGCCCACACCTCCGGCCCCCTTTTCTTTACGCGGTTCGTCACTCACTTTTGCGCTCCGGTGTTTTTCCTGTTGGCTGGCACGGCTGGATACTTGTCGCTCTCGCAAGGCAAGTCGATCGCGCAGGTCTCCAGATTCTTTTGGACACGGGGGTTGTGGCTCGTGTTGCTGGAGTGGACTGTGATTGCCAATGGCTGGACTTATGTGCTTCCCTTCTGGAGTAGCGGCGTGCTCTGGGCGCTCGGCTGCTCGATGATCGTAATGGCGTTTCTCGTATACCTGCCACTGCCGTGGATTGCTGGTTTGGGCACAGGAATCATTCTCACCCACAATCTGCTCGATTCCGTAAATCCTTCTGTATTTGGGAGATTCGCGGGGGGGTGGCTCCTTCTGCATGGCCACGGCGCGTTCTGGATCGTGCCCGGAAAGAGCGTGTTCTCCGTTGGCTTCTCACTCATTCCGTGGGTAGGAGTCGTGGCTGCCGGTTACGCCCTTGGCGATTTGCTGCTCAAGGAGAACCGGAGAAAACTGATTTTCCGGATTGGAGCGGTCTTAACGATTGCCTTCTTATTCTTGAGAATCTTCCATTTGTATGGGAACGGTCAGTTGTGCTTGCAGCCCTGGTGCACCGGCGCCAGAGGCCCGTGGAGAGTGCAGCCAACTCTGACCCTTACCATGGTCTCGTTCTTTGACACGTTGAAATTCCCTCCATCCCTGCAATTCCTGTTGATGACGCTCGGGCCCGCTCTAATGGCGTTGGCGTGGTTCGACAAAGTCAATACGGAACGGGGCCTGGCGAAGGTTTTCGTGGTATTCGGGCGAGTGCCGCTTTTCTATTATGTGCTCCACTTATACGTGATCCATGCCCTGGCAGTGTATGTTGGACTCATTTGCAGGCAGAAGGTTGCGTGGCTGTTATGTGGAGCGTTCATATTTCATTCGCCGCCCACTGGCTACGGTCACAACCTGCCCTTCGTCTATGCAATGTGGTTCGCAGTTGTTTTGCTTTTGTACCTACCCTGCAAGTACTTTGCCGAGTTCAAACAAAAGCACACGGACAAGCAGTGGCTAAGATATCTGTAGCGCCAACGCCTCCGGTTCCTCAACTGGCAGCGAAAGCGCACCGCGCACGCTCGCACGATTACCGACGACAACACGGGCACGGAATGGCTGCAAAAATAGCTGCATGCTGCCCCGCTCCGGTCTTTACAGGCAACTGGCAACTCTACTGCCTTAACCCCATCCAGCTCTCCGATACCACCAGCGAGTTCCCCGGATTGTGTGGATCGTATTTCACCGACGTAGGCAGACCCAGCCGGCAGGAGTGCAAGTTAATCCACTGGCGCAAATAGGTGACGTCTTGCGAGCACTCGTACGAAACACCCGCGACGTCATACTTATAAATGAGCAGCACTGCGGCGTGATGACCGTTGTTCGGAGGCATTTCCTGCACATCGATGACCGTGCCATCAGTGATGCGTCCGATAGCGTCGAGCCAGGTGCGGCGTTCGCGCTCCAGTTCTGCCGGCCCTTTGGGTTTGCGCCGTAAGAGGGCATAGGCGCCAAGAACAACTGCGCCCCCCGCTGTTACCAGAGAATAGAGACCTAATGAAGTCATGACCACTGTGAGAGAGGTGGCAACTGGCGCCGCCAACTCTATATTTTCATAATCAGCATATGACGGAACTATCTTCTGCGGAAGTAGGTTCGGGGTTACCGAGGTGGGGGCCTGTGGAAATCTTCTGACACCGATTGCTTAGATTTATTTCTGCTTACAAACAAAGTCTCTGGCCATCTCGCCGAAGCCGCCTTCCGCACTCCGGCCGAACTGATCGTCACGGTGTGTCTTTTTGCTAACCACAAGTTTGCCGCCGTGCTCGCGAGAATAGAACCACTCCGAGTTCGCAACCGCGATGGGCACAGCGACGCCCCCAGCACAATTAAAACGAACCCGCGCCCTCAACTCCACAAATGGACCGCCCTGGGGAAGCGTGGCGGGTTCCTTGTATTCCACGCGGATCCATGCCGTGCGCAGGCCATTCCGCTGCGCTGTGACTGAGCTGACCAATACCTGATCGCCCGCGGCAGTAGCGCCAACCTGCCGCCAGTCCCCGGCAGCAATTGCCACCAGCCCCACGAGCAGAACGGGAGCCAGCACTACGGCAACGATGATGATCAGGCCCTTCTTTACAAGGGATGGAGGTAAGGCCATAAGCACGCCGCACACACTTTGGGGCAAAAGCCGGTTTCTGTCAACTGTGACGAGTACCGGAGTGCGTAAGCGTCCGAAAACGTCCAGCTCATCGTCTGCTATTGTGGTCTGCTGAGGGAAGGAGGGCTAAATGGAAAAGCTTTACACGGCAACCATCCAATCGACAATTGGACCATTGTTTCTTGCAGCCTCCAGTTATGGGCTTGTTGCTTTGGAATTCGACGCCAGGATGTCCGGACAACAATCGATTCGCCCAAGCCCGCACCATCTTCGCGAAGAAAAGAGAGGTTTTACATTCGAAGATTCGGCTGGTGCGACGTTCTCTTACGTAAATGAGCTAAACGAATATTTTTCTGGCGGGCGACGAGCGTTCACCTTTCCGCTCGATCTCCGCGGAACCGATTTTCAACTTGCCTGCTGGCGTGCCCTGTTGGCGATTCCTTACGGTGAGACTCGCACTTACGCAGACATCGCCCGCGCAATCGGCAAACCAAACGCGTTTCGCGCCGTAGGCATGGCCAACAATCGCAACCCGATCGCGATCGTCGTCCCCTGCCATCGCGTGATCGCCTCCGACGGCACACTCTGCGGCTACGGCGGCGGCCTTGATGTGAAGCGCAAATTGCTGGAACTGGAAGGTGCGTTAACGGGCGTACTTGCCGCGTAAGAAATTCTTAGTTGTTGATTTTTGATTGCTGATTGACAATGCGGTTTACGGATCGTGGCATTCAACCAACGATCAGAAATCAACAACTTGCTTTGACGATTCAATCGCCATCATCCACTCTCCGCAAAGCTGGTCTCTTCTATCTCGTCTTCGTGATGTTTTCCTACACCACGGGCGGGCCTTTCGGACTCGAAGACATGGTGACGACTTCGGGTCCTGGAATGACGCTGATCTATCTGTTGGCGTTGCCGTTTTTCTGGTGCATACCCGTCTCTCTGGTCTCTGCGGAACTGACCACAGCGATGCCGGTTGAAGGCGGCTTCTACCGGTGGACCCGCGCCGCTTTTGGAGATTTCTGGGGGTTCCTTGCAGGATGGTGGAACTGGTCAGCTTCATTCTTGCTCGGCGGCGCCTACGCTGTTCTCTTCACCGATTATCTCGTGTACTACTTTCCCGGCATCACCGGCTGGAAGCACTACCTGATCTCGGTAATGCTGATTGCAGTGGTCACGTGGATCAACGTGCTCGGCATTCAGATGGTAGGGCAGGTCGTGACGGCGCTTGAGATTTTCATCTTTGTGCCCGTAATGACGATGATCGTGATGGCCTTCATGAACTGGCATCACAACCCTTTCGTCCCGCTGATCCCGCCTCATCAGCCAACGTTCAAGATTTTCGGCGTGGGGCTGGCGTTGGGTTTGTGGCTCTATTCGGGGTACGAACAACTCTCGACCGTAGCCGAGGAGGTCGAAGACCCGCAACGCGCCTACCCGCGCGCGTTAGCGCTAGTGGTGCCGCTTTCGATGGCAGCGTATTTTCTGCCGACCCTCGCGGGCCTTGCTTCAGCAGGCGAATGGCAGAAATGGCACTCGGGATTCTTCTCGGATGCAGCCCGATCGATTGGAGAATCTTCCACAGGACGCCCGTGGCTGGGAACATGGATAACGCTCGCGGCGATGGTCTGTAACGCTGCATTGCTCAACAGCACCGTCCTCACCACTACGCGCATGCCCTTTGCCATGGCGGAAGACGGATACCTTCCGGCGGCGCTTACTCGAAAGCACGTCCGGTATGGCACGCCGTGGCTGGCAATTGTTATTTCGGCCGTGATCTATGGGCTGCTGGCGTGGCAGAGCCTGGCTCAGCTCATCTCGGTCTACATTTGGATGCGCTCGGCCACCACGGTGCTGACTGTACTGTCGGCATGGAAGCTGCGCCGCTCACGGCCCCAGATGCCGCGCGCGTTCGTGATTCCCGGCCGGCGCCTTGGACTGATTTATGTAGTCGCAGCGCCGGTGGTCATGGCGATGGCCGCACTGCTGGGCAGCGACCGCTTCGCGCTGATCGGTGGGGCGAGTGCGATGATGTTAGGCCCACTCGCATATGGAATTGACAGATTCTTTAAACGTAACTCTTGAAGCGCGCGTGTTGGCGTCCACTTCGAACGTGCTACAATGAGCGACCTTGGGTAGTTGCTGCTTCGCCGGAAACCAGCGTTTTCCCACACTGAAGCACTGAGAAAGAACACCGCAAGAGATCGTGGCCAAGAATCCTACGCCCGGCGCGGCACCTGTCACCTACGCGGACGCGGGTGTCGATATCGACCGTGCCAACCGTACAAAACAGCGCATCAAATACCTGGCACACAAAACGTTTACCCGCGGCGTCCTTAGTGAGATCGGTGGTTTCGGCGGGCTCTTCGCGGTGGACAAGACGAAGTACGTCGATCCGGTGCTGGTCTCGAGCGTCGATGGGGTAGGGACTAAGCTTAAAATTGCGTTCGAGATGGGCCTGCATTCCACGGTGGGCGCGGACCTGGTCAATCACTGCGTCAACGACATTGCCGTGCAGGGCGCCGCGCCTCTGTTTTTTATGGATTACCTGGCGACGGGTAAGCTCGAACCCTCGATTGCCGAGAAAGTGGTGGAAGGCATTGCCGACGCCTGCAAGCACAACGGCTGTGCCCTGATCGGCGGAGAGACGGCGGAAATGCCTGGTTTCTATCCCGACGGCGAGTACGATTTGGCGGGATTTATTGTCGGCGTGGTGGAGCGCGACCGAATCATCACCGGCAAGGATGTACAGATCGGCGACGTTATCCTCGGCATGGCCTCCAACGGCCTGCACACCAACGGATATTCGCTGGCCCGCAAACTGCTCTTTGAAGTGGCGCATTACTCGCCCGAGGATTATGTCAACCAGATCAAGAATAAAGTCGGCAATGAGTTGATGCGCACCCACAAAAGCTACTGGCCGGCGCTGAGAAAGCTGATCGACGCGCAGTGCGTTTCTGGGTTGGCGCATATTACCGGCGGCGGGATCACGGAAAACCTTCCCCGCGTCTTGCCGCGTGGAACCGCGGCTGCGATCGATCTTGGTTCCTGGCCGGTACCGCCGTTGTTCGAGCATCTGCGGGAGCTGGGCAATGTTCCGCAAGACGAGATGCTGCGAACCTTCAACATGGGGCTGGGCATGCTGCTGATCGTTCCCCTGGCAAAATTTAAAAAGGCTCAGACTGTGCTCGAACGCGTGGGCGAGAAAGCTTTTACCGTGGGCCGCATTGTCAAAGGGGAGCGCAAGGTAATCTACAACTAGAACTAGTTCACCACGGAGACACAGAGGCACGGGAAAAACTTTTTGGGTTTGTCATGCCCTCATGCGCGCGCCGCCGATGCTGCCCCTTTGTAGAGTTTGTCTTCAGAAATTCCTCCGTGGCTCCGTGTCTCCGTGGTGAATTATGATGTTGGCCTGAAATGAAATCCCTGGGCATTCTCCTCTCCGGACGGGGCTCGAACTTCGTTGCGATCGCCAACAGCATCGACACGGGCCGCATTGCAGACGCGCGTATTGCAGTGGTTATCTCCAACAAGGAAGACGCACCAGGAATCGTCACAGCGCGCCAGCGCGGTTTGAATACGCTGGTGATTCCATCCAAAGGCAGGTCGCGCGAAGAACATGACCGCGAGGTTGTTGCTGCGCTCAAACAGAACGATGTGGACCTGGTCTGTCTCGCGGGATACATGCGCCTGCTCTCTCCGTGGTTCGTGCAACAGTTTCCGCGGCGGATTCTCAACATCCATCCCTCTCTGCTACCGGCGTTTCCTGGACTTGAAGCGCAAGAGCAGGCCTTTGCCTACGGAGCGAAAGTCTCCGGCTGCACGGTCCATTTCGTCGACGAAGAACTCGATCACGGCGCGATTATCGTGCAGAAGACCGTCCCAGTGCTCGAAAGCGATGATGAGCACACGCTCGCGGCCCGCATTCTCGAGCAGGAACACATTGCCTATACGGAAGCCATTAACATCGTGCTGAAAGGGAATTACGAAATTGTGGGACGGAGGCTTGTTAAATCAAGTCAAAAGGCAGAATTCAGAATGCAGAAGTAAGGAATCGGAGATCATTGTGACATCCATCACAGACCCTCAACCCACGAAAATATGAAACTTGGCGTTTATGGGGAACGGTGGAGAGTTAAGGGCTCGAACCAAACGATTTGCACTTCGTATTCTGTGCATGTATCGGGTTCTCCCAGCGAAAGAGGAGGCCAGAATTCTCGGCCGGCAGGTTCTGCGTTCGGGCACCTCTGTAGGGGCTAACTATCGGGCAGCCTGCAGGGCGCGATCGAGGGCGGAATTTATCGCCAAGCTCGGCATCGTTCTGAAAGAAGCGGATGAAACCGTTTTCTGGCTCGAACTGCTGCTTGAGGGTGGGATAGTAAAGCACGAGAACTTGGACGCTCTACTGAAGGAAGCCGAGGAACTCACAGCGATTTTCGTTACATCCCTCCGTACAGCCAAAGGGATTGGGGTCTAGAATGGAGCGAGCAGCACGGGTTTAACTTCTGCAATCTGACTTCTTAATTCTGACTTCCAACTTGTATTTCTTTGCCATCCTCACGATTGGCAGTACTTCGCCATTGCCAAGCGCAGCCTGCTGATTCTCGACGGCCGCATATCCCTTGGCCTGGTAAAATGCAACGCCGCTCAGTGTTGCTCCCATTTCCAGGCGGGTAAACCCGGCTTCCCTGGCAGCCGTCTCACATGCTTCGAGAATCAAGCTGCCGATGCCGCGCCGCGTCCAATCGGGATGTACAAAGAACGCTCGGATTTTGGCGGCATCGTGGGCAGAGTCAAGCAGCGAGTCTTCGCGCGCCGCGAATTGGTCGCCTCCGTATAGAGTCTTTCGCTTACTCCAGCCGCCGCAGGCGACGATCGTGGGCTTGACCATCCTGGGTTTATGGTTCGATTCGAAAATCTCCGCCACGAGATACGTTCCATCTGCAATGAGCTGGCTATCCACGCCGTAGACCGACTTCAACGCGCCTTCGATCTGCGCAGCCGAGTAATCCGCGGCCTGCAAACCGCGCACCGACGCCTCGATCACTTCCCGTAAACGGGGAACATCCGCTGGAGTTGCCTTTCGTATTTGAATGTCAGGCGCCATAAGCCCGCTTCCAGTGCATTTTACTTCTACGTTCTGACTTCTGCCTTCTGTCTTCTCTATAATGTCCTTTCTCATGCCAACCTTTGCCCCTGTTGACGAGCAACTCACATATCTCAAAAAGGGCTCCGCGGAAATTATCCGCGAGGCCGATCTGCGAGCCAAGCTCGAGAAGTCGCGAGCCACGGGCAAGCCGCTGCGTGTGAAGCTCGGCATGGACCCGACCGCTCCGGACCTGCATCTCGGTCACACGGTGGTTCTGCGCAAGCTCAAACATTTTCAGGATCTCGGTCACACCGCAATTTTCCTGATCGGAGATTTTACCGGCATGATCGGCGATCCCACAGGGCGCTCAGTAACGCGTCCGCCGCTCACTCGCGAGCAGATCGAAGAAAATGCCGAGACTTACAAGGCGCAGGTCTTCAAGATTCTCGATTCGCAGAAAACTGTCGTCGACTTCAACCGGCGATGGATGGGCGCGTTCACCGCCGACGACTTCGTCCGCCTGATGGCGAAGTACACAGTCTCGCAACTGCTGGAGCGCGAGGACTTCCATAAACGTTTTCAGGAGGAGAAGCCGATTTCCGTGCATGAGTTGCTCTATCCACTGGTGCAAGGATACGATTCGGTCGCGCTCGAAGCCGATGTGGAACTCGGCGGCACTGACCAGAAATTCAATCTGCTGGTGGGCCGCGAACTGCAACGCGCCTATGGCCAGGAATCGCAGGTGGTGCTGACCACGCCGATTCTCGAGGGCTGGCGCTCTGGCGCGGAAAAGATGTCGAAGTCACTGGATAACGCCATTGGCATCGATGAATTACCCTCAGAGATGTATGGCAAGCTGATGGCGATTTCGGACGAAAAAATGTGGCGCTACTACGAACTCCTGACCGATGTACAGGTCGCCGACATCGAAAAGATGAAGACCGATGAGCATCCGATGCAAGCGAAGAAGGAACTGGCACGCAGGATCGTAGCGGATTTTCATTCAGTCGAAGCGGCGACTAAAGCGGCGGAGGATTGGGCGAGACAGTTTCAGAAGGATGAGGTGCCGGAAGAAGTGGAGCGCGTCGATGTAAGACTTAAAGAGATTCTTTCGGAGGGGCCTTTCACCGGAGGGGGAGTCCGCGTCATCGGACAACAACGCTGGGAGGCGATTCGCGTCGACAAACTTATTCGCCTATCCGGACTTGCGGCTTCAAATACGGAAGCGGGCGCAAAAATCAAACAGGGTGCTGTGAGCTTGGTGGATGTCAGCGGTGGGAAGATCGATTCGCCCATGGGTTTGTTGGCAATGGTTCCACTCGGAGAGGACTTGGTGCTGCGCGTCGGCCGAAAGATGAAAAGGGTTCGAGTTCTGCATGACGAGAGTTAACGGCACGCCTCATGTGGGGACAGCCGCCCTCGGCTGTCCGGGCGAGCGAAGCTCGCCGGGGTTTCCTCTCCAGCTTTCCCAATCTGAAATTCGTTCAGAATTTATGCTCCCCAAAACCCCACTTTCCCTACAATTCCTACTAGACTTCAAGCAGAGCGGAGCTTCGCTCCGCCGGACAGCCGGGGGCGGCTGTCCCCACATAGAACCTATGCCGCAGGCTTTCTATCGCAGACAGCTTCCGCATCTTCAATGCGATGACAGGCAGCATTTTGTTACATTCTGCACTGACCGGCGGTGGGTGCTTCCTGAGCGGGCACGCTCGATTGTGCTGCAATGTTGTCTCCACGACAAGGGAAAGATGTTCGATCTCCGGGTTGCTGTCGTAATGCCAGATCATGTTCACATGATCTTCACGCCGCTGGTTGACCGGCAGGCTATGGAGACTTACTCGCTGGCCGAGATTATGGATGCCATGAAGGGTGCTTCTGCCCACGGGGTAAACAAAATACTCGGACGAAAAGGACGCGTTTGGCAGACGGAATCGTTTGACCATGTGCTGCGTTCTTCGGAGAATCTCGACGCGAAAATCATTTATCTGTCAGAGAATCCGGTTCGGGCTGGGTTGGTCGAGGAATGGACCGAGTATCCATGGTTGTGGAAGAAATTCTTTGTGAATCCGTTTTCTCCACCGTGAGCTCGTGGTGGCGTACGCAACTGCGGAGCTTCGCTCCGCCGGACAGCCGAGGGCGGCTGTCCCCAGATAAGACACTAGGGCAGCAGGCCGAATACAGCCACGCCATTCGGGGTTCCCACAAACACCTTGCCATTCACGATTGTCGGCACCATGAACTTGTTGCCGGATCCAAATTGATCGCGGTTGCCGCTGGCCTGGCTGCTGTTGTAGATCTCGTTCAGATTCGCAGCATTGTAAGCGTGCAGAACGGCCGGACTGTTGTTTTCAATTGCCCAAACGATTCCATTGCTCGCGCCGTTGGCCGAGACACTCGGGGTCGTTCCCGGATATCCAAAGCTGTTCGCTGTCTGCGATGTTGCGCTGGTCGACAGCATCGCATCAGTGATCGTGAAGGCCTGGATGGGGTTTCCCACCGATCCGTAGTAGATCGTGTTATTGAAGTATGCGGGCATCGCCCAAACTCCTCCAGGCAACGCTCCCGCGAGTTCTTGATAGATGCTGCTGTTATTCGAGCTGAACTTGCCCATCGAGTCACGATTCACGACATAGAGATTCGAATCTTTCCCGGCGCCGACCGCGAGATGCCAGGTATGGCCTGAGCTATCGTTCAGATCGGGCAGCACGATCATTCCGCCGGAGCCCAGGTCCGTGTCGCTGCTGTTCTCCGATGCCTCGTTGTCCATTTCAAAGTAATCCGCCACGGTGAGACCACTCGAGGTCGAGAGCTTCATGAAAGCGTTGCCGTAGTCGCCGTCGCTGGGAAATCCGCCGGTCAAGTTGACATCAAAGTCCCCGTTGGCATCGAGAAAATAGATGTTGCCGGAGCTGTCGGCGGCGAGGCCGGCTCCAGCCATCCAGATCGCTCCTTCGTTGCCGTTGGGGGTCACATTCAACACGCTTGTCTGAGCCAGCGTGGATTCGCTGTAACCGATAATCCATCCCGTGTAGGGGCGGTCGTCGCAGTGCGATGCCCAGCCGGTATAAATGACGCCATTCAGCAAAAGCAGAGCGGCTCGTTCTTTATACTGGCCGGGATCGAAGACCACACTTGTACCGTTGCTATTGTCGCCAGTTCCAGGATAGGTCGCCTGAACCTCGACGGGCCCGCCGAACAATTCCGTCCCTAGCGCGAGATCGAGCGCGTGCACGCGTTGGTGGTAGTTTCCCGATGCGTCTTTCGACATCGCCACCAGGTAAACTGCGCCATTCGGACCGCGGGTGCGATCAATGACCGGAGTGGAGGTTATTCCAATTTCGGGAGTGACCTGGCTGCAGCCGCGATCGTCCGAAGTAGTTTCGCCGGATTGCAAGGTAGTGACCCGCCAGATGGTTGCGCCAGAATCCGCGTCGAAGGCGTAGGCCGAACCGTGCTCCGTGGCAATGATCAGAATATTGTGCGTGCCGTTAGCGGGAACCGCCACGCTCGAAGCGTAGAGCGGTTGGGCATCCACCAGACCGTCGGTAGAATAAAAGCCCAGCTTGCCAAACTTCGCTGAATTCACACTGCTGGTGGTCAACGTGGTTTCATTCAGGTTCTGACCCGTGCGCCCAACGTCATTGTGCTGGGTCAGCACATCAATAGTTGCAGGCGTCGTTGTGGCATTCACTGTGAGAGTGGCCGCGCTACTGGTAACATTCCCATTTACATTGCTAACTACAACGGTAAATTGCGAGCCGTTGTTAGCCGTTGTGGTCGGCAGTGTTGTGTAGCTCGCCGATGTCGCACCACTGATCGCCGTCGTACCCTTCTGCCACTGGTAGCTCAAGGGAGCGACTCCTACCGCCATCACCGAGAAGGTTGCGGTCTGTCCGGCGGTGACGGTTTGGTTCGACGGTTGTTGCGTAATCGAGGGCACAGCCGGAGGCGGGTTCACCGTGAGCGTCGCGGTCTTGCTGGTGACCCTGCCGGCGGAGTTACTTACCACCACACTGAACTGCGAACCGCTGTCGGCCGTTGTCGTCGCTGCGGTGGTGTAACTCGCGGATGTCGCACCGGTGACCGGCGCAGTGCCTTTCTGCCACTGGTAGTTCAAGGGACCGGTGCCGGCCGCCGTCACGGAGAAAGTTGCCGTTTCTCCGGCAATAACCGTCTGGCTCGTGGGCTGAGTTGTAATTGTGGGGGCCGTGACTGTGGAACCCGTGACACCATCGCCAGGTTTCGACACTCCCACGTTGCAGCCTGCGAGGAACAAGCTAACTGTAAGAAAACACAATGTCCTCGTTAGCCGGTGTACTCTCACGCGCCACCCCCGTATATCAAATTCCCCGGCATCCATCATGCCATCACGCTATCGTTTTGGGGAGAGGTTGGGGAGTTACGATAGACGGAACTGTTCCAGGTTGGGAAGAATTTGGCCTTGTCCTCTAGGACAAGTCCTTGAGAGGCTATCCGCTCTCGGGGCGCCTCGCTTCTGGTACTCTCAACCGCGCACATGCGCGCCGCCGCCATCCTCGGGCTGGGATGCACTTGGAAGGACCTCAAGCCATTCCAAAATGGCGAAGGCATCCGCGAAATCATCGACTGGCGCATCGGCCTGCCGGTTGCAGCGGATCAAGCGGACGTCATTCTGCTCTTTGGGGGCGATGGCACAGTCCATCGTCACTTGGGTGAATTGGTGAAGCTTGCTCTGCCGGTGTTGATCGTCCCCGCCGGCAGCGGCAACGATTTTGCCCGAGCCCTGAACCTTAGTCGCGCGCGCGATTCGCTTGCGGCGTGGCGAAGATTCTGCGCCGGACAAGCCAATATCCGGGGGATTGATCTGGGAGTAATTATTCCTGGTGACGGTGCGGAAGATGCGGATGTCTCTCGCGACTCTGGACTCGGTACGCGACGCTACTTCTGCAGCGTGGCCGGTATCGGGCTCGATAGCGAAGTGACGCGGCGCGCCAATACACTGCCGCGCTGGTTACGCGGCCACGGAGGGTACGCTTTAGCCCTGGCCCCGGCGATTCTTCGCTTTGCCCCGCTTCCGATGAAGGTGTTCGCTTCTGACGAATCTGGCGGCTGGAGTATCCGCAGCGATCAGCCAACCCTACTCGCAGCTTTCGCCAATACCTCGACTTATGGCGGCGGCATGAAAATCGCCCCTCACGCGCGATTCGATGACGGTCAACTAGACGTGTGCGTGATCGGCGGTGTCGATCCCTTCAAGCTGGCGTGCATGTTTCCCACAGTGTACTTTGGGCGCCATTTGAGTATTCGCGAAGTGGATTACTTCCAGGCGGCACGGGTGCGCGTGGAAACCGAGACTCCACTCGACGTTTATGCCGATGGGGAATATGTCTGCAAGACTCCCGTCGAAATCAGCATCCAACCCAGAGCCCTGAAGGTGCTTGTTCATCCGTCACAGACAGGTTTCTAGTGTCTGGTGTCTAGTTTCCGGTGTGGGGCATTCATATAAAGATCTTATCGTTTGGCAACGAGCCATCACGCTGGTCACCGAGGTCTATCTTGCGACCCAGTCCTTCCCACGGGAAGAACTTTACGGTTTGACTAGCCAGCTACGGCGGTCAGCAGTCTCAGTGGCCAGTAATATTGCAGAGGGTCAGGGCAGGATTTCCAAAGCGGAGTTTCGCCAATTTCTTGGCGTTGCACGCGGGTCTTTGATCGAAATGGAGACTCAAGTCGTCATTGCCAACAATCTAGGCTATGTGTCACGCGACACTGCCGATCGGCTGGCCGCACGCTCCGGGGAGGTGAGCCGCCTCCTGCACGGCCTGATGCAGTCGATCCAACCCCACGAAGTGCCTCGGAAAACCAGAAGCTAGAAACTGGAAAATGGGAACCGGAAACCAGAAACTGGAAACTTCCGTGCGGTGCTAAACTTTCCCAATGGCTGAGCAACGTTCCCGCACCCTTCTCTGGATATTGATTGGCGGAGGAGCTTTCTTCCTCTTCGTTCTGGCGGTGTTCTCTCTGGTCTACCTCACGCTGCACGCGAACAACAATGAAGCGGGGTTTGGCGGCTTCGGCGACCGTATTGGAGTGGTTGATCTTGACGGAGTGATCCTCTCGCCACAGCCAGTGGTCGGCGAATTGAAAAAATTTGCCGATGATTCTTCGATCAAAGCCATCATCCTGCACGTGAATTCCCCGGGCGGCGGCGTGGCTGCGTCGGAAGAAATTTATCGCGAAGTCAAGCGTATCCGGGAGGAGAAAAAGAAGAATGTTGTCGTGTCCATCGAGACCGTGGGTGCCAGCGGCGCCTATTACATTGCCTCGGCGTCGAACAAAATTTATGCTGACCAGGGCAGTATTGTGGGATCGATAGGCGTGATCGCGCAGTGGGTGAACTATGGGGATTTGCTGAAGTGGGCCAAGCTGAAAGATATCGTCATCAAAACCGGAGAGTTCAAGGATACGGGGAACCCCGCCCGCGACCTTACTCCGGCCGAGCAAGCCTACATGCAGTCGCTGATCGACAATATGTTCGGACAGTTCGTGCACGCGGTGTCTGACGGGCGCGGCATCAAGGTCGACGACGTGAAGGCCATCGCCAATGGCAAGGTCTGGACCGGCGAGCAGGCGCTGTCGATGAAGCTGATCGATAACGTGGGCGACTTTGAAGCGGCGGTAAAAGACACTGCGAAATCGGTTGGCATTTCTGGAGAACCGACGCTGGTACATCCAGAAAAAGATCGCAGGACGCTCCTCGATCTTCTCCTGGGAGATGTCTCGAAGTATTTGCCGGATCGCGAGAAGATGCTCGAACAGCAGGTGGGGTTCTACTATCTATGGAAGTAAGGGACCGGATTCATAGCGGCGCGTGGAGTGTTCCGAATGCGCGACTTGCGTACAACCCCTGAAATTTGAGAAGGTTATAAAGGTTGTCGGCGTCAAACCAGGTGCGTCGCAGATAAGTGATGACTAGTCGATAAAACTCTGGTTAGGGGCAGAAAGAAACTATGACAAAAGCCGATTTGATCGATGAAGTCTCGCGTTTAGCAGAACTTACGCGCAAGGACAGCGAGGTAATTGTGGAGACCATTTTCGACAGCGTGGTGCGGTCCTTGTGCGCCGGTGACAAAATCGAGATACGCGGCTTCGGCAGCTTTCGAACCCGCCAGCGTAAGCCGCGCATGGGACGAAATCCCAAGACCGGAGAACGCGTCGAAGTGCCCGCGAAAAAGATCCCTTTCTTCAAGCCCAGCAAGGAGTTGAAGGATCTGGTCAACGAAGGAGTCAGCGAGCCGGTGCCGCCAGCGCCGGCGACTCCCGCTGCGCCGCCTACGGTGTAAGGGAATGAAGACGCTCCGGGTGGAGACAGACAAGAAGATTATCGAGGACGGATTGAATGAAGAGCGTCGCGAGAAAAACCAAAGAGGAAACCGCAGAGGCCCTGGCAAGAATCCACTATGCGAACGAACCGAACCTCAGGCATGTTCATCTGTTGGAGCCGATAAACGAGGATGACCCGAGGGATCCAATCAAGCTCCTCGAAGTGGTAGAGGGAACGCTTGAACGATGGATCGAACCTATCGCCTTTCCCGCCGATGCAGCGCGCGGCATTGAATATCCCGTGCTCATCGTCGAAGTGTCCCCGAAAGAATACCTGACGATCAAGAACGATGCGGAAGGCCTTCGGAAGCACGGTTGGAGCATGGGGAGAGAACTACCGGCGAACTAAGGCAGGGGAGCGACGATGCCTGCGACCGACCAGGACTGGGCGAGGGCGTATGCCAAACAGGCGTTGTCGGATCTGGATGCGCGTGAGAAGCTTGAGAGAGCGGGCGCTCATAAGTGCCATCGGCTGCACTTTCTGCAAATGGCAGCCGAGAAGCTCTGCAAGGCCTATCTGACGACAAGCAACGGGCACGAAAACATTCGCAAGACCCATGCGTACATAGAACGAAACCTCCCCCTTATCGCGCGCAATTTCTATCGGGGCGCCAACAACAGCAGGATACCCGCGTGGGAGATATCAGAAATACGGAGGATTGCCCGCCAAGTGGAGCTCTTGGCTCCAGCATGCGATGACGGCGGTACCCGGCAGGACAATAGCGAATATCCGTGGGAAGAGGCCCAAGGCAATGTAAGAGTTCCCAGCGAATACAACTTTCCCAACATCGACGACGGACCCACGAACAAGGCCATTGTCAAGTTGATCCGACTGATCCGTACAGCGTCAGAGGTATGTGCTTGAGCGGCAGCCGGCAGATTGGGTTCTGTCCTTTAGGTCATTTGGCAAGCACTCCTGCAATCCCCAGCATCCGTCCAGTCTTCCCTTTCTCGGCGCGATGGGAAAACAACAAGTCCGTTCGACAGTTTGTGCATAATGGCGAGGCTGCAATGCTCTCCGAGGGCACTCCAATAGCTAACAGTTGTTGTCGATTAGCCTCGACCAGATCGAGGAATATTTTCTTGGGCAGGACGCTGTGGCCTGGAGCGCGTGCCGTGAGAAACAACATGGGATATTTTTCGTGTACTGGATCGGACTCTTCAACCTCGCGAAACAGCTTCGCCGCGTAGGTGAACTGCGATTCAAACTTCTCACGAACTTCTTCGCCGACTTCATAACAGCAGCCATGAATTCCGGGGCCAATCGCGGCCGTGAGGTCGCGCGGAAGGCTGCCGAAGTGCCGACTCATCTCGCCCGCTCCCTTTTCTACGATGCGTTTGACCGTGCCCCGCCAGCCGGCATGAAACACTCCCACAGCACGCTTCCTGGGATCAACGAGAATGACGGGCAGGCAATCCGCCGTCTGAATGCCGAGCAACAACCCAGGAGTTGCCGTGATCAGGCCATCGCCCACAAGTCGCGTTTCCGCAGGGGAGTCGACGAGATGGATAAGGTCAGAGTGAACCTGGCGCAGCGTAACCAGCGGCCAACGTTGGGATTCCGTTCTTCGTAAGACTTTCCACGAGAGCTCCCCGGATTCGGATTTCTCGACTCCGAGCTCCCTTAGAAATGTGATTCTGTTGCGCTCGACCGTGGCCCTGGAGTCGTCTTTGGTGAATCCCAGGTTGAGCGAGCCGCCTCCATAAGCGCGGGAAAATCCCCCCAGGCGCGTAGAAAATCCATGGACGAGCCAGGAAAATTTGCTCAGCTGCTGTGCACGAAGGACGTTGAGTTTAGCTTGCTGGGAAACCCGTTTCGGCACCCTTCCATGTTACCCGATCCATGTTACCCGATAGGCAGTTTCCAGGGTTTGAAGCGAGTGGTGGCAATGTCACTGGCGACCGGCCCAGCGTTGTCGAACCTCAGCCAGGAACTTGCTTTTGTCCTCTCGCATTTGCCGGACCAGCGCCTGATTTCCGGTCTTTTCGTGTGCCGCTGCCCAGAGCGCCATTTCGGTGAGCACCGGCGCCAGATCGATTCCTTTTTCCGTCAGCCGGTAAGTCACCCTACGTCCATCGGTTGGATCGTTTTTCGTAGCAATGATTCCGTAGGCGAGCAGCTTTTGCAGGCGGTCTGCCAGGATGTTGGTTGCGACTCCTTCGTAGCCCTCCAGGAATTCCTTGTAGGTGCGCGCTCCCCGCAGCATCATGTCGCGAACAATCAACAGCGACCAGCGGTCGCCTAACATTTCCACCGAGGCATTCAGCGGACACTCCGACCGCCTCGCTCTGCGCTGGCTGCCTGTTTTGTCTCGATTCCTGGCCATCCCACGCTTATTTTCAGCCACCTCAAAACAATATTACTTGCAACTTGCAAGTTATCTTTGAAATAATCTCATGCGCCGCCGTCGGGTTCAATCCCTAACTCTGAGCCAAGGCCCGTTCGGCGCAGTTGGGAGAAAGTCAATGAAGCGAACGATGGACCGGAGAGTCGTCAAGGTGACCTGGGTGTTGTTTGGTGTGCTGAGCGTCGCGTGCCAGAGTCAAGCTGGAGATGCCAAAACACCGTATCCGAGCATGGCCCCGATTGAGCAATATCTGATGTCGGATCGGAATGCCGAGATCGCCCTGGCGCGGAGTGCGGCCCCGGAGTCCATTTCGCGCGACGCCGAAGTTTTGGTCCTCGGACGACATGGATACGAAACCGCGGTCGAAGGCAAGAACGGTTTCGTATGCATGGTGGAACGATCATGGACCGCCGGAATCGAGGATCCCGTTTTTTGGGATCCCACCATACGGGGTGCGATCTGCCTCAACCCGCCGGCGGCACGAACCGTCCTTCCAATTACTCTCAAGAAGACCGTGTTGATATTGGCGGGACGATCGAAAGCTCAAATGTCCGAGGGTATCAAAGACGCATTCGACAAGAAGGAATTGCCGGCGCTCGAGCCTGGAGCGATGTCCTACATGATGTCAAGGCAAGCATCCTTAGGGGGTAGCGTCGGGCATTGGCATCCCCACCTAATGTTTTTCGCTCCGGAAACGGAAGCTGTAACCTGGGGCGCAGATCTGCCAGGTTCTCCGATTCTAACGTTTGGGTACAGTCAGGATCGACTGACGGTGTTCCTGATTCCGGTCGCCAAGTGGTCGGACGGCACGGCTGATGTCCCGGACAAGCGCTAACTCTCCTTATATTGGGCGGCCGCGTCTAACATTTTTTCCAGCGACCCTGTCGATTTTCGCCTCCGCCGTTCGACTGTATAGTATGGGCAGGGCTGCGCTAAAACAGACAATAAGGAGTCCTGCTGCAGGAAAAGGAAATACTCGAGGACGACGAAATCAAAATAAGAGGAGACGAGTTGATGGACACAAAACCCACGCACGAACAAGCACAACTTCAATTGCAACTCTTTGAACAGCGCCGCGAGCCGCGGCTGCGCCAGGCGCGCGATTGGTTCTTCAAGAACTATATCGTCGAGAACATTGACGACGTTATGCGAATCGCAGCTCCGGGAACGGAGGGTGGAACATTCGCGATGATGGTGCTCACTTACTGGGACCAGACCTGCGCGATGCTCAACTACGGTTTGCTTCACGAGGACCTGTTCTTTGAGACCACCGGCGAGGTCTTTGGCACATGGGAGATCGCTAAGGCGGTAGTCCCACAATTTCGAGAGCGCTTCCAGAACCAACACTTTCTGGGGCATCTTGAAAAAGCTGCACAGCGCTACGAAGCCTGGACTGAGAAACGCTCTCCCGGCCACGTCGCCGCCATGCGTCAAATGATGAAGCAGATGCGCAGTCAGCTGCCGAAGGCCGCGTAAAACATACGTGTTGTCATTCCGACGATGAGCGCAGCGCGGAGGAATCCGCTTCGGTTCGTCCGCCGGAAAGCAGATTCCTCGCGCCAAAAAGAAGGCGCTCGGAATGACAAAGTGACAAAGTGATGGACCAAGTGACAGAGTGACGGACAAAATGAATGACCCCAAATGACAAACTGAACAAACTAGAAGAGAAGGGCAAACTGACCACAAGGAGCAACGCATGAGCAAAGTGCGAGTTCTCGTCGGAACGCGCAAAGGTGCGTTCGTACTAACATCAGATGGCAAGCGCGAGAACTGGGACGTGAGCGGTCCGCATTTCGCGGGCTGGGAGATGTATCACGTGAAGGGATCGCCTGCCGATCTGGACCGGATTTATGCTTCGCAGTCCAGCGGTTGGTACGGGCAGATCATCCAGCGCTCCGATGATGGTGGTGAGACCTGGCATCAGCCCGGAACGCCGGCCGGCGACAAGCCCGCGCCCGGACCACCTAAGAGCGAGAGCAACAAGTTTGTTTACGACACGTCTTCCGAAGCGGGCAAAGCGCTCACCACGCACCAATGGTACGACGGCACACAGCATCCCTGGGAATTCAAACGAGTCTGGCATCTCGAACCTTCGCTCACCGATCCCGACACGGTCTATGCCGGAGTAGAAGACGCCGCCTTGTTCCGCTCGACTGACGGCGGACAGAACTGGCACGAACTCTCCGGCCTCCGCGGGCACGGCACCGGTCCGAAGTGGCAGCCGGGGGCGGGGGGAATGTGTTTGCACACCATCATTCTCGATCCCAGTAATCCGGACCGAATTTTCATCGCGATTTCGGCCGCGGGCGCATTCCGCACCGATGACGGTGGGGCGACCTGGAAGCCAATCAACCGCGGGCTGTATTCGAAATACATTCCGAACCCGACGGCGGAGATCGGCCACTGCGTGCACCACGTCGCCATGCATCCCAAACGGCCGGGCGTGCTTTTCATGCAGAAGCACTGGGACGTCATGCGCTCGGACGACGCCGGCGAGCAATGGAAAGAAATCAGCGGCAATCTACCCACCGATTTCGGCTTCGTGATCGACGTTCATGCGCACGAGCCCGAAACCATTTACGTGGTGCCGATCAAGAGCGACGGAGAACACTTTCCGCCCGATGGCAAGCTGCGCGTTTTTCGCAGCCGAACCGGTGGCGATGAGTGGGAGCCGCTCACCAAAGGCCTTCCGGAAAAAGACTGTTACGTCAACGTGCTGCGCGACGCTATGTCCATCGATACGCTCGATGAGTGCGGCATTTACTTCGGGACGACCGGCGGACAGGTCTACGCTTCGGCTGACGCCGGCGATAACTGGAATCCGATTGTGCGCGATCTTCCGGCCGTGCTGTCGGTGGAAGTGCAGACGTTGCCGTGATCCGCCAGTCTTTGCCAGCTCAGAAAATTCCACTGACGTTGGTGGCGGCCTGATCGGGGAACCTGCAGATTATGTATCAGGACTTTTCCTAACCCCTGCAGGGACTTTACTGCAGAAGCGCAAGCGAGGCGCAAAAAGTGTCGTGGAAGAGTTCCAGAGCGATCCGAGTCGCGCTACCGCAACATCTGCGAACCCTGGCACACGTCGGTGCCGAGTTGACGATCGAGATCGAAGGAACAGTTACACAGCGCTCCGTTCTCGACGCGATCGAGGCGGCCTATCCCATGCTGCGCGGGACGATACGGGATCACGTTACCCAACAGCGCAGGCCATTCCTCCGTTTCTTCGCCTGCGAGGAGGATTTGTCTCACGAATCGCCAGATGCGCCCCTGCCTGAATCCGTGGCTACGGGCAAGGAGCCTTTCCTCATCATAGGGGCCATCGCCGGAGGTTAGAAAGACCCCGCTGCACGCCTCCTTCCGCTTTTCTTCAACGAAGCGTATGATCCTCCCGCCGTTTTTGTCACTTCAAAATTGAGGAGATTACCATGAAGAAGCTCTACGGGCTGGCCGTGTTCGTGTTGTTGCTCGCGCCTGCCCTCTTCGCTCAAGAGCATTACACCGAAGGCCCCATTTGGCGCGTTCAGCTAATCCGCGTGAAGCCCACGCACATGGATGCTTATCTTACGACGCTGCGTAAGTCCACCAAGCCCCTGATCGAGGAAGAAAAGAAACAGGGAGTGATCGTGGACTACAAAGTCTTCCTGAAAGAGACCAAGAATAATCCGGAAGATTGGGACATTTGCGTAGCGATCCAATACAAGAACCACGCTGCCATGGACGGCCTCGCCGCGAAAGCAGAGATGGCTCGCGACAAGATCCTTGGCGGCAAAGCTCCAGCGCAGGAGCTTGCCGACAAACGCGCCGAGATCCGGGAGATTGTCAGCTCCGAATTACTGCAAGAAATCTACCTTAAGTAATCGGCCAGGAATTTGGTTGTGCTTGTCATCCCGTCTCTAACGACGCTGCGCCCTGTCAAGCGAATTTAGGCGACACTTCGACGTCGACGCCGAAAGCAGCGCCATTTCGCTCTCGTAGAAAGTCTTTGATGTCCAGACCAAGCTCGTCACTGTATTCAATCCTGCAGGGGGACTTCAGGTCCCACCATCCATCTCTTCGGGACTTGCTCCCACGATTACTCACTTCGATCTCCCCGCCTCTCAGGGAGGCAGGCTGCCCACTCAAGTGCTCGGCTCTTACTGGCCGGCCACGGAATGACTCGGGCTTACCTGCATGACGGCCTGACACAGTTGCGCGTACGTCCAGTCTTCGCGCAACATCAGGTACAACCGCGTGGCCAACTTTCTGGCCACCGCCACCTTGGCGACGCTGCGATTTTTGCGCACCGCCAGGCGGCGATAGAAGCGCTTCAGTTGCGGATCCAACCGCGCCGCCGTCTGTCCCGCTTCCACCAGCAAAAAGCGCAGAAACGAACTGCCTTGTTTGCTGATCTTGCCCAGCCGCTGTTTTCCGCCGCTGGATTCTTCGCTCGGAATCAGGCCGAAATAACTGCCGACTTGCTTGCCCGAGGCAAACCTCCCGGCCGGCCCCAACGTCAGCACCATCGCCAACGCCGTCACCGAGCCTACTCCCGGATGCGTCATCAACCGCACCGCCTCCGGCCGCTGCCGCGCTTCTTCGGCTACTCGCCGGTCCAGCTCGAGGATCTCCGCTTCCAGCCCGTCGAGCGCCGCCAGCAACCGCTTCCGCCGCTCCGACGCGTACGGCAGCAAAGGCAACTGCTCCAACTCCGCCCGCCCCGCCTGGCTCCACAGCTTGTGCTTTTTCTGCACCCCATGGCTCAGCGCCATGGCCTGCAGCTGATTCTTCGTACGCGTCCGCGCCTGCACCTGCTTGTGCCGATGCACCAGCAACTGCCGCACATCCCGCACCTCCAGGCTCGGCACCCAGATCCGCGGAAACCGATTCTCCCGCAGCAGATCCAGCAGATGCTCCGCGTCCCGCCGGTCCGTCTTCTGCCGGCGCACCACCGAGGCCCGCACCCGCGCCGCATCGCCCAACCATAGCTCGAATCCCAACTCCGCCAGCAACCGCTCGAACCACGGATAGTGTCCGCAAGCTTCCATCCCCACCCGCACTTCATGGCCTGCCAGAGAAACGTAGAACTGCTCCGCTTCCCCGCGGTGCTGCAACCGCTTCTCTTGAATCTCTCCCGTTCGATTGTCAAAGATCGCGACCTGCTGAAACCCCGGATGAAAATCACAGCCTATAATCAGCATGACGTTGGCTCCTCTCACGAGCCTTGGTCTTGTTTCATCGCATACCAATCTACTCGCGACGGGCCAACGTCGTTATGCAATCAAGCGAAGCGAGGGACCTTGGTTCTTGCCTACGCCGTCATACTTTTGTACAGGCAGGAACCATGATCCCTCGCTTTGCTCGGGATGACAGAAACGCGTGGTAGTGTTTATGCGGCGATTTGCGTGCTAGAATCCGCCGCTTGGGGAGCTGATTCGAACTATGAAGTCTCGCACGCCCTCGTTGATCTTGATCCTTGCCATTGCCATATTGCTTCTCGTTTTGCCGTCAAACTTTCTGAACCTGCCGACCGTCGCGTTAGCGCAGGCGGTCACCCCGGCATCAAAGCTCTCGGTTCACTGGGAAGAACTCACGGCTGCAGATTTCCGCGAGGGAATCCACCGCGCGCAAGGTACATGCCTGTTGCCCTTCGGCATCCTGGAAAAACACGGTCCGCATCTGCCGCTAGGCACCGATCTGCTGGACGTCCGTTACGCCGCGCTGCACGCCGCTGAAAAGGAATATGCGATCGTCTTCCCGGAATATTACTTTGGGCAGATCGCGGAGGCACGTCACCAGCCCGGCACCATTGCCTACAGCCGGGAGCTGCAACTTACTCTGCTGCAGGAAACCACCGACGAAATGGCGCGTAACGGCTGCAAGAAAGTGATCATCGTCAACGGCCACGGTGGGAACGAAAGCCTGCTCCCTTACTTCGCTCAAACGCAGTTAGATAAAGTCCACGACTACGTGGTCTACGTTTTTGACCGGCGCAGCCCGGAGACAGGTGGTCCCCCGAAGAAAACCTCCACTGACATGCATGCCGGCGAAAGCGAAACCTCAAAGATGATGATCGCGCGCCCCGACACTGTACATATCGATCGCGCTAACAGCGAATCCGGCGCGGACCAGCATCGCCAGACTCTTCCCGAAGACGTCTACACAGGCATTTGGTGGTACGCGCGCTTTCCCAACCACTATTCCGGCGACGGCTCTGCCGCCACCGAGGAGCTAGGCAAGTTTCAGATGAATTGGTGGATCGACGCCGTGGTCAAAACCATCCACGCCGTGAAAGCCGACGACGTTAGCCTCAAGCTGCAGAATGAGTTTTACGAAAAGAGCAAACACCCGCTGGACACGCAGCCGTAGATTCGATTGCCGATTTCTGATCCTTGACTGCGGATTTTACTGAGCCCTGCGGGGCCATGTTTCTTTCAATCAGAAATCAACCATGGCACCTCCTACGAGCTCCCGATCAGCACTCCGGTAATGAAAACCAGCGCGCCGCCCAGCCCCACCTGAAGAGCCGCAGAAACCCAGGGCGAATCCATGTAGCGCCGCCGGATCCAGGTGATCACAGCCAACTCGGCGACCACGACGGCTCCTGCAGCCCATAGCGCGGCGCGGAAGTCTTTCAGCAAAAAGGGTAGCGTGTGGCCGATTCCGCCCAGCGCGGTCATCGCGCCACAAATCACGCCACGAACCCAGGGATGTCCGCGTCCCGTCAAACTGCCATCATCCGAGAGCGCTTCGGCAAATCCCATACTGATGCCCGCTCCCGCCGACGCTGCGACTCCCACCAGGAATGCCTCGTGACTATTCTTGGTTGCAAAGGCCGCCGCGAAAACGGGTGCCAAGGTGGAAACCGAACCGTCCATCAGCCCCGCCAAGCCAGGCTGCACAATTTGCAAAACGAAGAGGCGGCGCTGCGCCCGCTCTTCATCGGCCTTTACACTGGCGGGAAGCTTTTCTTTGTCCAGTTCCTGAGCCCGCTCCTCGTGCTCGCGCTCTTCATTGATCAGATCGTCGAGCAATTGGCGTATGCCGGCGTCCTGGGTGCGGGCCGCTGCCTTTTCGTAAAAGCGCCGGGTCTCTACTTCCATGGTGCTGGCTTCCTTGCGAACCGCTTCAATGCGCAGCGGTCGAATCAGCCAGAGTGCCGGACGTTCCACAAATCCGCGAACGTCCTGGCGGCGGATTAAAGGAATGTGCTCGCCAAACTTCTGCCGGAAGAGTTCGATCAACCGTCTGCGGTGCGCCGATTCTTCTTCGCGCATGCCCTCAAACATCGACGCCGACGCCGGGTAGTCCTGCCGCAGTCCCTCCGCAAAATCGGCGTATACACGCTCGTCTTCCTCTTCCAGAGAAATCGCCAGTGCAAGCACTTCGCGTTCCGTGAGTTCTTGAAACTTCTTCATGGCGACTTAGCTTACCTGTCCGAGCGCAGGTTAGACAAATCGGCGCTCACACAATCGAAGAGGACTGGGGAATTCTCCCACCACGCGATAGCGTACGGAGAACGGAACCGGGCGGTATACGCCCGTGCTCTCCCTCGCTCGGAGCGTACGGTGCTACTATCCAGTGCATGACGCCTCGGAAACCGTCCGCGTCCCGCAAACTTCACGGCCCGCGTCACAGAAAAAGAAAGATCGAGCGCCCCGTCACGCATGCTCCGGAACTCGTGATCATTACCGGAATGAGTGGTTCCGGCAAGGCTTCGGTGCTGAAAGCTTTCGAGGACTTGGGTTACTACTGCGTCGATAATCTTCCCGTCGAATTGATCCCACGCTTTGCCGAGATGGCGTTGCAATCGGCGGAAATCCGCCGCACGGCGCTGGTAGTGGATGTGCGCGAAGGCTCGAAACTCGAGCAACTTCCGGGCATACTGAAGGCGGTGCGGCGCATGATTCCAACCAAGGTTGCTTTTCTGGAGGCCTCCGATGGCGTCCTGCTGCGACGCTTCAGTGAGACGCGCCGCCCGCATCCGCTGGGCACGGATTCACCCGTGAATGCCTCAATCAAGGCCGAACGGCGCCACCTGGCTGGAATTCGCGCGCTGGCCGACATTGTTATTGATACTTCCAAGTTTAACGTGCACGAATTGCGTGCCCACATCACCGAGCGTTTTCGTGAGCAGGCTGCGGAGAAAAGCATTCTCGTTTCAAGCGTGAGCTTCGGCTTTCGCCACGGTGTCCCGGAAGAAGCCGATCTGGTTTTCGACGTTCGTTTTTTGCCGAATCCGCACTTCGTTCCCCAGTTCCGGCCTTTCACCGGGCGCGACCGCCGTGTGGCCAAATATATCCGGTCGTTTCCGCAGACGCAGGAGTTCATTCATCGTATTTCCGATCTGTTGATTTATTTGTTGCCGCACTATATTCACGAAGGTAAAAGCTATCTCACCATTGCTTTTGGCTGCACGGGCGGACAGCATCGCTCCGTGATGATCGCGGAGGAAGTGGGCAAGCGTTTGCACGAGGCCGGATACCGCGTGAAGGTTGCGCATCGGGATATGCCGAAATAGTTCTAGCTAGAGATCAGATTTAGCTTTGAAGATTTGGCAGAAGTCTAGTATAGTTTCTGGCACTCGTGCGGCCAGAAGCCGCAACGGGCGCTCGTTGACGTTGGTTGATTCGTTTTGATAGGTCAGATGCGCGATGGGCCGGTGCGATTCGTTCCCCCGGAAAAGCCTGCCGGTTACCCCTCTCTAGAGAACAAAGAGAGTGAATTATGGGAACTCCTGCCGAGAATAGTAAGTCGTGGTTTTTTCCCCGGCTGCGACTTGGAATGCTGCTGTTACTAGCCGCGCCTTTTTTATCGGCCCAGAATAGCTTTGTCTTCAACGGGTCGCGCGACCAGTCCGGTTCGGCGAACGCTATTATTCTAAAGAATACAGCTTCCACCGCCCGGAACATCGCGAGCATTACCCTTTCCGGACCGCAAAGCGGCGACTTCCAGCAGACCAACACGTGCGGCACAACCCTGGCGGCAGGAGCGGATTGCGCGATTACCGTCACGTTTTCTCCGCAAGGAACAGGGACGCGTACGGCCGTGCTTCAAATTACATACAGCGCCAGCAACTCACCCCAAATCATTAATCTGAGCGGCATCGGGGCCACTCCGCCGAGCATTGGGTTGGGAGTGCCTTCGGGAGGCTCCAGTTCGGCAACCGTCACAGCCGGACAGACCGCGAGCTACGCCCTCTCCATCGGAGGAGGCGGGATAAGTGGAACGGCAACCCTGAGTTGTTCGGGGGCTCCGACCGATGCAGCTTGCATGGTACCCACCAATGAGAACATCAGTGCGAGCGCTGCAACCAACTTCAAGGTGAGTGTAACTACAACCTCGGGGACAACGACCGGGGATCTACGCGCACCAAGTTTCACTCCCGCACCTTGGGTATGGGCGACTTTGCTGATGGGTTGGGCGGTGCTGCCGAACCCAAAAATTAGAAGTTCTCGGGGAAAACAATCGGTTCGACACCTTCCACTGCTGCTGTTACTCATTTTGTTTCTGGGCTCATGCGGTGGAGGTGCCACCTCGCCAACATCACCCCCGCCATCACCATCATCGAGTGGTACACCCGCGGGTACCTACATCCTGAAAGTAACGGCTACATCAGGCGCGGCCAGTCAATCCATGTCGCTGAGTTTGACTGTTCAGTAGTCGCAGAGAGGAATTTCTTCTCGATGGCATGCCTCCCTGACATGGCATTTCGCGGTAAAATAAGCCACTTGCACCCCATGCCTATGCTAGCCTCGGTAAGCCTCTGCGGCCCGCAGGGAGCAGTATGCGCCAACTGACGCGACTCGTACGCTACGCGATTCCTTATTGGTGGCAGATTTTGGCTTCTGTGGTTCTCATGGCGCTCGTTGGAGCGCTCGACGCCTTCAAGTTTTTGCTGATTCGTCCCATCTTTGACCGCGTATTAAACCCCTCCACCGGATCGAAAGATATTCAACTTTTTGTCATTCCGGGAACGCACCATCCGGTATACCTGCAGCAGTTGGTCCCTTCGCATTTTACAAATGCGTGGAACATGGTTGCGGTTGCTCTGGTCGGGTCCACTGTCCTCAAGGGGATTTTCGATTACACCGGCACATACTTAGTAAATCACGCGGGTTTCGGCATGATTACAGACCTGCGCGATGATCTCTACAATGCGATCATGCGGCGCTCGGCGGCATTTTTTTCAAAACACACCACGGGGACGCTACTCTCGGCCATCATCAACGATATCGAGCGAGTGCAGTATGCCCTGTCCACCGTGCTCGCTGAATTCCTGCAGCAATTTTTTACCTTTCTGTCGGTAGCTGCAGTAGTGGTGATTCTGGGAGGTAAGCTCGCTTGGGTGCTGCTGCTATTCGTTCCGGTAATCATTTATTCTTCGCGGAAGATTGGTTTTCGGGTGCGCAGCACGACGCGGCAGGGGCAGGATAAGCTTGCTGAAATCCAAAACATCCTGCATGAAACGATTACAGGCAACCGGATTGTCAAGGCCTTCAACAGCGAGAAGTGGGAGATTTCCCGCTTTCGTGGTGCAGCGCGGCGATTGTTCCGCGCGAATTTGCGCTCCGTTGCGGCAACCGCCATCAGTTCGCCACTTATGGATATTGTGGGCGTCTCTGGAATTACGCTCCTGCTGTTATTGGGCCGCGAACAAGTTAAGCACGGCGAGATGACTCCATCAATTTTCGTGGCATTCATCACCGCGGTCTTCAGTTTATATAATCCGGTCCGCAAATTTGCCCTTTTCAATAATAATTTCCAGCAGGCTCTGGGCGCTTCCAGCGAAATCTTCAGGTTCATGGACGTCGAAGACGATGTGCGCGAAAAGCCGCATGCCCAGCGGCTGCCGCCGTTCTCTAAAAGCGTCCGATTCGATGGCGTCAGCTTTACCTATGGCAGCGAAAGCGATGACGGTCGCGTGTTGCACGGCATTGATCTCGAAGTCCATCGTGGAGAAGTCATTGCGATCGTAGGATCGAGCGGCTCAGGCAAGAGCACGCTGGTTCACTTGATCCCCCGCTTCTTCGATCCCGCCGAGGGTCGCCTGCTGATTGACGGGCGCGATGTGCGTGATGTGACGCTGGCATCACTGCGGGAACAAGTGGGAATCGTGACCCAGGAAACCGTTCTCTTTAACGATACGGTTCGCAACAACATTGCCTATGGCCGGCCGAACGTTGCGCTGAGAGATGTCGAGGCTGCGGCCCGCGCCGCCCTGGCACACGATTTCATTAAGGCTTTGCCCAAGGGCTACGATGAAGTGATCGGAGAGCGCGGGGTTCGACTCTCCGGAGGAGAGCGCCAGCGCATTGCCATTGCCCGCGCCATCTTGAAGAACGCGCCCATCCTGATTTTGGACGAAGCCACGTCCGCATTAGACAGCGAATCGGAGGCCCTGGTGCAATCCGCATTGCACAATCTAATGAGTGGCCGCACCGTATTTGTGATCGCCCACAGACTCTCAACCGTGCGTCGCGCCGATCGTATTGTCGTGATCGAAAACGGTACCATCGTAGATATTGGAACTCACGAAGATTTGATGGCGAAGTTAGGCACGTACCGGCGCTTGTACGAGTTGCAGTTCGCTGACTTCGAGCAGAAAATGGAGCCGGCGCAACCCAGCTAATTCCGTAAATTGGAAGTCTGAGAAATCATTCATGCCCATTCGATCCATGACGGGTTTTGCGCAGGTCAAAGGCGAAATCATAAGCCGCGCTGGTGGACATGCGAGTCCTCCGCGGAGCGTTTTGGCTTCTGGTCAGAGTAATGGACATCTGGCCTTCGCTCTCTCCTTGAAGGCGGTGAACCACCGTTTTCTGGATTTACATTTTCGGCTTCCGTCGGGCTCCGACTCCCTCGAGATGCAACTCCGCCGTTTGCTCAAAGAAAAAATTGCGCGTGGTCACGTGGAGGTTACGCTTAATCTGGAGCGCGGGAACAGCGAGACCTTTGCTTTGAATCGCCCTCTTGTCAGCGCTTACATTGCGGCTTTTCGGGCAGCGGCGGGTGAGTTTTCCGTGCCTGCCGAACCCGATCTCAACGCCATTTTACGCATCCCGGGCGCACTCGATTCTCCCAGCGATCCCGAGGATGGGGCGCTGGAGTCAGCAGTAATGGCCACCGCCGGCGAGGCGCTCGATCGCTTGAATCGGATGCGCGAGCAGGAAGGCCGCAGCATCGAACACGAACTCCGGCAACGCATGGCCCACCTGGGCGAAGCCGTGAAGACCGTGCAGCTTCACCGGCGCGCGGTATTGCATACCTACGTGGAAAAGCTGCAGACGCGGCTGCAGGAGTTGCTCGGTTCCAATGCTGACCGGGAGCGCGCGATGCAGGAAGCTGCGCTGCTGGTCGACCGCAGTGACATTCAAGAGGAAATCGTACGTCTGGAAAATCATGTCCAGCATTTCCTGGGATTGCTCGACGCAGATGGAGAAGTCGGGAAGAAACTCGATTTCCTCTTGCAGGAGATGAATCGTGAGGCCAACACGCTGCTTTCGAAAACATCGGGGTTGGCGGGCGAAGCGCTGAAGATTACTGAGGCTGGGCTCGTGATGAAAGCGGAAATCGAAAAATCACGCGAGCAGGTGCAAAACCTGGAATGAATTCGCCGGCCTATAAGCCAGTCGTCTACATCATCTCGGCCCCGTCTGGTTCGGGCAAGTCGACCCTTGTCAACGAATTGTTGAAGAAGGTGAGCAATCTGGAGTTCTCCATCTCCTACACTACGCGGGCTGCGCGCGGCAGCGAGATCAACGGCAGGCAATACTATTTTATATCGCGTCCGGAATTCGAGAAGATGATACGCGACGGCGACTTTCTCGAATATGCCGAAGTGTTCGGCAACTATTACGGCACGGCACTGCGCTTTCTGCGCGAAGCGGAGCAGAAGGGCCGCGACCTGCTGCTTGACATCGACGTGCAGGGCGCGGAACAGATCCAGCAGAAACTCCCCGGCGCGACCAGCATCTTCATCCTGCCTCCTGATCGCAAGATTCTGGAGGAACGGCTGCGCAAGCGCAGCGAAGATTGCGAAAAGGTGATCCAGCGCCGGCTGGAGGCGGCAACTCGCGAGATCGAGAATTACGAGCGCTACAACTACATTCTCGTAAACGATCAACTAGAAGATTCCATCAAGATACTGCGAGCCATCGTTCGCGGTGAGCGGTTGCTGCGCGCCGGACAACCCCTATCTGAGGAGGAAGCCAAGAACGTAGCTATAGCGGAGCGCTGCCGCCTGGAAAACATGCGCGGCCGGATAAAGCGGATTCTGGATTCGTTTAACCCACCCAGTGGCTCCGGCGGGAAGTAGTCTTACGTAATCATGATTTGCACGCGCTGCCCCCACGATCTTGAGTTTCGTGGGAAAATAGGGGAGCAGTTCTTAGCTTCCCTGGCGAAGAACGAAGCGAACTCACTTTCGGCAATCAAAATCTTTGCGTCCTGATGGCAAGGGGGAGAGTATCCATGAAGTTGATCGAAGGCTTCGACAGCAACTATCGCTACATTCTGGTCGCCGCGCGGCGCGCCCGCCAACTGCAATCCGGAGCCCCGCCGGTGGTTCAAACCAATTCGCGGAAGCCTTGCCGCATTGCGCAAGACGAAATCCGCGCGGGCAAGGTGAAATGGGAAATCCCAGAAACCCGCAGCGCCGCGGAGCAGGCTGCTGAAGCGCTGGATCAGGCCTTCGGACACGACGCCTAAGGCGCTGCCGAAGACAGCCATGTCTCGACGTCATGTCTCGACGCCCATGAAAGTTGCTCTCGGAGTGACGGGTGGCATCGCGGCTTACAAGGCGGCGGAGATTGTCCGTCTCCTGCAGGACCGCGGTATTGGCGTGCAAGTCATCATGACCCGCGCCGCCCAGGAGTTCGTCCGGCCTCTCACCTTCGCCGCGCTCTCCGGCGAAAAAGTAATTACCGGGATGTTCTCGCCCGCCGAGGATCACGCTTCCAACAGCACTTCTGCCAACATCGATTCCGCTATCGAGCACATTGCGGTGGCGCAGTCGATCGATGCGTTGCTGGTTGCTCCCGCGACCGCGGATATACTGGCTCACTTCGCGCAAGGGATTGCAAGCGACTTTCTCACCACGCTGTATCTCGCCACCACTGCGCCGATCGTGGTTGCTCCCGCGATGAACGTGAATATGTGGAATCATCCTGCGACGCAAGCGAATCTGGAAATCCTACGCCGGCGTGGGGTGAAGATCGTTGAGCCGGGCTCAGGATATCTGGCCTGTGGAATGACCGGCAGCGGGCGGCTCGCCGAGAATGATGCCATCGTCGCAGCTGTTCTCGGAGCGCTCGGCGCATCGCAAGATCTTGCCGGCGAAACCGTGTTGATCACCGCCGGTCCTACGCGCGAAAAAATTGATCCGGCACGCTACCTGACCAACCGCTCCAGCGGACGCATGGGCTACGCCGTGGCTGAAGTTGCTTTGCGGCGGGGGGCTCGTGTGCTCCTAGTAAGTGGGCCCACAGCGCTGACGCCGCCGGGAGCAGCCGAGGTTACCTACGTCGACTCGTCTCAGCAAATGCTGGATGCCGTGCTCAGTCTTTTGCCACAATCCACTATCGTGATCAAAGCGGCTGCCGTGTCCGACTACCGCGCCAGGTCGGTCTCTCCACAAAAGATAAAACGCAAGGGGTCTCTCACGCTCGAACTCGAACCGACGGCCGATATTCTCAAGGAAATTTCGCTCCGCAAGCAATCGCAGATTATTGTCGGCTTCGCCGCGGAAACCCAGAACGTCCTCGAAAACGCCCGCCAGAAGCTCGCGGCCAAGCACCTCGATGCCATTGTGGTGAACGACGTCTCTCGCGAAGGGATCGGTTTCGACTCCGATCGCAACGAGGTGACGATCATCACTCACGACGAGGTGGTCGAGGTTCCCGAAACCACGAAGTTGGAAGTGGCTCAGCGCGTCCTTGACCAGGTTGTTCGTCTCCGTCAACAACGCAAGTCGACAGTGAAAGCCTGAAGCGATCTATGGGGGGACAGCCGCCCCTTCGGCAAGCTCAGGGCAGGCTCTCGGTTGTCCAGTCGAGCGAAGCTCGAAGATTCTTTGCCAGCCATCAAACGAAGGTCTGCTCATCTCTGCACACTCGATGGCCTTCGTATCGTACAATTCCTCAAAACTCTTTCAAGGAGCATAAGGATGACACAGAAGGTTATCGATGTGGTGGGGACATCCAAGGACAGTTTTGCCAAGGCCGCGCAGAACGCCGTGGCTGAGGCGGCAAAGACGGTGCGCGGGATCAAGTGGGCGCACGTGGATTCCCTCGACATGCAACTGGATGGGAAGAAAGTGGTCTATCGGGCCACGACCAAGATTTATTTTGATATCGAGAATTAGGGGAGTGGGAGACCGCTGACGCGGACTCCCGTCTCAACTTTCAGAAGACTGCCTATTACCGATGCCCAGCACACTTGACCCTGAACTGCGGCGCGCTCTCGCCGAACGTATTCGCTACTATCACGAGTTGGGCATTTACGACTTCTACGAGCGTGGGCCGCGGCTTTCGCAACCGACTGAGACCAAATCGGCTGCAGCCCACGCTATTTCAGCGTTGAGGTCCCCATCTTTATCATCTCACTCAGAACCACGAGGGGAAATGGCCGCAAGAAAATCCACTGCTAGCGCAACGATCGCCGAGAACAACGTCTTCGAAATCCTGACTCCGAAGCCGGAGCAAGGAGTAGCCGATCCGGTCGCCGCGCTCAAGTTGATTCGTGAAGACCTTGGCGATTGTACTCGCTGCAAACTTCACCAACAGGGCCGCAAACAGATCGTCTTCGGAGTGGGCAATCCACGCGCTGAGCTGATGTTTGTGGGCGAAGGCCCCGGCGCCGACGAAGACGCGCAGGGAGAGCCTTTCGTAGGCCGTGCCGGTCAGTTGCTCAACAACATGATCAAAGCCATGGGCCTGCGGCGCGAAGATGTGTACATTGCGAATATCGTTAAATGCCGGCCGCCAGGAAATCGCACTCCAGAGCGTGACGAATGTGAAACCTGCTCGCCGTTTCTGATGCGGCAGATCGCAGTAGTCAAGCCGAAAGCCATTGTCGCCCTCGGTGCAGTGGCCGCGAAAAATCTGCTGGCGATCAATGCACCTATGTCCGAACTGCGCGGCCGCTGGTACGACTTCAAACCCGCTGGCAGCGATCCTTCATGGCCCGGTGCACGCCTTGCGGTCACTTACCATCCCGCATTTCTGTTGCGCGATCCGCGACAGAAAGGCGAAGCGTGGAAGGATTTGCAGATGGTCATGAAGTACCTTGGGATCGAGCCTCCCAAGAAAGCCGCCGAGTAGATCTGAAGTCCCAGTTCTTCCCCTGTCACTGCTATTCTCTGAAATTGCGATTCCCCGGCGCTCTGCCCCATGAGCACAATGCCTGAGTACTGCGATGTCGCGTTACCCGTGCCGCTCGACATGGAATTCACCTACCATGTCCCTGCCGATTTGTCTCCAATAGTCGGCGGCCGTGTGCTGGTGCCCTTCCGGCAGCAACGCATGACGGGCATCGTGGTTGAATTACACGACCGCAAGCCCACGGTCAAAACAAAAAGTGTTCTCGGCGTCCTCGACGAGGCTCCAGTACTCGATGAGCAACTGATGCGGCTGGGCCGCTGGATCGCGGACTACTATCTCGCGCCGCTTGGCGAAGTCTTTCGCACTATGCTGCCGCTGAATGCCGAGTTCAAACGCGCAGTAGCTTATCGCGTTGCAGCAGATGGCCAGATGGCCCTCCACCTCGCGGGGATGTCAGGATCCTCCGCCCGTTCGCGACGCACGCCAGAAGAGCAGGCCGCCGAGTTCCGCGTGCTCGATTATCTGGCGGCGCAAGAATCTGCGTCTGGTGAGACCGTTCAGACCCGCGAAGAAACTTTGCGATCCGCCACTGGCGTCTCGAGAATAATCCTCAGTGGCATGGTACGAAAAAAGTGGATCACTCGGGAGGATGTTTCCGCCGTTCGCGACGCCACGCGCCGAATCAAAATCGCTCTGCTCAAATCCGCAGACGGGAAGCTGAACGACAATCAGAGGACACTCATCGACGTTCTGGCCGCATCCGGAGGCCGAGTTTCCATAGCGGCGCTGCAAGCGCTTGACGTTCCACGAACCACTCTCACCACGCTGGTCAAGCGTGGTCTGATCGAGATTCTTGAAGAGCCCGCGAACTTTGCCGTCTCACGAAGCAAACCGCGTCCCTCGCCCTTCGCATTCGATTTCAACTCTGCGCAGCAGGCAGCGCTCAATCGATTACGCGACGCGGTAGAGACGAAAAAGTTTTCCGGCATGCTCCTCCACGGCGTTACTGGCTCGGGCAAGACGGCAGTTTACCTGGCCGGCATGCGGGCTGTGCTGGAAGTGGGCCGCTCGGCAATTCTGCTGGTACCTGAAATCGGCCTCACGCCCGCCGTCGCTGCCGATCTGCACCAGATCTTCGGGGAGGAGGTTGCCATTCTGCACTCAGCACTTTCGGACAAAGAGCGCGCGCAGCAGTGGCATCGCATTAAGAGTGGCGACGCTCGCATGGTTGTCGGAACGCGCTCTGCGGTCTTCGCACCGGTTGCCGATCTCGCGCTGATCATCGTCGACGAAGAGCACGATTCCTCCTACAAGCAGGAAGAAACTCCGCGCTACCACGCCCGCGATGTCGCCGTCATGCGCGCCAAGATGGCCAACGCCACGGTGGTTCTGGGTTCAGCGACGCCATCGCTCGAATCGTACTTCAACGCGAAGAGAAATAAGTATTCGCTGGTCGAGTTACCCGACCGCGTGGAACAGCGTCCTTTGCCGGAGGTCGAAATCATTGACATGCGTCAGGAATTTCAGGAAACCGGCCAGGAGCAGGTCATCTCACGCAAGCTGACTGCGGAAATCAAAGAACGATTCGAGCGCAACGAGCAAGTCATGGTTTTGCTCAATCGTCGCGGATATTCGCCGGTGGTGTTGTGCCGAACTTGCGGCAAGACTCTCGAGTGCCAGAATTGCGCCATTGCCCTCACCCATCACAAGCGCGAGCACAAAATGATCTGTCACTACTGCGGCTATACGGCAGCCGTGCCCAAGTCTTGCGTCCATTGCGGCAGTGAGTATGTGTATTTCCTCGGCACCGGTTCAGAAAAGCTGGAAGAACTGCTGCACGGTATGTTTCCGCAGGCACGCATCGCGCGCCTTGATCGCGACACGGTTCGCGGACATGAGGATTTCGAACGCACTCTGAACGCTCTCAATGAAGGCCGGCTCGATTTACTCGTCGGCACACAGATGATTGCCAAGGGCCACGACATTCACGGTGTAACCCTGGTTGGCGTTGTCGGCGCCGATAGCGCGCTTGGGCTGCCCGACTTTCGCGCCGCCGAGCGCACCTTCCAACTGCTCACCCAGGTTGCGGGACGTGCTGGACGCGGACAGTCTCCCGGCAAAGTGATCCTGCAAACTTATTTCCAAGATCATTATGCCGTGCAATACGCGGCCCGCCACGACTTCGCTGGATTCTACGAAAAAGAATTGCGCTTCCGTAGTTGGATGCATTACCCGCCATACTCCGCGCTGGCGAATGTTCTGATTCGCAGCGACAAACTTGACGAGGCGCTGCAGTGGTCGGGCACTTTGGGGAAATGGTTTGAGCAAAATCGTCATGAAGGCGTGCGCGTGCTCGGACCCGCCTCTGCACCGATCATGCGGCTGAAACGCGACTATCGTTACCACTTTGTATTGAAGTCGCCAAGCCGGGGAAAGCTGAACGACACGCTGCGGGCCATGCTCGCGTATGCCGCAGAACGGAAAATTCCGCGCACGCAAGTGATTGTGGATGTGGATGCACTATGGCTCATGTGAAAATCGCGTCGGCTACAGTTTAGAGTGTGAGGGACATTGCGTGGGACTCACGTAGGAATTGTCATCCCGAGCGAAGCGAGGGATCTTGGTTTCTGCGTGCGCTGCCCGTGGTCTGCGGCAAGCAAAAACCAAGGTCCCTCGCTGCGCTCGGGAGGACAACCATCACGGCTATTTCACGCCACTCACATTTCCCCGGATCACCACGACCGACGCTGCCGGCAGGTCGTAGACTGTGTTTTTTATTGCGTTCAGCTTGGTATGAACGATTGGCCCGTCAGGGTCGGCCCAGCCCTTGGTGGTCGGCACGATCGTGCGTTCCCCACTGTTTTCCGCGTGAGCCATGAAGCGCGTCTGCGCAGGATGCCATTGATACTGGGCGCTGCCGAAAGTTGACACTTCCACCGGGCCGGCGAAGCTCGTGCTCCGGTCAGGCTCCCCTGCGAACGCAATCCGAACGCGGTGCGCATTCTGCTGATCTCGATTCACTGCCATAAGCGCAAATTTGCCGTCCGGTCGCTTTACAGCATAAGCCGTTACTAATTCGTGCCCAGCACCGTCTTGCACGTCGCTCTTAGCGGCAAACGCTTGATGGTCGCTACCGCCAGGCTGCACCCACTCCAGATTGATCAATTGCGCAACGAAGAACTGCGCCAGCGGCTGCTGAATCTGATAATTCGCATCAATCGTAAACATTCCAAAGGTGCCCGGCGAACTGTTGCACCCTGGCTCCATCTGCAACGGCAGATAATGAAAAAAGTAAACGCCCTTCCCCCCCGAGTTCAGGAACGATCCGATGTAATCCGCCAGCCAGAGGCCGGCAAAAATGTCCTGATAGGTTTCACTGGCGCCGGACGAAAGATTTCCCTCGGTAATAAACATCGGCATGTCCTGCGGAATGCCATCCTCATGCCACACCTGCATGATGTGGCTTACCAACTCGGGCTCGTCATAGAGCATCCCCCAGGGCGTTCTGCACGGATCATAGGGATAATGCTCGAAGGAAAAAAATGCCAGATCGTTCATTCGACTGTGCAGCTTCAGATAATCGATGAATCGCCCCGTCCACGAAACTTTTCCGTTGGCGTCTGGCCAGACTTCGATATCCTTGTTCACACCTTGAAACGATGGTCCGCCCAGCTTCAGCGCCGGATCCACGCGATGAATCGCCGTTGCCCACTGCAGGTACAGTGCGGCGTAATCTTCCGGGAGCATGTACTGGCCATCGGCTTCCTCTCCCATCTCGACGTAGGAGATCGGATAATTGCGCTTCTTCAGATACGCGATCTCCGCGGCAGCGTTGTCGGGAGTGTCATACAGCATCGCGACCGGCACCATGGCCGGGAGGCCGCGGGTTACGCCGCTGGTGAAGAATAGATCGAATCCCACCTGCGCCTGTTTGGTCGATCCGAGGTCCGATGCTTCATGCCATGGGTCGACAGACGAGCAATACGTTGTGGTCTGCTCCTGATCGGGTGTATGCCGAAGAATGTCATGGAACTCTCCATCATCTGTGCTAGTGCCGAGGTAGAGTTCGCGGATGGCATAGCCGACGCAATCTCGCGGGTCGTTTTTTTGAGAATCGGCAGCTTTTTGAGAATCGCCTTTTTGAGAATCGGCAGCGCTAGCGCAGGTGTTCGAAGACTCCGTCATCCAGATCCGCAGGAACCGCACAGCCACGGGATTGCCGCTCAAGCGAATCGTTTCGGTCTGGCCCTTTCCATTCGTAACCGTCCCCTGTGGAAACGTTTGCCAGGTTCCGCGAGTCACCGCCTTGATGGGATCGTCGCCCGTCCAGTACTGCACTACGTAGCGGCGTGCATAAGGTTCGGCCCACGCAATACGAATGCTATCGACTTGCTGCACTTGCGCCAGATCGATCACCACCCACTGCGGATGCAGGGCATCACTTTCGCCAGTGAAATGCTGCGTGAGATAAGGATTGCTCTTCCAGACAGTATTCAGATCGCCATCGGTAAGCCGCGAGAAGCCAACATTATCGGTGCCGTCGTTGCGAGTGAATCCGCGGCGGGGCAGGCTATACCCATACGAATAGCGAATCATTTCCGTGGGTGTCGCCGATCCGGTGAAATATCCTTTGCTGGCACCGCTTCCATCGCTCCACGTTCCCTGGGGATTCCAGTGCCACGCTTCAACCGCGAGTTCCGTGTTTTGGCGATAGGTAACCGACTGCCAGCCCGAGGCTAACGTCTGATCCAGCGTGGGCTGCTGTAGGTCTTTGTCGATCGCTTCCACCGCGATGCGGTCAACACCCGCGCCCAGCGTTTCGTTCGGCACAAAATGATTGGTGGGATGCGAGAGGTCAACCTCGATGCTCTGACTCGCTACAAGAGTCGCGCAGGCAAAACTCAAAGTTGCACAGGCAAGAACAGCGATCGGGATTTTCAAAGCAGGACAACCTCCACGTCGAACTGAAACGATTTAATAAAGGAGTATACGAGAGGTGTCAACCTGGGAGGAAGTCCGAGATTTATTTTCGGATGCCTTTTTGCCTGCGTGCCAGGAAGCAAAGTGTCGGTGAATTACCTCACATATTGCTTACTGTCCGCGAAACTCGCGGATGACTTCCGGCAAAGAGGCGTGTCGAAATGGCGCTGGCGTCAAAGTGAGTACCAGCATCAGCAACGCAAACACGGCGAGCCATACCCTTCCGCCCGAAACTCTCGGCCACTCGGCTACCTGGGGATGTCGTAAGCTGCTGATTTGCAGCAGAATCGCCCACACAAACCATCCGGTCCATAGGTAATAGGCCATAAACAAAAGAATAAGAATGGTCAGCCGCGAAACGATCTTGTGCGCTTGCGGCGCAATCGCAAAGACAATATGCCCGCCGTCGAGTTGGCCACCCGGGAGCAGGTTGAGAGAGGTGGCGAGCATCCCAACCCATGCTGCAATCGCAGTTGGGTGTATCAATACGCGATCCAATGGCAAGCCTGCGGGCCCGCGCAGCCAGCCACCGTACACCAGCAACCTGTGAGCGAATTGGAAGATCAAGGGAAAGCCGAAGTCGTAGTCCGAGCTGACGGGGCCCGCAGGCAGCGGCTTTGACCATGCCAGTGAAATCACCAGGACTGCCAGAGCGACCACCAACCCCGCGATAGGTCCTGCAATTCCTATGTCGAATAGCGCCGTGCGCGAGCGAATTCGCGAACGGATGAGAATGACCGCTCCCATCGTGCCAATCGGAGTCGGCACGGGAATAAAGAACGGCAACGTTGCGTAAACTCCGTAGCGACGGCAATACAAGTAGTGACCCATCTCATGCGCCAGAAAAAACAGCATCAGCGTGGCCATGAAGGGCAAGCCGCCCAGCAATCGTGCCGGGTGTGTCCGCATCCAAACAGCCGGGAAAAACGGGATCGGCTCCCCGGCAATCGGATCGTCGCTGAACGACAGGGACGGCCGGTCATGCGCAAAGTTGTATTGCATACGTGCTCCCATCACCAGCGTGGTGAAGCAGGTCGCCAGAAGCAAAAGCGCATGAAGCCAGTATCGCGGCCTCGGCGGACGTGGCGTCCACTCCGGCGCAGGCCGGAAGTATTCGATGGTGGGAGACGCTAAGGGAGGAGTGGGTTCCGACATGCGATTTTTCGGCCTCGCGGTTCCTATGAGGCCTTTCTTTAGATGCTACTACGAGACGAAGTACCCAGTACCGAGTACCCAGTACCAAGAAAAAACAAGCACTCCGGAGCTGAGAACTGGGAAGAAAATCTAGGTATCAGATAACAAGAGGGGAATGTGCACGCGCCAGCTCGAACGGATCTTCCTCGCTACTAGGTACTCGGTACTCGGTGCTGACTTCAATCAATCGACTGCAATTCTTTCCCAGGCTTGAAGCGCACGGCCTTCCCCGGAGGAATCGAGACCTCGGCTCCGGTGCGTGGATTGCGCCCGATGCCGGTCTTGCGAGGGCGCACGTTAAAGACACCAAATCCCCGCAACTCAATGCGTTGCCCGTGGGCCAGCGCCTTCTTCATACTCTCGAAGACGGTTTCCACCGCCAACTCGGCTTTGGTTTTGGTGATGCCGGTTCTGGCAACCACTTCGTTGATGATGTCGAGCTTAATCACGCACGGCTCCCGGATGTGGTCTCAAGACGATGCCTCAAGTGACTGATGCTATGGGAGATAAGCGAGATTGTCAACGGGAGCATCTGTAGCGTAAACCCATTGAGCGATTGAGTGATCGGGTGATTGTGCGATTTTCAAGACGGATGAAGATTAGGACGCAGTCCAGAGGTTCGTAAATTGCCCAATTACAAAATTACCCAATTACTCAATTCACTACCGTCCGCTGCCCTCTTCTTCTTTAAACATATATTTGATCGCGGGCTTGTAGATCATCAGGTTCGGTCGACCGTCTTCGCGGATTACCTTAATGCAGGTTTTGTCGTACCACTCGATAATGCCGTGTACTTCCTCGCCGTCACGCAGCACGATCACCATCGAGGTTCGTGACTGCATCTGCTTCTGGTAGTAGAAATTCTCGGCGTTGGTCTGCTCTGGGGGTGCTGGTTTTCGCCCCCCTCCCCCTCCGGTAGCGCGGTCGCCACGGTCGAATCCACGTTCCGGGCGCTCAAATCCCCGCTCCGGACGCTCATGGCGATCGTGCCGGTCGCGGCGCTCCGCCACCTGCAGGTGATTCGCGTTATGGTTGCCGTGGTTATGATCCGGGCGCGGCAGCGCTGGACGAATCAGCTTTCGATTGGCGAAATTCTCATCGTCCCCTGAGATTTGGGCTGCAGTTGAATCCATTGCTTCTTTCATAGTGGCGCTTACCCCTGCACACGCGTTCTGCCAAATTGAATTAGAAGGCCCCTGAAAGTATTTACGAAGGCGTGAAATTTCCCCTACCGTAACACAGGAATCTGCCCATGACAATGCCGCCTTCGTGCTATAGGGGTACGCCAAAAGTTGCATAATAGTATTCCCTAACTCGTATTCGACATGTCCACCCCGCGCTGCTCCCTCCCTAGCCAAGTGACAAGCGCGACTAAAGTCGCAATGATCAGCACGGTCCAGGCCAGCACCGGCGCAAACATGCCACCGTAACGCTGTTCGGCGAGCTTGGCTTGGATCACTACGTTGCGCGAAGAAAGCAGATTTCCTATCTGATAGGCGAAACCGGGAAAGGTTCCTCGCACGGCAGCCGGTGAAAGTTCGTTCAAGTGTGCGGGGACGACGCCCCATGCACCTTGCACCATGAATTGCATGGCAAAGCCTCCCAGCGCCAGCATCGGTACGCTATGTGAATAGGCCCACAGCCGGATCATCGGAATCGCCAGCAGCGCGGCGATCACGATCGCTCGCCGCCGGCCGATCTTCTCCGACCACGTCCCGAACAAAATTCCGCCCAGCAACGCGCCAACGTTCGCGATGGTCGCGATCAAACCCACCGTCTGCGGCGTAAAGTGATGGTCTTTCTGCAGGAACGTCGCATAAAGATCTTGTGTCCCGTGGCTGAACGAGTTAAACGCAAACATGAGCACAACTAGAAAAATGAACGTGCCCGCATAAGTCAGAATGTCCTTCCCCATCCGGCTTTCTGTATTTCTTGCTACCTTACCTTGCAGCCACGCCGGGGACTCGTCCACTTTGGTCCGAATGTAGATGACCAGAAATGCCGGGAGTGCCCCGACGATGAACATCCCCCGCCAACCAACAAACGGGAAGACGGTGCGGTAAACCAGCGCCGCCACCAGGTAGCCAAGCGCGTAACCTTCCTGCAAGAGTCCCGAGAAAAATCCGCGGCCCTCCGCCGGCAACGTTTCAAAGGCTAGCGCAGCGCCCACGCCCCACTCTCCTCCCATGGCGATTCCAAACAATGCCCGCATGATGAGCAGTACCTTCAACGAAGGAGCGAAGGCCGAAGCCAGCTCAAAGACCGAGTACGCGATGATGTCGACCATCAGCGTAAGACGCCGGCCGTAGCGGTCGGCCATCACTCCGAATAAAAACGCGCCCACGGGACGCATGGCGAGCGTCAGGAAAATCGCCTCCGCCACCGCGGAAACCTTAGCCTGGAATTGAGTCGCGATGGCGCTGACACAAAAGGTCAGGATAAAAAAATCGAAAGCGTCGAGTGACCAGCCCAGAAAGCAGGCGATGAAGGTATTGCGCTGCCCCGGCGTCAGCCTGCGAAAATGACCGATAAACTCCATGAGAGTCCCCCTCCACGCATATCTCAGAGGTTACAGATCACAACCCACACGTTCAAAGATCACAATGGAGAGTGACGGAAATCGCAAATCTCCCTGCGCAGTCGTGATATAGCTATGCCCCTATGCCCCATCAGGTCCATCTTCTCCCATCCAGGAGTTTTTGTGCCCGAGCCGCAAAGGATGCGAAAATGGCCGAGCCTAGGGATACAGGTTGGGAATCAGCTTTGCAAACTTCTTACCCACGAGGTGGATTGTGAAGCAATTGACTCTTCTCGCAGTAGTTCTGGCTCTTCTGGTTGTCCCGGGATTCGCTCAACAAACAGTCACCATTGGATTCACCGTCTCCAACACCGGCGCCCTGAACGTCGATTCCGTGGAGCAAGAGCGCGGGTTTGACCTCTGGCGCGACACGGTGAACGCTGCCGGCGGCATCAAGGCCGGCGGCAAGACCTACAAAATACAATTCAAAAGCTACGACGACGAATCCAACTCCAAGCGCGTGCAGCAGCTCTACAGCCGCATGATCCTGGAGGACAAGGCGGATTTCCTGTTCAGTCCCTACTCTTCCTCGCTGACCGCGACCGCCGCCGTAGTGACGGAGCAGTACGGCAAGATCATGCTCACCACGGGCGCGGCTGAACCTAAAACCTATACCTTGGGCAACCAGTACCTCTTCCAGATGTTCGCTCCCGCCCCTGAATATCTGAAGGTTGCCCTCGACGCCCTGAAAACCAAGGACCCGAAAGCCACAGTCGCCTTCGTCTACGAGGACTCATCGTTTTCGGTAGCCGTGGTGACCCCGGCCAAGGCCTATGCGCAGCAGCTCGGTTTCAACTCAGTATTCAGCGAAGCTTATGCTCCCAACACCACCGACTTCAGCGCCATCATCGACAAAGTGATTGCGTCCAAAGCGACCGTGCTTCTTGGCGGTGGCCACTATGCCGATGGTTCGACCCTTGCCCGGCAGCTCTCCGGCCACAAAGTTCCCCTGAAGATGCTGACGTTGCTGGTGGCGCCAGACAGTTCGCAGTGGGTCGAACTGGGCGATGCGGCGCTGGGCGTCATGGTGCCGTCGCAGTGGGAACCGCAGTCGGTGTTTAAGGCGCAGTATGGGCCGAGCGGCGCCGATTTCGCCAGGGCGTATAGCGCGAAAAACAATACGCCGCCGAGCTATGAGTCCGCTGGTGGCTACGCATGCGGTCTGATCCTGCAACACGCCATTGAACAGGCGGGCAGTATTGACTCGGACAAGGTGGCGCAGGCTCTGAACGCCACCGACATCACGACCTTCTACGGGCGGACCAAATTCTCGACCGCCGCCAACGAACACGGCTTGCAGGTGGGCCATTCCATGGTTCTGGCGCAATGGCAGAAGGACAAGTCCGGCAAACTTGCAAAGGAAGTTGTGTGGCCGTTGGCTGGCAAGAGCGCCGACCTGATGTATCCGATCCACTGAGGACCCAATTCCTCGTAGATTGTTCGAAAGCCACGAAAGCGAAAGGTGAGAATGTCGGGTGTCCTGGCTTCCATGATCGACGGCGTGCTCGTCGGAGCGGTCTACGGACTCGCGGCGATGGGCTTGAGTCTGATTTGGGGAGTGATGGATGTCATCAATCTTACTCACGGCGCCATGATCGCGCTGGGCATGTTCTGCATGTATCTGCTGTTCGCCGCCACGGGGATCAACGCTTATGTGCTGCTGCTGCCCACCTTCGGGGCCGGATTGCTCCTCGGCCTCGTCATTTACTGGATGGCGGTGCACTGGGTGGTGGGCCGCTCCATGTTGATGAGCCTGCTCTCGACGTTCGCGGTGAACATGATGGTCATCGGCATCGGCACAGCGGTATGGAGCACCAGCCCGTACAACGTCAACTTTGTGCTGCCCGGCATCACCATCGGGGCCTACACTTTCACAGGAAACCACATCGCGGCCGCCATCTCTGCGTTGGTCATCGCCCTGGCGCTGCAATTCTTCCTCTATCGCACACGTACCGGAAAAGCTATTCGCGCCGTCGCCGATAACCGCGAAGCCGCAGAGTTGATGGGCATCTCCTCGACGGCGGTGTTGAGTGTCGCCTTTGCCATCGGCATCGCTCTGGCGTGTACTTCCGGGGCGCTGGTTTCCACCTTGTTTCCTTTCACCATTCTTTCCGGCGCGACCTACCAGTTGAAAAGTTTCGTGGTCACCATTCTCGCGGGACTGGGCAAGCCTTTCGGAGCTTTAGTCGCTGGAGTGCTCCTCGGATTGCTGGAGGGAGTAGTCACGCCGTTCATCGCCGTCAGTTGGATTCCTCTGATCGAGTTCGGCCTGTTTGTGGTGGTGCTGGTTGTGTTCCCGCAGGGCATCTTCGGCAAAAGGGCGGCGGCATGATCCTGCGCCGGCCCTTCTTCTGGATCATTTTGCTCACTGCCGCCGCTTTTATCTACGCTCCCCTGCACGGCAACAACGTTTCCTTGCGTGAAGATCTTATCCTTGTCGCCATCGCCATCATCCTCGCCAGCAATTTGAATCTAATGATTGGCTACACCGGCTACGTCAACTTCGGCCACATCGTCTTTTACGGGCTGGGCGGTTACGTCGGACTTTATCTGACCACCGTGCGCGGCTGGAACCTGGTACTGTCGGCACTGGTGGCCGGTATATTGGTTAGTCTGTGCTCGTTTTTGTTTGGATTGGCCATTCTGCGCCTGCGTGGAGCCTACTTCGCTCTCGCCACCATCGGTATTTTAGAGGCCGTACGTTCGTTCGTTTCCAACTTCGATCCCTGGGGCAGATCGACCGGCATGTATCTCTCATTCGCGTCCTACCAGTCGCTCGGCGGCGCCCGGCACGCTCTCTGGATCACCTACTTCCTGATCATTGCGGTTATGGCCTTCTCGATGATCCTCAGTCTGGCCATTAAGAATTCCAAGTTTGGCCTCGGCCTGTTCGCCATTCGCGAAGACGAGGATGCCGCCGTTGTGCTGGGCGTCAACGCCACCACCTACAAGGCAATTATTTACAGTGTCTCCGCGTTTCTGCCCGCAGTCGCTGGCGCGCTCATGTTTTTCAAGAACGGAATGATCGATCCCACGATCGCCTTCGAGTTCATGCTGTCGCTGGAAGGCATCGTTATGCTGATGCTCGGCGGACGTGGCTCGGTGATCGGCGCAGCCTTGGGCGGGGCTCTCTATGAGAAACTCCGCTCCTACCTGCTGACTTCTTCCGTCCTTTCTAATTTTCACCTGGTGATCGCCGGCGGACTTCTGCTCCTGGTAGTGTTGTTTGCGCCGGGAGGCTTGATTGGCTGGCTGTATCGCCTGGCGCCCCGTGCAAAAAAGGTGATCGAATGAGCGCTCTCCTCGAAGTGCGCGGAGTCAGCAAACGTTTCGGCGGCCTCGTCGCGGTTTCCGACGTCAGCTTCAGCATCGCTGAGGGCGAGATCGTGGGCCTCATCGGTCCCAACGGCGCCGGAAAGACAACCTTGTTCAATGTCGTCAACGGAGTCTACAAAGCCGACCAGGGAACCATTATCTTCGCGGGAAGAGACATCACCCGCTCTTCGCCCGACAAAATAGTTCACTTCGGTCTGGCGCGCACCCACCAGATCGTCAAGCCACTGAACGACCTCACCGTGCTTGACAACGTCACCGTGGGCGCCTGCTTCGGCCGCGAATACTTAGATAAAGCCGCCGCGCGCAAAGTAGCTTCCGAAGTGCTGCAACAAGTTGGATTGGCGGACCGCGCCGGTATGATCGCGCGTTCGCTGACCATCGCTGGCAAGAAGCGTTTAGAAGTAGCGCGGGCGCTGGCGGCGAAACCCAAACTCCTGTTGCTGGACGAGGTGCTTGCCGGCCTGAATCCCACTGAAGTTTCGATGATGATCGAAATAGTTCGCCAAATTCGCGATAGCGGCATCTCGGTGCTCATGATCGAGCACCTGATGCAGGCGATCATGAGTCTCTCCAATCGGATCGTGGTGCTGAATCTGGGCCGCAAGCTGGCGGAAGGCTCGCCGGACGAAGTGGTCCACAATACCGATGTCGTCGAAGCCTACCTCGGCTTTCCCGATATCGTCGACAAGCTGACAAGGATGGCATGATGGAGTCTGCCCTTCAACTGGAGAACCTCGAGTCCGGATACGGCGAAGTGCAGGTCCTGTGGGGCATCTCGCTCGAGGTTGCGCGTGGCAAATTGACCACCATCATCGGAACCAATGGCGCTGGAAAAACCACCAGTCTGCGCACGATCATGGGCAGTGTGCGCGCCTGGAAGGGCCGCGTGCTGCTTCACGGAGAAGATGTCACCAAGCTGCCAGCCTACGCCAAAGCCAACCGCGGACTGGTGCTGGTGCCCGAGGGCCGCCAGCTTTTCCCCGACATGTCAGTTGAGGAGAACCTGGAAATGGGCGGCTACTCGAAGCGGGCCCGCAAGCGGCACAAACAGAACCTGGAACGCGTTTATACGCTGTTCCCGCGCCTGCAAGAGCGCCGCCAGCAGAAGTCTTCTACCCTCTCCGGCGGCGAGCAGCAGATGCTGGCCATGGGCCGTGGCTTGATGCAGGAGCCCGAGGTGCTGATGATCGACGAACTCTCGCTCGGTCTGGCCCCGGTACTGGCGCAACAACTCTTCCTGACCTTGGGCGCCCTGCGGAAACAGGGGCTCACCGTCGTCTTGGTGGAACAGAATGTCCACCTCGCACTAGCGATCAGCGACTACACCTACGTGTTTGCCGAAGGTCGAATCAGCATCCGTGGCAAGTCGGATGAAGTGCAAAGAATGGATGAAGTGCGCCGGGCGTACCTCGGACTCTAACAGCGAGAGAGCTCGCGCGGTCTTCCGCCAAATTGTGTTCGACAAATCCGCGCCCCTGCGTTCGCGGCCGCTGAAACAGCGAGAATTAAGACTGCGCTTGCAAGTTAGCCGAACTCCAGCGCATCAAAGTCACCGCCTTAAAAACTCCTCGCACGCTGAAACTTCGCGCGGGTGCTAGCATATGCTTTCGATCAACCATCAAAGCATTCAGCGTCCCCAACTATGCCGGAAAGCGATCTTCCTCAACGCCAGGCTCCGGACTCGCTCATGCTCACCGGCTTCTGGTATCGCGCTTTGCCTGCCGATCGCGTGCATCGTAACCAACTCCACCAAGCCATGCTGCTCGAGATTCCGCTGGTTATCGGACGCGATCGCGAGGGGCATCCCTTCGCGCTGCGCGATGCATGCCCGCACCGCGGAATGCCGCTGCATTGCGGCAAATTTGACGGAGAAAATGTCGAATGCTCCTACCATGGCTGGCAATTCGACGCTCACAACGGCCAGTGCCAACTGATCCCGTCCCTTACCAGCGATCAGAATCTGAAGGTGGAGCGCATCTACGCTGCTAGCTATCCCTGCGAAGAACAGGATAGTTTTGTATGGGTGTATATGCCCGATGCCGCACCTCAGGGCGCGGGTTTCAGCGAGCCGCAAGAAGCCCCCGACGCGGCTCCGCAAGTCGAAAAGTTCGACGACAAATATAAGCTTGCCTACCTCACCGCCGACATGCCGGTGAGCATCGATCACGGTATTATCGGCCTGATGGATCCAGCGCACGGACCGTTTGTGCATCAGGCATGGTGGTGGCGCAGCCGCCACAGCATCCACGAGAAACACAAGAATTTCGAGCCCATTCCAAATGGCTTTCGCATGAGCGCGCACACGCCTAGCTCAAACTCCGCGCCCTACAAGCTGCTGCGCTTATATGCCGACGCTGATTCCATTACCACCACCATTGATTTCGTTCTGCCAAACTTGCGCCGCGAAGTCATCCGCGCCGGGAAGTACTGGTTTTCTTCGCTCACCACCGTGACCCCGATTACGCGCAACCAATGCCGCATCGACGTAGTCGCCGCTTGGAACATCTTTCGCTGGCTGCCCTTCGGCCCGGAGTTACTGAAATTTGTCTTCGCCAAGTTTGTCGAGCAGGATCGCCACACCATGGAACTGCAAGCCAAAGGCCTGAAACACAATCCGCATCTCATGCTGATCGATGATGCCGATCGCCCCGCGAGATGGTATTTCCAGTTGAAGGCCGCGCATCTCGAGGCAAAGCGGACGGGGGACGCGATGAAGCATCCGCTGTCCGGGCCGGTTACGCTGAAGTGGAGAAGCTGAGACTTGAGGGGTACTCTCACAGCAGGCGCAATTACCAGATAATCTCTAGCCCCCTGTACCTGGTAAACACTGCGTCCGGAGTAGCGACAGCGATTTCCTCGCACAAAGCCTGAGCAATGATCTGGCGATCAAAAGGATCGCGGTGATGAGGAGGGAGATCGAACATACGAAAAGCGTGATCAGCGGTGAATGGCAGGACACGAATATCCATATCTTGGATCGCCTCGCGCGCGATCGAGGCTGAAATATTCAGTTTACCCAGAGATGTTTTAACAGCGATTTCAGTGAGCGAAACAGAACTTAACACGCGAATGTTCTCCGGGTTTCTCAAAGCGCCTTGAGCCCGCTTACTAAGGCGGTCTGGCGCTTCGACGGCGAAAATGAAAACCGCCGTATCCAGGAGCACCCGCACTTCACTTGCCTCCGCCGAACAGACTTTTCACTTCTTCATCGGTCATCGGCTTCCACCAATCCGGATCGAGGATCTGAATCTTTCCTCGCAAGGTGCCGAACATTGGTTTTTTCCCCGAAGGTTTACCGGTGCGCACTATATCCACGACCGGCTTGCCCCGGCGGCAGATTGTGACTGGCTCGCCCTGCTCGACCGCCTTAATTAGTTCCGGCAGCTTGTTCTTGGCGTCGGCTACGCTGACTTGCATGTTCCAATAATAGCTATTTGAGATAGCTATGTCAACGAAAGCGCCCACTAAGCTTGGCCTAAGCTATTCGCTCACCAGCCAGTCCATCGCCTCTTCCCGCGTCTCGAAGGCTGAAAAATCACGTTGAGAAAAATTCTTGAAGTGTTCCTGAAAGACGTGCGGCAGACTTTCCGCGCCCACCCAGGCAGAGCGCTTCACAAACGGCCGATCGAGAGCGAGAACTTCTTTCATTCGCGTGGCCACCGTCTTGTCGATTTGCGCTCCAGTAAAGTCGGCCAACGTCAGCAATGATCCTGGCGCGTGCCGCGCGACATCGGCACGCACCATTTCGAGTAGGGCAAGTAACTCCTTCGGCGTGCAATACCTGAGGTCGACCAAGTAAATGGCGTGGCCTTTGTGCTTGATAAATCGCAGGCGATCGTCGAGAGGATTTGCAGTTGCGTTCATGCCAGTAGCGACTCCACGACGGCGTAAGCACCGTCCAGCGCGGAATCCAGTGCTGCAGCGTCTTTTCCGCCGGCTTCGGCCAGGTCAGGGCGCCCTCCGCCCTTGCCGCCAACTCTCTGTGCCACTGGGCCGATCACCTTGCCCGCCTGAACCCGGCTGGTGAGATCTTTGGTGACCCCCACGATCAGCGATACGTTGCCGTTGCTCGCCGAACCCAGCACGACGACGCCCGAGCCAATCTTATCTCGTAACTGATCGACCAGCGTGCGCAGTTGCGCTCGCTCTAAGTTGTCCACACGATGCGCAAGGACCTTTATGCCCTTTACATCTTTGATTTGATCGCCGATGTTTGCCGTACTCGACGAAGCCGATTTCATCCGCAGCTGCTCGTTTTCGCGGCGTAGACGCTCGTTCTCCTCATCTCTCATCTGGATCTCGTCTCGTAGGAAGGCATCAAGCGGCATATTTTCCGGCATTCGCGCCAATGACCTGACAACTCTCTCCAATGCATGATCTTTACGGAAATGATGAACCGATCCCAGACCCGTGATCGCTTCCACCCTGCGCACGCCCGACGACACACTGCCTTCTTTCAGAATTTTGATCAGCCCAATCTCGCCGGTCGCGCCCGTGTGCGTGCCACCGCAAAGTTCCGTCGAGAAGTCGCCGATCCGCACCACCCGCACCCTGTCGCCATATTTCTCGCCGAAGAGCGCCATCGCATGATACTGGTTGACGGCCTCTTCAATCGGCACATCCGTAATAGTCTCGACGATCTGGTTGCGCAGAACTTCTTTATTAATGATGTCTTCAATATCTTGCAGTTCTTCGTCTTCGACCGCCGTGAAGTGCGAAAAATCGAAGCGCAGATGATTCGGTGCCACTAGCGACCCCGCCTGCTTCACATGCTTCCCCAGCACCTCGCGCAGCCCAGCATGAAGCAAATGCGTAGCCGTGTGGTTCCGCATCGTGGACAGTCGAATGTCCGCATTCACCACGGCATCCACGTTGTCTCCGACGCGGATTGCTTGTTTCGCGACAACCTGATGCGCCCGCACGCCCTGAATCGGCGAATAGCATCCTGTCACATCGGCGACGACGGTGTTGTGATCGTCCGAGTAGAACCATCCCTTGTCGCCAACCTGTCCGCCGGATTCTGCGTAGAACGGCGTGTGGTCAAGGATGACTTCGCCGGATTCTCCAGCCTTGAGTTCCTGCGCGCCTTGCCCGTTGTGGATAATGGCCAGCACTTCGCAGCCATCAGAGCGTGTCTGCCGGTAGCCTTCGAAGATCGATTTCGGGAGCTGTTGGTAGGCCGGATTGGCCGTTTGCTTGGCCGCGCCTTTCCAGGAAGCGCGAGCGCGAGTTCGTTGCTCCTCCATCGCGAGATCAAAGCCAGCCTGATCGAACTCTATTCCCTGATCGCGTGCCGCATCTTGTATAAAGTCCAGCGGTATGCCAAAAGTGTCGTAGAGCTTGAAAGCTTCATCTCCCGGCAGTCTAGGATTACTACCGTACTTATCATGCGCTAGCTTTTCGGCATTCAGGCCAAGAGCATCGAGATTGCCGACCTTCTCGGTAAGTGCATGCACTTCAGATTCGACCATATGACGGTACCAGTCCCCGGTCGTCTCCAACAGCTCTTCAAGCCGCTTCAACCCAATATCCAATGTGCGCGCAAATCTTGTTTCCTCTGATGAGACCACTCTTGAAACGCGATCTGCTGTTTCGTTCAACTCTGGATAGGCATCCTGCATCAAATCCCGCACCGCAAACACCATCTCATGGAGAAATGGTTTTGTTTGTCCCAGCAGCCGTCCGTGCGTGATTGCCCGCCGAATAACCTTCCGCAGCACATAACCGCGCCCTTCATTCGATGGCAGCACTCCATCCGAAATCAGAAACGTCGCTGCTCGCGAGTGGTCAGTGATCACTCTGAGGGAAGCTGCGGACTTGTGGCTGGGAGAGCCTGCCGAGCTTTGCTCGGCTGCACGGCCGAGGGCGGCCGTGCCCACATGGCCTGTGCCCTCTTCCACTCGTGTGGGGACAGCCGCCCTCGGCTGTCCGGGCGAGCTTTGCTCGCCTGTTAACTCCGCAGCTCTCTCAATCAAGGGCGTAAACAAATCCGTGTCGTAATTCGAAATCACGCCCTGCAACACGGCCGCTACCCGCTCCAGCCCCATGCCCGTATCAATCGACGGTTTCGGCAACGGATTCAGCTTCCCGCTCACATCACGGTCAAACTGCATGAACACCAGATTCCAAAGCTCGACGTAACGGCCACAATCGCAAGTGAAAGCGCAATCCGTGTGTCCCTGCTCCGAGGCGGCCGGGCCCATGTCGTAATGAATCTCGCTGCACGGACCGCAGGGGCCGGTGTCGCCCATCTGCCAGAAGTTATCTTTCAGGCCCATCTCAAAGATGCGATCTTTGGGCACGCCTTGCGCGGCCCACAAGTCATAGGCTTCGATGTCGCGCGGGATGCCGCCTTCGCCGTTAAAGACGGTGACGTAAAGCTTATCCTTCGCAATCCCGAACCACTCCGGCGAAGTAATCAACTCCCACGCATAAGCAATGGCGTCCTTCTTGAAGTAATCGCCAAAGGAAAAATTGCCCAGCATCTCGAAAAACGTGTGATGGCGGTTGGTGAAACCCACATTCTCCAAATCGTTGTGCTTGCCGCCGGCGCGCACGCATTTCTGTGAAGTGGTGGCGCGCGCGTAGTCGCGCTTCTCCAGTCCCAGAAACACGTCTTTGAACTGATTCATGCCCGCATTCGTGAACAGGAGGGTCGGATCGTTTGCCGGTACCAGTGACGACGAATGCACCTCCTTGTGCCCCTTCTGCACAAAGAAGTCGAGAAACTTGCGGCGAATTTCAGAACCAGTCAGCATGGGGATTAGACATCGATTTTAGCATTCAGGCTAGATTCGCCCGCGTTTCAGCGCTGTGCTAATCTGCCGCTATGGCGGACGCAATCACTTCTCAACAGAATACTCATCGAGCGATGCAGCAGAAGCAATTTCTTAGCGACAAGGTAGAGCACTTTACCGAGTCGGTAATACGGGAGATGACGCGGCAGGCGATGCTCTACGGCGCGGTAAATTTGGCGCAGGGGTTTCCGGATTTTGCGGCTCCGGCGGAGATCAAGCAGGCAGCTCGAGCGGCGATTGAGGGCGATGTGAATCAATACGCAATTACCTGGGGCGCGAAGAACCTGCGGAATGCGATAGCACGGAAGATGGGCGTGTGGCAAGGCATTACGGTTGACCCGGAAAAAGAAATTACGGTGTGCTGCGGCTCGACCGAGGCGATGATCTCGACCCTGCTGGCGGTATGCAATGCCGGCGATGAGGTGGTGATCTTCGAGCCCTTTTATGAAAATTACGGGCCGGATTCGGTGCTGAGCGGGGCGAGGCCGCGATTCGTAAAGCTGCGTCCGCCGGCCCGCGACGGTGGCGAGTGGACCTTTGATGAGAAAGAGTTGCGCGCGGCATTCGATCAGCACACTAAAGGCATCATTCTTAATACGCCCAACAATCCCACTGGCAAAGTGTTCACGCGCGCCGAACTGGAGTTGATTCGCGATTTGTGCGTTGAGTTCGATGTGCTGGCCATCACAGACGAGATTTACGAACACATTTTGTATGATGGCACTGCGCATATTTCGATGGCTTCGCTCGAGGGTATGCGCGAGCGCACGGTGACGATCAACGGCATGTCGAAAACCTACAGCGTCACTGGATGGCGTGTGGGCTGGGCCGTTGGGCCGGAGAAGATCACGAATGCGATCCGGAAGGTGCACGACTTTCTGACGGTCGGTGCTCCGGCGCCGCTGCAGGAAGCAGGAGCGGCGGCTTTGAGTTTGCCGGCGGAATATTATGCGAAGCTGGCCGAAGGATACCGCGTGCGGCGCGATCATTTGATTCCAGTGCTCGAGACAGCCGGGTTTCGCTGCTTTCCCCCGCGAGGAGCGTACTACGTAATGACAGACATTTCGGCTTTTGGCTTCGAAGACGATGTGGAGTTCGTGCGCTATCTTGTGAAAGAGATTGGTGTGGCGGCGGTGCCGGGATCGAGTTTTTATCGCAATCCGCGAGACGGAGCGCGGCAGGTGCGCTTTGCATTCTGTAAGAAGTTAGAGACGCTGGATGCGGCTGCGGAGCGGCTGGGCAAGTTACGGGCGCGAAACTTTAGGCCATCTCATAAATAGTCCAGAGCAGCAGGTCGAGGTCCCTCAGGGGCTAAAGCCCTCGTCTTTAATGGCTCTGGACGGCACGACTTGAACGTCGTGCCCTTCCCGAACCCATTTATGGATGGCTTCTAATCTTCGTTCAGGCCAATCTCTTGGGGGGTGAAGCTCAAGCTATCCCGACAGCTGTCCTTCGACGAGAGAGCCTCGCTTCGCTCGGCGGACAGCCGAGGGCGGCTGTCCCCACATAGAGCGCGATCAAACTACTTCGTAACCACCCCGCAGGCGATGCGGTCACCGGAATTGCCTGAGGGATCGGTCTTGTAGTCGTCGGCCTTGGCGTGGATGATGATCGATGTTCCGCCGTTACTGAAGAGCGAGTTGGCGCCGTCGGCAAGGGTTACGTCTTTATCTTCCAGCTTCGCATCGGCCTTGCCCATCGCTCCAACAATAAAGTTCAGCATATCCCCGGCGTGGTGACCCTCGGGATTCTCGAATCCGTGCTTCTTGCCCTCGGGATTGAAATGCGGTCCCGCTGATTTGAAGTCTGGAGCATCGCACTTCGGGTTCTGATGAAAATGGATCGCGTGCTCGCCCGGCGGCAGATCGTGCAGGTGCAACTGAAGGCCGACGCCCGATCCCTGCTTCTGCAAAAAAATCGTGCCGACCGCTTTGCCCTGCATGTCCTTCACTTCGACCTTGGTCTTGGCTGCGCTCGGGAGAGAAAAAAGAATCAGCGCCACAAAAGTGGCCAGCGAGGGAAGGTTTAGCCGTTTCATGCGGGCATTATAGCCAAAGCGCGATAGCAAGGCTACAAATGCAACCAACAGGCCATGCTCCATCCTCAAGTTTGTAGAGTATACTGCGAGAAAGTTTGCAATCTTTCAGGGGTGAGTGTACTCATGGCATTGAACGCGACGGAACAGGTAACGGAGCAGGTTCCAGTGGATGATTTTCAGGCGCTGGAAGAGAAAATTTACCGCACTATCGAGATGTACAAGGCGGCGCGGAAGGCGCAGGACGCAGCCGAGCGCGATGCCCAGCGGGCACGGCAGCAACTCGAGGAACGTGACGAACAGTTGGTCGTGTTGCGGCGAGAGACGGTGCAGCTGCGCAAAGAGCGGGAGGAGATTCGCATCCGCATAGAGAAGATGCTCGAGCAGATCGACTCGATCGCCGAGGAGCGCGCGAGTTAGACCCCTCGCGATGCCGGAAACTTTCAGGAGCGGGACAGGGATGGCTACTGCTACTAAGGATTCAACATTGAAGGATGCACAGAACAGCAGCGTGCGCGTCGAGATCTTCGATCAGGCGTATAACCTGCGCGGTTCGGATCCGGAATACATTTTGAAGCTGGCGGAGTACGTGGACTCGAAGATGCGGGCGGTAGCCGAGGCCACCAATACGATTGACACTGTCCGGCTGGCTGTTCTGGCGGCATTGAACATTGCCGATGAGTACCATCTTTTAAAGCGCAAGCAGGAGAGCGGTGCCACCGATTATCAGAAGCGGGCGCATCTATTGGCAGATGCGCTGGATGAAGTCCTGGGTGAGAACCGCAAGGCGGGATAGAGCTGATTATATGGGCAGCCCACCGCTGAACAGCAGACTGCCCTCAGAGCTTCCAAGATTCTCAGGGCTACTTCACGGCGTCTTCAGTCTTCTCTCCGGCCTTTTTTATCCCGTGCCCGGTAGCCTTGGTGGCCTTCTTCAGGCCGCTGCCGGTTTTATCGGCGGCTTTTTCAGTACCTTTCGCGGTGTCTTTGGCTACCACTTTCGTTTCGTGACCAGTTTTGTCGGCGGCTTTCTCCGTATCCTTGCCAACCGTGGTAGCGGCCTTCTTGGTGGCGTGTCCGGTGTCCTTGGCTGCGGTCTTGGTCGCATCGCCGGTTTTGTCGGCAGCTTTCTCGGTGCCATGCGCAGTCTTTGTGGCGACTTTCTTAGTCTCTTTGCCAGTATCCTCAGTGCCCTTTTTCACATCTGTGGCTGCGCCTTGAGCCAGAGCGACGGGCACCGCGCTTAGCAACATAGCTGCGAAAATTGTCTTCAAGCGGAAATTCATAAAACTCTCCTTGAGAAACGCTGTGGGGAACGGTATTGGAGTATGCACCATCGAAATGACTCTTGCCAAGTGCATTTTCCTTTTGTCAACGTCAAAAGGCCTTCGGCCGAGAATCGATGGCGCTTTCCCAAGCCTGAACAGCTTACGCTATCTCACTTTCCAATTCGTTTAAGGTCTCGTCGTCCACATCCCATTTCTTCAGGATAGTAAAGATGGTTTTCGTGCCAAAGCCTCCGCGCGCCAGTTGACGGAAGATGCGTGCGGTCTCTTTCTGATCTTTGGGTTTCACCAGGCGTTTCCGCCGCAGAAATTCGCGTGCCTGCTTTTCTTCGCTGATGCCTTCGAAGGCCGCGTCCACGGCTTTGTCGATCACTTCGTTGTGGATGCCTTTTACCTTAAGATCGGTAATCACGCGCCGCCTGCCGAACTTTTGATTGTCCCTTCGCAACGAGGAGAAATAGGCGGCATACTGCGAATCGTTCAAGTAGCCGCGATCCTTCAATCGCCGGATGATAAGCTCCACCAGCGTCTGTCCGTATTCCGTTTCAATTTCCACCCGCGCCCGCAGTAGCCGCTTCAATTCCGCAACCGTGCGCATGCGTCGCGCCAGCGCACCCACGGCATACTCGTACAACTCGTCTTCGGAATAGTACTTCCTCTTGGGTCGCGGGAAGGCCATACCTTCCAACCATAGACCTTTTTATCACGGGATGCGTCCGCTTTAGATCCCAAGCGCCAGACTAGACGGCGTCCAGCCTATTGTTTTGCCGGCACAGCCGGAGGTGGCTCATTCCCAATGTCGGCCACGCAGAGCCATTCGTCGTCCGCAGTGCGACGCCAAACCGTGATGCCACGCATGTGCAGCGTCACGAGAGCTCCATTCGCTCCGGGCGCAGTTATCTCGTCCACACCCCGCATATACGCCATTCTTCCGTCGGGAGAAAAGACGGGTCTTTCGGATACCCAGTGGATCTTGAATCCTGGAATTTGCAGACTTGCGGCAACGTAGGCGCGAATCGCCGCCTTGCCCTCATAAACCGGCTGCCCCGGCTCGATCACCAGCGCATCGTCACTCCAGTAGGAGACGATCTTTTCAATATCCTTTCCGGCCGCGGCTGCGTCGGCCCACTCGGCATCCCGACGCAACAATTTCTGCTGCTCCGTCGCGGCATCAAACATCGAGTGCGTGCAGGCCCCAGTCCCGATCAGGGCAAGCGACAAAAGAAACAGGCGCGGATTCGGCATATGGTTTCAGCTCCAATATGATCGTCGCGGTCAGCGCAGGCTAGGTGACCAGAATTTCTGGTTAAAGTCTCGCTCGGCGGTTAATGTACGCCTGAGCCCTTCTGAATTCAATGTCCAGCCAGGCAGTGCTGGGCGCTTTCGCAGCGGATCACGGAACGAGCTAGTGGCAGAAGGATAAAAAGAGAGCATAGGAAAGGAGAAGCGTTCGCCTGCCAGATTTGGCTCTCTTCGGCGTCGAAAGGGCGGCGAATTCAATATTTCCTGGGAGCCACGGAACCCTTATCGGCCAAAACCCGCAGATTGCATCGACTGCCGGGAAATATCCGCGGTCGATGCGATGCCCTGCATTCGCAGTTTGAAGTCGTCGGCGTTGGAGGCGTTCTCTAGCGCCGTCTCATAGTTGACCAGTCCGGCCTGGAAAAGATCCCACAAAGACTGATCGAAGGTCTGCATGCCGTATTGCGATGTGCCCGCCGCAATGGCGTCTCGAATGGAGCGGGTTTTTTCCGGCACGAGAATGCACTCTCGGATGAATGCAGTGTTGATCATGACCTCGACTGCGGGCACCCGGCCCTCGGAGTCGCAGCGCCGTACCAGGCGCTGGCTCACGATGGCGCGCAGCACTGCCGCCAACTGCAGCCGAATCTGCTTTTGCTCCGGCGGCGGAAAAATAGAAATAATGCGGTTGACCGTTTCCACTGCATCCAGTGTGTGCAATGTGGAGAAAACCATGTGACCTGTTTCGGCCGCGTGCAGGGCGGTCGAAATAGTTTCCAGGTCGCGCATTTCGCCGACCAGAATCACATCCGGATCCTGACGAAGGGAAGCGCGCAAGGCGGCGCTGAACGAAGGCGTATCCACTTGGATTTCGCGCTGGTTGACGTACCCTTTCTTATCGCGGTGCAGAAATTCGATGGGGTCCTCAATGGTAATAATGTGCTCGGCGCGGCTGGAGTTCACTCGATCCACCATGGCCGCCAGCGTGGTCGATTTACCGGAACCGGTCACGCCCGTCACCAATACAAGTCCGCGCGGCATTTCGCAAATCTGCTCCACAACCTTGGGCAGGAACAACTCGTCGAGCGCGCGAATCTTAGTGGGAATCACGCGGAGAACCAAGCCAACGTTGCCGCGCTGCTGAAAAATATTCACACGGAAGCGGCCCAGCCCGGCCACGCCGTAGGCCATATCGATTTCCGTAGTCTCTTTGAATTTCTGCTTCTGCCGTGCTGACATCATGCTGAACGCCATGGTCAGCATGTCTTCCGCGGTTACGCGAGGTTGTTCGGTCAACGGCACCAGTTCGCCGTCAATGCGCAGGTGAGGATAGTTTCCTACCTTCAAATGCAAATCAGAAGCGCGCCGTTCCGTCGCAATGCGCAGCAGGTCGTCAATATTCATCGCAGAAGGTTTCCTGGGAGGAGTTTTTCCTCCAAGCTCTCCGTATCATGAACCGAATCGTAACGTTGACCAAGATGACCTAGGTAATGACTGCCTGCTGAACGCAGGAGAGGACCCCCAGGTTCAGCGCATCCACAATCGTACTGGGAAGGTTTGCTACCTCAAGAAGAAACCGTTTCAGACCTGTTCGTTGACGTGTCATCTCCACGTCCGTAAGATAAAGCGACCCAAAAGCCAGGCGCCCTCAGTGATCGGCCAGAGCAATCGACAGACCGTTTCTCCGTCTGCGACCCCGTGTTTTCAATGCGTTACTGCCGCCTCATCCTGCCAGTGATGCCTCATTCTGCTCGAAATTCGGCTCGTTAGGATACAACGCAAGATACAGCCGGAGTGCCGGGGAAGGATTAAAATCCTCTTGTGCGCCGTCCCAATGGCGCAGGTAGTCGAAGGTCCGATTGACGGAGGGTCACATGGAGCCACTTTGTACCGGAGTTGCAATCGCTGGAGCAGCAGCGAGTCTCATTACGGCGGGGTCATCAGCCGCAAATACAGCCGCGCAGTTGGGACGCACCAGCAGGGAACGTGATGAGTACCGTCGAAAGTACGAGGCGACAACGAGAGAGTTTGCGGATAGCGAGAAGAAACACGAAGATGAGTCCCAAAAGAAAGACGCTGCCATTTCCGTCTTGACCATCGTTTCAGTTTTGACGTTCAACGACCTCCGAGACGCTGAGAAACGATTGGAAGATGAAGAGGCTGAACACGCCGAGACCAAAGCAGCCCTCGATGCCAGCAAGAATGAAAATGCAAGGACACAAGCCGAACTCAACGACACCAAAAAGAAGCTAGACAATTTCGAAACTTTGCTGTGGGTCGGCGTGCCAACCCTCATCATTCTTCTGGCTCTCGCCTTCTACTTCACAAGATTGAGGGCGTAGGGAGAGGTAGAATCTTCCTATGCGACGGTGCAACGGCGAATTGGACGTCGAGCAACTGCGGCGGATACAGGATGACCACGCCAACAGTCGGCTCGAATTGGGTAACTGTGCTCGATGTGGCCGCAGTAACGTGGTAGCACGGAGCAAAGGCGGTGTTTGGGTACTCGATAGCCATGACCCGCCACAGCAGTACCGCTCCGGCAAACGCGGGGATAAACGGTGAACGGCATTTGCATTACATACTGCGTCTCTTTGAAAACGATGTCGAGGTAAGCACGACTTCCGTCGCAATCACACCCAACGGACAGGATTATCCTGCGGTCGGCCAGACAATCAATGACAGGTGGTTGGTCACGGAAATGATTTCCAGTGACAACAAAGAAAAGTGTTTTCGCGTTAAACGGTTGGATTCGCGAAATGACCTAAATCACTAGGCGACGGACTTCAAGCAGCCTCCGTTTGTGTTGTTGATTTATGCTTCCTGATGCCAACCGTGTTGCAACAAGGCTGAAGTTGCTCAATCAGATAGGTCTCCAACTGTGAGGCTTCTTCTCCCATGTCATCTGGGACAGGAACGGTGACGATGTACGCGGGTCTCTGACACCATCCCGAAAAATGTTCGCTACCCTGCCAGTCAGCAGGTGCAACAAGATGTTTGACCCGACAGCCGTTCGTCTTCCGGTCAGTTCCGAAATAGCGCCCGAGTCGTTTCCCGATTGCCTGCTTCGCAGCCTTACCGACGTATAGCGGAACGTCAGTCTTTGACAAGATGAGATAGACACCCCGTCGTTCGCTGTTTAGATACTGCTTCGGCCAAGAATGTTCAACAGGAATCGCGCCAGTACCATCGGGGAACAAAGCGTAGTGCCCACTGGGTTCAAGCGGGCAGCGTTGGTAAGCCCGAACTGCTTCTCTCCAAGTCATCGTTTCCTCCGTGACTACGCTACACCCGCCTGTCTTCTCTGCAAGGTGACTTCCATCACAGGGTTACGTTCCATCACTGGTGTTAGTGGGTGTCGAAATCGTTGTACGAAGTTTTAAGCACGACCGCGACATAGATTTCCAAAAGCGTCTGACGCAGCGGGTCTACTTCCTCGACGTATCGGAGTTCCATCTGCCGGATACGCCTCTTCGCTTGCAGAAATGCTTCCGCAAACTCCGGGTCAGCGCAAAGCGCCTCCCGAGAATCCGCGGCTGTGTAACCCGCGTGGAGGTGTCCAGTCTTCTCACGGGCAATCTTGAACGCAAACACTGCCTGATTGTGTTTTGCGGAATCAATGGAGTGTTGCCGCAGTCGCTTCGCCAGCGATTGACGCCGAGTCCTGCCGACGTAGAGAAAACGTCCATCTTCGCTAAAGAGGTATATACATTGCAGGGGTGCGTCCTTTGGCAAAGTGGCAATCGTCACTGGTCGCATCGCAAGCAGACGCTCAAACGCCGGATGCAAGGCTTCGATGTACTGGCTAAAGGCTTCGTTCATTGCTCCCTTTGCGAGCGTCACCTTCGAGTCACATCAATCAGGTCTCTTGAGACCCTTCGCTCGAAATTTAACGGAGACCTCATCGCCCGAAAAGATTGTGCGTATCGTTCCTTGCGTGGTGTTTCCACTCAAGCTGATGACATCCGAGCGAGCCGAGTCCCCACTCACACACTTATGGATGTCCGTCTAGGCGCTTGCGCTTGTCCGTGCGGAGGTCGCTCGATTGCCGGCAACTGACATCCCCTCACCCTGCCACTTCCTCGCCAGTCCCTCCAGTTGCACGAAAACCTTCTCAAGATCCTTCATTCGTTCCGTAATGCCGTACGTCACAGCCGGAGGGATGGTCTGCTCGTAGTGCCGGAAGACGAAACCTGCGCCTTCCAGCGTACGTAGCCGCTCCGTGAGCACGCGCGCGGAAATTCCCTCGATCTGCCCCTTGAGCACTCCAAAACGCATCGGACCGTTGTGGCTTAAGGCCCACAAAATGTGCATGGTCCAGGGTCGCGTAAGCAGTTCGAGCATTCCGCCAATCTTGCACGGGCTCTGGGTCGCATCTGATCGTTTAGTAGCCATTTGATACTAGGTTACTATAAAGTCCCTAGATTGTAAAGAAGTATTGGTTATTTATTGTAACCAAAGCAACGACGCCGCCATCTAAGCGAATTGAGAACAAGAGAGTTCTGTATTAAGGAGGGTAATTATGTCAGCCATCACTTCAACACTTCCCGGCCGGTCAAATGCCGTGAATATTGCGGTACAGGGAAGCGGTCCCATCGTTCTGTTGGGGCGTTTCCTGTTCGTGCTGATTTTTCTCATGTCCGGCCCCAGGCACTTCTTGAGTCAGACCATCGCCTATGCCGCAGCGCAGGGCGTCCCCATGGCATCGATCGCAGTCCCGTTCTCTGGGCTGCTGGCCTTTCTGGGAGGTCTTTCCATCCTGCTCGGCTATCGCGCCAAAATCGGCGCCTGGTTGATAGTTTTGTTTTTGGCCGGCGTCACCCCGATGATGCATAAGTTCTGGGCAGTCACCGACCCAATGATGTACCAGATGCAATTCGTCATGTTCATGAAGAACGTCTCAATGATGGGCGGCGCGCTGTTCATTTCACAATTGGGCTCGGGGCCCTGGAGTCTTGACTCGCGCCGGAAGTAGTTCTGCACGAACCTGCATATATTTTTTTTCGGAAATATGCAGTGGACGTCGTATGCTGCGGACGATGAGTACCCTGCCAGGAGTTGAATCCAACAAAAAGCCGCCCTCGCGCAGGGCGGCTTTCCAGCGTACGCGACTAAATCCTACGCGGCCTTCTCAACTTCCGCGGGTGGTTGGAACGGCTCGTCATAGCTACCGCCATAGATCGAGGGCACTTTCGATCCCATGGGACGCAGATACGTCGCCAGCTCGCCCCGGTGATGGATGCTGTGGTTGTTGAGGAATCCGAGATACAGCACCGCCGGCAGGTTGAACACGTTGAAGAAGTTAATGGGCGTGAGCAACTGCTCTGCTGTCATCGCAGCCACGCGCGCCGCTCCACTCTTCAGGTTTTCGTCGTACCAGGCGACCACTTCGGCCGACGTCGTGGGTTTGTGTTCCGGATTTGCCATCTTGAAATTCAGGTCGGCAATTCCGTTCAGGAACTGAACATCAGTGTTCGCGAGATGCCACGCCAGTTCTTTCGCCGTGCGTGCGCACGGATCAGGCCGGTAGTCCGATTTCGCATCGGGCACGGCCGCAATTACTTTCTTGGTGATTTCCGCCTCACGCGTGATGCCGTCAAGCATCATCGCGCAATAGCCCTGGGCAAATTCAGGAGTGAAACCTTTTTCGGCAGACATGCTTCCTCCTTGTGGTGGTGTTATGTAGTCCTGGGTAGAAGCTGAGAGGAGCGCGAAGTGCGCCCCTCCACGGAGTAATGGCAAACGGATTATACGCCCACTGGCTGCTTGCTTTGTACTGGGACTGGCGTAAGCCAGCCGTGGCGGTCGCTCTTCTCGCCGCGCACGATGGCGTAAAACTCTTTCTGGATCGCCTTGGTAATGGGACCCATAGTGCCCTTGCCGACTTTGATTTTGTCGACGGTGCGAATCGGAGTGACCTCCGCAGCTGTGCCAGTGAAGAAGGCTTCGTCGGCGATGTAGAGCATCTCGCGCGGAATCATCTGCTCGACCAGAGGAATACCCAGATCTTGCGCGATCTGCACCACTGAATCGCGGGTAATACCCGGAAGAACTGAGTTCCCCAGCGGCGCCGTGATCAGGTTCTCGCGATGCACGATGAAAACATTTTCGCCCGAGCCTTCGCTCACGAATCCGTTGACGTCGAGCGCGATACCTTCCGCAAATCCGTTGACGATGGCTTCCATCTTGATGAGCTGCGAGTTCATGTAGTTCGCGCCCGACTTGGCCATCGCCGGCAATGTGTTCGGAGCAATCCGCGTCCACGAGGAAACGCAGACGTCGCAACCTTCGCTCTCGCCACCCAAATATTTTCCCCACGGATAATTAATGATGTAAACCTCGGTGGGCGAGTTCAACGGATTCACTCCCGCCTCGCCGTAGCCGCGGAGAACGATGGGCCGCACGTAGCACGGCCAGGTGCCGTTGCTGGCGACGGTTTCGAGCATGGCTTTCACCAGTTCTTCGCGAGTGTAGTCGACGTCGATGCGGTAGACCTTGGCGGAATCGAGCAGGCGCTGAATGTGCTCATTGGCGCGAAAGATAGCGGGGCCCGAGGGCGGCGCGTAGCAGCGGATCCCCTCGAATACCGAAGACCCGTAGTGGACCACGTGCGACATCACGTGAATCGTCGCTTCATCCCATGGGATGAGCTTGCCATTGTGCCAGATGTTTTCCGACTTCTGGATCGCCATGCGAACTCCTTCAGCCCGTCAGACTTCAATCCCAACGGGGCCGATCGCTTTTCTGCTGCTACTAAGACGCGAAAATCGAGCCAACCGTTTCAAAACATTATAGCTGACGCACTTTTGCGGCGGGTGACACAATCTTGCGTATGGCCGCCACACCTCACCACACCGTCTCCACCATCTTAGACCGCTGAATTCGCTCATCGGCTGTGATCAGACGGCGGTTCGGAATGACAAAGAGTCTTAGTGACTGCCCGTCTGCAATGGCGCCGCGGGAGCGGCTGCCGGCGTCAGGCTTGCCTTCACAGACACACCCGGCAATTCATCCCCACGAAAGAACTTATCCTTCTCTTTGGTATTCGCGGCTTTCATCTCGGGCATAGCTTCGTAGGGCTTGCTGTAGTCGTTGGCGGCGTTCCAGAACAAGAATCCGATGCCGCCTTTTTCTTTGGCGGTGGCGACTTGCACTTTGATGTACTCCGGCGAATAGGTTTTGGTGCGCCAGCGGAAGGCTTGCAGCCAGGGACGGATGACGACGCCACTGCCTTTTGTGATCAGCTCGAAGCGCTGCATGGATTCGCCGATGAAGTGCTCAGGGGCGTCGCCGGGGTGGGCGATGTTATCCATGCCGAAGAAGTGCGAGGGATAGATCATGGGCGAAAGCACGTCGCAATATTTTGCCATGCCTACGATGTCCTGCCCAGTGTGTGAGAGGTCGACGGGGCGCTGCCAGGCCATCACACCGAAGACATCAAGGGACAGCAGGACGCCGGTGGGGTGCAACTCGGCATAAGCTTTTTTCAGGAACGCAGTGATTACGTCGGAGCGCTGCATGCCATGGGGGGCTGCGGTGGACTTAGAAGCCGCGCTGCAACCGGTCTTTCGCCCCTCTGGGGCTTGTCCCTCTTCTGCGACTGTCCCACGGCTTGCGCCGTGGGCTGCATTTTTTCGCCGCTTCGCGGCTGGAGCTGTGCAGTCCGCGGGATTATTTTCAACGGCCACTGACGGCGAAATGGCATCTGCAGCCAGATTTCCGTCCGGATACTCGGTTTGGTAGACGAAGCTGGCGTCTTTTTGATCGCCTTCGGCGGGGAAGCGGACGTAATCGAATTGAATTTCGTCGGCGCCGGATTGAGCGACGAACTTGGCGAGAGCTATGTCATACTCCTGCACTTTGGGCTGAGAAGGATCGGTCCAGACCAGCTTGCCGTTCTCGCGCCAGGGCTGATGATTTTTCTTGGACTGCACAGCGAGTTCCGGATGCTCGACGACCATGCGCTCGTCGCGAAAGATGGCGATGCGGGCGATGGCGTGCATGTTCTGCGAGTGCACGAAGTGAACGAACTTCGGCAGGTCGTGAATGTAAACCTGGTGTTTGCCGAGCAGCGGGTGCTCGAAGGGAATATTCACGCTGCCGTCGGAGTCTTTAATGTCGAAGACCACGGCATTGCCTCCGACTTCGCGCCAGTGGCGGATGATGCGAAGTCCGTGATCGCTGGCCGCCATGACGCCGGTGAGGTAAACGGCGCGCACTTCAAAATCCTTGGCGATGGGAACTGTGTGTTCGGCGATCGGTGCGGAGAGAATTCCTGGGATGGTGATTTGCTCGCCGGCTTTCAGGATGTTAGAGCTGTTAGATTTTCCATTCGCTGCGCGGATGGCTTCGGAGAGTTCCGACGATGTGAGATATGCGGTGCGGTGCAGATATTGATGGACGACGGCGGGGATGCTTTCTCCGCGCTTCGCAGTGTAGATTTCAGTGGTCGCGCTTGGAGTCTGCAACCTAGGCGAAGGGGAGGAGACATCCGCCGGTTTCAGTGAGGCGGGCACGGTCGCGCTGGCGGGCTTTAATTGCAGCCCCTGGGAAGCTGCCACTGCCGGCAACGGTTGCGCATTCTGTGGCTGAGCGGCCAGAGCTGAAGAAAGCTGCGGGATGATACGAATCGCGGCGGTGGCACACAGAAAACATGAGACTGCGGCTATGGTTAGAACTGACGAGCGGCGCAAGAAGTCCTCCGAGAACGACTTGCCGCGATGCTAGCTTGCAGGAATTGGCGTTGCTAGTTACGCACGGTCATATCCCCGTTGCTCAGTCGGTGTTGGAAGGGTGCTAACCCAAGAGGACACAGGAGAGCACAGGGAAGGGGTCCCGGAGGCTAGGCTGACGGCACGATATCCCTCAGGCGTGGGGTTTCCATCTTGCGCAAAGTATTTCTCTTCCTCAGTCTTAAATTTCCACCACATCCTGTTCTAATATCCTCCTTGGTAAGCTAAATCCAGCATATGCAGGGGTTTTTCATTTGGGATGGCCGCGCGGCGCGTGGCCAGAGGCTTGCTTATTCCAAGGGAACGCTTGGAGTCGCTGTATCGGAGCGGAGGGCGGTTGGTTGCAGGTTGACAGATTTTGTCACTTCTGGAATTGTCGGGAGCTCCCAAGGTAGGCAGAGAAGCAGGGTAATAGACGGATTAGGATAGGAAAGAAAAAATACTCTATGAGAACCAGTCTCGCCACCGTGCTTGATCCGAACCGCCGCAGCAACGATGCCGGAGAGTTTGAAGCGGCGCTGCGCCGCCGTATCGTGGGTCAGGACCAGGCCATCGAAAAGGTCGCAGAGATTTATCAGATGTTTCTGGCAGGGTTGAATGCGCCGGGGCGTCCGGTGGGCAACCTGCTTTTTCTCGGCCCGACCGGGTCGGGTAAGACGCGCGTGGTGGAAGCCATGGCGGAGGCGCTATTCGGCGACGCGCATGCCTGCATCAAGATTGATTGCGCCGAGTTCCAGCACTCGCACGAGATTGCAAAGTTAATCGGTTCGCCTCCGGGATATCTGGGGCATCGTGAGACGCATCCTCTGCTGACGCAGGAAGCGCTGAATCAGTGGTTCACCGAGAAGCTGAAGTTGTCGATCCTCCTCTTCGACGAAATCGAGAAGGCCAGCGACTCGCTGTGGCAGTTGCTGCTTGGAATTCTGGATAAGGCTACGCTCACGCTGGGTGACAATCGCCGGGTCGATCTTTCGCAGTGCATCATTATCCTGACCTCGAACCTGGGAGCCAGCGAGATGACGAACCTGGTCGATGGTGGTTTCGGTTTCGCGCCGAAGGCGGTGGAAGTCGACAACAACTTTGACGACAAAATTCAGCGCACCGCCGTCGAAGCTGCGCGACGCAAGTTCACGCCGGAGTTCATGAACCGCATCGACAAGACTGTGGTATTCAAGACCCTGCGCGACGAGCATCTGGCGCAGATCCTCGAGATCGAACTCGGAATGGTTCAGCAGCGCGTGCTGACGGCCGCTGGGACTAATCAATTTGTTTTCAACTGCACGAGCGGAGTGAAGCAATTTTTGCTGAAGGAAGGTACCGATCCGCGTTACGGTGCCCGCCATCTTAAGCGCGCGATTGAGCGGCATCTGGTGTTTCCGCTGGCGAACCTGGTCGCGACTGCGCAGGTTAAGCTCGGTGACTTTGTTCGCGTTGATATGGCATCTGAGAATCAGATGATCTTCGTCAAAGAAGCCGAAAACACGATGGCACCTGTTCTGCTGGAGCGCTACGGCGCCGCAGCTGCCAACCCGCCCGCCGCCCGCGCGGCTCGCACCGCCGTCAACAATCGCCGCGATTTCGGGGCCAGCCCCATCGCGGAGAGCAAATAAGTTTGCGTAGGGAACAAACTCGCAAGACCGCATCTCGCGAGCTGCATTGTTTCTCTCATCGGCGCCGGAAAAATTCCGGCGCCTTTTTTGTCGCCGGAAATGCCTAGAGACTCCGCTCGTGAAGTATGATCGCGTGCGCACTCAGTCCTCTAAGCCTTCTACTCCTGCCGCAATGCCTTCAGCGGATCAATTTTTGCCGCTCTGCGAGCCGGCACGTAACAGGCCAGCAGCGCCAGCGCTGCCAGCAGAAGTGGTGCGCCGAGCAGGAGACGCGGATCGTCGGTACCAACCTTGAGCGCGACGACAAAAATGCTGGTCAACGCCGAAAGTATTTTAGCCAGAACGAAGGCGCCCAGGAATCCGAGAACGGTTCCGGCTCCGACTAGGGCCGAGCTCTCGCGCAGCATCAGTCGCAGCACCTGGCCCTTACGCGCGCCCAGCGCCATACGAATTCCGATCTCTCTTCCTCGTTGCGCGACCCCGTAAGCAGTGACCCCGGCGAGTCCGATGGCCGCCAATATGAGCCCGAATATTCCAATTCCGCCGTAGGTACCGACGGCGAAACGCTCGGCGGAGCGGCTAACCTCCAAGTAGTCGCTGAGGGTTCGCACATTGAAGAGGTTCAGGTTTGGATCGATGGAAGCGATCTCGCGTCGAATGCCGCTCAGAGCATCGGTTCCCGCATCCGACCGCACCATAACGGTGATGCCATCGGCTGGCGGCCGTGCAAAATTGCGCGGCAGCAGCGGTAAGTAGATTATGGACTGGCTGATCCCGATGCCTCCAGTTTTCAAATCGCGTATCACGCCAACCACTTCATAAGACTGCTGGTCGTCCCTAATGTGCTTCCCGATCGCACTCCCGTTTCCGAAGAATCCGCGCGAGGCGCTTTCATTCAGGACGACATGCAAGATCTTCGATCCGTCGGCCGGATTCTGCGGACCCCGTAGATCCAGATCCTCGAACTCACGGCCAGCCAGCATAGCCTCGTTCAACACGGCAAAATAGCCCGCGCCCACGGTTTCCTTGACTACCGATTGCTGCACCCGCGAGGTCCCCGACGTCTCTTCCGCGGTCATCTGGTTGCCATCATCTTCGTCGTCTTCGATCAGAAAGGGCGCCTGCGCCGCCAGTGCGACGGCGCGCACCGCGCTGCCGCTTTTGAGTTGTTCGGGAAGTTTCTCGAATAGAGCTTGCGCTTTTTCCAGGGTATAGCCATCACGCACCGGATCGACGGAGAGAAGATACATCGTGTGGGGATCGAATTTGGTTTGGACGCGGCTTCCCTCGCTAAGGCCCATCACCAGGAAAGCCGTGATCAGTAGCAGCATGAGCGAACCCGCAACCTGGGCGACCATCAGCACATTGCGCACGCCAAAGCGCCGGTAACCCGGCAACTGAAGCACCGAGCCCGCTTTGAGCGTTGGGGCAACTTCGACTTTCGTTGCTCGCAAAGCGGGCGCGAGGCTGAAGGCGATACCGCACACCATCACGAGTACGTAAACAAAAACAACCGCGTGCCAATCCGGAGTGAAATTGGATTCCATCGGCAACGCCGTGGGCGGCATGAAGCGGGAGCGTAGCAGGGCGAGACCATAGGCGAGCCCAAATCCTGCAATGCCACCCAGCAGTGAGAGCAAAATACCTTCGCTCATCATCTGCCGGACTATCCGAAATCGGCTGGCACCAACCGCGAGGCGAATCGCCAACTCCTTTTGGCGATTGGCGCCGCGCGCCAGCAGCATGTTTGCCAGATTCATGCACGCAATGGTCATGATCAGCGCCATCAGCACGGCATAGAATCCGACCACTACGGGCCGCAAATTCCGCGGAAGCGGCACCATGCCGCCCGCCGAAAGTAAGGTCACCCGCCTGGCGTTGTCTTTATCATTCCCATTGCGCACGGTAGCCGATGCATCCTGCTCGTCGAGATGACGGGTGATTGCGTCGAGAGCACCTTCTGCGGATTCAATGGTGACGCCAGGCGCCAGGCACATCATGGCCAAGAACTCTCGGGCATTGCGCTGATGCAGCACGTCGTTCGCAAGCTCCGGAGCGAGTGCGGCCGGTACAGTGATCGGGACAAACAGCGCAGCCGGATTCATGGAAAGAGCGCCGTTGAAGTCTTTCGGTGTGATCCCCACGATGGTTGCAGGTTGCCCGTTCAGACGAAGCGTCTGTCCCACCACGTTAGGAGAGGAGTTGAGGTAATTGCGCCAGAAACGGTCACTAATCACCACCACGGGCGCGTCACCCGGCTTGTCAAGTTCAGGGCTGAGCACTCTTCCACGCTGGGCGGGGACGCCGAGCACCGAAAAATAATCGGCTGACACCAGTTGTCCGAAGACGCGCTCTGGTTTCGCATTCCCGTCACCCTGGAAAGTGACGTTGAACGGGACGCCAGTCTGGAATGCCGCGACCCCGGTGAAGAGATTATTTTGATCCCGGTATTGCTCGATGTAGTAATACGACACTGGTTTCTGGGGCATCACCAATCGTTTAGCATTCGCCGCTGCCGGCAGCTCCCGGGATATCAATTTCCAATTCGAGCTGTACACCAGGGTCGTCAATCCCATTCCGAGTCCCATCGAAACGATGCCAACCAGTGCGAATCCGGGCGACTTGATGAGCGCTCGCAACCCATAGCGCATATCGCCGCGCATTTCGCTGAGATATTCGAGCGGCACGCGAACCGCGATATCAGCGATCAGTGGTAACAGCCCGGCGGCTCCATGCCTACTAGCGACGTCGTCCACGACGTCCTCTCCGAGTTGCATCACGTCAGTGCCATACGCCAATTTGAATTCGTGAGGAAAAGCTTGCGCCAATCGCCGGTAGATACGCCACGCGAGGCTCATTCGGTCACCATGATTTGCTTCACTCGGATGATGCGGACCAACTCCTGCAGCCGCTCACATTCTGCGTCGAGCACCTGCCTGCCGAGAGCCGTCAGCCTGTAATAACGGCGGCGCGCGTCGTCCAGCTCTGGTGCCGGCCGTTCGTCGGACTCCTCGATCAGCTCTGCCTCGATCAGACGCTTGATCGATCCATACAGCGTCGCTGGCCACAACCGCACCTTTCCATTCGTGCGCTCGAGGACTTCCTGCATCATTCCGTAGCCATGCTGCTCTCCACCTGCAAGGGAGAGCATGATGTGAAACCAATGAGTCTTAAGTGGAAGGAACTTTTGAGAATCGACCGCGTTCATAGGACATTATCTATATCAAACGATATATATATGTCAACAGTTATATACGCACCGATAGTGTAGCGACCGGAGAGCCTGCACTGGTAGGAGGGCTTGAGAGAAAATCCCCAATTCGTGCTGTGGATTTATTGAGGGCCGGGATTACAACCCAGGTTACAACTCAAGAGATGAAGTCGGAGGTCTGGCCTCGAAAACAGCAAACCGCAAACTGAGAACTAATCCTTCATCATCGCGTCAATCAGGGCATACAGTTGGCTGGCGTCTTTCATCTCCACGTATGGCTTGTCCGGATGTCGGCTGCTGACGACGTACACCGTTGGGGTGTGTTCGAGTTTGATGGCCCTGCCCACGTCGCGGTCGGTGTTCACCTCGGCAGCGAACTTCCCTTGCGGATCGACCACGAAGGGGAAGTCCACTTTATGCTCGCCGGCAAACCTCTCAGCATAGCCGCGCAGGTTCTGCGGATTAATCTCAAGCTGATTGGCGAAAATGTAGTCGCGGAACTCGTTGCCCAGCTCCTTTGAAGTCGAGTCGAAATAGCGCGCCATCACGGCCGCATCATAAGACCAGTTGTGCATCGGCAGGGGGAAATCGTGCCGCACCAGTGGAATCTTATAGGTCTTCGAAGCCTGCTCGAGGATGGGCGCGACGCGGCGGCACTGGGGGCACTGAAGATCCTCGAAGACCACGATCGCTACCTGCGCCCCTTTCGGCGGACGCAGCGCCGGATTCACGGCCTCATTCACCCCGGCCCACACATTGGCGCCTAACAGCAACGTCAGCAGCCATATCGGTACTGAGAGAACAGCGAGATGAGTTTTGAATTTCTTGTTCATCTTCATCGTTAATTTTTATAGTTGGCTTAGTTGTAGCTGGCCTGATTATGTTAACCGAATCAGGGTTATCATGTCAGGATTCCGTCTTCGGGATCCTCTGGAAGCGGGACCGAATGTGCGGCCGCCAAAGATAAAACAGCAGTGCCCCTGCAATCGCAACGCCTACGCCGCCGCGAACTATATCGCCCCGGAACGCGCTGACCAGATCTCCGAGCACCTGAGTGGCGATGATGAGGACTGCTAACCTCCAACCCCAGAGTCGGCGGCGAAGCCAGCCCGCCGCGGCAAGGGCAAGAATCGCGCCGAGCATCAGAAAAAGGATTCCGATGGTTCTGCCGAACGGCGCAAGCTGACGATATGCCCCGGGATTGAGAATCCATATTCGCTCGAGAAATGTGCCACGCCAAATCAGTGTTGCGCCTGCGAGAGAAGCCATCCCCGCGCCGAAGAAAAGGAAAATGCCTACGGGAACAAATCCGCGGCTCGGTTTCTCGGAACAATCCTTTCTGATGTCTGACTGGCGGAAATCATCCATCCGCAGACTATAAACCTAGATTTCCTCGCTGTAGCTCTCGGGCAGTCATGTGAGAGGTGTTTCCGGCGTCACCTTCGTGCCGGGAAATCGTGTTAGTAAAGCGCTATAGTGGAAAGTGAACCGCGTTTGATGTGAACCTCGCAAGCATTGTGAAACTGTTTATTCCATGGCATTGTCGACGTGTTCTGGCCTGTGTTTTGCCCGCAGCTTTATTGCTGGGATTTTCCGCCTGCAATCGCAGAGGCCACCGCGTACTCGAAGTGAACTATGTCTCCGCGGTGCAGGCCACGCTGCGCGATCAGGTGGCCACAATCTACAACCGGGTTGGCACGGTGAAGAACGGCGAGCGCGTGGATGTACTGGAGCACGAAAAGCGTTTTGCCCGCGTGCGCACCACGAGCGGCCTCGAGGGCTGGATCGAGCAACGCAACCTGGTCGATCAGCGCACCTACGACAGCCTGCAGAAGCTCACGCAAGAGAACCTGAATGATCCCGTGCAATCGCCCGGTGTGTTGCGCAGCGATACCAACTTGCATCTGACGCCCGGCCGCGAAACCGAGCACCTGTACCAGCTTTCCGCGGGAGCGAAGGTGTCCGCTCTGAAACGCTCCACGGCTGAGAAGCAGCCGGGAGCGGCTCCCGTAGTGACGAAACTTGGTGGCAAACCTTCCGGTCCAGCGCTGGAAGACTGGTGGCTGGTGCGTGACGCGCAGAACCGAGTGGGCTGGGTGCTGGGGCGTATGGTCGACATCGATGTCCCGCTCGACATCGCGCAATATGCCGAGGGCCAGCGCATTGTCGCGTTCTTCGTACTCGATCAGGTGAAAGACACGGGCAAAGAGGGCACAGACAAAGACGTTCCGCAATATCTGTGTGCCGTCACCGAACCGCACGACGGTTTATCCTACGACTACGATCAAATCCGCGTGTTCACCTGGAACGTCAAAAGGCACCGGTACGAAACCGCGTATCGCGAGCATCGCCTGAACGGCGTGCTGCCGATCACGGTGACCAACGAAAATTTCGATAAGGAAGGCACGTTGCCGGTCTTCATCCTGCGAGTGAAAGACGAGAACGGCAATGTCAGCGAGCGCAAGTACAAGCTGAATACGCCAATCGTGCACCGGGTGCTTGCTCCAGGCGAGCAAAAAGAACTTCCACTTCCGAAGACAGCCACAAAACGCCGTCGGCGATAGATTTAGCTCGCCCGCTTAGAGTCCACGGTTGTCTCTTGAATTGCTGTCGAAGCTGCGCCGAGAATCTCCCGGCTCTTTTTCTTCTGCACGAAAATAGTTACGTGAAGTTTCCCAATATTCCAATGGGAGTTAAACTTCACAACCGGATCTCCGGAGAAGGAGACAGATGCAGCATTCGCATCCGCGACGCCGATCTTCTGCAAGGAACGCAGGGTGGCGACGTGCTGCAGGACATGTCCGGCATTCTCCCCTCGACTCACCGACGAGTGCAGGCCATCCTCGGTCACCGCGAGCCATATTTCCGCGACGTCTCCGGATGTCCCGCCCACGAGTTTTCCGACCGATACGTGGAAGAGCGAGCCCTTTGAATTCGACTGTGCCGCAGTGATCGCAACATGGGTCTTTGCGGCGCGAGCCGCCTTTTCGATTTCTAACTTCGCCTGCCGCGGATTGTTGCCCACAAACTGGCTCTGCCCGTCGACCACGAGTTCGGGTGTATACGCATCGTTTTTGACCAGGCTCACGTAGGTTTGTTGCCGCTGCGTCCATTCCGGTGAAGAATAGGGGTCAACCCACCCATCGTGATTCCAGTAGTCCACGTGCTCTTCTAAAGCGATAATCTCCGCACCAGCTGCAGGTTGCTGTGCTTCCAGCTTTTGCAGGAGCACGTCAGCCGGAGGACAAGACGAACAACCCTCAGACGTGAACAACTCGACGACTACGGGCGTGCGACCGGCGTCCGCGGCAGCGGTTTGCGCCTTCGCGCGTAAAGGGAATGCCGAGCAGACAGCAACCACCAGAGATAACCTCAACGCTGCGACCGGAAAGTTTCTCATCTTCCAACTCCGCTGAGTTTGATGATTGTCGGCGCTAAAAGTTACCGTCTTATCCGTCTTATCTATCAGAGTGCAGTTGCAGAAATCTGGCTAGCAATAAAAGTCCGCGATGCTGGCGACGACCCAGCGCTGCTCTTCCTCGGTAAGTTCCGGGAACATTGGCAGGGCGAGCACTTCTTTGGCAGCCCGCTCGGCTTCAGGAAAATCGCCTTCGCGGTATCCCAGATAGACAAAGCAAGATTGCAAGTGCAACGGGACGGGATAGTAAACCTCGGTGCCAATCTTGCGCGCGGTGAGAAACTCGCGCAACTCCTCGCGGCGGTAAGCGCGAATAACATATTGATGGAAGACGTGGTGAGCGTTCGCCGAAGTCTGTGGCAGTTGAATCGGCGCGGAATCCTCGGGTTGCACACCAGCGGCCGTCAATCCCGCAGCCGCGAAGAGTTCGTTGTATCGCGTGGCGCGCTGGCGGCGGGCTTCGTTCCATCCCTCCACATATTTCAACTTCACCCGCAAAACGGCGGCCTGGAGGGCGTCGAGACGGCAATTCCAGCCAAACTCCTCGTGAACGTAGCGCTCGGAACTACCGTGACTGCGCAGGCGCCGCATGTGGGCCGCCATCTCCGGATTGTTCGTTGTAACCAAACCAGCCTCGCCGTAGGCGCTGAGATTCTTTGTGGGATAGAAGCTGAACGCTGCCGCGCTGCCCATCGATCCCGCACGCCCGACTTTTGCCCGCGTTATTCCTCCAACTCCCTCCGATCGCCTGCGCGGCATCCTCAATCAAGTACAAATGGAATTCGTCAGCCAGCCTCTGCAAGGCGTCCATCTCCGCGCATTGACCATAGAGATGAACCGGCAACAACGCGCGGAGCTTATCGCGTTTGCTTTCGCGCAGAAAAGATTCGACCTGCGCGGGATCGAGATTAAAAGTGTGCGGATCGATATCAGCGAACACCGGACGCGCGCCGGCACGGACGATGGCGCTGGATGAAGCGAAAAAGCTGAAAGGCGTAGTAAGAACCTGATCTCCCGGCTGCACTCCGGCCGAAGCAAGGGCCAGCCACAACGCATCCGTGCCTGAGGCGCAACCCACTGCGTCGCGCGTACCGCAGAACTCCGCAAGTTCGCGCTCGAGCGCCTCCACCTCAGCCCCAAGAATGTAATGTTGCGAAGCGCACACACGTTCCACCGCGGCCAGCACCTCGGCCCCGATCCGGTCATATTGCCGCCTCAGATCAAGTAGGGGGACGGACACCTGAGCATTTCCAACGGATGAATAGCCCTTCGCCGAATCCGGCTTGAAAGGTTTGGACTTCGTAGAAGATATGGTCACGGAAAACCCGATTGTAGCAGGAAAGTTTTTAGTAGTCCGGGAGTGAAACGCCTTTCAATTCGCTTCACCTCGGCGCTCAGACTCGGCGACGTATGAGGGCGAGAATAGATTCTCAGTACGGGATAGAAACACTCAAGCCCTGGGACGGCCTCACGCAAAAATAGGAAACGTACCGTTTTCTGTAGTTTACCTCCACAAATCGATGTAGACAGACCTTTACAAATAACAGATGTCTATACCATATCATGTTTGTTATCAGTGTGTTATGTCCGTCTTGTTTTTGGAACACTAACTGCATATATCGTTACTGAAGTACGCCCGGGTAGTTGCAAGTAGGCCTCTCCATAATTTTCAAACGCTGGGCCCACTTGGTTCGAACGTGTCCGATATGGAGGCTTTCCATGAAACACCACTCGTTTGGCTTTGTAGTGCTTCTCGTAGCGCTGGGTCTATTGGGCGCATTCGTTGCGACGCCGCCCGCGCAGGCCGACAACCTGTACGCGAGCATTCGCGGTACGGTTACAGACCCATCCGGCGCGGTGGTGCCTGACACGAAATTGACCGCCACGAACATAGCCACCGGCCTCTCCTACCACGTCACCTCAGATAAAGATGGTTTGTTTGCTTTCTTGCAATTGCCCATCGGCGACTATTCGGTGAGAGGGGAGAAAACCGGCTTCAAGGCCTTCTCGGAGGGTCACATTCACCTGGATCTGGACCAGGTATTCAACCTGAAAGTGGCGATGGAAGTTGGCGTGACTAGCGAAACGATTACGGTCGAGGCCAATCCCGCCCAGGTAGAGACCACCAGTATGCAGCTCGGCACCACCATCACGGGGAGCCAGATTGTCGATCTGCCTCTGAACGGGCGCAACTGGACCCAGTTGATGCAGCTTCAACCCGGGGTTGAGGCTTCCAACGACCGCTTCGGTGCAGGAGCGTACTCCACGAACGGGTCGGAGACACAGCAGAACGCGTTCCTGATAAACGGAACCGACACCAATGACGCCGCACTGAACGTTCCGCTTGTGGTTCCCAGTCCGGATGCCATTGGCGAGTTTAACCTGGTGAGCAGCACGCTCAATCCTGAGTACGGGCGCAATTCCGGCGCCACCGTGAACGCTGCCATCAAGAGCGGCACCAATCAGTTCCACGGAGACGTTTTTGAGTTCTATCGCGATACCTTCCTGGATGCCCCAGCGTGGTTTCAAGCCAACGCGGCGGGAAACCCGGCGGCGTCTCCCTTCCACCAGAACTTGTTCGGCGGCACCGTGGGAGGACCGATCTACAAGGATCACGCGTTCTTCTTCTTTTCCTACCAGGGAGAACGTGCAACCCGGCCTGAGCCAAACGCTTCTAGCTCCGTGCCGGTGTTCAGTACCGCACAGCGAGGCGGGGACTTCTCCGCGGGATCAGCCTTCAAAGCGAATCCTATTCCGTTCGCAATGTTCGGAGATAGCAAATCCAGCTGTCCGGTAGCTGGGGGCGTTAAGTGCCAGCCAGGAACTGCGACTCCGCTTACTTATGCAAATCTCTTCAGCACGGGTGTTATCCCCGCCCAAGATCTTAACCCACTGGCGGTTAAGTTGATGAACCAATTCGTGCCGCTGCCCAATTCGGGTAATAACTTCGTCTTCAACCCGTCTGAGGCGCTGAAGCAAGACCAGTACCTGGGCCGGATCGATGAAAAGGTGACGAACAGGGACGCGGTCTGGTTCTATGGATTTTATGAGAATTTTCCCGCCAGCGATGCAGTGCCTTTCAGTGGATCGGATCTTCCCGGCTTTGCCAGCACCAGCCCAGCGAAGTATTACGAGTACACTGCGGCCTGGAACCACACTCTTTCTCCTACCGCTTTGAACGAAGTACGAGTGGCCTACCTGCGCTTCAATTTCACTGCAAATGAGCCGGCAGCCAACATAGATCCCACGGCATACGGGTTCTCTGGCATCGTTCCGCAAGTCAGGTCGCTGGAATCACTCCCGGTTATGGCCGTAAGCGGGTTTTTCACTCTGGGGTTCAGCAGCAACGGCCCGCAACCACGCGTTCAGAACACCTATCAAGTCACGGACAACTTCAGTAAGGTTTGGGGCCACCATACTCTCAAGGTTGGCTTCAACATGGATCGGTTGTCCGTTAACAACCCGTTCTTTGCCAATCTGAGCGGGAATTACCAATACAATGGGTCCGGGACCTTCTCTACCGGAAATGCCGGAGCCGATTTCCTGCTGGGAACTCCGGATTCCTACAATCAGGGCAGCGGTGCTATCCTCCGCGACCGGGCCCAAGAATACTATTCCTACGTTCAGGACCAGTGGCAGATCAAACCAAACCTGACATTGACTCTAGGCACAGGCTGGGATATTGAGACCCCGCAGAAGAACATCTATGCCAATGGCGAGACTATGGCGGCGATCCGTCCTGGGGAGCAATCCACGATTTTCCCCACTGCTCCGGTTGGCCTCGTTTTCCCAGGAGACAAGGGAATCAACGGCTATGGCGGCCCCAGCGTTCACTATAGTGATTTTGCTCCCCGCCTTGGCTTTGCCTGGAGCCCTAGGGACAACCACAATCTGAGCGTTCGCGGCGGTATTGGGCTTTATTACAACCGTACGGAAGGGGAAGCGGCGCTGCAGACGCTGTTTACTCCCCCCTTCTCTCTAGCGACGTCGGGCGCAGGCGCAATCGGTGCCCCGCCAAACTTCGGCAGCCCGTTCCAAACCCAGAACACCGTCGCGATAGGTAAAGTTCCCACCGGCACCGTGCCGCAGCTGTTTCCTTTCTCTCCACCAGCAGTTGGGGCTAGCGTTCCCGCAAGCACGTGGGCTCAGTTCGAACCCTTTGGATTCAACATAAGCGAGTCGGATCCGAGGATGACAGCTCCCCGGGCGACCAATTTCAATCTGAATGTCGAGTATCAAGTTTCAAAGTCGACCATCGTTACTATAGGTTACGTGGGTGCAATTGGCCGACACGAGGAGGGCAACTATAACGCCAATCCAGCGGGAGTCTTTCCGGGCGTGAACAATAACCCGGCTGCACTAGCCTGCGGAACCGATTTCTTTTTAGCGTCATGCACGGGCGGTGCAAGCTTTCAAAATGGAGCCGCTACCAACGTCTTGGGCCAACCGGGTGTGTTCGCAACCGACTGGAGTTCCAACTATAACTCGCTGCAAGCGTCGATCAATCGGCGCTTCACCAATGGCCTGCAATTCCAGGTGGCCTACACCTATTCGCGCGCGTTCGACTACATTTCCAACTTTGAAAATGGTGGAGAGCTTTTCTCCGGACCAGGTATAAACGCGTTTACTTCCGCCAATAATTACGGGCCAGCAGCTACCGATGCCCCGCAGCGTCTGGTGGCTAATTATAGCTACACGCTGCCCTTCTATAAGTACGGGCACCACTGGAAGCATCTGGCCGATGGCTGGACCATCACGGGTATTGCCACGTTCCAGAGCGGGTTCCCTATCGCGGTTTTCACGAATGCGTTCAACGATCTGCAGTATTCGTTCCCGGACGCATTTTATGAGAACCCGGGCCACGCACAGCTGACTGGGGCGCCGTTGCAGATCAACCACAACCCCCGGGCCAGCCTGAAAAGTGGGGGGGCGGGCGATTGGGTCAACCCGGCGGCCTTTACCGTACCTGCTCTTGGCACGCTCGGGAATGCCAATCGCAACCCGTTTTATGGCCCAGGCCTGAACTTCTGGGACATGGCCTTGGAGAAGGACATTCACTTTACCGAGTCGAAGTTTGTACAGTTGCGGCTTGAGACCTTCAACACATTCAATCACGCGAACTTTGGGCCGCTAAACAGCACAACTGGCACGAACGTCGTTGGCACTTCGGTCTTCGGGCAGACCAACAGCGTGCAGTCCATCACTACGAACGGCGACGGCCGTGTGGTGCAGCTGGCTGGCAAAATCTACTTCTAGCTGCAACGATCCTAAGTACAAAACGCAATGAGGAGCGTCGGAAGACGCTCCTCATTTTTTGCTTCTTTTTTCTAGTTCCCGGCGCCTGCACAATTCGACGAAGGCAACTTCAAAAGAGAGTGTGTTTACTTCCCGAACATGGGATAGTGGCTCGCCGCTCCCATGAAGAACAGCATCACCACTGACAGGAAGGCATTGGCGCGGCTCGCCAGAAAGGCCTGACGGGCCATGGCTTTGGCTTTATCGGGCATGGGAGTGCCGTTCGTGGCGTTGTCGCGCGTCCACTGAATGAGGCGCTTCTGGATGCGCCAGATCACTCCCCAGACGTTCAGCAGCATCACCCATCCCATGCCGCCGCCGATCCCAATCGAGAGGAGGCGATTACTCTCCCAGCCATGGCTATTCAGGCTCAGGAAGAGCCAGGCGGCGACTGCGACGACGACCGCATAAACTATGCCGACGAATGCACCATTGTCGAAGATTCCCTTGCCCGGGATGAGGCAGGCATAAAGCACTCCCCAAACGATGGTCCAGATCAAGAAGAAGCTGCCCATCACCGCACCCGCCGAGCCGCCTCCGTTCCGCGCGTCCGACCCAACAACATTTCCCCAGTAGGCCAGGCCCGCCACCACGGTCAGCGCTGCTGACATGCGAAACCACCACAGCGCACGCGTCATCAGCGCAGGCATTACCTTGCCCTTAGTAGCTGCGTCCAACTCTTTCATCAGCGGGACATTCACCAGGTTGAAAAAATAGAGCAGGCCGATCCACGTGATCCCAGCGAGAAAATGAATCCAGCGAACCAGCATGAGGAAGTTTGTGTTGAAGTCCGGAGGAAAATTGATTTGAGGTGCAAACAACGCTGCGGTGCTGGCCATCATGCCTCCACTAAATGTAAAGAATTGTCCACGCGGGGATTGTACACAACCGCGGTAGCCAGATCAGAAAGCGCACCTCGGGAAATACTGGGAGGAAAGCTGATTTCTGCAAGTTCGCGGTTGAAAAGCGCGGGCTTAGGACGTATCGTACTCGCAGCTACCTGCCAGGCGCCGCATCGTCGGAAAATCGGCGTTGCGAGGAGGCAGGGTGTCCCCCCGTCTTCCTTGAGCGGGCCGTACAGATACAGAAAACGTCCCGCGAGGAAACGCTGTTGTTTTGAACTCGCCCTGGCGCGCACGCAAAAGGAGCGAGTTGTTGATTGGAAGTCACAATATAAGGAGATCGGCTATGGATAGCAGCAAGCCGGCGCAGAACATCCAGGATTCCTTCCTGAACACAGCCCGCAAGGAGCGATTGAGCATCACCATTTATCTGCTGAGCGGCGTTAAGCTGACAGGCCGCATTCGCTCCTTCGACAAGTATTCCGTCGTGCTCGAGGCCAACGGACAAGAGCAATTGATCTTCAAGCACGCCATTTCCACGATTGTGATTGGCCGCACGGGGTCGCATAGCGCACACTTGCCGCACCCGGAAGCCAAGGTGGCGGCCGCGGCCGGGGCTACCTCGCCGGTGGCGGCTTCAGCGGCGAGCGCCTCGGGCTCCGAAGGGTAAGGCGTTTCCGGCTTGCGCAGTTCTCATCCCAAGAAGACGCGCGTCCGCACGTTCGAAGGTTCACGTGTGCCTCTGGGCGCAGATCCCGGCCCGGAGAATGTGCGCCCGGAGGACGATCGGGAGCGCGCCTTTCTCATCGGCATCGACGTCCGCACCCGCGGACGATCGGCTAAGAACCAGGTTACCCCACAAGCACAGGCGGCGCGCGATGCGGCGACGGCTGCGGATATTCCTGCGGTAAAGTCCAGTCCATCTGCCTCGGTAAGGTCGGCGAGCAACAAGCCCAGAGTGCCGGAGTTCGATGCGGATGAGTCCTTGGCCGAACTGCGCACACTGGCGGGGAGCGCAGGTGCGATCGTCGTCGGCGAAATTCTGCAGCGCCGCGACCGCTTCGATCCTGCCACATTGATTGGGGCAGGCAAGCTCGAAGGAAATTGCCGGCGCGGCCGCGTCCGTGAATGCTGATCTTCTTCTCTTCGATCACGATCTCAGCGCCTCGCAGCAGCGCAACATCGAAAAAATCGTGAAGCGGCGTGTGATCGACCGCACTCAACTCATCCTCGATATTTTTGCTCGCCATGCGCGCACCCGCGAAGGCCAGTTACAGGTGGAGCTGGCGCAACTGCAATACCTACTCCCACGCCTTGCAGGCCGCGGCGTCGAGATGTCGCAACTCGGCGGTGGCATCGGCACGCGCGGTCCCGGTGAAACTCAGCTCGAAACTGACCGGCGGAAAATCTACCGCCGCATCCGGCACGTCGAGCAGCAACTGGAGAACGTAAAGCGCATCCGTGCTCAGCAGCGGCAGCGCCGTGAGTCGGCTCCAATCGCGACCGTGGCGCTGGTCGGCTACACAAACGCGGGCAAGTCCACGCTGTTCAATGCGCTAACTCGGGCGGCGGTGCTGGCCTCGCCGCGCATGTTCGCAACCCTCGATCCCACAATCCGGGCCGTGACGCTGCCCTCGAAGCGCAAGGTGCTGCTTTCCGATACGGTGGGATTCATTCGCAGCCTGCCGCACACGCTGGTCTCGGCCTTTCGCGCCACGCTTGAAGAGGTGCAGCGCGCGTCGCTGATCCTGCACGTGTCGGACGCCAGCAGCCGCCTCTCCGCCGAACAGGATGCGCAAGTCGAGATTGTCTTGAAGGAACTCGAGGCGGAAAAAAAGCCGCGCCTGCGGGTGATGAATAAAGTTGATCTCCTCGATGTCGAGGTGGCCGAGAGTTTGTTGCACGATTCTTCGCGCAACGGCGATAACACGGTTTACGTATCCGCGGCCGAAGGCACAGGCCTTGACAAACTGCTGGCGCGCATCGATGCCATGATCGAAGAGGACCACGTCAGCCGCGTGCACCTGCGCGTCCCGCAGAAAGAAGGGAAGATGCTCGCCCTTCTGGAAGCCAAGGCCCGGATTTATTCGCGGACTTACAAAGATGGAGCAGTCGAGTTAGAGGCGGAGGCGCCGGAGTCAGTGGTGAGGAGGGTGAGACAGTGGGTCGTCGCGTAGGGCCTCCTAATCAGCGTGTTTGGCTCTTCGTAAAGTCTTGGCGATCCCCTTAATGCCCGCAGCGGTGAACATCAGGAGGAGCGCGAGCCAAGCTAGCAGAGACACAAATCCTACGATGATGTTTCCGTGCTCAGCCATTCCGCCCTTGAGGAATACTCCTGGCACCATCGCGACACCCCCTAGCGTAACGACTGCGACCGGTATGATCCACTGACGTCTAGGTCTTGACCCCTGGTCGAGGAAGTCGAGCCATCGGCCAATTAAGAGCCACTGTCCGAAGACTCCAGCTAAGAGTAGACAGTCGATCCCGATTAATCGGCTCGACACTCTAACATGATATTTCAACAACCGGTAGAGGGTAGACCGGATGATTGCTGGCCAACATTCTTGGTCGTAGCCGACGAGAATCGCCGCAGGCAACTCTGCTGAGACGATCAGCCGATCGTTGGTAGACATCCGGTATTCATAACAGTTCCACTTGTAATCGCCGGATGCATCGGTTGGTGGGTGGTCCCTTTCGTAGTCCTCGGCCCGTTGAGCCGTAGGAATATAGTCCCAGAGCATTTGAGCACGACGGAACATTGGAAAGGCAACAATCAGCAGGTGTAACACCGGGAGAAGCAGGGCGGAGCGGATGCGCTTCACAATACGATTAGACACCGTTGAGCTTGGGGATGGGGTTGCCCACTCTGCCTCACATCGAGGCCAACCGCCATAATTTAAATGGGCCGACAACCAAGAAGCGGTGACAGTCCTTGGCTATCGGCCCATTCGATCCTGAATTGGATCGGAGGTGATACTTCTATGCTAATCCTCTGTACCGAGAAGTCAAGGATTAGTTGCAGCTTTCTGCATCCCGAAGGGACGACCCGCGGATTCCGCCTTATTTCGCCCATTTCGACACCTTCGCAGCCCCGAAAAGTCCCTGAAAAGTCAGCCTTTGCGTTGACATAAACCCCCTCGGACGCTAGACTTAACAGTTTTCATAGCCCTCATTTTCCTGTACAGCAGCCATCGATGGATGAAACGCTACGACAACTAGGCGGATTACTGCTCGGTGCCGTGCCCACAGTAATTCTGCTGGCACTGCTGTACGCTCTCTATGCGACCATCGTGCACAAGCCTCTGCAGCGGGTGCTTGCCGAGCGGCGCGCCAAGACCGAGGGAGCGGTCGAGAAGTCGCGGGCGGACATTGCCGCGGCTGAGGCACGCACATCCGAATACGAGCAGCGTTTGCGCGAGGCGCGAGCCACTGTATTCCGAGCGCAGGAAGCACGGCGCAAAATGGCGCTCGATGCGCGCACCGCGACTTTGAACCAGGCTCACAACGAGACTCACGCGCAGGTGCAGGCGGCGAAGGCTGACATCGAGAAAGATCGCGAGGCCGCGCAGGGCGCTTTGCAGGCCGAGGCGCAGGCCTTGGCAACCGAGATCATGCGCCGTGTGTTGGAGCCGGCCGGAGCAGGACGTTGATGCCTCATCGCTCATTGTTTCGCGGGTTAAAGTCTCGCGCCTTAAAGTCTCGCGGCTTAAATCTTCAGTGCTGGAAATCGCGCGAACCGATTGCGCAAGCGAACCCAATGGTTTTCTTGAAAAAAATCACAAGCCCGTGTCTGCTGATGCTGGTCGCCTTGAGTCTCGCGGGAGCGCCCGCTTCGCTTTCCGCGCAGGAACCGCCGCCACAGTCGGCACCGCCGGCGCAAAATCAGCGGTCCCCTGATTCGTCAAGGCATGAATCTTCGAAGCATGAATCGTCCAAGCAGCTCAGTTTCACGCGCCAATTGACGCATGAAACCCGTGAAGCCGCCGGCGAAGAAAAAGATGACAAGGCCGAGTTCAAAGAGTCGCCATCGGTGCAGTTCGTTGCAAGGCACACGGGTCTGAGCAACGGAAATGCTTATCTGTTGAGCATTCTGGTGAATTTTGCCGTGATTGCCGGATTGATCTTCTGGGCTGGTCGCAAGTATCTGCCGGCCGCATTCAGCGCGCGCACCGCGGCGATTCAGAAGGCAATGCAGGAGGCGCAGAAGGCCAGCGAAGAAGCGCGCCGCAGATTGGCAGAGATAGAATCGCGCCTGATGAAACTGGACGGCGAAATAGGCATGATGCGCAACGCCGCCGAGAAAGACGCGGCAGCCGAAGAAGCACGAATCCAGGCGGCGGCTCAGGAAGATACGCGAAAAATCGTGGAATCGGCGCAGCAGGAGATCGCCGCCGCCGCCAAGGCGGCGCGGCGCGAATTGACTAGCTACGCGGCTGATTTGGCGATCGGTCTTGCAGGGAGGCAAATTCATGTCGATGCCCGAACCGATCAAGCGCTGGTAAGGAATTTTGCAGGAGAACTGGGAGCGTATTCAGACTCACCTGCTTCTGATTTGTCTGGCAGAGGCTCTGACATACCTGGAAAGGGAGGCCGCTAGCGTATGGCTTCGGTCGCCAGCACCTACGCTCGCGCCTTTGCGGATGTGGTTCTAGACGAGCATCTTGATGCGGATGGTTCCGTTGCGCAGTTGCGCACGATCGCGGCCTTGCTGGATGAAAGTTCGGACTTGCGTCGTGTGTGGGAAAATCCCGCGATCCCCGCCGATCAGAAACGACGCGTGCTTGACGTGATTGCCCAGCGCGATGGGATCTCGAAGGAAGTCAGGAATCTTGTCGCGATCCTGATCGATCACCGGCGCGTGCATTTTCTAGAGCCCATTATCCGGCAACTGGGGAAAGAACTCGACGCGCGGCTGGGATTCGCCGAGGCGCAGATCGTCAGCGCTCGCGAATTAAATGACGCAGAAAAGCGCGAGTTCGAGGCGCAGGTCGCGAAGCTGACCGGAAAGAAAGTGCGGGCTCAATACGAACAAGATGCGTCGCTTCTCGGGGGCGCGGTCCTACACCTGGGCAGCACTATTTACGATGGTTCGGTAAAGGGCCAGTTGGAAAGGTTGAAAGAAGCTATTAGCTCTTAGCTACTGGCTTCTAGCTCGGTCCGTTTAGCTAGAAGCTAGTAGCTAGAAGCTAGGGTTTTAGAGCTGATTCTATGGCACAGATCAAGGCAGACGAAATTACAAAACTGATCCGCGAGCAGATCGAGAACTACGAGTCGAAGATCTCGGTGGACGAGACCGGTACGGTTATCACGCTGGGCGACGGCATTGCCCGCGTATATGGACTCGATAAGGTGATGGCCGGCGAACTTCTTTCCTTCCCTCATGACGTTGCGGGTATAGCCATGAACCTGGAAGAAGATCAGGTGGGCGTGGTCATCCTCGGCGAGTACACGGGGATTGAAGCAGGCGACGAAGTGAAGCGCACCGGGCGCATCATGAGCGTGCCCGTCGGCGACGCCATGATCGGCCGCGTAGTCGACTCACTCGGCCGCCCCATCGACGACAAAGGTCCCATCGCCACTGACAAATTTATCGCCCTCGAGCGACTGGCGCCGGGCGTCATTGACCGCCAACCCGTGCGCGAGCCCATGGCCACCGGACTGAAGGCCATCGACAGCATGATCCCGATCGGCCGCGGTCAGCGCGAGCTGATCATTGGCGACCGTCAGACGGGCAAAACCGCGGTTGCGCTCGACACCATCATCAACAGCAAGGGAAACGACCTGATCTGCATCTATAACGCGATCGGACAGAAGCGATCGTCGATTGCTCAGGTGGTGAAGATTCTGGAAGATTACGGCGCGATGGAATATACCATCGTGGTGGCGGCCTCGGCGTCAGAACCTGCACCCATGCAATACATTTCGCCCTATGCCGCGTGCGCAATTGGCGAATACTTCCGCGACACCAAGCGTCACGCGCTGGTCATCTATGACGATCTATCGAAGCACGCGGCCTCCTATCGCGAAATCTCGCTGCTGCTGCGGCGTCCACCGGGACGCGAAGCGTATCCCGGAGACGTGTTCTATCTTCACTCACGACTGCTGGAGCGCTCGGCGAAATTAAGCGACAAGAATGGCGGCGGATCGCTGACCGCGCTGCCCATCATTGAGACGCAGGCGGGCGACGTTTCCGCCTACATTCCGACCAACGTCATTTCAATCACGGACGGGCAGATTTATCTGGAAACCGATTTGTTCAACCAGGGCGTTCGTCCCGCGGTGAACGTAGGTCTTTCGGTGAGTCGCGTCGGCGGGAGCGCACAGATTAAAGCCATGCGCCAGGTTGCTGGCACGTTGAAACTGGAACTCGCGCAGTACCGGGAATTGGCAGCATTCGCGCAGTTCGGTAGCGACCTCGACAAGGCGACGCAAGCGCAACTCAACCGCGGACAACGACTGGTCGAACTGCTAAAGCAAAACCAATTTTCGCCACTGCCGTTCTCCAAGCAGATTCTGATCATCTTCGCTGGCACTGGAGGATTCCTGGACGATCTACCCGTCAATCAAGTCCGCGACTTCGAAAAAGAGCTGTACGAGTACGTCGACGCAACCGCCAGCGGCCTCCTGCGCACAATCATGGAGAAGAAGATTCTCGACGACGGTCTGAAAGCGCAGTTAACCGACGTAGTGAAGCAGGCGAAGCAGCAGTTCGTATCGTCAAGGGAAGCAGTAGCGAAATAGGCTTTTAGCCTTTAGCTCTTGGCTTGAATCGCTGCATCGTAGGAAAAGGCTGACGACAGGTTTAGCTAGAGGCTAAGAGCTAATAGCCAATAGCGGGTTTCCAATGGCTAACATTCTGGATATTCGCCGCCGTATCCGCAGCGTGGTGAACACGCGGCAGATCACCAAGGCCATGAAAGTGGTCTCGGCGGCAAAGCTGCGCCGGGCGCAGGAGCGTACTCTGGCGGCGCGTCCGTATGCCCAGATGTTGACGAATGTCCTGAAGTCACTGGTGGCGCGCGCTGAGATTTACGATCCGGAAACCGGCGAGGCAAAACATCCCTTGCTAGCGCAGCGGACGGAGAACAATATTCTTCTGATCGTTGTTACCGGCGACAAGGGTCTGGCGGGGGCTTTCAGCGCCAACATCACCAAAGCAGCCACGCGTTTTCTCGAATTGAAGGCGAATAAGAATGTCGATATCGAGGCGATTGGCCGCAAAGGGCGCGATTTTCTGCGCCGGCGCTATCCCTCCGCTGTAGTGCAGACCCGCGGCCTCGCCGAGTCCGAGGAATCGCTGGAGAAACGCCCTGAAACCGAGTCTGCCGAGCGCGCCGGACCGATACAAATTACGGGTGAGCATGTCGGTGTTCTCGGCAAGCTGGAATTTTCGCAAGCCCGCACCATCGCGGAAGGCATAATTGAGCGCTACGAGCGCGAAGAGATTGACTCGGTCTATGTCGTTTTCAACGAATTCAAATCCGTGATTGCGCAGCGCCTGGTTGTCGAACAGATTCTTCCCATCGAGCAAGTTGGCGAGCAGGCAGTGCGCCTCGCCGAAGAGATGACGGAAGAAGAAAAGAAAAGAGCGAAAGAGGCGGCAGTGAGCGCCGGCGTGGGCCTGCGGCGCTCTGAATCCCCGGCCGACGAGGCTGCGGCGCAATTCGGCACGGCGCAAGTGGATTACATCTACGAACAGCCGCCGGAGGAATTGTTCCGTGCCCTGCTGCCAAAATATGTCGCCATCCAGATTTTCCGCGCCTTGCTGGAATCAGTCGCTGCCGAGCATGCCGCACGCATGACCGCAATGGAGTCGGCCACCAGCAACGCCACCGATATGATCGACTCCCTGACGCTGGCCATGAACCGGGCCCGGCAGGCCAAGATCACGAAGGAGATTATAGAAATCGTGAGCGGAGCGGCGGCAATGTGAAGAAGCTGCTAGCTTATAGCTACTAGCTTCTAGCCAAACAGATTGTGAGTTTAAGCGCGGGGCGCGGCGGTGCAGTGTGAAGGTGGGGTTTGGTTTAGCTAGAAGCCAGGAGCTAAAAGCTAGAAGCTGACTTATGGAAAATATCGGACACGTTGTTCAAATCGCAGGTCCGGCAGTGGACGTGCAATTTTCCGAAGGCCACCTGCCGCCTATCTACGAAGCGGTGAGAGTGGTGAGCGACGGGTTCACCGTTCCGAGCCCCGTGAACGTGATTCTTGAGGTCCAGCAGCACCTGGGCGAAGGACGCGTGCGCTGTATCGCCATGGAAGCGACCGAGGGCATGGTGCGCGGCATGAAAGCCATCGATCAGGGCGGCCCGATCTCCGTGCCTGTAGGTCGTGGCACGCTCGGACGCGTGATGAATGTGATCGGCGAGCCAGTGGATCAGTTGGGCCCGATCGAATTCAAAGAGCGAATGCCGATTCACCGCCTGGCACCGGCGTTCGACGAACAGGCCACGACCGCGGAGATGTTCGAGACCGGAGTGAAAGTCATCGACCTCATTCAACCGTTCTTGAAGGGTGGCAAGATCGGCTTGTTCGGCGGCGCGGGCGTGGGTAAGACCGTCGTCATCATGGAACTGATCAACAACGTCGCCAAGCAGCACGGCGGCTACTCGGTGTTTGCGGGCGTGGGCGAGCGCACGAGAGAAGGTAACGACTTGTGGCTGGAGATGACGGAATCGGGCGTGATCAAGCCGGGCAAGCCGGCGGAGTCGAAGGCGGCGCTGATTTACGGTCAGATGACGGAACCGCCGGGCGCCCGCTTGCGAGTAGCGCTCACCGGACTCACGGTCGCGGAATACTTCCGCGATGCCGAAGGCGCAGACACGCTTCTCTTCATCGACAACATTTTCCGTTTCACGCAGGCGGGTTCCGAAGTGTCCGCGCTGCTCGGCCGCATGCCCAGCGCCGTGGGTTATCAGCCAAATCTGGCAACGGAAATGGGTGAACTGCAGGAGCGTATCACGTCCACGAAGAAAGGCTCGGTCACTTCGGTGCAGGCGATTTACGTTCCCGCCGATGACTTAACCGATCCCGCTCCAGCGACCACCTTTGCTCACCTCGACGCGACCACCGTGCTCTCGCGCGCGCTGACCGAGATCGGAATTTATCCCGCAGTCGATCCGCTGGCCTCCACCTCGCGCATTCTGGATGCGCGCATCGTCGGGCAAGAGCACTATGACGTTGCGCAGTCGGTGAAGAAGACGCTGCAGACTTACAAAGACCTGCAGGACATCATCGCGATTCTCGGTATCGATGAACTCAGCGAAGATCAAAAACTGACCGTGGCGCGCGCGCGAAAGATTCAACGCTTCCTCTCGCAACCGTTCCACGTTGCGGAACAATTCACCGGCGCAGCCGGACGTTACGTAAAAATTGCCGACACCGTCAAAGGCTTCAAAGCAATTGTCGACGGCAAGTACGATGACATCCCCGAGCAAGCGTTTTACATGAAGGGCCCGATTGAGGAAGTGTTGGAAGCGGCAGAAAAGATGAAGACGGCGGCGTAAAAGCAGTGGCCCGTGATCAGTGTTCAGTGATCAGTCGAACCGACTGATTGCGGACGAAAACTGACCACTGACCACTGATCACTGATGGCAGACACTTTCCAACTCGAGATTGTCACGCCGGAGAAAAGAGTGGTAGCCACGCCGGCGGAAGAAGTGCAGATTCCCGGCAAGAACGGCTATCTCGGCGTTCTGCCCGGTCACGCTCCGCTCATCACCGAACTCGCTGTGGGCGAAATTACCTACCGGGCCGGTGCTGAAGAGCAGCGACTGGCGGTGGCTTGGGGATTTGCCGAAGTGCTGCCCGATAAAGTAACAATCCTCGCCGAAACTGCCGAGCGCCCATCCGAGATCGACGTCGAGCGCGCGCGCAAAAGTAAAGACCGGGCCGAGCAGCGGCTCACCAGCGGCGACATCAATGTGGACGTCGAGCGCTCGCTGAATGCGCTGCACAAAGCGGAGAATCGGCTGGAGGTCGCGGAAAAGAAGCTGTAGCCGCTACCGATTTCAGCTGTCTCAACTTCTTCTGGGGGATGCATGCGTCGTCTCTGGGCTCCGCTCCACCTATTTTCCGTCCTTTTAGTAATAGCGGGCTGGGTTGTCGGTCAGGAGAAAAAATCTGAGCAGCGGCCTTCGCCCCCGGCCACGTCACTAGTTTCTCCCGATATTCATCCCGACGGCAGTGTAACTTTCCGCTTTCGTGCGCTCAACGCGAGAGAGGTCCAGCTTGGTCGCGAAGGCGCCGCGCCCGTCGAAATGCAGAAAGACGATCAGGGCGTTTGGACCGTTACGACTGCACCGCTAGCGCCGGACTACTACGGATATTCTTTCATTGCGGACGGCGCACGCTCGCTCGATGCGTCCAACCCCTCGCTCGTTCCGAATCTGATTTCTCCGGGAAATTTCGTTCATGTTCCCGGACCGCCCTCGCTACCATGGGAATTGAACGATGTGCCCCACGGAGAGATTCATCATCACTTCTATAAGTCTACGGTTGCGGGCGATGATCGCGATTACTACGTGTACACTCCGCCGGGCTACGATCCGGACGCGAGGAAGACTTACCCGGTGCTTTATCTTCTGCACGGATTCAGTGACGACGCCAGCGGGTGGACGGCGGTTGGACACGCGAACGTGATCCTCGACAATCTCATCGCTCAGCGCAAGGCCAAGCCCATGATCGTAGTGATGCCGCTGGGTTACGGGACCATGGAAATGATTCGCCTCGGCTGGAATGCGTGGAGTCATACCGATGTGCGGGATCGCAACTTCACCAAGTTTAGTGCCGCGCTGCTCACCGAGGTCATGCCACGGGTAGAAAAGGAATACCGGATCACCAAAGATCGCAATGCGCGGGCGATTGCCGGGTTATCCATGGGTGGCTCGGAATCGCTGCTCACCGGGCTGAACAACCTCGACAAGTTTTCCTGGATCGGCGCTTTCAGTTCGGGGGGTATTCCCGACGAGTTTCAGAAGGATTTCCCCGCGCTCGACGCAAGAGCGAATCAACAACTGCATCTGTTGTGGATCGCGTGCGGCACCGAGGATCGTCTGATCACGATCAATCGCAATCTCCGAGAATGGCTCAAGACAAAGGGCGTGAAGGAGACCGAGATCGAGACGCCGGGCATGCACACGTGGATGGTATGGCGGCGGAATCTGGCGGAGTTCGCGGGATTGCTATTCCGATGATGTAGTCCGATAAAACTAATGACGGCTGGACCGCCTACTGCACATTCACCGAATCCCGATTTTCCGACGCCACATACCTCACTGCGGCAGTCCGCTCCAACTTATCCCACGCGAACCTTCGCCCTTCGAGCGCACGCTTGAGCGTTTTGAACAGGACCACCGAGAATAACTGCCGGTAGGCGAAGCGTTGCAGCCAGACCTGGCTCAACAGCCAGGCATCTTCTTTGTCATCGGGACGACGTCGCTCCAGCACGAATGCCAGCGCTGAGGCCAGAAAGTCAACCACTAGAAATACGAAGAAGAATGCCACCAGTTTATGAAAGCTCGCGGGGTCGGTGGAATCGGGATGAAAATGTTTCTGGATGAAATACCAGACAGCGCCAACCGCGAACATGATATCGATCAGCGGCGACACCAGCGGCAGCAGAATCTGGAAGATCACAATGTTCGGCAGCGCCACAAAACCCAGGGCTCCTTTACGCGCAAACACGCCGCTGTGTTTGTAGACCGCCTGCAGAATGCCGAAAGACCAGCGAAAACGCTGGCGCATCAGGCCATTCGCATTGGTTGGCGCTTCGGTGTAAGCCAAAGCCATATCTTCGTACTCCACGCGGTAGCCGCGTCGTAACAGAGCCATCGTGAGATCGGCATCTTCCGCAACAGTGTCAAGCTGGTAGCCGCCCGCTTCGCGCACAGCGGAGACGCGCCATGCCCCGATCGCTCCCGGCACCACGCTCACCGCGCCAAGAACATCCAGAGCACGGCGCTCGAAGTTCTGACTGGTGATGTATTCAAGTGCCTGCCAGCGCGTCCACAGATTTACGCGGTTGCCTACCTTGGCATTGCCCGCAATGGCACCGACCTTCGGATTGATGAAATGCGGTACCAGGCGCGAAATGGCATCCCCGGCGATGATCGTGTCAGCATCGATACCAACGAAGAGCTCCGCATCCTGAATATGTTCGATGCCATAGTTGAGAGCGGCAGCCTTGCCGCCATTCGCCTTCGTTAGGATTAGTACTTTTCCGTGAGCTTCCTCCCGGGCAAAGGCGCGGCGCGCCACCTCCAGCGTACGGTCGCGCGACCCATCGTCGATGACGATTACACGCAAATTGGAGTAGTCGGAATTAAGCGCGGCACGCACCGTACGCTCGATCACTTTCTCTTCGTTGTAAGCTGGAATCAGAACAGCAACCTTGGGCCTGTACGAAGCGACCTCGGCCGGCTTGCCAAAAATCTTCTCTTGCAGGCGGTCGTACACAGCCGCCGCACCAATGAACAGTAAACGCCCTGTCATGAGGATATCGCCGATGAAAAAGATCCATGTGATCCCCACCACCGCCGCGTCAAAGAGCCAGAAGCCAAGCCGGTCGAGGCGGGCAGCCCAGCGCTGGCCGGTAGGCAGGGGAGCCATAACATCGGCGCGAGTTTTGCCGAGGAGGTCATAGATGGGCGCGATTTCAAGGCCGCGGGCTCGGATGCCGTCAATAATCATCGGCAGAGCACGAACCGTTTCCGCGCGATTCCCGCCCCCGTCGTGCAGAATAATAATATTGCCGCAGCGCAAGTCGTTCGGACCGCAGGGCGGCAGGTGGGCGAGGACGTATGCAGAAAGTTCCTCGGCGCTGTGCCGCGGCTTATCGCTCCAATCGTTGGGGTCAATCCGGTTGCCCACGGTGATGTATCCCATGTCTTGTGCGAATTCGAGCGGCTTCACCTGGTCGGCCGTGTCTGGTTCTTCATCGATGGCGTACGGCGGACGCATCAGTCTGGCTTGAACTCCCACAAGACTGGCGAACAGCCGCTCCGTGAGATTCAACTCCACCTTCATATAAGTCGAAGAAATATTGCTTACATCGGGATGCGTGAAGGTATGGTTGCCGATGGTGTGGCCTTCGTTGTAAATGCGCTTTGCCAGGCCGGAAAACTTGTCAGTCTGAATGCCTATGAGAAAAAATGTGGCAGGGGCATTCTCTCGCTTCAGCACATCGAGAATTCTGGGAGTCCACTGTGGATCGGGACCATCGTCGAAGGTGAGCACTACTTTGTTCTGGCTGTAGCCGTAACGGGCGACCCGATAAGGCTCTGGTAGGGTTTGAAAGTTTTCGTCCGCGATCAGCTTCGTATTGGCGTCGATTGTAAGATCGCGCGTTCCGTGCGTGGGCCGGTCTTCGATGCGCAGGATTTCGCCCTGACCCTCCATGTCCACATCCTGACCCGGAGGAACATCGCGCAGTTTGTCGGCAGCGCCAACATCGCCGGGCATGTCCCACACACGCCACAATGAACGATCCTCACCACCCAGCCGCCACAAAGCGAAAGTCCGAATGCCCAATGTCTGCGCGGCCCGCATATGGTTTAGCGCTGTAACACCATCCAGAAACCAAACGTCGTGGCGCAGGCTGTTCTCATCCAGATAACTGAAATGAGGATTCAGCGCGTCATCGTCAAAGGTGACATCTTCGTCGGAATCGCGCGCTGCGAGCCAGGCTTCCTGCACCGAAACGCTGTGATCTTTGGCATCGGGCGGTAACTTCCTATTCTTCGGCTTGAGCACCCAGTCATAGCCGTAGTTGGCGATAGCACAAATGATCTTCTCCCGAGGAATCACTTTCACCGCGAACTTGAGGTTCTCCACGAACCAATCTTGCGACGCGACTGGCCCCGACGCTGCGCCGGGATAATGTTCGTCGTAGTTCATCACAACCACGCCATCGGCCGCCGTCGCGATGGCGGGATAATCGAATTCTTCGTTGTGCGCGGGTGCGCTGACATAAAGTTTCATCCCGCGAGCATGCAGGTCTTCGGAAAGTTCGTTCAGCAGCGCAACGTAGCCGGGCTGACCCTCTTTCGGGAAGGCCTCAAAATCGACCATCAGCCCGCCAAAACGGTCGGATGAGAGAAACAGCGCGACCTGCTGGCGGAAGAGAGCGCGGGCGCTGGGATTATTCAGAAACTCTGTGATTCCTTCCGCCCACTCGGTGCCGTCGAAGTTATTCACCATGGGGAAAACTTCCATGGCTGGGTCTTCGTCTTTGAGAAAAGGCATTACCCGGTCATCCACCGGACGGGCGTGATTGTTCTGCACCACATCGAAGAACTTGTTGGTCTGGTCGTCCACGCCCTGTAGTCTGCCGTCGGGAGTCAGTACATGGAGCCAGTCCGGATACAGCAGGTCGATTTGCCGGGAATAGTCGCGCAGCGAAGAAAAACTAGCGGCGTCCCAGGGAACATAGAACGCCGCGCGGATGCCTTCATCCTGGTTTAATTTAACTTCCGATGGGGCCAGCTTCGACTTGCGATGAGACCGGCTCGCCAACTTCTTCTGGCGCTCGCGGGCTTTCTCCTTCTCATTTTCCTTCAACGCCTTGAAGGCGCGCTTCTGCGGCGAAAACAGTAACTCGGGAAGGCGCTCGTCCCGCAGCGTGGTGTAAACGAAGAAAATAATCAGGGCGGATAACGCCGCAACCGCAGTATCAACGAGGCGTCTCAAGCGCTTCCAGCGGGCGCGACGCGGATCATAAAAGATGGGTTCAGGCATGCAGGGCTAATCGCTTATCGTATGCCGCGCGCGGCAGACGGTCAATTCTCGGGCGCACTATGTCCCGATTGTCATCCCCAGCAAGCGTTCTTTGGTCCGCGAGAGATCGGGGCTAGCCGCGCAATAATGGCGCGTCTGGCTCGCATCCTCATAAAGCCTGTAGGGTCCACCGCGCAATGCACAAGGCAAGAAACAGGGTAGAGGTAACATCCGTGGCTATTAGGATGCATTTTCCCGGTTCCGGGATGACCGCAAACGCGTATATTCTCAGCGTGCTGGAACTGGTGCGGAAGAATGCTCGGTTCTTTCTTTGGGCAAGCCTGGCGGCGCTGGCGCTGCGGCTGCTCTTTGTGTTTCGCTTTCCTGCCATCGTCGATGATTCGCGGCTTTACGCCGATATTGCTACGAATTGGTTGCGGCATGGTGTTTACGGGATTACCGATTCTGGCCAGATCGTGCCAACTCTATCGCGCCTGCCGGGATACCCGGCGTTTCTGGCGGCGATTTTCGCCATCTTCGGCGTGAATAATTTCCGCGCGGTGTTGCTGATTCAGGTTCTATTCGATCTGGGGACATGTTTTCTGATCGTTGATCTGGCGCGCCGCTTGCTCTCCGAGCGCGCCGCGAAAGCGGGCTTCCTGCTCGCCGCCTTGTGCCCGTTTCTCGCCAACTATGCCGCTGCAGCTCTCACTGAAACACTGGAAATCTTTTTCACGACGCTGGCCCTGGATTTTGCAATTTGCGGACTTGCCGATCTTCGCGATGTCGACCGTTCTAATCCAATTCAAGCTTCAGGCACGTGGCTCGCCTGTGGGCTTTCCGTCGCAACGTGTATCCTGCTGCGGCCGGATGGCGGCATTTTGTTCGGCGCAGTGGCCGCGTATTTATTTCTAGTTTTTCTACGATGCTGGAGGGCGAAGCGAAAAGCAATATCGGCTTCTGCTCCACACTTGATTCCCATATTCCGATCCGGAATAATTCTGGCGCTCGGAACTGTCGCTGCCTTAATCCCCTGGACGCTACGCAACCTGCATACCTTTCATCGCTTCCAGCCGCTCGCGCCGCGCTACGCCAACGACTCCGATGAATTTGTGATGACGGGATTCAATCGTTGGACCAAAACCTGGATCGCCGATTCCGCCTCCGTCCAGGAAATTTACTGGAATGTGCCGGGTGCAGCCATTGATATCAAGCGCCTGCCACGGCGCGCCTTCGATTCTACTGGGCATGATTCTACTAAGCATGATACGCCTGGGCATGAGTCGAACGGGCATGACGCGAAAGATCAGCGCCAGGAAACGGAGCAACTCTTCGACGATTACAACCAGGATCACGAAATAACTCCCGAACTCGATGCCCGCTTCGCCGCGCTGGCCGCCGCACGGATTCACTCCGCGCCCCTGCGCTACTACGTTTGGCTTCCGGCGCTTCGCATCGCCGACATGTGGCTGCGTCCGCGCACCGAACTGTTGCCGTCCGATCCGCGCTGGTGGGAGTTCGACGACGAACGTCCTTGGCTTGCAGTGAGCATCGTCTTCGGTCTGGTGAACTTGTTCTATGTCGGAGCGGCCACCGCAGGGCTGCTGCGCACGCGCCCATTTGTTGGCATTGGATTGTTCGTTCTATTTCTAACCATGCGCTCACTCTTCCTCGGAACGCTGGAGAATCCCGAGCCTCGTTACACACTGGAATGCTATCCCGTGGTCATAGTCGCAGCCGCAGCGCTCTTCATCAGCCAGTCAAATAGCGGCAAATCGAATATCGGCAAATCCAATTGTAGTGATCGAAAACCCGCATAAACAGGCTCCCAAATCTGGAACGGCGTATGTGAAAAGCCGTATTTAAACGTTTTACGGCCGCCGAACTACTGAAGATTCAGCTTGAACATTGTGGCCTGATAGTTGCACAATAGCGCCCCATCAGGTCCCCAGGGTCTCGATTCGTCTTTCTATTTTCCTGGGAAAAATGAATTCGAAAAGCAACGCCTGGCGTGAAGGGGGCTCTATGCGTTCTGGTGCACGTGTAGTTCCGGTATTGGTTTTTCTGGTCGTCACTTCTCTCTCGTTGAGCGTGAACTTCTTGATGCCAGCCGGCGTGACCCAGTCTGCCACCACATCGATTCGAGGCGAGATCTCTGACGCCAAAGGTTTGGTGGTCTCTGGAGCGACCGTAACGTTAAGCAATGCGGCCACCGGATTTTCGCGTATCACGAAAACCGATGGTCAGGGAGTTTATCAATTTCTCGAGCTTCCCCCCGCCGCCTATGTGCTGACCGTCGAGGCCGCAGGTTTCGCCACGATGAAACGCGAAAACGTGGTGCTGCAGGTCAGCAGCCCCGCCACGCTGAACCTCACCCTGCAGGTGCAGGGCAGGTCGGTGGTGGTCGATGTTACTGGCGAAGCGCCGCAGGTTAACACCACCGACGCAACGCTGGGCAACAACTTCAATTCCCGCCAACTGATCGACTTGCCCTCGGAGGGCCGAGATCCAGCCGCCATTCTGAGCCTGCAGCCGGGCGTCGTGTTCATCGGGAGCACGGGCAATCAAGGGATAATCCCCTCTCAGCAAGACAACGATAGCCGCGGCGGCGCGGTCAACGGCGCCCGCAGCGACCAGAGCAACGTTACTCTCGACGGTTTAGACGATAACGACCAACTCGAAGGATACGCATTCCGAGGCGCCATGCGCGCCACGCTCGATTCCTTGCAGGAGTTTCGTGTTACAACCAGCAATTACGACGCAGCGTCCGGGCGTTCGTCAGGCGCGCAAGTCAATCTGGTCACCAAGAGTGGCACGAATAATTTCCACGGCTCGGTCTACGAATATCACCGCCCGACCTTCGATGTGGCCAATGATTATTTCAACAAGGAGTCGCAGATCATTGAGGGAGCTCCGAATCGGCCCCAGCACATTCTCAGGAACACGTTCGGCGGAACGTTCGGAGGGCCAATCCAGAAAGATCGGCTGTTTTTCTTCGCCGCCTACGAAGGCCAGCGCACGGCCGATCAGGTGCCGACGAACCGGATCATTCCCACGGCAAGTCTTGCCGCCGGCGAACTAAAATATCTGTGCGATCCCGGCCCAACTTGTTCCAATGGCTATCAAGTAAGCAGCGGCGGTAATCAACTGGTCTCGGTTGCAAGTAATGCTCTTTTCGCGCCGGAGCTGGTAGCTACGCTCACTCCAGCAGGTATCGCCTCTCTGGACCAGGGCGATCGCTTCGGTCCGGGGTGCGCCAGTCAAACGCCGCCAACCTGTCCCCCCACACCCGGAAACCCTGCGGGACCTGGCCCAAACGGTCTTGTTGCCAACATCGGAGGCGCTAACCCCAGTGCTCTGTTTACTCACTATCCGGCGCCGAACTGCCCTAGTTGCGGCAACGCTGAAAACGGCAGCGGAGACCTTCTGAATTCGTCAGGCTTCACTTTCCCCGGGAATGATCCGACCAGCCTCAATACCTTCATCGTCAAGCTCGACTACAAGATTACGAGCGACGGAAACCAGTCGTTATTTATTCGCGGCAACCTCCAGAACGACCATGAATCTAAGCCGCCCCAGTTTCCAGGTCTGCCTCCGGACGATTTCGTCACCAATAACAGCAAGGGAATCGCAGCTGGTTACACCTATATAATCCGCAACAACCTGATCAACAATTTCCGCTATGCATTTATCCGCCAGGGAGTGGGACAGGGTGGACTCAACAGCCAGGATTACGTTACCCTTCGCGGACTTGACGACACCCAGGGCCTCAACCACACGGACACCCCCACGATCTTTACCAACGTTCCAGTGCACAATTTCATTGATGATGTTTCCTGGACTAAGAACCGGCACACGATTGAGATCGGAACGAACTGGCGCCTGATCCACAACAACCGGCAGTCCAACGCCGAGAACATTTCGTATGCCTATGCGAACGCTGAATGGATGAACCCAACGTCAATCGCGAATTCGAAGGTTAGTCTGGATCCCGCACTGAATCCGAGCTTCCCGGCGGTCGATAGTGGCTTCGACTTTTCGTACAGTTTTGCCGCCACGGAAGTGACCGGTCTGCTCAGCCAGGTGTATACCGTAGCCAACCAGGACAAGAGCGGAAATGCGATACCAAACGGCGATTTAGTTCCGCGCCACTTCCACAATTTTGAAGGCGAGATGTACCTGCAGGATAAGTGGAGCGTGAAGCCTAATCTAGCCGTCACTTATGGTCTGCGCTACTCGCTCTTGCAACCGCCCTACGAGGCCGACGGCAATCAGGTCGCGCCGACCATCAACATGCACCAGTGGTTCGAGAATCGCATCACGAACATGTATCAGGGAGCGGTGGTCCAGCCAGACCTGACCTTTGACCTTTCCGGGCAAGCCAACGGCAAGAAGCCGTACTGGGCATGGGACTACAAAAACCTGGCGCCCCGATTCGCGATCGCTTATTCGCCGCACGCAGACAGCGGGTTCTGGCATAAAGTGCTCGGCGACGCCGGCAAGAGTTCCATTCGCGCGGGCTACGGTCTTTATTTCGATCACTTCGGGGAAGGAGTCGTGAATACATTCGACCGGCAGGGCTCGTGGGGTTTGACCACCACGATCAGCAATCCGGCCGGAGTGCTCACCACTGATGACTCTCCGCGCTATACGGGACTGCTTGGAGCCGGCAATCTACCAGCGAGTCAAATTTCGCCGGTCCCCCACGGCTTCCCCTACACCCCCTCGAATAATCCCAGCACCTATGGATTAGCGATTGCCTGGGGCATTGATGACAACCTGAAAACGCCCTATTCGCATGTCATCGATTTTTCGATCACACGCGAGTTGGCGCACAATTTTGTACTGGAAGCCACTTACACAGGACGCTTTGCGCATCACCTGCTGCAGGAAATCGACCTGTCCGAGCCGCTTGATCTGGTCGATCCGAGGAGCAAGACCGACTACTTCAAGGCTGCACAGACGTTGTCCAAGGCCGCCTATGCTGGAGTACCTGAGACCGATCCTAGCGTGAAAAACATCCCGTACTGGCAGAACATGTTCCCACAGGCCGGTGGAGCAGCCGGCGCTTCGGGCTGTGCACCCAACTCTTCGGCTGTTGCTTCTCCGACTGCCACGCAGAACATCTACGACTTGTATACGTGCTATGTGGCGAACGAGACTACCTCATTGGAAATCATGGACGGGTTCTGTTTCCCTGCCTGTGCAGGCACCGCCCCCAGCAACCCGATTAACGGACTCCCAGGCACTCCGTTTCAGTACTACCAGGATCAGTTCTCCTCGCTCTATGGGTGGCAAACGCGCGGCAACAGCAACTATAACGGCTTGCAGGTATCGTTGCGGCACGCCATGGCCTCGGGCCTCATGTTCGATTTCAACTATGTGTACTCCAAGTCGATTGATGTCGGGTCGAACGCGGAACGCGTGAATGGATTCGAGTCCAATGGGCTGGCCTTTAACAGCCAGGTGATCAACGCTTTTTCTCCGGACCAGTGGCGCGCGCCTTCGGATTTTGACACCACCCATCAGCTCAATGCCAACTGGTTGTGGGACGTGCCCTACGGCCGCGGGCGGCATTGGGGAAGCAGCGCCAAAGGTTTCGTGAACGGACTCTTCGGAGGATGGGGTTTTAACGGCCTGGCCCGCTGGACAAGTGGATTCCCCTTCTCGGTCCAAGCCGGCGCCGGATACTCTACCGACTTTGAGCTGGAAGGGTCTTCCGAGTTGATCGGTGCGAGGCCAACGACTGGAGTTTTCAACACGCCGAGCGGTCCCAGCGTTTTCCAGAATCCGCAGGCTATCACCTGCGAGTGCGTTGCCAACTCGACCGGAGACTTCCGTGCCACCTACGAAGGGGAGGCCGGGCAGCGCAACAACTTCCGCGGCCCGGGCTACTTTGGCATTGACGCCGGTTTATCGAAGGTGTGGAACGTAGGTGAAGAAAAGACCGTGCGGTTTGCTTGGGATGTATTCAACGTTACCAACTCAGTACGTTTTGACGCCGCCGGTTCGCTCATCGGTGAAAGCCTCGTGAATATCACGGGCTTTGGTCTCTTTAACACAGAATTGACCTCGCCGCGCGTGATGCAGTACTCGCTGCGATTTTCGTTCTAGGTACGCACAAACGACGAGTCGAGGGACGGTTACTGCCGGTCCCTTTTTTCATTGGCACTCTTCCGTGGCAGTCTTGTTCAGAATTCTTGGGACCGAGCTCTTACCCCAGCGGTGAATCGCTCATGCGAAACCGGGTGCGGACGTGCTCGGAGATCAGTTCAATGGCGGGACGGTTGGCCACCGGGTCGGTCTGCGCCAGATACTTCATGGCTTCCACCAGCAGGCGCTGGCCGTCGACATAGCGAGGATCGGAAGTTCGCTGCCTTTTTCCAGGACGGCCCAGTCTGGGCGGGACGGGAATGGTGAAAACTTTTGCCATATATCAATTCGAACAATCCTACGGCAGTATAGCGCCCTCCGTTAGATTTTCAGCACAGATTCTTCTTCTTTAGTTTCAATCAGTTACCCGCGTGGAGAGACAAACTTCGTCTTGCCCGTAGTCTTCAAACGAAACACGTCATTGCCGATTTTTGCCTTCAAATTGATCCCGAAGTACTTGGCCAAGCGGTAGTCACCTTGGGTTTGTATGAGCTTCTGTTGCACGGAGATGCCGTTGTCCAAGCCGATCCACAAAATGATCTGCGGAAAGTTGCTGAGCGTTTTCGCGTCTTTCGGAATCAATTGGAGTTTTGCCGTAGGAGTGTTGTCGATCATCTCCCAACCCTGATAACTCACGTCAAATCTTTTTTTCAAATCCTGCCCGCTGCCCCCGAATCCCAGGACCAGAAAGCTTTCGAGCTGTTCACGGTTTGCCCCCGCCGAATACTCCATCACCTGCTCAATTTTCGGCTGATATACCTGAAGCTTGCCGTTCTTGTAGAGCACAAACTTGCGGTCAGGCTCCTTGAACTCGGCCAGCATTTCGATTTCCTGTCCCGACTTCCGGTAATAAACCGTGCCCGTTTGCGTGTCGGTTTCGTCGACTACTTTCTGATACTGGTTGAAAACAAAATCGGCTTGTGCGGTCTGGAAGTGAGCCGCGGCATCGTCCATCTTCTGGAGGACGCTCTCCAGCTTCGCGGATTGCTGATCCTGTGCCGCGAGCGAACTGAGCAGCATGAGCCAAAGGACGCCGCCAGAAATCGCGATCACAAATGTTGGTCTCACTATTTTCGCTTCGCCCACACTCGATATCCATGCACGTGGCCCTTGGGGTCGGAGACTTCCTCGTACTTCATGATCGAAACTGCGCCGGAAATCGGCTCGATGATATGTTCGAACTGCTCGCGGAGCGCCGCATCGTCCGTAGCCGAGATTGTGGAAGCCTCGATCTGATAGACCAACCCGCCCGCACCGTCAGAAGTTACCAGTACGCCGGTAGGATGCTGGATCAGCGGTCCAGGTTTGTCGTTGAAGTTGATGACCCGGGGTGAGAAGAAGACAAAGATCAGGATCAGCGTGACCATGATGTCGTAATGCAACGTGCCACGCTCGTGCTGCCAGAGAATATAGCTGCGAATTGTGCGCAACACGCCCTTCATCGGTAGGGAAGGCGCGCCGGTTGCGGTCGTGCTGATGTCCACACTTTGCAAGTCTAGCCTCTAGGTTTCAAGGTTTCAACGTTTCAAGGTTCCATAGTTCCATGCCCGAGCACGAGGACCTTGAGCCTTGAAACTCTGAAACCTTGAAACTTTGCAGTCAAAAGCTTTTCTTCGTAATCCTCTCCGCCCCCACATAATCCCGCAGCGCCTCGGGAATCACCACGCTGCCATCGGCCTGCTGATAGTTCTCCACGATCGCCACCCACGTCCGACCCACCGCCAGCCCGCTTCCGTTCAGCGTGTGCACGAACTCGGTCTTGCTTTTGCCTTCCGGACGATAGCGGATATTCGCCCGCCGCGCCTGGTATGACTCGAAATTCGAGCACGACGAAATCTCGCGAAACAATTGCTGACCCGGCAGCCACACTTCAATGTCGTAAGTCTTCGCCGAAGCCGCGCCCATATCCCCCGCGCACAACGCCACCGTGCGATAGTGTAGGCCGAGTTTCTGCAGGACCGTCTCCGCATTTTGCGTCAGCTTCTCGTGCTCGTCATAAGAATTTTCCGGCCGAGCAAATTTCACCAGCTCTACCTTTTGAAACTGATGCTGCCGGATAATGCCGCGCACATCTTTTCCATACGATCCCGCCTCACTGCGGAAGCATGGCGTGTAGGCCGTGAGCGAGATCGGCAGCCGCGCCGCGTCGAGAATTTCGTCACGATAGAGATTCGTGACCGGAACCTCCGCCGTCGGAATCAGCCAAAGATCTTTTTCTCCATGTGGCACGCGAAACGAGTCCGCAGCGAATTTGGGCAACTGTCCCGTGCCATACATCGACTCGGAATTGACGAGGTACGGAGGCAACACCTCGGTGTACCCATGCTCGCGCGTGTGCAGATCGAGCATGAAGTTCGCCAGCGCGCGTTCGAGCTTCGCGCCCAAATCCCAGTAAACCGCAAAACGCGCTCCGGTAAGCTTCGCCGCGCGTTCCAGGTCCAGCACGCCGAGCTCCGCACCCAGATCCCAGTGCGGCTTCGGAGTGAAGTCAAACTTCGGGGGCGCGCCCCAACGCCGCACTTCCACATTCTCTTCGGCGCTATAGCCGACCGGAACGCTGGCGTGCGGGAGGTTCGGAATTCCGGCAAGAATATCCTGCAGGCGGGCATCAAGATCAGCCGCCGTCTTTTCCCGGGCTTGAATCTGCTCGCGCAAATCCTTTGTCTCCGCTATGGCCGGCGCAGCATCCTGCCCGGATTTCTTCAGCTTGGCGATCTCTTCCGAAGCCCTATTCCGCCGCGCCTTCATTGTTTCCGCTTCGGTGATGGCCTGCCGCCGCTGCGTATCCACGTCGCGGAAATCCTTGAGCACCGCAGCCGGATCGGCGCCGCGCTGCCGCAGCATTTCTTCCACTCGAGTCAGATTGTCACGGACAAAACTCAGATCAAGCATGGGAACCAACTACTCTATCGGAAACCGGGAGTGGAATGCACGCCCCGCTAGGCTGCTGTGGGGACAGCCGCCTCGGCTGTCCGTCGAGCGAAGCTCGATCGCCTTCTTCTGCGAAGTCGCCACCCGCCATCCCACTAACCATCGCACTTCGCACGGCCTCGCGGTACACTACAACGTCATGCCCCCATCCCCCAACGGCAGCGTCGACCTCAGCGTCACCTTTGCCGGCATCGAGCTCAAAAATCCCGTCATTGCAGCGAGCGGAACCTTTGGCTACGGCGTCGAGTTCGAGGATGTCGTGCACCTCGATAAGCTTGGCGGATTCGTCGTCAAAGGCCTGTCCCGCGAAGCGATGACCGGCAATCCTCCTCCGCGCTTATGGGAAACTGCCGCTGGCATGTTGAACGCCATTGGCTTGCAGAACATCGGCGCAGCGGCCTTTCTCGCAGAGAAGATGCCCAAGCTTCAGCAGATAAAAAATACCGTCGTCATCGCCAACGTCTTCGGCTTCGCTCGAGAGGACTACGAACGCACCATCGAAATTCTCAACGACGGAGAAGGCATCGCGGCTTACGAACTAAATGTCTCGTGCCCGAACACCGCCCACGGAGGCATGCAATTCGGCAGCGATCCGCGATCGCTCGATGAAGTGGTCAGCACCGCGAAACACGCCGCACGCCGGCCCCTGATCGTGAAACTTTCGCCCAACGTCACCAGCATCGCGCAGATGGCCTATATCGCACAGGAGGCGGGCGCCGACGCCGTCTCGCTGGTCAACACTTTCGTCGCCATGGCCATCGATGCCGAGACTCGCAAGCCGCGCATCGCCAACGTCACTGCAGGCCTCTCCGGCCCAGCCATCAAGCCCATCGCGCTGCGCATGGTCTACGATGCCGCGCATTCGGTGAACATTCCGGTGATCGGCATGGGCGGCATTTCCATGGCCGCCGATGTGGTCGAGTTCATGCTCGCCGGCGCGACTGCCGTGCAGATCGGCACCGCTAGCTATTGGGATCCCTGCGCCACCGAAAAAATTGTGGACGAACTCCAGAGCTGGTGCCAGGATCATGGCGTTGCGCGCCTCGCAGACCTCACTGGCGGCATGATTTTGGAATAAACGAAGAAACTGCCGCAGTCCCCCAATCCCCAAATAACCCAACTGTCAAAGGAACAAGGGGCTCAGCACGATGGCACTTCAACGGCCGTTAGCCCGTTCAACGGCGAGGATGTGGATTGAATCGGGTTGTGTGACGAGGCCGAGGCTTCCAGTCTCGCCTCGTTTGTTAGCGACCTTCCAGAAGACGATGAGTGGGCCGACCGGAGTGCCATAGTACCCGCCCAGCTTTTCAGACCGCTCGATTATGCTTGGATCGTAAGGGTTGGACTGAAGACGTTCAAAAAAAGCACTGAGCGCGTCGAGCATCTCTGGGCTGAAACGCTCCCATTCTTCCGGAAAATCCTTATAGAACGTGAGAGTTGGAACGATTTTGCTGTCGGTCTGCGTCATGACCCCTTATGCATCCCCTAGCTGGGAGGGTTTGCGGCGCCTGCGGCTCACAGTTTCCTTCAAGTCTTTCGCGTTGTCCACCGCAAAACCCTCTCCCTTCTCTATTTTACTCTCCCGTCCCGCCAGCAGCGCTACGGTATCAGCCGTGAAATATCCCCTGTCCAGGGCGGCCTTCAACAGCGCGTACATTTCCGACCGCAGCGTTCCCGGCTCTCGAACCATGAAGTAGATGAATCCGAAAGCGAACAGCACAAATGTGGAAGTTAGTAAAACCGCCATCAAAATAATGAGCCAGTTCGGGGCGTGAGCAAAAACAAAACCGGTCAGCCCCGCGACCATGATCACGACCATCCACTGCAAGGGGTTAAGGACAGAGGAGCGTGATTGGCCTATGCTGGCCTGCTGCGACAAAAACTTATCGATGGCAAAATCCATGCCGCTGCCGTGTGCTGTCCGATCATGGTAGGCCGACCGTCGACTGCGGTCAACCATCGGCCCTGGTGACGGTAACGTATGCTGGATCGTGAGACAGGACTACTCGGGAAAGGCGCGATTCTTAACGCCCGCGAGCGTACCAAATCGAGCCGGGAGACTTGAAATTGCTTCCCTCACCCCACACCACGTGCGTGCTTCCAACATCGTCGATGGCGATCGAGAAATAATCGCCGAAGGGGAATTTAAAGCCGTTGGGCAGAACGTAATCGTAGCCCCGCGCCGGACTGGAAAGCTGCGCCTCGCCCGACCACGTGGCCCCGCCGTTGCTCGAGCTGCGAGAAAAAACGTTCCACAACGGAGCCTGCCGCATGTCCATCCACGCAATGCGCACATCGCCCGCAACTCCGGCGGCAATCGCCGGAAAACAATGTTCCACCTGCTCCTCGGCAGAGGAGACATCGGCCTTGGCTGACCAGCTCGCCCCACCCGTCGTCGAAGACGAAAAGTAAATACGCTCCGGGCCACCGTGCGCGCCGCCAGCATTCCACAACGCATATACCGTTCCTGCCGAGTCGGAGGCCAGCGCAATCTGCGCTCCCAGATATTCCGGCTCGCATCCCTGGGCGGCGCAATCCGGCGGAGCGCTTGAAACGTCCAGCAGGACCGTGTTCCAGCTTTGCCCGCCATCCGCCGACCGGCTCACGAAAATGCTCACCGGATGCGTATTCAATTCCTGCCGCGCATAGGCCGTCCACGAAAAATAGACGCCGCCGCTGGGATCGACTGTCGCCCCGCCAGCCAACGACCACCCCGGCTCCGGATTCGGATTCACCACGGCCGAAGAAAAATTCTGCGCATAGTCATGCGAGGCAGCCACCAGAAAGTGTTCCTCATGATTAAATCCTACGTATACATCGGCGCCGCGCACTGCCAGCACTGGCTTGTCGGCATCTTCGGGCGAGCGCTCCGCTACCGCAAAGTACCATGTGCGTCCAAAGTCCTGCGACCTTGCCACCATCACGTCGTGTTTGTTGTTTTGCAGCCACGAAGCGTAGACGGTCTGCTTGTCGACAGGATCAACCACAATCTGCGGATCAAACTGGCCGGTGGAAGAAACCAGCAGCGGATGCGGCGCCTCCCAGGACAATCCATTGTCATTGCTGACCTGCAGAGCAATCGTCGGCGCGGTGCAACCGGGGCAATCACTCACTGCTCCGTACTGAGGAAACAGAATATAGATGTGTCCGCGCCCATCGGCGCTCAGCGCAGGTTCCCACTGATCCCCCGTGCCGTAGCCAACGCGACGTTGTGGAGTAAAGCCCGGAACCGCCAGCGCCGCCTGTGCCGTGGCCAGCGCCAGGAACAAAAAAACGGCAAACTTCTGCACACCTCTGGCGCGGCTGGTGTTCGAAACCACAGACTTCTCCTGGAGACACTACTGCGAAACCTTGCCGCACTTTACAATGAATCTTCGCGAAGCGTCAATTACCCGATCAGGCCATAGGCGAGGCTGGGGATAGAGATTGGGGAGATAGAGATCTATGTGGGGACAGCCGCCCCCCGGCTGTCCGTCGAGCAAAGCTCGATCGTCTTTTTCTCGTAGTGGTGCTTTAATTGTCATTCCGAGCAAGCGTTCCTTGCGCCGCGAGGAATCTGGGCGATCCGCGCGAAGCGCCGCGTTCTTTGCGATGCAATAATCGCGCGTTTGGATCGCTTCCTTCACAAAGCACACCACTACCTTCCCCCCGACGTGACTTTCTGCCCGATTCGTCATCTAATAGAAACGCGTCAGACCACCGGAGGAATTTCCCGGCGCATCGCTAAGGAGCGAGCACAATGGAGAAAGCCACATTCGCAGCAGGATGTTTCTGGGGAGTCGAAGCCACTTTCCGCGCAATGCCGGGGGTGCTCGCCACGAGCGTCGGCTACACCGGCGGAAACACCGACAGTCCCACCTATAAAGAAGTTTGCACCGATCGCACCGGCCACGCCGAAGCGGTGGAAATCGACTTCGACCCCGCCCAGGTTCGCTACACCGATCTCCTGAAAGTATTCTGGGAGAACCACGATCCCACGCAGCTCAACCGCCAGGGGCCGGACTGGGGCACGCAATACCGCTCCGCCATCTTCTTCCACACACCCGAACAGCAAGCAGCCGCGCAGGCTTCGAAGGAAGCGCTGGAAAATGCGCACCGCTATTCCAAGCCAATTGTCACCCAGATCGTTCCCGCAGTAACTTTCTATCCCGCCGAGGATTACCACCAGCAGTATCTGGAGAAGCGCGGCCTGGCCAGCTGCCACATCAAGGTGTAAGGGAGACAACTGTATTCCCTTAAATCCCGGATTAATTGCGTGCGTCTTAAGCGCTGTAAGTAGAAGATTTGTCCCACCTCTGCCCCCGGCCCTCATACAATTGGCTAGTTGACCCACTCTCACACTTGGAGGACAATTGCTGCCGAAGAATGTCCGACGGCAGCGCGGCCTGCCACCTTAACGCTAGCCCTTTTACGAAATGCGGTGTAGGAGGGTTTTGTGAAACTCATCCACTTCGTCTGTATCTCCTTCGTGCTGGCTGGCACGCTCGCGTTTGGTCAGGCAAATGACCGCCCCTCGCTGAATCAGCTTGGACCGAAAAATGTGCGGCGCTCAGAATTTTCCTTCACTGGTACCACCGCGCCACAAGGCCCCAAGAAGACTCAAGCATTAGCACCCAAACCGCAGACTCCGCAAAGTGCGGAATTTCCTTTGCGAACGCCTGTGAACTACGACACCGGCGGCATCCTTGCAGGAGCGGTCGTCGCAGTCGACGTTAACGGCGATGGTAAACCAGACCTCGTGGTCGTCAACGGATGCGGCAGCGATCATAGTTGCTTTACAGATGGCTCCGTGGGCGTGCTGTTGAACAACGGCAATGGCACCTTTAGCACGGCCGTTACCTACAGTTCGAACGGTTGGTCGCCAGCTGGGGTCGCCGTCGCGGATGTGAACGGCGATGGCAAGCCCGACATCGTGGTTGTCAACCAATGTTCTGCGATTGGTTCCGGTTACTGCACAACCGATGGAACCGTCGCCGTGTTGCTGGGCAATGGCGACGGAACTTTTCAGGCAGCCGTGAACTACGACTCGGGCGGTTTCCAGGCTGTCTCAGTCGCCATCGCGGATGTGAATGCGGACGGCCACCCCGACCTCGTAGTGCTCAATCAATGTGGCAGCAGTACCCTCGGCCCCTGCGCGAGCCACGGCACGATCGCGGTGCTTCTCGGTAACGGCGACGGGACCTTTCAACCTGCGTTGACTTACGACACTGGCGGCTTCGAGGCCGACGACGGCTTAGACGCCGAGGCCGTTGCGGTTGCCGACCTAAGAGGGGACGGCAAGCTCGACTTAGTGGTAGCAAATGCTTGTGGGCCGCCCGGTTGTGCCAATGGGATCCCTCCGCAACCCGGCTCGGTGGGCGTGCTTCTGGGCAATGGCGACGGTACATTTCAGGCGGTGACAACCTACCCTACAAGCGCCGCATTAACTGGCTCTGTGGCAGTGGCTGACTTGAATGGTGATGGCAAACTCGACATTGTGGCCAGCGACGACTGTGCAACCACTCAGCCAGGCTGCACTAGTCCTATTGTAGGCGGCCATATAGATGTGTTTGTGGGGAATGGCGACGGCACCTTTTCAGTCGGGTCGACATATGACACGAACGCACGGCAAACGCACGGCGTGGCGATTGCGGACGTGAACGGGGATGGCATACCTGACCTCGAAGTGGTTGTTCTCTGCGCACCATACTCCACCACTTGCAGCTTCGCCAGCAGTGTGGGTGTGCTGCTCGGCAACAGCGGCGGCACCTTTCAGGCCGCAACGTATTTCGGTCCGATAGGGAACCCCGAAGGCGATGGGGCGATTGCAGGTCTGGCCGTAGCGGATGTGGACGGCGATGGTAGACCTGATCTTCTCTTGACCAATTCCTGTCAGGACATTAACTGTTTAACAGACGGCGTCGTCGGCGTGCTGATCAATACGTCGACCTTCCCGAATTCGGTTTCCAGCACGACAACTCTGGCCTCGTCAGCTAATCCATCAAACGTCGGACAATCTGTAACCTTCACTGCCACTGTCACGCCGTCATCCGGAGGCACACCTACGGGCACGGTCAGTTTGTTTGACGGCTCAACGAACCTTGGACTTTTTGCACTCAATAGCAGCGGGATAGCGACTGTGGCCAATAAAACACTTCCGGTCGGGGCCAACAGCATAAACGCGACTTATAATGGAGACGCAAGCCTCACTCCCAGCACCTCCGCGGCACTGTCACAGGTCGTCCTGGGCTTCTCGCTATCCTCAACCAGCCTCAACTTCGCAACTCAGAACGTCGGCACCACGAGCGGCCCTCAAACCGTGACGCTGACGAATACCGAAAAAACTTCCATCGCCATTTCGTCAATCAGCATCACTGGGGCGAACAGCGGGAACTTTGCTCAGACCAATAATTGTCCCAGTGCGTTACCAGCCAACGGCAGTTGCACCGTCAGCGTGACCTTTACGCCCTCGGCCCCGGCAAACTTTGTCGCGAACCTGAGCATTAGTGACAGCTTCCCGGGCAGCCCGCAGGTGGTGGCTTTGAGCGGCAGTGGTGTCATTCCGCCTGTCAGTTTGTCGCCGCTGAACCTCACGTTCCCCGATCAATACGTCGGAACGTCTGGTCTTCCGCAGAGTCTGACACTGACAAACAACAGCGTTTCCTCCGTCACGATTTCGAGTGTAACCACGAGCACTGCGGATTTTGGCTCACTCAACGCTTGCGGAAGCACTGTGGCCTCGGGATCGAGTTGCTCGATCGGCGTGTTCTTCGACCCGACGCAAGCAGGTACTCGAACCGGAACCTTAACCGTGACGACCAATCCCGCCGCACCGTTAACTGCAACCCTTACAGGAATGGGTCAAGATTTCTCCCTGGCTTCTTCTTCGCCGAGCGCCACTGTCACGCCGGGGCAGACCGCAACCTATACCGTGAAAGTTTCTCCGCTAGGCGGCTTTAATCAGACCGTGAGCTTGAGCTGTAGCGGAGCGCCAGCCCAATCCACCTGTTCTCTGTCTTCCGACTCAGTTACGCTCAATGGTTCCGCTCCGGCTTCAGTTACGGTCACGGTAGCAACCGCGGGAAACTCCGCGGCTCTCGCGCCTCCAAGTGCGTTTCCGAATAGTCCCGGCGCCTTGCTGCTTTGCATGACCCTATTTGGATTGCCCGGGTTGCTGGTGCTGCGATGCTCCACTGCTCGTGGCTCGAAGCGTCGTAGCCGCTTTGTTCCACTACTTGGATTGTGCGTGGCCTTGTTTGCGCTATCGTGGTTGGGCTGCGGCGGAAGTGGCAGCAATGGCGGAGGTGGAGGAACACCGCCCGCGACCTACAATCTTTCGCTGACTGGTACTTTTGCCTCGGGTTCGACTACGCTAACTCACAGCGCGAAGCTAACCTTGGTCGTGGAGTGATCTCGTCTTGGAACCGGAGCGGTGTCGCCGTTGAATATAGTCGCCAGAAGCGGGTCCAAACGGCGTCCGAGAAGTGGATTCAAGTCTCAAGCCGCCGTCAGCAGCATCGGCTCGCCCTTGGTGATCACCAGCGTATGCTCGTAGTGGGCCGACGCACTGTGATCGGCCGTGACCATCGTCCACTTATCCTGCGCCACAAACGCCTTGCCCATCCCCGCAGCGATAATCGGCTCAACCGTAATCACCAGACCTTCGGTGAGAATCTGATTGGCTTCCGGATCGGCATAATTCGGCACGCGAGGTTCTTCATGGATGGTGCGTCCGATGCCATGCCCTCCCAGATCGCGAATCACAGAGAATCCGCTGCGCCGAACCTCGCGCTCAATCACTCGCCCAATCTCCCACACGCGAAAACCGGCTCGCGCCACCAGCATGGCCTTTGCAAAAGCCCGTTCCGCGCACGCCACCAGCCGTTGCCGTTCTTCCGATATTTCGCCTGCGGGAACCGTCACCGCCGCATCCGCCATGAACCCATCTTTCTCGATGGTGACATCGAGCTTCACCAAATCTCCCGCCAGCAGTGTGCGCCTGCCCGGAATACCATGGACCGCTTCATCGTTGATGCTGATACAGCTCACTCCTGGAAACTTGTAGACCAGTGCCGGCGCCGATCGTGCTCCGTGCTGCCTCATCACGTTCGCGCCCACTTCGTCGAGTTCACCGGTAGTAATTCCCGGACGCACCGCACTCTTCATAGCGGCCAGCATAAGGCAAACCACCGCCCCCGCGGCCCGCATTCCGGCTAATTCCTCCGGCTCATTAATAGACATGGGACTCCCTCAACGACATGATATTCCAATGGTGGGAACTTTAGGCGCCGGCAGGTTCTCTCGGTCCAAAGAAGAAAAGCAGGACAAATCCGCCAACGTAAAACGGCAGACACTGCTCAAACCTGAAGCCCATAAAGCGCAGGATCAGGCCAAACACCGCCAGCGCCTCGCACAGCGCATAGGTGGCAATGTAGCCGCTCTTCCAGTGATTCAGAGTGAGCACATCGTCGGGATGCGACGCCAGGTTTTCCGCGGAGCGCAGTACCAGAGTTCGCCGGACGACGAAGACCACGCCCACAATCGCTACCCCCACGGTGGTGAAGACGTAACTCAGAGAAGGATCCGCCGTGCGAGCTCGAAAGCCCACAACTTCACCCACGGCAGCATAAACCAAAATGCTGCCCATCATAGCCCACTGCACAACGCGCAGTGTTCTGATCGTCCCCCTCATTGTTTCCATTGTCTCGCCACTGGCGAGGAATCGTTTCGGAATTGTGACCAATTCTGCGGAGGGAACCCGCCTAGGCAATATCCGGGCGGCGCGGAGAGCTCGCGCACTCAGAGATTCGTTGTTAATCAGATCAGTTGTTGATCAGATCAGTGTTGATCTTACGTCCCAGTGATTTTCACGCGAAGTTCTTCTGGCAGGCGCTCGCGAATTTCCGGCGGCAGCCGATCATGCACGAGCCGAGCTCCCTGCCTCGCCGCATCCAGCACGGTCACGGGGGCGGGTGTAGCCACGGCGACCACCAGCCAGATCAGCGCAGATAAAGCAAAGCCTGCCAGGGCCGCAATCTCCAGCCAGAACGCATGCCGCGGGCCAAAATGCCGGATCACTCCAAACGCCAGCAGGAACACGCCGCCGGAAACCGACGCGAGTGCGATGAGCCCCACGTCGATGATGCGATGCATGCGCTGCCGGCTGCGGCAACGTTCGCAAGCCGCGAAATGGCTTTCGTAGTCGCCGCGCATCTCCGGCGCCAGGCTGGAAATGTCATACCTCCAGCCCGCCAGAATTTTGCCTACAATGGGATCAATGCACTGCTGACTCATAAGGAACTAGAGCGACAGCTTACAGCTGGATCGGCGGCAAGACTTCGGACTGCACCGCTACCAGCACGCGGTTCTGGAAGAGTCCGCCCCGCTCGGCCAGTGCCTTTTCCGCCTCTCTCCGTGCTATCTCTGGGTGGTTGTTCTGCTCAGAGAGATGCGCCAGCACTACAAACGCCGCACTATTATCATAGTCCCCGGTAAAGAAATCCGCGAGTTTCTCATTCGACAGGTGCCCCACGTTGCTCGCCACCCGTTGTTTTACCGCCCACGGATAGGACCCCCCCCGCAACATTTCGACATCGTGATTCGACTCCATGATCAGAATGTCGGAGCCCCGTAAGTGATCGCGAACATTGACTGGCAAATACCCAAGATCGGTAGCCACGCTCACTTTGGTCCCTTCCACGCGAAACGTGAAGCCCACCGGATCGGCGGCGTCGTGCGGGATGGTAAATGGCTTTACCTCAATATCGCCAACCTGAAAGCGATGTCCGGACTCGAAGCGCTCGATTTTCTCAAGCTTCGGACGCTCCCCATTCACCGTTCGCATCGCCCGTGCCCAGGCCGCGTGCGTGGCCCCCGTCATAAAAATTGGGATGTGCAACTTCTTCGCCAGTGTTGCCAATCCGTAAACGTGGTCGGAATGCTCGTGCGTAATCAGAATTGCCGAAAGCGACAGCGGATCTTCGCCCAAAGACTTTAAGCGTTTGAAAGTCTCGCGGCAGGAAATTCCCGCGTCCACCAAAATCTTTGTGCGCGTACTCGCCACCAGCGCACAATTCCCCCGGCTTCCGCTTGCCAGCATCGACACGGTTACACACATGCACAAAAGCATACTCGCCCCCCCTGTGGATTGGGAGTAACTTTTTAGTTATCCGATACCTTGGGGTAGGGACAGTGATCAGTGGCCAGCGATCCGCGTTCAATTTCGGGATTCCACGGGTTTCTCTCTGATCACTGCTCACCGCTTCTCCCGCAAATTGTCTATCGCCCGCCGCATCACCGCCCCGCCATAAGCTCCCGCCATCCCTGGCAGCGCAGTAAGAAACGACCCATAAACCTGGCCTCGCGTGGGTTTCACGGCCATGACCAGGTAAGCCGCGAATTCGGTGACAGGAACAAAGACCACCACAAGCACTACCCACCTCCACGGCCATCGTGGACGTAGTAGGCCGAGCAGCATGCAAGCTCCCAGGACCAGCAGCGCCGTAAAAAGCAGATCGTTCACAGCGACGTCCACGTACCCCGTGCCCATCCCAGCAAGCGCCGCAAGCACATACAAAAGAGCATCGCTCTTCGGCGCCGAAACTGGTTCAGTTGTCATTCATTTAGCGTTGTATGCGTGCAGACGTACAGAGTCCAGTGCTGAACGCTTACTGCAATGTGGAAAAGCAGTTGAGCGCCGTACCATTGATGTGTACAGTGACGTGGAAGACCGGCGCTTCAGCGCCGCGAAAAAAGGTACGAATCGATGTGGGCTTTAAAGCCGCGCAGTCCTTTTTCCCAGGTTTTCACTAGCCACTGACCACTGACCACTGACGACTGACAACGACTGACCACTAACAACCACTAACCACTAGCCACTAGCCACTACTCACTAACCACTGTACTTATAAAACCCTCGTCCGCTCTTCCTTCCCAGCCACCCCGCATCAACCATCTTGATCAATAGCGGACACGGCCTGTACTTGGGATCGCCCAGCCCCTCCTGCATCACCCGCATAATATCGAGGCAAACGTCGAGCCCAATAAAATCCGCCAGCGTCAGCGGTCCCATGGGATGCGCCATCCCCAGCTTGAACACCTCATCGACGGCCTCGGCCGTCGCTACGCCCTCCATCACCGTATACATGGCTTCGTTAAGCAATGGCATCAGCACTCGGTTCGAAACAAATCCCGGCGCGTCATTCACCTCCACCGGGGTCTTGTCGAGCCGTAGCGCCAGGTCACGAGTTTCAGAAAATGTTTCCTGCGAAGTAGCCAATCCGCGAATCACCTCCACCAGCTTCATCACCGGCACCGGATTGAAAAAGTGCATCCCGATCACTTTGTCCGGCCGCTCGGTCAGCGCCGCGAGCTTGGTAATCGAGATCGAGGAAGTATTCGAAGCCAAAATTACCTCGGGCCGCGCCAGCCGGTCGAGATCGCGAAAAATCTCCGTCTTGATCCCCAACCTCTCCGTCGCCGCTTCCACGATGAAATCGCAATCCTCCAGCCTGGCGCGTACGGTCACCGGTTCGATGCGCTTCAGCGCCGACGTCTTGTCTTCCGCCGTGATTTTATTTTTCGCCACCTCGCGATCAAGATTCTTGGTGATGGTCTCCAGCCCGCGGTCCAAGAATCGCCGCTCCACATCGCACAGAACTACGCCATACCCGCTGCGCGCAAAGACGTGCGCAATGCCGTTGCCCATGGTACCCGCACCAATCACACCTACTCGTTTAATTTCCATGACTCTCTCCACCATGGCAATTCGCGGGCCGATACTATCACGAACGTTCCCAGCCAGCCCCGCCAAACTTTGCAGCAACGAATGCCCTCCGAATCGGTACTAACTATCGTTTGGGAGGCAACTCATGGGAGACGACTCCGACTAGGCCGGCTCATGCCGAAAGCATTTTCCAAATTGCTTTGTTGCCGCCCGATCCTGTTGACGGCCATCATTTTTTCTGTCACCCAGTCTCTCGCTTATTCCGTTCTTACTCATCAAGAGATCATCGACCTGGCGTGGAACGATTCGATACGGCCCCTGCTCCTCGCCAAATTTCCGGGAGCCACCGAAGCGCAACTGCGCGAAGCGCATGCCTACGCTTATGGCGGCTCTGCCATTCAGGATATGGGCTACTATCCTTTCGGCAAGAAATTCTTCAGCAACCTTACCCATTATGCGCGCACTGGGGATTTCATCTCCTGTCTTGTTCGCGGCGCTCGCACTATCGACGAATATGCGTTTGCCATCGGCGCTTTGTCACACTACTTAGGCGACTCGATTGGTCATTCTCAGGCTATCAACCCGGCAACCGCGCTGGAATTTCCCAAGCTCGAGCATGAGTTCGGCCCGACGGTGACCTACGGCGAGAGCCCTCACGGTCACATCCGAACCGAATTCGCCTTTGACATCGACGAACTCACCGACGCAGCCTTCGCGCCTCCAGCCTATCTACGTTTCATTGGCTTCCAGGTGCCCCGGAAGTTCCTCGAACACGCCTTTGCCGATACTTACGGATTTGATATCCACGAAGTCCTCGGTCGAGCGCATCCTGCTTTACGCAGCTATCGTAGCTCGGTCCGCAGCTTTATCCCGGCCTTTGCGGAAGCCGAGGTGGTGCTCCATCGCCATCAGTTTCCTCCCCATCCCAGTGATCTGGCGTATCACACCTTCGCCGAACGTGTAACTCAGACTAACTACGAGCGCAACTGGAAACACGGCAACCGCGGTCCCGGACTGCGGGCACACCTGCTAGCGATTCTTGTCTTCATGATTCCGAAAATCGGCCCAGCTTCGGATCTGGCAATAAAAATTCCCACCACCGACACCGAAGATCGCTATCTGCATAGCCTGAACCACACCGTGGATACGTTTCGCGCCATGCTGCAAAACCTCGCTGTCCGACCCGGTGCCGCAGTGGCACCTTCAACGGCTGCACCTTCCAAAGCCGATCTGGAGAACATGGATCTTCAGAACACCGGCCTTCAGAACACAGATCGTCCGAATACGGAACTTCAGAACACGGAACTTCAGAACACGGATCTTCAGAATAGAGACCTTCAGTCCGCTGATTTTCGAAACATTGATTCCCAGAATGACGACCTTCCAAACCTTGATCTCGACACCGGCAGACGCCTCAAGCGTGGAGACTATCCACTCGCCGACCAAACCTACGCCCAACTACTGCACCGTCTGGTTTCAAAACCCGACAGAACCATCCCCGAGCCTCTAGAGAAAAACATCGTCGAATTCTACGAGGGCCCAGGCACCACCGCAGATTTATCCCAGCAAATCCAAGACCAACTCACGCTTCTCAAAAAGATGAAAACCGTCCACCGTGCTGAGTAAGCCGCTCCGCTCGTCCGACGGCGATCCGAGATCGTTCTCTTACCCCGGCGTAATCCCGGGCGGAGCCGCTCTTCAGGCGAAGCCAAGGATCTCCACCGTCAAGGCTGGAGGGCGAGGGTCCGAGGGCCGGAGCTGGATACCGCCGCAGGTGTAAAATGACTAAGCAAATCTCGGAATTCATTACTCCCGGTTTGAAAGGATTTCCTCCCATGGCAACGCTAGAAGCCCCCGTCCAGCCACGCGCCGCGTCGCATCAAGGCCCGTTCATTAACGAGCCTTTTTACGATTTTCGCCACGAAGACAATGCCCGCAAGATGCGCGCCGCCATCGAGCGTGTACGCGGACAACTCGGCCGCGAGTATGACCTCATCATCGGCGGCCAGCGCGTCAAGACCGCCGACAAGATCAAATCGCTGAATCCTTCGAAGCCCTCGCAGATTGTCGGGATCCACCAAAAAGCCGGCAAGGAGCACGTCGAACCGGCAATGCAGGCCGCACTCAAAGCCTTCGAATCCTGGAGCCGCACTCCCGTCACCGAGCGCGCCGCGCTGCTGTTCCGCGCCGCCGATCTTCTCCGCAACCGCAAAATGGATTACATGGCCTGGCTGGTTTTCGAAGTCAGCAAGAACTGGGGCGAGGCTGACGCCGATATTTCTGAGACCATCGACTTCTGCGAGTTCTATGCGCGCGAAGCGCTTCGTCTCTCGAAAGCTGAGACTCCGGTACAGCTCCCCGGCGAGCACGACTCGCTCACCTACATCCCGCTGGGCGTTGGCGCAGTGATTCCTCCATGGAATTTTCCCTGCGCCATCATGGCCGGGATGACTCTCGCTTCCATCGTCAGCGGCAACACCGTAATCCTGAAGCCTTCAAGCGACTCCCCCACCATCGCCGCAAAATTTATGGAGCTGCTGGAAGAAGTTGGCCTGCCCGAGGGCGTAGTGAATTTCTGCCCCGGAGCGGGCGCCAGCTTTGGCGATGCCATCGTCGCGCATCCTAAAACGCGTTACGTCGCCTTCACCGGTTCCCGCGAAGTCGGACTGCACATCAACCAAGTCTCCGCCACGCAAGCTCCCGGCCAGCACTGGATCAAGCGCACCATCCTCGAAATGGGTGGCAAAGACGCCATCATCGTCGACGCCGACGCCGATATCGACTCTGCCGTCGAAGGCGTCGCTCAGGCCGCATTCGGCTTCCAGGGCCAGAAGTGCTCTGCCTGCTCCCGCGCCATCGTCGACGAGCGCGTCTACGACAAATTCCTCGACATGCTCAAAGCCCGCGTGGAAAAAATCACCGTCGGCGATCCCGCCGAAAACGCCAACATGGGCGCCGTCATCAACGAGGGCTCGATGAAGACAATCCTCGGTTACATCGAGCAAGGCAAGAAAGATGGACGCCTCATCACCGGCGGCGAGCGCGCCACCGAAGCCGGAGAAGGCTACTACATCCGCCCCACCGTCATCGCCGACATTCCCGCCAAATCACAACTCGAGCAGGAAGAAATCTTTGGCCCCGTTCTGGCCGTCGTCAAAGCCCGCGGTTTCGAGAACGCTCTCGAAATTGCCAACGACACCGAGTTCGGACTCACTGGAGCCATCTACACCAAATCGCGCGACAAGATCGATCGCGCCATCCGCGACTTCCACGTCGGCAATCTCTACATCAACCGCAAATGCACGGGAGCGATGGTTGGCGCACATCCCTTCGGCGGCTTCAATATGTCGGGGACAGACTCCAAATCCGGCGGCCCGGATTACTTGTATCTGTTCACGCAGGCAAAGTCGGTGGGCGAAAAAGTCAGCTAGCGATGAAGTTGGATTGCTCGCTTCCTTATTGTTCTACCTCAGCACGCAGTGGCACCGGCGCCGGATTTCTCTCCGCAAACTGCCGTTGATGCCAGTAAGGATACACTGGCGCTAGATCCCCCGCGGCATCCAGCTTGGCGACTTGTTCAGCCGACAGATTCCATCCCCCTGCGCCCAGGTTCTGACGCAACTGTTCTTCGTTGCGAGCCCCAAAGATTACCGTCGAAATCGACGGACGTTGCAACAGCCAATTCAAAGCCACCTGAGTGACGCTCTTTCCTGTCTCCTTCGCAACTTCGTCAAGTGCATCGATAACTTTGTAGAGATACTCATCCGCGACTTGCGGCCCCTGTTCAGCCGTTTTGTGCAACCGGCTTTCCGCCGGCAACGGCTTTCCGCGCCGGATCTTTCCGGTTAACCGCCCCCATCCCAGCGGACTCCACACCAGCGCTCCCACACCTTGATCCAACGCCAGCGGCATAAGCTCCCACTCATACTCCCGGCCGATCAGCGAGTAATAAACCTGATGGCCTACATATCGCGCCCATCCATATCTATCCGACACGCCCAGCGACTTCATCAAATGCCATCCGGAAAAATTGGAGCACGCAATGTACCTCACCTTCCCGCTCACCACTAACTGATTCAGCGTGCTCAGAACTTCTTCGATCGGAGTCAGCGCGTCAAACCCGTGCAGATGGTAGATGTCGATGTAATCCGTCCCTAGCCTGCGCAGGCTCGCCTCGCAAGCCCGAATCAGGTGATAGCGCGACGATCCCAAATCGTTCGGCACAGGCCCCATGCGGAAGGTCGCTTTCGTCGAAATCAATACATCGTCGCGGCGGCCAGCAACGGCTTTGCCAAGAATTGTTTCAGAAAGGCCATCGGAGTAAACGTCGGCGGTATCAAAGAGATTGACGCCCGCTTCCAGGCAGATATCCACGAGGCGAGTTGCCTCAGCAACGTCGCTCGCGCCCCACGCTTTAAAAAATTCGTTCCCGCCACCAAATGTTCCCGTGCCATAACTCAACACAGGTACTTTCAAACCAGAGTGTCCCAGCGTTCGAAATTCCATGGAAGAATAGATGCGGCACCCCAAGGGACGATGCAGTGGAACATTTCTGCAGAAACAAAAAAGCCGCCTCTGGCGAGGCGGCCTTGTTCAAATCGCGAAAAAACTTCTTATGGCATTGCCCCCGCCGGCGATTGCGGCGCCGGAGTCGCCGTGGTCGCGGCTGCCGCCTCGTTCAAAATCCGGTGATGGATCGTGAACAGCGCCAGCTCCAGCCGGTCTGAGACTCCAATCTTGTCATACACATTTCGCAGATAATTCTTGATCACCTGTTCGGTCGTCCCGAGCTGCGTGGCAATCTCTTTATTCTTATAGCCCTGAACAATCAGCGCTACGATGCGCAGCTCTTTCGCGGTCAGGCGATCACGCACGCGCAGTCCGACCATATCGTTTTCCGTGAGCTCGCTGGGCACCGCGACATCCTGCACCCAAGTCTCGCCGCGCGCTACTTTGCGCACGCAATCCACTAGCGCCGCGCTGGTCACGTTGCGATAGACCACACCATGCGCCCCATTCGCCATATGCCGCTGCGCGCTCTCGCCCGTGTCGGCCAGCACCACGACGCGTGTCTTGGCCTTGTTGGCCGACTGCACAATCGCCGCGAAATCGTTGTGAAAGCCCGCCGCCACCACCAGTACTGCGGCACGAAATTTATCCAGAGCCATAAACATCTGCTCCGGCGTCTGAGCCTGCGCCACAATGCGCATCTCGTCTTCCACTGCCAGCACCTTGGCGATGCCCGCTCGGAAGATTGCCTGGTTATCCGCCAGTATCAGTTTGAGCATGTTATCGGCGCTCCAAAATTAGTTGTCATCCTGAGGCGGGCGGTTTTTGCCCGCCGAAGGACCCAGTCGAGCCGCGCGATGCGTCGCGCTTTTTGCGACGCAATACTCGCGCGTTTGGCTCGCTTCCTTATTGCTAATTCCGCACGAACTCATATGAATCGATCACGCAAGCCACACCCTTGCCGTCTGCGCTGCTGCCAGTGGGATCGGTGCGCACTACGCGTCCTTTGCACTGAATCACCACGTTTTCCTGCCCCCCGGTAACGTCTGGTGGCAGCGTGATCTCAAACTCCACCGGCGATCCAACGTCCAGCGAAGCGTCGGCGCGAATATAAACTCCCGCCGCGCTCAAGTCTCCCGTTGTTCCCTTGGAGTCGCTACTCGCGCCCTCTTTATGGATCTTGATCGGCAATTCCAGCGGAAATCTTTTTCCGGTCCGCGCTTCGGACACAATACCTCCTCTTTCGTAGCCCAGCTCTTCCTGGCCCGATCCTCTTGATCAGATCCGTCTTGATCAGATCTCGATCTGAGCTTCCTGCTAATCTCGGCCAAACCCGGCCAATGCCATGAGAATACGCCTCTGGCAGGCGGATCACGCTTTTTTCTTGCTCAGGGGCGGTTATATCACGGATCAGACTGCTATAAAAGCCTGATAACGAATTAGTTAAGGGTAGAACCTAGATTCCCCCTAAGCGACCGGCCTTCGTCCGCTTCTTATCGCCCTGGTTGGGACAAAGGAACTACTTGCACGGCTCACCACAACGGTGTCTCCGCAATCGATTCCGCCATTTCCAGCTTAAATTGCAGCGTCTTTCCAGCGCTGCTCCATCCACAAGGTTTATAACTAAGTGTGGCGTTCTACTAAGTGACAATCTACCATATGCAATTCAGCAACAGAGGGTTGCGCCATGAGCTCACCAATTACCAATATCGTCGTGTTGATGCTGGAAAACCGTTCCTTCGATAACCTGCTTGGCTGGCTTTACGATTCTCAGAACAACCCGCCTTTTAACAAGGTGCCGCCCAACCAAACATTTGAAGGTCTCGATAACAATCCGGCTCCCAACGTCTGGCAGGGCAAGTCCTATCCACCGGTGCACGGCACCGATATGACCCAGCCCAATCCGGACCCGAACGAACTGTACGCAAACATGTATATGCAGATGTTCAATCCGGATCCGTTTGTCATTCCCAATCCAATCCCGGACGGTCCCGGCTTGACGGCGGCTGCGACGATGACGGGCTATATGAACGACTATGCGACCGCCAAGGACGTTGATTCCGCCCAGGTTCCGAACATCATGAATTGCTTTCGCCCGGCCGATGTGCCGGTGATTTCGGCTCTCGCGAACGCTTACGCGGTGTGCGATCACTGGTATTCCTCGGTGCCATCGCAGACCTATACCAATCGGTCGTTCGTGCACGCAGGCACTGCTTCCGGCTACGTCAACAATGTGATCGGAGCGCATTTCTGGGATACATTCACGAACAACACCACGACGATCTACAACCTGCTGCAGAATGCCAACATTTCTTGGGGAATTTACTACGGAGGTGATGAGTTTTTGTGCCAGGCCAGAAACAATCAGTTAAAACTCTCGCCTTACAAAGACACGAACTTCTTCCCGTTCTCGCAATTCCTGACAGACGCCAAAAATGGAACGCTACCCAGCTACGTATTCGTCGAGCCAAACTTCCTTGCGAGTTTTATCCATCTCCTCCCGGAAAACGATGAGCACCCACAGGCCGCGCCCACTCAACTGCACGGGCCGTCCAACGTCCTGTTCGGGGAGCAGCTTTTGGCCAATGTGTTTAACGCGCTTACGGCGGGGCCACAATGGTATACCCCAGGCAAGGCGGCGACCCTGTTTATCGTGATCTTCGACGAGGGCGGGGGCACCTATGACCACTTCCCGGTGGACGCGGCGACCGCGAAAGCGATTACGCCGGACGGCGTTACTATTCCTTCTGGTCAGCCCGGCTACTCGGGCTTTAATTTCGATCGTTACGGAGCCCGGGTCCCAGCGGTGATCTGCTCGCCCTACGTTGCAGGCGCAACGGTTTGCAACACCCTCTTCGATCACACTTCGGTCCTGAGCACGGCCATTCAAGTATTTCTCGAAAGTAAGGTCTCCCCGAACGCGCTAGGCGCTCGCACCGCCGCCGCAAACAATCTCATGCCTTTGATTTCTTCCAGCGCGGTGAACACCACGCTACCAACGCTCCACCCTCGTACGCCGCCTGACTTCGATATCGCCAGTCTCGCCGATGCGCCCCTGACCGACTTCCAGAAGGAGCTCGTTGGCTCCGCCATCAAGTTCGCGCAGAAGCATACCCCGATTGCGGCTGCGGCGCTCGGTACTCCAACCGTTGAGACCCACGCCGATGCCTGGCGCATCGCCGCGGCCTTGGACAAAGCCAAGGAATGAGCCAGCAGCGCAAAACTTAGTGGGGCTCTTTCCCTTTGATCTCGCCCTTTGATCTCCGGCAACGGAGCAACCGACGCTGCGGCCCAGCAAAAACGCCAGCGCGCACTGATAAAAAGCCGAATCCGGTTTATATTGCAACCGAACCCTCCGTGATACCGTCTGATAAGCGCTTGGTCTTTTTTATGGAGAATCCTCTGATGCCCACTCCATTTTTCTCGCATGCCCGCGCGATTCACCGGCTGCGCCACATCATCTGCCTCGCGAGCGTCGTTCTCGCTGCAAGCACATGTGTCTTAGTCTTTGCCCAGCAGCCTTCGCAAAGGCCCTCCACCCCAACTCCCGCCGCGAAAACCGGCGCGGAAAAGCCGGGCGTCTCCGTCTCGTCGCGAGCTTTAGTTGAATTCAACGATGCCCTCGAAGAACTCGCCGCCAAGGTTTCTCCCGCCGTGGTGCAGATTCTCGTAACCGGCTATGGCCCGGTACACGAGGAGAATCGCACGCAGACCGCTCTTATCGTTCGCCAGCACGCCGTCGGCTCTGGAGTAATCGTCGACCCCTCCGGCTATATCATTACCAATGCTCACGTGGTGGAAGGCGCCCAGCGCATCCGCGTAGCCTTGCCCCTCCCGGGGGATTCCGGCCGCTCCGTACCTGTCGGTAAACGTCATATCCTTGAAGCTCGCCTCGTCGGAACTCACAAAGAAACTGATCTTGCCCTGTTAAAGATCGACGAAGCTGATCTTCCCACGCTGCCTCTACTTTCCCAGCAGCGTGCACGGGTCGGTCAACTCGTCTTCGCCATTGGCAGCCCCGAGGGCCTGCAGAATTCCGTCACCATGGGCGTAGTCAGCGCCGTCTCGCGCCAGGCCGATCCTGACAAGCCGCTTACCTACATTCAGACCGATGCCCCGATCAACCCCGGCAATAGCGGCGGTCCGCTGGTCGATATGAACGGCGCGGTGGTGGGCATCAACACTTTCATCCTTTCGCAAGGCGGAGGCAGCGAAGGCCTGGGCTTCGCCATCCCCGCGCGCATCGTCGATTTTGTCTATCACAGCCTGCGCAAATACGGCCACGTTCATCGCGTCGAGATCGGCGCCGTCGCTCAGGAAATCACGCCCACCATTGCCGAAGGCCTCCATCTGGCGCAACGGTGGGGCGTCATTATCGCCGACGTTAAGCCGGATGGCCCCGCCTCCGCTGCGGGTCTGCAAGTTCAGGATATCGTTCTCATGGCCGACGACCGCCGTATCGAAACTCTTCCCCAACTGTCTTCTGCGTTGTATCTGCACCGCCTCGATAAGGTGCTGAAGCTGGAAGTTCTGCGCGGCGATGTAAACAAGAACGAAAAGAAAATTCTTTACGTCCCCGCCATCGAGCAGCGCGACCCGATGGATCAACTCTTCGATGCGGCCGACCCGGAGAAAAGTCTCGTCCCGCGTCTCGGCATTCTCGCAATTGATCTCACTGCCGACCTTCGCAATCAAGTCGGATCGCTGCGCATTCCCACTGGAGTGGTCGTCCTCGGCCGCGCCGCCGATCTCATCACCCCCGACACGGGACTGCAAACTGGCGACGTAATCCACTCCCTCAACACCACGCCGATCGACTCCATGGACACCCTGCGCGCCGCCGTCGTCAGGCTGAAAACGGGCGATCCCGTAGTCCTGCAAGTCGAACGTTCCGACGGCCTGACCTATTTAGGTTTCGAAATGGAGTAGCTCCGCTGAGATGCACATGTAGGGACAGCCGCCCCCGGCTGTCCGTTCGAGCGAAGCTCGATAGCTCTTGGCCGACACCGGCAAGCCTCCGGAACTCTGGTTGCCTCAAGCGTCTTTGCCGTAAAATGTCTTACACGCGCCCGTAGCTCAACTGGATAGAGCATCTGCCTTCGGAGCAGAGGGTTGGGAGTTCGAGTCTCTCCGGGCGCACCAGTCCTTCGCCTGCACAACACCTGGCAACAGGTCAGTTTACTCAGCAGATGAAAGGAGAGAATGCCGATGACCGAAGAAAAGGACAAATATCGGATCGGGCCATTTGACGAGTCGACCAAGACCTATCCAATCTACTATAGCGGCGTCATACATCGAGAACCAACTCTGAACGATGCGAACAAGTGGATTCAGGACGAGTTAGCGAAGGAAAAGTGAAAGCCCCGATTGGAATAGGAGCGCTGCCTTCGGTCGGGGGCGTTTTTATTGCGAGTGAGTAGGCCTGCAAAACGAACAGGTTTTTATGTGCTCATTAAGTTCTGTGCTTAGGTGACTTGCTTTTTCCACGGCTTCTCTGCGTTTTTGTGTCGTCTCCCGTGAGACTCGTTCATCCTCTGTAGGGAAAACACTCATAAGACGGCGGTAGTGTTCCCACGCATCGACTACCCCCGCCAGCAGCTTGCGGTTCTCTTCACACTCCGACAAATCGACCGTCATCGTCGTCCCTCCAAATTGCTTCAATCATAAGGGCGCACCACAAACTCCAGATCCTTCGCCAGAAAGAAAAAGGCTCACGATTTCGGCTGCGGGCTCCCGCTTCACTCACGCCCGCAATGCGCCTGCCGGAGGTTTGCCAGTGTCAGCGAAGAGCTATCGAGCTTCGCTCGAACGCACAGCCGGGGGCGGCTGTCCCCACACATCCATGCCCGGGCGCACCACTCTCCTCTGTGCTCCCCTGCGTCCTCTGTGGTGCAGGTTTCGCCGAAATCCGTTCCGAATCGGCTTTCTAAAATGCGCTTCCGCCCCCTCCACCAAATCCTCCGCCCGAAAACCCTCCGCCCCCGCCAAAGCCGCCGCCTCCTCCGAACCCCGATCCCGTGGAGCTGGCCCGCGGCGCCGACACAAACACCTGATGCATATCCGTCGCCATCCCATGCATCGATGACGAGAACAAAATCGGATTGAATGCCATCCCGTATGCGTAGCCCGCCGGCGCCGCATACCACGACGGCGGATCTTTCACGATGCCGGCAAAGGCCTGTGCCCAGTGATGCTCCACTCCCAGCGCCATCGCATACGGAAGAAATTTCTCGAAGGTATCCGGCGGCATCGTCTTCAGCCGCTCGGCGTCCACGCGATTCATGAACTCCTGAAATCCCAACACGGCAATGTGAGTGCGCGCTCCCTTAAGTGTTTTCGCCGTCATCACGCGCGCAAACAACCACCAGATCACCGCCGATATCAGCACGCACACGATGTCCACCGGGATCGAACTGAGAAAATCGACCCATCCCAGGAACTGCAAAACTACAAACGGAACCAGAATCGCGACTGCCGCGCCGATGCTGTAGCCATTCGCCGATTCGGGATCGAGCGTGTAAATGCCTTTCTGCTTCAGCGCAGACATAATGTCGGTGCGGATTACCGGCACGGCCCGATAGAAACGATTCTTCAAGCTGGAGAGCCGAACCTCAGGCGCGTCTCCAACGAAGATGTTTTCCATCATGACACGCTCGTGGGGCGCGAGGCCGCGCCAATCCTGCCTCTTTTGCAGCAGATGAAAAATGTAATCCTTGTGGTGAAAGACGAGCCCCTTGTCGTCCGTCTCTTCAATCTTGAGGAAGCCGCGCACGGCAAGATCGACGATGGTCGATGTAATATCGCGGGGATGGATGCGATCATCCAGCAAAGTTCCCGCCTCCGCCGGAGAAATCCCCGCCGGCGGTTCATACATCGGCGCTATCGACATCCCCGGATCAGGATCGCGCCCCGCGTACCACCACAGCACGAACATCACAATGAACGTAACGGGCGGGAGAAATACTGCCGGATTGCTGCCGATGAACCAGAATAGTTTGGTTATCCGCCCCGGCTCTTTAAGAATGCCCTTCGGAATGTAAACATCAATCGTCATCCCCCCGCGCATGGGCAGAGGACTGGTGGTCTCGAACTCGGCGTCGGCTCCGTCGACCTTCGCCGTCGCATCGCGCCCAGTCGAGCCGTATACACCGGTGAACGCCTGCGCCCGCAGCGATCCGCTGGCCTCGGTGGGGAGGTGTACGCTAGCGGCGGCATGATCGATGGGTACCGGCCAGTCATTGCCGGTAACGTTCCAATAAAACTCGTCGTAACTGTCGAAAAAGCGCGTCCCGTTGCGCACACGATAATCAATCTCCACCGTGCGCGTTGCATTGATCGCGTCGGGAATGTAGATCTTCAGATCGCGATACGCGCCCGATGTCGACGAATCGTACTTCAGCTTCCCGCCATTTACATCGGTGACGGCGGTGACGTCGACGAAAAGTTGATAGTTCGTTCCATTCGGTCCGGGATACTCGATGGGAATCGTCCGATGAATGCCGTGCCACTCCCCTACGAACGCCAGGGTGATGGTCTCCTTGACCAGGGCGCTTCCGTCTTCATTCACGATGATGGAGTCTTGAAAATTGGAGACACGCCAGGATTTGGCGGCGGCAGGCGCGGAGAACGCGACAATGATAATAAAGCTCAGAAACGCCTTGATGATGTCGCTCTCCTTGAATCTTGTCATCCAAGCATTCTTGTCATCCCGTGCGAAGCGAGGGATCTTGGTTCTTGCCATCTGCCCAGAAGAACCGAGATTCCTCGTCGCATTCGCTCCTCGGAATGACAAGGGAATAAGTCGCCAATGTCAGGCATGATTTGCGCTCATGGCACTCAGAACTTGACCGCAACCGGTTCGCGGTCGGCCTCGGTTGTCTCGAAGAACTGCCGCGGCTGGAAGCCGAACATGCCGGCAAGAATATTGGTAGGGAACACCTGAATCCTGGTATTGAGATCGCGCACCACGGCGTTGTAGTAGCGTCGCGAGTTCTGGATCGAGTCTTCCGTCTGACTCAACGATCCCTGCAACTGCGTGAATTCCTCTGAAGCTTTCAACTCAGGATAATTCTCCGCCACCGCAAACAAGCTCTTCAGCGCGCCGGTGAGCTGATTCTCGGCGACGGCCTTGCCCTCGGGCGTAGTCGCCTGCATGGCCTGCGAGCGAAACTTGGCAATATTTTCAAAGGTCCCTTTTTCGTGCGCGGCGTAGCCCTTCACAGTCTCAACCAGATTCGGGATCAAGTCATGGCGCCGCTTCAGTTGCACATCAATATCGGACCATGCCGAGTCGCAACGCACGCGCAACTGCACCAGGCTGTTGTACATCCCGATCAGCACAACGGCGATGACCACGAGGATTACGAGGAAGACGATGCCAACCATGAATGGCTCCTTGGGGAATGTCGAAGGCTTGATCTCGGAATCTTAATCTCGGAAACAATGGGACGGTAGCACAAGGGGGGCGCGGGTGCAAACGAAGGCGGCGGGTGCCGCAATATACCGCTGGACGGCCAGTAAGCAATTGGCTATAAAGGGGTTAACATACTATCTGCCAGAACTCCAGCGCGCGAGGTACGGGCGGGAAGCTGGAACTCGGCATCCCATGCGGATCAGTCTAATTATTCTTAGCTGTTGAAAAAAGGGAATCGTTGGTGCGATTGAATGAGTTCAAATCCCTGGCTTCGGACAGTCGGAACTTTGGTCAGCGCTATCCTATTCGTAATTGGCTTGGCCGGTGTTCCCCGTAACCTGACCACCTGGTTCAGGTGGTTATCTATCCTGAAAACCAGCGTGCCCTGGTGGGGATTAATTGTTGCCTCAATCGCCTTGGCAGGTTTGACGTGGGTACCGATGATCGCACGACGCACGAAGACGAGTCATGGGGACGATATAAGGTACGGGGACATTATCAAGCTGATTCACAAACGAACTGGCTGCTCCCTTCACTCTCACAACATCCCCTATTCCCATAATAATAGTTCAAGGCAGCAACAAGTGACAGCATTCGCGGGCGCGGACACGAATGACTACTGGATTGTCAAGAAGCCGCACGGCTTCGGAAAATTCGTTGGGAAAGGATACCCCGTACCAAACCACGACATTGTCCGTCTGGAGCATCGAAACACAACAAGGAACCTTCACAGTCACATAGGTAAACCGTCACCCATCACGGCGCAGCAGGAGGTCACAGCTTATGGCGCAGACGGGGTTGGCGATACAAACGACAATTGGCGCGTCGATGTGGAGAACGGCGGAGAATGGAGAGAAAATGTGTTTATCCGGTTGATTCACGTTGGGTCAGGCTGTGCCCTTCACTCCCACGCTGGACACGGTCATCCGCAGCTTACCGCTGGCCAGCAGGAAGTAACCTGCTTTTCCGATAGGGACGAGAACGACATTTGGTTTGCTATAAAAGTGCACGATGACGGCGGCTAACGGTGGGCCAGCCCCCTTAATCTCGAAATCAATGGGACGTTAGCACAGAGGGGCCGCAGGTGCAAACGGATCGGGGCCAGAAAGCCATGGAGTTTGATACGGAAGCGAGCCGAACGCGCGATTATTGCGTCGCCAAAGAACGCGACGCTTCGCGCGGCTCGCCCAGATCCTTCGTTCGCGCAAAAAACGCGCTTTCTCAGGATGACAATCGAAGTTTATTGCTGCGGGGCGAAGTAGCCTTTGCGGGCACGCACTTGCAGGTCTTTTTTCACCGCAGAGATTTCGATGGAGCGGTAGCGGCCGTCGGCATCGAAATCGGCGGGCTTGTAGGAGACCACGTACTGGCTGCGTAGTTCATCTTCGATGGCGGCGAAAGAGTGGGTCATGTCCTTCATCTTGAAGGGGAAGAAGGCTCGTCCGCCGGTGGCTTCGGCGATTTGCTCGAGAACCTTGTCGCCGCGCAGGATAAGGCCGCTGTCATCGGTCGAGATCGCATAAATAATGACTTCGGCGCGTTGCGCCATTTCGATAGCTTGCGCGCGGGAAACTTCACTCTGGTTGTCCTCGCCGTCGCTCACGATCACGATCGCCTTTCGCACGGGATGATCCGGACGATCCTTCAAGAATTTTTCTTTGCACGCGCGATAGATGGCATCGTAGAGCGCAGTGCCTCCGCCGTCCTGCAGCCGGTGCACGCCAGCGGAGAGCAGTTGCACATTGTCGGTGAAATCCTGGGCCATCTGACTCTGCTTGTTGAATCCAACGACGAACGCTTTGTCAAAGCCTGCGCGCACGGTTTTCTGCAGAAAGCTAGTGGCGGCGTCCTGCTCGAAATCAAAACGGCTGTGCACCGATCCGCTCACATCGATGAGCAAACCGAGATGCAGGGGCAGATCAGTTTCGCGGCGAAAATTCACAATCGACTGCGGCGGCTTGTGGTCGTCAAGGATGGAGAAATCATTTTGATTCAGGTCGCGGACAAATTTCCCGTGCTTGTCGGTGGCGATAAACAGCACATTCACTTCGTCCACGCGTTTGTGAATCGTGAGCAAAGCCCCGGCTTGGGGATCATCGGAATCAGAGGCGGAGGCGTCCACGTAGGCAAGGCTCGCTGCGCTGGTGGCCGCAGTACTCGTGGCATAGACCGGCGATTGAACGACGACCGGCGACTGGGCGACGGCCGGCGTTGCCAGGGCCAAGGCCGCCCATAGCGCCGCAACTGGCACTCCCCAGACAAAAAAACGGCCGCTCGGGTATGTGTACTTCATTCCCAAAGAGTCCAAAATCTTCATTCCAGACAGCCCAAACAGAGCTTCCAATAGATTAGATGCAAGCCAGATGCCGAATAGATGGGGCCCATTTGCCCCGTCCTTCCTTGACTTTAGAGGGGCATGCGACGGAGTGCCAAGTTACAAAAGGAGCACGCGCCGGGTCATGCCCTCGATGGTTCCGCGGGGCGCACACGAGACTGAAGCTGGCCGCGCCATTGATCTGATCTCCCCTTCCCCGAAAGTAACTCTTCCAGGTTGCTCGCAACGCTCTTTAGCCCGCCAGGAAAATTGACGCCACGGTGAGGGAATTTCGAGGTCTATGTCGCTTTAACAGGTGAGGGAATCCTTAAGCACCACATTGGGACGTCTGTAAGACAACGCCCCGTTGGCAGTCTGCCGGATGCCACTTCGCGGCCTCTTTTTCATGAGAGCCATTCGTAACCATCAAAGGAGACGATTATGAAATCTTCGAACCTCGTGCATCTCGCCATTCTTATGTTGCTGACGATATTTGTTCCGATTGCCGGCAAAGCTGCCACGTATCCGCTGGCCACGCCCTATGGATTGGCTCTGGACGCTTCGGGTAATTTATATGTGGGCAATACGGGTGGGAACAATGTACTTGTGTATAACCCAAGCCATGTGCAGACACGCACGATTACTCAGGGCGTGCAGGCGCCCACCGGCGTGGCGATCGACCCGAGCGGCAACCTTTGGGTCGCGAACAGTTCCGCCAACTCGATCACGGAATATGGCCCGGCTGGAAAGCAGATCGCCGTGCCGGGAACGCTTATGTACGGCATCGACAACCCGCAGGCGATTGCCGTGGACGGGTTATACGACGTCTGGGTCGAGAACAATTTTGCCAACGTCGGAGTCTACCCTTACATGGCCGGTCGCATTATAAGTTCAACTTTCGGCGATGTCCCGGTGACGGGAGTGGCCGTATACCGGGACCTTTTTGTGGTCGGCGGCAATAGCTCTTATTTCACCAACTTCATTCCCGAATTCCTGCTGACGGGGTTGTCTGACGAAAACAGCCCTCCGGGATGTTTCTCAGTAGCGTATAGCGCGGCCGGAGAGTTGTATTGTGGCACGCTCAACAGTACGGTCAGCGTCATAATGGCCAATGGCGACATCAAAGAGTTGATCAATCTTCCATTCTTTCCATATGGAATTGCGGTCGACAGCAAACGTGGGTTGGTCTACGTCTCCGATGGCGTCGGTAACCGGATCGCCGTGTACAGCACCAGCGGAACGCTGTTGCATACGATTCAATAGCGAAGACCCAGCACGAGTTTTTTCGAAGGCAAGGGACTTTGAGTGAAAAAGAATTCCACGATCGCAATCGTAATGGGCGCGCGCAAGGTTTTCGAGCGCCTCGCCCTTGGTTATCTGGAGCCGGTCACGAGAGAAGCTGAAAGATGACCTTCATGGTTCACATTTTTCCTTCGGGGGCGCGAACGGCTATACAATCTGCATAAGACCGTCGTGCATAAGATCGTGGCTATCACACACGGCGCGTTGGAAGGACCGATACCGACATAAATGCAAATGAAAATCAACAAGATTTCTGCATGTTTGCTCGCGCTATGCCTCTCTGCATCCACAGCATTCGCCGCCAATGACGAGAAAGAAGTGGACCGGGTCAGAGATGCCGGTGAGGTGATGAAGGAGATATTGAACATACCCGATGACATTCCGCAGGACCTGCTGGATAAAGCGGAGTGCATAGTGGTCCTGCCGTCGGTGAAGAAGGGCGCATTCGGGGTAGGAGGAAGCTACGGCCGCGGTATTATGGTGTGCCGCGGCGGTGAACACTATAAAGGTCCGTGGGGAGCTCCGGCTCTGTATGCGCTGGAAGGGGTAAGCATCGGCTTCCAGTTGGGGGGCCAGGCCACGGATTTTGTTTTGCTGGTGATGAATCCAGGGGGCGCACGCTCCCTGCTTTCCAGCAAAGTGAAGTTGGGAGCGGACGCGTCCGCTGCTGCCGGTCCCAAGGGCCGCACCGCCGAGGGCGCGACCGACATTGTGATGAATGCGGAAATTCTTTCGTATTCGCGCAACAAGGGACTCTTCGCTGGAATCTCGCTCGAAGGTTCCACCTTGCGATCCGATGGCAACGCGAACGAGAAACTCTACGGCAAGAGATTAACCGCGAAGGAAATCATAGTGGAGCACAAAGTTTCAGTTCCGGCGTGCGCAAAAGAATTAGTGGCGCTGCTGGATAAGAAATCGCCCAAGAACCTGTCGGATCCAAAATCGCTGGAGTAATTCAATATCTGAGTTTCGAACGTGCAGATCAAGCCTCGCCGACCCGCTGCGCATGGGCGCGCAGCGAATTAATGATCCGCTATCACGATGAGGAATGGGGCGTCCCGGTTCACGATGACAACAAGCTCTTCGAGTTTCTCATTTTGGAAGGCGCGCAGGCCGGGCTGAGTTGGGAGACAATCCTCAACAAACGCGAAAACTACCGCACCGCCTTTGACGGCTTCGACCCGCAGCGAGTGGCACGATACGACCGACGGAAAATCGCGCAGTTATTAAGAAATCCAGGCATCGTCCGCAACCGCTTAAAGATCGCGTCGGCGGTTCGCAATGCGCAGGCCCTACTGCGCGTACAGAAGGAATTCGGTACCTTCGAAGGCTACATCTGGCAATTTGTGAACGGCGCTCCACGTGTGAATCGATGGAAATCGCTGACCCGAGTTCCTGCCCGCAGTCTGGAATCGGATGCCATGAGCAAAGCGCTGAAGAAACGCGGCTTCAATTTCGTGGGATCGACGATCTGCTACGCCTTCATGCAGGCCGTCGGCATGGTGAACGATCACACGTTGCAGTGCTTCCGCCATGATGCCGTCGATTTAGTTAAGTCTTGAGAACCGGATTGGATTAGGCGCCGGGATTGGATTTAAGAGCCGGTTAAGCTAACATAGACACCCAAGCCGGGATGGCGGAACTGGCAGACGCAGCGGACTCAAAATCCGCCGGTACTTAGTACCTTGGGGGTTCGACTCCCCCTCCCGGCACCACGCCAATTGCACCGTTTCAAAAACTTCAATCTGTCCAAAACAGTTGAGCGCCTGATTTGTGCTTCCAGTCACGATGATGTGTATCTTGCGTCACCGCATGGTTGCCCTGTCGGGTTGAGATTAAAAGTAATTCTGCTACCAGCGATAGGCGCGATTTATGTCGCCAAGTGCAGCAATCCCTCACCCCGGGGAGAACCGGGGAACAATGGCATCTGCAGAAGTCAATCCGAACCCCAACCAACAGCCGGAACTCCATTTCTTGCTGGGCCCCGACACGTTTGAGCCGCTGTGGAAGTCGCTTCTCCACGGCCTGAATGAGTTCTTTTTTCCCAAGAAACTTCCCCCGCTGAAGCTGGAATCCAGGCCCATCCCGGTCAAGGACATTTGGGGCTTTTACGACTACAAAAAGAAAGGCGCTCTGGGCTCGACCGTGGCTCATGTCATCGTGTTCGCATTGATCATCTACGGCACGATTCTCGGAAGGAGGATTGTGGCCAGGGTCGCGGGCAAGACGCAGATTACCATGCAGTTGATTGATCCAGGGGACTATTACCCGCTGAAGCCGGCGAAGACGCAAGCTGGTGGCGGAGGTGGAGGCGGCGACCGCGATGTGCTGCCCGCCTCGAAGGGGCGTTTGCCGAAGTTCTCGATGCAGCAAATTACTCCTCCGGCCGCAGTGATCCGGAATTTAAACCCAAAGCTGGCGGTTGAGCCCACGGTGGTTGTGCCGCCCGACATTCAGGTGGCCATGAACAGCATGCCAAACCTTGGCGACCCGAAATCCTCCGCCATCATTCCATCGAACGGCACGGGATCAGGAGGCGGCATCGGATCCGGTTCGGGCGGTGGCGTCGGATCGGGCACAGGGCCGGGCGTGGGACCGGGTTGGGGTGGAGGAATCGGAGGCGGTGTTTTCCGTCCCGGCCGAGGAGTCAGTCCACCGCGAGCAATCTACTCTCCGGAGCCAGAGTTTTCTGAAGAAGCGCGCAAAGCAAAATATCAGGGAACCTGCGTCCTGGGTCTTGTGGTGGACGCGACTGGCCGCCCAACGAACATCCGCGTAGTGAACTCGCTGGGCATGGGACTGGACGAAAAGGCCATTGAGGCAGTCAGAAGCTGGCGCTTTGAACCCGGTCAGAAAGATGGCCACGCTGTAGCGGTGGAGATCGCCATTGAAGTTGATTTCCACTTGTACTGAGGCGCGGCCGTTCGCCTAGTCGTACTCAAGGACTTGCGCCAAACGGTCTCTGTGACTGGCGGCACAGCGCCCTTGGCCGTGAGGCAAGGTATTGGGATCTATTTCGCCAGACCGACAATCAGATCGCTGGGGCCGGAAAGCTTGATCCGGGATATGTTCGCGAATCCGGCGTTTTTCATCCAGCCGGAATATTCGGTTTCGCTATAACTTGCACCGTGGTCAGTGGCGACAAGCATGTTCAGTGAAAATAAGGCCGCGTGCTGGGGCCCGGTCTTATCGGGATTGAGGATGAAGTCTTGCACGACCAAGCGGCCGTTCGGTGCCAGTGCCTGGCGCGCGCGGCGAAACAGTTGCTGGTTCTGCTCCTCGGAAAACACGTGGCAGATCGCGTTCAGCATGATGATGTCGTAGCCCGAACCTAGATCGTCCGTGAGCATGTCTCCCGAGCGAAGGCTGACTTGGGCTGAAACGCCGGCCTTATTTACGTATTCCGTGGTCAACGGCACGACCTCTGGTACATCGAGGATCTCGCACCGCACATCTGACGACGCCTTTGCGAACGCGATGGAATATGCGCCGGAGCCGCCGCCAAGATCCAGGATGCGGCGAACGCTGGCGGTGCCCAGAGCCTGGACCAAAAGTGGAGCACGGGCCTTGGCGTTGCGATCCATGCCGGCGATGAAATTGACGGTCCATTCGGGCGTGCTGTCCCGGGCATGGTTGCGAGGATCATGGTTGCGAGGATCAAGGGGAATGCAGGTGCCCCGGCGCACTGCGTCGGTCAGCGTGCTCCAGCGATGCCAAATGTTCGCGGTGTGGAGCAGCCCGTTGCGATGATTGTCTTTCGAGTCTTGGACAAAGAAGCGCGCGGACTCGGGCGCGTTGCTGTAGATGCCACCGCTCTTGGTGACCAGTCCGAGAGCAACCAGTGCATTCAGCAGCATCTCTGCGGCGCGAGCATTCGCGTGAATCCTCGCTCCGATTTGTTCCGCATTGGCCCCTTCGCCGATGGCCGTAAAGATGTCGAGCTCCAGCGCGGTAAGAATGCAGCGACTCGGCATGTACCCGCGGATCATTTGATCCAGGCGGTCGGGCAGCGTGCCCGCTTTTTCACGAGCCGCCATGGCATCGCGGAACTTCTCTCCGTGTTCGATTGACATGGCTCTCATCGCCGGCGCGTCGTTCCAAACCAGACGAGTGACGGGCTTATCGTGGAACAGATGTGCATCCACAATTTCGCTTACATCTGACGATTGAACGCGCCGGTACCACACTCCCTCCGGAGAAACGATCAGTACGGGGCCTTCGTCGCACAGCCCCATGCAGCCGCACGTTGTGAGCTGTACATCACGGCTAAGGCCGCGTTTTTGCAGCTCCCGATCCAGGCCTTCGAGCACAGCCAACGACCCACTGGCGGGGCAGGAAGGGACACCTTGGGGCTTTTGTTGCGTGCAGACAAAGAGATGAAAGCGGAATGGTTCCATTGCGTCCTCTTTTCCAGATAACGTTAACGCCTTCTGCTTCGCCGAAGGCCTGGAGCCTAACGACCGAATTCCCGGGTCTTTCCCCGATCCGGGGGGTTCGACATCCATTGTGACCGTTCGCGGGCCAAAGCACTGTGATCTGCGTCATTGATCGATGTAGACCGGACTGGTCCACTTGCAACGAGCGCCGGGACAACTGTCGGCGGAACTGATCGATACCTAAACTCTTTTTGAAAATGCCTACAAGCCACTGCATGAAGGGGCCACTGATAGAAATCAGCGTAGGTGAGAGTCTGTGACTATCGTTGTGCAGTCGACACGATCACTCGGTCTTTTCCAATGTCATTAAAGGATTTACTCTCGTCCTTGGCACACCGCCGCAAGCCGCGCGATCCATGGCTCGATGAAGAAGGATCTGTCATTACCCGCCGGTTGCAAGAACTGCGTGACGCCGTAACAACTGACGTCAAGAGACCAGCCGCTGAAACTAGACCGGAAGAAGAACATAGCCCGCATCCCTAATCGCTAGCGCAGGCAGTCTACTCAGTCGCTCACAGAAAACCGCTACACGAGCCGCGATCAGGGAGTGGAGAGCGCAGCGGTCGGAGAAGAGGCGACCATCGAAGCTCCATGCGCCAGTCCCTGCTGGGCGCGCCACGCGCGGGCTTGCTGCCGCGCTCGATCGAGGGCGTGCTCGCCCAGTGTGGCACTCACGCTGCGCAGAGCTTCACCTACATCCTCGCCACCATCGCTTGCAATCTGCAGCCACATATAGGAAAGCGAGAGATCGGGCTTCACGCCAGTGCCTTGGCGGAAAATCTCGCCCAAGTTGACCGCGGCCTTCATGTTGCCATTCTGAGCCGACAGCAGGAACAGTCTGAGCGCTCGCGCCGTATCCTGTGCCACGCCATGTCCCGACTGGTAATCCGGGCCCTATCTGCAAATTGTGAGAAACTCAAAAGCGAGTGGTTGTGCAATGTTGATGTGCTTAGTTCGCGTCCGGCGGTTGCCCGCAGCTAAGCGACCCTGCATTGCTCCCCTGCGCACGATTTCCTTCCTACTTCTGCTTGCAGTTCTCAATTTCGCGCCATCTTCCGCACAACAGCCAAAAAGGTCTCCCACTCTACATACAGAACGCGGAGCGCATGCCGCTGAACCGTTAACTTTGACGGCGGAGCTGCAATCGCGTTTACAAGCGCTGGAATCCGCCAAGCAGTCGGGTGATCCGATCGCCATTGCGAACAGCAGCAAATCGGTAGTTGCCTTCGCACTTCGCGAGATTGGCAGCATCGAACTGGCTCAGGGATCTGCGACCGAGGCGATTGAGGCTTATCGGCGCTCGAATGATCTTCGTGAATCTCCCGACACAAAAGTCGATCTTTGTGAAAACGATCGCCTGCACCGGGCGTCCAGTGCCGCAACTCGAGGACATTACGGAAAAATCGGGAATCCGTTTTCGCCACACCTATTCACCCGAAAAGAAATACATTCCGGAATCCATGAGCGGCGGAGTAATCCTGATTGACTATGATCGCGACGGATGGCCGGACATCTATTTCACCAACGCGCCCACAATCGAAATGGCGATGAAGCACCAAACTGCGCGCGGCGCGCTCTATCACAACAATCATGATGGCACGTTCACCGATGTCACCGATAAAGCTGGCCTGGCGACGCCCTGTTTCGCCAATGGCGGCGCGGTCGGAGATTACAACAATGACGGCTGGCCCGACCTGTACCTAACCTGCCTGGGGGCAAACGTTCTGTACCGAAATAACGGCGACGGTACCTTCACTGATGTAACGGCCAAGGCTGGTGTCGGTGACCCGCGCAATTCCACCGGCGCTGCCTTCGGCGATTATGACAATGACGGCTTCGTGGACCTGATGGTCACCAACTATGTCGACTTCAATCTCGACAACCTGCCGTCATTCGGCAAGATTCCCATCTGCATGTTCCGTGGGCTCGACGTGCAGTGCGGCCCGCGCGGCTTAAAGGGTGCGGGCGATTCGCTGTACCACAATAATGGGGACGGCACTTTCACCGATGTCTCGAAGAGTGCGGGAGTAGACGATCCCAACGGATACTACGGTCTCGGCGTCACCTGGGTCGACTTCAACAATACCGGCCGCCCAGACATTTTCGTAGCCAACGAAGCGACGCCAAATTATCTGTATAAAAACGAGGGCGATGGAAAATTCACGGAAATCGGCCTCGAGTCGGGAACTGCCGTAAGCGAAGATGGGACCGAGCAGGCATGTATGGGAGTTGCAATCGGCGATTACCTGCACACTGGACTGCCCTCGATCTACATCACCAATTTCGAAAACGAGTACAACACGCTCTATCGCCATAACGGCAACTGGCAGTTTGATGATGTCTCGTACAAGTCGGGTGAAGCCTTGCCGTCGATGCCCTATGTGAAGTGGGGAAACGCTTTCTTCGATGCCGATAATGATGGCTGGCTCGATCTGATCTACGTCAGCGGACACGTATACCCGCAGGTCGCAACTTTGCCTTCCGGCGTGGGATACAAACAGCCGGGAATGCTGCAACTGAACCAGGGAGATGGCACATTCTGCAATGCCGGCGAGCAGGCCGGGCCGGCTTTATTGCAAGCGCGAACGTCGCGAGGTCTTGCGATCGGCGATCTTTTTAATGACGGACAACTCGATGTGGTAGTCGAAGACATCGATGGCGCGCCGATGATCCTTCGTAATCACGGCGCGCTTGGACGGCATTGGGTCAGCCTGGAGCTGGCTGGCACCAAAAGCAACCGCCTCGCGAATCGGCGCGCGGATCAAGCTCACTGCCGGGGGGATGACGCAGACCGACCAAATCCGCAGCGGTGGCAGCTATCTCTCGCAAAATGATTTGCGCACACACTTCGGACTTGGCGCTGCGACTAAAATCGACAGTATTGAGATTCGCTGGCCATCCGGCACAATCGACGTCATCAAACACCTGGAAGTCGACAAGTTCTACTCGGTTCTGGAGGGCAAAGGAATTGTTCCCGCCGAACAAATTCGCCCTTCGATGCGGGCTCGTTAGCTGCGACCCGAAGGACCCAAGACGCTGAGAATTGGGCCGTCTAATCCGTTTCAACTATCAATTTCCCTGCGCCAATCCCGCGTGCGGTAATTCTTGCGCTTTTGTGACAGCCGCACGGAACCGCGTGACTTCCATCACTGCCGGATTGGTTACTGGGTCCTACGCTCATGCTAATGGACCTGCGCTCCCAGTGGAACGGCCAATTCTCGTGTTACGACCTGGTCGCAAAAACACGCGACGCTTCTCGAAGTGTGGTTCGCGTCGGAAGCGTTGAGATTGGTGGCGCTGACTTTGTGGTGATGGCGGTCCCTGCGCGGTCGAGTCAGAACGCCAGTTGCTCGACACCGCGGAAGCCGTCGCCGCAGCCGGAGCTCGCATTCTCCGTGGAGGCGCATTCAAACCGCGATCGTCTCCTTATTCCTTTCAGGGGTTGGGAGTGGAAGGCCTTAAGCTTCTCCGCAAGGCTCGTGAAATCACGGGGCTCGCCATCGTCACCGAAGTGATGAGCGAGGCAGATATCGATTTGGTCGCGGAGTATGCCGACATTATGCAGGTCGGATCGCGGAGCATGGAAAATTTTCCGCCGCTTGAGGGCGTCGGACGCTGCGGCCGGCCGGTTCTGCTCAAGCGCGGAATGACCGCCACGCTCGCGGAGGTCATGCAATCCGCGCAAGTCGTGGCCATGAATGGCAACCCCAACATTATTCTGTGCGAGCGCGGCATTCGCACCTTTGAAACCGCAACCCGCAACACTCTGGATATTGCGGCAGTGCCGGTGCTCAAAACCGTATCGCGACTGCCGGTGATTGTCGATCCCAGTCATGCCGCGGGTGTGCGCTGCCTCGTGCCGGTTCTGTCGCGTGCAGCCGCAGCTGTTGGAGCGGATGGATTGATCGTTGAAGTGCATCCTTCACCGGATCAGGCGTGGAGTGATGGAGATCAGTCGCTAACGTTTGAAGAATTCCGCAAGATGATGAACGATCTCGAGCCCTATGTGGCCCTTCGCGAAGAGGCACGCGCCGACCGCAAAGAGTTACTAAGCGTGGGAGGCGCAAGGTAGTGCGAACCTTCGCCATCGCCATCACCGTGCTGGGGTTCGGATTCGCAGGTGTGCTGCCGGCTGAGCATGCGGTCTCTCCTTCAACGGAGCCCGCATTCTTGTATACAGTCGCGAAGCGCTACGATGCGCTCGCGTGGATGAACGGGGGAGAAAGATTCCCTTCAGGTTCCGCTGTCTTCATCAGCGATTCGAGCGGTCAACAGGAACTGATCCCCAGCTTCACGGCATCGGCCGATCCGGCAGTTTCGTTTAATGGAAACCGCGCGCTGTTTGCGGGGAAATCAACGCCGCAAGATCCATGGCAGATATGGGAAATCTCCCTCGACGGAAGCGATCTCCGGCGGATCACCAATTGCGCACAAAATTGCATCCGTCCCTTTTACCTTCCCGAAACCCGCATCGTCTACGCCGAAAAGGTGAATGGGCACTTTGTAATTCAATCCACTTCTTTGGATGGTGGTAAGCCGTTAACCCTGACCTACTGGCCCGGAAACTCGTTGCCAACCGATGTTCTCCGCGACGGGCGCGTGCTCTTCGAATCGGCCTTTCCTTCGGGAGAAAAAGGATTGTCTGAACTCTACACCGTTTATTCCGATGGCAGCGGAGTCGAGTCCTATCGCTGCGATCACGGCACAGCACGGCAGTCCGGAAAACAGATTGGCTCGGGCGACATTGTATTCGCTGCTTCCGGTGGCTTGGCGCGATTTACATCGGCGCTGGCCAAACAAGTACAAATCCCAGCGCCACCGGGCGAATATGCGGGCGACGTTGATCAGACATCGTCTGGCGAGTGGTTGCTGCCGTGGCGGCCCAATCGGAACGCTCCGTATCAATTGGTGCAGTGGAAGCCGGGCCAGACTACTCTGCATCCTGCTTTAAAGGTGAGCGGATCGAACGTTCTTGAGCCAGTGCTGGCGGCCGAGCGTGCCGTGCCCAATCGGCATCCCTCCGGCTTGCATGAGTGGACTTTCGGAAATCTACTTTGTCTTACTGCGTACACGTCCAAGTACAAGTTTGCGGCGGGGTCGATCCGCTCGGTGCGGCTTTACACAAAAGACGGAAGCGGCGTGCAGATCTTAGGAACTGCTCCGGTTGAGGCAGATGGATCGTTCTTCGTGCAGGTTCCGGGCGATCAACCTTTGCAAATCGAATTGCTCGATGGTACGGGAAAAACATTGAAGCGCGAAACAGGATGGTTCTGGCTGCGACGCGGTGAGCAGCGCGCATGCGTTGGCTGCCACGCAGGTCCAGAAACTGCGCCTGAAAACGCCGTGCCCATGATCCTGTTGAAGTCGACGACTCCAGAGGACATGACTCACGCCTCGCATCGCGACTCTGCAGGAGGACAGTGAAGTGATCACGCGTATTCTTGCTCTCCTGATACTCTCTGTTTCCGTGCTGGCGCAGGCGCCGAAAGCGGACACTGCAAACACAATCCGATTCGAAGATGCGACTCAGAAGTCGGGCATTCAATTCACTCACAGTTTCGGCGCCCAGGAGTTGGGCTCGTTGCTGGAGAGTACGGGCGCAGGCTGCGTCTGGTTCGATTTCAACAACGATGGCTTGCCCGATCTGTACGTGGTCAGCGGCAAGCCGCTGGAGGCAGGCATTCATCCCTACCCGCTGAAGCAACCGCCGGCCAATCCTCCTCACAACCATCTCTATAAGAACAACGGCGATGGCACGTTCACCGACGTCACCGCCTCTGCCGGAGTCGCGGCAAACATGTACGGCATGGCCGCGATTGCTGCCGACTACGACAACGACGGCTTTGTCGATCTGTTCGTGACCGGGTATGGCAAGGCGATTCTGTACCACAACAACGGCGACGGCACGTTTACAGACGTAACTGCTAAGGCCGGCATTAAGGTCGATGGCTGGTCGATCAGTTCTGCCTGGCTCGACTACGACCGGGATGGCTGTGTCGATCTGTTTGTCGGACGATACGTGAAGTTCGATCCGACGTATCACGCTTTCTACGCTGCGGATAATTATCCCGGACCGCTCGATTACGAAGCCGAAACCAACCGGCTCTACCACAACAACTGCAACGGCACCTTCACCGATGTGACGGACAAGTCAGGAATTGGCGCCTATAAGGGCCGCACCATGGGTGTGACGGCGGCTGATTTTGATGGTGATGGCTATCCAGACATTTACGTTGCGAATGACAAGACCGAGAATTTTCTCTTCCGCAACAAGCACGATGGAACGTTCGAAGAGATCGCTGCCGAGATGGGAGTTGCTTACGGACAGAATGGCGAAAACACATCCGCGATGGGCCCGGCGTTTGCCGATATCGATGGAAACGGCCTGTTCGATCTTTGGGTAACCGATTCGAAGTATAACCGCCTGATGCGCAATACGGGAAAGAACGGCTTTGAGGACATTGGGCCAACGTCGGGAATCTCGCAGGCCACCGCTCAGTACGTGAGCTGGGGCACCGGCGTTTATGACCTCGATAACGATGGCTGGCTCGACATCCTGATTTTTCATGGCGGGTTGATCCACATGATCCCGCAGGAGCACTCGCTGTTTCGTGGCTTGGGGAATGGCAAGTTTGCTGACGTATCGCGCGAAGCCGGGCCCGTGCTCGATATGAAAACCGTGGCCCGCGGCGCGTGTTTCGCTGATTACGACAACGACGGCAAGATGGATGCCTTCGTCGTCAACCTGGGCGGGCCGGGCACGTTGCTGCACAACGTCAGCAAGAACAACAATCACTGGCTCACGGTGAAGCTGAAGGGGAGGAAGAGCAATCGAGATGGGATTGGGGCGAGGTTGGAATTGATTACGTCTGGGCGCAAGCAGGTTGCGCAGCGCATCGCCGGCTCGGGCTACCTCTCGCAAGATGACGGTCGAGTTCATTTCGGACTTGGTCCAGCAGCGAAAGCGGAAAAGCTTACGATCCTCTGGCCGAGTGGAGAGAAACAGGTTCTGGAAAATCTTGCTGTCGATCGAATCTTGACCGTGGAGGAGCCGTAGATGGTGCTGGTCGCCAACTTACCGCGGAGCGCTCGGCGAGCGGCGACGATTGCGGCGTTTGTGGCAGTCATGCTCTCGGCATCGGTTGCGAACCCGGTTGCTATTTCCGCCGGGGCACTGGCGGAACAATATTTATCTCCGATCGAGATGGCGCTTTCGCGCGACGGTCTACGATTGTTTGTGGTATGCGAGAGCAGCAATGAAGTGCGGGTTGTGAATACGGAATCAGCGAAAGTGGTCGCTCGCATCAGAGTGGGCCAACAGCCACGTGGAATCGCTATGTCTCCCGATGGCCGCCGCATCTACGTCACGAACTCCCGGAGCGACACGGTGTCGGTGATTGATACCGCCGTGCTGGAGGTGGTAGATACTTTGCCGACCGGTTCTGAACCGGTGGGCGTTGTCACTGACCGAAGCGGCAGCACTTTGTATGTGGCCAACCGGCTGAGCGATGACGTTGCTGTGATCGATCTGCGGACCGGGAAGGAAATCAAGCGACTGGTGGCGGGCCGCGGCGCAAGCTATCTCACGCTCTCTCCCGACGGCAAGTGGATTTACTGCACGCACATCTATCCAAACCCAGGAGCTTTCCGCACCCCACCAGTTTCAGAGATCACAGTCATCGATACCGCCCGGCAAATAGTTGTCGAGCGCAAGCCACTTCCTAACGTTGCCGGCGAATTTCATGCCGCACTATCTGCCGACGGAAAACTCGGAGTCGTCGCGCAACTGCGTCCCAAGAACCTGATCCCCCTTGCGCACGTTGAACATGGATGGGCATTCGGCGATTCGCTTACGCTCTTTGGCCCGGACGTTGCGGGCACAATTCAGATCCCAATCGATGAACTCGATCGTTATTATGCTCTGCCCTGGGGGGTCGCGATAACGCCGGATAAGTCAAAGATTTTCGTGACAACGGCCGGGTCGGAGAACGTCACCGTTATTAATCTGCGAAAACTGCTCGCCACGGTACGTTCGCGGCATCAGTCATTCGTGAACGATCTGTCAGCCTCGGCTAACTACGTGGAGGCGAGAATTCCGGTCGGCCACAATCCTCGCGGCGTCTTGCTTTCTCCCAACGGCAACCAGCTATACGTAGCCAACCGGCTGGACGACAACATCACCGTCATCGATACCGATACAAATCAAGTCGCTTCGACCATCGATCTCGACGGCCCGACGACCATCAATGCTCTCCGTCGCGGGGAGCGCCTCTTTTACACCGCCGATTTTGCTTTCCAGGGGCAGTTCGGTTGTGCAAATTGCCACATCGATGCAACGATCGACGGCTTGCAGTGGGATCTTGAGCCCGATGGCTTCGGCAAGGATATTGTCGATAATCGTTCGCTCGAGAATCTCGCGGGCACCGAGCCGTTCAAGTGGAACGGCGGCAATCCCGACATGCCTACGGAATGCGGGCCGCGCACCGAGAAGTTCTTCTTTCGCTCGCAGAGCTTCACCCCGCAGGAACTCACCGACCTGGTGAGCTTTGTTTATTCGCTTCCGTATCGTCCCAATCGGCACCGGCTTGCTACTGGAGAACTCACGGCGGCGCAGGAACGAGGCAGGGCAATCTTCGAGCGCACGAAATACAAAAGCGGCAAGCCAATTCTTGAGGCCAATCAGTGCGCGTACTGTCACAGCGGCCCGAAGTACACGGACCAGAAACAAGTTGACGTGGGCACCGGAAAAGCGACAGACCGCTCGCCCGTGATCGATGTGCCGCAGCTTCCGAACGTCGTGTACTCGGCGCCTTATCTGCACGATGGGTCAGCGCGTTCGCTGGAAGAGATCTGGACGGTTTTCAATCCTAAGGACACGCACGGCGTGACGAATGATCTGACCAAAGACGAATTGAACGACTTGATCGAGTATTTGAAAACGTTATGAAGCTTCAAAGCTGGTTACTGAAAATCGCCTTCTGCCTGCTTGCGACGCTGGCTGCGTTCGCACAGGACATGCCGCGTTTCCGCTGGGAGAACTTCACGAGCGCGAATGGCTTGCCGGACAATCACGTATTTTGTGTGCTCGTCGATGGCGATCGTATATGGGTCGGAACCGAAAATGGCCTCGGCCTCTATCAAGGCGGCGCGTGGAAAATATTTCGTCCAAAGGATGGATTGGCGCATCAGGTTGTGCTCTCGCTCGCGCTCGACAGGCGCACTCGAGATCTGTGGGTAGGAACCATGGCCGGGCTCAGCCGCATTTCTGCGGGCCGCATCGACAACTTCACGCAACTGAACTCCGGCCTCAGCAACGACATTGTCTACGGAGTCGGCGTGCAGGGCGATTTTGTTTGGACCGCCACTGCTGCTGGAGGCAACCGCTTCAACACCCGGACGGGACAGTGGTCGCTGTTCAACGAGCGTAATACTCCCATGTACGAAATCTGGACTTATGCCGTGAGCCCGGCGGAAGACAAGGTTTATTACGCGGTGTGGGGCGGAGGCGTGCTCGAGTACGACGTGAAGAGCGAGCGGTGGAAAGACTACAACGATCCCGACGGCGAAAACGAAATCGTGCTAATGAAAGACCAAGGACTGATTCACGAGATCACAACATCGGTCAGCTATGTCGACAAAATCTTATGGGTCGCGACTTATTTTGGCGCGAGCCGCTACGACGGCCGCTACTGGCATAACTTTCTTCAGAAAGATAGCGGCCTTCCGAGCAATTTTCTTAACCAGGTGAAGGCGGTCGACGCCAACCGGGCCTGGTTCTCCACCGACAAAGGCCTGGCTTACTACGACGGCACGAATTGGGCAGTGTACCGTCCCGCACTCGACACACATAAGCCCGAGATGCTGGTGCACGATGCGAACGGCAAAGTCACAAGCATCCTCGTCGAAACAGCTCCGGCGCACAATTACGTGCTCGGCGTCGATTTTCAGGGCGATGACTTATGGGTGGCAACCGCGAAGGGATTGAGTCACGGAATGCGTCTACGAAATTTGCAGACGGCGAAGGCGATTGCTGAAAGCAACCGATCACGAGAGAAGAAATGAACTACACAGGAGACATGCCATGAATGTTGAAGAACTTTTGGAGCAAGTAACTGCTGGATCAATCGCCAAGCGCGCGATCACGAATCATTCAGTTTTGAATGAAGCTTACGACTATGGCAGTGCCTTCTCGCGTGGCATGCGGATCGACCTGAACGGATTAACCATCCTGCTGATCTCGGGAACGGCCAGCATCGACGAGCGGGGCAATACTGTGCACGTGGGAGACGTTCGCGCCCAGACCCGGCGTACGTTCCACAACATCAGCGAACTGCTGGCCGCGGAAAACGCGACATGGCATGACGTTGTGCGCACCACCTGCTATCTCCGCGACATCGAGCGCGATTACAAAGCTTTTAATGAAGAGCGAACCGCTTTCTACCGCGAAGAGAAATTGGTCCCGCTGCCCGCGTCAACGGGCATCCAAGCCACTCTCTGCCGTCCGGACCTGTTGGTCGAAATTGAAGCCATTGCCATGTTCCGGCACGAAGATGTTCAGCCAGAACAGTGCGAGGAGTGATTCATGCGCTGCCGCATCGCCATGCTGTTAGTCGCGCTTACGTGTGCGGTGTGGGCACAGACGCCGGCGCCCTGTTCATGCGGAAGCAATCCTCCCGGCCCACCGGAGAAGCGCTCGCTAAAGCCGTACACGGGCGCTCCTAATGATCTGCGGCCTTTTTCGAAGTACACGCCTCCTTATTATGAGAACTATCAGGACCTGATCGAATACAACGGTGCGGCTCGCGATCTTCCCGACCCAGACCTGGACGATCTCAGCGAGGTACGCATCGGCTTCATTGGCCCTCTGCACGACCACCCCGATCAAGTTGAGGGAAATCGCATGCTGCACGGCGCCGAGTTGGCAATCGATGAGGCGAATGCGGCCGGCGGGTATTGCGGCAAACCATTCAAGCTCATGCTCCACAATGATTCTGCGACTTGGGGTGCGGCCAGCAACGAAATTGTGAAAATGGTCTACGACGAAAAAGTCTGGGCCGTGTTCGGATCCATCAGCGCGGATACTACTCATATCGCGTTGCGTCTGATGCTCAAAGCGGAGACACCGCTGGTTAATAGCGCCTCCACTGATCCAACAATTCCGGAAACGATCATTCCGTGGTATTTCACTGACCTTCAGGATGATCGCGTGCAAGGCTACACGCTCGCGCGGCATATCTACACCGAACTCGGCCTCAAGCGCATTGCGATCTTACGGGTGAATGACCGCTATGGCCGCTTTGGAGTGATGAAATTTCGCGACGCTTCCCGTCGATTAGGTCATCCCGTGGTGATCGAGCAGAAATTCATGCCAGGCGACACGGACTTCCGCCGGCAGCTCCGCGTGATCCAGGATTCGCGCGTGGATGGAATCGTGCTCTGGACAGATATTGAACCGGCGGCGATGATTTTGGAACAAATGCAGGAACTGGGTATGAAGCAGAGCGTCTTCGGCAGCCATCGCACAATCGGCGACGAACTGATTCATTTGGCCGGTTCAGCTGCGGAGGGCTTCGAAGCTGTTTTTCCATACGATCCCACTCGCGCGGGCACTCGTTGGCAGGAATTTAATGCCAACTATGAAGCTCAGTTTCACCAGAAGCCCGATCATTTCGCGGCGCTCGCCTATGACGCGATGCAAATCCTGCTGAGCGCGGTTTGCCGCGCGGGACTGAACAAAGGCCGAATCCGCGATGCGCTCACCCGCATTACGAGTTACAAGGGCGTGACCGGCGACATGATTTTCGATCCTAACTGCAAGAACATCGCGTCGCTATTTTTGGCGCGTGTGCACAACGGAGCGATCCAGTACCGGCCGATTAGCATGGCAGAACCTTATGCCCGCGTGGGCGAAGATGGCGTCCAATACAACGGCCCCGCGCTTCCGGATCAGCCAACCGAATCGCTGAAGATCGGTGTCTTCGGACCCCATGCTGACGAGATCGTCCATTCCTCCGAGATTATTCGCACACTCCAGGAAATCAACCGCAAGGGCCGCGCATTTTCCCTGCTCGCGATTCCTTCTCAACTTTCCTGGGGGAAGGCATCCGATGATCTCGTCACGGCCGTGTATCAGCAGCACGCTCTAGGGCTGATTGCCCTCGACCGGCCTTCGAGTCATCTTGCCGAACAGATCGCCGTGAAGTCCTTTGTTCCTGTAATTGCCATATCCTCGGACAGGGCGCTCACCACCACCAACATTCCCTGGATTTTTCGCCTGCCTGAAGACACACCTCTGGATAGTGCCCTCCGTTGTCTGGCCGAGGCAATTAATCGCGCCGGCGCCAACCGTGGAAAAGTTCGCGATTTGTTGTCTTCGGGCAGGACAATCGCGGGCCTCAGCTTTGACGTCACTGGGGAGCCCCGATAATCATCGGCTGGGTTCTGATCAAGGGTTATTGAGGCGTGCGAATATCGGGGTTGAAGTTTGGCGCGGTAGCACTATACCTCTCTGGCGAGGATGGGCATGCTCCTGTGCACTTCGTCACAGACAGGGGTTCGCGATCGGGTGAACAATCTACTCAGAAGATCGAAACGGGACGAGACAAATCGGCCCGGGGGAGGTGCGTATGAGAAAAGGAATTGTCCTTTTCCTCCTTCTGCTGGCTGTGTTCTGTTGGTTAGAAGCAGCCGGCTCCCCACAGGAAAAGTCCAACATCACGGTAACAAGCAGCGAACTAAATAATGGAGTCGTGATCCTGCACGTCTTGCAAGGCGACAAGACTTATCAGCTAGAGTGCAACGCAAATATGCCAGAGTGCACGACGCACAAGAGCGGCAGCTACCAAATCATTGAACTTCCCAAAGGTTTCGGAATGTACGAGTGCAGGGATGTGGAAATCTATGCGAGCGCCAATTCGCCGGATAAAGATAAGAAGATCGGCGAGTACTGCATGGTAGAAAAGTGATTGTGCGGCTGGAGCGATTCGGCTGGACCAATTCATGGAACAGCGATTTTCGTTGTGATGATTCCGGGTGGCAGCTGAGTTCGGCGATCGCGAAGAGGCGCAAAACGGCCTTTTACAGTGAGTTATTTTCGCGTCGAGCCGTAGAACTGGATCCCATTGGGATCTGGCAGAAGGGCGCTGGGCCGTTCTCAGCTGGAAATCCTTGAGAAGGAGACTCACGAACGCGGATTGGAACTCATCTCCCACAAGGCGCACCTCCTGGCGGCAAAGCAGCCTTCGTTTTCAACCAGATCATCGCCTACTTCGCCCTGAGCTCTTCACATCCTGGACGTCGCCCGGAAGCAATATTGAGCTTAAATTCCCCCACAAAAAATGCCCGCCAGCCTCCTCCCCCGAGTTGGCTAACGGGCTTAATCTTGCTGAATTAATTCGTCTAAATTATGGAATAGAGATCGGGCGCTATCGGTGATTGCCATCACCGGGGGATGTTCGCACGAAACCCCGGCAACGGTTGTCGCCGCGAAGATCTGTTTCCTGTGCGCAAAGGCTGGAATCAATCATTGAAGTTCAAACACCACTCGCCATCGAGGCGCGAGAGAAAAACATCGCCGGCATTGAGCATGTCGAGTAGATCGTGTCGAGGGGAATTTGCAATCGTCCAGCCGCTGCGGCATGTGAAAAAACAGTTTTTCTCGGAGAACTCGCCCATTCGATTGCTTTGCACGGTTCCGTGAAGGCCAATCGCGCCATGACTCCAGGCATCGTAAAAAAGATGATCGAGAACATCTTTCGCGAATTGGCGCTCACCGCCAATCTGCACTACTTGTCCGACCCGGCCCGGCTTCAGATAGTACAGGTACCAGCCAAGAATCCTGTTGCCGTCATCGCGAAGAATCGTTTTCCTGAGTTCGGCCCCGGGATGCATGCGCTCCATAAAAGAAAGAAGAGCTTTCAGGGAACGCAGATCATATTCTGGTAATAGAGAATACCCACCGCAGAACTCGCCGAGGCACCGAAGAAGTGTTTCGGCATCAAGTTCCGATGCGCGCAGAGGAGACTCGATTTGGCGGAATAGACTCATCCTAAGCCGTGCGCCCACGCTATCAAGCAAGCTGCAAAAAGGCTCTGCGGCAAACCTTAGGCGGGCGAAAAGTGAAGGCCGGGTCAACGCTGATATAACGTGAACGGCGTAAGCGCTGGGACGCAGCGCACGCGCCCAACTTACGCTCAGGGGCACGATGGTCTGGAATCCCAATCTCTCAAGCAACATTCGGGATGCGTCGTTGGCTGAATCCGACAAGGAAAGATCCTGATCTCCTTCCGCGTACCTCTCGAGCAAGCGCAAACCTGCCGGACCGGATCGAGCCTCGGGATGAACGACAAAGTTGCTTCCAAAAGCAGCGCGAATAGTTTCGCCGCGAGCCGACATCTTCCGCCGAATCACGCCTAAGAATCCGTCGATCCTGCCACCTTTACTCTCGTGGACGAGAGAAGGAACTGCGCTATCGAGCCAGGGATTATCGGCGAAATATAGTTTGTAGAAATAGGAGAGTACTGCCGGCGGAGCAGGTCCCTTGGCCCGACGCAGAAAGCTCCACCACAGATCCGCCACTTGTGCGATGTCCTTTTCGAGGAACGGGCGCACACCAAAATCGCCATTTGACAGTGCGAGTGGCCAGGGTACGAACCCTTTGTCAGGTAATACAGAAGGAGGATTGCTGAGTTCCACCTCGGGTTCGTGCACCGCAATCGCTGAGTCTGCCCTGCCAAGCATGCGCGAACCGACCTGCGACTCGCCTGTCCCCTCGATATAACAGCATGCGACGTTATTCAGCCTGCTCTCGAATTGCGAACCAGGAGGGGAGGGCTCGCTATTGAATCGAGGAACTGATGATCGAGAAACGAAATTGCCACTGCGGCCGTCCAATCGATTTTTTGCGGCCTGGGATTGCCGATCGTGTCCCTTCCTGGGGCGGCTCAAAACCCCGGCCAACATCCTTGGCGTAGGCGCCTCATAGAGACTTGCAAGCGGCGCAACACATCCCAACTCCCGCTCGATCAGGGCGAACAACTGTGCGGCAGCGACGGAGTGACCACCCAACCCAAAGAAATCATCGTCTGGCCGAACCTTGCGAATCTTTAACACGCGCTGCCACAGCACAATCAGCGCTCGGAGCAGTGTGGGCTCCGCCTGCGAAGAACTGGAAAGCGAGTCGGATGATTCCAGCGGAGATATCGGCGCGAACGGCGCGAGTGAGGCAGGCAATTCACGAGCAGTATGCCACGTTGAAGTCTGAGCGGAATCAATGCCAGTTATGGGAGAAGCTTTCAGCCTGGCGAGATCCACAACCTCCCGCGACGGCTCCGCGATAATTCCCCGGAAGATGGACTCCAGCGTGGCCAGCCATTCTCGAATGGTAAGATCCTCAAAAAGGCCAATGTCGTAGTGACAGCGAAGCTCCAGGACGTCTTCCTTCTCGACCGCGTTCAAATAAAATTCGAATGACTCGTAACTCTTGGGATTGGTATCGTACGCCATGGTGAATCCCGAGTGGGGGAGTTCCTCTGGCTTGAATTTCTTAACGTGGGTAAGGCCGGCGGAGATCGCAGAGGCGCCGGGCTCAGAAACAATTGGATGCAAGTCCTCCAGTAAGCTGATCATCGTGAAAATGGCATTGTCTTGGGCAGCAAGAAGTTCGCCCTGGATTCTGCCGACAAAAGCGCTGACTGCTTCGCCCGGACGCAACTCTACGACGAAGGGGACTAGATCAATACAGTGGCCAACCAGATTGTTCTGTCCGACGACGGGTTGTTCGGCGATTGGCAGAGCGATGACAAAGCGACGCTGCCGTGAAACGCGGGCGAGTAGGACAGCCAGCGAACTGAGAAGAACAACGAAGAAGCTGCATTGCTGTTTTGCCGCCGCCGCTTTGAGACTTTTGACCATCGGCGCCGGAAAGGAATGATCGACACGGGCCGAACTGAATTCGCGCCGCGTGCCTCGAGGGTGATCGGCTGGAAGTTGAAGTACCGGAAACCCATCCTTGAATTTGTCCCGCCAATATCGGGCCGCTTCGCTGAATTCGTCGGAGCGGTGGCGCTGATTGACGCTTCGCATGTAATCGACGTAACTGCTAGCCTGCTCCAGAACTGCCGGAATACCGGAGATCTCTTCTGAATAGAAAGCACAAAGGTCATGGATCAATACGTCCAACGACCAACCATCGCAGATGATGTGGTGCGCCGTGAAGACGACCGCCGCACGATCAGACCGCAGCAAAATCAACTGGCAGCGGAACAATGGACCCAGGGGCACAGGAAATGGCAAGGAGGTCTCGTCCGCAATCATTTTGTGGAGACGTTCCTCCTGCCGGACCGGATCATTGATCGAGGTAAGATCGATTACGGGCAGCGTGATTTGCTGGCCGGGTGCAATCTTCATCATCAGCCCGGCTTCATCGAAGCTGGCGCGAAGAGCATCATGCCTCGCGAACACACGCTGCATGGCTCGCGTCAGTTTCTCGACCGAGACATGGCCGGAAATACGCATGGTCATGGATTCGTTATAAGAAGCGGATAGGTGCTGAGATAGACGCGAGGAAGCGAAGATTCCCCGCTGAGGAACCGTCGATTCAACTTCGATGAGAGCGGAAGACGCTTGGGCGTTTGTTGGCGATTGGCTTTCGGGCGGGGAAACAACCGTGGAAACCTCGGAACTGGCCGATGCGGCTGCAGTCGAGTGATTCTCACCGGCTTTCTCAAGAAGGGTCACTAAGCGGGCGATCGTGCGCGCCTGATCGGCGACAACTTCATCGAGTCTCCGGTTGCTTGACGAAATATCCGCTTCGTAAGGCGCAGCGATTGACGAAGTGCCCCGAGAAGGCACGGGCGCGGCGGATATTTCGGCAAGAATCTCTGCCGGCAAAGTGGCATCTAGATGCGCCACCAGCATCTCAATATTGGGCATTTGCTTCATGAGTTGACTGAAGCTGATCTTGATCGAAAACTCCTTGTGGATTGCAAAAGCCACTTGCGTCAAAGAGAGGGAGTCGAATCCCTGCTCCATGAACGTGGCTGACGTACTGATCTGTGCGCGTTCCCGTCCGGAGAGCGGAACCAGCAGGTCGAGCACACGCGAAGTTATCCGGTCTGTGCGAGAAGCGGACGAACTTTTCGTGGCAACGCTCTCGGGAGAGACGGACGCAGACGCCTCAACCGTGGTCGGAACGAAACTCGCTGCCTGGAGGCTTGCACCGGTCACGGCGGGGTCAACCCAATACCTCTGCCGCTCGAAAGGATAAGTTGGCAACGGAATGTGCCGACGTTCTTCATTCGCGTGGAAGGCCTCCCAATCAATGGTCACGCCATTCTGCCAAAGAGAACCTAACGCGAAGAGCAAAGTCTCCCACTCGGCGTTGTTCTCGTGCGTATCGGGAAGTGTGGGAATTGCCGTGCAGGGCAGTTCCGGGGGGAAATGCTGGCGAGCCAGCGAACACAGCGTAGAACGCGGCCCACATTCCAGAAAGAGGTCGTGTCCTTGTTCTTTGAGATAAAGGATCGCTTTCGAAAACTCAACCGTTGCCCGTGAATGGCGGGCCCAATAAGAAGGATCGGTGGTTTCCGCGGCGGTCACGGGCCGTCCCGTTACAGTGGAGACGAACGGCCTTGTCGGTGGCCGCAGACGGATTTTAGCCACGGCTTCGCGCAGTGGCTCAACTATCGGATCCATCATGGCTGAGTGGAAGGCATGCGAGGTATGCAGCCGGCGGCAAACGACGTTCGTCTCTTCAAGTTGCTTCTGGAATTGGCATATATCAGCTTCCGGCCCTGAGACGACGCAAAGATTGGGGGCGTTATTGGAGGCGATCTGAAGCGCAGTTGGAAGAATTTGCGCGATCGAACCCGCGCTACCGCTGACTGCCATCATGCATCCGCGCGGGAGATCCTGCATCAAGCGGCCACGCAGAGCAATGATGCCGAGAGCATCCTCCAGCTCCCAAACATCCGCAAGGGTTGCGGCCACAAATTCTCCGATGCTGTGTCCCACCATGACCGCAGGCTCGATGCCCAGGCTCTGCCATAAACGGGCAAGAGCATATTCGATGACGAAGATGGATGGCTGGGTAAAGAAGGTGTCCTGCAGTGAGATCCGGGCGGTTTCTTCGTCCCCGCTCTGCGGATAGAGAAGTTCGCGCAAATCTCTACCCAGATGCGGCTTGAGGTATTCGCAACAATGGTCTACTACAGCATGAAAAAGAGGCTCGTCACGATAGAGGTTCAGTCCCATATTGACGTACTGCGTGCCCTGACCTCCAAATAAAAAAACTACAGGAGGATCCCGGCGCTCGCAGCGTTTGCTGCTACAGCGCAAGGGGTTGGGCTGATCGAGCAATCTGGCGGCTTCCAAGGAATCGGCCGCGACAACAAAACATCTGTGGGCCATTTGCCTGCGCCCGGTTTGGAAGGTGTATGCGGCGTCCGCGAAGGATTCTGGCAATGCGCCAGCGAGATGCTCTGCCAACGCATGGGTATAGGCCTTCAGCGCAGCTGGAGTCTTGGCTGAGATGGGGAAAAGCTGCAGCGGACGAGAAGATCCTGCCCCCTTCGACGCCGGTGCCTCTTCTAGAATGACGTGGACGTTAGTCCCCCCGAAGCCAAAAGAGCTGACGGCTGCGCGGCGGATTTCCTCGTTTCGCGGGAAGGGGACGAGCTTGTCTGCCATAAGGAAAGGGCTGCCGGCAAACTCGATCTTGGGATTCGGCTTTTTGAAGTGAAGAGTAGCTGGGATTTGCTCATGATGCAGAACCAGGGCCGCTTTAATCAACCCCGCAACTCCCGCGGCATTCGTCGGATGCCCAATATTTCCCTTGATGGACCCGATATAACAGAACTGCTTTTTGTCTGTCTTGTTCTCAAAAACTCTGCGTAACGCTTCGAATTCGATGGGGTCGCCCACTGGCGTGCCGGTGCCGTGCGCCTCGATGTAGCGAATGGTTTCTACCGGGACATTGGCATTCGCTTGAGCCAGGGCAATGGCATCCATCTGGCCGTCTACGCTGGGGGCCAGAAAAGAAGCGGGACGGGAACCGTTGTTGTTTTTACCCGTGCCGCGAATGACGGCATAAATGGTATCGCCGTCGCTTACAGCATCGGCGAGCCGCTTAAGAATGACGACGCCCGCGCCATCACAAAACATAGTCCCGGTTGCGTCGGCGTCAAAAGGGCGGCAGTGGCCATCCTTCGCAAACGTGCCTCCTTCTTGATAAAGGAAGCCACTCTTTTGGGGCACGGTGACGTCGACGCCTCCCGACAAAGCAATGTCACACTCGTAATCGAGGAGCGAACGATACGCCTGATCCACCGCCAGAAGAGTTGTCGAGCAGGCCGTATTGAGGCTGATGGCAGGCCCGCGGAGGTCGAGGAGATAAGCGGTACGAAGAGCGATGTAGTCTTTCTGGTTTCCATATTCAACGGCCAGCTTGCCGGCCCTGGCCAGGAGATCCGGGTGCGTCAGCAGATTGGTTGTGTAGTAGTGATTGTCGCCGACGCCCGCAAAAACTCCGATGCGCCCTTTGTATCGCTCCGGATCGTAGCCCGCATTCTCCAGCGCCTGCTGCGCGAGCTCCAGAAAGACACGCTGTTGCGGATCCATCACCCTGGCTTCCAGCGGGTTGATGCCAAAGAAGGCGGCATCGAAAAGATCAGCTCCGTCGATCAAACCTCGAGCCCGGATGTAGTCCGGATTGTGGCGGAGAGATTCGTCGATACCGGGGCTCAATTCTTCCGGGGAAAATACGGAGATTGACTCCACGGAATTGCAGAGGTTCTGCCAGAGTTTGTCGAGGTTGTCGGCGCCGGGAAAGCGACCGGTCATGCCGATCACCGCAACATCTCGATTACCGTGATTGTCGTGCTGGGAGCGGCCATGACGCGCCCGGTTTTCGGCTTCCGCCAGAAAACCAGACTCGGCTTCCCGCTCCGTCAGGAATTCTGCGAGCTTCGCGATTGTGGGATATTGAAAAAGTTTGACCGCCGGAATCTCACGTCCGAAGCGCGTGTGATAAGAACTCACCATGCGGACCGCCGCCAGTGAATTGCCTCCCAAATCAAAGAAGCTATCGTCGATGCCAACTTCTTCCAGCTTCAGCAACTCACTCCAGAGACTGGCTAGTTGCTTTTCCACGGTCGTGCGTGGTGCGATGAATTCCTGAGAAAGAAGTGGCCGTTTGCCCTCAGGCCGCGGCAGGGCCTTGCGATCCAGTTTGGCATTGGGCGTCAGGGGAAATTTCTCCAACCGCAGGAACGCAGAAGGGACCATGTAGTCCGGAAGGGTTGCTTTGAGGGATTGAGCCAGAGAAGTGGAACTCAAGTTGGCAGGCCCCGTGTAGTAAGCGACCAGGCGCCTATCGCCGGGACCATCCTCTCGAAGGAGGACGATCGCCTGTGCAATTCCCTCGATGCTCGCTAGAGCGCTCTCGATTTCGCCCAGTTCAATGCGAAATCCGTGAAGCTTTACCTGATGATCGAGCCGTCCCAGAAATTCAAGCGTGCCATCGGAGCGGTAACGTACTTCATCGCCGGTGCGGTAGAGACGTGCGTCCGGATCTTCACTGAAGGAATCGGCAACAAACCTCTCAGCAGTGAGTTCCGGACGCTTGAGATAGCCACGCGCCAAACCCGTGCCGCCAATCCACAGTTCGCCGGGCATGCCAAGGGAAACTGGCCGGAGAGTTTCATCGAGAACATGAAACTGGGTATTGGCAATCGGAGGACCGAGAGAGATTTTGTCAGCGGACGTGATCCGCGCGGCGGAAGACCAGATGGTGGTTTCGGTCGGCCCGTACATATTCCATAGTTCCCGACAACGGGGGAGCAACTGACCGGCAAGCTCTGGGGTGAGGGCTTCGCCTCCACAGAAAATTCGCAGGTCGTTCTTTCCTCCCCAGCCGCTGTCCAGCATCATTTGCCACGTGGCAGGTGTTGCCTGCATCACCGTGATTGCGTGTTGCCGAAGCAAACGTTCCAGTTCACGGGCGTCCGAAGAGTGTTCCGCGGTGGCAATGACGATCTGCGCGCCGCAAGTAAGTGGGAGAAGGAATTCCAGGATTGAGATGTCGAAGGAAGTGGTGGTCACCGCCAGGTGTATATCGGAAATGGCCATCCCCGGCTTTTCCCCCATTGCGAGCAGGAAATTGGCCAGCGCACGCCGCGGGATCATGACCCCTTTGGGCTTTCCCGTAGATCCGGAAGTGTAAATAACATAGGCAAGAGTTTCAGGGGCGCTGCTGGACGACAGATTCGCAACTGGATAGTGCGACAGTGGTTCAGCTTCACGGTCGAGCAACACTACGCTTGCGGATGTTTCGTGCAAACTTCGTTGCGTGGAAGAATTTGCTAACACAAGCGGGACTTCGGAGTCCGCCAGCATGAACGACAGCCGCTCTTTCGGAAACTTGGGATCAAGCGGCAAGTATGCCTTGCCGGCTTTGAGAATCGCGAGAAGGCTGACAATCGAATCAAACGAGCGGTCCAGACACACGCCTACCAAGCCTTCGGGACCGAGGCTTCGTTCAAGGAGGAAGTGTGCCAACCGGTTCGAGCGGTAATTCAACTCACGGTAGGAAATCTGCTCCAGCCCCATTCTGAGAGCGGGAGAATCCGGCGTGCGCTCGACCTGGTCTTCAATGAGCTGGTGCGGACCTTGACTCAAAACTGCAGCGGTTCCCGCCGGGGCAGAATTGAGTTCACAATCATCCGAAACATTGAGGTTGGAGCTTCTTTTCAAACCATCCTCCCGTTGACCATTTCGTGGCGAAATCTTCAGGTCAGATCGAACTGGTTGCGATTAAGAACTGCGCGAGAGGGAGGAAGATACTTCCGATTATTATGAGCTGAGGCTAGTTTCACGTCTGTGATCTTAATCACGCGAATTCACACTTTAGAGTTGCACCAGCAGCGTTGTACAACAGCAATTGTTAGGCGCGGTTCACAAGATTCCGCCACCGGTTCTGGTGACGTAAGTAACCAGCCAACGCAGGATGGCCACACTTCTCTTGACCTTCACCGAAATGCTGGACCTCTGAGATGTCCGAAAAACGTAAGCCACCGCCCAGCCGAATATCCGAATCGACTGATGGATGGCGAGAATGACACCGAAGACAGCGGCTCCCAGCCATCCGCGATGTTTGCGCCACAATCGCAAATTCGCACGGTACATTTCGAGATAAAAGCGAACCGGTGCATTGGAGGAACTTGCCCCGCAGTAGTGCATGGCCGCGGCATCGGAAAAGAAAACAATGTGTTCTCCCGCTTGGTGGAATCGATAGCACCAGTCAACATCCTCTCCATACATGAAAAATTGCGGGTCCAGTAAACCGACGCGGTCAATTGCCGCGCGTCGCGCCACCACGAACCAGCCCACCAGCACTTCGACAGGCCGCGTAGTTCCATGGTCGAAGTCAGACATCAGGAAACCACCAAAGAAGCGGGAGTTTCTGAACAAAATATCGAGTCCAAGAGCCCGGCAGATGGAATTCCAAATCGTGGGAAAGCGCATGGTTGACCGACCGATGATTCCTGTGGGCAAGATCATCTTTGGACCAACCATGGCAACGCTGGGATTGGCGGACAGGTAATCCAGCATGGGGGAAATACAATCGTCAACAAACTCCACATCTGAATTCACCAGGCAAATGATGTCGCCGGAACTCGCTACCATCCCGATATTGTTGGCTTTCGCAAATCCATAGTTCTCCGAATTTCGAATCAACTTGAATTCTGGAAAGAAGCCCTCAACCATCTCAGGGGTGCCGTCAGTCGAACAATTGTCGACGACAATCACTTCGGTGTAGACGTCCTGGCAGTGCTTGCGCAACGATTCGAGGCACTCCAACACGTATTTCCTGGCGTTCCAAACCACGACAATCACAGAAACTAGGGGCCGACGGTTTTGCGGTTTGGAAAGTGATGCGGCTGTCGCTGAGGGCTGCGCGTTCGTGTCCGCTTCTGTAACTCGGTTTAGTTCATAGCTCTGCGTAGGTGTCATAGGACTCTTCTGAGAATAAGCATAGATGCCTCTGAGCTGGCGTTTTATACCACTCTTGGGGCCTCTTCGAGCGTTGCTAGATCAGGATGCCAATGGCTGCCGGGAATTGCCGTAAGGCGCTGCTCACGCTCGCCAGCAAGTAGGGAAAAGGAAATGCTTATTTGATTAAACTGCTGCGGACTTATTCGGCTTCGAAGAGCTTCACTCATCCGAGTCGTCATGGTTCGTATGATCGAATTTCCATCCTTGACGCTGATCTCTGTGAACACTACGCCAACGACGGATTCGCCCTCGTACCATCCTGTGATATCGGTCTCGCGAGTGGCCAAGGTAAGCTCCGACAGAATCTTCCCGAGCGCATCGCCGTTTCTCTCGGTGGGAAAATAGCTCTCCATTTCAACCAACATTAGCAGGAGGAGCTTACGGGAACGATCGGCCCTCTTTTTTTCGAGCCAAATTGCGCCTAAGAAAGCGTTCTTTTCTAAGTTGCTGCGGTCGGCCGCACAGATCCGCTCTGTCGCACTTGGACGTGATTCAAAACCCTTGTCGGCGCGATGTAGGTTCATGACTTCCTCCGCTGTTCTCCTTGTTTGCGAGGAGAAACTGATCAGCAAACCCTCTGCTTTCCGCTGGGGGAGGAGCCACCATGACTAGGAGGCGTAACTCTATTACGATCGAAATGGGGAGACTGGGGGATAAATACTGCAAAAGCCAGCAAGATCTCGCGGGGACGGAATCTGGCTTGGGAATACAACCCGTAGCTTCGCCCTCCGGGTCACATCGACTAGCGTGACCTAGCTTCAGATGGTCCTGCTGCGATCTCAACCGCGATCAAAGAAAATACCAATCAGGGGAAGGGTGGATTCTCGGGGAGGGCCGTACCGTTATTGAACTCTTCGGTGTCCCATTGCTTATAGGTGTCATCGAATCTCAAGCGCATCTCAAGCAAGATGCCAGCATACGAGAACTTGTAAACCTTTGGATCATAATCTACAAACCGCGGAACGGTCTGTGATCACCGTTACGCTGCATTGTGATCTAAGTCTCCATTACCCCGGGCGACTTGGCATTTCGGCGTTCGTGGCTACTAACCCGATGAAACCCGTTGTTTAACGGGTTCCGTACCGAGAGGACGGGAGAACGGCTGACATTCTACCAGCGAGCTTTCTAGAGACTTATCTCCGGAGGGCAAATCGATGGTCCGGTCTGCGACTCGATTGGGGGAACACGATCAGCCTCTTCCACCCTTTTATCCGAGCTACGATTGGTGCGAGGAATCAAATCTCGTTCGACCATGTCACCGCGCACCGGCTCGGTAGCTGTCAGCTTTGATACAGATGCCAAATTCGATGTGGAAGATATTTATGTTTTTCCTTGCCCTTCGCTCCTGGCCTCACTCTTTGAGAAAATTCTTGCGGTGACTAACATTCCTGTAAGCGTGATGCTCAACAGTGCGAATTGTCGCCATCCATTCAGCATTGACGCGTTGCCCAACAGCGTGAGGCCCGCGAAGCAAAATAGAAGATGTACGCAAAAGACTTGCAGCGAGGATTGTCCCAACAACACTAGAGGCTTTATTGCTGCCGTTTTCGTGATCGGTTGCGAAAGGATTAGCGACGCTGCCACCGCCGCGAAATCGAGCATCCGGATCGGTCCGAGGTGCCACTTGTCGAAGAGAAATTCCGATGCGCCCAGTTCTAACCCGTGCGTCACTATTCTCCGCATGATGAAGCAAAAGACAGCGATCGCGGCGGCTGGAACAGCCGCCCGCCTGGCCCACGCTTCAATCGGCAGGCTTTCCTGGGCCCAACGCACGCCTAGCCATACACCCACAAACCAGAGAAATTGCCAGGCCCAGAGGTCGAATGAACCCATCTCGTTGGACCGGATCGGACAACCTTTCTCGCCCAAGGCTGATCTTAAGCGGTAGGTCTATTGCCGTTCTATCGTCCGCTGACGAGGATGCCCAATGCGTGTGTTGGTCGTAGATGACGAGCCTTCAGCCCAGTCGGCTTTGGCAAATATTCTGGCGGCAAGAGACGACGTGGAACACTTTGACACCGCGGGCGATGCGATCGAAGCGCTGGAGAAGGTGACGAAGGGTTCCTACGATCTCTTGTTGCTCGATATCGATATGCCTGAATTGTCAGGTATGGATCTGGTTGATCGCCTTCGGGAGGGGGACCATCGTCCACCATCCATCGTGTTCGTAACTGCGCACGACAAGCACGCAATCGCAGCCCTTGAAAAACATGCCGTTGACTGCGTGTTAAAACCGTTCTCGGACGAACGGGTCGGCCACGCCTTGGACCGGCACTTGCGGAGAGCCGAGGGCGAGCGAGCTGCAAAGCTGGTAGAAGTGCTGCCGCAACTGCAGAAATGGTCGCGTCCCCAGGTGCCACGGATCGCAATCAAGACTCAAGGAAGAATCCTCTTCATCAATCCTGGCGATGTGATTGCGGTTCAAGCTGAGGGCAATTACGTGTTGCTGCAGCGGGAGTCCGGCTCGTACTTGTTGCGCGAGTCGATCTCGACCGTGGCGGAAAAGCTCAGGCCTTACGGATTTATACGGATCCATCGATCTGTACTGGTGAACACCGCCTTTGTAGAAGAGATCAAGCCCTACCCGACCGGAGAGTACGGTCTTCGAGTCAAGGGTGGCAAAGAATATGTCGTCACTCGCACTTACAAGAAGAATCTCAAGGCGCTCGCGGATTTCTGGATCGGCGCGCCGCTCCCCGAGTAGAACGCAGCTCGACCGATGCGGAACCTCATCGCAGTCGCTCGTGAACATCCGGAATTTGGGAGATCAAATACGATTGTGGTCTGCTAACAAAAGATCGCAGCCGTGTAACAAACACAAGGGGCGAGACGCAGTATTGACGCTGCGAAGATAAGTAGAATCACTCCACAAAATAATATTCCTACCTCCAAGGCTCTGGCGTAAGTCCCTACAACATCTGCAGATGAGAGTTGGCCCAGACATTGCAAGGGATGTCGCCAACCGGTGCGGGCCCCCCGGATAATCACAGGGCGGTGCTCTGTGATGACATCGATGTAGAAAATATCGATCTGGAAAATGAGAAAGGGAAACCAATGCTCCCGATTTTAGAATGTCGCAGAGACGTGGCCGGGCGTTTCAGTGCCCACGCAATGTTAATGCTTGTTCTTCTGTGGTCCGCGTTAATGGCGGCGCAGACCACAATCTCTACGGGCAGCATTCAAGGGGTCATCATGGACGCATCAGGCGCGGTGGTCGCAGGAGCGAAGGTCACGATCACCGACAAATCGACCGGGCAGGTGATCGCGATCACGTCAACGTCATCGGGAACATATAGCTCTGGAGCTTTGACTCCCGGCGATTACGATGTCCGAGTCGAGGCAAAGGGTTTCAAAACCTCGGACGAAACTGTTTCAGCTCAGGTGGGCGTTACTGCGTCGGGCAACTTCAAGCTGCAGGTGGGCGAAGCGGGCCAGGTGATCGAGGTGCAGGCCGGCGAGTTGCAAGTGAACACCGAACAGGCAACAGTGCAAGGGGTCATCAGCACCGAGCAGATTGAGAATTTGCCGATCAACGGAAGAAACTTCCTCGACTTGGCGCAGTTGGAACCTGGAGTCCAAATTCAGGATGGCGGCAACTTCGATCCCACGAAGAAAGGATTCTCTTCGATTTCCATCGGCGGCCGCTTTGGGCGCACGGCACGCATCGAGGTTGATGGAGTCGATACCAGCGATGAAACGGTGGGAACGGTCACGCAAGACATTCCTCAAGGCGCGATCCAGGAATTTTCGATCGGGGAATCGATGTTGGATTTGTCCACTGAGCTGACGTCATCCGGTTCGGTCAACGTGGTAACAAAGTCTGGCACCAATTCCTACCACGGACAGGGCTATTACGCCTTTCGTGATCAGTCGCTCGATTCCAATCTTCCAGGAGCTTCGGATACGCCCTTCCAGAGAAATCAATTCGGCGGCAACTTCGGCGGTGCATTCATCAAGAACAAACTGTTTTTCTTCGTCGATGCGGAGCGGACGAAACAAGATTTTAATCAGCCAGTTCTGGCAGGCCCTCCGCTGGCGGCCGAGTCAGGATCTTTTTCAGCTCCATTTCGTGAAGCCGAGGGCATCGCGAAATTGGATTACCAGATCAGCAAGAACTACAAGTTGTTTTACCGCTTCTCCTACGATCAGAATAGCGATACTTCGCCCTTCGAGCCTACTGCCTTCCAGCCGCTCGATAACACTACCCACACGCGCGATCATGTAATCGGCCTCGACTTCATGACCGGAAGTTTTACCCACAGCGTTCGTCTCGGTTACATGAAGTTCTTTAATCACATTTCCAGTGGGACGACCGCATCGACTCCTTTCAATCCCACGTCGCCGATCGAGCTGGCCATCGGACCTGATCTACCCTGTCTTAATACGTCGGGAGTAGTTCCCGATGTGTTCTGTTCAGGTCAGGGTTTCTTAGCTCCGCAGTCCACTCCGCAGTCGGATCATCAGGTGAAGTATGACGGGGGAAAGGCGATTGGCACGCACATCCTGCGCTACGGCGGCGGGCTCAACCATCTTCAAGGCGGAGGGTTCGCAGGGTTTCTCGCCGATGGTCCGGCGGTGAACGCCAGCGCCTCGGCTTGCACGGGCATCTGCCTAACCTTGCCGGGCGGAGCATCGAACGCGCTGAATTATCCCGCGCAGAATGTGCTCCTGGGCAACGGACAAGGATATGAAACAGAAAAAGCTTCGTTTGGTTTTCCATTCGGGGGCTTGGGACCTGATAATCGCATTTCTTTCTACGTCGGTGACTCCTGGAAGATCAGACCGAATTTGACTGTGACTTACGGGCTGCGTTACGTGCGTGACACCGGCAGAACGGACAGCGATCTGGCGCCGATTCCGGCGCTTGCTGCTTACAATAATCAGTTCTATTCCGGATTGCAGGATCGGGTAAATCAACCGAACAAAAATTTCGCTCCGCAGCTTGGCTTGGCATGGGACCCGGCCAGTAACGGAAAGACGGTACTGCGGGGTGGAATTGGTTTGTTCTATGAGAACGCAATCTGGAATAACGTTCTTTTCGATCGGCCCGGGCGTCTGCAAAAGGGCAGTTTTCTGAATCTGCAACCCGCCTGCTTAGGTGGTTCGCCACAGAAGTTGCCTTTCACCACATCGATCAATCTTGCTGACGTCTGCGGCGCGCCGATCGGGCAGGTTCAATCCCAGCTTGCGACACTCGAGTCGGAGTTTCAGGCCACGGCGGGCGGAGCCACTCTTGGGCCGAATCCTACATACATCGGCACTACGAGTGACACCGGGCCAAACGGCGACGGCATCAACCTGTTCGCTCCTGACTACAAGACACCGCGCTCGGTGCAAATGAATTTCGGAATCCAGCGCGAGCTTCGCCGGGGCATGGTGCTGACTGCCGATTATCTTCGCAACATCTCGACTCATACTCTGTTGATTGTGGATACAAATCACGTGGGCGATGCCCGCTTCCTGAACATGACGGCAGCCACGGCTGCCATCGCCGCGACGCTAAAGAACTGCGGGGTTTCCTCGATAAGCGCCGCGACCGTGCTCTGCCCGAACAGCCCCGTCACGCTGCCGGCGGGCACACCCTACACTCCGCGCCCGGCTACCATCGTAGATTTTGCGACGAACGGGCTGGATTCCGGTTATGAACTCTGCGGCGGACAGGCATGTCCGAATGCAGCTTTCGGTGGCGTAAACAATGGCGCAACCGGGGGAAATCAGATGCTGTTCCCGATCGGACGATCCGTCCTGAACGCGCTGCAGCTTTCCTTGAAGGAAGATATGCATAATCCCGTCAAGGGAATTCCCTACGTGAACCTGCAAGTGTCGTATCAGCTTTCGAGATATGAATCGAGTGCATCCGATAGCGACTTCATCAACAGCGCATGGGATTATGCCGATCCCAATAAATTCTTCGGGCCGAACGGGCTTGACCGCACTCACCAGTTCTCCTTTGGCGGGATTATGGATCTCCCGCAACATTTCCAAGCCAGCGTGATCGGGCATTTCTACAGCGCGCTGCCAACCACCATGACGCTCGCTCCCACCGGATTGCCAGGCGGTATGTTTGTTACGGCGGCCTATGGGGACGGCACCGGCGATGGCTACGCTGCCAACGGAGCGAATGGCACCAGCGGAGCCATTCTTCCGGGAACAAACCTGGGTTCGTTCGGGCGCGGCGTTAACGGATCGAACATCAACAACGCGATCAACAACTACAATCAGAATTACGCGGGCAAGCCTACTCCCGCCGGTGATGCGCTCATCAGCGCCGGACTGTTTAACCAAGCCCAACTCACTCAACTCGGAGCGGTTATGCCGATGGTTAACCTGGCGCCCCCCAATGAGGCGAACAACGGCTGGCTGCGGGACCTCGACCTTGGCTTCAACTGGACATATAAGATTAAAGAGAGGGTGCAGTTGCAGCCGGGCGTCAGTTTCTTCAATGTGATGAACTTCGCCAACTTCGATCCACCCAAGAACACCATCAACGGAGTGCTCAGCACGGTTGGTCAAACACCCATATCCGGATTCGTGAATGGAACCGCGGGACCACAGCCGAACAATCTACGACTCGGCCTGGGTTCAGGAGTCTTCGGGCTAGGCGCGCCGCGAGTGCTCGAGTTCAAGCTGGCACTGAGCTTCTAACACGGGCACAGCGAGGACGAGTTGAACCAACTAAGTTGAAGCAACTGAGTTGAACCAGAAGATTGCCTTGCAAGCGCGGGAGTTTACTCGACAAAAAAACCGTTCGTTCCAATCCACGACTCGGCGAGGAGCTGCAGATTCTTCTTATAAGTGCGCGTTACCCTGTACCTCCCGCCGCCTTTAACGAGGAGGATATATTCTCCCGTGGACCACGGTTGAAGCTCCACAACGAACGCGGAATTCACCAGTACGGATCGATGAATGCGGACAAAACCGTGGGGAATTAGCTTTTCCTCGATGTTGGAAATGGATTCCCGGAGCATGTGCGAGCACAGCGTGTGCCGCAGCAGCACGTAATTTCCCTTGGCCTCGACGGTGATAATGTCCGCCGGATCGATCAGGAGAATCCTTCCCTTGGTTTTGATCGCAATCCGCACACACATTTGTCGCGCCAGCATCGGAACCAGAGACGAGGTCACAATGAGGCCGGAGTTCTCAGGACCACGATTCACAAGATCATGATTCACAGGACCATGATTCGCCGGAGCGTGTAAAGGCTCGCTCACCGAACTCACTAGAGTGTCGATGGATTGATCGGCCACATGTGCGTTGACGAGTTGCAATCGAGTTCCCCTTACAATGTCATCATCGAACTGATGCACGTTGGAAGCCTTGCCTGCGCACCGAGTTGCCAGTATTCATCGATATAAATCGCCCACCGAAATCGGTTAGACGTTACCGGACGCCGTTGGTTAGCCGAGCCGATGATTCAATTTCGTCTGCCAGAATGGCTCGCTGCCAACGCCGTTCGTTGCCCATCTCGATGAAGCGAGCCTGTCCTCGCTCGATAAGCGTTTTCAGTTCATTCGCAACAGCCGCAGGCGCCAAGTGCGCGTTCGTAAACGTGAATGAACCACGGCGTACGATCCGCGCATAGATTTCTTTCTCCGACATGAATGCCGAATTCTCCAGCAGGGCGATTCGACATGCGCGACTCAACGCTGGATTCTCGTGGCACGGAATACTTCTTGATAGCTGGCGACAAGCGTCTGTGAGTTTGCGATGTGCACCGCGTCTGCCCGGTGACTCGGAGAATCGGACACCGGGCAATTGTTTGTGGACGACCTCGGCGCCGAAAAGCTCAGCGAGTCCAGTAATAGCCTGTTTGATCGCCGCAATTCGTTCCGAAAGTCTATCTTTTTTAAAATGGAGTGCCCGCAACTCGCTTTCAATGACGCCGACGATATGCTGCAGTCCCTGTGATGGGGGCGGTTCTCCTGGACACAAGCAGGCGTCAATCGTGGAGTTCGAAATGGAATTGTGCATTGCCACGGATAATTCGCGCGCCAATTCAACCGATTGTTACCACGCATCGCCGTCTGATGCGACTTGAATGTGACGAGCAGTTACAAAACCGCGATCGGTACACGTGGCGGATTGACTAAACCGGTCAGCACATCTCGATGGTATGCGACGAAATAATTTTGGTTTAATTCCTCGAATCAATTAGTTTGATCAATCCGGCGAGCATCCGCCGCAACGAAAGAAGTGCGAAACGTGAAACAGACATCCAACAGCTGGCATTGTCAGCCGCCAACGACTGCTCTGCTTCCGTTTCTCATACACATATTGATGGAGTTTTTCTCTTTCTTGTAGAAGCCTGCCAAGTTTCATTCGAAACCTGAAAGTGCTTCCGGTCCGATCCCGTATTTCTGGCTCTCCTCTTTGTAGGGTCGTCCTTTGCTTTTGAAATCCTGTCACTTTACTTCAGCAGTGATTGCGGATTGGTGCCGAAACTGCCTACCAGTTGAGTGTGGGGTTTGTATAGGGCCGCAGTCCCGCCGTGTACAGGTTGAAACCTTCAGGAGGTGTATTGTGCAACGCCGATTCCGTGCTCGCGCTTTTTCATATTTAGTGATCGCAACTCTTGTTCTAGGGTCCACGTTCGCCCTTGCTCAGGGAATCGTCACGGGCTCCATCTCAGCGACGGTGGAGGATCCGCAGGGTGCGGTGGTGCCTGGAGCCAACGTGCGCGCTACACAAAAGGAAACCAACCGTGTATTTACGACCACGAGTTCCAATAGCGGCGTCATCCAACTCCCGTCATTGCCTCCGGGTACGTACAGCGTATCGGTCCAGTCGACTGGTTTCAGCACCTATAACGCGCAGGATGTCATCGTTGAAGTAGGCAAGGATAGCGCCCTTGGCTCCGTGAGACTGAGAGTGGGGAACACCGCGGAGACGGTGGAGGTGGAAGGCTCCGCTCCGTTGGTTGAGAGCACAACCGATCAACTCTCGGAAACTTTCGAAAACAAGGAAGTGGCTAGCGTCCCGCTTGGCAATACCTACGACTCGTTCGTGCTGTTCACTCCCGGCGTGGTCACGGCTGGCAGCGGAGGGTTCAGCAACAATAACGGTGCGGAACTGTCAATCAACGGCCAACGCGCCCGCTCCAATAATTATCAGTTGGACGGACAGAATAACAACGACAACACCATCGGCGGCCCATCAATCTTTTTTGGTAATCAGGACAATATCGCGGAGTTGCAGGTGGTGACCAACTTCGACGCTGAGTACGGGCGCAACATGGGCGGCGTTGTGAACTACATCACCAAGGGGGGGACCAACGACTTCCACGGCACTGGCTTCGAATTTTGGCAGGGCGATCATTTCGACTCGCTGCAGAACCAGGAGAAGTCTCCTATTTTCGGTTTCTGCCCGCCGGGAGTCAGTCCTTCGACGGGCTGCGCGCAACCAGTGGTGCCCCAGTTCGTGCAAAACCAGTTCGGCGGCACGATCGGTGGACCCATCAAGCGGGACAAAGTCTGGTTCTTTGGATCCACAAATTTTGTGCGCTTACGCTCTGGCGGAGCTCCTGTTTCATCGGCTCCCGCCCTCACTCCGACCCCGACCGGAATTCAGCAGTTACAAACAGCCTTTCCCAACGACCCGGCGGTTACCGCCCTCGCGCAATTCGGTCCAGCCACTCTCACGGACGGAAATCCAGTTTTTACCAGCACCACAAATGTTCCCGTGTCAGCCAACGGAACGACTGCAATGATTCAGATGGGGACGCTCGAGCGATTCCTATCTCAGCCCTTCAACGATTACGAAGGGACGGGAAGAGTCGATGTCCAGCTTACCAGCAAGGATCGACTCTTTGGCCGTTACATCTTTCAGCAGGACAGCACTACCAACGTGCCTCTCGACCCCGAACTTGGGGCGCAAGGGCAGATTTATACGGTCCCGGGCCGCAGCCAGCAGGTTGGATTGGATCTTACCCACACCTTCAGTCCCACACTCCTGAACCAGACGCGATTCAGCTACTCGCGTGCGCGCTCCGAGTTCGACGGAGGCGGATTTCCCACCTGCTTGCTAGCTAATGCCGGTTTATGTCCCCCTCAAATTAACATTCAAGACCCCAACTTCCTGGGCGCAGGCCAATTCGACGCGTTTCCGCAGGGCCGCATCATCAATGTCTATGAACTGCAGGACAATGCGTCCATGGTGCATGGCAAGCACGTGATGAAGTGGGGTGGCTCATACGATAGGCAGCGTTCGCCCAACTACGGGTTGTTCGGCCAGAATGGCGTGTTCACCTACGCTGACTTCAATTCCTTTATCGCAAATCAGCCTAACGCGAACAGTGTCCTCTATGGGCAGGGGGAACTGCGCTTCAAGGAAAACGATGTAGCTCTCTACTTCCAGGATGACTGGCGGATCAAAGATAACCTCACTATAAATCTGGGATTGCGATGGGAGTTCTACCAGCAGGCCAGCAACCTGCTGCACGACGAGAGCGTATCGCAGCAGACTGGCCCCAATCACATTTGGGCTCAAAACCTTCCTTTAAGCTTGACCACAGTGCCACAACTTCCCAACCACTACCGCAACTATGGTCCGGTGGTCGGGTTTGCCTGGACTCCGCGCATGCTTGAGAGTCTGCTCGGGCGCGATAAGACGGTAGTTCGTGGCGGCTTCCGTATCGCCTATGACTTTGCTTACTACAACCTCGCAACCAACGTGCAGCAAAGCTCACCTTTCACAAACGCCGCCACCATTCCTAACGCGGCTGGTACAGGTCTCGCCGGGTTACCGAATGTTTCCACGGTTGACGGCGCTAACCTCGCTTCCGCGCTTTTCCCGCTGGCGCCTAAGGGAAATCCTGGTTTCGCTGCGGAACTCCAGTTCGGCCCCAACTTCCGTAATCCGTATTCGGAGCAATGGAACCTGGGCATTCAACGCCAAATCAGCAGCAAGATGGCAGCCGAAGTCCGCTACGTCGGAAACCATGACCTGGCTCAGTTCCAGGAAGTCAATGGGAACCCGGACATTGCGCCATTGATCGCCAACGGCTTTAGCAACGTAATTCCGGCAGGCCTGACTCCATGCAAAACTCCCGGCGCGCCGGGCTCAACGGGGACCGACCAGTTTGGAAATCCTGTAGGATACGCGAACTGCAATTTCAGTCGGGTAACCGAATATACCAATTCGGGCTATTCGATTTACCATGGTCTGCAAAGTCAATTGCGGCTGCAAAACTGGCACGGCTTTACTGGGGAAGCTTCCTACACCTTCAGTAAGACGATTGATAACACCTCGGAAGCTTTCTCAACCACTGCGGGCACATTCTTTGCCTTTGCCCAAGACCCGTTTGATGTCACCAAGGCCGAACGCGCGGTGAGCAACTATAACCTCCCCAACGTTTTTAGTTTGTTGTGGGTTTACGATCTTCCATTCCAGCATCAGCAAGCCGGATTACGAGGGCACTTAATGGGAGGCTGGCAGATCAATGGAACCTACCGCTACAACAGCGGTCAGCCATGGACGGTCGAGCAGAATGCAGCCCAGGGTTTGTGCGACCCCGCCAACTTTACCGGGACCAGCACGCTCGATGCCTGTCGGCCGTTTCTAGGTAATACGAGCTTGCCGACCAACCAGGTGGGAGAGTATTGTGACGGGTCTCTGGCACTCTGCCCCAATTCGGCAACGGGTACCGGGGCGGTCGCCGCAGGGACCTTGGTCAGCGTGAATGCGGGGTGCGTCGGGAGCGGCGGCGGCTCGAGCCAATGCCCGGTCACTCCCATCACTGCAGCTCACTTTATCGTCAATAACCTTCCGGCAGAAAAGATTTTCGGCACACCTTTCTCGCCGTTGGGCCGGAACACGGAGACAGGTCAGCCCATCAGCACCATCAACATGGCCGTATTTAAGAACACTCGCGTAACCGAACGGGTTACGATCCAGTTCCAGGCAGAGGCATTCAACCTGTTTAACCATCAATGGCTGGGGATCCAGAACCAGGATGTGAACAACGCAGCGGTTTCGGCAAATGGCATCACACTGTTTGACAGCAACAAGTTCAACTTCAACGGTGGCGATACCTTTGCCGGCAACATCGCCACTGACGGCATCGGACGGCGCCGAATGCAGTTCGGGGCGAAGATCATTTTCTAAGCCTAAGCGAGTGCTTGCTTTAGGTCGCGGTTTCGGGCCTCCAGTCCACTCGTGATCGATCGCCGTCGCCGTCGGTGGCTGAAGGGGGACCGTCGGCCGGGATCGACATCTGTCCGTGGTAGCGGTCAACGATCGAGACGCGGTCCGGGGCACCGGTTTTGTGCAGAATGCGGTGTACGTGATTTTTCACTGTGTGTTCGGAAAGATGGAGGCGACCGGCAATTTCCTTGTTGGTCAGGCCGAAGCATAACAACTCAACCAGTTGCTGCTCGCGGCGGCTGAGACCGTGGCGGCTGCGAGTGCGCAGGTTTTGACGGATCGCAAGCTGCTGCGAGGCACAGCGGAACAACGTTGCCGAAAAACAGGGAGGGCAGACGGCTTCCCCGGCGGCTACCGCGCGAATGGCGCTGAGCACCTCCGCCGCTGAGGCTTCCCGAAGGACGTATCCGGCCGCACCCTCGCGGACCGCGAGAAGAAAATTTTCCTCTTTTGGCTCCATTCCCACCATGATCGTGCCCGTGCTAGCCAGACTCTCACGAATCTGATGTAGCAGATGCGGCTGCGCGAACCCGACTCCAAAGGAGTCGAGCAGGACTACCTGGGGCTGGCAGGCGATCACTTGGGGCAACGCTTCGGGAGAGTAGCCGCAGGCACCCACTACCACCACATTGGCGCGCTTGGCGAGAATGCGAATCAGGGCTTCCCGCAGTAGACGGTTTTCGCATAGCAGAAACACGCTGGCTTGATCGCTGGACATCATGAACCTTCTTCCGGGTCCGACTCAGGGCCAAGTACTGATGTACATCATTCGTTCCCCAGCAACAAGGTTAGGCACGTCCTTTGGCGGAAGAGTTTTCAACAGATAGGCCAGATCGGGAATCGCCTTAGTCCGCCGAGTGACCCAGTTGACACGACCTTTGGAAATGGTCCGCGTTAGTCCCGCGATTGATCCTTCCTTGCCTTGCCAACCCCCACCTTTCCAGTCCAGCGGTGAGTAGCGGACATGGGTCAGTTTTGAACCTTGTGGCGTTTCCTGGCGCAGAAGATACTCGCAGGCGAGGCAATCCTGGTGAAACGTGTACGAGTGCTGGTCGCCAACCGGCCGCGTCTGATGCGGGAAATGGTCTTAGCCACCATTGCCGACCAGGCCGACATCGAGGTCGTGGGAGATGTCGAACCGGCTTCGAATCTGACCGAACTTGTGGAGCAGGTGCGGCCCGACGTCCTCATCGTGGCTCTCGACGAGCAACAGGCAGCGGCGGGGGAACGTGGATTTCTGCTTGGCCGTTATCCGGCAATGAGAATTCTTGCTCTGGCGCCGGAGCAGAACCGGGGAATGTATTACTGGGCGCTGATCGACATTCGTACCAAGCCAATAGAGAGTTCGGAGGCGGGCATTCTGAGTGCGCTGCGAGATGCTCCGTCGGTGGTGGGAGCGGTTCTGACTTGATTCCTGGCTGATGAAAGATTCAGCCAGCGTGGAAGCGTGATCGCAAAACTTGTTTCGCTTGCGTCTGTAAGCGAGGTGGCGAAGCTGTAACTGGTGGCACAGTCATGGAAGTAATGAGGTCAATCCCGCAAGCGATTCCAAGCAGACTTCCCGAGGGCTCCGTGGAGGAGAGGTGGTATGCAGTTTATACCTGGGCTCGTCACGAAAAGTGTGTGGCGGAGCAGATGGGACAGCGCCAGCTGAGCAGCTTTCTGCCAATCTACCGCTCCGTTCATCGCTGGAAGGACCGGCGTAAAGAAGTCGAGCTAGCACTATTTCCAAGCTATGTTTTCGTGCACTTGGCCCTAAAAGATCGGGTGCGCGTGCTGCAGATTCCGGGAGTGGTGCATATCGTCAGCGCTCGCGGCGTGCCAGTGCCGCTGGTAGAACACGAGATTGAGACGCTTCGACAAGGAACGGACGGCAAAGTAAAGATGGAACCGCATCCGTATTTGCAGGAGGGGCGGCGGGTTCGGGTACGCAGCGGAGCCATGGTGGGGCTGGAAGGAATTCTTCTCCGTCGCAAAGAAGGGCTGAGGCTGGTAGTTTCCATCGAGATTCTGATGCGGTCTGTAGCGGTCGAAATCGATGAGGCCGATGTTCAAGCCTGCGCCTAGCGTTCTGCTGCGGTGCAGCTGAGAAAGGCTCTTGCAAGTGAAAAAGGCTGTGCGATGCAAGATCTAAAACACGGATGGCGGACGACGGCGCTGTTGGGGGCGTGGATTGTCGCCAGCCTGCTATTGAGGGCGCAGACAGAGCCGACAGCGCCGGAAACAAACCGGGCGGCGCAAGAAGCGGAGCAGCGGGTGTCGCTGTCGGCCGCGGCGATCACCCAGATTCTGCGCAACGAGCCCGGATTGCTGCTTGCGGTGAAAAAAGCACTGGTGCGCAGAGCCTATGAGCAGGGAAGGCTTCTCGATCCCGCGGATCTCACTGATGATGCCTTATTTCAGCTGTTGCAGGAGGACAACAACGTCCGCATTTTGGCTACGCGTGAAATCGAGGATCGGCGTTACGTTCTTCTCAAGCCAACGGCACGCGAGCTACGGCAAAACCAGTTGCGGCAAGACCAGTTACGGCAAGACCTGGAGCGCGAACACAGGTCTGCAGAGAGACGCGAGCCTGGCGGAGCGGACGAAAAAGAAGAAACCAAACCGGAAAAGCAGTACTGGTCAACTCACGAACCGGCTGCAAATCGGCGCGGGGAAGCCACTGAATCTCCGGACGAGATTGAGAACGATTCACCCGAGCCCGCGCCAGAGTTGGAATTAGATCAGAGGCGCATTCAAGACCTTGCCGCTGTGGAACCTCCTGCACGGGATGCGACTCAGAGCGGGCCGGTCGATGCCGAATCGTTGCAGCCTCTGAGCCCGAGCGGACTGCCGGAGGTATTGAAGGCGAGCATGCAGGAGGACGCTCCATCCCGGAAGGGCAGCTTGGATCTCGATGGATCAGACGGAAGGACGATGGCGGCGCTGTCGCCTAACTCGCGAAGCTCCGAGTCACGAAATTCTGGTTTCGATTCACGAAATCCAAACTTTGTCGAGCGCAATCCCATGCGCGAAAGAAATCCGTGGAGACCTCTCGACGCGAACCAAGATCATGCCGCAATGCGGCGGCAACCGAATCCCTACGCGAGCGTGCCCTCGCTCTATGACCTCTACGAGCAAGTCTCCAAGCACACGCCGGTGGCGCGGCGATTTGGTTTGGATGTCTTTCAGAACGGCACGGGAAATTTTGATCGGCTTCCCATGGATGTGCCGGTCGGTCCCGACTATGTGCTCGGACCGGGCGACGGATTGAACATCGAAATCTGGGGCAGTGTGGCAGAGCGCTTGCAGCGGCTGGTGGACCGGCAGGGGATGGTGACGCTGCCCGAGACCGGTGGCGTGCAAGTTGCCGGCAAAAGTCTCGGCGCAGTGCAGCAGCTGGTACAGACGGCGCTGCGCACGCAGTACCGGGATGCGCGGGCGGATGTTTCACTGGCGCGGCTGCGCAGCGTACGCATTTACGTGGTCGGAGACGTAGTACGTCCCGGTGCGTATGACGTGAGCGCGCTCTCGACTCCTTTGAATGCGCTCTATCTTGCCGGAGGGCCGACCGGGCGGGGCTCGATCCGGGTGCTGCGCCACTATCGGGGCAACCAGTTGGTGGAAGCCATCGACGTTTATGACTTGTTGCTGCATGGCGTTCGTCAGGGCGGGCAGCGGCTGGAGGCTGGAGATACGGTTCAGGTTCCGCCGCTGGGCGCTGAGGTCACGGTAGAAGGGATGGTGCGGCGTCCAGCGATTTACGAATTGAATGGGGAAACCCAGTTGGCCGAGATTCTGCAGATGGCGGGGGGTGTGCTTACTTCTGGAACCCTCCGCCACATCGAGGTCGAGCGGGTGGTTGCTCACCAGAGCCGGACCATGTTGCAGATCGACTTGCCCGAAGAAAATACGCAGGAAAAGGCGAATCAGACGCTGGCAGATTTCGCGGTGCAGGATGGGGACAAGATTCGAATCTCGCCGATCGTCCCCTACAGCGAGAAAACGGTTTATCTCGACGGTCACGTATTCCATCCCGGCAAATACGCCTACCAGGAAGGAATGCGGCTCACCGACCTCATCCATTCCTATAGTGATTTGCTTCCCGAACCAGCCGGAGAACACGCGGAAATTATCCGCCTGAACCCACCGGATTACACGCCGGTGGTGCTGGCCTTCAATCTTTCGAGCGCGATGGCAGGGAAAGACGAAAATCTCGCGCTCAAGCCCTTCGACACGGTGCGGATTTTTGGGCGCTTCGATTTCGAAGGGCCTCCACTGGTCACGGTAACGGGAGAGGTAAGGCATCCCGGGGACCACATCACGAATGGGAAAACGAATTTGCGGGATGCGGTTTTCCTGGCAGGAGGCCCAACTCCCGAGGCGGCGCTCGCGGATGCACAGCTGATCCGGAAGATGCGGGACGGCAAGCTGCATGTAATCAGCGTGGACCTCGATAAAGCCTTGACTGGCGATCCGAAAGACAACATTGCTCTCGAGCCCATGGATCGGATCTTTATTCATAAGAATCGGACGAAGGCTGATCCTGAGTCGGTGAAGATCGAAGGGCAGGTGGCGCAGCCGGGCAAATATCCACTGGGCGAGAACATGACCGCATCAGATTTAGTTCGCCTCGCAGGAGGGCTCAATCGTGGCGCCTATCTTGAGACTGCGGATCTGACCCGCTACGAAATTCAGCAAGGGTCGAATGTCGTGGGCGAACATTCCACCTTCGCGCTGGCTCGGGCGATGGCAGGGGAAGCCGATACGGATGTACTGCTGCACGATGGAGACGTGCTTACCGTTCGCGAACTTTCCGGATGGCAGGATGTGGGAGCGACGATTGCGGTGAAGGGCGAAGTGTTGCACCCGGGGAGTTACGGCATCCAGGAAGGGGAGCGGCTTAGCTCCATTCTGAATCGTGCGGGCGGATTCCGGCCGGATGCTTATCCGTACGGAATTATTTTTGAGCGCGTGCAGGTGCGGGACCTGGAGCAGGCGAACCGCGATGAGCTGGTCCGGCAAGTGCAACTCGATGGCAACAATCTGTCGCTGATACCGGAGAGTGGGCCGGACGAGAAGGTGGCGAAGGAAGCGGCTCTCAATCAATGGCACGCTGCGCTTGAGAAACTGCAAAGCGTCCCTCCCAGCGGACGGCTGGCGATTCGCATTGGCACCGATATCAAGCGCTGGGCGAACACCTCTGCCGACGTGCCGGTTCGCGCTGGTGATGTGATCTACATCCCGAAGAAGCCAAATTTCGTGATGGTTGACGGATCGGTGTACAACCCGACTGCGGTCGCCTACCGGCCGGGAAAGAGTGCTGGCTGGTATCTGCAGCAGGCGGGCGGTCCCACGAATATGGCGAACAAGAAGGCGATTTTCGTGATTCGTGCCGACGGCTTTGTGGCGGGCAGCTCGGGGGGGATGCTGTCGGGCGGAGCCTTGCACACCGCTCTGGAGCCGGGTGATCTGGTGATGGTGCCGGAGAAGGCCTACAGCGGCACGACCAAGTGGAAGGCGACGCTCGAGTCTGCGCAACTGGCGTATGCGGTGGGCATCGCGGTCCAGGTTGCGAGAAGCTTCTGATCCGTCGCTTCTGATCCACCGCTTCCGGTTCATCACTTCTGGTTCATCACTTCTGGTTCATCGGTCCTCATGCGGCTTGTGAGTTTCCTGCGAATCCTCCTGGAGTTGGTTTTGATGTTCGTTACCACGACGAAGTTGTTGACATGGGCACAAGCCGGCGACAGCGGCGGAATCACGCCTGCTCATTCCACCGAGCCGGCTAACTTTGCCGGGAAAAGTAACGATAACAATGACAACGACCATCATAACCATACTCACAATAACAACGACTGGCGCCAGTTGCCGCCCGGAGAAGATCCAGAGAACCGGCTGACCGTGCCCTTCGCAAAACATCTCATGAAAGATCAGGAAAATTTCTGGAGCGCTCCCCGTTATTTGCGGATCAAGGATTTCGAGTGGATTGGGCCTCTGGCCGGCCTGACCGCCGCGTTCGTCGCGAGCGACAGCTGGATTTCGAAACAGATTCCGGAGAATTACGTTCAAAGGAGCAAGACCGCTTCCAATTTCGCGGCGTATTCGCTGGTTGGGCTGAGCGCTGGATCGTTCTTATGGGGACAGGTGCGTAGCAACGATCATCTCTCCGAGGCCGGATTGCTGAGCGGCGAGGCTGCACTCAATTCGATTGCGACGGCCTATTTTTTGAAAGAGACCTTCCAACGCGAGCGTCCGTATCAGGGCTCGCAGCACGGGTCGTTTTTTCAGGGAGGTAGCTCATTTCCTTCCGAGCATTCGGCCGTCGCCTGGTCGGTGGCCAGCGTTTGGGCGCATGAGTATCCAAGCGTATTGAGCCAGACTCTGGCTTACGGAATGGCCTCGGCGGTGACCCTTACGCGGGTGGCAAGCAAGCAGCACTTTGCCTCTGACGCTCTCGTGGGAAGCCTTCTGGGCTGGTACTTCGGACGACAAGTGTACCGGGCGCATCACGATGTCGATCTCGGCGGAGAAGCTTGGGGCAGCGCCTTGGATCAGGATGATTCGCAGCATGATTCGCGGGAAAGTCGCAGAACGGAAGACATCGGATCTCCTTATGTTCCGATCGGCAGCTGGATATATCCGGCTTTTGACCGGCTCATCGCTCTGGGCTGGGTTCAGAGTGCGTATGTGGGACTTCGTCCCTGGACTCGCGTCGAGTGCGCACGAATTCTGGAAGAGGCGGAGGAGCAGAGCGGGAATGATTCCCGCAGTGGGGAAGTGAAGAAGACGCTCAGCGCGCTGGCGGAGGAATTCGCAGCCGAGAGTCATCGTCTGGATGGATCCTCGAACCATGGATCCTCGAATCAGGGCATGAGCGTCGATTCCATCTATGCGCGGACGACTTCCATTGCCGGCACCCCACTGCGCGATGGCTATCACTTCGGCCAGAGCATTGTGAATGACTACGGGCGGCCTTATGCAGAGGGTTTCAATGCGATTGCCGGATTCACCGCTCACGCCGAGGCAGGACCGCTTTCCGTCTCGCTGCAGGAAGAGTATCAGCAGGCTCCGGCAGTCGCGTCCGCGCCACTGCCAGTGCTCGAAGCCACGGCTGCGGCGGACTCGACGCTGCCACTTGCGAACGGCGTGGGCGAGATCAGCCGCCTGAGGTTAGTTCAGGGCGCGGTAGGGCTAACCTTCAACGGGATTCAGGTTTCCTTCGGCCAGCAGAGCCTGTGGCTCGGGCCGGGCCATGGTGGGCCCTTTCTGTTCAGCAACAACGCCGAGCCAATGACGATGCTGCGGATCGACTCAGTTTCGCCCTATGAAGTTCCCCTGCTCTCGCGCGTGCTTGGCCCGGTTCGGTCGGAGTTTTTCCTGGGCCGGCTGTCGGGACAGACTTGGGAGTTTTCGCCGCCACAGTTGTATGGGCCGAATCTGGGGTCGCAACCGTTTCTCCACGGAACAAAATTCAGCTTCCATCCCACCAACAATCTCGAGTTTGGCATGGGCTTCACCGCGCAGTTCGGCGGCACAGGCAATCCATTCACCTGGGGCAGCTTTCTCAAAACTCTTTATTCGCATTCCGGGACTAGCAGCGTAAATCCGGCCAAGAGGCTTTCGGAGTTCGATTTCAGCTATCGCCTCCCTGGTGTGCGGGATTGGGTTCAGCTCTATGTCGACTCCATGGTGATTGACGAGTATTCCCCGATCGGTTCAACCCGGCCAGCCATTAATCCGGGTCTCTACTTTCCGCAGATGCCCAAAGCTCATAATCTAGATCTGCGGCTGGAAGGCGTGACCGATGATCTGAATGTTCCCGCGCATTTCGGTCCGGGCGCGTTCTACACGGACGTACGCTACCGCTCCGGCTACACCAATAATGGGAACCTGATTGGCAGCTGGGTGGGACGCCAGGGACGAGGCGAACAGGCCTGGCTCACCTACCGCTTCTCCCCGCGAAAAAGCCTTCAAGCGGGTTATCGCCATAACAGCACGGACAAGATGTTTCTCGAAGGAGGAGAGCTTCGGGACCTGACGCTGCGAGCCGACTTAGCCTTGAGTCGTAACCTTGGCGTTTCCGCGATGATCCAGCAGGAGAACTGGCACTTTCCCGTCTTGCTTCCGGCAGCACAGTCCAACATTATTGCCTCATTTCAATTCACGTTCGTTCCAAGCAGGAAGCGTGAAGGCCGGAACTGAGGCGGCCACGCTTTTCGAACCACGCCTTTCAAACAAGAGACACAACTCCTGCCGGAAGAAACCGAAGAAATTCGCCCGCGCTTCAAAGATTAACTTCAAAGATTAACCCTGGAAGAACATGATCTCGGTCGCCACGCAAGAAGAGCCGCCCCCAGACGAGCTAGTGCTTGAGGAAATTCCGCAGCGGCAAATCCGGTTGCAGGAGACCCGGTTGCACGACAGGCAGGTCTGGCAGGCTGAGCGCCTGCGATTATTGTGGGATCATCGCCGGCTGCTCGCTCGCGCCGCCGCGTTTGGGTTTGTGACCTCAGCCCTGCTTGCATTCCTGATTCCCCGGTCCTATACCTCAACCACGCAACTGATGCCCCCCGATACCCAGTCGAATTCGGGTCTTGCCATGATGGCATCGATGGCGGCGAAGGGTGCGGGCGGCTTGGGATCGATGGCTGCCGACTTGTTGGGGTTAAACAATACGGGCGCTCTGTTTGTAGGAATTCTACGCAGCGATACGGCCCAGGTACGGCTGGTCGAGCAGTTCGGCTTGCAGAAGGTCTACGGTGCTCCTCTGGAACAAGATGCCCGCGCCGTGCTCGACCAGCGCACCATCATCTCCGAAGACCGCAAGAGCGGCATCATCAGCATCAGCGTAACTGATCATAGCCCGCAGCGCGCCGCGGATTTGGCCAAGGCCTACGTGGACCAACTGAATTCGCTCATCGCCGAGCTGTCAATTTCTTCTGCGCATCGCGAGCGCGTGTTCCTCGAGGGGCGCCTCAAAGTCGCCAAACAGGATCTCGACGACGCTTCAAATCAACTGGCGCAGTTCTCCAGCCAGAACAGCTCCGTCGATGTTCAAACCATGGGCAGAGCCGCGCTGGAGGCTGCGAGCCGGGTGGCTGGCGAACTGATCGCCGCCCAATCCCAGCTCGAAGGCCTGCGCCAGGTCTACAGCGACAAAAATCCCCGGGTCCGCTCGCTCGACGGCCGGGTAGCAGAGCTCAGAAAACAACTGGAAAAGCTGGATGGATCAAACGCCACTTCCGCGCTCCTTGATCGCGCTAGCTCTCCCGGACGAATGGTTCCGCCGGTGACTGGCCTTGCGAACGACACGGGTGCCAACGACTCGCAGGAAAACGAGTCGCATGAAAACGACGCGCATGAAAACGACATGCCGTATCCCAGCCTTCACAACTTGCCCCTGTTGGGAGTGAAATACGCGGACTATTACCGGCGCGCGAAAATTCAGGAAACCGTGTACGAACTCTTGACCGAGCAGTATGAGCTGACCAAAATCCAAGAGGTGAAAGAGACACCCACGGTCAAAGTGCTGGACCGCCCGAAAGTAGCGCAAAGAAAATCATCTCCGCCGCGAATGCTGATCACGCTGCTCGGAACCTTTCTGGTCTTCTGTGCGGCGATTGCCTGGGTTACCGCTTCGGTAACCTGGCGCGCCTCGGACCCGCAGGACCCGCGCAAAATCCTAGCCCGGGAGGTGGTTTCTACATTGAAAGCGAAGGTTCCCTGGGTCTCGCGCAACGGTCATGGCAACCCGCCGGCTTCAGATACCGACATTTCTCATGACTGAACGTTCCACGAAAAATCATCACCTGCTCCGCGGGTGGCTTCTGGCCAGGAACGTAGTCTGGAACCTGTTGGGCACAGGGTCTCCGTTGCTGGTCGCCTTCGTTTCTATTCCGATTCTGATCCATCGGCTGGGGGCGGATCGCTTCGGCGTCATCGCTCTGGCTTGGACTCTAGTTGGATACGCCGGATTATTTGATCTGGGGTTGGGGCGCGCTCTGACAAAACTGGTGTCGGAGAAGCTGGGCAATGGCCGGGAAAGGGAGATTCCGGAACTGTTTTGGACCAGTCAGGCCATGATGATTGCGCTCGGTGTGGGGGGGGCCGTAATATTCGCCCTGGGCAGCCACCGGCTGGTTTACGGAATCTTGAAGATCCCAGCCGTTCTCCAGAACGACGTTCTGTGGTCCTTCTATGCGCTCGCCGCTTCGATCCCAATGGTGACTGGCACCGCCGGGCTGCGAGGGTTTCTTGAGGCGCAGCAAGCGTTTGGACTCATTAACCTGATCCGCGTGCCGATGGGGATATTTACCTTTGCCGCTCCTCTGCTGGTGTTGCCCTTCTCGAACCATATTCTTCCGATCATCCTCGTGCTCGTAGCTGGCAGGGTTGTCGCGTGGATGGCACATCTGCTGCTCTGTTTTCGAGTAACGCCGGGCTTGCCTAGTGAATTAGCGGTTCGGCCCAGGTATATGCGGCCGCTCTTGATTTTGGGAGGCTGGATGACCGTAAGCAACATCGTCGGTCCAATGATGCTTTACATGGATCGTTTTGTGATTGGCGCCTTAGTCTCGACTGCGGCCGTTACCTACTATGCAACTCCCTACGAAGTCGTGACCAAACTGTTGATTGTCTCCGCGGCGGTTTCCTCGGTGATGTTTCCCGCATTCAGTCTCTCTTCTATCCAGGATCGCCATCGGCTGGGCAATCTTTATCGCAGTACGACTTCCTATCTACTTGCGATCCTAGTTCCGTTAACGGCGTTGCTGATTGCGACCGCTAGACCTGGGCTTTCCCTGTGGCTCGGTGCGGACTTCGCAATGCACAGTTATCGCGTTGCCCAGTTGCTCCTGGTAGGCACGCTGGCCTTGGCGGTTGGAGCTTTGCCATTCTCGCTTCTGCAAGGCCTGGGTCGGCCCGACATTCCGGCCAAGCTGAACCTGGCGGAGTTTCCCTTCTATGCCGCAGCTCTGTATTGGTGCATTCAGACCTACGGCGTGACCGGAGCCGCGGCGGCCTGGATGGTGCGCGCATCCGCCGACGCCCTATTGCTGATCGTTCTTGCCCATCGCATTCAGAGAAATCCTTCTCCCCAGGTTGTCGGATCGCCGGTCGAGAGCGTGATTCTTTAGCGCAAATTTTCTGTTCGCCTCACCCGATGGCATACGTCTCCACACCGGTACCAAATACGCGCGCAAGCGCACTGGTTTTAGGCATTGGAGCCAGTTCGAGTGTATTACTCGCTTTAATGATGGCATTTCCCATGGTGCTGTCATTGCTGTATGTGAAAGCGTTTCTATTCGCGCTGCTGCTCGTGTTAGTTGCGGTCGGATTTCTCACTGGGCACTCCCAGCTGGATTGGCGTGTGGGTGTTTGGGCTCTGGGCCTAGCCACGCTCAGTTTCTTTTTTGCGATAAGGGGCTTTCTCGCGACCACACCTGGAGCCGCCGCAGGGGCCATGCTTTTTGTTTTGTGGCCGTTGGTGTACACGTTCTGGATTTCCGGGCTCGCAGAACAGCGGATAGTTCAGAGCTTGCACCGCACAGCGGTTGCTTCCACACTCTTCATCGGACTCTACGGATGTTTGTACCTGCTCACACAGCTGAAGCTGATACCTGAGACCAGGCTGGTGTCGGCGCTTTCCCTCGGATGGGATGTCGAATCCTTCGGAGCTCACGAGGGATACACCGCGATGGCAATTGCGGGCATGAATTCACTTCCGTTTCTCGTACCTTATGTGATGGCGAGTCTCGCGGTTCCTTCTTCGTGGCTGGGCCATGGCCGCTTGTGGAGGATTGCCCTTTGGACAGCATGTGCATTGAGTTGGTTTACCGTGATTGCCGCCGGGAGGCGTGCGCTTCTCTTAGTGATGTTCCTAAGTCCCCTGCTAATCGTGTTCTTGCGCCGATTGCAGCCGGCGGCTGAGAGGTCTGACCGCAGAAGGTCGATGACTAAATTTTTCGTAGCCTTTGCTGCGTCGATCTTGATCATTTTCGTCAGCCTGTCGCTGATTTATGAATTCGATCCGCGCCTGCTCTGGGATCGCTTCGCAACTGGCTTCGACCTCAGCGCGCAAACCGTCGATCCCAGCGGCACCGTACGACGCCAGGAATTTATTGCCTTGTCGCGCGGTTGGCTGGACAAGCCATTCTGGGGGGCGGGGCTGGGCGCGAGTGCACTGGGATCGATACGCTCCGAAACCATGCCGTGGTCGTATGAGCTCTATTATCTTTCCCTTCTATATCAGACGGGCATCGTCGGCATTGCAGCTTACGCCGCCGGGATTGCCTGGATTTTCTGGCGGGGGATCGAAATCGTTCGCGAAGGGGGACAACTCGGACGGATCATGATTCCCATGTTGGTCGGCTGCGCCTGCTTCCTGATCGCGACGGGAACCAATCCCTATCTTGATCGGTTCGACGGGTTTTGGGTCCTGTTCCTTCCTTTAGCTGTCATCAACTACCGGCTGTCTGTATTTCCAGAAGCGGCAGGCCCCATGAACCCCACGACGATCTATGTCACCAGGCATCAATAACTGAACTTAGGAGGGTAGATGATTCCCAGCCTCGACATTATTCTCGTCAACCGCAACTCCGGCGGCGAGCTGTTCGATTGTCTGTCTTCCGTCTCGCTGGCGGAGCACAGCGCTTTCATCCTTCGCCGGGTTTGCGTGGTCGATGATGCTTCAACGGATAATTCGGCGGCTGGTCTGGCGGAGATACCGCTGCCTTTGGAAATCATCCGCAACTCAGAACACACCGGATACGGAGCATCGTGCAACCGCGGGGCCAAGAACAGCACTGCGGACTACATCCTGTTCCTCAACACCGACTCTTCTCTGTTGCCTGATTCGCTGGACACGCCCATCCGCTACATGGAGCAGGCAGAACACTCTGGCGTTGGAATCGTAGGCATTCAGCTATTGAATGACAAGAGTGCCGTGGCTCGGATGTGTACGCGGTTTCCGACACCTGGACGCATGATTACGAATGTGCTTGGCCTGGACCGCATCTTTCCGTCACTGTTTCCCAGCCATCAGATGAGCCGCTGGGATCACCTTGACACTCGCGAAGTAGATCACGTGATGGGGGCCTTCATGCTCCTGCGCAGGATCGTTTTTGAACAAGTTGGGGGATACGACGAGCAGTTTTTCGTCTACATGGAAGACCTGGACCTCTCGCTGCGAATACGCGGGCTCGGCTACAGCGCCATGTACCTTTCTTCCGCGCAGGCTTTTCACACGGGAGGGGGAACTGGCCGTCGCGTGTGGTCCGAGAGCTTTTTCTTTGATTTGCGCAGCCGGATTCAGTACGCGTTCAAGCACTTTGGTGTTCTGCGAGGTGGGGTCGTGTTGGCTATCGTTCTATTCCTCGAGCCCGTGGTGCGGATTCTGTTCGCGTCTTCACAGCGAAGGGGAGACAAACTCAAGGCCATCGCCGCAGCGTATGGACGGCTGTGGATGGAGCTGTTATCTGGAAGATTGATCCGCAGGATACGCCGTGGGGAGTTGACCGGTCTCGGAAACCGCGGGGATGGAATGTTGGCGAATGTACCCGCCGGAGTGAGCATCCGCCCTGAAAGGGGGAATGGATGAAAGCGGTCATTCTCGCCGGCGGCCTGGGCACGCGCATCAGTGAAGAGAGCCACCTGCGCCCCAAACCAATGATAGAAATCGGCGGAAAACCGATTCTGTGGCACCTGATGAAGATTTACTCCGCCAGCGGAGTGCATGAGTTCGTCATCTGCTGCGGGTACATGGGATACGTGATCAAGAGTTATTTCGCGAACTACTTCCTGCACGTCTCCGACGTGACCTTCGACGTGGCTCAGAATCGCATGGAGGTTCTGCAGAATGGCGCGGAACCCTGGAAGGTGACGCTGGTCGACACCGGCAATGACACCATGACCGGCGGGCGGTTAAAACGGGTACGAAAATATCTCGGCGAGGAAGACTTTTTCTTTACCTACGGCGACGGTCTCGCGGATATTGACCTGAAACGGCTTCTCGACTTTCATCGCCAGCAAAAGGTTCTGGCTACAGTCACGTCGGTGCAGCCACCAGGCCGCTTTGGAGCGCTGGTTACGAATGAAAACCTGGTTCTCAGCTTCAAGGAAAAGCCGGAGGGCAACGGCTCCATAAACGGAGGATTCTTCGTGCTGTCGCCCGCGGTGATCGACAAAATTGAGGGCGACAGCACGGTGTGGGAGGGCGAACCTCTGGAGCAACTTGCCCGCGCGGGCCAGCTGGCAGCGTATCCCCACCATGGTTTCTGGCAACCGATGGATACTCTGCGCGACAAGAATCACCTCGAGGCTCTGTGGAACTCGGGCAAGGCTCCCTGGAAAGTGTGGAATTGACTCCGGAATTCTGGCGTGACAAACGGGTCCTGCTCACCGGCCACACCGGCTTCAAGGGAAGCTGGCTGTCGCTATGGCTGCAGAGTCTCGGAGCCAACCTTCTGGGCTATTCGCTTCCGCCGCCGACCGATCCCAGTCTGTACGTCCTGGCTGGAGTTGGGCCAGGTATGCAATCGATCTCCGGAGACGTTCGTGACCTCGAACATCTGCGCCGGGTGATGGGCGAATTCCAGCCCCAAATCGTCTTCCACCTGGCGGCGCAGGCGCTGGTGCGCCGCTCCTATGCCGATCCGATTGGCACATTTTCAACCAACGTGTTGGGAACGGCGAATGTCCTCGAAGCCGTCCGCTCGGCGCCCGCGGTGCAGGCTGTGGTGATCGTTACCACGGATAAATGTTACGAGAATCATTCTTTCGCGACCGAGGGTTACGAGAATCAGGGTTGCCAGAATCAGGGTTACCAGAACCATGAACATCCGAGGGCCTTTCGGGAGAATGACCGTCTGGGTGGCTTCGATCCGTATTCCAGCAGCAAGGCCGCGGCTGAACTGGTTACCGCTGCTTTTCGCCAATCCTTCTTCAGTTCCGGCGAACGTGGAGCGAACCAGGGCATCGCCACGGCTCGTGCCGGCAACGTAATAGGCGGGGGGGACTGGGCGGCTGACCGGCTGGTCGCTGATGTGATGCGGGCTGCCATCGATGGCGGAGAGGTATCGATTCGAAATCCTCATGCGGTCCGTCCCTGGCAACACGTTCTCGATCCGCTGTGTGGATATCTGATGCTGGCGCAGAGACTCAGCACCGATCCCGGCCGTTTTTCCAGAGCCTGGAATTTCGGGCCTGACCAAACCGAGGCGCTACCGGTCTCGGAGGTTTTGAATCGTCTGCGAAATCTTTGGGGGCCGAGTGTCGCGTGGCCGGTGCCGGGGAATCATCGAGATCATCCTCATGAGGCGGCCTATCTGAGCCTCGACTGCACCAAGGCGAAGTTGCAACTGGGGTGGACCCCACAATGGAATCTAAATGTTGCGCTGGAGGCAACTGTACGATGGTACAAAGCGTATCAAGCCCATCAGGATGTGCGCCGGCTGGCGCAAGAACAGATTCAGTCCTTCCAGAGCAGCGTGATATTGCCTGCGATTTCCCGGCAGTAAGCCGGGCGAGTTGCCGTTTTTGCGGCACATGGTTGCGCCACGGATTTGCGGATTTAGGGATGTCTCCCCTGTCCAATTCTTATCTTCGGCCTGATCAGTTGAACCAGATGGAGCCTTTTTACCCGCTTTGTGTTCGCGTGTGTGAAAAGTGTTTTCTGGTGCAACTGGAGGAGTTCGAGCGCCCGGAGAAGATTTTTGGAGATTACGCGTATTTTTCCTCCTACTCGGAATCCTGGCTGCGGCATGCCCGCGAGTATTGCCACCGCATGGTCGATCGATTGCAATTGAACGAAAGCAGCCTGGTGGTTGAAGTCGCCAGCAATGACGGCTACCTGTTGCAGTACTTTCAGAGGCGGGGCATTCGCGTTCTGGGAATCGAGCCCGCGCGCAATGTGGCCCTGGCCGCGCGCGGAAAGGGGATTCCTACGCAGGAAAAATTTTTTGGCGTCCAAACTGCGCGCGAGTTATGCGCTGCCGGGGAGCAGGCCGACCTGATCGTAGCCAACAATGTCCTGGCCCACGTCCCGAATTTGCGTGACTTTGTTGCCGGCCTGAAGCAGGCCCTGAAACCGCAGGGAACGATCACTCTCGAATTTCCGCATCTGCTTCGCCTGATCGAAGGCAATCAGTTCGACACGATTTATCACGAACATTTTTCCTATTTTTCTTTTCTTACCGTGGAGGAGATTCTTCGCGAACATGGGCTGGCGGTCTTCGACGTGGAAATACTGTCGACCCACGGCGGCTCACTGCGCGTATTTGCGGGCCACGCGGAAAACGATGGCACACAGGCAGCCGGTTCCTCGCAAGGCGCCTCGCAGCGTGTGTCGCAGCTCAGCCAGGAGGAGCTTGCGGCCGGGATGCGCAACCTCGCTACCTATTCGGGCTTTGGGGAAAGAGTGCGCGAAACTAAGCGATCGCTGCTGGAACTTTTGTCTGCCATAAAACGCGCAGGTAAATCCATGGTGGCGTATGGGGCGCCGGCAAAAGGCAACACCCTGCTCAACTACTGTGGCATCGGCCGCGACTTTCTCGATTACACGGTCGACCTCAGCCCACACAAGCAGAGCCGATTCCTTCCCGGCACCCATCTCCCCATTTATGACCCGGACAGGATTCGCGAGACTCGCCCCGATTACGTCCTCGTCCTGCCCTGGAATCTCCGGCAGGAAATCCTTGCGCAGGTCGGATATATCCGGGAATGGGGCGGCCGCTTTGTGATTCCGATTCCCAAGGCCGAGATTGTGGCCTGAAATTGGCGAATGAAATTCTGCCTGCGAGATTTCAGAAGTGAAAGTCAGGTGTGAAATTTACAGAGACTTCATTGCCGGGCGCATGCGTGGTCGAGCTCGAAGCTGTGGTCGACGAGCGGGGATTTTTCGCCCGCACCTGGTGCGCGGAGGAATTTCGGTTGCGCGGTTTGAATTCGAATCTGGCGCAGTGCAGCCTCTCGTCCAATGCCCGGCGCGGCACCCTGCGTGGTATGCACTTTCAAAGCGAGCCTTATGCCGAGGCCAAACTGATCTCCTGTTGCGCCGGGGCCGTTTATGACGTTGTGCTCGATCTCCGGCCAGAGTCGCCGACGTATCTGCGGTGGTTTGCGGCGGAGCTGACGGCAAGCAATCACAAGATGCTATACGTCCCAACAGGCTGTGCTCATGGCTTTCAGACCCTGGTGGATGCGAGCGAGGTTTCTTATCAGATCTCCCAGGCTTACCGTGCTGAATCTGCGCGGGGAGTCCGCTGGAACGATCCGCGATTTGGCATTGAGTGGCCGCTTCGCGATCCGATCCTCTCGCCAAGGGATCGCGGATTCGCAGATTACCTTTCATAAATTAAATCATGAATGAAGTCCTCGTAACCGGGGCGAGCGGTTTTATCGGGCGCCAGTGCCTCCCTCTATTAGTCGCGAAGGGATACGATGTGCATGCCCTGTGCTTGAGACCCGAGCCAGGCTCGACTCCTGGCGTCTCGTGGCACCGGTGCAATCTGCTGCATCCAGGTTGCGCCACCGCGCTGATGAGGCAACTGCGTCCCCAATCCCTTCTGCACCTTGCCTGGTACGCGGTTCCGGGAAAATTCTGGGAGGCACGCGAGAATCTCGAATGGCTGCGCGCCAGTTTGGAATTATTAGTCTCATTCGCCGACCACGGCGGGAAGCGGTTTGTCGCTGCCGGGACCTGTGCCGAATATGAATGGGACAAGCATGACGGGAAAAATGAGAACGCCGGGAAAAACAAGATCGAAGGAAACTGGGGCGAGTGTCACGAAGGTACGACTTCGCTGCTCCCGAGCACCCTCTACGGCACGTCGAAACACGCACTCCAGCAGATCGTGCATTTTAGCGGCTGGCAAACCGGACTGAGCTCGGCCTGGGGAAGAATTTTTTTCTTATATGGACCGCACGAGCATCCCGTACGCCTCGTCGCCTACGCGGTGCAGTCGCTGCTGCGGGGAGAGCCGGCATTCTGTTCGGAGGGCTGCCAGGTTCGGGATTTTCTGCACGTCACCGATGCTGCCGCAGCCTTTGTCTCGCTGCTCCAGAGTGAAGTGGAGGGTCCGGTGAATATCGCATCGGGGAAGCCCACATCCATTCGGGGGGTTCTCGATGAAATTGGACAACAAACAGGCCGGACGGAGTTGCTGCACTTCGGAGCGCGCCCGTCTGGAGCCGAAGCGCCCCGCATCTGGGGAAATGTCCGCCGGTTGAAAGAAGAGGTCGGCTTCAGTCCGCAATACGATCTGGCCGGTGGGATCCGGCAGACCATCGAGTGGTGGCGGCATTCGCTGAGTTCCGAAGAACGTAATTCTGAACAATTTGATCCAGAGCAACGCAATCGCGGCGAATCCAATCAAGAGCGATGCCATACCCCCGGAGTGGCCGAGCCGTGAGGGATCTACAAAGTCTCCGCATTGGCTATGTTCCATGCACTGCTTCGCTCCAGGCACCGGCAGACCGGCGCCGGTTCTGTTACTACGCGGCCAGACGCAATCTCCACTTCGAGATCGCTCGCTATACCGAGACCTACGATGTCGTCATCCTCACGCAAGCCGCTGATATCAGCATGTGGAGCCGCTATCTCCGGGAGCGCGGCAGGATCGTCTTCGATTTTGTCGACTCTTATCTTTCAATCCCCCGCTCCGACCTGAAGGGAGTGTTCCGCGGGGTTGCAAAGTTTGCGATGGGGCAGAACCGCAAACTCTTGCTGAACTATCGCCGGGCCCTCGAGCGGATGTGCGGGCGGGCCGACGCGGTGATCTGCAGCACGCAGGATCAAAGGCAGAGAATTCTCCCGTTCTGTCGAAAGGTGTATCCCATCCTGGACTTTCACGGCACCGTCGCAGTGGCGTGCAAACAGAACTATTCGACGGACGGCGTCTTTCATTTGGTATGGGAGGGCTTGCCCGTGAATCTTTGCCATCTGCTCGAAATCAAAGGGGCGCTTGAGCAGCTTCAGAAAACGCGGCGGTTCGCGATTCACGCCATTACCGATCTCGAATACGGCCGCTATCTGAACGGCAGACTTCTTCGGCGCGCTACGTTGGAGGATGCTCGCAAGATTTGGCCTGGCATGTACCTTTACGCGTGGAACGAGCGGACATTTTCAGCCATCGCGCGCAACGGCGATATGGCGTTGATCCCCATACCTCTGCACGATCCGCTGGCCGCGGGAAAACCCGAGAACCGATTGCTGCTCTTTTGGCGCATGGGGATTCCTGCGCTGGTCTCGTCGACCCGAGCGCATCGCGATGCGATGACAGACAGCGGGATCAATATGGCATGCTCCAATCAGCAAGACTGGGTCGCCGCGATGCAATATTACATCTCCGATGAGCGTGCGCGGGAGGATGCCGGTCGCCGGGGACGAGCCTTTGCCGAAGAGAAACACAATGAGGAACAGGGATTGGCGCGCTGGGATGAGGTTCTGCGATCTGTCCTCGATGGTGGCGCCACGGGATATGTTTCGGAAGCTCGCGCCGAAGATCGCGGGGAAGCTAAGACGATGGAAGGCTTTCCGTTTCCTAGTGACGGGAATGAATTCGATCCCGCTGCGGAGCCCGCTATCGGAATGATGAACTCGCCGAATGCCAAGAGTATCGCTATTTCGCAGCGCGGTTAAATCCTATCCGGCGCGGTCCCCCTTCCATCCTCCCGCGGCTTTTCCGGAGCTAGCTCGCGCGGGAATCCGGAAACTCGATACTGAAAACGGAGTTTATTGCGCGGTTCGGGAAATGCTTGCGCTGCTCGGCCTCGATCGCCAGCGCTTTGACACCCCCGAATGGAATCCGCTGAGCACTTACGTCAGGCCCGGCGACAAAGTGATGATCAAGCCTAATCTCGTGTTGCACGAATTTGGCGCACAGAAAAAGCTTCATTGCCTAACGACGCATGGTTCGGTGATCCGAGCGGTGCTCGACTACGTTTATCTTGCGGCAGGGCCCGAAGCTGATATTGCAATCGCCGACGCGCCCTTGCAGGGCGCCGATTTCGCCCGGGTGGCTGCCGATGCCGGCCTGCCCGAGATCCAGGAGTTCTACCGCGATGTGCTGAAGTGCGAAATCAAGGTAATCGACCTGCGCCAAATCCGTGCCGTGATCGACGAAGACTCTTCTCTGATCCGGCGCGTGGAGCGTTTGCCCGGCGATCCGCGGGGATATTGCGAGATCGACTTAGGCGTGGCGAGCCGTCTCCACGAGATCGATGCCGCCAATCCTGATAATGTCAATCGCCACTTTGGCGATCCTCACTATTACAATCCGCGCTATATTGTCGGCGACTATTCCGCTGCAGTGACCAACCTGAGGCATCGCGGCCCCCGGCACTCTTATGTCGTAAGCCGGAGTGTCCTCGACGCCAACGCGGTGATTTGCGTGCCCAAGCTCAAGACTCACAGCAAGACGGGCTTGACGGTGTGCCTCAAGAATATGGTCGGGATGATCGGCTCCAAAGACTGCCTGCCTCATCACCGGTTGGGCAACAGCGGTCAAGGGGGCGATGAGTTTCCCGACGACTATCCGGTTCGCTGGCGACTGAGTGGACGCGCTCACGACCTGCTACAGGGCCGCGTGCCGGCGCCGCTGTGGAAAGCGATGCGGCAGCTGGCAGGGGCATGGCTGGGCGCAGGGACGCCACACAACGGAGCCGGGCAGGCCTCCGGTTTCTATCCTTCGGGAGGATGGCACGGCAACGATACCCTCTGGCGCACCGTGGACGACCTCAACCGTATCCTCTTCTTCTATAGCCCACAGAAAGTGGCGATCCAGCGGCAGCGGCAACGCCGCTATTTTGCGGTCGTGGACGGAATCACAGCTATGGAAGGAAATGGTCCTCTCCGCGGCACACCCAAGACCACCGGCTTGATCCTGGGTGGAGACGATCCGTTGGCGATCGACATCGTCGCGGCAGCCGTGATGGGATTCGACTGGAAACGGATCGCCTTGCTGCGCGGAATTGCCGATACCGGACAGGCGCCTAAGTATTCCGCATTCAACGGCGATCTCTCAGAGATCGAACTGCTGTCGAACGTCCCCAGCTGGAATTTAGTGGAGGCTCTCGAGCGCGAACACTTTAGTTTTCGACCGCCCGCTGGTTGGCGAGACTCGGTGGAGATCAAACATGTGGCCTGAGCGCGTGTACTCATTGCTGCGGATTCCGCTGCAGAACCTCGCCACATCTGCAAAGGGTTGGCAGCTTCACCGGGCGCGCTACCGCTCTGCCTCTTTTCGGCAAATGGCACAGACGCTCGTACGCAATGAAAAACTATCTCCGGAAGCTTTAACGGAACTGCAATTCTCGATGTTTCAGGACTTCGCCGTACATTGCTATGCCCGGTCGCCGTACTACCGCAACTTATGGAAGACGCAAGGGATTCAGCCCGGCGACATCCGGTGCGCCGAAGATATCCGCCTGATCCCGGTCGCCCGAAAACAGGACCTGCGGAGCCGCTTGCACGAATTCCTGACCCAAGCGGTTGGACGACAAATGACAGCGGTCCACACCAGTGGGACTACGGGTTCTCCTGTGACGGTATACTTTTCCGCCGATGACATAGGCAGGCGCTACGCCTTTCTCGACCGTTGCCGCCGGTGGGCGGGAGTTGGAATCGGCCAAAAGCGTGCCAGTTTTACCGGGCGCAACCTAATTCCTCAGAGACAGACCGGGCCCCCGTTTTGGCGCCACAATTACCCGGGGAACCAGCTGCTTTTTTCTTCCTACCACCTGTCTCGCCAAAACCTTCCGGCATATGTCGAAGCGCTGGAACGCTTTCAGCCCGAGATAATCGATGGATACCCCTCGGCGCTCCACATCGTGGCCGACCATATGTTGCACGGGAAAACCGTTTTCGGCGTTCGACGTGTGCGGCCGCGCGCAATTTTGGTTTCAGCCGAGACAGTTTTCCCGCACCAGCGGGAAACAATCGAAGCCGCATTTCAAGCCAAGCTTTACAACCAGTATGCCTCCTCGGACGGTGCACCCTACATCAGCGAGTGCGCGCACGGGCAACTGCATGTGCACGTCGATTCCGGGCTCATTGAAATCCTTGACGACAACGGTGACCCCACGCCGCCGGGCCAGGTTGGACAAATGGTGGTCACAAGTTTCACCACGCATGTGGTTCCGATGCTGCGTTTTGAGATTGGCGATGCTGCGGTTCCTTCCGAGCGGCGCACGCGGTGTGGGTGCGGGCTGCCGTTTCCCGTGGTGGAGGCAATCGTTGGGCGGGGCGACGACATTCTTTTCACTCCCGATCGAGGTTTTGTAGGGCGAATGGACACCGTATTTAAGGGCGTGCCCAGTACGATTATCGAAGCCCAGATTATTCAGACTTCAGCCGACACCATCATCCTGCGCATCGTTGCCGATCGTGGAGCGTACAAAATCGAGCATGGCGGCAGGGTGGTGGCGGAGATGCGAAAGAAGTTAGGAGACTTGGTGATCATCCGCCTCGAAGAAGTTGAGAGTATTCCACGCGGGCCCAATGGGAAACTGCGAGCGGTAGTCAACCTTTGCAACCATTTTCTTCCGAGCGCCTTTCAGGGCTCGCCGGGTAGCAATCCGCTTTCGCCCGCGACACACCGTGAGCCCAATCCTGTCCTTGCGGATTAGGTGGCCTTAGAGCGCGAAGAGATTCGCGAGGCATTCATCCAGAACAGCTAGCGCTCGCTCGAGATGGCGCGAAAGTACAGACCATCCAAGTCGCGACGCAGCTTCTTGGTTCACCAAGCATGATGAATTTCCGATCCAACTTCACGATTGCACGAGTGATTGCCAGGCTCAACATAGGAGGCCCGGCTATTCAAGCGATCCTCATGACGGAGGCCTTCCGCCAGAAAGGCTATCGGTCCTTATTACTGACCGGGGAAGTGGCCTCCGGAGAAGGCAGCATGGAATATCTGGCTCGCGAAAGAGAGGTGGGGCCGATCAAGATTTCCAGCCTGTCCCGCCGAATTTCCTCGTATCACGACCTGACTACGTTTTGGAAACTGGTTCGAATCTTCTACCGCGAGAAACCTGTGGTCGTCCACACTCATACCGCGAAGGCCGGCGCACTCGGCCGGCTGGCGGCGATTTGCAGCGGCGTTCCGATCCGCGTGCACACCTTTCACGGACACGTGTTTCGAGGGTATTTCTCCCCCTTCATTAGCCGAATATTTCTGAAGGTTGAGCGTTTTCTAGCGCGGCACACGGATTGCATTATCGCGATCAGCGAATCGCAGAAGCGGGAACTGGTTGAGGTCTACAAGATAGCGCCCGTGGAAAAAGTTTCGGTGATTCCACTCGGAATCGATCTCGACTCCTTTCTCAGGGTTAGAGGGCGCGATGGCGCGCTGCGCAGCTCGCTTGGTTGTAGTGCGGAGACCTTTCTTGTGGGATGGGTGGGCCGGCTCACTCCGATCAAGGATCCCGATTTATTTCTGGCATCCGCCCGTTGCCTTGTTCAGAACGGCGGCAGCCTTTGCTTCGTTCTGGTCGGAGACGGCGAATTGCGCCCTCCCTGCGAAACACAAGCAGCAGGGGCAGAGTTTGGCGGAACGGTTCACGTCGCCGGATGGCGTCAAAAGTTGGATCGCGTTTATGCCGATCTGGACATTGTGGTCTCAAGCTCGATCAACGAGGGAACTCCCGTATGTTTGCTCGAAGCGATGGCCTCGGCCAGGGCATTTGTCTCGACCGACGTAGGCGGAGTGCGCGATCTCATGGTCGGCCCCGGCAAACGGCAAGGGGATCTCGAAATCTTCGAAAACGGCATTCTTGTACCGCGGGACGCGGAAGTGTTGGCTCACGCAATCGCGTACCTTATCGAAAATCCGCGGATACGGCGAGCGATGGGGCGAGTAGGACGTAGTTTTGTCCGAACTCGCTTCTCCAGCCAGCGTCTCGCCGATGATTTGGAGTCCCTCTATCTTTCTCTGGCGCGTTCCAGAAGGATTCTACCCGTGCAGGCGCAGGCCATGCTCTCCGGCGATTCTGTCGACCTCCCCGAATGTACGGTCGCCGGGAAGGGTGCGTCCTAGCAAAATTTCGCGGCGGGCAAACCCTAACCCTTCACCGAACCGCTCCCGAAGAACGGGATCGCGATCATTGAGCTTCAGATCATTGACTCTTAGATCATTGAGCTGCAGTGCTTTCAGTTGAAACACTGATTCTAGTTTAGGAGATTTTTCATGCGTGCATTAATCACAGGTGGCGCAGGCTTTGTTGGTTCGCATCTAGCCGAGGCCCTGCTGCAACAGGGAAACAGTGTGACGGTGCTGGACGATCTTTCGACCGGGTCCATCGCCAATATCCGCCATCTGAAGGGGGACCGCAGATTCCAATACGTGATCGATTCGGTGATGAACCGGGCCGTCCTGGATGAGTTGGTCGATGAATGCAGCATCGTCTTTCACCTTGCGGCTGCGGTGGGCGTCCGACTGGTGGTGGAGTCGCCGGTGCGCACCTTGCATACCAACGTTCGAGCCACCGAACTCGTACTCGAGGCGGCGAAGAAAAAAAAGAAAACCGTATTGATTACCTCGACGTCCGAAGTGTATGGCAAAGCGACGAAGATCCCTTTCCAGGAGGATGACGATCTGGTGATCGGCCCGCCGGTGCGGGGACGCTGGAGTTATGCGTGCTCGAAGGCAATCGACGAATTCCTGGCCATCGCCTATCACCGCGAATACGCCGTCCCGGTGATTCTGGTTCGCCTGTTCAACACCGTGGGTCCGCGCCAGACCGGAACCTACGGCATGGTATTGCCCCGGTTTGTGGGCCAGGCGCTCTCCGGAAGCCCAATCACCATTCACGGAGATGGAACGCAATCCCGCTGTTTTGGCTGGGTTGGGGACGTGGTCCACGCCTTGATCGATCTCAGCGTCCGCGAAGATGCGGTCGGCAAGATTTTTAATATTGGATCCGACGAAGAGGTTTCGATCAACCAGCTGGCGTCGGTTATTAAAGAGGTGACCAGGTCGAATTCGCCGATCCATCACGTTCCTTATGAAGAGGTATACGGCAAGGATTTCGAAGACATGTGCCGGCGGGTCCCGGACCTCACCCGAATTCGTGCGGCCATCGGATACCAGCCGACCAGGCGTCTCCGCGAAATTGTGCAGGCGGTTAGCGATAGCCTCGTCGAACGAAGGCGAAGCGAGAGTGAGGTTCCGGTGAACCCTGTCGTGAACCTGATGCCGGAAGCGTTAACCCCAGGATTAAGCCTGGGAGATTAAGTCGGAACTAAGTTGGCCGACAAGGTTGGCCGATTAGGTCCTAGAGCTAAACATCCTCCATGCATTTTCCCGAGTGGTTCCGATCGCCGATTCTCGGCTGGGTAGCGCTCGCTTTTTTTTCGACCTTCGCAGTAACTGCCCTGCTGGTTGCGCTGATGATCCGAGTGTGCCGGACCCGCGGCTGGGTTTCCGTTCCCCGGGAGGACCGTTGGCACAAGGGCAGGCCGGCTTTCTTCGGAGGAGTGCCGCTGTTTGCTGGATTCGTCCTGCTCAGCGTGGCTTTTGTTCCATGGTCGAACCATCTGCTATGGCGGTTGATCGGGATTGCATCTTTAATGTTCGTGCTTGGCCTCGTCGACGATATTCGCCGTTTGCCGCCGGGCCGGAAGTTTGCTGCGCAGTTGCTGGCCGCAGGGCTGCTGATTTCCATCGGTGTCGTGTATCCGCTGTGCGGAAATCTTACTATCAACATTGTGGTTTCGCTGTTCTGGCTCATTGGAATCACGAACGCCTTTAATCTGCTCGATAACATGGACGGCCTGTCGGCCGGCGTAGCCTTAATCGCAGCCGGATATCTGACCACCTTTTATGTAATCGGCGGACACCGCGACCAGGCGCTAGTAGGCGCGCTGGCTGCGGGAGCGATTGCCGGATTTCTGCTCTTCAATTTCAAACCCGCGCGCATCTTTATGGGCGATTCGGGCAGCCTTTTCATCGGATTTCTGCTGGGCGCCACCTCGCTTCTGGACGTGACCCACGTTGCCGGGCTTCCGGCGTTTGTTCTGGCGCCTGCCATGGTGCTGGCGATTCCCATCTTCGATACTTTGTTCGTCTCGGTGACTCGACGCTTGCGCGGGCAACCAATTTCCCAAGGCGGTACCGATCACAGCTCTCACCGGCTGGTCCGCCTGGGGTTGGAGGAGCGGCGAGCCGTGCTCCTGCTCTATGTGCTGTCGGCGGGTTCGGGAGCGGTTGCTCTGCTTACCCACCACTCGTCGTCGACGAAGGCTCCCAGCCTGATCGGTTTCTGGTTCTTTTTTCTGCTGCTGTTTGGCATTCATCTCTTCCGCGATGAAGTCTCGCACGATCCGGGCATTGCGACGAAGCCTCTGATGAGACGTTTGCTATCGCGCGACACGCTGGTTTTTCTTCTGGACCCTGTAGCGCTGGCGCTCTCGTACTATCTTGCCGGCGAATTGCGCTTCGGGATTGGAATTTCCGCGGCGGACAAGGCACTCCTGCTCCGTTCTCTGCCGATCGTAGTGGCGGTGAAGATGCTCAGTCTGGGAATCTGCCGGTCTTTCCGGCATTCCTGGTGGCGGGGCTCGGTCGGCGATGTCTACCGCCTGGGTTGGGCGGCGCTGATCGGCGAGGTGGCGTCAGTAATCGCAGTGACCGCACTCTATCGTTTCAGCGGTTATTCACGAACGGTATTCCTTTTGGATGCTTTTATCACCTGGGGACTCCTGTTTGCGGTTCGGAGATCGTTTCCGCTGTTCCGGGACACGATCTACAACTGGCGGAGGGTAGCCGACGTGCCGCGACGAGTGTTCATCCTGGGCACTTCCGGCCATGCGGAACTCGCGCTCCGGTTCCTGCGAGATCGACGTATCGAGTGTGCCGGCCTCATCGATACGAATGGAGGAGCCGACCTTCGCCGTTACGTCTTTGGCCGGCCCGTCCTCGGGCGATTGGACGACTTGGCCCTGCTGGCCAGGAAACACGGAATCTCCGAGGTGGTACTTCCGGAAAGTGAGGAAATTCCTTTCTCCAGCGTCGAGTTCCAGTCCTTTTGTCACAACAGGAGCCTGCGGCTCACCAGACTTGGCCTCTACGACGATGGTGGACAAGGCGATCGCCGTGGCGGCAGCAGGGAACAATAGCAGCGTGTGGTCGCGGTCGCGCGAAGAAGCCGAAGATCGCGGCTGCTGCTTACGGAATCTAAGGACGGTCAGCTGAACGGGATGTCATGAACCGGTACAAATTGAATTCTAAAATCCTGATCCTTGATCTTTCATGGTCAATCCCAGCTATGGTCGGGGCGCTGCTTTTGCGCTACGGCGCCGACTTAGGCGAGACTTCACCTTCGGTGTTGCCTTTGTTGCCGTTTCTGGTCGCGACCTGGATGGTTTGGCCCCTGCTTTCTCTGGTTCGGCCGCTGCATGGATTCGGAAGCGGACCCGACGGCAAATTCAACGCTGGTGGCCTGGAATTGGCCGCAGTTTCGCATCTGCTGTTATTCATGGGCGGGCTGATGCTGATTTTGTTGGGCGGGGGATTTCTTTTTCATAGCGACGCTTCGCGACTTACGCTCGCCTACTTCGGGATGCTGCTTCTCGCAGGGTTCATCCTGATTCGGGCTGGAATTTATACTCGTCCGGAAGCACATACGCGGAGTGAGGCTGCTCACCGTATCGTGATTGTCGGGCGCGGGCCGCTTGTACAGGAGTTAGCAGGGAGTCGGAGGATCCCTCCCGGGGTGCTTGCGCGATTCTGGAGCATTTTCCTCACTGACGGTGAATTCGCCGAGGCTGAGGTTCTTTCGGGATCGGAAACAGCAATCGATCTCGCGTCGGCGAGTATCGTAGATCTGCTGTCTTGGCAGAACGTTGGTGAATTAATTCTGACTTTGCCCGGCCGCGTTCCATCTCATCTGCTTCGCCTGGCCGCAGGTTGCCGGGAGCGGGGGATAAGAGTCACCTTCGTTCCTCAGCTCTACGGGCTTTATTTGTCGCCAGCACGCACTACGGACTTACCATCGAAAAGTGTGCTGGATTTTGTGCTGAAGACGATGCTTTCTCTGGTTGCCCTTCCACTCGCGGTGCCAGCCACGTTGGTTCTTCGCCTCGCTCAACCCCAAAGGTTTCGCGCGGGACTGGCGATCTCCGGTTACGTTTCAAGCGCCCGCAGTGTGGTTTCCGGCCAAATCCCTCAGCCCCTGTCAATCTTCGATCGCTAGCTTCCCGTTCACGCCATAAATCCCTTACTCCTGTGACTGTACGAGAACGACGCGGGCGGAGCTACGGCTGCCTACTGGAGCTTCGCGTATTCCGCCTTAGCTTGCTGCAAGATGGGAATGCCTGAGTCAGCATCTTTCCAAAGCGTAAGAAAGTCTTTGTAAGCGGCTAGCGCCCGAACGCGGGCGGCGTCGGCGTCTGCGCCTTCCGAAGTTTTTATCTGCTGCGCGTTGGCGCGAGCCACTCCCAAATGCGCGAGCGCTCCGGTCCAGCAGCTCCAGACCAGGCCACTGTGGTCGATGATTTTCTGGAACTCGGCGTCGGCCTCACGCGCCTGTCCCGCAGACAGATATGCCTCGCCACGAAGATAGACGTCATAAAGGCAGGAAAGATTGGTGACGAAGGTGATTTGCCCTAACTCACTGCTGGATGCGGCTTGCAACGCTGTCAGTGCGGCGGCGGGATTTTTTCTGTCCTGCGCGAGTTGCGCCTGAATCGCCGGCAGCCAAAGCGATTGCATCTGAGCGTCCAGGGGATAGCGCGTGTTCAGCGCCTTTGCTAACGATTCGGCGTGCGCCGTATCTCCCGCCATGGCAAATGCGAGCGCCGCTTCACTTTGTACGCCCTGGCTTGTGGGAGCCAGCTTTAAGCCTTCCACTGCCGCCCGGCGCGCTTCTTCTTCATTGCCGTAGGCAGCCTCGCGCAGCGCGCTATTCTCCCGCCAGATCCCGCCGTTTTCCTTGCTATCCGCGCGGATGGCGGAGTCTACGGAGCGTTGCACCAATTCGCGCGCCTTGGCCAGATGGCCTTGATATCCCTCGGTATCGGAGGCGAGCGAAAGTCCGTAATTTTCTTCGGGCTTGCCGGAGAACCATTGCTGCTGCTCCGCCATCACAGCGGAGTCCGATGAGAGGAAGGCAAGAGCATATACCGCGCTGTGCGTGATGTAGTCATCCAACTTTTTCGCCTGGGCCTCACGAATCGTTTGCCGCGCATCGTCGAAGCGTTGTAAGGCAAGATAGCTGTTGGCGAGGTTGTCGTAGGTTGCCACATTATCGGGATTGAGTTTCAGAGCCTCTCGGGTCAACTCTGCGGATTTTTCATGCTGCCCTTGTTCGGCATAGACGACGCCTAGATTCAGATAAGCGGTGGCTTGAGGGTAGCTGTCAATCTCTTCCTGAAAGGCCTGGCCCGCCTTGGCTAGCTCTCCAGTGACATTTAGATAGTAGTTGGCGGTGAGCGCAAGTTTTTCGCGTTCGCTCGCGTGGTCGCGCAACTGGAAAGCCTTAGTGAGATATTCGCTCGCCCTGCCCGGTTCGGCGAGGCTGAAGTATTCGCTGCCGACGGCCATGTAGCCCATGGCGAAATTTGGATCGAGTTGGATGGCGTGCTGGTTATAAGGCAACGCTGCTCCCGGACCTTTTTCCCGATCTGCTCTCTGCCCAAGACTGAAAGCCTTCAGCGCTTCCAGCGACGGCGTGGTCGCCTGCTCCAGCGGAACATCGAACCTTTGCACGGTAGCCAGCGATTCCCCCAGATCGCTGCGCAGCTTGGAAACCGATGTGCCCAACACGTCCAACACTCTTTCTTTGGATGATGCGGTGATTTGCTCCTGAGCGAGGGTGTTTCCGTTCTGGCAATTTACCGCCTTCAAACCAAGCACATATTCACTCCCAAGGCTGCCAATGGAACCTGCGATGTAGGCCTTGCTGCCAGCGCGCATGCACACCTCACGCGCCAACTCAGGTGTGACTTTGGTCCCCGCCGCGCGGGTCATCTCCTGCAAGGTCTCCGCCACTTTATTTTCCGATAGCACGTTCACGAACGGCGACTGGTTCAGGGCAACGCTGAGAGCGGTCTTGAGCGTGTCGTCGAAAATTGCGTCTCCCGTGCTATTGGAAAAATCGGCGAGCACGACCGTGTCCCTGTTGGTGAGCGGCTTGTTGTGCCGCGGGCGATAGTAAAAACCGCCCGTGACGAGCAGCGCGACCAATACAACAGCCGCCATGTACCAGCCGAGCCTGGTGGGCCGCGCGATGCTGGGCGCAGCAACCCGCGAAGAGTCCGATGCGGGAGGGCCCGAAGGGTGCGACTCCGAGTCGCGCTTCAAGCGCTGCAGGTCGGCCCGCATCTCGGCCGCGCTCTGGTAACGCAGGTTGCGGTCCTTTTCCAGAGCTTTGTTGATGATCCTCTCTAGATCGACGGGCACATCCGGATTCAGCCGCACCGGCGCAGTTGGCGTTGCGTCGAGAATCGCCTTAAAAATCACCGCCGAACTCTCGCCGCGAAACGGCAGAGTGCCGGTTGCCATCTCGTAGAGCACCACGCCGAACGAGAACAAATCGCTGCGCGCGTCCAGTTCTCGCGCCCGCGCCTGCTCTGGCGACATGTAGGCCACGGTGCCTAAGGTCGAGCCCGGACTGGTCAAGTGCGACCCGTCTGCCGTTGGGCCAAGAGTGCTGTCTGCTGCGATTCTGCTTGACGAAATCGCTGACAGCTCTACCTTCGCCAAACCGAAATCCAGAATCTTCGCGTGACCGCGCTTGGTGAGGAAGATGTTGGCGGGCTTGATGTCGCGGTGAACGATGCCAAGAGTGTGAGCGGCGTCGAGCGCGTCGGCGATCTCAATCCCAAGGCCGAGTAGGACATCCATGTCGAGGGGTTTTCCGGCGATGCGATGTTTCAGCGTCAGGCCATCCAGAAACTCCATGACGATGAAGGGCTGGCCGTCTTGCTCGCCGATTTCGTAGATGGTGCAGATGTTGGGATGGTTCAGGGCGGAAGCTGCCTGCGCTTCCCGCTGAAACCGGGCTAACGCCTGGGAGTCCCGGGCTACGTCATCCGGAAGGAACTTGAGGGCGACAAAACGCCGCAGAGTGAGATCCTCGGCCTTGTAGACTATGCCCATGCCGCCACCGCCAAGTTTTTCGGCGATGCGGTAGTGTGAAATGGTTTGGCCGATCATTCTGCGCTATGCGAGGAAATCTTAGGGCTAGAGGTGGGGTAAGTCAATGAACGGCGATTCGCCGGTTGAGGTGAGCCCGGGAGTAGGTGCTTGTTGAAAATGGCATTCTAACTGAAATGTGAGGAGCGTCCTAATCGTGCGTCGATGGGGTCAATGGGAAGGATCGCGCTTATGGGGCACGAAGGGATCGCATGTAATCACCACTGACATTCGTGCCAGTTTACCTCCGACCAGCAGGGCCAATTCTCGCTGTTCATCCGAAATTGTCAGCAATGGCAAATTGCAAATAAAAGCATGTTCCGGGTCTGTGCGATCAAATCTCACTTCTAAGCCATGGGGCAGCGCATGGATTTTCTCAACGGATATTGAACAGTATCCGTAGTTGGTCCGCAATGCTTGACTGCCCCTTCTGGAGTGAGACCGACCGACAGTCCGTCTGCGGCATCCTCTTCACGCAGCTGGAAAGCGCCGGATCGAACCCTGTTCGTGGTTTTTCGCTCGCGATAGCTCTTATCAGAAAAGGCGCGGAATACTTCGCGGTCGTCGCTTAATAGGTCGCCGACGTTATTTCTACCAGAAGAGGCAGACATTCAGTCATCGAATAAACCATCGAAGTCTGTCAGAAACCTCAGACGGACTCGTGGCATTAACCAATTTGTGCTCCGTTACCACGTCGTTCTCTACTAATTCGTGATAAATCTTGAGCTGGCCCGGTTCGGGGAAAAACACAACTACTCGCTTGCCCTTTTCGTCGTTCTCCCAACTAACATGAACCTCACGCTGGAACGCGCTAACTTGAGCACCGATCAAAAACTCGCGAGGCAGGATGCGAAGCAACACCTCCGTCGCCCATTTGACCGTATTGACCGATGGTCCCTGCGCTGGTCCGATCCCTTTGGGAATGAGTAAATGAAGTTGTTTGAAAACCTCTGACATTTCGCGAACGAACGGCTCCACTAGCCGCTCGGTTGACGAGCTGTACGTCGGACGCTGAGGCATCGTTGATACTAATAAAGTCATTGTTGTTCTTCACCTTGCGTATTCGTGGCGACGGGAGCGGTCGTGCGTGCGCTCTCATCCAACAATGTTGCCTGCGCGACCAAGAACTTCGCGAGTTCTCGCGCCACAGGTGCCGTTAGAACAAGGCCGACTTCCATTTCCCGAAACACCCCGCTTTTGCCCTTGCGGTCGATCTCTTCTCCCAAAGTGCCATCGGGGAAAAATTGTTGTTCAATTAGTCGAGGCAGCGGATTGCGCTGGTTGTACAGAGACACAAAAATGTTACGGGTTGGCGTGATTCCGCCGAGCGCCCCGTCAACATGCACTACCCTGAAAAAGTTTGCTTTCCGGTAATGAATCTTGATACTGGATGGTGTGTTTTCGCCCATACGCTCCGAGCCTGTTCTATGCTCCTCGCGAGCAACCCCTACTCACAAGGAAAAATGAACGAAGGGCCGTGCGAAAGTACCCAGGAGTGTCCCCAGATGGCACTCGCGAGTACATACACGAAGGTTAGTATACTTGTGGAAAACCCAGAAGTCAATGAAAATAAGGGACTTGCCAAATTTTTGATACACCCTTCGTATTTTCTACGCTTTACACACCAGGTTTTTGATGCTCCAAATCTTGTTTGCGATTCCATCAAGGAGGAATTCAGGGACTAGCCCCTCTTGGAGCAAAACGATTGAACGCGGACGAAGCGTGGTACGAGCTTCGAGATGGACAGTGCTTCTGTAGGGTGTCCGATTTACCGCTGATATCGGCGTCACCGTGAAAGAGGCGCACGTCCTAAACGCGCCAATTGTGGCGGCGCACTACCACTGCGAACTCTGCAAAAGGAGCGCTATTTTGTCATCTCCACGCTAAGGCACCGCTGCCTGCAATCGCTGCGCCTTGCGCCATAGGCGACTAAAATAGTAGACTTACCGGTCGCGCGGTCCGACATCCGCCGCGCCTAAGCCCGAGGAGCAAGATATCCATGAAGATTGCAAGCGACGTCACGGAACTGATCGGAAACACTCCGCTGGTGCGGCTTAACAAGGTCACGGAGGGTTGCGTTGCCGACGTGGTCGCCAAGCTGGAAAGCCAGAATCCAGTGGGCAGCGTGAAAGACCGCATTGGCGTGAGCATGATCAGCGAGGCGGAGAAGGCGGGCAAGATTCATCCGGGCAAGACTGTGCTGATTGAGCCGACGAGCGGAAATACGGGAATCGGCCTGGCTTTTGTGGCTGCCGTCAAAGGATACAAACTGATTCTGACGATGCCGGAGACCATGAGTATGGAGCGGCGCGTTCTGCTGCTTGCCTTCGGCGCGGAAATTATTCTAACGCCGGGTCCAAACGGGATGAAGGGCGCTATCGCCAAGGCGCAGGAATTGCTGGCGAACACCCCTAATAGTTACATGCTGCAGCAGTTCGACAATGCGGCGAATCCGAAGATTCACTTTGACACGACCGGTCCGGAGATTTGGAGCGACACCGACGGGCGCGTGGACTTCCTGATCTCCGGCGTGGGCACGGGCGGGACGATCACGGGCGTCAGCGAATATATCAAGCCGCGGAAGCCGTCATTCAAGGCGATCGCGGTTGAGCCCGCCGACAGTCCGGTGCTCTCCGGCGGAAAACCTTCGCCGCATAAAATCCAGGGAATCGGTGCGGGCTTCGTTCCCAGCATCTTGCGCAGGGATTACATCGACGAAGTGATTACGGTCACGAATGATGACGCCATTCGCATGGCGCGACGGCTTCCTCTAGAAGAAGGATTGTTTGTTGGAATATCTTCAGGCGCCGCCGTGGTTGCCGCTCTGCAAGTGGCGCGGCGTAAGGAGAATGCCGGCAAGCTGATCGTAGTCGTTCTGCCGTCGTTCGGCGAGCGCTATCTGAGCACGGTCCTGTTCGAGGAGCTTCGCAGCCGCGCGCAGCAGATTCCGACGTCACCCGTTTCCCTGTAGGTTGCGCATAGTCCGCTTGCACTCGCGATCTTGGTCGAAAGTGAGTGAAGTGATCCCGCAGCCCAGAGCGATGTCGCACCCATGATTGCTCGATATGTGCTCGACACCCGGTTTCCTTCTATCACCGCTCTGTTGCAGCGGTACACCCCCCATTCGTAAGGCTTCGGCGGCGGATCATCGCGAATAAAATCTGCTGTAGCAATCCGTTGCTTGCTGCGCGGGTTGCCAGGAGAGTTTTTTCGATGAGTACAAGGAGCCGCTTGGTTCTTGGGCTGGCTGCCTCCGTATCGTTGTTGCTCAGCGCAACCAACGCGCAGGATACCCAGTCCCTTGGGGACGTTGCCCGGCAGCAGCGAGTGCAAAAGGAAAAATCAAAGGCGGCGCAGGATAAAGATAAAGGCAAAGACAAGGATGCCAAGCCCTCCAAAGTCATCACGAACGAAGAAATTCCCGAACACGCTGCTTCTGTACCAGAGGCCGCTAGCGATAGTGGGACCGCGACGGCTGCGCCCGCGGACGGAACTAAGCCGCCCAGCCAAGAGGATGTGAAGTCCCAGATTCAGGCGCAAAAAGGCGAGATTCTCTCCTTACAAAAGCAGATTGACGAAATGAGCGAATCGATCAAATTTGCTCCCGCCAATTGCGTGAGCGGCTGCGAGCAGTGGAACGAGCGGCAAAAAGGAAAGCAGCAGCAAGTGGAGCGAATGCAGGCTCAACTGGACGAACTGAAGAAGCACCTCGAAGAGATGCAGGAATCCGCCCGGAAACACGGACTCGGCAGCTCGGTCTACGAACCGTAGAACCGGGTTCACCCTTTCGTATCGGATTCTCTTCCAAATTTTCCCCTCCGTTCATCTTCCGTGAAACTCGCAGTCATGCGAAATTAGTTGCATGGCCCTGGTGGTTCGTCCTTCACGAATTCATGCGGTCGGTGTGTTCACTACGACGCCGGTCCGCAAAGGGACGCGCCTGGTGGAATATACTGGTCCGCGAATCTCTCCGGAAGAGGCCGACCGACTATACGATGGCGCGCCGCGCACCTACCTCTATGGCCTGGAAGACGGCAAGACGATTATTGATGGCGAGGGGTTGGGCGCTTACCTGAATCATTCCTGCGATCCCAATTGCGAGATCGACGAAATCAAGAAGCGTGCGTGGATCTTTGCGCTTCGCGACATCGCAGCCGGCGAAGAACTGCTGTGGGACTACAACCTCTACGATGATGACGATCCTGCGCCCTGCCACTGCGGCTCGCCCAAATGCCGCGGTACCATGTATTCCCGCGAATGGCTGGCCAAGGTGCGGCGGCGCGAGGCGCGGAGGAAGAAAGCGAAAAAGAACCCACTTCAGAAAAAGCAAAGCGCGCCGGGCAGAAAGGCGCGCTGAGTGGTTGCTACATTGCTGATAGAGCTTTTATCTTGCCGCTAGCATTTCGTCTGGTTCGTGGCCCCTCAAGCTGATTCGATCTTCCTCTTCGTCCTTGATCGCTTTATGGGTTTTGGCCACGAGCATGTAAATCGACGGCACAATGAACAGGGTAAATGCGGTGCCGATGATCATGCCGCTAACCAGCATGATGCCAATGCTGTTTCGCGCTCCGGCGCCCGGACCTCTTGCGAAAACTAAGGGGAAGTGGCCAAAGACGGTGGCAGCCGTGGTCATCAGGATCGGCCGCAGCCGGGTGCTGGCTGCGCCGATAATCGCTTCGATCTTACTGTGGCCGGACTCTTGCAAGTGGTTGGCGAATTCGACGATCAGAATTCCGTTCTTCGCAATGAGGCCGACCAGTGTAATCAAGCCTACCTCGCTGTAGATGTTCAGAGTCGTGAAGCCCAGGAACGAGAACGTCAGGGCGCCAGACATGGCCAAGGGCACCGAACCGGCAAGAATAATGAACGGATCCCGGAAGCTCTCGAACTGCGCTGCGAGCACCAGATAAATCAATATCGCCGAAAGCAGAAATGTCCCCAGGAATTTGCTGCCTTCTACGCGCAACTGACGAGACTCTCCCGCGTAGTCGACGGTGAAACCTTGTGGCAATACCTGCTTCGCCGTGTCTTCCAAAAACGTCAATGCCTGATCAAGTGGAACGTTGGGCGGAATCACACCCTGGATGCGCACTGCATTCAGCTGCTGAAATTTGTTCAGCGACCTGGGTTCAGTGGTCGTCTTCAGAGTGGCAAAGGTTGAAAGCGGCACCAGCTGGTTGGCTGAGCCCTTTACATAAATGTTTGAAAGCTGCTCCGGCGTGAGCCGTTCGGCGCGCGACACCTGCGGGATTACTTTGTAGCTGCGTCCCTGAATGCTGAAGCGGTTGACGTAGTTGCCGCCGAGCATAGTGGAGAGGTCCTGGCCGGCCTGGCTCAAGTCCACACCCTGGGAGCGCAGTTTGTCGCGGTCAAAGACGACCTCAGTTTGCGGCTGATCGAACTTGACGTCGGTATCGGCAAAGATGAACTTGCCGCTGGCCATGGCCTTCTGCGCGATTTGCTCGGCAAACTTGCTGACTTGCTCCGGCTCAGCCGCCGACACGATGGCAAAATCGACGGGAAAGTTTCCGCCACCGGGGAGCGGCGGCGGGGTCAGAGGAATCACACGAACGCCGGCGATTTTTGAAAGCTTTCCCGCCGATTCTGCGAGCAGTTGCTGCGTGGTCTTTTTGCGCTGGCTCCACGGCTTGGTGACCATGCCGCCGAACCCGCCACTGGGATTTGTAATCTGGAAGATGCTCGCGCTCTCGGGAAACGATTTATAAACGTCGTAAACCTCTTTGGTAAACAGGTTGGTCTGATCGAGAGTCGAGTTTGCCGACGATTGAATGACGCCAAAAACAACTCCCTGGTCCTCTTCTGGAGCCAGTTCGCGTTGCGAGAACATGTAGAAGGGAACCATGAGCAGGGCGACGATCACCCATACAGTGAGCACCACCGGACGATACTGCAACGTTCCGCTCAGCAAACGAGTGTAGAGATTTCGCACCCGCTCGAACTGGCGGTTGATGATGCCGGCAAAACCTCTCTCCGTGTCACCGGCACGCAGCAACTTCGATCCCATCATCGGGGACAACGTCAGTGCCACGATACCGGAGACGATGACTGCGCCAGCCAGCGTGAAGGCAAATTCGCGGAACAGGGCTCCGGTCAATCCCCCCTGGATTCCGATTGGCGCATATACCGCCGCCAAAGTAATCGTCATCGCGATGATGGGGCCGACCAGTTCGCGTGCGGCATCCTGCGCAGCTCGAAACGGTGTCTTACCCATTTGCAGGTGCCGTTCGACGTTTTCCACCATAACGATGGCATCATCCACGACCAAGCCGACTGAAAGCACGATCGCGAGCAAGGTCAACAAGTTGATGGTGAACCCGGCTATCAACATCAAGAAGAACGCACCGATCAGCGATACGGGAATGGCGACGATGGGAATCAGCACCGAACGGAACGAGCCCAGGAAAAGGAAGATAACGATGACCACGATCAGCAGCGTTTCCGATAGCGTGTGCAGCACTTCGTTGATCGCGTCCTGAATGTATTCCGTCGAATCGTAGGGGATGCCCAAATTCATTCCGGTAGGCAGCTGTGCCTGAATGCCGGGAAGCGTCTTGCGCACATCCTTGATCACTTGCAGCGAGTTCGCCGTGGGCAGCACCCAGATGCCCATAAAGGTTGCGGTTTCCCCGTTGAAGCGAACATCCTGGTCATAATTCTCAGCGCCTAGCTGGATATCGGCGATCTCCCCCATGCGAACGACTACGCCGTTTTCCTGCTTCACGACCATCTGTTTGAAATCGTCTGGCGTTCGCAGATCGGTGTTGGCGACCAGGTTCACCGAAACCATGGAACCCTTGGTGCTGCCGAGCGCCGACAAGTAATTGTTCTTCGACAAGGCATCGCGTACGTCGGAAGGAGAAACACCGCGCGCGGCCATCTGCTCGGGCTTCAGCCATAAGCGCATGGCGAAGGTGCGATCGCCAAGAATGTCGGCACGCTGTACGCCGCTCACGGCGCTCAGCTTAGGCTGAACGACGCGGGTCAGGTAATCGGTAATCTGATTTTCGTCGAGGTCTTTCGAGGAAAACCCGATATACATGGCGGCGAACTGTGTATCGGCTGTTTCCAGGTCGATCACGGGCACTTGTGACTCTGGAGGCAAGTCATTCTTGACCTGCTGAACTTTGGCTTGTATCTGAGTGAGGGCAGCGTTCGTGTCGTAGTTCAACTTGAGGTGAACTGTGATTGTGCTCAAGCCCTGCGCGCTGGTTGACTCCATGTAGTCGATGCCGTCGGCGCTGGCAAGCACGCGCTCCAGCGGCGTAGTAATAAAACCGCGCACCAGATCGGCGCTAGCGCCCACGTACACGGTGCTGACTTGGATCACCGCGATATCGCTGCGAGGATATTGCCGCACACTTAAGGAGCGGACAGCTTGCAGGCCAGCAATGATGATGACCAGGTTGACCACCATCGCCAGAACCGGACGCTTTACGAATAGATCAGTAAACTTCATGCGCACTCCCTGTCCACTGCCAGGCCGTCGTACTGGGTTCGTTTGTTTTAGCTCTCATCAGGTTTGGGATTCGGATTGTCGCCGGGTTGAACGGTGTTGTTGACCTGAACCGCAGCACCATTTCGAAGCCGAAAAACTCCCGAGCTGACGACTTCATCGCCGGGATTGATTCCGGAAGTGATCGCAACTTGATCGCCGCGGCTGCCTTCGATCTTTACCACCTGCTGCCTCACTCCCCGATATGTGTTGCCTTTCGGATCTTTCATCTCAACTACTACGTACACGGAGTCGCCATAAGGTGCGTAATTGATGGCGGTGGCCGGCAGGGGAATTACGTCGCGCGGCTTGCCCGTGGGCAACTCGACCTGCACGTACATTCCGGGCCGCAGCTTTCCGCCTCGATTTTGAAAGGTCGCCTGAATCTGTATATTGCGGGTTTGTTCATTGATTACCGAGTCCAGTGCGGTAATTTTGCCATTGAACCCCGTGCCGGGCAGATCGGCGTTGGTGACGTTCACACTGCGGCCGATCAAAATCTTAGGTTCGTCCTGCTGCGGGACACCGAAGTTCACGTAGATCGGATTCAGCGCCTGCAGCGAAACAATTGCCTGGCCCGCTGCCAGATATTGGCCCAGGCTGATCTGACGAATCCCTAAAATCCCGGAGAACGGGGCGTGGATCGTTTTGCGGGCGATCGCTGCCTTGATGTCGCCCACCTGAGCTTCCGTCGCTTTCTGCTGGGCGGCGGCGTTGTCGTATTCCGACTTGGAAATAACACCGGCGTTCATCAACTGTTCTGAACGTCCGTATTGAATCTTGGCGAGATCGCGCTGGGCTTCCAGATTGGCAAGCTGGGCCCGTTCCTGACGGGTATCGAGTTCGACCAAAATGTCGCCCTCCTGCACCGATTGGCCGGACTCGAAATGAATCTTGTCGACGGTTCCGGGCAAGTCAGCACTCACAGTGACGCCTTGGATCGCCGCCACAGTTCCGATCACCTCCAGCGTCGATGGCCAAGTCTCCCGCTTGGCGACTACGGTGGTGACGGCGGTGGGCGGCGGTGCGAAGCCTGCGTTCGCGGCAATGGCCCCTTCGACCTGGCGGTATTTCAAAAAACCGAGCCCTCCTAAAAGAGCGGCCACAATAACCAGCACCAAAATGAATCGTTTCGCCATGTGTTCTCCGCAAACAATAACAAAAAACGTTAAATCTCTGTCTATGATACGACTGCAAGCAGCCCCAAAGCAGCTTCCAGATATGGATTTCGAGAATGAGGAAAAGATTCAGGAGGCTGAATTGTCTGACCGCTTTTATCCTGAGCCAGAAAATTTTCGGAACTCTGCCAAGCCGCCATTTGAACCCTCCATATACTGATCGACGAATGAGTACTCTTGAAATCGACAATTTAATGCTTTGGACGCGGAACCCCGCCGGATCGTTAGAGGAAAAACCCTTCAGACAGCGTGAGAGTGCAAATTCCTGCAGATTCACCCCAGTTCGACCGCTACGCGTGCTGTATTTCTCAGCATCCGCTTCACTCTGCTAGATTATTTCCGTATGCCGCATGCCCACCTTCAACCCACTCGCAGCTTCGCCAGTGATAATAACGGCGGAGTACACCCGGAAGTTATGGAAGCCATTTCCCGTGTGAACCGGGGCCACGTGGTCGCTTACGGCGACGATCCCTATACAGGTTCCGCCATCAAGAAATTCGAAGAGCATTTCGGAGCGGACATCGCAGTTTTTTTCACCTTCAACGGGACGGGGGCCAACGTTTTGAGCCTGCAATCTCTTACCCGTCCTTTCCACTCCGTGCTGTGCAGCGACTATGCTCACATCTACACCGACGAGTGTGGTGCCCCAGAGAAGCACACCGGCTGCAAGCTGATTCCCTTGCCGCATGAGGATGGCAAAATCACCCTGGAATCCATCCGGCACGCCTACCACGGCATCGGCGACGAACATCATTCGCAGCCTCGTGTCATCTCGATTACGCAGTCCACCGAAATGGGCACCGTATATCCGCCTGAAGGGATTCAGGCCATCGCCCGTTTCGCGCACGAACATGACATGTTCCTGCATGTGGATGGCGCGCGCCTCGCCAACGCCGCCGCTTCGCTTGGGCAAACCCTGCGACAGGCCACTCGCGATCTAGGCGTAGATGTGCTCTCTTTCGGCGGCACCAAGAATGGAATCCTGGGCGGCGAAGCAGTTGTGTTTTTCCAGCCGGGACTCGCGCACGACTTCCTTTACCTGCGCAAGCAGAGTATGCAACTGGCTTCGAAGATGAGATTTATCGCCGCGCAGTTCGAGGCGCTGCTGACGAATGATCTATGGCGGCGTAGCGCCGAACACGCCAACCGCATGGCTTGCCTGCTGGAAAAAGAAATCAGCTGGATACCGGGGGTGCGAATCGTTTGGAAGGTCGAGGCCAACGGGGTTTTCGCCCAAATTCCCCCGCACTCGATCGAAAAAATTAAGCAGCAATACTTCTTCTATACTTGGATCGAAGAGGAATCGATCGTGCGCTGGATGTGCTCGTTCGACACGACTGAAGAAGATATCCGGAAATTCGCCGAGGTCGTCGCGGAAGCGGTAAAAGGGTGACGGAGGTTTCCGACGCCGCTTTTAAATGATTGCTTTTTCCCGCACTTTTGAACTAAATTGACCCATCCACCAATCTGTGCGCCATCAACCGGGTCGCTTGATCCAGGAGTCTTCATGAGTCGGAAGTGGTTGAGCATCATCGCACTTATCGCCGCCGCGACTACGCTGCTCAGCGTCACCAGTTGCGGAGACTCGCAGACGTTGCAATCCATCACGATTCAGCCCGGAACTGAGACCTTTGGAGCGTCCGATACTCCGGTGATCGAGAATCGCGGCTCGACCGTGCAGCTACGAGCGCTGGGGAGCTATCTCCACCCGCCAGTGACCAAAGATATAACGAACCAGGTGACGTGGGTCTCGAATACCACACAGATGTTCACGGTCAATTCTACGGGCCTGCTGACGGCCACCGGCCTTGCGTGCGGAGGCACCCTGGTTTCCGCGACCCTGCAGACGAACACTGACGGGTCGGGCTTGTCCTCATCCGGCGCCATCGTTACTGGGTTTATGACTGCGAACGTCGTTTGTTTTACCAGCACGACGTCGGGCGGCGGAGGAGGAACGGGGGGCGCTGAACCGACCATCAGCGTCACTTTCTCGGGAACCGGCTCTGGAACGGTAACCAGTTCACCCTTGGGTCTTAGCTGCGCCAGCACAGCAACGATATGCAACGGCCAGTTTCCCACTGGCAGTAACGTTACGCTGACAGCGACGCCTTTTGGAACGTTTGGAGGGTGGTCAGGCTGTGGCCTAGTATCTGGGGATACTTGTACCGTGGAGAATTTGACGACCAACGTTGTGGTTAGCGCAGCCTTCAACTGAGATAGACGTTTTCAGGGGGGAACAGCTGCGCAGGATTGTTGGCGCACGCTTGCTGGACGCGGATTTGGGTGCTGCGCCTAGTCTTCTCCTTCGAGCAGCCTCTCCAAGGTAGGCTTGTGTTTCGCCTCTTTTTTATTCTTGTGTGGAACGACCTTCTCGGCCGGAGGCCTGCCCATGCGCTCCCGCGCCAACTCCTTCACGGCCTGCACTGCGCGAAACCGCTTTACCTTTTTCCTGCGCGCCATATCCTCATGTTGCCATAGCTTGTAGCCAGTCGAACATGCAATAATTGAATCGTTTGAACGATCAACGACGGATTTGAGCTTGCCCTGAGCTGAGCGAAGGGACCAACGACTTTTTCATGGAAGAACGCGATTTTTTTGACGAACGCACCGAAAAGAAACCAGCAACCCTCAACTGTCCCCACTGCCACCAGCCCGCCGAGTACGAGGTCACATGGGTGGTACGCACCAAAAAGCGTCAGCTTGCCGGACGCGCCGATGAGCGCGACCGCGCCCGTTTTGCAAAAGCCCGCTCCTATATGCTCCGCAAAGACGACCTGATGGCCTGCAAAAACATGCGCTGCCGCAAACGCTTCGAAATTTCGGGCGTGCAGTCGGTGGTTTTCACGGAGTAGCATTCGGCACTCAGCATTCAGCACTCGGACAATCTTGCACAGACTCCAAGAAAAGTGGCTGAATACCGAGTGCTGAATGCTGATTGCTGATTTATACTCTTCTGTTTGCTCTCAGGAGTAATTCATTGAAGATCCTGGTTTGCATGAAGCAAGTGCCGCAGAAAGACGCGCCACTCAAACTCAACGAGAGTGCGGCTTGGATTCGCGAAGACGTCTCGTATGAAGTGAACGAGCCTGACGCGTTCGCTCTCGAGGAGGCTCTGCGCCAAAGAGAGAAGCATAAGGGTGAAGTAGTGGTCATCACCAGCGGCCCTGCCCGGGCCCAACAGGTGTTGCGCGAGGCTCTGGCGAAGGGCGCGGACCGTGCCATTCACCTCGAAGACAATGCATTTGTCGGTCTTGATGCCTTTAACACGGCTAAGGCCTTCGCCGCCGCCATCAAAGACGAGAATTTCGATCTGATCTTTACCGGCTTGCAATCCGACGATTATGGCTACGCACAAACCGGCGTCATCCTGGCCGAGTTGCTCGGCTGGCCTCATGCGACCATCATCATGCAGATTGAAAAAACTGAGAGTGGGATCAAAGTAAAGCGCGAACTTGAGGCTGGGTATTTCCAATTCGTCGACATGCCGCTGCCCGCAGTGCTCACGATTCAGTCCGGCATCAACAAGCTGCGCTACGCCACGCTGATCGGCATCAAGCAGGCGAAGAACAAACCCGTCCGCAAGGTTGCGCTGGCAGAGGTGCAGTCCGCAATCGGCGACAATCTGCAGAAAATCGAGCGCCTCTACGTGCCGCAGAAAACGAAGAAGACCGAACACATCGAAGGCTCGCCGGGTGAGATCGCGAAAAAGCTGGTGGACAAACTGCGCAACGAGTTACGAGTAATGTAAGAAACACCACTTGACAGCGACCCTCGACTATTCGTCGAGGGAAGCGCGGCCCTGTTTTGCCAGAAGCTAGGAGCTAACAGCTAGAAGCTGACTTTATGCCCGAAATCATTTTAGTAGTCGTCGAACAACGCGAAGGCAAGCTCAATCGCGTCTCCTGGGAGACGATAACTGCCGGTCAGGCCATCGCCGCGGCGACCGGCTGGACTCTCGAAGCCGCCGTCGTCGGCTCCAGCGTGTCGGCCATCGCCGCCGAAGTCGCGGGTAAGAAAATCGCGAAGGTCTATGCGGTTGAGTCCGCGAAGCTTGAGCCCTACACTCCGGATGCCTTCTCCATCGCGCTCAAAGGACTTATAACCAGCAAGCAGCCCAAGCTTGTGCTCATGCCGCACACTTATCAGGTGCGCGACTTCGTCCCCAAACTCGCCACCGCCATGGGCCGCACCGTGATCAGCGACTGCATTGGATTCAAACATGAGAACGGCAAGCTTCTTTTTACCCGCCAGATGTTTCAAGGCAAGCTTGCCGCCGACGTCAGCTTCAACTCCGAAGCTCCATGGTTCGCAACGTTTCAGAACGGCGCATTCCGCGGAGATAAAGCGGAGGCAGGATCGAGCGCTGCTCCAGTGGAGACGGTGAATGCTGAAATTGCGGATGGCGTCGTCCGCAACAGGCCACAGGAAGTCTTCAAGGAAGCAAAACAAGCGGTCGACTTGACCCAGGCCGAAATTATTGTCTCGGTCGGTCGCGGCATCAAAGAACAGAAAAATATCGAACTGGCCAAGCAACTTGCGGATGCACTTGGCGGCGACCTTGCGGCCTCGCGCCCGATCTGCGATTCCGGCTGGTTGCCCATGGACCGCCAGATTGGCTCCTCGGGGCAAACCGTCGCCCCGAAGCTTTATCTCGCGCTGGGCATCAGTGGAGCAATCCAGCACATCGTAGGCATGAAAGGCTCGCGCACGATCATCGCGGTCAACAAAGACGCAGAAGCGCCAATCTTCGAAATCGCCGACTACGCAATCGTCGGAAATCTGTTCGATATCGTGCCGCCGCTCACTGAAGAAGTTAAGAAGGCGAAAGCGGGAGGGTAACTTCATTGCCACGGATAAACGCGGATGAACACGGATAAACCTCAAGACGGCAAGCCCGAGCCTTCGACTGACTACCACGAGCTGCTGAATCGAATCCGCGAACGCCGGGAGAAGATTCGCCAACGACAGGGTATTCTTCCGGACAGCGCCGGTCTGATCCGTGAGGACAGAGACCGCTGACTGGGCAAGGATAACTTGTGAACTCACAACTTCTGCTAACGCTACTCATACCTACCGTCGTTGCGGTTGTGTCGTGGTTTGTCGGCAGCTGGCTTTCCGTAGGACGTGATCGGGCAAATAAGCGGAGAGATTTACGCGTTCAATACCTCATCGAGGCTTATCGGCGGCTCGTAACAGCGTCCAACCGCGACCCGTCCCCAAGTCAGTTCGTAGACCTGGAGTCGGCGGTTGATGACATTCAACTGTTCGGTACCCCAAAACAGGTCGCTGCAGCACAGGAATTTGCACGCAATATGGCAGAGCATCGCGAAGCCTCATTGGACGAGTTGCTTGCGGACCTAAGATCAGATTTGAGAAAAGAGTTGAAGTTGGACCCAATAGAAGGTAATCGGGTCTTCTTACGGTTTGGGAAGGATAACGTTCGGAGCGGCCACGGAGCACAGGCACAATAAATGCAATCGCAGATTGCTTGGGACAAATACTCAGAATTGACTGCCAAATGCTGATCTTCCGCAAACCGATTGAAGGCATCGAACATCCGCAGATGCCCGCCGATGTAGTGATTGTTGGCGGGGGCCCGGCCGGCATGGCTTGCGCCCTCCGGTTGTCACAGCTCATCGATGCGCATAACGCGCAGCATCCCGACTCGCAGCTCAGCAAAGAAAATATCTACGTTCTCGAAAAAGCTCGCGAGATCGGCCAGCACTGCCTTTCCGGTGCGCTGCTTGATGCGCGATCCATGCGCGAACTGCTTCCCGGATTCGAGAAAGACGCTCCGCTCGACGCGGAAGTCAGCAAAGAAGCCGTCTACTTTTTCACGCAGAAAAGTAAGTTCAAGTTGCCCACCCCGCCGTTCTTGCGCGACCACGGCAATTACGTGATTTCCCTGAACCGTTTTGTGAAGTGGCTGGGCGGTAAGGTGGAGGAAACGGGCATCACGATCTTCACCGGATTTGCTGGATCTGAGTTGCTGTATGACGGGGAACGCGTCACTGGCGTCCGCACCGACGACAAAGGTGTCGACAAAGAAGGTCATCAGAAATCCAACTTCGAGCCTGGTTACGATCTCAACGCTAAAGTCGTAATCCTCGCCGAGGGGCCGCGCGGATCATTAACGAAACAACTCGTCTCGAAATTCGATCTGGCGAAAAACTCCAACCCGCAAACCTACGGTGTCGGCGTGAAAGAGCTGTGGGAGGTTCCCTCCGGCCGCATTGCGCCGGGCGAAGTGATCTACACCATGGGCTGGCCGCTTACGACGAAGGAGTACGGCGGTGCCTGGATTTATGGCGGCAAAGACAACGTCGTCTCGATTGGCTTTGTCACCGGACTTGACTATCCTGACCCGCGCCTTGATCCGCAGCATGTGTTGCAGGACTTCAAGCAGCATCCATTTGTCGCCAAGCTGCTCGAAGGCGGCAAGATGATCCGCTACGGCGCAAAGTCGATGCCTTACGGGGGCTGGTGGGCGATTCCACCGGTCGCGGGCAATGGCTGGATGATTCTCGGCGACTCTGCCGGCTTCTTGAACTCCGCGCGGCTCAAGGGCATTCATCTCGCGATCAAGAGTGGCATGCTGGCCGCCGAGACTGCATTCGAAGCGCTTAAGAAGAACGATTCGTCGGTCGCCACTTTGAGCGGTTTCCAGAAGAAAGTTGAATCGAGCTGGATCAAGGACGAACTCTGGAAAGTCCGCAACATGCACCAGGGATTCGAAAACGGTCTCTACGCCGGAATTTTCCACACGGCGCTTCAATTCGTCTCGGGCGGACGCGGCTTGCGCAATCGTTATTCCGCGAAAGCTGGACATGAGCACATGCACAAGCTCGACGAATTGCCCGCCGATGGCGGCAACGAGGCCCACTTGCTGGGTCCCGCAAAAAACGACGGTAAACTGATCTTCGACAAGCTCACCGATCTCTACCACTCCGGGACGAAGCACGAAGAAGATCAGCCCTCGCACCTCATCATTCACGATACCAACATCTGTAACGCACGTTGTGTGAAAGAATTCGGAAGCCCTTGCCAGAATTTCTGTCCCGCCAATGTCTACGAAATGGTCGACGACGAGACTCAACCCAACGGGAAGCGCATCAGCTTGAATCCGTCAAACTGCGTTCACTGCAAAACCTGTGACATCGCCGACCCCTACCAGATCATTACGTGGGTCCCGCCGGAAGGCGGAGGCGGCCCGAATTATGACGGCATGTGAAACCGGCAGCCATGTAATTGGCCCCTCATCGCTTACTGTACCGGGCTTACTGCACGGGTGCATTGAGTGCCGCGGCCAGTTCGAGGAAATTATGCGCATTCACGGCGCGGTCTACCGCTTCTTTGCGGCTGAATAGTTCGCTGGCATCGCTTAGCAAATCCTGTTGCGACTGGTTATCTCCAGTGAGAATCAGGATGATGAGGCGCGCCGGCTTGCCATCCCGCGCATTAAAGTCAATTCCATCTGACTTCGCCACCACCACCAGCGGACGCGTTAATCCATTGACGCGAGCGTAAGGCACCGCCAATTCATTTTCCCAGCCACTGGCGAGGACGCGCTCCCGTTCCGACACCAGGCGGAATAATCTCTCGGGAGCATTGCTCACGGCCTCCGCAGCTACTTCGCACATTTCCCGCAGGGCACCCGGCCTGGTTCGCTGGGCCAGGTTCGGCAAGAATAATTTGGCGGTTACGGTGTCTTTCAAAGTCAACTTACGCCGTCGATGAATCAGGAAATGAATAGCCGGGGCTGACATCAGCGAAGTAAACAAGGCCATTACCACCATGGCTACGAACATATTTTCGCGGATCAATCCCGCTTGCAGCGCAAGAATACCGAGAATGATTTCCATCGCTCCGCGGGCATTCATCGCCAGGCCCACCGCCAGAGACGAGGTCCGGTCCATCCCACCCAGCCGCGCGCCCCAACCGGCTCCCAACAGCTTGCCCAGGCAGGCCACGGCGATCACGGTTACAGTCAATCCCAGGTGAAAGTTCGCGACGAAATTAGTTCTTAGTCCAATGCTGGCAAAGAAGAAAGGGGCGAACACATTGGTTACGATCTGATGAATATGCTCCGAAGTGCGCTTGCGTAGATGTCCCGATTCGCCGACCGCGATGCCAATCACAAACGCTCCAAAGACCGCGTGGATGCCGGCATATTCGGTGAAGGCAGCTCCCGCCATGGTGAGCGTGAAGATGAATCCCAGAACGCCACCGGGCCACGTAGTGTGCGCTTGCAATATTGGCAGGATCTTGTCGATCAGCCAGCGTCCCACAGTGAGGGTAAGTCCCACGAAGAGCAGCACCAGGATGATCGTGTGCTTCACGCCGTCGCCAATACTGCTGCCAGCCGGCGGATGTAGCATCCCCAGCACGAAGGAGAAAAGAATCCATCCAACCAGATCATCAAACATCGCGGACGAGATAATGACCGTGCCCATCTCGGTGCGCAGAAGATTCAGATCCATCAGAATCTTCGCAATCACCGGCAGCGCCGAAATCGACAACGCGGTGCCCACAAAGAGCGCGAAGATCAGAGGGTTCGCGCCGCCTACTGCGCCCATTTCGTCGGGGAAAATGGTGGCTGCCAGGAAACCGGCTCCGAAGGGAAATGCCACGCCGAAGAGACTCACCAGCAGCGCGCTCTTGCCTTGGCGGAAGATGCTGCGCAAATCGATCTCGAGGCCAGCGGTGAGCAGGAAGAAGACAACTCCAAGCGTGGTCACCGTGTCGAGCACGATCGGCATGGGCCCGGTGGTGGGAAACAAAGTCTCGTATAAATGTGGCCGGTAATGTCCAAGAACGGTCGGCCCGAGAAAAATCCCGACCGAGATTTCTCCCAGAATCGACGGCTGGCCAATTTTCTGCATCAACTCCGCAGCCAGCTTGGCACAACCCAGCAACGTGGCCAGCGCCAAGAACATCGTCATTACATCGTGCGGACTCAGATGCTGCATGCAACCTCATTCGCCGCGGCCGGGCGGCGATCGACCTCAAGATTCTAAAATGAAAATGATACGATTTCTTGACTAGGGCAATACTTTAAGCTCTCATAGTGCAGTCAGAAGTACAGTAGGCGCGGAAACTTTCGTGTAAGGAGATAGAACTATGAAACGCAAGTTCCTGCTTGTTGTCATCTGTCTGTTTTCACTCGCCGCGATGGGCGGCGCTCAGGATCGTGGTCAGCCTTCGGCAAGGTCGCAAGAGCGTATCACTCGCGAAGTTCGCCACGAACTTCTCATGCTCCCCTATTTCGGCGTCTTCGACAACATTGCCTTTAAGGTGGACGGCGGTACCGTTACCCTGCTGGGGCAGGTGGTTCGGCCTTCGCTCAAGTCGGACGCCGAGAATGCGGTGAAGCACATCGAGGGCGTCGAAAAAGTAGATAACCAGATTGAGGTTCTTCCTCCGTCGCCCATGGATTATCGCCTGCGCCGGCGCCTGTTCCGCGCCATCTACGGATACCCAGCGCTAGAAAAGTATGCCTTGGGGGTGCAGAAGCCGATCCGCATCATCGTGAAGAACGGTCACGTTGCTCTCGAGGGAGTCGTCGACAGTGACACTGACAAGAATCTTGTCGGCTTGCGCGCCAACGGCGTTCCTGGAATTTTCTCCGTGACCAATAATCTGCAGGTGGAGTCGTCGAAGTAAGGCCGTGTAAACAATTCGTTTGCGGCGCGGAGCGAGAGTCGCCTCGCAATTCGCTAAAAGGCCACTGAAGACGCGGGTTTGCTCACGCATTCCCGAATGGATCTTCCAGCGACGGACTTTGCGGAGTGAATAGTTCCGCGCCGTTTTCTGTGATATGCATGTCGTCTTCGAGGCGAATGCCGAATTCTCCGCGGATATAAATGCCCGGCTCGTCGCTGAAAGTCATGTTCGGCCTGAGTGTGGTGGCGTTACCGCGCACCAGATAAGGCCACTCATGCCCGTCCATGCCCATGCCGTGTCCGAGGCGGTGAGTAAAGTATTTGTAGTCGGGGCCGTAGCCTGCATCGGTAATTACTTTTCGTGCCGCCGCGTCGACGCTGCCGCACTCCGCTCCGGGACGCGCCGCTGCGAGTGCTGCGGCCTGGGCACGGTGCACAATGTCGAAGACGGTTCTCATTTTGTCGGAAGCTTTGCCCAATACGAAAGTGCGCGTGATGTCGGATTGATATCCTTCCACAGTGCAGCCGTCATCGATCATCACGATTGAACCTTCGCGAATCACCTGCGGCGTGCTTGAGCCGTGAGGAAATGAGGAATATTCTCCAACCTCAACGCTGGCTTCGCCGGGGAAACCCAACTGCCCGTAAGCCGCTGCAATCAAATCCCCTACCTGCTCCTGCGTCATGCCTTCGCGCAACGCGTGATAAACCGCTTCGTATGCGGACAGGGTCACCTGGCAGGCCAGATGCATCAGCGCAAGCTCGTGGGCACTCTTGATCATGCGACAGCCGCTGGTTACAGCGGTGGCACTGCTCAGCGCCGCCTGCGGCGCAGCTTTGGCAATTCCATCGGCGAAGACGAACTGGATGGTTTCTTCCATTCCCAGCTTGCCGCTTGCCAGGCCGCGATCCTTTAGTCCCTGGGCCACGCGCTGGTAGGGGCTCTCATCCTCCTGCCAAGTGCGGACGTCGGGATTGTTGCCCTCGGGAACATTGGCAATTTGTTCACGAGCGCGGCCTTCTTCAAATGCTGGACACACATAAAACGCCGCGCCCTTCGCGGGCAGTATCAGAGCGAATAAGCGCTCGCCGCCCCACCAGGAGATGCCGGTGAAATATTTCAGCGAAGTGCCCTCCATGAGCACGATGGCATCGAGCGCGTTTTCACTCATCAAATGACGGGCGCGTTCCTGGCGTTCGCTCCGCTCCTTGTCAGTAATCGGCAAGGCTTCATTCTTGCGGGACACCAACCGCGCCAGTGATGGCGGCAGGGTAGTGTCGCCCGGCTTCTGGTTTCTGGGCACGGCGGCTGCCATTAAAGGATGGGATAATGCGACTCCTGCCGCGACGCCGCCCGCTTCGAGAAACCGCCGCCGTGAAATCATGAAACCTCCGTCCCAAGATTGGTCCGAGCTATTATAGGGGCTGAATCCGAATGCTGACGCATGAAGCCCTGCGTTGAAAAAACCGAGTCTTATTGATGGAATCCGGGTTTCAGTGTGCGGGATGTGGCGAGTGGAACGTCACCACCGTGGACGAGTCCGCAGGACGCCGGCAAAACTACATTGAGGACTGCCAGGTTTGTTGTAAACCGAACATGCTCCGTGTTGAATACGACACCCTCTCGCAAGGATTTCTCATCACCGCCGAAACGGAGTGATGGCCACTGGATTTGAAAATCTCTTGCGCGGCCGGCCTCTGGGGCTATAGTTAGCTGTTCGAGGGCAGGCAACAGCATTTATCCGTATCGGGAGAGGATACACAGCTAATGACAGCTACTTACACAGGCAGTGGAAGGATGGTAGCGCATAACATGGTCACGACCCAGTTCGAGTTGGATGGGTTTCGCGTCACGCGGACGCTGGGGGTAGTGCGCGGCATCGTGGTGCGCTCGCGCTCGATCTTCGGCACAATCGGCGCGGGATTGCAGACCCTGATTGGGGGCAACATTACGCTGCTTACGAACCTGTGTGAGAAGACTCGGTCGGAAGCGTTCGATGTGATGCTGATCCACGCTGCTGAACTCGGCGCCAATGCCGTGGTGGGTGCGCGCTACGATGCAACGGAAGTGATGCAGGGTGTCACTGAAGTGTTGGCCTATGGAACTGCGGTGTTTGTTGAGCCCTCAAGGTAGTCCAAGTCGCACGCGCCCGGCAAACCTTAATCAGAATCCCCTGACTTACGAAGCTTACTGCGAGGTATGGGAAACCACCCCCCGGCCGGGGATGGTGCGGACGCAAAGACAGGAAAGGTTAGTGCCACCCATCCATATATCAGGACAGCTCTTCCCAAATTCCTCATGGTCGTTCGATCCAACGCGCCGGCCAACGCGCTCTGAGAATCTCAGTCTTTATATACCCAGCCCGCCGCCAGCGCGGCCAGGATTGCGCCCAGCCACATTTCGATCATCCAGCCAAAAGGAAGTCCTCGATCGCCGGCGAACCATGTAGCCTGGGCGAAGTTTTCCGGGAAGCCGCCAAAGAAGCCAGCCAAAAAGCCTATCTTGAGCGCGGTGCCGGGACCAGCTCCGAGGGTCTGTCGCGCCCACGCGTACAAGTGCGCGACCGCGATCGCCAGAATAAACAAGAGCACGATCCACTGGCCAACGAAGAAGGGATAGCGCGGCGTTTTCAGAAACAACCCCGCATTCTGGGCCGCCAGATAACGCGCATCGGTAACGACGAAACGGTTCACACCAAAGCTCCAGAGGTTCCAGACCACGCCTCCAGCCAAACCGCCTAGCCAAATCCTGCCTCGGTTCAGATGCATAAGCTCCTCCGAAAACTTTCACCCAATAAACGCAGGCAGTGTACACCTATCAGCCGGAAAGACAAGTCACTGCCGAGGTATATAGTCGTCAGCGATGAAATTCGCGTGCTTGTTGTTACTTACTCTCATGTGTGGTGGCGCGGCAAGCAGTCACGCGGCGCCGTTTCAGTACATTCGCGAGGGGAATCCGAAAGATGTGCAAACCCACCCTGAGAGCGGAGTGGCCATGATGGGCGGCGGCAGCGATCTCGATGAAGCGTTCCGTTGGCTGTGCGGCAAGGCCAACGGTGGCGACTTTCTAATCCTGCGAGCGCATGGCGGCGCTGACTACAATCCCTACGTCGACGGCTTGTGCAAGGTGAACTCCGTCGCAACGTTGATCATCCCCAGCCGGAAAGCGGCGGAGAAGCCGCGCGTAGCCGAGATCATTGCGCACGCCGAGGTTATTTTCATTGCCGGCGGCGATCAGTCGCGCTACGTCAATTTCTGGAAGGGAACTCCTGTGGAGGCTGCCATCAATGCGCACGTGGCCGCCAACAAGCCCATCGGTGGAACCAGCGCGGGGCTGGCGGTGCTCGGCCAGTTTGTCTACGGTTGCCTGGAGGATAGGCCAGATGATGCTGATCTCACTTCGCGTGAAGTTCTGGCTGATCCCTACACCAAGCGCGTGACCGTGGTGCGCGATTTTCTGAAAATCGCCGTGCTCGAGAATATTCTCACGGACAGTCATTTCGCGAAGCGCGATCGCATGGGGCGCAGCGTGGGATTTCTGGCGCGGATCGTGCAAGACGGCTGGTCGAAAACGCCACGCGAAATTGCCATCGACGAGAAATCCGCGCTTCTGGTAGAAGCCAGCGGCGTTGGAAAGGTCGTTGGCACAGGCCTTGGAGTTTATTTTCTGCGAGTCACCGACGCGCCAGAAATATGCAAGCCCGGCCAGCCGTTGACCCTGCGCAACGTCGCCGCGTATCGCGCGCCTACAGGAGCCACCTTCAATGTCCGGGCCTGGAGCGGCGACGGCGGCGAATCGTATTCGATCTCGGTGGAAGCTGGACAAGTTCACAGCAGCCGCGCAGGGAATGCGGTGTACTGATGGTTGAGCAGCGAAGGGTTTTGAGAAGAAGGCAAGAACCCGCGGAATCAAAATGGGGGCCCAGTCCTCGAAGGGAAACATCGAAGACGTCGCGCCGGGGAACACGAGTCCAAGCGAAATATAGAACAAATATATACCACAGCGCGTAGACGGCGACGATCAGCAAATCAAAATGACGAAAACATCTACAGCGCATCCACCGCAACCAGTCCAAATACTGCTGCAGCGAGGCCTGATATAGCTACAACTCTACGAGGGTAGGGGCTGGCAACTAGGAATATGGTTTAAGCGATACGCTAAAAAACCAAATCCAAAACAATACGGCAAGAGAGTAAGACACAAATAGAGGTACAGATAAAACAAAAATCTGAATCTTGTACCGAAATAGTAAAATTAGGTAACCTCATGAGCAAAGACACGAGCGAGTAGCCCGAAGCGGTGGCATGTCGAGCGGATATTGCCGCCAGCGCAGGCGAAGGACGGGACAATCGCCACCAACAATGAAGATGAGCGACTGCACGCAGCCGCACTGCAATCTCGCTGACGACAATATAGTAGAGGGCCGCTAAACTGAGGTAGGAGCCGCGTGAGCGAGGGCTAGGCTCAGGCCGACGCCCGCACGAGGGCAGCTGGGAAATGAGCCGCGCCCACCACCTGCGGGCCAGGTTCCGCAGAACGAGGCGAAGCAATTCGTACATCGCGAGGATCCCGAGCAGATCATAACCAGCCTCGGTGATCCAATAAGTGCGAATAGGGGCGTGCTGGTATGAGCCACAAACCGCGCCAAGCCCGCGGCCACGCCGAACGTCACGTACGCAAAGAACCATGGGCACACTTTGTACGCGCGGTTCCGCAGCATCAGGAAGAGCAACAGTGCCAGAAGCCACGGCGGGATGCTACTGCAAGAGGAGGTTCAATAGCCGGGAGCAGCTTATCGCATCTGCCCCCGGCTTTCGAGAGGAATTCGGCTAGACCGCGACGCTCTGTTGAGCGCTGGCATGCTCCCGACGGGCGGAAGCCTCGGCTCTTGGCCAGCTGGACAACACCTGGCTTCGCCGGTTTGTAGTGCCCAGTGGGTGGAAGGAAGGGGCCGTCGGCCAATGCTGCCGACACGAACGACAAAAGCAACAACGTGACTGCTAATAGCTGTTTCATAGTGATTCTCCTTATCTCTTGGTTATGGGGAAGCGCCGAAGCGCCTAGGCCAACAGTTTAGTCGGGGACGCAAGCTCCCGAAGATTTTAATGGGGATCGAAGTCTGGTGAGGGACTGGGCTCACTTTCGAAAGTAGAAGGTGAGAAGGAATGTGCGAGTAATTTCCACAGGAAACTGGGCTACCAATGCGGAATGCAAGAAAAATATTGGCGAATAAATAGCGAATGAACCAGAAGCGTTAACGCAATCCCTTGGGGTCGTATTTTTGGTTAACCACAAGATCTCGTAGTTTGTCGAGTCGACTCTACGGCCGAGGCCCCACCTTCAAGTTTGGGCTTGACAATCAACAACTTACGGGTAAGATGTGGAACAAAGTGGTATGAAGTGGTCAGTACAGTTAGGTTCGTGGGAATGGGAAACTGATAACGAGGAGCCGGTGGGAAACCGACCCAAGAGCACGACAAACAGCCCGAACCACCCGAGTTTGACCCGACTTTGTGCCGTTTTTACCTCCCTCGTTGCTGTGGCAGTTAAGGAAGTGCGCCAAACACGCGATTTCGCATTCGCGCAAAGAACGCGGAAATGTTCGCGCGGCGCACCCAGATCCTTCGGCGACAAAAACCGTCGCCTCAGGATGACAAGCGTTAGGGGTGACCATCGCCTCTGGATTACAAAAAATGTTTCGCGGCAATCACCCAACTCGCGTCGACGAAAAGGGACGGCTCAAGATCCCGGCGGAGTTCAAGCGGGTGATCGACGAAAAGTACGGACTGCAATATTACATCACCAGCCTCGATGGCAAGGTTGCTCAAGTGTATCCCTTCGAGGAGTGGGAGCGGATCGAGCAGAAGTTGGCCGGGCTCTCCACTTTCAATCCTACGAAAAAAAAGTTTCTGGACCGCGTGAACTACTACGGACAGATGGTGGAAATGGATGGTCAGGGGCGGCTGCTAATGCCGCAACTGCTGCGGGAGGCGGCACAAATCAAAGGCGAGGTCGCGGTTACCGGCAATCTGACTCACTTGATCGTGCGCAACCTGGATTCGTACCGCAAGCAGGTCGAGGAAGAAAAGTTCACGCCTGACGATGAGAAGACGCTCGACGAATTGGGCATCTAATGGGCGAGGGTTTTACAGAAACCCCTCAGGGGGTTGGTCATGGTGGTGGAAGGGAAGCCAGCCATGTTCCGGTTCTTTTAAAGGAAGCGATCGACTTTTTAAACGTGCGGCGTGGCGGGACTTATATCGACGCCACGGTGGGTTTGGGCGGGCACAGTTACGAAATCGCAAAACGCCTCGGCGCACCGGGACATTTGATTGGCCTCGATAAGGATCCAGCGGCGCTGGAGATTGCGCGAGAAAGACTAGTCGCTGGTCGTTCGTCGTCAGTCGTTGGCGAACCTGATTGGCCGGAGATTACGTTGCTGCATCAGTCCTTCGGTGAAATCGCGAACGGCCAACGACCAGCGACCATCGACGGGCTGCTGGCAGACATCGGACTCAGCAGTTTGCAGCTTTCCGATGCCGCGCGCGGATTTAGTTTTCAGGCGGATGGACCGCTCGACATGCGGATGGACCCGCGGTCGGAGCGTACCGCCGAACAAGTGGTAAACCACCTCGATGAGCGCGAGCTTGCCGATGTGATTTACGAATTCGGAGAGGAAAGGAGGTCGCGGAGAATCGCCAGAGCCATTGTCCGGTCGCGGCCGATACGATCTACCGCACATCTTGCGGATGTCATATCAGCCGCGGCCCGACCAATGAATTCTGAGCAAAGAAGGATTCATCCAGCGACCAGAACTTTTCAAGCTCTTCGAATCTTCGTAAACCGTGAACTGGATGATCTGCGGGCGCTGCTGGAAGCGGCGCCCCGGATTCTCAAGCCAGGAGGACGCGTGGTGGTGATCAGTTTTCACTCGTTAGAAGATCGCATCGTAAAGGATGCCCTCCGGGAGGGCGGAATTAAGGACAAGTACTTCCGGGTACTGACCAAAAAACCGGTAACGGCATCGAAAGAAGAGCAGGATCGAAATCCGCGGGCCCGCAGCGCGAAGTTGCGAGCGGCGGAGAGGGTTTAGATTCCGGAAAACCTGCCGGAGTCCCCGGCATAGCTGTAATGGCGTGCCGGGCGTTCAGGTTCTGAAGAAAGTGGACGAAGATCCACAAAAAGCGGCGTCAGACTTCGGACGCCAGACCTCAGCAAAAATGTGCGGAGGTCTGAAGTCCGAGGTCGGAGGTCAGATTTTACGGGTTCCGTGGTAGGAATCCGATTCTGAGGTTGGGAAATGTACACAGGGACGCTGATTAAGGATCTGATGACAACGGTGGAGCGCGTGGAACGGCGCGCGCAACAGAAACGAATCGTCGACGAATGGATCGTCGATGAAATGGAACTGCGGCAGATGTTCGGACTGCAGCTTCCGCAGATGCATAGTGAACGGGTGTATGCGGGAGCGGCATAAATGGCGGCAGCAGCGGCAATCCACAGCGCACTCCCGCTGGCTCGGCGGAGTACATTCTTTACGGGAACCCCAGAGATTTACTTCGCCAAAGCAATCGACAACTCACGGCTGGTGAAAGTGGAAGATCCCAGGCGCAATCGCGAGATGAAGCAGTTTGGCACGGCGCTCGCTTGCCTGTTCCTGCTGGTGTTCACCTATGCCTGGCAGCACTTCCGCGCGATTGAATACGGTTACCAGATCGAGTCGGCGAAACGCGAGCTCAATAACCTCACCGAAATGAACCGCGCCTTGCGGTTGGAGGATGCTTCGTTGCGCGATCCGGAACGAATTGATGTGATCGCGCGCCGCATGGGGCTGGTCCCGCCGCAACCGGGGCAAGTGATTCGCATGGATAGCGCGTCCGAGGATGCGAACCGGCCGGTGATGGCGAGCATTGAACCGGCGATAGTGATAGGCCGGTAAAGATCGACGGGAGATCGAGCCGAGTTGCGCTCGGCATGGACGGTTAAAGATCCGTCACTACACGAACTTATTTGGCGGTCCGCCTCGACGGTGGTCCGCCATGTTTGTCTGGAAACTAGCAATTAGCAATCAGCACTCAGCAATTAGCACTCAGCAATTAGCCAGTAGAGTTTCGTGGAAGTCCGCACAGTCTTCGGAAGGGCTGGATGCTAAGTGCTGAATGCTGAGTGCTCGCTACTCACGACGGCTTCGATGGTGACCAACTCCAACCTCGGCAAGAACCGGCGGCTCTACCTGCTGGGAGGAATCCTCTTCCTTTGGTGCGTGGCGATCTGCGGACGGCTGGTTTATTTACAGATTTTCCATTACGGAGCATTCGTCAAACAGGCCGAACACCAACAACAGCGAGAGATTCCGCTTTCCGCCAAGCGCGGTGTGATCTACGACCGAGCCGGTCACGAACTCGCGATGTCGGTTCTGGTGGATTCTGCGTTCGCTGTGCCAACCGAAGTAAAAGACCTGCCCACGGCTGTTTCTTTGATCACCCGGATCACAGGCGAAGACCACAATGTCGTGCTGGCAGATTGCCGCAATCACAAAACTTTCTGCTGGGTAGCTCGGAAAGCGGACGACGAAACCATCGAGCGCATCCGGTCGCTGAATCTGCAAGGTATTCACTTCCAGAAGGAGCCAAAGCGTTTCTATCCCGCCCGCGACCTTGCGGCGCAGGTGGTTGGAACTGTCGGCATGGAGGACTCGGGCCAGAGCGGCATCGAGCACGCCTTCGATGACGAATTGCGAGGACGCGCGGGGAAGATGCTGATCTCCGTGGATGCGCGCCGGCAGTGGTTCTCCGACGTTGAGAAACAGCCCGAGGCCGGCGAGAACCTGGTCCTGACCATCGACAAAAACATTCAGTACATCGCCGAGAAAGAACTGGATCAAGCGATTCACGATACGCAAGCAATCGCAGGCACTGTGATCGTGGAAAATCCGCACACCGGAGAAATTCTCGCGCTGGCCAACCGGCCCACGTTCAATCCCAATCTGCGGAAACAAATCACGCCGGGCGCACTGACGAATCGCGCGGTCAGCTACGTTTATGAGCCCGGTTCGACGTTCAAGCTGGTGACGATTTCGGCGGCGCTCGAAGAGAAGTTGACAACTCCGGACGAAGTTTTCGACTGCCAGATGGGATCGATCGTCTACAACGGCATGCGTATTCGCGACTCCAAGCCGCACGGACTGTTGCCGGTGTGGGGCGTGCTCGCGGAGTCGAGCGACGTCGGCGCGATCAAGATCGCATTGCGGCTGGGCGAAGAACGGTTTTACAAATACATTCGCTCCTTTGGCTTCGGACAGCAAACGGGAATCGAACTGCCTGGCGAAACGCGGGGCCTGACGAAGCCGGTGAGTCGCTGGTCGAAAGTTTCGATCGCAGCGATTTCCATGGGGCAAGAAATTGGGATTTCGCCACTTCAGTTGGCCGGACTGATTTCGACATTCGCCAATGACGGCGTATGGGTTGCGCCCCGTATTGTTGCAGGTCGTGTTGAACCGCACGGAACGCCACAGACAGTGGCCTTTCATCCCGGAGCGTCGCGCCGTGTGATTTCAAGTTATACCGCGGCCGAGATGCGGGCGATGATGCAGAAGGTGGTGCTTGAAGGCACAGGGCGCAAGGCGGTTCTGGAAGGCTATTCATCGGCGGGAAAGACCGGAACCGCTCAGAAGGTCGATCCGGCGACGGGAGCGTATTCGAAGACGAAGTATATCGGATCGTTTGCCGGATTCGCTCCATTGAATAATCCGCAGATCGTGGTCGCAGTGATCCTGGATTCCGCAGTGGGCCTCCATCAGGGCGGCCAGGTTTCGGCGCCGGTTTTTCGCCGCGTGGCGCAGCAGGTGCTCGAATATCTGCACACGCCGCACGATCTGCCGCTCGCGCCGCAACATCAACTGCTGCTGGCGCAGTCCAACATGAAGGATAAAGACCTGGAAGAAGGCACCCCCGATCATCCCGGCGAGCCACTGGAAACAGCGGAGGTAAATATCGATTCCGCGCAGCCATCAGCAGGCAAAAGTAAAGTTAAAGATCATGTGGAACTGGCGCCCGCGACTGCCGACAGTGAAGGAAGTGTGGTCCAGGCCGCGATGCGGCAAAGTGAACCGACAGCAGGCAATCGAGACCAGCCAGATCAGGCTCCGGTGAGCAATCCAGATGCTTCTGTACAGCCTAAGTTGCCTGTGACCGGAACCGTGGTGTTAGACGTCGAGCAAGGAGGCATCGAGGTGCCGTCGTTCGTCGGCAAGACCGTCCGCGGCGCCGTCGAAGCGGCTCAGGATGCGGGACTGGAGTTGGAAGCCGTAGGCAGTGGCGTGGCCCGGCAACAGTCTCCGTCGGCAGGAACGCGCGTGGCCTCAGGGGCGCACGTGACAGTGCAGTTCGGACGATAAAAATCGTACAACAGAGAGAGGCGGAGTTCCACAGAGGACTTCCGAATCCTTGATTTCTTTGTGATCCCCTGTGTCCTCTGTGGTGAAGCCCTTCCAGTTTGACCCGCCGAAAAACCGCGTGATACGGTAAACAGTCACACCATCCCGGCAGATCTGCGCGCTGATTGAGGATCCTAAATTTGTCTTCTGTGGAAGCGACTCCCGCAAGCACCACTCCCGCCGTCCGAAAAACGGCACTGAATGCCGTCCATCGCCAGATGGGCGCGAAGATGGTCGACTTCAACGGCTGGGATATGCCGGTGGAGTATCCGGCGGCAATCGGGTGCGGCATTATCAACGAGCACATGGCCGTGCGCACAGGAGTAGGCATCTTCGATGTCAGCCACATGGGCGACATTCGCCTGGCCGGGCCACAGGCGCTGGCTGCGGTGCAGCACATTTCCATGAACGATGCCTCGCGCATGGCGGTCGGGCAGGCGCAATATTCGGCGCTGCTCTATCCCCTGGGTACCTTCGTGGACGACGTGATCGTCCACCGGTTGGGTGCGGAGGAATACCTGCTGGTGATCAATGCGGGCACGCGCGAAAAAGACTTTAACTGGGTGCGTGACAACACGCGCCATTTTGACTGCGCGGTTGAAAATCTGTCGGACGACTTCACGCAGATCGCGATACAGGGTCCGAAGGCTGTGGACGTGCTTCAAGAGCTGACCGATGCGGATTTGGGTGCGGTAAAGTTCTATTGGGTAACGCGCGGAACGGTTTGCGGCCTGAAAAACATTTTGATTGCGCGCACCGGGTACACGGCCGAAGATGGTTTCGAGATTTACGTTCCTGCGGATGAGGCGACCAGCGTGCGCGTCTGGAATGAGATTCTAAATGCAGGCAAGGAATATGGCCTTGTACCCTGCGGCTTGGGCGCTCGAAACACTTTACGACTCGAGGGCAAGCTGCCACTCTACGGTCACGAAATTTCCGATACGATTAACGTTTGGGAAGCCGGCCTCGATCGCTTCTGCAAGATGGAGAAGCCCGAGTTCGTTGGCCGAGACGCACTGGAGAAGGCAAAAGCCGAGGGTGTGAAACGCGCTCTAGTCGGTTTGGAGATGACGGAGCGCGGCATTGCGCGTGATGGATATAAGGTACTGGATGGCGGTGGGCGCGAGATTGGATATGTAACCAGTGGATCGCCAGCTCCATTTTTGAAAAAAAATATTGCGCTGGCTTATGTGCCCGTTGCGTCTTCCGCTGTGGGCACGTCTGTGAAAGTGGAGATTCGCGGGCAGGGAGTGGGAGCGCAGGTAGTGCCGACACCGTTCTATAAGCGGCCGAAGAAAACCACTTAACCACAGAGGACGCAGAGAGCACAGAGGAATTTACCAGAAGCCGGGAGCTAGAAGCTTTTTATGGCCTATCCAACAGATCGCAAATACACGAAAGAGCACGAATGGATTCAGCCGAGCGGAAGCACAGCCACGGTCGGCATTACGGACCACGCACAGGAATCGCTGGGCGACATTGTGTTTGTCGAACTGCCCAAAGTGGGTGCGGAACTCGCCGCGGGCAAGACATTCGGTACAGTCGAATCGGTCAAAGCTGTGTCGGACCTTTACGCGCCCGCTTCTGGGACCGTCGCCGAGGTGAACACAAATCTGGCTACTGCGCCAGAGTCGGTGAATAAAGATGCGCACGGCTCGTGGATGCTGAAAATCAATTTGAAGAATCCGAAGGAACTGGATTCACTGCTATCCGCCGCTGACTACGAGAAATTCGTCGCGGAAGAGGGCGGACACTGAAAATGACCTCGGACTTCAAAACTCGGGCTTTGGCAAATCATCGCCGAAAACCGGCACCTGAGGCTCTGTCTGAGGTCTGACGCCCGACGCCCAAGCGCAATCGAAGTGGCTCAGTGTAACATCTAATCAACTTCCTATGCGCTATCTACCAAAATCTCCTGCCGACCGCGAAGCCATGCTGCAGGCCATTGGCCTGCGTTCGGTCAACGAACTGTTCGCCCCCATTCCCGCGGAATACCGGCTCAACCGGGACCTCAAAGTCCCGCGCCAGATGGCAGAATCGGAAATCGTGGACTATTTTCGTCAGCGCTCGCGGGAAAATGGCGAAGGCTACGCCAGTTTTCTGGGCGCCGGCGCTTACTCCCACTACCGTCCCGTTATCATCGATTCGCTGATCTCGCGCGGCGAGTTCCTGACTGCCTACACGCCCTACCAGGCGGAGATTTCGCAGGGAACGCTGCAATCGATTTTTGAATTTCAGACCATGATCTGCGAGCTGACAGGCATGGAGGTGGCCAACGCTTCCATGTACGACGGATCAACCGCCGCAGCCGAAGCTGTGATGATGACTGTGCGCCTCAGCGGACGGCGGTCGGTAATCGTGGCGCAAAGTTTGCATCCGGAGTATCGCGAGGTGCTCGCGACTTACGCGACGCATCAGGGAATGCCGCTCTCGGTCGCCGGGTTCGGGGAAGATGGGCGCGTGAATTTGAAGGAGATGGAGAGGTCCATCACTCCGGAAACAGCGTGTGTGCTGATTCAGTCGCCAAATTTCTTTGGCACGATTGAAGACGTAGCGGCGATTGCCGAAATCGCTCACAAGCACGGCGCGATGCTCGTTGTCTCGATTGCAGAAGCGGTCTCGCTGGGAATCGTGGAGCCGCCGCGGGAAGCGGACGTGATCGCAATGGAGGCGCAATCCTTTGGCGTGCCCTTGGGATTTGGCGGTCCCTACTGTGGAGTGATAGCAACCAGAGAAAAATTCGTGCGACAGATGCCGGGGCGGCTGGTCGGCCAAACGGTCGACAAGCAGGGCAAGCGCGGCTTTGTGCTCACTCTGGCTACGCGGGAGCAGCACATCCGTCGCGAAAAGGCGACTTCGAACATCTGCACAAACCAGGCGCTCGTTGCGCTGATGGTGAACATCTTTATGACGGTCTACGGCAAGGTCGGGTTGAAAGAGTTGGCCAAGCAGAACTTGGCCAAGACGGCATACGCCGCTGCGCAATTCGCGAAGCATGGCAAGGTTTTGTTTGCAGCGTCGCCTCGCTTTAACGAATTTGTGGTGGAAACCAAAGAAGATCCGCTTGCCATCAACAGGCGGTTGCTGGGACATAAAATTGTGGGGGGGCTGCCGCTGAAAAAGTTTTATCCCGAACTTGGCAACGCAGCGTTGTGGTGCTGCACAGAATTGACGACGCGAAGTGCCATCGATTCCGCGGTGAGCTTGGTCGCCGAGGGTCGAGGCTCGCTCCCGTTGGCCGATGAAGAGTCCGGCATTGCGGAGGTGGTGCGATGAGGAATACTCCACGCAAAGCTACCACTCACGTCAACCAGAATGAAGGACTCATCTTCGAAAAGTCGTCGGCTGGAAAAGCCGCGTGGAAGCTGCCGCCGCTCGATGTTCCGGAAGTCGATACGTCGAAGCTGCTTGGTTCATCCCAAAGAAAAGATCTCGGCAATATGCCCGAAGTGAGCGAGATTGAAATCATCCGCCATTTCACGCGGCTTTCAACGTGGAATTACGCAATCGATCTCGGAATGTATCCCCTCGGCTCCTGCACGATGAAGTACAACCCGCGAGTGAACGAAGCCGTGGCGCGAGTGGAAGGACTTGCGAACGGGCATCCCTACCAGCCCGAGAAGATTTCGCAGGGTGCGCTGCAGATTCTGAAGACCCTCAGCGAGTGCCTGATTGACATTACGGGCATGGATGCCATCACGCTGCAGCCCGCGGCTGGCGCGCATGGCGAGATGACCGGTCTTCTCATGGTGCGGGCGTATCACCACGCCCAGGGTCGTCCGCGGAAGAAGATTCTGATTCCCGACTCAGCTCACGGAACGAATCCGGCGACGGCGGCGATGGTGGACTATGCCGTAGAGAACTTGAAATCAGATTCGCGGGGCATGGTGGATATCGGCGCGCTCGAGGCGCAGATGAACGAAGATGTTGCTGCTCTAATGCTGACCAATCCCAACACCCTGGGAGTTTTCGAGCAACAGATTCATGAGATCGCCGACATTCTGCACGCCAAGGGCGGCTTGCTCTACATGGATGGCGCGAACATGAACGCGCTGGTAGGAAAAGTGCGGCCGGGTGATTTTGGCGTCGACGTGATGCACTTGAACCTGCACAAAACTTTCTCGACGCCGCATGGCGGCGGCGGGCCGGGATCGGGCCCCGTGGCCATCAAGAAAATTCTTGAGCCCTTTCTGCCGAAGCCTGTATTGGTCACGAAGACCGATGGCACGTTGGGCTTTGAGTACAATCGTCCGCAGTCGGTGGGACGCGTGCGCGCGTTTTATGGCAACTTTGGAATGTTTGTCCGCGCTCTGGCATATATCCAGGCCAATGGACCAGATGGCTTGCGTCAAACCACGGAAGACGCTGTGCTGAACGCGAACTATATTCGTAAGGGCCTCGAAGGCACGTATGATTTGCCGTATTCCACCCCGACCATGCACGAAGTCGTTTTCAGCGACAAGCTGCAAGCGAAAAAAGGCGTGCGTACCATGGACATTGCCAAGCGGCTGATCGACTATGGCTTCCATCCCTACACGACGGCATTTCCCCTGATCGTTCCGGGCGCGCTGATGATTGAGCCCACCGAAAGCGAGTCGAAGGAAGAGATGGATTTATTTATTGATGCCATGAAATCGATCGCGGCAGAAGTGGAAGAAGATCCGCAGACAGTACTCGATGCGCCACACTCCACGCGGGTTTCGCGGTTGGATGAAACGGCAGCCGCCAGGAAGCCGGTGTTACGATGGAAACCCACGGCTTAATCTCGAATCTTAATCCCGGACAATGCTGATTTCGAATTGCTGATTGAAAATCAGCACTCTCGTGCCTTTCAATCAAAAACCAGCAATCATAAGAAATTCAAGCCTCCGCAGGCGCAAGTTTTCCCCTTTAGATCAGCTGGGCCGATTCGGCCGGCCCGCTTGCGCGAACAGATCTCAGCGCTAGCTCTTCTTGGATCCCACCGCGAAAAACGCAGCGGCTTCCTGCTCAACGTTCTTGCTGCCGCAGTGCGGGCACTTCGGATTTTCCTTGTCGTGCTCGTTCAGCGTAAGAACTGTTTCGAAGGATTGATGACAATCGAGGCAAACATAATCGTAGACGGGCATGGGGAACCTCCCGTGAAGACACTTTCAGGAGAATTGTACGCCGATGGGAATTGTTAGGCGCCGATTTTTTGATTGCAGATTGGAAAACTACCGCGCCGAGCTCGAACGACGAGGATTCCAATCGGCAATCAAGAACCTAACATCGGTTCGCGCTCACTTCGCCGAAATATCCACCGCAGCGCGCGTCGTCTCCCAATCGATGTGCATCGTGCAGCCAGTCGCGGACTTGTCGTAAGCGATGGTGAAGTCTTCGACCGGCGCAGGCAGCTTCGAGACCTTCATGTTGACACGTGCGAGTTCGTCGCTTTCGTACTTGTAAGGAATGCCCCACTCGCCCGTCTTTTTGTTGATGATCAGCGTCCATTTGTCGGCATTGGGCACAGTGAAAATCGTATAGCTACCCGCGGGCACGCTCTTGCCGCCAATCACAATATCGGCGCTGGTGACGAAGGTTGTGGCTTCATTGGCCCCAGTACGCCAGACTTCGCCGAAGGGCACCAGTCCACCATAAATCTTGCGGCCTTTCATACGCGGGCTGGAGTAATTCGTCTTGATGGTTTTGCCGCCACCGAGATCGCATGTAGCTGAGGCCGGGGGACTGGGCTTGCCGCCTCCCATTTGAGCGAAGGCAGCGGTGGTGAACAGGATCGCGAGCAGCGTAGGAAGTGCGATTCGTTTTTGCATGATCTCTCCTTAAGAAAGCAGTTAGCGATTAGCAATTAGCATTTCGCCCTCGGCCAGTCGGCGCACGTGTCATCAAGTCTCGACTGACCAAGAGCCTCGATTGACTAAGTGCTAAAGGCCAAGTGCTGATTGGATTGCCGCGCGAACCGGGCTATCGAAAGCAATTATGCTCTCGTAGACGCGGACGTTACAATCATCTCATGCCGGTATTCGAGGATAAGCAGGAAGAACTGGAACATTACGAGACCATGATGGGCGTGCCGCGCGGGCGGCTGGCCGTAACCATGGACACAATCACGGATGCCATGGCGCTGGTTGGCCAGCACGGCGTTTATTGCCAGAGCCAGCGTTGGCCGGGCAAGCCGGTGTTGGATATCCAGATCATCATGAAAAGTCTCACCGATGCCAAGGAATTGATCCAGAGCGTGATGGAAGAATTGAAAAAGAATCCGTGATCGATTCGGCGATATCTAAAGTCGCCAGGCTTGGAATTCCATTCTCAGGAGGATTTTTCATGCGTGTAAAGATCTGGCCCGCGATGTGGGCTGGGGCGTTATTGTACTTGGCGGCAATTTCCGCTTTCGCGCAAGCAGCGACGCCGACCGCGCCCGCAACCTTGACTTCCCAGGAGCGGGAAGCCGCGCTTAAACAGTTCGAAACCACGCGCGATAACTTTTTGAAGTCGATCGCCGGACTTTCGCAGGCGCAGTGGACATTCAAACCGGCGCCGGATCGCTGGTCCGTGGCGGAGGTCGCCGAACACATTACCGTCTCAGAATCCACGCTCCTCGGGCTCGTCCAGAAGCAAATCATGACGTCGCCTGCGACCCCTGACAAGCGCGAACAGGTGAAAGGCAAGGACGAACTGATTTTGCAAAAAGTGCCGGATCGCAGCCACAAAGCGCAGGCCCCAGAGTTTCTTCGTCCCACCGGCCGCTGGGCGACGGAAGGCGACCTCACGAAAGCATTTGAGGAAAGTCGCAAGGCCACGATGGACTACGTCCGCACCACCGACGACGACCTGCGCGACCATTTCTTCGATCATCCCATGTTAGGGACTATGGACGGTTACCAGTGGCTGCTTTTAATCTCAGCTCACAGTGCCCGGCACACGGCTCAGATCGAGGAAGTGAAGGCCGATCCGAACTTTCCGAAGAACTGAAGAACCCTGGAAAAACGAGAAATCAAAAGCAAGGCACACGTACGACGCTACGGCTTCACCGTAACCACGACAACACCGTGAGAAGCCACGGGCGCGGAAAACTTTCCCGTAAAGTTTCCCAATTCTTTGTGCTGCCACAAATCGCGTACCGCAGCGCTCAAGTGATTGGGATAGCCAATGTCTTCCCAGTTCGCTGAGGTTTCCTGTTGCACGCTGCTGCGATTCAAGAGGAGGACCGCGCGGCTACCATCTTTCAACTGCTTTGCCCAGACCTCCAGGTCGCCGCTCTTCCAAACTCGCTCACCTTGGCGGCCAAGCGGATCCTGATCTACCCCAATTACTTCTTTATTCGTAAGAATGTCGTGGATCTCGGGCCGCATGTCGCGCAAGTCGTTGCCCGCAATCAGCGGCGCCGCCAGAATCGCCCACAGACTGAAGTGCGAACGATATTCAGTATCCGTCATTCCTCCGTTGCCCACCTCGAGCATGTCGGGATCATTCCAATGTCCGGGGCCGGCGTAAGACTCCAAGCCGACCTGCAGGTCGAGGATCGCGAGCATGCCATTCGAGCAGCAACTGCCATCCGGCCATTTCTTCTGGCCCTCCCATCTGTCGCTGATGTCACCGGTGGTGCGCCACATATTTCCACCGACTTCTTTTCCCCACAGCCACGGCTTCGCCGTGCCCCACTCGCAAATGCTGAGGACAATGGGACGACCGGCTGCATCTAAAGCGGAGCGAATGTTGGCATAAGATGCTTTCGCATCCTGCGTGGTGGTGTTGCACCAGTCATACTTCAGATAGTCGACACTCCACCTGGCGTACTGCAAAGCGTCCTGGTATTCGTGGCCGAGGCCGCCTGGACGGCCGGCGCAAGTCTTCGAGCCGGCGTCGGAATACACACCGAATTTCAGCCCCAACGAATGAATGTAGTCGCTGAGGGCCTTCATGCCGTGTGGAAAGCGCCGCGGATCGGCGACGATATTGCCATTCGCGTCGCGGCTCACCTGCCAGCAGTCGTCGACGTTGATGTATTCGTATCCTGCGTCCTTCATGCCGGATTTCACCATCGCATCGGCCATACTCCGGATCATGTCCTCGTTCACGTCGCATGCGAACTTGTTCCAGGAATTCCAGCCCATGGGAGGAGTGAGCGCGAGGCCGCGTGATGGACTGTCATCCTGCTGGGCGAAGAGAATCGCCGAGAAGAAAAGAACACCAGCGAGTGCGACGCGGACCAGCTGATTTATTTTCATGCCAGCGTTTTATCAGAATCACGTGGATTGCGACAGACTCGGAATCGGTCGGTGAAAGACTACTAAAGCTTATCGAGGAATGCATCCGCGGTCACGGTAGCCTGCTTCAGTATCCCGCGCAGGGTTCCGATTGCCAACTCCGCATGCAAGGGAACAACACATCCGTTGACGCCTGTAGTCCCGACTCGCTTCAAGATGACGTGACTACCGCGCTATCTGACTCGCTCAAAGCCCATTCGTTCCAAAGCGCGAATTGCTTCTGCCCCTGAGACGCGGGGCAGTCTAGGCATAGTGTGCCTCGAACAACGTCACAATAGGACGGCCGGAGTTTTCGGGCGGAAATTCTTCCAGGTAGAGCTCGGTTGCTTCCTTGAGATTAGCAACGGCCTCTTCGACGCTCTTTCCTTGGCTGACCGTGCCGACTTCGGGGCAGTCGGCAACGTAAAGATCTCCTTCTTTGTGGAGAACAGCAGTAAATGGACCCAATGGCATCCCCTACTCCTAGGCTTCTTTAGTCTAAAAGCGTAGTCAAAACTTGCAGCGTAGCAGCGTGCTCTTTGCTGCCGACATCAACCGTCCAGTGGTCGTTGTGCTCGTGCCGGAAAATGCCCGTCCCTATGTCCACTGCCCTTGTCGTTGCCATCACTAGAGTTCTCAGACATTAAACTCCGTTAAGCCAGCGTGTACTTCCCCTGCTCGATCATCTTCTGTGCGATCTGCTGGCGGAGTTCGATCGTGTTGAATGGCTCGTACTTGCCGAGACGGCGCAGAATTGCAAGCTGAGTTCGCAGCATGTCGCCGTCGGCAACCGCGGCAATAACTTTCTTTGCTGCTGACTCGACCTTTTCCATCGCCTGCGCGAGATAAACTCGCGTCATAGCAACCGGAAGTGCGGCCGCGGCTTCACCTTTGGTCTCGGCGATCTTCTGCGTACGCAAAACGGCTGACTCCATCGCGTAAGTTTCAATGGTCATATCGGCGATGGCGCCCATAATCTCCTGCTGGTCTTGGATCGCCTGCATGTATTTCTGTGTAGCCGCTCCCGCAACGAACAGGCCTAGTTTCTTAGCCTGGCCGACGAGTTTGTGTTCTTCGGCAAGTGGACCGTCGAAATCCTCTCCCGTTGAAGGCCCAGAGAGCACTTCATCCATCAACTTCTTGATGGCGGGCATCAGCGGCAGTTGGCCACTCATGGCTCGTTTCAGCAAGAATCCTGTAATGATGAGGCGGTTGATTTCGTTGGTGCCTTCGAAGATGCGGTTGATGCGGGCGTCGCGGTAGGAGCGCTCGGCGGGATATTCTTCGACGAAGCCGTATCCGCCATAGATTTGCAAGGTCTCGTCGACAACGTAGCCGACCATCTCAGATGCCCACACCTTGATGATGGAACACTCGACCGCGTATTCCTCGATGGCTTTGCGAGTTTCTTTCATCGCGTCAGCCGCGGATTTGTCGACTTCGTTGAGCGCTTCGTCCATCATGCCGACCGTGCGATAGACCAGCGACTCCCCGACGTAGATCAGCGCGGCCATGTTGGCGATTTTCTCCCGCACCAAGCCGAAGTCGGCAATGACTTTGTTGAACGCCTTGCGCTGTTTGGCATAAGCGATCGCATGTTCGAGAGATACCCGGCCTCCACCGACGCACATCGCACCCAGCTTGAAGCGTCCGATATTCAGAATATTGAAAGCAATGATGTGGCCCTTGCCGATTTCGCCCAGCAGATTTTCCGCCGGAACTTTGCAGTCATTGAGAATGATGGGGCAAGTGGAAGATCCGCGAATACCCAGCTTGTGCTCTTCAGCGCCAATCGAGAACCCGGGGAACGTTTTCTCCACTAGGAATGCAGTGAACTTCTCGCCGTCGATCTTCGCAAAGACTGTAAACAGGTCAGCGAAGCCGGCGTTGGTGATCCACATTTTCTCGCCGTTCAGGATGTAGTGCTTGCCATCTGGCGAAAGCTGGGCGCGGGCGCGGCAGTTCATGGCATCGGAGCCAGAGGAAGCCTCCGACAACGCGTACGCTCCTACTAGCTCGCCGGCAGCCAGGCGCGGCAGGTATTTTTTCTTCTGATCTTCGGTGCCGAAATAAACTAGGGGCAACAAGCCGATGCCGCTGTGCGCGCCCCAGGTGGTGGCAAATCCGGCATATTGAGCAATATGGTCGGCGATGACCGCGGCCGTGACTTTGTCCAACTCGAGGCCGCCATACGCCTCGGGGATCTCAGCGCCGCTGAGGCCCAGTTCGCCGGCCTTCTTCAGCAGATCGCGCGAAATGGAGAAATCCTTATGCTCCATTTTCTCAACATTGGGCAGGATTTCATTGACGGTGAATTCTTCGGCCGTCTGTCCAATCAACTGTTGTTGTTCGGTAAAGTCTTCGGGGGTGAAGACTTCGTCGGGGCGGCGAGATTCGAGCAGGAAGCTGCCGCCGGAGATTCGAGTTTTGGGTACTGCAGACGTAGTGGCCATATATCAATCCTCAAGAAAAATGCGGAACAAGTTAGCAAGATTGAGAAGCACACATAATTCTAATGCGTAGTCCGCGGGAATGATAGGAGGGGAATCACCCTTGTTTTCCCGCGTTTTGCGGCTTAATTTGCGGAATATGCCGAGCCGGTAACACCCTCGATTCGGTAAAGAATTGTTACGCAAGATTCTCGAATATCCCCGCGGCGCCCATGCCTCCGCCGACGCACATGGTCACCATGCCATAACGTGCGTTGCGGCGGTTGAGTTCGCGGAGGATGGTGGCCGTCAGCTTGGCTCCGGTACAGCCTAGAGGATGTCCCAGCGCGATTGCGCCGCCGTTGGGATTCACCTTCTCAGGATCGAGCCCGCCTTCTTTGATCACGGCGAGGGACTGCGCCGCGAAGGCTTCATTCAACTCGATCACGTCGATGTCGGAGAGCTTGAGCCCAGCCATCTTCAAAGCTTTCGGAATTGCGAATACCGGGCCAAGTCCCATCTCTTCCGGCTTGTATCCAGCAGTGGCGAATGAAACGTAGCGGGCCATCGGTTTTATGCCGAGAGCCTTCGCGCGCTCGGCGGACATGACCACGGCAGCCGCCGCGCCGTCAGACATCTGCGAAGAATTTCCAGCCGTCACTGTCCCCTTCACATGAAAGGCCGGCTTCAACGCGTGCAATGCGTCGAGCGAAGTGCCGGCGCGCGGACCTTCGTCCATCTTGAAAATAATTTCCTGCCGCTTGGGCTTCGACCCGTTCGGGGTTGTAAAGCTCACCGGCACAGGTACGACCTCGTCGTCGAACCTTCCCGCCTGAATCGCCGCGACGGCCTTCTGGTGGCTGCGCAGCGAGAATTCGTCCGCCGCCTCGCGCGTGATCCCAAAGCGCTGCCCGACCCGCTCCGCGGTGAGGCCCATATTCAGATATGCGTCCGGATAGTGATCAACCAGCCACGGATTCGGCGAAACTTTGTGGCCGCCCATGGGAATCATGGTCATCGACTCGGTGCCGCCGGCGACGATCACCTCTGCGCCGCCGCTCATAATACGTTCAGCAGCCATGGCAATCGCTTGCAATCCCGACGAACAGAAACGATTGATGGTGAGCGCCGAGACTTCCACCGGCAACCCGGCGCGCAGCGAGGCAATGCGGGCCACGTTCATCCCCTGCTCCGCCTCGGGCATGGCGCAGCCGAGGATGACATCTTCAATCTCTTTTCGATCGAGTTGAGGCACGCGCTCCAGCGCGCCTTTAATTGCGATCGCCGCCAGTTCATCCGGACGGGTTGCGCGGAGCGTGCCTTTGTAGGCGCGTCCCACGGGAGTTCGAACAGAGGAGGCGATGATGACTTCACGCATGGGTATCGACCCTCATGATTGCCGTTGTTGCGCTGGGTGTGGGGAGCCGCTCCCCTTCCCGGCGCATGCCCGCGAGGTAAAACTCCATCGTATCGCTGATGAGTTTCTTCACCTCGTCTAATGTTTTTCCCGTCGCGCTGAGTCCGGGCACGTCAGGAGAGTAGGCACCCCAACCTGCGGCTGACTTCTCGTAGATAACCAAGTATTTCATTATCTCCTGCGCTTCACATATTGTTCAACGTTCGCGGCAGAAAGTCCACTAACCGCAGTTTCTTAACAGTAACCGCTTCCTTCGATGTTGAGCGCTGTGAAGCCGGGCCATGTAGTTTTCCCTTAGAGTTTTCTAATCTGCCCTTTCGTTGGTTGAACTCACCAGATTCGACGGGTTTACGATTCTTTTACTTAGCCGGTGCGTAGAAGTAATAATCCGCAGAGTAACTGACTTTGGCTTCGGTGTCGCGATGAGGCGCATCGCAACCCTCAGCCGGCGGCTGGCCGCCATGGGTGTGAACTCGCTGAATTGTTGTTACGGCGTCAAGTGTTCCTTTTCCCGCATGGCTGACGACCTTCACCAGCAGCCACGGAATCGAATCCGGATCAAGCGAATCCACCTTGGCCGCAGCTTTGCCGGTAACCTCGCTGCCATCCTTCAGCTTCCAGGTTGGGCCGGCGGAATGCTGCCCGATGACTTTGTCCTTACGATCATGAAGCTCCGCTTCAGGCGCTTTCAGTGTCCAGTTGAACTTGCCGTCCGCCGCGGCTTGGCAGCTGTAGATCTGGGATCCCGTCGCATGGGTGTACAGCACAACTTCCTCGCCCGCGGGAGCCTGAATCGAGTCGGGAACATCGGGCGGTTCCTCTTTCGTCTGCGGAGAATCTTTCTGCGAGTGGGCTTGAGCGTTAGCCATCTGAGTACCGACCATGAGAACGATCAGCCCGATAACCGCGACCGCAGCTAGTGGAGGGGTTCGCATTAACGGCGATTGTAGCAGGCAAAATCTTCTCGAAAAAATATTTGGAGAGATGCGAAGAGCGTCTACGGCTTCGCCCAGTCTTGCCAGGAGAGTCCCTTCACGCGTGAGAACTCGGAGACGTTGGCTGTCACCAGTGTGAGTTGACGCGCCAAGGCCTGACCGGCGATCAGGTAGTCGTACGCTCCGATAGGTCTGCCGTCGGCTTCCAAGGTGGCTCGGACCGAGCCTGCCGCGCGGGAATCCTCGTGGTTGAAGGGAATCGCGATGACTGCACTGGACAGGAGCGCTTGGAAGCGCTGGGTATTCGTTTCAATGCGGGCGCTCTTTGCAATTCCATACCAGAGCTCAAAGGCCACGGCGGAGAAGATATAGATTTGGGAATCACCCGAATAGCCTTTTCAAAGCGGTTGCGAACCGAGGCCGGCGCCCCGTCCATCAGCGCGATGCTGGCGTTCGTGTCCAGCAGGTAGTTCACTTAAGAGCCGGTCTCTTGGTCGCGCGGGGCTGTTTGTCGCGGGAGGGAAACGGTTCGGAATTTAATTCATCGAGTCGTCGGAACAATTCCTCCGGATCTTGAATGATCGGCTCGATAAGAACGCCCTGGCCCAGCCGCCGGATGCGTACCCGGTCGCCCTTAAAACGAAACTCTTTCGGCAGCCGTACCGCTTGGCTTCGGCCATTCTGGAAAAGCTTGGCAATGTCGGTTCTTGGCGTGGCGATGCCTTTCTAAGGTACTCAATTCTAGGTATATATCAACAAATACACCATGCCAAAAGAGCAACCAAGGTAATCGGGGAGGGGTAGTGGTTCACTGAACCACTACCGGGGAGGGAGGGATGTTGGCATAGCTGGAGCCCGGCTTACCTTCGGATCTCTAATTGCATTAGTACTGCGCTCTCGACGGCAGTGACATCAGCGTGAGCTAAATTTCCCAATTTGCTTTTCAGCCGTTGCTTCGAAGCCGTCGTTATCTGGTCAGCCATTGCTTTGCGTAGCTCCCCATTAAGGGTTATCAGCGCCTCGCCAGGATAGACCCTTGCAACCTGGCTCGTAATAGGAATTACGATCACCCGGTTGAGCGCTGCATTGGCGGAATCGTTGCTGATAACAACGGCCGGGCGTGTTTTCTGGATTTCACCCCCAACCGAAGGATCGAACGAAACCCACCACACTTCACCTCTGCGCGGATGCATCGCCGATTAGCCCTTCGCTCCACTCTTCTGCTTCGCGTTCGCGCTCCGAATCATTAGCCATTTCGCGATATCTTGCCACCAAGCTGTTCGGTGACCTCCCCGCGGCTTCGCGTGCTGACTGCTCGACACCGGCTGCCGCATATTCATCCACGACAAACCACGTCGGATGCCGCCGCGACATGGGATTTCCCAAGGGCTGCTCTGAGTTGCCGTTCCAGCGAATAGCAACAACCGGTTCCTCGTCCCAAATAATCCGGGCCACGCTCATTCCGTTCTCGCCGGGGTCATGAATGACCTCGATGATGCGGCCAACGCGATTTCTAGGAGACAGTACTTCCTCGGGACTGATGTAAGACATAGGCCAATTCCTCCACCCCAAAATAATAGCTACGATTACAGCTACTGTCAACAGCTATAAACAACAGCTATGTATGCTGGCCAAAAAAATGTAACCTATGTATAATCAATTTCTCAGCGTCTTTCCGGTCTTCAGCGTGTACTGAATTCTCTCCTGGGTTTTCTTCTCGCCGCACAGCGACTTGAAACCCTCGCGCTCTAGGTCGAGGATGTACTGCTCGCTGACCAGCGAGCCGGGCGTAACGTTGCCGCCGCAGAGGACTTCGGCGATCTTGCCGCCCAACTTCACTTCATAATCGGTGATGTAGTCGCCCTGTCGCATCATGTGGACGCCCATCTTTAGCGTGGCCAGCAGATTCTCGCCGGGAGCGGGGATGTCGGTACGCGGAACAGGCGGCTCGTATCCAGCGCGCACCAGTTCCAGGACGCGAGCTTTCGCGTCGGAAAGAACGCGCTCGCGATTCATTGTGATGCGGTCACGCTCGTCGAGAAAACCGAGAGAGCGCGCCTCATGGGCGGAGGTAGCGACCTTGGCCGTTGCAATAAGTTCGAACGCCCGCTTCATGGCCTCCAGCATCTCGATCGATCCGGCGAGTGCATCGCCAGAAATTCTGCCGCCGCGGGCGGCACTAGCGCCATCAACCGCGCGGAGTAGCATTTCTTTGCAGCCTCCGCCTCCGGGCAGCAGGCCAACTCCCACTTCTACCAGCCCGGTGTAAAGCTCCGCGTGTGGCTGCCGGGCCGCGGCGTGCAGGGAGATTTCCGTGCCGCCGCCCAGGCACAGGCCAAACGGCGCAGAAACCACCGGCTTAGGCGAGAATTTGACGGCCTGAGTCATGCCTTGGAATTGGCGAATGGCGAGGTCTACGTCGTCCCACTCCTCTTCCTGCACGCTCATCAGCAAGAGCATGAGGTTGGCGCCAACGGAAAAATTCGTGGCGTCGTTGGTGATCACGAAGGCGTCGAAGTTATCGCCGGGCCCGTTTGGTTTCAGGGTTTGACTGATAAGGCTGATGATGTCGGCGCCGAGTGAATTCATCTTGCTGTGGAACTCGATGCAGGCCACGCCGTCACCGAGATCGACCAACGATGCGCCGGAATTTTTCTTCACCACACCGTTGGATTTCTTCGCGACCGTCACCGACCACACGCCAGCGGGAACCTGCACCGGCTGCCAGCTTTCCGTTTGCAGGCTCCAGGATTTGCGGCCCGAACGCGATTTTGCATCATCGAGGTACCAGCCCTTATGTCCGGCGGCGAGGAGCTTCTCAACGTTTGCCGCTAGCGGCTTGCCTTCCTTCTTCATGCGGGCAACGGTGACATCGACTCCGGCAGCATCCCAGAGTTCGAAGGGACCGAGTTCCCAGTTGAATCCGAGCCGCATGGCGCAGTCAATTTCAACGATGGAGTCCGAGATCTCAGGGATGCGATTCGCTGAGTAGGTCCACAAATCGGCCAAAGCTGACCACAGGAAAGCTCCCGCTTTGTCGCCCTTTTGTGGGCCGCTGCCTTCGAGGCCGAGCAACATGCGAAGCCGCGCGCCTGTCTCCTCGATATTTTTCGCCATATCGAGTGCGGCAAACTTTGGTCTCTGTCGGGGACGGTATTCCAGCGTCTTCCAATCAAGAGCCATGCGCTCGTCTTCTTTGCCGGCATGACTCTTCGCCTTCTTGTAGAAGCCGCCCTTGGTTTTGTCGCCTAGCCATTTGTGCTGCAACATCTGGGTGAAGAAGTCGGGCAATCGAAGATCGCTACGCTCGTCGTGGACATTTGTAGTCATGTTCCCAACCACGTGACCCAAAATATCCAAGCCAACTAAGTCGATGGTGCGGAAGGTCGCCGATTTTGGCCAGCCGACGGCCTGCCCGGTCAGCGCATCGACGTCTTCGATACTGAGATCCATTTCCTGCATCAGGCGCATGACATTCAACACGGAAAAAGTGCCGATACGGTTGGCAATGAAGTTGGGCGTATCTTTGGCGATGACAACGCCTTTGCCGAGCCGCACATCGCAGAAATTCGAGATGGCATCAATTGCTGCCTGATCCGCTTCAGCAGTGGGAATGAGCTCGAGCAGCCGCATGTAGCGCGGGGGATTGAAAAAGTGCGTCCCGAACCATGACCGGCGGAAGTCGTCGGAGAAACCCTCGGCAATTTTGCCCACCGGCAGGCCGCTCGTGTTCGTGGTGACAATGGTTCCAGGTTTGCGGATGGCCTCGACTTGGCGAAGCAGCGCTCGCTTGATCTCGAGGTTCTCGACGACGGCCTCGATGATCCAATCCACCTCAGCCAGCTTCTTCAAGTCGTCCTCAAAGTTGCCGACAGTAACCAAGCGGGCCAGCGAAGGATCCATAAAGGCAGCGGGCTTCGATTTCTTGGCTGCATCCAGGCCGGCAGCGGCGATCTTGTTGCGCGCGGGAGCGTCGGCATCGGGTGGAACGATGTCGAGCAGGTAGCTGGGAACCCCAGCGTTGGCGAAGTGTGCGGCGATGCGGGCACCCATGGTCCCGGCGCCGAGAACTGCGACTTTATTAATCCGCTTCATGAGTTAGCCTCATAAGAATTCTTAACCACAGGGAACACAGGAGCATAGAGGATTGTCAATTTTCGATTTTCAACTTTCGATGACCAGAGGAAAATCCGCAGTGCCGTTCAATCAGACAATTGGAAAATTGGCATTGGACAACTTTCCCTCTATGGCAGTTTATCCACTGCCCAGTCGTTGTTGCCAGTGTTCACCACAACAACGCTGGAGAAACGGCGGTGGGCGTGGACATTTTTCGATGGAACTGTAACCAGCACCACCGGGAAAGCGTACCGGCCGTTCTTCATCAGCTTTCCACGATCGATCTCATAACCGGAGGGTTCTGGGTTTGAAAAAAATCGCTCGACCACGTCTCGATCAGCCGCATCCTTGGCATGACCGCTAAGCAGCGCCATGCCGCTCTCGAGGTCGCCGGCCTGCCAGGCTTGCAGGAAGTGGTCGGCAGCCGCGAGAGCCTGCAGATATCCCGAGTCCTGCGCCGGAGCCGGTCGAGTCTTGGCCGATAAAGGCGACAGCGAAACAGTGATGCAGAGCAGCAGCGATGACAGGACATATCTCCGCGCTATCGCATGTAGGGATTGGCGAAAGTACATGGAAATATTATGCGGGATGCGACGATTCAGACAAAATGCGACATTGTTTTGTCTAGACTTCAGGGTGCTCGTCCAAGTATTCCCGCGCGCGCTGGAGCATTTGTCGCTCTCCTTTGTATGCTAACAGCTTTGGAGCTTCTTCCAGGCGGACCCACTTCGCGCGCGCCACTTCAATACGCATTTCTGGAGCGATGTCGTCGATGCGTCCGGAACGATAGCGCATCAGATAAAAGCTGACTATCTTGAAAACGCGTCCGCCATCGCCCCAGGTGCGCGTGTAGACATACTTGATATCGCCGAGTTTCGCGACCAGATCGGCAGTCACTCCGGTTTCCTCATAGACTTCCCGCAGCGCAGTCTCCAGTGGTTTCTCGCCCTCATCCACTAGACCCTTGGGGAGCGCCAATACGGGTTTCGCGGCTTTGACAGCTGGTCCGGATGGCTGCGCCGACCGTTCCGATTCGAAGGGCAATTCGATGGCAGCCAGCCACCAATCTCCCTCTTGTTTTCGGATCACCACCCCGCCAGCCGAGATCTCCCGCACCATACAATCCGTAAGTTAGCAGTATTGCGGGGGTTAGTCACCCCCACGAAGCGCAGGCGCAGAAAGATTAACCCTGGAGTAACTTCGGGAGGTTTCAATCGTAACTCATGTAGCACCAAAGTGGACTGCAGCTTTCTTCGACAACGTGGCATCTTAGATGCAAGAAGTAACTGGAAGGAACGTGGGTTTCCGGTGAAAAGCCTTGGCAAGATCATTCGATCGGTGCAAGCTTTCGGCCGAGAACTGTCCGGCAAGCCAGGGACGGTCGAACCAGGGCCACTCCCCACGATTGGCCTCGCCCTCGGGGGCGGCTTTGCCCGGGGCATGGCGCACATCGGAGTTCTCAAGGTCCTCGAAGAAGAAGGAATTCCAGTCCACGTTGTCACCGGAACCAGTGTTGGCGCTTTGATTGGCGCTGCCTACTGCAGCGGCGTTTCACTTGAAGATCTCGAAAAGCTCGCGCGCTCCGTTCGCTTCACCACCTTCGCTCGCTGGACAGTCTCGCGTTATGGTTTCGCCTCCAATGACCGGATGGTGTCGTTCCTCACCCGTACTTTGAAGGTGAAAACATTTGAGGAATTGCGCATTCCGCTGGGAGTGACCGCAACCGATTTCAACTGCGGCGAAGGCGTGGTTTTTCATTCCGGATCGATCATCGATCCGGTGCGGGCAAGTTGTGCCTATCCTGGTATGTTTTTGCCGGTGAACATTCGTGGACGCTGGCTGGTGGATGGAATGCTCTCCCATCCCGTGCCCACGCGACCGCTGCGTGAGATGGGCGCGGAGCGAGTGCTGGCAGTTCACTTGCGAGGACAGTGGTCAAAGGACGGCGCGCCGCGGCATCTTTTTGACGTGATTGGTCAATCCTTTGCTATCGCCCAAGACATGATGAGCCATCTCTGGCGAGGCGCAGCGGACATCGTCGTCGAGCCCGACGTGGCTGGCTTCGCCTACGACGACTTCAAACGCGCCGAAGAACTGGTTCACAGCGGCGAAGTCGCAATGCGGCAAGCCCTGCCCGAAGTGCGCAAGTGGCTGGAGATGCCCGCGGAAATGGTCGTTCCGGAAAAAGTACGCCCGGTGATGGGGCGTCCTGCGCCTATGCCCGCCGATTGAAGTACCGTCAGTCTCCCACCCTGTCAAGAGCCGCGAACTTCTTCCACTAACTTCTGCGCCTCCTCACTGATTCTCTTCCATGCCTTCTCCACATGGCGACCCTGCATATGGGTTTGACCAACGCACAAGCGCAGAGTGAATTTTCCATTCAGCTTCGTATGAGTAAGAAAGAGATCGCCGCTGCGGTTGAGGCGGTCCATGATGGTTTGATTCACATCGTCTCCGCCCCTGTGGCGAAAGCACACGAGGTTCAGCGGAACCGGCGCCGCGAGTTCGAAGTTCTTGTCCTCCTGCACCCACTGCGCGAACTGCTGCGCCAGTTGCACATGCTGGCGTATGTGATGTTGCAGGCCTTCTACACCATAGTGGCGAATCACGAACCACAATTTCAGTGAACGGAAACGCCGGCCCAGTTGGATGTGCCAATCCCGGTAGTCGATTACGGCGCCCGATTCGGTGGCCTGATTGCGCAGGTATTCCGGCAAAATACTTAGCGTCTGAATCAGAGCCTTGCGGTCGGCGACCCAGAAGCAGTTGCAGTCAAAGTTGGTGAACATCCACTTGTGCGGATTGAAGTTATAGCTGTCGGCGAGTTCGACTCCGTTTTGCAAGTGGCGAAATTCAGGACACAGCGCCGCGGTGCCAGACATGGCCGCATCCACGTGCAACCATAGATTGTGCTGGTGCGCGACCCGAGCGATTTCGGCGATCGGATCCATCGCGTTCGAAGATGTTGTCCCAACCGTTGCGCACACAAAACATGGAACCAACCCAGCGTGTTTGTCGACTTCAATCTGGTGCGCTAGGATGTCTGGCCGCATGGCAAAGTGTTCGTCTACTTCGATTAGTCGCAGGTTAGAGCTGCCGATGCCCGCGATCATTGCCGCTTTCTGCAGCGATGAATGAGTTTGAGTGGATGCGTAGGCAACGATGCGCCCGTCGCATCCCTTTTGATTGCTGGTGTAGTTGGTGGCGCGCTCGCGGGCGGCCAACAGGGCGCACAGCGCCGCACTTGAAGCAGTATCTTGAATGACTCCGCCACCGGTGCTCGACGACAGAAACTTCTCGGGCAGGCCCAGTATATCCACCAGCCAATCAAGCACATGCGTTTCCAATTCCGTGCAGGCTGGACTAGTCGACCACAACATGCCCTGCACGCCCAGTCCGGAAGAAAGAAGATCGCCGAGAATGCCAGGTCCGGAAGCGTTGCACGGAAAGTAGCCGAAGAAGTTTGGCGACTGCCAGTGCGTAACTCCGGGCAGAATCAGCTTCTCGACGTCTTTGAGCAGCGCTTCGAACGGCTCGCCCCGCGCCGGAGGATTCGCCGGCAGCGAGGAGCGAATCTCGCCTGGCTTCATCTGCGAGAGCACCGGGAATAACTCGATGCGTGAGTGGTAGTCGGCGATCCAGTCGATTACGGCATGACCGTGGCGGCGGAATTCGTCGGGCGTCATGTGAAAAGATTTTTCTTGGGGCACTTGACCTCGCCAGATAAAAGGAATTCCAATCAGCTCAACTGTCCGAAATACACCCGCGTCTTGTATTCGAAGGCCGTTCGTCCCGCAACCGCGCAAGCATCGAAGATACGCCGCAACTCGCGCAGCATCGGCGCGTATTGTGGATGCCCAGGCCCCGGCGCGTACGACGAGGAGAGCAGACGGCCTTCCACGCCGGCATAGTCGAATTCCTGGCGCATCTCAAACACTCGCTGCTTGAACGGAGCGGGATCGAAAAATTCATTTACCGAGTCTGTCGTGCGCTCATGACGCACCTCTTCGTAGTCGGTACCATAGTCGAGCAGTAACTGTTCGTAATCGCGGAGAAACTTGGTCGAATCCGTCAAGCGCTCGTTCCACAGAAGGACGAGCCAACCGCCGGGTTTCAGAATGCGAACGAACTCGCGTCTTGCCTTCTCGCGGTCGAACCAATGAGCCGCTTGGGCCGCGGTGACGAAGTCTACACTTTGATCTGGCAGAGTCGTTGCTTCGGCGCTTCCGGCAGCACTCGTGTATTTCTCAAATCCTGCCAACAGACGCTCCCCTGCCGCGCGCATCTCGCCGTTGGGTTCGATCCCGAATACCGCGTTTCCGTTTTCCAGCAACATGCGAGTCCACAGGCCGGTGCCGCTGGCAATGTCCGCGACCACGTGGCTGGGCGCGAGGCCGCACTCGGTCTTCAGCGTCGTGAGCACTTCCAGCGGATATCCTGGGCGGTAGCGTACGTAGTTTTCTACGCGATCGGAAAAGCGGCTGGTAGCATTAGAGGCGGGCATTCGGTTCACGAATAGGCAAGTCTGTTCATGCTTGCCGAAGAATTATTTTAATTCCCGTTCGAGGGTGTTGTCCCCGCTAAGTACGTTACCATTTCAATGAATGTTTAGCCTGGTATGAGAGTTGTCATCAAAGTCGGAACCAGCCTGATCGCTCCGCGGGGCCTGATCGATGTGAATCTGCTGCGCTCTATTGTCGATCAGTTCGATCTCAGCAAGAACGAGTATTTGATCGTAACCTCGGGTGCGATTGCCGCAGGCATATCAGGATTAGGACTGCGCAAGCGCCCTAGCGGTATTCGCGGTATGCAAGCCTGTGCGGCCGTCGGGCAAAGCCAGCTGATGCATACTTATGAGCGCCTCTTCTTCGGCAAGAAGGTGGTGGCGCAACTTTTGCTTTCGAGCGATGACTTTACTTCTCAGCTTCGCTATCGCAATTTGCAGAACGCACTCGCTGAACTGCTCTCGCTCGGTGTGGTGCCCATCGTGAATGAAAACGACAGCGTTTCGGTGCGCGAGTTGGTTGGCGCCTTTGGTGACAACGACGAACTGAGTTCATTGCTCGCCACTGCGGTGAAAGCCGACTGGCTTCTGCTGCTGACCGATGTCGATGGCTTCTATGTTCCGGACGGATCCAGGAAGCCGCGCCCGGTTCGCGTCGTGCGCAAGCTGACTCCAGCGCTGGAAGCGCAATGCAATGGGAAGAGCACGCTGGGGCGCGGCGGCATGATTTCAAAATTGCGCGCTGCAAAGCTGGCCAGCGAAGGCGGCGTGCACGTGGCGATCGTAAACGGACGGCATCCTCAGGGAATTGTCCTCGGCATGGAACGCAAGATCGGAACCTATTTTCCGCCGCGACAAGGAAAAAGTTGATGACCACAACCGTTTCCAACGTGGCCTCCACCCAGGAAAAGTTGGTGCGTGCGCGCGAGGCATCGACTAGGCTTGCATTACTTTCCACGGACGAGAAGAACTCGTTGCTGCTCGCCATTGCTGTCGCGATTGAATCCCAAGCCGAAACAATTCTTTCGGCGAATCGGGAAGACGTAGAAGGCTCCGGCCTCGAAGGGGCCATGCGCGACCGACTGATGTTGAATGGGGCGAGAATCAAGGAGATGGCGCAAGGTGTGCGCGACATAGCCGCTCTGAGCGATCCGATTGGGGCGACTCTGGCGGAGTGGACGCGACCTAACGGCTTGCGCATCCGCAAAGTGCGCGTACCGCTGGGGGTGGTGGGAATCATCTACGAATCGCGGCCGAACGTCACAGTGGATACCGCTGTGCTCGCGCTGAAAACCGGCAACGCCATTGTGTTACGCGGCGGCAAAGAAGCGGAGCGCAGCAATCAACGGCTGGTAGAAATTCTTGCTGCGGTCCCCGGAGTTCCGTCGGGCGCGATCGAGCTTCTCGATGCGAGCACGCGCCAGTCCGTGCAGGAACTGATTAAGGCCCGTGGTTTGGTGGATGTGATCATTCCGCGCGGCGGCGCGGGGCTGATCAAATTCGTTACCGAGAATTCCGCAGTGCCCGTAATCGAAACCGGGGCTGGGAACTGCCATATTTTCGTCGATCAATCCGCTGATTTTGAGATGGCTGACCGCATCGTGATCAATGCCAAAACGCAGCGACCATCGGTGTGCAACGCTGCGGAAAAATTATTGGTGCATGAACGCGTTGCGGCAAGGTACGTCCCGCGAATCGTGAAAAAGCTGATCGAAGCAGGCGTGGAAGTCCGCGGAGACGAAAACTCTCGCAGCCTGGCTGCAGGACTGAACGTTATGCCGGCTGCACAGCAGGATTGGGGAGAGGAATATCTGCGCCTTTGCATCGCCGTGCGCGTGGTTGCGAGCGTGGATGCCGCAATAGCCCACATCAATCGCTATTCCACCAGGCACTCCGATTCTATCGTGACGAGCGATGAGGCCAATGCGCGTAAATTTCTGCGCGGAGTCGATTCAGCGGCTGTCTATTGGAACGCCTCGACCCGTTTCACCGACGGTGCGGAGTTCGGCTTCGGCGCAGAAATGGGCATCAGCACGCAGAAGCTGCACTGCCGCGGTCCTTTTGCCCTGGCTGAACTCACTTCTTCCAAGTACGAGATAGTGGGGACCGGGCAGGTACGCTAGAAGCACGGTTCCAACTTTCGGCGCAGGTCGAGTGGCTTCAGGAGAGTTTTCCGCGCGCGTTTCATCCGAATACTCTAGCGCCGTTCTGTGCTACCTTACTTACTTTCACTGCATAAGCCAATGAGATTCCTTTCTTTAGTCCTTGTTTCCTCGGTAGTCCTATTTGCGCTTCTGTCACCGATTGTTAGCGGCTACTCTGCGGAGTCCTCCGCGCCAGAGTCTATCTTCGGTTTTCGTGACGCTGCCTCTGAGAACGCCACAGAAGCCCGTTTTCTTGGCGTTCCCGATCCCAAGCTCGCGGAAGAGCACCTTCGCACCCTGACCCAAGCCCCGCACATGGCGGGCACTCCCGAGGACAAGGCCACGGCGGACTACGTAGCGCAGAAGTTTCGCCAAGCAGGACTCGACACCGAGATTGTCGAATACAAGGTGTGGATCAACTATCCAAGCGAGATCAGCGTGGATGTCACCGCGCCCGCCGGGGTCGAAATGCACGGACCCACGCGTGAGCACGTCGACGGAGATCCTTACGATGACGACCCGCGCGTGGTGATGCCGTTCAACGGCATGTCGCCGTCCGGAGACGCCGAAGGGGAGGTGGTCTATGCCAACTACGGTACGCCGGAAGATTTCGAGAAACTGGATAAATTGAAGATCGATGTGCGCGGCAAAATCGTTCTGGTGCGCTACGGACAGAACTTTCGCGGAGTAAAAGAATTCATCGCACAGGAGCGCGGCGCTGCCGGAGTGATTATCTATTCGGATCCTTACGATGATGGCTGGCGACGTGGGGATAAATATCCCGATGGGCCGTGGCGGCCCGATACTGGAGTGCAGCGCGGCTCGGTGGGCTATATGTTCGAGTATCCCGGCGATCCGACGACGCCTGGAATTGCATCACTGCCTTCGCTGCCCGAGAGCAAGCGTCTTTCTCCCGAGCAGTCGGCACAGATGCCGAAGATTCCGGTCACGCCGCTTTCCTATCACGATGCCGCGCCTATCCTTCAGCATCTAAGCGGGCCCGATTCGCCGCGCGAGTGGCAGGGTGCGCTGCCCTTCACCTACCACGTGGGGCCGGGACCAGTGCGGGTGAAAATGCACCTCAAGCAGGATTATCAGTTCCGCACGCTGTGGGATGTGATCGGTCGCGTACGCGGCAGCGAGTTGCCGGACGAGTGGGTGGTTGCGGGCAACCATCGCGACGCTTGGGTTTATGGTGCAGTCGACCCGAACAGCGGGACGGCGGCAATGCTCGAGAGCGTGCACGGTGTCGGCGAATTGCTGAAGTCGGGATGGAAGCCGAAGCGCACCATGATTTTTGCCAGCTGGGATGGCGAAGAAGAAGGCCTCATGGGTTCCACGGAATGGGCCGAGCAACACGAATCGGAGCTAGCCAACGCTGCCGCGTATTTCAACATGGACGTTGCTGTCTCCGGCCCCAAGTTCGGCGCCTCGGCCGTGCCCAGCCTGAAGCAGTTTTTGCGAGATGTTGCCAAAGCCGTGCCCAGCCCCAAGGGTGGCACTGTCTATGAGGCTTGGCAGAAGGTGGATCACGCCGGCAGCTTGTCGGTGCAGTCGCCGGCGGAGGCTAACGACGATAACCGCCGCGCGCCGGCAGCGTCGGTGAAAGGCGATGTCGCGGTCGGCGATTTAGGCAGCGGCTCCGATTACAGTGCCTTTCAGCAGCATTTGGGCGTGCCTTCCACCGATATCAGCTCGACCGGCCCCTATGGTGTATACCATTCGGTCTTCGACAATTTTGCCTGGTTCACGAAGTTCGGCGATCCAGATTTCGTTTACGAGCAGCAGATGGCGCGAGTATTCGGCCTCGAGGCCTTACGCATGGCTGACGCCGACGTGCTGCCCTACGACTACGAAGAGTACGGCAAAGAAATTTCCGCTTACCTCGATACAGCCAAGAAAAGAGCCGAGGAGAAATTAGGGGACCGCCCAGTCGACTTCAGCGCCGCGATAGCCGCCGCAAAGCATTTCCGCGAAGCAGGCGGAAAGATCAGGTCGAAGCAGAAGAATCCGCCGCGAGATCTTTTGCGGTTGAACCAGGCGCTGCGTAGCGGCGAGCGTGCTCTCTTGCTGCCCGAGGGACTGCCGCATCGTCCCTGGTTTCGCCATGCCATCTATGCTCCGGGTGAATACACGGGCTATGCCGCCGTTGTGATTCCGGGAGTAAATGAAGCTCTGGACAAAGGGGATGCAGAGCGAACGCGTCAGCAGTTGGCAGTCCTTGCTGCTGCCCTCGAGCGCGCGGCCAAGGTACTGGAGGGGTATCGGTAATCTATTTGACTAGTCATCTGACTAGTCATATAATCGTTGAGAGGTGGAAGGGTGAGTTCCTGGCAACTGCAAGAGGCGAAGTCCCGTTTCAGCGAGTTCCTTAACGCGGCGCTCAAGAAGGGGCCGCAAGTGGTGACGCGCCGCGGTGTGGAAGCGGCTGTTCTTGTGCCGATTGAGGAGTGGCGCCGGATGCAGAGCGTGTCCCGCCCCGGTATTAAAGAATTGCTGATGTCGGGCCCCCGTTTTGAGAACGTTGTTCCGCCTCGCAGAAAGTGGAAACGACGGCCGCCCGTGGAGTTCGAGTGACTCGGTACCTGCTCGACACGAACATAATTTCGGAGATTCGCAAACCGAAACCGCACGGAGCCGTGATGACGTGGTTTGAGGGCATGCGGGACGAGCAGATCTGTCTTTCTGCAGTTACTCTCGGGGAACTGCAGGAGGGCATCGAGCGCATCCGTAGACAAGACCCAGCTAAAGCGCGCGCCATTGAGACCTGGGTTAACGAGTTGGAGAACTCGTCGACCGTACTGCCAATGGATGGGCGTTGCTTCCGCGAAACGGCACGTATGATGGTGGGGAAACAAGAAAGCCTTTTCTACGACGTCATGATTGCGGCGACCGCCCGCTTGCACGGGCTCACCCTAGCGACCCGGAACGAAAAAGACTTCAGGCATCTTGGGGTAGGGATCTTTAACCCGTTCAAATCCAACTGATCCCATGAATGCCACCCACGCTCTCGGACAATTCCTGCGCACGCTGCCGCACTCGGCGGCGGCGACGTTTCTGGCACTGTTTCCCATCGTCGATCCTTTCGGCGGCATTCCAATCTTCTTTACGATGACCTCTTCCTGGTCTCCACAGGATCGCCGGCGCACCGCCTTAAAGACCGGCATATGGGTCTTCGTTATCCTGGTCACATTCCTTTTCTTTGGCCGCTTCGTTTTGTATTTCTTCGGTATCTCGCTGCCGGTTTTGAAGATTGCTGGAGGGCTGATCGTCGCCAATACCGCCTGGGGCATGGTGACATCGCATGCGCGCATCACACCCGAGGAGAGCCATGAGGCGAAAGAGAAAGAAGATATTTCCCTAACTCCGCTCGCGATGCCGCTGATGTCGGGGCCGGGGGCCATTGGCGTCGTGATGGCGCTGGCCGCGCACGTAGATAGCGCCGTTTCCTACATCGGCATGGTCATCGGCATCGCGGCGGTGGCGCTTTCGGTGCTGCTGTTCTTCTGGCTGGGAGGGCCGCTGGTGCGGCGGCTGGGGCCGAGCGCCGTCGGAGCCATCAATAAAATTTTTGGCTTTCTGATTCTCGCTATCGCCGTCCAACTGGTGTGGGATGGTGTGGCGGATTTCAAGAGCTGAGGGCAGGACGACGTCATCCTTTCTGGAACATGCCGCAAGGATAGCAGCCCGATGAAAATTAACGTTGTGGATGACCTTGACGCAAAATCAATCTTCTTCGCGCGAGTGGAATTCCGACGCCTATCACCGGCTTTCCGAACCACAGCTCAGTTGGGGGAAGAAGGTCTTGTCGCGGTTGAGCCTGCGCGGAGACGAGGCGGTGCTCGATGCGGGATGCGGCACCGGGCGACTCACCGCCGAATTACTCGACGCACTTCCCGGTGGCCGAGTGGTCGGCATCGATCTCTCCCAAAACATGTTGAGATCTGCTCGCGAGCACCTCGCACATTTCAAACCTCGCCCGAATCTAGTCCCGAATCTGGTCCTTTGTGATCTGTTGCGCCTGCCGTTTGAGGCTAGCTTCGACGGGATCGTGAGCACGGCGGCGTTTCATTGGGTACTCGACCACGATCAATTGTTTGCGAACCTGCGCCGGGCTCTCGTTCCTGGAGGATGGCTGGAAGCCCAGTGCGGAGGCGGACCGAACCTATTCTGCCTGCGCAAACGTGCGGACGAACTGGCCGCGACTCCGAAATTTGCTTCGTTCTTCGCAGACTTCCGTGAACCCTGGCTTTTTCAGGATGCAGAGGGTGCAGCGCAGGCCCTTCTACGCGCTGGGTTCGTCGAGGTCGAGACCTCGATCGAAGCGGCCCCCACGATCCTCGACAGTGCGGGGCAGTACAACGAGTTTGTGCGTAATATTATTTTTCGGTGGCATCTGGAGAACATTCCCTCCGAACAACTTCGGGCGGAATTCATGGCAGAGCTGACGGATCGAGCTTCGGCGGATACTCCGCCTTTTTCCTTGGACTACTGGCGCCTCAACCTGCGCGGTCGCGCAGGGTAAGACAAATTCGATTGAGGCGACGCCCGGTCTAGCCCCGACTTGCCTTTGCCCAATCGGGAACGGGGTCGAACCACTGACTTCCAGACGGCCCGAGAACCGCGATGAGCCGGTAACCCTCTTCGGTTGAGTTGTCGAACACGATGGTGTGGTCGGCGCGTGATATGGCAGCCCGAAGATTCTCGAAACTTCGTTTGTATCGGCGCCGCACGTCTAGTTCCGGAACGTCGTGGCCGCCAACGAGGACGCGATTTCTGATTCGAGCCAGATTGATTTCAACATTTTCTGTCCCGATGTAGACCAGCACGACCTCGAAGCCACGAACTCGCGCATCAACCATCATTCGCAAGTAATGTTTTCCGGCCAGTGTTGTCTCAACGGCGAAGCTCTCGCCTCTTTCAATGTGCTTACCGGCAGAAATGAGAACGTGCCGCGCAGCAGCGACCGCCGAGGCTCCGGGGATGCTTGGCTGGAGCGCCTTACTGATAGCATCGGGATCGAGCAGGGGAGTCTTATAAATGAAGCTCGATCGGCTGGTTAATGTTGACTTGCCACAACCGTTAGCGCCGGCAATGATGGTCAGCCGAGGGCAAGTCACTGAGCATTTGTAGGATGTTGTTGTGTGGTTTGCTGCCGGTCGCGTTTCTCGATGATTTCCCGAAGACGCTGGCGATTAATCGCCAACTGCTCCCGCGCGTCCTCGGCCATCTTTTGAGCAACCTTAAGCCAGTTTACTGACATATGTATAGCATACTCCGCGAGCATTGGTTCTCAAACACCAAAACTCTTCCAAAAAGACAATGCGGTTTTTTCGTCGTCTTGGGCAACGTGGCCGATGGTTTCGGCGAGATCGTCCAGTGCTCTCTGCATTTAGACGAGGCGGTAATCCACTTGGGCAACCGCTTGCGGACTTCTTCGGCGGGGACGGTTCGACCAGCTTCCGCGTCCCGAATGCCTTCATCAATGGCGGCGAGCGTTTCCTCGTCTTCCTCGTCGAGGATAGGAGCAGGACTCTCGAGTTCGAACTTCTTCGCCTTCGCCATAGGCTTATCGTAGGCTGGAATCTGTGGGCAGCGCAATGGAATTCGTTAGCCGTCTCCAGCGATCCCAGTTCTCGCAAGCGATCCCAATTCTCGCAAAGGCGGCGAGAAGTGGGGCACCCGGCCACGGTGCTAGTTGGTCGTCACTGTGATTTCGTTCAGCTTCAAATTCTCGAAGGCGCTGACAATCTCATTCATCTGTTTGCTTGATGTGGACTTGTCAAAGACCAGGGTGACGATCTTCACAGGCATCTGAGGGGATACACGGATCAACACTTCATGACCGTTGTCTCCCGCCTTGATTTCCAGCGGTATCAGAGTCTCGATCTTCATGCCCGAGATTCTAGCATCAGGCAAGAAAGTAGTCGGCTGGACGGGCGCTATGGTAGGCTCCCTGTCATGCTGTTCGTCTGGCTGCTGGCCAAGCTTGGCTTGATCGACCAAAAGCACGCCCAAGTCCGCTCGGGCTTTTGGCGGTTCATCCTCAACCTAGTCCTCACGATGGTGGCGCTCACCATAGCCGCTTGTATCTGGATAGCGTACAGGTAGAAAAGATTACGGCCCTTACTTGAGCGACACCAGCCTCTCCACCAGCTCCGAGTGGTCCTTCTTCTCGATGCCATGCACCTGCTTGTTGTACTCGTCCACCTTCGACGAGTAGTTCATCGAGCAGAATTTCGGGCCGCACATGGAGCAGAAGGCTGCCTCTTTGTAGAAGTCGTCGGGCAGGGTTTCGTCGTGCATGGAGCGGGCGGTTTCGGGATCGAGCGAGAGCGCGAACTGCTTCTCCCAATCGAATTTGTAACGGGCGTAGCTGAGGGCGTCGTCGCGATCTCGGGCGCCGGGACGCTGGCGGGCGATGTCGGCGGCGTGGGCGGAAATCTTGTAGGCGATGATGCCGTCCTTCACGTCTTTTTCGTTTGGTAACCCTAAATGCTCTTTCGGGGTAACGTAGCAAAGCATGGCCGCGCCATACCATCCAATCATGGCCGCGCCGATGGCTGACGTGATGTGGTCGTAGCCGGGAGCGATATCGGTGACCAGCGGGCCCAGCGTGTAGAAAGGAGCTTCATAGCAGAGCTCGACTTCTTTCTCCACCTGCTCCTTGATCTTGTCCATGGAAACGTGGCCGGGGCCTTCGATCATCACCTGCACGTCGTACTGCCAGGCGATTTTCGTGAGCTCGCCGAGAGTTTTCAGCTCAGCGAATTGGGCTTCGTCGCTGGCGTCGGCGACGCAGCCGGGACGCAGGCCGTCGCCCAGCGAAAAGCTGACATCATACTTCTTGAAAATCTTGACAATATCTTCGAAGCGCTCGTAGAGGAAATTCTGCTTGTGGTTGTAAGCCATCCACTGCGCGAGGATGGCGCCGCCGCGGCTGACGATGCCGGTGATGCGCTTGGAGATCAGCGGCAGGTACTGGATCAGCACGCCGGCGTGAATGGTCATATAGTCCACGCCCTGCGCGGCCTGCTCTTCAATTACTTCGAGCATGATTTCGGCATTCAAGTCTTCCACCCGTTTCACGCGCGCGATAGCTTCGTAGATGGGCACGGTGCCGATGGGCACCGGAGAATGGCGCAGAATGGCTTCGCGAATTTCGTGAATGTTGCCGCCGGTGGAGAGGTCCATCACCGTGTCGGCGCCGTAGTGCACGGCGGTGTGCAGCTTTTTCAGTTCTTCGTTCACTTCCGACGTGACCGCCGAGTTGCCGATGTTGGCGTTGATCTTGCATAGCGAGGCCACGCCAATCGCCATCGGCTCCAGTTCCGGATGATTGATGTTGGCGGGAATAATCATGCGGCCGCGGGCCACTTCGTCGCGCACCAACTCAGGCGCGAGTTTTTCGCGATGGGCGACGTATCCCATTTCTTCGGTGATCACGCCATTGCGCGCGTAGTGCATCTGCGAGAAATTGCCGTCGGTGTTCGCGCGCTTGCGCTGCGTCAGCCACTCGGCGCGCGGCTTGGGGACACTGTATCCGTTACTGCCATTGCCTGAATTGCCATTGGTAGAGGTCATAGGAGTGCCAGCTTTCGTCTTTCCTAGCGGGATTCTAGGCACCGATTATACTCGGACGAGCAGAGAAGTGGTACGACCACTTGCTTTTCTGTCGCCATTCGCTCTATCCAGGAAGTGTTTGCCGGCGAACCATCCACTCCGCGATCAGCAGATTCGGAACCCAGCACAGCCACGAGATCGCAATGTAACTGGGGCGAAATGGCCAATGCAGGACGGCGAGCGCCAAGGGCAGATATATACGCAGAGTCACAGCCGCTAAGGTCAACGCAAAGTTTCGGATCATCCATTGTCGGTGCGCCTCAATATTCCCATTGCGCACCATGCGATAGGCCTGCAGGCCGGTGACGAACCACAAAACCGCCAGAATGCCGAAACCGAAATGCGTTGGCCAGCCTTCGCTGGAAACCGTTGCCATCCAAAAACCCGCCAGCGAACCAAGAGCTACCTCGAGCAGCTAGAAGCGTCCCAGCCAGCGATGCACATTTAGCGCGCGTGTGCGCAACTTCTGCGAGAACTGCCAGGGGCCTGCGAGTAAGGCGCCCACGCCTCCGGCAATGTGCAGGCGCAAAGGCAAGATGTAGCGTGCAAAGTGCCCATCGGATGGCTTAACGAAGAAATAGCTTGCTCCGTATACGGCGATGGCCCCCGAGGACAACACCATCAACCACCAGAAGAAGTTGGATCTTTTGCGCTCCGCTGTGGGCTGGTCGTGAGCCGTTGCGGAAATTGTGTTACCTGGGCCATGGGTCACCGCCGCGGTACTGGCCCGGTTTTCCGGATGCCGGGCAGATCGCGAGCATGTCTGCTGTTACGCAGCACTTGGCCGCCCGGTTCCCCGAAAAGTTGGTGGAGACGACGGCAGCGGAATTCAGGGTGGATTAGATCCACGAACTATTGCATTTGCTCAGCGCACTCTATCGAGGTGCAGCCGCCAGGCCCCTGAGTGCGAATGTTGCCAACGCCGTTCTTGATGTGGATTGCTGCCACAGTCGCCGGATATGCCCACCACAGCTTCCGCACGGCTTTATCACCCGGAAGCCAGGAGTGCGGCTTCTTAACCTCATATGCCACGAGCAGTTCTGCAACGTAGAGACCCGCGTACTTAGCTACCAGGTGCTGGTTCGGGGGAACTGTAGTGACCCAGGGCGCGCCGGCGGCGAATTCATTGTCGAGCACCAGCTTTCGCGAAGTGTACCGCAAACTCTCGGCGCCACCGAGCGCTCCCATGACAATCATGAATTTCTTGTCTATAACTCGGTGCGCCGCAGGCGCAGGAGGGACGGGAGACGATCGACTAAAGCTGGGCGTGAAGCCGCCCGATGAGTCGATTTCGGCACGCATTTCGTTGGGAGTCCGGTTGAGCATGTGATCCTGGCTCAGAGAGCGGCCGGTAATCAAGAATATGAGAGCGAATAAGCGGACAGTCGGCAAATGACTTTCTCCTGGGCGTTGTGGTGATGTGGCGCAATCGCAGGGGGACCGCTGTCAGGCGGACGATTTCGAGCGAGACGCGTCTATACATTGTTCAGCAGAACCGTGCAAACGCTGCGCCAACGCAAGGAGAGTTCTTTTTCAACGAGATAAGTGTTGTTTTCCAGAAAATGGAACGCGTCGCGGTGGTGAATGCGCAAGAGTGTTGCACGCTCTAATCTCTTATTATTCTCTTATGATTCAATCTTACGATTCCGCCCCGGAGCCTACCTTGTTCGCGGAACCGCGAAGGGCATAGAATTCTTCGCGAGAGCGCCCAGGAGATCGAGTTATGCGCAGGTTCTGTTTCTTCTTGCTTGTGATTTTCTTCGCCATTAGCGGTTTCGCCCAAACGCCTTCCACGGCTAAGTCCGACGATGGCTTCAGTATCGACAACATCGATAAGACTGTCGATCCCTGCGTGGACTTCTACCAGTACGCGTGCGGAAACTGGCTGAGGAAAACCGAGATTCCTGCCGACCGGTCGTCCTGGGGAAGTTTCGCCGAACTCGACGAGCGCAATCTCGGCATCGAACGCGGCATTCTGGAAAAGGCCGCGGCGGGCGGCGCGAGCCGCGATGGCATCGATCAGCGGATCGGTGACCTGTACGCTTCATGCATGGACGAAAAGACGGTGAACCAAGAAGGCATCGCTCCGCTCAAACCGGAGCTTGATCGCGTGGCCGCAGTTCAAGACAAGGGCGCATTGCTTGACGAACTGGCGCATCTCTATCTGATCGGGGCTCCGTCGCTGTTCAGTTTCTATTCGAACGCCGACTTGCACAACTCCGACATGGTCATCGCCTACATTGATCAGGGAGGTCTGTCCCTGCCCGATCGTGATTACTACATCAAAGACGATGCCCGCATGATCGATATGCGCAAGCACTTGGTGGAATATGTGACCGAGACGTTTACGCTGGCAGGAGAGTCCCCCGAACAGGCTGCGAACGCCGGCAAAATCGTGTTGCGCATCGAAACAGCCTTGGCTCAGGCTTCCATGGACCGCACTGCACGGCGCGATCCCAGGAATCGTGACCACAAAATGAGCCGTGACGAGGCGATTGCGCTGGCTCCTAATTTCCAACTGAATCGTTACTTCGTTGCGGTGGGTGCGCCGTCGTTCACTCAGATGAACGTTGGTAACCCCGATTTTTTTCGGAAGGTCAACGATACGCTCGCAACCGAATCACTGGACTCGCTCAAGACTTATGTGACCTGGCATGTTCTGCGCGCTGCCGCGCCCTGGCTCTCACAACCCTATGTCGAAGCCGATTTCAAGATGCGCCAGGCTTTGGGCGGTCAAAAACAGATCCCGGACCGATGGAAGCGATGCGTGAAGCTGGTTGACGATTCTCTGGGTGAAGCGCTGGGCCAACGCTACGTCGAGCTCACCTTTGGCGCCGATGGCAGGCAGCGCATGCTCAAGATGGTGGACGCGCTGGAAGCATCGCTTGACGGCGACATCCAAAATCTTTCCTGGATGAGCGACGACACCAAAAAACAGGCCAAAGTCAAACTGGAGGCGATTCGAAACAAGATCGGCTATCCCGATCTGTATCGTGACTACAGTTCCATCACCATCAAACGGGATGATCTGCTGGGGAACGTGGATCGCGCCAATGCGTTCGAGGCGAAGCGCGAGATTGCCAAGATCGACAAGCCACTCGACCGCAAAGAGTGGGGCATGACGCCGCCGACCGTGAACGCTTACTACAGCGGCTCGTTCAACCAAATCGTTTTCCCTGCGGGAATTCTGCAGCCGCCTTTCTTCGATAAGAGTATGGACGATGCGGTGAACTTCGGCGGCATCGGTCTGGTCATTGGCCACGAACTCACACATGGTTTTGATGATCAAGGCCGCAAGTACGATGCCAAGGGCAACCTGCGCGACTGGTGGACCGAGCAGGATGGCAAGGAGTTCGAAAAGCGCGTCAGTTGTGTGGCAGACGAGTATTCGAATTTTGTCGCTGTCGATGATTTGAAGCTCAACGGACGTTTAACGCTGGGCGAGAACACAGCAGATAATGGCGGCGCCCGCATTGCCTTGATGGCGCTCGAACATATGATTGCTGAAGATAAGACTAGGAAGGAAGGACAGAAGATCGACGGCTACACGCCCGAACAGCGCTTCTTTCTGGGATTTGGCCGTGTGTGGTGCGAGAAGCGGCGTCCGGAATACCTGCGTTCGCAGGTCACCACCAATCCTCACTCTCCGGGGAAATACCGCGTGGATGGCGTGGTGCAGAACATGCCGGAATTTCAGAAGGCTTGGGGATGCAAGGCCGGCCAGCCCATGGTCGCAGAGAACGCCTGCCACGTTTGGTGACCGGGCGCAATTGAAAGTGATGCGGCGTTACGCCGGCTTGTTCCACGGCCGCAGACGCGGCCACCAGCGACGAACGTTGCGGCGATACTCTTCGTAGTCTTCGCCGAACTTTCCGCGCAACGTGGGTTTCTCGTAGAACATAACAAACAGATGTATGCCGAGGGCGACCGCCGCGACGGAGGCGATCAATATCGGGTTGGCGTGACCGAAAATTATCCACAGTCCAATCCATCCTGCCGCAAAGCCCACATACATGGGATTGCGTACAAAGCGGTAGAAGCCGACTACCACCAACCGCTGCGGCGGAGCGACCGGCGCGGGCGTACCGTGTCCCGTCCATCCGAAGTCCCAGATGCAGCGCAACGCAACCGCGAATCCCAGCACAGATGGAATCGCTGCCAGCCAGCGCCAGCGCGCGCTGCCCGCCGTATCTACGCTGAAACCCAGCCATCGTGGCAGCAGCCAGAACCAGAGAGCGAAGAACGCTGCGCCGACCAACAGCGAGGCGACAGCCGTCAGCCAGCCGCTTTCATGTCCGCCGGCTGGTGAGTGTGCCTGTGCGTTCGTCACAAGTCCCTCCCTGCTTGCAGCTTTGCGTTGAGAATGCGCCGCGGGCGGGCTGCTGTCAAGCAAAGGACGAGGACAGGAGTTTTCTTGCGATTACATCATTGCCGCCTTCTTGAACTGCAGCGCGATGGCAAGCCGTTGACAAACTGATGACGACAAAATGACTCACGCGTGACGGAGCTGTGACAATCCGCATTGGTGCATCCCTTACTCTCGATTCACCTCGAGCGAATCACTACTGAGAACTGAATAGGTAAACGGGCCGCTGGGCCGCTCTTTCAACGGCGTGGCCGGGGGACTGCCTTGTTCAGGCGCGGACGATTCGTTCAACGCAAACGAGGAGGAGAAATATGACCAAGCTTTCTGCGTATGGACTCGCGTTTGCCGCTTGCTTCGGCACCATGGCAATGCTCGCAAACAGCAACGGCAAAGTGATCGCAACCGCAGGCGTGGAAGCACGATACGCCGCGGACGGCGCATTTCGCGATGGATTGTATGTGGGCAAACTCGCAGCCGCGGACGGCCAGCCGCCGCGTATCGCAATCGGCCGCTGGAACACGGAGCAGGACCGCGCCATGTTCAGCGCTGGATATCACCGGGGATACGACGGTGCCTTTACTGACCATGCCTTTACTGACCATATCTTTACCGAGCAATGACCGGTGGCCATTGTTTTCGAAGGAGAACTGAATTGAGGTGCATTTTTATGAAAGCGAGAAATTTGGTTTCGATATTCGCTCTAACTTTGTCGATGAGCATCTCGGCGCCTTACGCGGTGAAGGCTGGCGGCCCTGCTCCCAACACGGGCACGACCGCCAGCCTGAAGGGCATCGTGAAATTCGAAGGGACGGCGCCGAAACCGAAGCTGATCAGCATGTCCTCTGATCCGAGCTGTGCGAAGCAACATCCCTCGCCCGTGTTTGCTCCGGAGGTCGTGACGGATTCGAAGGGCGACCTTCAGGATGTGGTCGTCTTCGTCGCCGAGGGGTTGGGCGAGCGCACCTTCGATACTCCGACGCAGCCCGCGGTCGTCGAGCAGAAAGGTTGCATGTACATGCCGCACGTTCTCGCGGTGAGGGCGAACCAGCCATTGCATATGGTGAACGACGATCCAACCTCGCACAACATTCATCCCACTCCCGCGAACAATCGCGAATGGAACAAGGCCGAGCCGCCGGGATCGAGCGTTGACGAGGCCTTTGCACGAGAGGAGATTGCCATTCCGGTGAAGTGCAACGTGCATCCCTGGATGCATGGCTACATCGCGGTCTTCAAACATCCGTATTTCGCCGTAACCGGCAAGGATGGCAGCTTCGATCTGAGCAATCTGCCTCCGGGAACCTACACCATTAAAGCCTGGCACGAAAAGCTGGGTACATCAACGCAGACCGTTACGATCGGCGCAAACGAAACTAAGGAGATCAGTTTTGTTTTCAAAGGAATGTAGCGTAAAGCCGCGGGCGGACATAAAAGGAAAAGCCCGGCAAGAATGCCGGGCTCTCCCTGAGACTTGTCATCGACCGAAGCAGTTTCTAATAGTTGGCAGCCTGCACGATCAGGTGATCGACGATGTGGTGGGCTTCGTCGATGTGATGGATCGCGCGATTCCGCAGACCGCGCACGGAAGGATCGTCTTCTTCGCGGGCGATGTCATTGTGCGCTTTGTCCAGCAATTCGAGGGCGCGATGAAAGCGGCCGGCGCGGTCCATTCTCATATCGATCGGAGGATGATCGTTCAGGCTCTTGCCGTCGTCAATCGCAGCCCGCTTAATTTCCTCGATAGCTTTGTCAATCTCTTCAATGGCGTGCTCTTCTTCCTTATCCATGTGATGAGTGGCGGCAGGGTTCTCCAGATGAGCGCGCGCGTGGCGCAGGTCGCTGAGTGCATGCAGATAAGCTGGATGCCTTCCCGGTTCGTCGGCGAAACTTAACGCGGTGCAGAGAGCGATAAGAAACGCAATTGTGGCGCAATGTCGTAAGGTTTTCATGGTCTCCTCTTTCATGATTTGCTTTTGATGAGCTAGGGCCTTTCGGCACGATGAACTCCCTTGTAACGAACCCGGGAGTATGAGTTTGGACTCGTCGAATTCTATCTGGCGCCTTCGAGGCGAATGAAGTTACCGAGGTACAAGGACTTACCTTGATTACCGGAGCTCTCGCGGATTATCGCAACTTGGCCAGGGACGCAGTGTTTATCCTCAGTGTCCGCGTTAATGCTTGGCCGGCTGAAAGCCTTTGCGGCGTTGTTCGCTGTATCGATGGAGGGCGTCGAGGATGATGGGATATGCTTCCGTGGGGGGACGTATTTCGTCGACCTCGACCGCCTTGCCTTCGAGCTGTTTGTAATCCTGGAAGAAGCGCCGCAGCATGAGCATGCGATGCGGCGGCATTTCCGCGGCCTGGTGGTAGGAGTTGAACTCGGGATCCTCGGTGGCAATCGCAATGACCTTGTGATCCGGCTTGCCGGCATCGATCATGGTCATCAGACCAATGGTGCGGGCGTGAATGACGGTGAGCGGCACCACGGTTTCCTGGCAGAGCACAAGCACGTCGAGCGGATCGTCATCCTCGGCCAGCGTCTGCGGGATGAAGCCATAATTCGCGGGATAGTAAACCGCGGAATAGAGAACGCGATCGAGTTTGATCAGTCCGCTGGCTTTGTCCAGTTCGTACTTCACACTTGATCCGAAAGGAATTTCGATCACGCAATCGAATTCCTGCGGCAGCTTGTCGCCGGGAGTTACGTCGTGCCAGGGATGAATCATAGAATTTCTGGAACCGCTCTCATTCTATCGGACGGCGGCTTCTGACTGGAGAATCCTCGATTGCGGTTGGGCGGATGGTGCTATCATTCTCATATCGAGGAGGGCCTATATGCCGCTTGCTCGTCTTCTTGCTGTGGTAATGCTGGTTGCATGGTGCGCTGGGCAGCTCTGTGCACAGTCGCAGGGAAACGATAATTCCGGTGTTGCTCCTTCCCAAGTCACCGCGTCGAATCTCTCTTCGAGTAATCCGGTAACGGATTTGTTCCAGCTCGATCCGAATCTGCAGGTCTGGTTCGGGGCGCAAAGTAGCGTAGAGACGGATACCGTACGCGGCAATCACGTCGATCAATACGCCCAACCCCAAAGCCAAGATTCGCCTCGAATTCGAGATCGCGCGAATAGATTTACAACTGAAATAACGCCGCCTTTTAACGTGACTTGCTACCTGATCCGCAGCTATCTCGTCGTCCGTGACAGCCCTCACTCAGATGTCACGCACCGCGACGGCTCAACGACCTGCGTGCCCGCGGCACGGGTTCGCATGTACAGCACGGTCGATGAGGGGCACTGAAAACGCGGACGCTATTCCGGCAAGCCGAGCCGGCGCATCAGGCTGGCGTAGCGCGGATCGGAGCGGATCGGGTCGAGCGCCGGATAACGCAGGTGAAGGACGAGGTCGCCATCCTCGGCGGCGAAAGCCTTTTCAAGATACTCGAAAGTCTTGTCGCGATTGCCCATTAAGCGGAAACTCAAGGCGACCGCTGAATCATTAAAATTGGTCAACGCAGTTGCAAGCACCAGTTTGTTGTAACCCTGGGCGTCTGGGGTAAACGAACCGGGAGTGGGAGCGACCTTTTGTACTTCACTCACGGCCTCGGCGAAGCGCCCGGTGCTGGCGTATAGCTCGGACAAATAAAAATGCGGTCCCTGGAACGCCGGGTTGCTTTCGATCACCTTGTTGAATTGCGATTGAGACTCGGGATAGCGGCCCTGCATCATCAGGAGCACTGCGTAATTCATATTCACGACGGAAGAAAGCGGGTCGAGCGAAAGAGCGGTGTGGAATTCTTCCTGGGCTTGATCGAAGCGCTTCTGCGGGATAAGGAATCCGAAAGCATAAAAGTAATGGGCGGTGGCGTTGTTCGGGTTCAGCTCCAGCGCTTTGTGATACTCGGGCTCGGCCTCGCTCCATTTCCACGCCGCGACCAGCGCATTGGCGCGCGCATTGTGCGCTTCGGATAAAGAGTCGTCGAGTTCGATGGCTTTGCGCGAGGCCTGGTCCGCCAACGCGCGCGCTTGGGGGAAGGTGATGCCGGTGCCGTAGCTGGCGGCAACGGCGTAGGTGTCCGCGAGCCCGGTGTAGGCAAGGGCGTAATTGGGATCGGCGGCAATTGCCTGCTGATACAGTTCGATGCTCTTTTTGAGCCCGTCGCTGGTGCGGCCGTACCAGAGCTGGCGGCCTTGCAGATAGAGGCGATAAGCCTCTGGATTGCTGGTGCTGGCGCTGCTCATACGCTGCTGCTCGCGTCCACTCAGCTGAATGCGCAAGCGGTTTGATATGTCGCGGGTGATGTCGCTTTGCACCTGCGTAATCTCCGCCAACTTGCGGTCATACTGGGAGCCCCAGAGTTCGGAGCCGTCGGCGGTACTCACTAGATCGGCTTGCACGCCAACCTGGTCCCCATGTTGCGTAATGCGTCCCATCAATACAGCCCCCACTTGCAGGGCCTGGCCAATTTTCTGGGGATCATCTTCCTTCCCCTTGTAGCGGAAGACCGTACTGCGCGCCATTACCTTCAGGTTTGGCAGTTGCGAGAGCGTACCGATCAGGCCTTCGGTCAAGCCATCGCTCAGGTACTCGTTGTTTGGATCGGCGGTCGAATTGACGAAAGGGAGTACCGCAATCGAATCCACCTTGCCGCTCTGCGATTTCCCGTGCAGAAAATAGATGCCGGCTGCGACGGCAACTACTACGACGGCGGCAACGGCTGCGAGCAGTAGGTACAAGCGCGATCGCGAACTCGTCGGCTCAATCGCGGCTGAGACCGACGACGAGCTTGCCGACGTTACACCTCCCGACGACGCCCCGCTGGCGACCACCGCCGCGGGCGACGATCTGCCCGAATCAAGGTCCCGTTTCAACCGTACCAGGTCCGTGCGCAGATCGGCCGCGCTCTGGTAGCGCAGATTGCGATCCTTTTCGAGGGCCTTGTTCATAATGCGGTCGAGATCGACAGGAGTGTCGGGATTCAGCCGCGCGGCCGGAGCGGGCGTCGCATCCAGAATTGCTTTGAATATCTCAGCCGAACTGCCGCCGCGGAAGGGCAGCGTGCCGGTCGCCATTTCGTAGAGCACCGCGCCGAAGGAAAACAAATCGCTGCGCGCGTCCATGTCTTTGGCTCGCGCCTGTTCCGGCGACATGTAGGCGACGGTGCCGATTGTTGAACCCGGGCTGGTCAGGTTTTGCTCGTCCATTGTGGCCGTCATCGTGTGCGCCGAGGCCGGGCCTGAAGGAGCGCCTTGGGACATGGCTTTAGCCAGACCAAAATCCAGGATTTTGGCGTGGCCGCGCTTGGTGACGAAGATGTTGGCTGGCTTGATGTCGCGATGGACAATTCCCTGGGAATGCGCGGCGTCCAATCCGTCCGCGATTTCGATGGCCAGCGAGAGCAAGGTTTCGTTCTCGATTGGTTTTCCTGCGATGAGATGCTTTAGAGTCACCCCATCCAGAAACTCCATTGCGATGAAGGTCTGTTCGCCGTGCTTGCCGATTTCGTGGATGGTGCAAATATTAGGATGATTCAGCGCAGACGCGGCTCGCGCTTCGCGGCGAAAACGCTCTAGCGCTTGCGGTTCGCGCGCCACTTCGTCGGGAAGAAATTTTAGCGCTACAAAGCGGCCAAGATCAATGTCCTCGGCCTTGTAGACCACACCCATGCCTCCTCCGCCAAGCTTCTCGAGGATGCGATAGTGTGAAATGATTTGGCCGATCATTGGAGAGAACCCGCCTGTGCGGGTCCGTCCATCTTAAGGACGAAGCGACAGCGCGTCAACGAACCAGGCGGGCCTTAGCTGCACAGACAGCTAGCTGGCGCCCTGAATCTTGATTTGGGTCGCGGCGGCGCGTAGAGTCTTGAAAGTGGGACGCATGCCATTGGGGTGAGTTATGTCAAGTCAGGCCAAGACTTATCTGAAATTTGGTGGGGCAACGGTCGTCATTCTTCTTCTGCTTGGGTATCTCGCTTACACAGGCGTGCAGGATAGCAAAAGCTATTACGTCACGATCAGCGAGCTGCACAAGATGGGGAACGGCGCCTACACTAAGCGTTTGCGCGTGGCGGGGAATGTGCAACCGGGATCGATCAAGCGCGTCGGAACGCACGTCCAGTTTGTTCTGGTCGAGCAGGACCAGTTGCTCTCGGTGGACTACACCGGGACCGAAGCGCCTCCCGACACTTTCAAGGATGACTCTCAAGCCCTCGCTGACGGCAGCTTTGGGCACGACGGCGTTTTCCACGCCAAGGCATTGCAGGCAAAGTGTGCCTCGAAATATGCGCCGCAACAGCCCGGCAACCAGATGCAGGCCGCTCCTGCCAAGAACGTGACGCAGGTGCAACACGCTCCTCAGTCCGGCGTCGCTTCGAACTAAATCGTTCTTATTCGGCCGCCGCCTATCTTGATTGCGGTCTACGATTTGCTGTCTACCCTGTTTCGGATTCTGATGCCGAACTTCGTCTTAAATTATGTCCCGGGTTTGTGCAGAGGGCGCCGATCTCCAGTAAACTCGTTGCCGGAGTGACGTTGCTGTTAACATTCTGACGCCCGTGAACGAAGCCGCGCCTATCATCACCGTCAGCCAGTTAATCAAGCAGTTCGGCCGTTTCGCCGCATTGCGCGGTGTGGACGCGGACTTTGATGCAGGCAAGTTTCACGTCATTCTCGGCGACAACGGAGCGGGGAAGACCACTCTGCTGCGGGCGCTGGCGGGGTTGGCGCATCCCACCCGCGGCACGATTTGGATTCGCGGTAAGAGTCCACATGAGGCTTGTCGCGAGATCGGCTACATGGCCCATCCGTCGCTGCTCTACGACGAAATGAGCGGCCTCGAGAATCTCCGCTACTTCGCGCGCCTTTACGACATTGCTGGTGACGGCCGCTGTGAACAGGTGATTCGGTCGGTGGGACTCGATCCCGCTCTGGCGCGGCCAGTCGGCCTGTACTCCCAGGGCATGCGGCAGCGGATGTCGCTGGCGCGAGCGATCCTGCACGATCCCCCGATTCTGCTGTTGGATGAACCATTTTCCAACGTCGATGTGCACTCGGCAGCAGAGATGGTCGGGCTGCTCAAGGGAATGCGTGACGCCGGCAAAACCATTTTTGTGGTCACGCACCAGGCCGCACTGCTGGCAGGCGTAGCCGACGAGTTTGTGTGGATGCAGGCGGGGAAGATCGTCGACCGTACGGTTACGGTTCCTGCGAATCCTTCAAGGGTTGAGACGCGATGAGTTCTTTTCAATCGATTACCTTGGCGACGTTGACCAAGGACATTCGCCTGGAGTGGCGCTCGAAAGACGCCCTTAATTCGATGTTATTTTTCTCACTGCTGGTGGTGGTGATCTTCAGTTTTTCGTTCGATCCCACGGCGGAAGAGTCGCGCCAGATCGCAGGGGGGTTAGTATGGGTGGCCTTCCTATTCTCGGCGATCGTCGCCTTGAACCAGACCTGGGCACGCGAACTGCGCAACCAGGTGCTGGACGCTTACCGCGTTTCTCCGGCTCCCGCCAACGCGTTGTTTCTTGCCAAGGCGCTGGGCAACTTTGTTCTGGTTAGCCTGCTGGAGGCTCTGATGACGCCTCTGTTCATGATCTTCTACAACCTTCGAGTGCTGGGCTCGGCATGGGAATTGATTCCCGTCTGCGTGCTGGGAACCTGGGCGCTGGTGGCAAGCGGAACATTTTTTGCGGCGATGTCGATCCGCACGCGCATGCGTGAGGTGATGCTTCCGCTAATTCTTTTTCCACTGTCGATTCCGGCGATTCAAGGTATGGTCGAGGCCACACGGATCATTCTCAGCGGTGACGGGAATCCTCGCTTCTGGATCGTGTTGCTTCTCACCTACAATGTGGTGTTTACTACTGCTTGTTTGGCCTTATTTGAAACAGTGTTGCAGGCGGAATGAAGAAGGCCTTCCCCATCCTCGCGATACTTACGGCTCTGCTCCTGGCATACGCCTTTTACCAGGCGATGTGGGTCGCTCCCATGGAACGAACCATGGGGGATGTACAGCGCATCTTTTATTATCATGTGCCTTCGGCGTGGACGGCGTTCCTGCTATTTTTTGTGAATCTTGTGGCTTCGGTGGCCTACCTCGTGCGGCGTAATCCGAAAGCCGACGCTCTGGCTTTCGTGACTGCCGAGGTTGGCGTAGTTTTTTGTACGGTGGTTCTGGTAACCGGGCCGATCTGGGCGCGGCCGGTCTGGGGCATCTGGTGGACCTGGGACGTGCGCCTTACCACAACTCTGGTGTTGTGGCTCATTTACGTCAGCTATTTGATTCTGCGCCGCTTCTCCGACAGCGCGCAAACTCCAGTGCTCGCTGCGGTGCTGGCAATTTTCGGGGCGCTTGACGTTCCGCTGGTTTATTTCTCGATCTGGTTTTTCCGAACGCAGCATCCGCAACCCGTAATTGGCGGCGGCGGATCGATTGATCCGCGCATGCTCCATATATTGCTGATCAACTGGCTGGCCTTCTCCTGCTTTGCCTTTCTTGTGTGCTGGTTTCGCTATCGCCTGGAGTGGCTGCGGCGCGAAGTGGAGGAAGCCGAAGCGCTTGAATCGCTTCACCAAGTGCATCTATGAAATCTTATTGGACCGTTGCTCCTTGGAGGGTCGGTGCCTAAGTTCGGTGAGGTCCTTTCTACGACGGGCAAGGTGCTCCTCGCGCTATTTCTCATAGCGCTTGGAATAGGTGCGCTTTATTCCATCATTGTCGCTCGGTCATTTCTTTATTCTGCGTACATTGCCACCTGGCTGATTCATGGTCTGTATCTCGGCACCCTGGCGCGGCGCTACAGCCGCTTGCGGCAGCGGATGAAGGAGCTAGGCAAGGACAGCCAGTAAGAATCGGATGCCCGATTTTAGTTCGGCGCTTTCATCTCCCGCTGCAGGGCGCTAAGGAAATCTGTGCTGCCAGGGGCACGGACAAATTCGTAGTCTTCGATCATGGCCGCGGTTCCGACTCGCGCCGAGGGCAGGGGCGATTCCACGCGGATCACGCGCGCGGTAAAGCGCACTCGAACCGCATCGGTCAGCGTAATATGGGGTGGGAAGGTCAGAGTAACTTCGCAGGGAGTTCCCGCCGGAAGCGGCCGGTCTAAGTAAAAAAAAACTCCACGCGCGCTCACATTCTGAGTTTCGGTTTGTAGCGCGTTGTCCTGATCCAGACGAACCACAGCTGGCAGGCGCATATCAAAGCGCCTCATGGTGCGCCGTTCCTGAGCGTTCGATTGCATCCGTCCTGTAGTTTCAGAAAGCATTCTTCTTAACGAAGACCAAAACAGGGCTGTACGGATAACCGCAGGTTGGGAGGTACCAACGTCCCGCCGCCCCGGCAGACCGTTGACTATCTCCAATGTATAGAATTACCAGTGGTTTGCAAGAGCAAAAAGACTCCCGAACTTATTCGGTAAATGTTTTCAGAGCATCGGCACCGCGAGAAATCGGGTTCCCTTGGGCACGAGACCGGAATTTGCAATTTTCTTCATTCCACTTTCGTGCCACGCTCCGGCATCTTTCCCCGTCACCCAACGCATCTGACAAATCGCGTCTGACAAATCTTGAGGGGGGCTCAGGAGCGGGGGATAGTGGTACGGTTTGGTTGTCATTCCGAACAAGCACTCTTTGCGCAGTCAGGAATCTGGGCGAGCCGCGCGAAGCGTCGCGCTTCTTGCAAAGCGAAAATCGCGCGTCTGGCTCGCTTCTTTATCAAACTGCACCACCATCGGGCGGGGGTGTCGCTTGACTTGGCTATCCGTCAGATGATTAAGTAGTTGTTTATTTTCCGCTAGTTCAAAGTGACTCGTCAGCAGCGGACGGTTTCGTCCGGCGCCGGGTAAATACTGGCTCGCGCGTCGTTTCTACTCTCTCTAAATGAGCGGTGTGAACCGGAGGAAAAGCATAATGGGAGATGGCCGTTGGTCGGGAGGAAATTTGGGAGGAACTCTGGGAAAAAGCACAGATTCGGATGGTCGCCGACTACGGTTCAAGGCCGTTGGCACGCTCGTTTTGCTGCTCACGGCAGGTTCTGTGCTGCTTGGATTGAGTCTCCCTCACCACTTCCAGACAACCAGCGTCCAGGCGCCAGTCTCTCCGTTCACGACCTTGCCCAATGTTTCCGGTCATCCGAAGCCGGATGCGAAAGCCGTTCTCGGGCAGCTTCCCCTCATTTTCGAGCCCAATCATGGTCAGGCCGATTCGGGCGTGAAGTTTCTGGCACGCGGTGCGGGCTACAGTCTCCTGCTTGATGAGACCGGCGCGGTGCTGGCTCTGCGGACTGCTCCCAGATCGCGAACCGACTCGGGCGAACAATTCGTTCGCATGAAGCTGGTGGGCGCCAACCCGAACGCACTCACCTCCGGAACGAATCGCCTGGCCGGCAAGAGCAATTATTTTATTGGCAATGACCCGCATAAATGGCTTAGCGACGTTCCGCAGTACGCCGGTGTTCGCTACGAAAGTGTCTATCCCGGAATCGATCTGGTCTTTTACGGAAATCAAGGCCACCTGGAGTATGACTTCCGCGTTGCCCCTGGCTCCGATCCGTCGCGAGCTGAACTCGAGTTTGACGGCGCAACGAAGCTAGAACTCAGAGGCAGCGATCTGCTTGTCTTAAGTAAAAGTAAAGAGGTCGTGCGCTTGCAGCCTCCCCAGGTTTACCAGGGCAATGGAGATCGCCGTAGTGCAGTGGAAGGACGCTTCGTTTTGCGCGCAGGCAACCGCGTTGGCTTCGAGATCGGGCCTTATGACCGCAGCCGCGAGCTGGTCATCGATCCGGTGCTCGAGTTTTCTACGTATTTCGGCGGCAGCGCCACGACGACATCGCCATCGGTTGCGGTCAATAGCGACGGCTTCATTTATCTCGCCGGCTCCACGACGTCGCCGCCCAGCAGTTTCCCGCTGAATGGAACGGTACCGACAGAACTTACCGCGAATCCCAACATCTTCGTCGCGAAGATTGCGCCGTCGCAACCACCGGCCATCGTCTACCTTACCTTCCTTGGTGGCAACGGCAGCGACACCAGCGTGGGCCTCGCGGTGGATGGAAGCAGCAACGCTTACGTTGTAGGCAACACAACTTCGACCAACTTTCCAACCACCAGTCTGGCATATCAAACAGCCCCTGCGACGAAGGTGCTGCCGTGCACCTCAACCACTTGTTCAATATTCGTGAGCGTGCTTAACCCTGCGGGTTCGGCGCTGACTTATTCCTCATATCTCTCCGGCAATGGCGATGACGTGGCTAGCGGGATGGCAATCGATACCCAACAAGATGCATTCATCACTGGGACCACGACCTCGAACAACGTGGCCGGCAATGGCGTCGCGTTTCCAGCCACTGAGTTACCGATTCCGTTTCAAAGCACGTCGCTTTCCAGCATCCAGTTCTTTCTCACGAAAGTAAATACAAGGATTCCCGGCATTGGCGGGATCGCTTATTCCACATACTTCGGCGGCAGCACTCCAGCCAAACCCGTTGCCGTGGGTGGCGGCGTTGTGGTGGACTTATCCGGAAACGCCTACTTCAGCGGTACTACGAATTTCTTCAACAGTGGCAATGGGCTGTATGGCAGCAGCGGCACCTCGGGAACAGACTTCCCAATTCTCAACGCATATCAACCGTGCCTGGATACGGTTCCTCCGGACGTTACCCCGCCCACTCTAAACCCATGCACGGCGGCGACTACCACGCCGTTCCCGACGGATGCGTTCGTCGCCAAAATAAATCCTCTGGCGCAAGCTGGTTCGCAGCTACTTTTCTCGACCTATCTTGGCGGCGCGAATTCGGATTCAAGTACTTCGATTACCATTGATCTCGGCGCGGCCAACATTTACTTGACGGGGTCGACGAATTCCACGGACTTCTTTTTGCCTACCGGTACGCAAGCTTTTCAGGAATGTCTGAACACTCCTCCACCCAATACCCTGCCATGCCCGGCTCAGGCAACCACACCCGCCTTCGACGCCTATGTGGCGCGACTGAGCAACCCTTCGCTAAGTACAACGGGGACGCCAAATTTTGTGAGCGTCACTTATTTTTCGTATCTGGGAGGATCAGGGAACGAGACTGGCACTGCGATCGCCGTTGACACCGCCAGCGATGCACTGGTTACAGGGTTTACCGCCTCTACAAATTTTCCCGTCACCACGGGAGCGATCCAGAGCGTGCTGAACGGCGCTCAAAACGCCTTCTTTTCCCATATTGATACCTCCTTGGTTACGAGCAACAACCAGGTTGGCTCCTCTTCCACCTACTTTGGCGGCAACGGCACCGACAGGGGGACCAGCATTGCGATCGATACCAATCTGAATACTTATGTTGCAGGCGATACGACCTCGACCAATTTGGAGGTTTTCGATCCGTTAACCTGCACCGTACCATGCGCCGGAGGAGCAACCCTGAATGGGACGAAAGACGCCTTCCTGGTCGAGATTGGGACCGCCGCTGATTTATGCATAACCTGCATCGCCCCTGTCATTACTTCGGCTGGATCCGGCGCTACGACTGAAACAACCGTGAGCGCCGGCAACCCCCTGACCATAACCTATACCCTCTCCAACAACGGGCCGGACGTGGCCACTGGCGTCGTCGTGACCGGAACGGTTCCAACCGGAGTTAGTTTCAACAGCGCCAGCGCGGGGTCGGGCACATGCAGCACACAGAGTGGCACCACCGTGATCTGCCAGGTCCCAACTTTACAAGCGGGTTCTACATCATCGATTGTTTTCACGGTAACGCCGACTACCCCAGGGACCTACGAGGCGACTGCCGCAGTAACCAGCCTCAACGACACTGATACCACTCACAGCCAGGCTTTTGCCTCGTTTACGGCCACTGGCTTTTCGGTCTCGATTGCGCCCGCTGCCCAAACGGTTGCCGCCGGTCAGTCAGCGCAATACACCGTGGTGGTCTCTCCTACGCAGGGAGTCTTTGAGGCGAATGTCTCGCTTACTTGCAGTGCGCTCCCCACCGGAGCGACTTGCAACTTCACAACCAGCACCATCACGTTGAACGGCGGAGCAGGGAGCGCTTCGACGGTCCTCAACCTCATGACCACCGCCCAGCCGACGCCCACGGCCGCAGCGCCATGGCGTGGGCCGGTTTATGCGTTCTGGCTGATGGTTCCAGGGATGGCTTGGTTAGGATTGGGAACTCGCAGCAAGCGCCGCCGTGCTTCGCTGCTGGGCCTGCTTGGTCTCACAGCATTCTTCGCCCTGGTTCTACTACTGCCGGCATGTCACAGCGCGAAAACGCAGCCTACCGTGGCCGGTACTCCTTCAGGAACGTATCCTCTAACCGTTACGGCGACCTCGGGATCGCTCACGGCGCCAGCTGCGAATTTCAGCTTGACCGTGACGCCGTAAAGACGCACCGGTTCGCGCTGAATCGTCGAAGCGTAACGCTGTATTTGCTTTATGCGCCGGCGGAAAGTTTGTGGTGGCTCTTGGCTTCGGCGATTCCATATTGCCGAATCTTGTAGAGCAGGGCTTTGTAGCTGATCTGCAGAATAGCGGCCGCCTGCTTGCGATTCCAGTTGGTCTGTTCGAGCGCTTGCCGGATGGCCTCCCCTTCGGCTTCATCTTTCGCCGAGCGTGCCAGTGATTTCAATCCGCCCGCCGCTTCTCCGGCTTTGGTTACAGAATCTGTGCGCGCGCCAATGCCGCCGTTGCCATCGTTACGGGGCTGCAACTCAGCAGCGGCCAGGTGCTCGTCTCCAAGGATGAGATAGCGCTTCAGAAAATTATTCAACTCGCGCAAGTTGCCCGGCCAATTATGTGCCTGGCAGGCCTCGAGCAGTTGAGGAGACAGCGGAAGCTGTGGTCGCGCGTAACGCTCGGCCATGCGCGTCATGAAATGCTTCAGCAAAACCGGAATCTCTTCTTTCCGCTCTCGCAGTGGGGGCAGTTGTAACGTGAATGCATTGAGGCGGTAGTAAAGATCCTCGCGCAGGCGCTTGGTAGCGAGAGCTTGGGGAATGTCGATATTCGTGGCTGCCAGGATGCGAACGTCCACCTTGATGACGCTGCGGCTTCCCAGCCGCGAAAAATGCTGATCCTGCAGAACGTGGAGCAGCTTGGCCTGCAACGTGGGCGGCATCTCGCCGATTTCGTCGAGCAGGATTGTGCCTTTGTTGCACAGTTCGAACTTTCCAGGCTTAGCATGCGTGGCTCCGGTAAACGCGCCCGGCTCATAACCGAATAGTTCGCTTTCCAGCAGGTCGGCAGGGACGGCCGCGCAATTTACCTTCAAGAATGTACGATGCGCGCGCGGCGAAAGCTTGTGAATCAGCCGAGCCAGCACTTCTTTTCCGGTTCCGCTCTCACCCAGCAACAAAACCGGAATATCCACATTTGCAACTAACGCGGCTTGCGAGCGGATCTTCCGCATGGCCGGGCTGGCCGCGATGAAAAATATGTCATCCGCCACTTCCTCGACCTCGCCGCCCCCTGCCGCTTTGCCCTGGTTTAGACACTGGTCGATGACCGCATCCAGTTCCGCTTTCTGAAAGGGTTTGGTCAGGTAATCGTGAGCTCCGAGGCGCATGGCCTGCACGACTTTTTTTGTATCGTTGACGCAAGAAAGCATCACGACCTTAACTCCGGGCCGTTTTTGGCGAAGTTGCTCCAGCGTTTCCAGCCCGTCAATTCCCGGCATGAGCACATCGAGCAGCACGAGATCCGGCTCCATGCCTTTGTCCACGCGCTGCAGCGCTTCTTCACCCGTTGAAGCCGTCTCCACTTTATAGTCGTCGACCTCCAGGAGCGTGCGGATATAGCGGAGCATCGCCGGTTCGTCGTCCACCAGAAGAATCTTCGCCGTCTCGCTCATCGATTCTTTCCTCTGCCTGCAGAAGTTGAGGAGGGTTTGAACGGAATGAGGAACGAAAATTTACAGCCCGCGCCGGGGTCGCTCTCTACCCACACTTTTCCGCCCATGCCCTGCATCAACCGGCGCACAATCGCCAGACCCAGCCCCATACCTTCCTTATTCTCGTTGCCTGGCAGGCGGAAGAAATCGTCGAAGACTTCCTGGTGAAACTCAGCCGGAATTCCCGGACCCGTATCCGACACACTGACTTTCACTGAGTTCGGTTGCGAATTATCCTGTCGACGCCTCTCGTCCACCGACGCCGGTTGCAATGTGGCGCGGCGCTCCCACATGTAGGGCTCGGCATGCAACCAGACCGTTCCGCCCTGCGGAACAAACTTAAAAGAGTTCTCCAGCAAGTTGGAGATCACACGTTCCAGCTTGGGAGAATCAAACGGAAACATAGGCAGCTTGTCATTCGCTAAGAAGTACAGAGCCAGTCCTTTTTCCTGAAAGCGGGTTGACCAAAGGCGACAGACCTCGGAGAGGCAATCATTGATGTTGCCTTGCTCGAAGCGCATCATCAGACCGCCGGTTTCCAGGGCGCTGTAAGTCAGGAAATCCTGGATGAACTGCTGCAACCGTTGCCCGCTCGATTGCATGTCGCTCAATACTTCGCGCTGGCGCGCATTCAACGCTCCCAGCTTTTCGCTCTGCAGCAGTTCAACGTAGCCGTTTAGAATCGCGAGCGGCGTTTTCAAATCGTGGGCGGCGGAACCCAGAGCGTTCGTGGTCCGCTGGAATCGCTCCTGCAACTCAGCATAGGCTTGAGGCAACTCGGCCGCGGCGGGGATTCCTTCGCTCGATGGGGCAAGCAGCGCTGCTCCCGTCTTTTCTTCCCCGGGCTCGGAAACACACGCATTCTTTGGCACGGTGGGCATATGGGAAGCGGCGCTCTAACTCAGGGGGGAATGCACTCCACTGGTAAGGAAGAATGCTTTAACAGCATCGTATGATGCGTTACTTTTCCTTGTCAACGAAAAATGCAAGCTGATTACCCAAGTGTGGCAAAAGCTTGCACTCTTCGCCCAGCCGAAAGCGGGCAAAGCACCGGCACCGTGGAAGAGCACCGCTCTGCTCGAGGCAGGGAAAGCCACGCCTTCATGGGCTTTATGGCTCCTAACTCCCAGAGTTGCTAGTTCCGTATAGGTGTTTATCCCCGGTTCCTTTGTGTATTTGCCGGGGAAGTGAGTCTTTTGGCCCCCAAGATGCTTGAAATGTTGGGTAATCGGGAAGGAAAGGTGTGGGTTGAGGAAGGATGGGTCGGCAAACGGTAAGACTCCAGGAGGTGAGCGACGGCGATGGCCGCGGCTGCCTCTGGCCATCCCGGTTTTTGTAAGAAGTCGGGCCGATGAGGCAGAGAAAGAGTTTCTGGAATTCGCCACTGCGCTGAACGTTTCCGCCGGTGGAATGCTGATAGCGGTTCGCCATGCAATTCCGTACTCCGCGCAGGTTTCGCTCGAAATCCCCAGTGCCCCTCTAGCTGCACTGGCCACCTTGCCTCCAGCCGCCCGAAACCTGCGGGCAAGGGTATTGCGGATGCAGCACGCCGAGGGCTACAACCTGGTTGCTCTGAAGTTCTCCCGGCCGCTCGTCAGTTCTCACTTTTCCATCAAGCCACGGCGACGGAAACTCACTTCTACCGTGTGAAAATCTTTTCCTACCCTTTCGGCAGCGTATGCTCTGCTGTCGAAACCCATGGACCATCAGACGTAATCCCTCTGAATCTTTAGTAAGTTGCTTTTCTTCAAGTAGATAGGTTAACCTCCTCACATACGTGTCTGTCCCCCTGCGTTTGGTTCTCCGGATGCACATCAGACCATGACCCCCGCAGCACGGACGCAGGGACCATTATGAGCACCTCAAATACAGTCAGTTCGCTGATCCAGCCGCTCGGCGAGATGCCACCCGATTCTGTCGTTTTCGGGGCTAGTGAGGCCATGCGTGCTCTTCGCGAACGGCTCGCCAAAATCGCCGCCGCGAACGTCCCTGTCCTGATCAACGGCGAAAGCGGCACCGGCAAAGACATCATCGCTCGAATGATCCACAGCGCTTCGCCGTGGAAGACGGGTCCGTGGGTGAAAGTGAACTGTCCGGCAATTCCCGGCACGCTGCTCGAGAGCGAATTATTCGGCTACGAAAAAGGAGCCTTCACCGGCGCCTACGGTACCAAGCCCGGCCGCGTCGAGATGGCGCACCGCGGCACATTGTTCCTTGACGAAATTTCCGAACTCGACATGGCCCTGCAGTCGAAGCTCCTGCAGCTTCTTCAGGACGGCCAGTTCTGCCGCATCGGAGCGCAAGAAGACAAGAAAGTCGAAGTCCGCGTGGTCTGCGCCACGAATCGGAAACTGGAAGAGGAGATCGTCAATGGCACTTTCCGCGCCGACCTTTTCTACCGCATCAATGTCGTGAATCTTCATATGCCGGCGTTGCGCGAGCGCGCCGCCGACATTCCGCAATTAGTCAGCTACTTCATTGAATACTACAACCGGAAATTCAACTCACGGGCGACGCTGCCTTCCGCGGAATTGATGAACGCGTTGAAAAAATACCACTGGCCGGGCAACGTCCGCGAGTTGGAAAATCTGATGAAGCGCTACGTGATCCTGGGGACGGAAGAATCCATCTCCGGCGACCTGCGTCCACAGTCACCAGACTTCTTCAGCGCCGATATCTCTGTCGACGGACCCATCTCGCTGAAAAAAATTACGCGCCAGGCCGTGCGTGAACTCGAACGCAAGATCATCTTAAAAGTTCTGCAGCACCACCACTGGAATCGCAAACAGGCCGCCCGCGCCCTGAACATCAGCTACCGCGCGCTGCTGTACAAAATCCGCGACGCCGGATTGCCTTCCAATCGCGGCCCGCGACGGCCTCAAGCGGAAGATGCGACTCACACTATTGCTGCCGACTGAGCGCGAAAGTTGTTAATCAGGTTTCCCTCCTAGTTCGGCTTTCGTAATAAAGACAAGATTCATCTTGTGCGCGGAACGTATCTTGTTGTAGGCTGCTCCCTGATCTTGGGCCGAGTCCGGGTATCCATATATTTGGAGGATAGCCACCATGGCTCGCACAGCCTTGCACGCAACCTCAGCCGCATCTCTTCTGCTTCTTTGCTCGACTCTCCTCCACGCCCAAAGCGCACCGGCGCGGCATTCAGAGATTAGCGCTTACGAACAGTACGTCGCTTATTGGACGACAGAGCCGGGATGGCGCACGGAGCTACAGCTTCGCAATAATCTCGACCCGGGTGAGTTAACGGTCGCGCCCGCACTGCGCACAGCGGACGGCACAGAGACTGCACTTCCGCCGGTAACGATCAAGTCGGGAGATGTCGCGTCGCTCGACGTTGGTGACACGGTATTGAAAGCCGCTCCGCGATTAGTCGGGACTTACGGTTCGCTCGTGCTCAGATATCGCGCGACCGTTCATCGTGCGCTCTATGCCGCGGTGATGGTGCGCATCGATGGGAGACCTATTGCGTTCCACCTCGATGCGTATTCCCACAATTTGTCTCCGGGCAGAGCCAGCCGGGAGGGCATCTGGTGGCTGCCGCGTGAATCGGTGACTGATTTCCTGATTCTCGCCAATTCTGGCGATCAGAAATTGGTGCCTACTCTAACGCTCTATGATTCCAGTGGCAAGGCGTGGCATCAGCAGTTGAGCCTGGGACCACACCAAACGCAGCGTCTTTCCGTGCGAACGCTGCTACAACGAGCCGGGTTGAGCGGCCGGTACGGCGGCATCAAAATAGATGGTGCGGACACTGCCGGGTACCTCGATTCGGCGCACCTTCTGTTTGACGAAGTCGGCGGATTTTCCGCCAACATGAAAATGTTTAACCACGACCCTGACATTCCGCTTTCATCGCACCTGTTCGGCGGCGTGAAGGAGTGGACCACGCGCGCCCCCATGCTGGCCCTGAGTGATCCCGATCCGGCGCTAGGTTTCCCGGCAGGAACGGCTTTGCAACCCAAAGTGCTCGTGCGCAACACCTCCGCCAGGCCCTTCACAGCGCACATCCGCTTCAACTGGCGTTCCGCGACGGCGTCCGGCAAAACCCCGCCCATGGATCTGGCGCTCAAACCGAATGCAACACAGGCAATGGAAGTTGCCGCCCTGCAGGCACAGAAGCTGATTCCCGCCGACGCCTATTGGGCCGCAGTCGTCATTAGTGCTCCAATTCAGCCCGATGACCTGATGGCAATCGCCGCCAGCTACGATCAAACTGGCCGTTATGGCGCACAGACCCCCTTCAGCGATCAACTCGCATCTCACTGGGAAGGAGGAAAGTGGGAAGTGGACAGCATGCACGACTCCCTGCTCACCGTAGGCAATGGCGGCAACAAGCCCGCGAAAGCAGAATTGACCATCCTCTACAATCAGGGGAGCGAGCAGTATCAGGTCGAGCAAATGCTGGCACCCGACGAGCAAATGTTGGTCGATTTCGGCAAGCTGATCCGCAATCAGGTTCCCGACAAGAACGGCCACGTCCTGCCGCCCGACCTCACCTCAGGCGCGTATCGGATTCGCGATCTCGAACACAACCCCCTCGGCGCCCTGTATGAGGGCAAAGTGATCGTCGATAAAACCTACGGCCACGCCGCCTACGGCTGCGGTGTCTGCTGCGGGCCCGATGCCCCAACGATGGCATTCGATCCCCTGGCTGTGAGCATCGACGACTATGCGGACCAGTATATTCAGGCTCTGAACTCGTGCGGCGGTGGCGTGCAGGACTTCACCGGCGATTTTTCCACTTGGTGGACAGGCGACACCGCCATTGCCACTGCCAACAAGAACAGCATTCACGGAGTCGCCGCCGGCACGACCAACCACTACGCACAAAGCGATCCTATGTATTGGGGCATCCGAAAGGCCTTCAATATCTGCCCCGTCACCCGGCCGCAAACCACCGCCGGCACGAATGTGGAGAGACCGGACCACCTCACGGTGCTATCGGATTCCCAGCAAACGGTAAATTGTGGGAGCAACCCGTCCTCCCGAGTGCGACAGATCACCTATAACGTGATAGATACGGCTGGATCCCGGATGCAGGTGCCCTTTTCGCTCAAGGAAAACGTTCCTACAAATATCGTGAGCAGTTGCAATCAGCAAGTCGTGCATACAGGTGCAACCTGCACCTCAAACATTGTCTACGAGCCGGGGGCCCTCGGCGAGTTTACTGATTTCTTATCTCCGGGTTGCCCGTCTTCACCCACGATAACAGTGTGCGGGTTTCAGTTTGTTAGCCAGCAATGGCAGTGGTGCCCGACGACAGGGGTCCCCGTATCCATTGGAACGATCGGGCCTGTAAATGCGCAGAACACACTCATTAATGTGGACGGAAACACGCTGGGTTTTACCCCAGGGACAACGTTCCCAAAGTAAGGGCCTTCAAGAGGCTAAGAATGACTAACAAGCTTTGCATGGGTCTGATCGCGACGGGATTGGTGCCGCTGATGTGGGCGCAGCTTCTCGCTCAAAAAGTCCCCAAAGAAAAACCGGCTGGCTGGGCTACCGTGTCAGGCAAGGTGCTAGATTCCGAGGGCAGGGCTGTTTCAGGTGCCAGGATATCGGCCTTCCCCCTGGATGCAGCTGTAAGCGGGGGTATGCCGCGCCAACCAGTCACGGATCAAGAGGGCCGATACCGCTTCACTCTCCCCGCGTACCCGGGTCGGACAAGGTTATGTGCGGTGAAAGAAAGTGCTGGCTATCCCGACACCCAGGGGTTGCTGTTCGCGTCAGAAACGGACAGCATGCCGGAAGTGTCTCTTCCAGCCGACGGCTACCTCGAGAACATAGACATCCATTTGGGGCCTCCCGATGGAGTCCTGGAAGGGTCTGTGGTGGATGCAATCACAGGCTCGCCGATATCAAACGCCCGGATCACCCTACATAGAGACACTCCTGAATCCATGTATTCCACTTCCCTCCCTGCGGATGGCCATTTCCTCCTAGCCCTACCCCCCGCACCAATCGAGGCATCTGTAGAAGCACCCGGATACCGGAGTTGGAGATACAAAGATCCTAAGACTCAGAGTAACGGATTGGTCTTGCAAAGCTCGGAGGATCGAAGGATTACGATCGGACTCACACCTAGATAGCGGCCGGAGAATTTGGGGCTTTTATTCAATGACGTTCCTGCGGGATCATCCTTCCGCACGATCCCGCCACCACGGGGGGGCTGGCTCACCCTTGCAGCACCACCGAAGAGGGTGCCCCATCCTCGGCGGCTGGCCCACCTTTCTTTCTTGGACACCAGCACTACGGAGGGTGCCCCATCCTTGCGTTCTTTGCAAGGGTGGGAACCTCGCACCGATGCCCCTGAGGTTTGGAAGTTCGTTTTGGCGTCCGTGATACCCACACTTTCGCACAGGACGCGAAAGGATGCGGCACCCTCAGCGGAGGCGCTGCACGCGGATTCTTCAAGGGTGGGCCACCCGGCCGTTCCGCGATGGCGTCCGGCAAAACCCCTCCCATGGATCTTGCGCTCAAACCGAATGCCACACAGGCAGTGGATGTTGCCGCTCTGCAGGCACAGAAGCTGATTCCCGCCGACGCCTATTGGGCGGCAGTCGTCATTAGCGCTCCAATTCAGCCCGATGACCTGATGGCGATCGCCGCCAGCTACGATCAAACCGGCCGTTATGGCGCACAGACCCCCTTCAGCGATCAACTCGCATCTCACTGGGAAGGCTGGAAAATGGGAGGTGGACACCACGCACAACTCCCTGGTCACCGATCGGCAACGGCGGCAACAAGCCCGCGAAAGCAGAATTGACCATCCTCTACAATCAGGGGAGCGAGCAGTATCAGGTCGAGCAAATGCTGGCACCCGACGAGCAAATGTTGGTCGATTTCGGCAAGCTGATCCGCAATCAGATTCCCGACAAGAACGGCCACGTCCTGCCGCCCGACCTCACCTCAGGCGCGTATCGGATTCGCGATCTCGAACACAACCTCCTCGGCGCCCTGTATGAGGGCAAAGTGATCGTCGATAAAACCTACGGCCACGCCGCCTACGGCTGCGGTGTCTGCTGCGGGCCCGATGGCCCCAACGATGGCATTCGATCCCCTGGCTGTGAGCATCGACGACTATGCGGACCAGTATGTTCAGGCTCTGGACTCGTGCGGCGGGGGCGTGCAGGACTTCACCGGCGATTTTCCCACTTGGTGGACCGGCGACACCGCCATTGCCACTGCCAACAGGAACAGCATTCACGGAGTCGCCGCCGGCACGACCAACCACTACGCAGAAAGCGATCCTATGTATTGGGGCATCCGAAAGGCCTTCAATATCTGCCCTGTCTCCCGGCCGCAAACCACCGCCGGCACGAAGGTGGCACCGACGATCGAAGGGCCCAACACCGTGTGGTGGTTCAACGGCCAAACGCCCTCGGGCTATTCCACGAGCATAACCTTGACGGCTTCCGGAGGATCAACCTACAGCTGGAATATCACGAGCGGGTCTAGCATGATCACCTTGTCCGGAACGACGGGCTCCTCAGTTACCGTAAGGAGCACAGGCACAGCTTTCAGCTCCACAGCAACCAGCATAGCAGTGACTGTGACCGCCGACGGAGTGTCTTCGGCGCCCTTTTACATCACGTCGCGCCGCCCATACACCCTGGTTGTGGGCACGATAACCGACCAGTGTGACGCCACCTGGGGTTACGACGACTTTTTTAACTACACAATCAAGGATCAGATGGGCACCGCGCTGCCGAGCAGTATTCCGTTGAATGAATACTGGACCACTGCGGTCGTCAACGATTACCCGAACACGAACTGGAGGCGCGGAAACCCAGGCAATTATACAACTCCTTCCACAAGCCCCGCGCAATTCGCCGACGAGATTCAAGGTGAAAACATCACTCTTCCGCCCACTCCGCCAACAGCGTGCCCCGGAGCGGGTCAGGCAGTAGATCATTGGGGCCAAGAGTGGTTTGTCGGAAGCCTTACGTCAGGAAGCGGGTCGGCCGTTCAAACGGATACGATCCAAAAGTACACTAACAATGCCGAGATCCAAGGCATAGCGTCCCCTGTCCCCTAGGGATACGCGGGATAGACTCGAGGTCTGCCTGTGAAGTTACAAGTTCCTCAAATCGCCCTTGCATTTCTGCTCGTGCTTGATTGCGGGGCCGCCAATGCTATACCAGTCCCAATTCTCGATGTGCCGGCGCTCGCCGCAGAGTCAGACTTGATTGTTGTGGGCAACGTGAAGTCAACCCGCGACGGAGGCGCGACCTCAGTTGGTATGTCGGATGGCTCCGTGCGAGCGCGCCTTGTCGCGTGTGAAGTCGAGGTTGATACCGTGCTGAAGGGCATGATCGACGACCGAAGAATCTTCTTTCGATTTGTCTTACCCGGCGAGCCTATTGGCTACGCTAGTGTGGTCGTGGGTTACCAAATGCTCTTTCTGAAGAAGGTCAATTTAGAATATGCATTGGCGAGTCCGTATCATGCTTCATTGCCCGCCGTTCCTGGGACCGGTGCCGAGGGCGGCGATGATCTTGCAAAAATTGCAGTCCACCTCGGGGCGGTGTTGCAATCACCCACGGCATCCCGTGGCCACAAGCAGATGGCGTTGTACGCACTGAGCACGATTCGAACCCCAGTATCTACGGGCCTGCTCCGCGAGGAACTGGAGCAACGCGACGCAGCCTTGCACCTCGACGCTGCAGGGTTCCTGCTGCTTCGGGATGACCTTTCGGGCATGGAAACCGCGGAATATGCATTGACACATCCTGAAGGCGTACCACGAAATACCCTCCACAATCTCGACTACGCTATCGGTGAGGGAGTAAAGAGCAAAGACGCGGTACCGGCCCTTAGCCGACTCGCCCAAGTTCAGGATTTGGAGACCCGCCGAGCAGCCGCTTCCGCCTTGCGACATACTGGAACCAAGTCGGCTCTCGGGCCACTGGCCCACCTGCTGGCTGATGGCGACCTCCAAGTACGACACGAAGCGGTGATGGGTTTGGCTGAGATTACAGGAGACTTGGAGTGGGGACCCAACCTAGACTTATTTCAGTCTCAAGAGCAGGAGTACTTGAAACACTGGGACTCCTGGGCCTTGGCGAACGGCCTTTCTAAGTGACCCAGTAGCGGCTTGGTCCACGCTTAGGCGGGTGGCCCATCCTTTTAGATCCCGCAATTACCAACGCTCTGGGTGCCCCGTCCTTCGCGTTCTTTGCGGAGGGTGGGTACCACGAATCTCGGGCGGATCGGCAATGGCGGCAACAAGCCCGCGAAAGCAGAATTGACCATCCTTTACAATCAGGGGAGCGAGCAGTATCAGGTCGAGCAAATGCTGGCACCCGACGAGCAAATGTTGGTCGATTTCGGCAAGCTGATCCGCAATCAGATTCCCGACAAGAACGGCCACGTCCTGCCGCCCGACCTCACCTCAGGCGCGTATCGGATTCGCGATCTCGAACACAACCTCCTCGGCGCCCTGTATGAGGGCAAAGTGATCGTCGATAAAACCTACGGCCACGCCGCCTACGGCTGCGGTGTCTGCTGCGGGCCCGATGCCCCAACGATGGCATTCGATCCCCTGGCGGTGAGCATCGACGACTATGCGGACCAGTATGTTCAGGCTCTGGACTCGTGCGGCGGGGGCGTGCAGGACTTCACCGGCGATTTTTCCACTTGGTGGACCGGCGACACCGCCATTGCCACCGCCAACAGGAACAGCATTCACGGAGTCGCCTCCGGCACGACCAACCACTACGCAGAAAGCGATCCTATGTATTGGGGCATCCGAAAGGCCTTCAATAGCTGCCCCGTCTCCCGGCCGCAAACCACCGCCGGCACTAAGGTGAAGCCGACTATCACCGGATCGAACACTGTCTGGTGGTTTAACAGCCAGAACCCAGACTCGTCCTCTTACCCGATATCCGCAACCCTGACCTCCTCTGCGGGAGCGTCTACCACATGGTCTGTAACGCAGGCCGATACAAAAGTGACCCTTTCGTCAACAAGCGGGGCATCGATTACCGTTACGAGCACGGGGAGTCACTTCAGCGCGTCTTCCGGAGACATCTCCGTCACCGCTACTGCCAATAAAGTCCCGTCGACCCCCTTTACGATGAGTGCGAAAACGCCATGGAAGCTTGTGTCCCGCGGCGCGCCACAGACCGCGTGCTTTACCTCTCCCGAAACCTACACCAGCACGGTAAGCTACGACTTGCACGATAATTTGGACGTAGTGATGTCATCAAATGTTGATTGGAATGAGGTGCTTGGTTCACAGACGCCAGAGAACGGTAGCAATTGGGGTTGCTGCGTCGCGTCAAGTTCGGGCGGGACAGACCCTGTCCAGGATATGATCGCGCCTCCAGAGCTCAACGCAACCCCTGCCCCGAGTCCAAAACCGACGTGCTCTGGCGCGAACTCAGGGGCGACCCGGTACCGATCGATTCCGCAAAATACTTCGGTCGGAACCGTAAAAAACGGAGCCGGTGTGCACGTCCAGTCAGATACTCTCGGCTACTACATCGATCACGGTCAGCACGACAGCATTCAAATTCCCGCGCAGCCAGCCCAGTAGGAGGTCGAACTTGGAGATAAGCCGTGAACTGTAGGCGCTTTTGTGTAGGCCTATTTCTCTGCGTCTTTATGACGGTTCCGTCCCGATCCGTGGGGATAAGAAACCTTCATATTGACGCGCTTGCTGAGGCCTCCGACGTAATTGCTGTTGCGGACGTCCTGGATGTGAAAGCAACCGGCGCTGCGCCACCCATCCTTTTTCACGATCAACAGTTGCAGGCTCGGGCTTACGCGTGCGATCTACACGTGCGAAGAATCATAAAGGGAACGATTGCCGAGAGCGTCACCGTCAAATACGCTCTTCCTACATCCTTTGTGGGCTATCGAGGATTACAGCGGGGAACTCGAATAGTATTTCTCCGACGAGAGGAAGGTTGGTACGCACCCGTGGATCCGTACTACCCTGACTTCCCCGCGGTTCTATCCGTCCCCGGAAGCAAAGGATCTCAGGCGGCGGCGAACGATTACGCAACCCTTGTTGTGCGCGAAATGGTGGCCGTCATCGCGTCTGCCACCGCTTCCCCTGCGGAAAAGAGCCAAATATTACAAGTCGAGTACGCGTTACCTTCGAATGAGGAGGTTGTGGCCGCATTTAGAGAGGGGCTAGCCACCACTCCGGGACCTGAGCTGAGAGAGAGGCTTCAGGGCGACCTTATTGGTTTTGGAGACATGAACGAATTGCCTAGAGTCGCGCGTCTCCTCCTGACGAACAGCGCTACTGCCAACCAGAAAACGTGGCTTCTTTACGTCATCGGAAACCGCGTGAAAGGCCGGAGCGCGATCCCAGAGCTGGGACCCTTGCTTCGATCCGAGGACAGCTCTATGCGGGAAGCGGCTGTTGAAGCTCTTTGGCATATTGCTGATCCGGTCGCGGTGCCTGAGCTCTTGAGGGGTTTACGCGACCCCGACCAGCGAGTACGGTTTTATGCAGTGCGCGCCCTGTCGGATATTGCTAATGAGCCGGGCTGGGGAGGGCCAGGCGAATCCGAGTTCCAAGAACATCAGCAGGAGTATCTGACCCACTGGCAGAATTGGGCACAAAATCGGGCACAGTAGTATCCAGATATTTCGCAGGGGGCTGGCCCACACAAACGCTCGCTCGATTTTTCAAGTGCCGCTTACAACATCGGCTGCCTAACCTTCGCGGTTTTCGAAGGGTCACGAACGTCGATCCGTTATTCGATCCCTGCGTCCCCTCTGGACATTGCGCTCTGCAGGCACAGAAGCTGATTCCCGCCGACGCCTATTGGGCCGCAGTCGTCATTGGTGCTCCAATTCAGCCCGATGACCTGATGGCAATCGCCGCCAGCTACGATCAAACTGGCCGTTATGGCGCACAGACCCCCTTCAGCGATCAACTCGCATCTCACTGGGAGGCTGGAAAATGGGAGGTGGACACCTTAGCGGCGCGATGCAAAATACCTGCCCCGCTGAATATTTCTCGGAGTGCAACGGGTCGGCGACATTCACGGTGGGCCAGAGCCCTGGAACGGACTATGGCGTGCCTTTTGAGTCTGCTACCAATGCCTTCTACGACGACCACTCGCTTGTGAGCGCCTCTAACTTGCTGGGTGAATCTGGCCTGAGTACATGCACATACTCGTGCAATCAAACCTATTACGCAGTCAGCGATCCCACGGGAAAGTCTTGCGGCAAGGCAAATCTAGGCAGCTTCGTAATTACCTATGTTTTCACAAAGAGTACGATTCAGGGCACGTCCGTTATCCGAACGACGGTTACGGAGCAGTAGCCTGGGAAGGACATGATCAGGCGCTCCCACGGATTGTCCATAATATTGGTCCTCGCGGCTACACTCGCGGGGGGCGAGCCAGCTTCAGAAAGAAATGGGGCGCTTCCCACGCTCGGGGAGCTCCTGAAACGGCACAACATCGAATTAACACAATCCGCTCTGGTTCAGGCTCTGACGAACGCCGATCCAGAGGTGAGATACCTAGCGGCGCTGAAACTTGCGGAGGACAAGGCAGGCGAAGCAATACCAGCGATTAAGGACGCTTTGGCATCAGAGAAGGTGCCTCGAACCCGAATAAATATTGCATTTGCCCTTGCTGAGTTCGGCGAGCCAACCGGCTTTGATGCGTTGGAGGACAATTGCCGAAATCACGATGCTCGGGAGGGGATCGCGGCCCAATCCGCCGAATACATGCTTAGGTTTAAGCGCGAGTGCGCGACTTGCCTGAACGCTCTTCTAGACGTGCTGCAAACTGGAAGTAACGGATACAGGGCACAAGCCGCATCGCTCCTGCCCTACTTTCACAATCTTTCCGCAGAAGATTCGGAGAGGGTCTTTGCGGGCCTGTTGGGGGCTTTACACGCTTCCGACGCGTTCGTGGAAATGGCGGCTGGACGAGCTCTTGCGGACCTCGGAGACATACGTGCGATTCCAGAACTACGAGAAGCGGCCACGAAGGAACAGGAGGAAGCGGTGCGCACACAAATCGAGCAAGATTTGGCGATACTGCAAGAGAAGACGCGTCGGTGAGTAGGCGGCCTGGCCCACCCATGCATCGGGGTTGGGGTTGGCCCACCTTTGCGCCACCGCGACTGAGGCTGCCCCACCCTTGCAAAGGACGCAAGGACTGATTGGATAAGAGCGAAGGCTCCTTTCTTCCCAGGGTGTTTGGTGCTCAAATCAAGACTACCGGGTTTCGAATCGAGCCTTCGTTCTTATCCAATCAACTCGCCGCGGTTTTCGGTGCATGGTTACTAAAGGCATCCAATTAATTGCTGCTGGACGGGAACTTAGGTCGGCTGGGCGGAGTCTATCCCTGATAGGTCGCCCAAGGATGATTTTTCGGTTCAGAATGAGCTGGAAAAACCTATAATGATGCGAATAAGCGCCAGGAACGGGTAGTATGGCGGGAGTGACCACCTTGGGAGAACTCGCAAGCGCGATCGGGGCACGAGCCGAAGAGGCGGCCATTGTTGCCGAACTCAAGGCTGGCTCCGAAGACGCCTATGCGTGGTTGATTGGCGAGTTCCAGCGCCCAGTCTACGGCTTGGTCTATCGGATGGTAAGCGATCCGGCCGACGCCGCCGATACTACCCAGGACGTGTTCCTGAAAGTTTTTCGCGGCATGAAGCACTTCCACGGTGAGTCCAGTTTGAAAACTTGGATTTACCGTATCGCACTGCACGAGGCCGCCAACCGTAAGCGCTGGTGGTTCCGGCACAAGGCGCAGGAGACTTCCATTGAGCCGGCGGAATCAGACAGCTTTGCCAGCCGCGATGAAGCCATGCAAAGTGCGCTGACCGATCAACACGATTCGCCCTTTGACAATGTGGCGCACCGTGAAGTGCAACAAAGAGTGGATCAAGAACTGCGCCGGCTTCCAGAACCCTATCGCACCACGCTGATTCTGCGCGACCTGGAAGAAATGTCGTACGAAGAGATTGCCGAGGTCCTGCAGATTTCCCTGGGCACGGTGAAATCCAGACTAACCCGTGGACGGCAGGCGTTGAAAGAACGGCTGGCGCCATATGTGCGCGAGGTCGGCGAAGAGTTAGGGCTGACCATGCCGGAAGAAAATGTGGGTTCGCAGTCCGATTTGCTGAAGAGCACGATTGCTGGAGGGGGAGAAGGGTTCGAGGTGACGCCATGAAGTATGTGGCCACGAAGTTCCTAACCACGAAGTTCGTAACGATGAAGTGCACGCAAGCGAAGGGATTACTGTCTCCCTACCTCGACGGCGCAGTCACGGGAGCCGAAATGCAGGCTCTGCAAGCGCATCTGGACCAATGTCCCGCGTGCATGCGGGAGTACAAATTACTGCGGCAGACCCAACAATTACTGACCAGTGTGGCGCGCGTACAACAGCCCGCTGACCTCGGCCTGAAGCTGCGTCTGGCAATCTCGCGCGAGGCCGCGCTGACGCGGCGTCCCCGCTACGAAGCCTTGCGCATGCAAATCGAGAATACTCTGCAGGCCTTCATGGTGCCGGCAACCGCGGGCTTGGTGTGCGCCATGCTCATCTTTGGTTTGGTGACGGCGATCCTGGCGATCCCCGGACCGTTGCAGGCGAACAATCAGGATGTGCCCCTGGTACTGAATACCGGCCCCGAGTTGCAGCAGAGTGTTTTCGGAACCACCCTGAGTTCGATGAACACCGATTCGCTGGTGATCGAAGCCTACGTTGACAAAAATGGCCGGGTCCAGGATTACAAGATTCTTTCCGATCCCGGAGAATCCCAAGCTCTTCTTCCGCAAGTAAAGCGGATGCTGATTTTCACAACCTTCCGCCCTGCCATGAGCATGGGGCGGCCGATTTCATCGCGTGCAGTGCTCTCGTTCTCGCGAATCAGCGTGCAGGGATAGAGCGGGCTTCCGGCTTCCGGCAAAGCCCCCTCGCAGTTCATAATTCGCAACCCTTGTTGTTCATAACTTGAAGATCGGCCTTATACCTCCGGAAAATCTTCGTCCGCAACCGCCTCAATCCTCGCAATCAATCCCGGCAACGGTCCGTGCAACCGATACCACGCCTCTTGATATTCACCGTATTTGGATTTTTTCAACCCCGGATACAGTGCCACGCTCCACATCCCCCGCACCTTTTTCTCGGGAATGATGTACCACACGTCCTTCGGAATCACATACGCCGCCACAAAATCAAACGAATTCTCCTTGTAAGGGCCTCGGCAATTCTTCAGCGAGCACGAATATCCCTCGCCCTCCGGAAATATCGTGGACTTCACCTGCACGCGCACAACGCGCCCATTGTTTTGTTCCACCACGAAATCGTATCCGGACGACTCTCCCCAGGGCTTGGCCAGCGGCAGTCCCTGCCGAATCGCGCGCTCCGCGAACACCGCCTCCGCCCACTCGCCACGCTTCTTGCAATTCTTGATCTTCATCCCCGCACTTCGATTCTTCTCCATACGACTCCTTCATCACTCTCGCGTTACCTGAAACCGTTGCCATCCCGAGCAAGCCGGGGCGACCGCGACGGCGCCGTCGAGGGACCTGCTTTTCGCTCCATGGCCAATAAAAAACGCAGCCACTGGGGCCGCGCGCTTTACTTGGAACCTACTCCACCATGACAGGTCCGCGGGACATTTGCATAGTCTACGAAAGTAGACACTTGGCGCTTTAATTTGACGCCGGCCTCAGTCCGGCTAGCCGCGCAGCCAGCGAATCATGTGCGGGTAGGGAGCAATGGAGGTTGCGGCGGCGCGAGTGGGGTCGAGAGTGAGGCCCATCCATTGCAGCAGCGGGATACCGGCGTTGCCATAGCGGTAGATCTGGATGAGGTTCTGGGCGGCGCCTTTGTAGCCGGTGGCGTGGAAGACCGTCTCTGGCGGAAGGCCGAGGTGGACGGCGGCGGCATAAGACCAAGTCTGGGCAGCGATCTCGCCGCCCATGTCGGAGCCGGCATTCGATCCGGTGGAGGCGCGTTGCGCGGGCAACATGGTGGCAAGATGGCCGGCTTCGTGGAGGAGATCGCCGGGGTAGAGCAGCCGTTCGGGGTCGACGATGAGGCCGCCTGGCTCCACGGTGACGCCGGGCAGGAAGGTGTCGGCGCCGAGAGGCGCGAGGCGAACGGTAAGGCCAATCTGCCGGAGCCAGTCGAGGATAAGGGTTGCCGTGGGATCCAGCATCGACGTTGAGTTTAGCGCCTGCAGTCGGCCACCCGGAAGCGATCCCAAACAAACTAGAAAAACGGCTCAAACTGTTGAGGCAATACGGACTTCTTTGGTCGTAGTCGACACGTTTCGATGTTGGCGAGCTAGTGCACAAAAATCGAAGCGGCCCGATACTTCCGGGCCGCCGGACAGCCGAGGGCGGCTGTCCCCACATCGTTCTTACTGGCCCCTGACCACTGGCCCCTGCTCTTACGTTCCCTCGCTCCATCCCGCCAGATACTCTTCCTGCTCCGGCGTGAGCCGGTCGATCTTAATCCCCATCGACTCCAGCTTCAGCTTGGCGACGCGCTTGTCGAGTTCGTCGGGGACGCGGTAGACCTTTTTCTCCAGTGTCCTGAAATTCTTCACCATGTACTCGACCGACAGCGCCTGGTCGGCAAAGCTCATATCCATCACCGACGCGGGATGTCCCTCGGCGGCAGCGAGGTTGATCAGGCGTCCCTCGCCGAGAAGATTGATCTTGCGCCCGTCTTTCAACGAGTATTCATCGACGAAGGTGCGCGTCGTGCGCTTCGACGACGACATTTTTTCGAGCGCGGGAATATCGATCTCCACGTTGAAGTGTCCGGAGTTCGAAATGATCGCGCCATCTTTCATCAGTTCGAAATGTTCTTTGACCAGCACATTCTTGTTGCCCGTGACCGTGCAGAAGACGTCACCGATTTTTGCAGCTTCCTGCATCGACATCACGCGGAAACCGTCCATCACGGCTTCGAGCGCTTTGGTCGGATCCACTTCGGTGATGATCACTTCCGCGCCGTTACCGCGCGCGCGGCTCGCCAGCCCGCGGCCGCACCAGCCGTAGCCGGCCACCACAAACTTCGAACCGGCCAGCAGGAAATTCGTCGCCCGGATAATGCCGTCGATGGTCGACTGTCCCGTGCCGTAGCGATTGTCGAACAGATGCTTGGTGTCGGCGTCGTTCACGGCCACGATGGGAAACTTCAGCACGCCTTCCTTCGCCATGGCGCGCAGCCGGATCACGCCCGTTGTCGTCTCTTCGGTTCCGCCGATCACGCCTGCCAAAGCATCGGTGCGCTTGGTGTGCAGAATCGTCACCAGGTCCGCGCCATCGTCCATCGTGATGTGCGGCTTGTGATCGATCGCAGCCATAATGTGCTGATAATACGTATCGTTGTCCTCACCTTTGATGGCGAAGACCGCAATGCCCTGATCGCGCACCAGGCTGGCCGAGACATCGTCTTGCGTCGAGAGCGGATTCGAAGCGCACAACACCACGTCAGCTCCGCCATCGCGCAGACAGATTGCGAGGTTCGCAGTCTCGGCAGTGACGTGCAGGCAGGCGGAGATTCTCATCCCCTGCAGCGGCTGATTCTTAATAAATTCTTTGCGAATAATCTGGAGGGCCAGTTCATCGACTGGTTCGCCCACTCGATGCGCTTCTTGCCCAGTTCGGCCAACTCCAGGTTCTTAATATCGGAATTGATCTGTGCTGCTGTTGACATACGCCTCCTGTGGCGCTTTCCCGCTTGGAAATGTTTGTTTGTTTACGTTAGGAGTAGTTGATTACAAGTACCCTATCAGAATACACGATTCAGTCCTGACATCAGCGAGTTCAAAATACCCTTAGGGGAATAAGACTTTCGGTGCACCAAGAAAGCTGCATTTTCCGCTGTCATCCTGAGCAAGCGTTCTTTGCGCCGCGAAAGCCTGCCCTGAGCTTGCCGAAGGGGATCTGGGCGAGCCGCGCGAAACGTCGCGCTCTTTGCGACGTTATAATCGCGCGTCTGGCTCGCTTCCATATTGACAGCCTGCTTACTTGCGCGCCCCCACCGGCTCGCGCACTCCCGCATCGCTGGCCAGCTTCGCCGCCTTGTCGGTCGCTTCCCACGTGAAGTCAGGATCGTTGCGCCCGAAGTGTCCGTACGCCGCAGTCTTCTTGTAAATCGGCCGCCGCAAATCCAGCGACTCGATAATTCCTCGTGGCGTCAGCTTGAAATGGGCGCGAATCAGATCTGGAATAATCGCAGGATCCACCTTCTCCGTGCCAAAGGTATCCACGCGAACGCTCACTGGGTCTGCCACCCCGATGGCATAAGCCAACTGTACTTCGCAACGGTCGGCAAGTTTCGCGGCCACAATATTTTTGGCAATGTGCCGCGCCATGTAAGCCGCCGAGCGATCCACCTTGGTCGGATCTTTGCCGCTGAATGCTCCGCCGCCGTGGCGTCCCATTCCACCATAAGTGTCGACGATGATCTTGCGCCCGGTCAGCCCGGTATCGCCCATCGGCCCGCCAATCACAAACCGTCCTGTGGGATTGATGTGATAGTGCGTGTCTTCATCGAGCAGATGCGCCGGAATCACGGCCTGAATCACGTGCTTCAAAATCCCCGCGCGCAACTCGTCGTTGGCCACGGTTTCAGCATGCTGCGTGGAAATCACCACCGCATCCACCCGCAGCACTTTGCCTTTCGAATCATATTCAACTGTAAGCTGGGATTTTCCATCCGGACGAAGGTAGGGAAGGGTTCCATTCTTGCGCACCTGCGAGAGCCGCATCGTCAACTTGTGCGCCAGAGAAATGGGGGTCGGCATCAACTCCTCATTCTCATTTACCGCATATCCAAACATCATTCCCTGATCGCCGGCGCCACCAGTGTCTACGCCCATGGCGATGTCGCCGGACTGTTTGTTGATGCTGGAGATGACGGCGCAGGTGTTGCAATCGAAGCCGTAGACGGCGTTGTCGTAGCCGATGGCGCCGACGGTACCGCGGACTACGTTCTGAAAATCGACGTAGGCCTTGGTGGTGATTTCTCCGGCGATGACGACCAGGCCGGTGGCGGTGAGGGTTTCGCAGGCGACGCGGCTGGTGGAGTCGTCGGCGAGGCAGGCGTCGAGGATGGCGTCGGAAATCTGGTCTGCGATTTTATCGGGATGGCCTTCGGTTACGGATTCAGAGGTAAACAGAATGCGGTTTTTCGATGCTGCCAAGATTGTTTCTCCTTAGAAACTGCGTTGGACGTTCGTCTCTTTTTCCCTGGTTCTGGCGACGGTGGGGATGCTGTACGGGGTCGCAATGATCACACGAACAGCGTGTCAGCATCATACTATCCAGGATTGTTGAACACAATCTCCGTCTGGAGAAAGGCTAGCAGAGGGTTCGTGGCGGGGCAATGATTTTCTCCCTAAATGCTTCAGGATGAATTCAATAGTGGAATTGAGCAGTGGATGGAATAGAAGTTCCCCTTAAAAAACGAAGGGAAAGAACTCGAGGCCGTGACCCCCGTCACCGTTCACCGTAATTTCACGCACACTGCGGCATTTTCTCATTGACATCAATAGCTCGCGCATTTACTGTCCCTTGCAATCAGCGAGCGGGATTCGCCAAGGGGGCGACGGATTCTCAGTTCCGTCTGCGGTCTTGATCGCTGCTTCCCTTGAAGTGTGAACAAGACCCGGGCGCAAGACGCATCGGTATTCGTGCGGACATGCTGTTCGACCGGGTAATTCAGCGAGTTTGCGCTTTGTTCATTTCGTTCAGGAGGAAGAAAAGAAATGTCCCCGACCTTTTCCTTGTTTTGCCGCCCACTCTCTTGCTCAACAATACGCCGCACGGTCGGCGCTGTTCTGTTCTTTACTGTCCTGCCTCTGCTATATGGACAAGGCCCGCCAAACCCCGACGCCGGAATACAGATGTGGTCTTCCAATGAATTCGGTATCGACCTGGCGACCTCCGCGATTAACATTCAGATCCCGATACGTTCGAAGCTCGGTGCCGTCCCGTTTTCGTCGAGCTTTCTCGGAACGTCTCAGGCGTACGTTGCGACAAACGTACAGGGGGGGAACCAAGCTTATTATACGGACACCGGATTCGATCGTTACTCCGATCCCACTGGAGTCACGCTCAACGCCACGTCAACGAGCGGCACTTGCACCGGACATCCGTCGGAAACGTACACGGAGTTCACAATTGCTTCAGTAACCGATCGAACGGGGGCAATCCATCCACTGGGGAACGGGGCGAATAGCATCTGGAAAATTAGCAGCTATTGTCCTCAGACTCCGGGTCCGCTCGTTGCGGGCGATGGATCTGGCTATACTTTCGTCGTCACTAGCGTGTCAGGTACCTCCTATACTTCATCGATTTACAATGCGAGCGGAGACCAATGGAAAGCCCTTTGCTCTCCCTCGCCCACTTGCAGCGCGGGTCCAACGATAACTGACGCGGACGGAAATACAATCAGCGACTCCGGCGGAGTGGGGAACTCGGTAATAGATACGCTTGATGCCACAGTACTGAACGTCGCCTACAGCGGCGCCAACCCAGCATCGTACTCGTATACAAACGAGAACCTTAACCCGGCGACTCAGTATTATACGTTTGGTTACGATAGTACCGATCACTTTAAAATTAACTTCGGCTTGCCCGACCGTGCTTGATACGGGTGGAACGTTTGGCTTATTTTTGAAATCGATTGCGACACCCGCTGGCGGGCAATACACCTTTGCTTATGAGCCAACGCCTAATGGCAACGGCTTTACCAATACGAACCCACCAACTTACTTCACTGGAAGGATTGCAAAAATCACATACCCGTCTGGTGGATCGATCTCGTATGCCTACTCGGGTGGCAACAATGGGGTTGTTTGTGGCTCTGGAATTGTCCCGACGCTCACGGTCACAGTGAACGACAACAATGGAAGCGTCAAAACTTGGACATATGTAAACAACACTGGAGGCGGCGGTCCCCCGAACAACTTTACCGTGGTAAAAACCGACCCTGCGGGCAACCAGACAATATATCATTTCAGTGGTGAATATCAGACCGAAGCTATTTACTATCAGGGAACCACTACGGTTTTGAAGACCGTACTGACCTGCTACAACGGTAATACTTCGAGCTGCGCCGCCCCTGCAGCACCCATATCTTCGCTCATCAGTCAGACCGATGTCCGGACGACTCTGGGTACGTCTGCCGCAAAGCGCGTTACCACCACGTTCGATACTTATGGAAATCCTCTCGTGGCATCGGCATACGACTTCGGAGGTACGGTCACTGCTCCAACCGGAGCCTTACTTTCTAAGACAACGAGAATCTATGGGCAATCCTACAGCAGTCAAACGGCTTGCAACGCTTACGCTTCCGGAACATATATCTACAACACGCCGTGCTACGTGTATGCAACAAATGTGGCGGGCACAACCATCGCGCAAACGAAGATTACATATAGCGCCACCGGCCATCCAACGCAAGTCCAGAAATGGACCTCCGGCTCGTCGTGGCTCACGAGCAGCGCGACATACAACTCAAACGGCACCGTGGCAACTTCGACGGACCCGAGTGGCGCTGTGTCCACCTATGCTTATACCGGAACTGGCGGATGCAATGATGTGTTGCCTACCTCTATTACAGTAAAAGGAAGCGGCGTACCTGCTGCTGGTTTGAGCACGTCGGCGCAATGGAATTGTAACGGCGGAGTTGTCATGCAGACAGGCGACGCCAATCAGCCGACCAACTATACATATTATACATACAACGATCCAGTCTGGCGGCAGAGGGAGGTTAACTATCCTGACGGGGGCAGCACGATGACCACCTACAATACCGGCTCCACGCTCCCTTGGGGCATTTCCACCAGCAGCGCCATTAACAGCACAACCAATTTGAACCAAACAACAATTTTCGACGGACTGGGTCGAGTCAAGCAAACTCAGCTTACATCCGATCCCGAAGGGACTGACTACGTTGACACAACTTATGATTCGCTCGGGCGACAGGCCACGGTGAGCAATCCGCATCGCACCGCTTCATCAGCCACGGATGGAACCACGACCTACGGCTACGACGCATTAAGCCGTGTCACTTCCGTACTTGACCAGGACGGATCGAAGGCTTCGGCAACGTACGCCAACAACTGCTCTACCGTTACCGACGAAATAGGAAATTCGCGGGAGAGTTGCGTCGATGGCCTCGGTCGAACGACTGGTGTGTACGAGGACCCCGGTACGTCGCCACACCTGAATTACGAGACGGACTATTCCTATGATGCCTTGAATAATCTGCTCTCTGCCACGCAAAAAGGTGGAGCAGCTTCCGGTAGTTGGCGCGTCCGCTCTCTCGCGTACGACGGGCTGTCGCGGCTCACGAGTGAGACAAACCCCGAATCCGGTACCGTGATCTATGCTTACAACTCCGGCGGCGATCTGGCGACGAGAACCGCGCCCGCGCCTAACCAAACCGGCCTGTCGACGGTTATCACTACGTATACTCACGACGCACTGCACCGGCTCACCGGCAAGAGCTATTCTGATGGAACTACGCCAACCGACTACTACGACTACGATGTCGCAGCCCCTTGGATGACGACCGCGAAGAATGTCGCGGGACGGCTTGCGAATTCTAGTAATCAGTACGGCGGAGGAACATCGGGACTTGGGACAGCCACGGCCTACGGCTACGATGCCATGGGCCGCATCGTGCAGGACTGGGAGCAGACTCCCTCCATTTCTCCAGGGGGCTTCTACGTTTTGTCCAGCTACGACTTGGCCGGAAATCTGACCTCCACAACTGATGCGGCGGGGACGGTGATCTCATACGGCCACGACGGAGCTAGTCGAATCACTACAATCACCAGCAGCTTGAACGATGCCAACCACCCGCCAACATTGTGGACTGCAGACCCCACTCAGGGTTATTACCCTGAAGGCGATCTGGAAAAGGCCACGTTCGGAAATGGCCTGACCGAATCGAGAGTTTATACGCCTCGACTGTCACTGCCACCGTGCCGCATTAATCTGAACACCTCGGGCGGCATTCCGGCGGGCTGCTCGGGTGCGCTCCCAACAGGCATCGTTCAGAGCTATCAACTTTATTACGGACCCTGGGGATCAGCCGTAAATGGAAATATTGACGCCTGGGGTGGAAGTGGAGTGCAGAACTTCAATCGCGGATACGGCTACGACAGCCTGAACCGCCTCGCCAGCATGAGTGACGTTGCTACCCAGCCCTGTCAAGGCTTGACTTGGACCATCGACCCGTGGGGCAATATGACTGCCCAGACCACAACCGCCGGAACCTGTAACAGTTTCTCCTCTTCGGTGAACACGAAGAATCAGTTGCAGAGCGGTTATCAGTACGACGCTGCGGGCAATGTGACTTACGACGGCCTTCACCATTACACTTACGATGCCGAGAACCGGATTATCCAGGTGGATAGCGGGTCGACTGCGACCTACGTTTACAATGAGAATGGCCAGCGCGTCCGGAAGAGCACTGCGCCGGGGGCCTTCACCGAGTTCTTCTACGGACCGAACGGACTGGTGCAGAGCGTGTGCAACGGAAGCGGGTGGCCTGCAGAGTATGTCTTTGCGGGGAGCCGTTTGATCGCCGATTACACCAACGGCACCACTGATTTCGTACTTACTGATTATCTCGGCTCGACACGGCTGATGACCGGGGTTAATCAGGCAGTGTTGAGCAACATGGATTACATGCCCTTCGGCCAGCAAATCGCCGGTGGCTCGGCCACGACGGACAAGTTCACGGGCCAAGAGTACGACTCAGAGTCCGGGCTGTATCAATTCCCGTTCCGATATTTCGAGTCGTCGATGGGAAGATTCCTGACACCCGACCCGGCAGGGCTGGCTGCGGCGGATCCGATGAATCCGCAGTCTTGGGACAGATATGCCTATGTCACCAACAATCCGTTGAGTGTGACGGACCCATTGGGTTTGTTTCCACCTTGCCCTGCATATGGAAACTGTTGGAACGACCCTACGGGTGTGGACCCAAACGCTGGACAATGCATTTCCATCGATGGCGGTGGCGCGTGCGCTCAGCTCGTTGGCAGTGCGTTCGATTGGAGCAGCGTACTTATTAAGCCAGCAGGCAATTGGGTACCAATCGGCCAAGGTGACATTCCAGACTACCCGCCAGGAACCCTAGTCAATCCTGACACGGATCAAATATGGACTCCGGGTGCCTTTCTACAGAATGGTGCCGCAAACAACGGCACGCCTAATCCACAGGTCTCGTGCAACCAGACCACAGGTATTTGTGTCCCGGCGAAGATGATACCGCCGCCTGGTTATTCGCCGGTGAAGAATGCGGTCAAATGGTACTTATGTGGAAACGGATCGTTTGACAACATAAAGAACTACACCCTAGAAGGGTTCACCAAGGGGGTAATAGTCGGAGGAATTGCAGGTTGGGAGGGAGTGTCCTCTGGGAGTAGGTCTGGGGGCGCTGGGGGGCGGAGTAGAAGGCTTCTTTGGAGGTAATGCTATCGGCTGGGTGGCCACGGCAGGCTGTCAGGCCGCAGGCATGTACGGGCCAGCATCCTAGAAGGGGTGGCGCAATGGTGGATTTAACTGCGATAACAGTGAAGCAATGGAGGAGACTCGCTGTCCGCTCGGTCATCTTGGGGATCGCGTTCTTCGGAGCCGATCTCCTGATAGCTCTGCTGCATGGTCAAGCTAATCCCTTTCACTTCCCAGGCGGACTGTTGGGGCTTCCCCTCACCTTCCTCATCTGTCCGATCGGCACAATCATATGCTTGGCTGGTCTTGCTAGGGCCTATTACATCAGCAGAAGGGCAGCCAGTCATCCATCCACTGAGCAGAGTGCCCATCCTTAGCGTTCCCCTCGGCGGTCTTGGGCTGCGAATCGGGAGCGGGAGAGTTCGTTAGAGTTTTTTCCTTTAGCCGCCGATCCGCGCCGTGGTGGTGACCGGACGGTGTGGCGATTCCAGGTCGGTGAGGGGGAGAGTCAAAAGCGCGCCGCCTACGGCGTCGGGAGTAAGGGGGAGACACGTCACCCCAGAATGGGTGCTGCAGAGCAACTTCCGGTTACCGGGCGCGAACCACTAAGCTGCGCCGCGCGGCGGTTCTTACGCCGCGCGATCCCGAAACGAAATCTTCGCCCAGCCTTGGTTCACTTGAATCGGTCCGGCTTCGTCCAGAAGATAGAAGCGATAACTGCTCCAGCGCCATTGCTCCGGCACACTCACTAATTCCTGCTTCGCCGGATTGCGATGCATATATCGCAACTTTTCCACGCGCTTGCGGGTCGTCTACACGTTGAAATCGTAGAAACGGGCCCGCCAAAATGGTTTGCGCAGCTACGACAGCTTGAACCGCCTCGCCAGCATGAGTGACGTTGCTCCCCAGCCCTGTCAAGGCTTGACTTGGACCATCGATGCCTGGGGCAATATGACAGCCCAGACCACAACCGCCGGAACCTGCAACAGTTTCTCCTCTTCGGTGAACACGAAGAATCAGTTGCAGAGCGGTTATCAGTACGACGCTGCGGGCAATGTGACTTACGACGGCCTTCACCATTACACTTACGATGCCGAGAACCGGATTATCCAGGTGGATAGCGGGTCGACTGCGACCTACGTTTACAATGAGAATGGCCAGCGCGTCCGGAAGAGCACGGCGCCGGGGGCCTTCACCGAGTTCTTCTACGGGCCGAACGAGCTGGTGCAGAGCGTGTACAACGGAAGCGGCTGGCCTGCAGAGTATGTCTTTGCGGGGAGCCGTTTGATCGCCGACTACACCAACGGCACCACCGACTTCGTACTTACTGATCATCTCGGCTCGACACGGCTGATGACCGGGGTTAATCAGGCAGTCCTGAGCAACATGGATTACATGCCCTTCGGCCAGCAAATCGCCGGTGGCTCGGCAACGACCGACAAGTTCACGGGCCAAGAGTACGACTCAGAGTCCGGGCTGTATCAATTCCCGTTCCGATATTTCGAGTCGTCGATGGGAAGATTCCTGACACCCGACCCGGCGGGGTTGGCTGCGGCGGATCCGATGAATCCGCAGACTTGGAACGGGTATGCGTATGTGACCAATAATCCGTTGAGTGTGACGGACCCATTGGGTTTGTTTCCACCTTGCCCTGCATATGGAAACTGTTGGAACGACCCTACGGGTGTGGACCCAAACGCCGGACAATGCATTTCCATCGATGGCGGTGGCGCGTGCGCTCAGCTCGTTGGCAGTGCGTTCGATTGGAGCAGCGTACCTATTAAGCCAGCAGGCAATTGGGTACCAATCGGCCAAGGTGACATTCCAGACTACCCGCCAGGAACCCTAGTCAATCCTGACACGGATCAAATATGGACTCCGGGTGCCTTTCTACAGAATGGTGCCGCAAACAACGGGCCTTCCATAACTCCTGTAGTACAGCGAGATAACGGAAAGTCAATTCCAAACGTTCCTGGAGAATGGGGCTTCTGTTCGAAGTATCGAGATGGATCAGGAGCCGGTAGTGCCCTCTACAACATTTGCATGAACTTCCCTAATTTCCCCAGTCAGAAATGGGCTGGCTGCGTCAGAGGGAATCTGCTGAATCAGTATGTACCCAACGGCAATCCGTTGCAGCTGACTTGGTATCTCTTCGTTGATCACCCGGTCGATTTTCTAACTTGTCCAATTAACTGACGTGGAGGTGGAGTCATGCGCACCACATTGCGGCTGTTCGTGATCGTCGGGGTGGCATCGCTGATAACTACGGCCACGTACTTTGGGGTGGTTCTTGCTTTGCTCCCCATCCTGCGGAGACCTGACCTGCCACGCCTCGTGCAAGTGCCTCTGCTGGCAGTGGTAGTACTCACTCCGATATGCCTCGCAGCTTGGTGGATTTTTAGAAGGCTCCGGGCAAACTACCCAGTGCGTACGGCTCGCGCCGCAGCGATAGCGTTTGGGGTATTCACGCCGGTGTCGTTGGGTGTAGCCTTCCCGCTTTCCACTATTGTCGGGGCCTACTCTGAGGGTCTGGCCGGGTATCCAGTTTTCGGTTTCCTAGGTGCGTTTGTGGGAGTTGCGATAATAGCCGCGCTGCTGAGCTTCGTGCCATGCGCGTTCGCGCTATGGATCGCGCGTCACGATGGTGGGGCGCATCAGGCGCAATAGCTGTTCGTGCCAGCGGCCCCGATGGTCTTGGGAGGCTGGCCCACCTTTGCGCCACCACGAACTCGGCTGCCCCATCCTTGCGCTTTTTGGGAGGCTGGCCCACACATCGCTTTAAAATCTCCTTACATCGCGGCGAAATGGGCTGCCCCATCCGCCGCGGTTTTCGGCGGGTGGGCATTCGTGCCGATGGCGTCAGGCCTTCACGGCTGCGCACGTCGGCCAGCCCGCCTACCGCGGCCCACGACGCCGGGCGATGTAAATCACCCCATCGCCGCTGACTGAAGCGTCAGACAGACGCAAGGCAGCGTCTACCCCCGCAGCTCCGACAGCGCCTTTCTTGCGTCGCTGTTATTGGGGCTGATCTTCAAAGCCCGCTCCAGTTGCTGGCGGGCCTGTGCTGGTTGGTTCGCTTTCTGATAGGCGAGTCCAAGATGGTAATGCACGGTGGGATCGTCGGCGCCGCCGTTCTTCTCGTTCAGCCGCAGCGATTCCTGGAACATATCGATTGCCGATTGATAGACGCCCTTCTGGTAATAGGCCCAGCCCAGGGTGTCGGCCGCGTTCGGGGAGTCGGGCATGCCGCGGCGCGCGGTTTGGGCCATGGCGAGGGCCACGTCCACATTGCCGCCCTGCTGCAGCATCAAGTAGGCGAGATTGTTTGAGGCCAGCGCATTATCCGGCTGCAGGTTCAGCGCCTGCTGGTACATGGCTTTGGCCTGATCCCAACTGCTCTGCGATTCGTACATCATTCCCGCAAGAATGTAGAACGAGACTTCTTTGGGATGATCCTTGATCGACTGCTGATAGGTTGCCAGAGCCTGGCTGGCGGAACCCTCTGCGGCTTGTGTCTGCGCCAGCTTCATGAGCGCGTCAGAATTATTACTGTCGAGTTGCACTGCTTTGTGAAAGGCGGCATCGGCGCCGTTAAAATCCTTTTTGTCGAATAGCGCTGTGCCTAACAGGTCATAGAATCCGCTGTTGTTGGGCGATTTCTCGATCTGCGCCCTGGCTGCGTTAATGGCCAGATCCAACTGTTTTTGAGCGAGATACGAATTCATTACTCCCTGAAGTCCAGCGGTCGACGCCGGATCGCGAAAGAGTGCCTGCTCATAAGACTTGATGGCGGTTGCGTATTGTTTTTGAAGTTGATAAAGGTTGCCCATCTGGACGTAGGGCGCCGGATTTCCCGGAGCGAGTTCGGCCGCTTTGCGGATGTCCTGCTCGGCCTCGGAGTATTTCTGCCGGTTCATCTCCGCCAGCGCGCGCGTAAGATAGCCATCGGGAGCATTGGGCGCGTAGCGGATGATTTGTTCCGCAGTTTGCGCGAGTGCGTCGAAGTCGCGCCGGAGCACTTCAAGATTCGCCAAAGCTCGCTGTGCGTCGGTGAGATCGGGACGTATGTCCACCGCCGCGTGCAATTCCGATTCCGCCTGGGCGTCATTGTGCTGCGCCTCAAAGGCAAGGCCGAGGCGATAGTGGGCGACAGCGTTCCCGGCATCATCCTTGATCACTTTTTGCAAAGAATCGACCGCGCCGGCAGTGTCGCCTTTTTGAAGCTGCATCTCGCCACGATAGACGAGCGCATCCGCCTCACGCGGATTTGCCTTCAGGATTTCGTCGTTCAACTTGCTGGCTTCGTCGAGACGGTTCTTCAAGATCAGAAGCTGCACATAGTTTTTCTTGACCTGAAGATCCCTGGGATGATCGTGGTTCAGAGAGCCGTATTCGGCCGTGGCCCGGTCGAGATCGCCGTTGGCGAAATAGAAATCGCCCAGCATGCGGTAACCTTCGGAATTGTCGGGGAAGTCGCTCTTGGCTTTCTTGAGAAAGTCTTCCGCTTCGGCCTTCTTGTTTTCGGCCATCAGCAGGCGAACATAGGCGGCGCGCGGTTCCGGATCCTTGGGATCGACCTCCAGGGCATGCTTGAATTGCTGCTCCGCTTCCGGCAGGCGGTTCAGAGACTGGTAAAAAACTCCAAGGGCGAGTTGAGCGCTCATGACCTTTGGGCCCAGCGCTGCCGCCTTCTTGAAGCTAACTTCGGCTTGATCGGGCTGGTTGGCGCGGAGTTGAAAGAAAGCCAGGCTCAAATAGGAATCATGCCGGCCGGGATCGGCGGCGATCGCTTTCTGGGTCTCCTGTATCGCAGACCCCACATTCCCCAGAGCGGCATCATAGTTGGCCCAGGCCAGGTGCGTGTCAGGATTGTCGGGCTGCTTCTCACGCAGAAAATCCAAGTGGGTCCGAGCCTGCTTCAGGTTATCCTGGTTCAGGGAGCCGTCCCGATTACGCGATGAGATCAGCAGGTCCGCCAGATCAACTTGCGCAGGATAGTTGTCGGGCGTCAAATCGACGGTGCGGGAAAGTTCGGCGTAGGCGCGGTTATAGTCCTTCAGCTTCAGGTAAGCCTCGCCCAACTGGTAGTGCGCTTCCCCGAAGCGGGGATCGAGTTGCAGCGCATTGGCATACTGAATGGCTGCTTCCCGGAGCTTGCCCTGGTCGCGGTAGCGATTGCCACTCTCCAGAAACCTCTGCTTGCGCACATTGGGATCGCGATTGCAGCTTGTGAACAAAACAGGGATGAGGAACCCGACGAGCAACAAGCGGAGGGCAACGGAACGACTCATGTATTCTCCAGAGAAAGGCGCACAGGCGCCCACAACGAACCAGTAGTCACTACACCAAGGTACTGCAAGAGGGGGATGCAAATAAAGTTACGCCCGGTATAAATAGGCCTTGGCAAAGGGTCATGAGGGGTGGTTTTCGATGCTAGGAGCCGCGTTCCGGCGGCTACGTTTCCAGTACAAATATCCCGGCACGCCGACCAGCACGATCGCGGTACCCCAGAATGCCTCAGCGGGGCGCGTGATGATGGTGTTCAGCGTCCAGGCTGCGCCGACGAGCACATAGATCGCGGGGAGCCACGGATATCCTGCGCAGCGGTAGGGACGCGGAATGTCGGGACGCTTCCAGCGCAGCAGAAACATTCCGATCACGGTCAACGTATAAGACAGCACCATGCCATAGATGACATAGGTGTAAAGCTGATCATATCGGCCGCTGACGGTGAGAAGCGCGGCCCATATGCCTTGTCCGATCAGACTGAAGGCGGGTGTGCGCCATTTGGGATGGATGACGGACATTCGTTTGAAGAACACGCCGTCCTGCGCCATGGCGAGATAGACGCGCGCGCCCGAGAGCGTGCAGGTTGCGGCCGCGCTGAAGCACGAAATTGCAATCATGAGCGAGAGCCAAACTGCGGCATGAGGAGAAAACAGCGCAGCTGCGGCAGCGTGGGCGATGGTTTCGTGCCGCGCGATTTCGTTGAGCGGCAGCGCGTAAAGATAAGTGACATTCATCGCCATGTAGATCGCGCCGACCACGAGCACGCCTAGCACCATGGCGAGCGGTACGTTGCGTCGAGGATCTTTCACTTCGCCTGCGACCCACGTGATGTAGACCCATCCGTCGTAAGCCCAGAAGACAGCGATTAACGCGATGCCCATGGCGGAGATTAATTGCGCAGGATGAAGTCCCATGCTTAGGCCGACGCCGTGCGATTGGAAGTGAGACCAGTTACCTTTGCCGATGGCGAATCCAAGAACGACGAAGGCGGCCATGGCCGCGAACTTCGTCCAGGTCGAGAGGTTCTGCAGCAGCGCTCCCCAGCGCAGGCCCACGACATTTACATAAGTGAGGATAACGATCAGGAGCAGACCGAACAGATGCGCGCGCGTGATCGTAATGCCAATGATAGAGATCACGACATGTTCTTGCGAAACGATGGGAAAGACTTGTCCCGTGTAAGCGGCAGACGCGACAGAGAGAGCTGCGATGGTGCCACCGTTGCCGACAGCGAAAAGCATCCAGCCATAGAGAAAGGCGACAAGATCGCCGTACGCCTCGCGCAGATAGACGTATTGCCCGCCGGATTCGGGGAACATGGATCCCAGTTCGGCGAAGGCCGCGCAGCCAAAGAGCGAAATTACGCCACCGATGACCCACACTAGCAAGAAGAGCATGGGCTGCGGCAGAGGTCCGGCGATATCTTTCGCGGTGAGAAAAATCGAAGAGCCGATGATGCCGCTTACTAAAAGTAGTACAGAATCGAGCAGGCTGAGTCCGCGAACCAAGGTAGGCCGGATCAGTTTCGTTTTCGCGCTGGCGACCTCGGAGGAAGATAGAGCGACGGTGGGTTCCATTATCCGATTCCGAGTTCGTCAGGAGATTCCAGCGGCGTGCCGCACCGCCGGCAGATCACGGCAGAGCAGTCGCCGCAGATCAAAGGATCGTTTACTTCTTTCGCGCACGTTGGGCAGTAAAGCGTACTGGATGCGGGCGGGGGTGGAGGGTTCCCGGGATGCGTCGCCATGAGGAGGAAAACTGTAGCATAGCCGTGGGGTTAGGGGTAGCGGTGAGACGGCGCGGCGGGAAGTTTCGGCGTCACAACCGACCGCCGGTGACGAGCCGATTCTGGCATTGTGAGTGAGATGGCGATTTATCAACAGTTATATCGGAAATGGTCCTGTCAGCACGTCGGATGCATTCTGTCCCAGAACTGGTTCATGTCTAACACTACGGAGTACCACTGTTTCTCCAAACGCCGCACCAACATGACCTTGCACGGAATACCGTTGTACTCCGTGGGAACATTGTTCCTGGTCGCCGCTGAAAGCGAATCTGACGGGTCAAACACGACGTAGCCCGTCCAGTCCCCCGTCACCCCGTCGCCCCAACCATCACCGTCCCATTCCACATGCTTCAATTCACCGTTGGCAGGAGAGACATTTCCGAGAACTTCGCTCTTGTAGCGGTTCGACCAGACCAACCAAAGAAGATGCGGTCGGATTTGCCGCTGGCTGACGAGCACGCCAACGGTAACGATGAAGAACGCGCCAAAGGTGGCGACCGACACGATGCGTTGCTGACGACCTCTCCGAAGCGCAAGTCCAAGCAACAACGCAAGAGTGCCGACGATAACTACACCAATTAGATACAGCAGCGTGCCAATGTCGCTGGTAAACACAATCGCAACCAGAGAAGCAATCAGAGCAACTGCTGCGCTGAAGACGACCGGAACGGAATTGGCAAGGCCTTTCACGCCCACACTCTACGCCCAATCTTCGCCGAGTTCCATGATAGTTGACGAAATCAAGGAGTCAGCGCTCACTCTGAGAAGAGACTGATCCGGATACTCACGGATAGACTGGGAACAACCACAGCGTCCGGCGACGCGATCAAATCCTTTCTCATGCCAGAAAAATCGCCCACCACCCCGGCGAAAAGCTGCAGCCCGAATTCAGCCTCCGGGCTGCCGCCGGTTCCGCGGGCGGCTTACCGGACTTTGTCTCCCGGCTCAGGAAGGACATTCGGCGCGTTGCGAAGAAACTCCATTAGCCGGTCGCCAGTCTTCTGGCCCGCACGTTTCTTGAAAAACTCTGCCGCCGTCTCCACCACTCCAACCTTTTCCGCTACCGCCGACGCAATCCATTGATTCAGTGAGACGCCGTCTTCCTGCGCCAGACGCTGCGCCGCCTTCTTGATCGACAGAGGGCGCTTCAAAGGATAAGTTGCCTTGTCATCGCTTCACCATCTTTAGCAAGTCAGGCGGGCTGAGGACTGGAACCGCGAATCGTTTACCCGCCAAGTCGAAGTCCCAAATATATCCTATAGGATATTTCACACTACTTTCGTCCTGTGGTAGAACGAAGGCAGAGATTCCGAAATGCCGGAAAAATCACTCAGTCCCGACGAAAAACTGCAGCAGGAATTCAATCGGTGGGCCTCGGCTGGTGAAGGCCCGAAGATGGAGCAGCACCATCTCGACATTACGTCGAAGACGATTCGGAGGATGAACCTCCGTCCGGGCGAGCGGGTGCTTGATTTAGGGTGCGGCTCGGGATGGGCGACGCGGCTGCTGGCGCGGCTGGTGGGCGAGGGGCCGGATGGTTTCGGCCAGGTGGTTGGGATCGATGTTTCCGACGAAATGATTCGCGAGGCGCGCGCCGCATCGAAGGATTTTGACAACGTGCTTTACGTTTGGGGATCGGCGCAGCAGATTCCATGGGAAGAAAACTTTTTTGACAAAGTATTGTCGGTGGAGTCGTTCTACTACTATGCCGACCAGGATCGGGCGCTGATGGAACTTTTCCGCGTGTTGGCGCCACGAGGGAGAGTATTTATCCTGATCAATCTATATAAAGACAACCCGTATTCGCTGCAGTGGGTCGACAAGTTGAAGGTGCCAGTGCATGTGCGCTCGCAGTCGGAATACGTTGAGTTGCTCCAAAAACACGCCTTCGAGAATGTGGAGGCATTCCGCATTCCAGATGACACACCCACGCCAGACGATTATCAGACGAAGTCGTTTCACAGTCTCGACGATCTGCGGGCTTTCAAGCGCGAGGGCGCCCTGTTGTTGACGGCTTCGAAGCCCGATCTGCGGACACCCGCGCCGGGATATACGATTTACTGAGTACTTGCGGCCAGCTCCTTCTGTAGTGCGACGATGGTTCCTGCGGCGCTTTCGTGCTCCCATGTGCGCACGATTGAGCCCTCTGCCCGTGTAAGCGACGGTCCCTCTTTCAGGAAAACTTTCTTGCCGGCTTGAAAAGCGGCGCACCGATCCTTAGGAAAAGCGCGAAATACAAGATCAACGACTACCTGATCCCCGGGGTTAACCTTTGCGGGTGCCGAGACGAAGTGCACGCCGTAGTAGACATCGCTTCCTTCTGCTAGCAGATCAGGGTGGTAGTCTCGGGGAAAGATGGGCCTCAAGTTCTCATTAAACCGCAGTTCTGCTTGTACCAAGAGCCAAACCGGCATTGCATCGACCTCGCAGACTGACACTTGTTTCAGGTAGATTCTATCTCGCCGGACGAGAGATGTGCCTTGTTGGTCGGGGCCACCGCTGACAATGGAGACCCTCCCTAGATTTCGCTGTCATCATCGTCGTCACTGTCGTGATCGCGATGGCTCAAGTCCTTTACCGGGCTCAGGGCTCGACCATCGGAGGCGTGGCGAATCTCGATGCTGCCATTTACGTTCTCCAGTTTGATGCGCGGGCCGCCGCTGCCGAGTTCGCCACGCAGGTCGTGGCCGACGAAGCGATGATGATTCACGTGTAAACCGAAGTCGTTTTCGATTCCGCCGGAAACTGTGTTCGCCTCGATTTCGGCTTTGGAGTCGGAAGGAATCGTCAACTCCAGCGAGCCATTCACCGACTTCAGTTCCACGGAGGCGCCGGAAATTTGATCGAAGTTGGCATCCAGGTGGCCGTTGATGGTGGAAAGTTCGGCGCGCCCAGAGAGATTGTGCGCTTCCAGTCGGCCGTTGATGCATGAGGCGTTCACCTCGCCCGCTGCGCCGGTTACGTCGAGCGATCCGTTGATCAGCTTGATTTCGTCCAGCCTGGCGTTGCGGGGGACAGTCAGCGTATATTCCACGCTCGCCGGATTGTGGCGCGAGCCCCAGCTGAAACTGAGATCGTGGTCGCGGTACTTGGTGTGAATCGAAAGATGGTCTTGACCAGAGTCGATCTCGATGTGCGCCTCATCGAGCTTGTCCTTCGAGTCGGCGGACTTCAGCGCGTCTACCCTGACCTCATTCCGGTCCCACGTAGAAATGTGAACCGCGCCGTCGATGTTTTCGAGTTCCACCCGGCCATCGGCGGTGAGGGCGTAAGTCTGATGGAACTCTTCGGTGAATGCGCCACGGTGATCGGAGGCATGTGCTCCGAGTGCTAGAACGAAGAGGGCGCAGATAGTTCCCAAGATGGCGCCCAACCACGTGGGAAATTGCCGATGGCGGTTCATTGCGATTCCTCCTTAGGGCGTTAGACGAAGCGACTCGCGATTGGTGAGGGGTGCCGAGAAAAGGACTTAAATTTCAGTTCTGCATCATCCTTCTGAATTCGCCGTTCGTTTCCTGATGCTTGCTTCGGTAAGCAAATAGACTCCCAGGATGGTTATCTCAGGTTCGATCGGACGCCGGTAACGGGTCATGGAAAAGACCACATAGAAAATTGCCGGATACGACAAGATCAGCCAAAACAGTAGCCAGGCGCCGGGTTTGCGCCGGCGCAGAGCCCTTCCGAGTCCCCAGAACATCAGGACGGACGACGCCAGGAACAATGAGTTCTTCACCTCTGCCAGCCACCAGATTTGTGCCAGCCGCGGCGGTCCGCCCCAGAAGTATACGAAGCGCTTCAGGCAGAGCCCTACAAAGCGCGGGTAATCGGCACGAATGTAATTCAGGGCCTGCCGCTTTCGCATGTCGATGTACGCCAACTCGCCCATGGCAGTGTATTGGCGCAGGGCGTAAAGATCCTGAGTGGGATGGAGATACTCCATCCAGGAACCGTCTGCGCCGTTGCCATTGCCCAGACGAAGTTCCGCGCCGAAATTGTCACGAATGAAAATGAATTTCCCGAACGTCTGATAATTGCGTATTAGCCAGGGTGCGATGCAAACAACGAAAATCATTGAAGCCAGCGCCACGCCAGACAAGGATGGCTTGCCCCGCTTGGCGCGGCGATACCAGGCCCACAGTCCCGAGGCTGGCAGGAACGAAAGCAACACCACGCTATTCAGCGCGGCAATGGCCCAGAGTGCGCCGAACCAGAGCCACCGTTTTAGCCCGTCACTCTCTTCCAGGGTAAGAGTCAGCCAGAAAATGACGGCCAACAAAAAGGCTGATAAACTCGTCTCCCAGACCAATCGAACGCACCACGAAATGACATAAGGCAGAAGAGCCCACGTCCACGCCGAGCCGATAGCAACTTTTTCGGAGAAAATCCGGCGAGCGATCAGGAAGATCGGAATGCAGGTCAAAGCAGAGAAAATGCTGTTGATGGTGAGCAGAACGAAAGCGGATGCCCGCGAATACATGCCGAAAATGTGGAAGACGCCTGCGATCAGATACGGATAGAGAGGTGGCTCCCACGCGGTTGGCCCGGTGGGGACACCAAACGGATCGCTGAAACCGCGACCTGAGGCGATGGCCTCGCCGATCCGGCCCATCTCCCAGCCAAAGCTGAAATTGTTTTCCGAGGTCTTAATCTTGTAAGTGTGGCCAAGAATAATCCACGCTACGCGCAAGAAGAGGGCGATGGCTACCATCCAAAACTGCGAGGTGCGGATGTGAGCCCACGCGTTAACGAGAAAACTGTGAATGCGTGTACGCGGGTCGACCGCGGCGGGTGTTGAATCCATGGATGACTCTATTTGTAGCTGAGTGGCGCGCGCAGGGGCAAATCAAGAAGGTCTCTCGCGCCATTTTGGAGGGTCTTGAACTGTATAATGATTTATTCCGAGGGCACCTCATGGGTTGGCTGCAGAACAAGTTTGAAAAGAATTTCATGATCAGCACGGTGGACTACGTCTTTAACTGGGCGCGGAAGTCTGCCGTTTGGCCGATGACGTTTGGTCTGGCATGCTGTGCGATCGAGATGATCGCTTCGTCGACCTCGCGCTTTGATATTGCACGCTTCGGATCAGAAGTATTTCGTCCCAGCCCGCGGCAGAGCGACTTGATGATTGTCGCTGGCACAGTCACGTTGAAGATGGCGCCCGTGGTGAAGCGAATTTATGACCAGATGCCCGATCCGAAGTGGGTGATCTCGATGGGCGCGTGCTCGTCGGTAGGCGGGCCGTTTAATACGTATGCTGTGCTCCAAGGCGTCGACAAAATCGTGCCCACGGATGTTTACGTCACTGGCTGTCCGCCGCGGCCCGAGAATCTTTTCTACGCGCTGCTCAAGCTGCAGGACAAGATCGATACCATGACCCTGGCCAAGAAACCTACGGAAGTTCGTCTCGATCCGAACATGCTGGAGAATTTCAAGCGGCAAGTCATGATCGCGCAAACACTGCAACCGAAGTAACAGTCAGCTGTAGCAAGATTCAAATGTGGGGACAGCCGCCCTCGGCTGTCCGCCGAGCAAAGCTCGGCAGTTTTTCTTCAAAGGAATCAAAGACTCGTGCCGAACTTCACCAAGCTCACATCTGCATCCGAACTCCCTCCCGCCGACGAAGCCAAAGAATTTCCCTGCGGCGATAAGACGATCTGCGTCGCCAATGTGAATGGCACCTACAGCGCGATGGATAACGTCTGCCTGCATCGCGGCGGCCCACTCGGGCAGGGAATGGTTGAGGGTGACAAAGTTGTGTGTCCGTGGCATGGCTGGGCGTGGGATGTGAAGACGGGCGTGGCCGAACAGGATCACGGCATGAAGGTGGCAGTGTATCCGTTGAAGATCGAAAACGGCGATGTGCTGGTTGAAATCTAGCAGACTTCGGAAGATTCTATTGGCATTGCTTTTGGGTGGCGCAGCGCTTCCAGCGCTGCGATAGGCGAATCAAGCTCAGCGGCTGAACCCGCATCCAAACACGTGGAGTTGCGGCACCCTTCGGTCGCTTCGCTCGCTCAGGGCAGGCTCAAAAGCTAAAGCCGTGCCCTTCCCGAACGATGGAAAAATCAAGCCCGCCGCTATCCCAGAAACCTCAAGAATTTCCCCGGCTGATTTTCATATCCCGGAAATACTTCATTCAGATTCTTATTTCCCATGTGTCGCTCGACGGCTTCGCCAATGACCTGGCGGAAATCCGTGGTTAATGCGAGATCGCGGCCCTCGTAGAGCTGCGATTGATTGAGGCCCGGCCAACGTCCATAGACCTTGCCGCCTTTGACTGGCCCGCCTAGAACGAACATTACGTTGGCGTGGCCGTGGTCGGTGCCGCGGTTGCCGTTTTCGCGCGCCGTGCGGCCGAATTCTGACATGGTCACAACCACTGTCTCCTCGCCGAGATCTCCGAGATCGGTCCAGAAAGCGGCGAGTGACTGTGAGAAGTCGCGCAGCACATTTGCGATCTGACCTTCGGTCGCGCCTTCGTTCACGTGATGGTCCCAGCCGCCGATATCGGCAAACGCCACCTGCACACCGAGATTCGCTTTGATGAGTTGCGCAAGCTGGCGCATGCTGTCGCCGAAGCGTCCTTTGGGATAATCGGCGCCGTCCGCCGGCTTGTACCTCGACGGATCGGCGGACTTCAGCATCTTCACCGCGTCAAAAGTTTCTTCACCGGTGCTGTGAAGCACGGCGTCGGCAGAGTGGTCATACATCGCCTCGAACGCGTTCGCGACTGGCGAAGCTTTTGCGCCGCGTCCGCCGACCGAGAAGTCGTTGATATTGTTCATCGCGATCGCAGGCTCGGCTCCGCTCAAGATGCGTGGGATCGACGGGCCCATGGCGATCGCTTCGAAGGCTGATTTCTGCGAGGGGCTCGGAAGATTGCGCAACGATCGGTTGAGCCATCCATCCTCCGTGGACTTGATGCCTGGAGTGCCGGACTCCATAAAATCCTGCGCGTCGAAGTGCGAGCGATTGGGATCGGGGGAGCCAGCCGCATGCACGATTGCCAAGTGACGCTGATTCCACAGCGGCTGGAACGAAGCGAGAGAAGGATGCAGTCCGAAGAATCCATCCAGATCGATTACCGATTTGCGCGGAATGTTGATGCTGGGCCGCATGGCGTAATACTGCGGCTCGGCGTGGGGAACCACGATGTTGAGACCGTCGGCTGCTCCACGCTGAAAAATTACTACCAGCCGCTTAGTGCGCGTACCCGGTTCAGCCGCACCCCATGCTGCGCGAGCCAGAAAGCTTGGCACGACGGCCGTGCCGATGATACTGAGTGCGCCGTTACGAAGAAAAACGCGACGAGTAATGGACATAAGAAATAGCTCCTAGCTCTTGGCTTTTAGCTCTTAGCTTTCTTGCGCTTTATACTTCGGCCCCCAGGTCACGAAGCTACCGGATTCAGCTAAAAGCCCAGAGCCAATGGCTAAAAGCTATCGTCTCTGAAATTCCGGCGAGCCCAACAACAAACCTGCGATCGTGTTCACGTCCGGCGGACGAGCCGCCGCATCGGGCTTGCGAGGTCCGGCCTTGTTGCCTGGCTTCGGCTGCGTACTGTTTTTTTCTGCCGCTTCAATCTGGGCCTGGATCGAGTCGTGCGTCTGTTGGGACACGCCGCCCGCGACCAAATTCGTTTCCAGATTCGAGAGTGTCAGCGAGGAATCCGAAGGTGCGGAATTGCTTCCCGCCAGTTGCGTCGCATCCACCTTAACACCCTTAATCTTCCCGCTCGTCAAGGCCAACGCAAAATTCATGCGGTTGAGCAACGCCGAAGAACTCACCCAGGTTTCAGCTTTCATGGAATAGCCGGTTGGCGGCTGCGCGCCGTAAAGAGGCATGCCCATGTTGTTGAGTTGCCGGGTCAAGGGCAATGCGTCTTCCACCTCTGCGCCAGTGGCGCGCACCGTGGAGGCCACAAATTCCAGAGGCGTCTTCACTTTTGCGCGATAGGTTTCGTCGTTCCAAAACTCGGGCGAGTGAAAGAGCACGGTCAGCACTTCGCGTATGTCGCCCTTTTTCTTCAGAAAGGTTTTCTCCATGCGATCCACTAAAGCCTGCGGCGGATTGTCCGAAACAAAGCGCTCCGCGAGCTTCAGAGAAATAAAGTGTGCTGTTTGCGGGCTGGTGGCCAGCCGGTGAAGCACTTCCAACCCTTCGCCTTCACCTTTGGGCTTGATACGACGGCCAAGCACAAACTTGGGCCCGGGTTCGTGCATTCGCGGATCGAACTTGAAGCCGCCGCCTTGTGCGGGCTGGTCGATGGTCCATCCCGTAAAAACTTTGGCTACTTCGGTGACGTCACGCTGCGAGTAGGCGCCGTTTACGCTCAAGGTGTGCAACTCCAGCAACTCGCGACCGTAGTTTTCGTTCAGGCCGCTGCGTCGCTTGTTCGGATTCGGCCGCGGATTGGGGCGCCAATAAGGCCCAGGATGCAGCGGAATTCCCAGAGCCTGCGGCGAGTTCGGCCCCACGCTGAGCCAGTTGTCCAGGTAGAACAACATTGCCGGGCTCTTCGCCGTAGCTACAAGCAGGTCTTCGAACTTGCCAAGTGCATGAGGGCGAATTACATCGCGTTCGTAGCTCGTGAGCATCAGGCGGTCGAGTCCCTTGTCCAGGAACACATTGAAGTGATTGAACCAGAAATCTGTCATCACCTCTTCAAACTGGCGCTCGCTATAGATGGCCCGCAAAAGTTTTGCCTGCGTCAATTCGCCGGTCACGACGCCAGCCGGGTTGTTCATGGCAAGCAGTGTTTCTTTCTGCCTTGGGTTCAACCCCTCCAGAAATTCTTGTCCTTTTCCTCCACGCAGAGAGTCGGCCAGCGTGAGCTGCGCAGTCAGCGACATGCCAAGAATTTTCTTGAAACGCTGGTCTGGCGGAAGGTTCGCCAGTCGCTGGACTTCGAGGTCGGTGTAAAGTTGCTGCTCACGAAGGCGCGCCTGCTCCTCGTCCTCGGGCGTTAGCTTCGCTTCTGGCGCGGCCGCCACCATCGCAGAGCCATCGCGCGAAGCCCCGTTCGTAGAGGATTCGCTCATTGACCCACTCATGGCGCCGCTCGCGGTGTTGTCTGACGCAGTCGGGCTCGCAGCCTCCGACGGTCCGCTTGATGATCCGCTTGATGATCCGCTCGCCCCCGCCACGCCCCCTTCGACTGGTGCGCCGGCAACTTTTTTCGCCGCAGCTGCCACGGTCGCACCCTTGGCTGCTTCTTCTTTGCGATCCTTTCGATCTTCAGCTCGATTTTCAGCGCGGGCTACCTGTACCTCATAGATCGCATGCCGCGCCGGATCAGACGGCATCTCCCTCTTGCCGTTCATCACTTGATTGATCTCTTGCGGGTCAGGAAAGTTTTCTGCGATCTCCTTCGTGCTCATGTGCAGAGTGCGAAACGGCTCCAGGCGGGAGTTCAGCGCGCTGTCGTCGATCTTTTCGGGATGCAGTTGCAGGTTAATCCATTGATCGACGCCGATTGCCATGACTCGCTGCACGTCGCCGGGTCGTGGGCCGAAGGTAAGCCGATTGAGCGCGTGGAGCGCACGTCTCTGATCGTTGGCGCCGGAGGGGGCCTCATTCCGATCTTCTCTCTTTGCGGCCAGCAAGTGTGGCACAACACAGGACAGGATCACCGAGACCAAGCTTAGCGAGAGCAGAAAGATGGCGAATTTCGTGCGGTTGCGAGGCATGAGGATTCCCGGGGGCGGTGCTCTTTATTATCAACCCAAAGCGGTGGGAAAGTTGCGGATTGCGCGGATAGTGACCAGGTTGTCTGGAAAGGCCATCTGCCGAGGTGTTCGGGAACTATTCAGCTTTTCGGAATAAGTAGTTGTTGCGGGTGTTTGGATGCTCATGTTGCCAATAGCGCACCAGCTGCAAGCCAGCAGCCTCGGCCAACGCGATGAACTCCGGCGCAGAGGCGTAGAAAGAAACGGCGGTGCCGCTCCGAATAAGGGCAGGCTTCCCCATGATCTGCCAGTAGGCCATTCTTCGCAGCATCCCGAACCATGTTCTCAGGCCGTTGTTCCGGTACAGGTGAGAGAGGATTTCCCGGCGGCTGGCAGACTTCGGACTTGGATCGGGCGTTTGAACGAAAGGAATTTCTCCAAGAAATATGCGCGCGCCAGGTTTTGCGATGCGATGAATCTCGCGTAAGCTAGGAAAAATTTTATCTCTCGGAACCACTAACAGCACGTTGTTGCAGACGACGACGGATGCGCTCTTGTCGGCAATGGGAAGTTGGTCCGTGAACGCCTGCTTGACGTTAAAGCCAAGCGGGCGGAGCACCATGACTTCTTCATCTGTGGCGAGAAGGCCGCGCGCGGACCTGGCACCAGCTCGCTCCGCCATCCGCAGCAACGTTCCATCACCACAGCCAATATCTACGACGTCATCGCCAGGTCCGAGAGTCACCGCTTCGATGATGCGCTCGTGGATTAATTTAGTAATCGCCTTTTTGCCCCTGCCCCTCAACGCCAAGTCGTGGGGATCTCTGAGGCGCAGAGCGGCCTCGCGGCAGTACTCCACGTAATCGTCAGAGTGCGTGACTTCCGAAGAACTAGCCATGAAACGGTCGTCCAGGCTCGGAGAGACTTCTAGAAGAGCGAGTGAATCGGCGCTTACGCATTCCTCGCGTCGCTGATAAACCTTATTCGGTGTCACGGACATACACAATTCCTGCCTTGGGTTAAATACATCAGGTTAAATACATCTTTCCCCGCGAAACCTTGTGCTGCAGAGTGGCGGCCAATTGGTCGACGTCGCCCGGGGCGATGTTCACCGCCATATGGACGGCCAGGAGCGGAATTCGATTGCTGCCGACCGCATCGCGCCGAACCTGAATCAGCAAAGCCTGCACCACACTGGGATCGTATTTTTGCGGACTCATGCGTACAAGATCGCTGAGCGCGCTGCCCAAGGAAAGTGATTCGCGATAAGGACGCGTGCTAGTCATAGCGTCGAAGGTGTCGGCCAGGGCCATGATGCGCACTGGCATGGGCAGGTCGTTGCCAGCGAGAGCGTCGGGATAACCGGAGCCGTCGCTGCGTTCGTGATGCCAGCGCACCGACTCGTGAATCTTAGGCCAGGGAAACTGTACGCTGCTTACGATCTGGTGACCCACTACGGTGTGATCTGCCATCTCACGAAACTCTTCGGGATTCAGCGCTCCAGGCTTGCCGAACAAGCGGCGGTCGACGGCTACTTTGCCAATGTCGTGGAGATATCCTGCACTGCGCAGCGCGGCCACTTCGCCCGCCTCGAAGCCCATGGCCTCGCCGATCGCCGCGGCATAACGGCCGACGCGCAGGGAGTGGCCATGAATGTTGACATGCTTCACGTCAATCGCGGTTGCGAACGCTTCGAGCGCTGTGTCGTAGAAGCCGTGCAGGGAAGCCATAAGCCGCAAATTTTCGGTAACGCGCTGCGCCAGCGTTTGCGTCAGTGCGTGATTCTGCACCGCCAGGGCAATGTAGTTGCACAGCAGGTCCATGGCATCGAGTTCCGCTGATTCGTATGGTGCGTCCCCAGGCCGCCGTCCGAGGGCCACAACTCCGGCCAGTTTGCCGGCCGCCTTTAGCGGCGCCAGGCATTTGAAGAGTTCGGGCGCAACATTTCCATTGGAGCTGAGAAAAATGGAATAGGTGGAAGCATTCAGCACGATCGGTCCGTGCGCCGCGCTGAGAGCGTGAGCATGTTTGGGCAGTAAGGGAATGAAAGCGGGCTCGGGCAGCATGGTGAAACCTTCCGCCGCCACAGAAGTCAACATCGTGGGCTTATCGTGGAAGACGAAAAGTGCACCCTCGCGGGCTCCTGCCGCTTCCATTACCGCGGAGAGCATGCGGCGCGATGTGTCGGAAAATTCGCGCTCCGCCGTGAGTTCGGGGCCCAGTTCGGAGAGAGCCTCCACGGTGCGCAACAGCCTGCGGAAATTGTTGGTCTCCACGGTCACGATGAGCGTCGCGAGAGCGCGAGCCAAAATGAGCGTAACATGCGGCAATCGCTGCTGCGAGAAACGGTTGTTGGTTAGTTTGGTGCAGTGTTGGCGCGGCTTAAATGAAGTACCGACTCTGATTCGGCCGGCAAGCGGTCTTTCAGGAATCCTCCTGCCGCTTCGCTAGAAATGCTCGCGTAACTCGGCGAAGCTGCCCACGATGAGCAAGCGCTGCGGTAAAGCAGCGGCGTTCACTTCTTCATGCTCCAGAATCCAAGTATCGCCGTGGGGAACGAACACCGCGTTCAATCCGACCGCTAGCGCTGGGTTAATGTCAGACTTGGGGCTGTTTCCGATCATCCACGTGGAATCGTGCGCGAGTCCGTGCTTATCGACTAACTCTCGATATGCATCGCAATGTTTCTCCGCCACGATTTCGGTTGCCTCAAAATATTGTTTCAACCCCGAGCGCTCGATCTTTCCAGATTGCTCCGCCATCGCGCCTTTGGTCACAAGGATGAGACGATGCTGGGTGGAAAGGTATTCTAAGGTCTGAGGAACGTCTGGCAAGAATTCTATAGGATGGTCAGCTATGGTATGGGCAAAACTATTGATCTGGGCGTGCAACTCGGGCGTAACTAGCTGGACGCTCAACCGCTCAAATGTATCCACCAAAGCGTGGGCAAAGCTGTGCAGCCCATAGCCATGCTTCACAACACATTCGCGCTCCACATCGTTGAGAACTTCGCGCACCTGCTCGGCAGAAAACTCGTGGTGGTTGAGAAATGAAATAAAGCGGGCGATTGCCCGCTCAAAATAAATGTTATTTTCCCAAAGCGTATCGTCGGCGTCGATGAGAAGTGTTTGGGGAAGCAAGCTTTTAGCTCTTAGCTTTTGGTTCTTACCTTTTGGTGACAATCCAACCGCCGCGCACAACAACGCCGAGGCTGGAAGCTCTATCCCACCCAATCCACGCGCGCCTCAGGCCCAATAATCCCCGCCTTGTGGCCCATATCAAGAAGACGTACGACGGCCTCGCGGCCGTCCAAACCATAGTCGAGCGTGCGCTCGTTTACGTACATGCCGACGAAACGGTCGGCGGTTTGTGGGTCAAGATCGCGGGCGAACTGCATGGCGTAGGACAAGGCTTCTTCCCGGTGTTCGAGCGCATACTGAATGCTATCGCGCAACGCGGCATTCACGGCGGAAACGAGGCCGGCGCCGAGCGCGCGGCGGATGGCGTTGCCTCCCAGCGGCAGCGGTAGTCCCGTCATCTTCTGCCACCAGCGGCCGAGATCGACGATGCGGTGCAGTCCAGCTTTGTCATAGGTCAACTGGCCTTCGTGGATGATGAGCCCGGCTTCGTACTTGCCGTCGAGCACCTGCGGAATGATCTGGTCGAAGGGCACGACTTCGGTTTCGACTCCGGGAGCGAAAAGTTGCAGGGCGAGATACGCGGTAGTGAGCGTTCCTGGAACAGCGATGCGTTTTTCTTTGATCTCACTCTGGGTGAACGGACGCGGCGAAACCACCATTGGCCCATACCCTTCGCCTACGCTGCCGCCACATGACATGAGCGCATACAAATCCTGAATATAAGGAAAAGCGTGAAACGAAATCGCGGTGACATCGTAGACGCCTTCACGCGCCTTCTGGTTCAGAGTCTCGATATCGCAAAGGGTGTGCGTAAAGCGCAGTCCTGGCACGCGAACCTTACTCGTAGCCAGGCCGTAAAACATGAAGGCATCATCGGAATCGGGACTGTGAGCGATGGAAATCTCGCGTACCTGTGATGACGGGTTACTACTCGAATGTTTCGTTTCTTGCTCCGAGACTACGGTCATTTCTTAGACTCCAAACAAATTCCCGCACTCTTTAGTGCGCTAATTTGGCGCGCCGGCGCTGCCAGCGAGATGCAATGCCAGCCGCCATCATCACCTTGATAACCTCTGCGAACAGAAACCAGTACAGTCCCCAGCGGAAGGCTTGTGCGACCGAATGGGTGAGAACGGCGAGCCAGGCCAAGCCTCCGGTGAAAAGTACAACTTCACCCAGAAGGCCGCCCAGCGCGGCGCGAGCAAAAGTCTTGGAACCACGTTCCATCACATATCCGGCAAGGCCGGCAACCAGCGGATAGGCCAGCAGAAATCCTCCGGTGGGTCCGAACAATTGCGCAACCCCACCCGGACCAATCGGGCTGAAGACAGGCATACCCATCGCTCCTTCGGCAAGATAAAGCGCCAGTGCGGCAAATCCGCGACGGCTGCCCAGGAGAAGGCCGACCAGAAGAACCCCAAAGTTCTGCACTGTGAGCGGCACGGGTGTAAAAGGCAACGGAATAGTGATGCGGGCGCACAATGCCACCAACAAGCTGCCGCCGACCACGAGTGCGACTTGCCTCACGCCTTCGGACGCGAAAGCGTGTTCCCGCTGGTTATTCAAACTTTGAACCGCCGGTTTTGCCATGGGGAGACCTCCGAATTCAGTGCGAAGCGTCACTGCTCAACGTCGCGCGGCTGGCGCTCGCGTACTACCTCGCTGGAACTTCCTTCTTGGGCGGCGTGTGCGACCTGCAAGTGGCGTCGCAATCGGATGTACAACGCGATCGCGACACACACCACCACGAGCGTACTTATACCCAGAATCAGGAACCACCAGATCATCCGCACAACCGAGTAGCATAACAGAGGTAGTGGATGTGACGAGAATACAAAAGTGGAATTTGTCGTTTTGGCGGGCCTGCCACTTCAGCGCAGGCCGTAACTTCGCGACAAGAAACGCGACGGTGCGTTACAGATCGATTGTGCCCTGCGGGTAAAGGTGGGCCTTGGCGACAATTTTCACACGATTGCCGTCACGCGTGCATCGGAAATCTCCTCCGCGCGATTATCCAAACTAATCAGCAGCCTTAGCGCCAGCCATTCTCTCTCGCATCATTTCGACGCGCTTGAGCATGAACTTGAATCGTTCGCGGCCATACCTGGAGCTCATGATTACCTTCTCAATCGTGCCGAACATCTCGGGATCACCCGCCTTCTCGCGCAGTTCCTTTAGAAAAGGATGAACTTTTGCGAACATGATAAACATTTCCCCGCTTACCGCAGGTTGCAGGAATAAGTCGGCGCTTAACGCTCCGTGCAGCACAAACGACGCGGCCATGCTCCAGTAGCCGGACACCTGGCGCAGCCAATTATTTTCCGGCGAGCCAGGGGTAAAGGCTACCTTCATGAAATCGTCGGCAGTATTCGGCCAAAATTGGACGAACCACCAGTTGCGCGCCTTGCGCATTTCCGCTTCGCGGCGCAGATCGTAGAGTTGAAGAATAAGTTGAGCATCGGTAGCGGTCGGTTTCTTCGCCATGACTTCCTCCATTGATAAAACTTGCGTGGCAAAAATTGCGGGTTTTAGTTTGGACTACGCGCTGGTGGCCGCAGCCTCAGGCGGCGGCGCGGGACGCTCGTAGTCGCACTCTTTGTTGGGGCACGCGATCACGGGGCCCGCCTTCAAATTTTTCTCGACCAGATACTCGCTGCCGCAACTCGGGCATTTTTCTGGAATCGGTTTGTGAGCCGAAGTAAACTTGCATTTCGGATAATTTCCGCAGCCATAGAAAGTATTGCCTTTGCGGGCACGCTTTTCGACCAGTTCGCCGTCCTTGCACTCCGGACACTTCACCCCGATAAAATTCTGCTTCACGTATTTGCATTCGGGATATCCGCTGCACGCCGTGAACTCGCCGAAGCGACCGTGGCGAATCATCATATTGCGCCCGCACTTCGGGCAGAGCTCATCGAGCGGAATGTCAGGAACCTTCTTGCCCTGGTCGAGGCGCCGCGTCGTCTTGCAATCCGGATAGCCCGTGCAGGCCATGAACTGCCCGAAGCGTCCGCGCTTCAGCACCATCACGCGCCCGCAGTTCTCGCAATACTCTTCTTGCGTGGTCTCCTGCACATCGGCCGAATCGAGATCGGGCAGGTTGATTGGATTTTCTTTCGTGAACTTACATGTATTCGGATCCTCTTTATCGTAGGTGCTGCAAGCGTAGAACGATCCGTGCTTGCCCCACTTGATCACCAACGGCGCCCCACAGCTTTCGCATTTCTCGTCTGTGGGCTTCTCCATCCGCTTGATGTTCTCCATATGCTTTTCGGCATATTTGAGATCCTTCTGAAACTTCTTGTAGAACTCCGCAAGCGTGTCGGTCCACTTTTCTTTGCCCTCTTCGATATCGTCGAGTTCTTCTTCCAGATGAGCGGTATATGCCACATCGAAAATATCGCGGAAGTTTTCTACAAGAAGGTCGGTGACCACCAATCCGATTTCAGTCGGCGTAAACTTTCCCCCGAGCTTCTGAACGTATTGCCGCTCCTGGATGGTCGAAAGAATGGCGGAATAAGTCGATGGCCGTCCGATGCCACGTTCTTCGAGTTCCTTCACCAGTGACGCTTCGTTGTAGCGCGGCGGGGGTTCGGTGAAATGCTGCTCGGGCTTCAACTCTCTTAGCGTGAGTTTTTGTCCAGCTTCGAGCTCCGGAAGTTTGTGCTTCAGTTCCTCGTCTTCTTCATCCTTGCCTTCCTTCGACTCCTCGTAAACTCGCAGGAACCCGTCGAACTTCAGCACCGAGCCAGTCACGCGGAACCAAAAAACGTCGCCGTTCCTGGTTTTTGCGTCGATGTCCACCGTAGTCTGGTCGAAGACTGCCGGCATGATCTGCGACGCTACAAAACGCTGCCAGATCAGCTTGTAGACCTTGAATTCATCCTCTTTTAAGTATTGCTTGATCTGATCGGGATGGCGCATCGCCGACGTGGGCCGGATGGCCTCGTGCGCCGCCTGCGCTTCCTTCTTCTCTTTATATGTATTTGGAGTTTCGGGAAGATAGGACGCACCGTATTCCTTGCCGACGTATTCGCGTACTTCCTGAATCGCCTCGGGCGCAACGCGAGTCGAGTCGGTACGCATGTACGTGATCAGGCCAACCAGTCCTTCTTCGCCGAACTCCACGCCCTCATACAATCGCTGCGCGATCATCATGGTGCGCTTCACGCTGAAGCGCAGCTTGCGGGACGAGTCTTGCTGCAATTTGCTGGTCGTGAACGGAGGCGCAGCATTGCGGCGGCGTTCCTTCTTATCGACCGATCGGACCAGCCAGTCGGCTTGCTCCAGCGCAGCGCGAATCTTTTCCGCATCCTCGCCGTTCGTGACCTCGATTTTTTCTTCGCCTTTGCCCAGGAACCGGGCGTCGAATGCCGGCGGCTTGCTGGCGGCCAGGTGCGCATCGATCGTCCAGTATTCTTTTTTCTCGAACGCTTTGATTTCGCGTTCGCGCTCCACGATCAGTCGCAGCGCAACGGTTTGCACGCGTCCGGCGGAAAGCCCGCGCCGAACTTTATCCCACAACAGCGGCGAAACCTGGTAGCCGACTAACCGATCGAGCACGCGCCTTGCCTGCTGAGCGTCTACCAGGTTCTGGTCGATGGCGCGGGGATGTTCGAATGCCGCTTGCACGGCGCGCTTCGTGATTTCGTTGAAGGTAACGCGCTGAATTCGTGGCGGAGTGTCGGCGTCTTCTTTTTTCTTCTTCTTTTTCTTCCCGTGCGTTCCGTTGCCATCGAGTTCACCGGCCAGGTGCGAAGCGATCGCTTCGCCTTCGCGATCCGGGTCAGGCGCGAGGTAGATCGCATCCATTCCACCTGCCAGCTTCTTCAGCTTGGCCAGAACTTTTTCTTTGCCGGGGATAACGACATAATCGGTCGCAAACTTATCCTCTGTATCCACCCCGAGCGTGCTCTTGGGCAGATCCTTGACGTGGCCCAGCGAGGCCTCGACCGAGAAGCCTTTGCCAAGATATTTCTGAATGGTCTTCGCCTTGGCCGGCGATTCGACAATGACTAGACTCTTTACCAACTCAACCTCAGTTCTTTAGGAATAGTTTCGAAGCTAGCACGAATGGGACGGCGGCAACAAGTTACTGTAAGAAAGCTGCTAGCTTATCGCCACTAGCTGCTAGCTAGAACTGTCACTTTCAGACTTTGAGCCAGAGAGGCCAGCATACGCTGGATTTCCAAAACCTTCGCTTCCAGATCCTTGTGCTCGTCTGCGTTCAAAAGGTCTAAATCTCTCGCGAGCAGCAGATGATATTCGACTTCGTTGGCAGAGCCGCGAGCGATCTGAACAAAGCGTCTCATCTCGGCATCCGATCTTCGGCCACATCCCTCCGCAATGTTCGCGCCAACTGAAACTGAAGCTCGTCGCAGCTGACTCGTCAACCCATATATTTCCTCTTTGGGAAAACACTTCGTCTTTTGGTACACAGCCAAGGTTAACTCGTGCGCCTTGGCCCAGACTCGCAAATCCTTGAAGTCTTCCATCGGTAACGCCTTGGTTGAGCTAGAAGCCAGAAGCTAGTAGCTAGAAGCTGCCCCTAGAAACTCTTCACGAAATTCTTCCCCGGCATCTGCCGTACTTTGCCGGTCAGCTCCAGCTCGAACAAAGCTGCGAATATTTCCGAGGAGGACATTTCGTTTTCCAGGCGCTCCACGAGTTCGTCGATATGCGTGGCTTCGTCGGCTTTCAGCAGGCTCAAGATTCGCTTTTCATGCGGAGGCAGCCCTTCGTCCGGGAATAGAGATGCGGAAGAGGCACCGCCGGATTCAGGCGATGGTGGAGGAGTCAGCGCCAGCTTCACTTCCGGCGGCAGATCTTCCCAGATATCTTCCCAAGTCGCGACCAGCTTCGCGCCCTGTTTAATCAGCGTGTTTGGCCCCCATGAATTTTTATTGGTGACGTTGCCGGGCACGGCAAAAACGTCACGGTTTTGTTCGAGCGCGCAACGCGCCGTGATTCGCGTGCCGGAGTACTCCGCGGCTTCCACCACCAGCACGCCGACGGACATGCCACTCAAAATCCGGTTGCGAATCGGGAAGTTTTGCGGCGCAGCAAACGATCCCATCGCGAACTCGGAAATCAGCGCACCGCCCAGTGCGAGAATCTGCTCCGACAGACGGGAGTTTTCTTTGGGATAAATCACGTCAACGCCTGTGCCAAATACCGCGACTGTCTTGCCTTTGGCGGCAATCGCCCCACGGTGGGAGGCAGTGTCGATGCCGCGGGCCATACCGCTGATGATCACCAATCCCTGCGCCGCAAGATCGCAGGCCAGACGCTCGGCCATCCCCAAGCCGTACGGAGTGGGGTGGCGCGTGCCTACCATGGCGATCCCTGGCTGCGTCAGCACCTCAGGGTTTCCGCGAACATAGAGCACCAAAGGAGGGTCGTAGATTTCTTTCAGGCGTTGCGGGTAACAGGGATCTTCCAGTGAGACCACCGCTACCCCTCCAGCCGTTGCCCGCGCAATTTCTTCCCGCGCTAGTTCCGCTGATTTCCCTGTCGCAATCGCCTGCGCGGAAACAGCCTTGATTCCTGTGCTTTCCAGTTCCGTGAGAGATGCGTTGAATACCGCCTCCGCGTTACCGAAATGCTCGACCAGTTTCCGCGCCTTTGTCGGACCCAAACCGGGGGTGAGTGATATAGCGAGCCATTCCAGAATATGAGTTGCAGATTGGGTTGCGGATGAAGATGCGGCAAAGGCGTTGGGCAAGTCGAAACTCCAAATATGGCGAGGCTGGCGGAATGTAGTCATTCGTGAAGGGGAGTGTCAAGGGAAGCCGTCACAAGGGGCTGTCAAAAACAGTCTGCTAAAATCAAAACAGGAATGAGACGTCTCCGCATCTCCGCGATTTCCTACCTCAACACCGCTCCCCTGATGTGGGACTTCGAGCACGGCGAGGTTGGGAGCAAGTTCGATATTTCTTATACGCTGCCGTCGGCTTGCGCCCGCTCACTTGAAACCGGTAACGCCGACATTGGAATTATCCCGGCAGCGGCTTATGCCTCGGTTCCCAGACTGATGGTGTTACCTGGGATCGCGATCGCGTCGCGCCGTCCGGTGCGCTCGATTCTGCTGGTGAGCAAGAGGCCGCTGGAACAGATTCGCACCGTGGCTTTGGATACGTCTTCCATGACGTCGGTGGCGCTGACCAAGATTTTGTTTGCGAAATGGCTGGGCGGCAACCGGATATTTACGCCAATGGCGCCGGATATTAACAGAATGCTAGCCGAGCACGACGCCGGACTCGTGATCGGAGATCCTGCTCTGCAGATCGACCGCTCGCGCTACTTCACGCTTGATCTTGCCGAGGAATGGATTCGCTACACGGGCAAACCATTCGTCTTTGCTTTCTGGGCGGTTCGGCAGGAGTCGCTACAGGAAGGGCAGTCGCTGGATTTAGCTGAGGTGTTTCAACAGTCCCGCGACCACGGACTTGAACCGTTCAGCCTCGACCAGATTACCCGCGAGTGGGCGCCGCGACTGGGCCTCAAAGAGAGCGACGTGCGTTCCTACCTCATGGAGAACATTTACTATCAACTCGACGCCGCTTGCTTCGAGGGGCTGCAATTGTTCTATCGCCATGCGGCCGAGATCGGGGCGTTGCCCGTTGCCCCGGAAATTGATTTTCTCGGCGCCGCAAAAGCCGCAATTGTCTGACGAATTTGCCTAGCGCATTTCTCGGATTGTGATCTCCTTCGAACCTGAATGCCCTTCCATTTAAATCCGCTGCTCGCAGTTCCCATCTGGCACCGCCTTCGACGGCTCGGCGGGCCAGGCCTGGTTCTTTTGGGAATTGCTGACAACTCGATCATCCCCCTAACAGGAAGCATGGACGTGTTGACGATTTGGTTGGCTGCCCGCCATCACGAGCCGTGGCCGTACTACGCCCTGATGGCGACGCTAGGCGCAGTCATCGGCGGCTACATTACTTATGCACTGGCACGCAAGGGCGGCAAAGAAACCATGGAACGCAAGCTCTCGAAAAGAAGAGCCAAAAAAGTTGCTAAAACATTTGAACGCTGGGGATTCTTTGCCGTCGCTGTTCCTGCATTGTTGCCGCCACCGTTTCCCTTCGTCCCATTTCTTCTGGCGGCAGGCGCGCTGCAGTACTCGCCTAAAAAATTTCTGGGGGCACTAACCCTCGGCCGCGGTGTTCGCTACACCATTGCCGCCGGCCTGGGATTTCTTTACGGCCGGCATATCCTGCGTTTCTTTTCGGAGTACTATGCCCCGGCGCTGGCTATCCTTATTGGGATAGCAGTTCTCGGCTCAGTCCTGTCGTTAATCGAATATCTTAGGATGAAGAGAAAGTAATCGCGCGAAGTTTTCCGTTCGCGTACCTTTGCGCCCTTTGTAGTTTATTTTTCGAGGACTGATCCCGCGTCCCAGAATTTGAGCCAGCGGCCATCCTCCGTTAGAATTGAGCTGCGATCATGTCCCTGACCAAACCCAAGCTCTTGAAATGTTCAACTCCGACGACCTGATCGGCATTGGGATGGAAGCCGACGCTGTCCGCCGCAATCTGCATCCCGAGGGCGTAGTCACCTACATCATCGACCGCAACATTAACTATACGAACTTCTGCACTGAGTACTGCACCTTCTGCGCTTTCTATCGCCCGCTGAAAGGACCGGCGGCAAAAGAGGGCTACATCCTCGATTTCGATACCATCTACGAAAAGATTCGCGAGACTGTCGAACTCGGTGGCACAGGCGTGCTGATGCAGGGCGGCTTGCATCCCGATCTCAAGATCGACTGGCACGAGAAGATGCTGCGCGGCATCAAGGAACGCTTTCCGCAAGTCCACCTGCATTGCTATTCGGCGTCTGAGATCATCGCCATCGCCGAGTACAGCAGCCTCAGCATCCGCGACACGATTCTGCGCCTGCGCGATGCTGGCCTCGATTCCATTCCCGGCGGCGGCGCGGAAATTCTCGACGACGAAGTCCGTTATAAAATCGCCCGCCTTAAATGCCTGACCTGCGACTGGATCAATGTGCATCGTACCGCGCATCAAATCGGCATGCGTACTACTGCGACCATGATGTTCGGCGTCGGCGAGAATTATGAGAATCGCATTAACCACTTCCAGCAACTCTACGATCTGCAGGAAGAAACCGGAGGCTTCACCGCCTTCATCCCCTGGAGCTTCCAGCCGCAAAACACCGCGCTCGGCGGCCGCCACTGGGACGAAGCCACCGCGGTCGAATACCTGAAAGTTCTGGCCATCTCGCGCCTGTACCTCTCGAACTTCCTCAACGTGCAATCAAGTTGGGTGACGCAAGGACTCAAGGTCTGCCAGATGGGCCTGCGCTTCGGCGGCAACGATGTGGGCTCGGTGATGCTCGAAGAAAACGTAGTAAGAGCCGCAGGAGTGACCAACTGCACGACGGAAGAAGAACTCCGCCGCATCATCCGCGACGCCGGCTTTCGGCCGGCGCAGAGGGACACGCTGTACCGACAGTATTTTCTGAATTGAGACCAAAAGGAAAGCGGCTATTTCTCAATAGCCGCCTCAGCGCTCCGTCAAAGTCAACTCAATTATCGCCCTCAGGATAACGGAAATCAAGTTACTTTTGCAGGAGGGCGACTCTCCGCCAAGTGCCCTCGCATAAGAACGCCTTTTCGATTGAACGTAAAGGCGTGGACCCGGCGGGACTCGAACCCGCACCTGCGGCTTTGACGGAGCGCTGTGCTGCCATTACACCACGGGCCCATGGAGGTGAAACTAGCGCGTCCATGAACCTGAAGTCACGTTCATTCGGCACATTTTGCTGTGGATTCCTGAAATGGGACTTCCAAGCAGGCCTCCGCTTCGGCGGCACAACGTGGGGTCCGTGATGCTAGAAGAAAACGTAGTCCGCGCCGTCGGCGTGACAACCTGCACCACCGAAGAAGAACTCCGCCGCATCATCCGCGACGCGGGGGTTCAGACCGGCGCAGAGAGATACGTTGTATCGGCAGTGTTTTCTGAATTAAACTCGCGCCAGAGTGCCGTATCAGATACCGCTCATCCCCGACGTTCCGCAAGGAGTGCAAGAAGCCGCTCAGCTAGGGAATCTCATTCCGTTTATAGGCGCGGGCGCTTCTCGCCTAGCGGGATGTCCATCTTGGATAGGATTCGCCGACGCCGCTCTTCAGTTCCTGATTCGCGCAGGTACTCTCTCGTATTCCCAATTCGACCAAATTAAAGACCTAAACCCGAGAGTCAAACTCTCGTTGGCTCGTGCGATAGCAAGGGACAAGGGCTTGGCAATTGACTACCGCGCGCTCCTACACCCCAAGCCGAAGCACGAGCACAAGGACGGCTGCGACCTGTACGGCAACCTATTCCGCCTCGGGAATAAATTTGTAACCACCAATTACGACGAGTGGCTCGACGACGACCGCATCCCGCGGCCCGCGCTGGCCACCGCGGCGGTACCCGAAAATGTGAATATGCCACAGTTGAATCGGATGCGAGTCGTCCACCAAGTGGAAGAATTTCTACCATCGTTGCTCAGCAGGCCAAACACTGTTATTCATCTGCACGGATCAGTTAACGAGCCCGAAAAGATGATACTTACCACGCAAGACTACCTGAGGCACTACGCTAACGATCGCCGGTCCGCTGCCAAAGGAGACGAGAACCAAGTACTAACATTTCTCGAAGAGCTGTTTAGGAGCAAAACGGTCCTGTTTATGGGTTACGGGCTGGAAGAGATGGAAATATTGGAGTACGTCATCTCAAAAGCGAATGCTCAAGCAGACAGCGAGAAAAGCGAAAAACATTACATGCTCCGTGGGTTCCTGTCACACGAGCAGTCACTCAGCCAGAGCCTGGCGTCTTATTACATGAACGAATTCGGGATAAGAATGGTCTCGTTTAACAGGGACGAAAGGGACTGGAACCAACTGGCCAACGTGGTTGAAAAGTGGGCCGGAAACATTCCTGCATCTGAACCCCTTATATCCATCAAGAAGCAGGAAATGGAACGCTGGTTAGATGAATAGCCTCACAGCAAAACAAAAAGCATTCATCGAGAGAATGTCTGAGAGCGAGGAACTTTCGCGCTGGGGGTTTGAGCTGTTGCTTAAGAGAAAAAACTACGATCACTTTTTCGACGCCCTGAGCGACGCAGGACTCTTTGCCCCCTGGCGTAATCCAGCGCCGGTGCCCGCTGAAGAAAAAGGCTACCTCCGAATTCCCGTGTGGTCCGCCCTGCCTTACCTACTAGCGGTTGCCAAATTATCTGGCGAACTAAACGACATGACCCTTGCTGGCAAAGTGATGGACGTCGTCCGATCAGTCAGCAAGTGGAAAGATGGTGAAGACCAATTGCGGGGCAATTTTCACACAGCGCACAAGTTCGCAGTCATATTTGGTCTAGTACCCACTGAAGCGATCAGCCTTGACGACCTGAAACTCATCCCCATCTGGCTAAACACCAGGTTCGAGCGGATGCTCGTGGGGAACGCTCTTGACGAGGGGGCTCTCGCCCGACTGCTCGCCAGTCGTGCTCCCGAAGACTGGGAAAAGGCAGTGGAGATCCTTAAGCACTGCACAGCGATCGAGTGGCTAGCGGGAGACGCCAGCGTGGTAACTGAGCGGAGTCCCAGGATGGCCGTCGATGATTTCTGGATCAAGAAGTTGATCAATAACCATTCGCGGAGGTTCGGAGAAAAGGTCGGGGAAAAAGCCGCCGAAGTTCTCAGACAACGCGTCCGGGATGTGTTTGGGGAGGGAACACGCAGCAAGTATAGCCAGGCATATCGACCTGCGGTCGAGAATGACGCCCAGAATCATGCATGGCGGTCGGTAGAAAACTGCGCCATCGAGGGACTGCGCGACGTGCTACTAAGCTGGTGCGAATATGGGCGCGAGCAAGCGAAGCCTTTCGTCGAGGACATGCTGGGCGATGATCTGGAAATAGTACGGCGGATCGCAATCTACTTGGTGTCGGAGCAATGGGAAGATTTGCGGGCTTTACTGCCGCTTATCTTGAAACCGGACTTCTTCAACGCGGGCCACCTCCACGAGCTATACAACCTGCTGAGCCGCCGCTTCCCAGATTTTAGCGCGGACGAAAAGGACCAATCTGTCAGATCCATAGCGGACATTTCGATACCGGCCAAGGCGAGCGACCCGACGCATGTGAGGAAAAAGTCTCAGCAGCGGTGGTTATCCGCGATAGCGGGAAAAGGGCACGCTCCAGCAGACGAACTACTTGCGAATCTGGAATCAGATTCCTCGCTTGGAAGGCGACCGCAGCACCCGGAGTTCGATGCATACATGGAGTCGTGGTCCGGCCCAGGTGCGTCCCCTTACTCCTCCGAGGAGTTGATAGCCTTTGCAAAATCTCACACCTTGGTTGAAAAGCTTAACTCCTTCCGGGAGCAGGATCCGTTTAGAGGCCCAACGCAAGATGGATTAACGAGTACATTCCAGTCAACCGTTAAGGCAAGCCCTGAGACCTTCCTTCCGATGCTGGTAGATTTCATCGACGCTAAACGATCGTTCCAGTATTCTCTGCTGTTTGGCTTGAAGCAGGCGTGGGACGCGCCCAACGCGAGACAGCAGGCGGACTGGGAGCAGGGTTGGTTGGACATAGTCTCTTTTCTCGATCTACTCACGGGAACGCCTAGTTTCTGGAGGGACTCCGAAGCGTCTCGGGACTGGGCCGTCGCCGGCGCGATTGCAGACTTACTGCACGCTGGTACCAGCAACGATGAACGCGCCTATAGTCCAGGGCTGCTCCCTCGTACTCGAGCCTTGATTGGTACTCTGCTTGGCAAAGCGCTCGGGGCAGTGGAGATGTCAAACGATCCCATGACGCAAGCGCTAAACACTCCCAAGGGACGAGCAGTCGAGGCCCTGTTCAGCCAAGCGTTACGCGAGTGCCGAGTGGCGGATCGCGAAAAGGGAGCCCACGTGGAGGAGTGGAAGGCAACCCAGCCACTCTTCGATTCTGAGGTCAGTAGATCGAACGCGCCAAACTTCGAGTTTTGCGCCCTGAGCGGTGCCTATATCGGGCAAATGGACTATATGAGCCATGACTGGCTAACCGCAAATGCTGAGCGGATATTCAATCCCGAATTTTCGTCAAACGCAATTTGTGCGATTGATGGCCTAGGGTATACCTCGTTTAATCCGTCGATTTACAGGCTTCTTGTTGAGCGGGGGATTGTCGACCGAGCGCTTGGCTCCGACCTCAAGGGTCGTGGTGGCCGCGGGAGGTTATTGGAGCGGATAGCTGCGGCGTACCTTTGGGGACAGGAGAACCTTGACTCAACGCGCTTTCAGGCTATCTTCAAGAAAGAAACTCCCGAGGATCTAGAAGCCGTAATCCGCGTTTTCTGGATGTTCCGCGGCAAAGAATTGACCAGCGAACAGAGAAGTAGGATTCTAACGTTTTGGAAGCGCTGTCTTGACTGGGCTGCGCTACGTGAGCAGACTCCGACCGAACTGTTAGCGGCCTTGGCTCTGTTGGCTTCCTTTTTGGAGACCGCGGACGGCGAAGAGAGGTCGTTGTTGGAGGCCGTTGCACCCCATGTGCAAGCCAGCCACGCTACTTATGAATTTTGCGCCGATCTGTTACGGCTCGTCCAGGTGAGCCCAGACGGCGTCAGCTCCGCTTTTGGTATGATGATCGGCAATCGTATACCCGACTTCGATTATGAGGACCGGCTCAAGAGCCTCATTCGGACGTTAGCTCAAAAGGGAAAGAGACAAGACGCTATCCACTACGCAGACCGACTTACCACTCTCCCTGGCATGCAGGCGCTCTTCGACGAGCTTAGACAGTCTCAGCCGATCCGAGATTAGGCAAGGTTTGAATCTTGCATCGATCCTGAAAATGCAGACGGCCCCGGGAATCCCCGAGGCCGTTCGCGAGAACCGATAAATCGGCACCCTGTCAAGGTCGCAACTGTATTATCTGTGCAACCCAAGTACAAATCAAGTTACTTTAAGGAGAGCCGCACCCTGTCCTCGACCCTCCACTTGTCCCTGAGAGACAATCCTTCCGCAAGGAAAGGAATGGACCTGGAGGGATTCGAACCCTCACCTGCGACCATGACAGGGTGCTATGCTGCCGTTACACCACAAGCCCATCACAATAGAGCTTACGGCAGGGCCGCTCAAAGAAGGCGCATCAACCCGCATTTCCTCAAAAGGAAGAGTTTCCTTTTGGGAATGGATGGAGAAAAACCGCCTGGGGCGTCCGCTCCTCGCTTCCTTTGCGCGTGCGTGACTGCGGCGTGAAAGCGGCCCTCGATTTCGCCGCCGTCTGAAAATGCAAACGGCCCCGGAATCCCGAGGCCGTCCGCGACAACAAGTAAACGGTTCCCTGCCACGGTACAAGCCCATTATCGAAAGAATTAGTCGGCAAATCAAGTTACTTTAAGGAGAGGGCCGTACCCTGCCCTACGAACCCTCCACTTGTCCCGTCGTCAGGCCGGCAGAAAGCAGGTTCCTCCTGCCTCGCTTCGCTCGCACGTCGGAATGACAAGATTTGGGTGGGTGTCGGCGTACGCCGATCATCCCGGAGAAAGCCCGTCCACTCAACGGTTCAATCGCCTCGATTTGTAAATAGATTGTTACACTCTCGCAATCCGCTTCCGTACCGATAAAGTTAGTGATAGCTTCTCCGTTACTCGTCTGAAAGGGCTTCCGATGATCCGGCGCTGCACCGAAGCGGATGTTGTCACCGTGCACGCAATCATCAACGAGGCGGCACAAGCCTACCGAGGGGTGATCCCGGCCGATTGCTGGCACGAACCCTACATGACGGAATCCGTTCTCGCAGCCGAGATCGCCGCGGGGGTCAACTTCTGGGGATGGGATGAGCCCACCGGCATAGTCGGCATAATGGGCGTTCAGAAGGTGCGGGACGCCACCTTGATCCGCCACGCATATGTGCGGAAATCTCATCAGGGCCGTGGGATTGGCGGTGCGCTACTCAGCGCGCTAGCCGGCGAAGCCACGGGGCAGTTGCTAGTTGGTACCTGGGCTGCCGCCGAGTGGGCCATTCGATTTTATGAGCGGCATGGCTTCCGCTTACTCTCTGTGGGGGAGAAGAATCGGCTTCTCAGCAACTATTGGAGCATTCCGGAACGTCAGGCAGAAACTTCGGTGGTGCTCGTGTATACCAACAGAACTTCAAGCTAGTGCAATTTTCCGCACGAAATGCCGCTTAAAGCGCGTGAAGCCGTTCTAGATTTCGCATTCGTTTGAAAATGCAAACGGCCTCGGAAATCCCGAAGCCGTCGCGAGAACTGGATAAATCGATACCCCGTCCGCTACTGGCGGAGCTTTTTCGCAGCCACTTCCAGATAGTTGGCCAATTCCAACAGTGGGTCTACGCCTATCAAATGACCAGTCAATGCAATTCTTACTTCCGCTTCCGGTGCGGGCAGATTGGGCAACCTGCGCTGCAGTTCGCCCGCAACATACTGCGCTTCGCCCAGAAGCTTCATCTGCAGCTCATATTCCTGCGCCGCGTGCAGCCCTTGTTCCGTCGCCACGTTCCGCGCCGAAATTAGCCGAATCTGCTCCGTTGTTCCCGCCTGCCGGGAAGAGTCTATGAACATGTCCCAGCGCTGGCGATTCTCCGAGCTCTGTTTGAAATGCATTTCCCGAATCCGCTTTACCAGCGCCATTGTGCGATGGTAGAGGTGAGCCTTGCGGACCTTGGCAGACTGAGTCTGCCGACCGATTTTCTCAAGCGTTCTCAAGTTCATCGCTGCGGTCTTCTTAGACTCAGCAACGCTGCTCTGCATGGCTTGCAGGTTCGCGTCAACGCGAGCTTGTGCCAGGAGAATTTCGTTTAATTGATCACTCTCCTTAGCAACCTGTTCCCGAAGCTCTCTGGCTGCCCGATTCGCACCCGCGCTTTCAGCTTTCCAGGCAACGAGTACCCCGGCCAACGCAACGCCAACCAAAACAGCGGCTACCGGACCCACAATCCACCCGCGGCTCTGCAATCGTTTCGGCAGTCGCAAAGAGATATAAAAGCCCACTCCTGCGAGAAAGAACTCAATCAGTCGTACGGATCTCGAAATGGCTCGTTCCATGTGAATCCCTTAATTCAAATTTGAATGTGTGACCGATGCTCCGCTTAACTCGCAATCTCATTGCAAGATGTGCGTAACCCGCTCTTACGTAGGGGATGGCTCGGCCTGAAAACTTAAACGAAAGTCCCAAAAGGAGAAACGGGGCAGGGATTTCAACGGCCGAGGGCCACTTCTCGCTCTCGTTGCGAGAAGTGGGTTAGGTGTCAAGGCCACCCTCACTTGAAAGCCTAAATAGCCGAAGTGTCCCGGTCCGAACCGAATCCATCAATACAGTTCGCGATTCATAAAGATCGAGAAAAAATCAACAGTTTTAAGCTTCTTAGCCCCAGCCGAAATTTTTACACGCAACGCAACTGACTAAATCGATTTGGGTTCATAAGAGGACGACTCTAATGCGCTGTGCTGCGCCGCAGATCAACGATCTAGGGCTATGAAAATACTGCACTTTGGTGGGCTTCCACAGGTTTGAGCCGGCGTGGCAAGGGAATTGCTCCTAACTACATTTCCTGCAACTGGAGGTGTTTCATGTCCGCTACTGGCGACGCAGAATTCCTTCGACTGCTGAAGAAAGATGTTGACTACTTCACGAACGCAGTTGAGCACTTCGAAGACTTGATTCCGCAGGTATGTGCGACCATCCAAGATCAATGGAGATTGCAAGCCCAGTCCCGCCGGAACTTCGCGCTGGAGTTAGAAATTCTCCTGCAAAAGGCGGAAGAGTGTGTGAACACTCCACTGGCGGGAAAAAGAAACTAACAGCGATTTGATTCTGTATGACATCCCTTGCATTAAAGGTCAAATAGTTAGATCCATGGCACAGATCCGCCCTTGTGACAGTATGCTACAATTGTGTTATTCGAGCCGGAGGGTGCCATGGAAGAAGTGCGAGCCCGTGTGAATGAGAATGGCCGCGTCGTGATCCCAGCCTCTTTTCGGAATGCTCTGGGAATCCAAGTGGGAGATGAGGTCGTGCTGCGGATTGAAGACGACGAATTGCGGATTACGACCCAGCAGCGCCGCATCGCGCGCGCGCAGCGGCGTGCCCGGCGATACTTAAAGCCCGGCACGTCGCTGGTCGATGAATTGCTCGCGGAACGCCGTCGGGCCGCCAGAAATGAATAAGGTGGTTCTCGACGCTTCCGCCATCATTGCGGTCATTAACGGTGAATCAGGAACCGAGAAACTGACTGCCCAGTTGCTAGCCCGGGCGGTTGGCAGCACAGTAAATCTTGCCGAAGTACAAACCAAGTTATTGAGCCGCGGCTGGACCTCCGAACAAGCGTGGGAAGATGCCACCAGCCCGGTTCGCGAGGTTCTGCCGTTTGATGAGGAACAGGCTAGGATTGCCGGTGACCTTTCGATTCAGACTCGACCTCTCGGCCTTTCCTTGGGAGATCGTGCCTGCCTTGCGCTTGGGATTTCCCTTAAAGCCCCGGTGTACACCGCAGAGAGGGCATGGAAGAAGCTCAAGCTGGGAGTGAAGGTTCACGTTATCCGCTGACCCTGAATGACAAATAAAAGATCATTCGCTGTATTGTAGGCACCAGATTGGTATGAGTGTCTTCTGTCTCCCAAAGAACCGAAGCCAGGCCGAATCCGGTAGAATAGAGGTTTCGACCGGACGTCTTGCTGCGTTCTGATATCATCACGCGTTTGATGCTGGCCGCATGGGCCGGCCCCAGGGGCATCGGGCCCTACCTTCGCCAGCACCTGCTGGATAAAACTTTCCAGGGCCTTTACCACACTGACGCATTCGATCGTGCGTTGCTGATTCCATATTTTATTGTGCTTGTCTTGCTTGCGGGCTACGGGATGCATCGTTACATTCTGGTTTATCTCTATTACAAACATCAAAAAAATCGCACCGCTGAGCCGGCAGCATACTTCGAGGACCTGCCGCGCATTACCGTGCAATTGCCCATCTTCAACGAGCAGTATGTGGTCGAGCGATTGCTGGATTCGATCTGTAAGCTGAAATATCCGCGGGAAAAACTTGATATCCAAGTACTCGATGATTCCACCGATGAGACTGTCGAAGTTGCGCGCAACCTGGTCGAGCGCTATGCCGCGCTGGGAAATCCCATCAGCTACCATCACCGTGAAAATCGCCAAGGCTTCAAGGCGGGTGCGCTGGCGGAAGGCTTGAAGGCGGCGAAAGGCGAATTTGTTGCTATCTTCGACGCTGATTTCATGCCATCGGAAGATTTTTTGCTGCGCACCATTCATCATTTCACCGATCCCAAGATCGGCATGGTGCAGACGCGCTGGACGCACATCAACCGCAATTATTCTTTTCTGACAGAGGTCGAAGCCATCTTGCTTGACGGGCATTTCGTGCTCGAACATTCGGGACGCGCGCGCAGCGGAGTTTTCTTCAACTTCAACGGCACGGCGGGAGTTTGGCGGCGGGCTGCGATTGATGAAGCCGGCGGCTGGCAGCACGACACTCTTACGGAAGACACCGATCTCTCCTACCGTGCCCAGCTTAAAGGATGGAAGTTCATCTATCTGCAGGATGTCGAGTGCCCTGCAGAACTACCGGTGGAGATGACCGCGTTCAAGACGCAGCAGGCGCGCTGGGCGAAGGGATTGATCCAGACCGGAAAGAAAATTCTACCGCGCGTGCTGCGCAGCGACGCACCGCTGCACACCAAGATCGAAGCCTGGTATCACCTCACTGCAAATCTCAGCTATCCGCTGATGATCGTGCTCTCGGTGTTGATGTTGCCGGCCATGATCATCCGCTTTTATCAGGGATGGTTCCAGATGCTGTTTATCGATTTGCCCCTTTTTCTGGCGTCCACGTTTTCCATTTCCAGTTTTTATCTGGTTTCGCAACGCGAGCTTTTTCCCAAGAGCTGGCCACGCACCTTGCTCTACCTGCCGTTGTTGATGGCCCTCGGCATCGGCTTAACCATCACCAACACCAAGGCCGTGATCGAAGCATTAATTGGGAAGGAGAGCGCCTTCGCTCGCACGCCCAAATACCACGTGGAATCAAAGAAAGACAAGGTCGGCGCCACCAAATACCGCAGGCGGCTGGGATGGGTGCCCTGGCTCGAACTGCTCATTGGCAGCTATTTCGCGCTCACTGTGTTTTACGCGTTCGAAAACGAGAACTACGTTACCATCCCTTTTCTTCTGTTGTTCGTCCTTGGCTACTGGTGCACCGGTTTGATGTCATTGCTGCAGGGGCGCTTCGCAGGAGTCGTGCTCAGTGCCGAGCCTCACAACAAACCATTTCCTGTGGGAGTGTAGAAATTTGTAGCGCGGCGTCTTGACTGTCGCCTGCCGACGCGGGGACATCTTAGGCCTCTCCCTTCCTTTCGCTTGACTGCTCGATTACAATCCACTCGCCAAAGTTTCCCATCGGGGCCCAGCACAATTGAAGTCGCGGGAAGCAGACCCCGCGGCTCGAAGGAGGTTCCAATGCTCCGCTCATGCAAGGCATATTCTCTTCTAGCTCTGGCGTTTCTTATCAGTGCGCTGCTCAGCTGTGGTTCCAGACACGATTCTGACGAGTACTTCGTTTTCGTAGCGGCCAACCTTCAAGTTCCCTACTGGCAGACCGCAGGTGCAGGCTTCTCAAAGGCCGCCACGCAAATGAAAGTGCGTACCGACTATCTTGGTCCCAATAGCTACGACGCTAAGGCCGAACGCGACGCCATCGGCCAGGCAGTCCAGCAGAAAGCCACTGGCATCCTGCTCGCGGTAACCGACCCCGCTTTGCTCAGGGACGCCATCGACAAGGCGATCGCAGCCGGAATCCCGGTAATCACCATGGATTCCGACGCCCCAGCCAGCAAGCGACTGTTCTTCATCGGCACCAATAACTATCAGGTTGGCGTGAGTGGCGGACAGCGTCTGGCACAGGAGTTGAAGGGCAAGGGCAACGTCGTCGTCTTCACCATGCCCGATCAGCACAATATGCAGGATCGTTTACGCGGTTATCGCGATGCGCTCGCGTCCACTGGCATTAAGATCACGCGCGTGGTCGATATTCAGGGAGATCCTCGCATCGCCTTCGATACCACAACGCAGATCATCGGCAAGGAGAAAGATCAGGTGGACGCGTTCGTGTGTCTGGAAGCGCAATCCGGAAAAGAAGTTGCCGGCGTCCTCAATAGCTATAAGATTACCGGCAAAGTTGTGATGGCAATGGATACCGATCCCGAGACGCTTGACTGGATTAAAAAAGGCGGCATCGCGGCTACTATCGCGCAGAAACCTTACACCATGGCCTTTGTTGGGATGCAGATGCTTGACAACCTGTATCACCACAAGCCCGCCGCGCTTGACACCGATTGGTCGAAAGATAGCTTTGCGCCGATCCCCTCCTTCGTGGATACTGGTTCTGCCCTGATCGACAAAAGCAATGTCGATTCATTCTTGCAGGCAAAACAGAGCGCGACCGGCGGTCAGAGATAGCGTTAGATTATTTTGACGCTTACGCGGTTCCAGACCGGAGCGCTCTTGCGCGTTTTCTCGAGCGTGGAGATCGACTAAGTGGAGTTCGACTAAGACGATGCGAAGATTAAAGCCTTCCGTTTTTCTTGCAAGTGTTGTCGCCAGCCTTTTTTTCCTCAGCGCTGCGAACTTTGGTTTCGATCGTCAGCCCAACGTCGACTACCACGCCCGCCGGGAAGCCCTCGCCAAGAGAGTGGGAGGCGTCGTAGTCCTCTTTGCCGCGACGGAAAATGACGGCCCCAACGATCTTTATGGATTTCGGCAGGACGATAATTTTTTCTATCTCTCGGGCGTGAACCAGCCGGGCGCTGCTTTACTGATCGCTTCGGCAAGCGAGGCCAAAAGTGATACGCCGGCGCGTTCCTACGGCGAGATTCTTTTTCTGCCACCAAGAAATCTGATGCAAGAGAAATGGACTGGTCCCAAGCTCGGTGCAGAGAACCCCGAAGCGTCGAAGATCACCGGCTTCGATCGAGTCGAAGATATGGGACAACTGCCCGACGAAGTGGCTCGATTTGTTACGGGCGCCCATCCTACCCTCTCCACTGATGTGGCTTTGAGCGACGAGACATCTCCGTCCTCGAAGCCGCTGGCCTTTCTGAAGCGGCTCAACGCGTATCTTGCTTTTCAGGATGTGAAGCCAATGCTCTCGTCGCTACGCACCACGAAAGACGCAGGAGAGATGGTGTTAATACGCAAGGCGGTCGACGCCTCCGTGGCGGCGCACTTCGCCGCGTTCAAGACGGTAAAGCCGAATGTCAACGAGCGAGAGATTTCCGCTCTCATGCAGTATGAGTGGGGCAAGCGTGGCTGCGAGCGGGTAGCCTACGCGCCTATTGTGGGCTCGGGCTATTACTCCACGGTCCTGCATTACTCTGACGATGACAACATTATGAAGTCTGGCGACGTTGTGGTGATCGATGCGGCCGGAGAATACTCGATGTACGCCTCCGACATCACGCGCACGCTTCCCATCAACGGCCACTTCACCGCGCGCCAGCGCGAAATCTACGATATTGTTCTGGGCGCACAACAGGCAGCCATGGCCGCATTCCAGTCCGGCAAGTCGAGCCTTACCCGCAGCACCGGCAATTCGCTTTACCAGGTCGCCTTCGATTACATCAACACCCACGGCAAAGATCTGCACGGCCAGCCGCTGGGACAATATTTCATTCACGGCCTTGGTCACTATATCGGACTCAACGTTCATGACCCCGGAGACTACAGTGTTCCGCTCGGTCCCGGAATGGCCTTTACTATCGAACCGGGGATTTATATTCCTGAAGAAAATCTCGGCGTGCGCATCGAAGATGATTTCTACGTCGACGAGAGCGGCAAGCTGATCAAACTCAGCGACGCGTTACCATCGAAGGCGGAAGACGTGGAGAAGGAGATGGCGGGGAAGCAGTGATCAGTGGCTAGTGATCGGTGGCCGATAAGATTACGTTAAGACGCGATCGATCTTGTAACTGACCACTGACCACTGCTACGAAATGTACTCCCGTATGTATTCATCCTGCGTCTGCGCGAGTTCGTGAATGTTGCCGTCGAAAATTACCTTGCCATCGCGCAGAATCAGAAAGCTCATCGGGCCATCGCAGTGTTGGCCGGGGGGCAGCGCCACCATGCGGTTGTTTTGTTTGTCGAACTGATGGGTGGCCATGGTAAAAGCGTCCTGCAAACGGTGCGTGACCAGAAGGGCGCTGGTCCGGTTCACATCGCGTTGCTTCACAATCAATTCGATGATGGTATTGGAGGTCACCGGATCCAGTCCTCCGGTTGGCGAATCATAAAGCAGTAACTCCGGTTGCGTAATCAGTGCCCGAGCGATGGCCACACGTCGCCGCATGCCACCAGAAAGCTCCGAAGGGTTTAGTTCGAGGGTGTGCTCCAGTTCCACGAAGCGCAACACCTCACGCACTTTGCGATCGATATCCTGGTCATAAATGCCGTGCTCCTCCATCAAGCGATAGGCGACGTTTTCGCGCACGCTGAGAGAATCGAAGAGTGCGCTTTCCTGGAATACCATTCCAATTTTGGCGCGCAACTCAAACAGCTCCTCTTCCCGCAATTGGGTCACGTCCTGCCCCAGCACCAGAATGCGTCCGGAATCAGGCCGGATCAGTCCTATCGTGAGCTTTAGAATCAGGCTTTTTCCTGAGCCGGCGACGCCAAACAGCGCCTTCGTCTCGCCCCGAATCAGGTGAAACGAGACTCCGCGCAACACCTCATTCTCTCCAAAGAAAATTTTCACGTCTTCAAACACAATGACCGGTGCAGAATCTTCCTTGGTTGTGACGGCAGCAGAATCAAGGGGCAGAGTAGGAAGCGACATAGGCTCACTGGTACGCGAGGACGGCCATCAGCAGCCGCGTTAGGATTAAATCAAAAGCCAGGATCAGAACGGAAGCCGCGACCACGGCTTGTGTGGTAGCGCGACCTACGCCCTGCGTTCCGCCGCGCGCGTTCATGCCATAGAAGCATCCGATGGTGGAAATGACGAAGCCAAAGAGAACCGGCTTGAGCAGCCCCATGAACACATCCTGAAAAACTAGTATTTCCCAGGCGTTGTACCAGTACTGTCGTGCGTCGAGGCGCAGCAGGACCTTGGCGATGAACAAACCTCCGGCGAGGCCGACCAGATCGGAAATGATCGTCAGGAAGAAGAGCATGAACACTGTCGCGACCACGCGGGGTGTCACCAACTTTTTCATTGGATCTGTGCCCAGAGCACGCATGGCATCGATTTGCTCGGTAACCACCATCGATCCCAACTCGCTGGCCATGCCAGAAGAATTTCGCCCGGCCACCATCAGGCTGGTGAGCACGGGGCCCAATTCCCGCACCATTGAGGTGGAGACCAGCTGTCCTACCAGTGTGATGGAGCCGAATCGCTCCAGAGTGTTGGACGCTTGTAAAGCGAGCACCGCACCGGTGAAGAAGCCGGTGAGGACTACTATAGGCAGCGAACCTACGCCGATTGCGTCCGCTTGCAGCACCATGTCAGCGAAATAAAACGGCTTGCGGAAAAGATTGGCGACCGCGTGCGCGCAAAATAGAGCGTAATCCTGAACCGTCTGGATTCGTTCCTTGGCGAAGTACGTGGGCGAAGTAAGTTCCATGCGGCTCGGAAAAGTGCGCGAGATAGCGCCACTCTTCTCCGAAACTATAGCAGAAGCGCAGTGGCCAGTAGTCAGTGGTCAGAAAAATCAGGTGAATGTGCGGGTCGAAGATGTGGGGTCACTGAGCACTGACCCCTGTCCACTTTTTTCTATCCTCTTGTCTTCTTCTTGATTTCGATATTGAGGCGGCGGATTTTTTGATTCAGCGTAGACAGCGGTACCTTAAAGTGTTCGGAGGCTTCGGTCTGGTTCCAGTTGCACTTTTCCAGCATATCGATGATGATGCGCCGCTCCACGTCTTCCACGATTTCAAAAAGAGAGGCGTCAGCCGGGGGATCGTGCAGCGTGAAAGCGGAGCCGCGTCCGAGCAGGTTATCGGGTAGAAGATCCAGAGTGATCTCCGTCCCTGAAGACAGCACGACGGCGCGCTCGATTACATTTTCCAATTCGCGCACGTTGCCTGGCCACGAATGCGACAACAACGCGCGCAGCGCTTCCGGAGCTATATGCCTTGCGGGGCGGTCATTTTCCTCGGCATACTTCTTCAAGAAGAAATCGACCAGTAGAGGAATATCTTCTTTGCGCTGGCGCAGCGGCGGTAGTTCGATCGTAATCACGTTCAGGCGGTAAAACAGATCTTCGCGGAAGCGGCCTTCGCGCACCGACTGCCGCAAGTCCACGTTTGTGGCGGCGATGATGCGCACGTCCACTTGAATTTCCTGCACTCCGCCCAGGTGCATGAACTTTCGATCCTGCAGCACGCGCAGAATCTTCGCTTGCGTATCCAAACCCATCGTGGCGATTTCATCGAGAAACAGGGTGCCCCGGTCCGCCATCTCAAACAGACCCTTTTTGGAGGCGATGGCACTGGTGAAAGCGCCTTTCACATGTCCGAAAAGCGTTGACTCCAAGAGGTCAGTTGGCATGGAGCCCGTGTTGACTGGGACAAAGGGACGGTCATGGCGCGGCGAGTTCAAGTGCAGGGCTTTGGCGATGACTTCCTTGCCAGTTCCACTCTCGCCCTGTAATAGCACGGTAGAGCGGCTATTGGCCACTTGCCCAACCAGGTCGAAGATCTTCAGCATCGGCTCGCTCTTGCCGACTATGTTTTCGAAGTTGTAGCGCTGCTTGAGCGCGCGTTTCAGTTGAACATTCTCTTCTTCGGCCCGGCGCCAGCCTACTGCGGCGCGTATATCGGCGAGAAGCTTTTCGTTATCCCATGGCTTTTGGACGAAATTGACGGCGCCGGACTGCATGGCGCGAACCGCGTTCTCCACGGTGCCATAGGCGGTGATCATGATTACCGGCAAGCGAGTTTCGTGGGCGCGAATTTCCGCCAGAATTTCCATGCCATCGCGGCCGGGCAGCGCGAGATCGAGCAGGACAAGATCAAAAGGATGTTCCCCGATGCGCTGTAATCCGGCCTCGCCGGTGACGGCGGTTTCCACGGCATAGCCTTCCATCTCCAGCAGGGTTTGGAGGGATTCACGAATCCCCGCTTCATCGTCGATGATCAGCACCGCGCCCGAAAGGCCCGGGGCTCCGTTCAATAGCGTGCGCGAGATAAGCGCGGAATCAGACATATTCTGCCTTGGAATGAACGCTCTTTCGAATTAGAGGAAAATCGAGCGTGAAGGTTGTTCCGGCGCCGGGATGGCTCTCCACGCGAATCTTCCCGGCATGTTCCTGAATAATCCCGTAAGTCACCGACAGCCCGAGGCCGGTACCGCGGGTCTGGCCTTCGCGAGGCGAAGTCTTGGTCGTGAAGAAGGGATCGTAGATCCGCTGAATGTGCTCAGGTGCGATGCCTGACCCCGTGTCGGATACGCTTACGCTCACACTCTCGCCATTCATCGTCGTCACACGTAGCGTGCCGCCGCCCGGCATGGCGTCTTTTGCATTCAGGAATAAGTTCAGGAACACTTGTTGTAATCTTCCCGCGTTACCCTGAATCGCGGGCAACTGCGGCTCGGGTGTGTTCTGTACTTCAACCTTGGCCACCTTGAATTGATGTTCCAGCAGTGCGAGCGTATCGGAGATCACTTTGTTCACGTCGACGTCGCCGATTTCGCTCCCGCTGGTGCGGGAGAAATTCAGCAGGTTGTTGACGATCTCGGAAGCGCGGAAGGTTTGCCGCGTGATCTTTTCCAGCAGCCCCGACTTCTGCGGATCGCCGTGCAGTTGCTTGGAGAGCATCTGGGTGTAGGAGGAGATCACCGCCAGCGGCGTATTGACCTCGTGCGCCACGCCCGCCGCCAGTAATCCGATGGACGAAAGCTTATCGGCCTGCGAGAGCTGGGCTTCCAGTTCGATACGCTCGGTGATGTCATCCATGATGATCAGCCGCCCGATGACCTCAAACTTCCGCGTCACCAACGGCGCGAGCGCCACATTCACCGTGCGGACTTCACCAGCGGGCGTCTTCAAGCGGAACTTGTACAGGTTGCGAATGCCGGGTTCGCGCTGCATTCGATCAAATTCTTCGACGAACTCCGCCGGAAAAATCGATTTCAGCGGCTGGGTCAAAGTTTGCCAGCGCGGTAAGGCATACATCACTTCCATCTGCGCGTTCCAGCTCTCGATGCGGTCTTCCATGTCGAGCGCCATGACGCCCACGTTGATGGATTCAACGATATTCTCGTTGAAGTCCTTCAGGCGCTCGTATTCCGCCGCCTTCTGTTGCAGCGAAGCATAGAGCTGCGAGTTCTGGATTGCGATACCGAGATAGCCGCCCAAGGTTTCAAGCAACTCCATGTCTTCGCTGGACAGGAAGTCCCCCTTGGCGGTTTTGCCCAACCCGAGCACTGCAATCGTCCGCTGCTGCGCGTGGCAGGGAATGTAGTAATTCAGATCCAGACGGGCTATGGCGTGCTGCGCACTCGGCGTCTCGCGCGGCACCTGGTGCGTGTTCTCGAAGAAAAGATGCCCAGCCTGCTCCGTCCGCGGCGCGCTCAGGAAGGCTAGGTCCAGGTCGCCATGTGAGGAGAGCCCGAAGGATTCTGCCAGGACAAACATCGCGGAGGGATCTTGGTTCGCGTCTTCTTGTCTCGCATCTTTTCGCTCCGGATCCTGCCGGGCCAGGAAAATCGCCATGCGGTCGACCGCGAGAGTACGGGAGAGGCGGTCGATCAGCGAAGAGAGCAGGGCGTTCAGATTCGTCTCGGAGCCCAATTCGCGGCCGAACTCGAGCAGTGTCCGGCGATAGTCATAGCGCGTGCGGTAAAAGAACTGGTCAATGCGATCCTGAATCCACTTGCGAACCGGATCGAACAGCAGCGCAGTTACCACCACCGCAAGAATCAGACCCACCGGACCGGAGCTGGGCCGCCAATTCTGCACCAGCAGAGCTACGGCCGCAACCAGGCCGAAATACAATCCCACGACGATCGCCGCCGCCAGTGTGTAAACCACGCCTCGCTTGAAGATGAGATCCACATCCATCAAGCGATAGCGGAAGATGGCATAGCCAAACGTGAGCGGAAGCAACGCTAACGACAGCGCCGAAATCTTCATACCTGCGCCGGGGAGCGACCCCATCAGATACGGCACAACGTAGAACAGGGTGTAGGGAACGATGGCTAAAATCGTTCCTCGGGTCACCCACTTCAATTGTTGCCGGAGAATTGTACTGCTGGCGTGCCGGTAGCTGTACCAAAGCAGAATCGCCGCGGCCAGAAAGAACACCGACCCGTAAGACATTTCCATGCGGTCAAGGTTCCAGCGCAGGCGTTCGCTTGCCTCGAGCCACCGCATGGCGATGACATGGGCAGTCAGCAGCGCAGTACCGGGCACGTAGACGAGCATCAGTAGCCAGGGATGCTTGCGTACAATCTGACGTTTTTCCGGGAAGATCAGGACGAAGTGCAGGAACAATGCCGGTTGCAACACACTGGCGGCAATGTTTCCCCAATATATCGTCCAGTCGAAGTCATTCAGCTTGCCGGTGTACTTGAACGAATACGCAATGAACGAAACCAGGCAGAAAATATAGAAATGCGTTGATCCGGGGGCCGTCCAGCGGCGCAATAGGACGTAGAGGCCGATGCCGAGGTAGATAAGCGCAATCAGTCTGAGCCAGTTGTTTAGAGAGCGCTCTGCGGGCTCCAGAATGACGCTGGAATCAAGAGGGACGGATTGCCGGATCAGGGAATACGCGGCCTTCGAATAAACGCCCGTGCGATAGAGCTGGCGGACCACCTCAGACACGCTTCGGACGTTCTGTTCGTTGATGGAAACCAGTTGATCGCCAGGCTTGATGCCGCTTTTGGCACCGGGTCCGCTGCGCTCAACCCGATCCGCCATTAGGCGCCCACCCTGTTCCACCCACCAGACGCCGTCGTCGGGAACCGGAAACTTCGACTCGGCGTTGTAATTGAAGCCCGCAAAAACCACCGCCGCAACGGTAAGCAGGAATAGCAGGACAGCAATAAAGCGGACTTGACTTTCCCGATTCATGGCTTTCGGAGGCGAAACTGCCGGTGGACTGCTGCTGCGGTGCAGAGGCACGCTCGCGTCTTCACTACCCGTCCGTTGCTCAATAAGCAACTTCGCTGCCATGTCGTTTCCCGTTTTGGACCTGCTATGTGCCGTATCTAAAGTACTTCCAAGAGTATAGAAGGGTTTCTAGAAACTGCGTACGGTTTTGTGGAGGTTTCTGTGGGATTTTGTATCTAACTCGGTTGGAAGAGCTTAGCGGAACTTGATGTAGCCGGGCCTTGAATCGGGGAACTCGGCCCCCTTTGAAGCTTAATCCCTTTGGAACCGCCGGAACCACTCACCTAGGCATAATTCGTCCCGGTGCGGGAAGCCGATGTCGGACTCGGAACTCCTCATTATTTACGACTTGTTACAACGGCCAGGGGGATCGCGGTTGGTTGGCTGCCGACCCGATGTTGACTCGGATGACGTTCATCAGTTCGTCATTGTCCGCAGGCTTCTGAAAAAACGCAGCCGCCCCAGCCTTCAGGGCACGTTCTTCGTTGCTTTGAGGGTCGCGAGCGCTCAGTACGATTACTGGAATTCCGGCGAGCGCGTCGGCATTCTGCAGCCGCTCCAGGACCACAAAGCCATCGCCGGCAGGAAGACCCAGATCCAGAATAATTAGGCTAGGACGATCTTTCTGTGCTGAGGCAATTGCGGAATAGCCGTCGGTGGCCGTGGTGACCTCGTAGTTGTTGGCGCGCAGGCGCAATCGCAGGGCGCGTACTAGATCCGGATCATCGTCGACTACCAGAATTTTTGGCTTCGTCATGGCTTATTCTCCTTAGTTTAATTGGGTTCTCGATTGTGATGTTTTTTGCTTTTTTCCAGCGGAACCGCTCCCGACGGGTGCGAGTTTCCGTTCCAAGCTTTTCAAAATCATCTGGGTAACGCAGTCGGCTACTCCTTGAACTTGCTTTTCGAGAAGGTCGCCTTCTCCGGCAGCAGGTAACTGCACCGGAACGGTCGTAATCGCGAGCATGCACTTGGCTTTAAGATCAGGCACACACTCCAGTTGCTCGCGAATGCGCGTCGTCATTATCCCGGAGCGCTCCAGGTCGGTCGATGCCACTACAAAAAAAGTTTCGACAGCTCCCGATGTCCCCATCGGAGGTAGAACCAGGTCTTTATCGAGATAGATGCACCGCCGGACAATCTCTAGACATTGCTGCCAGGTTTCCTTCCAGTTGCCGCGCGGAGGATTGGTTACCGGAGTGAGATCGACGCGCACCAGCACAAAAGAGGGGCGCAAACGGCCCTGGTAAGTAATCACCGGTGCCAGGAGCTTCGCTAACGAGTAAATGGGCAGAGTAAAGGTGAAGGTACTGCCTTGACCGGGTTCGCTCGAAACCCAGATACGCCCTTCATGAAGGCGGATAATTTCCCGGCAGATGAAAAGACCCAGCCCGAAGCCAGAGCGATTGTTATCGATAGAGTCAGGATCCTGGTAGAGGCGCTCAAAGATCAAAGACTTGGCTTCCGGATTGATTCCGCGGCCGGTATCGCTGACTGCGACGTAGACGGAACCCGGGTCCGCATCTACGATGTTCGCTTGCAACATCACGGAGCCATCCGCAGGCGTGAACTTGATCGCGTTATCTACCAGATTAATCAGGACTTCGAGAATGCGGTCAGGGTCGGCCAGAATCAGGGGCAGCCTTTGGTCCACTCCGATCTCCAAGCCGACTTTCTTTTCGTCCGCAGTTGGCCGAAGCATCGCAACCGCCTGATGCAGCAGTTCGCTCAACGAAATACAACGCGGTTCAATCCGCATTTTGCCGCTCTCCGCGCGGGTGGCTTCGAGCAGGTCGCGAATCATGGCATGCAACTGATTCACGCTCTTCAGGACGGTTTTCAGATGGTCGCCCTGGTCCGGCGTGACCGGGCCAGCCAGCCCATCAAGAAGCAGGGTTACATACTGGTGAATGCAGGTCAGCGGCGTGCGCAGTTCGTGGGAGACGTGGGAGAGGAACTGGTTTTTGAACTCCAGTTGCTTCTTCTGCGTGATTTCCAGGGCGCGCAAAAGAGCTTGCCGCTCTACGGCGTAGCGGATGGCGCGCTCGAGATGCTTGCTGGAAAGATTACTTTTCACCAGATAGTCCTGCACTCCAAGATGGACGGCCTTCATGGCGAGAGCCTCGTCGTCCTGTCCGGAGAGCACGACCACCGGCACGTTCGGCGAGTGCTCGATGAGGCGCCGAAAGGTTTCCGCTCCGTGGCTGTCAGGCAGATTCAGGTCCAGCAATACCACGGAGGGAGTTTCGACGGTTAACGAGGCCAGGCCATCCGAGAGCCGGTTTACGCAATTCACTTTCACCGGAGATTGGCCTTCGACCAGGCGTAGGCGGACCAGATCCGCATCTCCCGGGTTGTCTTCGATGAGCAATACGCTAGTTGCGGGTTGAGTCGTCGGGCTATTCATTTATTCTCCTCGCGGTGGCAGGCTTACTGAGCCAAACCAAAATTCTTCAATCGATCTCATTGTGGAAAAAAATTCAGTCAGGTTGCCGGGTTTGCTGACGTAGCAATTCGCCCCCAGTTCGTAACTGCGCGCAACGTCCTTGGGTAATCGGGAGGTACTAAAAATAATGACCGGGATGCGGCGCAGCTGCGGGCCTGCCTTCATCGCGGCCAATACTGAAAGTCCATCTCTTTTGGGAAGATTCAGGTCCAGGATCACGAGATCGGGGCGGCTCGCCTTTTCGTAATTACCCCTGCGGTTGAGAAATGCCAGGGCTTCGGCGCCATCCCCAACACTGCTGATTTGGCCGCAATAAGCGCATGCCGCCAGGGCTTCGCAGGCCAAGGCAATATCGGCGGGATTGTCGTCCACAATCAGAAGTTCATGTGGCGATTTCATTTCCCCGCCTCGTTTTGCGAATCGGGAGCCAGAATGGGCATAGTGAACTTGAAAGTAGAGCCGGAGCCGGCTTGTGACTCCACCCATATCCTTCCGCCATAGTGCTCGACGATTTTCTTGCAAATGGCCAGGCCGATGCCATTACCCGGGTATTCGGTGCGTGCGTGCAGGCGTTGAAAGGCGACAAAAATGTTCTCTGCGTACTCGGGCGCAATCCCGATTCCGTTGTCGCTCACCCGGAATAGCCATTGATGATCGAGTTCTTCGGCCTCCACCGAAATCACCGGTGGTTCTTTCCCGCGGAACTTGATCGCGTTGCCAATCAGGTTCTGGAAGACTTGCGTGATCTGCGTGCGATCCGTCCAGATAGCTGGAAGCTTCCCGTGAGTGATGAGCGTGCCGCTTTCTTGAATCGCCGTACTCAGGGTCTGCCGGACCTCTTCCATCACTGCGTTGCAATCGACGCTCGCACTCGCAACTCCGTTTCGGCCGACTCGGGAAAAGGCCAGCAGATCCTGTATGAGCACCTGCATGCGCAGAGCGCCCTCGCTGGCATAGCCGATAAACTTGTCGGCATTCTCATCGAGCTTGCCCTTATATCGTTCGGCCAGCAGTTGGGTGTAGGCGGTTACCATGCGCAGTGGCTCTTGCAGGTCATGGGAGGCGATGTAGGCGAACTGTTCGAGGTCGGCGTTGGAGCGCGCCAGATCCGCCGCCTTCTTCGCCAAGTCCTCTTCCGCGTGCTTGCGCTCGGTGATATCCGTGCGAATTGCCATGTACTGCCTGGGTTTGCCACTGGCATCGAGGAAAGGGACGATGGTGGCATCGACCCAGAAGAACGAACCATCTTTGGTGCGGTTCCGGATTTCGCCACGCCAGACTTGTCCGTCCCCGATGGTGCGGTACATCTGCTCGAAGAACTCCCTGGGGTGGTAGCCAGAGTTCAGCATGCGATGGTTCTGGCCCAGCAGTTCGTCCCGCGAGTATCCGCTGATGGCGCAGAATTTGTCGTTCGCATAAGTGATGGCTCCCTGAACGTCGGCAGTGGAGACGATGGCGTGCTGGTCGAGAGCGTATTTGTGCTCCTGCAGCGCGGCCTCGGCGCGCTTGCGCTGCTCCCGAATGTCTTTCTCCGCCAGAGCCCGACGCACGACTGAGGGCAGGCGCGCCAGTCTATCTTTGAGGACGTAGTCCGTCGCCCCCTGTTTGATGCATTCGACGGCGCTCATATCGCCGAGCGCGCCCGAAACCAGAATCATCGGGATATCGAGCCCTTCCCGCCGGAGCACGTCGAGCGTTTCCATTCCTCTCCAATTCGGCAGGTTGTAGTCGGCCAGCACAACTTCCGGCGGACGGGCACGGAGCGCTCGGGTGAATGCCGCCTCGTCCTGCACCACGTCGGCGGTGACATCGAAGCCCTCTTTGTATAAGGCTCGCAAAACCAGCGTGGCGTCGAGCGGGTTATCCTCCACCAGCAGGGCGCACAGCTTCCGCGCGTTCGCGGGGCGGGCTCGGCTCGCGGGAGCTTCTCTGACGGCTGTGCTGCTCACGACATTGCCTTTCCCACCGCCTTTTCGACACCGCCGGCCACTGGTTGCTGGTTGATCAGCAGCCAGTACAGCCCGACTTGTTTCACCGTGTCACGGAATTTTTCGAAGTCGACCGGTTTTTGAATGTAGCTGTTGGCCCCCAGCCCGTATCCGTTCACCAGATCCCGCTCTTCTTTCGAGGAAGTCAGGATTACCACCGGAATCGTCCGGGTACGTGCATCTGCCTTGATACGCCGCAGGACTTCCATCCCGTCCACTTTGGGCAGCTTCAGATCCAACAGCACCAGTTTCAGCTGGGGTTCTGAGCAACGCTCTGAAAAGGCCCCGTTGCAGAACAGAAATTCCAGAGCCTCTTCGCCATCGCGCGCCACGTGAATGTTGTTGGCCAGGTTTTCTTTGCGCAGGGCGTGCAGGGTCAGCTCAACGTCGTCCTGGTTGTCTTCCACGAGCAGAATTTCGATTTGTCGTTGGGTCATACTTGGTCTCCCGCCGCAGCGGCTTTGGGTTTGAATCCGGTTTTCTCGGCGGCTCCGAGGGTGAAATAGAAAGTTGCACCTTTGTCCAGTTGGGCCTCGGTCCAGATGCGGCCGCCATGCTTGTGAATAATGCGCTGCACGGTGGCCAGCCCCACGCCCGTGCCTTCAAAATCTTCCGGGCGGTGCAGGCGTTGGAATACGCCGAACAGCTTGTCGGCATACTTCATGTTGAAACCGACACCGTTGTCGCGCACGAACACCGCGGGCGTGCCTTCCTGATCGCTTTGCCCAATTTCAATGACGGCCGGACTTCGGGGCCGGGTGAACTTCAGAGCGTTCGAGATCAGGTTCTGGAAGACCTGCTTGATCAGGCCGGGATCGCACTCCACGAAGGGCAGGTTGCCGAAATTCCATTCAATATTCCGGCCTTCGCACTCCGGCAGCAGCTCTGCGATCACTTCCTCCACCACCGATTTCAATCCGCAGATCTGCAAACTCAGCTCACGCCGCCCGATGCGCGCCAAGTTCAGCAGGTCATCCACCAGCAGGCCCATGCGCCGCGTGCCTTCCTGAATGCGCTGCAGATGGTGTTGCGCATCGGTTGGCAGGCTGGGGCCAAATTCCTCGCTGAGAATCTTGGAGAATCCGCTGATATGCCGCAGCGGCGCCCGCAGGTCATGCGACACCGAATAAGTAAACGCTTCCAGTTCCTTGACGCTGGCGGCCAATTCGCCATTAACGCGGCCAGTTTCTGTCATCGAGCGGGCCAGCTTGATGGCGCTGTAGCTCAGTTGCGACAGCAACTGTGCCAGCTTGACGTAAAAAGCCATGCCGGTGTCTACGGCTTCCCGCTTCAAGTGTGGAACGCGATCCAGCGCGGCGAGATACTCTTTCTCATCAAAGCCGTATTTCGCGGCCTGCGCTCGAAACATCTCGCGGTCGACGGGTTCGTCGGCGAAGAAGAACTGCCCGGAAAAAAGGTTGCCCATGTGCTGGCTGCCCACCATGATGGGCGTCACCACGTCCCACAGGTTGTTCTTGCACTTGTAGAGTTTGAACTCGCCGGGTACGACGCCGGTGGAAAGTTCCAGATCACTTTCCTGGCAATTCCTGCAGGCTTCGGGATGAGCCCGATGAAACTTCGTGCAGATTTCCTGCCATCCAGCTGCGACTACGGGATTGCCCTTGAGATCGACGATGAACATCGGAATCTGGGCCAGCCTGTAAAAATCATCCGCCAGCGACTGCACGGCCGCTATGTCCAGAATGTCGGACAGGTCCAGGTTCCCCAGATCGCCTTCGGGAGAGAGAATGCTGTCCAGTTTCCGACGCACCCGCTGCTCGCTTTCGTGCAACTGCGCCGTGCGCTGTTGTACTCGCTCTTCCAACTGCTGGTTCAGACTGCGGATTCCCTGTTCCACTCGCTTGCGGTCGGTGATGTCGCGCGCGACTTTTGAAGCACCCACAATCGCGCCACTGCTGTCCCGGATCGGCGAAATCGTGACAGACACGTCGATACGTCTTCCGTCTTTCCGGATTCGAACGGTTTCGAAGTGCTCCACGCTCTCGCCGCGCCCAACACGCGCCAGAATGCTGTATTCCTCATTGATCCGGTCGGGCGGCACGAGTATCAGCATTGATTTGCCTACGGCTTCCGATGCCGAGTAGCCGAACACCTTCTCGGCGCCATGATTCCAAGCGGTTACCGTCCCTTCGAGAGTCTTGCTGATAATGGCATCATCGGATGAGTCAACCACGGCCGCCAAGCGTTCGCGCACTTCCTCAGCTCGCTTGCGCTCGGTGATGTCGGCGAAAGTAACCGCCAAATAGCCCGCGTGAGTACGGAACGCCGTCACCTCGAACCACCTCTGCAGCGGCTGCGCATAGTTCTCGAAATGGATCGATTCTCCGGTCGTAGCAACCTTGCCGTAAGTTTCGATCCAGAAAGGTTCTATGCCGGGAAGAACCTGGCGAATCGTTTTCCCCAGGACTCGATCCCGGGGCAAGCCGGTGTGGGTTTCAAAGGCGGGGTTTACCTCCAAGTAGCGCTGGTCGCAGGGGTTACCATTCTCGTCGTAGACAACCTCCAGCAACGCAAACCCCACCAGCATTTCACTGAAGACGAGGCGGTAGCGTTGCTCACTCTGCTGCAACGCCTCCTCCGCCCGCTTGCTTTCGTCCTTGGCCCGAAGTGCCACGATGCCGTAGCTGAGATTGTTGGCGAGTTCCGCCAGGAGCTGTTGTTCGGCGGAGTCGAGCGCTCCTGCCTCTGTGGCGTAGATCGATAACGCTCCCAGCACCTGTTCGCCGTTTTTGAGCGGCAGGGCTAGAGTGGAACGGTAACCTCGTCTCAACGCATGCTCGCGCCACGGAGCAAAGCGAGGGTCGGAGGTCACATCGTGGCATGCGGCTGCCTTGCCAGTTCGGATGGCAGTGCCGGTAGGTCCGCGCCCACGCTCCACGTCGGCCCAAGTGATATCGACGGCATCCAGGTACCCTGCCTCGAATCCGCTTTCCGCAACCACGCGGACGGTTTTTTTCTCGTCGTGCTCGGCGTAGCCCACCCACGCCATGCGGTAGCCGCCTACGTTCACCACCAGATCACAGATGCGTTTAAGCAAGCTCGGTTCATCGGTGGCTCGCATCAGCGACTCATTGCAGTCGCTTAACGCCCGCAACGCACGCTCGGCCCGCTTGCGTTCGGTCATGTCGCGCGCAGCGGCGAATACACCCTCCACCTCGCCCAGTTCGTTCTTGAACACGGTGGCGTTGTAGAGGACATCCGTGACCCTGCCCGCCGCGCTACGGATGGCCAGTGGGTAATCCTGCACCGCCCCTTGCGCAAATACCTGCTCGTACCCGCGGCGGGCGCCTTCCGGGTCAGTGAAGTAGTTGGAGAAATCACTGCCGATCAGCTTTTCGCGGGAAATTCCGGTGACTTTTTCTGTCGCCTGGTTGACGTCGGTGATCTTGCCTTCCCGGCTGATGGTCACCAGCGGGTCGAGGCTGGCCTCCAGCAGGCTGCGGGCGTACCACGATGCTTTTCGCAGCTCTTCCTCAGCGCGCTTGCGTTCCGCGTTTGCCTGTCCCGGCCTGGTGCGAGATGGCGTGGCACGCTTCATGAGCCGATGACTCCTGACATTGCTTTCCTGAGAAGGGGATGTGGACGAGAGTCTGCGACCGCGCGTTGCGGCGCAGCCTCATCCATTAAGTTATCGGCGGGGCTAAGGCAATCTTTACGCGGAGAATAGATTGAGACTGTATCGAAAGAGGAGCGCGACTGTACGCCTGATCAACGAACCTTCGACTGGGGTCGAAGCCAGTTTTTCACCGCAACGGCCAGCGAACTGCTGTGCAAAATAAGCGTTTTCTTAAACGATCAATTCGGGAATGGTGGCAGTGGTGCAGTTTGAAAAATCTAGTAGCCATCTAGCCATCTCATAAATCGTTTTGAAAGGGCACGGCTTTCAGCCGTGCCGCCCAGATCCAATAAAGACGCGGGCTTTAGCCCCTGAGGGACCTCGACTTGCTGCTCCGGACCATTTATGAGGTGGCTTGATGGCTTCTAGTTCCTTCTGAACCGCTCCATGGGGTCTGAGAAAGAGAATCTTCGCTCACCCCGCCTTCCGCTCATCTTCGGCGGTTTCCGGCAGGCTGCTGTCCTCGTCCCAGTCAAACGAGAGCGCTCGCGCCGTGGTTTCGATGGGGGCAAGTTCGGGAATGTCATCGGCCACGGATGCGCCCAGCTCGGCAAACTTGCGCGCCGAAACCAGCACCCGGCTTTCGAGCGATCCCACAGCCTTGTTGTAAGACTCGACCGCGCGATCGAGTCCCGTGCCAACCGAGGTGATGTGTCCGGCGAGAAGGCGCAGCCGGTCGTGCAGTTCTTTCCCGAGCACGCTGATCTGCTGCGCGTTGCGCGCCAGCTTCTCCTGATTCCATCCGTAGTTGATGGCCTTCAGCAATGCGATCAGCGTGGTGGGCGAGGCAGGGATCACACGATTCAGAACTCCGTGTTCGATCAAGCCCGAGTCTTGTTCGAGTGCGGCGCTGAAGAACGTTTCTCCGGGAAGAAACATGACGACGAACTCGGGCGTGGCTTCGAACTGCTCCCAGTATTTCTTGCCGCTGAGAGTATTCATGTGATCGCGAACCTGCCTGGCATGATTGGCGAGACAGCCCCGCCGCGCATCTTCGTCAGTGGTTTCGAAGGCGTCAAGAAAGGCTTGCAGAGGCGTCTTCGCATCGACTACCACGTGTTTTCCGCCCGGCAACTTCACCACTAGGTCAGGCCGCAACCTTCCGCTCTCCGTGGTCACGGTCTCCTGCTCGGTGAAGTCGCAATAGGAAAGCATCCCGGCGATCTCGACCACGCGTCGCAATTGAATTTCGCCCCAGCGCCCGCGCACGTTGGGAGTACGTAGCGCTCGGACCAGGTTTCCGGTTTCCGATTGCAACTCCTTTTGCGTGGTAATTAGCGACTGCACCTGGGTGCGAAGTTCGCCGTAAGCGTCGCTGCGCGCGACCTCCAGTTGCTGAATTTGAGCATCCACCTTATTCAGCGAATCCCGCACCGGCGCCACCATCTCGGCTACAGCTTTTTGCCGGGCTTCGAGGTCGCCCCGCGCCTGGCTTTGGAAGCGCTTCAGCGTCTCTTCGGCAATCACCAGAAACGACGAATTGTTGCTTTTCAAAGCGTCGGATGCCATGGCCTTGAAGGCATTCCGCAGTTCCTCGCTGGCGCGAGTGACTAGTTCAATCTTTTCGGTGCTGGTCTTTCGTTCGGATTCCAGGGTGGATTCCAGCCTGGCCCGGCTTGCCACCAGCTCGGTGTAAGCCTCCTGAACCCGCGCCAGACTGGCCTTTTCAGCTGCTAATTCCTTTTCCATCAAAGACAAACGAGCGCTGAGGCCGGCCGTGCGTGAGCGCAGCGCGAGCCAGGCAATCAAACTTCCAAACAATAGGCCGATGACCCCTACGACACCAGGTTCCATAGCGAAGGTAACTTCTCAGAGTGGATTCCGGCTTCTAGCGTAGCACCAGCAGCAAGTTTAACGCCGAGTTTGAGTCCTCCCCCTTTGAGTCCTCCTCCCCCAAGGTGTGCGATGCGCAGGGACAAGCAGATGCCAAGGGCCAGGACCGTAGTTGATCGAAGCGTCGTGATGGCGTTTGTGCTGATGATGGGCGCGGCCACGATTCGGCCATCGGCGCGATTGATGGCCTCCGCGGCAAATGGTGGCGCCGCCGATAAGCCGGCACAGCAGGCGAGTCTGAAAGCAGCCGCGGCAACCGCTCCTGATATTCCTTTCAGCAACGACGATTTTGACGCCGAGCGGATACTTCTCGACCTGGCAAATCAGGCAAGAGCGCGGGCCGGCGCGCCTTCGCTGGCGCTCGACCCTGGCCTTTGCGCGGCAGCGCGAGCCCACGCTGAAGCGATGTTCGCGGCGCGGCAGCTCTCGCACCAGTTCGTTGGTGAGCCCTCCCTACCGCAACGCCTCGCGTCGGCGACGCGAACCCAACTGGATCAAGAAGGCGAGAATGTCGCGCTCGATTTCGACGCCGAAGATGGACACAAACATCTCATGCTTTCTGCTCCGCATCGCGCCAACCTGCTCAACCCTTCCTATAACGTGATCGGGCTGGGCGTCGTGCGCAGCGGAGATCGGCTCTACATCGTGCAGGACTTCGGCCATGCCCTCCCCAATTATTCTGCGGCCGAAGTGAAGGACCGGATCGCGGCGGCGGTGTCACAAGCGCGACGCCAGGCCAGCCAGCCTGATCTCGCCCGCCGCGATCTTCCTACCGCCGATGATGCGGCCTGTTCCATGGCGCGAGCCGACAAGCTCGCCACCTTCCCCATTCATCAGCTTGCGCAACACTCCACCGTGCTTACCTACACCAGCCTGCATCCCGAGTCGTTGCCTGCCAATGCCGGCCACGCGCTTGGCAGCCACAGCGTGCGCACCTTCTCGGTGGGCGCCTGCTACGCACGCACTGAGACCTATCCCACGGGAGTCTATTGGGTGGTGTTGGCGCTGGACTGAGCGAGGAGAATCACGCCCTAGGCGTGAACCTGTTCGAGGCGCTTCAGCGTCGGCAATGACTTGATGGATTTACCCGATTTCTGCTGGGCGAGCCGGATTTCATACAGGCTTTGCAGGTTCAGCCAGAATTCCGCAGTCGTGCCGAAGAAATGGGCCAGGCGTAGCGCTGTATCGCCGGTAATGGCGCGCCGCCCATTCAGGATTTCGGTGATGCGGTTGGTCGGAACCTCAAGTTGCCGCGCCAGTTCAGCGGCACTCATTCCCAACTCGCTAAGTTCTTCGGCCAAATGTTCTCCGGGATGAATTGCAGTCACTGGCATGGCACTCTCTTGATGATAACCCGTTACATCAAACCGTTTGCAGTTGGCAACATCTTCCACTAGTGTTGGGAAGAATGGCGACTGTGAACGCAATCTCGGTTACCGCCGTCGTGGGGGCCTGCGCTTACTACTTCTTCGCCTGGATTATTGCCGGCCGTAAGCGGGATAAGAGAAGCGTCGTCCCTCAGTACGAGCCACCTCCGGGCCTTTCTCCAGCCATGGTTCGCTACACGTGGAAAGAATGTTTCGACGACCGTACCTTCTGGTCCAGCGTTCTGAGTTTGGTCTCCAAGAATCTCGCGACAATTGAAACGGAAGAGGAGATCGCCGTGCTACGCTCAGCGGGGAACGCACAACATGCCCCCCTGCTTCCGGAAGAGGAACGACTTTTGCTGAAACGGGTGCTGGCAGGCAGCAAGCGAAGGGGAATGCCGATCAGCATGCTCGACGACAAAACGGCCGCAGTCGTGAGCGAGATGGCGGACGCGCTGCGCCAAGCCGCGATCGGCAGCCTATTTGTCGAAAACCGTAACTACGTCATTGGTGGAATCTTTTTCTCGTTGATTGCGCTCTGTCTGGTAGCGCGGCCTGCTGGGAAGGACGAGTGGATGGCTCTGATTCTTGGACTATGCGTCATGGCTCCGGGAGCCTTCTATCTCTTGTTCTTGATACTGCGCATTCGAGACCTTTGTCTCGCAGCGCGCGAAAAACTAGAAGGCGCATTGGTCCGGCGCGGGGCAGTACTACTTGGGCTGGCCGTGCCTTGCGTTGCGGCGATCACGCTTGGCAGCGTTGTGCTAACCACAACGTTCGGCTGGCCGACAATCGCAGCAGCAGCTTTCTTGACTGGTGTGACCTTGTTGTTCGGACATCGTTTTAAAGCTCCGACTGCGGCGGGCATGACGCGGCTCGATCAGATTGAAGGGTTTCGATTGTTTTTGCAGTCTGTCGAACGCCTGCCGATGAATCGCGAAGATGCCCCGAGCGATCACGCGGGTGTCTACGAAAAATACTTGCCTTACGCGGTAGCTTTGGAGGTGGATCAGAAATGGAGCGACAAGCTTGTTGCTCTGGAATCGACCCTCCACCGGTGTGAGGCGTTGGCCACCGCTCACTCCTTCTATCTCGGAATGTGGAATGGAAAGCCCGTGGAGATGGTCTTTACACCCAAGACTCCCGGAAGCCGTGGTTTTTGAGCGGACGCGTCGGCTGGGCGAGAAGCTCCGCAGCGAACCGCATCTGTTCTCCTGTGCTAACCTTGCCACTGCCCTCCGTCCGTGGCTCTGCGCATGGAATCCTCGGCCCCAGTCCATTTGCCTCGGCCTCACCCGAGCGATGTCCGCATCGGCACGGCCGGCTGGTCTTATAAAGACTGGGAGGGCATTTTCTATCCTCCGGGTATGCAGCGCCGGAAACAGCATCCGCTGGAATATCTGGCCCGCTTCTTCGATACCACCGAGATCAACACATCGTTTTACGGGCCGCTCAAGCCCGAACTGGCAAAGCTGTGGTGCCGCAAAGTCGCGGCGGTGAATAAGACATTTCTTTTCACGGCCAAACTCTATCGCGCTTTCACTCATTCGCCCATCGCGGTGATGGAGCCCACATCCGCCGCAACCATTCGCCCCACTGACGAAGACGAAACTCGCACCCGCGAAGGCCTCGATGCGATCGCCGGCGAAGGACGGCTGGGAGCGCTGCTCATTCAGTTTCCCGTCTCGTTCAAGAACACTCCTCTCAACCGCGAATACCTCGATCGCCTGCTGCGCCAGTTCATCGAATATCCGCGAGTGGTTGAGGTGCGAGATTCCAGTTGGAACAATGCCGAAACGCTGGCCGCCTTCACGCAGAAAAATGTCGGCTTCTGCAACATCGACCAGCCGGTGCTCGGACGGTCACTTGCGCCCACTGAGCATGTCACCTCTGCAATCGGCTATGTCCGATTGCACGGCCGGAATTACGAACAGTGGTTCGATTCCGATAATCGCAATGACCGCTACAACTACCTCTACAACGAGCGAGAACTCGCCGGATGGAAAGAAAGAATCGAGAGCGTCGCCCAGCGCGCGCAAACGACGTATGTCATCACCAACAATCATTTCGAAAGCAAAGCAGGAGTGAATGCACTGGAGTTGAAAGCCATGATCAGCGGCAAGCGAGTTCTGGCACCTCCTACGTTGATCCAGAAGTATCCTGAGCTGAGAAGCATTGCAGATCCGGCGGAAGATACGCCAGTTCCCACAAACATGGAACTACCACTCGAGGGCGCCTCATCCTAAGGTCGCGCGGATAGTCGGTTCATCGAAGAGTCTGGTAATAGAATCTCGCATCTTCAGTCTTTGCGCCGGAACCAGGGTCGTACTCGGTAAGTCGTGTCACCCCACCGTGAGGGCCAAAATAGATATGAACCAGAGATAGGTCGCCATTTTCATCAATCGCGAGGTCGAACGTGCCATCTTTATAGCTCAGAGACGCCCAGTTGATGTTGGACAATCGCGAATAAACGGATAGCGGAACGAATATCGCTTCGCCGCCAACCGTTATCGAAAGATGCGGCACTACCGATCCTTCATCAGTGTCCCCAAATTCCTTCATGAAGTTGGCCGATGGAGATGCATCAAAGCATTCTCCGTTTACTTGGACTGTTTCGATGGTTACCTCGGCCTTGCCCTTTGGAGACATGACAGTCAGAACCGTTTTCCCGGACTTGGGGAGGTTTGTCCGAGACGGAGCGCTGGCATCGCTCGCTTCAATCGAGACGCCTGAGCTAACACACACTAGCGCGATGAGAAAGAGAGTACTTTTCAGTGTCTTCATGGGACAACATCCAAACACCTATCTGAGCTCTGGTTGATTTTCCTTGGCACTTCTGGCAGCAGAACTTATCTGGGAACTTGCAGACTGACGACCGGCAACGGCTCTTACGCTCCTGCGGCGGCGTGGTCGGCCATCCGCCGCTTGTTGTAGCGCAGCGCTACATTCATAAATACATTGCCCAGGGAAGTTTCAAAGCAGATCACCAGCGCTTCCACGTCTTCGCTGGTTTTGTCTCCTTCGTCGCCGGTCACCAGCAGAGGAGGATGCACGCGGAAATGGAAGCCTTGATCGTTGAGCGAACAGACGGCATTCCCGACGACTTGGTTGGCCAGTTCGAAGATGGTCTCTTTGATGAGCCCGTCGGATTCCGGCAATTCCGCCCCGGCATAGTGACTCGCCACGCGCACCGCGGTTTGCGGCTCGAGATCCAAAATGATGCGGCCCTCGATGTCGCCAGTAAGTGCGACCATGCCGGCCACGCCTTTGCGGCGATAGGCGTCCTCTTCCATCGAAAGGTTGCCTACCTTGGTGGCGCTCTGCAGGCCCTGCGACAGCACGGCGTCAGCCGCGTTAATGAAAGGCTGAATGAGTTCGATCTTCATTCGACTAGACCCCCGCGCCGGCCGCGGTAGCCACGGCGCCATCTTCTCCCATCACGTATTTGATCACCTCGTACAGAACCTCCGGCTTTACCGGTTTCTGCACGAAATGCCGCGCCCCGCGCTGCAATGCGGCCACGATGTTCTCCTGGTAACCCACCGAAGAGACCATAACCACCCGGGCCTCGGGATGCGCCTGGACGATCTTTTCCGCGGCCTCGATGCCTTCCATCTGCGGCATGGTGATATCCATGAGCACGATATCGGGATGGGTGCGGTCGAACTCGCTGATGGCGGTCAAACCGTCGCCAGCCTCGGCCGCCACCTGCCCGCCGAAACTTTCAATCATGCGGGCCAGATTTTTGCGCGCGAACACCGAATCGTCCACGATCAAATAGCGGACTGGCTGTCCGTCTTTACTGCGTTTTACCGGTGCAAACTGCTCCATAACGCCTCCTCTAACAGATTCCATCATGGCGGTTGCCCGCCGGCCAGATGACTCAGGTCATAGGGCCTGTTTCACTAACATGTGTTATAAGCCGGCGCGAACTACTTTTCTCGCGCCTCCATTTTCTCGATTGCCCTCATTACGGCTACAGACAGCTTGCAGAGTGGCCGAGAGAACGTCCAGGGCCACCACGCGTGTTGCATAGCCGCGTTCGATGGCGGCCTTTGGCATGCCGAAGACCACACAGGATTCTTCGCTTTGTGCGATGGTCATGCCGCCGGCTTTTTTCACCGCGCCCAGGCCTTCCGCTCCGTCGTCGCCCATCCCCGTCATCAGTACTGCAACCCCTTGCGAGCCGAATTCCTCCGCCAGACTGTTAAAGAGCACATCCACGCTGGGGCGATGCCCATTCACCCGCGCTTCGTCGTTTAACACCACTACGTCTCCCATCGTGAGCCGCTTCACCCTCATATGGCGGCTTCCGGGACAGATCAGCACACGCCCCGCCTGCAGAGTGTCACCCGATTGGGCTTCCTTCACGCGCAGCGAAGACAATTCATCAAGGCGCCGCGCAAACATGTCGGTGAAACCCTCAGGCATGTGCTGCACGACGACAATCGTTCCGGGAAAGTCCGGCGGCAGTTGTGCCACCAGGAACTCAAGGGCCTGGGGGCCTCCCGTGGAAATTCCGATGGCTACCAATTTGGTTGGCGGCGGCACGGATTTCCCAATCAAAATCTTTTCCGGACGCACCGGCGCCACCATCGAACTTCCAGGCCGGACAACCTTGCAATCGGCGGCCGCCTTGATCTTCGCGATCAGTTCTGCCCCGCTTTCGGTCATGTGCGCGGTAGCATCCTGCGGCTTGGTGACGAAATCGAAAGCTCCCAGCCCTAACGCCTTGAAGGTGACCGAAGCGCCCTCCGTGCTGTGCGAGCTGACGACGATGACCGGCAGTGGCTTCCGGCGCATGATTTCTTTCAAGGTGTCGATGCCATTCATGCCTGGCATTTGCAGATCGAGTGTCACCACGTCCGGTTGCAACTCCTCGATCTTTTTCAGGCAGAACGTTCCATCCATCGCGGTGCCCACCACCTCGATCGAGCGGTCGGCTTCCAGCATCTGTGGAATCAATTTCCGCATCAATGCGGAGTCATCCACTACCAGCACGCGCACTTTCTTGCTGCCTGAAATCATGCCTGGCCCCCCGCAGCGCTCATGGCCAGTCGAGCGCGATCCTCGTGGTTCAATAGCAATCCGCAGTTAATCAGCCCCTGCTCTTGCGGGCGCCGGTGCGCGATGTGTTCCACGACCGCAGGCAGATTCAGGATCAGCACAACCTTCCCATTGCCGAGAATGGAAGCGCCATTCACCAGATCGGTAGAGAATGTCTGATCGTCCAAAGCCTTGATCACCAATTCTTCTTCCCCCTCTAAAGCGTCGACAATCAATCCGTATTTTTTCTCGCCCACAGTAATTACAAGCACAAACAGCTTGCTCGCGTGCCGGTCTGCATCCGGAGAAGAGGGCCGTCCAAGCCGCAGGAGGGGAAGCACCTGCTGGCGCAACTGCAGCACCTCGTAGTTATCGACCTGGTGAACTTCCGATTCCCGAGTGCGGGCAATCTGGCTCACCGCATTCAGCGGGATGGCATACAAACGCTGCTCCACCCAGAACATCAGGGCCTTGATGATGGCCAGCGTCAGCGGCAGCTTCATGCGGAACGTCGTGCCCTGGCCCACATGAGTTTCCACATGGATGGTTGCTTTCAGGCGCTGCAGCACGCTTTGGACTACGTCCATGCCAACGCCACGTCCAGAGACTTCGGTGACCTGTTCCGCCGTACTGAATCCGGGCCGGAAGACAAAGTCCAGCGCTTCGGCATCGCTCAGGCGGGCGGCTTCCTCTGCCGTCGCCATTCCCAGCGCGACGGCTTTGCTGCGAATCTTTTGCGCGTCGATGCCGCGCCCGTCGTCGCTGATCTCGACCACAACTTGATTGCCCTGGTGACAGGCGTGCAGCCGGATTTTTCCCCGTGGAGCCTTGCCCTGGCTGCGGCGCTCCTCGGGTGGTTCGATGCCGTGACTGATCGCGTTCCGCACCAGATGCGTCAGAGGCTCCGCGATCGCATCGAGGATCCCTTTATCGAGGTCCGTATCCTGCCCGGAGAGTTCCAGCTCCACTTCGCGCCCGCACTGCCGCGCCACATCGCGAACGATGCGCGGGAAGCGCCGGAACAACTGCTCGACCGGCACCATGCGAATCTTCATGACCGAACGTTGCAGATCGTTCAGCACGCGGGCCTGGAACGCCATGGCGTCGGCGAACCTGCCGCGGAGTGGTTCCCTGGGATACCGTTTGCCAAATTCGCCGAGCGCCTGTTGCAGCATCGACTTGCCGATGATGAGTTCTCCCACCAGGTTGAGCACGTTGTCGATGCGCCCCGCATCCACGCGCAGAATATTTTCCGCCAACGCTGGTGCCCCGCCGCCCGGTTCATGTGCTGGAGGGGACGCAGGTGCTGGTGGCTCCAAGGGAACGTGCTGAACCGTGGATGAGGCGCCAGATGCCGGCACCGTCGAGGTCGCATTTACCGAACCTTCCGCCCCGGACTTTGAGTCCGCTGTTGACTCGGGCACTTTCGCCGATGGCTTGGCGGGCTTCGCTCCTTGGCGCAGAGTCAGGCTAACGTCGCTGGCAATCGTTGGAATCCGGCACTTGGCGGCAATCTGATCCGGCGATTGCGCGCTGGCGAATACGAAGTCCACCCGCGTGGAAGCGGCTGGGGATTTCGAATCCGGCCGCACCAGTATGACTTTACCGATGGCACTGATCGCGTTCTGGATCAGTTGCCGCCCAGCGATTGGCATGGTGCAGTGCGGATCGATTTTCACCACCACTTCGTAGACGGCCAGACCCGCACCCTGGGCCTGAGCCAGAGCCAGCCTCTCGCTCTCGGTCCAATCTTTATTATTCTTATCCTTGTCGTGGTGCCGAAGTGGTTCGACTGATTTTTTCTTGCGCTTCGCTTTCTTGGCTGCTGGCGCCGTGGTCAGTTCGTCGATTCGTTGCCGCAGGCTTTCGGTGGCCGGCATCGGACCGCCGGTGCGGTAGGATGCGATGATTTCGGCAAAGACATCTGCAGCGGCAAAGGCGATTTCGGCCAGTGCCGCGTGGGCGGCCGCGCTTTCGAGAGACAGGGCGTCCTCAAAGTGGTGCGCCAGTTCGCTCAACTCGCGTAGCCCGACGGCCGCGGAGTCGCCCTTCAGCGTGTGCACGGTGCGGCGAATCGAACGCACAATCTCCTCATCGCCGGGAGCCTTTTCCAGCTTCAGAGTCTCGTCGTTCAGCGCTTGCAGCAGCTCCTGCGAGGTCTCAAAAAACAGCTCCTGCAGCTCCGCTCCACGCTCATCTGGTGGATTCGTCACTCGAGCACCTCAATCCGCTTGTAAGCCGTGCCGCTGTCACGGTGCACCATCTGAAATTTTTCCGTGAGGCCCAGCAGGCTCTCGGCGTGGCCCACGAATAAGTAGCCGCCGGGGTTCAGGCAGCGATAAAACTTTTCGATCAGCCGCTTCTGCTCTGCCTCGTCGAAGTACATCATCACGTTCCGGCAGAAAATAACATCGTTGCGCTGCGGCAGATACTCGGTCTTCAAGTTGTGGAAGTCGAAGTGGACGATCTCCTTCAATGCCTTCTTGATCGCGTAGCGATCGCCGATTTTGTCAAAGTAACGCAGGCGGAAGGCGTAATCGACGGTCGACATCTGGTGTTCGTTGTAGGCGCCCTCCTGCCCCGTCCGCAGCACCGAATAACTGATGTCGCTGGCCAGAATCTCCACCCGCCAGGGAGGCGGGATCAGCGGCTTGGGCAGTGAGATTTCAACCGGCAGCGGATTGCGCAGGTAGTAGTAAGCGAGCGAATCGGCAGCCATCATTCCCAGCGTGTATGCCTCTTGCCCTGTCGAACAGCCCGCGCTCCACACTCGAATCGAGTATTCCCGGTGCGCCTGCTTGTATTTCAGCATGTCTTCGAGAATGTGTTTCTGGAACAAATCCAGCTGCGCCTTGTGCCGGAAGAAGCTGGTTTCGTTGACGGTCAGGTTCTCGACCAGCTTGGCCAGCTCCGCCTTGCCACCCTGACTGATCAGCAGACGGTAATAAGCGTAGAAGGAATCAACGCGGCATTCCTTGAGCCGCCGCAACAGGCGGTCCTGCAGAAAATGCGTTCGGCGTTCGTCGAAGTGCATTCCGCACTCCTGGTACACCAGCGCCTGCAACAATCGCAGTTCCGCGTCAGTCAAGATTGGAGCCGGTGCCGCTCCAGATGTACTCATGCGTTCTCTCGTTCCCAGTTCCCTGGTTTCATTCTCATCAGTCTGTTTCTCAGCTCGTACCTAGCGTACCGACGCTGCCCGTGCCTCCGCTTTGCCACTCTTGCCTTCGGGAGTCGAACCCTCCTGAAGCAGGCTGGCGGGTGCTAATAGCTTGGTCATGTCGAGCAATATAATCAGGCGGCCTCGAACTTTGCCCAATCCGGTGACGCAGTTCAGCCCGCCTTCCTGGAAGACTGCGGGAGGCGGCTCGACGTCTTCCCCGGCAATCTTTAAGACCTCCGACGCCGAGTCCACGATTAACCCCGCCAGCTTGCCGGAGTGTTCCACGACCAGAATGCGGTTCTGCCTTTTCGCTTTGGCTTGCTTGTCGCCAAAGCGCTTGCGCAGGTCCATCACGGAGACGATCTTGCCGCGAAGATTGATCACGCCTTCAAGGTAATCGGGTGCGTCGGGGACCGCGGTAATCTCCGGCACGCGCACGATCTCGTGCAGCGAGGTAATGGGAACGCCATAGGTTTCGCGTCCTACCTGAAAACCCACGATATGGAGCTCACGGCTCATAAATATGACTTGCTTGACCAAGCTTTCCTACGCGCGGGCTGCCGCCGCCCTGCGGGCGTGGTGCGATTTCTCATCCGCCGCAGTCTGCCGCGAGGCAGCGCCATCGCCGAGCGTGAACCGGTCCATAAAGTCGAGCAGGCCTCGCGACATCTTCGACATCTGTTCGGCGGACGCCGCCAGTTCCGTGGATCCGGAGGTGGATTGCTGCACCAGTTCACGCATCCGTTCCATGGCTTTGACCACGGCCTGCGCTCCCGAAGCTTGCTCTTCCACCGCCGAGTTGATTTCGTGCGTGATCTCATTCAACCGCGTGGTAGCGCGGGCAATCTGCGAGGAGCCATGCGATTGTTCGTTGGTGGCCGCGCCGATTTCCTGTGCGAACTTGTAAACCTCAGTGACAACGTTCGAGATCTTGCGCAAAGCCGCGTTCAGTTCGCCGCCCAAATCCAGGCCTTCGTTCACGATGCCGGTTGAGCGGTCCATATTCTCCACCGCCTTGCGCGCCTCTTTCTGAATACTCTGGATCAGCTCGGAGATTTCTTTGGTCGATTGCGCCGACTTTTCCGCCAGCTTGCGCACTTCGTCTGCGACTACCGCAAAACCGAGGCCATGCTCGCCGGCGCGAGCCGCCTCGATGGCTGCATTCAAGGCCAGCAAGTTCGTCTGTTCGGCCAAATCGTCGATCACTTCGATAATCTTTCCAATGTCATCGGCACGCTGTCCAAGTGCTCCGATGATTTCTCCCGAGCTGGTGATGGTCGCGTTAATGCGGTTCAGGCCGTCCGTGGCCTTTTCCATGGTCGTGATACCGCTGTGGACCTCTTCGCGCGAGCGATTGGAAATGTCGAGCAACACCTTGGCGGTATCGGCGACGCGCTGGATGGAGGCGACCATCTGGTCGATGGACGCTGAGGTTTCGCTCACGCTCGAAGCCTGCACCTGCGTGCTCTTCACCATGTTTTGCACGTTCACACTCATCTCGTGCATGGTGCTGGTTACCTCGTCGATGGCTGAGGAAGCCTGCAGGCCGACTTTGGCCGAGTCGTCGGATGAATTAGCCACTTGCCCGGAAGCGCTGGCCACCTGCGCGGAGGCGTCGCGTACGCTGCGCACCAGACGGCCCAGGCCTTCCACCATTTTCGCGAATGCATTACCCAGCGTGTCATGCGGAGACCTGGGCTTGACTTCAACGGTGAGATCTCCTCCGGCAATTGCTTCCGAAACTCCCGCCATCTCTTTGAGGTAGGTAACCATTTTGGCGAAGGTGCGCGCCAGTTCTCCAATCTCATCCTCGCGCTTCACGTCGATGCTGTGCTCGAGCTCGCCGGTGTCGCCGATCTGCCGCGATACCTGCATCAGATTGGTCAGCGGTTCGGTGATCGATCTCGCGGTGGTGTAAGCAATCGCGATGCCCAGGCCCAAAGCGATCAAGGTGCTCACAATGGCTGCCAGGATCGTCCAAGTGCTTGCCGTCTCATCGGATTTGCGCCGGGCTTCGACCAGCTTGCGGTTTTCCCCATCGGCGACGTCGAGAGCTTCTGTGGAATTCTTTACCCAGGAAGAAGCGTCTTTCTGAAGGTAGTAAATCTGCAGCTCTGCGACCGTCGCATTTCCCGAATCCACATCTTTGCGTTTGTCAATCAGAGGCTGCGCAAACTCTTTGCCCCACGCTTGCTCCAGTTCCTGCACCTTGGTGAGTGCCGTCCGCTCCTGCTCGGAATTCGCCAGCGTCTTTCCCTGTTGCAGTTTTTCGCCCAACGTGCGCAGGCCTTCATTCATGCGCTCCACTTCGCGGGTATCGCCGCTGAGAAGATAGTTGCTGAGATAGAGGCGGTTCTGCATCATCTGGAAGCGCACATCGTTGGTGGCATCGGCCAACTCCAGCGAGGCTGTGGCTGCGGCCTTCGCGGCATGCTCCCGTTGCACCGCCAGCAGATTCACCAGAAACAGCACCACGACCATGCTGAGGATGATTCCGAAATTTACATATAGCTTCTTGCCAATCGTCATGCCGTTCCTCCCGGCCGCCTGCTGCTTGCGCTGTCCCTATTGATGAGGTTCGAACTTGAAATCTACGATTCCCGAGGTTTCGATCGATGCCGGCTCAAAGCGCCATTTCCGTACCGCTTCCAGCGCCGCTGTGGCCAGCACTGGATGTCCGCCCACCACCTTCGCATCCTTCACCGTTCCGTTGGCGGCAACCAATATTTCCACCTTTACCGTTCCTGAAAGGTTCATCTTCCGCGCCAACGCTGGATACACAGGCTCGACCTTGCTTTTCGCGCGGCGGACGATTTCGCCTTGTCCTTCCTGACCTTGAAGATTGCCAATCACTCCACTGACTGCCAGAGCCATTACTGCCATCAGCACACTTGTCTTCCGCAAAGACACAGTTCCTCCCAGGGATAATCGTCCTATTTCCCGTGGAGCAACACCGAGTCCATGTGGAGGCTTTCAGGAAAACCAAGGTAACGATAGGGATGTATCAGGGAAATAAAGGCTTAGCAGGATGCGAGGTCACAACCCCGCCGCCACCGTGGTATTAGTCCTGTCTCAGCCTTCATGCCCGGAGCAACAGTTTCTCACTCTGAGATTTCCGTCTTCCGGATTGTCTCGGGATTTCACACCGAGATTATTCACTTGACACAATTCATTAGGGCTGCGAGAGTCAGTCTACCGTGACAGGACACGCCTTCGCTTGACTTCGAGGTTTGGTTTCAGTACCTTGGATGGAGTGTGAATTACAATTCACACTTGGCGGAAACGTTGGGCATTGGCAAGCCCAGCAGACTTATAATCTGACAAACTCCCTTAGCCGGGGTTCTGGCGGGTTTGAATCCCCCCGCTTCCGCCACTCTTGCTTTTATACCACAGTTACGTCAGTATGTGGCCCTCTTGAAACATCCCGGAGGCGGTGCTACTCTTGTGCGTGAATTAAAAGAGACACGCTAATGGCCCGCAAAAATGCGTGCAAGTTGTCGAAAGAGACTTTCTCTTCTACGAGACGGCAAACAACCAAGCCCCTGCAAGGGAATGGTTGGACGACATCGAAGCACACGACAAGGTCACGTACGGCATCCTGTCCAATCGCCTCGATAGAGTTTCGGCGGGTAACTTTGGAGACTGCGAGCCAGCCGGAGAGGGCGTGTCTGAATTGAAAATAGATGTTGGTCCCGGCTATCGAATATATTTCGGGATCGACGGCGAATTCATCATTCTCCTCCTCGGAGGAATAAAGAAAACCCAGGAGCGGGACATTAAAAAGGCAAAGGAATTTTGGGGAGACTACAATGCCTAAGAGAACTAGCAATTACAGCTCTTGGCAGTTGGAGAAACTGACCAATCCTGAGACCGCAGCCGCTTACCTCAGTGCAGCTATCAGCGATTCCCCAGAGATGTTTCGCAACGCCCTGAGGAATGTCGCACAAGCACGACAGATGGCTAGGGTAGCTAGGGATGCGGGCGTGACCCGCGAGAGTCTCTATCGGGCGACATCGGAAATTGGTAATCCGACACTGGACACCCTACACTCTGTGCTGTCCGCACTGGGAATTAAAATCCAGCTCGTAGCGAATACTGACGTTTCTCATTCTCTTCCGACTGCTGGCGTGCCGTCGAGCCCTACTCCGACTGACGCATCTGAAGCTGTCGAGCTAGGGCCATCTATTCAAGGTAGCGGTGCAAGCGCAGGTTATTTGCTAATCGGTGCAGGAGCGTCATATCGGAGGGACCTCCTCATTGAAGGATGGGAGCAGGGAACCGCGACTGCACGGCCGCCGTTGAACCACTGGAATTCTGCATCTCCGCTCGCCGTTAACTACGATTTGCTGCTTAATGCTGAAACTGCGAATCCAGTTGATGAAATCCTTGCAGGGTTCTCAGCCGAGTTACAAAATACAGCCATATAACATCGAAGGGGACTATGGAACCGACTACGCCAGCGCCCGAAGAGCCTACCGCCTCTTCGCCGATTGACTACCGGAAGACTCCGACATTCAAAAACGAATATGCTAACAACGTATTTTTGGAGCCTAGTGTGTGGGATTTGAAACTAAATTTCGGTCAGCTTGAGCAATCGATTGCTCCGAACGTCGTCGCGCAACACACTGGGATCTCAATGCCGTGGAATCAGGTTAAGGTTTTCTCCTACTTTTTACAGCTCCACCTACTTGCTTATGAACAGGAGAATGGGCGAATCAGAGTGGCGAAAAATATCGTCAAGCCAGTGCTGGCGCCCGATAAGAAAACGACCAAGAATTTCCCCGAGGCCATGGAAAAACACAGAGCAATTATGAAACTGTACGAAGACTTTATGGCCGCTAATCCCGAGGCGCATCCAGGGGAATGATGAGTATGAAGACTGACAAGGGCCAATTCGACGAAGTTCTCCGCCGGATGCTGCAAAAGCCTCCGCAGAAGACCGCCGATATAAAAGCCGGAAAGAAAAAGCCTAAGCCTTCTCAGAAGTAAGCGTGTCGAACGTGAGCGGCGGGAACTGTGCTAAGCGGCGCACCGTTTCCATGAAGGCGTTCGGGTCATTGCGCCGATTGAACCTGTAAGAAAATTCGTTCAGGTACTTCTGCAAGTGCTTTATCGAGATGCGGTGAAAACTGCCTATGATGCCGCGTTTCAGCAGTGAAAATGCGGATTCAATCGAGTTCGTGTAATTCAATCCCACAACATACTCACCTATCGAGTGGCGCACCATGCGGTGTTTGGGATCGCCCTTGAGCACAGAGCGCGCCGCGCTGGATTCGTCAGTCATGATCAGCTTGACGCCTTCGTGGAGGTTTGCCCCAAGAATCCCTTCCCAAGTCTTAGCAGTGGCATCTTTCGTGTGGATGAAACGAAGCGGACCACCGCGCTCCCGCATCCCAAAAACGACTTCCTTATTGCGCTTTTTCCCTTCGTGGCCCTTCTGCCGTCCGCCCAGATAGGTCTCATCAATTTCAACGATCCCGCCCATTGCTGGTATAGCGCCTTCGGCCATCGCCTCACGAATGCGGTGATTCAAATACCACGCCGTCTTGTATCCGCCGATCCCGAGATCGCGCTGCATCTGTTTCGCGGAGATGCCTTTTTTGCCATTCAGCATGAGCGCAACGGCGTGGAACCACACTATCAGGGGCAAGTGGGTGTCATGGAATAACGTGCCAGAGGTAGGAGTGAACTGGTTCCCGCAAGTCTTTTCGCCGCACAGGTAGAACCAGCCCCGGCGATTCTTGCCCTTTTTAGTGATGCTGCGCTCTACCCGCTTGATTTCTTTGCACCCGCACTCCGGGCAACGGATGATGCCGTCCGGCCAGCGCATCTCCCCGAGGTACTTTAGGCAATCTTCGTCATTGGCAAAAAGGGCCGTGATTTCTCGGATGTCCATCCCCAAACCCTACCCTAAAGGTCCATTTGTGTCAAGTGAATAATCTCGTTTCACACTTAGGCACCCATCTCCCCATTTCTCTTGACTCAAATTGAGATTAGAGAATAGTTTTCCAATAGATTCAATCACTTGTGAGAATTCAGAAAACTTCATGCGAGAAGCGGTGAGATCCTGAAAGAGTTTGAAGGTAACCCGATCGCGTTGCCGGAGGGCCGCCGTTCGCCCCACTCCGATGATGGCTTTCAGAAACTTCTATTGCGAATCGCCGCCAAAGCTGCGGAACGCACCGACGCCGCCTCGCTCATCCAGTTTTTCTGCCGCGCCACGCGCGAGTTCTTCCAAGTCAGCGGAGTTTATTTCTGGGGACATCGGGCAGGCGACGAACTTATCGGAGAACAAGCCGACGGCAAATTGGCCGAGCGTTTCATCGGACTCCGCCTGCTCCCTTCCCAAAGCGCCGTTACGGCCGATGCCGTGCGAAGCCGCCGCACCATCTTCATCAACGAAGTGAAGGCAAGCCCGACATTCCCTGCGGCCCAACTGTTTGAAGCGCGCTCGATCATGGCCGCTCCTCTGGTGGTTTTCGACGAAGTCATCGGTGCGGCGACGTTCCTTCATGATGCCGATGAACGATTTTTCGACGACGACCTCGCCGCCAAAGCCACCATTCTGGTTGGTCAACTGGGCGGCCTGCTCGAAGCCACCCGGCTCGGCGAAGCCTCGCGCGAGGAGCATCGCCGCACCGAAATCCTCGCCGAAGTCGCCCACTCCCTGCACAGAACTCCGGATCATGGAACTCCCGATGTACATTCCGTAGTCGAGGCGCTCGCCGATCGTCTGCGCGTGTTACTTCGTACGCGTCTCGTTTCCGTGTTGACGCGCCGCGAGGGCCCATTCGAATTGCGCGCCGTCTCCGCCGATACGCCGCAGCTTGCCAATTCTTTCCGCGCCGAGCACGACCGCCAAGCCATCCGCTTCGCCTCCGACCTGGCCCAACGCGCCGTTTCCGCCGGAGAGCCAATCACCATCTCCATCAGCAGCGATCAACATTCGTTCAGCTCGGCGGTTTCCCCCGGAATGCTGATTGCTGCGCCTTTCCGCACTTCACGGACGCAGGGGGCCATCCTGGTTTATCCCCGCCGCGAAGGCGCATTCACCGCCGACGAGAAATCGCTGGTTTCAGCCATCGCCGGCTTCGGTGCAGTCGCGGTGGCTCACGCCGAACTTTGTGCCACCGCGCAAAGCCAGGCACACGAACTTCACCAGTTACTCGAAATCTCCTCCGAACTCACTTCCAGCGGAGATCTTGAACAGTTCCTGCAGGCTTTTGTGGTACGCGCCGCCGATTTCCTCAGCTTCGGCCGATGCTTCATCGCTTTGCACGAAGAGGGGACGTTCCGCGTGCGCTACTCGGTCAAACAGGGTCAGCCGCGCCGCGTGGATACGGTTTTTCCAGAGAGCATCGCCACTCGCCTTCTGCGGCAGAAGGAAATTTTCTGGTCCGACGATTTGAGACAAGTGGAGGGCGCCGATCAGGGGATTCTTGCCCAATACCAGGCGCGGCAGTTATTGACGGTACCGCTATTGGGTGCGGATGGAGCCGTGCTTGGTATGTTCGGGGTGCTCGATCGTCTTGACCAGACCGGTATCTCCCAGGAAGATATTCGCCGCGCCCGCGCCCTGGCCGCACAGGTTTCTGTGGTCCTCGAAGTAGCGCACAATCTGCATCAATCCGAGCGGCACCGCCGCCGCGCCGAAGCCCTTACCCAACTGGCGCGGGAGATCGATGGCCTGCTTCGCCTGCCGGATTTCGCCCGCAAGTTTGTCGAACGCGCCGTCGAACTCGCCGGCGCTCGTTCCGGTGTAGTCGCGTTGTTTCAGGATGGAAGACTTCAAACGCTGGCGCTGCATGCAGCAGTCACGGGAGATCACCCCAGCCAGCCTCTTCCTGACTCTGATCCGGCTGACTCTGATCCGGATCAAAATCACACAGCAATCCATCTCCCGGCGACGCATGGCGTCCCAACTCCTGCCAGCGCGGATGATCGCCCCCTGCGGCCGCAATTGGTTCAAGCTCTGTCCGCATTGGCATTAAAGCAAACTGCGATGATTATCTCCGGCTCAGCCACGGAATTGCTTGGTCTTGATTTGGCTTCGAGTTTAGGCTGGAACGATTGCGTGCTGGTGCGACTTCCCGGCTGCAATGGAGAACTCGCAGGGTTGCTCTGCCTCTCCGGGCGCGCTGCCCCTCTCGCGGCGGAGGATCGCGACCTGCTTGAAGCCATTGCCAGCCACGCCGCCATGGCGCTGGAGAATGCCCGCCTCTTTACCCGCATTGAACGGGCAAACCGCCACTGGCTGGAAATTTTTGATGCCATCACAGACTTCATCGTGGTGCACGACGAAACTGACAAAGTGCTGCGGGTGAACCGCTCGCTCGCCGCCATGATCGGGGTTGCCCCCAGTGAATTGATTGGCGTCAATATGCGCGCCCTGCTGGCCCTCACCAGCGAACCTGCGCTCTACTCCTGCCCTTTTTGCCGATCCATGGGCGAGGATAGTGACGAGTTCGTTCATCCCGCGTTGGACCGAACTTACCTGGTTTCGACTTCGCGCGTGCATGGCGCTTCCGGTGAAAATCTGCAGACCATTCACGTGCTCAAAGACATTACCGACCGCCGCGAGGCCGAGCGCCGTTATCGCGAGTTGTTCGACAACATTCAGGAGGGGCTTTTCTTCAGCACGCCGGAAGGCAGATTTATCGAAGTCAACGACGCATTAGTCACGATGCTGGGCTATTCCAGCCGGGAAGAACTTCTGCAGGTCGATATTACGACGCAAGTTTATTTTTCTCCCGAGCAGCGCCAGCGGCACAGCGAGGCCATGGAAAAAGATGGCCACATGCGTAACTTCGAAGCGACGCTTCGCCGCAAGAACGGATCTCCCATTTACGTTCTCATCAACGCTTTTGGCATGTATGACAATCTCGGGCGCCTGCTGCAGATTCGCGGCCTGATGTTGGACGTCACCGGCCTCCACACCTATCAATCGGAGCTGCAGCGGGAGCGCGATTTCTCGGGCAAGATTCTCAGTAATACGCAGAGCCTGATCCTGGTTTCCGACACTGCGGGGCTGATCAGCTATGCCAACCGCCGCTGGTATGAAGCGGGCTTCGAGCAGCGCCAGCTCCTCGGCCGTCCCTTGCTGGAGTTGGCCGCTCCCGGCTATGTTCGTCCGCTGGCGGATGCGCTGCAGGCTACGCTGCGCGGCGGCCAGGTTGACAATCTTGAGTTGCAGATCATGCGTGGCAACGGACATGCTGGCCAGTTCTCCGTGAACCTGAGTCCCATGCGCGACGAGCAGGACAATATCAACAGCATCGTCGTGGTTATGACCGACATCACCGACTCCGCCGAACTGCGCGGCAAACTGGTTCATGCCGAGAAAATGGCGGCCGTCGGCCAGCTCGTCTCCGGCGTTGCCCATGAGGTGAATAATCCGCTGACCGCAATTCTCGGCTTTGCCGATCTGCTTCTGGAGAATCCTGATCTTCCAGACAACGCGCGAAAAGATCTGCGTGTCATCCTGCAGGAGGCGCAGCGTACCAAACAGATCGTACAAAATCTGCTCAGCTTTGCCCGGCAAATGCCGCCGCAGCGCAACCCCGTGCAGCTAAACCTGATCCTGCGCCGCACCATTCAATTGCGTTCTTATGATTTCAACAGTCACGGCATCGACATCGTCGAGCACCTCGACGAAGGACTCCCCGACGTCATCGGTGACGCGCATCAACTGCAGCAGGTTTTTCTCAATATCCTGAACAACGCGTATGACGCGGTTCACGAAACCGGCCGCCCAGCCCGCATCGAGATCAACACCACCAAGGCCGGCGATGCCGTGGAAGTTTCTTTCCGCGACAACGGACACGGCATTTCCCATCCCGACCGCATCTTCGATCCCTTCTTCACCACCAAGGAGGTCGGCAAGGGAACCGGCCTCGGCCTCAGCATCTGCTACGGCATCGTGAAGGAGCACGGAGGCGAGATTCTCTGCCACAACAATTCCGACGGCCAGGGAGCCACCTTCATCGTTCGCTTTCCCGCAGCGCCCCACACCGCCTCTCTGGGTGTGGCCGCAGGAGTGAATCAGCCATGATCAGCCCCGTGGTTCAACCGCCCCATCTGCCCGTTCTTCTGATTGAAGACGAGCCCTCCATCATGGCCTTGGTCAGCGCTACGCTTGAGCGCAACGGCTATCAAGTTGTGTGCATCGAATCCGGTGCCGAGGCTCTGCGCATGTTGGAAAAAGGCCAATATCTCGGAGTTGTTTCCGACATGCGCACGCCCGGCGGCGTCGACGGTGCCCAAGTTCACACCTGGATTTCCGCGCACCGTCCGGACCTTGTCGACAAAGTTGTCATCATCACCGGCGATTACGCCAACGAAGAAACCGTCACAACTTTGCGCAAGATCGGAGCACTGTATCTGGAGAAGCCCTTCCGCGTGCAGGATCTCATCTCCGCCGTCGAGCGGACCATGGGGAAGGCCCGACGATGATGACGGCCGCGTCGAGCAAACCGCCTCTCAGCAAGTCGCCGGTAACGAAAGAGGACCTGCGCGTGCGTTTGCTGATTGTCGATGATGAGCAGAGCATCCGCAAGCTCTGCATCACCGTGGGCGAAGCTCTGGGCTTTGTCTGCCTCGAAGCCGATAGCGGCGAGTCCGCCCTCGCCCTGCTCGAAGAACAACCAGTTCACATGGTCCTGAGCGATATGGTTATGCCGAATATGTCGGGACTCGAATTCCTGGAGCGGGTCAAGAAACTTCTGCCCCGCACGGAAGTCGCGCTCATGACCGGACACGGGTCGATCGAAACCGCCGTGCAGGCCATGAAGCTCGGCGCCTACGACTACATCACGAAGCCGTTTTCTCCACTCGAAGAACTTCGGCTGTTCCTGCGGCGCATGGCCGAGAAAGTCCGGCTGGTCGAAGAAAATGAATTCCTGCGCCAGCGCATGGATTCTGAAACCGCGGTACATGGCATTATTGGCTCCTCCGCCAAGATCCAGGAGGTGTTGCGCATGGCTTCGCGGCTTAAAGACACGCGCACCTCCGTTCTCATCTCCGGAGAAAGCGGCACTGGCAAGGAACTCATCGCCCGCGCCATTCATTTTCGCGGCGCATTCGCCAACCGCCCATTCGTCGCCGTTGATTGCGGATCGCTCGTTCCCACGCTGATTGAGAGCGAGCTGTTTGGCTACGAGAAAGGCGCATTCACCGGTGCTCTCAAATCGAAGCAGGGACTGTTTCAGTCTGCCGACACCGGGTCGGTTTTCCTTGATGAAATTGGCGAACTTCCGCTCGAGTTGCAGGCCAAGCTGCTGCGCGTGCTGCAGGAGAAAGAAGTGCGCCCCGTCGGAAGCAACCAGCGCGTGAAAGTGGACGTGCGCATCATCGCGGCCACCAACCGCGATCTCGAAGCTGCATACAAAAACGGAACCTTCCGCAAGGATCTCTATTTTCGACTCAACGTGGTTACCGTCCACGTTCCGGCGCTGCGCGAGCGCCGCAGCGATATTCCCATGCTGGTGAACTGGTTTTGCGAGCGCTATGCTCCCGGCACGGACCTGCATGTCTCCAATGCGGCGATGAAAGCTTTGATGAATTACGACTGGCCGGGCAACGTGCGGGAATTGGAAAACTGCGTGGAGCGCGCCGTCGCTCTCGGCAACGGGCAACTCATCAATCTTGGCGATCTGCCGCCCTCCATCGCCGCCTTGAATACCCGCGAAACACGGCCGCCTTCCGGATATGCGCCCGAACTCGTTTCCGATCTCGCCGCCGCAGCCGAATTAAATTCGGACGACGTTACGGTTGCGGTTCCCCCCTCCGTCACCGATCTCGAAGACATCGAACGCGCCACCATCCAGCGCGTCTTCGAGCAAGTCAAAGGCGATAAAGCGCTCGCCGGACGCATGCTCGGCATCAGCCGCGCCACTCTCTACCGTAAACTCAAACGCTACAACATCAGCGGCAGCTCAAGCTCCGATTCGTCAAGCCACACTCTGCAGTAAGCCCGGCCGCTTTGACAGGCCCCTTTGGAAGGGCGCGACTTCCAGTCGCGCTGTAAAGTTTTTGCTCGTGTGGAGCGGACACTCATGTCCGCTGCCTTTGATGCTGTGTGCAAACCGGGAAGGGCACGGCTTCCAGAGGTCGCTGAAAAACTCAAGATTTCCACGAAAAGGGAAGGGCGCGAGTTCACTCGTGCCGTTAAGTCGTTGAAAATTCTTCCGCGCTTTAGCGCCTGAGGTACGTTTCTAGCACTCTCAACGACTTTTTCCGCAGCCTCTTCCAGCCGTGCCGCCAAGACCGCCAAAATGAATCCGGCTTCAGCCGCTGAGGTACCGTACTCGTCCCCTGCAGTAGAAAAAGCACCCTGAGAAAACTCAGGGTGCTTTGATAGTTCACCGAGGACGTTACACGCCCTGCGGCTTCTTTTCTTCTTGCTCTCGCTTCTTTTTCTCCTCCGGCGTCTCGGGCTTCTTTGGAGGCGTCGCGGGCTTCGCTGCAGGCGTAGCCGGCTTGGTGGCAGCCGGCGGGTGCGCTGCAGGAGCCGGCTTTTCCGCCGCCGGACGACTCGGTTCGGCCTTCGGTTCGGCCGCTGCCGGATGCGCTGCAGGTTGCGCGGGCTTCGTTTCCGGTTTCGGCCGTGAAGCAGGTTTTTCTGCCCCCGGGCGATTCGCCTCGGGATGAGTTGTCTCCGGAGCTTTGGCTGGCGCTGGCTTTTCTGCAGCCGGACGATTTGGTTCCGGGGCTTTCGGTTGCGCCGCCGCTGGGCGATTGGGCTGAGCCGGCGCCGCTGCAGCAGGTTTCGCCGCCGGTTGATTTCCCGGACGATTCGCTGGCTGAGCCGCGGGGCCGGGCTTTCCGGGTTGCGTCGCATTCGGAGGATGACCCTTGGTCGGAGTAGCAGGCTTCCCCGGAGGCGCAACCTTTACTGCGGGCCGCGCTGCTGTCGCTGGACGCAAGGCTGCCATCTCTTTCTTGGCCAAAGGCTGCCCCGGATGAGCTGCCATCGCCTGCTGTTTTTTCGCAAACGGCACGGGGGGCGGAGGCGGAGCCTTCTTCGCGACCACCTGCCGGTTCGCCACCGCTGCCGGCGGGGCCGTCACATGACCCGCAGTCGAAGCATGGGATCCGAGCACGGCCGCCTTCGTGGGCACCACCGCAACCCGCGCGCTCACCGACGCGGATGCGATTTGTTGTGGGGTTACTTGGACCGCGGCTTTCGCCACGGGCTGAGCACTGGCAAAGGTGTTTTGCGGAACCGCCATCACCGCCCCCGGTACGGTCCGGTTCGCATATGTCACGTTCGTGATCGTCGTGGTTTTATTCACGATGGTGGTGTTATAGACGTTTGTGACGGTGGTGGTATTCACTGTCGTACTGCTGACGTTGACCTGAGTCATGTACGTGCGGCTGACCGGGTAGGACGGTACAAAAACTTCGCGCGGACCCAAAGGAAACCATGCGACATTGGCGCCCATGCCACCACCGCCGCCACCAAAGCCAATGAAGACCACCAGCGCAGGCGCGTAGACCGGCCGCTCCGCCGGCGGACCGGCAATCCAACCCCAGCGTCCGCCAACACTCACCCAGCGTCCGTAATGGAATGGCGCATAGCCCCATGGTGAGTCATCCACCCACGTATATCCCCACGGATCGATCCAAGCCCAATGCCCGGTGTGATACGGAGCCCAGCCGACTTCCACGTGCGGAAACCATACATGACCGTAACTTCCATCGTCACGCCAGTCGCCGTTGTCATCGAGATCGTCAAAGCCAACAACGTCATGAGAAAGATATTGCGCGGAGCGCGAACTATCGTAGCGGTGTTCGCGGGCTTCGACCCATGCGTCAAACGCGTCGGGTTCCTGAATCGGTTCTACGTCGGCGTATAGTGAGTCCGTTCCCGTGAAATCGCCCCTCTCCTCCGAATGCATGGCGTAGGTCTGTCCGTTGCCGGTAGCTTCGCCATCGCCGCCTCCGCGGATGCCGATGACCGTGTGGGTTCCATCTTCAGTGGCAATAAAGCGGTACCTTCCCGGCTGCGTCGCCGTAAAGGCCAGATTAGGCGTGTCAACCTCAAAGTCATCGTCGCCATCGATCCGCCGGATCCTGACGTCGATCATGCCGGAGCTGAGTTGAATCTGTACGGTGTGGTCATCCAAGTTCAGAAACGAAATGCCAGTTTTGGCCCCTATGCGAATCACCGCCGATCCCAGTTGCAGTTCGGCGCGGGAATTATTGTCTACCCAGAGCTTATCGCCGGTGGTCATGGGCCGGTTGGGAACTGCTCCCACCCATTCGTCTTCGCCCGCAGGTTGAAATGAAACCGACCCTTCCAAATAGCCCAATCGCGCCACTCTGGTTGGTGGATCGTCTTGATCGTCTTGCGCTGCCGCCTGTTTCGCCACAGCCGTGGTAGCGAACGCAAGCGCGAGCAGCGCGCTCCATAGCCGCATCCTCTTCAGTGCGTTTTGCATAAGTCGATGCCCCAACTTTCTATTCGCGAAACCCGAATTCGCGGAATTGTGACAAGCTTCGATGCCGGAACGGACTTCCGGCTAACTCGCTGCTTGCCAAGGTTAAATCGTGAGCCAACATATTACCCGAATCGAAGGAAATGTTGGTGAGTGGCATAACAAACGATCTGAACCCCCGCAGTCTGTTGTGCAAGCTGGGGTCAGTGCCTCTGCCTGTGAGTGTGTCTCGGATTCTCGAAACACCTACGTGCAGTTTAAGTTTCTCTGGTTCCAGATCTTTCTGCGGAAGTTTCACCGTCGCTTGAGAGGTGGCCACGAAGTCACTCAGACAAAGAGCAAAGACGCCAAATGAGATTTTGTCTCACACTGAGACGCGCGTTCCGCTCGCCGGCTGCGGCGCCTTAAGGCATCGCAGCTAACTTGATGAAAGATATAGCGCTTGGGTTCTAATCCTTCCGTTCCGCGCTGTGGTCTCGGTCGTGCTCTCTTTCCTGCATAACTGCGGAATTCCGGCTCCCCAATGCTCTTCCTAACCGGGAAGAGGGGAGCCCAACCGCACTTTCAATTGGGGCGGCACCGATCCTGAAGTCACGAATTCTGGAGTCACGAATTCTGGGACGGAACCCGCGCGGTAGGAAAGGGTCAGCATCGCTTGGTGCAACAAGCCACAGCTCCAGCGCGCAGCGCGCCAAACAGCGCAGTGGCCGATCTTGCCCGCTTTTTTCCTGAAGCTACACCGGTTCGTATTCCTGTGCAGTTCACGCGCAGCGGTGGTAGCTCGAATGAAAATCAGGCGCCCACCCAAAGCGTGCAGGAAAGCACCGTCATTGAATTCGGAACCTCCCGCGAAGTTTTGTTCGCCTGTACGATGCCATTGGAGTTTGCCGACGTTCTACGCCTGCGGAACTCCGATGGCTCGCTCGACGCCGAGGCCTCCGTTGTCGCAGTGCAGTACCACCCCGGCACAACCAGCGTCGCAGCGCGTTTTCTAGCCACAGTTCCCAACTGGATCGTGAAACCATGACACAACCGCAACCTTCGGGGTCGCAACCCTCATCTTCGCAGCCGGCAGAGCCCGCTCCAAATCGCGCGCTTGACTGGTCGACTATCCGCCGCCTTCATTCCATCTATGTCGAACTGGCGCGCGAGTTCGTTATCGATGCAACTGCCTGTCCCGATATCGAGGAAGCGGAGGCGTTGTCGCCCGAGTCCGTAGAGCTCGCAGGTCAGTGGCTCAACGGGATGGACGAAAAAATTCAGGTTTTCCACTTGCGTCAGTTCCTGCAGACCAGTTCGCCGGTGGATTCTGATGGCCTGGTTGCTATGCTGCACCATTTCTTGGCCAAAACCACGCGAACCGATGCCGTTCGCGACAAGATTGATTTTCTCCTCGTGCAGTATTTCAGCCAGGTGGCCCCCACCGAACTTGAGGACGACAGCGCCGATCTCGCTTATGTAGGCCATGGCTTGGAGCCGGTTCTGGGCGAAGTGGATCTCAAAGCGCCGGTTTGGTTGAATGCTTTGGATCGCGTTGTGGATTCGGCGCGGCGGTGCCACTCGCTCGACGAACTGCTGCACGGTGGCATACTCGAGCAAGGCCGCAAAGCAAAGGCGCAAGCCGGCGAACTCTTCTACCTGCCGATTGCATTGGTCGCGTTCACTCGCTTTGGATATCTCATGCGGCGCGTCTTTTTCCGCCTCATGCTCGCGGATCTCAACGACATTCTCGACGGGCTCACCGAACTCGAGGAGAAAGGCGTCGAAACGATCGATTGCCGACGCGCGCAATTTTCCGCCCAGGAACCGATCATTCGGCTGCGCATGATTTGCCAGTCGTGGAAGGTAATGTTCCAGGCGGAATACTCTTCTGGCCAGCCGCTACGCATGTTGGTCGACTTGCGCGCTTCGGTCAATAGTGCCCTGGGCCGTGGCTCCGCACCGGAGGGAGACCGTAAAGCCGGCGAGGTCGCTCCAGCAGTTGCCCCGCGAGCCGCTGCGGCTGCCGCCGGCGCTTCCGCCACAGCTTCCCCAAGCGTTACGCCTTTGAAGCCGGCGAACGCTCGCCAGGCTTCCTCGGGAGCGGCCGCGATGCCCAAAGCCAAGTTTGCGGTCAGCAAGGCAGATGCTCCGGCTGAATTTGAGATCTCCGCCGGATCGACAGAGTGGAAGCCGGACGCTGAGTCGTAACAGGAAAGAGCAAACAGGCCGTAACATTCGTAGTTAGCACATAAGAGGCGTCACACAAACAGCCCTTCTGAATTCCGCGGGGCCGCGAAAAGGGACCGTGCCAGTGGATCAACCGACCGTACTGATCATCTCCGACAACGCGGAATTTTCCCGGAGCATTACTGCGCGCTGGCAAATGGAACGCCATGTGCCCTCGTTCACGTTGCTCAGCGGGGACCTTTGGCCGCGTAGCGTGGAGAATTTTGCAGTCGCTATCGTCGGGCCTCTGCGTCGAGAACTCCTCTCGGTGATACTTGAGCCTCTGCACTCCACCCAGCAGCCCCTGTTCTGTGTCTGCGACGACGCTTCTACCGGACAACTGGTGCGCGAGCGCTGGCCGCGAACTTCGGTTCTCGCCTGTGATGAAAACTGGCTAAATGGATTGGTTCTGTCGGCGGGCGAGGCAGTACTCCGCGCCCGCGCCGAAGCCCGCGCGCGTGCCGCAGATGAGAAGTGCGTCGTGCTCGAACGCCAGGCCACGCTCGGCCGCTACATGCTGGACATGCGTCACGGCCTGAACAATGCGCTGACGTCACTGCTGGGCAATTCTGACCTGCTGCTGATCGAACCGGGCAGCCTCTCGGCGCAGGCTCGAGCGCAGATCGAAACCATTCGCAACATGACGCTACGGATCAATGAGGTGATGCAGCGTTTTTCGTCCCTCGAAAAAGAAATGAACGTGGTAGCTCAGCAGGTGGAACGAGATTCGGGCAAATATCGCACGGCCGCAGCCGCCGGAGACTGAGAACTGAGAACCTCTCCTCCCCCTGAGGAAAGCTTCTATGCACAAGCTAATCTCGACCAGCACCATCCTGGAACACGAACTCTCGGAGCTGCGCTTGTTGGTCGAGCGTCAAACCGGAGTCGTTCTCGATTGTCCCAACAGCGCGCTGGCCGCGCACATTGCTGATTACATCGAGTCTCACGGCTTGGGATCGTCCGCCGCGCTGCTCGAGCGTCTTCGTTCCCCCGAGCAATATCCCTCCGTTTTGTCCTCGCTGCTCGATGGCCTGATCAATGCCAACACCGGTTTTTTCCGTCATCCCGGCGCACTGAACGCGCTGGCGCAGCATGTCGTGCCGCAGATCTGTGCTCGCAAAGGCACCGACGGGCCGAGCCCGCTTCGTATCTGGAGCGCGGGCTGCGCCACTGGAGAGGAAACCTACTCGATCGCAATGGCTGTCTGCGATGCGTTGAGCCAGGGCGCGAGCGGCACGAACAACAGCAATGGCTCCAATAATGCCACTCGCCAGGGCGCCGGAAACCCTGCTGGAAACGGGGCTGCGAATGGAAAAGCCGTCACTCGCACTGGTGGCATTATCGACAGTACCGTTAGCTCCGCAAAGCCCGGCGCTACCTTGTCGATTCACATCGTAGGCAGCGATTTGCTGCCGCATAACATTGAAGCCGCTGATCGCGGCGTGTATCTGCAGTCTGCGCTAGATGGTCTTCCGCCAGCTACCATCCGCAACTATTTTTCGAAGATCAGTTCGCCCACAACTTCGCCAAATGGCACCGCCATTGACCCCCGAAACGACGCTCGAAATGAAGCCCGTAGCGAAGCCAGGGATTTCTCGCCCAGCACTTTCCAACCTGTTCCTAATAGTGCCGCGCATCTGCTGGTCAAGCCGCGCCTCCGCAGTCTTGTGACTTTCAATTGCATGAACCTGGCTCGCCCCGGCTACATCGGACGATTCGACTGCATCTTTTGCATGGACGTGTTGCCGCACTTCTCCCGTGCCCAGCGCATCGCGCTCATCGAACGTCTGCACCTTTATCTGGAACCCGGCGGATACCTCTTTCTGAGCCAAACCGAAAAGCTTATTACCTCGAACCTGAACTTCCGCGCAGAGACCTACGACGGCTACACCTTCCACCGCAAACCACCGGCGGCCAGCGCGGCTTACGGAAGGTAAGCGAAATGGCCATGTGGGGACAGCCGCCCTCGGCTGTCCGGCCGGGCAATGCCCGGCAGCCCTTTCTAGATGCTTCAAGCTCCGCAGGACAAAGCAATTCACAGCACTGACGCAGGACCGCGCTGAAACGGATTGACCACTTCCACTCCATCCAACTTTTGTCCGTCCTGTAAATCTTCCGTGAGTAGAAATCCGCAGGCCGCGGCCTTGGCGGCGGCGACGATGAGCGAGTCCCAAAACGAAAGCCGATACCGGTCTTGCAGCTTCCAGCCGCGCTCAATTACGGACGCGTCCGTCATCACTGGATTCCACGCCAGCAGATCGCGAACTTCTGCTCGAGCCGCGTCGCCGGCTGCAGGCTTGAGCCGCACTGCATTGACATAGAACTCGTTCAGCACCTGAAAGCTGACCCGCCCCAGTCGGCTTTTCCACAGTTCGGCGCGCCAATCCCTGGCAACCCGCTGCTTGCGCGGGTCGGCGTCGTCCACGGCATAAAGCAATATGTTGGAATCAACGAAGACGGGAGCGGTCATGCGCTTCCTCGCGCGTCAGATATCGACCGCCGCTCTGAAGAAAAGGCTTGCGTCGCAGCGCCCTCCGCATGGTCCGCTCGTAGCCGTCCTGAGCGGTCATGCGCTCCTTCAGCAATTCACCGAGCAGCCGGGAAACACTAGTATCCCGCCGCGCCGCCTCGATGCGCGCCCACCGCGCCACGTCCTCTTCCAGGGTCACGGTCACATTGCGGAGTTGTGATTTAGTCGACACGAAAATAGTGTAACACGAAAATGGTGTGATTTTGATTTATGTGGGGACAGCCGCCCCCGACTGTCCAGCCGGGCAAAGCCCGGCAGCCGCGCCACTGCTCCGTTAGCTCAGTTTTGTCGATTAGATGGATATGAAAACGATTACCGTTACCGCTGCCCGCAGGCGCTTCGGCGCCCTCCTGAAGGCCGTTCAGCAGGAGCCGATACTTGTTTATCGGAGGAACGGAGACAAAATCGTGATCGTCTCCGCGGAGAAGTATAAGCAGATTTACCGCATCCCGAGCCTCGATTCAGAACGGGTTATGCCCAAACGGGAGTCGCGCTGAATGGCAGGGCCGATGTGATTAATATGGGCGACGCGGATTTGCTGGCGCTGCATCCGTGGCGGGGGACTGAAATACTAACCCCAACAGACTATCTGGGCCGGTGAAGGTCTCGTCCTTCAATTGTCGTTGAGGCCGAACGGCGCGCGCGTGTGGAGTCGTTCCTTCCATGAGCATTCGAGTCGAACGACTGTCCTCGTTGTCCATGTCGGGTGATACTCTCTGCAAAATCGAAAAACGGAAATTCCTGTGGTCGCGTTCACGAAGCAGGCGGTTGCCGCCGTGTCCAGTGACGGCATAGTTCTGCCAGCGTCCGTCCAAATTTGCATCTCCATATGCCGATCCCACGTACCCTTTTCCGTCGGAGGTGTCGAAGATGTAGTAAATAGCACGCCACTCAGAGAGCTTGGACCTCCAACGTGTGGGGAGAAGGCCGAGATCCTCCCATTGCAAGTTGATTTCGTCCCACCTCGGCATAGGGCGCTCCAGGGCACTTTCGTCGAGAATTGCCAGCACTGGCATCTTCGCGCCGCTGTCTTGAGCCCAACGGGACCAGGAGATATCAGGCTTCGGCCAAGCGATGACGAGCTTTCCCTTCCACTCCGCGAAAGTGCTTGTTAGCTTAAGGTCGAACCAGAGAATGGAGGTCCGGTCGTCCTTCTCGGCTATGAAACCTTTCATGCCGAACTTGTCTCTTAGTTCCACATGCTCCGGCATGTCCCAGTACTCATCGCGGGTGAGGATCTTGTGCGATGCGACTTCATACAAGCCGACAAATAGAGCCCTCCCTGACTGGTGGCCAATGAAGCTCGCGACATACTTGGCGTCCTTCATCTGTTTCTCCACTCTTTTACTCTGTGTTTGTTGGTAGATGTTGAAGAGTCCGGGTCGCTCAGCAGCCAACCCGCCGATCTCCCGGTTTAGCAGTGATTCCTGGGGCGTGTGGCGGAGAACCAAAATCTGTTCCCTGGCGATGCCCTCGGCATCCAGCAGGTCGTTGAGGGTCATGGTGCCTCCAGTCCGGGTTGCTTGCTACGCGAACAAAAACTCCTTCGTCCTCAACTCCTTAATCGTATCCCTCAACTTCGCTGCCTTCTCAAACTCAAACTTTTTCGCCGCCTCGCGCATATCGCTCTCAAGCTTCCCGATGTATTCATCCAACTCTTCCTGCGACTTAAACTCGGGCATGCCCTCGGCTTCGCCACCGGTCAGGTCGGTGTAATCGGCAGCCACAATTCCGGCTAGTGTCATATCGAGCGGACGCACGATCGATTCCGGCGTGATTCCATTTTCTTCGTTGTATGCGGTTTGGATCGCGCGACGGCGCAAGGTTTCATCCATCGCCCGCTTCATCGAATCGGTCTTGCGGTCAGCATAGAGAATCGCCCGCCCGTTCAAATGCCGCGCGCAGCGCCCGATCGTCTGGATCAACGATCCCTGCGACCGTAGAAAGCCTTCTTTATCCGCATCGAGAATCGCCACCAGCGATACTTCCGGCAAATCTAATCCTTCGCGGAGTAAATTGATGCCAATCAATACATCGAACTCTCCCTTGCGAAGATCGCGCAGAATTTTCACCCGCTCCAGCGTTTCGATCTCCGAGTGCATGTAGCGGCACTTCACGCCCACCTCGGCGTAATACTCGGCCAAATCCTCAGCCATGCGTTTCGTCAGTGTGGTCACCAGCACTCTTTCGCCCCGCTCGACCCGCGCCCGAATCTCGTGCAGCAGATCGTCAATCTGCCCCTTCACCGGACGTATCTCAACCTCAGGATCGATCAGCCCGGTGGGCCGGATAATCTGCTCCACCACTACTCCCGCCGATTTGGTCAACTCATACGGCCCTGGTGTCGCGGAGACATAAACCAGCTGATTCGTGCGATGCTCAAATTCTTCAAACGTCAGCGGACGATTATCCAGCGCAGACGGCAAGCGAAAGCCATATTCCACCAGCGTTTCCTTACGCGAGCGGTCTCCCGCGTGCATGCCGCGCAATTGCGGAATTGTCTGATGCGACTCGTCGATGAACATCAGAAAATCGCGCGGAAAATAATCCAGCAGCGTCGGCGGAGGCTCGCCCGGCATGCGTCCGGTAAAATGCCGCGAATAGTTTTCGATGCCGTGGCAGTAGCCCATGACCTTGATCATTTCCAGATCGAACTTCACGCGCTGATGAATGCGCTGCGACTCGACAATCCGGCCCTGCTTTTCCAACTCCACTTCCCACCACGCCAGCTCTTTCTTAATCGACTCCACTGCCGTCGCTCGCGTCTCATCTTTCATCACGTAATGCGTCTTGGGATAAATCGGCAGCCGCATATACCGCTGCTTCACTGTTCCAAACAGCGGATCGATCTGCGCCAGCGATTCCACCTGATCTCCCCACAACTCGATGCGATAAGCCATATCGTCATAAGTGGGGAAGACCTCAATCACGTCGCCGCGCACGCGAAACGTTCCGCGCCGGAACTCGCCGTTCGTGCGCTCGTAGAGGATGTCAACCAGCTTGCGCGTGATGTCTTCGCGTGTGATCTTCTGGCCTTTTTCCAGGAACAACATCATGCCGTAGTAGGCTTCAGGCGATCCCAAGCCGTAGATGCAGCTCACAGAAGCCACAATCAGCGCGTCACGCCGTTCGAAGAGTGAGCGAGTGGCGGAAAGCCGCAGCTTGTCAAGTTCGTCGTTGATCGTCGCTTCCTTTTCGATGAACAGGTCGGCGGCGGGAACATACGCCTCAGGCTGGTAATAGTCGTAATAGGAAACAAAATACTCGACCGCATTATGCGGAAAGAAATTTTTGAACTCGTGATAGAGTTGTGCCGCCAACGTCTTGTTGTGAGCCATCACCAGCGCCGGACGGTTCACCGCCTCGATCACCTTGGCCATGGTATAAGTCTTGCCCGACCCTGTGACGCCCAGCAAAACCTGATGCTGCTCGCGGTCATACACCCCACGCAGCAGCGATTCGATCGCGCGCCCCTGGTCCCCCTGCGGCTTGTAATCAGAAACGAGTTTGAAATCCATGCAAGTGTGTTTATAAATGATATCCTTAAATAGCGGCTCGATGCACAAGTAGGCTGTACTTTGCCGACGCGAAAGGAACTCAAGACATTGGCGCGCCTCCGACTCAGGGAAGCGGAATGTCTTTATCGGTCTGGTTTCTATAACGGCTGTGTATACCTATGCGGCTATGTTGTGGAATTCGCATTGAAAGCGAGAATATGCAAGGTTCTAAATCTAGAGGAATATCCTGCGGATGAGCTCAAAGTTTCCAAGACCCACGACTTCGATGTTTTGAAATTGCTTGCCGGCCTCAAGAAGGACCTGGAACCCAGCAGCAACAAAGAGCTGTGGGAGAATTGGTCGGTTGCGACGAGGTGGAAGCCAGAGTTGCGATATCAGCCTCCGGCCAAGAATAGCCGGGAAGCCGCGGAAGAAGTGATCGACAGCATCAAAGGCAAGACAGGAGTGTTGACATGGTTGGCAAAAAGATGGTGAGCCTGCGGGCGAAGATCCGGGAGATGCTGAGGCTCGTGAAAAAAGAGAAGGGCGGTTTTTATCTAGCGATGATCGCGCAGTCGTCGCCTGACCTACCGGATGGGTGGACTTTGGCCATAAGCGCACCCTGGACCGAAGGAGCTGGACTCAAGTACTCTGTACGCTATTTTTCTGCCCAGCTGAGGGAGTTCCTGACAAAGGCCGAGTTAGCTGCGATCGATCGCATTTCAGTTCTCGACGGCAGAGAACCGGTGGTTCAGGGTATCCAGCATCGAACAAACCAACGCCTCAATGGCTCTGGCCAGGAGGAGTATGAGATCACAAACTCAGCGTTCGGAGGCGTGTTCATTCCAGAGGCATTTGTCTTCGAAGCGGATCCATACCCCGATTCTCCGACAGGAATCGTCGATCAGAATCGGAAGACCGTAGGAGTCGGCGTTCGCTAAATCTGGGCGCCGATGGCACAATGCCCGGTTCACAATTCCGCCAGCACCCAGTGCACCAGCGAAATCGCGATCGATCCTTCTTCCAGGGCAGAGGCCCGCACGCTCACCTTCCCGGCGCGGACATTGCCAACCGTTAACACTTCAGGCGGGCTGCTAACATTAGCAGCACGCGGTCAAGCGGCCCGTGGTAAGCTACAACTCGCCATTTACTGCTCCTGAACTTCCCCCACGCTCACGATCCGCGCCGTGGTGCGAAACTTCTTGTAATCACGATAGGTCTGCTCCAAGTCCACGTCGAAGTTCTTCAGCAGGGCCAAACGCACATCGATCTTTGCCGTGAGATGGAGCGGCAACCACACTTCGTCATTCACCCGCGTCTGTTCCAGCATGACCCGCGTTCCCTTGTGAAAGCGCGCCAGGAACAATCCCCAGGAAATCGTATCCAGACATTCCACGTCCATCTTGGCCAGTTGTAGATCGTTTTTGTCGATCCAGACGCGCCCGCGGAACTTCGACAGAAACTTGGACTCCTTCATATGCGGCACAAATCCCGGACGCGGCTCGCCATCAATTACCCAGGCCTCGCGTCCTCCAACCAGCTCCGTCCCTACAAGGTTGAAATTGTAGGCGTCGGCCACCTCACGCACGAACTTACGTTCCTCTTCGCGATCTTTTACCTCTTTTTCCTCGCGCTTCTTGCGATCGCCTTCCGATTCATTCTTGCGCTTATCGATGATTTTCTGGATCTTCTCTTCTTCCTTCGCTGCCTCTTTCGCCGGAAGCGGCTTGTCATCTTTCTGGATCAGCCTCTGCACCTGCTCGCCGTAGAACTCCATCACATCGTAAGTTTTTATTTCCGTGGATTTTACCCGCCCCTTGCCATCGAGCTTGTGCTCTTCTTCGCGCTCAACGTAGGTGTAATCGCGCTGTCGCTTGTCGTTTTCAATGTCCTTATCCGCGACAACGCGAAGCAGTTGCTGCATTTGCTCCTGCGAGAGTTTGCCGTTGGCATCAGGCTTCAAATCAGGCTGGGAGGAGGCGCCCGGTGGTGTCTCTGAAGCAGGCGGGGCGGACTGGTCCTGCCCGAACGCGAGCAAACCCGCAAGCAGAGTGACGAGGAGGGTAATACGATTGAGACCCAGTTTTCTCATGATGGGTATTACGTTCTTAGAAGACCAGAAGTTCCCTCGGGATGCACCGGAACGACACTCATTCACTCGCCCTTTGTCTTGTAAGCTTTACCTACGCACTCCGCCTGAAATAACCGCTCGTCGAGGCGATGCAGGCTTTTGGCCATCGCCGGAGTAATCAGTGGGTAGTGCTTGACCTCGAACAGGTGATAAACGATGAACCACACCGGCTTGTCAGTGGTCATCCAGTTTTGGCGATCGAAGCGCTTGAGGTTGACCGGGATCGAATATCTCCGCAGCGTGCGCTCGCGCCGCAGATTGAAGTATCCATTGAAATAAGTTAATGCCAGCTCCCGCAAGGTGCGATGGATCGGCTCGCGCCAGCGGCATCCAGCATAGTTCGATTTTGCGATAGCGCCCCAGCACCCATGCTGGCGAAAAATAGCGATCACATGATCGGTATCGTGCTCGGCTTCAAAATCCAAAAGCAGCGGGGGATATCCATTGGCGCGCAGTGCCGCGGCGGCAAAGATGGCTCCTTCGAGACAGTGTGCCGTCTGCTCGGCCAGCACGCGACGCGGCGACCACGCCGTGTCCGCCAGATGATATGGTGCATCGTCAAGAAATTTCTGAATGCCGTGCGGATCTTTCATGCTGCGCAACTTGCGCAACTCGGAAGCAGTGAAGCCCGTCGCCTCGCTCATCGTCGGATGAGTTTACATGAGAGTATGCCTGCAGAAGAATATTGAAGAATAGCAGGGTGGCGGAGCCGGTCTGCCGCATCTCCGTGAAGATGATGGTGGAGCAGGTCTTCCAGACCTGCGTGACGATAAGCATCCCATCGGGCTTTATAGCCCTGAAGTACCAAGAGTGCCGTTCGCGTAATCATCACAGGAACACCTCAGCCAATTCGAGAGGCGTATCCACAAGCACGTCCGGCGGCGCTTCCTGCAGCGTGTGCGGAGCAAAGCCATAACTCACGCCGACGGTCCACATGCCAGCGTTGCGCCCGGTTTCGACGTCAACGTGAGAATCTCCGACGATCGCGGCTTCCTCGGGACTCACGCCCTGCTCTTCGAGCAATTTGCGTGCGCCTTCCGGGTCCGGCTTCTTGGTTGCGAAACTGTTTCCCCCGTAGACCTGGGCAAAAAACGATCCCAGACCCAAGGCATCGACGATCGCTCGCGAGGGAACCACCGGCTTATTCGATAGAACCGCCATCTTGCGCGGGTTACCGTTTGAGGCACGCTGAACCGCGGCGAGAGCTTCCCGCACTCCCGCATAAACAGTGGTGTGGTCGAGTTTGTGTTCGCGATAATACGACAGAAAAAACTGCAGTCCTTTGCGCACCACTGCCTCATCCACCGCTTCATTGCCCAGCGCGCGCTGAATTAGAATCGGTGCGCCGTCGCCTACGTAGCTGGCAATCACATCATCCGGCAAATTAGCGCGTCCGATGTGGCGCAGCGCGGCGTTTACGGAATGCACCAGGTCGAGCCGCGAGTCGATCAGCGTGCCATCGAGATCGAAGATCACCAGCTTAATGGTTGTCGGATCAAAGGAGCGGTGCCTCTGGATCATGCTCTTCTAGGATAAATGATGGAAGCTGTCAGACTAGTCGGCAGTGGTGCACTTTGATAAGGAAGCGATCCAAACGCGCGATTATTGCGTCGCAAAGAACGCGACGCTTCGCGCGGATCGCCCAGATCCTTCGCCGCGCAAAAAACGCTTGCGCAGGATGACAGTCAACGTGCACCACTACCGACTAATCTCTTGGTGCCGTGTGGGGAATTGTTGGTTGGGACTTATTTGCCCGAGTCGGCTGTCTCGCCGGTCAGGCTGGAGTTGAGTTGGTCGACGAGCTTCGTATTGTTGACCAGAGCCTGCCGCAGGATTTCCGCTTGCTGTTTCGCCGTCGCCCAATCCTGTTTCTCTACCGCTTCGGTCAGCCCGGGTAGTTCCAAGTGGGCATAGGTAAAACGCGCACCGTAGAGAATATGTTTGAACCAGGGCCTTCCGGGAATGCCGTCAGGGTTAAGCCAGTTGCGTTCGACCTGCATTGCTCCATGGTTGATGGTCGCGGTGAGCTTGGGATTGACGGTGTCGGAGGCCAACGCCCGGCTGGCCGATGCATTCAGCCTCTTGCCGGCGTCCTCGAACTCGTCAATGGCCTCAAGAACGGGCTTCAGATCGAGCTGGCTCATGTCCTTTCCTTTAACTAACTCATTCACGAACTGGCGAACGTTCGCGGCGTAGCTCGCGAAGTCGAAGGGTAGCAAGTCGGCGTTGGCGAGGCGAAGCGCGAGCACTCCCCACAACTCCGACATCAGCGTGTGATAGCGATAGCCGGGATCGCCGAAGTGGTTCATCCAGAAAAAGTCATCGTACGCCGAGTGGTAAACGCCGTACGGTCCCTCGAACCCCAGACCCAGAACCGGCATGCCGACGAAGTTGAGGAAGACGGTGTGATCGGAGCCGCTGCCGATGCGAGTGTCGGCCAGATTCAAGTCCGTAACGTTCGCGTCAATGTCGTCCCCATTTCGTTTGGCCTCCCGCCGCTCGCGCGCGGACGATTCCCTCCACGCCTCGTACAACGTCTTGCCGCCCGGATCCTTCAAGGTGTGAGTAGCTTCAACCAGCATCGGTGCAAGCGACGCTACCGCGTCCCCGTGGAAGTTCGGTCCCGACGTGGCTTCATCTACATTGATGTACGCGACCGCTTTCTTGCGCAGTTCGTCGGCGAACTGCTCTCCCCACTCGGTGGAGCCGGTGAGGCCTACCTCTTCTCCATCCCAGCTGCACACGACTATCGTGCGTCGAGGCCGTATTCCTTGCTTGGATAACTTTCCCATCGCCCGCGTAAGTTCCATCAGCGATGCGGTGCCGCTGCTGGGGTCGACGCCACCGAAGACCCAGGCATCGCGATGATTGCCGAGAACGATCCATTCGTCCGGCAACTGCGCGCCACGAATGCGTCCTTCGACCACGTAGTAGGGCTGCGTCGAATTATCCATTTCGATTTTCACGTGCACACGCACACGAGTGCCGCCCATGTGATATTTGATCGGCAGTCCACCCTGCCAGTCGTCGGGGGCAACGGGGCCGTCCATATTCGAGAGCAGCGGTTTTGCGTCATGCCAGGAAAGCGGCAGCGCCATGATTTTCGGGATTGATACCGCTTCCTCAACGGGAATTCGCTTCGCCCCGGGAACCGATGCCCATCCAGGAGTAAGCGGATCACCCGGGACCATGAAGTCATAAGTGATGGCCCCGCGCTGAATGTGATACTCCGGTCCCCACGGCCCATTTGGGACGACTTTGCCCTTCTTGTAGCCATCCTCGGCGGGATCGCTGTAAATGAGGATGGCGGCCGCTCCTTCGCGTTCGGCAGTCAGGGCTTTAAATCCGCGATAGCTGTACGGGTTCGAGTAGCGCACCAGGACGACCTTGCCCTTCACGTCGATGCCTTGCTTGCGCAAAAGTTCGTAGTCTTCAGGATTGCCGCTGTGCGCATACACCAGCGGCGCCGTCACTTCGCCCGAAGCTGACATGCCGCTCCACGCTGAACTTATCTGCTTATTCTTTAAGTCCGGATCGCCGGGAACGGGCATCTCGCGCAGGATGGCGCGGTAATGAACTGGCGCAACCATTTCCAACGAAGTGAACTTTGGATTGGAACCGTAAACGTCGTAGCGGCGAATGATGACGTCCTCGAGACCTTCGTTGCGCCACTCGTCGGCGATATAGCGAGCCAGTTCATTGTTGCGCGCGGAGCCGGCGACGTGCGGCTCGGCGGTGAAGATGTGATGCTGACGGCGCTCTTCGTCTGCAGACGGAATCGCCTTGAACCTGTTCTCAATCTCGACCTGATGAGCGGCGTCGGACGGGGTGAAGCCCAGAATCGAAGTCTGGGAAAAGACGGGGAGGGCAGCGCAAAAAACAAATCCGAGAACAAGGACTCCCGGCGCTCCCCGTGGCTCTCCGCGCTCTCCGCGACTCATTGGCTTAACTACCGCTTCAATCGCGGAGTGCGCTGAGAACTTCCGCGGAGAAAGCTCACGGGCAACGCGCCAGTCGAAATCCACAGTTCTAAGCCCTCCTTTATTAGAGGCGCTACTTTGCTTTGTAGATCTCCGAGAGCAAATCCGGCCTCGATTCATCGCGCACCAGGTGCGGATAGCGCTCTCCCCCGTGGTAGTCGATCTTATAGGTTTTGTAGTAATCGGTATTCTCGACCAGGAGTTCGAGCGGAACCGTAACGCTTTTTCCAAGTTTGAGCGCGTCGCGCAAGGCTGGAGCGGAGTACTTGCGCCCATTCACCGCGACCAGTTTCATTCCGGGGCCGATTCCCGCGAGCGCGGCCGGCATGCCCTCTGTTGTATCGGTGATCGTGCCGTCTTCGCGTAGCTCGAGTCCGATCGAATATCTTACGTCGATGAAGCGATCGTCGCTCTCGCCGCCGCGGTCCATTTCAGAGGGATAATCGTCATAGACGAGCTTCCATCCGCTGCCTTCGATTCCGCCCAGCGGCGCGCCCGGACCGTGATTCGTCAACCGCTCCGTCCAGAAGCCACGCCAGTCGTACGATACAACCTGGTTCAGAGTGTTGACCACGTCATCGAATGTGTACGTCTTCACCATCGGCCCGGTGCTGGGAGCGCCGTGAAAAAGCTTGCAGAAATCGTCCAGCGTCTTCTTCCCCTTGCTCTGCTGGCGGATGATCACATCCGCCCAAAGCCAGTTGAGCGTGTCCTCATCGTAGAAATCGACCCCGCGCCTCCAGGAGTGCCACGCCTGCGGAGCGAAATAAAGCTGTGGCGCCGCATCGGCCGTGTCCTGCAGATTGCGCCACGTCCGGCCTGGCGTGTGATCAAGCGTAGCGGCAGTTAAGGCGAGATCGTCGCGCGATTGCTCGAATGTCAGCAATCCGCTGCGGGCAGTCAGCACCGTGCCCAGATAATTCGTCAAGCCCTCGTATACCCAAAGCAGATCGTCCTGCATCGCCTGCTGATAATCGGGCGTGGTCAGATCTGCGGGACGGCGATATTTTCCATTCCAGGAGTGCACATACTCGTGGGGAAGCAGGCTGGCTTCCATTTTGCGAGCGTTTTCGTCGATGAGTCCGCGCTCTTCAACGCGGCTGTCATCGGATTCGTGATGCTCAAGCCCAAAATGCGCCACGTGATCGCTCAAGCTGTAGAGGAAGTGGTAATCGCGATAGTGATGCGCGCCAAAAAGCTTGTTTGCCTGTTCCACGAGATTTTTGTAGTGGTCCCAAACTTCCTGCGGAGGCTCGAGCGCTGCGGCGCTGTCGGCGGCGATATCCATTTCTGTGAGCGGATCGTCGGCTAATTTGACGACCTTAAGGAATTCGCCCGTAATTACAGGCGAGTCGACAAGAGTGTTCAGGGGAGCCGGCTTAAATGTGATTTGCGCTTCACCGTTGTCGCTGGTGGTCGATGCGATCGGCAAAGGCGTCCCATATTTCCAATTGGCAGGCAACTTCAGGGTCGCGACGTAAGTGAGTTCATCCGCCTTCCAGCCCTTGAGGTAAAGCAGAACTTGATTCCAACTGATTACTGCCATTTTGTCCGTGGCGGAAGATCCGGCAGAAAATCCGCCTTCGAAAGTGGCAGGAGAAAGGAAATCCAGTTCGGCTTCGACTTCAGTTTCGCCCGCCGGAACCTCGACGTGGATGGTGAAACCATCGAGCAGATCGCGCCGCCACTTCAGTGACTTGCCGCCGGCGCTGAACTTCAGTCCTGCTAAATCGACGACTGGCCCATCGGGCGCGTGCTCGCCGGGAATCCACTTCGGATAATAGAGCGTCAGATCGCCTGCGCCAGCGGGGATTTTCATCCTGGCGTGAAAAATTTTGCGGGGAGCCGATGTCGCGTCCACGAAGATCGTTACGGTTGGAGGCGTAGCTGACCAACTGGAAAGAGAGAAAAAGACGAGAAGACAAACCACTCCCAAGATTCTTGAGAGTTTCATTTATAGGGCCCCCATAGTATCGATAAAGGTGTCGATAAAAGTATCGACAAAGTGTTGCTGACAAAATTCCCAGAGCAAATGGCAGAACTAAAGACTATAGCAGCCCGTGAGAGCGGCGGTACAGGGACGCATCAGCGCTGCTATCATTCCTCGATGTCGCGGCGCGGAAAATTTATTACCTTCGAAGGACTCGACGGAACGGGCAAGAGCACGCAACTGCGCAAGCTGGCGGCCGCCCTGCGCGCATCTGGTTACAAAGTGGTGGAAACGCGCGAACCGGGAGGGACTGCAACTGGGGAAAAAATTCGCCGCGTGTTGCTCGACTCCTCGACCGCAGGCCTTTCGCCCTTGGCGGAAATGGCCTTGATGTTCGCCTCCCGCGCACAGCATATTGCAGAAGTGATCCAGCCGGCGCTCGATCACGGGCACATTGTGCTTTGCGATCGCTTCACCGATTCTACCGAGGCCTACCAGGGTAGCGGCCGCAAGCTCGGCAACGAGGGCGTGCTCGAACTTCATCGTGTACTGTGTGGAAACTTGCAGCCTGACCTGACGATCCTGCTCGAATCGGATCCGGCCATGAGCGTCGGACGGGCCCGCCTGCGCAACCAACGGGCCTCACGCATCGCAGCAAAAGGCGCAGGCAACTCAAACAAGACCGCGGCTAAACATCACCATGACGAGAATCGCTTCGAGCAGGAGACTCGCGCTTTCTTCGCCCGCGTGCGCGAGAGTTACAGGGCGATTTCCGCACGAGAGCCGCAACGCGTCGTGGAAGTGGATGCCAGCGGTACGCCAGCTCAGACGCATCGGCGGATCATGGAGGTTGTCGAGCGAAAGCTGACGCTGGCAGCGAACAGTCGATGATTCAAGATGGAAGGCGGGAACGCAAGCACGTTCCCAAATATCATTGTGTCATCTACCATAAAATTTGACATTTGCACTAGATTGACATATTCTATGAATTGTCATGAATGGAACCGAGAGTCAGACCCGCATCAACGAGAATGGACGAGTTGTTATTCCTGCATCCTTCCGCCAGGCTCTTGGCATTAAACCGGGGGACACTGTGGTTTTGCGCCTGGACAACGGAGAGCTCCGAATTACAACCCTGCGTCAGCGCCTGGCTAAGGCCCAACAGTTGGTGCGTAAACATGTGGCTCGCAACCGGTCTCTCGCGGACGAATTGATTGCGGAACGCCGCGAGGCGGCAAAGCGTGAGTAAACCGCGTGAATAAAATTGTGCTGGATGCTTCCGTGCTCCTTGCGATTCTGAATGGGGAACCGGGTGCGGAGAAATTCACTAGGGAATCAGGGCTGCTCGAGAGCGCCACGATGAGCTCAGTGAATGTAGCCGAATCTTACAGCAAGCTCGTTGGTTCAGGAATCGACCCAGATGACGCGTGGGAAGCGGTAACCGCGCCTATCCCAGAGATCGTAGAGTTCGATACAAATCAGGCCGAGCTTACAGGCCGGCTGATAGCCATGACTCGTTCCGCGGGATTATCGCTGGGAGATCGAGCGTGTTTAGCTCTTGCGATCTCCCTTAAGGCGCCCGTCTACACGGCGGACCGCGCCTGGAAAAACCTGAAGGTCGGTGTCGCGGTTCACGTTATACGGCGATAAAACAAATGTCCTTTTCTGATTTCCACGGCAACGCCGACACCGTCCATCGCCTGCGCGATATGCTGGCGCGAAACCGTTTCCCACATGCGATAACTCTCTGCGGTGCGCGCGGGTCAGGCAAATACACGCTGGCGTTGATGCTGGCCCAGGCTCTGAATTGCCTGACGCCGACTGAGACCGGTGCTCTCCCAGATTTCTGCGGCCAGTGTGCGAACTGCCGCCGCATCGCTCAGGCCGCCGATCTCGACGCACGCTTTGCGGAAGCAGTAGAGACGCGTGAAGGCCTCCGCGAAGCCGACAAGAAGGAGACTCGCCTCTTCGTTCAGACTCACCCCGATGTGCTGATCATTCCTCCCGACCCTCCGCAGATGATGATCAAAGTGGATCAAGTTCGGCGGGTGATCGATACGATCTACTACCGCCCTTCCGAGGCACGGGAGCGCGTTTACATTTTCACCGACTCGGCTTTCATGAAAGAGGCGGCGAATTCTCTGCTCAAAGTGTTGGAAGAGCCCCCGGAGTTCGCCACGATTTTTCTGCTCTCGGAAAACGCAGGGGAGCTCCTCCCGACCATCCGATCGAGATCAATGGCGCTTACTCTATGCGCTTTGTCGGTTGAAGAAGTAGAACGCGACTTGACCCGGCATCGTCCCGAGTGGAAAACCGCGCAACGATCCTTGGTTGCCAGGCTGAGCGGGGGCGCGTTGGGCCGGGCTCGCAGCTTCGACCTCGACGCTTACATCCGCGCCCGCACCGACGCGTTGACCATTCTCAATTCGGCTTTGCTGAATGCCGACCATAGTGCGTTGTTCAAGATCACGGAATCCTATCGCCCCGGCGCCGAGGGACGGGAGAAGATGGAATATCTCCTGCGCACACTCTACTCGCTGCTGCGAGATCTAATGTTTCTGACCTCGGGGGCGCCAGCTCTAGTTCACAATACCGATATCCAAAGCCAACTTGCAAAGCTGGCTGAAGCTACCGACTTCGACTGGATCAGCGCGGCCTCTGACGGCTTGGCTGAAGTCGAACGCGGTATGCGCCGCAACCTTCTCCGCTCCTTATCCCTCGATGCCTTCGGGCTCGCTCTGGAGAAGGGCCGGTTAAGAGCCTCATAATCATCATCTAACTTAAGAACAATGTTTTCAGTCGTTTACGAAGATTACTTCGGTGGTTCTACTCCCTTCCGGGCGATTGCCCGTCTTCGATCCCTCCCCTATAATCGTCCTACTCTGGTTTAAATTCTCCGTCAGGTTCCGGGTAGCGGATTCGAGGCCGAAGTCTGTCTTCGCCTATGAGGATAAAAAGCCCGGTAATGCGAAAGCGCCTGCAAATCGCACTGATGGCCAGCACCTTAGCCGCGACCTCACTTTCTCTCGCTTCCCAACTCCGCGCCGCCAGTGGCGATGGATCCTCCGAAAATATTGCTGCGACCGATGAGCACGGCCGCAAGGTTTACGTGAATGACTTTGTCTCTGCAACTCCAGCGCCCACGGCTGAAGTTACCGAAACACCCCGGCGGTCGCTGATGTACTGGAGCTCAAAAGAACATCGCTGGAAGCCGGTGCCTCCGCCCAATGCAGCTTCCATGCGCGCCGCTCGCTCGGCAGCGGCTGAGGTCAGTCACTACCTGGGACACGAGTCTAACCAGTCGGCGAACGCCAAGATCGTGGCCGCGAATTCTTCCGGCTTGGCGGCAACGTCGGTGGATATTGATACTGCCATCGAGCAGGCCGCGGCGCGGCATAACGTTGACCCTAATCTGGTACGCGCCGTGGTGAAAGTGGAATCGAATTTCAATCCCAACGCAGTGTCGCGCAAGGGCGCGATGGGGCTGATGCAGTTGATGCCCTCGACCGCGCGCCAGCTCAAGGTGAAAAATCCCTTCGACCCGGAACAGAATGTGGACGCGGGCGTGCGCCAGTTGAAACAACTCCTCGATAACTACGGCGGCGACGTCAAACTGACCCTGGCCGCTTATAACGCGGGGGCAGGCGCTGTGGCGCGCAGTTCCGGCGTCCCTCACTACGCCGAAACTCAAAACTACGTTCGGCGGATCACCAAACTCTACTACAGCGGCTCCGACTTTAACCCTGCCGCCTCGCACGATCCCGTTCGGGTTCAACGGGATGCGCGTGGCGTCCTTTACATCAGCAACACCGAATAAGGTTCGCGGCATCTATTGAACGATTGTTGTACTTTTTTCTCTCTGGCACCCAGGGCATTTGGTTCAACCAACTGGTACAAAATACGGGATCGAAGGCACGGGTTGGTTGTCGTGTACGCTCACTTGAAGAGTCCAACGCGTCCGCGTTGTCGGTGGCAAGGGCTATTTGCGCTCGCCATATTCGCGGCGCTCACTCCTGCGCCGGCACACGCCCGTGCACGCCACTCCGACGCGTGGGCGCGCGAGCACTTCGCCGCCGCCGAGCGAATGCGCGAGGCCCTGAACGGAAGGCCTTCCGCCGACCGCACCCGCCACGACTACCAGCGCGTATTGAACGCCTACCGCAACGTCTACCTGGGCTCGCCCGCTTCATCCAAAGCTGACCCCAGCGTGGTCGCGGTCGCCGAGACTCTGGTTGAAATGGGCCGGCGTTTTGAAGACGACAAAATTCTGCACGAGGCTATCGAGCAATATAAGTTTCTGCGCCGCGAGTATCCCGGAAGCAAGTACCGCTTTGACGGCCTGTTCACCATCGGCGAAATCTATAAGGACGATCTCAACCAACCTGAAGCCGCGCGCGCCACCTTCGAAGACTTTCTCCGCCGCTACCCGAACAATCGGCTGGCCGATGGTGCGCGGCAGGCCATCGTCGAAATAAAGCAGCAGGCTCACTCTGAGAAAACGACAGAGGCAAAGAACACGGCGGACAGGCGACAGTCCGAAAACAGCGACAAGAATAAGAATAATAGTAATAAAGAGGGAAGAGTAGTTGCCGCGGAGCACAACGTTTCCCAAGAAGTGTCAGGCAAAAACGAATCCCCGGTAGCGCGTTCTGGGTTGCCGCGCGTGACTGGCATCCGGCACTGGTCTACTCCCGACTACACTCGCGTGGCCATTGACGTTGAAAGCGACGTAAAATTTTCCTCGCGGCGAATCGCCCGGCCATCGCGCATTTTTCTTGATCTGCACGATACCAAGCTCGCCTCCACCCTGGTCGGCAAAACGCTTGACGTGGATGACGGCTTTCTCAAGAAGATTCGTGTAGCGCAGTTCGCGCCGCGCCGCACTCGGGTTGTGCTTGAAGTCGACAACCTCTCTGATTACCACGCTTTCCTTCTTTCGAATCCCTGCCGCCTGATCATTGACATTCACGGCAAGAACGGACGGGGCAAGTCCCTCGCCAAACTGCCGGAAGATGCAGACGAGCCGAGCGAGGATATAACGGCCTCCGGGAAAAACACCTCCGACTCTAGCGACGATTCAAATTCTCTGGATCCGATGCCTGCCGCTTCGACACATTCTCCTTCGTCCGGGAAGGCCGCGGCATTAGCTAGGGCTGAGGTTGACGATGAAACAACAGCTGTCTCAGAGCCGTCGTCAGTGGATAAGAAGATAGACAAGAAGCCACAATCTGCCGTGGTGAAAAAAGTTGTGGATGCCGATGACGAGGATGACGTCGCGATTGCTCCCGTTCAGGCTCCAGATTTGAGCGTCGCCCAAAGCGGCCGAAGCAGTCTGGACAGCGCGCATCGCAAGAGCTCTCTGCGCCCGCTTGCTTCCGCGAACCCGGATGCCTCCGACCTCGGGATTCGGGAAGCGGGGCCCACGGTGAGCGGCAACCGATCGCTCATCCGCGCTTTGGGATTGAAAATCGGCAAGATCGTGATCGATCCCGGCCACGGTGGCCACGACACCGGCACCATCGGCCCCAATGGCCTCGAAGAAAAAGATCTCGTCCTCGAAGTCGGGCGTCGCCTAGGGAAGCTGTTGGAAACACGCCTCGGCGCCGAAGTGGTTTACACCCGCAAGGACGATACGTTCATCCCGCTTGAAACTCGTACGGCAATCGCCAACCAGGCGCGCGCCGACCTGTTTGTCTCCATTCATGCCAATTCGAGCCACGATGCCGATGCCCGCGGGGTCGAAACCTACTATCTGAACTTCACCTCTTCGCCCGAGGCGCTGGAAGTGGCAGCGCGCGAGAACGCGGTTTCCGAGAAATCTATCTACGAACTGCAAGATCTGGTGAAAAAGATCGCGCTCAAAGAAAAGATCGAAGAGTCGCGCGAGTTCGCCTGGGACGTGCAGCAGTCGCTGCACAGCGGTCTCGCGGTTAAAAGTCCCGGCATCCGCGACCGCGGTGTGAAAAAGGCTCCGTTTATCGTTTTGATCGGCGCCAACATGCCGTCGATCCTCGCCGAGATTTCTTTTGTCAGCAATCCGACCGACGAGCATCGCCTCGCCACCAGCGAGTACCGCCAGCGCATCGCCGAGTCCCTCTATCGCGGCATCGCCAAATACGTAAACGGGCTGAGCGGGGTGAAGGTCGCGAGCAAGATGGACAAGGCGGCGGGCCAGTAGGATTTTTGCCTCTCTTTCCCCTCTTGTCGGCAGCGGGCGCCGCGGAATCCAAAGATGCTGTAAACTCTGCCTGTGAAAAAGCGCCGAGGATTGTGCCTGTTCCTAGCGTTGGGGACAATCCTTGTTTGCCATCCCATACTACACGCACTAGGACGCCAGCGTAGCGAGCAGGTTGTTCAGCGGTGTGCCGAATATTCGGACTCGGGCGCCCTGCTTACGGCGAGTGTGTCTGATCGCTCCTTTAGCATTTCAATCGCTCGGCCGACCGGTCAGGTTGTGGCTGCTCTAAGTGGGAATGTGCCGGAAGTTGTGCACCCCTCGAGCCTGCGACATACGATTGCTGCTTGCCAGTTGGCCGTTTCTCCTGGACAAGATCGCGCGGCGCTTGCTGTGTTGACCGTCACGGGCGTCATCGTTGAGTTAATTGATCTCAAAACGGGGAAACTCGCCCACGAAGTCCTCGTGCCAAACAAGTTCCCCGTCCTGCCCATTCAGTTCAGTTATTGCCGCATGGGATTTATTAACCACACGGGTCAGTTGGCGGTCGCTCAACAACACTACCTCCCCACCTTTGAGCCGGAGATCGCGATTGTGCTTGTGAACGATGACGGCTCCATCGTGTCGCTGCCGCATAGCGTTATCGGCCCCGAGGGGACTGAGGTTTCGGGCTCGTCATTTGATTTTCTCGATGGCCGGGTATGGTTTTTGTGTCCCGCATACTCTGCTAGGCTCGATCGCCAGCCTCGCTGCACGCTAACATCTGCGTCCTTGCTCCAAGCTTCCGCGTCCTCTCCAGAGATCCCTTCTCCGCCGGACGACCGGGTCATAGGCAGCGGTCAGCCCAACTTGGGATTTCTATCGTCCGGCGACGCAATGCTGCTGGCTCAGAAAAGGATCTGGCTCTATCACTTTGCCGATCGCTCGTTCCGCCAGATGAACCTTCCGGAAACGCCTCATCACATCCGTTGGTTTGAGTTCCCGGGCCCGCCAAAATTCAGTTCCGACGGGCACTTTGCAGCCGTGCCCGTATCGATGTTTCACTACCCACTCTTCCATGAGGGGCAGGTGTCTCATGGTACGAAGGTTGTGATACTCGAAGTGTCCTCGCTTCGCATTGTCAAAACCATCCAGCCCCCCGGCAAAGAGAGCTTAGTTGATTTCGCGTTGCATGACGACGGAGGCGGCCTCACTCTCGCGGCAAGTTGGGGCGAGGCGTGGCAGAGCCTTCAAGTTCCGACCAATGGAGAGCCCTGAAACTTTTTCCTCTCCACTGTGGTCTAATTACTAAGGGGATTTTGTGCCCAGCCGTCCATCCATGCATTCCTCACGCTTCTGGCTCACAGTGGTTGTAGGCATCTTTCTGGCCAGCGTGGCTTTCGCAGCCAGCCCAAACAATTCCCCAGCGGAGCCGCCAATCCTTCCCAAACGATTCGCTGGATGGGAGCTCCAAGGTGCGTCTCAAGCCAGCAAGGACCCCGCAGCCGCCGATCCAACCAATGCGGCTCTACTCAAAGAATACGGATTCACCGATGTCGAGTCCGCAACCTACAAGAGCGACGACGGACGCACACTGAAGATCCGCGCCGCGCGTTTCACCGACGCCAGCGGCGCCTTCGGCGCATTCAGCTTTTACCTGCAACCGGAGATGGCTTCGGAAGAGATCGGCGATCGGGGAGCGTCGGCCAGCACGCGCGTGGTGTTTTTTCGCGGTCACATTTTGGTGGAAGCGGTATTCAGCCAGGTGTCGCCGATGTCTCCGGCGGCATTACGTGAATTGGCTGGTGTGCTGCCGCGGCCCAGCGGAAATGCGGGCACGTTGCCTCCGCTTCTCACCTTCGTTCCGCACCATGGATACGTCGCAAATACGGAAAAATACGCGGAAGGACCGTTGGCTCTGGGAGCGATCGGCTCTCCTCTCCCCGCAGACCTCGTTGACTTCGGAGTAAGCCCCGAAGTGCTGCTGAGGCAGTATTCCACTCCCAGCGGCGGAGCGACGCTGATGTTGGTACAGTATCCGACCCCGGCGTTGGCGGCAGAGCATTTGCGGCGCATCGACGCCGCACATCACGCGGCGCCGCCTCAGGCAGGGGTTCAAGCCGTCGAAAACGTTGGCCCATTTTTCGATAAGCGCACCGGGCCTATCGTCGCCATCGCAGCGGGCCCGCTCTCGCAAAGCGACGCCCAGACGTTACTGGGTGCAGTGAACTACGACGCCAGCGTCACTTGGAACGAGAACACATATTTCGACAAGAAAAATAACGTCGCCAACTTGCTGGTGAATATCATCCTCCTCTGTATCATCGTGGGTGCGATCTCTTTGGCGGCGGGAGTCGCTTTCGGCGGCGCTCGCGTTCTGTTGCGACGCTATTTTCCCGGCCCCATTTTCGGCAGCGCAGATCAAACCGAGTTCATTTCCCTCGACTTGGCTGAGACTGCCACGCAAGATTCTCGCAGCCATCCTTCAAGTGCCGGTGAGCCCTCTCAAGGGTCTTAACTCCCTGAGGAACATCAGCTTATGTCCCTCTCACAGGTTTTTCGTCTCAAATTGAAACACTCCCAGTTAGTGTTGACCGAATCCTTAACTCATTGAAAATAAAGACATTTATTTGCTAAAAATTGCTTGACACCCTCCTTTTTCGGCTCATAAGATTTCGTTCAGAAAAGTTTTGACGGAATCTTTTGCCCCGTTGGAACTATTCTCCCTTGAAAAGAGAAGGCTGCCCTGTTGCCGGGTGGCCTTTTCGCTTTGCCGTCAATCGAAGTCGCGCATTCTTGATCGAATCATGTTGAAGCGAAATAACGTTGAAGCATGACTCCACGGAACTTTGACGCCGCCGTTTCGTATCCTCATGTTGGGAACGTGCTGTAGCATGGATCGGTTCGCAAAGCGACGCGGGAGGAAATTATGTTCTGCGATGGATGTGGCGCGGCCGTTCAACCCGGCCAGACGTTCTGCAGTCGCTGCGGCAAACAAATCGTCGGGCCCGTGATGGTGATGCAGCCCCGGTCCGGGCGAGTTCAGGCGCACGCCCATTTGCTCGGAATTATTTGGCTTGCGATTTCCGCGTTCAACACTATCGCCGGAGTGGTGGTCTTCATCCTCGCCAACACATTGTTTGCTCACCTGCACGAACTCGGCGCGCCCGAGGCACCAACTGCGTTTTTGCGTCCCTTGCTGAGTGTGATTGGCGTCTTCGTGCTGGCAAAGGCAGCCTTCGGATTCATTGCCGGATGGGGATTGTTGCAGCGCGAACCCTGGGCTCGGATCCTCACCCTCGTCCTTGGCTTCATCTCGCTATTCCACATACCCTTTGGCACGGCTGTCGGTGTGTATACGCTTTGGGTTCTGCTGCCTGCGCAGTCGCAAGAGGAGTACGACGCCATGGCTGCCGCGCGCACGGCCGCATAGTTCCACGCTCCTTCCACTCCCTTGTTCTTTCTGGTATTGTCTTGGGTCCGTCGGCGCTGCTCTCGAATGCTGTGACCGGCGTCACGGTTCTTCCCCGACTCGGTCTATAGTATTCACGTACGGTGCGGCAGCTTTAGTCGGCGGTGCTAGCCTACAATTTTCCCCTGCAGAAAGGACGAGCGCGTGATTGTTGGAGTTCCGAAGGAAAGTTATCCGGGAGAGCGCCGGGTTGCGCTGGTTCCCGCCGTCATCCCCACCCTTGCCAAGGCTGGACTCGAGGTAGTCGTCGAATCCGGCGCTGGCGAACAGGCTGGCTACCACGATGCGCTGTATGTTGAGAAAGGTGGAAAGATTCTTCCCGATCGCGCCGCCGTGTTCGGTACCGCCGATATTATCGTGCAGGTGCTTTGCTACGGCTCGAATGACTTGACCGGCAAGGCCGACCTTCCACTCATGCGCCGCGACCAGGTGCTGATCGGTTTCCTGCGTCCTTTCGGCTCCGCCGACGTGATCAAACAGATTGCCGCGGCCGGCGTCACATCATTTTCGGTAGAATTGGTGCCCCGCACCACACGAGCGCAAAGTATGGATGCGCTCTCTTCCATGGGAACGATCTGTGGTTACAAAGCAGTGCTGCTGGCCGCCGAAACCTCCATCCGAATCTTTCCCATGATGACGACTGCTGCAGGCACAATCACTCCCGCCCGCGTATTCGTCATCGGTGCCGGAGTGGCCGGTCTGCAAGCCATCTCGACCGCCCGCAGGCTCGGCGCCGTTGCGTCGGCCTACGATATGCGTGCCGCCTCTAAGGAGCAGGTGCAGAGTCTGGGCGGCCGCTTCGTCGAGTTGCCCATCGAAGCCAAGGATGCGCAAGATGCCCGTGGCTACGGAACTGCCCAGGATGAAACCTTTTACGCCCGCCAGCGCGAACTGCTCACCCGCGTCGTCGCCGAGAGCGATGTGGTTATCACGGCTGCAGTAATTCCCGGCAAAAAGTCGCCGGTGCTGATCACGGCGGAGATGGTCAAAGGGATGGCCCCCGGCTCCGTGATAGTCGATCTTGCATCCGAGCGCGGTGGCAATTGCGAACTGACGCGCACCGGAGAAACCGTGCAAGAGTACGGCGTCACGATCATCGGCGCCATCAATCTGGCGAGCAGCGTCCCATACCACGCCAGCCAAATGTACGCCCGCAATGTGGCCACCTTTCTGGCCTACATGGTGAAAGATGGCAAACTGCAACTGAACCTGCAGGACGAAATCATTCGCGAGACGATCTGCTCGCACGCCGGCGAAATCGTGAACCCGAGAGTACGCCAATTTTTCGACCTGCCGGCATTGGTGCCAGCGGGCGGATAGCGGTACATTATGTCGGCAATTTGCTTTGAAAGGGCACGGCTTCAGCCGTGCCGCAACGCCAAAGGAATCGGGGCTTTAGCCCCTGAGGTCGCAAATGAGTTCCAATCTGATCGACGCGCTGTTCATATTCATGTTGGCCTGCTTCATCGGCTTCGAGGTCATCCGCCACGTTTCGCCCTTGCTGCACACTCCGCTGATGTCGCTGACCAACGCGCTCGACGCCATCGCCGTAGTCGGCGCAATTGTGCTGGTCGGCGAGCGCAAAAGCGAATTCGCGACCGTCCTGGGCGTGATCGCCATCATCGCCGCCACCAGCAACGTGGTCGGAGGATTCTTTATCACGGACCGCATGCTGAAAATGTTCAAGACCAGCCGTCCGGCAAAGAAGTAAGTGCTCTGCACTGTAGGTCCTGTGGGGAGGTGTGATGGGGTCCAATTCGGTAGATGTGGTCCTGCAGTTCGAGCAGGTAATCAACTCACACAATCCAGGGGCCGTTGTCGCATTGCTAACGCCCGATTCAGTTTTTGTCGACTCGTTGGGATCGCGAGTGCAGGGCGTGGAAAAACTGCGCGCCGCATGGGAGGGCTACTTCAAGATGGTGCCCGATTATAGCATCTCCCACGACGAAATTTTCGAGCACGGTAACACCATAGCCATGTTCGGCTCCGCGCGGGGAACATTCTCGCAAGACGGCCAGCTCCGCAAGGAAAATTTCTGGACCACGCCGGCTGCATGGCGTGCCGTAGTGAGAGACGGAAAGATCGCGTCGTGGCAAGTCTTTACCGACAACGAGCCGATTCGCGCCATCATGCGAAGGCCGCCGGGGAAGGACTGACACCACTCAGAGTTAGACAATCATGAACGAATTCGCCGGAAGCCAGTACCTCATCGAAGTCATCTACCTCATCGCCAGTGCACTTTTTATTCTTTCCCTGAAGTGGATGAGTTCGCCAGCCACGGCTCGCCATGGAATCTGGGCTGGCGAAATCGGCATGGTTCTGGCTATCGCCGGCACTCTGCTGCACCATGGCATTGTCGATTGGAAGTGGATCGTCATCGGGCTGGTGCTCGGCAGCGGCATTGGCATCCCGCTCGGCATGGTGCAGATGACCGCCGTCCCGCAGCGGACCGCGCTCAGCCACGCTTTCGGCGCGCTTTGCGTCACGCTGGTTGGTACGGCTGAGTTTTATCTGGGAACCCAGAGCGCTTCGAAGTTTGGGATGTCGGTGCTCTCGATGGAAGTGATCCTCGGAGGCCTCACCTTCACCGGCAGCCTGATGGCGGCGGGCAAGCTGCAGGAAATCCTTCCGCAACGCCCCATCACATATAAAGGACAGAATCTCGTCAACTTCCTGCTGCTCGCCGTCGCCATCGGCAGTGCGGTTTACCTGGTGTTGCATCCGGAAGCAAAGCAGTTGTTCCCGCTGATCGTTGGCATTGCCGTGGTCTTCGGCGTGATGCTCATCATCCCTATCGGCGGCGCTGATATGCCCACCGTCATCTCCCTATTGAATGGCTATGCCGGATTGTCCGCCGCTGCCATGGGATTCGTCCTCCAGAACAAGCTCCTCATCATCGCCGGCGCGCTCGATGGATCTTCCGGACTCATTCTTTCTGTCATCATGTCGAAGGCCATGAACCGCTCGTTTACCAACGTACTGTTTGGAGCCTTCGGCCAAGTGCAGGCCGCAGCAGCGGGCGGCGCGGAAGCTAGGCCGGTGCACAGCGCCACCCCCGAGGAAGCCGCCGCAATCCTCACCGCCGCGAACAAAGTGGTCATCGTCCCCGGCTATGGCATGGCGGTAGCGCAAGCGCAACATAAGGTTCGCGAGCTGTACGACATCCTCACCAAGAAGGGAGTTGATGTCCGCTTCGCCATCCATCCCGTCGCCGGACGCATGCCCGGCCACATGAACGTTCTCCTCGCTGAAGCCGACATTCCCTATGACCGCCTGATGGAAATGGACGAGATCAATGGCGACTTCCCGCAAACCGACGTCGCCCTTGTAATCGGCGCCAATGATGTCACCAACCCCGCCGCGCGCACCGACCACTCCAGCCCCATCTTCGGTATGCCCATCCTCGACGTCGATAAAGCCCACACCGTCATGGTGATCAAGCGCAGCATGAATCCAGGCTTCGCAGGCATCGATAATCCGCTCTATTACCTGGATAACACCCTGATGCTCTTCGGCGACGCCAAACAGTTCGTGGGCGCGATTGTCCGCGAACTCAGCGGCGGACACTAGCGGGCCTTCACCATCCTTGTGTCATCCTGACCGGAGTGGACCGATTCGCATTCGCGAATCGGTTCACGCAGTCGAAGGATCCCTGCACCTCCGGCCGACCTCGTGCTGCCGCAGGAGTTCTCACGACGCCCGCAACCGGCTGCGCCACTTCTCGCTTTGTTTGCAAAAGGTGATTTGACCGAAAACGATTTGTGATATCATGATATCACTATGGCACAACTAGTCGTTCGCAATCTCGAGGACGGAGTGAAGGCGCGCTTGCAGCGTCGCGCCCGTCGTAACGGCCGAAGCATGGAAGAGGAAGTCCGTGACATTCTGCGCGCCGCGGTGCATAAAGACGAAAATAAATCCGAATTCGGGCTCGGGACGGAACTGGCGGCCTTATTTGCCGACGTTGGACTCGATGAGCCAATTCAAGAACTTCGAGGGTTTGAAATCCAGCCGCCTGACTTCGAAGAATGACTATTCTCGACACAAACGTGGTGTCCGAGTTTATGCTGCATTCACCAAATTCGAAGGTCCTAGGATGGCTTGATAGGCAGCCCCGATCGTCCCTGTGGACAACGGCGATCACGATTTTCGAGATTCGATTGGGTTTGCAGATTATGCCCAGCAGTAAGCGTCGGGACGCTTTCAACCAACGATTTGACGAAGTTCTGGCGCGCATGAACGAGCAGATTGTTCCTTTCGACGCCGAAGCCGCACGGCATGCGGCATCTTTAATGGCTTCTCGAAAAATGCACGGTCGACCTCGCGATCTGCGCGACACCATGATCGCTGGTATCGTCTTAGCGTGCCGTAGTAGCTTGGCGACCCGCAATATCGCACACTTCTATGACATTTCAGCGCCGCTAGTCGATCCGTGGAACTAAAGCCTGAACGCGCCCTAAAACACCGCCATGATATTCTATGAACTACCAGCTGCGTACCGTTTTGGCGGAAATTCCCCGCAGTCCAAAGAAGCTTCCCTGAAGAAGCCCAGAAGAAGAGAAACTCGAATCCATGCTCTCAGTCAGTAATGTTTCCATGCGCTACGGCGCCAAAATTCTGTTCGACGAAGTCTCCACGGCATTTACGCCGGGCAAGCGCTACGGTCTGACCGGCCCAAACGGCGCCGGGAAATCGACTTTCATGAAGCTGCTCAGCGGCGAGCTTGAGCCGCAAAAGGGCACCGTCGTCCGTCCGCGAAAGCTCGGCGTCTTAAGCCAGGATCAATTTGCCTTCGATGCCTACACCGCGATCGACACTGTCATCATGGGCAACAAGCGCCTGTGGGCTGCGATGCAGGAGCGCGACGCCATCTATGCGAAGCACGACATGACCGACGAAGATGGAATGAAGCTCGGCGAACTCGAAGGCATCGTCGGCGAAGAAGATGGATACACCGCCGAGAGCGACGCCGCCGTTTTGCTGGACGGACTGGATATTCCGGAAGAACTCCACTCCAGAAAAATGTCCGAACTGCAGGGCGGACAGAAAGTTCGCGTGTTGCTCGCGCAAGCCCTATTCGGCCATCCCCAAGCCCTGCTGCTGGATGAACCCACGAACAACCTGGACTTGGATTCGATCCACTGGCTGCAGGGATTTCTGAATACCTACGACGGCGTAGTCATCGCAATCTCGCACGACCGCCACTTCCTCAACAGCATTTGCACCCACATCGCCGACATCGATTACGAGACCATCATTACCTACACCGGGTCGTATGACGAAATGGTTCTGGCCAAGACACAAGTACGGTCGCAGATCGAGTCGCAAAACGCGCAGCGCGAAAAGAAGATTTCGCAGTTGAACGAATTCATCGCGCGCTTCTCCGCCGGCACGCGGTCGAGCCAGGTTCAGTCGCGGCGCAAGGAAGTCGAGCGCTTGCAGGTCACCGAACTGGCCAAATCGAACATCCAGCGGCCCTACATCAAGTTCGAGCAGAGGCGCCCGTCCGGCAAACACATTCTCGAAGTCGAGCACCTCAGCAAATCGTACGGCAACAAGCATGTGATCCGCGACTTCACCGCCAGCATCACGCGCGGAGAGAGAATCGCTCTGATGGGCCGCAACGGGGCGGGAAAGACCACGCTAGTAAATGCGCTGCTGGCAAATTCGCCGACCACCCCGGAGGCCGAATTGCGCAAGACCAGCGGCTACGACGGTCCGTTCGTCGATTCCGGAAAAGTGATCTGGGGACACGAAGCTTCCATCGGATATTTCGCTCAAGATCATCGCAGCCTGATCGAAGGCGGCATGACGGCTCTCGATTGGCTGCATCAGTGGAATCCAGCCGCCGTCGGCGAAGAAATTCGCGGCCTGTTAGGCCAGATGCTCTTTCAGCGCGACGAAGCCACGAAATCCACGAGCGTTCTTTCCGGCGGCGAAGCCGCGCGCCTGCTATTCTGCAAGCTCATGCTGCAAAAACCGAATGTCCTGGTCCTCGATGAGCCTACCAATCACCTCGACCTCGAAGCTATCAACGCTCTGAACATTTCTCTCCAGCGCTATCACGGGACAGTGTTCCTCGTAAGCCACGACCATGATTTGATCGACGAAGTCGCAACTCGCATCTGGTACTTCGAGAGCGATCACAAAATAACCGACTTCAAGGGGACCTACGAGGAATACCAGGCCGCAGTCGTGGCGTAGGCGAAAAGCAGGTTCCTCACCCGGCCTTCGGCCAGGTTCGGAATGACAATCTAATAAGAATGTGGGGACAGCCGCCCCCGGCTGTCCGTCGAGCGAAGCTCGACTGCACCGTTTCCGCCGCATGTAGACGATCCAGGTTCTCCACAGCTTTCCACAAGTGTTTGCTGTTGCCTTTACTCCTGCAAGTTGCGGATAATAGCGGCGGGGATATACTTGCGTGGTCGAGCACGCGAGACTGGTGTACCGTCTTGTACAGTCGAGCTGATTTACTTAGAATTCTTCGCCTCACGCCGCGCCAGTTGGCCAGCTGGGAGCGCGCTGGGCTAATTGTCGTCTCCACCGCCTACTCCTTCTCCGACCTGCTGAAGATCAAGAAAGTTCGCGACCTGTGCGCCATGAAGGTGCGGCCCGCAGTGATTCGCGAATCGCTCGAGGCCATGCAGAAGCAGGCATCCGGCATGGGAAATCCTCTACTCGACGCAGGGGCCTCATCCACCAACAAGCATCGCGTGGCTTTCCGTCATGAAGGCAGACTGCTCGAGCCTATCGCCGGGCAGTTTGTGATGGATTTTTCTTCCCGCGAAAAAGTAGTGACTCGCACGTTGAGTCCCGTGACCGAGCCTGGTCCGCAGGAAAACGAGGCTGCGGTTTGGTTCGCCCGTGGCATCGCCCTCGAAGAGGATCCCGCAACCCAGACGGAAGCTCTGGCTGCCTACCAGAAGGTGCTGGAGTTTGATCCCGGCCACGCCGCCGCCCACATTAATTTAGGCACGCTGCACTACAATCGCCAGGACTTCACGCTCGCGGAAAAACATTATCGCGCTGCTTTGCAAGCGGATCCCCGCTACGCACTCGCCTATTTCGACTTGGGCAATGTTCTCGACGAGACTGGGCGCGTACAGGAGGCCATCCAGACTTACAAGACCGCGATCCTGCTTGCTCCAACTTACGCCGACGCGCATTACAATCTCGCCCTCGCCTACGAAAAAACCCGCGAGCCGCGCAAGGCCCTGAAGCACTGGCAGGCGTACATCAAACTCGATACTACCGGTCCGTGGTCGGTGCACGCCCGCAATCAGATTCAGCGCATTCTGCAAGCCGACACGCTCAAGCTGGTGCATACCCGCCGCAGCTAAAGTCAGCCCCAAGCCGGGGCTATCGATTACAAGCCATCTATACTTAATGGACTGCGGCCTTGTAGATCGTGCTGTGAGTCGGTATCAGAACTCCGACGGCTGCTCCCACCAGGAAACCGAGTCCTGCGCCAATGGCAGCCCCGGTTCCCTTGCCTCCGACGAACCCGCTGTTCTCCCACACTCCTGCGACCGAAGCTGCCCCCACTCCCGCGCCGACCGCGCCGCCAATCAGAGTGTTGCGCAGACGATGCGTATTTTTTGAGAGTTTGACCGTGCGAATGTCCGTCTTCTGGATGCTCTGTTCCCCTCCGGCGTCACGGTACGAGATCGCCGTGTCGGAGGCGTTTACGAAGGTTCCTGAGTGTTTCTTCGAGTTCATTTCGACGATTTGAATCCCTTGACCGGCTTGCAGAGCGCTTAAATTTGCCCAGGATGACCCGCTATTCTGGGCCCACGAACCGCAGGGCATTGCGAGGACACAGATCAGGAACAGAAACTTTCGCATCGCCTCACCTCTACTTGAACGGGGCCTGCACTTGAAACGGAATTTCAACGCGCATGTCGGCTGCGTCTGAGGTCCGACAAAAGAAGCCCGAACATTATCACAAACGGGCCAACTCCTGAAGCAATAATTCTATTAAGTTCGGATTTCGTAACCACCCAGTTGTTGCGCTGCAGCAACAGATGAGTTTGTTCCGCTGGCCGACGGTCGACGCTATCCCGGGAAGCACGCGAGGTACTGCAGTGTCTGTTGGAGTGCTAAAATCAACTAGCTTGGCACTCTTTCTTCCGAAGGTATCCTCATGCCCGAGACCACCCTGCAAGCCGCCATCCCCACGCCACTGACCACGCTCGCCGACGACGAGATCCTCTTCCGCGACAACATCCGCCAGTTCGCCGACGACAAAATCCGTCCGCTCGTGAAAGAAATGGACGAGAAAGGAATCTTCGAAAAGGATCTCATCCACGAATTCTTCCAGCTCGGCCTTATGGGGATCGAGATTCCGGAGCAATACGGCGGAGGCGGCGCCAAATTCTTCGAAGCGATCCTGGCGGTCGAGGAACTATCGCGCGTCGATGCATCCGCAGGCGTGGTCGTGGACGTTCAAAATACATTGGTCAACAATGCCCTTTTGCGCTGGGGCAACGCAGACCAAAAGAAGCGCTATCTGCCCAAGATGGCCGCCGACACGGTTGGCGCTTATGCCTTAAGCGAGGCCGGTTCCGGCTCGGACGCTTTCGGATTGCAGACACGCGCAGAATTAAAAGGCAGCGACTATAGCCTCAATGGCCGCAAGCTGTGGATCACCAATAGCAAAGAAGCCGGATTGTTCGTTCTGTTTGCAACGCTCGATCCTGCCGCCGGATACAAAGGCATTACCGCCTTTCTGATCGAGAAGAATTTACCCGGATTCAGTGTCGGCAAAAAAGAGGACAAGCTGGGAATTCGTGCATCCTCCACCTGTGAATTGATTCTCGAAGACTGCCGCGTACCCAAAGAGAACGTTCTGGGCGAGCCCGGCAAAGGCTACAAAATCGCAATCGAAACTCTGAACGAAGGCCGCATCGGTATCGGCGCGCAGATGATCGGGTTAGCGCGTGGCGCATGGGAATTTGCCGCGAAGTACGCGCTTGAGCGCAAGCAATTCGGCAAGGCCATCGCTGAGTTTCAAGGCATCCAGTTCCAGATCGCCCAGATGGCAACCGAGATCGACGCCGCTCGCCTCATGGTTTACAACGCGGCCCGCATGAAAGATGCGGGCGTGAACTTCGTCAAGGAAGCCGCAATGACCAAACTCTTCGCCTCGCAAGTCGCTGAGCGGGTGACCTCCCTGGCCATCGAGATTTATGGCGGCTACGGTTTCACCAAGGACTATCCCGTCGAAAAATACTGGCGCGACGCCAAAATCGGCAAGATCTACGAGGGAACCTCCAACATGCAATTGGCAACCATCGCCAAACTCCTGCTCGGCGGAAAGTAAGCCTGGCAAAGCTTCGCGGAGAGTAGTTCTTCTCATCTGCGAAGCCCTACTTTTGCCCCTTTCAAATAGAGGCGGCGCTCTTCTAACAATCCCCGTTGCTCAATATGTGCATTCAATTGCACTTGGAATCTAGAATCCGCAGCCGCTAAATCGCACTAAATCAAATCAATTCAATATGTTCCCGCGACTCGCGCTGTTGGCTGACAAGCTGCAATCCCAGTATCGCCTGCCCGTGTGTGGCATGGCCGGGGTGCAACTTGACTATTTCGTTCGAAACTACAGCGGTGCATGCGATTGCAGCCCCGAAAAAGAGGCGCAGCCTTCTTCCTATCCTCACGGTGCTGTTCATCGTTTCCTATGGCCTGATGACCATGCTCATTGTGGAACAGGGGGCGGCGATTCAATCCCAGAGCAACCTGATTAAGGTTCTGATGCCAGACAGCAGAGAGCTATGGGCTCTGAGGGGAAAGGCCATCACCGATAATCAGATGGCGAAGGCCAAGAAACCAGGTCACGCGAACGACCCGTCGTCCCAGGTTCCCTCCGACCGGACGCAGACTACGCAACCCCCGTCGACTGAGGCACTGCCCCAACCTCATTCCCAAAACCAGACAGACAAGACAGCGAGGCCCAATCGCCAAGTTCCTCCCGTGCCCGCATCGGATTTGATCGATCAGCGTCGCGCTTTACATACGACTTAGGTAGGCAATTGGTAGGCATTAAACGTTCACGGACGTATTTCGGAAAGTCTGGCAATAATGAGGGTCCTGACCCTAGCCTTGTTGTTTAGTCTGACGGTTGCGAAGCCGGCGCAGCCAGACCGCCGGCCCACCGGCCACGTCGAACAGCACTCCAAAGGCGGACGCTGGTACTTTGCCGCCAACGGCCACGCCGTCTACTGCTACGGGCCAGTAATGGTTTTGCCGCAGGCCAATGGCGACCTGCAGAAAGTCGCCACTTTTTGCCGCGACGGCAAAGCCGTGGTTCCCTTGAAAGACTAATCAGCTATAACTCTAATCAAATCACGTGGGGATGTGGGGACAGCCGCCCTCGGCTGTCCATTCGAGCGAAGCTCGATGGTTTTAGTCGGCACCACCCAACACCCAAGTAGGCCACACTCATCCCACAGAAAAGGCCTGTAAACTATTAATTCATGCCTGAGCTCCCAGAAGTTGAAACTATCGCCCGCGGACTCGCCAGCCGCGTCTCAGGCGATGTGATCGAATCGATCTGGCTGGGTCAGAAGCCCGAGCCGCTGAAGTCTTCGGCACGAGAAATCGCTGCCGCACTGGAAAACAGCCGCATCGCCACAGTAAGGCGCATCGGCAAGCACATCGTCTTCGACCTCGAACCGAATGGTGTGGCAAAACACAGTGTGGAGCGGACACTCCTGTCCGCTAAAAGCCGGAAGCCAAAAACTCTGCATGGGAAAATTGAAACTGCCGAAACTGAAATTGCCTCCGCAGGTGCTTCATCGAGAGTGCAAGCCGGCTCCGCCCAGGCCCAATGGATCGTTCACCTCGGCATGACCGGCCGCCTGCAAGTCTGCGAACCCCAGTCAGAAATTCTCAAGCACACGCATGCAATTTTAAAGCTGGCCTCGGGCAGGGAACTGCGCTTTGTCGACCCTCGCCGCTTCGGGCGCTTAAGTGTTGCCCGCGCCGGAAACTTCGATGCTGGCGGCGTCGAGCCGCTGGAAGTCGATCTCGACCGCTTCGTTGCACTATTTCGCGGACGCAAAACGCCCATCAAAAGTGCATTGCTCAACCAGAAGCTGCTGCGTGGCGTAGGGAACATTTACGCGGATGAATCTTTATTCCGGGCGGGAATTCGTCCCCGCCGCCGTGCCAGCACCATCACGCGCGATCAATTCGGCCGCCTCTTCGCGGCAGTGAAAGTGGTTCTCAAAGAAGCGATCGCTCTGGGCGGCTCATCGATATCCGACTATGTGGATTCCGACGGCGAAGAAGGCTTCTTCCAACTAAAACATCGCGTCTACGGCCGCGAAGGTGAGCCGTGCTTGGTTTGCAAGACGCCCATCAAGCGCACCGTGATCGCCGGCCGCAGCAGCCATTACTGCCCGCGGTGCCAAAAATGATTGTCATCCCGATGCCGCGGTGCCAAGAATGATTGTCATCCCGAGCAAGCGTTCCTTGCGCCGCGAGAGCCTGCCCTGAGCTTGCCGAAGGGGATCTGGGCGAGCCGCGCGTTGCGTCGCGCTCTTTGCGACGCAATAATCGCGCGTTTGGCTCGCTTCCCTGTTCCTTATCAATCAACAATGAGCACGCTCCGCCGTAGTTCTGGTAATCTTCTCCTCTCATGCCCGATTTTTCCATCGGAGTCGATCTCGGTGGCACCAACCTGCGCATCGCTGCAGTAAGCGGCCAGGGAGAGCTTCTCGAAAAGGTTACTCTCGGATCCAAAGCCGCGCCGACCCGCGACGAAGTCATCGACCAGATGTGCGACGCGATCCAGCGCCTGTCAAGGAAATATAAGGAAACGGGACACCTTCTCGGCGCCGGTATCGGTATCCCCGGCATCATTGACATCAAAACTGGAATGTTGCGCAAGTCCGCCAATCTTCCCGGCTGGGAAGAATATCCCGTTCGCGACGCGATTGAGCGCCGCTTAGGAGCGCGTGTCGTCCTCGAAAATGACGCCAATGTTGCCGCCCTTGGAGAGCAATGGCTGGGCGCTGCTCGTGGCATTCCAAACATGGCCGTGGTCACTCTGGGCACCGGAATCGGCGGCGGCATTGTGCTCGGAGGAAAGATCTGGCACGGCATGAATGGTATGGCTGGCGAATTCGGGCACGTGACCGTCGAACCCGAAGGATATCTTTGCGGCTGCGGCAATCGCGGATGCGCCGAACAATATGCTTCCGCCACTGCCATCATGCGAATGGCACGGGAAGCAATCGCCGGCGGCGATGCGACAGCGCTCGCGAAAGCAGCCTCGTCCGATGCCGATTTTGGCGCGAAGTCCGTCTACAACCTGGCGCTCCAGGGTGACGAACAAGCCCGCCGCGTCTTTCGTACTTTCGGCCGCTACCTCGGCCTACTGCTCGCCGGCCTGATCAACGTTTTGAATCTCGAAATGTTCGTCCTCGGTGGAGGCGTTTCGAGCGCGTGGGACGCCTACGCTCCCGCCATGTTCGACGAACTCCGAGAGCGATCTCTGGTCTACGCGGCAACCGCACCCCGGTCCGTGTGGGGACGGCCGCCTTCGGCTGTCCAGGCCGAGCAAAGTGCCGAGAAAAGCTCGGCAACTGCCCGTGCCCACAGCAACTCTGGACTTGCTACGGCAAACTCCGACGCCGCATCGGCGCAAGCCCAAAGCCTCGCGGAGCGAAAAACCGTCATCACTCTCGCCTTGCTAGGAAGCGACGCCGGACTTTACGGCGCCGCGCGGGTCGCAACGCTCACATAGGAATCGATCTCTGACATTAAAATTCGGAGCCTCGCGATGACGCAACATAAGTTCAAAGTGAAGCTAATCGGCCGTCCAGGTTCCGAAGTGGCAGCCCTCCAACCTCCATTCGACGTGGTCAAAGTTTTCCAGCGGAAAGGCCGCGTTCCCGTCAAAGGCACCATCAACGGTTTCCCCTTTCGCAGTTCGCTAATGAACATGGGAGATGGCCACATGATGGCGGTCAACGCTCAATTGCGCGCCGGCGGCAACTGCAAAGCCGGCGATACCGTCAGCGTCGTTATGGAAATTGACGAAGAGGAACGGAAGGTCGACGTTCCGGCCTACTTGAAGAAGATCATCGACAGCGACGCCAAGGCCCGGGAGTCCTGGCCCAGGCTTTCCTTCACCCATCAAAAAGAATATGTGCGCGAAATCGATGGCGCGAAACGGCCGGAAACCCGCGAGAAACGCATCGCCGCGATGTTGGACGCGCTTCGCAAGAACCGGCGCAAGAAATGAGCCAGGTAAGAAGTGAGCCAGCGTGGAGGAACGCAAATCGACGACAGTCGTTTATGCTCTCTCGTCAAACTCGAGATGCGGTGCCCGCCGACTCCATCCGCCGCGCCGCATTCATAAAATTTTCATTCTGCGCGGGCATGCCAATCGTCACCCGAATGCAATTCGGCGCACCCCAGGGTCCAAGCGGCCGCACGGCAATGCCTTCTTCCTGTAGCCGGTTGGCGAAAGTTGCGGCGTCTTTTCCCAGGTCGCAGAACAGAAAATTCCCTGAAGTGGGGACCACGCGGTACCCGAGCCCTGACAATCCCTGTGCTAGAAATCGGGATTGCACCGCATTGCTCTCAACCACGCGAACAATGTGATCGCGGTCGTCAATGGCCGCCATCGCCGCCGCCTGCGCCATGGATGACACAGAGAACGTGTTGCGCATGCGCGCGCAATATCCTAACAATTCGGCCGGACCCATACCGTAACCTACCCGCAGTCCGGCGAGTCCATGCGCCTTTGAAAACGTTCGCAGCACCACCACGCTCGCGCCCTGCCGGACGTACTCCAGCGAGTTCGAATACTGAAGCCGCCGCAGCGCCGCGAAATGCATCGCGAACTCGTAGTAAGCCTCATCCAGTACCACCACGACGTGTCCCGGAACCTGCGCCAAAAAGCGCTCCACCACAGCCGATTCCAGCATCGTCCCCGTAGGATTGTTAGGGTTCGCTAAGAAGACGATGCGCGTGTTCACGTCGATCGCCGCAAGAACCACATCGAGATCGATGGCGTCTATATCTTTCTCTTTGCGCATCGGCGCTTCGATCAGATGGGCTCCCGTCGCGTGCACGACCATCGAATACACGATGAACGACCGCTCGCTGGTCACCGCATTCAATCCCCGCGCCAGCAAAGTCTGGCAGAGCAGACTCAACAGCCCAGTAGATCCCGCCGTGACCATAACCTGCTCCAACTGCAAATCGTGATGCATGGCCAGTTTCAGTCGCAGCGGTCCGCAGTCGTCGTCAGGATAGGAACTCACCTTCGGCAACATGTTCCTCATCGCATCGATGGCACGCTCCGAAGGTCCAAAAGGATTTTCGTTGGAATCGAGTTTAATCAGCCGCGAACGCCGTTCCAAAGCGGCCTGCGTTGTATCGGGGGCATTGGTTGTGCCCATGTCGCGGGCGGGTGTGGAGACCAGGTCAAAAAATCGGCTCATGCTTGCCGCATCATGCCACGGAAGGCTTGGCGCGCGCTATCGGTTTGTTGCAGGCAGTGCGCAGACGATCAACTTCCTGCTCAGTCAGCGCACGGAACTCCCCTGGCGGAACGTCGAGCTTAAGCGGCCCGTAGCGGACGCGCTTGATCTTTTCCACATGGTGTCCGACTTTCTCGAACATACGCCGGATCTCTCGATTCCGCCCCTCGGTCAGCGTGACCTCGTACCACGGATTGTTGGCTTCCTTCACCAACCGGATGCCCGCTGGAGCGGTGCGCACCCGCCGTCCATCTTCCGCAGCGATCGAAACTCCTCCGCGCAATTTCTCCAACGCATCGTTGCTCGGAGTTCCTGCAACTTTCACCACGTAAGTCTTAGGCACCTGCGATGCTGCCTTCATCAATTTATTCGCGAGCGCGCCATCATTGGTTAGAAGCAGCAGTCCTTCGCTGGCATAATCCAGCCTTCCCACGGGATAGACGCGGTTCTTCACGCCACGAATTAATTGCATCACCGTCGGCCGGTTTTCCGGATCACTCACCGTCGTAACGTAGCCTCTGGGTTTATTCAGCACCAGGTAGACATGGTGCTGTGCGGCCTGCAATAGTTTTCCGTCAACGCGAATGTGATCGGTTTCCGGGTTCGCCTTGCTTCCCAGTTCGGTTACGACGGCTCCATTCACCTTCACATGCCCTGCGCTGATCAGTTCTTCGGCTTTGCGTCGGGAAGCAATTCCAGCCGCGGCAATAATTTTTTGTAGGCGTTCAGCGGGCATGTTGAGGAAGCGTTTGAATCCCGTTTTCAAAGGGCGCGACTTCCAGTCGTGCCGTAGAGCCGCATATAACCAACAGCGCCTTCAGGCGCGGAATTCTCGGCACCGGCTACTCTTTCTGAACAGTCGGGAAGGGCACGAGTTCCACTCGTGCCGTAATTCTCGAAAAATGATTGCGGCTTTTAGCCGCTGAGGGGCGTGAGGCGTCGCTGAGACGTCGGAGGTCGCTCACGATGCCTCCTCCTTCTGTCCAACGGATTCCGCGATTCCTTCCACCTGAGGCGCATCGCCCTCTTGCCTTACTGGCAACTGCTCCGGAGCCACCTCTTCCGCTGCAATCATCTCGCCCTGGAACGATTCCGCTACCAACTTTTCGAACTCCTCCATGCTGGGCAACTCGTTCACATCCTTCAGCCCAAAGCGCATCAGGAATTCCTTCGTGGTTTTGTAGAGAATAGGACGCCCGATCACCTGCTTACGGCCGACTGTGGTAATCAGTTTGCGATCAAGCAACGTGGCAATCACCCCGCCAGAATCCACGCCGCGAATTTCGTTAATCTCAGGCACGGTCGCCGGCTGCTTGTAGGCAATCACAGCCAGCGTCTCTAGAGCGGGTAACGACAGCCGGATCGGCGGCTTCAAACTCTTGGCAAAGCTGCGCACCATCTCATGTTGCTCGGGTTTCGTGGACATGCGGTACCCGCCTGCGACCTGCCGAACCTCAATGCCGTGATCCTGGCTGCCGTAATCGGATACCAATTCCTCCAGCGTCGTCCGCACACGCGACTTCACCTCAATTTCGTCAGCCGCGCCTTCGGCCGTCACCGACTCCCTGACGAGCTGGACCAACTGCTCCAGCGTGATCGGAGTCTCCGCCGCATAAATGATGGCTTCGAGTTGAGCTTTTAAACTCATAGCAAAAAGTGGTCAGTATTCAGTGGCCAGCAAAATCGATGGCTCCAGAACTGGCCCCTGATCACTGATCACTGACCACTGTTTTTTCATCTCCAATCATCTCTAACTTCTGCCCGCTCGTTCATGATGTCATCGAAATGAGTGTGCTTCCTTACTGCAATCTCCCCGAACAACCGATCCTGCCGCACCTGAATTGCCTGCAGCCGCACCATTTCGAGCAAAGCCAGAAACATGCACACCAGCGCCTGGCGCGACTCCACACGCATGAGAAGTTGCTTCAGCCGGATGGGCCGCGATTCCAGCGCCAGCCTTCGCCGCAGATAATCAATCATCTGCCCAACCGTGACGGTTTCCTCATCAACATTAATCATGGGACGCGTGCGCACGCGCTCCAGGATTTGCTGAAATGTTTTCACCAGATCGATCACGTCTACCGCGATCTGCGCCTCGGTGCCCTCGGCGTCGATAAATTCCTTCAACGCAGGATTCGTCAGCACTGCATCTTCAATCTGCTGTTTCTGTAAAAGCATCTGCGCCGCTGACTTGAACTTCTCATGCTCCAGCAGCCGGTTTACCAGTTCGGTTCGCGGATCTTCCAACTCCTCGGCCTTCGCCGACGGATCGCGCGGCAGCAGCATCTTCGACTTAATATGTATCAACACGGCCGCCATATAGATGAAATCGGCCGCTACATTCACATCCAGCTCGCGAATCTTTTCCACGTAAGCCAGATACTGCTCAGTGATGCGAGCGATAGGAATGTCGTAGATGTCGATATCCTGCTTGCGAATCAAATCAAGCAGCAGGTCTAGCGGACCCTCATATACGTCGGTCACCGAAACTGCAAATGGAGAATCGCTCTCTTCTTTTTCGTTCCTCGCCGGATTACTCTCGGATTCGCGATTCGCTTTTGCAGCCGCGGCATGATTCGCCGCGGAATGATTCGCAACCACAAATGGAAGAGTCTCCGGCCCCGCGTCCGCTGATGTAGCGATTCTATTTTTCATGCTACTTCCCATCATTCGCCGCCGGTGGCTCATACGCAAGCGACATTCCCATCGCACTGCGCACCCCTTCCATGGTCTGGGCCGCCACTTTACGCGCCCGTTCCGAGCCTGCCTCAAGAATATCCCAAGCCAGCCGTAGATTCTCCTCGAATTTCCTGCGCCGCTCCTGCATCGGATTCAGCAACTGCACCAGCGCATCGGCGGCCCATCCTTTGCACTCGATGCACCCGATGCCCGCCGACCGGCAGCCCGCGTTCACTTTGGCCATCGTTTCTTCGTTGCTAAAAATCTTGTGCAGATCGCCCACCGGGCACACATCCGGATTCCCCGGATCAGATCGCCTTACTCGCGCCGGATCGGTCACCATCGTCTTCAATTTTTGCCGCACCACTGGCTCCGGATCGGTCAGCAAAATCGCATTGCCATACGACTTCGACATCTTGCGCCCATCTGTGCCCGGTAATTTCGGCGCGCGCGTGAGCAGCGACTGCGGCTCAGGGAAAACATCTCCGCGCTTTCCATAAAACCCATTGAAGCGTCGCGTAATCTCCCGCGTCAGTTCTACGTGTGCCACCTGGTCTTCGCCCACCGGAACCACATCTGCCTTGTACATCAAAATGTCCGCCGCCTGTAGCACCGGATAGCCGAGAAATCCATAGGTTCCCAGGTCTTTATCCTTGATGTTCTCGCGCTGCTCTTTATATGTGGGAACCCGCTCCAGCCAGCCCAACGGTGTGATCATCGAAAGTAGCAGATGCAATTCGGCGTGTGCAGGAACGTGCGACTGAATGAAGATCACCGACTTTTCCGGATCGAGCCCCGCCGCCAGCCAGTCGAGCGCAACCTCAATCGAGTTTTCTTTCACCCGCGACGTGTCGGCATAATCGGTCGTCAGCGCGTGCCAGTCGACAATCACGAAGAAACACTCGTACTCGTCCTGCATGCGCACCCAGTTGTCGAGCGCCCCAACGTAGTTGCCCAGGTGCAGTTTCCCAGTTGGACGCATGCCGCTAAGCACGCGTTTCTTCAAGTTGGCCGAGGATGTCATCAGTTTTCAACGAGTCGCAAATCAAGAGGCACAACAGAAAAATTCTTTCACATTTCCAGCTGGCACATCATGCGAGGGTAATGTCGATACTATCACGCTCGTGTGGGGACCGCCGCCGCCCTCGGCTGTTCTGTCGAGCGAAGCTCGATCAGCGTTTCCTACGGTGGGCATTTCCGCATGACAGCTCTGCCGATGCCTTATAATTCGCGCACCGCATGTCCCATCTCGCCCGCAAACTCCGCCTCACCGATTACTTCACGCTGGGCTGGGGCACCATGGTCGGCGTCGGCTGGCTCGTGGTCATGGACGACTGGCTGCTGCGTGGCGGCGCTCTGGGCGCACTTCTCGGCTTCGCCATCGGTGGCGCATTGCTATTCCCGATCGGCTGGGTCTACGGCAAATTGGTAGCCGCGATGCCCGACGCGGCCGGCGAAATCGCCTACACCGCGGCCGCCTTCTCGCGACCTATCAGCTTCTGCACCGGATGGATGATGATGCTCGCCTACTTCATCGTCTGCCCCTGGGAGGCCGTCGCCGTAGGCCGCATCGCCGGCTACATCGTCCCGCCGCTCGATTCGTTCGAACTCTACCGCATCGCCGGGCGCCCGGTTTATCTCCCGCATCTCATCATTGGCCTCGGCCTCACCGCGCTGCTCACCACGCTGAACTACCGCGGCATCCGCCTCAGCGCGACCTTTCAGAACTGGACGGCCTTCGCCACGCTGGCTCTATTCATTGTTTTTATCGCGCTCGGACTAAGCAAAGGATCGCCGCGTAACTTCCCGCCGCTGTTTACGCATGCGCCGCTGGTGTCGTTTCTGCTCGTGCTTCAGATCGTCCCATATTTCATGACGGGATTTGAATCCGTGAGCAAGGCCGCGGAAGAGTCTGCTCCTGAGTTTCGCTCGCAAGCATTTTCTAAAGCCATCTGGATGGCCGTCCTCGTCGGCATTCTCTTTTACACAATCATCATCGCCGCGGTAGCATACGTTGCACCCTGGCGTGACTTGACCAGCGAAAAATTTATGACCGCCGTCGCTTTTCAAAACGCGGTAGGCTCGCGCTGGATCGTTAACGTCATACTGGTGGCAGCTTTGCTCTCACTGGTCAAATGCTTCAACGGAAACTTCGTGGCCGCCAGCCGCATGGTGTTCGCTCTAGGACGCCGCCGTCTCATCGTCGAACACGCGGGAGCCATCCATCCTCAACATCAAACGCCGTCGGTCGCAGTGCTCTGTATTGGCCTGGCAACGGGCGCATGTATGCTTCTCGGTGACGCGATCCTGGTGCCCATCACTGAAGTCGGCTCGGTCGCCTGCGCAATCGGATGGGCGGCAACCTGCGCTGCATATCTACGCATGGGACGCTCGGGTTCGCTGCCGGGCCAACTGGGATTGTCGGCGGTCGAATACCTCGTCGCCGGTCTTGGATTGCTCGTGGCTATCGCAATGCTGCTGATGAAAATCGTTCCCGCGATTCCCGGCCACTTCACAATCTACGAATGGATCGCCCTCGGAATCTGGATCGCCCTTGGCGCCGTCGCAAGACGTCGCGCAGCCTAATGCTGTTCTTGATTTTGTGTACTTGCTTGATTTTGGGTGGTGCAGCGCTTTCAGCGCTGCGGTAAGCATCGCCTCTTGGTGGTCGGCTTTTTAGCCGCTGAGGTAACCCTACAAAAAGGAAATCCATGAACCGTTACAAACTTAAACTCGCGATCATGATCGCCCTGTTCTTCGCTGCAACGCCTCTGTTGCCCGCACAATCCACCCCCACTTTCGATCTCGTCATCACCAACGGACACATCATCGACGGCACCGGCTCTCCCTGGTACTCGGGAGACATCGGTATCCGCGACGGAAAAATCGCCGCCATCGGCAATTTAGCCCCCGCGCCGCGCAAGCGCACGATCGACGCTGGCGGCAAAGTCGTCGCGCCCGGCTTCATCGACATGCTCGGGCAGTCCGAACTTACGATTCTGGTCGAACCGCGCCTGCCTTCAAAAATCTATCAGGGAATTACCACCGAGATCACCGGCGAGGGCGGATCCATCGCGCCGCTCAACGACACCATCATTCAGACCGATCGCCCCGGCTACGAGCATTACCACATCACTCCCGACTGGCGCACGTTCCGCCAATATTTCGCCCGTCTCGAGAAGCAAGGCATGGGCATCAACCTCGCCAGCTATGTTGGAGCGACGCAGGTTCGCCGCATCGTCCTCGGCGACGATAACAAGCAGCCATCACCCGGGCAACTCGAGCAAATGAAAGCGCTGGTGCGGGATGCCATGAAAGATGGGGCCGTCGGCGTCTCAACCGCGCTCGAATACGCTCCCGCACCGTATGCCAAGACTGAAGAACTGATCGCGCTCGCCGCCGAAGGCGGCAAGTTCGGCGGAATCTATGCCACCCACATGCGAAATGAAAGTGATTCCGTGCTCGACGCCATCGACGAAGCCCTGCGCATCGGCCGCGAGGCTCACGTTCCTGTGGAAATATGGCACATCAAGGTCGCCGGAAAAAATAACTGGGGACGCATGCCCGAAGTCGTCGCCAAGATTAACACCGCGCGCGCCAGTGGTGCCGACATCACCGCCGACACCTACGCTTACACCGCCTGGTTCAACGATTTCTCGGCCTTCGTTCCGCCGTGGGCTCACGACGGTGGCGCCGCGAAGCTCGTCGAGCGCCTCAAAGATCCCGCAACCCGCGAGCGCATCCGTAAAGATATGCTCACGCCCTCCAAAGATTCGAAGGAAGATTGGGACAACGAATGGCAGGAAATTCCTGGCCCGGATGCCGTCATGATCGGCGTCGTGCAGAATCCCAAGATGCTTCCTCTGCAAGGCAAGCGACTTTCCGAAATCGCCAAGCTCTGGAACAAAGATCCGTTGGATGCGCTCTTGGATTTCCTCATCGACGATCCCTACGCCGACGTGGCAGTCTTCGGAATGTCGCAGCCGGATGTGACGCTGGCGCTGCAGCAGCCCTGGGTCGCCATTGACAATGACTCCTCCGGAACCTCGCCCGAAGGAATCCTTGGCCAGGAACATCCTCATCCCCGCGCCTATGGCACGTTCCCGCGGATCCTGCGCAAGTATGTTCGAGAAGAAAAGGTACTGACGCTCGAAGATGCCATCCGCAAATTTTCGGCGCTGCCCGCGCAGCGTCTTCGCCTCACCGACCGCGGCGTTCTAAAAGCTGGCATGTGGGCCGACGTGGTCATCTTCGATCCCGCAACCGTTCGCGATCTCGCCACATTCGACAATCCGAATCAGCTTTCCGAAGGGATGGATTATGTTTTAGTGAATGGCGTACCCGTGATCGATGGAGGAAAAATGACGGGACTGCTGCCAGGCAAACCTTTGCGCGGCCCAGGCTACGTGCAGTAGCACAATTCGTGTGGGGACAGCCGCCCCTTCGGCAGGCTCAGGGCAGGCTCTCGGTTGTGTGGGGGCAGCCGCCCTCGGCTGTCCATTCGGGCGAAGCCCGAAACGTACTCCCTCACGGTTTCAATTGCGCTTGGGTCTCCGGCGCGGGAGTCAACGCCACCCGCGGTTCAGCCAGCGTTCCCGTGATGCTGTAAACCATCGAACCCGCCAACCCCGGCTTGCTCTCCGAGCCCTGAATAAGTTTGACATCCAGCACCCGTCCGAAGGATGCCGTGCCGCTAATCTCATACGCTCCCGACGACGAAACCATCTGTCCCTCGTCGATCTCAATCGCCCCATCACGCAGATGGGCATGACCCTGCCAGCGCACGAGTCGCAAAGGCTGCTCATCACTCGCTAGCGAGATATGCGACAAAGCTCCATCACGCAAATCAAATTGCAATTCCCCCTCGGCCGATTGCCAGAACGTCTGTGCATCCCCGCCTGACGCGGTGAGTTGATACGTTCCGCAGGCGGTTCCAGAAATCCACGGATCATGCATCGCATCGGCGATCTGCTCCAGCGAAACAGCCGTGAGAGTCCCAGTCCCCGTATAGAGAGGAGAGCCTGCCGAGAAATCTACCTGCCAATCGCCGCGATGTTTTCCTCCCAACAACTCAGCTCGCCATTCAGAAATCTTAAGTTTCCCATGCTCCAGGTCAAGAGAAGCGGACACTCGAGTTGCAACCAGATTGTGAATCAGCAACCGGCCCGCACTCACTTTGCCCGACGCCCACAAATTCTTTAAGAACGATGGTGGCGCAGGTTCGGCCGCGGTTAGCATCTGGTACCATCGGCGCTGGCTCAGTGGTGAACTCAGCCACTTATGCAAACCGCTCAGTCCCACTTCTTCAGTATTCAAATTGAAGCGGACCAGGCAAGCTCCAGGCGTTGCACAACCGCGGGTCAAACTCACTGACCCAGTCCATTGCGCCTCCGCTGCCCGCGCGCTCAATTTCTCCACGCGCACTTCATCTCGCGAAAGCTCCAATTCGCCGGATGAAATTTCGATCGGCTCATTCACTCCTTGTACGAGTGCGCGCAAGTTGTGCAGTTGGACAGTTCCGGTTACTTCCGGCAAAGAAAAGTCAGACGAAGCTCCTGACACACTTGTCGCCCACGACCCCGCGATGAGCAATTCCATCTGGGCCACGCCTCCAACACCAGCCTTCGTTGCTGGCAGCCCCAAAAGACCGGCAACGCGTATGGTATGCGCGACTTCTCCTTCTCCGCGTACAACCATTCCATAACCCGACCGCGCAACCCAGCCTCGCACCTGCGCTGGCGTGGGGCGTCCGAGTGCTACCGGGAAGGGTCCGTATTCAATTCGCAGTTCGTCTTGAGGCGGCAAGACCTCGTTCTTCAAACGCCGAACCGAATCCTTCCTCAATGAGGAAGCCACGCTCGACGAGGTGAGGACAAACGGGATGCTCCCCGGAGACAGATCAACTTTCGCGTTCGCCGATTGCACCCGCAGATCGGCAATCTCACCTTCGCCTTGAAACTCCGGTCCTCGCAGCGAAGCGGCATCCTCTTTCATCGTGGCATCCGCCTGCACACTTCCCGTGGCTACGAGATCCGCAGGAATGTTTTTCTTGGCGCGTCGAGCCAGTTGCGCCACAGCTGTCATGGGAACGCTTTCAAGATTCAGGATCAGGTCAACCCGGTGGACTCCCGGCAGCCCCACATCGCCACGCAGCGCAATCATGCCAGTGCCCACAGGCGCGCTGCACAGGATTTCGTGCGTCATGTTATCCGATGAGCTATATCTGCCATCGCAATGTGCGGTCAGCCGCATTCCGGCGGCGCTCGATATGTCATAACGATGGAAGTTCTCGATCGACGCATCCGCGGCCACCAGCATCGCTGCCGGAGTACCTTTGAGAGTTGCATCCAGGCGAACCGCTCCACGCCAGCCCTTATCATTTCCCGACACCAGCTTGGTCAGTTGCCCCAGTTGCGCCTGGTCCCACTCGACGCTGAACTGCAGCGGCGTTTCACGCAAACTCCCAGCCCGCTGCCAGGTTCCGTTCATCCGCAACAGGCCGGCATCATTTAAGCTCATATCAGTGCGGAGTGGTTGTGCCTTCAGCCGCACTCCCCATGTGTTCTCCGATTCCTGCCACAAGGCGAAATCTGCATTCAAAAGCGCGTATGGTTTTTTTTCCTGTCCAATCTTGAAATTAATGCGGCCCGAACTGGTTTCAATATAGGGAAATCCTGGCCGCGCTTCTGACTTCGATTTCGCGGTTGGCGCCAGCGGTGTGCGCGCCGTGCGTTCCAGCAGTTCCTCCCAGTTCCAGCGTCCGCCCGGTTTGCGCACCAGGTTCAAGCTCGGCTCTGTCAGTTCGAGGCGCGCAATGTCCAGCCGTCCGCGCAGCAGAGAGGTCAAACGCACCACGGCCGTGACCTCCGGAGCCCGCAACATGGGCTCCGCTCCGAACTCCGGATCTTCGTGGATCACCAGATTTTCCAGATCAAAGCCGGGCGGCAGGAATCGAAGATGAACCGAACCCACCTCCACCGGTCGAGCTACGGCCAGTCTGATGGAGTTTGCGATACGCGCCTTGAGAGACGACGCCCCAGGCCGCATGAGAAATAGCACAAGCAGAATCACAACTGCCGCCATCACCATCCGACGCTTGGAGGAGTAAATCTTCACCGCACTACTTTCAGCGTTCGCCTCCAACGCGTTTCATCAAAGAAGTGCAACACCACGTGCGCCAGGAAGCCAATGCGATCTCCGAAATCGGTCTTGCGATACTGATCGCTCGGCGTATCAAACGACCAGTAAATGAACATGGGGCGTCCGATTACGTTCTCCTTCGGAATGAAGCCCCAGTAGCGGCTGTCCAGGCTTACGCCACGGTGGTCGCCCATGGCGAAGTAGCGGCCGGGTGGCACTACGAGATCGTCCCCCTGAATGTGCGAGGGCAACTCCGTCTCCCAGATCGGAGAAATGTTCGGGTCCGATGGCGGTACTGCAGGGAAATTATTGCGATAGAAATCTGAGGGCTCATCCCGATCATGGTTTATATAAGGTTCGTTCAGTTTCTCCCCGTTGCGATAGACCTCACCATTGCGCAGGTGAATGCGATCGCCGGGGACGCCAATAATCCGTTTCACAACGTAAGTTCCTAGGTAAGCCGCGTCGGGATGTAGAAACACCACAATGTCGCCGCGCCGCACTTGCCGGTAAGGAAGCAGCGGTCCCACAGACGCAGTCTGCGGCGCGAACTGGACGCGATTCACGAAGACGTGGTCGCCGATCAGCAGCGTATCCTCCATCGAACTGGAGGGAATCTCGAACGCCTGCACCACGAAAGTGATGATGAACAGTCCCGTCACCAGCACTGCGGACAGCGAGGCTAGGAATTCCACTGTAGTCTCGCGCGGTTTCTCTTCGACCTCGTCCTTCGCTTTGTTATCTTTCTTAGCCACCAATTATTCCGTCCAATCTTTTCCCAGCACGTGGGAAAGCCTTCTCAACCTTCGCACCTCGGCCAGGCTGTGTCAGTGCACGCATTCATGCATGCGCTGAGCCAGACCTAGGACCCTCCTTTGAGCGCCTGAATCCATCGCTGTCAGGCCCTGCCACGGCCCTCAATTCACCAGCCGCAAAGTGCGGTTCCACCGCGTAATTTGAAACAAATGGGTGAATGCATAAGCGAAGTGGTAAAGCTTATCACCTACCGAAGAGGGCGTTATACTTTCCCCTTCAGCGCCGCGCACCGACCAGTAAATCAGCAGCGGCCGCCCAATAATATTCGCTCCGGGCACAAATCCCCAATACCGGCTGTCATAACTATCGTCCCGATTATCTCCCATCACAAAGTAATGACCCTCGGGAACGATAAGCTGCCCATCCTCTACCAACTTGCGCAGTAGCAGCCACCAGTCCGGAGTCTCGCCCGGCGCCACATCAAGCCTGGGAAAATTGTCCCGAAACAAATCGTTCGCCGGCCGCGTGAAATGAGCATAAGGCTCTTTCAAGGCGACTCCGTTTACAAAAACCTGCTTGTTAATCAGCCGCACCCGGTCGCCCGGCACCCCAATTACTCGTTTCACAAAATGCTGCGCCGGGGTGATCGGATAATGAAACACCACGATGTCGCCGCGCCGCACCCGCCGGTACGGCATTACGTGATCGCCGACGCCTCCGCCATAGCAGAGCTTGTCCACCAGCAGGTAATCGCCCACCAGCAGTGTATTCTCCATCGAAGGTGAAGGAATCTGAAACGCTTGCACGATGAACGTGATGACAAACACCGCGATCACCACGGTTCCGAGTAACGACTGCAATGAACCGATCGCGTCCGTACCCAAAGCTCTCTCCGTCCCCGATTGATTGACCAAGTGATCAGAACGATCGCGAACATCTTGATCGGGAGGGCGTGGGTTCGGAATAGCCTGCTCCGGAAGAACCTTGTCAGGAATAGCCTGTTCAGGGAAACGTTCCACGGGAAGGTGATCTGGAGAATTCATACTCTGCTTCTGCAACAACTCTACTTATCCTCGGACCGTGCTCCCCGCGCCACTTTGGCTCCCGCCGACTGAGGGCGCGAAGCCAGATAAGCCAGCAACTGCCGCGCGGCGTCCTGCTCGGCAGTTTTCTTGGTGGAACCCTGTGCTCTTCCCACGAACTCCGCTCCGCCTTCGCCGTTCTTTGTATTCAGACGGACCTCGACGGTAAACGTCTTGTTATGTTCCGGTCCCGCTTGCTGCACCAGAACATACGAGGGCTGTGCCATTCCCAATCCCTGCAGAGTTTCCTGCAGCGCCGATTTGAAATCGGTCATGGGCAGCGCGCCGCCGTCGCGCTCCATGCTTGCCAGTTCCGGCGCCAGGATTTCCCGCAGGATGAATTCGCGCGCCGGCTCCATTCCCCCATCGAGATAGATGGCCGCCAGGATCGCTTCCAGCGCGTCCACCAGCAACGCCGTCTTGCTGCGTCCTCCGCTTTTTTCTTCGCCGCGTCCCAGCCGGAGATAGTGTCCCAGCTCCAATCGTTGTGCTACCCGGATCAGATGCCGTTCACTCACCACATGGGCGCGCAATTTTGAGAGCTCGCCCTCGCGAAATTGCGGAAAGCGCTGGAACAACTCTTCGCTTGTGACCAGAGACAGGATCGCGTCGCCCAGAAACTCCAACTGCTCGTTATCGTTGACCTTATACTTACTGTCTCCGGGCTGCTGCGACTCCAGTTCCCGCGCCTGCGAGCTGTGCGTGAGGGCTTGTTCAATCACGCCCCGGCGGCGGAAGTGGTAGCCCAACGCCGACTCCAGTGCGGCGATTTCCCTTTCTTTCATGGTGATGGTACGAATAATCCTTCGGTCACTTCTTAGGGGGCGGAGCGCCGCCGCCGCTCAACTGCGTCAAGCGATCTTTTTCCTTACGCGCGGCATCTCCGGCATTCGTGCCTTCCTTTGTCAACTCCACTGCCTGATTGGCGTATTTCAGCGCCTCGGGATATTTGCTCTGCATGTCCAGCGCCACCGAGAGTCGGAATACCGCGATCGGATCGAGCTGCTGTGGGAACGCATCAATCGACTTCCTCAAGTCTCCTTCCGCGTCCGCCCAGGCTTTCTTATTGAACTCAATCGTCCCTAAAATTGCATAAGCCTCCGAACGTATAAAACCTTTGAAAGCATCGATGCGTTCCTGCGGCAGCCCTGTGGTAGGAATATCTGTCTCGACAGTAACCAGCGCGCGCTGCGCGTCTTTGGTGGCCTCCGCAAGTTTCTGGTCCCGATCCAGATCTGTATCGCGCGTGCGCTCCGCCAGCACTTGAGAAACTCCCAACAGCGCTTCCGGATCGTCCGGATCGTAGGTCAGAATCTTCTCCGCCATGGCCATCATCTTGTCGGCATTGTTGGCCTGCTGGTATCCATGCATTACAGCTTTGTAGAGCAAAGGGCGCAACTCGCTGTCTGGAAATTTTGTTGCAAAATCCCCGGCTGCCTTCTCTTGGGCTGCGGCGTCAGTTAAGGCCACCGCGTCGTTGTACGCTTTGAACTCCTCCTGTGTCTTTGCCTGCGGCGGGCGCTTTCCTGCCGGCGCAGCCGCCTGCCCTGGCGTTTGTCCGCTTGCCTGCCCCGCGGACGTACTCTGCGCTGGAGTACTCTGCGCGAAACCCCAAACTGATATTCCCATCATCGCAATAAGAATTGCAGCTCGCTTCATACTTTCTCCTTAGGCTCTCACGATTTCAGCTTACCCGACCCGACCTCGAATCCCTTTGCCCTCTGTGATGAAGACTTTTTGGAAGGTTTTCTTAGCAACCCGTACTATTGCTGCGCCTGCGGCTTGGTCGGAGGCTCATACGCCCGCTGCAGTCCTCGCTCGGCCGCTGTCTTGATCTCAGGCAATCCTCCGGCCGTATTCAACGCAGCCTGATACTCCTGCAACGCCGCCTCACGCTCTTCTTTCATATCCAAAATTCTTCCCAGATAAACGTGCGACCATCCCACCACGGTCGGATCTTTCGACGCGGCGATCGCCTTCTGAAAATTATCTTGCGCTCCATCCCGATTCTTATTCGCCACAGCCACTTCCGCCAGGATAAACAGCGCCCGCCCCTGGTCCCCGATTTTTCTTTCGAGCGCGGTCTGCGCCAGTTCCTGCGCACCCTTGGGATCGCCCGCCGCCAACCGCTTCTCTGCCGTGATCAGCATCCGCCGCTCTTCCGGACGCGACAACCGTACTAGTTCCGGCGAAGCCACCTTCGCAAACTGAACCTCCGCCGCCGCTCTCTCCTCTTTCTTCAAGTCCACATTCTCGAGGATGCTGCCATACTCTCCGCGAATCCCCACCGGATCTTTTTCAAAAGCAACCACCGCGTCGTAAAAGTACCGCGTCAGAATATACCCCTGCTTCACCGCATCATCCACCGCCTGGGCTCGGATCGGTTCTTCGACTTTGCCGCCCGTTGTGCGAATCTCTATCGCCCGCACCAGGCATTCCGTTACCAGCAGCGAGATGTCAGTCTTGAAGCTCTCCTCCAGCGGAGCCCGGCTCACCGATTGCAGCAACGGTTTCAGCCGCTGCATGGAACTGTAATGTTTCTCCGCCAGCGGATCCATCTCGTAATGTAGAAACGTATGCCGAATCTGGTCCATCTTCAGCCCGGATTGCGCCGGCGCTCCCGACGCCAAGTTCGGAGCTGGAAACACCACCACATAATAAGCTGTGCCATAGTTTCGCGCGTCCGTCTCATTCGGCGAGCCCATGAAGTCGAGATAAATCGTGAATGTTCGCCCCAAATACTCCGCGGAAGGCTGCTTCAGGTAAACCTCGGTGTCGAGCACCATCTTGGCCAGCGGCTCGTGATAACGCTTCACCGCCTCCGCATAATCCTTGCGGTGCCGCTCCCAGAGCGAATGTACTCCCGCCTTCTCGTAAAAATGTTCCATCAACGTGCCGAAGCCCGCAATCTGCGCCGCATCCGGTGGAAGAAATTCCTCCTTCAGCCGCGGCATAAAGTGCGGAGCACCATCCACGTACAACGCCAACGAAATATACTGCGACAAATTGCGACTCGCGTCCGATGTCGCATGCCTCTGGTAGAAATCGCACACCGCCGCCTGCGCCGCGCGTGCCTCCTGCGACTCCGCCAGGTTCCTCTGCACCTCAGCCCTCACATGGCTGCGAGTTGCATCAGAAATCGTTAAATCCAGGTCATAGCCACAGGTATTGAGCGCGGTGAGAAACGAGAAAATAGTCTCACTGTTATCGAGCGTGATCGGACCTGAATTTCCCGAAGGCTGATAAGGCGCCGGCTGCTTCTGCTGGGGTTCTTTTTGCCGCGACGAACTCGGCTGAGCAGGCTTTGGAGCGGGCTGATTCACCGGTGGCTGCGTCGGCTGGGGTTGCTCTTGAGAATCCCGCGACGAGCTCTCCGAGGGCTGAGCCGGCGGAGCCGGGGGTTGATTCTGCGGAGCTGAAGATTGATTCTGCGGAGCTGAAGATTGATTCTGCGGAGCTGAAGATTGATTCTGCGGAGCCCGGGGTTGATTCTGCGGAGCCGAATCCTGCCCCGCACACAACGACCCCATCAGCCCTAACAGGGCCGCAAGGAATAAGCCTCGCAATCGCAAACTCAGCAGATCCTCCACAGCATCAGTGTTATGCCCGCCGGAAACTACCCACAAGTGTAAGGACTTCCCCGGAGAGGGTCAAACCGAGTCAAACCGATGAGCCCCGCCCCCGACGCATGACCATGGTTACTTGACCCCGCAGAAGCCTTCGGCCAAGAATCAAGACGCGTGGGGGTGTCTTTTTGACGAAAAGAGTGTGCGCTCTTCTATTCTGCTTGGCCGGCGTTTGCCTTGCCTCGGCGGCGGCCCAGCAAGATCGCATCAGCAGCGATGTGGACGTTAACCAAACCGTTGTCCTGAAGGATAACGTATCTCCACTGGCCCAACCGCAAAACGACTTGGGTCCGATTGATCCCTCGACAGCACTGGCCGGAATACGAATTCTATTCAAGCCTTCCGCCGCGCAGAGCGCCGCGCTCAAGCAATTGCTCGCTCAGCAACAGAACCCGGCGTCCCCGAACTATCACAAATGGCTAACTCCCGAACAGTATGCGAATCGCTTTGGCCTAAGCTCGCGCGATATAGCTAAGGTTGTGCAGTGGCTCGAATCCCAGGGATTCAACGTTACGGAAGTCGCCCACGGCCGTGGATGGATCGTATTCAGCGGGTCCGCGGCACAAGTGCAGAGTGCGTTTCACACCGAACTGCACCGCTACTCGGTGAACGGTGAAACCCACTTCGCAAACTCCACGGCACCGTCGATTCCGACAGCGCTGATGGGGGTAGTGTCTGGCTTCCGGGGCCTGAACGATTTCTATCCCAAACCCGCCAGCGGCACGAAGAAAGTCCGGCCACTCGGCCAAAAGGGTCTGCCGACCAGTCCCGACTATACCTCCGGAGGGGCCAACTACCTTGCCCCAGACGATCTCGCAAACATCTATGATATCGCCAAGCTTTACTCTCAAGGCTATGACGGAACCGGCGAAGCCATCGCAGTCGTCGGGCAGTCGGACATCCACACGACGGACCTGTCAAGTTTCTGGACTTTCTTTAGCCTTACCCCGCCCACAATTAATCAGGTCGTCGATCCCAACACCGGAGATCCCGGAATCACCGGCTCCGAGGTTGAGGCTGACCTCGATTTGGAGACTGTGTCCGGCGTTGCACGGAACGCCACCATCTACTACGTCTTCGGCAAGAACGCCGACGATGCGGCGGCCTATGTGATCGACAACCACACTTTGATCCCCGTTTCGGTGATCAGCGAGAGCTTCGGATTATGCGAACCTACCGCCGGGACAACCTACTTGACTCAGCAAGAGACCATCGCGGAGCAAGGAAACAGTGAAGGCATAACTTGGGCAGCCTCCTCCGGCGATACTGGCGCAGCGGCCTGTGAACCCAACGGCGGTTCGAGCTCTGCAACCACTGGGCTAGCCGTTAACGAACCGGCCAGTCTGCCAGGTGTGATCGGCGTCGGCGGCACTGAATTCAGTGCCGATGTAACCGACCAGAGCCAGTATTGGAACACCGCAAATACGGCTATTGACGAGTCAGCCATCTCCTACATTCCGGAAATGGCATGGAACGACTCGGTCGGTACAGGCGACGGCCCGCTGCTAAACTCAACGCTTTCCGCCAGCGGGGGCGGAGCCAGTACCGCATTTACAAAACCATCGTGGCAGGTGGGTGTTGGAGTTCCCAAGGACAACGCACGCGACGTTCCCGACGTTTCGATGACGGCATCTGCCAACCACGACGGCTATGTTATCTTCTGCTCAAATAGTGGTGCCGGTTGCACCGCTGCCACTCCTGAAATTGTGGGTGGGACTTCTGCAGCGACTCCACTATTTTCCAGCATCCTGATTTTGCTCAACCACTATCTGGTTAAGAATGGGCTTCAGAAAACACCCGGACTTACTAACGTCAATCAAACACTCTACCAACTCGCTGCCAATAGCAGTTCGCCTTTCCACGACATTACTACCGGCAGCAATATCGTTCCCTGCACCAACCCGTCGCCGAACTGCCCTACCAGCGGTAAGTTTCAATTCGGCTTCAGTGCAGGTGTCGGCTATGATCAGGTCACGGGCCTGGGTTCAGTGGACGCGTACAATTTCGTGATCGCCTGGGCTAACTCCGTAAAGACTCCGACCACCACAGCCGTGGCTATCTCAACTGCCACGGTGACCGTGGGCTCAAGCGTGACCCTGACTGCGACCATTACCCCCGCTCCGCCCGACGGTGAAACCGTGACCTTCACCGACACAAAATCGAATGCAACCTTGGGCACTGCGAGCACTGCTTCCGGCAAGGCTACCTTTACAAGTACAACCATCGCTGGAGGTTCATACACCGTAGTGGCCAGCTATCCCGGTGACACAACCCTTGCGTCCTCGGCTTCGACGTCGGCGCAGGCTCTCAACATCCAGGATTTCAGCCTGAGCCCAAGCACGTTGAGCATCGCCGTTTCGGCCCCAGGACAGAACGGTTCGGGTACCATCACCTTCGGACTCCTGGGAGGGTTAAGCCAGGCCCCAAGCTTTAGTTGTTCCGGTCTGCCGTCCGAGTCCACTTGCACTTTCACGGCGGCATCCGCAACCAGCGAGACGGTAACCATCGGCACAACGCCGGCATCGTGGCTGCATGACGGCCCCTTAGGACGCCGCAGCGGCATCTTCTACGCCCTGCTATTCCCCGGGCTGGTAGGGTTGGTGTTGCCCTCCGGTCGCCGCAAGCGAACGCTTCGTGTCGTGCTTGGTCTCTTGGCTGTGTTCACGGTTGTGACGCTGTGGATGCCGGCCTGCGGAGGCAGCAGCGGAGGAGGCAACCATAATCCCGGAACACCCGTGGGCCAAACCAGCGCGACAGTCACGGCATCGGAGTCGGGCATCTCGCACACCGTCACCATCAACCTGAACGTTCAATAGGGATACGGTCCAATCTGCGCGGTTGGAGCGCTGGCCGGGTGCCCATAAGTGTAAGCACCTCTCCGCAAAGGTTCAGACCCAATTGCGGCACCCCCCAGACTGCGATCATCACGGCGACAGCGTGGCACTGCCGTGCCCGTTGGCGTCACTATCAGGCCATTCCTTAAAGCCCTAAACTGCAGTACTTTAGCCTCGGTCCTAAAACGGGACCCCAAAGGCTCGAACTGTGCTAAGCCCAGACGATCGCGGGTGCGGTGACAAGGATTATGGCAAACCTCAGAATCCCTCCTCAAATGATGGAGATGCATTCACGGTTGCGCCTTGGCATCCTGATCGCAGATGCTTCGTTGAACTTAACGGGGGCCAACAGCGAAGCCATTAAGGCTTTAAGTTATCCCCATGATCCTTCCAAAATCCGGAGCATACAAAGCTTAGTCAGGAAAAAGCTTCTTATTTACCTCAAAAATCCGGCAATGGCCAGCGAGTTTCGGTCGGGAAAGAGGACGTACCGTTTCCGAAGAGTACCTCTCGATGGCCTGCCAGGCAGAGGCAGCGACGGCGCCTTTGCCTTGATATTGGATCGAAGTTCCAGCGAGTTATTTATCGCGGCTGCATTGATGGAGGCGGCCACCCGATTCGGGCTCTCCACACGGGAACAGGAGACAGTTGAACTCATCCTGCGAGGCCTCAGCAGCAGAGACATTGCCGAGCGCATGAAGATCAGTCATCACACGGTGAGAACCTTCCTGCGTATGGTGATGGTGAAGATGGATGTTGCTTCGCGTTCGGAGATCATTGCCAAGGTGTTGCATAACTGCTGAAAAGGCTACGGCGAATGACCTAAGCCTTAGGAAGTACCACTAACCTTCTAGTCTTAACCTCGTAGCTCACGACTGCTCCCTCCTTTGCTTTGCCCTATTCAGGGAATTGCGTTAGTTCCGCCCCAAGCGCACTATCCTTCCGCGCTACTGCCGATTCCCTCCAGGCCAGCCTGCGCATACAAGGAGGAAATTCAATGCTCGCAAGCGGAAATTCCAGATGGCTTGCCATCGCGGTCACACTCGCATGTCTTGTTTTGGTGGTTTCAACTGTGGCGGTTGCACAGGGGGACGACCTGCTCCATGTCACCTACTTCTCCAACAATGGAGGTGCGCTAGACCAGGAAGTAAGGGTTATCAATCCTGGCGCATACGCACCGTCCTACCCACCCAGCAACCTCTGCGCGATGATCTATGTGTTCAATAACGATCAGGAGTTACAAGAGTGCTGTGGCTGCCTGATTAGTCCCGACGGATTGCTCGAACTCAGTGTCAACAAGAACTTGACCTCCAACACGTTCACGGGGATTAAGCCTGCCAATGGCGACATTAAGGTTGTGTCGGCCCTCCCGAATGATTTCTTCGGCGGAGTCCCATGTGATCCCACCGGCGGGGGAATCTTACCGAACGGCGGCTATGCGCTGAATATCCTTGCCACACCCGACATTCGCGGTTGGTCTACACACGTGCAAACGGACGGCCGCATTACTGAAGACGAGCTTCAGCCGGCAACATTGAGTGAAGGGGAAATAGATAGTCTTCAGGAAGAATGCTACGGAATCGCCAGTGTGGGTAGCGGCTTCGGAATTTGCGCCGAGGGGGTTGCGAATTCTTCCGAGATCTGCAACTAAGGCACGGGCATGAAAAGCTTCGGAATGAATTCCACTTTCCCCGTTCGGTTTGAGCATAGCTGCGCCAATGAGCGCACACAATCTAGGAGGATTTAAATGCTTCGAAAAAGAGATTCAAGGTGGTTGAGTTGTGCAGTCCTTACGGTAGTGATTGTTTGTCTGGCTACGGGAATTGCCTCCGCCCAATCAGACTTCTACTATCTCACCTACTACAGCGATGCGCTGGTGCCGGGAGTTACTGGCACAGTGCATATTGTGAATCCCGGCACAGCATTGACTAAGATCAACGCGAACGGAAGGCCCTTGAACGGGAATCTGTGCGCCGACATCTATGTATTGAATAACGACGAACAGGTCGTCGAGTGCTGCGGCTGCATTCTCACGCCGGACAGTGAAAGAACCATCAACATCCACACTAACCTTCTGGGAAATCCAGACAACCCGGGCCTGGTTACGAATGATGGCGTGATCAAAACCATCTCCGCAACTCCGGATCCAGGTTGTGACCCAACCGGCGATAGAGGTGCAGTAAGACCCACTCCGTCCCTGCGGTTGTGGGCCACGCACATCCAGAACCTGCCCGCTGGATTCGCGGAAACCGAGGAAGAGTTTGAGACGGCTCCGCTCAGCTCGAACGAACTACTGTTCCTCGAAAACCAGTGCAGTGCCATTTTCACCAGCGGGAGCGGACCCGGAGTCTGCAGCTGCGGATTTGGCGACTAGTTTTCGGTTTTCTCCAAAGCTGTAACAATCCAACTCGCGCCAGGAGAGAATTCCCAGGATTCCTCCTGGCGCTTTTCTGGTAGAGGTGCACTTTGACTGTCATCCTGCGCAAGCGTTTTTTGCGTGGCGAAGGATCTGGGCGATCCGCGCGAAGCGTCGCGTTCTTTGCGACGCAATAATCGCGCGTTTGGATCGCTTCTCTATCAAAGTGCACCGCTACCGCTTTTCTTGACCTCTTAGGAGATCTCAATCGTGATTGTAAGAGTGGATCGATACGCGCTAATTGTGACCATCATCGCTTTCACAGCCTGCGTTGCCGCAGCTCAACAAAACCCCGACCCAGTGGCGCGCGTGAACGGCGAGACCCTGACCAAGAGCGACTTGGATCAGAAAGAAGGAAACCGGCTGCTGCAGGCACGTTACCAGTACTACCAGGCGGAGAGAAAAGCACTCGACGAACTAATAGATCAGCGTGTTCTCGATACCGAAGCCCGTCGCCAGGGGATCACCGTCGATCAGCTTCTCAAGCAGGAAATCGATGACAAAGTTAAGGATCCTACCGAAGATCAACTGAAAGTCTACTATGAGGGTGTCAGTGCCAAGGAGCAGGAGCCCTATGAGAAGATGCGGGACAAGATCCGTGACCACATTCGCGAAATCCGTTCTGCCAAGCTGCGCCAGGCCTACTTGCTAAGTCTCCGCATCAAAGCAAACATTGAGATCGAATTGTCGCCCCCGCTAGCCGACGTTGACACTGAGAACGCAGCCGCGATCGAAGGGGGTCGCGACGCTCCAGTTCAACTGGTTGAATTTGCCGATTACCAGTGCCCTTACTGCCAGAAGGCAAATTCGGACCTGGTCAAGCTTCTGGAACAATACAAAGGTAAAGTCTCGATCATCTATAAAGATTTTCCTCTGCCCATGCATCCCCAAGCTGAAAAGGCCGCAGAGGCGGCTCGCTGCGCTGGAGCGCAAGGCAAGTTCTGGGAGTACCACAACCTTCTCTTTAAGGACAAAAAGCTGCAGCCTTCCGATCTGAAGCAGAACGCGAAGGCTCTGAACCTCGACAGCGCGAAATTCGATACCTGTCTGGATTCCGGCCAAGAGGCAGCGCCGGTGAAAAAGGATCAGGACGAGGGCCTCAAGCTTGGACTTTCGGGCACTCCCAGCTTTTTTGTCAATGGGCATTTCTTCCGCGGAGCCATGGATTATACTGCGCTACGTCAGATGGTCGAGCAGCAACTGCACCTGACCGCTTCGTTGCCATTTGCGAGTGCTCCCTCCACAGCTGCGTCCTCCCGGAGGTGACGCTCAGCGACGACAGGTGACGTGCGGGTAGTCGCAAGCTGCCCGCATAATATTTTTCCGCAGAACCAGTGCCGAACACGAGTCACATTACTGAACAAATGGTGCGATGCCTGGCTCTCGGCCTTCTACTTGGGGTCCACCTCTCTGCCTTTGGGCAGAACGGCGTTCCGCCGAAGAGCGAAGCACACATTCCGAACCTTTGCGTTGTTCCCGGTTCGCTGGATTTCGGCAAGGTAGGCCTGCACGTTCCTTCCGCGCCCGCATCGATTGCCATCACCAACTGCGGAAAAATTAAGATTGTTATCGACAACGTATCGACCACCAATTCTCAGCAGTTCTCGCACACAGACAGTTGTCCCCATCAGCCCCTTGCCCTTGCGCCCGGTGCTGCCTGCACGGTAGCTGTCCGTTTCTTCCCCGATGTGGAAGGATTGCGCCAGGGTGATCTGCTCATCAACTCTGAAAAGGATAAGGACAAAGTCACTATTCGTTTAACCGGCACAGGCGTGTTAACCAGGACAACTCTCTCCACAACGCATATCGTCTTCCTGCCGCAGTTGGTCGCAACGCAAAGCAAACCCGGCTACGTGACAATTCGGAACTCGGATACCGAACATGCGCTGCGCATTGACAGCGTGACGATTGAAGGCAATTTCGTCCTGGTGCCGGGGATACTCCCGTGTGCCGTTCCCGGAGATCTCCGTGCATCCGGGACTTGCACTCTGGCCGCGTCGTTCGTACCCCATACATCAGGATCACTCGAGGGGCGGCTCGTTATCCATGACTCCGATCCCGCATCTCCCCATGTCATCGCGCTCAATGGAATCTCAACCGGCATCGACATTGCGCCGACCCAGTTGGCATGGGACCGCAATGTTGTAGGTGCGGCCGCGGAGACCAAAGAGTTCACCGTGCGGGCAGTCGGAGAACAAGCCATTCAAATCGAAAGCATCAAAACTCATGGAGACTTCGAGCAGCACAATTCGTGTGGGAAAGAGTTACACGCAGGTACGTCTTGCACGGTAACGGTAACGTTCAAACCCACAGAATCCGGCAAAAGTGTGGGCTCGGTGTCGATCATGGATTCCGACCCGACAAGGGCGCAATCCGTTTTCCTCATCGGATGGGGTGGCGTCGCCTCTCTTTTACCCTCAGCCCTCGTTTTCGAACCTCAAGCGATGGGCACCACCAGTCCCCCTCAGACGGTCACTTTGAAAAACTATGGAAGTACTCCCCTGACCATCTCCAGCATCAATGTGAATGGCAATTTCGCGGTGCCCGCCAAAACCTGCGGTGAAACCCTGCAAGCTGGCCAGAGTTGTACTATCAGCGTTTCATTCTCGCCAACTCATAGCGGCGCGGCCACCGGCTTCGTCGCGGTTGATGAGAGCGGCGACAAAGCCCCCGTCAAGGTAACCCTGACCGGCACCGCAGCTGAATCGGCCGCTCAGCCGGGATCCCCCCGATAAAGGTAGAAGCCATCCAGCCATCTCATAAATGGGTTCGGGAAGGGCATGACTTCAGTCGTGCCGTCCAGAGCCAATAAGGACGAGGGCTTCAGCCCCTGAGGGACCTCGACTTGCTGCCCCGGCCTATTTATCAGCTAGTTTCGAGGCAACCATGCAAACCTTCGTGCCCGAACCCTGCATCCAAGCCGGAACATGTGAGAGCGCATGCTTATGGACCGTCGTAGCACCGCAGAACTGCGCGATGAACTACACCGCCTCATGACGGAGCAAATGGAGAGTCTGCAAAAACAAACTTTTACCTGGCTCGACGAAACCGAAGTGAAGCAACAGGAGGAGCGGCTTAGGCGCATCCGCGAAGTGTCCGCCGATTTTCTCGCCGCATTGAAAAGAAATAATTATGAAGACAAGGAATGAAAAAGAATGACACGTAGCTCAAACTCGAGCGGTCCAAAGTTGAAGGGAGAAAGTTGAAAGGAGAAAGTATGACCGACAAGCCGAGCGTTACGCTTCCTGGAAAGGTCGAAAATATTATCCCGCCTTCCCATCCCCGTGAACTCGAAAAGGCGCAGATCTCAATTGAAGGGGCCGACACTCTGTATCAGGAAATCCGCATCAAAAACTCACTGACCAACGAAAATGGCGACGAGGTGCGCCTCAAGAAAGGCGCTGAGGTAGATGTCACCGTCGAAGCCGACCCAAGCGCAACCACCCCAGAAAACGCTATCGACAAATGAACCTGTCGCGCGATTCAGTTGTCGAGGTGGAAAACCGCGAAATCCCTCTCAAGCTTTTTTCAACAAGCGGGTAAGCCAAACTAAAATCACCGCGCCCACAAACGCCACAATAATGGAGCCGATCATGCCGCCGCCCGGCCAGATCCCCAGCATCCCGAAAACCCAGCCGCCCAGTACTCCTCCGAGAATGCCCAGAATGATGTCTACCACCACGCCATAGCCACCGCCCTTCATCACCTGTCCCGCCAGCCAGCCAGCGATCAGTCCACAAATAATCCACGCGATGAATCCCATGTTGGCTCCTGTTTCGAGTCTGCTTCAGCAGACCGACACTCTACACCCGGCAGGGTCAACACTCAAGTGCCGCCTTCTTGGGGTGGTGGTGCTTTGAGGACTAATCAAGGCGCGAGGGGACGGATTCTGGTGCGATTGCTTAAGCCGCTGAATTTTTGTGCAGCCCGCATCTGAATGACTTGCGATATTGACCCGGAGTAGTGCCCAGCCGTCGGGCGAAGACACGACGCAGCACCTCCGCACTCTTGAAGCCGCTGAACTTCGCAACTTCTTCAAGACTTGCCGCGGTCGACTCAAGCTGACGCCGCGCCGCCTCAAGACGAAGATCCTCGACGTGTGTTCCAGGTGTCTTGCCAATTTCTTGCGTGAAGAGACGGGCGAAGTTGCGTGGGCTCATGGCCGCCCGTCGAGCGAGCAGACCAACTGAGAGGTCACGTCTTAGATTGTCCGCAATCCATGCCAGCAGGTCGCCGAATGATCGATGATCCTGGTTCTGGGATATGCTCTGGGCTGCGAGCGTTGCGCTGAACTGGCTCTGGCCTCCCGGGCGCCTCAGGAATACGACCATCATTCGTGCGATGCGAAGTGCAAGCTCACTCCCGAGATCCTCTTCCACCAGTGCCAGAGTCATATCGATGCCAGCAGTCACGCCCGCAGAGGTATAGCAGTTCCCGTCCTTCACATAGATGGGATCTGGATCCACTGTAACCCCCGGATTGTTCTGCGCAAGCTCATCACACCAGTTCCAATGCGTTGTGGCGCGGCGACCTTCCAGCAGCCCGGCCTTTGCCAGAACCAGTGCACCGGTACAAATCGATCCGAACCGGCGAGCACCAGCACACTGCCTCTTCAGCCAGTCCACGAAGGGCGGTTCATATCGCATCTTATTCGCACCGTCTCCGCCTGCAACCAGCACCGTGTCGCAGGAACCCGTAACCTCACGGTATGTCCGGTCGGCCAGCATCGGCATCTTGAAGTGTGTGGCCATCAACTTCTCCTCGCCGGAGGCAACAATCTCCACCGAGTAGACAGGATCACCGCCGCGCATTCGGTTTGCGTCTCCGAAGACTTCAACCGGACCGACTAAATCAAGCGGCCGCACCGGAGGAATCGCCGCAATAAGAATTCGCATCGGATTTCGGGATGGCAAACTGAGAGAAGTCGGCCTCGCGTGAGATCGTCTTCTCTCCAGCGAAAGTTTCTTCATAGTAGTGTTGGCTACACCCCTATGATACGGGTCTCGATATTCATGCAGCGGCGCGGGTCGCCGCCGGCGGCACGACGATCTCAACAAGCCCGGTCGCCACGTCGTAGACGAGGCCTGATATAAGCCACTCGCCCGGCAACGCCGGAATTGCCCGGAGCGAAGCAACGTCTGCCGTAACTGCAGCGCGGGGATCGGTAACCGCTTTTTTCTTGAGTTCCCCTTCTTGTATGTGAAAATAGTGCGCCAGCATGGCGGGGTCGCCAGCAAGGCGAGTGATGCCGCAATCGGTGTGCTGAAGTACGATGAGGTGAAACTCACCGCCGCCTCCAGGAATCTCTCTGGCAACTTCACCGATTCGTCCGAGTAGTCCCAACTGCTCCAACAATCCCGGAGTGATTCGACCGCCGATGTTACGCATCACGACCGCCTCGCCCGGTTTAATCCCAAGTACGTAAGCAGGATCCACACGCATATCGGCGCAACCGATGATGATCGCCTTCACCTTCGGCAGCGCCTGCGGAAGCGAGGGCATAAGTGTTCCCGCAGCAGTCTGCTGGGCAGCAAAATTTTTGTTACGTTGTAAGATAGAGTCAAAACTGTTCATGTTGGTCCTCCTTGAGAGATGTTGCATGTCACTTTGCTGACGGCTTTGGCAAGCCGACGGCCGCGAGCACGCCGGGAATTATCCGGCGCATCAGACCAAAAAACGCAATGTCCTTACCGAGCTCTGAATTGTTTTGATGGCGTGCCTGATCGTTTTGAATCACATGACGAAGGACAAATAACCCACGATTCCTGCCAAGTGTCGCCAATGAATCCGAATGAAATTGTGACCTTGTGCGAGCCTAGCTTTTTACTGATGTATCCAGGTCCTCGCACGTGTGTCCGGCGAACTGGAGTTGAAGGCTCTGCTGTGCCTCTGCGACCCGGTTCAGCGCCGTTAGCGGCACCTTGAATTCACGGCCGCAAGCCGAGCAAACGGCAATCGCCGGAACCATCCCAAGCCATCTCGTGACTCTCAGTCTTCGCTTCTGCGCGTCCATGCTCCGTCAGCTATAGTTCATTCGAGTATGGTTCATTCGAGACAGACAATATATCGGGCCAGTTATAAGATGTGTTCGAAGATCTGTCCGGCCGAGTCCCCTGAGGTCGCAAGATGCCTTCTCCGACTCAATCTGAACCTGTTTGCTGGATTTGCGGCAAGTCCTGTTCATTGGAAGAATGCCGGGTGGATGCCGACGGCCGTCCCATGCATGAGCTCTGCTACGTCGCAGTTCTAGAGCAGAAAAGGGAACCCCTCAAAGAAGTCTAATGGTCCGTGGCCTCTGCGCGAACTCGCTTAGAAAATCAGTCGGAAGGGAACGGAACCTTGGTCACAGCCACTCTCCCCGTGAAGGAAACGAGCCGTTGACGGGATGCCCCATTTCTCGCGTCCTTTGCGAGAAGTGGGAAGTCCCCCCGCGTTGACCCGAGACCTAAGCCGTTGCCAGTCCCCAACGAAAATACGTACCACCTCTTAACACTGCTTCCACTGCTTTCAAGAGTGACCCAGTATCAGCCTTCTGCACCAGGCCCTTGATCCCAGCCTTTTTCGCCTCTCGCTCCAGCTGTGGCGAAGGATCGATCGTTACCATAAGCACCGGCGACTCCGGATGTTGGCTGGAGAGGTTGCGGCCCGCCTCCAGTCCGCTCATCTCAGGCATCACGAAATCCATCACCGTAATGTTAGGCGCGTGCGCTCCCCACATTTCCAGAGCGCGACACCCGTTTTCGGCCTCCCCAACAACGATCCAGTCCTGCTGCCCTTCGAGCGCAGCCCGGAGGTAGGCTCGCATCATCGCGTTATCTTCCACCAGGAAAATGCGAACCACCCCGCCTCCTCTAAACCGATATCCACGTACGGAGGGAGCGGCCGCCGGCTAAGACTAGGTTGTTACTCAGCTACCAACAAGCTACCCCCTCGGTCCATGCTGAGCCATACAGCTGGCACCTTACGAAGTGCCTGATTCGACGGCAGATCGGCATCCTCAGTGAGGGAGATCATTGCAAATGAAGTGAAATTCGACGACTTTCTCACACTGCGTAACCAGGCTCGCACCGAATTCTATGAGCAAAATTTCATTGCGCCTCCCTCCGAACCAAAAGTCAATTCTGGCTCACGGTCCTGATGCGAACACCAAATCCGCCGATAATGATGAGGGGAGTGCGAAATCGCGCCGCGCCGCTGCAAGGTTCGTTGCCATCAGGCAATTAAATAGTTGGTCATCAAAACGAAGCAATCAGGACGCTCAACCGGATTGCGAGCAACTGGCGAGAAAGGCTGTACTGCAATGACAAAGATTCTGCTGGTGGAAGACAGCAAATTCTTAAGACTTGCGACGGAACGGGCGTTGGCTCGCACCGGTTATGACGTCAGCAGTGCCGCCGACGGCGACGAAGCCTTGACCATGGCGCGCGCAAAATTGCCCGATCTCATCCTCTTGGACATGTTACTGCCCAAACTAAGTGGTTTGGATGTTCTCAAGGCGTTAAAGAAAGATCCTCTGACCAGGTCGATTCCCGTCGTTGTCATGACCGGCATGACGCAGAAGAATGCCCCGCGCCTGCGGGAAGATGGAGCAGTCGGCTTTCTGGAAAAATCCTCCCTCGAGTTGGACAAGGGATCGGGAAAGCTGATAACGGCCGTGCGCGACATCCTAGCCAACCTCTCCGCCGAACAAGCACACAAAACCACGGCCTAAGCGCGACCGCCTGAATCGGCAAGTCTTATGAACCCCGTCCTGCTCCAACTGCCCGTCCGCACCTAACAGCATCCGCTGACCCGCATCGGTAAACTTTTTTTCCCCTTGGGTGAGGGAATCCGCTTGCGAACGTCGCCTTTACCAGTGAGAAGGAAATTCTCAGTGAGCCGCAGGACGGGCCACTCAAATCCGCGACCGGCTTCCGGCGCAACCAGGAGATACATTTATGTCCCGCAAAAGCCTACTGATCGTTGCTGTGTCTTTCGCCTTCACCCTGCTCACCGCGTTGGCGGGAGCGCAAACCTTCAGCTTTCAAACCCTCGACAACCCGACAGATCCTACCTTTAACCAGCTTCTCGGCATCAACGATTCCGCCAGCATCGTTGGCTACTATGGCAGCGGCGTCGCCGGTCATCCCAACAAGGGCTATAAGATCCAGAAGCCTTACACCACCTACATTAACGAAAATTTCCCTGGCTCGGCGCAGACCCAGATGACTTCACTATCCGATGACGGTAACAGCACCTGCTTCTTTGCCACCACCAACACCGGAACCGACGCCAATTTTGGTTGCATTCGGCTGGGCAATGGCACCTACATCGAAGTGAACAATCCTCTTGTCTCCAGCAGTCCTAAGGTCAATCAGTTGCTGGGTATTAATCAGTCCGGCATCGCCGCTGGCTTCTACAATGATGCCGCGGGCAACTCCCACGCCTACACCTATGCGATGAACACCAAGGTTTTCGCGCCCGTGACCATCGCTGGCGCAGTCTCCTCCGCTGCCACCGGCATCAACAACGGCGGACTGGTTTCCGGCTTCTTCCAGAACAGCGCTGGTACCACCGAGGGCTTCGTGAAGCGCATCTCGGGTTCCGGAACCCTGCTCGTCACCCTTGCCGCTGATGGAAGTTCCTTCACCCAGCTGCTGGGCCTCAATGATGGCGGCATTGCCGTCGGGTTCTACAACGACTCCAATGGCACTCCGCACGGCATCTATTACAACTTCCTCACCGGTCAGTTACTCACCGTCAACGATCCCGACGGCGTCAACGGCACGGTCGTAAATGGACTTAACAACAAAGGCCAGCTCGTCGGCTTCTACACGGACGAAGGGAACAACACCCACGGCATGATCGTCACCGTCACCCCGTAAGCGCTTCACAGATGGAAATGATCGCTCGAATACTTCATAGGGACAGCCGCCGGGCTGTCCCTTTTTTCAGTTTGCAGGCATCCACTCGTATCCATGGTGACGGTACCAGCTTCTCGCAATAGACGTGCCCCCAACTTCTGCATCTCACTATTGCGGGATCGCCGCGTAAATAGCGTAGGGGTCTTGCCCATCCTCAACACTACCCGTGACCGCCAATTCGCCAGTCGTCGAATTTATGCTCATCGCCGCCAGTTCGCCCGGGGCGCTACAGGGTCCCGATCCATCGAACGATGCGCTGAGCACCAGCAGGAAACGCTCGCTCGGGTCGATGGTCGCAAATTGAAAATAGTATTGACCAGTGAGGAACGGAGACCCCGGTACCTCCGTGAGCGCGCCCGAAGATGGATTGATCCGGAAGACGCGCGCCCGCGGCGCTGCTGTTCCATCAAACACAACCGCGAACAGGAACGAACCGTTGCGGCTGACCAGCAATTGTGCAAAGCCGTCAGACAACGACCCGCCGTTGGAGAGGACGTTCTCTGAACATGTAAAATCTCCGGCGAAGTTACGGAGCTCAAGAGTGGTTCCAGACGGCGCGTTACTAATCAGCCCCTCCTTCGTTTCATTCTTCACGGACATAAATTGTGACTCTATGGTATCGGTTCACTGTGCATCCCATCCCCCGTTAAAGGCGAGCCAAACCGCTATGGCCCGAAGGTAACGTTACTTTCGATTACTGGAGTACATTGAACAGTTGGGCGGAAAGGATTAACTTCCTCTTAATTGCCGTCCTTGCTTACGCGTAGACGTGCGCCGTGGGGCTGGCTCTGGCCGCCAGGGCTATTTCGAGAGCTGACGAGTTACGGGAATTCTTCCGATGACTGAGAAATTCAGGATACTGTACTACCTGCTCTGGTTCGCGCATCCCGCGCTCCAGACGGTCATCGCAATCATCATGTTCCGGCGTGGGCAGCACCGCGTGTTCAAATATTTCTACGCTTATATTGTCACGCAGATTGTGACTTTCGCAGTGGTCTTTCCGACATCCCGCTACAGCTACTCGACCTGTTTTTATTTTTCCTGGTTCAGCACGGCGATCAGCGTGGCCCTGGGTTTCCAGGTGATTCATGAGGCTTTTCTGGATGTGTTCCGGCCGTTTCACACCTTGCGGGATCTGGGAACGGTGCTGTTCAAGTGGGCGGGCCTGGTGATGCTGCTGGTGGCTGGCGTGGTATCGGTTTCGACGAACTCCTTGGATACGCCGCCGTGGATCCAGGCGATTGTCACTGCGCAGCGGTGCGTGCGAATCATCCAGGTGGGGATGGTTCTGTTTCTGTTGTCGTTTGCGCGCTACGTCGGAGTAAGCCGGCGGCAACACAGCTTCGGCATCGCGCTCGGTTTTGGGGGCTTTTCGTTTGTGGAGCTGGCTCTGGTCGCCTCGTGGGCGGGAAATCATCTGGGTACACGTTGGATGAGCATCATCAATATGTCGGCGTACAACGCGACGTTGCTGATCTGGTTGGGCTATACACTGGTGAAGAGTCCGGCGCGCGAAGCGGCATCGATCCTGCTGCGGCCACAGCGGTGGGAGCAGAGTTTGTCGGATATTCATCATCCGCTGCCAGAAGATTCTTTAATCCCGATGTTTGAAGGGATGGTGGATCGCGCGCTTTCGCGGACTCATGCGGCGCCGCCGGGCGTGACGGAAAATACCAATGCTGCTGGGGTTTCCGCGGGCGGCATGGGAGCTTCCGCGGCAGGGGCTGGCTCGAAGAGGTAGAGATTGAGGTGCGGAAGGCGGGCTTCATCCTGCAGCTGTCTTTTCCTTTCTCTGCTTAGGGTAATGGCGCAGTTTGATAAGGAGGCGATCCAGACGCGCGATTATGGCGTCGCAAAGAACGCGACGCTTCGCGCGGACCGCCCAGATTCCCTCGACAATCTCGGGACAGGCTCTTCGCCGCGCAAAAAACGCTTGCGCAGGATGACAGTCAAAATGCACCACTACCTCCCTTAACTTCTCTTACCGTCAAAGGCGCGCCGTCAAAGCGCTGAATTCCGGATTTCGTAAATTCGGTTTGACCGGTCTGTTCTGGGTCGATTCAAGGCTGGCGGGGATTCGCCAGGCGGGGAGCGGCATCCTTCTAAATTATGGAATCCGCAGTAGTTAGTGCGCACCTGCGAATTTGTTATTCAATCAATTTGCGGAAAGGCAAGGCCTTGAGATAAAACCGCAAGGTGGGATGATGTGACGGATGGCCTTGACGCGTATTTTATAATTCTTTGCCGCGTCGAGGTTCCCGGTTTGGGAAACCAAACGCGGCAGGAGAAAACCCATGAAGCAAGCAATCAGGATTTCAATCCTGATGTTTGGACTAGTGGGCACGTATGTGGCAGCCGCCGTTCCGCAGGTCCCCACCCCGGACGGAGGGCCCATTCTACTGTGCCCACCACAACAACAACTGCAAGTGCATTGTGAAACCGGCTTACCACCGATGATGAAGTAGTTAAGCGGAGGTAAGGGGTGTCTGCAAGATCACCAAAGTAACCTGTAGTAACTTGGGCCGAACCCTGGGGCTCGCAATGTTTGGGCTGACGGACTTCATACATAAACCGTCAGTCCTTTTTTTGTTATCCGGTCAATACCTTAGTTTTGGTATCCGATCCAGGTAATTTAGACGGCTTTCTTGAGGGAGCGTTCGAGCGCATTACGTAACTCCGAGGCGTCAGTGAACGGGGGTTGACAGGAAGCGCCGGAACACAAAACCGCAAAAGATTTATCTGAACTCAACTGAGGTAGTTTCGGAATGGTTGCCGCCAACGAAGGAGGAAGATTTTCGGCAACGGCCTGATTCGCCGTCAGTAGCAAGACGCTTTTGTTGAAGGCGAAGGCCGCGGCTGCGACAGATGTGAAGGCGTGCGCTGTTCCCGTTAATTTTGTTTGCTGCGATTCGGTTTGCTCCGATTCTGAACTAGCGATTACGACCACTTGCACGGGAGCGTAGAGGAAGTGCAGGACGGCGATTCCGTAGGTCGCGGCGAAAATTCCAAATTGTTCAGCCACACCGGCAAAGAGTTCCAGAGTTTGCTCCGCTTTGTCTCGATAGGAGTTATCGTCGGTGTAATGATGCAGGCGCAGCAGCGCAATCGCGGCCATGGGATTTCCTGCGGGGGTGGGTGAATCCTGAAGCGGCTTGCGGCGAGTGGAGAGGACGCCGAGGCTCTTGCCATCCGCAGTAGGTTCGGCGTCGAAGAAGCCTCCGGAGACCGCGTCGAAAAACCTGGCAATCATGGCGTCGCCAATTACGCGCGCGAACTTGAAGTAGCTGAGATCGGCAGTTGACTCGTAGGCATCCAGGCAAGCGAGTGTGGTCGCGGCATAATCCTCGAGCAGGCCCGCAATCTCGCGAGGATGGGCCTGGGGATCGGAATAAGCGACGACGTGCAACAGTCGAGGTTGCTTCCAGGCTTCCGCAAGAATGCGGTCGAGCGAGCGCAGAGCGAAGCGGCGTGCGGCGTCGAGCCCGAGAACTTTCGCCGCCTCCAGATAAGCGGACACGCACATACTGTTCCATCCCACGTAAACCGTCTTGTCGATGTAGGGAGTTGGGCGCAGCAATCGCGCAGCATACATTTTCTTCTTTGCGGAATCGAGAAGGCTTTCCACGCGCTCGGCGTTGAGGCTCATGCGGCGGGCAATCTCCTCGATCGGGGCGCGCACGTAGAGCACGTTCTTCGCCGCATTGTGGTGCATCTCGCCGATCTCGTTAATGTCGTAGTGAAGCGCGGCAACCTGCGCTTCTTCTTCGGTGAGGACGGCACGGGCCTCGTCGAGCGTCCAGGTGAAATAGTCGCCGTCGTCGTCCATGGAAATGTCGGCGTCTTGCGAGGCGTAGAAGCCGCCGCGTTCGCGGTCGCTCAGCCACTCATCCATCCAGCGAATGATGTCGCGCGCCACGTTCGCGAAGAATTCCGAACCAGTCGCTTGATAAGCGTGAACATAATTTTTCAGCAACTCGGAGTTGTCGTAGCACATTTTTTCAAAGTGCGGGACAACCCAGCGTTCGTCGACGGAGTAGCGATGAAAGCCTCCGGCTAACTGGTCGTAGACGCCGCCGTTGGCCATGTGTTCGAGCGTGGTGACGATTAAATTGCGCAGGTTCTCATCCGCGCGGCGCGAATATTGCTCGATCAGCAAATCGAGGGCTGAGGGATGGGGAAACTTCGGCGCTTGTCCAAAGCCGCCGTGCTGCGGATCGAACATCTTGAAGGCGGATTTCTCGATCGCAGTGATGATGTTCGCGGAAATTCGGCCGCTGCGGCCGGCGAAGGACTCCCCCTGCGCGATCGCGCTCTCGACCATCTTGGCCTGCTCGACCACGTCGCCGCGCTTTTCTGTGTACGCATTCGCGATGCTGATCAGTACACGTTTGAAGCTGGGACGGCCGTAGCCGTCGTTGGGAGGGAAGTAGGTGCCACCGTAAAACGGCTTGCCGTCTGGAGTGAGAAAAGCGGTAAGCGGCCAGCCGCCCTGTCCGCTGACCGCGCTGACGGCGGCCTGGTAACGGCTGTCGATGTCGGGCCGCTCATCGCGGTCGACTTTCACGGCGATGAAATGTTCGTTCACAATGGCGGCAACTTCAGGATCGTCGTAAGACTCGCGATCCATCACATGGCACCAGTGGCACCACACCGCGCCGATGTCGAGCAGCATAGGTTTGTTCTCGCGCTGCGCGGCGGCGAAAGCCTCATCGCCCCACTCGTGCCACTGAATGGGCTGGTGCATGGCAGAGCGGAGGTAGGCGGAGGAGGCGCGGGAGAGGGAGTTGAGGGTGCTGGTGGTCATGATTGTTCCAGTTTATCGCGGAAGGATGACGAGGTTGGATCTCAGTGCAAGGTTAGGCTCGTGATTCGACATTTTGCAGCCACTCGTCAAAGTGGGGACATTCGGCCCGAATGCGGGCTAACCCAATCTCAATTGCAGCCAGAGTGCCAAACAGAGGCTTTTCGTAACCCGACACCAGATCTATTACCCGTTTAGACGGACAAGTATCAGGGGAGTCGTTGATGTCTTCCGGCGTTGCGAAGGCGTCGCGGATCCGCTTGAAATGAGGCGCCAAATCCATTCGGCCAATACCTTGCGCAAACGCCACGCAATCGCTGAACAACAACCCTTCAAACTCGTGCAGTACAACAAAGGGGACAAACCGTGAGGGGTCCACTTGCTCTCCAACCTGCCGGGCAAGATCAGCCGCAAGTCCCGCTTCCACGAGCGTGGCCTTATGCTGGGCCTGCGCCGCCACCGCTTCCGCTCGCCCGGGCCATGCGCCATCCCCATCGCGGGGCAAGCCGTAAAAATCGACCATCGTGGTTGCGACGCACCCAGCGTCTTCTTTCAGGTGGTTGATGATGTCTTTTCTTACGGAAGGCCATGGACGGATGCCGCCGCGCCGTTGTCGCAAACGAGCGTTACCCACGATCCGGGCGCTGACTGATTCATAACCGACACCGATCAAATGCTCCCGTAGGAGTTCGTTCACAAACGCTTCCTCGGTTTGGCCTTCAACGTGAACGAGCAAACGCGCCATGTTTATTCCGGGACCGGTCGGCCTGCAAATTCGTTTTTTTCCCAGAGTTGTCCCAGGCTGTAGTCCTTCAACCAGTCTCCCAGGCGCTCGGGCTCAAGGCGTTCGATCTTGGTCCCGCCACCTACGCGATTTGCGACCAACACGTCTTCGGGATTGAAGTAATCTAACAGCAGCGAAGATTGAGTCGAGACTATTACCTGGGTTGCGTCTGAGGCTTGCCTGATTAGAGAAGCTAGCATCTCGATCGCGTAAGGATGGAGACCCAGTTCTGGTTCGTCAACAAGGATTACAGACGGGAGATAGTCCTTCGGCTGGAGGAAAAGGGTCGCAAGAGCGATGAATCGAAGTGTGCCATCGGAAAACGAGCTCGAGTCAAAATATTGATCCGATTTCTTGTGCTTCCATTCGAGCTTGATGTCATCGGGACTGAGCCTCGCCGGAGCCAATCTGAAATCATCAAAAAATGGCGTAACCCTTTGCACCGTGCGTCGGATCAGGCCGTACGACGTTTGGTGCCTTTCTTGTAAGTAGTAGAGGAATGCGGCAAGATTCGAGCCGTCCGGGCGGAGAAACTGATTATCGTGCACCTTCGCAGTTTTACGCATTGGCGAAGATCGGCTGGTGTCATGCATGTGATAGAGCCGCCAACTCCCGAGTCGCGCCCGCACCCAACCCGGGATTTTTCTTAAGCTCGAATCACTAATGCCTGCCTCGCGCCCCTGCTCGCGAGCAGGAAGAAAGTCGTCGAACGGCTTCGTCGGGTATCTGCTCTTGTCCCAATAGAACACGGTTTCGGAGGACGGATATAGACCGTCGTCCTGCGTTGGCGACAACACGAGTTGGTATTGATTGACCTCTTGGGCGAACGACAAGTAAGTCTCAAGCTGCTGCGTTGTCTTGGAACCGAAGTGCAAAATCTTCTCCGCACCCCCGGCCTCGACTACGTAATCGCGAAGGCGTCCCTCTCGAACTGCGTGTAAAAATGCAAAGACGCCAATAAAATTTGACTTACCCGAACCGTTCGATCCAATCAGAACATTTACCGACCGGAGCGGAAGCTTCTCGATGGACGCGATGCTTTTGAAACCCTTAACCGTGATGTAGTCGAGCGCGCTAGAAACCATGAAGTTTTCACAGCAAGCGTGCGCGGAACACCCCAGCGCACAACCCCGCTAGAATAACCTATTAACGGTTAATTCGTGGTTCTCTTGTGGGCCGCCGCTTCGTCCAGCCGCGCAAGCGTGTCCGGGTACTTGCGAAGAGTAGCACCAACGCGGCCGCCCTGGGTTCTGGTTCGCGCAGCCTCGCTCCCATTTCTGCATCCACCCCTTCTTCTGATGATTGCCATAAGAAATATCTATTGGACTTAGCCGGAAGCTCGATTTACTTTCGCGGATTGACCGAATTTGGTGGGCGCTTGCGAGCTGGCATACCGGGAAAAGGTGAGGGGGAAGCGGAGTTTTGATTTCAAAGGGCCACAGATGACGAAGGAGCCCGGGGCGCGCGCGCTGCGCCGATCACTGACTTCAGTACTGGCGGCACTGGTTTTTCTGGCGGTAATTCTAGCGGGGTCATCCGTTTTCTGTTTTGCTGAGGATGGACCGAAGCCGGATCCCTCCGGCGCGGCGACTGGAGACAAAACTTCAGCCGTTGATGCGGGTGGCAATTCTTTTGTCGTTGCAGAGCCTACCGACAAAACATCCCCGGACTACGCCAAAAATAAGAAAGACTTTGACGACTATCAGGCCCAGGCGGCAAAAGAGCCGCTCGCGGTAAAACTAGCCGACAGCGTGGGGCACGTTCGGGTTGCCACGAACTTTGCGTGGACGCTGAACACGGGCTATCTCGTCCTGTTCATGCAGGCTGGTTTCGCACTGCTCACCTGCGGGCTGGTGCGAAAGAAAAATGCCGCTCACTTGATGATGCTGAATTTCGCGGCTTATGTTTTCGCATTCCTCGCCTATTACGCGGTCGGATACGCATTCCAGTTTGGGGCGGTTGCGATTAATGCAGCGCCGACCAACCTGGGCGGCGTTCCTACGCTGAACCATTTTTTGATCGGCAGCGGGCAATGGGGATTTGTCGGGGGCAAGGGATTCTTTTTCCTCGGTCCGGCTTATGACGCGGGGAGCAATTGCCTGGCGCTGTTCGAAGTTGTGTTCATGGAGACGGCGGGATACATCATTGTTGGCGCTATTTGCGAGCGGATTACTTTCTGGGCGTTTCTGCTGTGCGAACTTTTTGTCGGGGCCGTTCTATATCCGATCTCGGGATGCTGGACGTGGGGAGGCGGCTGGCTCTCGCAACTGGGATCGACCGTGAATCTTGGCCACGGTTACGTCGACTTCGCCGGATCGACGGTGGTGCATGCGGTGGGCGGCTTCTGCGCGATGGCGCTGGCCATTATTCTCGGTCCGCGTCTGGGAAAGTTTGGTCCCGGCGGAAAGATTCGCGCCTTTCCGGCTCACAATATTGTGTACGTGGTGACGGGCACGTTCATTCTGCTGTTCGGGTGGATGGGCTTTAATCCGGGTTCAACGCTCGGTGCAACCGATCTGCGCATCTCAGTGGTCGCGATCAATACGAATTTGGCTGCGGTCGCGGGATCGGCTGCCGCGATGCTCCTCTGGTATTTCCTGTTTGGCAAGCCGGACGTGACCATGGCTTGCAACGGAATGCTGGCCGGGCTGGTTGCGATTACGGCGCCGTGCGCATTTGTGTCTCCGACATCGGCGGTGATTATCGGAGTGCTGGCGGGATCGCTGGTTTGCGGCGGAGTGCTCTTCAACGAACGTGTCCTTAAAGTCGACGATCCCTGCGGAGCGGTTTCGGTGCACGGATACTGCGGCTGGCTGGGAGCCGTGTCGGTGGGAATTTTTGCCGATGGAACTTATGGGAGCGGCTGGAATGGAGTGGGCGCGGGCAGCTATCTGGGACACGCGGGTCAGGGAGTGACGGGACTGATCCACGGCGACACGCGGCAGTTCTGGTGCCAGCTGATGGGCGCGACTTTGTATGCAGTCTGGGCTTTCGGGGCTACGTTTGTGGTTTTCTCGATCGTCAATAAAGTGAAGAGCATGCGAGTTCCGCCCGAGTCAGAAGAAGAAGGGCTCGATGTTCCCGAGTTTGGAATGCCGGGTTACCCGGAAGACGCTGTCGTTCCCGCACCATACTAGAAGTCGTAACTAATACGAAGCCCTCAGGGGCTAAAGCCGTCGTCTTTATTGGCTCCGGACGGCACGACTGAAGTCGTGCCCTTCCCTTTTCGTGGAGAATTTTTGAGTTTTTCCGCGACCTCTGAACGTCGTGCCCTTCCCGAACCCATTTTCTCTATTGGCTGTGGACGGCATGACTGAAGGTGGTTGCGGAAAAAGTTGTTCGAGCGCCTCAGGGGCTTAAAAGCCCGGACAGAAAAGAAGCGTCTTATCGCAGCGCTAAAGCGCTGCGCCACCCAAAACCTGAGTTTTTCCATAACCACTGTCGTGCCCTTCCCGAACCCATTTATGAGATGGCTTTCAGTAGTGACCCTGTCCTGAAACTCAGCGAGATTTGTAGATTGAGTATTGATGTGTCCCGCCAATCTTGCAGAGCAAAGGGCTCTGGCGCAAAACATTTTCCAGAAGCGGATTGTGGTAGAGCAAGTACAGGGGCCGCGGATGAGCTCGCAGGCTCTGCTCCAGATTTGCGATCACACGTCTTAATCCCTGCTCTGGAAATGGATTGAAGAGATAGAGTACCGTTGGCTCGGCGGGAAAAACGAAGTTAGTTGCGTCGGCGCAGATCGATTCCAAGGCAAAACATTTCTGGGATTCACTTTTGTAGTTGCTAAGATTTTCCTGGGCGGTCTGATGCAACGCGGGTAAGAGGTCTATGCCCAGGATGCGGCGAAAAGGATAGTCAGAGGCCATCAGCAGTGCGCGTCCCTTGCCCGATCCGAGATCGATGAAGATGAAGTCGTGGAAGCCGGCCTGAGTTTGCTCGCGCAACGCCTCGATCATTTCGTGGAACAGGGGCGCTTCCGTCGGCTGGTACGGCGAGTGGAAGACTCCGAGCAGACGGTTGCGCCAACTGAGAGCGGCGCTGGTGGTATTGACGCGGCGGTCCCAATCAAATTCGGCGTCCCCGAAGCGTTGCCGACGGCGCTCCGGAGTGGAGTCGCGGGCAAATTCCCAGAGCGCGGTGAAGAGCTGGCGCGTGGCCGCGACACGGTCTTCGCGATCAGAGATGGCTTTCCACCACTGCCATGCGGAGCGAGACAGGCTAATTCGAGGGGGCGCGGAATCGAGGTCGTGCATTCTTCGTCATCATCATAAGCGCTAACAGGGATTTGGAGAGCGCGACGCTTTGTGCGGCTCGAGTCACCGCGCAAAGAACGCTTGTTCAGGGTGACAGGGGCGACGAGACGACTACAGGTCCTGGTATTTTGGCTTGTATCCGGGCGGCAGCCCTTTGGTGGCGAAGGGGAAATCGTCCGGCACGCGAACTTCGATGCGGCCCTCGGGAGTCATTTTGTAAGGGTGTCCGTCAGGATCGGTGGGAGTTGCCGCTATGCCCTCCGCTGCCAGGAGTTCCGACATGCTTGAGGGCAGGCGGCCGGTGCGCTCTCCGAAACGAGTGACACCCTCCTGCAGATGCTGGACGTCCTCGTCGACGCGAAGGGCGCGAAGATGCCGGAGCGCGTTCCTTTTTATGTACTCGTCTTGCGTGCTCTGGTAGGTCGCCGACCACAGCATACGCGCGGTCTGATACTCGCCTGCATGCTGTGCCATTTGGGCCGCCAAAATCTTCAGGAAGGGGTGGGCGTTGGGAACGTGCGAACCGCGCTCGAAGGTTTCGGCAGCTTTCCCGTAGTCTTTAAGCTCCATGTAGTAGACGAAGCCGAGGTCGTAATAGAGCCTCCAGTTGTCCGGGTTGTTCAGGATGCCGTACTGCATCAACGCGACCGCACGTTCGGGCTGGCCAGCTCCGAACGGCGGCTTGGGCGCGAGGAAGCTGGTGCCAAATTCGTAGGCGACGAGAAGATGAGGATCCAGGTGGGTGGTGATTTCGAGAAGCGGCGCCAGCAGGTTGTAACTGGAAGCGGAGTAATGATGGCGGGAGCCGAAGTACTGCACGGCGCGGGTCCAGTAAATGCAGGCCATGAGCCCGTCGTAGCCGAGGCTGGCACGCTTAATCACCGTGGGCGAGCTGATGAACAGAACTTCATCAAGCGTGGCTTGCGGACGAAGGTGATCGATGTGATGCAGCACAAGCGAGCTGGCAGTCAGCGACAGGAGCAGACAAACGCCGGCGACCATCGTGATTTTACGGCGATATTTCATTGCAAGGCTTTTTCGGCTTCAAATCATTTTCGTTTCAAATCATTTTCATTTCAAATCACGATGCTCGAAGATCAAGACCGCTCCGCTGAGAGCCATGGTGGCGTAGAACAGTGCGTAAAGAGTGTTCTGCAGAATCAGTTGCCCGGCAACCGGTTGTTCATGCGCGATGGAAGTGATCACGTTGAACGCGGAAAAATTTGGCACCAGGTAGGCTGCGGCCGTGGCGAACCATCGGGAGACTCCGTGCGCCATGCCGGCGAAGTTGCGCAGGTCTTCGGCAAAGCTTCCGATCACGAATAGCGAGAAGGCGAAGACAGCGGAAAGCAAGGGCGAAGAGAACGACGAGAACAACAGCGATAGCGAGCAGATGATCAAGAATTCGAGAACGATGAAGTACAAAGCGACGAAAATCAGCGCATCGGCGCGCACGAATTTGTGAGAAACGTAGAACAAAGCGGCGAATACGCCGATCGCCATAAAAAAGGTATTGACCACCAGCGTGCCAGCCAGTCCGAAGAACTTGCCGACGATAAATTCCCAGCGGCGGACGGGGCGGGAGAGCACGGTGTAGAGAGTTCGCTTCTCGATTTCTTTGGAGACCAGGCCGATGCCGATAAAAATCGCAATCACCACGCCAAACAAAGAAACCGCGGTGAGCCCAAGATTGATGACGACCAGCTTTTCGATCTCAATCGAAATCTGGCCGACAAGGACGGCGGCTCCCGAAAGCAACAGAGCGAACGCAATCAGGTTATAGAGCACGCGGTCGCGCACGGCTTCGCGGAAGGTGTTGGAGGCAATGTGGGCGATACGAGCTTTCATATGGCCCTCCCAGCCACGGTCTCGGCGCGCCGAAGCTTCTCGACAAAATAAGCTTCGAGTGAAGTGCGCACGGGAGTGACCGCGATCAAGCGATAGCGATCGCGGCGCAGGGCATCGATGACTGCATCCTGCTGATTCTCGTTGATAATGGCGCGGACTCGGTCTCCGGAGACGTGGCATTCGGCGCCCATGGCCTTGATCGAAGCCGGAATCTGCGTGCCCTGCCAGATGACTTCCACTTTGCCCTGAACGCTCGAAGTCAGATCTTCGATGGCGCCCACGTCGCGGAGTTCTCCCTTGTGAATGACGGCAACGCGGTCACAAAGCGCTTCGGCGTCGGAGAGAATGTGGGTGGAAAAGAATACGGTCTTGCCTTCGTGCTTCAGCTGCTCCATCAGGTCGCGCACTTCGCGTCGTCCCATGGGGTCAAGGCCGGACATGGGCTCGTCGAAGAAGACGAGCTTGGGATCGTGAAGGATGGCCTGACCGATTCCGACCCGTTGCAGCATGCCTTTGGAAAACTTTCGCAACTGCATGCCTTGCACGTCACGCAGACCGACTTGATGCAGCACTTGCTCGACCCGTTGCTTGCGCTGTTTGGCGGGAACGCCGGAAAGCTGTCCATAGTATTCCAGCAGCTCGTGGGCGGTGAGGTAGTCGTAGAAATAAGGCTGCTCGGGCAGGAATCCGATTTGTGCTTTGACGGAGGGTTCGGTCCAATCGCGTCCCAAGATGCGCGCTGATCCGGCGGTCGGGAACACGAGTCCCATGAGGAGCTTGAGTGTCGTAGTTTTTCCGGCGCCGTTGGGGCCGAGAAAACCAAAAATCTCTCCATCTTCGACGTTGAGCGTAAGCGGGTGCAGGGCGCGCTTTGGGCGCTTGCGCCAGAAGCCCACGCTGTAAGTCTTTTCCAATCCAAGAATCTCTATGGCAGGCATGGAAGGGACCAAGTCCAAGGCATCTTTTGCTTGCAAGAAAATTATATGCAAAAGCGACCGACAGTAAAGCGGCGGGTGTGCGCCGGACATTACCAAAGGGAGGAGATCGACTGGGTGCTGGTCTCGTGGAATTGCTGGGTTGAGTCGCTAATTCGACATCGCAGCCAGGGTAAGGCAGGTCGCATAGCTCGGAACCAGAGTGGTGTTGCCCGCGGGCTGAAGGCGAGTCGTCATGTCCTGAACCGAGCAGTAGGCTCGGGAACCGGTGAGATTGTTGATGGGTGTTCCGGTGGCGTAAAACTGATCATTGAAGGGGCTGCCGGGGCTAGCCGAGCCAGTCGCGGCGAAGGTGTAGCCACTCTTGCCTCCGGCCGCTACCAGAGACTGATCGATCAGACAAGCTGAGGCTGCGCTCGGAGTGCAGGGGTCCGGGCCGGTCAAAGCTGTGATAGTCAGTGGGAATCCGACGTCGTTGTAAGTAACGAAATACCCCGATTCCGCAACATTGATGGCGTGCATGGAGGCTGCCGCGGAAGAGTCGTTGGCGGCAATGCGAGCCCGCAGCAAATTCGGGATGGCGATCGCTGCGATTACCAGGATAATCGCGACCACAATCATAAGCTCGACAAGTGAGAAACCCTTATGTTCTCTCATGGTCCGATCTTCATTTCTGGGTACTTTTGTCCTTGGCCATGCCGTTGCTTCACTACGCAGACATAAACTTTCTCGCATGCAGAAGGCCAATCCCGAAGGGTTTAGCAGTTAGTTGAGAACTGTCTTATTTTCAGTCCGATGCAAAGACGGCTCGCAATCATGCCAAGCGGACGCTCGTTTCGAGGGGCTTGCGCCCTCCATGGGTTGACAATTTATGTCAGTCTGCGCCGGAATGCGCTCCTTGATTGGAGCTATAACATTTTGAATTCAGGAGCCATAAAGTCGTCTCATAATAGTCCGAAGCATCGGGTCGAGGTCCCTCAGGGGCAAAAGCCATCGTCTTTATTGGCCCTGGACGGCACGACTGAAGTCGTGCCCTTCCCGAACCCATTTATGAGATGGCCATGGCTCCCAGCCAAGAGCGACTAATGGTGTTTTTCCAGCGGTTCATTGGGCACCGCGGAGCAGGCCTGGCAGAATTACCGACACGCAATCGGTAGCAGCGTCGCTTGAATGGCGCAGCGCCATCCGACTCTCCAGCCAGAATGTGACGGACGAGGTCGCCAGCATGAGAGTCCAAGGAATTGCTGGAGACTTGAGGACCCACGACACGCCGAAACGTACCAGCAGCAGCCAGGCCGCGGTAAATCCGATCCCCGCAACCATGGCAGCGATGCGCCGAGACGGATTGGGAGGGGAAAAGTATGCCAAGGCCTGCACTGCCAGAGCAAAAGGCAAGGCGACGACCAGGTCGACCAAATAGTGCTGTCCGCTTCCCAGCGTCGCCACCACAGTCAGGAGAAGGTAGAGAACCAGCGCAGCACGGAGAGTACGGGGAAGACCTCCGCTATTCCAGCACAGCAGAATCACCCAGCCCACATGCAACGACGGCATGGCATTGCGTGGGATGCCCAGCGGGATCGACATTTTTTCCAATGGGAACGACGACAAATCTTTATAGGGCATGGTCTTCCACGGGAAGTCCCTCGCGAAGGCGTAGAGCGGCCCAGTGGCGGGGATGAAGTTATACAAGAGCCAACCGGCAACCCCGGCGAACAACAACACGGTTAACACACGCCATGACACTCTGCGTGCTGAAGAGGGAATATGCCAGGCGCACACAACTGCCATTGCGAAGGGCAGCGAAAGGTAAGTCAGCAGCGTGATCCGAGTCAACGCCAGGCTTTGGTACATGATCTTTCCCATCCAAAAGCTGGGTTGAAAGCCCAGGCTTCCATCGAAGGCATAGAGCCAGGCATCGTAGGTCTTGGGGTTGAAACCGCTGCTCAAGCGCAGCGCATTGGCGCTGGAAAGTATGAAGAGAATAAGAATGAGGGATGGGACCAGCAGCGCGAGGGCATTTTCGCGGCCTTCCCGCTCTGACCACAAAGCGCGGAGCCCCAGCAGAAGGAGTGCGCCGAAGCCCAGCACCGCAAAAGAGCTGGCCACGCGAAGCACCCAGAATGGTGTCTGCGGCGGGTGGATGACTTTGATGAAGATGGCTGAAATCAACAGCCAGGCATAGATTTCCCAGCGCGAGGGAGCGCCGCGTAAGAAGAAGACAAGTCCTCCAGCAATCGCGAAGGGAAGGTAGGGCTCATTAAAATCGGTGAGCAGTGCTCCCGCAATCACGAGCGCCAGCCAGACTACTGAGAGGCTGACTAGAGGGACAATCGAACGCGGTCGCGAAAGAGTGAGCTTTTCCCATGCCATACGTCTATTTGTGACCTCGCGCAAGGTACCGCCATCGGAATGCGAGTTGGTGGTAATTGTACGTCTGGGCGGCAGGAGATTCCGTGTTACCAAGGTTTCGGGTAGCGCCTTGCAGAGTCAGATTCAGCAGGAAATAAGAAAGGGCAGCGGATTTGCATCCACTGCCCTTCGTTTTGTGCTTCAAGTACTTGCCGATGCAAGCAGTGTTAGTTGCTCATCGGGGTGAAGGTGAGGCAGTTTGCGTAGCTGCTAGCAATGGTCAGAGTGCCAGCCGTGTTGGTGCGCACCACACCGTCATCCGCCGCGCAATACGACTTGGCGCCGCTCTGGTTGCTGATGGGCGTAGCCGTTGTGTAGAACGTGTAAGGCAGCGCAGCGTTATTGGCTATGGCAGCAAACATGTAACCGCTCTTGCCGGTTCCAGCCGGATTGCCGTTGCTCGCCAGGGTGTTGTCGATAAAGCAACCCTCAGTGGTGTTGGGAACGCAAGGAGTAACGCCGCCGGTTCCCAAATTCGTCAGCGCGGCATAACCTACTGTGGGATAGGAGCCATAATAGCTCACTTCACCCACGATGATGGTGTGCTCGGAAGCGGCCGCAGACGAATCGTTGGCAGACATACGGGCGCGTAGCAAGTTTGGAATGGCGATAGCTGCAATGATCAGGATGATGGCCACCACGATCATCAGCTCAATTAGTGAGAAACCCTTCTGTTTCCGCATCTCGATTTTCCCTCTCGTTTCTTCTTTGAATTTCGTGCTGGTCATGAATGACGCAGTCGGGCTAGATATTCGCACTTGCGGGGCCAAACCCGATAGTTACCTTGGTTCCGGTATGAACTTCTGGAGATCCCTTGTTTTCAGTATGAAGCCGTAACTTTGGTTTCATTATAGCGGTTTCGATAGCTGGGTTGTTGCCAAAATCCGTCATCCGACTGACGGTTCGCGGCATCTGTCTGCCGCGATGTTTATGGCAATAAACGAGGCCGCTGCGCTTAGATCGGCGTCCGTTGCCCTCTTACAGCGAAATGCGCCAACTCTTACACGGCGTGAGTGCACGATTGGAGAACGCGCCCGATTCGGGAACTTGCAACTGCCACGCCAGCTGGTTACATCACAAAAGTAACGAGGGAGCGCGCTCCAGCGATCTTTCCGGCGCTATCCGTGCATATAATCGTTTGTTCCTTTTCGATCTTTGTTGGTTTTAAGGTAGTGGTGCAGTTTGGCCCGAATGGCGGTGTGCTTACGGGAGATCCCTCGGCCCGCTGGAGAAAACGCGGGCCTTCGGGATGACGCTGGCAAGATGGAACCGCCATATTTTCCAAAACTGCACCACTACCGGTTTGAGGCTGTGTTGGTTTTTAAATCTGTTCGTTCTTGTCAGGTCCAGATCAAGGTCAGGGGTTGAGTTCTTGTCTTCAGGCACGACAGCGGTTGCGGTAGAGCCGGCCAAGATTTCCCAGCCACCGGTACGCTTATTTATTTCCCGGGAGAAGCGAAGCACAGTCTTGTGCCTGTTGTTGGCGCTGGTAACCCTAGCCCTCTACAATCCCGTTGTCCATAACGGCTTTACGAACCTCGACGACGACTTCTACATCGTCCATAACCCCCATGTGATCGAGGGGGTGACCTGGCGCACCGTGAAATGGGCGTTCACGAGCTATGACGCCGCGAACTGGCATCCCCTGACGTGGTTATCGCACGCACTCGACTGCCAGCTCTTTGGGTTGAATCCAGTCGGTCACCACTATGTAACGGTTCTGTTGCATGCCACGAACGCGATCTTACTGTTTCTGCTATTGGAGAGCGCCACAGGCCTGACCTGGCCCAGCCTGATGGTAGCGGCATTGTTTGCGCTTCATCCGATCAATGTAGAGTCGGTGGCGTGGGCGACGGAACGGAAGAACGTTTTGAGTACTTTATTTTTCCTGCTCGCCATGCACGCCTACGGATGGTACGTGCGGCGCGGCGGCGTCAAACGTTATGCAGTTCTGGCAGGTCTGTTCGCCCTGGGATTGATGGCCAAGCCGGAAATCATTACGCTGCCGTTCGTTTTGTTGTTGTGGGATTATTGGCCCTTGGGAAGGGCAGTTCCGAGTTCTCAGTTCTCAGTTCTCAGTAGGAAGGCTCCCGAAAATGATCCCGCAGAGGCGCCGGTTCCGCGATCGTTTTCGTTTCTGGTCCTTGAAAAGGTCCCGTTGTTTTTGCTGGCGGCGGCGAGCGGCGTGATCACATTGCTCGCGCAGCGATCTGGGAATGCAGTGCGAACCTTGGGTGGGGAATACTCCACCGGGGCGCGGTTTGGGAATGTAGTGGTTTCTTATGTCCGGTATTTAGGCAAGGCGTTTTGGCCGGTGCGGCTGGCGGCGTTCTATCCGCATCCGGGCAACGCTCTTCCCAAATGGGAAATCCTGGCCGCTGCCGCTTTGTTGCTCTTCTTGACCGCCGTGGTTCTGCGATGGCCGAATCATCGTTACCTGCTGGTAGGTTGGTTCTGGCTGCTGGGCACGCTGGTTCCTGTGATCGGGATTGTTCAGGTGGGCGAGCAGGCGATGGCCGATCGCTATGCTTATCTTTCCTACATTGGCTTATTTGTGTGCGTGGTTTGGGGAGTTGCGGAAGTGGCGCAAGTGCGGAAGATCCCGGTCGCATGGTTAGCGGTGCCGGCGGCGTTAGTCCTGGTAATTTTGGGAGTGCTAAGCCATCGTCAGATCGCTTATTGGCAAAACAGCGAAACTCTCTGGAGACATGCAATCAGCGTCACGAAGGACAACTATCGAGCACATGACGGCCTGGCTCGTGCGCTGGCTAAAGAGGGGCGGTCGGAAGATGCCATTGCTGAATTCAGAGTAGCCCAGAGTTTGCGTGGGTACAATGCGTCAGCGTTGCTGGACATCGGAGTTTACGAGCAACTCCACGGGCACATGCAAGAGGCGATTGAGCAGTTCGAGCGGTCGGTGAACGTCTCTACGGATTCGAAGTCGCGGGCCGTCGCGCTAAGTTGCCTTGGATTAGGATTTCTGCAGATGGGTGATCTCGACCATGCCAGAATGAGCTACGCGGAAGCGCTGCGACAGAATCCCGACAACGGCGCTGCTCTTGTCGGCAGCGGTGTGCTGGCCGAGCGGAGCGGGGATTTCGCCTCTGCGGTGACGAGGATTTCTCATGCTGTTGAGGTCGATCCCAGTGACGTTCACTATGTGCTGCTCGCCCAAGCCTTGCGGCGAGCGGGTCGCACGGCGGAAGCCGACGACGCTTCTGCGCATGCGAAAAAGATTTCCCGTGATTTCTTTAAAGCCCAGGAATCAGCGACGCAGGTGCTGGCGACGGCCGGGATCAAAGCCGATTAGAATGCTTGCGGCTGGATTCGCAAACTTTAAAATTGGCGAATCTGAATGGCGAGCTTGATCGGCGACCTATGGGCGGTTTCGAAAATCTTCCTGCGATCGATCTTCCTGCGATTGATTCCGAGATAGCGCGGGCGTGGACTCTTCCTGCCAGCCTCTACACCGAACCGGCTGCGTTCGTGGCCGAGAAAGAAAAAATCTTTTCGCGAAGCTGGCAAGTGGTGGGACACCGCGACCAGGTGAAAAATGCGGGCGACTACTTCACGACGGAACTGATCGGCGAGCCACTACTCATCGTGCGCGGCGGCGACGGCAAGCTGCGCGGCTTTTATAACGTGTGCCGGCACCGCGCCGGTCCGCCGGCGGAAGGATGCGGCTCGCGAAAACTCTTTCGCTGCGGCTACCATGGGTGGACCTATGCACTGGATGGTGCGCTGATCAGCGCCACCGAGATCGAGGGCGTCGAAGGATTTCGCGCCGAAGATTTTGCTTTGATGCCGGTGCGAACGGAGGAATGGTTCAACCTGGTGTTCGTGAATCTTGATCCGGATGCACGGCCTCTGCGCGAGAGTCTGGGCGAGTTGCCGCAACAGGTGGCGAAGTTTGACTTTGCCGGGATGAAGCTATTTGAACGCCGCACTTATGACATGAAGTGCAACTGGAAGACTTACGTCGACAACTATCTCGAAGGCTACCATCTACCCAGCGTACATCCGGGACTGAATCGTGAACTGGATTACAACGCTTACGCGGTCGAGCCGTACGCGCGGCATGTGCGGCAGTTCAGTCCGATTCGCGGGGCACAGCCTGGGGACGCGACTCCGCGGCGTTATCAGAATGCAAGTGAGGATCTTACGACGGACTACTTCTGGATTTTTCCGAATTGGATGCTGAACTGTTATCCCGATAACGTTTCCTTAAATATTGTGCTGCCGCTCGAAGCCGAGCGCTCATTGGCTATCTTCGAGTGGTATCTGCCGGAGACAGAGCATGGGAATGCGGCGGCCAAGGCTTCGGTGGAATTCAGCGACCAGATTCAGATCGAGGATGTTGGCATCTGCGAAAGGGTGCAGAAGAATCTGCGCTCGCAAAGTTATTCACGAGGCCGCTTCAGCGTGAAGCAGGAAAAAGGTGTGCACGCGTTTCACCGGATGTACGTGGAAGCGATGGCAGGCAAGAGTCGCTAAACGCCAAAATGCAACCCTGGCTCAGGCGCGATTGATTTGGCGGCCAGTGCGTACAAATAGAGCCTGCGCGGCAACCGCCAAACGGAGAGGATCATGCAACTTTCAGCAGCATGCAGGTGACGTCATCGTGCTGGGGAGTGTTGCCGACAAATAGATCCAGTTCGGCCATCAGGCGATCCAGGAATTCCTTGGGAGTGGCGGTGACACTGGCCTCGAGAGCGCTGAGCACTCGCGGCTCGCCGAACTCATCCTGCCGAGCATTTTCGGCTTCGACCAAACCGTCAGTAAAGATGACGAGCCAATCGCCGGGTGCAAGGGCGACGCTTGCCGACTCGTACTTCGCCTCAGACTGAATGCCGAGAGGTAATCCGCCGACATCGAGGCGCTCGATCAATCCGTTGCTGCGGCGCAGGATGGGATTGTTGTGACCTGCGTTGATGTAGGTGAAGACGTGCTGGGCTGTGTCATACTCCGCGATAAAAGCCGTGGTGAAGCGCAATCCACCCTGGCTGTTTGAGCAGGCGTACTTGTTCATGTTGGCCACGAGTTCGGGCAACGCGACCTGAGCCGTGGAAAGAGTTTTGAGGCTGGCCTGAAAAGTCGCCATCAGCATAGCTGCGGGAATGCTCTTGCCAGCGACGTCGGCTACGACGAACACCACGCGATTTTCTTCGTTGGTTTTACCGGGACGCGGAAACACATCGTAGTAGTCTCCGGCGACCGTGTTTGCGGGGCGCGTGGTATAGGCAATCGAGATTCCGGGAATTTGCGGCGGAGCTCCGGGCAGGAGCCAGGTTTGGATCTCGCGCGCGATCTGCAAGTCGCGCTTCATCACGACGCGGTCGGCGATCTCCAGCATGAGCAGCAGAAATAACAGCAAACCACCCCAGAAATGGAGATCGAGTTCGATGACGTGGAGTTCGTGTCCGGCATCGTGATAGCTGAAGCCGCTGCTGGGAAAAACGAGCATGACCAATGCCGCCAGCAGGAGCACGCGGCGCGCGGGCGAAAGTTTTTCGAGAACGGCCCAGAAGAATTCTTTGGCGACGTGCAGATGGCGTCCGCGGCGGGTTAGACCTTCGGGAGTTTTGGCAGCTACGTCGCGCGAGTAGAGACGGTAACTGGCCCGCGCTTCGGTTTCGAACTGCGACCAGAGTTGAGCGAGCTCCATGCCTTCGGTAACTCTTTGCCAGAAGCGTTGCAGCTTCACTCGCAAGGTAGGCGGCGGAGCGGCAATGGTTTCGGGCGGTGGGAGAGTGGTCGCCATAGGAAGTGCAGTGATTATAAAAGAACGTGGTTTCGATAGCCGTCAATTAGAAAGCAAGGGCATTTCGTGGGCGAGCAGTTCGTCCACGAACTGTTGCGTTTGGGTAAAGTTCTGGGATAGATGCTTGGCGGTTTGAGTTGCGGATACAGCTTCCGCGTCGCGACCGCTTCGCTGCAATGCGCTAGCGAGCAGAAGATAGGTGAGATCGGTCGGCTGCAGTGAAACCGCTTGAGAGTAGGCCTGGATTGCCGCAGTGTAGTCCCCGGATTTCTGAGTTGTCACGCCGAGGCCAATCCAGGCCCGGACGTTTTGGGGACGGAGGTTTATAGCGGCCTGGAAGTTGTCCCTAGCGGCACTCAAGTTCCCGAGTTCCTTCTGTATGTTGCCCATATTGATAAAAGCGATTGCCTTGGAGCGTTCATCCTGAGTGTTGTCGACTACTTTTGTGTAGAGCGCGATTGCGCCAACCAAATCGCCGTGCTGCATCTTGTAAAAGGCCAGGTTGGAGTTGCTGATGGGATCGGTGGGATGAATGTCAGCGGCGAACTGGAAGTGCGGCATGGCTTGTTCAAGATCTCCTTGCGCTAGAAGAGAATTGCCGATGCCATCCTCTGCGACAAAGTTGCCGGTCGTGACGGCCGCGGCGTGCGACCAGAGATATAGATTGCTGCTCCAGTAGCCGATCTGGCGGTGAGACACCAACGCTAATGCCATAAGTACGATTGCAGATGGAGCGACGACCCATTTGTAGGAAAGGGAGCGATTCTCTGTGAATTCCGATACCCCCCAACAGGCTGCTATGAAGAGTCCGATGAAGGGAAGATAGGCGTAGCGATCTGCCATGGCTTGTACACCGACTTGAATCAAGCCGATCATCGGAACCAGAGTTCCCAGAAACCAGAGCCAGCCAACAATGAGATAGCGTTTCTTCGCGGCTGCCACTGCCGCCGTGATCAAGATCAGCAAGAGGAGCGATAGAAGAATCTGCGATTGCGTGAGAGATGCCGGCTGATAGGGGTACATCACGGAAAGACGCGAAGGCCACAGCGCTTTTCCAAGATATCGCGTGTAGGCAACGATCGCGTTCTCAAGGCGAATCGAGAGCGGGTATCGGCTGAAAGATGTGACCGCTCCGGCTGCGGTTTGAGCTCTTAGAGTGAGAACGGAACTCGCTACGCACATGGCGAGGAGCGGCAACTTCTCCAATACAAGCCAAGTCCAGGGCTTGGCTGGGATTGACTGCCCCGGGATTGACTGCCCCGGGATTGACTGCCTTTCGATTATTGCATCCTGATTTGCACGGGCGCCGCCGCGCTGCAGGGGCCAATAATCCCAGAGGAGCAAAACGAAGGGCAGAGTAATGACCTGAGGCTTGGCCATTAGTCCCAGCGCAAAAAGCGCAGCGACCACAGCATAGCGGCCTACACGCGGCTTGCTTGCGTACCAATGATAGGCGCCCAGAGCGAGAAGAAAGAAGAACAAGCTCAGCAGATTTTTTCGTTCGGCGACCCAGGCGACCGATTCAACGTTGATGGGATGCAGCGCGAACAGAGCAGCGGCCATGAAGCTCCGCCAAATGAAGCCGGTTGCGGAGTAGAGCACCCAGAACAACAGCGCCACATTGAGAGCATGCAGCACGGCACTGGTGTAGTGGTGTCCGGCTGGATTCAGATGGAAGAGCTGGCAATCGAGCATGTGGGAGAGCCAGGTGAGCGGATGCCAGTTGCTCTCGTCGTAGCTGGTGAAGGCCCACTTGATCGACTCCCAGCTGAAACCATCCTTCACATGGGCATTGTCAGAGACGTAGCGATCGTCGTCGTAGTTGATAAATGGATGCCGGCTGACGGGGTTGTAGAGTGTAAGCGAAGCGATGATGAGAAGAAGTCCGAGGACAAAGGCCTGGCGGCGTGACGATTGAAATGGTGCGCCCTCCGCGATTGGCACGGATGCGGTTACCTCGTGATCTGAAACGGTCGAGGCCATGCGTTTGCTGCTAGTCGAATCAGTCCGGAGCTAGACGGAAAAGTTGATTGTCGAGCAAGTTTACCTGGCAAGTTTACTTATAAATGATTCGGTTGATTCACACTTTATTACTATAGTGCGAGCGAAAGGTCCCGGGATTTTCTGGATTGTCTCTTCCGTCGGCGCATAGTGTCGTGTCCCGTAAATTCGTTCTACAACTCCGTTTCAGCCTCAGCGGCTAAAGCCGCTGAATCTATGACATCTTTCGGCGCAGCTAAAGCTGCGCCCTTTCAAAACAAATTCAACAACTTGCGGGGCACGATACTAGAAGAGCTGGAGCTGCTCGTCGAAGGCTTGGACGGGCCACTTGGTAGCAAAGGCCGATTCTCGGCGCGGGTCGTCGCGCCCAATCCCATATTTCTGCCGAAATTTCCTGACCAGTTGCGATATGCGTTTGCTATACGAAGGAGGAAGAAAGGATCGGTCCTGGTAGCGCAGGCGGTAATTTTCTGCCAGGTGCGGGAAGTGGTGCTCGACGAAGGGAAGAAAAACCGCCGCCGAACAGGGCTTGAGAAATAAAGAGTTCGCAAAAATGTGGCGTGCTCCAGCCCCGGCCGCTGCCCGCACAACGGCCTCAAGATCAGCAGGCGAATCGGTGATGCCGGGTAAAACGGGCGAGCAACTTACTCCCACGGTGATCCCCGCATTACTGAGTTGGCGAACCGCGTCGATACGCAAATCAGGACGAGGGGCGCGCGGCTCCAGAATCCTTGCCAGCTCTGCGTCCAACGTGGTGACGGTAATGTGGACGGATAGTTTATTGCTCTGCGAAATCTCGCGGAGTAGATCGACATCCCGGACAATGAGATTGGACTTGGTAACAATCCCCAACTCGAAGCCGCGATGGCGTGCGAATTCCTCAAGAATGCCGCGCGTCACTTCATAGCGGCGCTCGGCAGGTTGGTAAGGGTCAGTCGCCGTGCCGAGCGCGATGGACTCACCTGACTTGACCTTCCGCAGGTCGTGCCGCAGCAGTTCGGCGGTGTGCTGCTTTACGTAGATCTTCTGCTCGAACTCCATGCTGTTGCGCATTTCCATGAATTCGTGAGTGTAGCGGGCATAGCAGTAGCGGCAGCCGAATTCGCATCCGCGATATGGGTTGATGGTCCAAGTGAAGGGCATGTTGCGGTTGCTGGTGCAGCGGTTCAGCAGGGAACGCGCGGGCAGGGTGAAATATTCAACGTTGTGCCCCTCTCGAAGGGATTCGCCCTCGGCAGCCAGGCGGGCAATGCCAACCAAGGCCGGGTTCTGAGGCGTTGAGAAAAGAGGGAGTGACCACATAATTTCGCCGTTTGTTCGCCTATAATAAATTGCCGACCGGCTGCCGTCAAGAAAAAACGTCAACCACAAGGTTCACGAAGAATCACTGAGAAAATCCCGCGAGCGAGTTACTGCGACTGATTACCTTACGTGACTTCAGGCGGATTACGAGAGGCTGGCTGAGAACCTGAGTTCCTTTCCCACATGCGCAAAATATTTCATCAACCACACTTCATTAGAAGAGAAGTCGAACATTCGCATGGTTCGCGGCTTTGGAGGTTCCGCTGCACTAATAGAGAGCAGCCCACAATGCCAGGAAGCTATGAATCAGCGCAGGTGCTTCGTAAGAAGCCGTTTTTTGCAGCTTCGATGAGTTACCTTGGCTGCAAAAGTAACCCGCTTTATGGCGTGAGATGCGATCTGTTCAGCTGGGAGGTTTTAACAATATGCGTGGACTTCGCTTTGCAATACTTTCACTGTTGGTTCTAGTTGTTATGTGTTTGTGCCCAGCGCCGGCTGCCGCGCATTCAATTGTAAGAATGAGATTGGTAGGAGTGGGCGGCAATAACGCTGGCGGCGTATACACCTATCCGTATTACTTCTCTATCGACGGCAAAGCGCCGGTCTCGCTGATCTGCGACACCTATGACAATCCGGTAACGATGGGCGAGACGTGGAAGGCCCACGAGAGCAGCTTACTAAGTGGCAAGGGACTGTTCGGCAGCCAGTTGATGGATTACAAAGCTGCGGGACTCATCTTTAAGAGCATTCTGAACGGCACGTTGAGTGTGAACGCGGGAAACTTTGCCATCTGGGGATTATTCTCGGCGAATGCAAAGAATAGCGCATTCTTCCAGGGCAATGGAACCGCAGCGCTGGATGCGACGTTTTTAGCGCTCGCAGCAAAAGCTCCTAACAGCGCCTTCCAGGGGCTTGTGCTCTATACACCGATCGCAGGAACGCAAAGCTGGGGCGGTACTCCGCAGGAATATATCGGATACTCCGCGGTTCCTGAGCCTGCTACGCTGACTCTATTCGGTACTGGGCTTTTATCGTTGGCGGGAATGGTGCGCCGGAAAACAAGGAAGGTGTAGGGATGCGGACGATTGGCAATGTAGCCATTGCAGGGGCATTGATCTACCTCGCGGCGGCCCTCTTGTTTTCCTGGCGGCAACGTCAGGGCTGAGCCGGCTTTTCCGCGGGCTTTTCAAATAATTTCGGATCAATTGCGGGATTGAGTTCCAACGCTGTGTATTCCGCCGTGCTTGTTTCCTGGCCATTCTGCTTGTTGTGGCGCAAGAGCGGAAGATTCAAGCCGCTCATCGGCTTCCAATCGTCCATGTCCGTCTCGCCCTGCACGGGTCCACTCGGGCTGAGTGTTTTGTAGGTCTCCTTCAAAATGTAACCGCTCTTGGGATCGACGAACCATCGGATAGCTGCGCCGTCAGAATTTACATCAACGATGCGAGCATCGGTGTTCCCGACTTTTTCGGTTCCGCCCGCATGGAAAAACATGTTGGGATCCTTCCAGTGCGCGGCGATGAAGATGGGATCGCGTTTGATCTGCTCGAGCATTTCAGCTTTCCGAGGCTCGGGGAAAGATTGCGTGTCGCCGCTGGGAAGGGCCATGAAAGCCGTCCCGGGCGTGACCACTACATTCACGGTTCCATTCGGAGTTTGCATTTCAGCGTGCAGGTGATCGGGGAAAACGATCGCAGTTTCCATCTGCATGGGGAAATCGCCTTGCGGAGTTTTTTGCGTGAGGGTAATTTTTGTCTTCACTGATTTGATCGCCGCCAGTTTAGCTTCGCCGCCGATCGCGGCCACTACTTTCGCCGCCAATACCCTGCCTTCTTCGTTCGAGGCTGTAGGTTTTTCGCCTTCCTCTTCCTTTGCGCCCGGTGGAGGAGGAATCGTGATATCGATTTCCTTTACCGGCCCAAGCGAGGACAGGGGCTTATCGAACTCTTTCGTGTTGCCAACCACCAGAACTGCCAGTTGGTCGCGGTGTACATACTTAGCTGCAACGCGATTCACATCGGCTGCGGTGACCTTCTGAATTTCGGCGGGAAGCTTGTCCAGCCAATCGGAAGGGTATCCGTAGAATTCGTACGTCATTCTTTCAGCGAGAACTTTGTCGGGTGAATCGAGACGGAAGATGAAGGCGTTCAAAATGGCATCTTTGGCGTGCTTGATTTCATCATCGTCGATAGGCTTCTTACTGAGATCATCGATATCTTCATCGAGTGCCTTGATTGACTCGATTGTGCTCTGACTCTTGGTGCCGGCGACGAATTGAAGAATGCCGGGATGGCCGAAGTTGGTGCCGATGCCGCCGCCGACGTTGTACGCCAGGCCGCGCTTAGTGCGAATGTCGTTGAAGAGCCGCGAAGAAAATCCTCCGCCAAACGCCTCGTTAAATACTGCAATCGCGTAGTAGTCAGGATTGTTGCGCGTGGTGCCAAGCGTAACCAGGTGGACGCTGCTTTGATTTACATCTTCTTTCGAAATTTGATAGTAGCCCGGTTTGGCGGGATCATAATGAACTTCATCTTTTGGCAGGTCGCTGCCTTTCGGCCACGAGTCGAATGCGGCGTGCAGCTTGGCTTCCAGCGCCGTGGCGTCGAAGTCGCCGCTTACGCCGAGAATGATGTGATTGGGTTGGACGTAAGTTTTGTGCCAGTCGATCAAGTCCTGGCGCGTGATGGCAGCGACGGTGGAATACTCAGGCTCGCGGGCGTAGGGATTGTTAGCCCCGTAGGCGAGCTTGGCAGTTTCGCGCGCGGCGATCGCTCCGATCTCGTCGTTGCGCCGCGAGATGGCGTCGTAGATTTGCTTTTGTGCGATGTCGATCTTATCGGCGCGGAATTCCGGATTCTGCAGCAGGTCAGCGAAGACTTTGAAAACATCGTCGAAGTCGCCTTTGAGGCAGGACAAGCTGATGGTCGTTGAATCAGGGCCGCCTCCAGTTTCAACTTTTGCCGCGCGCACTTCGAGAAAATCATCAAGCTGGTCGCCGGTTTGTGTTTTGGTGCCACCGGTGCGCCAGACTTCGCTGAAGATATCCACGAGCCCAACTTTGCCGGCTGGTTCAATGTGCGAGCCACCCCGGATACGAGCGGTGCCGTCAATCAATGGCAACTCGTGATCCTCTTGCAGGAAGATCACCATGCCGTTCGAGAGTTCGATGCGCTTCGGCACCGGCGGATGAAAGGCGGGAAGGGGAGGGGTCGGAATCTGCTTCCAGTTTGTCGCCTGCGTTGCCGCCTTGGGAGGCGCGACAAATAAAGTGGAGGCCGCAAGAACTATCGCGAGAACAATTCCGTTTATTTTCATCGCGTACCTCCTTGACTTGATCGAGCTTGACCTGATGGAGCACGATCCGGCGGAGTCTGGTCTTCCGAGCCTTGTTCCTCCGAAGCTTGTCCCTCTGAACCGTGTCCCTGTTCATCGCTCTGGGGAGCGCCTTTGACCGTTTCAATAACGCCGACGGTCCGGTTCGTGTCGTTAAAAGTTTCGTTGGCCACGCGGCGAATATCTGCCTTGGTCACTTTGTCGATGCGATCGACGGAGCGGAATAACTCGCGCCAATCGCCGTAACGCGTTTGGTAGGTCGCCAGTTCGGTTGCCAGTCCTTCGTTGTCCGCAAGGCCCCGGATCAGATTGGCTTTGGCCCGGGTCTTGATCATCTTTAATTCATCGTCGCTGATGTCTTCTTTTTTGAGGCGCTCGATTTCTGCGTGGATCGCATCCGCCACCTCCTGCGTGGTGTGGCCGGGCAGCGGGAATGCGTAGAAGGCAAACAGGTGTGGATACTTGATGCCGGGCAGGCCAGAGAATCCGGCGGAGAACGATGCGATCCTTTTATCGCGCACCAACGCGCGGTAGAGGCGAGAAGTGCGGCCTTCCGACATGAGATCGGTAATGGCGTCATAGACGGCGTCATCTTTTGACATGTAGTCAGGGCGGTGGTAGCCCTCGAGATATAGCGGCTGCGTTTTTTCCAGCAACTCGACGCGGCGCTCGGAATTCTGCGGAGGCTCGACGGTCGTGGCCTCGTCAGGTTTATGGCCGGCGGGCAGACGGCCGAAATATTTCTCGAGAATCGGCAAGGCTTGCGACGCTTTTATATCTCCGGCGACCGCGACCACCATGTTCGCTGGCCGGTAGTATTCATCAAAAAATTTCTTTGCATCCGTGGCTGAGAAAGAATTCAAGTCGGACATCCACCCTACGGTCGGACGATGGTAAGGATGGGCTTCGAATGCGGCCGCGTTGAATTGTTCCAGCAGCCGCCCAATCGGATTGCTATCGGTGCGAAGGCGGCGCTCTTCGATCACGACGTTGCGCTCTTTATAAAATTCGCGCAGCACGGGATGGAGAAAGCGGTCGGATTCGAGATACGCCCAGAGCTCCAGCCGGTTCACAGGCAGCGAATAGTGATAGGTGGTTTCGTCGTAATCGGTGGAGGCGTTGAGATCCTGACCCCCGCTTTGTTCGATGATTTTTCCGAACTGGTTGGGCACCACATACTTGTCGGCTACGGCGATGGCGTCCTTCCAAGTCTTTTCCAGTTGCTTTAGCTTGGCTTCGTCCCGGCCTACGCGTTTGTCACGCTCTGCGATGTACAACACGTAAGCGTCTTCCACTTTTTCCAATGCGATTTTCTCGGCCGGGTAGTTGGTGGTGCCGATTGTGTCTGTGCCTTTGAATGCCATGTGCTCGAACATATGGGCCAGACCGGTTTTGTCCATGGGATCCTGCACAGAACCCGCATCGACTAATGTGTAAAAGGAGAAGACCGGGGCTTCCGGGCGCTCGCAGATAATGATGGTCAAGCCATTCGCCAACTTTTTCACGGTGATGCGCTTTTCGAAGGAAGCGACATCCTGCGCCGCGGCGAGCGAAATGAGAAACATTGCGAGAACGATGGGTCTGAGCAAATGGCGTTTCATCGGACCTCCGGAAAGTTGGCAGGCATCTAAAGACGGCCCTGTTTAGACGAACAGGAAGGGCAGAAGTTTGAAATTACGTGGCAGGCGGGGAGGTTGTCAAACTGGCCGTCGGGCTCCCCTCCTGGAATCCGTTGGGTGCAGTCGGCATTCCACCCCAACATCGACCTTAGCCCGACGTACTCCGTCTCACCGAGCTCCGGCGTCCTCTCGCTCAATCTCCGCTAAGTACGCTCCGGCCTTCCGGAACGAGATGTTCTTATACCGACTTAGCAGCCCCGCGCAATTGCAACCGAATCCGAGGCGTTTCGCCTGTACGAGTTTTTGACGATCCTGCGCACCCAGATCACTCCTCAGATTCCTCGAAATGCCTCTCCAAATCCCGTTCAAGTCCAACTCAGAACGGTTTTCGGGGGCTATCAAAAGAGATGGATATTCCCGTGCTACCTGCTCGAGGAATACCGGCAGAGCCGGATGACACCACTCCCATTTCATGGTGAGACATCCCCCCTCAATGGCCACGATTGCCTGCTTACCAGGATCACGCACACGATCGCTCAGCAGTGAGTGGATCCGATCGGAAACATTCTCGGCAACCGCCTCGGACGGTTCGATCACCAACCACTGCACAATTCTGGGCTTGGGGCCATCTAGAAACACTTCCACGGTTCGGGCCGACATCGAAGCAATTTCTTGGGCTTCGAGCGTGATGACATCTGGCCCTTGTAGGTCAGCTCGCCCCCTTCGACGCCTCAGGAAGGGCTTAACGAAAACCCGGTCGTCGTGGCCGACTACGACCCAGTTCAAGCGAGGGGATGTTCCCCACCATAGCACATATCCATTCAATGCAAGCACAACCGGCACGGCGAGCCAAGCCGCCGCGCGCACCGAAATTAGACTCGCAGCGAGCACGATCAAAAGCCCAATTACAGTTGCGATGCAGGCCAAAGCCAGCACCGACCAGCCCCAGCAAGCTACGGCGGCGGTCGAGGCGACGTAAGGAGCTACTTCTGGCGAGTCAGATCGAACGAGTTTCATCGTCCTTTTTGGGCCCCCTGCTAAGAGCCTAATGCGAGTTCTCGATTACCACGGGACATCTAGCCTCGCATGATGCCAGACGTAGGATGCCCGTCTGGATCGGCATTCCGTGCAATATATGTCAGCACCCCCATCACTCCAATCCACGAAATGTATAAATCGCCGAACGCGACGTGTCTCGTCAATACAAAGTTGCCGTATGCCCATCCTCCGAAAAACACCTCTTCGTACACGTGCTTGTCCCAGTGCCAGTCCGCAACCGAGAAAAGCATACCGACAAGACCAACCAGAGATAATTTCCTTCTCAAGGAATCAACAGAGAGAAGCGCTGCTGTACCTGAATATAACCAGATGCCATATATAGGAAGCAGGCTGATGACCAGTCCAAGGTACGTGCCGACAGGGTCGGCGACCCGACGCGTCGGTGGCAGTTCGCCAGAAGAAATGCGCCAGGCTATGTCAAACAACGACCATCGGGTCCGCCCGAAGATCGGTGTACCCGTGGTTATAAGGGGTAGGAAGAATGTCCCAATGCCAACGATAGCAACTGCAAGGACCGCGAGCCGCGCTCTCGCGCTAAGCTCATCACTCCGTGATGGGGATCGAGTAGTCAGCGGGCCCCTCTTGGAATCCGTCGGGTGCAGTCGGCATTCTACCCCGACATCGACCTTATCATGCCCAACGTACTCCGTCTCGCCGACCGATCCGCGCAGAGAACGCTGCTCAGGACGACAAAGTGCTCCACCGCCTGACGCTGCAAACGAAGCGCATGGGGAGAAGGCCGTATTTTGCGTTGCGCGCCGTTTGAGGCAAAATGCCTTCTGGAGCGTGCGCCCCATGGATTCGACGATCGAAATTCAGGGAAGACAACTTAAGCTGTCGAATCTGGAGAAGGTTCTTTATCCAGCCGCCGGCTTTACCAAGCAGCAGATCATCGACTACTACGTGCGGATTGCGCCAGCGATGATACCCCACTTGGCGGAGCGGCCGCTTACGCGCAAGCGCTATCCCAATGGCGTGGATGAAGAATTTTTCTACGAGAAAAATGCTCCGCAGCATCGCCCCGACTGGGTGAAGACTGTGCCCATCTGGAGCGAGGGAAACCGGCGCACGGTGCATTACATTCTGGCCGACGATTTGCCAACGCTGGTTTGGCTGGCGAATCTCGCTGCCATCGAACTGCATCCGTCACTCTCGCTGGCGAAGGACATCACTTGTCCCACCATGATGGTTTTCGATCTTGATCCGGGTCCGCCGGCGAATATTGTGCAATGTTGCCAGGTTGGGTTGTGGTTGCGGGAAATCTTTGAACACTTCGGGTTGCAGAGTTTTCCAAAGACTTCCGGTTCCAAAGGGCTGCAGATATATGTCCCGCTGAACACTCCAACGAGCTATGAATCGACCAAGCCTTTCGCGCACGCGCTGGCGCAGTTGCTCGAACACGATCATCCGGAGATGGTTGTGTCGGATATGAAGAAGAAGGTTCGCACTGGGAAAGTATTCGTGGATTGGAGCCAGAACGACGAGCACAAAACCACCATAGCGGTCTACTCGCTGCGGGCACGGGAACGGCCTACGGTTTCGACTCCGGTGACGTGGGAGGAAGTCGAACGAGCGTTTAAGAAGAAAGATGCGAGCTTGCTTGTGTTCGAAGCGGGGCAGACGGTAAAGCGTGTAGAAAAAGAGGGAGACTTGTTTGCGCCGGTACTGGTGTTGAAGCAGCGGTTGCCGGATCTCAAGAAACAAGCGGAATCCGCAGGCGCGGAAACTGGGGAGCCGATCTCAATCGCGGCGCAGGCACAGGAAGAGCCGAGAGTGGAGCCCCGCCGCGTTAGAAAAACTGCTGGAAAAGTCGCGAAGCGGCCGCCGGTAACGAAGGCTAGACGCAAGGTATAATCCCGTCCTCGAAGACTTCGCGACTTTAGCCATGGCTCAACTATTCACTGGGACATCCGGATGGGCGTATCCAAGCTGGAAGCCTGATTTCTATCCAGCGAAACTCGCGCAGAAAAAATTTCTCAGTCACTACGCAACACGGCTCAATACGGTCGAAGTGAATTTTACCTTCCGGCAATTGGTAAAAGAGAGCACGATCCAGAACTGGATTCAGGAAACTCCGCAGCATTTTCGTTTTGGCGTCAAAGCGCATCAGGTGATCACGCATATCAAGCGGTTGAAGGGGGCCGAGGATTTTGTTCCGCGTTTTTTGACAACGATTGAGCCACTGGCAAGCGCTGGCAAGCTGGGGCCTGTACTTTTTCAATTGCCGCCGAATCTGAAAATGGATGCCTCTCTACTCAAAGATTTTCTCAGCCTTTTACCTCGCATGTTGCCGGCGGCATTCGAATTCCGTCACGACTCGTGGTTTGCAGACTCAACTTGGGAACTGCTGAAGACTCACGGAGCTGCGTTATGCGTGGCGGAGACCGAGGAGCGCGTGACGCCAGATGTCGTGACTGCGGCTTATGTTTATTACAGATTCCGCAAGCCGAATTACACGGGAGACGAGCGTCGCGGAATGGTCGCCCGTATTGGAGAACATCTGGCTGCTGGGCGCGATGTGTTCGCTTACTTCAAGCATGAGGAGACGCCGGAGGGAGCGTTGTACGCGGTGGATTTGCTGCGGGACGCGGGACGGACGTAGCCAGCCAACTCTCGACCGGCCACATCTAAGCATCCCTTTCATCACTTTCTTCAGTGTCCGATAACGAGCATACTCATTCATTCTTCGCCGTGACCACGGGAACCAATTCGCGCGTGCTGTCAGACTTTCTCGATTATTTGCGAATCGAGAAGGGATTAGCGCCGCTCACTATCAGCGCGTACACAACCGACGTTCTGCAGTTCTCGGAATTTCTTGAGAAGCGAAAACGTCTGCTGCTAACGGCGCAGCGTACTGATGTACGGGATTTTCTGCAACAGCTTTTTTCTCATCAAGTGGATGGCCGCAGCGTGGGTCGAAAGCTCTCGGCACTTCGCCATCTCTATCGTTATCTCCTGCTCGACAAGAAAATCGAACACGATCCAACGCTGAACATCGAGTCTCCGAAACAATGGAAGGTTCTTCCGAAAGCGCTGGCTCGCGATGAGATGGAAACGACACTGGCCGCTCCACGGGCTCGTCAGAACGGCAATCCCACGCGCAACAGCGGTGATTTTGCTGCGCTAGCCGGGCGTGATCGCGCCATGCTGGAGGTTTTCTACGCGGGTGCGTTGCGCGTTTCGGAAATCATCAGCGCGAAGCTTGAAGATTTGAAGCTTGAAGCCGGATACATGCTGGTGCGAGGCAAAGGTGACAAGGAACGCGTCGTCCCACTGGGAAAATCGGCGCAGCAGGCGGTCAGAGAATATCTGGCGAAATCACGTCCGGCTCTGGTGGCAGGGAAACGAAATATAGCTGCATCTGTAGCCACCTCTGTTAGGAATTCACCACTGCTGTTTATTGGGCGCGGCGGACGGAAGTTGACTCGGCAACGAGTGTGGCAAATGGTCAGGGCTGCTTCCGCGGCTTGTGGGCGCGCAGCCTCTCCGCACATGCTCCGGCATTCCTGTGCTACTCATATGGTGGAGAACGGGGCTGATCTGCGCACGGTGCAAACTATTCTGGGTCACGCGGACATTTCTACAACGCAGGTTTATACGCATCTGGCACTCGACCGATTGCGAACTGTGTATCAGAAACATCATCCCAGGGCCAAGGCGAAATGACACTTGTCGCGGCCAAAGAGTCCCGCACTGTCGTGGGTAAAGCTGTCGCGGATTTCATCCTGCATTTGCGGGAGCGGAATGCCTCGACGCACACCATCAAGGCTTACAGGCGCGATCTCGCTCTGTTTGCGGTTTACTCAGGTTCGCGGGGATGGAAGCAGATCGACCACATCGTAGTGCGTGGATTTCTCTCACAGCTTTACGAGAAGGGATTAAGCAAAACCTCTGTGGCGCGCGCTTTGGCCGCTGTGCGGTCTCTTTATCGCTGGCTGGCGCGGGAGGGAGTGGTGGAACACAATCCGGCAAAACTTGTGGCTACGCCGAAGCTTCCGAAGAAACTTCCGCGGGTTCCCACCATTGAGGAAATGAATGCTGTGATCGATGGCGAGATGCCGAAAGTCACGGCGTTTGCCGAGCGCGATCGACTGATGCTCGAACTGCTCTATGGATGCGGCATCCGGAATTCGGAGCTTACCGGGATCAACCTCGACGATATTCGGCTAAGTGCCGAGGCCATTTTGATTCGCGGCAAAGGGAAGAAAGAACGGTACGTTCCGTTCGGTGATTCGGTGAAATCGGCGTTGGCAAGTTATCTCCCGGCGCGTCAGAAGCTTGTGGATACAATCCGGAAGCGCTCGGCGGCCTTGCTCATTAACCGGCGAGGTGGGCGGCTTACCACGCGAAGTGTGGGGCGCATCGTCAAGAAGATCGCAGTTGCGAAAGGGCTATCCCCCGACGTTCATCCGCACACGCTGCGGCATGCGTTTGGCACGCATATGCTGGAAGAAGGCGCAGACCTGCGTGCGATCCAAGAGTTGCTTGGGCACGAAAGGCTGGCGACGACGCAGCGCTACACGCAGTTGTCAATGAAGCACGTGCTGCAGGTTTATGATCAGACGCATCCGCGGGCGAAATAGAGCCAGTATTTTCGGCACCTCTCACGTGTGCGTTTTGAATCCGGGGCAAGGTGCCCCCGGACATCCCGCGCTACGAAGGCGATCAGCGTTCAACGCCGCAATCCTTCCCACATTTCAACTACTCGCGCTTTCAAATCCGCGGTCAGTTTCTCGTAAGCCTCCTCTGACGCGTGTGTCTCCGGCGGGGGAACGATCGGGTCGCCGAACACCATCTTCAGCGCAGTGAATTGCTGGAACGGTTTGTTCCTGGGCCATGCTTTGTAGAAGCCTTCAATCGCCACGGGCACAATTGGCACCTGCATATGGATGGACAATATGGCGACACCCTTCTTGAAAATTCTTGGAGTGCCATCGATCGAGCGCTCGCCTTCGGGATAAAGAATCAGCGGGCGTCCCTGGCGCAAGCCGAAAGCGCCGGCACGCATAGCGGGAATAAGGTTGGCATCCGGATCGAGCACTACGATTCTCAGCGAACGCGCCAGCCGCAGCATGAGGCCTTCGCCGAAGATTTCGCTTGTGCCCAAGGCAAAAACTTTGTCGAAAACAAGCGGCGGAAGAACGCTTGCGAGGATGAGTGGATCGAGATAGCTCTGGTGATTGGGTGAAATAATATATGCGCCGCTCCTGGGCAGCTTCTCTAGTCCGCGCACGTGCAGATCAAAACGGTCGAGCGCAATCACTTGGCTCAATCGCGACACCATATACCAAAAGGAGGCGCTAATGGGTTGGGGCCGAACCAGACAAATTATCTGGGCAGGATCGGGCTCCTGGGCCAGAATCGACTTCCAACCGGCGAACGGGGTGCGCGCTTCCCGGCCTCCGGTGCCGTCGGCCGCGCTTTGCAGAACCGCATCGACCAGATCGCGGACGGTGTAAATCTCCGCGAGTTGCGATTCTGGAACGTTGCCTCCCAATTGTTCCTCGACGTGACTGAGCAATTCGACGCGTTGCATGGAATCGAGGCCCAGGTCGAGTTCCAGATTTTGAGTTGGGCGCAGAGTTGGTGGCGGCGTGCGCGCGGCCGCCCGCGCAATCGCGAGCGCACGCTGCACTGCGGGTTGAGCCAGCCATGCGGTTTCTTCTGCCGTTAATGGGCGATCGAGGGACAACTCGGAGTCGTCAGCGACTTTGTGCGCTTGATTTGCTCTGACGCGTTTTTCAACTTCGAAGCGTTTGATCTTGCGCGTGGTGGTGCGCGGCAAATCTTCCTGCCAGATCTCGTAACTGCCGATGCGTTTGGTGGAGGCAATTTGCTGCGACAGGCTTTCGATATCAAAGCGGATCGCTTCCTTCGCATTCACAATTTTTTTCCGGCGCAGCGCATCGAAGTTGGGTACGATCACCGCGTGCAGCCGGTCGCCCGCTTCGCCAGGAGTGCCTTCGAGTCCCATCACGGCGAGCTCTTTGATATACGGCGACTTGAGGTAATGCGCCTCAACTTCTTCGGGATAAACATTCTTTCCGTTGCTGAGAACGATTAGTTCTTTTTTTCGGCCGGTGAGAAACAAGTTTCCTTCGGCGTCGAAGTAGCCAAGATCGCCAGTGTAAAACCACCCGTCACGCAGGACGGCTGCGGTTGCGTCAGGACGATTCCAGTAGCCTTTCATGACTACCGCACCGCGCAAGGCGACTTCACCCGCCGCGGGGGCGCCATCGTCCAAGATTTGCGGATCGATATTATGTTCCTCGATAGCCTTCTCGTCGATCTTCTCCTCGGCGATTCTGCCCTCGACGCCCTTCATCGCCTTGCCCACGGAACCGATCACGTTATCGTTGGGCGATGTCGCAAATACGGCGGCGGTGGTTTCAGTCAAACCGTAGGCTTGCAGCACGTCTATGCCGAGCGCGTAGAAATCATGTGCGATGGCGGGATCGAAGCGCGATCCTCCCGTCACCAGGTAGCGCATTTTCTTTCCCAAAGTTTCGTGAACCTTGGAGAATATAACTGGGCCGGCGTTTAGTCCGACTGTTCTTAGCGCGCGATTGGCGCTCATGAGCCCGTGAAAAACTCTTTGAGTGATCGCGGGACGTTTTGCGACCTCTTGAAAAATCCGCTCATGAATCAGATAGAAAAACTGCGGCACGACGGCAAAGGCTGTGATGTTGCGATCCCGCAGAGCTCGCAGAAGTTCGGTAGTGTTTAGCGTTTCGAGATAGACGACGCGCGCGCCCTTGACCAGCGGAAGCATCAGGTTCGCCATTTGGGCCAGGACGTGAAACATGGGCAGCACGCCGAGAAGGGCATCGTTTGGGCCAATGTCGACCCAGTTGAAAACGGCCTCGACTTCGCCAAGGAGATTGGCATGCGTCAGCATCACTCCTTTGGGATCGGCTGTCGTGCCCGAGGTGTAGAGCAGTGAGGCGATGTCATCCGGGGCGGACGGGACAGGCTGAAAATTTTGCTTTCCACGCTCGAAAATTGCGGGCAAGTTTTCCAGCCAGTCTTCAGGGATGGGCGGCCGGGGCATGCGGTCGGGATCCATAAGGACGAGTGGTGTGGCGAGATTTGCGACTGCGTCTCGCGCCACTTCTGCGTGTTTCGCGTCGCAGAACAGGGCGGAGCTACCGCTGTCTTGCAATAACTTTGTCAATTGATCGGCGTGCAGCGCAGTGTCGAGCGGGACCACGGTACATCCGGCAGCAATGATGCCCAGATATGCTGCTACCCATCGGGGATGATTATCCGCGACAAGTGCCAGGCGCGAGCCGCGCGCGAATTCTTTTTCTGTAATCCATTGTGCGATGGATTCAGCCATCCCTCGCAGCTCGGCGTAGGTACAGCTCTCGATGTGATCGTGACGCTGGATCTCGAGCGCGACGTTGGTTGGCCAGCGCTCCGCGCACTCGACAAAACGGTCATAGAAAGTGGGCATGGGTCGTGGGGGAATATACACGAAAAACCTACTCACCGCCGAGCACGCCGAGATCGCCGAGGACTAAAAGCGAACGTTCTCTCGTTCCCTCGGTGCTCTTTGCATTCTCGGCGGCGAATACCTTCCGTTAAGTGTTCCTTGCGCCTGTCCGGCGCATCTAAATGTGCTAGGCTAAAAGGGATACACTGGGGCCAAATCCCCTCCCTCTGAAGGATTTCCAAGTTTGATTAATACTCTGATTGGCAAGGTCTTTGGGACCAAGAACGAGCGGGTGATCAAGAGTTTCATGCCAAGGGTCGAGGCTATCAACGCCGTCGAACCCGACATGCAAAAGCTCACCGATGACGAATTGCGCGCCAAGACGGATGAATTCCGGCAGCGGATTCAGGAGCGGCTGAGCCGGGTTTCGAATAACGCGGTTTCTAGTAATGCGGTATCCGGCCCCGAGGCCGAAACCGAAGACGATCCCGATCGCGTGAAGCAGTTTGAGAAGGAACAATACGAAGCGCTGCAGGAAGTGCTGGACGAAATCCTGGTAGAGGCCTTTGCCGTGGTGCGCGAGGCGGGGCGGCGTGTGCTCAAGATGCGCCACTTTGACGTGCAATTGATCGGCGGCATGGTGCAGCACAAAGGCATGATTTCAGAGATGAAGACCGGTGAAGGAAAAACGCTGGTCGCAACCCTGCCGGTTTATCTCAATGCCCTTAGCGGACGCGGCGTGCACGTAGTTACCGTCAACGACTATCTGGCGAAACGCGACTCCGAATGGATGGGGAAGCTCTATCGCTTTCTGGGGCTGACGGTGGGCGTGATCGTTCACGATCTCGATGACGAAGAGCGGCGAGCCGCGTACGCCGCCGATGTGACCTACGGCACCAACAATGAGTTCGGCTTCGACTATCTGCGCGACAACATGAAGTTCGATCTGAAAGATTGCGTGCAGCGGGGCCACAATTTCGCGATCGTCGATGAAGTGGATTCGATCCTGATCGACGAAGCACGAACGCCGCTGATCATTTCCGGAGCGAGCGAGGAATCGACAGACAAGTATTACCGCGTGAACCGGATCATTCCGAAGCTGGAAAAAGGCGAAGAGCTTGAGGTTGCTCCCGGCGAACCATCGCAGCTTACTGGCGATTTTGTGGTCGACGAGAAGCACCGCAATATTACGGTCACCGACGAAGGCTGGACGAAGGTCGAGCAACTGCTCGGCATCGGCAACATAGCCGATCCGGAGAACTGGCCGCTCAAGCATCACGTCGAGACTGCGGTCAAGGCGCATGCGCTCTATCGTCGCGACGTTGAGTATGTGATCAAAGACGGCGAAGTAATCATCGTCGACGAATTTACCGGTCGCATGATGCCGGGGCGCCGATGGTCGGATGGCCTGCATCAGGCGATTGAAGCCAAGGAAGGCGTGAAGATTGAGCGCGAGAACCAGACGCTGGCTACCATCACCTTCCAGAATTATTTCCGCATGTTTAAGAAGTTGTCGGGCATGACGGGAACGGCCGAAACGGAAGCGGCCGAGTTCGACAATATCTACAAGCTGGACGTCATTGTGATTCCGACGAACAAGCAGATGCTGCGGCTGGAGAATCCTGATGTCGTGTATCGCACCGAGAAAGAAAAATATTTCGCGGTTGCGGATGAGATTCAGAAGCTTCACGAGAAAGGGCAGCCGGTGCTGGTGGGCACCACGTCGATTGAAAAGTCCGAGCGGCTCTCTGACTTGCTGAAGAAGAAAGGGCTGAAACAGCACGTCGTGCTGAACGCCAAGTTTCACGAGCGTGAAGCTGAATTTGTGGCACAGGCCGGGCGCAAGAGCATGGTAACCATCGCCACGAACATGGCGGGCCGCGGCACCGATATTCTGCTGGGCGGCAATCCGGAATTCATGGCCAAGCAGGAGCTGGTGAAGAAGGGAATCGCGCAGCAACTGCGCGTGGCGCAGGGCAAGATCGAAGGTCCGCAGGAGGATGGTGCGACTTCCATCTTCTACTACAACGGCAACGAGTATACGGTGCCGACCGATAAGTGGGCGGAAGTTTTCAGCCGCTACAAAGAACAGACCGACAGAGAGCACGACGAGGTTACGGCCGTCGGTGGCCTACACATTCTGGGCACTGAGCGGCACGAATCACGCCGCATCGACAACCAATTGCGCGGGCGCGCGGGACGGCAGGGCGATCCCGGGTCATCGCGCTTCTACCTAGCGCTTGAAGATGACCTGATGCGCATCTTCGCGAAGGAGTGGGTCTCGAAGCTGCTCGAGCGCCTGGGAATGGAAGAGGGGGTTCCGATCGAGTCCAAGCTGATCAGCCGCCGCATCGAGACCGCGCAGAAGGCGGTGGAAGGGCAGCACTTCGAATCGCGCAAACACCTGCTCGAATACGACGACGTGATGAACAAGCAGCGCGAGGCTGTCTACGGCCTGCGCCGCCGCTTGCTTGAGGGCATAGATCAGAAAGATCTGATTCTTGAGGATTACGTTTCAGCCATTCTCGGCGACTTAATGGAAGAGTATTGCCCGCCCAAGGGACACGCGGACGACTGGAATATCAAAGGGCTAAAAGATGCGGTGTTCACGCGCTTTGGGGTTGATTTTCTGGCTGAGGGCGTGAAGCCGGAAGCGTTGAACCGGCAGGAACTCGGCGACGCGATTTTTGAGAAGCTGAAAGAACGCTACGAGGCGAAAGAAAAACTGATTGGTCCCGAGGCCATGCGCCATCACGAGCGCATGATCATGCTTAGTGTTCTCGATTCTCAATGGAAAGACCATCTGCTCAGCATGGACCACCTCAAGGAGGGCATCGGCCTCCGAGGCTATGGCCAGCACGATCCGCTGGTCGAGTACAAGAAGGAATCGTTTGAGATGTTTGAGGCCATGCTGGAGCGCTTCCAGGAAGATACGGCCCGCTACCTCTACCTGATGCAGATTCTCGAACGTCCGCCGGATTCAGGAGCTGCTGGCCCGCAGGGAGGCGAAGCGACAGGTCAAGGACCGGATACCGGAGTTCCGGCGCGACAGGGCAGTGGTGGAAACGGACATCGTCCGCCGCGCCTGGTGGCAACATCCGCTGACGACCTGGAAGAAGCGTTCATGCGGCGCAAGCGTCGCGAGCTGGAGCAGGCGCGCATGGCTGGAGGCGGCGATGCTGCGCCGGTACAGCAAGTGGTGCGCGCGCAGGAGAAAGTGGGCCGCAACGATCCTTGCCCATGCGGTTCGGGGAAGAAGTTCAAGAAGTGCCACGGGGCGTGATCACCAATTTCGTGCCCCGAGGTTTATTGCGCACGTGCGCGAGTTCCCAATGCCTTGAACGTCATTTCCTTAGCTGCACTCTTCGTCCGAGCCCTCCATTCCAAAAATAATCCAGCGTAATTCTGCATGATGTAATCGGCTGCGTTCACTCCTAACTTCTTCGCTGTACCGTCGATCCAGCGCGGCGCGCCTTCGACCTCGCAGAAACTTCCGATGGGAGTTTCGTCCACGACGACTTGCCCCTTGCCATCGGTCCACTCGGCACGAAACTTTTCATAGCGGAAGGTCGGCGCATACCCCAGCGCGCGCAAGATTAAATCCATCCGCTTTCCGTCGGGCACAGACGTCTCCAACTCATCGCGGCTGCTGTGGCGTTCCGTCTTCTTCCCGGCCTTATGAGTGAGCGTCCACTCCGAACCATACTTGCGCAGCCGCAATAATTCTTTGCGCTTCCGCAGCACCTCGCCGGGAAGGTCATAGAGCGTGTTCATTTCGCGTGTCCGGGGCGTGACGATGCGGAACCCCGCCTTGCGAAGTTTGCGCGTGAGCGCAGGTATGCGTGCAACGCGAAACTTGATTTCGATTTCCCGGATGGATGCCATCGGAATCTGACTTGCAGTTCGATGCTATCATTCTGACCGTTGGCAGACGTTTCAGGCGGGAGGTGAGCGTGAAAAGTCTATTTCAGCCGGATGCGGTTAACGAGGTCACGTCCCGCATCGACAAGTTGCAGCCCACGACCCAGCATCAATGGGGGAAAATGGATGTTGCACAGATGATGGCACATTGCTCCGCGACACTCGATGTGGCTTCGGGACGGCTCCTTTTACCCAGGATGTTCATCGGCAGAATACTCGGGCCGTTTGTGCGGCCCCTCTTTACCAACGACAAGCCGTTTTCCAAGAACGGTCCCACCGACAAGAAATTCGTTATCGCCGATCAGAGAGATTTTGCGCAAGAGCAAGAACAACTCAAAGTTCGTATCCGGCGATTTCACGAGGGCGGAGAAGCGCAGTGCACAAGGCACCCGCATTCGTTCTTTGGTCCACTCACGCCGCACGAGTGGGCGACCGGAATGTACAAACATCTCGATCATCACTTGCGCCAATTCGGGGTATGAGGGAGCAAGGGTGACGACGAGGCAGATGCAGGGCGCGGACAGGTGCGAACGGCTGACGACCAAAAACTAGTTGAATGTCGGCAGTTTCACCAGATCGTTCTCTGGCACTGGCTCTACGGGTTCCCCGGCTTTACGCCACGCAGTTAGGCCGCCGACGATCACGAACGTCTTGAAGCCTTTTTCCCGCAGCAGGTGCGCCACCCGGGCGCTGGTCGCTTCGCGCGCTCAAGTGCAGTAAAGATAAATGTCCTTGTCTTTGGGAAGGTCCTTGATCTCTTCCTCAAGGTTGTTGGGCTCGATGCGGATCGAATTCTTGATCCGCGCTGTTCCGGAGTCGTAATAGCCGTGGCTGCGGACATCGACGATCAGCACGTGGGCGGCATCGTCGGAAGCCAGGCGACGGGCCAGTTCCTCTACCTGCACCCGCGGCACTATGCGATACATCCTGTTCTTGCGATATTGCACTACGCGGTAAATCGCGTAGACCACAAGCGCGGCGACCACCACAACCTCCATTGCCTGGCCGGCAGCGTGAAATCCACGCAGGACAGCGGCAAGAAAGTCGCGCGAAAGGTATCCAATTGAGAGATAGGTTAGGCCGTACACGAGGGCGCCCGCGAAATCGAGGCGCAGGAACTGCCAGAAGCGCATCTTCATGCTGCCAGCCAGTGGTGCGGCCATCGTGTTTACTCCAGGGATGAACTTGGCGACGATCAGAGTAAGTTTGCCGCGCTTGTAGAAGGACTCCGCCGAGCGCAAGATGCAGGTCTCCGGATTGATCGAAACGCGGCACAGAAATCCCAACAGGGCCCAGCCCATGTACCGTCCCAGCCAGAATTGAACGGTATCGCCCAGGAGCAAGGCAGTGACCGCCGCAGCCACAACGTATGGCCCCCACAACGCGCGAGCCGCCACTGCGGCACCCGCGGCGACGAGCGCGATTGCGGCTGGGAAGGGAAGCCCGACCGCTTCAGCCAGCAACAGGCTAAAGGTTAGAGCATAGCCGTGGCGCGCCATCAGCAAAACCAGATCCATAAGCAGTGTTGGATAGGGTAAATCAAGAAAGGGTTCAGTATAAACAAAGCCGGACGTTTGCCCGAGGGGCAGCGTCCGGCTCTGTTACGGAGAGTGCGAGTCTCAGGAGGACTCTTTCCGTGCAGGTTGCGGAAGCAGCGGCTTTCACTCGGAGTTTCTCGGCGCTTTATGCGCCAGCGCGTCGGTTAAGACCGAGCGCCTTTTCTTGAAGCTTCGACTGAAGCCGCTGCCCGTTGGCAATGCGCCCGCTGCGGATCAGGACCCTCAGCGACTGTTCCTTTCACAGTGCCGGGGGGAGATCCAGTGGATCGCGCTGTGACGGTCCACTGCATTTTCGATGCGTCTCGTTAGCCTTTCCGCTATCGCGGGATGCTCTGCCAACGCTTGAATTATGGCGCGGCCGTTCAAAAAAGTCAGTGTGCCCGGTCACTGTATCGAGTGACGGAAATCATCAGTCGGTCCGGGCAGCGACCATCGACGGAATTAAAATAGATAAAAATAGAAAAGACCGGCCAGTGGTTAAGATCACTGGACCGGCCACAAGGATTAGCGGATTACTGTGTAGCCTCGAGCTATTTGCTCATGGAATCGCTGCTCATCGAGCCACCCTTAAGCATCTTGACGCTCATTACATGGATGGAGCCCTTGTCGGCATAAACGTGAGCGCTAAGCTGCACGTGATGTCCTTCGTGCCCCTTGAGCTCTTCGGGATTCATCACATCCCAGCTTTTGCCGTCTTTGTCGACGAAGGTGTACTTGTCGCCCTCCGCCTTGACCGTGCCCTTTAATGTCATCAGCGGGGCTTTCGCCCCTGCCTGATCGGCTTGGGATTGCGACATATTGTTGTCCTGTTGAGCGAAGGCGGTTAGGCTCATCGCGAAAGTCAGCGCCAAAAAACAAACCATCAGCTTTTTCATTTGGAGGTCTCCTTTGTGTTTTCTCGATTGCGCGGCCAGATTTTTTGCTGCCTCTTTACTTACGTAATTGAGGCTATGAACGGATTGCGGCGCGGTCTGGAGTACCCGTGGTTAGGTGAGCGAAAGCGGCAAAGAGGTTGCTGTAAAGGTAAGTATCCCCACACGTCAAGTATATACTCAAGGAGCCGTGACAGGGCAGTGCTATTGCGTCGGGATTTTGATCATTCCAGCGTTTGCGCCCAGTGCTCTGAATCGCTCCACGTTGCCAGCAACGACTTCGCGGAGCCACCTTGCATCTGCGTAAACAACGCGCTGGAGGTTGCCTTTTAGCCAGTCTTTCAATTTCGCTTTGGCGGCTTCTGGATCGTTGGGGAATTCCAGAAAGAATCGAGTGGTGCTGTGAGCTATGAGATCAGCCACTTGGATCGGAGCGTTTGTTTTGTCACCTAGTGGAGCAAGAGTACCTGCGGAGTTTGCCCAGTTAGGATTTTGCTCTTTGAAGCCTACCCATGAATCCTGTAATAGGGCCGCCTTGCTGTGTTCGTCATACATAAATGCGACAATCTCTCGCCGTGTGAACTTGTTCGCATCGTCAAGCACCAAGCCCATTAACAGATGATGAGCAAAAATATAAGGGTCTTCATTGAGGACGATCTTCCCGTCTGGTTCGGAAGCGACCAAGCGGTAATCGTCCATCAAAACGCCGAGGCAATAGGCGTAAAGTTTAGATGTGGCGATAAGCTGTTTCAGGTCCGAAAGAACAGCATCCGCTATGACTCGCGCAGTATTCAAGCTGTGACGATCCACCAACCTTTCCTGAAAGTGGTTTTCGAGATTCACGCAATCGTAGGTGCGGAAGTAGTCCATTCCCTCTCGCTCCAACCTGGCATTCCAGAATCTTTCGACATCGAACCAGTCATCACCTTCCCCAATGAACCCCGCTACCGAAAAAACAGTTTTTCGTTTGTGATCCGCGCTGTCGTCGATATAGAAGCCAAGCACGCAAAACACCCCATGTTTACGCCCGAAAAAGAACGGGGCGAACTCCCGAAGAAAAATGCGGGATTGACGAGCGCACACCACTGCGGTACCCTCATTTCCAGAGGGTTGCAGTGGCGAATCACTCTAGGAATCCCGCAAAGAAGACGAAGAGCGATACGCGCGAGAAGTCAAAACCTTTCACATTCGGCGACTTTGACCGAATGGTGGAGCGGGCTATTACGACGCCCGCTCGAAAACCCGCTCCAAAATCGAAGTGAAAATCAAATTGCCCTGATCCCGCTTGTTGTACCTAAAACTGTACTCATCCAAGTAGGTCTGCAAATATTTCCGGCTGACGGAGTGGTAGACCCCGCCGATCCCACGCTTTACCAGACTCCAGAATCCTTCGATGGTTTGGGTGTGAACGTCGCCCATCACATAGATTTTCTGCGCGTGTTTGATCCGCTTGTGGTTGTAGCAGTTCGCCAGTTTGTGGAGTTGATCGTAAGTCGAATACTCATCGCTGTACACGGTGGTGTTCGGCAGAATCTTTTCTTCGATGATCGGAAAGAGGGTAGCGGCCTTGACATCGGGAGTCACGCAAGCAATTACGCGACCGCCGCGCTCCACCATGCCGAATACGGGAGTCTTTTCGTTATTGTCGCGTCCGCGCATCCCACGCGAACCATGCCGATTCTTGCGCTTCCCGCCTACATAGGTTTCGTCGATCTCCACCGTCGATCCCTCCAGTTGCATGTCTGGTTCGGACAGCAACGAGCGAATCTGCTTAAACATGCGCCACGCGGTTTTGTAGGTGACGCCAGTCTCCCGCTGAATTTGCTTCGCGGAGATACCGCAACGAGTGGACCCCATGAGGTACATCGCATAGAACCACTTTCGGAGCGAAGTGCTGCTATGCTCGAAAATGGTTCCGGCCATCGGGGAGATCATCGAGCCGCAGTAGTCGCAGGCATAGGCCGGACGCCCGGTTACGCGGTGGTGTTTGCGCGCTTGCTTACACTTCGCGCAATGGGCGATGCCATTCGGGTAGCGCTTCTCTTTCAGGTACTCAAGGCAAGCTTCATCATTCGGGAAGCGCTCAAGAAAAGTTTCTACGGTGAGTCTCAGATGTTTGGGGATGCTCTGGGTCGGCTTCATGGCAAAAACAGTATGCCATCTTACGTACTTGATGTCAAGGGATAATTACCGCTGTAAATTGTCGAAAGAATTAGGTTTATCGTTGCCGATCACCGTTCCGGATCATCATGAGGAGAGCTCGCTCCCTATTTCTCGCGAGCTACCACAAACTCCGGCGCCCACAACAGCGCCCGCTTGATCTCGGAGTCGGGGAAGGGGCAGATCGCTTTCCGCGCCGACTCCGCATAGCGGGCGGCGCGGGCGGTTGCGGCCTCCAGCGATCCGTAGCGCTGCAGGATCTCCATGATCTGCGGATGAGTTACGCCATTGAAGGCCCGGTCGCGCAGGATGGTTTCGATCTTCCCCCGTTCCTCTGCCGTGCAGCGCTCGAGCGAGTGAATCACGGCCATGGTCGCTTTGCCCTCGCGCAGATCGCTGGCCACAGGCTTGCCCAGCACATCTTCGGAGCCGGTCAGGTCAAGCACGTCATCCACGATTTGAAATGCCATGCCCAGATCGTGCCCGTACTGGCTGAGAGCTTTTTCCTGCGCGGCGGTCGCTCCCCCGAGAATCGCTCCCAGGCGCATGCACACGGAGAACAGGCAAGCCGTTTTGCGGAAAATCAAATCGAAATACTCATCGAGCGAGATGGAGTTACCCAGTTTTTCCATCTGCAGCAGTTCACCTTCAACCATCTGCTGCGTCAACTCAATCAGCGTGTCTAGAATACGAAAGTTGCGCTCCTGCACCGCAACTTTGAAAGCCTGCATATACAGCCAGTCGCCGGCCAGCACGCACTTCGAGTTTCCCCATTGAGTGTTGGCTGCGGGACGGCCTCGGCGTGTCTTGGCTTCGTCGATGATGTCGTCGTGCACGAGCGTGGCAGTATGAATGATCTCGACTACCGCGCCCAGCCGCACAGCTCCGCGGCCTTCGTACTGGAACAGTTTGGAAGCAAGAAAGAGAAGTGCGGGACGGATGCGCTTGCCTCCCCCGGCTCGCAAATATTCTCCAATTTCCGTGATCGCCAGAACTCCGGAGATCGTATCTTGCCCGAACTCGTCCTCGAGGGCTGCAAGATCGTCGTGCAGCAGGTCGAAAACTTCTTTGGCGTTAATGATGGCCGGTGCGCTCAAAATGGGGCTCTCGATCTGTTCCCAGTCCTCCGCGGCAGGTGTCTGCGTACGCTGCTTTGAAGGTCGTGCTTAATTCGTTCTGTAATTCGTAAACTGCAAGTCGATTCCGAAATCGTGCGGCCGCAGCATCGCGATTACTTCCTGCAGCGTATCCCGGTCTTTGCTGCTAATCCTTACGAGATCGCCCTGGATCGAAGCTTGCGCTTTTTTCTTGGAATCCTTGACCAGCTTCACGATCTCGCGCGCTTTTTCGATGGCAATACCCTGCTGCATCGTGACGCGTCGCTTTGCCGTGCCGCCCGCGGCTGGTTCCACGGCGCCATACGTCAATCCCTTCAACGAGACCCCACGTTTGACCAGTTTCTGCTGCAGGATATCGTTGACCGCCTTCAGCTTGTACTCATCGGCCGAGTGCAGGACGATGGCATCTTTTTCCAGTTCGATATTCGACTTGGAATCTTTGAGGTCGAAACGGGTGTGGATCTCCTTCAGCGCCTGCTGGATGGCGTTTGAGACCTCCTGGAGGTCGATCTTGCTCACGATGTCGAAGGTGTTCTCGGGCATCGGATTTCAATTCTTTCTGAAATGAAGGAATATGACTATTGAGGGTATCAGAAGAAAGGCTTCCGGAACGGCTTAAAACGCTGAAATTTTGCTTTCAGCGGTTTCAACCAATTTGAAAAAATTGTAGAAATTGCGACTGGTTTGTTGACCGAGTTCCTCTGGCGCCATCGATCGCAACTCGCCCAGCTTGCGCGCCGTTTCCTTCACGAAAGCCGGCTCGTTGCGTTTGCCGCGATGCGGAACCGGGGCCAGGTAGGGCGAATCCGTTTCGATCAGCATGCGCTCTAGTGGAACCTGGAGCGCGGCGTTGCGAATTTGCTGCGCTTTCGGGAAGGTCACGTTGCCTGCGAATGAAATCATGAAGCCCATGTCGAGGGCGCTCCTGGCTTGCGGCCAGGCGCCGGTGAAGCAGTGCAGAATTCCTCCGAGTCCGTTTGATGCCCAATGATCGCGCATCAGAGAGAGGCAATCGTCCCAGGCGTTGTCGCTGTCCTCTGACGGCCGGCAGTGAATCACGATGGGCAGCTTCGCCGCAGCTGCTAATTCCATTTGCCGGGTAAAAACTTCTTTCTGCATATCGCGCGGCGAGTGATCGTAATAATAATCCAAACCAATCTCACCCCACGCAATCACCTTGGGATGCTTCGCAAGGCGCTCCATGTTTTGATACGCAGCGTCGTCCGCAAGTCTGGCTTCGTGGGGATGAATGCCGAGGGTCGCATAAATGAAGTCGTATTTTTCCGCGAGACGAATTCCGCAATCTACATGCTCGGGACCGTCGCCGTTGCCAATGGCTACGATGGTTTGTACTCCGGCCGCCCGCGCCCGTGAGATCACCTGTTCGCGGTCGGAATCGAACTGTTGGCCATCGAGATGAGCGTGAGAATCTACGAACATCGGTCGTTAGTCGCTAGTTGTTGGTCGCTCGCAAGAACCACGAAGTCCAGCACAGTCCATGTGGGGAGGGCACTCTTGCCCGTCCATGCCGAGCCGAAACGAATAACCACTCAGCTCCTATTTCAGCCTCGCTCCCACCGGCACGTCCTCTAAAAAGCCCGCAAGTACGGGTTTCCCGCCGTCGAATGATGCCGCGACGATCATTCCGTTCGATTCCATCCCGCGCAGTTTCCTAGGGGCGAGGTTGGCCACGATCACAACTTTGCGCCCGATCAAAGTTTCCGGCGCGTAGGCTTCGGCGATTCCGGCCAGCACTTGCCGCACCTCCGTTCCTATATCGATTTCGAGGCGCAAGAGTTTGTCAGCCTTGGGCACTCTCTCGGCGACTTTCACAAGCCCAACCCGCAGCTCGATCTTGCTGAAGTCATCGATCGAAATTTTCTCATCCGCTGCCGGAACCGTCGTCGGCGGCGAGACCGTCGTCGACGCGCCCTCCGATACCGGAGTTCCGGCTGTCGGAGTCTCAGCTACAGCCGCCGCGGGTTTCTGATCCTCTTCCATCTTCTGCATTCTTTCGACGGCGCTCTTATCGGCGCGTGGAAACACCGGCTGCACCTCACCCAGCTTTGTGCCCAGGTGGAGTTGTCCCCAAGCCAATTCGGAGAGAGCGAGTTTCTTGATGTCTCCCAAGCCCAATTGCGTCCAGATCTTCGCCGTCGCCTCTGGTATCACGGGATGAGTCAATGCTGTCGCGATCCGCAGCGCTTCGGCCGCGGTGTAAAGCACGGTGGCTAAACGAGAGCGGCTATCTTCATCTTGCTTTTCTCCCAGCGCCCACGGCTCATTCTCAACGATGTACTTGTCCACCGCCGCGACCAGCACCCATACGCTTTCGAGAGCGCGTGAAAACTGGAACTGATCGAAGAGCGTTCCGAATTCGCGAATGGTTTTGCGCGCCGTATTGGCGATTGCGTCGTCCGCCGCAGCCTTTGACGCGGTGTGCGATGGATAAGGAACCTCGCCCTTGAAATAACGATTGATCATGGTCAGCGTACGGCTGGCGAGATTTCCCAGCCCGTTCGCCAGGTCGGAGTTGTAGCGCTGTACCAGCGCATCGAAGGAGAACGATCCATCCTGCCCAAAGACGACTTCGCGCAGCAGAAAATAGCGCAGCGCGTCGGCACCCAACACGTCGAGAATGGTCTCTGTGCGCACGATGTTGCCGCGCGACTTCGACATTTTGCTCTCTTCAAACAGCAGCCAGCCATGGGCCACGATCGTCTTCGGTACGGGCAGGCCCGCCGCCATCAGAAACGCCGGCCAGTACACGCAATGGAAGCGGACAATTTCTTTTCCGATCATCTGCACATCGGCGGGCCAGAATTTCTTGAACGCCTCCTGCGCGCCGGCGTGGGAAGATCCGTAACCAATCGCAGTGAGGTAATTCGCCAGCGCGTCGAACCAGACGTAAATCACCTGCCTGGGGTCGTCGGGTACGGGAATGCCCCAGGCAAAGGTCGAGCGGCTGATTGACATGTCACGCAATCCCGAGCGCACGAACGAAATCACTTCATTGCGCCGGGCCTCGGGACGAATGAACTCCGGATTCGCGTAAAGAGCGAGCAGCTTCTCCTGAAACATCGAGAGCTTGAAGAAGTAGTTTTCTTCTTTCACCGTTTCAGTGATACGCCCACAGGTGGGGCAGGGATCGCCCGGTTGTGCACCGTCGACATAGAGTTCGTCCGAGACGCAATACTGTCCCGTGTAAGTGCCCTTATGGATGTAGCCGTTGTCGCGAATGCGGCGAAAAAGTTCCTGCACGCGCTTCTGGTGACGGTCTTCCGTGGTGCGGATGAAATCGTCGTTCGAGATGCCCATCCGCTTCCACAGTCGGCGAAACTCCGCCGAAATTTCATCGGCGTACTGCTGCGGAGTTTTTCCTGCAGCTTGTGCAGCGCGCTCGATCTTCTGTCCGTGCTCATCGGTACCGGTGAGAAAAAATGTGTCCGCGCCGAGCAGGCGCTGCCGGCGCGCAATCGTATCGCAGGCAATCGTGGTATAGGCATGGCCGATGTGGGGCCGCGCGTTGACGTAGTAAATCGGTGTCGTGATGTAGAACTTCTTGTTCATGCGCTTGTAGTTTTCCGGGAGGGTTTGCGTGCGAAAATGTAAGCTCGCCGGCTCGGGTATTCGACTTCGGGAGCGTACGGCTCACGCTCAATGACTTCGTCGATCTCGAAACCGGCACGGCGCAGATAACCCTCCGCTTCTTCGGTGCGAAAGAAATAGAAATCGAGAGACACAGCGCAGCCCCACAGATCCTCCACGTGCAGAATCTCTTCGCCGACGTGGAAACTCAGCAGGAGCAGCCCCCCAGGGCGCAGCACCCGTTTCATGTGGCGCAAGGCTTGCATGACGTCGGCGAGCGGAAGGTTTACGATGGCGTAGAACGCAGTGATCCCCGCCCAAACCTCGTCGGGCACATCGAGGGCGGTCATATCGCCCGTCCGGAACTCGATGCCGGGATTGAGTTGGCGGGCGCGCTCAACCATAGCCGCTGACAAGTCCACGCCGCATACCTCAACCCCGCGTTCGTGAAGATAGCGAGCCACTTGTCCGGGCCCGCAGCCCAGATCACATGCCAACCCGGTGTCGCGAACGCCGTCCGCGAATCGATCGAGCAGTTGGCGGTCCATCGGCTTGTGCCGCAATTCATCGTAAACGTGCCGGACGTATTCATCCGCCAGGGTGTCGTAGCTGGCGCGAACGCCGCTGATCTTTTCGCCGGTAGTCTTTTCTTCGATCATTTTTTGTTCGAGCATGGCGCGTTCGAGCACTCTTTGTTCGAGGATGACGCGTTTAATCACCGGATCACGGGAGTCTTGCCGGCGACCGTTACGGTGTAAGCTCGCGTGGCTTCCTGCATCACCTGCTTCAGCGGCACGTGATTCTCCGCTGCGATGCGCCGGCAATCTTCATACTCCGGCGCGTAGTTGGTGACCGTCCCATTTATGCTGCCGATCTTAATTCTCACCTCACCCCATGGAGTTTCTACATTTTCCCAGCGTCGCGATAACGCCTGTCGCATTTCTTCACGCCGCCGAACGCCCAGCGTGGTCGTCTCCGTGAAAAGCAGTTGCGCGAACTTGCTCGCGTCCTCCGGTTTGCACAGGATAGTGAGCACCGCCCCCGGACGATTTTTCTTCATCTGTACCGGCATTGCAAAAGCATCGAGCGCGCCCTCTTCCAGCAATCGGTCCATCACATAACCGAAGACCTGTGGATTCAGATCGTCGAGATTCGCTTCCAGCACCGTGACGGTCTCCGACGCGGTTTGGGAGGCGAGAGCGATCGAGGCCGTTTCTCCGATCGTCAGCCGCACTACATTTGGATGCCCCGGAAAATCTCGCGATCCCGCGCCGTAGCCGGATTTCTGAATCGTCATCTCCGGAAATGTGGCGAAACGCGATGCCAGCGTTTTCACAATCGCCGCGCCCGTGGGAGTGACTAACTCCGCCCGCACGCCGGAAGAATATACAGGCGCGCCCGACAGGAGTTCGACTGTCGCCGGGGCCGGTACAGGAAAAGTTCCGTGCGCGCACTTCACCGTGCCTCCGCCGACATTCAGCGACGAACAGATAATCTCATCAACTCCCAGTGCTTCGGCGCCCACAGCCGCGCAGATGATGTCGACCATCGCATCGACGGCGCCAACCTCGTGGAAGTGGACATGGTCGATCGAAGTATTGTGAATCTTGGCTTCCGCCCGCCCCAGCGCCTCGAAGATGGCGATCGCGGTCTTCTTTGCCGTTGCCGAAATCGGAGACGAGGAAATGATCTGTCGAATTTCGTTCAGCCCGCGACCATGCTCGTGGGAGTGTGAATGCTCATGCTGAAGCGCGCGATCCGCCGGCGATACTTCATCGTGATGCGATTGCTCGGAATGCCGATCTTCGTGCGCATGCTCGTGATGATGCGGGTGATCGTGTTGCTGTTCCCTCCAATGTTCCTCGCGCGGCAAGTCTTTTTTCCCATCGATCCACACATCGACCTTCGTAGCTGAAATCCCACTGCGCATTACACGCAAAATCTCCAACCGTGCCCCGACGTTGAGGGCCGCCACCGTGTCTTGTAGCGTCTGTGGCGGAACTCCAGCATCCACGAGCGCGCCCATGAACATGTCGCCGCTTATGCCGGAAAAACACTCGAGGTAGGCTATGCGCATGGAAACCGTCGTCGGCCGTTAGTCGTTCGTCCTTGGCGAGGTGAAACACTCTCGGTGTCTGGAAATTACCAACGACAATCGAATAGCGGCTAATTTTTTATCATAGGGAAGCCATCCTGCTTCGTCAAACCAGCGTCTGCTGCGCGCTCTGCTAGAATCACTACCTTCTGGAACCGTTTAGAGGGAAGCCTTGTATCGTCACGTCGAACAGCGTTTGGCTCAATACATTCGCGAGTTTCTTCTGCGCCGCTATCCGGGAGCCACTCTGCCGAATGTGGTGATCGAACAGCCTCCGAAGGTGGAGCTTGGCGATTTCGCCATTCCGGTTTTTCCTTTCGCTAAGCCCTTGCGTACGGCGCCGCTTAAGATTGCGGAAGCCATTCGCGGTGAGATCGGCCCCATCGAGGGCATCGCGGAAATGCGGGTCGCTCCTCCGGGATACCTGAACATCAGAATCGATCGAGGCTGGATGGCAGCGGCCCTTGCTGCCGATCAGAAGCCAGCGACCGAAATTTCTGCGGGAAAAGTTCTGGTGGAGCACACCAGCATTAACCCCAACAAGGCTGCTCACATCGGCCATCTGCGTAATGCCATTCTCGGCGATACGTTTGTGCGCCTGCTGCGCTTTGCGGGACGGGAAGTCGACGTGCAGAACTACATCGACAACACGGGAGTGCAGGTTGCCGACGTGGTTGTGGGTTTCACGCAGATCGAGAAAAAGTCCCGCGCTGAAATCGAAGCCCTCACGCGGCAGCCTCGATTCGATTACTACTGTTGGGACCTCTACGCTCGCGTCTCACAGTGGTACGAGCAGGACAAGCAGAATTTGCAGGTGCGCGCTCAGACGCTGCACGGGATCGAAGACGCCTCCAGCGAAACGGCCGCTGTCGCTGAATTGATCTCTACGGCTGTCCTGCGCAGGCATCTGGAGACCATGGACCGCCTCGATATCGAATACGATTTTCTTCCGCGCGAAAGTGAGATTCTGCATCTGCATTTTTGGGACGCGGCTTTTACCAAGCTTAAAGATTCGGCCGTGCTCACTTACGAGAACGAAGGGAAAAATAAGGGCTGCTGGGTGATGCGGCGCGCGGGCACAATCTCTACCACAGGGGACACGGGGGTCACAGAGGAATCACAGAAAATCTCCGAGGAGGATCAGAAAGTAATCGTTCGCTCCAACGGCACTGTCGGCTACGTGGGCAAAGACATCGCGTATCACATGTGGAAATTCGGCTTGCTGGGGCGCGACTTCGGTTACCGGAAGTTTTATCGCTATCCCAACCAGCATGAATGCTGGATCTCTGCGACACAAGGCGAGAAGGATCATCCTCACTTCGGCGACGTCTCCGAAATCTACAATGTGATTGACGCCCGCCAATCTGAGGCGCAAAACACCGTGATCGAGGCGCTGCGCGGGCTTGGTTACAACGAAGCCGCAGACCACTACACTCATTTTTCTTATGAGATGGTTGCGCTTACACCGCGCTGCGCGGCTGAGCTGGGATACGCGCTCAGCGATGAAGATAAGACGCGCTCTTACATCGAGGTCAGCGGCCGCAAAGGGTTCGGCGTGAAAGCCGACGATCTGCTCGATCAGTTGATCGTTTCCGCCAAGAACGAGGTCGATTCCCGGCATCCCCAACTCGGCGATGGTGATCGACTGTCGATCGCCACTCAAATCGCGATCGGCGCGCTGCGCTATTTCATGCTGAAGTTCACCAAGCAGTCGGTGATTGCTTTCGACTTCAAAGAGGCGCTTAGTTTCGAGGGCGAGACTGGGCCTTATGCGCAATACGCCGTGGTTCGCGCCACGAGTATCTTCAAGAAAGCTGCGATTGATCCGGACACATTCGGAAGAGAGCTTCCGAGTAAAATCTCGCCTGCCGACCTCGGAGAATTTTTGACGGGAGAAAGTCCTACGGAGATTTGGGAACTATGGCTCGCTTCGTCGAAGACTTCCTACGTCGTGAATCAATGCATCCAGACCACGGAGCCCGCACACCTCGCCAAGCACGCTTTCCAGTTGGCGCAACTATTCAACACTTTTTACCATCGGCATCCCATCCTGAGCGAGGCCGATGAGAGGCGCAAACAATTCCTGCTGGCGACGGTCGCTGTGGTACGCCGCGAACTGATTCGCACGCTGGGCGTGATGGGAATTACAGTACCGCCGATTATGTAAGCGGCTACGTGAGAAAGTATTTCGGGGCTATTCAACATGAGAAACTCAGAAACAATTACTGTCTTCACGAAGCTCTGAGTTCCAGAGTCGAGGTCATGCGGAATGTGCAGGAATATCAAGACTCTATTCAATTTCGATCCTCCGGTGAATGCCGAAGAGGTTCGAGCGGCTTCCCTGCAGTTCGTGAGAAAGATCACTGGCTTTAACAAGCCCTCGAAGGCGAACGAAGGGCCCTTTCTGGCTGCGGTCGATGAAATCGCCGACATTGCGTCCCGTCTTCTGCATTCCCTTGAAACTACAGCTCCTCCGAAGAATCGAGAGGAAGAGGCGGCGAAAGCGAAGGCTCGCGCCGCGGTGAGATTCGGGGATTGAGACGGTTCTTACTTGCGCTTACTCAGACGGGCAACGCCGGTGGCGGCGACGCATCTAAGTTATTGAGTTATTGAAGAGCCAAAATCCGGCGTACTTTTGCACTCTTATGAAAAACAAATTTGTCCTGCGTACTGCCTTCGTCGTGTTTTTGATGACGGCGACGATGGCCATGGCGGCACCGAAAACTCCCCAGGCAGAGACTACACCGGTATTTCCCGGCACTCTGGTGAATGCCCGTTACGTATACGTGACCAGCTACGATGGCGATCAATTTAATCCTAACCTTCTTCCTGAGGACCGGCAGGCGATCAGTACCGTACAGGACGCGATGCAGAAGTGGGGTAAGTTCACCGTAGTGTATGAGCCCTGGCAGGCCGACATTGTGCTGATGGTGATGAGCCGTCCTTCAGAAGACGTCCTTGCAGTCTACGACGCGCACGGTTGGCCGGGAAATCAGTATCTGTGGCGCATGATGGGGCGCAGCGGACTGCAGCAGGGCGAATCGCCGTTGGTCACGAAACTGGAGAAGGCCTTCGATCGGGCCACGGCAAAGTAGTTGCCACAGATCTGCACGGATTCTCACCGATGAATCTTTAACTCTTTTTTCTTTGATCCGTGGAGATCCGCGAAATCCGTGGCTAGTTTCTTTATCCCGCGAAACTCTTCACGAACTCAACCAGACTCCGTAGTGCAATTCCGGACGGCCCCTTCGCGATCCAGGGTTTCTGGTCTTCCATCCATGCTGTGCCTGCGATGTCGAGATGAATCCAGGGCGTGTCTTCGGCGAACTCTTTCAGGAACATTGCCGCGTTGATGGCGCCGCCCCAGCGTCCGCCGGAGTTGACGATGTCGGCGATGGTGGACTTGATATTTTCTTTGTATTCGTCATCGAGAGGGAGACGCCACATTTTCTCCCCAGCTTCGGCATTTGCTTTGTGGAAGCGCTCATACATCGCATCGTCGTTGGCAAATAATCCGGCATTCGCATAGCCGAGGGCGACCACGACCGCGCCCGTGAGCGTGGCCGCGTCCACCAGATGAGTGCAGCCGAGTTGGCGCGCGTAGTAGAGGCCGTCGGCGAGCACGAGACGGCCTTCGGCGTCAGTGTTGATGATTTCGATGCTTTTGCCCGACATGGCAATTTGTACGTCGCCGGGCTTCTGCGCTTTGCCGGAGGGCATGTTCTCGGTGGCGCACACGATGCCGATAACTTTCACCTTCGGCTTCAGCAGTGCGATGGCGCGCATAGCGCCTATCATTGTTGCGCCGCCAGCCATATCGTATTTCATCTTCTCCATGCCATCGGCGGGCTTGATGGAGATTCCGCCGGTGTCGAAGGTGATTCCTTTTCCGACCAGGCCTAAGACCGGTTTTGCGGGCGCACCGGCGGGCTCGTACGTCATCACGATCAGTGCGGGCGGTTCGTCGGAACCCTGGGCGACGCTCCAGAAGGCGCCCATCTTCAGTTCTTTGATCTTGTCCGCGCCGTAAACCTCACATTGCAATCCGACCTCCTGACACATTTTTTTCGCGCGGTCGGCAAGAATGGTCGGAGTCATGCGATTGGAAGGCTCGTTCACCAGATCGCGCGTGAAGTTTTGCGATTCCCCAATGATCTGCGCCTGGCTCGCAACCCTCTCCAGTGCAGCTTGATCACTGTTGCCGCTGGCGAGGATGGTGAGCGCATCGATCTTCTGATCTTTGCGGTCGCTGCGGTAGTAATCGGGATCGAAGTTGCCGACCAACGCGCCTTCGACAATCGCTCGCACCGCCTCCTCGGCCGGAATGCTTGGCGGAGCGACAAAAGCGAAGCTGCGGATACCGCGCGACTTCAGCGCGCGAACCGCGGCTCCGGCGATGCGCCGCAACTCGTAACTGGTGAACTTTCTTGCCGCGCCGCCGCTGATCAGCATGAGGCGCTTGGCCTTCAATCCAGCGGGCTTGTGCAGCAGGTTAATTTCGAAGGGCTTACCACTCACTTCGCCGCTGGAAAGCAAGTCGGCGGCGACAGGTTGCACTGCGTCATCGCCGGTCGCGAGCTTGAGCTGAGGTTTGGCGTCTTTGTTCCTTTGTTCTTTTTCAGAGTGTTCTTTTTCAGAGTGGTCCAGCACAATGGCGACCAGAGATTCGGTTTCGAGTTGAGCGGGCGTAGAAAGAGAGATTGTCGTTTTCATAGTCACAAGACGTTTTAAGGGACACTCCAGTATCGTCGGCAGGGAGGGAATTGCGCAAGCGGGTGGACACTACCGAGAGGTTCGACCGCAGTGCCGGGGTAGGTGCCGCGGCATTTTAGGTCCGGTTCGGCACGCAAGAGGACACATGCAAGAATGAACATAAGTAACCCGGCACTGGCACCGGAGGGCCATTCCTGGAAGCTGCTTGTCTACATAACATCGAGTTATGACTTGGCAAAACATCCACGACGGGCTCCGTGTCACACTGGTCCTCCGCTACGAAGAGGATCCGCGCCAATTCGTTACCTTGTCGCGGCAAACCCTGGATTCTTCTCTGGCCCGCCTGGCCATTGCGGAATTGAGGAACGAAGGATTCCTCGACGAAGAGGTTCGAGGGGTCATTCGACTCACTGCTCGTGGCTACAAACAATGCAAAACCACGCTCGCGTACGCACGCGCGGGCTGAATCCGCTGAGACCTCCCACTTTTTGGGATGCGAAACAGCGAAGTCGGATAAAGCGACCAGGTATTTCCCTTCGTCGCTGTTCAGGGAGGGGACTCCACTCCTCTCCGGGGCCAAGCAAACCTCCGGCTCACTGCAAAACCAATCACTCTAGCCCAAAGCTATCGGCCGCCGCGGTTGTTCCAGGTCTGACCACGGGCTTGGAAGATAGCAGAAGAGTTTCGGATCGACTAATCGAGCTTTATCGAAGAAGCGATGGAGCCAAGAAATATAATGGGAACTCACTATGCTCATCATCCTTGGCGGCCTGCCAGGTACTGGAAAGACGACCATTGCGCGAGAACTTGCCCGCCAGCTAGGTGCAGTTCATGTGCGTATCGATTCTATCGAAGAGGCGATTTTGGATTCAGGGTTACTCAGCTCACCAATCAACGATGCTGGCTATCGTGTGGGCAACGCAGTCGCCGCGGACAATCTCCGTATTGGCAGGACAGTGATTGCAGACTCAGTGAATCCTATTCCGCTCTCCCGCGATGCGTGGGTCGAAGTCGCGAACCGTGCCCAGGTATCTGCCGTTGAAATCGAGCTCACCTGTTCAGACACCAAAGAACATCAGCATCGGGTGGAAACACGCATATCCGACATTCCCAGATCGCGGTCCCTGACTTGGCAAGAGGTAGTCTCACGAGACTACCGCCCATGGAACCGCGAGCATATTGTGATTGATACCGCCAACCGGACCGTCGAGCAGGTCGTCAAGATCCTTCGCGGAGCGATTCCCAAACAGTAGTCAAAATCGCTGCCGCTGCCATGTCACCCCCCATGTTGATGAGTCAACGCTATTGTTGTCAAAGCTCCCGCTGAACTGCGTCGAGTGCGGCTTTCCTGCTGAGTTTCTATGGTATTTCGAGGACGGGATTCGACCATGTGGGATATGATCCATCCCATAACGAAGTAGGGATTCGTTCATGAAAATGCGGTGGGTAATTGTGTTTCTTCCGGTGATTTCCGTGATCGCGATTTCGATCGCCGTGCGCGAACATGCGGCCCGGGCGACCGCTCCGCATGTAACGGACAAGGCCACACCGTTGATGAAAAATACCAACGACAGGGTTCCCACTCCCTCGAATGGTGCCAGCGGTCTTGCGATTCCTGACACTACGCTGGCGATCAATTCTACGAAACCAATGTCGGACCGTGTGGTTCACTACGAAATAAATGCGAAATACGACGCATCGACACATGTTGTCGACGCCAACGAGGTGCTGACCTATCACAATCTGACGGGGCAGGCGCTCGACCATTTCCCGCTCCATCTTTATCAAAATGCCTTTCAACCGAACTCTACCTTTGTGCGCGAGGCCAAGGTTGCGGATAGCCACGACGCTACCTACGAGGAATGGGACGCCGATGAGCATGGGTCGGAAGAAATCAAAAGCCTGATCGTTGCAGGTCAGGGCGATTTGACTGCGCAGCTGCAATACATTCAGCCCGATGACGGCAACAAAGACGACAAGACGGTCGGAGATGTGCGTCTCGCCAAGCCGATTGCGCCAGGGGAGTTCGTGCAGTTCAGCATCACATTTCAGACAAAATTTCCCGAGACCCAGGCACGTTCGGGATGGAAGCGTGATTTCGTGCTGGGCGGGCAATGGTTTCCGAAGGTCGGCGTGTGGTGGCATGGCGCGTGGAACTGCCATCAGTATCACGCCACGACGGAGTTCTTCGCCGACTTCGGCGTGTATGACGTCAAGCTGACCCTGCCCCAGTTCGAGGTGGTGGGCGCAAGCGGCGTGAAGGTTGGTGAGGTAAGTAACGCGGATAACACGAAGACCCTCACCTATCACGGCGACGACATTCACGACTTTGCCTGGACCGCAAGTCCGCGCTACAAGGTGAAAGAGGATGTGTTCCAGGGGCAGATGGGCCCGGTACAGATGCGCATCCTGATGCAGCCCGCGCACTGGAGACAGGTGGAGCGGCATGCAAAAATCCTGCGAGAGTCGCTGGAACATTTTGAGAATTGGTACGGACCTTATCCATACAAGACGATCACTCTGGTTGATCCAGAACCAGATTCGGAAGCTGGCGGGATGGAATACCCCACATTTATCACGGGCGAAACCACTTGGTGGATGCCGTCGGGTTACTACGATCCGGAGCTGGTCGTCGAGCACGAGTTCGGGCATCAGTATTGGTACGGAATGGTAGCCACCAATGAATTCGAGGACGCCTGGATGGACGAGGGTATCAACAGCTATACCGAAGTGAAGGTTCTGGATTCGATCCTCGGCAAGAACACATCGATTATGAATCTGGCTGGAGCGACAAGAGGTGAGCGGGAGGAACAACGTCTCGGTTATATTCGCGTGGAGGACGTCGATCCGATCGCAGAAAAGGCTTACGACTATTACAGTTTCAGCTCCTACCGCGGAATTACCTACGGCAAGACGGCGAGTGTGCTGCTCACACTGGAAGGCATCATCGGCGAACAGACGATGCAGAAGGCGATGCACGTTTACTTCATGAAGTATCGGTTTACGCATCCCACTAAGGAAGATTTTCTGAGGACAATCGAGGGAGTCTCGGGTAGGGATTTGCGCTGGTACTTCAATCAGGCTATCTACGGCTCGCAGGTGATGGATTACAAAGTGTCGAAGGTCGAGTCTTATCCGGTGAATTGGTATGAGCAGAAGAGAAGTGTCTTCCAGAAAGATGACAGCGACACTCTTTATCGCTCGTCTGTCTGGCTGCAGCGCAAAGAAAATTTCGTTATGCCGGTGGAGGTGGAAATCAAATTCGACAATGGCGAAAAGGTTCGCGAACATTGGGATGGCGTAAGCCGCTGGACGAAGTTCGAATATGAAAAGAAGGCGCAAGTAGTTTCGGCGGAGATCGATCCGGAGCACCAGGTCCACATTGATCGCGACGACTTCAACAACAGTTATACGGTCGGAGCCAATGCAAAGCCGGCGCGCAAGCTAGAGAATTATTTTATGTTTATGAGTCAGTGGATCAGCCAGGCGTTGGCGTGGTGGGCAGTTTGAAAAAACCGGGCTTCGGCGTTCGCGCTAGAACTTTCTACTAAAGCTTGGCGTCGCCCGGCGATGTTAGGGGATCGATAAATACGCATGCGTGAACATCAAAGTCTTTTGAGCGGAGGCCTGAGCAGGGTCCGGCACAACAAGCGGTACATTTTGTGGTTTTACGTGCTGAACGTGGCTCTGGCATGGTTCGGGGCGGGCACGTTCAATAGTCAGGTCCACCAGATTCTCGATCACAGCTTGCATGCGGATCGGTTGGTGAACGGATTTGATATGGGTGTGCTGTATGAAATGTTTGGGCGACCGGAGTTTGGGCCGACCGTCGCCTCGGCCGCGCCCGCCATGCATTTCGCCTTTTTCTTCGTACTGCTGACTGCGTTGTTTTTGCCCGGAGTGCTACAAGGCTACGCTTCGACTTATAGGCTTCCGCGCGAGGATTTTTTCCGCGCCTGCGGGCGGAATTTGTGGCGGTTTCTTCGGCTGATGATTGTGGCGGGAGTTGTGATGGCCGCTGCGGCGGCAGCCTTGCTCGGCATTCGCAGCGCGCTGTTGAAGGCGGCGGAGGAGAGCACGAATGAATTGCTGCCCTTCTACGTTTCGATGGCGACTCTGCTCGTAATTTTTCTGGTCATGACGGCGCTACGTATCTGGTTTGATCTGGCGCAGACAGATATAGTCCTGAGCGACCAACCCGTAGTGGGCAGATCAATTGGCGCGGGCTTGCGGCATACCTGGCGAAGCCTGGGCCGTTTGCTGGGAAGTTATGTTGTGTCCACAATTGTGGCAGCGATTGTGCTCGTAGCAGGGCTTTGGGCTTGGATGATGTTGGTGCCTCCAGCCAGCGTTTTTGGAGCCGCTGGGGTGAGCCAGTTGACGCTGCTATTGCTGCTGATCCCGCGTTTTTGGCAGCGGGGAGTGGCGGTGACGTACTACCTGCAGAATATGGTAGAGCCGATTGGAGTGCAGTCGTTCACGCCCGTCTCCGGAGTAGCTCCCGCGAAAGAACCACTTACCGCCACCGTGACTGCGCCGCCAGAAACGCAAGCTTCGTAGACTGCCCTCTGCTTCAGTCAGGAGAGCTTCTGATTGAGCCGGGCTACGATTTGTTCCAGCAATCTTGCGCCTGCTTCGCCTGCATCTTGAGTGGAAAACTCGCCGCCCAGTTCGATCACCGGCAGACTGGCGCACGCCGTCTGGAAGGCTTGCCGCGTCGCTGCGGACGCCGAGACATCTGGGCCCGACAGCAGAAGATCGAAACGCGTGACGCGCATTAGGATCATCGCGTCGCGCAGGTGACTGCTGGTGTGGACGTCGTAACCGGCGCGGCGCAGCAGTTCGCGCAGGTACGCGAGAACATCGGCGTTGCAGTCGATGCATAGAACGCTGCGGCCACCGGAAACAGGAGCCTCGGCGCGAACTCGAGGCTGGTAGAAGGCGGCGACTGCGTTCTCCTCCGATTCGTGCGTGTCGAACAGTTTGGTCAGGTGCGACAGTTCCAAGACCTTGCGCACATGTTCCGGCACGTTGCAAAGTTTCAGGTCTCCGTGAGACTGGCGGGTGCTGGTGAGCGTGCGGACAATCGTGCCGAGGCCGCTGCTGTCAATGAATCCCACTTCGCCCAGGTGCAGGACGATGGCGCGGCGGTCGCGCAATAGCCAGGCTACATGCGCACGCAGAGACTCGCTCTCGCTACCGGCAACAATTCTCCCGCTGCATTGCACGATAGTGACGCGTCCTACATCACGCGTGTCGAGCGATAGACGCAACGGGTTCCCCATAAGCGGATCAAGCCTCAAAGTCGCAACATTATATGCCGAAAACCAGTTCGCAGTTGGGTCCTCAACTCTCGGGGAGGAAACTGGGAACTGAGAACTCGGTTTCTAGAGTAAGACGATGGTGATTCCCAGATTGCGGCGGCCGAGGTCGGAGTCGCTCTTGAGTTCGGGATGCGATTGCAGAAGCTTCCACGACACCTCGTCTGACTTAGTCCAGCTCTCGCCGAAGATGCAGGCGCGAATGTGTCCGGTCTGAGCCATTTCGAGCAAACGCTTTTGTACAGCGATGCGAATATCGCCGCCCGCGCCGGTCGAGCCGTAGCCATGAATGAGCTTGAGCAGGGGCGCTTTCTCCTGCCGCGCGAGATGGAGTTCGCGGTCAAGCCGCTGCAGAGCTTCGTGGACTAGCGGCATGTCGGATTTTAGGTTAACAGTTTTGATGGCGCCCGCCCTCCCGTTACGTTCTCGGCCGTCGCGGTAGTATCGTGAATTTCTTGCGTCCGGGGAGTCGGTAGGTTTCGAAGTCGTCGTGGTCGATGGTGAGGACTAAGCTGAGGCGTTCGCGAGCTCCGACGTGGACGAGCGTAGCGTCCGCGAAGTCCATCGGACGGTCGGCATAGTCCCCCATTAGAGTCTGAATATGGGGCAATTCCTCGTTTGCAATGGACGACATCTGAAGCGCACCGGACCGCAGAAGTTGCCACACGCCGCGATCGTCGCGAAGGTTGCGCCGCACAAGATGCAGAGTTTCGGTGAGGACAGCCTCGGTGGTCAACCAAGGAAGACGATGGGCGTTGTAGGCTGCGACGCAGGCTTCGTGGCCTTCGTCATCGCGATCAACCAGGGCGAGAATCGCGCCGGTATCAATTAGACCGACGGGCGTTGCGGCGCGCGAAGGCATTTGATTCCTTGAGGTGTTTCTTGTGGATGATTTCCCGGACGAGTTCGCTGGTTCGGGCGGAGCGGGTAGGATCTCCGCCGCGAACCGAGCCGATGGCGGCGGCGGCGCGCCGGCGAATCGCAGCCTGCTCGGCTTCGTCGTTGGAGCGGCCGTTGCGGCGGTGGGCGAGCAAGTCAGCGGTGACACGGTCCAGCAGCGCGGACAAGGACGTGCCCTCGCGGCGGGCTTCCTCCTCAAGATCGGCTTTCCTTTCGGCGGAGAGACGCCAGCTATAAACTTCTGTTTTCATGCACTACAGTGTAGTGCAAAACGAGGCGAGGATCAAGGTTTACTTCGTTTTGCAGTCCGACGCTTTGAGGTCGCTGATCAGGCGCTGGAACGCTTCTTGATACGAGTCGTGATCCTTCCAGTTACTGAAGTCGGGGATGAAGTACTCGCGAATCTCGCGGGCGGAATCTTTGCCGGTGTCGGCGTCGAAGCACTCCCAGTCGCGCAGGGTTTCGAAGGGCGCGAGCCGGATGGGGAACAGCACACGCCGTTGGTCGCGCACCTCGCGCTTGCGGGCCTTGGCGATTTCCGTCTTCACCCACTCGCTCTGCATGCTGTGCGGCGACAGGATCAGCAGCAGCTTGTCGTGCAGCCGGATGGCTTCGTCGATCTGCTCGTGGAGTTTCCTGCCTCCTTGAACGTCGTGCGGGGCAAACCAGCAGCGCACGCCTTTGTTCTGCAGGTCGGCGTAGAGGCGATCGGCGAAAGCTTGGTCTTTAGTGGAGTAGCTGATGAAGCAGGAATAGAACTCGATCGGGTTTGCGACGAGGGACTTCGCGTAGGTGATGAATTCGTCAGGAACGCCACAACCTCGCAGGAATTTGTCGGGGATTCTTCCCTTTGAGAGGTAGATCGTGTCTATGCCAATGCTGGAGGGATGAGAGTGGTAGACCGTCTCCAGACCAATCACGGCGCTGAGGTCGTTTTCTGCAAAGATGGCATCGCCCACGGTCGCGTCGTTAAGTTTCGAGTTGGCGAGATTGGCCCCTTGGAGGTTCGTCCCTAGGAGTGTGGCTACTATCAAGCTAGTGTGGCGCAGATCGGCGTGGTAGCAATTCGTGGACACGAGCATGGACCGAGTCATATCCGCAGCGACCAGACCCCCGAAGGTGAGATCGGCGCGATCGAGAGTCGCCTCTGCGAGATATGCCGAAGTGAGCGAGATTCCTCGAAGATCCGCATCCGCCAGATTCGCCTTGAACAGGTCCGCGTCCGTAAGGTCCGCTCCGTTAAGATTTGAGCCCTTAAGATTCGACCTGCAGAGTTTTGCTTCGACCAGGCTGGCCTGGGAGAGATTGTTCCCTTTTAGATTTTCTTCGGATAGGTCCGCCCGTTGCAACTCGGGAACGATGTCTGGCCGAGATCCCCTCCACTCATTCCACACTGCGACGCCCTCCTTAAGCCTCGCGAGATGTACGGGATTTGCCATCGCGTCAACCTGCTGGCCGATCATCATACGCCGGTTTGCTGGGTTGGGATCAACGGCAGATTTCTTTGGCGGGTGATTCGGCGCTGTGGGCAAACAGCAGGTTCCTCGGCGATATGGCCGCCTTCGGAATGACAAGAACTAAAACTACCGTCGAACGGGCTTCCGCACAACCTCTTGACCCATATATACGAATCGGCTAACATGTATATATCAGCAAAGAGAGGCCCCTATGGCAGTAACCATGACATCAATCCGCCTGGACACGGACTTGGCCGACGAGGCCGTGAGAGTGCTCAAGGCGAAATCCCGCACAGACGCTGTTCACATCGCGCTGCGCGAAATCGTTGGGCTGAAGCGCTTCAAGGCACTGATGAAAAAGAACTCCGGCAAACTCAAGTTCTCCGGACTCGATGAGTGACGTCGTAATCTTCGACACATCTGTTCTGGTGGACGAGGCCCGCACAGGTCGCCACCGCAAGAGAATCGAGGGCGTAGACGGCTTGGTCCGGATGTCGTCGGTCGTCCTCGCGGAATTGCTGCGCGGCGTCATCGGAGCGGCGGAACACAAATTCCTCCGAACGCTAGCGAGAAACCATCCGATCCTGACTCCGACGCAAAAGAATTGGCTGGAGTCGGGCGAGATTTTGGCTAAGATACGTGCAGATCAGGGCTTCGAGCCGCACAAACTGCGGGACCTGCATTTCGACGTTCTCATCGCCCTCACCTCCCGCTCCCACGGCGCACGCCTCATCACGACCAACCGGGCCGACTTTGAGCTAATCAGTCGGTACCGTCCGACCAAGCTTGAGGTTTGGTGAGATAAGGTAGCGCCCAGTAATTCGCTTTGACCGAAGGGGCTGCCGGGCTTTGCCCGGCCGGACAGCCGAGGGCGGCTGTCCCCACATAGGTCTTCACCACGGAGACACAGAGTCACAGAGAAAATCCAGAACTTGCAAAATCACAAACAAAGTCACAAGCGACGGACAGGAGTGTCCGTCCCACACAAGCAGCCCCAACATGAATTTCTCTGTGCCTCTGTGGTGAACGCGGGTTTACTTCTTCCGGCTTCGGATTGCTTCCCGAGCTTCTTTGTCGGCCGTCCGTCTCCGCTCGGTTTCGCGTTTATCCCAGAGCTGCTTGCCTTTGGCGAGGGCCAGTTCAACTTTTACTTTGCCGTTCTTGAAGTACATGCGGACGGGGATCAGCGTCAGTCCCTTTTGCTGGGTTTTGCCGATCAGCTTGCGGATTTCTTCTTTGTGCATGAGCAGCTTGCGGGTGCGGAGCGGGGCGTGGTTGTGAATGTTGCCGTGCTCGTAGGGGCCGATGTGGGCGTTGAGCAGCCAGAGTTCGCCGTCCTTGACCAGACCGTAGGAGTCTTTAAGGTTGGCAAGGCCGCCGCGAACCGATTTGGCCTCGGTTCCGGTAAGAACTACTCCACACTCAAATTTTTCCAGCAAGAAGTAGTTATGAGAAGCGATCCTATTAACGGCAGCATCGCGCTGACCGGAGGCGGTAGGCTCGCGGCGCGGGGCTTTCTCGGGACTGGGCTTGGTCTGGTGTGTGGACTGGCGAGGCATGATTCGGCTTCGGCTTCATCTTAACAGCGGCTTTCGCGCTTCGGCTATCGGGCTTCGGCTCCCGACATCGGACTTCAGACCTCGGACGTCGGCTATCGATCCGACTTGAACCAAGGTCTGAAGGCCGGGTCCGAGGGCGATCCCCTTAAGGATTAAGACTAAAGAGTGTAACTGCCGCAACTGCAATCACATGGGGTGCCTGCATACGCGATGCTATAATCGCAGCAAAAGCTCCTAATTTTACGTCGAGTCGGTCCCCGGTGCGCTGGTCGTGGGGGGAACGACTGCTTGTCCGGCGAAGATTTATAGATGAGGACTGACGAATGAGACGTCTGAAGCCCGCGGCAGTGCTGCTGCTGGTCGTGGTTACTATTCTGCCTGCTATTGCCGATAAGGCCAAAAGTCTCTACGCGAAAGGGCAGGACGCCGAAGCCCGCGAGAACTTCGAGGTCGCGTACGACCTCTATAAGCAGGCTTATGATCTGAAACCAAAAGATTTGCGTTATAAATCTTCGTTTGAGCGGATGCGCTTCAAAGCCGCCGCAACCATTGTCCACAAGGGCCAGAAATTGCGTGAAGATGGCAAACTGCAGGAAGCCGTCGTTGAGTTTCAAAGGGCGATGCAGATCGATCCGTCGCTTTTCATCGCGCAGCAGGAGTTGAAGCGCACGCTGCAGATGATCAATGATGCCACGAATCCGCCGCCTCAGGCCGCAGGTCCGCCCAACAGCCTGGAGCGGAAGATTAGAGAAGCCGGAGGTCCGGTAGAACTTGCTCCCATCTCGAACGTCCCCATCACAGTAAAGCTCACCGAAGATTCGAAGGTCATCTATCAGACGATCGGGCAGCTGGCTGGAATCAACGTCCTGTTTGATCCTGACTATACGTCGCGGCGCATCAAAGTCGAGTTGAACGGAGTGACGCTGGAAGAGGCGCTTGAGATCACGGCGTTGAGTTCGAAGACCTTCTGGCGCCCAGTGACGGGCAATACGATTTTTGTGGCGCAGGACAATCCCGCCAAGCGGAAGGAGTTGGAGCAGAGCGTCCTGAAGACGTTTTACCTGGGGAACTTGTCGCAGCCTACCGAATTGCAGGATGTGGTGAACGCGATTCGCGCCGTGCTGGACGTGCAGCGCGTGCAGCAACTGCTCTCACAGAATGCCCTGGTAGTGCGCGGTACGCCCGACCAGATCGCGCTGGCAGAAAAATTGGTCGAGGATCTGGATAAGGCGCGCCCGGAGGTGATCGTCGATATCGCGGTATTGCAGGTGAGTAGAGACAAATCGCGCACTCTCGGATTGAGTCCGCCAACCAGCGCCACGGTGACTTTGCAGAGCAATATCAACACTACCACTCCGACGACAACCACGACTGGAGTCAGCACCACTCCCAGCTCGAACAGCACAGGACTAAGCCTGAATACTCTGGGCAACCTGAATGCGACCGATTTTCAGGTGACGATTCCCTCTGCAAATTTGACGGCAGTGATGGGCGATTCCGATACGAAGATGCTCCAGAATCCGCAGGTTCGCGCACTCGATAATCAGAAGGCGACGCTGAAAATCGGTGAGCGCGTGCCCGTAGCGACTGGATCGTTTCAGCCCGGAATTGGCGGTGTCGGAATCAATCCTCTGGTCAATACGCAGTTTCAATATCTGGACGTCGGCGTGAACATTGATGTCACGCCGCATGTGCACTCCGATCGCGAAATTACTTTGAAGATCACCATGGAAATCTCATCGGTGGTCGGCCAGTCGAGCATCGGCGGAATCAGTCAGCCAATCATCGGGCAGAAAAAAATCGAACACGAAATTCGGCTCAAGGATGGGGAATCAAGTCTGATCGGCGGAATTCTGGATGACTCCCAGACCAGGTCGCTGAGCGGCATCCCGGGGCTGGCGCAGATTCCAATCTTGAGGTATTTATTTGGCCAAGTGCAGCAGGACCATGAGCAAGACGAGACGGTCTTTGCCATCACTCCCCACATTATTCGCGGCACCATGGTAAGCGAGTTGAACCAGCGGGCGCTCGACATTGGTACGGCGAACGTGGTGGAACTGCGTCGTGTGAGCCATCCCGCCACACCAGCGCAGGCGCCGACAACGCCGGGTGGCCCAGTGCAGCCTCCGGCGAATCAGATGCCGGGTAACCCGGCGCCAGCTACGCCACCGGGTCAAAGCCCGGGCCAGGCCGGCAACGCGGGCGCAAGCTTCGTCTTCGATCCGGGACAGATCACGGCGGTGAAAGGCAATACCTTCGTTGTGAACCTGTTAATTTCCGGAGCACAAAATGTGTATTCCGTGCCGGTGCAAATGAGTTACGATCCAGCCAAACTGCAGTTGGTAAACGTATCGAATGGAGGATTCCTGTCGCAGGACGGCCAGGCCGTGGCTCTGGTGCACCGCGAAGATGAGACGACCGGAACGTTGCAGATTACGGCCACGCGTCCGCCGGGAGCGGGAGGAGTTTCTGGACAAGGCACAGTGGTCACATTAACTTTTCAAGCGAAGGCCAGCGGTCAGACTCCTCTGACCATCACTCGGGGCGGAGCGCGAGATCCCGGTTTGCAGGCGATTACGGTGAATGGTGCGCAGGCATCGGTTACCGTGCAATAGGATCGTCGCGGGGAGTCCTCGATCCGGGATTTTAAGATGAAGCTTCACAGATTTCAGCGTGGGCAGAGTGCGAGGCCCGAGCGGGGCTTTACGCTCCTCGAGTTGATCATCGCTTCAGCCATCCTGGTAGTTCTCACGACCATGGCGGTGCCGCTGGCACGGCTCACCATCCAGCGCGAGAAAGAGCGCCAGCTGCGAGTCGATTTGTGGGAGATGCGTGACGCAATCGATCGTTATAAGGATGCAGCCGACCGGGGCGCATTCCGGACCAAGGCGGACAGCCAGAATTATCCTCCTGACCTCGAGACCCTGGTAAAAGGGGAGGATGTGCAGGGCAAAAAGGTTCGTTTCCTGCGTAAGATTCCGACCGATCCCATGACAGGCACTACAGAGTGGGGCTTGCGGTCGATGCAGGACGATCCCGATTCCGACTCCTGGGGCGGACAGAGCGTGTTCGACGTCTATACCAAATCAACGGGCACGGGTTTGGACGGCACGAAGTATAAGGACTGGTAATGGCAAGAAGGTTCAAAGTGGAACGGAGCGCCGGGTTCACGTTGCTCGAAATGATGATTGTAATTGTCATCATGGGCATCCTGATGGCGATTGCGCTGCCGATTTACAACCAGTCGATCGTGAAATCGCGGGAATCCGTGTTGCGTCAGGATTTGTTCACGCTGCGCTCGTTGATTTCGCAATACACACTCGATAAGCAAAAAGCGCCTCAGTCGCTCGATGACCTGGTACAGGCCGGCTACATCAAGCTCATTCCCAAAGATCCGATGACCAACGAAGCAAACTGGGAAGTGGTACAGGAAGATGTACTTCTGAGCGTAGACCAACAGGATCCCGGCATCAGCGACGTGCACTCCGCATCGAGCGCGATGGCCACCGATGGCACGGCATATAGCAGTTGGTGAGGGAGGTTCACCTTGCACTTTCGCCGCATGATCACTCCAATTCCGTAATGTCGTCGAAAACAGCTATCGGCCGGCTTTGAGGCATGCTCAGTCGTAAAATCGCCCCTCCGATTTGTGCGAAACGCAATTACGAACTGAATTTTCCGAACAGGATAGCCTTTAAAATCGCTGGCCCCTAATGGTGGACAGATCGGACCCGCGTCTTGCATCATGAGGCTTGCCGAACCTTGCATTTAATGCACGGTAGCAGAACTGTTGTGAGCACGCGAGGATATCTATCATGGCCACAATGGAGTCATGGACCCCGGACACGACACTCGAGTCAGAATCTCTCTCCATTAGCCTTGCAAGCGTTTTGTGCGGATTTTCCATTCTAGCGCTGGGATTCGCGGTTCAAATCGCCAATGGATTCTTCCAGCGCAAGGCACTTGCGGGGATTCTGATCGCCACAGCGCTTTCCGCTCTCGCCGTTGCGAGTCCGCAGATCGCGGTGATGGTTCCCTTCCACGGGCGCTCGCTGGTTAGCCGAATTTACTTATTGATTTCGGTAGCATACCTTTTGTTCGGAGTCGTCCTTCTACACCGCAGCCACCCTCCCATTGACGTCCTGGTTTACGAGAATGATGGCGTCCAAGCGTTAATTCATGGCCACGATCCTTATGCCTTCAACGTTACCCATCAGGACAATAGTGGGCCTAGCGAGATCGTCTATTATGGCCCCGGAGTTTCCGTGAACGGAAGGATACACGTTGGTGTTCCATACCCGCCGTTGACGTTGTTATGGATTCTGCCGGGTTATCTTGCCGGAGATGTGCGCTATTCATTCCTGCTAGCGGTCTGGTTAACGTCATGCCTGATTTTTTACCTCTCACCCGACGTCAAAGGTTTGACGGCTGCGGTTTTGCTGCTGTTCGTTCCTGACACGTTTTTCCTACTCAAAATGGGGTGGACGGAACCACTGATGCTAGTCACTCTGGCTATAACGATGGTCGCCGCTTGCAGAGCTCCGCGCATGCTGCCGCTCGCGCTCGGACTTTTTTTCGCTTCAAAGCAATACTCGCTTCTGGCTGTCCCCTTGTGTGTGCTATTGCTCCCAAAACCTTCATGGCAGAAGTATTGGTTACTCTTAGCCAAGGCTGGAGGTGTCGCTGCCATTCTAACCTTGCCAATGGCGTTTTGGGACTTTCGTGGCTTCTGGTGGAGCTTGGTGACATTCCAAATTGTCGCGCCTTTTCGATCCGATGCTCTCAGTGTCTCAACCCTGCTTGTGAAGTTTGGTTTTTCTCCGATTCCACAGTGGTTTGTGCTGGCCGCAGTGTTAGCCGCGATAGTTTTTGCATTGATTCGGTCTCCTCGCACGCCTTCTGGCTTTGCCGCATCACTAGCTCTGATTTCACTGATTTTTTTTGAGCTCAACAAGCAGGCATTTTGTAATTATTATTTCTTCTCCGCGGGGGCACTGTGTCTTGCCATTGCCAGCGCGAGCCTCAATTCCAAGGTTGCTGTTTTCACCGTGGCTAGAGTTCCAATTGAAACGGCCGGACGGAAGCCCGTCGATATACCTTCTGCACAGTAGTCTCGAAGAATCTCTTCCTCCCAACAAGTTGTATCTGCTTGGTGGCGCAAGTAATATCGGTTCATGCAGGTTGAAACCGAAAACTTTCAGGCTATTCGCGCCCCGCGTGGCAACTCCATCACCTGCAAGGGTTGGCAACAGGAAGCGGCCATGCGCATGCTGATGAATAATCTCGACGCCGAAGTCGCCGAGCGTCCCCAGGACCTTGTTGTCTACGGCGGAACTGGGCGCGCAGCGCGGAGTTGGGAGGCATACCACGCCATTGTTGCAACCCTGAAGAAACTCGAGAACGACGAAACTCTGCTCGTGCAGTCGGGCAAGCCCGTGGGAGTGTTCAAGACGCACGATCATGCGCCCCGAGTGCTGATCGCGAATTCGAATCTGGTAGGCCACTGGTCGAACTGGGAGAAGTTCAACGAACTCGAACGCGCCGGGCTGATGATGTACGGCCAGATGACCGCGGGTTCGTGGATTTATATCGGTTCGCAGGGAATTGTGCAGGGGACGTTTGAAACATTTTCGGCGGCGGGCGAGAAATATTTCGGTGGCGATCTGGCGGGCAAGCTAATTGTCTCCGGCGGAATGGGCGGGATGGGCGGAGCTCAGCCTCTCGCGGCAACCATGACCGGCGCGGCTTTCCTGGGGATCGAGGTTGACCCGGAGCGCATCAAGAAGCGGCTGAAGACTGGTTACTGCGACTTCATGGTGACAACGCTGGATGAAGCCCTGCGCATTTTGAAGAATGCGGTGCGCAAGAAGGAAAACGTTTCAGTCGGGCTCGTAGGGAATTGTGCGGATGTGATTCCTGAACTGGCTGCGCGCGGCGTCGTGCCTGACATTCTCACCGATCAGACTTCGGCGCACGATCCACTGAATGGATACGTGCCGAACGGCATGACGCTCGAAGAAGCATTCGAGCTTCGAAAAAACGACCCCAAGGCGTATCAGGAGAAGTCGCTCGATGCGATGGCGGCGCATGTGGAAGGCATGTTGCGGCTGCAGAAGATGGGCTCCATCACCTTCGACTACGGAAATAATATCCGCACATTTGCCTTTCAGCGCGGCGTCAAGAACGCTTACGATTTTCCCGGCTTTGTGCCTGAGTATATTCGTCCGCTGTTTTGCGAAGGTCGCGGGCCATTCCGCTGGGTGGCGTTGTCAGGCGAGGCATCGGACATTCACGTGACCGACGAGCTGGTGCTAGAGCTGTTTCCCGAGAACCGCATCCTGCGCCGTTGGATTGGCCTGGCGCGCAAGCGCATCAAGTTTCAGGGATTGCCGGCGCGCATCTGCTGGCTGGGATACGGCGAGCGCGCACAGTTTGGCATGGCCATGAACGATCTGGTGAAAAAAGGGAAGATCAAAGCCCCGATCGTAATTGGACGCGACCATCTCGATTGCGGCTCCGTGGCGTCTCCATTTCGCGAGACGGAGAGCATGAAAGACGGCAGCGATGCGGTCGCTGACTGGCCGCTGCTGAATGCGCTTCTGAACACGGCAGCGGGCGCGTCGTGGGTATCAATTCACAACGGCGGAGGAGTTGGCATCGGCTACTCGCTGCACGCCGGCCAGGTTACGGTTGCCGATGGAACTGAGCAAATGGCGAAGCGCATCGAACGCGTGCTCACGACCGATCCAGGGATGGGCGTGATCCGGCACGTGGACGCAGGTTATGACGAGGCGAAGGAGTTTGCGAAGAAGGCGGGCGTGAATGTGCCGATGGGGGAAAAATGAACACCCACCACGGAGACACGGAGGCACGGAGTTCTTCTGGGCTTTTGTCGGAGTCTTTGACCGAGACCATCATTGGTGCCGCGATCGAGGTTCACCGGCAACTCGGCCCGGGACTTCTCGAATCAGTTTACGAGGAGGGCATGTGCGAGGAGCTATGTCTTCGAAGCGTTCCTTTCAAGTGTCAAATCGAGTTGCCAGTTATTTACAAGGGCCGGGAGACGGGTGGGAAGTACCGCATCGATCTCGTCGTGGCTGATGAAGTCGTGGTGGAGTTGAAAGCTGTCGAACGCCTGCTCAGCTTGCATGAAGCGCAGCTGCTGACATATCTAAGGCTTACGGGCAAACGCGGTGGTCTTCTGATCAATTTCAACGTGTCGGTTCTCCACCGCGGAATCGTGCGACGGGTCCTGTAATGCCGACAATCCTCAGTGTCTCAGTGCCTCCGTGGTGGGTGTTCTGGATGCGGAGGCCGAGTGAGTAAGGAATCGGCACTATTTTTGGCCGATATTGGTCAATTGCTCACGCTCCGGTCTTCCACCGGCAAACCTGGTCCGCGCCGTGGTCCCGACCTCAAACAACTCGGCATCATCGCAGACAGCACTGTCTTGTGCGTCGGTGGGAAAATCGTTTCCGTCGGCAAAACCAAAGACGCTCTCCGCGATCCCTGGCTGAAGAAGAATCGCAAAAAACTCATCGAGATTGACTGTGCCGGGCAGGTTGTACTTCCCGGATTCGTTGACTCGCACACGCATCCAGTCTTCGTCAGTCCGCGGCTGGTGGATTTTGAGAAGCGAATCGAGGGTGCTTCTTACGCAGAAATCGGCGCAGCCGGTGGGGGCATACGGTCGAGCCTCGAGGGCGTTCGCAAAGCGGGAAAGCGGGCTCTAGCCGAGAAAGTATCTTCGCTTTTGCGTGATATGGCGAGACACGGCACGACGACGGTTGAGGCCAAGTCTGGATACGGACTGACAGTCCAGTCGGAACTGAAATCTCTGGAGGCGATCCGCGAAGCCGCCTCTGGTTGGCCGGGAACGGTGGTCTCTACTCTGCTGGGGGCGCATCTCGTTCCACGAGAATTTCAGGATCGTCCGCAAGAGTATGTTGAGCTAGTTTGTAAGGAGATGATTCCGCAAGCGGCGAAACGAAGGCTCGCGCAGTTCGTCGATGTCTTCTGTGACCGAGGTGCATTTACTGCGGAAGAGACAGCGCAGATATTTGCCGCGGCTCAGCAGCATGGTCTGAGCGTGCGGGGGCACATGGGCCAGCTTACGGAAACGCCGTTATCACAGTTTCTGCGCTTCAATCCAGCATCATTCGATCACATGGATTACGTGAGCGACGACGACATTGTGCAGTTGGCCAAACACGACACCGTCGCAACATTTGTCCCAGGGGCGAACTATTTTCTCGGGCTGAAAGAATATCCGGACGCACGCAAGTTCATCGCCGCGGGCGTGCCGGTGGCGCTGGCCACGGACTACAACCCCGGCACATCACCAACGTTGAGTATGCCGATGGCGATGTCGCTGGCATGCACGCATATGAAGATGTCGCCAGCAGAGACGATTGCGGCCGCTACGATCAATGGAGCGTGGGCGCTCCGACTCGCGGACCGTAAGGGCTCGATTGAAGCGGGAAAGGATGCTGATTTAGCGGTGTTCGCTGTCGACGATTATCGCGAAATCGCTTACTGGTTCGGCGCCAACCGGTGCGCGATGACGGTGATGAACGGAACGGTTGCCGATCCTTCTTAAACATGACGAGCTTAAACATCACGGGGCGGCTCCGCGCTTGGCGGTTGCCCAACGCGGAGATCCGCCTAACTCGGGATTTGAGTTGCGTCGCGATCAGGCGCTGACCGAGACGCCGGTTGCACTAGATTGTGACAACTCCGCTGTGGACGCGCTGGTTTGAGCCGGCTGCTGGAACTGCTGCTGCAAGGTGCTGAATGCCTGCTGCGCGGCAGAGAGATTGCCGGACTGCAGCGCCGTGCCCAGTTGCTCAAATAACTGGCTGAGATCGCTCGATTCACCGCCACCGTGATGATGGTGATGATGTCCTTGGGTGGTCTGAGTTTGACTTTGCGTTTGCGACACCTGATTCTGGAAGTCCTGCTGAATCGTTGTGAAATCCTGCTGCGCTGCCGAGAGGTTGCCGGATTGCAAATCCTTGGCCAACTGGCTGAAGGCTTGGGCGATGGGACTGCTGTTCTGCGACGACGTTGAACTGGACTGCGGCAGCAGATTCTGCAGGGTGGCAAAATCCGACTGCGCCGCGGAAAGATTTCCCGATTGCAGATCCTTGCCGAGCTGCTGGAACTCTTGCTGCGCCTTCTGAAAATTGTTCTGAACGCTCTCTGTCTCGTAAAGATTGCTGCTGGAAATACCCGAAACTGACATTGCTCACTCCTTATGGGGAACGATTCGCTTCCCTCGGGTTACCGGGATCATCGGCATTTCTCCGCCGAGCTTGAGTTCCCGGTACCACCGGCAGTTACGCAGGTTTCGCGCCAATCGCAGCGGTCCGCGTGAAATCGAATCCGACACATTCGGCAAGACTTAGTGTGGGATGGTTGTTTGGGTCGCTCTCGGGCGAGAGCAACTGGGCAAAACGTGCCTCGCCGAATGGGCAAAACGCAGTGACTTACGGGCCGTAGACGGCTATTCTTGCCCAACCAGTCTGAGCGAGTGCAGAGCTAGTCGCTAGAAAGAAGGAGACTTCACGCCCTTTGCGCCTCGCGTTTGAGCGCCCGCTCCAGCGTCTGATCGAGAGCGGCCTTTGCTTTGTCATAATCCGCCTGCGAGATTTGTCCTTGCTTGCGCTCTACTTCAAGTTGGAAGAGTTCCTCTTTGATTCCTTCCATGAGCATGGAAGTTGGACGCGCTGCTGATCGAACGGATGGCGTCGAGAGAATTTCGGCGGGCGCATAATCGTCTTCTTCCTGCATGGCAGACGACACAGAAGAACCAGTCTTCTGCCGCGCCAGCGCGCGCGCCGCGGATTGTTGCCGCGAGGCCACGTAAACGCCGCCAACTACCAACAGCGCAGCGAACCCTCCCAGAATCCACCAGCGATATTTCTGCAGAGGATCGGGAGCGTCGATGGGTGGTCCGAGTCCTCCGCCAGGCCGATTATTCGCCTGAGTTCCACCACCGGTCGAACTTCCAGCCGATTGGCCGCCTTCGTTCGATCCCTGGCCGCCGCTCTCCTGCGCTTCGAGCGTGCCCTCGCCCGAAACTTTGAAGGCGAGATTCTGTCCCGGCGTGGTATTGGAGGCGACTTGCACGGCCGCATTGGGCTCGTTCGGATAGTTGATCAGCTTGAAACCCACGGAAGCCGCGGCGGCCGTGAACTGCATCGCCTTGGGAGTCATGACGACAAAGTGCTCCAGGGGATACAGCGATTTGGGATCAAGGTTGGCGCTCCCGGAATAGGGAAGCTGGTAGGCGACTTCAAAACGCGTGAGACCCGGGCGCAGCGGAAAGATAAAGGAGTAGCGATTCTTTTCTCCCTCGGGCACGGGCGCGGATTTTACCGGGTTTCCATTCTCAGTGGTTGCGGTAGCGGAATCTGGGATGATCTGCGCTCCATCGGGAATGTAGAACTCAAGGTTGCGCTCATTCATCTGGGTGCGCGGCGGCTTGGAAGTATTCTGCACTCCAAACTCGCGGATCACTTCAATCTGGCCCTGCGCGGCCTGGATGCGCATAATGTCGGCAATAACCATAATGCCGTCGATCTTCTTCCCCACGTCGTAAACTTCGAGTTCCACGGAAGTGGTTCCCGGAGGCGCCATGCGATGGTAAGTGACCTCCTGGTGAATCACCCGCACCAGATGCGGGGCCTGCGCGTCGTCAAGCTTGAAACTGAATTGGCCTTTGGCGTCAGTCTTGGTGCGACCCGCTTCTTCCATACCTTGCGCCAGCTTGAGCAGGACTACCTCATCGCCCGCAGCGGGCTTGCCGATAGTAGAGTTCTTCACAGTGCCGGTGAGGGTCTGAGCGGTGGTGAACGAAGAGAGCAGAAGGACGGCTGCAAGGGCTTTTCCACACGCCGCATGGGCGAACGACGACAGAGAGTGAGGAGAGAACTCCTTGCGAGGACTCATACTTCTGTCGCGGGACAAGGGATCCTTCGACTGCGCGAATGCTTCGCTTCGCGATGCATTCACTCCGCTCAGGATGACAGTACGATTTGTTGCTCTCAATTTCGGGTTCCTTTTTGCGGCGCGGGATTTTTTTCCAGGCGGGCAATCTCGGCCAGGAGAGTGGCGGCCTCATCCTGCAAGGAAGATTTCAGTGACGCGTAGTCGGCATCGGGCACCTTGCCGGCTTTGTACTCGAAGTTGAGATCGCGGAGATTTTCGTAGACGGCGTCCTTGCGTTCGCGCAGATAGGCGGCGCGGGTTTTCTCCGGCCCGAGAAAAAGTTTTCCCGGCAAATAGAAAACGTAGAAGAGAGATGCGACGGTGAGCGTCAGACAAACGAGAAGCCAAGTCATAAGTCGGTCTCCTTGCGAGCCTGGTCGCGGAACTGTTCGAGTTCTGCGCCGCGGACAGGAATAAGACCATCGGCGAGGGCGGGCGCCGGACGATTTTTCCAGGAGCGAATGACCAGCACGATCAAGCCAAATCCGAGAACGAGAGCGGCAGCCGGCATAATGTAGGCAGCGCGGTCGAAGCCCCTCGTGGTGGGTGCGGCTAGAACGGTCGGTCCGTATTTTTGCACGAAGCTCTGTTCCACCAGGCCGTCGCTGTCCCCGCGATTGAGCGCAACCGTGAGTTCGTTCCGCATGCCGTCAGAGGCGGGGCAGCCAACGTGATTGCACTCCAGAAGAATCTGGTTGCACCCGCAGATGCACATCATCCGGTGGCCGATTTCGGAGAAGCGCGCGGCCGGGTCGGATGTGCCGAGCAGAGCGAGCATAGCCGCGCAAAGAAGAAAGGCCTGAGTTGCTTTGCGGCGCGTGTTGGCCTGCTTCGAATTCGAACTATTTGCTGCCATCTTCACCGACTCTGTCATCGAAAGCTACCGGGCTACGCCCGGCGGACAGCCGACAGCCTGCCCTGAGCTTGCCGAAGGGGCGGCTGTCCCCACATTTTTTTCTTTTCACTCGTTAGTCTCCCGTTGCCACCGGTGCGGGATGCGCGCGCTCAAGTCGTGCTGGCGCAGGCACGCGCATGGGTGCTGGTGCATTCGGAACCAGTGCAAGAATTGTGCCGCCGAGCATGATCCACACACCCATCCAGATCCACATCACCAGTGCATTCAGATGCGCTTTCAAAATCGGATGACCGTTATCCGGATTTATCCCCTCAAACACCAGGTAGAGATCTTCGTTGAGCGTCGAGCGGATGTCGGGCATGGTTGAGGTTTGCTGGCTCGCCTTGTAAAAGCGGCGCACCGGAGTCATGGTGCCGATCTGCTTGCCGCCTTTGTAAACATCGAGGAGCGCCCATTCGCTGGCGTAGTTCGGACCGTCGTCATCGGTGTAGGAGCGGCAGATCAAAGTGTAGGGACCGATCGCCATCTTGTCGCCGTATCCCATCTCCTGCTCTTTATCCAGATTGAAGGCGGCTCCCGCGAAGCCGATAATTACTACGACTACGCCGAAATGCACGATGTATCCGCCATAGCGGCGCGTGTTGCGGTGGGTCAATTGCACCATCGAAGCGAACATGCCCTGGCCCGTGTGCCTGGCGATAACGCGACCGCCGCGGTAGAACTCGCTGGCCACGGTGAGAGTCACGAGCACCGAAAGCGCAATCGCCATTAGCGAATAGAAGTACGAGATATCTCTCCACGGCTTCAGACCAAACGCTGATCCCCAGCTTTGCGGCGTGACCATCAGGAAGACGGCGACCGCAATTGCACCGATAGTCGGCCACATGAAGTTGCGCTTAAGGCTCTCAATCGATGTTTTGCGCCAGGCCAGCAGAGGTCCAACCGCCGTGAGGATCAGAAGCAGCAAAGCTACAGGGATGGCGACGCGGTTGTAAAACGGCGCTCCCACCGTCACCTTGTTGCCTTGCACGAGTTCGGAAATCTTCGGGAACCAGGTCCCCCACAAGACGGTGAAAGTGAGCAGAACAAAAAGCAGATTGTTGAACAGAAAGCTGGATTCGCGCGAAACGAGCGATTCGAGCTTATGCTCGCTGCGCAAGTGCGATTTGTTCTTGAAAAAGAAAATGAGGAACGTGATCAGCGTGATCGCGAGGAACCACGCGAACCAGTCGCCAATCGACGATTGCGCGAAGGCGTGAACGGAACTGATGATTCCGCTGCGAGTGAGGAATGTTCCCAGGATAGCCAGCCAGAATGTGGCAAAGACCAGCCACATGTTCCACATCTTCAGCATGCCGCGTTTTTCCTGCATCATCACGGAGTGCAGGAATGCAGTGCCGGCGAGCCAGGGCATCAGCGAGGCGTTCTCGACGGGATCCCAACCCCAGTAGCCACCCCAGCCGAGCACGGAGTAGGCCCAGTGCGCTCCCAGAAAAACTCCGCAGGTGAGGAAGGCCCATGTGACCATGGTCCAGCGGCGCGTGATTTGGATCCACTTCTCGCCGGGATACTTCATGATCAGCGCACCCAAGGCAAAGGCGAAGGGCACGGTGAATCCAACGTAACCCAAATACAGCATGGGTGGATGGATTACCATCTCGGGATATTGCAACAGCGGATTCAGCCCGTTCCCGTCGGCTGGAATTGTCCCTTGCATGATGGCGAAGGGGTGCGCGGCGAAATTCAGCAGCAAAAGAAAGAAGATCTGCACGCCCGCCAGAATTACCGAAGCGTAGGCGAAGAGCCGTGGATCGGTTTTGTAACGCAGGCGCAGTACGAACCCATAAGCGGCGAGCAGCAGTGACCAAAACAGCAGCGAACCTTCCTGACCGGACCACAGCACCGCGAACTTATAAGGTCCGGGCAGGTCGCGGTTGCTGTGATGGAAGATGTAGGCGATGGAGAAATCGTCGTGAAAAGCGCAGATAACGAGGATGATCGAAGCCAGAAGAACGGCGGCGAAGGTGGCAATTCCGGCGCGGCGAGCGGTTTCGCCAATGCGCTCTGAACCTTGGCGAAGCGTTGCGGACAGTGAACTATCGGAGGAAGCTGAAATGGTGGGGCGGTTGGTTACCTGCCCTCCCGGATTTAAGGCTAGTTGAGGACTCTGAGCGTTGGCTTGAAAGATGAGCGCGATCAGCCCGGCCAGAAAGGAATAAACGCTCAACGCCAAAGCGAGAAGCAGTGCGAAGCTACCTATTTCCGCCATGAGGGGGAACCCCGCCCTATTTTTCCAGAAATACACCCGCGAGGCAACCGCGAGTAGCTACCCAAAGGGCGAACGTAGTAGGTAGTTACCAACTGGGCTGATGATAGATGCGCGTACAGACCAGCGCATCGTTGCTAGAGTCGAATGCGGCAGCCGAGCTACGGCCGCCGCTCTTTGTATCTTAAATCAGTATCTTAAATCGGTACCATGGACGCGACTATGCGCTCTGCTGCTGGTAACGCTGCCGAATTTCACGCTCCGCGGTAAGCCAGTCCTCGGCCTCGCTTCCTCCAGAGCCAGAGCCGCGCTGCTGGTAGAGTTCGTAGGCGCGACGCCTGATCTCATCTTCCAGATTAATGGGTATCAACTTTTTCCGAGACTCGGTCTTCACGACTTCGAATTTCCGGCCTTCTGACGTAGCTTTCGCTTCCGCCGCAACTTTCGCCTCTGTCGGAGTCTTGACTTCCGGGGCGGGCTTGACTTCCCGAGTTGCTTTTGCTGCTGGTGTGGCTTGTGCCGGTGTTTCCGCGACTGCTTTTATATCCGGAAGATTGGTCGCAATGCCGTTACCGGTTTGCTCGATATTGTTGTTTGCACGACTCGTCTTGCTGCCTGATGTAGACTTCGACCTTGCCATAATTTGGATACTCCTTAATTCCGTAAATTCCAGGAATGTGTTGAATTGTTTGGTCAACCTACACTTTGCCCCACAACCTTAAGAGGACATGGAAATTTGCTTGAGTGCTTTTATTGTAACCCGTTGCGGGCTGTGGAAACGTGTTTTTGTGGAAGAAATCGGCGGGTTACAGCTTTGTTATAATCGAAGCTCTCCGGATGGCGCTATCGTCTAGGGGTTAGGACGGAAGATTCTCAATCTTCAAACCCGGGTTCGATTCCCGGTCAATCTTCAAACCCGGGTTCGATTCCCGGTAGCGCTACCAAACCTCAGTTTTACAGGCAAACTAAGGTGTTAGCACAGAAGTTTGTTCAGTTCCAGCTTTTCTGCGGCATAATTCAGGCGGAAGTGTGCCTGTGCCGCATAAGCGTAAAGCGTGGCTTCAGAAGCGAGTGAAGGTCAACGGGAAGTGGTGTTCGCGGCCTGCCGAGCAGGTAAAGAACGTCACTGGCATCTACGTCGTTTGCCATTGGGAGAACGAACGGCTGGTGCGTCGCCCGGTCGGGACTGACCTCCGTAAAGCCGAGCACGAACGTAACCGCCAGAACATCATCCTGAACGCCAGAGCAGCCGGGATCACCACGGTCGCTACCGCTGCAAGCCACTCGCTCAGTGGCGCGATAAGCGACTACAGCGCCCATCTCAGGCGGCGAGACCTCACCGACAAATCCATCACTGCCACTGAAAACCTGTTGGAACTCCTGCCACAGAAATATCTGGAAGAGATCACCTTGGTTGATGTGGCCGGGCATTTCGTGGACAAACTCCGCGCTCAGGGGTTGGCGAAGCAGACCGTTTACGACCGCTATATGAAGGTAGTGTCGTTCCTGAAATGGTGCGAGAAGACCTACGGCGTCAAGCGTGTGGCTGAAATGTCCGATGGGCCACAGAAGCCGAAACACAGCGGCGATGCTGGCACCAACCGAGACCCGTATACGCCTGAGCATTTGAATGCGCTGGATGCGGCTAGTACCGTAGAGGAGCAACTGTACTGGAAGTTCTTCCTGATGACCGCAGCACGCGAACGCGAAATGACGACGTGCGAATGGTCTGATCTTGATCTGGATGGCCGCATCTTTCACGTCCGAGCAAAGCCGGGTTTCACTCCGAAGGGCAAGAGAAACCGTGACGTTCCCTTCCCGCAGGAGCTTGCCAAGGCTCTAGCGGCTCACAAAGCGAAGAGCAACGGTTCGACGCTGGTGTTCGGCAAAGATGGGCGAGTGCAGCGACATCTGATCCGCGTTTTGAAAGCGCGAGCGAAGGAAGCGAAGCAGAATCCTGACCATTATTTCCTGCACAGATTTAGACACACTGCGGCCAATCGCTGGCTCCGGGGTGGTATTGACATCGCGACTGTGAGCAACTGGCTTGGGCACACGTCGCTCGAAACCACGAAATTGTATTTGAAGGCTATTCAGCAGAAGTCTCCCGCAACGCAGCGTCTGGTAGATCGAGTCTGGAAGTCCTAAACCCCTACCTAGTAATGTCCAGAAAGTGCGTGTCGTCGCGCTTGCTCTTGACCATGATCTCCTCGTAGTCACAAACCGCATGGAGGATTTATGTCAAAAGCGAAGAACGGCAAGGCAGTCGATGTGAAAAAGGCGGCAGCGGGTGACAAGGCAGAACCGAACGGCAACGGAAAAGTGGAGAAGTCCAAGGTTGTGAAGATCCAGACATTCACTCCGGCGAACACGAAGCTCGTAAAGCGCGGCTTCGTCAAAATGTTCGTGGATTTCGTTGTGAAGCGCGGCTCGGTAACGACTGACGATCTCGCTGCGGAATTCGCTGGGCGGCAGGTCGAAGGCAAGAAGATCACCAAGCAGCGCGTGCTCCGGTATGCGCACTGGTGCGTGAACAAGGGCGTCCTCAAAGCCAAATAGAGGACGGGACGGACCTTTGCAAAATGCGTCCTAGTAGGAAAAATTTTCCTTCGCCTCCACGCTAGTTCACGGTGGAGGCGATTTCCTTTACTCAGCGCCTAGTAGCGCCGCCAGTATCAGCGCGGTGCGGCACGTAGATTCGGAAATGGGAGGAGAACTCAATGTTGATCCGCAACAACCTTGGCGAGATCGTCGGAGAAATGAATGTCTCGATCACGCAAGAGGGCACCGTGATTAGGACGAACACGATGTACCAGAACGAGCGTCCAACCACCCAAAACATCTCGATCCGCGACAGTCACGGGGAAGTCCGGACCACGAATGTGATCGGCGGGAAAATTCTGCCTTAGTCCGTATCCATGGGCCGTGTTCCTAAGATAAGCACAATCGCCGTAAGGCGATCCGGGATATTAACCTTCATCCCGCCCGGCATGGCCTGCGCCATCGCGATCAGATCTGGAGTGCTGATTTCTCGGAAGGCGGTGAGGTTCAGCAGGGCCATCTGAGCCTTGCCCTTAATCGGAGGCAGCATGGCAAACTTTCTGATTCTAAGAATCTACGGAGCAGTGGAGCGGAGGTGGCAACGGATGTTTCGAGCCGAAAACGCAAGGTGCCCCGCCTCGCCCTCGGATATTGGCGATGAGCTAGGGGTAAGCCAGATCCTGGGCCGCGCCTAGATCGGTCTGTAGATGGGCTAGCGAGGGTCGCAGTATGCAAGGCTCTGGGCTTCAAGGTGAAAACTAGGTGCTGGCTGTTTTTCCAGACAGCGCCCTGGCAGCGGCCTTGCGGTGGCGAAGGAGCTCGACGGCGTCTAAAGCCACTCACACTGCCGCTCAGAGGCTGCGAGAGGCCGACAGCCTCGCGGGGACCGGTAAATAGCCACGCTGGTCCGACCTACGCACAGCCATCTTTAGCACGCGAAGGCATGCGAAATCCTCGTGCACGCTACATACGCTGAGCGAAGCTCAGCATATCCTCCAATTTGCAGCGGACCGCACTGCTGAACGTGGGAGGCAGGTGCGAAAGTCAATCAATGCGAGCATGCTCACCACCCGCAGAAACTGTTCTTAGGTGCGCCTATTTTTGCGGCAAGTCTGGCTCCTATCTCACGCGGCTTTCTCTACATGATCACTCAGGGCCGTCACTTGCCCGTCAGTCAGCGATTCGCGGTAAGTGCTGCCGCTCGCGCATAACAAAAGTTTCTGGCCTCGCACGGCCATAACAATGAACACAGCTTTATACCCGCTAATGTTGATAGCGCAATGGACGCAAGCGCAATTTTCAACTGGTATGAACCGAACTTTGTCTCTGGCTCTCATAGTCCCCCCTAGTTTCTGCTTTTGCTATGAGCGTTCTTTTTTTGGAAGGTGGAGACGCATCAAGCACGTTCCGTTTTTCGTAACAGCGAGAAGTAAACAGCCTGGATAATAGCTCGTGAGTCGCTAAGTGATCGGTGTTAAGGGCTGACCAGCGAACATACCGTGAGGGTTGGCTCTTTCCGCGCTGAAGGGCCATACGGCACCGCGTCTTTCTCGGCTGTGCAATTTCAGCATACCAATTTCTGAAAAACAGTCAATGGCTAATCAGTAATCCCCGCAAGTTACTGTGTTTCGCTGGGAGCGGGCCTCAGGTTAGGGCGGTGAAGACGCATTCTTTCGCACAGAGATTGTGGCCTCGGATATACGCGTCTTAAGATGGGCGGCGGCTTGTAGAATATTGTAGAGTACTGCGAGCAATTGCGTCACTTGCACTGAGTTGAACACCCCTTCCACACCACGCGGACTGTAATCTGTGAAGGGCGACTCATACAGTTGAGCAGCACGCATCCAGCTGCTCTGTGTCAGGTAATAGATCACTAGATTGATGAAGTGAATCTGATTCGCGGTGAGAGTCTTCTCGGCAAGGAAACCATCGAAAGCGCGTTTGGCGGCTTCTCGATCCAATCCGATCATGAGCGCACGAACAACTCTAACCGCTACAGAACGCACTTTGCTCAAGTACTCCGGTGTTCAGCTCTGGCTTCGACCAGAATCTTCTCCAACGCATCGAGGTCAGCTTTACTCAGCGACTCATTCCAGCGCAGCTTGCGAATCACGGGGTCGTTCTCGTGCGCCCTGAGGAATTGCTGCGTCTTATCGCGGAAGCGCTCGACGTCATGTCCGGCTGCGAATCTCGGCAAATCGATTCTCTCTCTTCGCCAACAAGTCCGCAAAGTCAGTGTAAATATTCTGCCGCTCGTCTTTTCGATGAACTTGACCAGACTCCGCAGTCGCTTGCGGACATCTTCCAGCATCGAAGCCGTAATATCCTGCCAGAACTCTTCGGTTTGCACCTCGATGATCAATTCCAGCTCTGCTCGTACCATCGGGATGCTGGCTTTTTCCTCCAGCGAGCCAGAGATCTGGCGAACATCCTCACTCTATAGAGTAAACGAGCGTTAGTGCCGCAATAGACCAAGCTGGAGGCGCAACATCAGCAAGTCAAATTGCTTCGCCTCTAGGTCTTCGTCCACCAGTTCTGACGGCAACTCAGCCACGTCGCCTACTAGTTCGTTCTTCTCATCAACGCCAAGGGCTTCTCATGCCTTAGCGTCAGCGTATTTTTCGACCAGTCTGCGCTTGGGACGAACGATGAAGTTGTTAACGTTCATCTGCGCAACTTCCTGGCGCAGACGCTCGGCGACTTCGCCGCGCAACTATGTGGCAACTGCTGCGACGTGCTTGTCCAGTTCTGCGATCAGTTCCACGCGCCTGGCAAAGAGCTTCTTACTCAGGGATTCGTTCGTTGCCCCCGATGTCGTACCAAGTTCTGACTGAAGAACTCTAGATTCTGGCAATAGTCGAAAATATAAAACTCTCGCTTGCGCTGCCCTGACCCGAACAATCGGACTAAGCCGTGTCCTGCGACCTACCATCTGCCAGAACTTCGTCTTCGACCGCACCATTTTGAAGAACACGAGATTCACGATTTCTGGAATATTAATGCCAGTGTACAGCATGTCCACTGAGATAGCGATATGCGGGGCGCGTGCTGGGTTAGAAAAGTCGTCAATCAACGACTGCGCGTATTCGACTTGAAAATCAATGACTCGCGCAAAGACGCCTTTTTGGTGTGGATAATTCTTGTCGAAACGGTCGGCGATGAATTGTGCGTGGGCATGGTTCTTGGCGAAGATGATCGTCTTGACCAAGCGGTCTCCATCGGCAACTTTCTCGCCCGATCTCATCAGTTGCTCCAAGACCTTATCCACGGTGTCTTCGTTGAACAGCCATCGATTCAACGCTTCCGACAACGATTCTAGGGATAGCGCTGTCTTCGTCCCACTCAATCGCATCTCAGCGCTCTTTTTCCTCGTCGCTCAGCTAGTCGATTTCATCCCCTCCCGCTGAAATTTCAGTGCCACTGAGACGCTCGTGGCGGGACGAGAAACTTGTCGCGCACGGCCTCCTCTAAGCTGTAAGCGTCTGTTGGCACGCCATCTTCCAACTCGAAAAGGCTATATGTGTTGTGATCCACTTCGTCTGTAGGAGTCGCGGTCAGCCCGACGAAAAAGGAATCGAAGTATTCGAAGATGGCGCGGTACTTCTGATACACCGAGCGATGCGCTTCATCGATAACGACCAAATCGAAGTGCCCCGGACCAAACTTTCGCCTGCCGTCTTTAGTTTCGTCAATCAGGCGCAGCATGGTCGGATAGGTGGAAACCAGCACTCTCGCGTCCGCGATCTGATCGGGATTCTCCATCGCGTTCACGGCGAATGCCGAGGGCAAAAGCGAGTGAAGACGCGCGTTGTTTGTTTCACCAGCGCGATGCGATCGGCCAGAAACAGGACACGCTTTACTCAGTTGCACCGCATCATCAGATCGCACAACGCAACTACCGTGCGAGTCTTGCCGCGCCCGTTGCCATCACGACCAGAGCTTTGCGTCTGGTCTTTCTCGAAGGCTTCTCCAATGCGCCGTATTGCCCGTTCCTGATAAAACCTTTCCACGATGCGCTTATTGATTTCGCTCGCACTCAGCGACGTTCGCGTGGTTCGCCGCTGTATCAGCCGCTCTAACTCGTCTTTCGCATAAAAACCCTGAACCGACGTGGAGGATAACTCTGGTCGTCCCAAATCCAATGCTCGTAGCCGTTGCTATAAAGATGATGGGACGCTGGCTGAACTGCCTCTCCAGACAATCGGTGTAGAGTTTCGCCTGCTGCTGGCTCACGCGGGCATCGCGCTTGGTGCGCTTCGCCTCGACCAGTCCAAGGGGCTTGCTGTCATCGCCCCAGAGGACGTAATCAACGAAGACCTCGCTCTTCTCGTTGGGCATGCCGATGACCGGGTACTCGCGGTCCTGCTACTTGTCCAAGGCCCATCCGGCTTCTTTGAGGAGCAAGTCGATGAAGTAGTCTCTGGTTTCGGCCTCGGAGTAGTTGAGGGTATCTAGCGTCTCAGCGTTCTGTTCTAGATGGCGGCGATCTCGGCTCGCAGACGTTCCAGTTCGGCGTCGAGCGCGGCTTTACCCGTGAGAAGTTCGCTAAGTTTCGTGTCTTTTTCTGCGAGGCGATTCAAGCTATTGAAGCTGAGCCAGCGTTTGCGGCGGAACTGGCGATGTCTTAGGCAGTAGCAGCGGATCGAACGTCAAGCCATCCGCTGGCTTTGCGCTCTTGCATAAGTGCGCGCCAACCAGAAGCAGACTGAAACAGCTCGCGCACTGCGGCATCGAGTCGAGTTGCTGCAATGCCTGTGGCTGTGCGCTGCCAGATAGCCCAATCTATAAACAGCTTTGCCTTAAAGAAGATTTTCTGTCAGACGATAGTTTTGAAACTAGGCTAGTGAATGAGAGAGCTGAGATAGTACTGATAAGACAAATAGAGCGATGAGTCGCTATAGAAGAGATACTACACAGCTAGCTACAGAGTCCGCTGAGCATAGAAACATGCGATACGAGAGTCGGGGACGACCAGCGCCTCAGCCTTCTGCCCCTAGGAAAAAAGCTGAGGCCATTCAGACTGGAGAAAGATAAAGTTACAACGCTCACTGACAACCGTTGTACGGAAGACTATGAAGTTGTGACTAAAAAGGCTAAATGCTCCCGATCTGCGATAACAGATAACTTTTAGGTAATTACTGATCCTCTGAATCGTCTGTAGGTTTCTACTAACCAGCGAAAATGGAAACTTATGGAAACCCTAATCCTGCTAATAGATAAACTTCACTCTATAACTTTCTATCTCTGGACTACTGCCACTAGATAACGGAAAAAATTGAATGTACATCAATGCCTTATAAGACTAAGCGCACAAGCTGATGCTGATCGATGAACCATCTGTTAAATAGCAGTAAAAAATAAACAAATTCTAACTTACTGTACGAAAGAGTCTACATTAGTGACAACCACCTCTAACAACAGCCTGCAACTTCTACAGGTTTGATCCACTGAATAAACATATACCGACTTTTTCGTAAGGAGGTTCAATCCATTTCTCTTCTATGGCTACAACTTAGCATCGTCTATCAACATCACATCAGTGCGGACGCATTGCCTGTTCCTCGAACGGAATCGAAATAAACTCAAAATGAGCTTCTATAATCCAGTATTTCAACAATCTCTCCGATGCTGTTCCACATACACTCATCGGCCATGTCAACGAAAAAAAGGAATAGTCGAGCGAGTCGGTGATACAAATTCTACCTATCTATAAAGCGAGAGTAATTCATCCGTCCACAGCGTATGTAGAAGAAGAGCTACATCTAAAAGCTCTACACGAAAGGCACGATATTGAAGCAAAGAGAAAAGATAGTTCAACTCAGCCAAAGAGTGCAATGAGCAACTCTCAATTTCTATACAGCAGTAACGCTACTAGTGAATTCGCCTTGAAGTGCTAAAGAAGCAACGAGAATCATTTTAAAGCTCACGTACCGGATACCGCGCACTGCTAAGGATAGATAGAACAAAGATAAGATTATAGACCTCCGCGAAGTAATGCGTGCCAGGAACGTGAGTTTGCAACGAGGGTTTGAAGAAACAGCAATTTAAAAGAAAGCTAACTTAAGTATATCTAGCTGAGCAACTTCCTTAGAAACACTACGATTGAAAAGAGAACATCACCCCGATTCGAGAACCCGAATCGTAACCACGCGTCATAATCCTTTTCTGCAATGAATAATTGAGTTAGAACAACTCAACCTCAGACAATCGAAAAATAACAAATGAGACTCCAGCTATTTTCGAAAACTTTTTCCTCTATAATCTATAATATCTTACATTCCGTCCTCAATCTAAACTGTAACAACACTAATCTCCCTTACTAAAAAGATCGAAAAAGATGGATTGGGTGAGAGTATCTAGTTGAGAGAGAGCGACGCGACGCTTGACTCGCAATTCCTCTGCCCGATCTAGCATACGCAAACCGCCGCTGCTCTGATAAAAACGATAACAATTTAAAAAAAAAATAAAATAAAACAAAATTTACTATCTCCCCCCTAAAAATACCCCTAAATAAAATTAACCCTAAAACTCAAAAAAACACAATAATAAAAAAAAAATAACTTATATTCTCCTCTTAACATTTACCTTATTTTAAAAAAATAAATTTATAAACCTATTAAAAAAAAACACTAAAAAAAACTAAAAAATATATTAAATCTAATAAAAACAATAACATTTTCCCTCCAAAATAAACAAACTATTTTAAAAAAAAAATAATAATATAAAAAAATATAAAAATTAAAAAAAATTATAATAATACTAAAAAAAAATAAAAACTAACTACACCATTTTATCAAACACTTTTTTACAAAAAAACATAAATACAATCAAAAACAAACTAAAAAAACAATACAACTCTAAAAAATTCATCCTAGTATCCCCTCCAACTCCTTCATCCCCTGCTGAATCTCTGTTTCCAGCTTGACAAGTTCGGCGAGAATCTCCTTCGGTGCACGGTGATCGACTTCTTCGTGCACGACCTCTTTATAGCGGTTGAGGCTGAGGTCGTAGCCCTGCGCCGCGATGTCGGCCTTGGGCACGCAGAAGCTCTGCGCGGTGCGCGGGCGCTTGCGCTCGCTGCCGTCGCGTTTTCGCCAGCGGGCAAGGATGTCGGGCAGATTGTTCTTGGCGTGCTCGTCTGCGGTGAGCGCGGTCTTTGGCATCGCGCCTAGCTTGTCCTCGCTCAGCAGCGGTGTGCGCTTGTCGTCGAGCGACCAGCCATCGGCCTCCACGTCGTAAAACCACACATGATCGGTGCCGCCCGGAGTTGGTCTTGGTGAAGAGCAGGATGGCGGTGGAGACGCCGGCATAGGGCTTGAAGACGCCGCTGGGCAGCGAGATCACTGCATCGAGCTTCTGCTCCTCGACCAGCATCTGGCGCAGGCTCTTGTGCGCGTTGCTCGATCCGAAGAGAACGCCGTCGGGCACGATGACGGCCGCGCGTCCGCCGGGCTTGAGCAGCCGCAGGAACAGCGCCAGAAAAAGCAGCTCGGTCTTCTTGGTCTTGACCACCTGCTGCAAGTCCTTGGCGCAGCTCTCATAATCGAGCGACCCGGCAAACGGCGGATTCGCCATGACCAGCGTATATTTTTCATCCTCGCCGGCGTGATCTTGGGAGAGCGAATCGCGATAGACGACGTCCGGGTTTTCCACGCCGTGCAGCAGCATGTTCATGCTGCCGATGCGGAGCATGGTGTTGTCGAAGTCGAAGCCGTGGAACAGGTCACGATGGAAATGCTGCCGCAGCTTGGCGTTGGTCAGCACTTCGGGATGCCGTTCGCGCAGCGATTCGCCGACGGCCACGAGAAACCGCAGGTTCCGCAGGCCGGATCGCAGACGATGTCCGTGGGCTTCGGCTCGACCATCTCGACCATGAGCCGGATGATGTGGCGCGGCGTGCGGAACTGGCCGTTCTGCCCGGCGCTGGCGATCTTGCCGAGCATGTATTCGTAGAGATCGCCCTTGGTGTCCCGGTCTTCCATCGGGACCTTGTCGATCATGTCCACGACTTTGGCGAGCAGCGCGGGCGTGGGAATGGTGAAGCGCGCATCCTCCATGTGCTTGGAGTAGGTCGAGCCATCGCCGCCGAGAGTGCGGAGCAACGGGAAGACGTGCTCGCTGACGACCGCATACATGTCGCGCGGATCGATGTTCTTGAAGCGGTTCCAGCGGTAGTCCTGAAAAGAACGCTTCTTGCTGTCCTTGCCCTCGGGGAAGAACCGCTTCTGCATCGGCTTCTTTTCGCGATTGGCCTTCAGTTCCTCGGCAATTTCCTGTTCGTCCAGCCGCTTGAGAAAGAGCAGGTAGGTGATCTGCTCAATGACTTCGAGCGGATTGGAGATGCCGCCCGACCAGAAGGCATTCCAGATGCGATCGATTTGACTGCGAATTTCGCCGGTAAGCATAAGTTGAGGTAAAGGAACACAGAATAAAACCTCAATCGGCTATAGCCATACCATTCTACGAGCCTTACTCGCAGAGTCCTCAGTTCTGTGGGTCGAAGAGAAGAAGGTCCGGCTTACAGAGCAAGTGTTTCTGTAACGAGAAATTAACAAACCCGAGCAGAAGTTTTTTGTATGATGCTGAAATCGTTGCAGGTTCTCCTCTGAAGTTCGAGAACCCGCAAGAATTTTTCTTCCGCGAGCAAACGCCGTGCAAGAACGAGTCCCTACCGAACGGCCATTTCCAGCAAAGTGCACCTTACGAAGCTCCGTTTGTGACATGGCATACGTGCGCATCTCAGCGGAACAGCCGCTGAATTCCGCAAGCAAACAGAGAGACGCTATTCGCCGCTACGCGAAAACTCAAAGACTACACATTGCACTTATTTGTTCAGATCAACACCGAGCCAAACACAGCTAATCAGTTTTGCCGAGATTTTGGAAGTAGGCACGAAATGAGGTCTCGCAGAGAAAGCGTTCCTGAGAAGACTGCCGGACCTGTCCGTGCAGCGCAGTACGTCCGAATGTCCACGGAACACCAGCAATATTCCACAGAAAATCAGATGGATGCGATCCGCCGCTACGCGGAAGGGCGCAACATGCAGCTCGTGCGCACGTATTCGGATGAGGCGAGAAGCGGGCTAAATATCGAGGGCAGGAATGGTTTGCGCGATTTGATACACGATGTCGAAAACGGACGCGCTGATTTCACAGAGGTTTTGGCCTACGATGTCAGTCGCTGGGGACGATTTCAGGATGTAGATGAGAGAGCTTATTACGAATATATCTGCAAGCGAAGCGATGTCCATGTGCACTACTGCGCTGAGCAGTTCGAGAACGATGGCAGCCTCTCATCGACCTTGCTGAAGACAATTAAGCGCACCATGGCGGGGGAATATAGCCGCGAACTCTCCGTGAAGGTATTTGCAGGGCAGTGCAGGTTAATTGAACGTGGATTTCGGCAGGGCGGTCCGCAGGATACGGGCTTCGCAGGCAGTAATAGATCAAGACCGGAACCCAAAGGGAATCTTGTCACGCGGGATGCACAAGAGCATTCAGACAGACCGCGTGATTCTGGTGCCGGGGCCTGAGAGTGAAATGCAAGTGGTCCGCGAGATTTATGATCGCTTCACCCAAAGGCGTACCACTGAAAGAGAGATCGCGACGTCGCTCAACGATCGAGGATTGCTTACCGATCTGGGACGGCCTTGGACACGTGGAACGGTTCATCAGGTACTTACGAACGCGAAGTACGCTGGCGCAAATGTTTACAACCGCAGGTCCTTCAAACTCAAGCGAAAGCGAGTAGTCAACCCGCCTGAGATGTGGATCAGGTGAGACGACGCATTTGACCCGATTATTCCGGTAGAAGAGTTCGAGCAGGCGCTGGCAATTATTGAGAGCCGCGACACACACTGACGGACGAACAACTGCTTGAACGTCTGCGGAACCTACTCGCACGGATTGGCGAACGGTCCGGCGTGCTACGATGAGAGGGCAGGACAGTCATCGCGCCGCAACGACAACGCTGGCGGTTTGGAGAGCATACGCCCTCATCGGCTACGCTCCGCTGCGAGACCTCGTTACATAGAGATCAACGGCGCCCTACGTGAGTACCACAGGGAGCATGTTCACGCATCTTGAACGATCTGAGGGATCAAGGTGCCGACGTGCGCGAGGGCAAGAACGGTCTTTTGGAAATCAACCAGGAATTTACCGCGTCACTAGTGATCTCAAGGTGCCGCGAAACCTTGACGGGGAAACATCGTTGGCTCATCAGACTCGAAAATAGTCTTGATCCAGACATCACCATTGCGGCGCGCCTCACGTCAACCAACAAGGCCATCCTTGACTACTATGTCTTCCCGAATATCGAGAGATTAACCGCGTGTGTTCGGCTTGCCGGAGAAAATGGCGTAAAGCTGGATTCCTATCGTTTTGACAATCTAGATTTTTTCCTAAGCATGGCCCGCTGTGCGCGAATCGAGGAGATTCCGTGAACAAGACCGAAATTGAAAACATTCCGATTTCCGAAATTCGAGTGGTTAACCCACGCACTCGAAGCAAAGGAAGATTTCAGGAGATCGTTGCAAGCATCGATGCGGTTGGCCTTAAGAAGCCAATCACGGTATCTCGCCGCGAGGTTGACGCCGACGGCACTCGCTACGATCTGGTATGCGGACAAGGCCGAATGGAAGCATGTCGTGCTCTGGGTGAAATGACGATTCCAGCGGTAGTGACCGATGCGTCTCGTGAAGAACAACTCGTTATGAGTCTTGTCGAGAACTTTGCCAGGAGACCGCCTTCGAATCGTGATCTACTCCGAGAAGTTCGTAGCCTTCGGGAGCGGAAGTACAAAGCTGACGAAATCGCTCGCAAGGTCGGCCTCGACCGCACATACATTAACGGCATTATTCATCTCTTGGAACACGGCGAGGAGGGACTGGCTGAAGCCGTCGAAGCAGGTCGTTTGCCAATCAGTGTCGCAGTCAAGATTGCAACTGGCAACGATCAGGAAGTGCAGCAGGCGCTAGCAGAGGCTTATGAAACGGGTGACCTCAGGGGAGACAAACTCCGAAGCGCCAGACGTATGATTTCTCTGCGAATTTCGAAGCTGCGAAAAGCTGGACAAATCGCCCAGACGCGCCGGAAACTTACGGGCGAGGCGCTCGTTCGTGAGTACAAGGATCGGATGCGCGAACAGCGCCAGCTGTTAAGAAGGCAAACCTCACGAAAGAACGCCTGCTGCTCCTTATTAGCGCTATACGCCGCCTGATGCAGGACGAGCACTTCGCTACGCTCTTGCGAGCAGAAAGTCTCATTGATATGCCGGAACAGCTCGCTGCCCGCCTCAAATAGAAGGAGCTACACCATGCTAAACTCAAAGCTGAGACCTGCGTTCAACCAGCAGGTCGTGGTTCTTCCAATAGATGTCATCGTTCCGCAGAAGGAACTGTCCCCTGAATATCGAAAGAGCACGACCTATAAACGAATTAGCTCGTCCTTGGAACATATCGGTTTGATTGAGCCAGTTGTTGTATACCCGCGAGGGCCTAGAGATTACCTATTGCTCGACGGCCACACACGGCTCGACATTCTCAAGCAGAGTGGAGCCACTGAGGTGCGCGCAATTTTTGCCATGGATGATGAGGCTTACACCTACAACAAAAAAGTTAACCACGCCCCGCCTGTTGCTGAACACTTCATGATGCTGAAAGCACTCTCGCATGGTGCAACCGAAGAGAGGCTGGCGCAGGTGCTCAACGTTAGCATTTCGGCGATTAGGCAGCGACGAAACATGCTCGACGGAATTTGCAAAGAGGCGATTGAAATCTTGCGAAACAGCGATGTTTGCGCAGGTGTGTTTGCGGCTCTCAAGAAAATGAAACCGATTAGGCAAATCGAGGCGGCTGAGCAAATGCACGCCGCAGGAACGTTTTCAGTACGATTTGCACAGGCGCTGCTTGAAGTGACTCGTCCAGACTTTCTTGTCGAGACCGTCTTGAAGCGTAAGCCGACAATTGAAGCCACTTCTAGGGCGGCCCAAGCGATGCTCGAACAAGAGACCGATCTATTGATCCGGGAACTTAAGGCCGTTGAGGAATCTTATGGAACGGACATGCTAACTCTCTCAATAGCGTGTGGATACATCGAGCGGCTCATCGCTAACTCTCGCGTCGAAAAACACCTCGATAAGCACCACCCCGATATTCTTGGCGAACTCCGGACGTTGCTCACGGAAGTAAAACCACAGAAGGATAAGAATTCCGAGACGGCGGCATGATTCTCTTAGCGAAGGTCGGGAATCTCCCTACTCGTTAAACAGGTCCCCCGGTGGGTTCGACGGGGGGATTTTAGCTCACCTGTCGGAGTCGAATGATGTCTTCCTGATTTGCGATCCGACGCGGACGACCCGAGTCTGCTCACCTCGACTGCCCTCGTTTCAAAAACGGGGCCGGAATCCGTGTAACTGTCTCCCGCAAACTCAGCAGTTTAGCGCTGCCCTCTTCTTGGTTCAAAAACGGACGTTTTTGCGACTCTGGCTCGTAGTCAATTCGCATGGACGTCGCGATCTATTCCCGCATTTCCACTGACAAGCAGGACAATCAAAACCAACTAGAGCAACTCCGCGAATTCGCGGCGGGCCAAGGCTGGCGCATCAAGCGCGAATACGTTGATATTGCAACGGGCAAGAACAGCGACCGCGAACAATTCCGCGCCTTATTCAAGGCAGCCTCGCGCCGGGAGTTTGAGTTGGTGCTCTTCTGGAGCTTGGACCGATTTAGCCGCGAGGGTGTGCTCGAAACTCTTACATACTTACAGAATCTCACCCAGTACGGCGTTGGCTACCGGAGCTTCACGGAGCAGTATCTCGATTCCTGCGGCATGTTCCGCGAAGCCGTAATCTCAATCCTCGCTGTGATTGCGAAGCAGGAGCGCGTGCGCCTGAGTGAACGCACTATTGCGGGGTTGCAACGGGCGCGGGCACGCGGCAGGATTGGTGGCCGACCTCGCGCGGCCTGCGATCCGAGCGAAATTGCGCGACTCAAAACTGACGGCAAGACCTCTTGCAGAAATTGCGCGCATGTTGAGAGTGAGCAAATCCACGGTCTACCGGATTCTCCAGCAGGGCGGGAAGAAATAGGCGCGACCTCGGCTCATGTCGGGCGCTCGCCAACTCGACCACTCCCGCATTATCAGCAATATTCGCCCCACGCACATGATTGGAGGGTTGATGATTCCACCGAAAATAGCTCGTATGCCTCAGTTCGCAGTCAGGATCTGCGGGGTTGAAGTCTCAAACGTCACGGTAAGGGTTGTGATCGGGTCGGGCCAATGCCCGGTAAAGCACGAGTTGGTCTTCGAAGACGGGCTTCTTGGAACGATGCCGCTGGACGACACCCTTACCATCGAAATCTGGCGTATGAAAGGGCCACTCTCCCGTCAAAAGTGGCAGGCCACGGACGTCCGCGGCCTCTACGCCGAACTGATCTTGAGCGGAGGGATTGATCTTGTCGGGGCTGGCACGGTCTAAGAACTCTTGGGCCAAGTTTCCAGCTCCCGGAACTTCGCCAGTGGGAGGAACTTCACTTTGCGTTTGTCGGCAGTAAGCTGGATTTTACCAGTCAGCCGGATCAGCCTTCGCTTGCCCCGTTTGTGACGTACGACAAACTTCCCGAAACTCGGCAGCTTCAGTTCGAAACCATCAGTGTCTATATTGTCGCGCATCACTTGTACAATCGAATCGGTTATCGCTCGCGATCCGCGTAGAGGTGACAGCCAACGTTGACCGCGTAGATGTGCACGAGTATGTTGGCAACCCGCTCAAAGTTTTCCTGCCAACTGATTCGTGCTTTTTTCACTATATCCGTTCGCAGATACTGAGCGGCGATGCCCCGAAAGAAATCGGCCACCTTCGGAGGGTCCGTGTAAAAGCTCGAATCTCCAGCCAGCATGGACTCAAGGAACGGTTTAAAACTTTCTTCAATCGACGTGTGGATGTTCTCGTTCATTTCCGCGATCAGGCCATCTAGCTGCGCCAATCCTTCGGGTGTCGCGTTGCCGGATGTCTGCAACTTCTTCCTTACTCGATGCGGTAAGGAAAGGACGAGGACCAACCTCTCGTGATACGGTCTTAGTCTCTCGGGGGAATCGGCAATTGCGACCTTGCCAATGAAGTTGACGTCCGAATCACTCAATTCCCGGAGTCGGTAGAAGTGATTCTCCGCCGCCACGTTCCGTACGTTCCTCGATTGAATTTCACCGTTTTGCAGACAAAAGACCTGCGCGTGTTCTGCGTCCCGACCCTGTTCGTCCCAAGCCTTGAGATAGAAGCGAGGTACTTTATGGTGTAATTTCTTTCCGACAGCGGACATCGCTTAATTGTAGTGACTGAGACAACTGTGAGTCCCTATACTATGTAGAGGTGGGCACGGGACATCGACTCCTGATACCGGAGCCGGAGTCAGATAACGACGAACGCTCGGTTCTTGCAGACTGGTGTCCTTAACGTGCCCCTATCCTAAGGGCCGCGCCTGTTAGCACAGTTAGCACAGAACTCCGGCTGGTATACCAGTCAGGTTGCAAACACAGGACTTACAAAGCCGCTAAGTGCTGTGTTTACGCGGTTTCCTGCTAAGTGCATGATTCCAAAGAAGGCCGATTCGCCTCCCGGTAGCGCTACCAAACCTTCCACCTGCCTGATTTCCTCGGGTTTTATCGTAGAAATCGGAATACCAACCATTTTTCTTCACAGTTTTTTCGATTCCCGCGAGCCTCGCTGGTCTTCTGTAGTCCATACAATTTGTCCAAAACAGCTTGCGGGACAAAGGCCGGCTATCCTTATAAATAAGAGATGCGTTTAAATCTGCATTCTGTTAGTCATCGACCACATCAGTCGCCCATTTTTTCCGGTCTCTTGCTTAATACGGTGAAACGCTCGGCCTTCTTTCAACACTATTCTTACGATGAGAAGACTGCGCTGACTGTCGGGGCAACCTAGATTTGACGGATTTGGGATGGGCAGGCTTCCAACTTAGAGCCCGAACAAGCTATTCAATAACAAGCGACGGGCCGTGAGCCCGAGCGCGCAAACAGCGTGCTCGTGATCGTGGGACCAGCCTTGATGTGACAACACTGGATTTCTTTCCATCCTGCTTGGAGGCAGTCCATGCTTAAGACGCTTGACATTCTTATCGGCGCGACTACGGTTATCCTCCTGTTCAGTATGGCGGTGACCGTGATCACGCAAGCGCTCACGACCTTTTTTCAAAGGAGAGGGCGACACCTGAAAGCCGGCCTCGCCAACCTGCTGCAGCAGTTGGGAATTCCTACGCGGCAGGTTGCTGCGGATATTGCCGATCACGTCCTGCGGCATCCCATGATCGCGGATGGGAAGGGAAATCTCGGCACGGTGGTTAAACGCGAGGAGTTCATCAAGCTACTGCTCGATTTTGCGAGCGGGGAGGGGATCTCCACCCTCGGCGAAGAATCGAAGAGTGCGCTTCTGGCCGTGATCCAGAAGAACGGAATCGCCGATCCCTCAAGCGCGCTCAGGAACATCCGGGCATTGGAGTTGCAGCTTGAGGCTTCCGATCCCCAACTGGCGAACTATGTACGCCAGTCGCTGGCCATCGTACATGGGGCGGGCAGCGATTTTGTAGCCAAGATCAATTCCTGGTATGACCAGACCATCGATCGCGTCAGCCAGCGATTCACCAAGTACACCCACTGGGTAACCATCGGAATTGCCGCCGTCGTTGTGTTGACGGTGCAACTGGATATCATCGCGGTGATGGATCGTCTTTCCATCGACGATCAATTTCGTAATACCGTGGCCGATGGATGGGCCAAAAAACTCGCCGGGGACACCAATGCACAAACCGATCCGCGGCCTTATTACGACCTGCTTAGCCAGGCCGGCCTGGTTACCTTACCGACCACTGCGGGCTGGGTTGCCCAACTGAAAGAAACGCGCAAAATTCCCGGGATGCTGCTGTCGATTTTGCTGGTCAGTCTGGGTGCACCGTTCTGGTACAGCGTGCTCGGGGATCTGTTGCAATTGCGATCGAGCATCGCGCAAAAGGATTCGACCCAGCGCGACCAGAGGGAAACCGGGCAGGTTAGCACTGGAGACGGTGGCTCGACGACGAACGTGACACCCGCATGGCTTATCGGGGAGCGTGGCGACCTTACCGCCATCGGTTAGGAACTCCAGCATGGAACACACATGGATCGGATGCCCGGAATCGAATTTCCGCAAAGGACGCCCACTCGGATTTCGGCCAGAGGCGATCGTCATTCACATCATGGATGGCAGTTACGCCGCAGGCGAGTCGGTTTTCCTCAGCGAAGGAACGCAAAAGTCGGCGCATTACGGAATTTCAAAAGCAGGTTTGATCCACCAGTATGTGGATGAGAACGATACTGCCTTCCACGCCGGCGTGGTCGTGAATCCAAGCTGGCCGCTGATAAAACCTGGAGTCAACCCCAATTTTTACACCATCGGAATCGAGCACGAGGGCCGTCCCGACGACGTTTGGCCGGAAGCTCAACTCACGGCCAGCGCCGGACTGATTGGTGAGATCGTGGCCCGTTGGAGTATTCCGGTCGACGCTTTGCACCTAGTCCGGCACCACGAGATCCGGGCGTCGAAAACCTGCCCGGGGAACTGGCTACAGATGGATGCGCTCACCCAACGGGTACCGAGTTCGGAGGTTGTGCGTCCGGCGCCCATCACCACTGTGAAAGTTTTGAAGAATGTGAACCTGCGTAAAGGCGCCCCGAACACTACTGGGCGAGTCGTCCGTGTGCTTCTGGCGAACAGCGAGGTCGCAGTCTCAGGCGTCACTCTCGGTGAGCGGGTGAATGGCAACGCACTTTGGTATGTCGACACCCAGAACAACTATCTGTGGGCCGGGGCGACCGATGTCCCCAAGCCGGCCGGTTCTTCGGGCAGAGATCCTTCCGGCACTGCGGCTTAGGTTTCGCAGCGCAAGCACCTGTACGGAAGAATAAGGAATGGCAGTGGGTGCAGTTTTTCCTTTTCTGCCTTACTCAGAATCTGTATCTCTCTTCCTCGTGGAGAGCGGGCCAAAGCAAGCGAGCGCGTCAGACTTCATAGAACAACAGTATCGGAATTCGGTCAAGGCAAAGGGCGGCGACAACGATGGCTGCGCGGCCAATACTATGGGTGGATCTGCGAACGACTCTTTCTGAGCCGGACCTCTGCAGCAGTCTGCCAAAAGCATTCATCGCGCAACGATTGCGTCATCTTCCCGACCTGCTTCGCGCGGTGCAGAACTGGCGTCCTTGGGCGGTTTGTTTCGAATACGATGTTCCCGACGCTCGCGGCCTGGCGGCTTTGGCGGAAGTGAAGGATCACCACGCTTCGCTACCCATCGTAATGTTGACGGACCGTCACGCCAAAACCATGGCGAACTGGGCCTTTCGGCGGTGTGTTTGGGACTATCTCGTCAAACCGGTGTCCGTCAGGCACCTGTGCAATTGTCTGACAAATATCGAGAAAGCCGTACCACCGCCGGAACGCTCGGCCATGCCGCCGGCCGCCGCCGCGATCCCGGTTCTGCCTGGCAAGCCTAACGTGGTGGGGACTCTGGCGCCAGCCGTTTCATACGTCGCCGCGAATTATCCTGAGAAACTGCGCCTGGCCACGGCGGCGAAGCTTTGCGATCTGAGTCCGTTCCAGTTCAGCCGGAACTTCAAGAAGGAGCATGGATTTACATTCCGCGACTTTGTCGTGCGCGTCCGCATTCAGCGGGCAGCGGAATTGATGACGCAGTCCACCGTTTCGGTTACCGAAGCGGCCTTCGAGGTCGGATTCAACGATCTCTCCTATTTTGCACGCATGTTCCGCCGGCAACTCGGCGTTTCCCCTTCCCACTATCGTACCGACAATGAACCGAGCCAGTTGCTGTTGTTTCCACCAGAACAGTTACGCCAGCGATGATGCAAGAAACTACCGGAGCGACCGCAAGAAATTCCTAGCATTCAGATTCAGGTTTGAGGTTGAATAAGCGTCCAACGCAGCTTCCCCTGCAGATTCTCAAAATTTGTCCGACAAGAACAAGTCTAGAAGACGGCGAGATCATTCTTGCCCTGGAGGTCCGAATGCCAGTCGCACTTTCCTATCCCGGCGTTTATGTGGAAGAAATTCCAAGCGGCGTGCGTACGATAACCGGCGTTGCCACCTCGATCACGGCCTTTGCCGGTTGGGCGCCACAAGGACCGACCAATCAGGCTGGGCTCGTACTGAGCTGGTCCGATTTTGCTCGTCAGTACGGCGGGCTCAACGGCAACAGCTATCTCGGCTATGCTGTTTCGCAATTTTTTCTAAACGGCGGGCAACAAGCGTACATCATCCGGCTGGTCACCGCCAGCGATCCTACGCCAGCGAACAATGCCGCCACTGCGAGCCTGCCGATGGCGCCCATTACGATCAGGGCCCAGAACCCCGGCCTGTGGGCCAACAACTACGCAATTGCGATCAAGGGCCAAACATCTGGAAACCGCTTCCAGCTCCAGGTCGTTTACATCGATCCCACCGATTCCAGTGGCAAAACCCAGATTGTGGTTGAGTCGTATGCCAATATATCCGCCGTTACCCCGGATCCGCAGGGACGATACGTTTGCGATGTGGTTAACAATCAGTCCAACTACATCACTATCGATGCGGTTGCCCAGCCACCCTCTCCAGCGAAGCCTGCCGATACTCCGATACCCGGTCAATTGGTTGCGGCGCAAAAGCTGTCCGGCGGACAAGACGGCGCCGTACTGGAACCGAATACTCCTGCCTTTGAAGGAGCCCTCATTCCGGGCGGTGTTCTCGGCGGCACTGGCGGCATCAATCTTCTGGATCATGTTGATTTGTTCAACTTGCTCGTCATTCCCGGAGAAACAACGCCAGCCACTCTCGCTTTGTTGGAAACATACTGCGCTGACCATCGGGCATTCCTGATCGCCGATTGCGCCGAAACTGCGACCCTCACTACCCTGCAGACAGGACCGGATTCCACGCTCACTGGGGTTGAAGGTACCAATGCTGCGTTCTATTTTCCATGGGTCACGGCCCCCGATCCGCTGAGCCAGAACTTGCCCTCCCAATATCCGCCAAGCGGATTTGTGGCTGGCATCTATGCTCGAACCGACGGAACGCGAGGAGTATGGAAAGCTCCTGCGGGAACTGAGGCCACCCTCACCGGCGCCACTGGGGTTACTGTGCCCCTGAACGATAACGAAAACGGCATCTTGAACCCTCAAGCCGTGAACTGCATTCGCAATTTCAGCGTTTACGGCACGATCGTTTGGGGTGCGCGCACTTTGCAGGGCAACGATCAAGTGGGCTCGCAATGGAAGTACATCCCCGTCCGCCGGACCGCTTTGTTCATTGAGGAAAGCCTATATCGTGCTCTGAAGTGGGCTGTGTTCGAACCCAACGACAACCCGTTGTGGGCCGAGCTTCGATTGAACGTGGGCTCTTTTATGCAGACCCTGTTCCAGCAGGGCGCTTTTCAAGGGCTGACACCGGCCGACGCCTATTTTGTAAAGTGCGACAACGAAACCACCACGCAGAATGACATCAACCTGGGCATTGTCAACATTGTCGTCGGCTTTGCTCCATTGAAACCGGCGGAGTTCGTGGTTATCCAGATCCAGCAGATGGCCGGACAGATCGCGACCTAAGGAGGGATTTTCATGGCGCAGTTTACTGTCAACGCGCAACGCTTTGATCCGTATAAGAATTTCAAGTTCCGGCTCAAGTGGGACGGCAAGTATGTGGCCGGAGTCAGCAAGTGCGGAATGCTCAAGCGCACCACGGAAGTAGTGAAGCACCGCGAGGGCGGCGACCCTTCGAGCAGCCGCAAGTCGCCGGGGCGCACCGAGTACGACGCGATCACGCTGGAGCGCGGCGTAACCCACGATGTGGTCTTCGAACAGTGGGCCAACAAAGTGTGGCAGGTCAAGGCGGGGCTGGGCGCGGAAGTCTCCCTTAAGGACTTCCGCAAGGACATCACGATCGAGGTGTACAACGAAGCCGGTCAGCTTGCCATTTCCTACCTGGTATATCGCTGCTGGGTTTCCGAGTTTCAGGCTACATCCGATTGCGACGCCAACGCCAACGCGGTTTTGATCCAGCATATCAAGCTGGAGAACGAAGGGTGGGAACGCGATCAGAACGTTAAGGAGCCGACGGAACCCTCCTTCACGGTACCGGCGGTCGGGTGATGGATCATGCGCCCATTGTCGGTTTCGGAACTGCTGACTGTATGGGAGCGCGGCTTGGCCGCGTTCCCCTTTGAGCGCGCGCTGACCATTCTGGCGCTAGCGTCTCCCGAATCTTCCCCAGGTGCACTGGCGCGGCTCAGCATCGGCCGCCGAGACGCCAATCTGCTGCAGTTGCGCGAGTGGGCATTCGGTTCGGAACTCGCGATGATGGCCGCGTGCCCATCCTGTGGTCAGGCGGTGGAGTTGACGGTGCCTGTCGCCGAGCTCCGCGCGCCGCCTGATCCGGCCGGGGATCCGACTGGGATTCCGATTATGAGTGCCGCTAACGATCTTGAGAGCTCTCTTATGGTACGCGACTACCAAGTGCGTTATCGCTCGCCCAACACCGAAGACGTTGCGGGTTGCGCCGGCCTGGAACTCGCCACCGGCCGGCGGAAGCTGTTGGCCTGCTGCGTGACCGAGGCGCGCCACCAGGGAAAGCCCGTCTCCGCGGAAGACCTGCCTGAAGACGTGGCGCAGGAAGTCGAGGAGCAGATCGCGGCCATCGATCTGCAGATCGACATGCGCCTCGATCTCACCTGTCCCGAGTGTCACCAGCACTGGAAGGAAGTGTTTGACATCGTTTCATTCTTCTGGACTGAAATTGATGCCTGGGCACGACGCATCCTTCGCGAAGTTGACGTTTTGGCTCGGGCATACGGCTGGCGAGAGAGCGACATTCTGGCGCTGAGCCCGATGCGCCGGCAAATTTATATGGCCATGGCCCAAGCATGACTGACTTTCTCACCCGGCTGACGGCAAGAAGCTTCAGCGCCGAAACGGCGATCCGGCCGCGGGTCGCGTCGCTTTTTGAGCCCGTCCGCACTGGCAAGACTATGCTCAGGGAAGCGCCGGAGGTGGAACTGGGCGTAAGGGCTGTCGCCGAAGAAGTTGAGGCCGCATCGGCTGACGCGCGGACGACTTCCAATCAGGACCCTGTATCGGCCGCAGTTTCTCAGCCGCGGGCGGATTCTCTCCGCCGCGGAACCTCCGGTCTCGATGACGAAAGTGTGCGAGAAAACGCCGTGGACGCGGCGAGGTCCACTCCGCGCGGAATCCCGGCTTTTTTCCAAGCGGTGAACTCGATCGTATCTCCGGCTTCCTCCTCGTTGCGCTCAGATTTGGAAGAAGACGTGTCGAGGGGAATTTCCATTTTTGCCGACGAGACCCGAGAACAGGGAAACACCGTGGTCGCGGCCACAGAGCATCCGCCAAGAAAGCTGCTTTCTCGATTGCAGAACTCGGATGTATCTAAGCCCGCGTCTTTCTTGCACTTGGATTTAGAAGACGGCACGCCCGCCCGTGTGGTGGCCAGCGCGCCCGACGCTTCTCCTATCCGCAACGAATCCTTTAAAAGTAAAAGTGAAAGTAATGATCGCGGGCTTGTGCTTCCATCCACGGACGTGACTGACCTGGCAACGCAGATGAAGAATGCAGCGTCGGCCATGAACGCCGGCTCCAGCCGACCAACGAGAGAAAAAGCTGGAAGTGCTCGGTTCGCGCCGGCGGCGGACCCCGAGCCCAGTGTCCACGTCACCATAGGAAGAATCGAGGTGCGCGCGACGTCGGAAAGCAAGAATGTGGGTCGGCCGCGAGCCGCTTCCCCGGTGATGAGCCTGGAGGAATACCTGCACCGGCGCGCCCAGCGAGGTGACCGGTGAGCAACCCCCTTGCGATCGCCGCCACCACCCTTACGCTGCAGGCGATTCTGCAGAACCAAATCGTCAGTGATCCCGTGGACGTCGATCTGACCGACACCACGGTCACGATCCTTCCACCCGACAAAGCCCGCGGTAACGCCAGCGCGAACCAATTGAATCTCTTTCTCTACCAGATTCTTCCCAACGCCGCCTGGCGCAACATGAACATTCCCAGCCAGGTGATGCCCGGCGAAACCGGCAATCCTCCTCTGGCTCTGACCCTGCACTACTTGATCACTGCATTCGGTAAGGATAACGACACCACCCTCCCCTACGGACATCACCTGCTGGGCAAGGCCATGAGCATTTTGTACGACCACGCGTTGCTCGGCCCTGACGAGATTCGTGCCGCTACCTCTGCGTCTTTTCCTGCCAGCGACCTGGATAAGCAGATTGAGCGCGTCCGGATTACGTTGCAGCCGCTGTCGCTCGAAGAAATTTCCAAGCTGTGGAGTGGGCTGGTCACGCAGTATCGGCTCTCGGTGGGATATGAGGTTTCCGTAATGCTGATCGAGAGCACGCAGCCGAAGAGAACGCCGCTGCCAGTGCTGAAACGGAAAGTTTTGTCGCAGGCAAGTTTGGTTCCGCCCCTTCCAACGCTCAGCGAGATTCAGTTTCCGAATTTGCAGACCTGTGCGCGCCTGGGAGACACCCTCGTGCTCGCCGGAAACAACCTTAACGGAACGGTTCCGCCGGTGGCGGTCTTCAATCATCCTCTGTGGAGTGCGCCCGTCAAAATCGCCGCGCCTGGCGGAACGGCGACGCAGGTCACCGTCACGATTCCAAACTCGGCAACGATCTGGCCCGCGGGATTCTACACGGTCAGCCTCCTGGTGCAGCGTCCCGGGGAAACTTATCAACGGAGTACGAATCAGCTTTCATTTGCCCTGGCTCCGCAGATTACCATCGCTCCCGCCAGTGCCGCTGGGCCAAATATCACCTACACGGTGACGTGCACTCCGGAAGTATGGATGGAACAGGACGCCGCGTTTCTCCTGGGTGATCAGGACATTCCGGCACAGCCGCACCCAGCGCAGACCCCGACGCTGACCTTCCAGGCGCAGAATCTGACCGCAGGCAGTTATTTTGTGCGACTGCGCATCGATGGCGTCGACAGCCTGCTGGTGAATCGGGCAGTGAAGCCGCCGGTGTTCGACCCAACTCAGCAGGTAACCGTGACATGAACAACGGCGAAATCAACAACGGGATGGCTTGGCAAAAGGGCAATGCGCAGTATCTGTCGGCTGCTATGGCCTGGCTGCGCGCCTGCCTCGAGCAGTTTGCCGCACAGCAACCGGAGAACCAGACCAGCCTTGCGTTGCCGCCTCTGCCGGTTCGAGAAGGACGCAGGTCGGTGTGGCGGCATTTTCTGGGCGCCCCGCCCGAGCTCCCGGCAAGAACTTCGAGCCTGCTGCTTCCCGGAGCCGGAACCCACATCGATCAACGGGTAGCGCAGGCGGCTGCAGCCATGGAAGCGGCGGCCAATGTGATGAACCCTCCCCCCGCTCTCGTGATGATGACGCAGCGTCTCGGGCTCTCACAGTTCGAACAGCAGGTGCTGATTCTTTGCTTGGGCATGGAACTGGACACCGGCGTCGCCGGCTTGTGCGCCCGCTGCCAAAAAGATCCGGGGCGGGCCTTTCCAACTTTTGCTTTGGCGTTCTCATTGTTCGAAGGAGCTTCGTGGGAAGCGCTTTCGCCCGAGCGGCCGCTACGCTATTGGCGTCTGATCGAAATCACGCAACCAGGCGGTCAGCCCCTTACCACCAGCGCATTGCGTGCCGACGAACGCATCGTCAACTACATCAAGGGTCTGAATTATCTTGATGACCGCCTGCTGCCCATGTTGACTCCAATCGACCAACAAACGGGCGGTCCTGTTCTTCCGCCATCGCATCGTGACGCAGTGGAAGCGATTATTCGACGCCTCAAGTTGGTGGATGCAAACCGCAGTCTGCCCATCGTGCAGTTGCTCGGCGCCGATGCGGCCAGCAAACAGCTCGTTGCCGGAGAAGTGGCGACTGCTATCGGCCTACAGTTGTACCGTCTGCCGGCCATACTTTTGCCCACCCAGGCGGCCGATATTGAAACGCTGGCGAGGCTCTGGCAGCGCGAGAGTCTGCTGCTGCCGCTGGCTTTGTACCTGGATACGCTCGGCTACAGCGCGGACCAGGCCTCGTCCGGGCCATCTTCTCCTGTCACGCGCCTCCTCGATCGCATGGAGGGAGCGGTTTTTCTTGATGCGCGCGAGTCCTGGCCGGGGCTCCATAAGCTGACGGTTTCGCTGGACATCACAAAACCAAGTGCGGCCGAGCAGGCAGCCGCGTGGCAATCGGCGCTGGGACTGGCTGCGGGAGAAAGCCCGGGACAACTGGCAGCGCAATTCAACCTCAGCTTTTCTGCCATTCGACAACTGGCGCGGGATGCGCTTTCCGAGCAGGCCGATCAACCACCACTCCCTGGCCGCCTCTGGGAGGCATGCCTGGCAAGTACGCGTCCGCAACTCGACGTTCTCGCCGAGCGAATCGCTCCCAAAGCAACGTGGAACGACATCGTTTTGCCCGAGGCCGAATCGGCTTTGCTGCGCCACATCGCCGAGCAGGTCGCACAACGCACGACGGTCTATGAAAAGTGGGGCTTCGGAGAAAAGATGAGCCGGGGCCTCGGCATCAGCGCTTTGTTTTCGGGCGACAGCGGCACCGGAAAAACCATGGCGGCTGAAGTCATCGCCAACGACCTGCACCTCAACCTTTATCGCATCGATCTGTCGGCAGTGATCAGTAAATACATCGGAGAAACAGAGAAGAATCTGCGGCGCATGTTCGACGCCGCGGAGAACGGCGGCGCGATTCTCTTCTTCGACGAAGCCGACGCTCTCTTTGGCAAGCGCAGCGAAGTCAAAGACAGTCACGACCGCTATGCCAACATCGAAATCAATTACCTTCTGCAAAGGATGGAGCAGTATCGCGGCCTCGCGATTCTGGCGACCAATATGAAGAGCGCGCTGGATACAGCGTTTCTGCGACGCTTGCGCTTCATTGTGCGCTTTCCATTTCCCGGACCCGCCGAGCGAAAAGCAATCTGGCAGAGAGTGTTTCCTGCCGATATGCCGAAGAGCGCTCTCGATTACGATCGCCTGGCGCGTCTCAATGTCACCGGCGGACACATCCACAACATTGCGATCAACGCGGCATTCCTGGCGGCGCGTGCCGGATCGCCCGTAACCATGGCGCTGTTGCTGGACGCCGCGCGCGCCGAGTTCCGCAAGATCGAACGCCCCATTAACGAGACCGATTTTCGCTGGCAGGAGCCGACAGAGGCCGTGGCATGAAGATCCACTTACACATCGAGCGCTTGGTTCTGGAGGGAGTGCCAGTCGACCAGCCGCGCGTCCTGCGTGCAGCTGTGGAGCAAGAACTCGCCGGACGGTTGAAGCACGGTGGTCTGTCACAGGAAATTCGCTCTGGCGGCGCGTTGCCGAGCGTGCGTGGAGGAGCTATCGAACTCGGCCACGGTGCTGGTCCGGTGAGATTGGGGACTCAAATCGCGGGCGCGGTATATCGCGGGATCGGAGCCGGAAAGTGAGCACGCGCACGGTAACGCCGGCCATTGCAGCTGCAGTTGCGGTGCTCACGCCGCAACCACGGCCAATGCTGCAGCGGACCTGCGACTGTGGCCAGCACACCGGCGGTGGCCAGTGCGAAGACTGTAAGAAGAAAAAGATGATGCCCTTACAGCGCCATGCCAACGGTTCGGCGGCTCCGGCCGTCGCTCCGCCGATTGTGCATGACGTGCTGCGATCCTCCGGCCAGCCCCTGGAAAAAGATGCGCAGTCCTATTTCGCCTCAAAATTCGAACACGACTTCAGCCACGTGCGAGTGCACACCGATGAGCAGGCCGCCGAATCGGCGCTAGCCGTCCGGGCGTTGGCGTATACGGTTGGAAACCACGTGGTGTTCGGCGCGGGGCGCTATTCGCCGGCAAACAGCGGCGGAAGGCGACTGCTGGCGCACGAACTTACCCACGTCGTCCAGCAACGACATAACAGCGTCCCCTCTCCGCAGTACAGCCTGGAGATCGGCCCATCGCATGATCGCTACGAACGTGAGGCAGAGCAGTTGTCCGAGCGCATGACCAGCGGGATGGAAGCGAGTCAGGAAGCGGACGCGCATCTGTCACCAACCCGTCTTTCGCCAAACAGGGTTGCGCCGTGCGTGCAGCGAGCCGAGGCTGCCGAATCTCCCGCCACGGCGGCGGGTACCACCGGAGCCGCGTCTGCCCCCAGCCCCGCAGCGGCCTCCCTGTTAGTGGAAGACGATGCGCTCGATCTTAAGCCGGGCCAGATGAAGAAAGGCGAATTTCTGGACAAGCTGCAGACGTCCGTGTGCGCAACCGCGGATGAAGTCCTGTCATCGGTTGGGCGCTCCGCGCAAGGCTGTCCCTACATCGAGCGTTGGATCGGTCATCTGCGCACGAAAGGCAGCCAGTTTCTTGAACGCGGAATTCGAAAATATGCGCCGGATAGCGCGGGTGTCGCGAAAGCAGAAGATTACATCCCGTTTGTTGCGGCACGGGTACGCCGCGGTGTGGCGCGCTGGGCCCGCACGGGCGAAATCACCGAGGTGCCGGACGAACTGAAAGGGCAGTTGCTGGGAGCCAATATTCTCGCGGGAGTGGACCGGGTGCTTTCCGGAATCGGCGGGGCCATAGGCGGCGCGGTCTCAGCCATTGCCGGGGGAGTCAAGAAAGCGGCGTCCGCGATCGGCGGCGTGTTTGCCAAGGGACGCGACGGTGGCGTGCGGGACGCGGGCGATCCGCAAGAGATTCAAGCGCAGCTTCGCTCGGGGCATCCCCTGGATGGTGGCGTCAAGTCGCGCATGGAGGCCGCGTTCGGCGGAGATTTTTCTGCGGTCCGCATCCACACCGATTCCAGCGCGGCGGAACTTTCCACCCGCCTCAATGCGCGCGCCTTCACGATTGGCCGAGATGTGGCATTCGGCGCCGGAGAATATCGGCCGGGCACGCTGATCGGGGACGCGCTGATTGCACACGAACTGGCGCACGCGATGCAACAAGGCAACGAAAATTCCGCGATTACGCCGCTAACCCAAGGGGGAACAGAGCACAACGCGTTGGAGGAGGACGCGGATGTGTCGGCCGTGGGCGCTGTGACTTCCATGTGGTTTGGCCGCGAAGGGCACATTACAGAGCTTGCCCATGATGCATTGCCACGTCTGAAGTCGGGGCTGCGCCTGCAGCGTTGCGGCGGCCCCGAGCGAAAGCTGGACATAAGCGCCTGGACCGCCAAGCAGCAAAACGATTTCATCACTAAGAACTTTGACCAGAAGGACCGAAGTTTTGCGTCCAACATTCTGCGTGACATGCTGGAGAGCAGTGAGGTTAAGTTTGTTGACGAGGAGTCCTTGAAGGCTGACATCTTTAAGCGACTCAAAAGCAGCGAACTCATGCAAAAAACCCAGAATCTCTATGGCGTGGCATTCGAATACCCGGAGCACGGCACCCACTGCATTCCGAACAACACAGAAAAGAAAAAATACCCACGGGTTAACAAGGCTGCGGAAGCGTATTGGGGTCCCGTGCAGTATGACTCGGAAGGTATTTATTACTTCGAGCTTACTGAGAAAGGGAAGAACGATGCTTACCGTGCCCTGACGCTATTGTTCACCCCGCAGAATAAGTCAGGAGACAAGAAAAAAGACATCTGTAACATGACTCTAATCCATTGTGACTTCTTGGCATCGGTGGTGCACTTCCGGGCCTTTGCGGAGGAGATTGGAGTCGAAGAATTCAACCGCCGAGTTAAGAACGGCGATGTAGATATGCGCCTTGCTTGGAACGGCTTTCAAGAACTGGAGGACGTCGGATGGTTTCATTCCAAGAAAGGCGTCTCTCTCCGCGAAGTGCGTCCAGCCAATCCTAAGGAACTCGTCATTGGCGATCACGTGATCTTCTTTAATCATCGCGCCTATGACTTGATCAACACGAAAAAACCTACCCACGAATGGAGGCTGGAGAATGCCTTTCTGATTTACCGGGCGGGCAAGGAGGACATGTTCGAAGGGCATGGGTCCGGAATTAACAGTAATCATTCGATGCTGACCATACTGGCAGGCAAGTACAACGATGTGGTTGAAGAGGCAAGAAAAAATATTGAGAAAACAAAATCCGCTGATCCTAAGATCGCAGCCGCAGGCACGCAGGAGATGACCACCAATTATCCACACATTAAGCCCAAGAATGGGGAGTGGAACATTACCGGACACTCTTGGGGCAAGGACTTCGACGAACCGCTGAGACCTCTCGACAAGAAGAGTCCGGAAAAAGAGACTGACCTGCCCGGCCTCCGCGATCCGGAGAATCCATCTAGGATGGGATGCGTCAAGCGCCCCGCGGAAGCACCCGGGGAGTCCTGTTAGGTTAGTAGGGGGTATTGTTTGATCAAGTTGGAGACATGTTGAAGACTTCATTTCACTTCCGATGGGCTGCGGCACGGTGCTCTCTGCCCGCCTTTCAAGTCCTCGGCTGCACGGGCGTGGCCTTGGCGATCGTGCTCGCTATGACGTTAGTCGGGCACGAGGGCCTGTCGCACTGGGTGATGGCCGGAATTATAGGTACGGCAATTGCGACATTTCTCGGCTTAGTCGTGGCGACGAAAATCCTCACCGGCGAAGAGCGGATCGTTTACTACCACCATGAGATCGCGGTCATGCTCATGGCTGCTCTTTTTCTGTGGACGATTGACCAGCCCCTGCTTCCTTATCTCGATATAACGATTCTCGGCATCGGAACTTTTCTGACCTGTGGCCGCGTCGGCTGCCTGATGGTCGGCTGCTGTCACGGGCGGCCGCATCGCTGGGGCATTCGGTACCGTGAAGAGCACGCCGCAGCCGGTTTCCCGTCCTACCTGGTGGGGGTACGGCTCTTCCCGATCCAGGCTGTCGAATCGCTCTGGGTGCTCGGAACGGTGGTGGTCGGCACCTACTTTGTCTGGAGCGGGCGACAACCCGGATCGGCCCTGGCTTGGTACATCGTTACCTATGACGCCGGGCGATTCGCCTTTGAATTCGCTCGCGGCGATGCTGAGCGTCCTTACTGGCTCGGCTTCTCGCAGGCGCAGTGGCTCTCTCTCGTGTTAACAGGCGGAGTTGTATGGGCGGAACGGGCAGGCGTTGTTCCCTTCTCGCGCTGGCATCTCGCAGTCTTCGCACTTCTGGCCGCCGCCATGATCGCAGTTTCACTGGGGCGACGCTTGCAAGAGGCGTCCACATTCCAGTTGCTTCATCCGCGACATGTTCATCAAGTTGCGGATGCCGTAAAAGTTGCATGCGGGCCGGCAGCCCGCTCTGCCGCCGAACCGGATGCGGCCTTAACCGTTGTTTCGCTAGCCCGCACCTCGCTGGGCGTTCAAATTTCTGGAAGCGAGGTCGAGTGCGGCGCGGAGCGCGTGCGTCACTTCACTCTCTCCAGCGCGCGCGAACCAATGACGGAGTCTACTGCCGGAACTCTGGCGGAGCTTATCCGGCGCCTGGTTGGGGCCGTGGGACCTGACGAATTGATTGCCGGTCCGCAGGGTCTTTTCCATTTACTGATTCGTGTGCCCGAGGTGACGCAATCGTGACCAGAAGCGGCCCATCACACGCGAAGAAACCGGGTGCGGCAATCACTCCAGCGCCTTTCGTCCTCCAGCGCAAATGTGACTGCGGCCAGCACGCCGGCGGCGGCGAGTGCGAAGACTGCAAGAAGAAAAAAAGGATGCCCTTACAACGTCATGCTGAGCCCTCAGCCTCTCCGACGATTGTGCCGCCCATCGTGGACGATGTTCTGCGCTCACCCGGTCAGCCACTGGACGCCGATACACGGGCATTTATGGAGCCACGGTTCCGACACGATTTCAGCCACGTGCGCGTGCATAGCAACGAGCGGGCCGCCGAGTCGACCCAGGCCGTGAACGCATTGGCCTATACGGTGGGAAGCAATATCGTGTTCGGCGCTGGGCGCTATTCGCCCGCCAGTCGCAGCGGGAGGCGGCTGCTCGCGCACGAACTGACCCATGTCGTACAGCAACAGAATGAGAGGATCTCTTCTCCGCAGTACCGCTTGGAGGTAGGCCCATCAGAGGATCGCTTTGAACGCCAGGCGGATCAAGTGGCAGATCGCATAGCAGGCGGGATGGAAGCAAGTCAGGAAGGGGGCTCGAACCTGCCGCCAACCCACGTTGCGCCGTTCTTGCAGCGAGCCGCGGCGACTGCCTCCGCCGCGCCGGTGGCCAGCGACCCCAAAGCCACGCCTGGGCCAGAGCGGACGACGCAACCCCTGTTAGTGGAAGACGACGCGAGAGGCGCTCAGCCGGGTCAGATGCGGAAGGGTGACTTCCTTGACAAGCTGCAGGTGTCGGTGTGCGCGACTGCGGATGAAGTGCTGTCGTCGGTCGGGCGCTCCGCGCAAGGATGTCCGTACATCGAGCGTTGGATTGCGCACTTTCGCATGGAAAGCAGTCAACACGTAGAACGCGCCATTTTGAAATACGCGCCAGAGAGCGCGGGGGCTAGGAAGGCAGAGGATTACATTCCTTTCGTTGCCGCTCGAGTACGGCGCGGTGTGGCGCGCTGGGCCCGGACGGGCGAAATCACCGAAGTGCCGGACGAACTGAAGAGGCAGTTGATGGGCGCAGACCTCCTTGCAGCGGTGGACCGGCCGCCTTCTGGAATCGGCGGGGCACACGGCGGGGCGGTCTCGACCGCAGCGGGTGGAGTCAAGAACGTATCTTCCGCAAGCGGCGGTGTATTGGCCAAGGAGCGCGGGGGTGGGGTGCGGGACGCCGGAGATCCGCAGGAGCTTCCGGCGCAGCTGGGCTCGGGGCATTCACTGGATGGCGGCGTTAAGTCGCGTATGGAAACGGCGCTCGGAGGAGACTTCTCTCATGTTCGAGTGCATACCGACTCAAGCGCGGCGGAACTTTCCACGCGTCTCAATGCGCGCGCTTTCACGATCGGGAGGGATGTGGCGTTCGGCGCCGGAGAGTATCGGCCCGGCACGCTGATCGGCGATGCGCTGATCGCGCACGAACTGGCGCACGTAGTGCAGCAAGGAGGGAGAACTTCTTCCGTGTCGCCGATGTCGAGGGGGGCAACCGAATATAGCGCGCTCGAGGAGGATGCTGACGCATCAGCTGTGGGAGCAGTGCTCTCCCTTTGGAGTGGCTCCAAGGCCGATCTGAAAGACATGGGCAAGAACGCAATGCCGCGCTTGCGCTCAGGTTTGGGGCTGCAGCGCTGCAGCCGCAGCGGCGGTGGAGGTGGAGGTGCGCTTTCCGTCGATAAGATCGATGTCTTAGCGGGTCCGGCGGGCGCCGCCACCGGCTTCGCTGCCATAACCAGTGGCAATCTCGATTCTCCAGGACCGTGGAACGATCCTGCCGGTGGTGGAGTCAGCAGGGTTCTACAAGTTCACTTTCATGCAGACAAGGGTGATTCTTCCATGTTGACACCCAGGCGCGAAATTCAGCGCTCTGCTTGGTCGGCCGGCGTAGAGAGCAAGAAGCCGCCGGACCGACCCGCCCCTCCCGGACCCGGAGGCCTTCCCACTCCCGGCGGTTTTAACGGAGTCCTGGTGGGGCCCGATGGACCCGGAGCTCACGAAGTGAAAAGACCCACAACCGATAAGATTGTCGTTGCGGACGCGCCAGGCGCGGCCTCGCTCACCGCTGCCCAATTTCCTTTCAAATATCAGGCGCACTTCAAAGTATTTGTCGCCGATTCTGCCGGCGCTGACATCGCGAGCGCCAGCTATGACGTGGAGATCGAAAAGACGAACAACGCAAACATTCCCAATACAAAGAACTCGATCACACCGGTAGAGAAGAAAGACATCGTCAGGGGGAAGACTCTTTAATGGGCAGCTTGGAACATTTCCAGGAATACGGGGACTCGAAGAGCCTGCTCGAATTCATTCGTGAATCCGGACGTCCGGTTCCTAGATTTCAGGAGGCAGTAGCAGCGCTGGCTCCGGTCTTCGAGGGCCTCCATCACGGTGAGCGGCCGCTGTACGAGAGTCTGCACAGGGATTCTCTGCGACAACTGAGGCCTGAGGTAGAGGAGATTGCGCAGTGGATGAGTGCAAGCGGTAAAGCAGACATCAAAACGCGAGCAATTGAGCTCATGGGTGCACTCGGCTATGGCTCCTTCGTTGCCCCTCTGGAGCGGTTCTTGCGCTCCGAGGTCCAATGGGAGCGTCTGACAGCAATTGGAGCGTTGGGCCAAATAACTGGCAAACCAGCCGCAGAACTGTTGGCAGAGGCTGCCGAAGATCCCGACCCGCAGATTCGGGCCGAAGCTCGACGTGTGACAGCCGGTCGACGGAAAACCGATGGAGCGACGTTATGACCACATTTCCCGGATCACCGCGCATTCTGAAAGGCGGCCTCGTGCTGCTCGATCCGGACACGTTCAGCGTGCTGCCAAACGGCATCATCGTCCTGCAGTACAACCCGGATACGCTTTCGCGCACGCTGAAGATTCAAGGTGCGGAAGAGGGCGGCGACCGCTCGGAAGCGCTGCGCCTGAAAGGGCCGCCGGTTGAGACTTTCAAGGTGGACGCCGAGATCGATGCCACCGATCAGCTTGCGGCTCCCGATCAGAACCCAAACACCATGCAGAACGGAATTTTTCCGCAACTGGCGGCGCTCGAAACGATCGTGTATCCGTCGAGCACCACACTGCAGAACAATTTCAATCTGTCGCAGGCGGGCACGCTCGAAATCATGCCCATCCTGGCGCCGTTGACGCTTTTTGTATGGAGCGCGAACCGTATCGTTCCGGTTCGGATCACTGATTTCAGTATCACGGAAGAGGCCTTCGATCCCGCACTCAATCCCATCCGCGCCAAGGTGAGCCTCGGACTGCGCGTGTTGAGCATCGACGATCTCTACTTCACCGACAAGGGTGGCAGCCTCTATATGGTCTATCAGCAACAGAAGGAATCGCTGGCCAGGATGTATCAGGGCGGCACGTTCAGCGCCCTGGGAATTCGAGGTATCCCATGAGCAATGGCACTCCCACCGATCCCGTGCAGGCAATGCTGGCGCAGGCGTCCCTGCAGAAGAACCTGTTTACCTCCACCAGCCGCTACTACGGGATGAACACAGAAACGCTGACCACTGCCGACGGTACGACCATCATTTATCTGAAGCGCCGCTTTCTGCCCTCGCCCGATAGCTTCCAGCTTTTGCAGGAGCACATCGTGACCCAGGGCGAGCGCCTGGACAATATCGCAGCCACATTTCTCGGCGATCCGGAATTGTTCTGGCGCATCGCCGACGCCAACGGCGCCATGCGGCCCCAGGATTTGGTTCAGACCGTCGGAACCGTGCTGAAGATCACGCTACCTCAAGGGATCACAGGAAGCGCGCTATGAATCGTGGCTTTTACTTGACCCTGATGATGGGACCGTTCAACGCCTCGCCCGTTCCCCGGGCCGTCATCGACGCTTTGACCGAAGTGCAGGTGACTTCGACCGTCGGCAGCCAGGGCGGGTTTCAGCTCAAGCTCACGCTCGCCAAACAATCTCCGGTACAGCAGATGCTGGTCGGCGGCCAGTTCGATCCCCGTACTCGCGTCGTCATCGCCGTCACTGTCAATGGAGCGACCGAAGTCCTCATGGACGGAATTATTACCAAGCAGGACATTACACCCGACTCCAAGCCCGGCAAATCGACCTTGACTCTAACCGGGCTCGATCTGACGGCGCTCATGGATTTCATCGACCTCACCGGCATCCCTTATCCGGCCTTACCTAATTTCTTGATCGTGGAAGCGATCCTGGCCAAGTACATACCATTGGGCGTGACACCGGTAGCGATTCCCAACGCTATTCCCCAAATTGAAAATCCGTTGTCTAGTTTCATCAAGCAGAGCGGCACGGACTACGCCTTCATCAATACTATGGGCAGAGAAACCGGCTGGATCTTCTACCTCGACCCTGGTCCAACCCCCGGCAAAAGTACGGCGTATTGGGGACCGGACCTGAGCCAAATGTTCGGATCAACCCAATCGGCCATCAGCATCAATTTCGATGGCAACACAAATATCGATTCGTTGAATTTCTCGTACGACGGAACGCTGGCGACACAGTGGCTGGTGACGATTATCGAGCCCATCACAAAACTCCCGATTCCGATTCCGGTTCCCAGTATCGACATTTTCAAACCGCGGCTGTCGTCGCAGGCTCCTGCCGTACTGAAGGTGACGCAGTTGACGCCGGTCGCAAACGAGGATTTTCCCGGCGCGGCCAGCGCTGCGCTCGCCAAGATGTTCGATACCGCCGAAGTGGTCACCGGCAGCGGACAACTCGACGTGCTCCGCTATGGCCAGGTTTTTAAAGCCCGGATGCGCGCTGCCGTGCGCGGAGCGGGCGGGTATTTCGACGGTCAATATTACGTAAAGAGCGTGACCCACAACATCAAGCGAGGCGAATACAAGCAGAGCTTCAGCCTGGCCCGGGGCGGAGTCGGTTCTGCCGTTTCGACGGTGAGCGTATGAAATCGGGTCGCAAATATTTCGGCGTGTACCGCGGGACGGTGGTGAACAACATCGATCCAATGCAGATCGGGCGCATCATCGCTCTCGTGCCCGATGTGAGTGGAGTCATTCCCACGACCTGGGCCACGCCTTGCATTCCCGTTGCCGGCAAGCAAATGGGCACGTTCATGGTGCCGCAGATTGGTGCGGGAGTGTGGATCCAGTTTGAAGCCGGTGACCCCGATCTTCCCGTGTGGACCGGTGGGTGGTGGGGGAGCGTGGCCGAGGTGCCGGTCCTGGCGCTGGCGGGTGTGCCGGGCGATCCCAATTATGTGATTCAAACAACGCTGCAGAACGCCATAGTGGTCAGCGATCTACCAGGCCCGACCGGCGGAATCATGCTCAAGAGTACGACCGGGGCAACCATCATCGTGAACGACACGGGTATCTACATTCAGAACGGAAAGGGCGCAAGCATCATTATGGTCGGGCCAACTGTCACCGTTAACGCCGGTGCGCTGGTCGTAGTTTGACAACAAGTAGTTTGACAACAAGTCGTTTGGCAACGATGACGGATAGAGTTTGGCGTAACCAAGTTCGACGTAACTAGATTTGACGCACAAAGGAGAAACATGCCGGGGTTTCTGGTGCACGTCGGCGCGACTGTCATGTGTTCACACGGGGGGCAGGCTCAACCTACGGTTCCGAATCCGCGGGTCACCGTGCTCGGCCAGCCGACGGTCACGATTGCCGCGCCCTATGTGGTTGCCGGCTGCGCCTTTCCGCCTCCTCCGGCGGCGAATGGGCCATGCCTGACGGCGCAATGGCTGGTTGGGTCGACGCGAGTTACCTCCCTGGGACAGCCATTAGTAGTGCTTAGCAGCCAGGCGATCTGCGCGCCCACCGGTACACCGCTAATAATCGCAGTGACGCAGGTGCGTGTAACTGCCATTTAGTTGTAGTGAATTTAGTTGTAGTGATCAGAAGCGCGTTATAGGAAGACTATGAACATCGATTTCCCTTTTCACCTGGACGGACGCGGCCGAACCGCAAGCATCGATAACAACGATCACATTAACGAGATGATCGAGCAGTTGCTGTTTACGTCGCCCGGCGAGCGCGTCAATCAACCCGACTTCGGCAGCGGACTGCTGCAGATGGTGTTTTCACCGAACAGTACGGAACTGGCGGCAGCATTGCAGTATACGACGCAGGCGGCATTGCAGCGTTATCTCGGAGACCTGATCGACCTGCAGTCCCTGCAAGTTACCGCGCAGGATTCCACGCTGAATGTGATGGTTCAGTACGTCATCAAGAGTACGGGCGATGTTCAGACGGAAAACTTCGTGCGCAGTGCACCCAGCACGTAGCACGATTCGACGGAGCATTTTTATGAACGACCCCAGCTTGAGCTGCCAGGAAGAACAACGGCGTGAGGACGTACGAGCCGCCAGCTTGTATGGCTTGGACTACGTCGAGGTAACCGATCAGCAGCAGCTCACGCTGAATGTGTTCTTTCTGGGGAAAGCTCCTGCGAACATTGAGAAGGGCAATGTTGTGCTCACCGGCGGCCGTCGCATTCGGGACGTGCAGATCACATCGGTTCGTGTCCAGCGGCAGTCCGATCCGACTCTCGACGACTATCTTGAAATACGCGTTAACAAAGCCGGAGATTTTTCGAACTACACCATCAGCGTGGTAAACGCCGTGAACGGTCAGCCTACCAGCCAACCGATGGATGGCTTCGACCCGCGCTACAGCCAGGTTTGCTTCAATTTTAAGGCGAGCTGTCCCACCGATCTGGACTGCAAGCAGCCGTGCACCTGTCCCCCGCCGCAGCGCACGCAACCCGATATCGATTACCTGTCGAAAGATTATGAGAGTTTCCGCCAATTGATCCTGGACCGCATGGCGCTGATCATGCCCGCCTGGACCGAGACCCACGAGCCCGACTTGGGCATCGTGCTCGTCGAGTTATTGGCCTATGTCGGCGATTATTTGAGTTATTACCAGGATGCGGTGGCGACCGAGGCCTATCTCGGCACCGCGCGCCAGCGTATTTCGGTGCGACGGCACGCGCGCCTGGTGGACTATCTGATGCACGATGGCTGCAACGCGCGCGCCTGGGTCACCCTCTGCACGGATACCGATCAGATGTTCGATCCGACTGAAATTTATTTCATCACTCCCTATCCCGGCTCGCCCGTGACCACCAACCGCATTCTAACGCCTGCCAATCTTGTCGGTGTGGATGCTACAAGCTACGAAGTCTTCGAGCCACTGTATTGGAACGGCGGGCAAAATATCTGCATCTTCGCCGCCCACAGCAAGATTTATTTCTACACCTGGGGCGATTGCGAATGCTGCCTCGCGCTGGGCGCGACCTCGGCAACGCTGGCCGATGAGTGGGCGGTTCCTGCGCCGCCGTCGACTCCGCCTCCTAGCCCGGCGCCCCCGCCGCCTACTGGCACTCAGCCTCCGCCAGTCGGAACTGTGCCGCCGTCGGGAACAGCCTCACCGCCGGCTGGAACGGCGCCACCAGCAGCACCGTCGTCTGCAAAAACGATTGCGCGCACGACTCAGCCCGCAATTCAAAAAGCAGACGCAGTTGCGCCGCCTCCGCCCCCGACAGATGGTCCCCCGGGAAGCGTTCGCCAACTGAAGCTGAAGGTTGGCGACATCCTTATTTTTGAGGAAGTACTCGGCCCGAAAACCGGTCAGGAGTCCGATGCGGACCCGACGCATCGCCAGGCGGTGCGGCTGACGAGTGTGACGCCCGGAGTCGATCCTCTCTACGGCGAGCAGCCGTACGGAACGCCGATTGTCGAGATCGAGTGGGCGTCGGAGGATGCGCTCACGTTTCCGCTCTGCATCTCCTCGCAACAACCAGCTCCCGATTGTAGCTGCATGGAGAACGTGAGCGTAGCCCGCGGCAATGTGATTCTGGTCGATAACGGCGGCGACCCAGTGGAAGTTATCGGCACGGTGCCAACGAACTCAACAATGCCGCAATGCCCAAAGTGCTGCGAGACCGCGAGCGTCACGATAACGCCAGGATTGTTTCGCCCCACTCTCAGCCAGGAACCGCTGACGTCCAGTGAGCCCTTGCCGCCGGCGTGCTCGGCGGCTGATTTCATACGCCAGGATCCGCAGCAGGCGCTGCCGAATATTTCGCTGACCAGCATTCCTCCGGCGCCCACGTGCGCGAGCACCACGCCTCCGACGCAGCCGCAACCACCCTGTGTAATGCAGTCGCTGTTCACCTTTGACGATCTCGCCGACCCAACAGGATTGGCGACAAGCCTGCACCCACCAGCTAACGCAAATTCACAGTTCCTGCTGGCGCAGTTGAGTCCAGCGACTCAGCAGGCGCTCGCTGCCTGGAATGGCTCGCTACCCCTGCCGCCGGCTCTGGCCGCGGACAACCCCAACGCTCCCGGCGTCCACTCGCCGCTGATCACCGATCTCAACGCTCTGCTCCAGACATGGACGGTGCAGCGCGATCTGCTGGAAAGTGGGCCGAATGACCTCGAATTCGTCGTCGAAATGGATAACAACGGCTTCGGCCATGTGCGCTTCGGCGACGGCGTTTGCGGATATCAGCCGGACGCCGGCATGCTGTTCCGCGCCACCTACCGCGTGCGCAACGGTACACAGGGCAACGTCGGCGCCGAGACGATTACATATATCGTGTTACGACAGGAGAAACTCAGCGGAGTCAACCTTCGGCCACGCAACCCGCTGGCGGCCACGGGAGGCACGGATCCAGAGCCCATCGACGACGTTAAGCAATTTGCGCCGTACGCTTTTCGAGATCAGCTGGAACGCGCCATCACTGCCGCCGACTACGCCAGCATCGCCCGAGACAACGAGCGGCGCCTCGAAGCGCGCGCGACTCTCGAAGCCGAGGATTCCGCCATCTGCACCGCCACGTTCACGCAGCTCCAGGGCGCCAATGCCGACTTGCGCTGGACCGGAAGCTGGTACACAGCGCTGGTGTCCCTCGATCCGATGGGCGAGGAAACGTCGCCCCCGGAACTCATCGAGGAGGTCACCTTGTACCTGGAGCCATACCGGCGCATGGGCTACGACCTGCTCGTCAGCGGAGCCGAGTATGTACCGCTGAAAGTGGGCATCACCATTTGCGTGTTGCCCAATTATCTGCGAGGCGATGTCGAAGCGGCCGTGCTCGCTGCGTTGGGTAATGGCGTGTTGCCCAATGGCACCCTCGGCTTTTTCAATCCCAACAATCTGAGGTTTGGCGGCGGCGTTTACGTCAGCCAATTGCTGGCCACTGTGCAAGCCATTCCCGGCGTGCAAAACGTGATGGTCACTGAGCTGGAGCGTTTCGAGATCAGCGGTCTGGTGGGCAGCCCTCAGGTCGATGACGCGCTGCCGAGTAATTCGGCTTTGCTATTGGGACCCTTTGAGATCGCACAGCTCGATAACGACCCGAACTTTCCGGAACATGGACAGCTGGTTCTGACCATGGAAGGTGGACGATGAAACAGCCCTGCGGATGCTGCGCCGGTATTGAAGTGGTTACGCCCCAGCCGGAAGCGAACCGGCCTGGCTTGCCTGCACTCGCCTATCGAGCTGGCACGTATGCCACTTTTCTGGAGAGCATGATGGCCCGCATCTCCAGCATCTACCTCGATGTGCCTGCGTCCGACGGCAGCGGAAACGTGCAGCGAATTTTTCCGCTCAACGGCCTGGTGCTAAACAGCGACGGGAAAACTTTTAGCAGAATCGGTCCGGGCCTGAGCACACGTGAGCTGAGTGATCCCGCGATTGCATTGCTCGATGCCTGGGCAACGGTTGCGGATGTGCTCACCTTTTACGAGGAACGCATCGCCAACGAGGGCTACCTGCGCACTGCAACCGAAACCAGATCTGTGCTGGAACTGGCTCGCCTGGTCGGATACAGACTGCGCCCGGGTGTTTCCTCCAGTGTCTATCTCGCATTCACCGCGGCCGCGGGCTTTGACGGCATCATTCCTGCAGGAACGCGAGCGCAAAGCATACCAGCGGTCGGCCAGACCCCGCAGCCCTTCGAGACTTCCGACGATCTGCCGGCACGCGATGTATGGAACGACGTGGGAGTGCGATTGACGCGGCCGCAGGTAATTACGCTGGCCACGAATCCCAGCGGTCAGATAGTAACAATTGACCAAGGCACCGATGCCGCCGCGCGTGACACGCTCTACTTCGCTGGCACCTCGACCAATCTGAACGTCGGCGACGCTTTGCTGATAGTGTCGGGAGATGGTGGAGGACAACAGTATCTGCGCTTTGTTGCGTCAGTGAGCGCGCAGGCCGATCAGAAGCGCACAGAAGTTACGTTGCAGGAATCGTTACCTAGCGTGCCGACGGGAGGCGGGGCGCCAGTGGCGCTCACGACGTTGCAGAGCACGCTGAATCCATTTATCGCGGATGCCACAAACGTCTTCAGTGGCGGCGATCTTGCCTCCCAGGTAGCAAGCATCCTTCAGACGCTCATCACGAACGCAAAGGCACTTGCCGGAGACCCGAACGCCACAGCTGCCGGAGTGGCCGACAAGCTTCTTCCCGTGATTCCGCAGATCCAGGAAATCCACGACATCGCGGCCCAGCGTTCATTCACACGCCTGGAGCCCTGGATCGCCGACATCCTCAACGATCTGACGTCGCTGGTTGAGCAACTGCCCGGTCTCGATGATGCCCGGGGCACGGTGGTGAGTCCGGCGATCACCAATGCCACGGTGGAGTCGATACCGCCTGGACTGGGAAACCTTTTTGCCATCCGTGATCAACTCGCGCTTCCGCCGTCGCTGCAGCCCGCCAACACCTTCCGGCTTACCCGCAGTGTGCAGCGGGCATTCGCCCCGGAGTCCGACACCGCACCGCGTCTTCTGGCTACTTTCAAACCGAAAATAGCAAGCACCCTCTACCAGGCGTGGGGCGCGATTCAGACACCAGCCGCTCCGATACAAGTATTTGCCATGCGTGTGAAGGCCTCACTGTTCGGGAACAACGCGCCCCTGCAAGTGACATACACAGTCGGCCCAGCGCCTGGGAACACGGCGGATACTGTGAGCACGCCGGGTTACTCCGATTGGCCGGTCAACGAGCCGGGCACCCAAGTCGATCTGGACTCCAACTACCCCAAGATCACGCCGAATAGTTGGATTGTCATTCAAACCACGAACACAAACATCACGAAGGCGCAGACACAGTACGCAAAAGCAGGTAGCCCCACCATCATAAGCCGGGGTGACTACGGCATGTCGGGGAAAACGACTCGGATACAACTGCTTGAAAATGTCAATTGGATCACAACACCCCCCACCGGAAATAACACGCCGCCCAACGATGACTTCCAGGGGGTGCGCCAGACGGTAGTCTATGCACAGCCCGAAGAACTGGATCTGGCCGAGGAACCGCTCGACCGCGACGTTGAGGGCAGCACCATCGAACTCGACGGTCTCTACGACGGCCTCGAGTCGGGTCGATGGATTATCGTCTCGGGCAACCGCACCGACATCACCGACAGCACGGGCGCCACGAATGCGACCGGCGTGGTGGGCAACGAGTTAGTGATGATCTCGCAGGTTACGCAAGGACCGGGCAAGCAATCGTGCATGCCGCTCACCGTGGACGCGGTTCCATTTTCCAACGTCTATGGGGTCATCGGGCCATTGACAACAACGACATCTGGCTACCCCGACACAGTTGGCGACATGCTCATCGTCGGTGCTCCCAACGCCGGGTTCGTGCAATTCTTGCAAAGTTTCCCTCTGCCAAATACTCCCAGCGGAAATCAGGAAATCTGCGCCCCCCTGCAATTGGCACCCGGGCTGTACGCCAACACCTATTTGCCAACGTCAGCAGAGCGAAACGGCGACTTCACTCCTTTTAGCGGGCTCATCGACCCGTCGACCGGGAAAACCTTCAGCGGAACGCTTCCCGCCGCGTCAGATCCAAACAGTCCGCCGGCGGTCTATGCCTGGCGCATTTCAAGCCTGGCCAGCGGCAACGACACGCTCCACACGACCATCGTGCTGGCCAATAACCTGGCCTACGAGTACGACAGCTCGAAAGTCACGATTTACGCCAACGTCGCTAAAGCCACCCACGGCCAAACGCAGGGAGAGGTGTTAGGCGATGGCGACGCCAGCCAGGCGCTGCAACAATTCCCGCTGAGCCAGTCACCATTGACGTATTTACCGGCTCCCACTCCTAGTGGCGCGCAGAGCACTCTGATCGTCACCGTGAACGAGGTCAAGTGGCAGGAAGCCGACAACCTTTTCGTGCTTGGCCCTTCAGATCGCGAATACATTACGCAGACCGACGATTCGGAAAAAACGACGGTAATCACCGGTGACGGCACGCATGGCTTGCGTGTGCCCACAGGTACGGCGAACGTAAAAGCCATCTATCGGAGCGGAACAGGACAAGTGGGCAATGTCGACGCATTGCAGATCAGCCAGTTGGCCACGCAGCCGCTCGGCGTTCAGAGCGTGATCAATCCGCTACCAGCGGCGGGCGGAGCCGATGGCGACACGCGCGACCAGGCACGGCGCAACATTCCCATAGGTCTCACCGCGCTCGATCGGCTGGTCTCGGTGCAGGACTACGCCGATTTCGCCCGCAGCTTTGCCGGCATCGGAAAAGCCAGCTCGGTCCGTTTGACCAATGGCCGCAAGCTGCTGGTGCATATTACCATCGCCGGCAAAGACGATGTCCCGATCGATCCGACAACGGATCTATATCAGGCGCTGGTGCAAGCTTTGGAACTGGCTGGCGATCCCAATCAACCGATCCAAATCGATCTTCGCCAGCTGAAGGTTCTGGTGATCGCGGCCGGAGTCGAAATCCAATCTGATTACACGTGGGAATCGGTGGCGGCGAACCTGCGCGCCACACTTCTCGATCTGTACAGTTTCGACAACCGCGACCTCGGTCAGACCGCATTCTTGAGCGAGGCCGTGAGTGCGATGCAGGCCGTTGCCGGCGTGCAGTACGTCAACCTGCAAACCTTCGATTCCGTTCCCGAGACGGTCACGGCGGCACAGTTGGCAAGCCTGGCAAGCAGTTTGACGCTAAACAGTTTTGTCCAAGCGAACCTGGCGCACGTATGTCCATCTGCGACTGCGACCGGTGGGATTGCGCCGGCGCAGTTGGTCATTCTTACGCCCGACATCCCCGACACCCTGATCCTGACGGAGATCACAACATGAGCACCACGCCAAACCCCGACCGGCTTTACCAATTACTTCCGGCGGTCTACCAGTTGCGCGATGCGAATCAGGGTTATCCCCTGCGTGCCCTGCTGCAGGTAATCTCCGAGCAGGTCAACATCGTGGACGCCGACATTGCTCAGCTCTACGAGAACTGGTTCGTCGAAACCTGCCAGGATTGGGTGGTGCCCTACATCGGCGATCTGGTGGGCTACACGCCCTTGTACGACATCGGACAGCCGACCGGAGTGCAATCGCCACGGGCGCAGGTCCGCGAACGAATTCTCATTCCCCGCAGCGAGGTCGCAAACACCGTACGGTTCCGGCGGCGCAAGGGCACGGTCGCCGTTCTGGAGGATCTGGCCGCTGCGATTGCGGGTTGGCCGGCGCGGGCAGTGGATTTCTACCGGCTGCTGAGTTTCACGCAGAACATCAACTATCTGCGTCTGAAGCGCGGCCGGACCGTCGATATCCGCGACGGCGCTGCCCTCGACGATCTCGGCACGGCCTTTGAAAAGATTGCGCACATCGTGGATGTCCGCAGCATCGGGGCGCGCCATTTTCCGGAGTTCTACAACATCCCGAGCGTAGGAGTGTTCGTCTGGCGTTTAAAAACTTACTCGGTCACACAGGCTCCGGCTTACTGCGAGGAAGAAGAAAGTCCGAACTGTTTCCTATTCAATGTGCTGGGCAGTGATACGCCTTTATACACGCGGCCCCAGAGCACTTCGGCGCATCCTCCAGGAAAGCTCAACCTTCCTCTGCCGATCACACGCCGGGGCCTCGAGTGTTTTGAGACCAACAAAGCGACTGACACCATGACCAGCGGCATTCCTTATTATTACGGCGACGGCAAGAGCTTCGAAATTTGGACAGGTTCGCCGCGGACGCTGGTCGCCGCGAGTTCGATCGTGGTTGCCGACTTGACCGATTGGACCTACCGTCCGGTGCCCGGGCAAGTTGCGGTCGACCCGATGCTTGGACGCATCGCTTTTCCGCCGACACAAACTCGTCGCCAGGGAGTCTGGGTTACTTACAACTACGCGTTCAGCGCCGACATGGGCGGAGGCGAATACGAGCGCACGCTGTCGCAGCCTGCGACCTACAACCTTTATCTGGTCGGCCAGCAGGAAAATTTCACCCGCATCAACGATGCGCTCAAGCAGTGGCAGAGCGACACTCCCGCTAACGCCGTCATCGAGATTACCGACAGCGGAGTTTATGTCGAGCCCATCAGCATCACGCTCCAGCCCGGTCAGACTCTGCAACTGCGTTCTGCCAGCGGCAAGCGTCCCGTCATCCGCCTGCTGAACTGGCAGACGTCGGCCCCTGACAATTTGACCATTAATGGCGTGGCGAACGCGGATTCTCCAAGCGCGGAACCGACCAACTGGTTCACGCTCGACGGAATCGTAGTGACTGGCCGCGGGCTTCAGGTGCAGGGAAGTGTGGGCGGAGTTACCATTCGGCACTCAACCCTGGTGCCTGGTTGGGGGATGGACTGCAACTGCGAACCGACGCGCCCCACCGAGCCCAGCCTCGAACTCGATGAGGCGCCGAATTGCGTGCGCATTGAACACAGCATCATCGGCGCCATCCAGGTCAATCGCGACGAAGTTCGGGAAGATCCTTGCCGTATCTACATCAGCGACAGCATTCTGGACGCGACCAGCCCCAAGTCCATCGCGCTAGGCGCTCCCGAAAAACTGTGCGCCTTCTCCATCCTCGACATCCGTCGCTGCACCGTTTTTGGGCAGGTGCAAACCCACGCCATAACGCTCGCCGAGAACTGCATCTTTATGGGCGTGATCCAGGATTGCCGTCGCCAGCAAGGATGCATGCGCTTCTGTTATGTCACGCCCGGCTCGCGTACTCCGAGGCGTTTCGAATGCCAGCCTGATCTCGTGGAGAAAGCCATCATCGCACAGGCGCAGCAGGACAGCCCCAGTCTGTCCAGTGCGATACGAAATGCCTTGCTGCAACAGGCACGGGCGCGCGTCGAGCCTGAATTCAACAGCATACGCTACGGCAAACCCACTTACTGCCAGTTATCCGACTATTGCGCGGCGGAAATCACAACCGGCGCGGATGACGAGTCGGAGATGGGTGTGTTTCACGATTTGTATCAACCCCAGCGGGAGGCGAATCTTCGCGCCCGTCTGGACGAGTACACTCCGGCGGACATGAACGCCGGAGTCATTTACGCCAGCTAGGGAGGGCCGCATGAAAGCCGATCTGACACGGGACACTTTTCATCCCCTGAAGCACTTTGCTCGCGTGCTCACGCAGCAAGGCCGAGTCCAGCTCGACGCCGATATGAACGAGCAGGCGGCAATCCTGCGGCATTATTTGCAAACTCTCGCAGCCGATCTGATCGGCCCGGCGGGCGGTCCATGCCTAAATTGTGGGTTTCAAATCATTCCGTTGACGCCCTCTCCCACCCCACTTGATTTTCAGATTGCTTTCGGCAACTACTACGTGAACGGGTTGCTCTGCCAGGCGGATTTCACGCCGATTGCCATTTTCCCAACCGTCACAAATCCAGCTGTCTTCCAGGTAATGAATTGGAGCCCGGATTTTGAAGCGACGCCAGTTCCATACTACGAAGTGTTTGATGCGACTCCAGGTTCTACCCTTGCCGCCGTTCCGGTTCAGATCACGAGTCCGCAAGCGTCGCAGAATCAGATTACGATTCAGCCTATTTCGAGCGGCGCCAGCTTCGCTAGTTACCCCATTCCCATGCTTCGCCGTCAAATCACATACCTGCATCAGCCCGATCTTCCGTTTTCGGCTGCGTCCGGAGCGGTCAACGCTCCAGCGATTCCTGCGACCGGCTCATTTCAGTTCTATCTCGATGTGTGGGAACGAGTCATCACCTATGCGCAGGATGACAGCATTCGCGAGGTGGCCCTGGGCGGTCCGGACACGGCAGCGCGCACCAAGCTGGTATGGCAGGTGAAGTTCACGCAACCAGCGGCTGCGGACACAAACAATGGCGGCGGGCCTATCTGCATGACCGCTCAAGCACTCTCTGCCCAGCTGCTGGCTCAGCTCCAGGGACAGACTAGCGCGCCCTTCCAACCCCAGCCTCGGGGCTGGCTCCAGGCGATGGCCAAGCAAACTTCTGTATCCACGAATCCCTGCATCATCAATCCCAACGCCGCTTATACTGGCCCGGAGAACCAGTTGTACCGAGTAGAAATCAATCGTTCTGGTACGGCCGGCACGACCTCTGGGGTTTCGGCTACGTTCAAGTGGTCGCGGGAGAACGGGTCCGTCTTCTATCCCATTACCAGCGGAGGAGCAACGACGACAGTCGTGGTTGAGAGTCTCGGCCGCGACGACCGCTTCGGATTGGTCGAAGGCAATCTGGTCGAGACGCAGGACGACCGTTCCGTTTTGCTGAATCAGCTAGGCATCTTGCTGCCCGTGCAGTCCATCAATCCCACGACGCTGACCGTGACGCTAAACGGCGCGCCGGCTGCAGTCGTGGGCAGCGACGAAAGCCTCCATCCGTTGCTGCGACGCTGGGATCAGACCAGCGGCGATCCCAACGCGGGTGGGCTTACACTCGACCCCGCGGACAATTGTGCCTACGTACAGGAAGGCCAATGGCTGATGTTGGAAAACGGCGTTCAAATCTTTTTCCAGCCGGCGGATCCGGTGCTACCGTCTCCTCCTAATTCGCCGGTGAATCACTATCTCACTGGAGATTATTGGCTGATTCCTGCGCGAACCGCTACCGGAGACGTCGAGTGGCCCACTACCACTAACGCTGCGGGAGATGTTTTCCCCGTCGCTTTGCCGCCGCAGGGTATCACGCATTACTGCGCTCCACTCGCGGTCGTATCGCTTGGCGCTACACCTCCGGTTCAGGACTGTCGCAACCAAGTCGGCCTCAGCCCATGCTCCGGAGGTGGGTCTGCGCCCGCGCCTTCGCCAACCAAGAATACATAGACCTCGTAATGGCGTCTTGCCGCGCTTTTCCAGAGGCCTTGCTCTTCGGTGCCGCGACGTTGGTAATCTGTCCTCAAGATTGGAAGCACCTTAGAATTCAAGCTCAGTTGGAACACTCTCCCCACCGTCCTTCCGGCAGATGTGCCGTGAGGCTTGCCGCAGGAATAAGCGGCAAGGTAATCAAAATCAACATATGACGAGGAAAATATAATGGCCGCTGGTGCTGCTCCTGCTCCCGAAACTAAGGTCGAAACGAAAGCCGAAGCTGCTGAGACATCGCAGGCACGGCCCGCGACGTTAAAAGAGCGCATCGCGCGCAAGCTCACCGAGATTTTTCACGGACGCGAAGAATTCCTTGGGTGGCGACAGTAAGTCTCGAACTGAAACTTACAAGACCTTCTTGTTTTTCGCTTAATTATTCCGCAAGCGCAAGACGGCACTGGCCATTTTCTCTAAAGGCACCACCACACTGACGGCCCCGCGCGAAATCGCCTCTTTGGGCATGCCGAACACAACGCAGCTGGCTTCGTCCTGTGCGATGGTGGCGGCTCCAGCTTCCTTCATCTCGCATAGGCCCTCGGCGCCATCGTCCCCCATGCCGGTCATAATCACACCCACAGCTTTGGGGCCTGCGGACATGGCCACAGAACGAAAAAGCACATCCACGCTCGGGCGGTGACGCGAGACCAAAGGCCCGTCGACGATCTGAACGACGAAATTATCGCCGTTGCGATTGACCAGCATATGCCGGTTGCCCGGAGCAACCAGTGCCTGTCCGTTTTGCAGCCGGTCACCGTCGCGCGCCTCCGCGATTTCGATTCCACATTCTTTGTTCAGGCGATCCGCAAAGGCTCGGGTGAAGCCTTCGGGCATATGCTGCACGATTACGACCGGCGGGCAGTTCGTGGGCAATGCTGAAAGGAAGAGACGCAGAGCTTCCGTTCCACCGGTCGAGGCGCCGACGGCGATTACGCTATTTGGCGCCGCGGCACACTGAGATTTATTTTTGCGGGGCAGGACAGCATCCGCCGTAAGGCGAGGAACGGCTACGAGCCGGGGCTTAATCTGTGCTTGCGACGCACTCCAGACCGCATCGAGGAGAATCACAGCCCCTTCGTGCAGGAACTCCCGCACGCCCACCTTGGGCTTAGTGATCACCTCGACCGCACCTTCTTCGAGCGCGCGAAGAGCGAGTTCGGTGCCGCTGGCAGCCAGGCCGGAACAGACCACGACTGGCGTTGGCATTTCTAACATTATTTTACGGATGAATGTCAGACCGTCCATGCGCGGCATTTCCAAGTCGGTGATGACGACATGAGGCGGCTCCTTCTGCATTTTTCCCCATGCGATGAGGGGGTCGGCCGCGGCCTTCACGGTGATCCGGCGGTCGGTTGACATAATGGCTTGCATCACCTGGCGAACCATCGCCGAGTCATCCACGACCAGGACCTGCAGGCCATTTCCATGCGTAGGCGGCACGATTTTTTCGTCCTCCAAGAACTTCGTCTTAGCAGAAAGCTGCTTCCGCAGCGTCTTCAGCGATCTTCTTTGGTTTTACTTCCTGCCTTGGTGTAAATGGTCGGTTCAAGACTGCGTAATTCCGTGGTCATGCTGTTCAGATTTTCCGCGTGGCCGACGAACAACAGGCCGTTGGCGATGAGATGGCGCACAAGATTTGTGACCACACGTTGCTTCGACTCCGCGTCAAAATAGATGAGTACATTGCGGCAAAAAATGGCGTCGAACGGACCTTCGATCAGATTGGGCTCCTGGTTCAGATTCAGCCTTCGAAAGTCGATCATCTGCTGGATCTCGACTTTCACTTTCATCTCGCCTTCCCGCTCAGCTTTGCCCCGCAGCATAAAACTGTGCAGCAAGTCTTTGGGTAGCTCCGCACCCTTAGCGATGGGGTAAATACCTTTGCATGCTTTTTCGAGGACGCGGTTCGAGATATCGGTACCCAGAATCCGAGCATCCCAACCCTGTTCTGCGGGAAGATGCCGGGCCAGCAACATCGCCACTGTGTAGGGTTCTTCTCCCGAGGAACATCCGGCGCTCCAGATTCTTAGCCTCCTGGGGCGCAGGCCGCGCTCGGCTTCCGACTGCCATCGCGGAAATACCGTTTGGACCAGAAAATCGAACTGCCGGGGTTCGCGGAAGAACCGGGTTTCATTGGTGGTGATGGCGTCGATCATCCGGGCGCGTTCCTCGTGCTGCTCGGATTGCGAAACGCACTCGTAATAACTTTTCAGCGAGGTCATTTCCAGCGCACGCAGCCGTCGAAAGAGCCGTCCGCAAAGCAACGCGGTTTTAGCGCTGCTCAGCCAAATTCCAGTTTCGGCGTAGATGAGCTTCTGAAACTTCTGGAAGAGAACTGGACTAACGGAAAGATGGGGCGGCTGCTCAAGACGGGGATCAACGAAATATGGATCAACGAAACATGGATCAACGGAACATGGATCAGCAGAACAAGAGTCAATGTCGCGGGATGGGACTGAATCGTCGCCTGCGGCGGTTCCAGCGGGCACTGCTTACGCTCCCGCCTCGAAGTGCGAATCATTTGCGGGCGCATCCGCGTCCGCCCCTTCGGTAAGCTTTTCTTCGGAAACAGACTCGGTGACCGCCAGCATTTCGTCGGCGGAGAGCACTTTGTCGATGTCAAGAATCAGGCAAAATTTCTTGCCCATTGCTCCCATGCCCAGCAGGTATTCGGTCTTCACACGAGTGCCGAAGGGCGGAGTCTTTTCGATTTCCTCAGCGGAGAGATCGATGACCTGGCTCACGGAATCGGCCAGCACTCCCATGGTCAAGCTCTCGCCCTGGAACATTACATCGGTGATGATGACGCAGGAGAACTTCGAGATGCGGCTGGCCGGCAACCCGAACTTCACCGCGAGATCGACTACAGGAATAACTCTGCCACGCAAGTTGGTGACGCCGCTGATCCAGGACGGAGTGTTGGGGACGGTGGTGACAACCTCGTACTCAATAATCTCCCGGACCTTCACAATACTGATTGCGTACTCTTCGCCCGCAGTCAGGAAGGTAAGGTACTGCCCGCGACTTAGAGGGAGTTGATTCCCTCCCCGGTGCGAAGCCGCGTTCGAAGCTTGGTTCGAAGCTCCCATAATTTCGCTCCTCACATCTGCAACTGCCATCTCCGTTATGATCACCCGCTTGCCGGCGCAGCCAGTTTCAGCGAGCAGTGCTGGCAGACCTCACTTAGAACGGAGAGAAGTTCGCTTCTTCCTCTACCTTGCTGTTGACAGGTTGATTGCGGCGCTGCTGTGTAAAGTTGCTTTTGAACGCCGGGTTCAGGGGCATCGTCACGCGCTGTTTGCCGTCGCTGCGGCGAGCTGGCTGTTCTCCGGCGACGCGGAAGAAGGTCATCAACTGCTGCAGTTGCTCGGACTGCGCAGCCAGTTCTTCAGCAGTGCTGGAAAGTTCTTCGGCAGACGACGCGTTGCGCTGCGTAACCGTGTCCACTTGGGACATGGCCTTGTTGATCTGCGTCACGCCACCAGATTGTTCGGTCGATGCGGCAGCAACATCCTGTACGAGGTCGGCAGTTTTCTTAATGGACGGCACCAGCTCAGACAGCAACTGGCCGGATCGCTCCGCCACGCTGACACTCTTCCCGGCTAACCCGCCGATCTCCTGTGCGGCCACCTGGCTGCGCTCGGCCAACTTTCGAACTTCGACGGCAACGACGGCAAAGCCGCGGCCCTGATCTCCTGCGCGAGCTGCCTCGATGGCGGCGTTGAGCGCGAGAAGGTTGGTCTGGTAGGCAATCTCCTCGATCACCGAGATCTTGGCAGCAATCTGCTTCATGGCTTCGACGGTTTTGCTGACCGCGCTGCCGCTCTCCTCTGCAGCCGCCGCGCCCTTCGCCGCAGCCTGTTCCACTTGCCGGCTGTTCTCGGCGTTCTGTGTAATCGACGCGTTCATCTGTTCAAGGCTGGAGCTCATTTCTTCCACCGAAGCAGCTTGTTCGCTGGTTCCCTGAGAGAGACTTTGCGAGGATGAGGATACCTGCTGGGCCGCGGAAGCAACCGCTGCCGAGCCTTCGCGGACATCTCTTATGATGCCCGACAGCTTGTGGCTCATCTCGTGCATGGCCTGTTGCAACTGGCCGGTCTCGGAACGATTGGTAACGTCGATTTCTTTGGTCAAATCACCGGCAGCAATGCGCTCGGCGTGCTCGACTGCCTGCCGGATGGGGAGCGTAATGCTCTTGGTAACGCTGATTGCCACGAATGCGGAGACGATTAGAGTGACAATCAGAAGGAGCAACGCCACACTACGCTCCAGGGCGTAGGCCTCCTGGCTATCTTTCATACTCTGCTGCATAGCAGCGGTCTGCAGGTCAATGAACTTTCCCCAGGTTGCCCGGTATTTGTCGAGTGCAGGGATCACATCTCCGCTCAACGCTGCCATCGCCTCGTCACGTTTCTTGTCCAGCAACAGCTTCTTGGCTTTTGTCCGTGCGGCTTTGTAGGCGTCCCGGTCCTGGGTAACGATTTCAAACAGCTCCCGCTCCTGAGAAGAGCTGAGACTCTTTTCGATCTCCCCGACTTGCCCGCTGATTTCGTTGCTGATCGCGTCGTTTTGCTGGTTCAGCTTCTTCTCTTGTTCGGGATCGGTCGTCTCGAACAATTGAAAGGTGATGCGGGCGTTGGTGATTGAGTTCTCGATGGTCTGATGCGTCAACTCAACCGTGTTGTAACGCTTCTGGATCGAGGCTGACGTTTTGGCATTGATACGACCGAGCCAGTTCAATCCGAATCCGCCCACCGCAATCACGAACAGCAAAATCGTTCCGAAGACGATGCCCAGTCGCATGCCTATTTTTTGATCTTGCCAAGTTTTCATTTGTTTCACCCTCTCTTAACGGCTGCCTTTTTTCATAAAGCTTGCAACTGCAAAGTTGACTCCATCACCCCGCGCAGAAGGTTGGGAACGTCGACGATCAAACCTACGCGTCCGTCTCCGAGAACGGTAGAACCAGCGATGCCAGGAACGGCTCGAAAAGCCCGGCCCAGCGGCTTCACCACTGTTTGCATCCCGCCCAGCAACTCGTCGACTGCGATTCCAGCCTGGAATTCATTGATCTTGACAACCACGACCTGCTCCCGCTTCGGAAGCTCACCGGGCAGGCTGAAGGCGTGGCGCAATCGGATGTAGGGAAGCGCGTTTCCGCGCAGATTAAGAACCCCGCTGGCTTCCAGGTTGCGCTGCTCCGCGGGCAATTCGGTGCACTCGGTTACGTGCTCCAACGGCACGATAAAGGTTTCGGCACCGACTCTCACCGAGAATCCTTCAATAATGGCAAGAGTCAACGGCAGGCGGATCGTAATGGTGCTGCCCTTGCCGGAGGTACTAGCTACCTCAACCGTTCCGCGCAAAGTATCGACGTTGCGCCGGACGACATCGAGGCCGACTCCGCGGCCAGAAAGATCGGTGACCGACTCAGCAGTGGAAAAGCCTGCCTGGAATACGAGGTCGTAAATATCCTGATCGCGAATCTGCTCTCTGGCGGATACGAGCCCGGCCCGCTTTGCCTTCTCGACGATACGTGCGCGGTCGAATCCCGCTCCGTTGTCTTCGAGTTTCACGATCACGTTGCCGCCGCTATGTGCGGCCGTCAGCCGGATAAGTCCACAGGGATTCTTGCCCTGGTTTTCGCGCAGTGCCGGTTTCTCTAAACCGTGATCGACCGCATTCCGCAACAAGTGCAGCAGCGGATCTTTCAATAGTTCGAGCACAGTGGTATCGACCTCAACGTCTCCACCCACCACTTCAAGACGAGCCAGTTTTCCGTGACTCCGTGCGAGATCCCTCACGGAGCGTACAAACTGGCGGAACAACGGGCCGACTGGGACCATTCGGATACTCATCACTTCACTCTGCAGGTCCATGTAGAGACGCTCGGCTTCGCGATGCATCTCGAGGATGGTGCGTCCTTGTTCGCCGTCGAGTTTTTCGATCATCTGCCGCAGGCGGCCTTGTGCAATCACAATTTCGCCGGTCAGGTTCAACATGTGATCCAGTTTGTCGACATCTGCGCGCAACGTGCGGTGACTTGCGCCGGGCAGCGTATCGAGTTTCACGCCTGGAACAGTTTCCCCCGGAACTCCATTGGTGCTGATTACTCGCTTCGAACGCTTTTCTACCTCTCGTGCGATTTCCTTTCTCAGGCTATGTTGTTGCGGGGTCAGCTCAGGCGACCCAGTTTTCGCAACCGAGACCATGGCGCGAAGTTCATCGACGGCCTTCAGCAGCACTGAAATCAACTCTGCGCCCGGCAGCGCCTGTTGCTCGCGAAAGACGTCCAACAAATCTTCTACGACGTGAGCAAAGCCCGCGAGTTCGGTGAGTTCCAGTGAGGTTGCGTTTCCCTTAATGCTGTGCGCCACGCGGAAAACTGCATGCAGAAGTTCTAGATCGGAGGGATTCGACTCCATCTGGACCAATGCCTGTTCCATCCCATCCAGGCCTTCTTCTGATTCCGCAAGGAAAGACACAAGGATTGCGTCACGGTCAAAATCCGGTAAATCCACGGTCCCTCCTTTTGTGCTCCGCGCTTTTTAGCAGAGCTGGTTTTGCAGGGCTGCGCTTCTCACTAAGACTGATTCTTACTAGACCTGTTCAAAACTCTTGATGGTCGTCAGGCCGTCGCTCACCTGAAAAACCAGCCTGCGGCCATGTTTTCCCGAGACGTCTCGCTCTACGATTGGAATGCCCGCAGAGCGAAGAAAAGTTTCGGCGAGATCCACATTCCTTGTTCCCAACGACTGCGATAAGTCGACAGCGAAGGCGCTCGATCCACCAAAGATTTTGGCTTGCAGGTTTTTGATTTCGCAGCCCAGGGCAAGCACTTGCTTCAACAGTTCAGGGTTGGCGACATTCCCGTAGCGAAGCCGATTCGGCCCTTCATCGACCCCTTCGGGCAGGAGATAGTGGTTCATTCCTCCCGCTCTCTTGTGCCGATCCCATAGGCAGATGGCCGCACAAGACCCTAGTATGGTTGAGATGGTGATGGGATCGCGGGTTGCGAACACCTGCCCGGGATAAAGAAAATGCCGAGTATCTTTCGAGTCCGTGCGCGAGTCCGTGCGCGAGTCCGTGCGGTCAAAAGTCTTCATGTACTCCGTGGGTAGGACTGCTGGATTGAATTTGGGGGCAGTCTCTCTCATGCTGTCATTCCTGGTCCCTCGGTCGCTGGTGTCGAATGCGCGCCGGGACCAAATAAGGGTTTAGCAGCTTCGTCGGAAAGAAGTTTGAACAGTTCCATGTCGGCGCGGTCGAAGGCGAGTTTCTGCGGAAGCAAACGCAATATTGCCAGTATCGCGATGGTTTGGTTTGCGACGCGAATAGGAACAAATGCCTGCGCCTTAGCAGTTGCACCGAATCGATCTCTACCGGGGAGATCAACGTTGGAAAGATTAATGTTGGGGAGATCAATATGGCACTCACCGCCCATCACGCGCTGAAGACCAGCATTGCCTAAGGCCTGCAGCAAATCGTAATTCTCGAGGTCAACTCCGAAAGACCAGCAAAGCTGAACCGTTGCGGCTCTGCGATCAACCCGGAACAGCCCGATCTCCTCGCAGCCCAGCAGGTTCGCAACGATCTCGCGCAGGCCCTCGATCGCGTCCTCTTCATTGCGGCTCTCGGCCAACCTCTTCCGCGCCGCTCCCAGCCGCAGATCGTTGAGCGGATCGGTTGTCGAGCGCTTCGCTCCAGACGCATTGTTTTTCTCAGAGCTCATGAAAATCCTTATTCATCAATATTGATCAATTCAACCACCAGGAAAATGCAATCCGGTCCTTCGCTGCTCTACTCGCCGAGGTAACCCTGTATCAGGGCCACCAGTTCGGCGCCATTGACCGGCTTGGTGATGTAGTCATTGCATCCGCTCTTGAAGCCGGCTTCCATATAGGACTCTTCGCCCCGTGTGGTTACCAGAACAATGGGGATCTCGCGTGTGCTGGGCTGCTGACGCATCATCTTGCAAGCTTCAAAGCCATTCATGCGGGGCATCACAACGTCCATCAGAATCAGGTCGGGACGCTCCTGTTGCGCCTTCTCGACTGCTTCCTGGCCGTCGCTGGCGGTGACGCATTGATAGCTTGTACGTCTTTCCAGAATCTCTCGCTCCATCATCAAAGCTGTCTTGGAGTCATCAACCACAAGGATTTTCTTCGACATTAGCTTTCCTCGAAACATTTGCGCGAAGGCTGGGGCATACATCACCCGATGGTCCTGAAGTTCAACAGTGCAGGTCCAACTTAAGCTGCTGCAAATTGGCAGCATCAGCCGCAAGTCCGGCCACACAAACGGTCGAGACACGGACGAATTTATGAACGGGGGAATGCAGGTCGTTAGAAGGCTCCTCCAAGATACTCAGCCAGTTTTGCCTTCTCACAACTATTAGTAATCTTTAACATAGCCGGTCATCGCTCGATAGTTACTGCGGTAATTGACAAAAAATTTACAAGGTTAAGTTGGCATTGCGATAGCTGTAGGAATTTCAGGCGGTTTTGGGACGGCTTCCAGGAATGTGGGTCGTCTAATAGCGGCGTATCGCTTCGAGCGGTCAGCAGACGCCTGAAACATGGCGTCCAGGCGCTTGCCGTAAGCAGCAGTGATGTTATTTCTGCATGGCGCTGTCAGACGCTGGAGGCTTTTGCGTCAACTGCGCTGGCGTGGGCAACTGTGACTCATCCCACCCGCCTCCTAAAGCTTCGATCAGGGAAACCGACGAGGTCATCTGCTCGACTTGAATGGTCGCCAACGTTTGCTGATTACTCAGCAGCGTAGTTTGTGCCGTCACTACGTTAACGTACGGATCGATTCCCGTCTCGTAACGTTGCATCTCCAGGTTGAGAAATTCCTGAGCATGGTTGACAGCGGCCTGCTGTCTCTCGACTTGTTGCGAGTAGAGGCGAACGGCAGAGAGGTAATCCTCCACCTGTTGAAAGGCCGTGAGCGTGGTTTGGCGGTACGCCGCGAGATCGGCGTTGTAGGTTGCAGTGTACTGATTCAACTCGGCACGATATAACCCACCGTTGAAAATTGTCTGCGAAATAGTAGGGCCGATCGACCAGAAACGGCTCGGCCATTCGAACCATTTCTTGAATGCCGAGCTTTCAAAACCACCCGATGCGGAAAGTGTGAGCGTTGGGAAAAAAGCTCCGTAGCCAATACCGATCGTGGCGTTGGCCTCGGCCAGAGTGCGCTCCGCCGCGGCAATATCAGGACGGCGCTGCAGTAGTTCAGAAGGAACGCCGGTGGGAATTGAAGGCGGCGAAGTCAATTCGGGGCGCACGGGAATAGAAAAATCGGTTGCAACCTGGCCCACCAACACGGCGATGGCGTGCTCGTACTGTGCGCGCGCGACTTTGACATTGATGGCTTGCGATTGCGCGCTTTCAAGCGTTGTCTGGGCTTCGACCACGGAAATATAGTCGTCGACTCCGGCATCGTAAGCGGCTTGCGTTACCTCGAAAGCTTTCTGGTCCGCCTGCACGGTTTCGTCGAGAATTTTCTGCAGTGTGTCTTGTCCTCGAATTTCGAAATAGTATTCTGCCAAGCTAGCCTGCTCGGTGAGGCGCTCGTTCTCAAGATCGGCCGCACTCACCTGCGCGGCATATTGTGCCTGGTGGACTTCGTTGCGAATTTTGCCCCAAAGATCGGGGACCCAGGAAATATCCACCGGAAACGACCAGATGGTAGTTTGCTGGCCGGTGCTGGCGGTTTGCCCGCCAGGACTGGTGGCTCCGGCGGTGCTTGTGTTGAAGGCATTCGTGAGATTAGCCGACGCTCGCGAACGCTGAAATGAAGGATTCGTGGTAACCGTGGGCCAGTATTGTGCGCGTGCCTCGCGGATCTCTGCCCGCGCGACCATCAGATTTTCGAAGAACTGCTTAATATTTTGGTTGTTGATATTAACCTGTTCTTCAAGAGCATTCAGCTCGGGATCGTTGTAGATCTCCCACCATTTGCCGCGCAGCATCGCCTCTTGCGGACTGGCGACCTTCCATCCTGGCGCGTCCTGAAAGTTGATCGTTGATTCTTTGTAGTTCGCCGCCGCAGGCGTTGGTGCGCTCGGCCGATGATATTTGGGTCCGACTGTGCATCCCGCCATGCTTGCCAGCGCAACCATCAGGCACAGCAGCGGGGTGCGACGATTATGGGTAGAGTGCTTCAAAATTATGCTCATACGTTTTCCGGTAACCCGTGACCTGTTCCACCCAGCGGGGCTTGGCGGCGCTTGCGACTCATTCGCAACCGCAAGCGATCCAGTTCGAGATAGACCACGGGCGTCGTATAAAGCGTGATCAGTTGACTCAAGAGCAAGCCGCCGACGATGGTGATGCCGAGAGGACGCCGAAGTTCAGAACCTGTGCCCGTCCCAAAGGCCAGAGGCAGAGCGCCGAACAGCGCCGCCATGGTGGTCATCAAAATTGGACGGAAGCGCAACATGCAAGCTTCAAAAATGGAGTCTCTCGTGTTCTTGCCCTCTTCGCGCTCCGCCATGAGCGCGAAATCGATCATCATTATGGCGTTCTTCTTGACGATCCCGATGAGCAGCACGATTCCGATGATCGAAATCACATTGAGATCCATGTGGAAAAGCATAAGCGCGAGCATGGCGCCAACACTTGCGGACGGCAGCGTAGAAATAATGGTCAGCGGATGCACGAAGCTTTCATACAAAATTCCGAGCACGATGTAGACGGCCAGCAGCGCCGTTGTAATCAGGATCGGCTCCGTCGAGAGGGACTGCTGGTAGGCCTGCAGCGTTCCGGCGAAAAAGCCCTGGATGGTCGATGGCGTGCCCAACTTCTGTTCCATCTGCTGAATCGCTTTGGTGGCTTGACTCAAAGAAACGTTGGGCGCGAGGTTGAACGAAACTGTGACGGAAGGGAACAGACCGGTGTGATTTACCTGCAGCGCGGTTGTGTTGGTTTGCGCCCTGGCGAAGGTTGAGATCGGTGTCATCGAACTTGCGGTACCTCCGTTGGCGTTGCTCTTGATGTAGATGTAATTCAAATCCTCAGGAGACTGCCAGTATTGCGGCGCGACCTCGAGCACCACGTAGTACTGATTCATCTGCGTGTAGATGACAGAAACTTCAGACTGGCCAAAAGCAGAGTAGAGAGCTCGATCCAGTGAATTCGCGGTCTGGCCCAACCGCGCTGCGGTAACTCGATCGTAAGTGAGCAACTGTTGCAGCCCGCCATTCTGCTGGTCGCTGTTCACGTCCTGTAAGCCCGGAAGTTTTTTCATGTTGGCCAGCAGCAACGGTCCCCAATGCACCAGATCGGCGACGTTATCAGCCTGAATTGTGTACTGGTAGAGCGCATTGCTCGATCGGCCACCAATGCGAAGATCCTGCACCGCCTGCAGAAAGGCGGAAGCTACCGGCAGCTGATTCAATTTCGGACGCAAGCGGTTGATGATTTCCTGAGCTCCCACTTTGCGCTCATTCAGAGGTTTTAATGCAATATAGATAAAGCCGCCGTTGCTTGCGCCGTTGCCTCCGGTATAAGCATTCACATTGGCAACCGCGGGATCCGCCTTGATGACCTTTACCAATTGCAGGATGGAATTATTCATGAAAGGGAATGAGGCATCCTGCGGCCCTTGCACGCCGCCGACCAGCGCTCCCGTATCCTGCTGCGGAAAAAATCCCTTTGGGATGCGGACGATTAAATAGAAATTCAATGCAATCGTCAGCAGAAGCACGACCAGCGTGAACCCGGGATTCTCGAGTACCCATTCCAGCGACTTGCGATACACCGAAAGCATGCCGGAAAAAAACTTCTCGCTCCAACGATAGAGGCGTCCGTGCTTTCCGGGTTCTTCGGGCTTCAACAGGTGGGCGCACATGGCGGGAGTCGTGGTGAGAGAAATCACCATCGAAACCACAATCGCCGTGGCGAGGGTCACGGCAAACTCACGAAAAAGCCGTCCGACGATGCCCGCCATGAGCAGAATCGGAATAAATACGGCCACCAGCGAGATGCTGATGGAGAAAACCGTGAACCCAATCTCGCTGGCGCCTTTGAGAGCGGCCTGCATGGGCTTCATGCCCTGCTCGAGGTACCTGGCGATGTTTTCCATCACGACGATGGCATCGTCGATGACGAAACCAGTAGAAATGGTAAGCGCCATCAGCGATAGGTTGTCCAGACTAAAGCCGACGAGATACATCACCGCGAACGTGCCAATCAACGACACCGGGACTGCGATGCTGGGAATTATGGTGGCGCGTGTGTTACGCAGGAAAAAGAAAACCACCAGAATGACCAGTCCCACCGAAATGAGCAGCGTACGTTCGACGTCGCTGACGGAGGCGCGAATCGTGGTGGTGCGATCGAGGACAATGGTCGCGTTGATGCCCTGCGGAAGAATCGCCTGAAGAAAGGGCAACTGTGCTCGGACGCGCTCCACCGTCTGAATAATGTTGGCGCCAGGCTGGCGAAAGATGATGACTGTAATCGATGGAGTGCCGTTCAGATATCCCGCAGTGCGCAGATTCTGGGTGGCGTTGCTGACGTCGGCAACGTCCGAGAGGTGAATCGCGGTGCCATTGTGGTAGCCGACGACCAGCGGTTTGTAATCTTCCGCATCTGAAATCTGATCGTTCGTAATAATATCGGCGGTCATGGAATCGTTGGCCAGGCGTCCGCGCGGCATGTCAGAGTTTTGCAGGCTCAGGACCGTTTGAATATTGCTGATGGTCAGCCCCAAGCTTTCAAGCTTTGTGGGATTGATCTCGACCCGCACGGAGGGCAATGCGCCCCCGCCGACCACAACCTGGCCGACGCCCTGAATTTGCGAAAGCTTCTGCTCGATTACTGTCGAAGCCTCGTCATAGAGTTTGGGCGTGCTGTACTTATCGGAGGTCAGACCAAGAATCATGATGGGAGCGTCGGCCGGATTGACTTTTCTGTAGGTGGGATTCGCCGGCAGATTGGCGGGCAGATAGCTGCGCGCCGCATTGATGGCAGCTTCCACGTCGCGTGCCGCGCCATCGATATTTCGCGACAAGTCAAATTGCAAGGTGATCGACGTACTGCCCAGCGAACTGGATGATGTCATCTCCGTAACGCCGGCGATGTGCCCGAATTGCCTTTCCAGTGGCGTAGCCACCGAGGACGCCATGATCTCGGCGCTCGCTCCGGGGAGACTGGAGGAGACTGAAACTGTCGGGAAGTCCACTTCGGGTAACGGAGACACCGGCAGAACCGTAAAACCGATTGCTCCCGCGATCGCGACGGCAATGGTTAGCAGAGTCGTCGCAACCGGCCGGCGGATGAATGGTTCCGACAGGCTCATGCGCTCTCCGGCTGCGGCTTGTTTCCGTTCGCTGGTTCACTTCGTTTTCGATGGCTGAAACGATCGCCCAGGCGATCGAAGAAAACGTAAATCACCGGTGTGGTGTAAAGCGTCAGCACCTGGCTGACGAGAAGTCCTCCGACCATGGCGATGCCTAGTGGGCGGCGCAGCTCCGACCCGTAGCCGCGTCCCAACGCAAGGGGAATGCCGCCGAGCAGCGCGGCCATCGTGGTCATCATGATGGGCCGGAAGCGAAGCAAGCTGGCCTCGTAGATGGCATCGGTCGAGCTTTTTCCCTGCTCGCGCTCGGCTACGAGCGCAAAATCGACAATCATGATTCCGTTCTTTTTCACGATGCCAATCAGCAGGATGATGCCAATGATTGCCACCACACTCAGATCCTGCCGGAAAAGAATCAGCGCGAGCAGCGCGCCAACTCCGGCGGATGGCAAAGTAGAAAGGATGGTGACGGGATGAATGAAACTTTCGTACAAGACGCCGAGCACAATATAAACCGTAACCAGCGCCGCCAGGATCAACAAAGCCTCATTGGAAAGCGAATTCTCGAACGAGGCGGCTGTGCCTTGAAACTCCGCTTGCAAGCTGGCGGGAAATCCAATCTTCCCAGCTATTTTGTTGATATCGCTGATCGCCGTGCCCAGCGCCTCATTTGGGGCAAGATTGAATGAAACGGTGACCGAAGGAAACTGTCCCTGGTGATTGATGGAGAGAGCTTCGGTGGTATTGGCGAGGCGAACGAATGCACTCAGAGGAATTGCGTTGGCGCCGGAAGCCGTAGTGGTTGTGTTTGGGGTGGTTCCCGCAAAAGTGCCGCCGTTGAGCGAGCTACCCGACGAACTGTTCGAAGATGAAAGCACGGTGCCCGAGGGCTGAAGAGTCGCAGCTGACGGCGTGTACAGAACCGACGTTGTGGTCGCATTGGAGCCGGCGGAGCTGGATCCTGAAGCAGAAAACGATGTGGAGGCCGCGGCCCCGGTCGCTCCGGACGAAGCACCCGCCTGTATATAGAGATCGCTCAGCTTGCCCGGATTTCGCTGCCACTCCGGCTGCGCCTCCATTACGACGTGGTACTGATTCAGTTGCGTATACAGCGTATTGATTTGCCGCTGCCCGTAAGCGTCGTACAGCGTGTTGTCGATCGTGGCCGGAGCAATACCCAGGCGCGAAGCGGTTACACGGTCGATGTATACGGAAATTGCCGGCGCACCGGTTTGCTGATCGGTGGCAACGTCTTCCAGGCTTGGCACTTTCTTCAACTCGTCCACAAACTTTGCCGTCCAGGTATTCAACTCGTCGATGTCAGGATCCTCCAGCGTGTACTGATATTGGGTCCGGGTCACGCGGTCGTCGACGGTGATGTCCTGCACGGGCTGCATAAAGAGCTGAATGCCCTGCACATTTGCGAGTTGTTGTTGCAGCCGCCGAATCACATCGGAGGCGCTCAAGTCCCGATCCGCAATCGGCTTCAGATTGATTGCCATGCGCCCGCTGTTGAGCGTGGTGTTGGTTCCATCAGCTCCGATAAAGGATGACAGGCTCTGCACCGCGGGATCTTTCAAAATGATTGAGGCAAGTTCCTGCTGCTTCGCGGCCATCGCAGAAAATGAAATCGACTGCGGAGCCTGCGAGATTGCTTGAATCACTCCCGTGTCCTGCACCGGGAAAAATCCTTTGGGAATCACGATGTAGAGAATGACAGTCAGCACCAGCGTAGCCACGGCCACCAGAAGGGTGATCGTCTGGTAACGCAAAACAACTTTCAGCGTGCGGCCGTAGAAGGCAATCATGCGATTAAAGGCACGCTCCGAGGCCTGATACCAGCGGCTCTGCTGCGACTTCGGATTGTGCCGCAGGATCCGGGAAGACATCATCGGCGTCAGGGTCAGCGAAACTACCGCAGAAATAATGATGGTGACCGCCAGGGTTACCGCAAATTCGCGAAAGAGGCGGCCGACGACATCGCGCATGAATAACAACGGAATGAGCACCGCGATCAGCGAAACGGTGAGGGAGAGAATGGTGAAGCCGATCTGCCCGGCACCCTTAAGAGCCGCGGCCATCGGCTCTTCGCCCTCCTCTATATAGCGCGAGATATTCTCGATCATCACGATGGCATCGTCCACCACGAAACCAGTGGAAATGGTCAATGCCATGAGCGAGAGATTGTCCAGGCTGTAGCCGAGCACGTACATGACCCCAAAGGTGCCAACCAGCGAGAGTGGTACTGCAATGCTGGGAATGATGGTCGCCCGCAGGCTGCGGAGAAAGAGAAAGATCACCATCACCACCAGGCCGACGGTTAACATCAACTCGAACTCCACATCGTCTACCGAGGCCTGGATGCTGGTGGTTAGATCGGTGAGTTCGGTGATCTGCACGGCGGCGGGCAAATTCGCTTCCAGCTGTGGCAGGAGTTTCTTAATACTCTTTACCACGCTGATGGTATTCGCGCCGGGCTGGCGCTGAATGTTCAAAACCACCGCGGGGGTCGTGTTCATCCAAGCGGCGAGTTGCGCGTTTTCGACGCCGTTGACCACGCTGGCTACGTCTTTGAGCAGAACGGGCGCCCCATTGCGGTATGCGACTACAACGTCGTGATAGTCCTCTGCCTGCGTAATTTGATCGTTGGCGTCAATCTGATAATCCTGCCGCGGGCCGTCGAAGTTGCCCTTGGCCGAGTTCACGCTGGTTTGAGTTAAAGCTGTGCGCACATCCTCGAGGTTGATGCCATAGGAAGATAATTTTGTGGGATTGACCTGAATTCGCACTGCCGGTTTTTGTCCGCCGCTGATGCTGACCAGTCCAACGCCGTTGAGCTGCGAGAGTTTCGGAGCTAGCCGCGTGTCAATCAGGTCTTCGACCTGTGACAAGGGCATACTGTCTGAAGTAATTCCGAGCGTCAGAATCGGCGCGTCTGCAGGATTGGTCTTGCTATATACCGGAGGCGTGGGCAGATTTGCAGGTAAAAAACTCTGTCCAGCATTAATCGCAGACTGGACCTCTTCTTCAGCGACATCGATATCCAGCGAGAGATTGAATTGCAGCACAATGACCGAGACATTGCCTGCGCTGGTCGATGTCATCTGGCTGAGACCTTGCATTTCGCCAAACTGCCGCTCCAGCGGCGCGGTTACTGTCGTCGCCATAACATCTGGGCTGGCCCCGGGATAAAAAGTAAGGACCTGTATGGTTGGGTAATCGACCTCGGGCAGAGCTGAGACCGGTAATTGCAGGTAGGCGACGATCCCCACCAGCAGGATTGCGGTCATCAGCAGAATGGTGGCGACCGGCCGCAAAATAAATGGGCTGGAAAGACTCACGGCGCGTTCCCCTCGGTCGATGAGCTGGGTGGGGCTTTCTGCGTGATCGTCACCTTGGAGCCATTCTGCAACTTATCGAAGCTGCTGTCGGCCACCACTTCACCCTCGTTCACGCTTTGTACAGCAGTCTTCCCGCCATCCGATACGCCAGTTTTGATCGAACGCATATTCGCCTGGCCATTCTGAATTACGTAAACAAAAGCAGCGTTGCCGTTGTGCTGGATCGCTGAGCCTGGCAGCAAGATCTGGTCATGCAGTGTTTTCACGAGCAAGCGCGCATTCACAAATTCATTGGGATAGAGCTCACCTTTCTTGTTATCGAAGAGCGCGCGTACCTTCACGGTTCCAGTGGTTGTATCGATCTGGTTGTCGAACGAAGTTACTTTGCCAGAGGCAATCTTCTTTTCGTTCGCGCGGTCCCATGCGTCGAGGGGAAGATTCAGCCCGTGGTGCGGTTGCTCCATCACTTCGGCAAGATTGTCCTCAGAGATGGTGGCAACCACGGTGATGGGCTGTGTTTCTGTAATTACTACGAGCGACGTTGTGGCGTTAGCGGTGACAAGGTTTCCGGGATCGACCAACCGGAGGCCAACACGCCCGCTGATCGGCGCGGCGATGTGGCAGTAGGCGACTTGCACCTGATCGTATTGCAATGTGCCCTGATCATTTTTTACGGTTCCCTGATCCTGCAGGACGATCTTTTCCTGATCCTCGAGCGTCTGTCGAGGGATCGCGTTTCTGGCCCAGGCATCTTTGTAGCGCTGCAGGTCCATTTGCGCCTGCGCCAGCAGATTCTGATCGCGCTCCAAAGCGCCCTCCGCTTGCATGACTTGAGCTTCGTAGGGCCGGGGATCGATATCGATCAGGGGGTCCCCTTTGCGCACCAGCTGGCCCTCTTTGTAGTGCACTGATGTGATCACACCAGTGACTTGCGCTGTGATGGAATCGGTATATAAGGCGGTGACGGTACCGATGGCATTGAGATAAACGCCGATGTCTCCCTTGGCCGCCGTTGCCGTGGTTAATGTGACTGGGCCGCTGAAGCCCCGCCGTCCACCTGCCGCAGGCGCTGCCGCCGACTGGCTCGCCTGATCGTGATGGTGAAAGACCCAATACAAAATCAGGCAGAGAATGATGAGAGCTAAAGCCCAGATCCAATATTTTCTTTTCCTGCGAGTGGGATCGGGCTCCGGCGGAGGGAGTTGATGGTCAGGAGGGATGGGCGCACTCGGTCTTTGCTGGTCCATGTGATCCTGTCGATAACGTCTGATTGTAAGGAATACAAAACATTACATTAATCGGCGTCGGGTAGATTCCGAGAATAAAGCAAATTCGATGCGGAAGTCAGCTTTCCTGATGCCATGCATTTTGGCTGAAGCTCGAATCGTAGTGTTGATCCACGACTGGCAAAGTCGCGCGCGAATGTAATTTTTTGTCGCGATCATTGACTGCTCGATCATTGGCTGCTCTCCGATATAAACAGGTAGGAAACCTGATAATAAGCGGTGTACGCATACGACCGCAGGTCGTCGGTGACGAAGACACCGCGTATCGACAAAAGTCCGGTGCGGTCAGAGGGCGCGAGCTCTTTGAAGAGCTTGCGGTTGCCGGTTGCAAGATCGACGCGCTCAAGATGATACGGAATCTCAGCACGACGATAGGCCAGCACCGAACGGCCGTCCGCGCTCCATTGAGCGAGAACGTCAGCCTCCGTGAGACCCGGCACGGGACGCGGCTCTCCATCCGCGATCGGGTAAACGAAATACTTCATCCCGGGTCCTCGTGCGAGAACCAACTTTCCGTCCGAGGAGAGCAACCCGTCGCGGGTACCCTCCGGAGTCACTGGTCGCGGAGCGCCTCCGGCAACTTCTTGTAAGAAGAAGCGCGTACCTTTGCCGGCCTCATTGCCGGCGATGAGCAAACTCTTTCCGTCGCGGAACCACTGAACTGTTTCGTAATTCTCGATCTGACCGCGTTCGAGCTGCCGAGTCTCGCCAAGCGATTCTCCCTCCACGTATTCCATAACGATGAAATCGACGCCATCCTGGCGGCCGACGTCGTGCAGCGTGCAGATGTTGGGGTGATTCAGGCTGGAAATAACCTTCGCCTCACGCTCGAAGCGCTGACGGCGGGTCGCATCGTCGGAGAAATGTGGGGGAAGAATCTTGAGCGCGACGATTCGATCCAAACGCGTATCGCGTGCCCGATAGACTTCTCCCATCCCTCCCGCGCCGAGCGGGGCGACGATCTCGTAAGGGCCCAGTCTCGTGCCGTTTGTCAAGGCCATGGGTACGCGGATTATAGGTGCTGAAGAAGTGCTCGGGCAAACGAATCACAGTTTTGGCTAGACAGGATTATCGGAGATTGTCATTTCTATTTGCCGATTACGGGGCAAAACAGGGCGAGCTTTCTCGATCAGCCTATAATGAAAGGCCCGAAACATGGCCCTTGCCTCTGGCACGAAACTCGGTCCGTATGAAGTCCTCTCGCCGCTCGGTGCTGGTGGTATGGGCGAAGTGTACCGTGCTCGCGACACGCGTCTGGAGCGCGTAATCGCGATTAAGGTTCTGCCCGAATCATTCGCCGCGGACGCCGAAAGCTTGCGGCGCTTCGAGCAGGAAGCCAAAGCTGTGGCTGCGCTGAACCATCCCAACATCCTGTCGGTCCACGACATCGGCCAGCAGAACGGAATTCGCTACATCGTTACTGAGTTGCTGGACGGGCAGACGCTGCGCGAGAAGCTCAACAACGGACCTCTGTCCTCGAAACGGACGATCGAGTATGGACTGCAGATTGTGCAGGGGCTTGCTGCGGCGCACGAGAAGGGAATCATTCATCGCGACCTGAAGCCCGCGAATTTGTTCGTCAATAAAGACGGGCGAATAAAAATCCTCGACTTCGGACTGGCCAAGCAGAATCGGTCGGCACAGGTGAGCGGCGATGACGCAACGTTGGCGCTCCCGGACGCTGAACCCACCATGCCAGGGTTGGCGATGGGCACGGCCGGCTATATGTCGCCCGAGCAGGTGCGGGGCGCAGCGGTGGATCACCGAACCGACATCTTCAGTTTTGGAGCGGTGCTGTACGAGATGCTTTGTGGGCGGCGCGCGTTTAAGCACGATACGGCGGCGGAAACGATGACCGCCATTCTGAAGGAAGACCCGCCGGAGTTCGCCGAGACGGAAGCGCCGATTTCCGCTGGAGTCGGCCGGATCATGCGCCGCTGCCTGGAGAAGTCACCGGATCAGCGCTTTCAATCGGCTAAAGATTTGGGGTTCGCGCTGGAGGCGCTGAGCGGAACCTCGCAGACTGCGGCGAGCCAGCCTGCTCTCGTCGCCGCTCGCCCTAAGCCGTCGATAGCGATAGCGATGGCGATTACCGCTGTCGCTGTGATTGTGGCGACCGCAGGGGCCTATTTTGCCGGTACTCATAAACGGGTTGAGCCAGCGCGCTTCGAACGCGTTACCTTCTCTCGCGGTTACATCAAAGGAGCGCGCTTCGCTCCCGACGGGCAGAGTGTCGTCTACAGCGCAGCGTGGGAGGGACGGCCGTACGAGGTGTTCACTACGCGGATCGGCGGTCATAATGAGCGCTCCCTCGAGCTGAAGAACTCGCTGGTCGCTGGAATCTCTACCGCGGGTGACCTAGCGGTGCTGACCAACGTGCGCCGCATTCGAACCACGAGCTGGATTCACGTTGGGACGTTGGCCCGTGCTCCGGCCAATGGCGGCACGGCGCGAGAGATTCTGGAAGGTGTGTGGGACGCCGATATTGGCCGCGACGGCAAGCAGTTTGCAGTGGTGCGCAAACCGGCGGGGCTGCACCAACTCGAATATCCCATCGGCAAGGTGTTGTTCAAGACCAACGGTTATATCAGTCACCCGCGCATTTCGCCGGACGGAGCCGAGGTGGCATTTCTCGAACATCCGCTGTTCGGGGATGATCGCGGCTATGTTGCATTAGCGGATGCGAGTGGAGGCACGAGGCGGCTGACCGCAGAAGCCAGCGCCGTGGACGGTCTGGCATGGTCGCCGGATGGTCGCGAAATTTGGTATGCCGCCACTGGTTCAGAAACGCAGTCTGCGGAGCGATCGGTGCATGCCGTCACTCGGGATGGCAAGACTCGGAGGATTTTTGGGTTGCCCGGAGACGTCACGGTTTGGGACATCGCAGCCGACGGGCGCCTGCTGTTCACGCACGAGCTCATCAGCAGCGCACAGTTTGTGGTTTCTCCAGCAACCGCTCCGGAGCGTAACGTTACCGTGCTGGGTCACGGCGTGAATGGCGCAGTTTCCTCCGATGGCAAGACTGTGGCCTTTACAGAATCGGGGCCCGGAACTCCCAACGACTACCTCGTGTTCTTCCGGCACCTGGACGGCACGGCGGCCGTGGAACTCGGGGAGGGCAGCATCATGGGGATGACCCCCGACGGCAAGAACGTGGTCGCGCTTGTCCCCAGCCAGCCGACCAAGCTGCGTATTCTTCCGACCGGAGCAGGCGAAACCCGCACCTTTGATGTTGCACCTGTTCAAGTTGACGACAGTGTGGTTTCATGGATGCCCGGCGCCAAGGAGTTTGTTTTTCTGGGACATGAAGGCGTCGCGCCGCCCCGCGCGTATCGCGTGTCGCTTGAAGGGGGACCGGCGCGGCCGTTAACCAACCGGGAAGGCGCGCAATTCTGGAATCGAGTTTCCCCCGACGGCAAGTTCGTTTTGCAGGGGGCCAGCGTGGGCATGGAGTGGGGGCAAAACGTGATCGTGGACCTGGGCACAGGCTCGGTCCGCGCGGCGCCACTTCTAGAGGGCGAGGTACCGATCGATTGGGACCAGGACGGCAAGCACATCTTCGTGGAGCAGGAAGGTGAGGAATCAGCCACCGTTTTTCGCGTGGATGCATTCACCGGGCGCCGCGAGGTTTGGAAGCAAATCAGGCCCAACGATCCGGCCGGTACACTTTCTCTTGCGCACTTCTTCGTCACGCCATCTGGAAATGCTTACGCTTATAACGCGGAACGCGTTCTGTCAAGCCTGTACGTGTATTCGCAAAAGTGAATCAAGCCGAAGCCTGCCGTCATTCTGTTCGGAGTTGGCGGTCCCGCCATGAGAAGACCAGATCAGGCTGATTAGCCTTCGGTAGTTGTCATCATCGATCATGACGAACTTGAAAGGCTGAAGACACTTTAGGGTAGCCGAAGCTGGACTGAGTAATTCAGCGAGTCCAAGCACTGGTCCTCTGGGTGAGATGAATGTCACTTCTACTAACGATCCAGGAACGAGCGGTTGTGACATCCGAAGAAGGCCTCCGGTGAGGGAAATCCTTCGCAGTCTGCCGGAGCGATGACGACCGTCCTCGAATCGTATGGCGGCAGGAACTCCGGCGTGAAACTCGACACGAACGGCGCGTTGCTTCCGGTGCGGGCGAGGGAAGTGAGTCATCATGATCCGAAATCGCGTTCTGAAACTATGATTCCTAACCCGCCAGCAGGCTAGGTTACAAAGGAGCCGGGTATCGATTCGAGAATGGCCAGGAAGTGAGCCTCCATTTTCTATTCCAGCCACGTAACCGACGCTTTCGATGTGTAGAATGGCGGGTGCAACTGCGGGTCGAGGGTTCATTGCGATGATCGGGCGATCGACTGCAATTTTGGGCGTATTAATTTTTTGTTCGTTAGTCATCGTTTGCGACGGGCAGAGGAGGGCGCACGCAAATGAAAAATCAGTCGGTATCTTCGAGGGTGATGGCGATATTGGCGAGGTGCTTCACCAGGGAGCGGCGGAATATAACGCGGCGACGGGAGCGTACACCGTCAGCGGCAGCGGCGAGAATATGTGGGCTGGCTCCGATGCCTTCCACATGGTTTGGAAAAAGGTTACGGGCGATGTGAGTCTGGCGGCCGACGTTTCATTCCTCGGCAAGGGTGGAAACGAACATCGCAAGGCGGTGCTAATCATTCGCCAAAGTCTCGACTCAGATTCCGCTTATGCCGACGTGGCGCTGGACGGCAATGAATTGACCTCTCTCCAATATCGCGATGAAAAGGGCGGAGCGACCCACGAGATTCAGACCAACGTCTCAGGACCGAAGCGGCTGCGCCTCGAAAGGCGCGGCGATTTTATCTATGTCGCGTTGGGAGGTCAAGAGAAAGCGATGCACTTTTCTGGCGCATCGATTCGGACATCAGCGCAGGGGACATTTTACGTTGGGCTCGGAGTGTGCTCGCGCGATAAGGACGCGGTGGCAAAGGTTAGGTTTTCGAATGTTGAACTCGCGAGCAACCTTGCGCCCGTGGAGAAGCCGACTCTCTATAGTTCCTTGGAAAGAATCAGCGTTGCGTCGACTGGCCGACGCGTAGTTTATCTTGCGCCGGAGCGTTTTGAAGCGCCCAACTGGACGCACGACGGAACGACTTTCCTCTTCAACCGCAACGGCCATCTCTATCGCCTGCCCGTCAGCGGTGGTGAACCAGCATTAATCGACACCGGATTCGCCGACCGCTGCAATAACGACCACGGCATTTCTCCGGACCAGACTTCGCTTGCCATCAGCGATCAATCGCAGGAGGACAACAAGTCCATTGTGTATATTGTTCCGATCGCTGGTGGCACGCCGCGGCGCATTACCCAGAGGTCTCCATCGTACTGGCATGGGTGGTCGCCCGATGGAAAGACTCTGGCATTTGTCGGACAGCGCCAATTCAATCACGAAGACAATTTCGATATCTACACGATCCCTGTAACCGGCGGCGACGAGACGCGCCTGACGACGGCGAAGGGACTCGATGATGGCCCAGAATATTCGCCCGACGGGAAATATATTTATTTCAACTCAGAACGAACCGGGCACATGCAGATCTGGCGCATGCGAGCCGATGGCAGCGAGCAGGAACAGGTGTTTGCCGACGAATGGAATAATTGGTTTCCGCATATTTCGCCAGATGGACGGTGGATGGTTTTTCTTTCTTTCGAACCCGAGGTAACGGGCCATCCCCCGAATCAGAATGTGATGCTGCGCCTCGTGTCGCTCTCCGAGAAAAACATGTCCGAAAAGAAGATCACCGTGCTGACCAAGTTGTTCGGCGGCCAGGGCACGATTAATGTTCCTTCGTGGTCGCCCGACAGCAAAGAGGTTGCGTTCGTGAGCTACGCGCTTGTGCCGGAGGACAGCACTCCGGCGAAATAAAATGAGTGGAGGGTGGAGAATGCGATCGTTGACACGCCGTAGTTTCATGCGGATCGGCGCGGGCTCCGTGGCCGTTGGAGCCGCGGTGAAGATGACGCTGCTGCAACCAACCGCGCTGTGGGGCGCAGGCCGCGTCGTGGCGCCGAGCGACCGCGTTCGCTTCGCATCCATCGGCACGGGCACGCGCGGATGCGAACTGCTGGCAGCGTCGCTCGATGTTCCTGGCATTGAGTGCGTAGCCGTCTGCGATCTCTACGACAGCCGTCACGAAGCGGCTCAAGAAGCCCTCCAGAAGCAGGTTCCGGCCACACGCAACTACAAGGAAATTCTCGACCGCAAAGACGTTGACGCCGTGATTGTCGCCGTCGCAGACCACCAACATCGCCGCATCGTGGTGGACGCTTGCGCCGCGGGTAAAGATGTGTACTGCGAAAAGCCAATGTCACACACCGTTGAAGACGGCTTCGCTATGGTCGATGCGGCGCGCAAAGGAAGTCGCATCGTGCAGATCGGTAGCCAGCGCGTCAGCTCCATCGTTTATGAGAAAGCGCGGGAGCTTTATGCAGCGGGCGCGCTCGGCGATGTGTTCTTCATCGAAGGGTCGTCAGATCGCAACTCAGCCAGCGGCGCCTGGGTCTATCCTATTCCGTCCGACGCAAGCGAACAGACGATCGACTGGAATGCGTTTCTGGTAGGTGCGCCCAAGCGCCCATTTGACGCGGCGCGCTTCTTCCGTTGGCGTTGCTTCTCCGATTACGGCGAAGGGCTGGCCGGCGACTTGTTTGTACATCTGCTTTCGGGGATTCACTTCATCTCCGGCACGAACGAACCGGCTAAGCGAGCGCAGTCGAGTGGCGGATTGTTTCGCTGGAAGGACGGGCGCGATTTTCCCGACCTGATCGAAACACTTTACGACTATCCGAAATTTCGCGTTGCGCTGCGCTGCAATCTGAACAACGCCGGCGGCGAACCGATCAGGTTTCACGGCACAAAGGGCACAATGGAAATCATCGGGCAAACTCTAACATTCACGCCGCAGGATACGACGCCGCGGGCGGAAGGGTATTCGCTAAAGGGCTGGCCGGCGCGGCTGCGCAAGGAGTATCTGGTCAAGTGGGAAGCGGAACATCCCCAGCCGGGGCCGCTCGATTACCAGGCGGTTGAGGCGGAGACTTTCACCGCGCCCCAGGGCTACAGTGACGTGTCGGCCCACGAGGCAAACTTCTTCGACGCGGTTCGAACTCGCAAGCCAACCGTCGAGAACGAAGAGTTCGGTAACAACGCGGCGATCGGCTGCCATCTGGCCAACTACGCTTATTTCAAGAACACGATCGCCACCTGGGACGCTGCCGCGAAGGCGATTCGCGGATAAAAGCAGTTTCGGCTCATATTGCGAAGAAGGACGATTCAGAATTGCAGGAATTTAACTATTGAAGGATTGAACTTATGCATCGGATTTCGAGAAGAATTTTTCTGAAGACCGCCTCGGCCTCGGCCCTCGGCGCGGCTGTTTGGAGCAACCTCCCGCGGCTGATGGCCAATCCTCTAGGCCTGCCGCTCGGGTTGCAGCTGTATTCTGTACGCGACATTCTGCCCAAGGACTATGAAGGAACGCTGCGGCAGTTAGGCGCGATTGGCTATCGCGAAGTGGAAGCGGCTGGCTTCTTCAATCACAGCCCCAGCGAAGTGAAGCAGGCGATGGAACGTGCCGGCTTGCGCTGCGTGAGCGCTCATTATCCACTGAAAGATTTGCTACCGAAAGTAGATGAAACAATCCAATATGGCAAGGCATTGGGTCTCAACTACATCGTCTGCGCGTCGCCCTGGTTCAAAGATCCATCGCGTGTGAAGGACCCAGGCTCTCGTGCCGCTCGGGAGGCAATGACGCTTGACGACTGGCGCTGGAACGCAGATCAGTTCAATCGCATCGGAGATCGCGTGAATGCCGCGGGCATGCGCTTTGCCTATCACAATCACACGCCGGAGTTCCGTTCGGGAAACGGCGTTCTGTTTTACGACGAACTGATGCGCTTGACCAATCCTTCGAACGTGGCCATGGAACTGGATTGCGGATGGGCGGCGGTCGCGGGGCAAAAGCCCGCGGATTTGCTGACTTGGTATCCCACGCGTATTTCCATGCTACACGTGAAGGATTTCAAGATGGGCCAAGGGGTCGCCCCGTTACCGCAACCGCCTTCAACTGAGATGGGTCACGGTGTGATTGACTATCATCCCATCTTCGAAGCGGCCAAGAAGGCTAGAATCGAGCACATCTTTGTCGAGCAAGAAGAGTTCGATATGCCCACGATGGAAGCGCTAAAGATTGATGCCGACTACATGCGATCGTTGAATGTCTAGCGAATGCAAAACCTAACCACGACCGGGACTGGAACTTACGTCCTAGTAGCGCTGGTCACCTTTCGGTGAACTGTCTCAAGATGCCTAGAACTGACAAGACTTCCGCTTCGAAGAGTGGAGATGTAGATCTGGAACGACTGGTCCGACGCGATCTAGCGTTTCTGTTTGAAGAGCACGGAGCAACGGTAAGTGCCAATACTCTCGAACCTTTCGGAAATTCGCAGCTCACGGTCGCAGTAGGCAACCTGGAATTCGAATTTGCAAAGAATGACCGGGACCAGCAGTTTCAGGTTACCGTTGGCCCGCGTAACGGGAAGGGCATATGGGAACTGCTCCACGTCGCCCTCGCGGCAAGCACGGGCGAAGACGCCGTCGCTCTGACCGTACCCATCTCATATGACAACGACCCAGCCACGCTGTCTTACATTGGCCTCATTAATCTGGCTCGATTGCTGAGGCCACGGTTTGAGAATCTGAACCGCGCATTTGCTCCTGAGAACTATCCCGCCACTCGCTCCCGAATGGTTCAAATTGAGCGAGCAGTGCATCCGAGGTAGTCCTCTCGAGCCGCTCTTTTCCCAAACCTACTGCCGCAGCATGCTGCGGATCGCCAAATCCAGTCCCACCATCAATACAGCAGAGGCGGGAATTACCAGCAGCGCTTTCTTCAGCCGCTGCGGGTCGCCGCCCGCAATGAAGCCGATAATGCGGGAACTGACTGCCAGTCCGGTCCATCCGCATGTAATCACGAAACCGATTGCGGTGCCAGTCATGCGCGGGAAGGCGTCGCCGACGATGGCGAGCGTCGTCGGAAAAACTGGCGCCATGGAGAGACCGGCTAGAAAAACAAGCACGAGGGCCGTCATCGGTTTTGTGGTCCGCAGCATTAGAAACGTCGTGACCGCCATCGCGACTGATCCCACCAGCGTGACGGTGATGGCAGGTACACGGTTGAGAACCGGCAGGATGGCGGCCCGGCCGATCAGCAGGCCGAGCGCGAATCCCAGCGAGAGAATGTTGAGAGCGCGCGATTCGGGGACGCCTTGCGCGACGAGATGGCGCACCAGCCAGTTCCATACGCCGACCTCGCAGGTGATATAGAGAAAAAGGAATAATCCAATTAAAAAAAGTAGTGGCCGCCCCAGTACGGGAACCGCATCCGCGAGCACGAAACGCCCTGCGCCGGCTGGCCCTGGCATCTTCGTGAGAGCCTGGAACACCAGTGTTAAAACAGTGAGTGACGCGATCGTGTAGCAGAGGCGGAACCAATTGCGCTTGAAAAAATTGGCGGCGACGAACGGCGTCGTGAGAGCTCCGATGCCGAAGAAAAGGTTGGTCAAGTTCAGCGCGGCAGCGCGATGAGTCTCACTCACATCGCTGACCAACGCATTCGCGGCGGTCACAATAGTCCCGCCGCCCACCCCTAGCAGAAAAAGCAGAACAAGGATGCTGCGGAATCCAGGCGACCGCGGCAAGGCGAAAAGCGCCATAGAAATGAGCGTGAGCCCAAGGATGAGGCCAAGCTTTTTGCCTTCGTTATCGAGCAGTGGGCCGACTGCAAGCGAAGCGAGGATGAGCCCGAGCGCTTGCGCGAACGCGATGGTGCCGTTCTGACTGGGCGAGAGGTGGAAGCGCTCGGATAGCTCGGGCAGGATAGTGCCCAACATAGCGGCGATCATTCCATAAACGAAAAAGGCAAGAATAGCGGCGAGGATTAACAAGCGTTCCTTTCAACGACTGGTTTCGAGTTGGGGAACATCGATCCAGCGGCGTGTGCGGTGACTCTGCAGCACGGCGTCGAGGATGGTTAGTTGGCGTAGTCCATCGACAAACTGCGGATATTCGGGGGCTGCGGCAGATGTGGCGCTCGAAGTTGCGCCGATCGAAGCTGGGCAAATCGAAGCATAGAAACGCCGGAATATTTGCTTGAAAGTGTCATCGTAGCCTTCGCTGTGACCGCCGGGAAGATCGGCATAGCTGCGTGCCGCGGGCTTGAGCAGAGACGGATCTTTCACGTAGATCTGATTGCCGGTATCGCGATGTCCAACCCAGAGTTCGTCGGGACGTTCCTGGTCCCACGCGACGGACGATCGTGTGCCATAAATCTCAATGCTGAGCCGATTCTTGCGTCCGGCTGAAACCTGGCTGGCGACGAGGCTGCCGCGAGTGCGCTTGCCCATATGGAAAACAACGGCTCCGAAATCTTCGGTGTCGACGGCCGTTTCGATGAAGTCTTCCGGCCTCAGCATTTTGTTGGAAAAGGTCTCAACCGATTGTTTCGGCTGCTTGCGCGTCGGGTGAAAAGTCTGCAGGTCGGCACACAGAGAAGTTACCCGCAGGCGAGTGACGTGCTCAGCCATATCAAACCAGTGCGAGCCGATATCAGCCATGCAGCGCGAAGGGCCACCAGCGCTGGAATCGACGCGCCAGTTCCAGTCCGCGTCATACAACAGCCAGTCCTGCGAATACGTACCTTGCACGATCAAAATTTCTCCCAGATCGCCGTCTTCGCACATGTGGCGCATCTGCTGCACCATGGGATAAAAGCGCAAGTTGTGGCAGACGCAGTTGCGTAGTCGTTGCCGCGCGGCGAGGGACACAAGTTCCGAGCCCTCTTCCACGTTTGTGGCCAAAGGCTTTTCGCAGATCACATGTTTGCCCGCCTGGAGCGCGTCTTGGGCCATCGAGAAGTGCTGAGCGTTGGGTGTGCAGATGTGAACCGCATCGATCAATGGATCGCGCAAAAGATCTCGATAATCGGTCGCAAACGTGGAGATAGAGAAGCCCGCGCCCAGGCGTCGCGCCGCCTCTATGTTTCTTCCGGCGATGGCTGCCGCCTGAACATATTCCAGCCTTCGCACCGCTTCCAGATGTACGCGGCCCATGAAGCCGGTACCGAAGATTGCCGTTCTGATCGGTTTCATAGCGTTCTCAACGCTTCATTAGCATCGCCAGCTAGACCCACCACGCGGTGCCGGGTTGCTCGCGGATCACAATACCGTTGAGGAAGTTGGCGGCCTTCGTCAGGCCTTCTTCGGGCGAGAGCAGGCTGTCTTCGTGCTCGATTGAGAGCACGTTATCATAGCCAAACATTCGCAACGTGGAGATAAACTCGCTCCACCATTCGGCTCCGTGACCGTAGCCGCAGGTGCGGAAGATCCACGCGCGTTCGCGCTCCTGGGTGTACGGCTTGGTATCGAGCACGCCGGTGCGCGGCAAGTTGGCCGGGTAGATTTGCGTGTCTTTGGCGTGAACGTGAAAGATCGAATCCTTGAGCAGGCGCACGGCGGCGATGGGGTCGATGCTCTGCCAGAAGAGATGGCTGGGATCGAAGTTGCATCCCACATTCGGTCCGGCAATCGATCGCAGCTTGAGCATCGTCTCTGGACTATAAACGACAAAGCCGGGATGCATTTCGATCGCGATCTTCACCCCGTGATCGGCGGCGAAGTTCGCGTGCTCCGTCCAGTAAGGCGCGACCACTTCGTTCCACTGCCAGTCGAGAACCTTGAGGTAATCCGGTGGCCATGGGCACGTAACCCAGTTGGGAGCGGTCGCGTGGGGTGAATCGCCGGGGCACCCGGAAAAATCGACGACCACCGAAATGCCCAGCTTTTCTGCGAGAAGGATCGTCTTGCGGCTCACGTCGCGGTCATGCTTGGCTCGAGCTCCGTCGGGATGCAGCGGGTTGCCGTGACAACTCAAGGCGCTAATGCTGGCGCCATGATCTGCCAGAATCTTCTTAAACTCGGCGAGGTACGAGGCATCTTCGAGCATCGCGAGCTTGCAATGCGCGTCACCGGGATAATTGCCGGTACCAAGCTCGACGGTATCGATCTGCAAAGTCTTCAGTTTCTTGAGAACCGCCGCGAGCGGCAGTTGCGACAGCAGGGGCGTAAAGACTCCGATGCGCATAACGCATTCTATCTCCTCGGATCGGGAGGTCTGCACTGACGTTCCCAGCCTGCCAACCTTGGCGTTTCTCCGCCTTCGAATGTTAGACTACGCGCGTTCTACGAGGGCCACTCATGCGTAACTGCCAAATTCTTGCCACGCTGCTGATCGCCTTATCTCTGACAACTTACGCCCAGAAATCCGACAAGAAGCCGGACCTGCCCAAGCCAATCGACCTGATGTGGGCGGTGAAGGTTCCCATGCGCGACGGAGTGCGACTGAATGCCACCGTCTACCGTCCACACGAGCAGAAAGATCCGTTGCCGGTAATCTTCGAACTGACGCCTTACATCAGTGACAGCTATCACTCGCGCGCATATTACTTCGCCCAGCATGGATACGTCTTCGCCATCGTGGACGTGAGGGGTCGCGGCAACTCGGAAGGGAAGTTCGAGCCTTTTCTGCAGGAGCCGCGCGACGGCCACGACATCGTCGAATGGTTAGCGCGCCAGTCCTGGTCGAATGGCAAAGTGACGATGTGGGGAGGATCCTATGCCGGCTTTGATCAGTGGATGACTTTGCGCGAAGCACCTGAGCATCTGGCCACGATTGTCCCTGTTGCGTCCGCGCACGCCGGCGTGGACTTCCCGATGTTCAAGAACATATTTGGCGCTTACGACATGCAGTGGATCACGTTCACCAGCGGCGTGACCAGTAATGAAAGTCTTTTCGGAGAATCTTCCTACTGGATCTCGAAGTTTACCGAGCTTTACCTGCAGCACCGGCCGTTCAAAGAACTCGATCAAATCGTGGGTAACCCGTCGCCGACGTTCCAAATGTGGCTGAGCCATCCGGCCGTGGACTCAGTCTGGCAGAGCCTGGCGATTTCTCCTGAGCAATATCGCGCCATCCATGTGCCGATTCTGACCATCACCGGGAGCTACGATGGCGACCAGGCCGGAGCCTTCACTTATTACAAGAACCACATGAAATACGGTACCGAGAAAGCTAAGGCAGAGCACTACCTGATCATCGGTCCGTGGGATCACGCCGGTACACGCACACCCAAGAAAGAAGTCGGCGGCTTAACCTTTGGCGATGCCAGCCTGCTCGATATGAATAAGCTGCACACCGACTGGTATGACTGGACGCTCAAGAACGGAAGCAAGCCCGAGTTCCTGAAAAAGCGCGTGGCTTACTACGTGATGGCCGCGGATGAATGGAAATATGCCGACACGCTGGAGAGCATCTCGAATTCCACGCGCACGCTTTACCTCGACTCTTATTCCGGGCATGCCAACGACGTCACCAGTTCGGGAAGGATGAGTGAGGCCAAGCCCAACGGCACGCAGCCCGATCGCTATGTCTACGATCCTCTCGATGTGCGCCCGGCGGAGCTGGAGAAAGAAGATATCAAAAACTCGATCACGGACCAGCGCTATGCGCTCAACCTATTCGGCAATGGCGTGGTCTACCATAGCGAACCCTTCGTTGCGGATACGGAGATCTCCGGCTTCGTGAAGCTCAGCGCGTGGATTGAAATCGACGTGCCCGACACCGACTTCGCGGCATCGCTCTATGAAATCCTACCGGATGGCGGCAGCGTGCAGCTCACCAGTGACAACATCCGTGCCCGCTATCACGAATCATTGAGCCAGGAAAAGCTGGCAAAGCCGGGAGAGATCAACCAGTACGTATTCGACGGATTCACTTTCTTCTCGCGTCGCATTGCGAAAGGCAGCCGCCTGCGTCTCGTACTGAACTGTCCAAACACGATTTACCTGGAAAAAAACTACAACAGCGGAGGCGTAGTGGCAGACGAAACCGCCAAAGATGCGCACACCGCGCACGTCACCGTCCATCACGATGCCACGCATCCGAGCCGGTTGGAGCTGCCGGTCGTGCAGTAGATCTCCCTCCCGAAATCGTTGTATCGGGAACTACCCCGATGGCGGGTCTGGCCGATGTTCGGGCCATACTTGCCTGTGGTACACCACTCCGTCCGCCTTGCAACGACCCAACAGAGCGCGGGAAATGTCAGATTCGCGAACGCGTCACCGGCCTAGCTCAGAATGCGTTACAGTCCGTATCCCCAGGATGAGTAGCAGCAGACCACGGTAGGGGAGTGCAACGGGGCCTCCTCCCGCGGGAGGAAATGATCACTGCGTGTAAAGAGGTCCGACGAAGTTGAACGCCACGGACACGGTCACCGAAGACGTGTTCACGACGCAGCCAAAAATGCTGCCGTCGTCTTCCGGTTCCACAGTGTCGTTCACGTTCGCCGTGACAACGGTGTCGGCGTTGGGTAACTCGTCCCCGTTTGAATCGGTATCCTGATCGAACCAGGTAACGGCTACGGGCTTGTCCGTGTTCACTTCGACAGAGGAACCGACCCGATTGGCGGAGATCGAAGTGAAGGGATTGCAGACCATGGCGCCGGGCGTCATCACGGCGGTGAGTCCATTCTGAAGGTCGCTCGCAATGGTCACGTTGTTGATGGTTCCTCCGCCCAGCCCAATCGTTGTGTTGACGGCAGTCTTCGAATTATTCGTCCCGCACAGACGCCAGAAATAGACTCCGGGCTTGGGAGGGCGCACGATCACCGGATGAGTGGCCACTTTCGTGGACGTGAAAAGAACCGTTGTGGGACCTGTAGGTGTAGCAGACTCCTCCACCGACATCTTGAGCAGGCCAATCAGGTTATATGTCGCGATGTACGCATTGCCGGCTTCTACCAGCGGCGTGCAGACTTTTGTTCCCGGCGGCATATATTCCATCTGGACCTCCCCCTGCGCCCGCGCCACGTCGGTCGAGCCGAGCAGCACGATCGCCGCCGCCAGAACTGGGATCAGTTGTTTGAGATTTGATTTCGTCGAGACTTCTCCTTTTCTGTCCGAATTCATTGAAGTTCCTCCTTTTGGAAAATGTTTCGCATCGGCCGGACGAGGGATTTCCCGCCATGGGCATGCGCAAGGAGCATGTCAATTCGATCGGATTTCGGAATCCCCTCGTGGCCCAGATCCGCAGCTCGTTTGCACGCTGCGGATGCGTTCCTGGCTACGCGTGAGTATAGATACGGAATTCGATTGCGATTATCAGAGAAGAGTTGTCAAAAGATTGTCAAATTGCTATGAACGGCAAGCTTCTGGGCACGAATGCAACCAAAGCGAATTTGCTTGTATTCGATTGTTTTTTGCGTGGATGCGTCGCATTCCGATTTCAGGTAGCCCCGGCGATCGTGCAGGGAATCGTGCTCCTTCACGGCGTGCAAAGTGAAGATCGCCGGCCAACCGGGCCAGGCGCAGGAGTCACACTCCGCATGCCCGTCTGCGGCGAAAAATCATGGGTTACGAAAGTTTAACCTATGTCTCCGGAACGTTCTTGTTACCTATGTCTCCGGAACGGACAACCAACAATATGGTGGGCGCTATAGGATTCGAACCTATGACTTCCACCGTGTGAAGATGGCACTCTACCGCTGAGTTAAGCGCCCACTTTCGTACGGTAAGTTGATCATTATACACAAGTTCCCGATCCGCATCCGGTTCACTGAATCGTCGATACTATCCTAAAGCAAGTCTAGGACAGTACCGAATCGTCTCTGTTTCCGCACTGGAATGTGAGCGTTAGACCAACACACCTATTCCAGGGAGAAGGTTTGTGTTGAAGTTTCCGGATGAGCGTAGAACAGAAAGCTTCAGCACACAAACGACGTACATGAGCGGAAGTTCAGCAACTAGTGGCTGAGTTTGTGAGTAGCGGCATGCGGCGGAGCGAGTTTTGCCGCAGTCAGCGATTGAGCTTTGGCACCCTGAATAGAAACCTCAAGAAGCAACGCTGGAAGAAAAAAGTCGATCATCTTCTTCAGCAGGCCTATTGGTGCCGGTGGAGTTGGCCTCCAAGAAATCGCCGAGGCCGCACGAAGCGAGTTGTGGGCTGGCCGTGGTGCTGCCGGGCGGGCGCCGGATCGAGGTGCATCCTGACGCACAAATGCAATTGTTCGAGCTTGAGCCCGTCGTCAGTGAAATGATCGAGCAGGCGGAGAGCGAGCATGTGCCCGGGTTTGGCGATCTCCTGATCTGGTGTCTCCCAGATCTCACTCCCGCTTTGTGGGCCGCCCGGCATTCATGAAACTCAAGCGACGAGGTGGAGTGAAGGTGGTTTTGCGACGGCTGGAACAGACGATGATTCGTCTCCGGCGACCACTTCATTCGCAGCTTCGCTCACGACCAGGAACTTTTGGAACTGGCACCCAACGATTTTGACGCGTTGCGAACGCTCAAATCCGTCCGAGAATTAGCAGAAGGACGACGACGAAAAGGATCAGCCCCACACCGCCGGTCGGGGCATAACCCCATTCCCGGCTATGCGACCAGCGCGGCAGCGCTCCAACCAGTGCTAACACCAAAATCACGATCAATATCGTTCCAAGCATGTTGTGCTCCGTTTCTCTTTTTCTATTTGCGACGGGGGAAAAAGGTGCGCGCCGAAAACGGCCCGCACCCATCGTTACCGATGGTGCTATTGCGTGACACTGATTACAAGGTTCACGCCCGGATACATCGGGTTGCACAGGTAATACACGCCGTCGATCTCGACCACATAAACGTCTTGCGTGTAAAGCCAGTTGCTCGGCCACGCGCCACCGAATCCAAACCAATAGCCGCCGTATTGGAAGCGGCCACTGCTATACTCGCCCTGACTAACGCGAAACGTGTGTTCGCGTCCGAAGTTGGCCTTGTAACGGTCGGCGGGAATGCGGCTGGCAGAGGCGTGCTGTTCCTGTTTTTCTGCCTTAGCTTCCGGAGCGCGTTGCTCTTGCTTCGCATTCCTCTCCTCGGGCTTGGTGTTCTTTTCTTCCTGAGCGCTCTTCTCCTCTTGCTTTGCAGGTTTTTCGGGTTGCGCCTTCTTCTCTTTTTCCAGAGCAGGCTTCTCTTTCTGTTCTTCCTGCTGTTCATGCTGCTCCTGCTGCGCATATGCCGGAACTGCGAGAGTCAAAGACAGAAATGCTGTGCTGATGACGCTAATTAATCTCATAAGTGTTGCCTCCATTGTCGACCGTTACTTGCGCTTGTCTTACCGCAAGCTTCCTGTTGTCGGATTGACCGGGGTACCGATGGCGTCGCCAGACACCAGAAGTTCCACTCTGCGATTCTGCTGGCGGCCCGCGGAGTTGTCGTTGGAGGCTACCGGCAGAGTATTGCCGAAGCCTCTGGCACTTACCGAATTGAGCGATACGCCTTCCTGCACCAGGTAGTCTCGTACCGAACCGGCGCGGTTCTCGGACAGGGTTTGATTCATGGCATCGCCGCCGACGTTATCCGTATAGCCGCCGACTTCGATGTTGAGTCCAGGATAGGCAAGCAGAATGCCAGCGACTTTTGCCAGCTTCTCGCGTGCACCCGGTTTCAACGAATACTTTCCGGTGTCAAACAGAACATCGGACATGCTGACGATAAGCCCGCGCGCAGTGTCGCGAGTCTGGAGAATCGAATTCAACTGCTCGGACAATTTCGCGCGCATGGCGGCTTTATCGGTTTCCGCCTGTTGTGCTGTCAACTGCGCCTGCTGTGCTGCCAGGCGGGATTGATCGGCATCGGCATGGGCTGCTGAGAGTGCGGCGGCAGATGCAGTCCGGCTATTGGCCAAGTCTGAATTAGCCTGCGCAGTTTGAGCTTGCGCATTTGCTGAATCGGCCTCGGCTTGACGCTTTGCCTCGCGGGCGGTCAGTGTGTCAGATTCGGCCTGAGCCCTTGCAGCCTGCGCGGTGGCTGCATCGGCCTCGGCTCGCTCTTTGCGGCGATTTGCATCGGCAGTATCGCCTTCGGCCTTAGCCTGCGCGTCGGCGGAATCCTGGCGTTCGTTTGCCAGTCGAACTTCGTCCATTTTCTTAACTGCGATGGCGCGCGCATCTTCCGCAGTCTGCACCGCCTCGCGGGAAACTGCGATCAGAGGCTTTCGATCCAGGTGCCGGCTGACAGCGTACCCATCTGCGTTATTCATTAACTGGACGGCGTGCTGATAACTATCCGGGGCATATTGCTCGGCTCCTTCCGATTGAGCGATGCGCACCGCGTTGCGCGCTTCGAAAAACTCCAGCGGCAACTTTGCGTTCAGGACTACCGGGTCGAACTTGTATCCGGTAGGAATGTAGTCTCCTCGTTCCATCAGTTCATACTTTGCATTTACCGCTTCGCTGGTTCCCTTGGTGTCTTCGCGGATGGCATTCTCAAGCACGACCACATTGCTGGGCTGCCGAACAGCGTAGTAAGGCTCTGCGGTAACAATCAGGGCGAAGGCCTGAAGGTCAGTAGTCACGTGCAGCTTGCTGCGATCATTATTGCCGACTAATACTTCGCCAAGATTGACGGCACGGCCCTCGGGCGAAATCGCCCACAGAACGTAAGTCAGATATTCGTTGCCGAAAGTCGTAGGCCTTTGCAAGTTGCCAAATTCGGCTTCAATCTCAATGGATCCACGCTTGCTGTTTACTTTGGCCTCGCCATTTGCCATGGGCATCAGGGTTGTGCCGGCAAAATCCAGCTTCGAACTCCCACTGCGGTGCTCATAATTGATGGCTTGCACGCTGCGGCTGATGACTGTGACCCGGAACGTGGGCGTCGGACTCATCGGCTCGACGGTCAGGGTTGTTTGGGAACGGGTTTGGCCTACTGCCGGCAAACTCAATGCCACTGCGACGGCTAAGAACAGTTTTGTCTTCACAACTATCTCCTTGTGGCAGGTATCTGCCGGGTTGCGTTCAGGTTGAGTCCTGGGTGCAGCTGGTCTCCTTGGCTGGTTACGGCTTTATGTTCCAACGCGGATATGAGACAGCGAATGGAATAGCCCAAAAACATTCAGCAGCCACAAAACCACGGCAATGACCACCACTCCGTTCAAAATTGACTTGATGGATGACTGCATGGGGATGAAGCGATTCACCAGCCACAGGAGCACACCCACCACGATAAGAACTTCCAGGAGTTGAATTAACGGCATGATCTTTTACCTTTCTTCGTTTTGCGGGCTAACGCCTCTCACCCGAGGTGTGCCCTTAGTTTCGATGTCGATAACTTTTAGGGTCGAGTCGTGTCCGCCGCAGGTTCGGGGCGGACACGCGGATAAACAACGCCGATTGGCTGGATGTGGTCGCCGCAGCAACCTAAGAATTAAGAGCTACGAATCAGCATCCGCGGCCCCGTCTACACACTCAGGAGAATCGAGAATGACAGCTGCGGAATCTCCTGTCTGAGCAAGATAGCTCACATGCAGAGTTTAATCATGCGTTCAGCCCTGGGACACCTTGAAGGCAAACTGAAAACTTTGCGCAGTGGAGCTATCAATCCTGCGCTCGCTGGCGACGCTCGCAACTTCCATTCGCGTCCAGCCAATCTAGCAGAGAGCGAACGCTGGCCCGAGCGAGGGCGATCGCGCAATCCGCCGCTCCGTAGTAAATGTTGAGGGTGTCGCCATCGGCGTCCATGGTATATCCGCAGGGGAACACAACGTCGTCAACATCGCCGTGCACTTCGTACTCCGCTTCTGGCCCAAAGATCCAGGAGTCACCGCGCAGCAGGCATTTTTCCGGATTTTCCAGCTCGAAAAGAGCCAAGCCCAATCGATACAGACAGCCCGAAGGCGTGTGCCGTACTCCGTGATAGAGCACGAGCCATCCCCTGGAAGTCTCGATGGGAGGTGGCGACATCCCGATTTTGTTTGCGTCCCACCATGCTCCGCGGCGGGCCTCCAGCATGAGCCTGTGCCTGCCCCAATAGCGCAGGTCGGGAGAGTAGGAAATCCACATGTGTGACCCGAGCGTCGTCATCGGACGATGAATCAGCGCCCAGCATCCATCGATTCTGCGCGGGAAAAGAGCCGAGTCCTTGTCGTCCGGCGGCATGATTACGCCGTAGCGCTCGAAGTTTCGAAAGTCTTTGGTCAGAGCGAGAGAAACTCCGGGACCGCCACGCGAATAGGAGGTGTAGGTGACCACGTATTGCTGCAGTTCGGGGACGAATGTGATGCGAGGATCTTCAATACCCCAGATCTCTTCCGGATGCTGCTTCGGGTCGGACAGCAATGTGGGCTCGGTATCGATCTGCCATCCATCGACGCCGTTGCATGATCGCGCGGCGCAAAGATGCGACAGGCCGCGGCGATCTTCCACGCGGCAAAGCAGTAGGGTCGTGCCGTCCGCCAGTAGCGTCGCGCCCGCATTGAAGACGCTATTGATGGGGTATGGCCAGTCCTTGCTAGTCAGGATCGGGTTCGAGGGATGGCGAAGAAGTAGTGGTTCGAAGCGAGTGCTTAACAAGCTCACGGGTTTTTCTGCGGGTGCGGTCATGAGAAGATTTCCTTTGGTTCGGGCGCTTGCAAAGATCGCATTTCGAGAAGTGCCATCAAGAAGGATAGCGTTGATTCTGCTCCCTGATTCTCGTTGGCGCGGTCGGGATGCAGGCCGTCCCGGCAACCGCCGGTGACGGAATCATAAACAGGCAGTTGAAGATCGTTGTCCCCGAGGAACCAGTTGAAAGCCGACCACGCTTCGTTGCGCCAGCGGCTGTCGCCAGTTACGCGGTACCCTTGCAGACACGCAGAAACCGCGCCAGCGGCTTCGAGCGGCTGTTGATCAAAACGGGCCTTCTCACAATTCTGGTGATAGAAGCCTTGAGAACCGATCGGCACAAAATGGCGATTGATGTCGCAGTGTTGCGTTTGTGACAGCCAATCCAGTGATTCCAGACCGGCGGAGATCATGCGATCGTCTGAGCAAGCTGAACCCACCAGCAACAGAGCTTGGGGTAATCTCGCGTTTCCGTAGGCCAAAACGTTCTCGAACCATTTCCACTCCGGCCGCCGGATTGATTCATACATTTCGAGGAGTCGCCGGCTTAGGGCGGATCGCACTTTCTTCGCATCACGATCTCCAGGATACGCGGTGAGGTATTCCTGAATTCCGAGCAGAGTGTAGGCCCACGCCCGCGGACTATTGAATTCCAGTACCGCGGGAAGAGAAAACTCGAACAAGCGACCCGCAGCGCCCCTGCACCCCTGGTCTTCGGATCGCCCTAGAACCGTCCCGAGGGCCCACAATGCCCGCCCATGGCAGTCTTCGGAGCCTACCGGTTCGTTCCACCGGCGATCGTAGCGGAGAAAGTTCTTGAATCTGCCTTTCGCGGAGTTAAAGGCATGCTCCAGGAATGACAGGTACAGACCAGGTGAATTCGCGGAAGGCAAATGTGTTTTTCCACGCTGATGGTTATCTGAGTGTTCCAGATCCAACTGCTGCAGCATCACGGCAAGAATGAGGGCGCGAGCGTTGTCGTCCGTGGTATAGCCCTCTCCACGGTTTGGGATCGTGAAGATCGCGTGCTGCAGTATCCCGGTGTCGTCGGTCATCTGATTCAAGTGATGCAGGTTCAACTCCGGCAATTGATCCGGAGATTTGTGCGTCATCCGGGCCGAGAACTGCACTTTGGGACTCTCCATGCGGTCGCTGCGCACTCGCGCGAAGCTCTCCATGTAACCCTGCGCCACTCTTTTCCAGACCATGTCTCGCGCAAACAGATAGGCGCGCTTCCGCATCGCGTGACGTATCGCGGGAGTGTCCAACAGTTCGATTGTCTTCTGCGCAATCGCGTCGGGATTTTGGAAAGGGACCAGCGCGCCCCGGCGGTCGTCTAACAACTCAATGGCGTGCCAATACGGAGTAGAGATGATCGCTTTGCCCGCTCCCAGTGCATAGGCGAGCGTTCCGGAAACCACTTGCGCTTCATGCTGGTAAGGAGTGATGTAAATGTCTGCGGCGCCAATGAACTCGACCATCTCCTCGGGGCTGACGAAACGGTCGTGGAACATCACCTGCGATTCCACCCCCATTTCCCTGGCCAAGGCCTGCAGGCTGGCTCGATACTTGTCACCCTCGCGGCGAAGGATATGAGGATGGGTCGCTCCTGCCACGATGTAAGCGACATTCTTGTGCTTGGAAAGAATCTGCGGCAGCGCTTGAATTACGTTTTCGATTCCCTTGTTTGGCGAAAGCAGCCCGAAGGTGAGCAGGACCGCTTTTCCCTCCACGCCAAAGCGATCTTTGTAGAAATTCGGATCCAGGAAGGGCAGGTCAGGAACTCCATGCGGCACCATGTCGATCTTGTTGCCCGGCACCTTGAAGATTTCCTGCAAGAACTGGGACGACAGCTGGCTCATCACGATCAGGCGATCCGAGAGTTCTGCGATCTCTTCCATCACCCTCATTTGATTCGGGTCTGGCTCGCGCAGAACCGTGTGCAGCGTGCTCACTAAAGGCATTTTCAGGCGGCGTAGCAGATTCAGAATATGGCTTCCGGCCGCACCGCCGAAGATTCCATACTCGTGCTGCAGGCACACCATATCGATATTGTTGAAGTTCAGGAATTCCGCCGCTTCCTGATACGAGGTCAGGTCGTCTTGAGCGAGCGACCATCGCACCCGTGAGGGATAGTCGTAACCTTCTTCGGTGTCGTTCACCGGGAGTGCCAACAGTCGAGCTGTTCCGTATTCCGCAGATATCGCGCTGCACAAGTCGGTGGTGAACGTAGCGATTCCACATTGCCGCGGAAGATAATTTCCGACTACCGCGATGCGACTGGGCAGCGAGGGCTTCGAATGCGGTCGGGCGCGGGTGGTTGCGGCCTTCTCCGGCACGAGCGGGGAACTAACCACTGCCAGACCACGATTTGGAAACGCTGTGATTGGTATCGCCATTTTCCCTTCGCCTGGTGAGAACAATTGCTTGCAGGAGGCTCTCCCGAGGAGCCGCAAGCAAGCTGAGGATGGATTGAAGTTTCCTCTAGTCAGTATGCAACAAAATAGACTTGAGGAGTGGTCACTATTGACCATTTTCTTGGTTGGCAACGCTCCATTATGGCTCAATGAAGGCAAAACAGAAGGAAGCCTTGGCGGTTCGCTGCCCCACGTGTGGTGCGAAGCCGGGCGAAAAGTGCGAGCTTAGCACTGGCCTGCCCCGCACGAACCCGCATCGAGACCGGCGCTTGGTGGCTTCGGACAAGTAGCTGTTCCGCAGACTGATTTAGGGCTTGGGTCGCCGTCCGGTTGGGAAGCGCGCTCAGCCTTTGGCCCATTCCGCGTTGTCATCCGAGGCCTGTCGCTCCTCAGAGCTATCCAGGTAACAGTTCTTTTGCATATGGCGCGAGTGCGCGGAGACGGTTACGTACGGCACTCCTAGAAAATGGCTGGCAACGATTCCAGTTACCTCGAGGCCATTAAAGTGTTGCGGCTTCACCTTCGCTAAAATCCGCTGTAACGCGTTTTGGATCTTCGCCGCTCCAAGAACGCCAAAGAACATCACTTTGACTTCTGCCGCCATGAAAAAGAGGTTCCATCCCGCCGCACGGATCTTGCGATCAAGCGCGTGGCCATCCAGCGTCTTCACCAGGCTCCAGTTTCCCGAGTAGGGTTCACTCTCCAGCTGAAAGAGTTGCGCCATCCCCGGCCGCTCGTTCATCAGAATCGTTCCGACTTGAACAGTTGCTGACATAAGCCCTCCTGAGACAACCCGCTGCAATCGACGTAACGCTGCCCTTAGTAATCTTTTAGGATCAAACATTTGCCCCCAACATTCTGTGCAAAAACGCTCACTCTGCAAATTATTAACTTGGCACGGTTTATGCGGTCCGGGCCCGGTTCCGCAGACTATACTGGAGTGACGATGAGCCCCCCGGTAGCAGTCAAGAAGAACGGCAAGTTCGACTCCGATACTTTTCTCGCGACCATTGGCGATGGCAGGAAGATCCTCTCTGTTGAAAAAAAGCAAGTGATTTTTGCGCAAGGGGACGAAGCGGACGCGGTTTTCTATGTCCAAAAAGGCAAAGTGCGGCTCACTGTTGTATCGAAGATCGGCAAGGAAGCGACGATCGGCATCGTGAGTCAAGGGAACTTCTTCGGGGAAGGTTCACTGGCAGGGCAGCTCTTGCGAATGGGCTCCGCGGCGGCGATGACAGACTGCGAGATCCTGCGGGTCGACAAAAAAACCATGATGGATGCGCTGCACCGCGAACCCGCCCTTTCTGAGATGTTTGTGGCGTATCTGCTGGCGCGGAATATCCGTTACGAAGAGGATCTGGTCGACCAACTGTTCAACTCCAGCGAAAAGAGACTAGCCCGCGTGCTGCTATTGCTTGCTCATTTTGGCAAGGAAGGCATCCCGGAAACTGTGGTCCCTAAGATGAGCCAGGAAACGCTGGCCGAAATGGTTGGCACCACCCGTTCCCGTGTCAGCTTCTTCATGAACCGGTTCAGAAAGCTCGGCTTCATTCACTACGCCGGCGGTGCAGAAGGCGCTTTGCAGGTCCACAGCTCTCTGCTCAATGTAGTTCTGCACGATTAACCACACACATCGCGCCCAAAGAGTTCCCTGACCAGGGACCAACTTGCACAACAAATGGGGCAAAAGTGTTCACAATTGAGCAGCTTTAGCCGGGCACATCCTCGATCATTCGTGATGTGGAGTATGAACGATGTCCAACGACTCGGCTGGAAAGACCATTCTGTGTATCGACGATGATGACGGCGTGTTGAGTTACCACAAGGCACTGCTGGAGAGACGCGGATACGAAGTGCTCACTGCAGCCTCCGCCCGACAGGGCTTACAACTTGCCGAAGTCTGCCCGGTTGCCGCCGTGATCGTCGACTATCACATGCCCGAGATGAATGGGCATGAGGTCGCAACCAAAATAAAGCGCATTAGACCACAAGTTCCAATCGTCATGGTTTCGGGTGACGACGCGGTTCGCGAACAGGCGTTGGATGCAATTGATGCGTTCGTTTCCAAAGACGAAGTAGGCAGCTGCTTATTATCGGTGCTCAACCGAGTCTGCCGTGAAGTCCCCTCCAACTTCACAGTAAGCGATAGAAGCATCGCCTGAGACTGTATCAGGTGGCCCGGTGGCTTTTGAGCCCACTGATATTCACGCGCGCCAGGCCCACGCATTGAGCAATTTTGAACAGAATGTTAGAAACCCCTCCCTTATAACTGACAGGCATGGCTGCCAACAACACTATCCTCTGCATACACCGGGACCCGGATCAACTGCGTTCATTGCAGGAGAATGGATATGAACTCTTAACCGCGACGAATGGCCACGAGGGTCTGCGAGTATTCGCCACTCAGCCTGTGGACGCGATTGTGCTCGACTACCACCTCGGACTCCTGGATGGAGCATGCGTTGCGAATGAGATCAAGCGGGTCCGGCCGACGATTCCCATCGTTATGCTGACTGACAATCTGGAATTGCCTGACGGGGCTTTGAAATCCGTCGACGCGCTGGTAACCAAGTCTGACGGCGCTCACTTCCTGTGGGCGGCCGTTCACTTTGTATTGAATGTGAAGCCGGCCCAGAATCGCGAAGCAAAGCACAAATCTCAGACCAAACCGTCACCTGACGCTCACCATAGATAAGGTTGCCCCCCCACCTATTCCAACAAGCGCGCTCTCAGACTGAACTTCGACGGCCGCTCAACAGGTTGATCACCAAGACCACCAACGCTACCACCAGCAACAGGTGGATCAGGCCGCCGGCCACATGAAGACTGAAACCGAGAAGCCATAGAACTAGCAGCACTACAAAAATTGTCCAAAGCATATTTGTTCTCCTTTGCTCATTTAAATGTTAAAGGCTCGTTCTTTTCGCTCAAGCAGTCCCGAATGACTTTCCGCACTCCAAACAAGATGGTCGGGATCGCGGGGTAATGAGCCCGCAGAAGGGACACATCCTTGGTGGTCCGAAACTTTGAGTTCTTGGCTTCGTGGTTCCGATCAGCCGCGACCAGGAAGCGGTGATGTTCGTCAGCCTTTTGCGAAAACGATCGCAGAGCCTACCAAGTGTCATCGATCCACCAACGCTCTTTTCTGCCACTCCACCATGACAGCTTAAGGGCCGCAATGCTGTGCAGGATTGCTCACAATCGCCAGAACTTCGCCTGGCATGATTGGGCGAACCTTCGCTCTCGATGCCCAGACAGAAGTGAGCAATTCAGATCAGCTATCTTCCTGGGGCTTTGCGATGATGACGGCAGAGACGAGCACTTCTTCTCTCTCTTTCAGGTTTTCTGAACTAAGTCAGCCCATCTGAAGTTGTCTCTCCTTAGTTCCGCGGCGCCGAAAGGAACAATTCATGAAAAAGACAATTTCACTTGGGTAAGGCTCCGACTCCCGCAAGCGCAGATGCGTTTGTGAAGGCCGTCTCGGAAGCAGGCCACCAGGCGCACCTTGCCGAAGCAAGGGAAGACGGCAAGCAGTAAGTTCGCATCAGAACGCGGTCAGCAAGAACCGATTAGTGGCTGGCCGGAACCGCTTACCAAGTTCCGGTCAGCGCCACAATCGCGAATACGAGTAGTCGATGACGTCTTAATCTCTTCCGAAGGGCGGACAATATGAGAGCTAGTCTCCGGAAATATCTTTGGGCGCCAGTGGCGTGTCTTAGCCTCTGGCCAGTTCTTGCGTTGGCTCAGTCCCCTGATTCTTCGCAGAATCTCGAGGCCTGCAAGGCTGGCCGCGAAGCCTGTGATCGGTCGAAGCTGAGCATCCCTCAATCGGCGGAGGTAGCTCTGGCCGCCCACGGGCGCAACGTTGCAAACTGCAGGAATCACTACGATTCCTGTGACCGCTCGAAACTCTCAGAACCGGAGACTGTGGCGTTGGCCGTGGCCGATCACCAACGGAATGTGAGCGACTGCAACGACGGCATGCTGTCCTGTGACCGCTCCAAGCTCACCCCGTCGGAAGCCCGTGAAATGGCCGCAGCCGAGCAACAGCGTAATTTCACTGCCTGCAAGGACGGAACTGGGGCTTGCGATCGCTCCAAACTCACTCCGTCGGAAACCGCGAAAGTGGACATCGCCCGGAGCCAGCTCAATGCATCCGATTGTGAGAACGGTTCCGGGCAATGCGATCACGCCCAGTTATCCCCTTCGCAAACTAGGGACGCGACCGCTGCAGAACACCTGCGCAATGCTCAGAATTGCGAGAACGGATGGGACGATTGCGACCACTCCAAACTCACTCCGCTGCAAGCGAAACAGACAGCCTCCTCAGAACACCAGCGCAACCTCGAGGCTTGCAAGGACGGGCAGGAAACCTGTGACTACACAACACTGACTGCCTCGGAGGCCAAGACGCTGGCCGACGCCGAACACAAGCGGAATTACGCGGCTTGTCTGAAAGGGTATGGGTATTGCGACGCTTCACGACTCACCGTCGACGAGACCCATTCCATTCAGCTCAAAGGCCACTGACTCTTGGGGACAATCACATTAAATCTCTCAGCAGCCCAGCCGAATTCGCGCAGAATCCCACCCGAGTCGATTTCAAGTGCGCGGGATCATGCGACGGCTGCGGGCAGGCATTCAAGATAACAGCTGAACCGCGGAGTTCGTGGAGAAGGGCTGCGGAGGCGCGCGAGTTACGCCTCTCGAAGGGCAATCATTGGATCCATCTTTGTTGCCCGGCGGGCCAGGATGTAGCTCGCGAGAAAAGCGACTGCGAGCAACAATAGAGGCACGAACAGGAACACCGCTGGATCAACCCTACCCCCGGATTGTTGAAAGTGATTTTTACCAGCCGCTCGGGGTTGCGGTAGGGGAGGGAACGCAGCAACACGGCATTCACGATGCTGAAAATCACGGTGTTGGCACCGACTCCCAGGGCCAGCGTCAGGACCGCGACCTCAGTCAAGGTCGGCTTCTTCCGCAGCATCCGTAAGCCGTAGCGCACATCCTGAAGTAAGATTTCCATCTTTGGAAGCTCTGTTGGGCCTCGCGAATCAGAGTTCCGCTGGCGTCAAACGAACGTTGTGACGAATAAGACTTTCCAAATTTGGAGAAAAATCCGTGGCGCGCATGTAAGTCGAATCAATTTTTTCGACCGACTTGTCGGCCTGCTCCGATTTGATCATCTCCTGGAACTCGGGGTCGGCCCGCATGGCATCCCAGTGCTTTTTTGCTTCCTCGAGGCTGGAATGGGCTACAAGGAAGATGAACGTGTTCTCCCATCCCGGAGATCCTTCTGGGACCCAATAACCGACAACCTTCAAGCCGTGTTTAGCCAGCAGCTTTGAAGTGGTATCACGAAACCGTGACTCGAGCGTCGGCAACTTGCCGGGCACGGCATGATAGATCCGAAGCTCGAAGATGGGATTGCTATCGGCCTGCACTTCATTCACCTGCGTCAGGCGGGCAGTTATGAGGGATCCAGCAACGAAAGAAATCAGGGCGACGATCCAAATACCCTTTCCCTTGGATCCCCAGCCCTTAAATCTCCAGCGATTGATTGTCATAGCAAGGGAAAAGGTGCAAGTTTCGCACCAGAATGCGAGAGACGCTATGCGGTTGAAGAGGCTGATCTTAACATTCGCGGATGCCCAGTCTTGAACGAAACATTGTCCAATTGCGAAATCCTGTGTCCGCTATTGGGCAGGGACAGAAGATATTGACTGTCTGCTCCATTGTCTTGTTGCCTCAACTGCCTTGTTGCCTCAACCTCAGGGGGCATGCACAGACCGAACTCGTAGCTGGATCCGCTAGAGTGGACTATGGGTAAGTGGGTCGGTTTGAAGAGCCGCTACCGGACCACGACCCCATTTGGATAGAGAATGCAGGCGTGTTAGCCTATCGGCGGCAGGGGCCGAATCCGGGTTCGGGTCGCTGGCGTGCCTGTGCCTAAAGTAACCCTCCATGGCGAACGAATCCAGGCCCCTTCGGTCCACCGTATCTCCCTCATCAGCGGGGAGTTCCGAGGGTTCTGGGGTAGAGGACCGAGAGCAACTTTCGCCCCACGGCGGGGTTCAATCTGATGTGAGCACTGCCGCCATGGACGGAAGCGTTCTGATGGCGTCGCTCGGACCTCGCCCAGCCGGCAGTTTGCAGCCGGCGATGGCTGGCTCGGAAATTTACAGTGACGCCGAAGTAATGTTACGGGTGAAAGCGGGGGATGAGTCCGCTTTCGACTTTTTGGTGCAGAAGTATCGCCGGCCACTGGTCAGTTTTATGTATCGCATGGCGCGCAATACGGCGGCGGCGGAGGATCTGGCGCAGGAAGTTTTTCTGCGCGTCTACCGTTCGCGCCAGACCTACGAAGCCAGCGCCAAGTTCACCACGTGGTTGTATCGTATTGCGACCAATCTGGCAGTGAACCACGCGCGCGATACTCGCAAAGAGCGGCCGGAAGTTACTGTCAGCCTGGACGAGCCGGATGAAGAAACGGGCACGACGATGGACGTGGCCGACTCTACGATGACCGCGGAGGAAAACCTGGTGCGGCGGGAGCGGTTGGCGGCGATCCGCAGCAAAGTGGAGGCCTTGCCCGAGCGCCAGAGGCTGGCGGTGATCATGCATAAATATCAGCAAATGGATTACAAACAGATTGCCGATGTTTTGAAGCTGAGCGAGTCGGCGACAAAGTCGTTGTTATTCAGGGCATATGAGAGTTTGCGGGAACAGTTAAAAGAATTTATCTAGAAGCGCATTTAATGGAACGCGTTTGTTTTTATGTGAAGCAACCAGGGCGAAGCGAAATTTGAAGGGAACACGGTTATGAAGTGCAAGGAAATTCGAGAAATGATGCCGGACCTGGCGTCCGGACTGATCGGAATGTCGCCGGAGATCAATGGACATCTGGCGGGGTGTGTTGCGTGTTCGGGAAAGCTGGAAGAGTTCCGCCAGACCATGGCGTTGCTGGATGAATGGCAGGCCCCGGAGCCTTCGCCTTATTTCGATGTCCGGTTACGGGCGCGTCTGCGGGAAGAGATGGCCAGGCCGCAGACGGGTTGGCTCGCCTGGTTTCGGCGTCCGGTGCTGGCAGCGGCACTTACGGTGCTGATGGCAATTGGGGTTGGGCTGTTCTTCGGCAAGGGCGGCCGAATGTACAGGCCGGCAGATGATGTGATCGCGATCAACGATGCTTGGTCTTCGCCAGAGCCGGGCACGGCAGTCAGCGATCTCCAGTCGCTGGAAAAGGATCACGACCTTTATTCCGATTTCGATTTGCTGGATGACCTGGAAGTCCAGCACGATGTCACGGCGAATCCGTAATTGCTGAATTTGCGGCAGAACATGAGTTGGGGCGGGGAGAATGCAGCTGGGAAATTTCATTTTGGGGTGGGCCGCGACGGCCGTGCTGTGTGCGGCGACCGTTGTGGCTTCTGTATCCCTGGGTGTGGCCCCATGCTTTGCGCAGCGTAATGTCTTCCGCTCCCCGGCTGCGCGATATCAGAATCATTCGCAACCGCCTCGCCAAGCGCAAACGCAAGGGCATGCCGGCGATTGGCTGCGTCGATATAAGAACGTGCCTCCACGCGAGCAAGAGCGAGCGTTGCAGAGCGACCCGGCATTCCGGCGCTTGCCCCCGGAGCGTCAACAGATGCTGCGGCAGCGGCTGCATGATTTCTATAGCCGTCCGCCGGAGCAACAGCAGCGCATGCTGAACCGCATGGAGACTTGGGAACATCTGACGCCGGGTCAGAAACAACAGGCACGAGAAGTGTTCGGCCGGATGCGGCAGCTTCCACTCGACCGGCGGCGCATGGTGGGCACCGCTATCCGCGACCTGCGCGCCATGCCTCCGGGGCAGCGGGAACAGATCATCGATTCCAACCGCTTCAAAGGTATGTTCTCACCGCAGGAGCGCGACATCATGCGCGGCGCGTCGAGGTTGCCGCTTGCCCCGCCCGATGCTCGGCGCGAAGAAGGCGCTCCGCCGCAGTGACAGAGGTTCTCGTCAGTGGAAATCGTGTGAGGATGTTTCTGCTTTCGTGACGAACAAGGGCAGCACGCGTTCCGCTTTTACTGAAATTACATTGTCCTGATTTTGCAAGATCCCTTCGATTGCCAGAAAACGTTCTGAGGCCAGCAGCAGACGATTGCTGTGAAATAGGTCGGGAGCGATGATCGCATTAGCCACTCCGGTTTCATCTTCCAGACTGACAAACACAAAACCTTTCGCGGTTCCCGGACGCTGGCGCGTGATCACGCAACCTCCGATGCGAAGACGCTTGCCGCTGGGAATGTCTCGGAGATCGATGGCGCGGCGAATGCCCATGGCATTGAGCCATTCGCGGCGGTAAGCCATGGGATGTGGCCCCACAGTGAGGCCGGTGCCGCGAAAATCAGCAACCAGGCGCTCTTCGTGGTTCATGGGTTGAAGTGGAGAAGGCGAATCGGGCTCGGAAAAATTCTCCAGCAGCGGTCCGGAAGTGCGGACCGCGCGTTCTACCTGCCAGAGAGCATCGCGACGGTGGAGCTTGTTCTCACCACGGAGGCACAGAGCCACGGAGAAATTATCAATTGTTGATTTTTGATTATTGATTGAATCCGTGAAGATCCGTGGAAATCCGTGGCCGGGGTGCTTGCTTTTCTCTGTGTCTCCGTGTCTCCGTGGTGAATTCCCGATTGAGTTCAGCGCTCCGATTTCCGCCAGCGTGGTGAGTTCATCTTTGCGCAGTTCAGGAACACGGCGCGTGAGATCGTGAATGGAAGTAAATGCAGCACGAGCGCGCTCGCGCACCAGCGCCTGAGCGGCTTCCTCGCGCAATCCGCGGACATAGCGCAGGCCGAGGCGCAATGCCGGGGTTGCTAGTTGCGATGACTGAGTTCTGAGTGGCGAGGACCGAGATTCCTCCGCCCCTTGTATGCGCTCGGAGGTCGGAATGACAAAGGTTTTTTCCACCGCTTGCGATAATTTCAGGGCTGAAACGGCAAATGTTTTACTCGGTACCTGGTACTCGGTACTCGGTACTAACTCACTGGTAACCGACCGCTGACCACTCGCCACTGTTTCTAAAGTGCACATCCACTCCGAACATGTCACATCCACGGGCAGCGTTTTTAATCCATGGCGTTTTGCGTCCGTAACGATCGTTGCCGGAGAATAAAACCCCATGGGCTGGTTATTGAGCAATGCCGCGGTGAATGCGGCCAGGTAATGGCACTTCAAATATGCGCTGGCATAGGCGATGAGCGCGAAGCTGGCGGCATGGGATTCGGGAAATCCGTAAAGCGCGAACGATGTAATGGAGAGAATAATTTCTTCCTGCGCCTTCGGAGAGATTCCATTGCTCGTCATGCCGGCACGCAGTTTGGTTTCGATCTCCCGCATACGCGCTTGCGATCGCTTGAAGCCCATGGCGCGGCGCAGGTCTTCAGCTTCGCCGCCGGTGAAGTTGGCTGCGATCATAGCGATTCGAAGAAGCTGCTCCTGAAAAAGTGGTACACCCAGGGTTCGTTTAAGCACAGGCTCGAGCGAAGGATGCGGATACGTAACCTCTTCGCGCCCCTGGCGGCGCTGGAGAAAGGGATTGACCATCTGACCGACGATGGGACCTGGCCGGATAATTGCGACCTGCACGACGACGTCATAGAAACGCCTGGGACGAAGACGCGGCAGGCACGCCATCTGCGCGCGGCTTTCCACCTGGAACATACCCACGGTGTCGGCCTGCTGCAGCGTGGAATAAACCACGGGATCGTCTTGCGGAAGATGCGCCAGTTCGACTTCTTCGCGATAGTGATGGCGAATAAGTTCGATGGAATCCTTAAGCACTGCCATCATGCCCAAACCGAGCAGGTCTACTTTGATGATGCCCATGTCGGCGCAGTCCTCTTTATCCCATTGCACCACCACGCGCCCGGGCATGGATGCGGGTTCAAGGGGCACGACCGAATCGAGTTGTCCCTGGCAAATGACCATGCCACCGGAGTGTTGGCCGAGATGGCGCGGCATATCCTGCACGGCAAGACACAGCTCGTAATATTTGCGCAGGCGCGGATGTTTGAGATCGAGTCCGGCATCGCGGAAGCGGCGGTCGAGCGCGTCGTTTTCGTCGCGGAATTCCCAGGTAGCAACGGCAGCGGAAATTTTGGCAAGCGTTTCCGGATCGAATCCGAGCGCTTTGCCCATTTCGCGTGCCGCCATGCGATTGCGGTAAGTAATGACATTGGCGGTCATGGCTGCACCACGCTCGCCATAGCGGCGGTAGACATATTGAATGACTCTTTCGCGTTCATCGCCGCTGGGCAAGTCGAGATCGATGTCTGGCCATTCGCCGCGCTCCTCGGAGAGAAAGCGCTCGAAGAGAAGCTCCATACCAACAGCATCGACTGCCGTAATGCCAAGCGAATAACAGACGGCGCTGTTGGCAGCCGATCCCCGGCCCTGCACCAGAATGTTTTGCTCGCAGCAGAAGCGGACCAGATCCCACACGATGAGAAAGTAGCCGGCGAGTTTTAATTTTTCGATGAGCGCCAATTCTTTTTCAATCTGGCGGCGGGCGCGGCTTTGCATGTCGGCGGCGGCACGGCCATAGCGCTGGCGAAAGCCTTCCCACGCGCGATCGCGCAGGAACGAGTTCATGGTCTCGCCTGCAGGAACGGGATAGAGCGGAAACTGGTAGCCGAGGTCGTTGAGCGTGAATTCGAGCTGCGAAGAAAGTTCGATTGTGTTGGAAATGGCCTCTGGAAGGTCGGGGAAGAGCTGTTGCATCTCCTGCGGTGATTTCACGTGACGCTCGGAGTTGCGCGCCAGCAAGCGTCCGGCGGTAGATAGTGTGTGGTGATTACGGATGGCGGTGAACGCATCGCAGAGTTCGCGATTTTTTGCGGCGGCGTAGCAGACGCCATTGGTTGCGAGCAGCGGAAGATTGAGCGAACGGCCAATTGCGATGGCAACGCGATTGCGAGTTTCTTCTTCCCGATGGAAATGGCGCTGCAACTCGATATACACATTGCCGTGGCCAAACAGGCCAATCAGGCGCTCGACTTGCTTGCGGGCTTCTTCGATGCCGCCGTGCTGTAAGGCGGCGGCCAGCGGCCCGTCCACGCCGCCGGTCAGGCAAATGAGGCCCCCGGCATGCTCTTCCAGTTCTTCTTCACGAATCGCGCCTTCGCCTTTTTTTCCGCGCAATTTCATTTTGGTGATCATGCGGCAGAGGTTTTGATAGCTGGTGCGAGAGGAGACGAGGAGAGGGAGGCGAAATGAATTGCCGGAGTATGGTTTGTCATTCCGAGCGAAGCGAGGAATCTCTATTGTCTGCGCCAAGCTTTCGCATGTGATTTCCGCGCCAATGTGTGCCTTGATCCCAATCTTTTTCGCGGCAAGATGGAAGCGTGGCGCGCCGTAGATACCGTCGGTGTCGAGCAATGCCATGGCTGGCATATTGAGTTGGGCACAGATTCCCGCCAAATCTTCGGGCAAGGAAGATCCTTCGAGGAAGCTGAAAGCAGAGCGGGCGTGAAGCTCGATATACATCAGTGATCAGTGGCCAGTGGTCAGTTAACCGGTTTACTGACCACTGGCCACTAGCCACTGTTTTTCAGTCATAGGTGCCTTCTACGAACCAACCTCCGCCGAGTAGATCGTGCACCAGGCGGTAGAGAGCGACATCGTCTCTATTTTGCAAGGCGATGTCCCATTCATCGCGTGCCCAGGCTTTCCGTTCCCACCAATCGCCGGAACTGCGCCAGGGGCCGGCTTTCCAGAGCACACTGCCTTGCACTTCTTTTTTCTTCGAGCAAAATACGCGCACCAGTTCTCCATTCTCAAAGGTAACGGTGACTCGCAGCGGAGGGCGAAACATACGAAGTGCGGCGATCGGGGATTTTTCTTCTTCTGCCGGCTCGGAGGTTTTTTGTAGCTTGTCCGGCGGGGCTGTCTCCGCCACGAAGCGCCGCATACGAAAACTTTCAGCGGAGTGCGTATCCAGCAACTCCAGCGAACCCACGCGGGATTCTCCGACCAATCCCGCAATGCGCGCCAGCGTGAGCTCCAGTTTTTCCGGTTCGGGCGACGGAGGCAGAAATAAGCCGCCTTGTGCGGATCGCGGCCGTGCTGGCTCCGCGATGAGATGAATCTTTATGATGGGCGCGCCCGGCGGATGCGCATTCAAGTCCAGTTGCAATAGCTTGAGAAAAAGTTTGGGGTCGAGCATGGGAAGAGGAAGGCGAAGGGTTCGGCAGAATTTGCTTTGCCGTCCGGAAACAAAATGCTGAGTCGGCGATTGAGAGTCCGCGGCTTCATCGCTCTCACTTGGAATGCCGAAAGTTTCGAGTTCGGGATTGATTCCCGCTAAATTTTGCAGTTCCAGCGTAAGCCGCAATTCCTGCGTGTGCAGCGCACGGGCAGACAAACGCGCGCAAATCTGATCCAGCAGGCGATTCAGCAGAAAAGCCAGCGGCTCCAGCAGCACAATGGGAAATTCCAACTCAATGGCTTCTTCAAACACGGCTGGCGCTTCGATAGGAACCAGCGTCCGGGAAGCCGCTCCCCGCGCCAGTTGCTGCAGGCGCAATCCCTCCTGTCCCAGCCGTTCACTCAAAGCAATTTCCGGTAATGCCGCCAGTGCATGCAAATTACGCACGCCCCAGCGATCGAGAGTTTCAAGAAATTGGTTTTCTTTTTGGAATTCGCTGGTTTTTTCTTTATCTTTTTTACTGTTCCCGCCTTTTGATGCGCTGCCTGCTTGATCTGCAAACAGCACTTCTACCGGCAGAGGCCCTAAGCCTTCTGCTTCCTTACCGGAAGGAATCAGGGTCACGCCCGAAAATCCGCGAGCTGCAAGAACGGCCGCATCGGGATTCGATGCCACCGCAACGTTCCCGTCAAGCCCCAGGTCCGCAGCGCAGCGAAAAAGATTACGCGCAATTTCGGGCAGCGTGCCGAAAAGAGATTCCATGCCGGCCAAATCAAGAATCGCGGTATCTGCCGTGGCTTCTTCCACGCAGGGTGAGAAAGACTGCGCGCAGTCCAGCAACGCAGCATGGGTCGCCGATTCCTGCAGTGGAGAACGCGGACGCAGCGTCAACTCAGAACAAAGCTCCGCTTGGGCCTTTGTCATTCCTGGCGAAATGCCTACTCGGCTGGCGTTCTCATTCACGGCGAAAACTTTTTCCAGCGGGGGCTTGCCCTCGAAAATTGCCACAGCTTGCGCGCGCAACTCCGGTTCGGCGCGGAATATCGCGGCCACAGGAAAATTCGGCACGAAGATGCAGGCAAACATAAAGCAGCACCAGGTTTCAAAGTTTCAGAGTTTCAAGGTTTCAAAAAACAACTGCTCAACTTTGAAACCTTGTAACTTTGAAACCTTGAAACTTGTTTTTTCAACTGACAACTATCCCGCCCAGGCGGTTTTGCTGGAGAAGGTAGCCTCAGCGGAATGAACCGGTTTACGATCCATTCGGGATCGCACTACTTCCGCGGTGATTTCCAGTTCCGTCAGCAATTGCGCGTGGGTGGGCATCACGCATTGGAGATCCATTTGCTGGTTGCATGCTCGATTCCCAGCCAATCCCATCTTTATTGACCCCAGCTTTAGCAATAAGGAAGAGCAGCTTCCCGCAATGGATTGCCGTTCGATCGCTAACAGAACGGTAGGCGTATGCTCCACGGCGCGGCGGAAACGGAACCACGTGGTCAGCGGAATACGGTGCGCCGTTTGCGGCGGTAGATCGCCCAGATCGAGGACGATCAATCCGAAGCCTCCGCTTTCGAGCAGCAGGTCCGCAACGCGCAGAAGCTGTTCCAAACTTTGTTCGGCATGACCATTTTCAACATAGCCATGTTCGACATAGTGACGTTCGACACGGCCATGTTCTGGATGGCGATGCCCGGCATGATCGGAATGTTCTCCGCAGCGCACCCACAGGAATCGCTCCAATACGATTCCGGCAGCGGCGGCGGACTGGGGATCAAGAGCATCGCTGGCGTCTACGAGCGCGCAGAATTCTCCACGCCGGGTGGCGGCGGCCACTGCAGAGAGCAGCAAGGTGGTGCGGCCGGAAGATGCCGGACCGCAAATTTCCGTCAGGCAACCTCGCGGCAGACCTCCAGCAAGCGCATCCATCGCCGCAATGCCGCTGGATACCATTTCTGGCGCGGGACGCACCGTCAACTGCGAAGCCGGTGCAACACTCGCGAGCCTCGCATCTTCTGTTGTAGAAAAAGCTCCAGACGAACTTGGGAGGATCACTCGCTGCGACGGTCGTCCATTGCCGAAAAGCTCAGCCCCGGAAGGCTGAAGACAAACTTCAGCAACATCTTCACCATCAAAGACAAAATGGCGGCCCTGAGCCGCCGAAGTGGAAATCACTGCGGAAGACATAAATTCCTCGAAAATTTCAGGGAACGCGGAGGCGAGAACTTCGAAGCGTATTCGCTTTTTATTCGCCTTTAAGAATTCTGCGCCTGAGGACAAGGATTGTCAAGCGGAGAGAGGTCGAGCTGCGCTCGACCGGACAGCCGGGGCGGCTGTCCCCACATGACACACTTCCACTAAGCTGCTACCTTCGTTGCTTACCTTGGCATCCGTCACTCGTCTAAGCCCAACAGCACAGTGATCAGGCGCAGTTCTCCTTCAAAACTGTCTATCCCAGGGCTGCGACGATCTGCTGTTCGATTCCACAGAGACATTCAGAGAAGAGGAGTTTTCCCATGCACAGAACTCGTCTGCTTGTTTTGATATGCGGCGTATTGTCGATGGCAGGTTTTGGTTACGCTCAAACCGCGACCGGCGAAACCCTGATGCTCGATCTGCCACGGCAGAGCCAGCATGCGCTGATCACACAACGTATCGGCATCACCGATATCACGATCAATTATCACCGGCCGCTAGCCAATGGCCGCGAAATCTGGGGTAAGGTTGTTCCGTATGGGCAGGTCTGGCGCGCAGGGGCAAACGAAAACACTATCATCACGTTCAGCGATCCAGTGACAATCGAAGGCCAGCCGCTCGATAAGGGAACCTATGGTCTTCACATGATTCCTGGTGCGGATCAATGGACGGTGATTTTCTCGAAGAGCGCCAAGGCTTGGGGAAGCTTCAGTTACAAGCAGGATGAAGATGCGCTGCGGGTTACAGTGAAGCCGCAGACGGCCGATGTTCACGACGCGCTGGCCTACGACTTCGATGATCTCAAAGCGGATTCGGCGGTGGTGACGCTGCGCTGGGATAAGGTCGCGGTACCCTTCAAAGTCGCGGTCAAAGTAAACGACGTCGTTACCGCCAGCATTCACCGGCAGATGTACGGGCTCAATCAATACTATTGGGAGGGATGGGACGATGCCGCGGGCTATTTCCTCGCCAACAAAATCAATCTCGATGAGGCGCTGCAAGACGAAGATAAGTCCATCCAGGCGGAAGAACGTTTCGACAATCTGCTCAACAAGTCAAAGATTTTGGAGGCGATGGGCCACAAGGACGATGCCGTAGCAATCCGCAGCAAGGCGTTAGATAAAGGCAGCGCGCTGCAGCTCTACTTCTATGGAAGACAGCTGCAGGGGGAAAAGAAGCAGGAAGAGGCGTTTGCGATATTTCGTACGAACGCTAAAAAATTTCCGGACTATTGGACATCGCACGTCGGTTTAGCCCGTGTTTATAGCGGCCAGGGCGACTTTGACAAGGCAGTGAAGGAGATTCAGGCCGCCCTCCCCGGCGTGCCGGATGAAGCTAACAAAACCAGGCTGGAGGGCTACGTGAAGCGCTTGCAGTCGAAAGACGACATCAACCGGTAGAAAAGTGGCCAGTGCTCAGAGGTCAGTGGCCAGGAATCTAACCTGATCAAATGCTCGGGGTTCATTTATACCCAGCATTTGAGCCGGTGACAGGAATTAGCATGAACTCGACTGGTCACTAGCCACTGATCACTGGCCGCTCACTTCGGCACTTCGAAGCGGTAGCCGATTCCGCGCAGCGTCTTCAGATACCGCGGATGACGAGGATCGGCCTCGATTTTCTCGCGCAGCCGCCGCACATAAACATCGATGGACCGCGGCGTAACAAAGGGAGTTTCTTTCCACACCGCATCGAGTAACTGGTCGCGCGTAAACACGCGCCCATGGTGCGTAGCCAAATACTCAAGCAACCGAAATTCTCGCACCGTGGTAAGCACAGCTTGTCCCTGCACCTGGACCGTCATCGAAGAGGCATCGATTTCAAGATCACCCAGGCGGAGCACTTCAGGCGCTACGGGCGGCTGGCGCACTCCGCGAAGCACGCTGCGGACCCGGGCCACCAACTCCCGTGGGCTGAAGGGCTTGGTGACGTAATCGTCTCCGCCTAATTCGAGTCCCTTCACGCGATCAGCCTCTGCCGTCTTGGCAGTCAGGAAAATAATGGGGATCGACGATAAAGTGGCAGTCTGCCGAATTTGACGGCACAGGTCAAAGCCGTCGGCCCCGGGAAGCATTATGTCCAGGAGAAAAAGAGAAGGCATCTCTCGCATCGCTTCGGAAACCACTGAGCCGCCGTTGGCAAAGCTTTGCACCTCAAAGCCCGCAGCCTGCAGGTTATGGGAGATCAACCGCGCGATGTCTTCGTCGTCTTCTACAACGAATACGAGAGAGCGGGACACGATCGCGGTGGCCCCATCGCGGGGCGGTTCGTAGGTTTCGGTGGGAGAGTGCATCGTATCGCTGATCGTTACCGTTGACTGTTATCGCTGATTTGGGAGCCGGAAATGTCTGCTTGCCACAGGTTCTGAATGGAATCTTATTTTGAGAATGTTGCGGGAGTGTTTCGTGCGTGTTAAGGAATGATGAATTTCGAAAGAAGTTCTCGATTATCAGTTCTCCGTAAAATCCAAATCCCGCCGCCGAAACCGAATTCTTCCGCCAAGGCCGTTGACTCTGGCGCACATTTGGCTTTTTCGTTTTCTAGAACTGAGAACTGAGAACTGAGAACTGCCTACGTGGCTGCCCGTTTCTTCGGCGGATGCCGCAGGCTGCGGCCTTCGATCAGGCTGTACAAATCTTCTGCGAGGTTGGTGGTGTGGTCCCCGGCACGCTCCAAAGCTTGCGCCATCAGGAGCACGTCAAAGCTCGAAGGATTATCCTGTGTCGCGTGTTCCGTGAGATGTTTTTGGAACATGCCATGACAGACGCGATCGATGTCTTTATCCATTTGCAGGACCTTGCGGGCGCACTCCAGGTCAAGGTTGACAAATCCGCGATATACGATGTCGAGCATTTCGCGGAGGATGGCTGACATTTCCACAAGTTGCTTCACGTCGGAAGCCGCCATCTTCGAGGTCCGCGATTGCACGCGCATCGCGACGCTCATCATTAAATCGCCGATCCGCTCCAGATCAGTAGTGCACTTCAGGCTGGTCAAGAGCTGGCGCGCACGTGCCTCATTCACCCGAGTGATGGCCGCAGGCATGCGCTCATCAATGTAGCGCTCGATGATGTCGAGTTCCTGCTCGCACTCCTTGATGGCCAGGAAAGCCATGCGCGACGAATGAGTAAGCAGGTCGCGCATATTGAACGCGGCGTCACGAGCGATGAGGAAGGCCTTGAGCGCGGTGCGCGATAAATCATCGAGCGGCCCGAATCCTTTTTTGGTGGATTTCTTATCGCCCTCCTGGATTTGGATAGGCGCGGCGTCGATTGCGGGGAGCTCTTCGGTTGCACTCCGCGGTGTTGCAGTTTTACGAGGCATATTCACAGAGGCAGTAAGACTTGACTGCCACAGGTTCAAGTATCTCATTCCGGAGCCGGCAGCAGTCTATCGAAGAAATGTGAAAGGAGCGTTAATGCTTGTCGCCAGATGCCGGATCCGGCAACCGGAGTGCGGCGGAAGGATGCGATTGGGAAGGATTGTTGAGTCGTCGTTCCTTGTGTTCCAGCAGTTCGTTTAGTTGGTCGACCAGATCGGTGAACTTGTCGCGATCCTGTTCTACTGCGATCCGCTGGCATAGGATCGCCATCTGCTCTCGTTCGTCGGGGGTCATTTGGATAATTAAACCCCGCGACACAGGGTTAGTTTCGCCTCAGCCCGTTTGATGGTCGAGCCTGGCCATCTCCCCGGGTTGCAGATCGCAATCGGGGCCCACTACAGTAGGAGCGGGGCAGATGAATATGGAGCTGCTCGAACATTTCCGTCGCCAATTTGCCTATGATGCTTGGGCTAACCGCGAAGTACTCGCTGCATTAAGTACGAATACAAGCTTGGCTGCGCGGCCGCTGCAGCTGTTGGCGCACATTCTCTCCGCTGAGCGGCTGTGGCTGGAGAGAATCAAGAAGCAACCACAAAGCCAGCCGGTATGGCCGGAGTTCACTCTCGATCAATGTGAGGCGCAGATTTCAGAGCTTGCCCAACCATGGCGTGAATATCTCGGCCAGCTTTCTGCGGCGGCGCTCTCGGAAAAGGTCGCTTACAAGAACAGCAAGGGTGAGCAGTGGACCAGTACGGTGGAAGATGTTTTGACTCACGTGCTTTTGCATTCGGCCTACCATCGTGGGCAGATTGCCAGTCACGTCCGCACTGCCGGCGGGGAGCCCGCCTATACCGACTTCATCCACGCCGCGCGTCAGGGCCTCATTAAATAAGACTGATTGAATGATCTGGGTACCCAGTTTCTCCGGAACGTGGGGTAATATTTCTGCAATGAGGAAATTTCCCGGTTTTATGGCGCTGGTATTTTGTGCCGCGACCGTGATCGGCGCGGACGAAAAGAAAATCCCCCCCCTGCCTGCCGAGGTCTCGGGCAACGCGGTTGCAAGTCTCAAGAGTGGCGTCGAGATTTTTTCCATGATGGGAGTCGGACCCAAGAAAACGTGGGACGACGTTACCAATAAGGTTTACGTTCTGGATCTCGCGCACGCGAAATGGCGCGAAGGCCGGACCGTGCCCGGTGCAGCTGGTCGTCTGGGCGCGGCCGCCGCCGGAGCCAAGGGTTTGGTGGTCCTCATGGGCGGCTATGTGGTGGATGGACAGGGGCTCGAACTGATCGTTCCCGACGTCAATGTTTATGAACCGGCCGCGCATCGCTGGTCGCGTGCGAAAGACCTGCCTGTCGCCGTCGATAGCGCGGCTGTCGGTGTCGCCCATGATCGCTTCGTCTATCTGATTGGCGGGCGCTCATCGAGCGGTCCGGTCAATAATGTGCAAGTCTATGACATCGAAAAAGATTCCTGGACTCAAGCTACGCCGTTCCCCGGCACGCCCGTGTTTGGGCTGTCCGGCGGGGTGGCCGATGGCAACATTGTGATCGTCGACGGGGCCAAACCGGGTCCGGCAGGGGGTCCGCGTTACGTAGCCTCTGACGAGTGTTGGCTGGGCAAGATAGATCATAAGGATCCATACAAGATTCAATGGAGCAAGCTGCCGGCACATCCCGGAGCCGCGCGCTTCGCAATCGCCGGCGGCGGTTCTGATCGCCAACATCGGGTTTTCTTTTTCGGCGGCACTGCCACGCCACATGACTACAAGGGCATCGCCTACGACGGCAACCCCTCCGAAGTTTCCGAACTCACCTTTGACTTCGATCTGCATGGTCACAAGTGGGAGACGATTGCCGCGAACACCAACGATCCCCGCGCCGACAGCCGCGGCGTTCTGATCACGCCGGTGGGAGAATTGGTCGTAGGCGGGTTGGTGAAGAACCTGGCCACGACCGCGCGGGTAACGGAGTTGCCGAAGAAGTGAAATGTTCTCGTCCGGAGCAGGGATAGGGCTGCTGCAGCGCTTCGAAAGGGAGGCTTGAATGAAAGTGACTGTCGAGATCGGTCCAACATGGGTAAAGATGGCCCGCTCCCCAATTTACTTTGTGGTGTCTGGTTTGATGGGAGTTTCGGTAACTTTTGCTCCCCTGTTTTTGTATTGGAGCGGTAAGGGCAAGTTCTATCCTGGCTATGAGTGGATTGTGATACCGCTCTGTTTTGCGGCGATCGACTTAGTTGTCACGTTCTATTTCGGCCTGGGAAACATTGTGGCTAGGGAACTACGGAGAAATTCAAGCTAGCCTGTTGTGCGAGACGCGGGTAGTGCGCTGTTTGAATCTACGCGGCAGACTAGTGGGTCCGCTGCGGCATGGCTTTCAGCGAAGCAGGTTTCCATGCCTCCATTGCGATAGTAAGGTGATAGGATTTAGACTGCTCGGGACGCGCTCGCATTTGTCCCGCAGCATCACTTCGCGATACAATTCCTGAGATTCGCTTGCGGGCCCTGGCTCTTTGCCCCGACGATTCGCGCCAAGGAAAAGAACATGTTTAATCCTCGTTAGTTCGCCATCCCTCTGAGTCCGCAATCCGGACGTTCGTTCTGTCTCTAGTAATTTGATCAGCTTCACCACATATTCTTTGCGGTATCGCGGGAAAGCTTGCAGGTGTTTATGGCAGTCACCGTTTCCGAACAAAAGCACACACTCTGGGCGTCGCTCGTGGAGGCCGTTCGCGGCTCGCACCAGGATTACACCGCCGGCAGTTTGAATCGCGCCATCCTGCTGCTGGCTGTGCCCATGGTATTGGAGATGGTGCTGGAATCGCTGTTCGCGGTCGTGGACGTCTTCTGGGTGAGCCGGCTCGGCGCCAACGCCGTGGCCACAGTTGGCCTGACGGAATCCATGTTGACCCTGGTCTTCTCTGTCGCGATGGGACTGAGCTTGTCCACCACCGCCATGGTCGCCCGCCGCATCGGAGAAAAAGATCCGGAAGGCGCCGCCGTCGCCGGAGTGCAGGCGATTGCTCTTGGCCTGTTCATTTCTCTGGCAATCGGTATCCCGTGCGGGATATGGGCGCCAAACCTGCTGCGATTGATGGGCGCATCGCCGGAGATCGTCGCCACCGGCAGCGGCTACACCAGAATTTGCCTGGGCGGTAGCTTCGCCGTGCTCTTGCTGTTTCTGAACAACGCAATCTTCCGCGGAGCCGGTGATGCGGCGATTGCCATGCGCCTGCTATGGGTTTCGAACATCCTCAACCTGATCCTCGATCCATGCCTGATTTTTGGATGGGGACCGTTTCCTCGTCTGGGGGTAACCGGAGCTGCTTTGGCAACACTAACCGGACGCAGCATCGGCGTTCTCTACCAATTCTATCGTCTGATGCGCGGCACGGAGCGTTTGCGAATTCTCCCGAGCCAGATTCGGCTGCAATGGACGGTACTGCAGCGGCTGATTCGCGTTTCGCTGACAGGCATTCTGCAGTTTGCGATCGCACACACCAGTTGGATCGGCTTGGTGCGCATCGTGAGCATCTTCGGCGCCGCCGCGCTTGCCGGATACACGATTGCCATTCGAATTGTAATTTTTGTAATCCTGCCGTCGTGGGGATTGAGCAATGCAGCCGCGACTCTGGTCGGTCAGAACCTGGGAGCGGGGCATCCGGAACGCGCTGAGAAAGCCGTCTGGCGCACGGGGGTTTACAACATGATTTTCCTCGGCGCGGTCGGAGTGGTCTTCATATTCTTTTCCGAACCCATCGTCCGATTGTTCACCCAAGATCCGGCCGTGGTTCCGCTGGGGGCGGCCTGCCTGCGCATCGTGAGCTACGGCAATCTTGGATACGCCTACTTCATGGTGATGATGCAGGCCTTCAACGGCGCGGGAGATACGATCACTCCGACGATTGTGAACTTTTTCGGTTTCTGGCTCTTCGAGATACCGCTTGCCTATTGGCTCGCGATCCTGATGCATATGCGCTCGAACGGAGTTTTCTTCTCGATCGCAATCGCCGAGAGTTCCATGGCGGCTGTCAGTGCTGTCCTGTTCAAACAGGGCAAGTGGAAGAAGCAGAAGATATGAAGTGACAAAGAATTCAGATGAGATCCTGACAATTTCCGCTGACAACTCCCAACGTTCTGTCATTCCGACCGGAGCCGGAGCGCCAGCGACGGCGGAGCGGAGGAACCTGCTGTTTTGCCGGACGGACGGGGTGCCGGAATCATCGCATTAGCGCAATATCTTCCATGTGGAGTATACTGTGGAGTGGATTCCACATATGCAAATCATTCAAATCGTGCTGGATAAAAAGCTGTTACACGCCGCCGACCAAGCGGCCAAGCGCAGTAAGAGAAACCGTTCCGCTTTGGTACGCGACGCTCTGCGGGAACATCTCCGTCGGTTGGACCTGCGAGCCAGCGAGGAGCGCGACCGCCATGGTTATTCGCGCCAGCCGCAAGCCGACGCGGAAGCGCGAGGTTGGGAAGCGGAGGCGACTTGGCCAGAAGAATAGCCCGAGGCCAGATCGCCCGAGGAGACGTTCGGCTCTACGAGTTTGCCGCTCCCGATAAGAAACGGCCCGCCCTGGTGCTCACCCGCAACAGCGCCATCGCGTATTTATCCACAGTCACGGTTGCGCCTGTCACTTCCACGATTCGCGGCGTGCCATCGGAAGTCGTTCTGAATGAGGAGGACGGCATGAAGTCCCCGTGCGCGGTGAACCTGCACAATGCAGTGACGGTGTCGCAGCAGCGCCTGGGGAAACGTGTGGCCCAGCTTAGTTCCGCACGGATGAATGAAGTGTGTGCCGCTCTGCGCTTCTCTCTGGGTTGCGATTCAAACTAGTTAGTGGGAGCATTCCGTTCTGTCCCCGAATTTGTCAAACAGGAGAAGTGGAAGAAGCGATGTAGAATCCTACGTCATGCGTGCATTCGAGGTTTATTTGAACGGGAAGAAACTCTGTTTGGCTGGCATTGGAGACGATGGCGTCCTCTCGGCAATCGCTAACTGGGTAGCAGGCGGACGCTACAAGGCAGCGGACTTGTTTCTGGAGGTGGGTGGGCTTATTAGCCCTTCCCAAGAACACGTAGCATGGATAAAGCAAAGGCCTCTTCGCGTAGGCGATGAAATTCGTGTGAAAATCATCGACGCAACGTCAGTCGATGTGCCGACACAGCGGTACCGAAACGACTCGGCCAAAGACCTTAAGTCTCGGAAGGCGTACGTCCGCGCACTGGCAAAACAGCTTGGCTGGACGATTCAGACACATCCGAAAAAATCCAAATCTCTGAGTCGGAAAAAATGAGCCGTCGCCAAGTCCAAACTGAATTCTGAGCACTTAGAACTGAATTACCGTGCCCGCGCCAGCACGAGCGTGATGTCATCGGGCTGTTCGTTGTCGCCGATCCAGTCGTCCACGGCCGCTGTAACAGTCTGGCTGATTTGAACCAGCGGCTGTTGCCGGTGTGTGCTTACCAGATCGATCAACCGTTCCTCGCCAAATTCCCCGAACTCGTTTTCCGGTTCCGTGACGCCGTCGCTGTAGGCAAGGAAAATCTCGCCAGGATGCATTACCACAGAGCCTTCGTCGTACGTCATGTTGTCGAAGAGGCCGACCACGGTGCCGCCGGCCTCAAGCCGCCGCACCGCCCCATCCTGGCCGATCAGGATCGGCGGCAAGTGGCCTCCATTGCTATACGTCAATTGATGCGAACGGCCATCATAGATTCCAAGGAAGAGGGTGGCATATTTTTCCGGCGGAGTGCTTTCATAAAGTTGATGATTGAGCAGGCCGAGCAGCGCCCCTGGAGAAACTTCAATGCCCTCGGGCCACGCTGCCATCATCCTGCCCGCTCCCGCTACTGCACCCACCGCCACCGGCTCGCGCGCCACTGATTCGCGCGCCATTGTTTCGCGCATCTGTGGCAAGCTCTCAACGCTGTAGGCGCGCACCGCCGAGTGGATGGTCGCCATGAGCAGCGCGGCGGAAATTCCTTTCCCGCTGATATCTCCAACCGCCAGGATCAGCTTGTGCGAGCTGGCGGTGAGGAAGTCGTAGTAATCCCCGCTGACCGTGCGCGCCGGACGGCAGAAGCCGTGCACCTCAAGCGACTCCAGCTCGGAAACCTGGCGTGGAAACAACTGCGCCTGCACTTCCTGCGCGATCGCGAGCTCGCCCTCCAGCCGCTGTTTTTCTTTTTGCTCGAGAATCAACTTCTCAATGGACTCCGTCATCGAATTGAAAGAAAGCGAGAGTTGGGCTAACTGATCCGCCGATTTCACCGGAATCCGATGGCTGAAGTCGCCGCGATCCACGTTTTTGGTGGCGTTGTAAAGTTGTGCCACCGCTCCCGTGACTGTCTGCGTCATTCGCGTGCCGATAATAAGGGCAACCAACTCGATGATTGCAAAAAAGATGAGCACGCCAAACAAGATGTATTCGATACCCTTGGCGAAGTCCTCAAGAGAAGCAAAGAGATTGCCGTAAAGCAAAGACGGCATGGTCCGAACCCTTACGACTGGAGAGACCGGTGTTCCGATGGTCTCGTTCTTTCCCGTTTTCCAATCGACAACTCGAAGCGGCGTCCCGAACCAAATCTCATGATCCATGACGCTGGAGGGAGCGGGAAGTCTGCCCACCGTGAAGGTAGGGTCATGTTGCAGCCCGGCAGCGTAGAGCGTAATTTCTCCCAGGCTATCGGAGAATCGCGAGGCAAGACGCTTGTCCAGTGGTTCGCTGGTGACGACCGTCAGCTTTCCGGAGCGCGTAGCCAGAACCGAAGCGACGCGAAGGTGGAGTTGCCCGCGATCGCGAACGATTTCGTGAAACGGCTGCCTGTCGCGCAATGCACCGGCGTAGGGATTGCCATCTTCGCGGAAGAACTCTGGATAGGCGAAGGCAGTGGCACCATTCGCCTCAGTGCATAGCGGCAGAGGCTTTTCATCAAGCCAGGCGCATACGTGGCGATGCTCCCAGAGGGGATTGCGTCTTTTTAGTCCGCTCAGTGATTCGGCGTTGCCATTTTCGCCACGCTCAAGCTTAGCCGCCAATTCGTTGGCGATCGCCGCGTCCGCCGCTTCCATACTTCGCAGTTGAGTGCTGATCTCAGAGGTGACCGCGAAGCCGGAGAACTGTCCGGCAAATAGATATGCGGTAAACAAGGCCATTACGATCAGTAATACCGCGGGAATTACGCCGATGAAGATGTAGGTCACGATCAGCCGGTTGCGCAGGCGCCACAGGATTTTCCGCTTAAGGGCGCGAAACGTAACGATGGAAAACAGCAGTGCCGCGTCGAATAAAAGAAACTTAACCCACCCTTCGAGGCCGGCACTCAACTTCGGAGAAAACAGTCCCAGGAGGATTTGGAGAGCGAAAAATACCAAGGCTAGTCCCAACGAATAGCATGCTCCGCGCGCGATCCATCCCTTCGGCCATAAGCCGGCCGTCAGCAGTCTTTCGCGCAACTTCCAGTAAAGCTCTCTCATGGGATTCGAATCTTCACCTGACGCTAAAACAAAGACAGGCTCGGCCTCAGGTGCCTACCTGTGCGCATGCTCGTCGGAAAACCTTCTGACCAAGTAATTAGATCTCCGGATAGAGGTCGAAAAACGCCTCCAAACTGGTGCGCAACTGCTTCTCGATCTCTTCCTTACTGCCCTCGAGGACGTGCATGGTGACATGCGCCTCGCGTCCGTTACTGAGCTTTACCGGAGCCTGACCCACTTCAGCTACATCTTCGGAGGGGAGCAGACGCATACCATAAACCAATGTCAGATTTGCCATGAGTGAATTCTAATCGTCTTCGCATTCCCGGCGAAACCCTTTGCGCCCAGCCGTCTCCAAAAAAACTTTCTCACCCTGGAGCCACAGAGGCGCAGAGAAGGCAGCGAAAACGGGAGTAACTAGAGTTTTCTCTGTGTCTCCGTGCCTCTGGGGTGAAAGGCTCCGCATCATTTAGAATTCTGCCGTGCTTCAAAAACTGATTCCCGTCCTCACTCTCTTTGCGGTGACGCTCCCGGCGATGTCACAGCAGGCCCCGGAGAACCCCGCGCCTCAGCCGCAGGTGAAAGTTAATTTGCTCAACGTGTGCTCACCCTCCGCGGAGGAGCAGAAGGAAATCGCCTCAGCTCTAGCCCGCATCCCGAAACAGCCGTTGTTCAGTGACGATTTCGAAGTCTCACACGGCCGTTCGACGCTGGCCGAGGCTCCGAACTTTCTGCAGCCGGGACAAGGCGGGACCAAGATGTCCGATGATTCTTCGGTTGCCAACTATGTTCGGATTCGCCGTGAGTTCGCTGTGCAAGCGCTGTTTTCCAGCGTGCAGTACTCCTTCAGCAACGATGGCCAGAATATGGTCGAGACACTGGTGTTGCACGTGCGTGATCCCAAAGACTTGATCATGGTCTCGATGGAAGATAGCGCGTCAGCCATCAGCAGCGCCGAAAACATGGTCACGGCGAACACTCCTGCCAGCCGCGTCCGGCTCGAACGTTTCGGAAAATCGTCGATCGCTCTCGCTCGCTGCGCCGGTTCCGATAACGGAGCTGCGCCGGACCAGAGCGCGTACGAACCGCTATTCCGCAGCGCCTCCGAGGTGCTGGCGAACTACCGTAGCCTGCTCGGCGTAAAGCGCACGGTACCGGCGGAACTGGCCCAGATCCCGGGAGCAGGATCGAAGGCAAAACCAAAGTCCGCCAAGACTACCGAAGAAAAGAAATGAACAAGAATTCCCCTGCAGCTCAGCGTACTCTGTCGTCAAGGTTCGTCTTGTCGGGCGAGGCGAGGCGATGCATCGAAACCTGAAATCCGCAATCTAACGCCTAGCACGAATCAATCATGAGCGAAACCCGCAACGTCGTCATCCTGGGCTCCGGCTGCGCCGGACACACCGCCGCGCTGTACACGGCTCGCGCCAATTTGAAGCCTCTTGTCGTCGAAGGTCACGAACCCGGGGGCCAACTCTCCCTCACGACGCTCGTGGAAAATTTTCCCGGCTTTCCCGAAGGAATCGTGGGACCGCAACTGGTCGAGAACATGCGCAAACAGGCTGAACGCTTTGGCGCCGAATACCGCATGGCGCACCTCACCAGCGCCGACCTCAGACAGCGTCCATTTTTGCTTCATCTGGGCAAGCACCAGGTGCATGCCAACTCGTTGATCATTGCCACCGGCGCTTCCGCCCGTTGGCTGGGGCTGCCGAACGAGCAGAAGCTAATCGGCCACGGAGTTTCTTCCTGCGCCACCTGTGACGGCTTCTTTTTTTCCGGCAAGGAAATCGCGGTGATTGGCGGCGGAGACTCCGCTATGGAAGAAGCTTTATTCCTGACGCGCTTCGCGACCAAGGTCACGCTCATTCACCGGCGCGACAGCTTCCGCGCTTCGAAGATCATGCTGAATCGCGCCCAGCATAACGAAAAGATTCACTTCCTCACCGATACGGTGGTTGAAGATGTGTATGACCACGCGAAGCAGGAAGTCACCGGCCTGAAGCTGCGGAATGTGAAGACGGGAAAGGTCTGGGATTTCCCGGCCAGCGCGCTGTTCCTCGGCATCGGCCACGAGCCCAACGCGAAAATGTTCGCCGGCCAACTCGATACCGACGCCGACGGTTATCTCAAAACCCACAACTACGTGTTGACTCGCGTCCGTGGCGTCTATGCCTGTGGGGATGTGCAAGATCGCCGCTATCGCCAGGCGATAACCGCCGCGGGGACGGGATGCATGGCCGCCATCGAAGTGGAAAAATTCCTGGAAGAACACGGAAAGTGAAACGACCTGTCGGTCCGGCAACGCAAGAATCACTCCCACCCGCGTTCCAATCTCGGTAGTTTGACTGGGGTGCGAGACGCCAAAGAGGCAATTCTCGGTGTCTAAACTCCAAAGGTGCGCCGATCGGATCGTTCCGTGGAGGTGTTGCTTATGATCGTTCGCTTCGCTTGTTTTCTTGTTTTCTGCTGCAGTCTTTTCGGACAACAGCCTTCTCAGCCCTCTCTCACTATCTATAACCAAGACTTCGCTGTTGTCCGGCAGGACTTGCCCCTCGACCTGAAGCCCGGCGAAAACCAGGTCAATGTCAATGACATCACAATGCACCTGGAACCCGACTCAGTCATCCTCCGCGATCCCACCGGCAAGCACGCGGTACGGGTGCTGGAGCAGAACTACCGCGCCGATCCCGTATCGCAGTTTTCGCTGCTCTCGCTGTATGAAGGCCGCACCATCGATTTTGAACTGCCGGATCATACAAAGGTAAAGGGCAAGGTCGTCCGCAGCGGGTACGTGCCACAGGGCTATTTCAACATGAATGGCTATAGCCAGCCGCAGCCTGCGCAGGAGGAACCTATCATTGAGGTGGGTGGCCAGTTGCAGTTTGGCCTACCTGGCACGCCAATTTTTCCGGACTTGACGGCCGAGACCATTCTCAAGCCCCGGCTGGAATGGTTGCTCGCGACTGACAGACTGGGGAAATTTCCCGCGGAGTTTTCATACGTCACAGGCGGCATGAACTGGCAAGCCGATTACAACATCGTGGCTCCGGAAAAGGGGGATCTCGTCGACATTGTGGGCTGGATCACAATGGATAACAGAACCGGCAAGACTTTCGAAAACGCGCGCATCAAGTTGATGGCCGGAGATGTAAACAAGATTCAGACGGGGAAAGCCGTCGTTATGAACGGCCCCCTCAACTTTGGAGCTATCGCGGGAGGTGTCTTTCAGCCGCCCGTCACGGAGAAAGCCTTTGACGAATACCACCTCTACACGCTCGAACGCACGACCACGCTGCGCGACCGCGAAACCAAGCAGGTCGAGTTTATCCGCGCCGCCGGAGTTTCTACAAAGCAAATCTACATTTACGACGGCGTCAAGATCGATTCCAACCGTTACAACGGCTGGAATTGGGAGAACTTTCGCAACGATCACTCCTACGGCACAGAATCCAACCCCAAAATTTGGGTGATGCGTGAGTTTCGCAATTCCGATGCGAACCACTTGGGTATGCCCCTGCCTAAGGGCCGTGTGCGTTTCTACCGACGCAACGACGATGGCCAGATTGAGTTCACTGGAGAAAACAGCATCGATCACACGCCGCACGATGAAACCGTGCGCATCTACACGGGAAATGCCTTCGATCTTGCGGGGGAACGGCGGCGCAGTGATTACATCGTGGACAACAACAACCGCACGGCGACGGAATCGTTCGAAATTAAAGTGCGTAATCACAAGAAGGAACCGGTGGAAGTCCGCGTGGTTGAGCACCTCTATCGAGCGCTGAACTGGAACGTCGTTTCGAATTCCGCTGAATACAAGAAAACCGACAGCCACACCATTGAATTTCCCGTGACCATAGCACCCGACGACGAAAAAACGATTACCTACACAGCTCATTACACCTGGTAAGGTACGCGATGGTAATGTGCGCTGTTGTTACTGACGTGATCTGGGAAGTGGTTTCGGGCGCTCTTATTCTGGATGCGGACAAATTTCTTCCATGAAGAAAATTATCCCCACGAAGAATCGGATTGTGGCTGTCTTATTCGCTCTTCTGGCAGTTTTGTTGTTTGTCCCCAACTCGGCCTCAGCCCAGGAAGCCACGGAGGCTAGCCGCAAAGTTGTTACCAAAACAATTCCACAATACCCCGGCCTCGCCCGCCCCTTGAGAATACAAGGCAACGTGCGGGCAGATGTGTTGGTAGCCCCGAACGGGAAGGTGAAATCCCTCGAAGTAAAGGGCGGCCATCCCTTGCTTGTCCAATCTGCCGAGGACGCGCTGCGGCAGTGGAAGTGGGAGCCGGCTTCCCACGAAACGCACGAGATCGTCGATCTTAAGTTCACTCCTTAGCATCAGCCAACCTTCTGCAATAGTTCCGCCATTAATTTCAACCGTACGACCTCCATTCTGGCTCGGCTGGGATCTCTTCTGTGATACAACTTTCTGTGCTCTTCATCCTCATTCATCGATCTGTCTGGACAGATAATGTTCCAGGAGAGGAATGTTAAGAACCTTTTTTGTCCGTCTTTCGGAAAACGCATCGTTGCGAAGCTTTGCGGAGCGTTCCTCCCTTGGGCGCCGCGTTTCCAGTCGCTTCGTTGCCGGGACCGAGATCGCCGATGCCGTCCGCGCCACCCAGGCGATCAATCGAGCTGGGATGAGCGTCAGCATCGATAACCTCGGCGAAAACGTTACCAATTCCGATGAGGCCCGCAACAGTGCCTGGCACTATCATCAGATTCTCGACGCCATCGCCGCGAATCGACTAAAAGCTAACATCAGCCTCAAACTCACGCATATGGGATTGGATGTCGCCGAAAAGCTCGCCCGCGAAATGGTCGGCGGGTTGGTCGCTAAAGCCGCGTCCATGAATCCTCCGGGCTTTGTGCGGGTCGACATGGAGGGCTCACCGTACACGCAGCGCACACTGGATTTCGTTGATGAACTTCACCGTGTGCCCGGGAACGAGAACTCGGTCGGCACCGTGATTCAGTCGTACCTTAAACGCTCCGAAAGCGATGTCGAAAAACTTCTGGCCGAAGGAATACGCATTCGCCTGTGCAAAGGCGCGTATAAGGAATCTGCAGAAATTGCTTTCGCCGCCAAATCCGAGGTCGATGCCAACTACGTCAAGCTGATGAAGGTCTTGATGAAAAGCGGCATCTATCACGGACTAGCCACGCACGATGAGAACATCATTCAGCAGGCCGAAGCGTTCGCCACCCGCGAGAAAATTTCGCCAGACACGTTCGAGTTCCAGATGCTCTATGGCATCCGGCGCGACCTGCAGCAGAGGCTGGTCCGCGAGGGCTGGCGCGTGCGAATCTATATTCCGTTCGGCACCGAGTGGTATCCCTATTTTATGAGGCGGCTGGGCGAACGTCCGGCCAATGTTTTGTTCATCGCGCGCAACTTGTTGCGAGCATAACTCGATTCACTCCAACTTCTTTTGCAGGATTTCACATGCCGGCCAAACTGATTGCGATGATGTTTCTGGTTCTTAGCGTGCCGATGTGGCCGCAAACCGTCTCACCAACCTCCGATCAGTCGAAAGACCAGCCCCAAGAAAAGATCGGTTACAAATCTGCCGCCGATGCCGAACAGAACAAGACGCTCCTGCTGAAAGACTTTCATCCGCGCTCCATGCTGCACGCGCCGGAACACGAAGTCGACCGCGCCAAGTTTTATGTGATCGACGTTCACAACCACGTGAATGACGCGATGGGAATTGACGACCATATGCCGCCAGCCCGCGTAGTCGAGATCATGGACCACACCAATGTGAAGACGGTGGTGATCCTGACCGGCATGTGGGGCGACAAACTGCAGGCCGTGATCGACGAGATGGTCAAGCCCTATCCGGGACGCTTCATGGTCTTGGAGCAGATCGACTGGAGCAAGATTGACGATCCAAACTTCAGCCAGGAGATGGTGGCACAGCTCGATGACTCGGTCGCGCGTGGTGCCCGCGGACTGAAACAGCTAAAGGATCTTGGTCTGAGTATTCGAGACAAGTCGGGGAAATTGGTTACAGTGGATGACCCGCGCCTCGATCCCATCTGGGAAGAATGTGGCCGGCTGGGCATTCCTGTGTTCATTCACGTTACCGATCCTGAAGCGTTTTTCCATCCCGTGGATGCCACCAATGAGCGCTATGAGGAGCTGACTGAACATCCGGATTGGAGTTTCTACGGCCCGCAGTACCCCACGAAGGAATCGATCCTCGCGGCGCGTGACCGCATGTTTGCCAAACACCCGCACACAACTTTTGTGGCGCTGCACATGGCGAATTGGCCCGAAAACCTCGATTATGTTTCGCGCCTGCTCGATACGCTTCCCAACGTGATGGTCGAATTCGGCGCACGTGAGGCCGAGCTGGGCCGCCAGCCCCGCCGTGCCCGTGAATTCTTTTTGAAGTATCAGGATCGCATCATGTTCGGCACCGACAACGGTATGGACGAGGCTATGTACCGGAATCATTTCCGTTGGCTCGAAACCGCAGACGAATATTTCGACTACTGGGGATATCCCGGGCAGGGCCGCTGGAAAATCTACGGAATGGATCTTCCTGATCCCGTCCTCGAAAAGATCTACCACAAGAATGCGGAGCGCCTCTTCCAGATCAAGACGCAGTGATCAGTGGATAGTGGTCAGTGGCCTGAAGAAATGCGATTCGGACCAAATCTGCCGGGCACTGACCGCTGACCACTGGCCACTGCATCTACGAAGATGTTCGTTGACACTACGAAGTCCTTCGTAGTATGTTCTTTTCCCATGAAGCCGGCCCCGCTGAAACCTACCGTGTCGGAGCTCGAAATTCTTCGTATTCTCTGGAGTCGAGGCCCCTCAACCGTCCGGGAAGTGTATGACCGTTTGAAAGAGAAAAGGGCCATGGGCTATACCAGCGTCCTGAAGTTCCTGCAAATCATGACCGCAAAAGGCACGGTTCGCCGAAACGAAACTCAGAGGGCGCACGTCTATGAAGCATGCCTGCCAGCCGAGCAAACTAAACGCCAGCTTGCGGGGGACATGCTGCACCGCGTCTTTGAAGGCTCTGCCAGCCAGCTCATGATGCATGCCCTGGCCGGACGCAAGGCGTCGCCCAAAGAAATTGACGAACTACGCCGCTTGCTCGACGAATACGAAAGGAGACGGAGATGATCAACCTCACCCATTGGCTTTCCCCGAGCGCGATGCACTCCTTGGGCTGGACCCTGTTGCATTCCCTATGGCAAGGCACGGCCTTGGCGGCGCTGGCTGCGGTTCTGATGGTTCTTTGCCGCCGCCCCTCTACCCGCTATGTGGTCGCCGTGAGTGCATTGGTCTGTATGCTCGCGGCGCCCGTTGTCACATTCTTCGTTCTCGAGGCTTCCGGCGAATCGGCTCCTGCACGTTCCGGCGTGATTGCTGAGCCGCAGCCAACGAACTCCGGCAGCAGCATCGCCAGAGTTTCGTCCGCGTTGTTACACATTTCTCCATCGTTCGATGCACCGTCGTGGTTGGTGCAAGCATGGCTTCTCGGCGTGGCGTTCTTCAGCTTTCGATCCGCAGGTGGATTTTTGCTCCTCGAACGGGAGCGCCGCAAAAAGTCCGCCACTCTGAGCACTCGCGTGCTTCTAATTTGCCAGACGCAGCAACGACGGCTTGGTCTGGATCGGGCAATCCACTATTGCGAGTGCCAGTGGTTGCAGACTCCGGCGGTAATTGGGTGGCTTCGTCCCATCGTGCTGTTGCCCGTAACCGCTCTCACGGGCCTTTCTGAAGAGCAGCTGCAATCTGTGGTAGCTCACGAGTTGGCGCACATCCAAAGGTTCGATGCCTTCGTGAATGTTTTCCAGATTGTGGTTGAGACACTGCGCTTTTATCACCCCGGCGTATGGTGGCTGAACCGGCGTATCCGCGTCGAACGTGAGCACTGCTGCGACGATGTAGCGATCTCTCTTTGCGGCAATCCCGTGGAATACGCTCGCGCACTTACCCTCATGGAAGAATGGCGAAGCGCCCCTGCCCTGGCCATGGCTGCGAACCGTGGACCGGTTTCCGAGCGCGTTTTCCGCGTGCTCGGACTCAAGCCAACCGGCGCCGGAACTCGTAGGATCGGACTGGCTGGCAGCCTGCTCTGCTTGATTGCGGCCCTGATTGCGGGCCATGCCTTGTTCGGGATTGCTTACCCAAAGCCAACTGTCGACGACAGCGCAAGATTTAGTTTAGCCGTGGCTTCTCCACAGTCAGCGGGGGCGCCGGTGGCCGCTCCTGTACTTGTTGCCACGCCATCACGCGCCGAACCACAGACTGTTGTCCCGCAGCCAAGCCCTGGAGTCAAACGCCGGTGTTCAAAAAAGGCGGTGGCACACTCCACCGTCTACAACGCAGCGAATCGAGCTAGTGTGCGGCATAAACAGTCGAATTAAGGGAGACGCGATGAAAATCCAATACATTCGTGCTTATCTCATGGTGTGCCTCGTGGTCATTGTCTTTCAACCCCTGCGGAGTCTCGCGCAGCAGAGTTCAGATGCAGCCAAAAGTGAGCAGGCCACTCCCGTGGAGCGGGATGGGCAGCACGATTTTGATCCCCTGATTGGCTCATGGAAATATCACCTGAAGCGCCGTCTCCATCCGCTGACAGGTTCCACCACCTGGGTCGAGTTTGACGGGACTGGCGCCTGCTTCAGGGTTTGGGATGGCGGCTCCCAACTGGATACGGTCGAGCTCGATGGCCCAGCCGGCCACATCGAAGGTCTGACGCTGCGTGTCTACAATCCGCAATCCCACCAGTGGCGTCTCTATTGGTCGAACAGAAAGATCGGCATCCTGGACCCACCCCAGGTCGGCGAATTCAAGGATGGGCGCGGCGAGTTTTTTGCCCAGGATACGATCAATGGCAAAACTATCCTGATTCGATTTGTTTGGACGAATTTGACAACAAATTCGCCACACTTTGAACAGTCATTCTCGGACGATGGAGGCAAGACGTGGGAAGTGAACTGGATTACTGATCAGACGCGGGTGCCAGGTGCATCTGACAAAGCGCGCTGAACTGGACCTCGGACTGCCGTTAGTAGTGCACGCCGCGATTAGGCTCAGCATCTTAAACCACGCTGACCACTGACCACTGACCACTGATCACTGATCACTGCTCCGGTATGGCAGCACCATCGGCGCGTGCGTCTGATGCTGCGTAGTTCACCTTGGTCTTCGAGTCGTGCAGGACAGCCTGTCCACGCCCCATCGCCGTTGTGTATTCGCGCCGGACGTCGAGTTGGTGCCCCATCGCGGAGAGCTTCTGTCGCACCTCCGCCGGCACACGAGATTCGATCACAATGTTGCAACCACGTTGCGGGCTAACCGTGAAGCGCGCGGTCTCCATCGCCTCCTGAAGGTTCATGCCGTAGTCGACGACGTTGGAAACGAATTGCGCGTGGGCCAGCGGCTGGTTCGCTCCTCCCATGATGCCGAAGCCAATGTGTTGATCGCCACGCTCCATAAACCCTGGAATGATGGTATGAAACGGGCGCTTGTGCGGGGCGAGCGCATTTGGCGAGGAAGGATCGAGCGAAAACAGTGCTCCACGATCCTGCAGCACAAACCCCATGCCACGCACGGCTACGCCCGCGCCGAAAGCGTCGTAATTACTTTGTATCAACGAGACGATGTTGCCCTCGCGATCGACGACTGAAAGATAAGTTGTGTCGCTGAAGGGCGGAGAACCGGGGGCAACCTCGCAATTCGCTTTAGCGGGATCGATCAGCTTGGCGCGCTGCTGCGCATAATCTTTCGACAAGATCCCTTTCACCGGAATCTTCGCGAATCGCGGATCTGCGTTATACCGCCCGAGATCGGCGTAGGCCAGCTTCATGGCTTCGATTTTCTTGTGCAACTCCGTAACGCTAAGCGGACCATCGGCCGATGGCGGCGAAGTCTCCATAATATTCAGCATCTCCAGTGCCGCCATGCCTTGACCATTCGGAGGAAGCTCGTAAATGGTCCAGTCGCGATAGGTGGTAGAAACGGGTTCGACCCATTCCGGCGAAAACTCCGCCAGATCGTCAGGTGCCATCGTTCCGCCCAGACTCTTCGAAGTGCTCACAATCGCCCGCGCGATCTCGCCCTTGTAAAATGCGTTCGCTCCATTCTCGGCCACCAGACGTAACGCCTTCGCGAGATCGTGATTCTGGAACACTTGTCCGACCGCGGGAGGCTTGCCACCGGGCAGATAAATCCTCCGGGCTTCCGCATCGTTCGCAATCCAATCAGCCGCGTCAGTCCAATAGGAGGCAATAATTTCAGGAACCGGATAGCCATCGTCGGCGTAGAAAATCGCAGGCTGGAAAAGATCTTTCCACCCCAGCCGTCCAAAACGTTCGTGCAGTGCGTGCCAGCCCGCGACCGCACCGGGAACCGTGACCGAGTCAATCCCGGCCAGGGGCATTGAGGTTGCATCCTGCGCTTTCACGTACTCAATAGTTAGTCCGTGCGGCGCCCATCCGCTTGCGTTGAGGCCATACAGTCTGCCAGTCTTCGCCTCCCAGTAAATTGCAAACAGATCGCCACCCATGCCGTTCATCATGGGCTCCGTCACGCCAAGGACGGCATTCGCGGCAATTGCCGCATCCACGGCCGAACCTCCGCGCGCCAGTATTTGCGAGCCCGCCAGCGAAGCCTGCACATGGCTGGTCGCAACAATGCCATACTTTGTAATCACCGTTGAGCGCGCGCTGGAACGGTCTCGTGCCGACATGGAAGAGGTGAGAAGCAGCACCGCGGCTGCAATCCGAATCGAAAGCTTCATGCTACACCTGCCTTTGTGTTAAGAAAATCCTCAAGGGGAATACTGCGAGCGCACAACGGGCATTCTGCTGGGATCCAGATTTCATTTGGAAGAGATGCGATTTTTTCCAGGGCCAACCTATGATCCGCCGCAAACTTTGCCGCAGACTGTCCCAGCACAACGAGAGCAGCAATAGCGACCGGTTGGGCGCCGCAGGCCTGCAGGTCCGCAAACGTTCCGCGAATGGCCGAGCCTGCGTAGAAGACGTCGTTGACGATGGCTACGCGCTTGCCAAGCACCACATCGCGAAGTGCGCGCGGCAGACGATACTGTACCGGGTAAAGTGCATCCCTGGACGCATCTGCGAACCGCTCTGCATATGTGAAAGGCAAGCCGAGTTTCTCAGCGACCATCAGTGCGACGAACGCTCCTTCCACGAGCGGCCCGCATACCACCTCTACGTTGTGCGCCACAAGGCTCTCGGCGATTTGTGCTGCCTGACCCCTGATCCGTTCCGGCCGCAGGCACAATAACTCAAGGTCGAGCCAAAGGCTGCCGTGGTGGCCCGACTCAAGCAGAAAATGTCCCTTGCGCGCAGGTAAAAGACGAGTGACTTCATCCTGTATTTCTCTTTGTCTTTGGTTCATGACGACCGGTGTGCGTTGCAAGAAGGTTGGATTATACGGCTCCGACAACATATCATCCGGTTGCAGAAAATGGTGCAGAAAATGAAGAAGGAAATCTCTGTGAAAGCAATCGCATCCCGGCTGGCTCTCTGTAGTTTCGTCGCTTTGTCGCTGACCTTCGCATTCGCGCAGCCGAAGCCTGGCGCCGCGCCACCAAGCTCGGTAGAGCCCCAACCAAGTCAGCCGCCGCAGGAACTGCAACTCACTGAATACAGCCTGCCTCCCGAAAAATTGGCCAAAGCCGAAGCGCTCTATAAGACGCGCACCGTCTTGTATTTGTTTGGCATGCTTTTCGGTATTGTGGTTTTGTGGGTGTTGCTTAAGCTGCGCGTAGCACCTGCCTTCCGTGATCTCGCCGAGCGGGTCAGCAAGAACGGCTTTGTCCAGGCGCTCGTCTTCGTGCCATTGTTGACGCTTCTGATCGCGTTAATTACCTTGCCCCTTGATATTTATGAGAACCGCATCTCGCGCGCCTACGGACTCTCCGTGCAGGGGTGGGGCTCCTGGGCAGGCGACTGGTGCAAGGCTGAGGCAGTTTCGTTGGTGATCACTGTGCTGGCGGTCGCCGCGCTATTCAGGATTATCCGCAAGAGTCCGCAGCGCTGGTGGTTTTACTTCTGGCTGCTGACGCAGCCTTTCATGGTCCTGCTGATCTTTGTCGCCCCCGTCATCCTCGATCCGATGTTCAACAAGTTCGAACCGCTGGATAAGACGCGGCCGCAACTCGTCAGCGAGATCGAGAAAGTCACGCAGCGTGGCGGACTCAACATTCCGAGCGACCGTATGTTCGAGATGGAGGCCAGCGAAAAAGTCACCACCTACAACGCCTATGTCACCGGGATCGGCGCCACCAAGCGCGTAGTCGTATGGGACAACACTTCGCGCGACATGACAGTTCCTGAAACGCTTTTTGTTTTTGGACACGAAATGGGCCACTACGTTCTGAACCACATTTACAAAGGCCTGGCTTTCTTCTCGGCGATGACGTTTCTCGGGTTTTGGCTGGGACGAAAAATCGTGCTCGCGATGCTCGCGCGATGGGGCGACGCCTGGCACGTCCGCGGCGTTAACGATTTAGCTGCTCTACCTGTGCTGATGCTGGCGCTCTCGTTGCTCACTCTGGCAGGTGAACCCATCGGCAATGCTTTCAGTCGCTACCAGGAGCATCAGGCCGATGTCTACGGGCTGGAAGTAACGCACGGCCTCTTCCCTCATAATGGCGAAGTCGCCGCATCCGCCTTTCAGAAGCTGGGAGAGAAAAGCTACGACTATCCCACGCCGAACCCGTTGCTCGTGTTCTGGTCTTACAGCCATCCTTCGATTGCAGAGAGAATCCGTTTCTCCCTGCAGTACGATCCATGGGACGCGCCCGCCGGGCCGAAGTACGTGAAATAGTTGTTGGGTTGTTCAGCTTAGCAGGCTGCGGGAAAAATCATCGCAAGCACCAGAAGCAGACCTCAGGCGCTGAAGCGCGGACGCATTGTCAGCGACTTTGCGGCACGAGTGGAACTCGTGCCCTTCCCGAAGCGGCCGTGAATCGAGTTTTTCTACAAACTGTTAGGTGACTTACGACCGCCCTAATTGTGTAAGGGAAATTACCGGAAATTGCGTTGATAACCCCGGAGTTGGTTACCTCTACTCGAACTCCAGCATTACGATCTCCGGATTCGATCCCAGGCGCAGCGGCGGACCCCAGGTTCCTGCTCCGCTGGAGGTGAAAACCTGCATCTTTCCGATCCGGCTCAAACCATATACAAACTGCCGGTAAATCCGCCGGGCCATCCAGCTCCAGGGAATGAACTGTCCCAAGTGCGTATGCCCGGAGAGTTGAAGCGAAACTCCCGCGGCCTCAGCGATTTCCGGATGATCGGGAGCGGGTGTCAGTAGGATGCTGGCGCGGTCGCGATCTAAACGGATGCGCCGCAGCACCGATGCCAGCCCGTCCTGCGCCGCATTTCGATACGGCACACCCACAATCTGCAGGCCATCCACTTCCACTTTCTCATTGCTGAGCACGCGCACGCCGGCCGCAGCAACGGCATTCAGATATTTGCTGTCGTCCCCAAACTGTTCGTGATTTCCCGCGACAAAATAAACTCCGTGCGGCGCGGTCAGGTCGCTCAGCGGCGCCGCCGCTCGTCCCGCGTCGATGGCCGTGCCGTCATACAAATCACCCGCGATAAAAATCGCATCCGGCTCTTCGCGCAAAATCTTCGCCACCATCCGCCGGAGAAAACTGCCGTTTCGGACGTGGCCAAGATGGAGATCGCTGATCAGGGCCGCTTTGCGCCCGCGCCACGCTGCTGGCAAGTTCGCGAGTCGTACAGTTGCCCGCGTGATTCGCGTCCAGCCAGCATTGATGACCCCATAGAGTCCGGCAACTGCAGCGATAACGAAGAGCCATTCCACCATCCGATGGAAGTTAATTTCCAGCCCAGCCAGCCGCGCGACTCCGAAAATGACCCAGGAGCCAGTTGCTGCGAGGAAAAAGAAACTCAGAAACCCCATCCAGATCGCGGCAGCTCTATAAAACGCGCGCAACACAGGATTTGTGTAACGAAAGGCGAGTACCGATGCGGTCACAAAACTCACCGACAAAAAGCCGAGAGCCAGCTTGATCCATAGCACTCTTGGGCGATAGCTGGCTGTTGGCGAAAATGTCCACGTCTCATAAAGAAAAAAATGGACAAAAAAAAGAACGGACTGAATCGTTACAATGAAACCGACGAAGCGTTTTGGAAGGCGCATGGTCGATTAGATTCCCCAACTTGTCATTTGGATTGTTGGCGTGATTTCGCTGAGAAGCTTGCTGGCAATCGTACGGAGAAAAATGCAAAAAAGCATCAGGCATCCCTCGATCGCACTCTGGCGCGGCGCCGGCGGAATCCTCGCGATCGTCCTGCTATCCCTAAGCGGCGGAGTGACTTTGTGGGCACAAGATTCGAAGCCGTCCCAGCCGCCGGAGGCGCTTGCGCAGCAGGGTTCCCAACCCTCACCAAATCCCTTGCCGCCGATTCAACTCGATGGCTCTGCCACCCTGCATCATTTAAACCAGATTATCAATTGGTATCGTCATTCGGCGACCGGCCTGTCTGTCGGACAGCCTAGCGACGCCATTTATCAGGACAACGCGCAAAGCCTTGGCGCGCAGGCCGTGCGGCTCGCGTTTCAGTCGGCGAAGGCCGAGAGCACTCTGATCGCGGCTCAACAAAAAGTTAACGGCACGAATCAGGCATCTTCCGAGACGACGCAGCAGCAAAATCTGGCGCAGATGCAGGCAAAGACTTCCGCGCAGATCGATCAGCTGCAATCCCAGATCGAAAATGTGAACGCGCAAATCGCCAAAGCACAGCCCGCGCGGCGCAACAACCTGATTTCACAGCGGGATGCTCTACAGGGCCAGTTGGATTTACAGAAAGCGGTTCTCGATGCCGTGCAGAAGATGGCGGCGTTCGTGGAGACCAATGGCGAGATCGCCGGTGGTCTCGAGGGCGGTATCAATCAGCTCGCCAGATCGGTTCCCGAAGTTATAGGCTCGCCAGCGAGTCCTCAAAAAGCGGCGGCGACTCCGGCACCCACACCTGCGAATGCGAAACCCTCGCTAGCGAACTCGGGCGGTCTGATCAGCGAGGCAATTACGTTGTACGACTACATGAGCGCGGAGCGCCAAATCGACGGACTCGTCGAAGAAACCGGCTATGCACGCAATGTCGCGGACCGCTTGCGTAGGCCGCTCCGAGATGCGCTGCGGGCAACCATTCAACTGAGCCAGAAGATGGGCAACCAGCCTGCCGCTACCGATGCTCGGCAGCTTCAAGAGGAACGGCAAGCCTTTCAGGAGCTCACTGATCGCTTCAAGCAACTTTCCGGCGTTCTTCTTCCTCTCAGCCAGGAAATCGTCGTGCTCGACGACAGCAAGACAAACCTCGCCGAGTGGCGCGACTCGATTTCCCGGGAATCCCGGCACGTTCTCCGCTCTGTTCTCGTCCGGGTTTTCGGAATTCTGTTGGCCCTGGCGGTGATTCTGATTCTTTCGGAGCTCTGGCGCCGGGTCACATTCCGGTATGTGAGCGAACCTCGCCGGCGGCGGCAGTTTCTCGTCATGCGCCGTGTGGTGATCGGGTTTTTGTTCGTGGTTGTTCTGGTCCTGGGCTTCGTCAGCGAGTTCAGTTCGCTTGCAACTTTTGCCGGATTCATCACCGCAGGCATCGCCGTAGGTTTGCAGGCCGTCCTGCTGTCGGTGGCCGCGTATTTCTTTATCATCGGGCGTTATGGCATCCGCGTCGGCGACCGAATCAGTGTTGCCGGCATCACCGGCGATGTTGTCGATATCGGACTCGTGAGGCTGTACCTGATGGAACTGGCTGGGACGGGATTGGATTTTTATCCGACCGGACGAATCGCTGTGATCTCAAACGCCGTCCTTTTCCAGACGGGTACGCCGCTGTTCAAACAAATTCCGGGAACCGAGTACGCTTGGCACGAAGTTGTGGTGATGATTGCCCCGAATGGAAATCATAAAGTGGCTCAGGAAAAGCTGGTGGCCACCGTGAACGCGGTCTATTCGCCATATCGTGAGGAGATCGAACGGCAGCATGCCGATATCGAACGCCGGGTCGATATTCAAGTGGAGATGCCGCGTCCGGAGGCGCGTATTCAGTTCGCAGACGCAGGCCTGGAACTGCTGGTCCGCTATCCGGTGGAGATTCGAAAGGCGCCCGACATTGATGAGGAGATGACTAGGAAAGTCTTGGAACTGATCGAAACTGACGCGGAGCTGAAAACTGCGGTCTCCGGTTCCCCCAAAATCCGCTCGGCAGTTAAAGGATGAGGCGCTCCGCAAACACAAATGCCCGAACTGCCAGATATCGCCGCCTACATCAGTGCTCTCGAACCACGCATCGTTGGGCAGCCACTTAAACGTGTGCGATTGGCAAGCGCGTTTCTGCTCCGCACCGTGCAACCGCCGCTTGCGGAGGTTGAAGGTCAGGTAGTACGCGACGTACGACGCATCGGCAAGCGCATTGCCATTGGAACGGAGAACGATCTCTGGCTCGTACTCCACCTGATGATTGCGGGCCGATTGCACTGGCGCCCTCCGGAAGCCAAGCTGGCAGGCCGCCAGACTCTCGCCGCTTTCGACTTTCCTGGTGGTTCTCTCGTCCTCACAGAAGCTGGATCGAAGCGGCGTGCGTCGTTGCACGTCGTCGGCAGCGAAGAAGGTCTCGGTTCCTTGGACGCCGGTGGAATCGACATCTTCGCGGCTGATCTCAATTCTTTCCGCGACACACTCACCGTAGAAAATCACACGCTCAAGCGAGCTCTCACCGATCCGCGCCTGTTGAGTGGCATCGGCAACGCTTATTCCGATGAGATCCTGCACGCCGCAAAACTATCTCCGATTTCGCTTACACAGAAATTGAAACCGGAAGAATGGCAGCGTCTGTTCACCGCTTCTCGCGAAACGCTTCAACTTTGGATTGATCACTTACGAGCCGAGGCCAAGGCAGGGTTCCCAGAAAAGGTGACAGCATTTCGCAAGGGGATGGCAGTCCACGGGCGTTACGGGGAGCCGTGTCCCCGCTGTGGCGAGAAGGTTCTGCGCATTCGTTATGCGGACAAAGAGACTAACTACTGCGCCCGCTGCCAGACTGGCGGAAAGGTGCTCGCCGATCGCAGTTTGTCACGGCTATTGGGATCGGACTGGCCGCGCACTCTGGATGAACTAGAAGCTCTCAAGGGGCGCTAACGCTGGGCGCCACAACGCTCAGTGCTTGTGGAAGATTTCGAAAATCAGGTTGAAGAATTGCACGAGGGTTACGCCGATGGCCACATACACTGCGATCTCGAGGCGGCGTCCGGCCTCCTGAGCTCCACGCAGCAAGTCGGCGACATCTTTCGTCGCCTCATGCAAGGTCTCGGTCAGTTGCTCGAAATGCTGCACCGAGGCCCGCATTTTCTCGGAGGTTCGCGACATCGCCAGCGATGCTTCGCCGAACTGCTGTCCATTGCGTAGATCGAGCTCAGTCCGGCACGCTGTCCACCACGGGCTCCCGGGCTCGCGGTCATACATCCGTTGCCGGATCTCGGCATAAGAACGGTTCTTCAACAACTCAACCAGCGCTGGCACTTGCTGGTCTGAAATCTGTGCGTCCTCGCGGACACGGTTCTCCCCACCTTTAACATCATCGATGAAAACCGGCATTCGATGAGCCTAGCAGCCCGGTTCCACGGGATTGAGATTACCGAGGTGCATTTCCCGCGCCCGCTTTTCCGCTCAATTTGCGCAGGGTAACTGACCTTACCCCTGACCTTTTTCCCGACGCCCGCACGTTTTATTACACCCTACCGAACCAAGCCCAGCGTCTATGTTTTGTCCATCGTTGCCGAGCCGCTGAATTGTGATAGCGGGGAAGAAGTTTCCGCTCATTAGTTACTTTCCTGTGTAACTGACTCTCCAGATCGAGTTCGATCCATCGTCGCTCACCAGTAGCGAGCCATCGGCAGCCACCGTCACGCCCACCGGTCGACCCCAGACGTTGCCATCGGGCAGCACGAAGCCAGTAAGAAAATCCTGGTACTCGCCGCTGGCATTGCCCGTTTGATGCAGAGGAACGCGAACCACCTCGTAACCCACGCGCACAGTCTTATTCCATGAGCCGTGTTCCGAAGCAAAAATATCTCCTTTATACTCGGCAGGGAATTGCTGGCCCTCATAGAACGTGAGCTCAAGCGATGCGTTGTGCGGTTGCAATAGCACATCAGGCACGATTACTTTGTCCTTCAATTCCGGATGCTTGCCCTTGTGCCGCGGATCCTGATGCCCACCCATGTACCACCAAGGCCACCCGTAGAATCCGCCTTCCTGCACGTGTGTGATGTAATCGGGAACCAGGTTATCGCCCAAGCCGTCACGCTCATTCACCGAGCACCACAACTCGCCGGTCTTCGGATTTACGGCAATCCCGCCGCCAGCATTGCGAATGCCATAGGCGTACACGCTCAACACGCACTTTTCCGGATTGCACACGAGAATATCTGCACGGTTTTTCTCGGTAGGATGCGTGTCGGGATCGTCCACGTTCGAGCCTGAGCCGTCTGCCACAAACATTTTCTTGCCGTCTCGCGAAAATTCCACCGCCCGCGTCCAGTGCCCATTGCAGCATGGCAAATCGGCGATGTGCTCCGGGGCGCCGCTCGCCTTCAGGTCACCGTTGTGATATGCAAAGCGAACCACTTCGTTGGTATTGCCCACATACAACCATTGCGGATCAGGGCCCGGGGGATAAATCGCCAGACCATACGGACGTTTCAGTCCGGTGGCGAAGATGGCCACCTGCTCGGGTTTTCCGTCGCTGGTAAGGCCGCGAAACACGCGAATCCGCCCGGGATCGCTCTCCGTAAGAAAAACATCTCCATTCGGAGCCGTACGCAACGTCCGCGGATTGTTGAGTCCTGCGGCATACAGTTCCACCTTGAATCCGGCGGGAGCCACCGGCCAGGCATTGTCAGGTCGAGCTACGAGTTCCGGGCCATTCTCCGCGGATTGGGTCGCATAGGGCTGGGGAAGATCCTTCACTGTAATTTTGTGGGTGGTTCCCGGTTTCTCATAGCGAAAATCGGTGAAGGGAGGCGTAGGGGGCGGCGCCTTCAATTTCGAAGTGCTCGTATCCACCGGCGCCGTGCTGGCTTCTTGCGTCGCTGGAGAAGAGGATTCCATCGACTTTACGTATGTAATGATTTGCCAACGCTGCCTCGCCGGCAGCTGCGCCCATGACGGCATGCCATTATCTTTGTCACCCTTCGTGATAAACCAGAAAACCTCACCCGGCGCCACCGAGTCGAGTTTGCCATCCACCAGCGACGGCACGTTCCCCGTGCCCTTTCCCATCTTGCCGTGGCACGAGAGACAGTTGCGGGCGTACAAACGGCTCCCAACTTGCGCGGCGGCCGCGTCTCCCTCGTAAGGATTTTTCATCGCTTTGGCAGAGTCTGGTGCGTTGTGAAAATTGGCGTCGACGCCGCCGGCTGCGAGTAAGAGCGCCACAGGAAGGATGATGGCCGTGGCAATGAGCAATCCACTGCATAAGAAGCGCATGAGTTCTCTCCGGAGTACACGCAAAACTAGGATTTATTCAGCAGTTTGGATGCAGCACATCGGCGCTTGGATTGCGCCAGGGAGTCGATTTCTGTTACGCGCACTGCGACCGCAAAATGGCGCAGCCAACGCAGACTCCATCGGCGATCCTACTTCGCATCATTCATTTTCGCGGTCGAGTCACGAAGGAGTCGCTGATACCAGCTGTGGTGGTGATGATCGGCCCAGGCGCGCGAGACGTCGCCACGAATCACGGAGCCAAACGCGCCGCGCTCCATCGCAGTTCCCATATACACGTGAATGATAAAAAGCGCGATCGTGGCCAGCGCGAATACCGGATGCAAGAACACCGCAGCCAGGCGCAGGAAGCGCAAGTTCCAGGGAATGTATTGTGGAAGCCACAGAATCAAGCCGGAAAGCAGAAGCAGGATGCCGTTCCAAAAGAAGCCCCAAAACAGCAGCTTCTGGCCGGGATTGAAGCGGTCGGCTGAAGGCACTTGATCGTCTTCGTTGCGAATGTAATGTCCAATGGCCGCCCACCAGGCCTTATCGGCTGGGGTTTCCCGCATCTGCCGGTGCCACATTCTGTACATCAGCGAGATTCCGACGGTAAAGACGAGGCCGATCCAGGCGTGCAGTTCACGCGAAACCGTATCGCCACCGAGAACGATAGCGATCCAAAACAGCCACGGGCTCCAGAAGGCAAGTCCGGTGAGCAGCAGGTACACATAGGAGACGCCCGTCAACCAATGAATAACGCGCTCGTGAAATGTATAACGCAAGACGCGCCCATTCGGGAGGAGATAGGGTTCGCGGCTCATTGACTCCCTCCGTGAGATTGCTGCTCGTCTTCCTTCACAACCTTGGGGCCGTATCGCAGGTAGTGAATGAAGACCCCGACGACACCGAAGATGATCCCAAAATTCCCGATCCATTTCAGCGGATGCTTCCACAGCCGCACGGCCAATGGAACGTGGGGGTCCTTCGGTAGTCCGCCGTACAGCTCAGGATGTTTGGCATCATGCAGGACATAGATAACTTGAGTTCCACCGACTCCCGGAGGGTCGTAAACGCCGGCATCGCGATAACCAGAATTTTCGCGAAGTTGCTCGGCACGAGTTTCGGCTAGTTCCTTCATCTCCGCCTTGGTGCCGAAATGGAGACAGCCAGTGGGGCACGCCTTGATGCATGCCGGTTCGAGCCCTACCGACACACGGTCATTGCACAACGTGCACTTGAAAACTTTGCGCGCGCCCGGACTGAATTTCGGAATGTTGAATGGGCAGCCGGTCATGCAATATCCGCAACCGATGCAGTTCGCTTCCTGGAAATCGACGATGCCGTTGGCATACTGGACGATGGCGGCGTCGGCTGGGCATGCGGCCAGGCAACCCGGATCGGCGCAGTGCATGCACTGATCCTTGCGCATCAGCAGCATCATGGTGCCGTCTTCGCGCTCATGTTCGTTGAACTTGATCAGGTTCCAGTAATTCCATGCCGTCTCCGGCATCGTCTGGTAGCTGTTATTAAAAGTGGTTTCCGTGAACGGATAACCGTTCCATTCCAGGCAGGCCACTTCGCAGGCTTTGCAGCCAATGCACGTGGTCGTGTCCACCAGCTTGCAGACCGTGAATTCCCTGTCCAACCCAGCGCCGGGAACGGACCCGGCGTGTCCCGAAATTCGGATGATTTCCGTCGAGGCCTGGCTCATGATCGCTCCCTACGCCTTCTCAACCTTCACTAAGAAGCCCTTGGATTCAGGGGTGTGGGCATTCGGATCGGTGACGGCGGGCGTCAGCAAATTCGCCGGCGTCCGCGCATCTCTTCCTGCGTCTTCTGTGATACCGCGAAAGCCCTGGTGGATCGGCAAACCGATCTGATAGACCTTCTTGCCATCGATCGTCATGGGTTTGATTCGCTTGGTGACGAAGGCTTTCGCGATGTAAGTGCCACGCGCGCTGATCACCTTGATTTTTTCTGCCCCCTTGACGCCCAAATCATTCGCCAGTTCGACCGGGATTTCAACGAACGGCTCCGGGATCAACTGCACATTCATCGGATTATTTTTCGTCCAATAGTGATATTGCTCGGTCAGCCGGTACGTCGTGCAGACAATGCTGTACTCCTCCGGAGTTCCAAACTTGTCGTACGGCGTAGTGAACTTCTTCACCAGCGGATTATTCGATTGCTCGGGGTGCAGCGGATTCTTGATTGGACTTTCGATCGGCTCGTAATGTTCGGGGAAGGGGCCATCTGCCAGCACTCCGATAGGCGCGAACAGCCGCCCCACACCTTCCGGGTTCATGATGAACGGTCCCATGTGATCCTTGGGATGAGAGTCCGGTTTGAAGTCGGGCACATCATTGCCTGCCCATTTTCCCGCGGCCTCGTTCCACCACACCTGTTTCCGCGACGGATCCCACGGCTTGCCATCGGGATCGCAAGAAGCGCGGTTGTAAAGCACGCGGCGATTTGCCGGCCACGACCACGCCCAGTTCTGGTAGATACCCAGGTTTGACGGATCCTCCGTGCCGCGACGCGCCATCTGGTTTCCTGCCTCCGTCCAACTTCCGGAATAAATCCAGTTGCCGCACATGGTGGTTCCGTCATCTTTCAACCAGGCAAAACCGGGCAGTTGCTGGCCCGCCTTGATCACTTGCCCAGTCGCTGGATCTGTCAAATTCGCCAGGGCTTTGCCGTTTACCTCCATGGCTATTTGCGAAAGTGAAGGGTGCGCCGCGTCGGCGTAAGCCCAGCTCAGATTCAGAATGGGGTCAGGAAATTTTCCGCCCTCTTTCTTATAGAGATCACGAACTCGGAGGAAAATTTGGGCAACAATGTCCTGGTCAAGCCGCGCTTCTCCGGGAGGTGGTACGGCGGCATTTTTCCAGGTTGCCCAGCGCGCCGAGTTGGTCATGCTCCCGTCTTTTTCCGCAAACCCCGCGCATGGCAAACGGTACACCGTAGTGTTGATGGTTTTCTGTTCGTCGGCAGTAATTCCCGGTGCGCGCCAGAACTCGCTGGTCTCGTCCGGATAAATTTCGCCCACCACCAGCCAGTCTGCTTTCTTGAGCGCGTTGATGTTCTTGTTTGTATCCGGGCCGATCATCACGCCGTTCATGCCGAACGCCATCATGCCCTTGACTTTGCCGTTGTACATGTCGTCCCAGATGTGGGTCCACGAGTAGTCGCGGTCGACCTTGGGCAGGTAGTCGAAGCCGAATCCATTTTCTTTTTTCGCGGCATCGCCATACAGCGATTTGAGCAACGAGACGAAGAATTTCGGCGTATTCGAGTAGTAGTTGAATGAAGCCCACGGCGAAGGCTTGGAAGCTCCCGGCGTGATGCGCTTCAGGAACGCCGCCAAATCCGCGTCGGCCGGAACGGGCGCCTTGAGATATCCCGGCAGGGAATCGAAGAGCCCGGCCATGTCGGTGGCGCCCTGAATATTGGAATGGCCGCGAAGCGCGTTGACTCCGCCCCCCGCTCTCCCAACGTTTCCCAGCAGAAGCTGGATCATGGCGGCGGTCCGGATGATTTGTGTTCCGAACGAATGCTGTGTCCAACCCACCGCGTAGATGATGGTCGCGACTTTCTTCATGTCTCCATCTTTGCGGACGGAGGTAAAGAGATCTACGGCCTTCAGGTACTGCTCTTTCGGAATGCCAGTGATCCGCTCGACGGTTTCCGGGGTATAACGGGAATACTGCTGCTTCAACAATTGGAAAACGCACCGTGGATGCTGCAGGGTCAAGTCATAGGTGACGTTTGCAGGCAGAGCGGGAGGCGGCGTTGCTCCTCCGAGCTTGCCTGGCGCTGGTTCGGGAGCATGACCAAGCGTTCCCCCTGGCCCGCCAGAACCTCCTATTCCTTCATAGTTCCACGTAGATAAATCGTATCTGCCCGTCTCGGTGTTGAATCCGGAGAAAAGCCCGTCTTCCGGAAGTTTGAAACCTTCTTTCACGATGAATGCGGCGTTGGTGTAATTAACGAGGTAGTCTTTCGCGATCCGGTTGTTTTCGATGGCGTAGCGAATCAGGCCGCCGAGGAACGCAATGTCGGTGCCTGCCCGAATTTGGCAGAAGAGATCGGCAGTGGACGAGGTACGGGTGAATCGCGGGTCGACGGAGATCAACTTGGCATTGCGGTTCCGCTTGGCCTCCATCGCCCACTTGAACCCGCAGGGATGGTTCTCCGCGGGATTCCCGCCCATGATCAACATCATGTCGGTGTTCTTGATGTCGACCCAGCCGTTGGTCATGGCCCCGCGTCCAAATGTTGGTCCCAAACTTGAGACCGTGGGACCGTGTCAAACCCGGGCTTGGTTTTCTAAATAAACCAAGCCCAACCCCCTCATGGCCTTCACGACCAGAAAATTGAACTCATTGGTATCGGTGCAGCCGCCGATGAAGGAAATGCCTTCGCAGCGGTTCACGGTATGGCCGTTCGCGTCCTTCTCCACGAAAGTATCGTCGCGCGTCTTCTTGGTCCAGCGTGCAATCTCATTCAGGGCGTCATCCCAGGAGATGTCCTGCCAATCCGTCGCGCCGGGGCGCCGCACTTGCGGCTTCGTCAACCGGCGCGGGTTGAGCATGTCCTGCTCCAGCGAAGAGCCCTTCGGGCACAACGTTCCGCGATTGGTGGGAGTGTCGGGATCGCCTTCGACGTGAATTACCTGCGGCGTGACGTTTTTGCCGCGATCGCCGATCGTGTAGATAAGGATGCCGCATCCCACCGCACAATAAGGGCACGTGGAGCGCGTCTCGGTGGCGCGCGCAATCTTGAGTTCTTTCAGTTGCGCCACAGCGGGCTTCAGATCAAATCCCAGGAGAGAGAAACCCGTTCCACCAACGACTGCACCTTTGAGGAAAGTTCTGCGGGAGAATTCCATTTGCGCATCCTCCGTCTACTTCGATCGAATATCGAAACCCACTGATCGAAACAAAACCGGAATCCAGATTGCTACCAGACTTCTATGCTCTTGACTTCGAACCCTGGTTATCGGTGCGACCGCAAAGGTTGCTGCGACCGAGTTGTGCCCCACATTTTCCAAAAACTATAGACCTCGCCACGCCAAACAGTCAATGCCGCAGAAGCTGTATAGGAGAAGAGCCTTGTTCAAGGCAGTTGCCTCCCAGGAATCGAAGCCCCATAATCGCCCAGTGGGCAAGACGGCCTGGCAGAAGCGCATCCGGCGGGCGGAAGTTCTCGCCGCCCAGCATTCTTTTGCCGTGGAAATTCTAGGTTTCTACGTTCATATCGCCCGTTTCCAGGAAGGGCTATACCAGCAAATGGAACGCCACGCCGCTGCCGACGGCGGTAGCGAGTACGACAACCGTAACGCCGGGGTCCCGCAGGCTGTCTTCCAAGAACAAGGATGGGCTTCCCGCCGACTTCCGGGACCGCAAGATGCTGGCGATACAATCCTGACCGCTAGCTTTCCTCAATTTCTCGCCGTCGTCCAAAAGCATGGTCCCGAGCGCCTTGCCCAAGTCGCGCACGAACTGCGCAGCCAGCCAGCCACTGCCTGCTTCGAATTGCTGAATGCCGTCTGGTCCGACCATGGCGAGCCGCCCTCGAATCCTGAAGGATTCCTCGCCCTCACGTTCTTGCAACCGTACGCGGAGTTCGTCCGATACCAATCGCAGCTGCATGTTGAGGGCTACTCGCTCTCGCTATGCCCCGTCTGTAGCCGCAGAGCCGCGCTCGGCGTCCTGCGCCCGCTGGGTGACGGCGCACAGCGCAGGCTGCTCTGTGGTTTCTGCCTCGCCGAATGGGAATTTCGCCGCATCGTCTGTCCCGGATGCGGGCAAGAAGACCATGCCAAGCTCCCCGTTTACACCGCAGAAACGTTCCCTTACATTCGCGTCGAGTGCTGCGATACTTGCCAGATTTACATCAAGTCGATCGACCTTGCCAAGAATGGTTTGGCCGAACCGGTGGTCGACGAACTTGCTTCCATCCCGCTCGACCTGTGGGCTCAGGAGCATGGATATGCGAAACTCCATCCCAACATGTTTGGGATCTAATTTCGATCCAAAGTCCGCGACTCGTCGCGCGTTGCGGGGTTGTATAGCTTTGTGAGGCCCATACAACCTTTGGCCCGTCAAACTTGATCAGAGTTCAGAAAGCCGTATAAGCTGAAGAATCAACACATATAACCCGGACCCAGACGGAGCGTTGCATGCGTTCTTGGAAGTGCCTGTTTTTGCTTGTGACTTCAACCTTGTACGTTGCCGCGCAATCGGATCGCATTGTTAGCCCAGTCGATCCGAGTCAAGTAGCGATGCTCCCGGGGAATGTGCACGGCTTGGCTAGAGCCGAATTTGATCAAGGCCGCGCCGATGGCAGCCGCGTCCTGAGCGCGGTTTCTCTGATTTTCAAACCCTCCGCAGCACAGCAACGCGCCCTGAATACTCTGCTTGCCCAGCAGCAGGACTTAACATCGGCGAATTACCACAAATGGCTAACGCCTGCACAATTCGCAGATCGTTTCGGCGTGAGCCAAAACGACATCAATAAAGTTGTTGCCTGGCTGCAATCGCAAGGCTTAACTGTCACGCGGATTGCAAACGGTCGCAATCAGATATTTATTGAAGGTACGATTGCACAAATTGAATCCACCTTCCACACCGAAATTCATAACTACCTTGTCGACGGCGAACTACATTACGCGAACTCCACCGAACCAGCAGTTCCGGCGGCGCTGGCAGGCGTTGTCTTGGCAGTACACAATCTGCATAATTTTCAGCCCAAGCCACGGGCCGTCATGCGGAAGATTTCGCAGAGCGTGACCGACCCGAATTTCACCTCATATATTTCGGGCGATCATTTCGTGGCGCCGGGCGATTTCGCCACAATCTACGACGTCGCGCCGCTGTATAGCGGCGGCACTGATGGAACCGGGCAGAAGATCGTGCTCACCGGACAAAGCTCAATCAACCTCACCGACGTCGCCAATTTCCGCAGTGCGGCGAGCTTGTCCGCGAATGTTCCAACTCTGCTGCTAGAACCCACCACCGGCACATCGACGCGCTGCCCGGTGGATGAAGGAGAATCCGATCTCGATGTGGAGTGGTCAGGCGCGGTAGCTAAGAACGCGGGCATCACGCTGGTTTATGCGGGACTAGCGGCCGGTGATACGTGTACGAATCGTCAGTTTGGGGCGTTCGACACTCTGCAATATGCGATCGACCAAGATCTGGCTCCGATCATCAGCAACAGTTATGGAAACTGCGAATCCGTCGTCGGTCAGGCCGAAGCCGACACGATGCAAGGATGGATCCAGCAAGCTAACTCGCAAGGACAAACCGTCATGTCGGCTTCCGGCGATTCCGGTGCTGCCGACTGCGACTTCAGAGTTAAGTCGGCAACTCAGGGACTTGCCGTCGACATTCCCGCGGCTATTCCGGAAGTAACGGCCATGGGAGGAACGGAATTCGAGGGAGATCCTGCCTCCACTTCTACAACAACTTATTGGACAGGCACCACAGGCAGTACGGACACCATTTCTTCTGCTCTTTCCTATATTCCAGAGACGGGTTGGAACGACACAACTAATCCCAATAATACCGGCGGAGACATTCTCGCTTCCGGCGGCGGCGCGAGCATTTTTTTTGCAAAACCATCGTGGCAAACCGGCACTGGCGTACCCAATGATGGCAAACGTGATCTACCCGACCTCGCGCTGAATGCCTCGCCCGATCACGATCCTTATTTGTTTTGCTCCGAGGATGGGCCGAATGGCACGGTCGTAGCAAGCTGCACCAGTGGATTCCGCACTGGCGCCGGCGGAGATCTTACAGCTGTCGGCGGGACTTCCGCAGCCGCGCCTACATTCGCCGGAATCGTCGCACTTATTAGCCAACACCTGGGTTCATCGGGATTGGGCAACATCAATCCCACGCTTTATAGTTTAGCCGCTAACACCCCGGCTGCTTTCCACGACGTGACTAGCGGAAACAATATCGTGCCCTGCACCACCGGAACCACAGGCTGCCCTGCGACCGCCCCGTTCCAATATGGCTTTAGCGCTGGTATTGGCTACGATCGGGTTACCGGCCTTGGCTCGGTCGATACTAATGCGTTGGCGGATGCATGGGCTGCCTCTCGCACCGCCACGTCCATCACGATGTCGACTGCTGCCACGAACGTCTTCGCGGGCGCGCCGGTTACTTTCACGGTCGCAGTTACTCCCGCGAGCAGTGTGGGGACATTAAGTTTCTCAACTTCGAATAACGGATCTACTACGCTCTTGGGTACAGCCACCCTGGCCTCAGGGACTGCGACGTTCACCACAACGGCTCTTCCGGCGGGATCGAACAGCATCACTGCCACCTACGAGGGGGATGCTTCCCACAGCGGCTCTGTGTCAACTGCCGCTGTCGTTACGGTGACGACTCCGTTCACAATCTCCGCCGTTCCAGCCAGCCTGACCGTTTCTGCGGGGCAAACGGGACCACCCACGACCTCAGCTATAACTATCGTACCTGCGGGTGGTTTCACGGGAACCGTGACCTTCACTAACTCCGCAGTTTCCAGTGGTGGCAGTTGTTCCGGCCTGCCTGCTGGTGCGCTTTGCAGCTTCAATCCGGCCAGCATCACACTGAATGGGACCTCCTCCGCCCCCGTTGGCCTGACTATTAGCACTGCAGCAAACATGGCCCTGCCTAAGGGGCCTCAGACAATCACAGTGACGGGGATCAGCGGGAGCGCGGCGATCTCCACCACTCTCAATTTGACAGTGACTAAAAGCACCGAAACCTTCACTCTCTCGTCGACCGCCGCAACCTTCCCCATCGGCGTCGGAGGAACGGTCCAGATTCCGATTACCGTCAGCAGCTCAACCGGCTTCATCAACAGCAGCAACAGCACAACGGTATTGCCACTCACGTACAGCTGCTCTGGAATTCCGGTCACCGCTGAAATTTCTTGCCAGGTTTCGGGCAATGACCAGCCGACGAACGCCAGCTCGGTAACCGTTACCCTCGTGACCACACCCGTGACCACCGAGCTGCTTCGTCCGCCTTTCGGACGCAGCCGCATCTTTTATGCCCTGCTGCTGCCCGGCTTATTTGTATTTGTAAGGCGCCGCACGCGGGGCGTGCGGTTGCTTAGCTTGATCATGGTTCTCGGATTCTCCACACTGTGGCTGGGCTCTTGCGGCGGAAATAACAACAGCAACAACAGCCTAAAGAATGCCGGAACGCCTCCCGGTAACTATGTCGTTACCATCAGCGCCACTACTGGCGGGCCGGTCCCGCTTACCAACTCGAATGCTCCCTTCTCAATTAATCTGGCTGTGTCGTCGCAGTAGAGAGGGGCAGTAGAGAGTTGCCGCGTCACAGGCAGTTTGATCAGCGAACTCCCAACCGGACTTGCAGTTGCTTGCGGTAACGCTGGCTCAAGCGGAGTCTGGCGCCGTTTTCGAGCAGCACTTCGTATTCGCCGTCTTCGCCGAGTCCTAAACCTCGGACGCGCTCAAGATTCACAATCGTTGAACGGTGGATGCGGGAAAACGTGACCGGATCCAAATCCTGTTCGAGTTCAGACATGCTGCGTCGCAGGAGGTGTGTTTTCGGACCTACATGGAGGCAGGCGTAATAGTCCGCAGCCTCAATCCAATCGATCTCTGAGACTTTCACAAACGAGATCTGCCCGACGCTCTTGATGGCGATGCGCTCCAGGCTTCTTGGCACCCCCGTACCACGGGCGATCTTTTGCTTGGCGCGGTCGAGCGCGCGCTCGAAGCGGGCGTTGTCGAACGGCTTCAAAAGGTAATCGAGCGCGCCAGCTTCAAAAGCGCGCAGCGCGTATTGATCGTAAGCCGTGACAAAGACGATAGCCGGAGGCAAGTCGCGGCCCAGCAGTTCGAGCACGTCGAAGCCGTCGCATTCCGGCATCTGCACGTCGAGAAACACCAGGTCCGGCTTCGCGCTGCGGATTTTTTCCACTGCCTCCGCGCCCGAACTGCACTCACCGCAGATTTCAATCTCGCGGTCCTGCCGCAACAGCACGGCAAGATTGCTGCGTGCCAATGGTTCGTCGTCCACGATGAGCGTGCTTAATTTTTTAGGGACTTCTGGCGCGGGCACGAATTACTCCTCGGCCTTCCGTGTGACGAAAAGCGCATTCGCGGCCGGTTGAAAAGCGAAAGGCACGCTTACCGATACCTCCACGCCGCCGGACGCCTGATTCCTCATGCTCATCTCGAACTCATCTCCGTAGAGGTTTTGTAGGCGCGTGCGCACATTCGAGATCCCCACGCCGGATTGCGTCTTCTCCCATCCCTCCGGCAACCCGGGGCCGTCGTTGTAAACGCTGAGCGTAAGCCTGCCGTTTGAGCGCGCGGCGGCAATGCGGATCGCGCCGCCCTGCACGCGTTTCGCAATGCCATGCTTGACCGCGTTCTCGACCATCGGCTGCAAGATCAGACTGGGAACTTGAGCGGGGAAGAGTTCGACAGGCACATCCACGCGAATCTGTAGACGCTCGGCAAAGCGCACTTTCTGAATATCGAGGTACTGTTGGGCAAATTCCAGTTCCTCCGCCAGCGGCACCTGCTGCCGTCCGGAGTCCTCCACCACGCGGCGCAGGAAGTCGCTGAGTGCGGCAATCATGCGGATCGCGTCGTCGCCTCTCTTCTCACGCACCAGGCCGGCGATGGCATTCAGCGTATTGAAAAGAAAGTGCGGTTCGATTTGCCGGCGCAGCGCGCTGAGTTGCGCCTTCGAGAGTTGCTCGTTTAGGCGCGCGGTTTCGGTTTGTTGCCGGGCCAGGCGCTCGCGCGAATCGAGCATGGAGCCGACCACCAGAATGACGCCGTAGAGGATCACGTCCGCGAGCAGTCCGTTATCGAATTTATACAGCCAGAGTTGCGCGAACGACCGCGGGGCGGGCGACAGGGCCCACGGATTCAGCCACACTTCCCACATCGCGTCCCATCCGGCAGATGCCAGGCCAATGGCGGCACAAGCGGCAAGATGCGCGAGCCAGGCAGAAACCCGCCTCCATTCTGCCGCAGGATATTTGCGACCCAGACTCAGTACCAAAGGGGTGGCCAACGCCCAAGGCAGCCATGAAAACAAAATTGTGAAGAACAGGTGCAGCCAGTAATGGTGCATGCCTTCCGCGCGCATCACAAAGACAGTCTGTGTGGCGTCGAACAATCCGACGCCAGACCAGATGGCCGCAATCCAGAACCATCGCGGCGAGTTGGAGCGCAGCCGGGAGTCGTCCATAGGGGGAATCCTAGTCGATGGCGACGGCCGAATGGAAAAAATGCAGCGAAGCCGTGTCTTCCTGCAGTGAAGCTTCTGGTCTTCAAGCCGCGCGGCCTGATACTTTCGCCGGATCGACTGGTTAGGATTATCCAGCCAGATTCGTCTAAAGCAAGACTGCCAGGAGGCAATACGATGAAACGTACTCTTTCCGTCGCGCTGTTGTGCACTCTCTGCTTCACCCTGCTGGCCGCAGCGCCCGAAGAGAAATCTCCCAAGCCGCAATACGACGCCAAGGGTGCACTTCTCCGCCCTGACGATTATCGCGAGTGGATGTTTCTCTCCGCCGGCTATGGCATGAATTACAGCCCGGCCCCGGGCAGTCACGAAATGTTTACCAACGTCTTTGTCCCGCGCTGGGCCTATCAGGAATTTGCGGCTTCCGGCAAATGGCCGGAGCAGACCATGTTCGTCATTGACGAGCGCGACGCGCAAAGCAAAGGCTCGATCAACAAGACCGGCCACTTTCAAACCGACTTGATGGGCCTGGCGGTCGAAGTGAAAGACTCCAGCCGCTATCCCGAAAAATGGGCTTACTTCGGATTCGATGCCGAGGGCAAGACCTCCGAAGCCATGCCCAAGGGGAACGCCTGCTGGTCGTGCCATGAAGAGCACGCCGCTGTCGAGCACACTTTTGTCCAGTTCTATCCCACGCTGAAGCCGATCGCGAAAAAGTTCGGAGTGTACAACGAGAAAAGGGAACAGATGACGGACGCGAAGTAGCTCCCGAAAAAATCGCCGATCGCTGATTCTTGATTGTGGATTGCGATTGTTGATTAACCCCGGATCGGTTTTGGGGCAACTCAGCAATCTTCAACTAACAACCCCGCCGAAACCCGAAGGCCCGTTCCCCCGGGAGGCATTGTCCTCCTGTGCAAAAAGCTCCCCACTTTGCCCCTTGCGCGTCCGCGCAAGGGCGAGTACCATTAGGTTGTTCTCATTGGCCTCGTTCCCGCGTTGGCCTTCCGCGCCCCAGGCCGTTCCCGGCGGCGCGACGGACTCCGATAACGGATAAGCGATACGCATAAATTAGTTTTTTTCGCCAGTACGAGTTTGCTTCACCGGAAACAGCGACGACCGCGATTGCGTCCAGCCCACCGCAATGGCGCGTGGAGAGCGGTCCACGCTCCTCGAATGCGTTCGCGAAATTTGAAGATTCATAGGTACGACTGAGACGTCAGGGAGCCTCCGCAAGAAAAGTGACTGAGCGCCAACGCGGCCAGAGCCTTCCGCAACCAATGGGGAAACTGAAATCGCAAGAGTTTGCAACACTGCACCGGGTCCAAGGCCCGGCCCAGCAGCTTTGAGAGGACTATGAACGCAGGACCAGGAAGACCCTCCGGTGGCGGCGGAGGCAGAAATCGACGGCGTCGCGGACGCCGCTCTAATAATCCGCGCGGCCCCCGCCCCGCCGGTCCCAGCCAGTCGCGCCACAACCAGGACGGCATCTACACCGCGCCTATGGACCACAGTTATCGCGCTGCCTTGGGCGGCAACAACGGTCAGGGAGGGCGTCGCGGAGCGCGGCCCGGCTTCGCTGCGCCTTTTGCGCCGGCCGATCCCGAGCCTCTTCCGGCCCGCGAAGATTCCAGCTCTCGTATCTTTGCCTTCGTCGACGATCTTTTCTTTCAGGCCAAGATTCAGGAGACTGCGCGAAAGTTGAACGTTAAGGTCGAGTTCGCCAAGAACGACAAGGACCTGGCCGAGCGCATGCAGCATAATGGCGAGGAGAAGCCGTCGCTGATTATTTTTGACCTCAACAACGCCAACGCGAAGCCTCTAACGCTTATCCCCAAGCTGAAGTCGAAGCTGAAGAAGGGAACCTCGATCATCGGGTTCCTTTCGCATGTGCAAGGCGACCTGAAGCAGAAAGCCCACGAAGTTGGGTGCGATATGGTCCTGCCACGATCTGCGTTCTCGCAAAACTTGCCGCAGCTTTTACGGCGGCACGGAGCTCCGGAAGACGAAAGTCCGACTGTGCAGTAGGGGAGAGACGCGGCCGCGCAGCTTAATCCTCTAGGCGTCAACTCGTTTCTTACCACGCTTCAAAACGCCGACCGTGGTAGGCCTTCTCTTTAGCGAGCAAACATCTCCTGCAATACGCTCGAAACCTCATGCGCGGCCTTACTCGAGACCACACCGAGCTTGCGCACCAGACGCTGACGGTCTACCGCCCGCAATTGATCCAGAGCGACCTCCCCGGTTTTGCTTCGGAAGACGAGGGTCACGCGTGTGGGGTAGCGGCGCAGAGTGGTCGTCATGGGAGCCACTAGCACAGTCTGCAGCGATTCGTTCATTTCGTCAGGAGAGATGACAAGGCAAGGGCGGGTTTTCCTGATTTCTGACCCCTTTGAAGGATCGAGCGCGATGAGCCAGACTTCGTCTCGCCGCGGATAATTCACCACTTCCAATCCTCGGAATCAAACGCATTCGGTGATACTCGATCGAGGAGCATTTCTCGCTCAGCTGGACGCGACGCCGCAAAAGCCTCCTTCCAGCCGTTGCGGGGAGCGCGATGAGGCGCAATGACAAGTCCCGCGGGGGTGATTCGCAACTCCACCACGTCGCCCAAGCCACACTGTGCGATCAGCGGCTTAGGAATGCGGATGCCGCGCGAGTTGCCAATACGTGTGAGTTCTAGTCGCATACAACATCCTGCTTGTAATTACATTGTACTTACGCAGGAAAATTCGTGTCAAACTATCCGACGATGGGTCTTCAGCGGCCGAAAATCGGCAAACTGCTCTTATCCCGGCGGCCAGCGTAGTTGCCGTCCACCTAAGAGATGAACGTGAAGATGAAACACTGACTGGCCTGCTCCGGGACCCACGTTGAGAACTGTCCGGTATCCTTGCTCGATGTTCCGTTGCCGCGCGATTTCCGCTGCCGCTAAATGGCAGCGGCCGATCATTTCAGCGTCATGAGCGTGGGCTTCCTTCAATCCAGCAAAATGTTTCTTCGGGACTACCAGCACATGCGTCGGAGCCTTGGGATCGATGTCTTCAAAGGCGAACACATGCTCATCTTCATAAACCTTCTTCGAAGGAATTTCGCCGCGAACAATGCGGCAGAACAGGCAATTGCTCGTAGGGTCGGTCATCAGGGTCTCCCGCGTGAGGATAGCATTAAGTAAGAAAGTGGCTAACGAACTGGCCACTGGCCACTGTCTTTCTAATCCAGTCTGACCACAAATACAGCGCCTTCCGGAGTGTGGGTTTCTGCGGCGAGGTTCTGGGCACGTTGACGATCATCATCGAGCACGCGCACCCGCACCCACCAATCCCCTGCGGGACTGGCGAAGCGCTGCACTTTGGCGGTATGGTAACGGCGCATAAGATGGTCGGCAAGTTTGTCGGCAGCCTCTTCCTCGGGAAAGCCGCCAATCTGCACCGCCCACTTTCCGCCGGTATCGAGCGGGACGGGAGTTTGCATCACCTCAACCTTCACCTCGGCCACTCCTGGCAGATATACATCAAGTTTGCGCGCCGCGGCCAGCGACAAGTCGAGAACCCGCCCGGGGATGAACGGTCCTCGATCGGTAATGCGCACCAGCGCCGTGTGGCCGGTGCTGATATTTGTGACCCGAACAATCGAGCCCAGCGGCAACGTACGATGTGCCGCAGTCATCGCGTGCATGTTGTAGACCTCGCCATTCGATCCTCGCCGGTTGTGATAAGGAGGCCCGTACCAGCTTGCGCGCCCGGTTTCGGTGCGCAGTGGCGTGGCACCGGCGGGAATAACAGGTTCAGCGGGGTCAGCGCTTTTTTCGACTCCAGGCTGACGGCCATTTTTCCCAGCAACTTCAGGACACGGCGCGCTTGAACAAGGCTCGCCAGTCGCGACCGGAGGCGTAGGTATATCCACTCGCGCCTGCGTGGGATGGCCGCAACTCGCGAGCAGCCACGTCAGAAGGAGAATCAGAGTCCGAGCGTGGAAGACGAAAGCCGTGCGGCGCTGCGTCATTTGTGCGAGGATTTTTGCTGCTCCATGTAGTCGGCCAGTTCGGTGAGCTTTTGGCTGGCGGTGCGCAGGGCTTGAGTCGAATGCTGGCGAACCGTGGGCACAACCTCCTCGTTCAGGTATTTGATGAACTCCGGAATCTCTTTCTCGATTCGTTCCGCGGCCTCGGCGACAGTCTTGCTGACGCGCGCCGACGCGTCTTCCACCTTGCGGTTGAAGTCGTTCATAATGCTCCTCGCTGCTACCCAGGCGTGAATGATCTCACACTATTGCGGGTGCCAAGCTTTGTCATTATTTCGTGCTCGGGGCGTGGGGTCAATGGTGGGGATGTGGAAGAGCAACGTCTCTCGCGGCCCGCACGCGGTAAGATGATCCCATGCTGCCCGTGATTTTTGGTCCCGGAGCGTCCCACGATTCAACCTCGCAGCTCCCATCCCTGCACCCGGGGAAGCTTCTCTAACGTGTGTATGGTGCAATAGGCAATTATGAATCTAGCACTCCAGTTAGATGCGGCAGGTTGGCGCGTGCTATGGCGGGCGTTGTGGCCTGAGTATTTAGTAGAGGGTTCGGTCGTTGCTGTTTGCGTATTTTACCTTTGGGGGATGATGACTAGCAATAGCAGCAGCAATTCGCCCAATCTTTACACGCGAACCCGACGGCTGTCGTTTTTTGGATTATGTGCAACAGCTGCCTTATTGTTTCTTGGTCTCTTGTCACCCTACTACGGCGTGATTGCTTTTTTTGCTGTTCCAGCCCCAATCGTGTTTGGCGTCTTGACTTTTCGTCCCGCTCTTGTGTGGGAGAGATCTAAGTTACGTACATATTTGAATCTCTGTGTATTAGCTTCGGCTCTCGTCTGGGTGTTTCAAATATTCTGGCAGCTTCGCACATGGAAGTGAGGTGCGCAGGGCCTGAGTCGAATGCTGGCGAACCGTGGGCACAACCTCTTCGTTCAGGTATTTGATGAACTCCAGAATCTCTTTCTCGATTTTTTCCGCAGCCTCGGCGGCAGTCTTGTTGACGCGCGCCGACGCGTCTTCCACCTTGCGGTTGAAGTCGTTCATAATGCTCCTCGCTGCTACCAGGCGTGAATGACCGCACGCACTATTGCGGATGCCAAGCCTTGTCATTATTTCGTGCTCGGGGGGGTGGGGTCAATGGCGAGGCACATGGGGGTGACGTCAAGCTGCTTGTGTAAATAGGTTGAGGGTGCGGGTTTTCCATTCCAGGTTGAATCTCTGGAAGATGGAGTAGATGATGCGATCGACGCTTTCGACGTTGACAAAGCAAACCATGGGCCGGGTTCGGCGGCGCACTTCTACGAAACAGCGCTCGATGACATTGGTGGTGCGCAGCTTCCGCCAGAGGTGCTGGGGAAAGGTGAACACCGAGAGCAGTTCCGGCAGATCGCGTTCCAGGCGCCGCACCATGGGCCCGTACTCCCGCAGCCAGCGCGCCCGGAAGCGGCGAAACGCGGCCTGGGCGTGGGCCCGGCTCTCGGCTAAGTAAATCGCCTGTGCGCCGGTTTTCACCTCGTCGTAGTCGCGCTTCCGCACTCTCTCCAAAATATTGCGCATCTTGTGCACCCAGCAGCGTTGATGCCGCACCCGCGGATAGACGGTGGGAATCGCCGCCGCCAGTCCGGCACAACCGTCGGTGACGATCAGGCCGAGTTGCTTGCCTTCCAGTCCGCGCCGGTAGAGATCCTGGAGCAGGCCCTCCCAGTCGGATTGGCTCTCGCCCTGGCTGCGCAAAAAAGCCAGCAGGTGACGCGTGCCATCGCGCCGCACCCCGTAGGCCACCAGCATCTGCACCCGCTTGCGCCCCGCCGGACGCCGCACCCGCAGGCTCACTCCGTCCAAGAACAGATAAGCATAGTCGTCGCTCAACTGCGCCTGATGAAACTGGCGCACCGCATCGTCGAGATCGCGGGTCAGATGCGAGACCGTCTGCGCACTCACCACTTCGCCCGTCAGCGTGGCCACCACTCGTCCCACCTGCCGCGTCGAGATGCCGCGCAAAAACGCCTCCCGGATCAGCATGGCGACCTCGGGTGCACGCCGCTGAAACGGTTCCAGCGCGCGCGGCAGAAAACTTTTTCCCCGCGTGCGCGCGATGCGCAGCCGGATCGTACCCAACCGGGTCACGAAATCCCGCTCGTAGTAGCCGTTGCGGTAGGTCTGCCGCCGGCTGCGCCGCCGCTCATAGGCTTCCCGCACCGCGTAGCGGTCCCGCTCCCACCTCGAATCCTCTTCCAACAGACGCTTCCAGGCCAGCTTGCTCCCGCCGTACACATCGCCCCAGAAACTTTCCTTCATCTCCGCCAGAAAATGTTGATAATGCTCGGTGATTGGGATTATCTTCGCCATCGGGTGTAGGTCTCCTTTCCAGGAACGGCTTTAGCTTGTGAGGCCAAAGCCAACTTACACCCTCTCGCTTTTACACAATCGAATTTACGTCACCGCACATGGGTGTAGCAGACAGACATGCGCGCGACCGTTGCCGCGAAGGACTCTTGCAGTAAGGATGCAATCCTTGATAAAGTAAGGAAATGCCAAAGGTTACCTCCAAGCTGCAGCTCACCGTCCCCAAGGCCATCGCCGACCAATACGGCATCCGTCCCGGTGATCAGTTGGAGTGGATTCCCGCGGGCGAGAGCATTCGGGTGGAGTTAATGCGGCCCAAAGCAAAGAACGGAATGAGACTGAGCCCGGAGGAACGCCTCGAACTGTTCGACGAGGGCACGAAGCGGCTCCGCAAGCGGGAACAGGCCCTCTTGAAGGGAAAGCCACGCCCAGAAACCGAGACCTCGGGTAGAGGTTGGACGCGAGAGGAACTTTACAACGACGATCGAGGCTTGCCGCGTGGCTTCCCTCGTTGACACCAACATATTGATCTACCGCTGGGACCCTCGCGATCCGCGGAAACAGTCGATTGCGGAAAATTTGTTGCGCGAGTCCGTGAGCGCTGGGGTGCTGTACATCCCGCATCAAGCCGTCGTGGAGTTTATGGCAGTAGCGCCCAGACTGCGCTGGATGGGACAACCTGTCCTGACGGCTGAAGAGGTCTTTCGCGAAGCCGAGGAGTTGCTCATTGAGTTTCCAATCTTGTACCCCGATGAACTGATGGTGAGAACGGCTCTGCGAGGCATGGCTGCGTACCGGCTGTCGTGGTTCGACGCTCATCTTTGGGCATACGCGGAACGCTACGGGATGTCTGAAATTCTGTCAGAAGATTTTGAACACGGCCGCAGGTACGGTACCGTGCGCGTAAGAAATCCATTCCTGGCGGCTGGTACGGCGTAGGCTGGGAACCGTGAAGACGCAGCAATCCATTCAGAGCTCGATTGCTCAGCAGCGGCGGTTTCGCAAGAAACTTCTTGCGTGGTATGAGCGGCACCGCCGCGACCTCCCTTGGCGTGCGAATCGCGATCCCTACCGCGTATGGCTTTCCGAAATCATGCTGCAGCAAACGCGTGTGGCGGCGGTAATTGAGCACTATCATGAATTCCTGCGGCGCTTTCCCACGGTAGAAAGACTCGCGGCGGCAAGCGAAAGCCGCGTGCTTGCGGCTTGGAGTGGCCTGGGATATTACCGGCGCGCCCGCATGCTGCACGCGGCGGCGAAGGTCATCGTGCGAGAGCATGGCGGAGAATTTCCCAAGAAGCACGAGGGATTGCGGGAACTGCCCGGAATTGGACGATACACTGCGGCTGCGATCGCCAGCATTGCGTTTGGTGAGCCGGTTGCGGTGGTAGATGGGAACGTCGAACGCGTGCTGCAGCGGGTGTCAGGAAAGCGATTGACGGATGGGGAATTGTGGCGAGCCGCAAACGAACTGTTAGATGCAAAGCGTCCGGGCGATTTCAATCAGGGGATGATGGAATTGGGTGCGACCGTTTGCACCCCGCGTGCCCCAGCATGCCTCACTTGCCCTGTGGTCGAGCTTTGCGCGACGCGCGGGGAGTTGGCGGTGACAGCGCAGCCCCTGCCGCAGAAAAAGCGCGAGATCCACTACGCGCTCGACTGTCGCCAGGGGAAGGTGTTTCTAGTGCAGCGCGCGCAGGATGCGTCGCTGATGGCGGGGATGTGGGAGTTACCAGAAAAGGTGGGCGCGAACGGCGTTGGTGCTCCGTCGTACACTCTGCGGCATTCGATTACGGTGACGGATTACACGGTCAAAGTGTGGCGCGACAGCGCTGCCTCGCCACCTAGGGGCAAATGGATTCCAATCGGTCGGCTGAAGCAAACGCCGCTCACAGGCTTAGCAAGAAAGATTCTCAAAAAGGCAGATGTTCTTTAAGTCGGCAGAGTATCTACGATTGGGTCCCGGGCCAACCTCTGCATCCTCACCTCCTGCATCATCTAAAATAGAAACTAAGACAGTGCGACGAGCCTATGGGCTGGGTGCAGAATATTTTCAGAAAACGAAGCGGAGGACTGAGCATGGCGGCATTGACCGTGGGCACGAAGGCGCCCGATTTCGAACTCAGAGCCTTGGATGGTAGGCGATTCGTGCTGCGTAACGAACTGGCAAATGGACCGCTGGTGTTGGCGTTCTTCAAAGTTTCGTGTCCCACGTGCCAATATGCGTTTCCGTTTCTCGAACGGTTGGAGCGAGCCTATGGACACACCGGTGTCAGGATCATCGGCGTTTCGCAGAATGATCCAAAGCAGACGGCTGCTTTCACCAAAGAATTTGGAATAACGTTTCCCGTGCTCCTCGACGACACCAGTAAATATCCCGCGTCGAATGCATACGGGCTAACGAACGTGCCCACGATTTTCTGGCTTGCGCAGGACGGCGAAATAGAGGTCTCCAGCGTGGGCTGGGTAAAAGCCGACTTTGAAGAGGTGAGTCGCAAGATGGCTGAGTTGGGAAAGACGGCGCCCGTCGTCGTGTTCAAGCCCGGAGAAGACGTTCGCGACTTCCGCGCTGGTTGAGGCTCGAAGAATTGATCCTGCGGTCGCGGGACATTGATCCGACGTTATCCCCAAACAAGAATCATAGGTACAGCCGAAGATTCGTCGAAAGGCCGTTCGCGGCGATGACCTACGGTACCGATCAACCGTAATAAAGAAGGCCTTCGCATCCTTTACAATTCTATGAGCCCCCAGAAAATCATTGCTGGCGATAAGCACCGTTTCTTTTCCGAGCCCCATCGCCGCGGGAGAAGACTGATACATGCATCCAATCGCAAGAGTAAGTGTGCTTGGCGTAGTTGCCGTTTTCAGCTCGCCAGCGTGGGCGGCTAGCGGTGCGGTTCCTGCGGCGGCGCCCGCTGCGGTGAAGCATGAGGCCGTATCCGTGCGCCTGCCCTCGGCTGCGTTTGCCGCCATGGAGACCATCGATCCGGAACACATTCGCTGGCACGTTCGCTATCTCTCGCATGATCTTCTGGAAGGCCGTGGGACGGGCCAACGGGGCGGCGACATTGCGGCTGAATATATGGCCACACAGTTCGCGGAGTACGGATTAAAGCCCGCTGGCGACGGCGGGTCATTTCTGCAAAAGGTGCCGCTTGTCGGAGTCACAACTCTGCCGGAAACGCAGTTTTCGCTGCTGCCGAAGCAAGGGGCGGCGATGAAATTGAAGCCGCTCGATGAATATGTGGCCTACGATCAAACCCAGCAGGCGCAGGCAGATGTCGATGCCGAGATTGTCTACGTGGGTTATGGCATCGAAGCCCCGGAATATAACTGGGATGACTACAAAGGCGCGGACGTGGCCGGCAAGGTGCTGCTGATGCTGGTGAATGAGCCGCCATCGGAGGATCCCAATTTCTTCAAAGGCAAAGCCCTCACTTATTACGGACGCTGGACTTACAAGTATGAAGAGGCGGCGCGCAAAGGCGCGGTGGGCGTGATTCTCATCCACACAGAGGATATGGCGAGTTACCCCTGGGAAGTGGTGCGGAACTCGAACTCTGGTGAGAAATCTTATCTGAAGCTGGAAGGTCCCGCGCTGAAGGTCGCATCCTGGATACAGCTGGATGTGGCGAAGAAACTCGCCGCGGCTTCCGGCATGGATCTTGACATGATGATCGCCGATGCGCGCTCGCGCGAGTTTCGTCCCGTGAGTCTGGGCGCGAAGCTAAAGGCGCACATGGTGAGCAAGGTGCGGAATTTTGAGTCGAACAATGTAGTGGCGATTTTGCCGGGATCTGACCGGAAGTTGAAAGATGAAGCCGTAATCTTTACGGCTCACTACGATCACCTGGGCATTCGCGCCGATATGCCGGGCGACAACATTTACAATGGCGCCGCCGACAATGCCACCGGCTGCGGCATTCTGCTGGAGTTGGCGCGCGCATTCAGCGTCGCGAAGCAGCGTCCGGGACGGTCGGTAATTTTCGCAGCCGTCACCGCGGAAGAACAGGGTTTGCTGGGCTCCGAGTACATGGGCAAGCATCCGCCGGTTCCGGCAGGAAAGATTGCGCTGGATTTGAATTACGACGATGTGCAGCCGATCGGAGCGCCGGAAGATGTAGAAGTGTCAGGAGCGGAGCGGACCACGTTCTATCCCTGGGTGCAGGCCACGGCAAAGGAATTCCGGCTGGCGATCCGTCCTGACGTGCGCCCCGAGGCCGGACACTTCTACCGCTCCGATCACTTCAGTCTGGCGCGCGTGGGCATTCCATCCTTCTCGATCAACGAAGGCATGAAGTTCAAAGGTCACGACGAGGCTTGGGGTGTGGCCCAGAACAAAGAATACATCGAGCAACGTTACCATCAGCCAAGCGACGAGTATCATCCCGAGATGAACTTCGTCGGCGACGCGGCGATGGCGCGATTCGGATTCGCGTTAGGCTGGGAGGCGGCGAGTCTGTCGCGCCTCATCGGCTGGCAAAAGGGCGATGAGTTCGAAGCGGCGCGGGTGAAGAGCCAATAGCAATCGCTGCGGCTCAAGGATAAAAGGAAAAGAACGAGCGGTTGGAGTGACGCCGTCGGATCGGATACCTTTCGATGAAACTCTTCGTGGCGTGCTTGCTAGGGATTTCCCTTACGATACCTTTTGCTGCGACTGCGCAAAGCAGACCGGCTACTTCCGGATCATGGTCCGGCGTCGTCGTGTCCAGCGCCTGTAACGCAGACGAAGCCTTCAACGAATCTCCGGAATGCATGCGGGAGGTGCCCGGAGCGAAGCTCTCGCTGTATGACGATACGAACCGCGTCATGTACGCCCTTGAGCCGCAGAAAACGGTAACCGCGCATCTCGGAGATACCGTTACCGTCCACGGAACCATGGGCGGCGATTCAATTAAGGTCGCTTCGATTGAGCCCATGTCCATTGGTCTCGCCGTAGGCAACAAGGCCCCCGCATTTTCGCTTCGCGACCAGTTCGGGCAGGTTCAGACTCTTGAAACCCTGAGGGGAGCGAAGGGCACTGTCATTCTTTTTTTCCGCTCCGCCGACTGGTGACCATTCTGTAAAGGGCAGCTGGTTCAGCTGCAGGACGCTGTCGCGCGATTCGGGAAGCAGGGAATCAAGCTGGCCGCCATCAGCTATGATTCGCCAGAAATTCTGAAGTTCTTTGCCGATGGGCACAAGATCGAATATCCCTTGCTTGGGGACCCCGATTCTAAAACCATTGGGGCCTACGGTGTTCTTAATCGAGAAGCCACGGGCATGCAGAAGGGATTTGCGCGTCCCGGATATTTCTTCATCGATACCAACGGCATCATTCGGGAGAAATTCTTCGAAGCCAGGTACCGCGAGCGGCTTACCGGAAACAGCGTTATCTCCAAGCTTTTTCCAGAGTTGGGCGAGCAAGTAACCGACACGATTGAGGCTCCGCATTTACAACTGGCGGTCGAGCAATCCGATTCAGTCGCCGTTCCAGGCACGCGTATTACGCTCGTTGCCGAAGTGCGATTGCCGCCGGATATGCATGTATACGCGCCCGGCGCAAAAGGTTACAAGCCAATTCACTTGGAGATCGACCCAATGCCGGAGATGGAATTCAAGCCGGCGATTTATCCTCAATCCAAAATATTATTTTTGCCAGTGATCGACGAGCATGTTCCCGTTTTCGACGGAACGTTTCGCATCAGTCAGGATGTGAAAGTCAGCACGAGCCCAGAGTTCTGGGGATCGTTGGGAAAGTACGGGAAAATCTTCATAATTACCGCCAAGCTGGAATATCAGGCCTGCGACCAAACCATGTGCTATCTGCCATTGTCCATCCCGCTCAAATGGCAGCTGCAAGTCCTTCCGCTGGATCGTACGCGCGCGCCCGTCGAAATTCGGCACAAATAATCGAGTTCCGTTCCTTGCTTCACTTCTCCTTCTTCACTTCGCCGGGCAAGGCGCCCCCGCCGCCTGCCATTGTTTTACCATCGTCGAAAATTCATCGTGCGGTATTGGGACCGGAGTTCGACCTTCGCCAGGATTCCAGCCCCACATTACCAACTTATCTGCCGTAAGGTGCTCGACCAGTTGATCGAGATTGCGGCCGCGGTTTTGCTTCGGGTCCTTGATCGATTCGCAGATCTGCGCGTCGGTTAATCCTTGCCAGATCATGGGCATGCTCGGAGGCGGCAAGCGCCAGCCCGGCGCGCCCGGCGGCAAGTGTGCTCCGTCAAGATTGTGATCTTGGTGGCAGGTGCTGCATTTTACTGCCGTAACTCCGAAGCCGACGGGGCCGCGCCGTATGTTCATCGTGTGCGGATGTCCGTCATCGCCCTGCCGCGGATAATCGCCTTGGGAATGGCAATTCATGCAGCGTGGATGCCGCAACACCGGAACAAATGCGGTGAAAAGTGTCCCATCGCCGCTGGCCGCGACCGGCTGCGGTGAAGCCGAGGGTGCAGCTGCGGCCGCATAGCGCGCGAACCACAGCGCTCCAACGAGACAAAACAAAATCATGCTGGTGATGAATAATCGCAATATGGGCAGGCGCTTCATACAGCCTCCGTCATACGAATCGGTAGCCGGCGGATTCGTTTTCCGGTTACGGCAAAAATAGCATTTGCAATTGCCGGTGCGGCGCATGGAACGCCCGGTTCGCCGATCCCACCCGATTTCTCGTTGCTCTCCACAAGGTGGGTTTCAATTTCCGGGCACTCATTCATACGCATCACCGGAAAAGTGTGAAAGTTGGTTTGCTGCAGGCGGCCATCCTCGAAGGTCAGCTCCTGGAAGAGTGCGGCCGATGCGCCGAAAATCGCGCCGCCTTCAGTTTGCGCTGCGATAATGCCCGGATTCACGTACTGCCCGCAGTCGATCGCACACACCATGCGATGGACTCGAACCCTGCCATCCGTGACCGACACTTCCGCAACATGCGCAGAATAGCTCCCAAAGGCAAAGTGAACGGCGATTCCGCGCCCCATTCCCTTCGGCAGGGGCTTGTCCCATCCCGCTTTTTGCGCCGCGAGATCGAGCACACCAAGATAACGGGGCTGTTTCTGCAGCATGGCACGCCTGAACTGGTAAGGATCTTTTCCGCCGAGGGCAGCGAGTTCATCGACGAAACATTCAACCGCAAACGCGGTGTGCGAGTGCCCGACGGATCGCAACCACTGCACCGGCACATTAATTTCTGCCTGATGCGATTCCACGGCCACATTCGGAATCGCGTAGGGAAGATCATCAACGCCCTCAACCGACGCTGGATCGTATTCCTTCCCTTTCATCATCATCGCCGCAAACGGCGTTCCCGCCATGATCGATTGCCCGACGAGACGCGATCTCCAACTGATTGCATTGCCGCTCGCGTCCACGCCGCCCTCGATGGCATGCAGGAAAGCGGGACGATACCAACCGCCAGCCATATCATCTTCGCGCGTCCAAATCACTTTGACCGGAGCGCCCGCCGCTTTGGCGACCTGAACCGCTTCGACAACAAAGTCGGATTGCGGATTGGCGCGCCGTCCGAATCCACCACCCAAAAAAGTTGTATGGAGCTGAACCTTCTCGTTCGGTAGTCCAGCGACCTTCGCCGCATTTGCGCGATCGATCGTCTGGAATTGCGAGCCAGTCCAAACTTCGCAAGAGTCCGCTCGCAAATCCACAACGCAGTTCAACGGCTCCATCATGAGGTGTGACAGGTAAGGGACCTCATACACAGCCTCGACCTTCTTAGCTGCATTCGCCAGCGCAGCCGCGGGATCGCCATCTTTCCGTACGCTTGTGCCAGGGGATTTCGCACGCTCGCGGAAGTCACGCATCATTTGAGTCGTGCTGAAGCTTTGCATGCTGCCTTCGTCCCATTCGATGCGAAGCGCTTCTCTCGCCATCTTTGCCTGCCAGAAAGTATCGGCGATCACAGTCACGCCTGCGGGAATCGCAACGATCTTGCGAACGCCCGGCATCGCGCGTGCCCGGGAATCGTCAAAGCTTTTCATCTTCGCTCCGAAGATCGGTGGACGAGCGACCACCGCCGTCAGCATTCCGGGCAATTTGACATCGATTCCGAAGACCGCCTTGCCGTTCAATTTCTCAGGAGTGTCGAGCCTCTTGATTGGCTTGCCAATCAGCTTGAATGTCTTTGGATCTTTCAGTTGCACGTGGTCCGGCGGTGTTAGCATTGCCGCGGCGCCGACGAGTTGGCCGTACGTCAACTTGCGATTTGATCCGCTAAACACTGCTCCGGACTCGGTTCGGCAGGTGCTGGCGTCCACGTTCCACTGTTGCGCCGCTGCGGCGACCAGCATCGCGCGAGCCGCGGCGCCGGCTTGGCGGAATTGTTCCAGCCCCGACCAGACACTCGAGCTGCCTCCTGTCATCTGCATGCCAAATGCCGGGTGATTGTATTTGGGATCGACCGGAGCCGGCTCGAACCCAATCTTCGTCCAGTCTGCATCGAGCTCCTCCGCCAGCAGCATCGGTAAAGAAGTGTAGACGCCCTGCCCCATTTCCGAATGATTCACGATGACCGTAACGCGTTCGTCGGTTCCGATGCGAACGAAGGCGTTCGGCATAAAAACATTGGCGGAAGACTGCGCCGACGCCATTTGGCTCAATCCGGGAAAGTGAAAGCCAATCAGCAACCCGCCGCTGGCTGCGACCGATGCCCTCAGGAAGTCTCGGCGGTTAATTCCTTTGCCTGTAATTCCTTCCGCTGCCCTGCGACGGATCATCGCGCACCTCCCTTCGCCGCGATTTCTGCAGCCCGGTGGATCGCCCTACGGATACGCGGGTACGTTCCGCAACGACAAATGTTGCCGGTCATCGCTTCATCAATGTCTTCATCCGTCGGCCTGGGTTTGTCGCGCAGCAGCACCGCCGCGCTCATCAGCTGCCCCGACTGGCAGTAGCCGCACTGCGGGACATCCTCTTCCAGCCACGCACGTTGCAGCGGATTACTAAGATCGGGCGACAGGCCTTCGATGGTCGTAACGGATTTCCCCGCTGCCCGCGACACGGGTGCGACACACGAACGCGCTGCCTCTCCATTGATGTGCACGGTGCAGGCGCCGCACTGCGCCATTCCACATCCATATTTTGTGCCGGTGAGGCCCAGTTGCTCGCGAATGACCCAAAGCAGCGGAGTAGAAGGATCCACGTCGAGATCGACGCGTTTGCCGTTCACGGAGAAGCCGATCATTTTTTACTCTCCCAGTTTTTCCCGGAAGTTCGTCCGATTCACTTTGTGTCTCGGACCGTCAGATGAGGTTGTCCGGATGTCAGCGATTTTACATCGCCGGAACGGAGTGCTCTGTGGATTTCTCTAAGGCAGGCGAGATGAGAGGCAGCTCCACGCGGATTGCGAGGCTTGCATTGGGATCTTTCTGGTAGAGAATTCGCCCATGATGTTGTCGCAGGATGCCCTGGCATGCGCCGAGTCCCAAACTTGAGAGAGTCCCGACAGGCGCGAGTTCCTGATCCTGGATTTCGACAGCAAGAATCGTATCGGAGATGTTGACGATGGCGACGCCGTCTTTGGGTTGTGCAGTAATGGTGAGAGTGCGACTGCGACGCTTTTCCGCCGCGTGCATTGCATCGTTGATGATTTGTACACAGACCTGGAGCAACTGGTTGGAGTCTCCGCGGACCAGTAAAAGCTCGTGCGGCAATTCGGTGCGCACCTCCATCTGCAACGATTGCCACTGCGGTTGCGAGAGTTTGACCGCGGTCCGCAGCAAAGTATTGAGATCCACCGGACCAAGTGCGGAGGGGCTCGGCTTCGCGAAACTGATCAGACTCGCTACCAGGGACTTGGTCCGGCGGGCGTGCTGCCCGATTCTCGCCGCTATCTCATTCTGTTCCAGCGTGAGCGGCTTACTCAACAACAGCAGGTCGGAATAACCCAGCACTGCGGTGATGGGATTGTTCAGTTCATGTGCGGCCCCACCCACCAGTTGGCCGATCGATGCCAGTTTCTCTGACTCCGTGATCTGGGCTTGCAGGCGTTTCAGGTTTGCGAAGGACTCTTGGGAATACGTGAGCAGCCGGAGCAATTCGCGATCAAGCAGGCGCTGTCGCACGAAAACCATGATGCCCATGAGAAGGGCCGCGCCCAGGGTCAGTACCAGGCGGAACCAACGTATGCGCGGGGGAACTGCCCCATCCAGAAGAGCCCACGCGGCAAACAATGGAAGTGAAAAGGCTGCGATCATGCCAAGCCGCGCCAGCCATACTCCATGCGACGTGGAGGTGGAACGGACGCCAGTTTGCGGTTCGCGTTCACGCGTCCACAGCCCGATGACAGTAATCCACGCCATTGCGACTGTCAGGGGAATATCGTACAGACTGCCGGTGTAATACGTGTTTCGGCCCAGCGCCCAGTTGGCCACATAAGAACCGGCGGCATAGGTGAAGCAAGCGCCGAAAAGGCTGGCATAGAAGGTCTTCCAGCCGCCTTTGCTGCCGAGCCAGGCCGCAAATACGGCGCTCAAAAATGCCAGTTTCTCGACCAGATACAAAGAGTTTAGATTGTGGTTATAGGGCACGGCGTCGGGCACGACATACTGCCAGGGGATCACGATGAGAATGTAGAGGTATCCCCACCAGATCATCAGCAGAGCGAAATCCAGATGACGCAGGCGCGCGGCATATTCATCCTGCGGGGCGTGCGGCCGGAGCGCCACAGCGGCCATCAGTGGCACGATGTGAAGGAACAGGATCATGTCTCCGGCGCATAGGTCCGGAACTTCACTACGCAGCCAGACTTCGTAGTAAACCCAGAGCACTTGATAGGAAAACCAGAAGCCAATGCCGGTGGCCATCAGTATCCAGAAAAGACGCAAACGCCCACGGGACCGAACCGCCTGAGGAATAAGGGAAACTGTCCCAGAGAACAACAAAAGACACTGGATCACATCGCTTAGTGCTGTTAGGCGAAAGGAGTGAGGTACGAAAACCGAAGCCAGTACCAGGGTCGCCAGGCACGCGGCGACGGCTGCGGTCCAGAGCTGGTAGTACTTGCGCAAGAAAACAGTCCTCGGAGCCATTCTAGACGGGGATTAGAGCAGTCCCCGGTTACGGAAGTAATCTGTAAGAAACACCAGGGATCTCTCGTAAGCGGCTGAGAAATGCCCCAGTTAACCCAAGTATAAAGTTTTCCTTGCTCTCCATCTTTATTATCAATAATATGCGAGACATTCTGTGTAGCGGATAATCCTGTTCGCAAGCGGGAAGTGATTTCTTTGCAGGCGGAACCCAATCACGGCTTTTTGAGCCGATCGCAGGCTCCAAACGATCCCACCGAGACGCGCCGCATCGAGCGCTGGCTGGCGACCGCGCGCGTCTTCCTGGCGATTTCCGCATTAGCCGCCGTGTATATGGACCCAACCCAATTGGGTCAATCCCCGGTCGCTTACGGCCTCTTAGGGTTGTACCTGATCCATGGCGTTATCGTGATAACACTGTTGCGGCGCAGGCAGCAGTCGACGGCAGCATTTCGCCTCCTGGTCCATATTGCAGATATCGTATGGCCGGCGGTCATTTCGGTATTTGCCGAAGAGGCGCGAAGTCCATTTTTCCTCTTCTTCTTTTTTGTACTGGCGGCCGCAGCCTATCGCTGGGGATTGTGGGAAACGTTGGGCACTGCTGCGGCCGAAGTCGCCCTTCTATGGATGGAGAGCTTTCTTTTCCTGCATGTGTGGACGCCAAGAGGTGCTCTTCCATGGCGCGCGTTAGCGGGCTTGAACGTAAATCTGGTGCAGTTTGAGCCGAAGCGTCTATTCATGCTCTCCATCTATCTGCTGGTAATGGGACTGCTCCTGGGGTACCTTGCAGGACAGCAAAAAAAATTGCGGGCAGAGAAAGCCGTCGTCACCAGCATGCTGGCGAAGGTGCGCGTAGAAGCCGGGTTGACTGGGACACTGCAGCAGATCTGCAGGGAGATTGTCAGCATGTACGGCGCGGAGGGGTTGTTGATCGCCTCGCAAGAGATCCACAGTCACCGAATCTTTCTGGGAGAACTGCGTCATAGTGGCGAGCAGCCTTCCGATTTCGTGTGGCTGGATTCTTCTCAACGCACCCAGAAGAGTTACTTGGAAGATTTTCCCGGTGATGTCTGTTATGCGACGAACAAGGGAGATCGCTGGTCGGTGGTCGCACTCGATGGCGATGGCAATCAGCTCTTGTCGCCGGCCAAAGAACCGTTAGTCCGGCTGAGGGAGCGGCAAAGCTTCCGATCCTTGATTACGATTTCGTTTGTCTTCGGCGGCGAATGGCGTGGGCGAGTTTTCGTTTTTGACCCCATATGGCGAGGCGACACACTCGAGCAGCTACGCTTTCTACTGGATTTGTTGCGCCAGGTGGGGCCGGCGGTTTACAACGTCTACCTGCTGCACCGGCTGAGGCGCCGCGCCGGAGCTGCGGAACGCGCCCGCTTTGCCAGGGAACTGCACGATGGAGCCGTTCAGTCGCTGATTGCGGTGGAGATGCAAGTGGATGTTCTGCGGCGTCAAGCGGAAACCTCTCCTGCGGTAGTCGAAGGGGAACTCGGCCGGATCCAGGGCTTGCTGCGCGAAGAGGTTTTGAAGCTGCGAGAATTGATGCAACAGATGAAGTCAATTGATGTGGATGCACGAAAGTTCCTCAGTGTAGTCGCCGACACCGTGGAACGGTTTCAGCGGGAGACGGGAATTACAGCCCGCTTTGTAACCGATGTCGAGAAGCCGCAGATGCCAGGAAGGGTATGCCGGGAGCTGGTGCGCATTGTGCAGGAAGGACTGGTCAACGTGCGCAAACACAGCCAGGCCCGCCATGCGCTGGTGCGCCTGAGTGAGAGTCCGGCTCAGTGGAGCCTGACGATGGAAGATGATGGCAAGGGCTTCCCGTTTTCCGGACGCTTGTCGCAGGACCAACTTGACCAGCTGGGAAAGGGGCCGACGATCATCAAGGAACGCGTGGGTTTGATTGCGGGCGCGCTCACTGTAGAATCGAATCCCGGTGTAGGGACGCGCCTGGAGATTAAGGTTCCAAGAGGTGGAGAAGTTTCCGATGAACTTTAAGAAGTCACAACCTGTACGTATCGTGATCGCTGACGACCATCCGATTTTCCGGGATGGTTTGCGTCGGCTTCTGGAGGCTGAACCGGATTTGAAAGTAATCGGTGAGGCGTCGGACGGCGCGGAGGCGGTTAGACTCGCGCGGCAAATGAAGCCCGACATTCTTCTGCTGGACCTGGCCATGCCCAAGCATCCTGGCCTGGAAGCCTTGCGGGACCTCAGCGTGGGATCGAATTCGACTCCGGTGCGCGTAATCCTGCTGACGGCCGCCGCGGAAAAGAGCCAGATCGTAGAGGCTCTCCAATTGGGAGCGCGGGGGGTGGTTTTGAAAGATTCTGCCACTCAACTGCTCCTGAAGGCGATTCATACTGTCATGTCGGGAGAGTACTGGGTGGGACGGGAGAGCGTCTCCAACCTCGTGCAATATCTGCGAACCCTGGTGCAGTCTTCCTCCGACGAAGCGCGGCAGAAGAAATTTGGTCTAACCCCGCGCGAGCTCGAAATTGTTGCTGCCGTCGTGGCGGGATACTCCAATAAAGAGATCGCGGAATATTTCAAGATCAGCGAAGACACGGTTAAGCATCATCTCAGCAACATCTTCGACAAGCTCGGAGTCTCCACGCGTCTGGAGCTTGCACTTTTTGCGGTAAATCAGTCCTTGCCGTTGAAAAGCATTGCCTGACAACAAGTTAGACGGTTTTAGCTGAGGTAGCACTACATAGCACTAAAGGGCCATTGGCTGCACCTGCGGCTGCCCCTATCATTAGTTCCAAGACCAGCCTCGGGACAACAATTGATCCGGTCACAGTAGGCAAGGGATCTATTCCCGTTTGCAGTGGCAGCTAACAAGAATTTCTAAGGAGACGGAGCCCGTGGCAAGAACATTGCAGTACCTTTGGAACGATGAGAGCGGTCAGGACATCGCTGAATACGCGGTGATGCTGGCCGTCATTCTGGTGATCGTGGTTGGTACGATCCGCCTTATCGGCTCGAATGCCAACAACGTATTCTCGAATGTTGCCAGTTCCATCCAGTAGTCGCGAGATAGCGATTCTTCGTCGACCCGGGGGAGTGCCGCCAGGCAAGCCTCTTTTTCTTCTTGCGCGCAATCCCGGTTGTTAGGACGCCGCTTGTGCAGAATCCCGCATGCTGATCAGCACCGTACCACTTTGGGACTGTTAATTCCCTTTGTCGCATTGCGCGTGTCGACCACCAGTTGTGCCTCGCCAACAATCTTCCGGTAATCGTAGTCGGAGTGATCGGTAATGATCACAATGCAATCGTATTGCCCCAATTTTTCGAGCTCGGACCGTTTCATCTGCAAATCGTATTTGCGGCCCTTGCCAATGAAAGGGAAGTACGGATCGTGATAGCTGACTTGGGCTCCCTCTTTTTGCAGGAGTTCGATGATGGTAAGTGCTGGGGATTCGCGCAGATCGTCAATATCTTTTTTGTAGGCCACGCCGAGGATAAGAATGCGCGCCCCGTTCACGGACTTTTTATGCTGGTTGAGCGCTCCACCGACAGAGGCCAGCACGTGGTAAGGCATGTTGGTATTGATCTCTCCCGCCAGCTCGATGAAGCGGGTGCGGAAGTCCCATTCCTTGGCCTTCCATGACAAATAGAAGGGATCGACAGGAATGCAGTGTCCGCCCAGCCCAGGTCCCGGGTAAAAGGGATGAAAGCCGAAGGGCTTGGTGGAAGCGGCCTCGATGACTTCCCAGATGTCCAATCCCATCCGCAGGCAAAGCATCTTGAGCTCATTCACCAATGCGATGTTGACACAGCGGTAGATGTTCTCGAGCAACTTGGTCATCTCCGCTGCAGCCGGCGATGAGACTGGCACCGTCCGCGTGAAGATGGACCCGTAGAGCGCCCCAGCGAGTTGCGAAGCCTGCGCATTCACTCCACCCACAACCTTAGGAATGTCGCGGCGGGCCACGGTTGTGTTGCCTGGATCTTCGCGCTCTGGAGAAAACGCCACATAGAATTCTTTTTCCCCATCTGAGGGGCCGCGGGCCGCCTTCAGACCGTTCTTATTTTCTTTTTCAAGAATCGGTAGCATCACTTCTTCAGTGGTGCCAGGGTACGTTGTACTCTCTAAGACGACCAACTGCCCCGCTTGCAGATGGGGCGCAATGGCATGAGTGGTATCGGTGATGAAGCTGAGATCGGGTTCGTGATATTGGTTGAGCGGAGTTGGGACGCAGATGATGATCGCGTCCATCTCGACGATTCGCGAGTAATCGGAAGTAGCCGAAAATCCGTGCGCTTTTGCCGCCCCGATTTCTTCCGCACTGATGCGATATATGTAAGAGCCGCCCTGGGCCAGGATGTCGACTTTGCGTTGATCGATATCGAAGCCGGTGACAGCAAACTTTTGCTCGCTGAACAGCAAGGCCAGGGGTAGTCCCACGTAGCCGAGGCCGATGATGCCTACTCGCGCCTGGCGCTGTTGGATTTTGTTTTTAAGTTGTTCGGGCGAACGAGTTGCGGTAGAGGAATTCGTCATTATCGCGGTGGCTTCTCTTCAATTCTTAAGCGGGTTTCGTTTTCGATTCTAGCATGCGGTCTTAGGATGGCATTGCACTGGACGGTCGAGTACTACTGGCGAACCAGGCTCCGCTTCCGGACTTGGGAATTACGACAGGAATCACGATGGAAACTATGAACGGAAGGATCGCAAAACGCGCATCGATTCTTACCGGAATATTGCTATGCCTTTTGTTGGTCGGCTTGGCAGCGAAGGCCGGCAGCTTTCTGTTGGTGGATGCACCGCAACGCTCCGATGTGATTCTGGTGCTGGCGGGAGAGACAAAGCAGCGCCCACAGCTTGCCCTGCAACTTCTCTCGCAAGGATACGGGCGAACCGTTCTGCTCGATGTGCCGACCGATTCGACCCTCTACGAATTCACGCAGATTCAGTTGGCGCAGAAATATATTTCGGATTTGCCACAGCCAGCGTCGGTCAGCATATGCGCCATCCGCGGACTGTCGACGAAAGACGAGTCAAAAGACGTGGAGAACTGTTTGGCGCGGGAGGGCGTCAAGAAAGTGCTGATCGTGACATCGGATTCCCACACTCGCCGTGCGCTGAGTGTCTTCCGGCGTGAGCTTCCTCAATATGAGTATTCCGTTGCGGGGGCCCGCGATGAAGCACAATTTGGGGTCCGATGGTGGACTCATCGGCAATGGGCAAAAATCTTTGTGGATGAATGGCTGCGTATGATCTGGTGGAAGATGGTCGATCAATGGCGCTGAGAAAATGTAATTCCGGTGCGTGAAATTAGAAGTTTGTGGCGGACTGCTCCAAGGCTTCCTGCGGCGTCACCACTTCGGCGGACGCCATGCTGATTACCGTCCGCCGCTTCCGCATTGGCTGAACCAACGGCTCAGACGCGGCAATCGTGCACAGCACATAAAACAGGGAGGCATTCGCCGGAATCTGCAAATTGAAATCGATTAAACTGTGAACCAGAATACCGCTCAAACCCAGCAGGCAAGCCAGCGCCACGGCGCCACTGATCTCTTCGCTCCAGTTCCCGATCTTCTTGATTGCCCTGGTATAGACGATCACCAGAAACCACAGCATCGTGGCAAATCCCAGCGCTCCCATCTCCACCAGCAGCTGCAGATAATCGTTGTGCGCTTCATTGACAAAGAAATTTGTGTAAAAGCTGCGGAATTGCGGATACACAACGGGAAAAGCCCCCAGGCCCCACCCCAGGACCGGCTTCTTTAAGAACATCCGAAATCCGTCGCGGTTGATGTAGGTGCGAATATCGGCGGGGAGTTCGGAGTGCGATTGCCCTACGCTGGCGATGCGTTGGATGAGTTCGGCTCCTCCGATCCAGGCCAGCAATCCAACCACGATTGCTAAGAAAAGGCTGAGGCCGATCGCGGTACGCAGCCCTTTTTTTTGCTTCACGAGAAAGATCGCAAGAATCACGAGTTCGACCACAATTGCCAACATGCCACCGCGCGATTCTGAAAGAAAGATAGTGCCGAGCATCAGAGCAGCTGCCGCTGCGGCCATGTTCCGGTGTTTTGCAGAAGCGAGCCGGGTCAGCGATAACACCAGGGGAATTGGAACCAGCATCTCCATGAGGCCGGCATAGTGATTGTGGTTTACGTAGGGACCGTAGATCCAGCCTCCCATGCGGGGCTGACGAATCCAATACAGCTTGCCGTTGGAGGAAATACCCTGGATCAACGCAAAGCCGGCCACTGCGGCTCCATACACTGAAAAAATCAGCGCGAGCCTGCGCGCCTGAGAACCCCGCAGCAGCGTTTGCGAAGACAGGAAGCACAATATGCCGTAAGAGGCATATAGTAGCGCCAGCGACATCGTATCGTGCGGGTACGCACTGAGGCGAAACAGAAGCTGCGAAGCGATAAGCAGGCCAAGAACTCCCATAGGCAAAAATAAGGAATTCCGGCGGATTATCATTCTGCCTTCGAGGACCTGCTTGCCGACCCATAATAGAAGCAGCGCACCGGAGCCCGCTTCCAACAGGAAGATCGACCAGGCTTCGACGGCTCCGAACGCGAGCGGTGCAACCAGCAATAAGCCAAAGAGTCCGTACAGCAGCGCCGTGCCGGCTCGGGTAGCCAGTTCGCCGCGATAGCTTTCGGTAATACGGTTTGCACTCATGCGATTGAAACACCCGGTTCAATTATTGTTTGGCCACGAGGCGGAAATCGTCGACCCAAAGCTCACCGCGAATCGGACTACCTTCGGGCAGCCTCCTGACACGCAGTACCAGGAGGCGGCAATCGTCTCCCGTTGTGAATGCTCCACTCACAGATTTCCAGAATCCCGCCTCTTTCAGTTCGTCGCTGTCATACACGACGGCTTGCGTGTACGCATCCTGAAGTGTGAAATGGGGTCCTCCCGCACCTTCGATTTCTCCATTCTTGTAGTAGGCAGAGAATTCGTAGACGGTATTGGGCTGCACCGCGATGAATTGACTAATGCCGGCGTCGGCGACTCCCGGTCCGTCAAAGGCGATCAGCAGCGAACGATGTCCGCTGTGAAAATCGCTGGGATCGAGGGTGAGTTTGACGCTCTGCTGCTTCTGATAGTGCCAGTCGAAGCCGCCGTTAAGAACATCCAGACTGAAGTTGCCATTGACCACCAGATTGTTCTTCGTTGGCAAATACGAAGACAGCCCGAAGCGTGGAGTGGTTTGCTGCCACACTAAGCGAGCCTGATCCACATCCTTGTGGTTGATGAGAAATTGAAAATACTCGAAAGCCTGGCGCAACTCGAAGTTTTCCGCGGTCGCCATCAGGGCGGCCCAAACTTTGCCGGTTGCCGCTGTCTCCTGTTTGGCCATGAGCAAATCAAGAAACGCGAAATAAGCCGCTGACTTCGGGGGGACGACGTTGCGCAAAAGCGCGTCCACGTCCGAATTGATCCGCCAGCAATATTGAATCGCAAGATTTGCCAGAGACGGTTCATTCTCCATAACCACGCGGAATTCACGCATGGCCTTCTCATTTTCGCCCTGCACCAGGTAAAAGTTGGCTGCCTCCCAGGCTACGTCCGGCGTAGCCGGATCGGCCTCGATCGCTCGCCCTAGTGCCAAGCTTTGATTCGAGGTGTCTCCCAGCACTTGGTAGGCGGAGGCCAAATCAAACCAGTAACGCGCCGAGTGCGGGTCGAGTTGCACGGCTGCGCGGTAGGGCTCGATAGCAGCCGCCGGGTCTCGATCAACGAGGGCATAGTAGCGTCCAAGATGATTGCGATAGTCTGCGTTGCCACTGTCGAGATGAGCGGCTCGCTGCAGACTTCGAAGGTCCGATCTCTCACCGAGCACGGAAGCAATAAACAGCCGCCCCGCCAGAGTTACATAGAGGAGGCAAAGGACCACTCCTGCGCCAAGTGCGATTCGTTTCCGCGAGGCTGTGTTTAGCGGTATTTCCATGCGTCCAGATGGCATCGCAATCACGAAAGCTCTTGCTCATTCAAACTAGGCGCTGCTGGGCGTTACCTCGGCAGTCTCTTCACCGCGACCGTCCTCATCCTCGTGCGTTTCATGCTCACGAGCTTCATCGTCGCGATAGTAGCGGGAATATTTCCCCTGGTATTCGTAGTAGTAGTAATAATCGGGAGAGCTCAAGTCGACCGCATTCAACAGGACGCCGGACACCTTCGCATTCACCCGCATGAGAATGTCGCGCGAGCGGCGTAGCGCCTGCTTGGTCGTTTGTCCCGAGCGTATGACTAGCACGATGGCATCGGCACGCGGCGACAATACGACGGCATCGGTGACTGACAGGGCGGGTGGCGTGTCCACTACGATGTGATCGTATTGTCCGCGCAGTTCTTCCAATACATCTCGCATATTCGCAGAAGCCAGCAACTCAGCTGGATTGGGCGGAGGCGTTCCCGCGGGCAAGACGGAAAGGTTCGGCAGCACAGAAGATTGCATGATCGCTTGCGGTAACGTGGCACTTCCGGTCAGAACATTACTCAAGCCGCTCCGGGGGCCGATGCCCAGCGTTTTGTGAATGCTGGGCCGCCTCAGGTCGGCGTCGATCAGCAGAACTCGAACGCCTTTCTGAGCCAATACCACCGCGCAGTTAATGCTGGTGGTCGTCTTGCCCTCCTGCGGAAGCGCGCTCGTGACCATGATCACCTTAGGCGGGGCGCCCAGGTTCGATAGCAGCAGCGACGTGCGCAACGCACGATAAGATTCCGCCATTTGCGATTGTGGCCTGACCTGCGTAACCAATTCCACTGCCTCATTGGACGATGCGATAGCCAGACGGTTGGAGTTTGCGCTTTCACGCTTCGTCCTCGACCCCAGCGGAATCATGCCCAGCGGCGCGAGGCCTGAGATCGCTTGCGCCTGTTCGGTCGTGCGCACCGTGTTGTCCAATCCTTCAAGCAGGAAGGCGAGTCCCACGCCGGAGGTCAATCCCAGCATCAACGCGAAAGCGAGGTTCCGTGGAACATTGGGTTCGATGGGCGCAGTGGGGACGCGGGCGACGTCCACAATGCGAAAGTTGTTGGATTTAAGTCCGGCGGAAACTCCGGCCTCCTTCATCTTCTCCATCAATCCTTCGTAGAGCTGGCGGTAGCTCTCGAGATCCCGTTTCAATATGCTGTACTGGATTCCACTTTCGTTAAGCTTGTTCGCCTCCTGTTTCTGCTTCTCGAGAGCATCGTGCAGCATGGTTTCCCGCTGCATGGCGGCCATATATTGGCCGCGGATTTTGCCCGCAACTTTCTTTGTCTCGCCCGAGATCTGCGCATCGATTTCCTTCAACTGGCTGGTGAGTTGAGCCACCTTCGGGTAAGAGGGCCCGAACTGCGTGCTCAGTTCTGCCACCTGGATCTTTACGTCAGCTTGCTTGGTACGAAGCCCCTCCAGTAACGAGGATGCTGACTGGCCACCACCGGGCCCAGCCGCATCGAGAACGCTGGCAGCAGACGCGATGGTGTCGGCATCTCCAGCCTGAACCAGCCGGTAGACCGATTCCTTGTCCATGCGTTCAGATTCGGCAGCTGTAAGCGCTTTATTCAATTCGTCAAGCTTCGCGGTGGTGATATTCTGCTTTTCGTCGATGCCAAGAATCTCATGTTCTTTCTGGTACCGCACCAGCTTTTCCTGCGACGTTTCCACCTTCATCTGCAAGTCCACCAGTTGCTTGGAAAGCCAGTCCGAGGCCTGCATCGTGGAATCGAAGCGGGATTTAAAGTTGTTCTCCGTGTACGTGCTCATCAGCGTGTTCACCACCGTCGCGGTCAAATCCTTGTCGGGACTGCGAAAGCTTACTTTGACGATGTGAGTATTGGGAGAAAGAGAAACCTTGAGATTGCTCCGGAAACCGGAGAGCAGGGCAGAGCTTCGCCCGGAATCGGCTTGAAGTGGGTCGGGCGCGAGATCGAGCGACGAAGGCAGCGCCGCCGTTTTTCCCCCGAACTCCGGCCGGCGGTCGAGGGCCAGCTCCTTCACTACCTGCAGCGCCAGGAGATCGCTTTGCAGGATCATAACTTCGGTTTCGAGTTCTGTCGGGTCGTAGTAGTCGACGTTGAAGGTAGGAGAATTGTTGAAATTGACAAGTCCGGAATCCGGCTTGTTGATTTCAATGCTGCCGCTTGCTTCATACACCGGGGTCATTTTGAGGCTGGCAATCGCGACGACCGAAAAAATGGTGAACACGCAGGCAATTACCGTCCACTTGCGCTTCATCAAAACGCGAATGTATTCCCCGAGAGCTGACTCATGCGATAGAAGTTCGGGGTAGATGCGCGCGCCCGTCGATCCGCCAAAATCCATGCCGACCGTCTGTAATTCGCGAACGGCCGGGTTATTGACTTGCACTAGCGGTCCGGAATCCATGCGCGCTCCTAAACAGGCATTCAAAGCCGTTTCCCGGGAGCAGCGCCAGTCCTGGCACACGCAACCCAGAGAAAGCTCGCCAATCATGTAGCATCGCTTTCCCTAACGAATCTGAGGAGTGGCGTTCTTGGTGCACCGACGCATCGTTCGCGCCGATGCCATAAAAACTCCGCTATACTTCTCCGCAATCGTTGATTCCAGCTGGAAAGCGAGCTGCGTTTGTTCTTTCGTTCGTCACCGAAGCGAAAAGTCATGGTGATCGGGTTGGACTGTGCCGATCCTGAGTTGGTATTTGGTCGCTGGCTCGATGACCTCCCAAATATCAGGCGCGTCGTTGACGCTGGCCTGCACGGAAAATTGCGCAGCATTACTCCGCCCATCACGGTACCCGCCTGGATGTGCATGATGACCAGCCGGGATCCCGGCGAGCTTGGAATTTATGGCTTCCGCAATCGCTGCGAATATGGCTACGACAAACTTTCTGTAGCAAACTCGGCCAGTATCAAGGAAGAGACGGTTTGGGACATTCTTAGCCGTGAGGGGAAAAACTCAATCGTCATCGGTGTGCCGCCAACCTATCCCGTAAAGCCGCTGCGGGGCAGCTTAATCAGTTGCTTCCTCACTCCCGGTTCGCAAAGCCAATACACTTATCCTCACGATCTTCGCCCTGAGGTGCAGCGCCTGGTAGGGGATTACATGGTCGACGTCAAGGGCTTCCGCACCGACAAGAAAGAATGGCTGCTCAGCCAGATTTATGAGATGACCACCAAGCGCTTCACTGTGGCCAAACATCTCCTCAAGACGCGTCCGTGGGACTTTTTCATGATGGTCGAGATGGGAACCGACCGCATCCATCACGGCTTCTGGCAGTTCATGGATTCGCAGCACATTTTGTATGCGGGAGAAGAAAATCCTTTTCGTAATGCGATCTATGAGTATTACAAGTTCGTCGATTCTCTCGTGGGCGAGTTGCTGGAGTTTGCCGACGCCAACACTCGCGTGATGATTGTCTCCGACCACGGGGCCAAGCGCATGGATGGCGCCATCGCAATCAACGAATGGTTATTGCAAAAAGGATACCTGGCGCTGAAGCGATACCCCACTCTGCCCACACGATTTGACGAACTGGAAGTTGACTGGCCGCGCACTCAGGCTTGGGGCGAAGGCGGATACTATAGCCGCATTTGCCTGAACGTGGAAGGACGCGAACCGCAAGGCTCCGTTCCCAGGCAGGCATACGACACTCTGCGCGGAAAACTGAAAGAGGAGCTGGAGGCTTTGGGCGACGCCGAGGGACGGCCGATTGGCACACGCGTCGTGCTCTCTGAAGAAGCTTACAAGGAAACGCGCAACATCGCCCCCGATCTTAGCGTCTTCTTCGGGGATCTGTACTGGCGATCGAGTGGACTAGTGGGGAGTGGCAAAATCCACAGCAAGGAAAATGATACAGGGCCCGATGGCGCCAACCACAACTGGGACGGAATTTTCTTGATGGCCGAGGGGAAGGATCTGGCGCGAAGCAGGGCAATGACAACGGAGCCGGTGCAGGGCATGCGGCTCTTCGACGTCGCCCCGACGATTCTCGAGGCGTTTAAGATTTCGCGGCTGCCACAAATGCAAGGCACCCCGATTCGATGGCAGCTGGCGCACGCGGTTTAACGCGACATGATTGAGGCGGCTCAATGAATTGGTCGGAACAGGTCGTTTTGGTGACCGGGGGGACAGGTTCGTTCGGGAAGAAGTTCGTCGAAATCATGCTGCGCGAATATCACCCCAAGCGGCTGGTGATCTTCAGCCGCGACGAGCTCAAACAGCATGATATGCGCATGTCCGGATTCGATCATTCCAGCCTGCGTTATTTCATCGGCGACGTGCGCGATCCTGCCCGGCTGCAGCGCGCTCTCGCCGGCGTTACTGTCGTGGTGCATGCGGCTGCGTTAAAGCAGGTTCCGGCATGCGAGTACAACCCCTTCGAGGCCATCCAAACCAACATAATGGGCGGCCGCAACGTGATCGATGCGGCCATCGATCAGGGCGTTCATCGCATCCTCGCTCTCAGCACTGACAAAGCGGTGAATCCGATCAACCTGTACGGAGCGACTAAGTTGTGCGCCGAAAAAATGTTCGTGCAGGCCAATGCCTACGCCGGCGCGCAGGAGACTCGTTTCAGCTGCGCGCGCTACGGAAATGTGGTCGGCAGCCGCGGCAGCGTAATTCCGGTATTCGTGGAGCAGCGCAAACGAGGTCGCATCACCATCACGGATCCTCGCATGACTCGCTTTTGGCTCACTCTGGAACACGGCGTCCGTTTTGTGATCGGTGCGATTGAGCAGATGCATGGCGGAGAAATTTTCGTGCCCAAGATTCCAAGTATGCGGCTGCTCGATCTTGCCGAGGTTGTCGCCCCGGGCTGCCTCGTGGAGTACATCGGGATTCGGCCCGGAGAAAAACTGCATGAGGTGTTGCTCTCCGAAGATGAAGCACGCAGCGCAGTCGAGTTGGATGAAATGTTCGTCATCCAGCCAACGCATCCCTGGTGGAATCGAGGCAACTGGGTCTGTGGCCGCGTGTTGCCAATGGACTTCCGTTACACCAGCGACAGTAATGAACAATGGTTAAGCCATCAGCAACTCCAGGAATTGATTGAACCCGGAGTCGTGGCGAGGGCTAGCGTCCCGGCGTAGGCCGGGAGCCGCGAACAGAACAATTAGGATTACGCGATGCGCGGAATAGCCAACACAGAAGAACTTCTCGCTGTTGACGGTGGAACTCCGGTGAGGAACACGCTGCTTTCCTACGGGAGACAGTCAATTGGGGACGATGACATCCAAGCGGTCGTGGAGGTTCTGCGCTCGGATTGGCTGACCACTGGACCGAAGGTAGCCGAGTTCGAGGAAGCGTTCGCGGACCGCGTCGGAGCTAGGTATGCCGTGAGCTTCAGTTCAGGAACCGCGGCCTTGCATGGTGCTGCTTTCGCGGCGGGTCTCAAGCCCGGCGACGAAGCCATTACCACTCCCCTGACATTTGCGGCCACGGCAAATTGCGTTTTGTACCAGGGAGCGGCTCCGGTTTTTGCGGACGTCTGCGCCGACACGCTTAACCTCGATCCGGAAAACGTTGCAGAGGGAATCACGCCGCGAACGCGAGCGATACTTCCGGTGGATTATGCAGGGCATCCCGCAGACCTGGATGCGATTCTCAACCTTGCCGCACGCGACGGACTCATCGTTATCGAGGACGCCTGTCACGCGCTGGGCGCAGAGTATCGACAACGGCGAACCGGCAGCATCGCCGACATGACCGTCTTCAGTTTTCATCCGGTGAAGCATCTTACGACCGGAGAGGGCGGCATGGTAACGACGGACCGCGCTGACTATGCGGAGAAGCTGCGTCAGTTTCGCAATCACGGCATATCCAGCGATGCGAGGCAGCGTCAGTCCGAAGGACAGTGGCACTACGAAATGGTCGCGCTCGGCTTCAACTATCGGCTCACCGACATCGCGTGCGCGCTCGGATTGTCCCAACTGAAAAAATTAGACGCAAATTTGCTGCGCAGGCGAGAAATTGCGGCCCGCTATGCGACGGCATTTCGCGATCTGAGGGAAATAACTCTGCCAGCTGTGCGGTTCGACGTAAATCCCGCCTGGCACCTCTTTCCAATCCGCCTCAACCTTAAAAAGCTGAACGCCGATCGACGTGAGATTTTCCGAGCGCTGCGGGCAGAGAATATCGGAGTCAACGTTCACTACATTCCTGTGCACTGTCATCCGTATTACCGCGATAGTTTCGGATATCGCGGAGGTGAGTATCCGGTCGCAGAAGACGCTTACGAGCGCCTCATCAGCCTGCCGATGTTTCACGCAATGAGCGACGAAGACGTACAGGATGTAATCCACGCCGTCGGCAAAGTCGCGGCGCATTTCAGGAAGTAATCAATGAATGGGACTTCAGTGGCAACCAACCCGCTGCCCGACACCGAGCAGATTCGCACGTGGAACGGCGATTTCGGCCGCGAATACACCGACCGCAACACGTTTACTCCGGCGCAACTCGATGAACTCTATCAGCGCAACTATGGCATCAGGCGTAGCGCCATCAATCGCCGCTTTCTGGAATCGATTCCCCGCGACGCGCGAATCCTGGAAGTGGGCTGTAACGATGGCAACCAGTTATTGATGCTGCAATCGATGGGTTTCACCAACCTGCATGGCATCGAAATCCAGGACTACGCGCTGCAGCGCGCCCAGGGGCGCCTTCCCGCGGCCGTTCTGAGGCAAGCATCGGCACTCGCGATTCCTTACGCCGACCGGTTCTTCGACTTGGTGTTCACCTCTGGAGTGCTCATCCACATTGCGCCTGCCGACCTGCCGCTCGCTCTCGGCGAAATTCGCCGCTGCGCAAAGCATTGGATCTGGGGATTCGAATACTACGCTCCACAGATGACCGAAGTGGCTTATCGAGGGCACGACGCGCTTCTGTGGAAGACGGATTATGCGCGCTTGTATGCCGAACAGTTTCCAGAATTAAAGTTGGTGCGCGATGAGCGCCTGCGCTACCTGGAAAACGAAAACGTCGACACCGCGTTCCTGCTCCGCGTCAAAGAATAAAGTTTAGTGCCAGGCCGCGAATCGAAGCTTGAAACCACGAAATAAAAACGGAGAAGCATGAGAGTCGTCGCCATCATCCAGGCCCGCATGGGCAGTACCCGCCTGCCCGGAAAGGTATTGAAAGATCTTTGCGGTGCTACGGTGCTGGCGAGGGTGGTGAATCGCACTAGCCGCGCCACACTTCTGGACGAAATCGTCGTCGCCACCACCGTCAAGCCAGCAGACGAGGCCATTGTCCAGGAGTGCGAACGCCTGTCGGTTGCCAGTTTCCGGGGCGATGAGGCGGATGTTCTTGATCGTTATTATCGTGCCGCGCAACATTTTTTTGCCGACGCGATCGTCCGAATCACTTCCGACTGCCCACTGATTGATCCCAAGGTCGTCGACAAAACGGTTCGGGCATTCTTGGAAGAACGCCCAGATTATGCTTCCAATACTTGCGTCCCCAGCTATCCCCGCGGACTTGATACGGAAGTAATGACTTTCGCAGCGTTGCACTCGGCATGGACTAGCGCGAATCATCCCTATCAACGTTCTCACGTTACGCCATACATTTATGAGAATCGCAAAAAGTTCAGAATTCTCTCGGTAATGGGTGACAAGGACAATAGCGGACATCGATGGACGGTAGATGCCCCGGAAGATTTGGAATTTGTTCGCGCGGTTTACTCCCGCTTTGGAGACGACAGATTTCTGTTGAGCGATGTACTAGAGTTGATGGAACGCGAGCCGCAACTCGCCGAGATTAATCGAGAGGTTGAACAGAAGTCTTTATGCGAAGGTTAGGCGCTGCGATCCTAGTCGTCGCCTGCCCATTTGATCAACATCAGTCATGAATATTCTGCTCATACATCCTGAAGACGATCCAGAAAAAGGGCCGTGGAAAAATTTACCGTGGGACCGCATCGTTGATCTTGGGCGGGGAGGTGAAACCAGCTACGCAAGTTGGAATCGGCAGTTCCGCTGTCCCGTGACAACACTGGATTCTCTGCGGAACCGATTCGATGATTTCCAGCAAATTCGTGACGTGCTGGGCCTCGGCTGCGGTCGGCTACTCGACGAACATGGCCTGGACTGGTGGGAGATTATGTCGATTCTCCTGACCGAAGAGGTGGAAGCGCTGATCTTGCTGCAGCGTTTTGCGAGCACAATCGGCTCAGGTGACAAGGTACACGTTTCGCGCCCCGGCCTTCATGCCAGTATTCTGCAGTGCTTGTTGGGCGCGCGCACCAGGGCGTTTCCTCTTCGACGGAATGCAAAGAAAAGTGGGCTGGCACACTACGCGCGGGTTTCCACCAGGCTTTCCGCACCGCAGTTGATCGATGTTTTTTGGGATAAATATGATGCGGGATACCAGCTTCGCGGACGTTTGACGAGCAAGCGCCCGCTATCCACGCAACCAGTAGTGTTGCTTCCAACCGCGTACATCAATGTTTCGCGCACTGGCATCGCCTATGCCAATACCTTTCCGCAAGAGAATTTTCTCCTGGTTGCAACGCGACGGAGTGGCTGGATCCGGGACTTGCCGCGTAATGTAACTGGCGCCTGGCTATCTTCGTATGCATCGCTCCGCGACCGGAGCGACGAAAACGCACACCTGGCGAACGCCTGGCGCTCCTTCCTGAAAGCATTAAAAGGCATAGCTGAATTCGACCTGCTAAACCGGCTGGGGTATCTGGATATTTTTCCCCGGCGTTTTCGCCATGGACTCGAGATGCGCGATGCCTGGCGGAATGTTCTCGACACCGAACCAGTCGAAGGCGTGCTTTGCGCCGACGACAGCAACCCTTACACTCGCATCCCGCTGCTTCTCGCCTCCGCACGGGGATTGCCGAACATCGCTTGCCATCATGGAGCATTGGACGGCCGTTATGTTTTCAAGCGCATGTATGGCGATGTGATCTGGGCAAAGGGAAAGATGGAAGAAGATTATCTGGTGCGCATTTGCGGAGTGCCAGCGGAAAGAATCGAGATTGCCGCTCCTGCGCTGCCGCCTGAATCCCAACGGGAGCGTTCGATCCGGCCGAACTTCCAGAAACATATCCTTTTTATCTCGGAACCTTTTGAAGCGACTGGTGGGCGTGCCGAAGGTTTTTACAAGGATATTTTGCCTCCGCTGGCAGAAGTAGCCTTGCGCAACCGACGCAAGCTCTTAATCAAATTGCATCCGGCGGAAAGCAAAGCACAACGCGCCAAGATGCTGGCCCGCGTCCTTTCCCCATTACAAAGGGCTTCGGCGCATATTATCAGCGGTTCTCTCACCGAGGACCTGCTTGCCAATGCATGGTTCGGCGTTACGATTCTTTCAACGGTAGCGTCAGAATGTGCAATTCGCGGGATTCCATGCTTTTTGTGCACATGGCTGGAATCTCAGTCGTATGGCTACGTCGAGCAGTTTATTCGCTTCAGAGTAGGAATGGGCCTCAACAGCCCAAGCGAAATCGAGAAAATTCCGCAATACTTGCAGCAACATCCCGGCGCGCACGTCTTCGATCACTGCTGGCGCTCCGTTGCACCAGAACGGTTGAAGCAGTTGATGGCTGGCTGGCACATGCCGTGCAATTTAGCCGCGATTTGAGCCGAGTGGTGAGCGCTACAAATTCAAACGAGTGAACGAAGAGACGCTCCTAATCCGCGCAGACGCAAATCGTGCCATAGGAACAGGCCACATTATGCGATGTCTCGCGCTGGCGCAAGCGTGGCAGGGAGCGTCTGGCCGAGCGGTATTTGCAATTGCCGAGGCGCCTTCAACGCTAAAGCAACGCCTCGCCTCGGAAGGGTTTGAAGTAGCCAGCATTTCAGAAGCCCCGGGAGAGATCGAAGATGCGAAAGCCACTGTCCGAGTCGCTCGCCAGTTGCGAAGCTCGTGGCTCGTGGTTGATGGGGACCGGTTCGGCGTTGGGTTTCTTGAGCACTTGCGATCCTCCGCGATGCGCACTCTTCTGATCGACGATTTTGCAAAACGCGAGTCGTTTCCGGTGGATCTGATTCTTAACCTGAACCTGGGTGCTTCTGAGGCTCCCTACAGAAAACGGGGCGCCGACGTTGAGCTGTTGCTAGGAGAATCCTATGCGCTATTGCGACGGGAGTTCACGTCACGGCACGAGACCCGCAGTTTTCCCGAAAAAGGCAACAGAATTCTCGTAACCCTAGGCGGGAGCGATCCCGAGAATCTCGCACCCAAAGTTGCAGAGTCGTTGGCTCGGATGCCGGATTGCAAAATCAAGATTATCACCGGTCCCGCTCATGATCATCCCGGCGAGTTGCTGAAATTCGTTTTCTCTAACGTCCGCGTGGAATTCAATTCTTCGAATATGAGCACGGATATGGCCGAGGCAGATCTGGCCATCGTTGTTGCCGGAGGTACGCTCTGGGAGTTGTTGTATATGGGTTGCGTAGTGTTGAGCTATTCTAGAAATTCAGTTCAAGCGCAAATTGTCGAGGACTTGGAGAAGAAAGGGGCGGTTCGAAATCTTGGGGCTGTCAAGGACTTTGACGCTTCCACGTTGGCTGAAGTCGTCGAAGAACTGGGGCAGTCGAAACAATTGCGCCGGCGGATGGCGACGATCGGCCGGCAGATAATTGATGGCCGGGGCGCGAAGCGAGTGCTTCATCACCTCAGGGGGCACGGGTGAGTTCTATAAGTATGGTTCCCATTACCCAATCAGAACGGGATCAGTTCCGCTCGATGGCGGTCCAGTATTTCTCCGAGCTAAACGAATCTTTCACTCCTCACCGGGATTGGGAACAACACTATTTTGAGACGATCCAAGCTGGTACAAATGTATTTCTTCGGTGGATTGTGAGCGACGGAGAACGTGCAGGCTTCATTCTCTTCGGTATCGAGAAGCACCGTTTCCTACCTCGCAATAGTGGAAGGGTCTACGAATTGTATGTGACTCCGGCGTTTCGCGGACGAGGAATCGCCCGGGCGTGTGCGGCCCAAGCTATCAAACAACTGTGGGAGTTGGGTCCTTCAAAGATTGAACTTGAAGTAGTCGAAGGCAATGCCAAGGCCCGAGGCCTATGGAAATCGATGGGGTTCCGCAAGGCGAGTGAGCGTTTCGTGTTGAGGGATGGCGCATCGTGAGAATCGTAATTACGCAGCCCACGTACTTGCCGTGGATAGGGTATTTCGACCTGATGGATCAGGTGGATTGTGTGGTTGCGCTCGACAGCGTCCAATTCGAGAAGCGATCGTGGCAGCAGCGCAATCGTATCAAGACTCCCCACGGTTTAGAGTGGTTGACAATCCCTGTAACTTTTCAGCGTAGTGTGGGCCAGCGCATTCAGGATGTGAACATTTGCCAGCCCTGCTTTTGGGAGAAGCACCTGCGCGTTATCGAGCACAATTATCGGCGCGCTCCTTACTTTGATCTCTACTTTCCGCAACTGCTCGAAGCGCTCTCAACTCACGGTGAATACCCGACCCTGGTGAATTTGAATCTTGGTCTCATCGAATGGTTTTTCCGGGTGCTGGGCATCGGCCCGAAACTAATCTGTTCGTCTGACTTGGATGAAAAAGGTAAGAGATGCGAACTTCTGGTGAATCTTTGTCGGCGACTGGAGGCTGATTTCTACCTGTCCCCCTTGGGCTCCGCCGGCTACCTGCTGCAAGACCTGGACCGATTCTCCGAGGCCGGAATTCAGGTAGCGTTTCAAAACTACGAGCATCCGCAATACAGGCAGATGTTTCAACCATTCTGTCCCTATGCGTCTGCGTTGGATCTTGTCTTCAACGAAGGTGATCGTTCGATGGAAATCATCCGCAGCGGCCGTCGTCTCCCGTTCACACCCGACCAGGTCCCTGTAGCCTCGACCGTTGGGAATGACGCAATGACAGTGACGCGATGACGATTGGGACGATGCGAATCGGAAAACGAGAGATCGGGCCGAATAATCCCGTCTACATCGTGGCCGAGATGTCTGCTAATCACGCACAGAGTTTCGACACCGCTCTTAAGATTGTTCGTGCAGCGAAGGATTCCGGTGCCGACGCCGTCAAGTTGCAAACTTACACGCCTGACACCATCACCCTTGCCAGCGATCGCGAGCCGTTCCGCATCGGCGGCGGAACGATTTGGGACGGTCGCAATCTTCACGATCTTTACGGGGAAGCATACACGCCCTGGGAATGGCAGCCGAGGCTCAAGAAGGCCGCCGAAGATTTGGGAATGGATCTTTTCTCGGCTGCCTTTGATTCAACTGCGGTGGACTTCCTCGAGCAGATGGGAGTGCCTGCGCACAAGGTGGCTTCCTTCGAGTTAGTAGATATTTCTCTCATCCAGCGAATGGCACGCACCGGCAAGCCATTAATCATGTCCACGGGGATGGCCACGGTTGAGGAAATCGATGAGGCTCTATGCAAAGCTCGCGAGGCCGGAGCGACGCAGATTGCACTGTTGAAATGCACCAGCGCGTATCCAGCGCCTCCAGAGGAAATGAATTTGCGGACGATTCCAGAGATGGCGAAACGCTTTAGAGTGCCCGTAGGATTGTCCGACCATACGATCGGAATTGCGGCGCCGGTAGCAGCGGTCGCGTTGGGTGCTTGCATTATCGAAAAGCATCTGACTTTGTCGCGCTCGACGCCGGGCCCGGATCGAGCATTCTCGCTGGAGCCCCACGAGTTTAAAGTCATGGTCGATGCGGTTCGTACTGCGGAGAAAGCTTTGGGCGCAGTGAAGTTCGGCGTGAGCGGCAAGGAAGAAGCCAGCAAAGCGTTTCGTCGCTCGCTGTTCGTGGTGAAGGACGTAAAGCAGGGAGGAACGTTTACGGCCGAGAATGTTCGATCGATCCGTCCGGGGCAAGGGTTGCACCCGCGACATCTGAGCGAAGTGTTGGGCAAGCGGGCGACGCGCGATGCGGAACGCGGTACTCCGCTGAGTTGGGATCTGGTGATCCGTCCATGAGGCTGGTTAGTCCTGTTTTGAAGCGAGTCGTATATCCGTGTTTGTCGAGAACGGGCTATCTGCGGGACAGAGCGAATGGCGGAGACCTGTGCGTTGTTACCTATCATGGAATCTTGCCTGACGGATACAAGGTCACCGACGCAAACCAGGATGGCGGACTGTTGAGTGCCGAACAGTTTCGGCGCCAGCTTCACCTGCTTAAATCGCGCTACCACGTTGTATCTCCCGAGCAGGTTCTCGATTGGGTTGCCAACGGTCGAGAGTTACCCAAGCGATCGGTGTTGCTGACTTGCGATGACGGTCTGTTGAATGCTCTCACCGACATGGTGCCGGTTCTGCGCGAGGAAAATCTTTCCTGTCTGTTCTTCGTGCTGGCTGCTTCGACCGCACAGAAGTCTCAGCGGTTGTGGTACGAAGATCTTTACCTGGCGCTGATAGCCGCACCGCAGGGTACGTTCAGTTTTGCGAAGCTTGGAATCACCATCGAGCTCAATAAGACGACGCCAAGAAGAACGCTGTGGGGGAAGCTGTTGAGGCAGTTATCCCAATTCGATCCGATTGAACGAGCCAACTTTCTTGAGGCGGCGCGCATTCAGTTCGGATTGGAGCAGTCACTAGACACCGAATTTGCAAACAGTGAAGCACGGCGCAGGCGCTTCTGCCTGCTTAACCTGCACGAATTGCGACAACTTGTGGATCACGGGATGTGCATTGGCTCGCACACTCTGGACCATCCCGTACTCTCACAGCAGAGTTCTGAGTTGGCGTGGCAGCAAATTTCAGAAAGCCGCAGCGCTCTGGAAAATGCTTTGGGAAAACGAGTTTGGGCTCTGGCCTACCCCTTCGGGGATCCGGCATCTGTTACCGACAGAGAATGGCAGATGGCCGAACAGGCGGGCTTCCAGTGTGCCTTCATGAATGTTGGAGGGGGTTTTGGGGCCGAATTGCCCAGATTTGCAATACCACGTGTACACGTGACGTCGCAGATGAATCTGCCCGAATTCGAAGCGCATGTTTCGGGCTTCCACGGTGCATTGCGGGCTCGTTTGCCCGGAGGTAACTCCAATTGAGCGCCTGTAGCGTTTCGTCGGTCAACGACCATGTGTTTTCGAAGCCCGAAGCGCCAGGGTCGAGCCTGAGCCTGCGCATCGTTGTGCACAGAGAACTTCCCGAAGATCCTAAGCTTTGCCGGCAGTGGAACGATTTGGTGTTGCAGATGGAACGGCCGGAAGTGTTTTACACCAGCGAGTGGGCGCTGGCGGTGCAGTCTGCCTATCGAGCTTCGCTGAAGCCGTTGCTGTTCTTAGGCTATGAGGGTGAAAGCCTGATCGGAGTAGCATCGCTGGCCACTGACCCTGCGGAGGAGACTATAAGCTTCCTCGCCGCCACCACTGCGGATTATTGCGAGTTTCTGAGTTCGACGCAACAGCGTGCCTGGTTCGTCGACGCAGTTGTTGAGGAACTCGCAAAAACACAGACGAGGCCAAGCTTCATAGCGCTCGCCAACCTCCCGGCCAATTCAGCAACATCTTCCGCACTCCGGATTGCAGCGCGGAATCACGATCTGCACCTCTATATCCGTCCGGCGTACTTGTGCGCACAGGTAGAGTTGGGATTTGGAGAACAACGGCAAGAACTGAAAAATGCGTTGTCGAAAAAGAAAAAACTTCGGCGCTTCTTAAGATCAATGGAGCGCGAAGGGCCGGTGAGATTTGTCCATCTGCGATCGCAGGACAAGATACAAACCGAATTGCCCGCTTTCGCCCACGCCCATGTGGCGCGCTTCCAGGCAGCACATCGCACCAGCAGCCTATCTACGCCTGAACGTCGGCGCTTTCTGGAGGAGCTTGCCAGAAGATTCTCCGGAACCGGAGTCGTTACGTTGAGCATGTTAATGGTTGGAGACCGGCCGGTTGCCTGGAACTACGGGTTTCGATTCCACGATAGTTGGTTTTGGTATCAGCCAACGTTTGACAGTCGTCAGGAAGAGAATTCCCCAGGCCACTGTTTGCTCTCGCGGATCATCATGGACGCCTGTGACATCGACGAGATGAAAGTCGTTGATTTGGGGCTGGGTGCGGAAGGTTATAAGGAGCGTTTTGGGAACAGCACGCGACAGACACTGTACGTGACCGTGACGAGATCCTGGCGGCGTCATCTGCGAGAAGTCGTGAGATATCGTGCAGCCAGCGTTCTGAAAAAATCTCCGAAGATTGAGTCAGCAGTTCGACGTATGCTCTGCCGAAAGCGTGCAGCGGCGGACGACAAACGGAACTCAGGTCGCCGCAATAAGAACTGAACTGGTGGACGCATTGGAATGAACCAAATTGGGATGAACCAAGTTGGAATGAACCAAAGAAAAAGCGAGAGCCCTGTTTGCTAACTGAAGTGCAGGCCGAAGCAACAAATCCGGTGCACACGATTCCCGACGTTTGTCTCGACAAAACAGATCCACCAGTCCTATTGGAGAGATTGAATTTCCAGACGGAGATGGGACGGATCTCCCGGCAATCTGGAATCGTATTCGCTGGAACAATTTTTACAGCTGTATTAGGTTACGTTTTCAAGGTCTACCTTGCTCGCGCCTTGGGAGCCGAAGCTCTCGGTATTTATGCCTTGGGCATGACCATCATCGGCTTTCTTGGCATGATCAACGTGCTGGGTCTGCCGGATTCGGCAATGCGTTTCGTGGCCCTGTACACAGCATCCAGGAGAGTTGAAGGGCTCCGGGCACTGCTGTGGAATGGCACGTGGATACTGCTGGCGACCAATCTGATTTTTGCGGTCCTCTTGCTCAAACTCGGTCCCTGGATCGCGACGAATTTCTATCATTCTCCGACACTCGTGCGATACCTTCCCCTTTTCGCGTTGATTATGATTGCGAGTGCTCTCAGCGCCTTCTTCGGAAAAGTTCTGGCGGGCTACAAAGAGGTTGGTCGCCGCACTATGCTCACCAAGTTTGTGGCCAGCCCGGTCACTATGGTGTTGACCGTCGTACTGCTTACTCTGGGAACTGGCCTGTGGGGATACCTTGTGGCACAGGTTGTGAGCGCAGCCCTTGTCATTATCCTTCTAATTTTCCTGGTGTGGCGCCTCTCTCCGATTGCGACCCGGTCGCCGAACTTGAAAAAGCTTTGGATCGAGCAGGAAGTCTGGTCTTTCTCGCTTGCGATGTTTGGGGTCAGCTCGATGGAATTTTTTGTGGCGCAGTCAGATCGCGTGGCTCTGGGTTTTTATCACGGAGCTCATGATGTCGGAATTTATGCGGTCGCCGCCGCTCTGGTTGCATACGAGCCCATTATTATGCAGTCGGTGAATCAGATCTTTGCTCCGGTAATCGCCGATATACACACTCGTGGCGATCTCGCTCTGCTGGGGCGCTTGTTCCAAACTCTCACCAAGTGGATGCTGGGCCTAACATTGCCGCTGGCGATGGTGATGATCGCTTACGCGCGCCCCATTATGCATATCTTCGGCCGAGATTTCGAGGCAGGATGGCCTCTCTTGGTCATCGGCACGTGCGGCCAGCTGGTCAACTGCGCTGTCGGACCGGTGGGGTATCTTCTGCTGATGTCGGGCAACCAGCGGCGCCTGATTCGTGTGCAGGCCGTCATGGCCGTACTCATGATAGTCCTCTGTATAAAACTGGTCCCGCTTTGGGGGGGACTTGGTGCGGCGATGGCGGCAGCTATTACCAATGCTGGTACGAATACATGGAATCTCTTAGAAGTGCGCAAAGCGATGAAGCTCACTCCGTATAATCGCAGCTATCTGAAGTTGCTGCCTTCGATTGGTAGCGCTCTTTTGGTCATGTTACTCGTCGGCAAGACTTCAGCAACGATTGGATCTGATTGGCTGCAAATCATGGTGGCCCTGCTGCTGGCTTATGGAGCGTTTTTGGTTGTGACGTTCGCTTCCGGGTTGGATGCCGACGATCGCTTGATTACGAACGCAATTTGGGCCCGAGTGCAAGCAACATTCAGACTATGAGGCTCCTTCGTCGACATGAGCGAATCGCGTGAAATTCGACTTCCCGAAGATTTGTGCGTTGCTGCAGAACAGAGATTTGGCAGCGAGTTTAGAACCCTGGACGATCTCCTGATCTTCTTGTTGCAGGAAGTGCTCCGGCGGGACACCATCGAGATAGATCGAGCTGATCAGCGGGTGGTCGAGGAGAGGCTGAAAGATTTGGGATATATCTGAATGGCACAGGCTATTCAGAAATGCGCAACCACCGGTCAAGGAATGGATATGCCTCCGACTTTGCATGAGGTGATCGAGGAGGGCAGAGAACGTGTTTCCCCCCGGCTCACTAATCCGAACTGGCTGGTTCTGAAAGAACGGCGCAAAATTTTCGATCGCTGGCTGGCTCAGGTTTCGTCGCATCCGCTTGAAGTGCTCGATGTTGGCGGCAGAATTCAACCGTATCGTCCGTTAATCGCGCAGCAGGTTCATCGATATGTTGCCGTGGATCTAAGGTCCACGCCGCTGGTAAGCATTGTGGCTCGCGGTGAGCAGCTTCCTCTACGCGATTCTCAATTCGACCTTGCAATTTGTACCCAGATGCTGCAATACATTGCCGAGCCATCGTTAGTCATCGATGAGATCCGCCGGGTGCTGAAACCGGGCGGCGCCTTGCTTCTGAGCGTACCGAGCGCCTGCCCGACCGATGCCGAGGAGGAGTGCTGGCGTTTCTTACCTCAGGGTTTGCGCCGCCTGCTAGCTGGTTTCAATCGAGTGGAAGTCATGGCCGAAGGCGGCAGTGTGGCAGGATTTTTTCGAACCGTGAATAGTTGCTGTGACGTCTTTATGCGTTACCCTGCGACGCGGTTTATATATCGGCGCAGCATTTGTCCTCTTTTCAACCTAACTGGAGCGTTACTGGACAACTTGTCCGGCAGTCGGAACCAACAGTTTGTTGTGAACTACAGTGTCCTGGCCGTGAAATGAGGACTGACGTGAACCCGTATAGCGGTGAGCGCTCCGTGCGCGGCATCTTGCGGAAAGCGTGGCGGCGCGGGCGTTCTCTTCTGCCGGTCGAGGGCTTCACCTTCGGCCGGCCGCTGGTCGTGTTGCAGAGCGATGACTGGGGAAGAGTTGGCATAAGGGATCAGGAAGGTTGGGAAGAATTACGTAGTCAGGGGATCAACCTCGGCGAGCGTAACTATGATTACTACAGCCTCGAGACGGCTGACGACGTCGCTGCAATCGTGACGATGCTGAGTGGCCATCGCGATTCAATAGGACGGCCCGCCTGCCTGGGCATGAACTTCGTGGTAGCGAATGTCGATTTTCCGAAAGTGATCGCGAACAATTTTCGCCAGATATACTTGTGCCGCTTGACTGAAGGCCTTCCTGACGGCTGGAATCGTTCCGGACTCCTCGAAGCTTACCGGGAGGGGATCTCCGCCGGTATATTGTCGCCGGCACTGCACGGCATGACGCACTTTTGTCGGCGGGCGGCGGAACGATACTTGAACGACCCAGGAGAGCGAGGCGTTCTTCTGCGACTCCTATGGAAAGCGGGGATTCCATACATCCACTGGCGGATGCCCTGGATTGGATTTGAATATTGGGACTCTGAACAAAGCCGGGAAGGAGCCTTCTTGAACTCTGCGAGTCAAGAAAGCCTGATTGATTCCACAGTCGAGGGCTTTACGGAATTCTTCTCAAAAGTTCCAGCATCAGCTTGTGCTCCCGGTTATCGCGCAAATGACGATACGCACAGAGCATGGGCGAAGAATGGCGTTCGCGTTGCGCAGAACGGCCCGGGGAGCGCACTCCCGCCGCACTTCGACTCAAACGGCATTTTGCATCTGTACCGTTCGATGGATTTCGAGCCTGCCATTGCGCAGAATTTTTCTATGGCAGCTTGCGTGCGAGCGGCCGAAGATTGTTTTTCGCTTGGTCGTCCCGCAATTGTTTCGGTTCATTCCATCAACTTCCACTCGACCATCAAGGATTTTCGCAGCCGGACGCTCGCATTACTCGACGAATTTCTGACCACTTTGGAAGCGCTGCACCCCGATCTCTTATACGTTAGCGACGAGGACGTATACGACTTGGTCGATAGCGGGACTCTGCACTCGGCCCAATCGGCAGTGCGCGTGCCCGTGATGAAACGAAAATTTACCACTGCCGCATTTGCGGCGGCGCGGAGCGCGTAAATGTCCCCCCGGAAATCCGTGATCCTCGTTACCGTGGACTGCCTGCGAGCTGATCATTGTGGTTTCCTGGGGTATCGCCGCCCAACTACTCCGTTTCTCGATGGTCTTGCCAACGAAAGCTTTGTCTTCCCCACGGCCATTGTGGCGGGCGTTCCCACCTTCTACTCACTCCCGGCGATCATGGCGTCGCGTTATCCGCTGGCAATGGGGCGGGAAGTGCTGGGACTTGCTACTGGAGAAACGAGCCTCGCTTCTGTATTGAAAGAAAATGAATATGCGACGGCTTTTTTCGGTGCTGGCAATCCCTATCTCTCTGCGCGCTTCGGTTACGATTTTGGCTTTGATACATTCCGCGATTTTCTGGATGACCTCGTTCCGCACTCCATCCCTGATGGAGCAGACGCGCAAGAACGCGCCGGCTGGGCTGGTGGTTTGAACCACATTTTGGAAAAGGTCACTCATAAAGGTCTGGGGATGGCTTCCGCCTACGACGAACTGTACTTTCAATACTGCCAACGGCGAGCCCCAGCCGCGAGGTCGCTTGATATGCTCCGCCGCTTCCCGGCCGCAGATGTAATCGTCGATAGCGCTCGTAGTTGGCTAACCTCGATTGGGAAAAATCCTTTTTTCCTGTGGCTTCACTTCATGGATCCGCATTCACCCTACTATCCCACTGAAAAAGGTCTCGAACTTTTTGGCGAGGATTCGTTGACCCCTTCTCGGGCGCGATATCTCAACGCCTACTGGAACCGTTTTGAGATTGCGAGCAAACGTCTTCGCCGTCGCCGCGAGGAAATCGTCACCATGTACGACTCGGGGATTCGCTGGGTGGATGCGCAGCTTGCGCGGTTGGTCGAGTTCCTGCGTCAATTCAAGATTTGGGAGAACTGCATCTTTGCACTTACAGCAGATCACGGCGAAGAATTCCTGGAACACGATTGCCGCTATCATGCACCGTCGCTGGTCGAACAATTGATTCACGTACCGCTGCTTCTTCGCGTGCCGGGTGCCAAGAAAAAACCTGTTTCCAGTAATCCATTCAGCCTGTTGCATCTGGCGCCAACTTTATTGGCAGCAGCCGAATTGCCGATCCCGTCGGAATTCCAGGGACAAAGTCATTGGGAATATGTTCAAGAAGGAAGTTCGTGGAGTGAGCCGGCAATTTCTGAGTGCATTGCAGGATGCACCAATCCTTTTAATCTGGAGAAGCGGCGCGGAGCGCGCCTGCTCGCAGTTCGCGAAGCGCGGTACAAGCTGCTGTTGAACTTCGATACCGGTGCTCAACATCTGTTTGATCTTGAGGTTGATCCGGGGGAGCGTGCACCTTTGTCGAGTGCCGCGGAAAAGCCGGAGCGGCGTCGCTTGCTTCAAACTGCGCTCGAACATTTGCGAAGGGCCTGTGACCGACAGCCTTCGAAACCTTACATGCGAGCGATCTTGCGCGATGTCGATCTGAATACTTCAAAGGTTTTGGCAACTGCGAATTCTGCGTCATGAAGCCGGTCCACATCCTGATCGACTCTTTCGCCGACGAAGGCTTGACGAACGCGCAAATGATAAACGCGCGCGAGATCGTCAGCCGGTTGAATTCCGACCGCTTCTCTGTGACGATGTTCGTTCAAGGATCTCCCGCCCGGCAGATCACTAGCCGGCCGAATACGCGGTTAATCCGACTTCCGAATCGGATGCAAACGATTCCATTACTGGCACAATTTTTATTCGGTAAGCAGGACATTCTCTTCTACCTGAAGGCATCGCCCGCCAGTCGGTGGTATCTGAAGTTGCGATCTCTTACTACAAACCGCAGTCTGATCGTGGGTACAATCGAATCGCAAACCGACTGGCGGGATGACACGATTACTCCGCAAACGAGGCGGCTCGTCGAAGAGACCGTCTTTCGTTGTGACTATCTTTTCAGCAACTCTGCATTCGTAAAACGCAGTCTGGAAGCCAATTATGGCCTTCCCAGCGAAGTGGTACCCACGGGTGTTGATACTGATTTCTTCAGGCGCAATTGCGAGCGGGTGCCCCATCCCAGACCACGCGTGCTTTTCGTAGGAGCGCTTCGTGGTTTCAAGGGGCCACAACTCGTTCTGGACGCGGCGCAACGCTACCCTCAGGCCGATTTTGTTGTTGTCGGAGATGGCGTGATGGCCAAGGAGCTACGCGAGCGAGCGCAGGGACTGGCGAACGTTGCGATGCGCGGCACACTCGGACGGACTGAAGTTCGCGAGGAGTATTGGAGCGCAGATATTTTTATGTTTCCTTCCCGATGGGAAGGATCGCCGCGAGTATTGATGGAGGCGGCAGCCAGTGGGTTACCAGTGATCGCTCGCAAGGATTATGAACCAGAGTCCGTAATTGACGGAAGAACAGGCTTCCTGACAGCATCAGACGACGAGATCATGGAACGTTTAGGCCAATTGCTCACCAACCCTGATTTGCGCCGCACGCTGGGAGAAGCGGGGCGTTCTCACGTGGCTCGCTTCAGTTGGGACGCGATCGCGCGTCAGTGGGAGACGATCTTCACGCGCCTGGCGCGAGCGCACGGAAACGATCCGGCATCGGAGTCGGCTGCTTGATCCCGAAACTGGTGATCGTTACTGAGATCATTGCGCCTTACCGCATTCCTGTTTTCAACGCCTTGGCACAGAGGCAAGAATTGGATCTGCATGTTGTTTTTCTCTCCGAAAACGACCCCACCATCCGCCAGTGGCGGGTGTATACGGATGAGATCGAGTTTCACTACGACGTGCTCCCGTCGTGGCGGCGGCGACTCGGCAAATACAATGTGCTGATTAACCGCGGCGTTCTTTCAACCCTGAATAAGCTTCGGCCAGACGCGGTCTTATGTGGCGGATACAACTATATGACCTCCTGGCAGGCCGCTTACTGGGCGAGATTTCATCGCGTTCCTTTGCTGCTTTGGTCGGAGAGCACAGCCTTGGATAAACGACACGGGCATCGTCCCGTCGAATTCCTGAAGGCGCAATTCTTGCATCTCTGCCGTTCTTTCGTAGTTCCCGGCAGATCATCGTTAAATTATCTGAAGGATTTTGGAATATCCGATCAACTCATCTTCACCGCGCCAAACGCAGTCGACGTCACGCTATTTTCTAAACCAGCGAAGCTGGCTCGTTGCAACCAGTTCGAAGTGCGTGTTCGACGTTCGCTGCCCTCGCGTTACTTTCTCTTTGTTGGCCGACTGGTGAAAGCCAAGGGAATATTCGAACTTCTTGAAACATATGCCCAGTTAGACACTGAGATTCGTGACAAAGTTGGTTTAGTATTCGTCGGAGACGGTGCGGATCGGCCCGCGTTAATGGAGCGAGCAGCGCGAATTGCACCCGGAACCATCCAGTTCCCGGGGTTTATACACCGAGAGGGATTGTCCGACTTCTACGCGCTTGCGGACGCGTTGATTTTTCCAACGCATAGCGATCCATGGGGCCTGGTTGTGAATGAGGCTATGTCGTGTGGTCTTCCGGTGGTCGTTACCGGAGTCGCGGGATGCGTCGCCGATCTTGTGCAAGACGGCTGGAATGGATTTGTCGTCGCACCCAAGGACCATGTAGCACTTGCCTCTGCCATGACACGCTTAGCGAGTGATTCCGTTCTGCGAATGGAAATGGGTTCCAGAAGCCGCGAGAGAATCGAGGCCTACTCTCCAGAAGCGTGGGCTGAAGGTCTGGTGAATGCGGTGGAGTCTCTATGCGAGAGGGGTTGATGAAGGGCCGGACTCAGCTAATCTTCCTCCTTGCGGGAACAACGGCAATTCTCTTGCTGTTTGCTTTGGCGGAGCGCCGGCCCGGCTTATTCGCCAATACCGCCATCCTCGGTGCGATTCTTGCATTGCAAATCGCGTTTTTCGGCCTCAGTCATTTTGAGAAGGCGTTCTTTCCTTTATTGATTGGAACCTTTCTTTGGGCAGGATCTTCGCTTCCTTTTCATGGAACTGCGATGTCACTACGCTGGCTGTTTCTGGCGATAGGCGCGTTAGGCGGTTTTCTGATCTGGATCAAGCGTCCACTCGTGCGACACTTTGGATCGTTTCATCTCCTGGCTTTGTTTTGCGTGGCATTGGCGATTGTCACAGCCCTCGTTTCCGACGAGCCCAAATCCGCTTTGCTTAAAGTATTGAGTCTGTTTCTCCTGTTTCTGTACGCATCCTCAGGAGCGCGCATCGCGATTGCGGGACGCGAGAAAGAATTTGTGAGTGGCCTGGTACTCGCCAGTGAGCTACTGGTTTATTTGTCCGCAGTGTGCTATATCGCCTTGCATTTCCGCGTCTTTGGCAACCCCAACGCTCTGGGGGCTGTCGTTGGCGTGGTGGCCGTTCCCATCCTCCTCTGGGCGGCGGCGACGGCTGAAACTCGGGGGCTCAGGCAGCGTCGATGTTTCGCCTTGCTCCTGTGCGGAGGGCTTCTCTATATCTCCAACTCCCGCGCCTCGATCCTCGGTGCGGCGGCGGTCATCCTCTTGTTTACGATAGCTATGCGTCGGCAGCGGATGCTCCTACAATGCGCATTCCTCGGTGTTTTCTTCCTGACTGTAATGGGGGTCGTCGATCCCTCTCAGCTGAATAAGTTGGCTTCATCAGTTACAGCGAGGATTCTTTATAAGGAGCGAGGCCCCGTTCATGGTGTGTTCGCGTCTCGTCTTTCCCCGTGGAGCGAGACCCTTTCTGTTGTCAAACGTCACCCTTGGTTCGGCAGTGGTTTTGGCACGAGTGACCTGGGGGATCTTCATCCCGATTCTGCATCGTCCTTCGTGTATACGAGCGAGGGAACGAATCGGGAGCATGGCAACAGCTATTTGGCGTTGGCTGAGTATTCGGGAATACTCGGTGCCGTGCCGTTTCTAGTTTTGGTTCTCATGCTGCTTCGGACATTGGGTCACGTCTACGGATGGATGAGAAAAACCAGGAACCCGTTTCACTATTGCATTCCGTTCGCACTGGTCGCGTGCGCGGGGCTGGTACATGCCTTTTTTGAAGACTGGCTGTTTGCCGTAGGGTCTTATCTTTGCGTGTTTTTCTGGGTGGCAGCTTTTGTGTTGATAGACTTGGTTCCCGTTCGTGAGCCGAGGAGTTCGACCATTTTGTTTCAGCCGAGTCCACGTATTATGGCGGTATCAACCAACTGCATCTTCGCAGATAAGTGATCGCGGCGAATCCGTTAGAGTTTCGGAGGAAGGATAAGTTGACGTCTCAAAAGCTTTCGCGCGGAGAACGGGTCGAGATTCTCGAATGTACTCTGCGCGATGGGAGCTACGCCGTCGACTTTAAGTTCACTGAAGGCGACACAGCGATTCTGGCGAGTGTCCTGGGGAAGCTTGGTTTTCGTTGGATTGAAGTGGGTCACGGCGTAGGATTAGGGGCCGCCCAAGCCGGCAAAGGTGCAATGCCGGCTACGGACGAGCGACTCATCGAGGCAGCCAAGCTAGCCGCGCCTGATGCTCAAATCGGATGCTTCTTCATCCCAGGAATTGGAACCGCCGACCAGCTAAGATCCGCTCGCGCAGCCGGCCTGGACTTTGTCCGCATCGGTTCCAACGCTACAGCGATCGAAGAGTCCTATCCTTATCTGGAGTTGGCCAAGGAATTGGGGCTCAAGCCCTGTCTCAACTTCATGAAGACCTACGGGATTTCGGCCGAATCCTTTGGTGAAAAAGCAAGAGAAGGCGCTGCCGCCGGAGCGGAAATCGTCTATTGCGTCGACTCCGCGGGAAGCATGTTTCCCGAAGACGTACGCAGATATGTGAGTGCGGCGCGCGATCGTTGCTCGTGCCAGCTGGGCTTCCACGGCCACAGTAATCTGCAATTCGCGGTTGCCAATAGCGTCGAGGCCGTTCGTTGCGGAGCGAGCTTCATCGATGCCACGCTCTATGGATTGGGACGAAGCGCAGGCAACGTTCCCACGGAAATCGCGGTAGCTGTCTTCAAAAATCTTGGCATCGAAACCGGCGTCGATTTGTTCGACGTCATGGATGCCGCTGAAGAATTCATGGGCCCGCTCATGTCGCGGATGCAGCTTTACGACATGATGTCGGTGGCGATGGGATGTAGCCAGTTTCATTCCGCATTCCTTCCAAAGGTCATTGCCGCTGCCCGGACTCACGGTGTTGAGCTACGTAGGCTGGTTGTGGCCATGGGCAAACTTGACCCCGTCAACCTCGATGACGGCAATCTGAACCGCGTGGCCAGGAATCTGCCGAAAGCGGCTGGAACAAAAGCGCGCGAATTGCTGACATCATTCACCGTGCCCGGCATTTCTGCCAACAGCATCAGCAGTTCGCTGGCAGCCGTGCAGTCGTTAGTCGATGGAATGATTGTCACCTGCGCGAAGCGCCGCGCCCGGCCAGTGCTCGAGCTCGTCGCTTCAGAATCCCATTCTCAAGATTTGATCTTGGCGGATCTGTTGCTCGCCGAAGGCACCATGGTACTCGGGAGAGTGGTGTACGGATCGTTTGAAGTGCTCGAACAAATCTTGCGCATGACCGGCAGTAGCGTCCCCTTGTTTCTTAACGACAAGGACGGCGGCTCGTGGGCTGCGGAGTGGCCTGAATCGCTCGCAGAAATTGTGGGTGCGGAGAGAATCATGCCGGTGCGCAGCAAGCGTCTGTTCGCTGCCTACATGGAAGATATAGTCATGACTACCGCCCAGCGCTATGGCGATTTCTGCATGATGATTCACGGAAATCCGCAAAGCGCTCTGCTGCAATATTGTTGCGACACTTTCGACAATGTAGTCGTGCACGGCAACTTGCCGGCGGAAGCGCCGGAAAATTGTTGGCAGATGGCGGATTTCTCCGATCGGATGCATTTCGACCTGGGGATTGGCGTCGCGCTGCTTCTCTGTCCGCCAAACTCTGCCGACTCCATACTGATCGATCAACTTCTCACGCCTGCAGGTGTTGTAATCACCGCTGGCCACTTCCCCCGTTTTGAAATCGATATGCAGGGACGTGCAATCTTGCGTATTGATCCCAACCAGGCCTATCGCGGACAGATGGATCGTTGGGTAGCCATTTCAAATTTAATGAAGTCGGCTCAACCCAGCGCCGTGGCGATGCAATGAATATCATCAAGATGAACATTGACGAGTCGAACATCCGTGAGGCATTTTTGGACATCGTGACACGCCGCCGGCCGGACATCTTCCTGGTCGATGCCATCACGAGCCGTGAAATTACCTACGGCGAGTTTCACCGGCAAGCCTGCGCTCTGGCTGCGGAACTCTGCCGACGAGGCGTGCGTAAAGGTGATCGCGTTGGAGTGATGGTTCCCAACTGCTGCGAACTGGCCGTGCTCTATTTCGCTTGTATCTATCTTGGCGCAGTTATCGTTCCCATCAATCCTGCGCTGAGCAAAACTGATGTTCAATTCATTCTTGCGAACTGCAAGCCCAGCAGCATCGTCGCAAGCATATCTTGCGTGGGAGCGATTACGAATTTTGAACCGAATGTTCTCCGCTTGGCAACCGCACGGGACGTGATCAAAGAGTCGAATGACTCCGCCCTGATCAAAATCGACGCGCTTAGCGAGACTGGTGATTTTGTGCCGCTCGAAACCGCGGATGTCGAAGATCTGGTCACGATCATGTACACCTCGGGCACATCAGCAAAGCCCAAGGGACTAGCCCATAAGCTGGGAAGCATGCTGCGAAACGCCAATGCATTTGCAACGGCACAACAGATTGACGAGGATGCGCGCTTTTACCTCGCCCTTTCGATGGCTTACATGGGCGGTTTCTACAACCTCCTTGTCTTGCCGTTCCTGTGCGGGGCCAGCGTTGTGGTGGATCACGTGTTCGATGCGCGATCGAGCCTGCATTTCTGGGACAAGGCCAGGAACAACCATGTCAATACACTTTGGCTGGCGCCGACCGTGTTGTCGATCCTGCTGAGAATGGATCGCGGCCGCACGGGCGAAGAGTTTTGCCGTAGCTCGGTGCGGCATACATTTGTCGGTTTCGCTCCGCTTCCGCCGAAAGGGAAGCGTGAGTTTGAATCCAGATACGGAGTACGCCTGATTGAGAATTACGGCCTCTCGGAGACTTTATTTGTCACCGCCCGTACTCAGGACGTCGCGGGAGGAAACGGCTATGTTGGGGAAATGCTGCCAGGAGTTGCTTTGCGAGTTGTCAACGATGATGGTAAACCTGTTGACCTTGGCGTCGAAGGGGAAGTTCAGATTCTTACGCCTGATCTGATGGCTGGTTATGTGCACGCCGATGGCAGGTTGATGGAAATGGATGCATCAGTCTGGTTTTCTACCGGCGACGTGGGCCACCTTGATGACAGCGGTTCACTTTTTATTACGGGTCGCAAAAAGGACCTCATCATTCGTGGCGGCGTGAATATCAGCCCGGCAGCAATCGAGGAAGAGTTGATGCACATTAAGGGCGTCGTCGACGTGGCCGTAGTGAGTATTCCGCACGAGCTTTATGGCGAGGATATCGTCGCAGTTTTGAAACTTGAGCACGGCGTGGAACTCGAGTCGATGCTCGATTTGGTCCTCGGACACGCGAAACGCAATCTCGCCCAGCATCAACAACCCGCACGTTACATGGCGATCGACGAGTTTCCCAGAACTGCGAATGGCAAGGTGCAAAAGGCCCGAATTCGCGAGTTGGTGGCCGAAAAGCTACAAGTGGGTTCCCTCCTGGCATTGCGGACGCACGAAACGCGGGTGCTGGCTTAACCCACTGACGGCAGGCAACGGAAAGGGCTGTGCTCGAATTTAAGAAAAGCAGACGCATGAAAATTGTCGATCTTTCCTTGCCCATCGAAGAAGGCATGATGACATTCCCCACGCATTGGCATCCCGTGGTTGAAGTCACAATTCTCGGGCGGCACGGAATCGAGGGTCGCGAGACCAGGAAGATTGTTTTGGGAACCCACGTTGGCACGCACGCCGATGCGCCACGTCACTTCATTGCCAATGGCGCCACCATCGATGAGGTTCTTTTGGATGTGCTTATCGGTCCGGCCACCATCGCCGATTTCACTGGGTGCGGGCCGTTGCACGAAATCGACGTTGCAGAACTTAAGCAAAGATTGGGCGACAAGCCGCCAACGCGATTGATTCTCCGTACTGGTTGGAGCGAGTATTTTGGCGACATGAAGTTCTACAACGAATATCCATTCCTCGCAGAAACTGCGGCGCAGTGGCTCGCTGAAAAAGGAGTGCGTCTGGTTGCGATGGATACGCCGTCTCCCGATAACCCAGCCCATTCGCGAGGAAGTCAAAAAGATTCCCCTAACCATAAAGTGCTCTTAGGTGCTGGAATCGTGCTGGTCGAATATGTAGCAAATCTTAAAGCGTTGGCTGGAACAGAAGTGGAGCTCATTGTGATGCCTCTCAAATTGAAAGGATGCGACGGTTCGCCGGCGCGCTGCGTGGCCATTGAGAGGTGAAGCAATCGCGGCGTCGAGGGAATCGCCTGATAAGTGGCTGATCGATTGGTTTGTGACCAGAGGGAAGATCGCAAAACATGCTCTCGAAAAACAGCCCGACGCCCTTCGCGAAACTGACTATTTCGAGGCAGGATGGCTTAGCTCGATGGAGGTGGTGGAATTTGTCACGGAGATAGAGCAGGAATTCGCCATGCAGTTTTCCGATCGCGATTTGCAGGATCCGCGATTCGTCACCATCGAAGGCATTACTGAACTCATTGTGAGCCGCGCGAAGCAGTCCAATGACTGCACATAGTTCGAACATCACGGCCATCCCAAGCTTGCACCTGCAACATGGCAGAAAGAAAATGCCAGCCAAGTTGCACGTCCTGACGCTCACGCCTTTTTATCCCTCTTCCAGCGACGAAGTGAGGGGCTGCTTTGTGGCGGAGACGATTCGAGAGCTTAAAGTTCAAGACGTCGTGTCCTCAGTGATCGCGGTCGACTCGATTTATCACGCGAGCCAAGAACCAAGTCCGGAGTTTCCCGGACAATGGGTTCGCTATCCACAGCTTCCTGGCAACTTTGGTCTGTCGACCGCGGGCCGATTTCTGAATGCAAGTCTTTTTAGAGAGGTCAGCCAGCTTCATCGTCGACTCCCGATTCATGTGATTCATGCTCATGCCGCTTTACCCTGCGGACATGCCGCATTACTTCTTTCGCGGCGTTTGAAGGTTCCATTTGTTGTCACGATTCATGGTTTGGACGTCTTTAACAGTTGCTTTCGGAATGGAATTGCTGCCCGGTGGCGCCGGAATACTTCCATAACCGTCTACAAGAACGCGAGCAAGGTGATCTGCGTCAGCGGCAAAATCCGGCAATCACTGATCGATGGAATGGGCGCAGCGCTTGCCGCTGAGGTCGTCTACAACGGAACTGACCCCGGGTTATTTGCGCCAGGGGCAACCATAGACCAAATGCCGACGATTCTGACTGTCGGAACTCTATTAGCAGGAAAAGGGCACGAGCTTGTGCTCCGGGCCTTCGGTCGAGTGAAGGATTCGCATCCGGGCTTGCGATGCCGCATTATCGGGGAAGGGGCAGATCGAAATCGCTTTCAACATCTGACAAGAGAACTAGGCATCAACGATCAAGTTCATTTTCTGGGACGGCGAAGCCGTGTTGAAGTTGCAGAAGCCATGCGCAACTGCATGCTATTCGTTTTGCCCAGCCGATATGAAGGCCTCGGGTGCGTTTATCTGGAAGCGATGGCCTGCGGAAAACCGGTGGTCGCGTGTCACGGCCAGGGCATCGACGAAATCATTCATCACGGCAGCAATGGATGGTTGATTCCAGTCGACGGCCTGGAAGAACTGGTGCAGGGGTTGCAGATTTTACTGACAAGCGCCGAACTTCGCACCCAGCTCGGTGCCGCAGCGCGGCGGACCATCGTCAATAAACTTACGCTTTCCCATCAGGCACAGAGCTTGCAGAATATTTACAAGGAAGCTGCGCAATGACCGCGGCTCGCGCAATCCCTCCGCAGACATTGCCGCACGCTGAACTGGTGCCAATTCTAAAGGATGACATCGCCGATTTGGCCTGCTTCATCGCCGCTCAGTCCGGTCGCAGTGTTGAGGCTGTGGAGGCGCATCTTCGCTGGTTCCTGCTTGAGAATCCGGCTCTCCAGCCACAACACCCGCTGGGCTTCGGCCTCCGTTCGTCTGGCCAATTCGTAGGGTGCATCTTGTGCAGCCCGCAGGCGTTTCGCTTGGAGAGCGAAAGAATTCTGATGATGGGCTCCAGTATGTTCTACGTCGACACGCGTCATCGCGGCCATGGAGGACGCATCTTCCTCCAGTATTCGCGGCTGGGGAGCAAGTGGCCTTTGTTTGGTACTTCCGCCAACGCGGAGGCTGCGGCTTTGTGGAAGGCGGCGGGAGCGAGTCCCATTCCATACTCAGAAGCCGAACTCTTCGGCATTCTTCACTGGCCGCCGGTGGTCGAGGAGTTCGCGCATCGACGAAATCTGCATCCCATGTTTCATCGTTTGGCTGGAAGTGCCGTCTCCAGGCTCGCGGGCACGCTTCGGCGGTTGAAGATCGATTGTAGGGCTTCCGAAGCGCTGCAGCTTCTCACATCTGCTGAACAGGTAAATGACCTGGTATGTCATTTTCACTCGGCCAAGCTAACTGCGATGCGAGAACCATCGTACATTCGGTGGCGCTATTTCTCTGGCAGCGATGCAACGGCAGCCGTGTTCGCCTATCGAAGCCGCAGCTCCGACAGGGAAATTCTGGTTGCGGTCAACCAGCGGACTCGCGGCTATCGCGGCCAAATCAATACGCTGAACGTGCTCGATGTCTACCCCGAGGTTGCTCTCGAGGAATGGCTGCGCATTATCGGCGCCTTGATCGCCCGCTACGGCAAGGCCGTCGACGCAGTCGTGCTGCGTAGGCAGGATCTACAGAGGCAGAAGATATTTTGCGAAATGGGTTTTCAGCGTCGCGCGTTTGACGCGCCGAATGGATGGGTTCTCGATAAGGCACGTCTGTTGCCGACGTGCGATTGGTATCCCGTTCCAGCCGATGGCGACGGGTTGATCTAGCGTTCCTCTTGAATGGAATGAATCTCAGAAGCCAGGTTCGAGCGCTACTGATACAGGGTGCCACACTGGCTCACGCAAATGAGATGTTCCTGAAAATCCAAAAGAGCAGAGGCCGTCCGCAGGCTCTGGTTATCGGCGTTCACGAAACACCCAAGGTTTTGGAGTTGCAGTTCCGCGAGCAACTGGAATGGGTCTCCCGCCATTTTACGATTACTAACTTCGAATCGTTTGCCGGGTTGTGGGGCAATCCAGAACCAGATGCTGCTTCAAAGCCTCTCGTTCTGTTTACCTTTGATGATGGAAGGGAGAGCAACTACACGGTCGCGGCCCCTTTGCTTGAATCGTTTGGAGGTCGTGGTGTCTTTTTTATTGTACCGGCCTTTGCGGAATGTTCCGCCAGCGATGCGCTCGCCTTTTATCGATCAAGAATTAATCCTAACTCTCGACCCGGCGACGAAAAATGGGAGGACTGGAAACCCATGAGCCCTGCACAGATTGAAGAATTGTCGGCTCGAGGGCATACGATTGGTAATCACACCCTCACGCATGAACGGCTTACGCCGCTCTCTCCGGAGAGGTTGGAGCGTGAGATTGGCGACAGTGCACGCAAGCTTACCTCATGGACGAAAAAACCCGTTGATGCATTTGCTTGGACATTCGGATGGAATGCGGTCAATGCCAACGCATGGGAAATAATACAGCGTCACCATCGTTTCTGCTTTTCTCCCTGCGCCGGCGCAATCGACCGCCGACGCGACAGCCCAGCCCTGTTGTGGAGAAGAGAGATTGAGGTGAAATACTCTGCTTCGGAATATCGCTTCCTCTACTCAGGCCTTGTAGACCTCTGGTGGGGTAGCCGACGAAAGCGATTGCGGCAAATGCTCCGAACAAATGGTTTTGCTGTCAAGGAATGATCCGCCTTTTTGTTAACGCGCTCGGGGCCAGTGCCGGCGGAGGACTTACGTACATCCGTAACATCTTGCCGCGACTGGCAGCCCAGAGCGACGTGCGCACAACCGTTCTGCTGGGTGGAACATTGCGCGACGAGATCAAAGAATCCGCTCAAGTTAATGTTTTACGAGCAGACTCTCCCACGGGCTCGGGACGACGATTCTGGTACGAGCAGCAAAACTTGCCCAGTCTAATTCGCCGCGCTGATGCTGACGTTCTTTTGTCCACAGGGAATTTCGCTCTTTACCGCTCGCCGGTGCCGCAGATCCTTCTGAGCCGGAACGCACTCTACATGTCGAATGATTTTGTGCGTGATCTGCGCGAGCGAGGAGATTACCGGTTGTGGCTTGATACTGAACTGAAGGGATCGCTCGCTCGATGGTCGGTGCGAGTGGCTGATTGCACCGTCGCTCCGAGCGCAACCTTTGCTGCCCAGCTGCGGCAATGGGCGGGGAGGGATGTCGTATCTATCCATCATGGCTTTGATCGTGAACTTTTCTTCCGCGATCAAACGCTCCTCCCCCAAGAAGTGGAAGTGCGACTCGCCAAGACCGAAGGGTCACTCCGTCTGCTTTTTGTCAGCCACTATAACTACTATCGCAATTTTGAAACGTTAATTCGCGCGACAGAAATTTTGAAAAGGAGGCTGCATCCTCGAACTGTTCGGTTGATCCTCACTTGCAAACTCAGCTCCAAGGACAATCCCGGGAACTATAACGCAAACGCCGCAGGCGAGTTGGTGCAGCAACTTCGGTTGGGTGAGGAGGTTGTCGAGTTAGCTGCAATTCCTTACGGCTCGCTGCATCACCTTTATCGCGCATGCGATTGCTATGTGACTCCCGCCTATGCTGAGACATTCGCTCACCCTCTGGTGGAGGCAATGGCCAGCGGTCTTCCCGTGATTGCATCCGATTTGACGGTGCATAAGGAGATCTGCGGCGAAGCTGCGCGGTATTTTCCGCGTTTTTCTCCGGAGGATTTGGCTGAGACGGTCATCAGAATAGCTGAATCGAAGGAACAGTTCTCGGCTATGCGCGAAATGGGCCTGCTGCGCTCACGAGATTTCAGCTGGGACAAACACGTCGACCAGTTGCTGCAATTAGTCCGGCGCTTGGCTGAGAAATAAAGACTGATGCGCTTTCCTCTGCCTGCGGAGTCCGTGATCTCGCGTGCAATCAGTGTCTCGCTCCTTGTGATTTCAGCCAGATTTGTGCTGCGACTTCCGGGTACAAAGTTAGACACCGTCTTAACTGCAATGAGGTTGTGTTGAGGCGGTGGACGTTTCGCGTAAGATGATTTGATAGTCCTGAGAAAGTGAGAATCGGATGTGCGGAATCTTCGGTATCATTGCCCGCAACGCTCGTGTGCCTTGCGAACTGTTGGAGCGCGCGACGCAGTCTTTGGCCCATCGTGGGCCCGATGATAGCGGCACGGTCATTTTGCAGGACTCCGCCGGAGAAGATATCGAAGTTGGTCTGGGAAATCGCCGCCTCGCAATTATCGACTTATCTCCACTCGGGCATCAGCCCATGAACGATCCCGTCACCGGCAACTGGATTGTCTACAACGGAGAGGTCTACAACTTCCGCGAAGTTCGCGCGAAGTTGGAGCGGGCGGGGTTGGAGTTGAGAAGTGCTTCCGATACCGAAGTGATCCTTAAAGCATACGCGCACTGGGGAGAGAAGTGCCTCGCCCATTTTCGCGGGATGTTTGCTTTCGCGATCTGGGATGTACGGCGTCATTCCCTGTTCGTCGCTCGCGATCCAATGGGAGTTAAACCTCTGTACTACTACATCTCCGATCGGTACTTTATGTTTTCTTCCGAAGTTCGAACTCTGCTCGGAACGGGTCTAGTACGGCGCGTTGTCGATCCCGCCGGCCTTATCAACTATTTGACTTTTGGATCGCTTTACGACCCGAACACGTTGGTGGATGGAATCAGTTCTCTTCCGCCCGGTTGCTATCTGACCTGGGAGGAAGGTCATCTGCAACAAATTCAGTACTGGGATTTGGCTGATCCTGCAAGTGAAGGCTCCGCTAATGCTCGTGATAATGGGAATACGCGCACCGCACTCGAAACCCAGCTGCCGGAGAAGCTAGACGAATCGGTACGGCTGCAACTGGTGGGCGACGTGCCAGTAGGAGTGTTTCTTTCTGGCGGGATCGACTCCAGCAGCCTGGTCAGCATACTGAGCCGGAACGGTGTGCGGCCGAGCACGTTTTCCATCGTCTTTCGGGAGGAGGACTATTCTGAAGCCAATTATTCTCGCTTGATCGCCCAAAAGTTTCGTACTGATCATCACGAGATTACAGTTTCGCAAGCAGACTTCTTTGCCGCGATCGCGCCTGCCATACACGCGATGGACATGCCCACGATTGACGGAATCAACACATACTTCGTTGCGCAAAAAGCCCGGGCAGCGGGCGTGAAGGTCGCTCTTTCCGGTTTGGGTGGCGACGAAATGTTTGGCGGCTACTCCAGTTTCAGTACCGTGCCGCGGATGGAACAGTTTGCGAATATGACCGGGCGCATTCCTGCGGCAATACGCGGTCCACTCGTAAGTATGTTGGCGGCGGTTGCCACCTCCAGCGACCAGAATCGCAAACTGGCCACTCTAGGCCGTAATGGTGGCGGAATCATTCATCCATATTTTGTTTCGCGAATGCTATTCACGCCGGAACAACTTCGAGAGTTGCTGCCTGAAATGAAGCCTGACTCCAACGCATTCCAGCGTGCTGAGGAGCCCTTAAACGAAAGCTATGGCCGCGCCATGAGATTGGATCCGGTCAACCGCGTTTCCTATCTGGAAGCCCGCTGTTACATGCTCAACACCTTGCTGCGGGATTCTGATTTCATGAGCATGGCGCACGGCCTGGAAGTGCGCGTGCCGTTCATCGACGATCAACTGGCAAGAGCTCTTTTTTCTGTGCCAGGATCGCGGAAGCTCGATGGACGAATGCCGAAGCCTCTGCTGGTGCGGGCGCTTGGCGGCCAACTTCCGGATGAGATCGTCCATCGTCCCAAGCGAGGGTTCACGTTGCCATTCGAGTATTGGCTGCGAGATGCGTTGCGTCCAGTGCTGGAGGAATCGTTTCGCAAAATAGGCGACGGAGTCGTGGGTTCGTTGATTAGCGGATCGGCCGCTCGCAACGTGTGGCAGGACTTTCTACAAGGCCGTACTTCCTGGACGCGTCCGTGGTCATTGTACGTTTTGCAATGCTGGTGCGAGCAGCATTCGCTAGCTTGCTGAAAACGGCCGCTTTCGTTCTTGCAAAGCTACTTGGTCGCGGTTAACAGCAAGAATAGCCCGAACTTCCCGGCTACTGCCTTCAGCAGCCAACGTGGATAAATCTTCTGTGCCCATCGGTAGAATGACGATTGAAATCGCGCCGAGGGTTGATGCAGCAATAAATCACCAGGACTGAACACCAGACGAGTGTCCACCTTCCGGAATTCCTGCATGTGAGAGAGGGCTTCTTGCCTGGTATAGGTTTTGGTTCCTGGGCTCTCCAAGTGTTCGTAAACGGATTTGCGTATAGATTTGCCTCGCAACATTCCGTAGCGTAACCAAAGCAAGATTCCGGTTAACGAAGGATGGTGATAAAGCATGATTTTGGCCTGACCGCCGGGCTTCAATACGCGCCTCGCTTCGCGGATGCAGCGACCAGTGTCCGGGCTATGGTGCATTACGCCATAGGAGTACACTACGTCGAAAGAATCGGCGGGAAAAGGGAGGTTCTCCGCGTCCGCCAAGCGCAGATCGACGCCATATCCAGCCAATCCGCAACGTAACCGCGCTTGTTCGAGCGAGGCCGAGGATAGGTCTACTCCAGTTGCTCGCGCTCCAGCTTTGAGCCACTCCAGGTAATCGGCTCCCATGCCAACGCCGATTTCGAGCACGTTCATTCCCAGCGAGGATTCGAAATTCGCGAAATCGGCGATATGCGGCTCCAGCGCATATCGCATGCGTGCTTGGCCCTCGAAATCCTGGCGCTGCTGCAGGTAGCGCGAACCGCAGGGATCAGCATCCCAGAATTTCCGCACTTCGTGCTTTTGCGCTTCACTCTTGTGCTCGAGAAGGAGATCGCAATGTGCCATGGTGACTCTCCCCGGATGCTAGCAGCCTACCATCGATTTTCGTCACGCAATCCACTGCGAGGGTAGTGGATCAGTAACTAATAACCCACAGCGAGTCGGGATAACATGTTGAGAGTTCGCGTCCGCTCCCGATGCCAAACCCAGCCGAATTAGAGGTAGTGCCACAAACGCGCATGGTCGCGGCTCTCCCGCTAAGCGTGATCGTCGCGGTGCGGAACGAGGCGAGCAATCTGCCGCGCTGCCTCGCATCCCTGGGCGAGGTTGGGGAAGTATATGTCGTAGATTCTCAGAGCACTGACGCGACCGTCGAAATTGCGCGCTCTCACGGCGCCCAAGTGGTGCAATTTCACTATCGAGGTGGCTGGCCTAAGAAGCGGCAATGGGCAATGGAATCGCTACCCCTGTCGCACGATTGGGTTCTTCTGCTCGACGCAGATGAGTCCCTCACGCCGGAGCTTAAGCGGGAGATAGCGCACGCGATTCAGGATCCCCACTATGACGGCTACTATATTTCCCTGCGCATTTTCTTTCTCGGCCGCGAACTGCGCCACAGCGGCGCATCCTTCAGCAAGCTTTCCTTATTTCGTCGAGGCAAGGGCCATTATGAGTGCCGTTTGAAAGATCAGGACCACTCCATGGCAGATATGGAGGTTCATGAACATGTAGTCGTGAAGGGGCGCGCGGCGAAGCTCAAGCATCCGTTGGTTCATCACAACGTCGCTTCGCTTTCGGACTACATCCACAAGCACGACGCATACTCCAACTGGGAAGCGAAGGTCTGGCTCAACGGTGACGCGAATTTTGAGGAGCTGACTCCGTCACTGACCGGAACACAGGCGCAGCGCCGTCGCTGGCTCAGGCGAAAGTTTTTCGCTTTTCCGGGTTCGTCGCTGGCTTACTTTCTTTACAAATTCATGTTCGGCCTGGGATTTCTCGATGGTGTTCCGGGCTTGATTTACTGCGTTTTTCAGGGCATACAGTTTTTTCACATCAAAGCCAAGATTTACGAATTGAAACAGCAATCGGCGAGTTGAGGAAGCGGGATTCAGGAAGCGGGATTGAGACGGTATGTGCGGTATTAGCGGGTTGGCAAATTGCGGGGATCGTGAAGTACTGACACGGATGACGCACGTCCAGTCACACCGCGGCCCGGACGATTCCGGCCTGTGGGATCGTAGATTCCCCGATGGTTCCTACATTGGCCTTGGAAGCCGCCGGCTTGCCATCCTCGATCTTTCGGCGGACGGCCGCATGCCGATGTGCAACGAGGACGGCACTGTCTGGATCACTTACAACGGAGAAATTTACAACTTCGCTGAACTCCGCCGCGAGTTGCAAAAAAAAGGCCACCAGTTCTGTTCGAACACCGATACCGAAGTTGTGCTTCATCTTTACGAGCAAGAAGGCGCGGATTGCGTGCATCGCCTCAATGGCATGTTCGCGTTCGCGATTTGTGATTTGCGCTCGGGTCGGCCCGAATTGTTTCTGGCACGCGATCATTTTGGAGTAAAACCTTTCTACTACGTCCACCGTGGCAGAAAGCTGGCGTTCGCGTCGGAAGCGAAGGCGCTTTTCCACGTGCCGGGAATCGATGCCGAAGTCGATCTGGAATCGTTGCATCAGTATCTGACCTTTCTCTGGGTGCCGGATCCAGAAACGATGTTTCGCGGGCTTTACAAGCTTCCCCCTGGACACTGCGCAACGTTTCGCAACGGCGAACTGAAAATTCGGAAGTACTGGGACCTGACCTTTCCGCGCGCCGATGCGCGTTACGAGCGCTCTGAAGCAGATCTCGCCGACGAGGTTCGCGAGCGCTTTCGACTTTCAGTGGAAGGGCAAATGATGAGCGATGTCCCGATCGGGGCATTTCTCAGCGCGGGGTTGGATTCTTCGAGCATTGTCGCCATGATGTGCCGCGCGGCCAAGCAGCCTGTGAGAACTTATACGATTACCTTCCCCCACTGTTGCCGCGTCGGCGAAACCACGCTGGATGATCCCAATGTGCCGGCACGGCTGGCACAGAAACTTGGCTGCGAGAACCAGCAAATCGTGGTCGAACCGGATGTCGCCGAGCTATTGCCGCGTCTCGTATGGCATATGGACGAACCCGTCGCCGATCCTGCAATTATCACGGCTTACCTGGTTTGCCGCGAGGCCCGCAAGCAAGCCACTGTGCTCCTGTCAGGTGTCGGCGGAGATGAGTTGTTTGCCGGATATCGGAAGCATACTGCCCACCGCTGGGCCCAGGCGTATCAGAAAATACCTGGCGTGCTACGCACAGGGATCGAGTCTGCCCTGGATGCCCTGCCTGGTTGTCGCGGCACAGCGATGAAAGGACGCGTGCGATTGGCGAAGAAGATGGCTCGCAGTGCATCGCTTGAGCCGGAAGAACAATTCATTCGCAATTGTACGTACCTCAACTCCGCTCAAAAGTTGAATTTGTATTCGCTGGAGATTCAGGATCAGCTTCGCACTTCTGATCCCGCCGTTCGCCACCATTCGAGTTTCGATGCGGTGCGGGGCGCCGACTTCCTGAACCAGATGCTATATCTCGACACTAAGATTTTCATGGCCAGTCTTAACCTGAACTATAACGACAAGATGAGTATGGCATCGTCGGTTGAGGTGCGCGTGCCATTTCTCGATCGTGAACTGGCCGAATTTGCGGCCTGGAATATTCCGCCGAATTCAAAACTCAAAGGATTCTTCCGGCCGACTACCAAGCACATCTTCCGGCGGGCGATGCAGAATGTTCTGCCTGCTGAAGTGTTGAAGCAGCCCAAGGCCGGATTTGCCGCTCCAGTCGACTACTGGCTGGCGAACGATTTGCGCGAGATGGTGGACGATGTGCTTTCCGATACAAACATCAGAAAGCGTGGATTGTTTCGCCCCGAAGCGGTTCGCCGCTTCGTCGACGAACACCGCAAAGGAGTTGAGGATTGGTCGATGCAAATCTGGCAGCTCCTGACGCTGGAGCACTGGATGCGAATTTTTATCGATGCGGAAGCACAGAAGACCGCGGAAGAGTTCACCCATTTCCCGGAGGCCGCTTCCGCGTGAATCTATCAAGCGAGTTGAAGCAGAGCATAGCAGCATCCGCGATTACGGACATTCGGGCCACTTCCAAGGACAATGCCTGCATTCAGAACACCGTCACCGATCGAGTCGCCAGGGGTCTGAAAGAAGTGACGGGCCTGCTGCGCGGGCCGCAGCGCGTGGTTCCGGTGATCCAGAAACTCGTGTCCGACAGAATTCGCCTGACGTTAGAGCAACGCCATCTCTATTCGTACACAACGACGAAGCGGGATAGTAGAGACGTGCTGCAATCATTGCTGCAATGGATTATCGAGGCACAACGCTCGGATGGGGGTATCGCGGCCTATTACAGCCTGCTCGCAGGATATTCGAAATCGTATCCCGAGGTCACCGGCTACATCATTCCGACGCTTTACGAAGTTGCGCGCGTAACTAAGAGCGACACTGCCGTGGTTGCGGCGGAGAAGGCGACTCGATGGCTCCTTTCGTTGCAGATGTCAACTGGTTCTTTCCCACGTGGACTAGCCGGCCAAACGCAGCCGTCGGTGTTCAACACAGGTCAGATCCTTCAAGGTTTGGTTCGCGCCCATCGCGAAACGCACCGCTGTGAGATTCGAGATGCGGCGATCGCCGCCGGTAGTTGGCTGGTAGAGATGCAACAGGCAGATGGTTCGTGGTCCGGTAGTGGTGCATATCAGGAGGCCGCTCACACTTACTACAGCATGGTTTCGTGGGCGCTCGCCGAGTTGTCCGAAGATACCGGGGATCATCGATACGGACAAGCGGCCGAACGAAATCTAGATTGGGTGCTGCCACACTTCCGCCCTGACGGTTGGATCAATGGCATCAATCTGAGTGGCCATCCCAACTTTCTTCATTTCATCGCCTACGTGCTTCAGGGAGTTCTCGAATGCGCTCTTTTGCGGCGGCGCAAGGATGATGTCGAGGCAGTCGCGAAATCGGCCTGGGTGCTAATGCGAAAGTTTGAGACCAACAAGTTTCTGCCTGGCGCATGCGAACCGGACTTCAAGCGCGGGCACAGCTTCACTTGTCTTACCGGAAACGCCCAGATGTCATGCATCTGGCTGGGGCTGTTTGAGGTTACCGGCGACCTGCGTTATCTCAATGCCGCGCTCAAGATGAATGAAATGCTCAAGCAAATCATTCCAGCGAATGGGCGGCCTGGAATCGCTGGGGGAGTTTGCGGTTCCTATCCGATTTGGGGACGCTATCAGCCGCTACGCTACATCAGTTGGGGATGCAAGTTCCTGGCGGATGCTCTCCTTATGGAACAGCGCTTAACACGGGCGTTTGACTCGTATGGATTTGAGGCATTGCAATGCGCATCGTAGTTTTAGGCTCGAGCGTGTACAGCGAAACGGCGTGCGCCATGGCGGTGCGTCTGGCCGGGTGCGGGCATGTTCCGGTTGGGGTGCTTGTGCTTTCCACTTTTGAGCGGCGCACTTTGTTGCGTAAGCTTGCCCAGTGGGGCGTGAGGGATGTGACGCGCTACGCACGGAGGAAGTTGATTCCGAATTACGGCAATACTCGGGGGATAGTGCACAATTCCCACCTCGAGCCGTTGCTCAAAAATGGAAGTGGCATCTTCCGTACCTTGCGGGAAGTGGCGGCCTTTTACGGCTTCCCGGTTGTGGTCGGCAAAAACCAGAACGCGCCTGATTCCGTTGCGCGTGTCAGGCAATGGTCGCCGGATTTGATGGTTTTTACGGGCGGCAATATTTTGCGGAAGCCCTTGTTGGACGTGCCTCGCCTCGGAGTCCTCAATGTGCATCTGGGATTGCTCCCGGAAATTAGGGGCATGAGCAGTCCGGAATGGTCGTTGCTGAAAGGTGTTCCAGTCGGCGTCACCATCCATTATCTGGATGCGGGAATTGATACTGGGCCGATTCTGCAGACATATGAATTTACCGACGCTGCAGGGTGTGACTCGTTGGCTGAATTGCGCAACCGGCTTATCGCTTTCGGCATTGAGAAGATCGGAGCAGTCGTTTCTAGCCTGGATCAGGGCGCGATCACTGCAATCCCGCAAACCGATCACGATACTGACAACGACAAAGATAAAGACAACCAATTTTTCGTAATGCATGAATGGCTTCGGGCGCGAGCAAACCGACGCCTGACGCAGTGCCGAATTGGGGCCGTCGCGGAGCGCATGCATGGGTAGGCTCGAGACCATTTTGCAGGTCGGCCGAACCTTCGGCGCGCGCGACGGCATGCTTCGCCTGGAATACGAACTCCAGCGTGGCAGTGGCTTGATGTCGCGAAAAATGTGGTCAGTGCGCGGCTGGGACGCCTGGGACCTAAAACGGATTGCGCCAGATTCGTCTGCGGAAAAAATGCTGGCTGCTCGACAAAATGGTACGCGGCCATTTTTCTTCGCCGGTGCGCCGGCACTTAGGACGAGTATAAAAAAAATTGTCGGGCAGGGCGGTGAAAAATCTGTTCTTGCCGAAGCGGAGCAGATTGTCGCCGGCCACCTGCCATTTTTCGGACATCTGTCATTCGCTTGCAAATTTCCGCCGCGCTGGTTTCACAATCCTGTTACCGGGCAAAGCGTTTCGCCACACCAGTCGTGGACGCAGATGCGGTTTGCCTCCCTTGAATGCGGCGATCTGAAATTTATCCTGGAGCCGTCAAGATTTTTGTTTGTCTATCCGTTGATTCGTGCTTACGCGCTCAGTGGCGACCAGCGATTTCCCGAGGCCTTCTGGCAAGCAATCGAAGACTGGGCCCGCGAAAGCCCGCCCATGGCAGGTCCGCTATGGATTTGCGGACAGGAATGTTCGTTGCGGATATTGGCGTGGTCCTTCGCGCTGCACGCGTTCGTGCATTCGCCCTCTACCACAAGCCAGCGGGTCGCGTTGCTTGTCTCCATGATCGCCGCGCATGCGTGGCGAACGGCGCGGACGCTCGGTTATGCCCGCTCGCAGCGCAGCAATCATTTGATCAGCGAAGCCGTTGGGCTGTGGACCGCAGGTACACTCTATCCAGAATTGAAAGATGCAGAGGTTTGGCAAAAGCTTGGCACGCAACTGCTGCACGAAGCTGTTTTAGACCAGATCACGCTGGAAGGAGTTTCGCATCAGCATTCCTTCAACTACCAGCGCATGATCCTGCATCTGCTTTTGTGGACGCTGCGGGTTGCCGAGGTTTACGATGTGCCGCTCCACCGTTGCATTCGCGATCGTACCCAAGCCGCCTTTGAGTTCATGAGTGCGTGGGTAGATCCGGCGAGTGGAATTCCGCCAAACTATGGTTCCAATGATGGCAGCCTGATTTTTCCGCTCGCGATCGCAGCCTATAGGGATTTTCGTCCGCTGTTGCAGTTGGGTGCTGCAGTTTTGAATCGACCTGCTCTCAAGCCGGGGCCATGGGACGAAGCTGCTCTATGGTTCGGGGTTGAGCCAGCGTCTAAACAAAAAGCTGCCAATATTTCGCCTCCGTCCGCCAACACTGGATACTTTCGTCTGGGCGATGAGACTTCCTGGGGGCTGATCCGAGCGGGGAACTACACTCGCAGGCCTTTTCAGGCCGATCAGTTGCATGTGGATTTATGGTGGCGCGGTATCAACTTGGCTCGTGATGCTGGAACCTATCTCTACAACGGCGCGCCGCCGTGGAACAATGGCCTCGCAGGAACCTCCATTCACAACACTGTCACGGTGGATCATCGTGACCAGATGCGGCGAGCCAGCCGATTTCTCTGGGTCGACTGGGCCCAAGCTTCGGGACGGTTATCTTTTTCGCCCAACGGCGAAGCTCCCTACCGCTTTGAAGGAGAGCACGACGGTTACCGCGATCTTGGCGTGAAGCATGTTCGCGTCGTTCAATGGCTGCGCGGCGCCGGTTGGGTCATCGTGGATGACATAGGGGGAAGCGGCGACCATGACGTGCGGTTGCATTGGCTGGCTCCGGACTTGCCTTACGTGATTTCTGACTCTCCTTTTCAAGTTGTGTTTGCGGCCAAGCCATCGCCGATTCGCTGGAATATTTTTTCGAGTTGCAGAGCAAGTGCGATGGTCATACGAGGCGGGAAGCGGCTTCTGACTGGGTATAGCGCGGCTTTGATGGCAGATGAGGATGCGCAAGCGTTCGGTTGGGAAGCGCCCACTTACGGTGAGCTTCAGCCAGCCATTTCTCTGCTCTACCAGACGCGATCACCGCTGCCGGTTCGATTCGTTACCGTGCTTCTCACGAATGAACGACACAAAGTCGACAAAGTAAATGACGAGTTAGTGGTTTGTAGCACTGGGCACCCGGATAATTCGCAGAGTGGACGCGAGATTCATCGAGTAGGTCTTTCACCGATGCCAATGCATATGGCTGAAACGCAATCGTCAGTCAACGGGACCAGAGCATGAAGCGAGTTTTCCAAAATTCCCGCAGCGGCGAAGTTACCGTGGCTGAGGTTCCCGCCCCGAAATTGCTGGCGGGATGCGTTCTGGTTCGTACCGCGGCATCGCTGGTTTCGTCGGGCACGGAGCGAGCGTCTTCAGAGTTCGCCAGCAAGAACTTGTTTCAGAAAGCCAGAATGCGGCCGGATCTCGTCCGCGAGGTTCTGGGAAAAATCAGCCGTGACGGGTTGTTGGCGACGGCGTCGACAATTCGCAGCCGTCTCGATCAACCTGGCGAGTTGGGTTATAGCAGCGCGGGAGCTGTGGTTGCGGTGGGCGATGGCATCACCGATATCAGCCCCGGAGATCGCGTGGCTTGCGCTGGTTTGGGACACGCCGTGCACGCGGAGTTTGGTTGCATCCCGCGGCTGCTGGTCGCGCGGATTCCTTCTGACACCGTAAGCTTTGACGAAGCTGCTTTTACGACGGTAGGAGCGGTGGCACTGCATGGGGTGCGAACGGCCGAGGTCAAGCTGTGCGATCGTGTGGCGGTGATCGGCTTGGGTCTGCTGGGCCAATTGATGGTGCAGATTCTTAAGGCCGCCGGCTGCTGTGTATTGGGGATGGACGTTTCCGCCGAACGCGCGGATCTGGCGTTGCGCCTCGGAGCGGACGCGGTAAGCGCATCATTTTCCGGCTTCCGAGATTTATGCCAGCAGTATTCCGGTCGTCATGGCGCGGATGCGGTCCTCATTGCCGCACAAACGGACAGTAACGATCCCGTGAATTTGGCCGGCGCGGTAGCGCGGAATCGGGCCGTCATTGTTGCGGTGGGGGCCGTGGCCATGGATATCCCGCGGAGATGTTTTTACGAGAAGGAACTCGACTTCCGCATCTCCCGCTCCTACGGGCCCGGCCGCTATGACGCATCGTACGAGGAGAAGGGAATCGACTATCCCATCGGGTACGTGCGTTGGACGGAAAATCGGAACATGGAAGCTTTTTTGCGGCTGCTCGCGGATCGCAAGCTCGATTTGCATTCGTTGATCACTCACCGCTTCCCGATCGGGCAAGCGCACTCCGCCTATGACCTGATCAAAGGAAAAACTAACGAGGCATTTCTTGGAGTGTTGATCGCGTACCCCAATTTTGCCAAGGATTCTCGTTTTGTAAATGTGAATGCTTCTGATCGGCCAATCGCAAGTCGCACTTCCCTCAAGATAGGTCTTCTCGGAACCGGAAGATTCGCGACCAGCACGCTGTTGCCCGCCATCAAACGAGTGGGCGGTGTGGACCTTGTCGTTGCCGGCGCGGCGACCGGTTCGCACGCCCGGCATATCGCTGAGAAGTTTGGATTTCGTTCCTGTACTACAGACGAGCAGGAGATTTTTGACAATCCCGCGGTCAATACGGTTGTTATTACCACGCGCCACCATCTGCATGCAGTCCAAGTGATGGCAGCCCTCAACTCGGACCGGCATGTTTTCTGCGAAAAACCGCTCTGCCTCAACGAAGCGGAGCTCGCAAGAATTACTGCCGCACACCGCGATCACGATACTCAGCTCCTAATGGTTGGTTTCAATCGTCGTTTTGCTCCGCTGGCAATTCGCATGAAAAGTTTTCTTCGGGAGGTGCGTGAGCCGCTGGCAATTCATTATCGGGTGAATGCAGGATACCTTCCTCCCGATCACTGGTTGAACGACCCGCAGCAGGGTGGAGGGCGCATCATCGGTGAAGTGTGCCACTTCGTGGATTTTCTGTGTTTCTTGACGGGCTCATCGCCGGTTGAAGTTGAGACGCGCAGCCTGCCAAATCCGAGTCAGTACAGCAACGACAATGTCGTGGCTTCGCTACGCTTTGCCGATGGATCGCACGGCACCATCAGTTACCTTGCAAACGGAGACAAGTCATTTTCAAAAGAACGAATTGAAGTTTTCGGCGGCGGCAGCGTGGCCATGCTGGAAGACTTCCGGCGGCTCGAACTGGTTCGGGGCGGAAGGAAGCGCATCATTCGCTCGCTTATGCAGGATAAGGGGCACCGTGGTGAGTGGAAAGCCTTTATCAGTGCGATTCAACAGGGCATCGAGTCGCCGATCCCTTTCCACGACGTTGTGAGTTCGATGATGGCGACGTTTGCGCTGGAGGAGTCGCGGTGTCTGGGTCAAGCCGTCGCCGTGAAGCAGTTTCCCCGCAACGAACGCCTTCAAATTGCCAGTGGTTTCGATCGAGCTTCTTGAGGATCTGGGTTTCAGCATTATTGGATCGCACCAAGATCACAGAATCAAGATCACAGAATCAAGATCACAGAATGAAGATCCTATACATCTCGCAATATTTTCCACCCGAGATGGGTGCGCCCGCGGCCCGAGCTTCCGAGTTGTCGGCGCACTGGGCGCGCGCAGGGCACGAAGTGACGGTGCTGACTGGCTTCCCCAATCATCCCACGGGCGTTGTGCCGCCCGAATATCGCGACAGTTTTCGGAAACTGGTTGCTCGCGTGAAGATCGACGGCGTAGAAGTGGTTCGCACCTGGCTGCTTCCTTTTCCTAACCGTAAAGCACACGAGCGAATGTTGAACTACACTTCGTTCTGCGCATCGTCAGCCTTGACTGGTTTTTTTCTGTCTCGTCCCGACGTCGTCATTGCGACCTCGCCACAATTGCTGGTCGGACTCTCCGGTTGGTTTCTGGCGCGGTGCAAGCGCGTGCCCTTTGTGTTCGAGGTGCGCGATCTATGGCCGGAGTCGCTGGCGGCTGTAGGCATGGGCGAAAGTGGTTCGCTGCTGTATCGGGCTTTAGCGAGAATTGCCGGGTTCCTGTACCGCCATTCAGATCATATCGTCGTGGTCACGCCGGCATTCGAAGACTACCTGGCGAAACACTGGCATGTGCCTCGCGCAAAGATTTCCGTGATCGAGAATGGCGTGGAGACTGATCTGTTTGTTCCAGGAGTGGCGACCAATCTGCGAAGAGAGTTGGGTGCGGAGGGAAAGTTTGTTGTTTCCTACGTGGGGACCATGGGGATGGCGCACGGGCTCGAAACCATCATTCAAGCTGCCGCGCACCTGCGAGACACGAATCCTAGGATTGTTTTCTTGATGCTGGGGGAAGGCGCTGAGAAGGAGCGCATCATGGCCATGGCGCGCGAGCATAATCTACGCAACCTGCAATTTGTGGATCAGCAGCCTCGCGAGAAAATTCCCGGCTTCATCTGCGCGTCGGATGTTTGTCTGGTTCTGCTGAAGAAAGCCGATGTGTTCAAAACCGTGATTCCGTCCAAGATGCTGGAGTTTATGTCATGCGCACGACCGGTCATTCTGGGCGTGGAGGGGCAGGCGCGCGCGATTCTGGAGGAAAGTAAGGGCGGCATCACGATCGAACCGGAGAACGCTGAGGCTCTTGCGAACTCCATTCGCCACCTAGCGGCGAATCCGAATATCGCTTGTGAACTGGGAAAGAACGGCAGGGAATACGTCGTGCGCAAGTTCTCCCGTAGTCAGACCGCCGAGAAATACATTCGCACGCTCGAAAAATTGCTGCAATTGCCAGAGTCGTATACGACCGAAGTTGCCGCTTAGCGCTGCCGCGCAGGATTCAAGGGTGGGCGGCAATCACTGCGAGTCCAGTTGCCGTGGCGATCGCCGCTTGCAGCCCTTGCGACGCCGCGACTCGGGCGCCGCTGAGTGGCACGAACAAGATGTCATCTGCCTGCAAGTTTATGTCGGGAGCTTTCGCTTCCAGCATTTTCTTCAGCGGAACTCTCGTTTCAGTCATTCCCGCAGGACCTTTGCGAATGATCCGCGTCGCGCCCATCTTCGCCGTGTGATTGGTTCCGCCCGCGAGCGCTATCGCCTGCAGCACAGTCAAGCTGCCGTTGTCCACCAGCAAGCCCGTGGGATGCCCCACATCGCCCACCACGTAGATAATTGGCGCCCGCGGCACGGTGATGGTGTCGCCCGGAAAGATCTCAATATTATTTTGCAAGTCATCGGCCAGATTTCTCGGCAAATTTATGGTGATCGGGTCCGACTGACTATGCAGCCGGATGATGCTTACTTTTCGCCCTGCCGAAGCTGTAAATCCTCCTGCTGCAGAAATCAGATCGTACAACTTGCGTTCCCCCTGGGCTGGATAGATGCCGGGCTTGGCAACTTCGCCAAGGATCGTCACGCCTTGCGAAGCAGATTCGTCGAGAAAGATCGTGACGTGAGCGTTGCGCACGAAGCCGCCATCTTCGAGCCGCTTCTGAATCAGGGACTGCGCCTCTTCCACGGTGAGGCCTCCGACGTGCACGTAGTCGATCAGGGGAAGGTAAATGTCTCCGGAATTGCCCACTCTCGCCTTCGTGGACAACTCGGGTACGTTATAAACGCTTACTTCGATCAGATCGCCGCTATCCAGCTTTAGCTGCGGCGAAATGCCAGTGACACCAGACTGTGGAGTCTGTGCAGACTCAGCATGAGCAGAATTATTGTGCGAGGTTGATGCCGCAGCCTGAGAAAGCGGTTGCGCAGCAGGAAGTGATTGCGTATTTTCCGGAGGCGCGGATGCCTGTACGCTCTGTGCCTGAGTCGCGATAACCGAACTACAAACGAAAACTAGAGATAGCGAAAACAGGCTGCTGCTGCGGGCCAAACGAGATTTGCCAAACTCCATTACAAGCCTCTAGGGTCGTCTCCGCTGAAGTCTAGCATAGGAATCTCCCGATCCAGTCTGAATTGCCTTTGGCGTCTTAGTCTTCTTGGTTCGTGCGGTTCTGCGGTATTCATGCCCTCGGTAGAATTTCAGCCTCGAAATTGCCAGGGGCGCAACGGTTTTTCAAAAGCCGCAGAAGGAACCCACTAACTCACTCCCATTCAGCTCCGTGCTGCTGCAATATTTAGTGTCGGAAGGTCCGTGTCGATGCTCCGGATCGTGATCGTGATTTGTTACCCGTGGGTCTAGGGGGATCGTTGACAGTAGCTTTCTTCGGAATTTTTTTCTTATCGCTGCTGTTTTCATTTGTTCTCACTCGCTACGTGCGGGATTTTGCATCGCGGCATGGATGGGTGGCCGCACCTTCGCAGGAGAGGCACTTGCACGCGACTCCACTCCCACGCTTAGGTGGAGTGGCTATTTTCATTTCCTTCTCAGTTAGCATGGTGGTAGCTGCAGCCGTTGCCGCGAAAATTCCTCATGCATCTTCGGCGTTCTCGCTGAAAACCCTGCTCACGATGCTGGTGCCAGCTTCCCTGGTTTTCCTATTGGGCGTGTATGACGATCTGTACGGTGCAAGCCACTACTTAAAGTTCGCGGTGCAGGCAATAGCCGCCACGATGTTATTTATAGGCGGCCTTCGCATCGTGAACATCCCAGTGTTGTTCGGCAATCATGAACTGCCCTGGTTTGTCGGACTGCCCCTGACAATCTTGTGGGTATTGGCGATTACAAATGCTTTCAACCTCATCGACGGACTCGATGGCCTGGCAGCCGGATCCGCATTGTTCTCTACGCTCGTCGCATTTGTGGTGACACTGTTGAACGGATATTCTCTGGTCACGATAATGACCATCGCTTTGGCCGGGGCGATCCTTGGTTTTCTGCGCTACAACTTCAATCCAGCGACAATTTTTCTGGGAGATTCGGGTAGTCTTTTCATCGGCTTCTTACTCAGCGCCCTTGCTTTAGAGGGAGCGCAAAAAGCTCCGACCATTGTCGCAGTTGCGATTCCCGTTGTTTCTTTCGGCTTGCCGATTCTGGAGACGGTACTCTCCATTCTCCGCCGCCTGATCAGCGGACGTCCCGTGTTTACCGCCGACCGCGAGCACATTCATCACAAGCTCTTGCAGCACGGGCTTAGTCATCGCCAGGTGGTGATTGTGCTTTATGGGGTCTCGGCTGTGTTCGCCATGCTGAGTTTGTTTCTGCTGTGGCCCACCGGCAGCTCTCTGGGTTTGGTTCTCGCGGTGCTTGGAATCGGCATCTGGATTGGCGTCCAGCGCCTTGGCTACCTCGAACTCGGAGAACTGGGGCGCGTCGCGCAGCGCACGCTCGAGCAACCTCAGATTTTCATCAACAACCTTGCCATCCGCCGAGCCACCGAGGAACTCAAAGTGGCTCGCGATTACGACCAGATTCGGTACGTTCTAGAAGCGGCTTTCAGCTCCAACGACTTCGATGCATTCGACGTCAGATTCAATCTTTTTCCAGGTGAGTCGTATCCTGCGGAAGCAATCGAAACTGGCGCGCAGTTGCGGCGCGGCGAGGGTTTTTTTCACTGGGGCAAGATGGGGAGAGCCAGATCTTTGGACGGGCTAGCGTTTTGGACGCTGTCGCTCGACCTGGTGAGTTCGTCCAGTCGCCACCGCGGCTCGCTGTTGGTACACCGCGTATATTCGCAGCGAGACTTACAAGTTGATATCAATCTTCTGACGTCGGGTTTTCCAGTTGCCCTCGCCAACGCGCTGGATAGGGTTCTTCAACATGGCGTGCAGGTGATCCCGCAGCTACCTCAGGATAATCAGGAATTTATCGCAGCTCAGGCGGGATAGAAAATCTCTCCAACAAACCTAAACGATCCTCGGACTGCATAGCACCGCAGACGCCCCCTAAAACTCGCGTGGGTGCCGTGTCCGGGGGAAGGACAAAGCGATAGGGAGGGCCGACGGTTACAACTTTGCGCTTACGTAAGAGTTAATCTCACAATTCAGGCAAACCTCTTCAAAAGCAGGTGCTGTCCATTGCATTGTTGTCCACTCCATAAGCTGAAGACTTTGTGTCTTAAGCGTTCGACTATTTTACCCTGCCTACCGTCCCGAGATCAATAGCCATCAAGAAATCTTCTACAGCCCCTCGACCAAGTGGTATTCGATAACTAAGCACGACTGCAAGCTCTTGCACACTGCATCAAGTGTCGAGTTTTCCACAAGTTGGAACCATCGCGGACACTGTCCAACTCTGTTCTCCCTATTTAACGTGATCTTCTCCTATCATTGAGGACAAGCATTTATGTTTCGCAAGACAATTTATGGCACCCAGTTCAAGGATGTAAATTTCGTTCCTCTTCACGCCGCGACATTCTGCATACAGTGCGAGCTGATCAGCACCAACAACAGGCCGTACTGCCTGGCTTGCGGCAACCCGTCGTTGCTCAGCTTATCGCGCGTGCTGGGCGGATCGCTGCGCCAGCAGCAGACAGCCCATCTCATCACGGATTCTGAACTCGATAGCCTTGTCCGCGACCTGCTGCGCACGGTGCCAGATCCTCAAGTGTTGAACGTAGCGGATCATCATGCTCGCGTGCCCTCGACTGCGCTGCGAAGTCAGCTTCGCGTGGCGAGTGCCGCCCACCCTATCTCTGGTTTTCGCGCCGTACATCCGGGCGAAGAAGTCGACATCCACGCCGCGGAATTGGACTTGGAACCGGCGATCAGCGCCATCACGGAGCGAGCCCAGCACCTCACCGGCGCGACCGGCGCCGCCATCGCCCTTCGCGCCGGCAATGAGATCGTGTGTCGCGCCCGCGCTGGACGTACTGCCCCAGATCTGGGCGTTCGCCTGCAGACCGATGCCGGAATCTCAGCCGAAGCCGTTCGCACCGGGGAGGTCATGCTCTGCAACGATGCCGAACGCAACCCGCGCGTGGATCTTGCCAGCTGCCGCCGATTGGGCGTGCGCTCGATCCTGGTCTCTCCCTTGCGCTACTACCGTCGCACTCTTGGCGTCTTCGAAGTGCTGTCGTCGTCTCCCAGCGCGTTTGACGAGAAAGATGTAGCCACCATGCAACTACTTTCCAGTATGATGGTCGCCGCGATCTCCCGAATCTCCAGCATCCATTGCGCACGCCTTTCCCGCATGGCTGGTTAATTTTTCCCCCGCGTCTTCGAGAAAGGAAATAAATCTAGTAAGCCCAGTAAGGCGCGGTGCCGCCGGGAGCACCCTTCCCGTCGATCGCAGTGTAAACATTGCGGCCATAGAAGAAAGGAAGACCCCAGTCGAAGTAGTTCGGCGCTGACCCACCCAGGTCGCCGAATACCGCATCGCCCGAGTTGGAAAACAGGCTCACCGCGTTTGCGATGCTGAAATCGACAGTGGCGCTCGCATTGTTGGTTCCTTGAATTGTCGCGGAGAGATTGTCTGTGCTGGAGGGACAATAAAATCCGCTCGCTCCGCTGTTGCTGGCACACGGGGTTATGCTGCTATCCGGGAAAAAGTAACCATTCGAGCCGCTGTCGATGAAGCTGTTATCGGAGAAGGTTTGGCCATTGAAGCTGGCAGTGAAGTTCCCGGTCGAGGCGTCTGCAGTGTAGACTGTGGCCCCGCCGAGCGCATTATTCGACTGCGTCCCAATGCCGAATACGAGCGAGCCGCTGATGCTTGCCTCTGCTCCGGAAGCGGCCGGCAATTCAATAATTACTCCGTTATTGTCCGTGGCAAACAGAGCTACCGGATTCTGCACTTGCTGCGACGTACTCTGAGTTATCGCCTGACAACTGGATCCCGAGGCGCACTCGTAATACATGTTTAAGGTCGCAGGGCAGGTAGAGCCGCAGTCCTGCGCAAAAAGACCAACTCCGAGAATTCCGTTCGCTCCTAAGCCAGCGAGCGTATCCGCCGAGGGCAATCCGTTGGTGCAGCTGCTGGGAACCGTGAAATCGGTATCGCTGAGCACTTGAATTGGCACAGAACTAGCCTTCTCGCTGGCAATCTCGATGTCGGCCGTTTGCACTGGCCCCCACGTATACGAGTCCAAGAATTGCAAGCATTCGGCAACCGGACTGCCGCTGGCCGATTTCTGCTGCGGCAACGCAACTGTCAATACGGACGAGAGGACTCTCAAACCGTAAGAGCCGGTATCCACCAACAAGCCACTAATCGTCTGACAGGTAGATGTTTCAGGCACACAAACCGTGGCGCTGGCGAACGCGCCATTCGCGTAGGAAAGGCCATCACTGATAGCTGGCCCGGTATTCACTGAAATTGACGTAACATTGGGCCCGGCCGACGCGATGGTTTGAGTTGAGGACGTGCCAGTACTGCTGCTACTGCTATGGCTGCTTCCTCCGCCACACGCGAGTGAGCAGGACAATGCCGAGCACGCTCCAAAGATTAGAAACTTCCTGAGATTTTTCATTGGATGTCCTCGGCTCGCACGTTCGCTGGCAACATGTCGGGAATATAGGCCTTGCCGGCAAACGAACGAGGATGTCCGCCACTTTGAATGACCAACCCCGGCTGATCCACCATAACCGGTCGTCGTCCCAACCGAGCACTGTGATGGGACTCTGCGGCTTGAGCGTACGGCTCAAAGTAGCTGCCCATGATCTGGCGCATATCGGGCTGCCAAGGTCCATGCCAGGACACCGCAAAAACGATTCCCTGCGAAGAAAAATACTCTCTCACCACGGTGCCGGTGAGCCCCTGTATTTCGTGCACGGTGTAAGAATCCGCCGGGATAATCCGCCGGCTGCCTTGCATGTGAACTTGATCGGCTTGGATCGTGGAGGCGTCTCCTCCAAGCGCCGCGCTCGCGGGGAAGGCCGTAGCCAGGGTCACGGCTGCCATCAGAAGCCCGTACCGGATGAAACCCATCTGTCCCTTCGACATCTACACACTCCCGCACGCCCCCGCTAGATTGGTACTTGGTTAGACTGGACCTGCATCTGGCAGGTTGTATGGGGCGTTCGGGGTGCCCTTATAGCTCTTAAATTGCTTACTTTTAGCCAAAGTCGGGTTAATATGTACAGCTAGACTTGCACCGGGCCTTCCAAATGTCTGCCACTATCCAATCGCCTCGACCCGTAACCGCCAACCGCCGCCGTAAGGTTCGTCAGAAAGTGCATGCGCCAGCGTATGCCACCTTCACAGGAGCCTCTCAAAGCGAGATGCTCGATCTCTACGAAGTCGTCGACATCAGCGAGGTGGGCGTGGCAGTGCAATGCCCACTGCCGCTGAAAATCGATCAGCGTGTGGATTTGTGTCTGGATCTGGCCGAGGCCCGTGGACAGATTTCCGTAACCGCGCGAGTAATTTGGTCAGAGCCGGACGGCAAAGTTGGTCTGGGATTTCCAGCCCTGCCGGATTCCGACCAGCGCCGCTTGCGCGAGTGGCTCTTCCTCAATGCGATGGCCGGGGCTGCCAATGCCGCATCGAGCGGTAGGTTCCCGTCCACAACGGTTCCGGTCTCCGAGTCGCGGCCGGATTATACCGATACACTCGGCGCCACCTCCGCGGTGCAGAGAGAAGCTGAGTCGCTTGGGGCAGACCTCGAAACAGTTCTTTCCTTTATTGTTTCCCGCGCCCAATCGCTGCTTGATGCGTCTGGCGCGGCCATTGCCCTTGCGGGAAAAGATGCTACGGCTATGATCTGCCGGGCCAGTTCTGGTCCGAGCGCGCCTCCCGTGGGCGCAGCCCTGCGCATAGGCTCAGGTTTCTCCGGCGATTGCGTTCGCGCAGGGAAAACATTGCGCTGCGATGATACTGATAATGACGAACGGGTCGACCCGGAAACTTGTCGCGCTCTGGGCATTCGCTCCATGCTGGCTTCTCCGATACGCGCGAACCAGCAAGACAAGGTAATCGGCCTGCTCGAAGTCTTTTCCGAAAGACCCAATGCATTCGACGATAACGATGCCGCTATTCTTCAGCGTCTAGCCGAGACGATCTTGGCCGCCGTAAAGCGCGCCGCGCCGCCAGACGATCCTTCCGTTTCGCCGCCACCCTCCGCGATACCATTTTCGCCCGCTCCGGATAGCGTTCTGTTTGCTCATTATCGAGGAGCCACAAACAATAGCGAAGCGCCCGCCGATCCAGACTCGGTCGGTGGCGTCCGTCTCCCGCGCACTCATCTTTATCTCCTTCTGTTGACAGCCGCCACCCTGGCTCTTGCGGTGGGTTTCATCAGCGCTCCGTGGATTCAACCGTGGATTCAGGCCAAAGTACAGGCCCGCGAGCGCAACGGAGAATCGACGGTTCTGGCTTCGTCGCCGCCGACCGCGCAATCTGCGCAATCCGCTTTACAGATGTCGTCAGTCGATTCCTCCAATCTCGCCCAGCTTCGCGAGCTGGCGCAGCAAGGGAACCCAGCCGCGGAAAATGCGATGGGCCTTCTCTATGCTCAGGGTGACGACAAACAAGGGATCAAGCAGGATGAGACCGAAGCCGTCCGCTGGTTCACAAACGCCGCCGAGCACGGAAGCGTACCCGCCCAATACAAGTTGGGACTGATGTTGTGGGGCGGCCGTGGAGTTCCCAAAGACACAAACAAAGCCTACTTCTGGGCGGTGCTTGCGCGGGCCGGCGGCCAGGAGGGCGGCAAAGATCTCGCTAAACTTCTCGCGAATGGCATGACCCGTGCCCAGGCCGCAGCCATCGAACAGCAGGCTGAGATGTGGTACCAACAGCACGAATCGGGCGGGAAGCCGAAACCCGGCCGCTAATCACTCCGTCTAAATTGATTTTGTCATGCTGAGCGAAGTTGCCGTCCGCGATCAGCGGATGGCAACGCAGTCGAAGGATCCCTACCTTGCCGCGGCTCACGCCAAACATTTCTGCGGATACGCGCCCGCATTGCTACACATTCCCCGCTCCTGCATTTCGTAGGCGAGGTCCGAAGTCCCCCGCGGCGGTAGAATAGATCAGAGGCCGTCCTTGTCCACGCTGCGCAGTATTCTCGACGAGCACGTTTGCGAAGCCAATCCCGATCTCTACCAGAAGCTCGACAAAAACCGCGTGCGTTGCTTCGCTTGCGGACATTGCTGTCCCATCCCTGAAGGCCAGCCGGGCGTCTGCAAGGTCCGCTACAATCGCGGCGGCACGCTTTATGTCCCGTGGGGATACACCGCGGGAACCCAGTGCGATCCGCTCGAGAAGAAACCTTTTTTTCACGCGCATCCCGGAGCCCTTGCCTACAGCTTCGGCATGATGGGCTGTGACCTTCACTGTGCGTATTGTCAGAACTGGGTAACCTCGCAAGCTTTGCGCGATCCAGGCGCAGTCTCGCCTCCGCAGTACGCCTCCACCAAGCTCCTGGTGCGCGACGCGATTGCCCAGGGCGCGAAAATCCTGGTCAGCACTTACAACGAACCTCTGATCACGAGTGAATGGGCGGTAGCGGTCTTCAAAGAAGCCAAAGCTGCCGGATTACTCACCGGCTTCGTTTCCAACGGCAACGGTACTCCTCAGGTTCTCGAGTATTTGCGTCCCTGGCTCGATCTGTACAAAGTCGATTTGAAGAGCTTTGACGATCGTCACTACCACGAGCTAGGCGGCCGTATCGGCCCCATCCTCGATAGCATTCGTCGCATCCACGACATGGGACTCTGGCTCGAGATCGTCACACTTCTCATCCCAGGCTTCAATGACTCCGATGACGAGTTGCGGCGCCTCACCGAATTTTTGGCTGGGATTTCTCCAGACATTCCCTGGCACATCACCGCCTTTCACGGCGACTACAAAATGCAAAACGATGTCGCGCGAGACACCCGCCCTGAAGATCTCCTGCGTGCCGTCGAAATCGGCTGCCAGTCTGGCCTTCGCTACATCTATGCCGGAAATCTTCCCGGTTTGGTTGGCCGCTGGGAGGATACGCGCTGCCCGCACTGCGGCGAAACGTTGATCGAGCGCTACGGCTACCTGATCAAGGATTACCGGCTCACACCAGATGGCAGTTGCCCTCATTGCGCAACCAAAATTCCCGGCCGCTGGTCAAGCGCATTCCAAGGTCAGATTGCCTCCCGTCCTTTCCTGCCGCACAAAAGATCACTGTTGTATACAATCCGAGAAGTCTGAGAGTTCTGCAAGATACCAATTAACTGTACTTGGTAGCGGCACACCTTTACGGCCATCGGGAAAGCGGACCTTCGCGATTTGGGTGGAGCAGCGCTTCAGCGCTGCGATAACCAGCTTGTTTCATGTCGGCTTTAGCCGCCGAGGGAGGCGGTCAATGGCACCTACGATGGCAGGTGCATCAGGGGAGGCACGAATCCGCAACGTATCGATGCGGCCTGGATAGACGGGAAAAAGGTTACAATCCAAATTCACTGACCTGATTCCTCACTGATGCGAACACTTTCCATCTCCGTTCTGTGCACTGTAAGCCTGCTCTTACTCTCTGCTTGCTCTCCGCGCGACTTTCTCACCCGCCGTCTGGCCAGAGATTTGATCGCAGCCTCCAGCACATTTCGTGCTCCACAGCATTTTGAACTGCGAACCGGCATCGTTTCCAATCAAGATTATCTCTCCCCTGAAAACCTGGTGTTGCAGCATCGCGGCTGGATTTCCGCTGTGCAAGCCCGCTGTGCTCCAGATATAACTCCGCCGCCCTGCTGGGACCTCACTCTCACCCCCTCGGGCGTAGACACATTTCGAGCGCTTCTCCCGCCCGATGATGCCAGCAAGCAAGATTTCAGCATTCCGGCCGCAAGGCGTGAACTGGTTGCCGTCACCGGCATCAGCAAACTGGGCCGTGCTGCCGATGTCGAATTCACGTGGCACTGGATTCCGCTGAATGAGGTTGGCGCCGTTCTTTACTCTCCCGACGTTCACTACCGCTCCACCGCGAGTTTTCGTTGCTATGACGACGGATGGCGGATTGTTCACGGCGCTTCGCGTCCCAGCCTGCCTCTCGACGAGGCCTTAAAGAGCGCCGAGCCTGTGCAGTAAAAATGTGTCTCGCGGTCGAGTTTACTCAGCTCAAAACTTGCGCATGCCAACTCATCGTTGTATAACCCTACTTCCCGCCAAGGGCCCTTATGAAACTTTCAGAATTTATTTTGCTGTCAGCTCTAGTTCTCAACTCCACTTCGTCGGCCTTCGCCGACGGCAAGCCCAAGCTTACGCTCGAGGAATTCTTCAACTCAGTCAGCTACTCTGCCGTGGCAATCTCGCCAGATGGCAGCTCCGTTGTGATTGAAACCGAGCGCGCCGACTGGGATCAGCAGATCTTCCGCACCGATCTTTGGCTCTATCGCGACGACGCCAAATCCGGATCGACGCCTGGATCGCTGATCCAACTCACACAATCAGGACACGATGTCGATCCCAAATGGTCGCCCGATGGCCGCTGGATCGCCTTCCGCTCCGAGCGCAAGCCGTCCTCCGAAAAAGACTCCGACTCTGGCGATGCAAGGAACGACGACAAAGACGACAAAGGCGATAAAGGCGACGTCAGCCAGATTTACCTGATCTCACCGATGGGCGGTGAGGCCATTCCGGTAACTCAAGGCCGGGAAGAAGTTCACACATTTTCCTGGTCAGCGGACTCGCGCACTCTGTACTTCGCCACTCGCAACCCTTGGACCAAAACGCAGAAAGACGATTACAAAAAAGAGTGGAAAGATGTCGTGCAATACCGTACTGCCGAACGCGGCGACACCATCTTTTCTCTCGATGTAGCCGCAGCCCTTGCTCGCCACGTCGCTGCGCCAGCGAAAGAAGAGACCGATGCCGAAAAAGATTCCGATCTTACTCCCGGCGCTCGCGCAATAGCTACCTCTCCCTTGCGGATCGACGACCTCGTCACTTCACCCGACGGCCGCAGGCTGGCCTTCCTGACGAATGCCATCAATCAACGGCAAGAGAAATTCGAAGACATTGAAATCTATGCGATCGATCTAGCCAACACTTCCCCCAGTCAGACTCCGCGACAGCTCACACACAATCAGGCCGCGGAAGACCACATTCGCTGGGCCAACGACAGTCGCTACGTGTACTTCAGCGTCGAAGTCGGAGACGTTGCCGGTCCCTATCGCGATCTGCAACCACATCTGTACTGGGTCAACACCGACGACGGAACAATCGAGCAATGGAGCAAGGACTTCGCCGGTCCCGTCGAGCATTACGCCGTTGCAACTGACAATGTACTCGCCTCGACGCGGACCGGAACCGAAGTTTCCATCTACTCCATCGCGCAACCAGGCCAATCTCTGCATAAATTAAATGGGTGGGACGGCACCTACGAAATTCTCTCGACCGCTGAACGCTCGTCCCGGATCGCTTTCATATATTCCTCACTGCAAAAACCCGCCGAAATTTATTTGGCGGAGAGCCCCGACAAAATCGACCAGGCGCGCCCCATCACCGCATTCAACCAGCAACTCGCGCAATGCGATCTTCCTCAAGGCAAGCCCTATCGCTGGAAGGCCGACGACGGCACCACCGTCGAAGGAATGTTGATCTATCCTCCAGGCAAATTCGAGCAGAAACATCTGCCTACGTTCACCTTCATTCACGGCGGTCCCGCGGACGCCGACGGCAACCACTTCGAAGCCGATTGGTACCAGTGGTCCGCGCTCGCCGCCACCAACGGATGGCTGGTCTTCGAACCCAACTACCGCGGTTCCACCGGATACGGCGACAAGTTCCTCCAGCAGATCGTTCCTGTGATCGTCTCGCGCCCCGGCAAAGATATTCTCGAAGGCGTCGACGCGCTCGTGAAAGATGGCATCGCCGATCCCGACCACCTCACCATCGGCGGCTACAGCTACGGCGGATACATGACCAACTGGCTCATCACCCAAACCACGCGCTTCAAAGCTGCCGTTACCGGCGCAGGCGCGGTCGAACACGTCGGCAACTGGGGCAACGACGATACCACCTACGACGACGCCTACTTCCTCGGCGGACGTCCCTGGGAAGCTCCCCAGCGCTATCACGACGAGGCCGCCATCTTTCAAATCAACAAAGTCCGCACTCCCACTCACATAGTCGCCGGCTCCAAGGACATTCGTGTCGCCGTGCTGGAAGATTATTTGTTAGAGCACGCTCTGTACTCGCTAGCCATTCCCAATGCGCTGCTGATCTTCCCCGGCGAAGGCCACGGCCTGGGAGAGAATCCCTGGCACGGAAAGATCAAGGTTCGCGAAGAATTGAAATGGCTGCAGAAATACGGCGGCGTCCCGGCAGGAAACTGATTCGGGCTCATGTGGGGACTGCTGATTCTGCGTTCATGTGGGGACAGCCACCCTCGGCTGTCCGGCGTCCCCGCTCCATCGGGCCGTAGCGTCTCGGACGCTGCCCCGCTCAACGGCGCCTGTCATGCTGAGCGGAGCGGTGGCGATCGTGAAGCGATCGTTACCGCGGAGTCGAAGCATCCCTACCTCCAACCGGCTGCATCCACGGGTACCACTCCGAAGCCAAGTCTTTCCAGTCCGGATTGCGGCGTTCGAACAGCGCGATTTTCTTCGCGCGCGCCCATCCCTTTAGCTGCTTCTCACGGGCCAAGGCCTTGTGGACGTCGTCGTAAGATTCCCAGTGGAGCAGGCGGACCACCTCGTAGCGGGCAGTGAAGCCTTCGTAGTGATGAAATTTGTGCTGAAACACGCGTTTGTGAAGATTGCCGCTTACCCCGATGTATAGAGTGCCCGTCAGGCTTCCCATGATGTAAACGCAGTAGTAGCGTGGGTCGCGCATGCGGACATGATCGGAGACGTTTAGTTGAAACGGCTGTGATGAACGTCACAGTTCGGTAGAACAGCTTCCAGTTTCGGGATGGCGGCAGGGATGCTTCGACTGCGCCGGCAGGACCTAGCGGTCCTCCCGGCTGCGCTCAGCATGACAAAAATCGCCTCTGTCATGCTAAGAGGGTTACCCTTGCGGACGCGAGCAAGATTTTGCTGAGTACTTGGTACAGGGTACTGGGTACTACTTGACCGCGCTGGCCATCTTGACGCCGCGCGAATTCGCCGCATACCGTGCGATGCCTTTATACAGCGCTTCCGCGATCTGCTCGCGGTAGCCATCGCTGCGCAGCTTCTGTTCGTCGGCGGGGCTGCTCACGAAAGAAACTTCCGCCAGTATTCCTGGCATCGCAGTCTCGGTAAGAACCACGTAGGAGGCTTCTTTCACGCCGCGATCGCGCAGGCCAGGATTTTGCACGGACAATGTTCCATAGAGCGATCGCTGCACGCTGGCCGCCAGCCGCCGTGACTGTTCAATCTTGTCGTGCAGCTCAGCCGGCGAGAGTACAACCGCCGTCGCGGCACTATGGGTCTGATCGTGAGTTTCCGGATTGCGAGACTCAAGGTCTTTGGCGTTGGGCGAGGAAAAGAAGTTGGTGTAATACGTTTCCACGCCGCGCGCTGAAGGCAGGTCGCTATAGTTCGCATGCACCGAGACAAACAAATCCGCCTGCGCCTGATTCGCCATCCCAGCCCGCTCGTCGAGTGGAATGTAGTTGTCGTCGTTGCGGGTAAGAATCACCTTCGCGCCCAGTCGAGTTTCGAGAAGCTTTGCCAGGCGCTGCGCGATCTCGAGAACCAGGTCCTTTTCGAGCAAGCCACGCCGTCCCACAGTGCCCAAATCCCAACCGCCGTGGCCCGCGTCGACTACGATGCGCATCTTCGGCACGCGTGCGCGGAGTTGCAGATCTTCGCGCGTGGGCGGAGGAACCACAATGGCAAACAACTTTCCTCGGTCCCCTTCCGCGCCGGGGAAAAGATTGATCTGAGCCTTGGGGTCGGCGCCGGGCTTTCTCACTTGCACCACCAGGCGGTAGGGATTGGGCTCCAGACTCACGGAATAATTTGAGTTGCCTTTCGTCTCGAGCACCAGTCGCGTTAAACCGGAGACGGGCTGTGCCACACGAACCCGCGCCAGCAGCGAGTCGCCGATTTCGATCGTCTGGCCCTCGAGTTCGGGCGCGAGCGACGTGTCGTGCAAATCAAAGTAGATCCGGTCCGGCCCTGACAAGCGATGCGCCTCGTATTGCACCTGATCTTCAAGGTCGAGGACAACCGTGCTGGAATCTGCAGAAGACCAGTGCCGGATTCCAGTGATGCGTGGCATCTTCGACAGCTCCTGCGGAGTCGCGCTTCCGCTCGTAGCGGGAGCGTTGACCTCGTTGGAATTGATTCCAGAATTCAGCGATCCAGCCTTCGAACCATCGACATTCGTGGACGGAGAGTTGGAATAAGGTTTAGCCGAGGTCGGGGAGATGGAAGACGAGGACTGCTTCGCAGAAGCCTCGGACTTGGTCATCACTTTTGGAGGCTGAACCAATGCCTTGCCCATCTGCGCATTTTTCAGCTTCCACCAAAATCCACCAGCGACCAGTGCAAAGATCACCACCAGGACCAGAACTTCTACAACTCCTGGATGATGGCTAATTGGCGCAGGGTCCGGCTCAGTATCGAGAGTTTCTGTTTCTTGCTTTTTGAGATCGAGGTCTTTGAGATCGAGTTCCTCTGCGTCTGGCTCGCGTTTATCTGGTTCGCGATTATCCACGGATTCCGGAGCAGCGATGGCCACCGCGCCGTTCACCGACGCGACGTCAACTTCGTGCTTAATCTCCGGCGCGGGCGGGTCCGACGAGGCGACCTTTTCAACAGACGGTGGTTCCGTAGTATGAGCTAAGGCTGCGTCGGCAGGCGCGATCAGTCCCGCTACGGCGACTTGTGCAGATTCCGCAAAGCGTTCTTCGTCCTCAGGCTTGAGAGCGCCGAGAATGAGCTCAGCCAGGAGTTCCAAGCTGACCACGTCACTGTCGTTAAAGCCGTACGGCTCGGCCGAGAACGCTTCCAGCAAACCAATGACGCGTCGCCGTCCGCACAGCGGTACTGCCACCATGGACCGTGCGCCTAGTTGCCGGCAGGCGTACAGATTCACCCGATCGTCGGTCTCGGTGTCGTCGCAGCGGATAATTTGCGCCATCCGAAAACAGGCTCCGGAGAACGCCGAGTCGCGCTGGATGCGAGCGCCGACATCTGGCTTAATCGTTCCGGCCGAGGCCCGCAGGACAATCTCGTTGTTCTCCGCCAGCGCGATCCCGAGTCCATCCGCACCGGTGATGGCGATGGCTCGCTCCGCCACCATCTGCAGCACTTCGTCCAAAACAAATTGCTCTGGCGCATCAAACTCCGCGGTTGCTGCAATCGTCTCAAATCCATGGAGGCGCGAGGCCAACGCGCGCCGGTTCCGTACTTGCTGATGTAGCGCGGAGAATGCCAGGAGCGCCTGAAGAGCATCGACACCCGACGGCCGCAACTCGCGCGCTCTGCGGAGGACCTCCTTGCGCGAATCGTCTTGCCCAGGCGCAGATGAATTCGGCCCGGGAGGCCAAGCCGGTAGCCGCGTTCCGGCCATTCTGGCGTCACCGTCGATCGCTGTCTTGTCGAAGGTTGACTGGCCGAGCGCTGACTGGTCAATCGTCGTTTTGGTGGGAATCGTCGCCATTGCGATTGCGGCCCAGCGGCCTTCCTCGTCGGGAGTGTGGCTATCCAGCCAAGCCATTGTCAATACCGCACTTTGCGTATCCCGTCAACTTCTTACGCGCCGGGTTGCAACAATGTCCCCGCCGGACTTTTCCGAGCTTTCACTTTAAGTTACCGGGATTTTTGTCCAGTTGCAATTAGCCGACATGCCCTATCGGGCATGATCTTTAGTAAGAGCCGTGCCATCGGAGCGGCCGGTGCGCGATTCACTCCTTGGTGCGTGTGAGAGGTCCTAATTCATCATCGGCGACTCTGCTGCGGTGGAACCAATCCAGTTACTGACAGTCTGGTTCTGATGAAAATAGAATTTAAGGCTCAATCTCGTCCGAGCCATTTCTTGGCGGAGAGTATGTCAGTCCTAACAATTCCCGCGCGGCAACCTCGGGCCCACTACCGCCATGAATTGCGGACCTTGACCTACGTCACCCTGGATCAAGCCAACGGCGGCATTGTGCGCAATCTCAACCACGAGGGTGTGGCCGTGCAAGCTGTGGCGCCGCTGCGCGAGCAAGAGCGCGTCCGCGTGTCTTTTGAGTTGAGATTTCCTCGCCTCGCTGTCGAAGCCTATGGGCAGGTTAGTTGGTCTACACCTACAGGGCAGTGTGGCATTCGCTTCGTAGATCTGCCGGCGCGCACTCGTCATCAGATCAATGAGTGGATTTTTTCCAATCTTTTGGATGCTGCCGCCCGCGATGCAGTTCATCCTCGCTCGATGTTCGCTGGTCAAACCACGCTTGAAAACGACGGGCTGACTCTGTCAGCTTTGCCGAAGCCGCCGATTACGCTTGATCCTGTGATTGCCCGCAAGTATGAAGCATCGACCGTGTCTCCAGTTTACGAGGAAGATTTCGAAGATGACCTTGCTGGGCAGGCGGGCGACCCTGATGTGGAACTAAACTGGTTTTCCCGGCCGCTCTGTGGACGCACTTTGGCGCGTATGGTGGATGGCCTGGTGATGTTCGCGGGACTGCTGCTGTTCGCTCTAATTTTTCTGTCGGTGGCTCATGAACTTCCGCAGTGGCCGCTGACTCTATATGCGGCCTTGGCGGCTGCGGTCTTCGTCGTGGCCACGTATCGGATTCTGTTTGCTGTATTTGGACGAGCAAGCCTGGGCGCTTGCCTGGCTCGAACAGCATCTGGAATTGAGGAGAAAGAAAAAGTTGAGGAATCAGGTCGCTTCCGATGAACCGGGAACTGCTTCTCCCTAGTTTGTAAAATACTGTTGTGCCAGCCACAGTCGCAGAGTGTGTTTCATCGGCGGCGCCATCTTCACAAAGCGAACGCCAACGTTTCCGCGGCTATCGGACCAGGCTACTTCTACTTCGGCGTTCAATCCGAAGCTTGTTCCGGGAAGCGCGAAACATACACGGGACGCGTCACGTGCTTCGAATCCATCTTCGACGCGAACCTGCAGGCCGCCTTGACTCAGGTTAATGAGCTGCCCCTTGGTTCTTTGTTTATGGCGGCCACGAAGGGTCACAGGAACATCCAGTCCGGCGCGGTGATAGCGCAAGCGGCCGTCAAGAATCATATTGCGCGCTGCTGAAAGCGTGTGCACCGCCTGTTCCACAGAAATCGGCTTTTCGAACGCAAACATCGCGCCGCTTTCCTCCAAATCGCGTCTTCCCTGCGGACAACCCATGATCACGAGCGGCACCGTGCTGGCCCGCGAGGCTTCGCGCTGCAGTTCGCGAAAGAATTGACCCGTACCGTTGAGGTCACAGTCAACAATCAGCGCATCGATTTTGGATTTCGTAAGGCGGGCGAGAGCTCGTTGCGGTTCGCTCTCGACCGCAACATCGATATGTAAGCCGCCAAGAATGCATTCCAGAACACTGATTTCCTGCCAATCGCGCGAGACTACCATCGAGGAAAGTGTCATGCTCTCAATCTAATCGCCTTCGTAACTGTGCCGAAGATAACCAACGTAATGCGGGCTCGGGACGTCGGACGCTCGGCCCTCAGCCTCGACGCATCACTCCAACCCAACGCCCTAGGTCCGACGTCCGAGGTCCGCGCTGCGGTACCAGTCGACCGTTCGGCGCAATCCCTCTTCAAAACTCACTTTGGGTTTGTAACCGAGATATTTTTCCGCGAGAGAAATGTCGGCGAGGGAATGCTTGATGTCTCCGCCGCGTTCCGAGCCATAAATAGGAGAGCCGGAATATGAAGTGAGCCCCCGCAGAGCCTCAAAGGTTTCATTCAGACTGACCCTCCGGCCTGTCGCCACATTGAATACCTTGCCCGCAACTTGAGCTGCGGGTGCTCTGCAGGCCAGCATGTTGGCGTCGGCGGCGTTGTCGATGTAAGTGAAATCGCGGCTTTGCTCGCCGTCGCCGAAAATAGTGGGTTGTTTTCCGCCGAGCATCAGAGCAATGAACTTTGCCAGCACGCCCGAATACGGCGACGAAGGATCCTGCCGCGGGCCGAAAATGTTGAAGTAGCGCAGCGACACAGTTTCCAATCCATAGCAGCGGTAGAACGAAGTCAGGTAATGTTCGCTGGCCAGCTTGGCCACGGCATAGGGAGAAATCGGATCTGGCGCCATGCCTTCGTGTTTGGGCAGCGTGGGAGTATCGCCATAGGCTGACGACGACGCTGCATAGATCACCCGCTTCACCTTGGCATCGCGAGCCGCCACGAGCACGTTCACCGTGCCATCGACGTTCGCACGGTTGCTTCCGATTGGATCCAGTACTGACTTTGGCACCGAGGGAATCGCCGCTTCGTGGAACACATAGTCAGCGCCCGCACACGCCAGCCTCATTGCGTCGAGATCGAGAATGTCGGCCTCGCGAAACTCGATCTGATCAATGATCTCTGAGAGATTTTCCCGCCTGCCGGTTGAAAAATTGTCTACACCGCGAACCCGTTCGCCCCGCTTTAACAGCTCCCGAGCCAGAGACGACCCGATAAACCCACCGATGCCAGTAATAAGGTAGAGCGCCATAGAGCTTCATCATAACCAATCGAGGGAATGAGTTGTTCCGAGATCAGTACCCAGTACCTGGAACAAAAACCTGGGAGCTGGGAAGTAAGAGCTAGAACCTGGGAGCTGGGACCCGCTATTCGCCTTTTCGCAGAATCCGCAGAAACTCTTCGCGTCCCATCATGTGGCGATCCTTGAAGAAGTTCAGTATTGCCTGCAAAACGGCAGCGGGATTTGCGACCGAAGAAACATCAAATTGGACCATCGGTTCGAACGGCATGGCAATTCGCGAGCCCAGGATCACGGAAGGCCGACAGGCAGAACGCACCAACTCACGCAGCCGGTTGCGATCTTCGTCTGAAACCTTAGTGAAAGAGATGCCCATTCCAAGGCCAGGGTAGGCCACGCGTACTTCCCCGATTGCTTCGACCCGGACGCCATTGGCTTCAAGCTTCAACTCGAGCCGCGTGCCAACGCGACAGGGAACGGCTGACTCCACGTAGCATCCGTGCATGCTGATATCCGCGAACGTCGCCCAGGTTGACGTCACTCCGCCGATTTCCTGGATGCGCGCGCTGCCTTTGCATTTATATCGCGGACTATTGCGACGCTCCGGGATGGCGCCAATTGCTTTGGTTGAGGAGCCGGCAATCGCGGATTGGGCTTCGCTGGACGCTGCTACCTCGCTCGCCGGAGCTGGCGCAGCACTCGCCCCCTGCGCTGATCCAGACCTTCTCAAGGCGGCCAGGTAATTGGCCCCGTCAGCGGTTTCATCGGGCATAGCGGTCGAATCGCCGAATCCGCGCAAGCCTTTGAATCGTACGAGCAGTAATTGCGGGATGCGGCTCAACCTTACTTTACGGAAGATTTGAACGAAACGGTTGCAGGTGGGGTTATGTGCGAGCACCACGGAGTTCCAGCGGGTTCCGCTACGGGAAAAGTTTACAATTGGAACGCAGTCGCGGGGAATCTGGCCACTGACTCCCGGATCTTATTCCACACCGCATCGCGCCCAGCCCCGGTTTTCGCTGAGAAGGGGATCACCGGCAGTTTTGGATATGCTTCCGCGATCCCTTTCAGCCTGTTAACCAGTTGGTTATTCGACAGCCGATCACTTTTGGTGGCGACGAGAGTAAAGTCGCGGCCTGAGGCATTAAGAAAGTCTATGAGTTGCCGATCGCTGTCTTGCGGGGGAACATTTATGTCGATCAGGGCCAGGCACAAAGCCAGCGTGGGACGGTCGTTAAGGTAAGGCTCGATAAACTTCGGCCACTCCTGCGAAATCTCGCGGGAAATCTTGGCGTAGCCGTAGCCGGGAAGATCGGTAAAGATGACCTCTGGGCGCGGCTTTCCCGGCCATCGCACTTCGAAGAAATTAATGCTGCGCGTGCGTCCCGGCGTGGAGCTGGTGCGGGCCAACTTGGATTCCACGAGAATGTTAATCACACTGGACTTGCCAACATTCGAGCGGCCGAGAAAGGCGACCTCCGGCAGGCTGGGAGCAGGGAAGTGCGTGGCGTCGGTAGCCGCCGCCAGGAATCGGGAGAGAACCCTCATGTGCTAGTTTGCTATGCGGGGGCGGACGTTGGCAAGCTCGCTAAAGGCTAAGACTCAACTCTTGCGGAACTGCTTGCTCAAGGTGAGCGCCTGGTGCTGGTACGACGATCCTATATTCGTGCCATAAATCTTGTCCGGCCTGCGCAACAAAGGCATATAGTTCAGTCGGCCTACCAACTGCCCGTGTTCCATCAAAAACGGAACCTCATGCGCCCGAACTTCAAGCACGGCGCGAGTTCCTTTGATGTCGCTCGAGCCATATCCGAATCCAGGATCGAAGAATCCTGCGTAATGAATTCGAAACTCGCCATCGGAGGGATCGAACGGAACCATCTCGGCCGCGAAGTCGGGAGGGACACGCACTCTCTCACGAGAGGCAAGAATGTAGAAGTCGCCCGGATCGAGAATCAAGCTTTTGCCGGCGTTCTGATGTCGCATCTCCCAAAAATCGCCGGGCGTGTAGTGGTTGATCTTGTCGAGCTCAATAACCGGCGCGTTGCGCTTGGCCTTGTAGGCAATGACCTCGCCCTCTTCTGTCGCCTCAAGATTGATGGTGATCCTCAGCCCTCGATCAATCTGAGCCTTCACCGGCGTGTCGTCGTCCATGTAAACCAGCGTTTCCTCTTCGTCAAGTCTCTTGATCCGCGCCATGTCCCGCGAATCGGGATTTCCCCGCACGAAGCGTAGCTGGCTCAACCTCATCCCGGCGCGAATGCCGACCGTGAAGGTGCGCGAAGCAATCTCCGCATAGAGCTTTCCCTTGTAGCCGGGCGGAACCCGGTCGTAGACCGTGCCATAGTCCGTAATTAGGCGGGTGAAAATGTCCAATCGGCCGGTCGTGCTCTTGGGATTTGCCTTAGCGGAAATATTCTCCGGTAAATTCAACTCTTCGACCAAGGGGATGATGTAAACGCAATCTTTTTCGAAAACCGGCGCGCCGGTGAGATCGACGCGAGTCATGCGCAGTTCTTTAATTTTTGCCTCGACCGTACTATTTGGGCCGGGGAGAAAACTGGCGCGCACTCGGTGTGCCATGTCGCCGAGGCGCAGATCAAGACTCGCCGGTTGGATGTGTTCGGGATTAACTGCAGGGGCGGCGATTATGTTCCCACGATCGATGAGAGCACTGATTTCCTGCGAAGGGAGTATGCCCGTGGTTCGAGCTTGAGCCGCTTCGCCCGGCAACTCTGGCAGGTTTTCAAAAGCGATTTGGCTTTGGTCAGGCGTGGACATACAGGATTCCAGGTTTCTTCATCGCCTCAGGCTGGATGGGCGGCGTTCAGACAACTGGCAACTGTGTACTGACAACTGGCAACGGTCCTTCTACTGGTGCGCGGTCGGGCTATCGCCGGTGTTCGAGGTCAGAGGCGCGATCGGCTGCGAGGTTTCTTCCTCGTGGAATGCGGGCAGGGGAGATTCCAGCGCGATCTGCAGCACCTGATCCATGGTATCCACAAAGTGCAGCTTCATGGCGGTGCGTAGGTTTTCCGGAACCTCAGCCAAATCTTTCTCGTTGTCCTGCGGCAGAATCACTTCGAAGAGTCCGGCACGGTGGGCGGCCAGCAGTTTTTCCTTGAGTCCGCCAATGGGGAGGACCTTGCCGCGCAGTGTGATTTCCCCGGTCATGGCGAGATCGCGCCGCACCGGAATCTTGCTCAGCGCGCTGGCGATCGCGGTCGCAATCGTAATGCCCGCCGATGGTCCATCTTTCGGGATGGCGCCTTCCGGCACGTGCACGTGCAGATCGAGATTGCGGTAGAAGTCGCGATTCAGGCCGAGACGATTGGCCCGCGAACGAACGTACGACAGAGCCGCCTGCGCCGATTCCTGCATCACATCGCCCAGCTTTCCGGTCAGGGTCAACTTGCCTTTGCCGTCGACAACCGTGGCTTCAGTGCTGAGGATTGAGCCGCCGACCTCGGTCCAAGCCAGGCCGGTGACTAATCCTACTTCACTCTTTTCATGCGCCAGTGTGTCGCGGAACTTGATTACGCCCAGGAAGTCGGTGACATTCTCACCGGTGACCGCGATGGTATAGTTCTGGCCTTCCTTCACCACCTTGCGCGCAACTTTGCGGCAGACGTTGCCAATTTCACGCTCGAGATTGCGCACCCCAGCTTCGCGCGTGTAGGCGCGGATGAGCGTGGTGATAGCGTCATCGGAAAACTTTACATTCTTTTCCGACAAGCCGGCCTGCAGCATCTGCTTCTTAACCAGGAATTGCTTGGCGATCTCGACTTTTTCCTGCTCGGTGTAGCCGTGCAGCCGCAGCACTTCCATGCGATCCTGCAGCGCGGGAGGAATGGTGTGCATCACGTTCGCGGTGGCTACGAAGAAAACCTGCGACAGGTCATATTCGACGTCGAGATAGTGGTCGACGAACATATAGTTCTGTTCGGGATCGAGTACTTCGAGCAATGCCGCTGAGGGGTCGCCGCGGAAGTCCATCGACATCTTGTCGACTTCGTCGAGCATGAAGACTGGATTCTTGGTGCCGGCCTTCTTCATCATCTGGATAATCTGGCCCGGCAAAGCGCCGATATAGGTGCGTCGGTGGCCGCGAATCTCGGCCTCATCGCGCACTCCGCCGAGCGACATGCGCACGAACTTACGTCCAGTAGCCTTGGCGATCGACATGCCCAGCGAAGTCTTGCCCACACCGGGAGGTCCGACGAAACAAAGAATCGAGCCCTTGGGATTCTTCACCAACTGGCGCACCGCGAGGAATTCGAGAATGCGCTCTTTGATTTTCTCCAGGCCGTAATGATCTTCGTTGAGAACCTTCTCGGCGCGCGCGATGTTGCGGATTTCCTTGGAGCGCTTCTTCCATGGCACCGCCAGCAGCCAATCCAGATAGTTGCGCGAGACCGTGGATTCGGCCGACATGGGCGGCATCGCTTCCAGCTTTTTCAGTTCCTGCAGCGCCTTGTCTTTCACGTCTTTGGGCATGCCGGCGGCTTCGACTTTTTTCTTCAGTTCGTCGAATTCGCTTTTCTCACCGCGGCCCAGTTCCTTCTGGATGGCCTTGATCTTTTCGTTGAGGTAATACTCTTTCTGCGCTTTCTCCATCTGCCGCTTCACGCGCGACTGTATGGTGCGGTCGACGTTCAGTTTTTCGATTTCCACATCGAGCACGTCGGCGATGCGGGTCAGCCGTTCTGAGGGATCGAAAATCTCGAGCAATTCCTGTTTTTCTTCGATGGAGAGCTGCAAATTCGCCGCGATAATGTCGGTGAGCTTGGCTGGATCTTCCATGCGTACGGCCGAGATCATGGTCTCGTAATTGAGCGCCTGACAAAGCTTTACATACTGCTCAAAGAGCGTGGTCACGCGCTGCATGCCGGCTTCGATCTGCGCGTTCATCTCCGTGGGGTAACGGGCGACCCGCACATTCGCCTGCATGTATCCATCGGCGTCGGTGGCCTGTAAGAGCCGACCGCGCTCAACGCCTTCCACGAGAACCTTTATATTGCCGTCGGGCAGCTTCAGGCTTTGGACGATATTGACGATGGTGCCGACTTGATAGATCTCGTTCGACTTGGGTTCGTCGATGGAGGCGTCGTGTTGCGTAGCCAGGAAGATCTTCTTGTCCGCAGCCAGCGCTTCTTCGAGAGCGCGCACGCTGGACTCGCGGCCCACCACGAACGGCGTCATCATAAAAGGAAAGATGACCACGTCCCGGATGGGCATCATCGGTAGCTTTTTGGACTCAAACTTTTCCTTGGCTGTGGTCACTCAATCTCCCCGGAGTCGCGCGGAATGATACCTGATAATGTGCGTTCGTCCAACTCTTGCCAGTTTACTCCCTTTTGTCTATCCCGCCTTGTCTAAGGTGGCAACGGATGCGCTGCGCTTCTCCACCATCTCGCGCGTGACTTCAAACTCCTTTAGTTTCTTCTGGCTAGGCAGCTGGAACATCAGGTCAAGCATCAGCTCTTCGAGGATCATGCGCAGTCCGCGAGCGCCCACTTTGCGGGCCATGGCCTGGCGGGCGACGGCGCGCAGAGCCTCTTCGCTGAACTTCAAGCGCACATTTTCAAACTCAAAGAGGCGCTGGTATTGCTTGATGATGGCATTCTTGGGGCGGGTGAGGATCTCGATGAGGGCAAATTCGTCGAGATCTTCGAGCATGCCTACCACGGGCAGGCGTCCGACGAATTCCGGAATCAGGCCAAACTTGATCAAATCTTCCGGCTGGATTTCGCTCAACAGTTCGAAGTTCCGTTTGCGCGAGACGACCATGTCCTCTTTTTCGGCCTCCTCGCCGCCACGGAAGCCCAGCGACTTTTTCCCCACGCGCCTTCCAATAATCTTTTCCAGCCCGACAAATGCCCCACCGCATATAAAGAGGATATTGGTGGTGTCGACCGGGGTGAATTCCTGGTGGGGATGCTTGCGCCCGCCCTGCGGCGGAACATTCGCAATCGTGCCTTCCAAAATTTTGAGCAGCGCCTGCTGCACGCCTTCGCCGGAAACGTCCCGGGTAATCGAGGGATTCTCGTCCTTGCGCCCGATCTTATCGATTTCGTCGATGTAGATGATGCCGGTCTGGGCGCGGCTCACATCGCCTTCGGCGGCCTGCAGAAGCTTGAGGATTATGTTTTCGACGTCCTCGCCCACATAGCCGGCTTCCGTGAGAGTGGTGGCATCGACGATGGCAAAAGGCACGTCTAGCATGCGCGCCAGAGTCTGTGCCAGTAGCGTCTTGCCAGTGCCCGTGGGACCGATAAGCATGATGTTCGACTTGCTCAATTCGATTCCGTCGTTCGACTTCTGGCGGTTCATGAAGATGCGCTTGTAGTGGTTGTAAACCGCGACCGAGAGCTTCTTCTTGGTCTGCTCCTGCCCGATCACGTATTCATCGAGGAAGGTCTTGACCTCCTGCGGCTTGGGCAGTTGGTTTGGCGGAGCGGTTGCCGGAGTGGCCGTGCGATCGTCCTCAAGAATGGAATTGCAGACCGCCACGCACTCGTCGCAAATATAGGCGCGCGGATAGTCGCTGGGCGACGAGATCAGTTTGGCTACGGCATCCTGCGACTTGTGGCAGAACGAGCAACGCAGAATCTCGTCGGACGACTTAGTTTTCACTCGGCTTTCACTCCTTCACTTGATTGTCATCCCGAGCAAGCGCCTTTCCAGCGCAGCGAGGGATCTGGGCGAGCCGCGCGATGTGTCGCGCTTTTTGCGACACAATAATCGCGCGTTTGGCTCGCCTCCTTAGCCAAACGGCTGATCTCGAAGGCAGATCATACAGCTTTTCCAGTCTTATAGATGATATCGTCTATGATTCCGTATTCCTTAGCCTGCTGCGCATTCATAATAAAATCGCGCTCCACGTCCTTTTCCACCTTATCGAGCTTCTGCGTGGTGTGCTTGGAAAGTAACTGGTTTGTTATCTCGCGCATGCGCAGGATCTCTCGCGCGTGGATGTCAATGTCGGTGGCCTGTCCCGACAATCCTCCCATCGACGGCTGATGGATGAGGATGCGCGAATTGGGCAATGCCAGCCGCTTCTTGGGCTCGCCAGCCGCCAAAAGCAAAGCGGCCATTGAGGCGGCCTGGCCCACGCACAGCGTCATCACGTCATTTTTGACGTACTGCATGGTGTCATAAATGGCCATGCCTGCCGTGATGGAGCCTCCCGGAGAGTTGACGTAAAGTTGAATGTCCTTTTCGGGATCTTCCTGAGCCAGGAAAAGCATTTGAGCAATCACCAGATTGGCGATGTTGTCGTCGATCGGCGTGCCGATGAAAATAATGTTATCGCGGAGCAGCCGGGAATAAATGTCGTAGGCGCGTTCGCCACGTCCGGTCTGCTCGATGACCATTGGTACTAACATCATTTGCGGATCGTTTTGCTTCATGGTTGTTTGACCTGCCGCACCTGCCACACTCCGCCCCGAATTACGCTCTCGCGGCTTGGGGAGGATTGAAAGTGGTCCACGTATTTTTCGATTTACGCGGACTGGTGATAAAGAAAGTCGAGGGTCTTTTCGCTGCGGATTCTCATTCGGATTCTATCGAGGCCCCCATCCTGTGTCAAACGCGCCCGGACCGCTTCGGAGGTCTGTTTTGACTGTTGCGCGAGAGATTCCAGTTCGCGGTTCACCTCCGCATCGCTGACCTCGATTTTTTCGAGGTCGGCAATTCGCTCCAGCAGCAACGAAGACTTTACATCGTGCACCGCCTGATCCCGCTGCCCGGCCCGGAGCCGGGGCAGGTCCATTTTCTTCAAGTCCTCCATCTTCATGCCTTGCGCCGCCAGGGCGCGCAGGCCGCGCTCGAGGCGCAGATCGATCTGGCGGTCGACTAAAGACTCGGGTACTTCAAAGTCGTTGCGCTTCACGAGTTCGGCGACGAGCTTGTCTTTGGCTTCTCGTTCGGCGTTGTGCCGCCGTTCCGCTTCCATATTCTCGCGGATCTGTTTGCGAACCTGATCGAGAGTTGTGAACTCTCCCAACTCTTTAGCGAAATCGTCGTTCAGTTCGGGCAGGCTCTTTTGCTTGATGCCGTTCACCTTCACCGTATACACAAAAGTTTTTCCGGCTAGCCGTTTGTCGGGAGCGTCCTCGGGATAGGTCACATCGAAGGTGCGCTCATCGCCTGAGGAAGCGCCGCTAAGATTCTGAGTAAACTCCGCCACAGTATTCTTGCCGCCCATTTCGATGAGCACGTCGTCCATGTGTATCGGAATCTGTTGCACGGGATTGGCCTTCGCCTCCGCGACATCCGTGCCATCTTTCGGTTTACCGTCCATGGAGGCCTGTGCGAAATCGCCCTCGGCGAGAGTTCGCCCCTCGACGGTGGTATAGGTCGCGTGCTGCTCCCGTACGTTGGCGAGCGCCTGCTCCACTTCCTCGTCGGTGACGGCAATCTCCGGCTTGTCGGCGCGTAAATCCTTGTAACCTTCAACCTGGATTTCCGGGAGCACTTCGAAGCTCGCCTTGAAGCGCAACGGTTCGCCATCATGAATGTGCAGATCGGTGACGCGGGGCTGCGAAACTGGGATCAAACCCTGCTTTTCTGCTTCCTTGCGGAAATACTTCGGGATCAGAGCCTCCGCCACATCGCTCTTCAGCCCTTCGCCAAAGCGCTGGCGGATGATGGAAGCGGGCACGTGTCCGGCGCGGAAGCCCGGCAGCCGCGCACTCTTCTGATAGCGCTGAATCTGCAACTCGGTTTCGCGGGCAACTTCCGCGGCAGGGATCTCGACCGAAATCTCGCGTTTGATGTCTTTCTTATTCGGTTCCGCCGTTGCTGCGTCTGTGGTCTCTGTGGGGCTCACGTTTCGCCTTTCACAACCCGCCTGAATTCGCAGGCTCTCTGTTGAGCAAACGGAGCCGGATCGAATTCATGCGAGCGTTAATTTGAGTGTAAAGACAGAAGGAAGCAGCGTCAAACGGGGAGAGGATTTAGATGTGGCGTGGAAATCCGGCCAACCCTCTCGAGGGAGCGGACGGCCTGGGATGCTAGGCGTGGGGGGCGCTCCGGCGGTAAGAGCTTGGAGCCTTCGGCGATCAGAGGTGTCCAGCGAAGACCGCCCTATTGGTCGGGCGCGACGACTCCAATGCTGAGCTCACGTTTCAGAACGAAGGCTTACGTCGTGTCGCGTGTTTTGGAAGGTTGATTTTCCTTCGGCAAATGACATCTTAATCATTCCAACTGGATCGCGCCGCTAGCCCGGCGTAACCGCTAACAAAGGTTGGAGTAATTCGCCTTTTGTTCTCCACAGCAATCCACAGGTTTTGCCCCGATTTCCACAGCTTCTCCGTAAGCACGCGCCTGTTTTGACTTTACATCGACGCAGCGGTGCCACATTCTTGGAGCAATAGGAGACGCCGCTTATGTCGAGGACGAAGAAAGACAAGAACTATGCAGAGGAAGTGATGGGGGCCAGCTTGCCGAACGCATCCGAACTGGCCGATGAAGTGACTTCTGAGAAGAAGCGTATCAGCCAAGCTGACATTCCTGCTTATTCGCTCGACCAAGCACTGAAAGTTCCAAAAGCCATCGCTGATAACTATGCCCGGAAGCCGACCGCTCCCCTGAAGGTAGCTGCTGCTATGAACGTCCAACCCAACAGCGGACCCTTTCGCATGGTTACTGGCGCTGCGATGGCATACGGTCTGACCAAGGGCGGACCCAACGCTCCGTTGATCGAAATTACGCCTCTTGGACTTCGCATTCTGAAGCCTACGAAAGAAGGGGACGATCTAACTGCCAAGCGAGAAGCAAGTCTGAAGCCCAGGGTCGTCGGCATGTTTCTCACGCAGTATGACAACAGCCCAGTCCCTCGGAGGGACATCGCGCTGAATGTTCTCAGCACGGAGATGGGCGTCCCAGAACAGCGCGCAGAAGCAGTGTTCGACATGATTATGGAGAGCGCGCGTGCAGTGGGGTTCATCCAGAAGATCAAGGATAAGGAATACATCTCCCTGGAAGGCACTGGGTCGTAGGTCTCTTCGGCAGCGGGAGTCCCCATCGGAGCCGATTGAGGACTTAGACAAAGAAGAGAAAGAGGAGAGAGGGTTACCCTCCAGTTAAAGCCGCTCCCGCCGCTGCGACCGCGGCAGTTGCTCAAATAAAGGCCCATGAGACCAACAAGCGGGTGTTCATTACACATGGCAAGAACAAGGAGTTCATCGACCCTATCAAGAAGATGATTACCTACGGAAAGTATGAACCTGTGGTCGCTATCGAGAAACAATCCGTATCAAAGCCAGTGCCTGACAAGGTGATGGGCTCGATGCGGAGCTGCGGGGCAGCAATCATCCACGTCGATGTTGAACACGTCTATCAGGACGAAAACAAAGAAGACCATCCTGTCCTGAATCCGAATGTGCTGATTGAGATTGGAGCGGCCATGGCCCTCTATGGAAGAAGGTTCATTCTGCTCGTTCGCGATGGCGTGAAGTTGCCTTCCAATCTCCAGGGTCTCAACGAGGTTCGCTATGCAGGCGAAAAGATGGACTCCGATGTGACGCTTGCTTTACTCGATGCTATTGAGGACATTCAGAACCATCCGCTGCCCGACCGCTATAAAGAACAGCCGGAAGAACAATGAGCGATGAAATCACGAAAAGCCGTGAGGGAACGGACGACTTGTACGGGATCGCCCGCTCTTGCGCCACCACGACCCAGGCTGCCCCATCCGTCGTGGTTTTCGACGGATGGGCACCACGAACGCAGGCAGAACGAGCCTTCTGCGATGCAGCACACTCGGTCCAGTTTAGGCGTAGAACAGCGCCTTATGCCGCGATATTGACAAATCAAGATTAGCCTTGATTTACCCCTCCAATCCGCTAGAATAGGGGTCGAGGGGCGCCCGCGATGCCAGCCACAACCAAGAAGTTCACTCCCGAGATCGACGCCAAACTCTACAAAGAGTTCGTCGCTGTCGCCAAGCGCAATGGCCAATCGCAGCGGCACGTCCTAGAGGAAGCGCTGAAGTTCTACCTGAAAAATGTGGTTCCGGCGCAGCACCTAGCCCGTACCGAGGTGATGAAGGCCTTCGAGCAGTCGGTCGCCCGCAACCATGATCTGCTTACTCGTCTTGCTAAGTGAATGGCTGAACACAATCCCCATTGGCTAACCGTCCTCAACCGCGAACTAATCGCATGCACCCGTTGCCCTCGCCTCGTGGCCTATCGAGAACAGGTGGCCCGCGAGAAGCGACGCGCTTACCGCGACTGCGAGTACTGGGGCAAGCCTGTGCCCGGCTTCGGCGATCCCGAGGCTCGCGTGCTGATCATGGGACTGGCTCCGGGCGCGCACGGCTCCAACCGCACTGGGCGCCCGTTTACTGGCGATGCTTCCGGCAAGTTCATGTATCCCGTGTTGTATGAGACGGGATTTGCCAACCAGCCCAACGCCACCGATCGCAACGACGGGCTTGAGCTGAACGATCTTTACATCACGGCCGCGGTCCGCTGCGCGCCGCCCGCGAACAAACCCACGCCGCAGGAACTCGCCGAATGTTCGTATTTTCTCGACCGCGAGATTGCAGGATTAAAAAGAGTAAAGGTGGTGGTCGCGCTGGGCAAAATCGGCTTCGACGCCTATCTGAATTATTTGAAGCGTCGCAACCTTCTGCTCACCAGGCAGCCCTATCTCTTCAAACATGGCGCCAGTTACCGGTTACCCGACGGTAAGGTGTTACTCGCTTCTTATCATCCCTCGAACCAGAATACGCAGACGGGCAAGCTGACACGAAAAATGTTTGTCGAAATCTTTAAAGAGGCGGCAAGACTTGCCGATGAATAATGTGAGGCGCCGCCGGGCGGATCGTTGCACCTTGCCCCAACCAATGGGGGCCTAATTGGATAAACTGGGGTCACGAACCGGGGTGGCGCCCTATCTCAGTCTAGAAGCCCACCATAACCGGCTCCGGCTCAAGGCGCACGCCCCAAATTTCTTCCACGCGATGCTCGATCTGGTCTTTCAGGGCCAGGACATCCGCGGCAGTGGCTCCGCCGCGATTGACGATTGCCAGCGCATGTTTGGTCGAGATGCCAACCCGCCCAGAACCAAATCCTTTCGCGAAGCCGGAGCGCTCGACCAGCCACGCTGCCGAAACCTTCTTGCGGCTCTCAAGTGCGGGATAGCTGGGCAGGGTTAATCCGCGCGCGGCTGCTCGCTTCTTCAAGTCGTTGTGTTGCTCTTCGGAAAGCACCGGATTCTTGAAAAATGAGCCAGCGCTCTGGCAATCCGGATCTCCCGGAATGAGCAGCATCCCTTTGAGAGCGCGAATATGGCGCACTGCCTCACGAGTTTCAGCGAGATTGGGAGGCGTCTCGCGCCCCTCGAAGTGGCGCTTCAAATCGGCGTAACTGATGCGCGGGCTTCCGTCGGGAGTTAGCGCGTAAGTAACGCGCAGCACGATGAAACGTCCACGCTCGGTGCTATTAAAGATGCTGGACCGGTAACTGAACTCGCACGCTTCAGGACAGAGTTCGCGGACCTGGCCGTCTTTTAAATCCAAAACCTGCACGGCAGAGATGGTCTCGGAAACTTCCTGTCCATACGCGCCAACGTTCTGCACGGGAGTACCGCCCACACTGCCCGGAATGCCGCTCAAGCATTCCACGCCAGCGCAGCGTGCTCGCACCGCGTCCGAGACGAACTTGTCCCAGTGTTCGCCGGCGCCGACATCGAAGAGAACTTTGCCGCGTTCGTCGTCGCCGTGTTCATCATCGGCGCTGTGCCGGTCGATCCCTTGGAGCGCGATCTTCAGCACCAAGCCGGGCCAGCCGCAATCGGCGACCACCAGATTGCTGCCGCCGCCCAGCGCGAACAGCGGCAGGTTGCGCGAGCGCGCCCAAGTCACGGCCTCCTGCACTTCGCCGACGTCTTTGGCGGCGACGAAATACCTTGCCGCGCCCCCGATTCTGATGGTGGTCAGAGGGGCGAGCGGAATGTTTTCCTGCAGAAACACGAATGAGTTCAAATATACACAGAGAGGAAAGTAGGACGCACCACAGCGCGCCTCAGAAGACAAACTTTTGGTTCGCCCCTTATTTCAGGGACTAAGCGATTGACATTCCGGAGTCTCGCTTTTTAATATGACACTAGTTAATATGACTCCAGGCCCCGCACTGTTCCAGTGTGGCTCGGCGCAACGGTTGAGGACTCTCGCTGTTGACAAGAACTGCATATGATTACTGCAAAGGAATTGACTAAGCGGTATGCCCGCACCACAGCCGTCGATCACATTTCATTTGAAGTGGCAAAGGGCCAGATCGTTGGATTTCTCGGCCCCAACGGCGCCGGTAAGACCACGACCATGCGCATTCTCACCTGCTTTTTGCCGCCCTCCGCCGGCACGGCGACCGTGGCCGGTTTTGATGTGCTCGAGCAGCCGCTTGAGGTCAAGCGGCGAATCGGCTATCTGCCAGAGACTCCGCCCATCTATCCCGAGATGGAGACGGCCGAGTATCTGAGATTTGTGGGCAAGCTAAAAGGGCTGAGGGGCGCAGATTTGCAGAAACGCGTCGACTACGTTTGCGGCCGGTGCGCGATAGCCGATGTCAAAACCAAGCTTCTTGGAAAGTTATCTAAAGGCTACCGGCAGAGAGTTGGACTCGCGCAGGCGATTATTCACAACCCCGACGTGCTGATTCTCGACGAACCCACAGCCGGACTGGATCCCAAACAGATCAACGAGACGCGAGACCTGATCAAAGATTTGGCCGGCGACCACACCATTATCCTCAGTACACATATTCTTCCCGAAGTCGAGCAGACCTGCGAACAAGTGATCATCATCAACCAGGGAAAACTGGTGGCGACTGATTCGGTGCGCAATCTGCAGGCGCGGGCTCGCGGCGCCGAATCCGTTGTGGTCGAGATCGCTGGACGCAATGGAAACGGAAATCTCGATGCTCCGATAGTGCAGCACAAACTGGAGCAAGTCTCCGGCGTCAGCCGGGTGCAGTGCAAAGAGCAGGTTGACAACCGTTTCCTTTTCGAAGTGGAGAGCCAGAAGGGACGCCTGGTCCGCGGCGATCTGGCGCGCGCGGTGGTCGAATCTGGCTGGGATCTCAATGAGCTTCGGCCATCGGCCCTGAGCCTGGAGGAAATTTTCCTTCAGCTCACGGGAGGCCAGCCATCTTCTGACGATGAGAAAGTCTCGGCGAAGGAGTCACAGCAATGAGAAATGTATGGATCATTTGCCGAAAAGAACTGTACAGCTACTTTGTTTCGCCGGTCGCCTATATTCTGCTGCTCATGTTTGGCGTGATCTTTGGATTCTTTTTCTGGAATGCGCTCGGAGTTTTCGTGATTGAGGGCATGGAGATGCAGATGCGCGGCCAGACATTCCCCATGAATCTGAACGAGCAGATCATTCGGCCTCTATTGTCAAACGTAGGCGTAATCGGGTTGTTTTTCATTCCCATGATCACCATGCGGCTGTTCGCGGAAGAGAAGCGCACCGGCACGATCGAATTGCTCTCGACCTCTCCGATCCGCGACCTGGAAATCATCGTTGGCAAATGGCTCGCCGCAATGGTGCTCTATTCCTGCTTGCTCCTGTTCACAGCCCTGAACTTTGCATTTTTGTTCAGGTACGGCAATCCGGACTGGAAGCCGCTGGCGATAGGTTATCTGGGCCTGTTGCTACAGGCAGGTGCGCTGCTGGCGATTGGCACCTTCATTTCTACACTCACCAGGAATCAGATCATCGCCGGCGCGGCCACGTTCGGCGTGGAATTGCTGCTGTGGGTAATTGGCTGGGTCGGCGAATATGAAACTGCAACTTGGGCGCGAGTGCTCTCCTACATGTCGATCATCACGCACTTCGATTCGTTCGGCAGAGGCGTGCTTGATTCCAAGGATGCGGTCTTCTACCTAACGGCGATTTTTCTGGGACTCTTCTTCACGGCGCGTTCCATGGAATCCCTGCGCTGGAGGTCATAATGGCAAGCCAATGGCTAAAGGCTAGACAAACCAAGTATGCGGCCTATGCAACCACCTACATTCTTGTCGTGATCGCGGTCATCGTTGTTGCCAACATACTGGCGGATCGTTACAACAAGTCGTACGACGCGACGTCGAACAAACGCTATAGCCTCTCTGAGCAGACCGCGAAGATTGTCAAAGGTCTCAAGCAAGACTCGACCATCACCTACTTTAACCAGAGCACGCGATTTCGCGACGGGAAGGACCTGCTGGACGAATATGCGAACCTCTCTCCCAAGGTGCACGTGGAATATGTTGATCCCGATAAAAATCCGCAAGCTGCGAGAGAGGCGGGCGTCAGTGAGTTCGGTAAAGCGATCGTCCAGGTCGGGTTGAAGAAGGACGAAGCCAAGAGCATGACGGAGGAGGGTATAACTGGCGCCTTCATCCGCGACCTGAAGGGCAGCACTCGCACGGTTTGCTTTGCGGCCGGCAGCGGCGAGCATCAACTCGACGATAGCCAGCGCGAGGGGCTTTCGCAATTTAAGGATCGCCTCGCCAAGGACGACTACGAAACGAAGAGCGTCGACCTCTTGCAGAAAGCCGAGGTCCCGGGCGACTGTACCACTTTAGTCATTGCCGGTCCGACGAAGGACTATCAGCAGCCGGAAGTGGATGCGATCAAGAAGTATGTGGAAGATGGCGGCCGCGCCTTGCTCCTGCTCGACCCGCCACTGAAACTTGGCCACGAAGAAATCGCCGAAAATGATGCGCTTACCAACTTGCTGCAAAGTTGGGGCGTGACCATGGACAAGGATCTGATTCTCGATTTAAACCCAATTGGACAATTAGCCGGGCTCGGACCGCAAGTGGCGCTGGTCACCAGCTATGGCTCTCAGCCGATTGTGAACGATATGAAAGGAACGGCGACTGGTTTTCCTTTGTCCCGCTCGATCGAAATCAAGAACACCGACAAAACCAGCGTGCAGAAGCTGTTCGATTCGTCCGGCACGAGCCTGGCGACGAGCAACTTAAGATCACCAGCCGTCGACGTGAACGATCCCAAGAACAAGAAAGGGCCTCTGACCATCGCGGCTGCAGGCACGTACAACACGGGCAAAGAGAAATCGCAGGGACGTTTTGTCGTAGTGGGAAGCTCGTCCTGGATTGCCAACCGCTTCCTCGATTTCAATGGGAACAGCGACCTGGCCACGAACACCGTCAACTGGCTCGCGTCCGATGAAGACCTAATCTCCATCCGTCCTAAGAAGGAGGACGAGCGCCGCATTACGATGACACGCGCCCAGTTGGGCTGGGTACGCGCCATCAGCCAATTCCTGTTACCCGGAATCGTTGTCGTCGTCGGCATTGGAGTGTGGTGGAAGAGGAGGTAAAGCAAATTCCTCGGCTTCGAGGAATGTCCGATTCGAGGAATGTCGGGAAGCACCATGAAAATTCGTAACCTGATCGTCGCAATGTTGGTACTGCTCGCGCTCGTCGGTACGCTGTACTGGTCCGAACACAAGAAGCCGGCCGATGAGGTCGCAAAGGCATCAGCCAACACATCGCCCGCGATCCTCAAATTGGACCAGGCATCGATCACTCAACTTGAGATAAAGCTGAGGAATGCCGAGCCGGTCGCTCTCGCGAAAGGCAATTCCGGCAGTTGGCAAATCGTCCAACCAAAGCCTTTCGACGCCGATCAAAGCACCGTTTCCAGCATGCTCTCTTCGCTGTCTTCTCTGAACTCAGAGCGTGTGGTCGAAGACAAGGCGTCCGATCTGACGCAGTTTGGTCTCGATCACCCCGCTGTCGAAGTAGACATCACCGAAAAGAACAATAAGAGCCAACAGCTCCTGATCGGGGATGCCACGCCCGCGGGGAGCGCGGTTTACGCGATGCTGGCAGGAGATCCTCGCATCTTCACCATGGCCAGCTACAACAAAACCAGCATCGACAAAAGCCTGAATGACCTGCGCGACAAGCGCCTGCTAACGGTGAGCCCAGACAAAGTGAGCCGATTGGAACTGATCGAAAAAAATCAGGAAATTGAGTTTGGGCGCAACACTGAGTTTGGTAATAACAAAAACGTATGGCAAATCCTGAAGCCCAAACTTCTGCGTGCCGATAGTGTTCAGGTTGGTGAATTGGTTGCGAAGCTGACCGATGCCCGGATGGATCTCAGCGGCCAGGATAAGGACGCGAAGGAGGCCGCATCGGCATTCGCTAACGCCACGCCGATCGCAACGGCAAAAGTAACTGATCCCTCCGGAACGCAAGAGCTTCAAGTTCGCAAGAGCAAGAACACATATTTCGCAAAGTCAAGCGTAGTCGATGGCGTCTATAAAGTTGATTCGAGCCTTGGCCAAGCGCTCGACAAAAAGCTCGACGATTTCCGCAACAAGAAACTGTTCGACTTCGGCTACAACGAACCCACCAAAATCGAGATGCACGCTGGCTCTAATGCCTATTTCCTGACGAAGGGCGGCGCCGATTGGTGGTCGGATGGGAAGAAGATGAATTCCGGGAGCGTGCAAACATTAATCTCAGACCTGCGAGATTTAGCCGCCAGCAAGTTCCTCGATTCCGGTTTCGCCAACCCCACAATTGAGGTCACGGTCTCCTCTGACAATGGCAAGGGCGTGGAGAAGGTTTCAATGGTGAAATCAGGCGACGGTTTCGTCGCCAAACGCGAGAATGACCCGACTCTTTACTATCTGGACTCAAGCCCAGTCGAAGCAATTCAAAAAGCCGCGGCTGACGTCAAACCGTAACCGCGATCCGCAGCGGCGGCCACGAGATCGATTTTCACCAAAGGAAATCGGCCCTGCCAATGACTGCTCGCCGGCATGGCGAACATCCGAGATGAATCAGATGGCTGACTGGTGGAGGCGGCGGGAGTCGTTTCTTTCCTCAAAGTCTCCCGTCGCTATGCTCGTGCCGCTGTCGTGCGGCGTTTTTCGTCAGGGATGCGCGAGTTCCCGATGTGCTCTCCCGCCGTTCCGTCGGAACAGATGCGAATGTCCAATTGCCGCAGAAATTCCCGATCTTCATCGGTGAACACGTCCGTGTCCGGCTTCTCAATCGGTTGGTGAATGCCGGGCCGGCAAGAGACCGCGGGGCCAGTGATTTCCTCCGACGCGCGATCTCGATAAGGATTAGATCCGTTGCGCAGGAAGCGGCGCAGGAATTGTCGGATGGTCATAGCCAGCTCCCAAAGACTCGTCGCGCGCAACTTCAGGATCGAAGATCGGGAATGCACCCTCGATCATGGAAGAAGTCGCTCACTGCGAGCGAACAACCGCTTAGGGATTCAGATCCTGTAGCGGTTTGGTAGGAGTCATCAGCTAGTCCTGCTTTTGGCGGGAACAGCACTTAAAGGTGAACCCCTTCACCTTGCCACCTATTTTAGCCGCGAAGACTCAAAGATGTTCCAATACCGCTTTGAGATATTTCCAGAAATTTGCGACGGTCGAGATCTGCACGCGTTCGTGCGGACTGTGCGGGTCGACGATCGTAGGACCAAACGACGCCATCTGCATTCCAGGATACTTCTCGCCGATTACTCCGCATTCCAGGCCGGCATGCATCGCGATCAGCTTGGCGGGCTGACCGAACACTTGCTCATGTGCCTTCTGGAGTTTCATCACGAGGTCACTCTTGGGCTCGGGCTTCCATCCCGGATAGCCGCCGGGATTCGTCCTCCTTCGGCCAGAATCAGCATAAGAAAGGCGATCAGCAACAGGACGTGAGCGGGGGAGAAGAAGGCCGCAGCGTTCGCCACCCATTTTTGTTGCACGATGTAAGGAATCGTCGATTGCGAGACGAATGAAACTGTGAAGAACACAATCATGAACACCGGCTCGGCTAAGAAACCGACCATGCGCGTCCGACTGGCTCCCATCGGCCCGTAAGGATTTCCCGTGTCCACCGCGGCAAGCGCGGCGAAAAATCCGGCGAGCCCCAGGAAAAACCCTCCGGCCAGCATGTCTCCCATAAATGCGAATACCAGCGGGTAGTCGGTCAGCACCGGAATCAGAATGGTGACGAAGATGGGCATCACAAACACCAGATAGGGAGTGACGCGAAAGATCCACGTCGTCTGATCCGATACGATTTGGTCCTTGTGAAAGAGCTTCCAAATATCCCGGTAGGGTTGCACAACAGAAGGGCCGCGCTTGCTTTGTACCATCTCCTTCAGGCGGGCAAGGACGCCCGCATACAAAGGCGCGAAGGCAAGTACGAACAGGACCTGTAAGAAGTTATACCCGATGGTCTCGATCATGACCGTGGACCCCGGCGATCTTCAGAGGCTGAAACGAATGCCCGCTCAAGAAGAATTCCCGTGACCACCCGATTGGGCAGAGACTGGTTTCGAGTGAATACTTGAATCCCTCGGACTTGGTGAGAAACTCCTCCCATCGTAGGTTCCTTACGAACCGAACTTCGATCCAAACTTCGGTTCAGGATTTGAGAGGAGTCATCAGCCGCCAGCAGCAGCGGCAGTTTACCCGGCAACACCGGAGCGGCAAACTCCTTTGCCGCGATTATTCAAACACAGATGAATCGAATGCGGCAAGTGCCGCGTTTTGAAACCCGTCATTTTTTCTGACCGGGGAGGCTGTTCATTTCGGATTTGATAAGAAAGAACAGAAACTAGGTGACGTAAATTCGATTGTGTAAAAGCGAGAGGGTGTAAGTTGGCTTTGGCCTCACGAGCTAAAGCCGTTCCGAAAGGAGACCTACACCCGATGGCGAAGATAATCCCAATCACCGAGCATTACCAACATTTTTTGGCAGAGATGAAGGAGAGTTTCTGGGGCGATGTGTATGGCGAGACCAAGCTGGCGTGGAAGCGGCTGTTGGAGGCAGATTCCGAGCGGCAGCGGGACCGCTACGCGGTTCGGGAAGTCTACCAGCGGCGCGCGCACCGGCGGCAGCCCTACCGCAACGGGTATTACGAGCGGGATTTCGTGACCCGGTTGGGTACGATCCGGCTGCGCATCGCGCGCACTCGGGGAAAAAGTTTTCTGCCGCGCGGGCTGGAACCATTTCAGCGGCGGGCCGAAGACGTGGCCATGTTGATCCGCGAGGCCTTTCTGCGCGGCATCTCGACCCGGCAAGTGGGACGGGTGGTGGCCACGCTGAGCGGCGAGGTGGTGAGTCCGCAGACGGTCTCGCATCTGACCCGCGATCTCGACGATGCGGTGCGCCAGTTTCATCAGGCGCAGTTGAGCGACGACTATGCTTATCTGTTCTTGGACGGAGTGAGCCTGCGGGTGCGGCGTCCGGCGGGGCGCAAGCGGGTGCAGATGCTGGTGGCCTACGGGGTGCGGCGCGATGGCACGCGTCACCTGCTGGCTTTTTTGCGCAGCCAGGGCGAGAGCCAATCCGACTGGGAGGGCCTGCTCCAGGATCTCTACCGGCGCGGACTGGAAGGCAAGCAACTCGGCCTGATCGTCACCGACGGTTGTGCCGGACTGGCGGCGGCGATTCCCACCGTCTATCCGCGGGTGCGGCATCAACGCTGCTGGGTGCACAAGATGCGCAATATTTTGGAGAGAGTGCGGAAGCGCGACTACGACGAGGTGAAAACCGGCGCACAGGCGATTTACTTAGCCGAGAGCCGGGCCCACGCCCAGGCCGCGTTTCGCCGCTTCCGGGCGCGCTGGCTGCGGGAGTACGGGCCCATGGTGCGGCGCCTGGAACGCGATCTGCCGGAACTGCTCTCGGTGTTCACCTTTCCCCAGCACCTCTGGCGGAAGCTGCGCACCACCAATGTCATCGAGCGCTGTTTCGTAGAAGTGCGCCGCCGAACCCGGCCCATGGTTTGCTTTGTCAACGTCGAAAGCGTCGATCGCATCATCTACTCCATCTTCCAGAGATTCAACCTGGAATGGAAAACCCGCACCCTCAACCTATTTACACAAGCAGCTTGACGTCACCCAGAAACTAAAACCCGTTGACTTCTCCCCTCGTCTTTGCTGTACTTAAGTTGTTATCAACGGTGAAGGAGTTCACCGAAACCGCTGTTCCCCACCACATAGCCGGGCACAGCTGATGACTCCTGACAAGCGGGTGAATCCTTGTCGCGGAGTCATGTCCCGGCAACGGTTCCTCAAAATAGCGATCTTTTGAAGTTTGCGGCCTCGATCTGGACGGCCCTGATCCCAATTACGATCTCAACGCGGGTACGCCTCTTGAAGCGGAGCAAAGAGCTCGAAAAGCAGTCTGGCCCAGGACAGGGCCTGTGGTTCACGCGTAACGCTTTTGCCAAAGCGTTTGCGCTAGGTGGTTGCGCGATCTGCAGCGTAGTGCATGCCGCTGAGCGCAAGGGAATCCACTCCTTCCTGCATGAAGGCAGGATGTTTCCTTCGGTGCGGAAAAAGTTTCTAAACGGAGGAGGGTTCTGTCTCCACCACTTCTGGATGGCTAAGGCCATCGAAGAATACGCCTGGCAAACTGGCGGCTTCGGAATCGCAAACCTTTGTAGTGATCTCGCATCATTGGCTGGTTCGGGGCTGGCCAATGCAAATGGAAGCGAGCCCAACCCCCGATCCTCACTACTCCGACGCCGGCAGAAGCCTCCATTCGAGCCGGGACACGACTGCATGTTCTGCCAAGACAATCGAGACAAGGAGCAATTCTTGGCGCTGGTTCTCGAAGAACTTGTCGACGAGGAGGAGTTTCACAAGCCTTTGGCTGAACATGGGCTTTGCATACGGCACGGCGAACTGTCGCTCCAGACATGGAAGGACTCTCGCAAGCGCGAGGAATTGTTTTCCCAACTCCGGGCGCAACTCAGCGATTTGGCGGCTGACTTGGGAGAGTTCATTCGCGAGCGCGATTACCAACATCGCAACGAACTTCCGGGGCGCGAACAGGATTCCGTGCCGCGAGCGATGCAGTTCTTTGTTGATCCAAATCCCTGTGGTTCTCGAACTGGAAAAGAAACATGAAGATCGCCATCATCTCCGACCTGCACGGAAATTACGCAGCGCTCCAGTCGCTGCGCGAGAACTACGACGAACTTTGGGTGTTGGGTGACCTTGTAAATTACGGTCCAGAACCCGGCGCGGTGGTTGATTTCGTCAAAGCCAACAGCTCAGTTGTCGTTCGTGGCAATCACGATCACTCTCTTGGATACGATGTGGACCCGCGCTGCGCCTTCTCGAAGGCCTGCAGTTGTGCAATGAAGGCTGGTGTAAGGTCGCAGCCTTGCTCCACTGCTAACTATCGTGCTCAGGTCGAGAGGTTGGTGGGCGATCACGTGTCTCCGGCTGAACAAGAAAGTACCATTCGTCGTGATCTGGAAGGCTTGGAAGGTGTCCGAACGGAGCCGACTGTGGCTTCTTGAGTAGCCGGACAGTCTTTGGAGTGCATTAAAAAGGAAAGGAACGAGGCGACTTGCTGAAATACGTGCTTGTGGGTGTGGGAGGTTGTCTAGGTTCGATGTTGCGCTTTTGGGTGGGCAGCTATATCGGCAGCAGGATGGGAACGCGGTTTCCCTACGGGACACTCGTGATTAACATTACCGGTTCGTTCCTGATCGGCTTGGTCTTTGCCCTGTTGACCGCCCGAACTCACTGGAGCCCGAACTGGCGATATCTGATCCCAATTGGCTTCATCGGAGGCTACACGACCTTCTCTAGCTTCGAATATGAGACCTTGCGCACGATCCAGGATGGGCAGATCGGCCTGGGCTTTCTTTACGTGGCACTGAGCGTGATCGTTGGGTTTGTTGCGGTTTGGGGTGGCGTTATGGCAGGGAGGGCGATTCCATGAAAGCGGAAGCTTCAACAGCAGGAGCCAATGTAAGCCAGGCACTGACCAAGGGAGCGTGTCCAATCTGTGGAATCCTGAAGGATTTCCAGTGGACATTGGTGGAAACAACTCGGCCCCGATCCGACCTGCGCGTATGCAATTTTCACGGGTGGGCGCTCGCTCGATCCAGAGTAAAGATTTCGCGCTCCACGCCTGGGGAGAGCGTCACAACAGTCTTCTTAGAAATGCTAAAGCCCCCTCTCGTCGGGAAAGTGAACAGCGAGCAATGCACATTGTGTCATCGTGCCCTGGAAGAGGAAGTCACTCGCTTGCGTGAGCTAGCGCAGAACCTTCAAGGGACAATGTTCGCACAGTGGATGAAAAGTCAGGGCACTGTTTGTCTGGAGCACAGCCGGAAAGTGAAGGAATTTGTCCCATTGCGCTTGCGAACGCTGGTTGACGAAATCGTCGAACGAAATCGAGCAGAGTTGCAGCAGGAACTCGAAAGCTTTCTGGAACAGCTAAAACATGGAATTCATGAAGGCGGAGGACTCTTGGGTCGCGCCGCAGAATTTCTGGTAGGTCAAAGAGGACTCTAACGACAGGAGGAAAAATGTGCTGACACCAGGGCCGGGCAAGAAGGTCGGCATTTACGTAGCGGAGGACCAGCACTACCACGGGAGTGCTGCCTATGCAGCTGTTCTGGATTTTCTTTTTTTCCATGGCGTATCGGGCGCAACCGTGACGCGTGGCATTGCCGGATTTGGGGCAGATCATCACATGCAAACGACTAGTCTCGTCGACCTTGCGGTCCATCTGCCTGTCAAGATCGAGTTCATCGAAACTGCGGAGAAAGTCGAAGAGTTACTACCCAAACTGCAAGCCATGGTAGGTGCCGGACTGATTGAAATGCACGACACAACAATCGTCAAACCTGCCGAGAAGGAACAAAAACATCCTGCGGCTGAAAAGCCTGCCCTGAAGAGTGAGGGCAAAGCCAAGATGATGCGAATCTACATCGGCGAAAACGACAAGTGGAATGGCAAGCCGTTGTACGAAGCCATCGTCAATGGTCTGCGATCCAACGACATTGCCGGCGTCACGGTGTACCGCGGGATTCTGGGTTATGGCGCAAATCGCAGAATTCACAAGGACGCCGCGCTGAGCCTTTCCCATGATCGGCCTATCCTGCTGTCCGTGGTTGATACGGAAGAGAAACTGAAGGCCTTTATTCCGATTCTTGACCAAATGGTGAAGCAGGGCTTGGTCGTGCTATCCGACGCGGACGTCATCAAGTACACGCATAACTATGAGAAAGGTGAGCGGCGGCAGGAGACACGAATATGAAACTCGAAGGCAAAGCCAAAATGTTGCGCATCCATTTTGGCGAGGATGACAAGTGGCGCGGTAAACCACTATACGAGGCCATCGTAGCCAAGTGCCGAGAACTCGATATCGCCGGCGCCACGGTGTTTCGCGGGATTGCGGGCTACGGAGCTAGCACGCTCATTCATAAGAAGCATCTGCTGCGTTCTTCCGATCGCCCAATCATGGTCTCGGTGATCGACACTGAGCAAAAAATTAGCAAATTGCTTCCGGCGCTGGATGAGATGGTGGACGAAGGCTTGATCGCAATGTCAGAGGTGGAGGTAATCCGTTACGTGCACCAGGAAGGAGTGCGCTCTCCAGCTTCGTAGCCAAGTACAGAATGGAACAAGAGCATTGACGCATGAGCTATGAGGACAGACTCGAAAGAAAACTTGCTGCTTGAGAAGCCCGCTCCACCGCGGTTGGCATCCGTCGTGCCCGAGGATCACCTGGCCTCTCCTGAGAATTCTCACGGAGAGTCAGCACTTGTGTGGCTGGCGGAGTTAGCTGACGAGTTTGACGCCAAGCAAGTCGCCGCCGATGCGCGGTCTGTGGCAGAACGGGTATCGGAGGGACGCTTCTATGTTGCCTGTATCGGTCAGTTCAAGCGTGGCAAATCCTCGGTTCTGAATGCGCTGGTGGGCGACAGCGTACTGCCCACTGGAGTTGTGCCGGTTACGACCGTCCCGACGATCGTCCGTTACGGAAGCCATGCAGCCGCTCGCGTGCGCTTTGAAGCCGCTGGCGGCTGGACAGATATTCCCGTTAAGAGTGTTGATGAGTATGTCTCCGAAGAGAAGAACCCCGAGAACACGAAGCATGTCGCGGCACTGGAAATCTTTGTGCCGAGTCCGCTGCTTGCCACCGGCATGTGCTTCGTGGATACACCAGGGTTGGGATCGGTGTTCACCGGCAATACCGCAGCCACACAGGCTTTTATTCCTCATATCGATGCGGCACTGGTCGTGATCGGGGCGGATCCTCCGTTAGCGGGAGAAGAACTCGTACTGGTTGAGGCAGTCGCGCAGCATGTCCAGGATCTCATCATCACCGTAAACAAGGCGGATCGCACCACGGACGCAGAGCGAGCCGAAGCGGTGGCCTTCGCACGACGCCAGCTCCAAAGGCGACTCCCGCAACATTCTGTCGGACCTTTGTTCGAGGTCAGCGCCGCGGAACAGCTTGAGCATCGCGGGACGGGTCGAGACTGGGAGAAGCTCGTCGCCTCGCTGAACCATTTGATCGAAGGATCGGGCCGTCGTTTGATCCAGGCTGCGTGCAAACGTGGACTAGAGCGGATCAGCGAGCAGCTTCTTGTGATCATTTCGGAAGAACGCGAGGCACTTCAACGGCCGATCGAAGAGTCGGAAACCCGGATCGCCGCGATGAAACAGACCATTGGCGATGCAGAACGTTCGATGATGGAGCTGGGGTATCTGTTCATGGCCGAACAACAGCATATTTCAGATATGTTTGTCGATCGGCACAAGACATTTCTCGCACGTGTGCAGCCGCAGGCGCACCAAGAGTTCGATGTTTCACTGCAATCGATATCTGGCTGGCTCGGTCCACCGTATCGCAGGCGCACTTTCCACGAGGCGCAAGAACTGGCACGCCATCATGTCACGCCATGGTTGAAGCCCGAGCAGGAGAAAGCAGAGAACGAATACCGGCGAGTAGCATTGCGGTTCGTAGACATGGCCAACGAGTTTCTAAACAAACTTGGGAATGCCGGCATTCCCGAACTGGCACGGATGCCCCATGCTCTCGATCCGGAACGCGGATTTCGCGTACGCTCTGAATTCACTTTTTACGAATACAGGGATGTCGCGAACCCTGCCTCGCCGGTGCGCTGGCTGGCCGACCTGGTTCTTGGCCTGGTGGGCGCCCGGTGGATAATCACGAACGAGGCCCGAATCTTTCTCACCAAGCTGCTTGAAACCAACAGCACCCGTGTGCAGAGCGACGTTCTCAACCGGATTCAGGAGAGCCGAGGGAAGTTAGAAGCCGAGATTCGCAGACTGCTTCACGAGGTGAGTAGGATTGCAGAACAGGCCCTGGTCCGGGCCCGAAAATTAAAGGAAGATGGCGAGCCTGCGGTTCAGGCGGAATTGAATCGCTTGGATGGGTTGGAACAAGAAGTGACTGCCCTCCGCGAATCGTTAAACGCCCTTCTTGTCATTGACGGGTCGATTCCCGCATTTGTCGGCAAACAGGGACTTACGTGAGCCTGCCCTGGAACGGCAGTGCGAAACCCAATCACTCCATTTTTCCCCAGCATTCCTGCCAGGAATAATCAGTCGTTCGATTGGTTTCGCAATCGGCGAGAAGGAAAACCGTGAGAGAAGCCCGGCGGGGAACCCGCCTCTGCAAATCGCTATTGTGCGAAATTAAAGTGTGCCTGTAAACAAATTGATAATAAACTAGATAGTGGTGGAGGCGGCGGGAGTCGAACCCGCGTCCGAAAATGTTACTGGTCAAGAGACTACATGCTTATTCGCGTTCATGCCCCAGGCGTTTGTCGCCATTGCTGGCGATTCCCCCAGGACGTTCGCGGCCGACGCTCAGAACGGACAAGAAACGCTAGCCGCTAGCCTGTGATCTTAACCTCTCCGCCCAGACGTAGCGGAGAAGAGCAGCCCTCTGTGTGACGCTCGCTCACCGCCCAAGGGCGAAGCGGTGGAGAGCGGCTGCCTAACTAATTAGGCTGCGTATGCCATTTGTTGATTGGCAATTATCATTTTGCCCACGATTACGGGTGTGTGCACCCCGGCATGCCTCTTGGCCGCAAGCATCTCCGTCGAAGCCGTGACGCCCCCACTGGTGGGATTGGCCATCCTCAAAGAGCTACTTCCAGACTAGGGGTCGCCTGACTGGAAGTCAAACGTTGGATGATCGGCTGTCACGCGACGGTTCAGGTTCGCGTCTCGATGTATCGGATGACAAACAAAAGAATTCTATTGACATTCTATTTTATTCTAGATATTCTACGAAAGCTCGCGGAGGCATTTCTATGAAGCAAGCGGACACAATTCGTAATTACGCCAGAGAAAAATATGTGGTGCCGACACGTGGACAGTGCGGAAAGCGATTCTCCATTAGAACCGGCGACGTTGTTCGAGACATGAAACTCAGTTGGAGGAGCACACCGGCTGTATGCAGCGCTCTGAAGACTAGAGAATTTCTCGAAAAGAACGCTCTACGCCTGGTTTCAAGAACAGGTCCGCCATCCGGCCAGACCACGACGGTCACATATACGTACGAGTTCGTTGACGAAGAACAGGATAACAAGACTTTGGATCGTCAGGATGCTTGGAACCGGCTTCGGGGTGCCCTCAAGGATGTTTTTGCCGAGTTGGGCGGAGGGGAGAACTACCTACGCAACGAACGCGCCAATTTCTATGGCCCAGGGAAGGAGCGATGAGCAGGGTCTACTGGGATACGATGCTCTTCATCTACTGGCTCGAGGAGAATCCCCAGTTTGGAAAAAGGGTGGATGCGATCTGGTCGCGAATGCAAGAGCGCAATGACCAACTTATTACTGGAGCTTTAGCCTTGGGCGAAGTTTTCGCGGGTGCCTACAAACGGGGCGCCAATAAAGAACGCATCCAAGAGGTGAAGGCGGCATTGGAAGACTCGGTTTCAGAGGTAATCCCTTTTACTGCTGAAACGGCTGATGTCTACGGACGAATTAAGGGTTCGCTGAAAATTCCCTCCGCGGATGCCATTCATCTTGCCTGCGCGGCGACAGCGAACACTGATTTGTTCCTAACCAACGACAAGAACCTCGTGGGCAAGGTAATTCCCGGAATCCAATTTATCGCGGGCATCGACACCAACCTGCTGTGAGGCGGCTCCCACCACTCCTCACCGGATCAGAACCCTTACCCTCACAACTTCGACTTCAGTCCAGAATCTGCTACGAGCAGGAGGTTGGCCGCATGCTCTCGTCATAGCTTCAAAAGCTTGTTCAGTTGCGGTCGGATAAGGGCCAGGTCAATGGTTTCCCGAATGATGGGTGTAGGAACTCCCATCTCCTCAAGAATATCGTGGGCGCGGGAGCGCAGACGATCGCGGACTTGCTCTCGCGTTCCCCGGTCCACTTTATCCAGAGTCAGTCCGTCCAATTCATGGTCGATGGTGCGAATGGCCTCAGTTGGCGTCCACCGGATCGGGCCCAGTTTACCGGGCGGGGTCTTAAGAAACAGTTGTGCCTTCGTGCGTCCCACATCGTAGTCGTGGTCGCGATAGCTCTGATCAAAGAAACCGAGAAAGGCCGATACGCCGCTGCTGGCGAGTTCCGAAGGATCCGCCGTGACGGAGCAAATGTACATTTCGTCGCGTTCTCCCAGGTCAGCCGCGGTTTCAAATACCAGAATCGATTTGATCCACGCGTCGGCGTCCGCATTTGCATTTTTGAGCGCCGTATAGTCCGCGGGAAATTGGTTCTTGAGGCGTTCGATTGCCCCATCCCGAATGTGCACCTGTTGGGGATCAGTTGGCGTGAAGAACAGGGGAAGGATCTGATCCGCCACTGCGTTCAGATTCCCAGTCGAGACATTGCCGGCCAGGATTGCGTTCTTTAATCCAATGGCTCGCTGGTTAAAGAGGTTGACTTTGGCGTTGACGCCCTCCGCGGTAATCCAGTCGTGAAACCGGGACTGCTGAAATACACTCTTTGCCAGCGCCCCGCCTGCGGCTTTGTAGTCTGCGAGTTTCTGGTTGAAGGTCAAGTCCGCTGTGGAACTGCGTATGCCCGGCGATACGAAAAGATAGAAGCGCGAATCCACGTTGAGGTGTTCGTCAATATCGTCGACAAAGTTCTTGGCCATTCCGAGCGGTTCGTTTTGAAAGACGCCGCCATCGGTGTAAGTGAAGGTTTCAACGTCGGAAGGAAACTCAAGCGGGTCGGCGTCCGGGTATTCGCTCTTGTGCCGGAACAGTTCTTTCATGCGAAAAGCGAATGGGAAAGCGCCGCAGGAAACAGCCGCATTTCGGAGGGGCTCCCAAAAATCCTCGTTGTCATGGTTGGCGTCGGCGGAGATGATCGCGTCAATCTCATCCTGGTAACAGGTGTAATTGAAGCTTCCCAGCGGATAGGTCGGTTGAGAGTAGTTCACACCATTCAGGTTCGAAAGCGCCAGTCCCAGGTGAATGGTCTTCGCCGCTGCCGGGTGCGAGGCAATTGTCAAAGGCGCCTGGGACTGGTAGCGCTGCGTAAGATACTTTCGGGAAATATCCTCGACAAAATTCGAGGACAGGATTGAGTGCGTAGGATCTTCTCCCGTTTGCAGTGCCAAAAGCCCCTCGAGATTCACATCAACGACCCACGGCCGGTAGAAGGAATTGCGGTAGGCGCCATCAAGGGCATCTGCGTCGAAGAGCAACTTCTGAGCGGCAATGGTTGCGGTCATTCCGCCGGCAGAGGCTCCAGTCAATACGTCGACTTCGATTCGCTCGTTGTCCTTTGTGGCGTTGTTTTGGTTGTGCTGCTTGATCGCGGAAAGCACTTCGAAAAGCACTCCCGCCTCGAAGCTGCCGAGAGAAACGGCTCCGGCAACCGTGATGGCCAGACGTTTTGGCATAGGTCGTCTCCCCTTTAGGAATTTTTCGAGGCCCGAGAAATTTCTTAACGAGAACAAGAACCCAGCTGCCACAAACCCGAGAGGAGCAGCAGTTGAGCAAACGGCATGGCTCGAACAGGAAGACGAAGCCGATCAGAGGAAAAAGAGGGTAAGCACGGTTCGCCTCGATCTCACTTCATCCCCAAAATTTGAGGAATCGTGCCACGTGGGCTCGAGATTGTCAAAACAAAATTTGCCATTAAGAACCAATCCCCTGGCGTCGGAACTACAGTTGATTTCAAAATGGCCAGCCTAACAATAATCAATAATTAATCCTTGACACCTTAATAAAAGTAATTTATATATTCATTATATTAATCGACCATGAGTCCAGAATCAAAATCTCCTAAGGATTGGCAAGAATTGACCCGGCTTACATCCGGGCAGCGGATTGTGGTTGGGCGCGTGCTGATTCCAGACAAGGACATTGCCATTGAAGGCTGCTTTGAGCTTCCTCAACTGGCGCGGATGGAGATGGAGGACCAGGTCTTTATTACGGCCTTTGTTCGCTCGCACGGTTCGATCAAGGAGATGGAACGGGTTTTTGGGGTCAGCTATCCGACGATCAAATCGCGGCTGACGCGCATCGCGGAGAGCCTGGAGTTTGTGGAGCACAATCCCACGCCCTCGAAGAGCGAAATTCTGGAGCGGCTCGGTCGCGGAGAGATCACGGCGGAAGACGCGATCCGGGAGATGGAGGCATTGAAATGATTCCGTTTGTGGCAGTGGTTAGCTTGCGTAACCGGGAAAGCCGGACGTTTCGTCTGTGGGTGCCATTGATTCTGATATGGCTGCTATTTGTGCCGCTGATGGTTCTGTTGTCGCCGTTGATTTTAGTCGCGTCGCTGGCGTGCCGGGTGAATCCGTTCCGCGGATTCGTCGTGGTATGGCAGGTTTTGAGCGCCTTGCGGGAGACTGAGTTCGAACTGGATCGCCGTAGCGCTGGCGTTTCCATTTGCATTTTATAGGAGGCCGTATGAGTGAACATCGTCGTCAGATTTTGGAGATGTTGGCTGCGGGAAAGATCACTGCGGAAGAGGCAGAGCGGCTGATCTCGGCTGCGGAAGAACCGCCGACGACAAAGTTTTCGGAACAGCATTCAGCAGCCGAAACGAAAGGCCGTCCCAAGTATCTGCGGGTTGAGGTGGACGCGGAAGAAGATGGCCGGCACGACGGTCCGACCCGGGTGAATGTGCGGGTTCCAATGCAGTTGCTGCGCGCCGGGGTCAAACTGGCGGGATTGATTCCGGCCCAGGCCCTGCATCGCGCCAACGACGCGATGCATGAGAAGGGCATCCCATTCGACCTGACTCAGATCAAGCCGGAAAATCTAGAGGATTTGGTCGAGCAACTCAGTGACCTCAGCGTCGATGTGGATCAGAAGGATGAGAAGGCGAAGGTGAAGGTTCGAGTTTTTTGCGAGTGAGTGAGATTGGCGTTTTCGCAAGGCAGGTGCGACTCAAACGCCATCGGCGAAACATTGTTTGTCGGAGAGATGGTGCACTTTGTTAGGGAAGCGATCCAAACGCGCGATTATTGCGTCGCAAAGAACGCGACGCTTCGCGCAGATCGCCCAGATTCCTCGTGTCGCAAAGAACGCTTGCTCGGAATGACAATCAAAATACACCACTACGGGAGAGACACTCCACAATTTCATCAATGCATTCCTGCCTCAGCGCTCCATTATCTTGCATCTTGTGCCTATTTACGGCATCTGAATTAGGACGCCGGACTGTGAATAAGGCGTTGACCTGTGATGATCTCATCCGTCCAAAGATGTAGAAACCGGCGTTGTCAGGAGAGCCCGCGGTGAGAGCGCAGTGTTTGCCCTTTGCCCAAATCCCGCAAACCACTCGCCTCTTTACCGATTTCCTCTCCTATTCTCCTAGCGTCCGGCCTTTCTATCCGCATTCCCCGCACTTCAGCGAATGGGTTAAGGCGCAGGCCTCAACTCTGCAATACGATCCAGCGCGTCGAGAGAAAGTCAGTGCGATACTCGAACGCCAAAATTCATCGTGGGGTGCTTCGCCGCAAACTTTGTCAAACATTCGTCGTTTCCGCCGGGGGGCCGCTGCGGTCGTGACTGGCCAGCAAGTGGGCCTGTTCGGCGGCCCGATGTTTGCCATCTACAAGGCTCTGACGGCGATCAAATTGGCGGAAGACTCCGCGGCCGCGGGCATTGATGCGGTTCCTGTTTTCTGGCTGGCTACTTACGATCATGACCTTGCCGAGGTCAATCACGTCTCCGTACCCGGCTCCGACGGCACTCTTCGCACACTTACGATTTCCAGCCACAGTGTGGCAGGCGCTCCGGTAAGCGCGGTGCGCTTGGACGAAGAGATTTTGCCCGTCGTGGAGGAAGCGGCGGCTTTGCTAGGAGACTCCGAGGTATCGCAGTTCCTGCGCGAGTCTTATCGTGCTGGCGAATCGCTGGGAAGCGCTTTTGCTCGCTTCTTCACGCGCCTGTTTAGTCAGTGGGGTGTGATCTTACTCGATGCGTCCGATCCGGAATTGCATCGTGTCGCGGCGCCCATCTATCGAAAGGCGATCGAACGCACCGAAGATTTGGATGCCGCTCTGCTCACGCGAGGTCAGGAACTGGAGAAGGCGGGCTACTACCAGCAAGTAAAAGTGACGCCGTCGTCGGTGTTGCTTTTCACCTTGCATAACGGCGCGCGTACTGCCATTCACCGCAGGATTAACGGCTCGGATGACACCGCAGAATTTATTACCGGCGGCGAATCCGGAGCGGAAAAGCTTTCGTCTTCTGAATTGCTGGATCGCATCGACGCAACGCCCGAGAATTTCAGTCCGAATGTTTTGTTGCGCCCGGTTGTGCAGGATTACATTCTGCCCACGCTGGCATACACCGGAGGCTCTGCCGAGGCAGCATATTTTGCGCAGGTAGGCGCGGTCTACGAAATGTTGCTGGGCCGAGTCACGCCCATCGTGCCGCGTTTTTCGGCAACTCTTGTCGAGCCCAAGGTGCAGCGTTGGCTGGGGCAGTATGGCATCACGGTGCTGGATACGCTGCAGGGGCCAGAGGCGCTGCGCCAGAACCTGGCCTCGCGCACGTTGCCAGCGGATTTGCAGGCGGCGTTTGAACGGGCGAACAAGTCGGTGGAAGAGTCTTTTTCCGGGCTGAAGGATGCGCTGGCCAAACTTGATCCGACGCTGGTTGAAGCGAGCCAAACCGGTGCTTCAAAAATGCATTACCAGCTCGACCGCCTCCGGGAACGCGCACTGGCCGCAGAACTCCGGCGAAGTGAAGTCGTCAGCCGGCATGCTGCAGTCCTTAGCGAAATGCTCTATCCCAACGGGGAGTTGCAGGAGCGGGGAATAGCCGGCGCGTATTTTGTGGCTCGCCACGGTACGGAACTCCTGCGAAGCATCTATGAGACGATGCCTACTGATTGCCATGACCATCAGATTTTAGAGTTGTAGGCTCTAGCGTGAGACGCGCCTAACGACTCTCGCTCGTGGCGAGATACGTTCCCAGTCCAATCATAATGGCGCCGGTCACCGTTCTCTGTCTCCTCCGAAACACTGCCGAGGACCGAATCATTTTTCCGAGCGGTCCCGTCAACAAAGTCACGATCAGATCAGCGGAGGTATTCAGAATAACCGACACAGTTCCCAATACGACGAACTGAAAGAACACATGCCCGCTCCCCCGGTTAACAAATTGCGGGATGAAGGAAAGAAAGAACAGCGCCGTCTTGGGATTGAGCACTTCCGTGGCTACGCCCTGCCATAGCGGGTTTCGTCTGTCCCCTTGGGCCGGGCGGTAATTCGGAGGAAAATCATCCGCAGAAAACGCCTCCTGGGTCCGAGCGTCGAGAATCATTCTCACTCCCAGGAAGCAAAGGTAGGCCGCTCCCGCATATTTTACGGTGGCGAACGCCATCGCCGAACGCGCCAGGATAACGGAAACTCCCAGGGCCGCCGCGAGAACGTGCACCATGCCGCCGAGAAATGTGCCCAGCGCCGAGAGCACGCCTTCGCGCTTGCCTCCGGCCAGACTTCTGGCGAGCACATACAACATTCCCGGCCCCGGAGCGATGGCGAGTAACAGCGCTGCCGTTAGAAACAACAACAGTCGCGTGGAATCGAACATGATCGAGAATTGTACGACAGGAGGTTATCGCCGGAGCCAGTTTTCCAATTGCTCGAGGGAGTCGACACGAGGCAGTTCGCCGCGGTCGCGGTAAGCGCCTGCCACATCAAATAAAACCGCATCCATCCCCACAGCGCGGGCTCCTAGAAAATCCACGGAGTACACATCGCCCACGTAGAGGCTTTCCTCCGCGTGCGCTTTCATGCCTCGCAGCGCCGCCTCAAAGATTTCGCGACGAGGTTTCTCGACTCCGACAATTCCTGAGTCTGTAATGCTCTCGAAGCACGCCGCGATACCGCAGCGGGAGAGCACTCGGTCAATCCTGCCATCGGCATTGGAAATCACGGCGATGCGGAACCTCTTTGCGATTCGTCCGAGCGATTCAAGCGTACCCGGCAGTATCTGGTCCCAGTTTGCCGAGTCCTGCGTGTTCTTTACCAGCGCCTCACGAAGCCCCATGTCCATCCCAAGTTGTTCCAGCAGGTGGGTGTGAAATAACCACCAGAAGCTGTGATCGACCTTGCCCTCCTGCATGCCCCGGTCAAACTCAGCCTTGGTTCTGCGCTCCAGCGCCTGCCATTGTTCGAGCGTGGGCTGACGGTCACGCGCAAGGGGAGCCAGAATACTCGTGCGGTTGGGGAAGAGAAGTGTGTTGCCCACATCAAAGAAAATGACGCGCCGTTCCGCCATCTATCAATTTTACTCAAACAATCTTACTCAAAGCGGAGCTCCGACCGTATGAGGACGTGCTGATGCCTTGCCATATACCCCTCCGTGACCGATGCGTCGGGAAAAATGTAATATCCAATTATTCGGGCCGAAGGAAAAAGGGTTTTCGTTCGGCACGTGCTATGGGTCTCTCGACAACATCATTGATCGTGCGCACCGCGCAGACCGCGCTTTCCCTGCGGGTTCAGTCCGTCCTGGCGGCAACTCTTCTTTTATCTGAGCGTCTTGCGAAGGGCCGCAACGACATCTACAACATTCTCTGGGCTGTGGTCTTCGGGTTCGCCACGCTGAATATCCTGACCCTGGCGGCGCGGCGCTTCGAGCCGAACCGCCGCGGCCTCACTTTCGGAGAGTTGATGGCGGTTCTCATAGTCCTGCTTTCGATCTTTCTGCTGGGGTGGGAGTTCTTAGGGCTGGTTCATCTGTTTCCGATCAAACTCCATCGCTAGGGGGCAAAACGTACCGCTTTTGCGGTATCATTCGCACAATGGCGAAAAGTCCTGCCACCATCGAAGTCACTTGTCCCTGCTGCAGCGCCCTGCTGAAGATCGATACCGCAACCGCCGCTGTGATCGCGCACACGGCTGCCGTGAAGCCCAGAATGTTCAGCGACATGGAAGACGCGGCGCGCGCCATGAAGGAGCAGGATAGCCGCCGCGAATCGATCTTCCGGCAATCGGTCGAGGCGCAAAAGCACGCGTCGGAGCTTCTGGAAAAGAAATTTCAGGAGGCGGTAAAGAAGGCCAAGGAAACTCCTGACACGGGGAAACCCATCCGCGATTTCGATCTGGATTAGGAGCAGTGGCCAGAGACCAGTGGTCAGTGGTTAGAAAAACCTACTGGTCACTGGCCACTATGTTTAAAATTGAAAGTGATGAGGTTCACTGACAGCACGATTGAAACGCACTGGCCACTGATCACTGGCCACTGGTCACTGCTTTTATGGAGATTCGTCCGCTGCTGCTCGGTCACCGTGGCGCGCGCGGTGAAAAATCCATTTCCGAAAATACGTTGGCATCTTTCGATTTCGCGCTAAGTTCGTTTTGTGACGGCTTTGAATTCGACGTTCGGTTGACGGCAGACGGGCAACCTGTTGTGTGCCACGACGCCAGAATCCGGGGACTGGAAATTTCAAAGTGTTCAGCGCGCGAGTTGCACCTGCCCTCTTTGAGGGATGTCATATCGCGGTATCAGCGCACGGCCTTTCTCGATATCGAGCTGAAAGTTGCCGGGCTGGAGGCGATGGCTGTCGAATTGTTACGGAGCTGTTCTCCGGCGCGCGGCTTCGTGGTTTCGTCGTTTCTTCCGGGAGTGCTCGAAGCTCTCCACAGCATCGACACAACGATTCCGCTCGGCGTGATCTGCGAAACCCAAGCTGAGTTAGGCCGCTGGCCTCAGTTGCCGGTGGAATATGTAATTCCTCACTACAAACTGCTTGATCGCGAGCTTGTCGACCGCATGAAATCCGCAGGCAAGAAGGTACTGGTATGGACCGTAAATCTCTCGGGAGACATGAAACGATTTTCGCAGTGGGGCGTGGATGGGATTATCTCCGATTATCCCGAACAATTGATTCTAGCCTTGAATCGGAGTTGAGCCCCTCCCCGACAAAGAACCCCGCCGACCAAGGGGCTGAGTGGGGCATGACCTGGAGATGGGCAAAGCCAGAGCCGCTCCTCGGCCCCATTTCGAACTCAGCCACGAAGAGCACCGGGATGACAGTCTACGGCACGTCTTCCAAGCGTCAAGGCGTTCTGGAAGACGGCGGAGCCCATTGACTGCATTTCTGTCCGCAGCCGCAGGTGCCACATCCGCCGCTCCCGCCGCTGCCGATGACGGGGGGCTTTGGCGTGGCGAGGTTTAGGGCTGCGATGCCAATTGTAGTCCACCCACCTCCCGCCGTGGCGTTTTGAATCAATCCCACGTAAATCCCGCTCGGATCGCTGCTTAGACCACTCACCGGAGGGGCGCTGATAGTGGTTGAACTTGCTTTTGTGGCAGTCACCTCGCCCACATAGGTACCATCGTTATAATAGTATTCGACTCTTGGCATGCCGTAAGTTGTCGTGAAGCCGCGGCCGCTGATTGACACGGCAGCAGGCACATCGGACGAAGATAGCGGGTTAGGTGAGGCAGTGTAGTTGCCGCCATAACTAAGGCCGGTTGTGCTTACGCAAATCAGTTGGGTTGTCCCCTGCAAGTAACTTTGACCCGGTGACCCTAGGCCGGCGCAGGGGTCGCTTTGTTCGAAAAAATTCCAGTTCGCGGGTGCTCTTCCGTTGCCGATGTAAGCGCCCCCCACCGAGTCTGTTGCAGTGGCGAAGGAGTATGCCGACCCTTGGGCTCGGCTAATATCTGACGTCCAATTGCCGGACGCATCCACGCTCGTCGCGAGGCCGTTGACAAAGGTTTGGATAAAAAACCCTCCGCCTGGCGTTGGAGGCGGGTAGTTGCTGCCACAGCTAAATCCCATGAGAGCGTATACAGACCCAAACAGCGCAATAATCAGAATTATCTTTTTCATAGACGGCTCCTATTTCGGGACTCCCAGGGTGTCGAGAACGGAGTGGATCAGCGTGATCGACTCCGGCGGACTGAGATGCAGCAGGTGCGCTTCAGCCGTCCGGATGAGTTCCATCTGTTTGTAATTGACGATGGCGGAAAGCCTGGGCGGCATGGGCGTTGGCTTTTCATGCCGCCTCCATTTCTCCAAGGCGGCGTCGTAGCGGTTAGCCTCCCACTCCTCCGGGGGCACTTGGTATTCGACGTTGTTAAGCTTGGCGTCAACCGCTGACATCGCCAGATAGCATGCTTGGAGCGGGGACATGTTCGAACTCATGTTCTCGCCGGCGCGCAGCGGCGTCCCATCTTGGTGCTCCGACAAGTGAAGCCCCATGAAACTGGGCGTGAATCGCATGGCACGGAACCGCACGTCGGCAAGCTGATGCTCGCTGGTCTTCGCATAGCTGGGCAACGCCAAGACGTCAGCCAGAGTGTTTATGAGGTGAACGACATCGGTGTGCGTAACCGGCTTTCCTTGCCCTTCTCGGTAGGCCAACTCCGCCCGCAGAACCCGCTCTTTCACAGGGCCCCTGACGTAATCCGGAAACGTGCCAAAAACGTGTGGTTGATCAAAAATCTCGTCGGCAAGAGCCCGAACAGAATCAGGATCGGAGGTTTCCGCAGCCTTTGCCTTCTCCTCAACCCGGAGAAACCGTGCATTCCATGGCTCCATAGTTGCCTCTCGCCTCGCTGGCACTTGGGCATGCGCGACCCGCATCCGGGCGGTCCAGATCAGCGCAGCAATGGCAGTGCACATAGCAGCTGTTAAGATCACGGTCCTTGTGTTGAACATTTCATGGTCCTCCTACAAGTTGCGAGCATGCTACCACTCAAGTGACGCGCGATAAAGCGCACAGGGTTTTTGTTCGGATGTCGTAAAACATTCGAAATACCTCGTTGCCACGTTGGTAAAGGTTTGTCCTTTGCAGTTGACACTTCCGGGCCGAAGGCCGTTAAATACCGCGATCAGCCTAGCGGGGTGCATTGTATGAGGTGCCGTGCGACAGCAGTACTAATCGCTCTGGCTGTCTTATCTCCGACGGGACCGACAGCGTTCGCGGCGCCGATCGATCCGCCCCGCTTAGAAATTGGGCCGCAGATTACACAGACATATCTTCCAGTAAATCCCGTGGGAAGTGTTCAATACCAACTCGCGATTGGCGGGTTGGGAGCCATAAGAATTCGTAGCTGGCTGGCGATGGATTCGAGTCTCGGCATAACTCCGACGATCCCGATCGAGGGCACGAGCTTTGCTGGCGGCCGGCTCACCGAGGGCTTTCTGGGAGCGAGACTTGGCTTCCGATTTAGGCGAGTCGAAATCTACGGAAAGATCAGGCCGGGCGTTGTCAGTTTCGGAAAGGCCATTCTTCACGTCGAATCAAACAATTCTGCTCTGCAGTTCGAGACAGGTCGGTTGACAGAGCCGGCGCTAGACCTCGGCGGGATCGTAATGCTGAGGATTTCCAAAAGATTAGCCGTCAGATACGACGTTGGGGATACATTAATCCACTATCGCGAAAGGACGATTGACCTCAATCAGCCCCCTGTCTCCGGCCAGTTCGTAAACAGCCTCCAGTTGGGCGCGGCTTTCGTTTTTTGTTTCTGAGGGGAATTTTTCTGTGATCAATCGGCTGCGGCTTCGAATGCCGCGGCGGCCCGCCCGACCGGCCGAAGGAAGGCAGAGCGCTCGGTTTCAAACGATTCGAGGTTTGCGCCCATCGTGTGCTCGTTCCACCCCAGCACGGCGCCGATACGCAGCGCGGCTTCGCGGCTGCATGACTCTGACCAGCACGCGCCCAACGCCACCGGTACCCGGCGCAGCAGCACATCGCCCAACGTTACCGCGAACTCTCTGCGATAGGCTTCCACGACCTCAGCGACTATATGCGAGGTATGCGGACAAATCGGCGCCCGCAACTCGGCGCCCACCAGAGCCATGCGAGCGATATCAGGGGCGCGTTTGCCGTGCCATTCCAGTATGCCGCGAGCTGTTTCCTCGCTCACCGATCCGATCCGCGCAATTTCCAACACCGCCTCGTCCAGCAGCGGATCGAGGGCAGGCCCCGGCGCCAATGCCGCCGCATTCGGGTCGCTCGCGTTCACTCCAATCTTCCGTGCGCACTCGCGGGCCAACGACGCTGCCGTTGTGAGTTTGCCTCCGATCACCGAAAGCATGTGGACCGCTGCGTCATCCGCATGATCGTGCAGAATATGCTGCCGAGTCACTGACGAAGGCCGATTGTCCGGGGAGTAGGGCAGGGGCCGAATTCCGGCAAAGGCGAGCTTTACGCTTTGCGTCGAAATCTTTGCCTTGGGAAAAAGTTGCGCCACCGAGCGGACGAGGTAACTGATTTCTTCCGTCGCCGGGAGCGTTCGGCTCGGGTCGCCGGTGTCGGCAACTTCGGTTGTCCCCACCAGGATTTGGTCATTCCAGGGCAGAACGAAAAAGGGACGCCCATCCACCGCCTCGGTGTACATCGCCGCATTCGGCGAACCGGAAAACCGCGGCAGAACAATGTGCGATCCGCGAACACCTCCCAACATCGGCTTTGACATTCGAATCGAGGAACGCTGGCAAACCCGGTCCGCCCACGGTCCGCTGCAGTTGATCACCCAGCCGGCGTCGACGCGTTCATCCCGCCCCGTGATCTGATCACGCAGCAGCACGCCTCGCACCCGGCCATGCGTTACATCGACCGCGAGCGCTTCCATATGATTACGCACGATTGCCCCGGCGTCGACGGCTTCCAATAACCATTCCGCCACCAGCCGCTCCGGAAATTCGCACTGCGCGTCCTCATAATTGAAGAAGGACCAGCGATGCCCGGCGTCCAGCGCTCGCTCCAACTGCTTCAATTCCATTTCGCGGGTATCTGTGTTGGCCGGCTTTCCTGCCATGCGCTGGTAGAGCCACAATCCGGCGCGCACCTTCAACGCGCTGCGCTGGCTGGCCTCATTCATAACTAGGAGGAAGTGCAAGGGATGCACCAGATGAGAGCGCTCTCGGAGCAGGCTTTCGCGCTCGCGCAGCGATTCGCGAACCAGCCCCACTTCGCCGTGCTCCAGGTAGCGCAGTCCGCCGTGGATGATGCGCGTGGAGCGGCTGGTGACGCCAGAGGCAAAATCGTTTTGCTCGATCAGAAGCGTGCGCTTGCCCGAACGGGCGCACTGCCGCGCCACGGCGACGCCGTTGATGCCCCCTCCGATCACCACCACTTGAAAGTGCTGGCCTTCCAGGCTTCCCCGCGGGTTGGCTGCTAAGACCATGTCGTATGAATCAGATACGAAGTTTTACGAACTAATTGTAAAGGGCCGAGCGAGCCCTGAGCCCGGTAATTATTAGAGTCTGCACCGGGTTCGTCAGCAAAAGAAGGTAACCTTGGTACCGCGGAGGGGGCTGCCCAAACTCGCGGCGGCTATCGAAATCGAGACACCAAAAATATCGGCTCGGGGCAAGCGCCCCATAAGCGCAAATTAAGCCTCAGGATTTGCATGATCCCAAGTTCACGAGCGCGTTTCCCAGTACCGCCTGGTGAAACTTCCCAGAAGCCGACTTCCCGGTAGTGATCGGTTGAGTCGATGCT
>CAWGYX010000013.1:0-7489 GCA_963826925.1 uncultured Acidobacteriota bacterium
TCTTGAGAGTTGACCCTCTATTTTAGGTTTAGGCTGTGATCCATCTCCGACATGTTTCTTTCTGTTAACGCCCAAGCCCTCTCCTTGTTAGTTCTCACGAGGGCAGTGTTTGTCTGGGGAGTCACAACCTCGAAGAATACGTCGTAGGTTACGCGACCGTCCTTCGATTCGCCGTCCGCAGGATCGGGATTCAGGGCTGCCTGATAGTGGAACCAGTTGCCGTACTGGTCATAGAAGTGCCGGTCGTCGCGATAGTGCAGGCTGATGGAGTAAACACCCAACTCCGGTAAACTGTGCAATTCGTTGGGCTGAGAAATGCCGTCGTGATTCTCGTCAATCCAAAGAAGAAGGTGCGAAAACACGGCGTCACGCGCGTCGATGATCCCATCCCCGTTGCCGCCGTTCTCCGGCTTGTCGAATTCCGCTAGGGCCAAATATCCGTTCGGGTGGTCGGATGCCGGTTGGGCAGTGAAGTTGCCGAAGAGTTCCTTGCCGTTATCGATCTTGCCGTTGTGGTTGCGGTCCAGCGCTAGAAAGGCATTGCCCGAGTTCCCGGCAGTCCACGCCAGCCTAAATGGGCGTCCGTCGCCTCGGATATCGAACACCACGCCGCTGTCCGCAGAAGTCAGGTGGAAGCCGCCGCCTGTAGTATCGATGATGATGGGAGAGCCTCCGCCCCCGCCTATGCAGATTGGCCCTCCATCTGGCCCTACGGTATCACGACTCGCGCCCGGCGGACACGCGGGCGGGCAGGTAGACGTTATCGTGTAATAGCCACTCACATTCGTGCAGGCAGGCTTAGTCGGAGTCCCGCCGCAAACCTGGCCACCCGAGGGACAGTTACACACTAGGGTGCCCTCTCCATATGTATACGGGCCACTGCCATCAATGAAGTCGATTACCAGCAGACTGCCTTGGCAATTCCCCTCATTTTCATCCGAGCAAGTTTCGGTGTGAGTAGTGAAAGTGTAGCAGCCCGACGGATACGGGTTTTGGGCTATCGCCATGGTACTGCAGCAGAAAAGCATAGTGCCGAGCGAAACCAATATCGACCGATATTTCATTGGCCCCTCCGAATTTCTGAAATCTAGCGGTCTTATTTCGCAGCGAGCCATTCTTCCTTTGGGATGGTAATCCAGTATCCAGGTTTATCCGTATTCGGACGCTGGTATCTGTGCCCTCCCCACTTCGTTCCGTCCTCGAAGAAAATCTCGCCAATGAGAGTGTTGCTGGCTGTCACGCTGGACATGGAGGCTCTTTCCTCGATCGAGGATCTGAGCGCCGAATAGAAGCCTGGGTTCTGGATAGGGATGGTGAGTTCCTGGCCCGGAGCCAGCTCAATCGCCGGGCCTGGGTCCGGATGCAACCTGCGTCCCCCCGGCGCATACAGTGCATACTCAGGCCGCTGGCCAACCCAATTCATGGCGGTGCCGAGGCTAGTTTGCTTTGTGACTTTCTCTCGCCAGTGCGCGGTTTCAAAAAGCACAGAACTTACATTAAGGTATACAATCTTTTTCGCCGAGACATTCTTGATAACAAGCGAAATATCCCTTAGCCAATCATCCCCGGCGTCAAAGACCGCTTCCCAGTCGTACGTGTTCGGATATTGATGTTCGTCCGATTTCAGCTCCGTCGTGCCTTCCATCACCTTTACGATCCTTACTGGATCGTCGGAAAGCGGGCGGTCTACCAGCAGCGTCTTGGAACCGGCTCCGGCGGCGTTTTGAGCGAAGGCTTGAGCAAGCCATACTAGGCCTAACGCGCAGAAGATAAGAATAGAAAGACATCGCGTGCGGTACCTCATCGGCGTGCTCCTCTCCTAAAGGAACCCTAGCTCGTTTGGATTTTCCGGGATCTGTTGCTTGGTAGGTTCGGCCCAGACTGATTCTGCAACATCGCCCGCCACCGCGGCAAATTATCTTGATTTTGTTCCGGAAAACGGACGCCCTTTTTTCGCTTGTCCAGTTATCACCCTGAATCGACAGGCTTAATCTGTTGGGGGTAAAACTGGCACCAAAGATACCGCCCTCCGTCAATTCCGAAATTTTGTTACGAAAAACGAACAAGCCGTATGCTGATCTTGGTTCGGTCGCATATCCACCCATATCCCGCAGCCCATTTTGGGCCAGATTCCGTAACCGATCCTCAATGGTTACCTTAGGTCAAGAGCCGTGGACACATTTACCCGCTATTCTTTCTCTAATAAGGTGAAAACTCCAGCCCAAGTCCGTTCCCTCGGCTTGGATCCCCTTGGAGTCAATGGACGGCTATGTCTCAACAGGGTTTTCAGCTCGGAATTCTGCCCGAGCGCAAGATCGACAAGCGCGCAGTCGCTACCGGCTACACCTTCCTCGTGCTGGTAATTCTGCTGCTGATTAACCTGGGGCTTCTATTTCCGGACCGGATCCAGTTCAAGCAGTATCATGTTACCGCTTTGATTCCGCTCCCAGCCCTAAAGCCGGAACCCGAGCCCGCGCCGGCTCCTGTCGAAGTGAAACCCGTGGTGGCAAAGGTGATTCCGCGAACGCCGGTTTTCGAACCGCCGAAAATCATCGCGCCGCCGGTTCATCACGAACCCAAACCAGAACCGGTGGAAGCACCTAAAGTGGTGATGAACCAGTTCGCCGCTCCTCAATTGAAGATCGCTGCCAATACGCCGACTCCAAAGCTCTTGCATACCGGAGACTTCGCCGGCAGCTCCGTAGCTCCAACAGTCAATGCGGCCGTGGAAAAGGTGCAGACCGGAGGCTTCGGCGATCCCAACGGCTTGAAAGGTACCGGCAAGGAGGCTGCCGAGCTGTGGGCGGCCCAGACCGGTTCGTTCGATATGCCAGTGGGACCGGGCCAGGGTAACGGATCAGGCGGGGCAAAAGGCATCCAAGGCACGGTGGCCAGCGCCGACTTCGGCAACGGCATTGCTACAACAAAGAGTGTAAGCACCGGCGGAATTTCGACCGGTGGATTCGGGTCCGAGCAAGTAGTTCATACCGGACCGAAGATTGCACAGGCCGATTCTGGACCGGCAACCAACGCGGTCGAAATCACATTCAAACCAAAGCCCGTTTATACCGAGGAAGCCCGCAGCCTGAAGCTGGAAGGCGAGGTTTTACTGGAGGTAGCGTTCAACGCCGACGGAACGCTGCATGTGAATCGGGTGGTCCGCGGCCTGGGTCACGGCCTGGACGAAGCCGCAATGGCGGCCGCCAACAAGATGCGCTTCAAACCGGCGCTTCGTATGGGTCAGCCTATCGATTCGACGGCAGTAGTGCACGTTCTCTTTCAGATGGCGTACTAACAGATTGCGTACTAACGAGTGGGTATTCATTGCGCTTTCACGAGACAATTCGATTTGTGGCCCGGCGTTTGCTAAGGAATTGAGGAATCTGCAAACGCGAACACGATTTGTCGAAAAGACAATCGTTTAAGTATTGGAGACAAGAGTTATGCGTATCTGGAAATGGACCTTCGCCGCCGCGTTCGTGATTTCCCTAACCGCGGCTTCGCAGCAACCGACGCAATCGCAACCCGCGCCACAATCCCACACTACAGCTCCTACTTCGACATCGCTCTCGACTGGCGATGCGGTACCATCCGTCGAGGGAAAAGGTTCTCCGACAGTCTCGCAAAGTCCTTCCGCGCAGCAGACGCCCCAGCAGACTACACCCCCTGCGCCAGCGGCGACTCTTTTACCTCCGCCCGTCACCATGGATCAGGTTGTGGATCGCTTCATCGATCGGGAACACGATCTCATGAAGGCGCTGGCCAGCCGCACGCCGGTGGTTGAAACCTACATCCAGAATCTGCGCCCGGATGCGCAACTCGGCTCGGTACCCAGCGAAGATCACTACTTCCTCGGCCGCATGGATATGGGCGAAACCGTCGACCGCCAGGACTACCTGAAAGATGACGGCCATGGTATGGAGTCGCGCCTGATGGGCGGCTTCCAGAAGCTTTTCAAGATGCAGTATCAACCCCTCGGCTTCTCCTGGATGGTCTACGCCGACCGCTCCGACTTCGATCGCGCGCACTATGAATTCCATTATGTTCGCCGCGAATTTCTGGGCGATATTCGTTGCCTGGTTTTTGACGTCACCCCCAAGAAGGATGCTGGCAAAGGACGATTCCTCGGCCGCGTCTGGGTGGAAGACCAGGACTTCAACATTGTTCGTCTGAATGGCACCTACGCTCCAGCCCCGCGGAATGCTTTCTTCTTTCACATGGATAGCTGGCGCCTGAATCTGATTCCAGGGTACTGGGTTCCGGCTTATATCTACAGCGAAGAAGGCGACTTCAACGCCGGGGCCAAGAATAAGATCGCCTTCAAGGCGCAAACCCGAATCTGGGGCTATGAACTCAAAAGAGAGGCAAACGGCGACGAGCTTACTCAGATACGCGTGGACAGCGTGAAAGATGAAAGCCCCACCGCGCAGGATGCGTCTCCGCTGCAGGCCGAGCGAATGTGGCAGGAGCAGGCTGAGGACAACGTGGTTGACCGCCTGACCAACGCGGGACTTCTCGCACCGGAAGGCGACGTGGATCGCATCCTCCAGACCGTGATCAACAATGTCGCGGTCACTAACAACATCGACCTGCTGCGGCCGATACGCGTTCGCGTGCTGCTCACCTCGCCGCTCGAAACTTTCAGCGTGGGTAATACCATCGTGATCAGCCGCGGATTGGTTGACGTACTACCCGACGAAGCCAGTCTGGCGGCCATCCTGTCGCATGAGCTCGCACATATCGTGCTCGGGCACAATGCGGACGGAAGATATGCATTTAACGATCGCATGCTGTTCTCCGACGAATCCACATACGGCAATCTCGGCTTCAAGCACATTCCGGAAGAAGAAGCAGAAGCCGACAAGAAAGCAGTCGAGTTACTGAACAACTCGCCTTACGTGCAGAAACTCGATAACGTGGGTCTGTTTTTGAAGGCTTTGCAAAGCCGCGCTGGCCAGCTCAACGCTCTCTTGACCACCCACTTGGGCAATCCGCTGGGACAGAATGGAACCATCACCCGGCTGCAGGCCCTGGCGACCAAGGGCCCGGCTCTCGATAACAACAAGCTGGACCAGGTTGCGGCTCTCCCGCTTGGAGGACGCGTCAAGGTGAACCCCTGGAACGATAAGGCGGAGATGGTGAAGGCGGCTCCGGTTGCCATCACTTCGGCGCGCGACAAGATGCCCTTTGAAGTGACGCCATTCTATCCGCGGTTGGCCCGCTTCGGCTCGACTACGCAGAGCGCCGCGCCTACCACTGCTGTCAACTCGAAGCCGGGCAATTAAGAAGGCTCTCCAAACAAGTTGCACTAAGACGCGGGCCGGGATCCGGAATCACCTTCCGGGATACCCGGCCTTCGTTTTTCTGCCTCATAAATGGGACAGCCTCCCGGGCCTTATGTGGGGACAGCCGCCCTCGGCTGTCCGCCGGGCGTAGCCCGGTTTGCGCTGTGACTGCTGATCAGGTCTAGCTCTGTTTGTTCTTCCCCGGCAGCCCTGCCGGATTCTCATGGGTCCGTTCGCGAAAATTTCCACGCATTCCCGCCGCAAGCTTCACACTTGATTCCCCAAACTTGTCGCGCAGCCGGTCGGCCGCTGCCAGCGCGTCTTTCCACCGCTGCTGGCGTCCATCTTCGAGCAGATTAATCTGCCCAGTTCTCTCCTCGAATGACGACGCCTGCACTCCCAGCAGCCGCACCTCTACGCCTCGCTTCCAATTCTTGCGAAACAACGTACGAATCTGCTCGAATATTTCGCCATCGAGTTGCGTAGGCTCGGGCAGCGTGTGAGCGCGCGTAATCGTGGTGAAATCTTTATAACGCAGCTTGAGCTGGATGGTGCGCGCGTGCAGCTTCGCTTCCCGCAGACGCCTTCCCACCATCTCTGAAAGCCGCATCAGAGTGGCTTCGAGCTGGCTGGCGTCCGCTGTGTCTTCGTTGTAAGTGTGCTCGTGGCTGATGGATTTGGCTTCCGTATCGGCGCCGACTTCGGAATCGAACCATCCCCCCGCATCCTCTCCGCGCGCCTTTCCGGCCAATGCTAGTCCCCATTTTCCGAACCGTCTTTCCAGTTCCGATTCCTCGAGCCGCGCCAAATCTCCCACCTTCTTGATCCCCAGCTCACGCAAATGACTCTCCATCACTTTGCCAACGCCGGGAATCTCCCGCACATCGAGCGGCGCGAGGAACTTCGATTCTTCTCCTGCAACAATCCACAGCACGCCATTGGGCTTGGCTTGCCCGGATGAAACCTTGGCAATCAGACGTGATGATCCAATGCCGATCGAGCAATTCAACCGCGTCTCTTCTTTCATGCGGCGATGCAATTTGTGCGCAGCCTGCAGCGGCGGGCCGTGCAGCCGCGCGGTCCCCGTCATGTCGAGATACGCTTCGTCGATCGAAGCCATCTCTACCTGCGGAGAGAATGCCGTCAGCACCTGAAATACTTTCTCTGAGCATTCGCGATAACGCTCCGGGTGGCCGTCGACAAAGATGGCTTGCGGACATAGCTTCGCCGCCGTTCGCAGCGGCATGGCAGAATGCACTCCAAACTTTCGCGCCGCATACGATGCCGCCGAAACCACCCCGCGCTCGTTCCGCTGTCCTCCGACCACGACGGCTTTGCCTTTTAGCGAGGGATCGTACAGTTCTTCCACCGAGACAAAGAAGGCATCCATATCGACGTGGAAGATGGTTCGGGTGAACGCGGGCTGGTGGGAGGCAGCCATGCTAAGAGAATTTTAGCAGCCGCTCGTGCGCCGGACTGACCAGAGCAATCAGGTGTGCTCAAGCTCGGAAACCCCTGTTAGAATCCGCCTCATGTCCGGACGCGCGGTCAGGATTACAGGTCGCATCGCGTTTCTTCTTTGTGGACTGACTTCGCTTTTCACAGCCGTTCCTTATGTGCAGCTGCGGGGCGCCGAGCTGCCAGTTCAGAGCGAATGGATCATATTTGTGATTGCCCTGGCACTGATTGGCGTCTTCAGCGCGACGATTGCAGTGCTGCCCCGCTCGTGGATCGCGAAGGCATGCAAGAAAGATTCGGACGATGAACGATTGTTTTCAGCGCCCCTCAGAATGCTGGCTGGCTTCGCGGCAATTTCATATGTCGTGGCGCTCGTCGCCTATCTCGCTCCGCACCGCTGGGATCTTGATCCCCAGCTGATGCTTTCGCTGTGTCCGATGTATTTCGTGAAGATGACGATCGATCCCTCTAATGTGACCGTCTTTTTCCAGCTTGCTCCCATGAACGCCGGGGTGTACGGCGCTCTCGGGACCACCGTTGGATACGCCCTATTGGCATTTCGCAGACGGCATTGAGGAATACAGGCTAGGCTGTCACGGAAATCTTGAATCGTCTCGCCGGCGAGGCTCGAGTTCGTCTTTCGAGTTCGTCGCATTCAATCGTTACAGCTCACTTTCAGTTACACCAACACCTTCTCCGCCGCCGGCGCACTTACGCCCCGCGTTTGCTTCACCCGCTCATAAACT
>CAWGYX010000014.1:0-858265 GCA_963826925.1 uncultured Acidobacteriota bacterium
CCAGTTCGAGTTTTGAACGGCCGTACAGCACAATCGTCAGCGAGAAATCGCCCAGCGATTGACCGTCACCCAGGGCGCGCAGGCAGTCGCCAAGATTCTCAATGTCGGCCTGTTTGGATTCGTCCACCAGCACATCACGCGGGTTCGTCTTCGTGGCATCGTTGCCCATCTGGGAGACAAACCCGGTTTTCGACATATTGAAGTGGCGGCGGCGCTTGTTCACTTCTTTGCGGGCCTTGTCCGCGGGGAGCGGCGTCCACTCCGTGACCACATAGAAGTTGGCCGGAATCTTCAGCAGCGCATCGAGCACCAGAGGCCGTGTTTCGGTGATGGCCTCTTTCATCGTCAGCACCCGGACGATGTGATCGCCGACGCGCAGATGATCGCGTTCGGCTTCGATGTCGGAGTTGACCACCTGATAGTCGAGAAACTGCGTGGACTGCGGCCTCCCTTCAACACGCCAGTCGTCGTAATTGAGCAAGCGGCGGAAGAATGTGAATTGTCCTTGTTGATTTAAGATCTCGATTTGCATGAAGTCCGCGAGCTGTCGAGCGAATGCCTGCACGCTCTGGTCGAGCCGTCGAAGATCGTGCTCAATATGCGTGCGCAACAGCGTCTTCATGCTGTCGTTGGTGAACTGCACTTTTAGTTCGCCAACGGCGCCCGCGGGATCGCGCAAGATTCGAGCGATTGCCGCGCCCACGCCGGTCTTCGACCTGGCGCCTTCGAGCAGAATGCAGTAGAAGATTTCAATCTGATAAAGATGGTCGCGTTTTGCTTCAAAGAACTTTCGCCGTTGTTCGATCGCTGCTTCCACAATCGGATCGTCATATTTTGCGAAGGGTATATCGGGGCGGTTCGATTTGAAGAGGTATTGGTAAACGTGGAAGCCTGGGCCAAACGCTTTGAGTGCCGCTTCCAACCGCTTCACTGCGTACTCCTGTTCTGAGCGGTCCAGACTTTCGTAGTCCACGCCGGGAACGCTCAGAACCATGCCTAGATCGCCACTTTTGGTAAGGAAGGCTGTCTCGTTCCAGAAGCCGTAGAGGTTGATGTGGTCGTTGAGAGCCGCACTCTCTTTCCACGGCTTGATGACTTTATCGAGGCGCAGCATCAAACGACCTCCACAAGTGGGACTTGCTGTTTGGCCGCGTCGTAGCGCAGCTTGTAGCGTTCGGATTTCGCGAGGATGCGGAGGAAGGCCGGATCGCTGTTCGTTACCCAATGCCCGAAAGCAAAACCCCCGATGAATACGGCGATACCGGCGAGGATGGAATTGAAGAGGTTGAAGGCCCCCACTGCGCCGACGCATACGAAGTAGAACAGCGTCCGTTCGACGCCCAAGTAGGTGAGAGGCTTGTGCAGGCTCTTGAAGACTCGATTTGTGCGATGCTTCTGCTGTGGTTTGTCGGGCATAAGTTCCTCGTTCCAGGCGCTGGTTGAAAGTGGCGCTATACGCCCCAGAGCCAACTCAGGACATTTACGGCGAGAACGGCGATGCCCGTTCCAGCGGCAACGCCAGCAAGCGCCTTTTTTGCGCCGGGTTCGCCATGCGCGAAGCCGTAGCCGCCGATCACGATTGCAACCAGACTGGCAACCTTCGCGATGGTGCCGGTGAAAAGGCTTTGGATGGCGTTAAAGCCCGTGTCGAACGGTGAACCCTGTGCCAACGCGGCCACAGGCAGGACCAGAAGTAGGGTGACAAGAGCGGCGGTTGGACGTGCCCACTTCGACCGAGCAACGAGCTGGATTTGACGGACCAAAGGGACTTGAGACCAACGTGGCATATGCACCTCCGGCAGCACCTCAAAGCGGCTGCTTTTGGGCAAAATTAACCTCACTCAATCACCAAGTCCAACGGCTTTTCGGCGGTCAGTTATCCGTGGGAGGAAGGCTGGGGCATATTAGAGCGATTCGGTCGGTAAACTTGTTGTCGAGGTCGGCATGAGAAAGCTCGGTAACCAACTCGCGATAAAGGACAAAGGCATGTGAGATCGTTCGCCACGTGCTCTTCGTGGTCGCCAGGCAAACCCCCACAGCTTTTTCCAACTGAGAACAATATGGGTGGTGACAGCGGCGCGAAAGCGTCGCCGTGTACTCCGCCGTGGCGAAGGGAGACACCCACAGCTTTTTTCGACCTGAGAACAACACGGGTGGTGACACACCTGCGCGATTTGTCGGCACGTCCCTCCGAAGGTGAGAGAGACCCTTAGACGGTTGTCCGGGCGGGTAGAGTGCTAACAGTGCGTTGCTAGGTTTGGTCTTTTGCGATCAATCGACGGTCGCGATGCGGATCGGTGCGCGGTTGACCCGCGCTGAGTTCGCATTTCTCTCCGGGCTTGGCACCACAAGTCGGACAAGGGACAGCGAGTACCTGCTTTGGGCTGAGGACTTTCTTCATGGCCCAGAAAGAATACCCCAACTCCCCGTCTGCTGGACTGGTCAATTTTGATCAGTGTATTGCTAGGCTGCGGCCCCAGCTGGTTTCGCTCCCATCAAGCCGCACACGGTTTCCATGAGTTGCGCATCCGCCCTTAAGACACTACCCTCCGGATGGGTAGTGGGCTACTTTGAACGCGGGCGTAATCGGAGGTCTGTTCCATGCCGGAAATGACTTTCGACGCTTTCACGACTGAATGGGAGTTTTGGCTCGGGCAAAATGACGGAGCAAACGACCTCATGACCGGCAATCTGTGCAGTCAGAAATGCTTTACCGTGCGGCAGGTCATCATAGGTAAACTTCACGAGCTGACCGGCTCGATTCACCTGTGTCCATTCATCTTTCATTTCTGATTAGGCCGCTCTTTCCGCCCGCCGCTGTTCATAGGCTTCCCAGAGGGCTACCAAATCCTCCACGCTCCACAGCCGATCCGTGACGCCAGCGGCCATAGCCGGCGACACGCGAAGTGTACGATGAACTTTGATGAAGTTGTAGGCAAAATAATTGAGGGCGGTTGCTTGCAATCAATTGCAAAATTCAAAGAGCCCACTACCTCCGGGTGGTCCCGCTTGACATTTCTAGTGGCCCGCACTACAACACCGCTCGGGGTTGACTTCTTGTTTTCCGCGCGGATCGTAGACTAAGCTGTTTCTTTCAAAAGACAAGTTTTCGCAACAAAATCACGAGAAGAGGTTCGCGCACGTGAGGCGATCGAAACAATTAGGAAAGAAAGAGCGCCGACGAGCGGACAATTCGGTTTACAAGATTGAGAGAGCCGCGCGCGATCGCGCTGATGACCAAGCCCGTCGTGTCCCTTGGCAGTTGCTTTTGGAAACTCGAAATCAGTACGTAGAGATGCAGGAGTTCTACTTTTGGGCGCGGTCCGTCATTGAGACCGAGGATGGTATACCCGGCTGGCTGGCCAAGATGCTTGACCGGCGCTGCCCAGGATTCATCGAGGACCAGCAACGATGTGAGAGCGATCGTTCGAGGACCTATCCTCCACTCTCCGTTCGACTTCTCTTTTGGAGTCAGGAACACATGTTTGGCCGTGCAAGAAATGAGGGTTGGTTTGATGCGGTCCAGTTTTACGCTATCCGCGATTCCCGTTCTAAGAGAGCGGAAGTGTATTGGTCCGAATGCGTGAAGAAGTGGAGAAACGCGAAACCGAGAAAGTATCCATCATTGAAGCGGTGGCTGAGCGATGCTGCTGGGTGCGACCCTTTTACTCACCTAACCCCAGGAGCTCGCAAGGCCAGGGCGTCGTACAGGCTGGTCGAACCCAAGCGCCTCACCGAAGCTGTTACTCGCTACATAGACTGGGAGGCCCTTGCATACTGGGCTCGACCGGCGCTTGAAGCCGCGCCTCCGCTCGTTCACAAGGTTGCCCGAGAACTCGTTCGTCGATGTCGTGGGTTCTTGGAGTTCAATGCGAAAGCGCGGAAGGCCGATCACGTAGATTTTCCGCAAGATTGGCATCGATTGATGCTCTGGATAACGGACCACTTCTTTCAGGACGCCAAAACGGGCGGTTGGATGGATGCGATCTTGTCGTCTGCCAGGAGTCATCCCGGTGCGATACGCACGATGGAGTACTGGGAGCAGTGTGATGAGATTTGGGCGTCGAACTTACCCGATCCCTACCCCTCATTCCGGAGCTGGCGTAAACAAGTTGATTCGTACGTCGTCTCGATGCCCGATGAGACGTCTCAACTTGCTTGCTGATTAACGCCTAATCGTCCGCTATCCCTCTGTGACATCGCCCCACGGCATGATCGGACGTGCCGAAAATACACGTTCCCTCGAATATCCCGTTTGCACTTTGGGCATAGTCTGACGACAAGTGCCTGCTTCTGCGAAAAAGGTACTGAGGTTAGCTGCGGCGCCACTACTTTCAGACCATACTCCGCGATGAGCCACCTCGCGACCTCTGGGTCCATGAGTTGCAAATTCAGTTCCGCGCCGTGCTGCCGACAGAACGCCTCAAAGGCTCGGTCGGTCACGGAAGGGTCTACTACCTTGAGGTCTCCGTTCGCGACCCATTTCCCCACTTCGGCAGCAGTGACACCCAAGAGCTTCGCAACTCGGCCCCAGGAGTGCCCTTTCTCTTCTTTCCACAGGTCTGCGGCAATTTTGTCCTCTACTCCCGGTTGCAGTGTAGTCCTGTGTTTCTCACACCATTCCGCCAGTGAGATCACGGATACCCTTGGGTCGCGTACTTTCAGGAAACCATTCCCGATCAAATGCTGAAGCCGGCGATAGCTGACATGCAACGTTTGCTGGAGCCGTCGTAAGGACCATCCATCCGTAACTCTGGCGCTTATCGATCGGCCCTTAAGGCGGAAGCGAACTGATTGTTCCGAGCGGCGGAGCTTCCGAGCAATCTCCTTGACTGAATCGTAGCCGGCCCGCACAAATAGCTCCTGTTCCTCTTCCCTTGTCCAAGGTCGCCGGCTGGCGTTTTTCTTGGTTCGCCGTTCTCCTTCCAGCCAACCTTGACTCCGGGCGAATCTGGACACGACGTATCCCGACAATCCCGGATAAAGTGCTCTGACTGTCTTGATTGCCGCGGCCTTTTTTCGCCCCCCACTCCGATAGCCATCTCGAAGGGTTTCAATGGCGTCTTCGCTCCAGTCGATAGGTCCGGTACGCTTACCGCGATCCTTCTCCCGCAGATGTCGCATCCGATGCCAGATTTGGGCGGGCGAAAGTTCTGGAGAGAGCTGCCGTAGCTTCTTGACTGCCTCATGCGTGCCTTTGGGACCATACTTCATCCCGACGACCAGAACCTGGTCAATCTGCGGCAACCAACTGAAGGATTGGTTTGCCTTTTTGCCCTTGGGATCGGGACCTTCTTCCATGAGCACATCTCACTGCAAATCGTCCGCTTTGAGCAGCTGCGATCACGTTCCGAACTCGTGGGCCCCTGCGTGTGATTGTGCCAATCAAAGTAGAGGGACTGTTTTTATAAGCGCCAGCTGTCTTCCAAGAAACGCGGCTGCGGCGACTGCGGACACTCATCTTCTAGTCATCTCCGTAAAGTGATATCCGCGACACGAGCGCCCGTATGGGCATCTCCAGCGCCAGTTCTACTGACGAACAAGACGAAGTTGCTGCATCTGATTGAGTTGAAGGACTACCGGGTCAAGGCAGGACGAAGAAAATGCGCGCGCGGTTATGCTTGCCCAGGTTTCGCGGGTAGGAGAGTTCCGTTCGGCAAATCGCTGAATGGCTGGCCAGGTCCCCATATTGGTTCACCACTGCCGACGCTGACCATGCAGCAAGGAGAACGACACCGTGTCCAGTCAGTCCTCGCCCCACGCGTCGGATGTCGCTTAGGTGTTTCGGTTGCTGCTCATCCCAGCGCTGCAACCTGTTCGTACAATTCATTGCTTCTGTCTCTTCGATCCTTAACCTCCGAAACGTTGTAATCGTTTCTCCTCGCACCAAAGACAGGGCACTTGTAAACATCTGAAACCCGGAAATCGTAAAAAGTTGTCTTCTCCAAGGGATTTAATTTCCCTGAAACGGCGGTCCGTACCGCGGCAGCCCCAGAAGCGATTAAGCTGTTTGGACTTGAAGTGCCCTGACAACTTTCCAGAAGCCAGTTCTGGCCGCGAGAGGACGCTGGAGGGCTCCTGGATTACTTCCGCATTGCCGAGGATACCGGAATCTGCTGGGCGCGAACGGCACTTCTAACTGTCGCCTGGTTACACGGCAAGAGCCTCAGCCGTTTGGGGACACCACTAGTAAGCATAACTGGTGAACGGAGCTACAATATATGGATGTTTGAGTACTTGCCGCGCAAAGATAATCCGCTGGATCCCTTTCTCAAGCAGGCTTCTGTCGTCACGGATGTTGCGCAAGCCTCGGCCGTCCACGTTTCGCAATACCGGGAGTTTACACGCAATTCGGAAGAGCGAAATTTCTGCCTAGACCTCTCTGACCGTATCGATCGCGTGGCCTACGCCTACGACAGGCTTTGCGAGCTGTCTCTGGTCAGCGAACAGCTAGATGATCAGAGGCGACGGGAGCGAGACGCAGAAGGAACATACACGTACACCCCAGAAATGCAACAAGCTGAGGCACGCTGGCACAACGAAACCGATGTTCTGACTTTCTACATCTACTATGAACTGAAGAGCATCGCTGACATGCTCGCGCAATGGAAAATCGTGCCTGTTTCGGGGTCGGAGCTGGAATACGCACTGAAGGCTCGGGATAGATTCCTGGCGCACCCCGAGCTGTGCCGAGTCTCTCCTCGGTACAGCAGAACGAAATCGATTCCGGTCGGTGGCGGTTTTACAAGGTGTGACGTTGCTTCTTTGAGACAGTGGGACACGATTACTCAATCGGTGTACTTAACAGAATTAGGAATGTCGGAGCCAATCGATAGGGACACGGAAGTCGCCAAGAACAACCGCATGATCCTTGGACGAACTGCAAACGAGCGTCTGGATCATCACGATGTCATTCGTATCAAAGCTTTCGGCGCGCGCGAGCCGGTTCTCGATAGGGCGATCAACGAACTCGCGGAGCTGCTCATTGGTGCGGCGATAGAGCGAATGGTAGCAATTCACAAAGAAGCGCTGGAGAGGTTCGGTTTTGAGCAATTTCCGGGAGTTGGAGGCCCTACATTCTCTGTGAGGCTTTTCTAATCTCCCGACGGCTCAACCGCACGGAATTGAGCAATGAACAGACCAAGTCAAAACGGAGCACTCCGGAGAAGGCTAGAGGAAGCAACAGAAGCGGAGGATGAGTCACAATATCTCGCACTGCTCAAAGCAGCGACTCGGGAGTGCCCGAATACAATTGCGCTACTTGACTCGCCATATCCGATTGAAAAGTACACATGTTTTGTGCATGTGTTTGAGTTCACCGAAAAGCCCGAATACGCGGCAATAGCCAGCCGAGGGTTCAATGTTGTGTTCGCTGGGCCGACCTTCGCGCACTGGCTACTCGACAAACAGTTGTTGACGGAAGTACTTGAGGCGGAGGCACGCGAAGGGGATGTGGTCTTCTATTTCAATGACGAGGAGCGAGTCAAGCATGCCGGCCTGAATCTTGGGAGTCATCGTGTGGAATCAAAATGGGGTAAAGGAAATCTGTTTCAACACGACCTATTTGAGGTGCCTGAATCATACGGGGTGAAGGCAAGGTTCTTCAGAAAGGTGCCCATACGAGAAAGCCTTTGAATACTTCACGCGTTTCGCGATAGAAAAGGGCATGTTCTTAGACTAGCTTTTGCAGCTTGGGCATCGAGCCGTACAGATCGGAGCTGCCCCGATTCCCGCCGGATTCACCGGATCACGCTATACAGAGGAATTTTGAGCTGAGAACACTGTGGGTGGTGACACCCCGCTCTCCTTCGGTGGCCCGACTATGGGGTTAGGCTAAGATCATGTGCATCCAAGCGGTTATCGTCGCGTGGCGCCTCGCTATGGTCTGGAATTGAGCGCCCGCTACGAAGCGCGTTTGACTGGAATCTATTTCCGGGTTAAATAGGACTCGTGGACCAGCCCCGCTGTCGACTCTCTGCTTTGTGCCCGGCGTGCTACGGCTCACTCGAAAGCGCCGGTGAAGGTCGAACTTGAGGTCCCGCAAGGAAGGCTACGCCAATGGCCACTCTACCAAGACCAGCCGAGCCGGCCCGATCTCCGTCCCTCGAACTCCTGGAATCGTCTCCATTCCCCGCCAAACCCAAGCGTTTGCTCGACGTCAGTGATGTGGCCGAATGGCTGGGAGTCAGCAAAGGATGGGTGCGGGACCACGCTTTAGGCCGCCGACAACCGCGGCTGTTCGCAATTAAACTTGGCCCGGCAAAGGGCAAGGGCTTGTGGAAGTTTCGTGAAGAAGATGTCCATCAGTTTATTCAGGATCAACGCCGGAGATAGAGATCGTCAGGGGAGGATTTCGCTCCCGGTTTCTCTCAGGATTTGCGAGAGGACGCGAACCCCTGATGAGCGGCGCTACCAATCCGGCAAACGCTTCACAATCGAGGGAACCCCAACGGCCACGGGTGGTACTAAGTGACCTTGAGGGCAGGTGGCTGGCTGCGTGGCATTTAGCAAGAACAGCCGTATTTCGTTGGGTGGCAAGAAATGCTCGGCGCTGGCATACGCTTCGATGCGTCGTCGGCAATTTTCGTGGGCACATTCAAACACGCCTCGCCATAGAACATCAATCGGTAGACCTTGGTCCGGCAGTTCAACGGACTCCAGGCGGACGTTTCCTGCTGTGTAATCGAACCGTCGCTCACAGTGACGGCATATGATGCTTAACGACCAGGTACCCGTAGGCTGATCTCGTAGAAGTTCAGGTGTTCCTGTTGGGTTTCGACGCGGGAGCACGATGGGCTTCTGACAACGCTGGCAGCGCATCCTCCATAACTGTTCCGTCATGCGACACCCCTAGCCGCGCAGCCTCTCTACAACGTCTGCGCGGTTCATATTTGACGCCAAAGTCATTTCCGCTTCCGCTTGGCAAGCTCTTTCAATTCCGCCGATGTGAAGGCCGGACCACCATCCGCGAGACGCTGGCCGATACTCTTCTGGCGCGGTCTGTCTCCAATCCATCGGAAGGTACGGACACCGTCAATAACGGTTGTTTCTACCTCTGTGGGCTTGAATCGCTTTGCGACTGCGTAGATGGACGCCAACGGATTCGACACGTACTTACTAAAGTCGAAGCCGCTTTCCATGAGCCTAGCTCTCAGCGCATGTCCAGTGATCCGTGCATCGGCTGGAGCCGCTTGCAATGCGTCACGAATAGCATCCGTCAGGCCCTTAGATCGAATATCGAGTTCATCAAGCTGTTGCTCAAAAGCGTCTTGCTGATCTTCCGGCAGCATTCGGAGAGTAGCGCGAACAAACTGGTGCAGTTTCGCAATATCAGAGTCCAGTCGGTCGCGCTCCTCGATCTTTCGTCCGAGTGCAATGAAGCTGTCTTTCAAGAGTTGGCGGTAGTCATCACTCATGGTTAGATGGAAAGATAAGACAGTGTCTAACCATTGTCAAGGAAAAACGGACGTAGCGCCAAGAAAGTCGCAGGGTGGGATACGGCCATCGAGGACGGCGTCGCTATGGCAGCGACGGTTACAGCCTTCATCTCCTTCGACGTTCCTTTTTGCTACGGACGTGATGCTCGTCAGAAGTAATGGCGGAGAGAGAGGGATTCGAACCCCCGATACCCGTAAAGGTATACACGCTTTCGAGGCGCGCGCCTTCAGCCACTCGGCCATCTCTCCGCGCCCACCGGTTTCATTTTTATTTTATCAGGGAAGCTGTTGGCTTCGAAATTCCTCGCCCGTCTCACTGAATTGAGCCCGGCTCAGCCTCCCCATCCAAGCCCAGAATGCGGTTTGTGACTTGGTTCACCATCCTAGCCACCTCGGGGTCTGCAATCTGGGTATAGATATCCAGGGTGGTGCGAATGTCGCTGTGTCCGAGTTGAGCCTGCATCTCGGTCGGGTGTGCTTCCTTCTTGCCGTGCGTGGAGAAACTCCTCCGGAGCACCTGAAACGTAGGATGAAATGCCATTCCCAGTCTGTTCGCGACCGGGTACAGGCGCAGGCGCAGCCAATTGTCCGGATGAATCGGCGTCGCCAGTGGCTTTCGCGCGCGCGCTTGCATCCCAGGGAACATAAGGGCGCTTGCATCCGGGTTCGGGCACCTCGCCCTCCACAAGTCAATGGCCTTGCGCACGGCCTGGGGGATCGCGACAAGGCGGTAATTGGTGCCTCCGTAGCGGTTCTTGCGCTTGATTTTCTTGCGCTGGAGCCGCCCACGCCACGCAGTATTCACGATAGTGAACAGAGTGCTGGTGTAGCATCCCCAAGTCAGGCCGAAGAGCTCGCTCGGCCGCAGGGCGCAGAAACAGGCAATTAGGAAGATGGAGCGGTCACGAATGCCGTCAAGACCGGCCAGCAGCTTGGCATACATCTCGACGGGAAGAACCGGCTTGTCGGATTCCTCGATCTCGGGAATGACGGTCTTGCGCGCGACATTTCGCTCTAGGACCTCCTGGTCCACGGCCTCCGCCAAGGCAGCCTTGATCAGATCGCGCACATGATAAACAACCGTGTACGAGTATTGTTCCGCAGCCAGCCGGTTGAGCAGCATCTGCACCTGAAACTTGCTAACGTCTTTGAGCGCAACGTGCTCTAGGGTCGGATAGACGTGGCTGTTGAGGTAGTCGAGGTTGGTTCGGCGCGTCGCGTCCCGCCAGTTGGCGCCTCGCATGGGGATGTAGAAGTTCCTCATCCAATTGCCGAATGTGATGGTCCCGTCTGCGGCTCGGGTGACCGGACCGCCGTTGATGGCGGCCAGCTCCGCGCCCAAGATCTTCTCGGCGTCGGCCCGGTGCATCTTCGGCTTGTAGCCCACAACGCGACTGCGGTGATGTCGTTTTGGTTTGCCGGTTGTGGGATCGGTCAGATAGACGTTGTAGTGGATCTCCCAGCCGCCGCCCTCGGTCGCGACCACCCGGCCTCTTTGATAACGCGCACGTCCGCGTGCCATGGAACCCTCTCTCTGCGCTGGAATTGTTGTTCAGCTTTCGATTTCGCGCAAACGCGCGATGAAGAGCTGTCACCCAGCCGAAAGAGGCGCCCTGGGGCGAAATTCGGCACTTGCTTTCGAGGATTTCGCATCACGAAAATGGCCGCGAGTTTTATATTTGCACCCTTATTGCACCCTTCAAAACTCTAAGCCATTGACGTAGAATCGTTTATCGACGGATTACGGGCCGCCTCGAAAGCGGACATACCTTAACGGGTATCGTGGGTTCAAATCCCACCCTCTCCGCCATTACTTTTGTTATCTAGCACTCGCAAGTCGGTGATACCCACACTGATACCATCACGAAAATCTACCTCCTTTGTCATTCAGCGACTGAATCTTCTGGGTGGTCCCTTCATCCAAAACGGAGGTGGCGTTTACCCAAAAGCGATGGATTTGATGGATGTTTGAGAGCATTCTCTGCCAAGTAACGGAATATGATCCTGACGTCCTTGAGTCCCTGATTGGGCTCGCGGTTGAAATTGCTCGCGAGGGTCGCGAGGGAAGGCGCGTAGGCACGCTATTTACGCTGGGGGATGAGAATGCCGTGCTCGCGAGGTCCAGACCGTTGATATTGGATCCATTGTCGGGGCATCCCGAGTCCTCACTCCACGTCACCAATCTCAATCTCCGCGGAACCATCAAAGAATTAGCGCAACTGGACGGCGGGTTCGTGGTAAGTCGCGCAGGGAATTTCGTTTCCGCGTGCCGCTATCTTGATGCTGTGGCCGCAGAAGTGGGCGTGCCTCTGGGACTCGGCAGCCGTCACATTGCCGCCGCCAACATGAGTGCGGTCACCAAGGCGGTGGGTATTGTCGTCTCTGAGAGTTCGGTAGTGCGACTTTTCTGTCATGGACAGCTGGTTGGCGAAATCATTCCTGAGGTCTGGATGATGGAACACGCCCATCTGCGTGGCACCGTGAACAGGGAACAAGTCGGCGAACTGACGGTTCTGACACCAAATCTGCGACCGGCCTCGATCACCGAGTGAACATCACTGAATTTACGGAACAGAAAGCATGACATCTCTGCAAGAGTTTAGATGTGAAGTCTGTGGACTGGTGACTACCAGCCCCACCCACTGGTTCGTGATTCGATGTGGAGATTCCGACCTCACCGTGTACCGGTGGAATCCTGAAACCGCCAACGCGGCCGGGGCGCGGCATTACTGCGGTGAAGCTCATGCCGAGGTCTACATCAGTCGCTGGTTTAACTCAGTGTGCGCACCGCCGAAACCAAATTTTACTTAGCGCTCGCCGAATATGGGCAGACTGTCTAACAAAGTGGCAATAGTGACGGGCGCTTCGAAAGGCATAGGCGCCGGGATTGCAACGGCCTTGGGCGCTGAGGGCGCGCGCGTTGCCGTGAACTATTCCTCCGACCGGGAAGGCGCCGAACGCGTCGCTCAGGCGATCACCGACGGCGGGGGCGAGGCGATCGCGGTCGGGGCCGATGTGTCCAAAAGGGCCGATGTCGCGCGGCTATTCAACCAAGTGGATTCCGCATTCGGAAGACTGGACGTTCTGGTCAACAACGCCGGGGTATTCCGCTTCGGCACCATGGCGGAGATCACCGAAGAGAGCTTTCACCTTCACTACAACATCAACGTTCTCGGGGCGATTCTCACCGTGCAGGAGGCGATCAAGCGGTTCGGGGCCAACGGCGGGAGCATCATTAACCTCAGCTCAATCGTCGGCTCGCATCCGGTGCCGGGAGCCCTGCTGTACGCTTCCACGAAAGGCGCCATCGAAACGCTGACAAAGGGATTGGCGGTCGAACTTGCGTCGCGCAAGATACGCGTCAACGCCATCGCTCCCGGTCACACAGAAACCGAAGGCAATGTAGCCGCGGGCACCTTTGAGGGTGGTGCCGGCGCCGTTCTGGCTGGGAAGACGCCGCTCGGCCGTCTCGGTCGCGTCACGGATATAGCTCCGCTGGCAGTTTTCCTGGCGTCAGACGAATCGGCCTGGATCACCGGCGAGGTCATTCGTGCCGCAGGCGGTCTCGTTGTAGCCACCTGAGGGCAATGCTGACCTCGCAATAACAACGCAGTCAGGGCAACACAGAAAGGAGAATACGATGCAATTTCAGAGTGACTACTTCAATGCGTATCACAACCTAAAGCTGACACGAGATGACAAAGGCGTGCTGGTTGCTGAAGTCCACACCAACGGCGGGCCGTGCATTATGACCGCGCAATCTCACACGGAATTTGTCGATGGGTTCTACCGGATTTCGCAAGAACCGAGCGAACAAGATCGTAATCCTTACTGGCGCCGGTGGGGAGTTCATTACGGATGTCGACTGGTCCTCCTTCGGCAACGCCGCCGATCCCGGCGTTTGGAGCCAAGTTCATGACGAAGGTGTTCAGGCTTTGGAAAACATAACCAACATACGCGTCCCAGTCATCGCGGCAATCGAGGGACGTGCCCACGTGCATTCCGACTACGCGCTGCTTGCCAGTGTAGTTGTGGCGGCGGAGGGCGCGACTTTCCAGGATGTGGCCCACTTCTCCCAGGGCGTTGCGCCCGGCGACGGAATCTTCACCACCTGGAGTTATCGCGCTGGAGCGGGACGTGCGGAGGCCTTCCTGCTCAATCCACAGCCCCTATCAGCGCGTGTGGCACACGAGTGGGGAGTGGTTGCCGAAGTTGTGCCGAACGGCAAGGCGCTCGGTCGCGCGCGGGAATTGGCCGATCTGTACTTGAAAGCTCCCGAGGTCACCCGCCGAAACACACGCATCCACTTCATTCAACCGTTGAAGGAGCGCATCGTGCGAGAAGTTGGCTACGGATTGTCGCTCGAAGGAGCATCGTCCGCCGACCTCGTCAAATCGATGCGAGCCAAGAGTGAATCTGTCGCTCGGAAAGGAAAAGTCGCATGAAGCGCACCGAAAGCACTTCACTGCTCAGCTACTTACGAAGACGCAGCCGGAGGAGTTTGATCTGGTGATTCTCGCTGGTGGCACGGGCTCAGACGGAACGTTCCCAATTCTTACCGGAAAACCGGGCACAGACGGGACTGAAGAGGAGGGCAAAATGCCGTGGGACAAATGGAGAGTTAGTAAGGTAAAGGATTCTGATCCAGAGGAGTTCATTTTAACTTTTCTAGACACTGCGCTTGAACACGCGAAACCATTCATGCACACGAGTGATCCGATGTCGGAGTCAGAGCTGCGAGAGGAATTAGGTAATGAGGGGATCTCTAACGACGACACCGATGCAGCGATTCAAACGGCGCGGGCGGACGCTGCTGAGGCGGCTTGACGAATTCGGAATTCGGGGGAACTCGGGAGATCTCCGCCGCATAGGTGAACCGCAACATCTGCGCTTGGTTAGATCACAGACAGTATTTCTCGAATTCTGACGGTCTCTCAGGAGCGAATTGGGGCGACTCTACTTTAGTCCGTCAACGACGTACAGGTCCGAAGTAATGCGTTGGTAAGTGTACACGTAACTCTTGAGGTCGCGAGAAAACTGCGGAGGTGCGTTGGAAAACAGCCCGGTGGGATCCGCCGGAGAAAATAATCTGAGCAGCTTGCGTTGCCCAGTTGCCAAGTCGATCGTGAAGATCTTACTGGGCACCTCGCGGCGCCCGACCAGCAAGGACTTGCCGTCTGGCGTCCACTGCACGGGAACGTCTCCGGGTTGGGCATTCCGAACAAGCACTGCTGAACCCGTGGCCAAGGGGTAGATCGTAATTGTTCCTTCCGGATCCTGCGCCGCCACCTGCTTCCCGTCGGGCGATATACAACTGCGATATGCGATGCTCACGCCCTCGGGAGTAACTGGCCGGGGCGCGCCTTCTTCAACACCTTGCAGCCACAGCCTCAGTCCATGGCCCCCCGCAATACTGCCCAGTTCCAGAATATGACGAGTGTCCGGCAGGAAATAGGCCTGGTGAACATTAACGTCCCCGGTTGAGATTGGCCGGGATTCACCGGCGCCGGTCGGCAGTTCGATCAAGTTGCGTCGAGCGTTAGAATTGAGGGCCAGCGCCCACTTTCCATCCGGAGATAAACTTGGACTTCTACCGTCGCCCAGCCGCACTGCCGGCGAACCGTCGGTTCCTCGGACATACAACCCGCCAGTCTCGCCACCCGCCTCACCGGTCTCGTCAAAGGAGACCAGCCTCCCGTCATCGCTGATATCCCTTGGCACCGACCAGTCGTGCCAGCTCAGGTCGCGCTCCTTGGTCTCTCCTGGCGCAAGGCCGATCATGCCGGCGCGTAAATCATCGCGCGAGAACAGCACGCGGCCGTCCTTCGAAATATCATGCAAAGTCAGCGTACCGGTTCCCAAGTAGACCAGCCGATCTTTTCCAGCCAGGGTAACGGCGCGCAACTCGCGACTCGATCCTGAGGTAGTACCGGTGAACCAGATTTCGTTTCCTCCCGGCCACCAAGCCAGGCCTTGCGCACTCACGAACTCACCGGTCAGCGTCTTCTTGTTGCCGGCTTGGTCGACCGTAGCAATGGTGCCGTCATCATCCCTCTGATATGCATGATCGACGAACGCCACCAAACGCCCGTTGGGGGACACTCGGGGATGGCTTACCCACCCGGCGGTCTCGTACAACACTTTTCCCAACGGATATTCCAGCCTTACTTTCCCGCCAACCCGCCGTACGACTGCGATGCTTGTGCCGTCAGGCGCCCAGTCAGCGTATTCCACATCATCCGCGATGTCTCGCGGCGCACCGCCTCCGCGCGGGGCGCGGGCCAACATCCCGGCCGACTCGAAACCCATTACAAAGTGCCGGTTGGTGGAGACAGCTAATTCTCCCGAGCTAGAGATGGCCAGTATGTCGGTGGTTTGTAAACCCAGAGCCCTTGATTCAGTGCTTCCGTTTTCCGCAACAAACAACTCCTCGGGCCGTCCCTCCCAGGCAGCGCCATAAATCAAGTTGCCGTCGGCCGTGAAGCGTGCATTCCAAATCGTCCCCCGTCGGAAGGTGATGCGGTGTAGCTTGGGATGCAACGCCGCAACACTCGGATGCAGCCATGCCCTTAATCCGAGCCCGGCGGCCGCGAGCACAACTAAAGACACCATCACTGCCAACCATGCCCATCTCTTCCGCACCGGTGCTGCCGCTGCAGCGATCGTGGTCGAGATTCCGCTGACCGATTCGAGAGCGAAGGCGATATCCTGCGCCGACTGAAAACGCTGAACAGGCTGCTTCTCGATGCAGTGGCGCACAATCCTTTCCAGCGCTGGTGTGACCGGAAGGTTCCTGCCGGAGAAGTCAGAAGGCTCGTCATTCAGAATGGCGGTCATGGTCTCGGCGCCGGTGTTGCGCTTGAAAGCACGCTGACCGCTGAGCATTTCGTACAGAATGCTGCCGAAGCTAAAGATATCGGAGCGATGGTCTGCCGTTTCGCCCCGTACCTGCTCGGGCGACATATAGCCCATGGTCCCCAGAACCTGACCAGCGTTCGTTTCCGCCACCGTGACGCCATCTACCGTCTCAGCTACCATTTGCGGCCGACGCAGCTTCGCTAGGCCGAAATCCAGAATTTTAAGTCTCCCGTTGCGCGTTACAAAAATGTTCTCTGGCTTAAGGTCACGGTGAACAATACCTTGTTCGTGGGCTGCCCCCAGACCCTGCGCAAGCTGGACCGCGAGGTCGATGGCTTTGCGCGGTGCCATGCCCGAAGATGAAATGAGTTGCCGCAGCGTTTCGCCCTCGAGTAACTCCGAGACGATGTAGTGAATCCCCCCGGCGCTGCCAACGTCGTAAACGGAAACAATATTGGGATGATTCAGCGCGGCGACCGCTCGCGCCTCTTGCTCAAATCGGCGCAAGCGATCCGGATCAGCGGTAAACGACTCGGGCAGCAATTTCAGTGCAACGTCGCGCAACAGACGAGTGTCGCGTGCGCGGTACACTTCGCCCATTCCACCAGCACCGATGAGCGAGACAATTTTGTAAGGACCTAACTGTGTTTCCGCAGCGAGAGACATAACCGGCCAGGATTATAAATCTTCCCAGGCAACTTTTGGTTGTGATGTTCAAGATCGAAGATTGTTTCGGCGGTGGACGCCAATTGCGGGCGGTTCACGGGTGTGTGGAAGTTATCTGAAGGCGGACACTGGATTGATCGGTGGTTTTCGGTCCGAGAGACGTGAACTGCGATGGCTAAGTTGTGCTCAAACTTGTTGTTTCAGGTTCGGCCGCAGCGTGAGAGAACCGTCGTCGTTAAGCCTTTGGTGGCAAGCCCAGCGAACTGGATAGCGCATTTCCTTTACCTCAACTTCGCCTTTGAGTTTGAGTCCTTGCCAGTTCGTCCCACGAGGCAGGACAAGCTGCGCCTGCCGGATCTTACCGGGCAGAGGATGTCCGGCATCGAGACAACCGCTCGTGAGTAGCTGGCCATCCGCTCTCTCAACGCTTACGCGCAAGACTCCCGGCACTCCGGCAATTCCGTCGTTCGCAAAACCGATAATGAGGCCGAAGTGTCCGCTGTCGCCGTAGCTCCAGATGAACGATGGGCGAACACGATAACCGATGCGGCGATTGATGCGGTCGAACCACGCCGGCGAGGCCTCATAGTAGCTCATCAGCATCTTGGGATTAATGTTGTGGAAGTTCCAAAGAGACCAGTAGTTTGCCCCGATGTCCATCACATGCGCGATCATGTTTTCGGCCGGCGAGATTCCTTCCTGCACAGCCTGCGGATCTGGCGGTTTGCCCGGCAGCGGCTGTTCGAGGACGGCTGCGACCCACGGCGGCCGATTGCTGAGAGCTTCAATTTGTTCGTTCTCAATGAAAATGGTGTCGCTCCGAATCCAATTGTTGCTGCGAATTGTGCGGTCGAGGATTTCAGAGTTTCCCACCCGGCTGTAATCAGGTTGGGTATTGGTCAACAAGGGAGTCTTGGTGAATTGCTCGAGCTGAACTTCGAACATCTGAATCCATGTCCGCTCGGCCGTCTGGTAGTCGGGAAAGGGATTATTGCCGAAAGGCCACGTGTGACCTTCACCCCAGAATCCGTACATGAAGGTATCGATGAACTCGACGATGGGGTTCCCATTGAATTCAGCGGCCAGCGCGCCGACCAAATCTCGGAATGCATGCTGAAAGAAAGGATCATCGAAGCGGGGTTGATAACGCGCATGCGGGTTGCGCAGATATCGTTCAGCTGACGCTTGGCTTTCCCTATCGCTAAGGACGAGGTCTACTTTCGGAACCTTTTCGAGAACGAAGTCGGGCAAGGCCGGCGCGTGAGTGTAATCGGGAGCGCTCATTTGGATCCGCAGTCCGATCCGTTTGTGGTTGCTCTTAGCCAAATCAAAAACCAGCTTGATGTAGTCAGGAAAGTCGAGGCGTCCAGGACGAGGCTGCACTTCACGCCACGTCGGCCGAATATAGAGCTGCTGTCCCAGGGGAAATCGAACCAGCTCTTCAATGGCTTTTGGGATGTTGTCGGATTTGATCTCGTCCGTGCCCATATCGGCCGTGATGTAGGTGATCAGGCCTTTGCCATAATTCGGCACCACTTCGTCCGATGGCGTCGTGGTCATCACTACGTCGTCGGCAGGAATGACGGCATCCGGCGGGTACTGAGGGAAGGGGCCTTGATTCAGGCGATCGGAGACCGCAGGGCCGGAACCGAAATCGTATTTCTCCCAGTTGTGAGCAGGAACGAAGCCCAGCGCTTTGCCAGCCCCGAGTTCTGCAGCCACCGCGAGTGCGGCCCCCGTTCTTAGAAACTGTCTGCGCTGCATGGAAATTGTTTTCTCCTGTGCGATCCGAGTTTCAGCGCAAGGAATGGGCTTCCCCGGTGCGACTAAGACGGCATTTCAAGTAAATATCTAACGGAGACGTAGCGAGGCACTTTTGCGCTCAACGAAAAGACGACGATAGCAGAACTATTTAGAAAGGAAAAGAAAGAGATCGGAATCATCCCGCCTCGCCCAGCCGGTTTTCGATTCGCCAAAGTTCCCTGGCACAACAACGCTTATTAAGCTGCGACGAAGCTCGCGCGACACAAAGCCCAACCGTGATTCGTATCGATCGAGCCGCATTGTAATAGTTCTGTAATGTGCTCAAGAGCACTGCAAAAAATACGGTCGGAGGGTATCTTGCAAGATAGGAGACAAATGGAACCTCACTCTAAGGGAATCCGCGCGCGCATTCTGCTGAGTTCAGTTTTCGGGCCTTATGCGCAAGACGACGAATTCGGCAGCCGCTCCATCAACCCGATGGAGCTTTATCATAATCAGGTCACTCGCGCGCAGGGCAGCTTCTCACTCCGAATGTTTCATCGCTCCTGGGGCATCATGCTGATCCAGGCGAATATTTCGGCTCCTAGCTGCGTGCTGGATTTCCCCACGCTCGCAGCCTTTGCTCGTGAATTAGTGACCAACCAATATGACATCGTTGGGATCTCTTCGATCATTGTGAACGTGGGCAAGGTCCGAGAGATGTGTCGCATGGTACGGGAACTGTCTCCGAATTCCGTGATCGTGGTGGGTGGGCACGTAGCAGCCATTCCTGGCTTGGGAACAATGATCGATGCCGATCACATCGTGCGTGGAGAAGGAATTTCGTGGATGCGGCGGTACCTCGGAGAAGATGAGGACGCCCCCATTCGTCATCCCAGCATTGTTTCCGGCCTGCAGACACGCATCATGGGAGTACGTCTGCCGCAGCGCAAGGGCGGAACGGCGGCAACCATCATTCCGTCGGTGGGCTGTCCCATGGGGTGCAACTTCTGCACCACCTCCGCTTTTTTTGGCGGCAAAGGAAAGTTCGTTAACTTCTACGAGACCGGCGACGAGCTGTTCGATGTGATGTGCGGGATCGAGGCCGAACTCGAAGTGAAGTCTTTCTTTGTGATGGACGAAAACTTTCTGCTGCACCGCGCGCGCGCCATGCGCCTGCTGGAGCGCATGAAGCAAGAAGGCAAGAGCTGGGAGCTTTCCGTCTTCGCTTCCGCCAACGCGATTCGAAAATACACCATGCTGGAGCTGGTCGAACTTGGCGTTTCCTGGGTATGGATGGGGTTGGAATCTCCCAAATCCAGCTACAGCAAGCTGCAAGGCGAGGACGTCCGGCAACTCACGCGCGAGCTGCGTGAACACGGCATACGAGTGCAGGGCTCGACCATCATCGGACTGGAGCACCACACGCCCGACAACATCGGGCAGGAGATCGAATGGGCGGTCGACTACCAGACCGACTTCCACCAGTTCATGCTGTACACGCCGGTGCCAGGCACGCCGCTTTACCAGCAGATGGCCGATCAGGGCCGTTTGCTGACCGACGTGGACTTTGCCGATGTTCATGGGCAATACAAATTCAATTTCCAGCACGCCGCAATCTCTCGCGAGGATTCCAAGAGGTTTCTGGATTGGGCGTTCTGGCGCGATTTCGAGCGCAATGGACCGAGTCTGTATCGCCTGTGCCAGACCATGCTCCTGGGCTGGCAGCGCTACAAAAACCATCCTGACCCCCGCGTGCGGGAACGGTTTACGCGGCAAGTGAAGAAGATCATCGGCGCCTACAATGCGGCGCTCTGGGTGATGGAACGAGAGTTCAAGAAAGTCAATCGCAACGTCAGTGCGCAGATTCACAAATTGCGCCTCGAAGTCCAGAAAGAATTCCCGATCATCGCACGCTTCACAGCCGCATCCTTGGGCCCTATCCTGTTGTGGTCCACACGCCGAGAGGAGAGTCGGCTGGCATCCGGACATACGTACGAACCACCGACCTTTTGCGAGCGCCGCAATTGGATTTCGGCTTCATAGTCCTCTTGCTGTCCGCTGTCTGCCTTGTTGCCATCTCTGGAAAGTTCCCCTCAAAGGCGGGTCGATTGAGATCGGAGGACGGCAACCCTTACCTTACCGATCAGGGAAGATTTGCCGACTACGCGGAAGCTATCCGGTTGTAGTGAACTCGATCCTCTGGCATGGTGCAAACATCATGATGCGAAAGCTAAGAGAACAGGCCCGGCAAGCGATTAGATCGGCTGGTTATGAATGCCAACGACGGCCCTCTGGGGCGAAGCGGCCGGGACGGCTTCAAGATGCCCGTAAAGGTGATTGTTCTGGTAGCGATCGCGGCTTTCGCCTCAGGACCAACGCGGAGAACAGCGTGATGACGAGCCCAATCGGGAAGGGATGAATGAACGTGAGCGCTGCGTTGAAGAGTGGGTTTTTGTACAGCTCTTTGTACTTTCTCACCTGCTCAAGTTTTGCCTGGATGGCTGCGGGGTTCGCGCCCGAGGCCGTGAGCTTCTCAACCAGGTGAGCGCCGTATGCGTCCCAGAAACCAGGGATGAAGTTGTAGTAGATCACTTCCCACGTTACGACATAGAAGATGCAGGAAATCAGAGTAATAGAGAGGCCGACGGCAAAGGCTTTCAAGAAGGTAATCTGGCCATCGCCGATGTTGTCGCGGTAGGTTCGGATGCCGAAAAACACCATCAGGAACGAGAGCACAATGGACGTGTTTCCGATGACCGCGCCCCGGTCAAAGCCAATCCTGTCGCCGAACGTCACCAGCGCTATCATTATCAGCGAGGAGATAGCGCCAGAAATCAGCCCGAAGGTGACTACGATCTTTCTCATATTCTCGAAATGTCTTTTATCCGATATTGAGCCTTTTCCACGTATGATGCCGGTCCCGTGCTCATACGATTTCAGCGACCGGCTGGGCTAGCGGGCGAGGTCGATGCCATTGGGATTACCACGATAAGGTTATCCCCCGCTCCGGGGTGCGTCATCCCCAGATAATCGAGCTTGGGTTGGGTGTCGAAGCCGATGTCTTTCGTCGTCATGTTCGGAGCATAAAACATCAAGTGCGGCGGGAAAATGCCGGTGCCGTGGTCAGGGATGGCGCTCAGGCGGTTCTGGCTCGACATCATGTAAAGGAATCCCGGCTTGCTGGGGTATTTGTAGCGGCCTTCCCTATATCCATTGGCGACGTCTGCCTTGATGTCTGCCTCCGACTTGCCGCTTGTGCGCAGCTCTTCACCGTGCAGGTAGACAGGCAAAAGAGTGCGGCTGCCTTCGGCGTCGAAGCACTGCGGCTCAATCGTCGTTTCTGCGGGCTTTACGAAATGCCGGCCAACAAAGCAGCTGAAGCCGTTGGTGCCTTCGCGCGCTTTCTCGTAGCCTTTGGGGCCCAGAACGTAAACTGTAGCCTTACTCGATACCTCGGCCGGAGCTGCGCTCTCGGCTAGTGTGATCTGCTGCTCACGTGGCATGGAGGCGTCGTAGACCTTGGGAAGTTCCTGGGCCATTGCTTGAATGGGCGCAGTGCGTGAAAACAACCCGATCGACAGGGCACCCGCCACAATAACCTTCATCCAATTCGAAGACTTCATGTTTGCTCCTTTTCAGCGGCTCAACATACCGCATCAGGCGGGGTCTCTGTCGTCATCCTTTCGGGTGATTTTGGCGGCGGAGAGAAAAATCATTCGTTTGGGGGAGTAGTTCTTGGTGCGAGCCATGCTTGTGCGCGAGTAAATCAGGGGAGAAGGCCGAATTCCTTGCCGAGTTGCACCGCTTGCGTCCTTCGTCTAGCCCCTAGTTTGTCGAAAACACGGCTGGAATGAGTCTTCACCGTGCTCTCGCTCACAAAAAGCTTCTCGGCGATTTCGCGGTTGCTCAGGCCTTGGGCTATCAATTCAAGGATCTCAAGCTCACGGCGAGTGATATGGAGGTCCTCTCGTTTTCTTTCGTCCGGGATGAACGGTCCCCCGGCAGGAATAGGGACCTCCTTCACAACAATTGTCTTCCGTTTTCCTGTTAACCTGAGGCCGAGCCAGATGCCAAGAACGGCAAAGGTCGCCGCGATCAGTCCGCCGTAGATTTCGATCGAATGTTCGACGACCAGGAACTGATACTCCGTCCACCTGAGCAGTGCGATCAAGATTCCACCGATCAACCCGTACATGAGCACGTGGCGCTTCATGAGTTCCTGGACGATTATCACCCGAATTATCGCACCCATCGCGGTGTAAACCCACGGGCTTGCAGGGTACGATCAACGATTGACCGGCTTTGCCTGAGTGACCGGCAACCCTTACCTTACCGATCAGGGAAGTTTTGCCGACCATCCACGAACTTGGTTTGCTTCCAGATCACAAGAGCGGCGACCGACATTCGGATTCGCGAGGGCACGATCAGCCGAGCTTTTGTCGAACGCTCTTAAGAATTTCGTCGGACAGTCGCGGATCCTGCACGGCACGAGCCAGTACCACGCCACCCATCATCGCCGCTGCCCGAAAGATAGCTTCTTTCCGTTCCCCACCTATCGCGGGAAGAATTTCCTCAAGTCCCTGCTCGAATGCGGCTTTGAGTTCAGGGGTCGAGCGAGCTACTTCCTGCGCCAGCGCGGCCATGGTGCAGCCGTCGCCTGGATTATCCCGGTGCCACGGGCTCAGGTAGCGGTCAGCAAACGATCCTTTGCTCTTCTTATTACTCTTGCTGCGCTGCGCGCGCCCTAGCGAAACCTTTTGGCCATAGGCAACCGCAGCCGCCTGCAGTTCTTCCTTCGAATCGAAATGGGCATAGAACGCCCCATGCGTCAGGCCGGCGGCCTTCATCACTTCGGCCACGCTTACGTTCTCAAATCCCCGTTCACGGAACAGGCGGGAAGCCTCCCTCACAATCCGTTCATGTTTTGCAGCGGTCTCTTCGACGGGATAGCGCATAAACTTTTTCTGCATCCTCCATCTATGATGGTCATCATATCACATGTATGACGGGCATCATATTTTGATGGTCGGTCACACAAAAGGAGGCTTTATGAAGCTCGCAGGGAAAAAGGCTCTTATTACCGGCGGTAACAGCGGCATCGGTCTTGCCACAGCCAGACTTTTCGTTGCGGAGGGCGCGCAGGTCGCCATTACCGGTCGCGACCAGAAGACGCTCGATGAGGCGATCGCCGAATTTGGATCGAGCGCGCGTGGCTACCGCGTTGACGTCACCATTGCGGAAGACCGCAAGCGGCTCTTCGCAGCCCTGGCCGAAGATTTCGGGAACCTCGACATTGTCTTCGCCAATGCCGGCATCTCTGGCCGGACGCCTACCGGCTCGACTGACGAAGCCATTTTTGAGAACGTAATCCACACCAACCTTAATGGCGCTTTCTTTACGGTGAATTCAGCGGCCCCTCTGCTGAGCGACAACGGCAGCATCATCTTTAATGGATCGGTACACAACTATCTCGGCCAACCTGGCGTCGCCGCATATGCAGCCTCGAAGGGCGGCCTCGTTTCGATGGCACGTTCCATCGCCGCCGATCTTGCACCACGCAATATTCGCGTGAACGTCGTCGCACCGGGCGCGACCAAGACTCCTATTTGGAAGCGCGGTCCCCGCGCCTCTATATCTGCAGACGAGTCCGACAAGCAGGCGAAGTTCTTCTCGTCTGTCATACCGCTGGGCCGTTGGGGCGAGCCGGAAGAACTTGCCAAAGCCGTGCTCTTCCTTGCCTCGGACGATTCCTCATACGTTAACGCAGTTGAGCTGATGGTGGATGGCGGAGCCACGGGTGCCCCGTTTGGAGCTCCCATTCTTCGCGCCTGACCGCACAGGTTACAGCATTCTGCGCAAGAACAGCGTCGTCAAAGGACTAGGCACAAGACAGGCGTTATTCAGCCGATAACGCAGGTCATCACAAAAGACCGAAACAGGAGAATTAAATGAAATCAGAAAAGAAATTTCTTGTAACGGGACCGACCGGCGCAACGGGTGGTGAAACAGTTGAACAGCTGATTGAAAAAGGACACGCCGTTCGAGCGCTTGCTCACCGAGAGGATGAAAGATCGGAACGACTCAGCAAATTGGGCGCAGAGGTCGTTTTTGGCGACCTTCTCGACATGGAATCGGTACGTTCCGCCCTTCGTGGAATCTACGGAGCATATTTCGTTTATCCCATTCGACCGGGGATCGTGGATGCAAGTGTTCGATTTGCTCAGGCGGCAAAGGAAGCTGGCGTCAAAATCATCGTCAATATGTCACAAAAGTCGGCACGCGGAGACTCTCGAAGCCATGCCGCACTGGCACACTGGCTAGCGGAGCGTGTGTTTGACTGGTCCGGGGTGCCCGTCAGCCACATCAGACCGACACTCTTTTCGGAGTGGATGCTGTATGGGGCCGCCATGATCCGTCAGGGGACCTGGCTCGTACCATTCGGCACTGGCCGCCACGCTCCCATCGCGGGAGAAGATCAAGCCAGAGTGATTGTCGGAATTCTGGAAAATCCGAAAGCGCATGCGGGGAAAACATATCCTCTGGTTGGGCCGGCGGAACATAACCATAAAGAAATTTCTCAGATCATTGGAAGCGTGCTCGGAAAGAAACTTTACTACGAGCAGATTCCAATTGAGAAATATGGAGAGATCATAAGTAGCCGGCCGCGTGGCCCGGCTCGAAATACCGCCGCTACAGCGTACGCCGCAGCAGACAAAGCTGGGGGCGCAGGCTCGGATTTCGTTCTCCAACATTTAAAAGAGATCGCTATCGACCACCAAAATGGGATTTTTAGTGGGATGAATAACTATGTCCAAGAGATTGGCGGTCGTCCTCCGATGACGGTTGAACAGTTTGTCGAAAAGCATCGCTCAGAATTTGGGGAATAAGACGGTCGGAACTAATTGAACACAGGAGGGAAATTCAATGGAAGCAATTGGATTGTTAGTCACGCTGGAAGCCCGCCGAGGCAAGGAAGCCGATGCTGAGGCATTTCTAAAGTCAGCTCAGCCGCTCGCGCTGGATGAGAAAGGGACTTTGAAATGGTATGCGATCAAGCTCGGGCCGGGGAAGTTCGGCATCTTCGACACCTTTGCAAATGAAGCGGGCCGCAATGCCCACTTGAGTGGCGACATTGCGAAGGCATTGGGGGCGCGAGCCAACGAATTGCTGTCGGTTCCTCCGCAAATTGAAAAAGTGGAGGTTCCTCGCAAGCACACCCGTAAAGGGCTGAGTGCGGGGTTCCGAGTCAGTAAGTAGTAAGGAGAAAGAAACAACAACCAAGGAGAAAAATAATGACCATTAAGGAGAAAGCAATGAAAACCTCACAAATATACCGAGCTGATTCCGCGCCCGAGGCGCACGAGTCAGCGCTCCGAGGCCTGATGCAACGTCTCGGATTAACCCTTCTCGCACTCGTTGCACTGACATTCGCATTCGGATTGCAGTCCTCGGTATACGCGCAGGACAGCATGAAGCATGAAGACAAAACCAAAACTCTGGAAACTGGCGCCTTTCACGGCAAAGTGCACAAAACGTCTGGCCGCGCGACCATCTACCAGGAAGCGGACGGAAAGCTCGTGCTCCGCCTGACAAACTTCAAGACGTCCAACGGGCCCGATGTACACGTGATTCTCATTGCAGCCAAGGACGCGGACGACGATGCCAATTTTCTCAACAGCAGCACCGAGCGAGTGGAACTGGGGAATCTGAAAGGAAATGAGGGCGACCAGAACTACGAAATACCCGGCGACACTGACCTGAGCAAGTTTCAAACAGTATCGATCTATTGCGAGCGGTTCAACGCCAACTTCGGCGCCGCACCTCTTGAGAAGTTCTAAGACTCACGTTTTCACAATGGAATCGGGCAGGTAAACCTGCCCGATCCATCATTCGCGAAGGAAAAAGTCATGAATACACGAGTAGGTTCCTGGTCGTGGCATAGGAAATGGATCTTGGCTGCAGTTGTTCTTCCGGTTCTCGTTGCGGCTTGGTGGGCCTTCCGCCCTGAGAAACTCTGGATCAATCAGAAGGTCAATGAGCCGGCGCCGTTCGCTTCGAGCGCCGATCCTCAGCCGCTTTATACCGGCCGACTGGAAGGCAAGGCTCACCAAACGAGCGGTCGCGGAACCATCTATAAGAGCTTCGATGGCAAAGAGTATCTCCGGCTGACGGATTTCATGACCTCGAATGGGCCGGATGTGCACGTTGTCCTAGCGATGAGTGATGATGTGAATCTCACACAAGAGATTGTGAAAGGTCACCTTGATAGCGTTGAGCTCGGGCCCCTGAAAGGCAACCAAGGAGATCAGAATTACGATCTCCCTGCATCTGTCGATTTGCAGAAATACAACGCGGCCGTTATCTACTGCGAGCGATTTCATGCGGTATTCGGCATCGCCAGACTTGAACAATTTTGATGGTAACGGGCGTTCCACGAAGCCGTCCGAATTCTGGGCGGCGGAACAGGCAGGGACCGAGATGCCGATGTGAGCGGGTATCTGCCTTTTAAGTAGTAAGGAGAAAGAAAAACAAGTTAAGGAGAAAAAAATGAAAATTAAGGAGAAAGAAATGAAAACTTCACAAATATATCGAGCTGATTCCGCGCCCCAGGCGTCCAAGTCAGCGCTCCGAGGCCTGATGCAACGTCTCGGATTAACCCTTCTCGCGTGTGCGCTCGTCGTCGGTGTGACCGGTTCTGCGAGCGCCAGCGGGCCTCAAGACGAAGCAGCCGTTCGCACGCTCGGAGATAACTTTGCTAAGGCTTTTGTTCAGAAGAATGCCGAACTCCGAGCATCGCTATTCGCCGAAAATGGAACCTTCGTGACGCCGGTGGGTCACTTTCTGCAAGGGCGGGTCGCAATGGTGAACGACTTCGGTCCTGAGGCGCAGCAAGCCGTCACCGGCAACACGCAAGCGGCGTTCTCCAACTATCGGATCCGCTTCATCAATCCCGATGTCGCGGTCGCCGACGCACTTCTTACCGTGCACAATGTCAACGGTCCGGATGGGACGATCATCCCCGTGATCCCGATCAACTTTTTCTACGTGGCCGTCCGCCACGGGGGTCAATGGCTGATCGAGGATGGGCGGGCGCATTTCGCACCTGCGCCGCGTAATGGCATGACCGATCACATGGCCGCTCACAACTAACGTGGAGAATACTTGTGCCACATTCCACGCAGCTCGATAACGAAGGAATCGCTACAAGCACGCCGGAGTCTGAAGCCGGCGTGCTCGTAGTTCGCAGGCGCCACCTGTTCGGGCCAAGCGGAAATTATGCCCCCGGACGGGCTCTCAACGACCCTGGTCAGAAGGCCGCGTTGCAGCTCCGTGGATCACTTCACTGGTTCCCAGCCCTCTGGCAGCATATCGAATGCCAGCGTGTCACGGTAGGCGTACTGACTGCCTTCCAGTACTGCCACTGGCGTCAACATATGCCAGACGCACTCATCGTCGAAGACATAACACTCACCCATCTCGCGCATCGTGAAGCGATCGATTTCGTGTTTGTCATTGTCGGTTATGATGACTTCCCCACCACGAGCGCCGCAGCGGCCCAGTAGATGTGTGGCGATGTATTTTTCCCCGTCTTTGTGCAAGCCCGGTGGGCTGGTGTCGCAGGGACGACCTGGCGTAGCCGTGAACCTTATCAGATGAACGTTGACCAAATACCTCCTGCCCAGCGCAGAGAGCGGCAGGTAATGAAGATGGTGAGCAATCATTTTGCGAACGCCCACGGATGCAGCGATGGCCGAGGGCAGCGGGGCATACTCTCGCTGCTGACCGCCCAGTGTTGTGTTGTATTTCTTGAGCTGCACATAGGGCGTGTTCTCCTCGCTCGACCAAACTTTTACACCGCCCTCCACAATCTCGGCCCGGACGCGATTTAAGGAACGATACCTGTCACCCCCGTCATAGTACTTGTCTTTTGGAATGGACCAGGCTGCATGGCCTAATGCTTCCAGCGAGTGCGCTATATCCACATCAATGCGGAGCGGCTGACGACTGAACCCGCGATCGACGAGGTCATTTCGCGACTTGGCATTGTCTGCAACCGAAATGAAGCTATCTTGACTCATGATTCCTCTTGACCTCAGGATTTGCTCAGCGGAATGGCCAGGCAGGAGTCGCGCGGCCCTCCCGTGGAAATAGTGTACTTCGATCCCACAGTAGCCACACTAGGGGAGCTGAAGAAGAACGGCAACTGACTGTGAGCGGGCGCCTGTCAGTTTTCTCAAAAGTTGCGACCTCAGCCGGGAGCGAAGGTCGCGATCTTGTCCGCGACCCGCAATTAGCTTGCCTTCAGGAAAATGCCTTCACCGTGCCGGTGTCCTCGCCATTTCCTCTCGCCTCCGTCTTCGCCAATTCCGGTCTCTTCTTATCTGGAATGGGTTTGCTGACGGCTTGCGTAAGCTGGGGCTCTCCTAGTATTTGAGCGTTGGCCTTCTCGCCGCCAATCGCAAGCAGAGGCATGGTCAAGCATCGCGAAGACGCGAATGGAGGCATCAAGCAGGCGCTTCAGATTTTGGCTGGAATGCAAAGACAGCTGTGAGAGGCGAAGCGAGTCGCGATGAGCGGCACTCACTCGCGAGAACATTGCGGCGAGCGCGTGGATTGGACGACCGCTGATCGGATGAATCGTGTTTGGATGAATCGTGATTGGATAAATCAAGGTTCGCTGGCCTTCCTGAATCGATCGATCCAGCTTCGGTAAGTAACGACTCGATAAAAATCCTGACGCACGGGCTCAATTCAGTTAACGGATTGTTCATGCTGTCCATAGTGAATCCTCTCTGTCCTATCTACCTACTAACCTTTGACTTCAACACTTTGCTACCTCACAGAGCAGAGCACATCACGCTATACAGTGTTTTTTTGCTACCACCGAAGACTGGGCTGCGCATACCACATTGGTGGTAGGACAGCCTGTTTTTTGCGATTGAGCGGGCGCTCGTTTTGGGACGAACCCTGGCACTCCTGCTGGACCTTATAAAATGGAAATCCTTAGCTCTCGCAGTCATCCCGATTCTTGGGGATGATGATTTCCCGACGACCGAATAGCCGGGCATCGACGGAAAACACCCCCGGACCGAGGCAAACGACAGCGACCGCGATCACGACGACTAAGCCCGCAATTATCCTGGTTTCGAACAATCCGGTTTCGAACAATCCGGTTTCGAACAATCCGGTTTCAAACAATCCGGTCTTAGGGAATCCGGCGCTGGGAGTTGGGAACCGCAAGAACATGCTGCCCACTGCGGCCAACACCGCTAAGGCGCCGGCGAATCGAGTTAGAAACCCAATCAAGAGCAAAGCGCCCACTGTAATGGTGAGCAAAGCGACGCCCAGAAACGGAAACCCCGATTCGTATTTACTTCCAAAAGAGGAGGCCCCCTGAATAATAAGCACAACTCCGGCGGCTGATCGCAAAAGCAAAAGACCCGCCGCAGGCCATCCGTGTGGAAATGTGGAAAACATTTGAATTCGCAGCCGCCCGCGCACAGATGCTTAGAGTAGAGGCCTCGGCGACTCCGCGAATCCCTAGTGCTTGGAATCTTTTCGTAACACCTTTGAGGTATCGGATGAAGGGTTTCGAGGACGGGTCTAAATGGAGATTTCGAAGGCGCGGTGCGATCAGGTCTCTTGAAATCACCTTTCGAACCGCGAAGCATAATCACAATAGTCTCGGATCCGGTTGGCGAGGCACGCTCTTTCCAGCCTGCACCGAAGGTTGGTTTCAGACAACAATTGTCTTTGGGTCTCGGAACATTTTCCGCAGTATGATCACGTAGAGCCGGTGTTATTCGGGAACGGAGGCGAGAAAATGCGTCGATATCACCACATTGGAATTCCTACCAGTCAGTCGCGACCGGGAGAGCGCCATATCGAACACCTGAAGATCTTCCTTGTCGGACACGAGAACAGCGAGTACGGGGTGGAATGGATGCGGTTCGAAGCGGACGCGCTTGTTCCCGAGTTGGTTAGGCTAGTGCCACATGTCGCTTTTGAGGTGAGTGACCTGGCCTCCGAGTTGGTCGGCCGGGAAATTCTGATTGCGCCGAACAGCCCATCCGCCGGCGTGCGCGTTGCGTTCATCATCGAAAACGGCGCACCCATTGAGTTGCTTGAGTTCACCGACCCCAACCATCCGGATCGGCGTTAAGACAGAATTGTCCGTTAGCATTAACCTAACTTTGGCACAATGGGGAGAATTGTCGACCTAAAGCTGAATAATTCCCCGGCGAACCCCAATGGTGACTGCCTGGGTTCGGTCGGAGGCGCCAAGTTTTTCCATGATGTGCTTGATGTGTACCTTGACGGTCTCTTCCGTGATGAAGAGTTTTTCGGCAATGTCACGGTTGCGGTTGCCCCCGGCAATCTGCTGGAGAACCTCGATCTCCCGGCCAGTGAGAGATTCGTCGGTGAAGTGCTCGGCCAAATGCGCGGCGATCTCGGGCGGGATTCGCCGCTTGCCTGCATGCACCTGGCGGATCACCTCCATGAGTTCTTTCGGAGGCATGCTCTTGAGCACATAAGCGCGAGCCCCAGCTTCGAGAGCGCGCTGAATTTCTACATCGCCTCCAAAGCTGGTCAGGATGATGATCCGAGCTTGCGGGGACTCGGCGCGGATCGCGATCATGGAATCGATGCCGCTCATGTCGGGAAGGCGCAGGTCCATCAGCGTCACGTCGGGCTTGAGATCCCGAAACTTCTGGATGGCTTGCAAGCCGGTGGTTGCCTCGGCAGCGAGCAGCATATCGGGCTGGTTTCTGATAACTGTCGCAATCCCTTCGTGCATCAGCGGATGATCATCAACACTGAGGATTCGGATTTTTGAAAGTTCGCTCATTCATCCAACGCCTTTGAAGAATCGTTCAGGCAGCGTCTCCGTTTCGCCGAAAACGTCGCAGCCATTTAGACGCTGCCGTGGCCGGACGGGACTCGAAAGCAATGGCGCCGGGGATACGAAGGTCGACTTCCGTTCCGCCTCCACTGCGGCTCCAAACTGTGAGCTTCCCCCCAATTCTTTCCGCGCGCTCTCGCATCCCTGGCATTCCCCAATGCCCGTCACGGCCAAAGCGAAGCACCTGGGGGTCAATCCCGCAGCCGTCATCGCGAACGAGAACGCGCAGATGGTCGGCAGCGTATTCGAGCTCCATCTCGATTTTGTTCGCGCGGGAATGGCGAAACGCGTTGACTAAAGCTTCCCGGCCGATGCCATAAATATCATCACGGATGGCTGGCCGCAACGGAGTGGAGGGTCCTTCCACAACCACGCGAAAGTCAATGCTTTCCAACGCTCCCAACTCTTGCGGGATTCGTGAGAATGAACTTTTTAGATCATGCGCGGCCGTAGCCGGTGACCGCAATCCTCGAAGTGTGTTGCGGCCTTCGTCGACGACCTGACTCATGATTTCCAAAACTCGGGTCATAGTTTTCCGCGCCGGAGAGTGGTCGGGCAACTGATCCATGGCGACATGAAGCTGCATTGACGCACTGAGAACACCCTGCAGTAATGTATCGTGCAAGTCCTGAGCGATGCGGGTTCGCTCGGCAAGCCTCTCCTCAAAGCGGACGTTGAGAACGCGAGTTAACTCGTGCATGCGCAGCCGATACGCCGCCAGAGCAGCAAGTCCGACACACAACACCAACGCCAACCGAAACCACCACGTTTGCCAGAGGGTTGGCGCTACTTCAAAAGGGACGGCAGCCTCCGAACCATTCCACAGCCCGTCACTGTTAGAGGCGATAACGCGGAACCGGTACGAGCCTGCGGGCAGGTTGGCGTAGCTGGCTTCCGGCGTGGCAGTCGGCTCGCTCCAACTCTTGTCAAAACCCTCCAGGCGGTAACGATAGCGGACGCGTCCGGCACGAGCGAGGCTAAGCCCGGCGAATCGAAACGTTGTCCTTTGCCGCCTGGTGGAAACGCGAATGGGTTCGCGAAAGTCGAGAGGTGTGCCATCCGCCAAAACTGCTTCCATGTGAATCAGAGCCGGAGCGGGATTTACCGTCGCACGCGAAGGATTAACCACAGAAAGTCCGCGATTCGTAGAAAACCAAACGTATCCCTGCGGATCTTCTACAACTGATCGGTGCCGCTTGACGCCCTCGGTGCCGTGCAATCCGTCGTCCAGCCCATATTCCCGCGCATCTGAGTCTGGCAGTAGGTCGCTTATCAAGCTTGAGCGTTTCACCTGCAATATGCGACTGGCGGTTGCAATCCAAAGCCATCCGCCTCGATCCTCGGCGATTCCGAACATCGGTTCCCGCAGCCAATCGAGCGATCCACGAGGCACATGGATGCTTCCGGCACTGAGGAATGCGAGGCCATCGGCAGTGCCGATCCATAACACTCCCGACGAATCTTGCAGAAGGCAGTTAACGTCATCCGAGGGTAAACCGGTGGCCGTCGTAAAGGTTCGCCACCCGCCTTTCGCCAATCCACTGAGACCCTTCGGCGTGCCAAACCAGATCGTTCCGTCATCGCCCTCCGCGATCGACGAGATTGTATTCGACGCTAAACCGTTCGCAGTCGTATATGTCGTGAAATGGCCGTTTCTGAATTCGCTAACACCTGCGCTCAATGTCCCCGCCCAGACGGCACCATCGCGACTTTCATGCACAGCGTAAACACTGTTTTGCGCAAGGCCATCCGCCTGCGTATAAGTTTTGGTTGTAACCGAGCCCGGACCATATAGCAGATGCGTCAGGCCTCCTCGTTGCCTTCCAATCCAGAGTTCGTTTTTGCTACCCGCGATTGAGTAGACCACATCCTGACTCAACCGGTCGTTTGACACGCTGCCGGTCTTTTCAGCTTTCAGCCAGCGCAACCCACCATCGAAAGGGGCGAACCATATGCGCCCTTGCGGGTCGACGTAAACCGGCCCGCTACTTTCCGTGTGTGCGCTCGCGACCGAATAGGTGACGAAGGCGCTATCGCGCAGGCGCTCAATGCTCGACGGGCGCCCTACCCATAGGTCCCCTTCTCGATCTTCGAAAAGCGCGGTGACCGGTTCGGCGCGACTGTCCTTATCAAAGGAGACTTCATCTCCATTGACGCGAATCAGTCCGCCGGCTGTGCCTACCCAGATGTTCGAGTCGCGGTCGCGGATCATGACGCGAGCCGGAACGTGACGGAGAGCGGAGGGCACTCCGGTCTGTGTGAGTTTCGTCCCGTTCCACTGCATAACGCCTTTATCGGTTCCGATCCACAACTCCCCGTTCTCCATGGGGAGTAAGCATGTAACCTTACGAACGTGGGCTCCTTTGCCTACCGCCGTAACGAGCCCGTCGGTCATGTAGAAAAGGCCGCGATCTCCCGTGCCCAGCCAAAGCTTTCCGTCGGCAGTTTCCGCCATCGAGACAACAGAGGAGTTAGGCTCGGCGACCCGGTGAGCAGCGACGCCCGTGGCCCAGGCAAAGCGGCTTGAAAGTTCGTCATTCCCTGCAGCGATTGCGGCCGCATTGGAAGCGGATTGCTCGCCGCCGGGAGATGCGAGAATTTCAAATCTCTGCCCGTTGTAGGTGAGAGTGCCATAGGCAAGCGACGAAAAAAGAACCCTACCGTTACTTCGCCTTGCGATGGCAGTGATGCCAAATTCCGCCTCATCCCGGCCCAGTTCAAATTTCCCGTCGTGGAAGCGCAAAATCCTTGTACTTTGCAGCAGGATCCAGAGATTTGACGCGGCGTCCGCTACCAGTCCCTGAACCGGACCGATTGGAAACGACTCAGGGGTCGCCTGCGGAAATGCCCGGAAGTTCAGTCCGTCGAATCGAATCAGTCCCTTCTCGGTACCGATCCAAAGGTAGCCGTCATCCGTTTGAGCGATGGCCGACACAGATCCGCCGGGGAATCCACTCCGGTCGCCCCATCGGTCCCGCGAATATTGCGAGATCATTCGGTGCGGATCGATTGCGTATGCCGCAGCGGCGAAATACACCAGGGCGAATGCAGCAACGGCCCATTTAGAGCGCCAGCGCTTTCCAGGACGTCGATCATGGAAGAAATTCGAATTTCTCAACGACAACCTCAGCACCTTTTTGGATCGGATTCTTATCGCTCGCCACGAAGTACAGCATGAACTCAAGCAACTCCTGGCCGGGAGAAGGTACTCCAGACGTGAAGACGTGCTCGGAGACCACGGGCGCCCCGGCGCGCATCGATGAACCGCGAACTGTCTTGAAGCTTGCTCGTCCCGGTTCCCAGAGCATCGTATGCGTCAGGGTTCCAGGAGGCTCGGTAAACTGCGCTATATTTCCCGGAACGTAAAAGGGCTGAATGCCGTACTGGGCATTCTCCTTACTGGCTGCATCGCCCCAGTGACCGATTTCAACGTCCATTTCGCGGTAGTGTTGGTCTCCTCCTCCCGGATCGAAAGTATGCATACTGAGAACAACAGCGGGCTCGAGCTTAGACGCGTCGCGCACCACGAAAACGTACGTTCCATAGCCTAAACTGCGCGTCAGAATCATGTGGGCACAAGTCCATTTATCGCCTTTCTTAATGATGCGCAGGTGCAAGGCTCCGCTCGCGTCCGTCCAGGCATTGTCCGCATCGTAGAGATTGTTCAATCCGCCCCGAATCGCGGACACGGTCTGAATATTCCAATCGTATCCGCTGAAATGTAGTGGCACAGTAGGAAATGGAGGCAAGGTGCCAACACCTTTTACAATTTGTACCAGGACTACCGGGCCACCCTGGGTCGGAGCCACATCCAGGGTTGGGGGTGGGTGATAGCCGGGATCCACTAACAGGGCAGCGTACTCATATCCAAGATGAGTGTCCGTGCTCCACGTGGAATCACCTTGAATCGGAATGAAGGGCCGGTCAGGCCAGGGCTGCACCCACCAAGGCCCGCTTTTCGCGTATATAACGATCTGCTGGCCCGAGTGAGCCCCGACGACACGCCCCGCAATACTATCCAGTCTCTCTCGACCGCCCTGCGCTGCCGGCGGAATCTTGCTGAACTCGATCGAGGGGCCGGCGGTCCGCTGCGATTGGCAACTATCCCAGACAATGCAAAAGCCCAGCAACAGCATTTGTTGTAACAACACCGGGACAACCAACCTCAGTTTCATGCAGGCCCCCTCCGCGACGCCTGCCGAACGCCGAAGGCCAAAGGATGCCTTAGCACCGGCCGCCAATGCTGCTTGAACATTGAAAATACATGAAGCCGTGGGAATTTGCACCTTCAGTGCGGGCAGCGGTGCGCTTCGACAAGGAAGCACTTTAATCGCATTTACATCTGCCGCTGCGCCGCTCACCGCATCTGAAAGGGCACCGAGGCCAACAGAAGTTTGGCGCCATTCCACAGAATCTGCACACCGATGCAGACGAGGAGAAAAGATGAAAGTTTCATGATCACTGCCATACCCGTCGGACCAACCACGTGGCCGAGACGGTCGGAGTATCCGTAACAAAGATAAACAGTGGCCGCGAGCAGGGCGGACCCAACAATCGCTGTCAAAATACTCAAGAGATGAAACCCTTGATGGTAGGGAGCATTCGCGCCCAGCGTGATCGCCACGGAAATCGATCCGGGGCCGACTGTAAGGGGCAAGGTCAAAGGATAAAAAGCGTTTCGGAAGGGATCCTCCGGCGGAATATTCTGTTGCACGTCCTTTCGATCATTGCAATTGCCCTGCTTCAGCAGCGTCCAGCCGGTGGAGATCACGATCAGTCCTCCTCCGACCTGAACTACGGGCAGTGAAATGCCAAAGAATGAGAGGATATGGGTCCCAATGAAGTACGACCCAACCAGCAGGAAAAAACTATCCATCGCAATTCGCAAAGACAGGGCTTTCCGCGTAGAGCGTGAATATTCACTGGTCATCGCCAGAAAGATCGGGCTTCCGGCGAGCGGGTCAACGATGGGAAAGAGCGCGCTCAGAATCAGGAAGAGATTTTTTGCGGCTTCGACCAAGATCTTTCTCCGAGGACTCAGTTACCCTTTTTCTTCAGCTCTCCCAATTGGGTGTCGAGTGTGCCGTCGTCGTTGATATCAATCGGGAAGTCATAATTGGCGCCGTCGATCCATTTCAGATAAATCTTGCCGCCGCCCGTCCAGCATTCCGCTTCTTTCTCGCTCGACATGGCGCTCAACTTCCCATCGGTCATGACCATGTCCGGCTCCCGCAGGGTCGCTTTGCCGGAGCGGAAGGTGATAGTCACCATGCCTGGACTGCCGGCGGCAGATGAGTAGCGTCCTTCGAACTTGCCCGTGCAACTGACCACACCGGGCTTCGGCGGCACTCCGAATTGGAAGGCAGGCGGCTTAACCACTGGAGGCGGCGTGGATGGGCGCATGAATTGCGCTGAAGTATCGACTTCGTGGCCGTTAGCTAGCTTCATCGTATAAACGTTGTCGGATTGATTGACGACTTCGGCTTGCAACCATTTACCTTCGACCAGCACCTGCACCCAGTCGTGCGCGTCGTATTGTCCGAGAGCGTGATCTTCGGCCGTCAGCTTCCCTATGCGCCGAATCTGCTCCGGATAGCTCATCCAAATCTCGACGCCGTTGGCGTTGCGGACAAAGTACTCGCGGCCCCGCACCTGGAGAATCTTGCCATCTCCAAGCGGGAGGCGAACGGTGTCGCCCACCTTGAATCCACCGGCTCCAACCTGGCTGGCGCTCGCTGCTGCGCTTCCGCCGGCAGCTCGGTTCGCAGGAGTGGTGGCGGTGGCCGGCATGTCCGCGCCGGGCGGATGCGCTTTGGCCTCGTCCGCGGTTTGCAGGTGACACTTCTGCAGACCAGTGACGAGTTGCTGGCGCGTCAGCGAGCCACGCACCGTGGATTTGCCGTCGCGATAATTCTGCAGATCGCAGCTGGCTGTCTGCGCGGTGCTGGCGCAGGAGAAAATTTTGACACTGAGCGGCGGCGCGCACTGGTAGATGACGTTGAACTGCAGGTCCTGCCCTATTGCGGCGGGCACCAGACCCAGGCCGAGCACGACTGTAAGTATCACGATAATTCTTCGGTTGTTCATAGCGAACCTTCGCCACTCAGGAGCGGAGTTAATCAGCCTCGACAGAGGTGCAGAAAACAAACTGTCAATGCGGGCACAAGAATGTACGGTTTCGGCATCGCTGTCAAGAGCTTGCGGAGGATGACAGATTCCGGGGATTCGTTGGTGAGCAGGGGAGTTCCGAGTCTCTCTTCTGGAGCCCGGTCTAACTGGCGGCGCGCGTTCGTTTGGAGTGCAGGGATCGTCCGGTTACGCCTCGACTGTTCTTACGCCCGCGTCCGGAGTTGGCGGCTTCAGAGATTCTTTGCGCGGATTTCAGGTCGCATCGGCAAATAACGCAGCGCATGGCAACGGTATAAACAAAGTGCGCGTACCCCGGACATTTAGTGTTGCTGCAGACTTTTGTGATCATCTCGAAGTTACTCGGTTCGCTCCCAGTAGAGTTGCGACCCGATAAAGTAGCTGTGAAGGTAGCACAAAGCGCTGCTCGGGCAGCACGGATTTTCAGGAACATAGGATCGGATTTTCTTCTGGCAACTCTTGCGTACTTCCACTCGCCTGTTTCTACTCAACCACTACCTTCGCGGTCATCTTGGGGTGAATCGAACAATAGTATTTATAGGTGCCGGGTTTGGTTGGTATGAAGGTAAACTTCTCGTCGGTGTCGAGGACCTTGGACCTGAATACTTGTCCTTCCTCGACCACCGTGTGTGGAATGTCATCGCGATTCGTCCACGTGATCTGCGTCCCCACGCGCACCTTAAGCGATGTGGGGGCGAAGCTGAAGTTATCGATCTTCACCTCTACACTCGAAGCGTCTACGGGACGAGCGGCCATAGTTCTGTACACGACGCCGAACACGATCGATCCAACTACGAAAAATATCGTCGCTCCTAAAATCCACTTGCGGGCTGTCATGAACTTGCTCCTTTCAGAATTTGGACGGCGTCGACCGGCTTCGATTCGGGAATTATTCAAGTGTGGAATCGATAACCGCCAGGGCATGCTTTCCGCGCGTGTAGTTGACATCGGTAACACCCAAGAGAGCGCGCAATTGCTCGGCCGGAACCTTCATCGGCCCTGCGGACGGGCCCTCTCCCGGATGCGGCTGCGGAAACGCGGTTGAAGCAGCGGTGTGAAATGTGACGTTGCCCTCCACCTTCTGCATGGTCTGGTGAATGTGTCCGTTGAGCACAGTCACGGAACCGAAAGGCTTTAGATAAGAGAGGGCTTGAGCACTATCGTCGGTGCCCCATCCCCAATCCGGATAGATGTTCCACAGAGGCATGTGCGCGAAGACCACCACGGGCGTGCTCTTCGAAAGATGTTTCACGTCGTCGTCGAGCCACTCCAGTTGTTCGGCACCGAGCGAGCCCATGCCTCCGGCTTTCAGGTTCATCACATTGACCAGGCCAACGAAGTGGACGCCCTTCTTGTCGAAGCTGTACCAACCCGCACCCTTGGCGTTTTTGCCGAAACGCTCGCGATATTGTTGGCCGTCATCTTCGAGCACGTCGTGCTCGCCGGGAACGAAGAACACTTCTTTCGGGCGTGCCGACTGGAGAATCTGTTGGACCTGGTCGAACTCCGCTGGCTTCGACAAATGAGTGATGTCCCCGGTGTGCAGCATGAACTCAGGTGCAACCGGCAGAGCGTTGATCTTGGCTACGGCGGCTTGCAGAGTTGAAACCACGTCGGGATTCGCCGGCTTGTTGAAGCCCATGTGGCTGTCGCTGATCTGGACGAAGCTTAACTCTCCGCCAGCGTGCTGGTGCGAAGCATCGCCGAGGCTGTATGACTTGAGCACGCCGCCCTGGAGCACGCATAGCGCTCCGGTGCCGGCCCAGGCCATGCACTTCAGGAACCCGCGGCGGTCGATTCCGTCGTGGTTGTGGTCGAACAAGATTTCGTTGTTGCGCTGCGGCATCGTTAGTCTCCCGTGTGAATTTGCTGTGCGATTCTTTTCTGTGCAGTTCAATGTGCTTAACTGCGGCCCGCTGGTTTTATTCCACGAACAAAAGAGAAATATTTATGGCGCGGCGGGAATAAAACGCGCCTCCGCTGGTTTACCCTTGTGTGCGTGTCGCAAGAAAGCCTGTCATCGGGGACGTTCGAGCAACTCGCCATGCCCCATTTCGACCGGCTCTATAACTTTGCCTGCTGGCTGACCCATGACCAGCAAGAGGCCGAGGATCTTGTGCAAGAGACTTACGCCAAGGCCCTGAAAGGATTTTCGTCATTCCAGCCGGGAACAAACTTCCGCGCCTGGATTTACCGAATCCTGCGCAACGCATTCCTGACCTCGCGCACCGGGCTGCAAGCCACTGCGACTGTGCCGCTCGATCTTGATGGCGAGTCGGAAGCCCTTCCCACAGCCAAGGAAACGCCTGAAAGCATCCTGCTGCAGCGAGCGGATTTGCAACTGGTGCAGAAGGCGATGGAGCAACTTCCGGTCGCGTATCGTGAGGTGCTGCTGTTGTGTGAAGTCGAAGAGATGTCGTATCAGGAAATTTCCGCCACTCTTAACATTCCGATGGGCACGGTGATGTCTCGCTTATCCCGCGCACGGCAGGCTCTGCGGGTTGCGGTTCGGGAAAAGCAGGGGAGTCAGGCGAAGGCTTAAATTCATGGCGTGCGACCGTTGGATTGAGAAACTCGACGCTTATCTCGATGGCGAGCTTCCCGCCAGCGAGGCCCGGGCGTTAAGCGAGCATTTGCGCGGATGCTCCGCTTGTGCGGCGGAGAGCTTGAGCAGGCTGCAGCAAAAGCGTACGGTGCAAACTGCCGGACAAAGATTTACGCCCGATCCTGCCTTCCGTCTGCGCATTCAAGAGAGCATCGCGGCGCGGCCGCCAGCGCGGAGGAGTTGGTTCCGCGTTCCTGTCCTGGCAACGGCGATGGCAGTGGTGGTTGTTATAGGGCTTTTCTTCGCACTGAATCGCGGCCGCAAAAGCGAGCAACAATTGGTGAGCGAGTTAGCGGACCTGCACGTGGCAACACTGGCGAGTTCCAATCCGGTTGATGTTGTTTCTTCCGACCGGCACACCGTAAAGCCATGGTTTGCGGGGAAGATTCCTTTCACGTTCAACCTGCCCGAGTTGCAGGATTCGCCGTTTGTGCTGGTGGGCGCGAAGGTAAGTTACTTAAATCAAGCGCCGGGGGCGGAATTGATTTTCCGCGTGCGGCAGCACCAGATTTCGGTTTTCATTTTCCAGGAACGCGCCGTCGGGAACCTGCAAACACGCGACTCGGTGCAAACGGCGCTGTCGTTCAACGTGCGCAGCTGGAGCCACAATGGCCTCCGCTATTTTGTTATCGGCGACGCGAGCGCGGGAGATCTAGACAAGCTCAGTGAATTGATCAAGGCTGCTGGTTGAGGTTCGTAGGCGGACGCACGGATCGTGTCGCTTTCATAAGATGAAGTACCGTATAGTGGATAGTTCATGGCTGCCTAATGGAAGACGAACCCAAGGGTTGGCGGGTGCTGCAGAAACGGGCGCAACTCGAAAAGGATCCGAAAAAACTCGCTAAACTCATCGATGAGATGAACCAGTTGTTAGCCGAGTACGAGAAGGCGGCGAGCGAGGAAGAAAGGCATGCCTCTCGACCCCTCGGTAGTCGTCCCAAGCGATAGTCTCGCAAGTTCTACATGGGTTTTACAAACTTATTCAGCTCGGAGCGTAATTCGAGGATGCGTTGCTTTCGACGCTGATAGCCTTCCAGTTCTTCCTCCGTAAAATCGTTGAACTTTCGGCCGACGACGGATTCCACTTGTTGCTGAAGGAGTTCGCAAAGCTCACGCGCGATGGCGTCAAGCCCTGCAGTATCCACGGGGCAAAGTTATCATGGGCGAGTGGTCAGGTCTGTGCGCGGGAGCACGGGCCCTTGTGTTCCAAGTCATATCGGCGCTAACCGAGAATGCGCTCGATTTGCTGCAGATGGTTGATGTCGTGGCCGGCGAACATGCGGACGATGTGTTCAATCGTCTCCTGCCCACGCTCAGAGTGCATTCCATAGTGCTTCCACTGCTCCGGCGTCAGGGACTTGAGCAGCGCCAAATTGGCTTCGCGAACGGCACGAAACTGCGCGAGCGACTTACGTGGATCGCGCTTGTGGTAGTGCCCGCTAACTACCCAGGCATCCTGATCGAAAGCCACGATCGGTATTCCCGGCGCGCCCAGAATGAGCCGCATGCGGAAGGCACCCACGATCTCCGCGTCGGCAAGGTGCGCCAGAATCTCGCTCACCGACCATTTGTCAGGCGCCGGTCTCTTGCGCAGTTTGCTCGAGGGTACACCCTTGATGAGGCGCTCAAGTTTCTTCGCCGTCGCGGCCTGCACTGCCAAAGGCTTTTTGCCCTCGGCGTGGCCAACTATTCGTCGAGTGTATTGCTCTGGAGTCTCTTTCATTGTGTTGTCCTGGCTGAAAGTTTGTTTTATCTCTTTTATCTCTTGGAAGTGAAGACAATTGTAGCCGAAGCCAGACACAAAAAAGCGGGACGCATTTCGGCGCCCCGCTCGCGGTTGCTTTCATTTCATTCTTGTTATCGGCCGTGCCCTCCGCCGCCACCACCGTGGAATCCGCCACCGCCGCCATGGAATCCACCCCCACCACCATGGAAACCGCCCCCACCACCATGCATCCCACCGCCTCCGCCACCGCGCGCCATCATTGCTCCGGAGTGGTATGCGCCGCGCGCCGCGCCGGCGCCGGTGTAGACACCGTGCGAATAGCCTCTGCTGGTTACATAATGTTGTCCCGGTCCCCAGGCGTGAACATTATGAGCATCAAACGTGTGGAAGTAATGTCCGCCGAAGAACGGGGCACGATATACCGACCACGGCGAATAAAATCCCCAGCCGTATGGGCTATAGAATGTTCCACCCCACGGCATGAAGGTGTAGGCGGAAAACCAGGGATCCCATCCCCAGCCTCCCCAACCCCAACCGCCCCAGCCCCAGCCAGGACCCCAGAAGCCGGCACCCCAGCCTTCCGCGGCCAACATGTTGGCTTCATCCACGTTGGCTTCGGCCAAATATGAGGAGCGCAGACTGCTCCAGTTATAGAGATCGCCGGTTTCATAATCCTTCTTTTTGAAACCTGCCTCTTTGACCTGCGCAGTACCGGCTATGTCCAATTCGTGGCCGCCTGTCACTTTGACCTGCTTGTCCCCATCCTGGACTTCGGCTCTGCCATCGAATACACGGAGTTCGTGTTCGCGCAGGTTGAAGTCATACAGCCCGGGCTTCACCATGCGCGCCACCACATCGCCCTCGATCAGGCGCAGGTTGTTCTGCTTGTAGAGATCGTCAACTTCCACAATGGCGTGGCCCTCGGTGAGGCGCAATTCGGTGTTGGTGAGTCCTGCCGCAACCATGGTGACCGAAGTATTGTCGCCAAGACGCATAAAGACGCCTGGAGTCAGAAGAAGCTCAACTTTACCTGTTTGCGTGTTGACCGTTTGCCCGACGTCAAGAGCGGACTTCCCAACTGATTTTTGATCAAGAGGCTGGCTGCCAATCGAGGCCTGCCCCTCGACATAATTTATTGTTCCCGGCACAGCTGAATTTGAGCTCGCCGTACCCCAGGCGGGCACAGATAAAACCGCTGCCAGGAACAAGCTCGCAAATCCTTGTACCTGTAACAGCTTCATAAACTTTTCCTCCTACCAACTCAGTAGCTTCATCTTGATCGCTACTGATTTAGATGATGGACGCCGTTGCGGCGATGCTCCGCAAGCCGCTCAGGACAAGGGGTTTGGAGTGGTTGAAAACAACCAGTGGTGGAAATTGACCACGCAGTTACGTAAGCATAGTGGAATGTAATTAGTTAAATGTCGGTACGCGGCTCGGTATGGCGCTGTAAATACCAGCAAGGGACATACCCCTCGCGCGGAAAGAGCGCATGCACGCAGGTTTGCGCCTCCCGCGGATTGAAGATGAATTGGGTCTTGCCACTTTTCTGCTGCACCGCTTCGTAGCTCGAGACGGTGAATTGTCCGAAGGGCTGGCGATTGGTTGAGACGCGATAGCGAAAGAGAATGTAATCCACGGCGTAGGCGAGCAGAGTTATGCCCAGCGCGGACGAAAGGCCAATAATGATTATGCGTTTCAGGAAATGCTTGATTTTGTTACGTACGGCTGTGCTCACGGATAGTCATTATAAGAGAGTCATTATAACGATGGCGCTAGGTGACCCAGCTTTCCAGGTGCGTTTTTCGCATCCCGCTCCGAGACAGGGTTGTTCGCGCCGCACGGTCAAAAAGAGACCGCGTGAGAACGCGTTGCATCGCGGTCACTTTGCCTACAGTTGTTGAAAACTTCTTCGGCCCAACTGGCGGCTGGCCAGCAGCCGGGTCAGGTTGTACGAGATGGCAGCCAGGGTGAACTCGATGCTTACTTTTGCCAATCCCCGCAACCGAAACCGCCTCATCCCTCGTTGTTCTTTTAGCGTTCCCCAAACCGGTTCTACTAAGGCCTTGCGTCGCCGATAGACCGCTTGTCCGGTCGGCCCGCGCAATTTCTGTCGCATGCGCCGCTGCGTCGGGCTGAGCCGGATGGGCGCGCAACGCTGCCCCGTGTTCAACTCCCGCGCCAGATTCGAATCCGGCAAGTACACCTCCCGGCCCCGGCCTTCCAGTTCCTCGATATTTTCCAGCGAGAAAAATCCGGCATCGGCCAAAATCTTTTCCGCCGTGGCTCCGCTCTGCCGCTCCGCCTCCTCCACCATCGGGATCAAGCTGCTGTTGTCCGCCGCATTCTGCGTCACGCGTTGCCCAACGATCAGGTGGTCTTCATTCACTGCGGCTTCAGCGGTGTAGCCCAGCGCAAACCCGCTCCGCTCCCGTAGAAAGCGCGCATCCGCATCGGTGCGCGATAATTTCTTCATCCCGCTCTTGCGCAACTTTTCCAATCTCCGCGGCATCGCCTGCAACTGCTCCTGTAATTTTTCCAGATGCACCCGCGTGCCCGCCCCTTCGTTGGGATCGTCCTCATCGCACAGCTTCTGCCACTGGCGGATGCTTCGCCGCAGCCGGCTCCGCTCCTGCCGCAACCGCTCTTCGGTCTCCAGCCGGTTCCGCGACGCCGCCGCGTGAATCCGCGTCGAGTCGATCGCCACCTGTCCCAACCGTCCCAGCTTCATCTGCCGCGCCATCTCCAGCACTTGCGTGAACACGTCGTTCAATCCCCGCGCGTGCCGCCGCCGAAACGCACTCAGCGCCCAGTTGTCCGGCCGCGCTCCCCCCGCCAGATAGCGCAAACCCAGATCTTCCCGGATGCGCTGCTCCAGTCGCCGCGCCGACGTGATCCCCAGCGCATACGCATACAACCACACCTTCAGCATCAGCGCCGGACAATACAGCGCTCCTCCTTCTTCCCCATACACCTGCTCGAAACTTTTCAAGTCCATGTGCTCCACCGCCCCATGGATGAAGAAACACAGATGATCTTCCCCCAACTCATCCCTTACGCTGGGCGGCACTAGATACGCCTGATCCGGCTGGTACGGCAGAAATCGTCCCATACCTCTCTTTCTGCCTCATCTTGCAAACAATTACAAGCTAGTTCTCACGCACCCTCAAAAAGCCCAGGCTAACCGGCCTCGATTCACGCCCTGCTGCGCTCGTTGACAATTCCATGCTTGCACAGGCAAACTACCGCATCCGCCGATTACGGGCAGCGGAGAGCCCTTAGCGGCAATTTAGAGGTAAAAAGGTGCGGGTCTAACACGTATTTTCGGCCATGGAGCAAACCGTCTCCTACACGCTCGATTCCACTCTGGACACCGTGGACAATGCGGAAGAGAAAGCCACCCGCATTGCGACAGAATTGGGTTTCGCGGAAGACGAGGTCATGCAGATCTCGATGGCGGTGCGCGAGGGCGCTGTGAATGCCGTCCTGCACGGCAACGGATATGCCCCAGACAAAAAAGTGATCCTGGCCTTCGAACGCACCCCCGAAGATTTAGTTATCACCATTCGCGATCAGGGGAAAGGCATTAACTTGAGCGAGATTCCGAATCCTCTGGCGCCGGAAAATCTGCTCAAGACTTCGGGACGCGGCATTTTTCTTATGCGTTCCTTCATGGACGTGGTGGAAATCCGCCCGTCTCAGACAGGGACAGAAGTGAAATTGATCAAGCACGTCCGCGGGCCATCCGGGGGCGGCAAGGAGGGGTCTCAGTGAGCATGAAACTTAATACTCGGCAGGTGGATGGAGTCACCATTGTGGACTGCAGCGGCCGCATCACCCTCGGCGAAGGCAGCGTCATGATGCGCGACACCGTCCGCGACCTGCTCGCCAAAGGCAATAAGAAAATTGTCTTGAACCTCGGCGAGGTCAACTACATCGACAGCTCCGGCATCGGCGAATTGGTTAGCGCCTTTACCACCACCAAGAACCAGGGTGGCGAACTTAAATTACTCCACCTCACCAAGAAGGTGCACGACCTGCTGCAGATCACCAAACTGTACACCGTCTTCGACGTGAAAGATGACGAAGCCGCGGCGGTCAAGGGCTTCAAATAGGGCTTGCTGCTCTGACGCGTTTCCTTGACGGGCTGCTTTGAAAGGGCGCGGCTTCAGCCGCGCCATGAAAGCCTTCAACTCGACAACCGGGAAGGGCACGAGTTCCACTCGTGCCAATCCAGCGTCACACAAAGATCGCGGCTTCAGCCGCTGGGGTTTCGCCGTGTGCCCCACTTCTCGCTTCCTTTATAACCGTGCCGTCACGTCCGTGATTTTGAAGCCCGCAACGCCAGAGAATTGAATCTCCAACGTCCCGGCTGGGTGGAACTGTCCTATTACAAATTGGGCGGGCCCTTTCAGCCGCGCCACGCCCGGCGCAGCAAGCCATCGTTGCTTCCATTCCGGGAAAATCGGCCAAAGAAATCCGTGCTCTTCGACGTTCTGCATACTTTCCAGCCGTAAGATGTAAGCGAGCAGTGGAAACCATGAAGAAATACTTTTGGATTTGGGTTGAGTCAAGGCTGTACCGAGTGATCGTGTCGCAAGAGCTGTGGTCAATCCGCTATGAGGGGTGCGGCGGGTACGTGATCAGCGAATATAAGCCGAAGGCTCGACAAGTTCCAATCGCCTTTGCAGAAATCGCGTAACCGCTGCCTTCCGGAAGAGAATCTCATGCTCTGCCATCAGTGGTCCTCGGATCAGTATTCTTCAGATCGGCGTTCTTCGGCTCTCCGCAAATGGCCGATGCTTTGTCTGTTCTTCGTATCGGTTATCCCCCTATTCGGGGCTTCCGATTGTCTGCCGATCGGTGAGGCCAGCCAGCACGTCGGCGAAACCAAGTGCATCATAGGGAAAGTCTTGCGTGTAAAAGCCGGCGCGAGAGGAGTGCACTTCGTAGACTTCTGCGAAGATCAAATGACCTGCCCATTCACGGTAGTGGTCTTTGCGTCCGACCTCAAAGATGTCGGCGACGTTCGCCGGCTTGCAGGTCGGGTCATTGAAATCCACGGCCCGGTAAAGCTTTATAACGGAAGAGCAGAGATCGTCCTGAACCGCGTCAGCCAGCTTACCGGCGGCTCGACGCTCATCCCGCCCCTGCCCAAAAACTATGACGTGGAGAAGCAAGGCCACTACAGCGCGGGCAGAATGCGTCCCACCAAAAAGCCTGCGAAGACAAAAGCCACTCCCGCGACTTCTGGAACGTATGGGAACGAAGCGGATGCTAGCGAAGAGCAGCCGCAGTGAAATGTGCTCGTCCTCAGGATGGGCTTACCGCATAACTCGCGCAGATTGAATCTAAACCATCCCCCTCCTCAACTCCTCCAGCGGATACCTTGTCCCGCGCCAGATGATGCCGTCATTCCATAGCGCATGAAACATGGATCGCAACAGGGTGTAAATACATAATGCGGTGCTGACCGGATGCAACCAAAAATAATAAGGTGGAATTTTGAGCCGCTTGGACATTCCCACGTAAATTAAGAACATTGATGCCAGGGCGATGGCGTATGGCAAGCGCGACCAGCCGTGGGCCAGCCACACCCCGAGAAAGGGCAGAAGATTCAGGAAGGCCAAGGCGCACGCCGAGAGGATCGTGCGCCACCACTGGAACGACAACGCTGCGAAGAAATTCTTGGTCAAGTTATCGGACACGCCCATGGCGCCGTGCGCCCAGCGAATCGAAATCAAGTCGCCGCCAAAAACATTGCGCTGTGCGAAGCCGCCGCTTTTCACAACCTTGCCCAGTTTCATATCGTCGAGCACATCCATGCGCAGCGCTTCGTAGGTACCCACTGCCTCATATGTGCTGCGGCGAATCAGGTTGAATGCGCCCACACCGATATAGTCTTGCGCCTTTGGATCAGCCACCTTCCATGGCCGATGTCCGAACAGAAACAGAGTGTGAAACAAGGCAATCATCATGTATTCACCCGGCCGACTCATGATCAGTTCAGGGAATAAGACGACATGATCCGCGTGTTCCGCCTCCGCGTACGCCAGGGCGCGCCGCAGCGAATCCGGCTTGAACAGCACATCGGCATCGGTAAACAGCAGCCAGTCGCCTTTTGCTTGATTCGTGGCCGTCCACATGGCATGGGTTTTGCCCAGCCAGCCTGAGGGGAGTTCCTGGTGCTGGATCACGCGCAGGGGTCTTTTCGCAGAAGCGGCGACGCGTTCTATGATCTCTCCTGTGCGGTCCTTGGAGCGGTCATTCACCGCGATTACTTCGTAGTTGTCATAGTCGAGTGCGAGCAGTCTGGTCAGCGATTGCTCGATATCCTTTTCTTCGTTACGCGCGGGCACGATGATCGAGACTTTAGGATTGCCGGAGGCCGCGACTGGATTGCGATTCCACTCAGGCTTCGAAATGTCCACCACGCTGCGCATGCCGAGCCCAGCGTCAAGGACGCGAGACAACCAGGCTAGCGCGAGAATCGTGCCTGCAATCCAGTGAAAATAGTGCATCGGGAATTGAGTTTCCAGTTTCCGGTTTTTGGTGCGGTCAGTTCCTTCAGGAAACCAGACGCTAGAATCTAGAAACAGGAAACTTCTAATCTTAGAGTTCGCGCGCCTCGGCTATTCTTGCTCCCATCATCCCTTCGAATCGAACCGCCGATGCGAATCTCATGCCGTAAAACAGTATGGCAGAGGAAGCAATCATGGCGATCACCGGTAAGATAAAAGCGGCCTGCAACGACCGCTTGTCGGCCACATAACCCATCAGGGTGGGCGAGGGCACGTCCCCGAGCAAGTGGAAGACGAAAATGTTCACTGCCAAAGCCGTGGCACGAATGTGTGCACCGACGGAATTAATCACCGCCGCATTCAGCGGCGAAGTGTTCAGCAAAAGAAAAAAAGCCGCGACCGCAATCGCCGGAAGCATGACCGGTCCGCGCGTGAATAGGGCCACAATCATAAAAGGCACGCCTAGAGCCATGCTCGCGGCCGAGACAAAATAGTAAGAGCCCTTCATGCGTGGCAGCAGATAATCGCCGAGCCATCCCCCGGCCAGCGACGCCAGAATGCCGTCGACGACGATGATGATCCCGAACATGAAGTTCGCCGACTCCAGGGAGTAGCCTCGCGCCCGCGACAAGAATGTTGGCATCCACACCTGTATGCCGCCGAGAGCGAAGGTCATCATCGCCATGCCCAGGGTCGAGGTCCAAAAGGCTGGATTGCGCGCCAGCCCAATGATTGTTCCTCTCTCGGGAGTTTCTTTCTCCGAGTCGAACTGCCCGCGCTCCGGTTCTCGCAAGAACAGCACGGCCAGCGCCAGCAAGAATCCCGGAGCTGCGGCGACGTAGAAAGGAAATCTCCATCCATAGTGCGGGCTCAGATTTCCGCCCAGCAGATATCCTGCGGCGGTGCCTACCGGGATCGCTAGATAGAAGACTCCTAGAATGCGCCCGCGTTTCTCCTCCGGAAAAAGATCGGCAACAAACGTAGGAGCGATGGTCACGAAGGTTGCTTCCCCGATGCCGACCAGCGTGTGTCGAATCAGCAGTTGAGCGTAAGTGTGCGTGACGGCCGTGAGGAGCGTGAGGGCGCTCCAGAAGATTGCTCCTCCGACGATGATCAGTTTGCGCGAGTAGCGGTCCGCCAGAGGCCCCACGAACGGCGCGGCAACCATGTAGAAAAGTAGGAACGCGCTGGTGAGATAGCCAACCTGCGTGTTGCTGAGTTGAAACTCGCTTTGCACCAGCGGCTGCACCGCAAACAGCACAGATCGGTCCACATAATTCAGCAGGTTCAGCGCGGTCAGTAGGATCAGCGCCGTGCGCGGATGGAGTTTCGCGGAACTCACGGGGTCGAGCGAATATAGCACGAGGCTGCGCCGCGACAGCCAGGGGACTCAGGTGACGTAAATTCGATTGTGTAAAAGCGAGAGGGTGTAAGTTGGCTTTGGCCTCACGAGCTAAAGCCGTTCCGAAAGGAGACCTACACCCGATGGCGAAGATAATCCCAATCACCGAGCATTACCAACATTTTTTGGCAGAGATGAAGGAGAGTTTCTGGGGCGATGTGTATGGCGAGACCAAGCTGGCGTGGAAGCGGCTGTTGGAGGCAGATTCCGAGCGGCAGCGGGACCGCTACGCGGTGCGGGAAGTCTACCAGCGGCGCGCGCACCGGCGGCAGCCCTACCGCAACGGGTATTACGAGCGGGATTTTGTGACCCGGTTGGGTACGATCCGGCTGCGCATTGCGCGCACTCGGGGAAAAAGTTTTCTGCCGCGCGGGCTGGAACCATTTCAGCGGCGGGCCGAAGACGTGGCCATGTTGATCCGCGAGGCCTTTCTGCGCGGCATCTCGACCCGGCAAGTGGGACGGGTGGTGGCCACGCTGAGCGGCGAGGTGGTGAGTCCGCAGACGGTGTCGAAGTTGACTCGCGACTTGGACGACGCGGTGAAACAGTTTCATCAGGCGCGCTTGAGCGACGACTATGCTTATCTGTTCTTGGACGGAGTGAGCCTGCGGGTGCGGCGTCCGGCGGGGCGCAAGCGGGTGCAGATGCTGGTGGCCTACGGGGTGCGGCGCGATGGCACGCGTCACCTGCTGGCTTTTTTGCGCAGCCAGGGAGAGCCAATCCGACTGGGAGGGCCTGCTCCAGGATCTCTACCGGCGCGGACTGGAAGGCAAGCAACTCGGCCTGATCGTCACCGACGGTTGTGCCGGACTGGCGGCGGCGATTCCCACCGTCTATCCGCGGGTGCGGCATCAACGCTGCTGGGTGCACAAGATGCGCAATATTTTGGAGAGAGTGCGGAAGCGCGACTACGACGAGGTGAAAACCGGCGCACAGGCGATTTACTTAGCCGAGAGCCGGGCCCACGCCCAGGCCGCGTTTCGCCGCTTCCGGGCGCGCTGGCTGCGGGAGTACGGGCCCATGGTGCGGCGCCTGGAACGCGATCTGCCGGAACTGCTCTCGGTGTTCACCTTTCCCCAGCACCTCTGGCGGAAGCTGCGCACCACCAATGTCATCGAGCGCTGTTTCGTAGAAGTGCGCCGCCGAACCCGGCCCATGGTTTGCTTTGTCAACGTCGAAAGCGTCGATCGCATCATCTACTCCATCTTCCAGAGATTCAACCTGGAATGGAAAACCCGCACCCTCAACCTATTTACACAAGCAGCTTGACGTCACCGGGGACTCAGCGTCCATTGACAAAGGCGACAATTGTCGCTATTATAAACGACAAATGGTAAACGAATTGCGTGCGATAGTGAAAGAACTCGGGGGCCGCACCGTTCTAGGACGCGCTCTCAACAACCAGCACGATCTTTGCGAGGCCATCCGCACGGGCTTCCCTCCCGCCGTGGTCGAGCAGTTGATGCAGGCTTCCGGTCTTACCCTCAAAGAATTGGCCGATGCCCTGGACCTCTCACCGCGCAGCTTGCAGCGCAGGCGCCGCAGTGGGCGGCTGGCCCGCTTCGAATCTGATCGCCTCTACCGCCTGGCCCGAGTCGTCGCCTTGGCACAGCACAGTCTCGGCGACCGCCAGAGTGCCGCGCGTTGGCTGAAGCGCGCCAACCGCGCGCTGGGTGGAACCACTCCTATCAGCGCCATGGACACGGAATTGGGCGCTCGACAGGTGGAAAACGTCCTCGGACGAATCGCCTACGGCGGAATCAGTTGACTCGAGTCTACCGGGTGCTGCGCAAGGCCTACGCCCGCGCTCCCCTCGACGGAGAAGGCGCTTATCGCTACGGCGGCCGCTGGTCGAGCGTCGGCACGCGTCTCTCGTACACGTCAGAACATCAATCCCTTGCCATGCTCGAATACTTCGTTCACCTCGATGCCAGCGACGCGCCAGCAGATTTGGTCTTGGTCACCGCCGAGGTCCCAGGCGATCTGCCTTACGAACGCATTGAGATGAACAGGTTGCCATCACATTGGCGCCGCTCCCCTGCGCCAGCTGAGCTTGCGCAGATTGGAGACAAGTTCGTGGAGATGGCGTCGCGGTGCATCTTGATCGTGCCATCAGCCCTGGCTCCAAATGAAAACAATTGGCTCATCAATCCGCAACATCCTGGTTCCCAAAGAATCACGGTGTCGGGAATTGAGGCGTTGAGCTATGACCCTAGAATGTTTGGCCCGCGGCGGAGGACAAGACCCAAACGCTAAGCCGCGGAGGCCTTATTTTTTCCCTTTTGCGCGCGGCCACCTTGCCACCACCGTCGTTGAGATCCCACCGCGAGGACGAAAGTCGCCCTTCACTTCGGCCCACACCGGCTTCGCCCATCGCACCACATCTTCCAGCACGCGGTTCACGATGTTCTCCTGGAAAATTCCGAGGTTACGGTAGCATTGCAAATATTCTTTATATGATTTGAGTTCCAGGCATAATTTGTCAGGCTGATAACGCAGTGTGATGACACCGAAGTCGGGCAGCCCCGTTTTCGGGCAAACGGAAGTAAACTCGGGATCGTCGATCACAATCTCGTAACCAGGAAACTGGTTCGGCCAGGTTTCGATCTCGGGAAACTCGGTATCCAAGCCGGCGGCGGCGTGCGCGGGCGTATAACGTGACTGTTTCGCCATTAGGCTATTGTAACGGCTGGCCTTGCCGGGTCGCTGGCGTGTAGGCGCGACTATCGAATCGAGCATCCGTCGCCCTCGGGACGCATCTAAGTACACATCGGGTCAGTGAGACGCACGTTCTGTCGCGTCGCTGCGAGTGGTAAATTAATACTTGCAGTTGTCCCCGTTGCATCCTGAAAAGATAATCAGTTGGCAACAAATCATAATTCGAATGGGAATGGGCGGCCGCCATCCCGCAAAGGCCGCACGTGGCTTGCGGTTGGGGTCATCGCCGTTCTCGCCGTCATTCCAATCTTTACGCGCCAGGGACCGCTACGAGTTCGAACGACCACCGTAGAACGCGGACCGATCCGCAGTTTGATTTCGACCAACGGCAAAATCGAGCCGATCCAGAATTTCGAAGCGCATTCGCCGGTGCCCACCACAGTCAAGCGCCTGCTGGTAAGAGAAGGAGACCGTGTTCGCAAAGGTCAGCTCCTTCTACAGCTCGATGATGCCAACCTGCGCACGCAGGCCGCAACCGCCCAGGCGCGCATGAAAGCGGCTCAGGCTGATCAATCCGATCTTAGTACCGGCGGTACGCGCGAAGAGATGCTTACGCTCGGTTCCCAACTGGTCAAGGCGCGCAATGTGAGGGACGCAGACCAGCGCAATCTGGAAGCCCTTCGACGCCTGCAGCAGCAGGGCGCAGCTTCTGCCGGTGAGGTGAAGCAGGCAGAGGACGAATTGCAACGCGCGCAAGCCGACGCTACCCTGCTCGAACAAAAACAGAAGGATCGTTACTCGCAGCCGGAGGTTGCCAAGGTTCAGGCGCAGGGAGCTGAGGCGCAAGCCGCTTACGACGCGGCTGAAGATGCGCTGCAAAAATCCAGCGTGCACGCTCCCTTTGACGGCATCGTCTATGCGCTTCCCGTCAAGCAGGGCGCGTACGTGCAGACCGGAGACTTGCTATTGCAGGAAGGCGATCTCTCAAAAATGCTGGTGCGTACCTTTGTCGACGAGCCCGACATTGGCCGCCTCGCCACAGGACAAAAGATCGAAGTCACGTGGGATGCCGTGCCTGGGCGAATCTGGAACGGCACCGTGAGCACAATTCCTTCTACCGTGAAACTTCGCGGGGCGCGCAATGTGGGCGAAGTCACCTGCACGGTCGATAACCGGGATCATCGACTTTTGCCCAATGTCAACGTGGGCGTCACCGTGATTACCGCCGAGCACAGCGGAGTACTTACTTTGCGGCGTGAGGCCGTTCACACGGATGACGAGAAGCCTTACGTTTATCAGGTAGTGGATGGCAAGCTGAAGCGCCGGGATGTTGAAGTCTCCCTGCAAAACCTAACGCGCGTGGAAATCACGGCCGGACTACCGGAAAATGCCGAAGTGGCGCTGTCTTCGGCCGATTCGAAGCCTCTCGCAGATGGTGCCCGCGTCAAGGTGGTGCAGTAGCCGATGAAGTGGATGCTGCACTTTGATCGTCGTCACCCGCTCGTGCTCTTAGCTCGCCTTGTGATCGGATTGCTGTGTTTCACTCCCTTCGCCCTGGCTGGGCAATCCCCGCAAGACCTCCTCGCCGCAGGGCGTGTCGATCTGGCGATGCAAGTGCTCGAGCAGCAAATCCAGGACGCCCCCACAGCGGATTCCTATAACCTTTTTTGCCGCGCACAGTTCGAGCTTGGAGCCTGGGACGCCGGCATTCCCTCCTGCGAGAAAGCCGCTCAGTTGGCTCCCAACAACGGTCTGTATCACATGTGGTTGGGAAGAATCTACGGAGAGAAGGCGGATCACACCAACTTTTTCAGAGCGGCCGGCTTGGCCAAAAGAGTTCACAGTGAGTTCGAGCGCGCGGTGGAGTTCGCTCCCGAAAGTTGGGAAGCCCGCACCGATTTGGCGGAGTTCTATGTGGAAGCTCCGGCGATTGTAGGAGGAGGCGAAGACAAAGCACGTGCCCAGGCGGAAAAGATTGCGCCATTGAATCCCGCCATGGCCCATTGGGTAAGGGGACGGATCGCCGAGAAAAACAAAGACATTGCAGCTGCGGAACAGGAATATCGGGCCGCGATTGATGTCAGTCACGGCGGCGCCCGCGCGTGGCTCAATCTGGCTGGGTTCTACAGTCACAACAGCCGATTCGACGATATGGATCGCGCGCTGCGCAGTTTGGAATCTAGCCCGCTGGATCATCCCGGCGCGTTGGTCGATGGCGCCGGCATTTTACTGAGAACCCGGCTCGATACTCCGTTAGCGATTCGCCTGCTTCGCCGCTACATGGCCTCCTCCACGGTCGAAGAAGCTCCGGCATTTAAGGCGCATTGCATGCTCGGCGAACTGTTCGAAAGGCAAGGCGATCCCTCCGCCGCAGCCGAAGAATATCGCAAGGCCCTGGCCATGGCTCACGGTTACCGGCGCGCCCAGGATGGATTGAAGCGCGTGACGCGCTTGGCAGAATTGGCCGCTCCGCAGTAATTTCCTGATAACCTCAGACCAGATTTTAGGGAGATTGCAAGTCTTTGCCTCCGATCATTAATGCCCAGGGGATCACTAAATCTTTCGGAGCAGTTCCGCTCTTCCAGGAAATTTGCTTCACGGTTTCCGAAGGCGATCGCATTGGGCTGATTGGTCCGAACGGGTCGGGAAAATCCACACTCATGCGAATTTTGGCAGGAATTGAAACTCCCGACGCTGGAGAACTATCCGTCCGCAAGCGCCTTAGCTTCAGCTTTGTCGAGCAGGACTCGGAATTTGAAGCTGGTGCGACGGTGCGGTCAGTGGTCGAAGGTGCGATGGAGCGCGCCGCGGTGCCGGAGTCTGAGCGAGGTAATCGCATTGCCGAGACGCTGGGTCGCGCAGGCTTTGAAGAACTCGACGCGGAAGCCGCACAGCTTTCCGGAGGCTGGCAGAAACGCCTGGCGATTGTCCAGGCGCTGGTGCAGGCGCCAAGTGTTTTGCTGCTCGATGAACCCACCAATCATTTGGATCTCGCAGGAATCGAGTGGCTTGAGGAATTACTCGCAGAGGCCGGATTCGCCTGCATAGTCGTAAGCCATGATCGCTACTTCCTCGAAAATGTCGCCACCGAAACGGCCGAACTCAGCCGCATTTATCCCGGCGGTCTGCTGCGGGTACGCGGAAATTACAGCCGGTTTCTTGAGAAGAAAGAAGATTTTCTGCACGCACAATCGAAGCGGCAGGAAGCTCTGGAGAACCTGGTTCATGGCGAGATTGAATGGCTGCGCCGAGGGGCCAAGGCACGAACAAGGAAATCGAAAGCACGCATCGGGAAGGCCAACGAGTTGATGGGGGAGCTAGCCGACCTGAATCGACGAACTCGCATGGCAACGGCACAAATCGATTTCTCGGCCACCGATCGCCGGACCAAGCGACTGATCGAATTGGAGAATGTCGCTTACCGAATCGGAGAGCGGGAACTTTTTGCGAATCTCAATTTTGTTGTCTCGGCTGGGCAGAGAGTGGGCCTGGTGGGCCCGAATGGCAGCGGCAAGACAACCTTGCTGCGGATATTGCGCGGCGAGTTAAATCCGACAAGCGGAGAGATTCGTAGAGCCGATTGGTTGCGGATTGTGTATTTCGATCAGCGCCGTGAACTTAATCCCACATTGAGTTTGCGTCGCGCGCTGGCGCCGGAAGGCGATTCGGTAATTTATCAGGATCGAGTGATTCACGTGGCATCGTGGGCAGCGAGATTCCTGTTCACCGGTGAGCAACTCAATCAGCCGGTCGAGCGGCTTTCCGGAGGCGAGCGGGCGCGGGTGTTGATCGCCCAGCTCATGCTGCAGCCTGCCGACGTTCTTCTGTTGGATGAGCCAACCAATGACCTCGATATTCCGACCCTGGAAATACTCGAGCAAAGCTTGATCGAGTTTCGCGGCTCGGTGGTGCTGGTTACGCATGATCGCTACATGCTCGATCGCGTCTCGACGATCGTGCTTGGTCTGGACGGAGATGGAAACGCGGAAAGTTTTGCAGATTACCGGCAATGGGAGTCTTGGCAGGAAGAACGACAGGAAGAACGCAAAGAGGCTGTAAAAGTTATCAGAGATGAGGGAAACGTTCCCCGCGCCATGGTTGCCGAACAAGCGGAGTCACCCGCACTGGGCAGAAAGAAGCTCGCGTACCTCGAAGCTCGCGAATACGCGACCATCGAAGAGCGCATTGCGCAAGCCGAAGAAGTGGTGCAAACCAAGCGTGCTCAGCTCGAAGATCCAGCCATTGCCAGCGACGGGCCGCGTCTGTTAATTCTTCACGCCGAACTGGAAGCCGCGCAGAAAACTGTGGACAAACTTTACGCTCGCTGGTCTGAGCTGGAAGCAAAGAAAAGTTGACTCCAGGACTTTTTAACCTCACGAGGCCAGGGCAAAAGCTACGATCGTATTACCGTGAACTCCCTCGCGCTTTTCCAGTTTCCGCAGTAGAGTGGATTCCAGATCATCTGGATCGGGCTTCATTTCACAGGCGGCAATTTCCTGGTCGGACGCTCCCTGAAAACAGAGCTCGCACGCTCCCAGGCCTTCTTCCGAACGCACCGGCGAACCGAAGACGCGACACGTCATCGGACGCGAATCATAGAGGTCACATGTTCCGCCTTCCGGATCGAGCGCGGGACAGACTTCGTCATTGCCAAAATCGGCAAAACGTTCTTCGGCCTCGCTTCCTTCGTCGAGCACACCGCTGATCGGGTCCCCGGGAAACTCTTGCCCCAGGCGGGTCACCGCTTCGCGAGCGCGATCGCGTACGCGCGCGGCGCGCTCGGGACTGCGCTTTTCAAGATCGGCAAGCCCCTCGCGGAGGCGGAGAGCATCGAGTTGATTGATGGCGAATACTCCAACACAACACTGCGTACACCCAGGACGACAAACCAGCCACTTCCCGCTCCTGCGCGCAGTTTCGGTCCATGCCGAGTCCACGATCTGGATTAATGCCTGATCTCCTAAAAGTCGACGCGAAGATGGAGACGAAGACGGCATGTCTAGAGGATACATCGCGCGCTGATAGGTTGACGATGTGCGGCGAAAAAACAACGAAGCCGTGTCAACACGATTCGTAGGAAAATAGATCATGACTTCGGTGCGAATGGACAAGTGGCTGTGGGCGGCCAGATTCTTTAAGACGCGATCCCTGTCCGCGCGAGCCTGTGAACTGGGCCGGATTCAATCCAACGGGCAACCCGCTAAAGCTGCGCGCGAGGTTCGGATTGGTGACATGTTGCGCATCACCAACGACGGCGGAGATTTTGAGGTCGAAGTTTTGCTTCTCAGCGAAGTGCGCGGGCCGGCTTCCGTCGCGCGGACGCTTTACCACGAAACCGAGGCCAGCCGCGAGCTGCGTCAGAGAGTGGCCGCGGAGCGTAAAGCCGCCATCCAATTCGAACAGCTACCCGTGGGCCGGCCCTCGAAACGCGATCGTCGGCATATCATCCAGTTCCGCGGCAGAGTCTGATCATCGCAACGCCAAGACACATGATCGTTGTAGCCATGATCGTTGTAGTGTGGACCGCCGCGCATCCGGTCAAGCATTCCCCTCTTTTGCGCCCCATCGTATTCTGAGCAATGTACATTCCCCCATGTCGACGCAGGTGCTGATCTGGACGATTTCTCTCGCAAGCATTCTGTGCATGTTGCTGCGACCGCGCGGAATTACGGAAGCCTGGTGGGTGTGCGCGGGCGCAATTCTGCTTGCCATAACCCGGCTGATTCCATTGCGAGAGGCCGCCCAGGCCGTGCGGGATGGATTCGACGTCTATCTCTTTCTCGCCGGGATGATGATTCTTGCCGAACTAGCGCGGGAAGAGCGGGTTTTCGACTGGGTCGCTGACATTGCGGCGCGGCATGCGAAGGGCTCGCCTGCAAGGCTTTTTGTTCTGGTCTATCTTGTCGGAACCATCGTCACTGCTCTTCTTTCGAACGATGCGACTGCGGTGGTGCTTACTCCTGCCGTTCTTGCTGTGGTGCGTCGGGCGAAGGTCGACCCCAAACCTTACCTGCTGGCTTGCGCGTTCATTGCGAATGCTGCCAGCTTTGTTTTTCCCATTTCCAACCCGGCGAATCTAGTCGTCTTTGATCAGCAGATGCCGCCGCTCCGGGTGTGGCTGTCCATCTTTCTTCTGCCGTCGTTGGCTTCGGTGCTGATTACTTTTCTGTATTTGCGTTGGATTTCGCGCCGGCGCCTGCGCGGAACGTTCGAAGGTAATCTGCGCCCGGTATTACTTTCTGCCGAAGGCAAATTTGCTCTTGCCGGATTGCTCTTCGCGGCTGCTGCTCTGATTTTCTCCTCAGCGCTGGGAATCTCACTGGGCGCTCCTACATGCGGCGCAGCGCTGGTTGCGATGGCTGTCGAAGCGTGGCGCAATCGCTCCGTTGTGCCGCGCATTGTGAAAGGAGTGTCGTGGTCTGTGCTACCGCTGGTCGCTGGACTCTTCGTGATTGTGGCTGCCCTTCAAAACGCTGGCTTGCTTCGATTGGGACTCGCTGGCCTGCAGGCACTCTCACATACTTCAACACAGCTTGCGAAAGTGTCAGCTGCGTTCGCGGTGGCGTTGCTCTCCAATGCAATGAATAACCTTCCTGTGGCTCTGATGGGCGGCGCGGCCATTCGGCACGCTCAGGAATCAGGCGTTGTGGCACATGCAATTCTGATCGGAGTTGACTTGGGACCCAATCTCTCCGTGACCGGTTCGCTGGCCACGATTCTCTGGCTGATCGCACTCCGCCGGGAGCAAGTCGAGATCACGGCCTGGGAGTTTCTAAAGGTTGGCATGGTGGCGATGCCACTGGCGCTGATCGCCAGCTTGCTTGTTCTGCGGGGCTGACGGGCTCTGGATCAGCAATTCGCAGTGGATGCAATGCAGGCCCGACTCACCGTTATCATTTCTCTCGCATCCCATTGTCCGTAGAATCTTTCCAGATACTGCGAAGGTGACAACAATGAAAATAAAACTATGGGGCGGTGGCCGCGTTTATATACTCCTCTTGCTCGCACTCGTATTTCCCGCTTCGCTGCTGGCCGAGCCAGTCACTTTGAAGCACGCCGTGGAACTCGCCCTGAAACATGCCACCGGCGTGGCCATCTCTGCCGCGGATGAGCAGCACGCCTCTGCCAGCTACCGCGAGTTGCGCAACAGCTACATTCCGCAGTTGAATGCGGGAGCGGGGATTGGGTACTCCGATGGTTTTCCGCTAAGCCTGGAAGGCGCAGCGCCGTCGCTATTCAATGTGACCGCGCAGTCGGCGCTCATTAATCCTGCGCTGAAAGATTTCATTCGCGCCACTCAATCCGACATCAAGGTCAACGCTCTGCGCACCAAGGACCAGCGCAATCAAGTGATTCAGGACACCGTGTTGAGCTATTCCGAACTGGCGAAATGGGAGCGGCGGTTGAGTGGCCTGCGCGAGACTCAAGCCGAAGCGGAGAAGATGGAAGCAGCGGTCACACAGCGCGTGAAAGAAGGCATTGACAGCGAAATGGATGGCAGCAAAGCCCGATTGTCGGTGGCTCGCGTGCGCTTGCGACTCGCCGAGGCCAGCGGTGCGGCCGACGTTCTGCGCGAGCATCTTTCTAAACTCACGGGAGTACCGACCGCATCTCTTGAAATCGATCCTGAGTCTGTGCCAGCTCTGCCCACGCCAAAGCAAGATGAGGATTTGTTGGGCAAAGCCACAGAGGCGAACCCGACCGTTCAGGCTGCTGTCGAACACGCCCATGCGCAATACTTGCGGGTGGCTGGAGAACGCCGAGCTCTGTGGCCTAGCATGGACTTTGCCGCCCAGTATGCCAATCTTGCGACCTTCAACAACTACCAGAAGTATTATGCAAACAATAGCTTCCAGCCCAACAATGCCACCGTCGGTGTGTCAATTCACTTGCCCTTTCTGAATTATGCTCAGCACGCTCGCGTGCAAGAGGCTCAGTCGGAGGCGTTGAAAGCAACGACCCAGGCGGAAGCCACGCGCAATCAGGTCTCTGAGGAAACCCTGCGGCTGCAACGTTCGGTAACTCAGATGCAAGCCGCACGCGATGTTGCGGACCTCGAATATGAAATCGCGCAAAAAAATATCGAGGCCGTCCGAACCCGCATGACCTCCGCCACGGCCAACCTGCACGATCTCGATAATGCTCAGGCGCAAGCCAGCGAACGTTTCATCGCCCTACAGGATGTCACCTTCGAACTGGAACGCAGCCAGGTCGCACTCCTGCGCGCCACCGGCGATCTCGAAAATTGGGCTTTGGGAAGCAAGTAACGGGCCAATGCCTCTTTTCTCCCATTCGCTGCATCAAACGCTATGTTCAGCGACGAACCTGCATAAACACTGGATTTGGACCACATTGGCGGCTGCTGGATGGTAAAATGAATACTCACCCAATATGCCTCTTAAAACCCTATTCTTGAATCCCCCTTCTTTCGAAAACTTCGACGGTGGCGCCGGCTCCCGTTGGCCCGCGACCCGCGAAATAGAGAGTTATTGGTACCCGGTTTGGCTGGCTTATCCGACAGGAATGCTGGAGGGCGCTCGGCTGCTCGACGCGCCGCCGCACTACATTTCGGCGGATCAGACCATTGAAATTGCCAAGGATTACGAGTTTCTGGTGCTGTTCACCAGCACTCCCGGTTTCCCAGGCGACATTGGACTCGCCCGTGCCATTAAGGCTTCCAATCCAAAGATAAAAATTGCTTTCGTGGGACCGCACGTGAGCGTGCTGCCGGAAAAATCTTTGCGTGATTGCACAGCCATCGATTTCGTTGCCCGCAAGGAATTTGATTACGCGGTGGTTGACTACGCGAAGGGCAAGCCGCTGGAGGAGATTGCCGGTGTGTCGTTTTTGAAAGACGGCAAGATCGTGCACAATCCTGATGCCCCGCAGATTCAGGATCTCGACGCTCTGCCCCATGTAACCGATGTTTACAAACGCGATCTCGATGTTACGCGCTACAACGTGCCATTCCTGCTGAATCCATACGTCTCGCTCTACACCACCCGCGGTTGTCCGGCGCAGTGCACCTTCTGCCTGTGGCCGCAAACGCTGAGCGGACATCCCTGGCGCAAGCGCTCGACCGACGATGTGGCCGCCGAGATGTCGAAAGTGAAGCAGTACTGGCCGGAAGTGAAAGAATTCTTTTTCGATGACGATACTTTCAACATTCAGAAAGCGCGCACCATCGAACTCTGCGCCAAGCTAAAGCCGCTGGGCCTGACGTGGTCGTGCACCTCGCGTGTCACCACCGATTACGAAACGCTCAAGGCGATGAAGGAAGCTGGCTGCCGGCTGCTTATTGTGGGCTACGAGTCGGGCGATCAGCAGATTCTGAAGAACATCAAAAAGGGCGCAACCATCGAGCGGGCGCGGCAGTTCACCAAAGATTGCCACAAGCTGGGACTGGTCATCCACGGCGATTTCATCATGGGTTTGCCGGGCGAAACGCACGAGACCATCAACAACACCATCAAATTTGCGAAAGAACTGGACGTCGAAACCATTCAAGTTTCGGTCGCCCACGCTTACCCAGGTACCGAACTGTACGACTACGCGGTGAAAAACGGCTTCATGGTGGGCGACAACAAGATGGTGGATGAAGGCGGGCACCAACTGGCGCATATTCAATATCCGGGGCTGCCTGCGGATGACATTCTTTCGGCTGTGCATCGCTTTTACGACGAGTATTACTTCAGGCCCAAGGCTGTCTACCGCATATTGAAGAAGGCTGCATTCGACGGCAACGATCGCAGGCGGCTGTACAAAGAAGCGAAGACCTTCCTGAAGCTGCGTTCGCAGCGCAACAAGTTGGTCAAGCGACATAGCGACGAGGCTGCGGCTGAGCTCGTCAAAGCGTAATAAGCAAAGAACAAAAGCTCTTCACCACAGAGGCACAGAGACACGGAGAAAAACCATACGGGCTTCTTTTTTTCTTTTATGTTCTCCGTGTCTCGGTGATGAAAGGCCTTACTTAAGCTCCCAGTGAACTTTCGCAAGTATCTTGTGCTGGCAGGAGTCACGGTGTTCGCCGCGACTGGCGACTCCATGCTCTCGCACGGTATGAAGCAAACCGGCAGCATCTCACTTAATCATCTGCAAGGCGTTATCTTCGCGGTGCTCAATCCGTGGGTCGCGGTTGGAATTCTTTTCCTGCTGGCTTTTTTCGCCACCTACATGACGGCCCTCTCGTGGGCCGACCTCACTTATGTGCTGCCCGCAACCTCTCTTGGGTATGTTCTACTCGCACTGGTCGCAAGATTCGTGTTGCACGAGTATGTCAGTCCGCTGCGCTGGCTGGGAATTGGGTTGATCACTGGAGGCGTGGGATTCATTGCGGGTGCGCCGGAGATCACCGAACATCATCCTGCGGACCCCGCCACTCCTCCCAACGCGGAAGCCGCGGTGGAAGCGTGCGCCGTCGGGGCACAGGCTCCTCTTCTAGCGAAGGACGCGAGAAATGGGGCGCCCAGCCTATGAGAGCCGTTTACACATGGAGCGCAATCTTCGCCATCGTTTTCGCCTCAGTGGTGGGCGACGTTCTGCTGGCCCGGGCCATGAAGCAGGTTGGGGATGTTGGCGCCTTGTGGCGCCGCGCCGGACTCGGCATGGTGATCGGACGCACGCTGGGCAATCCCAACTTTCTCTTCGGGGTCACGGCCATGGCCGTGGCTTTCTTCAGCCTGCTGTTCGCACTCTCCTGGGGAGATGTAAGCCTGGTCGCTCCTGCCGCCGCTTCCCTCACCTTCATCGGCAACGCGGTGGCCGCTAAAATCTTTCTCCACGAGCGCGTCGATCACCGGCGATGGATTGCTGCCAGTCTCGTGGCCGCAGGTGTGGCTTTGCTGGCAGGGTAGTTAAGGGGTGATCCCAGAAACCTGTGCCGGCATGGAACCGATGGCTCGACTGCCACGCCTAAGCGGCAGCCTCGGCGACTTTCGATTTTGTGATCTGGACAATTTTGGGTTCTACCAGTCTTACCAGATCGGCCCAATCCATCCGCAGAAGGTCGCGATGCGTGCCCGCGTTGAACGTGATCTCCCTAACCGAGGCTAAGCTCTCGTCGGCATAAACGGCCATCCCGTAGAGGTTTCCGAACGGCGGCATGGCGCCGGCTTCACAGTCGGGAAACTTGTCGTTGAACTCCTGCTCTGAAGCCAGCTCCACCGTGCGTGCGCCCGTGGCTTGCTTTAGCAGCCGGAGATCGACATGGCGGGACGCGGGAACGACCGCCATCGCCAGATCCCCATCAATTTTTACGATCACCGTTTTGGCTAGCTCTTTTCCCGAGATGTGCGTAAGTGCGGCGACGCCCTGCGCCGTGTACGCAAGCGAGTGAGAAAAAATCAGGTACCGGATGTTGTAAGTGTCAAGAAACTCGCGCAGTTTGTTAAGCGGCATGGCAGCCTCCTTCTATTCAAGACACGAGAACGCTAAAGAACAGACTTATCCCAGTTTTGTCTGGTAACAAATATGTTATTCGCGATGGGCTCGATTCTCAGTGATCAGCGTCACAGCGGTTTGATCTAAACCTGCCATCTCTGTAGAGAAATTGAGTCAGCGTCGATCCCAAACGGGTTGCGATCCTCGGGAAAACGTGGCCACGATCGAATCGCGGATCGAGCACATAGGTCGTCTGCGCCACCTATTTCTGCTGAATTGACTCCAGTCGCTGGGTGATGGCGTCCAGCCTCACTTCTCCCCAATCTTGGTCGGCTTCGATCTGATGGAAGATTGGTCCCCAGATTGGCATCTCGCGATCACCGTGGGCGGGCAGTGCAGTTGGTTTTCCTTCGATGATTTCCTTTACACGCTGGGCGGGAAACTTCCCGCCATTTCTTTGCGAGATCAGGGTCAAGTCAGGAACCGCATGCTTTAGAGAAAGGGATGCCGTCCCGTGCCCTCGCCCATTCGCTCCATGACACGCGGCGCAGTGGTATTGAAAGATCTTTGCTCCCTCGATGGGATTGCGCGCCGCCTGATCTCGATCCAGAGCCCCCGAACTCTTCTGGCTTTGCGCGATGCAGACTCCAGTGGCCAACAGCAGCAGAGTAATAATCAGTCTTGGGCGCATGGTACACCTCCATACAGAATCACGGCGGATGGCCCTAATAGCCCACCTGTATAGTTCGGCTCTCGAATGATTTTGTCTGTGCGCCGAGGCACGGGTCGGAGTGATGGGTGCCACAATTCTGGGAGGCAGGTCTGCCCGCCCCGCGCGGGAACCTAACCACGGCCTGGTACCCCATTTCTCGCTTTTTGTTGCGAGACATGGGAGGGGGCGAGACCTGGGGCACCCGCCTTTAACGGAGCCAGCATGACCAGGAGGGCTCCAATAAAAATGAGCACGCCGACACCGAACAGTTCTTGGCGCTCCACTACTTTTAGGTAGGCCTGCGCACCCATAATCGCGGCATGAGCAAAACTCGACCACGCCGTGAACGCGATCAGGCTACGATGCGCCGGCGGGTTCCGCGCTGCCCATAGCAAAAAAATTCCCAGCATAACGTACAGGCTTAGCATCATCGACAGCGCCGGATCCCGCGAAAAAAACATCGTCATCGGATAAACCAAAGCCAGAAAGAGTAATCCAACCGCCACCAGCACAATCTTTAGCGCGCCTTCTCGAAGCATCGTGCCTCCCTGGTGAATCACTGATCCTGTTGTTCCGGGCGGGCTGGCGAGCAGTATAACGCTGAATCAGGCTGTCGGAATTATGGCTGCGCGCGTGCGCATTAACATAGGGTTATACTTCCGCGTGGCCGGATGCCGGCTGTGTCATAGCTATGTAATAGAGGTCCGCCGAAGGAGAGTCGCTCATGTTTACACACTTCGTATTTTGGCTCTGGTTCGCTGGGCTGACGTTTCTTATCGCAGGTTTGGTCGCTGTCGGAAAGGAGTTGTTGACGGCCCGTGGCTTGGATAGGCTGATCGCGCTAGGGCCCGTGTTCGTCGCGGCTCCGCTGGCAACGTTCGGAGCTGAACATTTCGTTGACGCACGGCTCATCATGCAGCTGGTTCCGGTATGGATGCCGGCCCGCCTGTTCTGGACGTACTTCGTGGGGTGCGCCTTGATCTCCGCTGCGACCAGTCTGGTCGCGATGAGGTTCGTACGCCTTTCAGCCACGCTGCTGGGCGTGATGTTTTTTCTGTTCGTTCTGATGATGGATCTGCCCGGCGCCATTGGCCATCCTGGGAACCGGCTTGCCTGGAACTTTGTGCTGAGAGAATCAGCCTTCGCCGGGGGCGCGTGGGCCCTTGCCGGCAGCCAGAGCCCCGGGTCGCAGACGGGAAAGCGGAATTGGATGATCGCCAATTGGATGATCCTGATTGGCCGTTTCTTCGTAGCGCTTGCCGCAATTTACTTTGGTGCCGAGCAGTTGCTTCATCCGGAGTTTTCGCCCGGAGTTCCGGACACGAAACTGACGCCGGCATGGGTTCCGCTTCACGCGCTCTGGGGATACCCGGTGGGCGCTTTCCTGCTGGTTGCGGGAACAGCATTGCTCCTCAACAAACGGCCACGCTCCGCAGCTGCCTGGATCGGTGTGGTGATGACGCTGCTCACTGTATTTCTCTACTTGCCGATTCTCGCCCTGACTCGTGATCCTTCCCTGATGACGGACGCGATCAACTTTGTTTTCGATACCTTGCTGTTCGGTGGGATGGCGCTGTTAATAGCCAGAGCCCTGCCCGCGGACTGAGCCCCGCGGTCGAAAACTTTTTCAACCGCATTATTGCCGGCGCGAATCCGGGGGCACCAGGTTGTTCGCGCGATAGTACACCACGAGCTGGCCGTAGTGCTCCGCGCTGTGCTCGATGGCGAAGGTCCAGAGGTCGGAACTGTGTCGCATCCTTTTCCCCCAGGGAATCGTTTTGTCCAGGCCCGCGTCGCCCTGCTGTTTGATAACATCCGCGCCGTCGGCGACGGCCTGCTGAACAAACTTCACCACATCGGCCTTGGTCTTGAAAGCGTCCCGCGACGGGTTATCGCCTTCGCCGAAGTCGGGTCCGAGGTTGGAACCGGAAACCCCGCGGATCACGATGAAATCGAGTGCGGCAAGGTGCAGAAGATTTAAGGCAAAGGTGCGCTCATCTTTCTGCAACTTGTAATCGTACTTTTCCTCGGGGAAATCCTGGGCCATGGCGATGAGTTTGTTCCCGATCGCGTTCCAGCGATCCAGCATCTCGTCGGCTCGAGAACTTGCCGGGAGCGGACCTTGAGCTTGCGGTTGGGATTGAGCATGAAGGCTGGTTCCGACGAGGACGAGCAGCGTGAGGACGACCGGGGCAAGCAAACACCGCTTCATTGTTATTCTCCTCTGGGCTATCGGTAAGACGGACCATCGGTTAGACGGAGCTCGGCTCCTGTAGTTAGGAAAAAAGTTCAGGCCCCGGGAATCCCACCCTTCGAAAGGCGCGAAGGGTGCAGCCCGCACCTTACTTCACGCCTTTCTCCGGATTCCACGACCCCTGCAACTTGCGGACATAGACGATCTGCCCGACATGGTAGGCATTATGGGTACAGATATTCCCAATCGTCGTTGCCCACGATGCCAGCTTCTGATCGTCAGCCGTTTCGACAAGTTTCTCCAGGTCCGTCATCACCTGATCCAGCTGCTTGACCGTGTCATTCCATTGTTTGCTGTCAAATTTCACGAAGGTCTCGTCGTTATCGCCACTGAATTTTTCCAGCGTCTCGCCTTTGAATTTCGCAAGGTTTCTGCGATTCCAAAACAGCAGATGATAAGTGAGCTGTCCGGCAGAGTGCTCTCCACCCGGCGGCTGCCAGTTCGCTTGTTCTGCAGTCAGTCCATCGACCGCAACACTGATCGGCACAAACCAGTCCGCCTGATTATGGGTAGTGTGCAACTCGTGCAGCAGGAGGCTGCGCAGGGTCGCAGGCTGCCGCTGATTTTGTGCGTGGCACGGAATTGAAAGCATTAGAACCAGGACCGAACCTGCGAGCGCGATTGCATGCTTCATCGGAGGTACTCCTTCGTGGTGAGACCACCGTGGAAAGTAGACGCACGCAACGCATATTTGTTAGCTACGGTCTTTGTTAGCTACGCGCAAACTTGGGTTGACTGTCGTTCCTTGTCCCGCGTCCGAGCAACAGAATTCCAAGCAAGCATCCCACGATTTCGAGCGCTAGAAGGACGAAGACACTTACGTCGAACCGAGCAGTCCAATCACCTGATGCCACCATGAAAACATTATTGGCCGATGCCTGCAGGAAGTGCTCATAAAGATCGGCACTTAAAGCAGCAAAAAAGAAAATCAACGACACCAGCCCACTGAGTTTATCGCTGAGCTTCCATAACGCAATGGACACGCCCAAATGCCCGAGCGTTATCAAAGTTATGGCCAGCCAACTAACGTTGTTGTTTGGGGCTGGTAGAACCTTTGCTGCAAGAAACAGGTGCCCGACCGCGACGATCCAGTGTGCGACAACAACCAGTAGAGTGAACATGCGTCGTCTTGTCATAATCTGATGGTTCCTCCTTGATGGGTCGTGCCCCCGGCTGCATTCCATCCGGGCTAGGACGATCCCCAACTCCTCCGGCAGCCGCTCGCACCACGGATAGTGCCCGCACGCTTCCATCCCCACCCGCACCTCCCCGCCCGCCAGCGCACCGTAGAACTGCTCCGCTTCCCCGCGGTGCTGCAACCGCTTCTCTTCGATCTCTCCCGTTCGATTGTCAAAGACCGCGACTTGCTGAAAACTGGGATGAAAATCACAGCCTATCATCAGCTTTGACGTTGGCTCCTCTCACGAGCCTTGGTCTTGTTCATCGCATACCAATTTACTCGCGACGGGCCAACGTCGTTATGCAATCAAGCACAGTCGTTTTTCAGGCGTAGCGATGGATCTCCCACTGGCCGTATCTATGGGAGATCCCTCACCCGCCTGAACTGCGCCGGGTTTCGGGATGGCGCCCTAAAGAAGGGGGACAAATTCAAACTGAGCCACTACCCGCGAATTCCATTACTGGCAACTGGCGACTGGCAAGTGGTATGCTAACCCCGTCATGGGGATGCAAAGCCTGCTCCGTAAAGTGTTTTTGATCGACCTGTTTCAAGGGTTGAAGGTCACCTTCCGCTATCAGGATCCCAAGGAGATTTATACCGAGCAATATCCCATGGAGCGGCCGCAGGTGGCCGAGCGCTACCGCGGCGCGCCGCGGCTAAATGTCAATCCTGATACGGACGAGACCATGTGCATCGCCTGCGACCTTTGCGCGCTGGCCTGCCCGGAAAATCTGATCGTGGTTTCGAGCGCGCGCAACGAACAGACCCGCCGCAAGGAACTGACCAATTTCACCTACGACCTGAGCCGCTGCATGTTCTGTGGACTCTGCGAGGACGCTTGTCCGGTCGATGCCCTCGAACTGACGCAGGACTTCGAACTCGCCAGCTACACTCGCCAGGGCTGGATCTGGGATCGCGAGACGCTGGAAAAAGGCCCGCAACCTACGCAATATAAGAAGTAGCTATCAGCGCCATCCCTACTCCTTGTCATTCCGAGCCGGGTGATAGCCCGGTGAGGAACCTGCTTTCGCTGAGACCTTCATCACAGCTGGCCCACCCCACCCCTCAGCCAAGTCCTCCCAAGTAGGATTGTCTGCTCGAATCAAAACCACCTTCTTCTCCCGCCGCCAGGCTTTGATCTCCGTCTCGCGCGCAATAGCGTCGCCTACGTTCTGAAAGCTATGAAAATAAACCAGCCGATGCACGCGATACTTGGAAGTAAACGCTCCACCCTCGCCAGCCTTATGCCGCAAGACCCGGGCCATAAGAAATCCGGTCACGCCGATATAAATCACCCGGCTCTTGCTCGCCATGATGTAAACGTAATAGCGCCACTCCCTCACCATTGCCGCTCCAAAGGAAAGCAGGTTCCCTTCGGCAAGCTCAGGGCAGGCTCTCGCGCGCTTTCAGCGCACTTCGGAATGACAAGAGTTTAGGGATTGCCGCGAGTACTCGCAGCGTCCGACGTCACAACCGCCCTGTGAAAAACAAAAGTCTTGTCATTCCGAACCGGGCGACAGCCCGGTGAGGAACCTGCTTTAGCTCGTGCGCGAGAGGACACATGGCATGAGGCAATCTGGTGTGGTTCGCCGGGCCAATATCTGTGACGCGCGAACATCCCGCTCAAGCCAAGACCGAGCTTGAGTGGGCCCCCGCGCGCGTCACTTGGGCGGGATGATGGAAGCAATGACGATAAGCAGCGCAAGCGGTGCGACGGCGATCAAAAGCGACTCGATCCCTCCGGAGGAAATGAGAATCTTTGCAAGTATTCCAAGGTTTATCAGGCCGACGATACCTACCAGACTCCAGTGTAAGAATCTTTCAACCTGGGTTGGCGGCAGAGCGAATAGGATTAGGATCCCTCGCTGCGCTTGATTGCATAACGACGTTGGCCCGTCGCGAGTAGATTGGTATGCGATGAAACAAGACCAAGGCTCGTGAGAGGAGCCAACGTCATGCTGATTATAGGCTGTGATTTTCATCCGGGGTTTCAGCAGGTCGCGATCTTTGACAATCGAACGGGAGAGATTCAAGAGAAGCGGTTGCAGCACCGCGGGGAAGCGGAGCAGTTCTACGTTTCTCTGGCAGGCCATGAAGTGCGGGTGGGGATGGAAGCTTGCGGACACTATCCGTGGTTCGAGCGGTTGCTGGCGGAGTTGGGATTCGAGCTATGGTTGGGCGATGCGGCGCGGGTGCGGGCCTCGGTGGTGCGCCGGCAGAAGACGGACCGGCGGGACGCGGAGCATCTGCTGGATCTGCTGCGGGAGAATCGGTTTCCGCGGATCTGGGTGCCGAGCCTGGAGGTGCGGGATGTGCGGCAGTTGCTGGTGCATCGGCACAAGCAGGTGCAGGCGCGGACGCGTACGAAGAATCAGCTGCAGGCCATGGCGCTGAGCCATGGGGTGCAGAAAAAGCACAAGCTGTGGAGCCAGGCGGGGCGGGCGGAGTTGGAGCAGTTGCCTTTGCTGCCGTACGCGTCGGAGCGGCGGAAGCGGTTGCTGGCGGCGCTCGACGGGCTGGAAGCGGAGATCCTCGAGCTGGACCGGCGAGTAGCCGAAGAAGCGCGGCAGCGGCCGGAGGCGGTGCGGTTGATGACGCATCCGGGAGTAGGCTCGGTGACGGCGTTGGCGATGGTGCTGACGTTGGGGCCGGCCGGGAGGTTTGCCTCGGGCAAGCAAGTCGGCAGTTATTTCGGCCTGATTCCGAGCGAAGAATCCAGCGGCGGAAAACAGCGGCTGGGCAAGATCAGCAAACAAGGCAGTTCGTTTCTGCGCTTTTTGCTGGTGGAAGCGGGACAGACGGCGGCGCGGTTGGATCCGCAACTGAAGCGCTTCTATCGCCGCCTGGCGGTGCGCAAAAATCGCAGCGTCGCCAAGGTGGCGGTGGCCAGAAAGTTGGCCACGCGGTTGTACCTGATGTTGCGCGAAGACTGGACGTACGCGCAACTGTGTCAGGCCGTCATGCAGGTAAGCCCGAGTCATTCCGTGGCCGGCCAGTAAGAGCCGAGCACTTGAGTGGGCAGCCTGCCTCCCTGAGAGGCGGGGAGATCGAAGTGAGTAATCGTGGGAGCAAGTCCCGAAGAGATGGATGGTGGGACCTGAAGTCCCCCTGCAGGATTGAATACAGTGACGAGCTTGGTCTGGACATCAAAGACTTTCTACGAGAGCGAAATGGCGCTGCTTTCGGCGTCGACGTCGAAGTGTCGCCTAAATTCGCTTGACAGGGCGCAGCGTCGTTAGAGACGGGATGACAATCGCGAATACTACATAAGGAGCGCGTTCAGGCGCAGCTCACTGGCTGCGCCTTTTCTATCTATGGAAAAAGAAAATGACGATTCGGGTGAGAAGCAATGCATCGATGTGCACAGCCAGGGGACCAAGTTCAACCCCAACGTCAAAGGCGTCGGATCCTTCGGCGGAGTTCAGGGCAGGCAGGAGTGTCCGTCCCACCCTAGCCAGTCCCACAGGGAAGTGATCGACCTGCAGGCGGTGGCGGACGATAACTGCAAGCGCATGGGGGAAGCGGTGGAGGCGGCGTTTCTGGCCAAGGTTTGCAAGCTTCGGATTCCGGTATGCAAGCCTTGGGGAGACAGCGAACGCTACGATTTTGTGGTGGATTGGGGCAAGGGGTTTTGGCGGGTGCAGGTGAAGGGCGGGTCGTATTGCGAGGGGTCGAAATATCAGGCGGGGCCGGGAGGCAAGGGCAAGCCGTTCACGAAGGAGGACATGGATTTTGTGGTTGTGTATATCGTGCCCGAGGACGTGTGGTACGTCATTCCGATCGAGATGGCGGAGGGGTTGGTTAAGCTCTGGTTCAATCCGCAGTCGACTCGGGCTCGATTCGAAAAATACCGGGAGGCATGGTGTTTATTGGATTGTCCGAGGAAGGGAAGGGGACGGGGAGATATTCCGGTTCGGTGCCGAAGTGAGGAAGTGAAGGTGCGATGTGCGGTCTGTCCGCCGCGCGGGCAAAGCTCATCTGCGCACGTACAAGTGCCACCGCGCTGATTGTCATCACGAAGGGAATTGCCAGCTAAGGGTTCTTCTGCAGGCTTTTCGTCGTGCTTACCAGATCACTTGCCCCGAGATACGGCATCCGCCGGATATTCGCGGTTCGCATCCGCCTTCAGACTAAATTCAATGGGTTCCTGACACCAGCTTGTTCCTCGCGCCGGAAAAGGGATCACCAGAGAATTCAAGGCTGGAGGCCTCATTTATGTCGCCAAGAAAACTTACACTGCTGTCGGTGCTGTTCTGCGCAAGCTGGATGGTGGCGCAAGCGGCGCCGGGTGGAGGTGGAGGAGGATCCGCACCTGGAGGCGGAGCAGCGCCCGGAGGTTCCGCAACCCCGGGTCAAGCATCGCCATCGGCACCGCCAACCGGAAACACCGGACAGCCGCCGACCGCCGGAACTGGCCAACCGCCAACCGGCAGCACCGGCACACCTCCGACGGGAAACGCGAATCCCGGATCGAATCCTAACAATCCGAGCAGCCCGGGTGCGACGAATCCGAATAGCCCGAATCCGGGAACAAATCCTAGTACTCCCGGCGCAACTACGCCAGGATCGCCTTCGAACCCGAACGGCGAATCGACAACTCCTGGGTCGACAAACCCTGGCACCCCAAACCCCGGCTCGAATCCCGAAACCACGAATCCAGGCTCCAACCCGGGCACCTCGAACCCGGGTGGAACTACTCCGCCCCCACAACCTCCGCCCACCGGACCGAGCCGGTAAACTGGCGCAAGGTTAGGAGCTCACTAATGACGGGCCTGATTCAAGGGCCCGTTTTTTTGTTTCGATACACAGCGCTGGCTGAGGTCTAAAGTCTGAGGGCGGATGGCTGCTGTTGCGTCATGCAATGCACGGTCCCGAGTCCCCAGACCAGATCGCCGCAATAAATAGGGACGATCTCTCGCGTGGGGAACACCGCCGACAGAGTATCGAGGGCGATGCGATCGTTGGGATCGTTGAAGACCGGCACGAGCACGACGCCGTTCGCAATGTAAAAGTTGGCGTAGCTTGCCGGCAGGCGTCGTTTCTCGAAGACCACGGGAGCGGGCATTGGCATCTCGACAATGTTGAGGGGCTTGCCAGTCAGGTCGCGCGCAGCTCGCAGACGCCGAAGGTTTTCGCGCAGAGGCTTATGATTCACATCCTTGGGATTGGCTTCGACCGCGGTGACGATTGTATCGGCAGCCACGAAGCGGGCAAGGTCATCCACGTGGCCGTGAGTGTCGTCGCCGGAAATGCCTTTGCCGAGCCAGATCACATGCGGTGCACCGAGATATTCTGTGAAGACCCTCTCGTAATCTTTGCGCGACATCCCAGGATTGCGTTGCTGAACTTTGCTAAGCAGGCATTCTTCGGTCGTGAGCAGGGCGCCGCATCCATTGACGTCGATGGAACCGCCCTCGAGCACGACGCGGGAGCCGCTGTGCAAGGGACGGATTGCTTGCGAATGCGTGGCGCTCGACATCCGCTCGCCGATCTTGTCATCGTGCCGCCAATTCGAGTACTTCGCCCAGGCGTTGAAGCGAAAGTTGATGGCGACGAGGTCGCCCTTAGGGGCTGAAGCCCCGCGCTTTTTCGGTGCCTTAGCGGCACGAGTAAACTCGTGCCCTTCCCGGTTTTTGTGTAGTGACACCCGGCGCCCATTCGACGACCTCAGGACAGGCTCTCGGCTGTCCGGCCGGGCAAAGCCCGGCTCTGCGTCCACAAAGATGCAACCGGAGTCACGCACCCACCCACGATCCGTAGGCCAGCGGTGAAAGCGGATGTTTCTCAAGGGAGCGTTCGCTTGATCCAGCAACTTGCCTGCCTGCTGTCTGCCCGCCGCATCGGTAACGATCAACTCAATCCGCTCGTGCCGCGCGAGATTGCGGATGATCTCGGTATAAACCCACGGAATCGGCTCGAACTTTCCCGGCCAGTCGCCGCGATAGTGCGGCCAGGCCAGCCAGGTTGCCTCGTGCGGCTCCCATTCTGCGGGCATGCGAAAGCGGATGGTTGGCGGGGGGGCAGCTAAAGTATTACTTGAATGCTTTAGTCGGGGCATGGACGTAGTTTATTGCACGGGATGGAAATCGCGCATTGAATCCTAGCAGGCTGCTGAAAAACTAGTCTGCTGTCTCTTCGTAACGCCGCTCATACAAGAGGACGCTCTGGGATACTTTTTGCTGGGAGTCCAGTTGTAGCAGTTCCGCTCTGCGGGTGACTTCCGTGCCTTTTGTCGACACCGAGAGGACTAGCTGATACTTGTGTTCCAAGTCGTGGGATTCGAGGGTTTTGACCCCTGCTACAGACCATCCCAGTTGGCCTTCTAGTGGCGAGGTTACATCGTCATCAGCTTTCGATCCGCCGGTTTCCTGCGTGACATCGAACACGTATCTGGCGTTTTCAGAGCCCGTTACCACGATCCGGTCCCACGTGCACCACATTGCGTGAACCTGAAAGTCTTTCATGGGCCATTCAGCTGCCTTGTAGATGCCCCGTTGCGCTTCGAATCTGAAGAGCCTTAGCACGTGGGGCGAGTTGAGGCCCGGGTGGATGAAGGAACGCAAGTCGAAGGCGATATAGCCCCTGCCAGCGCAATAAAAACTATCGCTATCCGCGAACGTTGGCACAGCGCCAAACAGACAGAGCAGAAGGACCAGAGCGATCCGATGGCCCGATTTCATAACGGCAGACCTCGTGCTTCTTCATGGTAGCAAGGCACACGCGAAAAAATACATAACAGAGGTAACGGGATAGGCGAACCCGACGGCCTGGCAGGCTGCCAAAAACCCACTATTAATCCACAGCCTTGTATGGTACGAGAAGGCATGCGCGGAGACGATCAGCAGCAGAATCATATGTTCAGTTACTTGTCTCCCGAGATGCGCGTGCGCAAGGATCATCCGCTGCGCGCGATCCGGGCTATGGTGGACGAGGTACTCACTCAGCTCTCGCGGCGGCTCGATACGATGTACGCTCGCGCCGGGCGTCCGTCGATTGCGCCGGAGAAGCTGTTGCGAGCGCAGTTGCTGCAGATGCTGTATTCGATCCGCAGCGAACGATTGCTGATGGAAGAGATGGATTACAACCTGCTGTTCCGCTGGTTCGTAGGGCTGAATGCGGACGACGAAGTCTGGGACGCGACCACCTTCACCAAGAACCGCGACCGCTTGCTGGAGGCAGATGTAGCCCGGGAGTTTCTGGCGCGCGTGGTAGCGCAAGCGCGGGGAAAGGGGCTGACCTCCGACGAACATTTCACCGTGGACGGCACGCTGCTAGAAGCCTGGGCGAGTCTCAAGAGCTTTCAACCCAAGGAGGGCAAGCCGATGTCTCCGCCGGATGATCCTGGCAATCCCACAGTGAACTTTCACGGGGAGAAGCGCTCGAACGAAACCCACGAGTCCAAGACCGATCCCGACTCTCTGCTGGCGCGCAAAAGCGGAGGGAAAGAGTCGAAGTTGAGTTACAGCGGGAATCTGTTGGTGGAGAACCGCAACGGACTGATCGTGGACGCGGAAGTCTTCCAGGCGAACGGGACAGCGGAACGGGATGCAGCGCTGATCATGATGGAGAGGCTTCCCGGCACGCAACCGCTGACGGTGGGCGGCGATAAAGGATTCGACACGTTCGGGTTTGTGGAGGAGTGCCGCAATCTGCGGGTGACGCCGCACGTGGCGCAGAACCTGGGACGACGCGGGGGCAGCGCGATTGATGGCCGCACCACGCGCCACTCTGGTTACGCCATCAGCCAGAAGAAGAGGAAACGGATTGAAGAATGCTTCGGCTGGCTGAAGACGATCGCGCTCATGCGCAAGGTTCGGCATCGCGGAGTGAGCAAAGTGCACTGGATATTCACCCTGGCCTGCGCCGCCTACAATTTGGTGCGCATGCGCAACCTGGCCACCGCAGTTCCGGCGGTGTAAGTCGGGGGCCGACGTGTGCTTGCAAGAGCACGAAGCTAGTCCCTAAGACCGCAAAAGAGACGGCAAATCAAGCCGCTCGACATCATCAACGATGGACAACAGAAAGAAAACCACGCTGCCGATCAATTTTTCAGCAGCCTGCTAGGATGTTACAATCGCCGCTGAGATGGGTCGGAGCACGAATGAGCGAGAAGCGGCGACGGTAGGGAATCTTTTTCCACTGCTGTCCAACGATTCACCTGTTGCATTGGACGATGGCGTCAGTGTAAAGAAGTACGTGACCCCGGTGAGCACAATCAAAGGTAATGGCACTTCGACGTACGAGCCCCTCAGCAGTGTTTGGGAAGGAAGCGACGGAGCCCTGCTCGAAGAGATGTTCAAGTTTTATGCGACGATTCGGCCCGAGCCAATATTGGATGCAACTTTCAATGCGGGCCGATTCTGGAAAGGATCGAGGCGGCGCGTCGTCTCGATGGATATCGACCCTCAATACAAGCCGATGATCGTTGGAGACAACCGCGAGATGACCGGTGTTGAGTCATCTCAATTCGGGGCCGTAGTGTACGATCCGCCACACGTCGGACCCCAGGGCCGCGACAAAAGCAAGAAGCGGTTCGACGTGGACTTCGGTGCGACGGTGGAGTGCGGTAAAGCGCACGATTGGAGCTTGAGCTATTTATATCCGCCATTCTTAGAGCAAGCGAAGAGAGTACTCAAACCTGATGGTCTTCTGCTCGCGAAGATCACGGATATGGTAAACAACCACAAGTCAAAATGGCCTCACTGTGACTTCATGCAAATGGCGGAAGAGGCTGGCTTTACGGTCTGCGACTTGATTATCAAGATCAGGAGCGGGCCCATGGTGTCCACGAAGTGGAAACAAGCCCACCACGCACGCAAGCGCCACTGCTTTTGGATCGTCTGCCGTAACAGCGAAGAATGTGAGCGGCGTACCCCAGTCACTTCCGAACTGGGAACAATTCGTTCCAGCGGCTCACGCGATGCGTTCCCGGACGGCCCACACCAGGCACCTTGCTGCCAAACCCGCTCTCGTTCCATTCCGGTCGATAGTGGGTCATGAGCGCGAACTCGGCAGCGAAAACCCACCATTCGCTATTGAAAGTAAGATAGCGACAATTCATCTCGGCTAACGTGATGTTTGCCCGCCCACTGATCTTACTCACATGCTCGGCCAAACGTTCTCGTAACGTTCGCTTGCTTTTCGTGGTCCCTCTCGATGCCTTTCCAATGTAAACAAGCTTGTCTTTGAAGTAGAGCGCGTAGATTCCACTGGCGTTCGGCCCTGCGTCCTTTGTCAACGGGAGCAGTGGACTGGATTCCAGCTTCTCAACCACCTGCGTTCGAATGCCTCGATCCAGATCGAAATCGAAGTGGTGTGGATCTTCGCTTGGCATGGGGATGCCGTCAGCCTATTGAATGCTGTCGTTGGAAGATAGAGGGTCGAACCAGACCGATTAACCACCAAAGGTACGCGTTCCGCCTGCCGTGGTCTTCTTTTTCCGTCCGCCCAGGCTGTTGTGTCCGACGAGAGAGTTGCTTATTTCACTCTGCAGGAGTTCGAGCTTCTCTTCGGCGGTAGGCTCTCTCATCGGGAAGTTCTTTTCAAGTTCCCCCCGGATTGTATTGAACCTGGCAAGCGCAGCGCGTTGAGACTTCGTTGAGAGCACCTCTCGACCGCACATCGTCACTACAAATAAGCCTTGCGGATTCTCTGAGAGGTGCAGGGCCCCGGGCAGAAATGATAGCTTCATAGATTTCTGTCAGAAGTTATAAATTAGTCTAGGATTATGAGGTCGCGTCGCAATGGCCCCGTAGCTCAGTTGGATAGAGCAGCGGTTTCCTAAACCGTTGGTCGGCGGTTCGACTCCGCCCGGGGCCCCCATTCCATCCCGACCAATTCGCTTCTGCCGGAGCTGCCGACGAATCACTTTGCCCAGCCCAGACCGTCCGCATATTTGCCTGCATCGATTAGTTTCTGAACCTTCCATTGCGCCAGATCGATCGCCGCAACTTGTCCGGTCGCGATGCATGACACATACGCGATCTTGCCGTCAGGAGGGATCAAAATTTCCTGCGGCGTGCGCGCGACTTCGATGTTGCGCACAACCCGCAAGCTTCTCACGTCCACGACAGCTACCTGATTCTTCGATGGGATCGCGACCAGCAGCCAGTGGCCATCCGGCGTTGCGGCTGACCCATAGCCTACGCCAGGGAGTTCCACCCACGTTTTCAGTTGCTTTGCGGCGGTATCGATGACGGCTAGCCTGGCTTTTGTTTGATCTGCGGTGAACACCAGCTTGTCGTCGGATGAGATTGCAATCCGCTGCACTTCGCCCGACACAGGAACCACCGCAACGGTCTTCCGGCCCACCATGTCGAGTACAGAGACGGTGCCAGGTCCAACGTTGGCCGTATAGCCGAGCCGCCCGTCGTGCGACAAGGCCAGCATGTGCGATTGCTCCTGCCCAGTGGGAACCGCGCCCACGACCTTCCTGGTTCGCGGATCGACCGCCGTCACGGTCTTATCCAACTCCGTCGTGACATAGATCAATCCGCTCGCCGGATCGAGCACTGCTTGATGCGGTCGTACGCCATGACCGAAATCGATGTCGCCGACGATCGACCGTGAGGACAGATCGATGACAAGCATCTCGTGTCCATCGATGCCGGGGTGTCCGAGGCCGGTGCTGCCATAGATGGGCATAAAAGCCGTGCGCCCATCCGCGGAGACGGCGATTTCATGACCATGGACTCCGGGAGTCTTCTCCGGGATCACGGCAATCTGCCGCGCAGACGCAGCATCGACGATGCTCAGAGTGCTGTCACCCTGATTAACGACGAGCAAGGTTTGCGCATGTGCGCTCGGCGCCAGAAATGTTAGACAAACCAGTGGTAGAAAGAACTGCGGGGAAACGAGCTTTCGCATAAGCTGAAAGTATATCCGCTCGCGTGCGCGGAGTTGTGTGCCCTGTCTGCGCTTCTCCGCAATCGGCTAAAGGATGCGAACGCTTACGACGTGGAAGGCATTGTTATTGAGATAACCGAAGAGGGCGACCCGGTGCGCATGGTGTCCACTCACGGTATCGGGGTTTTCAATGGGGACGATTCGCTGATCGTCATCTACGACGATCACGACATGCGCGCCCTTGGCCAAACACTTTTCCATACAGTCGAAATGGCCTGAGGTGGCACCTTTAGCGGCGCAAATCGAATCAGAAATGTATCCGGTAATGGTTACGTCCTGGGCGGAGCTCGTGGCCAGACCGATCAACAAAATCCCGATGGGAAGCCCGATATAAAGCCGGAGCAATTTCTTCATAAACCTTCGCGACCTTCCTCGCAAACTCTCAAAAGTATAGCACTGGGGCGCCCTCCAACTTCACCATCGACCACTGTTCGTCCGAAGAGTTTGACCAACAATTTGCTTGTGCAAGTGAGTAGTTTCGAGTTTCTGGTTTTTAGTCTCTGGAGACCCGAAACGGGAAATGAGAGACGAGAAAGTGATCTCCTTCTAGATCGCCTTGCACTTGCCTCGACACCGATTGTCTCCCCATGCAACACCTAGCGAATGAAGAATGATAGCGTCGCCAATGGTTAATTTGCTGGGATCGGCGACAATCTCGTAAGCGTAGTAAACCGCACGGTGGACTGTGATGCACCAGGTTTCGTGGCGGATTACGCCTTGGCAGTGCTCACATGCGGACTGAGCGGTGTAACGGTTGCTGTGAAAGATGGCGGTAGCGGCATCGTCTGACACGTGAACGTCCCAGGGGCCTGGATTCTTACGAAGCTGTCGTCCTTTCCGGGCAGCTCTCGAAGGCCAATCACTGAGCGCATCTTAGGGTATGAACCAGTCCTCAGCTATAGAGGACGTCACAGGCGCTTGTGATAAGGATCACAGCGGCATTTTCTCTCGCTTTCAGACGCGATACATCATTACGGAAGTCATCTGGCTGCGAAACGAGGTCCGCGAAACGCACAGATTCGACAATTCTGAAACCTACCCCGTGATTTCGATGAGATTGCCTTCGCTGTCGGCGATTACGGCTTCGTAATATCCGTCGCCGGTCAGCCTTGGACCGCTAATGATAGGAACTCCCGCTGCTTCCATGGCTTTTACCAGACGATCCACGGCGTCGCGTGAGCCGAGAGAAATGGCAAGATGCGCGTGCCGGGCAGATTCGGCGGGCGATGCCATCAATTCGAGACGCGTCCCTGAACCGAGTGAGAGAAAATAAGATTGGAAGTCGCGGGTCGAGCTCTTGTAGATGGGGCCAGGTGTCGCCTTGAACCAGCGCTCGTAGAAGGCGCGGGCGCGCTCGAGATCGGCAACCCAAGCGGCGGCATGATCAATTTTTCCAACCGGATTTTTTCCAACTCGATCGTTTCCAACTGGATCTTTTCTGACTGGATCCAGCAACCCGACCTTCACAAGTTCCATGCGAAGGGCAGTGGGCTCGCTAAAGACGATCCCATGCATCCCAAGCGTGGTCGCAACCTCTGCATTCCGCCCCAAGTCGTCGATGTAAACCGAGTGGGCTGGGTTGACCGAAAAAGTTTCAAAGAAGAGCTTGAAGATTCGAGGATCGGGTTTGATCAGCCGGACCGCGCCAGAAAGCAAAATTCCTTGAAACCACTGCAGAAATTCGAATCGCTTCCAAGCCGTAGGAAAGGTCTCTGCGGACCAGTTACTGAGAGCATACAAAGCAACTCCGCGCTCGCGCAACTCCGCGAGAATCGCAACCGTTCCCGGAATAGGTCCGGCGAGCATTTCTGCGTGACGCTGAAACCAGGCATCGATCAGTTCGGCGTGGCTGGGATGCTCCAACTTCAAAGCAGCGCAGCCTTCCGCGAAACTCCTTCCCGCATCTTGCTGCGCATTCCAGGAAGATGTGCAGATGTTCGCCAGGAAGTGCTCCATGGCGGCATCGTCTCCAGCGAAGAGCTTACGGTAGAGGTAACGCGGGTTCCAGTCGATCAGCACACCGCCGAGATCGAAGACCACAACCGAGCGATTCATCATCAAGGTTAAGGGCAGATTACTGCAAAGAATTTAGAGGGGCAATGCGAAAGGAAAATTCGTACACAGGTCACAGGGAATTGAATTCCCCGTGACCTATGCCCGCAAGTTGAAGCAAGCTTGATGCAGTGTTTGTAATCTATTTCGCGACGAAGACAAAGACCGGCTCCGATGGAATCCCGTTGGCAACAACTTCCAGCTTGCTGAATCCGCGCTCCTGGTTGGCTGGAACATCGAACCAGACAGAATTGAATTGATCCGACACCACAGCCATGGTGCTGGGATCGTGCGCACGGCTGTAGCGAACGTGCCCGGTTGTGAGATTGGTGATGCGCACCAGGGGAAAGTTCGTCGCCGATTGATCGTCATCTCCGTAAGCTGCGCCTTGCGAGAGTCCATTAAACAGGAAGCCGAAGGCCTGGTACGATTGTCCTCGCTCAATGAAAGGCGGCGCGAAGAGCACAAAAGGAGCCCAGTCGCGTCGAGGCCCTCCCTTGGGCTTGTAGATTTCGATATCATTTGAGAAATCGGTGAGCAGGATTTGTCCCGTCGGAAGCACAAGCATATTTCCGTAGTACGATCCATCGATGGATGCATTCGGCGGTCCCTGTACTTCCGTCAGATCCTTGCCATCCCACTCAAAAAATGCCGAAGGTGGATTCCCGTATCCGGGGCTGGCCATCACGAGAACCTTGCCATTAACCTCCAGAGACGCGGGACCGTCGGAGACGTTATTACCGCCCGGGAAATCCGGACCTGCCGTCCAGCGATTGGTATACGAGTTGTAAATTGCCGAGTTGCCGGTTGCATTTGGACAAGTGTTTGATCCCGTGTAGAAGACGGTACCGTCCGGTCGCAAGACGCCCGGTCCTAGCTCAAACGTGGGGCCATTATTCGGTTCCTGCGACAATTCGCCACAAGTCAACCAGGAATCCCAGAGTTGTACCGGGGTTTCTCCCGCGACGGTCCAATTACCCGTCCAGGGATCGTAAAGCTCATAGTTTTTTCCGGTTGGAATATATGGAAATGGTGAAATCGGCACGTAGGCATCTACAGCAAGCACCCTCCCATTAGGCAATAGATTCCATCCCTCTTCGTCGTTAGGATCGAACTTATGCTTTCCCGTCGGAGTCCACGTCAAGGTCTTGGGATCTAGCAGAGCCGCTTGCTTAGTGCAGCAATTGGCCTGCATATACGTTCCGTTCGGTAGGACAACACTCTGTGCGTCGCCGATTGACGTCCACCCGGCCGGGGGATTGACCGACGTCCACTGATTCTTCAACGGATCGTAAATCGCGCCCAGGTTCGTCCACACTGCGTTGCAATTGAAGGTTGTTGGATCACAAAGATATTCGCCACCCTCGATGATCAGGCGGCCGTCCGGCAGTACAGCAGACGAGTGATAGAGCGGGCTGTAGCCGGCGGGCAAGGACGCTATTTGGGTCCAAGTCCCATTCACATAACTGCCAGTTTGGTCGGGAGTTAATTTCCACCAGTCGGGGAAGCCGGCATCCTGCACCAGCACTGAGCCGTCCATCATCAAAATCGGGTTGGCGCTGCCGTCCACCATGAAAGTCGGCTGGTGGGTCAACGGAGTCCAAGGCGAGTCTGCAGAAGCCGCGCCAGCTTCCGTTTGCGCGGGCGGCTGCTGTGGATAGCCGATCGGATGTGGAAGCTTGGTGACTCGGCGTTGCGCTCCGGCGACCTGAGGCAATGCCAGCAGCGCGACCAGCGCAATTGCGAAGGTCTGCAAAGCTTTGGATTTCAATCCTTGCATGTTATCTCCTTAGTTTTAGAAATCTTTGACTGTCCGAGCTTCTTTGAAACATGCGAGCTTTTAAAACATGCGAGGCGGGGTGGATAACGTCGCATCGACCGCTCGGCCTCGACGGCATTCGCCGCTGCGCTTCGCGGCGCAAGCTGGTCTAGACCGACTGCTTCTTCACACTTCGAACGCGCCGGAATTATACAACGGTTGCCCGTCTATGCGCGCGAAAGCGGCTCCCAGCACGGGCAGTCTAAAGTGATCATGGGACCCGTCCTCTGGGACCAGGCGTCGGCGGACGCTTGGCTTCCAAAGAAAATAGGTGACAGAGGGATGGAACAAATCTTTGATTTACAATCCCGGCATTTGATTCCGTCCCGGGAATGAAGAGGTTAGGTTTGGGAACTTCCCGGGCAGAGCCGTGATTCAAAAACCGGCGAACTTTTGAAAGGCGGATTGAACGATGGGCGCAAACAAGAATATGCAATCGCCCGAGACGATTGCTCTATACGACAAACTGATCGCGACGCATCCGGAGATTGAACGCAAGGGAGCGGCGAATCCCTACACTTCGCTGAACGGAAACATGTTTACCATGCTTAGTCCGTCGGGAGTCATGGCTCTGCGTCTCCCCGAGGATGAGCGCGAAAAGTTCTTGAAGAAGCACAAGGCCAAGCTGTTTGAAGCCTATGGATCTGTCATGAAGGAATACGTCGCCGTGCCTGAGTCCTTGTTGGGCAATACGAGGGAGATGAAGAAATATCTTTCCCTGAGCTACGACTACGCGAAGACGTTGAAGCCGAAGGCTACAACGAAGACGAAGAAGAAGCGTTGATTGCGACGAGGCCTCTACTCGTCCCTATGTACCGTCTCCATGGAAAAAGCAGGAAGGCAGACAGCGATATATTCGGCGCCGCCTTCGTCGGGGGTGGAGTAGCGAATCCACTCGCCGGCGTGAGCGATGACCGCTTGTCCGGCGCCGACGTCAAGAGAACCATTCTTATGTTCGACACGGAGCGTGCCCTTGAGAACGATGGTGAACTCATCAAAGGCGGGAGTTTGGCCAGGCTCGAGCCAACCAGCGGGGCTACGCATGTGAGCGACGCTGGCGGACGTAGTCTTGGAGTTGACTCGTCCGATGTATTCGTCGATGAGCTTGGGCTTATTGCCGGCCGATTGAATGCGCGTGGGTTGTGCGATCAGGGTAGGCATGGGTCCCGGTCTTCCGTGTTCATTCCTTCGCGTACGAGTGTAACCCATGCGCAGGGCTAGGAAAACTCCGCCCATATGCGATCGCGGCATCATTTACAATCTTCGCCTATGTTCTATCGCTCGGATAATCGCGTTACCGACCAACTGCGTCCGGTTTCCATAACTCCAGATTTCATTACTACGGCGGAAGGATCGGTGCTGATTGAGGTGGGAAATACGCGCGTGATTTGTACGGCGTCGATCGAAGAAACGGTGCCGCAGTTTATGCGGAATTCGGGCAAGGGATGGATCTTGAGCGAGTACGCAATGATTCCCCGTGCGACGTTGACGCGCACGGCGCGGGAAGTGGCGAAGGGGCGGCCGAGCGGAAGGACGCATGAAATCCAGCGGCTGATTGGGCGTTCGCTGCGCGCCGTAGCCGACCTGGCGCGGCTGGGCGAGCGCACCATCTGGATCGATTGCGATGTGATTCAGGCGGATGGCGGGACGCGTACGGCTTCCATTACGGGCGCGTTTGTCGCGCTTGGTTTGGCGCTGGAAAAATTAGTGGAGGCAGGCACTTTAACATCCGTGCCGCTTAAAGATTTCGTGGCTGCGGTGAGTGTAGGAATCGTAGATGGAGAAGTGTTGCTCGATCTTTGCTATGAAGAAGATTCGCGCGCCGATGTGGACATGAATTTTGTTATGACAGCCGGGCATAAGATGGTGGAGGTGCAGGCGACGGCGGAGCATCAGGTCTTCGATGATGGGCAGTTCGCGAAGATGATGGCATTCGCGCGGCAAGGAGTCCAGGCACTGATCGCCAAACAGCAAGCGCTGTTGAGCGGCTTGACGTTGAGACAGTGAGGACGTTGACGTTGTACATATTGCGATGCCAACAGACAAAGATGAATTCGGAAACCATCAGAATCTTGTTCATGGCGCAGAAAGCCCGAACACGGCGAGTTTCATCATATTGGGAGCCGGCAACGGAAGTTGTAGCTGTGGCCGTCTCAATAGCGTATCCCACATGGATATCGACTGCGCTGCGGCATATAGGATTGCAACACTCGCCTAAATGTCCAACTCATACCTCGGTACTGGTCGATAGTTCCTCCAAGAGATATCGTCCTCCCGTCTTTGGCTTAATTGCATTGATTCAGAGCGCTGCGGCGTGTAGAGACCGCCGGCGGCGTTATAGTCTGCCGACACTCAAGCGGCGTGGTCCTGTATGTCTGCGCCGTGCCCTCGATGAAGAAAGGTGAGACGGTAGCCAACATCGGCGTGATCGCTGTCAAGGCGCCATAAGCGGGTGGGTAATCAAGGCCTACCAGGTCACGGCTTTCGGTTCCTGATGAGCGGCGCAATCCGCGCAAAGACAGATTGCGCCGACCAGGGTGCGGGTTCTGGGGATTGTGCGCGGATTACGGGCCAGAAGTCAGCTTCGAGGGTTGCTTCATGGATCACGCGTAATCGAAAAGGGTCATGAAACCGAAATCCATGTGCAGCTGCTGGTGGCAGTGGAATAGCGTCAGCCCTGGGTTGTTCGCGACGAAATCGATTTCGGCTTCCTGGTATCCACCCAGCATCACCACATCTTTCAAGATTCCGGATATTGTCTTTCCGGCAATGCGCGTGAGTTCAAAGCTATGCCGGTGCAGATGGATGGGGTGGATGTCATCACTGGCATTGCGCATGTGAACGCGATAGCGCTTGCCTTCCTTCAAATGAAATGAGGCGGGAACCATTTCGTTGCTCATCGGATAAGCCATGCCGTTAATCGTCCAGCGGTTGAAGCCGTCGTCGGCGGCATTGTCCTTGGCAAAGAACATCTCGAAGGTTTCGTCTGGTGGATCTGCATTGGCACCGGGCTTCGCAAAGAGCCCGTAGTTCCAGCGATGGGGTGGAGGCGCAACCCATTCCGCCTTGCCCTTGGCTCCTGCGTATTCGACGACAATTCCCATGCCGCGTTGACGATCATCATCCGCCAGATCGCCCATGATCCAGATTCCAGGATGCTTCATCTCAACAATGGCAGAGACACGCTCTGCGGTGCCCACCCATAGCACTGGAACGCTCGCCGGGTTGGGCACCGGATTTCCGTCGAGCGCCACAACATGGAACAAATGACCGGGCAAGGCAAGACTGCGAATCTCGGTCGCGCTTCCATTCAACACATGGAACAGAACTCGTTCGCCTTGCTTCACACGGATAGGCTCTCCGTGGTGCAGCATCCGGCCGTTGATCGTAAAAGAGCCGTAGCCCACTTCGTATCCGTGCGGCATGCCCTTGGCGAGGGATGCCTTCATGGCCGACTCGCCTTGTTCTTCGAGCGCTTTCACCTTGGTTGGGGGCAGGAAGTTCTGGGCCATGTCGCCACCACGGCTGAAAGTCGGCTCGAATTCCTTCAGCACGAGGAAGGCCTCGCGGTCATAGTTGCCGGGCTCATGCTTGGGTTCGATATAGACAGGGCCGACCTCACCGCCGTACTGTCCGGCGTAAAGATTCGATCCAGCTCGATTGTGGGTGTGATAGAAACGAAATCCTGCAGGACGCGGAGTGAATACGATTCTGCGTTTGCCATGAGCCGGAATAAAAGGCGTACCCTCCTCGGCGGCTCCATCAACGTCGACCGGGACCATCTGGCCGTGCCAATGCAGTTGTTCTGGCACATCCGTGTCGTTGAACACATCCACAGTGGCCTCCTGGCCCTCCTTGAAGCGAAGTAGCGGACCGGGGAATTGGCCGTTGTACGTGGTCACGGAGATTATCCGCTTTGGCGCAATCTCAACCGGCGACGTTTTGATGCGCAATATGTAGCCCGGAGGAGTGGACTCCGACGAAGCAGTAGGAAAATCGTTGGTTTGAGTTGAAATACTGGATTCAGCGACGACAGTTCTCGAGTGCACGAGCGCCGCCCCGACTGACAGACCCGCTGCTTTTAGGAAGCGACGCCTGGATCCGGACAGTTCGTTCATGAAGTCTCCTAGCTCATTCTGACAAAGATACTGCTGACCAAAGCCAGGGCACTTCATTCTCGGCTTCGGCCGGGTACTGCCAGCCTTACATCCATGGACCAGAGGCCGCCACCAACTGAGATGAGAAAAATCAAGCAGCAGAACATGGCAAAATCCGTGCGGGCGTCACTAACCATGTACCAGAAACCCTGGTTGGCACGAAACAGCTCTGGAATCTTTGTCGTCGCAATCGCTGTCGTGATGACAACGAGCAGAGGAATGGACGCGAGTCTCGTCCATAGCCCTATTAACAGGAGGAAGCCGCACAGAATCTCGAAGGCACCTACAAAATGTGCGATGAAGTAGGGGTGCGGAAACCCAATTCTGGTGAAGCGGACCACGCCCATATTGGGGTCAAGGTACTTCAGAATGCCCTGCGTAAGGAAGATCAGCCCCACGGCAATGCGAACTAACAATACGCTGCGTGGGCCTGATTTGGGTCCGAGTAGAAACTGAAAGTTTGTGCTCATCTAAGGTCGGCCTCAATAAGCGGTTGTGAAAAGACTCTGGAACAGGTTCGATATCACGAGTGTCACATTATCGATTTGCGTGGTCGCATTTCGATAATAGTTTAGCGGAAGTAGTTCGAATCGGAGGTAGTCTCTCCGTTTCAACTACGGAAGCTATACCGACAACACGATTTGCAACACTTCCGGCGTGCGTCCAAACGTGAAGGGGAAGCTGCAATCCTATTCGGTTTTTTTGGGACGAGTCTGGTAGCGTTGCCGAGGATCAAAATCTGGGCGCGATAAGGGGAAACGGCTTACATTCTTTTTCGAATTTGCCAAACTGCTACTGAGACTCCCAGCCAAAGAAGCGTCGCGCCCCCGAGAACGATCCATGCGCGATCGCTCGGCATGAATTGCCAAACGACCAAAGAGGGTTTGCTGTGGTTTCGCGGGAAGGGAAGCTCTGCGTTTACGTTGTCGAGCGTCGCACTCTGTATCGACACCTACAACACTTCAATAACAACACCTGGCTCAAGTAGACTGGCTATCAAAAAGAGGGTTTCCCGCTTGGACAATTTCAGAACGTGTTTCCGTCGCACAGTCTTCACGCTCTCTGTTCTCGTGGCTGCGCAGTCCGCGATCGCACAGTCGGTCCCTGCTGACATGGTCAACGGTCTCAAATGGCGCTTGATTGGGCCATTTCGGGGTGGTCGAGTGGTCGCCGTCGCCGGTGTGCCGGGCGACTCTACCACTTTTTATTTTGGTGCGGTCAACGGAGGTGTCTGGAAAACCGCCGATGCCGGAACCGTGTGGACACCAATCTTTGACCGCCAGTCTGTCGCCTCAATCGGTGCGATAGCCGTAGCACCGTCGGATTCCCGGACGATTTACGTCGGCACCGGCGAGTCCGACATTCGCTCTGAACTGTCTTCTGGCGATGGGGTATACAAATCGATGGATGGCGGCTCAACGTGGTTACATATTGGATTGGAAGACACCAGGCAGATCAGCCGGATCGTAGTCGATCCGCAAGATTCCAACGTTGTGTATGTTGGCGCGCTGGGCCACGCTTACGGTCCAAACGAGCAGCGTGGTGTCTACAAATCCGTCGATGGAGGAACGCATTGGACCAAAGTTCTCGATGTGGGACTCGACGTCGGCATCTCAGATCTGGCGATCTGCTCCGCCAACCCTCACCTCTTGTTTGCCAGCACATGGCATAGCCATCGTCCTCCCTGGAGCACCTATGCGCCGATCGATGGACCTGGTGGCGGCCTGTATCGATCTCAGGACAGCGGCAAAACCTGGTTTCGCCTCAATGGAAACGGGCTGGGAAACGGGCTGCCCGAAGGCGATTGGGGACGTGTGGGGGTTGACGTTGCGCCGGACGGCAAACGCGTCTATGCACTCATTCAAGCGAAACAAGCCGGCCTGTATCGTTCTGACGACGGGGGCGATAACTGGACTCTGGAAAACGCCGATACACGTCTCACCAGTCGCGCCTGGTATTTCAGCCGCATTACGATCGACGCACACAATCCCGATGTGATCTATATCCCAAATGTCGCGCTTTACCGGTCCGAAGATGGAGGGAAGACAATTTCTATCGTCCGCGGTGCGCCGGGAGGCGATGACTACCATCAGATTTGGATCGATCCCAAGAATTCTGCCAGCATGGTTCTTGGAACGGATCAGGGTGCCACCGTCAGTCTCGACCGTGGCCAGACCTGGAGTACGTGGTACAACCAGCCCACGGCACAGCTTTACCACGTGATTACCGACAATCAATTTCCCTACATCGTTTATGGGGCGCAGCAGGACAGCGGCAGCGCCGCAGTCCCAAGCCGCACTGACCACGGTCAAATTACTCCGCGGGACTGGTTTCCTTCGGGCGGAAGTGAAAGCGGATACATGGTGCCTGATCCGACGGATCCAAATATCGTTTATCTGAGCGGGGCTTACGGTGGCGTTAGCCGCTTTAACAAGCGGACCGGACTGAGTCAGGACATTAGTCCGTGGCCAGTTGTGACATTCGGTTCGGAGATCGATCAACGTAAATATAGAGCGCCATGGACTCCGGTTCTGGTTCCTTCACCGCTCGACCCGAAGACGCTTTATCTCGGGACGCAATATCTGATGAAAACCGTTGATGGCGGTCTGCACTGGCAGACCATCAGCCCGGACCTCACTGGATCAACGCAACCGGTGGAAGATAGCAAAACGCAAGGGCCGCCGACGATCGAGAACGCGAAACAGCGCGGGTTCGGCGTAGTGTTCACTGTCGCCCCCTCGCCTCTTAACCGTGATCTGATCTGGGCAGGAAGCGACACGGGGCTAATTCACCTCACCCGCAACGGTGGAAAAACCTGGAAAGAAGTCACGCCCAAGGAACTGACACCCTGGAGCAAGATCTCGCTTCTCGAAGCCTCCCACTTTGATCCTGCGGTTGCTTATGCGGCTGTGGACCGCAGCCGACTCGACGATCGGACGCCCTACCTCTATCGAACACGCGACTATGGGGTTACCTGGCAATTAATCACCGATGGCATTGCAGCTCCCGCCTTCTCACGCGCGGTTCGCGAGGATCCGCCGAGTAAAGGGCTGCTCTTCGCCGGAACCGAGTTCGGCGTTTACCTGTCATTCGATGACGGCGACCACTGGCAGTCCTTGCAGCTCAATTTGCCGGTCACTTCCGTCCGCGACCTCACTGTTCATGGCGACAATCTCGTAATTGCAACGCACGGCCGCTCCTTCTGGATTCTCGATAACATCACGCCGCTGCGCCAGACTTCCGCTGCCCAAACGACGAATGCGTTCTGGCTCTACCATCCCGCGGCAGCATTTCGCATTGATAATGATTCCTTCGTGGGCACGCCACTTCCGCCCGAAGAACCGACAGCCGAGAACCCTCCCGCAGGCGCCATGATTGATTATTACCTCAAGTCTCAGGCCAGGATCGTCAAGCTCGAGATTCTCGATGCACAACAGCAAGTCGTCCGCAGCTTTTCTTCGGCAGATCATCCCGCGGAAGATCATCCCGAAAAGCACTCACACCTTCCCATTGCCGAGCGCTGGTTTCCGAAACCTGAAGTCCTTGACGCAACTGCAGGGATGCACCGCTTTCTGTGGAATCTTACTTGGGGCAGCTCAGGCGGGCCTGGCGCGGATGAGGAATCGGAATACCGCAACCCCAGCGGCCCAAAGGTTATGCCGGGAGACTACCAACTTCGGCTGACGGTCGACGGAGAAATGCAGACTCAAACTTTGAAGGTCATCATGGATCCACGGTCGCCAGCTACTGCAGAGACACTTCAGCAGCAGTTTGAACTCGGTCGACAGATCTTCGCGGAAACTGTTGAAGCGCAGCGCGCGCTCACTGAGATCACTTCGGTTCAGAAACGGCTCGCGGATATTGAGCAGAAGCTCGGCGGACAAAACCCGTCCCTTAAGTCCGTTCTGGCGGACGCCCAGTCAGAAATTTCGAAAATTCTCGGAGGAGCCGAACCCCAAGTCGAATCCCAAAAGGAGGGAGGCGGGTTACGCGACGCTTTTAGCGATCTGGCTTCAGCACTGCGTGTTGTCGAAGGTGGGGACCGTGCCGTGCCTTCACAAGCAATTGCCGTTTATGAATGGTCCAGCCAACGCGTCAAAATCGGGATCGCCGCGTGGACCACATTCAAGCAGTCGAGACTAAGCCAGCTCAATCAGAAATTGAAGGAAAGTAATATGGCGCCGATCGCGATCTCAGAGATTGAGCAGGAAGTCCAATCTCTCACGTCACAATAAAGCGCGATCCCGGCCGAACTCCGACCGATCGCACATTGAACTGTGAATCCTCATCGACCGCGCTAGCAGCAATCAAGCCTGACCCGCCGTGAACTGCCCGGCGAACCGCGCAGAGGTTAATATGCTAATAGAACTCTGCTCATTGGGAAGCCTGGGGAATTCGGCGCAGAGTTTGTCTCGCGGTTGATCATTTATGGAGGAAGTTGGTGCTACCGACGCAAGATCCGCTTTGGTACAAGGACGCTATCATCTACCAGATCCATGTCCGCACATTCTATGACAGTAACGGAGACGGAATCGGAGACTTCCAGGGACTGGAGCAGAAACTGGAGTACCTGCAAGAGTTGGGAGTTAATGCGCTCTGGCTGATGCCATTTTTTCCTTCCCCTCTTCGGGATGCCGGCTATGATATCGCCGACTACAGATCAGTTCATCCTAGCTATGGGACCCTGGAAGACTTTCGAAAGTTCCTGAACTCGGCGCATGAGCGGGGAATCAGGGTAATCATCGAGATGGTGCTGAACCACACCTCCGATCAGCATCCCTGGTTCCAGCAATCCCGCAGCTCCCGGGACAATGCTTTTCGCGATTGGTACGTTTGGAGTGAAACCGACACACGGTATAAGGGAACACGGATCATCTTTCTCGATACTGAGATGTCCAATTGGGCTTGGGACCCGATTTCCAAGGAATACTACTGGCACCGTTTTTTCAGCCACCAGCCTGATCTCAACTTTGATAATCCCGCGGTTGTAGAGGAGATGTGGAGTGTAATGAAGTTCTGGCTGGAAGCTGGAGTCGATGGCTTCCGGTTGGACGCGGTACCGTATCTGACGGAGAGAGAAGGTACGAATTGCGAGAATTTACCTGAGACTCATGCCATTCTTAAGGATTTTCGCCGGAGACTCGATGAACAATTCCCAGGCCGAATGCTGCTCGCTGAAGCCAACCAGTGGCCGGCCGACCTGCGGCCGTACTTCGCCAATGGCGACGAATTTCACATGGCATTTCATTTCCCATTGATGCCCAGAATGTTCATGGGAGTGAAACTCGAGGATCGCAAGCCGATCACGGAAATCCTGCAGCAGACCCCAGAAATTCCAGCCACGTGCCAGTGGTGCCTGTTCCTGCGCAACCACGACGAATTGACGCTGGAAATGGTAACCGATATTGAGCGGGACTACATGTACGAAGTCTACGCGAAAAACAAGACGATGCGTCTGAACCTCGGAATCCGGCGCCGGCTCGCGCCGCTTCTGGATAACGATCGGCGATGCATCGAGTTGATGAATGGCATGTTGATGTCGCTGCCGGGCACACCTATCATCTACTACGGGGACGAAATAGGAATGGGAGACAACGTCAACCTTGGCGATCGCGACGGAGTACGAACTCCGATGCAATGGAGCGGAGGCTGGAACGCGGGCTTTTCCACTGCGGATCCAGAGAGCCTGTGCGCGCCGTTGATTCTCAATCCCATCTATGGATATCCAGCTATCAATGCTCTGTCACAGCGAAGGACGCCTCACTCTTTATTTAATTGGATGCGCGGAATGATCTCGGTTCGCAAGTCCTCTAAAGTATTCGGCAACGGAACGATCGAGTTTCTCTACCCTGCGAACCATCGAATTCTGGCATACGTGCGGCGGTTCGAGAATGAAACCGTCCTGATCGTCAATAATCTTTCAATCGCTGCCCAGGCCGTTGAGCTCGACTTGAGTCGCTTTAAGGGAAATATCTTGATTGAGATGTCTGGCAAGAATATTTTTCCGCGCGTGAGCGAACGGCCCTATCTGCTAACCTTGGGTTCTTATCAGTTCTACTGGTTTCGGCTGAGACGAGTCTGAACGGGAATCGGAAGTGAAGGCTCCGAAAACGATGGTGGATGAAGTCTCTCCACAAGAGCGTATTGCGCTCCGCACCGACGTCAAAATGACGGAGGAAGGCTTTCTCACGGATGATTTCGTTCGTCAGCTGATCAACGTGGGTGAAATCGACATCCTGGTCGGGCTCCCCACATGCAACAATGCCAAGACCATCGGCTCGGTCATCGCCGCGATTCAAGCCGGCATCCTGCAATGGTTTTCCCGGGATCGAGCGGCAATCATTGACGCCGACGCCGGATCACGAGATGGTACTCCGGATCTTGTAGCGAGCGCTTCAATCGACGACGTGCAGCAGCGTGCCTTCAACCGGGTTGCTCTGCGCACCCTGCATTCAATCAGCACGCAATACGGGAGCAGTGTTGCTCGCGGAACGGCATTGCGAACCATTCTAGCCGCCGGCGAATTGCTGCGTGCCAAAGCAACTGCGATGATTTCGCCCGACTCATCGAATATCGGCCCCGATTGGCTTCGGCTTCTTCTAAAGCCCATATCCACGGAAAATTTCGATCTTGTGCTGCCGACATATGCCCGGCACAAATTTGACGGGCTTCTCATCACCAACCTGCTCTACCCGGTAACGCGCGCGGTTTACGGATTAAGAATCCGTGAGCCTTATGCCTCCGAGTTCGCATTCTCGGGCCGCATGGGAAGCCAATTTCTTGCACAGAACTCGTGGAACGATGAGAGTGCCCGTGCGGGGTGCGAGGTTCGCGTTACCTTGGCTGCCATCGCTGGCGGCTTCCGCATCGGCCAATCCTTCCTCGGCGCCAAAAATCACGTCGAGCGGCACGCTGCGGATCTGGTGCCCGCCCTGCGCCAAACCATCGGCGTGTTGTTTTGGTCAATGGAATCCAATTTTTCGTTATGGAGCGATAAGACTGTTTCCCAGCCGATTCCTACCACCGGGGCAGAGCAGGAATTTACTATCCACCCACAACGAGTAAATCGAAAGCGCCTGCTTGAAATGTTCCGTTCGGGAGTCGCGGAACTGGAATCTGTCTTTCGCTCCATCCTCTTGCCCCCGACACTGGCGGAACTGCAGAGAATCGCAGGCTTGGGAGAGGATGATTTTTACTATTCCGCGGAGTTGTGGGTAAAGACGGTTTACGAGTTTGCTGCGGCGCACCACAAGGCAGTCATCAGCCGGGATCATATTATCCAGGCGCTTGCGCCGCTATTCAGGGGGCGCGCGCTTACGTTCCTGCTGGAGAACCGGAACTCTTCCGCGGCTGAAGTTGAAGCCAATATCGAGAGTCTATGTCTGGAGTTCGAACGCCTGAAACCGTATTTACTGGAGATGTGGACAGGCAGAGAGTGAGGTCATTATGCGGGAAATGATCGTCAGCGAGCTAACACAAGCCGTGCAGGAATTGGCGAGGGGTTTTGCACGTTTTCTTCCCCGGCTGATCGTGTTGGTGATCATTGCATTCGCAGGATGGGTGATTGCGTATCTTTTGAAAGTACTGGCGCGCAGCATCCTGCGGCTGATCAAGTTTGACCGGTTATCGGAAAATGCCGGCGCATCCCAGTTGCTGGCCAAGGCAGCTCTTCCTCCATCGTCGGAATTGCTGAGCCGATTTATATTCTGGGTTGCATGGCTGGGCTTCATTCTACTGGGCATCAACGTACTCGGAATTTTTGGACTTCACGAACAAATCGCCCATTTCTTTTTGTTTTTGCCGCGTTTATTTGTGGCTTTGTTCATCATGTTTTTCGGATTGCTCGCCGCCAGCTTCTTCTCTCGTGCCGCTCTGCTGGCCGCCGTCAATGGTAATTTGCCATCGCCGCGCCTGCTCAGTATTTCAGTTCGGGCGATCATTATTGTTTTCGTGTTATCTATGGTGTTCGAAGAACTGGGTATCGCCGAACAAACTGTGCTCGTCGCCTTCGGTATTGCATTTGGAGCCGTCATGCTTGGCCTCGCAATTGCGTTTGGAACCGGCGGCAAGGATCTTGCGCGGCGATTCCTGGAAAACAGGCTCGTCCGCGGCAATAAAGAGGATAAGAATGAAGACGAACTGTCGCCGCTTTGAAATTCAGCGAAATTACATTCACTTACGATCGTAACGCAGCGTCATGTCTTTCAGCCTGGTCTTGATCTCCGAAGTCAAAGCGTTTGCCCGGTAGCGCCATTTCCAATTGCCGCTCACCGTACCAGGCAAGTTCATTCGCGCTTCAGTGCCCAGCCCTAGCACGTCCTGTAGCGGAATGATGGCGATGCCTGCGACCGAAGCGAGAACGGTGCGAATGAAAACCCAATTGATTGGCTCGTTTTCGAATCCCAGGTAAGCTCTCGCAAACGCCCGTTCTTTGCGGATATCTTCGGCAGTGCGAGTGCTTTCGCCGACGCCCGTGCTCGTCCACCAACCGACTGTCGTATCGTTGTCGTGTCCTCCGGTATAAGCCACCAACTCGCGAGTGTAGTTATGCGGCCGGAATGAGGGGCCTTGCGGATCGTTCCCGAAGGCAAATTGCAGCAGACTCATTCCCGGAAATCCAAATTCAAGCCGGAGGCGTTCGACCTCTGGAGTGATGACACCCAGGTTTTCAGCCACCACAGGCAATTCTTTCAGTTCGCTCCGCAAGACCTCGAAAAGCTCTCGGCCCGGGCCTTTGATCCATTCTCCCTCAATCGCCGTAGCCGCTCCGGCACGAATTCCCCAATACGCTTCGAACCCCCGAAAGTGATCGAGCCGAACCATATCGAAGAGCTTAAGAGACGCGCGAAAACGATCGATCCACCACCGATAGCCGGAGCGCGCCAGGACATCCCATCGATAGATGGGATTTCCCCAGAGCTGGCCCGTCGCGCTGAAGTAATCGGGAGGAACGCCCGCCATGACAGTTGGCCTTCCGTTCTCGTCCAGCCGAAACAGCTCCTGATGCGCCCAGACGTCTGCGCTGTCATGGGCAACGTAGATGGGGATATCTCCCATGATGCGAATGCCGTTCCGGTGGCAGCGATTTTTCAGACTGTCCCACTGTCTGAAAAACTCAAACTGGGCGAACTTGTGGATCTCCACTTCCTGCGACAATCGTTCCCGCCAATGCGACAGTGCGCTGGGATCTCGTCGCCGTAGTGCTGGGTCCCATTCCGTCCAGACGGCGCCATTGTGAACATCCTTTCCCGCCATGAAGAGCGCATAGTCGTCCAGCCATCCCGCGTTATCCGCGCAAAACATTTTGAACGCCGCGGAGTCAGTCTCGCTTGCGTTGATAAAGAAGTCTTGAGCCGCTCTGCGAAGAAGAGCCTGCTTAAAGGCGATCACCCTTCCGTAATCAACAAACTCGGTGGCGAGTTGCGGAGCGACTGCAAAATCCTCCGATTTCAGCCGACCTTGTTTCTGCAACTGCAGCAGGTCAATCAAAAGCGGGTTGCCGGCAAACGCCGAAAAGCATTGATAGGGGGAGTCGCCATAGCCGGTCGGACACAGCGGCAGCACTTGCCAGATAGTCTGTCCTGACACAGCCAGAAAGTCGACAAACTCGTGAGCAGTTGGTCCCAGATCGCCAATACCGTGAGCCGCCGGTAAAGAAGTAACGTGAAGCAAGATTCCACTGCAGCGTGGAAAAATCATACGTACAAAGTTAGTGCGTGGATTGGGCCATGGCAAGTTTGCATCAACAATCGATCTCGACTCAGCCTTTGGGAGGACACAGTAGGCCTACCTGCTTCAGCACCGAGAGCATGCTCCAGGCGTTCCATTCTTCCGAAATCTTTCCCGCCCTGAAGCGGAACAGGGTCATTCCTGAAACCTTGACGGGTTTGCCGGTCGCAGGAAGCCCCATTCCCGGCTGAGTGTTCGTGCCCGACACCGTCCAATGCACCACGACCAGATCTCCCTCGGCCACCATGTGGTTGACCACGAACTGCATGTCGGGGAGCGCAGTGCGTTCTTCCCGCGCCATAGCCAAATCTTCCGCCAGAGTGAAGTCGCGATCGGTTCCATGGGCCACAAAGTCAGCGGTATGGAAGTCGGAATACCTTTCGAGCTTTCCCTGGCCGAGCACCTCTTCAAAGAACGTCCGCGCCACGGTTTTGTTTTTCTCCTGCTCGCTTGTGGGTTGAGCTTGACCGGGAAGAGTCATGGCAACGACTAGTAGAGATAAGATAAAAGCACACTTTTTCTGCATAGAAACCTCCTTGCACAAGTGTTTTGGATCTGCTTCTTACAGCAGACAAAGCCAGTGTCCACCCTGTACCTAGGTATAGAGTCAAGGAAAAACTTAGGAGGCGGCGATTGCGGCGGATACAGGGGACTTCGGCCGATCTGACCTAATTTTCTGTGGCAGCGGAACGTTGAGTCCAGCGCGGATTTGACGCAATGCCGCTTCCAACTCATCACGGATTTGAATTGACGAGCGGATTTGCTCGTTCATGTCCTGCAGCTTCTTCTCCCCAAGTTTCAAGGCTTCGCGACGGCATTCCTGTGAGCCCTCGTGATAAGGAGATGGAGCACCTGTGTCGCTGGGCAAAACCCATAACTGCGCGCTGGACGCTCGGCTAGCCTTCGTTCACCCGGCAGCGCGTGATCTTGCCCTGGCGGAAACCATCCAGACAACGGTTGCAGGAAATGCACGCGGCATGTGGATCGCCTTTGCGCGCCTGCCAGCGGGCGGCAAGGTCCGGTTCACGGATGAAGGGCCGCGCCATGGCGACGAAATCCGGCGGCCCCGCCTGGAGAATCTGCTCCAGCCGGTCGACGTTGCGGTTGCCGCCGGTCAGGATCACCGGCACCTTGACGCGCAACTTCTGCGCATATTTGAGGAAGTAGGATTCCCCTTCGAGGTTGCCGACCGGTCCAATCACATCAATGGCCGCCACGCCGGCCTTTTCGACCTGGGCTGCCACAGCGGGGAAAGTGTCTGTGTTCGTTCCACCCTCCAGGCCATCGTCGCAGTTGAGCTTGGCCAGGATGGGGAAATCGCCTCCGACCAGTTTTCGGGCTTTGGAGATGATATCGGCGATGACGCGGACGCGGTTCTCCAGGCTTTCTCCGAAGCGGTCGGTGCGCGTATTGGTATAGGGAGAAAGAAACGAGCCGAGCAGGTATCCGGCGGCGTAGATTTCCACGCCGTCGAAACCGGCGGTTTTGGCGCGCCCAATGGCTTGCGCAAATTGCCCGGTCATCTCTTCGACCTCCTGAGTGGTCATCGCGCGCGGCTGTCTTTTCCAGGAGGGAAGCGGCTTGGCCGACGCGGCGATAGGGTCGGCCAACTGGCCCACTGGCGCGGTGTGGGTGATCTGCGCCAACACCTTGCAGCCGTTGCGAGCGCCGTGGACCGCGTCGGCGATCCGGCGGATGGAGGGAATGAAGCGGTCGTCATAGATGCACGTTTGCAGTTCGTTGTAGCGGCCACCGGCCATGGCGGCCATGTTGCCGGTAATGATAAGCCCGGCACCGCCCTGGCCGAGAGCGCGATAGATCGCGAAGCCCTCATCGGTCATGACGCCATCCCGGCAGGCATTTTCCGAGGTAGCGCTGCGTACGAGACGGTTCCTGAGCCGTAGATTGCCAATGCGGCCGGACGAGAAGAGGCCCCGTTCCCCCCTGGCGAGGATACCCATCCCTGCGCTGGCGAGGATACTCAGCCCTGCGCCGGCGCTCAGACTAAGAAATGTTCTGCGAGTGGTCCTCCATGAATGAGCCATGACGGTGGCCATTTTAGACCCGGTTACTGCACACGACGCTACCGCGTTCTTGCGGGCATGATCATTAGACGAATGAGCGCGCTCCACGTTAGCAGATAGGATGTTTCTTGTGCCGCCGACATCGCCCGCATGTTTTCTTGCGAGTTAGCGCTCCACAAGCTTGTCTGTATTAGCAGTGTCTGGTCTATACCTAGGTATAGAGTCAAGGAAAAATTTAGGAGGCGGCGATTGCGACGGATACAGGGGGCTTGGTGCGATCTGACCTAATTGTCTGTGGCCGGGGAACGTTGAGTCCAGCACGGATTTGACGCAATGCCGCTTCCAACTCGTCACGGATTTGAATTGACGAGAGGATTTGCTGGTTCATGGCTTGCAGCTTTTTCTCCCCAAGTTTCAAGGCCTCGCGACGGCATTCCTGTGAGCCTTGGTGATAAGGAGACGGCGCCCCCGTGTTGCTCGGCAAAACCCATAACTGCAACACGCGCCGGATTTCCGCCAGCTTAAAACCAAATCGCTGCATCATTTTGATTACGGTAACGCACTCAAGATCCTTCTCGGTGTAAATGCGATATCCCGCAGGCGTCCGGCGGGGAGTACGCGTGAGGCGTCGCCGTTCGTAGAAGCGTATCGCCTGCACGCTCACACCACCACGCTTTGCAAGTTCGCCGATTCTCATACGTAGATAGTAACCATGACTGATACGTTAGCATGCCCGCCACGGAACCGATCACTATGGCAGCAACGAACTCCTCCCACGGACCATGTAAAACCTAGCGGAGCGCTCCAGCCACGCCACCGAATAAGAGTTTGCGACAGTGGTGGGGACGGGCGAACACGCGCCGTTCATCGCTTATGTCGGTAAATGGTCGCATTTTCAGTTCGCCAATGCTGTGATTTCCAGCACACTGACCAGTGCGCACAAAAGTGGGCGCGACTCAGCCTGCGCGCCCTTCCCGAGCCCATTTACGGGATGGATTCTAGTCTCTTGCAGCGGGCGAAGTCGGAACGGATCGAAGGGAGGCTTCGTCACGCCCAGTTTTCATGCTCACAGACCGAGCGGATGCGTTCGTCGTATGTTCGGATCGAGGGTGTTGCCGTCGAACATGGTCGGCAAAATCCTTGGCCAGTCCCTGTCGGTTTTTCGGCCCTGCAAATGTTGCCGAACAGACCGAGCAGCCAAAGGTTGGAGGATACGGCTTGGCTAGTCGGAGATGGGGAACCTTACGTCCCTTCATCCGAACAGCCTAACCGCATAAACCTCCGTGCGCAGTCGGGGAAATTCCTAAACGTCGCGCCTAGCATTTCTCCGAATCTCTGATGCGCACAAGCCGCTGAGGCGCAAGAAGAAGCAGCAAATGCCGTGTCAGGGAGATTCCCTACACGACACGGTGTATGGCCGAACAGGGTAGCTATGGTGTCCTCTTAGGTCTGACCGCTCGACTCGGCGAGCAACCTTGCGGAATCTTCAAAATACTGATGCGTGGGTGTGTCTCTTAGGCGACAGAAAAGCGTTTTTGAGAAGAGTATAATTCGTTCCTCGTCTAGTCATGTTTTTACGATGGTGTTTCTTCATTCGCTGGCATAGGACCTGACACATTCTGAACGGTTTGCTGTGCCCATGGAGGCACGGACAGGGAGATAACTTTAATGAGCGAGACTCAAGCAAGTCAAAAGAACGGGAACTTAGCCGGTGTTCTTGGCAGGCACACAGAAAAGATCCTCGCAGAGTGGATGCGGGAAATGAGTGGCGCAACGAGACGAAGCGACCTGATCAAAGAGTCGGATCTGCGGGCTGAGTGTTCTCAGTTCCTTGAGTTAATGAGACGGGCCACAGAATTGGACGGAGGTAATTTTCAGTCGCCAGCATTCGACGCCGTGCGAGAAATGTTGAGCGATATTTCGCGGAGCCGTTCGCAGAAGGGATTCAAACCGTCTGAAACCGCTACCTTCGTGTTTTCCCTTAAACGCCCCTTGTTTAACCAGGTCCAAAGTCAGCACAAAGGGGACGCAGAGGCCATGGCCGCGGAGATCTGGTCGTTGAACGAATTGCTAGACGCGATGGGTCTCTACACTACGGAAGTCTTTCTGAAGTCGAGAGAGGAGATCGTCCGGCGGCAGCAGGAGGAACTTCTTGAGCTTTCAACGCCCGTGGTTAAGCTGTGGGACGGGATCCTGGCTCTGCCGATCATCGGCACCCTGGATAGCGCTAGAACTCAGGTTGTGATGGAGTCTCTGCTGCAGGCCATCGTGGAGACTAATTCACGCGTGGCCATCATCGACATCACAGGTGTGCCTACGGTCGATACTGTGGTGGCACAGCATTTGTTGAAGACGGTCACGGCAGCTCGTCTGATGGGAGCCGATTGCATTATCAGCGGAGTGCGTCCGCAAATTGCGCAGACCATCGTTCATTTGGGCATCAACCTTCTTGATGTCACCACTAAATCGACGCTCGCCGCTGCTTTTTCGGTTGCGCTGCAAAGACTCGGGATCACTTTCGTTCGTGAAACCGTCAAGAGCTAGGAGCGTCAAGTGGAAAAGATTCCAATTTTGAAAATGGGCGATTTTTTGCTGGTCACCATTCAAGTGGATATGCACGACCGCCTGGCTATGGCCCTGCAAGATGATCTGACTAAAATGATCAGCCAAACTGAAGCCCGCGGAGTTCTCATCGATATCTCCACTCTTGAGATCGTCGACTCCTTCATTGGACGCATGCTGAGCAACATTGCCGCGATGTCACGTGTGCTCGATGCGGAAACTGTTGTGGTCGGTATGCAGCCTGCCGTGGCAATCACCCTGGTGGAACTAGGACTATCCCTTCCAGGTGTGCGCACCGCCTTGAATGTGGACGCAGGCATGGAATTGTTACGGGCCTCGGTCAACGGCAATAAGGAGATGTATGGTAGTCGTCTCCACTGAGAGTGTACCCATCAAATCCGAGCCTGACGTGGTAACCGTGAGGCGGCGTGTGCGTGAAGTTTCCGCCCAGCTTGGTCTTAGTCTCGTCGATCAAACCAAGATTATTACGGCGGCCAGCGAACTGGCGCGCAACACCATTATTTACGGAGGCGGGGGATCCATGCAGGTTCAGACATTAAATGGGCCGCGAGTGGGCTTGCGTCTGACATTCGAGGATCATGGTCCAGGCATTCCAGACGTCGAACTCGCACTCCGTGACGGCTTTACAACTGGTTCCGGATTAGGCCTGGGCCTGGGAGGATCCAAGCGCCTCGTGAACGAGTTTGAAATTTTTTCCAGGCCCGGCGAGGGAACGCGAATCACAATCACGCGGTGGAAATAAACGCATGCTGATCGAGGTCAGAGAATCCAGCCAAGCGGGGGAAGCACGCCGGAGGGCAACTGAACTCGCCAAGGACCTGCAACTGGGAGAGGTCCGCTGTGGTTCTGTCGCATTGGCCGCTACGGAAATGGCGACTAACTTAGTGAAGCATGCCGGCAACGGGACTTTACTGCTGCAACGACTTCAAGAGAATGGAAGCTCAGGATTGCGTCTCATTGCCATCGACAAAGGACCGGGGATTGCCAACCTGACCAGAGCCATGGAGGACGGCCACTCCACGGCCGGATCGATGGGAACAGGCTTGGGCGCGGTCAGGCGTATGTCAGATATATTTGAAGTCTACTCGGCGACCGAAGTAGGAACTCTGATCCGCGTCGAATTTTGGCAGGATAACCATCACAATTCGAGGCCTCACGGCGCTCTGAAGAGCAGCGCGGTCTCCGAGCCGATGCATGGCGAAGAGGAGTGCGGGGACGGATGGGGACGCCGGCTGTTCGCGGATTCGTTGGTGCTGATGGTGGTTGACGGCCTTGGGCATGGCGTCTTTGCGGCTGAGGCCGCGAGGGAAGCTGAGCAGGTTCTGGCCCGCGCCCAGGACGACTCCCCGCTGCATATTCTCGAGGACATTCACGGTTCGTTGAGAAAAACCAGGGGGGCCGCGGTTGCGGTGGCGCGAATTCAAGAGACCAAGGGTCTGCTCTCATTTGCCGGAGTCGGCAATATCTCTGCTTCGATCGTATCTCCTGGCACGAGCCGGAGTATGGCTTCTCACAACGGCACAGTGGGCCACCATATGCCAAGAATTCAAGAGTTTACCTATCCCTGGAATGCAGACAGCACTTTAATCATGCACTCCGACGGCTTGGGTTCTCGCTGGGACTTGGAACGCTATCCCGGCATATGGGGCAAACACCCCAGCCTTATTTCGGCAGTCTTGCACCGGGATTTCTGCCGCGGCCGGGACGACGTTACGGTTTTAGTTGCCAAGACAAGCTAAATTATCATTATTAGTACCAATGTGTTTCCATGGCCCTGAATCTTTTCAGTATCGACATCCGGCTGGAAAATGATGTAGTACTCGCGCGGCAGAAGGCACGCACCATCGCGGCGGCCTTGAAGTTCGAACCCCAGGACCAGACTCGCATCGCCACCGCGGTCTCCGAAATTGCGCGCAATACATTTCAATACGGCGGCGGAGGCCGGGCCGAATTCAGCGTAGAAGAGAATCCAGAAAAAATGCTGCTGATCACTCTTCGCGATAAGGGACGCGGCATCCCGAATCTCGATGAGATTATGAGCGGCAAGTACGTATCCCAGACTGGGATGGGATTGGGGATAGTGGGCGCCAAGCGCCTGATGGACCACTTCAAGATTGAAACCAACTCTTACCGCGGCACAAATGTCATTCTTGGGAAGAAGGTTCCTCGCCGCTTTTCGCGTTTCAAGCCCGGCGAGCTGGACAAAGTACTTTCCAGTATTGAGCGCGCATCCCAGGATCCCTACGAAGAGCTGAAGCAGCAAAATCAGGAACTGCTGAACACGTTGCAGGAGCTTCGGGCACGGCAAGAAGAGCTGGCTAATCTCAACCGTGAGCTCGATGAAACCAATCGTGGCGTGGTCGCGCTCTACGCCGAGCTCAACGACAAAGCCGACTTTCTGCAGCGCGCCTCTGAATTGAAGAGCCATTTCCTCTCCAACATGAGCCACGAATTCAGGACGCCTCTGAATTCGATCACCGCTCTTAGCCAAATTTTGTTAGACCGCCTGGACGGTGATCTGACCGCGGAACAGGAAAAACAAGTCAAGTTCATTCGTGGTTCGGCGCAGGACTTAACGGATCTGGTGAATGATTTGCTTGACCTGGCAAAGGTTGAGGCCGGCAAGGTGAGTATCCGGGCGACCAGCTTCAGGGTTGACGGGGTTTTCGCCGCATTGCGCGGCATGTTGAGACCCTTGTTGAGCCAAAACTCTTCGGTGAATCTGGTTTTTGACGAGCCTGCCGACCTGCCCGATCTCTACACCGACGAAGCCAAGGTGTCGCAGATACTCAGAAATTTCATATCCAACGCTTTGAAGTTCACCGAGCGCGGCGAAGTCCGAGTCTCGGTGGAACGGGGCCATGACGAGACTGTGGTATTTGCTGTCGCCGACACAGGAATTGGGATCGCTGTAGAGGATCAGGAGCGAATCTTCCAGGAGTGGGTGCAGGTTGAAGGCCAGAGGCAGAAAGCCGTAAAAGGAACCGGGCTCGGATTGCCTTTGTCGCGCAAATTAGCCCAATTGCTGGGTGGCAATGTTTACGTCAAGAGCCAGGTAGGCCTGGGTTCGACCTTTTTTGCAGCCATTCCGATTCGCTTCACCGGAGAAGCTGAAGTTGCTTACGTTCCGGATGTGAAAAGGGAACTGGACGCGAGCAAGTTGCCGGTGCTGGTTGTAGAGGACAATCGAGAAGCACTCTTTATTTACGAAAAATACTTGAAAGGCACACAATTTCAAGTAATCCCTGCCAAAGATCTCAAGGAGGCCCGCCAGGCATTGCGTGAGTTCCGGCCGGTGGCCGTTGTATTAGATGTCCTGCTGCAGGGGGAGCACTCATGGGAATTGCTGCAAGAGCTTAAGCAGAATCCCTCCACCGCCGGCATTCCGATATTTGTGGTCACGGTGGTGGACAACAGAGACAAAGCTATCGCGCTGGGCGCCGACGGATTTCATGCCAAACCGGTTGAGAGGAACTGGCTCATCCAGCAGCTTGACGCGCTTGCCAAACGACTATCCCAACGGCAAGTTTTAATCATCGATGATGATGAGGTTTCGCGATACCTGTTACGAACTGTCCTGGGACAAGCGGAATTTAGGTTTTCCGAAGCAGCGGGGGGCGTTGAGGGTCTGCGGCGAGCCAGCGAGGCGCCTCCGGCCTTGATCATTCTCGATCTGGCGATGCCGGATTTGTCAGGATTCGAAGTGCTTAACAAACTTAAGGATGATCCGCGCACTGCGAACATCCCGGTCATCATTCACACCTCGAAAGTGCTGGATGCTCAAGAACGGGCGCTGCTCGACCCCGCAGTGGCAATCATTTCCAAAGAATCACGATCTCGGGAACTGTCCCTGGCGCATTTCGCAGATGCCTTCAGCAAAGCCGGCTTCCCTCTAAATATGCTGACAGGGCGGGAGGCGGAGCATGTCTGACACTCCCCAGATGAAAGACGCGGCCCGCTGGGAGGCATTTCGAGTGGACCCAGCGGGAAACAATACTATTCGGATCCTTACCGTCGATGATAATGACGCACTACGGTATTCCCTGGTCCGTTCGCTGCGTGATGCCGGGTATCAAGTCATCGAAGCCAGTACAGGTGCGGAGGCTCTGGCACGTGCCGCAGAGCTTCCCGACCTGATCACTCTGGACGTAAACCTTCCGGACATGGATGGTTTTCAAGTTTGCCGGAGAATCAAAGCAAACCCGGCAACCACTCACATTCCGATTCTCCATGTATCGTCTACCTTTGTCGATCCGCAATCCCGGGTTCAGGGGTTGGAAGGTGGGGCTGACGCATACCTGGCAGAGCCGATCGACCGCGCAGAGTTGGTTGCCACGGTCGGGGCTCTTCTCCGATTGAAGCACGCCGAGACAGCAGCCCGCCAGCAGGCAGAGGCTGCGGAACTGGCACGCCGGGAACTCTCACAGCTGAACGCCACCCTGGAAATGCGCGTCAGTGAGCGCACCGCCGAGTTGAAAGCTGCCAACGAAGGCCTGAGAGAACTATCGGGACGCATCCTCCAGTTGCAGGATGAGGAACGAAGACGGATTGCCCGCGAGCTTCACGATAGTATTGGCCAGTTGCTGGCAGCAATGACCATGAATATGGCTGTAATCGAGGAAGAAATGGCCTCGCTGAGCCCTGAGGCGAACAAAGCGTTCTTTGAAAACCGTTCTTTCGTACAGCAGATCCTTCAGGGTATTCGTACACTTTCGCACTTACTGCATCCACCGTTACTCGATGAATCGGGTTTACCATCTGCCCTTCGCTGGTACGTGGAGGAATTCAGCCAACGAAGCGGTATCAAGGTCAGTCTGGAATTTTCCAGCGGCTTTGATCGCTTCGCTCCTGAACTCGAAACCGCGGTATTCAGAATTGTTCAGGAAGGTCTTGGCAATATTCATCGCCACGCACAAAGCCCCACGGCCGACATTCGATTAACCGCGAACGGCAACTGCCTGGATCTGCAAATCCGAGATACGGGGCGCGGAATCCCAGCAGAAAAACAGCAGCAGATCAAGCTGGGAATTCGCACCGGGGTCGGATTGCGCGGAATGCGCGAACGAATCACCCAGATGGGAGGGGAGCTGAAAATTGAATCGGATAGCAGCGGCACAACTATCCTGGCAACCTTGCCTTGCGCCCCGGTCGCCTCCACTTCAGAGGCAGTCGCCTAGAGACAGAGACGAAGATGGACTAATGGACTGCTATTTCCTTACGCATCATCGCCATCGAGCAGGTCGCGTAGAACCGCGATAAGCGCATCGTACCCCTTCCCGTCTCGCACCGCGTGATCGAAGAAACGCGGCGTACGGCTGCTTCTTGAATCCGCTGGGCATAGCGCAACGATCGGTACACCAGGACGAATGGAATTCATCTCCGCGCGTAACGAGTTCTTCTTTCCATTACCCAAACGTTGCTCCAACAAGACCGCATCCAACTCCCGAGAGATGAAGATTCTTAATGCTTCTCTTACATCATGGGTGAGAATTACCGTGTATCCTGCTTTCTCCAAGGCTGCTACGCGCTCGTCTCTCTTAGCGCCTTCGGCTTCCACACAGAGAATAGTCCTCGACTTTCGGTCCAATGCCTTCGTGCCTCACTTGTCCGACGCGATTTTGAGCACAAACTTGTATTCTGCCGAGACGAGAGTGGGCGGCACAGTCGGGGATTTTCCCAAATTGTCTGAATGGTATCGAACAGGTTAAGGACGGAGTCTTGACCGCTTTTTTCCGACCGTGAACTTCTCGGAAGACAGGAGACCAAGGTTGAGTGCGTATCGCACAATCTGGGCACGAGATTTCAGACCCAGCTTCTCTGCAAAGCGTGCGCGATATGTCTCCACTGTTTTTGTGCTGATATAGATCTGCTCCGCGATCTCGCGGCTGCTGAACCCTTCGGCGACCAGCTTCAGCACCTGCAACTCACGGTCACTCAGCACGCTGTTTGCTGCGGACCCATTGCGACCGTCTTTGCTGAATGCATCGCGAACCAGAATTTCGGCGAGTTCGGAATCGACATAAGTGCGTCCCTTGTGAACCGCCCGAATTGCGGACAGCAGATCTGCATCCACGCTCTTCTTGAGTACATAACCGGCCGCTCCCGCCGCCAAAGCCGTTCTCAGGTATGCGGGTTCCTCATGCATGGTGAGGAGCAGAATGCGGGTGGACCGGCTGCCCAGCACAATTTCCTTGATCGCGTCTAATCCGCCGGACTTCGGCATGGTCACATCGAGTATCACGACGTCGGGATTTACGTTTTGGATGGCGTGAACCGCCTCAATCCCATCCTGTGCCTCCCCAACCACTTCCATGTCAGGCTGCGCATTGATCAACATCCTGAGGCCCGCCCGTAAAATGGCGTGATCATCCGCCACAACCAGTCGAATTTTCGCCGTTTTGGACATAAGAGTCAGGGAGAATTGCCATTCTTGGTGATGACTTCTCCCGATTGAGCAAGAGTCAGTCGTACTTCAATCAATGTGCCGCGGTTGGGCTCGGATTTAATTTCGAACGTGCCTCCCAGCATGGAGGCACGTTGTCGCATCCCTTCGATGCCCAGATGATTTGAGGGACGGTCGCCCACGTTGCGCGACCTGAACCCCGCCCCATCGTCACGAATCACTAATCGGAGCAGCGGTTCATGCCAATCGAAGACGACGGAAACGGTCCGCGCGTGTGAGTGGCGCGCCACATTCGTCAAGGCTTCCTGCATAATCCGATAAAGGCCGATTTGGGTGGGATTGTCCAATCGAAAAAAGGGGGTTTGACCGAAATCCAGATCTACCCGAACACCGTGCGTCGAAGAATAGTCGTCGGTAAACCTCAGTACGGCATCCTTGAGTCCCAGTTCGTCGAGTACGCTGGAGTGTAAGCCGCGCGCCAGCCGTCCCACTTCTCCGATGGCCTTTGACGCAATCTTCCGCAGCGCTTTGGCTTGGTTTTTCGCATCCTTCAGTTGACGTGCATCACTGACCCCCCGCAACCCTACCAGGAGAGAGGTCATCAGTTGACCCGCTTCGTCGTGCAACTCCCGCGCGATCCGCCGCCTCTCTTCCTCTTGCGCCTGCAAAACATGCTCCAGCAGCAAGCGCCGCATCTCTTCCTGCCGCCGTGTTTCTTCCCGCTTTAATTTCTCGGAGACGTTTTGCACGATGGCCAGGCGGGCGTCACTACCGCTCAGGTGCAGGGGTGCCCAAACTTCTTCCACGTCGAGCACTTCACCACTCCTGGTCATGTGTTGTAACACGGTGGCCGAGCGAAATGGGGGAACATCGGAACCAGCGTGATCTGCCCACTCCCGTGGGCTTATGTCCCTGAATGTCAGCGACATGAATTCTTCTCGCGAGTAGCCGTATTGCTTTACCGCCGCTTCATTGACGGCCATGATCTTAAGGTTCGACGTATTGAACACCCAGCATGCCAAGGGGTTGGTTTCAAAAAAAAGACGGTACTGCTGTTCCGATTTCCACAATGCCTCCTCAGCCTTCCGCACGCGCAAGAGGGCTCGAATCGTCGCGACCAGTTCATCCGGTTCCACGGGCTGAACCAGGTACCCGTCGGCCCCGCCATCGAGGCCCGCCACCCGCGCATCGGTTGATACCATGGTTGCGGAAAGGTGCAGGACCGGAATTCGAGCCGTAGCTTCGTTCGCCTTAATCTCCTTACAGACGGCGAAGCCGGAAATATCAGGCAGATTAACGTCGAGAATCACGAGATCCGGAAGCTGCTCTACAATCTCCAGCGCTTGTCGCCCGGTGCGGGCCTCGATTACTTCAAACCCGGCATGTCGCAACACACGCGATATCGCATATCGTTGGGCGTCAGTATCGTCGACGTGAAGAATCGTAGGCCCAGGCTGCCTCTCGCCGAGCGCAGGGTTCGCGGCATTTGTCATGAGAGAGGAGCGGACGATCGCATGTCAGTAGGCGCTCTCTGAAAAAGGTCTCATTTCCACCATTCCCACCGTGTCAGGGATTTCCCTATCTGTGGGTTGTTATTGGACAGAATTCCTGCTTAACAGTTCGTCTCGCTTCCGCAACAATGGTAGCTCAATCGATCGAAAGCATGGAGGCCAGCAGCAGCTCGGGCGCCCGAGAGACACGCAATATGATATCCGAATACCCTTGGGGGCAGTTATACGAGACAGCGATTTTGGAGACCGATCCCTCCAAATTGACCAAGCACATTCAAGTGGCAAAACAGGCGATCATGGCCCGAGTTCAGGAACTCAATACTGATCACGGCGGGACGATCGAAGAGCGAACCGCAATTCGCGACGCATTGTCGGGTCTACAAGTCTTAGAAAAAGAAGTTCTGCGGAACGTTGCTGAAGGAAACTTCGGAAGAGGCACCGCCGGGGATCTAGGTCTGGGAAGCAATTCCGGGCGCGGCGGGCAGGATCTTAGTTGAAGGACTACCAGGAAGAATGGGCCAAGTTGTGCGAGCAGGCGTCCAAGGAGAAAGATCCGCAAACTCTGATGATTCTGATCCGCAGAATCCTTGAGTTTTTAGACGCGAAGCGGCCTTCCCCGATTCCCGGCGACCTGTTCAACCGAGAGGTTCTGAGAGCGAATAAATAGCGCAGATCGTTTCTCCCTGAAAGAAGCTCACCGGGTGTCGGCCCACGATCAGCAACTATGCGACGTATCGTTAATAGTCTGGCGATTCGCATTCGCGTCGGCCTCCCAGGGGTCTCTGTGAGCTAGCCGTTTTCGACGCGCGCCCTTATATCCGAGTACGCCGCATCAATGAGCCTGCTCAACTCTGCGGCGTTTGTGGCCGTTCCCGGCCTCAGCTTCACATGGCGCATGAGCTTGCCGGTGCCTTGCAGCAAGCGTGCCGGATCCGGCAGCGCTACGCCGCGAAAGAACCCCACATTTACGTGCGACGTGAACACATTGACGTAGCCGAAGGGCGCATCTCCCAAACATGCAACCGGACAGCCGTCGTGCAAAAGCTCCCGGACTTCGTCCCCACATTTTCGCATCACCTCAAACCACTGGTGCGCGATGGCTCCCAATCCACCGGCATGCTCTTTCATCCACGTATCGATGGCTGGATCCCGTTCGACCGCGCCGTTGAATCGCAGCAATTCCGTTCTCATCGTCGCTCTGTTTTTTGCTTTCGAAATGCGGTTACGTAGCATACCGTTGCCAGGGTGAGTGATTAACGATCCAACAAATGCAGCCCCGCCGGGCGGGGCTGTTATTCACGGTCATACACTCCACGTTCGCCTATTTTGGCGTTCTTACATTCAGGGTTTCACACAGTAACATCCGAGGGGGGTGCATCGATAGACCAATCCGGGCCCACAGAGGATCTCGGAGCTGCTGGCCCACGGAAGGGAAGAAGGACGCGAACTTCCGGCGTGGTTCCCCTGAGCGCACAACGCGATGATCGCGGCGCACAATGCGGTACGGGCGATGAAGAGCCTTGGCATTTTCATAACGTTTCTCCTGGTTTTTTAATTCGCGAAGTGACCGGGAAAGTGGCGGCTTGCGACCTCTGGATTTTCTCTTTAACTACATTTTATAAAAGGTAATGTCAAGGAGATTTTCGTGACCGGACGTGATTGACTAGTGCCGATAATTATTCACCGACCACGACACAGGGAACGCAACCGATATAGGCTTATTGGATGAGCCAACCGGCTACGGCTGCACCAGCAAGTACCCAAGCTGAGTTGACTCGGAACCGCAAAAGCAGGACTGCACTCGCAATCAGAATAGTGAGTGTGCGCCAGTCCACGATGGAGGCCCGTCCTAGTTGCCAAGCGACTACTGCCATCAGAGCCAAAGACCCGACCACCACTCCATCGAATATTTCTGCTGCCAACGCAGAACGCCGTAGCTTTGGAAGCAGCGGCCCGCTCAAGGCGACCAATATAAAACCGGGGACAAAGATGCCCACCGTCGCGACCAGTGCGCCTGGGATCCCCGCGACCAAGTAGCCGATAAAGGTGCCAGTCGTGAAAACCGGGCCGGGAGTAAACTGCCCAACGGCCACTGCATCAATGAGCTGCTTTTCCGACAACCAATGCAGACGGGTGACGAATTCCTCTCGCAGAAACGCGAGGAGCACGTATCCGCTTCCGAAGACGATCGATCCGATTTTCAGAAACGAAAGGAACAGCCGAAGCATAGTAACGTGCACAGATGCTGCCGCCGCCGCGGTTCCGGCGAGCAAAGCGAAACGTCCGGACGGCGGAATGGCGGCCAGAGCAATACCTCTTTGCCGTTTGACCCACACCCACCCACCGGAAGCAATCCCGGCAATTGCAAGAACAGCAAGCGGAGCCATTCCGGCGGCGTTGAGAACAATCGCAATCACTCCGATGACTGCGAGAAATTTTGTTTTTGTAGCGCTGCGAGCGAGGCTCCACAATGCTTGCAAAACAATCGCGATGACAGCAGGTTTTATTCCGTACAAAATGCCGGCAACTTGCGGCAACGATCCGAAACGAGCGTAGACAGCTGCGATCACAGTAACCAAAACTGCAGCGGGAAGGATGAAACAGCAACCTGCAATAATCAGTCCTGACCAGCCGCGTTTCTTGTGACCGATGAAGATCGCAACTTCGGTCGAACTGGGGCCGGGGATGAGGGTTGCTGCTGCAAGACGGTCAAGGAATTCTGCTTGGGAAATCCAGTGTCGCTTGCGAACGAACTCATCTTCCATCATCGCGATGTGGGCGGCTGGACCACCAAACGCCATCGTGCCAAGCTTCAAAAAGACGAGTGCAAGTTCAGCCAGCGACACCTGCCTCTGCGGGGTGTGACTATCTGAGGGGACGGTTTCGCCAGCGCGAAAGGCATTCATCGAAAGACAGGTTACCGGAACCGACGATCAGGAGAAATATCAGGCCCAGCAACATCGCCATTGAGAGGCGATCACACCAGCTCCAGCCAGGGAAATCTGGGACGGAGCGTACACGTTTTGGGGGATGCTGCCTTGCAGCCTGACGAACTCTGTTCTGCTATTCTACGACCCTAAACCTGAGACATGGATCGGTGAAAACTCTCAACGAAGTCTATTCTTCACTCTCGGTTCGGCGCCGTTACGAAGTATGGTTTGTTCGTCTCGGACTGGCGGACGGTAGCGGAGCTTGGTGGTTCCGATATTTGCTGATGAATCCTGGCCGGGACGGTTGCGCAGGCCCGCACGGGATGCCCGTGCAGGTGTGGGCTACATGGTTTCCGCGAGACGGAAAAGCGCAAAGCTTTATTCAAGGATTTCCGTTGCAGGGTCTGGATCTTAGCCCCAGAAGCCAAAATCCATTTCACTTCCAAATCAGCAACAACGGAATCGGCGAGAACTCCTGCCGAGGAGCACTGGAAGTTGGAGGGAACGCGATTGCCTGGGACTTGCATTACGCTTCCGCGTTTCGCGTCACGCTGAGCAACAAGGGCTGGATTGGATTCTCGCGCACGCCGCATTCCGACGCACTGTTTTCCGGCCAGATCATGCTGGATGGGCGAAGTTTTGAGGGGAACCCTTTAGGATTCGGCGTTCAAGGACACAATTGCGGATACCGGCACCGCAATTTCTGGACTTGGACACATGCCTATTTTCCCGGCTCCGACAAAGGTTCCGGCGCATCGACAGCGACGACATTGGAAGCATTGGTATACGAAATGCCATTCGGGCTGGTCTTTCGCAAAGCAGTACTCTGGCACGAGGAGAAGCAATACGAATTCCGGAGTTTGCAGGAAATCAGAAGGGATCCCGATGAACTTGGGTGGAGTTTTCGTGGTAACACGAAGGATGTATTCCGATTGGAAGCAGTGATCGATGGCGCCGGGCCGAGCATTCACCGTTTACCCTACGGGAAGACTGATTGCACCGGCAGTTTTGAAGTCGCGAACAACAGCCTGGCGAGAGCGGTACTCCGTCTGGAGCGGCCGGGCCGAGTGATGGAGACGTTAGAGACGAGTATCGGGGCCGTGTTGGAGATGGTGGGGCGCTAAAGCGGACTCAGAGTTGGCCGGACTACCGGCAGTCGCAGAGCTACGCTCGGCTTGTACGTCCGAGGCGGCCCTGCCTACGCGGGCCTCAGACAGCCGAAATCATTTGGAAGATTGCGCTTTTGCCAGACGATCGGCGACGATGGAATAGGCTGAAGGATTGAACGCCATTCCGATATGCGTGCCCGGCACTTCAAAATCGACCTCAGGGTTCCTTGTCATGCAATAGCGCCAGTCCACGATGCCATCATCGCGGGTGTAAATCGCGGTCTCCAGCATCGTCTCCGGAACGTCGCGCTTCAGTGAGTTGACAAAATTGCAGGTGCAGCGTCCGGTGTAGCAGTCGGGCAGCACTCCCCGGCCATGCTCATTCAGGATGCGCAGGCGAATGGCTTCGGCAACGCGGAGAATCGTGCGACTGGTAGCGGTGCCGCGAATGGGCGCTGCCAGCGTGATGACCGAAGCGATGTCCCGCGGCCTTTGACCGGCCACGGAACGCGCGATGACGCCTCCGAGGCTGTGACCGATCAAGTGGATTCTCCGCCCCGTCTCCGCCAGAGCTCGTTCAATGGTCTGGTTCAGATGTTGCTGGACCAGCAGATTGGGGCATTCGGCGTTGATCGGGATTCCCGAAAAATAAGGCTGGTACCCGATGCGCCCCAGCCAGGCGTGGAGTTCCATCAAATAGAGGTCGGTGCCAAGAAAACCGGGAATAATGACCACCGCGGAGCCATCCCCGCGGGGTATGCCGAACCCGTAATAGACGGGAGTTGCGTGCAACAAAAGAATCTCTGCGGTAAACAGCATTTCTGTCCACGGAGAGATATCGGCTTCCAAATCAACCCGGTGAATTTGCTTCCGACTCCTGGCCCGCGATGAACCTGTAGCTTTTTTCCTTTTGCTCTGCAATCTCATCCTTCTTTTGTCCGGCATTTTGGGCACATCGCATAAGCGGACCGAAGCCTCGCCCTGCGCATTATACCTTTCCCTTTTGCTTCCGACGCAAGGCTGGTTTTCCTCGCCGGGGTTTTTCCAGCCGGGCCTCCAGTTCCGCTACGCGCTTGCGCAGGGCCTCGAGCTCTGGCTCGGCCTCGGTTCGGGCTTGAGATGATGCTGGAGAGACAAGAAGTTGCTTCATCATGTCCACCGGCGACAAAATTGCGGACTGAACGTCGCCCAACCGGCTCTGCACCGCGTCCTGCACCTTCTGATACGTATCGAAGGCGGATTTCAAATACCACATGACGAACTCCTGCCGCACCTCGTCGGAGGCGACAATCAGTTGGCGCAGCAGTTCGAGCGGCAGGCCGGTCGGCTTTTCCTTAGCGTCCTCGGTGATGATTTGTGTCAAAGTGACGCGGGTCAGATCCTGGCCCGTCTTGGCGTCGACTATCTGGAGATCTTTGCCTTCCCGAATGAACGCCGCAATATCGTCGAGATTCACGTATCGACTGCTGGAGGAATCGTACAACCGGCGATTGCCATATTTCTTGATGAGGATGGGAGCCGGCTTCATTCTGATCTTGTCTATGCTGCCATGCACACAAGATAAATATATATTGACATAAAACTCTTCAGATCGTATAGTTTATTCGATGCTGCAATGCAGCAATTCTTGGAGGTATAAAAATGCCAACCACAGGAAAATCTGAATCCTCCCGAACTCATTCCAGGGAGTCGTCGTTTGTTTCTCTGCTGTCGGGCTGGGCGCAACAGGGGGTACAGGGCTTCTTTGCTACGCAACGAATCCTGTTGGACCTCGCGATGCGGCAGAATACAAGCCTGATGCACTCTCTGCGGCAACAACTGTCCCATCCCGAGCATTCTCCCACCGCTATTCTAAGCGAGATGACCGCTGAAAGAATCTCCAACTTCATTGAAGGCCAAAAAATCCTTCTTGAACTGGGACAAAAACAGAACGAAATCCTGATGACCGGCGTCAAAGAACGAGTCGGGGACTGGCCCGCAGCGCAGGCCATTACCGATCTGCTGCGGCGCAGCGTGGAGACTTTCATCCACATGCAGCAGGAGTATCTGAAGATTGCCGGCAAGCAAACCCACACCTGGGTGGAAGCAGCCAAGGCGGGAAAACCCTACCAGCCCGAGGCTTTGGTCGAACTGGCGCGCGAGTCGATGGAGAACTTTGTGAAAGCCCAGAAGCACTTCATGGACGTGATCGCCGAGGAGACCGCCAAGGCCACCGGCGCCAAGCACACGAACGGCGCCAAGAAGCTCAAGAAGACTGAGTTGTCGCAGATGGCGCGCGAAGCCACCGAGTCGTTCATCGAGGCGCAGAAGAAACTGGTGGATGTAGCCGGGCAACAAATGAATGCGAACGTGAAGACCGCAGGCAAGACCCTGGAACTGTTGCGGCCATTTCCCTTCCTGCCATTGGCAGAGTTGACGCGGGAAGGAGTGAAGAGCTACGTCGATGCCCAAAAGGAGTTGATGGACGTCATTGCCAAACCGAATGGCGAGCACAAACACGCGCACAAGGTGGAACGTCACGCGAAGCGGCCACATAAGAAAGCAGCTGCTGCGGCGGCCTAACACCCGCTCAGAGGATGCCGTAAACGTGGCACGGGTTTCTGTCGCCTTGTGCCGCACACCGACGGTCGAACGTAAAAGTACTGCACCCACGTGCTCTTGCGCCCGCAAGGGCACGTGGGCGCTTTGTGCCAGTATCGCGGTGCATTACGGGCTACTAGCAGCCGAGCCTGCTCTTGCTGAGCTCAGTCAGCCCGTCTGAAGTTATCCCCCCTTAGTTACCCAACTTTAGTTACTCAACTACGTGACACTCATCACCGCGAACTGTTCTCAAATGTGGCCACATCACAGCGCCGTGTGATAGCCGGTACGGACTCAGCCCAAGCACTGTGTTGTAGTGAGCTTGTCCGGGATCGGGAACAGGTTGCAGTGAGCCGGTCCGGAATCGGGAAAAGCGAGGACATCCGATGGAGTTCCGTGAGTGGGCCAAAGCGAGTGCCGATTATAGCCGCAACCTTATTACTTCGGGAATAGAGGGAGCACGTGCAGGTCAAGAAACGTTTCTGAACGGAGAATCTCTCAGCCCGTTTCTTGGCGAGTCGATGCGCAGAGCCTTGAAACCCGCCGTTCTGGGAGCGTGTCTGGGTGTGTTGGGGAGTCATCCGGGGTACCGGCAGAAATCTATCAGTCGAGCGTTGGCATACGGTTTGCTGGGCGGTGCCATCGGCCTAGGGGCGGGCTTGGTTTGGGAGAGCCGCCGCCTGACTGCGAGCGCCGCTGGTGGCGCTTGGGTGAACATTGGCAGGGTGCGGGATGAGCACTGGCTGACAATGCATCCCATCGACTACGCATAGAAATCAGGGACGTCCGCTCAGCTGATCAGTTCGCCCTTTCGTGATCGCAAGAGCTGGGAACATAAGAATGAAGCGTGCATAGACAAAGGACTCCAGCAAAGAGGTATGGGAGGCAGTAATGGTCACGCACGAAGTAGTGCAGGAGCGGGTTCAGATTCCACTTACCGCAGAAAACCTCAGTCAAGAGCGAATTGCCTACCTGGAGCGATTGGTCAGTCAGGCCAGAACCGCTGCCGCCGTCTTTACTCAATTCACCCAAGAAGACGTTGATCGCATCGTCAAAGCCATGGCGCTGGCTGGCCTGGATAAAGCTCAACATCTCGCCTGCCTGGCAGTTGAGGAAACCAAGCTCGGAGTCATGGAAGACAAGGTCATCAAGAACATGGTGGCCACCGAGTTCGTCTACAACTACATAAAAGATAAACGTACCGTCGGCGTCATTCGTGAGTTCCCCGAGCGAAATCTGGTGGAAGTGGCGGAGCCGATCGGAGTCATCTTCTCGATCACGCCGATTACGAACCCGACTTCCACGGTGCTCTTCAAATGCATCATGGCCATCAAGACACGGAACGCGGTCATTTTCAGTCCCCATCCGAACGCGTGGCGTTGTTGCTCCGAGGCCGTGAAGATCATGTATGAGACTGCGCTACAGCATGGTGCGCCGGAAGGCGTTTTTGCCTGCCTGGAGTCGCACACTCTGCTGGACAACGCCTACCTCATGCGGCACAAAGACGTGGGCCTGATTGATGCCACCGGCGGGCCGGGCGCAGTCAAAGCCGCCTATAGTTCGGGCAAGCCAGCCCTGGGCGTAGGACCGGGCAACACCCCGGTCTATTTGGAAAAAACGGCGGACGTGAATACCGCCGTGACCGACATCATCCTCTCGAAGACGTTCGATAACGGCACCATCTGTGCGTCAGAGCAAACGGCCGTGATCGACGATCAGATTTATGACTTCGTGCTAAAGAAATTTGCGGAACTGGGCGCACACATCTGCAACGAGAAAGAGACCAGACTTCTGGCGCGCACGGTCATCGATCCTGAGACTGGGTTTATGCAGCCCACGGCAGTTGGGCAACTGGCTGCCGATATCGCCCGTCTGGCAGGTATTTCCGTGGCGGCAGGCACCAAACTTTTGATTGCGCCAATTGATGGCGTAGGCCGCGAACACCCTTTGTCGGTGGAGAAGCTATTCCCAGTGCTTGCGGTCTATCGCGCGAAATCTGTCGATGAGGCGCTGAAGGTGTGCGTCGATGTGAATCATGCCGGTGGGCTTGGACATACAGCGGTCATTTTCTCGCGCGACGATGAGGTCATCCGCAGGTTCAGCGAGCTGATGAACGCCGGACGGATCCTGGTGAACTCGCCCGGCTCAGTCGGAGCCGTGGGCGGCGTTTACAACGATCTCGCACCGACCTTCTCCTTCGGATGCGGCACCGGCGGCGGCAACAGCACCACCGATAACGTCAATATCTATCACTACCTCAATATCAAGCGCGTGGCTCGGAGGACGCAAGCCCATATGTGGTTCCGAGTTCCCAATCAGATTTATTTCAACCTGAATGCGGTGGAAAATGTGCGTCAGTTCCCGTCGCTATCGACCATCATTATTACGAACCCGGCTCTGGAGAAGTTTGGCCACGTCGATGTTGTCCGGCGCTACATTCCGGAGGGAACTCACGTCCACGTCTCGGTGATTCCCGATGCGGAGCCAGAGATCAAGGTGGTGATGCAGGGAGTGGAGGCGCTCAACTTCTACAAAGCGGACCAGATCATCGCACTGGGCGGCGGGTCGGTGATTGATGCGGCGAAGATCATGAAACTCAAGTACGAGTCGCCCGACGCGGACCTGGAAGAGTTGGCCGCACCGTTTCTTGATCTGCGTAAGCGCGTCGTTCAGTACCCGACCGAAAAAACAAACTGCGTGCGGCTGATTGCCATTTCCACTACCAGCGGTACGGGGAGCGAAGTCACTCCCTTTGCAGTCCTCACCGACAAAGCGCGGGCACGCAAGGTGACCCTCGCCGACTACTCGCTGACCCCGGATGTGGCCATCGTCGATCCGCAATTCGTTATGTCGATGCCGAAGGGCCTTACCGCCGACACCGGCATCGACTGCCTGACCCATGCGCTGGAAGCCGCGGTATCCAGCTACGCGTCGGCTTACACCGATTGCAACGCCATGCAGGCGATACGGATGGCGTTCAAGTATTTGCCCATCGCCTACGAGAATCCCCACGATGAAGAGGCACGCTTGATGATGCACAATGCCGCCTGTATTGCGGCGATGGCATTTGCCAATGCGTCGGTGGGCGTGAATCATGCGTTGGCGCATGCCTTCGGGGCGCGCTTCGGCGTGGCGCACGGACGAGCCAATGCGCTCATGTTGCCGCACGTCATTGCGTATAACGCGTCCGTGCCCACGAAGTTTCTGCCATCGCCTTACCAGAAGGGGTATATCGCACACAAGAAGTACGCGACGATCGCGGATCTGCTGGGTCTGGGCGGCCACACGATTGACGAAAAGGTGAAGAACCTGGTGGTCGCGACAGAACAGTTACTCGACCAACTGGGGTTCCCGCGTTCGATCGCCGAACTGGGAATTTCGAAGGAAGAGTTCGAGCGGGCGATCCCTGATCTGACCAGGCTGGCTTTTGACGATCCTTCCTGGCGGTCGAACCCGCGCATGCCCCTGATGAGCGAATTGGCCGATTTGTTTTGGAAGGCCTATGAGGGACGCGGCCCGGCAAGGGTGACCGCTGCAACCAGGAATCAAAACGCGTAGGGATGGTGGTGTGTATGGCAATGATCGCCGTGTGGCTGAAGGTTGATGAAGAGCGCGTGGTTCAAGCGTTGCACGAAGCTGCGGAAAAACTGGACAGCGTTGAGGGCGAAGTGGCTTTGGATTTTTCTTCCGTGCAGCGGATCGATGCCAGCGCGCTACGCGGGATGGAAGAGTTCGAGACCTTAGCGGATGGCAAGGGCGTCAAGGTAGTGTTGCGCGGTGTCAACGTCAGCGTCTACAAGGTGCTCAAGCTGGCGAAGCTAACCTCGCGATTTTCTTTCGCGAGCTGAGATGGGCGATGGTTTCGTAAACGAAAGTCGGTAATTAGGTTCGGCAACTGACGTTTTGTAATTGTGAAGGAGATCGGCATGCAGAGCCCACAGCAGGGTGACCGTCTTTCCTGGGGAGACACGGTTTTCCTCCATCTCGAACGCGAAGGTATGCCTTTGAACGTGGCCTGTGTCTGCGTGTTTGAGGGTAAGATTCCCTTCGAAGATTGCGTCCAGTTTGTGGAATCGAAGCTGCCGCTGATTCCCCGGTACCTTAAGCGCGTAGAGCCACCGCTCCTTAATATTGGGCTTCCCAGTTGGGAATACGATCCAACCTTCGACATCCACCGCCATGTACGCGAGGCGACGCTCAAGCACGGCACCGATGCCGAGTTGAAGGCGCTGGCAGGGAAAACTCTGGGCAAGGTGATGGACCGGCAGCATCCGCTTTGGGACCTGACGCTGGTGCATGGACTGCAAGGCAATCGCAGTGGGCTCATTTTCCGCCTGCACCACTGCCTGGCCGATGGCATCGCCGGGGTCGGAATCATGAATGTGATCATGGATTCGAGTCCGATAGCACCCCGTCTGCTTCGACGAAAGCTCGGGCTCCGAGTCCCGGCGCCGAAGAACGTGTGGAGTTCGCTCACCGATGGCTGCGTGGATTCCTATGCTGAATTCAGCAAACGAATTCTTGATGGGCTGGCCAACCTATCGAGCATGGCGGAGCGCTTCGCCGCGAACGGCGGAAAACTGGCCACCGACGAGTTCACCAATCTACTTCCAGAACTCAGCGCATCCACCGAGCGGTTGCGGTTCAACGTTCTCTATCGCGGACCGCAGAAATTCGCCTGGGCTGAAATCCCGCTGGCAGAAGTGAAAGCCATAAAACAGGCCTTTGGAACCAGCGTGAATGACGTCATCCTCGCGCTGGTCACCGCGACCATCCGGCGCTATGTCGAACTGCATGGCGACCCTGTTCGAGGACGGTTGCTGCGCATGATGGTTCCGGTCAATTTGCGCGGCGGCGACAGCCCGGGCGGGTTGGGGAACTGCATCTCTCTGGTCCCGGTCACCATTCCGCTGGACATTCGCAACCCACGCAGACTGTTGGCGGCTGTCCATCGCAGAACGGAATTCCTCAAGGGCGCTCACACCGCCGAATTAGTGAGTTTGGCCGGCGGCTTGATTGGCATGTTCCCGAGTACGGCGCTAGCCCTGGCCGGCCAGATCATAAACCGCTTGCCATTCACGCCCTTCAACATGGTGTGCACCAACGTGCCTGGACCGCAATACCCTCTGTATCTGCTCGGCCACAAAATGCTGGGCTGCTATCCCTATGTGCCGATTGGCGGCGAGATGACGCTCAACTGCGCCATCCTGACTTATAACGGCACGGCGTATTTCGGCTTCAGCGGATGTGCGCGAGCGGTCCCTGATCTGCGGCGTTTAGAAACGTTCCTGAAGTCAAGTTTCACGGAATTGCGCGCAGCCACCGAGGTCCGTTCGTCGTCACAGAAAAAAGTAGAAAAGGCACAGGAGAAGAAAGTGCGTGCGAAGGCGAAGGTTGCATCGACACCGGCCCGAGCTCCGAGGTCAGTACGCGCAACCATCACTGTTCCCCTTCCTGCTCCAGTGGAATCAGCAGTAGCAGCAGGTCCACCGGTTAGGGAGGAGAAAATCTTGACGCAATTGATCGCCTAGCGATCGTCAGCAGGAGAGGAGTGACGTGGTAGGTGCCCAATCAGCAACGCAGTTAACATCTTGGTTGATCCCCGGCCAAACCCTCTTCCTAACGATTCATCTTCTCGGAGTTGTGGGCTTCTCCTACATCGTGGCAAGACGTCTGGTGCCGCTCGTCCGAGCGAATCGTGATTTTCGTTTTGACCAGCCATGGGCTCGACTCGAAAGGGTTCTGAAATTTTGGCTGGGGCAGTGGAAGCATCCCCGCTACCGAGCTGCAGGAATTCTTCACATCTTTATTTTTGCGGGCTTCATCGTGTTGGCAATGCGCGCCTTCACCACGCTCATTGTCGGCGTCTCTCCGAATTTCGTCATGCCCGGCCTTGGCGGACGAGCCGGTCCCGTCTACGGCATCATCACGGATTACGCCGCCACCGTTGTTTTCTTCTGCATGGCGATTGCAATAGTTCGCCGCCTGGTTTTCAAGCCGGTACGATATGAGGTTCCGCCGCGATTCGGCAAGGCCCACGCCGCCGACGCCATCTTTCTGCTGGCGCTCATCGCGATCTTGATGGTAGCCGATAGCCTGTTTGCCGCCGCCCGCGCCGCTGGCCAAGCGCAGTCAAACCAAACCATCGAAGCGTTAGCGGCATTTTCGCTGCCCTGGCTGTTGCAGAAGGCTCTCATCTCAACATCGCTGCCCGTTCTCGGAAGTGTTTATTTCGGAGCCTATCTTCTCCACGAACTGACTTTTTATGTCCTGCTCTGCTATCGGCCCTTTGGAATCCAGTTCCACGTCGAGACTTCTCTCTTCAATATTTACTTCGCCAAGTTGGACCGCGAGATTCTGAAGCCGGTGCGCTGGGGCGTCAGCGACGAGCATCTCGATCAGGTGAAATCCTTCGGAGTAAAGACCTTCGAAGACTTTACCTGGAAGCACATGCTCGATTTTTATTCTTGCGCCGATTGCGGGCGCTGCTCCGACAATTGTCCGGCCAACGCTGTGGGCAGGCCGTTATCGCCGCGGTTCATCACCATCAAGGCAAGAGACTACGCCTTCCAGCACTACCCGGTGTTTGGGCGTGTGAACAACGGCACGCCGCTGGTCGGCAGCAAAGATTCCGGCAGCATTTATTCCGAGGATGAAATCTGGTCGTGCACGACTTGCGGCGCATGTGAGGAAGAATGTCCGCTGCTGGTCGAATACATCGACAAGATCGTCGATTTGCGGCGGGGAATGATCGATGACGGGAATGTTCCCCAGTCTTTGCAAAAGCCGCTGAAGGCGCTGGAGAGCCGTGGCAATCCATACGGCAAGATGGAGAAGAAGAAGGCTGACTGGGCAAACGCCAAAGACTTCCAGCAAATTTGCTGCGTCAAAACGCTTGACCATCTGAATGGCGCGGACACTCTGTATTTTGTCGACAGCATCACCTCCTACGACGATCGCATGCAATCGATCGGGCGGGCCACGGCGAAGATCCTCAACCACGTTGGAGAGAATTTCGGAATCCTGGGCGCGGCGGAAAAAGATAGCGGGCATGAAGTTCGGCGCTTCGGTGAAGAGACGCTTTTCATGGCTTTACGCGACCACAACACGGACGCGATCAAAGCGTCCGGAGTACGGAGCATCGTCACCGCCGACCCGCACGCCTACAACGCGCTGAAACACGACTACAAGGATGTGCCGCCGGTGGAGCACATCAGCCAGGTGATCGCCCGCGAAGTGAAAACCGGCAAGATCAAGTTCAATCCGGCCGAGAACAAAGACGCTGTCTACACCTACCACGATCCCTGTTATCTGGGGCGGCATAACCAGGTTTACGACGATCCTCGAAATGTGCTGGATGCGATTCCTGGGTTGAAGAGAGTCGAAATGACGAGGTCTCGCGACCGCTCTTTCTGCTGCGGGGGTGGCGGGCTGATGCTGTTCTACGAACCGAAAGAAGATCAACGAATGGGCGTGAAGAGAGTTCAAATGGCCGCGGAAGCTGGAGCCAACGTGATCGTGACCGCTTGCCCATTCTGCATGACGAATATAGAAGATGCGATCAAGGTCGCAGGCATGGAAGGCAAGATGACTGCCATCGATTTGGCGGAACTGGTCGATCAACAAATCGCACGCGAAAGCCCGGAAGCGGCGTGAGCGGCGGCAATGTCAAGACGAATGTGTGGAGGTGAACGTGGAGATTCTGGTTTGTGTAAAAAGAGTGCCTGACACGTCTGAAAACGAGATTCAACTCAACCGGGCTGGTAATGACATCGAGCGCGACGAGTTGGTCTATTCCATCAATGAAGCGGACAACTATGCCGTGGAAGAAGCCTTGCAGATCGTCGCCCGGCTCGGAGGAAGCGTCACGGTCGCGACCGTTGGGAGCGAAGATGACGAGGAGGTCCTGCGGCGGGAAATGGCTATGGGCGCGACTCGCGGCGTGCTGATCACAGACGAGGCTTTCACCGGGTCGGATGGCAAGGGCATCGCCACCATCCTCGAAGCCTTCGTTAAGAAAGAAAACTACGACCTCATTCTGACCGGCGTGCAGGCCGAGGACGGAGGCGCGCAGGTCGGAGGAATGCTGGCGGCGTTGCTCGACTATCCGTTCGCTTCTTTGGTGAATGCCATTGAAGTTGTCGATGGCAAGAAGCTGAAGATCAGCCGTGAGATCGAAGGCGGCAACCGAGAGATCAGCGAGATTGATCTGCCGTGTGTGCTTTCGATTCAGACCGGAATCAATGAACCGCGCTATGTCGGCATGCGAGGCATCCGGCAAGTGGCCTCGGTCCCCGTCCCAACTTTCGGAGCAACGGACTTGGGTCTGGACGCGAGCGCTGTCGGAGGAACCGCCGCCAAAGTGAAGCGCGTGGACTATTTCGTGCCCTCGCTCGGCAAGGGAGCGGAAATTTTGCACGGCAGCCGGGAAGAAAACATCGACCGAGTACTGGAATTAGTGGCAGCCAAAGGAGGGTTGAAATAATGGCTCGCATCTTCGCTTACATCGTGCACAAAAATGGCGTGGTCGACGATTCCGCGTTCGAGCTGGCGGCAGCGGCAAGAAAGATCGACCCGTCCGCATCGTCTACCGCAATCGTCACCGGTTACGGCTCGGAGCTTGACGCCGCGTGCGATTCCCTCGGCGCTTCCTACCCTGAGATTTGGAAACTGGCAAATGAAGCTTTGGCTTACCCCAATTCTGAAATCGTCCGCAAAGCCTTGCTCAAAGTGCTGCCGAGCGGCAGCATCGTGCTGGTTTCGCATGATCATTTCGGAATCGATCTGGCGCCGGGACTTTCCATCAAGCTGAACTCAGCATTTGTCTCCGACGTGCTGGATATCGCCGGAGTTGAAGACACGAACCTCAAAGTCATCCGCCAGGAATTTGGCGGACAAGTGAGCGCGCATGTTCGCTGTGATATTTCATCCGGCGCAGTGTTCACAATTCGGCCGGGCGCATTCAAGGCGGCAGAGGCCACTTCAGGAAGCCGCGTCATCGCCGGTCAATCGGTGGAAGTAGGCGCTCCGATTGCGGGCCGTCGCTACCTGGAGACGGTCGTCGCCGAGGCGGGTGACGTGGACATCACCAAGCACAGCGTTCTGGTTTCCATCGGCCGCGGCATCCAGGAAAAGGACAACGTCGCCATCGCGCAAGAACTCGCCGACGCCCTGGGCGCGGCGGTGAGCTGCTCCAGACCCGTGGTCGACGCCAAATGGATGGAGAAGTCGCGTCAGGTGGGCTCGTCGGGAAAAACCGTCAAACCCAAAGTCTATCTGGCATGCGGCATCAGTGGCGCATTCCAGCATCTGGCCGGAATTAAAGGAAGTCCGTTCCTGATCGCGATTAACAAGAACCCGAAAGCTCCCATCTTCCAGGTGGCGGATGTCGGAATTGTCGATGACATCCTGGAATTCATCCCAGAAATGACCAACAAAGTTCGTGAAATGCGCAGCGTCGCAGCAAAGTGAGGCACCGACCATGATTACAAGCAAAACATTGAAGCTGAGTTTGAAGTCGCTGAAGGATTTTGCCAAGAAACGTCTGCCCGACGAAGTGCTTCTGGAACTCGATGAAAAAGACGAATGCCCGCTCGATATCGTCCGCCACATGTGCAGTCCCGACAAGCTGGGCATTCAGCTCCTGTTCATTCCCGAGGAGTTCGGCGGCATGGGAGGCGGAACTTTCGATGTGTATTGCGTCTGCGAAGAAATGGCGCGCATCGACCTGGGTGTTGCCACGGCCGTGCTGGCCACTTTCCTGGGCAGCGATCCTATCAGTGTCGGCGCCACTCTCGAGCAAAAGAAAATCTGGCTGACGCGTATCGCCGAAGAGGGCTTGTTGTTCGCCTACGGTGCCACGGAGCCCGAAGCGGGCAGTGATCTGGGAGCGCTTCGCACCACAGCGGATCGCGTCACCGAAAATGGCGAAGTCACCGGCTACAAAATTAATGGCAACAAGCAATGGATCAGCAATGGCGGAATCGCGGACGCCTACACGGTTCTGGCCAACACGCCCAGCGGTCCAAGTTGGTTCATCGTGGAGAAAGATGCGAAGGGTTTCACTCACGACGAACCAGAGGACAAGCACGGCATCCGCCTCAGCAACACGGCAGCGCTCGCCTTCAATGACGTCCACGTTCCCGCCGACCGGCTGGTTGGCGGCGTCGAAGGCCAGGGATTGAATCAAGCGCAGGCCGTGTTCGGCTATACGCGACTGATGGTGGCGGCCTTTGGCCTCGGAGCCGGATGGTCCGCACTCGACCGTGCCATTCCTTATTCCACCAAGCGTATCCAGGCCGGAGCGCCGCTCTCGCAAAAGCAAGGATACACCCACAAGCTGATCGTGCCGCACGTAGCGCATCTTGAGGCAGCTCGCGCCTACATCGAAGAAACCGCGGAGCGCATTGACGCCGGCGTGGAAGGCAGCTTGAACACCGAGGGCGCTATCGCCAAGTACATGGCCACCGAGGCGGGCAATGCGGCCGCCGAGGCCAGCATCCAGGCGCTGGGTGGTTACGGTTACACGCACGAATACATGGTGGAGAAAATCAGTCGCGACGTTCGCATCACCACGATTTACGAAGGCACCTCCGAGATCATGGAGATGACTATCAGCCGCGATCGCTGGCAGTCTCATCTCAAGACCCGCGGGCAGCACTATCACGAGCGAGCGCGAGAATTCGAAGCGTTACACGCACGTCATCCCAACGTGGGTGCGGATATTGCGGCGCTGGCTCTGCACGCGCTGGCGGAGGTCATGGAAAAAGCACGCGTGGGTCGTCTGACCCGCTATCAACATATTCTCCTGCGCCTGGGCGAGCTGGTTGCGTACGCCGAGTGCGCGGGTAGTTTATCCCGGCGCGCCGCGCTGTTGGCGGAAGGCAAGCTCAACGAAAAGGCGAATCGGCGATTCGACGTGACGGCGCTGGCTGCGATCGGCCGCGTTTTTGCCCGCGAGGCCGCGCTCAAGGTGGCCGAAGAGGGTTTGCGCTGGGTCATCGGAGCTGGCGGCGTTAGCGATTCTGATATCGCCGCATTCGAAACAAGTTTGGGATTGCCCGCCATTCATCGCGCGCAAGCGGGCCTGATTTCAGATCTGGATTACATAGCAGACGTTTTGTATGGCCGCGCAGCCAAGCGCGTGGAAGCGGCTGCATAGGTTTTAGCGATCGACCTTATATAGGAGCACCGTCATGGAAAACACTTCTCATCGTGCCATAGCAATAGTGGGGGCGGGAGCCATTATGCCCGACGCCGCGAATGTTCCAGCCTTCTGGGAAAATGTGAAAAACGGCCGCTATAGCATCACGGAGGTTGACCGTGACCGCTGGGATCCCGCGCTCTACTTCGATCCCGACCATAATGCACCGGACAAAACTTATTCAACCATCGGCGGCTGGGTGCGTGACTACGTGTGGGATCCAATGAAGTGGCGTCTAGGTGTCCCGCCGTGCGTCATCGCCGCCATGGATGAGGCGCAAAAATGGGCGATCGCGTGCACTCGAGAAGCGCTGGAAGACTATGGATTCCCCAAGCGGCCTCTGAGCCTGGATCGCACCGCAGTGATTCTCGGCAATGCCATGGCGGGGGAAAAACATTACTTCACCGCCTTGCGCTTGTACTTTCCGGAATACGCTCATGAGTTGGCCGAAAGTGCCAGCTTCGCCACTCTGCCGGAGACGCTGCGCCGCGACATTACTAGAGAACTGCACGACCGGATGGCCAACCGCATTCAGGATGTTACGGAAGACACCATGCCTGGCGAATTGGCTAATTGCATTGCAGGGCGCATCGCGAACATTTTCAACTTCCACGGACCCAACTACGTTGTGGACGCGGCCTGTGCATCCGCGATGGCGGCCATCAGTGCGGCGGCCGAGGGATTAGTGGCGAACGATTTTGACATCGCGGTCACTGGCGGCATTGACCGCAACATGGGCGTCTCGAGTTACATCAAGTTCTGCAAAATCGGTGCGCTCTCCGCGACTGGCACTCGTCCCTACGCCGAAGGGGCCGACGGCTTCGTCATGGGCGAAGGCACTGCTATCTTTCTGCTCAAGCGTCTGGCCGACGCCGAGCGGGACGGAGACAAGATCTACGCCGTTCTGCGCGGCATAGCTGGATCGAGCGATGGCAGGGGGAAGGGAATCACCGCGCCCAACCCAGCCGGCCAAAAATTGGCTATCGAGCGCGCATGGCAGAATGCCGGATTATCGCCGGCTACCGCAACTTTGATCGAAGGCCACGGCACGTCCACGAGCGTAGGCGATGTCGTGGAAGTGCAAAGCATGATCGATGTACTCAGCAGTTCCAATCTCCCTCCCGATTCCGTCGCGCTGGGTTCGGTTAAATCGAATATAGGGCACCTAAAAGGAGCGGCTGGCGCTGCCGGGCTGCTGAAAGCCGCCTTGGCGCTTCGCGACAACGTGCTGCCGCCCAGCGTGCATTGCGAACATCGCAATCCGAATATTGATTTTGCCCACTCTCCGCTCTACGTCAACACCGAACTGAAACCATGGACCATGCCGGCAGATGGCGTGCGTCGCGCGGGTCTGAGCGCTTTTGGTTTTGGCGGCACCAATTTCCACGCGGTACTCGAAGAATACATTCCGGGCAGGCTGAACGGAAACGGCAAGCGGTCGATCGCGGTTAGCGAGATCCCGTCAAACGGGAAGGAAGTAATTATGAATGCGCAGGATGTTTCCCGCACTTCTACTCCATCTTCTTGTAAAGCTCCGTTGCGAGGAGCGTTGGTCATCGGCGCCGCTTCCGAAGCCGCGCTGGCCGAGCGTTTGCGTTCCGTCCTGGACGATGCCAAAGCCGGCCGCGCACCGGCGGAAACTGTCCCGGCTGAATCGGATCTGCGTGCACCGGAGCGCCTGGCCATCGACTACTCGAACGCCACCGAACTGGCGAACAAAGCAAGCAGCGCACTCAAAGCGTTGGCAGCCAATCAACCCGCGATATGGAAGGCTCTGCGCGCGCAGGGCATCTTCCGTGGTCACGGTCCGGCACCTAAGGTCGCGTTCCTATATACGGGTCAAGGCTCGCAGTACGTGAACATGCTGGAACTGCTCCGCGCGACGGAGCCGATTGTGGCCGAAACTTTTGCCGAAGCGGATCGCGTTATGACGCCCTTGCTCGGCAAGCCGCTCAGCAAATTCATCTTCATTGACCAGGCTGACCCCGTGGCCTTGGCCAAGGCCGAAGACGATCTGCGGCAAACCGCGATTACTCAGCCCGCCGTGCTCGCGACCGACCTCGCGCTGACCCGGCTCCTGGCCGCTTATGGCATCGAACCTAACTTCACGATGGGTCACAGCCTAGGGGAATACGGAGCGCTGGTTGCGGCTGGCGGTCTTCCCTTTATTGATTCGCTCGAAGCCGTCAGCGCTCGTGGCCGCGGGATGACCCAGGTGGCAATGGATGACAACGGCCGCATGGCCGCAGTGTTTGCCCCGCCGGAAGAAATCGAACGAATTCTGAAGACGATTACCGGCTACGTCGTGATCGCCAACGTCAACAGCAACAGTCAGGGAGTCATCGGCGGCGCGAGCGAGGCAGTCGAGCAGGCCATGCAAGCCTTCCAGAATGCTGGCTACGACGTAGCCTCGTTAACTGTCAGCCACGCCTTCCACACATCGATAGTTGCGGGAGCCAGCAAGCCGCTGCGGCAAGTGCTGGAACGCCTGCATCTCGAATCTCCGCGTTTGCCAATCGTCGCCAACACCAACGGCGAGTTTTATCCCACCGGCCCCGACGCCGCGCCGAAGATGCTCGACATTCTAACGCAGCAGGTAGCTTCTCCCGTCCAATTCGTCAAGGGCCTGCGCACGCTGTACGACGCCGGCGCTCGCATGTTTGTTGAGGTTGGACCGAAGAAGGCGCTGCAGGGATTTGCCGAGGATGTGCTGGGCAGCCACAGCGATGTGGTCTCGCTGTTTACCAATCATCCGAAGGTTGGCGATATCGTCGCGTTCAACCAGGCGCTGTGTGGCCTTTATGCGGCGGGGCTGGGCCGCGGAACTACCGACGCCTTGCGCGCACCCTCGGTGACGGCGATTGCTTCACCAGCGGAAACTTTCAAACCAAGCCCCGCGGCGGCGGCCGCGACAGTCGCTTCTACCGCGCCACCATCCGCCTCACGAGCCGGACAAACCGCGCCGTCGAATGGTGAGCGCTACAACGAACTCGGCCGACTGTTCGCCGATGTTCTCGATCGCGGCTACGAGATCGTCCACGGCCAGAATGGCGTCCACAAAGATGTTCCCGTGGTCATCACGGGCGCCGCGTTAGGTCTGCCTGGAACCGAGCACGTCTTCGACGATGCCAATATCGCCCGCATCCTGCAAGGGGAGCAGTTCATCAATTTGATCCCCGCGCCCTTCCGGCAAGCCATGCTCGACAAACATATCACCCGCCTGGTGAAAAGCGAAAACGGAGATCCAAGATTTGAAACTCTCACGGATGTCGCCGACGTCATCAAGCTGGCGGGCCGTGGAGGCGCTTTTAATCTGGAAAAGGAATTCGGAGTTTCCTCCGACCGTGTAGGCGCCCTCGACATTGTCGCCCAACTGGCCATCGCTGCCGGACTCGATGCATTGCGCGACGCCGGCATCCCGCTGGTGATGCGCTATAAGACCACGACCAAAGGCACGAAATTACCAGAGCGTTGGGGGTTGCCAGACGCACTGCGTGACGATACCGGCGTAATCTTCGCCTCCGCGTTCCCCGGATACGACGCGTTCGCCGATGAGATGGCGCGTTACTACGCCGACCACGAACGCCGCGCGCAATTAGCCACAGTTGAAAGCCTGCTCGCTCGCACCGTAGAAGGAAACGGTCATTCCACTCTGGTGCAGGAACTCAAGCGGCGCATCGACGAGATTCGCGCCGCCATCGAGAAAGAACCGTATGTCTTCAATCGGCGCTTCCTGCTCCGAGTCTTGTCCATGGGACATTCGCAATTCGCCGAATTCATCGGGGCTCGCGGCCCCAACACTCAAGTCAACGCTGCCTGCGCGAGTACGACACAAGCGGTGTCGCTGGCGCAGGACTGGATCCACGCCGGCAGATGCAACCGCGTGATAGTCATCTCAGCCGACGACGTCACCTCCGATCATCTGATCGAGTGGTTTGGTCCCGGCTTCCTAGCCACCGGAGCCGCCGCCACCGACGAAGTGGTCACCGATGCCGCCATCCCGTTCGACCGCCGTCGCCACGGCATGCTCATCGGCATGGGCGCTGCCGCCCTGGTAGTAGAAAGCGCCGCCGCCGCGCGCGAGCGCGGGATACAACCCATCTGCGAAGTGTTGTCCACCACGACAAACAACAGCGCCTTTCACGGCACCCGCCTCGACGTTCAGCACATCGGCCAAGTCATGGAGACCCTAGTGGCCAAAGCTGAAGCGCAGAGCGGCATTTCACGTCGTGAGATCGCATCCCAGACCGTCTTCGTTTCCCATGAAACCTACACCCCGGCGCGCGGCGGCAGCGCCTCCGCCGAGATTCACGCGCTCCGTCGCGTCTTCGGCGATGTCGCGGATCGCATCGTGATCGCCAACACCAAAGGCTTCACCGGTCACGCCATGGGCACCGGCATCGAAGATGTGGTCGCCGTCAAGGCGCTCGAAACTGGTTGCGTGCCTCCGGTCGCCAATTTTAAGGAAGTCGATCCGGAGCTGGGACCGTTGAACCTGTCCAAAGGCGGCGCGTATCCCGTCGAATACGCCATCCACCTGGGAGCCGGCTTCGGTTCGCAAATCAGCATGATGTTGCTGCATTGGGTGAAGACGAAAGATGGAATCCGTCGCAACCCGAACGCTCTCGGCTATGCCTACCGCATCACTGATGAAACGGCTTGGAGTGCTTGGCTGACCGGGATCGCGGATCTTCCGACCGCTGATCTGGAAGTAGTCAACCGCACCCTGCGCGTGCGCGATCAAGTGGCGGCGGCCAGGCTCACCGAAATCGCTCAGGCGTCCCGCCCATCTCCGCCGTCCAAGCCCTCGGCTCAAGTGTCGCCTCCAGCTTTTACGCCTGCCGTTCAGCCACTTGCCGCAATCCCACCGATCGTGGCTGTGAAGCCAGAGCCAAAGCCCGTCCCGGCCAAGGTGGCCGAACCGAAGGCGAACGCTCCAGTTGCGGTTGTTGCACCCGCGGCACCGCCAAAACCAGCGGTGCAGAGTGAGCAGGTAAAAGAAAAAGTACTGGCCCTGGTTGCTGAGAAAACTGGCTATCCGGTCGATATGCTGGATCTGGATCTTGATCTCGAGGCCGATCTGGGCGTCGACACTGTAAAACAGGCGGAGGTCTTCGCCTCGATCCGCGAGGCGTACAACATTCCGCGCGACGAGAATCGCAAGCTGCGCGACTACCCAACGTTGGCGCACGTGATCCGTTTCGTGTACGAGAAGCGGCCAGACTTGACTGCAGTCCCGGCGGCAGCGAAGGAAGAGGTCAAAATTGCGACGCCGACAATCGCTGCGGTGGTTGAGAAACGCGTGCCAACCGCGACATCCGTGCAAGACGTCACCGGCGATTCCGTGAAGGAACGCATTCTCGCCCTGGTGGTAGAGAAGACCGGTTATCCGAAAGACATGCTCGATTTGGATCTCGATCTCGAAGCCGACCTCGGCGTCGATACCGTCAAACAGGCCGAATTGTTTGCGGCCGTCCGTGAGATCTACAACATTCCGCGCGACGAGAACCGCAAGCTGCGCGACTATCCAACGTTGGCGCACGTGATCCGTTTCGTGTATGAGAAGCGGCCAGACTTGACTGCAGTCCCGGCGGCAGCGAAGGAAGAGGTCAAAATTGCGACGCCGACAATCGCTGCGGTTGTTAGGAAACCATCGCCGACTACGACATCGGCGCCGGTCTCCGCACAAGATGCCGTCAAGGAACGCATTCTCGCGCTGGTGGTAGAGAAGACAGGCTACCCGAAAGACATGCTGGACCTGGATCTCGATCTCGAAGCAGACCTCGGCGTCGACACTGTAAAACAAGCGGAGATGTTTGCCGCCATCCGAACCACGTATGACATTCCACGCGACGAAAACCGCAAGCTGCGCGACTACCCAACATTGGCGCACGTCATCCGATTCGTGTATGAGAAGCGTCCCGACCTGGCGGGGGTCCCTGCGACTCCGTGCTCGCCAAGTATCAGCGAGCCAACTGTACCCGCCCCGCCGCCAGTCGCGGCCCAGGTGGCAACGGACGACTCAATTAAGGAGAAGGTGCTCGAGATCGTCGCCGAGAAGACCGGCTATCCAAAGGACATGCTGGACCTGGATCTTGATCTCGAAGCCGACCTTGGCATCGACACCGTGAAGCAGGCAGAGATGTTTGCCGCCATCCGCGCCGCATATAACATTCCGCGTGACGAGAATCTCAAGCTGCGCGACTTTCCTACCCTGGCGCTCGTGATCAAGTTTGCCCAGGACCGTCAGCCCGGATTGGCGAAGACACCCGCGGCAAGCTCACCGGCAAAATCAGAAGGGCAGAAGAAACCGGCAGCCTCTGCATCCTTGGCTTCTAAGCCGATTGTGACGCGCCCGCCCGCCGCCAGCTTCGAGGCCGCCAATCGCATTCCACGCCGCGTGCCTGTTCCCACCTTGCGTCCGCTGCTTGCCCTTTGCAAGCCCACCGGTGTGGCGCTCGGGTCCGGTCGGCGAGTCGTTATTATGCCGGACAAATCTGGTGTAACTGACGCGCTAACGCAACGGCTGCGGACTTTGGGTGTGGAAGTTCTACGCATCGAGCGGACGATCGATGCAGAGGCATTGGACAGCCGCCTCAAGAACTGGCTGGCTGCAGGTCCGGTACACGGCATCTACTGGCTGTCCGCGCTGGACAACGAGGGTGACCTCACTGCTATGAACCTCGCCAGCTGGCATGAAGCCCTAGGGGTGCGCGTCAAGTCGCTATATGTCACCATGCGCATTCTGTACGAGCAGATTGCCGCGCCGGGCACGTTTCTTGTGTCGGCGACGCGACTGGGGGGGCAGCACGGCTACGATGACGCCGGAGCGACGGCCCCGTTAGGTGGCGCGGTCAGCGGGTTCACGAAGACCTACAAGCGAGAGCGCTTGAACGCTCTGGTCAAGGCCGTCGACTTTGAAACGGGCAGAAAGCCGTCCGAAGTCGCCGACATCTTGATTGAAGAAACTCTGCGCGATCCCGGCGCTGTCGAAATCGGCTACAAGGAAGGACTGCGCTGGACGATTGGTCTCGAAGAGCAGCCCGCCGTCGATGGCATGCCAGGCCTGAGCTTGGATAGCAACACCGTCTTTCTCGTCACCGGCGCGGCGGGAAGCATCGTATCGGCCATCACCGCGGATTTGGCAACGGCCTCCGGCGGCACGTTCTACCTGCTCGATCTCGTTCCCGAGCCCGATCCGGAGAATTCCGATCTCAAACGCTTCGCAACCGACAAGGACAGCCTGAAGCGTGAACTGTTTGCGCGCATCCAGGCGCGTGGCGAACGGGCTACGCCCGCCCTGGTGGAAAAAGAGCTGGCAGCCCTGGAGCGGGCGCAGGCGGCCAACAATGCGATTGCCGCCGTGCGAGCCGCCGGCGGTACGGCGTATTACTTCAGCGTCAACCTCACCGACGCAGAGTCCGTAGCCAACGTCATCAAACAAGTCCGCGAACGCAGCGGGCGCATCGACGTGCTGCTCCACGCCGCCGGCATCGAGCGCAGTCACTTTCTGCCGGATAAAGATGAGCGAGAGTTCAACCTTGTCTTCGACGTAAAGAGCGATGGCTGGTTCAATCTTCTGCATGCCATCGGCGACATGCCTCTCGGAGCAACGGTGGCGTTTAGTTCGATTGCCGGGCGCTTCGGCAACGCCGGGCAAACGGATTACAGCTCAGCCAACGATCTGTTGTGCAAGATCACGTCGAGCTTCCGCACCACGCGGCCGAGTACACGCGGCATCGTCGTCGACTGGACGGCATGGGGCGGCATTGGCATGGCGACGCGCGGCTCCATTCCGAAGATGATGGAACTGGCAGGTATCGATATGCTGCCGCCAGAAGCGGGTATTCCCTTAATCCGCCGCGAACTTACTGCGGGAGGCACCAAGGGTGAAATTGTCATCGGACAGCGTCTCGGCGTTCTGCTGAACGAGTGGGATGCCGCCGGCGGGCTGGATACATCCGCAGCGGAGGCCTCGAAAAGCTCACTGACACCAGGACCAATGATCGGCAAGATAACCAGCGTGGGCCTGCAAAGGGGCCTCACCATCGAGACCTCGCTGGACCCTGCGATTCAGCCGTTTCTCCACGATCATCAAATCGAGGGCACCCCAGTACTGCCCGGGGTCATGGGCATCGAGGCGTTCGCTGAAGCTGCGCAATGCCTGCTTCCGGGCTGGCATGTCGCGGCCATCGAAGACGTGAACTTCTTGGCACCGTTCAAGTTCTATCGGAGCGAAGCGCGCGCACTGACTGTGGAGGCAATCATCCGTCCGTCGGGCGACACTTTGCTGGCAGGCTGCCGATTGATCGGCCGCCGAACGCTGCCCAACCAAACTGAGCCGCAAGTAACGACACACTTCACTGCCCGGGTACGGCTCACAAAACAGATGCCCGCAGTGGTGCCCGTGCCTCCGCTGGGCATCCCTGAGGGACACATCATCGAAGCCGCCGACATCTATCGCCTCTACTTCCACGGACCCGCATACCAGGTCGTGGAGCGGGCGTGGTGGGACGGGCACCGGATGGTTGGGCTAATGGCGAAAGCCCTGCCGGCAAATCATCTGCCGTCCGAATTGCCGACACTGATGTCGCCTCGCCTGATTGAACTTTGCTTCCAGACGGCCGGACTCTGGGAGATGGGCGTGCACGGCCGTATGGGTCTGCCGCTGCATATTGACCGCGTCTCCTTATTACTACCGCCTCCAGAAGCAGACGAAGCCCGCTTGTATGCTGTGGTCACTTCCGAAGGCGACGGCAGCTTCGACGCGGAGATCCTGGATACGAAGGGAGACCGATATTTGCAATTAAGCGGCTATCGCACCGTCGCCTTTGCTGGCGCTCTGGAGGCCGAGCGGCTCAAGGCTCTCCAGGCTGCGATGGCACTTGAACCTGTCGCCGCATGAGGAACAAGAACGTCCTGAACGATCGCTCGATCGGAGGACTTATGGAACACGAATTCCAACGCGTAGCCATCGTGAATCGCGGCGAGGCTGCCATGCGCTTTATCCACGCTGCCCGCGATTTCAATCAGGAAAACGGCACATCGCTGCGCACCATCGCGCTTTTCACCGAGCCTGACCGCCATAGCCTATTTGTGCGTGAGGCCGACGAGACAATGTGTCTCGGTCCCGCCCAGGTTCTCGACCCGAACTCCGGTCAGCTCAAGAGCAGTTACGTCGACTATGGCCGGCTCGAACGCGCGCTGGCGACGGCGCACGCGGACGCGGTTTGGGTGGGATGGGGTTTTGTGGCTGAACATGCGGCTTTCGCCGACCGTTGCCGCGAACTAGGCATCGTCTTCATCGGCCCCGATGGCGACGTGATGCGGCGCGTGGGCGATAAGATCGCCTCGAAACGATTGGCCGAACAGGCCCAGATTCCAGTGGTGCCATGGAGTAACGGACCGGTGGAAACGCTCGCTGACGCGCGCAGTCAAGCCGAGCGCCTAGGCTATCCGCTTTTGATCAAGGCCACAGCCGGAGGGGGTGGGCACGGAATTCGTCTTCTGCGTTCCCCAGCCCAACTCCCGCAAGCTTTTGCCAGCGCGCGGGCCGAGGCCTTCAAAGCCTTCGGAGATCCGACGGTTTTCCTGGAGAAGCTGTTACACTGCCCGCGCCACGTCGAAGTTCAGATTATCGCCGACCACTACGGAACCACGTGGGCTGCGGGCGTGCGCGACTGCAGCATTCAGCGACGCCACCAAAAGGTGCTGGAAGAAGCACCCTCCCCGGGGCTTTCTCCCGAGCAGGACGAAGCGTTGCGCGAGGCCGCTGTGCGTGTGAGTCAAGCCGCGGGCTATAGCAACGCCGGCACCGTCGAGTTCCTGTACCAGCCGGAAATCAATCGCTTCTCGTTCATGGAGATGAACACCCGGCTGCAAGTCGAACATCCGGTGACGGAATGCACCACTGGACTCGATCTGGTGAAACTTCAGATTCACGTCGCGCGCGGGGGACATCTGATTGGCGAACCCCCGCGCACCACCGGGCACGCCATCGAGGTACGGCTGAATGCGGAAGATCCGGAAAATGGCTTTGCACCAGCCCCGGGCGCGATTGAGCGATTCAGGATTCAGAGCGGGCCAGGCGTGCGTGTCGACACTGGAGTGGCGGAAGGCGACGCCATCTCATCCGATTTCGACTCCATGATTGCCAAGATTATCGCCTACGGCCAGAACCGGAAAGAAGCGCTTTCCCGTCTGCAAGGGGCGCTGCGCGAGAGTGTTGTCGTGATCAAGGGAGGAGCCAGCAACAAAGCGTTTCTGCTGGAATTACTCAGCCGCCCCGAGGTGCAGCGCGGAGAAGCCCACAACGGATGGCTCGATCACCTGGCGGCAAACGGGCAGCACCTCTCCTCTCGATACGCCGATGTCGCGCTGGTTCAAGCCGCGATCGAAGCTTACGATGCACAGCTGGCTGTGGAGCAGGCACAATTCTATGCGGCGGCGGTCCGCGGCCGGCCCCAGGTCGGTGGCGAAGTAGGCCGCACTGCGGAACTGCGCTACCGAGGACAGGCTTACGCGCCCAAAACTTATCGTTTGGGCCCTGAGCAATACCGCGTGGAATGCAATGGGGTACGCATCGATGCCCGGAGCGACCGTCTAGGTCCATTCGAAAGTCGGCTCACGGTCTTCGGGCAGCGCTTTCGCATCGTCTCCGTGGTTCAGGGACTAAGTTACCGGATCGAAGTGGACGGAGTATCCCATCGGATTGATCGCGATGACGGGGGCGTTGTGCACGCTCCGTCACCCGCGGTTGTAGTCTCCATCGCGGTGCAGCCGGGTGACATGGTTGCGGCCGGAGAACGGCTTGCCGTTCTCGAGGCCATGAAAATGGAGATGCAGATTGTCGCCCCATTCGCTGGAAAAGTGCGGCAAGTGATGACCATACCCAACGTCCAAGTCGATACTGGAGCGCCGCTCCTGCAGATCGATCCCATCGCGGACGACGATACCTCCGCCAACACGGAGCAAGTCATTTTTGGCGCTTCGGGCGCTCCCGATCGAAACTGGGCAGACGTGCCATCGACCTCCCGTCAGAGCCTCGATGAACTTCGCCAACTCATGTTGGGCTTCGACGTCGATCCGAAACAGACCGCGTGTTTGCTCGCCGGATGGAGCGAGAATTGCCCGGAGGACAGGGAGGAAATAAGACAGAAGGAAGATGAGATCCTCAACATTTTTGTGGACATCTGTTCCTTGTTCCAACGCGATCCCGAAGTAAATCATCGGGCCAGCAGTGAAGAACCCAGCGCCGAGGCCTATCTGTTCTCGTACTTGCGGATGCTGGAGACGCGCGGTCAAGGACTCCCGCCGGCTTTCGTGAGCGCGCTCCAACGCGCGCTGGCTCACTACGGCGTGCAGACGCTGGATCGTTCCCCCCAACTGGAAGAGAGCCTGCTCTGGATTTACAAATCGCATCAACGGGTGGAGCAGCAAATTGCCCCGGTTCTGGGTGTGCTCGAACGGCGTCTACTGCGCATCCCGACGTTATCGCCGCCAGCGGAAGAAGCATTCCGCACGCTCCTCGACCGCATGGTCGCGATGACCAATGGAGTGTTTCCGGCGGTCACCGACCTGGCCCGGGAAGTGCGTTATCGGTACTTCGACCAACCGCTGTTTGAGCGGGCACGATGGCAGGTGTACGAACAAATGGAGGACCACCTCACCTATCTGGCTGCCAATCCCGATGCCGCGGACCGAAACGAAAGAGTCCGTGCGTTGGTCGAATGTCCGCAACCACTGTTCAGCCTGATCTCCAGCCGGTTCGCGGCTGCCGACGAAGCCATGCGCAAGTTGATGTTGGAGGCGCTGACCTGGCGGTATTACCGGATTCGAAAGCTCACGAACTTTCGCTCCATTACTCTGAATGACCGCACTTTGAACAACCGGACTGTGGAGAACAGGACTGTCGACGGGCCGGCTGCGGGCGGACAGTGCTGCGCCCTGGCTGAGTACGATCATGAGGGGAAGCGCATTCACGTGTTCACGACCCACGCCGAGTACTCCCGGCTCGCGGAAGCGGCGCAGGCGCTGTTTCCGATGATCGCGGAAGTGCCGGAAGATCATGACGTCGTCATTGATTTTTATGTCTTCCATTCCGGCAAGTTGGGCGACGCCGAAGCTACCGAGCAGGAAGTTCGGTCGGTGCTCAACCAGGTTGGCTTCCGGCGCTCGATCCGGCGCATCGTAGTGACCGCTGCTGGCATCGGTCACGCCCAGGGTATAACCGCCATGCATTTCACCTATCGTCCCAACGGCAACGCGTATGAAGAGGAGAAGCTTTACCGCGGAATCCACCCGATGATGGGGAAGCGGCTGCATCTCTGGCGGCTTAGCAATTTCAAGATTGAACGGCTGCCGTCGGTCGAAGATGTGTACCTGATTCATGCCGTGGCCCGCGAGAACCCAAAGGATGAGCGGTTGTTCGCGTGTGCGGAAGTGCGCGATGTAACTCCGGTGCGAAATGAGGCGGGCCGGGTCGTGCAATTGCCGCATCTGGAGCGCATGTTAATGGAGGCAATGGCCAGCATCCGGCTATTCCAGTCGCGGCGGCCGACCTATCAACGTCTCCAGTGGAATCGCATACTGCTGAACGTATGGCCGCCGCTCAATCTTGAGCGGGATGAATTGCGCGACCTTGTGCGCAGGCTTGCGCCTGCCACCGAAGGTCTGGGGCTGGAGCAAGTGATCGTGCGCGTCCGTATTCCCAATCCAGCGACCGGCGAGTTGCGCGAAATGGTGGTGCGCATCTCGAGTCCCGGCGGCCGCGGCATGCTCACCACCTTCCGGCTCGCTGACAAACTGCAACCCATCAAGCCACTCACGGAGTACGACCAGAAGGTCGTCCGCATGCGCCAGCGCGGGCTCATTTATCCATACGAAATCATCAAGATGCTCACGCCCGACCTCGAACACTCGCGGGCGGAATTTCCCGCTGGCGATTTTGTCGAGCACGATCTTGATTCCGAAGGCCGTGTGGTCGCCGTCGATCGTCCCTATGGTCAAAACAAAGCCAACATCATCGTAGGAATCATCCGCAACTTTACAGCCAGGTATCCGGAGGGCATGGAGCGCGTAGTGCTGCTGGGCGATCCGAGCAAGGACCTGGGCGCCCTCGCCGAACCGGAATGCCGGCGCATTCTCGCAGCCTTAGAGCTGGCTCAAACCAAGGGCATTCCAGTGGAATGGTTTACCCTCTCGGCCGGCGCCAAGATCTCGATGGACAGCGGAGTGGAAAACATGGATTGGATTGCTCGCGTGCTGCGGGGATTGGTGGAGTTCACGCAGGCGGGCGGCGAGGTCAATCTGGTGGTGAACGGGATCAACGTCGGCGCGCAACCTTACTGGAACGCCGAGGCCACCATGCTCATGCACACCCGCGGCATTCTAATCATGACGCCGAAAGCGGCGATGGTTCTAACCGGCAAGCGGGCGTTGGAGTTCTCCGGCAGCATCTCGGCCGAAGACAATCAAGGGATCGGTGGTTACGATCGCATCATGGGCATCAACGGCCAAGCGCAGTACTGGGCTCGCGACATCGATGAAGCCTGCCACATTCTGCTGCGCCACTATGACCACACTTATGTGGCTCCGGGCGAGCGCTTCCCCCGGCGGGCCACGACTGTCGATCCCCTGGATCGAGATGTACGAATCTATCCTCACGGCGGGAACGGCAACGGCAATGGTGAGGACGGCTTCGCACTGGTCGGCGACATTATGTCGGATGAGACCAACCCTGGGCGCAAGAAATCGTTTGACATTCGCAAGGTGATGAGGGCGGTCACCGATCAGGATCATGAGCCGCTGGAGCGCTGGGCTGGTATGCGCGCTGCGGAAACCGGGGTCGTGTGGGATGCGCATCTCGGTGGCTATCCCGTTTGTCTTATCGGTATCGAGTCGCATCCCATGCAGCGGTTGGGATTTGTTCCCGCCGACGGGCCGGAGCAATGGACTTCCGGCACGTTGTTCCCGCAATCCTCGAAGAAAATCGCGCGCGCGATCAACGCGGCCACCAACAATCGACCGGTGGTGGTCCTGGCCAACCTGTCGGGATTTGATGGCTCGCCGGAGTCGATGCGCCGGCTGCAGCTTGAGTACGGCGCGGAGATTGGGAGGGCCGTGATCAACTTCAAGGGTCCCATTGTCTTTTGCGTGATCTCGCGGTATCACGGAGGCGCTTACGTGGTTTTCTCGCGAGCGCTGAATGAAAACGTCGAAGTGGCCGCCCTGGAGGGAACGTATGCTTCCGTCATCGGCGGCGCTCCGGCGGCAGCCGTGGTTTTTGCCGGCGAGGTAGAGGCGAGGACCAAGAAAGATGCGCGCCTGCAGGCTCTGGACCAGGCGATCGCTCAGGCTGATCGCGCCGAGAAAGGCCGGCTGCGGGCACAGCGGGACGAACTCTTCAAGGTGGTGCACTCCGAGAAACTGGGCGAAATGGCCTCCGAGTTTGACCGCGTGCACAGCGTTCAGCGGGCTCTCGAGGTCGGTGCTTTGAATCACATTATTCCGCCCGCGAACCTGCGTCCTTATCTTATTGATGCGGTTGAACGCGGTATTGCGAGAGATAAGAAGTCGGAATCGGAACACTCGAAGAGCAAGCTAACCCTAGCGGCCTAGCGGCAGAGTATGTGGTGGCTGGCAACGCCCTTTCGAGATGGAGCAGAGCCTCATCACCACACAAACTCAGGCGCTGAGGCCTGGTGAATTTGATGAACGTGTATTGGTTGGAACAAACCGAAGCCGACGTACCGGCAGACAATGATTGGCTGAGCGCACGCGAAGCCGGCTGCCTGAACGCCATGCGCGTTGCCAAGCGCCGTGCCGACTGGCGGCTGGGACGGTGGACAGCGAAACGCGCCCTGTCCGTTATCCTGGATATGCCTGCTTATCCCCTCTTTAGAAAAATAGAAATACGCGCGGCCGCGTCCGGTGCGCCGGAGGCCTTTTTCGACAACCGACCAGCGGCGGTCACGATTTCACTCAGCCACCGTGCCGGTATCGCGGCTTGCGCCGTGGCGATCTCCGACGTGGAGATGGGTTGCGATCTGGAAATGATTGAGCCGCGCAGCGCTGCGTTTGTCGCCGACTATTTCACCCTCGAAGAACAGGAGCTGGTCGCACGCGCGTCTGCGGCGGAACGGGATCCGCTCACGGCCCTGCTTTGGAGCGGAAAAGAGAGCGCGCTCAAGGCGTTGCGCGAAGGCCTTCGACTCGACACGCGATCGGTGATCGTTATCCCATGTGTCCCTTCATTCGATCTCAATGGCTGGAGCGAACTCCGGGTTCGTTATACACGTGGTCGCGACGCCGGAGATCATTATTCTGGAGATCGTCATTCTGGAGATCGTTCTTCCGGCGATTACGTCTTCCACGGCTGGTGGCAACATGGGGACGGCGTCGTGCGCACCGTGGTCGGTACTCCGCCGCCGCATTCCCCGGTTCGCTTGCAGATTCCGGATTATGTTCTATACGCGCCCTCATGCGCGTAAGAGAATGGCAATTCACATGACGGCCCGGATACATTTCAGAGGACCACTCAGCTATCGCCTTCGCAGTGCCTCCGAACTGAGCCAATGCATTTTCGAAGCGTCCGCTCGCCGAGCGCTCAAGGGCCCACGCCTCCCCGGCTGGAGCTGGTTTTTTGAGCTGGCCACAGAGGTGTTGAAGCGGTACACGCGGACTGCCTTCCAGATGGGCGAAGTGAAGGACTCGCGCCGCTATTTGGACTCGATCGTGATTGCATCACCCGCATTGTCGGAAGTAAACATCACACCCGTCGTGCAGGAAAATTTCAGCGGGAGTTGGTTCGCCTACAAGAATACAGAGCCAAGCGTGAGCGTCCTGTATTTTCACGGCGGCGGATACTCCTATTATCCGCAGGCTTACGCCAACTTTATCGCACTGATCACGCAGGCTGCGAAATCCAGAACCTTTGCGCTCGATTATCGTCTCACACCGGAACATCGCTTCCCGGCACAGATTGAAGACGCGCTCTACGCCTACCGCTGGCTGCTCGGGCAGGGCGCCGATCCTGACCGAATGATTTTTGCCGGCGACTCGGCTGGCGGCAATCTGACATTGGCTCTGCTGCTGGCGGCACGGGAGTCGAAGCTTCCCCTGCCGGCACTGGCGATTGCGCTCTCTCCGCCCACTGACTTTGAAACCGACCTCACCGGCAAGGGCGAGTTTGACTGGATTGAGAAGCCGATGCTGGAACAGTGGGCAGCGTGGTTTTGCGACTCTGCCGAACGCCGGAATCCGCTGGTATCGCCGATTTGGGCTGACCTGCGCGGGCTTCCTCCTATTTATATACAGGCTGGCCGGGCCGAGATTTTGTACGCGAGTATTCAAGCCTTCGCGGATCGCGCTCAGAAGCAGGGAGCGGATGTCGTCCTCGAAACCTGGGAGGATATGACCCATGTCTTTCAGATGTTTGGACCCGATTCGCCACAGAGTGCGGAGGCGCTGCGGAAGATTGGACAAGTGATTGATGTAAAGGTTCGAAGCCAGAAGAAAATAGAGACGGTCAAGCTATGAATAGAACGATCGCACAAACTGGCGTGAGAAATCTGGAAGCGAGCGACGAGGAATCCCCGACTACTCGCGATGGCAGAACTCGATTTCGACTTCGATTTTATTGTTATCGGCTCCGGCTTCGGCGGCAGCGTTTCCGCGCTTCGTCTGGCGGAGAAAGGGTATAGAGTCGCGGTCATCGAGATGGGAAGGCGCTGGACGCCGGACAACCTGCCACGAACCAGTTGGTCGATTCATCGCTGGATTTGGCGTCCGAATCTCGGACTTGCGCGGTTTCTTCAACATCCAGTTCTTCCGGCACGCCACCATCTTCCATGGCTGCGCAGTGGGCGGCGGATCAATCACGTATGCCTGCACGCTGCTTCAGCCCCCCGAAAAAGTATGGGGAGCGGGATCGTGGACGGGACTGGCCGACTGGAAAACGGAAATGCGCCAGCACTACGAAACCGCCGAGCGCATGCTAGGAGTGACGGAGAACAGAATCCTCGGACCCGCCGACCTTCTCCTGAAAAAAGCTGCGGAAGCCTCAGGTTCTGGGCATACTTTCTACTGCACTAAGGTGAGCATCTTCCAGCCTGCGGAGGGAGAACTGGGCGGCAAAACCGTCCCAGACCCATACTTCGGAGGAGAAGGTCCGGCACGAACTACCTGCATCGGCTGCGGCGGCTGCATGATGGGCTGCCGCTACGGTGCGAAAAATACGCTCGACGTGGGCTATCTATATTTAGCGGAGAAGCACGGTGCGCAGGTGTTTCCCGAAACCAGGGTAGTGAACGTCAAACCGCTCGATGGCCGCGCCGATGGCGGCGCGGGATATGAAGTGGGTACGGTTAAGTCCACTGCCTGGATCCGCCCCCAGGCCCGGCGTTTCACCTGCCGCGCTGTAGTTTTCTCCGGGTCCGCGCTGGGCACCATGGAACTTCTTTTTCATCTTAAAGAAAACGGCTCGTTGCCAGCCGTAAGCAGCCAGTTGGGCCAGCACGTGCGCACCAATTCCGAATCGCTCATCGGGGCACGCACACCCGGCTCATCCCAGGATGTGTCGCAGGGAATCGCAATCGGTTCCGGCGTCTATATCGACGAGCACACCCACATTGAAGCAGTCCGCTACCCTCGTGGTTCCGACGCCATGGGCTTTCTGACTACCATCCTCACCGATGGCCGCCCCGGCCCGAGTCGAATTGCACTCTGGGTGAGGAACGTCATAAAGTCAATGCTCCGCCACCCGTTCAAGACGTTTCGCGTATTGCAACCGGTAGGCTGGGCCCGCGAGTTTGTGATTCTGCTTTGCATGCAAGCCCTCGACGGAGAAATAGAGATGCACTGGCAACGCCCCTGGTTCTGGCCGTTCCGAAAGTTCTTAGTCAGCCAGGGCGAGAAGGTGCCCACCTACATTCCGAAGGCCAACGAGTTTGCCAAGACCCTGGCGCAACTCACCGGCGGTTTCCCCATGAGCATGCTGCCGGAGATCCTGTTCAACGTTCCGGGCACGGCGCACTGCATCGGAGGATGCGTGATCGCCGATTCTTCCACCCACGGCGTGATCGATTCACACCACCGCGTCTTCAATTACAAAAACATGTACATCTGTGACGGGTCAGTGGTGGCAGCCAACCTCGGGGTCAATCCCAGCCTCACCATAACCGCTCTGGCCGAACGGGCGATGAGCTTTATCCCTCCGGCGGCCGAGACAGATTGGAACGACAACGCTTGGAAGCACAACGCCGCAAACGATGCCGCTTCGGCCGTTACTCGTATCTCACCCTGACGCGAGAGGCACCGGCGAACCGGCGGGCAGCAAGCGGTCCAATATCGCCTGCTCGCCGTGCAGCCACAGACGGCTGGTATAAAGCAAAGCGCTGCACTGTAGTGTGATCCAGTCTCTGGTCTTCAGCGGCGAACGAAACTCTTTGCGATTGCTGATCCAATGCTGGGCAACATGACGGGCAATGGTGAGGCCGAACCCCACGCCGCTGCTCGATCCTCCGACGTCGCCGAGGATTCCATCGAGCGTAAACATCACCTTGGACAACATGATCAGCGGTCCGGGGAACTTGACGCCCTTCATCGCAAGGCGTTCGAGGAGTACCATCGCATCCACGCCGCTGGGCGCCACCGGCAGTGCGTCGAGAAAACGCTTGATGAACTCCGCGACCATCCGCCCCCGTGGTGAAGCGCGTTGGACGTTCTGCTGACTGAGTGCCAACGCTTCATTGCAGACGCCCACTGGGTCGCGCAAGGTCACCATCAGAAACAAGAGCGCGAGATGCCGGCGCTGATCGCGGCTTAATCGTTCCCTCAGCGCCCAGTCGATGATCGTCAGTTCGCCGGTGCGGTTGTTGTACAGCAGATTGCCGGCATGGGGATCGCCGTGAAAGATTGCATCTTCCTGCGTAGACAAAAGAGGAACCGCGACCAGCGCTTCGATAAGTTGCTCGGCAACCTTCCTGCGCCGGGCCGCCGGCAGACGCGCCGCCGCGTTTGTCACCTTGATTCCACGCTCCTCGGTAAGCGCCGTTATTCTGCGTGTACACAATGGCTGAATCAGCCGCGGCACGCGAACGCCTTTCATCGTCCGATAGAGACTCCATGCTTCCAGTAACGTCTTCTGCTCGCGGGGGAAATTGACCTCGTGCCGCAGCAAACGCCGGACTTTCCTGAAAGTATCTGGGAGCAGGTTCCGAGGAAATCCATAATGGTGGTGCTGGTCGCTGAAATATTGTGCCAGCCCCTGCAGATAGTCCATGTCCTCCGCAAAATACTCAGGGATGTGGGGCTTCAGAACTTTGAAAATACCCCGTTGCCGGTGTCCGCTGGTCGGGTCAAGCCAGGTGAAGCGCACCACCGCACTCACACTGGCCTCCGCAAGTATGACCGGTGCAATCTTCACGGAGTATTTCTCGATCCGCGGCCCCAGCTCTTGTCGAATGAGCGCAACGACGTCTTCCGGCCGAACATCGCGAATTCCGTTCTCCAGCCGGGCGAGCGCATTCCGCAGAGCTGGACGCAGGTGCTGATTGCGCGCGATGACCTGTCCCAGTTTCTGCAGGCCGGGTACCTTTGCGATCAGCCGCAGCAAGCGCTGTTCCGCAGAAGTGTTCAACGGTAGCTCAAGTTGTTCCAGGATTTTGGGGGCAAGGCGCGCGGGCGAAAGCCGCGTCACCACGAACATCATGGCATCCCGCACCGGCGGACGCCAGTTCTGGTAAGCCTGAGGAACTAACCTCTCCACCGGTACGATTCCGTCGACGATCCATCTCGCCATCGAGTCCCGCATGGCTTCGCCAACCGGGCTCCGCAGTCCGGCTTCGATGGCACGAGTCTGCTCGGCGCCCGTCGCCCCTTTGGGCAGGAAGTTTGCCAGGGCGGCGCGCAACTGTTCCGGAGCCATACGGCGCAATCCATCTTCGACGAAAGACGAGCCGATGCTGGACGAACCAACAATAGACGGATTGATGACAGACGAACTCCGCATAGAGCTACCTGCCCTTTTATACGATAGGCCAGCCCAAGCGTCTTTGCTGTGATTTCCGTCACGGGTTCATGAAAAGCCAGTTGACCGCTTAGCACGTTTCGGAAGGCAGATGGTGGCGAAGAGTATACGACCCGAGAGCCGCAACTTTCCTCCATCAGCAATGATTTCTTTCGAGGACTGTACTCTCCTGGAAGAGGCTCGCTCTGATCCCGGTTCCACTCTTTTCCACCCGCTACGCATAAATCCGGACAGCAGGCCTGAACCGTATTAAGGCGGACACCATGCAGTGACTGGCATCACTGCAAACTGTTTGGTTCTATGGCGAAATTAGCTGTTCTCATCCCGGAGTCATGCTTAAGGCGGGCATGCCACCATCCCGAATCGCGTTGAGAATCTCAAGAAGGAAGGTGAATCGTCTCCTAGTCCGGAGGCCTGACCATGAAGCTTCAAACGCTGAATGATATCTTTTTTAGTATTGTGAAACGCACCCCGGAGCCGGTGATGCTGGTTCGCGATGCCAACCGCTGGGTTCCGATCAGTGCGCAAGAGCTTTACCGGGATGTGGCTGGCATGGCGCGAGCGCTCCGCCAAGATGGCCTGACCAAGGGAGATCGACTCGCCATCCTCAGCGAGAATCGGCTGGAGTGGGCGGTCGCGGACTTCGCATCTCTCTTGTTGGGCGTGGTGGTTGTGCCGATCTACTCGACGCTCACAGCGCAACAGTCGGCGCACATCCTGCGCGACTCCGGTGCGAGAGTGGTGGTCGTCTCCACGCAGAAGCAACTTGAAAAAGTGCTTTCGATCAAGGATCAAACTGCCGTGGAGCGGGTCGTGGTAATGGATCCCGTGGAAACGGCCGCGGCAGCGCCCATGCGTCAATGGATGCGCGAAGGCCCGGGGCTCGATTTGAAACTGGAGGAGAGTGCGCGAAGCATTGGCGCTGACGACCTGGCATCGATCATTTACACCTCGGGAACCACCGGCAGCTCAAAGGGCGTGCAGCTGACTCACGGTAATTTGACGGCGAACGTGTTGAACTCGCTGGAGGGATTTGATATTCATCCCGGTCAGGTCAGCATTTCCTTTCTTCCGCTGTCGCATGTGACCGCCCGTCATGCCGATTGGGCTTTGCTGTACCGCGGTGTGACGCTGGCTTATTGCCCTTTTATCGAACAGTTGCCGCAGACAATGCTGGAGGTGTCACCCAACGTCTTTGTCGCGGTGCCCCGTGTATACGAGAAGATCTACAGCCAAGTGGAACAAAAAGCTAAAAGCGGTGCGAAGAGGGCGATCTATCAGTGGGCTCTTTCGGTGGGCCGTGCCCATAGCTCCACGATTTTGGCGGGTGAAGTGCCTACCGCGCTCGGTTGGAAGCTGGCCGACAAGCTGGTCTATTCCCAGGTGCGGGCACGAATGGGTGGCAAAGTTGAAACATTCGTCTCGGGCGGAGCGCCCTTAGGGAAGGAATTGGCGGCGTGGTACGCGAGCATGGGAGTTCGCATCCACGAAGGCTATGGCCTGACGGAGACCTCGCCGGTGATTGCAATCAACTCACCGCGCGCTCACAGAATGGGCACGGTGGGTCGTCCGCTGTCCAATGTCGAGGTGCAGATTGCGCACGACGCGGAAATTCTGGTACGCGGTCCTTCTGTTTTTAGCGGGTACTGGAATCGGCCCGAGGAGACGCGCAACGCATTTGTGGACGGCTGGTTCAAAACCGGCGATATCGGCACGTTGGACGACGAAGGATTTCTGTCGGTCACCGACAGGAAGAAAGATCTGCTCAAGACCTCGGGTGGAAAATTCATTGCGCCGCAGCCGATCGAGAATTCCATCAAGCTGAACGCCCTGATAGGAAGTGCGGTGGTGCTGGGAGACCGCAGGAAATTCGTCTTCGTCCTTATTTCTCCGTGCTTTCCTTTACTCGAGGATTGGGCTCGCGCCAACGACATACCCTTTTCCTCCCGGCAAGAACTGGTTGCCAATCCGAAGGTCAAGGATCTCTACGAAGGCATCGTCGCTGAGGTGAACCGCGGCCTGGCTCGTTTCGAAACACTGAAAAAAGTCTTGCTGGTGCCCGACGAGTTCACCGCAAATGATGACGTCCTCACCCCGACGTTGAAACTTCGCCGCAAAGCCATTGAGGAACGCTATCGCAAGCAGATCGATGACCTGTACGAGGAAACGGAAGTTACCTCCCTGACATAGTCCGCGAGTTGTGCGAATGATCTCTAGCCCCCAGGGCAATCCCCTCCCGACAAGGGCAGGATCTTCCCGAAGTCCTATCCAAGAAACTGATAACACGCAACGATAATTCGAATTCAGCAGCGTCAACATAACTATTGACGAGCCCCGACCGCTAACTCTAGAGTATCCGCAGGACGTAGAACGATTTCTTCCAAAATGCGGTCACGAGCATCCAACGCGAACCGAGTTCTCTACGAGGTACGACTGCGTCTGCTCGCCCTTAGCGTGGCCATTCTTGGCCCGGTGCTTGCACCCCTAGGACGCGTCGGATGATATAGCCATAAAACAGAGGCATTCTCAGTGAGGGCCATCATCCACAACCGATGATGGCCCTTACGTTTTGCGCGGAAAGAATTGCACTTGAACCCTGGTACACCGGGAGGATCAACTTGTCGGAAACAGAACGGGTAATGATATTCGACACTACGCTGCGCGACGGGGAGCAATCTCCGGGTTGCAGCATGACCGCCGATGAGAAACTGTGCATGGCGCGCCAACTTGACCGCCTGGGCGTGGATGTGATCGAGGCTGGATTCCCCGTTTCCTCCGAAGGCGATTTCCACTCCGTGCAATTAGTGGCCCGTGAGATTCGACGGCCCGTGATCGCTGCCCTGGCGCGCTGTTGCCATGCCGACATCGAGCGAGCCTGGCAGGCCCTCAAGGCAGCTGCCCACCCTCGTATCCACACCTTCCTGGCCACCTCTGATATTCACCTGCATTACAAGCTCAAGCTTTCACGCCGAGAGTGCCTGGAACAAGCGCGTGCCGCTGTGGGCTTCGCCAAATCTCTCTGCAAAGACGTAGAATTTTCGCCGGAGGACGCTACCCGCTCAGATCCGGATTTCCTTTGCGACGTGCTGCGAGCGGTAATCGAGGCCGGCGCAACCACAGTCAACATTCCTGATACCGTCGGGTACGCGGTCCCGTCCGAGTTCGCCGATCTGATTCACACCATCCGGCGGCGGGTACCCGGTATCGAACAGATAACCGTTTCGGTGCACTGCCACAACGACCTGGGTCTCGCCGTGGCGAACTCCCTCGCTGCGGTCAGTGCTGGAGCACGCCAAGTAGAATGCACAATCAATGGCATCGGAGAACGGGCCGGCAATGCCTCGCTGGAGGAATTTGTGATGGCCATGCGTGTCCGCCCTGACCGCTACCCGCTGCGCACGGCAGTTGTCAGCGAACAACTTTTCCCAGCGAGTCAAATGTTAACCGAGGTCACCGGAGTGCCGGTTCAGCCCAACAAGGCAATCATTGGCCGCAATGCCTTCGCGCATGAAGCGGGTATCCACCAGGATGGCATGATCAAAAACCCATTGACGTATGAAATCATGACTCCGCAATCCGTGGGGGTTCCGAGCACGCGTCTCGTCTTGGGCAAACACTCTGGACGCCATGCTCTCGGGCAGCGCTGCGAAGAACTGGGTTTCCGGCTGGAGCGGCACGAACTCGATCAGATATACCGTCAGTTCCTCGCTCTGGCCGACACCACGAAAACTGTAGACGACAGCCACATCCTGGAATTCATTCGGCGGATAAAACCGGAGCGTTCGCGTCCGATCGTCATCGCAGAATCGCCACACTCTTCCGTCATCAGCTCAGGCCATGCTGCCGGCCACCCACATCCCGGTCTTGTGCCCGCGCATTTCTTGAACGACGGTGGCGGCCGGAAGCGAGCCGCAGCTTCCATGGCATTGGGTGCGGACGAAAACGAGCAACAGGAAGATTATCTGTGGGGGGTGTAATGCTGGGCGCGGTGGGCACAGATACAATCACTCTAGTTCGGTGAACTGCCAAGTCTCTGCGGCAAGCTGGACTCGCCAGGCACGAGGCAGTAGTCAGAGGACCTTGGAACCATGATGAAAACTGGAGCGCAGATTCTTTGGGAATGCCTTGAACAAGAAGGCGTGACCCACGTCTTCGGATACCCCGGCGGCGCCATCCTGCCAGCTTACGATGCCCTCAAGCACAGCAAGATCCATCACGTGCTGGTGCGACATGAGCAGGGTGCCACGCACATGGCGGATGGCTATGCGCGCGCGGGTGGACAGGTAGGTGTCGCGGTGGCGACCTCCGGCCCTGGAGCCACTAACATGGTGACCGGCATCGCCACCGCGATGTTGGACTCCTCCCCCATCGTTTGTATTACCGGTCAAGTGGGCAGCAAGCTGATCGGCTCCGATGCCTTTCAGGAGACGGACATCACAGGCATCACTCTGCCCATCACCAAGCATAATTATCTGGTGACGCGGGCCGATGAACTGGCACGCACCATGCGCGAAGCATTTTATGTGGCCCGCTCGGGCCGCCCTGGCCCAGTTCTGGTGGACATCACTAAGGATGCGCAACAGTCCTCGTGCGAGTTCGACTGGGAAGCCGCAAAACCGCAATTACCAGGCTATCGTCCCGATCTCTCTCCGGCTCCCAGGGAATACGAAGAAGCGCTGGAGTTGATCCACAACTCCAGGCGACCGGTAATTCTGTTGGGCCATGGTGCGATCGTCTCTGGTGCAACGCATGAAGTGCGCGACTTGGCTGAGCGTGCCGGCATCCCGGTGGCGCTCACCCTGCTGGGCCTGGGCGCACTTCCAGCTTCTCACCCGCTCAACCTGGGCATGATGGGAATGCACGGCGAAGCTTGGGTAAACCACACCATTCAGGAGGCCGACTTACTCATCGCGCTCGGCATGCGCTTCGACGACCGCGTGACCGGGAACTTGAAAACCTACGCGCCCAATGCCAAGAAGATTCATGTGGAGATCGATCCGGCCGAGATCAACAAGAACGTGAAGGTCGATGTAGCGCTGGTCGGCGATCTGCGGGAAGTCCTGCATGCCATGTTGCCGAAGATCGAATCCATTGATCGCAGTGAATGGCTGGATTTTATTGACCGGCTGAAAGGCGACTCCGCTGTCCGCGATATTCAGAACCTGCCGGACAGCGGCCATCTCTACGCCGCGCATGTCATCAACGATCTTTGGCGGGAGACGCGAGGCAGCGACACCGTGGTGGTGACCGATGTTGGCCAGCATCAGATGTGGGAAGCGCAGTACTACAAGCACGAGGAGCCGCGTTCGCTGATTACCTCCGGAGGTTTGGGGACGATGGGATTTGCCCTACCCGCTGCGATCGGAGCCAAGGTCGCACGCCCTGAGGCCGAGGTCTGGGCGGTTGTCGGGGACGGTGGCTTTCAAATGACCATGTGCGAACTCGCCACCGTCGTGCAGGAGAATCTCAAGATCAACATTGCGATCATCAACAACGGCTTTTTGGGAATGGTGCGGCAGTGGCAGGAATTCTTCTACGAACGTAACTACCAGGCTACCCCGTTGCTGAACCCGGATTTCGCTAAGGTTGCCGCGGCCTACGGAATTCGAAATGCAACCGTGACTCAACGCTTTCAGGTCGTGCCCGCTGTTCAATCGGCCCGCCAGCACGATGGGCCAGTGCTGATTAATTTCCAGGTAGAGCAAGAAGACACAGTTTATCCGATGGTTGCGGCGGGAGCCGCATTGCACGAGATGATTCGGCGTCCGAGTCCAATTGTGGAGACTGCTGCCGACGAGTAACTAATGATGGCTACCCCAATATGCTGAACACATTCGTGGTGTACGTCGAAAACAAGCCAGGCGTGCTGACTCGCGTGGCATCGCTGTTTCGCCGCCGCGCCTTCAATATCGACTCGCTCACCGTGGGGCGCACGGAAAAGCCAGAGGTGTCGCGCATGACCATCACCGTCGACGCCGATCACGACCAGGCGCGCCGCATCGAAGCCAACCTGTACAAACTGGTGAACGTGCTGCTCGTCGAAAACATCACGACCGCACCGGCGATCGTGCGCGATCTGGCTATGATCAAGGTTGCCGCCACTCATGAGGCGCGCTCTCACGTGTTGGAACTGGCTGCCGTTTTCCGGGCGCGAGTGGTGGATGTTGCGCCGGAGTCCCTGATCATCGAAATCACGGGCGGCGAAGACAAGATCGACGGGCTGCTCGAAGTGCTTCGTCCTTACGGCGTCCTCGAGATGGTGCGCACCGGGATCGTCGCCATGCGACGTGGAACCAAGCCCTCCACAGCGCTGGCATCAGTGGAAGCGCCGGCGCAAGCCGTGATGGATGACGATCTCTCGCAGTCGGTGTAGCGTAACAGAGTCTTATTTGAAAGGAATACCCATGGCAAACATGTATCACGAAGACGCCGCTGACCTGGCATTGATTCGCTCGAAGAAGGTAGCCATTATCGGCTACGGCTCGCAGGGACATGCCCATGCTCTCAACCTGAAAGACAGCGGCGTGCAAGTACGGGTCGGCCTTCCGCAAACCAGTGAATCCCGGGCCAAGGCTCAAGCCGCCGGACTGTCTGTGACTTCCGTCAGTGACGCAGCCGCATGGGCCGACGTCATCATGATCCTTGTGCCCGATACGGCCCAGCCTGCCGTCTACAAGCGGGATATTGCTCCCCATTTGTCGGCCGGGAAGACACTGATGTTTGCCCACGGCTTCAACATCCGATTCGAGACCATTACTCCTCCCGCGAACATCGATGTTTCCATGATTGCGCCCAAGGCGCCCGGACATCGCGTGCGTGAGGTGTTCGTCGAAGGCGGAGGCACTCCCGCCCTTTTGGCCGTGCACCAGAATGCCAGCGGAACCGCAAAGCAGCTGGCGCTCTCCTATGCCAAGGCAATCGGCGCAACCCGCGCCGGGGTGATCGAGACCACGTTTACCGAGGAAACCGAAACCGATCTCTTCGGCGAGCAGACTGTGTTGTGCGGCGGAGTCAGCGCATTAGTGAAAGCCGGCTTTGAGACGCTGGTTGCGGCCGGTTACCAGCCGGAGATAGCCTACTTCGAGTGCTTGCACGAACTAAAGCTGATCGTAGATTTGATGTATCGCGGCGGTCTCAATTACATGCGCTATTCCGTCAGCGACACCGCGGAGCACGGAGACTACACCGGCGGTCCGCGGATCATCACCGACCAGACCAGGCAGACGATGCGGCAGATCCTGAAGGAAATCCAGGACGGAACCTACGCCCGGAACTGGATTGCCGAAAACGAGTCGGGACGGGAGTGGTTTGAAGCCACCCGCCAGCGCGAGCAAGAACACCCGATCGAACGCGTGGGCGAGCACTTGCGAAGCATGATGAAATTCCTCGACCCGGTGACGGTTAAGCAAAAGAGCAATCGTCCAGTGCCCGCTTAGAGCCGCCGCGGATCTGCATTACACATCCGGGGCAATCCGTAACCGCGATTGGCGCGCCGGTATTTCTTATGTTGACCACTTGCCTAAGCCTCGGAGAATCGTCCGAGCGCCCCGTCAGTGCCGATTCGCACCGCAACAGGAATGCTGGCTAAAGATCGGCCAGCGTTCTGCCGATGAACATACTGTGGCTCTGCCGCATCTGCTCACGGAACTTAGCTCAGTCGCGTCACTCCTCCGTGTGTCACGAGCGAAACCCGCGAGCTTGACCCATGAGCCCTGCCACCAAATCTACGCGCCGCTTTCTTCCTCCTGCGGTGGTCATCGTCGCCGGCGTTCTCCTGAGCGTAGGCATCTTCCTTATCCTCCGAAACCTGGAAGTGGAGAATGCTCGCGCATCGTTTGACAGCGTTGCCCGCGAACGGCTCGATACTTTGGAAACTAACATTGCTCTCACTGTCAACAACCTGATTTCCGTCAACGCATTTTTCGACGCTTCGCAGCGTTTCGACCGTGCTGGATTTGCTCGCTTTGCGGCCGCTCTTCTCGCCCAGAACAAGGCGATCCAGGCGTTAGAATGGATTCCCAAAGTACCGAAACACCTGCGCTCGAATTACGAAAGAGCCGCCCGGCACGACGGTTTTCCATCCTTTCAATTCACGGAGCGCCTTCCTCATGGAGAGATAGTCAGAGCCGGCGACCGCGAAGAATATTTCCCCGTATTCTTCGTCGAGCCCTTCGCCGGAAACGAAAAGGCCCTCGGCTACGATCTGCAATCCAACGCGGTCCGTCGCGAAGCGCTCCAACGTGCGGCAGCGACCGGTCGGATGGTTGCCACCAGCCGGGTGATCCTGGTGCAGGAGACCGCCGATCAGTATGGGGCGCTGGTCTTTTATCCGGTTTACAAAGGGCGGCCCGGGCTACAAAGCGAGGAGCGCCGCCACGCAACGCTGATCGGCTTCGCGCTCGGCGTATTCCGCATCCGGGATATCGTCGAGCAGACCGGCGCCATCCCCAGTCCCGCCTCCGGCCTGAGAGTCGTCATCTTTGACCGCGACTCAAAGCCTGGGGAGCGATTGCTCTATCCCAAGAGTTCCCACATCGACAGGGTCGAAGACCTCCACAAGAGCTTCCGAACGACGCGCACCATTCAGGTGGCTGGGCGCACCTGGGAAATCGCCGCCTATCCACTGCCTCCCGCATTCCGCCCGTCTCATTCGAGCAGTTGGTCAGTTCTGATTGCGGGACTGCTCCTGACTTCTCTGCTCAGCGTTCACCTTGCCGAGCGCAGGCGCGCGGAAGAAGCATTGGAGCGAAGCGAAGAACATGCTCGCATGTTGTTCGCGACCATCCCGCTTCCCGTCTGGGTCTGCGATCTCGATACACTCGACTTCCTTGAGGTCAACCAGGCCGCCGTTGAGCACTATGGATACAGTCGGGATGCATTCCTGCACATGAAGATTGCAGATATTCAGCCGCCCGAGGAATTGGAGCGCTTGGCAGCGGCCGTTTGTCGTGTCCGGCAGAGCAAGCACTTCTCGTGGGTGCGGAAACACCGGACTCAGGATGGCCGTGTCATCCAAGTCGAGCTCAGCTCTCACACTCTCCGCTACGATGGACACGAAGCAGCGCTGGTTGTAGCTCAGGACGTAACCGCACGCACGCGCCTCGAAATGGACCTCCGCCACGCCCAGAAGCTCGAGGCCGTGGGTGGCCTGGCCTCCGGCATCGCCCACGAACTCAATACGCCCATCCAGTTTGTCGGTGATAACACCCGTTTTCTTCAAGAAGCATTCGCCGACCTTGTAAGGCTGCTGACCCAGTACCACCACCTCCACCAGGCGGTGCTGAACGGCGAAGCCACACTGGGCGTAGCGGATGACGTCACCGAAATCGAAAAGACTGCCGACCTCGATTTTCTTCTGCAAGAGATTCCTAAGGCCCTCGCACAATCGCTGGATGGAGTCACCCGCGTCGCGACCATTGTGCAAGCCATGAAAGAGTTTGCCCACACGAATCGCGGTGAAAAGACGGCAACCGATTTGAATAAAGCCTTGCAGAATACTCTCACCGTGGCTCGCAACGAGATCAAATACGTCGCGGACGTGGACACAGATCTCCAGGAGTTACCGCTCGTGCAATGTGACGGCGGGGACATGAACCAGGTCTTTCTCAACCTCCTGGTAAACGCCGCTCACGCTATTAAAGATGGTGGCACAACCAATGGTCAGAAGGGCCGAATCGGTGTTCGCACCCACTGCGAAGGCGACCAAGTCGTGATCTCGATCAGCGACACCGGCTGCGGTATACCGGAGAACATTCACCACAAGATCTTTGAACCCTTCTTCACCACCAAAGAGGTCGGTCGTGGAAGCGGTCAGGGGCTCGCCATCGCCCGCAACATCGTCGTAGAAAGACACGGCGGCTCGCTGACGTTTGATACCGAGGTAGGACGTGGCACCACATTCACCATTCGCCTACCCATACGTTCCGACTGTTCCTAACTCCATTTTCGGGAAACCTGCGTCTTTTGCGCTCGAAGACTCTTGCCGCGGACCACTAAGGAACCAGCGCGAACGCTTTCAGTTGGCCAAGCAACTTTGCCGTGTCGACCGGCTTGAACACGTAGGCATCGCACAATGCCCGGAACGATTCGACAACGTTCTTAACATCGTCGAGCGCGGTAATCATGATGACCTTCGCTCCCGCACTCGAGAGCGTGCCTCCGGCTTCTTCCAGCGCGCGAATTTCCGCAAGCGCCGCCTTCCCATCCTTCTCCGGCATCATGATGTCCATGCAGATCAGGTCGTATGCTTGCCCATTCTGCTTCGATAAGCGGAAAGCCTCAACGGCCTCTTTGCCGTTGACCGCAACGTGACATTCGCCGTAGCGGGAGAGAAACGTCTGCAACAACAGCCGGCTGGTGAAGTCGTCCTCGACGATAAGCGTACGCATCGCACCCCTTCTTTCCTGGTGCTGGGCTAAGCCCAGCCGGACTGGCTCAAAGTGATCTTGAGCCGCCCGAATTCTTTCTCCGCCGAGCCCAGCAGCGCGGCCGCGCGCGACAGCTCTTCGTCGCCTGCCGCTTGCCCGATCTGGATGGCTAATGCCCGCAAACCTGGAGCCGAGACGGTGGCGGTCGCGCCCTTCAGCGTATGTGCTAGCGCGCTGGCGCCCTTGGCATCGTTCTGCTCGATCAGTTGCTTCAATTTCTGCAGTTGTCCCGGCGCATCGCTCAGAAATCCCGTTACGATGGTTCGGGCGAGGGCATGGTCGCCCGAAAGACGAGCCACCAGTTCCTTCTCTCGAAAGACTTCTAGAACGGGTTGAGAATCGGTGTCCGCGAGGCGCAGCAGTTCGCCCTGGGCGGGTGGCCTCAGCCATTTCGGCAAGACTTCGACTAATTGTCGGGGCTCGATTGGTTTGGCAAGATAATCGTTCATACCCGCCGCGATGCATTTCTCGCGGTCTCCCACCAGGGCGTGAGCCGTCAAGGCAAGGATGGGAATACCCGGATTGCGCATTCCGCTCGAGGGGCATCGGATGCGCCGGGCGGTCTCGTAGCCATCCATACCTGGCATTTCGCAATCCATCAGGACGATGTCGTAATCCGCGCGCCGCAGCGCCTCAAGAGCCTCCATTCCGTTTCCTACTGCATTCGCCCCGTACCCGAGCTTGCGCAGAATGGCTAGCGCTACCTGTTGATTGGTCGCGTTATCCTCGACTACCAGAATTCGCGCTGCCGGAGATTCGGGAGACGTAGCCGGTGGAGTCGTGGAGATTTCGGTCAAAGTTGCAGGTTCAGGTTTTCTGACTCGCAACGCCAACGCCAATGCCTCATGCAGGGACGACTCCCATATCGGTTTTGACAAACGACCAGCGAATCCAGACTTTTTCAGGAGGTCCGGGTCGCGTTCCTGGCCCAGTGGGGACATGAGCAGGAGCGCCAATTCCTCGAACTCGGGATCTGCCTTAATTCGCTTCCCGACTTCGAACCCATCGTTTTCAGGCATCTTCCCGTCCAGCAGCGCAACTCGGAACGGATCTGAGGTCTTGGCCGCACATCGAAGTGAGGTGAGGGCTGAATTTGCGTCACCGGTCTCTTCGCTGCGACAACCGCAGCTGGTCAGAAGCGTATGCAGGAGCCCGCGGTTGGTAGCGTTGTCATCGACAACGAGCACTTTGGGTGCCTGCAGACTCAAATCGAATTTCGTCAGAAGTCCAGCAGTCTCGGGTTCCTTTTCTAACGCAATCGTGAACCAGAATGTCGACCCTTTCCCGGGGATGCTATGAGCGCCGATCCGCCCTCCCATCATTTCGACCAGTTGCTTGGAAATCGTCAGGCCCAAGCCCGTCCCGCCGTGCTTGCGCGTCGTCGAGCCGTCGGCCTGCACGAAGGGCTCAAACAAAAACGGAGCCTGATCCTCGGGGAAGCCGACACCAGTGTCTTTGACTCGGAAACGCAGGATGGCGGCGCCCTTATATTCAGCCTCGAATTCCACGGTAAGGTAGATCTCACCCTGCTGCGTAAACTTGACCGAGTTGGCCAGCAGGTTGACCAGAATCTGGCGCAAGCGGCCGGGGTCGCCCTTGAGCCGCCGAGGAACTTCACGCACGACCTGGCAAATCAGTTCGAGCCCCTTGCCATGCGCCTCAACCGCTACCATCTCCACGGCTTCGCGCAGGGGAATTTGTAAATCAAAATCCGTTATCTCCAGGGTCAGCTTGCGGGCCTCAATTTTGGAGAAATCGAGGATGTCGTTGACGACCGTCAACAGGGTCTTGCCGCTGGAGTTCGCGATCTCGGCATACTGTTGCTGCTCGGGAGTCAGCGAGGTACCCAGCAGGAGCGAGGTCATGCCGATCACTCCGTTCATCGGGGTGCGGATTTCATGACTCATGTTGGCCAGGAATTGGCTCTTGGCGCGGTTGGCCGACTCCGCGGCATCTTTGGCTCTCCTGATTTCCTGCTCGATCTGCTTGCGCTCGGTAATCTCGATGCAGGAGCCTTCCACCAGTGGTGGACCCGCCTCGTTGGCCACCCAAATTAGGTTTGCCAGCACCCACACTCCTTCCCCGTCTTTCCGCTTGATACACGCCTCGTGATTGGCAAGAATCTTGTCTCGCTTCAAGCGCTCCCACCTGCGCTCGGCATTGCAGGGATCAAAGAAGAGGTCCGCCCGGCGAAGACCCATAAGTTCCCGGCGCGACGAATAACCGAACATGGCGGCGCATGCGTCGTTGGCGTCGATGAGGGTACCGTCCTCCGAATAACGGAAAATTCCGGCCAGGTTGCGCTCAAACATCAGGCGGTAACGCTCCTCCGAAGCCTGCAGAGCTTTCTCCGTCCGCTTGCGGTGAAGCGTTTCCTCGGCGGCCCGGCGATCGGTCACGTCCTGCTTGATCGCGATGTAGTTGCTGATGGCGTTGTCCGGGTCTCGCACCGGCGCAATCGTCATCTTCTCGGTGTAGGTGGTGCCATCTTTGCGCCGATTGATGAGTTCGCCCCGCCAGATGTTTCCTGCGGTGATGGTGTTCCACAGGTCCCGGTAGAATTGGGGGTTCTGCCGCTCGGATTTCAGAATGCTCGTTTTCTGGCCGATCGCTTCCTGGGCGGTGTAACCGCTCATCTTGGCGAACGCTGGGTTGACGTATAGAATCCGCGCGCCGGTATCGGTAATTACGATGGCTTCCCCAGCCTGCTCAATCGCAGTAATCAGGAGAGGCAAATTGGCCTGGCTAAGGCAGGCGGGCGCCGTATGGTTTGCAGTGACCTCGGCATGGTTCGGAGCGGTATTCATTGGTCGTCCCAAATCTGGACGCGCCTGACGGTTTGAAGTTGCATGTGCCTGCCCGGCCATGCCATCCCTTTACTTAACCAGTTTGCGGATTACCGAAATCAGCTGTTCGGCATTGAAAGGCTTCACGATCCAACCTGTGGCCCCGGCCTTGCGTCCCTCATCTTTCTTTTGCGCTTGCGATTCCGTCGTCAACATGAGAATGGGGATAAAGGAGTATCCCGGCAGTTTGCGCGCGGCGGTAATCAGCCCAATGCCATCGAGGTTCGGCATGTTGAGATCGGTGATGATCATGTCGAACTTGTCGATCCCGGCCTTGGCGAGGCCTTCCTTGCCATCGACCGCGTCGACCACTTCATAGCCGGCGCTGCGCAAGGTGAAACCGACCATTTGGCGAATGCTGGCGGAATCATCCACGGCCAGGATTTTTTTCATCGCAACCTCCTCGCTAAGAAAGGGACGCTAGCGCGTTCTTAGCCAACCCTTCTTGTCTTAAAACAATTCCACGGCATTGCCCGCAAACAATTGCTCGACGACCGGCATAGCCGTCCCGTGAAGCGCGGCGCTCATCACACTGCGCTCGATCTCGGTCGTGTAAAAGCCGGACAGCCAGCGTTCGACTTCCGCCGGATCGCATGGCCCCGTCGCCGGCGGATCACTGCTTTCCCACTCGCGAGCGAGACCCGCCATTTGACTCAACACGGAATCGAGATAGCCAAAGCATCGTTCCAGCCGCGTTCCGGTGGCAGCGACATCGGCCAGATTGGCATGCATGTTCTCTGTGATGGATTGCATCCGCGTGGCCTCCTTCGCCACAAACGCGGCCGCGCTCCGGACGCTGTCCAGAGCAGTCCTGGTCTGCGCCTGGCCTTCGCGCAGCTTCTGACTACTGGCTTCGGAGAACACCTCCATCAGTGCCGTCGTACGCTCGACGAGACCCAGGATTTCGCTGAGGGCGAGCCGGGATTGGTCCCCAATCGCGATCCACTCCCCCAATACTTCTTTGATCAGCCTGGCGATCGCCGAGACCACAGCGCCGCGCCCCCCCAGCCGCTGCGCCTCAATGAGCGAGTTGAACATGAGAATCTGCAGGCGGGCGCGAATCGTCTGCGAGCGCTGCAGATGGACATTGACCAATTCCACCAAGCTGGAGAGCCCGCTCAGCGCGCTTTGCATTCGTCCGCTATACTCCTGGCTTTTCTGTTGCAGCAGTTCGATGTGCGCCAGTTCCGCGGAAAGTTCCTGCTCCTGGCGGAGCACGGTGGGGCCGATGCCGGCAACGCCGGAGGCGCTGAGCTGCTGAATGCCCTCCATGCACCTTCGCACCTGGGAAGTCCAGTTGGCCACCGTCTCTTGAATGATTTTCAATTGCAGGATCTGAATCTTCAAACCGGCGTGCGCGACCGGAAGATGATCGTCGCGCGAATCGTCCTCGGAGGCGATTCGGGACGCGATCAGCTGCAGCGCCTGCTGCACGTGCTCGATTTGCTGGCGGGTGATGTCGTGAGCCTGGATGGCGGCAACCACGCCGGCAGTTTCCTGGGCCGCCAGTTCCGCGCACCGCCGGAACTGTCCGGGAACTTCGGCCTGCTGGCTCAGGCCAGCGTCGATGAGCTGCACCGTCTTCCCAATATCGTCTTCCATGCGCGTTATTTCGCCACGCAGTCGGGGCAGGTTCGCGGCCAGCTCGCTTCTGGCTTCGGCAATCGTTTGCTGGCGGCCGCCGGTGTCGCGCGAGAGTTCCCGGGTCTGTTGCGCCAAAGATTTCGAAAACGAAGATGATTCCTGCGCCAGCAGCCGGAAGCTGCTGCCGGCGCTGCCCAGGTGCGCGACCTCAACATTGGTCAGCACGGTCAGCGCGCGCAGGCGGCGGGCAATGGCTTCCTGGCTTTGGGTCACGTGAGTCAATTGCCGCAACAACATTTCTTCCTCCCGCAGCGCGCCGAGGATGGTGGTGGCCGCCTCCAGCCGCCGTCCGAGAAAGTCCCTCACCGTCAGGCACAACGATTGCACGCTCGCGAGAACGCTTCCCATGCTTTCCTTCTCGATACAACCGACAATGGAGGCGGCCTGTTGCAAGATCGTTTCGGCCTGACTGGCAAGGCTCTTGAAGGCGCGCGCGACCGACTCGATCTCGGTCTCGCTGGAGCGCGCCACGCGCTCCAGTTCGGCCCCGGCACCGGTCAGCAGCGCGAGAAACTCCGCTTTGCGGTCAGGGTTCAGGGCGATGCGTGGTGCCGCCTGCATTCGTGTTCTTCTCCTTCAGTTAGCACGCGCGAGAATGGCTCTGGCGATCGCAGGCAAGGGCAGCACCTCGTCCACCGCATCCCGTTTGATCGCCTCATTCGGCATTCCAAAGACCACGCACGTTTCCTCGTCCTGAGCGATGGTGACTGCTCCCGCCTCTTTCATTTCCAGCATGCCGTTGGCTCCGTCATCGCCCATTCCAGTCATGATCACGCCGACGGCATTTTGTCCCGCATAACGCGCGGCGGAGCGGAACAGTACGTCGACCGAGGGACGGTGGCGGCAGACCAGCGGCCCGTCTTTGATGTCGACGTAGTAGCGGGCGCCGCTGCGCTTCAGCAGCATGTGGTGATTGCCGGGAGCAACCAGGGCGCGCCCGCGCAATACGGTGTCGTTGGGCTCGGCCTCCTTGACGGAGATTTCGCACAAACTGTCCAGCCGCTTGGCGAAAGCCCGGGTAAACATCTCCGGCATGTGCTGCACGATGACCATCCCGGGAGCATCCGGGGGAAGAGCTTCCAGCAGAACCCGGAGAGCTTCGGTTCCGCCCGTCGAGGCTCCGATGGCCACGATCTTTTCCGTGGTCGCAATCATGGCGCCGGTGGCGCGCGAGAGCACCGAATCGGCAGTCAACTTGGGTTCGACGTTGTGGCTGGAATGCGGCCGGATGCGGGCCTCGGCCGCCGCTTTCACCGCCTGGCAGAGCATGACTTGAGATTCCTCGAGGAACTGCTTGCTGCCCAAGCGCGGTTTCGTAATGATCTCGACCGCCCCGTACTCCAGCGCTTTGAGCGTGCTTTGCGCGCCCTCTTCCGCCAGACTCGAACAGATCACCACGGGAATCGGGTGCTGGGCCATGATCTTCTGCAGAAAAGTCAGACCATCCATGCGCGGCATCTCGATGTCGAGCGTGATGACGTCGGGCACTTGCTCGGCAATGCGTTCGGCCGCCACAAACGGATCGCCGGCGGTCCCGATGACTTCGATGTCCGGATCGGAGCAGAGCACATCTGTCAAAGTCTGGCGAACCAGCGCGGAGTCGTCCACGATCAGGACTTTAATTTTCGCGGTGCTCATGACTCAGCCCTCTTCATCCTGCCCTTTTCATCCAGCCCTTTTCACCCCGGCCTCAGGGCCTCTGATCTTCCGGCGTCAAATGGGAGAGCCGACGAAGCAGCACTTCGCCGGTCCCGGTATGGAATTGAATGGTGCGGCCAACTGAACCTCCCAGGTCGGACGCCAACACGGTGAAGTTCTGCTCGCGCAGAACTTCGATCGCGGTATGCCAGTTCTGGTGGCCAACCGTCGCTTTCCAGGAAAGATCGGAGTTCACCGGCAGTACGTCGGCTCCGCCAAACGCCTTGATCTGCACCTCGCCGCGAAGGGCGCCAAAATTTTCGAATTGCCGGGCCAGATCGGTGATGGCGAAATCGACGTAGCGATAGCCTTCGGCATCGCGCACGCCCGGCGGACATCGCGGCAATACTCCGTGGCAGAGCGCGCCGATGCCCAGCCGCGGGCTCCAGAAGGTAACCCCGACACAAGAACCCAGAATGGTCTTCAAGATGGCGGGGCTGCGGGCCAGATGGATCTCGCCCGGCTGCAGGTAAAACTCCGGAACTTCAATTTCGATTTCGGCCATCGGCTTTCCTGTAGAGCGCGGGAGCGACTGGCACCAAAGGCACATCCATATGGTGCAGGCTCTCGGAGTGGCCCACGAACACAAAGCCGCCGTCCACCAGCTGGCGGCTGAACTTGTGAAAGAGCCGCTCCTGGGTGGGGCGGTCGAAGTAAATGATCACGTTGCGACAGAAGATGGCATCGGCCAGTTCCGGCATGCCGAATTCCTCCATCAGATTCAGGCGGCGAAATTCGATGGTCTCGCGCAACTCCGGAATCACGCGCAGCAGGCCGGACTCGCGATTGCGGCTGCGCATGAAGTATTTGTGCTGCAGGTTGGCTGGCACCGGGCGCACCACCTCGGCAGGGAAGACTCCCCGCTCGGCCTTGGCCAGAGCCGCAGTCGAGATGTCGGTTGCCAGAATGCGGAAGCGGAAGGCCGGATGCGACAGTTTGTACTCGGTCAGCACAATGGCCAGCGTGTAAGGCTCTTCGCCGGTTGAGCAGCCTGCGCTCCAGATCATGACTTCCCGGGCGTTCCTGTCTCCCGCAGTAAGTTCCGGAAGCGCCCGAGCGGCCAGGAAGTCGAAATGCGTCTTCTCGCGGAAGAAGTCGGTCTTGTTGGTGCTGACGGCATCGATCAGGTGGACCATCTCCTCGACGTCGTGGCCATTCCCCTCAAAGAGGTAGTCGCAATACTGCTTGTAAGAAGACAGGTGGAGAGTGGTGATTCGCCGCTTCAGCCGGCCTTCGAGCATGATCTTTTTTTCCGCGCCCAGGGTAATGCCCGATTGCTCGTAGATCAGGCGGCAGAGCCGGTTCAGATCGCGGCTCGAAAGGCTGTCGGCGTGAGTGGTCATGCGGCGTCATCGAGTGCCGATAGAAGCGGCGGGGCACCGCAGCATTCCCCGCCTCGCCCGTCAGGCGGCTGCTTCGGCCAGCGTCCTGGTCGCTTCCGCGCCGCGCACCGCCGACAACTCCTCGGCGGAAAAGACGCGGTCGATATCCAGGATCATGATGAACTGCGCGTCGCGCTTGCCCATGCCCTTGATGAAATCGGTGCGGATCTGGGTGCCGATTCTGGGCGCCGGCTGAATCTGGTCCGGCTCGAGGTCGATCACTTCCTCGACCGAATCGGCCAGCGCGCCGATCACGGTGGATTCGCCGTCCAGCAGCACCTCCACCACCACGATGCAGGTGTTGACGCGTCTTCTCGGTCTTCGACATCTCGAAACACAGCCGCAGATCGACCACCGGAACCACGTTGCCCCGCAGATTGATGACGCCGCTCATGAAGTCGGGCGTGCGGGGGATCTTGGTGATGGTGGTGAAGTCGAGCACCTCCCGCACCTTGGCGACGTCGGTGGCGAAGATCTCGTTGCCCAGCTTGAAGGTGAGGTACTGCCGCGTATCGGTGATTTCGGTAACGCTCATAGTCAGTCTCCTTTCGCATGCTGAAGGCCGGCGCGCGACCGCTCGACGGACGCGCGCCGCGAACCGTCTAGTAGCGCTCGAATTCCTTATCGAGGTCGTCGCCCTTGTCCTTCAGCTTGAGAGCGACTCCGGCCTTGGCGGTCGCTTTTGCGGCTGGCCGCGGGCGACGCTGTGGCCGACCGCTTCGCTGGCAGCTTGGCCGACGGCGCGGCCGGCCTTGGCCGCCGCCGGCCGGGCAGCGTGCGCTGGCCGCTTCGTCTCCGGTGCGGAAGAATCCCAGCGCGCTCACCAGCTGATCGGACTGGCCGGTCAGCTCTTCGGTGGTGGAAGCCATCTCCTCGGCCGCCGAAGCGTTCTGCTGGATGACTTTCTCCAGTTGCTGCAGCGCCTTGTTGATCTGCTCGGCGCCGGTGTCCTGTTCCTTGCTGGCCGCGGTGATCTCCTGCACCAGTTCCGCCGTCTTCTGGATGTCGGGCACCAGTTTCTCGAGCATCTCGCCGGCTTTCTCCGAAACCTTCACCGTGGTGCCGGAGAGCTGGTTGATTTCGCCCGCCGCCTTCTGGCTGCGCTCGGCCAGCTTGCGGACCTCGGCCGCCACCACGGCGAATCCCTTGCCGTGCTCGCCGGCGCGCGCCGCTTCGATGGCCGCGTTCAGCGCCAGCAGGTTGGTCTGCCGCGCGATCTCCTCGATGATGGAGATCTTGCTGGCGATTTCCTTCATCGCCGCCACCGCCTCCAGCACGCACTTGCCGCTCTCCTGCGCGTCCTTGGCCGATTTGTTGGCGATCTTGTCGGTCTGCTGCGCGTTGTCGGCGTTCTGCTTGATGTTGGAAACCATCTCCTCCATCGAGGACGAGGCTTCTTCGGCCGAAGCCGCCTGCGCGCTGGCGCCGTTCGACACCTGCACCGAAGCCGTGCTGATGGACTGGCTGGCCGCCGCCACTTCGCCGGCGATGGTGCGGATGTCGGTCACCGTGCGCGTCAGGCCGCCCACCATGGCGATCAGCGCCTGCATCAGCTTGTCCTGCGGCGACCGCTCCCGGATGGTGACCGTCAGATTGCCTTGCGCGATCTCCTCGGCCGCCTGGGTGACGTCGTTCATGGCGCCGATGAGCGTGTTCAGGTTGTTCTTGATGGTGTTGAAGTCGCCGTGGTAGGTGTCGGTGATCTGCGGCGGAATGTCGCCCTTGCTGATGCGGTCCACGTAGTTGGCGGAGACATTGAGCGGCGTGATCACGGCGTCGAGAATGGCGTTCACGCCGCGCACGATCTCGGCATAGGCGCCCTGGAACTGGTCCTGATTGCCGCGCTCGGTCAGTTTTCCGTCCTTCGAGGCTCGGTCAGGCGCGCCAGTTCCTTCTGCAGGCCCTGCAGCACCATGGCCACGTTGTTGACCGCCTGCTTCATCTTTTCGTGGTCGCCCTTGTAGGTCTGCGCGATCAGTTCGTCGATCTTGCCGTTGGAGATCTGCGCCAGAATGCGGTTGCCTTCGCCGATCGGCAGCAGAATGGCATCCAGCATGGCGTTGACGCCGCGCACGATCTCGGCATACGCGCCCTGGAACTGCTCCGGCTTGCCGCGCTCGGAGAGCTGGCCTTCTTTGGAGGCTCGGTCAGGCGCGCCAGTTCCTTCTGCAGGCCCTGCAGGACCACGGCCACGTTGTTGACGGCCTGCTTCATCTTTTCGTGATCGCCCTTGTAGGTCTGGGCGATCAGTTCGTCGATCTTGCCGTTGGAGATCTGCGCCAGAATGCGGTTGCCTTCGCCGATGGGCAGCAGAATCGCGTCCAGCATGGCGTTCACGCCGCGCACGATCTCGGCATACGCGCCCTGGAACTGCTCCGGCTTGCCGCGCTCGGAGAGCTGCCCTTCCTTCGAGGCGTCGGTCAGGCGCGCCAGTTCCTTCTGCAGGCCCTGCAGCACGACGGCGACGTTGTTGACCGCCTGCTTCATCTTTTCGTGATCGCCCTTGTAGGTCTGGGCGATCAGCTCGTCGATCTTGCCGTTGGAGATCTGGGCCAGAATGCGGTTGCCTTCGCCGATGGGCAGCAGGATCGCGTCCAGCATGGCGTTGACGCCGCGCACGATCTCGGCATACGCGCCCTGGAACTGTTCCGGCTTGCCGCGCTCGGAGAGTTGTCCTTCCTTCGAGGCGTCGGTCAGGCGCACCAGTTCCTTCTGCAGGCCCTGCAGCACGACGCGCCACGTTGTTGACGGCCTGCTTCATCTTTTCGTGATCGCCCTTGTAGGTCTGGGCGATCAGTTCGTCGATCTTGCCGTTGGAGATCTGCGCCAGAATGCGGTTGCCTTCGCCGATGGGCAGCAGAATCGCGTCCAGCATGTCGTTGATGCCCTGCACCATTTCGCGATGGACGCCGTCAAACTGGTCCGACCCTGCCCCGCTCGCTCAGGCGCCCTTCCTGCGACGCCTCCACCAGGCGCATGATCTCCTGCGAGACCAGCAGCGCCTGCGTGTCCTCGCCCTGGTGCGGCGCCTTTGCGGCTGGGTCTGCTTGCCTTGCCCATCGCCGGCGCCACGGTGAACTTTCTGTTTGCTGACTGCGGTTGCACTTGCCATGACTTCATCTCCTTTGAATTTGAACTCGTGGAACCACTTGCCGTTCTCTGCTGTAAAGCCGTCACCGTCGACTCCCTGCGGGCACGGGCGCGAGCCTGCGTGTGCGGGCTGATGGAACTGTTGCGAATCGCGTTCTGCACCAGGCGGTGCGGATCGAGAATCAGCGCCACCGTCCCATTGCCGAGAATGGTGGCGCCGGAAACCACCTGAACGTTGCGATAGAGCCGGCCCAGATTCTTGATCACCGTCTGGTGGTCTCCGAGCACCTGGTCCACGACAAAGCCGTAGCGCCCGTGCTCGGTTTCCGACTACCATGATCTGCTCGCGCTCGGGCCGCTCGCGTGTCCATCTGGAAGTACTCGCTCAGCCGGATGTAGGGAATGATTTCGCCGCGCACATTGGCCAGGTGCTTGCCGTTGGCGTTCTCGATGTCCTGCCGGGTCAGTTCGACGCATTCCAGGCTGTTGGCCAGCGGCAAGACGAAATGGGCCTGCCCGACGCGCACCAGCAGCCCGTCGATAATGGCCAGCGTCAGCGGCAGCCGGAGCGTCACCGTGGAGCCCGCGCCGGGCTGGCTGGCGATCTCGATGCGATCCGCGCAAGGCCTCCACATTCCGCCGGACCACGTCCATGCCCACTCCGCGGCCGGAAACGTCGGTGACCTCGCGCGCCGTGGAAAAACCCGGCGCCAGGATGAAGGAGAAAATTTCGGCTTCGGTGAGCCGGGCATCGGCGGCGACCAGGCCCTTCTCGATCGCGCGGGCGCGCACCGCCTCCCGGTCAATCCCCGTGCCATCGTCGGAGACGCGGATCAGCACCTGGGCGCCGGAGTGGCGCGCCGAAAGATGAATGGTGCCGGCCGCTGACTTGCCCGCGGCGCGGCGGACCTCCGGCGCCTCGATGCCGTGGTCCATGCTGTTGCGGATCAAATGCATCAGCGGATCGTTCAACTGGTCGATCACGGTCTTGTCCAGCTCCGTCTCTGCGCCTTCGAATGTCAGTTCCACCTCTTTGTGCAGACTGCGCCCCAGGTCGTAGACCAGGCGCCTGAACCGTTCGAAGGTGGATCGCAGGGGCAGCATGCGCATGCCCATCGAGTTCTCGCGAAGTTCTGTAGTCAGGGCTTCAATGTCTTCCGCTACCGCCTGCATTTCGCCATCCTCGCGGCGGGCTGCGACCTCGACCAACCGGGCCTGCACGGTTACCAGCTGGCCCACCAGGTCGACCAGTTGGTCGAGTTTGGCCGCGGCCACCCGAATACTGGAGCCCTGCGCTTCCTTGTCGGAGGAGCGGCGGCCCTCGCCCGAGCGCTTCTCGAGCGGCGCCGTGAGTGCGGGCTCGGCGCCTTGGGACGAAGACGGAGCGGGCTCGACTTCCAGCTCGCAACTGTCCTCTACGAAAATGAAGACATCGCGGATTGCGTCGGCTCCTGCGGCGGTAGTCAGAACCATGTTCCACGCGATGTAGCAGCGCTCAGGATCCAGTTCGCCGAGGACCGGAATCGCCGAAGTGTCTGCCTTGACCTGGAGCGTTCCCAGTTGGCGAAGCTCGCGCAACAGCAACAGCGGATTGGCCCCGGTACGCAGCAGATCGGCTCCCGGACGAAAGCGGATGTGCCATTCGCGGGTTGTGCCCGCAATGGCTCGCGCGCACGTTACTGCTGCGGTTGGCGCCGCCTTGACCGGCGCCTCGCACGCTCCGGTCAACACCCGCAATTTCGCCAGGATTTGTGCGGTGTTGGCGCTCGCGCTGTCCTGTCCGGAGGCTTCCTCCAGCATGGCTTTGATTTGATCGACTGCGGCCAGGGAAAGGCTGGTCAGGTCCGGGGTCGCTCGCAGCCGGCCGTTCCGTATCTGGTCAAAGGCATTCTCGATGTCGTGGGTAAAGGCGGCGATTGCGTCAAATCCGAACATCGCCCCTGAACCCTTGATCGTATGCAGGGCACGAAAGGCTCGTCCGACCAGTTCGGTGTCGTCGCGATTCTCATTGAGGTCCAACAGAGCTGATTCCAAATCCAGCAGAATCTCCCGGGCTTCCTCCCGGAACGCCTGTTTATACTTGTCAATCATCCGGAGTTCCCGTGGGCAAAGCCACCGAGTTCGCCGGCGCAGCCTTTGGAGTCACTGCCACCGGGAAGTTCTCAAAACCGGCCTCGCAAACCGCACGGCCGATGTTTTCGGGCACATCCCCGGCAACCGCGAAAGACGTGCCTGCCTTTTCTGCCTCCCGCCTCGCTGCCCACAACAACTGGACTGCGGTCACGTCGAGGTCGCTGGCCTGCGCCAGGTCGAGCTGCACTTCTCTTCCCGACGAGATGGCGTCGATCAGCGCCCGCTTCAGTTCCGCTGCGCAGGTGACGTCAATCTCGCCTTCGAGCCGGAGCACGCAACGCGTCGCACTATCGTCAAACGTTATTGACAAAATTCGGCCCCACCTCAGAAAAGAGGTCCAAGTCAGAGAAAGATGTTGAAGTTAATTCGCCTACACACCACACATCGGCACATGCCACGGAAACGTGAACCCTCTGCTGCATTTGTGACAGTTAGGATTTTCTTAATAAAAGCGGGTTGCGATCTCCTCCCAATTACGGCATTGCAAGCCAGCGGCCAGACTGGATCACGGAAGGCGTCAGCACTGGGCGACTGACAGTGACGATGAGAAGCGGAAGAAGGGCGGAGCAGCGGCTCACGGAACGCCGTCTCCCTCTGGGAAACGTTTGGGTGGGTGACTATAAGCAACATCTAATGGGTGTGGTCGCTCTTCGCCTTAAAGTGCGCCCTTAGTGGGTCAACTTACGTGATCATCCAGAAACGCCCGAAGAACTCAATTGAAACGTAATATGATGCGAGCGCCGATGCCTGGTCACTTCTTCGCGCTGGTTCGGCTAGGCTGAAAGTCTGGGTCGCCGTCCTGCCACAACAAGAAAGACATCTCGTCGGCGTACTCGAGATCGGCCGCCGAGGAAACGGCTACTTTCTTGCCAAATCGATCGCCTGGCGCATGTGGCCGTTCGTTTTTTTCAAGGCAGCAGTGGCTTGGGCGCGGCTTACTTCAGCAGCCAGCATCACGAGCGCCACCGGAGTGCGATTGCCTGAGGCTGCCAGAGTGCGGCGGGCCGATTCGTGGTCGGCGCCCGTGGCGGCTTCGAGAATTGCGATGGCACGCTGTAGCAGTTTTTCATTTTTCGGCGCGACGTTGACCATGAGGTTGCCGTAGACATAGCCCAAGCGCGTCATCGCCGCGGTTGATATCAGGTTAAGAACCATCTTGTGAGCTGTGCCTGCCTTCATGCGGGATGACCCGGCGAGAACTTCGGGACCAACCTGGGTCACGATGGTGAGGTGAGCCTCACGTTCGAGCGGCGAATTCGGATTGCACGTTAAAGCGATAGCGCGCGCGCCGCGGCGGCGAGCTTCGGCGAGGGCGGCGACAGTGAACGGAGTGCGGCCGCTGGACGCGATCCCAAGGACCACATCTTTTTTCGTGGGCTTGCGGCGAGACATTTCCTCACGACCGGCTCGGGAATCGTCCTCGCTGATTTCCGAAGCTGAGGCGAGAGCCTTAGCTCCTCCAGCGATGATGAACTGAACCGTCCGGGGATCGGTATTGAAAGTGGGCGGGCACTCTACGGCATCGAGTGCGGCGATGCGGCCGCTGGTTCCCGCGCCCACGTAGATAAGGCGTCCGCCGTGGCGCAGGGCAGCGGCGACAAGATCGATGGCGCGAGCAATTTGCGGCAGGGCCTGGCTCACAGCGTGGGCCACGGTAGCGTCTTCGGCGTTGATCAGGCGGGCGATGTCAAGGGATGATTTTTGGTCGAGGTCATGAGCGGCGTCATTCGACTGTTCGGTGCGCAGACGACGCAGCGTTGATGCTTTGCGTTTCAAGTTGGAAGCCTTTCGAGATTCGAACGGATCGTTCATTCTAACTGGACTTCTCGTCTGCGGCTGGAGCTTCAATCGTGGAGATCCCCGAGAAATGGCCGGAGTCCGGCGAGTGCTTGATTTTCGTTCCTTTAGCCCGCATTCAGCGCTTCGACCACTGCATCGTGGAAGCGCGGACGAATTTGTTTGATGGCGTGATTCGAGCAGTCGGGCCAGGTGCGGTTGGTAAGCAGCGTGATTGAGAGGTGGCGCTCGGGATCGATCCACAGGGAAGTCCCTGTATATCCGAGATGACCGTAGGAGGTCGCAGAGAAGTATTTTCCCGATTGCGATGAGGCGGAGGGAGTGTCCCAGCCCAGGCCACGCGTTGTCCCTTGGGGCGCCGATTCGCGACGGGTGAACACAGCGATGGTTTCGGTACGGAAGACTGGGCGTCCGGGATTGAGCATGGCGTGAGCAAATTGTGCGAGATCGCGGGCAGTGGAGAAGAGTCCGGCGTGAGGGGCTACGCCGCCAAGGACACTGGCGTTTTCGTCTTGCACTTCACCCTGGATAATTCTTCGGCGGAAAGTGCGATCGTCTGCGGTAGGAGGAATCTGTTTCCGGTTTTCTATCGGAGGATTGAAAGTTGTGTTGCTCATCCCGAGCGGGCCGAAGATTTCGCGCTGGCAGAAGCGGTCGAGGGGTTCGCCGGCCAGGCGTTCCAGAGCGATGCCGAGGATGATGAATCCGATGTCGCTATAGTCGACGCGAGTGCCGGGACCTGCGGCGAGCGGGATGCTGAGGGCGGCGCGGAGGAGTTCGTCGCGGGTTTTGACTTTCAAAAACAATTTTTCATAGGCGGGCAAGCCGGACGAATGGGCCAAAAGCATGCGAAGACTTACATCGTTGCGGCGCGAATCCTTTTCGGCATCGGAAATAAATTCGGGGACGATGGCAGCGATGGGGACGTCGAGATCGAGCAGTCCGTGCTCGTAGAGAAGCATGGCCATCGAGGTGGTAGCGACTACTTTGGTAAGGGAAGCCAGATCGAAGAGCGTAGCCGGGGTAACCGGATCTGACATAGGTTCATAGGTAAAACGGCCCAAGGCTTTGAGTGCGACGACGCGGCCTTTGTGCAGGACGGCGATTGAGGCGGCAGGGAAGGCGCGCTGGGCGATGGCTTTTTCCAGAATAGAGAATGGAGCTGCGAAAATTTCTTCTTGATCGCCGAAGGCGTCGAGCAGAGACAACGAATGAAATGGATGTGGAACGGGGCTGTTCACGGCGCTACTTCCTGTAGATAATTTGTGGCTGCCCGGTTTATAGCAGAGTAGCCACGCACGGGCAAAGGCAGAGATCCTGATTCAACATGCAGATTCAACATGCAGACCGAGATGAAACGTCATCCACATCGGTCTCTGCCCGGCAGAGTGCGGCGCCTCCGGCGATGCCGGCGTCCGCACCATAGTGGGCAGTGACGAGTGGGATTTCCAGACATCGCGAATTGACGCACCAGGTGGGCAGCCGCTTGCGGATTTCCTCGAAGAACGGTTGCAGCATAGTGGCTGCTCCGCCGCCGATGATCATGACATCAGGCTCCAGCAGGTCGACGATGTTGCCCAGCCAGACCGCGAGAAACTCCGCGGTTTCCAGCAAGAGTTCCTTGGCAAATGGGTCGCCCGCCAGATAAGCCCGGCCCACCATCTCACTGGTGATGTGATGAACATCGCCTTGGGCGTAATCCAGGATTAGTGATTGGCGTCCCGCCGCAATTTTTTCCGAGGCGCGGCGCGCAATGGCCGGACCGGAGGCCAACGCTTCGATGCAACCAAGCTTGCCGCACCCGCAGCGCGGACCGCGATAGTCAATCGTATTGTGGCCCCCCTCAGCCGCTGCACCGGTGCGGCCGTGATAAATACGGCCATCGACAACAATCCCGGTTCCGATACCCGTGCCGATGGTGGCGCAGAAGACATTCTTGTAGCCCCGGCCCGCGCCCCACAAAGCCTCCGCCAACGCCGCTGCGTTGCCGTCATTGTCAACGCGGACCCGCAGGCCATAGGCCTTCGCTATCTCAGACGCAAGTGGGAAATTGCGCCAGCCAGGAAGATTTGGAGGATTAACCACAACTCCAGTATGCGGATTTAGTGGACCGGGAGCGCAGATCCCAATGCCGGAGATTGGAGAGTGCGGTTTGGAATTGGAATAAAGATTGGCGCCAGCGCGCACCGAGTCAATTGCGGAGATCACGGCGGCGAGACCTGCCATAGCGTCCGTTGCCACCATCGGGGTGCGAGTCTGATGAGTTATTTTGCCAGCGGAGTTCACTAAACCCGCGGCCACCTTGGTGCCGCCGACATCCACGCCGATGAAGTAAGGATCGGAGATGATTTGCATCACGCCATCGCGCGGGTTGACTGACTCTAAACGCAAACCGATCCACTATACGGTAGAACGGACGCAACAGTGAAATCCTATTGCCCGCATCGCGCCGAGCACTTCTTCCAAAACGCATATTGGCGTGGAAGAACTTGCGGGGTTCATTCGCAGCCTTCGCCAATCTGTTCTAAAAGCATAGAAGAGCGCGTTCTGTATACAACGTCGCATAAGGCGGCGTTCCACCGCCGTGTACCAACTTGCGTTGAAACGTCGTAAGTTTTAACGAAATATGGCACTCTAGGTGTAAATGGGAAACAATCGCGCTTTGGTGACAGGGTCTTGTGGACTGATAGGTTCGGAGGTTTGCGTTCATTTTCACCAGTCCGGGTACTCGGTGCTTGGTGTCGATAACAATCAACGGGCAGTGTTTTTCGGGCCAGAAGGAGATACTTCATGGTCGCTCCAGCGATTGCGGCGAGAAGTCCCTGGTTATCAACATCACGACATTGACATTCGAGACCGCGAGAACATTCTTCGTTTGGTGGAAAGCACAAGGCCAGCGGTGATCGTGCACACCGCAGCACAGCCATCGCACGACCGTGCCGCTCAGATCGCCTTCGACGATTTCGATACGAATGCGGTCGGAACGCTGAACCTCCTGGAAGCCGCGCGCCGCTGGGCGCCGGAGTCACCCTTCATTCACATGTCAACGAATAAGGTTTACGGCGACGGGCCCAACAGACCGGCACTTGTGGAAAGTGACACGCGCTGGGACTATGCCGGCCCCGAGTACCGCCTGGGCATCTCCGAGAATTTTTCAATAGACCAATCTCTGCACTCTGTTTTTGGAGCTTCGAAGGTGGCTGCAGACGTGATGGTGCAGGAATACGGGCGCTATTTCGGCATGCCCACATGTGCCTTGCGTGGTGGGTGTCTTACCGGGCCCAACCACTCAGGTGTGGAGTTGCATGGATTCCTAAGTTACCTGATCCGGTGTAATCTCATCGGCAAGGAATACAAGGTCTTTGGTTACAAAGGCAAACAGGTGCGCGACAACATCCACTCGGAGGACGTGGCCAGATTTATGCTTGCCTTTGCGCAGAAGCCCCGTTGCGGCGAGGTTTACAACCTGGGCGGCGGTTTCGAGAATTCTTGCTCGATTCTAGAAGCCTTCGCTCTGACGGCGGAGTTTTCCGGGCGTGAACAAGTGTGGGCGTACGTTGAGACCAACCGCACGGGAGATCATATTTGTTATTACAGTGATTTGACCAAGATGAAAGCGCACTATCCGGAATGGGGTATTACGAAGAGTCTGAAGCAGACCATCGCAGAGATCGTTGCCTCATGGTCGTCGCGGCTAGAGAACGCGCAATAGTATGAAGGTGCTCATCTCAGGAGTTTGCGGCTTCGCGGGCAGTCACATCGCGCGTTATCTGATGGAGTCTTCTGAAAGCATTTCGATCGCGGGAATTGATAATCTGGCACGTCCGGGAAGCGAGACGAATCGAATTTCACTCAAGCGCGAAGGCGTCCAGCTGTATCACGGCGACGTTCGTCTCCCGAGCGATTTGGAAGCTCTTCCCGTCGTGGATTGGGTCATTGATGCGGCTGCGCAGCCGAGCGTTTTAGCCGGTCGTGATGGCAAGACAAGCACGCGGCAGTTGCTGGAACATAACCTGCTCGGCACGATTAATCTGCTGGAGTATTGCCGCAAGGCAGGTTCCGGCCTCGTACTTCTAAGCACGAGCCGCGTGTACTCGATTCTGGCTTTGACGCAATTGCCGTTACTAGTCGAATCCTGTGGTTTCACGCTAGACCCGGAGCAGCCATTGCCGCCTGGTCTTAGCAGCGCGGGTGTTGACGAAACCTTTAGTACCCAGGCTCCGATCTCTCTCTATGGTGCCACGAAACTGGCTTCGGAGCGGCTGGCAGAGGAGTACGCCGCCGGTTTTCAGGTTCCCGTGTGGATCAACCGCTGCGGCGTGCTCGCCGGAGGCGGGCAATTTGGTACTGCGGAACAGGGTATCTTTTCTTATTGGCTGCACGCACACTCAGCCAGGCGCACGCTCAGATATCTCGGGTTCGGAGGTCAAGGATTTCAGGTCCGAGACGCCCTGCACCCACGGGACTTGGCGCGGATGGTCGATTTCCAGTTGCGCAGAAGCGGTCCAGGCCAACTCTTCAATGTGTCTGGCGGAAGAGCGAACTCGATGTCCCTGGCCCAATTGACAACATGGTGCGATCAGCGGTTTGGTCCGCATCAGCCAATTGCCGACGGCTCCGAACGCCCCTACGATATTCCCTGGCTGATTCTGGATTCCAGCAGAGCCCTGACTGCTACTTCTTGGGAGCCCCGCATAACTTTGGAAGAGATCCTCGAAGAGATCGCGGACCACGCCGTCGCCAATCCCGATTGGCTCACCCGGTGCGATCTATGAACCGTGGTTCCCAGCCAGAGCCCGATCTTAAGCTTCTGTCGATTGTCATACCGGCTCGAGATGAAGAGGGTTGTATCCAATCAACCCTGGAGCATCTACACCTGGAGTTGCGGATCCATAACATCCCGCACGAGATCATCGTGGTTGACGATGGGAGTTCGGATATCGGACAGCTGCTATTGTTACAGCGCTCGGTGAGCGCATAGCTGAGGCTCGATTGGTCAGAAATGGTCCCCCCCACGGCTTTGGCCGCGCCATCAGTTGCGGTTTGCAGAACATGGCAGGTGACGCCGCCGTCATCATGATGGCAGATGAGTCGGATGACTGCCGCGACGTAGTCCGTTATTGGAATACTCTCAATGAAGGTTGGGACGCGGTATTCGGCTCCCGCTTCATGAAGGGTGGCGGCGGGGTTATCGATTATCCATGGCTAAAGCTGCGAATCAATCGCATGGCAAACCTGTTCATTCGTGTGCTGTTCGGCATTTCGCTGAATGACACGACGAATGCATTCAAGGCTTATCGTCGCAAAGTCATCGAAGGTTGCCAACCCTTGCTGTCCGCCCACTTCAACCTTACGGTCGAAATTCCGTTGAAGACCATCATTCGCGGCTATTCTTGGACAGCGATACCGATTACGTGGCGAAATCGCAGAACCGGCGTAGCCAAGCTGAAAATCCAGGAGATGGGAAGCCGCTACTTGTTCATCTGCCTCTACTTGTGGCTGGAGAAGCATTTGAGCCGTGGAGACTACAAGCAGGGGGCACTCTGACTGCTCCACATTCGGTAGAACCAACAGAGCCGCTGGTCCGCGTATCGCGAACCCAGCGCAACGCGATTATTGAACGAAGGCGAAATCGGCAGGCGCTGCTGAAGCCTTACCACACGCTTCCGAGATTCCTTGCATCAGTACCTCGCGAACCACACAAACGCAGGGACTCGCGGCTGGCTCTCCGTGATTACCGAATCAGCGCGTCGGAGGCAGAGTGTAAATATGCTGTTGGATAGCTTGATTGAGCGTATCCATTTCGAAAGCTGCTTCTGTTGAGTCATATCGCGCCATCTCTGGATCGATGTTGGGTGAGTTGAATTCGGGGTTCTCGCGGTAGTGATCCATCCCTGAGAGAGCCATCTCCCGCCGCTTCAAAAGATGTCTGTGTGCTCTAATGTCGCTCAAGAGACAAAAAGCAATAGCCAACACAAGGGAGGTTGTGTAGAAACGCTTGTGATTCAAGACGACGGAACGGCCACCTGCGTATCGCGCAAGAAACGAGTAACAGAAGACCAATAACAAAATGGAATAAATACTATACCGTGACGGAATCTCTCCCCGCAGCCACGCCGCCAAGAATGCCGTCCCCAAAATCCAAACAGTGAAGTAGAAAGCAACGGGGTTGGTCCGGTCGAGGCGAGAGCAGGCGGCAAACAAAATGATGGCCGCGATCATAATGCCGAGCAGAGCGGCTGGCCAACGATATGGAATCGCGCAACCCAAAAACGCAAAGAGATAAAACACCTTCGAAAAGTAGGAGGCCGTGTGCAACTTGTCAACCGAAATATGATATGGAGTGTACTGGTAAAGGTAGGCAGCAATCGGTAGCGCAAAGCTGGCGCACCAGGCCAGAGAAGCAGCTATGGCACGCCGGCGAAGAAGGATCAAAAGACCCACGGGAGCCAGGCAGAAAGCCATTCGCAGAAGAAAAGGCCGCTAGCATCGCCGAAAGACAGCCCAGGAATAAAAAGGGCGGCCGTGACACCTTGGCGTTGGGAATTAAAAGGTAAATGGCAAGAAAACCAAAAAAAATCACAGAGATGTTTTGTAGTCCCGCCATTGCCCAGTCGAGACTCTCCCAATAAGTTAGCGAAAAAAAAAGGACGCTAATTGGCATGAATTCGACGAGCCGTTGATTCAGAGGGCCCGCATCGGTTTGGTAAGTCCGCCAGGAAGATACGCAATCGGCAGGAGCAAGAGATTGCCAAATGCGACCAGGAATTTGAAATTCAAATGGCCTGTCAGCTCCATCTCCATGGCAACGATGAAATGTGGAAAGGCGAGCTTGTAATCGTTGGTCTGTGTTGTCGCCACATCCAGAACCTTTGCCTTCATGGTCGGCAATTGGACATAATGGGTTGTGAAAGCTAAGATCGCGGAATAGTCGTCCTGATATGGCACAGAAAAAGCCTCCCTGTATAGCACGCCATAGGCAACAATTGCAGGGAGAAGCACAGCAAAAAGCAGCAGCGCTGTGAATCGGAATCCGTTTCCCACGTTTTCAGTATACCCGTTCATACTGAACTGATCTCCTGATTGAGAACAATGCCGTGTACCTTCCCTGGAGGAGGGGAAACCGGTTTGCCAAAGATCCCTTACACAGAGGCGGACAAGATCGGAGTGCTGAAGCAACGGCGGGGCGCAAGGCGTCGGAAGTCGCGCGGGAAGTGGTACCGAAGCGCGCGAAAAAAGAAAAGAAGAAGAAAGTAGAAGAGAAGGAAAGGAAGAGAGGAAGAAGGGGGAAAGGGAGAGGAGAAAAAAAAGAAAGGAAGAGAAAAAAAAAAAGAAAGGAAAAGAAGAAAAAAAAAAGGGAAAAAGGTAAGAGAGATATAAAGGGGGGGAAGAAAAGAAGAGGAGGGAGTAGGGAGAAAAGGAAAAGGAGAGATAGAAGGAAAGAAAAAAGGAAAAAAAAGTAAAGAAGAGAAAGAAGAAGGAGAAAAAGAGAAGGAAGGAAGGGAGGGGAGAGAAAGGAGAGAAGGAAAAAGAGGAAAAAAAAGAAGAAGGGAGAAGAGAAAAAGGGAAAAAGGAGGAAAAAGAGAAAAGGGAGGAAAAGAGGAGGGAAAGGAAGAAGAAAGGGAAAAAAGGGAGAGGGGAAAGAGAGAGAAAAGAGGGGAGAAAGAAGAGAGAGGAAGAAAGAGAGGGGGGGAGAGAGGAGGAGGAGGGAAAGGAAAGGGAAGGGAATAAGAGAAGGAAGGGGGGAAGGGAGAAGAAAAAAAAAAAAGAAAGAGACAAGAAGAAAGAGATGGCAGGGAGCGGAAAAAAAGGGGTAAAGAGAGATGGGAAGAAGAAAAGGAGAAGAGATAGCGACGAGGTGTGGTGATGAGGGGTAAAGGAGAAGTAGAGAGAGAAGAAAAGAGAAAAAGTGAAGTGAGAATGCGAAGAGTAAGAAGAAGGGAAGAGAGAAAGGAAAGAAAGGGAGAAGAGAAAGGGAGGGGGGAAAAGGGGAGGGGAAGAGGAGGGAGGAGGGGAGAGAGGAAGGAAGAAAATAGAGGGGGAAAAAAAAGAGAAGGAGAAGAAGGAAAGGCCAGGAGAGAGAGAAGAGGGGAGAGAGGAGAGAGAAGAGAGAGAGAAGCAAGAGAGAAAGAAAGAGGGAGGAAGAAAGAGAAAAAAGCGACCCACGGCAGAAAGTGAGAAGTCACGGGGACGAGGAGGTGCAGACCAGCGACGTGGAGGGACCAAACGCCACCAAGACAGCGAGAGACACGCCGGCGGACGAAAAAGCCACGAAGGGAAGGGGAGCGGGAACGAGAGGCAGCAGAGGGCGAGAAGGAGAAGCAGAGCGCGGACCAGCAGAGAGCGGACCAGCAGAGACAGAACCCGCGCCGCAACCAGCCGTCAAAGCGCACACAATCAACGAGGAAACAAGAGCGGAAAAGGCAGGAAATAAAGCAACAGCAATAAAACACACAGGGAAAAGAGGAAGAAGTGAAAAGAGACAAGAAGAGGGAATAGCGAAACAAGGAAAGATAGGATCATCCTAAAGAAAGAAGAAAGAGATAGAAAAAAGAAAGAAAGGATAAAATATAGAAGAGAAATATATATAAAAAAGAAAGAAAGGTAAAAAAAAAAAAGAAGTAAAGATAAGAGAAGAAAAAGGAGAAGAGAAGATAAAAAGGAAGAAAGGAAATATGTAAAAGAGAAGAAAAAGTAAGAGAAAGAAAGAAGAAGAAGAGAAAAGAAAAAAAAAGGTAGAAAAAGAAGGAGGAAAAAAAAGGAAAGAAGAGAAAAAAGAGAAAAAAGAGAAAAAAGGAAGAAAGAAAGAAAAGAGAAGAAAGAAGAGGGACGAAGCGCGCGACTACGCCTGGAAAGCGAATTACGTGCGGAACGGATGTAAGCTAGAAGCGGTCCGAAGATATCGTTCTCCCAAATCGATGAACAGCGAGGGAGGGAGAAGCGAGAGATACCTCGCTGCGACTAACCTGGCTTTTTCGTTTATAATCTCCGGAAGCATAATAAACACAAGGCGTGCTGGCAAAGGCCCCCCACCGGGAGTGCGACGCGGCGGCGATGTTGCCCGGAAACAAGTGAAGAATCCTGGAAAACAGTTGATTGATAAGGTCCGGAGGGAGACTTTTCCGGGCCAGAAGGGTTATGCTCGGAACGTAGTGGTGCTAGAAGTGTCTCACGAGAAAGCCGTTTTTCAATCAAGAAAGATTGTAACGTTCCGATCCGGGCGCACACTTACGAAAGTGGTAGTGGACAATTGATGAATTCTTTGAATTTTGCTGGCGAAACGGTTCATCGGTCGGCGCTGAGGACAATTCTGCGCTTGTGGTTTTTCCTGATCTTCTGTTGTGTCGCTGTGGTCAGCCAAACTCGGCAACAAGGGCCTGTTTCCACCTCAGAACTCGCGCGTCAAAACATGTCTCATGTGGCGGCTTCGACCGCGCAGTTGGCCATGATCCTGCACCGCGATCCCGGCCTGATGGTTGAGGTGAAGCGTTGGATCGCGAAAGACGCGACAGAGCATGGCCAAGTCATCGCCGAGGCTGACTTGGCGGAAGAATCGATTTTTGACCGCCTGGAAATCGACGTCACCTTCCGCTCGGTGGTGACCGCGCTGGTGCAGAAATATGGATACCTTCGGCCAACGGTCAACCCTGACTCGCCGCTGGCAAAGCAGCAAGACCTTGTTATGCAGGAGCGCGCGAAGTGGATTACGCAGGATGAGGAAGCCGCTCGGCAAAAAGTGTTGCAGGAGCAAGAAAGAGGGTTGCAGCAGACACAGGGTTGCGATCCGCGCAACGCCAACTGTGCTGAGCAAAACACCGCCACGGCTCCGTACCCTCAGCAGCCGCCGCAACCGCAGCCAGGAATCGAGCAGTATCCACCGGAGGTACCCGGGCTGGAAACTCCGATGACGGCGCCTCCCACCTCACCATATAACGCTCCTTATAACGCACCTCAGCAACGAACTGTGCCGGGCAATGACGTGACCGATCTTCTGAGAACTAGCGGGGGAGACTCGTTATTTGCTCAGCAATCGCAGGGCGGAAGCGCCGCTGGCGGTGGTTCGACCTACGGCCAGGATTCCGAAGAAGGGCAAGGTGGATACGGCCCACGACGCGGCTCCTCCGGCGGAGTGGACATGCAAGATCAGGGAATGGGAGGGGATGAGTTTGCAGACCTGGCATTGAGTTCCGACTTCGCCGGAGAAGCTTTTAGCCAGATGTATGCGAACACGTACCCCAGCAGCGGAAGCTACGGCTCGCGTTCCTATTCGGATGGCTCGTATGGCAACGGCTCGTACGGCAATGGCCCTTATAGCAGCGGTTCTTATGGGGCGGGAGTGGGGGCAAGCTCATACGATCTCCGTAACAACAGCGCCATAGTCCGGGAGAATATGCGTCGAGCGCGCGAGGCAACGACTCCCAATCAACGACTGGTGCGACAACCCAATCCCTACCGGGAGATTCCGTCGCTATATGACATGTACTTGCAAGCGTCGGCACGGCCGCCTTCAGTGGAGCGTTTCGGCATGCAGGTATTTGAAAATGGCACGCGTGACCTGCAAAACCTGCCCATGGATCTGCCAGTTGGACCAGACTACGTGCTGGGACCTGGCGATACCGTATCGGTGGATCTGTGGGGAGGAGTGGCGAGGCGGTTCCGAGTGGTCGTGGATCGCGAGGGCCGTCTGGCGTTGCCGGAAGTGGGACCGCTGCCGGTGGCAGGGAAGTCTTTGGCCGAAGTCCAGGAATCGGTTCAGAAAACTTTGCGCACCCAGTTTAAAGATGTTTCCGCCGATGTATCTCTATCGAGGCTGCGAACCATCCGTGTGTATGTGGTGGGAGACGTCCTGAAGCCGGGCGCTTACGATGTAGGCTCGCTTTCCACGCCGCTTAACGCCTTATTCGCAGCAGGGGGGCCGACCGGCCGTGGTTCGTTACGCATCCTGAAGCAGTATCGCGGCGACCAGTTGGTGCAGGACGTTGATGTCTACGATTTGCTACTGCACGGAGTGAAAGGCAACATCCAGCGGTTGGAGAGTGGCGATACGGTGATCGCTCCGCCCCTCGGTCCGGAAGTTACCATTGAAGGCATGGTTCGACGTCCCGCGATTTACGAACTGAAAGACGAAAAGAGCCTGGCGGATGCTTTTGCCTTGGCCGGCGGTCTGCTGCCTACAGCGACGCTGGGTCACGTTGAAGTCCAGCGCATTGTAGCGCATCAGAAGCAGACGATGCTGAGCCTGGATATTCCGCAGGATGACACTGCAGATCAGGTCACCAAGCAACTGGACTCTTTTCACATTCAAGATGGTGACAAGATTCGGGTCTTCCCCATCGCTCCCTACAATCAGGACGCTGTGTACTTGGAAGGGCACGTTGTCCGGCCGGGAAAATATTCCTTCCGCGATGGCATGCGAGTTACGGACCTGATCGGTTCCTACAAAGATCTTCTGCCAGAGCCGGCCTTGCAATATGGTGAGATCATCCGGTTAAGTCTGCCCGATTACCGTCCGACGGTTCAGAGCTTCAGCGTTGCCGAGGCGCTGGCAGATCCCAAGAACTCTCCCTTACTCGATGCACTGGACACGGTGCAGATCTTCGGACGATATGACTTTGAAAATCCGCCGAATGTTTCGGTGCTGGGTGACGTGCGCTCTCCGGGGAATTACCGGACTTCCGGGGATATTCATCTTAGCGATGCTATACATCTGGCGGGTGGACTTCTGCCCGATGCACAAACCACCGATGCCCAGGTCTTCCGCTATATGCCGGATAGCACGGTGAGGATTTTGAATGTGAAGTTGAGTAGCGCGCTTGAGGGAAATCCCGCGGCTAATATCATGCTCTCTACGCGGGATCGCGTTCTGATTCACAAGAACGCCGCAGCGGCCGATCTGGCCGCCGTCACCATCAAAGGGGAAGTAGTCCGGCCCGGACGGTATCCGCTAACCGCTGATATGAGAGTGTCCGACCTGATTCGTGCTGCGGGCGGACTGAAGCAGAGTGCCGATCTCAAGACCGCTGACCTCACTCATTTCGTTTGGAAAGAGGAAAAACAGGTGACGGGCGAGCAGGAGCGGATTTCTCTTGCGAGTGCGTTGGCTGCGGGAGACTCGGCGACCAACGGGCTGTTGAACAATGCTGCGATGACTACTGCCCCGTCGAATGGCGCTTCGTCGAGCGATCCTACGTTGAACAATGGCGACGTGCTCACAATTCGGCAAGTGGCGAATTGGCAGGACTTGGGCGCATCCATGACGGTTCGCGGGGAAGTGGTGCATCCCGGAAGCTATGGGATTCGCCCGGGCGAGAGGTTAAGCTCGGTGCTGACGCGCGCGGGAGGCTTCGGACCGGCGGCTTATCCCTATGGAGCTCTGCTGATGCGGCCGGAAGTTCAGAGGCTTGAGGAGAGGTCGTATTCCGAATTGATACAACGAGTGCGCGACCAGCAGGCCAGTCTTAAGCTAGCGGCGACGACCACCGGCGATGCGGATCAGAAACTTTCAGCGGAATCGGCTCTGACCCAATGGCAGACCACGATCGACAACCTGATAAGCGCTCCGCCAACGGGTCGCGTCACCATTCAAGTTTCATCGAATATTCGCAGCTGGGCGAATACCTCTCGCGATGTCACGGTCAGAGCAGGGGATGTGTTGATCGTGCCAAAACGCCCCAGCTATGTGCTGGTGCAGGGACAAGTTTACGGTCCCACGGCTGTTGCCTATCGTCCGGGCAAGAGCGCGAGGTGGTATATCACGCAGGCGGGCGGCACCACCAATATGGCTTACCGAAAGGGCATCTTTGTGGTTCGAGCCGATGGAACCGTGATCGGCAGTCACAGCTCCCTCTGGCTGACCGGCGACACGTTGGGCGTGGCCTTACAGCCGGGCGACATGGTAGTGGCTCCCGAGAAAGCCCTCGGGGGTCCGCCGATTTGGAAGACGATACTCCAGAATGCGACGGTCCTAAGTTCACTCGCTACCAGCGCGATTCTGATTGCGACATATTACTAAGGACTCGTACGTGATTCGATGGTTCGTGATTAGGTCGGTGAGAATGATGTGTCTACTGGCGAGTACGGCAGTTGCATTGGGGCAGTCGGCCCCCCTGGCGACGCCTGCGCCCGATATCGGCTCGTCAGCCCCCGCAGCACAGACCGACAATCAGAACAAGGCTGCCGGTGCGGGCGATGCTCCGGATAACCCTCAGCCTGCCGACCCTCCGGAAAACAAGGTTCGGACCCTGCCGTGGCAACTGATGCACGATCAGATCGGCATGTGGACGAGCCCAAGAAGGCTGAAGCTGTCGGACGCGACCTGGCTGGTTCCCACAGGCGGATTCGCGGCGGCGCTGTTCGCCACCGACAGCGATGTCAGCCGTCATCTTTCGAATGATCCCAACACCCTCCTGCGCTACAAACATATTTCCGATTACGGCGCATACTCGATGGTTGGCGGCGCTGGAGCCCTCTACCTTCTAGGACTGACCACCCAAAATGAGCACGAGCGTGAAAGTGGCTTTTTGAGTGGAGAATCTGCTATCGACAGCCTGATTGTGGTGGAAGCTTTGAAATACGCCACGGGACGGCAACGTCCTTATCAGGGCAACGGAACCGGCCCGTTCCGCAGTGGAGGCACTTCATTTCCCTCTGAACATTCCGCCGTTTCCTGGTCGATTGCGGGAACCATTGCGCACGAGTATCCCAGCCCATTCGTGAAATTTGTGGCCTACGGGGCGGCGACTCTGATCAGCGCCTCGCGCATCACAGGCAAGCAGCACTTTCCCGCCGACGTCTTTGTGGGCGCTGCTATTGGCTATTTGAGCAGCGAGTATGTCTACCATCGGCATCACAGCCAGGAATTGCGAGGTGGGGGTTGGGAGATTCCCGCACTTCGGCCCGACCGGCCATCGCACTGGCAGGCAAAGAATATGGGATCGCCTTATGTGCCATTAGATAGCTGGATTTATCCCGCGCTGGATCGTTTGACGGCACTCGGCTACATTCACAGCGGATTTGCCGATATGCGTCCATGGACCCGCATGGAATGTGCGCGGCAGGTGGAAGAGGCTACGGACCGCATTTCGGTGGATGATGCACGAGAGAGTGAAGCGAAGCGCCTGTTTGAGGCCTTAAACAATGAATTTGTCGCTGAAGTAAACCTGCTGGGGGGAGGGAATAACGCCGAGTTTCGCCTGGAATCTGCTTATACCCGAGGCACAGAGATCGCCGGCAAACCGCTAACGGACGGCGACCACTTTGGACAGACAGTCATTAACGACTTTGGCCGGCCCGAGGAGCAAGGCTTTAACGCCGTTTCGGGATTCTCGGGATGGGCTGCAGATGGTCCTTTCACGGTTTATGCAAGGGGCGAATTTCAGCATTCGCCTTCGGCGCCAGCGTTGCCGTTGAGCGCTCGCGAAGCAATATCCCAAGCTGATTTCGGCGGACTGGTTCCTACTTTTGTTCCGGTGGCGCCGATTCCGACGGCCACCCCAACCCCTGCCTTCAATCAAGGCCGATTCCTGGATACTTACGTAGCCATGACCCTTTCCGACTGGCAGCTCTCTTACGGAAATCAGAGCTTGTGGTGGGGACCGTCGCAGGGCGGCGCGATGATGTTTAGCGACAACGCAGCGCCATTGCGGATGTTTCGCGTCAACCGCGTCACTCCCTTTACGCTTCCGAGTTTCCTGGGGTTTCTCGGACCGATGCGAGTCGAGGCTTTCATCGGGCAATATTCCGGATACCAGTTCGCGCTTACTCCTTCGGGATTAGCAGGGGGCTACGGTCAGTCGCTGAATCCGCAACCCGTCGATCATGGCGAGCGGATCAGTTTCAAACCAACATCCAATCTCGAGATTGGACTTTCGCGGACTACTGACTACGGAGGACCCGGCTATCCGTTGACCGTGCATACATTTCTAAGAAGTGTATTCTCGGCCAGCAACTCAAATCCCGGCCAGGCGAACAAACCAGGCGCACGCCGATCCGGGCTGGATTTCAGTTACCGGATTCCAGGGATGCGGAATGGAACGACCTTCTATGCCGAGGGTCTTGCCGAGCACGACGAAATCTCTCCGCTCTTTGGTCCCGATGTGGCCTCTTGGCTAGCCGGAATCTACGTTCCGAGATTGCCCAGGGTTCCGAAGCTTGATTTCCGCGTCGAGGGAGGTTATACCGATCCTCCTTACAGCGGTGGCGACGTCGCCCACGGCGCTTTTTATTGGGACGCGACCTGGATCACTGGCTTTCAGAATGCGGGTCATTTGATGGGTAGTTGGATGGGGCGCCAGGGGCAAGGGGCGCAGGGCTGGACGACGTATTGGTTTAGCCCACGCAATAAACTGCAGTTCGGATACAGGCATCAGAAAGTGAGCCAGGCTTTTATCCCCGATGGCGGTACCCTGATCGATGCCAGCGTACGGGCGGAGTTCTGGCCGCGATCTAGTTTCAGCGTTTCCGCGTCGGTGCAATACGAGGCGTGGAATTTTCCGGTTATTGCGTCGACCCAACAATCGAATGTCACCTCCATGATTCAGCTGAGTTTCTGGCCCAAATCGTTTCGTGTCAAGGATAAGGATAAGGACGTTGCGCAGCAGTGACCCGGTTTAAGAAATCGTGTTGAGCCATATGGCGACGAAGGAAATCACGAAGCAAGAGACGAGGTATATCGAACCGGATCTCGAGCACGAACTGCTAGTCGAGGCCGAGGAGGTTTCGGCCCGAAGGCAAAAAGTGATTGCACGTCTGGCCCTGCTTTGGGAGCAGAGACGATTGCTCGTCCGATGTTCGGCAGTCGGTTTTGTCTTATCAACCATCGTTGCGCTCCTGATTCCGGTGCGTTACAGCTCGACGACTCGGCTGATGCCGCCCGATCAGACTGGGCAAGGACTCGCTTCGATGCTTTCCGCTTTAGGCAAGACTGGAGACTTGGGATCCATCGGCTCACAACTGCTGGGACTGAAGACTTCAGGAGATCTGTTCGTTGGCGTCTTGCACAGCCGGACCGTGGAGGACGACCTTATTGACAAATTCAATTTGCGGAAGGTGTATGGCGTGAAGCGTTACCAAGATGCGCGGAAAGCGCTGGAGGTAAGTACGGACGTTGCCGTCGACCGCAAAAGCGCCATCCTCACCATCAAGGTGACGGATGGGGACCGCAATCGAGTTGCAGCGATGGGCCGCGAGTATGTGGATGCACTGAACCAGATCGTCATCACACTCAATACCTCCTCGGCGCATAAGGAGAGAGTTTTTTTGGAAGATCGGCTCGTGACTGTGCAGCAGGACTTGGAAAAAGCGGAAAAGGATTTCAGCGCATTTGCCAGCCAGAACACAGCCATCGACGTCAAGGAGCAGGGGCGTGCAATGATCGGCGCAGCAGCGGACTTGGAGGGACAATTGATCGCTGCCGAGACTCAACTGGAGGGTTTGCGGCAGATCTATACATCCAACAACGTACGCATCCGGTCGCTCCAGGCTCGCATCGACGAATATCGGCACCAGTTGCAGAAGTTGGGCGGCAAGGCTGCGCCCACCGGAAAAGCCGAAACGCCCGCGGGAGACGAAGCGACTCCCGAGCATACAGACTTATATCCATCCATTCGACAGTTGCCGATTTTGGGTGTTACCTGGGCTGATCTCTACCGGCGTAGCAGAGTGGAGGAAACGATCTTCGAAACATTAACCAAGCAGTACGAACTGGCGAAGGTGGAAGAAGCCAGGGAAACCCCGAGCGTGAAAGTCCTCGACGCTGCAGACATTCCGGAAACAAAGTCGTTTCCACCTCGGAAGCTCCTCGTTCTGTTGGGCACCTCGCTTGGATTTGTTTTCGCCGGCCTTTGGATATGGGTTAATGCACGATGGCAGGAAGTGGATCCGGCTGATCCTGGGAAGAGATTGGCACGCGAAATACTCCAAACGATCAAGCAGTCACCATGGATGCGGTGGCTTGCCGAGATAGGATCTCATTTTCGTGGTACCACAGGCTCCTCCGGAAAAGATGCGAAAGGGCCCCGGAACAACGACGAGCAAGAGTAACCCGTGACGAAGAGAAATCCGCGGCTCCAATGACGAAGCCATATTCCATTGCGAGTTTGACAGTTGCCTACAACGGCGCCGACGTCCTGATGCGACAACTGGACGCACTCAGGCGGCAGACTCGAAAACTCGATGAGATCATCGTGGTAAACAATGCCTCCACGGATGAGACATTGAATCTGCTCGAAACTGAATACCCGGGAGTGACAATTCTCAATTTGCCCCAAAATGCTGGCGTCGGCGGTGGTTACGCCGCCGGACTCACCTATGCCGCGCTCAGCAAGAATCATGATTGGGTTTGGCTCTTTGACCAAGACAGCGTCCCTGCCAAGGATTGCCTGGAACGCTTGCTGTGCGGGCTCGCACACCTTGCCTCCAATGCCGACCGCACTGCCATAGTTGCTCCTGTATGTATGCACCCGGGAACCGAAATGCCATGTCCAGGACTCTTGTGGAGAGGCGGACGTATCTCCAAAAGTCCGGAAAATTCCGGTCAGCCGATTACCTTGGTGGACATGGTAATTTCCTCGGGGAGTTTAGTACGAAGACAAGCGATTGAAGGAGTGGGTTTGCCGCGCGCTGACTTTTTCATGGACTTCGTCGACTATGAATACTGCCTCCGGCTCAGGCATCGCGGATTCAAGATCGCGGTGATTCGCGATAGCCACCTCGATCACGTGCTCGGCAATCCGTCCAGATTTAAGATTCTCGGCCGGTCGACCCATTGGACGGATCACGTTCCGTGGCGCGTATATTACATGGTGCGTAACGAGGTCTATACAATTTGGCATTGCTATCCCAAACAGAGTAACAAAGGTTTTGCACTGTACCGACTGGTTCGCTATGCGCTATTTCTGCTCCTGCTTGGCAAGAAGAAGCAAGCGTGCCTGGGAATGATGTGTCGAGGGTTCATGGATGGACGGGCGGGCAAGCTTGGTATTCGCTTCTCCGGATCTCATGTCGATGAAAATCGCATGATTGAGGTTGGCACGTGACTTCGCGAAAGCCGGAAATCGATGTTCTGATGGCCACATGGAACGGAGCTGAGTTTATTGAGGAGCAGTTGGAATCATTGTTTTCCCAGACATTCCAGGACTTTCGGCTGATCGTAAGAGATGACGGTTCGAGTGATTCGACGCTGCGAATAGTTGAAACCTACCGATCTTGTCACTCCGACCGGATTGTAATTCGTCGGAATTTAAGGCGAGAAGGGGCCTGCCGTACCTTTTCATTGCTGGCAGAAGAATCGACAGCAGCTTACGTGGCATTTTGCGATCAGGACGACGTGTGGCGCTCCGACAAGCTCGATCTGAGTTACACGGCGGCAAAACAGATTGAGGCAGAGCGTGGCGTTCACATTCCAGTTCTGGTTTTCTCAGATATGACGCTGATCGGGCAAGACAGCGAGCTATTGGCACCTTCCATGTGGAAGATGAAGCATGTGAACCCACACCGGGCCAGCTTAGGAGCGATGCTGGTTCAGAACCTGGTAAACGGCTGTACAATGCTGGGAAATCGCAGCCTGCTGCTCCTCGGAACTCCAATTCCACGGGAGGCGATCATGCACGATTTCTGGCTGGGATTGGTGGCCGCGGCATTCGGCGTGCTTTGCCCAGTGAACGAAACCGCGGTGCGATACCGGCAGCACGAGCACAATACTCTTGGCGCTGGGGGTGGCTTGCAAATAGCTGACGCGGTCAAACGCCTATTTGCCGATCCTCCGTTCCAGCAAGGCATTGAGAGGTCACGAAGACAAGCGGACAAGTTCACCGAACGCTATGCGAATCAGTTGTCGATCGAGCAAAAAGAAATCCTGCACGTATGGTCGAAGTCGCAGGATCTGCCCGCAGGAATTCGACAGTGGATGCTGTATCGAAATGGATTGCGGCGCACGAGTTTCTTAAACAACCTTGGATTTCTTGCGAGAGTGTGAGCCTTAGTGTCATTCATACGATCAACAAATGGAACAGCGACAGCTGATCGGGTTGTTGCACCGCGACTTCGCAGAAACATATGGATTAATCCCGTGGTGATTTTCGGCTCCGCATGGTTGATGGCCGCGGGTCTGTACGCTTTACATCTAAGCTTGGTCCTGATTTACCCGACTACTGCCATTATCCGGGTTGTTAGTTGGATCGTTGTTCCGTTCGTGCTGACCGTTCTAATGTACCTTGGCGGCTACCCTCTTTTTGCTCTCAGTCCGAGGAGGTTGGCGCAGATCACCGAAGGCTGGCTCGAGCGCCGATTGAAAATAGCTTTTCTTGCCTGGGCGGGTCTGACCGCTGTGGAGATCGTGTACTCCGGCGGAATTCCAATAGTTTGGCTTTTTCAAGGAACTGGCCAATCCTATGTGGATTTCGGAATTCCTTCGTTTCACGGTCTATTGAATTCTCTCCTCTTGACGATCGGACTAAGCGGGTTCACATTGTTTGCGGTTACGGGCAGGAAGCGGCATCTGTGGATGCCGGGCTTCGTTATCGCGTGGTCAATAATAGCCGTTACTCGGAACATGCTTATTGTAATTCTGATGGAGTGCATTATTGTCTGGGCTATGATTCGCCGTGTTACCTGGAGAAAAATTGCGAAGGGGTTGGTGCCTTTACTTGTGTTAGTGCTGGTTTTTGGCTATGTGGGCGATATGCGGACCGGCATCGACAGGTTTCGCCAACTAGCGGATCCCAGTCCCAACTATCCGGACTGGCTCCCGTCGGGAATGTTGTGGATATACATCTACGTAAGTACGCCGATTAATAATTTAGTTAATACGGTCCGAACCACCGCCCCGCTGAACAGCGCCCTCTTTCCTAATACGACCGCATTGCTGGTACCCACTGTCTTGCGAGAAGTCATTTATAACCCCGCCACGATTAGCAATGCCGTCAGCGGAGAATTGGTGGACGAGGGGTCGTGGAACGTCAGCACTGCTTATGTGGGTGCGTTCCAGGACTTTGGGACACTCGGCATCGCATGCTTTAGCCTCGTGTTGGGGGCCGTAGCAGCGCACTTCTGGCGCGATCACTCTCTTCGTGGATCACTGGTGTATGCAGTGGTGGGTCAATGCTTGGCGATAAGTGTCTTCTTCAACCATCTGTTTTACCTGCCTGTAATTTCTCAGGTTGTATGGCTGTATTTGCTTGTGCCGAAATTTGAACGAGTGGACCGACGCGGCCAACGCAGTGAGGCGCTTACTGGCAACCCGGTATCCAACCAAGGAGGTTTGTACAATGCCTGAGGCGAACATGAAGCCGCACGATCGCATCGTCGGGGAAATAGTGTCGTCCCAGATGCCGGTAGAGCTTTCCGAGCGGATCTCGAAAGAGGCACGGGAGAACGATGAGATTTATCGCAGAAGATCTTTCGATACTTTGAATCTGTCCGAAACTCATTACGGCCACCGGCAAATGTTGAACTGGGCCTTCCAGCATTTACCAAGTCTGTGTGGGGCTCGAGTGCTCGACATTGGGGTGGGCGAGGGACAATCCTCGGTTATCATGGCGCGCTCAGGTGCCCAGGTGACGGGAATCGATGTTTCAGCGGAAGCTCTAGAGCGAGCGCGCGAACTGGCCCGACGGTGCGGCGTCGCACCGGAGTTCTTGCGCATGGCCGGAGAAGAGCTTCACTTTTCGGATGAGAGTTTTGATGCGATTCTTTGCATGTCCGCGTTTCATCACATGGACCTGGATCGGGCAAGTCGTGAATTTGTACGAGTCCTGCGTCGCGGTGGACGCGTGGTCATGATCGAACCTCTAGCGACCAATCCGCCCGCATGGCTGTATCGGCATATTGGCAGATTATTTGCGCGCGAAGCGACCTCGGAAGAAACACCCCTGAGGGTCAAGGATCTTAAGGTCTTGCGAAAGTACTTTCGCCGAGTCCAATGGCAGGGAATGTTCTTGATGTCGGTTGCTTTGTTTGGGCTGGATCGAATTGCAGGCAATTCGAATTCAGTAGTTCATTCACTGTCAGAATCTGCATTCACATACGTGTTTCCGTTAGATTCAGTTATCTTGAAGATTCCTGGATTGCAGAGAATCGCCTGGAAGATTGGTGTGGTTGCGGAGCTGTGAGCTGGTAACACGGCCCCACGTTTAGGAAGTGATCTATTGCCTGAGATCAGTGTGATCATCCCCAACTGGAACGGGAAGCAGTTTCTAGAAGACTGCCTTTCGTCTTTACGGCGCCAGACGTTCCGGGATTTCGAGACAATCTTGGTCGACAACGGATCAACCGATGGCTCCGCGGAATTTGTGCGTGAGCAATTTCCGGAGGTGAAATTGCTCGCCCTGCCGGAGAACCTCGGGTTCACAGGCGGAAATAGCACGGGATATGAGCGAGCACAAGGGAACTTAGTTGTACTCTTGAACAACGATACGGAGGCTCATCCAAAGTGGCTAGAGGAAATCCGCAGGGCGAGCGGAACGTATCCGAAGGTTGGAAGCTTTGCTTCGAAGATGATGTATTTCGACGATCGGGGCCGAATAGAGAATTGTGGCTTTGATTTAGGAGTCGCGGGAACCACGTTAGATTTGGGCAGGGATGAGCTGGACGGGCCGGACTGGACTGAACCGCGAAGAGTATTCGGTGCTTGCGGAGGAGCGGCAGCGTATCGCCGTAACATGCTGGACGACATCGGTTTTCTAGATCCTCAGTTTTTTCTGATTTACGAAGATGTGGATCTGAGTTTTCGGGCCCAACTTCGCGGTTATGAGTGTATCTATATTCCCCGAGCGATTGTGTACCATCGATATCGCGCATCAATCGGCAAGGCTTCGCCCCGCCAGGTGTTCTTCTCTCAGCGAAACATCGAGTTGGTTTACTTGAAAAACATGCCTCTAGGACTGATTTTCCAGTCGGTGCCGGAGCGACTAATCTATGAGTTGGGTTCGGCTCTTTATTTTTCGCGGCAAGGGGCGGCTTCCGCTTTCTGGCGCGCAAAGCTGGATGTGCTCAAGTGCTTGCCACGAATCTGGCGGGAGAGAAAAGAAATTCAGAAAGGGAAAAAAGTGGCAACTTCGCAGCTGAAGGCGATCATGCGCAAATCGTTGCTGCTAGACAAGTGGAAGAAGTTTGCCGCCGGTCGGTCCGAGTCTACTCGAGAACAACTTCACAGTCGGCCCCGCTCCCCGGAGAGCATTAGCGAGTAATAGGAGTGACATTCGCGCGGCCGTTAGCGCCGCTTTCCGGGTTGCAATGGGCTTGCTCTCATTGCGGAAGCAGACCAAACACGGCTACGCCATTGGGAGTGCCCACAAACACTTTTCCATTTGCAATCGTGGGCGTTATAAACTTGTTGCCAGTTCCGAATTGATCGCGGCCGCCAGTGGCCTGATTGCTGTTATAGAGTTCATTCAGAGTTGCGGCGTCGTAAGCGCGCAGGACTGCCGTACCACTGGCTAGGTCTGTTCCGACTGAACCGTTATCGACGGCCCATACGATTCCGTTGCTTGTGCCATTCGCCGACACGCCGGGTGTCGACCCGGGATACCCAAAACTGTTGGCGGTCTGCGACATTGGGCTGGTCGAAAGCTTTGCGTTGTTGATGCTGAAGGCCAGGATTGGGCTTCCCCAAGATGCGTAGTAGACTGAATTATTGAAGTACGCGGGCATCCCCCAAACGCCAATCTGCAAGGCTCCTGGAAGCTCCTGATAGATGTTGTTGTTATTGGAGCTGAACTTGCCCATCGAGTCGCGATTCACCACGTAAAGGTTGCGGTCTTTGCCCGCGCCCACCGCCAAATGCATGATGTGACCCGAGGCATCTTTCAGGTCGGGTAGAACCATTGCACCACCGGAGCCCAGGTCAACGTCACCGGCGCTCTCCGATTGTCCGTTGTCCGCTTCGAAGTAGTCGGCGACAGCCAGATGATTCCCTGAAGTCGATAGTTTTATGAAGGCATTGCCGTAGTCGCCATTAATAGGGAATCCTTGAGAATCTAGCGCTGGAGTCGAAGTCGCCGTTTGCATCGAGAAAATAAATATTGCCCTCACTGTCGGCGGCGGGGCCTGCTCCGGACATCCAAATGGCGCCATCATTGCCGTTGGGGGTTACGTTCAACACACTCGTCTGCGCCAGCGTGGATTCACTGTAACCGATGACCCATCCCGTAAAGGGCGGAACGTCGTAATGCGACGCCCACGTGGTATAGATGACGCCGTTCAGCAATAGCAGCGCGCTGCGTTCCCGGTACTGTTTAGGATCGAAGACCACACTTGTGCCGTTGCTGTTAGCTCCGGTCCCTGGATAGGTTGCCTGGATATCGACCGGCCCGCCAAACAATTCGGTGCCGAGCGCGAGGTCGAGAGCGTGCAGGCGCTGGTAATACTTGGAAACAGAACCGTTCTGCCAAGTAGCCGACGAACCTACTACAAAAACCGCGCCATGTGGACCGATGCTGCGATCAATCACCGGCGTGGCGTTCACACCTATGAGACAACTACAGGTGGGAACGCTGGGGTCGTTTGAGGGTGTCTCGCCCTGCTTCAATACTGAAACTTGCCAAATCGTGGAGCCGGAATCTGCATCAAAGGCATAGACCGAACCGTTTTCCGTGGCGGCGATCAGTAGATTGTGGACGCCGTTATTCGGAATTGCAACGGCCGAGGCATAGAGCGGCTGGGCCTCAACCGATCCGTCCACCGGGTAGAAGCCAATCTTGCCAAACTGGGCTGAATTGACGTTGTTAGGGGACAGGAAAATTTCGGTCAGGTTCTGCCCGGTACGCGCGTTGTCGTTGTGATAGGTCAGCACGTCGGTCGCGGCGTTAACCGTGAGTGAGGCTGGGCTGCTGATTGCTTTCCCACCCGAGTTGCTGACCACCACGCTAAACTGCGAGCCGCTGTCGGAGATTGTCGTTCTGGGCGTAGTGTAGTTGGATGAAGTTGCTCCCGCGATCGGTGCGGAGCCCTTCTGCCACTGGTAACTCACGGGCCCCGCTCCCGCTGCCTGCACAGAAAAGGATGCGGTCTGGCCTGCAATAATGGTTTGGTCTGCGGGCTGCATGAGGATAGTGGGGGCTTTTGTACCACCGCAGCCCGCCAAGACTAGGATTGTGAAAAGACACATTGAACTGCCGAACGGACGCAAGCGCATTTTGCCTCCGGGAACAAGGAACGTCCGGCACTTGGTAATGGTATAACGCTCCGCGTTTTGGAAATTGATCCGAAAGATCATCATGGTTGGACTCTATTCGCGCTCATCAGAACTGCCAACTCACGCCGCCGGGATAGAGACTGGGGACGCGATAAGCCCGATACGCATTCGCCGTAACCGGTGCAATGTCCATCTGCCAGACGACTTGCGGGTTGGATGTCTGAGTCACCTCCCGCACTTCCGACGCTACGTTAGGACTAGGCGGAATTACGGGAGCGTTCACATCAAACTCGACGTTGCCGTTTTCCAACTGGTTGATACTTCCGCCCCACAACGAAAACAACTGCAGCGGATCCGCCCACTGAAGATTGGCCACCATCGCGCCTTCGTCAACCTGAAATATGGTCGCGCGCGAGTAACAAGGATTTGGGCTCGTCGGCGATTCTACGCATATCACGCCGTTGTCATTGAGAAACCGGTTGTCTCCGTTGTCCCAGATTGCTAACGTGGTTTGCGGCCCGCTTTGGCTCAGTAATATCGGAAAGTGCTGGAAAGAAAACCAGAGGCTCGGATCAACAGTGGGGACACCGGCGTCGGTCAGAGCGAAGTCACCCTGATAGCCGAGGTGCCAAAGAATGTTTCCCGTGCCAGCTCCATTGTCGTAATCGATCTTGAGAATCCAGGATTGATGACGCATCGACAACAGTATATTTCCATCGTCGGGTGAGTATACAAGTGCATTACTATGCGTCCAGTCCGGTAGACCGTTTAGGTGACGGTTTATATCGAGATGATCGAAGCTGTTCCATGTCCAAACAGGATTCCAGTTCTGATCCAAATCGACCAATCCGTCTCCAAGAACATTGGTTGTGCCGGGATAGCCGGGGAGATTAGTAAAACTTTTTTCAAAGTCCACTAGCGCGATCAGGTGGCCGTTGTCGAGCGGTAGCAAGTCATGATGAAACGTGCCTGGCACAAAATCGGCCCCCATCTGCTGCAGTTTTTGCTGAAGCGTAGCGACATCGAGCTCTCGAATGGTGTTTCCGGCCAAATCGACTTCGCGCAGAAGGGAATCCGATGAACTCGCCAAACTCAGTATCAAATGCCCGTCCGGAAGGAACTTGATGGTAGCTGGGGAGTAGCCCGGCGCCGCCGGGTAATACCAAATCGGATTGGCGTCACGATCTGTAAAAAATGCTGACATGATCTGGGATTCGCCGGTTGCCAGTATATCCACTAGTTCTATTCCCGGATTTTCCTGAGAACTAAGAGACGGATTCGGGCGAGTCACCTTGAGAGTGGGAAAAGGAATCGATGGCAGGGGACCCGTGGCGAAAGTCAAGTCTGCGCTGGTCGCCACGCTGCCTGCGCATTGCGTCTGCGAACGCATATGGTAGGTTGTGGATGCTTTCATTCCCGCAACCAGGATGCGGGTTGGCGAATAGTTACCGACGGGATACCACGCGGTGCTCCTTCCATAAGAGGTATCGGTACCAAACTCGACCATGGCTAGTCCCGGACACCCCGCCACTACTGTGTACTGTGCCACTAAAGGATTCTGCGTGCTCGTAAGCGACCCTGTCGGCGCTGGCGGAACGTCGGACCCCGCTCCGCATCCGGCCATCAAAGCACAGGTGATTGACACAACGATCACAAGGATGGTCTTTGCCGAAAACAATTTTTTCATTGTTCCTCACTGGGATCGAGGTTTAAGAACGAACTACGCACGCTCTTCGGAGTCTAGCCTCGCAAGGGCTCGAAATCCCGTGACAGTCCATCCACAGCCCGATCATTTCATTTGCGCCAAATAATACCTGAAGAATACAGGGGGCGAACAGCGAATTTTTGTAAAATATTGACTCTGCAGTATCGCTGCTCCGGCGATGACTTTCCGCTGCCTATCTTCGGTTAAGTCGGTTAAGCCTTGGTGTAGTTCAGGACGACTTGCATCTCGGCGTCGACGCTGACGCCGCCGTGATCCATGTGGAATGCCAGGTAGTCTCCGGCATTAAAAGCCAAGGAAGGGTATGCCGTGACGTGGCGTGAGGTGGCGGACGCAGTTCCGTCTGCAGGGACCCAAGTCTTCAGAATGACGGCGAGAAACTGGTCCTGAACCAGCGCACCATCAAAGACGAGGTTCAGATTGTTCGGGTTCTCGGGTGTCACCGGCCCAAAGTCTGAGCTGGCGGGAAAATTCACGAAGGCATGCCCGGCGGAGTTGTTGAACGTCGGAACCGCTTGCCGACGCACTCCTGCTATGCACAAGATTTCGGCAAACCCCGTGGCGTTTGACGCCAAAATCATGGCTGAAATGTCGATGTCCACGGCATTCAAGACCATATTGGTTGGCACCTTAAAATACATATTGGCTCCGTTGCCAGCCAGATTCGTAACCTCCCAGCCAAAGGAAGCAACTTGCTGGACGGGACAAGGTGCGGCCGCCGCACCTGAGACGGCGCAGCCCTCGGTCGCCAGGACACCAACGGCCAAGCCACTGCCCTTGAGAAATTGTCTTCTATCCCGATTAGATGTCATAGTTCAGACCCGCTGCCGCATGATACACCTCCTGCCAAATAAACGACGCTGCCCGCTCTATGAGTTCGACGTTGGAAATCGACGCTGACAACGAAACGCGACTGATGGTAAACTGCCCGCCGGGAGGAGTTCATTTATTGCCGGGCGTTTTCAACGTGGATCCCAGTGTAGTCCCATTGAGAAGCGCCGCAGAACCGAACAGATGGCTGTTGACAATGGACGATCCCGAGGCCACGAATGAACTGTATTGGACGTTGGGAAATCGTGCGCAACCACTAGCCGCGATATAGTCGCCTCAAATTCAATGAGTCGGAGATGGCACCAGCATGAGCATTTTCATGAACCGGGTTCTGAACGCGGTAGGTATTCTCGGCATGTTGAGTACGATAATAGTCACCACCGATTGTTCGTCCCGTTCGCTTCCCCAGGGAGCGCTTGCTGGCGGGCAGTATAACTATTCGCCCTCAGTGATAGAGAACGGAAACACACGTCAGATCTGGTGGTGCAGTAAGGGAGTCAACCCGAGCGACAAGTCCCAGGATACGGATTCGATCTATTACGAATCGATTAATACGTCGACACATGAATCCTTCGGTCCGGTATTGGTGCTGGCCGAAACTCCTGGGGCATGGGATTCCGCCTACACCTGCAATCCGAAGGTCATTGGCGGCGTCTTCGCAAGCCCTCTCGACGATGGGCAAACCTATACCTATGCTATGTACTACGTGGCTACGACAGAGCCGGACGGGGCGAATAACAGTATCGGTGTAGCTTTTTCCAAGGACGGCATTGTTTGGAACAAGTATCCGAAGCCGGTGATCCAGTCAACCTCCCAGACTGGATACGGCGTAGGCCAGCCTACACTTTACAATGCGGATCGTAAAGCCGCCATCCAGATGTTTTACGAAGACTCCACTCCAACCGCACATCACGTGGCGGCGGTTTCAACCGATGGCCTGCACTTCACAGTGCAAGGGACGCTAACCTCCAACGGGTTGGACCCTGATGATCCCGAACCGACTTGGGGAGACATGGCTCATGATTCGATGGCTGGCGAATGGTACGCCGTTTTCAATCGCCCGTTGCGGCGACCGATTTCGACTACTGGAGGGATAGCCGAGTGGGGACAGTATGGGATTGAACTGTACAAGATCCCGCAGAACGCGCTCTTGACCGGATCCTCACCATGGCAGCAGCTCGCCAATATGGACACGAATGCGACGGGCTTCGAATCCAACTTCATCGCCGGTTTTGTGCGCGATTCTTATGGGAATCTTAATCTGGCATCCTATCCCACAATCCAAATGTACACCTCGGTGTCTTACCCGCAGCCAAGCTGGCAAGCAACTCCGGCTGGGGCGGCGGAGTCCGCAGGGATTGGATCCTGGATCCTGATGCCCATGGAGTGGGGCCCGAACGTCGATCCAGAGGTTGCTCTCAATCGGTATTTCAATGGAAGTGTGCATGAAGTTACTACGGGTTGGATTAGTCCAATCGCTGGCTTCCAATTGCAGGAGCTTCTTGGCCATCTTTATGCGCAGCCCCTCCACGGAGCGACGGTGCCGTTCTATAGCTGCAAAGAAGGACAAAGAGATTACTTCGTGTCGCTTGATATTGGTTGCGAAGGCCAGCGGATTCTCGGCAAGGAGGGGTACGGATATTCGCAACCTGTTTCCATGCTCAACTTGGTAGCGCTGTACCGCTGCGGTGATGGGCAAGTTCCTTTCAAAGATCATTTCGTGAGTAAAGATCCAAAATGCGAAGGTAAAACGACGGAAGGTCTTCTGGGATATTCTCTTCCGTGAAGGATGAGAGCCAAAATTGCCTTCGAATCGCTCGGATCATGCTTGACAAGCATGCCAGACTGCATGCAACGTGAAAAAATGCGCTCCATCTACCAACGCTGTTTGCAACGTTTCGACAGGCTTTTTAAAGTGACAGCGGAAGGCAAGCTTAAGAGTTTTGAATTGTTCTCGCCGTACGTCCAGGGGAAAAAGGGCTTGGAGATCGACCGCTACAGTGGAATTGTGCCGTTGAGGCGAGCTGTCATAAATGGCGATCGAAAAGTGTTTCCCCAAGTCGGGATTAGCGTTCAGAATCTGGATCAGAGAACAGAGAGATTCACTCTCAGACGGTTTCCGTCTGTAAAGAACAACCGCCGCTAGTATGCAAACATGGGAATTGGGATGAGAACCTTGCAACATACTTGCAAACGAAGGATCAGATTCGATTATACTGGGTGGAAGTACTTATCCCGAAAACACCTTTCCTGAAGCCGCCAATTTCTGTCGTCTGTCTGATCGCGCAAGAATACAGATGTGGGGAGATAAGACGATCTCAAGAGAGAGGACCTCGAAGCCGACGCTGAATAACAATTCGCGACTATTGCGCTTGTCGAAGGAAGACTAAGTGCCTATAATTCCGGAGCCGCTCTCGGAGTTCCAGCACTTCGAGCGATCGGGGGCTTTCCCCCAGAATATTGGCTCGACTACCTGGATCACGCCTGTGTTCCATGCTCCTTTTGTGCGAGGTTACCGTATGTATGTATTGCGTGCAGAAATTAAACACGACGCATCGCAGGCTGCAGTGGGCCATGTTTCCGCCTGGCGTCAGCGCAATCTTCTCTTAGCGCAGGGTCGTTTTGTTCGGCAGACGGGCAGTGTTTTGGATCGTTTGCTTTGCAGGATCTGGCTCTTGCGTTACAGCAGAAGTCTTTGGATTCGACATCCAGACAAGCATCTTTGGAAAGAAGCATTGCTCAAGGCGGTGTCCTTGAATGGTCGAACGGACAAGCCCCCCACTTCTCATAGAATCTCGCACAATGCTTAAGTTTGAAAGTGTGGATGCAGTAGATACACGTTCCTTCGAGCTTGGTCAGCGGTTCTCCCTATCTCGCGCCGGTCGCTCGAGGGACCACGGAATGGCTTAGCAGCCTCTGTTCCAGCCGGTCAATGGAGGGACCCAAAGACCAAACCTCTCTAGCTAATTTTTGTGCCTGCGTACTTAGGCGGCTATGGAGTTCGTTGTCGAGCATCACCCGCTCAATAGCGGCCGCCATACTGTGGGGTTCGTGTTCCACGAGGATGCCGTTCATGCCGTTTTGGATAGTTTCTCGGACACCGCCCTCTGCAACGGCGATGACCGGGGTTCCGCATGCGTTCGCCTCCAGAGGGGCATAACCAAAAGGCTCTAGCCGTGGCGCGTAGAGCATCACCCTCGCCCGATTCAAGACATCTACAATTTCTGCATCGCTTATCCGATGCTTGAGTTCAACCGTTACTTTAGTTTGCTCCGCAAGCTTTTGAACAGAGTTCCAATAGCCACTGTCGATAGTGTTCGCGATCAGCACTAGCCGTGGTCGTAGTGAAGGCGAAACTTTAGCGAGTGCCTCCACTAGAAACAAAACGTTTTTGGGAGGTATTAATGCTCCGAGGAAGACAACGAAGGATTCGCGCTTCTTGTTTTGAGTCACGAAGTGATCAGTATCCACTCCTAAATAGCAAACTTTGGAGTCGATTCCGAAGGCGCGCAGAACACTCTCCCGGGAGAAGAGCGAATTGACCAAGATTTGGTCAAAAGCCAGCGCATTTCTGCGTTCTTCGCGGGCCAGTACCCTGATCACGGGAAGCCGGAGCCGCCGCATTGAGGCCCGCCGCCAGAATGGCAAAGAAAACAAGTCCTTAGTAGTCCACAAGACAGCAGGCCAAAGCAGCTCAGGCTGGGCTTCGTAAAGCGGTCGACTTGGCTCCTGCAGGTAGAGAACACTCGGCATGTCGACAAATCGCCCAATCGGAGGCGTTTGGTACAAAATGCAACTTGCAGCAAATAGCAGATCGAATTTTTTGGCGTGCATCTGCCGGGCGCACTCCCGCGAGTGTTGCTCCATTGATCGCAGCTTAGCCCAAGGGTTCCAGCGAAGACGACCCAGAATTCCCAATGAAGCGGGCTCGAACCACGCATTCGGTCCGGGATGCAAAGGCACGACATGCTCAGAGATAATTTCGCGCAGGGGTAAGTACGAACGATCGGCCGTAGGCGGACACCAAGCTTCCAGTTCGTGTCCCCGGGCGACCAGGCCACGGACGTGGTCGTAAAGCGCCCGCTTGCCGCCACCGCTCGGCAGATTGTGCCAAACCGCAATTCTCATCGAGAACGACCCGTTGTCGCACTCGCTTCTGTCGATCCGGACGCGATGATGCCCATCCAAATGTCACTGTATAGCGGCTTCAAAGTTCCAAAGGTGGTCTCTTCCATGGTATCTGTGTTAATAATCGGAAGACCGGCCAGCAAATCAGCGCGTTGAAGTCCTCGAACATAAGACAGCTTGCCCAGCCGGTCACGCGACTCGCGAAGCCTTGACGGTTGGGCAAGGGGGTTTTGCAGCAAGGAATCAAACCGCGATGAGTAATCTTCCCGGATAAAGAACGCATTCACCCCCTCCGAGTTTGTGCCCAGAAAGCGGTAACCTTTTCGGATGGCCAGGTGTTGTAGAGCGACAATTGAGGCACCGAAGTAGAGGTTGCTGTATTCGGGCCGAGTGCGAACGAATTGCTGCCTGTAAGGAATTGAGATTGGCCACACATCCCCGAAGACAGCGTTGTACTCACAAATGCAGATAACCGGTCGAACCACATTGACTGCTTCCCAAACCCAATAATCGTTCCCGTCGATGTCGATGCTCAACAGCCCAATCTCTCCGGAAAAGCCTGATTCGGTCAGCAATTCGTTGATGTTTTCGCGGGTTACAAACGCCGATTTGGCGGTCAAGTCGTAGCGGTGGAATAAGGCTCCGTCTCTTTTTCTTAGGAGATCGATTTGTGCCGGGCTTCCGTCCATGACAAGCCCACGCCAGTTGCGGTTCAGCAATAGAAATCGAGTATTCGCTTCAGCATAAGACTCGACCCCGAATTCGACAAAGGTATGCAGGGATGGGGGAATCCCTGCTCGCTCGACCAGCCAGTCGACGATCCCATCTTCTCCCCACTGGGAAAAGACCGTGAATTCGACATTATCGAGGGAACTGATGGCCTTTATCGAACGGATTTGCCAGCTGGCCATTCGGCCGAGCAGCAGGAGGGAGCTATCGGCCGAACTTTGCACTTGCCTGGTAAGACCGGCCCCTAAGCGACGAACTAGCCCCGTCCTCACGAAACTATTTTCCTCCGCGGTTTTAGTGTGCTTGTGGATTCAGTCTCGAACGCTAAGCTTGATCTCGATAGTCTGCGGCACGATTACACAGATGAGGAAAGCACCTATTGTTCCCATGATCACTCCGGTCAGTCCCAATCTTTTCACAAGGATGATCGAAAGAATGAGGTTCACTGCCGCCGCCACGCTCGAGTAGATCGCCTGCACCTTAATTCTACCTGCGCTCGCCAGCAGGCAAGATTGAGAGTTCATTGCTCCGTAAATAACGCTCCAGACTCCCATCCCAAGCAAAAGGCTGGAGGAAGGGACGGCCACGCTCCCGGCCCATTTCCTGATGATCCATTGTCCAAAAAAGACGAGGGGAAGCGCGAGTGCCAAGGTCGAAGCAACTGTAATTTTGAAATTTGTGGGAAAGCTCCTCCGCACCCACGCCTTGTCGCCACGAGCGAAGGCCTCCGCATAAGCCGGCCAATACGACGGCCCCGCGAGAATCTGGAAAATTATGGTATAGGTGAACAATCTCCAGGTCACGCTGTAAGGAGTGACGGCCGCTGCGCCCAAGTAGTGAGCAATAATCAAATTATCTGTCTGAAAGAGCACGAGCGCCGCGATTTGAATTACAAAAAACATTCCGCCGAGGGAGGTCAGTTTGTGAACAGCGGACCACGTCAGCCGCCCCAGTCGTGGAAGAAGCCACGGTTTTGACCAGCCGAACAACCAAATCGCGCTGGTGATATTGATCAGCAATACCGACCCCGATACAGCAACAACGAGGGACGCGAGCCCTCCTTTGAGTTGCGTCACAGCGACCAGAGCAGCGAGACTAAGAACATTACCAGCTGCGGCCCATCCATTCGCCAGAGCGACTTGTTGGTAAGCGCCGTATATCTTGCCGATGATTGAGAATGGAAAATTCAATACGAATATCGTGAACGCGATCGCAACCGCAGGGTTTACCTCGACGCGCGCCTGCGCCGATTGCACGTTGAAAACCCGGTCCCATGGTATTGTTCGCCATAAAGAGAAAAACAAAGCCGACAGCACGACAGCGACGGCTGCGAGGGACCAAAAGGCCGCCGCGACATAATCACCCGCCAAATCGTGATTGTCGCTGGCATACCCTTCGGAAACCGCATTGGTGAGGCTGCTGCTCAAGCCAAAGTCTGCGAGTGCGATCCAAGCCATCGCTGTGCTGATAGTAACCCACGCTCCGTAGCGTTCCGCGCCCAGATATCGAACCGTAAGGGGGACGGAAATGAAGCTGACAATGAATGCAACGCCGCGGCCCACCAATCCGCTGAACACGCCATGAACAATCCGTACATAACGCCGCTGCGAGTCGCCTGCGACCTGGCCCTTACCGAGAGCGAGTCGAATGTAATGCGCTGTGGAGGGAAAAAGTGTACTCATCCTGAGTTTTGGCAATCTTAGTCTTTCGCTCCCGCGAAGAGAAACTATTCCAGATTGTTGAGACCGTCACGATTGGTCAGGGCGAGCTAGCGCTGCGCCGGCGAGATTGTCGCTCTTTCGTATCGTGTCCAGGTCGGCGTCGACCATCATTTTAATCAGTTCTTCGAAGCTGACACGAGGTTTCCATCCCAGTTTGTCATGCGCTTTTGTTGCATTGCCACAAAGAGAGTCCACCTCCGCAGGGCGAATCAGCTTGGGATCGATCTCGACATACTTCTGCCAATCCAGCCCTGCCGCATCAAACGCTGCTTCCAGCAGATCGCGAACGCTGTGTGTCTTGCCCGTGGCCAGCACGAAATCCTCCGGTTCAGGCTGCTGCAAGATGAGCCACATACCCCGGACGTAATCCCCCGCGAATCCCCAGTCGCGTTTCGAGTCCAGATTTCCCATTAGCAGTTTCTTCGACAATCCACACTTGATTCGCGCCACTTGATGTGTGACCTTGCGGGTGACGAACTCGAGTCCTCGTCGCGGCGATTCGTGGTTAAACCCTATCGCGGAGCAGGCGAAAAGGCCGTAGCTCTCGCGGTAGTTGACGGTTATGTAGTGGCCAAAAACCTTCGCGACGCCATAGGGGCTTCGGGGATAGAACGGGGTCTTTTCCGTTTGCGGCGTCTCCCGCACCTTGCCGAACATTTCTGAACTAGAGGCCTGCAAAAACTTCGCTTGGGGCCGATGCTTGCGAAGAGCTTCCAGCACCCTCATAACCCCGAGACCGGTGACATCACCCGTCAGAACCGCTTGATTCCAAGATGCCGGGACAAAGCTCTGGGCAGCCATGTTGTACACTTCGTCAGGCTGTACCTCGTGAATGACGCTGTCCAGGGACGATTGATCGGTGAGGTCGCCTTCCACAAGGTGAATGTCATCGATCAAAGATTCGATGCGCTCAAAGTTTTTGGAACTGCTGCGCCGCACCAGCCCAAACACTTCATATCCTTTTGCCAGTAGCAGCTCGGCCAGGTATGAGCCGTCCTGCCCGGTAATGCCTGTCACTAATGCTCTCATCTGCTTCCTCAGTTTACTCAAAAATGACGATATACGACCACAGACGTCGTTTACAAGCTGTCCAATTGAAATCGAAGCGAGCAGGGTTCCAAATTCGACAACGCATCACAGGATCGACAATGCCAGCCATCGCGACGCAGAACCTGTCGCCGCAGGATTTCGTAGAAGACGGGATCAAGCCATTGTACAAATGAAAAACCCCGGTCCGCAGTGCGGACCGGGGGCTGGTTATAACGGTTCCGTCGGTTATTGTGGGGTGAAGCTTTGGTGAGCGCTCAAACTGACCACGTCCTGGAACATCGGCGTTCCCGGAGGCAGATTGTTCGGGTTCAGGAACTGCGTGTCGAAGAAATAATTTCGCACCGGCGCGCTGTAGGTGGAGTTGCAGCACTTGAATATGCCGGTGGCATACTGCGAATAGTACATGCTGATCTGGGAACCGGCATAGTTTACGGTGGCTCCCTTCGCCGGCGCGTCTCCGCCATCACTGCGGTCCTCGAGGTAGCGCAGAAAGTTGTGCATGCCCCCATCGGTGCCGAAGTCATTCCAGGGGACGGCGGCGGCAAATCCTGGCTGAGGGAAGGGAATGCTCTTGCCGGCGGCGATCGCGACCCGGTAATAACTGTTGTTCCCCTGGCGGCCCTTGCTCGCGGTACACGCAGGAGCTGTCGGGATGCAGACCGCTTGCTGAGGATATTTGAAACTTTCCTGATCGTACCAGCCCCTTTGATTTGTCGGGAGTTGGGTCGCCGCATTGTTGATGGGCGGGTTGGAGAGTAAAGTGACTGCGTCCGCAATGATCGCGGCTGCGGAATGTGGAGTAGTGGTTACGTTTTCGCTTGGCCAGAAGGGATCCGCGGGACCAGTATTGTAGTCTCCGTACACGTAAACGGGTTCCTCGGAAGCGACCGTGAAGCCGCCCGTCCCTTGCAGCACCTGCCCGTTGGGCAGGGGGTTGGCGCCTGTAGGCGGAACGAAACTATTTCCGAGAGTGTCCATGCCACCGTCTACGAGGCGCAGGACGTGCCGCGGGCCAGTGACCATATTCCATTCGGCCGTCGCGGTGCCATACGCGGGAACGCCGGCAAGGCTGCCCGAATAACACCGGATCAAATTACCCGTGACAGTACCTGGAATGTAATAGGGTTTTTTCATGTCCGCCAGCGTAGTAATGCCGAAACCGGCGCCCAAGTTTGTCTGGCCCCAGTTGTCAACGTTTGTGCCAAGTATCCCGGTACCTTTTATGGCCGTATCTTCCGGAGAATAACCGACGGGTATGGTAGGGGGGGACTGCGCGTAGTACGTGATTGCTTCCAGTACGCCGTTGGGCGCGCCCACTGCTGAGCCACTGTTCACTACATCGTTCAAACCCGACATGCCGGAGAAGCCGTTATAGAAGGGACCGACTGGAGCGGGGAACTGGTAGAGATCTGGCATCATGCCGCGATGGTCCATGAAATAGAGGATGTAGCCATTCTCGACGGTGCCATTCTGGTTGGTCGTGCTCACCAGTTTGCCGCTTCCGCCGGCATAGGGTCCCGATGCTTGCAGCCACAGCCAAAGATTGCCCACGTCGAGTTCAACGGCGTTCATGATTCCGTTCGGGCTGCAGTCGGAGTTGGGCGGCGCCACGTCTCCGGCAGGGCGGCTATCCCTGGGCTCTCCTTCGCGGGAGTCGTAGAAGTTAATCGGGATAAAGTTGTTAGCGGTTGCCGCAGCGCCAGTTGAGTTGGCTGGAGTTTTGGCGCTTTGAAGCTGCTGGAGGATGAGGATGGCGGGGCTGATCGGGTTCTGGCACGGGCCCGTCGGGTAATTGGGGAAGTTCAGGCAATATGGAACGGCGCCGGTGTTAGTGGAGTAGGGATGAGTGGGAGGCCAGTCGTAGCCACGAGCGAAGCCGTAACCGAGCCATTGCGTCGTGATGCCAGTCCACGTCAGGGTGGTGTTGTTCCAATATTCCACGCGCAGCCATGTACCCTGACACTGTTTGCCCGGAACGGTGACCTGTCCGAACAGGGGCCAATTCGGCCATGTCGCGACGGTGCCGGCGGCACATCCGGTGGGTGCCGCGGTGGTCCAATTGTTTGTGCCTGCGCTGGGCACGGCCGCGGCGTAATACATATTTCCGGCGGTAACTCCGGCCGCTACAGTCCCCACATTTTGGAAGGGGCTAGCGTTGGGGGTACCGAGCTGTATGTCTTGGGTGGCAGCGTCGGCCCGAGCGCTTCCCGGGTAGAGGTCGGCCTCGGTATCGGCCAGCAGGATCCGGATCGCAGCCTCAGAGTAGAGGCGGGAACTGGTCAAGAGCGGAGTATCGCTGGCCTGCGGCCGGCGAATAATTTCTATGGCCCCAACCTTGTCTGTCTGCACGAAAGGCAATTGCAGTTTGGTTGCGCCGGTCAATCCGTTGGTGATAAAGCTGTTGAACCCGAGTGGGTTTGCAGGAGGCGCGGGCTGGTCGGTGGAAATGCCTTTCCACTGAGGGTTGGCTGCGCCGGTGGGCGGGAAGCCGCCAGTCCAACTGCCGGCTGCAAGGGCGGCACAATCCGCGGCGGGTCCGGCTGCAGGGGCATTAGGACAAGCGCCGGCGGCGGCGGGCACGAAGACCTGGCCGCCGTAACCGGTGGCAGTAGGGTGACCGTTTTCTAGCTGGTCCATGACAACCTGGCCCACTGCGGCAATTTTGTCGGTAAAGGTTAAGCTCGAGCCCGAGGCAAGAAACAGATTACCGTTGGTGTGAACCCGGCCGCCGAAGTTAAAGTTTGGGCCGGCGAAGTAATCGCAGTCGCCATCGCAGAACACGCCGAATTCAAAGGCAGGAAGCAGAGCAACTTCCACGGTGCGGCTGAGCGTGACGGCGGCTCCGGTGGCTGCCAAAACGTTTGTACCGACCTGATTTGCGGTCGACAGTCGCTGGGCAGTCACTGTTAACGTGAAAGGGATGAGAGACGCAACCATGCCTCCATTCTGACCGGAGCCCACGATGTCCCACTGTGAGCACGAGTTGGGAGTCGGGCATGCGGTGCCATTGGGTAGCGTCGATGGCCAAGTGGCGCCATACTGCGGATAAGTCAAGCCGGTGACCTGCGAACCGGAGATAGCTGTGGGCCAATTGGCGGGCGTGTTCAGAGCGTTAATGGAGGCAACACTGGGCGTCGTCGACTGTTGATATAGCTGGGAGAGCTGTGAGGTCAGGTTCTCGATGCCAGCCTCCGCGCCATAGTAGGCGACGTTGCTTTCGAGATCGTTGTTCCCCATGCGCTGTTCGTTGCTGACCAGGTAGATCAGTCCTACCGCCATGGCCGACAACAACAGTGTCAACAAGAGTGCTGCGATGAGCGTGAAGCCTCGCGAATCTCTATTTTTTTTCCCCATGTTAGCCCTTCAACCTCCTAAGACCGACACATACAGCCCATCATTCATCATTGGCAAACGGTGGCACTACTGCTTAAGGAATTGCAGAAACTCATATTGCCTGCGCTGACGGAGCTCGCCAGGTACATGCTCTGAGCCCGGTTGTTTCCGATATTCAAACTTTGTCCCATGACCCACATGTTGACCTTCTGAACCAGGGCCAGGTTATCTCCCGCGAGAATTGGATTCGCCTGATTCGCGTCTATTTTGCTGGTCACGGAGTTGATCACGTCATAGCTGAATTGCAGATTGATGATGTTGTCCGCCACTGGAACCGCCGGGAGGCCGTTGACCTGGCGCATCAGGCGCGGAGTTTGCACTGTGCCGCCAGCGGGGGGAACCTCAAGGAAATAACTGACGGCGAAGAGACGGTAGACCTTTATGGTGTTCCCCGCCAAGGCGCCGGTGGTAACTGCGTTGCTGAGACTGTTGGGGCCGGCCTGGTTGAAATTGAGTGCGTCGGGATTGGAGAAACCGATGATCCACGGGCCTGTGCCGCCTATGCTGGTGATCTCGGCGACCGCGGAAGAGTTCGGCACAGTGATGGTGCTGGTACCCTGTGCGCCCGACCCCACACCAGTGCCTGTGTTTTGTACGAGGAACAGGAGCAAGTCACCTACGTTAAGGCCGCCAGGTGCGAGGATGTTGGTAGGAAGAGCAGCGTTGGGAACCGCGACCAATGTCGCCGTCGCAGGCGTCGAAGCTGCCGGAGGGAAGGTGAAGTTGAAGTTGGTCAGCGCGAAATTAAAGTCGCAATAGATGGACGTAATGCTGTCGTTGACGGCGGCTGGGGCGCTGGGAATAACCGCGCTGGCCTCTACGCCCGTGCCAAAACCGGGGATGAGGCCAGTCATGTAATTGGTGGTGGGGTACACCGCGCCGGGAATATAGCAGGTACCAGTCTGGTTGCAAGCGATCTTGCTATTTCCGCCGGCATTCGCCATCTGCAGGCCCCCGGTGGGCAAGCCTGCGCCTGCCATGCTGATATCTTTGCCCATCAATTCGATGGCGGTGCGCATGTTCTGCTGAGTTTCGGCGCGTTGAGTGATGGTAAAAGCGGCAGTGTTCGCCTGGCGGAATACGCTGGTCATGGCCACCATCATGCCGATGCCGATGACAGACGCGATCATCAACTCCAGAAGTGAGAAGCCGTGTTGCGATTTTGGGATGCGTAGTTTCATGTTTTCGCCGGGGCTCAGTGGTAGTTGGAGATCAGCCCGCTCACGACGTAATTGCGGGCAGGCCAATTGGGTTTAGTGTAAGTAACGGTTACGGTGACACCGATGAGGTTCGCGTTGATGCCTCCGCCCTCGGCAACCGGCAGATTCACAGTATTGAAGGCGATGGTGCGGGTGAAATTTGCGAGGCTCAGGGTTTGGTCGGTTCCACTGCCAAGAACGCCATCGGGGCCGGGCAGAACCATGCATTCGACTCCGCCGTTGGGACAAGCTGCTCCGGATGCGGTTGTGCAGGGAGCCGTATCGCCCTGCACTCCGACAATGCCATAAAGGGGGCCGGAACACAGCAGCGGCTGGGGACCGGCCAGGAAGATTCCGCCGTTGGCGACGTTTTGGATCGCTGTAAAAGGAAGTTGCTGGCTGTTGCGGGCGGTGTAGATGCTTTCCAGGGCATCCATCGCTTTTTGGCGGGCGATCAAGTCTTCCTGCGCCGACTCAGTCGCCGTGATTGCCAAGCCAAAACTTGCAAGCACCGCGCACATACCGACCGACAGAATTACCATGGCGATCATGACTTCAATCAGCGCGAAACCGCGCTGGCTGTGCCGCTTTCCGATTTGTTTGTTTGCTCGCATCATTGCTGTTCCCAAATAGGACCACCTGCCTGTTGATCGAGAAACCATCCGCGGAGTCTGCCCGTCGATCCCATTACGGTGATAGCCTTCGACGTGTACTGGTTGCCGGCAGGACGGGCGATGTAGACGATTCCGCTACTAAGATTGCCCACACTGTCTTGCGCAGAGCCGTCGGGCATGAACACTACGTAGTTCAGAGGGATCCCTGGCTGGGATTCAAAGTCGATGGCATTGACCCCGACGGGCAGACCGTCGGGCGGGGTTGCTCCTGTCTGCAGGGAAAAATTGACGTCCGGCGGCAGTGAGTAGTTCTGAACCTGTTGCAGCGGCTGCGCGATTCCTCCAACCACAGGGGGCTGGTACTGAACCTGAACGAAGGCAGCAGTGCCGCCAGCAGCAGGGTTGCCAACCTGAGGGAAGAAAGTGACGTAGTACTGATGACCCTGGGTGATCGCCTGGTTTCGAGTGTTGCGCAGGACCATCAAAGTCGTTTCATAAGCGGAGTTGACATGGTTCTGCAACACGAGGGGCTGCAGCGTCGAAAACGTAACCCCGGCCATGATCAACGAAAAGCTGATGGTGATCGCCAGTTCCAGCATTGAGAAGCCGCGTTGCCTCATCGAAGCCATTCCTTGTCGAGGGGGAGTCGTCTGGTAAAGTTGCAAAACCAAGCCGACGCTGCGAAGTGCAGCACGGCCGCCAGACACCTTCTTCGGTGTCGGCATTTCTCATCGTAGGGAGCAGGGGTGACAGCGTCAAAGCACCACGGTGCAACGCTGGAGCATTGGTCTTTTGTAATGGCGCTGGTTACTCAGGTCACTCGGTTGACGCCGCTGGAGTTAACAGAAATTTTGCGGAATCCGAAGCCAAAGGGAGATGACTCCGGTAACTTGTCGGGAGAACTGGAGTGATCCTACGATGCATGGAGGTATGAATCTCTCATCGCTCCTAGTTTGCGCAGATGATGCTTCGGTGCAGGTGCTGCGCCGCGTCCTGGAAGAACTCAACATTCAGGCGGAGATGTGTGCGGACCCGGTGCGTGCCACGGTCAGGCTGGCGCAGGAACGCTTTGATCTGCTGATCCTCGATTGTGAAACGCAGGACGAAGTGATCGCATTGTTGAACGAGAGCCGGTCTTCGCGCGCGAGCGGCTCGACGCTGGCAGTGGTTGTGGTGGCGGGGCAGGAGAGTATCCGTGAGATGTTTTCACTCGGGGTGAACTTTGTGTTGTACAAACCGATGTCCTACGAACGGGCGCTGAGTACTTTGCGGGCCGCGCAAAATGTGCTGTACCGGGATAAACGCCGCAAGGCCCGGGCGCCGGTGCACACGCATGCGACGATCGATTACGCCGGCGTCGAACAAGCCAAAGCGACGCTGGTGGATTTGGCTGAGGACGGTATGGCGGTGAACTTTGGCAAGAGGCTGCCGCCGACCTGCAAAGTATATTTTCAATTTCAATTGCCCGGGCAGAGCGCGACGGTGCGCCTCTCCGGCCAGGTGATGTGGCAGGATTGGAACGGTCGTGCGGGAATTCAGTTTGTGGATGTGCCGCAAGCGTCGCGGCGCATTCTGTCCGAGTGGCTGCAGAGAAACCTGAGCGATGCCACAACGCGGGAGTTGGCCGCGGAGCCGGTGGAAGTGGAGCACTCCATCAAGCCGGGTGACGAACCTGTGGCGAACCGGCCCGAGCAAAAACCGGAGCAGAAACCTGAGGAGAAACAAGAGACGAAGGTTCGCGAACGAGCGGCGGTGGCTCGACTACGGGCTGAACCGAGCAATCGCCGCGGGCAGACTCGATATGCATGCCGACTGGGAGCTGAAGTTTATCAGCAGGGCAGCTCGGTGCGGAACTATTGCCATCTGAGCGATCTGAGTCCCGGCGGATGCTACCTTGAAATGCCCCTCGCATTCGCGACGGGGTCGGCGGTCGAAATTATCGTGCGCACTCACGAGATGAAGCTGCGCGTGAGCGGTCAGGTCAAGGCGTCGCATCCCGGCTACGGGATGGGGGTCTCATTCAAGCTGAATACCAAGGATGAACGCCATGGGGTGCAGCAGTTGATTGATTTTGTGGCGGCTGCGGCCGAGAGTTCCACTTAAGGGCAGTTCTCACCGGAGGCCTGAAACCCAACTGTCGAGGTCCGTGGTTCCCGCCCTTCGCATAATGCGCGAAGGACGGGGCACCCACTGCGTTGGTGATGCCGGAGCGATCAAAGCCTAGGCCACCCGCCCCAAAGGTCAATCTCACGTTTCACCTCGTGGCGATATCGCTTCGACGCTGTTCTTAAGCGTGCCAGAACCGGCGACTGTCCTGTCAGTTAACTGTCTGGCCGTGAACTAGGAGCCAGGCCTCACCGGTTTGGGACAGTCATTTATCCACTTCACTCCCAAGTCTGGCTGCGACACTTTCTGCCTTCTTGAGCAGGTCGGGATTTTTCTCAGAGCGCAGCACGTTTTGGATCACTGGCAATGCTTTGTCCGGCGGAGCGGAAGAGAGTGACTCAAGAGCTTCGAGCTTGAGCGAATCGATTTTCAGCGGATTCCCCGGCTTGGCCAGGATCTCGGCCAAGGGTGGGACAATATCGGGCCCTCCCTCCCAGCCCAACATACGGATTGCTAAAATATGCCCGAACGACCTATGTGTGCTGCGTAGCAATTCGGCTGTCGCCGGGACGGCGGCATTACCGAGGCACTGGATCTGATTGCGTACGGAATCGTCTGGGGGCATCCATGTGGCCACCTTGACTCCAGACGGCAGGGTACCCTCCATAGCGTCCAGTGTCTTGTTGAAATTTCGAGTCACCTCCTCCGTGACCGCATCTGGCGAATTTCGGTCGACCGAGCTGCATTGTGCAGCGGCGATGACCGCGAGCGCTGTCGACGAGATGGCCACTAGACCCCAGGTTGCATGTCTCACGGGTTATCCTCCTAAGGCGTTGTTCCAGTCTTGTACGTCTGGTTGTAGGCAGCCGGATTGCCGGATATTTGATCCTTCTCCCCCTCAACGCAATCTGTGCGGCTGGACGCAGTTGATATTACATAGGTATTAGTCGGCCCGAAAATATACGCTTGATATTTCACGGTAACCGTGACGCACGTATTTGGCACTGGTGGGTTAAAGCACGTGCCGATCGGCGTGTCGTTAAACGCGCCTGCCGTCGTCGCACTTGGGGGCGTCGAGAAGGTGTGGTAACTGGTCTGGCACCCAAGGGCAGATGAGCAAACCAGTTCCTGTGGGAATATTCCGCTGATTTGCAACGGGCTGCCATTTTGATCCAACACCTCGTCGGAGACGTTGATGAAGGTGCCCGAGCCCTCGGAGCAGTCGCCGCTGACGACCGCGAATCCGGTGGGGCCAAAGTAGGTCGGTACTTGCACCTTAGTGCCGGCGGTGGTTTGCGGCCGGGAGACAGGGCAGATATTGAAGGCCTTTCGGATGCCCCAATACATAGGATCGCTTTCTGCGTAGTGGTTGGTCGTGCCGGAGGCGACTCCGTGAATGCTGTTCTTGTTGGCAGTGGCAATGGCGGTGTCGCCTGTCCGCCGAGTGAAAAAACGTCGGGTCGAAATACGTGGTGCCCGCCCGCCGAAAATCACGGCGGACGGGGCAGCCTCGGCTGCGATCGCGCAAAGGTGTTCCAGCCCCCGCAACCGATGGACCAGCCCGCCCCTCTACTCCTCGGTCTTTTTTTCAATAAAGTCCATCGTTTGCTGAATCTCCGACTGAACCTGCGTGTCTGAGATGTTCTGCCGAACGTAGTTGAGGAGAAAAGTAGTCACCTGCGGCCTCTTATCGGCCTCAATCGCGATCGATTGCGGTTGCCCAAATGCATCCCGAATGATGGGCAGGAAATCTCTGACCTTTTCAGGATTCTTCAAATCCGAATCGTCAAGCAGCTTCAAAAGAGCGACGGAAACGCCGTCCCCCAGCAGAACAAGTCCTTTCTGAGCCCAGCTACGCACTATCCGGCGGCCGGCCGCGTTAACCTTCAGCTCAGAGCTGACCAAGTTAAGTGAGTAGGGGTCGTTCATAGACTGCCCATTTCCAGCCACTGCCGGCAACATCAAGGCCAGGAGCACGCCAAAAAATCGTCCTAGTCATTCTAACCTCCCGAGTTCCAACCGAATGGTGGAGCTACATCATTTGGACTGAGTTACATCTGATCCGTTGGTGACCTTCCCGTGGCCAGCTGCCGTCGAGCTGAAGGTCCAATTGTTCGTTCTGACCGTGTATCGAGCGCCGTTCAGAAGGACGGAGATGGGCTGCGTGAAAGTATCGACAAAGGGACTCAGCGTGCATGCTCCAAACGGCGCATCAAGGAACTGTCCGCTTGCATTCGTGAACTGGGAGCTCCCCGGATAATTCTTGTTCCAGATATCGACCCGTGTGGGTTCCGGGTTTCCGATCGGAGCACCGTTTATTACTTCATTCAGTATCTCCTCCTGAGGCTCCATGCTAGCCGACGCCAGATTTGCACCGTTCTGGTCGAGTACCTGATAGTTGATCTGGATCGCTATGCCGTAATCAGTCGCGACGCAACCCGGCAGCCAGGTGTTGGGCGTGGAGGAGAGGCGAGCAGAGAAGCAGAAGAGGTGCGGCTAAGGTTGCGTGCAAGGCTGTGCGAGCCATGGTGGCTATCCTCCAAATATATGGATACCCGGACTCGGCCCAAGATCAGGGAACAGCCTACAGCAAGATACGTTCCGCGCACAAGATGAATCTTGTCTTTATTACGAAAGCCGAACTAGGAGGGAAACCTGATTAACAACTTTCGCGCTCAGTCGGCGCCGCTGGGTTTGTGGAGGGGCTGCGGCCCGGTGCATCTGGGCCGCTGAACCTGCGGCTCAGCTCAGGGCAGGGTAAGCGAGGGCGCCCGTCCCCACATGGTCGGCGGTGCCCCAGATCGGTGTCCGCCGCAAGTTATCTAGTTCTTGGTCTTACTTGCTCTTCGAGTTATAGCTCTTAAGGATAAAGGCGGCGACGTTATCGTGGATCGCCTTCAGTGAGGCCTCGTGCGCGTAGACCATGTGCCCCGATTCATAAAACTGATATTCGATGTTTTTTTGCAATTCGGGTGGAATCGGGAGGTGTTGCATTTCGTAAATGCCCTCGTAGAACGGGGTCGCAAGATCAAAATAACCGGCGTTCAACAGGATTTTGAGATTCGGGTTGTACTTCATGGCGGTGGCGAGGTCGAGCATCACATTCGTTGCTCCCGGCAACGGGAAAGGCGCGCCAGGAGGCTTGTGCGTAAAACTCCACCATTTGAAGACTTCAATTTCCGGTTTGTATTCGCGATTCTCGCCGAACTTCAACTCCTTCCGTACGTAGTCATTGAAGGCGGAAACGTAGGCTGAAGAGATGGCGGCAGATTGCGGATCGTACTCGGCCTGCTTGCTGAGTGGGTCAAACGTAGGCCCGGAAAAGCGGGTGTCGAGCCGGCCGGTGGTTAAGTTGCTCTCGTCCTGAAGATTTTTCTCGAATTCTCCGCCATTGATGCGCAGGTCCGCTTTCTCAACATAAGCGACGGGAAGGCCGGTGTATTGATGAAGCTTGGCGGCGATGGCGTGACGTTGATCCAACGGCAACGAGGCGCCGGCTTCGAGCGCGAGTGCGTATTCGTTCATGGCAAAGTGCTCGACTTCGGTCAGCAGCGGCGCGAGATCCGGGTGTGGCTCGGGCAATTTGTGGTGGTACCACGCGGACGCGGCATAGGTGGGGAGGTTGAGTTGATAGGCCAAATCGACGCCGGGATTAAATTCGGGGAAGTCGGAATCGAGCGAGAAGTTCAGGATCTGCGACAAAAGAATCACGCCGTTGAAGTCGACATCGCGCTCGGTTTCGAGCACATTGGAGAGCACGGCGGATCGCGTGGTACCGTAGCTTTCGCCAAACAAATACTTCGGCGAATTCCAGCGTCCATACTTCGCCAGGAACTGCACGATGAAATCGGAGAAGGCCCACGCATCCTGGTCGACACCATAGAACGCTTTTTCGCGGTCTTTCCCACTGAGCCGGCTAAAGCCGGTCCCGGGTGCATCCACAAACACGAGATCGCTCGCGTCCAAAAGGCTGTATTCATTGTTGACGACCGAATAGGGAGCGGCTGCAGTGTGGGAGTCGTCGGCAGTGACTACGCGCTTCGGCCCAAACGCTCCCATGTGAAGCCACACAGTTGAGGAACCCGGACCTCCGTTGAAAAGAAATGTAACCGGGCGTGGTGCGCCTTTGGTGTCGGACTTGAAGTAGGCAACGTAGAACATGCTGGCCGCTGCAGACTTGTTCTTGGGATCGGGATCGGCATTCTGAGGGACGTCGTCCCAATCTTTTGGATGCACGACAAGGGTGCCGGCGTAGGCGTCATAATTGATAACATTTCCTCCGATGGTGACTGACCCCTTGCTCTCTTGCTGTTCCGGTTTGAATTCTTCGGACTTCGGTGTTTCAGTCTTAGCGGTTTCGACTTTGATGGTTGATTTTTCGTCTTTCGCCTGCGCGTGAACTACTGGGGGCGATAGCGCGAGGGCTGCGATGGTTGGTGGGATGATCCTAAATGTGAATGTGAGCGTTCGCATGGATCGTTTCTCCGTTTGTGGAAACGGCGGGATTTTTGTCTCTTAAGTGAGAGCATTAATTTATCACGTGGGATAACGAGGTTCCTGCAAGGGCTGCGGCCCGATACACCTGGGCCGCTGGACAGGCCGAGGGCGGCCGTCCCTACATAACCGGAGGTTGCAACATGGGCGGTGGTGGCTACCTTGCTGTGGCGGCTTTTTCTGCTAGGGCTTTCTTGAAGTAGTCCAGCGACATTTGCAGTCCGGTTTCGAGGTTGATCTTTGGTTCCCAGCCGAGGAGCGTACGAGCTTTAGTGATATCAGGCTGGCGCTGTTTGGGGTCGTCCTGGGGCAGTGGTTCGTAGCGGAGTTTGCTTTTCGATCCCGTCACTTTGATTACATGCTGCGCGCACTCGAGAATGGTGAACTCGTTGGGGTTGCCGATGTTAACCGGCAGATGTTCGGAGGACTTCGCCAGGCGCATGAAGCCGTCGATTTCATCGCTGACATAGCAAAAGCTGCGGGTCTGGCTGCCGTCGCCGTAGATGGTCAGCGGTTCACCACGCAGGGCTTGTTTCATGAAGTTCGAAATCACGCGACCGTCGTTCAATTGCAGGCGGGGTCCGTAGGTGTTGAAGATGCGGACGATGCGTGTATCGACTTTGTGATAGCGGTGATAAGCCATGGTCACGGCTTCGGTGAAGCGCTTGGCTTCATCGTAGACCGAACGCGGGCCAAGGGAATTCACGTTACCCCAATAAGTTTCTTTCTGGGGATGCTCGAGCGGATCGCCGTAGCACTCCGAAGTGGACGAGACGAGATACTTCGCCCCGTATTTGAGCGCGATATCGAGCGCGTGGAAAGTTCCGAGCGATCCAACTTTTAACGTGGGAATGCCGTGGATCATGTAATCCACTGGACTGGCGGGGCTGGCGAAGTGAAAGACGTAATCTACATGGCCGACGTCGAAGGGTTCGCAAATGTCTCTGTTTATAAACTCGAATCGTGAATCATTTCGGAGATGGCCAAGATTGGCGAGGCGGCCGGTGAGCAGGTTGTCGACCACAACCACGCTCCAGGCTTCGCCAAGCAGTGCATCGCAGAGATGGGATCCGAGGAAACCGGCGCCACCGGTCACCAGCGCGCGTTGTGGGGTCATGCTTTCTTGTGGCCGTTGCGCACGGCAGCGGCGGGAACGCCGTCGGGATGACAGGCCGCGCGTCCCACGCTGTAATAAGTGAACCCGTGTGCCGCCATTACGTCGGGATCATACAGGTTGCGGCCGTCGATCACGATGGGATACTTCAGCTCGCGGCTGAGCCGATTGAGATCCAGGTTGGCAAACTCTTCCCACTCGGTAAGGATCAGCAGGGCGTCGGCGCCGCTGGCCGCTTCGTAAGCTGAGCCGGCATATTTGAGATTGCTGTTCATCGCCTCCTGAGTGCGCTCCATGGCGGCAGGGTCGTAGGCCGTGATCTTGCAGCCCTCCTGCAAGAGGGATTGCACCAGGAAAACAGCGGGTGATTCGCGAATGTCATCAGTACCGCCCTTGAAGGCGAGGCCGAGTACGCCGAGGTGTTTACCGCGGAGCGTCCACAGGGCGCTGCGCACTTTGCGGAGGAATCGGTCGCGCTGATCTTCATTGATGCGCATGACCTCGTCGAGCAGGCGGAAGTCGTATCCACATTCGCGGGCAACCGCGCGAAATGCCATCACGTCTTTGGGAAAGCAGGAGCCACCGTAGCCGATACCGGGATTCAGGAAGCGCGGGCCAATACGAGAATCCGCCCCGATGCCGTGGCAAACCTGGTTCACATTGGCGCCGACCGATTCGCAAACCGAGGCGACCGCATTAATGAAGGAAATCTTCATCGCCAAGAATGCATTGGAAGCGTGCTTGATCAGCTCCGCGCTCTTGCTGCTGGTGACAATGATAGGAGCCGGAATCGAAGTGCGGTCCGGTTGCGGGATGGCGTCGGTGCGTTCATAGTAGCTGCCGCTGGTGAGCGGCGCGTAGACTTCTTGCAGAACGTGGGCTGCGCGCTCCGTGTCGCAACCGATGACGATGCGGTCGGGAAAAAGAAAATCCGTCACGGCAGTGCCTTCGCGTAGAAACTCAGGGTTCGAGGCGACGTCGAAGGAGTCGGGATCGGCCCCGTTGCGCAGAATAATTCTGCGCACCCACTCGCTGGTGTAAACCGGCACGGTGCTCTTTTCAACAATAACTTTGTAATCCCCCAGGGCGCCGGTAATCTCGCGCGCGACGGATTCAACGTAGGAGAGGTCGGCGTCACCGCGATCGGTGGGCGGCGTGCCGACGGCAACGAAGATGGCCGAACTTGCCCGAACCGCTCCATGCAGATCGTCGGAGAATTGCAGACGATGGCCGCGATGGCGCTGCAATAATTCAGGCAGAAATTTCTCGTGGATGGGGACCTCGCCGTTCTTGAGGGCGTTCAACTTGCGATCGTCGTTATCGACGAGAATCACATCGTGGCCCAGATCAGCGAAGCAGGCGCCCGCAACCAATCCGACGTATCCGGAACCAACCACAGCAATTCGCATGTTTCAAACTCCCATGTTCGAATATCTTGAAGCAGGTTTAATCGGGATGCTCCGCGAAGAAGCTAACTACGGGGGTGACCAGCAAACTGCTCAGGTGACTTTTGAATCCCGTCCCCAAGATTATTGAATTCTAACAGTAAAGATCGAACAATGGGAGGAGATAAAAGGCTCTGCGTACTCGCGAGTGTTGACTTTTTTGAGCCGTTTTGGAACCAAAGCGGGAGTGGGGTTATTCGATCACACTGACATATTGACAACCTTGGGGTTTAAGGCGAAACTCCGTCTACAGCAAGACGTTGATTTTTTAGTGTGTTTTTAAGTTCTGCGCCTCTTCAGTTATGCAGCGGCAAGCCAAGTCGGGGCCCGATCCCTCACAGCCAATCCCTTCCACCGAGAATGAACTCCAGGACGATGTCAGCTTCGATACGGATTTTGCGAATCTTGCGTCGCGCTTCGGGGCACAGAGCGGCGGCACTCTGTCGCTGGAGCTTTGTGCAGACCTGGCTCTGGAAATCGTGCTCAACGAAATTGTGGAACAAGCATGTCTGGCCACAGGAGCGACTGGGGCGGCCATTGTGTTGCAGCGAGACGGAGAAATGGTCTGTCGCGCCAGCAGCGGAGCGACTGCGCCGGAGTTGGGCGCGCGGCTCGACAGGGCCTCGGGAATTTCCGGAGAATGCGTCAAGACTCGCAAAACTCAGCGTTGCGACGACGTAGTGGAAGATCCCAGGGTCGACCTTGAAGCTTCGAAGCGGCTCGGCGTGCGGTCGGTGATTGTGATGCCTCTTTTGCGCGGGGCTGAGATGGTCGGAGTGGTTGAATTGTTTTCTTTCCGGCCAAACGCTTTTGCAGAGCGCGACGAACGGACTTTAGAGGCCCTTGCCAGGAGAACAGTGCGCAATCTCGATCGTGCAGACGAACAGATCAAACAGCTCGAACATAAGCAGCTCCAACCGAAGCGACTCGAAAACAGGCAGTTCGAAAAGGAGCGATCCGAATCCAAGCAGATCGAAAGGGCGAGTGAGGCTTTGCCAGTACCAACACCTCTCCGAGAAATTAGCGCGGAGGGGGCCGAGGGTTCCTCCCGCCGCCGGTTCGACCTCGTTACGTGGACCTTCGCAGCCGCCGTTGTCGCGTGTGCCATATGGCTTGGGGTGTTGTTAGGCCGGCCGTCCGGATTGCAGAAAGCGATGATGCGCACCTATCCAAAGGCCGTGTCGGCTGCGCCCGCCAGTGCTCCGGTTACCCCTGCGCCGAATTCTGACGCATCTCATCAAGATGAGGGGCCTAACTCGTCCGCACAGGTACCCAGCGCGAGCCCAACTACCGCGACCCCGGTTCTACCGGGAAGCTTGCAGGTCTTCGAGAACGGCAAGGAAGTATTTCGGATGCCGGCTGCGCAGAGGAACGTCGAGCCGTCGTCCATGGGTAAGGGAAGCGTGGGGCAGGGAAGCGCGACGCAGCGTGCATCGATAGTGCCGGAGAAAGCATCTGAGCTGGCTTCGCTGAAGACCGATGGCATTCTGCTTTATCGCGTCGAGCCGGAATATCCAGAGCAGGCTCGTGAACAGAAGATACAGGGCGTGGTCGTGCTTGAGGTGCAGGTGGGCGCAGACGGCGCGGTGCAGGACGTGCAACCAGTGAGCGGACCGCCGCTATTGATCAAGGCTTCCACCGATGCTGTAAGACAGTGGCGATTCAAGCCTCGAACCAACAATGGTCGTCCGGCGGAAATGCAAAGCAGAGTTAGCCTGAACTTCAGATTGCCGGAATAGAAAAGCAAGGTAGGTTCGAAAATATTCGGGATGCTCTGTGGAATTCTACGTTGCGCTCTTGCGGATCATGACCGGCAGCGGTGTTTCAGCTTTCGACATACCAGCCTTCGCTGTCCCGGGTTTTAACGGGGCGCCTGCTGATTGTGACTCCCTGCGAGTGCTGGGCGCGGCAGCAGAATTACTGGGAGTGCTATTGCCCAGAGCGTAGAGCACTACTTCCACGCGGCTGGATACTCCGAGCTTGTCAAATATTCGGAACAAATAATTCTTGACGGTGTGCTCGGTGAGCTTCAGCCGCTGCGCGATTTCGCGGTTGGTGAGACCTTCGGCGACACAGCGAACGACATCCAACTCACGTACCGAGAGCAGGGATTTGCCGTTGACCTGGAAGTTCGCCAGAGTGGGTTTGGCCAGGGCTTCGAGTACGTAGTGCAATTCGCCGCTGCTGGCCCACACCTGTCCCTGGTGAACGCATTGAATGCACTTGCCCAGCAGGCGGAAAGGTTCGGTCCGGCAGAATACGCCTCGCGCGCCGGCACGAAAAGCCTCGATCACCGACGCACGCTCGGAGGCGTCGAGAAGCATCACGACTCGAGTGGAGGGCGACTCTGCCCGAATTTCGCGCACCAAGTCGTATCCTCCGACACCGGTTTCTCCAGGTTTGGCACTCAGTACAGCCACTTGAGGCTTCTCGCGCTTCACCAATGCGAGCAGAGCCGGAACATTGGAGGGAGACTCGATCATCTGGAACTGTGCCTCCCGCCCCAGCGCATCCACCAGCAACTGAGTGCTCATGGAAGTGTTGTCCGCAGCTAACACCCGAACGCGGTCTTGATTGGGAAGCGCAGTTATGTGGGCCATAGGACAAATGACGAAGCTAGCGGCACCCTACCTGATGGCCAAACCGTTGAGACCCGGAAATGGCGGCGCGCTGACGAAATAGCCGTACCAGCGATTGCAACACAACTCTTAAAAACATTTCAACCGACGTCCGCGTCCGGTGAAGGATGTGCGGCAGTCAAGACTTTCAGCCTATGGGAAATTCGACTCCGAGTAAATAGCACCACCGGGCAGGAAACCGCCACTCCGGGTAACCACACTTTAGTTTATTCGAACTGCCATTTGGAAATGCCCATCTTAGAAGATATGTTACATAAATTAACATTAGCCACTAGTAATTGAGTTTGGAAAAGCGTTCAAAGCGCTCCTAGGGACTTTATTCTCAGCACTTTTAACTCTTGCAAACTCTGGCATACATGGCTAAGATCGCCTTAAGATTTACGGGGAACCTTGGGTCCCCGATGGATCATGTCTTCGTAGAGCAGTTCCCCCCCAACGACGAACGGAAAATAATCTACTGGCCCCGTTGCCAGTGGCGGTCTGCATTTTTGTTTTGTTTCTGCCGGAAGTCACAAATGTGACTCAGAGGGCGGAGCTATAAACGCCGTTAATGATTGAAGGTATTGGCAATTCCGGCCCCCTAGGACCGAGCAATGGAGTGGCCCAGTGGTACGCCATCCGCACTCGGTCAAGGCACGAGAGAACCGCCGCCAAGCAACTGGTCAGTCAGGGAATTAAAACCTTTCTGCCGCTTGTCACACAAATGCATCACTGGAGCGACCGGACCAAAGAGGTCGAGGTTCCTTTGTTTCCCGGGTACGCTTTCGTGCATTTCGTTCCTGCCTCAGACGAACGAGTCCGAGTGCTTCGATCGCACGGGGTCGTTGGATTTGTTGGCCCCCGCTGGAACGAGACTCCGATTCCGGACAAACAAATTCAGGACATCCGAATCCTCCTCGACCAAAACGCCCCCTTTCAAGACCACCCCTTCCTCAAAGTAGGTCAGGTTGTGCGCATACGCGGTGGATCGTTAGACGGCATTGAGGGCATTTTGTCAGCCAACAATGGCAATCGCAGCCTGGTTATCACGGTGGAGCCGATACAGCGCTCGTTGTCAATTCGGGTTGAAGGATACCAAGTGGAAGTCGTGGACTAGGGGGCCGGCACTGGATCGGGGGATCGGGCGGGTTGGAAGTTAATTGATAATAGAAGACTGAAGGAAATCAAGGTGCACTTATGAACAATCTGAATGCTAACGCTACTACAGAAACCCCCCAGGAAACGAATATGACCCGTGAGCGGTCTAGCCTGGCAGAGGGACTGAATGCATTCCTGAACTCCGGCGAAGAGGTTACACTGAAAGAAGTAAGGACAGAGACGGAGATCTTTGCCATCCTGCACGCCTTGAGACGGACCCAGTGGAATCGGAAGCAGGCAGCCCGATTGCTGGAGATCAGCTATCGTGGCCTTCTATACAAGATTCGCAGGCACAACCTCAAGCCCCAGTAACTTAAGATAGCGCTTTAAGTGACGGGGTTTGTTTAGTAGGATCGGACGATGCGGTCCAGCAATTCGTCGGGTTTTGCTGCTGAAGGAGGACAATTTCGATGATGCAACTGAGGCGTGCGCAATGGGTATTCATGGTTCTTGCGATGGGGGTAGTGACTGCGTTAGCGCAGCAGAGCGCACCTGAGAGTCCGGCTGCGTCGCCAACCGCGGAAGCCACAGCCGCCCCGGCAGCAGCGGACGCTACTCCAGCTCCAGACAAATCGAGCACCAGCCGCCCGGTGCTGGGCGAGCGGCATCCGCGCTACACCTTGCAGGCTGGAGACTCATTTGATCTCACGTTCGATCTCAGCCCGGAATTCAACCAGAGTTTAACGGTTCAGCCGGATGGGTACGTGAGCCTGCGTGGAGTCGGCGACGTCCACGTGGCGGGGCAAACCGTGCCGCAACTGACCGAGACTTTGAAGAAGTCCTACGGAAAGATTCTGAATGACCCCATTATTTCAGTGTTTCTCAAGGATTTCGAGAAACCATACTTCACCGTGGATGGGCAAGTAACCCGGCCGGGCAAATATGATCTGCGCGGCGAGACTACGGTGGTGCAGGCTCTGGCCGTTGCCGGCGGCGTCAACGCCAGCGCCAAGCACTCTCAAGTGCTGCTGTTCCGGCGCGTTTCCGATCAGTGGGTCGAAGCCCGCATCGTGAATTACAAGAAGATGATGAAGGATGGCGACCTGAAAGAGGATGTGTACCTCCATCCTGGCGACATGTTGTACGTACCCAAGAACACGTACTCGAAGATCCAGCAATTTATGCCGAGCGCGAATCTGGGAACCTACTTTCCTATAACGCGATAAAGTCACGAGGTCTGAATTATGCGCCAATCACAAACGACATCGAACGGTACCGGTTCCCTCGGCTTCACCATGCGCGACATCGTGGCCGTGGTTTTCCGGCAAAAACGAATTATCACGCTTTCATTCGCAGGCATCACGGCGGGAGTCGTGCTGGCCATGCTCGTGCTTCCGCCGCAATACAAGGCGGAGATGAGGTTCCTAGTGAAGCGCGAACGCCAGGACCCGGTGGTGACGCCGGAACAAAGTGCCTCCATCATGTTCCGCGACACGGTCAGCGAAGAGGAAATTAACTCTGAGGTCGAGCTAATCGAGAGCGACGACGTTTTGCGCGACGTGGTTGTAGCCACGGGACTCAACAACCGGAAGCGGTTCCTCAATTTCCTGCGTCCGCGCCAAACGCCGCAGGAGCGAACGGCTAAGGCGGTTGAGCGCCTTCAGGGTGAACTTGTGGTTGAGCCAGTGAAGAAAACCGATTTGATCGATGTCACCTACAGCTCGACCGATCCTCAAATGGCGGCCGCCGTATTAAGGAGTCTGAATAAGTACTATCTCGAAAAGCATCTGGCAGTGCATCACCCCGCCGGCCAGATGGAATTCTTTGAGAAGGAAACGGAAGAGTACGGCAAGAATTTGGCCGACGCCGAGCAGAAGCTGAAGGACTTTTCGGTGGAGCAGGGCGGAGTCGCACCGCAAGTGCAGCGCGACATGACTTTGCAGAAATTGAACGAATTCAATGCCAGCCTGCAGCAGACGCGCGCGGAAATCGCGTCGATCGAAACGCGGGTGCAAGATTTGCACAAGCAATCCGCGAACACAAACGCCCGAGTTACTACCCAGACTCGAAAAGCAGATAACCCGGCAGTGCTCGAGCAGTTGAAGGGGGCCCTGCTTACTCTCGAGTTGAAGCGCACCGAATTGCTGACAAAATATCAGCCCGGCTACCGGCTGGTGGACGAAGTAGAAAAGCAGATTGCTGACACTCGCGCCTCGATCGCCGCGGAAGAAGGTTCCCCGATTCGTGAAGAGACCACCGACCAGAATCCCACCTTCTCGTGGATCACTTCAGAGCTGGCAAAGGCCGAGGCAGACCTGAGCGGCTTAAAGGCTCGCGAAACGGCTACGCAGGCGGTGGTTAACGTTTTCATGGAGAAAGCGAAGCAACTGGAAGAGAAGGGAATTGTGCAGCAGGATTTGCTGCGCGCAGAAAAGGCCAATGAGGAAAACTATCTGCTCTACCAGCGCAAGCGCGAGGAAGCAAGGATCGCTGACGCGATGGATCGCAACCGCATTCTGAACGTTGCAGTGGCCCAGGAGCCTACGGTCCCCGCTTTGCCGTCGAATTCCCGGTTGAAATTTGCCTTTATCGGGATATTGCTGGCTGGAGTAGTAAGCCTGGGGTTGGCGTTCTCCGTCGATTACATGGATCAGTCTTTCCGCACTCCGTCGGAAGTTATGGCGGACCTGAATATTCCGGTGCTGGCGGCTGTTCCGATACAGGAAAGCAGTAGCGGGCTGAATGGAAATGGAAATGGCGGCGGACACTGGAAGCAAACGGTCCGCGAACCAAACTTCCAAACAATTGGCCACGAGGATGGTAACTAGTGTTTCGTGAATTTTACGGATTGAAAGATCAGCCCTTCGGCGTGACCCCAGACCCGCGCTATCTCTACTTGTGTCCGGGGCACCGGGAGTCACTGGCATCTCTGTTCTGCGGCATCGAAGCCAACCGTGGATTCCTCGCGCTCATTGCCAAGCCTGGGATGGGCAAGACCACGCTGCTGTTTCAGTTGCTGGGAAAGATGCGGACCACGGCCCGCACCGCCTTTCTTTTTCAAACCCAGTGCAGCTCCCGGGAGTTCATGCGATTCCTGATGGCGGAGTTCGGCCAGGATAGCCGGGATCAGGACTTCGTTCACATGCATGAGGAGTTCAATAAGTGCCTCCTGCAGGAAGCCAGAGCCGGCAGACGTTGCGTCGTCGTGATCGATGAAGCACAAAATCTGGATTCTTCGGTGCTGGAAACGGTTCGCTTGCTCTCCGACTTCGAGACGCCGCAGGCGAAGCTGGTACAGATCATTCTGGCGGGACAACCGGAATTGGGAGAAAAACTGGCCAGTCCTCAGCTGGTCCAGTTGCGGCAGCGGATTTCGATCGTGAACACCCTGAACCCGCTCTCGATCGAGGAGACCAGCCAGTTTATCGACCATCGGCTGCGAGTCGCCGGTTGCAAAGGCCAATCTCCTTTTGCCCGCGACGCCAAGGTTTTGATTGCCCGGGTAAGCGAAGGCATACCGCGCAAGATCAATAATTATTGTTTCAATGCGCTGTCGCTGGGCTGCGCCATGCGACAAAAGGTGATCGATGCGCGCATCGTGCGAGAAGTAGACGAAGATCTGGATATCAAGCGCCTGCTGGCCGGACTGACTCCGGATGAAGTTCCGGAGATGGGTGGAGCCGCAGTGCTGTTCGGCGGCACCACAGACAGTAAGTCGAGTTTGACGCCTGCGACGGCACAGGATTACATGCGCCAGGTTGCAACTCTGCTGCGCATGCCAATGGCAGGCGGCGGCAACGAATGAGCTTCACGGCGCGCGGCATTACCAATGCAACACCGTTTGAGACCCAAGGGACTGGAGTAAACCGATGAGCAGAAATTTTGAGCTGCTGCAGAAACTGGGAAAAGAACTCGATATCTTCGAGCCCGAGGCGGAGACGGAAATCGCGGCTCCCGTCGAGCCCCAAGAGGTTGAGTCGGTCCCGGCCAAGCCGCCTCGATTTGACATGGATCCCAGGCAGCGCGATGAAGTGACGAAACTGGTGCAGCGCGTGTTTCTGGGTTCCGAATCTGGAGCATCGCGAGTTGTGACTTTCTGCGCCCTCGAACCGGGAAGCGGTTCGTCCTGGATTTGCTCGCGCGCGGCTGAGATGTTGGCGGCCCAAGTGGCGGGAACGGTTTGCGTAGTGGATGCGAATTTCGTGGAGCCGTCCCTGCACCTGCAATTCGATACCCCGTGCGAGAATGGCCTGACCGATGCGTTGCAGCACTCCGATCCGATCCAGCGCTACTTGAGGCCGTCAGGCGTGCGCAACCTGAAGTTCTTGAGCTGCGGAGGTGAGGCCCAGGAATGGCAGTCGCTGTTGGGATCGGACCGGATGCGGGCCCGCCTGGCGGAGTTGCGCGCGGAGTTTGATTATGTGGTGATTGATGCGCCCGCGCTAAACCCCAGCAATGACGTGATGGCTTTGGGCCACGCCTCCGAGGGCGTCGTTCTCGTCCTCAAAGCGAATTCTTCGCGGCGAGAGGTCGCGCGTAAAGCGGTAAAGGATTTTGAAAACGCCAGCGTGCGGGTTCTCGGCGCCGTGTTAAGCCATCGAACGTTTCCCATCCCCGAAAAAATCTATAAGAAACTCTAAGCGAATGAAAACGAAGAGGCCGGATCGGATTGCCGATGGCCTCTCTTTATTGTGCTCTGGTTTTCGTTGTACCGACCCTAGTTAGCCAGCTTCTTTATCCCTCTCTATTCGCGGCAGTGCTGTCACAACAAATACCCAGGGAGCCTTTCGCAAAATGAGCAATGCCCGCCGACAAATTCTCCTCAATATCTTCAGGCTCTTCGATCTGGGCCTGATGACGTTCGCCTTCATCGTGGCCGCCCTGCCTGGCCTTGAACAAAACCAGAGCGTTTCGTTTGCCGAATTCTTCTCCATGCGGATCAAGATCGCCAATCTTGCGATCTTCGCCCTTATGGTTTTTTCCTGGTACTTCATCTTCAATCTCTTCGGGTTGTATCGGTCGCGGCGTCTCTCCACACGTGGGCGAGAGCTCAGCGATGTAATCAAAGCGGTCTCGGTAGCCGCACTCGTGATTTTGGCCGGACACATCGCGTTTCACATTCGCATGGTCACGCCGCTGTTTCTCGCGTCTTTCTGGCTGGTGAGCGCTGTGACGATGGTGGCGAGCCGCCTGGTGTTGCGCGTGGTGCTCGCCTGGATACGCCGCCATGGCCGCAATCTTCGCGACATCCTGATTGTGGGCTCTAACGACAGGGTCCTGGACTTCTGCCGCGAGATTGAGACCCGATCCGATCTGGGTTACCGGGTGATCGGTTTTGTGGATGAAGAATGGCCGGGAGTGGAGAACCTGCGAAAGGCAGGCCACCCGGTAGTGTGTGATTTCAACGGACTCACGCACTTTCTACGCAACAACGTGGTGGACGAGGTCGTGCTGGCGCTACCAATGCAATCCCTGTACTCCGAGGCGTCGCGGATTGCCACGGTGTGCGAAGAGCAGGGGATTACCGTGCGGTGGCTCTCGAACATCTTCAATTTGAGACTGGCGAAACCCAAGGCTGAGCATTTGGCAGGCGATCCTGTGATCACGCACGCCACTGGTCTTGCCGAGGGCTGGTCGGTTGTGGTCAAGCGAGTTCTTGACCTGGTTATTTCTACGGTCGTTCTGATTTTTCTGGCTCCAGTGTTGGTGGTCGCCGCCGTGGCCATCAAGCTGACTTCGCCCGGTCCGGTTTTCTTTCTGCAGAACCGCGTCGGACTCAATAAGAGAAGGTTCAAAATCTGTAAATTCCGGACGATGGTGGTGGACGCAGAGAAGGAAATGGCGCACCTGCAGCATTTGAACGAAGTCAGTGGTCCGGTGTTCAAGATCAAAAATGACCCTCGGATTACTCCTCTCGGGCGATTCCTCAGGAAAACCAGTATTGACGAATTGCCACAGTTGTTTAATGTTCTCAAGGGAGATATGAGCCTGGTAGGTCCGCGGCCGTTGCCGGTGCGGGATTACGAGGGATTCAGCAAAGATTGGCAGCGCAGGCGGTTCAGCGTTCGTCCAGGAATTACATGTCTGTGGCAGATCAATGGCCGCAGCTCGATCCCGTTTGAAAAGTGGATGGAGCTGGATCTGGAATACATTGATGGCTGGTCTCTTTGGCTTGACTTGCAGATTCTAGTGCGCACGATTCCCGCGGTACTTCGCGGGTCAGGCGCAGCATAATCCCGAGGAAGTCACTCGGGGGGTAGATCCATCGAAACCCAAAAGAAGGTAAAAGCGTCAATGACGAATTCGCGCTACTTAATTAACACCGTCCCCTTATGAACAGCACCTTCCCACTCGATAGCCCCAGTTCTGGCCAGCCAATACAATCCGAGACAAACAAATCCGTTCGTCCGACGAATGGACGACTGGATGGTAAGCACGCGCCACTCTGTGTTCAGCATCTGGTGGCACGGCGGGCGGCGCTTGCCCCGGAATCGCTGGCCGTGCGATGCGGTTCGGAGTCTCTCACCTTCCACAGCCTGAACCAACGCGCGGATCAGCTCGCGCACTACTTGCGCACTCTAGGCGTGGTCACCGGGACGGTGGTTGGTTTGTGCCTGGAACGGTCGCTCGATCTCGTGATCGCTTCTCTGGCCGTGCTCAAAGCGCGTGGTGTGTATCTGCCGCTTGATGTGCGATCTCCAAAGGAGCGGCTGTCCCTGATGTTGGAGGATGCCAAGGCTCCGGTGCTGATCACAAACTCCGGCTTGGCCGAGTCTCTCGCAGCCGGGCGGCGTGTGGTCGCTCTCGATGCTGACGCGGCTGCGATATCTCAACTTCCCGCGATTCCGCTCGCGGATGGGGCAACGCTCGAAGATCTTGCGTATGTGATTTATACCTCCGGTTCGAGCGGAGTGCCAAAGGGCGTTCTGATTGGCCACGACAACCTGCTCAATCTAGTGAATTGGCATTGCGAAGCATTTGGAGTGACGGCGGCCGACCGCACCAGCCAGCTGGCGTCCGCTGGCTTCGACGCAGCGGTATGGGAGATTTGGCCCAGCCTGGTAGCTGGAGCGAGCGTTCATATTGTGAGCGACGAAGTTCGCGCCCAGCCCGAAAAGTTGCGCGACTGGCTGGTTCGCGAAGAGATCACCGTCAGTTTCATTCCCACGCCCGTGGCGGAGCAAATGATCAAATTGTCCTGGCCTGCGGAAACAGCTTTGCGTTTCCTGCTAACCGGCGCGGATACTTTGCATCACTATCCATCGTCAAATCTGCCCTTCACGCTGGTGAACAATTATGGACCGACCGAATGTACGGTGGTGACGACCTCGGCGCCGGTTGAGCATCGCGACTCGACCGAGGGATTGCCCCCGATCGGCCGGCCAATCGCCAACTGTGAAGTCCACATACTCGACGGGAATATGAAACCGGTTGCGCCAGGAAAAATTGGCGAGCTTTATGTCGGCGGTGCTCTGGTCGGGAGAGGCTACCTGAATCTTCCTCGCTTAACGGCGGAACGTTTTGTCGGAGACCCGTGGGCGAAAGCGCCAGGGGCGCGCCTCTATCGCACGGGAGACCTCGGTTGTTACCAGCGCGACGGTCAAATCGCGTTCCACGGTCGCATCGATGATCAGGTGAAGATTCGTGGCTATCGGATTGATCCGAGCGAGGTGGTCAGCATTCTGGATCGTCATCCGGCCGTGCAAGCCAGCAGTGTAATCGCGCGGCAGGATGGCGAAAGTGAGAAACGCCTGATCGCCTACATCGTTGCTGCACCCGGTGCGATTTTGAAAGGCAGCATCCTGCGGGAGTTCCTGCGGCAATCCTTGCCGGAATACATGTTGCCCAGCATTTTCGTTGCCGTGGAATCGCTGCCCATGTCGGCTAGCGGGAAAGTGGAGCGAAGTGCGCTGCCGGCTCCCGACGATCAGAACATTGTTTACGATGAAATTTTTGTCGCACCCAGAACCGCAACCGAGCAGCGAGTGGCCGATCTCGTGGCGCGGCTTCTGCACGTCGACAAGGTTGGCGCCAACGACAACTTCTTTTTGCTGGGAGGCAACTCCCTTCTCGGCACGCAGGTGATCAACCGGGTGAGTGCAAGGTTTGGAGTCGATTTGACGCTGCTGGCTTTGTTCGATCATCCTACCGTTGCAGGTATCGCGCAGCAGATTGAAAAGTTGCGAACCGTTAAAGTCGCTTGAACCGTTGAGAATCCGCTTCATCAAGAGCTGGTTTATCCCATCGCATGAATGCTGAAAGCACTCTCGCCGCCAGGCCGCCGGATCAGAGCTTAAGCCTGTATCAATTGCTCGATCCGGAAGTTTTGGCCAACCCCTATCCTCTGTACCATCGGTTGCGCAACGAAGACCCGGTGCACTGGGATCCTTTTCTTCACGCCTGGGTGGTTACCCGTTACGAGGATGTGATGACGGTGCTGCTTAAGTTTTCGGCGGAGCGCACACCGACCCCCGAGAAGTTGCGGGAGATGGGACTCGACGCGATGGGTCCGATCGCCAAAGTGATGGTGCAGCAGATGCTGTTCATGGATCCGCCGGCGCACACTCGCATCCGGGGTCTAGCTGCCCATGCTTTCACGCCCGCGCGGGTCGAGGTCTTGCGGGGGCAAATCCAGAGGATCGTTAACGATCTGATTGACGCCGTCGAGTCCAAGAGCGGAATGGACGTGATCGCGGAGCTGGCCGAGCCGCTGCCCGCGATCGTGACCGCGGGAATGTTGGGCGTTCCAGCAAGCGACTGGCGCCAGCTCAAAACGTGGTCCGCCGATTTTGCCGAAATGCTGGGGAACTTCCAGCATAATCCGGAGCGTGTGGAGCATATGCTGCGCACGGTGCAGAATCTGGTTGACTATTTCCGCGATGCAGTCCGGCAGCAGATGGCGCAGCCGCGAGAGGGCCTAATCCATGCGCTACTAACTGCGGAAATCGACGGCGACAAGCTGACCCACGAAGAAATTATTGCCAACACGATCGTGACGATGGTCGGCGGACAAGAGACCACAACGAACCTGATCGGGAGCGGCCTGCTGAGCCTGTTGCGAAATCCAAGTCAGTTGGAGTTGTTGCGATCCGATTTCTCGCTGATTCCGTCGGCGGTTGAGGAGTTGCTGCGCTACGAGAGCCCGAGCCAGCATACCGCGCGCCTGGCGCCGGAAGACACTGAGATGGGCGGCAAGAAAATCGCTAAGCGGCAAGCGGTGGTGGCGGTGATGGCGGCGGGAAACCGCGATCCCGAACGTTTTCCAGATCCTGACCGGCTGGACATTACGCGCAAGGATAACCGGCATTTGGCATTCGGCTGGGCTGCCCACTTCTGTTTTGGAGCGCCTCTGGCGCGTCTCGAAGGACAGATCGTTTTTGAGACGATGCTTCGGCGCCTGCCCAATTTATTTCTCCAACCCAGGCCGTTGAAGTGGCGTCATAATCTTGGCCTCCGCGGGCTGGTCTCGCTGCCCATCAGTTTTGCGCCTACGGCCTAAGAAGCCGGTACGGTTAAGAAGGCAGTTGTTTTTTCAGCACCTCATCCCCCAAAATGAATTCCTTGGTGCAATCGCAAATAGAATCAGTGTCGGAGAATCCTTTGGGCGCAGCCACGGACGATCCGATTCCGCCACAGCATCAGCCGATCGCTGTGCGCGCGGGTGAAGGCCCCTGGCCGCTGTCGTTTGCCCAGGAAAGAATCTGGTTTCTGCATCAGTTCGCGGCGGGGAGCCCGGTCTATAACGTACCCATAGCGGTGCGGATCACCGGTGATCTCGACATTGCTGCTCTTCGCAATGCGCTGCGTGCTTTGGTGGCGCGCCATGAAGCGCTGCGCACAATTGTTGTCTCGCTCGACAGTGCTCCTGCACAAGCGATCCAACTGGATAAGAGCGGGGCGGATAAGAGCGAGGATCTTCACGTCGTCGATTTGAGTTCGGACCTGAACTCGCTCCCGGAAGAAGAAAAGCAGCCCCGGCTGGAGCGAGAGATTTCCGATTTCTGCAAACAGCCTTTTGATCTCGAGCACGACCTGCTACTAAAACCCTGCCTTATTCGCTGCACCGCGCAGGACCATACGCTGGTGCTGAACCTGCACCATATCTGCGCCGACGGCCCATCGATGGCCGTTCTCCACGAAGAGTTGGTCGCTCTGTATCAGAGTTTTTCCCGCGGCGACGAAGCTGAACTCCCGCCACTTCCCATCCAATATGCCGATTTCGCCGTATGGCAGCGCCAGGGTTTTACGCGAGAGGCGCTCGGCAAGCAGTTATCCTACTGGCGCACCAAGCTGGAGGGATCTCCACCGTACCTCGAATTGCCCATCGACTCTCCGCGTCCCGCGGTGCAAACCTACGAAGGCGCCCGGCATTTCTTCCAACTGCCAAACGCCTTAGCGACCCGGCTCCGCGAGTTGAGCCGAAGGGAAAATGTCTCACTGTTCATGACGTTGCTGGCGGGCTTCGAGGCCCTGCTGCAACGCTACACCGGGCAGGAGGACATCGTGGTCGGGACGCCGGTCGCGAACCGTCCCCGGCCTGAGCTGGAAGGGTTGATCGGCTTCTTCCTGAATACTCTCGCGCTCCGCATCGATCTCAGTGGCGACCCGAGCTTCCGGCAATTGTTGGCGCGCGTGCGCCAGGCCGCGTTGGAAGCGTATGGCAATTACGAATTGCCTTTTGAAATGCTGCTCGAAGACCTGAGGCCGGCTCGTGATCTCAGCCGGAGCCCGGTTTTTCAGGTGATGTTCACTGTGCAGAACGCGCCCACCGCGACGATCCAACTGCGCGACCAGAAGTGGGTTTCGCGCGAGTTAGATACTGGCACTTCCAAGTTCGACCTGTTTATGGTTTTGCAGGAAAAGGGTCCCGAACTTGGCGGCTACGTGGAATACAACTCGAGCCTCTTCGAACCATCCACAATCCAGCGAATGCTTGCGCACTTCGAGCGCCTGATCGAAGGCGCTTGCCTTGATCCCAATCAGAAGATTTCTCTTTTGCCCTTGCTCGCCGCAGAGGAGCGCCGGCAGCTGGTTGTGGGCTTCAACGATACCGGCGCCAGCTACCCATCTGATCGGTGCATCCATCAACTCTTTGAGGCTCAAGCCGAGCGCACTCCCGAAAAAGTCGCGATTATCTGCGGAAACGATTGTCTGAATTATCGCGAGCTGAACCGCCGGGCGAACCAGTTGGCGTGGAAGTTGAAGAGCATGGGAGCCGGCCGGGAATCTTTCGTGGGAATCTTCCTCGACCGTTCCGTGAACATGGTTGTTGCCCTCCTTGGAATCCTCAAGGCCGGTGGCGCATGGGTCCCGCTCGATCCGTCCTATCCCAAGGATTGGCTGGACTTCATTCTTGAAGACTCGCAAGCCAGCGTGGTGGTGACTCAGAAAAATTTATTTCCGAGCTTGCCCAGGAAGGCTGCGGTCGTCTGCATCGATCGAGACCGGGCAGAGATAGCGCGCGAGAAAGACAGCAATCCAGACACCGAGATCACGAGCGATAACCTCGCCTATGTGATCTATACCTCAGGGTCGACCGGCATCCCCAAGGGCGTGCTCGGGCTGCATCGAGGCGCACTGAACCGCTTTGCCTGGATGTGGAAGCAGTATCCGTTCACCAGTGGAGAAGTGTGCTGCCAGAAGACGTCTCTGAATTTTGTGGATTCGATCTGGGAGATTTTCGGTCCTCTGCTGCAGGGCGTTCCCAACGTAATCATTCCGGACGAACTGGTGAAGGATCCGCTTGAACTGGTCCGGATAATGGCCAGCGAGCGAATTTCGCGGATCGTGCTGGTTCCGTCGCTATTGCGCGTATTGCTCGATGCTTACAGCGGGCAGGAGAGCGGACAGAAAAAAGGCCGCCGTGCTCATCCTAAATTGTGGATCTGCAGCGGCGAGGCGCTGGAACCTGCGCTTTACCAGCAGTTCGAAAAAGTTTTCCCGGAGAGCATGCTGCTCAACCTCTATGGCTCGTCAGAGGTTACCGCCGATGTCACTTACCATCAGCTCGGTCAAGTTCATGAAGACACCGTGCCCATCGGAAAGCCCATCGCAAACACTCAGGTTCACGTGCTGGACGCTCACCTCCAGGTGGTTCCGGCGGGCGTCGTGGGCGAAATCTACGTTGGTGGAGATAACCTGGCGCGAGGCTATCATCGGCGGCCGCAACTAACGGAAGAGAGATTTATTTCCAGCCCATTGCCGGAGTTTCCCGGGAAGCTTTACCGGACTGGGGATCGTGGGCGCCGCCGCGCGGATGGTGTGATTGAATACCTTGGACGGGTCGATCACCAAGTGAAGATTCGTGGATTCCGCGTAGAGTTGGGGCAAATCGAATCCACGCTCACCAAACACAAGGCGGTGGAGGCGGCGGTGGTGGTGCTTCACCAGAGCGGGGCTGCGGATAAAACGCTGGTCGCCTATGTGGTTGCCAAACTGGACAAGAAATTCGCGGAGGGGGAACTTCGCACCTTCGTCAGACAAAGCTTGCCGGAATATATGGTTCCGCTGCATTTCATAGTTTTGCCTGGCCTGCCGCTGATGCCGAATGGCAAAGTGAATCGCGGAGCACTGCCGAGGCCAAACGAAGACGTGCAATTACCGGGCCGGGGCGAACTGCTGGCTCCCCGGAATCACGCGGAAGAAGAGCTGTCCAAGATCGTGCGCGCAGTTTTGGGGCGCGGTCCGGTTGGGGTCGATGAAAACTTTTTCGATCTGGGCTTCCATTCGCTTCTGGTGAGCCGGTTGCTCCTGCGGGTGAATCGCGCCTTTGAACGAAGGCTATCGCTGGCAGATATTTTCCGTGCGCCGACCATCGAACAACTCGCACGCCTGCTTCATGTGCAAGAAGAACACACACCGGCACATGTCAAGGGAGTGGTGCCGATCCGGCAGAGCGAAGGGCGGCCAGCTCTGTTCTGTGTTCGCGGAGGCGCGTCGTTCCGACCCCTGGCAAACCGTCTGCGCGCAGACCAGCCCTTCCTGGGACTTGACTTGCCGCAACCGGTGCTCGATCAGCTGCCCAAACCCTACCGAATCGAAGACCTTGCCGCCGCATTTATCCAAATCATGCAGGCGGTGCAGCCGCAGGCACCCTACTGTCTGACTGGTCTTTGCGTGAACGGCGTGATCGCGTATGAAATGGCGAGGCAGTTAGAGGAGCGAGGGGAACGGGTAGGATTGCTCGCCTTATTCGACTCGCAAAATCCGGTCTGCTACTGGGACTACCAGGATTACCGGCTCCGTTATTTTTTCGAAAAGGCCAAATTTCACGTGCAAAAGTTGACCCGCGTCCGAATCCATGACGTTCCCACATACGTGAGCGAAAGGTGGGAAGGAGTGCAACGGCGCGTGAACGCGTTCAAGTGGCGATTCTTTCAGGGTTCTCGAAAGCCCGGCAGCAACGGGGTTCCGGAAGATCTGAATCCGGTGGTCCATCCCGCAGCGTGGGAGTACCGCCCCAAGCCTTACCCGGGAAAGATCGTGCTCTTTCAATCGACCGACTGGCCCAACGCTCCCTATTGGGATTACGAGCAGGGCTGGCGCAACTTTGCGCTGGGCGGTATTCAGACTTACAGAATGCCGGGAGCGCATCTCGAAATGTTCACGGAGCCGAACTGCAAGGTCGTGGCGGAAAAACTCACGATGCATCTTGAGGAAGGCACGCAGGATTCTGCTTCGAAACCGCATTCCGACGGTGCCGAGGTGGTGGTGCGGTGATCACCGAGGCGCACAATCGGGCGGCGCACGACAAAATGGTGCACGACCCAGCCACGAGCGACCCAGCCACGATGGATGCTCGCGATTCGCAAATGCAAATGCAGATGAGTGAAGCGGAGCTGAATCAGATTCTGGTGCGATGGAATGACACCAGAGCTGATTATCCAAGCGAGTTGTGCCTGCACCAGGTGTTCGAGGCGCAGAGTCAGCGCACTCCGAATTCGGTTGCGGTCGAATATGAGAATGTAACCCTCACGTACGCGGAGCTGGACCGCCGCGCCAATCAACTTGCGCGTTATTTGCGCAATCGCGGCGCGGAAGTTGAAGGCAGAGTCGCAGTCTGTCTGAAGCGGTCTTTCGAATTGCCGGTTGCTTTGCTGGCTGTGCTGAAAGCTGGGGCAGCCTGCGTCCCGCTCGACCCGAATTATCCGGAGGAGCGGCTGGAACTGATGCTCCGGGATGCTGCTCCTGCGGTTTTGCTGGCCGATGAAAGCTCGTTGAAGAAATTCTCATCGGCAAAGTTCGCGAGCTCCAGCCTGGAGATCGTTGGCCTGCCACAAGAGTGGGCTCAGGTTTCGCAAGAGGACGATAAGAGAATTGCATGTGAAGTTCGTCCCGCCGATGTTGCCTATTTGATTTATACCTCGGGTTCTACGGGGACGCCGAAAGGCGTTCTCCTCACTCACGGTGGATTGGTGAATCACGGTGCGGCGGCAGTCAAACTCTTTGGTCATGTGCCGGCTGACCGGGTCCTGCAATTCTCGTCGATCAGTTTTGATATCGCGATCGAAGAGATGTTTCCGACCTGGATGGCAGGTGCGGCAGTCGTTTTCCGGCCGGAAGATTTATCTTTGCAAGTAGGCGAGTTCCTGCGCTGGGTGCGACAGCACGGCATTACCGTATTGGATTTACCGACCGCATACTGGCACGAGATGGTGCACGAACTCTCCGAACTGAAAGAGCCTGTACCACAGGGCTTGCGTCTGGTGATTGTCGGAGGCGAGAAGGCATCGGCGAAGGCTTTTTCAGCCTGGAGAAAAGCGGTTGGCAATCGAGTGCGTTGGATCAACACCTACGGGCCGACCGAAGCCAGCGTGATCGCGACCGCCTATGAGCCGCCAAGTTCGCAGGATGTTCCTATGCTGACGACTCTGCCGATCGGCCGGCCGGTTGCAAATACTAAAGTTTATTTGCTCGATGAACAGCTCAATCCCGTGCCAGTTGGAGTTCCTGGAGAGCTACACATCGGCGGCGTCGGCGTGGCTCGCGGCTATTTGAACCGTCCAGAAAACACCGCGGAAAAGTTCATTTCCGATCCGTTCAGCGACGATCCCGCGGCGCGCCTTTATAAGACGGGGGACATGGCCCAGTTTCTCCCATCCGGCGAAATTGAATTTGTCGGACGCCGCGACTTTCAAGTCAAGATTCGCGGATTCCGCGTAGAGCCCGGAGAGATTGAAGCGGTGCTGGAGCGCCATCCGGCAGTTCGTGACGTTGCAGTCGTGGCCAGAGAGTGGAGCGAAGGCGACAAACGTTTGGTGGCTTACTTCGTTCCGCAGGCTGGTCAGCAGCCGGATCCGAGCGAGCTGCGTTCCTTCCTGCAAGGCAAGCTACCTGCATATATGGTGCCTGCATCCTTTGTGATGTTGCAGGCGATGCCGCTCACGCCCAACGGCAAGGTGGACCGGAAAGCACTGCCCGATCCCTCGGCGAGTGACAGCGAGCTGTTCCATAGCGAGTCGGCAACTGACGGAGCGCAACCGAAAGATGCTCTAGAGTTGCAACTCACTGGAATCTGGGAAAGTGTACTGGGGATCAGGCCCATCGGGAGGGAGCAGAATTTTTTTGATCTGGGCGGACACTCGATTCTTGCCGTCCGCTTGATGCATCGCATCGAGCAGGCGTTGCAGCGGAAAATTCCCATTACTACGCTGCTGCAAGCGCCGACGATTGCGGGCCTGGCGGAGTTGATGCGACGCGAAGGATGGTCGCCATCGTGGTCATCGCTGGTTCCGATTCAGCCGCACGGATCGAGACCGCCATTCTTTTGCGTCCATGGCATTGGCGGTACGGTGCTGCGCTTCCGCGACCTGGCGCGTTACCTGGGCAACGAGCACGCGCTTTACGGTTTGCAAGCCAAGGGACTCGATGGCAAGCAGGCATGTGCCTCTTCAGTCGAGGAGATGGCGGCAGACTACATTCGCGACATCCAACAGGTTCAGCCGCAAGGGCCGTACTTTCTCGGCGGATACTCGTTTGGCGGGATGGTGGCGCTCGAGATGGCGCAGCAACTGCGCGCTCAGGGTGATGAAGTGGCGCTGGTGGCGCTGCTCGATACTTTCCCGGGCCGTCCGATGTCGTCGTCGGAACTGCTGCTCAAACTGCTTCGCATGCCGGTGAAGGAGAAGATTTCTTACTCGATTGCGAGGGCTCGCCGCTTTGCTACGTACCTGCAACGGAGGTTGGGCCGGCAGCTTCCTCCGGATTTGCTCAAAGTCCGCCAGGCTTGTTATTTGGCAGAGAGCCGTTACGTCCCCAAGATCTATACGGGCCGAATCACGGTCTTCCGGCCGAGCACAAAGTCGCTGCGCAGCGTCCACGACGCGATGGGGGGATGGAACGAGTGGTGTGCGGGCGGGGTGGAGATCCATGAAATTTCGGGTCGCCACGACAACATGTTCTTCGAACCAAACGTTACCATACTCGCGGAAAAGCTAAGCGAGTGCCTGCGCCGGGCAGAGATGGCAGGCAGCGAGCGCGTGGCAGAACAGGTTTCCCTGCCGACGAACTGATCCTGCCTTCAACGATAACTTCAACCATGTCATCGACAAGACAACCTATCAGCAGCGGGAACTATAACCGAGCCAACCGCCCTGGTCCTCTGCTGGGCCGGATCCTTCCGTGGGCGGCTAGAGGCGGCTTCGCTCTCACCGACCAGGCGCTGATTTCGGGATCGAATTTCGTTATTAGCATTTTGCTCGCGCGCTGGCTCACCGCCGATCAATATGGAGCCTATGCGGTTGCTTTCGGTATTTTCGTCCTGCTTACGGTTCTCTACCAGTCCCTGCTGTTGGAGCCGATGGCGGTTTTCGGCGGTTCGACCTATCGCGAGAATCTGCGCGAATATTTGAGGATTTTGCTGTGGGCGCATCTTGCCCTAAGCGCCATACTTTGCGCGGCGCTCGGTTGCTGGGCGGCAGTGGCAAGAGGGATGGATCCCACGAGTGCGCTGCCGTCAGCGCTTGCCGGAGTGACCATCGCGAGCCCCTTGGTGCTTTTGTTCTGGCTGGCCCGGCGGACTTTTTATTTGGAGCTTTCGCCCCGCCACGCCGCCATTGGAGCACTAACGTATTGCGCTTTCGCGATGGGAGGAATATTTCTCGCGAAACACTGGGGAGTGATTTCGCCTTTTTGGGCGTTTCTTGCGATCGCACTGGCTGCGCTGGCCACCAGTTGCCTGTTGCTTCGGCATCTACTTGCCAACCTGCAACCAAAGACTGCCGATCTGCACCTCGGTGAGGTCTGTCGCAAACATTGGTCCTACGGCCGCTGGGCGCTCGTCGCCAACGTTGCTTCCTGGGTCCCGGCATATTTGTTTTACCCGTTGCTGAGCGCTTTTGCCGGGCTGGCGGAGTCGGGGCAACTGAAGGCGCTCATGAATCTGGTAGCGCCGCTGCAGCAGACCCAGGCCGCGTTGGGGATGTTGTTTCTTCCCTATGCCGCCCGATTGCAGGGTGAGCGCGCGGGAAAAAACGCGGCTTCTCTGAATCGCAAAATCACCGTCATTACTCTGGCTGGAGCGATCTCTTACTGGGCAGTGATTCTCTGGTTCAAAGGGCCGGTTTTTCATTTGCTTTATTCGGGCAGGTATTTGGACGTTGCGCACCATCTGCCTTTCGTTGCACTGGGTTCGATCTTGTGGGCCGCGGCGTTTGGTCCGACCGTAGTTCTTCGGGCAATGGAGGCACCACGCCTGGTTTTTTTCGCGTACGCGGTTGCCACTGTGCTTTCCCTGGTAATCGGGATTCCAGCAACGAAAGCGTACGGACTTTGGGGCGCGATCCTTGCGATTAACCTCTCAGACTTAGCCTCTTTAATTCTGATGGTTGTGCTTTTCAAGCGAAGACTGAGCGAGTCAGCAGCGAATTCTGAAGTTGGTGGAAATGCAGAGGCGGAGCCGGAACTGGTTACGACGGATTGAAGTTTCTCGCGCGAGAACTAAAATACTTCGAAATCAGACTGGAGGGGGTATGGTAGCGAAATTGAGCACGACGTCGAAGATCGCGCTGTTCGGCAGTATCGTGTTGTTTCTCCCCGTGAACCTGCGCTCTCAGGAGACGCAGGCGATCGTAATCCGGGAAGTCCGTCACGATGTGTCTGCGCCGCTGCGAAACATGCAGGACCCGCCGGTTGCGGCGGAATCTGAGACAGATCGGGGCGAACCAGAAAATGAGTCTGAAGCCGTAAATCATTCGCAAGCTTCGCGCAAGCCATCCTTCGACGCCGCTCTGCAAACCAGCGAGCCGCTTCCTGCAGCTTTGACTCAGGGAACCAGTTTCAGGGGAATCACCGCGGCGGGCAGGGTTGTCCCCGATAGCAACGGTGCCGCGGGGGCCACGCAGTATATGCAGTGGGCGAACGCCCAGATTGCTGTTTTCGATAAAGCAACCAGCAAGCAGGTGTTGTCCGGGCAGGGGAATCGGTTTTGGGCGGAGTTCGGAGGGCCATGCCAGACGACGAACCCGAACGATGGAATCGTTCTTTACGACAAAATAGCCGCGCGATGGGTGGTGAGCCATTACGCGGGAACCGGCCCGTATGTCCAGTGTGTCGCCATCTCTACGACTACCGACGCCACCGGAGGCTATTATCGGTATGCCTTTACCTTGCCCACGACTTATTTCACCGATTACGCCAAAATCGCGACCTGGTCTGACGCTTACTACGTGTCGATCAACTTGCTGAATCAGAACGACAACTTTGATCCCGTGGGAGGCATGGTTTGCGCTCTCGAGCGGACCAACATGTTGGCGGGGAAATCCGCGACCGCCCAATGTTTTACCACGACGGTTGAGAATATGAGCTTGCTGCCCGCCGATGTGGATGGTACGACGGCCCCGCCCACAGGAGCGCCAAATTATCTCCTGGACTTAGCCACAAACGCGCTGAACCTTTGGAAGTTTCATGTGAACTGGGCGACTCCGTCGCTCTCGACGCTAACCGGGCCAACCAAAATCGCGGTGGCGGCATTCTCCGAAGCGTGCGGGGGCCTCCAATGCATTCCGCAGCCGCCGCCTGGTACCTCTTCGGGGCTGGATTCGCTCGCGGACCGGTTGATGCATCGCTTGTCGTATCGCAACTTCGGCACCCATCAATCCCTGGTCGCGGTCCACTCCGTGAACCCGCCGACGAATTCCTACTCGGCGATACGCTGGTATGAAATTCGCAATCCCGGCGGCACGCCCACCGTATATCAGCAGGGCACATTTTCTCCGGACCAAAAATCTCGCTGGATGCCGAGCATTGCCATGGACCAGAACGGCGACATCGCGGTCGGCTACAGCGTATCCAGCAATCTGGTCAACCCGGGCATTCGCTACGCGGGAAGGCTGGCGAGCGACACGCTGGGAACTCTGGAAGCGGAGGTCACCATCCTCACTGGCAGTGGCGTGCAGACTACGACGTATCGTTGGGGTGACTATTCCGGCATGTCTGTAGACCCCGCCGACGAGTGCACGTTTTGGTACACGAATCAATACCTGCTTACAACCGGAGACTACAACTGGACTACGAACATTACTTCCTTTAAATTTCCGAGCTGCAATTAAGCAGTTTTTTCGTGGCGAAGTTCGAAGAATCCCCGCGTTTACCTTGGCGACAAAAGAATTAAGAATTAAGAATAAGGAACTCATGGAGGTCAAGCAGAAGTGATAACACCGTGGAAGAAGCTTCGTTACCGTGCAACGCGAACCTGGCTGCGCGATCCCATTGTGTGGCTGCGGCACAGGGGACTGGATTCCAGCGACGTTTATCTGGCCGAGTTTCCGCGCTCAGGGAGCACCTGGCTCCGCTTCATACTCGTGGAAATACTTACCGGCGAACCGGCCGGCTTCCTGAACGTCAACTCTGCCATCCCTGAAATCGGTACGCATGGGCGAGCCCGGCCGATTCTGCCCGGTGGAGGAAGGCTCATCAAGACTCACGAGCCTTATCGCCGCAATTACAGGCGTGCCATTTATCTAGTGCGGGATGTGCGCGACGTGTTGTTTTCGGTGGAAGCGTGCGACCGCGAATTTGGTTGGGCTAATTATTTCTCGCACGGCCGCGATTTTGACGGGTACCTGGAATCGTTTCTCAACGGTGGGACGATGCGCTTTCGCTCCTGGCAGGGGCATGTCCATTCCTTTCTCGACTCGCCCACCGCAGCTTCGGGAAACATGCTGCTTGTGCATTACGAGGAAATGCGCCGGAACACGGAGGCAACGCTGTTGCAGATCCTCGAATTCCTCGAAGTGGACGCCGATCCCTCCGCAGTCCGGAACGCTATTGCCAATAACACGCTCGAGAGAATGCGCGCCAAGGAAGACAGCGTCAAAAAGCCAGATGTGAAATTGACCAAGGGAACCTTGCTGCGCGGACATAAAAAAGGACGCTTCGTCGGCAAAGGTGCGCTCGGAGGCTGGCGCGAAAAACTCACTCCGGAGCAGCTTCAGTTAATCGATCGCTATGCCGGTGATGCGATGCAGCGGCTCGGATATCCCTTAAGCAGCCAGTTAGCGGACGCGGGCGACCAGGAATTGCCCACGCAACTGCAAGAGCGCTGATCACGAGCGAATGCACTGCTGGCACCTGCAATTCGATTCTCCGTCGGGTAAAATTCGCAAATGCGATACATCTGGGCTATCACAATCCCCGCCTTATTTTGCGCCCTGTTCATAGGGCAAGAAGCTAAGGACAACGAGTCACTCCGCCACTACGCGGACAAAATGGGTTTCCTGGTCGGGTCGGTCATTCAGGGAAAGTTCTTCCAGCAGGATCCGCCGTACCGATCGGTGCTGGGCAAGGAATTTAACCTGGGCATCTCGATCGTGCTCATGCGGCAAACCCAGCCGGATCGCGGTCGCTTCAATTTCTCCGGCATAGATCGGGACCGGGAGTTCGCCCAGGCGCACAACATGAAGTTGTTCGGGCAGGCGCTGGTTTACCGCAACGATAACTCCCCCGACTGGCTGCGATTCCAGACCGGACAATGTGGAGGCTGGTCGGCGAGGGACCTTGACGGGATTCTCAAAGAACACATTGAGACGGTGGTTCGGCACGGCGGCGACACCTTCTACGGCTGGGAAGTCGTCAACGAGCCGCTCGACCGGGGCAACAACGGCTGCTGGTCCCGCGTGCTGGGAAATGAACAAGTTATCGCGAACGCTTTCCGCTACGCGCGCGAAGCCAGTCCGCAAGGCGTTTTACTGCTGAATGAGACGTTCGGGCGAGACGGCGTAGACAGAGGAAGAGTGGACGAGTTCTTTGAGTTGGTGACAAAGTTGAAGAGCCAAGGGATCCCCATCGATGCTGCCGGGATTGAAATGCACCTTGAGGCGCAGAAGCTCCACCCCAATTATGTGGATGAATTCAAGTACTTCCTGGCGGCGGCGCGTAAAGCCGGAGTGGAAGCGCACGTCACCGAAATGGATGTCTACCAGGGGCCTGCGGGGGCTTTTCCGGATGCCTTCGCTAAGCAAAAAGAGATCTTCTACAACATCGCCAAAGCCTGCCTGCAGGACTCGAATTGTAAGGAGTTCAGCGTCTGGGGAGTGGGCGACCGGAACGCCTGGCACCCGGCGGGCGGCCTGAGCGACACGGCTCCTCTTTTGTTTGATGAGAGCTACGGAAAAAAGCCGGCCTACTTCGGCGTGCTGCAGGCTCTGAAAGAAGGCCGATAAGCGAAGTTCTTCTCCCGATCTAACCCAAAGATTCAAAGGAGTTTAACGGTACCATGGCAGGTTCGGAAGCCACAAATAATATGACAGCTAAAACTCAATCGACGGTTCCTCAACAAAATAACCCTCGCGGGAAACCTAGCGAACGCCGCTCAGAAGGCCTGAAGCGCTCACTGCTGCGTAAAATTCGCATTAAAATTGGTGGAAAAGTCGCCGATATTTTCACTTGGTAAACGGCGCTTTTCCTGCTATTGTTACCTCTAGGACAGTGATTCCAGCGGTTGCTAGATTTTCAGAGAACCACCCCCTTCTTCAGCTCTTTCCCCGTCAGACCTAACGATAAGGTTTAATGACAAGTGCGACCCAAACAGATGTGAACGCGACCCAGGAATCTTTGGGGAAAGAGGTTCGCCTTCCCTGGTATAAGAAAGTTGTTTACGGCGTTATTTTTACGGGGTTCATGGTGATCGTGCTGTTGGTGGGCGGAGAAGTGTTGTTGCGCGTTCTGCCGCTCGGAGCTTATCGAAGCGCTCCATTTCGCCAATACGATCCTCAACTGGGCTTGTCTCTGATACCGAATCAACATACGATCCATCGCCGTGGTTGCTTTCAGGGAGAAGTGGTAACGAATCGATGGGGCTGGCGTGACAGGGACCGCACTCTCGAAAAGCCGGCAGGGGAATACCGCATCGCGGTTCTTGGAGACTCCGCCGTCGAAGATGTTCAAGTAACACCTGAACAAACATTGAACATCCAGATGGAGCAGCAGCTTCGCCAGAAGGGCTATAGCAACATTGAAGTTCTGGGATTCGGAGTCGAAGGCATCGGCACGACGCAGGAATTGATTATGTATCAGGAGCGGGTGCGGCAGTTCCATCCCGACCTGGTGATCGTGATGTTTTCCTGGAACGACGTCATGAACAATTCCTCGACGCTGCAACCGAAATCCTATGGGATGCACGACTGGTACGCTCCTTACTACGATTTAGGCTCGAATGGCGAACTTATTTTCAAGCCGGTGGAACCGAGGCGCTTCAACGGAATGCGAAGCTTTTTGGAACGCCACTCGGTGCTGACTTATTACCTTGAGCGCATGTGGCTGCATGTGGACTTGCCCGCATACAACTACAAATGGGAAGGTTTGCCGATTTATCTCGCCACCTATTCCGACGATCCGCTCGATACGGAATGGAAGCAGGCATGGACCGTGACCGAGAAGGTGATGCAGCGGATGAAGGATACAGTCGCTGCCGACGGAGCAAAATTCATTGTCGAGGCGTGGCCCAGCTTTACCGACATTGATCCCGAATGGCGAGAGCGCATGACGAAGGAATTCGGCGCCGTGCCCGCGAACTTCAGTCCCTTGAAACCGGAGCAACGCTTGCGCGAGGCCGCGAGCAACGCGGGCGTAACCCTCGACTTGCTGGCGCCGCAGTTTATCGCCTATCGCGACGCGCACAACATGCAATGGCCATATTTTTCGTTTACGTGCGACCCTCATAATACGCCGCTGGGAAACGAGGTCAGCGCCCAGACGATTATTGAGAAGTTGGAACAGCATCAGTTGTTGCCCCCGGCGGGGGCTGTTCATTAGACGGCAGTATTCTCCCCGCCGTCGGGATTCAATCCCAAATATTTTGTTTTTTTGCCATTTTGGAGGAGGAGAGATGAAGTTCTTAAAGACAGCAACGCGGAACGTCGGCATCGCCGGCGAACTGCTTTCGTTTTTTGCAGCTCACAAGCGCTGGTGGCTTTTGCCGATGGTGCTCGTGTTGTTTCTCCTGGGCGCGTTCATTCTGCTGGCCCAGAGTTCGGCGATCGCACCTTTCATTTACACACTTTTCTAGGGAGACGAAATGAAAACATTGAAACAGGCATGGGAGGCTTGGAAACGGTTAGGCAAGAAGATTGGAAACTTCCAGGCTCGCATCCTGCTGACTATTTTTTATGCTGTATTGATGTTTCCGTTTGGGATTGCCGCGCGTTTGTTTTCCGATCCCTTGCGCATCAAGCAGCGTCCGACTGAATGGCTCCCCCATCCTGAAGAAACCAACGATATGACCTGGGCCAGGGGGCAATAATCAGTGGATATTCTAGGAATTTCTTGCTATTACCACGATGCCGCGGCGGTACTGCTGCGCGATGGGCACTTGGTCGCTGCCGCCGAGGAAGAGCGCTTTTCCCGCATCAAGCACGACTACGGCTTTCCCAAACAGGCGATCAAGTTTTGCCTGGAGCAAGGCGGCATTACAGGTCCGGATCTGGACTACGTCGTGTTTTTCGAAAAGCCATTTCGAAAGCTCGACCGCATTCTCATGACCACGCTGCAGACCTATCCGAAGTCATGGAAGGTATTTCGCGAGTCCATGATTACGTGGATGTTGGACAAGTTGTGGGTTGGCTCGACCTTGCAGTCCGAGTTGAATGTGCCGAAAAGTAAAGTACTGTTTTCCGAGCACCACCTTTCTCATGCAGCCAGCGCCTTCCTGTGCTCGCCGTTTGAGGAGGCCGCTATTCTTACGGTCGATGGTGTGGGAGAGTGGGTCACGGCGACCTATGGAGTCGGCAAAGGCAATCAGATCAAGCTGAACAAGCAGATCGAATTCCCGCACTCCGTGGGCTTGCTCTACAGCGCCTTCACCGCATTTCTTGGCTTTGAAGTGAACGAAGGCGAATACAAGGTCATGGGCATGGCGCCTTATGGCCAGCCTCGTTACGTGGATAAGGTCTGGAAGCTGATCCAGCAGAACCGCGACGGCTCTTTCGCCCTGGACATGGATTACTTCTGCTTCCATCATTCCACCGATCAGACCTACAGCCGGAAGTTCGTTCAGTTGTTCGGCGACCCGCGCGATACCAAGCTAAATTTCTTCACCAAGGGAACGGGCTATCCAAAGTATTTCGGTGACAAGCCCTCGAACTACGAAGAGCTTTGCCGCGTGAACCAGCATTATGCCGACATTGCCGCCAGCATCCAGAAAGTGACCGAGGAGTTGCTGATCGGCATGGCGCGCAATGTTCACCAGCAGACCGGCCTCAAGAAGTTATGCATTGCCGGTGGCGTGGGACTGAACAGCGTTGCCAACTCGCGCATTCTTCGGGAGACGCCGTTCGAAGAACTTTATATTCAGCCGGCCGCGGGCGACGGCGGCGGCGCGCTCGGAGCGGCGCTCTGGGCTTACAACACGCTGCTCGGCAAGCCGCGGAATTTCTCCATGAACCATGCCTATTGGGGGCGCCAGAATTCCGATAATGAGATCGGAGATTTCCTGCGCGCCAACAACATTCCCTATCACCAGATGAGCAGCGACGACCAGCTTTACGACCGTGTAGTGGAACGTCTCACCAGCGGCAAAGTGATTGGATGGTCGCAGGGACGTTTCGAGTGGGGGCCGCGCGCTCTCGGCAGCCGCAGTATCCTGGCCGATCCCCGCAACGAAGAGATGAAGGACATTGTGAACTCGAAGATCAAGTTCCGTGAGCCCTACCGGCCGTTTGCGCCCTCAGTGCTCGCGGAATGTGCGGAGAAATACTTCGAGCTTCCCGATGCCGCGAAACATAGTCCAGCGCGCTTCATGCTTTATGTGGTTCCGGTGAGACCGGCGGAGCAGCATACTCTTCCGGCAATCACCCACGTAGACGGCACGGGCCGATTGCAGACCGTGTTCAAAGAGCAGAGTCCCCGCTACTATGGGCTGATCGAGCGATTCGGGCAGGCGACGGGGGTTCCGGTGGTGCTGAATACTTCCTTTAACCTGAAGGGAGAGCCGGTGGTGAATACGCCGGCGAATGCCTTCAATACTTTCTCGAAAAGCGAAATGGACACGCTGGTGCTGGAAAATTTCGTGATTGAGAAGTCGGAACTGTGATGGTTTAGCTTAGCGACCCAAGAAAACCATGGCGTACTCCAGCAGAACGAGCAGCACCGAGGTTGGGCAGCCGAGGCGAGGGTTCCACTTCTCGCCTGAGACTCGGAGCCCAATCGCAATTGTCGCCGGTGGTCTGCTGCTCGGCATTCTGATTGCTTATCTGGCGTACTCATCCTCGGGCTTCGGTTCGGTACTGGTTTTGCTGGCGCTTCCGATTGCAGGTGTAGTCCTGGTAATTGCGCTCCCCTACACGAAGGTCAAGCTAGTGGCCTTAGCCAAGCAGCTTACCTGGTGGCACCTTCTGTGGTTGCTGATTTACGTGAGCGGAATGGTCTTTCGTTTCGCCCGCGACGTGCAAGCCGCGCGCGCCGAAACCATCGACTCGGTCGCGATGCTCCGCGTCGGCCCGGAGCTCGTCGTGCTGGCGGTATTGCTGGTGCGCCTGGCTCTTCGCAGGCCGAACTGGCTGGGATCGCTCTTTCGGGGAGTCGTGGGAGCGTTGGCGTTTTACGCCCTGGCTTCCCTCACCACTGCGCTCTGGTCGGTCTATCCCGAGTGGACGCTGCTCAAGTCTGGCGAATATTTGATCTATGTGATGTTCATGGCGACGGTCCTGGTCACCGTGCAATCCACGGAAGAATATTCTTCGCTCTTCAATCTGACGTGGACCTTTTTGTGCCTCGACCTTCTCTGGACCTGGACGCAGACCCTCATCTTTGCAGAGGCTTGGGATCAATGGGGACGGCTTACCGGCGTATTTCCCATTGAAGCCGCCAACGTGGTGGGAGAAGTTGGCGCACTTGTTTCGATTGTCGCCCTCTGCCGGCTTCTGCCGCTGGATAAAGAGCGGCGACCGGATCGCACATGGTATTTGCTGGTTTTGATTTTAGGCATGAGCGCCCTGCTCGCATCTCAAACGCGCAACGATCTCGCGGCCTTCCTGTTCGGCTTCGGCTTGATCATTTTGACTTCCAGGCGGTTGCGGTTGGGCGCAGCGCTTGCGGCGGCCACGATCCCAGTGTTCGCGCTCGCGGGAGTCAATTCTAAAATCTATGACTACTTATTACGCGGGCAGAGCGAGAATGAAATTGCGTCGCTGACCGGCCGCATGGGCTGGTGGTCGTTTGCCTGGGACCAGTTTCAGAAGCATCCCTTCACGGGTTTGGGGGCGTATGCTGCGGGACGCTTCGCCATCCTTGGCAAGCTCGGACTGGATATGGGATCGCTGCACAGCGACTACATCGAAACCATGGTGGGTACGGGACTGTTCGGATTGATCCCGCTGCTGGCGGCGCTGATCGGCACCTGGTGGCTCCTGGTACGCTTTGTGCGCGACCGTTCGCTGACCAGCTTCGAGCGTCAGTTGGCTTATGAGTCCATCGGCGTTCTCGGCGTCGTCACCTTGCACTCCTTCTTTAACGTCGAAATTGTATGGCAGGCGCCATTGGCATTTCTGGCTGTCCTGGGCTATGCCGAATTTCTGCGGCGCAAGCAAAAAGCTGCGCGCGCAATTGAGCCGGTCGAGGCTGACCTTGAAGTTTTGGCAACCGCGTATCGGTAGTTTCGCGGGAGCAGAGAAACACTTTCAACCTCCCCGGTACGACGAAAGCTAAAGCGGAGAACTAGAAAAGAAAGAAAAATGTCATCCAATATTTTGGCTCCTTCACAAACCGCGACGGTTCGCAGTTTTCGAGTGCTGGGAGTTCGAGTCAATGCGATTCAGATTCCCGAAGTCATCGCGCTGATGGAGGAGTGGATCGCCCAGGGCGACCGCTCTCACTATGTTGCGGTTACCGGCATGCACGGGGTGACGGAATCAAAAGAAGATGCGTGCTTCAAGGCGATTCTGGAAAAAGCGGATCTGGTGGTCCCCGACGGAATGCCGCTGGTCTGGCTCGGCCGCTGGCACGGCTACAGACTGAAACGCCGGGTGTACGGCCCGGAACTGATGGAAACCTTTTGCGCGAAGACAGGAGCGAAGTACCGTCATTTTTTCTACGGTGGAGCTCCGGGCGTGGCTGACGGCTTAGCCAGGACAGAACAGGAACGGCACGGCATCCGGATCGCGGGAACCTATTGTCCGCCATTTCGCGCTCTGACAGAAAAAGAACAAGCCGACGTGGTGGCAACAATTCAAGCAGCCAAACCGGACGTCTTGTGGGTGGGTTTGAGTACACCAAAGCAGGAACGCTGGATGGATGAATACAAGAACAAGCTGCGAGTGCCCGTTTTGCTGGGCGTGGGCGCAGCCTTCGATCTCAACAGCGGCCGCTTGAAGCAGGCGCCGCGCTGGATGCGGGAGAACGGCCTCGAGTGGCTCTTCCGGCTGCTGGCCGAACCTCGCAGGCTTTGGAAACGATACCTGGTGCAAGGATCGAAGTTTGCGTGGTGTGTAGGTCTGGAGTTGCTCGGGTTGCGCAAGTTTTGTTGAGGTTTCGAAAGAGAAGTTCGAAAACTTCCCCAGATTCTGAAATGACTTGAAAGTGAACTTAATTTGAAGAGTGAATTTCCATCACAGACGGAGAGGACATGGCAAAAATGAAAAACACGAAACGGATCCTGGTTACGGGTGCAGGCGGATTCATCGGGCATCATCTGGTGAAGAGGTTAAAGGCTGACGGCAATTGGGTGCGCGGGGTGGATATCAAGAATCCTGAGTACGAGGCGAGCGCCGCGGACGAATTCGAGGTCCTCGATCTGCGCAAGGCCGACAATTGTCTTCTGGCCACGCGGGGAGGCATCGACGAAGTGTATAACCTCGCGGCCGACATGGGCGGCATCGGCTACATCACCGCGAATCACGCCGATATCAGCCGCAACAATATCCTCATCAACGCACACATGCTCGAAGCCGCACGCCAGAACGGGGTCCAGCGATTCCTATTCTCTTCTTCCGCCTGCGTCTACAACCAAGCCAAGCAGAAGGATCCCAACGTCACCGCGTTGCGCGAAGAAGATGCGTATCCGGCCGATCCGGAGCCGGGCTATGGCTGGGAAAAATTGTTTGCCGAGGAGCTTTGCCGCTACTACTACAAAGATTTCGGTTTTGAGACCCGCATCGTCCGCTTTCACAATGTCTATGGTCCGCTCGGAACGTATCAGGGCGGCAAGGAAAAGGCTCCGGCGGCGATTTCGCGCAAGGTTGCATTGGCTGGCGACCACGCCGAGATCGAAGTCTGGGGAGATGGCGAACAGACGCGATCGTTCATGTTTGTCGACGACTGCGTCGAAGGGCTGACCCGCATTATGGCTTCGGACTATCGCGAGCCATTGAATCTTGGAACCGATGAACTGGTCACCATTAACCAACTGGTGGACATGGTTGCCAAAATCGCCGGCAAGCGAATCTCGAAACGTCACAATCTGAGCGGACCGCAGGGTGTTCGTGGCAGAAACAGCGACAACACGCTGTTGCACCGCGTGCTCGGCTGGGAGCCCTCCATCCGTTTGGAAAAAGGTCTGCAACCCACCTACCATTGGATCGCCAGTCAGGTGCAGGCGAAGGAATCTCAGACCGTTCTCGCAATGGCGGATTGAAACACATCGTTGTTTAGGAGGCCGGACTCCGCTCTACAAATGTTTTAGCAGGCTGAGTCCGGGCTCCCGATTGTTCCCGGTCTGCGACACGGCCTACGAACGAGAAAGATATAAAGATATTCTGCAGATGCCAATGATCGACATGAAAAAAGACTCAGCGACTCAACCCGTCTTTGTGGTTGGCATTTGGCGATCCGGGACTTCCTTGCTGTACGCCTTGCTGAATCAGAATCCCAAACTTTCGCTGATGTATGAAGGCGATTTGCTTTTGCTCGGCCCGATGTTCTGGGGTGGCCGGAGCAAGGCAGATTGGAAGCAACGCTGGGATTTCTGGAATACAGGATTGTCGCGGCACCACCTCGATACCGGCCGCATTCCCGATCATCCGGCGAGCCTAGCGGCAGCGATGGAGAGTGTGGGCCGTGAGTATGCCGGCACGGCAATTTGGGGCTGCAAATCCCCCAGCTATTACGACCGGCTCGACCAGCTCTCGCGCTTATTTCCGGAGGCGCGATTCATCATTATCTGGCGCGACCCCGCGGATACTCTTCGCAGCATCGTCCGGGCCAGCCAGGGTTCGTCCTGGTTCGGCAAGACTGGCATGTCGGTGCGCGCCCTATTGGGCGATCTGGAAATGAAAAAGGGATGCGACCTACTGGTCGCGCGCGAGTGCCGCGTCCATCAGTTACATTATGAAGAACTGGTTCGCGATCCGGCTTCGACTATGGCAGGGGTGTGCAGGTTTCTGAACATTCCATATGATCGGCGGATGGGGACGCTGGAGGGAGCGGACCGCTCGGCCATTTTTTCCGCCGGGCACCACGCCATGGTCAAGGGCGAGCGGATTGTCTCAGGCTCGTCCCGCAGCGAAGTGCTTGCCCCGCGGTTGAAAAAGAAGATCGACCGCTACGTGGTTTATTGGAAGAAGCGATTCGGAGGAAGCTGGCCGGTTTACCCACTTGTACCCGAGGGCTCGGCGGAGGCAACATTTCTTGAGCGAACGCGCGATTCCGTGGCGTTCGCCGTTTTTCGAGCTTGGGACCGGTGGGTAGCACTGGTTTATTCTTTCGCACCAGTGTTTTTGCTGGCAGCCTATCGCCGGGTCAAAAGTCGATGGCAGCCAGATTTGAGCGAAAGCGCGGAGTTCTCTGCGCTCCCTGAGGGTCGAGGCCAATCCAACTCCCGCATTCCGGTGGATGATCCCACCACCGTCGCTCCATTTTCGCAAGTGGTCGAGGTCGGCGAGATCAGAGAGGAGTCTCGAACGTGAGAGCTCACGCAAGCCATATTCTCGGAGTCTCACCCCAGCAATACGACTCGTCGGCGGCGCTGCTGCGCGACGGAGTTGTGGTTGCGGCCATCGAGAACGACAAACTGGCTCGCATGCGAACGCACGGGATGCCCGATGCGGCGATTGCATTCTGCCTGCAGGAAGGTGGGATTCGAGCGTCGGAGCTGGATTGCCTTGCGATTGCAAATCGTCCCGCAGCCGGCCGGCTGCGCAGAGCACTTCATCGGGTGGGAATTGCGAAACAGTTGTCCGGTCCCAGCGCTGGATTGAACGGCACGAACCGAAGGTCCTTTCAGGAAATTTCTCCGGTGCACGGAGGCAAGCCGCGAAGAACCATAAGTGTGGACCATCATCTGTGCCATGCAGCCAGCGCCTTTTTTCAGTCTCCATTTGACCGCGCCTTGGTGGTGGTTATGGATGAGGGCGGCGATGGATGCTCCGGTCTTCTCGCGGTAGGCGAAGGCAATCAACTCCGCGTCTTACAGGCTCTTGCCTATCCGCATTCTCCCGCCTGGGTCTATTTGCAGACAACGGCTCTTTTGGGTTTCGTGCCTCGCCGCGAGGAGCACAAAACCCAGTGGCTGAGCATGGAGGGCGAACCAACTTTCAAGAATGTTTTCCTCGACATTCTGCGCAAGCCCGGCAGTGAGTTGCCGCGCCTGAACTTCAGCTATTTCACTCGCGGTCAACAATATTCGGTGTTCTCGGACAAATTCTTTCAACGGGTTGGGCTGCAGGATTGCCGAAGCGAACTCACAGACCAAGTGCGGCGGGCGTTGGCAGCGAGCCTGCAAGATGCCTGCGTGCAGGTTGTAGGAGACTTGACCGAGTCTTTATTGAAACGTGAAGGGCTCGACTCGGTGTGCTTTGCGGGTGGACTTTTCAACAATACTTTACTGGTCGGCAACCTTGAGAAAAAATTTGGGCTGGGTCAGGTGTTTGTGCCTCCGGCGCCGGGCAACGCAGGCTGCTCGGTGGGTGCTGCCAAATATGTTGCGCATCAGGAAATGAAGCAGCCTCGAACCGAAACCGCACCGGGCGCCTATTGGGGGCCCACGTATACGCGCGCTGCAGTCAAAGACATCCTGGACAATTGCAAAGCAAGATACGCATTGAAGATCACGGAAGACAAGAAGATTGAGGCAACCGTCGATCTGCTTCTGGCGGGAAAAATTGTAGGCTGGTTCCAGGGGGCTGCTGAGTTTGGTTCCCGCGCCCTGGGCAACCGGAGCATCGTGGCGTCCCCTTGGGCGCCTTACGTGATGGAGAATGTCAACGACTACATCAAGCATCGGGAATGGTTCCGGCCGTTCGCCCTGGCAGTTCCGGAGGAAGACTGCGCTCGCTATTTCGAGTGTTCACCGCTGTGCGGGACGATGAACTCGGTTGCCTGGATCCGTGAAAACGCGAACGTTTTACCCGAGAGATTCATTCTCGCCCACGGCCGGGTTCGTCTGCATGTAGTGCGGAAGCAGCAAAATCCTCTATTTTGGCGGCTCCTGAAGCATTTTTCAGCACACGCGCCTGCGCCCATCCTCATGAATACATCGTTCAATCTTTTTGGAGAACCGCTGGTCGTTGCGCCGCGTGATGCGCTGCGCAGTTACTTCTCCTCGGGTCTCGATGCGCTGGTCATCGACAATTTCCTGCTCTCCAAGTCTTCGGCCCTCCACCTGATCGCGGCCAATCGCAGCCACAGCTCGTTGCACTCGGTTCCGGAGCTGGCCACAGAAAGAAAAGGCGCGCTGACTGATTGATGCTCTCTCACGCTGCGAAGCTCGTCTGGCTTAGCTTGTGAATTAAGATTAGTCGTAGCGAACCGGCGATCTCAGTCAGCGCGATCGAAAGTCAGGTCCGTGTAGGAAGAGTTCCTGAAGACGAATGAGAATTCTTTTTATCCACAACTTCTATCAGCAATTTGGCGGCGAGGACTCCGTTGCGATCGCGGAACGGCGTCTTCTGGAAGAGCGCGGCGAAGACGTTTTATTTTGGAGCCGCCACAACGACGAGATTAAAAACTACAGCTCTTTCCAGAAGCTCAATTTCTTTCGGGAAACGATCTACTCCTCCCGTACAATAACCGACATCGAGAAAGCAGTTAGCCAGTTCAAGCCTGATGTCGCTTTCGTCCACAATATCTACCCCCTGATTTCTCCCTCCTTATACTCCGCTTTGCAGAAGATGCGGGTTCCGCTCGTCCAGGTGCTGCACGACTTCCGGCCCTTTTGCTCCAACGGCTGGTTCTACATAGACGGCAAAATATGCGAGCGGTGCAAGTTGGGTAACCACTTGCCCGGCATCGTGAAGCGCTGCTACCGCGATAGCTATACGTTGAGCACGTTGTATTCGACTGCATTAGGGTTCAATCGCTGGGCGGGGATGCTGGATAAGGTCGATGCCTACATTTGCCTGACGGGATTCTTCAAGAAAAAAATCATGGAAGCAGGGATACCGGAAAAGAAGATTTTTATCCGGCCCAATTTCATCGATGCTCCGCCTCTTGATGATCGGACAATTGATGGTCCGATGAATGATAGTCCGACAATGAATGCTCACCCGACGGATCCGCAACCCACGCCCGACGGTGCGGGCTATGGACTTTTCCTGGGCCGCTTGTCCAATGAGAAAGGGTTATGGACTCTGATTCGCGCTTTTGAACAGCTCCCCGACGTCGCGCTCAAAATTGTGGGAACGGGGCCACTCGAGGAAGAGCTGCGCAAGTATGTCCGCGAGAAGAACCTCCGCAATATCGATCTCGTCGGCTTCAAGAGCGGAGATGAGAAATGGCAACTCATCCGCAATTGCCAATTCGCAGTTGTGTCCTCGGAGTGGTATGAGAATTTTCCCATCGTAGTGCTGGAATATTTTGCCGGGGCCAGGCCGGTCATCGCCTCCAGGATCGGTGGCCTTCCTTATGTGGTTGAGGAAGGGAAGAGCGGTTTGTTATTCGAGGCAGGTAATGCCGCCGATTTAGTCGACAAGGTCAGACGGCTTCGCGCCAATCCTTCTGCAGGCGAAGCCATGGGGCGCTGCGGAAGACAACTGGCGGAGACGGAATATGGTCCCCAAAAAAGTTATGATAACCTTATGCGAATCTTCACACAGGTCTTGTCGGCTCGATGACCTCTTCTTTCCCACGCATCTTCCTCCAACATTTGGGCGACGATTACGACGCAGTCCTTCGCGAGGGTTTTGAATGGATTGATCTGAAGTCGAAGCTGAAGCCGAACGGGACGGTTTTCATTAAGCCGAATCTCACCTTCCCGGTATTTCGCAAGGGCGTAATGACCAATCCCGCCTGCGTCGAAGCGATCGTTCGTGTGTTGAAGGATTACACCAGCAACATCGTCGTCGGCGAAGCCGATTCCGGTGGCTACAATCGCTTCGACATTAACGCGGTGCTGGAAAAAACCGGCATTCGCGCCCTGGAGAAAAAATACGGGATCCGGGTTGTCAATCTCAGTCATTTGCCTCGCCGCGATCTGGAATTTGACTACAAAGGACGGGACTACAAGGTTCCTTTCCCGGTTTTGCTGCTGGACGAAACCGATCTGTTTATCACGGTTCCGGTTCCCAAGATTCACATGAACACCGGAGTCAGCATGTCGATCAAGAACCAATGGGGCTGCATTCCGGAGCCCTCCATCAGGCTGAAGCTGCATCCTGTCCTCGAGAAGGTTTTGTACGAGATCAACAAGCGGCACCACAACACGCTGTCGGTGATCGATGGCAAGTACGGCCTGAATCGCAGCGGTCCAATGCAAGGCGACGCCGTGGAACTGAACTGGCTCATGGTAGCGGACGATCTCTATGCTGCGGACTTCGCCTGCTGTCAACTGATGCAGATCAATCCCCGGGACATCTACTATCTGCGTTATATCGAGAAAGAGGAGCCGCGCCGATGGAGCGGGGATTTTTGTTTTAGCCGGGACTACAAGGAATTTGTAAGAAACAAGTTTTATCTAAAACGGCTGTGGACGGACTACCCTGGGCTCTTCGCCTTTCACTCGTTTTCCCTGGCTTATCTCGCCTACTATTCTCCGCTTTCAGATTTACTGCATAAGCTCTTGTATCTTTTTCGTAAGCCCTTCTATGACTACGAGAGCCCTGAACAAACAGGCAAGTAAATCGGCGCAAATTAAAGCACACAAATGTAGTTTTGAACTAGGGAACACGACCTTCGGTTACCTTTACCGCACTAAAGTACTGCCTACACTGAAGTCAGAACCGGACGGCAAAGTTGGTCCGGTCTTGCACAGTGAGGTGGCCGATGCTCCCCCGATGGTCCGAAAAATGGTGGTTAGTCTTCGTATGTATCTTTTTCTGGTCGAACTCTCCAACCTGGGCGCTGGCTGGCATCGGCAGCGGCTCCAATGCGGATGCTATTGAATCCGGCACGGCTGTCGAGGGTGTCACTCCGACCATCGTTCCCCCGCCAGCGGGTGTGAGTGTCTCCGTCTCGCCTGCTTCTGTCACCATATCGTCGGGAGCGACACATCAGTTTTCGGCCACCGTCAGTGGCACTGACAACAAGAATGTAACGTGGAAAGCCAAGCTCGGCACGATCAGCGCGCAAGGTTTCTACATCGCACCGCAGAGCACAACCCAGGTGGTCGACAAGATTACCGTCGCTGCCGTGACTGATCCCACCAGGACTGCTACAGCGACGATAACGGTATCAGCTCAAGGATCGGTGACGCAGGCAATTCCAGCCAGTTTTTTTGGCCTGCACATCAACGAACTGAACATCCCCTGGCCGACGGTGCCATTTGCCAGCTACAGGAGCCTGGACAGCGGAGACATTATGTGGGCCGACATCAACCCACAGGAGGGGCAGTATGATTGGAAGCACGTAGACCCGTGGATCGCGAAAGCCCGCGCCGGTGGGCAGGACATTATGTTCACACTTTTCGCGACCCCTTCCTGGGCTTCTTCCCGAGGCCCGAAGGCGGTAAATCCAAACCATGACTGCGCCTTGGCTTCCAGGAACGGTCCCGGAGTCTGCGACGCGCCAGATGATCTTAATCCTGACGGAACAGGTACCGACCAGCATTGGAAGGAATATGTGTCCGCCATGATCAATCACGTGGGGCCGGGAACCGTGAAGTATTGGGAGATTTGGAACGAATGGAATATTGCGAACCAGTGGAATGGAACTAGGGCTCAGATGCTGCGCATGGCTCAGGACGCGCACACAATTCTTAAAGCGGCTGACCCCAATGCGCTGGTCACCAGTCCACCAGTGGTCAATACACAACTGGCTGCGAAGAACTGGTTGCTGCCCTATTTTCAGGCTGGAGGTGGCGAATATGCCGACATTATTGCCGTGCATGGCTATGTGTCGAATCCTCATACCGTCTGTCCTGAATCCTGCCCCGTGCCGGAGAACGTAGCAGCCATTCTGGATGGCATTCGGGACGTCATGGCCGCGACCGGACAGCAAGATAAGCCCTTGTTTGACACGGAAGGGAGTTGGGGCGTTTCCTCCCGGATGACCGATCGGGAACAACAGGCAGAGTTCACCGCCCGGTTTTATCTCATTCAACTGGGCGGGACAACCGCGTCCCGGGGTTTTGATAAGTTTTATTGGTTCGGCTGGGACTACAGTAATACTGGCGAGTTCTATGACCCCTACACTCGACAAATGACTCCGGCGGGAGTTGCGTACGAGCAAATCTATAACTGGTCGAAAGACGCGGTGATGAGCCGGTGCGCCCCATCGGGAACCCGCTGGTCATGCGGTTTTACCCGTTCCGGAGGGTACGAGGCCGAGGCTATCTGGGATTCCTCTCAGAATTGCGTGAAGGCCTCATGTACCGCGCTGAACGTAAGCGTCGATCCTAAGTACGTACAGTACCGGGATCTCACAGGTCAGGTTACCGCGATCATCAACAACACCGTACCGGTCGGCGGCAGGCCCATCCTGCTCGAAAACGAAAACCCGAATTGAGACAGAGAACCCAAGCTACGATTGGTTTGGGTTCTCTGTGCATTTTTCCGACCATTCGCGATTACGAGACCGTGGAACAATCCGGCAATAAAATCCATGTAAACAACAGAATCCAAAGGTGATCGTGAATCCGTACACGTCCTTAGGTTATCTTTAAGGTCCCCGTAGTGCCTCCTAGACTGATGTCGAGAACCGGACAGCAGAGCCATGCCGGTCTTGCTCAACCAGGGGGCCAATGGAACCGCGACGGTCACGCAGATCAGAGTCACGCACACTATGGATAGCCAGTGTGGGTATCTTTTTATGGTTGAGCCTACTGACATTCAGTACGGGATGCAGTACCAGCCCTGCAGGATCCAATACGGGATCGACTGGGAACGGCGATCAGGTGGCCGTTTCGGTGAGTCCGGCAACTCTCTCAGTTGCGGCGGGTAAAACGGCACAGTTCACAGCAGCGGTGAGGGGCACTTCGAACACCGCGGTAGCCTGGGCGCTGGCCGGAATGAATGGCGTTCCTGCCGTTGGGACTATCAATGCTTCGGGACTTTATACGGCGCCTGCCGGAATTACTTCTAATACTCAAGTCGCGGTAACGGCGACCAGCAAAGCGGACCAAACGGCATCCGCCAGTGCTAGCGTAATGGTCACTCCAACCGGCAGCGGTCCGGGAGGCGGCGTAAGTATAACTGTCGCGCCATCGTCTACCACCGTCTCCTCGGGCGGAACGCTGCAATTGTGGGATGGTGTAAATGGCACCAGCAACACGGCTGTAACCTGGAGCGCGAGGCTCGGCACCATCAACGCGACCGGATTGTACGTTGCACCGAATACCACGACCCAGATGGTTGACACGGTAACCGCAACTTCGGCAGCCGACACCACGAAGACAGCCCAGGCTACGATCACGGTATTAGCTCAAGGGTCGGTGAATCCAGGGCTTCCGGCTAGCTTTTTTGGTTTGCACATTAATGAACTGTCCATTCCATGGCCCACGGTTCCATTCGCCAGCTACCGGAGCCTGAACAGCGGAAATATTTTGTGGGCGGACATTAATACCGCCAACGGGACATACGATTGGTCCCATTTAGATCCATGGATAGCCAAAGCTCAGGCTGGCGGGCAGGACATCCTGTACACGATGTTCGGCACGCCCTCGTGGGCTTCCTCCCGAGGCGTGAATTCTTCGAATCCCGACACCGGTTGTTCCTTTGTACCGGTCAATGGTCCTGGAGTATGCGACGCTCCGGATGATCTGAACCCTGATGGAACGGGTACCGACCAGCACTGGAAGGATTTTGTGACCGCCCTCATCAATCACGTGGGCCCGGGAACGATTAAGTATTGGGAACTTTGGAACGAGTGGAACATTTCGAATGAGTGGAACGGAACCCAGGCCCAGATGCTCCGTCTGGCTCAGGATGCGCAGGCAATTCTGAAGGCCGCCGATCCGAACGCGCTGATCACAAGCCCCTCCGTGGTGAATGCCGATCTCGCCGCGAAAAACTGGCTGCTGCCCTATTTTCAAGCGGGAGGAGGCCAGTATGCTGACATTATCGCCGTGCATGGCTATGTGTCGAGCCCCACTACGGTTTGTCCCAAAGCCTGTCCCGTGCCGGAGAACGTAGCCGCAGTGTTGGATAACACTCGGGCCGTTATGGCCGCTGCCGGGCAGCAGGGTAAACCACTTTTCGACACGGAAGGCAGTTGGGGTGTGACGTCTGATATGACCGATTCGGATCAGCAGGTGGAATTCACGGCACGGTTCTATCTCATCCAGTTGGCGGGCACGGCCGCGTCTCCTGGTTTTGACAAGTTTTATTGGTTTGGCTGGGACTACACCAACACCGGCGGTTTCTATGATCCCAGCTCAGGAAAGATCACTCCAGCCGGAGTGGCCTACCAGCAAATTTATAACTGGTCGGTCGATGCCGTAACCGGCCGGTGCGCTCCATCGGGAACCCAGTGGGCGTGCGGCTTCAGCCGTCCAGGAGGCTACCAGGCAGAGGCTATCTGGGACACGTCTAAGAGTTGCGCGAAGGGCGCCTGCACCACGCTGAATGTGAGCGTCGATCCGCAATACGTACAATACAGAGATCTTGCAGGCGCGGTTACGCCAATTGTAAACAATACTGTCCCAGTGGGTGGTAAGCCCATTCTGCTCGAGAACGGGAATCCGAATTAAGCCGAGTTCGGTTTCCCGCGTTTTTTCCTTTCTCTAGGTCCCTGCGAACTCGCTAAAAACCTTGTTGCGAACTCGATACGAAAAAGCTTAGTATTACCAAACTCCCTTCCCCAGGGCTGATTTCCCGACTGCGACTCCTCCCAAGGAACCCAAAATATGCGCCTCTTTAGAATGCTTTGTCTCGTCTTCGTGTTGACCCTGCCGCTGTGCGCGCAATCCGGCGGTTCGCCATCCGCGACATTGCCGAGCGGATTCAGCAACATTCAGCACATCGTGTTCATCATCAAAGAGAACCGATCGTTCAACAACTATTTTGGGCTCTTTCCAGGGGCGGTTGGAGCGACCTCGTGCAAGGTCTCAAACGGCAAGACGATCACTTTGGGACATACGCCGGATCGCGTTCGCGATATGGGTCACAACTGGAGCGATGCCGTTACGGCGATTGACGGCGGCAAGATGGACAAATTTGACCTGGTGAAACTGGGCAATGTCAACGGCGACTACATGGCATGTTCGCAATTGCAGGAAACGGACATCCCCAACTATTGGTCGTATGCCAAGACCTTCGTTCTGGCTGATCACATGTTCTCGTCGCTGAAAGGCCCAAGCTTTCCAAATCATCTCTATACAGTGACGGCGGACGACGAGGATGGAGTGATTTCCAACCCTTCCAATAATGAAGAAGAGGCGGGATCCTGGGGATGCGACGCCCCGGCCGGCACCTACGTACAGGTGATGAACACAGAAGGGCAGGTTTCGGACGAACCGCCCTGCTTCTCTTCGACAACACTCGCTGACTTGATGGAAGCAGCCGGGGTTAGCTGGGCCTATTACGCCCCGTCGCAGGGAGAGTCGGGTTACATTTGGTCGACGCTTGATTCCTATTCGCAGATCAGAAACAGCACCTTGTGGACGGAACATGTTCTTCCCTATACCCAGTTCGCGACGGATGCGGCAGCCGGGAACCTGCCGTCGGTGAGTTGGGTGGTGCAGCCCGGAGATCAGAGTGATCATCCTCCCGCCAGTTCCTGCGCTGGGGAAAATTTCACTGTGGGACAATTAAATGCCCTCATGCAGGGGCCTGAATGGGACAGCACGGCAGTTTTTCTTACCTGGGATGACTTTGGCGGCTTCTATGATTCCGTCCCGCCCCCGGTTGTCGATTACTACGGCTTCGGTCCGCGCATCCCTCTGTTGATCATCTCGCCGTATGCCAAGCCGGCTTACATCTCGCATACCCAGTATGAGCTGTCTTCTATCTTGAAGACGATCGAGGAACGCTTCAACCTGCCATCACTGAACGGGCGGGATGTTGCAGCGAACGATACCCTCGACAGCTTCGATTTTTCCCAGAAGCCATTGTCACCGCTCGTGCTTCAGACGCGGACTTGCCCGGCGGGACCGATCGTCAGCGTAACGCCCGACAAACTCTTCTTTGGCGATCAGACGCTCAACACGAGCAGCGCTACACAGGCCCTTACCGTCACCAACACAGGAAACGCAACGTTGGACATTACGAGCATCACGGCCACCGCCGAATTCTCGCAAACCAATAACTGCGGATCCTCCCTCGGCGCTAGCGCGGCCTGCAAGATCCAAGTATCCTTTACACCCACCGTCACGGGTTCGAAGACCGGATTGATTACTCTTACCGACAATGCTGGAGACAGCCCCGAGACTATGCAACTATTGGGAACGGGCGTTGTTCCACTGGTCACGTTGTCGCCTAGCAGCATCAGCTTTGCGAGCCAGGCAGTGAACACAACCAGCGCCGTCCAGGCCGTGACCGTCACGAACAATCAAAGCACAGCACTCAGCATTGCGAGCATCGTCGCCAGCAGCGGCTTTTCTCAGACCAATAACTGCCCCGCTTCCCTGGCTGGAGCCGCATCGTGCACCGTCAAGGTTGCCTTCTCTCCTACAAAGGTAGGATCGCAGACTGGTACAGTGACAATCACTGACAACGCTGCGACCAGCCCGCAGGCGCTTGACCTGTCAGGCACGGCTTTCGGCACGACGGTGACTGTACTAACATCCTCGCTCAATCCCTCCATTACGGGCCAGGCTGTGACCTTTACAGCCACTGTGACTTCGAGCGCCGGTACTCCTTTCGGCAAGGTAACGTTCCACGACGGTGCCACTCTACTCGGCTCTCAGAATCTTAACTCCGCCGGCGTGGCCACATTCGCGACGTCCACCTTAGCCTCGGGAAAACATAACATCACCACACGTTTTGAGGGCAATGCGACCTATGAAACCAGCGCTGCTGGACTCACGCAGTATGTCCAGGTAGTGAGCACCGTTACCATTACCTCAGCGACTCCGAATCCGGCCGCGTACGGGCAAACGATCGCTGTGGTGGCCAATGTCGCTACTTCATCGGGCGATCCGGCGCCGACGGGTACGGTGAATTTCGTGTTTGGAAAAGTAGCGCTGGGCTCTGCGACCCTGAACGCGTCCGGGAATGCGACATTGAACGTGGGGGCGAAGAAGCTTCCCACCGGATCAGACAGCATTACCGCATCCTACGGTGGCGATGTGTACTACACTTCTGGAGCGTCAGCCCCGTTTACGATTACGGTTGCGGCTGCTTCTACCTCAACCACCGTTGCCTCCTCTCTCAACCCATCCTCGTTCGGTGAGCCAGTAACCTTCACGGCGAACGTAACCTCCAGTACAGGACTGATTCCGAGTGGTAACGTCCAGTTCAAAGACGGCAAGACGGTGCTTGGCGTCGTGCAGCTGAATGCGAGCGGAGTTGCAACCTACACTACTCCCTTGTTGGGGGCTGGAAGTCACTCCATCACCGCGGTGTTCGTGGGCAGCTTGAACTTCGCTGAGAGCATTTCTCCCGTTCTCACTCAAGTCGTGCAATGAAGCCAGAAAAATGGGCCGGACTTTTGAGTCCGGCCCATGACACCACGAGTGTCAGCTAAATTTGCAGCGCTAGTTTTCCAGCAGGATCGGCCAGGTACCGATCGTCACTGAAGCACCACTTGTTTTCGTAACGGTTCCCGTCAGACTTCGGGACTGTTTGTATTGGCTGGGGAAAGTAAAACTGGAGTTGCCGGCCGTATTCCAAACGGCCATCGCTTGATAGCCACCGGCACGTGAATAGGTACAAGTCCACACGGTTCCTTTGGCCGCGCAGGGAGAGGTCAGCGTGGCTCCCGCGATCCAGTCGTAAACTTGTCCATAAGCCGTACCGGGAGTCCGGAGAGTATTCGGTGCTTGCCAAAGAGTACCGGCCCCGTTTCCGCCGTCCCACTGAAACCAGTAGGCCTTGGCTGCACCGCCGGACGCCTCAAGCAATATGAAGCGGGCAGTGAACGCAGTCTGCAGGTCTTCGTTCGTGAAGTTGTCGTAATTGGTTCTGCACCATCCGCTCTCAGTGATCCAGAGAGGCTTGCTCTGCTGGCCGTAGTCCGTCATGACGGACTTGATGGAGGCGATGAGCGGGGCAACGTCCTCGGCGATGGGGTACTGATTCCAAACACGGTGACAGACGTAACTATGGAAGCCGATAACATCGGCGTTGGTCCCGCCTCCGGCAGCAAGGTAACCTTTCATCCAGATCGGCGCGCCATTCGGAGCACCCACCGGTGGTGGCGACAGTACCAACGCGGAGGAATTCGCAGCTTTGACGATGGCCCGCAGATCCGATTCCATGCGCATGAGCTGGTTGTAGGGATGATTCACCGGATCGGTGGGACTCCACTGAGTCAATTGATTGGGTTCGTTCCATACTTCCCAGTACTGGATCTTGTTGCCGACGTGGCTGACCAGCGCATTTACAAAGCTCTTGAAATGGGCATCGGTTCCAGTGCCGTCTGCGTTGAGGTCGTCGGGAGGATCGCAAGCGCCCAAACCGAGATTGCCATAGGAGCAACTAGAATCCCCTGGCTTGGAAGAATAAAATTGCGGAACGTCATTGAACGTATAAATGAGTGTGATATTGTGCGCCTGCGCTTGCGCGGTCCACTTGTCCAGCCAGGTCCAGTCATAGACGCCGGGCGAGGGTTCTAGATTCGCCCATCCCACGTTGCTGGCCAACAGCCTTTGCGTCGCGAAAGGCTGGCTCGGCCAGGGAATGCCATAATTGTTGATGTGCATCCCGAAAAAGTTATCGGGAATTACGTAGGTTCCAGCTTGAATTTGCGCGTCGGCGGTTGCGACTGATTCGTCTTGCGCTATGGCTTGATTCAGAGGTACCCAAACAAGAGCGGCGAAAGCAAGAATGGTTAAGAATGATATTGCCTTGGGGGAGGGCATGTATGCAACACCTCGAAATTTTTATTAGACCTCGCTTTCAAGTCTTGGGAGAGTCTAGAGTGAACACCGTATTCTAGGAAGGTGCCGGTAGTACATTCCGCAGGCGTGCAGGAGGACATCGTCCGTGTGCAAATGGGCGCTCAGCGCGGCTTTCCGGGTCTCGGCGGAGAAGCTACGGATCGAGGAACCACAATCTCTCTGCGGAGGCTCTCGACTTGCCTAACTAAGGTGAAACACGTAGTTTAGCGGCTGGCATTTTTCAGATCGTCAGCTACCGCCCGGCGTGATTCCGGTGGAATTGCCTCTGGTGCCCTCGGGGGGTGTCCATAGCAAAAAAAGGCTTTTTCTGTTGACCTCCCGGCGCGGAATAGAAGAGAATGACATGGATTAGCCCTCCCCCCAATTGGCTTAAATTAGAACCTCAGTCAACCCCATTTGACTACGGCCCGTCTGAAAGGGGTCCCGAGATGCAAGCCCGTTTTCTCCCTCACGCCGCCGTAGCGGTGGCTTGCCAAACTTTATTCGCACTTGCCATCTCGGTTTTCGCGATGGGCCAGACCGCGAGCCTTTCGACTAATACCTTGAGCTTCGGAAATCAGCCGCTGGGGACCACCAGCGCGGTCCAATCCGTGACTGTGACCAATACCGGCAGCGCCACTCTGACATTCAGCGGCATCGGGGTCTACGGCGTCGAAGCTGCGGATTGGGCGCCGCTTTCGAACACCTGCAGCGGAGGTTTAAAGCCGGGGCACAGCTGCAGCGTTTCCGCCAAATTTACGCCGCAGGCAGCCGGCGCAAGATCGGCGACGATCAAGATCACCGATAATGCCCCGAACAGTCCACAGCAAGTAGCGCTGACCGGAACCGGAGTGGCGGCGGTGGTGAGTTTCTCGGTTCCCAACCTGAGTTTCGCTGTGCAGACGGTGGGCTTTAGTAGTTCGCCACAACCGGTCACGCTTACTAATTCCGGCACTGCGAATCTGACCATCAGCAGCATCGTGTCCAAGGGCGATTACACGCAGAGCAACAATTGCCCAAGTTCAATCGCTCCGAATGGCAGTTGCACAATAAACGTGACCTTCACTCCAGAGGTCGCCTGGGCGAGGATGGGAACCATAATTGTTACGGGCAACGTGATCGCACCGCCGTTGTTCTTGTCGGGTATGGGCTCTAGCGGAGGGAGCGTATCCTCTTCCGCGCAAAGCTTGGCTTTCGCGAGCCAGGTCGTGGGCAGCGCCAGCACACCGCAGCTGGTTACGCTGACGAACATTGGAAGCGCCGCAGTGACTATCAGCGGTATCTCGGTGAGCGGAGATTATACGGAGAGCAATGATTGTGACGGCCTGCTCAGTTTGGGAGCGAATTGCCAGATCAATGTGACCTTTACTCCGACATGGAGCGGAAGCCGGTCGGGGAAGCTGGTTGTGACCTACACCGACCCGCCGGAGCTGCAAGTTATCTCGCTCTCCGGCACTGGCCAGTCGCCGAGCACTACGGTTGCAATCAGTCCAAGACAGGTATCGCTTACCGCCGCGCAGACCGCACAGTATCAGGCGACGATCAGCGGAGTATCGAACACGAATGTGAATTGGGCGGTGGATGGAATCGCGGGCGGCAACGGCACGGTTGGCACGATCTCAACCAGCGGGCTTTACACCCCTGTCGCCACCGCTGGCAGACACTCGGTTACGGCAACCAGTATTGCCAACCCGACACAGAGCGCCTCCGTTCCCGTGTTTGTCACCAGCAGTTCCGGTGTACTTACATCTCACAACGACAATGAGCGGACCGGACAGAACCTAAGCGAAACGGTTTTGACCACATCTAACGTGAACTCGAGCCAGTTCGGAAAGCTGTTTTCTTATGCCTTGGACGGATATGTCTATGCCCAACCACTTTATGTTGAGGGCGTAAGTATTCCCAGCCAAGGGAGACACAATGTCGTCTTCGTGGCGACCGAGCATGATAGTGTCTATGCTCTCGATGCGGACGGTCCGACCCCGAACGTGCTGTGGCACACCACTTTCATAGATCCCGCTAACTCGATCACGACAGTTCCCTCCACCGATATCACCGGCGGCGATCTCATCCCGGAGATCGGGATCACGGGAACGCCAGTGATTGATCCATCCAACAACGCTTTCTACGTCGTAGTGGCGACGAAGGAGCTGGTGTCGGGCGCTTATCAGTACTTCCAGCGCCTGCACGCCCTTAATATGACAACCGGGGCAGACATGGCTGGCAGCCCGATCGTGATTGCGGCGTCGGTTCCAGGCAAGGGAAGCGGCCAGTCCGGCGGCAAAGTCGCTTTCAATACGCTGCTCGAGAATCAACGTCCAGCCCTGCTGCTCTTAAATAGCGTGATTTACGTCGCGTGGGGTTCTCACAACGACCAGCTCCCATACCACGGTTGGGTCATCGGGTACAACGAAGCAAGCCTGCAGATGACGACCGTCTTTAACGCCACTCCGAACGCGGCGGCGGGGGGAATCTGGCAGGGAGGAGCGGGACCGGCGGCGGACGGCAACGGCAACATCTTCGTAGCCACCAGCAACGGCACGTTCGACGCAAACCTGGGTGGCATCGATTACGGCGACAGTTTCTTGCGCCTGAGCACAACGAGTGGTGCGCTGGCGCTGGCTGACTACTTCTCCCCATACAACCAGGGGATTATGAGCACGGAGAATCTGGACCTGGGATCAGGCGGTGCTCTGGTATTACCCGACCAGCCTGGGCCGGTTACCCATTTGCTGGTTGGAGGTGGCAAGACCGCTACGATCTACCTGATTGATCGCGATAGTATGGGAGGCTACGGACCTGGCTCGGATAGCATCGTTCAGGAACTCGAAGATGTACTGAATGAGCCCGCCCCTCAAGTGGGAATTCGCGGCTTGCCTGCGTACTGGAATGGTCATGTTTATACGGCTGGGGTTGCAGACGCGGTGAAGGCTTTCGAGTTGTCCAACGGTTTGCTCTCGACCTTCCCCTTCTCGAAAAGCCCCACGAACAACTTTTATCCGGGCGGCACTCCGAGTGTTTCGTCGAATAGTTCCTCCAGCGGCCTGCTGTGGGTGTTGCAGACCGATGGCTTCACCAAGGGCACGCCCGCCATTCTTCATGTTTACGATGCAAATAACGTGGCAAATGAACTTTACAACAGCAACATGGATCCCTCCCGTGACGCTGCCGGTCCGGCCGTAAAGTTCGCAGTTCCAACGGTGGTCAATGGCAAAGCCTACGTTGGCGCGCAATCGCAATTGGATGTTTACGGACTTTTGCCTTAGAAGTGCCCTAGTGATTATTTCGGAGTCCTTTTTTTAACAAAAGAAATACTATTTCCACGACATAATAGTGCTTGGGGAGAAACACACTTGCCGACAAACAGTTCGAAAATGTTAAAGCTGATGTCACTCCTTCCGCAGCGGCCGGGCGAGTTTTACGATCGCGTTTCTGCCATGGTCGACGTTCACCTCGAACCTTACCTGCGAAAAACGCCGCGGTATGAAACCGTCGAATGGGAGACTGCTGTCGAAGCCTTGGATGAACCTTTGGGGGCATGCCTTGCGGAGTATCTCCAAGAGGATAGCCTGCGCGAGATCGAGGACCAGGTCCGCGAGGGCATTGGAGCGATGCCGGAGGATGCTCCGTTCGCGTCCTTTCACAACGGCGACTTCACTCTGGGGCGCTTGTGCTATGCCCTGACGCGGATCAAGCGGCCCAATGTGATCATTGAAACTGGTGTCTGTTACGGCGTCACCTCATCGTTCATGTTGAAGGCGCTGCAAATCAACGGCCGCGGTTCCCTTTACAGCATCGATCTGCCTCCGCTGGGAGAAAACGCCGACGCCTTCGTCGGACGGCTGATCCCTGCCGATCTCCGCCGCAACTGGAAGTTGAATCGTGGCAGCAGCCGGAAATTGCTGTCCGGAATCCTCGAGAGCATTGGTGCTGTCGATATGTTCGTCCACGACAGCCTGCATACTTACCGCAATATGCGCTTCGAATTCGAACTGGTTGCGCCTCATTTGAGCTCCGACGCCATCGTTGTGGCGGACGATATTGAAGGAAACTCAGCTTTCGACGAATGGTCGCGGAGTGCACATCCAGTCTATTCGTCTGTCTTGCGCGAACACGCCAAGCGGAAGAGCCTGTTGGGTATCGCGGTATGCGGCAAGAGTCATGCGGAACGCCCCGAGGCCGTGGTGCAAGGTGGGTACCAGGCTGCTCGAAACGGCAACACCCGCTGAACCGTCGCGTTATCCCCCAAGAAACTTCCTTTTGGCCTGTCTCCCGTGATTTGCCCACCCTTCCTGCGTTTCTCGCTAGGGTCATAAGACTCTGGCCTCTCGCCTCTACGCAGATTCTTTCATCTTGACTTCGGCACGACTTCAACGCAGACTAATCCAAATTACTCGGGAGCAGTTTCAAGAAAAAGCCCGGGAAAACTCCCCTGCTGTGAGCCCCTGATATTGCTGGTATCCACAAACCTACGAAAAAATCGAGCGTAAGACTTGCGTATTTGGACCTGCCTGTGACGGAACATATTTGGTGAAATCGTGCGGAGGATTCAGCGTGAAAATTTCGAGATTTAGCGTTTTTCGCGGTGTGCGATTGGCTTGTGCGCCGCTGCTTACGATGCTGCTCATTAGCCTGTCGAGCGCACAGACCGTTTCTTCAGTAACCCTGAACCCGGCCAGTGTTCCCGCCGTCGTCACGACAACGGGCACGGTCACCCTAGCTGCGGCGGCCCCGGCCGGCGGAGTTGTGGTAAAGCTTTCAAGCAACCGGCCTGCACTGGTGAAGATGCCCGCAACTGTGACCGTGCCAGCGACCGCGCTTAGCGCCAACTTTACGATTTATACATTCCCCAGTGCGAGCCAGCAGAGTGTCACGATTACGGGAACTTATAAGACATCGAGTCAAAATACTACTCTAACCATCCGAGTGCCGGTTATGGGTACGGCGGCTGGCGGCTTCCTCGGGGACAACAACCTCGCTACCGAGGCTTGCATCGAGTTTCCGCAATTCGGCGGGATCGACGGCAACGGGAATATCTATATCGCCGACTCCTTTGGTGATCGGATTCGCCGCATCGGTAAGGGAACGGGCAAGATCACCACTGTTGCCGGCGTTGGACAATACGGCTACAACGGCGAGAACATCAAAGCCACAACTACAGCGATGGGTTTTCCTCGAGGATTGGTGGTGAACGCTGCCGGCGAATTTTGGTATAGCGATCCCGGCAATAATCGAGTTCGCATGGTGAACTCTTCCGGCCTTGTGAACACGGTCGCCGGTAACGGTTTGCCAGGATACTCCGGAGACGGTGGTCCTGCCACTTCAGCGCAAGTCAATCAGCCCAACGGGTTGGCGCTCGATGCCAGCGGTAATCTGTATTTCTCCGACACCGGGAACAACGTGGTTCGTATGGTGGATAGTTCAGCGAATATTCACACGATTGCCGGAAACGGAACCGCGGGATTCTCTGGCGACGGCGGAGCCGCGACCAGCGCGAGTCTCGACTCTCCACACGGTCTGGCATTTGATACGGCTGGAAATCTGTACATTGCCGACGACCTCAACAGCCGAGTGCGCATCGTTTCAGGTCTGGGTACAGGCACGGTGACCATCAACACTTACGCTGGCAACGGCGGCACCGGCCAAAACGGAAACGGCGGCTTGGCGACCAGCGCTGCGGTGGGATTCCCCCGGGGCGTGCTGGTGGCTAGCGGAAATCTGTACATCGCTACGGCCGGTCAAGCTCAAATTCGCGAAGTGAATCTCACGTCCAACATCATCACTACCTATGCGGGTTCTACCGCCGGTTACGACGGAGACGGAAATCCGCCCCTCAGTTCCATGTTCGTTTCGCCCACCGGCCTGTGGGTCGATTCCACGGGCGATCTTTTGATCGTGGATACGGGCAATGATCGTGTTCGCAAAGTCAACGCCGCGGGAACGACGGTCAGCACCTCGGTTGGAGGCTACGTCGGAGACGGTGGCCTGGCAACGAACGCCTGCTTCAACAGCCCGGAAAATGTCGCTTTTGACGCTTCCGGCAACTTCTACGTCGTTGAAGGCAACGGGAACCGCGTGCGCGAAGTAAGTGGAGGAAACATCTCAACCCTGGCTGGCACAGGAGTGACTGGGTACTCCGGTGATAGTGGGGCGGCGACTGCGGCGAAGATAAATTCTCCGCTGGGCGTGGCTGCGGATCTTTCCGGGAATGTCTACATTGCCGACAATGGGAACAAGGTGATTCGGGTGGTCAATTCGAGCAAGAACATTACGACGTTTGATCAGGATTCAACGATCAAGAACCTTGCGTCCCTAATCACGGATTCTGCAGGCAATGTTTATTCTGCGGATAGCGGCGCATGTGTGGTACGAGAGATCACTCCGGGAGGATCAAGCACAATCGTGGCTGGAGTTCTCAATGGTTGCGGGTACAACACGGATGGTATTTCCGCAACCACAGCTCAATTGAGCCAGCCTTATGGAGTGGCCCTGGACTCGGAGGGCAATATCTACATCGGCGATGCCGGCAACAATCGCGTTCGCAAGGTGACCATCAGCACAGGCCTCATCTCTACGGTCGCGGGCACGGGAACTTGCGGTTTCAGCGGCGACACTGGCCTGGCTACGGCGGCAGAACTGTGCTCACCATCTGGCGTGGCAGTGGACGCGATCGGCCGGATTTTCATCGCTGATTATTCCAATTTCCGGGTTCGGCTCGTCAATACCAACGGCAACATCAGCACCTATGCCGGAACCGGACTTCCCGGATACAACAACAATGGACGTCTAGCCACAAAGACGAACCTGGGTGGTCCCATTGGTGTGGCGCTTGGGCCGTCGAATGTTCTCTATATCTCTGACGATCAGAGCTATAGAGTTCGCGTCATTCAATAGCTCGCAACAGGCAGTACGGCGGCGGTCGTTGAGTTTACCCTTGTAGTTTCATTGGGCAAGCTCAACGACCGCCGTTTTTTTTTGAGTTTCTTGCGGATCGCTACCGCTCGCAAGTCCTTCGGGTGTCATCTGCTGGCAACATAGGCACAGGTTTTCGCAACTAAGAATACTGGAACACGATGAGGCGTTAGCTCGCGCTTTTATTTATTTTTCTTGATGCGAGTGGAATTCAAAAATTGTGGGTTAGAACAAGTGCATCACTCCGTCCGTGAGGGTTCAACAGTCGCGCCGGAAATTTACGGGCCGCACAAGCTTCCTTGAGTAAATTCTTTTTCGGGAGACCAGCCAAGTGTTTCGATCCAAAATCGTGTTGGGTTGGGGTTTGGTAGTTTGCGCAGCGATCGTGGTGGCAGACTTGAATGGCTGCGGAAGCAGCAGAAGCAGCCCTACCGTGATCACCCCACCAGCGACGATTCAGCATGTGGTCGTAATTGTCCAGGAGAACCGCACTCCGGACAATCTTTTCCAGGATCCAGTTTTGATCAAGGCTGGTGCCGACATCGCCCAGAGCGGCAAGAATGTGAATTCTCCAACACTCACGACGACGCTAACCCCAACCTCGCTGGTTACGAACTACGATCTCAGCCATGCTCATGCTGCATTCATCAAAACGTACGCCAATGGGAATATGGACGGAGCCGATCTCATCGAGGTAGATTGCCCGTCTCCCTGTACCCCCGCAGCGCCTCCTAACCCCGAGTATCAGTATGTGCAGGCTTCAGACGTGCAGCCGTACTACACTCTTGCCGAGACCTATACCTTCGGCGACCGGATGTTCCAGACGAACCAGGGACCGAGTTTTCCCGCTCATCAATTCCTGCTCTCCGGAACATCCATGGCGTCAACGCAGCTCAGCGTGCCCAGCAATCTGTGGGTAGCGGAGAATCCGACCGGGACCGGAGACGATACAGGCTGCACTGCTCCCTCTACACAGTTGGTAAAGGTGATAGACACCACAAACATGAATCCGTTAACCAACGAAACCCAAACCGTGTATCCATGTTTCGATCATCCCACACTGCCGGATTTGCTGAATCAGAAAGGCATCAGCTGGAAATACTATGCGCCCTCGGCGGGCTCGATTTGGACAGCGCCGAATGCTATCAGCCACATGTGTGGCCCGAATGCAACGCCGCCGAACGCAACCGCATGTACCGGTTCAGACTGGACGAACAATGTCGTCCTGAATCAGACCCAGATTCTCTCTGACGTCACCAACGGCGCGCTGCCTGCAGTGAGCTGGGTAATCCCGGACGGAAACGAATCGGATCACGCCTTGGGCAATACTGGTGAGGGACCTTCCTGGGTGGCGTCTGTTGTGAACGCCGTCGGCCAGAGCCAATATTGGGCGAACACAGCAATCATCATCACATGGGATGACTGGGGCGGCTGGTACGATCACGTGGTTCCTCCGGTCAGTACGACGAATTCCTACGAATTGGGATTTCGTGTGCCGCTCATCGTCGTCTCTCCATATGCGAAGGCTGCTTACATCTCGCATGTGCAGCATGATTTCGGCAGTATTCTCAAGTTCATCGAGACCATCTTCAACCTGCCTACGATCAATCCCAGTGATCCCTCCGCGTATGCTGACACGTTAGCTGACGATCTCTCCGACTGTTTCGATTTCACCCAAACCCCGCTGACCTTTCAGACGATTGCAGCGCCATTGGATGCGGCTCATTTCCTGAACGACAAAAGGCCGCGTACCGATCCCGATGATGATTAAGCGAAACAGCTGCTATGCTATCTCTGCTTCACCCACCGAGCACCCGTAAACTATTAGAAACAGAGGGGTTAGTGACCGTTTAGGAGCACGGTCGAGGGTTGCTTTCGGTTACGAAAGACCTTGACCTAAAGTTAGGAACGCGGTACAGTGGATCACTTAATTTCGGGCCTTTTCCGTTCCTCTCCCTGCCCGAAGAACACCAGATCGCAGATCCCCCCCTTTAAGGAAAACTTTCCGCATGGCGAAATCCGCACCACGTCTCTTATGCGTTTTAGCTCTTTTGTTCGCATCGCTCAGCGCGCACGCTCAGACCGTGACGACGTTTGAGGGCATTGACGCATCGCAGTTCGCGAGCCCCGAACTCAACGTCGATCCCAACGGCGCGATCGGAACCAAGCAGTACATGGAGTGGGTCAACACCTCCTACCAGGCATATGACAAGGTGACCTTTACCCCGGTTTGGTCGGCGCCGAAGTCAGGCACTTCGCTGTTCACCGCCAACGGGATCACTCAGTGCAACAACTTTGGGGGCGGCGACGTAATTATTCTCTTTGACCGGATGGCCTCGCGATGGGTGATCGCCGCTCACAGTGCCGGGCCCAATTACTACTATTGCGTCGCGATCTCCAACACAGACAATCTCGCTTCCACGAGCCTGAAATGGTACGCGTACGCGTTTCCTTTGAACTCGATCCTGGGCGCGAATTCGGGAGGAGTCACCTATTACCCGGATTGGATCAAGATCGGCACATGGATCGATGCTTACTATGTCGGGATCGACTTGGAAGATCCGAGTAACTCTTTTCAGGAAGTCGGCGTGGTTGCGTGTGCCCTGGATCGCACTAACATGCTCATTGGGGCGACTCCGAATACACCGCAGTGTTTCACCAACCCCAGCCCCGTAACTGGCAGCCTCTATCTGGCTCACAGTTTGGAGCCTGCCGATCTGGATGGTACGACTCCACCACCGTCTGGAAGTCCGGAATACTTCGCAAGCATCGAAAACCCAGTGAACGACGAAGTGACCACAACCTCTGACAGTTTCAACCTGTGGGAGTTCCAGGTGAATTGGTCCAATCCGGCAGCGTCGACATTTACGCAATCGCCGGTCACAGTCCCCGCTTATACGCCAGGTTGCTACGTGGCCACTGCGGCGGGCAACACGCTTTGCGTTCCCGAGCCTTCAACGGCCACGACTGGCCAGAGCATCGACTCGGTCGGCGATCGGTTCATGTTCCGTTTCGCTTACCGGAATTTCGGAGAGTATCAGTCTTACCTGATGAGCCACACCGTGCAAGTCGGGACCGGCAAGCGCAGCCAAACCGGAATCCGGTGGTACGAACTCCGCGGCAGTGGAACTCCAGCGTTGTATCAATCGGGGACGATCAGTCCTGATCAATCGCTCTACCGTTTCATGCCTAGCATCGCGCAAGACCAAGGGGCTAATGTCGCCGTGGGCTACAGCGTCTCCAACGCGTCCACGCATCCCGGCATCAGCGCTTCCTGGTGGAACTTGAACGGCGGTGAGTCCCCCACCGAGATTCAGCTCTATACCGGCTCTGCCGATGAAGAAAACTCCTACCACTGGGGCACGTATACCAGCATGACGGTGGATCCCATCGACGGCTGTGTTTTCTGGTATGTCAACGAATATTACACAACCAATCAGACCGCGCCGCCTGCAACCTGGCGAACCCGTATTTCCAATTTCAGCATTCCAACCTGCGGCATGGCGACGGTGTCACCCTCCAGCCTGACTTTTGGAGCGCAAGCGGTCACAACCGACAGCCCCAGTCAGGCCGTGATTCTTAACAACACTCAAAGCGTTGCACTCAGCATCGGCAGCATTGCCTTTGGGGGTAGCAATCCGCTTAGCTTCTCCCAAACTAACGACTGTGGCTCGAGCGTGGCGGCGGGAGGTAGTTGCACAATCAACGTATCTTTTACGCCCGTGATCTCGGGCTCGCTGTCGGCCACCTTGAACATTACCGATACAGCCGGGAACAGCCCACAAACTGTAACGCTCACTGGCACTGCGACAAGTTCACCTACGCTTGGTGTTTCGCCTGCCAGCGTTAACTTCGGCAATCAGGCCTATGGGACTGGCAGCGCCGCTGTTCCCATTACCGTTACGAACACGGGCGGCTCGACTGTGGCTTTTTCCAGTATCGCCGTCACGGGAACAAACAGCTCATACTTCCCGGAGTCGAACAACTGTCCCACGAACTTGACGGCGGGCGCAAATTGCACCATCTATGTTAGCTTCGCGCCAACGGCGAGCGGAAGTTTCAGCGGGGCAGTTGTGCTCACGAGTAATGCCTATGGCAGTCCGCAGAGCATCAGTCTTTCCGGCGTCGGGATCGCGCCCGTCACGCTCTCTGCCACCAGCATCACATTCGGTACGGTTCTGACAGGAAGCAGCAAGACCGCAACTGCCATCAAGCTGACAAACCAGATGTCGGTCGCCTTGACCGGCATCGACGTTTCCGTCAGCGGCGCAGCTGCTTTTACTCAAACCAATACTTGCGGTTCCAGCCTTGCTGCTGGGGCGCAATGCAGCATTAGTGTCACCTTCGCGCCCACTACGAGCGGAACCCAGACCGGCACTGTTTCCGTCAGCGACAGCGCCGCCAATAGCCCACAGACCATCGCTCTGAAGGGTTCGGGAGTGTACCCCATCAGCTTTGCTCCCACCAGTCTGGGCTTTGGAACCGTAGCGGTAGGCAACAGCAGCACTAAGACAACAACCGTGACCAACAATGAAAAGACTTCGGTGACCATCAGCACTGTTGCCCTCACGGGAGCAAAGGCCAAGTACTATTCGCAGACCAATACCTGCATCAGTAGTAGTCCGCTGGCGGCGGGCGCAACGTGTACCATTACGGTTAACTTTGCTCCGACGGTGAGCGGAGCGCTTCCGGCTTTCGTTACTCTCACCGACAGCGCAACGAACAGCCCGCAGACTCTCGATCTTTTCGGTACCGGGAATTGATGTGACTGGAGTGGAATAGAAGACTCAGCTAACGAAGGCCAGTTCTTTAGCGCGCTGCGTGGCTTTTACGACCGCCTTAATCAACGTCACACGCAGCCCACCTTCCTCCAGCTCCAGCAGCCCATCCACAGTACACCCGGCGGGGGTCGTGACCGCATCCTTGAGTAGAGCCGGGTGGTCGCCGGTTTCCAGAACTACTTTGGCAGCGCCCATCGTGGTTTGAGCAGCCAGTAGTGTCGCAATGTCTCGTGGAAGGCCAACCTTCACGCCCGCTTCCGCCAACGACTCCAGAATGATGTAAATGTACGCGGGGCCACTGGCGGAGAGACCAGTTACCGCATCCATATGTTTTTCATCCACCACCACAGTCCTGCCAACAGGATTGAATAGCGCCGCCGCTGTTTCCAGATGTTCCTTCCCGGCGAACTTGCCTTTGCACAAGGCAGTCATCCCAACTCCAACCGAACACGGAGTATTTGGCATAGCGCGTACTACAGGAACGCTCTTGGCAATCGTTTTTTCGATCAGGCCCGTTGGTACCGAAGCTGCAACCGAGATCACAAGCTGACTGGGAGTCAGGGCTGCACTGATTTCGCGTACCACGTCCTCCACCACTTGAGGCTTGACGCAAATCAAAATGATATCGGCATCCTGCGCGGCAACCACATTGTTTGTATCTACCTGTACGGTCAATTTCTTCGCCAGCACAGCCGCTTTTTCTGGATGCTGGACGGTCGCGTGAGTAGATTCGGGGGCAAATAATCCGCTTCGGAGAAATGCCTCCAGCAGAATTCCTCCCATTTTTCCCGCGCCTAGTATGGCGACTCTCTTGTTAGTGAAATCGATTGCCATTGGAACTCCTTCGTTCCCAGACGAACGGCCTCAAACGTGATTTTCTCTGCATGAAGACCTCTTGCGCGAAGGTCTAGGAGGCGGAACCAAGACCAGGCAATGTTCTTGAACGCTGCATCCAATTCCAGGCGGTGGATACAATCTCGCGCAACGAGCGCGTCGCTCTCCAATCCAGTATCTTCTGCGCGCAGCTGGGATCGGCGACCAGAGCCGGGGGATCTCCCGGCCGGCGTAGACTGACCTGCCTCGGAACCGTCTTGCCCACGACCTCCTCAACCATCGTGATGACTTCCCGCACGGAATGACCGTTCCCAGTGCCGAGATTTAAAGCGACTGAGCCTCGTCCCGCCATCAGATGTTCTAAAGCTTTGACGTGGGCCGATGCCAGATCGTTGACGTGAATATAATCGCGCACGCAAGTACCATCAGCGGTCGGATAGTCGTCGCCAAAAATTTGAAGTGGCGCTCCCGTGCCCGCCGCGGCGTGTAGCGCCAAAGGAATCAGATGGGTTTCGGGATTGTGATATTCGCCGGTCTCGCCATCTTCGTCAGCACCAGCGGCATTGAAATATCGCAGGCTGGCAAACCGCAACCCGTAAGCACGGCTGTACGCTTCCATCGCCTGCTCGAAAAACAATTTCGACACTCCGTATGGATTGACTGGTTGACGCGGCGTGCTTTCGGAAATCGGAACCGTCTTCGGTGTACCGTAGACCGCGCACGTCGACGAGAATATAAAGTTCCTAACTCCCGCGTCCATGGCGGTGTTCAGCAGTGCGAGACCACCCTCCACGTTGTTTCGGAAATATTTGCGAGGATTCTCCACCGATTCGCCGACGGAAGCATGCGCAGCAAAATGCATAACCGCCGTGGCCCGTTTCATGACCCGCGCAAGTTTGTCGACATCGGCAAGATCACCTTCCACCAGCTCAAAACCGTGGACCAGGGCCGCGTATCCGGTCGAAAGATTGTCGTAAATTACAGCTTCGAAGCCCTGTTTGCGAAGCGAGCGGGCAGCATGACTCCCAATGTAACCTGCCCCTCCTACGACGAGCACGGTGGACACTCCACATCCTCCATTGAAAAGTAAGTAAGCCCGCTCAGTGTAACATTCACCACGAGCCGCGCCCCAATTCCGCGAAGGAACATGCTCCCCATAAGAGTCGAGATTTCTTCGGCAAAGTTTCCCGCAGGTTTGCGTTGACGCAGGAGATAGCAACTACCGAGCCCAACCCAGACTTTTGCTCGCTGTTTCGACAACAGTGCGCGCAATCGGAAGAGAAGCGGTTGCTGCTGGGGAAGGCACATTCAGAACGTGCAGCATCTTCTCCGTTGCGACAAAGTAGAAATCGTCAACCAGAACGCCATCACCCCTGAGCGCTTGCGCACGAACCCCGGAGCTTCCCGGAACTAGATCGTCCTCACGAATCTCCGGCAGCAGGCGTTGGAGCGCGCGGACGAAAGCCGGTTTGGAGAAAGACCGGCGAAATTCACCCATGCCACTCCGCCAGTGTCTCGCCGCCATGCGCCAGAATCCGGGGAATGCAATGGATGAAGCCAGATCGTGCAGGCTGAAATCGGTGCGCCGGTAACCTTCGCGACGAAAAGCAAGGACGGCATTCGGACCCGCGTCCACCGTGCCGTTAACCCGCCGAGTGAAATGAACGCCGAGAAATGGAAACTGCGGATCGGGCACGGGATAGATCAGCGCCCGCACCAGTGAAGAACGCTCAGGAATCAAATCGTAGTACTCGCCGCGAAAGGGAACTATCATGACGTCGGGCGTTTCACCCGCCATCCGGCTGATGCGGTCGCTGAATAATCCGGCGCAGTTAATGAGATACGTTGTGGAGAACGCCGAGCTACCGGTCTCTACCACAACTTCGTTCTCGATACTCCGCAGTCCAGTCACCTCGGTGGAAGTGAGAATGGTTCCACCCTGCAAACCAATCAGCTCGGCATATTTCGAGCAGACAGCCGCGTAATCCGTGATGCCGGTGGAAGGCACAACGAGCGCCCGCAATCCGCGAGCGTGCGGTTCGATGTCGCGCAACTCTTCGGGGCTGATGAGGCGCAGTCCGGTAAGCCCGTTCGCTTCTCCGCGGCGTCGCAGTTCTTCTAATCGGGCAAACTCCTCTTCATGGGTAGCGACGATGACCTTGCCGCACACCTTGTGAGGGATGCCTTGCTCCCGGCAGAATTCGACCATGGCCCGCGCGCCTTCGACGCACAGCTTAGCCTTCAGCGAGCCGGGTTTGTAGTAGGTTCCGGAATGAATGACGCCGCTATTGTGGCCGCTCTGATGCTGGCCGACGCGGTTTTCTTTCTCCAGCAACAGCAACTGAAGACGCGGATGGCGTTTCGTGATCTCAAGCGCGACCGCGAGGCCGACGATGCCTCCGCCGATGACGATGACATCGTAGCGCGAGTCGATCATGACCGATCATCATAACGTAGAGTCTCCGTGGCCTAGCCCGCACTATTTCGTGAGGCTGCGCGCTTCGTCCTTCACGGGTTCACGATCAGCGTTACTGTTGACCCGAAAGGCTGGCTGATGCTAGCGGGTGAACCCACCACAGTGATCGTGTAGGTAATTGGTGTGCCTTGTGTAGTAGTGCCTGGAGGGCTGCTGCCGCCATTGCTCCCTCCGCCGCAAGACAACAAGAACAAAAGCGCAAACGCCAGTCCAACAAACATTGCCAGACTGCGGCGACGACGCCCTCCTGCTTTGCTCCACACTATGGCAGCCGCAAGGGCGAGCCCTGCTGCGTAAGACCATGGACTGCGCTTCCCGCCCGGAGCCCATAGTTGCGCCGTAGCACTTGGCGTCGTAACCGTCATGACGACGGCTTCAGGAGTGGAATTGGTCAGCGGGCTCGTGGGGTTCGGGGAGAATGTGCATGACCCCGTGAAGAGTGGCGCACTGCAACTCAGAGTGACCGCCTTACTGTATGCGGCTCCCACCGGCGCAACGCTCAGGTTGTAAGTGATCGACTGGCCAGCCGTGATGGTCTGGCTGGCCGCCGAAGGGCTCACATTAATGACGTAGTCCTGGGCCACGGTATATGGCAGTTTCAACGAGGTTGTGGGACCGCCGCTAGTGGCATCCTTGACGGTGACGTCGATACTGTAAGGCCCGGGCACCGCGCTGTTGGGGACGTTGATAAGCGCAGTGATCGTGATGGGAGAGCCACTGATTGCGATGGGGCTCGCGGGGCTAAGCGTGCATTGAGTGCCCGATAGCCCTGAGGCATTGCAACTGGCCGTAATCGTACCGCTATAGTTCGGCGTCATGGAAATTTTGGCCGGGACCTGCTGGGAACCGGCATCGACGCTTGCCGGAAAAGATTGAGTGACTGCTAACTGCAAAGTGTTCGCCACCGTGAGGGAGGCAGTGGCCGTGTGCGAAAGCGAGCTTGAGGATCCCGTTACTACTACGCTGTTGCTCCCCTGCGGAGTCGCGGCTCCGACTCCGGTGGTGATTGTCATCGTCACTGCGGTCGGGCTGTTTCCGGGGGTTACGACGGCGTTGGGCGCGAAGATGCATGTGGAGTTAGCCGGCTTTCCGCTGCAGGAGAGGCTCACAGCACCGGAGAAAGCAGCGCCCACCGGGGTCATGCTGAGGCTGTAGTTGGCTGTTTCTCCTGACCCAATGCTCTGGGTAGAAGGAGTGATCGAGCCGAGAGTGAAATCCTGCACGGTAAGCACGCCGGTCCAGACATGGTTTGGTTCGCCGCTCGCGTCCTGGGAGATGATCTTGATGTTGTAACTACCGACAGTCGCAGTGGGGGGGGCCGTGACGGTGGCGCTAATATTGACGCCGGGTCCGGGGCCTACGACAACGGGACTTGGGGGATTGAGCGCGCATTGCGCGCCTGGCAGTGCGCTGGCGTCGCAGGAGAATCCGACCTGGCCGGTGTAAGAGTCTTCCGAAGTGAAAGTCAGATTCAACACCGCCGAGCTGCCGGGAACAGTTGTAACAGTGATTGGGGGACCCGTTCCGTAGTCCCCAACATTGAAGGGAACTGGACCTGGCAGCGAGTTTGTTAGTGAACCCGACGTGCCCTGAACGGAAACCTGGTAACTGCCTGCGGAGAGGTCAGTTCCAATGACGGTGACAGCGGCCTGTGCGTAGGGTGGGTTAAGAGGTGCTGTATTGGTACTACAACTACTGGGACCGGGGGATGTGGCGCAACTCAAGGTGACCGGACCGGCGAACCCGTCCGAGGGAGTGATCGTAACCGGTTCTGTGGCGCCCGCGCTGCCTGCCTTTATGTTCGGGAAACCGCCCCCGATGCTCAGCGTGAAGTCTGGGTTAGGAACAACATTCAGCGTGAAGGGCGGGGTCAAAGACACTATCCCTCCGGAAATTGTGGCTTGCAGAGTGACCGGGTAAGGATCTGGCGGGGTGCTCGCTGGAACCGCTACGGCTACGGTCATGTTTACTGGTGTTGAGGACGTCACATTGACAGTCGCGCTAGGGGTGAAGGAGCAGGTTGCGCCCGGGACCGTCTGAGGAAAGACGCAGTTGAGGGTCACGCTCCCGATAAAGGTACCTTGAGCCGCTATTTGAAAATTCACGGGCGCGGAAGTTGTCCCCCGCGGGTCGGTAACCAGCGGCAAGGGCGAGACGAGAGAAATGTTGATCACATTCAGCGTGACACCAGCGAGGTGGGTCGTATTATTCGGATCGGAGCCGGCGCCTTGCACATTGAAGCTGTAGTCGCCGACGGTGCTGGTGCCCGCCGTCACTAAGAAAGCCGAGCCAAGAGAAGTCGGAGTCAGGCTCACAGGGCTCGGAGTGCATGGGTTGGGAGGACTCGATGAACCCGGAACGCAACTCAACTCGATAGAGTTGTTATAACCGTTGACCGCGGTTATCGTACCGTTGAACGTGGTGGTGTTTCCAGGAAAGACCGTCAGCGATGCGGGCGATACTGCGATCTGGAAATCTGGCGGCACCAGCAGATTGAACTGCCACACGCCGCGGCCGTAAGTTGATGCTCGTAACAATTTCTGGCCGCCAGAATTGAAGATCGCGAGGGCAGTCACGGCTACGTTGGGCAGGAAGCCAGCTTCGTTCGGGCCAGCAATTGCCCCTACCTCCGTCCAGGCCGCGGCCGCAGTAGGGCTGCCGAAGACCCCGACGTCCGTTCCCACGTAGACCATGTGGGTTGCGGCGCTGGAGTCGACGACCACAGCGTTCACCGGGGAATCCGGTAGGGGCGAATTCGTACCGGCGGCAGTGAAGTCAATCCAACTTGCACCGCCGTTCGTGGTCTGCCAAACGTGTCCCGGCCCGCTCGCGGAGTCCGGAGGAGCCGTGAAGCCCATCACACCGACGTAGGCGGTGTTGCCGGTAGCGTCAGATGTGTCAATCGCGACACTAGAAACCGGAAACTGATTGGGATTGATGCTGGCGCCAGCAGGTCCGTTCAGCGTGACGTTGGCAAAAGTCGAGGTTGTGCCGGAGACCGCGGTTGCGTTGGTCGTGACCCAGACATTTCCCCCAACCGGCGACATTAAGTCATTCGGTCCGGGACCGTCGGTGGTCGCATAGATTACCTGCGAGCCATTTGCGTTAGTAGGGCCGCCGGCGGCGAGAGAGCGAAGCACATTCACCTCTGTGCCGGAGCAGGTTCCGATACCCAGCGTATCGAAATTGAGGCTTAATGCGGTAAACGTGCCGCCGGATCGCGGTCCGCTCCACACACGGCAGGTTCCTACCAGTAATGTTGTAGGTGACTGCGGGTCGAGAATGTAGGGAAAATAGAATCCTCCATCGTCGCCAGCCAGGTTGCTGCTACTGATAACTACATCAAAGAGACTGTCGTCGCAGTTTATTCCCGAAGAACATTCCTGAATATTCAGAGTGCCGGAGCCAGTATCAGGGTTCGAGGCAAACCAGTTGTTGGTGGTGGGATCGATGGCATTGTAGCCTCCATCGCCGCTCAAAACGTTGCCCCAACTCGTGCTCGTCGTGGCGGATGCGGTCGCCGGGGAACCATTATCCTGCGTGCCTCCCAGCAGCGTGTTGGGATCGGTGCCATTCTCGGAGAAGCTGACGAACTGGGTCATCGACCCTAAATTCTGATTGAGGTCGTCGAATTGATTCGTAGCGGAACACAAGCCAGCGGTAGAGCCGAATCCGAACCCGTCGAGCGCTCGGTAGATGCCCCCATCATTGGCGAAATACATCAGGTCGGTGGCGGAACTGGATCCGGCATTCGGAATGGAAAACGCCAGCGCGTGCTCATCGGGATGCACATGCGCCGGTGCGCCCAACGGATCACAGCCGTAGACGTGCGTGAGATTCATGAACGGCTGGCTCGCGCAAGTTTGGTTGATTGAAGTGATCTCACATTTGTATAGGTTGATCGCCCCGGCATAAAGGTCGGTTGGATTGCCAGCGCAGGTCTGAACGCCGTTGGCGCAATTGGGAACGGCCAGTAAATCGAGGTTGTAGAATCCCTGCTCGACTCCGCAGCCATCGGCGTCTCCGCAATTGAGGATGCCGCTGTCGCTGATCGGTGTCCAGGTCGTGCCGTTTGTAGCGCCGGCGTTTGTAGTCAGCCAAATGCCTTGATCTACCGGATTGCCGTTCGAGTCTGCCGAAACAAACCACACATACATCTCATTCCGACCGGGCACGACGGAGATCTCACCGCGATAAATAGGACAGCTCGTGCTGTAGTTCTGAGGACACGCCGTTGTGCTCAGCAATCCCGAAGCGCCCGGCTGGCTGGTGAGGCGCGTCCAGGTTAAGCCATCGGGCGAAGAGTAGAAGCCGTTATACCGTATCGCGGCAAAGAACAGTCCCGCCGTTGCGTTGTAAACCACCGAGGTTGCCGAAGTCGCCTGTGCCGCTCCTCCGGAAGAGAGCGCATCATAAGTCCACGTCTCCCCAGCGTCCGTCGAAGTGTACAAGCCAGGTTCGGTATTGCTGGTGAGATAGCCATCGACCACGCCTTCTGAGGTTGCCGCCATGGCCGCTACCACTGTGCTGGTACTGGCAGTACTGAAAGCCATCCGCGCGGCGCCGAGGCCGCTGAACGAGAGAGTGCCCGCGTTCGCGGTAGAGATTAAAGTCCAGCTGTTACCTGCGTTGGTCGAGACGAGGATGCCGAGGCCGAAATAGGAGTCCGCGGAGTTGTCAGGCTCGCCGGTACCCACAAGAATCACACTATTTGCGGGAACGGAATTCCCGGGCTGAATCGCAATTGAGCCGATCGAGAGCGTAGCCTGATCGTCGGCGATCGCTTTCCAGGCAACATTATTAGCAGCGCTGGTTGCGGCATTGACTGACTTCCACACCCCGCCCTGCGCGCCGCCGATGTAGACCGTGTTGCCACTGGGATCGGCTGGATCAATCGCCACGGCAGTCGCCCGTCCTGAAACTTGATTGTAGTTTTGAAAACCGTCGCCGGTGGCATCGGAAGCCAGTGGCACCGGGCCCAACGGCACCCATCCACCAGCAGAAGATGGTGTCGGCGAATCAGGATGCGCGGCGAGACTGCGAGAAACTTGATGAGAGCGCGCCAGTATTTTGGCTTGATAGGCTCGGTGGCGCAACTCGGCGCCCGATTCCCCGGGCACTAAGCGGCCGCGCAGGAACCATTCCGCGCGCTCCTTCTCGTGGTCGGCATCGGCTTCGCTACCGGGCGTTTCAGTTTTCGTTATTTTTGCGCCTTGGGCTTGCGCAATCATTGGCAATGAAAATGGCAACAAGGCGAGCAGGGAAGCACGAAGCACACGGCCGAACCCGGGACAGGTCATACACTCCAACTGTCAGGAGTATGGAAGCGGCAGAGGCCGCGGTCAAAGCAAATCGCGGACAAATGCGCGATAGAATCCGTTTCGGGAAGTAGGAAGTACTCGGCAAACTTACCGATTGCCGGCGTTCGAGGAGGTTCAGAGAAACCAGCCACGATTCGATCGGGTCCGGGCACAACGGAGCCTCATGCTTGTACAATTTCTGCCGGAGCTGAAGCAAGGGAAACTCCGCAAAAAAATGTCGATTGATTGGCAAGCGTTCCGGCTCACGATAGAACTCGCCGTGATTGTGTCGGCCATCCTTTTTGTGATGGGCCTGCCACTGGCCTACTGGATCGCATTCACCCGATGGCGCTGGAAGTTTCTGGTGGAAGCCACAGTCGCTCTGCCGATTGTTTTGCCGCCGACGGTTCTCGGATTTTACGTTCTTGTTGCTCTTGGCTCCCAAAGCCCCGTGGGACGATGGTGGCAGTCGTTAACCGGCCACACTCTCGCATTCACATTTCCCGGACTGGTGATTGGCTCGATCCTCTATAGTCTGCCTTTCGCGGTGCAGCCCTTCGCGGCTTCTTTTTCGTCAGTCGATCGCAAGCTGTTGGCAGCCTCGGCCACTCTAGGAGCTTCTCCGTTGCGCACCTTTCTCCGCGTAGTTCTCCCTCTTTCTGTGGAGGGCTTGGCCACTGGCGTGATCCTGGCCTTCGCTCACACCATGGGCGAGTTCGGAGTGGTGCTGATGGTGGGAGGCAATATTCCGGGCGTAACGCGCACGCTCTCGATCAGTATTTACGATCAAGTGCAGGCCTCAAACTATGCCGGAGCCGATAGAGTGGCGTTATTGCTGCTGCTGTTCTGCTTCATCGTGCTGGCGGCGGTTTATGGGCTGAATCGTGGAACGTTGAACCGCAGAATGTTGAATCAAAAATTATGGACGATGGGTCCGGTCAAATAGACGAGACCAGATGCCCACCCTCGCGCAACCAAGACCTTCGAATCCGACTCTGAACGCCGTTCTGCGCAAAACGTTTTCTTCAAGGGAAGCTGAATTCTCTCTCGATGTTGAGCTCAGCGCCGCGGCCGGATTCACCATATTGTTCGGCCCATCAGGATCGGGAAAGACCACCCTGCTCGACTGCGTGGCCGGGCTTACCACTCCAGACGCCGGTCGCATTGCTGTGGATGAGCGTCTTCTGTTCGATGCAAACGCTCATGTCGATATGCCTGTCGCCCGGCGCAGTGTGGGATACGTGTTGCAGGATCTGGCATTATTCCCGCACCTGACCACGGAACAGAATATCGCATATGGGCTAGCGCACCTTCCGCGTTCTACGCGTCGGCAGAGGGTTTTAGAGGTGCTTCAGGATTTCCGAATTGACCACTTACGCCAGCAGCATCCAGAGGAAATCTCTGGCGGAGAGCGCCAGCGCGTGGCTTTGGCGCGGGCACTCGTTACCGATCCCTGCGTGCTCCTGCTCGATGAACCTCTGGCCGCTCTGGACGCACCCACCAAGGCGCGCATCCTCGACGATTTGCGGCGCTGGAATCAGGCGCACCGCATCCCAATTCTTTATGTCACGCACAGCCGCGAAGAGGTGCTGGCGCTGGGTGAACGCGTGATGGTGATGGAGCAGGGCCGCATCATCGCACGGGGAACGCCGCATGAAGTCTTGAGCGCACCTCGTCAGGAAAGCGTGGCTCACCTCGCGGGCTTTGAAAACATATTCGATGCCACGGTCGAGTCCGTTCACGAAGATCGCGGCACCATGATGTGCAAAGTGTCGGGAAAAAAGGCTGGAGTCTTTGTTCTTCTAGAGGCGCCCCTCATTCGGGTTGAGCAGGGTTCACGGCTGCGGGTGGGAATTCGTGCCGGCGACATTCTCCTGGCGATCGAAAAGCCCGTAGGCCTGAGTGCTCGTAACATACTTCCCGGGCTCTTAGTATCTTTGGAAAGACGCGACATGATGATTTCCGCCCTAGTGGATTGCGGCGTCCTAATGGACGTTCACCTCACCCTCGCCGCCCGCGACGCCTTAAAGCTTACTCAGGGCCGCCAGGTCTGGCTGGTGATAAAAACCTATTCATGTCATTTAATGCGGGCTGACGTATAATCCTTCACGTCACATTTGCTTGACCGGGCGCAAGGCTCGCGTCAATTTGGGGTAATTCGTGGACGCTCCGGTTTCGCTTCGATCATTTTCGCTTCGATCATTCCCGCCTGTTCAGTGCCTGCTAACTGCACTCGCGACGTTCTTAGCTGTTGGAGGTATCTCTGCAACCGCGCAAAGCCTACCTGACTTCGGCGCTCAGAACGGGCCGATACCGAACTTCAACTCCGGTCCGAATGGCTTTTCACAACTCGACTTCGCGCAAATTTACATTGACCAGATAAACCGTGCTGCGCAGAAGAGCGAGCAGCAGAAGGCGCAGGATAAAGAACGCATTGATTCCGGAGTGGTCTCTGCGCTCGACCTGGAGGCTCCCAACAATGCTATTGAGCAATACAACCGTGCCAGTACTCTGATGAAGGCACAGAACTCCAAAGAAGCTATCAAATACCTGCAAAAAGCGATCCACGACTATCCTAAGTTCGTTGCCGCCTACGTGGCGCTTGGGCAAGCCTATGTCGATCAGGAGGATCCTGGTCGCGCTAAGGACGAATTCGAGATGGCCGCCAAGTTGGACGCCAAGTTCCCCGGATCGTTCCTGAATCTCGGCCGGTTGGCATTATCGCTGAATGATTTTCCGACTGCGCAATCCGAACTCAAGAAAGCTGCTGCCATCCTCCCGAAGGACCCCAAGATTCTCTCCACGCTGGCGTACGCGCAAAACGGAACCCATCAGTACGAAAATGTTTTGGCGACCGTCGAGAGAGTACACGCCGTCGATCATAAGGGGATGGCGAACGTGCACTACGTGGCCGCCGCCGCCGCCATGGCCATTCAGGATTACGATGCCATGGAGCGCCAACTGAACTTCCTTCTCAGCGAAGATCCCACGAATGCGTTTGCTCCGGTAGCCCGCCAGAACCTTGCCGCACTCGCTCATAACAAGTCGGTTCGAGCGCAGCAAGGCAGGAGTTCGCAGCCAGCGCCGACCCTGGTCGCTTCGCAATCAGTCACCTTTCCCAACAGCGATCGATTGAAGGCGCAGTTGAATGGATTGGGCAATGAATCCGATGGAGGGCCCTGCGACGCTGAGTGTGTGGCTCTGGCTGAGGCGAACACCAGCGCTATCGCCGGTAGCGGCAGTCCCGCCTCGAATGCATCACCGGTTCCTGCAAGCCGTCCCATGGGAGTGTGGACCATACGGACGAGCGTGGACGATGTCGCGGTATTCTTTTCCGTTAGCAGCCACGGTCACATGGTCAACGATCTGGAGCAGTCTGATATCCAAATCCGTGATGACAACAAGCCGCCGAAAAAGATAATGCAGTTCATCCCGCAAGCAAAGCTGCCTCTGCGGTTAGCTCTGCTGGTGGACACGAGCGGTTCGGTGCACGACCGCTTTTCGTTTGAGAAACACGCGGCGGCTAAGTTTGTCGAGAAAATCCTAAACGGCACCTCCGACCTCGGATTCGTGGAGGGTTTTGCGACTGAGCCCACGATCACTCAGGATTTCAGTGCGCAACCGGCTGAACTGGCAGACGGGATTGAGAAACTCGCCAACGGAGGCGGAACGGCGCTCTTCGATGCGGTGGTCTTCGCGTGCGGCAAGTTGGCTGCGTATCCCGAGAACACCCATGTTGCCAGAGTTTTAGTGATACTCAGTGACGGCGAAGATAATTCCAGCCACCGCACCTTGAAGCAGAGCATCCAGGCTTCGGAAAGAGCGGGCGTAACCATCTACACCATTAGTACGCGAGAAGACCGTGGTGACAAGACGGACGCCGACAGAATTCTTGAAGCGCTGGCGGAGAGCAGCGGCGGAGAAGCCATGTTTCCCGGGGACGTGCTTACTCTGAATAAGTCTTTTGACAAACTGCACGATTTGATCCGTAGCCGCTATTTCATTGCCTATAAACCGGCGGATTTCCAGCCGAACGGCAGCTATCGCGCCATCAGCATCGTCGCCGAGAAAAACGGCAAGCATCTGCAGGTCCGGGCTCGCAAGGGCTACCATGCCCGCTTGGAAACTAGCCCAAACTGATCCCGCACGCATGACGACTCGCTAACCTAGCCTCCCGGCAATCTCGCCAGGCAATCGAAAGATGACCTTCTTTTTACACGCTCTTGACAATGCACTTTTGCTCTCGCGAAGGATTACAGCCGAGCTGGACAAGACGTATCCCAGCGGATTGTTCCAATATCCGAAAAGATAGGCCACTATCCGATCGGATAGCGTCAGTGTTCGGCACCACGGAGAAGCCCGACAGCGACTGCAACTCGCGTTCTACGGCAAAGGCTTTACCTGGAGCCAGTTGGCGCGATCCTCAACTTTGTGGAAAAGCTCACGCCGACTGGCATTCCACCTGCACGTTAGAGTGTGCGGTCAGCCCTGGCAAAAAGCGATGGGGAAGCTTTTTTGTGATCTGTTCCTGCCGGGCCTGCGCAGTCAGGGACTCGAGGGGCCCCCTCATCGAGTCCCTGATTCTTACCTCTCTTCAACCAGATCTAGTGGGGGGCGGGCCGAACTTTTTCTCGCCGAAGATTTCTAAAGAACCTTAACGGAACATTTCCATGGCGAAGCGACTGATCTTCGCGCCCAACAAAAAATTTGAAATAGGAAGGGAAAAACGATGCGATACCTAGTTGTAACTTGCATGTTGCTCGCGTCTCTTTCGGGAGCCACAGCAGCCCAAATGACGCATGAGGAAACTGTGGTCCGGAGCGCATACGCTAAATTTGCCTATGCCGCGCAGCAGAGGGCTATTAGCGATTTGGCCGACGAGGCCGATGGCGCACCGGTCTCGAAAGGACATGCCGGGCTAACCAGCGATCAGCGCCTGGCCGACGCGCAGGTGAATTTCACGTTGCAGGATTTCGTGGTCGGCGACGCACACGACATCCTCAAACAGAAAGCGTTCGATTTAATCTCGCCCGCCATGGGCGAGGTACTTTCTAGTTCCCTTTACCACAGCGGCTTCGACGATCGCGGCTTGGAAGCGCATTGCTACGCCTTGGACCTGGGGTGGGCCCAGGCTCACGCCCTGTCGGCAGCCGTGTTGGAAATGACCATCAGCGACCTATTGCAGTCGGAATATAAACAGAGGCCACAGCCTTTGTGGCAGCGCTACGCTTTATACTCCGTCACGGTAAGTTACCACGGGAAAAGTCGTGGACCCTACAAAGCCATGTTCCTGTTTGGACGCGACGACAAAGGCCACGAGGTAATCGGGCCGCATGATGCGACCACCAGCACGGACGGGCTGACGTATGCCCTGAGTAGGCCGTTATTCCCCGACACCCTTGTCCTCACCCACCTGCGGACTTTTCCCGTGGTTTCGAACTGGCTGGACGCCAACCAAATGCCAGGATCGTGCTCCGCTGGCGTCGGTGATGTTTGCTGTGACCTGATCCGGTTGAAATGTGGCCCTGGACGGGACGATGTGGCAGCAGGACTCGCCAAGCCTCTGCCAAACGGAATGCCGGTAAAACCATAGACCGGGAAGAGAAAGGTGGTGACAAGAGGAACACAAAAATTTCAAAGGAGAAGACTCTAATGTCTTATAAAACACTGCTTTTGGTTTCGATCCTATGCCTATCTACGGCATTGGCCGTGGGCCAAACAAACTGTAGCGCATACAATTCCACCAGCGCCACGATCCCTCCTTTCAATTGGAACTCAGTGGGGACGCAAGAGCACGATACGGGTGCGCACACCGCGTTACTCCACGCTGGGTGGCTCTTGCACGTATAGCGGGACAACGCCTGGTGCCCCTTGCAGCATCTCGTGCAGGGGAACCGCCGCAACGCCCACCACTATCACAAGCACCATAGTTCCAAACGCAACAGGCGTTCAAGAAATTGGAGAGCTGGACACCGTAATCGATCTGCATTACTCGGGCGTCCAAAATTCCAACGGAGCGGCGGCCAGCAATGGCCCGGCTATTCAATGCTCAGGCACGGCAGCGGCAGCCGTGCAGTCGTGTGCGGTTGGTGCCTTTTGCGACACCACGGTCACCATTAACGGGACGGCAAGCGGAATAGGCGCGACTGTGACCTTTCCACCAGGCAAGATTTTTGGAGCATCTACCCCCTATCCGATAAGCTGCGGAGCTAGGCCCTGCCCGCTCCCCCACCCCCACCTCCGCCACCACCGATTTGCCTACCCAGCGACGGTGAGAGTCCAGACGATCCTAAATGCCCCCCGACTTCTCCCATCATCGTCGATACAACAGGTGGCGGCTTTCACCTGACTTCTGCGGACGAAGGTGTTGTGTTCGATATCCGAGGTGACGGACACCCAATTAAGCTGGCGTGGACTGCCGGGAACTGGGGCAATGCCTTTCTAGCGCTGGACCGCAACCATAACGGCAAGATCGACAGCGGCAAGGAACTGTTCGGCAACTTCACTGCCCAACCGGCAACCGATCACCCCAACGGATATTTGGCCCTAGCGGAATTCGACAAGCCGGAGAATGGAGGCAATGGAGACGGAATCATCGACCCGCATGATGAAGTGTTTTCACACCTTCTTCTTTGGATCGACGAGAACCACGACGGCGTTTCGCAGCCGAACGAATTGCACACCCTGCCAGAACTTGGTGTGTACTCCATTAACCTGAAGTATCGGGACGACCAACACTTCTTCGACGAGTACGGCAACTGGTTCCACTACCAATCGGCCTTAAATCCCGATCCTGCGGACGGCATATCAAAAGATGGTCGCACGACCTACGACGTGTTCTTCGTCGCCGCGACCCCGCAGAAGCAAAAATAAACCCTCCCCTGTACTTTTTAGGAGGAGAGCACAACGCTCTCCTCCCATTTTTTGCTACAGTTTTGCTACAGTGAGCCCGCTATACGCGCCATTACCGCCATTCTCGCCGTATGTGTTTTCAATGGTGCGTGCATGCGGGGTCTGTTGCACACAAACGTCCCATTCTTCGACTGGGCTCAGGGCCCGTATGAATGCGTGCCTTGGTGCGACCCTGCGTGCACTGGGCTGCTAAAGCCGAAGGGAAGAGGTTTCCGGGCGTCTTCCACTCGCTCCATTACCCGCTCCATTTCAATCACGGCAATCCACTGTCCCTGGCGCAGCTCTGAAAATACAGCATGGCCGCCGAGAATCTGGGCTGCAGCCGCGGGCGGCAGATCGCGGTGAAATCCGAAAAAGCGACTCTTCAGTTCTGTCCGTTTTTCCGTAAACGCTCGCCAACGATCCCACAGTGCCGGAGCCGGCTCGTATTTCGTCGAGAAAACTAACGCCACGTCATAGTTCGAGCGAAAGTCCGCGGCAGAAAACATTTCATCCAGCGAGAAATCCTCAATGCGCACCACACGCATCGGCCGGGTAGTGTAACCGAGCCAAGGGCGGCTCACCTCGTCGGAGGCAGGCCACGCCGTCAGCACTCGCGCCATCGGGTAACGAGCTTCCAGAAAGCGCTCGCCATCCTCATGCAGAATGACGTAATCCCGGTAGGCGAGATTGTCCTCCGGCGCGAATCCATACGGAGGATTCCAGAACCATCCCGCAACAAATGCCAGAGCGACACACGAGATTACCGCTTGCCAATAAGCCAGCCTGCGCCAGAGAGTGGAAACCGAAACAGTAATAATCAGCGGAACCGCTGGGAGCATGTAGCGTGCCAGCACGGCTCCGCCGATCAACGCCATCGCAACCACGTAAGCCATCATGACGACGTTGAAGATCATTTGCGCAGGAATGCTGATTCGAGGTCGTTCGCAGCCGGCATCACGCTGCGGCGGCAGCATCCACATGGCAAACACCGTTGGCAGAGTCAAAAACCACAAATGAAGATACCCAACGACTTGCCAAAGCCGCAGGGCAAGCGCAAGAAAAAATCGGGTCGGGTTGAGAGTTGCAGCTACGTTGTAGCGAAAAAACTCGGGATTGCCGAAGACGTACCCCGTGCGCGCGAAGTGATAGCCATACCAAAGAACCAGCGGCAGCACCGGGATCAGCAGCGTCGCGATGCGCCCCGCGGATTCGATTTTCGATTCCAAGTGTGTGTCATGACCATCCCAATCTCCCCACAGCTTGCGCAGCGAACTCTTGTGTGTAAACACGCCGACAGTCTCCCAAGCCGCGATCGCCAGAGGAGCGAGAATCGCAGTTTCCTTGGCCAACGCTGCCACAGTGAACCAGCACACAGTTGCGAATATTTGCCCTTCCACATAGGCGGAAAGAGCCCAGATGGTAAATCCCGCCGCTGCCAAGTCGAGTTGTGCGAGAGAGCTTTGCGCGAAGAAGACAGGATAAAGTGCCGCACAGAGAGTGGATGCAATCGCCACCTTGGTGTTAGCCACACGCTCGGCCAGGCGGAAAACTCCTAGAAGCGAGAAGGCAGCGATGACGAGCATCGCCGTTCTTGTCACGAGTGGAGCGAAGCCAACTATTTTCCACCAGAGCGCAATCCAGGCGAGGACCAGCGGAGGGTGCGCATTCGAAACCGTGGAATGAGGAATGAGGCTCCCGGTAAGCAGCAGATCGCGTGCCGCCGGAACATAATAACCAGCTTCGTCCCAGAAGTAGGGCAACTGCAATAGAGGGAGATGCAGCAGAAAGATCAATACCAAGATGACCGTGAACACCAGGGCCGGATAATTGCCTGACCACGGAGCCGGCCTCTGCCGGTCAGACCGGTAATCGCTCAGAATTTCCTCTTGGTCGATGCAATTGCAGAAACCGCCGTTTACAGACACACGGTTGCGCAGTAATTCTTGTTTTAGATCAGCCGCGGCCGTGGCAGTCTGGCTGCAAACGCGATCGAGAAACGCTCCTAGTGTATCGGGCCTGCTGGAGACATGCGCGGGTCAAGCTTGATTTCGCCGAATGCGCTTTCGTAGCCCGCTACGTTTTGCTGTAGAAGTCCAAGGAGAGCCTTCGCCTGTTGCGGACTGAGATAAATGCCTTGAAAGTTGCGAATCTCTACCTGAGTCTCACTCTGCTGTTGCAGGGTTCCGAAGACCATGAAGAAATCCCAGACATTCACCCGCATCTGTACGCTGTTGGCATAGTCTTCGCGATAGTCGGGACTGTTGTTCAGCTTTACGTTCGGTTGTGGAGGAGTAATCATAGAAAGAAAGTGTAATGATTTTAAGCGCAGGAAGGGAAGTCGCCGCACTTAAAAAATCTGTATCCTGGCCGGAGACGGGAAGCTTGGGCGCCCGCCAACTGGATACATCCCGCAACCGTGCGACAAAAAATGTCAATCAGTTGACAGGTTTCCGACTTGGCGCCCTCACCGACCGCGTCGCAAAAGGTCATGGACGTTAGCTACTTTGCTGAAATCAAAGGGCTTGTAGGATGGTATTGCAGGGATGGACTGGTGTTTAAAGTGCGAGACTTGAAAGCGGTTGATAAATTGAATTCGAGAAGTCACTCTATGACCCAAAAGCCTGAAGACGGAGCTATCGAAGAGATTATTCTTCCCGAAAATCTGCTCCCTCTCGGATCTGTGCTGAGCGAAGGGATCACTCCGCTCGAGGTCAGCATGGTGTTGGCGAAAGTATTCCGGGTGCAAAACGCGGAAGTTGCTTTGCTTCGGCTGGAAAGCGGTCTGCTGAAGTTCATTTTTCCCGAACACCTCGTGACTACCGGAGCGATTCCGATTTCCAGCAAGGCCGTGGCTGCCCACACTGCGTTGAGCAAGAAAGCCGAGATCTTCAACAATTTTGCGCGGGTTAAGCACGCCAGCATCTTCGAGACTATCAAGCCGCTTGGAGTCGAGGCCGATCCCGAGCTGCCGGCGCATCCCGCACCGATCCAGAAGTTGATGTCTGTGCCGATTCTCGATCAGCATTCGGCGGTGATTGGCGTGATTCAGATCTCACGCAAAGGCGTGGATCCACGCTTTACCCAGGATTTCAGCAGGGAAGACTTGCATGATCTTGAACTCGCGGCTGGAGTTTTGGCTGCTTCGCCCGTCATGCAGGCGAACTGAATGACGCTTCCGCAACTGCAGCAGCTTCAACGAAACCCATCGCGGTGAACAAAAGGACACAATAGAGATGGGCCGATTCTAACATCGGCCCATCTCTCTTAATCGTGGGTTGTTTAACTGTGATGAGCAACGGTGGGGTTTAGTTCTCTCCACCGGTTGCGTTGCTCCCCCATAATGCCTCGCTGCCCCATAGCGCTTCAGAGCCCCACAGGGCCTCACTGCCCCAGAGTGCTTCGGAGCCCCACAACGCTTCACTGCCCCAGAGTGCCTCAGAGCCCCACAGCGCCTCGTTGCTTGCCACTGGACTATTGATTGATCCCTTAGTGCCGCTCGATGTTTCCGCTGTGCCGCTCACAAACTGAGAAGCGCCCCACACGGCCGCGTTCGACCAGGTGGTTGACGTGTTCCAAACCGCTGAGGGATCGTCGGACAGGTACACCTGATTTGTGCTCGAATTAAAAGTGGCGATCGGAGACATCGCCGTCCCTTTTGCGACGGCGGTGCTGGTGAGAGCGGCTTCGACATCCACGTAGCCGGCGCCGATGGTGAAGACGTCGTATTGATCGGCGTAAGTGATCCCCGTCGTTGGATCGGTCGTGCTGCTGGAGGCGGGGAAGGTCTTGTATGCCGTCAGCATCAGCCGCGCCTTGACCTGGTCGGGAGTCAGGTTCGGACTCTTCTGCAGCACGTCAGCCACGACTCCGCTGACGATGCCAGTGGCCATGCTGGTTCCGCTCAGCTGGAAGTATGCGGAAGAAGGTGCGCTGCTTCCCCCGCGGACGTAGTAGCCGTACGGTACTTGATTTCCAGGGTACTGCGTATAAAGGGTCGAGCCCGGAGCCTCGAGCGAGACCAGCAGGTTGCCGGGGGCAACGATGTCGGGCTTTACGACTGCATCTACTACGGTTGGCCCTTTCGAACTGTAGCTGGCGATGAGGTCGTCGACTCGCGTGGGGGTGCCCATCGGCTTCATGTCGCCCACGGTGATCACATAAGGATCGTTGCCTGGTGAAGTCACGGTGGCGTAGCCATCGGTTGGAAGGTAACGGCCGTTGTTGCCTGCCGCTACAACCACCACGATTCCATTTTTCCAGGCCTGCTCGACGGCTTGGCACAGCGGATCGAGCTTGTAGGATTCATAGATCGCGCGGCCCAGCGAAAGGTTGATCACGCGAATGTTGTATTGTGATTTGAGAGAGATCGCCTTACTGATTGCGTCGATTACCAGGCTATCGGTCCCCTCGCCATTCTGATCGAGCACTCGCAGGTTGACGATTTCCGCGCCCGGCGCAATTCCTTTGAAAGTTTTACTGTAGAGAACGCCGGTTGAGCTCAGGCCATCTCCAGCGATGAGCCCTGCGACGTGAGTGCCGTGTCCGAATTGGTCCGAGGCATTCGAATTTCCCGGCACAAAGGACTGTTGATACACAACTCGCGAGAGAGGAAGAATTCCGAGATCCAAATCTCGGTGATTGCTGACACCGCTGTCGATCAGCGCCACTCCAATGCCAGCCCCGGTATAGTTCGACTGCCACGCGAACGGGGCGTTCACCGCAACGGCTGCGTTGCTCAGCGATGGCGCCAATGGCCGGTCCGCGCTGATGTACACGACATTCGATTGGTTCGAGAGGCTCTGAATGCCGTTGCCATCCAGTTGCGCAACCAGGCCATTGATCAGCGGCAAATCTCCCAGAATCTTTCCCCCAAGATTCAAAACGTCGTTGACCAGGCAATCCACAAGGCCGAGCAGTCCACTGCAATTCACCTGAGTTCCGGGTGCATATTGGACGATGACTTGTACCTGCTTGGTCGATTGGTTGCCACGCAGTTCCGGCGATATTTTCGAGTCGTCGGCATGGGCCGTTGTCACCGTCACCGTGACCATCAACAATAGAATCAGTAGCCTCTTCATGGTCCCCCGTCGAGGGCGCGCTAAGCCGGCGCCACAGCGACACAGATCGATTCCTACTCTGTAAAGTGCAGATGTAGTTCCAAACGGCACCCGAAGTCATCCTTACAATTCAACAGGTTAGGGAATCAATTACCGCTGCCGGCGGGACATTCTGTCCCCAGGCACAGAAACGGGACAGGTTGTCCCGAGTGAAACTGTCTTGCCGCAGTTGGTTACTTCAGTTCTGCAAACGGCCCGACAGGACGCTGTTTTTCGGTTTCTTGCAGCCTCCACAGAGGCCCAAATAATTGACCCCGTTGAAGAACACGACAGTAACCAATGAAGAGAGTTTTGCGCGGACATTGACCTTAGCTTCGGCAAGAATCTAAAGAACTCTTAATGTCATCAGCGCGACAAATTGGCGCACGTGTGTACATCTCTGGGATGGCATTGGCGGCCCTGGGCTGCTTCGTCCCCTCGATGCTTCATTGGCACCTTACCCACCCCGCTAAGTTCCTCTTCTACCTGATCGCGGCGGTGCTGGCCTCGTCGCTGAAAGTAAGCCTGCCTGGCATCGAAGGAACGATGTCGATGAATTTCCTGCTGACCCTGCTCTGCATTCTGGAACTGGGTTTGCCGGAGGCACTGCTTATCGGCGTCGTGAAGACCTTCGCCCAGTTTTATTGGAAGCCGGCACGGCGCCCGAAACCAGTTCAGTTGGTGTTCAATCTGTCTCAAGTAACCCTATGCAACGCGGCAACGTACTACGCTTACAAACTGTCTTCGGTTCACATTTTCCATGGTCCCAGCCCTTTGGCGCTTCTAGTGGCGGCGATTACCCACTTCGCATGTAATACCGTTGCGATGTCGGTCATTATCGGCCTCACAGAAGATAAGCCCATCAAGAACGTTTGGACCGAGATCTACCTGTGGACATTTCCTTACTACATGGTTGGAGCGGCCATCGCCGGCTTCGTCAGTTTCTTCCTGGACAGCCAAATCGGATGGCAGGCTTCTCTGCTGGTTTTGCCCCCGATCTACCTCATGTATCGGTCGTATCACCTTTATCTGGGAAAGTTGGAAGCGGAAAAACTGCATGCGGAAAAGCTTTCCAACCTTCATCTGCGAACCATCGAGGCACTCGCTTTGGCTATCGAGGCCAAGGATCAGACTACGGGAGAGCACCTGCAACGCGTCCGCGTGTACGCCATGGAACTGGCACGGGAACTGAAGTTGAGCGAAGACGAGACCGAAGCGCTGCAGGCGGCTTCGGTTCTGCACGACATCGGCAAACTGGCCGTGCCGGAACATATTATTTCGAAGCCAGGAAAGCTCACTCCAGAGGAATTCGAGAAGATGAAGATTCATCCCATCGTGGGGGCGGAGATATTGGAGCACGTGGACTTTCCGTATCCGGTTGTTCCCATTGTTCGCGCACACCACGAAAAATGGGATGGCAGCGGTTATCCCCATGGTCTGCAAGGCGAAGCAATTCCAATCGGCGCGCGCATTCTGGCGGCCGTCGATTGCCTCGACGCGCTCGCTTCGGACCGCCAATACCGGAGAGCGTTGCCCTTGCACGAAGCCATGGCCAAGGTCGCCTCCGAAGCGGGCATCAGTTTCGATCCAAGGGTGGTCGAAATTCTCCAGCGGCGCTATGTGGAACTTGAAAAGCTCGCCACCGAGCAGCCTTTGCAGGCTCCTCCGAAGTTGTCCACGGACATCAGGGTGGAGCGGGGATTGGCTCCTGATGCGGGCTTCGCAGAGTCCGAAAAACCTCCCCGTCAGTCGGAGCCTGGCAGGAACGAGGACCACCTCGGCAGGATCGCAGCGGCCCGGCAGGCGGCTGAGGCTATCTCTGAGTTTAGTCTGCAGTTAGGTTCTGCACTTAGCTTGGACGACACTCTGTCTTTGCTTGCAGTCAGAGTGAAACGCCTGGTGCCAAATGACGCAGCGGCGGTCTATGTTCTAAGAAACGAGGTTCCTCACTCCGGCGTTTGTAAGCGGTGATAACTTCCGGTTGTTTTCCTCGCTGAGGATTCCCCTCGGAGAAGGTTTATCGGGCTGGGTGGCGCAGAACAGCAAGCCGATCCTGAACGGCAATCCTTCGGTCGAGCCTGGATATCTGAACGATCCCAACAAATACAGCACGCTGCGCTCCGCATTGGCGGCGCCGTTGGAAGGAACTTCCGGCGTGATCGCTGTGCTGGCACTCTATCGCGCCTCGGCTGACGCGTTTACTCGGGATGATCTGAGTGTCTTGCAGGCTATGGGGTCTAAAGTAGGACTGGCTGTCGAAAAAGCATTGAAGAATTCTGGCAAAGCGGATTCGACGGTAAAGGTATCGGCCGCCTCGGCCGCACACGCCGGGGCAGACTGAAACGGCGCGATCACCCTGTAAAAGCAAACCCTTGGGCCTTACAAGGCCTATTACAGCGGTCGCCGCCTCTCTGTGGATAGCCCCAACGGTCTCGGACGTTCGTAATTGGAAGGGAATCCCATTGGGGAATTAACATCCAAAAACAGGTTACTCAAGTGCTATCCACACCTCTAAACACTCGACGCTGGGCGCGATACCACGTTGATCTTCCGGTTCGAATCTCCGTCCTGAATGGACTCTTGACACGCGCCGTTCCCGGCCGCGTCGTCGAAATCAGCCGGAACGGAATGGCCGTTCATTCTGCTCTCGCTCTAAAACCGGGGGATCTGATGCAGGTGGAATTTCCCATTTCCAAATCCTCAGGCGTCAGAGGCGTGGTGCGCAATCGAAAGGACGATTGTTTCGGGGTGGAGTTCCTACCCCAACTGAGCCCGGGTGATCGCGCGCTGAATCAGTCAACGTTGGTGCGAAACCCGCTCGGAAGCAGCGCGCCAAAGTCTCCTCCGCTAGAGCAGCGCTTATGTACGCGTGAGGCTCTGTTGGCAAGCCTGCATCGAAAACAGGTGGAGATAAAACAGGTGCAGAGAGAGATCGAGGCACTCAATCTCGCAATTATTTTGCTGGCTGATGATGAACCGAAAAATTCTGGAACTTCTCTCCCGGGCCGTCCGAAATTGCAAATCAGGCCATGGCCATCGCAGTTCTAAGCGGCTTGGAGGATGTGAAAACGGGTTGACTACGACGGATTCAACGTTGGCGATTCATGCAAGAAGTCTTGAGGCGGCCAGACGGGCTGTATTTTGGAGCGCGCCTATTTCAGCTTCACGAACAGCAAAACAAAGATCGCCCACACTCCAACCGTGACCGGAAACTGCACTAAGGCTGCATCGCGCATCGAGCCGCCCCGCGGCAAAAAATATGTGAGAAACATCATCGCCAGCGCGGTAAGCACGCCTAACACGAGTTTGCTTTTCCAGTTCATGAGTATTTGAGATCCCTTTCCCGTATACCTTTTCGCAGCCGAGCCGGGAGTATACGCCTCAGAAAGCACCCCGACAAGTGGCCGCTGATCGGGTTGTGAGATGGGGCGATCCACTCATTAACCGCTTCCGACTCGTTACTCAAAGATCACTATGACAGATCATTGCCATGACACATCTAGGATCGAGTCGGATAATCGGCACCCCCGACCGTAATTAGCTGGCACGACTTGAAGGGAATGCTTTTTGGACGAGTGTGTAGCGCGCCGCCCCAATCAGGCCGCAGTCATCGTTCAGAATGATTTTGACCGGCATGTCGTTGAGCAGGATTTCCATACGGCCTTTATCCAGGAAAGACTTCATGAATACTGGATCTTTCATTCTGTTCACAATCTTCGCCGCGATGCTGCCACCGATGAAAATGCCACCCGTGGACATATATTGCAAGGCGCAGTTTCCGGTCTCGGCCCCAAATACGCTGACAAAGATCGTGAGGGTTTGATCGCAGATCGCGGACTTGCCTTCCAGCGCGAGTTGGGAAATCAAGGCGGGAACATCGGGCGCTGCGTTGATCTGATCTCGAAGCCAAGCCGGCTCCTCTGCTTTGCGAGCATCGCGCAAAAATTCGTAGATGTTCCTGATCCCGGGCCCCGAAAGAATTCGCTCACAACTGATGCGGCCATATTTCTTTTGGAGATATGCCAGCAATTCCATCTGCAGATCGTTCGTCGGGGCGAAGTCAGCGTGGCCGCCTTCGCAGGCGAAAGGATGGTGCCGGAAGCCGTCCCAATAGAGCCCCGCCACCCCAAGTCCGGTTCGTGCCGAGATCACGGCGCGGTTGCCTTCAGCGTTCTCCGAGCCTTCACTGAGAGTGATGAAATCTTTGGAGTCGAGCGCGTCGATCCCATAAGCGTAGGCTTCGAGATCGTTGAGCAGGCCGACGAAATCGAGCTTGAGCTGCTTGGCCAGTTCACGAGAATCGATGGTCCACGGCAGGTTGGAAATCTTGCTGCGGCCTGACCTCACCGGCCCGGCCACGCCGAAGCTTGCGCTATGAACCGGAATGCCTTCCGTTCGAATAAACTGGGCGAGAATTTCCGGCAAGCCGTCGTGCTCCTGGCTGGTGTAGGTTTTCTCGACCACGGATTGCAGGCGATTGCCTCCGGTTTCAAAAGCGGCCAGCCGAATGCGAGTTGCGCCGATGTCGCCAGCGAGAATCATGGTTCGATTTTCCTCCATTGCCGGTCGTCGAGTTCCATTAGATGATCCGCCTCAACCGGTCCCCACGTGCCGGATGCGTAATTCGGAAATCTGCGCGGCGGCAATGCTTTCCAAACGTCCAATACCGGGTCGACCACGCTCCATCCGGCTTCCACCATGTCCGCGCGCTGGAACAGGGTCGCGTCGCCCATCATGCAGTCATAGAGCAGAACTTCGTATCCCGTGTAGGCATCAGCTCCAAAATATTTGGAATATTCGAAACTCATGTCCACCGAGCCAACGCGCAGCAGGGGACCTGGAACCTTAGCGCCAAAGCTCAACGAGATGCCTTCTACGGGCTGGATCTGTATGACCAGCGTATTCCGGTGCAGCTTGCGAACCGGAGCGCTGCGGAACAGCTCAACCGGCATGCGCTTAAACTGGATGGCGATCTCGGTGTGGCGTTTGGCCAGACGTTTGCCGGTACGCAAATAGAAAGGTACGCCCGCCCATCGCCAGTTGTCGATGTTGAGCTTGAGGGCTACGAAGGTTTCGGTGCGCGATTCCGGAGCGACTCCGGGTTCCGACCGGTAACGCGGCACCGTCTCCTCGCCCAGCATTCCTTCTCCATATTGGCCACGCACACTGCGCTGCAACACATCTTCGGAGTTGAGCGGCTGAAGAGAGTGCAAGACTTTGGCCTGTTCATTTCGTACCGCGTCGGCGTGAAACGAAACCGGGGACTCCATTGCGGTCAGGCTGAGCAACTGCATGACATGGTTGGGCACCATGTCACGCAAGGTTCCCGCGTTATCGAAGTAAGCGCCTCGACGCTCCACACCAACCGTTTCGGCATTGGTGATTTGGACGTGGTCGATGTAGCGGCGATTCCAGATCGGCTCGAAGATCGCATTGTCGAAACGAAAAACCATGATGTTTTGCACGGTTTCTTTGCCGAGGTAGTGATCGATGCGGTAGATCTGGTTTTCCTGCAGCACGCTTTTGATATCGCGGTTCAGGACCTTTGCGGAATCCAGATCGTGTCCGAAGGGTTTTTCGATCACGACACGACGCCAGTGCGCGTCGTCTTGCTGCAACAGGCCGGCTTTTCCCAACTGCTGGACAATCGGTGCAAAAAACTTCGGCGCAGTCGCGAGATAAAAGAGGTAATTACCTTCGGTTTGGCGTTCGATATCGATTCCCGCGAGGTGCTCCCGCAGCATCGCGAATGTATTCGGATCGCCAAAGTCGCCGCGCTCGTAGAAAAGTCGCTGCCGGAGCCATGCCACATGGGCGGCATCTGCCGGGAGGAATTCACTGACTTGATCGCGAAACGCCTCCGGACTCAGGTCATCGACGGAAACGCCGATTACGGCAAAGCTGTCCGGAAGCAACTTCGCTTTCACCAGGTTGAACAGCGCTGGAACCAACTTGCGTTTCGTTAGATCGCCGGCCGCGCCAAAGAGAACGAAGACGCAAGGAACGGCGGGCTTGCCGGCGTTCTCAATGTCGCTGTTCGTGTTCGTCGGGGCCGTTGTTGACATACATTATCCTCGGTAGAGAATAACAAACGGCGTAAGCCTCCTGCGGGCCGTTGCGCATAAATGCGTCCCATCTTCCCTGCATCCGGCAACATCGATTTGAATCCAATGTGAGCAAGACAATGTAAGCCAGACAGTGATTGCGGTGCAAGAAAGCAAACGGGAACCCGCGAAGTTTCGCGGCCAGCCACGCCGAGCAGCGGTTGATGGACTTGGCATCAAGCTCCCGGCACCCTGATCCGCTTGGCACCTGCGGTAGCAGTTAGTGCTTTTCAAGATGAGTGAAAAATTCATAGGAGGGTTTCATGGCAACGAGGAAAGTAGCACCAATCGCAGTAGCGCGAATGAAAGTCGCACAGATTTCTAAACCGGGATCTGGTTTCGAGATCGTCGAGCGCGAGATTCCCGAACCCGGCCCAGGACACGTGCGGATCAAAGTTCAGGCCTGTGGTGTTTGCCACAGTGACGTGCTCACAGTGGAAGGCGGTTGGCCCGGATTGGAATATCCCCGCGTTCCCGGACATGAAGTGGCGGGCATCATCGATGAAGTAGGAGAAGGTGTTTCCGCCTGGAAGAAGGGGCAGCGCGTCGGTGTCGGTTGGCATGGCGGCCATGACAATACGTGTCGCGAGTGCCGTCGCGGGAATTTTGGCAACTGCCGGAATATGAAAATTGCGGGTATCAGTTATGACGGCGGATACCAGCAATATATGGTAGCTCCGGTGGAAGCACTGGCGGCGATACCGGACAGTCTAAATGATGTCGACGCAGCACCGCTGCTTTGCGCCGGAATTACTACCTACAACGCACTGCGGCACAGCGGCGCGTTCCCCGGCGACCTCGTCGCCGTGCAGGGTATCGGCGGTCTGGGCCACCTCGGAGTTCAATTCGCGAACAAGTTCGGGTATAAGGTCGCGGCCATCGGGCGCGGTGCCGAAAACGCGCCGCTGGCCAGGAAACTCGGAGCAAGCGTCTACATCGATAGCAAAGCGACGAACGCCGCGGAAGAACTGCAAAAACTTGGGGGCGCAAAAGTAGTTCTGGCGACAGCTCCAAACTCAAAAGCAATGTCGGAACTGATCGACGGTCTGGCGCCGAATGGCAAACTTATGGTAGTGGGTGCGACTTTTGACCCCATTGAGGTCACGCCGTTACAGCTCATTAATGGAAGTCGAACGATCCAAGGCTGGGCCTCGGGAACGCCCGCTGATTCCGAGGACACCCTCCGCTTCGCGGAACTCAGTGGCGTGCGTCCGATGATTGAAACCTATCCGCTCGAAAAAGCGGCCGAAGCCTATGCGCGAATGATGAGCGGCAAAGCAGAATTCCGCGTCGTTCTGACGATGTGAAATTAACTTCGTCCGAAAAGGAGCCACAAACTTCATGACGATCGCGAGGAGCTGCGCGCTTCTCTTCTTAATCGGACTTCTTAATCGAAATGTCTGCCGCTTATCCCGAAGGTCAGGAAAGGATCAAGACACCCATGTCGCAACCCATCTTTTATCGCACGTTGAAGGTTGACGGACTCTCAATTTTCTATCGAGAAGCGGGACCGAAGGATGCTCCAAAGATTTTATTGCTCCATGGCCTGCCATCCTCGTCGCGAATGTTCGAGCCGCTCTTTGCCCGGCTCTCCGATCGCTATCACCTGGTCGCGCCTGATTACCCGGGCTTCGGACACAGCGACTGGCCGGACCCCAAAAAATTCGCCTATACCTTCGATCACTACGCGGAGATCATGAATCACCTCTCCGAGGCGCTCGGGCTCTCACGCTATACGCTCTACATGCAGGATTACGGTGGGCCCGTGGGTTTTCGGATGGCACTGGCGCACCCGGAGCGCATAGAAGCTCTCATCGTCCAGGACGCAGTTTCACACAACGAGGGCCTGGGTGCGAATTGGAAGACGCGGCGAGCCTTTTGGGCCGATCGCGCAGCCAATGAAAGCGCGCTGCGTACAAATCTCCTGTCGCTTGCAACGACCCGAACGCGCCATGTGGGAAAGGATCCCAACGTGGATCGCTACGACCCTGATCTGTGGACCGACGAATTCGCATTCTTGAGCCAGCCGGGGCAGGCTGAAATTCAAAGCGATTTGTTCTACGACTATCGAACCAATGTGGACGCCTACCCGAAGTGGCAAGCATGGATGCGCGAGAAGCAGCCGCGTTTGCTGGTGATCTGGGGCAAGTATGAGCTCTCGTTCGACCCCTCGGAACCGGAGGCCTATCGTCGTGACGTGCGGAAAGCCCAAGTGCACATCGTCGACGGCGGTCATTTCGCACTAGACACTGCTGCCGATGAGATCGCCGCATTGATCCGGGACTTTGTCGGTTCTTCAGTCGGGGACCTCCGGGGACGGCGCGCGGGCTGATGGCCCCGTGACTGCGCTGGCTACTTAATCCTTGAAACGTAACCAAACGCCGGGCATCCAAGAGCCGAGGATCTCTTATGCGATCTGACATTGTTCCTGGAGCAATTTTTCCCGACTACGAGCTTTCCGACCACACCGCGAAACGCCGGAAGCTTTCCGAACTGCAAGGACCGCATCCAATGGTTGTGGTTCTCAGCCGCGGAGGCTTCTGCCCCAAAGACCGCCGGCAGGCGGAAGGGCTGGTTCAACTCGATCGCGAGCTTGAGGTTGCCTACTGTCGGCTGGTGACGATCAGCACCGACAACATCACTCAGACGAGTGAATATCGCAGCGGAGTGGGAGCGCACTGGCCTTTCCTCTCCGACGCGGGGCGTGTCGTCCAAAAAGATCTCGACATCGCCGAATACACTGATCCCGTCAACAATCCCATGATCCCCCACGTGATCGTCCTCGAGCCTGGTCTTGTCATTTACAAGATCTATAACGGCTACTGGTTCTTCGGCCGGCCCACTCTGGAAGATCTGCGCCAGGACCTGCGCGTGGTCCTCAAAAAATGCCGGCCCGACTGGGACATCACAAAGCCTGAACTCAAAGCAGCGTGGCAGCAAGGCCGCAAGGAACTCTTCTATCCCTACGGCAAGACGTATGTTCAAACCCTCGGTGAACAGGATTAGCTTGTTTGCCTACACTTTCGCCAAGATGCGAGCGTTAACGCCCGCTTGCTCTAAAGTATCCACTCGGATACAATTAGAAAGCTTTGAATAGATTTCTTCGGTCGTCCGATTTCGACACGTAGCTGTCCCATCTGGCCGACCAGAAAGCAAAGGCCAGAATCCTGGCTCGCCTTGGCAGCGCGACATTTGGAAATTTCGGCGATTGCGAACCCGTCGGCGAAGGTGTTTTCGAGATGCGTATTCATGTCGGGGCGGGGTATCGGGTTTATTACGCGCGAACGGGATCTACCGTCTACGTTTTGCTGGCTGGCGGTGTAAAGGCCTCACAAACGAAAGACATTGCCAAAGCGAAAAAAATGGCTCGCGAGCTCAAAAGGGCGAAACAATGAAGAAAAAGAAGACAATTTACAAACCATTCGACGCGGCGGCGTATCTCGATAACGATGTGGTCATTGCGGAATATCTTTCAGCGGCTGCCGAAGATCCCAACCCCGAGGTTTTCGTCGCGGCGCTCGGCGACGTGGCCAAAGCACGAGGCATAGCGCAGATCGCCAAAGATGCAGGACTGGGCAGGGAGAGCCTGTACAAAACCCTGAGTGCAGGCGCACACCCACGCTTCGAAACGATCAATTCCGTGCTGCATGCCCTCGGCGTAAAGTTCGCTGTCGTTACTGAACACGAGAATTAGGCTGAGCCAACGCTTCACAAAAGGCGGGAAGGCGAAGTCCATGGTGAGAAGGGAAGATTCGGCCAGCAGTCAGAACAACCGGTGAACGTTCCGTCTAACCCGAGGGTCATCGACCGATATCATCGCCCAATAGATTCGTCTCCACGATTCTGATTTAATCGCCATTGTATATTGGGTCCGGCTTTTTCGTACAAGAGGTCTGTATGCCAGACAAGAAGACAGCAATCGTCACCGGAGCATCAGGGGGATTTGGTTCAGGTTTGGTCGAGGCCTTTCTGAAGGAGGGTTATAACGTCGTCGGAACATCTCGAAATGCCAGTCGATCGTTCTCCGACTTAGTGAAGACGGCATCACCCAGCCTGGTTCTCGTCGATGGCGATATCGGTACGCAGGAGAGCGCTGCGAGAGTTGTCGAAGCTGCGATCAAGCACTTCGGAACCATCGACGTTCTGGTGAATAACGCCGGAATCTTCTACACCAAGCCTTTCACGGACTTTACGACCGAGGACATCAACGCTCTGGTCTCAACCAATCTGCTGGGATTCGTCTACATCACTCAGCTCACAGTGAAGCAGATGCTGAAACAGAAATCGGGGAGCGTTGTGAGCATCTCTGCGGCGCTTGCTGATCGACCCATCGCAGGCGTCAATGGCTCGGTTTCAATGATTACAAAGGGCGGCCTGAATTCAGTGATCCAGAACCTCGCAGTCGAGTATGCAAATGAAGGCATCCGGTTCAACGCCGTAGCCCCCGGCGAAGCGGACACGCCCATGCACAGGAATAATCCGAAGGACGCACCTCAGACGGCGCAGCCAAGGAGAAATGTCGCGAGCGTAAAAGACGTTGTCGACGCTGTTCTCTACCTGGCAAAGGCCGGTCATGTCAGCGGAGAGATACTCCACGTGGATGGAGGCGCTCCCACTCGCCGTTGGTAGCGGCCATAATTTAATTCATTCCGCCAAGGACGGCTGCGCTGATCGTGTTAGCTGATCTGCTGCAGGATCGCTCGTGCTGCCGCTGCTGGATCTGCCGCCTCGGTGATGGGGCGGCCGACGACGATTTGGCTTGCACCGGCAGCGATCGCCTCGGCGGGGGTGACAACGCGTGCTTGATCTCCATGGCTGGCACCGGCGGGGCGGACGCCGGGAGTAACGATGGCGAAGTTGTCTCCCAGTTTGGCTCGTACGGCGGAAGCCTCGCGCGCCGAAGTCACGATTCCCTGGAGTCCATTCGCTAATGCAAGCTCGGACAGACGAAGGACTTCGTCTTGCAATTTGCCGTGGACCCCAATCTTCTGCAGATCGCTGTCGTCGAGGCTGGTGAGCACGGTTACGCCCAGCACGACCAAATTCGAATTGATGGCGCGGGCCGCGTCCACCGCGGCCCGAAGCATTTTGCTGCTGCCGGCGGCGTGCACGGTCAACATACTCACGCCGAGTTGGGCCGCTTCCCGCACCGCGGCTGCCACGGTGTTCGGAATGTCGTGATACTTGAGGTCGAGAAAGACGCGCCGACCCGAGGCCACCAGATCCCGCACTATTTGCGGGCCTTCGGCTGTGTAGAGCTGCATCCCGACCTTGTAAGTGAGCGCCGAATCTCCAATGGCCGCAACAATTCTTTTCGCCGCCGCCGCTGAGGAAACGTCAAGAGCAACGATCAGTTTCTGGCGGGGATCGGCGTTATGAACGCCGGGATTTCGCGAATTCGTTGAAGGGATGAGGTGGGGCAGAGTGACCTGCATCCCTTGGAGTTTAGAATGTTTAGGGGACTTCCGCCAGTGGATGGTTGTAGGCCACCGTCTGGTAAGCCTGGCGCTCGGTTCGAGGCTTCACCAAATCCAACCGCACCTTTTGTAACCCGCGCTCTTCAAATTGCAGAACCCGGGCGGCTCCGTAGGAGAGGTCGATAATGCGGCCGGGCACAATCGGACCGCGGTCATTTACCTTGACCACAACGGCGTGCCCATTGCGCAGGTTTGTCACCCGCACGTAGCTCCCCAGAGGAAGAGTGGGGTGAGCAGCGGTCATGTCGTACATCTCATAATCTTCGCCGCTGGCCGTGGGCTTGCCTTCGAAGTACTCCCCATACCATGACGCCGTGCCAATCTGATACGGCTGATTTCTGCTGGCCTGTTTGCGGATTTTGGGCTTACCTTTGATCGGCTTAATTGGGGCAGAGCTTGCCTCCGAGTTGTTCGGGCCCTGAGCCGCTCCCAGGCCGACGATCAATAAAGCGACCATCAGTCCATGAGCCATACGTCTTTGCATTCAGTTCTCCTCGCATACTCAAAAGTGTTTCCCCTAGCTAGGCTTTCTCGTTAACGATCTGTTCATCGTAGAGATGCGGCCAGAGCTTGTCAACCCCCCGAAAGATGATCTGCTAGTAATCGATATCTTACGTAACTTGTTGTTAATTATAGGCAAGGTGCACCATATCTATCAAAACAATGGGTTTGCTTATTTACATATCAGTAAATACCCAAGCGCGGGTACCTGAGGAAGAATTTTCATCCTCATTCGATTCAGTAACTTAGCTGCGAAACCTTCATAAGTCATTTACTGTTAGCGTTTTACAAAAAGGTTGCCGGGATTTGAACAGTTTTTTTCAGAAAAGACGTAGCGTTTAGGGAGCAGTTCATGCACTATCAATCGGGGGACTTCTTTCGTAGGCAGCACCCAGCCTGCTTCCTCGCACTGATCCTCTTCTGGACTCAAGGAAAACGACTCAAGGAAAAACATGCCCGGAAAACCTCCTGTGGTATTGACAATCGCAGGCTTCGATCCCTCCTCCGGGGCGGGCGTAACCGCCGACGTCAAAACCATAGCCGCCCATAGCTGCTATGGCCTGGCCTGCATCACAGCCATGACGGTACAGTCGACCGCTGGCGTTCGGCGTGTGGAGGCGGTCGATCCGGTTCTGGTGACCGACACCTTGGAGGAACTCGCGGCGGACATTCCCATCGCAGCCGTCCATATCGGGATGCTTGGGACTGGGAAGATCGTTAAGGCGGTGGCGGAGTTTCTGAATCGACGCTCGGGCAAGGCCAAACTGCCCAACGTTGTTCTGGACCCAATCGTCAAATCATCCTCCGGCGCGGAGCTGTTGGATACTCCCGGAATTAAGCTGCTCATCGAAAAACTAATCCCGCTCGCTGACGCGATCACGCCGAATGTCGATGAGGCTGCCGTCCTCACCGGCTTAAAGGTGACCGATCTCGACGACATGCGGACAGCGGCAGCGAAGCTCCACGAGATGGGAAGCGTCGCCATGGTGATTACCGGCGGCCATCTGGAGAAAGCCACTGATCTTTTGAGTTTCTGCACCAAGCGCGGCATCGAGCAGGAAGTGTTCAAGGCTGAGCGGCAGCGCTCAAATTCTACCCATGGAACCGGTTGCGCCTTTGCGACGGCGATCGCCTGCCACTTGGCGCTTGATCGCGGGCTGGCCGAAGCCACCTTGTTGGCCAAGATCTATGTGATGGCAGCCATTGCTGCCGGCTATCCCTTGGGACGCGGTACGGCTCCCATCCATCATCTGTACCGGATGAATGAGCAACGGCGGGCTGCAGCATCGGCAAGTGGAGAGTGACGGTTGCGGAAAGTCCGACTAAGCCTTACTCGCTATCACCGTCCGAAGGTCTCTTCAGCAAAATTCCGGCTACAAAAGAAGCCGTGGCGGCCAGAAGCCATTCGATGCGCCACATCTGGATCGCCTGAAATTCGGCGAGATTCGAGGCTCGGTAGAAGAGGCTGACCCCGATGGCCCCCGCAACGCATCCCAGACCTATCATGAATGCAATCAGGGCGCCGGTCGGCAGGCCCACCCAGCGTTTGATCTCGTGGAAGTGCAGATAATGGAGCCAGTCGGGAAATGAGATCTCGCGCCAGTAGGCTCCGGCTGAATCTACCCAGGGTCGCGCTGACGCGATACCTCGGGCCCACAGGCCAGCCGCACCACGAACGGAGGCGTCAGCCTCGGCCAATGCCGGGCGCCGCAGACCGCAAGTATGACAAAAGCGGGCGCCGATCATGAACTCGCTGTGGCAATCGGAGCAGGCATCTGTCATGCCTTGCGAGGGTGCAATCGGTGGGATAGGTTCGGCCGCCACCGCGAGAACGGTAGGCGACCGCCAAAATTCCTGTTGCGCATCGTTCACTACTTCTGCCATAAAGATAAGGGGGAGGGTGCTTGTGAAAAGCAACGCAAGCCAACGGCCAAACTTTTCGAATGTCAAGATCTTTTCAATTCAAATGTTTGCAATTTTCTGTACCCATGATTTCCGCTAAGGCTGCGCAATTATTACGCGGAGAGTCGGGTAAAGATGCTCCGGTTACTCTGGTTTCTTGGCCGTTTCTTGCGGAGATTAGGGGTGGTGCGGCGAGATTCCATCCCCAAATTGTTGAGTACCATCGGATGACACCTTTGGTTCGTCCCGTGCTCGATAAATTTCAATTACACTAAAATTCAAGACATTCACACCCGTGGGGATGCAGCCGAGTTTGTTATTCGCGAGTTGGTTAGTTCGCAGAAGTTGGTTGCCGTCGCTTGTCATTCTCTGTCTCTGTCTACCGCTGCCTCAGGCCTCCAGCCAAGCGCGCTCTGCGGGATCAAGCGCCCTTCCTACCGTCTCAATTTCCTCTGCTGATCACGATTCGGCGGTCGAGGTCGCGTTCGACCACTTCTACAACATGGAGTATGACCGCGCGATCCAGGAATTTCAAAAAATCGTCGACAAGTCTCCGAACGATCCTTCCGCGGTCAATCATCTATTGTCTACGGTTTTGCTGCGTGAGCTCTACCGGATGGGTGCGATGAACTCCGGCGAATATGCCAGCGACAGCTTTATCGGCGAGGCCCACCGAAGCGCCGATCCCAAGGTGAAGGAGCACATCAAGCAGTTGGTAGAGCGCGCGGAGAATCTCGAAGAACGGGAACTGAAGGCTGATCCCAACGATGTTGGTGCGCTTTACTCGCGCGGCGTAACCCGGGCGCAGTTCGCGTTGTATACCGCATTGGTGGAGCGGGCGTGGTTCTCGGCTCTGCGCAACGCCGTGGGCGCGCGTCGCGATCACGAACGCGTGCTGGAACTGAATCCCGGCTACGTGGATGCGAAGCTGGTCGTTGGCACCCACAACTATGTGATGGGAAGCCTGCCATGGAGTGTGAAAGTGGCCGTGGCGCTGGTTGGGCTGAGCGGGACCAAAGAAAAAGGACTGGAATATCTGCACGAGGTGGCCGACAGCCGCGGAGAAAACAGCGTCGACGGCAAAGTAGTACTGAGCTTGTTCCTGCGCCGCGAGCACCGGTACGACGAAGCGCGCGAACTCATGCACGAGCTTACAGAGCGTTATCCGAGAAACTATCTGTTCCCTCTGGAGGAAGCCAATCTGCTGCGCTCCGGCGGCCACGCGCCGGAGGCGGCTGCAGCCTATCGCAACGTTTGGCAGAACGGACGCGAGGGGGAATACGACGGCCTCCATTATGAAATCGCCGCCTGGGGTCTGGGTGAGCTGCTGCGCGGTCAGAAGGATTACTCCGGAGCCGCGAACGCCTATGAACTGGTGAGCGAAGCGCCGAACCCTGATCCAGAGACGCTACAGAAGGCCAACCTCGCCGCCGGTGAAATGTATGACTTGCTGCAGAAGCGGGATTTGGCGATGAAGAAATATGAGACGGTCCTGGCCCAGAACGGCAGTACTCCTCCCGCCGAGCGGGCCCGCAAGCACATTCGGGAAGCCTATCGAGAGTAAGTTCCGCTGGTCTGATTGTCATCCGAGTGAGCGTTTCTTTGCGCAGCGAAAGCCTGCCCTGAGCTTGCCGAAAGGGATCTGGCCCAATGCGCTTCTATCGAGGCGAGAGGATGAGGCCAACCTGTTTACATCAGGAGTCTACAGGGCACGGGGGCAGCTAATTAACTAGCACGATGAGGGAGGGGCCGATGCGCAAATCGGTATTTTCGTGGACCGCCATTATCATCTTTTTAGTCCAGGGGCTTTGCCACAGCCAAGGGACCGACTTGCCGCGCTTTCACGCTGAGGACGACTCCGAGTGGGCGAAACGTTCGGGCTTGAGCATTGCCGAGATACGGAGCCTTCGCGGGCTCGTCGGGCTGTCCGACAGCTCGACTGGATTCATTGACAATGTGGATGCAACAACGCTAGCACCGTACCGTATCGTCTTATTTGCCACATACGAAGGCAGTGCCAGGTGCGTCATCGTCTGGTTGTTTTCGAAAACGGATGGCGGGTTCATGAAGTTATGGAGTTCTCCGGACGCCGGCGGCGATCTTAGTTTCTGCGCCGACCCAGACTGCCGCACGCCGTTGGCGACGGCAAAGCCAAACCGGGACGTGGCGATCGAGATTCCTTCCAAACACGGCAGTCGGTGCATCGCAGATTACGCCGCGCTATTCAAATGGACAGGGCAACCTATTCCTACAAAGGAATCTTGAAAAGAGGAACTGCCGGGTCCGCAGAGCATCCGCAACGGTAGGAATGCTGGCGAGTGGGGGACTGGCCCAGCTTTAGCCCACCGCGAGAGAGGCTGCCCCACGTTCCGCGGCTTTCGGAAGGTGGGCACCACGGTCCGCGATTTCTTCCGCAATTAGCATTTGCGTAGGAGGTTGGTGAATGAAACGAGTGGAAGGTAAGGCTGTGATCGTCGAACCGCGCGTTGGGCTCGCTTCCCTATCGAACCGGCCACTACGCGGGTTTCGGAGATGCCCTGCAGGGAACTTTCCGCGCTACAATTACGTAGTGTCTTGTAGAGACATTCTTCGAGGGTAGACATATGTACTGCAACTATTGCGGGAAAGTAATTCAGGACGACGCCAACGTTTGCGCTTATTGCGGCACTCGCGTGGGTGCGTCGGTGGCACGCAAGCGGCTGGTGCGGCCGCGTAAGGGACGCAAAATCGCAGGCGTCTGCCTTGGCTTCGCTGAGTACTTTGACATCGATGTGACGGCTGTCCGGCTGGTTTGGCTGATTGCATCGTTCATGACGGGCATCGGCCTGCTCTCCTATCCCATCGCGTGGATCGTGATGCCGGAAGAGCCGCTGATGTTGGCGGCGCCTGTGGGTGTGCAGCGTGTGACGAATCCGTAATCTGCCCGAAGCGATTTCTGTTTTCCGTGTTTGATGCGACTTGATGCGAGGCGATACTGCGGAACGCGTGCTACAATTTTCCCGCCATGATTGATACCTTCCTGGTAGAGACGACCGTGGTTAGCGCCAAGGGAGACAGCCCTAGCGTGGACTTGAGCGGCGCGGCCAGCCGGGTCTTCCTGCTAACCCTCGAGATCACGAAGATTATCGAGCAGGAATCGCTTGATGTCAGCATTTTGGGTTCAGCGGATGGCACAACTTGGGGTGCGAAGGCGGTGGTTGCGTTTCCGCAGAAATTTTATTGCGGAGAGTATCCGCTCCTGCTCGATTTGACAGCCCATCCGGATGTGAAGATCGTGCGTGCGCACTGGGAAGTGGCCCGCTGGGGACGCGGCGTCGAAACTCCGATGTTCGAGTTCAGCTTGAGGTTGAAGGAAATTCCGTCGGAGATTTTGCGAGAAGCGCGGGCTAAAGCGAAGGCGTTCGTCTAGACGTTGATCATTAATCGAAAGCCGTTGCTCTCGGCCTTTTTCAATCAACAATCAGCAATCACAAATCAACAGTCTAGAATTTCTGTAGACAGCAGACCTCTTTACCCTTCCGCTATATTTGATCTCACATGAAAAGCGATTCACAGGTTATCGTGCGTCCGGCGCGCAATATTCGGGGAACAGTGAGCCTTCCCGGGGACAAATCCATTTCTCATCGCTACGCGATGCTGGCGGCACTTGCCGATGGGCCGTCGCGCCTTGAAAACTATTCGACGGGCGCCGACTGCGCCAGCACGCTCGGTTGCCTGCGCTCGCTAGGTGTGAGGTGGGAGCGCAAGGAAAATGCTGACAACGTTATCGAAGTGCATGGAAGCGGACTATCCGTGACGGCTCCGAATCAGCCGCTGGATTGTGGAAACTCCGGTTCAACCATCCGGATGCTGAGCGGCATCCTGGCGGGGCAAAGATTCGCCAGTGAAATGGCGGGAGACGAATCGCTGTCGCGGCGTCCCATGGAGCGCGTGATTAAGCCACTCACGTTGATGGGCGCGCGCATCGAATCGCAATGCGGCCGACCGCCGCTGCGCATTAGCGGCGGCGACCTCAAGGGCATCCACTACCAGATGCCGGTAGCCAGTGCTCAAGTGAAGACTTGCCTCCTGTTTGCCGGCTTGCTGGCTGTGGGCGAGTCGTGCATCGAGGAACCGATGCGGACACGCGATCACGGGGAAGTGGCGCTGCGAGCCTTTGGCGCAAATGTCGAGCGCCAGGGAAACGAAGTGCGAATTCGCGGCGGGCAGCGTCTGAAGGGCATCGAAGCTCGAGTGCCCGGCGATCTTTCGAGTGCCGCTTTTTTTCTTTGCGCCGCGGCGCTTTTTCCCGATTCGCAATTGAGCACCACGAATTTGCTGATGAATCCCACGCGCGCCCGCCTGCTCGACATTCTGATGCAGATGGGGCTGCACATCTCTGTAACTCAGCTCGAAGAGGTTCACGGAGAGTTGGTGGGGACTCTGCAGGTCACGGGCGGACGTCTGAAAGGCGCAACCATTGCCGGCGCCGACACGGCTGCGCTGATTGACGAGATTCCCGTACTGGCGGCGATCGCTCCCTACACAGAGCAGGGAATTGAAGTGCGCGATGCCAGGGAATTGCGCGTGAAAGAATCGGATCGCATTGCTTCCATCGCCACCAATCTTCGCGCGATGGGCGCGGAGGTGGAGGAACGCGAAGATGGCCTGAAAATTCCGGGTGCGCAGACGCTTCGTGGCGCGGAACTTGAATCGTTCAGCGATCATCGGATTGCGATGGCGTTCAGCATCGCCGCCCTGCGGGCGCACGGAGAAACCCTGATTCGAGGCAGTGAGTGCGCAGCGATCTCCTATCCGGCATTCTTCTCAACGTTGGAAGGGCTGGTCGAGCGCTAGGATCTAGTGAGTCGCCGAAGTGCCCTCGAAGCACGGTTCACAAGTCAGTCGTGACGTTACTTCCGTCCGGTGACCGACGTGATCTAACCAGTGTGTGCAAAGTCGGCAACAATTCACTTCATGCGTTTCAAATCACTCGTGCTGGCGTCGATTTTGTTGGCTGCGCTCGCCTATGCCAAAGAGCCGAAGGCCTACCAGTCTGGGAAGTTGGTGCAGATGGATTCGACCCAGTGTGGAGTCAACGACAAAGGCGAAAAAGCTCTTGCCGAGGAAAGCGGAATCGACTCGCATAGCAAAACTCAAGAGCTCTCATGCGGCGAGTATCTGCTTCAGGCTGACCAGGTGGTTTATCGAATCCGTCCCAAACACGCGAAGCATGCCGCGCTTCTGCCGATCGGGGAATGGGCGCAATTCCGGCTGGAAAAAGATAAGATGCTGCTTCGGGCACCCCATTTCGATGGCAAAGAGCGCGAGTACGTTGTGGTGTCGATGACCCCGCGCGGCGAGAGCTCCGCCGATTCAACCCCTGTGCGGCTGAACCATCTGCAGTAAAGCCCTTAGCTATTCCGAATCGACCGAGCAGCGTCCTGAAATTTCTACCCTTAATCTTTCGGCGAAAAGGCGGTATTCTTTTGTGATAAAGTAGTGCCGCCCGCGAAAAGGCGGGGCTTCCCGCCTGCGTGCCCAGGCTCGCCACAGTCTCAAAGGAGCAGTTATGGCTACCCTCCGCGACCTTGTCAAAGACCGCAAGACTTACTCCATCGATGCTTCCAGCACTGTGCTGGAGGCTGCGCGCTTCATGATGGAACATAACATCGGAGCGCTGCCCGTGCTCCGCAATGGCGAATTGGCCGGCATTTTTTCCGAGCGCGACATCATGAACCGCGTAGTGGCCGCGGGCCGCACGCCCGGGCACACTGCAGTCTCCGAAGTAATGACCGCAAACCCGCGCGCGGTTCACGTGGACGAAAGCATTGAGGAGTGTCTCTTCATCATGCACGAGTTCGGCTTCCGGCATCTGCCAATTGTGGATGGCAAAGAACTGAAGGGATTGGTATCGCTTCGCGATATTGTCATGCGTCAAGCCGCCGAGCTGGAGCGACAAACTCGACGCGCCGCGTCATAGAGGCGGCTTCGGACTTCGAACCCTAGCTTCGGGAGTGACGTTTTTTGAATCGAACCGGGAAAGCCGCAAGTTCGGAGTTGAGCTGCAAAAGCCGTGGGCCGAGGTCTGACGCCCGAAGTCGCCACTCACGGCCGTTTCTGCAAAAGCAGTTCTCCCGGCTGAGGCGGCAGTTTGAATGGAAACTCGAAGACCTTTCCGGCCAGCGGGAGGCGCAGGATAAATTCCTCTTGCGACTTCCATCCTCCTAGCCACTTTGTGTCCGTATTGAAGAAAACCCAGCCCCTGACGTCCGGAGTGGCGCCGTCCAGATGTGCGGCGCGCAGACTTTTTGTGCCAAGAAACTCGATCAATTCATTCACCGATTTCTGATATTCCTGCAAGCGCGCCAGGCGCGCCTCCTTCCGATCGGGATGCTTCGCGATGTCACGCCTGGTTTCATCGTCAAGGGCATCGGCGTCGGCTTGTATCTTCTGACTGTAATCGGCCGGATCAATTGCCGTCTGCACCACCTTGAAGTGCTTCATGAACTGCAGAGTAATTCCGTCAGGGCTTTCATCCAGGCTGTCGTTTCCGCGGTAGCGCACGGTCAATAAAACGCCGAAGATGGGCTCGACGCGATGGCGGATAATCTGCACCTCGCGAGCGTCCACCGCAAGAACGATGCCAACGTCCCCCGACCAAAGACCGTAACTGTACTTGCCATCGTCGCCGTGGGAGAAAGTGCATCCCGGCCGGTCCTCGCTCCAGCGCACGGTGGGCGCGTTCGCGGGGATGCTCGATCCGCCGCTCGATCCAAAGACAACCGCGTCAGGCACTATCGAATAAGAAATGACAACCGCCCCCAGGAAGATTATGCCGATGAAGATCATGCCGAGACCGCGCTGGGTGGTGTCACGGTGTCGCCACATGCGCCGCATGCGCCACATGAATGAAAGGTCCTATGTTTCCGGGGTGACTTGCAGCGTGACAGTTGCCGGAGTCGCGGTACTGGGGCCGGCGCCGTGTTCGTCTGCGCCGCTTAAAGTGAAGGTATAAGTGCCGGTCGGCGTGATCTGGTTGACGGCAGTGTTGGTTTGCGAAGAACTGCAAGCTGGCAAGAAGATTAGTCCACTGGCAATCGCCAGAAGCATAAATATGCCCATCAGTTTCCCGCGACCGTTGCCGCTTCCTATTCCGATAATCGCCAGTGCGGGAAGCGCCAGCCACACGGCATAGAACAGGCGCCGAGCAGAACGATTTTCCGAAGTAGAAGTGGGAACCCCAACGGCTCCGAAGGTGGTGATGGTTAGAAGGGAAGTTGGCGGCGTGCCGCTAGTCACCGCCACGGAGGGGGGATTGAACGAGCATACCGGCGCTCCGGTCACTACGGGAGTAACCGACAAGCACGAGAGCGTGACCGTTCCCGTATAGCTGCCGAGTGCGGCGACGGTCACGGTCGTATTCGCCGTGTTTCCGGCAGTGACCGGGCTCGGAACCGCCGTAGTTGGCAAGACCGAGATCGTATAGTCCTCGGTTAAATCCGTAACATTCAAAAAGAGTGAGGTGGTTACCGTGATGGAGCCGCTGGTGCCAGTCAGCGTGATTTGATAGGTACCCGCGGGAGTGGATGTCGAGGTTGTGATGGTCAATGAAAGCTGGGCGCCGTCGGTGCCTGGGGTTACAGAAGTAGGGCTCACCGTGCACACCGGGGGGTTCGTGATCACTTGATTTGACGTAACTGTGCAAGTGAGATCAACCACATTGTCGAAGCCGATAGTCGGCATCAGCTCGACGGTCGCGGTTGCAGAACCTCCCGGATCCACCGCCGCCGGATGGAGTTGTGATGGAGTAAGCGTAAACGACTGCCCGTAAGCGGCGGCCGCCGACAACAGCAACACCAACGCGAAGACTACTGAGGGCTTGGCCCGCCTAAAATTGACCATGAGTGGATACGAACTCACTACCTTCGATTCCTCCAACGACGCAAAAGCTGCCCGAACCGGCAGGAAAGTGCCGGAAACAGTGCAGCCGCAAGAATAATTTGATACGACAGAGCTCCGGCAGAATACGCCACACAGAATCTTAGACTACAGTCGCGCATCGTGCCAATGCGCCGCAGTGTTCCAGGAAAGAATTCTGGCCGCCTTTGATGAGAGGCGGCCTGGTTTTTCGTTGGAGCTAGTTGACGGTGAGGGTTACTTGGGTCGACTGCGTTATTGTCGCAGCATCGGTCCCTGTTCCAGTGATGGTGACAGTATAAGAGCCAGCTGGGGTTCCGCCGGTGCCTCCGCCCCCTCCTCCTCCACCACCACCCCCGCTGCTGCCGCCTCCGCAGGCCGGCATCAGTAGCAACGCTGCGAGGGCCATCGCGATGATGAGGATTCCAAGCACCTTCTTCCGGCGTGAATTGAAACCCACTCCAACCAGCGAGATTCCGATGATCGGCAGAAACATCGCGTAAAAAATCTTTCGCGCATGAAATATTGAGCTGCTAGGACCGATAGTTGTAATGGTGAGAGTGCTGGTAGTTCCGGGGCTGCCTGGCGTCAGTGGATTTGTGGAGAAGCTCGTCGTGCTACACGCCGGTAAGGGAGAACCGGTTCCGGTGACGCTGCAGGTCAGGTTGACCTTTGAATTGTAGCCGTTGAGCGCCGTCAAAGTGACCTTTGAGGTTGCAGAGGTTCCGGGAGACACAGCGGCCGGTGCAGTCGCTGCAATGCTGAAGGTCTGCTGCGCGTACTTGGTCACGAAGGCATCGAAGGCCCCACCACCATATCCCGTTTGCAAGACGCCCGGATTAGGCGTAATCGGGAAATCCGTATTCGAGGCGGTATTTCCGGTCACATAGATTGTGGCGCCGGCGCTGTCGACGGCAATGGCGCCGAAGTTGCCTGTGGTGTCCTCGTCTCCGCTGCCGCCTAGATAGGTGGAAAAAGCGAGTGCCGATCCCGCTGCGTTGACCTCGCTCACGAATGCATCGAATGTCCCTCCCCCAAAAGTAGTTTGGGTCGGCGTGCCCGCCGTAGGGAAGTCGGACGAACTGGTTTGACCCGTCACATAGGCATTGCCCGCACCATCGACTGCGATGCTCGCACCAAGATCAGCTTGGCTCCCACCGAGATAAGAGGAATAGACAAGAGCACTTCCGGTTGAATTCAGTTTGGTAACGAAGGCATCGAAAGCGCCGCCACCGAAGGTCGTTTGGAAGGCGCCGGTAGTGGTCGGGAAAGGCTTGGCCGACGTATTTGAAGACGCCGTCTGGCCTGTTACGTAAGCGTTGCCCGAAGAGTCCACGGCGATCGCGAAACCAATGTCAATGTCAGAGCCACCCAAGTAGGTGGAATAAATATAAGCGCTTCCGTCCGCTTTGACGGCCGTCACGAATGCGTCGGTAATACCACCACCAAAGGTTGTCTGAAACGCCCCGGTCGTTGTATGAAATGTGGAACTCTCAGCCTGACCCGTTACATAAGCATTCGCAGATGAATCGAGAGCGATGGCATTGACAAAATCGTTGCCCCCTCCGCCAAGGTAGGTGGAAAATACCAAGTCGCTTGCGCCAGCGCCGGCGGGTTTCAACTTGGAGACGAAGCCGCCGACGGGGGATCCTTGCAGTGGATTCGCAGAGAGCGGAAAATCCGGGGACGATGTTTTGCCCGCTGCATAAACGTTTCCCGAACTGTCCACGGCTACGCCAAGGGCAATGTCGGAAATGCTGCCTCCAAGATAAGTGCTGTAGGTAAGTGCGCTGCCAGCCGGGTTGAGCTCGAATATGAAAGCATTTCCGGTAGCACCAGACGCAATTGCCGGCTGAAACGATCCGGCAGTTGTCGGAAAGTCGGACGATTCGGTACCGCCCGCGACAAACGCATCCCCGGAAGCATCCACGGCAATGGCATTGCCGCTATCGTTGCTTTTGCCGACGCCGCTTCCGCCAATGTAGGTAGAGTAAATCAAGCTCGACCCGTTTGCGGCGATCTTGGTAACGAACACATCGAAGGAACCGCCGGCGCTGGTGTTGGGCGGCACACCGCCAGCACGCGGGAAATCCGTCGACATCGTTTCTCCGGTAACATACGCGTTGCCGCTGCTGTCAAAGGCGATGCCGAACCCATCATCTTCCGCCGAGCCGCCGAGATACGTCGAGTACGCGTAGCTCACCGACGGATCAATCACCAACTCGCGGCTATGATCGTACTTGCCCAGTCGGAAACTAACCTGGTTATCGGCTTTCAGGACGAAGCGTGCATCGACAGCGTGCCGCGCATCATTCCGGTCCTGGTAGGCCGCAGGTTTGTGAAACAGAACATCGCCGGCTGTCGACGAAACGATCAGGTTGCCGGATTCATCCTTCTTCATGCCTTGTGCGCCAGAGAAATTAAAGGCGATAGGCTGAGGATCCGCGCCTGGAGCAACTACGAAGTCGAACTCCAACTGGCGTTGAGCCCCGTGGAAGGCCATGTTCACGCCGGGATAAACGTCGTGATATGAGACACGGGCGTAGCGCGGGACGTTCTTGCGCCATTTCCTTGGGTCGTTGCCAATGAAATAATTCGCGCTTCCGGACAATTTGCCGTTAGCGTCAACTTTAGCCAACGAATTGGCGCCGCTGAGTTGCATGTGCAGCACGGCGCTGGAGTTGCTTTGCGCATTTTGTTTTCCAGAAAACATCTTCGCCTTCGACAGAGCATTGCGGCCGACGAGGGATCGACCACGCGAATTTAACGAGGAGTGCAGCGAGAAAACGGCATCGTTCGCCGTAAGAAATAGAGTGTATCCGTCGCCGCGCGCCATGTACTTGACCTGGCTATCGGTCTGGCCTTGATTCTGCTCGAAGGCCAGGGGAAGAGCGGCATGGGCGGTCTGAACTCGGTCGCGCGCGGCAGGCTTCACGGCACCAGACTTCACAACACCAGGCTGCGACTCGAAAGAGGGTGTGGAGAGAGCGCCGGCATTGCCACGATGGCTGGCGGGAGCAACGACAAGCGGCACAGCCAGGAAAATGACAGCTAATATCGGAACCATGCAAAGAGCAAAGGTCCATCCTCTTGAGGCAGCTGGTTTCGACAAGGTGATCCTCCTAATTCATTACATTTTGAAACTCTGTTTCAGGAAAGGCACTCGATCCAAGTTTCATTGGAATCACGGTCAAACGATTTCAACTTACCAATTCTGATACTGACGGATACAGGTTACCAGAGTTCCTTTGGCTCTTAGGCTGATGAATCGCGGCATCGCTCGCCGCCTCCGTAAGGCTGGCGCGCTTCTGGCGAGGATCAGTGTGGCTCATCCTGGGGGGAATCAGCATGCGGGAGATCCGGCTGTAGAAGCTCTGGCGACGGCAAAACGCCGCTCTCCACCTGCTTCTCCCGCTCAGCTCGGCGTTCGTTGTCGATGCGGACCGAGGTTTCCAGTTCCTTCTTACCTTCTTCTTTTCGCCCCATATGCAGAAGCACCTGTCCTCTCACGTAGTGAATGTCAGTGCGGCGGGAATCGAGCTTGCCTGCTGAATCAATTGCGCTCAGCGCCTGCTGGTACTTTCCCTCCCGCTGGCAAACCTTGGCGAGCCCTATATAGGAGTTCACCAGGCGAGGATCGCGACGCAGGGCCTCGCGGTAACTTTTCTCTGCGTCGCTGTCTTGTTGCATGAGCGAGTAGACATCACCGAGCTCGTCATAGTTGAATGCCAGATCGGGCTCGACCGCGGCATCTTTTAGAAACTCGTCGCGCGCATGCTCGTACTCCTGCTTCTTCAGATAGGTGAGCCCCATGTTGAAATGAACAAAAGTGAGCTTCGGATTTGCTTCCGCCGCTGCCTGAAAATCGGCCAGAGCCATATCGTATTGCTCGAGATTCAGATGCGCTTTTCCCATGAAGAGATGGAACTCAGGAGAGCCTTCGCCGACTTTTACGAGTTGCGCCGTGGCCTTATCGTCCAATTCCTTTCGGCCGGCGCGGTGGGCGGCGATGGAAAGCACATAGAGATAACTCAGTTGCGTGGACTCCTGCGTCCAAAGCGGTTCCAGCGTGCCGGCTGCGTCGGCCCAGCGCTCCGCAAAAAAATAGCAGAGTCCGAGGAGGTGCCTGGGCTGAAGCGCATCCGGCTCATCGCGGACCACCGATTCTAATGGCGGAATAGCTTTAAGAAATTCATTCTGCCGGAAATAGGCGAGCCCAATGTTTAGCCGGATACCCCCCACCTGCGGCATTAAATCCTGGGCTTTATGAAGCGCCGTGAGCGCCTGGGCCCACTGCTTACGCCGCATGTAAACCACGCCCAGATTCGCGTACGCTCCACCCACTCCTGGATTCAGCGCCAGAACTCGCCGGAAGTCGCGCTCCGCTTCCTCCAGGCGGCCATGATTCAATGCATCTTGTCCTGCCCGGAAAAGTTGCTCCGGGTCTGCGGCACGAGATGGGGCGACGGACGCCCCATTTGGCGGACCGGCAGGGATTGTTGGGGAGGAGGTTTGCGGCGCATTCGCCGCCGCCATATGAGCCAGCAGTAGGCAACTTACGAGTTCTAACAGGAATCGTGCCCTTGACACTCGTCTCACACTCTGCTGTAGTGTCCGCCAACCTCCGCATTGAATTCAAGCATGCGGGAAGGGAATTGAGGACTTTCGCAAGTGCGCCACTCCAGGGGGAAGTATCGATGGTAACGATCCGCGATGTGGCGAAGGAGAGTGGCTTTTCTTCCACCACGGTCTCGATCGTCCTGAACGATGCCCCGCTGGCGCGTTATATCCCTCCGGTTACCAAGAAGCGGATTGAGCGCGCCGCGGAAAAGCTCGGCTATCGGCCGAATCAGTTTGCTCGCTCGTTGCGCAGCAAGCGCAGCCATACTGTCGGCGTCATGGTTTTCGACATGACCGATCCCTACTGCACACTGGTATTGCGTGGCATCGAAAACACGCTGTATCAGGCCTCCTACCTGCCGATTCTCACCGACGTGCACAACGAACGTAGCCGCTTCGAACGCTATCTCGAAATGCTGCTCGACCGCCGCATCGAAGGGTTGGTCGTTCTGGCCAACTGGCTCTTTCTTGATATCAACGTGCTCGCCGACCTGGAAAAAAGCAGTATCCCTACCGTTCTCATCGCTTGCGAACTCAAAGGAGACGCGATGAGTTCGGTGATCGTCGACAACGAAATTGGCGGCTACGCCGCGCTCGAGCATTTGCACTCCCTCGGCCATCGCAAAATCGCCTTTATTCGCGGACCCAAGACCCTGGCGGACAGTTCGCCGCGCTGGCGAGGCATCCGTAACTGTGCCAAAGCTCGCGATCTCGAACTTGATTCCCGCTTAATTGTCGACCTGCCGGAGTCGCGCGATCCCCTTTCCAGTTTCGAAGCGGGAGAAAAACTCACTCAGGACCTGCTGAAGGAGAAGCATCAGTTTACGGCCTTGCTGGCATTCGACGACATGACCGCCTTCGGTGCCATCCGAGCCCTCGGCAACGCCGGACGCCGCGTTCCAGAACACTGCTCGGTGATCGGATTCGATGATGTCGCGGCCTCAGCGCTTTACACGCCGGCGCTCACTACTGTTCGGCAACCGATGGAAGCGATGGGGGCAGCCGCCGTCGGCATTGTTCTCGAAGGCATCAAATCGGTGCTCGAAAAACGCGAGGTAGCCGCCCAGCATCGCAAGATGGAACCGAAATTAGTCGTCCGGGATTCCACTCAGAGCTTGCTGTAACCGTTCGCCGCACCAGTCATGGGTGTACCTATCTGGCACAGATACATCCGATCAAGTTGTTGAATACGCTTTTTTCTTGACATCAGATGCCTAAAAAACGCACTATTCATACGTTTTAATAAAGCCCCAGCGGGTTGCTTCAGAGCGGCAAGTTTCGGGGATTGCTCGAACCGGCGCTGACTGGCGCCATCTGGGTCAGGCGCGCGGATAATTTGCAGAATGTGTGCACCGCTGCGGATCAGGAGAAGATTTGATCATGAAATCGAATCGTGGGTTGTTGACGGTCGCGTTGGCGGTCCTGACGTTTTGCGCTGTGGTTCACGCTCAAGATACCGCCTCCCTCACCGGCACGGTGACCGATTCCAGCGGAGCAGCGGTCCCCGGCGCCCAAGTCGTGGTTACGGATGCGCTACACGGCATCAACCAGACAGCGGCAAGCAACGGCAGCGGCGATTTCCTTTTCGCATCGCTACCCATCGGTTCTTACGACTTAACGGTTTCTTCAACCGGCTTCAAAAAGTACGAAGCCAAGGGAATCATCTTGCGTGTTGCGGACAAGGCCCGCGTGAACGTGGCGCTGCAAGTCGGCGCGATCAGCACCGAGGTGATTGTGCAAGGCGCGGAAGTAGCGCAAGTCGAAACCCAGTCGTCTGAACTCGCTGGCACAATCACGGGGAAGGAGATTTCGCAGCTCGAATTGAACGGTCGCGACTTCACACAACTGGTCGCCCTGTCTCCGGGGGTTACCAATCAATCTGGAGCCGACGAAGGCGAACCCGGTGCTTCCACCGTTGCTTTCAGCGTCAACGGGGGCCGCACCGAATACAACAACTTTGAGGTAGATGGCGGCGATTCTCAAGACAATGGCAGCAACACCACCCTGAATGTCTATCCCAGTATCGACGCTATTGCCGAAGTAAAAGTGCTGACCTCGAATTACGGGGCGCAATATGGACGGAACGGTTCAGGGACGGTAGAAGTCGAGACCAAGTCCGGTACCAGTTCGTTCCACGGCGACTTATACGAGTTCATTCGCAATGATGCATTTAATGCTACCCAGTTTGGCGAAACCTCTGTTCCTGCATACAAGAAACACGATTTCGGAGGCACCATCGGCGGGCCTGTTTACATACCAGGCCATTACAATACCAACAAGCAGAAGACATTTTTCTTCTGGTCGGAAGAATGGCGGCGCGAGCTAATCCCGGCCACAAATTTCTTTTCGACAACGCCGGTTCCCACGGTCGCGGATCGCAGTGGCAACTTTACCGATCAGTGCCCTAACGCTCTGGGTTCATTTGGCGAGTGCCCCGTCGTACCCGGCTTTACGAATTCTTCTGGACCAGCAAAGGGATTTACTCCGAACCTTAACGTGGTTCCCGGGTTTGCAGCAAACGGTCCTGTCAATCAAGCCCTAAATGCTTTAATTCCACTACCGAACCTTTCGTCCGGCAACGTCGGCTCCGCGCTCGACGAGTGGTACAACCCGCCCACGCTGCCTACGCACTGGCGTCAGGAGCTTTTCAAGGTCGACCACAACATCAACGATAAGATTCGTGCCAGCTTCCGCTACATCCACGACTCGTGGAACCAGCAGTATCCCGTGCCCTTGTGGACCGACGGCACCAGTTTCCCGACGGTTCAGACAAGTTTCAACAATCCGGGGGTGAGCATGGTCGCTCACCTCACTGCCAACGTTTCTCCCACACTCCTCAACGAATTTGTCGCAAGCTACACTACGGACCACATCAGCACAAGCCTGACTGGCCCGTGGCAGCGTCCGTCTGGTTTTCCCGCGATCGGCCTTTACAACAATGGCTTCGGAGGTAAGGTGCCAGGCATTTCGGTGGCGGACAGTCTATACAACTTTTCCGAAGATCCCGGCTATGTCCCACAAGGGCCGCTAAATTCCAACCCGACCTTCACCTACCGCGACAATGTCACAAAGGTTGTGGGCAGTCACAACCTTCAGTTTGGCGCATATGTGGTCAACGCTCACAAGAATGAAATTCCCCAGCCGACGTTTGGCGTAAATGGTCAGTTGTTTTTTGCCAATACAGGCAACACAGTTACAAGTGGCAACGCATATGCGGATTTGCTTCTCGGCAATATCAGTTCGTACACCCAGGAGCAAAACGCCTTCAAAATGCACGAGGAATACAACATTTACGAAGCGTTTTTCCAGGATGACTGGCATGCTACGCGTCGGCTCACGCTCAACCTTGGCCTGCGAATGAGCTTCTACGGCACGTATCGCGAAAAAAACAATCTGGCATGGAACTTCGATCCGTCGTTTTATGTTTCGGGTGCCAGCAGCGTGAATCCGGTGACCGGGTTGGTGATTGGAAATCCTCACAACGGATGGGTTGATTGCGGAGTTACGCCGGGCGTTCCTTCAGGATGCTTGAAAAACCACTGGTGGAATCCGGCTCCGCGTATTGGTTTTGCGTTTGATCCGAAAGGCGACGGGAAGTGGGCGATCCGCGGTGGATACGGAATCTTCTTCGAGCACACCAACGGCAACGAGGCCAACACCGAATCGCTAGAGCAATACAATATCAACACTCAGACCACCAGTGTCGTAAACGTCTCCGGATATAACAATCTTAATTCCGGCCTGCTCGGCGGAGGCACGACACCTCTAAGTTTTGTCTCGCTTCCCAATAAAGCTACCTGGCCATACATTCAGCAGTGGAACCTCGACGTTCAGCACGATCTGGGAAGAAGCACCGTGGCCACCATTGCCTATGTAGGGAGCGCAGGTGTGCATCTCACTCGCACCTACTCGTACAACCAGATGGTGCCGGTGCCGGTCAGTCTGAATCCTTACGCTCCGGGGCAGGTCATCACCCCGAGCGATTGCGGAACGGTTTCAATTGATCCGGTCAGTGCGCAGGCGACTGCAACTGTGAACGGTAGAACTACGACGGGGAGTTGGGCGAACAATCTTGCAGTGGCGTGCGGAAACAATGCAAATCCATATTTACCCTTCGCGGGCATCGGCAGCATTACGCGCAAGGATCAAACTGGCTCTTCCAACTACCACGCGCTCGAGGCTACAATCCGCCACAGTATCGGTGGTCTCGAACTGAACGTAGCGTACACGTTCAGTCATTCGATTGACGATTCCTCAGACTACAACGATCTCGGTTTTGTAAACTCGTACAACCTCAACGCCTACCGGGCCAGCTCTGACTTTGACCAGCGGCACAATATTACGATCGCATATGTTTACGACTTTCCTTTCTTCAAAGGGAAAGGCATGGCCCATACTTTTCTGGGCGGGTGGCAATGGTCGGGAATAACGCTGATTCAAAGTGGCTCTCCGTTCAGTGTTTATAACCTTGGAAATGGAACCATTGCTCCGGAGGACAACGCTGGCGTGTCGAATAGCATCGCGTCAGCCTTTTCGTACCCAGACTTGGTTGGTAACCCTAAAGCGAATGTTTCCGGTAGCGCGCTCGCAGGATCGCAACCCGGCTTTGGACCGTTGCTCTATAATCCCGCAGCGTTCGTCGCGCCTACCGGCCTGACTTTCGGGGACGCGGGAAGAAATATTCTGCAAAATCCATGGCGGGAAAATTTCGACATGGCGCTGATTAAACACTTCGCCGTTACCGAGAGCAAATACTTTGAATTCCGTGCTGAGGCCTTTAACGTCTTCAACCATACGGAATTCTCGTATCTTGGCGGGGATGCGGGTTCCGCCGCCGATAATGCGAATGGCGGGGCAAAAACCAACGCCAATCAAATCACGTGCTACGGTGGTCCTGACAATTCGGCAGGTGATCCGAGTTGCGCCGGTCTTCCTATATTTCGGGCGGGATCAGCACATCTCGCGCGCATCCTGCAGCTGGCTTTGAAGTTTATCTTCTAGCTATACAGCGCAACAGGGCGCAAGGGGGCTGATCAGCCGAGGGATTTCTCCCGGATCGCTGGCTCGGATCCGACCTCCGCCATAGGCAGAGACGCTGAAGTGACTACCCTACCGGCACGTGCTCCGGCGCGCCCACGGCTTCCAGCGCCCGCTTGAGGTCCGCAATCAGATCGTCAGCATTCTCGATTCCTACTGAGAGCCGGATCAACTGTTCGGTGACGCCCATCTTGGCGCGCTCCGCGGCAGGGACCATGGCATGCGAAGTGAGCACGGGAATCGAAACCAGCGACTCTACGCTGCCCAGGCTTGGCGCCAGTGTGAACAGGCGCATCGCTTCGCTTACGCGGCGCGCGTCCTCGCCCGTGCCTTCCACCTCAAAGCTGACCATGCCGCCGCCGCCGCTCATCTGCTCGCGGGCCACCGAATACTCCCGATGGCTCTTGAGAAATGGATAATTCACGCTGCGCACCTTGGCGTGCTCCAACAAAAACTCCGCCACCCGTAGCGCATTGTCATTTTGGCGAGGCACACGTAGCGCCAGCGTCTTCAGTCCTCGAACCAGCATCCATGACGCGTGGGGATCCATACAATTGCCCAGCGTAGTCCGAGTACTCCAGATTCGTTCCATCAATACCCGCCGTCCGGAGACTACTCCACAAATCAGATCGGAATGGCCGGCCAGATATTTTGTTCCGGAATGCATAACCAAATCGATGCCGAATTCCGCGGGATGCTGGTTGACAGGCGTCCCGAATGTGGAGTCAATCATGCTAAGGAGCTTATGCTGCTTGGCCAGAGCCGCCAGTTTATTGAAATCCACTACGCGCAATGTAGGATTCGTTGGCGACTCCAGATAAAGCAGCTTCGTGTTGGGGCGAATCGCCTGGGCGTGTTGCTCGTACTGCGTGGTGTCGACGAACGTGGTCTCGATCCCCATCTTCGGCAGCCACTGCGATAGAAATTTGTTCGCGCCGCCATAAATATCGCGTTGCGCCACCACGTGATCGCCGCTCTTCAGCAGTGCCATGATTGTCGTCGTGATTGCGCCCATGCCGGAGGCGAATGTCAGCGCCCCCTCTGTGCCTTCGAGCTCCGCAATTGTCTTTTCGGCAACCGTGTTCGTGGGATTGCCGTAGCGGGTATAGAAGTGGTCAGTGTCTGTGGCGCGCAACTGTTCGTCGTTGTCAGTGACTTCGAATGTGGAAGTCTGGTAAATAGGCGTGGCCATGGGGCCGTTTTTCTTCTCCAGATCTGCCGCGCCGCGCACCGCTTTGGTTTCAGAGTGATGGGTTTCAGAGTGATGGGACTGTCGTTTCATGGATGCCTCTTCTTTCGATGCCTGGCTTCAAGGTTAATTACGAACACGCCTGTCTGCAAGCCGGGTGATGCGCTTCGTACAGTTTATAATTCCGAGTTCATGAATCTGGGTCTGAAAGATCGCGTCGCTCTGGTGGCGGCTTCCAGTCAGGGAATTGGCCGGGCTACGGCGGAAGCTTTCGCTGCCGAAGGCTGCCGCGTGGCAATGTGTGCGCGCACCCAGCATACTCTGGAGACGGCCGCTGAGGAGATCAGAAAAAGGCACAACGCCGAGGTAATTGCCGAAACTTTCGATGTGACCGACGCCGTCGCGGTCAGCCGTTTCGTTGCCGCCATCGCGGAAAAAATGGGCAGCGTCGACATTTGTGTAACCAATTCCGGCGGCCCGCCCGCCAAGGGATTTCTGGCCGCCAGCCTCGAAGATTGGCAACGCGCGCTGGAGATGAATTTTCTCAGCACGGTCTACTTTGCCCGCGAGGTCATTCCTCACATGCAGAGAAAACGCTGGGGCCGAATCATCACGCTCACATCGATCACCACCAAACAACCGGTGACTGATCTTGTGCTTTCGAATGCCGTGCGGGCGGCGGTGGTTGGACTGGTGAAGAGCCTTGCGAACGAGTTTGGCAAAGATGGAATCCTGGTCAACAACGTGGGGCCCGGTTTCACAGCCACCGACCGGCTGAAGGAATTGGCGGCGACTCGCGCGCCTGCTTCAGGAAAAAGCGAGCATGAGATTTTCGAGGGCTGGGCGGCCGACGCGCCGCTGAAGCGCCTGGGTGAGCCGCGCGAAGTTGCCGACACCATCGTGTGGCTGGCATCCGAGCGCGCTTCTTACATCACAGGCCAGACCGTGCTCGTTGATGGCGGCATGTATAAAGGATTGTAGTCGTACGGAGAGTGCATGCGATCGATAGCATCTCGAATCTCGGTTATGAGCGGCGAAGGCGCGCTCTCAGTGTTCGCCCGTGCTAAGGAATTGGAGAGCCAGGGCCGCTCTATTATTCATCTCGAATTGGGCGAGCCTGATTTTCATCCCGGCCGGTCGGTGATCGAGTCTGCGGCGAAGGCGCTTGCCGAAGGCAGGGACCGCTACTGCGCGGTCGCCGGACTTCCCGCGCTGCGCGAGGAGATTGCCGCTTACCTGCAGCGCACTCGCAATATCAGCGTTTCCGCCGGTAATATCGTGGTAGCTCCCGGATGCAAAGCTGCTCTATTCTTTGCCATGTTGGCCCTGCTCGAAGTCGGTGATGAAGTTCTTTACCCCGATCCCGGTTTTCCTGGTTATCCTTCGATTACGCTTGGGCTGGGCGCCGTTCCGGTGCCTTTTGAGCTCTCGTCCCGCAATCACTTCCAGCCCGATCCGTCGGAAATTGCCGCGAAGATTACTCGGCGAACGCGAATGATTATTACTAACTCTCCCGCTAATCCTACGGGGACGGTCTGTACGGATTCCGTCCAGCGGGCTCTCGCGGAACTCGCCGTGAAGCACGACCTGTGGGTGCTCTCCGACGAAATTTACGCTCGCATTATTTACGGAGGCGAATACGCTTCCATGCTGAGCTATCCAGGAATGGCCGAACGTACTCTGATCATCGACGGTTTCTCGAAGAGCTTCGCGATGACCGGATGGCGGCTCGGCTACACGGTTGCTCCGCCGGAAGTCGCGGCTGCTCTCGCGATGGTTGCCGTCAATAGCTACACGTGCGTTGCCGAATTCACACAGTATGCCGCCATTGATGCTCTGCGCGACCGCGAGGGCAATACGCCGCGCATGGTCGCCGAATTCTCCCGCCGCCGGCAACAGTTCGTCCGAGACCTTAGTAAGGTTCCCGGATTCCTGTGCGAAGCCCCCGAGGGCGCTTTCTACGCCTGGGTCGACATTCGCGGTACGGGGGCCAGCGCGGAAGAAATCTGCCGAATCCTTCTGGAAGAAGCTGGCGTGGCCGCTATTCCAGGCGCCGCGTTCGGCCGGTGGGGCAAGGATTTCGTGCGTTTCTCCTTTGCTTCGTCGGTGGAGAACCTGCGCGAAGCCGCCGCACGCATACTTAAGGCTTCCATGGCGTGGCAGGCGACGTCAGTCGGCCGATAGTCCGCGATTGCAAGAGAAGGCTTTAGCCCTGAGGTACTTTATGAGATTCTCGTTCGAACTCCGCCCCGGTTTCCTGCTTGCGATCACGGTTGCCTTGTCGTCTTTTGCCTCGGCCCAGGCCCGGCCGCTTCCCGGGGCGGACGTTCAGCAGATCTATCAGCGACTGCTGCCACAAATCGAAAAGATCCCTGCGTTCGATCACCATGCTCACCCCGGCTTCGCCGACGATCCCGACGTTGACGCTATGGCTGCTCCGCCTGACTTCAGCGAGGCTCTGCGCACGCGGGACGACAATCCCGAGCTCATTGTGGCAGCTAAGGCTTTGTTCGGATATCCCTACGATGATCTTTCACCGGAACATTCCAAGTGGCTGGTTGCGAAAAAAGCAGAGTTGAAAAAGCAATATGCGGGCACCGCCTACTTCAACATGATTCTTGACAAGATCAACACCGAGAGTTCCGTTGCGAACCGTGCAATGATGCCGGATTATCTCGATCCCAAGCGCTTTCCCTGGGTATTCTTTGCGGATTCTTTTATGTGGCCGTTCAATAACGAGCGTGAGACCGCGCGCAATCCTGATGAAGGAGTCTTTATCCCGCTGCAGGAGAAAATGCTGCACCGCTGGATGCAGCAGGAAAAGCTCAGCAAACTTCCCGCTCAATTCGACGAATATTTGAACTTCATCGTGCGGACGCTGGAAGACAATAGCAAGAATGGCGGCATCGCCATGAAGTTCGAGGTAGCGTACTTTCGCCCCACGACGTTCTCCGATCCAACCCGAGATCAGGCGGAAGACATCTATCAGCGATACGTTTCGGGCGGCATCCCCAGCGAAAAAGACTATCGAACTTTCCAGGATTACGTTTTTCGGTTCCTGCTTATTCAGGGTGGCAAGCTGCATCTGCCCGTGCACATTCACACGGCGGTCGGCATCGGCGACTACTTCAATCTGTCGCAGAGCAACATCATGAATCTGGAGAGCGTGCTGCGTGATCCGCGCTACCACAGCACCACGTTCGTTATGATCCACGGTGGCTACCCGCTCGAGCGCGAAGCCATTTGGCTGGCGGCCATGAAGAATGTTTATCTGGATTCTTCTTTTGGTGAACTTGCCCAGTATCCCTCCGCCTTTAAAGACACGCTCAAGATGTGGCTGGAAACTTTCCCCGATAAGGTCACTTTCGGTACGGACGCTTTCCCGTACAATGAAGTGTTAGGCGCAGAAGAAAGCTACTGGCTCGGAGCGGAATCGTCGCGTATGGCCCTCGCGGCGGCGCTGGCCGAAATGATCTCGGAAAATGAGATCACCGAAGCGCGCGCTCTGGAGCTAGCTCACGCGTATCTGCATGACAATGCCGTGAAACTTTATGAAGGCAAGGTTCACTGACCGGATTCATATCTCAAACGAGTGACACTCTAATGGCGAATAAAGTGAAGAGCAAGATTTCCGCAGCTGGAAAAATCAGGAACGCAAAATCTCATTCCCGTGCTCAACGCGCTGTTACGAAGCATGGTGCCACTACGACGCAACTTCAATTCATACCCTGGCATACGATTCCGCTTGAAGATCTGAACCCACTGCTGCAGCGGCAGTTCGTCGTCGGTCAGGAAATTATGTTGGCGCGGGTGCTTCTTAAGAAAGGATGCATTGTCCCCGAGCACAGCCACCACAACGAACAACTCACTTACATTCTCGACGGTGCGCTGAAGTTTTGGATCGATGGCCGGGAGATCGTGGTCCACGCCGGAGAGGTTCTCTGCATTCCAGCGAACATGCCGCACAAGGCCGAGGCGCTCGAAGACACCGTGGATCTCGACGTTTTCAATCCGCCGCGCGCCGATTGGATCAATCGAACGGACCAATACCTGCGAGGCCAGAGATAGTCTGTGACTCATGCGCCCTGCTGCCACTTCTGATCGAGGCTCCGATAAACCGGATTCTGACCCAAGCCTGGCCCATGCCAGCTTTCATTTCCGCTGCATCGGTTGCGGTTCGACTGCGCACTCTGCTGAACAGGATTTCCGCTGCGCGCAGTGCGGCAACCTGCTTGAGATTACCGATCCCTCGTGGAAATCATCCTGCCTGTCTGCCGTCGCGCTGAAGTCGGTGTGGCGGGAACGCCGGGGCTCAAGCGCGTCTCTCGACCTCAGCGGCGTGTGGCGATTCCGTGAACTTCTCCCGGCACCGCAGTCTGTGCAGCACATCGTTACTCTGCGCGAGGGCAACACTCCACTGTATGAATTGCCGCAATTATCGCGGGTCACAGGGGTGCCCCGGCTTTATGCCAAACATCAGGGTATGAATCCTACGGGTTCGTTCAAGGATACGGGGATGACGGTGGCCGCGACCTTCGCCCGGCAAGCCGGATACCGATGGGTGGCTTGCGCCTCCACTGGCAACACGTCGGCATCCATGGCCGCTTATGCTGCGCGCGGTGGCATGCGCAGTCTTGTTCTCGTGCCCGAAGGCAAAATCTCGTGGAGCAAGCTCTCTCAAGCGCTCGATTACGGCGCTCTGACGTGCCAACTCCGTACTGACTTCGACGGCTGCCTCCACTTGCTCCAGGAACTGGTGCGAAGCGCTCCAGTCTATCAGTTGAATTCCATCAATCCGTTTCGCCTCGAGGGGCAGAAAACTCTCGCGCTCGAATTGCTTGAGCAACTGGACTGGCAGCCGCCCGACCACATCATCGTTCCCGGCGGCAACCTCGGCAATAGTTCCGCCATAGGGAAGGCCCTGATGGAGATGCTTGATGTGGGCCTCATCTCGAGCCTACCGAGACTGTCTGTGATTCAGGCATTGGGTGCCAACCCGCTCGTGCGTACTGTACGCGAAGCTGGAGGAAAGCACTTGATCAGCGTGCAGCCGGAGACTCGTGCCACGGCGATCCGCATCGGCAACCCGGCCTCGTGGGAAAAAGCGGTGAAAGTCCTCGAAACGACAGGGGGGATGTGTGAACAAGTGAGCGAAATCGAGATCGCTCAGGCCAAAGCTGAAATCGGTGCTGAGGGCATTGGCTGTGAGCCCGCGTCGGCCGTTACTCTCGCCGGCTTGAAAAAATTGTTGCGGCAAGGCTTCGTGAAATCTCAGGAGAGCGTCGTTCTCGTCCTTACCGGAAACCTGCTCAAAGATCCCGACTACACCATGGAATTCCATCGCGGCGATCTCTTCAAGGGTTCTCCGTATGAAAAAGAAAGTGCACGCTTGAATTCGTTCCGCCACCCTCCTGTTGTTCTGGATGCTGCTTTAGACGCCGTGATCCAAACTTTGGAGAAGGCAGAGAAATCCGATCCGACCCACTCGAATGGTTAAGAACAAAAAAGAGAGTTCTGGCCCAGCGTCGCTGCATCTGGCGCTGCCTGCCACTTCGGCCAATCTCGGCCCCGCATTCGATGCCGCTGCTTTGGCGATGAATCTCCACATCACCATCGATGCCCGCCGAGCCAACAACTTCTCCATCACGGCGACGGGGCGCGACCAGGAGATTTGTCAGGCGATGGAGAAAAATCTCATCCTCGGTACATACCGTGAGATTCTTGAGTCGGCGGAGGAGAAAGTGATTCCGCTGTCTCTTCGCATTAAGAACGAGATTCCGATCGGAAGAGGCTGCGGATCTTCGGCCGCAGCTCGTCTCGCCGGCATTGCCCTCGCGAATCGCTTCGGGCGTTTGCGCTGGACCGACGCCCAAATCATTGCAGAGGCATCTCGGCGTGAGCAGCACCCTGATAACGTCTCCGCCTGCTGGATGGGCGGTCTCACTGTTGCTCGTATGTCTGGCGAGGCCGACGCGGAGGTGGTTTGCATCCGCCCGAAAGGGAAGTGGCCGCTGCTGCTGGCTGTCCCGGAGCAGACTTTGCGAACCGAAGAGGCCCGGCGCGTGCTACCCTCGCAATACTCTCGAGCCGACTGCGTTTTGAATATTCAGAACTCCATGCTGCTGCTCGCTGCCTTCATGCAAGGGCGGCACGACTTGCTATCCTCCGCTCTCGAAGATCGCATTCACCAGCCGTACCGCGCTCCATTATGCCCGTTGCTTCCGAGCATTCACGAGTTAACGGGGAAACAGGGCATCTTGGGCGTCGCGCTCAGCGGAGCGGGTCCTTCTGTCATCGCCTTTCTCGATCCTCGCGCGGACGCGAACCAAGCACGCAAATCTGTCGCAACTCATCTTTCCCGTAGCGGACTTCGCGCTGAATTGCTTCTTACCTCCATAACAGGCCGTGCTCGCAGCTGATCCTGGGAACGATTACCTTTCAGCATCAATAGTGGAAAAGAATCGCGAAACTTTCCGATCGCGCGTGGGTTCATCTCGAAAAAGGGATGAAGTCCAAGGTGCAGCTACAGATCCAGCCAGGGGAAGTCCATTCTGCGGAGCAGATTCAAACTGAGCAGGTTCAGATGGAGATCAATAGCTTTCTCGAAGCGGTAGATTCCTATCCCGTCCGCGCCGCCGAGGAACCCAATCTAAGCTTTCAGCAATACCTTGCCAGCTTTTTCGTCAAGGCTCGCAACCCCCGCCGTTCGCAGGGCTAGGTTCCGGGCAAAACAGGCGCGTCTATCGGCTGGCTGGGGGTACGATGCCGTTCATGCGCAGGTATACGACCATCTGTCCGTAATGGTCATAGCCGTGCGACGCCACGCCCGTCGCCAAGCCAAGACGGCTCACCTTTCCTTCTCCGAACGGACTTCTCACCGTTTCCACCAGGTTTTTCTCGTTGATGGTTTGTATTGCCTTGTGGACGTACACAAAGGAATCATTGAGGTACTTTAGAATCTCAGTTTTGGTAGCGACTGAGGCCGGCCCCGATTCGTCGCCAATGTCCACGGGCGGCTTCTCTTCCAGAATCGCGGCTCCGAGTTCGTAGTTCACCGCTGCCACGTGTTTTATCTGCTGGGCGAATGTACGCACTCCTTTGAACTCGCCATTGGTCGGAGCGAATCCAAATTTATCTTCCGGCATTGCTTCTGCCAGAGGAACAAATTCGCTCTCCAGATTCGCCACCGTGTGGTCGAGCACCATCGTGACGGTGCGACGATCATCCTTCGGCTTCATGTCCTGAGCCGTGCTCAGAGTCAGGAGCGCGATCACCAACAATCCAACCCCGCTAAGTTTCTTTATCATCACGATAATTCCTCCGTCGTGCCGTAAGTAGAATAGCTGACCGCTATATTAGGGCATAAACTAACTGGGAGAATCTCCCATGCGAAACGGCCACTCACTGCTGCGCCAAGCTCGGATCATATAAATTACGAGCCCTGCGAGCAAGATTACGAGCGCGTAGCGCATTTCCTTCTGCCAATTCTCGCGATTGAACAGGATATACAAAAAACCTGCAATGGCTATAAGAGCCGGCAGAGGATACAGCCACATGCGGAAGGGGCGTACCACCTCCGGCCGGGTTACGCGGAAGACGATAAACCCAATCGCTTGTACCAGAAATTGGAGGAGGATGCGGATTACCACCAGCGCTGCGATCGCATCCCTGAGACGCAAAAAGCAGAATGCCGCTGCCACCGCACCGAGGGCCAATAGCGAAACATACGGAAAGCGGTACACCGGATGCACTTTGGCAAATACCCGGAAATAGTTCCCGTCCAAGGCCGCCGCATAAGGAACTCGCGAATACCCCAATGTCAGCGAAAAGACCGACGCAAACGCCGTTACCATTACCAGTCCCGTCACCAACCGCGCCGCCCAGGCCCCATAAATCCTCTGCATGAACACTGACGCAACATACAATCCGCTGTTGTTCTTCCCCGCCTGTAGCAGTTCCCGCCAAGGCACCACGGCCAGAATGCACAAGTTCATCAGTAGATATAGACAGCCCACCACCAGAATAGAAAGCAATAGAGCCCGCGGAATATTGCGGGTCGGGTCTTTTATCTCATCGCCGAGATAACAAACGTTGTAGTAACCCCAGTAGTCATACGTGGCCACGAGAAGGGCGCCCCCCAACCCCGTGAAGAAGCCCCGAGAAAGGGTAAACGCACCAGGAGGAAAATCAAATGCGCGGGCGGCATTGAAATGAGTGAGCCCCGCGAAGATGATCCAGCCAATCGTTGCCATCACGATCAGCCACAACCCTTTTGAAAGGCGCCCGATCACCGTGATCCGGCGGTAGAGCAGCAAGACCGTGAACAGGACGATGGCCATTGCGAGTGCGGTCCCCTGAGTCACGATCCAGCTCACCTGAAGGCCTCCCACCCAGGGAACGGGCAGTGCGGCGCTGTGCGCGGCGTACACCGTCTCCAGGCTGGGCCAGTAGTAGGCAGCATAGCCTGCCAGTCCAATGCATCCACTAGCAATCGAAAGAGGAGCGCTGAAGGAAAGTTGCCAGATAAACAAAAATGAAATCAGCCGCCCCCATTTCTTCGGCCCATAAATCTCGCTCAAGTAGCGATACGATCCGCCAGATCCCGGAAATGCCGATCCCAATTCCGCCGAGACCAAACCGTCGCAAACTGCCAGCAGCGCGCCCACCAACCATCCCAGCAGCGCCTGCGGTCCGCCCATCGCGCTCAATACCAGCGGCATGGTGATGAACGGCCCCACGCCGATCATGTCGATCATGTTGAGCGCAGTCGCGCTCCCCAGGCCCATCCCGCGGATCAGGCCCGGTGAACTCGATTCGTTCTGAGATGGAGACTGCATTTTTTCGGTAAGCCGAGTACCGTCACTGCAGCTATGGAAGAAGCAACATCCTACCGCTGACCTGCCGCTTTTCAAACGTCCTATGTGCCTCGGCGGCCTCCGCCAGAGGATACGTGCGATCAATTCGGATGCGAAGTTTCCCCTGCTTTACCCAGTCAACGAACTGTGCCAGGTAACGAGGGTGTTCCTTGAAGTATGGGCTCCCATTCGTACGTGTGAGAAACAGCGATCCCTTCTCCTGCAGGGTCATAAGATCAAATGGAGGCACATATCCACTCGACTGCCCATAGAGCACGAGATACCCGCCGGGAGCAAGGCTGTCGAGGCTGGCGTCAAACGTATCCTTACCAACGCCGTCGTAAACAACGTTGAACCCTCGGCCTCCAGTGATCCGCCTCGCTTCTTTCGCAATATCGGATTGCTTGGAAATGACGACTTCGTCCGCACCGACATCTTTGACAAATTTGGCTTTCTCCTCGGTTGAGGTAACGCCAATCACGCGTCCCTCACGGATCTTCGCCATCTGACACAGCAAGAGTCCAATGCCTCCCGCCGCCGCTTGGATCAGGCACCAGTCTCCCGGTTTTACCGGATAAGCAAAGTGGGTGAAGGCGTAGGCCAGAAATCCCTGGTTCATGCCTGCCGCCGCCTGCTCGATGCCGATGCCATCTGGTACTGGGATTAGCCATGCGGCTGGGGCCAGAGCATGGGTCGCGTACGAATTTCCCACGAAAACGACGCGGTCCCCGACGCGAACATTGCGAACCTCGGCGCCAATTTCTTCCACGACTCCAACTCCCTGGCTGCCCAGAGTTGCTGGAAGCTCAGGTTCGTTCGCGCCGCCGCGGCGGTAGAAGGCTTGCCCTGCAAGTTCGCCGCGTCGCTTTTGCACATCCAGAAAGTTAACGCTGGCCGCTTCGACCCGCACCAGCGCCTGTCCCGGGCCGGGAACGGGAGTGGGGAGTTCCTCCCAGTGCATGACCTCTGGACCGCCGTAAGAATGAATGCGAATGGCACGCATAAAGTTTGTTTACCCGTCTTGGTTTACTGGCACCTGGCAACTGGCTACTGCTTCTTCTCATGCCCGGCGCTCAATAGATTCACATATAATCGCACCGCCCCTGGGACTCCTGCCGGCAACTGCCGGAAGAACGCGTATCCCGTGTAGATATATGTTCCCTTGCCGTATTGCGCCTGTAGCAGGCCGCCCTTCTGCGAATCCTCACCTGGATCATGGCAGGCCAGCAGCGGCTTGAAATGTTCGTCCCATTTGTCCATGAAATAGAGTCCGCGTTCCTGCACCCAGCCGTCAAAATCACGAGCCGTGATCGCATTCGGATGATGAAAGATTTCATCCTCAGGGGCGAGAATGTCCACCGGAGATTCCTCCACCGAAACCCGCGCGCGGCTCAGTTCCGCAGGATAGGGCGTGAAGTGACCGCTATTAAAATCCCCCACACCGGTGTTGTATTGGACCACCAGAGTTCCCCCAGCGCTAACGAAATCGAGAAGCTTTTTATTATTCTCCACAAGGTCTTTTTGGGTATCGTAGGCGCGAATCCCGAGCACGATGGTTGCGTACCCGCTGAGTTCCTCGCTCGCTAATTTCTCCGCAGGAATCAGCGTCACATTCATTCCCACCTGCTGCAGAACGGTAGGGATGTCATCCCCGGCGCCCATGATGTAACCAATTTTCAGGTCGTGCGGCACCCGTACGTCGACGATGCTCACGCGCTGCACGGCCGGTTGGTAATAGTAAAAGCTGCCCAGGTCTTCGCGCGTCACCAGGGTGTAGCCTTCGCTGAATTTCTCGCCCTCCGTTTCCAACACGGCCCGAATTTTGGCTCGACCCTCCTGCAAGCCGGCAGGGAAGACCTTGAAGTTGAAATCCTGTTTCTGTCCACGGCGCGCGAACTCAACCGCAAGCTGTGCGGGTTCCGACCGCCAGCCGGCGGGCAATTCCAAACGCAAAACTCCACGAGAAGCGCGGCTCAAATTGCTGGTAACGCCCACGGCCACAGTTGAACTCGTACCGTTGTGCGTGGATATCACCTGCGTGCCAGGCTCGAGAGCAACCGAAAATGCCGGTACCACCGCCAATGGACGGGCACGTTCTACTCCGGCATCATCGATGAAAGGGGTGACAACGATCGCTCCAATTACGCTCTTCTTTTGATTCCGGGCCGCGTTCTGGTCTCGCGCTCCGCCCGCCGCGGCGATGGAATATTCCACGCGCGCCCGCATGAGCGGAGGCGGGAACGGCAGGGTCACGTATTTTTCGTCGTCGATGTGATTCAAACTCTCCGTCTCCGGATCGTCGCGACGCCAATAGGGGCGGGTATATGCGGCATTTTTCGGCACCCTGAGCCGAAACACCACACGTTCATTGTCCCCGGGCTTGATCGGAGTTGGTTTTGTCTTATCCGAAATCGTGGCCCAACCATCCGGAACCTCTAATTTCAAGGCATTGAGGACTAGCCGTTCTTTCGATCCGTTCTCGAAGTTCACCGCCACCAGAAATTCCTGGCCCGGAGAAACTGTGGTCAGCGCCTCCGCCTCTTTCTGAATCGCACCCTTGGGTTCGGCTCGAGGAACTACCGTAGCCGATAGGGTTACATTCAATGCCAGATTCAATGCGGTCTCGGCCTGTTCACGTTTTTCGTCTAATCGCGCGAGCAGATCAGACTTGGTCGCCGCGCCGAGCGTTCCTTTGTCGACTTCCGTATGTAATCGTTCTAAGGCGGCCACAACTTCCATCAGAGGCGCTGCCGATGCAGAGGGGTCGTTCCCCTTTGCAGTTTCGGAGGCACGTGAAATCTTGCTTGCGATCCCGGTCAATTGTTGCCGCAACTGCGGAACCTTCGCTTCTTCCCCTCCCAGTCGCGCCGCCAGGCCCGGCAGCGTGGTGTCAATTCCCTGGAAGAAATCTTTCTCGTGACCATCTTTATCGAGCTTTGGGGATTCAATCGAATCCACCAGCTTATAGAAAGTAAAGCGGTCTCCGGGATCAACATTCCAATTCGCCGCCCCCTGGGAGAGCTGATGGCGCAATCCCCGCATGGCGAATTGAATATAGGACATGCCGAGATCCGCGCTCGCTTCGCCCGTGTTCAATCTCACCGTCCAGTTCGCATCCGGACAGGTCATCGCTCCAAATCCGCACACGTTGCCGATGTAAAGCTTCCTGGCTTGCCACGGCAGGAGGCCTTGGGCAATCTGATCGGGAAAGCGCTTAGGATCCGCTGCCGCCCGGAACGCCTCTCTTGTGAGGATGCCTGAAGCCTGATGATGCCCGTGCCCATCGCGCTCAGTTCCGGAAAAGCGCGCCACCAGAACGTCGGGACGGAATGTGCGAATCACCCGCACCATGTCCCCGAGCGCCACATCGTGTCCGCCCCACTTTGCAAAAGTCTCATCTGCGCTTTTCGAAAAACCGAAGTCGGCCACGCGGGAAAAGCGTTCCTGCACGCCGTAATATTGGTCCGCCGCCAGCAATTCCAAGGTTCGCAGGACGCCCAGGACATCCGACAAATTGCTGCCAACTTTGTTCTGGCCGCCTTCGCCGCGATTCAGGGTCATCAACAGAACACTTGCTCCGCGTCCACGCGACTCAAGCGTTAGCATGCCACCATCTTCATCATCTGGATGCGCAACTGTCTGCATCAGTCGGGCAGTCGTGCTTAGCCGTCGCAACATCTGCCGCAGGCCGACGATTCCTTCATCTTTCGGAAGTTCAGGAGGAGATCCCTGATACGGAAGCTGTGGGAAGTCCGTGACGCCGGATGGTTGCGCGGACTGCGATGTAGTCGCTGAACCTGCGGAGCTTACCTTGCCCTGCTGAGACGCCATCAGTAGCAGAACAGGAGTGGCGAACAAAAGAAATACGAAAAAAGTTCGGGAAAGTGAGGTTTGGACAAAATAGCCGAAGGGGCGCCCGGGGCAGCCCACGAAGTTTTTGCGTCCCAGATCGTTCACCCTACAAGGATGGGGCCTAACCCCGCTCAGACGCAAATTCTTTTCTCTCGTATCCTAGGATTGGCATACGACACGATTGGCATTCGACCCGAACCCTCGGAGAGTTGTACAACTCAGACCGACCTATTGACCGCGCCCTTCCTTTAAAGTTTCCTGACATGCGCTTGCCGCGGTCAAGACTTCGTCGAACGCAGTCTCTTTGCGTAATTGTTTTAGCAATGGATCATCGAGCAGCGCCGAGTAAGCACAATAATTCTGCTGCACTGCGGCTTTCAGCAAGCGCAGAGCTGCGTCCGGTCGGCCGCAGTATGCCATCAGCGCTCCGACGTGATACCACTCCTCCGGATCGAGTTCTGTCATGACGGACGTCTCTGCCTCATGTACAATCCGGTCCATGTCGGCCGGCCGCTGCGGCTGCGTACATGCCATGATCAACTCACGGTGGTAGAGCACGGATTTACCCACGTTCTTTGCGCTTTCCCGCGCCTGCGTCAAATTTCCCGATGCCAGGTACACATAGGGCGTCACCCACGCGGCCCACTCCGATCCCGCATCGAGGTGAACGAAATCCATGGCGCGGTCGGTCTGACCCAGTTCCAGAAAAGCAAACGCGCACGAGCGAAAATCAAAGTTTCCCGGATCCAGCGAACGAGCGGTGTTGCACTCCTGCGCCGCCTGCTCTTGCATGCCCGCATAACGCAACACATAGCTGAGCGCGAAGTGCGCCTCGGCGCTTTGCGGACGCCTCCGCACCAAATCCGTGGCGGCATCGTAAGCCGGACCCAGTTCGCCCCTTTCCACCCGGTTGGTAATCAGATGGCTGGCAGCCCCTACGCGATTGGGGTCGAGCGCAAGCGCCCGCTCATATGCGGCGTTCGATCGCTGGAACATCGCCTCTCCGCCACCGCCATAATATGAATCGTAGTAGTACCGCTGTCCAAGCGCTTCCCACGCAGGTGCGTAACTGGGATCCTCGCCCACCACATGTTCCAGCACCGAGATCGCGTCTTTGTTGGGTCCGGGATCGTGCGGCAGGGCGAGGCTATGCAGATAAAGATCGTAGGCCTCCTGGCTCTTGGGACGGGAGGCAGTGGTATAAGCTCCACCCGCACCCAGAGCAGGCAACAGACCCTGTTGTACCTGCGTGCTTAACTGATTTTGCAGCGAAATCAGATCATTTACCGGAGCCGTAACCGTCGCCTGCCAGAGCAGTCGGTCCGTCGCGACATCCACGGCTTCCAAGGTTACAGTTAACTGGTCGCCTTGCTTCAAAAAGTGCCCGGTGAGCAGCCTACCTACGTGCAGTTCCTGTCCGATCTTGCGTGGATCAAAGTCGGGCGCGACATACTTCCGCGTGACCGACGAAGGACGGACATCCAGCGAACGGGAATATGTGAGCACGCTAGTCAATTCATCTGCTAGCGCGAAGCGCAGATAATCCACTGAATAGTCCCCGTTCATATTTTGCAGGGGTAGCACCCCGATCGCATTCTTCAACTCGGCGCTTGCCACCTCTCGGTGTTTGACCCAATACGCTCCAACCGCCGCCAGAACTGTAACCAGCAACGCCGCGGTTCCCGCAAGCAGCCAGAACAGCCAACGGTTGCTCGCCGCATGGCCAAAGGTTTTGCTAGAAACCCGCAGCCTCCCCGTATGAAATGCACTCTTTACCTGGCCTGATTCAGTTTCACGCTTCAGCTGCTGCAGGTCGGCCTTCATCTGTGTGGCGCTTTGGTACCGCTCCTTGCGGTCCTTTTCCATCGCCTTGCCGATGATGCCTTCCAATTCCACCGGCACCTTGGGATTCAATTCCGCAGGCGGAATCGGCTTGCTATGTAGCACCGAATCCAGCGTCATCAGAGAGTTCTTGCCGGTAAAGGGTTTCTTTCCGGTCGCCATCTCGTACATGACGACGCCAAAGGAAAACAGGTCACTGCGGAAATCGATCTCCTCGCTCCGCGCCTGCTCCGGAGACATGTAAACGGCGGTGCCGGGGATCACCCCCACCGCGGTCAGCGAATCGTCCGCCGCCACACCGTCGCTGTCCGTGCCGACGTTATGAACCAGTTTGGCCAGTCCGAAATCCAACACCTTGACCTGCCCGGTCGGGGTTAGAAAAATATTTGCGGGCTTAATGTCGCGGTGCACGATGCCTTTGGCATGGGAGGCGGCGAGCGCATCTGCAACCTGGATGCTGATATCCAGAACCTTGTCTGTTTCCATCGCCTTACCGGAGATGGCCTGCTTGAGGCTCTCGCCCTCGAGCTTCTCCATCACAATGAAGGGATGCCCGTTGTTATCCTCGATGCCGTGAATGATGCAGATGTTAGGGTGATTCAATAAGGAGGCTGCCCTGGCCTCCCTCTCGAAGCGTTCCAGCGATTTATGGTCGCCAACGAGATTCTCGGGAATAAACTTCAGGGCAACGTGCCGGCCGAGTTTAAGATCTTCTCCCTCGTACACTACACCCATGCCACCACCCCCGAGTTTTCCCAGGATGCGGTAGTGGGATACTGTCTGGCCGATCATGAAAGGACAAAGCTCCCGACGGCGGTTATGTTAGGCCCGCCAGCAGTTTCGGTCAACTGGTTCCTCCGCGCATCCTTCGCCTTCAATGCGATTCAAACTATGGGTCAACGCCTCTCCGGAAACGAGTTTGTATTCCCAAACTGAAAAATTGGCGTGCCTTTTGAGTTGCCATCGCGGCTCCAACGTGCCCAGCGCACGCTAGTATTACGCTAGCAACCCTGAAATACGAGGCATTTGGTATGGAGCGAACTCTTTCCCCGCAGCAGCAGGAAGCCATCCGGCGACGCGCCACGGAGATTTTTGAACTGGGGGGACGTGCCGAAGGCCACGACCTAGAAAACTGGTGTCAAGCTGAAGCGGAGATCCTTCGTGAAACGGAGACTCACCCGGTTCGCCGCTCGATCGTGATCAACCTCGACGGCGTTGTTTATACCGGGGAATACGAATTTGCCCGCGCCGACGGCTACACTCCCGGGGAATGGAAACCTGGCGAACCCGTTTCCGTTCGCCTCGAAGGGGACAAACTCTATCTGCGCCGGCCCAATGGCCGCGAACTCCAGACGACCATTGTCAAGATAATCGGACGAAGCAGGGTTGAGGAAGCCAATCTAGCGCTGGATTGAAGTCTAGTCTGCTGCGTATAGCCCAGCCGATGCTCCCACCCATTCCATGTTCCGGTTGTGATCCACGCCCATCATCAAACCACGCCCCATGCGGATGATTGTCAGCACGGCCTGCAACTCCTCTTCCCAGACATACATCACTCGCACCTCTGCTTTGGACGCCCCCAGCGGGGTTTCAATCACCGGTTCAAAATGCAACCGCTCCTGCAGAATGTATTCCCCGCGCTTCTCGAAGGGAATGGCGTCAATATCTTTTTTCTCAGGCGCAATCACCACTCCCAATCCCGCGAAAGAATACAAAGGCTTCAGAGCGTAGTTGTGTAAGTCGTCGGGAATCACACTTAGCTGGTCCAGAAACCAGGTCTTCGGCACGGACTCATGCCGCAGATAAGGAATCGAAAACTTGCTGATCCGGAAATACCAATTGGGATGCCCCGCCCACTCGACGGCAAGCTCGTCGCGCCAATCAAAGTGTAGCTTGACGTTCTTGCGTTGCAATTCGTCCACTATCGCACGGTTATAAATTCGCTGGATGGGAATGCGGCCTCCCTTCCGTTCGTAGTAAAGCTGCGAGCCCTGCTTCTTGATGGCCTCAATGTCGACCGTCCTCACCCCAAGCATCTTTTCGGTCAGCAGAAAATCCGGCAAGGTTTTTTGTTCCTGAGGATGGATTTCCATCAGGATCACATTCTCTGGATCGCGAGTGCCAACGATCGCCCTGCGTAACAATTCACGATAGGATTTTTCGTCGAGGCCGCTGAGAAGGAACCGCAACCGGTCTCCGCCTTCGAATTGATTCACCCCGAAGACGTGAATATAGCTTTGCGCGAGCGTGAGTTGGTATGCATAAAGAGAAGGGAAGGCCTGCAACTCCACTAACTTTGGCTGCAACTCGCCGGCGGCGTCGCGCACCAGCCCGAAGTCGACTTGCACAAACATCGGGTGCGGAGGCTCGTTTGGAACTCGAAACTCGGCAGGAATCGATGCATCCGACCGCGCCCGGTAGTCCACACTGTCTACCAGTTGCCGGATCAGTTCCTTCCCATCCTCCGCCATTCGCTCCAGAAGGGACCGCGGAAAAAAACACGGAGTCTCTGAAAGCCGGAACTGCACATGGGTTCCGCAAGCATCATCGATTCGCTGCAGGAATGTCTGATATTTTTCCGGAGTGAACCCGGCGTTGAACTGATTTCGAAGGGAGGGAATCATACGAAGCTGCGACGCAAAAGCATCTCACTCTCGGATTTCCATACTGCGAATGAGGTTGTCTTCGAAGGAATAAATGTGTTCGACCATGCGGTCCAACAGTAGCTTGCCATTAAGCTCACGCACAACTTGATGCACACTCACAACCACCCGGCCAGAGCCATCCGCATCGATTGCCACCGGATCGACATGAGGATCGATTAGGTTCCATTGCCGGGTCCAGTAGTCCCGAACGCCAGCATGTCCGCAAACCGTGCCACCCTCCATCCCGTTGGGCCATTCCACGTTGGACTGCATCGTAGCGAAGGCCGCATCCAGCTCCCGGGCATTGAACGCCCTATACGCCTCTCTGATAACGCCGGAAATTCTCTCATCAAGCGTCAGCTCTATGGTCGACACGACTCACGCCTCGATCAAAAACTTTCCGTCCTGCATGATTTGTAGGTCGTCTACCCAGATGTTAAATTTGCGCCCCACAACATCGATGTGGGTCGACGAATCCCATTCTGCGCCGGTGTGCGCGCCATACGGGTTTCCAAATGCAATGTGCACGCCCGGATACTTCTCGTCTTGCAGAATCTGCCCGATGACATCCTTTAGATCGATATTGGTTCCAATGGCAAACTCACCTACGCGGTCGCTGTTCTCGTCGGTGTGCGTGTATTTCCAGAAGTCGTCCTGGAGTTCGCGGTTGTCCGAGTGCGCTTCGGTGAGGCGGTTCTTCTTCATGTGGATGGTCAGTGGGTTCTCGCGCAAATTACCAAACTTGGCGCACAGATAATCCCCCACCACGCCGTCAATCACGAAGGTGCCATTCACCTCGCCCGGCGTTGTAAAGATTTCTCCGCCTGGCAGGTTTCCCCATTTTTCCGGAGTGATGATCCCGCTGGTCTTCAGCCAGCGGTAGTTAGGATTCAACTCCGCCGTCAAGTCCGTTCCCGCGGCGGTTTTCGCCCGCACTCGTTTCGCCTGCCGAACCATCGCGACAACTTTCGCGCTCAGCCGATCAACTTTCTGAAAGTCCGCTCGCATCCCTTCCAGCATGATCTGCCGGTTGATATTGACCATGTGGGCGTGCCGGATCTTCCGCCGATTTACCACGTCCGTCATTTGCATGCGCGAACGCAACTCATCGCGCTGAGCCTGCACTGCAAAAATCGAAACCTGGCTCGTCTCCAGGTCTTCGAGAATTTCCCGCGGCAAATCCGTCAGAGGGCGTTGAGCCAAATCCTCGAGTACCCAAACGTTGTAAGGTGCGCCCAGCCTCTCTAACTCATTGACGATCGACGCCGCAATCTCCAGCGTGACCTCATCGGTAATAACACAAACCTTTTCTTCCGGCTGTACGCGCAAGCAAACGCGTACGGCATTACGTGCCCCCTGAGCGTATTCGGGGTCGAAAGGAACTGCGTTGCGAGTGCCCCATCGTTGTCGCGCTTTGTGCGACACAACCTGCCCTGAGGTTGTTGAAGGAGTATTGAATCCATTATCCGAAGTGCTCATTAGCCTACTTTTCGTTCCGAAGCCGGCTCCACTTCCGCCAGGCCCGTCTCCGTTTCTTCAATTATGTAATCGACAACTTTCTTAAAATCCCCAGTCTCCTGATACACCCGCAACTGCCGGTCCGCGCCGCTGCCTCGCTCCAGCATCGTATGGATGTAGGTCAACTCCTCGCGCGAGTCCAGTTCATCCACCACATCGTCCACAAAATCGAGGTACTCGCGGATCAAATCCTTGGCTGGGACTTCTGTCTGCTTGCCGAAATCGATCAGCTTGCCACTCATCCCGTATCGTGACGCACGCCACTTGTTCTCCATGATCAGCGCGCGGCGGTATAAGCGGAATCCCTGATTCGCTGTATGCAGCTTGTACAGCTTCGCCACCGTGGCCTGAATCAGCGCAGCCAGCGCAATGGTTTCGTCGGCCCGCATTGGAATATCGCATACCCGGAACTCGATGGTATTAAAGAACGGATGCGGCCGGATATCCCACCATATCTTTTTTGCGTTATCGATGCAGTTGGTTTTGATCAGAAGCTTAATGAAATTTTCGTATTCTCCCCAACTGGGAAAGTAATCCGGAATGTTGGTTCGGGGAAATTTGTCGAACACTTTGCAGCGGTACGACTTCAGTCCGGTATTCATCCCCAGCCAGAATGGCGAATTGGTTGACAGAGCGAGAAGGTGAGGCAGGAAATAGCGCGCGTGATTCATCATGTGGATCGCCGTCTCGCGATCCTCAATCCCAATGTGAACGTGCAGGCCGAAGATTAGATTCGCCCGCGCCACCAGCTGCATGTCCTCGACAATGTTTTTGTAGCGCGGATCCGGATGAATCTCCTGCACTTTCCAGTCCGCAAATGGATGCGTGGCCACCGACGCCAGTCGCAGCCCATTCTCCTTGGCCAGCCGGATAATATTGCTCCGCAGCAGCTTCACTTCCGCCTTGGCTTCCTTGATGTTCTTGCAAACCCCAGTCCCCACCTCCACCACCGACTGGTGCATCTCCGCCTTCACCCGCTCCTGCAGGATCAGCTTGCCCTTTTCGAGAATCTCGGCGTGAATATGCGACCGCAGATCCCGGGTCTCCGGATCTATCGTCTGATATTCCTCTTCGATCCCGATGGTGAAAGTAGGTTTCATCAAAGCTCATGTACAGATAGCAGAACTCACGTAGGGACAGCCGCCCTCGGCTGTCCGGCTGAGCAAAGCTCAGCGACTTCTTGTACCCGCCACGATTATCATTCCGGCGCGTCGCGAAGGGAGGAGGAGGAAGCTGCTGTTCGCCGCCAGCACCTAGAACGCCGTCCGGAAACCCTTAACAGTATAACAACGCTGTCGAGAATGAGCCCCTGACGCTAAGAACGCGGTCAAGTAACGGTCGTACCGTTGTCCGAGTTCATTGATCGGGTGTCCAATAGGGCAAAGGTCGGAGGGTAGGGATGACGGTCTCAGGGAACACTCAACTCCTGCAAAGGTTAAAGCTATTCAACGAAAAGGCAGAAGGAATACGCCGAGGTCGATTCGCGAATCAGGTCTTTCACCCGAAACACGGATTTACATGGCTAACTCCAGGCGATGGATCGATGGAAACCGAATGGCACGGTGCCGACGAAGACGCTACCAAGGCACTTGCACTTGATCTCCGATACTTCATCTGGAGCCAGAATAGGGACGGAATCAATCTCAAACAAGTACTAGAGCTGTACGAAACACTACCCGTCTGCGAGCCCGACAAACGGACTGTGAAAGACCTAGTTAACTCGTTGGAGAGCGCGCTGGACGCAGACGCAATCATAATCGGGACCGAGCCTGTTACATGGCGTCGGTTGCTCGAAGTGTTCATGTACGGAGGATTGGCCCATGCGAATGACGATAAGAGAGCCCTTTACAAGCGGTGGATGAAGACGGAATCCCTCGCGACGTTAATGCTGTACAATTTTGAAAAAATAGTGAAGGCGATGGTCTACGTTATCTGCCAAGTCCGTCACGTCAATGAGCGTGTCATCAAAGCGCTAGAGTCTAGTCAAGTCGAATGCTGAGATAGTCCTGACGAGCCGCTCCGCTCCTTCACCCGAGCGCGCACGACTTTTCCTAGCAAAGCGTCGGCAAAGGCGAATCGCCGCAGGTTCTACGCCTTCGACTTTTTCCTCGCCGTCGGTTTGGATTCCGTCCGGCCAGTCCCCGCCAGAAATGAAGCCCAGCGCAACTGCCGCGCCGGATCTTCTCCAGTCTGTGCCATCTTCACTGCCATTTCCGCTACCGCATTTACAATCCAATCAAAATTCTCCTGCCCCACCGACGTAATCTCCGCATCCGGCGCCGGATTCAGGAAATCAATCGCGTAGGGCACTCCTCCCTCTACGGCAAACTCGACGGTGTTCAAGTCATACCCGAGCACACGGCATAGTGTCAGCGCGTCTTTTTCAATCCTGGCCCGCAAAGCCTCCGAAGACGGTGGAGGATTGCCCTTCACATAACGTTCATGATGCGGCAGCCGCGGGTCGTATTTCATGATGTGGACTTTTTCCTGGCCGACAACATAACAGCGGTAATACTCTTCAAAGACGACCCCGTGCTGCAGCGTCATGCACAAATCGCCCGTCTGGTTATAGTGCTGGAAAAACTCCTCCGGCGAATGCACATGATAGACATGCTTCCATCCACCGCCAGAATAAGGCTTCAAGAAGGCAGGGAATCCCACGTAGTCGAACAACTCCTGCCAGTTCAAGGGATAAATCAGATTTCGCATCGACCGGTCGGTCGTTCCCTCGGGATGCTTGTTATGCGGAAGAATAATCGTAGCTGGAATCGCCACGCCCAGCTTGTGCGCTAGCGCGTAGTTAAAAAATTTGTCGTCCGCCGTCCACCAGAATGGGTTGTTCACCACGATTGTTCCGTGCAGCGCAGCATTCTTCAGGTAAGCCCGATAAAACGGAATGTCCTGCGAGATGCGGTCGATGATCACCGCATATTTATTAGCCTCATCCATCCGGATTCCGCCAATCTGCACAAACTCCGCCGTGACATCATCAACCTTCATCGAATTGATTTTCTCCACCAGCGCCGGCGGAAACGTATTCTCCATCCCAAATAGAATTCCAATCTTCTTCACGGCTATCTCCTCTAAATTCTGATCTTGAGCGTAGAAGTGTTTCGCCAAGCGAAGCGCTTACGCAGTCGGAAGATCCCTACGTTCCGATCCCGCTGTCACCGTCCGAGGCCCCGCCAGGACTGAAAAATCTCGGCTCCAATTCCGGCGAGTCGCTCCGCCGCCTTCGGTCCGGGGTCGCCATATACCTCAAAGCGATCTAACCTCGAGACCGCCAGCATTTTGGGTACCAGCTCGCGCACGACCGAACTCGTCATATGCGCCAGTACGGCGTCCGCATCTTTGTAGTTCTCGACAACCCGGCAGCGCTTGCGATCACCACTCAGATACCACTCATACCCGAGCGCGCCTGACTCCTTCTGCGTGCCTGCGGTCATCGACTCCACAATGCCTTGGAATGCATCGAGCTTCCCCTCGTTGATCGTGAGATCGACGTTGAACTGCACCATCTCTTTGCTCATGCCCAACTCTCCGTTCCCGGCGTTCGTCGTTAGAAATACTTCATTGCCATGTTCAGCCACAACGGCCAGTCATGCTTCGAATTGTCGTTGTAAATATCCAGCCAGTGAGGCACCGCCTTGCCGTTCAAGATCGCCGAGAATTTCACGTTCTGGTCTAGACATATATCCCAGTCCGCTGATCCAAGCACAATTTTCATCTGCCGGTAGCGGCTCAAAAACCAATCGTCATTCTGATTGGGCAAATAATCCGGAGGACAGTTGAAGTAGCAATCATCGTCATAATACCCATCCAGAAATTGATGGATATCGAACGCCCCGCTCATGCTCACGCAGTGCGTCACTACATCGGGATGTTTCAGCGCAAAATTTATCGCGTGATACGCCCCAAAACTGCATCCCGTCAATGCCAGCCGCGGAGTTTGATTCTTCCACCGGATAAAGGGCAAAAACTCGTGCAGAATATAGCGCTCATATTGCAAGTGCCTCAGCACTCGCACCTTGGGATGCACGCCCTGGTTGTACCAGCTCTCAAGATCGACGGCGTCGGGGCAGAATACCTGCAGATCGCCGCGATCGATCTTCGACGCCAGCACGCCGATCATTCCGCGGTCTTCGTATTCGAAGAACCTTCCCATGGAAGTGGGGAATACCAGCAGCGGCGTTCCCGCATGGCCAAAGACGAGCGCTTCCATCTCCCGGTGCAATTCCTGGCTGTATCCCTTGTGATATTCGCGATTCATATGGCGGACAAGCTGCGCGCTTAGAACGATTCCTAGCAGACGGAGTATCTTACCTGAACTGTCGCCCGAGCCGCAGCCTGAACCGAAGGTGACTGAGTTCCATTTTTCTACCATTTTTGTTTCAGAGGCTCAACCCGCAGTTTTGAGCCATCGAAAATGCTATCGTGATACGAGGTATGTCATGGACGCTCCCCAAACTCGTTCCGCGGTCCGCTCCCGTCGTTCTCTTAATTCTTACTCTCGGCGCGGTCGCCGGATTTGCTGGAGTCGGGCATCTTGTCACCCGTTTCAATGCCAACCAGCAAGCTCGTGGCCGCAAACTGTATGCGCAGGGCATTGCTGCCGCCGAAGCAGCACGTTATAACGATGCGATTGATGCTTTCCGCGCTGCGCTGACTTGCGACCCCACCAACTCCCAGTACCAGCTCAGCCTGGCCCGCGCCTTACGCGACAGCGGCGACCCCCGCCGTCTTGACGAGGCGGAGTCCTACCTGATCGCTCTCTGGCAACGCACGCCTCAGGATGCGGCCGTGAATCTTGCGCTGGCGCGCGTCGCTGCCCACCGCGGTTCCGTGGAGGACGCGACCCGTTATTATCACAATGCCATGTACGGGGTTTGGAACGCGGATGCCGATTCCTACCGCAATAAAGCTCGCATTGAGCTCATCCAGTTCCTGCTCCGCAAGAACGCACGCGAGCAAGCGGCTTCGGAGCTGATTGCACTGGCCGCTTCCTTGCCGGCGAATCCCGCCGCACATCTGCAGGCCGCGCAGCTTTTTACGCAGGCGCAAGATTATGCCGGAGCTTTGAGTCAGCATGAAGCGGTTCTGCGCATCGATCCTACAAACGCCGCCGCCATGGCTGGGGCCGGTGACGATGCTTACCATTCCGGAAACTACACTCTCGCGCAGCGATACTTGCGCGCCGCCGTCAATGCCAATCCAGAAGACGAGAACTCTCGGCAGCTTCTGGCAGCAACGGACTTGGTGCTCCGCTCGGATCCCTTTCAACGCCACATCTCTGACGCCGAGCGAAACCGCCGTATCACCGCGGCCTTTGACCAGGCCGAACAGCGCCTTACCGAGTGTGCTCGTCAAACCGGAGTCGACCTGAGCGCCGGTAGCTCCTCGGCCGGCTCAACGCTTGCGACCTTGCAATCGCGCTGGATTGCAGTCAGGCCGGATCTGAAACAACTGCGATCTCCCGCGGAAACCGATCTCCCCGACGCGATTATGGACGTTGTCAGCCAAATCGAACGGCAGACGGTCACAAGCTGTGGTCCACCGCAGGGCCTCGACCAGGCACTGCTACTGATCTCTGAAAAACGCGAGGCCGTCAGCCAATGACCGATCCGGTATCCGCAAATACGGCAGCACCTTCGCTGCAACCTCGGGTAGTGCGCTTGCAGATTCGCGAGCGCTTGTTTTCGACTCTGGAAGGCGCTTTCAACGAAGAAGTATTTTTTCTCATTCTTTCCGTCTTCATCGGAATCTTCTCCGGGCTTGCCGTGGTCTGCTTCCGCCTCGCGATCGACTGGACGCACCTCGCCCTGCTTGGCCCGTTGCCGCAAACCCACAGTTGGCGCCTCTTCGCGGTTCCGTCGCTTGCGGGCTTGTTTGTGGCCATTCTGGTGCTGCACATTTTTCCCGGCATACGAGGCAGCGGCGTCAATCAAACCAAAGCTGCACTCTACATATTTAACGGCTTCATTCCTTTCCGCACAGCGGTGGGAAAATTTATATGCGCCGCGATTGCCATCGGCGCGGGTCAATCGCTTGGTCCCGAAGATCCTTCGCTCCAGATCGGAGCCGGCATCGCTTCGGCGCTTGGCCGCCAATTGCAAATCTCGCGGGAAAAACTTCGACTTATGGCTCCGGTGGGAGCTGCGGCCGGTCTGGCCGCGGCCTTCAACGCGCCCATTTCGGCTGTGCTCTTCGTCATCGAAGAGGTCATCGGCCGCTGGAGCGCCGGCATCCTGGGCTCGGTTGTCCTCTCTGCCGTTTCCAGTGTGGTGATCGTACGTTTCTTTCTCGGCAGCGAACCGCTGTTCCGGATCCCGGTTACCACTTTTAAGCGTCCGAGTGAACTGATCGCTTACGCCGTCCTTGGTATTGCCGGTGGCCTGGCCTCGGTCGCATTCGCCAAATTGATTGAATATTTCCGGCCACGACTCAAAGCTTTGCCTCGTTGGACGCAGTATTTTCAACCGGCCATCGCTGGACTGCTGATTGGGCTCGTCGCCTTTCTCGGCGCTCCGCAAGTCATGGGCGCCGGCTACGACTCGATGGACCAGGCCATGCACGGCCAGTTTGCGTGGAAGTTTCTCGCCATCCTTGCCGTTGTTAAGATTCTGGTGACCACCGTTTCTTTTGTCAGCGGCACTCCCGGCGGTATGTTCGCACCTACGCTGTTCATCGGAGCCATGCTGGGAGGCGCGGTCGGGGATGTCGAGCGCATTTTTTTCCCACACCTCACCGGCTCGACCGGAACCTACGTCCTGGTTGGGATGGGCGTTCTGTTTGCGGGATTCCTTCGCGCCCCCATGACTTCGGTATTCATGGTTTTGGAAGTCAGCGGCAACTACGAGATTATCGTCCCAGTAATCGTTGCCAATACATTTTCTTATCTTGTTTCGCGCAGCCTGCAGCCGATTCCGATTTTTGACTTGTTGACGCGGCAGGATGGACTCATCTTGCCCTCTCTCGAAGAAGAGCGCGAAGAAGCCATCCTTCGGGTTGAAGATGCCATGTTGCCGGTGCCGAAGACAATTCTGGGCGGGCAAGACTACGTGGACGCCAGCGCCCGCCGGGTTCAAGATTCAACAGATCCAGTTTTGCTGGTGCGACTACATCCCACCGGTTGGAACGTGATTAGCCGGGAACAACTGCAGCGCCTTTTTCGGGAGGGCAAGGGAGAGCTTACACTAGCGTCTGTTCTGCCCGCCCAGCCTCTGCCCAGTCTCTACCCTGATCTTCCTCTTGATTCCGCACTGCGCTATGTGAACGCTTATCCGCTGGTCCCCGTGGTCAATCGGGCCGATTCGCGCCGCTTGGAGGGAGTCATCTCCCGCGACTCCGTTTTCAAAAAGTATGGCGCTCCGGCAACGCACGGCTGATCATGTCCGGGCGGAAGCGTTCCAACTCAGAAGAGAATGAAGAGCCATTTCCTATAGCCCCCAGTTAATTGCGCCCCGCAGTATAGCGCTTCTTTTCCGAAAGCTACAGTGCGCTAGAACCGAAAGCTTCCCTATTTGTGCAAAATCTTGCTCATGCCCCGGTAATGCGACGCTTAACTCGAATGCCATCTATCGCGATTTGGTAGAAGGATTGCCCATACATGCCTGGAAGCCGCACCAAAAGCGGCGTTCCGCCAGTTCTTTTGATTGAAGTCGATATCACCGGAGCACACTTATGAAGACCATAATCTGTACTCTCTTTTTTCTCTGCGCGGCGACGGTCGCGTTCTCGCAAAACGCGAGTGTTCTGACCAATGAGGTCCAGCCTATCCGGATCGATGGGCATGTCCAGCACGCCTCCGAACACCCGATGGCGCAAGAGTCGAGCCTACTCAGCTCCGGGTCTTACAGCTATGCCAAAGGCGAAGTGCCGCTGGCGGAGCTTGCTTCCCCTGTTTATGAGACACCGCTAGGCGACGTTGCCCGAGTTAATCGAAAAGAGCGCGCCGCCTCCAACGCTCCCAAGGCGGCAAAAGTCGTGGAGGACTGACTCGCCGTTCGCCGACACAGAGTGAGTGACGCGAATTAAGAGGGAAGTGGCCGCCGAGGATTTCAGGCCTGCCCTCGTTTCTTGATTGGGTTTTACTGCTGTTCTGCGGACGAACCCGCACTCCCGGATTCGGGAGTCCTCTCGCGTTCGTTCCACCCTCGCGAACCCCGGGAGTTCGGTGTTCCGGTGCTTTCTTCCTCAGCAGATCGATCTATTCGCCAGTGCCCATCATCAGGATTGGCATAGTCGGTGCCGGGGAGCCCGCCTCGTTCTCAACTGTAATCGCAAAAGCTTTAGCGTCGGCTCCCGCTGGGAGCGGAGGATTCACCACGCTCGCGCTGCCGTGCGCATCGGGCTTGAAAACGCCTGCGGGGATCGGAGCTCCGGTGGTGGGAATCAGCCACAACTCGTAAGCTTTCTGTGGCGGCAGCGGAGGCATGTTATTCGCCAGGAAAACCAGGCTGCTGCGGTTCCGCAAATAAAAAGCCTTGCCTTGCGGCTGCGGCGGGGTTTTTGCGGAGACTAGGGTAACGCGCTGCGCTTCTGGTTCAAGGATGGGCGCTGCGATCTTCCGCAGCGCTTCGAGGTCGCGTCTGCTCTCCGTCGCTTGGGATTGAGTCGAAGCCAAAATCTGTTGCAGCGAAATGTTCTCCCTCCAGAGCGATGCTGCCAGAACCAGTATCGCCAATGCCGCTGCCCACCCCAGAACGCCCCACCACGAACGGCGCCGCGCAGCTTGCGCGACGCTGGGAAGGCGAGGCTCGCGAGCCACAGCGTCCAGCAGGCGTTGACGTGCCCGCTGCGGAGGCCTGGGCCCTGTCGCTGACAGCGCCAACAACGCAGTATCGCCGCGCAGTTGTTCCAATTCCGAGCGGCACGCGGCACAGGTCGCTAAGTGCTCATCGACACGTGCGCGCTCCTCTCCTCGCAACGCATCCAATGCGTACAAGGCGAGATCGTCCGCGTATTGTTCGTGCGCGCTCATGTGGTCGTGTTCTAGCTCACCATATCCTTCATGTGGGGACAGCCGCCCCCGGCTGTCCGCGGAGCGCAGCTCCGCTCTTCAATCATCCCTGGAACGCTCTCCGCAGCGCGATCAGCCCCGCCCGGATCCGCGTCTTCACGGTTCCCAACGGCTCGCCAGTCTTATTTGCAATCTCGGAATGGCTCATGCCCTCCCAATATGCCATCTCGAGAGCTGTGCGCTGCGCTGGCGCCATGGTTCCCATCACGCCGCGCACTTTCTCTGCGGCGCTTGCTCGTTCTACATTTCCGGTTAAATCTGGGGAAACGGACAAGATGACGTCCTCGATATCCGTTTCCGGCCGGCGTTTTCTGAGGGAGTCGATGGCGCGGTTTCGTGTGATCACGGACAGCCAGCTTCCGAGACTTCCGCGTGCCGCGTCAAAAGCGGTGGGCTTGCGCCACAACTGTAGGAACACTTCTTGCAGCACATCTTCCGCCGCTCCTGTGTCGCCCAGAACTCGCAACGCAACCGCATACACCAGGGATGAATAGCGGTCGTAGAGCTCCGCCATCGCTCGCTGATCGCCGGATTTAAGGCCTGTCACCAGGGCCAAATCCGTCGAGATACCTTGTGGTTGCGGACTCGACAAACGCTCGATCTCTTTCCTGAAGAAGTACGCAAAATCGCGGACTCCGGATTGCCTCCGTCGGCACGGGAAGAGCAAGTGTGCGACTCGAAGGCTGTGGCGAAAACATATCAGCCCGTTGCTACTGTGGCAAGGGATTGATCGAGCGCCGGTCATCGCTCGCTACTTATCGCTCAGGGCTTTTGCGTCGGCCGGAGCAGAACCTCGCTCACAAATGACTGCGGGCTTTGCGTTACCAGCATGGCAACGGTGTGCGCAATGTCCTCCGGTTGCAGCATTTTCGCGGGATCCTTGCCGGCGTGGGGACTCAGTTCCGTATTCGTGGAACCGGGACATATCACGGCGACGCGGATGTTGTGGCCACGGAGTTCCTCGGCCAGCGAGTAGCTCAATCCGTTCAGACCCCACTTCGAAGCTGCGTAGGCGGCGCCGTTTGGCAGCGCGTTCTTCCCCGCAAGCGAAGAAATGTTGATGATGTGTCCGGAACGCGCACGAATCATCATGGGCGCGAAAGCACGAGTCGTGTAGTAGACGCCGCGAAGATTTGTATTCAGGATTTGCTCCCAGGAGTCGGGAGGGAGTTGATGCAACGGGCCGCCGAATCCGCCGATTCCCGCGTTATTCACCAGAATATCGACTCGACCAAAGGAAGACTCAACGTGCCGGCCGGCGTTCTCGACAGACTGAAGATTGGTCACATCACAAACCACTACATCGGCCTTCCCGCCAGATTTCACAATAGCCAGCGCATTGGATTCGAGCGCAGAACGAGTGCGACCACACAGCACTGCAGCAGCGCCCAGATTCGACAACTTGTGCGCGATGGCGGCGCCGATGCCCCGGCCGGCGCCCGTGATAACTACTACCTGCTCTGAGAGAGGTTGATCTTTGCTGATTTGATCTTTGCTAACTTGATCCGTGCTCATAGAACGTGTCCATTAGAAAAAAAGTGTCGCGGCACCCTCAAGCTCGCCTCCCAAGACCCAACGAAGGCCATCTGCGGAGCCGCGCAATTGCATCTTATACAATTAAATACGCTTGTCAGGGGGAAGTAGCTTGCCTTCGGAACCAGAGGTACTTATAATCCGGCAAACCCCGTATACGGGTCAGTCGCCTAACGTCTTACAGGTCGCCCTTTGTTTTCGGACCCGGCCAGCAAGCGACGGCGCTCCAATGCGTACTGTGAGCGCGAGTATCGGTCCGAGGAGAATGCAGCCACAAAGTCAAGGAATTGTATTTCCTGAAATTGTCGATTCCCGAAGAAACTAAGGAGCCATACTGATGAAAAAGATTCTGGTCACGGTTGTGCTTGGGGTTGCTGCAATGGCAGCGGCCGAGACCGCAGCTCAGCCTGCACAGCCTCCACAAGGGCAGGCAGCACAAGGACAACCTGCGACAGGGACCCCAGCACCAGCGGCGCAAGCGCCCGTGATTAAGGACCCCGCCGAGTACAACGCCTATATGGGCGCGATCCAGCAGAAGGACCGAAGTGCACAGATCAGCGGCCTTGAGGCTTACCTGACGCAATATCCCAATAGCGTGATGAAAGTGGCTGCTCTGCAAACTCTGATGCAGGATTACCAGCAGACTAATAATCAGCAGAAGACGATCGACACGGCGACGAAACTGGTGGCCGCTGATCCCACCAATGAGCGGGCGATTTTCTTACTGGCTTACATCGATCGTCTGAAGGCCCAGGGGGGCTCCCCCACCGCCAAGCAGGATCTGGCGGATGCCAAGAAGTACGGGCAGATGGGACTGGACGGCCTCTCGAAATTCACCAAGCCTGATGGCACCTCCGATGCCGATTTTCAGAAGATGAAAGAGCAGATGACTGGAGTTTTCAACGCGGCCATCGGAATCTCCGCCATCACCGATAAGGACTACGACACCGCGCGAAAGGACCTGCGGGCTGCCGTCGAGAGCAGTCCTGACTTCCAGAAAGATTTCAGCGTGGTTTATCCTCTAGCCCTTGCTTATGCCGGCCCCACGCCGCCCGACCCAAAGATTACTCCCGACCCCATCAATGCGATCTGGTTTGCCTCTCGCGCCTCCGTGATCGCTCCGACTCCGCAGTATCAGCAGCAAATCGAAAAGTACGCCAAGGGGCTCTACATCAAGTATCACGGCGGCGATGATGGCTGGACCGACGTTCTGGCGCAAGCTAAGGCCAATCCGCTCCCGCCCGCTGGATTTGCCATAAAACCAGCTCCTTCTCCGGCGGAGCAGGCTCACTCGATGGTGGTGGCTACGCCGCCCGACAAAATGGACTTTGCGACTTGGGAGTTCGTGCTTACCAATGGCTCGAAGGACGACCAGGATACGGTTTGGAATGCGATCAAGGGTAAAGCGGTACAGATGCAGGGTAAGGTGATTCAGGCTACAGCGACAGAATTCGATATCGCTGGCAGTTCGGATGATATCGACGCGAATAAGGCGGATATTACTCTCACTTTTGAAGACAAGGTTCCGCTGAGGTTGATTCCAAAAGCAGGTGCCAGTTTGGACTTTCAGGGCGAGCCAGCTTCCTATACGCCAAGCCCCTTCATGATGACGATGGAGAAAGGCAAGCTGCTGAAGGCCGCAGCGCCAGCCAAGGCTCCCGTTCATCACAAACCAGCCGCTCAATAGGTCTTGGGCGAATTCGACAAAGGCAGCCTGCGAAGGCTGCCTTAGTTTTTTTGACGTTTAGTTTTCTACCGAGGAACGCCAAAGAATCCACTGACCTAACGCGCGGCTTTTTTGTCCAACGATATCGGGCGCGCACTCCGCGGCGGGCGCTTTGCTCCATCGCGCAGCTGTCGGACGTCGATTTTGAGTTCGTCGATGGTCCGGCTCAGCGTATTGCGATGCATTCCCAGTTCGCGGGCGGAGCGGCACTGATTGCCCTTGTTTTCCTGAAGGACAGTTAGGATAAACCGCTTCTTAAATTCGCGAACACCCTCTGAGTAGAGGATGTTGCTCTTGTACATCTGCAAAACCAGCGCTTCCAGTTGATCTTTCACGGAGTCTCTCTCTTTCAATGTCTGGTCGACGTCTTGGACTGAAAAGCTTGATTTCGAACAGCGTCCGTTGCGAACAGCCCAGTTCAAGCACTATCTATTTCGAGGAGCAGCGGGAGTGCCCGTTAAATCCTTCGGAGCCCGATGCAAAAAATCCAGTCCTTCATAAAAACGAGCCCGCAATTCCGATGGCGCCACCCAAATCGCCGCTCTTCCGACAACCAGGAAGTACGGCGCCAGTTCCGAGTGCTCCAGCATCTGCGATGTGGGCGTGAATGCGGTCATTCCCATCAGGACCACAGCCACAATCAAGGCACCCTTCACGACGCCCAACAACGCGCCCAGGAAACGGTCGAAGCCGCTCAGTCCGGCCGCCTTCATCAATTTGCGCGCGACCCTGCCCGCAATGCTGAACAGGATTAAGATCACAAAAAAAATGATGAGGAAACCGAAAATCCCGGCCAACAGCTCTGACTTTAAAAACGACATAAACCACCCGGCGAGCTTTTTGTACTGCCAGGCGGCAACGATGTATCCAACCACTAATCCTGCCAAGCTGAAGGCTTCGGCGAAGAAGCCATGCGTGGCGGCTATCACCACGTTCAGCAGCACAACCACGACGATCAGCCAGTCCGCCGGGGTCATGCTACTCTCCTGCCCGACCGGTCTTGTTCGGACCCACCGGTTCGAAGCGGCCGGCGGATCGCTCCGCGCCTAGACATCCAGTTTGCGGCCTGTGAGCTGGAAATAGGCGTCGAGATACTTTTCGCTGGTTCGGTTTGCGACCTCGGCCGGCAGAGCGGGCGCGGGTGGCTGTTTGTTCCAGCGAATTTCTTCCAGGTAATCGCGAACGTATTGCTTGTCGAAGGATTCCTGCCAGCGCCCCGGCTCATACCTTTCCGCGGGCCAGAAGCGGGAAGAATCCGGTGTCAGAACTTCATCCGCCAGCGTTATTCCGTGAGCCGTGCGTCCGAACTCGAACTTGGTATCGGCGATGATGATACCGCGTTGCCGCGCGTACGCTGCCGCTTTCTTGTAGATCCGCAGCGTGAGATCCCGCAGATAGCTTGCCGTTTCCGCGCCCAGGATTTCACACATGCGCGCAAACGGAATGTTTTCGTCGTGGCCGCTGACCGCTTTGGTTGCGGGAGTGAAAATGGGCTCGGGGAAGACCTCGGATTCGCGCAGGCCTGCCGGCAGCTCAATCTCACACACCTTTCCCGTCGCCTGATATTCCTTCCAGGCAGAGCCGGAAATGTATCCGCGCACGACGCACTCGACCGGAAACATCTCTGCCCGCTGTACGACCATCGATCGGCCGCGCAACTGATCGGTATACTTCCGCAAGACCTGCGGATAACGCTCCACATCGGCGGTAATCACATGGTTCGGAACAATGTCGGAAAGGTAGTCGAACCAGAACAGCGATATCTGGGTCAGAACGCGGCCTTTATTCGGTATCCCGGTGGCAAGCACATAATCGAAGGCGGAAATTCGGTCGGTAGCGACAAACAGCAGTCGGTCTTTATCCAACTGGTAAACGTCGCGGACCTTTCCGCTGGCATGAAGTTGGAGATCTGGGAAATCTGTTTGGAGGATTACGGGATCAAGAAGGTTAGAAGTCATGTTGGAATTTTACAAGTAAGCAGCGCGACGTATTCTAGACCGCCAGAAATTTTTGTCAACGGCAGAAGTCACCGGGTGGACCTGGGACCGTATCCTATTGAGAGGCAAAACGTTGGCTGACATGAGGATTGATGGGCGAGGATCGGCACAAAGTTTTCGCCGCGTCGTTGTGGAAAAGCTGAGGATGAGAGTGGATATCGTGGCGCTAGCGCAACTGGCCCACGGTTTCATGGGGATCGGATGCTAGCTTCTTGATTGACGCTTTTTTGTATACTAATTGTGCCGAAACCATACGTGCCCCGTATGGTCCAGCGAACCTGGCCTATTCGTTGCTGACGATGGCGGGCTTGCTGTCCCTGGTAGCCGTAGCTATAGTGATCGTCATCTCGGCCGAAAGGCTAGGAAAGGAAGTGACAAATGCCATCGTGAACAATCAACATTTGGTGGACCACATCGCCAGGGGCAGTTTTCTAGGCCCAGCCTACTGATGAGTCCGCGTAACCCGGACGAAAAATCAGCCCCGCCTCGATATCCAGCAACACCCTCCTAACGAGGGAGCCGATCCATTCTGCACTCCTCCGCTACGCCGCTCCGAACCGTACCGACACCAGTTTCGACACTCCCGGCTCCTGCATGGTCACTCCATAAAGCACGGGCGCGATGCTCATCGTCTTCTTGCTGTGCGTGATAAGCACGAATTGGGTCTGGATGCTCATCTCCTTCACCAGCTCGGTGAAGCGACCGATGTTGGCCTCGTCGAGTGGCGCGTCGACTTCGTCGAGGATGCAGAACGGGCTTGGTGTGTACTGGAAAATGCCGACCAGCAGGGCGAGCGCGGTGAGCGCCTTCTCGCCACCCGAGAGCAGCAGTACGCTTTGCAAACGCTTGCCTGGCGGAGAAGCCACTACGTCGATACCGCTTTCGGCGGAGTTTTCTTCGTCGGTCAGTTTCATGAAGGCGTGACCGCCGCCAAACAGTTTCTTGAATGTGGCCTGGAAGTTCTCATTGATTTTGGTAAAGGCTTCCTGGAATTTTTGGCGCGAGACTTCGTCGATTTCACGGATGGTCGCGGTCGTGTTCTCGATGGAAGAGATGAGGTCGTTGCGCTGTGCGTCGAGAAACCCGTGCCTCTCGGTGGTTTCGCGGTATTCCTCGAGCGCCATCATGTTAACCGGACCCATGGCCTCCAGTTTGGTGCGCATCTCGCGATGAGACTGATCGCAAGCTGCGAGTTCGTCGCCGGCGACCACGCTGATCGTGGCGTCAGCGAGCAAAGCCGCGCGCTCGACTCCGAGTTCGTTCAGGCAGGTTTCCGCCATGTACATGGTGTCGGCTTGCAGCTTGGCAGCGGCGGCTTGAAGCTCACCGCGCCGGTCGCGCGCCTGGTCGAGAAGTTGACGGGCATCGCGCAGGAGTTCATCGATCTCTGAAAGACGTGCACGCAGTTGGTCTTTCTCGAATTGCAGCAGACCTTCCCGAGCCTGACCCGCGTTGCGCTCGGCTTCGAAGTCGGCGGCTTGCTGTTCCAGTTGGAGATTTTCGGCTTCGCGCTGCAGCTTTTCAGCCGCGGCTGATTCGATCTGCGACGCAAGAGCGTGGAGGCGTTCGTTCATTTCGGCGAACAGGGAGTCGATTCGTCCGAGCACGGAGATGGCCGAGCGGTGGCGTTCTTCCAGTGCTGCTACCCGCGCCCCGCGCTGCGAGCTAGCCTGGGCCGCTTCCTCGCGACGCTGACGCAGTGCTGCGAGAGATTCCTGAGCTGCCGCGATCTGTTGCTCGAGTTCGGCGCGGGTCTGTTCCAGGACCGCGATCTCGGACTGCCGTGCGGCAATCGTAGATTCCTGCTCCGCCCGTTCAGCCGAAAGGCGTTGCAACTCTGATTGCGAAACTCCCATGCGCTCGGTAACACGCGCCATTTCCGAATCGAGCTGCTGCAGCAGGTGGCGTGAAGTCATCGACTGGTGCTCCGCTTCCCGCTTTTCGGCTTCGAGGCGATCCAGTAGCGACGCGAGGTCTTTAATTTCTCTGGCGAGCGTAAGCACCCGCATCTCTTCATCACGAAGTGCCCGTTCCAGGTCTTCGAGTTGTCGTAGAACCTCGCGGAGTTCACGTTTCATTGAGAGCGGACCCTCGGCGCGCTGTTTCCCTCCGGTAACCGTGACATTGTGGAAACATTCTCCAGACAGCGAGAGGAAGAACGCGTCGGGATTTTCGAGCGCCAGGCCGCGCGCCGTGTCCGATCCCGGAACAATGTAACCATCGCGAAGTTTAGGGAGAATCACTTCCAGCGATTTCCCGAAGCCATCGAGTACGCGGATGGTACTTTTCAGCGGCACGATCGAAGCTGTGGGAGGCGCGCAGTGCGCGGCTTCGTCGAGGATGAAAGAAAACTTAGCCTGTGAATCTTCGGGATGGACCAGGAAAGTTGCGCGCCCATCGACGTCGCTGCGTAAGAGGCGCAGTCCCTCGTCCGCAGCGTCCCAGGATTTGACCACAATGTAATTCAATTCGTCGCGCAGGAAGTCTTCCACTACACGTTCGAAGCGCGGCTCAACTTCAAGAAAATCCGCGAGCACGCCGACCGGGGCGAGCCCGCTCTGCATCACACCGGACTGAAAAAGCCGGCGCACAGATTCGGTAGAATATCCGTGCTCAGCAATCACAGATTCGAGAGACCCTTTTTTTCCGAGAGCGGTGGCGAATTCGGCGCGGAGCAGGTCGAGATGAGACTTCGCCTGCGCTTCATCGCGGCGCTTGGTCTCGATCAGGCGGCGAAGCTGGGCGATTTCTTCGGTGATTCCCGCGACGCGTTGGGTCACCGTTTCGAACTCGAAGGCTAGTTGGCCGCGCTGTCCGCCGAAAGCCTCCACTTGCACGCTGGCATTGCTGATTTCAGTTTGGAGACGGCGACCTTCACGATCCGCGCCTGCAAGGCGCTCTTCGGCCTGAGCGAGCTGGTTGCGCAGCCGTGACGCCGACGATACGGTGTCAAAGATAGCGACGCGAGATTCTTCCTGTCGCCGTTCGATTTCCGTCAGCCCGCTCGCGGCAGCAGCAGCTTCCTGCTGTGACAATGCTAGCTCGCGCTGGGCGGCAGCCAGGTCGGCAGCGGCGGATTCGAGCACTTGCCGATTGGAATCACGCTCAGTATCGAGCGAGGTCAGGCGGTGACGGGCCTGCGCCAGCTCTGCATTGGCCGAGGCAGAACGAACCACTAACTCGGCGCAGCGTTCGTCGTTATGGCGACGGCGTGCGTGCGCGCGATCGATTTCCATCGCGAGCTGGCTCAAGCGATCGCGACCCTCGCGCAACTCACTCTCGATGGCGTAGCCACGCTCAGTGCCTTCCACATGCTCGGCCTCGAGCTGCTGCACGGCTTCGGTGCGGTGACGCATGTCCTCGGCGAGAAGGTTGAGCTGAGCATCGAGTTCTGCGCTCTCGTGCTCGATCGCTGTGAATTTACTGGCGAGGACGATGCGCAGTTGGGCCCGCATCTCGTCGCGCAGCTTGCTGTAGCGCTCCGCCTTTGACGCCTGGCGCTTTAAGGAATTCATCTGTCGAGTGACTTCGTCGAAGATGTCGTTGATGCGGGCGAGGTTGAGCTTGGCATCTTCGAGTCGGGCTTCGGCGAGGCGCTTCTTGGTTTTGAACTTCGTGATCCCGGCAGCTTCTTCTAGAATTGCGCGCCGGTCCGTGGGCCGGCTGCTGAGGATTTGTCCGATACGTCCTTGTTCGATGAGCGCATAGGTCTCGGGTCCGAGGCCAGTGCCCATGAAGAGTTCTTGAATATCGCGCAGGCGGCAGAGTTTTCCATTCAGCAGGTATTCGCTGTCGCCGGAGCGGAACAACCGCCGCGTGACCACGATTTCGCCAGCGTGAAATTGCTGCTGATTGAATTTGCGGCGGCGAATCTTGAGCACGACTTGGGGTGCCGCGTTGACGGTAGCTGGTGAAATCGGCGTCACCGTTGCGAGCGAATGGGACGAAAAAGCAAAGACGGGTTCATCGTCAGGAAAGGCGACGGCGATAGTTGTGATTTTCGAGCGCGGTATTTCCACTTCTTCGGTCTTGCCCGGTTGAGCGTCTTCCACGGCGCGCTCGGTCTGCTCTGCGGCAAGGGCCCGGATGGCGGCTTCGTCCCAGTCTCTATCTGGATGATCAGTTTCGGGAGCATTGGCGGCGTTTCGTAAGATCTCCGCTGCTGCGCTCGGCAGCTCATCCTGAATGTCGATCTCGGTGGGAGCGTTCGCATCCGCGCCCGGGTATTCCTCTGGATCGATCAGGGTCAGCGAAACTTCCGCCATGCCAGTGGGCTTGCGGTCGCGCGTGCCAGCGAAGATCACATCTTCCATGCGCGAGCCACGCAATGTCTTCGCGGACTGCTCGCCGAGCACCCAGGAAATGGCATCGGCAATATTCGACTTGCCGCAGCCGTTGGGGCCGATGATGGCGGCGATTCCGTCCCCGTGAAACTTGAGGTCGGTGCGATCGCAGAACGATTTGAAGCCGAGAATCTGAAGCCGCTTCAGTTTAAGCAACGTTGACTCCTTGAATGAACCAGTGGCGGATAAACCAGTGGCTGATAAACCAGGGGCCAGCTGTCGGTGGCCGGTTGCCAGTTGTGCTCTCTCGCGAGCTGTTTACCAAACGGATACCCCCGTCCTCGAAACCGTTCATGCTTAGATCAATTCCGTCCCTGGCTGGATTGGGCGGGCACAAATTTAAGCAACTGTAACGGCGAAATGGGGGCGGGGTCAAGCAATATAACACTATATATTGTATGGCCTTACGTACGAGCGCTTTGGGTTGCACACACATTGCAGCAGATAGATGGTTTACGGGTGAAAGAAGGACGAGGTGGGAGAATCGCGAGAGCAGGACTATGGTAGTGGGATGTGACAGGAAAAACAACGGAAAGTACGTTCGGGTAGTGTCCTAATTCGGTTTCTGATGCTGTCAGTTGGCATCGTGGTATTTCCCCAGCTGTGCGATCCCGTTGGGTTCCGAGACAAAAGCGAGATCACAGTGCCTTGGAGTCCCGAACGTCTCATAGGAAAGGCGTATGCGAAGGCACAAGGCACCTTTAGAAGTCCTCATATTTGTAATTTCAAGAGCAGTCAAATGACGGTCCAGTTGCACAGGATAAGTTATTGGCTGAGTGGGATAAATCGAAAATTCCTCCCCTTTGAAATAAAGGGCGGCAGGGGTGAAATCGACAAACGGGATTGGCAGAAATTCAATCCACGATTCGGGTATGACGTTATGGGCTGGGGTTCCTCCCGTATTGACCAATTTAGCGACCATCCTAGGGACATGCCCTTCCATCAGGGCGCGGAATGGACTTCCATCAAACGCAATAGTCAGCCGAGCGCGAAGCGACTCCTTCTGGGCCTCCAACTGTCCGCGCATAGCCTGCCACTGAAGCTGCATATAGCTCCGCTGTCGCTTCATTTCGTGCGCTTGGCGGCGATAGACGCGCCACGTAAGGTACATAACGCCAGTCTGCAAAAATCCGACGAAGACCAGCAGCCCTGTAAAAATCTCAATCCAATCGGCTCCTTTTTGCGGCATATCATTCTCGGTTTTGGCTGCCTTGGTTTTTGGTTCTGTGGCGGGTATTTGCCGGACAGACATCGGCGGCGGCGCGTCGGGGTTGCCTTTATTGTTGTTGGCAGCATCGGATTGTTGAGCATCTTGGGTGACTACGCCTTTGGAAGCCCCCTTGCGTTCTGGCGCTTTCGCGGGCTGCTGGGCGAGGATGATTAATGCGAGAATCAGCCACTTCATAAAATTAGGACACTACCTACGGACGTGCCGACGAGGACGCCCCAGGCAAAAGCTAAAGCCGTGGCCGAGGTGCCCAGAACAGGCCGAGCTTCGCTCGGCGGGACAGCCGAGGCGGCTGTCCCCACATGGTTCTGGCCGACTTTCTTCCTGATCCTTATTCTGCTCCCAGCTTTTCAAAGAACAAACAAATCGTCTCGATCCCATGATGGAAGTTCGGGATGTGGAACTTTTCGTTGGGAGCGTGCAGGTTGTCGTCCGGGAGGCCGAAGCCCATCATTACGCTGGGAATTTTCAGCGCGGCTTGAAAGTCGTTAACGATGGGAATGGAGCCGCCGCTGCGGATAAACACGGTTTCTTTTTTGAAGGTCTCATGCAACGCTTCGGTAGCGGCCTTGATGTAAGCATTGTCGGTGCCCACCACCGATGCCGGCCCTTTGCTGAGTACTTTAATCTTCGTCTCAATTCCCTTGGGCGTGAGCTTCTTCACGAAGCTGGAGTAGCGGTTGAGGATGTCGTCGGGATCCTGGTTAGGAACCAGCCGCATAGAAACCTTTGCCGTAGCTTTGGCCGGAATCACAGTCTTCGCTCCCTGGCCGACAAATCCGCCGGGCATGCCGTGAACTTCGAGCGTGGGCCGCGCCCAAGTGCGATACAGAACCGAATATCCCGGCTCGCCAGTTAGAACTTTTGAGCCGACTTCAGTTTTGCGATAGTGCTCTTCGTTGAACGGAAGCCGCTTCCAGGCTTTGAGTTCGTCTTTGCTGGGGGCCTTCACGCTCTTGTAAAACCCGGGGATGAGCACGTGCCCCTTCGCATCCTTCAATTTGCTGATAATTTCGATGAGCGCGAAGAAGGGATTCGGCGCGGCACCGCCGTAGACGCCGGAATGCAGATCAGTCATGGCACCCGTGGCTTCGATTTCGGTATACACCAGGCCGCGCAAGCCGACACAAAGCGTGGGAAGATTGGGAGCGAAAAGTTCCGTGTCGCAGACTAGGGCGAAATCGGCTTTCAGCTTGGCTTTCTGCTTGCGAACATATTCCGCGATCGATTCGCCGCCGACTTCTTCCTCGCCTTCAAAAATGATTTTTACATTGATAGGCAGCTTGCCATTGCCGGACTTCATCATCGATTCGAGAGCCTTCACTTCCATCCAGAGCTGGCCTTTGTCGTCGACTGCGCCGCGCGCGTATATGTTGTTATTGCGCTCAGTGGGCTCGAAGGGTGGAGTCTTCCACTCGTCGAGAGGGTCGGGCGGTTGCACGTCATAGTGCGCATAGCACAGCACGGTGGGCTTGCCCGCAGCGTGCAACCAGTCGGCGTAAATGAGAGGATGGCCTTTCGTGGGGATGATTTCGACGTTCTGCAAGCCAATGCGACTGAGTTCATCGGCGACGAAGTGCGCGGCTTTTTGAACGTCAGGCTTATGCTCTTCCAGCGTGCTGACGCTGGGGATGCGGAGAAGATCTTTCAATTCATTGAGAAAGCGCTGCTGATTATTGCGGGCAAAATCGATTGCTGGGGAAGCCATGGAGTGATCCTTTCTGATGTGAGAGCGCAACTCTGCGGAATGATGTGGTTGCGGAAACGTTCTAGTATATACCCGTCAAGGAACTGGTCTAGAGCGCGGCAAGCGCAATTGGCGAAATATCAGGTCGAAAATCTTGCCGGCGAAAACGCCTCCAGATTGTAGTCGGGATTCTTGCCGCCTATGACTTGCGCCATCACGCGCGCGGTAATCGGGGCGAGAAGAATGCCATCGCGAAAATGGCCGGTTGCCACATAGTAGCCGGGCGTGGCGGTTGCGCCGAGAATCGGCAGGGAGTCAGGAGTTCCAGGGCGCAGTCCGGCCCAGTCTTCAAGAATCTTCGCATTCCGCAACTCCGGAACCAGGGCGACAGCGGCGCGGTGCAGACGCTGAATCGTGGCGACGTTGGTGCGCTTGTCGAATCCGGCTTCTTCGACGGTGGTTCCAACCAAAATCCGTCCATCGCTGCGCGGGATCAGGTAAGCCTCTGGTGAACGAACGACGTGATTCAACAGATTGCGCGAGGGCGCAACCAGGCACAGCATCTGTCCTTTGACCGGGCGCGTGGGAAAAGCGTGGGGCGCGATCTGGCCCGACCAGGCTCCGGCGCAATTAACCACCTTGGGCGCTAGAAATGATGTCTTCCGGGTGAAAACTCCGCTGACTCGGCGATCCGACAGACTCACGGCAGTGACTTCTTCGCCCGACGAAACGTCCACCCCGTGGCGCTTTGCCGCTTGCAGCGCGGCTGCGCTGAGGCCGCGCGGATCGACACTGCGCTCGTTCAAGAAAAACGCGGGGCGATTCGGTTCCGCCAGCGCGGGTTCCAACTCGGCCAGCGGAGCCGGAAGCAAGTCTGCCACCCCTCCAGGTCGTTCGTGCGCATGTTCGGGCGGTCGAAAGACAATCGCTCCCTGGTCCCGCAGATCGACGTAAAGTCCCGATTCGATCTGCAACTCCTCGACAAACTGAGGGTATATACGTGCGCTGGCCGCAGCCAGGGGTTGCAGAGCGGCGGGGGTTTCAAGGCTGCACTCCACCAACATGCCGCCCGCAGCGTGAGAAGCCTCTCGCCCGGGCTCGCCGCGCTCGAGTATCAGGATGGACCCTCCCTGCTTGCGTAGTTCGATGGCAAGCGAGAGCCCGATGATGCCCCCGCCAATGACGATTACGTCCCAAGGCTTCACCCGCACATTGTAAAAGACTCATGGACTCGCAAGTATTGCTTCGTAGAGGTGTTGAACAATCAACCCTGCGTCGAAACGGGGCACTTCGCGTGACTTTCGTAACCGTGCTCGCCCCTTACTCGCTATACGATCTGTCTCTTCCGCCCCCTATAATCCGGTCAAACACTAAGGATGTGGCGCTCATTTCGGTCTTCAAAGCTGTTAGAGGTTCGGGGCAAAAGTATGTCGAAATCCAGGCAAGAACAAGGAAAGAATTCCCCGGCCGTTGTGGCGTGGGTCTATGGTCCGTGGCTTGATCTGGTCGTCGGGTGTGGTGCGTGGTCGATTCCACTGTTACTGCTTTCCTATTCCTCTGTCGCTTCCAGCACACGAGCGTGGTCAGTCGCCTTTTATGCGTTAGCTCTCTTGTTCAACTATCCGCACTACATGGCGACGATTTACCGGGCCTACCATCGGGAGGAGGATTTCCATAAATATCGAGTCTTCACCGTGTACACGACCGGCGTGATTCTGTTGACCCTGTTCCTCTCTCATTTCTGGCTGGGCATGCTTCCGTGGATTTTCACTCTTTATCTAACCTGGAGTCCGTGGCACTATAGCGGCCAGAATTACGGCTTGTTCATGATGTTTGCTCGCCGCGCTGGCGCGAACCCCGGCAAGGCAGAACGCCACGCACTCTACGGCGCCTTCATAACTTCTTATCTTGTTCTTTTTCTAGGCTTCCATACTGGAGCTTCGTCGGATCCCTTGTTTATTTCTCTTGGAATTCCCCCGGCAGTCGGACGCTGGGGGCAAATCGGACTGGGCGCGGTTTTTCTCGCGCTCTCTGCGTACGGTTGGATGCAGCTGTTGCGGGCTGTCGGGTGGCGAAAACTTTTGCCGTGCCTCACGTTGTTCTCCTCGCAATTTCTCTGGTTCCTGCTCCCTGCGGCGATGGCATTGTTCAGGGGGGTGCAGATACCGCAAAGCCGCTACAGCAATGGGGTGCTTGCCGTCATGCACTCGGCACAGTACCTATGGATCACGAGCTACTATGCGCGGCGTGAGGCCAAAGGAATCGCGGGCCGGAGCTGGCGTCCAGCAGCCTATTTCGCGGTGCTGGTTGCCGGCGGCATCGCTTTATTCGTTCCCGGACCCTGGCTGGCCAGCCGGATTCTCCACCATGACTTCACAGCCAGCTTTCTGATCTTCACCGCGCTGGTGAATCTCCACCATTTCATTCTTGACGGTGCCATCTGGAAGCTGCGCGATGGCCGCGTCGCGTCTTTACTTCTCAATTCGAGAGATGGCATGGCGAACGCGGCGTCCGACGCGCGAGGCCGTTTGTCCGCGACATGGTCGTGGGTTTCGGGAACCTCCGCGAGCGCTCGCGCGCTGCGTCTGAGTGCAGCCGCCCTACTGCTCGTCTGGGGAACGGTTGACCAGGCGAGGTATTTCCTCGCACTGCACTCCGAAAATGTCCGCGATCTGCAGCGGGCAGCGTTGCTAGACTCATTCGATAGTGCGTTGCAAATGCGACTGGCGCGTCGAGAGCTGGAAGATGGTCATCCCCAGCAAGCCGAGAGCGCGTGGAGAAAAGCAATCCAATCGAATCCTGCCGATCCGGCGCCGCAGCAGGCGCTGCTCCGCTTCTTAGTCGAGCAAAATCGCTTTGATGAAGCTTACAAAGTGTCGGATGAATACCTCAGCTATTTCCCTAAAGACGCCAACATCTGGATGGATCGCGGGCTGCTGGCACAGCGCCGGGGTTCCTCCGAAGAAGCGATACAAAGCTGGAACCGCGCTATCGCCATTGATCCTGGCCAGATGCTGGCGCACTTGTATCTCGCGAGCGAACTCGATCACGAGGGCAAAGCGCAGGCTGCAGCCGGGCATTACAAAGTGGCTCTCAGCAGAATCGCTGAGCAGCCGCCGGCCAAGCGTCCCGCACCGGAGCAGGTCATCGCAATTGTGCTACGCATGGCAGATTGCCAGGCTCGTGCGTCGCGGACCGACGAAGCAGTTCACTCTTACGAGTTGGCGGCAAAACTTGCAGCTCAGACCAAACAAGCCAAATTAGAAAGTATCGCCGATGTGAATGAAGCGGTGATTCAAGCCGACGCAGGGAGATTGGATGAAGCCCTTGAGCTTTACCAGCGCGCTCTGCAGTTGGATGAATCGGCGAACGACCGAACCTCCAGCGCCGAGGATTGGTTGGCCTATGGCCGTTTTCTCGAGAAAACGGGCTTTCCGGTCCGCCTTGTCTATGCTTGCTTCGAAAAATCTGCAAGTCTGCAGGATTCCCTGCCTGACGAGGCGCAGCGAAGATACTTAACCGACGCGCGCACTCAGGCCGAACGGCGACTCGGGACAGCAGCTGTTGCAATTCGACGCGACCCCACTCCAACGTTGCATGAGGCCCTGACGCTTCGGCGTTAGCGAATTCCGGCCTCATGCAGCAGGAATTCGTCGGGGGCGCGTGAGCTAAACTGCCACCACCAGCATCCCAGAGCTAATTGACACTATTGGCTTTATGCTCAACAATTGAATCCTGAAGATGGGGCGCTTCAATCTGGAGGAGCAATGGCGGACGAAGGCGAACAACACGTACAGGTCGAGCAGCAGTCGACAGCCGGAAAGTGGATTCTGCTTATCCTGGCAATCATTTTCGTGGCGGGAACAGTCTACGGGTATGTGACGACGCAACTGCACGTGGCGAAGTTGACCAATGACTTGAGCACCAGCCAGGCGCAAGTCGCGGAACTGCAGAAGCGGATGCAATCGGCCGAAGCCCAGGAAGAGACGTTAGGCCAGAGGCTGGGCATGACCAAGAAAGAACTGGCGCAGCGGGCTGCCCAACTTCAGGCACAGCAGAAGGAAGCTGAGGCCCGCCTGGAGACTGAAGAGAAAGCGGCGAAAGAGCAAATCGGCCAGGTGAGTGGAGAAGTTGCTGGCGTGAAGACCGATGTGGGTGGAGTCAAGACAGACGTTGCCTCCACGAGAGCGGATCTGGACGCGACCAAGGCCAAGCTGCAGAGCGCTGTCGGTGACCTTGGAGTTCAGAGTGGATTGATTGCCACAACGCGCGGCGATCTAGAGGTTCTTAAGCACAAGGGCGACCGCAATTACTACGAATTCACCTTGTTAAAAGGAGCAAAGCCTCAACCGGTCGCGACTGTCAGCTTGCAACTTAAAAAGACCGATGCCAAGCACGGCAAGTTTTCGGTGAACGTAACTGCTGATGACAAGACGATCGAGAAGAGCGATCGCACCATCGCCGAGCCGATTCAGTTCTACTCGGGACGCGATCATCTGCTATTTGAGCTGGTGGTTTGGTCCGTGGATAAGAAGAAAGCCACTGGATATCTCAGCACGCCAAAGAACGCGCCCACGCCGGTGACCGCGAATTGAATGGGGTGCTTTTTCCGGCAGGTTGGCACATCGTCCCGCAGATCGCACTGCGCACCGGTGTAATCTATCTTGTCGTTCTGATTGGAGTTCGCCTCAGCGGTAAACGCGAAGTCGGGCAGATGACGCCGTTCGATCTGACCCTGCTGTTGTTGCTTTCCAACTCCGTACAGAATGCCATGACCGGGCCGGATACGTCGCTAATGGGTGGCGTGGTCGCGGCTTCCACGCTGTTGCTCCTGAACTACATGGTTGGCACTCTCTCGGGCGCCAACCGCGGCTTCCGGCGCGTGGTTCAAGGCGAGCCCAGCCTTCTGATTCACGATGGAAAAGCTATCGAGCCTCACATGGCGAGAGAACATGTCAGCATGGACGAGTTGCAGCGCGCTCTGCGCGAGCATGGGATTGCAAACGTGCACGATGTCGCGTTGGCGGTGCTCGAAGTCGACGGGTCCATCAGTTGCATGAAGTATGACGAGATCAAACTTGACGCCAATACCCACCTGGCGCGGCGGAGATTCATTCAGAAGAAGCAATAAACGAGACGCTTACTCGATCGCCACTTATTCAATCGCCACGAATTTCACGCAAACTGGCTGCGATACTTCGAGTGCTTTGCCCGTGGGCGTGAGTCTGCCGGTCTGTGTATTGATGCGGAATAGAACAATATTGTTTGATTTCTCATTTGCGGCAAAAAGCAGCGAACCCCCCGGAGCGATTTCGAAGCTGCGAGGACTTGCGCCTTTTGTGGGAACGTACTCAACCGAAGTAAGCGTCCCTTTATGTTCGTCGATGGCGAATACGGCAATGCTGTCGTGCCCGCGATTCGAGGCATAGAGGAACTTGCCGGAAGGATGAACTTCAATCTCGGCAGCGGTGTTCTCCTTGGCAAAATCCTTCGGAAGAGTTGGAACTGTTTGCAGTGGATGCAGAGCGCCATCTGTGGCGTCGTAGGCGAGGGCGGTAACTGACGACTGCATTTCGTTGATCACATAGCCAAATTTGCCGTTGGGATGAAAAGCGAAGTGCCGGGGACCGGCTCCCGGAGCGGCTTTCGCCGTCGTCGCATCACTCGAAGCATCCTTGGCAAGCGATCCTTTCGTGCTGTCGAATCCGTAAACCAGCGTCTCGTCGAGGCCGAGATCGTCGACGATGGCAAAGCGATTGTCTGGCGACATGTCGATCGAATGAGCGTGCGGTCCCTCTTGGCGTTGCGGATCTGTTCCGTGGCCGCTGTGCTGCACAAAAGATGAGATCTCGCCCAAGTGGCCATCGGCTAGGATTGGGAATACTGCGACGCTGCCTCCGTCGTAGTTTGCTACCAGCACAAATTTCCCACTCTTGTCGACCGTGATGTAGCAAGGGCCCGCCCCTTTGGACGCCACTTGATTCAGCAGCGTTAGTTTGCCTGTGGCGCGGTTAATGGAGAACGCACTCACAGCTCCACTCTTTTCGCCTTTGTAGTCGCTCACCTCATTAACCGCGTAAACGAATCGCTGATTCGGGTGCACCGCAAGGAAAGATGGATTAACGGCTTCGGCGGCTAGGCCGATCGCGGTGAGCTGAGCAGTCGCTGAATCGAAGCGATATGCGTAGATACCCTTGCTCGCGCTACCTTCCTGGGTGTACGTGCCGATGTAGACGAAATATTTCGAGTTGTGTTTGGCGGATGCTCCAGGGCATACGGCTGATAGAACCAAAAAGAAGAAGGCAATCGAAAGCAATTTATGGCGAATTGAGCGTGTCATTTTAATCGGGTTCGATGATCTCAGGGGCGCGAAGAAAAATCGTTTCTAAATTACCTGGTCAGTGTAACCGGCACAGGCTGGTCATAGGGCTGGATGACCACGCTCACCGATCGGCGCTGGTTAAAAGCGTCGAGCGCAACTGGAAAGCTGACCATCACGGTACGCTTAATTTCTTCGCCAGGTTGCAATTTGTCCTCAGGAGAAAGTGCAGTCAGCGCGTTCGCTTTCAGCGATGGGAAAGCCTGATAATAGCGGTCGAAATCAACCGCGGAGACGGCCTCGCCACTCGATTCTCCGGCCGATGTTAGCAGTTTACCGTGGACGTCGTGAACCCAGAGCGACTTCTTACCTGAGTTGTGCAGCGTGAAGGTGAGGGCCACGAGCACGGAGTTCTGGCCAGGAAGATCGACGGCGGCGATGTTGTCAAGCGATCCAGCACCCTGCGGCTTGGCCCGCTGAAAAAACGAGGCGATGCCCGCGATGATAAGCACTCCGGCCGTAGCCATGAGCAGAACCTTAACCGGAGGCAGGTTGCGCTTGGCAGTGCCGAATTCGTCGGCGATGTTAATGGTTGGACCGCGCTGCGCCGCTGGCGAGTTTGCATGTGCGCTCTGGGTCGAGGGAGGAACAGGCGGCGGATTAGGAGTCTGATCAGACATTGCTTCTTTTCGGGCCTTTTATTCTACTCGACATACAGCTCAGAAATAGCTAATTCCAATCGTGTTTCATCGCTCGGCCGAATTTTTCCGCAGGCATAGTGTTGAGTACGTCGTCTCTCGTCAGCCAGGCGCGGCGCGCCTGCAGGACGCCGTAGCGAATTTTCTCCAGATGAGAGGTGTGATGGGAGTCGGTGTTAATTACGATTTTTACGCCTCGTTGTTTGGCTTGGCGCAGGTGAACGTCATTAAGATCCAAGCGATCCGGATAGGAGTTCAACTCCATTGCCACTTTGTGCTTCGCTGCGGCGGCCAGAATCGCGTCCATGTCGAAGTGGTAGGCATCGCGGCGAAGCTGAAGGCGTCCCGTGGGATGGCCGATGATTGAAGTGTTCGGATTCCCGATGGCTTTGCGCAGGCGCTCGGTCATCTTCGCCGGCTCCTGATTGAAAACCGAATGCACGCTGGCGATCACCAAATCCATCTGGGCCAGCACATCGTCGGAGAGGTCGAGGTCGCCATCGGCGAGGATGTCGACTTCGATGCCCGCAAAGATCGTGATGCCTCCGATCCTTTCATTGGCTTCGCGAATCTTCTGGATATGTGCCACTGCGCGCTTGTCATCGAGGCCATTGGCGAATGCGAGGTTCTTGGAATGATCGGTTATGGCCATGTATTTGTAGCCGCGATCTTTGGCCGCTTCGGCCATTTCTTCGATGGTGTTCCGGCCGTCAGTTTCGACGGTATGCATGTGCACATCGCCTTGCAGGTCTTCGAGGGCGATTAGCTTGGGCAACGTGTGATTTGCCGCGGCATCGATCTCGCCCAGATTCTCACGCAGTTCTGGTGGAATGTAATCGAGATTAAGCTTGGCGTAGATTTCTTGTTCGGTCTTGCCGGCGACAGGCTTCTCGGTTTTGAGATCGGCGAGGCTGTATTCATTGAGCGTGTAACCCATCTTGAGTGCGCGTTGCCGCAAGGCAACGTTGTGGGCTTTCGATCCGGTGAAATATTGCATGGCAGCGCCGAAAGATTCAGGCGGGAGCAGGCGCACATCCACTTGCATGCCGTTGCGCACTTGAAAGCTGATTTTGTTGTCGCCCTGAGCGATGACGCTCATCAGCGACGGATACTGCGCGATATATTGCACCGCTTTCTGCCGTTCGGCTTCGCTGCAGCAGGCCGCGCCGGTTACGAGAATATCGAGATCGCCGACCGTTTCGCGGCCCCGGCGCAATGATCCCGCGGGAGTGATCTTGTCGATGCCGGGCAATTTCGCGAGATAGTCAGTGAGTTTTGTCGCCTCAACCTCGGCGGCGTCGATAAGAAATCGCCCCGAGATGCGGCGATAGTCTTCAATTGCCTTCAGGAGTTTTTGCTCGTGCTTCTCGCCCATGCGCGGCAGTTCGCGGATCTTGCCTTCGCGCGCAAGTTTTTCCACGCCATCCACGTCGGAGACCTGGTAAGCGCTCCAGATCAGCGCAATCGTCTTTGGCCCCAAGCCTTGAATCTTCAGCAGCTGCAGCATCGAGGGGTGATATTTCTTGAGCAGCTCGGTTTGAATGCCGAGGCTGCCTTCCCGGAATAATTCCTGCAGGTTGAGAAGCATCCCCTTGCCGATGCCCGGAATGGCTAACACCTTCTTTGGTTCGCTGATGAGGTCTCGAATGGGTTCGCTTAGGTTTTCGATGGCTTGGGCAGCATTGCGGTAGGAACGGATGCGGAAGGAGTCGGCCGCATCGATCTCGAGCAGATCCGCGGTTTCGTAGAGAATGTTGGCGATCGCCTTATTGTCCACGGATAAAGATTAAACAAGATTGTGGCGCAGGGCCAGCGGCAGGGAAGTGAGCGGCGGTAGCGGAGAAGAGGCGTCCGCAGGAAACAAAGCCACTGACCCGTTCGCTGGGCATTCTGAACGGCTATGCGGCGGCGCAGAAATTTAATTATCTACTAACGCTTCAAGAACTCTTGCTAACGTTCGCGGCTTGCGGTCCCTTTTGTCCCTCGGTGATTTCGAACTCGACGGGATCGCCCTCCTGCAGGCTCTTGTAGCCCTCAGAAGTAATCGCGCTGTAATGCACAAAAACGTCGGGACCATCCGCGCGTCCGATGAATCCGTATCCCTTCGCGTTATTAAACCACTTTACGGTTCCTTTCAGTCGTTCCACGCGTAACCCCCTCTTTCTGCACGCCGTTCCGTGGGGGTACCCAGAGACGTGCTCCCATACGATGCATTTTGTGGCGATTAGGATGGAGTGTCAAGACCCGAAAGGATCGCGAAACGCGTCCAATTTCCAACCATACGGCCCGGCGGTACGAAAAGGACTTTTTCCGCGAATTCGCCCGCAAAGGGGTTACCGCGGCGCTCTTTTTCGTGGTTGAGCAGAACGAAGATCGTAATTGTTCTCTACTTGATGTTCGAGCCAGAGGATCGATGAGATAGTTTTCGAATCACGAATTTTGCCGCTCAACACCATGCGAAGAGCGGAAGGAAGTGGAACCATCCGTTTGCGAATGATTTCGTCCGCCTCAGGTTGAGCTTTGCCGGCACGCAGTCCAATGGCTAGATAAACGGACATGGTTTCGGCAACGAATCCGGGGCTAGCGTAAAAGTGGAGAATGCGTCGCCAGTGGGAGGCCGTGTATCCGGTTTCCTCGAACAATTCGCGCTGGGCCGCGGGAAGCGCGTTCTCGCCCGGATCGATGCGCCCTGCCGGGAGTTCCCAGAGATAGTCATTGGCAGCATGGCGGTACTGGCGTTCCAGCAGCACACGCGGCGTCGAACGGGATTCATCGACCGCAAGAATCACCACCGATCCGCTGTGATGAACGATGTCGCGACGTGCGCGCACGCCTCCCGGTTCAACAACGTGGTCAGTGGTTACCCAAAAAACCGGGCCCCGATAAACCGTGCGTGAGGAGATCACTCGCGCTTTGGATTTTGAACCAGCGATGGCTTTCACATGCTTTGATTTAGAGCGTTGGCGCGTGGGCATAACAACAATATAAAGGACGGCATTCGGTTCCCGGCTACGAGAAAAGCGGCTGCGCTCGGGGACAGGACGATTCTGATATTCTGCCGGGCATGTCAGCACGGCTATCCGGCAATGGGCGCGTTGCGATCTTTGGTGCGGGAAATCTGGCTAGGACATTGGCGCCGGCTTTGCGCGCAGCCGGATACGAGATTGACCAAATCATTTCGCGAGGAAAGGCTAGGTCGCTGCAGCGAGCGCGGGTCCTGGGGCGCGAGGTCGGCGCGTCTGTCGTTGCTACGGAACGGGCAGAACTTCGTGCCGAGATCATATGGTTTTGTGTCCCCGACAGAGAGATCCCCAGAGCGGCGGAGTCTTTGGCCGAGGCTGCAAATTGGAAGGGTAAGGTGGCGTTGCATTCCAGTGGAGCTTTGACCAGCGATGAGCTTGCCGTTTTGCGGCGGCGAGGAGCCAGCGTAGCGTCGGTGCATCCGCTGATGACGTTTGTGCGGGGATCGCGCCCTCCGCTAGAGGGAGTGCCGTTCGCCATCGAAGGAAGCCGGAAAGCTGTAACCTCAGCCCGTTCCATTGTTCTGGCGTTGCACGGCCGCCCATTTGTAATCCGGAAACAACAGAAGGTGGCGTATCACGCTTGGGGCATGTTCGCTTCGCCGCTATTTACGGCTTTGCTGGCCACAAGCGAGCGCGTGGCTGGCGCCGCAGGAATCAACCGGAGATTTGCCAGGGAAAGAATGCTTCCGATTCTTGGGCAAACTTTGGCCAACTATGCTCGCCTCGGTGCGTCGGGATCCTTCAGCGGCCCGATCGTGCGCGGGGATATTGAAACAGTGAAAAAGCATCTTAGCGTCTTGCGAGGCGTCCCTGGAGCTCGTGAAGTGTATGTTGCTCTGGCGCGCGAGGCACTGCGTGATCTACCTGCGAAGAACCGCGTTGCCTTGGAGAAGTTTCTCAAACGCTAGTCAGTGGCCGGCTCATGGACCATCGATGGTTGGCGCCGCCACCCATGGCCTATTCATGACTTGTCGCATCATTAGCCCGAGAAGGGCCAGCACGCCGAAAGGGATCGAGCCCGCGGTGCGGATCGGGAGCGTGAGCACAGCCGAAACAAACATCTGATGAGGAAGAATCGGTCGCATTGCGATTACAACCACGGCAAGAATCCACTGCCAGAAGAGAGCCAACCCGGAAACGCCTAGCACCACGCGAACAGCCGGGCTGGCGGCTGCGAAGGCGCGCCATGAAAATCCGATCAGGATCACTCCGGGAAGGAGCAGGATTTGGTCGTACACAGCGTGCCCCGGCAGCAGAGTAATTGTCGTAACGGCCAACACAAGGCTGATAGTCAGTGCGAACTCGGTAGTCGTGGGAGACACGTAGCGCATCCGCCAGGAAAGAGCGAGCGCAGTCACCAGAAGTGCGGCAATCACAAACGGACCCAGGCGCGACCCCATTGGATTGCCGAGCAAATAACACACGAGTGGTGGCGTCGAGTACTGCCGGTAGCGGAATCCTACGTGCAGCCACTCGGGAATCCAGTGCGGCCACACCAGCAGCGAAGAAACTCCGAGCAGGCCTGACACGATCAGAAACCCGCCGACAAACCGTCGGCGTATATGCCATCGAGCGAAACTCCACAACAGAAGATAAGCGACGGCCACGACGGTCATCTGCGGCTTGATAAGAGTCAAAGCCAATAAGCTCCCCGAGAGAAATAACCTGTCCTCGACCAGCGCGGCGAGCGAGGCAGCGAGAAGAAATCCTACAAGCAGTCCAAGTTGTTCGGCGAACAGACCTTCCAGCACAACATAACTGGACAGAGTGAAGAGGATCATCGAAGCGAGCATAACGGGGCCGGCGCGCAGACGGAAGGTCCGAAGCCAGAAGACAACGCTAAGCACCGTTGCAGCGGAAAGAACCGCCACCAGGCCATTGCGAACCACAGAAAAGGAAAGCAGCGCCAAAGGCCAGAACAGCAACTCCGCGAACGCTGGATTAGCGAAGGCGCGTGGATCGGGCGTGCCTGCGTAGCCGTGCGCATCCATAGGATGCCCAAACAGGCCAATCTGGATTTGCCGCGTTATCTCAGCGTCATACGGATCCCGATGATGAAGCAGTCCTTCGCGCGAGGTCAGCCAGATAGGATAGAAATCAGCGCCGAAGGAATAGCCGTTGTCGAGGCCTTGCGCGGCGCGCATTTCAATCGCCCGCGGCACGAAGACGCAGAGATGGTAATAGAGCATGCCTGCGGCACAGAGAACAGCGAAAAGCAGGATCGCGGTTTGTGGCCGGCGAGTCGTAACCAGCATTGTCTTACCGCGACGAAAACAAATGGCCGAGTTTTTCTTTCTTGGTCTTTAGATACTCTTCAGCATGCGGGCTGGCTTTTACCTCACACGGTACACGCTCGACAACTTCAATGCCGTCACGCTGCAGGGCCTCGACCTTTTCAGGATTGTTCGAGAGCAGGCGCACTCTGTTCACACCGAGCGCCTTAAGCATTTGGCCGGGCAGGGCGAAGTCGCGCTGATCGGCCTTGAAGCCCAGCCGCTCGTTGGCCTCGACCGTATCGAGACCCGCATCTTGCAACTCATAAGCCTGTAATTTTGCCATCAGGCCGATGCCTCGGCCTTCCTGCTGTTCGTAAATCAGGATCCCCGCTTCCAGGTCGCGAATCATGGCAAGCGCCATCTCAAGTTGTTGACGGCAGTCACAACGCAGCGAGTGAAACACGTCGCCGGTGAGGCACTGCGAATGTACCCGTACCAGTGGAGGAGCGGAATGAATATCGCCCATCACAAGGGCAACGGCTTCCTCGGTTTGGCGATTTCCGTCCGTACCATATTCGGCGCGAAATCCGTGGATCCGAAACTTGCCCCAGCGAGTAGGAAAATCGGCGGACGCAATTTGCTGAACAATCGATGAAGTCACAACTCCATTATAGCGGGATGAGAAGAGGGGTCCGCCCTCTGAGGGGCAACAACCATCGCCGGTGTTCCGACTGACCTGATAAATCGGGCCAGACAGATCATGATTGCTAGGGATTGTGGTGCGAAGAACGGAACGCTGTTAAAATGGACCGGCAAAGCTCCAATCCATCCCGTCCGCGGGGCTATAGCTCAGTTGGGAGAGCGCATCGTTCGCAACGATGAGGTCGTCGGTTCGAGCCCGACTAGCTCCACCAATTCAAACCCCGAAAATACGCGGGTTCTACGCGGTTTGCGCGAATCGTACAATAATCGTACAGTGCCCTCGGCCTTGGTTCGAGGACGGTAACAGAGTATTGGACTACATCGAAAACGATCGACGTTTCAATGCCGCAAGCTTTAAGGACAGCCTGGAAGAACAAGGAGTGGCTTTTAACTCCGACAAAACGGACGAACTTGCTTCACTATTGCACAACATGCGAAGCCCGGTTTCGCCGGGAGTCTTAGTTCACGCGAAGCGCGGCATTGAGGGCCTCGAGCAGAGCCGTGTCGCTGAAAGGCTTGAACAGGCATTCCACCGCACCCTGTTCGATGAGCCGATGGCGAACCATCGTATCGGCGCTGGCGGTGATGAAGATGATCGGAATCGCGTGTCGCCGGCGCTTCAGTTCCCGTTGAAGATCAGGCCCGCTCATGCCCGGCATAGCGATATCGAGGATCAAACAGCTAGTCTCATCGACAGAACCGGATGAGAGAAACTCTTCCGCCGACGAGAACGTGCGCGCAGCAAAACCGAACACCTTCAGCAAGTCGGGTAGCGACTCACGTATGGATTCGTCATCATCGACGATTGAGACGAGTGGAAGGTCGGGGGCGCAGCCTCCCTGGTCGGGCTCCATGACCCCACAATGCGCCATCTCGCGGAAGAGTGTCCATTACACCTTAGTGTTGTATTGCCGCGGATGTGAGGATCAGCCCAGCCTTTACGCCGCACCTGGACCGCCCACGCCGGGTGCCCGAATGTTAGGGATACCATCGGCACGCACCAAACCCTCGGGCGCTCGAGGAATGGAGAACGAAAATGCGGCTCCCGGACCGTCGTTTAGTGTCGCCCATAGACGGCCACGATGGCGTTCGATTATGGTGCGGCTGACGGATAGCCCGATTCCCATACCGTCCCCCTTAGTGGTATAGAAAGGATCGAAAAGCCGGTCCACAGCCTCAGGATCAAACCCGACTCCCGTATCTTGCACCGTCAGGCGCACCCGATCACCCTCGTCTCGTTCCGTTCTGATCACCAACTGCCTGGGGCGGTCCTCGACTGCGCTCATGGCATCGGAGCCATTCCTGAACAGGTTCAGGATGACCTGCTGAAGCTGGACACGATCGCCTATAACGAGCGGAAGGTTGTCGGCAAGTTCGGGACGTAGCATTACCCGGTTCTTCTGAAGCTCCACTATGGATAGTGCAATCACTTCCAGAACAGCCTCATTCAAGTTCACAGGTTCGGTCGTGAGCTCTTTCTTACTAAAGAGTGCGCGCAACCGGGTGATCACCTCCGACACGCGGGTTGCCATCGCGAATCGTGCGCCGGGCGGTTTCGCGAGCTCCCTCGACTTCGGGAGGATCAGCCGCCAGCATCCGCAGACAGGTACTGGCGTTGGTGATGATGCCGGACAGCGGCTGGTTGACTTCGTGCGCGATCGATGCCGTCAGCGCTCCCAGGCTTGTGACTCGGGACACGTGTGCGAGTTCAGAACGGGCCTTGTTAAGTGCCTCCTCCGAGAGCCGGCGCCGCGTTATATCCTGAGCCGCGCCGATGACCTCAAGTCGCCCCTCGCGGTCTCGGATTCCGTGGGAGATGGTGTGCAGGTACTTGACGGAGCCATCTGGCATCCGCAGCCGGATTTCGTAGTCCTGGTCGCAACCGCCACTTCGTGCCAAAGCCATTTTTTCAGACAACAACGGGATGTCTTCGGGATGGACTCGGCTGGCCATCTGCTCGAGGGTCACGGATGCATTCTTCTCAAACTCGAAGACACGATAGGCCTCTTCCGAGAACATCACGTCGTCCGTGTCCACGCACCACGAAAACCCGCCGGTTAAGCTAACGCCCTGGACTTCCGCGAGTAGTGCCTCACTGCGTTGCAGCATTTCTTCCGCGCGCTTCCTGTCGTCGATGTCCGTCAGCAGGACGTACCGGCCGGCGTTTTGGCCATCCTTGTCTTGCACAGTGAGTGCGCGAACCTGAAACCATCGATAGACGCCATCGGCACGCCGGCAACGGTGTTCCACCTCGTACGGAGCACCGGTTCTGATCGCCAAGTCGAAAGCGGCGACCACACGAGGCAGGTCATCCGGATGCACCGCGTCGGTCATCCTCCAATTCCTCAGGTCCTCCGGCGTTTTGCCGAAGTACTCCAGCAGTTGTTTGTTAAGAGTGGCGATCTCGCCTGCCAGACTCATCGTGCATACAAGCCCAGGAATGCTGTCGACAACCTGGCGGAGTTGAGATTCACTCGCGCGCAAGGCTTCCTCAACCCGTTTCCGGTCATCGATATCAGTACTGGTTCCGTACCAACGCTCAATCGTGCCGGTGTGATTGCGGAACGGAGCGATGCGGATTAGAAACCAGCGATACTGTCCATCATGACGGCGAAGACGGGCCTCGATTTCTCCCGATTCTCCTGAGACTAGCAACATGGCCAACAAACCTGCACTCGCCCCGCCAAGCAATGTAACGACGGATGCAACGGTTTCTCGGCGCGGGTTCTTCATGAAATTGGGAATTCTATTCAATGCTCTTGCTGCGAGCGTTGTGGCCGTGCCGATTGTGGGATTTCTTTTTTCCTCGATCACTCGCGGTCGCGCGAACGGCTACCTCTCCTGGGTGCCGCTTGGGAAGGTCGGTGAATTTCCTGAAGGCGAAACGCGGTTGGCTACGTTTCAGAATCCATACGTCATGCCGACCGATGGCAAGACAGCGGACACGGCCTGCTGGGTACGGCGAATCGCGGGAGAACAATTCCAGGTCTTTGCCGTCAACTGCGCGCATTTAGGCTGCCCGGTCCGCTGGTTTCCGCAATCCGGTTTGTTCATGTGTCCGTGCCATGGGGGGGCATACTACCGAGACGGCTCGCGCGCTTCCGGCCCGCCGGAACGCGGTCTCTTTGAGTATCCACACAAAATTGAGGACGGCCCGGATCACCATCCAGGCCGGCCAACTGCCCACACCGGGAGCAGCGATCGCTGAGCTCGCCGGAGAGAAACCGCCATGCGCATCATGATTAAAAGAATCCAGCCTGCAAAGATTGGCGACTGGTTCGACCATCGCCTTCAGCTTGCGGCGCCAGTTCGCGAAATGGCCGAACATCGCGTACCGCGAAATGCGGCCAGTTGGTGGTACGTCTTTGGCACCGCCGCATTGACGGTGTTCGTGCTGCAAATTGTAACGGGAATTCTGCTCGCGCTGGTTTATGTTCCCTCGGGAGCTGAAGCTTGGAGCAGTCTGCAAGCTCTGAACCACGACTTTACTCTCGGCTGGTTCATCCGCGCAATGCATGGCTGGGGTTCGAATTTCATGGTGGCCATTGTTCTGATTCACATGATCCAGGTCTTCCTTTTTGGCGCGCACAAATTCCCCCGCGAACTTACCTGGATCATTGGCGTCTTTCTGTTGCTGATGACATTGGGCATGGCGTTCAGCGGACAGGTACTGCGCTTCGATCAGGACGCGTATTGGGGGCTGGGAATCGGAGCGTCAATCTCGAGCCGCGTTCCGATCCTCGGCCCCGCAATCGTAAAGTTGATGCTTGGAGGCCCGATCATCGCGGGTGCGACTCTATCGCGATTCTTCGCCCTCCATGTGTTTGTGATTCCCGGATTACTGATCGGCTTCGTGTGCCTCCATTTATTAATGGTGTTGAAACTTGGAATTAACGACTGGCCGGTGCCGGGACGCATTGTGAAGCGAGCGACTTATGAAAACCAATACCAGGAGCTGACGAAACGAGATGGTGCGCCGTTCGTTCCCTACGCCATCTGGAAAGACATGTTCTTTGCGGCATTCATTATCCTGGCGGTTGCCGCGTGCGCCCTATACTTCGGTCCATTTGGGCCGACTGGGCGGCCGGACCCGACGATCATCCAAACCGTTCCGAAGCCGGATTACTTTTTCTTGTGGCTCTATGCTTTGCTCTCTCTGCTCCCGCCTTCACTGGAAACACCAGCTCTCCTGATCGGCCCCGTGTTGGTGATTATCGGGTTGCTGCTTCTTCCGTTTCTTTCCGGCGAAGGTGAAAAGAGTTGGAAGCGCCGCCCGATTGCGGTTTTGACCGTGTCGTTGATCGCGATCACACTGGGGACTTTCACTCATCTTGCGGGAACCACACCGTGGAGTCCGCACATGAATGCCTGGAGCAGCGATCCCGTGCCGGATCGATTCATTCATGACTCGACCGCGCTTGAAAGACAGGGGGCGCTGATCTTTCAGGTCAAACAGTGCCGCAATTGTCACTCACTTGGAGAAAGTGGCGGACGCCGGGGACCCGCGCTTGACAGCGTGGCAGTGCGACTCACACAAGACCAGCTCATTCGCCAGGTAATTCAAGGTGGCGGCAACATGCCGGCGTATGGAAACAACTTAAGCCCAGCCGAGACGACGGCACTTGTCGCCTTTCTTGAGACTCTGCATCCGAAGGGGCCGGCGCCCGCGCGGGATGCTTCACGCGACGTGGCACTCAGCCATGAGAAACAACTTGGTGCGCAACCTTAGGAGAATGATCCCGTGCCACATCTGCATGACGCCGCTTTGGGATCGTCCCGATCAGTGTTGCTCACTGTGATTCTGATTTTCACAGCGCTGGTATATTTGCGGGGATGGCTGCCCCTTCGTTCCAGTCTCGTGAAACGCAGTTCGGCTTGGCGGGCCGTCAGTTTTCTGATTGGCCTGTTCTTGATCTGGATCGCGCTGGCGTCCCCGATCGCCGCGCTTGACCACGAATCACTCACCGTCCACATGCTGCAACATCTGCTCCTCATGACGCTTGCTCCTCCGCTGATCTGGCTAGCTGCGCCCGTCGGTCCGGTATTACATGGTTTGCCGCGGCGATTTGTAGAAAATGTATTTGCTCGATTGCGCAACGCACGAGCGGCAGAGGGGTTTGCGGAGGTCCTGGGAAGACCTGAGTTCGCCTGGCTCGCAGCCTGCGCCGCGCTGGTTGGATGGCATATCCCGAGATTCTTTGCGCTGGGAATGCAATCCGTCGCGTGGCATCTGTTCGAGCACCTGTCCTTTCTTGCGACCGGCCTTCTGTTCTGGTGGCCGGTCGTTCAACCCTCAGCAGGAGCATCGCAGCAAGATCTCTCGATGATCCTGTATCTCTTTTTTGCCACGTTGCCCTGCGACATCCTTTCGGGATTTCTTGTTTTTTCTGATCGCGTGATCTACCCAATGTACTTCTCGTCGTCACACCTGATGGGGTTTTCCCCACTGGTAGATCAGCAGTGTGCGGCTGCATTGATGTGGACGTGCGTCACAGTTGTTTACCTTGCGGCTGGGGCGATCTTAACCATGCGTCTTCTGTCGCCTCAAGGTCTCTCTCGGATCGGGTCAGAGCAGCCAAAATTGCCGGCAAGAGGAATCAACCACAGAGTTTCACAGAGCCAGGAGGCGCTCTAAACGTGGCGAGTGAACCGATTCTTGCGCCATTCGATCTGCGAGTCGCGAAACGCGGCCGCTTTTGGGACTCCAAGATAGGGTTCGACTATTTCGCACTTACGAAGCCGGAGGTCAATTGCCTGATTGTGGTCACCACTTTTGCCGGTTTCTACTTGGGCGCTTCGGCTTGGCAGGATTTTCCATTCCTTCGGTGTATTAATGCAGTGCTGGGGACGTTAATGGTGGCGAGCGGGACAGGAGCCCTGAACCAATACATCGAGCGGCACTTCGACGCGCAAATGCGCCGCACCGCACGGCGGCCATTGGCGGCCGGCCGGCTCAAGCCTGCGGCGGTCTTATGGTTCGGTATTGCATTATCGGTTCTCGGAACTGTTTATCTTGCCGCTGCAGTCAACCTACTCGCGAGCCTGCTGGCGCTCGGCACAATGTTGTCTTATTTGTTTTTCTACACTCCCCTCAAAAGGAAGTCGCCCCTGTGCACTCTGGTCGGAGCATTTTCGGGCGCGATGCCGCCGCTGATTGGGTGGGCTGCAGCATCTGGCCGGCTCAGCTTCGGGGCGTGGATAATTTACTCCCTGCTGTTCCTGTGGCAGTTCCCTCACTTTATGGCGATCGCTTGGATGTACCGTGAGGATTATGCTCGTGCCGGTTATCTGGTGCTGCCGCATGACGAGCGCGCAAGGGAGGGCATTGTGAATTGGCAAACCTTGTTGCTGCTCGTGTTATTGGCGCCCGTCAGTTTGTTGCTGGCCTTCACAAGTAAATCAGGTGCCGCCTATTGCGTTGGAGCCGTGCTCCTATGCGCCAGCTTTCTATACTGTGGCGCACGGTTCGCGCTTCGCAAATCCAATTCTTCGGCGCGACAGCTGCTTGCGGCTTCGATCATTTACCTTCCGTCACTATTTGTGCTGATGATCCTTCTGAGCCAGGGTTCGGGGGGGCTGTACTGAAGCAAGGATGCTGCCATCGAGGCGTGCGCCAGTCCGGACTAAATGCGGGCAACGATGTACGAAAGATCGGACAAGGAAGGCGAATTTATGGATCAGCCAGAACCGCTGGAGCTCACCACGGATTTCTTGGGAGAGGATGGGCATGAGTTTGTGGCAAAACTCGCTTACCAGCTTTGGGAGAAGCGGGGCCGCCCATTCGGTTCGCCCGAGGTCGACTGGTTTCGAGCGGAACAAGCTATGTATTCGTCCTTGCTGGCGCCGGACGCACGCGTGCTCGAGGCAAAAGCAAATCTCAGAAACTTTCCGCTTTCTCGATGGATCCATCGACAGCGGCCGACAAATTCACGCTGTAGTCGTGGTGATCAATGGTCAGAACCTTCTTGCCATATAGGCGAACCTCCACAAAGGTCATATCTCTTTGCGGAAGCCAGAAACCGTCGATCTTTTGGTATTGACGCACAAAGTCTGCCTGTTGAATCCAGAAAGAAAGCTTCTTCGCCGGATGGCCTTCAATCCGGACAACGGCATAATCGTCTGTATCGATCCACACCTTGCCTTCGAACAGATATTTGTCGCGTCGTTTGGGAATCGCCTGTGCGACGAAGCAGTGGTAAGGTCCGACCCGTTGCTCACCGAGCAGGTCCAGAGTGTAGTTTGCCGGGGAGATGGCGCTATCGTGATGCTGCTTACCCGCCGTGGTTTCGATCTCGCTGGCGATTAACGCACTAAGCGCCAAACGACGAACCAGGACTGATCCCTTTTCAGATGTGACCACAAACCGCTTTTGGTCCGGTGCCCGGTACTCCATCTGCCCGACCTCCTCGGCATGCACCTTTCCATCTAGGTCCACCAGCTGATAGGTCCTGAAGACGGAATAGTTCGCGAGGGTCGCCGCGCGAAGGGCGTTGTGGGCGAGCAACTCATCGAAGATCTGGATCGCTGTGACACGGGGCCGTAAAGGCTCGAGCGGCGCAGTGAGTTCGGTTTGGCTCTGCCCGTTCAACTGCGCGTGCGCGCCCACCGCAAATGTTGTCATCGCAAGAAATGCAGCATCCACAAGAAAGAGCCTGATCTTCGCGTTCGGCATCGCCGTGTTTCCTCCTCGCACGATTGCCACTCCTTCTAGTCTTCGAAACTGCGCACGCCGCCCTGGAATCTATTTTTTGCGTTTGTCCAAAGCCACTTGATCACCCGCGCATCGTTGTAGCAATACGCGAGGTTATGGTTCAGAGTCGAGAAGCAGTGCTGCTGGCAGGTTGACTTCATCGCTGAGAGTTGTCTCTGGTCGAATTTTGGTTGATCGATGTTTCCCCAGTCGAAGGTGGCCCCGTACATCGGAAAACACGGGGCCACGGTGCCATCGGTGCGGATGATGACATTATTCTGACCGGCACGGCAGTTCCATTCGGCAAAATGCAAGTCGCCGTTGGGCTCTTGGATAATCCCGGGCATCGACGCGAGCAGTTCTGCCTGGTGTCCGTTTCCGTTTGTTCCATCACCGTTCCAGCCATACTCCCGCAAATCGAGCCCGGACGACATGCGCACAAAGGCTTTTATTTCCTGCAGCCGTTGTACTGAGTTCACCATCTGATAGCCCGCTTTGTTTTTCTCAATCAACCAGTCGACCAGAGAGTCGATCTCGCGCCAGTCTTCCGGGCGGATATAGGTCGGATTGTCGTAAAGATGCTTGAAGTGGTCGTCCTGCTCGAGCATCGGAGTTTCGTTAATGTGATAATCGGTGGCAATACGATGGTCGTGAGCGTATTCTGTGAGCTCTCTGACATCCTCGATGTTGTTGCGGCAAATATTGATGTTGAAAAACACCAGGTAGCCATCGACATATTGCTTGCGCAGGATGTGTTCCAGATTTTTCTGTGAGGGAACAAATGCTTTGGGCAGGCTCGGCTGCAAATCCCAAGAGTCCAGCGCGAAATTAAATACCGACACGCCGGCGTCACCAAGACGGTCCGCAAAGTCGGGCCTTAGCAAACGCCCGTTGGTGGCGATATAAACCCAGAAACCTTTCTTGGCCGCGTAGTAGACAACCTTATGAATGAATTCCGGCCGCAGCAAAGGCTCTCCGCCCATCAGTGCGAGCACGCGGCAGCCGTTATCGTGCAGCCAGTCGATCGAGCGCCGAGCCACGTCCTCGGTCATGCCCTTGACCTTATTGTTATACGACCAGCAATACCAGCAATCGAGGTTGCATTTGTATTCGACAAACAGGTACGCCGTGATGGGATGGAATTCGCCAGGCAGCACTCGCGACCGTACATAGGGAAACAACCATCCGCGCGAGTAGCGGTAGACATCCTTTACTTCCCACCTTCGCTTCTCCGGCGGGGCCTCCGGGCCGGGATCATTCCGTCGCTCCGGGAATTGCGGAAAGATCGGTTCAGGAAGTGTGAGACCCCTCGCTTCGGACGGCGCAGGAGAGCGTTGGGTGGAATTCATGAGGAGGTCGTGAATTGCTACGTCGATGCGAAATTTTGCGGCGGTGGCCATCGCAAATCACCTCGGACCAGGTTTGTATGAGACGGTTCCTCTGTCGGAAAACCGTCGACATTGCCTGCCGAGACTCATGCAAGGAATATGCCAAAGTCAGGTGATGTAGATTTTGTACTGAGGTCCTCGCTGACCCGTGCTGCGAGAGCCCGGAACTACATGAAAGATTCGAAGCGGCTTCTTGCGCCGGGCCAAACGATGCGGCTTCCGAAAACGGATTCCAGGGCCGGCGCCAGACTCTGTTGGAATTTGTGACAAGTGTCGAAGTTAAGGCACTTGTGTCACATTTCTGCCTTGGTCGCATTTGAAAGGAACCATCCGTAAGAAGCCTGCTGGGTAGGCAGTCCCGCTTCTTCTTGAAGAAGTCTTGCTTGGAGACGAAACCTTTCACCAGACATGCGTGGCGGGTAAACGATGTTGTCCGCCCGAAGACTATGGAGGACCGCAAGGATTTGCAGAGCTTCTCCAAGCACTTCAAGACGGCAATCATCCAAGTCACGATGAGGTCTGTGAGTGGCTTGGCGATTTTGTCCCTGAATCCTTCTCTGGAGATGAAGTTAACCGACGACTATGCCGCAGGAAACACTGACGCACACAAAAGCCCGGTCGATGAGCGCTATCGCCTTAACGACAGCTACGTCCTAGGAGGCGAGACTGTATCCGAGACGCATCAATGCCGCCCCGATGAGCACGTTATGCTGATGACGTGGGTTTCGCGGGGAGCGACACGAGCCGAACGGGGATCAGGAGCGGTCGCGACCGGATCGTGTCAGCCTCGGGATCAAGATCAAAACCAGACCGTAGAACAAAAGCGAGGCCACAAGCGACGTGGCATTGCCGAAACGAAGATCCTCGAACAGGAGTTTGAGTGTCCCAAATGCTATGGCTAGGTATGCGGCCCACAGTAATTCCGAGTGTTTCAAACGCGAGCCGCCGAAGCCGAGGAAGAGAGCGACTGAGCAAGTCACCAATGTCCTGACAACCGAAAGACGGGAAGCGTTCAACATTCCGCTCCCCGAACCTAGCCTGACACCCACCATCACGGCTAGAGCTGCCGCCACACCAGCCACCAGCACGCAGGGGACGATCCAAAGCAGCCGCGGTTTCCATTGATCGAACGAAACGCGCCATCCGATTGCACAGCAGAGAACGGCCGAGATTGCGACCACCCATGCGCCTGCTTCCAAAGCCGACGGCACGGTTCCGGCTAGTGCGTTGCCCGCGGCATTCAGAAGGCCAGAGAGGATCGCCGCCGCCAGCAGGTAGAAGGACACGTGCATGCCAAGGCTGAGCTTGGTTGTTCGCACGTACAAGAAAGCCGCCGTCACTGCAGCTAGAGACAGGAACGGAACCTGAAAGCTCACGGGGAAAAGCAGCAGGCTTCCCGCCAGCAGAAGTGCCACCGCATAGGTGGCGCACACGCGACGATTACGATTGTGTGCGTCTCCCACGAAGCGTGACAGCGCGCCCCAATAACACACCGCTGCAGCCAGCAGGAGGAAGCCGCCGAGTGCTGCGGCAGACCCCGGACTTGCACGCAGCGTCCCAAAAGTCGCCAGCACAAATGCCACGACTCCCTGCCCGATTTCGAAGATTGTCAGCTGATGGCGCAACCCAAAGCTACGCAGGCCAATGCTTCCGCCGTAGATCGCAAGCAGCGCCAGGCACAGCGCCGTGATCACCGGGGCGCCTATGGGGCGATATTCCGATGGAACCCCTTCGGGAGAAGTCATCAGATAAACGAGCAGCCACACAGCAAAATCGGCTGCAATCGCCGGTACCGCTCTCACCGTGAGTCGGCGTCCCAGGCAAACCGTAACCTCAGTAGCCGTGGCTATAGCCAGCAATCCAACCGTAAAAGGCACCAGGTCGCGCGTTGCGATGATCAGTGCGAGAGCTGTGGCCACCGCCGCCAGAGTTGCTATCCAGGGAATCACCTGCAGGTTCTGCCGCCATGCCAGCGCCAGGGCAAGCACAACAAACGCAACCAGCACCGCCGCCGTGAAAACAGGTGATAGTACTTGGAAACTTACGGTGGATTCCCACAGCAGCGGCGAGAGGATCACCGCCGCCGTGATTGCATAGGTGACACTGGCAAACTCATTGTTGGCGTGAGTCCGAACCGCCCACACCAGCCACAGGCCCGCGTACACGATGGCAACCACCAGCAGGGCCAACTTCGGGAGTGTTCCCGACTCAGCGACTGCGCGCAGAAGATATGCTCCCGCAATTCCCAGAACCGCCTTGCCGAACACGGGGAGCACACCGGCGGACGCGTTGGACGCGGGGAAGCCCCGCCAGGTCTCGGGAGGCCGCGATCTCCGCAGCGCAAAGCTGTCAGGCGTAGCAGGGGCGGGCGTTGGAGGGGCAGGGCTCGCACTCGCGGTCTCGCCCTCCAATGCGGAAACGCGGCGTTCGAGGTCCCGCACCCGTTCGCTGAGTTGCTCCACATCCGGTGCGATTCCGTCGAAAGCTTGTGCCATTCGCTTCTCCGCATCTGCCCCAACGAAAGAAAACGGGGGCCTAGCTGATTGCGTGTGCCGGAGCGGCTCTAGAGGCCGGAAATGAGGCTGACTCCGGCCAGGGTGGCAGGAGTTTCACCAGGAACCACAGAATGAAGAAAGGAAGAATCATGAGCGCGATCGCAGTTAACAGCCCTTCCCGGGTGGCGAAGGCCATCTTGTAGGTGGTGTACCCGAGAAAACTCTTGGAGAAAAGTTGGCCGCCGATCACCACATTCCAGCGCATGGCAAAAATGCCGATTACGGTCAAACATCCGGCCAGGGCGTAGATCCGTTTGCGCGCTGTGTCCGTAAGGTTGAGAACCTGCATCAAGCCCAACAGCGCAATCGGCGTGACCGTACCCAGCAGGATTTGAATGATCACCTGCGATGTCCAAAGACGCGTATGCACCATGAAATCGAGGCTGCGGAATGATTCATCGGCCTCGTAGATTCGCTGCAGCAGGTCCAGCATCTCAAGGCTGAAGTCGATGATGAAGGTGTACATCAGATACTGCGCGATCTTATCCAGGCAACGCATATCGATCAGCTGCCTGCGCAGCCGCGTCGTAAGCATGTAAAGCAGCATCACTGTGGCAATCCCCGAGACCATCGCCGAGAAAACAAATACGATGGGCATCAGCGGCGACGACCACCAGGGATTTGCCTTTATCGATCCGAAAATAAAGCCAACGTATCCGTGCAGAAGAAAGGCGGAGGGAATCCCGATGAGCGTAATGAAATACCCGAGTCTCTCATCGATCCGAAGCGAGCGTTCGCTGATGTTATTCGAGCCGAGCGTCAGCACGCGATAGGCCAGACGCTTCCAACCGCTCATAGTCTGGGATAGCACAACAATTTCGCGTCGATAGTCGAGCCAGATTTCCAGCAGCAGCACGCCCATCAGGTACCACAAATAGACAAAGCCGAACATCGCCATGGCGGAGGAACGATGCGGCGTCAGATACATCTCCAGCGAGCGCTCGGGATGCCCCAGGTGCAGTTGCAGCGGAAGAGGCGCAACCAACAAGAAGGCAAGTGCGGTGAGCAGGGCCAGGCGGTACGTCGGTTTCACTGCTTCTACGCGGAATACGCGTTCGAGCGAGGCCAGAATAAACGCGCCCGCCACCAGTCCCGTGATGAACGGATAAACAACGATCAGAATGCTCCACTGGAGTTCCACTTCGTTCGGATACATGAAGCCTTGCACGGGTATCTGCACGAGCCTCCTTACCGCACGCGGCATGTCGGACTGAACTTACCGAACTGAACTTACCGGACCGAGCCATCCATGCCGTTATAAAAAACTTTTGCCCCCGTTGCCATGTGGGGTTTCAGAACCTGAACCGTATGCGTCTTCAAGAATTCGTGAATTGGATCTCTTGGATTCTTCAAGTCGGCCAACTGCCGCGCTCCGGTGGGACAAACCTCGCAACAAGCGGTCGTCAGTCCCTTGGTGATCCGGTGATAGCACAACGTGCACTTCTCCGCCGTGTTCGTCTTGGGATTGAGGAACCGGCACCCGTAAGGGCAGGCCTGGACGCAATAGCGACAGCCCAGGCAGTAGCTCTTGTCCACCAGCACAACTCCGTCCGGCGAAATAAAGGTCGCGCCTACCGGACAGACCTGCGTGCAGGGAGAGTCCGCACAATGGTTGCAGAGCTTGGGCACGAAGAAGTTCTTGCCACCGTCATCGGCGTGTGGCGGAAAGCCCTGCTTGCCCCCATCGGGCGATTCCACCTCTGGCTTCTCGATCTTCCAGTCAGCCACGTGGTAGCGCTCAATCCAGGTGCGGTAATAGCCTTCGGGAACGTCGTTTTCCTCGGCGCAGGCCCTAACACAACTGCCACAACCGATGCACTTGGGTATATCGATCAACATCCCCCACCAGTGCTCCGTCAGCTTGTAATTGGGCGCTGCCTCCGGTGTTCCTGCGAGCACGAACTTCCACGCCACCGCAGCCGCGGGCAACAGCACCAGCAATCGGCGGCGGGTGATTTCCATTATTTCCTCCCCTCGGTCTTTGCTGAGTCAGTTTTCCCTGCATCAATCTTTTCTGTCTCGATCTTTGGGTGATGGGGCTGATGACAGGTGTCGCAGGCTATCCCTCCTGAGTGATCGGCCGTCGCAACTTGCGGGAAGTTCTTCGGCTTGGCAGCGTTGGCCTCGTGACAACGGGCGCATACGACGGCTGTATCCAGCTTCGCGGGTTGTACTGAACCAGGATCATCCGCGTGCTTAGCCTGGGCCCCGTGGCAAGCCTCGCAAGCGACCACCACATGCTTGCCCAGTTTTTTTTGATCGACGACATCGGTGTGGCAGCCTTCGCAGGTCTCGTGTCCGGCAAACGCAAACGGCCGCGACGCGATCTCGCCGATCGCTGCCCCGCGGTAGTGGCCATACTCCCCAAAACTGCGCGGCACGACCGTAGCCCGCAGGATCACGAAGGCTACTAGAGCGATTGCGATGACCACTGCCAGCCGAATGAGGTGTTCGATGTCCTTTAGCAAAGTCGAGTTCCCTGTGCCATCTTGCCCGGCGCGATCTGCGCCCAAAATTCCGCAATGCTCTTTGATACCCGAGATTCTTCCCGGCAGCGATGATGGAAGTCACAGGAAGCTGTGATAGTGGTCACCCCTTTCTGAATGGCATCGGTGGTCCTACTCAGAGGTGAGTACGCGAGAAGCGATACTAAGTCGTTGTGCGGCAGATATGCGGGAGATGCCGCACCGCATAAACGCGGATGCTTTCTTACGGATTTGCAGTGGAGCCCGATAACGCTCGCGAAGCCCTACAAAGGCGAATGATGATGACCTGTGCAAATCTTCCCAAAGTTTCACAGTTTTTTGCGCAGTTTCACATTTGTCATTTTGGGTTCCAAAATTTGATCGGGCGTAACGTCTATGGTAATAAGCTACTTACATGTAAAGCCGGGATGGCGGAACTGGCAGACGCAGCGGACAAAATCTAGCCACAAATCACAATCTCCAATTTATAATCAGTTTTGATTCGCAAACTGAAAGGCTCTCCGTGAGCCTTTTTCTCGGCTGAGTCAGCAGTCTCTAACGACTTCATTTTAGGTCCACCTGCTACCTCTGCCACGCAAATAGTTCAGGGTGCCCACAATACCCAATGCACTTCGGGGACATCCTCGTCTTTTACTACCATCGAAATATCTTGTAGCTTGTCGCCGACAATCTTTGCCTGGTAGATCGCATCTTCAACCCGATAAAGCACCATCTCATCTCCGGCCCATAAGACTTCGCTGTCTTCCCGGCCAGTTTCGATTCTGATTTTGCGATCATCCTGTAGGTTTTGAAGCACAAGTACGCCAGGCAGCAAAGCCCATTTTCCCTGAAATCGAGTATATAGGTTCTGAACGTCTGGAAGTCGCGCCGTTTCTGTATTCCTTTCGTTTTCCCTCCCCGGACTGGGTATATGCCCCGGATTCCAGTTTTCAACTATCGTGGCCAGCCATTTCCCGAAGAGCCTTACCCGTGGCGTGTTGCCTTCCAGTTGTATTGTCTTCCAATGCTCTTGGGCTCGATTATGCACAAACGCGCGCATTATATTCGGCAAAGTTGGAGAGGACAACTCTTCCCTCGATCGTTGCACGGTCAACATAAGGTACTCAGAATTCGCGGCCAGGATCACAGGCACGCTCTTGGTATTCGTTTCGCGGAGAGTCGGAGGAATTGTGTCGACGACGATGGAATGACCGCAAGCAGAGATTGCGAGCTTGCCATCGACGATGGCGCCAACCAGATCGGGCCCGCCGACCGGACCTCCTGCTTGTCCTTCCGACCGCAAATCAGAATATTCATTCCAAAGATCGAAGGCTAGTCGAGATTTCGGGTCAGCTAGTTTGTTTCGTATTACGGCCAGCCTTTCGCAGGAAAGCGGGTTATCCTTAGCCAGCAAGGGGAGTAGCTCCGCGACCGTTTTATCGGGCGCAGCCACGGTCACCATTGCATCGGACAAGAACCGACCCTGGGGGTTGAAAAGCACATCATCCGGAAGATGAGGCTGATCCGTGTGAACGACGCTAACAGTCGTGGGCGCGATGTGCGGATGGGCGATAAACAGTGCATCGCTACCAACGCGAATGGAGTGCAATCCCTCGCTCTGCGGGACCACCTCGCGAATCAGTGTCAACTTTCTATCGCTACCTACTACGTATAAAACCACAGGGTAGGTTTTGTCACTGTGCTCGGTCGGCGTACCTGAAACCAGAACCAGTTGCCGCAACGGGCTGCTCGCCGCCATCGCTGGAGGGGTAACAACTATACATACGATGGCAAACCATAACACAATTATCGCGGGACTACTGTGCCTTTGAGTTACAGACGCTGGCGACGTATCCGTTCGTGTCGATATCCCAAAAACCAGCCACGCCATTCGCAGGGGGATCCCAGAAGATGTAGTAACCGCCGTTGTAGGCATGTATCCAATCTCCATCCGCATAGCTATCATTATTACTCTGAGGATACGCGAACGAACAGTAGCTATACGATGTCGTTCGCGGATATACGGGTGAACTCCCGGTGGTTGCTATCATCTGAGCTAGTTCGTTGCTCCATGACGCATATGCCAGAGCCTGCTTTGGCGTCAGCACCATGAGCAGTCCATCCTCGACGTTGTTCACCCAATCCCAGAAATCGTTGTTGGTAAAGGGAGGGTCAAGCTGGGTCAAGCCGATGCCGTTTGGACAGTTGCAGTTGAGTGGATTTCCACTAGAGTCGAATTGCCGGTACTTGGACTCCCACTGTATGATGTTTTCAAAAAACCAAGGCACGCTGGCCAATGCATCCACGCTACTGGGCGGAGGATTGGTGCCCGCGATTGTGAAGGTGAAGGTCCCGCTTCCGGGTGTAGTGCCATTCGGCGCAGTGACGTACCATTGTATTGTGGCCGTTCCTCCATAGTACCCAATCGTAACCCAGTCGAGGCTATCCCATTGCCCGCACGGAATTTGCCCGTTAGTCGACACGTACGTAGCCTGTCCGCCCACACCCGTCCAGGAAATGACGAGATCCCAGAACAAAGTGCCGCACGTGTTCGCGACCTCCAGATTCACGTCAGGCATAAACGGGGAGGTGTCAATGTATAGGGTCTCTCCAGATCTCACAGTGGCACCGCCGTCCGTTGTGACCTGTAGCACCGGCGTCTGTCCATGTAGGAAACCACTGAGCGCCAGAACGGAAAGAAGGAGAGCACAATTGTATATCAGACGGTTCAGCCATCCGTTTACTCCGGCACATACCTCCGTAAAACACGGCGCAACTGCAACAGGGTTATTATTCGCTATAACCTTCATCGGATAAAATCCCTTCCTTCCAAGTCGCGTTGATGACCGGGCACCGGTTATTGCTTCGGTGGGGGTATCACATTTTCTCGAGGATACCGCGCCATGGTAAAGGCTCTCTCCCTTAGAGCGCGTTCCCCGCCACGCTCATATCTTCCAAGCAGGTTCTGTGCTTCCTTCGATTTGTACAGGGTATACATCGACTGGTAGTCTCCCTTAACCCTGTTAGCCGTCATTCCCTCCTCAGCGTCCTTCTTGAGCTGCGAAATGACATCGTCAGCGCTTAGGGTGGATTCCATCAGCTTAACAACCGCCGCACCCTCGTCACGCTCTGCGGACCTAATGCATTGGTACCGAGTTAGAAGTTGAAAGTGATCTGCACCCGCGAAAGTACCGTCCTCGTATATGACGCCGTCGACAGTCGATACTATCGACTCAATATCCACAGAAGAGTAAGGCGGATAGGGGGCGAAGGTCTCAAAAATCTTGAATATGTTATCGCGGTTCAGATCGTAGCCGCTTGGAGACAAATTAAAGAGGGGAGAAATCAAACGGAGCTCGCCAGGAACAAGCGGCATTCGTTCGGTGACTGGCAGGAAGTGTTTCTGAATATAATACGTGTGCAGCCGAGTTATCATTCCGTTAGGGGCACGGACTTCCCACTCGATCGTATAGGCTCTAGCTTGGTGCGGAGTGTTGTTTCGCAGAAAGACCAAAAAAGGACGAACCGCGCGGTAGGTCTCAAGACGTTGAATTCCTGGAAATTTGTCGTGCAAAAGAACTTCGAATTCCTGATCGCCAGGACGAATCAGGGTGGGCTGTGGGATGGCTCGGGTTTGCGCTTGGGCATTTAAGGAAAACAGGCCGATCGAGAGCAATACGATAAACGGCAGAACAAGGGCAAAAACGGAAAACGGTTGGCGTTGTTGAGCGACTTTTTTCGGTTCCATTGCTGGCCCTCACTGGAGGAAATCGTGTACCACCCTTTGTGGAATGCCTGCCGGCGAACTCAATAGCTTTCAACCCAAATACAGTCGTTGCAGCCAGCACAACCGCCACAACCGCCACAGCCGGCACAACTGGAGCACCCGCCGCAGTTGGCGCAACTGCCGCATCCCCCGCAGCTATCGCAATTTCCACAGGCCTGGCAACTGGCACAACTGGCACAACTGGATACACAAGTACCAATGGTGCAACTGGAGCAATCACCGCAGCTGAAGCAACTGACACAACTCAGACAACTACCTCCGACGATCACAAACTGTGGAGAGGGCGAGCTTTGTGGGGCAGAATTGCTATGGGTTGGCGAAAAGCCAAGCGGCGAATTCGCCTGATAAATCAGGGGAGCAGTAGGGGCGCTGGAAGCCACTCGACTCGGCGAAGCCACCAATTCCATCGGCACAGGCACGGTGCCCCTCCGAAGGGAGCGAACGCCGAAATAAGGCAACCGAGAAGTCATCTCAATTGCATATGTGCGCCCTCCTTGCATGTGCCAACCCGGCCGGGGATTTAGGTGAAGAACCAGGCCGCGCTCAACACTGGGCAGGGACGATTCAGGCCGCAAAGCTTGACTGGATCGGAAAAGAGGGAACACCCGAGCGGCAGCACCCTGAACACCGATCACTAACAGAGATAGGTAAAGAAGAACGCGACTTCGCACCTTTAGGACTAAGCTCATGGCTTCCAGCAGCCTTTCGAAAAGTTTGTAAGTGGCACGAAGGCCACACCTGGGATTAGAAACAACGAGCCCGCGAACTTACGTCGCACCGTTCGTTAAAATTTAGGATCGGATTATTGTTCTATTTCAAGGTACTGTCAAGTAAAAAATGATAATATTACGATCTTGTTCTTGACAAACGCTCTGTCATCTGATAACTACCGTATGATTTTCTGCTGACGACCGATATCGAAGCGTGGTTCGCAGTACCACGCATGCGAAAAGTACGGCGAGTGATAATCCTGTGTTCAAGAGCAATCGTCCACTAATAGGTATCGTCTACGGACATGTTAGAGCTTAAAGCCGCTGTCAGCTGCTGAAAGATCAAGCGGCAGAGGATTCAGCTATGTCTCGACTAATTAAGCAAAATGCTTTTCTGGCGAATGGAATGTCACCCCTGAACGCAGCTGCGAGGCTGTGTGTTCTTTTGATATGCTGCACGCTGCTCTTCTCCGGCTCTTCGTTTGGAGTAGACGCCTGGGCCAAATACCGTTTTACAGAATCCGCTTTTGCGCAAGAGGTGAATCTAGCTGGAGGAGGAAACGTAGCAGCGCAGCTATCGGTTGCAAAGGCCTACTACGCCGGAACCACAGGGAGCAGCGATGCGCGGAATTATTCTGCGGCAGTTAGTTATTTTCAGACGGCATCCAATAACGGTTCGGCGGAAGCCAAGGCTTGGTTAGGAACTCTTTATCTTCACGGACAAGGTGTCGTAAAGTCTACGGCAACTGCGTTGAGCCTGATTCAAGCCTCGGCGAGTGCAAATAACCCCGTGGGGTTGCGGTTTTTGGGACTTATGTATGAAGGTGGCCAAGGAGTTACACAAAGTTTTGCCACAGCTGCTTCATACTTCTCCCAAGCGACTGCTCTCAACGATCCAGAGTCCTTTGACCGTCTGGGTTTCCTGTATCTGAAAGGTTTGGGCGTAAAAAGGAGTGTAAGCGAAGCCATTAGTTTATTCAATCAGGGCATCGCCCTGGGAGACAGTTGGTCCCAACTGCAGTTGGGCGAGTTGTACGCCACCGGGGTGGGGTTGACCAAGAGCACGTCCACCGCATTGAGCCTGTACGTCCAAGCGGCAGCGAACGGGAACTATTTGGCGGCGTATCGGGCGGCTGTGGGATACGAAGGCGGCATAGGTGCAACTCAGAGCTTGCCGACAGCTCTCAGCTACTATAAGCAATCGGCTACTGCGGGCTTTGCTCCGGCGCAGAACGAACTGGGAATTTACTACCAGGCGGGATACGGCGGAGCGACGGTTGACTATGTCCAATCTTTCATCTGGTACTGCTTGGCTTCAGAGCAAGGCAATGAGGAGGCCAGCTACAACTTGGCAAGCTTGTTACCCAAAATGACCTCGGCCCAGATACAGGAAGCGGAAACGGCGCTGATCAACTGGCAAATTAGCCGGGGAGGGGTTCCGATGGCCGGCACCGCAACCGTGACCATCAGCGGCTACGAACGCATAGTGGTAAAGGTTATTGGCTGCGACGGTGTCAGCCGCGACACACCGATCTGCCCGCCCCAGAATACAAAAATTACTCCTGATACAAAAATCACTCCGGACACAACAATCACGATCTACGACACGGGCAGAGTTTCTATCATCGTGAACGGATATACCGAGACAGTTTCCTACGGAGAAGGCAGCACCTCGAGTTCGATCGCGACAGCGTTGGCGGTTGCGTTGGATTCAGATCCCAATTCTCTGGTTACTGCCTGGGCAAGTGGAAGCGTCGTGACTGTAACCGCGAAGGTTGTCGGGACGGTCGGCAATTACTCCCTGTCGACCAGTTCAGCCTCTTCCGACCCGGGGCTTTTTAGCGGCACATCCTTCCCGGCAACGGCTTCTGGCGCGACCTTGACAGGGGGATTGGGCAACTAGTGACGCGTCGGCTTAAAGCTGCGCACTACCAGCTGTGCAGGCTACTGGCCAAACTCACCAATCGGTAAACCTAGGCTGAGGCGCCGATTCCGAATCTTGAAGGGTCAGCGTATTTTCAGATAAATCTTTACTGACCAGTCTTTGCCGCGTCCTACGCCAAGAGACCTTAGAATATCTCTGATATGAAAATTTACGATGGGTCACCCAACATTGGCGAGCTTGCTCAGCCGCTTGGGGGATTGTTCGATCAAGGGTTAGTTTTTCGTGCTCGCAGCGACGAACCCAGCATGATGGTTCGGACCGTTGGGTTCGGAGATCTGCGGCACGTGTTGCCACACGTCGGGACAAATTCCCAAACGACGATTTCAGGTGCCGGGGCGGGCATTGATGAGTCAGAGAGCACTCTGCCGGCGCTGGCGGAGGGTCTGGAGAGGTATTGCGCCTCCGCTTACTCGTCAGAGCAGTTTCGATGGGCCACAGCCGACGAACTGCGCGATGAAGCGTTAGACTTGGCAATAATTCCCCGTTGCAGCAATAGGGAGCTTTCCCACGCGCGCTGTCCTCTTGTCGCGCCGAAGAAGACAGCGCCCATCCGATGGGTACCGGCATTGTCGCTTCTCGATGGCCACATTGTTCACCTCCCAGTAGTCATGGTCTATTTGTTTGCCGGTTTGAAAACTCCGGAGGAGAGAATATGTCTTCCGATTACCACGGGCTGTGCAGCACACACTTCGTACGAACGGGCGCTGACTGCAGCCATCCTGGAGGTCATCGAGCGAGACGCGATCAGCATAGTCTGGCTGCAGAAATTGGGACTGCCAAGAATCGAAATCGATTCTCTCCCGAGCAACCTCGCCGCATACTGGGAACGTTACCTTCGAAGTTCCAAGGAACTGGAGTATGTGTTTTTGGATGCAACAACGGACGTTGGTGTTCCCATCGTTTACGGTTTGCAGATCAGCCATTCGAACCGCCATCTGGCGACTCTGGTTTCCTGCAGCTCTGCCTTTAATCCCGCGGACGCGATCGTAAAAGTAATGCGGGATATGGCCGCGCTCAGAATTGCTTTTCGTGTTGCTCGACCGGCGCCGCATCACTATGAGGACTTTACGGGGGTATTCCACGGTGCGAGCTATCTCGCCCGTGCGGAACAGGCCGGAGCTTTCAATTTTCTCATGCAGAGTAGTACGAAGCGACTGTTGAGCCAAATGCCCAGTCTCGAGCGTGGATCTGACGACAGGGACACCCTACGGATCGTTCTGGAAATTCTTAGGCGGAGGCAACTGAACGCATACGCCGTGGACTTGAGCACCGATGAAGCTCTGCGTTGCGGGTTTCGCGTGGTTCGGGTCGTAATTCCGGGCCTGCAGCCGCTGTCCTTTCACTATCGGGCCCGCTACCTCGGACATCCGCGGCTTTATGAAGCGCCCGAACAAATGGGGTATCCTGTTTTGCGGGAAGAAGAAGTAAATCCTTGGCCCCAAGCGTTCTGCTGATCGGCGATCCTGCGACCTCCAGACCGTTGGCCGATAGAAGAAAAATGACAGAGTTACTCCCAAGACGCCAAAGCGTGCACCTCCTATCCGTAGGAGCCTTTGGGGCATGTGTAGGAAGGTATCTCAAACTCTCTCAGCCAGAGATGCTTGAGACAACGGTCTGCGACGAGAGAGATTTGACACCCGATGCGTGGCCGCAAACTCGTGCCACGATCATCGCTGCATGGCGTCCTGTTGCGCACCTGTGCGAAGTCTTAGATGAAATGTGCCACAAATGGAGGCAACCTTTGGTCCCGCTCATAATGGATTCAACTATGATGCGGCTTGGACCCATCGTTGTGCCAGGCAGGGGACCATGTTGGAGATGCTGGGTCCGGAGGTCTGCGCAACACGCGAAGTGGCCAAAACAAGACTCCGCCCGCTTCGATTACTATACCGCCCATCCCTCTGCAGGGCCGCAGGGTTATCTCGAGCCGTTCGCGATGATGGCCGCGGCACGTATTGCGGAGACCCTCGGGGCGCTCAATTCTTCCTGCGCTGTAGCGGGAAACATATGGCAAATTGATGTGATCACGCGAAATACGACCGCTAGTAGAGTTGTCGGGATTCACGATTGCCCCCGCTGCGGGTTGCACCGCGACGTCCAGACTCGCTCCACGGCTGAGATGAGGGACAGTTTGGCCTTTCTATGGAAGGAAGCTTCCGGCCAGAAATCGGAACTGCCTGAATGACCCCGACTCACTGGCCAGCGCTCCCGCTGCTGCCCTCGGAATCCAGCCAAGCTTCTCGAGAAACGCTGCCTGCCCTGCCCCGGTTCGTACGCGAACTTGTAGCGATCTCTCTGGAAGACGAAGTCGTGGTGGATGGAGGCCGAGAGTTGCACGTTCTCAGGGGCGAAGCGACGCGCGATCTTCTTGCGACTCTTGTTGAACTCGCGGATGGAAACCGCACACCGGGACAAATCGTGGCATCCATTCCGCGCGTCCCGGCAGAGCATGTTCTGATCGTCTTATCTTTCCTTTGCGGTTTGGGCTTGGTGGAAGAAGGGGCGGTCCAGGAAACGAACTCGGCAGTTGCACATCCGGAAACGCTGGCGTTCCTTCGGCGGTGCATTGGCGCCACACACAGCAGCCGTAGCGGACTCCAGGCGTATGAAAGGCTTCAGGCATCCGAAGTGCTTCTCCTTGATTCGCACAGCAACTCATCTGCAGTCGAGAGCATGAAGCTTCTGCTAGCGCAGAGCGGCGTCGGATGTGTGACTGTAATCGATCGAGAATCCCTCGACCGACGGCTGCTGCCATCAGATGCTTCGGCGGGGCAAACTCTCCTAGTTTACCTTTCTGGTGGGGGTGAAGACTGCGCTTCCGCGCACTCCCTGGACGACTGGTGTTCGAAATCTAAAATCAGCTGGCTGCGGGCGGTGCTGGATGTGAACAGGAATTATGCAGACCTAGGGCCGATGTTTAATCGAAAATACGGGCCATGCTATCGGTGTTTTTGCGAAATGCATGGCAAATCTTCTTTTTCTGGAACAACGCACCCGGCCGGAGACGTTGCTTCTACGGTGATTCACTCTTGGGTGAGTCAGGTTGCTGTTGAGGCCATTTATTTCCTCGGCGGCATTGTGCCGCTTGTAACCACCGGAAAGGATTTTCGGCGCTTTGATCTCAAGCAGGACAAATCAATGAAGCTTGCTTGTGTCCGAGTGCCGGGATGCTTGATTTGCAGGCCCCTGATTCCTGGAGTAGGCGCAGGAGCGGATCCTACGTTCCCGTTGGATACAACGGTGGTTTTCGAAGATGTCGTGGGTCTCTTGTCGCGTAACGTTGCGGGGGCGAGCGCAGAGGGGGAAACAACATTCAAGCCTGCTTTCATGCGACCTCCCAAAAGACTTCCAAACAGCCGTAGGAACGCTCTACCTCATCCCAAATCGCTGCTCGACATAAGGATTCTGGATGCCCTCGATAGAGATCACCTGACTCCTGGAAAAGCACTCACAGTCGATGAACTGAGCACGATCCTCATGATGACGGCGGGTGTGCGGGAGCGGGCACCGGGGCGTATTATGACGCAGCGCTGGGCTGCTACTGCGGGCAATCTGGGCTCAGTCGAACTCTTTGTCGCGGTTAATCATGTGGAGGGCATGGAATCCGGCCTCTATTTTTATCAGTCCGAGGATCATTCATTGTTCCGCTTTCAACGTCATGTTGAGAACCAGAGCGTCAAGGATTTCGTGAGTCGCGCCTGGGCTTTCAAGGACGACGATCCGCCCCAGGCTCTGGTATTGTTCACCGGCGCTTTTCACCGCGTGGCCCTAAAGTATGGGCCTTTCGGTTACCGTCTCACTTACCTTGACGCTGGTGCAGCGATGAGCCAGTTGCACCTCGTAGCCCGAGCTCTAAACATCTGCTCTCAGACCGCCGTCCGCTGGGCGGATGACCTTATTGAGGAAGCATTAAACTTGGAACAGTTCCATGAACAAGTAACGGGTGTGGTGGCGTTTTCTTCCGGAACGGGAGGATCAATGTCCGGAACCACAGCATCGCCTGAATTGCGGGCCGGAGCGCCGGTTTCAGCAAGGACCGCCCGCACTTTCTCGGAAATGCCATCAGAAGCGCTGCTCGAATTGCTTCATCATGACAGCCGGACCGGAGAGAAAGATCTCTGTCTTTCTGCTTTTCCGGTTAGTTCGGTGTTCTTGGCTGATCACCGCAACAATTCGCCGTCGATCCGACTCCCGTTGCCAACGCACGGTGGACGACCGGTGAGTGAAGTCCTGGCCGGACGAAGGTCAGTTCGCGAATACACAAAGGACTCCGTGTCGATCGAGCAGTTGAGCACAATGCTCAATTACGCACACATGGGGGATGTCCACGAGTGGCCCGAAGAACATCGACATGGATTGCCATTGACATTTCTCGCGCTCGCAGGGCGTGTGAACGGATTGGCTCCATTTGTCTACAGGTATGATTCGGCAACTCACTCCTTGGTACGCTTCGCTGCTGCACCTTCTGATGATGAGAGGGTGGAGCTATTTGTCCAAGCGGAGTTCGCGTCGGCTCCATTATGTACATGGGTTGTCGGCAACTTGGCAGGTGCATGTGCGCGCCACGGCGCCTTCGGGCACCGTCAATTGTTGTTGCGGGCCGGTGCTGCCGGTCATCGGATGTGGATGTCAGCACTGGCTGCGGGCCTATCGGGATGCCTAGTGGCAGGAGTCATCCCTGGAGCCGCGCGCCGCTACATCGGAATTGACGGCTACAGACAGGCCAGCTTGCTGGCCTTCGCAGCGGGGCACGAGCTCCAGCATTCTGGACTGCCGGTTGTCCGGACCGACAGAATAGGCCAGACACGTCCGCAACCCGAAGCTAGATAGCGCAGCCAAGCGCACGCAGGGTGGAAGCAACAACGGGGCTTTGTTGCTCAACGCTCAGTTTCTTATTATCCTCGACTATTTCTTCACGACTCACTAGGAGTGGGATGAGCTTCATATTCGAAGCTGGCGTTAGGTAGAATGCGACTGATGAACAGGAAGGCGAAAACGTTTCCCGGCGCTGCACCGATTTATCTTGAATCCGATTTCTACGTGAAGGCCGACACTCTTCGGGATCAATTTGAGGCACAGATTTTGGGCGCCGCGGATCAGAATGGAGGAATAACTTCCTTTTCGCACGCATTTTGTCGAGACGCATTCCAATTTTTGACCGCGAGCGCTCAGTCCATCTTTTCGGCAGACATCCTGGACGATGTGATTGGCAAGCTTGGCTCCTGGGCAACCGAGACGCTGGGCACAACATCCATGTCGACTCCACAAACTCGACTGTACATCCAGGGTTGCTCGAGAGGTCTTCTGCAAGATGGAATCGGTGAGAAGTGGCATTACATGCTTTCCATCTGCCGGAATCGCAAAAGCAGCGCCGGACACATCAAGCTCCTGGCGCCTGATTCGTCGAAAGACGGAATTCAGCGATCCGTCCGGGTTGGCCGGATCACAAACATTCGATTGGATTTCAATCAATTATTGGTCCATAGTACCGGAGCTTCATACAGCATTGAGTCACCGAAAAACTCAATGAATCCGTTGGACGGCGTTGTCTTCCTCGATGGCTACATGTGGTGATGCAAGGGTCGCACCATCTACTTCCGGAACATAGTGCGAAAAACGGCGCCGATTTTTGGAGAAGTATGAACCGTCTGTTCAATCTGTTCTCGTCCCCTGAACTGTATCCACTCAAAGTTGATTTCGCGCGACAGGTAATACGGTTTGTCCGAATGTCGGAGGAGAGCTATCGCCACTCGGTATTTCTAGATACTCGGACAAGGTCCATAGGCGACCAAACCTACGAAATTCGGCTGGATGACATCCTCCTTGCGGCCGCGACCCAATCTCGGCCTGGCCGCATCCATTATATTTTTCATACTACGTTTTGCTGTTCTACATTGCTGGCCAGATATTTCGAACTTCTTCCATCTTGCCTTGTTCTGAAAGAACCGATGTTGTTGACGCAATTGGCACTGACGTCCGTCACAAGTGTCCGGTGCTGGGAAGAAGTCTTCGACGTTTGCGTCAGGCTATTGGCCAGAGTATATACACCTCACCAAACAGTGATTATTAAGCCTCACGAGCCATGCAATGCACTCGGGGAAAAATTACTCGGTCATGACAATGAGGCCTCTGTTACTTTCTTGCATACATCGCTGAGGAGCTTTTTGCTCTCGATTCTGAAATCAGACGAGCGACGCTTGTGGGTGCGCAATCGATTGAGGAATCCGGTGGAAATTGCGGCCTATCCCGGAAGTGACAGGCTCCACTTGGACAATCTAACCGATTCTGAAGCCGCAGCATACCTGTGGCTGTTAAACTGTTTTTTATGTAAGCAGCTTTCTTCCGGAAAGTACCGCTCGCGGGTTTTGGTGATCAATGGGGAACGAGTGGCAGATTCCGCCGGCGAAGTGGTATCTGCCATTGCGGCGCTCTGCCAACTCAACCTTGATTTCCAACAACTTGAACGATTGTTGACGCATTCCTCGGCAGGTAAGTATTCCAAGGATCTTTCCAAATCATACGATGCCAACTCGCGGCGGCAGGAGATGGCCGAATTAGAAATCCGATTTGGTGCCGAGGCGGATAGGGGCGAGAGTTGGGCGGAGCATTTCTGTTCCCTACACGGGTTGCCGCTCCAATTTTGATCTTCTGGCCGCTCACCGGGTGGGGCCTGGATTTGAAGCCAGGCCGATCTGTTCACTGCACCCAAAATGTACCCAACGATCGCGCCCTGGGCCGTAGCAAAGATTTTTGGCGGAGTGCAGGCAATTCGCTCCGCGAGCTGCGCACAATGAATGAGGGAGAGGAAGCAGTGAATTCGCTGAACTGTTACGAGGATGCGAATCGAGCAGGGGCCTATGCCACGCTTGGGTTCGCCAATACCTACTACCTCGCGTTCCGTGACTTTCCGGAGATTCTGAGCGCGCATGTTTCCGGCCAGAGAGCGCTTGACTTCGGTTGTGGCACGGGCAGATCCACACGATTCTTGAAGGCACTCGGGTTTGATGTGACCGGAGTGGATATCTCAGAGGATATGCTGCGTATCGCACGGACCACCGATCCCTCTGGTGATTACCGTCTTGTGCCAGCCGACAATCTCGAGCAATTTGCCGCTGGCTCCTTCGATTTAGTTCTCTGCGCGTTCCCATTCGACAACGTTCCCATGGGAATGAAAGGAAAGATTCTTCGCGACCTTAGAAGACTGCTGGGGTCTGCTGGAATCATCGTCAATCTGGTTTCGTCACCCGAGATTTACACGCATGATTGGGCGTCCTTCACTACCAAGGACTTTCCAGAGAATGCGATCGCGCGTAGCGGAGATGCCGTACACATCGTGGTTACCGATCACCAGGATCGGAGACCGGTTGAGGACATCCTCTGCACCGACGAATCGTATCGAGCGATATACCGGGAAACCGGTCTTGAAGTGATTCAGGTATTTGCACCTCTTGCGAAGGGCGACGAGCCCTATTCGTGGGTGAGCGAAACCAAGATCGCTCCCTGGGTGATCTACGTCTTACGACGCGCAAAGTAGCTCTTGGACCTTAACTGGGAAACTCGGTTATTCCGGGGTGCGGGCGCCTGATTTGGAAACTAGGACTGACGGGTCACTGTACCCAAGATTCGGCAGTGATGCGTTTTTTGGCTTTTCTCGCTACATTAAGAATCAGCAAGTTACATGGCGTCAAACAACGTTAAATAGTTTGAGCCCGCCTGGCTCCACGATATTTTGTTAGCTCACAGAACCCTGATTCTGTCCCCAGAATAATTCAGCTTGCACAAACGTTGCCAAGGGCGACCTCTTGGCTTTGACTTGCATCACGGTGGCGCGTGGCTTGGACATTACCCGACGGGCCATTCTTGACATCGGCCTCCCTCCGGACTACATTTCCAGACAACCCGGGTTGTGCCAGGGTGGGGCCTGTTCGCCCCCTTCGACTCGTCTGACCGTCAATCCTCTTTTGGAGTTACTCCATGTCTACCCGTGTTCTCTCTCAGTTGAAGTTCGCTTTGGCCTTAGCCGCCATCTCACTTTCATCAGTTCACTCCGCCTCGGCGCAGTCCGCAACCCAGATTGCACAGCTCACCGTCACCCCATCCATTGCCGGACTCTCGGCAAATTTCGGCATCCCGGCCATCAGCGGTGACGGCAACACGATCGACGTTGCCGCACCAAACATATCCCAGGGCATCATATATATTTATGAAAAGCCCTCGACCGGCTGGGCAAACGCCACACAGGCCGCGGCGATCTTTTGGGGCAACGGCTGTCAGCTGGGCGGCAATATCGTCACGAACTACGACGGCAGCGTGATCGCGGTCAGGAACGGTACTGATTGTAGCGGCGGCGGCGCATCTGGGTTCGAAATCAACGTGGTCGTTCGTCCTGAGGGCGGGTGGCAGAACGGCAATCAGCCCTTTGCTACGCTTTCCGGGAAGGACTGTTACGTGGGGGATGGGCAAATAGGGATCAGCCCAAGCGGCAACACGATCGTTACGACCTGCGTTTCAGCACACAGGTCGGCCCTCCTTGTCTATCACATGCCGGCCGGTGGTTGGAGCGGAACTGTAAATCCCACCCATGTGCGGAGTCTTCCCAGCGTCGGATTCGGTGTGGCCATAACAGAAAATTTTGTCGCCGTATCCTACGCGGCCAGCATCAGCGTTTTCGCCCGCACCGACAAAGGTCTTGGCAAACAGGTCGGGACCCTCACCAATTCCGATGGCTACCCTCTGGGGGGTCCGCTTTTTATGAACGACTCGAATATCTTCGCCGGCGGCCAAAACCCGACCACTTTTGTCAGCAAGGTCTATGTGTTCGATATACCCTCGGCTGGATCCCCAACGACCGAGATCGCGCAGTTGTCGGTTGGTAGCGCGTCGACCGTCATCGATGCCAATTCCGGCGGCAATCTGTTCCTCAGCGCCACGTTTTCGGACGAGGTCTCATGGTTCATTGAGCCACACTCCGGTTGGCAAACGACTTCCCAGCCCAACCTCACGATCACCTCTAGCGGCCAGAATCCCGAGTGCTTCGGCGGCTTTTCTGCGCTCAGCGGCAATACCGCCGTCATCGGGGCCCCGTGCGCAAACGAGCGCGACGGCGAGGCCTTCGTGTTCCAGCTCAATCCGTAGTTCTATTGCAGCAAAGCGGGCGCCACCTGCTCGTGGCGCCCCTACTTTCTGCATGGGACGACAGATCTCGCAGGAACTAACACTGCGGCGACCTCTGTATGTGACTTGCATCACAATTGCGCGTGTCGTGGGCACTATCGCCGAAGGAGGCTTCCGCTGGAATAATGTCCGCGAGTAAGAGACAATAATTAGATGTGTCTGGCGAAGCGGGCATTGCCTCGGGTATCTGCAGAACGCCGAAAGCAAGCCGGGCGCGGGAATGATTGCGACAGTTTAGTCATTTGAGCTGGCGGAGCGTCGCGTTCCGCTGTGACTGCGTTTGAGGCGCCCACCGTTTCAAAAAGGGAGCCGCTCTCCGCAGTTCGATTCGGGAGATCCACACCATGGCCACGATTACGATAGAAGTTGAAGCCGCCGCAGGTAAACCCAGGCATGCCAGGCTAGAACGCTGGGTGCAGGAGGTTGCCCAGCTGTGCAAACCGGAGCGCATTCACTGGTGCGATGGATCGCCAGAGGAGTATGAAGCGCTGCTACGGCTGTTGGTTCTGACCGGCACGGCCATCCCCCTGGATGCTGCGAAGCGGCCGAATAGCTACCTGGTGCGCTCCGATCCTGCGGATGTGGCGCGCGTGGAGGATCAGACTTTCATCTGCTCGCGAACCAAAGACGAAGCCGGCCCCACCAACAATTGGGAAGATCCCGCAAAGATGAAGCAGAAGCTTACGGGATTGTTTACCGGTTCGATGGCTGGCCGCACCATGTACGTGGTCCCTTACAGCATGGGGCCAATCGGTTCGTCCATTTCGAAGATCGGAGTGGAGATTACGGACTCGGCCTACGTCGTGGTTAGCATGCAAATCATGTCGCGCGTGGGCAGCCATGTGTTGGACGTTCTTGGGGCGGACGGAGAGTTTGTACGCGGGCTGCACTCAATTGGTGCGCCGCTGGGTCCCAATCAGCCGAATAAAACCTGGAACTGCAACGCCGAGAACAAATACATCTGCCATTTTCCCGAGACGCGCGAGATCTGGTCGTTTGGTTCCGGCTACGGTGGCAATGCATTGCTGGGAAAAAAATGCCACGCCCTGCGCATTGCGTCGGTGCAAGCGCGCGACGAAGGCTGGATGGCCGAGCACATGCTGATTCTGAAGTTGATCAGCCCATCGGGCCGCGTGAAGTATATGACCGGCGCATTTCCTTCCGCGTGCGGCAAGACGAACTTGTCGATGATGATCCCGACTCTTCCCGGCTGGAAGGTGGAGACCATCGGCGATGACATTGCCTGGATGAAGTTCGGTGCGGATGGCCGGCTTTACGCCATCAATCCAGAATATGGTTTCTTCGGCGTGGCGCCGGGCACCAGCATGAAATCGAATGCCAATGCCATGGGCATGTTCACCCACGATTCCGTCTTCACCAATTGTGCGATGACGTTGGACGGCGACGTCTGGTGGGAGGGAATGACGGAGGACAAGCCCGCGAAATTAGTCGACTGGCTGCGGCGGGCCTGGACGCCCGAGTCAGGACGCCCGGCGGCGCACCCCAACGCGCGTTTTACGGCTCGTGCAGCCCAGTGCCCGGTTATCGCTCCCGAATGGGAGGATCCCAAAGGCGTTCCGATCGATGCCATTTTGTTTGGCGGACGGCGTGCCGGAATTGTTCCGCTGGTGACAGAAGCCTTCAACTGGCAGCACGGCACTTTTCTGGGAGCGACTGCAAGCAGCGAAACGACGGCCGCGATCACGGCGAAAGTAGGGCAGCTGCGCCGTGATCCCATGGCAATGCTGCCGTTTTGTGGCTACAACATGGGCGACTATTTTGGGTATTGGCTCAAAATCGGGAAGCACTCAAACGCAGCGCTGTTGCCTAAAATTTTTTACGTCAACTGGTTCCGTCAGGGCCAGGATCACAAGTTTCTTTGGCCGGGTTATGGCGAGAATAGCCGCGTGCTGAAGTGGATCTTCGAGCGCTGCGACGGCAAGGTGCATGCAAAGGAAACTCCAATCGGACAGATTCCAGAGGTGGCTGACCTCGACACCGAGGGTCTCGACATCCACAGCGCTCACGTGGAGGAGTTGCTCAGCGTCGATATCGATGGATGGCTGGCTGAAGTGCCATTGATTGAAGAACACTTCGCTCACTTCGGGAAGCATCTTCCGGAGGGATTGAATTTTGAGTTAAAGGCCCTCGAAGAGCGGCTGCGAGCGGCGAAGGGTTAGAACGTTCCAATTTTCAGATGCCAACCGGACTGCCCTTCGGTGGTGGGCTCAATTTGAATTTATCAGGCAATTGCTTGGGGTCATCCTGAGTGCAGCCGTTCTTCAGGCGGAACGAAGAGCCTGCCCTGAGATGAAATCGAAGGGATCTCCCACTGGGCGCTATCTATGGGAGATCCCTCACGCGGCTGAAGTACGTCGCCCTTCGGGATGACGCCTATAATAAATTGAAACTGAGCCAGTACCAGCCCGCCAATATTTTCCTCATCCCAGCGGCTTTCTTTGGTATAGTTCCCGACTGTCATGCCGCGTTCCGCGATGAACGAAGCGAAGTATCCAGATGCGGTTCCCGTTCCATCTTCAGTCGTATCCCAATCCCTCACGCGAAATCAGATTCGCGGATTCTGGGCGTCGTGGGGCGGGTGGGCTTTGGACGGAATGGATTCGTTTGTCTATGCGCTCGTCCTTGTTCCCTCGCTGCGAGAATTGCTTCCTAGATCTGGAATTGCAGCTACTAAGGGCGACATCGGGCAGTACGGCGGTTTACTGTTCGCGCTGTTTCTGATTGGTTGGGGACTGGCATTCTTATGGGGACCGATCGGAGACAAGTTCGGACGTGTGCGCACGCTGATGCTTACCATCGTGTGGTATTCCGTCTTTACTTTCGCGAGCGCCTTCGTTACCAGCGTCTGGCAGTTAGCGATACTGCGCCTGCTCGCGGGGATAGGGATTGGCGGGGAGTGGGCCATGGGCGGCACGTTTGTGGCGGAGGAGTGGCCAGAGCATCGCCGCCGCATGGGCGCAGGATACATGCACACGGGGTATTACGTTGGCATATTCCTCGCCGCGCTGGCGAACTATGGCATCGGCAGCCACTACGGATGGCGGGCGATGTTTATTGTTGGCGGTGTGCCGGCACTATTTCTAGCTTGGATCCGGCATGGGGTTGCAGAGCCGACCGCCTGGAAAAAGAAGGCAGCCGTCGTCCGATCCTGGGCGGTTTGGCGTCCGTTCGCAATTTTGTTTTCGCCGGCGTGGCGCCGACGCACGATTCTGAATTCGTTGCTTATGCTGGCCTCGATTTGCGGATTGTGGGCGGGAACGGTATATGTTCCGGCGGCCATTACATCTCTTGCGGAGGCTGGTGGGCGCGTCGGCCCGCAAGCCGCGCAACTCGCCTCCTGGGGCATTATGCTGGTCTCGTTTGCTACCATTCTCGGCTGCCTGGCGATGCCCTGGTTCGCTGAACGGCTGGGCCGCCGCGGAGCCCTCGCCGTCTTTTTTGGCCTGATGGTGGTCTTCATTGCGCTCACATTCGGCAAAGTCTTCTATCTCGGTCCGAGCGCGCTGCCATGGTTTTTCGTTTGCTTATTTTTCTTGGGGTTTGGCGGCGCGAACTTCGCCGTCTATACTCTATGGCTGCCGGAGCAATACCCCACGGAATGCAGAGCCAGCGCTTTTGCGTTTTCCACTTCCTTCGCACGGTTTGCCGGGGCAGGAATTACTTTTCTGGTAGGAAGCGGGGTTCGACACTACGGATCTCTCGGGACTCCGGTCGCACTTACTTCGATTGCCTTCGCAATCGGACTTTTGCTGATTCCATTCGGAGCGGAAACGCGCGGCCAGCATCTTCCCGGCTAGTTTCGATCTCACGTATGCTGGCCCTTCAGCGTGGAGAAAGAGGCGGTTGCTTTAGTGAATGTTTTGGAAGAGATTTTATTTAGAGCTGTTGAGCACGATTTCTTCGACGTCTTCGATGTGCCGCCGCATGGCGGTTTTGGCGGCTTCGGAATCGCGGTTCTTGATCGCAGTCAGAATACGGCGGTGGCCATCGAGCGACTTTTCCGCGCGGCCTCCTACCTGTAAAGAGCGCGTCCGCGTTTCGCGCAGCAGGTCCATGAGAATATCGATCACTTTCAGCACCACACTGTTGCCGGAGGCCAGAGCCACGTTGTAATGGAACTCCGCGTCTTCGGCCACGGCGGCGTCTCCCTGACGCTGCTTTTCTTCCTGGCGCTCGAGAATCGATTCCATTTCGGAGATTTCCTCAGGGGAGGCGTGTGTGGCGGCGCGCGCAGCCAGAGGAGGCTCGAGCATCTTACGAAAATCCAATAGCTCGCCTACCAGTTCTTGTCTTCGTTTGAGCGCATTCGCAAAAGGATTTGCAGGAGAGTCAGCAGAGATCTCGCGAACAATGGTCCCAGAACCCTGACGCGGTTCAACCAACCCGAGCAATTCCAGACCGCGAATCGCATCGCGGATGGAACCGCGGCTGACTTGCAGCATCTCGGCGAGCTCACGCTCTGCGGGAAGTTTGTCGCCGGGTTTCAGTTTTTTGACGATCAGACGCTCGATCTGCTTGGCAACTTCCTCATAGACCTTGTTCCTGCGAACGACTTCGAAGTCCGGTTTGATGCTGGTGGCCAAAGGGGTACTCCAAGTGGTCTGGTAAACGTGCCAGCTAGAGAAGGGAGTATAACCCCGTTTTCCGGATTTCGTAACACGTATTTTATTGGGCGCTCAGATTGCAAATCACGATCCGGAATTGGAAGATAATCTCTTGTGAAGTGCTAACAGCCACATTTAGTTATAAGGTATATATAAATCCTACACTTTAGGTACGAGCTGCGATTATTGCGCTCGGCTCGCTAACGTAGTGGAGGTCGACTGCGCCAGCAGCTTGGCGCAGTTGTATACGGTTCGAGTGGCAGGCATGGGAAGTCCAACTCTCTCGCCCAACTCCACGACCGCGCCGACCAATGCTTCCAGTTCCATTGGACGGCCGGCCTCAAGATCCTGCAGCATGGAGGTTTTGTGCTCACCGACTTTTTCCGCGCCGGCGATTCGCTGATCGATTGAGATGGGTAACTCCATTCCCAGCTTGTGGGAGACTGCTTCGACTTCCTGCATGATGTTGCGAATCACAGAACAAACTCCCGGGTCGCGCACCATTTGAACGATGGTGGCACGGGTCAGCGCGCTGACCGGATTCAGAGAGGCGTTGCCCAGAAGTTTCACCCAAATCTCGTGCCGCAGGCGAGTGCTGATAGGGCAGCGCAAACCGGATGCGATGAGCGCCTCGGCCAGCTGGCGGATGCGCTCGGAGCGCGAGCCATCGGGCTCGCCAAGCGTAAACCGATTGCCCTCGATATGTTGGATCACGCCAGGAGCGGTAATTTCGGTCGCAAAGTAGACAATGGATCCAACCACCCGGCGGGCCTCGATGACCGAAGAAATCACTCCCCCTGGATCGACGCGTTCCAGCCGCAGACCGTCCCATTCTCCGCCGAAGCCCTGGAAATACCACCACGGAATTCCGTTCTGCGTGCTGACAACCGTAGTATCGGGCCCCAGTACAGGTTTCAGGTGAGGGGCTAGTTGTGGCAGGCCATGGGCTTTCACGCCAAGAAAAACGACATCCACCGGCCCTATTTCTTCCATGGAGCCGGTGATTGTCGGGCGCGCGAGGAAATCGCCCTCGGCACTTTTGACCTGAACGCCGTGCTCCTGCATGGCGCGAAGATGTGGTCCGCGCGCGAACAGGGTTACGTCGAAACCAGCCTGCGCCATGCGCGCGCCGATGTAGGCGCCGATAGCTCCTGCCCCCGCGATCAGATACCTCATTCCAACGACAACCCCAGTTGGTCTTCCACGAGTACGCTGGCGACGGCGCGGCGACGAATCTTTCCGGTCGCAGTGGTAGGAATGGCATCCACCAGATATATTTTTGCCGGGCACTTGTACTCGGCCAGAAACTCGCGGCAGTGCTTGATAAGCTCCGACTCGCGTGCGCCATGCTTTTCGTGCAAAACAACGGCGGCCGCCACTTCTTCGCCGAGCGTAGGATGCGTGCAGCCGAATGTAACGGCCGCTGCGACGGCGGGATGCCTCAGCAAAACTTCATCCACTTCGTGGGGTGCGATGTTCTCGCCGCCGCGGATGATGATGTCTTTGATCCGGCCCGTGAGGTGCAAATAGCAGTCCGAGTCAAGAAATCCCTGATCGCCGGTGCGGAACCAACCATCGATAAATGCGCGCGCATTTGCTTCCGGATTATTTTCGTATCCTCGAAATACATTGGCTCCCTGAATCGCGATTTCGCCACGCTGGTCGGTCCCCAGGTGTTTGCCATCTTTGTCCATGATGCAGATGCGCAGGCCCGCGCCAACGCCAACAGAGCCCGGCTTCCGGTGACGCGGTGGCAGAGGATTCGAAGTCATCTGGTGCGCGGCTTCGGTCATGCCATAGGCTTCGACGAAGGGCACGCCAAAGCTACCCTCGATCTTGTGTATGAGTTCCGGCGACAACGGCGCGCTGCACGAGCGCAGAAAGCGCAGAGAGGCTGCTTCGACGGGCTTTCCACGGCTGCGCGCCAACAGAAGCTGATGCATCGTGGGCACTCCCGAGTACCAGGTCACGCGATGTTCGGCCACCGTTCTCCAGAAAGAAAGCGCGTTGAATTTACTAGGAACAACCACCGTTCCTCCCGACAGCAGGGTAGACATGGTTGAACCAATCAATCCATGAATGTGGAACAGAGGCATAACGCAAAGCGAAGTATCTTTTTCAGAAAGAGCATACGTGTTGGCGATATTTGCCGAGGAGATGGCGAGGTTGAAATGCCGCAAGGGCACTCTCTTTGGACGCCCGGTACTGCCGCTGGTGTGCAAGATGAGTGCAATGTCATCAGCCGTAGGCTCGGTGGCCTTCGCTCCAGTAGGAGCGTTCACAAGGTGAACATTGCCCTTGTCCGTCATTTCGACGGAAAACGTGGGGATTTTGCGATCTTTGGCTGCGGTGCGGACGAACTCTGCCCCTACCGGCGGACAGAGCAGAATACGGGCATCGGTGTCTCCTAAGAAGAAATGAAACTCTTCATACGGGTACGCCGGGTTTAACGGAGCCGCAGTACCGGCAATTGAAGCGGCCAGAAAGGCGACAATGGCTGGCAATCCATTCGGCAGCGCTATCGCTACGGCATCGCCGCGGCGAATGCCCGCGGAAGCCAATGCGTCTGCCATAGCCAGAACCTGCTGCCGAAGGGAATCGTAGGTGACACGGATTCCCAGCTCTGGAACGATGATGGCCGTGTGGCTATCCGCAAAATGTAGAACGTCAAGAAGAGTGTCAACGGACTTCAGTGTCATTCGTTATCGCCTCGGGCGCGGCTGTTAGTCCTTGTCCTTGTCTTTGCTCGGGTGTCCTGGAGGATGAAACGCCCTATCCTTATCCTTGTCCGTATGTCCGCGCTATTGTCCGCGAAACGTGGGGAACCGGCTGCGATGTTTGAGCCTGACGTCACGCGCGCGTGAATCTGTGGTCTAGCTTGAGTAACCCTCCGCTCTCAGAGCTCTCTTGAACTCCTTCAGAAAGAACTGCACGTTATCTTCTGTGGCCAACGGGCCCATCACTCCAATGCGAAATACTTTACCTGCGAGCGGCCCAAAACCGCCGGCGATTTCAATGCCCGGTCCATCCAGAAGGCGCCGGCGCACTTTAGCCTCGTCAACGCCTTCGGGCACGCACACTGTGTTGAGGGTGGCGACTCGATGCTGCTCGGGAACGTGCATCTTCAGGCCCATAGCTTCAATGCCTTTTACAAAAGCGCGGTTGCAGAGGCGATGCCGCTCCCAGCGGTTTTCGATTCCTTCGTCGGCGATGACCGTGAGCGCCTCGCGCAGAGCGTAGAACATGGAAATCGGCGCCGTGTGGTGATAGCGATGAGACACCGTCGAATAGTCATGAATCAGTTTGAGGTCGAGATACCAACTGCGGGGTGCAGTCGTGCGGGAGCGAAGAAACTCCATGGCGCGTTGCGAGATCGCCATTGGAGACAGACCCGGCGGACAACTCAATCCCTTTTGCGTGCAACTGTAGGCGACGTCGATGCCGGTCTGATCAAACTCGACCGGAATTCCGCCGAGTGACGTAACGCAATCCCCAATTACGAGCGCGCCGGCCTCGTGAGCAGCGGCACAGATCGCACGGCCGGATTGCAAAGCCCCAGTCGACGTCTCAGCATGAACGTAAGCCACAACCTTGGGCTTCTCGCGACCGATGAAGTCTCTCGCTTCATCATCGGTGTAGATCTCACCCCAATTTTTCTCAAAGCGCACGACGTTCGCGCCGTTGCGCTTCGCCATTTCCGTTAAGCGATCGGAAAAATATCCGTTGGCGAATACCGCTAACTTCGCTCCGGCATCGACGAAGTTGGCAACTGCAGCTTCCATACCAGCGCTGCCGGTGCCGGAAATAACCAGAGTCGCGCCCCCGATTGTCCCAAAGGCGGGTTTGAGCAATTGTTGAACGTCGCCCATAACCTGGATAAAGTAGGGGTCGAGGTGACCGACGATCGGCTTGGAAAGCGCCTCATAGACTCGCGGGTGAACCATGCTGGGGCCGGGACCGAACAGATAGCGGCGAGGCGGTTGCAGGGCTGGGTAAGCAAGTGCAGCGGTCTGTTCGATCGTGCTCATAGTCCTCGTTTCTGGTCACACCTATTCTTCGATACTACGGTACTGAACGGAGAACGGAGAAGCAACACGAGCGGAATGCCGAACATCGCTAAGAAGCGCAGTTTGACAGTGAGCGCCAAGGAGGCAGGCCGCGTCAAATTGATTCTTTCGATCCATTGAATTTGCGAATCTGCTTTCTCGGTTTGGGTGCACGGGCAACTTGAATCGGTTGCGGACAAAGCCGTATTAAACCGGTGAGTGGTGGCCCTGCACAATCATCTCCTCGGCGATGCGACGGGCTTCGGGTAGTGTCGTCGCCGCCTTGCGATCAATCTCTATTGGCAAATCACGTTGAATCTTCGATAGTTCCTCGTCAAAAATCCGAGTAATCAATTCGGCTGTGTGCTCGATCGGCTTGCCATCGTCACCGGAAACGTTCACTTTGTGCCGCACGCGTTGCGCAATCATGAGGCGGTATATGCGGTCAGTGGCGAGGTCCTCCATGTAGCCATCGAGCAGGCTCGCGCCCTTCCCATTGAGCACTCCGTTGCGATAGCGAATTACAGTGCGAACCGCTGCTCGCGTTCCGGCGAGCGTTATGCCTCCAACCCCTTTCGGGATCGGCCGCAGATCGGGATGCGAGTTTGCCAGCTTCGGTCTTTTTGCAATTTGATTGGGATACGGAAACTGCGCGACGGCAATCTCGTTCTGATCGGGATGACCGGTCCATGCTCCGTCCATAAGGCATTTAGCCTCGTTCTCCTTGTCCTGCTTCAACACCTTCAGAGCGCGCTCGTTCAATTCCGCGTCAGTGCGGCTGGGATAAAGCGCAGTCATTCCACCAATTGCATGCGCCCCATGCTTATGGCAAATCTCCGGCATCAAGGTGCGAAAGTTTTGGAAGAATGCCACATCATGCGGGATGGTGTTGCGATCCGGCAAAATCCAATTGGGATCCGCGAGCATAAAATCGATCAGTGAGGCCATATAATCCCAGCGGCCCAGATTCAATCCCAGGCAGTGGTCCCGCAGATTGAAGAGGAACTCCTCCATCTGGTAGGCCAGTGGGTGCGCCTCAACCAGCGCCATGCACTTGATGTAGTCCGGCGCAAGGCCTTTGTGTTTTGCGAGAGCCTGGAACAGATCGCGCCACCAGAATGCTTCGTCGGCAGATTCACTCTTGGGGATATAAACCGAGAAATTATCAGGCAACCACTCTGGATCGATCTGGTACCAGATCAGGGCCAGGTCGAAGAGGGAAGCGGACACAATTTCGTTCTTGATCACACCACCCTGGCTGATATGCAGGCCGCGGGGACGAATCCAAGTCACGGTTTTGGAACGCTCCACCGTGACCCGCTTCTTGCGCTTCTTGTCGTCGTAACTGAGTTCATATTTGTAAGCCGCGATGGTGTTCTTCACTGCCAGCAAGATGTGCTCCCAGATGTTTGCCGTGGAATCCTCAAGGTCGATCATGACCGCGGGTGATCCTGAGTTCAGCAGTTTCACGGTTAACTCGCCGTCGTCGGCCGGGCCCGTCATCTGGTTGCGCTGATCGGCGCACCAATCCGGCACCTCGATTTTCCAATCCGAGGTGGTTGCTTCAGAAGCCGGCAAATAGTTCGGCGGCTTCCCGTGATGCGACGCTTCCAAAACCTCCGCACGCTTGGCTACCAGCTTCCTTTGCCAGGGCGTGAATTGTTTGTGCAGGGGTAACAAGAATTCCAGAAACCCCTTGGGCAGATCCATTTGCGGATTTAAATTCGCGGGGGCGTAATTCACGGATTGCGTGGCGTTTTCGGTATGCGATGCCATGGGATGCGGTCCTCAAAACCTGCACCGCCGGCGATCGAGGATGGGATGAAGGCATCGGCGCTGCAGGTGCTTCTGGTGCTGCAAATATCCTATCGCAAAATTGTGAATTTCAAGGTTCGGATCTCACAGTCGAAAGTGATGGATTGTCACTTGTGACCTTTCGGTCTACCGCGTGGTAACGAAAAAATACGCACTCATGGCGAAACCGAGGCTAATTACAAAAGCAGATGGCAGCCGCCGCAAACAGAAATATGGCCTGAATAAGGTGCAATCCTCAAGATGTACCAGAAAAAGCGAACGCAGCAAACATCGGGGTCCGGTGTGTTAGCGCACCTTAATGCCAAGTAATCTATCGCAGCTCTTTAACTTTCTTTCTCACGGCTGCGAGGAGAGGCGCGGGGAGTTCGGAGTATCCTTCCTGTCTTGCGAATGGCTGGCCGTCGCTGTATACCCAATTCCAGAGATCGTCCAGCGCGACTGCACGCGAGGAGTCGGACGATGAGGCGCGAATATAAATCCAGCTAAAACTGGTGAGGGGGAAAGAATCGTCTCCTGGCGCGTTGGTCAACGACGCGGAGAAGTTATTCCAGCGCGGTGCTTCCACCGCCGCGCACGCCGCGGCAATGCTCTCGTGGGACGCTTTCACAAACCTGCCGGCAGAATTCAAGACAAGCGCCTGAGAAACAGCCGCATTGATTGCATATTGATACTCGACGTATCCGATGGAACCGGGGGTGTTCTTTACCTTGTCCGCCATATCCGAACTGCGCTCCGCAGGCTCCCCGACCATCCACTTGGGCGAAGGAGTGACTCCGTACTGCGCGCGAAATTTGGGACTTACCTTGGAAAGAAAATCTGTAAAGACATAGTTGGAACCCTTCCCAGTGGGGCGATTGATTACCTCGATAGAAAGCGGTGGTAACGTGACATCAGGGTTCAGTTTCGCTATTTGCGGCGCATTCCATACTTTCACATCGCCAAGATAGATCGAAGCCAACACCTCCCCGGAAAGTCTAAGCTGCTGGTGAACATCGGGAACGTTGTAGATGGGAACGATGCCGATGAGCACGACGGGCAGTTCGATCAAATTGCCTTCCTTGCGCTCCGCATCCGTAAGCCGGGCCTCACCCGCCGCAAAATCCCCAGAGCCGTGAGAGATCTGTTTGATCCCCTCGCTGGTGCCGACGGGAACGTAGCGCATCTGAATCGTGGGATTGCGTTTGTCGTATTCCTTCGCCCAGCGGGTATAAAGAGGGGCCGGCACGCTGGATCCTGAGCCGACTAGAACAACCGTATTCTGAGCTTCGGCAACGGTGCCATACACTCCGAGAACAAAAATGGAGATCAAGTAGAGACAAAGGCTGAAGTAACGGTGCGGAATCCTTGGCTTAGAAATTCTTGCCCACTTCATCGATCCCTCCGTGAGAACTGCGCCATGCAACAAAACGAAATCCTGGTACTAAGATGAAACTAACAATTGAAGTAACACAGGTAAAGTTACTATCGTTTCAGGGTAGGAGCTTTGCCGAACACTCCGTTCCGCCAAATTGCCGGTGTTAAGATGCTGATCGTCTAGAGCCGAACGAACATATGTCAGACGAAGCTATGTCGCAAACTTCCAAATCTCCATCCGACGTCGAAGGTCTGGCGCGCGAACTGATGTCCGCGTATGAGGAGGGCCGGATGGTGGATGTACCTTTCTCTGCACGCGCTGGTTTCGACCTCGATACTGCGTACGCAGTGGAGGCGCGGCTCAAGGAGATGCGCCGGGCCGCTGGGCACAAAGCCATCGGCCGCAAGGTGGGTTACGCGAATAAAGCTATGTGGAGGGTGCTAAAACTGGAGACGCTGGTATGGGCCCACATGTATGATGACACGGTCCATTCCAGCAACAACAATTCCGCTACGCTCACACTTGCTCATCCTCGTTCCCTTAAGATTGAACCCGAGATTGTCTTCGGTCTGAAAGATTCGGTCGGAGAAGGCTTCGACGCCGCCGGGGCGCTCGCGGCGACCGATTGGCTGGCGTTGGGATTCGAAATCATTGATTGCCCTTACCCGGATTTTAAGTTTCAGCCCAGCGATTTCGTAGCGTCCTTCGGCCTTCATGGGGCTCTGGTGATCGGCGAGAAAATGAAAGTGCACCCCGATCTAATTCCCAAGCTGGTCGAGGAATTGCCGCAATTCAAAGTGCGAATGTCGAGGAGCGGAGAGTTCGTGGAAGAGGGATCTGGCAAGAACGCCCTGAAGAGTCCCGCTTTGTGCCTGGCGGAACTTGGCGCCGCAATCGCACGGCGATTTCCAAACCAGCCGCTGAGCCCGGGAGAAATCGTCAGCTCCGGCACGCTTACAGCCGGGCATCCGACGGCGAAGGGCGACGTATGGAAGGCTGTAGTCGAGGGAATTTTGTTGCCCTCTCTTACCCTGCAGTTAACTTAAATAATGCTCGGAGTTCGTTTTTGGGAAAGATTCCACTCCCAGCAAGAAAAACCGCGCTGCTGGTTAGCAGCGCGGATGCGAAGGTCGCCACGCCCAGGAGAGCGAAGCGAAAGTTAGTTTGAGAAGTTAGACGTGGGCAATCTTGCGGCGAATCGCTCCCGCAAGTCCGACCAGTCCAGTCCCGAGCATCATCAAGGTTCCGGGTTCGGGCACGGTGCTGAAGCCGATAAATTCTTGCGGCGTTCCCATATTCATGCTCTGAGTGCCGGCGATGGGTGTGTAAAGTACGAGACCGTTGAAGGCGCTGTTCTTGGCGCTCGAAGCCAACGCCAGATAGGAAGCATCAATCGCGGCCGCACCTGTCGTCCCAAATTGGGATTGGGCTCTGGCGTTGGCTGAGAACAATCCCCAGATCGCCCAGTTCGCCTTCGTAGCCGTAAGAGTTCCGGCCAGCATGCTCTTGAAGATTAGACCGGCGGCCTTATAGTCTGCGGTCATCGACGGCCCAAAGAGGCTATTCGCAATGCCCTGCAGGAACGGCGTTTCCGTTGCCTTCCAGGTCTCACCTGGTGAGACATCGTTGTCGTAGCTGTCGCAAAGCAGAGACGTCACAATTCCATTGACCGAAACCGAGTAGGGATAGACACCACCACCACCGATACCGCTAGGGCTGGCGCTGTTGAACTGCATATTCACCGAATTGGCGAACGCGGGACTCGCTAAAAGTAGCGAGAAAAAAATAATAGAGAGTACAGCCTGAAGTCGACTCAACCGCATAGGGTCTGCTCCTAGCACACAGAGGATGGCTGTCCATAGGCAGGCGACAGCGTGTGTTGCTTCTTCCTTCGATACGGGGGAGTTTCAGCAGCACAGCTGCTCATGCCGCGAAGGCCGGCACGTAACGGAGTGGTAACTTACTCCGGTAACTTTGGATATGAGACTAACAGTGGTCTGCAGTTCTTGCAAATAGCCCAAATGGAGGATTACCGGAGTTCTCCGTCGAAGCGCCAGGAAGCGAAGATCAGGCGAACCTTGTAGGCGCAAATTGCAAATTCGGCACTGGGCGGGGAAATCCACAGGATTTTTTATGCAAACTATTTCTCGCTTTGCTAGTATGATCGCCTGACAGGTGGATCTCCTTTATTTTCTGGAGGTGCAAATCCCCCGTGTGGCACTCAGAGTGCGTCTACGCTGGTGACGGAGTGCCAACAGTCCAGGAGCCCAAGTTGGCCGCCGTAGGTAGGAGTGGTTTGTGCCCGATCCCGAGAACGGGAACGTCCAAGTGCAAATGAGAGTCCGGCGGCGACGAAGCCGTCGGCATCGCAGAAATCGACTGATTCGCCGCGTGCTAGTGGCAGCGGTTCTTGCACTTGTTACCGCTGTCGCCTCGACCGTAGCTTTGAGATATTTCGGTCCCTCCTTGTTTCACAACCGGCAGGCGGAATCCTTCACCTTCGATCAGACTGTACTCAGCCGCGAGCGCGCGGTTACTCTCAACAGCTTGATTTCGGCGCAGCAGCCTTCGCGTCCGGTTTATCCTTACTCCGTTGTGGCGGGCGGCGTTGAAGACGCTAAAGAATTGAAGTGGGTGGCGGAGCACGACCCTATCGTGGCCGCGCACTACGCTGGCTTTGACTACAATCACGCCCAGGTGGTTCGGCTTACGCTGGCCCGCACGGTCTATATGTCCTACCGCATCGGCAACCAGATCTACTGGATGCGTCGAAGGATAACGCTACACAAAGGCGAGAAGCTGATTACTGACGGACGTATGACAGCCCGCGGCCGATGCGGAAACCGCGTAGAGCAGACCGCGCAGCAGCCGACTGCACCGGCCGAGCCTGCCCCGGAGAAGTTCGATCAGCCCGTTCAGGCGGGTGAGGGAACAGCGATGCAGTCTCCCGAGATTCCATTTCAGTCGGCGCTGCTCAACCGGCCGCTGGCGCCCGGCTTCGATCCCAGCGGACCGCTGAGTTTATACAATCCCTTCGAGGGCGGAAATGGGCTGGCGCTTTCGCCTCCGCCGCTGCCGGAGGGCCTTTGCGGGCCGCTGAAAAAAGGTTCCACTGGGACTGGGACAACGACCGGTACCAACGGCAAGAAGAAGCCAAGCCCATGCGGCAGTAGTGGATCTCCGTCACCCGTACCCGAGCCCGGAACCTGGGTGATGCTGCTCTCCGGATTGGCGGCCATCGGCTGGCAGGCGCGCCGCAAGCTCTCGTAGTAGTGCAGCTTGGCTCCTTGCACTGCGGCGTCATCCTGAACGTAGCCGTTTTTCAGGCGGAGCGAAGAGCCTGCCCTGAGCGAAGCCGAAGGGATCTCCCCCTCAACCAGCTTGACGCGTTAGCCGAACTGCACGCCGTATCGCGCCCGACCCAAGGTTGTAATACTTTCGTCAAGGCTTTCGATCACGAACGCTGCTAAGATCGCGGTAGCGCAACTAAAAGCATCAATTTATGTTCTTCTCCCCCCGAACTGCTGCGGCTCTATGGTTATGTGCGGCAGTTTGTTTTACCGCGCCGCCGTCGGCTCACGCCCAGAGCACGCCTTCGATTCAGCGAGCGCAAGTGCTTCGCGGCGGTGGCCAGGTCGAAATCGAGATCGAGGCCAGCGCTCGCATCGTCCCACAAACCAATTTGATCACCGGTCCCGACCGCCTGATCGTTGATTTCGTCAACGCGACTCCCGGCGCTCAGCTACGTAATCAAGTGGTGAACCGCAAAGAAGTGAAGAGTATGCGCGTGGGCTTGTTTTCGTCGAACCCGCCGGTCACGCGCGTGGTGTTCGATTTGAATGGTCCACAGCCCTACCAGGTTTTTCCGTCGGGAAAAACGATTATCGTGAAGGTCGGAACTCCGGGCACAGAAGCAGCCAAGGCTAATCCCGCTGCTGAGCGGGAGTTGGTGAGTATTACCTATCCTCCTTCAGAGACGCCACCTTCCGCACCAACTCCCGCGCCGGTTTCCCCGCCACCGCCGAAACCGCGCCTCGTAGTTTCATTTCGAAATGGATTGCTCTCGATCAATTCCGATCAAGCCAGCCTGTCGGAAGTTCTCTTCGCCGTTCACCAGCGTACGGGGGCAGAGATCGCAATCCCCGCGGGAGCGGAGCAGGAGAAAGTTGTAGTTCAGCTCGGCCCCGCGCCCGCTCCGGAAGTTCTGGCGCACTTGCTGAACGGCACGAAGTTCAACTTCCTGATTCTGAGTTCGGCCAGCAATCCTCGCGATCTGGACCAGGTAATCCTCAGCCCGCGCGGAGAAGGAGGGCTGTCATCGCCCAGCCCTCAACTCCAGCCAATGGCTGTCGAAGATGAACGAACCATGCAGCCGAACGCCGTTCCCCCGCCGCAGCCAGAAGCACAGCCCACGGCGGAGAATCCAAATCCGCCTGCCGACGGCCAAGCTCCACCGCCTCCGCCTCCGAACGAGAACCCGAACTAGGCTGGAAATCCCTAGATTTACTTGTGCGATTTGAATTACGGCGGCGTGATCAGCCGGATCGGCACGGGAGAAGTGCCGAAAGCAACGGTAGTACCACCAAAGCTGTTGCCACAGCCAGCCACATTCATGACTGTCACGTTTATGTTTCCGGTAGCGTTGTCGGCGTTGTTAATGAAGACCTGCAGGAAACCGATGACGGTGACCGGAGTGGAGGCACCTGCCCCAAAAATTGTGACGGCGCCGCTGTCATAGATAGGCAGGGAGACAATAGACGGGCTGCTGGTGATTTGGCTACCACTGGCTACGCCCGCAGATATGAGAGCGCTGTTACCTCCAGCCAGAATTTGAAAAGGGTACGTATAAGGGCCAGTGGAGGGGCCGGGTGCGAGATAATCCTGGCCGCTCCCTACGCCCGAAGCGCTCTCGTTGATGAGGCACTGCGCGGCGTTGACGCTATCGTTTCCGGGCAGCCCTGGATTGTCCGCGAGGTCGACATTGTTCGCCAGCGAATTTCCGCACGCGTAAATGGTGGATTGATCGCAACCCGCAACGGCGTTCCAATAGGTGGCGTTTTGAACTTGCGAACACCCGTTGATAGTTCCGTTGGCAGCGATGGCTACGGAAGTGGCCGGTGCTGCTCCGGGAAGATATTGCAGTGTGCTGGGGGGCGTGTCAGTGGGAGCACCGGGGTTGAGAACGCAACTGCCCGCGGTTGCCGGATTGCAGTCCGCTACGAGGTTAAACGTTTCACCGACGACCCCATTGTTACCGGAGAAGGTTCCAGGGTTTATGATCTGTCCGACCGTTGGGGAGACGAAGGTTCCGGTTCCGGTCGTGTGCCTCGGATCCAGATTAGGAACGAACCACGGTTTCACACAGCGTGGATTGACTGGAACCTCCCCAAGGACAAAGGAGCCTGAAGGATTGAACGCTTCAGCACTCGCAGTAGCGCTCACGCTCGCGCCCGAAAATGTGCTGCCGAACAACGAAAAAATGCGGGCGAAGAAGACTGGGAGATTCGTGCGTTGCAGACTGACTGTAACAACGGGATTCACCCCAAAGGGTGTTCCGAGCTTTGAGCAATCCGCATTCGCGGTCCCGGAGTTTCCTGCAATATAGTTCACGTTTACCGATGCCGGCGCAACTGCGACGCCACCAATGAAGTTCTGCTGAGCCATGCTGACGGCAGCCTGTGTCGCGGTGCTGGTTGCCCCGCCGCAGGCCGCCTGCCATGAGTTTGCCGCATTCAACGGATCGGTCGTAATTCCCGAGATCGAGATGACCCTCGCTGCCGTCAACGCCGCGGCGTCGGCCGCGCGCTGGGCCTCGGCTTTGGCTTCGTAAAGCGTGCCAACGTCGATGGACAAGGCTGCCAGGGAGATAAGCACCGCCATTGTCAGCGCGACCAGCGCCATGGTGACGCCTCGCTCCTTCGAGCGTGGCTCAACATTTCTTCCTGGTCGACGGATTAGCGGTGACAGCATGGCGATCCCTCAGTTTTCGTTCAACGCTTCCGCGGAAGTAGTGATAATGGTTGGACCAACAAAGCTCCCGCCAAATAAACCAGTGACGCTGTTGTACTGCCACTTGTATGCGTAGGAGATGGTGACGCAGGTGCCGATCAGGTATATGCCATTTTCCAGCGTAGAGCAGCCCCTGTTGACTGCGATGCTGATTCCAGTCCCCGGACAACCTCCGCCGGTCGCGGTGTAGGTCCAGGTAAGTTGAGTCTGCGGCGGAGTCGTCGGAAGAGTGGGTCCCAGTCCGCAGTCGTTGATCTTCTCCGAAAACAGGTAGTTATCCACCGCCTGACCAGCATCGCTTACCGACGCGGGAACCGCTGCATACGTATCGCTGGCCGGATCAGAGGCTGCCACCCGTGCTCCTTCGCGCGCGGCGTTGGTCAGTTTCTGCTTAAGAGTAAGCGCTCCGCTGAAGTCAAAAACCCCCACGACGAATAGCACCAGCACAGGCAGCGAAAGAGCAAGTTCAACGATCTGTGAGGCGCGATCGTCGGCGCAGCCGCGTTTTAGCGACGCGAGTGCTCCGGTCCGCCGAAGTGCAGGTAACATTATTGCGACTCCGCCCTCATCTGTGCCTGCCCCGGAAGAAGCACATTCCCTATGTCCAAACCTGTAAGGGGAATCCCCATGTGAAACGGATATCTATACCGCGCACTCACCGATGTGCCGCAAGTGCCTGCGCCGCCCTGGGTTGGGAACGACAACTGGACCTTCACCTGAACACAAACATCAGTAACGGTATTGTCGCAGGCGAGAGCGAGAGCGGCAGTGCACGCCGCTCTGGTGGCGACAGAGCCACAAGCACACAGCATAGGAGGCGTCCAACCACCTGTTGCGACGAGGTTGTTCTTGCTCAAATGCGCTGCCGCAAGCGCGTTGTAGACCGCTGTTTGGGCGATTGTTGCTGGAGTCCCTCCGGCGGCGCAAGTGGTGCAAACCGGAGCTACGGCAGCTTCCGCGCCGGCCCTCGTTCCTTGAGCGAGAGTGCCGTAAATTAAAAACGCCAGGCCAAACCAGAAAATCCCCATGATGAACATGAACGCCAAGGGAATCACAAAGGCACCTTCCACGATCTCCGTCCCGCGAATATCGCGGGCCAGCCTGCGCCAAAGAGCCCACAGCCGCTTCTTCATATCTATCGCGCTCCCCACATCTTTCCGACGCCAAAAAGCAAAGTAGTTAAAGCTAATGCTACGCCATATGGGACCTTGAGCGACTGCGGATTGTCCAGCGAAACCTCGGGTCCGGGCATACGAAAGGTCACCATGGAGGCTACCATCCTGCCAATATTGCGGAGCGTCTGCAGGAAGCGGCGCTTGTAGATCACCAAGGCCAGGGCCATTATCCCGGCGACAAAGATGGAACCCATCAGCAAGTCGGCCAGCACCGCGGGCCCTACGAACGCGCCCAGAGCGCCAGCCAGCTTCCAATCGCCCGCCCCCAGGCTCCGAACCAGAACAAAGGGCAACAACACCAGCAATCCCAACCCGGCGCCCAGCAGGGAACTCTTCAGCCCCGGCCAACCGCTGGCGATTGCATTGGCTGCGATACCGATCAGCAGCCCAGGAACCGTCAGCCAATTGGGAATGCGGCGGCTTCGCCAATCGATGTAGCCGGCAACCGCAGTCAAGACCACCGCCAATCCCAACAGAAGCGGCTTCAAACCGGCTCCGCCTGGCAGGGCGAGAAGCAAACGCTGAGCGCCGCGGGCTTAGGTCGTTTTCTTGCCTGTGTCATCTTCGGGCCGGACTGGGGAAGAGCGGCGGTCCGGCGTTCAAGCCGGTAAAACCCGCCGCTGAGGCGGATTTTGGCATAGCCGATGCTTGAAGTCAATGAAAGTCGTGGTGTGCGATTTTGCCGCGCGTGAGCCAGACCGCACCTGAGGAGGAAGCGCTCGAACTTCGCTCGATGGACAGCCGAGGGCGGCTGTCCCCACACAGGCTCTCGACGGACAGCCGGGGCCTGTTCCCATATAGGCTCTCTACGGATAGCCCAGCGCTGCCTCCCCACACAGGCGTTATAGGCGTTCTACGAGCTGATCTAGCGGTTGAAGGCTCCCGTGCTGTTGTGCTCCGCCACGATGCGCTTGGCATTGTCCGCCAGGGCTTTGGCTTGAGGGAGAAGATCCAGCCCTTTCAGCACTTCCGGATCCGCTTCTGTACGCACCTTCATGCCTTCATCCTGGCCGAAAGCATCGACGAAAATCTCAGCCTTGATGTTTGACCGGAGCCAGTCGTTGTTATCGACCAGATCCGCCTGAGTGTATGGAATGTTGGCTTCGTCGAGCGACTTGCGGAAATCCTGCATGGTGACGTCGTCAACTTCAAAGGTCTTCGCCGGATGGTGATTCACGACGTAGCGCTTGGCGAAGTTGAAGAATGCATAGTGCTGCAGCAGCGTGTCTTGAAAATGATTACTCTTCACCGGTTCGATTTTCTCGTCGGGAGTGATCCCACCCCCACCATAAACCGTGCGGCCGCTATCGGTGAGCTTCACTTCACGATTGGCATTGCTGGTGGTATCGGGCTCGCGGTTGTAATAGTAATCGTAGAGGGAAACGTTGCTGTAATCGCGCTGAATCAGCCGGCCGCTGGGCGTGTAGTAGTGCGCCGTGGTAAGAGCGAGACCTGTGTTTTCCGACAGCGGATACACGGTCTGCACCAATCCTTTACCAAAGGTGACTTCGCCCACGATCAGGCCGCGATCATGATCCTGAATGGCTCCCGAAACAATCTCCGCCGCCGATGCGGTGAGACGATTCACGAGGACGACGAGAGGATAATCCTTGCCTCCGTTGCCGTGCTGTGCCACATAACGCTTTTCCGCAGAAGCGCGGCCATGGTGAGAAACAATGAGTTGACCCTTCTTCAGGAATTTATCGGAAACCCCTACTCCTTCGCTCAGCAAGCCGCCAGGATTTCCTCGCAGATCAAGAATCAGTCCTTTGAGATCGCCGAATTCATCCAGGGCTTTCGAAACCTCTTCCTCGGTAGTCTCGTTGAATCCGGTCACGTGCATGTAACCGATTCCAGGCCGGATGAGGAAATGCACGTCCACGCTATAACGTGGAATCTCGTCGCGCACGAGGGTGAATTCCATCGGCTTCTCAACCCCTTCGCGCGAAATGCTGATGTGCACCGTCGTGCCCTTCGGCCCCTTGAGCATGTCGGCGACGTCGCCCGTGCTCATGTTCTCCGTGGACTTGCCATCGACCGCGATGATCACGTCACCCGGATGAATGCCCGCTTTGTAAGCGGGCGTGCCGGTGAAAGGAAAAATCACAATCACTTTGTTATTGCGCGGCCCCACTGTCATGCCTACGCCGTAGTACTTGCCCCGCTGATCTTCGCGCATCAGGGCATACGACTTGGGATCGAAGAAATTCGAGTGCGGATCGAGCGCATGCAGCATTCCGGGGATAGCCCCGTTGTAGATCGCCTTATCCGGATTGACCGGCTCTGCGTAGTTCTCCTCGACGATGGAGTAGACGTCGGTGAACTGCTTCAGGCTGTCTTTAACGTCGGTGTCACCCGACAGCGAGGACTGCTGGCCCGTCCGCTGGGCAAAAAGAATCCCCAGAAATCCGCAGGCGAGCAGAAAAAAAACAACCAGAAAGAGGGAACGCCGAGAACTACGTGCCATTTTGAATTATCCTTCGGTTTAGGGGTGTCGACCGTCCCCAGCTACCGCGCTGAATACTGAAAGTATAACACTGGGTTAGATGCGCGAGGGCCCGGATGGTTACCGAGGGTACCTATCCTGTTATTTTGGGCGGGACGAGTTTCTCAGAAGACATCTTGTCAACAGTTTGTCTCATCGTTGCCGCTTTCTCACTTCGGCATTATGATGAGCGCATGAGTTTTTCCGAGACGATCTTCCTGTTCTTCCTGGCGCTGATTATCTTCGGGCCAAAGAAGCTGCCGGAGATCGCTCGTCAAGCCGGAAAACTTCTCGCCGAACTGCGCCGTGCTTCGAACGAATTCAAATCGCAGATCGAAACTGAAATCGCCCATCTTGAAGTCGAGAAGGCCCGAGCCACGCTGCCGCCTAGCCAGCCGCCCCAAGGCACTGTGGCCAGCCTGAGTCTCGGTCCTATGGCGAGCGAACCGATTCCGCCTGTGCCCGACTCTACCGCAAGGCTCGCAGCTCCAACAGTTGAAGGCGCTTCTCCATCTTCGAATACAGCTCCGGCACTAAGTCCCAATCCTCCCGCCGAGGCTGTCACTCAGACTGACGCTTCCACCTCGCAGGCGTCGCATGTCTGATACCGCAGCCGGCGTTTCCAGCGAACAGCCTAGCCGCGACGCTATGCCTACGATGGGTTTTCTCGATCACCTCGAGGAGTTGCGGCGCCGCCTGGTTTACTCGATCGCCGCCGTGGCCGTCGGATTTTTCGCCTGCTGGTGGAAGGTGGAGTGGATCTACGGGATCATGCAGCGCCCCATTATGGAAGTGCTCAGAGCGAACGGAATGTCGGAGAAACTGGTGTACCTGAATCCCACCGAGCCCTTCAACCTTTACTTGAAGATTGCCGCCATGGCTGGGGTGTTCGTCACTTCGCCGTTCATCCTTTACCAGGTGTGGATGTTTATCTCTCCCGGGCTTTATCGGAACGAAAAACGCTATGTCGTTCCGTTTATGGTTTCGACCATCGCCCTATTTATCACGGGTGGATATTTCGGGTACAAGGTTGTCTACCCGCAGGCGCTCGGGTTCCTGGTTCATTTCGGCAGGCAGTTTCAGCCGATGATCACGATCAGCGAATACACGTCGCTGTTCCTCAGCATCATTCTCGGCATGGGCTTAATTTTCGAGATGCCGATCCTTATTTTCTTCCTGGCTTTGATGGGCATCGTGACCGCCAAATTCATGTTTAAGAATTTCCGCTATGCGATTTTGCTGATTTTTATCGTAGCGGCCATTGTTACGCCGACTCCCGATATTCTGAGTATGTGCATCTTTGCCGCTCCCATGGTCGCGCTGTACGGCGTAAGCATCGGCATCGCTTACCTGGTTCATCCAAAGCAGCGGCTGGCGCGAAAAGAAAAAAAGGCTGCGTGAGAGGGTTTTCGGGGATTCAGCCTTAGGTTGACATTTAGGTTTATCTGTCGTCGAGGCCATCGTTGTCGGGGTCATTGTGTTAACCATAAGGAACTGGATATCTCTGTCGTTGTTATCGCTCGCGTTTACCCTCACGCTTCTTTCCTGCGATCACGACAAGGGGGGCGGCCGAGTGCAAGCACAGAGTCCACCCACAACGGCTTCCGATACATCTCGGACCGCGCTTTCACTTCCGGCCGACACCGGTCCGGCCCCCACGATTAATGGTGCGCGAGCGATGGAATATGTGAAGCAGATTGTGGCTTTCGGCCCGCGGCCGGTCGGCAGCGCGAATCACAAGAAAGTTGAGGACTACATTCTCGGTCATTTGAAGGGCGATGAGGTGGAGAAGGATTCGTTCGCCGCGGATACTCCCGAGGGGAAGCTTCCCGTGCGAAATTTTATTGCGAAGTTTTCCGGCACCAAGGATGGAATCATCGTGATCGCCAGCCACTACGATACGAACTATCCTTTGCGCAATACACCCTATGTGGGCGCCAATGACGGCGGCTCTTCCAGCGCGCTCCTTCTCGAATTTGCTAACCAACTGCGCGGCAAAAAGAACGATGGCTACAGCATTTGGCTGGTATGGGACGATGCCGAGGAAGCGATTAAACCAGAGGCCGAGATGCCTTTTGCCCAGGACAGTTTGTATGGAATTAGCCATCTGGCTGAAAAGTGGCAAGCCGACGGAACGCTGAAGAAGATAAAGGCATTCCTGCTGGCAGATATGGTGGGCGACGCAGATCTCAACATCGAGCGCGACGCGAACTCAACTCCATGGCTTGAGGACGTCGTATATGAGGCTGCTACCCGGCTTGGTTATCAATCGCATTTCTTCGCGCGAACTATGGGAGTAGACGACGATCATATTCCCTTTGTGAAGCGGGGCGTGCCCTGCGCCGACTTCATCGACTTCAACTACGGCTACAACGATGTCTTCTGGCACACGACGCAAGATACGGTCGACAAGCTCAGCCCCAAGAGCCTGGAAATTGTAGGCGCCACCATGCTGGAGACGGTCCGCATTCTCGACAAAATGGATCCGCTGCCGCCCAAGTGAAACTTTTCAATGTTGTGCGAGGTCACCGGCAAAAGCTCTTAATCGCGAAGTACGCCGAGGCTACGCGAAGGTTAGTTAATCTTCTTTGCTCTTTTCCCTGATTTCATTTCTAATGCACGCGATATGCGAAAGCTGAAAGCTTCGTGCCTGTGCGTCCTCCTAAGCGCTGTTGGTCTTGCTGCAGATCCACCTGCTGCAAATCCACCCACCGATACTGACGAGGCCATTCTCATTCGGGCCGCTCTGCAACCTTCCACCCTGGAAAGCAACCTGCGCCGGCTGACAGATGAAGTCGGTGGGCGCGTGCCTGGCACTCCTGCAATGCAACGGGCCATCGACTGGGGGGTGCAGGCATTCAACGCTGCCGGCGCCGACCGTGTACACACCGAGGAGTTCTCCATCCCGCATTCCTGGGCAGAGGGCGCAACCGAGATGGCCGTCAGCGCCACAGGTACGGCGCTGGATCCGAAGCTTACGCAAATTCCCAAAGTTGAGTTTCGTGTCCGCTGCGTCTCGATCGCGTGGGCGCCCGCGCTTGCCGCGGTAAGGCACGTGCCCGTGATTGATGTGGGCAATGGCAGCCCGGCCGATTTTGCAAAGGCTGGAGACATTTCCGGCAAAATATTGCTAGTCCATTCCGCTGTGCTGAAGACCTGGGACGATCTTTTCGCCGAGTATTCAAACGCTCCGCCAGTGATCGCGGCAGCGGTGAAGGGAAAAGCCATGGCGGTCGCCTTTCTCGCCACGCGCGAGCACGACATTCTGTACCGCCATACCAACTCTGCTGAGGGCGAAATCGACCGCATTCCCCAGGTACTGGTTGCGCGAGAGGATGGTGAGCGCATCGCCCGTCTGCTGGCCTCGGGGCATCCTGTGTGGGCGGATTTGAGTATCCCCAATCGAATCGGCGGACCGATTAAAACCGCCAATGTGATCGCGGAAATCAAAGGCAGCGAGAAGCCCGACGAATTTGTCATTCTCGGGGCGCATCTCGATTCGTGGGAACTCGGTACCGGCGCGCTCGATAACGGCTGCAACGCCGCGTTGGTAATAGACACGCTGCGCGCAATCAAAGCGTCGGGATTGAAGCCTCGCCGTTCCATCCGCTTCATTCTTTTTTCCGGGGAAGAGGAAGGCCTGCTCGGCTCGCGCGCCTATGCCATCGGGCACCGCTCCGAGCTCGACCACGCCGCCGGAGTCGTCATCTGGGATGCCGGCACCGGAAAGACAACCGGTTTCGCCGACGGAGGCCGCAAGGATGTGCTCGATGCCGCCAACCGCCTGATCCTGCCATTGAAGCAGTTTGGCCTGACCGAAATGAAAACCGACATGGAATGGGGCACCGACCACTTTGATTTCATGCTGGAAGGCGTTCCCACATTTGTCGCCGATCAGGACGAAGCGAACTATCTGGAAAACTACCACGCCGTCTCCGACACCTACGACAAGGTTGACTTCGTCCAACTCAAGAAGCACGTCGCCGAAGCCTCTGAGTTCAGCTTCGGGCTGGCCAGTCTTCCGGAAAAAATCGGTCCGCGCTTGACCCGCGCGCAGATCGAAGAATCCATGCGCGAAACTCACGGCGATGTAGTGCTCAAGTCCTCAGGTCTCTGGGATGCCTGGGAGAGCGGGCGCCTCGGCCGGCAAAAGCAGTTTTAGAGTTTCAATTTCCAATTTTTAATTGCCAGTTGAGCCGCGCGGCGGTTTCAATTGACAATTAGCAATCGATAATCGGCAATCTCCTTTGCTCTACTTCTGGATTCTCTTCAACCTGTTCGCGCTGGGCATGCTGGCGCTGGACCTTTTTGTCTTTCACCGCCGCGGCCGCATCGTGCGCTCGCACGAGGCTCTCGCCTGGGCCAGCCTGTGGATAGGCCTCGCCGCAGCCTTCGCTGGATTGATTTTTTTCTGGCAGGGACGCCAGTCCGCGCTTGAGTTCGTCACCGGTTACATCCTCGAACTATCGCTCAGCGTCGACAATCTTTTCATCTTCCTCGTGATCTTCCGTTATTTTTCCGTACCCGAACAACACCAGCGCAGTGTGTTGTTTTGGGGAGTCCTCGGCGCTTTTCTCATGCGGGGCTTGTTCATTCTCGCCGGCGTGGGGCTGATCCACCGCTTCCACTGGATTTTCTACGTGCTCGGCGCCCTATTGATTTACAGCGGCGTCCGCCTCGGATTCATGCGCGAGCACCAGGTCGAGCCGGCCAAAAATCCAGCCGTGATGGCACTGCGGCGCTGGATGCCAGTGACAGACGAGTATCAGGACGGCCATTTCTTTGTTCGCGGCTGGAAAGGCAAACCGGGTCTTTACGCTACGCCGCTGTTAATCGTTCTTGCCGTGATTGAAACCACCGATATCCTCTTTGCGGTCGACTCAATTCCCGCTGTCCTCGCAGTCACGCTGAACGCCTTCATCGTTTATACGTCGAATGTTTTCGCGATTCTCGGCCTGCGTTCGATGTACTTCGCTGTCTCCGGACTCATGAGAGTCTTCCGCTTTCTTCACGCCGGCCTCGCCCTGGTGCTGATTCTGGTGGGCCTGAAGATGATCGCAGCCCATTATTTTCAGGTCTCAACACTGGTGACCCTGGGAGCAGTAGCCGCAGTGCTCATGGTGTCGGTAGTCGCATCGATCGCCTACCCTGCACCGGGCGAAAAGTAGCGGCCGCGCTAGACAAATCGCACCTTCTCGTCTTTGACCACTGAGTGCTTCAGAAACCTTTTGTCGTCATGGCCGGGATAGTCGGTACGATAGTGCGCGCCGCGGCTTTCTTCGCGCGCCAGCGCCGAACGCGCCACCAGCAATCCCGCGAGATGCAAGTTTGCGGCCTCATGGGAACGGCGCGTGCGCGGATGCGCCAGCCTCGGAGACATCGCCTCCAGCACCCGGATCGCCTCGAGCATGCTAGCCCGCGTGCGCACAATGCCGGCATTCTTCCACATCGTGTCCTGGATCTGTCCAATCATTTCTTCGATTCCCGCATCGACCGGCCCGTTCTGCGAGGCAGCTTTCTTCGGCAGGGTCGCGGGCTTGCGTGCATACTTCAATTCATCCCGCATCGCTTTCCCCGCTCGCGCTCCATAAACCAATCCTTCGAGCAGAGCGTTGCTGGGGAAGCGGTTCGCGCCATGGACGCTGCTGGAGGCGGCTTCGCCGGCGGCATAAAGACCTGTCACGCCGCTCCTGCCATCCAGGTTGGTGCGTACGCCTCCGATCGAATAATGTGCAGCGGGGCGGATGGGAATTACGTCCTCCGTGATATCGATATTGTGCTTCATGCAGGTTGCGTAGATCCGCGGAAGGCGCTTCTGCACTCGTGCCCCATTCAGGTGAGTCAGATCGAGGTAAACGAACGGATCCCGTGCGCGGCTGACTTCCATCTCGTGCATGATGGCTCGCGCCACAACGTCAGCGGGCGCCATCTCGGCCAGAGGATGGTATTTGCCCATGAAGCGGTCCATCTCGATGTTCCGCAGATAACCGCCCTCAGCACGCAGGCCTTCCGGAAGCAGAATTCGCGGAGCCTTTTTCATGTACAGCACTGTTGGATAAAACTGAACGAATTCCATGTCGCCGACTTCAGCGCCGGCACGATAAGCCATTGCCACTCCGTCCGCGGTAAACGCTTCGGGATTGGTCGTATTGCGATAGAGTTGGCCCAGACCCCCTGTGGCGAGCATGACCGCCGAACAGGCTATTTCCTCCGGCATGCCTTTGTCGCTGATCAGCGAGATCCCAGTCACGCGCTGGTTTTCAGTGAGAATATCCGTGACAAATTCGAACTCCAATACGGAAATCTGTTTAGTCGTTCGAACTTTGACGTGGAGCATGCGCAGGATTTCATTTCCCACCGAATCGCCGTAGGCACGCAAAACATGGCTGTGGCTGTAGGAGGCCTCGCTCTCAAATGTCAGTTTGTTGCCATTACGGTCGAGGTGCTTGCTCCAGGCGATCAGTTCTTCAATGCGATCGGCCCCTTCTTCAACGAGAATCTTCACCGCCTCCGGATGACACAAGCCGTCGCCGGCGATCAGAGTGTCCTGCAGGTGGAGGATGAGTTCCTCCTCATCGCTGAGCGCACTCGTAACCGCGCCGGGAATCGGAGCAGTGCGGGATTGCGTAACCTCTTTTTTCGCCAGCACCAATACGCGACCCGCGGACGCAAGTTCGATCGCGGCGCGCAGGCCGGCGACTCCGGCGCCAATCACAATGAAATCGGTCTCGGCTGGAAGACCTTTCATAAACGGCAAATGTTACCACTTCCGCCACCAATCTGATCAAAGCTGCGGCGAGCATACGCTATGATGGGACTTCCATGGCGCAGGTCACCATCCATATTCAGCCGCGTCCCTACCAGGCCAGGATTGAAAACGGCTTGCTCTCGCGAGCCGGAGCCTTGCTGGCCGAACTGCTGCCCCAAGCGAGCAAAGTCTTCGTGGTAACCGTCCCGCCGGTGCGGCGGCGCTGGGGTGCAAAGCTGATTCGCTCGATGACGTCGGCGGGCTTCAGGCCGAAGGTAATCCAGATGGCCGACGGAGAGCCTGCTAAAAAACTTCGGACAATCGAAACTCTAGCCGAAAGATTGTCCCGGTTGGGCGCCGATCGCAAAGCGGTACTGATTGCTCTGGGCGGCGGCGTGGTGGGCGATGTTACCGGACTGCTGGCCTCGCTTTACATGCGCGGAGTGGAGTTGGTGCAGATTCCGACCACGATTTTGGCTCAGGTGGATGCGTCGGTTGGGGGCAAGACGGGCGTAAACCTTGCGGCCGGCAAGAACCTGCTCGGAACTTTTTATCATCCCCGCGCTGTCCTCATTGACCCAGAATTACTTCGCACATTGCCGGACCGCGAATTTCGCGCGGGGCTGTATGAAGCTCTGAAATGCGGCATCATCGGCGACCTCGATCTTTTTCTGCGCTTCGAACAGAAGCGGGCCCAGATCCTGAAGCGCGATCCGGTGGAGCTGGAAGGTGTCATCGCTCAGTCGGTGAAGTTGAAGGCCGAAGTCGTCTCGGCTGACGAGCATGAGGGCGGCCTGCGCCGAGTTCTGAATCTCGGTCACACCGTCGGGCACGCCCTCGAGGCGGAGACCGGATACCGCACCCTGCTTCACGGCGAAGCCGTCGCCTGGGGCCTGATCGCCGCTACCAATATCGCCCTCGCTGTGGGCAGAACCGACAGTGTAACTGCGGGTCGAATCGCCGATGCCGTTCTGAGCCTGGGCCGGCTGCCGGAGCTCAAAGTAAGCTCCCGCAAGATTCTTGCGCGGCTGCAGGCCGATAAGAAAACGCAAAGGGGCGTTGTGCATTTCGTGTTACCCCGGGAAATTGGGAAGGTGGAAATCGCCGCCGATGTGCCTGACAGCGTAGTGATCGCTGCCGTTGAAGAATTGCGTCGCCTGTCCCAAGGCGGATGGGGAAAATAACAGGAATTTCAAATTTCCGATTGTCGATTGAAGAACGATAGTCGAACGTGGAGATATCAATCGGCAATTGGAAATCGGCAATCAGGAAATAACTTCTGTAATGTCCGAAACCCGCAAACTCGTAGTCGGCGCTTCTCCAGATGGGGCCAGTGACGCTCTTTCTGCCGCGCATGCCGTACGCGAGATGTTCACCTCGATCGCCCCGCGATACGATCTGCTAAACCACGTTTTGTCGTTGAATGTCGATCGCTTGTGGTGGCGGCGGGCAGCGCGAGCTTTCTCGGTTATCCTCGCTCAACCCGACGCGCGAGTCTTAGATCTCTGCTGTGGCACGGGCGATATGACCTTTGCTTTGCGTAGGCGAGCAGGGCATCGAAGCCCCCAAATTCTAGGCGCTGATTTCTCTCATGCCATGCTGCAACGCGCTCGCGCGAAGTCCGTCGACAAAGCTACACAAAACAGCAACTCGGCACCTCCACATTGGATCGAGGCCGATGCGCTCTGCCTCCCGTTTCCTGACCAGCATTTCAACCTCGTCACCTCGGCGTTCGGCTTCCGCAATCTCGCAGACTACGACGCGGGCCTGCGCGAGATCGCTCGGGTGTTATGTCCCAGCGGAGAGTGCGGAATCCTCGACTTCAGCGAGCCCAAGGGAGTGACCGGTCGCCTGTACCGCATTTACTTCAAGCAAATTCTGCCGCGCGTCGGGACCATGCTCTCCGGCGTACGCGGACCCTACAGCTATCTGCCCAACTCCGTCGAACGTTTTCCTGAGCCGCAGGAAATGCTGGATCGCATGCGCCGCGCCGGCTTCCGCGAAGCGAGTTGGACTCCGTACACCTTTGGCATTGCTGGTTTGTATCGCGGAAAGAAATAAGAGAGAAATATCTATTTGGCGTCCGCGCTCTGTGCTGCTTCCGGACCGCTCTTAAAGCTATCGGCGAAGGCCTCGGCAATTGTGTGGTGCATCACCTTCTCATAGTCGCCTCCGAGAAAGGTTCGCAGCCGATCCGTATTCATGATGTATTCGCCAGTCATGTAGGGAAGGGCCTCAGGAGGAATCGCTGAGATTTGCCGCTTCCACAAATACCTCAGCACCAGCCGCATCGCCCACTTTCCCGGAACGCGCACCAGCTTTGCGTGTGCCATCTCAATGCACTGGCCAAATGTAAGCGGGTGCCCCGCGTCCAGCTACATTCAGAATTGTCAGCCGTTGCGCTTCGGGATCGCGATGCAATATGTGCGCGATCAACCGCGCCATATCGTCTATGTGCACAAACTGAATCTTGTTGTCGAGATATTGCTGCCCTCGGGGCAGCATGCTGGGCAGCCGCTTGTCGGCTTTCCGCATCTTCTCCGCCCGCGCGCCCTTGCCATTGATCGTGCCACGAAACGCTCCAAGCAGGTAATTCTCCACGCTGGCGCCGGCAAAAATATGGGGCCGCAGAATGTACACGCTGCACCCGCGCAGCGCCGGCGCGCGCTGCTGCACCACCTCATCGGTCTGCTTTTTATGGATTGCGTACGGTAAAGTATGTGCCGCGAGCACCGACTCTTCCGTCGCCGGAGCGGGCAGGCTGGGCCCGTAGGCAGAAACGCTGCTGGGAAAGATGAATTGCCGGATCGGGGAATCCGCGGTGCGATTTGCCTCGGTGACGGCCTCCATGATTCGCGCCGTGCCCGCCACGTTGATCTGCCACATGCGCTCCGGGTCAAGCACACCAGTACGCACGGGATCGATCACGAATGCTAGGTGAACTACCGACACCGGTCGTGTGTCGCGCAGCAATTCGTAAAACACGCGGGTCGATGATTCCGCGCCGAGATCGAGAGGCTCGAACTGCAGAGGAAAATTGCTTTGGGGTGGATTCAGATCCACCCCAATCACGGAGAATTCCCCCAGCAGCGGGAGCAACCTGGATCCCAGGTTTCCCGCAACACCCGTCACAACGACAACAGGCTTTGGATTCGCCATCAGTTCGGGGTTGACGGCGGAGCTGGCGCCGCCGGAGGTGGTGATGGCGGATTCGCAGCCGGCGGTGCAGCCTGCCGCGGCGGCGGAGCCGTCGGCGGACGCGGCATTCGCGGCGGCATTCCGGGGCGTGCCCCGGGCGCTACGGGCGGTCCAAAATACGCCTCGTTGGGCACGGCCTCGAACGAGTTGGTGTATTTATCCATCATCTCCTTCATGCGCTCGCTCTTCAGCTTGTTGTGAATCTCGGCTTTGATCTGGTCGTCCAGAGGCAGCAATTCTTTGGTCACCACCTTGTAAATGTAATGGCCGCCGTTGTCGCTGATGACTGCCGAAACCTCGCCCACTTTCAGATCGAAGACGGCGGCGTGCGCCGGAGGCAGGCCGGTGCGCCTCACCTTGGGCAAATTCACCGTCGGATTGTCGACCTTCGTACCCGCAGCCTCAAACGCCTCCTTCTGAAGTTTTGTGAAGTCCTCACCCGCCGCTGCCCGTTCGCGCAGGCTGTCGGCCAGCTTGTTCAAGTCCTCCTCGCCTTGTTCACGCTTGGTTTTCTCAGCCGCTTCCTTAGCCTTTTGCTGCTCCTCGGTTGGCTTCTCCGGCGGTTTCGCGTCTTCCTTCTCCTCAGGCTCCGCCTGTTTGAAGCGTGGGATGAACAGCCGATCCAGAGAAAACTGCTCGTAGGCTTCAGGATTCTTCTTGTAATACCCCTCAATCTCCGAGGGTGGAACGTTATCCGCCTCTTCCTGCACCGTGCGTTGGAGTTCCTGCGTCAGGACTTGCATTCTGACAATCTTCATCGTTTCCTGAAAACGCGGGGACTTTTCGAGGCCCTTTGCCTTAGCCGCTTCTGACATTGCCATGAAACGGGGAAGAGCCCCTTCGAGCTGGCGCTTCAATTGCGGCGTTACGTTCGGCGAAAGCCCACTCGCAATTTTCTCGAACTGCGCACGAGTGATCTCGGTCTTGCAGTCTGCCGGTTTCTTCTTGGTAGCGGAGGCAGTCTTTCCTGCGGCGGTCTTCGACGCTGTAGCCGTCTTTGACGGAGCCGTTGGGCAAACACCCTTGATCGTGAGCACAACTGCAGTCTCCGCCACTTCTTCGGGTTCCGCCGGCGCTTTATTGGCAGCACTCGGCGGCTGAGCCGGGCTGGCCGGTGCCGGGGGCGTTCCCGGCTGTGCCTGTCCCCAGGCCAGCGTTCCCAAGAATACACACAGCAACCAACTCTTACGCATACAAAAATCCTCCAGGATTGGTACATCAGGAAGTTGGACAACCGAACTTAGCATCGTAGCATAGAGGCCGTTTCGCGCAGTATCCGGGACGGCGACTTTCTGGTTGGCGCAATTTCTTTCCAGCAGCGATAATCCAATCATGTCTGGGACGCCTGCACTTTACTCACCAACTGCCATGCGCGCTGAAAAACGCGCGGTGGCGGGAAATTCGGTGCTGGCCGCGTTGTTCATCACGGGCGGCAAGATCGCCGTTGGGGTCACTACCGGAAGCTTGGGAATCCTCTCGGAAGCAGCGCACTCTGCGTTGGATCTAATCGCAGCCCTACTCACGTATCTCTCCGTTGGAGTCTCCGATAAACCAGCCGACGCCGATCATCAATATGGTCACGGCAAGGTCGAAAATTTCTCAGCCTTCGTCGAGACTGGACTGCTTCTGCTGACCTGCGCATGGGTTATTTACGAAGCGATCGTGCGCCTGTTCTTCCGCCGGGTTGAAGTGGAACCGTCGATTTGGGCATTCGCCGTGATGCTTGTCTCGATGGCGGTAGACTGGTGGCGCTCCCGATCTTTGGGCCGAATTGCCACCAAGTATGAAAGCCAGGCTCTGGAAGCCGACGCGCTGCATTTCTCCACCGACGTGTGGTCTGCGGGCGTGGTTGTGTTCAGCCTCGTGCTCATTCTTTTGGGGCGAAAGTATCATCTGGATTGGCTCGGCAAAGCTGACCCGATCGCCGCCTTATTTGTCGCGGGCGTCATCGTTTCAGTGAGCTGGCGGCTCTCGCGGCGCACGATCGATGCGCTTCTCGACGCCGCACCTCCGGGCGTTCGCGCTCAAATCATCGACGCCGTCTCTCGCGTCGATGGTGTGCTTGAAGTGGGTCGTGTGCGCATCCGCCGCGCCGGCAACCGATATTTTGCGGATCTCGCCGTCGGCCTTGCCCGTACCGTAACCTTCCAGCGCTCCGAACAGCTGGTCGAAGCCGTGACCCAAGCGGTTCATCGCGTCCTTCCCGACGCCGACGTCACCGTCCAACCTTTGGCGCGCGCCGAGCGCTCGGAGAATATCTTCGACCGCATCCGCGCGGTCGCGACCCGCCACAATCTCAACGTCCACGACATCAGCGTGCAGGATCTCTCCGGACGCCTCCACGTCGAACAGCACGTGGAGCTCGACGAGCGCCTAAGCCTCAAGAGCGCTCATGATCGAGTCACCGAACTGGAAGCCGACATGCGCCGCGACGTACGCGAGATCGACGACATCCTGACCCACATCGAGAGCGAGCCTGCCACCATCGAAACTGGCGACGAACTGGTCCGGGATGCAGCTCTCGAGCGGCAACTGAAATCGCTCGCCGGAGAATTTCCAGAAATTGTCGACATGCACGACATTCAGATAAAAAAAGTTCGTGGCCGGCTTTACATTTCCTGCCACTGTACGTTCTCTGACGATCTCTCGCTCGCACGCGTCCACGACGTTCAGACCGAGCTTGAAATTCGCTTCAAGCAGGCCGCCCCAGAGCTGTTTCGGGTATTGATTCATCCCGAACCAAGCACCGATAATCGCAGATAAGCTGCTGTGACATTGGTCACAGACAATTGCCGGAGGAGTAAGGGAAATTGTATGACTGAAGCCCGCGCCACATGGATCGAGAAGCAACGTTTCAACGGCATCTCTGACAGCGGCCACACCATAGTCGTGGACGGCGACAAAGCGGCGGGCAATAGTCCGATGGAATTGGTCTTGATCGGCTTATGCGGCTGTACGGGCTACGATGTGGTTTCCATCCTGCAAAAGAAGCGCGAGCCATTCACCAGTCTCGAGGTTCGCGCGGAGGCTGAGCGCGCAGCTGAGCCGCCCTCGGTTTACACGAAATTAAATTGATTTACCGCATCGGCGGAAAGGTATCGCGCAAGGCCGCCGAGGATGCGGTACGACTCTCAGAAGAAAAATACTGTTCAGTCTCGGCGATGCTCAACAAGACGGCGAAGATTACCACCGAGATCGAGTACGCAGACGAGTAGAATTATTAGTTCGATTGTCATCCTAAGCAAACGTTCTTCGAGCGGCGGCAGACCCTGTACGCAATGATTGCACGTTTGCCTTGCGTCCGTATTCGACTGAGTTAATCGAATCAACCCAGCCATGGCCTTACAGGTTTTCCTCTTCACTCAAGCCGGCTGCCTCTCCTGCGAGCTGATGAAGCTTTTCCTGGAAGCGAAAGATGTGGCCTTCGAGGAACGTGATATGAGTTCCGATGATTCCGCTCGCATTGAATTGCTTGAAATTTACCATAGCCGCACTGCTCCCACGCTCGTTATCCTCACCCCGGCAGGCGCGGAGGTGATTGAAGGTTTCGAGCCTGACCGCCTTGACCGTGTACTCGACGCTGCCTGATCATCTCTGTTCGACTCGCTTCTGTTCGACTCATAACAGCGATTCGCGAGGCTTACCATCCCGAATAACAGCCGAGAACACTCACATCCGCTACGCGGTTATTTCTTTATTGCCGCCGCCGCGTTTCTTTGGGGAGTCTCCGCCGCCCTGGGCCGCGCGGTTTTCACCGGCAGGTTGCCGCTGCACGGCGCGTTCCGTCCCATCGACCCCCTCATTCTTTCGCAAACCCGCACCACATTCTCGCTGCTCGTGCTACTTCCAATTCTCGTTGGCGCGCGAGGCTGGCAGCGTATCAGGCTGCCGGCGCGCGATCTCGCTTACTGCTTCCTGCTTGGGACGCTGGGCGTGGCCGTCTCCAACTATTTCTATTACGTTGCAATTCAACGAACCAGCGTCGCTACCGCGATCATCGTGCAGTATACTGCCCCGGTTTGGGTGCTCTTGTACGTGGTCGCCCGCGGCCAGCAAAAGCTCACGCCGCAAAAAATCGCCGCCGTTGTTCTCGCCGTCACCGGAATCGCGCTGGTCATTGATCTGTTCGGAGATCTCTTCGGAGTGCGCTCTAGCGCTACGCTTCGCCTTGATGCATACGGCCTCACGGCGGCGCTGCTCGCCTCATTCTCGTTCGCCTTCTATAACGTCGCAGGACATCGCATCCTGGCCCGCTACGACCGCTGGCGTGTCCTGGTTTGGACTCTCACCGCGGCCGCCATCTTCTGGCTCTTGGTTAATCCTCCGTGGAAAGTGGCCGGCGCTCACTACGCAGCTGCGCAGTGGCTTTTTCTATTCGTGTTTTCGATGATCTCGGTGCTCGGAGCATTTTCCCTCTACTTCCTCGGCCTGCAGCATCTCGAGCCCACTCGCGCCATCATCGCCAGTTGCCTCGAGCCTGTGTTTTCGATACTCCTTGCTGCTCTGTTGCTGGGCGAAGTGCTGCGCCCAATTCAGACCCTGGGAATTGTCTTCGTGCTTGCAGCGATCGTGATCGTGCAGCGCCCAAGCCGCACGTCCGCAGAAGGGGGACCTGTGGTCGTAGAACCGATCGAGTAGCATTTCACGTTACGGGGATTGTATATTGGAGCTCTGTTCAGGCGTCCGCAGATCGGAGAACCGCATCTGACGGTATTCGCGTGGATCTGACCTGGACCCCCCGATAAGCCGCGCTCTTTCCTATTCCAGCCTATTCCAGCTTTTTGCCGCGAGTCTCCGGCAATTGTGTCGTCATAAACGCGGCCAGCAGATATCCAGCCGCGCACAAATAAAACGCCCAACCCAAGCCCTTCGTCTGACCCACGCGCCCAATCACCAGCGGCGCCACGGAACTCAAGGCCCTCGCGCCGTTGTAAGTGAAACCCAACGCGCGTGCCCGTAAGCTGGTTGGAAAAATCTCACTTCCCATAATGCCGGAGCCGGAAAACAAACCCGTCCCGAACAAGGCCACGACGGTCCCCAGAACCATCAACAGTGCGGGCGACCGCGCCGCAGCATAAAAAGGAATTAAGAATGCCGCGGTTACGCTGTAGAGTAAGAATGCATTGCGTCGTCCAACTCGGTCCGCGACCCAACCAAAGCTGACGTAGCCGGGGAACATTCCACACAGGTTAAATATCACCAGCAGAGCGGTGGTACCGATCACGCCGAAGCCTCGGCCACCCTGCGACACTGGGAGCGATAAGTACGGCGGCATCCAGGTGAACAGTCCCCACCAGGCGAACAAGCAGAAGAAGTTAAACAAGAACAAAGCGAATGTATGCTTGCGATAAGGCTTTCGAAAGATCGCCGAAAACTTTGCACTGCCGTAAACTGTTACGTCTCCGCAGCAATCGCTGCGGCGGTTGCTGGTCGAATTGCGCTGCTGCAGACCTCGCTCTTCCCACATCGCGGACTCTGGCACCCCGCGGCGAATCCACAATGTCAGCAGCGCCGGAAGAATTCCCACGAAGAACACTGCCCGCCATCCGAAATAACCCGCTACTGGCCCCGCCACCAGCGCCGCAGCGGCAAAACCGAACGCCCAGGAACTTTGAACAATCGAAATCGCCTTGGCCCGGACCTCGGACGGCCAAGTCTCGGCCACCAGCGTCGCTCCCGTATTCCATTCGCCGCCCATGCCTAGCCCGAGGACGAATCGTGCCGCCGCCAGCATCGCGACGCTCGTCGCCAAGCCGGAGGCGAACGAGCACACCGAATAGGTCAAGATGCTCGCCATAAGCGCCCGCTTGCGCCCGATCCGATCGGCCAGAAATCCGAAGAGCACTCCGCCCATGCCCGAAGCGAGCAGCGTCAGGGTGCCGAGCAATCCCGCCGTTGTCTTGCTCATCCCCAGATCGCGCATCAGCAAAGCCAGCACCAGGGCGTAAAGCATTGCGTCGAAGGCATCGAGCGCCCACCCCAGCGCCGCCGCCAGCAGTGTCCGCCGCTGTCCCGGCGTGGCTTGCCGAATCAGTTGAATGGGTCCAATCGCCATGCAGGCGGGATTGTACGGCGCGCTTGGAAATTGTCAAATTCCGATTTCGACACCGTAATCGTAGGCAGGTGAATGTTTCCTATTCTGATGCTCTCCGGCGGTTTTACAATGTTTTGACGTCGAGGGTCGCTATTCTCGGGTAGCCTCGTTCTGTGACTTTCAGATGACAACGTTTTGAGATTGGATGTGTCTATGAAACTTCAGCGGCTTGCCGCCCTTCTTGTTTTTCTGCTGTCCTTCCTTACGCCTTGTTTCGCCCACCACATGGCCGTTGTCACTAACAAGGACAATAACGTTTCAAGCGTTACGGCTGCCCACTTGGCAAAGATTTTTCGTTCGGAGATCAAGAAGTGGCCGGACGGCAAGGCCGTAGTCCTGGTTCTGCACAAGGACTCAGCCGGTGAAACCGAAACTATGGAGCGTTTGAACAAGATGAGTACCGGCGAGTGGAAGGCGCTGATCGCTACTCACAAGGATTCCATCGTGCTGGCGGACTCCGACGCCGACGTGTTAAAGATCGTCCAATCCACTCCCGGCGCAGTCGGGCTTATCGATGTTCGCTCCATCGATAACACCATCACCGTCGTACGTGTCGATGGCAAGCTGCCCATGGAATCGGGCTATCTGCCGCATTAGAGCTGGTTGCTTTGACCATGGTAGGGACGTTGTAGCAGCTCATCGGAGGCGCAACAGATGAAAATATCTTTTCGCTTTCTTTACATCGCGCGCAATTTGTTCGCGCAACGCTTCGACTGACGGAAACCTGATCTCGTCGCGTATGCGGTCAAGAAAACAGATTTCCACTTCGCTCTCCGGCGTCAATTCGAGGGGATGAAAGTTGAGCAGATGGGTCTCGATGGCAAACGAGTCCGCTCCGAAAGTCGGACGATTCCCAACATTCGTGACAGAATCAAAGCGCTCGCTTCCGACTCGCGTGCAAGTGATATAAACGCCATCTTTCGGCACGAGTTCTTCGTAACGCGCGAGATTGATCGTCGGCACAGTGTATTTCGACCCTAATCCGCGCCCGCGCCCCGGCGCGCCCAGAATGCAGAATGGACGCGCCAGCAGATGCCGAGCCCGGCTCACGCGACCCTCGCCAATTAATTTCCGGATATGGCTGCTGGAAACCGGTTCCCCGCGCAGCGTTTGTTCGGGATAAACCTTCACTTCAAAGCCCATCTCCCGTCCGAGTTGAGACAATAGATTTATGTCACCCACGGCCTTGTGTCCGAAGCGGAAGTTGTAGCCTTCGTGCACCTCGCGCGCATGCAGCTTTTTCTTAAGAATGCGTTCGGCGAACTGCCGCGGCGTCATCAGCGAGAGATCGCGGCCAAAGGGCAGCATCAGAACCGCATCAATTCCCGTACCTTCCAGCAAACGCAGTTTCTCCGGCGTAGGAGTCAGAAGCTTCAGTCCGGAGTCGGGACGCAGAATCCGCGCCGGATGCGGTTCAAACGTCACCGCCACGGCCTTTGCTCTATTCTGTCCAGTTCGCCGCACAATCTCGCCCAGCACATGCGCATGCGCCCGGTGGACTCCATCGAAATTGCCCACGCTCACGAGCGACGGCCCAAAATCCGCCGGAACGTCCTCGAGCTTGTGAAAAATCAGCATTTCAGTGGTCAGCGATGAGTGGCCAGTGGTCAGAAAGCCAGTGTTCCAAAGGAGTTTCACTGACCGCTTATCACTGGCCACTGAGTTTAGATTTCAAATTCCAATTTCATCCCGTCGTACGATAGCCGTACATGCGGCGGCAAAACAGCATTCGTCGCCTCGTGCGGCAGATCGTGGCAAATGTGAGTGAAGAACGCTCGCTTGGCCTTCACTCGCTCCACGATGCGCAGCGAATTCTCCACCGTCGAATGCGTGGGATGCGGCTTATGTCGCAGCGCATCCAGAAAAAGAATATCCAGCCCTTCCAGCTGATGGAGCGATGCCTCGGGAATTTCACTGTGGTCCGTCAAGTACGCGGCGCTCCCGAAGCGGAAGCCATAAATCTCAGCGTTGCCATGGATCAGTCGTACCGGCTCGAAGCGCGCTCCGAAAAGGCCGACCGGACCGTCGATCGGCCGCAACTCCAGTTGAGGTAAGCTGCCATATTTGTAGTCGGTGTCAAAAATATAGCTGAACATCCTGCGCAGGAACGCTGCGGCGTCCGGGCGCGCGTAGAGCGGCAATTTCCCTGGCTTGTGAACGAAGCTGAGTGGGCGCAAATCGTCAATGCCAAGAATGTGGTCCGCGTGGGTGTGGGTATAGAAAACCGCGTCCACGCGCGTGATTTTCTCGCGAATGGCCTGCAGGTAAAAATCAGGTGCAGTGTCGATGAGCACAACCTTGCCCGCATACTCGATCATCACGGAGGGCCGCGTGCGGCGGTCCCTGGGATCGGTCGAGCGGCAGACGGCGCAGTCGCAACCCAACGTAGGCACGCCCATGGACGTGCCGCTGCCCAACACCGTGAGCGTCGCCTTCATGCGCGAGCTCGTATGCTCATCGTCCGCTGGTCCCGGTTGCAGCCCCAGGTTGCGGCGGACGAGACAGCGCGTTGGTCACTTCCACGTAGGCCATGCGCACTTCGTAGAGGCTGTTCTGCAGAAAGTTCTCCTCTACGGGACTGAGGTTGCCTTTGGTTTTTTCCGCGAGCAATGCCAGCGTGTCGATGGTCTGGCGAGCGCCGATAATGTCAACTCGCGGCTGCTCGCCTTGCTGGTGCATCAATCCCACCTGCACCATCGCAGTCATGTAAAGCGATGCCAGGAAGCGCTCGAAAGTCATCTCAAATTCTTTCGCGGAGTGGCCACTGAGCTCCACGCGCGAATCGAGTTCCTTCGACGATTCCCGGTAGGCGTCGGCCTGGGCCTGCTGCTCAGACTCGGTCGGGGGCGGAGGTACCTCTTGCGTTGGGCCGGTTCCCGGAGGAAACGGCACAGAACTGACGTACGGCGCAGCTTCCTTTGCCGGCGGCCGAGCCGGCGGCGTCGCTGCCTTGGGCGTTTCCACTTCCTCCCGAACATCGTTACGCAACTCTCCGTCCTCCGTAAACAAGCGGCGGTCGGTTACGGTGAAGCCTGATTCCTGTTTTTTCTCAGCCATAGTATCTGTCCTTTTAACTATCTACCCGCGAATCTCGATGAAATCTTCGATGCGTCCTCATCGCGACCTTAGCGGCCTCCGCGTGAAATCTTGTGTTTTTATACTTTACGCGCTAGCGCGTCGTCCGCCTGTTGCAGCGCGACGTTGTCCAGCGGCAATTGGATCACACTAGCTTTAGCGGTTCCAATCGTCACCTCGCGTCCCGGTACTCCAACCTCGCGCCGGATGTATCCCAGAGCGACGGTTTGCTCCCCTGAGGACATGTGCAGAACGGCAACACTCGTGATTTCACCCACTTCCTTTTCGTCAGACAAAATCTTTGCTCCTGGAGCAATTGCCGGCGAGTCTTCCGCCAGGAAACCAGTAAACTTGCGATGCACATTGCCTCGAGACCGTATGCGCTCCACGATCTCCTGTCCCACGTAGCAGCCTTTATTGAAGTTGAGGGCGCGCGCCTGCTCGGTCTCCTGCGGTAGGTCGCGATCGCGAATGTCCACGCCATAGAGCGGAATGCCAAGAACGATACGCTGCATTTCGAGAGCTTCACTTCCCACGGGAGTAGCGCCAGCACCAATCAGCGCACGCCACGTTTTGTAAACATCTTTTGGCGCAAGCCAGAATTCGTAGGATTCGTTCGTCGCATCGTCGCCGCGAATCACAGTGCACTCCATGCAATCGCAATCGCAGTTACAGCGCGGAGTGATTACCTGCAGCGGCTGCAGTTCGGGAACCTCAATTCCCACCGCACTCAATGTGGCGCGTGACCTCGGTCCCGCCAAACCGAGACTAGTCTGCTTCTCACTGATATCCGTTACTTCCACATCGTCCATGATGATGTAATGGTCGAATGTAGCCACAATCTTTTCTACCTGACTACGATCGGTTTCCACCACGAGCGACTCACCCAGGTTGTAGGCATACATATCGCCGAGGATGCGTCCCTGCGGATTAAGCAGAAAGGCATACAGGCCGCGCCCGGGCGCGAGGTCGCGAACATTGTTCGTAACCATGCCGTTCAACCAGCGCATGCGATCGCTTCCGGTCAGGGAAATCCTGGCGCGGAAGCCTAAATCAGAGATCCCGCAACCATTCAGCAGGGCAGAGAACTCCTCCTGAGGATCGGCAAAGCGCCCGGCAGTCGCGGCTCCGCGGTACTCGCTTACGCGAATCGGTCCGGCTATGTTCCCGCTCTGCGCGTGGAGCGCATCTTGGAGTACGGTGGTTTCCATTAAGGTATTGATTATAGCGAACGACTCCGTGATTCAAGGGCTGGGATTCAAGGGCTAGTTAGCCATCACTGAGTTCCTTATTTAATGCAACCTGTTTTAATGCAACCTACTCATTCTGCCTATGCTGTGTTAGTTTTCTGCCGTGGACCCGCAAAAGCCTTCACCCAAGCGCATCGCCGTCATTGCCGGGGACGGGATCGGCCAGGAAGTTATCCCCCAGGCACTCAAAGTAATTCGAGCTTCGGGCGCCAACGTCGAACTGAGCGAGTTTGACTGGGGCGCGGACCGCTATCTCCGCGATGGAATGACCGTCCCTCCTGACGGGTTCGCCATGCTAGGGCGGGACTTCGACGCCATTCTCGCCGGCGCCTTCGGCGATCCGCGCGTTGCCACCAACGTACACGCCAAAGAGATTCTGCTCGGCATGCGCTTCAAGATGGATCTCTACGCCAACGTGCGGCCGGTGCGGCTGCTCGATGCGGCACTGTGTCCCCTGAAAGGCGTCAAGCCGAAAGATGTGGATTTTGTCGTGATCCGCGAAAACACTGAGGGTGTGTACACCGATGCGGGCGGAGTCTTCAAAAAAGACACGGAAGATGAGATCGCGATTCAGGAGGACATCAACACACGCAAGGGTGTAGAGCGCATCATTCGCTATGCGTTCGATTATTGCGAGCGCAATCCCAAGCTGGACGGTTCGCCGCGCGGGCGCGTCCTGATGTGCGACAAGTCGAATGCCATGACGCATTCCGGTGGTTTGTGGCAGCGCGTGTTCAAAGAGGTGAGCGCCGAACATCCGCAGATTGCTGCGCAACACATGTATGTGGATGCATTGTGCATGCAGATGGTTCGCGATCCCCGGCCGTTCGATGTGATCGTAACGAACAATATGTTCGGCGACATCATCACGGACCTTGCCGCCGGGCTGCAGGGCGGCCTGGGCATGGCGGCCAGCGGCAATATTCATCCCGGGAAGACATCGATGTTCGAGCCGGTACACGGCTCAGCTCCGCTGATCGCGGGCAAGAATATGGCAAATCCGTTCGGCGCGACCCTGACCGCAGCCATGATGCTGGCACATTTGGGATTGACGGGCGAAGCCGAGATGATTGAGGCCGCTGTCTTGGAAGCTGTACGGCAGAAAAGAACTACGCAGGATATCGGCGGACTATTGGGGACGCGGGAAGCGGGGAAGTGGGTGGCCGGCCTCGTCAGCCGAGGATAAGCGTCAACGGTTCCGCCGTCGTATATACCTCATGTCTTGCGTCTCACCGGTGGCGCCAGCCCTCGCCACTTCCAATGACAATCGACATCGACGAATCTGCGAACGACGATCTGTATTTTGATCCAGATCGCCGAAGACGAGAGGCCGGTTTCAAAGTTGTTTTGCGATCGTGCAGTACAACTCAATCGCGTCCGCAAGCTGCTGCTTGTCGATGAATTCGCCTTCCGTATGCGCGACGTGAATCGATCCCGGACCAATCAGCAGCGGTTTGCCCCAGTTCGTTAGCCTGGGAATATCGGTTGTGAAAGCTGCGATCATCGTGGGCAGGCCGTCGACGGTTTGTAAGCGGAGGAAGGGAAGCTCCAGCGGGAATTCCACCTTCACCTCGCTGCCCGCAGTTTCGAGAATCTGACGGCGCAAATCTTGCGAAGGACCGACGAGACGATAGAGCAGGTCCGCATGAGCATAGTCGGGAATCACGTTAGGAGCGCGCCCGCCCTCGATCAATCCGATATTTAGCGTGCACGGACCAACCTCCGGATCCGACGGCAATGGCATCGCACGCAGTCGCGCGAGAGCCACAAGAAGTATGTCGATAGCAGACTCGCCGAGCTCAGGATAGGCGGAATGCGCCATGCGGCCGGAGGCGGTAACTTCAACCCGCAGCGTCCCTTTCGACGCGAGCGCGATGCGATTCTCCGTGGGTTCGCCATTCACCAAATACTTACGGCCTTGCTTTGGTTGATTTGTCGCAGCCGCGGACGATTCCTTCGCCGCATATTCGTTCGCCACCTTCGCACCCAGGCTGTCGCGCTCCTCCCCAACCAGAAAAAGCAAGCCAACGTAAATCCCTTGCCCGCGCAACCGCTCCCCAGCTGTGATCTGCGCGGCGATGATGCCCTTGGCGTCGCACGAACCCCGTCCGTAGATTCGCCTCGTATCTTCGGAAGACGGAATGAACGGAGGCACGGTGTCCATGTGCGTGGAGAAAACTATTTCTGGATGCGCCTCCTCCGGCGAAGTGGCATAAACGTTGAATCGGTTCCCTTCGACCGGAATCTTCCTCGTCTGGTAGCCAACGCGGCACAGTTCTCCGTACAAGTAGTTTCCAACTGCAGCTTCATTACCAGAGATAGATTCGATGTCGACGAGCTGGCGAGTGAGCGTGATCGCGTCCATGACAAGAGCATAAACTAGCTGCGAGTTTTGGGCTTCGAGCTGAGAACTATAGGAGTGAATGCTCAACGCTCGTGGCTCGCAGTTCATGTAATCTGAATCTTGTGATCGTCCAGAATTCAACCATAAGGTCTCTCTTCCTCAATGGTCCCGCCGGCCGGCTGGAGGCGCTGCTGAATGCGGGGGCTGAGAACGCAACCCATGCCGCTGTCGTTTGTCATCCGCACCCGCTGTTCGGTGGGACTCTGCACAACAAGGTTGTGTTCCACACCATGAAGGCGTTGAACAGTTTCGGATTTCCCGTGCTGCGCTTCAACTTCCGCGGCGCTGGACTTAGCCACGGCGAGCATGATCAAGGCGGCGGCGAAGTCGACGACGTTCGCACCGCGCTCGACTGGCTGGACGCCGAGTTTCATTTGCCAATGGTGTTTGCAGGATTTTCGTTTGGCGCCGCGGTCGGGTTGCGACCAGCGTGCGCCGATGCGCGGGTGAATGCAGTAATCGGAGTCGGAGCGCCTGTGGTTCCGGTCGCTGCTGACACCCAATTAACGCGCGCGTATTCATTTGATTTTCTGCACGATTGCGCGAAGCCCAAACTGTTTGTCAGTGGAGCGCGAGACCAGTTCGGTCCGCGGTCGAAGCTGGAGGCTCTGGTTGGTTCGCTACCCGAACCGAAGAAGCTGGTAATAATTGATGGCGCGGACCATTTCTTTGAGGGGCGCCTGCGCGAACTTCGGGAGACGATTGAAGCTTGGGTGAAAGAAACTCTCAGCTCTCAGGCGTCAGCTATCAGCTAAACCGCAAAGCTCTCAGATTGCTAGGCCTAAATCGGGTTCCGTGTGCGTGGCTGATGTCGCTGACGATGGCTGAAAGCCTCTAAAGTTATGACCAACGACGCCGATCGCGAAGCGCAGTTTCCTGAGATGCGCGGGATCGCGCACGAAATCTTTCGTTACGCGCTAGCCGAGGCTTCAATACCAAACGCCTTCGCGCGGCAGGTGCAGTGCGAGCGCGGCGTGCTGCGCGTCTGCGAAGATCTTTACGAGCTGCAGTCCTATTCCCGTGTGCTGGTTATCTCGATCGGCAAAGCTGGACACACGATGGTCGAGGCACTCGCGCAGCAAGTCGGCGAGTCATCCCTCGAGGGTATTGTCGCCGCTTCGGTCGAGCCATCATCGCAAGTGCATGGCTTCCGATATTTTCGTGGCGGGCATCCGACGCCTAATGCCGATTCCATCCGCGGGGCAAGCGCCATCCTGAAGGCGCTCGAAGCGCAAACGGCTGGGTCGCTGGTTATTTTTATGATCAGTGGTGGAGGCTCGTCGATTATGGAGAAGCCGATCGACGACGAGATCTCCCTCGATGATTTGATCGCGACCTATCGTGCGCTCGTTCACTCGGGCGCGCCCATCGCCGAGATCAATACCCTCCGCAAGCATCTTTCGTCGGTGAAGGGAGGACGCCTTGCGCGAGCGGCATTTCCGGCGCAGCAGGTTTCCATGTTCGTCTCCGATGTCCCCGACAATACGCCGGATGCTCTTGCCTCCGGCCCTACGATGCCAGACTCGACCAGCGTTGACGATTGTTATCGCATCGCCGAGAAGCATAGCTTGCTGGCGCAGCTTCCGCATGCCACACGCGAACTTTTTGAACGTCGCGCTCTGGAAGAGACGCCCAAGTCAGACGATCAGTCCTTCTACCGCTCGCGCTGGTGGACACTTCTTTCCAACCAGACGGCTCTGCAACATGCGACTGCAGCAGCCGAGCGCAGCGGTTTCAGGGTCTATGTGGACAATTCTTGTGACGACTGGGATTACGAGTTAGCGGCCGAGCATCTACTGAAACGTTTGCGCGAGTTCAGGAAGGAATCTGCGCGTGTGTGTTTGCTCTCCGGTGGAGAAGTGACGGTGAAGGTCACGAACGGTGGCACCGGCGGACGCAATCAGCAGTTTGCGCTCGCCTGCGCCGCGAAGATTGCGGGAGAGAACATCACAGTGTTGAGCGCGGGAACCGACGGAGTGGATGGGAACAGTTCGGCTGCGGGTGCGGTGGTCGATGGGATGACGATGACCCGTTCGAAGGCAAGGGGACTCGATGCCCAGGTGGCATTGGGGAGATTCGACGCTTATCCGTTTCTTAGTGCTTTAGGTGATGCGATCGAGATTGGACCGACCGGGAACAACTTGCGCGATCTACGCATTATGCTGGCCTACTAAAGCAGAAGACTTTGATCGCAAATCATCCCAAGGGAAGCGCAAAGGACGCGAAGAAAGCCAGCGCGACTCTCTAGCTCAAGAAAGCGATTACGCAGCTTCGCCCTTTACCTGTACTCCGGCCCACTTTTCCAGCAGAGTCAAGGTCGCCGCGTAGTCGAGATCCTGGTGGCCCTCTTCGGTCGCCAATTCGTAGATTTCTTCCACGGTCTCGAGACCGGGCAACTTCACGCGAACTTCTTTCGCGGCTTCTAGTGCGAGCCGGATGTCTTTGTGCATGAGGCGTAAAGGAAAATTTGGAGTAAAGTCGTGCCGCAGGACAAAGGGCGCTTTGTACTCAACAACACCCGAGCGCACCATAGTAGCCTCGATGAGCGAAACCAGTTGCTGCGAGTCCACGCCGAGTTTTGTGGCCAGGGTTAGGGCCTCGGCGAAGCCCTCGAAGATGAGCGCGATCTGCAGGTTCATCACCAGCTTGGTAGCCTGTCCTTTGCCGGTTTCGCCCATGCGAAAAATCTTCTTGCCCATCGCAGCGAACAGCGGATGCAACCGTTGCACAGTGGCTTCGTCACCGCCAACCATAAAAATCAGTGTGCCATCGGCGGCGCCGATCTTTGATCCGGTCATCGGAGCATCAACGTAGGCCGCGCCACGGGTGCGAACCCGTTCGGCGTACTTCAAGGTAGCGGAGGGCGAAATCGTGCTGGAATCTGCGATGATCATGCCTTCGGCCAGCGATTGTTCGATCCCCTCGGGACCAAACAATATTTTCTCGACGGCGGCGGTATCGGAAACGCAGAGCCACACAACTTCGGCGCCCTGTGCCGCCGCGGCCGGATTTGGAGCCATGCCGGCGCCTTCTACTAGCTTGCCCGGCGTGCGGTTCCATACCGTGACTTCATGACCAGCCTTGACTAGATTCGTGGCCATGGCATGCCCCATAATTCCCAATCCTAAGAAAGCTACGCGCATTTTGGGACTTCTCCTCGCACCGAAAGTCTATGAAAGTGACCTTTCGGATTAGATATGACCAACAGGATCGCGGTCAAGCAAAGTATGCTAGAGAATCCTCGTCGAATTCCGAGGAAGCGTCGGAAAGCGACAGAGCCGCTTTCTCGTCTCTTCGCTTAAGCACCCTTGCAAAATGCTATGGGAGAACCGGAATAATTAGCATCATGCTTGCGGGTCTGGACTAGAATAGAGTCATTGATTCGTAGAGTTCATCTAACAACCAGCACGCACTTAGGACGATTAATCTGATATTTCAGAATGATCAGGTCCGGATGATCAAATCAGGATGATCAAGGCAACGCTTCACAATCGGGCTCTGCGCAAACGGGCGTCGCAGTTTGGGCGTCTGGTGCGGCATTCAGCGGTCACGCCGTTGCGCGGAGAAACTCACATGCCTCGCCTGGCTGCAAACGGCGAACTGGGCGTCACCTTTATTGGCCACTCCAGCTTCCTGGTGCAACTGGGCGGACAGAGCGTTATGATCGATCCGAACTTCGCGCGTTGGCTGTTTGTCCTGAAGCGACTGCGGCGTCCCGGGCTGCGAGTGCGCGATTTGCCCGCCATCGACCTGGTGCTGGTCACGCATGCGCATTTTGATCACCTTCACCGGCCGTCGTTGCGCGCCATCGTGGAAAACAATCTGCGCACGCGCGGAACTGCTCCGGCTATTGTGATTCCCGGTCATGTAACGGATCTCATTTCCGATTTGGGTTTCTCCGAGATCATCGAGCTCGACTGGTGGAATACTTCGCGGCACGCCAATCTAGCGGTTACGCATGTTCCTTCGCGGCATTGGGGCGCACGCATCCTCAAGGATTCACACCGCGGCTATGGTGGCTACGTGCTGCGGGCTGGCGGGCATTCCGTGTACCACGCCGGCGATACGGCGTATTTCGGCGGTTTCCGCGAGATCGGACGCCGTCTGTCGCCAGAGTTGGCGCTGCTTCCGATTGGCGCTTACAATCCACCAACATTCCGCAATGTACATACTGATCCGGCCGACGCTACCCGCGCCTTTCTTGACTTGAAGGCGCGCTGGATGGTGCCCATGCATTATGGAACGTTTCGGTTGTCGCACGAGCCCGTCGATGAACCCTTGCAGCTTTTGAAACACGAAGCGCGAGCGGCGGGGATTGAGGACCGCGTCGTGGTCTTGGAAGAGGGCATCACCAAATTCTTCTGATTCCAGCCTTCCCGCCGGATTATGTTTCTGAGCAGCATTGAAACCTCGCCGTAACACTCCTTTAACAACCGCGTGTTCGCTTTTGGTGTAAACTTCGTTGCCACGAATTTCCCACCCAGGAGACGATATGACGGTTAAAGCCATACCCGATGGTTACCACACTCTCACTCCCTATATGACGGTGCGCGACGCTGCTCGCGCCATCGAGTTCTACAAGCAGGCATTCGGCGCGGTGGAAAAAGGCGTCATGAATGGACCTGACGGAAAGGTCATGCATGCCGAACTGCGCATTGGTGACTCTCTGTTCATGCTGGCCGACGAGTTCCCGCAATATGGATCTTTGTCGCCACAATCTACCGGCGGCGCTGGTATGGGGCTGCACATCTACGTCGAAGACGTGGATTCCGCATTCGACCGCGCGGTGAAAGCCGGCGCCACTGCGGAGATGCCTGTCAGCGATATGTTCTGGGGTGATCGCTACGGAAAGCTCGCCGATCCCTTCGGGCACAAGTGGTCGATTGCAACGCATAAGCGGGACATGTCAATGGAAGACATGGAGCAAGAGATGAAGAAGATGCCGATGCCGCAGAGTGCGTGAACGGCGCTAGCTCAGGCCGCAGGCAATCCTGCCTGGTTCTTAGGGACGCGGCCAGTACCGCGTCCCCTTTTATTTCTGCCGTTTTAGTACCTCCGTAACCGCCAGCAGCCCGCTATTACACAAGTATTACAGTTGTTTAACCAATCCCTTGATACGCTGGATAAGACATCGATTCAAAATCAGCGAACGAGGACCCTTTCGTGGACATGGAACTGGAAAGCCTGGAAAAACGACAAGCTGCAAAAGGCGAAATCAATTGGGTGACTGCGGTATTTATGGCGCTATTCCACATCGGCGCCATCGCGGCACTTTTCTTCTTTACCTGGAAGGCACTGTTCGTAGCGATGTTTCTGTGGTGGGTTTCAGGCAGCCTGGGAATCGGCATGAGCTATCATCGCCTGCTTACGCACCGCGGCTACAAGACGCCGAAGTGGGTGGAATATTTTCTGACCGTGTGCGCCACGCTCGCGCTTGAGGGCGGACCGATTTTCTGGGTGGCGACGCACCGCATTCATCATCAATACTCCGATCAGGATGGCGATCCGCACTCGCCCATCGACGGCAAATGGTGGGCGCACATGGGATGGATTCTCATGGGCAAGTCGATGCACCATGACACCACCACGCTGGCCCGCTACGTCCCCGACCTCGCCAAAGATAAGTTTCACGTCTGGATTACGAAGTATCACTACGTTCCCATGATTGTGCTGGGTGCGATTCTGCTGGCTGTTGGCGGACTGCCGTTCCTGATGTGGGGCATCTTCATGCGCACAGTCGTAGGCTTGCACGCCACCTGGCTGGTAAATTCAGCAACGCATTCATGGGGTACGCGCCGCTTTACCACCCGCGATCTTTCCACCAACAGCTGGTGGGTGGCGCTGCTGACCTTCGGGGAAGGCTGGCACAACAACCACCACGCGCATCCCACGGCTGCGCAGCATGGGTTCACCTGGTATGAGATTGACATGAACTGGTATGGCATCTGGGCGCTGAAGACGCTGGGCTTAGCCTGGGACGTCAAGCGCGTGAGGCTGGCTGATCTGGAAAAAGGCTTGGTGCCTACTCCGAACGGACGGTTAGTTACCGTGCCTCTGCCGGAGGGTGTGGCTGCGGGGGATTAGGAGCGGCCTACTTCCTGCTGTTGGGAGAGTCCGCGGGGGCTTGGGCTGGGGTAGTCTGGGCAGGCTGAGCGGGGATCGACGCACCCGGGGGCATCGGGATACGGACAGTCACCGACGGCATGATTTGACTCTCGCCCAAGTCTGAAATAGCACGATTCTTTTCGGTCATAAAAATCTCCATACTCATTTTACACCATAAGTCGCCGTAAAATAGTCTTCGGCTTCCTGTTGGGCCTGAGCAAAAAGCGAGTCTCGCGTCGCCAGGCCGTCCGGGAAGCTGGTTCGCTCCGCATCATGCTGCAACTTCATGAGCTTATGCCGCCGGTTCATGATCTGATCGTCCGTATACCGGCCGGAGAAGATGTTCTCCCACTCCAGCTGGGCATCGATGAAAATACTGCCGAGCATAACTGTGTGCGCGCTTGCGGCTTTATGCTTCTTGGTGAAGGGAAACACATCTCTCAGAGCGTCCGCGACTTGTGAAGCAGCGATGATCGCACCCCACACAAATGCATATTCCCTCCAGAGTGCCCAGGCTGCGATGCTGCCGCTAGAGGCGATGGCCCTGAGCGTGCCAAGAGCTGTGACCCGCTTGCCGAGATAGTCCCTGTAGCGGCGGATGTAGCAAGCAGCAACCTTGAGTTCGATCATCTGAGCCCAATACAGTTGCTGCTGTCTATGGGGGTTTGTGACAGATTCATCCATCGGGCTAAGTTTACTCTGGGACACGACGCCAAGAGCATCTGTGTGGGGTGGAAATTCGACTTCCTACCGGCGCTAGACCTGCTCTGGGCAGAAACAAGCGACGTGCGCGCCAAACCTTGTAAAATCACCCTGAGCTACCATGCGCATTACGAGCCGCCGCGGAACCATCGTTTTCTTTCTCTGCCTGGGCATCGGCCTGGTGGCGCTGGCGGTCGCTCTCAACGTTGGATGGATCATCCTCAACTGGCGAGAGGGTGTACTGCTCTTCTTCGGAATCATCTTTTTTGCATTGATCATTGCCGGGATGATCGTGAATACCAGCTTTCTGGTGCACGAGATTCGCCGCAGCGAACAACACGATAGTTTTATCAATGCCGTAACCCACGAACTGAAAACGCCGGTTGCCTCGATCCGCCTGCACCTTGAAACCTTGCTGCGCCGCGATTTGCCCGAGGCACAGAAGCAGGAGTTTTACCGGGTGATGCTCAGCGATACCGATCGGCTGACAGAGACCGTGGAACAGGTCTTGCGCGCCGGGCGCGCCGGGGTCAAGAAGGCCGGGCGTGAGAAGTCTACGGTCGACTTCCGGCAACTCGTACGTGAGTGCATGGAGGCGGCAAGAACGCGCCATCATCTTCCCGCGGAGGCTCTGCACTATGAGGAGGTGGCATCCACCAACGGTGGAGGAATGCCTGTGCTGGGCAGCGACGAGGATCTTCGCACCGCAGTTTTCAATGTGCTCGATAATGCCATCAAGTATTCCGGCGACCACGTGAACGTGCGGGTGCGCCTCGATACGCCCGATGAAAAGCGCATCGTACTCAGCGTGCAGGACCACGGCGTCGGCATTCCGCCCGACGATATGAAGAGCATCTTCAAACGCTTCTACCGAGTCAACCACCGGTCGCTGGCGCACGTGAAAGGTACGGGGCTGGGCCTGTTTATCGTGAAGTCGATTGCGCAAAAGCATGGCGGCAAGGTGGTCGCAGAGAGTCCGGGCGAAGGCCAGGGCACAACCATTACCTTGGAACTGCCGAGGTCGCTTTCATGAGGACGAATGCATGAGCCGTGTGCTGGTGGTGGAAGACGAAGCTCATCTGGCGCAGGGATTGCGCTTCAACCTTGAAGCCGAGGGCTACTCCGCCGAAATCGTGGGGGATGGAGAAGCGGCCACCGATCGCCTGCTCGACAAGAAAGAAAACTTCGACGCCATCGTGCTCGATATTATGTTGCCGGGCAAAGATGGTTTTAGTGTGGTTTCAGAGTTGCGCGCCGCGCGGAACTATGTGCCAGTGCTCATGCTCACCGCGCGCAGCCGGCCAGAAGATGTGCTGAAAGGCTTCGCGGCAGGGGCGGACGATTATCTGCCCAAGCCTTTCGACCTATCGATTCTATTGGCTCGTTTGCAGGGACTGTTGCGGCGCAGCCAGTGGATGCGAACCGCTCATCCGTCGGGGAGTTCGGGTGCTACCGATTCGACCCGTCCGGCATCCGACCCGCAAAGCGTTGAAGACTTCGGAACATTTTCTTTCGAGGGCAAAACCATCGACTTTGGCGGCCTCGAACTACGCACCGCGGATAATGTAATCCATCTGACGCTGATGGAGTCGGAACTTCTGCGCCATTTGGTGCGTAACGACGGGCGCGTGGTTTCCCGCAAGCAGATTCTCGAAGAAGTCTGGGGCTTACATGAAGACACCGACACGCGCGCCATCGACAATTTTATGGTGCGGCTGCGTCGTTACATCGAAGACGATCCAGCACAGCCGCGCCACTTGCTTACGGTTCGGGGCGTGGGCTACCGCTTTCTGGCGCATCCGGAAAAGAAGTAAGGTCTGCTCGCGATGAAACGGCAATATTGCGCTGGATGGAAGAGCCTATGCTGGTCTGCGATAGTGCTATTGGTTCAAGTTTTTCCCGCGTTCTCTGCGATTAGACCTTCGTTCATGCTCGATTATTCGGCGTGGAACGCCACGCACATCGTATTGGCGGTCGCTACGCCCACGCCTGGAGCCTTCGAGGTCACCGAATCGTGGAAGGGCGATTTGCGCGTTGGGGATCGGCTTGTCGTACCCGAACTCCGCCCCACCGGAGATGCCGTACCAATTTCCGCCTATCAAATGTCTCGTGAAGTCGCGCTTAGTGATCCGGCGTCGCAGTTAATCCCGAAACAACCTTCTGGCTCGCGCGTCATTCTCTTCTTGGTGCTGGGCCCCGATCAATCTCCAACGATCAGAGCGAGCAAAACCGAAGTGGCCGGATGGAGGCCTTCCGACTTGTTTCATAGCATGCAGACCTCCGTCGTATGGATCGACGGCGACGGGCTGTATGCGTTTAGGCAGATTATGAATCCCGGACCACCCATCATCGTGAAGTTATCCGAGTCCGAAACACAAATGCGGAATCGTGTTGCGGAAATTAATGAGACGGAAGCCCAGTTGGCGCAGGCTGTTTCCTTAATCGATGGTGAAGAACGAGCGGAGCGCCTTAGACCCCTTGTGGGATCCGGCATCTTTCCAGCCCGCCTCGCTGCTCTAAAGGAACTGGGTAAATGTGGGCCGTTCGCGGTTCCTGTGATTTCAGGAATGCTGGATGACTCTGCCTTTGCGGACGAAGAACCCGAACTGGTCGATGCGCTTGTAGACGTCGGGGGACAAGCCGTAGGAAGGGAACTAAATCGCCGCTTGCGACACGAGCTGGAATTCTGGAAATCAAAAAGGCTCTCACTGCGTGCGGGATGGTGGAACGAGGACGCGAGTATCCACGCTCCACTTCGACAACGCTTTTCCGTGACCTACGAACTGCTTCTTGGGCTCGACAAAGCGCGGTATCCGCGAGCCTTGACCACGGTGACGGAACTTCGTAATCTTTGGCGGTCTATGCCGCCACTCGGGCTGAACGATGATGGGAGCTCTAATGAGATGGTCGACGAATGCGACAAGCTGATTCATAAACTTAGAATCGCAGCGGCGAAATGACGGTTCCCATCCTAAGGGAGACCAGGCCTCACGCCCGGCACAACTCGGCAACCAGCACTTCGCGCTGGTCTAGCGCCAGCCGATCGATTCGGCTGAGAATCATTGCGTAGGCCGACAGCGAAATCGCCGCCAATCCAAGCAGGAGGATTGTGGCGATCCAGAAGTTTCCGTGCGATCGCGCTAACCAGAAAGCTCCGACTCCGACACTCACAATGAAAAGCTGAACACCCAGGCTGATCAACACCGTCATTTGCGAGGCGCGCTGTCGGCCGAATTTTGAATAATCGAGTTTTTTGGGCGAATACAGTGACAGCAGATTGCCAGCCGAAAAATTCACGGGGGCAGCGAATAACAATCCCGCCAAAGTCGCGATGGTAACGTCGAATGCGGGAGCGCGGTAGAGGTAGCCCACCGCGATCCACGCCACCAAAGTTTCAACGGCTAGAATGCCCGCGTGCGTGAGGTTTTTGGCCAACACAATGTCGCGGAAGTTTACGGGAGAGGCGTAGAAAAACTGAATGCCGCCGGCGTCGCCGCCAAAGTTGTTGTACGCGAGATTGGTCAACATCAACAGCGTGTAGGCCGCGGCGGCGGGGAACGCCATCTCCGGCGTGCGCGTCAAAAAGACCCCGGAGTGCCGGGCAGAATTCATCGGTCCTAAACGAAAGATAGCCAGCACAAAGATCGGCATGATCAGGGTGAGCAACATGGGGCCGCTGCGAAGAAGATAGCGAATTTCTTTTTCGAACACTGCAGCCACCGGAGCAGCGAAACCAGGCAGATTCCAGCCCAGGCGTAGGGACCGATCTTCCGGAAGAGCGGACGCCGCCGCGACTTCGCTTAAATTCTCGCCACGATATTGCGCCCGCAGCCGCACATGCAGGCAGTATCCCGCAAGGAGGGCAAAAGCGCACAGCAGACCTAGCGAACTGAACGCCTCGGGCCATTGGGGATATATCCCCTGCGTGATGGCATCGGCGGCGAGGCCCGGCGGCAGAATGCCCTGCACAGGGCCGGCAAATGCGACGAATCGCTGCAGATCTCTCTGCACACCGGGCCGGGCTTGCTTACCAAGATGTCCAGCGAGCGGCCCGATCAACTGAAAGCTCAGCATGAGCAGAACAAACAGGATGCCCAGGACCTCCCTGGTGCGGCGCTGCGCCAGCCAGCGCTCTACCCAGGCAAAGATCATCTGCATGAACAGCAAATTGAAAGCCGCGAAGGCCAGCAACACCAGGAGGGCCCACGGCAGCAACGCGGTCTTCGCAAATCCCACACCCACCAAAATTCCCAAACACCAGAGGCTGCCCAGAGCGGTGGCTGGGTCGAATCCGCCATAGACGAATCGCACTAGAAAATACGAACCATAGCTGAGCGGGAAGCGCAACAGATCCGATAAGTCCGGATTGTTGGTGAAGGCGGTCGCCATGATAGGAAAAAACTGCCAAAAAAAGAAGATCGGCCACAGCAATACCGAGACCAACTGGGGCTTGCCTTGTGAAATGAAAAAATATGTGCCGACACACATGCCGAAAGCGCCGCCAAATCCAGCAATGGCGAAAGCGAAGGACACAAAAATTCGCGACGTCAATTCCAGCGCGCCGCGCGTGCTGCGCAGAGTGTTCACGAAGAGCTTCCAGCGTAGCCATGCGATGGCCGCAAGCTGGCCGCGCCTCGACGGGGTAAGACTCAGTTTGCTGATGTTGGTCACTCCATTATCCCAGCCATGAAAGCTCCTGATCCGCGTGCCGAGCGCCCCCGACAGTGCGCAGGAAAATCTGTTCCAGCGTCAGCTTTTCTCTGGAAGTATTCTCCTCTAGGCCATCCCCCGATGGTGCTGGCGTCTGTGCCTCTACCCCAGCGCGCAGCTCATCGAGCGATCCCTGCGCAACCAGCCGACCCTGGTGAATGATGGCGACGTGACTGCACAGGCGCTCCACGATTTCCAGAACATGCGAAGTAAGAAAGATCGTAGCCCCGCGCGTAATCATGCGTTGCAACATTGCTTTCAGGGTTCCGGCGGCGATTGCGTCTACCCCTTCAAAGGGTTCGTCGAGGAACAAAACTTTCGGTCCGTGAATTACGGCAGCGGCCATGGCCAACTTTTTCTGCATACCGTGGGAATAGTCGGTGACGAGCTTCCTGGGCTGATCGGCGAGCTGCATGAAGTCGAGAAGCTCGACGGTACGCCTGGCCGCAGTTTCGCGGTCAAGCCCGTACATGCGTCCAGCGAAATTTAGAAATTCGGAACCGGTGAGTCGGCCGAACAGCGCCATGCCCTCGGGAACGACACCGATTTGCCGCTTCACTGCCACCGGATTCTCTTCCAGATCCAACCCGAGGATTTCGATGCTTCCGGAGGTGGGTGCAAGCAAGCCGGTGAGCATCTTGATGGTGGTCGATTTCCCGGCGCCGTTCGGGCCGAGGAAGCCGAAGAATTGTCCCGGGGAAACCCGCAAGTCGACACCATCGACGGCGAGCAACTCCCCGAAGCGACGCGTGAGGCCTTGTGTGGAGATAGTGGGGGCCAGGTCCATGAAAGCTTTGAATCTAGCACACCATAGAGAATCTTCGCGCGGCTACCGCTTCTCCTTAGCGGGCGTATCTTTCTTCTCAGCCTTCTCAGCCGCTTTCTTCTGCATGTCCTCAGTCCAGGGTGGGACAATATCGATCACGCGCGCGTAAGCGATTGATTGTCCCAGGTGTTCAGCGGCGTGGCGCACTATGAAAAGCAAAATACCGCGCTCGGTATTCTTGCCGCCGAACCAGTCCAGACTCTTATCGAGGTCCGCGTCGGGCATGGCGGTGATTGCTTTCTTCGCATGAGCGAAAGAATCTTTCAAGGTCGCGATGACCTTAGTCTTATCGGTGGTGGACTTCTCGAGACCTTTCACATCAACCCCAGCGGGTGGAGGCGTACCCACAAGTTTGTAGAGGTTGTAGTTCGCGGCGCAGACATGCAAGAAGACTTCCGCGAAGGAACGCACATCGGGCGCGGGACGCCACGTGTACTTCTCAGCCGGAATCGCTTCCGCCAGACGGGTGAATTTGTCTTCCTGGATCATCACCTCAGCCAACACTTCAGAACGATATCCGGTTACCCCGGGCGTCCCGTCCTTATAAGGATTCACTTGCGCAGAGGTGGAAATTGCGACAATTGAAAACACAAACAAAAAGACGACAGCAAGAATGCGTTTCATGGAAAGTCCTCCTTTGTGTTGACTCAGTTTAGCTACCCGCCGCCAGATGTCTAGAACCAAGTTAACAAGGCGGCATGAAAGACATCGAATCGGGGCCGAGCACACCTAGAAACCCGGCGGCCGTTGGGCCGCCACGCCGAAGTCGCGCTCCAGGGCGAGCCCCGCGCTCGCGATCGTGCCTTCGTCGAAGAGACGTCCGATCAGCGTGATTCCGTGCGGCACACGGCGCGCGGGAGAAAACGTGGGCATCGGATGATTGGGATCTGGGGCCCAATCACTCCTCGCTTTTGCGACCTCCACGAAACCTGCGCGCAGCGTGAGCGAAGGATGCCCGGTGAAGTTCGTAATTGTGAGCATTTCGTCACGCAGTGAAGGCACGAGCAGAAGGTCCACTTGAGAGAAGATGCGGGCCATCTCCTGGGCCACCTTGCGACGGAAGCGGTCTGCCTGCACAAAATCTACCGCAGAAAGGAAGCGAGCCTCGCGAAAAATATTCGGCCAGGCATCCGGCACCTGGGCTTTGAGCTGATTCATTCCGCCGCTCAAGGTGAGTTCTTCAAAAGCGGCCGCCGCTTCGGCGAAGAGAATCAGATTGAGCGAGCCATAGGGCCAGTCGGGAATTGCAACCTCAACCGGAACCATACCCACCTGCTTCACCGCCTCCAGAGCGGCGCGGTCGACGGCGGTCGCTGGATTTTCGTTCATCCAGCGCGGAAAGTAACCCACGCGTAGTCCCTGCACGCTCGCGCCAGCGTCGAAGTCGAGCTTACTGGGCACGCTTGCGACATCGCCAGCGTCAGGCCCGGAGATGGCGTGCAGCACCAGCATCGCGTCTTCAACCGTGCGCGTCATGGGGCCGAGCTTGTCGAGCGACCAGCACAAGGTCATGGCGCCGGTGCGCGCGACGCGTCCGTAGGTTGGACGCAGCCCGGTAATTCCGCAACGCATTGACGGACTGATAATGCTACCGCCAGTCTCGCTTCCGATAGCGAAAGCCACCAGCCCCGCAGCGGTGGCGGCTGCCGGTCCCGCGCTCGAACCCGAAGATGCTTCTTCCAACAGCCAGGGATTCATGGTTTGGCCACCAAACCATATGTCGTTGAGCGCCAGCGCACCTAAGCTCAATTTGGCAACCAGCACCGCGCCCGCTTCGTGCAGCCGCTTCACCACGACCGCATCGTCGTTGGGCACACGGTTCCGGAAAGGTTCGGCGCCGTACGTGGTCCGGATTCCAGCCGTGTCGATGAGATCTTTGGCTCCCCATGGAATGCCGTGCAGCGGACCGCGATAGTTTCCGGCAGCAATCTCCTCATCCGCCTTTCTTGCTTGTGCCAGTGCCAGATCGCGCGTGAGCGTGATGATGCAATGGAGCTTGGCATCGAACTGTTCGAGGCGTTTCAGATAAATGCGAGTAAGGCGATCAGAACTCAGCTTGCGCTGTTCAATCCACTGAGAAAGCTGGGTAATCGGGGCGAAGGCGATGTCATCGTCCCCCGTCGGCAGTGGACCGGCGTCGGAATTGCTGCGGATGAAGCGCTCGCGCTCCGGGCTTTGTTTTGCGGCAAGACCTGGGAGCACCGGATCCCATCGCGTCGCAGGCGCCAGGGTTGGCTCCAGCGCCACCTTACGCGGCCCCGTGCGCCGCTCGTAAAGCGCCGCCATGGTCTTCCGCCAGCTTGCGGCCGCCATGATGCGTTCGTTGGCGCTCAATTCAACCTGCACCAGCTTTTCAGCTTCAGCAAAGGTAGTGGGCGAGACCTCAGGCCCGACGGAAGGCCCGGTGCCGAATGCGCCGGGGGAACCGGGAGGCAAGTCCGAAGGTTGTTGCCCGTAGCTTCGGAACGCGGTGGTCGCAGCTATCAAACCAAGAGACGTTTGCGTCAGGAACTCTCTGCGCGATTTCGACATGACTCCTCCGAGCGGCATTGTAACGTGTGTATCTCGGCACAAGGATTTTGCACACTACGCCGTAGGCAGAAATCGAGAAACTGCCATCCGATTCGCTACTGGAAAACAAAATTCAACACCGTGAGGGTCAGGAGGCAAAAATGTCGCCTATAGAAGTGAGTGGGAATTAATCGGCGCGAATACGCTGTTGCTGATCAAAACTCCAAATCGTTCGTAGGAGACTCGCCATGAAAAGCCTTTCTATATCGCGTCATGCCATCATGACCGCAACCGCACTTCTGATCGCCCTGCTTTCGATCTGCCAAATGTCAGCAGCGACTAACCCTCTGAGCGGGCCTCGGGGCCTGGCTCTCGATGGGAAAGGAAATCTCTACGTTGCCAACCAGTCTGGCAACCGGGTTCTTGTCTTTAGTCCAACCTATGCCCTGATAAAGACCATCACTGCCGGAGTCTCCACTCCAACAGGGGTAGCGGTCGACGGTAAGGGCAACATCTACGTCACAAACGAAGGCAACAACACAGTGACCCAATATTCCGCGGCCGGAGTGCAGAATGAGGGGGGCACGATCCGCGACGGCATCGAGGTACCCGAATCGATTGCCATCGACGGGATCGACAACGTCTACGTAGTGAACGACTACCAGAATGTCACCATCTATCCGGGCAACGATTACCCGGCTGCGGAGTTCGTCGAGGGCGCGCTGGTTGGGACGTTCACGCCGTCGCAGGGTCCGGTTTTTGGCATCGCGACGCATGGCCAATTCTTCGCTTGGGGCAGTACGACTCAGGTCGAAACGCAGTACATCGATGCGATGCTCGGCAGCGGCGCTGCAACCCCCTTCGGTGCCAACGCCGATGAGGCCCTTGCCTTAGCTTTTGACCAAAACGGCAATCTATATATTGTCAATGCGAATCAAACAGTGTTCCGGTTCAGCTTCGCGAACAACACGACAGAAGTTACCTTCGCGACCCTGGACTTCACAGCTGCGGGCATTGCGGTGGACAACGCGCGATCGCGCGTGTACATCTCGAACCAGAATGGCAACGCGATTGCGGTGTACAGCACTAGCGGCGCGCTTTTGACGACGATTCAGTAGGCAGAAAAACGCCCCGGCTTTACGGCCGAGGCGTTATGTCTGAAGGAGCTAAAACAGTCTAGAACAAGTTCCACAAGAACTGATTGTAGACGTCGTGGTGATACTGCACCTCGGGCGCTTTTACGAATGTGCCCAGCGAGCGTGCGCAGCGGTCAGCAGCGGCCTGCTTCAAATCTGCATAGCGGCCCTTTACATCTTCGCCGAGAAGCTTCGTGGTCCACTCCGCTTTGCGGAAATTGGCGAGCGCATCGTAAATGTTGTCGGGCAGGTAGCGTTCAGCCTGCCTGAGGTTCTTGATCTTCGCGGTGTCGCCATCGATGCCGGTCTTGAAGATCGAGAGCATCACCAGATAGGGATTCGCGTCGGGAGCCACCGAGCGAACCTCGACACGCATGCTCTTTTCATTTCCAATCGGAATCCGGATCATCGAGCCGCGATCCACCGGAGACGCCTTAATCTGGTTCGGCGCCTCAAAGTGCGGATCGAGACGGCGGTAGGCATTCACGCTGGCATTCAATAGCAAGCAAATATCATTGCCATGCGTGAGAATGCGATCCAGAAATGCCCATCCCATCTTGCTCAGTTTCTCTTCGCCTTTCGCGTCCCAGAATAAGTTTTTGCCGTTTCCACTAATGGAAACGTTGGTGTGCATGCCGCTGCCGTTGACGCCCACCACAGGCTTAGGCAGAAACGACGCGGTGAACCCCATGTTGGTTGCGACTTGCCGGCAGATCAGCTTGTAGAGCTGAATCTGGTCTGCCGCTGCTACCACTTCGCCGTATCCGTAGTTGATTTCAAACTGTGAAGGCGCAACTTCGGGATGGTCCTTCTCATTCTGGAAGCCCATGGCGCGCTGCACTTCGGCGGTGGTATCGATAAAGGTGCGCAGCGGATCGCCCGGAAGAGAGTGATAATATCCGCCGGTGTTTACGTATTCGAATTTACCGGTTTCGTGATAATTGCGCTCGGCGTCCGCACCCTTGAACAGGAATCCTTCAATCTCATTCGCTGCGTTGAGCGTGTAGCCTTTTTTCTTGTGAAGGTCGTCGGCATAATTCTTCAGGACGCCGCGAATATCGGCGGTGTACGATGTACCGCCCTTGTCGATGACTTCGCCGAACACCAGCACCTTGCCGGAGCCGAACACATCCGCGGGCGCCCAGTAGAACGCCGCCCAGTCGATGCCCAGCCGCAGGTCGCTTTCGCGCTGCGCGGTGAAGCCGCGGATCGAAGAGCCGTCGAAGGTTAGATTGTCCCAGCTCTTGATCAGAAATTTCTTGTCGTAATCCAGCATGTGCAGGCGGCCTTCGAGGTCGCTGAACAGGACGGTCACGGCCTTGATCCGCTTTTCGTCGGTCAAATACTTCAGCCGTTTCTCCTGCACTTTACCGATCGCAACCCGGTTTCTACGCTGCTCCTTCGCCTCCAGATTCAGCTCTTCGAGTTCGTCGTAGGTGAGTGCCAGGAAATTACGCAGTTCGTTGGGCATGGATGTCTTTCAGTCTCCTATTCGTCTTCCGCAAGAATGATGTCGGTGAGTAGACACTTACACAAGCAGTTCAAAAGGTTGGATTTCAACCAATCAGGATAACGCGAGTTTAGAGCCCGCGACAATCGAAAAAGCTGATCGGCGGCATAAAAGAGATTTATCTAGGAATTATTCTGGAACATGGCGCTACCTCACGCCCAATCCCTGCCCCGGCAGCAATCGAATGATGACGCCAAGCGCAGTCAGCACCGTGACATAGTAGATCGTGGTGGCGCGGCTGGGACGCACCGGCAGACCACCGGCGAAGAACGCCTGGTATCCCGCTCCGAGCGCCACCAGAAAGAACATGTTCTCTCCCAGCACGAGCCACAGAGCCAGGCATGCGGTGAGCAGCACGATGCGTTCGGTTTTGCTCAAGGCCAGCACCGCCTGTCCACCATCCAACACCCAGACAGGAATTAGATTCAGCAGGTTTAGCACCGCACCGGCACGGGCCAGCGCGGCCCAGAGCGGGCTGCCAGTCTGCCACCAAATGGCGGTGCACGCCAAGGCTGTGAGAAATCCGGCCAGCGGCCCGGCCAGGCTGATCGCGGCTCGCGTTTCAAGTGGCACCCCCAGGGCCTGCCATCTCACATAGGCTCCCAGGCCGGGCAAAAAGACCGGCATCTCGGCCGGCAAGCCGCGGCGCTTAATGTCGATAAAGTGTCCCATTTCGTGAAGAAGAATCAGCACGGCAAAGCCGATGCCAAACTTCATTCCAAACGCAGCCCAATAAATTCCCACGAACGCCACAAAGCTAAGCAGGAACTTCAGCTTAAAAATAGCGGTGAGCAGCATCTTGCTTTTGGCGAGCAGGACCGCGATCGGACCCACAGGTCCCAGCTTTCGGGCCCACTTGTTATCGCTCGGGGGAGCGGATTGCGCTTGACCTGCAGAGTCCAAGGAACGCGCGTGCTGCTGAATCCAGGTTGCCTGCCGCGAGTTCGGAGGCAGCAATGGCAGGCCCATCATCCAAATTTCCCGAGCCTGCCGAAAATCTCCTTTGGCCTCAAGCGCCTTCGCCTCGGAAGCGAGTTGATCCAGTTTTTCGGAGTGCACCAGCGCATGACACTGGTCGCACACGAGTGCTCCGGGCGGAAGCTCGTGCGAGCACCGCTTGCAGTTGCGAATGAGTTCGGGAGTGATCGTGGACACGGCTTGGGCAGAATGCTTTTTATTTCTCCTAAGATTCTACTCGGCTTCTGTTTGCAGCGCGATTAGCGCTTCAACGCGACGGCTGCACGCTATGGCTAAATGGGCCGAAGACTCCGGCGGGTCGGCCCGCGGTAATTCGCGCGGCAATCCGAATTCCAATGAAGAGGATGACCAGGCCAATCAGTCCGCCGACAGGATTTCCCGCTACTTCGAGGAACGGGGAAGCCAGCCCAAACAAGGCGAGCCGCCCAAGGAGAGGGGCAAGATTCATCTTTGGCTGCTGCGGAGGCGACGGTGGAGTTTGTCCCGACTCGGACTCCAACTGACGCTGCTCGTCCTGGAGCTTCTGCCGCTGACTCTGAGCTTGCCGCTGATGGCTGCGAGCGTAGTGAATCATTACCGGAACGGCGGCGATCGAGACCGCCGCATACGTCAGCAGAACTGCGGCAATCTGATAGCGTCTGCCTCCTACGCCGTTCGATCCCTTCATCATCGCTTTTCCAACCATCCAGCCGACAGCGAGCGAGAGGTAGCCAATAATAATTCCAGTGGCAATCTCAAACGCGGCGTAAAGAATCATTCCCGCGACCGCCGCGCCAACACCGTAGAGAAGCGCTCGGGTATAGGCGGAGTGCGTATCTTTCGCGGATTCGCGGCGTGAAATTTCAGCGCAACCACCACAGGTGATCGCTCCATTCACCCGGTAGTAATTTCCGGCAATTGGCTGGTGGCAAAACTGGCAGTGATCGTTTTCCGCCGGGCCGACGTACTCCGCTGTGCCAAATTGCGGTGTGGGATTGCTGAAGCTGTCACTCATGATCTGTCACACATGGCCCGGAACGATAACACGAAGTCGCATGTCTAGGAAGAGATGAATTCACACTCATGCGAGGTTGTGGCGATCTTAGTTGTATTGATCTGAGTTGTATTGATCTGACCAATCACCAGACCAGCAATTGAAACACTGGAAGGACGACAAAGAGTCAAGGCTGGGCGTAATAGCCAGTACGCGTGCGAGCCGTCACCCCCGGCCGATCGACCGTCACGGCGAGTGAGTGATATTCATCGGCATGATCTGCTCGAGGGGCATCGAAAGAAAGAACGTAAAAAGCATCGGCATCCGCGGCACAAGCTCTGATTGCCGCCGTGATGTCATTGGTGGTGTTCAGGACGCGGCCTCCAGTCTGGATTGCCAGTACCTGCAGGCCCAGGTCCCCGGCTTGTGCATGCTGCGGTGAGGCTATACCCTTCAAAAATTCCTCGTAGTACGAAGTCCGGATTCCAAAATCCGCTAGACCGAGCGGGTCGATGCAATAGAGCGTGACGTCTGCTTGCCTGAGCTCGTTGGATAACGACACGATCGAGTTGAAGAGTTGTTCCCCCTCTTTGCGCGTAAGATCGATGTTCGGTCCGGAAAGCAACGGCCATCCGGGACTGATCCAAATCATCAGTTTTCTGCCCGGCCGAGTCGCCTCGTGCGCCGTGAGCGAGTGCATGGTCTTGAGCGACATGTCAAAACGCTCTGTCGCGCCGTAGAAGCCTTGAGACCGGTTGATCGACCGCAGCCCGGTTTCGATTTGATCGTAGAGTGCCGCCAGAGCATTTCCATCGCGAGATGACTCGCCCTGAATCTTGCTTCCAACATCGGTAAAAACAAGTAGCGACACTGGCTGCGCGAGCTTGCCGCCATTCTGCAACAGGAACTTTCTGATCTCCTTCCGTTCATAACTAACCGCCCGGAAGGGAGCATTAACGGCGTCGACGACCAAAATGATCTCAAGAGGTGGATCGCTACTGGCGGAGACGTTGCGATCCACGGCATGAAAGGAGAGGATACTCTGCGGCAGTTTATCGTCGAGAAGGGTGAAGTCTTGCATTTGCAGGCCACGAACCGGTGCGCCGGATTTGTCGGTTATCTGCACCTCGAGTGTGATCTGCCGGTTTGCGACGGTGGGCGCAGGATGAGGATGAGAAGGAGCTTCTGCCGGCGCGGCATTCCGAGGTTTAAGCTCTGGTGTGGAAGTCTCCTGTCCGGAGGTGACGGTCAGGGGCAGAAGCAGGAGAAAGCAGAATCGAAACAATCGTTCCATCTTCTATCCGAGCCCACCCATCCGAGCCACCTTCGCCGCTAAGTTGCACCCGTAAGCGACGCCGAGGCTGGCCTACTGCTGGTGCGCCGAGGCTCCGGCTGCGATCTCACGCAATGCACTGACAAATCCGGCGGCGGCGTTCGGATCGGCCAGCGCTTCGAGGTGCACGGTAGCCGAGAACTGCGGGGACTCGGGGCGGAATCGCACCTGCAGAATGTCCTGGCGGCGAGCCGACATCAGAGCGTTCAATTCCGCCGTGGGATCCCGCTTCCAGTGTGTCCGCGTAGTGAGAATGATAGGGCCAGGCTCGTAGACCTCCCATTCGCGCCCGTCGCGCTTGCGAGATGAGATTCCCCGGTTATGCGCGCTCCAGCGGTGCCGCACGACTTCGAGATGGAAGCTGGGGGAGCCGCCCAGATCGGCTTCAAAAGTGAGAGTTTCTTTTTGCCGGTGCCAGCAACTGACCAGCCATTGCACGGGTAGAGCACGGGGCCGGAACTTTACCGTCACGCGGGCATTCTCGAACCAGTGGGAAGGGAAATGTATACGCGCCTCAACCCGGGAGCTACCCAACCAGTGCGACTCCAGGATGCGCCCCTTGCCGGCACACGCCGTCTGCACCCAGCGCAGGGCAGCCGCTCCCTTTTTTCGATTGTAAGTAAAAAACACGAAGTACCACAGCCCCAGGACGGCAACCGACGCGACCACGTCAATCAGCAGAAGGCGCCCCACAACGCTTCCTCAGATGCTTATGGTACGACCGATGGTTGCGGAGAAGCAAGAGGCGAGCGCTCCTAATTTTAGATAAAGATTTCGCCACGTCGGGCCGGCTGTGGAAATCCTGTGACTAATCACGCACACTAGCGACATTTCTGCGCCATCTGGGAACCGAGCCGAATTGGAGCAAATCGTAATTCATTCGGCGCATTCTGCCGTTTGCCTCGGGTCTCGTTACAATGACGACGTGACTGTTACGGTTCGAGATTTTCAAATCCGGGATTTTCAGCCCGAAGATTTCAATTCATTGTGGAGCATTGACCAGCACTGCTTTCCGCCCGGGATCTCCTATTCGCGGACCGAACTAAGGTCCTACATGCGGCGGCGCGGGTCTTTCACGCTGGTGGCCGTGAACACGGCCTCCGAAGCAATCGCCGATTCCGGTTTGCGAAAGAACGATCTGCGAAAGGACGATTTGCGAAAAAACGACAAAAATTCGGCAGCAATCGCACGAGCCAACCCCGCCATCGCTGGCTTCATCGTCACCGAGGCCGGACGCGGCGCGGGTCATATCATTACCATCGACGTAATCGCCGCTGCCCGGCGCTTCGGGTTGGGATCGTTGCTGCTGCGGGGCGCTGAAGATCGCTTGCGGTCCGCCGGTTGCCAATCGGTCGAACTCGAAACGGCTGTGGATAACGTTTCTGCGCTGTCGTTCTACAAACATCACGGCTACACGGTGATCGGCACATTTCCGCGCTACTACTCGAACGGCGTGGACGCTCTGATTCTTCAGAAGGCCCTCACACCAAAATAAATCTGGTACTAATCCTGGTACTAGCTGAAACGGGTGGTGACTCACTTTGAATTTTTCGGCCTATAGCTTGGGGTCTTCCTGAGTGCAGCCGTTTTTCAGGCGGAACGAAGGATCTCCCACTGGCCGTGTCTATGGGAGATCCCTCTCGCGGCTGAAGTACGCCGCGCTTCGGGATGACGGCGTTCGTAGGAGAATGAATTCAAACTGAGCCACAACTGAGAAACCCAGGAATGATTTGCACTCGCCCGCGTTGTCCAGCTATCTTGCCTTGTGGTGAAACGCGCCGTCAAAGTTGCGATTCAGGGCGAACTCGGTTCCTTCAGCCACGAAGCCGCGGAACGAATGCTGCCGGGTTGCACGATCGTCCCGTGCGCGCGGTCTGCCGAAGTCTTTGACCGCGTGGAGCGGGGATCGGTCGCCGCTGCCGTTATCCCCATTGAAAATTCGCTGGCCGGAACAGTGGCCGAGCACGCCGATCTGCTGCTCGCGCGCGATGTATTTATTGAAGCCGAGTTTCTGCTCCGCATTGTGCACAACCTGATCGCCGCTCCAGGAGTGAGACTGAAAGATGTCCGTCGCGCCTTCTCGCATCCCGTCGCGCTCGACCAGTGCCGCGACTTTTTCCGTAAGCATCCGCACATCGAACCGGTGCCTTTCTACGACACGGCTGGTAGCGTAAAGAACGTCACGGCTCAGCGCCTTTCGGACGCAGCCGGGATCGCGGGAGGCCATGCGGCTCGCGAATACTCCGGGAAAATCCTTCAAGCCGGAATTGAAGACGACAAACGAAATTTCACGCGCTTTTTCCTGATTCGCAAAACGACTCGCAAGGCGGGCAGAGCAAATTCAACCAACGCAGGGCGGAAGGGAAGTGACACCCCGATTCGTTCCTATGGCCGTCTCGTTCCGCGCGGCGCTAACAAGACTTCCATCGCATTCAAGGTCAGGAATGTCCCCGGCGCGCTATTCAAGTCCCTCAGCGTCTTCGCCCTGCGCGATATCACCTTGAGCAAGATCGAATCGCGTCCCATACGCGGACGCCCCTGGGAATATGTCTTCTACGTAGACTTCCTGCGCGGCGATGACGAACCGGCGCAAAACGCCCTCCGCCATCTGAGGGAGGTCGCTGAGTTCGTCAAGGTGTTGGGGATTTACCAAGCGGCGGCGTGAGGACCTTTATTGAGGACATAGCCGCATTAGCCCCGGTACCTTAGGCATCATGTGGCGGAACACAAAAGACCGATAGAATGAACAAACTCCTGCAACATCGCGGGAGTGAAACCTTTCCGGAAGATTAACATCTAAAGCTTGAGTGAGTTACACTCAAGGAGAGCCAATGAGCCAACAGTCGCTTTCCGAACAAGCGCCTAAGCTTCGGGAAATAAATGACGTACGGGCCTTCCCCGTCCTGCCCGTGCGGGACACGGTTTTGTTCCCGCACGCCGTCCTGCCTCTAACGGTAGGCCGGGAAAGTTCCGTTCAGCTGATCAATTCGCTCGGCGAGGATAAGACCATCGTCGTGGTGGCGCAGCGCGAAGCGCGCGTCGATAGCCCCCAACCCAGCGACCTTTATACCGTGGGCACTTCTGCCATCGTTCATAAAGTCGTAAAAATGCCGAACCAGAGCCTGTTTGTGTTCGCCGAAGGCCTGGAGCGGGTGCGTTTGGGCGAGTTCACGCAATTGGCGCCGTTCATGCGGGCTCGTGTATCGCCCATACCTGAGGCGGCTCCGCCCGACAGTTCCGAAATTGAAGCCCTGCAGCGCAATGTTTTGACGCTGTTTCAGCAGATCGTCGCCGGATCACCGACCCTCTCCGATGAGCTTTCAACCGTAGCCTTGAACATCGATGAGCCGGGCCGGCTGGTCGATTTCATTGCTTCATCCCTGCCGTCGCTCTCGACGCCGGATAAGCAAGACACCCTCGAAACTCTCGACATCCATGTGCGGCTGGGAAAGATCAACCAGCATCTGGCAAAGGAACTCGAGGTTCAGCAGCTTCGCAACAAGATCCAAAGCGAAGTGCAGGACCGGGTGCAGCAGACGCAGCGCGAATATTATCTGCGCGAGCAGATGAAGGCTATCCAGAAAGAACTTGGTGAGCAGGATGAGGGCCAGCGCGATGTCGATGACCTGAAAAAGAAAATCGACGAAGCTGGCATGCCTGAGGAAGTGAAGAAAGAGGCCCTCAAGGAGTTGGGGCGCCTGTCGCGCATGTCCCCCATGGCCGCCGACTATTCGCTTACCCGCAATTATGTGGAGTGGCTTGCGGTGCTGCCTTGGGCCAAGACCTCTGGCCAGGAAATCGAGATTCTGAAGGCCAAGGAAATTTTGGATACGGATCACTACGATCTGGAAAAAGTTAAAGATCGCATTCTCGACTATCTCTCTGTGCGTCGCTTAAAGCCCAACATGAAGGGACCGATCTTGTGCTTTGTTGGGCCTCCCGGCGTGGGTAAGACGTCGCTCGGCAAGTCCATTGCCCGCGCGTTGGGCCGAAAGTTCGTGCGCTTGTCTCTGGGCGGCGTGCACGATGAGGCCGAAATCCGCGGCCATCGCCGTACTTACATCGGCGCGTTACCCGGACAAATCATCCAGGGCATACGACGCGCCGAAACCAAAGATCCGGTTTTCATGCTCGACGAGATCGACAAGGTTGGACGCGATTTCCGTGGAGATCCGGCATCGGCGCTGCTCGAAGCGCTCGATCCCGAGCAGAATTCGACCTTTCGGGACAACTATCTCGACGTCACCTTCGATCTTTCGAAAGTGCTGTTCATCACGACCGCGAATATGCTCGACCCCATCGCCGAGCCGCTTCGCGATCGCATGGAGATCATTGAGCTGCAAGGTTACAGCGAGGAAGAGAAACTCCACATCGCGCGCCGTTATTTGGTTCCACGTCAGGTGGAAGAGAACGGCATCACGGCTGAGCAGATCGAATTTCCCGACGAGGCGTTGCGTTATGTAATTCGTCACTATACGCGCGAAGCCGGGGTGCGCAGCCTTGAGCGCACCATCGGAACCATCTGCCGCAAACAGGCGCGGCGGCTGGCCGAGGGCAAAATCGAAAAGCTGGTGGTCACGCAGGAAATCATTCAGGAATTTCTGGGTGGCATCAAGATTCGCACCGAAGGCGAAATTGAGGAACGCACCGAGCGACCCGGCGTGGCCGTGGGTTTGGCCTGGACGCCATCGGGCGGCGACGTGCTCTTCGTCGAAGCCAACGCCATGAAGGGCAAAGGCGGATTCACCATGACCGGGCAGATCGGCCAGGTGATGCAGGAATCCATGCAAGCTGCGCTGACTTGGGTGCGCTCGAACGCCGCGTATCTTGGCATTGCGGAAGACTTTTTTGCCGACCACGACATCCACATGCACGTGCCGGCGGGTGCGATTCCGAAGGATGGACCGTCTGCCGGCGTGACCATGGCAACGACCCTGGTATCGCTGCTTTCGGGCCACCACATCCGACCGCTCACGGCCATGACCGGGGAGATCACCCTCAGTGGCAATGTGCTTCCAGTTGGAGGCATTAAGGAGAAGGTGCTTGCTGCCAAGCGTGCGGGGGTCACTACGATCATCCTGCCCGCTGAAAACAAAATGAATGTGGATGAGGATCTTACTCCTGAGCAAATCGAGAACCTCACCATTCATTATGTGAAGACGATCGGGGAAGCGCTGCGCGTCTCGCTGCCCGCCGTGGCGGAGTCCCTGGCGGCAAAGTCGGTTGTGTCGTCGCCAAAGGACTCGAAGCCCGAGCATTCGGCGATTCAGCCGGTCCCGGCGCCGGCCGCGGCTCATGACAAGGTTGTGAGTTGGCATTCCTAAACGTAATGGCTTCGGTGGTGACCGGTTCCGGCTATCGCTTGCCAGCGCTTCACCTCAACGTAGTGAGGCTCTTGACGTTGTTTTCTGCGGAAACTCGGCTCACGTACCCGAGCGCGCCGGGTGTGGCCGACACGTAATCGATCAGCGCTGATTCCGAATCGAAGGCTCGGGGCATCGCTCCCTGTCCTGTAAACACGACTTTACGCCATAGGGCGCGGAATTCGTCCGGGCTCTCGCCTACGTGCTTCCTCAAGAAAACTTCGTGCGCAGGCCCACCCTTCAAAGTCACCGGCACAACATGGGACCCGTCCGCGAATCTGGTTTTCTCGCCAATGAATATGGCGCGCAGGTCGGCGGCACTGATCTCGGAAACTTGTACGCTCTTGTTGGTCACCAGCACAACATCCTGAGCGTGAGCTGTGAGGCAACAACCGAGGAAGCTTAGCAGCGCGATGAAGCAACGAGTTAGGCTCACGACACTCATCTCTTGACACCTACAGGCCACTAGAAACTGAAACCGATCTTGGCCGCCAGCATATTCGAAGTTGGTTTCAGGCCGTTCGGGTTTGTGCTTTCGTAATAACCGAGAGCCGTTCCGTGCAGGAAATGTCCCTCGATCTTTCCGTAGAAATAAGAATTAAAGTCGTAGCGCCCGGAGACCACCCAGTCTTTCGAGTAATTCTGAGGCAGGGTTGTATCCATCGCCTTGTTGACGTAGTGGCTGTAATACGTTCCTACGTGAAGCCTTTTCAGCAGCCGATAACTCCCCATCGCATGCCAGCAGCGCTGATCCAGAGGAACCGGAATCACGACTGGCCCAATCGTCACCACGGTAGCCAGCGGGAACCTCATATATTCCCCCGCCAAATCGACCTTTCCTTTTTGGAATTGGACATAATCTGTGGTCATGAAGGCAGGAGGCACGTGCACGCTGCCCGCCGGTGCCGTTCCGTCCAAGCCTTGGACATTCGCGCTGGAACCAAGCGTCAGGCCTCTCCAGGGCGCCTGCCAGCGCAGATCGCCGCCGTAAATTTTGCCGGCGGGCGCACTCGTAAACACCAGGCCCCCGTCCGCTGCCTGTTTGACGTATCCACCATTCAAGTCGACTGTGGTCTGTCCCGCGAACCCGACATAGCGGAGTTTCCCGGCGCGACGGCCGAGGGGCAAGACCCCGTAGACGTCCCCACCCAAGTGCGCCAACAGGAAGCTCTTGTTATCTATTGGGTAAACGGATTGCGGCAGGAGAATCCAGAGGAAGACCGCGTCGATATCCTGCGAATCGTTGAACAGCCCCATCACAGTCTTAACTTTTCCGGCGCGAAATCCAAAATGATCGTCGACTCGGTAGTCTCCCGACGCCCAATCGACCTGAATATTAGGACCGCCCAGTTGTCCCAGTTGATACATATGCACCTGGATTCCGACCCGCAGGCTATCGGTGACGGAGTCGCTCACGCTCACGGCCCCGTCAGTCCATTGCAGGCTGCCCGAGCTCGATTTCATAGTTAAGTAATTGTTGTTGGAGCTGAACAGCACACCCTGGGTGACAAAGCCGTGGATCTCAATGCCCGCCAAATCTTGTGCGCGCAAGTTAACGGCGAAAAGGCAGAGAAAAAGAAATAAAGGCAACCGCCGTGGCATCGAATGTTCTCCGATGCCTTGTATATCGGCAGTGGTGATAATTGCTTTAGATGGCTTCTGCCCGCGCGTCCAATCCGCGAGGTTTTCCTTTGATTCTCTAGTTCCGCTCTCGGCGCAACTTCTTGCTCGGCCTGCACTCGCGTTAAACTGGCTGCTGGCCATAATCGATTGGCAACTGTTTCCATGCGTGTACGAGTTCTCTTTTTTGGCATGTTAAGGGATTTGGCGGGCAGCTCCGGAAATTCACTGGATCTGCCTGAGGGAGCGGTGGTGCGCGATGTCCTTGATCACTATGTTAAGAAGATTCCAAGTCTGAATAAATCGCTGCCTTCCTTGGCCGTGGCAGTGAACCAGCAGTATGCGGGGCCGGAGACCCAGTTGAAATCCGACGACGAAGTGGCGCTGCTGCCGCCAGTGAGCGGCGGTTCGGGAAAAGATGAGGGTGCGCCCTCCGGACGGCCGGCCGGACCCTTCGACTCCGCTCAGGGCAAGCGCCGGCGCCACGCCTCAATCGTTCGCGAATCGATTGATACGCAGGGCGTGCTTGATCGCATCAAACACGCCGAGGACGGAGCTGCTGTCGTCTTCGAAGGGGTGGTGCGCAACCAGACGCGCGGGCGCAAGACGCTTTATCTTGACTATGAAGCGTATGAGGAGATGGCGTTACAGCAGATGGAAGGCCTCGCCGGACAGGCGCTGGCGCAATTCGAGGTCCGCGATGTCGCGCTGGTGCATCGCTTGGGCCGGCTCGAGATCGGCGAAATCAGCGTGTTGATCGTGGTCGCCTCGGCGCATCGCGGTCCTGCCTTTGATGCTTGCCGTTGGCTGATTGATACCCTGAAACGAACTGTCCCCATCTGGAAAAAAGAATATTTCGCAGATGGCGCGGTGTGGGCCGATGGGGAACCTTTTCCGGCAGAAATTCTTCATGGAAGTTCTTTTGACCGAGGCAGCCCCGGACCAAGCCGCGCATCTAAGTGATCGGGCTGAGACGGGGGTATCAGTTCACGCGGCTCCAGATTAAGTCCCAGTTCGCAAGAACATACGCAAGAACGTAAAAAGACAAGCATGATGCAGAAACTTGCGCGTTAGCGGCGCTGCGAGCTTTTCGCAGACCAAGCCTGCCCTCAGCTTGTCGAACGGAGTGTCCGCGCCATCCCGACATCGCAGGTATACTTCTTTCACGGAATGAGAAAACTCGCTACCCCGATTCTCATGATGCTGGCCTGCGTTGCGGCGCTGGCACAGCAGCCTCCCACTCAGGGCCAGCCGGAGACCACACTCAAGGTCGATGTCAAACTGGTCAATGTGTACGTCACGGTTACGGACGATCATGGTTCGCCGGTCGCGGGACTTAAGAAAGAAAATTTTCGCGTGCTGGAGGACGGCCGCGAGCAGACGATTTCGGTGTTCGACAAGGAATCTGCCCTCCCACTTTCGATCGCGCTCGCGATTGATACCAGCCTGAGCACCCGTCACGATCTGCCATTGGAGCAGGCTTCAGCCAAGCGATTTGCCCGCGTTATCCTACGGCCCGTGGACGCTCTCTCGGTTTTTGGCTTCAGCGAAACGGTGTCGCAGTCCCCCTTTGGCTACACGTCCGACTTGAAGCGCGTCGAAGAGGGAATCGACCACATCCGGCTGGGCGCAGCCACGGCGCTGTTTGATGCCGTTTATCTGGCTTCGCGGTCCCTCGACCGGCGGCAGGGACGCAAAGTGATGGTGTTGATTACCGATGGGGGAGACACCATCAGCAAGATCGATTACCCGGAAGCAGTGCGCGCCGCCGAAGAGGCCGAAGCTATTGTCTACAGCATCATCGTGGTGCCGATCGAGAACAGCGCGGGACGTGAAACCGGCGGCGAGCACGCGCTGATCCAGCTCTCGGAAGATACTGGAGGCAAATACTACTATGCGACGTCCATGTCGCAACTCGACGATGCCTTCCGGCAGATCAGCGACGAACTGCGCACGCAATACCTGCTGGCTTACTATCCTTCACAACGGTTTTCGAATTCGCAGTTTCGGCGTATTCACGTTGAGGTTACAGGGCCGACCGAGGCCTCGGCCTACCACGTCCGGCATCGAGCGGGTTACTACACCACAAAGTCAGATTTCTAAAGCCAAAGCTTTTGTGAACTTAGAGAAACATAGTGCGCCAGTTTGATATCCTCAGAGCTTCGTCAAAACGCTGATCATACAGATGTTGAGCTCTCGATTAAGAAAGGCTCTGTGATTATTCCGAATCAGGAGTTTGCGATTTTAAATTTCAATTACCCTTGCCGTTTTCCGGGACGCTTGCTTTTTGCGGCGGCCCTCCTGCTCGTTTCGCCGTGGCTTACGGCCCAGACAGTCGGTACGGGTAGCATCGTAGGCCTCGTCGCTGATCCGAAGGGAAACGCGGTTGCTGGCGCTAAGGTTGACATCAGGAATATAAAGACGGCCGCGATGATTCATGTGACGACTTCTTCCGCGGGATGGTACTCCTCTGGGCCAATTCAACCCGGCAGTTATTCCGTACGCGTCGAGGCTAAAGGATTTAACGCCGCTCACCTGGTTTTAGGGGTTCGTGTGGGCAACACGTCGACGGCCAATGTGAGGATGCAGCCTGGGGCTGCAGGTCCGGTGATCGAAGCGCAGGGTGGAGCGGCCGTCAACATCGAGCAACCAACCGTGCAGAGTGTTCTGAATGCCGATCCGGTTGAGAAGCTGCCGATAAACGGGCGAAACTTTCTCGACTTTGGCCAGTTTAAAGCTGGGATTCAACTGCAGGATGACAGCGTCTTTGGTCCGACTAAGAACGGTTTGTCGTCGCTCTCATTTCTGGGGCAGTTCGGCCGCTCGGAGAATATCGATGTGGATGGAGTCGATATCAGCGACGAGATCATAGGCGGCCCCACGCAGAACATTCCGACCAGCGCAATCCAGGAATTCCAGATTGCTCAGTCGTTGCTCGATCTCTCAACCGGGCTCACATCCTCCGGCGCGTTGAATGTGATCACCCGCTCGGGCAGCGACGAGATACACGGTGAGGCCTTTGGAGTGTTCCGTGGCGATGAAGGCGCCGCGGCATTGCCAGGTTCGCCAACCGCTTCGTTTTCGCGCGAACAATTCGGGGCCGGTGCGGGTGGGGCAATTATCAAGGATAAAGTCTTCTGGTTCGCCGATGCCGAGCGTTCGAAGCAGGATCTGACGGCGGCGATACCTTTCGCTTATCCCTTTGACAGTCTGAGTGCAACTCTGGCAGAGCCTTACCGCGAATTCAACACCGATGAACGTGTCGACTGGAACATGAGAGGCAGCACACGGGCATTCTATCGGTTCAATTTCTTTCAGAACAACGACCTCCGGCCCTATGGTGTCGCGAGCTCCACCCAGCAAGTCCGTAATGACAACAATACTTTGACGAACGCCTTGGGCGTCGATTTCAACACGGGACTGTACGCGCACAGCCTCCGCTTTGAATACCTCAAACTTCGCGGCTCGACGACAGATGCGACGAGCGGTCTCAGCGGCGTTGATAATCCCATCCCTGGACTGGGCATTAACATTGGCGTTTCCACTTACGGGAATTGCATCCTCAGCAGTGGTGGGAACTTTTGCGGCGGGCCGAGCTGGCTGTCGCCACAAAAGGAAATTCAGTCCGACAAACTCGCGAGCTATGACGGCACTAGGGTTTTGGGCCAGCACATCGTTCGCTATGGGGCGACGTTCAATCGCATCGATGGCGCACGTTTGGAGGCCACTGCGGCCTTTCCGCAGGTTGGTACGACATCGCTAGGGCTAACGCCAACCTCCGACCCAACATCGTATGCAGCGGATTGGGTGAGCTTGGGCAACGGAGTTGGATTCTCCACTGCGCAACGGTCATTTGGCTTGCCTGGTGGAGGATTGGGTCCGGACAATCGAGTGGAACTGTATGTCGGAGACGCGTGGAAGGGCAGGCCGAGATGGACCCTCACGTATGGCCTCCACTATGTGCACGACTCGGGCCGCACCGACAGCAACCTGGGAGCGATGCCGGATTTGAATCAATGGGGTTCGGGATACGGCAATCGCGTTCGCAATCCGAATCTGAACCTTGCTCCTCAAGCCGGCTTCGCCTGGGATGCTGGAGGAAATGGGAAGACAGTGATCCGTGGTGGGGCCGGTTTATATTACGCAAACTCCTTGTGGAACAAAACGCTGCTCGATAGCCCCGCGCGTCTTGCCAAAGGCGTTTTCAACGACACGCCGGAAGTTTGCTCGGGAGGTGTGGCATCGCCGTTCGCCTGGCCTACCAGTCTGGTCGGCGTCACTTCAATCGCTGGAGGCGGGGCTGCGGTTGTGAATACCGCTACGGGCTTGCAGGCGCGGCCCAATTTTTGCGGCGGCACCATCTCGACTGTGGCTCCTCAAATTCTCGCGCTCAGCGGCGCCTATCAAGCCGCAACCGACGCCCTCGCGAGCGGGCAACCAAATAGAGCATTTGTCGGGACGGCCCTCTCGGCGCTGAACAGCAACGGCTATGATCTTTTCTATCCCGGCTACCGCACGCCGCGGTCGTGGCAGATGAACCTTGGGCTTCAGGAGCAAATTGGGGCGGGCACGGTAATCAGCATCGACTACCTCCGCAACATCGGTGAACACTATTTCATTATCCAGGACATCAACCATAGTGGAGCGGCGCGCAGTTTCAACCAGGCCAATGCCGTCACCGCACGCGACACCGCGCAGCAGGCTAATGGGTGCCCGGCAGGTTTTGGTCAGGCCACATGCATGATTGCGATTTTGGGCCAGGCGGGAGCGCAAGCGGCCTACTCTGCGGCGGGACTTGATTCCAATCTTCAGGTAACTGGCGGCGGGCCCTGCTCCTATTGCGCGTTTCCGGGTACCAACCCGGTTACCGAAAACACCGGGGCTGTCGGCGGAGTGGATATGCAGTTTCCCGTCGGCCGATCGGTCTACAGCGGCGTGCAGGCAAAACTCGTGCAGCAGATCGACAAGCCAATGCGCGGCGTGAAGGACGCGAGCTTTCAGATCTCCTACACTCTCTCCAGATTTATCAGTCAATCGCAGGATCAGGACTTCGTCAAGGTCGCGACCGATAATGACGATCCGACCAGGTTCAGAGGGCCGGATGCTCTCGATCGAAAACATCAGCTCTCATTTGCAGGCACCTTTGATCTGCCGTTTTTTACTCACCCGTTCTACACCAAGGTCAGCCTGATCGGGCACTTCTATAGTCCGCTTCCGCAGAATCTGCAACTGCCCGAGTTGACCAACGGAGGTGAGATTTTCGCTACAGACTGGCTGGGCTCAGGATTGGGAGCTGCCGGGGCCCCAGAGCCTTTGCCGGGAACTCAAATTGGCCAATTCGAGCACGGCACCAATATTGATAACCTCCAAGGTGTGATCACGACCTACAATCACAATTTTGCGGGATCGCTTACACCAGCCGGCCAGTGTCTCGCAGGAAACACTGCGCCCAGCAACCCTTTTACGTGCCCTGGGCTAATCTCCGGCTCGCCGGTGATGACGCCGAGCGATATGGCGGCTCTGGGTTGGGTGATGCCCACGATTGCTTCAGTTCCTGCGCAAGCTGTGGGAATACCCTGGCTGAAGTCGATGGATTTGAAACTATCGTGGCCCATGAAGATTCGGGACCGAGTAACTATCGAGCCGAGTGCCAGCGTTTTTAATCTCTTCAACTTCTGGAACGCGTTCCCTGCAGGAAACCTGCCTGGTGCGTCTCTTTTTCCAGGCCCCAACGGACTCCTGGCGCCGAATGTAGTCGGCGGCGTGACGGAGGGGGCGAGCGTTACCCCATTCCGCTCGACTTTCCAGTCGGGAACCTACGCACTTGGCACGCCTAGACAATTCGAATTCGGATTGCACATTAGCTTTTAAGAAGAGAGAAGTGTGAGCGAGGTCACGAAATCACGCGGAGGCAGCCCTTCGTGACACTTCGTACTCTTGGTGGTCCAAGCTTCGATTCTCGTAGTATCCCCTCGGAGGACTCATGAACGAAGTGATCCTGAAGCGCTTCGAGCATCCCGACGAAGTTCGCACTTTTGAAAAAGGAAAGTTTGAACTGGTTCACGTGGGCGGGATGACGATTGGCCGTGCGACCTATCAACCCGGCTGGAAGTGGTCGCTTCACGTAGGAAAGGCGGCGGGCGCCAAGAGCTGTATGGTAGAACACGTTGGATTGGTCGTTTCGGGGAGAGCGACGGCAGCCATGGACGATGGCCGCGTCATCGAGATGAAAGCCGGCGATCTCTTCTACATTGCCCCGGGACACGATAGTTGGGTGGTTGGCGAAGAGCCCTACGTGTCACTTCACTTCATGGGCGCAGATCAGTACGCGCAAGCAAAGAAAAAATAACAAAGAAAAATCTGCTCAGTTGCATGCATAGCGCGAAGTGTGAATCCACGGGCGCGCTACAGTGTCTCCCGTATTCTTCAAGCGGACAATTCCGTAGCTCGACTCCACACAAATATTGTCGGATGAGACTAAACCGTGCACGTAGAACAACTCGGAGTAGGCACCGGGAAATTAATTTCAGAAAATCATCGCGCCGGCTTTTGGCAAATCATTTGCTTCGAGGAATTCCGACCGCAAGAAATTGCGTGTCCCATTTTTCGGAGGATTTCATGAAAAACCGAGTTCCGTTATTGTGCTTCTTCACCGCTCTGGTTCTGTTCCTGAGCGTAGGCATTTCGCTCGACGCCCAGCAAACGATGCCGCAGACAACAACGCCGGACCCACAGGCGCAACAACCTACGTCGGATCAACCTGCTCCGCCAGCCGCGTCGCAACAATCCACGCAGCAGACGCCTAGCCAACCCCCTTCGCAGGCACCTGACCAAACCACCCAGCCAGCGCCCAATTCGCCGACGGAGTCCGCGCAGCCCACCGGCGTCCAGAATTTCAGCGGCACAATCGTAAAGTCAGGCGACAAGTATATGTTGCACGACGAAGCCAGCGGCCAGACTTACGATATCGACCACCAGGATGAAGTTCAGAAGTACGAAGGCAAGCGGGTGAAGGTGCATGGCACTCTGGACGGCAAGATGATCCATTTGCAATAAGATGAGCTCGAGAGATCGACGCTTATTAGAGGGCCGCGGCGCAAGTCGCGGCCCTCATGCGTTATCTCAGCCGCAGTGACGATATAATTCAACGGATTCTGTATTACCAATCACGTCGTCAGGCGACTTCTTGCGGATCGATCACAGAAATCCCGGGCCGACACTCCAGCGACTGAATCACAACCAAACCGAACACTAGACATCGGCAGAGCCTTCAGTCCTCCGTCCCGAATTTCTTCAAATCTTCCGGTCCATCTGCCACGGCAACCTCCTCTTTGCCCTGGACCAGTACCCGGATACTCTCGACCACGTCAGGATTGGCTAAGGTCGTGATATCTCCCGTGCTCATGTTGTTGGAGAGGGCAGCGAGAACACGCCGCATAAGCTTGCCGGAACGGGTCTTGGGCATATCTGGAACGATGCGGATATGCTTCGGACGGGCAATCTTGCCGATGATGGTTTCAATGGCCGTGTTGACCTTGTCCACGATCGCCTGACTAGCTTGGACGCCTGGCTTGAGGGCGATATAGACTTCGGGCACACGACCCTTAATCTCGTCCGCAATCGGCACCACTGCCGCTTCCGCCACCTCGTTAACCGTCAGGCACGCCGATTCGATTTCCTTGGTGCCCAGGCGGTGGCCGGCGACGTTGATGACATCATCGACTCTGCCGAGAATGCGAAAATAGCCATCAGCGGCCAGCACCGCTCCGTCCGCCGCAAAATATGGCCAGTCATGCCAGTCTTTGCTGTTGCGATTCTTGCAGTATTTTGCGAAGTATTGCGTAACGAAGCGGTCGCGATCACCCCAAATGGTCTGCATGATCCCCGGCCAGGGATTGCGGATGCAGATGTTGCCCGCCTTGTTTGATCCGGCTGCAACCTCCTGCCAGTTTTCGTCGATAATTACGGGATAGATTCCTGGCATGCCTGGGCCGGCGCTGCCCGGCTTCATGGGATCGATCGCCGGTTTGGTGCTGCACAGGAAGCCGCCGTTCTCCGTCTGCCACCAGGTGTCGACGATGACCGCCTCGCCCTTGCCGACGGTTTCGTAGTACCAACGCCAGACTTCGGGCTCGATCGGTTCTCCCACGGTGGTCATGTGCTTGAAATGGTAGTTGTACTTGCTGGGCTCATCGTGGCCGGCCTTGCGCAACATGCGGATGGCGGTAGGCGAAGTATGGAAGATGTTGACATCCAAACGTTCGGCGATTCTCCATACTCTGCCGGCATCCGGGTAGGTAGGCACACCTTCGTAGAGCACGCTGGTAGCAGCCAATGCCAGCGGACCGTAAACAATATACGAGTGGCCTGTGATCCAGCCAATGTCAGCCATGCACCAGTAAACATCCTCGGGATGAATGTCCTGGATGTATTTCGAAGTGCCGGTCACATAGGCGAGGTAACCGCCGGTGCGATGCTGGCAGCCTTTCGGCTTTCCGGTGCTGCCGCTGGTGTACATAAGAAACAGCGGAGCTTCCGCATCCATGGAGACGGGTGCCACCACTTCGCCTTTGAATTTCGGGAGCACTTCGTCCACCCAGAAATCGCGCCCTTTCACAAACGGCGAAGCGGAGGCGTTCTGGCCCGCGTGCCGCCTCCAAACCAGAACCTTGTCGACGGTCTGACCCTCTTTCTTGGCAGTATCGAGGGCAATGTCAGCCCCCGCTTTGTGGTCGATCAGCTTGCCGTTGCGGTAGTAACCATCCATCGTGATCAGGACGCGGCTTTGCGAATCGGCAGCGCGCATGCCGCAAGCCTCGCCGCTGAAGCCGCCGAACACAACGGAGTGGATTACTCCAAGGCGGGCGCATGCCAACATAGTAATCGGCAAGTCGGGGACCATGGGCATGTGAATGGTGACGCGGTCTCCAGTCTTCAGACCACAGAAATCTCGCAGTAGCGCTGCGAATTCATTCACTCTCACATAAAGTTCGCGATAGGTAACCGACACGGGCGCTTCGGATTCCGGCTCCGCGACAAAAATCAGCGCCGCCTTGTTCTTATACTTGGCGAGGTGACGATCCACGCAGTTGTAGGAGGCATTGATCTTGCCGCCCACGAACCATTTCCAGAACGGCGGATCACTCGTATCGAGGGTGGTATGCCAATAGTTGTCCCAACTCAGCAGGTCGGCATACTCACGGAAGCATTCCGGGAAGTTCTTTTCGCTGAACCGTTCAAGGACGCCGGGATCAGTCAGATTAGCCTGGCCGACAAATTTCGAAGGAGGATAGTAATATTCCTCTTCCCGCCAATGAACTGCAATCTGGGCCTCTGTGGCCTCGCTTACGACTTGTGGTTTCGGACGTATCTCCGCCATATTGGTTGCCCCTTAGATTTCTGAAATTTGTGACGCAATCCCGACAGTCCTTTGCCAGTACTTACTGGGCTGACGGAGCGCGCCCTTGCGCCCCGTCAGCCCATATGATGGAACATTCTGTGCAGCGCTGCAACCGCGCCGTCACGAGGTCGCGCATCTAGGCGTACTTTTTCGCGCCTGGATCCGAGAACCTAAGAAAGCGGAAGAACCTTTCTCTTGTAGACTGTGTTCGCCAGCGTCGCCGTGGCGATGTACCAAGCGACCAGCCCGGTGATGAAGATCTCCCATCCCGCAAGCGATGCCGGACACTTGCCCAAGACCACAAAGTCCAGCAGAATGAAGGCCAGCAAAAGCAGCCAGAATAGGATCGCCAGAAACTTCCCGACGCCTTGGACGGCAATGCAAAAAGCCAGCGTGAAAAGAGTCCACATGAGGAAGAAACCAAGTTCCTCAGGATGGCCCGCCGGGATGCCTGTCTTCGGCTGCACGTACAACAGCACGAACAATGACCACCAGAAAGCGCCGTAAGACATGAAAGCAGAACCGCCGAAGATGCTGCCCTTTCGAAGGTCTACGATACCAGCAATGAATTGTGCCGTACCCCCGAAGGTGATTGCCAATGCCAAGGTTGGTCCTGCGCTCCAGTAACCAACGTTGTGCAAGCCCGTCGCCATCGTCGTCAAACCGAATCCCATCAGCCCGACTACGGCCGGGTTCGCCCACCACTCCTTCAACATACCGCTGTCTGTCAACTCTGCCATATTGTTGTTCTCCTTTTCGGTCGTGTGTTCAGCCACGGCTCACAGCCGGTGGCTGGCAGTACGCTTGCTGACTGAGGCAACAAATCCGAAGTTTTTCTGCAACAGCAATCCGGCTAGGGCTGCGCCTTTTGCAAGCTAGCCGACACATTCACTACTACCGAACCTTTTGCCAACGTGAGATCCCTTTTCCACTGGGCAAATCCGGGCATAGAAAGCACGACGACATGAGTCCCGGCACGTACCGCAATTTCGGAGGGTGTGTTGCCCACATAATTCCCGTCAATCGTGATTTCGGCGCCTGAGGGCGTTGAAGTGACGTTGCACCGCACCTTTTCGACATTTTCCGGAAGCACTTGTTGCCCGGAGACTTGCGAAGTAGGCGCAGCAACGGGCGAACTCTGTGGCGTCGTAGCAGCATGCGGGGCCGCCTGAGTTGCAACTGCGACCGCAGCCGCTGGCGGAGCGGTCTTTCCCTCCTTATCTGCCAGTGTGTAAAACTGCTTTCGCACCTTGCCCTTGTCATCCACGTAGTACACTTCAAAACCGTGCTTTTCTCTCTTGGCGTCGAAACTTTCTCCCTTGGGCAGCGGAATGCATCTGGAGTATTTCGATCCGATGGTGCAACTGATACGGAACGGTGGCTCATTGTCTTCCCGCACGAGCAAGGTACTCACCAGCGGCACGTTTGTAGTGGAGCGGCAATATGCGTCGTAAGTAAGTTGATCGCAATTCAGGGGGACGCCGTTGTTGTTGTCAGCGGTTGAGGCTCGAGTTACAGAATCCAGAACGGTGATCCGAATCGCGTTTTTCTGCGAAGACGCGTTCGCTAACACGGCCACCAACAGAAGACCCGCCTGCAAAGCTGCAACTCTACGCATACTCATGAGACTAACTCCTCACAACAACGCTGCGGATGCATCTATCTCAAGCCCCGGCTTTGCTGAAAGATGCTGGAAGCCGGCCTCGCAGATTCGGTACATTGTGCTCCCTTGGCGTGCTCCGCACAATAGCTTTCCCCGCCCGACGGGGGTTTGGGAGGACGGACCGACCTGCGGGCCATAGCACAAGTGAAGCCCGTCCCCTTTCTTTGATAGCCAGTGATCTCAGTCTGCACCGGCCATTTTCAGTCATCCGGCCACGCCCCCGGCGGGCCAAGTTTGGCCCGCTAGCGATGGAGGGTCGGTCTAGAACGTAAAGATCTAGAACGTAAAGATCGGCCCGAACTCCGTCCGGTGATCCTGCCATTCGTTGGATCCAACTCCGTCAATTGTGTATATCGTGAGGTGGTCCTTCATACGGGTGGCGTAGACCGACTGCTCGAAGGCAAACGAGGCCCAGGAATTGATTTTGTAGTAGAGGGTTCCAATAGCGCTCTTACCCATCAAAAGTGGCAACGGGGCAGTGCCGCCGCCGTTGTAGGCGGCAACATAGCCGGGATTATTCAGATCCCGATCATTCACCTGGTCCTTGCCGAGGGTGAACGAAAGCTGCCAGCCCGAGTTGTGGCCTTTCGGATTGGCATTGAACCACCGGGAAAGCGGCAAGCCGAGCTGGACGAATCCGCCAAAGCCGTGGATGGGCTTCTGCGGAGCGACAACGACGTTTCCTGCCGAGTTCGTTCCGAGGACGGCGCCACCGGCAGCAGCCAGCGGACCGCCATCGGCGGTTTCGAAGGGACCTACGAGATTCGTCAGCCCGCTCACATTGGTGGCGTAAGTGTTGATTTGGCCACCGAAGTAGAAGCGCATATCGCCTCCGCGATAGGCGGTCGCCACCAAGGTAAACCATCGAGTGGGCAATTGCGCCACGATTTGGCCGCCCCACATTGTGCTGGAAGCTTCAAAGCCGTTCGGGAAGGCATTGATGTAACTCGCTGGAGTAAGAGTTTGGGTCGCAGTGCAAGCCGATGCAAGACCGGTGCAGTACGACGAATTGGGAACGATTGATGTGCGCCTGGAATGGAATCCAGCGAGAGCGATTTGCGCTGGGGCGACACCCTTCGCCGGGTCAATCTGGTAGCTCAAGGCTGCTCGGGCTTCCAACTCGGGACGATCGGCGTCGGCGCCTTCGCGCTCACCTTGCCCTAGTTGGGCCGCAAGCCCGTTGCCGGCCGCATTCCCGAGCTTGAGGATTTGACCGGTGCTCGGCATCATGACCCCAAATTGACCCTCGAGGTTGACTCTGTGCTCCTTATTCAGCGTCTGGATGAAGCCGCCGCGCAGTTGTGGCGAACGGGTGTAAATGTTGCCCCAAAATGCGCCATTGAAGGTGGTTTCCACTATATTCATCAGTGCTCCGGAGCCGAATAGCGTCCAGTCCTGTCCACCTACAAAGAAAATGTCGGTGGAATCGCTGGCGTGGTAATCCAAGCGGACGAAGGCCAAACGCAGTTGCGGCATATTGCTGCGAATGGAGGAGACGTCACGGTTGTCGACTTCGCTGAAGTTGCCTTCGAAGTCCCCCTCGATCCTGCCAGTAAGCGTCAGGTTCTTCGAAATATCCGGCCATTCGAGGTTGAGCCCAAAGCGCGTGGACCGCGCCTTGACGTGGACTTCGGGATCCTCCGTTGGGCCGGTATTGAAGGTCGAGTTGGGTCCGGCGTTCAGCCATATGCCGGGAAACGGGAAGTCGTCGCCATCGGGGTCGCTGCTGTCATGGACGACTGTCGCCTTGACGAAGCCATAAGGTGCAAGCGTAATCGGGCCCACCTTAAGACCAAGTAGACCGCCGGTCTTGGGGGGGTCGATTGGGAACACCCGGACCGGAACAATCGCCGGAACGACTGCCACCGGGAGCGGCTTTTCTCGTTGAGGAGTCTGCGGAGTTGTAGCAACAGGCGGCTTCTGGGCTTGGGGATCGGAGTTGGCAATTGAAACCGTCGCCTGAGCGTCAGCCGCAGGGGCCGAAGGCGGCGCTGCAGCAGAAGGTTGCGCTGTGGGTTTCGTGGCCGCAGACAAATCCCCCGCGCTCAATACCCCCTTACGGTTGAGCGCATCCACCAGAAGTTGAAACTTGACCTCAGGAGCGGCGTTGCGAATGGCGTTGGCTTCCGTGGGAGCAAGCACACCTTTCATGACGAGAACCCCAAGCAGTGCGGTGACATTGGCGTCGCCCGCAGTTGGGGTCAAGCTCGGACTGGCTGGAGCAGGCGTAGCTTCGGCACTGGTTGCGTTCGCTCCATTTACGTTTGCCGGGTTCGCATCGTTGCTTCCTGCTAAAGCGGGCACAGTCGCGGTGGCCAGCAGTAGAAGGCTCGACAGCCACTTCTTGAGATTTGGCATAGACGGTAATCTCCTCGTTCAGGTCGGCGTAGACCTGCAACAGAACACGGGTGCGAAATCTATAGGCGTTTCATTGCGTTTGTCAAGTTTTCTATGCGAGTGAGCAGCGGGTTACTGTGAAGTAGCCATGCCTGCCCTCCGGCACATCGGTTGTTTATTCGTTGTTATTGCAAAATGCGCAGTGACGCCGGTCACACATCAGCGTGATTTGCGCTGGGAGATTGCCCAGTTGAATTCAGGATTGGAGTGCAGTCTTTGGGTTGCATTGCGAAGGTCGCGGGAAAGCGAGGGTAAAGAGTAAGTCGGAGTAACCAGCCACTTGGCCCGCTACTCCACTTACCTTCTTTCATCGGTGACTAGGAGTGAAGAGTAACGACAGTTGATGTCAGGCACCAAGGGCTGTGAACAGGATGAGCGAGAGCGCACGGATACTACGAAACATATTCAACCTCACGAGGAAGTGTTTAGATTGCGAGCGGAGACGATTAAGATGCGGCTGCAAAATTTGCAGGTTGGCGGGTAGGTCATGCATTGCTAAAAAGTTTCGCCGGTGCCTACAGTACTTCCTGGCGTTTGAACAGGGTTTCCTCGAAGCATGACTACGGCAGAGGAAAATCATTCATTGCGGGGGTTGGTTTGGCCCTTTGAAGTTTGCGCCCCCTTCGTCGTGAAAACACATTGCCCTGTGATCTAGGTCACTGCGCCGGGCTCACGCGCAGAGCAAAATTCTCGACATCTTATTTGCCGTTTCGCCACTCGAGAACGCATGAGCGCTCTCTTGCAGTGGCCGATGGAAATCCGCGGCGAGGCTGAAGAGGAGAAAACAATGAGCCTAGTGAATCCGATAGTGCAAAAGTGGATCGACGAAGGGAAGCAAGACCCGGACGCTTTTTGGGGACGCGCGGCGGACCAGCTCCCGTGGTTTCGTAAGTGGGATCGAGTGTTGGACTGGACTCCGCCGACCTTCAACTGGTTCGTCGGCGCACAGACGAACCTAGCCTACAACGCCCTTGACTATCACGTTAAGCGCGGCTGGGGCGGGCACACGGCTCTCGTCTATCTCAATGAACGCGGCGAGAAGCGCATCTTCACTTATGCCCAGCTGCTTTACGAAGTGGAGCGGGTGGCGGCGGCATTGCGCGGCATGGGCATCAACAAGGGCGATCGCCTCACGATCTACATGCCGACCTGCCCGGAAGCCATCATCCTGATGCTGGCAACGGTGCGCATAGGCGCGATTCACTCCGTAGTCTTTGCGGGTTTTGGCGCGAAGGCGCTGGGCGACCGCATCCGGGCCAGCGGATCGCGCCTGGTTTTCACCGCCGACGTGACCTATCGCAAGGGTAAGGACACTCGCCTCAAAGAGATCGTGGATGAAGCGCTGCAAGGGCCGAGCGAAGTAGAGCGCGTCATCGTGCTGAAACGAACCGCAGGGGAAATCCCGTGGACCCCGGGACGCGACATTTCCTGGGATGAATTCCTCACCAAGGGCAGCGGCCAGAGCAGCGACTATGTTCCCATGGAATCGAATGAACCGGCATTTATCCTCGCCACTTCCGGAACTACTGCGACCCCGAAGCTGGCGATCCACACCCATGGTGGCTATCAGGTTCATATCCACAGCATGGGCAAGTGGCTGTTTGCCCTCAGGCCTACCGATGTGTGGTGGTCGACCTCAGATATCGGCTGGATTGTGGGTCATAGTTACATTGTGTATGCACCGTTGATCGTGGGCGCCACTACGGTTGCCTTTGAGGGCGCGCTGGATTACCCGACTCCGGAAAAGAACTGGAGGACGGCGATTGAGGAGTTCCGGGTCACGGGCATCTTTACTTCGCCTACCGCAGTGCGAATGCTGATGAAATATGGGGATGCGCCGCTGCTCAAGACGGATCATACGTACCTGGAACGGGTGTTCTGCGCGGGCGAGGTGCTCAACGCGCCGGCTTGGGAATGGCTGCAGAAGAAGATTTTCAAGGACCAGATTCCGGTCATCGATCACATGTGGCAGACGGAAACCAGTGGTCCCATGTTCGGCAATCCGTATGGGCTAGGCATGCTGCCGATCAAACCTGGTTCGTCCACGATCCCCATGCCGGGGATTGACGCCGCCGTCGTGCAAGTGGACGGCACGCCTTGCGGAGCGAATGAGAAAGGCATCATGGTGATCCGGCGTCCCTTCCCCGGTTTGACGCCAGCGCTGTGGGGAGAACCCGAACGCTATGGCCGCGATTACTGGCAGATCATTCGCAATGTCTACTACAGCGGAGATTCTGCACATATTGACGATGACGGCTACGTGTGGTTCGCCGGCCGCGCCGACGAAATCCTTAATGTTGCCGGGCACCGCATCGGCACCATCGAAGTGGAAACCGCGCTGCTCACCCATCCCGCCGTGGCGGAATCGGGAGTGGTTGGCCGTCCCGACGATCTCCGTGGCGAAGTGATCTCAGCTTTTGTCGTGCTCCGGCAAGGTTTCAGCCCATCGGAGGAAATGAAGAAAGCTCTGCTGGAACAAGTCCGACATGAACTCGGACCGATTGCTGTAATCGGTGATTTGAACTTTGTCGGGACGTTGCCCAAGACGCGCAGCGGCAAGATCATGCGGCGAGTGCTGAAGGCCGTCACCCAGGATCGGAATGCTGGTGACATCACGACCATCGAAGATGTCGGTTCCGTGGAAGAGGCAAGGGCAGCGTGGCACCAGATGAAAGCGGAACTCGATAAGCAGGAGGCGCTGGTTGGGCCACCCGAAAACGCCAGAAAGGCGTCTTGAGAACATGAAGTGAATGGTACTTCGCCGTGCTCGGCCGCTATGATGACGTGCTCACCGTGGCCGGACACCGCATCGGCACGGCCGAGGTGGAGAGCGTCAATTTCTGTCGTTGGTATCGATGTTGAAGCCGAGGATGGCGTTTATTTCGACGGGCTGCGCACCGCGCATAGCTGGACGGAATTTCCAACTGGGCAGGGCGGCCATGATCTTCGCGGTCATCCCGGCAGGGCCAGGTTCGAGAACCTGGGGATTTCTGATGTTCCCCGAAGCGTCCAGTTTGCATTTGATCACAACCCGGGCGCGCGGCAGATCCCGGGCTAAATCGGTACGAAGGCCCTGCGGACCGATCAGGGTTCCCGGATGCGAGCGCGCGGTGGCGAGATCGGCTTCCGCGAACTGCATTACAACCGTGCCGATTGCCGTGTCCACGTAGACGGTGTAATTATCGCCAGGAAGTTTTCCATAGAAATCGAACGCACCGCCGGATCGCGACGTCGCGACAATCGTGATCGCTGGACCCTCCTGGCCTTTCACCGATGAGCGCCCAGGAAGATGGGGATCGCTTCCGCCGCCATCTGATCCAAAGCTGGGCAGACTCACGACGGTGCTTCCGCCGCGAACATCCACTCCCGGCACGGCTGGAGAACCCGTAGGCGCAGTGCCTGCGCCTCCAGGACCGGGAGTCGGCGAAATCCCGGCCCGAGCATTGGGCTCGGAACCGCGGTCATTTCCAGTCTTTCCCACACCTGTGCCTTCTCCGGTCAAGCCGCTTCCTGCGGCGTCTCCGCGACCAATGCCTGTGCCTCCACCGGAGCCGCCGAGGCCCGCCGTGTCTCCGCCGGAAGGCGACATCGCGATTGAACCTTTGCTGCCAACGCCTGGCATCCCGACGTTCGAGCCGGGTTGTGCCGACATCACAACTCCAGAGTTGTCGCTGTTTCCGCCTGCACCTTTGGGAGGAGCGAGAACTGATCCAGCATCACCCGAAGCGCCCAGTCCAGAGCCTTTTCTTCCGGAGCCCGAGAGTCCGGTGCCTGTCCCGATAGAAGGAGGTGGTGGAACAACATTGCTGGCCAGCCCGTTCTGTATGCCGGTCGGGCTTCCGCCCCGAGTTCCCGCAGTGCCGCTGGAATTAGATCCGGTTACGGACGGAGGAGGCGGAACTATACCCACGCGGCTGTTGCCGGACGGACCGCGACGCGACATTCCGGAACTCGTGCCTGTGACCGCGCCGGAGGCCGACGGTGGAGGCGGAACGACCTGGGCTTCAAGTACGCCGGAGCCACCTGAGGCGCCTCGGGGGCCGGAGCTAACGCTGGGCGGAGGCGGAACAACGTCCTGCGTGCCGAAAAGTTTTCCGATGATGCTGCTTACAAACGATCCATTGCCCGCCTGAGTCGGCGGCGGCGGAACCACGGTTGGAGAGGAACCGCTGACGCCTCCACTTTCGAGCCTGCGCAGTTCACGCGCGGAATCCGCTGAGGGCGGAGGCGCAACGACCGAAGGCACGGGCAGATTAAGTTTTGCATTGCGTCCGCTCTCGCGCTCAGGCGCCGAAACCGGCGGAGGCACCACCGCGACATTGTTCATCTGCACTCGCGAAGGCGCGACTTCGCGTCCGCTCGCGGCAGGAGCGGGCGGAATTACGCTGGCGTTGAGCGCCGGAGCGGAACGCACCTGATCGCGTGAGACGCGCGTGGAGGCGGGACCGATCACGTTGGGGTTCAAAGATGGCGCGGCCAGCGTGCGCTGGCGCGACATATTCGGAGCCGGAGCAATGATGCTGGAATCAAGGACCGGAGCGATGAGCGTGTGTTCGGACCGGACGCTTGGCGCCGGAGCTACGACCGCGGCATTCAGAGATGGCGTGGTGCGAGAGGTTTCCGACGTGATGCTCGGAGCCGGCCGTACAACAGAGTCGAGGGTAATTCCTCTACGGGACTGATCCCGGGTGACGTTGGTTGGTGCCGCCGGCACTCCCTCAACCGGGAGTGGGCCAGGATTGGATTTAAGAGCGAGCAGGTTTGCGACCGAGCCTGCTGTAGCGGGAAGCTTGAGGGTGGGAGCGTCAACAACCCTCGCCGTCAGCGATGCGCCGCGTGCCACGTGAATCGTCTGCGTGCGGTGATGTGCCTCCCGGCCTCCAGCGCGGCCCTTGCGGCCAGTCTGGGCTCCGCCCAGGTCTTCGGTGCGCGGCAGTTCGTCGCCGGAATAATAGATCACTTCGTTGGGAGTCAGTTTAGGTATGGCGTAGGGACGAAGGCGCAGGATCTGCCTTGGGAGAAATATAACCACCAACAGCAGGAACGATTCCAGAAATAACGCGTAGAGCATGCCCCGATACGAGAAAACTCCATGCGGAGCTTCACCTGCCAGACGTGGTCTCGAGCGGGCAAATGCCGGACCGATCGAAGTGACAAACTCTTCCCAACGCGGCGACCATTCGACCAGCAGCTTGGGCGCATCGTGAAGGTGAACGATCTTCACTTCTTCGAGTTGGAGAGTCTTGGACAATTTAAGTCTAAAACCGTGAGAGTTGTACAGCGATTCTTGGGTGGGGAACTAGAGTGCTAGGCAGTCTCCTTCAACTGAATTTCGATACTGTCGCCCAAAGTAGTTTCAGTTCTGGCCAGCGTGTGGCTGGGTAACTCCAGGACTGAAGCTGCCTGCAAGCGGACGGGGGAGAAGCGCCAGGGCTGGAGGTTGTGCTCCGCGTGCACCACCGTCCCCGCGCGGTCTAAATAGAGTACGTCAATCGGGAATCGCATAGCAAGAGTATGAACTCCCCGGCAGGGACGAATCCAGAGACCACCACCATTACGAAAGTCATTTTCGGAAGCTCCCAACAGGCCGCGCAATCGCGACCAGTGCGTATCGGCCACCGCGAGGCTGGTGGCGAGATGCACCTGGCGGGTTTGGTTGAAAGCTTGGCCGCGTGGGATTAATCCCGGCATGAACCGCTCCCGATTTCTTCTTGGATGTTCTGGCCGTTCCCGGTCACTTGCCAACGAGTGAGTGATAGGCCTGAATGAGTGCCGGACCAATGGTGACGAAGAGGAATGGCACCAGAATGAATAAAACCAGAGGAGGCACCATCTTGATGGTGGTTTTGGCGGCCTGCTCCTCGGCGCGCTGGCGGCGGGCGGTGCGGAGAGAGTCCGAGTGAACGCGTAGGGCTTGCGCGATGCTGGTGCCGAAGCGGTCCGTCTGGATTAGGGTTCCCACGAGAGAGCGAATGTCATCCACGCCGGTGCGGTCGACGAGATTACGGAGCGCCTCGGCACGAGGCTTTCCGGCGCGCATCTCGAGATTCACGAGATGGAATTCGTCGCTGAGATCGGGATGGGCATGATGCAAATCCTTGCCCACGCGCATGAGCGCCTGATCGAGGGCCAAGCCGGCTTCCACGCAAATGACAGTAAGGTCGAGAGCGTCGGGCAGCGCGATGCGGATGCGTTGCTGACGGTCTTTGATCATCCGCTTTAAGAAGAAGCGCGGAAGAAAAAATCCGAAGGCGGGGACGCAGACAAGCAACGGAAAGCTAGTGAAGCCGGAGAAAAGAACCACGCCCGCCAGTCCCAAAGCCGCCAGCGCGAGACGCGCTCCAAAATAGTAGCTGACATGGCGCGATTCGCGGAGTCCAGCCTGAATAAGCCAGGCGCGAGTCCGCGAGACATCGGAGGGTGAAAGCGGAATGGCTTTGCTGAGGGGATCGAGAGCCTGCTCCAGCCGCTCCTTCACCTTCATTGCAGGTTTTTCGACCGTGTGCGCCGACTGTCCGCCCAGCGCGCGCAGGCGAGCTCCCAAAACCGAGCTAGGGGTAACAACAGCCGCGCCGAAGGCAAACACTACCAGCACGATGGTCACGAATATGACAATGGTGAGAAGCAGCAAGGGCATCTTTAAACCTGAATCTTAATGATCTTTCGGATGACGAAATATCCGATGGTCTGCAAGGCGATACTCATCACCACCAGCAGGTGGCCAATAGGATCATAAAAAAGAGGATGAACAAAGTCCGGACTGAACAAGGCAAGAACGGCGACTACGACCGGCGGCATAGCCATAAGCAACGCCATGGTCAGCCGGCCTTGTGCGGTGTGAACCCTCACCTGACGCTGAATTTTGAAGCGCTCGCGAATTACATAGGACAAATTGTCGAGGATTTCCGCAAGATTGCCACCGGTTTCGCGCTGCAGCATAACCGCAGTGACGAAAAACTTTATATCCACCAGCGGCACGCGCTCGGTAAGATTCATAAGGGCGTCGCGCACCGGCATACCGAACTTTTGCTCTTCGAACAGTTTGCGGAACTCGGAGGCCAAAGGCTCGGATGTTTCGTTGGAAATCATTTCCAGCGATGTCGTAAAGGCATGTCCGGCGCGGACCGCGCGGGCCAAAGTGTCGATGGCTTCGGGAAATAGCTCCTCGATTTTCTCAAAGCGCTTCTGGCGCCGGTACGACACAACTGCATAAGGAAGAAATGAGGCGATGACGAGAGCAGCCCAGGCGACAGCCGGATTCCCGGCCCAAAGGAAAGCTGCAACTCCAGCGACGGCGCCGCAGAGCAGGCACAAAGCCAAAAAATTACCCGCGCGAAATTTCATTCCTGCTTGCACTAAGGCTTCCTGAATCGCAGAAACTCGAGCCGACCGGCGCAGCAGAGTATCGAGGGCGGGGATCTTGCTGAGTTGCTCGTCGCGGAGCAGAGCAAGTTCTTCGTCGGGCTCACGTTCCGCAGCCTTTTGTACGGTTGCCAAACGATCTTTGATGAGCCGAGCCTGGGCGCTCCGCTGGTCAAACAGAGAGGCGACGGCGAAGGTTGCGAGAGCAACCACCAGGAACACAAAAAGCGCAATCAGAAGTGCGGACATAGGCAATGTTTCTCTAACGCATTCCGAGTAGCAACATCCTCAAATCTCTGTCCTCGATTCAAACAACGCGGGCCGCAGACGCGCACCCGAAGTCGCCAGCCGGTCGGCAAACAAGGGACGGATCCCCGTGGCCCGGAAAGCTCCGCGCACCTTGCCATTTTCATCGATGGCGCGACGTTCGAATGTAAAAATATCCTGCATCAGAATGCCTTCGTTTTCCATGCCGGCGACTTCGCAGATGGAGGTGACCTTACGGGTCCCGTCGGACAAGCGGGCAACCTGGATAACCGCATGGATCGCCGAGACTATCTGGTGGCGCACAGCCCGCTCCGGGATGTTCAGATTCGCCATCGACACCATGTTCTCGACGCGGGCCAGAGCGTCGCGCGGCGAGTTGGCGTGAACCGTGGTGAGAGAACCCTCGTGGCCTGTATTCATGGCCTGCAACATGTCGAAGGCCTCTTCGCCGCGAACCTCGCCGACCACGATGCGATCGGGCCGCATACGCAAACTATTGATCACCAACTGACGCTGGCGGACCGCGCCTTTGCCTTCGATGTTGGGGGCGCGGGTTTCGAGGCGGACCACGTGCTCCTGCTTAAGCTGTAATTCGGCGGCGTCTTCGATTGTGACGATGCGCTCCACATTCGGAATATATCCGGATAGCACATTAAGCAATGTGGTTTTGCCGGCGCCGGTGCCGCCCGAGATCAGAAGATTCAGCTTCCCTTTCACCATGACGGATAGAAGTTCCAGCATGGCCTCGGTGAGCGTATGGTTCTCGATCATGTTGCGGGCTGTAACCGGGTCGCGCCCGAAACGCCGGATGGAGAGGCAAGCGCCATCCAATGCCAGGGGAGGAATGATCGCATTGACGCGCGAGCCGTCGGGGAGGCGCGCATCGACCATGGGAGAGGATTCATCGACGCGGCGCCCTACGCGGGAGACGATGCGCTCGATGATCTGCATGAGGTGCTGGTTGTCTTTGAAGGACAAGCCAGTCAACTCCAGTTTGCCCCCGCGCTCGATATAAACCTTGTCGTAGCGGTTCACCAGAATGTCGGAGATGGTCTGGTCCTTGAGCAGGGGTTCAAGAGGACCGAGGCCGAAAATTTCGTCGAGGATTTCGCGCGACAGCCGTTCGCGCTCGGCAAAGCTGAGAGGAACCACCTCACTGTTGACCGAGTTGCGAATAAGCACGAGAACTTCATCGCGCGCAGTATCTCCAGTGCTGCGACCCAGTTTTTCCAGATCAAGGCGGTCGAGAATCTTGCGATGCAAGTCCGCCTTAACCTGCTGGTATTCGCTGCGCTCGAAGGTCTGCAAATTGGCCATAGGATCTTACACGGTCTTAAACAGCGACCACGCAGCACGTTTCACGTCGACATCGTTGCGCGTCAGTTCGTGTGCCAGCCCGGAAAAACAACGGGCAATCTCGGTGTGACTTTGTTCCATCACCGGCGCGCCCCGATCGATGGCCGACGAAATGGCAAAATATTGATTCGGCACGCGCCAAATCAATTTTACGCCTGCCGCGTTTTCCGCATCCGCTTCGCTGAAGCCGGGCACCTTGCGGAAACGATTGAGCACCAGGCGAAGGCGCTCACGGTTGCCGGTTTCTCCCAGATACTGTTGCACGCGAGCTGCGCTCCACAGTGAGGCAACGTCAGTGCAGGCCACCAAAAGTACGCACTCGGAGAGGTTCGCGACCAGGCGGCTTGCGGCATCAAGGCGCGACGAGTTGTCCACCACCACGTAACGGTAGTGCGTCACCAGCATATCGAAGAGCCGAACGAATTCCGCCGTTGAGGGTTCAATGGCTGCGGGGGCGTTGGCTCCAGCAAGCAATTGCAAGCCGCCGCTGTGCCGGGTCATAAAACTTTCCAGCAGGGAACTATCCATGCGGTGGAGGTTGCGAGTGGCGTCCGCCACGGTAAACAAGGGCTTGAGATTTAGATGTAAGGCCGCGTGACCGAGGGGTGCGAGATCCACCAGCGCGGTTTGGCCGTGCGCCGCCTGTAGGGCCAAGGCGAGATTCACCGCTACTGTGGTCGCACCGCTGCCGCCCTTGGCATTCACGATAGAAAACACTTTGCCGCGCGGTCCTTCCTTCTGCACCCGGCGCTGGGCTGTCGTGAGACGAACGAAAGCTTCCAGAAGATCGGTGGTGGTGGTGGGACGCTCGATAAATTCGCGAGCGCCGGCGCGCATCGCACTCACTATCACTTGGGGTTGGTTCAGGCTTCCGATGGCAAACACGGCCGAGTCAGGCAGTTCCTGATGTAGGAGTTCGATGGCGCGCATGGCGGTGGAGGCGTTATCGGAGGGAACGTCGATCAGCAGCACATCGGGGTTGGCAGCTTGTACCCGCCGAGCCACCGGATCGGATGCCGAAACTGGAAAGGTCGCGCAGGTATGGACCGTGCGGGCTACGCTGGTGCCATCCACTAAGACCTGGAGAACGGTTCGCTGCTCATTATCCGTGGCTACGATAACGACTGAAAGCTCGGCCATACCCTGTGCTCACTCCCACTCCACTGGTTCACACTGCTTGCTCTCTCTTCTCGTTCTGACAAGTCGTCATTGTATCGCCTGACCGCGGGTTACTTCCCCGAAGGTTTCTTCCCATCAAACTTCTGGTTGTCGATGAACGGTTGCGGATTGGGGGGTCCGGCGGGTGCTACGGTACTCGGCGAAACGCGGTGCACCGTGCACAAGACCATCAACTCCGAATTGCTCCTTGAAACACTTTTGCTTTTGAAAAAGGCCCCGAGGATCGGAATGTCACCCAGGCCGGGAACCTTGTTCCAGACATCGGTGAGACGATTATCGATCAAGCCGGCAATCACAAAACTTTGCCCATCCTGCAACTCGAATTCGGTCTCCGCTTTGCGCGTGCTCAATGCTGGTACGGTAAAACCGGAAATCGTGAGTGCGTCGGCAAAATCGAGAGTGCTGACCTCTGGAGCCACGGTAAGATGAATGTTGCCGTTGGGCATAATCACCGGCGTGAATTCCAGCTTTACCCCAAACTCCTTGAAGGAGATAGTAACAGCCGTAAAGCCGGCGCCAGGCTGCACGATAGGGAAAGGAAACTGGCCACCCGCCAGGAAGCTCGCTTTCTTGCCGTTGACGGCGATGAGATTGGGCTCGGCGAGGATTTGCAGAAGGCTCTTGTTTTCCAGAGCCTCGATTACAGCGCCAAAGTGAATGTCGGGACGGAAGAGAAATAAATTCAAAACGTCGCTAATGGTTTGGTTGGCGGCAAAAGGCCCGGTTTGTCCCGTGGTCTGACTGACCGCTGGGGGGGCAAAACCTCCATATTGACCTGTGGTGACAGTCCCGATGGTGTTGGCAGCGCCAGTGGAGAAGAAGTTTGCTCCGAGTTGGGTGAGTGCAGAGCGGTCAACCTCGGCAAATTTTACTTCCAGCAGGACTTCCTGAGCGCCCACCGGACCGAAAGTGAGAACATTGACCACATTCTTCGAATACGCGGCCGCAAGTTCCCCGGCGCGCTTGGCAACATCCTCAGTGGTTACGTGGCCGGAGAGCACAATGGCGGCGCGCGAAGGCGTTACTGCTATCTGTTCATCGGGAAAGACGCGATGTTCTTCTTCGGCGCATGCGCTGACATCGACGTCGACCCGCAAATCAAAGCTGCGGGAGCGTTCTAGTTCGTCCCAGATCAGCAGTGAGATTTCGCCCGGTGCTCGCCCGTGAACTAGAATTTGAGTGGGAGTGATGGGCTGGACGAAGGCTACCCCGGGGTCAGTCACCGAGACGCGCTTGATCGTCTCGGTCGTATTAATAAGCAGTGACTTGTCGACCATAACGCGAAGCGGAGCCGACCCCTGCGGCAGCGCCGTCTGCGGAGGGAGAGTCGTCTGGGCTGTTCCTGGTGGAATCTGCGTCTGAGCGGCCGGTTCTTGTGCCTCGCTCCGGGAAAGGCGTGACGGGGGAAACAACGTCAACACAGTCAACACCGCAACAGCTCCTAAGAGTGGCGCGCGAAACTTCATCTTATGATTCCTCTCCACGTGAGGAAGACTGCTATACCCCTGGCGAACGCGAAGGCTGAAACCGCTTTCTAACTACTTGGGATCTTCACCACTTTGCTCTGGGAACTTGACCACGTCCGGCTTCTTGTCACCTTGATAGACCTCAATACTGAGCACCGATGGGGGAGGAGCAGGCTGCGCCGTCTTGTGCTGCTGGACTTGACGAACGGGCGCCACGCGCGGCGGAGCCGCGACGGGTGTTCCGCCCTGGTAAAGGCCCCTGGCATTGGCGGGGTCCACTTTATCCTGATGGGTGTCGAGAGGATTTCGCAGAACCAGTTGAATCCTGCCCTCGGCGCTGGCCAGCGTCAAACGTTCGGCGTCCTCGGGCGAGGCGAGAAACGTGATCACTGGAGTGTTTTGGGCTTCTCCCGCAGCATTGCGTTCTAAAGTGTGGCCGGAGGCAATTACGGCCACATTCTGCAGAACCGTAGTCGTTTGAGACTCTGAGCTACCGCCGGGTGTTCCGGTAAGGAGTACGTCAACCCGGGTTCCGGGACCAACGAAACCAGCAACGGAAACGACCTCGTTCACTCGCACCGAAACGGCACGCATCCCAGGCGGAATCAGCGACGGTAACCCGGCTCCGGCATTCTCGGGGGCAAGTTTGGTGGGCAGAATGAATTCGCCACGGGCGATGGGAAGGATTACGCCCCGGCCCAGCACTTGAGAGCGCTTAGTGGGAGTTCCCGCCGGCAGAGCGGATGCGGGATATTTGACGAGGCGGACGTCGTGTTCTTCGATTCTCGCTCCGACCTGAATGTCATTCGCGGCCACGACAACGTCAGTGCCAGGCTCGGTCGCGGGACCTCGCCCCAGCAGGTTCCTGTAGACGGAGACGCTGACAAGGGCGCCCAAGGCCAATGCCAGAATTCCGATCATCAATAAACGAGTGCGGTTCATAATGCTCCGTCAGCAACGAGCAAAGGTGAGAATGTCCGCCTTCCACAGGCGGAAGTTGCCCCCGGTTGCTCGGCGCCGCCACGATTTGTTACTGAATCGAACTGGCGACGTTCGAGAAAACGTTGTTGGCATTAGAGCCGATCAGCCGAATCGTACCTACGACGATCACAAGGATCACCGCCAGCATCACCGCATACTCCGCGATATCCTGGCCTTCTTCCTCACGCCATAATCTCCAAAAACGATCCATCGTTGCGGGCCTCCTCTAACTGAGATCGAGCGGTCAAAACAGCACAAAAACAGGCAAGAGACCACTCAGCTTCCAGGGATTTACGTCCCATTTGCACGTACAGCGCTGCTAGGAGAGTTATTCTCACACATAATAACCTGCAAAAGCCCGGAAGGGGGGTAATTTCTTGCATACCAACAGTAACTACCGTGCAGCGTTCGCACGGCAGTTACGAACCTGCTTTCCCGTGGACCAACTCCTTCGGTAAATTTCGTGCGTTCGGCGCGGTCTCCGTGGCAACAATGCCACGGGACAATGTAAAGATCACGGCCTGGCTGTCTTCGTAGCAAATCATCCAGCCGGGAGCGATCCTCAGTCCGGTTGCGAGAGCAGAATTTGCCGGAACCAGTACGGTGTGAATATTCCATTGCTGCAGTGACTCGCGCCAATCGTCTTTGAGCTGATAAGTTGCGGCGAACTGGTGAAGTAGATTTTCCCCCTGCAGTTCATTCCCATAGAGATCAGCCCTCCCATCGATAAAGACACGAGTGGAAGGGTAGAGCTTCCAGATCAGGTAACCGCCCCAGTCGTAATGGTTGAAGAGAGGGCCGTTGATCGGGTGTGCCTGAAGATACGCAACCGCACCGGCAGGGAAGTGCTGCAGTTCGGCCTGAGGCTGGCGCCGAATTACCTGCGCGGTGTGCATACCAGCAAAAACTGCCATTGACACCACGATTGCTCCATTGAGCACGCTGCGAGCAATCACTCGCGACTGCTGAGGCCGCGGGCTGCGCGCGGGCCACCCCCCGAGCTGCTTCGCGACGAGAGGCAGTGCGATCAAGACAAACAACGGCATCATGCGGATCGAACCGAGCGCGGCATACAGGCTCACGATCAGCAGCAGCAGATCGCGTGGCCGCATCCGATGGGGATGCCAGCTTAGGACCGCGAATACCGTCAGGACAATCAGCAGGAATGGCCAGTACTCAGCATGATGGAAATTCGGCGAAGCCCACTCGGCAATGTAGTTTTGCATGGCGGCGGAACGAAGCGTTTCGATCGGATACGAGAACATCTGAAGTCCGTTAGGATTCAAGGGAACCATCAGGAGATCGAGTGCGAGTATCAGCGCTGCAAACCGCATGCGCGGCGAATTTCGTTGCGACCATCCAAATACCCCTTCAATCCATTCGCCCGAGAGGAATAAGGCCGATAGCGCCAGGCCAAGAGCGAATCCCGCGTGCAGGTTCACCCAGAGAAGCGTGAGCGGAAGCGTCCACCATAGAAGTTTAGGAGCGCCTTCGGAGCGTTCCAGAATCAAAAGCCACAGGGCGGTAAACAAAAGCGAAAGCACCTGCGGCCGCACTCCCCAGACGGGCATTGTGGCCCACATGGCACACAGCGTTGCCACTCCTGCGATGTACGGGCGAGGGCCGCAGCGCAGATAAAGCAGGAAAGCGGCGGCACACAATACGGCCGCAAAGGCCACGATCAAGCCGCCCCACCCTGTGCTACGTTGAAGTTCGTACAGCAAAATTTCCGTCAGCCATTCGTGTGCGACCCAGCGCTCTCCAGCACGTGTGTAAGAAAACGGATCAGTGTGAGGGACGCTTTTGTGTTCGACAATAAACTGGCCGGTCTTGAGATGCCACCAGAGGTCGGGGTCGGTGGCGTTTCGTGCCGTCATGGCGAATATGCCGAGGAAGAGGACTGCCAGAAAGGTGAGGGCGGTGGATTTGTGGTTCCGTTGAGTCGCGCTCATTGGAGATTGGAGAGGCCCTCCGCTTGTGATTCTCGTCGCAGTAATAGAACGATCAGCATCGGCAGATAAAGAAAGAACACCGCTGCCCTTCCAACTTCAGTGAAGTTGGCGGGTAGGTGGTACCAGCGCCAAATCCCCGCACCCCAACTGAAAAATGCGGTGAATGCAAACTCCCGCCGCGACTTGGGAATCAGCCACAGAGTGAAGGCGTCGAAGAACCAGCGCTGCGGCAGTATTGAAGAGAAGATGAGCAGCCAGGCATCGCGATCGCGGTAGCGCAGCAACGCCAGCAACAGGAGCGGCCCGGGGAAAACTAACAGTGGAATGTAGTGCTCATAGTAGTGCGTCTGCCGGAGCCACAGCATTGGCCATTGTGGCAACATGGCAATGCTTAAAGCTGCCACGAAAATGCAGGCCAGAAGCCCGCGACGAGAAACACGCGTCAGGAAGATCGGTAGTCCGACCTGCGGCTTCATCATGGTCACGGGTAACAGTGCCGGAAAAAACGCGCTCGCCGCGATAACGGTTGACCATTGTGCAGTAAGAAGGCCGATCCAGTACGGATATGCAAGAAACATTCGCAGCCTTCCATAGTTTTCCCGCGTGAGGCCGAAAGCCAGTAGGGTGGAGCTGATCCCATAAAACAATCCGGCAGCGATCTCCGGCCGCATGCGAAGAAAAGGCAACGCGACAAAAGCGGCGGGCAACGGATACTGCTCGAGCGGCGTATCGTAAGGATTCTGGCCCGCAACAAGCCGCCGAGCCAGATGGAGCGCCCACTGAAAATCGCCCGCACTCTGGTGTAGACGTTTGAGCAGAAACCAGCAGAATGTGCCGGTGGCCACGCCGACCACAGTCGCTACTATGATTCGCCTTCGCATCGCGAGCGGTTTGCCCCACCAGTTGTAACATGGGGACGGTTTATTTCTTGCTCCTGCGAGTGCCGCCTGACCGGCAAGGCGAAAGACGAGGCTTTTTCGATTTGCAATCACGCCTGCAACTCGGTGTTTTATTTCTCCTCGCTGCGCTGGCCGCCGCAAGCATGTGGTTCTACGTCGACCGAATTTTAGTGGGCTATCAGGTTGCGGATGCAGCCGTGCATCAGCGTCCGCGAGGGAACCTGTCCGATCTTTATCCGCGCTGGCTCGGGGCGCGCGAGCTTTTGCTTCGCCAGCGCAATCCTTACAGCGACGAGATCACCAGGGAGATTCAGCAGGGATATTACGGGCGTTTGCTCGATCCGGCGAGACCCAGCGATCCGAAAGATCAGCAGGGGTTTGCTTATCCTGTTTATGTGGTATTTCTGCTGGCTCCCTTCATCGGATTTCCGTTTCATCCCGTGCGAGTCGTCTTCTATTGGACGCTAATAGGGATGACTGCCGCGAGTGTTTGGCTGTGGTTGCGCGCTCTGCGCTGGCGCCTGTCAGTAGTGTCGATCGCTATCTGCATCGCGCTGCTACTCGGATGCTTTCCCGCAGTACAAGGAATCAAACTGCAGCAACTCAGCCTGCTGGTCGCAGCCCTGATGGCGGGCTCGGTGGCCTGCGTAAGTGGGGGACTCTTGTTTTGCGGCGGCACGCTGCTGGCACTGGCGACCATCAAACCGCAACTGGTATGGCCTCTAGTGCTTTGGATGTTGGTGTGGTCGGCGAGCGATTGGCCAGGGCGCCGGAAGTTCGTGTTCGGCTTCGGACTAGCAATGGCGCTGTTGCTCGGTGGAGCAGAAATCATTTTGCCAGGCTGGTTGCGAATGTTCACCCAGGCTCTTCAGCAATATCACCGCTACACCCAGAACCAGTCGGTCTTGCTCGTGCCATGGGCATTTTCAGGAATCGTCATAGCAGTTGCAGCAATCGCTTGCGGTTGGCTTCTGTATAAGCTGCGACGGGTTCCTGCCGACTCGGTGAATTTTGGCCTCGCGGCCTCTCTCGTGCTGGCATTGACCGTCCTGGTAGTTCCCATGTACGCACCCTACAATCAAGTGCTCCTGCTGCCTGCGATTCTTACACTGGTGCGCGACAGGACGGTTTTGACTTCGCGGTCGCGCGGAGTTCGTTTCGGTTATGTCGCAGCAGCTTTCGCACTGGCTTGGCAATGGATCGCGAGTTTGGGTCTGAGCGCGATCTATTTATCCGGAGCGCGAGCTTGGGCATTAAGGGCCTGGAAGTGGCCTTTTTTTGCGACATTCACCTTGCCCGTGTTCGTTTTTGCGCTGATATTTATCGATGTGCGTAATACGATCGATGTGCGAATCACGCTGCCGGTGAAGCCAAAAGGAGAGTCGCAGGAGTGACCCCTGCCACGCATGGGCGAGAGCAAAAAATGGCCCCCGAAGCACTCGGCGAGACCGGAATCGACTCCGTCCCACTAATTGAGGTCCACGGGACCACATGGCGCCGGGCACTTTGGTTAACCCTCCTTCTGAGAATCGTCTATTCCGTCCTCGCTGTATTCATCGGCTGGATTCAACCGACAAACTGGCAATTGATTCACTCCAATGCTCTGACCGAACGCTTGCCTCAACCCGATCACAGCCCGCACTATCTGCTGGTTGGCGTCTGGGAGCGCTTCGATACCCTCTGGTATCTTCACATCGCCGCTCATGGCTATGATCGGCCCGATGCTGTGGTTTTCTTTCCGGGGTACCCCATCCTGATAAAAATCCTAAGCGTGCTTATGCCGCCGATAGTCGCCGCATTACTGATTTCGACCTTGGGCGCCTTCTTTTTATTTTGGGGGCTGCAAGACGTGTTGCTTAAGGACCATCCACGCGACCTGGTTGTTCGGAGCCTCTTGGGGTGCGCGGTGTGGCCCGCAAGTTTCATTTTCTTTGCGGGTTATCCGGAGTCATTGTTTCTTGCAATCGTCATCTGGACTATATGCATGGCCTGCAAAGATCATTGGCCGGTGGCGATAGCGCTCGGCTTGGCTGCGACGGTCACTAAAGGGGTCGGCATAGTTGTAACGGTGCCTCTGCTGGTCTTGGCCCTCCGATACAGGAAGGCAATGACATTGCCGGTTCTTTTGATTCCTCTGGGTTCGATTGGATTTCTGAAATATCTGCGTTTGACCGGGCAACCCATGGTCGCTTCGGCTTATGCGGAATATTGGCGGACCACGGTGGCTCCTCCCTGGACAACTTTGTGGTCGAGCGTTCACATCCTGACACAGACGCACAGTGTGATTCTCGTGATGAATCTGATCTGCCTGGTGTGCGTCTCTCTTCTTGCTGTGCTGAGCCGGGTCAGAATCGAGTATCTCCTCTATTCTGCAGCTGCAATCGCTGTTTTTCTCTGTAAAGAGACTAACCCTCCGTTGCAGAGCCTGTTGCGCTATCTGCTGATCGTGTTCCCTGCCTTTCTTGGTTTCGCTCGTTGCTTTCAGTCTCCAAGTTTGAAACCGAGATTTGAGATGGTATGCGTGTCCCTTTTTGTAATTAATGTTGGACTGTTGTGGCTTTTTTTGGGCTGGTCGTTGGTTTTGTAAGGGCTGCGCCGGTTAGGAGTAACAAGAGCATCGGAACAGCCACAAGCGCGTAAATGCCGGCTTTCAACGCCCACAAATGCAACGGCGGCAAGAGCAAAAGTCCAATCAAGCTTAGGACTATCCAGCTCGCGGCGCTGTTAGCCCGCGTCTCTCGCACGAACGCACCATGCGGCATTACAAAAATCGGAAGCAGCAAGAGGCTGAGGTCGTGCGGGTTGAGATAGTAGCTAGCCAGCAGTGCGAACAGCACGGTGTTCGCGAAGGCAAAATCGTGCTCATAACGCGTCGAGGCTGGTGTGTCCGCGGGGGAAGCAAATTGCGCATTCCTCCAGGCAATTAACGTCTTAACTAGTCCGCCCGCGGAAAGGATGAACATGAGACCTAACGCCCAAGAAGACTGAGCGCGGTGAAACAACAAGTAGACCAATCCGCGAAAGTTGGCCATGGCTTGAGGCGAGATACCAGTCGATGGCTGCGTCTGCAGATGCAACAGAAATCTCGGATAGACGACTGCTGACCATCCGGAAATGGCTGCCGAAATTCCCGCCAGTGTCAGCGCAACCAAGCTGAAGCCCTTGGCGAACTCGCTCCTCCTCTTTCGTTTAGACATCAAAATCAACACTAACGCGACCGGCAGCACAATCTGAAATTTGAAGAGTCCGAGACCAAGCCAACATCCCGCTGCAAAGGCGCGTTCTTCCCGGAAGGCGATAAAGGCGAGAATAACCACCAAGAGAAGGAGCACGGAGTCCTGCCCTTGCAATAGACACAACAACAGCGGAACAAAAGTTAGAGAGGCAGCGAACAGTATGCGCCAATCCCAGGGCGCCAAAACACGCTTCGTTATGAGTCGCGCCCCGACAGCGAGGAAGAGCAGATTCAGAAGCGACCACAGCCGATACGCTCTCAGCAGCGGAAGCCAGGCTACGACGAGATAAAGAACGGCTTCAAAGGGCGGATGGATGTAGAGTGTCCCTACTCCTCCGGAGTAGTAAACCTGATATTGGCGCTGGAGGTCAGCGTCATAAAGTTGGTGCCCATGACCGTCGAGCAGCATGCGCGCGGCGCAATAAAAATCCGGAAAATCGGTGCCTTGCAACGAAACCGCCGTGCGCGTCCCAAGCACGGCGGCAACAGCTGCGATCAAGGTGATCAGAGCAGCAGTCTTGACCCAGGACGGAGGAGTTTGCCGGCGAACTGTTTCCGGACGAGGCACGCCGCCGCAGTCTATCGGATGTGTGGCTCACGCGCTACAACCACTTCGGACAAATGCCCTTCCCGTAGGCGGCCAATTCCTGTCATTATTCTACCGACGCAATTTCAAGTAGGATTAGCATGTATTCCGCGCTTCACGGTTCGCGTCCCATGCCATGGTCCTCAATTCGATAAGAACTCCGCAAAGTTCCGGGTCGGGTGTGTTTCCCGCCCTGGTGCTGGTGCAAGGCAACGAGCAAAAAAACATCGTCCTCAACCGCACTCCGTTCAGCGTAGGCCGCAAGGTAGATAAGGATCTGGTAATCGCTGATCCCCGGGTCTCACGCGATCACGCTCTGATTGTGCTGGAAGAGGCCGGCTTTTTTCTTGTGGATCAAGGCAGTAAGCACGGCACGTTCGTCAATGGCGAGCGCATTCAGCGGCAGAAACTCGAGCGCAACGACCGTTTAGAATTTGGAGCTCGCGATTCAACCTATGCCATTTTCAATCCGGCGCACGGCAGCTCGAACACCGCGCGAGATTTTCTGAGCCAGATTTCAGGAATCCAGATCCCGCAAGGGGAGGCCACTGACCTTGAGAAACTAACTCTGTTTCTGGAAGCCGCGCGGAAGCTCAATACGGTTGGAGTGCTCGACGAAAGTTTGATGACGATGCTGGAAGTAACCCTGCGTCTGACTCGAGCCGAGCGGGCTTACGTTTTTCTCAAAGATGACGACGGCAAACTGCGGTTGGCTGCGGGCCGCAACAGCAAGGGCGAATCCCTGCTCGATGACAAGACGATTTCCCATTCCGCGCTGGACGAGTCGTTGCGTTCGAATAAGGAGTTCCTGCTCAGCGACACCGGCAGTTCGGGGGATCTCACCGGCCGGGAGAGCATTGTGGCCTACGACCTTCGGACCGTGATTTGCATTCCGCTCCGCAAGCGGCAGGTGCAAGCCAGCCGCGACCAGCAGACGCCGGCGCCGAACGCGGCCACCGAAGTGACGGGAGTTCTCTACGTAGACTCGCGCTTTGCCTCGCGGGAATTTACCGGAGTCGGCCAGGATGTTTTACGGGCCATCGCGACAGAAGCCGCTTCGCTCATCGAAAATGCCCGGCTGGTGCAGGCCGAAGAAGAATCCCGCCGCTACCAGCAGGAACTCACCATTGCGGCTGGCATTCAGCAACGGCTGATGCGGGTGAAGATTCCGGATGTCCCCTTCGCCAAGATGAGTCACAGGAACGTGCAATGTAAAGAAATCGGAGGGGACTTCTACGACGCAGTGAACACCAAGGAAGGTCTCGCGGTGGTGCTGGCCGACGTGAGCGGCAAGGGAGTTTCAGCCGCGCTACTGGCTTCGACCCTGCAGGGAATGATCTATTCGCATTTAACCTCGGGCATGGGCTTGTTGGACGTGGTGACCGCGGTGAACAGGTTCTTCACCGAAAAGATGGGCGGCGAGAAGTACGCGACCCTGTTGCTGGTGCGCCTGCGACGGGACGGCGAACTGGAATATGTCAACTGCGGTCACGTGCAGCCATTGCTGATATGTGAGGGGGAAGTGATGCGTCCCCCGCACGGAAATGTGCCGGTAGGCTTGCTGCCCGATGCGACCTTCGAGAGCGCGACCTGCCAACTTAAGTCGGGTGATCGCTTCATCCTGGTCACCGATGGAGTGACCGAAGCCGAAAATGCGATGGGAGATTTCTTCGAAGACTGGCGCCTGGAAGCGGCCGCAGCCAAGACCTCAAGCTTCGAAGGCATTTTCTCTGCGGTTTCGGAATTCTGCGCAGGAAATCCATTAAACGACGACTGCACAGTGGTGGAACTCGTTTACGCGAGTCCGGTGGGTGAAGCGTAGTCGAAGGCTTGATTCGCTTCAGGCCAGAAACGTTATTCCACAACAACGCTGTAGTCTGTGCCTTCCCAGCGATTCTCCTTCGGCCAATAAAAGGTGAACACAACGTTACTTCCCTCCGGCAGCGACGCTGTCGGCAAATCCAGGACATAAGTGTCAAGTCCGGTATCGCGGGCGTTTGTGTCCTGCGCGGACTTCCAGCCGTCAATACTCCAGCGCACCATCGCGGGAGAGAGCAGGACGAGACGCAGCGTCTTGCTGCGCGGCACGGAACGCGCCTTGTTGTTGAACCTCCACCCGAAGATTTGTCGTGTAGGCTTTTCAATCAGATATCGTTGTACGGTTTGCGGAGGCTGATCGAAAATCTTGCCGTCGCGCAGCGAGCGGAGCAACTTTACGTACTCGGCGTGCGCCCAAACTAAGGGACACGCGGAGCCTGAAGGCTTGCCGCGAAATAATTCGAGGGCCGGGATATCGTCGACATCCCACACTTGCTCGGGCAGCAGACGGCTGGCGCCGGCGGGACAAGCTTCCATCATCGCGAGCAACGCCTCCGCCTCTTTGGGACGGCCCGCGGCCAGTTCGTAGTGAGCCCGCTCGCCGGCGAGCAGCGGCCAGGGGCGACCGATGCCGGTTCCGTCGAAGGGCGAGCCATCGTGGTGCTCGCCGTAGCCATCGCCGTTGTAGCGATACCAGCACGGCCCCTGCGGTAGCTGCACTTTCAACAGCGCATCGATCACACGAATCGTATTGAGAATGCGCGGATCGTCGGGCGCGCGCAAGCCGAATCGCACTAGAGCCAGCGAGTCTGGGCTGATGAGGTGCGATGCGCGTCGCACATCGTCGCCAGGGGGGCGATTCTTGATAGGAACGAAGCCTTGGGTCGGCGAAGCCGCGCCGTCTGTCTCCGGGGGCGCGATGCGCACGTAATAGCCTTCGACGCCGATTTGTTCGGCGAGGTCGCCGCCCATGGCATATACCCATCTTTCGATATTGTCGTTCCAGGCATCGGCCGTGTCGCGAAGCGTAGAGCTGGCGTCGCGGTGCCCGGTAAGTTCGGCAATCTCGGCCGCCGCAAGCAGTGCGGAAATTTCAGCCGCCAGCGTGAACGGAGAATATCCCCCGTCTTCTTCCCAGCGATCTTGTTGCGTGACTGGGCCATTACGCACAATAAAACTGGCGGCACTCCGCACCATCGGCCACCACTGCTCCAATTTTCCAAGACCGTGCGCCCCTTCCCGGCGCAGTAGATCGAGCAGCAGTATGGGGAAAGCGGTTTCGTCCATCTGGATACCGTGCCAGTAAGGCCGACCGTCGAGCCATAGATTTTGCGCCCAGTTGCCCGCCGCTTCCTGGGTGGCCTGAAGGTAACGAAGCACTCCCACGGCGTCGTCGACGGCACCTGCCGCAAGCAGCGCTCCCGCGGTCTCAACCAGATCGCGCGGCCAGATCAGGTGATAGCCGCCGAGATCCTCGTCACCCTTGTTGAAGCCCCACGGGATCGAGAGGCTCGCGATGACCCCACCTACGAAGTCCTTGGACTCGTGAGTGCGCATTACCACGGTCGATGCGCGGTACAGATCCACGGGACGACGTGGTTCATCCAGTTTGAGTAGCGTGTCCTGCCAGTTCCTCCACTGTCTGACGTAGTTGCGGCGAAGGTAGTCGTACTCTTCGAATAGGCTGGAGCGAACCTGCTGGCCCGCCTCGTTCCACATGGATCCAAAACCGAGCGCCAGCACAAACTCACCATGGCAGGCCGCCAGATCGATCTCTCCGGTGCAGGCGATGTTACCGTTCTCCGCTCGCTGATACTCCCAATCCATCTGGAAGTGAGCGGAGAGGTCGCGCCACCCGTCGGATACTCCCACAAAACCTACTGACATCTTTTTCCACCCCGCCGAACAGCCCATCGCGAGAGCGGTGCCTCCGTGCTCGGCCATGAACATGGGCACGCCTTTATAGTCTCCAACCCAACCAGTGTTTCCATACCCACAGTTCGCCAGATGAGGCGAGAGCAGTGCATAGAGGCGATAGTCGGACAGTTGTCCCTGTAGCGGTCTGAACCGAATCAATTGCAGCACAACGTTGCGGTAGGGGTCCGTGAAGATTTCTTTGTAGATGCAGTAGCGCCCGTCAATTTCGGTGTTCGTCAGTTCAAAGGCTGGGACGCCGGGCTCGAACGGCTTGTTCTCAAAAGTACAATGCCGCTTCTCTTCAGAAAAAAAAGATCGGCCATCCGTGACGATAAAACCGAGATCGCGAGTACAGGCCTGATCAACGCGAGGGAAATAAACTTCATTTAGAATCCCGTGGCTCAGCGTGAACCAGACCTTGCTGTGCCGGTTCAAGGCCGTGCCGACGCCGATCTTGGCACTTGAGGTCCAACGGGGTGGAATACCGGGCGAGCCGGGAGGAATGTGGGGAGAAGAATCGCTCATGAAGATCTCGTCCTACAAGTCGTAATCAGGGGTGAAATTCACCCCGAAAATGCAAAAATGGGTGTGGCCGCAAAGCCGCTCATCAGCATCTCAAAGGAGCATGCAAAAAGTAATCTTGCACTCCAACAGAAATGGACGATAATAGAGAGATTCGACTAAACACGCATGCCAACTGCCGCTCAACTTCGGAGGGCCTCAATTATCGGTATACTAACAGCCCTGTGGCTCGCCTTCGGATTGTGTGCTGCCGCGAATGCCGGGAACCCGCCCGATTCCGTCTCTGCTACGGATCTCGACCACGGGTTTATGGGCCTTTACAACTTAGATTTCACCGGCGCCCAAAGAAACTTTTCTTCCTGGGAAACTCAGCATCCTGACGATCCGGTCGGACCGGTCAGCCAGGCTGCCGGTTATCTTTTCTCGGAGTTCAACCGGTTGGGCGTGCTCGAGTCTCAATTCTTTGAGAACAATGAGGCGTTCGGTTCGCGCGCGAAGCTTAGCCCCGATCCTGCGATACACAGCGAGTTTGAAGCCGCGTTGGATCACGCGCAATCGTTGGCGCACGTTCGCCTGAACAAAGATGCGAAAGACCGAGATGCCTTATTTGCGCTTACCCTCGCCTCAGGGCTTCAGGCAGACTACGCGGCGCTGATTGAGAAAAAAAATATGGCTTCGTTGCACTACACCAAAGAAGCGTCGGTCTGGGCGCAGCAGCTTCTCGCGGTTTGCAATGACTGCTCTGACGTGCTGGTGGCCACGGGATTCAGCAAATACATTATCGGCAGCATGACGGCACCCGTCCGCTGGCTCCTGCGCATGGGAGGATTGCCCGGCGATAAGCAAGGCGGGATCGCCGATCTGCAAACAACGGCTCAACACGGCCATTATCTCGCGCCCTTTGCTCGCATCCTGCTGGCCATCGCCTACGTGCGTGACAAAGACAAATCTCGCGCGCTTCAATTGCTCACCTCGTTGCGCGCACAGTTTCCCGGCAACACTTTGTTTCCGCGCGAGATCAGTCGCTTGCAGAGCGCGTATTAGAGCTTCGGGCTTCAGCCTTCGGGCCTCCGTTTTGCATTATCCTGCACAAGAGCCTTTCCAACGCACGTCTAAAAGCCCAGATCAGATCAGCGTTCAGCCGAAGCCCCCTCGGTCCATTCATCAGAAATTCACCCCGTTGTAACCGTCCTGTAATATAGCGCCGATGGAAACCTGCTAGAAACGGAACATATACATCAACAGGAGGAATCGAAGACTGATGCGCAGACTCACTTTGCTGTTGTTGTGCGCTCTTCTAGCCCTGCCGGCAGTTGCGCAGACCACGCTGAACGGAGCCGGCGCCACCTTCCCGTACCCCATGTATTCGAAGTGGTTCAGCGAATACCACAAGCTGCACTCTGACGTTCAAGTCAATTATCAGTCGATCGGGAGCGGCGGCGGAATTCGTCAGGTTACAGAAGGTACCGTAGATTTCGGCGCCAGCGATATGCCCATGACCGACCAACAGCTGGCCGAAGCTCAGGGCAAACTGAAGACGAAACTTCTTAACCTGCCGAGCGTTCTGGGCGCGGTTGTGCCGGCCTACAACATTCCGGGAGTGAGCGGAGAAGTGAAATTCACTCCCGATGCTCTGGCAGGAATTTTCCTGGGCAAGATTACAAAATGGAATGACAAAGCCATCACGAGTGTGAATCCGGGTGTCAAGTTTCCCGACAAAGACATTATCGTGATTCATCGCTCCGATGGCAGCGGAACAACCTTTATCTGGACCGACTATCTCTCGAAGGTCAGCTCGGATTGGAAGAGCCAGGTGGGCAGCGGTACATCCGTCAAATGGCCAATTGGCTTGGGCGGAAAGGGCAACGAAGGCGTCGCTGGTTCGATTCGGCAGTTACAAGGCTCGATTGGCTACGTCGAACTGATCTATGCCGTGCAAAACAATATCCCGTTCGGCAGCCTCAAAAATGCCGCGGGAGTTTTCTTGAAGGCCTCGCTCGAAGGCGTAACGGCAGCCGCCGCATCAGCCCCGAAAATGCCCGCAGATTTTCGCGTTTCGATTACCAATGCGCCCGGCAAGGACGCATATCCCATTTCCAGCTTTACCTGGTTATTGATTCCCCAGCAGTCGAAGGACGCCGCGAAAGGCAAGATCCTCGCCGACTTTCTCAACTGGATGGTGACCGACGGCCAGAAGATGACCAACGCGCTTTCCTATGCGTCTCTGCCCGATGCTGTTGTCCAGAAAGAGAAAGAGGCCATCAAACAGATCAAATAATTATGCAGCGGTCGCGCAACGCCGCGCATCGCTTCTCAAAAATGAATCGCGATCCCGGTGGAAATCCGCACGTTATTCTGTGTGCCGCTGAAGAACCGGGTTTGCAACGCATCGGCTTGTACCCGCAAGCTGATCAGAGGGATTAGATGGTAGTCGATGCCGCCGCCCAGGGCATCGGCAAACGAAGTGCTGGAAGTCGACAATCCCGACTCACTCTCACTGATATGCCCGCCGCCCACCAGGGCATGAACAAAGGGGCGGAACTTTCCGATCTTGAATGACACTCTGGGACCAAAGAGAAAGTTGTATTCGTGCGTGCTGACGCTGCCGGTAAGAATGCAGCCCCCCGGTTGGCCGCCTACGGGCACAGTGCAAAGGCCGTTTGCAGAACTGGATCCGGGCGAGCCGTAATATCCGCTGAAATCGCCGACCAGCCCAATAAACGGAAACACTTTGCCTTCGATCGATCCGTTCCAGCCGATCCGTTCCAGCCGTTCAGGCTGGCGCGGCTTCCGGAGTTGGACGACAGATCGGCGTTCAGATATGAATATCCTATGAAAACATTTCCGCTGGGTAGTTGACCGTATCCCAGCGTAGTCAGCATGACAAGGAACGAGCTAACGACTGCAATCTTACCGATCTTACTGATGCTCATGCTGATGCTCATGAATTATCCCCCAATGTGAGAAATTTTCTGGTGCCGCTTATGCGCCGAATCCCATTTTTCAGTTTTCCTAAATCCTAAGAACCTGTAACCCGAATGAAAACACGAAGTCGCAGCCTTTCCCCGGTTTTTGCGGGATTGGGTTGTGATGTGTATGCCTTGATTCTCCATTCCTTTCCAACCTCGCGGATGCTTTATACTGGATTGTTGGAACTCCGCAGGGACCCGTAAGAAGCCTCGCAGATGGCTCGCATTGCGCTAGAAAATCCTCAGTATTATCTCAACCGCGACACCTCCTGGATCGCGTTTAATCGTCGTGTGCTCGAAGAAGCCGAGGACGAGGGCAACCCCCTTCTTGAGCGGCTGAAGTTTCTCGCCATTTCTGCCAGCAATCTTGACGAATTTTTCGAGATTCGCGTCGCCGCCATGATGCAGCAAATTGAGGACGGCTATAACGAGGCCGGTCCCGACGGTTTGACGCTGGATGAAAAGCGCGATGTGCTGGCGCGTCTCGCGCACGAGTTTGTGGACGATCAGTACGAGTGTTGGAACACGTTGCGCCCGGCTCTGGCAGAGCAGGGTATTCGAGTGCTGTCTTTGCACGAGTTAGACGCACAGGCCCGGCGCTTCGTCGATGAGTACTGCGAGAAAGAATTGGATCCCCTTCTCACGCCAGTAACGGTCGATCCAACGCACCCGTTTCCCCGTGTCATCAACAAAGCGCTGTGCCTTGGGCTGCTGTTGCGCCGCCGCCGCCGTTCCGCACTCACCTACACGGGTGTGGTGTCGGTGCCCCGCGCTCTGCCTCGTCTGGTGCGCCTGCCCTCGGAAGAAACAGTGGACTTCATCTTCCTGGCCGACTTGGTCGCCCACCACGCCCAAAGCATGTATCACGGCTATGACATCGTTTCCTCCGCTCCGTTTCGCGTGACCCGGAACAGCAATCTGTATTTGCAGGAAGAAGAGGCGCGCAACCTGCTTGAATCTGTGCGCGCAGAATTACACAACCGGCGCAAAGGCGATGCGGTTCGGCTGGAAATCGAGGCCGACGCTGATCCTGAAATTATCGAGCGCCTGCGCACCGTCTTCGAGCTCGATCCCTGGCAGGTTTTTCCAGTGAATGGCCCGGTAAATCTTTCCCGGTTGTTCAATGTTTACGACCAAACGCAGCGGCCCAGCCTGAAATTTCGTACCTTCGTGCCGCGCGAGTTGCGGCTTACGGCTAAGTCGCAGAATTTGTTCGAAGAGCTACGACGACACGACATTCTTCTGCATCATCCTTATGACTCTTACGATGCGGTGATCTCGTTCATCGAATCTGCCGCCGAGGATGACCACGTTCTTTCCATCAAGCAGACTCTTTACCGCACCAACGAGCATTCCTTGATTGTGCCTTCGCTTATCGATGCGGCTCCGCGAAAGGAAGTCACTGCGGTCATCGAACTAAAAGCGCGTTTCGACGAAGATCACAACATCCGCTGGGCGCGCGAACTGGAAGATGCCGGAGTCCAAGTCTTCCACGGGCTCGTCGGCCTCAAGACTCACTGTAAGCTTTCGCTGCTGGTGCGCCGCGATCACGATGGCGTGCCACGGAGCTATGCGCATATCGGAACCGGAAATTACAACGCCACCACCGCGCGAATTTATACCGATCTCAGCTTGTTTACCGCGAACCCGGAAATCACCCGCGCGGTGCACGATGTTTTCAGCTTTCTGACTGCTTACGCCGAAAACCCAAGCTACGACCCGCTGCTCGTGGCCCCTCTCGATCTCGCTGAAAAACTGATGGCCCTTATCGATCGCGAGGCTGAGCACGCCCGCCAAGGCCGTCCAGGACGAATCATCGCCAAGATGAACTCCTTGCTCGACAAGAACATGATTCAGGCGTTGTATCGCGCCTCACAAGCGGGAGTCGAAATTGATCTCATTGTGCGCGGGATCTGTGCATTGCGTCCCGGCGTGCGTGGTTTGAGCGATCACATCCGAGTGCGCAGCATTGTCGGACGATTCCTTGAACACAGCAGAATCTACTACTTCGGCAACGGCGGCGACGAAGAAATCTACATTGGCAGTGCGGACTGGATGCCGCGCAATCTCTATGAGCGCGTCGAAGTCCTCGTCCCCTTGCGCGACGAATTCTTGCGTGAACGCGTTCGCCGGGAAATTCTCGACGCTTATCTCGCCGATAACCGCAAGGCTCGTATCCTGTTACGGGACGCCACCTACATCCGCGCCTGGCAGCCCTTGCATGGTAAACGAAATCGCAAAGCCCCAATCGGCGCCGCCGCTTTCAGCGCTCAGGATTTTCTGATTGGAGTGGCCGAAGGCAAGCCAGGGGATGGTTTCGCCCCGCCTCAGCTTCCGGCAAGGCAGCGCAGAGCTCCGGTTCTGCGGGAGCGATAATACTCCATGATTATTTATTTTTTGCGTCACGCGAGCGCCGGTCAACACTTCATCAACCTGAAAAAAGACGAGAAGCGCGCACTCGACAAGGAAGGTATCGAACAATGCGGCTACGTGGGCCGCGCCCTGGCTGCCATTGACGCTCAGGTTGATATCATAATTTCCAGTCCGCTAAAGCGGGCCACGCAGACAGCGTCGTTGGTTGGCAATGAGATGGGTTATGAGGGCAAGTTGCAAGTCGAACCTGCGCTTCGTCCCGAGGCGACCTTTGCCGATTTCCGCCGCATGCTGGAGAAATTCGCGACCCAGGAATCGATCATGGTCGTCGGACACAATCCCAATCTCAGCCAGTTCCTCGGCACCGTGATCAGCGAATCTGGCTGCGAAGCCTCGGTGGAATTGAAGAAGGGAGCGGTGGCGCGAGTCGACATGCGCCGCAGCTCCGGAACCCTGCAGTGGTGCCTCACTCCAAAGGCGCTCCGCACTCTTTACACTGTCGCTGTGGAGAGCTCGCGTCCAAACACTTCGCGGAAGTAAGCGGCGTCTTTCTCGATCGCCCAAAGCTCCAGGTCAACTCCCATGCGGCGGCGCGGGACCAGCGTCAAGTGCACTTCCGCGGCTCGCTGGGTGACGCGCACTTTTTCTACGGCGCGGCTGCGCCCCAGATTCAGGGCGCGCGCCAGCCGCAGCAGCAGAATCGCTTTCTGTACTCCGGCTCTATCCACGGGGTCGATTGCTTTCATGGGAGGTTCTTCAATCGCAGGTCTCGATTTTCCCAGATAGCGTGCAATCGCCGCGATGATTCGACGCTGCTGCGGCGTGTATCCAAGAATCTCCGAGTTTGAAATGATGTAGTACGTGTGCCGGTGATGGCCGTTGCGGTTCACGTAGTCTCCTACCTCATAAAGCATTGCGGCCGCCGACAGCCACTCACGAAACTCCGGCGGCAAGCCATGCATCGAACGCAACGCCGAGAAGAGGAACATCGCCGACGCTCGCACGTTAACCGCGTGTTTCATATCCACACGATAGTGAGCGACGGCGCGCGTGATCGATTGCCACCGTTCCGATTCAATCTGTTTTCCCGAGCGCGTACTGCGATCGTGTTCTGCCGCCATCTGCGCTAGCAGGCCATCACGCAACCCGAGAGGAGAATAGCGAAAAGTTTTGAGACGGCAGCGATCGAGCAGTTCGTGGTAGACCACGGCTCCGGCAACGATAATCTCAGCCCGCCGCAAGCCGATGCCTTCAATCTGTCGCCGCTCATCCAAACTAAGGCGCGCAAGCCTTTTGGTAATTCGTGCCATCTCGGCGCCGGAGACCATGGTGCGCTGCCGGCTCCCATTTTTTCGCAGATGGCTGGCGGCTGCTGCCAAGGCGGCAGCGGTTCCGGATGTGGCGATTACATTCTTTGCTCTTGCCGCCACGATGCGCGCCGAAACTCGGTTCACCTCGCGAGCCACAAATCCTTGGAGCCGTTTGAGTTCTCCTTTGCGCGGCGGATCGTGCCGCAGAAACTCATCTGTGAGGCGCACCGCACCGAGGGGCAGACTTACCGTATCGCGGATCTGCCCGTGCCCGGAAACAGTTAGCTCGCAGCTTCCACCTCCCAGATCGATCATGAGCGCGGGTGAGCTATCTACACGAAGATTCGAGACAAGTCCCAAATGAATCAGACGGGCTTCTTCCAGTCCCGAGATAATCTCGACGTTCCACCCCGTCGCGGATCGCACCCACTCCAGAAACGCCTGCGAATTTCGCGCATCCCGCAATGCGCTGGTGGCAACAACCCGCACGGGGTCTGTGACCACCTGTTGCGTAGCGCGGTGAAAGCGGCGCAAGACCTTCACCGTCTCGGCCATCGACTCAGGAGCAAGAAAGCCGGAACGAAAAACTCCTTCCCCCAGGCGCGTGACTTCGCGGTCTTCAAGGATGGGCCGCAGTCGGCCGCGTGTCAGGCGCGCGATTTTCAGCCGAACGGAGTTGGAACCGATATCAACCGCGGCGAAGGTTGGCATGAGGCAAGGCCAACAGTGTACATGCCAAATAGCGGCCGGTCACCCTGCGGTTGAAGGAAAGTCGCTATCATCCACCTTCATCGCGTTCCTTCATCGCGTTGATGTTTGCAGCACTAAAGAGTCGGGGGCTTGCTAGCTTTGCCAGCTTCGGAGGAAAGGTCAAGCGGCCGGGGCTGACTGGCGAGGTTCTGTCGCGGGCGTTCGAGCTTCAGCTTGCGCAACAGGTGTATCCCCCGCAGCCGATTTGGCCCGCATGTGCGAGAGCAGCGCCACCGCATGGCGAAATTTCGCTCCCGTGACGTTGTGGAGTTCCGCCACCATGGGCGATTCTCGCACCTCGCCCAGATTCTTGCCGGCTGTCTGAGTCAGAGTGAACCAGTCATGCCAGTCGCCTAACGCATCTTGCACGCGCTTCACGCTGGCGATGAACTGTTCCGCCTCTGTGGATTTATGGGCGAACTCGGCCGCGTAACGAGCGCGCTTGCTCAGGATGCGGTATTGATGCAGCAAGGCCTCGCTGACCGGCGCATCGGAGCTATTAATCTTCGCCAGAATCCCACGTGCCACAAGCAAAGGGTCACGGCCGGCTTCGGGATTGAAACTCTTCGCGGCTCGCTTCAAGCGCTTGCGAATTTCACGCACCGTTTCTTTCCCAACCGCCTTCCGCAGTTTCTTTTCCTGCCGTCCCCGGAGCTCAATCAGATGGTTCACTAACTGCGTTTTCCGCCGGGGCTCTTGCGGAACTTTCAAGCTGCGCAATGCCGCCAGTTGAACATCCAGATCGCGGACCTTACCGGCCCGTTTGCGGATGCGGCCCAGAAGCTTGAGCAGTTTTTTCTGACTCCGATCGAGCTTTGGAGAAAGCTCACCCAGCAGAATCTGGAGGCGGCGCGTCGCCGTGCGGAAGCCATGCACGTTGTCCGCCCGGGGCTTCGACGAAAGCTTGACCAAGTCACGTTCAAGCCTCTGGAAAACAACCCGGCTACGCTTTGGATCGACCGACATAGGAGAATCGATTCGGGAGATGAAAATACAGTCTTGCGCGCCAAAAGGCAACCACGAAAAGCCAAGCTATTTTAACATCCTGTTAACAGGATTCTGTTAGGGTGATGGCGCATGGCCAACCCTGCCTTACATCGGCCTGATATGCCTCCTCCGCAACCTACTGAAACAAAGAAGGTTAGTGACGTGGTTCCAATAGCGCAAGCCGCTCCCATCCTCCGCGGATCGGACAGCGAATTCGGCGATCGAATTTTTAAATTCTCCATGCTGCTGTGCGGTCTAGCCGTGCTTGGCACGTTGGGACTGATTGTCTACGAATTGGTGCTGCGCTCCGGACCTTCCTGGCACGCGTTTGGATTTAAATTCTTCGCTGGCCACGATTGGGATCCAGTGAACGAAAAATTTGGCGCGATGCCATTCGTTTACGGCACTTTGGTTTCGTCGTTTCTCGCGCTGCTTATCGCAGTGCCGCTGTCGGTCGGTGTCGCAGTCTTCACCACCGAGATGTGCCCGCCCGTGCTTCGTGGTCCGCTTTCGTTCTTCGTAGAATTACTAGCTGCGATTCCAAGCGTGGTTTACGGTCTGTGGGCAATTTTTGTGCTGGTGCCAATTCTCAGCAACTACGTGGAACCTTTCTTATCAAAAACTTTGGGCTGGACCGGATTTTTCGAGGGACCGCCATACGGCATCAGCATGCTGGCTGCGGGAATCATCCTGGCGGTCATGATCATCCCGATTATCTCTTCGATCACGCGTGAAGTGATGATGGTTGTGCCCCAGCATCAGCGCGAGGCTGCTCTTGCTCTTGGCGCCACGCGTTGGGAGATGATTCGTGTGGGCGTGTTGCGCAATGCGCGCGCCGGAATCATGGGCGGAATAATTCTCGGATTGGGCCGCGCCTTGGGAGAAACCATGGCCGTGACTATGGTGATCGGCAACCGGCCCGAGATTGCGAAATCTTTGTTCGCACCCGGCTATACCATGGCGAGCGTTCTGGCGAATGAGTTCAGCGAGGCCACAGGCGACGTTTATCTCTCAGCTCTCATCGAGATTGGCCTGGCTCTTTTCCTGGTCACGATTGTGGTCAACGCGCTGGCCAGATTGCTGGTCTGGACAGTCACGCGCGGCCAGCCTGCGAGCGTTCATGCCTGAAGCTAACAAAATTTCCACGCCGCACACGATTCCGGATATCGCATTGCACCGGCGCATCATCGACCACGTCATGACCGGCGTGGCTGTGCTTACGGTCGTTCTGGTGCTGGTGCCGCTGTTCGCAATATTCGCCTATCTCGTTTATCGTGGCGTGGGATCGATCAACTGGGCCTTTCTCACCCAAACTCCGAGGCCGGTTGGCGAGGCCGGCGGCGGAATGGCAAACGCGATCGTGGGCTCTGCCTTCATCCTCGCTTTGGCGAGTGTCCTGGGAGTTCCCATAGGAGTCGGTGCCGGGGTCTACCTCGCCGAGTTCGGACGCAACCGTTTTGGCGATGCCATTCGCTTCACGGCCGACGTGCTGAACGGCGTACCCTCCATCGTAATCGGCATCGTCGCCTACGCTATCGTCGTTCTCTCCCAGCGGCACTTTTCCGCGTTAGCCGGTGGAGTCGCGCTTGCCATTATGATGATTCCGACCATCACCCGCACCACCGAAGAGATGCTGCTGCTGGTGCCGCAGGCATTGCGCGAGGCCGCATATGGCTTAGGCATTCCGCGCTGGCGAACGACTCTCTCCATCACTCTGCGCACCGCCACCTCGGGCGTGATTACCGGAATCATGCTGGCTTTTGCCCGAGTTGCAGGGGAGACAGCGCCGTTGCTTTTCACCGCCTTCGGAAATCAATTCTGGAATTTGCGTGCGGATCAGCCGACCGCAGCACTGCCGCTGCAGATTTTCAGCTATGCTATTTCTCCCTACGACGAATGGCACCGCCAAGCTTGGGCCGGAGCCCTGGTGCTCATCGTTCTCATCGTCAGCGCTGTCGCGGCGGTGCGATTCGCGGTTCGCCGTGGTACTTTCGGAGCGGCATAATTTATGGGTGTTGGAATCCAGGTCGAAAACCTGAATGCCTGGTACGGCAAGACTCAGGCGCTATACGAAATTCGTCTGACCGTCACGGCAAATCACGCAACCGCATTGATTGGTCCCTCGGGTTGCGGCAAGTCTACATTCATCCGCTGCTTGAATCGCATGCACGAAACCATTCCCGAGGCGCGAGTGACCGGCAGCGTCCGCATCGGTGAAATCGACGCCTACAACGGCACTTCGTCCACGCAGCTTCGCCGCCGCGTAGGAATGGTTTTTCAGAAAGCAAATCCGTTTCCCACGATGTCGATCTATGACAATGTCGCTTCCGGGTTAAAGCTGAACGGTTTTCATGATCGCCGCAAGCTCGACGAGATCGTGGAGCGGTCGCTCGACTCCGCCGCGCTATGGACAGAAGTTAAAGATTACGTTCACAAAAAATCGGGCGCCAGCCTCTCCGGCGGGCAGCAGCAGCGCCTCTGCATCGCCCGCGCTCTCGCCGTTGAACCCGAGGTCCTGCTCATGGACGAGCCTTGCTCCGCGCTCGATCCCATATCCACCGGAAAGATTGAAGAATTGATCTTTCAGCTCAAAGAGCGGTATACGATAGTAATTGTGACTCACAACATGCAGCAGGCCGCCCGCGTCGCCGAGTTTACCGGATTCTTCCTCCTCGGCCGGATGATTGAATTCGATAAGACGGAAAAAATATTCACTAAGCCGTCAGACAAGAAGACGGAAGATTACATCACGGGCCGATTTGGATAAGGTATATCATTAAGGTAAGTATTAAAGTAGAACATTAAGAAAGGTTTGGATAATGCGCACGCGCTTTCAGCAGGGCCTCGACGATCTACGCCAGAAGTTGCTCCGCATGGGCGGACTGGCGGAACAGGCCGTCGATCGGGCCCGCCAGGCCTACATTGATCGCGATCTCACTCGTTGCCATTTGGTTCTAGAAGGCGAGAGCCTCATCAACAATTCGGAGCGCGAAATCGATGAGGCCGCCTTCGATCTTCTCGCCATGCAGCAACCCATGGCCGTCGATCTGCGCTTCATTCTGGCCGTCACCAAGATCAATTCCGACCTCGAGCGGGTCGGCGATCAGGCCGTAAACATTGCCGAGCGTGTGATGGACATGGTAGACCTCCCGGCCGTCGACCTGCCCGTCGACATCGCGCGCATGGGCGCCGCTGTTAGCGCCATGGTGCGCCGCGCGCTGGAATCATTTATCGAAGGCAAAGTTGAACTCGCGCAGGCTGTCCTCGAAATGGATAACGTGGTCGATCGCATGAAAGACGACGCTTTCATCCAGTTGGTGAAGACGATGAACCAGCGTCCGGAAGCGGTGCGCCAGGCCCTCGATGCGCTGCTGGTGGCCCGCAATCTCGAGCGCGTAGCCGACCACGCCACCAACATTGCCGAGGACGTCATTTTCTGGGTGCAAGGTTCCGACGTACGCCACAACGTAAACACCGAGGAGCATTCCGGCCCGTCGCCCAGCCACGAGGGATCGACGCGTGCTTCCGGCGCCTGAGCCTTCGCCGCTTGTTTTGAAAGTAAACTGTAGCTCTTGGTCGGTCTTGAGAAGACAAGAATCGCGGGCAGGAATTGTCACGTGTGCATCTCCGCGAATTTGATTCTGATGACGATCAGCGACCGAGAGGGCTACGGTTTGGCACCGGAACCGCCGACCGCGGTCGCTGCCATACTCACTCCCGCAGCTGGCGTGCTGGCCGCTTGCGACACCTGCGATTTCATACACAGTTCCACGGCTTCCGACATGCTTTGGGCCTCTTGTTGTTTGATCGTGACCCAACTGCTGAACCGAGCCTTGTCTCTGGCCAATGCTTCCATGTCGCGGCTAATGCGCGCTGTGTAGTGGGCTTTTATGCTCTCCAGTTCGGATTGCACCTTGGTGATAGCTTCCGCCTTTCGGGCCCACTCGGCCTCAGCCTGTTTCTTTTGCTCTGCCTCATAGTTATCGAGAGCATCGTGACGCGCTTTGGCGTCGCGCTGCACCTGCTCTACCGAGACGCCAGCCGCATCGAGGGCCATTAGCACCGCGGCCTTCTTCAGTTCCTGCGAGAGCCCGCGGATGTATTCGCTGCTCAGCATCTCGACTACCTTGTTAACGCCGTATCCCTTTCGCGGACTCATAATGCCGGCCGCGCGATAAACGTCTTCCGTCGACAATAGCTCGATTTCAAAGGTTGGGACCTCGCGAGCAGAATGCGTGGAATCGCTTTCTATAGATTGAGTTGCGGGATGCATAAGACTCTCCTTCTCATTTGTGCCGGATTCGTCATGGCTGGTGCTGAGGTCGACTTTCTTGTCGCGCCAAGTCGCCAGTTGGAACCATTTGTGTCCCATAAGCTTCCTTTCCTTGCCGGAGCCCTTTTGTTTTGGAGTCTGGGTCGGGAGTTGAACGGGTCGAGCATCGAGTCCGTGACGCAGCGAAGATTCCGTGAGCCGCGAAGCGCGGCGTCTCTCCCGGCCGGCTCTTCCATGACCGAATCCGCGCGGAACCGTGGCCGTTGCATGGCCTGTACGGCCTATGGGCTGACCCTGCGCTTTTCGCCGGGCAATCGGAATTTCTTCCGAGTTGCTCTCTGGCCGCTTCGTCGGACTCTGCATTTTGTCGTTTGTCAGTACCGAGCCGGTGTTGTTGATCGCTTGCTGCGCTGGGACGTCTGTGCGAACAGGCTCGGGGATCAAACTCTTGGTGTCCCGCTGAATCCCAACAAGGTATTCGCGCCCCTCGCTGCGGCAGTACTTCACAACGCCGGAGAACTGTTCGAAGCGCCACTGAATTCTGAGCTTCGAGCCTGGCTCGATCGGCGTCTTCACCCGAATACACGCCCCACCGGAAGACTTGTCCTCCATTCGCGCGCGGATTCCCTGCAGAGCTCCGTTTTGATCTTCCCATGTCGCTTCGACCTGAATCATGACCGGAGTACGTGGCTCAGGCATGATTTGGCTCATGAGAGAACTATCGGCTGAAAGTGAAATCAGTTCAGAACTGGGTGCGTCCCGATTTGGAATTGCGGCCGTAATTTCCCGTTCTGGTTCACGTTGGCTCAGTTTCTTACACTAGTCGCCGCCTGCTGGAAACAGCACGTGCCTGGGCGCTGGCATGGGCGCGTCACCTTTCTGATCGCGCCACAAAACTTCATTGAGTCTTGCGGCTCCGGCCGCGTCAGGGCGCGAGAAATCCATCTTTGACGATTCATTCCCGCCTGGAGCGTTGCCTTTGTTGGTCTCGTAGATCAGGCCATTCTTGAGGTTGCGATAGTCGGCCTGGAACGGCGGCTGGTTGCCCGCGCCGGAAAACATCGGCCCCATCACCGGTGCGTAGGCATCGTTCTGATTCATCGGAGGCAGGCCGAGCAGCATCTCCATCGTATGAATCAGATTGACCGTCGTATAGAAGCGGTGATCGATGTAAGGCGCATCGGTTGATCCGGGTGAATATTTGCTGGCGACAAAGGCAATCGAGCGGTGAGCGTCCACGTGGTCAGCGCCATTCTGCGCGTCATCTTCGAGGACGAAGATAGCGGTGTCGTCCCAGTAAGGACTGTGCGAGACGGCCTCGACGACGCGCCCTAGAGCCAGATCATTGTCGGCGACCGAGGCCGGAGGACGTGGATGATCGGCACGCGTGCCCCCGGTGTGATCGTCAGGAAGATAAAGCAATACGAAGGTTGGAAGCTGGAAATCGGCGCTTTCCTTCTGTTCGCGAGCATGCACGTAGGCTGCGAATTCGTTGAGGAATTCGTCGGCGCGAAGCTGATCGGGATAATCCGTGTTGAAATCGGGATAAAGCGGATCGAAGTGATCGCGCAGCACAGCTTTCGTAGGCTTGACTTGATTGAACAGGGGAACCGGCCATGGATATGGGCTTGTACTCCCGTGTGGGTGCCCGACATTCGCCGCCAGCTTTTCACCCTTGTTTACTTCGGTACGCGGACAAGGCGCTTCCTGCGCCGACGGAGTTCCTTGCTGCGGCGACTCCGCCTTGCGGACTTTGTTGCACCATACCGCGTTTACGTATTCCCCGTAATCGCGGTAGCTCAGCCCGTGGTGAGCGACATTGTCCCACAGGAAGCCGGTGGCAGGATCGTCGATGTCAGGCTGCTTCTGCTCTAGAGGATATTCACCGGCCACCGTGCCCTGAAAGTCGTAGGTTCGCTCTTTGCCTCGGTAGGCGATCTGCCAGGTTTTTTCGTTGTAATCGCTGGTGATGGCGGCGGTTGACCATAGATGGCCGTCGCCGGAAACCTCTCCACTATCATAGAAGTTATCGAGAACACCGAATTGCAAAGCGAGCTTGTGCTCGTTGGGCGTAACATCAGCGCCGTAAAGCGTTAGCGATGGATCGCCATCGCCGACCTTGAGATCGCCCAAAATTTGATCGTAGGTGCGGTTCTCTTTGATGACATAAATCACGTGCTTGATGGGATTCTTACCGGCAGGAAACTGTATCGAACCGGGATCATTGTGCAGCAGGTTTTCGTGCTCGACGATGCGTGTGAATTCTTCGAGCTTGCCCAGAGTCGAGGGAATGTTTAGGCGTGCAATTGATCCGCGCAGCAGTGTCGGAATGTAGGGATGATCGTGGTGTTTGATCTCCCACGCGGTTTTGCCCATGACCTTATTCGGACCAGTGCCTTGGCCCTTGGCGGTGGCGATCAACAGATCGTCGCCTTGGACGGCGAGGGTGCTGGGGTACCAGTCGGTAGGAATGAAACCCAGCGCGCCCAGAGATACTGTGTCGGCTACGGGGCCGTGAGCAACGGCCGACACATCGAGAACTTCAACCGCATCGAGCGAGGCATCGGCGATGAACAGCCGGTTGCCATCGGAGGATTGGGCCAGGGCTATCGGATAAGTTCCCACAAACTTCTGGTTCTTGGTGGTGGTGGGCAGCAGATTAAACGGAACGCCGGTCTCGGTCGCGACCACGGCAACCGTATCGATATTTGACAGCGCAACATAGAGCGACTTCTCATCGCGGCTAAGCAACATCGCTGTGGGATGCGAGCCCGGCGCTATCGGATCTTCTGGGTCCTTCAGTTTGATCCAACGCACCACTTTGCCGCTGGTCAAATCAAGCTCCGCGACTTGCGACGCGTTCCACAGGCTGCACCAGGCATGGCGGCCATCGCGCGTGACTACGCAGGTATAAGGAAACGAAGATGGCACCAGATCGTTTGTGCTCACGTCGAAACGCTGCAACACCTTGCCGCTCGCGCCATCGAGCAGCACGACGTTATCGGAAAGATTGTTGGCCACGAGCAGCCGGTCGCGGCCTCCACCGGAAACGACCGCCAATCCAGCGGGATAAGGAATCGCAGTTCCCGGCGGAGCCTTTTGCAGTTCGATGGCAACTTTTTTGCCCGCTTCGAGCGGCTGGGGCTCAATCGCGATGAAGCGTTCGGGCGCGACCTTGCCCCCCGCAAAGTTGTAAACGGCGATGCCGTTGCCAGTATCCTCCGGCTTTTCTCCCGTTGCATCGGTGACCGAACCCACCGAAGCGTAGAGATGCTTGCCGTCGGAGCCGAAGACAAGGCCGAGAAAATAGCTCTGGTGCGCGTGATCGCCGAAGCGCTTGTCAGGATAATCGGTGAGCTGATTCGTTTTGAGATCGAGTATGCCAATCGATTGCGCGGCCAGCGTCTCTTGCGTGCCATATCCGTTATTCAGAAGAGCGGCGTAGCGCCCGTCCCGGCTCAACGCGATGGTAGCGGGAAAACTGTTGGTGCTTCCAATGCGACCCGGTGAAGGGATCGTCAAGGTTTTGCTGGTGGGAAGCGAGATCGATCCGTTCTCAGGCCGGCGATCCTGCGCAGGAAGTGAATTTTGAAGGGCGAGGAATGCGATCGCCAGAATAATGCGAACGAATTGGGACACGTGGCCTCCGCAAGGCTGATTGAAACAGCATTGATCTGAGACAGCAGAAGAAGAAAGATGAGCCTAATCTACGCGGGAAGCCTCGGTCAATTTCACGGAACTGCTGGTAGTGTCCTAATAGTGCGTTGAAAAAGCAAGGGCCGCGGATTTCTCCCCCTGTGGAAACCGATGTTCACTCGTCACAGAACACCAATGGGACAATGAAAGTGTAGCCATTCGTGCTCTTTCAAGAGAGCCGAGAGCGGCAATAATCGTGCAAGAATTTGCTATGCAACTCTTGTCTCTTAGTGAGACTCTAATCGAAAGGATGCAAGAAATTTCACATTGACAGTTGCTAGTGAATGCTGCCAGAATCCTCCTTCGTTTGCGCCCCGACCCCAGGTGTATTCCCTCGAACGTCGTAGGAAGAGATTCATGGCAGATGCTCCGATCCCAAGTGTGGTCGCCATGTTGGTTTGCGATCAGGTCATTGCCGAACAAGGCACCAACAAAAAGAGCTTGATAGGTGTCTTTGAGATTTTTAATGCATTTGGGTTTCCAACGTTGATTCCGAGGGTCGCCATTTACGTAAAACTAGCTGATGCTTTCGGTAAGTATCACTTCAAGTTGCGCCTCGTCAAACTAAAGGACGAATCGTTGGTTGCCGAAATAGGCATTGATGGGGACCTTAAAGACTCTGCCCATTACTCGGAGTTGATGCTTAACATGGGAAATTTGCCTTTGCCAGAACCGGGAAAATACGAATTTCAACTGTATGCAGGGGATGTTTACCTGCATCGTGTAACGATCCAGGCAGTTTCAGCACCATTACCACCAGGAGGACAGTTATGGCCGCAGCAGCCGCCGCACCGGTAATCAATTCTGCGGGTCTTTTCGGATCGGGAACCTCCGATCTCTTGCGAGACTCGCAAAGCGCTCAACAGTTTGGTGAGGCCGTCGTGCTACCGAGACAGCAGCGTGGTCAAGAGTATCCCAAGCCAAACGTACGCGTCGAGATTCTCATGCCTACGGATGTGCCCAATCCGCGTCCATCAAAAGTGCTCTTTGGGGGACTTCGGGACCCTGATTTACAAGTGATACAACCGATCCCTGTTGAAGTTAGCGTAGAAGAATCTGCGGTCGTTGTACACTGGGCGGAAATAGATGAGTTTGGGACCGGGGAGAACCTAAGCTGCGCCCTCGATGATTTCTCTCACACAGTGCGCGAACTATATCACCACCTTAATTCAGGCGAGACAAAACTCGGAGCCGACCTCCAGCACGTAAGACAGGTCTTGGGAGATTATATTGAACCACGAATAAAATGAAAGTGCATGAGTTCGAAAAAATCGTCAATAAGTTGGGGATGAAAACCCGCGATACCCATGATCGCCTAGCGTGGTTGGTGCACAACGGCGTAACGGTTGTTAGGACACGGCGCTCTCAAGGTAATAGCAAGCATCTGCCAGAACATCTGATACGTCAGCAACTCAAAATCAACGAGGAACAATTTGCTGGCCTGATCTCCTGTAATGTATCCAAGGATGAATATCTGCAAATTCTTATCGATAAGGGCGTCATCACCAAGCCTGCAGACTCAACCGACGTCGCCAGTTAGTGTTGTTAAAGGTCCGAAATTAGCTCAGCGAAGCTCCATACAGACTGAGTCAAGCCAGCCTCCATGGCCGGAGTGACCCGCAAACTCCTGTGAACACGGCAAAAGTTCAGACAAGTTCAGCCGTCGAAGCCTGAAGCCTGACTTGGCCTCCGCTCCGGTTGGCTTTAGACTGAATAAGTGAAGATCGCGCTCGGCCAAATCAACCCCACGGTCGGAGACTTCTCCGGCAACGCCGCCCTGCACATCGAATTTGCTCGCCGCGCGCAGGCCAGTGGCGCGGGACTGATCCTGTTCCCTGAGTTGTCAGTCTGCGGATATCCGCCCCGCGATCTCGTGGAACGTCCATCCTTCGTCGCGCGTAATCGCGAGACGGCAGAACAGATCGCCGCCGCCACCAGCGGCATTTCAGTCATCTGCGGCCTGGTTACTCCTGCCGAATCCGAAACCGGAAAATCCGCAATGAACTCAGCCGCCCTCTTGCAAGACGGCAAAATCGCCTTCGTGCAGTCGAAGATGCTGTTGCCCACCTACGACGTCTTCGACGAGATGCGCAACTTCGCCCCCGCCAAGAGCCAGACATTGTTCTCTTTCTGCGGCAATCGAATGGCGCTTACGATCTGTGAAGACGCTTGGAACGACAAACTGTTCTGGCCCAAACGAATGTACACGGTCGATCCCATCGAGGCGCTTATCCGCGCCGGAGGCAACTTCGTTCTCAACATCTCTTCGTCCCCCTTTTGGATCGGCAAGCGCGAGTTGCGCCGCGACATGCTGGCCGCGATCGCCCGCCATCACAAAGTTCCAGTGGCATTAGTCAATCAGGTCGGAGGCAATGACAGCCTGATCTTCGACGGCTCCAGCATCGTCCTCAATGCCGAAGGCAAGATTGTCGCGCAAGGCAGTTCGTTTGAACAGGATTTGATCTACTTCGATTCCAAAACTCTAACCGGGGATCTTCATTCACAGATCGATGGCGAAGAAGCCAGCGTATACGCGGGCCTGGTCCTGGGCACTCGCGATTACATGCGCAAGTGCGGATTTCAAAAAGCCATCATCGGCCTCAGCGGAGGCATTGATTCAGCGCTCACTGCGGTGATCGCCTCCGACGCAGTGGGGCCTGAGAACGTAATTGGCGTGGGCATGCCAGGCCCGTACTCATCTCCTGGGTCGATCGACGACGCCCGTACCCTCGCCGGGAACCTTGGCATCCGCTTCGAGTTGCTTTCGATCAACTGCGCCTTTGAAGCCTACCGGAAAACCTTGCAGAATATTTTTGCCGGTCGGAAAGAAGACGTCACCGAAGAAAATATTCAATCACGTGCCCGGGGAACGATGCTGATGGCTCTCTCCAACAAGTTTGGCGCGATCGTGCTTTCCACCGGCAACAAGAGTGAACTGGGCGTGGGCTACTGTACACTTTATGGAGACATGGTGGGCGGACTCGCAGTTATCTCGGATGTGCCGAAAACGCTGGTGTATCGGCTGAGTCATTACGTGAATTCCCGCCACCCGGTAATTCCGCAGGCCACGCTGGAGAAGCCGCCATCCGCCGAGTTGCGTCCTGGCCAGAAAGATAGTGACTCGCTGCCGCCTTACGAGATTCTCGATGCTGTCCTCGACGATTATGTCGAAGATGCGCACTCGGCTGAACAGATCGCCGCCGATCGCGGCTTTGACATAGAGGTAGTACGGCGCGTGGTTCGAATGGTTGATCGCGCCGAGTATAAGCGCCAGCAGGCAGCCCCAGGCATTAAGATTTCTCCCAAAGCATTTGGCTACGGCCGCCGTTTTCCGATTGCTGCGACGAGCGAGGTTTGACAACGACTACTCGAAATTGGTCGAGCAAGGCCTGATCCGAGAAGATTCGTCAGGGATTCCCAGTGCGTCCTGCTGCACAACTGAATTGAAAGGAAACCAATGCGCAGTTCTCTTAATTTAATACTCATTCTATTCCTGGCGTGCGGAGTGGCAGCAACTCAATCCTCTACCGCAGCCAGCTCCGCGGATAAATCAGTCGCCGCGCCTTCCGTCAATCTTCCCTCCGAAGCCACCGTCGACGCTTTTATGCACGAGACCTTCGGCTACGAGCCCGACGTGAGTTGGAAGATCTCCAGCATCCGGCCGGCACCGGTACCCGGTTTGGCGGAGGTCAATGTGATTCTTGCCAGCCAGCAGGGTCAGCAGCTCAGCCGCTTCTTCGTCACCGCAGACGGCGAACATGCCGTGGTCGGAGAAATCATTCCGTTTGGCGCGAAGCCGTTCGAGCCCGTGAAGAAGATTCTGGAGAAGGGCATCGCCGGTCCATCGCGCGGACCGAAAAATGCACCGGTCACGGTCGTGGAGTTCGGCGATCTGCAGTGTCCCGCCTGCAAAGCTGCGCAACCCGCCATCGAAGCGCTGATTGCATCCGAACCCAACGCACGTTTCGTCTTTCAGAATTTTCCTCTCGAGATGCACAACTGGGCGGCGAAGGGCGCCGCCTACGCCGACTGCGTCGCGCAAGCCTCGAACGATGCCTTCTGGAAGTTCATTGCCAAGACCTATGAAACCCAGGCCGACATCACAGCCGAAAACGCCGACGAAAAACTAACCGCGCTGGCCGATGCCGCGGGCGTGAAAGGCGCCGACATCGCCGCTTGCGCCGCCACTCCAGTAGCCAAAGCGCACGTGGATGCTTCCCTGGCTCTGGGTAAGACCGTGAACGTAACGGGAACTCCGACTCTTTTCATCAACGGCCGCAGCATTGGAAATGTCAGTCAGGTTCCTGCCGCCAGCCTGAAAGGTCTAGTGGATTTCGCCGCGAAGGAAGGGAAGTAGCGATCGTTCTAAAAGCGCTACTTCGCGCTCAGCCAAATCTCATCCGTAACCGCGTGCTGAAAATCGAGTACGTGCGGCGTGATCATGATGAGTAACTCATCGTCCTCTTTCATACGAGTGTTGTCGGTGAGGGCCTGATTAAAGCCCGGGATTGAGGCTATGATTGGCAGTCCGGCCATCGTGCGCTGATCATTGGTGGTAATTTCTCCCGCCACCACTGCCGGTTCGCCATCCCTCAGCCGGATGCTGCCTTTGTACTCCTCGTTGGAAATCACCGGCACACCGTTTGCGCTCTGCCCGGTCAGGGAACGCACCTGCAATTCGAGACTCATGCTCACCTCGCCGTTGCCGTGGATCACCGGCTTCGCCTTGATACTGAGTCCCAGATCCTCATAACTAACCGATGGAAAGGGCGGGACGAAGCTCTGATTTCCCAACACTCCGGCAATTTGGGGAGAGTTAAAGATCGGCGCGAAGGAAGCATTCAGGATGGGGTAGCGCTCGCCCACATGGAAAGTAGCTTCATTCCCTTGCGACGACCGCAGGGTTGCCCGGCTCAAGCTGCGCGCCCACGACTCATTCAGGGAAAGCGCCGCCGTTAGGTGATCGAGGCTGAGCCCGGAGAACGTCTTGCCCCCGCCGAAAGTTGCCAGCGGTTGGCTGAAGATGCCATTCTGTTGGTTCTGCAGTTGCGCCAGAAGCCCTGACAGCGACGAACTGCCGGCCTGATTGATGCCTCCGGAAGAAATGAGCTGGTTGACCAGCGACTGAATACTTTGTCCGCCGAGCGCCGCCAGTGCAGCTACCGGAATGTTGTACAAATTAAAAGTATCCGGGATGTGCATGCCGATTTCGCGAGTGAAGTTGTGGCTGATCTGGTAGATCTCGATATCGAGCGCCACCTGCGGACGCTCCGTGGTCAACTGATTCAGCAGTTGCGTACAGGCTCGCAGCATCGACTGTGGCGCCCGTACTTCGAGCGTCCCCCCTTGCCCTGTGCTGATCTTCTGGAATTCGCAGATGCTCCTCAGCGATGTAACCATCTCAGTGACTTGTTGCGGAGTGGTGGCTCCCGGCACGGAAAAAGTCGCCAGCGAGAGCCGGTCGAATTGCCTATGATTCTCTGCAGTATTCGCCGCGATCAGCACTTGGTGAGAGTCGAGCGCCGTCCACATGCTCTTGCTGACCTTGCAGGCCAGGTCCAGAGCGGTGAAGAAGTCGACGTCATCCACGTAGAATCGCACCGTCTTGGCCACAACCGAATCGTCAAACTGCGCCTTAACGCCGTAGGCCGAAGCTAGCTCAGTGAACAATCCGCGAGCGTCGCCACGGTAGTGGAAGGTGGCCCGCTCAGATTTTGGCTGCAGATGGATTTCCTGAGAGTCGGCGAGCGTCCACGACAATCCGCTGAGATGGGTAGCCGCCGGGTCGCGCAACGCTTCCGAGAGCCGCTCCCGAGTATAAGGGTTGTCTGGATCGAGGTTCAGTGCGGCCCGGAACTCGGCCGCCGCCTGCTCTCGCTGGGCATTTTCCAGAAACGCGTCGCCGCGCTCGGTGTGCTGAAACACCAATTGTGACTTGGTGACCTCCCGTGCCGACAGAAACAACATATTTCGCGGAGCCAGCCGCGTGGCTTCGTCAAACTGCGCAAGGGCCTCTTCCAGATTCCGGTGTTCCTGTAATTTCCGGCCGCGAGTGTAGGCACTGTGCGCCCGCTTGAGATCGTCCTTGGAAGCTATGCAATTAACTCCGCCGGGCACACCGTTGCCGCAAGAAATTATCGGAGCGTTCGCTGTCGAATCTTCGGCGAATGACAGAACAGCAGGTATCGCCAGAAAACAAGCTGCAAGGATGGACAACGCAAATCGCATTTGCTCGATTCTACCTTGCCCCTCGCTATCCTCAGATAGCTATTAGGGCAACGTACCTTTGGGTTTAACTGTCAGGTAATGAGGCGGACAGCACCTTGAGAACGTAACGGGACAGCTTTCTTGCAGGCTACTGGCTTAACTCAGCATCAGGCGCTCGATATCGCGAGCCTTGCCCGTCTTCTCATCGCCATCCACCACCACGGCGCAGAGCCGGATATCGCCAGTGGCCGGCTCAAAGCGCACCGGCATACCATTCAGAAACTTGTTGACCACCAATTCTTTCTTAACGCCGATCACCCCATCGTAAGGGCCAGTCATGCCGACATCGGTAACGTACGCCGTTCCCTTGGGCAGAATGTGCTCATCCGCCGTGGGTACGTGCGTATGCGTGCCCACCACCGCCGTCACGCGTCCATCGAGATACCATCCCAGAGAAATCTTCTCCGAGGTGGCCTCCGCGTGGAAATCGACAAAAATTATCTTGGCTTCGATCTTTTGCAAAAGCTGATCGGCGGTCCGAAATGGATCGTCGTTCGATGCCATGAACACGCGCCCCTGTAAGTTGATCACAGCATAAGGAGTTTTTCCCTTATGTCCCTCGTACACACCCCACCCCGGCAATTCCGCGGGATAATTCGCTGGACGCAGGACACGCCGTGCCGGACCATGTGCCGGACTATGGCCATTGCCTTCGACCATCTGAAAGTAATCGAGGATTTCCCGCTTGTCCCAGACGTGGTTTCCGGTCGTGATAACGTCGATGTTCAGCTCGAATAATTCCTCCGCCAGCGCGGGCGTGATGCCGAATCCTGCAGCCGAATTTTCGCCGTTGGCGATTACAAGGTCGATAGCCTGATCGCGGACAATCCCTGGCAACCGATCCTTAACGATCGCGCGCCCAGGGCGTCCAAAAATGTCGCCGATGAAAAGAATTCGCATGAGAAGAGAAGAGAGCGTAATTCGATGGTAACACGCGAATTCAGGCAGGCGACCGCTCCGCGATTCGCTTGACCTCGCGCAGCATGGCTTTCCGAATCAGACCGGAGAAAGGACGAACGAGGAGCCAATACACTCGAAACTTCAAGGTTGCCGAACGGCCGAAGGTATGTACACGCGTTTCCGTTCCAAGTTGCGTGCCGCCATCTGCGGGTGCCAGTGAGAAGGTCCACACGGCTTTGGCGAACCCCTCGCGGTGAAAATCCGCGAACTCGTTTGGGCGGAGGTTCCGAACGATCCCGCCGTCGAGTCTCCAGAACCGCCCCGCGATGCCAAGAACGACCTCCTGTTGCGGAACGGCTGAAAGTTCTAGAAAGGCACCGTAGGGGCGGCGGTTTAGGTTGGACGGGTTGGACGATTCGGATCCCGTTGCCTTGTTGCGATCAATGTTGCGATCCATGCGGTAGCCGCGAAGCCGCATCAGGCATCGAACGATAGGCAAATCTGAAAACCTGGCACTCTCCAGAGCCGCTGAGGTTTTCTCGACCGATGCACGCACTAGAATCGAATAACAAGCGCTTACGTTGTACTTCGGCATCCATTCGTCAATCTTCATGGCGCTGAAGGCATCAACTCGGAGGTACGCAGAAAGTCGTAGTTTCCTGCGGGATTCAATTTCAGATTCACGACGCGCTTGTTATGCACGAGAACGTTATCCAAATACCACAAGTCGATGTAAGGCAGATCCACGGCCAGAATGCGCTGCACCTCGGCATAGATCGGTTTGCGCAGCTTTGGATCGACCTCGCGGCGTGCCTGATCAATTAGTGCATCCAGTCGCGGATTCGAATAATAGCCGCGATTGGCGCCGTTCGGCGGAAACTTTGCCGTGTGAAATGCATACTCGAAAATGTCGGGATCTTCGTTGCCCCCAATCCAGCGCAGCCCATAAAGCTGAAATGCCCCATGGGTAACGTCGGCAAAAAACGTGGCGAACTCGAAGCTGCGAATATCCAGCGCGATTCCCACTTCGCGCAACTGTTGCTGCATCACAGCTACCATCAGCCGCGTGTTCTCGTCCGTCGAGGTCTTCATCGTGATGTGAAAACGCACTCCATTCACCTCGCGATAGCCCGCAGCATCGAGCAACTCGCGCGCCTTGCCGGGATCGTGGTCGTACGATGGTACATGGCCATCGAAAGCCCAACTTTGTGGTGGAAGGATACTGCGAGCCGGTTGCGCCTCGCCTCGCCACAAATACTCGATCATCGGCTTGCGGTCGAGTGCGTAGGCGATAGCTTGCCGCACACGAACATCTTTCAAAATCGGATCGCGCAAGTTGAATGCCAGGTAAGCCAGCACAGTTCCGGGAGCGCGTTCCACGGCAAGAGAGGGATCGTGCTCGAGGGTCAACACCATATCGGGGGTGAGTTCATTGATCTCGGCGTCGGCGCTGCCTTTGCGCAGTTCGAGCGCCCGCGTGGTCGCATCGGGTACGATGGCAAAACGCAGGCGAGTCAGCTTCGCCTTCTCGCCCCAGTAATTGTCGTTGCACTCGAGGATAACTTCTTTGTCGGACTCGGCACTGACGAACTTGAATGGTCCCGAACCGATCGGGTGCGCCGACATTTCGCCTCCGCTGCCGTAAGGCACAATCCCCACCGCTCCGTCGGCGAGATTCCACAATAGGGTCGCTGTCGGTTCTTTCATGTGAAAGATCACGGTGAAATCATCCGGCGCATCGACACGATCGACAAAGCGGTAAACCGCCGTTTTCGTGCTTCGCACCTTCCCCTGAAGCAGGGAGTCGAATGTCCATTTCACATCGCGTGAGGTGAGCCAGCGGCCGTCATGAAACTTCACGCCGTGATGCAGGTGAAAGACGTAAGTGAGCGGATCGGGAATTTCCCAACGCTCAGCGAGTCCCGGTGCAACATCGAGATTGTCGCCACGCGAGAGCAGGTCATCGAAAATCAAACTGTCGATGCGTTCCGACGACCCATCGAGGCCCACTCGTGGGTCCAGATTCGTGGGGCTCGATTGAATCACCATCACGAGGGTGTTGGCATCCGGTTTGCCGGAGCAAGACAGGAGCGAACACACGAAAAGAGGAATGACGAAAGCCGCAAGAACTGAACCACGTGCGATCACTGGCAGTCCTGGCACATCTGGTGGAGTGTGTTAACGGTTTTCCAGTTGCGAGTCGTAGTGACGACTGACAACACGCGGTCGAGAGGAGTTTTCATCCAAAAGCTCTTGGACACTCCATTCGGAAGATAGAGATAAACTTCTTTGCCGCAACAGCGCGACTTGTCGGGGGCCGTCGTCAGCGTCTCCAACTTCTTCAGAGCGTCGGGCGCGGGCGCGTCAGAGAGGAAAGCAACATGAAGCTTTTGCGCATCGATCCCGGGCTCTTTCAAAAATGGATTGCTTTCAATCGCCTTGGTCATTTCATCCACAGTTCTGGAAATGACGGAAACAGAGAAACCGAAATCCGCGAGAATTCTCGCTTCAATTTTCTTCGACAACGTGATTGGAGAAACCCTCCCAGTTTTGAATATTACGTTTCCGCTCTGAATATAAGTTTTAACCTGCTCGAACCCAAGCGCTTCAAACGATTTTCGAAGTTGCTCCATCTTGATTTTCTTATTCCCGCCAACATTAATTCCGCGAAGCATCGAAATGTAAATCGCCATAGTTCACCATCCTAATTTGTTGTTATGGATAGGAAATTTTCCCAAGCACCGCCGGTTGTTTCGCGCCCGTGGCCGAAGGGACGTTGGAGGGCCTCCGGTTCCAGGTTTCATGCGCCAGAACCGCAAAAGCCACAGCTTCTTTTGCCGCCGAAGGCAAGCCAAATTCATCGCAGAATCGCAGGCGCACTCCGAGCTGCGCCAGTTCATCCTTCAACATGGCGACCAGCGTAGAGTTCCTGGCTCCGCCGCCAGAAAGAATCATTTCGTGAAATCGCTGTTTTGCTTTGAAGCCTGAATCCTGGACTGCCAGGCGTCTGACAGCGTCGGCAATCGACCTCGCGGTTAGGGCAGTGGCAGTCGCCACAGCATCTTGCTTCCTGCAACGCCCGCAGCTTCGCAGGAACCCGTTCACAAACTCCCGCCCGAATTCTTCTCGCCCCGCAGTCTTCGGAGGCTCTTGTCGGAGAAAATCGTGCCGCAACATTTTGCTCAAGACTTTATCCAAGACTTTCCCGGATGCGGCGATCCTTCCGCCCCGATCAAATGCTTTGCCGAACATCTTCTCGGTGACTGCGTCGATGACCATGTTGCCGGGCCCGGTATCGAAGGCCACCAGATCGTTCGCGGCTACGCCAGCTGGGATCGCGGTTAGGTTTGCGATTCCACCGATATTCTGCACGATTCTCCCCACACGTGTATCGCGAAACAGCATGTAATCGAGGAAGGGAACCAGCGGCGCGCCCTTCCCCCCGGCCGCCATATCCGCCGGACGAAAATCCGAAATCACGGGCGCCTTTACCCTGGCAGCGATGATCGCCGCCTCGCCAGTCTGCCACGTCGCCGCAATTCTACGGCCCAGGAAGAATCGCGGCTGGCCTTGATGATAGAGCGTCTGTCCGTGGCAGCCGACCAGATGCACTTTCACTTGGAACTGTTGCTCAGAAGCAAGCACCGCATCTGAGTAGAGCTCGCCCAGCAAAAAATTTAACCCCGCCAGATCAGCTACATTGGCTCGTTGAGCATTCATCGCAGCCAGCACGGCTGACCGAATCTTCTTTGGATAAGCATATTCGGAGTGCCCAAGGAGCTCGATGTGGCGCGGATGCTCCTGTCCGCGAAGTGCCGATGCCCCTTCGGGGCCCTGACGCTCCCTAATCCGCACCAGTGCGACATTAATTCCATCGGCAGATGTCCCGCTCATCACTCCGGCCACGATCTTGTCTTTCATCGTCTTCGTCATGTACGCAGCCGCAGCGTTTTTTCCTGGAGATCTCTTTTCTTCTCCGCTTGAGCCAGAGTGTCTAGCCGGGTTTGTTCGCCGAATTCCCACAGCCTCCGCGAAAGCCTTTCCACTGCACCGGCAGACGGCTGCTTCGTTCTGCGCATCATCTTCGCTGACTTCTTCTTGAACGCCTGCACGCGCCTCGCTGCTTCGGCCGCACGCTTGGCGAACTTCGGGTCGCGCTCCGCGGTGGTTACCAATCCCTCATAAGCTTCGACGATGTACTCTTCGCGATGGCAGATCAGGCACAAATCTCCGCCCGCCCGGACAAACTCAACCGCAGCCTGTCCCACCGGAGCGGTCGACAACACACCGCCCATCTCCAGATCGTCTGAGACGATTAGATTTCGATAGCCAATGCGTCTGCGCAGGATATCTGCAATCCAAATTTTCGAGAGCGACGCTGGAGTCCGGTCGTGCGTGACCATGGGATAGGCCGCGTGCGAGATCATCACCATCGGCATCTGAGCTCGCAGCATGCGGTAAGGAAGCAGATCCTCGACCCAAAGCTTTTCTAGCCGCTTCTCTATTACGGGCAGCTCGTGGTGGCTGTCGAGCTTGCCCTCGCCCAGACCAGGAAAGTGCTTGCCGCATCCCAGCACTCCAGCCGCGCGCAGTCCGGCGAGAAACTCGCGCGCATACGCAACCGTTTCGTGCGGCGTCGCCGAAACGGCTCGCGAACCCATCACGTTGCGCGAAGCTTCGAACGCAAGATCGAGTACGGGGGCGAAGTCAACGTTAAATCCGAGGGCGCGGCAGTTCTCTCCAATGAGCTGTCCGTGCTTGCGGAAAAGTTTGCGATCGCCGGTCGCGAATACGTCTGCAGCCGAAGGCGCAGCACCGAGCACCTCGCGAAAGCGGTCTACCGTGCCGCCTTCGAGATCGATGCAGCAAAACAGCGGAGTCGCAACGCACTTCTGGCAATCACGCAGCAGCCGCCAGGTCTGGTCGGCGCTCTTGATGTTGCGCGCAAAAAGAATCACCCCCGCCGGCTGCAGCCGCGTGAGCAGGGAACTGAGACGAGCGGTCATCTTCGTCCCATCGAAGCCGACGATCAGAAGTTGGCCGACGTCTGCGCGCTTCGCCAAGGAGCGAGTCAGCTCTCACCTCCCGGAACTTCAGACCGACGACCCCGACGGATGACAGACCTAAACCACTGAGCGAGTGTCACGCAGAAGATGGCAAGGGCAACCTGTCTCACAACCGATCCGCTGACGGCCGCGATGTGGAGCACGCCAGGAGAGGTGTGAAGGCAACTTAACAGAACAAAGCTGGAGAGGTCGATACCCACCAATAAGGTAGCAATTTTCAATGGCTTGTTTGGGAGTTCGAATGCAAATATAAAACAACAGATAGCGGCCATGGCCTCACACACTTTGTTCCAAATGCTCCAAAAGCTTGTGTGGATATGTACTGGTCCGCTGAGGCGACCCCAAATGAAATGGTCGATCTCCCTAACGAGCAGCAGGCCAAACAGAATAAAGAGAGCTGCGGCCCCTACCGTCGTGAACCAATCACTATGCACGGTAATTTCCTGGATTTGTCGAGATCGCGTTTTCGGCTCCGCTTTCACTAGATTTCTTTCTTCAACTCCGCCAGCAGATTCATCGCTTCCAGCGGCGTGAGCCGGTTCAAGTCTACCTCGCGCAGCTTCTCCAGCACGGGCTGCGACAGCGCCGTGAAGATCGTCAACTGCGTTGCCGGAGGCGAAGCCCCCGGCGAAAGATTGCTTGTCAGTTCGCGCTCAGCCGACTCGTGCTCAGTCAGCACTTCGCGCGCCCGCGCGATCACTTCATTCGGCAGTCCTGCCAGCTTGGCGACCTCGATGCCATAGCTGCGATCGGCCGCGCCGGGTTCAACTTTACGCAAGAAGGCGATGCCGCCTCCAGTTTCCTTCACCGAGACGTGATAGTTCTTCACCCCAGCCAACTGCTCCGCCAACTCTGTAAGCTCGAAATAATGCGTGGCAAATAACGTCTTCGCGCGCACGCGCGCGTGCAGATATTCGATTGCGGCCCATGCAATTGCGAGCCCGTCATAGGTCGAAGTTCCTCGTCCCACTTCATCCAACAAAATAAGGGATCGCGCTGTCGCGGTGTGTAGGATTGCCGCCGTCTCCGTCATCTCGACCATGAAGGTCGAGCGCCCCCGCGCCAGGTTGTCGCTCGCGCCAATGCGCGTAAACACGCGGTCCACCACGCTTAAGCGCGCCGAGCGTGCCGGAACGAACGAGCCCATCTGCGCCAGGATCACGATCAGCGCCGTTTGCCTCAAGTAAGTAGACTTGCCGCCCATGTTCGGCCCAGTCAGCAACAAAATCGTGTGCGTGGTCGCATTCAGATACAAATCGTTGGGTACGAAGCGCTCGCTGCCGCCGGCCATCTCCTGCTGCTCTATCACTGGATGCCGTCCCCCAACGATTTCCAGCTCGCCGGAGTTGCTGTCACTCTGCGAATCCGCTCCACGCGAATCTATTGCCGAACCCTTTGTCCTCGTTTCCGCGCTCTTCGGGGCAACAAATTGCGGTCTGCAGTAATTTCGCAGTGCTGCGACATGTGCGAGCGAAGCCAGCACATCCACTTCTGCCAGCGCCAGCGCCGTCTGCCGGATTCGCTTCGCCTCGCCAGCAATCGCGGTGCGCAGCTCAGTGAACAACCGGCGCTCGATCTCGACCATCTTTTCTTGCGCATCAAGAATCTTGGCCTCGTATTCTTTCAACTCGGGCGTCGTGAAGCGCTCCGCTCCTACCAGAGTTTGTTTGCGTTCGTAATCCTGTGGAACGAGGTGCAGGTTTGGTTTCGATACTTCGATGTAGTAGCCGAAGATGGAATTGAACTTCACCTTGAGGGAAGCAATACCCGTGCGTCCCCGCTCCCGCTGCTCGACTTCAGCCAGCACACGCTTGCTGTTGCGGGAAAGCTCGCGCAACTCATCGAGATCAACATCGATAGCCGCCGCAATTACACCGCCTTCGGCAAAGCTGAGCGGTGGCTCCGCGACGATTGTTTTCTCGATGCGTTCGCGCAAGTCAGCAAGTTCGTCAAGGGATCCATGCAGCGTTTTCAGCCGGTCCGCAGGTAATCGTCCAACCGCGGTCTTGATTGCAGAAATCTTCGCGAGCGACGCTGCCAACGCCAGTACATCGCGCGGATTTGCCGTCTCCAGCGTCACGCGGCTCAGCAATCGCTCCAAATCGAGCACACCATCGAGTGCGCGCCGTAATTCCTCCCGTGCAATGGTTTCCTTCACTCCCGCTTCCACGGCGTCAAGGCGCGAATTGATCTGCGAAAGATCGAGCGACGGCCGCAGCAGCCACGCCCGCAGCAATCGCTTGCCCATGGGAGTGACCGCGGCATCGATCGAGCGAAACAGGGTTGCGCCGCTATCTGCCCCGGCAAACAAAGGCTCAATCAATTCGAGATTGCGAACCGTCACAGCATCGAGCACAAGACAGTTTTGCCGTTCGTACCATCCGATGCGGTCCACGTGATCGAGCGATCCGCGTTGCGTGGAGCGGACGTAGTAGAGAATCGCTCCCGCCGCGGCGGCTGCGGCAGTGCGCCCCGCCAGTCCAAATCCCTCGAGCGACAACACTCCAAAATGATTCTCAAGCAACGGAATCGCATGGTCGGGCGCGAAGATCCAGTCGTCGAGCGGCGTGTCCGTACACGCGCTCCCAGCCACTCGAACTTGCGAAGTTTGACCGCGCCTCGCGCTTGCGTCGAACGCTTTGGCATCAGACGTCTTCACGTCAAACGTCCTTGCATCAGGCGCCTTTGCATCAAAGAGTGGCGCCGCGGAGCCATACAACAATTCCTTCGGTCGCAGTTGCTCCAGCTCATCCTGCACGCGCCGCAGTGCGCCCTCCCCGGCAAATTCCGTCGCCCGGAACTCTCCGGTGGAAAGATCGAGCGCAGCGAATCCCACTCGTTCACCCACCTGTGCGAGCGCAGCCAGAAAATTGTTCTCCTCGGAACCCAACAACGAATCCGCCGCCGTGCCCGGAGTCACCACCCGTGTCACTTCCCGCCGCACCAATTTCTTGGCCATCTGCTGCCGCGGATCTTCCATCTGCTCGCAGATCGCTACCTTGAAGCCCTTGCGAATGAGTTTGCCAATGTAGCCCTCGGCCGCGTGGTGGGGCACGCCGCACATGGGAACCGCAATGCCCTTTTCTTTATTGCGCGAGGTTAGCGTAATTTGCAGCTCTTTCGACGCCACAATCGCATCGTCAAAGAACAACTCATAGAAATCTCCCAGCCGAAAAAAGAGAAGAGCAGTGGGATGTTCTTTCTTCACCGCGGCATATTGCCGCATCAACGGAGTGGAGGGCTCGGTCATTGCTTCATTCGGATGGAGGCTTGGCGCGGATTATAACAAAGCTGAACCCTCGACTCTTGTGACCACGCTCACTCCGCGATGCTGAAATCACAGTTGACGCAACTCTGTGTCAGTGTTCTCCTAACTCATGGAACTCCGCAAAGATCCGATTACGCGTTCCTGGGTAATAACAGGAGACGAACCATCCGCCGTCGGCCCTGCTGAAACGGCTTGCCGTTTTTGTCCCGACTCGCCCAACGCCACGCAAGTGATCTCCGCAGTGCCGAGCTCGGTAGGTTGGTCGGCGCGTTCCGTGGTTCATCCCAAGCCTCTCTACCACATTGAAGGCGAGCCCGGCCGCCGCGGTGAGGGAATTTACGATCGCATGGATTCAGTTGGTGCTCATGAAGTTCTGGTCGAGAATCCCAGGCACGACCGCCATCTGTGGCACGCCAGCGACGATGAGATCGGACAGTTCCTGCGCCTGGCCGCCGAGCGCATCATGGACCTCAAGCGCGACCCGCGCATCAAGTACGTCAGCCTCTTCAAGGATTTCGGCCCCGGCGCTGGACAGGAATTCACCCATCCGACCTCGCAGATCACCGCAACTCTGTTTGTGCCGCGGCGAGTGCTGTACGAACTCCGTGCGGGTCGAGAATATTTTGTCAGCAAGGAGCGCTGCGTCTTCTGCGACATCCTCAACCAGGAAGAGCGTCAGGCCTCGCGCGTTATCGAAGCCCGCGGCGACTATGTCGCAATCGGCCCTTACGCCCCCCGCGTTCCCTACGAGACGTGGATTCTGCCCCGCAATCACGAAGCGTCCTTCGAGCGCACGGGACTGTCGAAGCCGGGCCTGCGTGTAAATCTGGCCGCACTCCTGCGCCGCACGCTGCAACGGATTCGTGCGGTCACCGAAGGTTTCCATCTGGTGCTGCACACCTCACCCAACAGCCTGCATCCTTCGAAGACGCTTGGTTATTGGAAGACCATTGACGAGGATTACCACTGGCACATCGAAATCATGCCCGTCCTCGCCACCAAAGCCCGCTCCTACACGTTCAAGGAGGTTTACTATTCGCCGGTGAGTTCTGAAACGGCGGTGAAGCAACTGCGCGAGGCCAAGATTGATGGGTGAGGAGAGTGCGATAGGGCGACGGAAAGGCGAGCCCCCCACAGTCGTGGTGATGCAAGAAGGCCAGCGCCCTCATGGCTGTTTGTCAAGCTTCACCTCGGGCTGAAGTTGGATATCGAGTCTCATCCCCTTACCTGAATCGAGTCGAATCGGGGGCCGATTAAGGGTATCGGAGGGCCCGCCGTAGAACCAAGTCTTGTATCCCGGCGCTGACACTTCGACTGATACTTTCACTGATGGCGGCACCAAAACCCGATAGTCGGATTTCTGCGACATCGAGATCCATTTGCCCGGGTCCAAAGTCCTCCTGAGCAGGAAGGAGGCAGGAACAGGCGCGCCGGTCAAGGCGTCTGTGACAGAGCCCGACATTACTCCCGCTGGCGGGCCCACTTTGAGCGTAATGTCTACGGCCGGCACGCTCGCAGTTAGCGTAACGGTCGGGAAGACATTGTTACTGTAGAAGGCGCCAGACGTGTCAGGGTATCCCGCCGATTCCTTCATGGCGAATACCTTATAGCCCATGGGCTCGAGGTTATTCATTATGAAATGGCCGTCTTTGCCGGTCTCAACCATGCGGACGGCGCGAACCGTTGGCCGGCCATCTAGCGGGTCAACGCGCACCTGGGCTTGTACAACTGGTGACCCCTCTTCGTCCTGTACCGTGCCAGTGATCAAACCTGGTAGTTGTGCTGCCGCGAGGGTAGCCAGGAGGGAAACGGTCAGCGATGTAGATCGCAGTGCCGAGCACGCCTTCATAACGGAAGCTCCTAAAAGGGAATTACCGTTCCAGTCGGCATTTTGTTTGGGCTTACTACCCCGTTTATCTCGATCTGGTTCGTGTGTACGTAGCCCTGCAGCGCGCCTAGTATCTGAGCCGGACTGTGTGCGCACCACTGCCAATTATCGTATAAAACATTTTGACCACACCCGACCGGCGTATAGGTGTCGAGGCCCATAGTCCACGAGTCGGTGAAAACGCCGTTTGACTTTATATCATTGGCGGAGCACTGCGTCGTCGAAACTCCCGGGTTCTTTTGGGTACATGACCACCCACTGTCGCTCACGACTTCCCCAATCCAGACATTTTGGGAGGGTGTTCCGCTGAAATTATTAATCTGATAGGTGACGTCCCGCTCCACTGTTGTCGTGCATCCCGAGCATACCTTGGTGATATCGCTCTGCACGATCATATGGTAAGGGCCATCAACCGTAAGGGCGGCGGGAGCGCTGGTCTGTGATCCTGCTGTCACAGTGACATTATTGTTTCCAACGGTCGTCGAAAGGGCAACGCTCACACCCTGTAACACGATCTGGCTATTCGTCGGCGTTTGTCCGCTGGAGGTGATGCCGGAGGGCAGATTCACCTTGGGGCTCGTGCCGAAACCTGAACCGTTGATGGTCAGCGTTGTATTGTTGACGCCGATCATTATCGGGTTGGGATCAAAGCTGGTGATCGTCGGCTTCTGTACCCCGATCCCCTGGCTCGTGCCGAAGTTCTGGGTGGGGCAGGCGGGCGGATGCGCCCATTGCACCCTCGCGAGAGCGCTGCCTGTGGCTGATCCGACCGCTACCGTATGCAGCGTGCGAGTGGGTAGAGTGGCAACGGCCGTGTCGCTGCTTGCCCAATCGATGCCCGAACCGGTGACGTCCTCTCGATCTCCCGCGCAGGTGTCGGTGGCATATATAGAGTCTTGGTAATCTATGCCCGGCGGGCCGGCGAACGGGTCGGGATCTAGGTCGAAGGGGGCAGCGTAGCCGCAGCACGATCCGCAACCGTAAGCGGCATGTCCGTACGTCTTATCGATGACCAGCTTGCCCTCGTAAAGCTGCCCAACATACGCGTGATCAAGGTCGCGCAGTTCGTACGAACCGGTCATCGTGTCCGGCGGCAAGGTGTGGCCATCGGAATCCGGGATCTGATCGTGCACCAGATGCCCAAGGTCGAACCACATTTGCTGGCCGGGGGCGAGCAGCTTCTCGAGCCGGTATTTGCCGGTGCCGCCGTTATAGAAAAGCGTCACTTCCGCGGCAGTCGGCTCAGCGCCTGCGTTTCCGGTCGTGATCAGAGTGTCATGCGTCGGGTTCACGTGCCACATTCCGCCCGCCCACATGCGGCTCAACACATCGGAAAACGGCGTCTGCAGGCCATAGCGGTCATCCCTATCATAGCTGATGGCAACTGGAATCAGATCCGCTCTTCTGCCGGTGGCATAGATGCAGTCGTCGTTGTCTATCCGGAAGGGCCCCCGGAACGAGCTGGGACTTAGTACGACCGCGTCGTAGCCACAGCACGATCCGCGCCGGCTGGCAAGGCACAACGCACGCGACTAGCCTCATTCCGCAAGGACGCTCAACGAAAAAAGCGTGCCCTTGTCGCAGTGAAACTCTGAGTAATCCCAGACAGCGCCGTTGTGCGCTTGGGCGACTCGATTCAGCAGTGTAAGAAGTGGCACATTCTTCTCAGTTTCTATCACGGACTCTGGCTGTGCCTTCTCGCCACAGCCACCTCGCACACAAATCGCACTGGCCCCCCCCCCGTATGGCGCCTCCCTCAGTCCAAGCTTCGAGGCGGCTTCAATCACTTCAGGTAGCTGACGTACGCGGCCGAGGACTACCCTGAAGGGCGTGGCTTTGTCCCAAGTAAAGCTCTCGATTTGCACTTGAAGCAGCGGCGATACAACTCCATCGAGGAGAAAGTCTGCCACGCCGTCCTGGACACTCCATTTAGACTTGGGGCCGAGGTTTGCAATCCGGGCAACAGCGTTCTCAAACTTAATACCCGCCGGAAGGGATAGAACTTTTTCCGGGGGATGAGAGCATCCGTTATTCGAGACAAGGACCCCTCCCGAAAGACCAGCTCGCTTAACTACTGTGGCGAACATTGTCGGAGCAGACCCGCGGAGTTGTAACTCAGAAGATGAAGATACGGAGGAAACAGGCGCTTGAACAGTCGCAGTCGGCGAGATCTGCGCGTCAGCTAGACACGCGACAAGAAATAGCGCGGACGAGAGAATGAGCTTTTTCATAATATTCACCTCACGGAAGTTTTCTTCATGGCGTCGTGATCGCTGCGGTCACGTTTAGGGTCCCGTTGAATCTTCCCAACGTGTAGTGCACAACGGTCGCCAGAGGATATACCGTTGATCCGATTGTCATCGTTAGTTTGTAGTCGAGCGACTGGTTGTCGTTGGACGCCGTCGGACAAAACGCCGGGTATGTGCCCTTCCACGCCTGCGTGTCGTCCCAGCCTTGCGTGGCAAAGCTAATAACGAGCCCCGTCGTGGGAGTCGGCCCAGGAGGCACCGCGATATTTGAAAAAACCTCGGTCCCTGCGGCGGTCCCGTTAAGAAGTGAGTTAGATTGCTGGTCCAATATCTCGTAGGCGAAATTCTCGTAAACGCCGCAATAGTTGGATGCGAGGATATTTCCGTTAAGAGCAACAACGTTTCCGTTGGTGACGGGTATAACCGGCCCTTTGCCCCCGAGTGCCCCGGGGACGGTGACAAACTGGAAATGTGCAGGGTATTGCACGAAAAAGTTCTGCGAATTGCTCTTCGCGACACCGACCGTCAACGTAACAGCGTGATTCCCCCCAGCCGATGAGGAATTCGTCGGCGTGAATGTGGCTGTTATTTTTGTCGATGAGCTAACGTTCACGCTTGACACGGAAATGTTCGATCCAGCGCTGACCACAGCGCCTGAGGCGAAGTTCGTACCGGTTATGGTCACGTTGATCGCCGTTCCAACCAAGCCTTGTGCCGGATTGATGGTGCTGATCGTGGGGGGCGGGGGATCCGCCGTGAACGGCCAGCTATTGCTCGTCGCCGCGCCGCCGTCACCGCTGGAGAGGCTGACCACAACGGAGTAGGTCCCGGGTGCCAGGCCGGTTAGGTTAAAGCTGGCGCTTATCTGCGTACCGCCTGTATTGACGCTGTTGACCGTGCCAGCTATGCCGCTAATGGTGAGGGCCGCTGCGCTGGATCCGAAATTACTTCCGTTGATAGTGACCGGCACGATCGACCCTGACTGTCCCGAGCCCGGCGAGATGCTGGTGATGTGGGGCGGCGGTGTCACCCCGATCCCCTGGCTCGTGCCGAAGTTCTGGGTGGGGCAGGCGGGCGGATGCGCCCATTGCACCCTCGCGAGAGCGCTGCCTGTGGCTGATCCGACCGCTACCGTATGCAGCGTGCGAGTGGGTAGAGTGGCAACGGCCGTGTCGCTGCTTGCCCAATCGATGCCCGAACCGGTGACGTCCTCTCGATCTCCCGCGCAGGTGTCGGTGGCATATATAGAGTCTTGGTAATCTATCCCCGGCGGGCCGGCGAACGGGTCGGGATCTAGGTCGAAGGGGGCAGCGTAGCCGCAGCACGATCCGCAACCGTAAGCGGCATGTCCGTACGTCTTATCGATGACCAGCTTGCCCTCGTAAAGCTGCCCAACATACGCGTGATCAAGGTCGCGCAGTTCGTACGAACCGGTCATCGTGTCCGGCGGCAAGGTGTGGCCATCGGAATCGGGAACCTGATCATGCACCAGATGCCCGACATCGAGCCACAATTGCTGGCCGGGCGATAGCATTTTTTCCATCCTGTATTTGCTCGTTCCGCCATTGTAGAAGAGCATGACCTCTGCAGTGGTGGCTTCCGCACCTCCGTTACCGGTGGTGATGAATGTGTTGTGCGTGGGATCGACGTGCCACATGCCGCCCGCCCACATGCGGCTTAGATCCTCGGAAAACGGCGTCTGCAGCCCGTAACGATTGGTTTTGTCGTAGCTGACGGCAACCGCGACTAAATCAGCGCGGCGACCAGTGTAGGCGAGTTTCAGCGTGCCCCAAGTCGCCTCGGGCGGTATTTGCCCCGCTTGCTGATAGTCGGCGAGACTGATGATCCTTATCTCTCCAGGCGACAGCGTCAGACCTGGAAAAGGAAATGTTCCGGAGCTCTGGCTGCGCCAGTCAACCGTAGCCGATACCTGCGTAGAGGCTCGGCCGGCATTTCGCAGGAAGATGCGAGGGAGCAGTTGCGTCCCGTTGGGAAATCCCAATCCCTGATCCGGCTGGCTTAGGGCCATCATGGGAGCCAGAAGCACGCGGCTTTTGGGCTGGTCATCTGGCTCACGGTCAAACATTTTCATCATGGCCGCCAGACCCGTGACCTCGTCGAAAACAATCTGCGTGGCGGAAATCAGTTCCTTGCCCGGAAGCGACAGGCTGAGGCCGCCCACTGCGCCGATGCTCGACGATCCAAGGACCTCTCCCAGATCGATGCGCTTGGTCTCGCCAGGACCAAGGCTTACCGCGATGGGGCGATGAGAGGCGAAAGACGAGGTAAGTGTCAAGGCGCCGTTCACCGTCTTCTTCAGCGGATTGCTGAGAATTAAATAGTCAGTCGAACTGGCAGCAGGAAGCCACCACATTCCTTCGATGCCGCCGGAGTTGTAAGTCGGTCCATTCTCTTGACCGTCAAAGTGAAAATCGATCGGCTCACCCTCGCGGCGAACGATGCTTGCGGCGAAGAGGTTATCCGGATAGAGCCCGTCGAAGCGAAATACAGCCGAGCCGAAGGAACCGAGGTAGGTGAGGATTTTAGGATCGACCTGGGCAAGCTTCCGCAGGTCCAGCGCCACGACATGCTGCGCGGCGACTGTGACTGGCGCTAACGAGAGCTCCTGCCCGGTGGCTGCCCGGAGCACCGGCGTGATGGTCAGCTCCCGGGAGCGCAGGTTGTTGCGCATCTCCAAGTTGGTATTCCAGCCGGGTTCGAGGGTCCAGTAGGCGACCGAGACCTCTTGAGGAGCTGGGGTCCACTTGGCAGGGCCGACCACTTTTGGCCTTGGTGGATGCTGCGGCGGTTCGCTCTGGGCACAGACGAGAGACGAGCAAAGAAGCAGAAGAGATGCGGCACCTGAAAGGCTGTGCGAGCCATGACTTCCTCCAAGGACGCGCATTCCCGGACTCGGCCCGATGTAAGACAGCAGCGTACGGCAAATACCCTCCGCACGCAAGGTGAATCTGGTCTTTGTTGCGAAATCCGAACACGCCCAGCCCGGAGCGAAGGTAAGGGCGCCTGGCGGTCTAGGGCCTGGCTCCGGCGCGCCGCAACAAACGCATGACTTCGGCATTATTTCGAGCCCGAGCCCAGGTCAACGCAGCATAGCCGTTCCGGCTGCGCAAATTCGCATCTGCACCGGCAGCCAGCAGCGCCTTGATCACATCCGGGTTCGCCTTCGGATTCCGGCACGCAAGGATCAGAGCTGTTTGGCCGCCCTGATCCAGCGCATTCACATTCAGCGCATTCACATTGGCGCGCCCAGTTCCAGATAACAACTGCTGCACCGTCTTCAAATCTTCCTGCGCCGCAGCCCTCATCAGCGGAGTCTCGTCAGGATCTTCGAGGCTCTCGCCGCCGCTTCCCAACGCGACCGGCCACGCGATCGGAAAAATCCGGACCACCCTGACGGCAACATTCCCGTTCATCTTCTGCCAATCGTTTACCTTGAAGTAGCCGCGCAATAACGGTTGAATCTGTATCTCCACAATCGATTGCCACACCGGCGCTCCTGCCCAGCGCCAGATTCGGCTCCCTTCGTCCAATCCCTGCAGACGGAAGACGCCGAAGCCGTCGGCCGCGTCCCACTCGAAGTGCACATCCAGATCACGAGTGAGGCCGTCAACACTGATCGGTATCAGGGCACAGCACACCAACAGAGCCGCGACTACATAGGGCCACGATCGCTGGTTGAAGCAGCGTGACACGATCACGGCCACAGACCCTATCAATGCCAAAGCCTCGACCAACAATCCGCCGCCGGTCAGTATCTCGCCAGCGGCGGTCCACCAATACACCCGCCGATCGAGAAAGCCACCTTCATCAAAATGCCAAAACGGATTGAAATAGAGCACCAATAGACCGGCGACAAACAGTACCGCGCCTGTCTCCAGACCAACAATCGCCCAGGTCGTATGACGTATATGCTTTGCTTTGGGAGTAAGCATCGATGCCAGCTTGCGACTAGTGTTACAGGACACGTCTTCCGGCAAGAAGAGTATAGACACGGTGTGGGGACGAAAGGGATAAAAGCAGCGCGCAGGTAGATACCTGATTACCCTCTGGCGAACTTCGCTTGCGCGAGTGGACCTGGCTCGCGCAAGAGTTTCCCGGCCATTTTTGGCTCGACCGGTTGTGAAAAGAAATATCCTTGGCCCAGGTCACAGCCCATCTCACGTAACCGTTCCCAGTGTTTTGCGGTCTCAATGCCTTCCGCAATTACCTTCAATTTCAACTTGTGCGCCAGCAGGATGATCAACTCGATGGTATCGCAAGTCCCGCGGTCGGTCAGCATTCCCGCGATCAAGGATCGGTCAATTTTCAATGCTTGTACCGGAAATTGTCGCAAGCCGTTCAAGGACGAATTTCCTGTCCCAAAGTCGTCCAAAGTTACTCCAATTCCGAGCTGCTTGAGTTCGGAGAGCACAGCCACCGTCCTCTTAGGATCAGCCGCAGCCACCGCTTCGGTAATCTCCAACTGTAACCGCGACGGCTCGATTCCCGTCTCGCGGATAGCCCGTTGCAATTCTTTGACAAAGCGAGCGTCGAGAAATTGCTTCGCCGAGAGATTCATGCTCACCGTGACGGGCTGCATTGTAGGATTTTCGTTTCTCCAGGATTGCAACTGCTTGCAGGCCTCCAGAATCAGCCAGTGTCCCGCGGAGAGCAGCAGGCCCGTATCCTCGGCGGCATCGATAAACTCGTAGGGAGAGATCAGTCCTTTTTCGGAATGCTGCCAGCGAAGTAACGCCTCGAACTCAGCAATCTGTCTGGTCTCCAGCTGCACAATGGGCTGGTAGTATACGCGGAACTGATGTTTGGTGATGGCCTCCCGGAGTTCAGTCTCCAGCTTCAGACGGTTCGAAGCTCTGCTGTGCATCGCTTCATCGAATACTTCACAACGGCCGCCTCCGAGGGCTTTGGCCCGGCGCATGGCCACGTCGGCGTCCTGCAGCAGATCCCCGGCCTGGGTGTGTGTGGGCACGCTCAGCGCAACTCCCACGCTGGCGGAGGTGCGGACTTCGTGTCCTTCAACCATGAAGGGCTCGGCGATCGCCGATAGTATGCGTTGCGCAGTCCGCATGGCGTCGCTCGGATCGCTTGTACCTTCCAGCAGGATCGTGAATTCGTCTCCGCCCATTCTCGACAGCACCGTGTTTCTCGTCGAAAGATTATCCTGGGGCCGCGAAATCGTATCCTCGCAGCGAAGACAAGCTGTCAAGCGTCGCCCGATCTCGCACAGCACCTGATCGCCCGCTGCAGGACCCATGCTGTCGTTGATCACGCGGAAAGCATCGAGACCCACCAACAGGAGAGCGTACTGTCGTTCCGCTTCGCGCTGTGCACAATCGAACGAATGCTGCAGTCGATCCAGAAACAGGCGCCGGTTCGGCAACCCGGTCAGGCCATCGTGAACGGAATTATGTTGAGCTTGCTCTTCGGCTCGCTTCCGTTCCGTGATGTCGCGATTCACAATGACCAGCTTGACCACCTCTCCTTTCTCATCTCGGATCGTCCCTGCAACTGATTCCAGGACCCGCCACGTTCCATCTTTGTGCCGGATGCGGTATTCCAGCTTCTTCCCGACTCCGCTGACCCGCGCTTCGTGCGCCGCCTCCAGCACCTTGAAACGATCCTCCGGATGAATCTGCTCAAAGGAAGATGTCTCCCCTAGCTCAGAGGCGGAATATCCCAGAATTCTTTTGTATGCCGGACTGTTGTAAAGACGGTGCCCTTTGACGTCGACCAGCGCGATCATGTCGGCTGCATTTTCTGTGACAATCTGAAACAGCTCCTCGCGATTCTTCGATTCGCACCGAATCCAGTAGATGCGAAATTGGTCATAGATCACGACAACCACCATTGCGCCGAGAGCCATCCAAGTCCATTGCGGCATCATGCAAGAAAGATATCGGCAACTTTCGGCAAGAGATTTAGTGGAGTTCTGATTGCGTCGTCTCCGAACTTCGCGGTCAAAAGCTCTCCCGCCTCTCGGATCGAACGGTGTACTAAAAAGCGCATAATATCGGCATGTCTCTGGATAAAGATAAGACCGTCCGCCGTCTGAAGACCTACGCTGGCTCTCAGGGATACGTCTATCAGTACTATTTCGTCGGCCAGCGTGCTGCGCTTGCGAAGGATCCCGAGGCGCCCGGTACAGAATTCGTCTTCGACGTCACTTCCGATCGGAAGCTCACGTACGCGGTCAGCGTCCTCCTACCTGAAAACGCGGTAATCTTGTGGGCAAGCACGCACGGACGCCCCCTCACCGAAGCAGAACAGTACGCCGCCGCCAAGCTCCGCCTCTTTCGTGCCTTCGACGAACTGGAAGACATGAAGGCCCACGGTCGCCGCCTGGTTATCGACGGGCCCCTGCTCGAAGAATCGCTGGCGAAGTTAGGGGTGGAATAGGCATATGTGACCCAGATCACAACCGGCTGTGACCTTCGCTGTTTCCCGATTCCCGTTCTCTGTGGAGAATATAATGCGTGGAGAAGGAATGGGGTTCCTGGGGCTACAAAAAACGGTCACGAAAAACGGTCACGAAACAAAGCATTCTGACTTGCATTAAACTCAGCGGACTCTGATACTTACCTAGCCTATGTCATTGCTCTGGTTGCGCTTCGCGCTGGCTTGCTACTTTATCGGGTTGATCTACGCCTTTTTTGCGCTCAGCCGCACCAGCGATCTTTTCAGCCGCATCGCGCTGCACGCCGCCAGCCTTGGCATGGTTTTTCACTTCGTTTCGCTGGTGGAGTTATTCCTTACTGGCCACGTCGTCTGGGCATCGGTGCACAACGGGGAGTCACTGCTGGCCTTTTTTTCCATGACATTTTTCATGATCATCTATGCCATATATAAAACGACTTCTCCCGGCGTAGTCGTCTTTCCGATTGTTTTTTTTCTAACCTTCATCGCGGCGGTGGATGAGCAACCCGTTCTGCTTACATCTTTCGTCCAACACAAGGGATGGCTCATCGCCCACATTATCCTTATCTTCACCGGGTACGCCGCGCTCGTGCTTAGCTTTGGCGCCAGCCTGCTCTACCTGCTGCAGGAGCGCCGCCTGAAAGCCAAGCGCCCCAGCAGCCTGATTTCTTTTCTGCCCGCGCTCGAAGTGATCGACCAGATCGGCTACCGCTCACTGTTGCTCGGCTTTCCTTTCATGACGCTGGGCCTGATTACGGGCTCGATCGTAGCCATGTCGGCCTATGGCCGCGTGGACTTTACCGACCCTAAGATCCTATTGTCGATCCTGATGTGGGCCGTATACATGATCATGGTCGTGACCCGCTGGAATTCGGGATGGCGTGGCCGCCGCGCCGCCGTCCTCGCCACCTGCGCTTTTGTCGCCGCCATCGTGGCCTGGGCTGCAAATTATTTCTCGACGATCCACAGGTTCGCCGCCTCATGAGATACCAGCTCATTGGCGTGAATCATAAGAGCGCTCCGCTCGAAGTGCGCGAACGTCTCGCGATTCCCGACTCTCGCTTGCCGGATTGCTGCCGCGACCTCAGCGCCCATCCTGGAATCGAAGAGGGCATGATCATTTCCACCTGCAATCGCGTGGAAGTGGTGACTCATACAACGAATGGCTCGGCCGACCTGCGTGGATTTCTGCACGATCACTTTCATCTGACTGCCGAAGAACTGGATGCGCATTTGTATGAGTTCCGCGAAAAAGATGCGGTTCGCCACATCTTCCGCGTGGCTTCGAGTCTGGATTCGATGGTCGTCGGCGAGGCACAGATCCTCGGCCAGGTGAAAGAAGCATACGCAACGGCCCGCGCGGTAGGTTCGGTTCGCGGCCAACTCGATCAACTCTTCACCCGCGCCTTCGCGGTGGCCAAGCGCGTGCGCAGCGAGACTGCTGTAGGATCGTCGTCGGTCTCGATCGCGTCAGTCGCCGTGGAACTGGCAAAGAAGATTTTCGGTACCCTGCAAGGCAAGAATGTCTTTATCGTCGGCGCCGGCAAGATGAGCGAACTCGCCGCTCGCCACCTGATGGCGCACGGCTGCGCCTCCATCTTTGTTGCCAATCGGACCTACGATCGCGCCATCGGGCTGGCACAGAAGTTCAACGGCCAGGCCATCAAGTTCGAAGACCTCTACAATTCCTGCGACAAGGCCGATATCGTCATTACATCAACGGGTGCACCCCACGCCATTTTCCGCCGCGAGCACGGCGAGCAATTTCTCGCGCGCCGCAAGAACCGGCCCATGTTCTTCATTGACATTGCCGTCCCCCGCGACGTCTCGCCAGAAATGGCGAAGCTCGATGGCATCTTCGTCTACGACATCGATGACCTGCAGCAGGCCGTCAGCAGCCACGTTGCCGACCGCCGTAAGGAGGCCGAACTCGCCGAAGCCATCATCACCAGTGAAGTCGAGCGTTTCGAAGCCCGCCTGCACACGCTCGATGTGGTGCCGACGATTGTGTCGTTGCAGGATCATTTGGAAACCATCCGCCAGGCGGAAATCGATCGCGTGCGCGGCCGCATGGGCGCATCTGACTCCCGAACAGGAAATGGCCGTCGAGGCTCTAACCCGTGGCATCATCAACAAAGTCATGCACACCCCGATCACTACGCTGAAAACTGCCGCCCGTGAAGCGGAAGCCACCACCGTGATCGACGTTGTGAAAAGACTGTTCAATCTGCGGGAGAAGAATTCAGGTTCACCTCCGAGCAAAAAAGACGAAGTGGGGACGCGCCACTAAATGGCTAAGCTCCGCATTGGCTCCCGCGGCTCCCAGCTTGCCCTCTGGCAGGCCAACCACATCTCAGCTTTGCTGCGCGCTCGCGGACACGCAGTGGAAATCGAAATCATCCACACTACCGGCGACAAAATCACCGACGTTCCCCTAGCCATGGTCGGCACCAAAGGCGGACTTGGCAAGGGAATTTTCACCAAAGAGATCGAAGAAGCCCTCGCCGCCGGCCGTGTTGATCTCGCCGTGCATTCGTTGAAAAACCTGCCCACCGAACTTCCGCCCGGATTCGAAATCGCCGCCATCACGGAAAGACAAGACCCGCGCGACGCCTTCTGCTCGCGGCTGTATTCGAGAGTTGAAGAGTTGCCGCATGGCGCGCGCGTGGGCACATCCAGCTTGCGGCGCCAGGCCCAACTGAAGGGCATTAGGCGCGATCTCGACATTCATCCCCTGCGCGGCAACGTCGATACCCGCCTGCGCAAACTCGAACAAGGCGAATACGATGCCATCATCCTGGCCTCAGCCGGCCTGAAACGCCTGGGCAAAACGGATCTTGTCAAGCAAATCATTCCCGCGGAAATCATGTGCCCCGCCGCCGGACAAGGCGCACTCGGAATCGAAATCCGCAAAGGCGATGCTGACACTCGTCAACACCTGCAATTCTTGAATGACCCTACGGCCCGTGCCGCCACCACCTGTGAGCGCGCATTGCTGAACCGCCTCGGCGGTGGCTGCCAGGTTCCTATCGGAGCCTTCGCGGAAATGCGCGATGGCAAGCTGCATCTCGAAGCGATCGTCGCCGATCCCGACGGCTCGAAGCTCCTCCGCGAATCGCGCGACGGCAATCTCAATGATCCCGAACAGCTGGGCAACGACGTTGGCGACACCTTACTTCGTCGCGGAGGCGATAGAATCCTCGAAACCGTTTACGGTCGCGGCCTGGCGGTCCTGCCGCAACCATGATTCTGGACGGAGATTGCAAATGAGGAGCCGCAGCGTTCTCCTGCAACTTCTCGGCGGGACCAAGAGTTCGCCTGCTCTCCGCCGCTGGATCAACTTCTGGCCGCCATTTCTCGGCGCTGGTATTCGCATTACACACATCGCGCTCGATATGAAGGCCGTCGACGTCGAAATGAAGCTGCGCTTCTGGAATGCGAACTATGTGGGCACGCACTTCGGCGGATCGCTCTTTGCCATGACCGACCCATTCTTTATGCTCATGCTCATGGCGAACCTGGGTCGCGACTACATCGTGTGGGACAAAGCTGCCACTATTCGCTACCGAAAGCCGGGGAAGGGCACGGTGCGCGCGGAATTTCGCTTATCCGATAGCCAGATCGACGACATTCGCGAGAAACTGAATACATTGCCGAAGTATCAGCCGGTCTTTTCGGTCGACGTGAAAGATGAGGCCGGAGTTGTGGTCGCCGAGGTCGAAAAGCTTTTGCACGTGCGCAAGAAGCAGGCGGCGACGCCGGAAGAAGCGCCGCCGGAAGAAGTAAGATAATCGATCTGTGTACATTCCAGAACATTTTCGCTTGCGCCACGAAGCGGACGCCGTTGCGTTCATGCGTGCCAACCCTTTTGCCATTCTGATCTCGACCAGCGGGGCTGGGCCTTACGCCACTCACTTGCCTCTGTTCATACGAACCGAAGCAGAGAGAATTTATCTGCGCGGCCATGTCGCGAAGGCCAACCCTCACTGGCATTATCTCGAACAAGAGCCGCAGTCTTTGACGATCTTTCACGGCCCGCACGCTTACATCTCCCCCACCAACTACGGCGCGCGCGAAAGCGTTCCTACCTGGAATTACGCCGCGGTTCACGTCTATGGAAACGCGCGCATTTTCTCTTCGATGCAGGATCTTCACCAGATGCTGAACGAGTTGATGGGCGTTTTCGAGCCTGCATACCGCGAGCAATGGGAAAGTTTAAGCGATACATTTCGGGAAAACATGCTCCGGCACATTGTAGGTTTTGAAATCGTCGCCACGAAGGTCGAAGGCAAATTCAAGCTCAGCCAGAATCGCCCCCGCGAAGATCAGGCCAACGTGATCGCATCTCTCGGCCAGTCGCAAGACTCCGTCGTCTCCGAAGTTTCCCGCATGATGAAAGAACAGCGCCTTGGCAAAATCCCCCCTGACAAGAAGGACGACAAGGAGGACGAATAAGTTCCTGTGGGGCGGGCGCCCGCCAAATCTAAACCATGAGCAAGAAAAGCAAATCGCCGATGAGCTCGCCGCTGCGGGGTGTTCGGGTGCTTATAGGCCGTGCGCGCCATCAGGCGGGCGCGCTTTCAACTGAATTACGCAAGCTGGGCGCAACCGTACTTGAAATTCCATTTATCGAAATCCGCAAGCCGCGCAGCTTCGGTCCTCTCGATTCGGCCCTGCAGAACCTCACCTCTTACGACTGGCTCATCCTGACCAGCGTGAACGGCGTTGAAGCTATGTGGGACCGGCTGGCCAAGCTCCAACTTGGCGATCGAGTGCTTCGGGAAGGGCACGATGTCAGTCGTGCCGTGAAGGTAAAAAAAAGAGATGCGGCTTTAGCCGCTCAGGGACGACGCCCGCGCATCGCCGCCATTGGCCCAGCTACGAAAAAAGCCATCGAGCAACGCGGAGTCTGCGTCGACGTCGTTCCCAAAGAATACATCGCGGAATCGGTTGTGCACAGTCTGCGTAGCAAGGTGAAGGGAAAGCGAGTCTTGTTGGTGCGCGCCAAAGTTGCTCGTGACGTGATTCCGACTGAGCTGCGCAAGGCAGGCGCCCATGTGGATGTCGTGGAGGCATATCAAACGGTTGTGCCAGAATCGTCACGCACGCGCTTGCGAGCCTCGCTCGCCAATCCACGGCGACGTCCGCACGTAGTTACTTTTACGAGTTCTTCCACAGCCAGAAACTTCGTGGCATTGCTGCACTCTCGTGGAAAGCGTGCTCCCGGCCTGCAGGGAATCCTGTTAGCGTCGATCGGTCCCGTGACTTCTTCAACCTTGCGTGAACTCGGTTTGGGGGTGGATATCGCAGCCAGAGAGTTCACCATCCCCGGGCTGGTCGAGGCCATTGTTCGCGCCGTCTGCCCGTCCCGCTCTACTCGTTGAGCGAGCAACTGCAGTCCGCTGGCGGAACGTGGGCTAGCAGGAAATCCGCAACCCGCCTATAAGCATCGATCTGATTCTCCACCCGCGCGAAACCGTGGCCTTCATTTTCGTAAATCTTGTAGTCGACCGTACCGCCGCGCTTCTTGATGGCATCCACCACCTGCTGTGTCTCCGACTTGGGACATCGTGGATCGTGCCCCCCGGCGAGCAGCAGCAGCGGCGCTTTGATCTCATCGATGAAGTTGATCGGCGAACGGTCTTCGTACAACACCTTATTCTTCACCACATCGCCCATCGTCGCGAGATCCGATTGCTGCAGCACTGGATCTTCGTTCTCAATTTCGGTAAACCAATTCACAAATGGCACAATCGGCACGCCCGCAGCCCAAACTTCGGGCGCCTTCGACACCGACATCATGCTCAAATAACCGCCGTAACTTCCGCCCATCACGGCGATCTTCTTGGGATCGAGGTGTCCGGTCTGCTTGATCCAATCGACTCCGGCCAGCACGTCCTGCAGATCGCCGCCGCCCATGTCGAATAAGTTCGCCTGCTGAAATTCTTTTCCGTAACCCGTCGAGCCGCGGTAGTTGGGCGCGAGCACCATGTATCCCTGATTGGCCGCGTACTGCACGAAGCGGTTGAACGAATTCATGGTCTGCGAAGTCGGCCCGCCGTGGATGTACACGATGGCGGCGTTCTGCCCATTGCGCGCCATGTTGAAGGGGACGTAAAGAAAGGCGGAGATGGTCCACTTACCGTCGCGGCTGGGATAGTGCACCAGATAAGGCTCGACCATATCTTCGGAGCGCACACCAGCGACAAGGGAATGCGTGACTTGATGCGACTTCCCGGTTGCCAGCGTGTACACCCAGAGATCGCCGGGAGCGGTGGGGCCATTGTGATAGTAGAGAAGACGTGAGCCGTCGTTGGTAAGCGCCGAATGCCCGCCCGCAGGCTCATTCACGCCTTTGGGGATGGGCAAAGCGGTGGACTTGCGGGTCGCGAGATCGTGCAGGTAGATGTCCTCGTTGCCATCTACGTTGGCGCTGAAGGTGATGTGCTTGCCATCGGGAGAGAACTCGCCGCCGCGGATTTCCCATTTGTCACGCGTGAGCCATGAGATTCTTTTGGTTGCGATCTCGATCAGGCCCACATTGTAGTAGCCATTCGCGGCGTTCGAAAAAAACAGAACGTGTTTTCCGTCGGGCGAAATGTCATTCACTGCGGCGCGCTGTTCGCCTTCATGTGGCGTCAGCAGCGTGCTCTTTCCCGTCGCCACATCCGCGATGAAGATATTCGAATCCGTCCCCTTCGCCTGCTCCTGCGAGTAGACGATGTACTTGCCATCTTTCGACCAGATGGGATTGGAGTTGCCCTTATCCTGCGGAGTGTTCGTTGTGAGGTGCTTCACCTCGCGCAACACTGTGTCGTAAATATCGATCTCATGGGCGGCGGATGTTTTCGGTTTGACCAGATAGGCTAAATAACGGCCATCGGGCGACCAGGTGGGATCGGTTTCCGCGATTTCGCGCGTGCTGGTGAGGTTCACAACTTTGCCGGTCTTGGGCGAGACCAGAAAAATATCCCATAGTTCATCGCCGTCGTAATCGGATTGATAGGCAATCCACTTGCCATCGGGGGACCACGTCGGCGCTGTCTGGCGCTGGTCGCTCACCGTAAGCTGCACCGGCCATCCGCCTTCGGCAGGGACGAGCCACAGATTATTTCGTCCGCTCATGTTCGAGATGAATGCAATGCTCTTGCCGTCGGGCGACCATGTGGCACGGCCCACCTGCCGCGTCATATACAACTTTTCAATCGTCAAGCTGCGCGGCTCAACTTGAGCGTTGGGCTTGGAGGCGATCTGTTTAGGATCGGTAATGGCCTGCGGTGCGGGAAGAGTCTGGGCGGCGGCGGTTTCGGCAAGAACGGTACTCATAACTATGACGATAGCAAAGGGGATGAAAGCGCGCATGAGAGTTTGGCCAAGCAAGAAAACCAAAAGAGAGAGTCTAGCAGAGGACAATTGAGACGCACCGGGTTATGCCTCGCAGGATGTTCACTGCCGCTGGACACCGCGCTCACTTTCAAGACGAGTCACTCGCTCTCGGAGGTTGGCGATGTCGCGTGTCGTCTCCAGTTCAGCACGGAGATTAGCATTCTCAAGTAGAGACTCGAGGTGTGCAAAACCTGAATCTACTTTGCTTTCAAGCCGTCTCATATCCGCACCCAGTTGCCGGGACTCGGAATCGATCTTGTCTTCTAGACGCTTGGTTTCCGACATGATCTTGGCTTCAAGACGGCTGTTTTATTGTCGATCTTCGCCTCAAGACGTCCTGTTTCGGTGTCGATCTTCGCCTCAAGACGAACTGTTTCATTGTCGATCTTGGCTTCAAGGCGGCCTGTTTCGGTGTTGATCTTGCCGTCGACGTGCTTTATGTCGCTCTTTAACTCACGTAGTTCAGGGGCTAGAAAATCCTGCAAAAGCTGGCGCACGGATTGAACCACGTCGGACATTCAGTCATTGTCGCCGGAAATCCAACGGGAAATCAAGCGGAGAGCGGGTTGGGGAACGAAATCTAAACACCGGAACGGGAACCGTTTGCCGACCGAAATCTCCGAGGAGTTGCCAGGCTAAGCTCACGCCTTCGCCTTCTTGTGCATCTCCACGGTGCTCCACGTCTTATCGGCGGCGTGGCAGATATTTTCCAGGAGGCAATCAACGCACTTCGGTTTGCGGGCGATGCAGAGTTTGCGTCCATGCCAGATGAGTTGGTGAGCGAACAGAATCCACTTTTCGCGCGGGAGCACTTCTCATCAAGTCCTGCTCGATTTTTTGCGGATCAGTATTCATGGTGAGCTCGAGGCGGCGCGAGATGCGATGGACATGAGTATCGACCACGACACCTTCGGCCTTCTTGAACCACGTTCCCAAGACGACGTTGGCAGTCTTGCGAGCAACGCCGGGCAAGGTGAGCAAATCTTCCATGTTTGGCGGAACTTGTCCTCCAAAGTCGGCGACAATCTTCTTCGCCGCCCCCACTACGGACTTCGATTTGTTGCGGAAGAAGCCGGTCGAGCGAACATCGGGCTCCAGTTGCTCGGGTGTCAGCGCGGCGAAGGCTTCCACAGTGGGATATTTGCGGAAAAGATCGGGGGTCACGCGGTTGACGTTTACATCGGTCGATTGCGCAGAAAGGATAGTCGCGATCAGCAGCTCCCATGCGCTTTTATGTGTGAGGGCACAGGTGACGTCAGGATAGAGGTGATCGAGGCGCTTCAGGATTTCGGCGATGCGTTCAGGAGCAAGGGGATTGTAGCCGCCTTGCTTTTTTCGCTTCGGGCCTGCGGCCGCGGCCTTGCGCGTCCCCGCACGAGGATCGTAACCGGCGTCCGTTTTCTTAAGCACAGCTTTAACATGCGTGCGCGCCACGCCGTCCTGGCGTCCGGTACGCGCGGGCTGGCGGGGAGTGATTCCACGGGCCATGAGGCAGATATCTTAGCAGAGGAGTAGAGCCGGGATCTTTTTTCAACGGCAGTTTTCAACGCGGTAAAGAGAAATTTAAAATGGAGGTTTGCAATTCTGCATCGTCCCTCAGTAACCACGCCGGGAATTGACTCGCACCATCTTGCCCGGTAGTCTGGAAGCAATCTCAAAATTCAAGGAAAACTATAGTGGCCGTTAGCTCTATTCAGCTCGGGCAGGTATGGCGAAATGACGCCGACGGCCAGGATTATCTGGTCACCAAGGTGTATAGCGAAGTATTCACGCAATATGCCATGCTGCGTCCGGCGGGCATCACGGCTCCCGACGCCCCAACAGTGCGCATTAAAGTCACCAAGACTCCGCAAGGCGCGTCATTGCCCGGTTATACCTTTACTCAGGACGGCTCATTCTAGATAGTATTTTCCGCACAAATTTTCGATACACTGAATTGGGACCTCTTTGATACTCGTGCCGAGTTTTCACTCGACTCCTCATCCGTTTAACTTGCAACTGGCAACTGCTTTCTTTCATGACCGAAAAACTTCTAGCTGTCATCTTTGTTTTCATTAATTCCGTGATCAGTGCCACCGGCTACGCCGGCATCGTGCTGCTGATGGCGATTGAGTCCGCCTGCATCCCATTACCTTCGGAATTGATCATGCCGTTTGCCGGATATCTGGTGTTCACCGGCACGTTCAACCTGCTGTGGGTAGCGACGATGGGCGCGATTGGCTGCAACCTGGGATCGCTCGTGGCCTATGAGATTGGATGTTATGGCGGGCGCCCGCTGGTGGAGCGTTACGGGCGCTGGATTCTCATGGGACGCCGCGAACTGGATTGGGCCGACCGCTTCTTTTTGCGCTGGGGATACCTGGCGGTTTTCCTCGGCCGGTTGCTTCCCGTGATTCGTACCTTCATCGCGCTGCCGGCCGGAGTGGCGCGCATGCCGCGCGGACGCTTTCATCTTTATACCTTTCTGGGATCGTGGCCCTGGTGCCTGGGACTCGCATATCTTGGCATGAAGCTCGGCGAGAACTGGCGCGAGTTAGGAAAGTATTTTCACAAATTCGACGCCGTGATTGGAGTGATGCTGGTTGCGGGTTTGGCGTGGTTTGTTTGGAGTCATTGGCAGAATCGAATGAGCCGTCAGCCGTCAGTGAGCAGTCAGTAGGCCGAGCAGTTCGCTCGCACCAATTCACAGCGCCAACTGTGACCCCACGATCTGCCACTTTCCTTCGCGCTTCATAACCACATCCATGTATACATAGCGAACAGAGAAATGTTGTCCAGCCTGCTCGATCTCATCTTCTTCCGATCCATTGACGATGGCCACGTCATCCAGCAGCATCCGGATTCCTCGGCCTGTTGAGACCATCGAGATGTAGCGGATCGCGCCCGTATCGAGATTGTTCAGCACATCTTGTTTTGTGAAAGACTTGCCGGACTCATCGTATTGAACGTAGTCGTCAGCGAAGACGCGCGAGAGTGCCGCGACGTCAGCGGCGACGAGCGCGCGGTCGCCGTCCTCAAAAAGTTTCAATATTTGCTGTTCGTCGTTGGTCAATTACATACTCCTCACAACGGCGAGAGACGACGATCCAACCCGCCAACCCCAAGGGGTGCTCAGCACGGAGAGGACCGTTCCTAGCAACAAGCTCATCGAGGCCCCCCCGATCCTTTGACGATTTCGCAGAGTTAGTGTACAAGCAGAATCTCAAGACGAAGGAGCTTTCCACGTGAAGACACTGGTGAAATATGCAACGATCCTCCTCATACTCGGGCTGAATGCTATCGATTTGAACGCGCAAGCGGCGCAGACTTCACAGGGCCAGCCCTTCGTCGTTGAGTATTACTACAAAGCCAAGTGGGGACATGCCGACGAGTTCCTGAAGTTGTTCAAAAAGAATCACTATCCAGTATTAAAGAAGGAAATTGAGATGGGGCGGGTCGCCAAAGTCTGGATGGATCAGCCGCGCTATCACACTACCGAAGACGGTCGTTGGGACTTCCGTGTGACCATCATTTTCAAAGATGCGACCGTGGCCAACGAGCCGTTCGACGAGGCGGCGTTGCAGAAACAGTTGTATCCCGACCAGGAGACGTTCCAGCGCGAAGAGCAACGGCGCTTTGAAATTCTCGACGGGCATTGGGATTTACCGGTGAAGCCGGTCGAACTGGAAAAGTAAGCATTCTTCCTGAAACCGGCGGCGAACTTCCGTTCCTGCCAATTTACAAGCCGCAAAGCCGATCTTTGTTACTGTGATTCTACCCAGCTATTCTAGATATTCGCATGGAACCACAACCAGAGCAGGCAGCTCCATCGATTTCGCTGGCCTCCTATACGCGCCTGCTGCGCGGCAATCGCAATTTTCGCCGGCTCTGGATGGCGCAGGTTGTCAGCGAGATTGGCGACTGGTTCTACACCCTGTCGATCTACACGCTCCTGCTGCAGTTGACCGGGCACGCCAGTTCGGTTGCGCTGGCGCTGGTTCTGCAAGTTTTGCCGCAAACCTTCGTGGGCCCGGCGGCGGGCGTGGTGAACGACCGCGTGCGGCGCAAACACGTGATGATTGCCGCCGACCTGGGCCGCTGCGTTGTCGTGCTGGCAATGCTATTCGTTCGCTCGCGCTCCACGGCTTGGCTGGTGTACCCCTTGCTGCTCGCGGAGACCATCATGGCTGCGTTCTTCGAACCGGCCCGCAGTTCGGTAATCCCCAATATCGCAGCGCGGGGAGAGGTGCTCATCGCCAACACACTCTCTTCCGCGACCTGGTCGGTAAATTTATTGATCGGCGCCTCTGTTGGCGGAGTGGTCGCCGCCTTTTACGGACGAGACGCCGTATTCCTCCTAAACGCTCTCTCGTTCTTGATGTCGGCGATTCTGATCAGCGGTATGCGCTTCTCCGAGCCCCATGCCGAATCTGCGCCTCCATTGCGGCCTCCCGATCTGGTGGATTTCTCTCCGGTGATCGAAGGCATCCGTTACGTACGCAATCATAAAACGCTGCTGCCCACGGTCTTCGCGAAAGCCGGCGAACTTATGATTGGCCCCAGCTGGGTGATCTTCACAGTTTTGGGAGCACACGAGTTCGCGGTGCATTGGCGAAATATCGACGCGGCGCGCGGAGCGATGCTGGGGATGAGCATCCTGCTCGGCGGACGCGGTCTCGGAGCGCTCGTCGGCCCTCTTGTCGCGGCGCGCTGGGCAGGCCGGAGCGACCGCCGCCTGCAACTCGGAATCCTCTTTGGTTATCTCACCATCGCGCTGGGATACGGCACTCTCGGCACCAGTCGCACCGTATGGATGGCCAGTGCCTGCGCCATGTTCGCTCACGCGGGAGGATCAACGGTCTGGGTTTTCTCCACCACGCTGCTGCAACTTCATACCGACGATCGCTTCCGCGGCCGTGTCTTCTCCGCAGACCTCGGCTTCTCGATGCTCACGATCGCCGCCGGCGCCTACGTGTGTGGGCGCTTGCTCGATGCGGGTGTCACTGCTCGCTCGGTAGCGACTTGGACAGGTTTGATCATGTTGGTCCCTGCAATATTATGGGCGCTTGCAATGCGGGTGCGTCCCGATCGAACCGCGGAAATTTCAATTCAATCCCAAGGGTAATGCGATAAAGGAGGGATAACTGTGATTGCACGTGTATGGCACGGAAACACGAAACCTGAAAACGCCGATGCTTACGAAACCATGCTCAAACCGGAACTTCTGCCCGGCGTCGGCAAAGTAAGAGGTTACAAGGGCAGTTATCTGCTTCGAAAGGATGGTCTAGACGAGGTCGAATTCATCACGATCATGCTCTGGGATTCTATCGATGCGCTTCGCGCCTTCGCGGGACCGAACTACGAGGCTTCTATCATTCCGGAGGAGCGCCGCAGGTATTTGTCGCGCCACGATGCCAAAGCTGCGCATTATGAGATCGTATCGACGCACAAGCCGGTCGCGAGTAACTGAGAGAGCCGCGAAGGGGACCGCGAATCCGATCAGCCTCGAAGCCGGTCAATCTTTGCTGCCATAATGAAGTCGCTCTCGGTAAGCCCATCGATCTTGTGCGTCCAGAGTGTGATTTCGGCTTTGCCCCACGTCAGCAAAATGTCGGGATGGTGCCCCTGCTCCTCCGCGAGCGCTCCCACGCGATTCACGAACTCAAGCGCCTGCTTGAAGTCGGGAAAAGTGTAGGCGCGAGTGATGTGATGCTCGTTAACCACGTTCCAACTGGGAACGACCCTGTGGAGCGCCTCGAGTTCTTTGCCCTTCAGCGGGGGCACACCGCCGCGGCACGGAACGCATTTCTTGTCGGCTAGTTGTTCGGTCATATGTCCACTCAATAAACTCTTTTGTGGAACCTGAGTCAAGATCATCGCGCGGGAAACATTTCGCGCTCGAATTCCTGAAACCTGTGGAGTCGGAAAGGCATCTCTAATATCCCACCGTCTTCAACGGTGCCTCCTAACGTTGCGGTTTACGGGATGCTGTTCGCGGGACGCTCTCCGCGAGACGCTGTTTACGAGATGCTGTTCACGAAACGCTGTTCACGAAAAAGAGAATGGCTGCCGCTCCTTCACAATCCAGTTCGACTCAGTCCAGACCTGCTTCCAATCCATGGCTAATCGCCATCGCGGTCATGTTGGCGACCTTTATGGAAGTGCTCGACACTTCCATCGCGGCTGTCGCGTTGCCCTATATCGCCGGCAGCCTCTCCGCCACGAACGACGAAGCCACCTGGGTGCTGACCAGCTATCTCGTGGCGAATGCCGTGATCCTGCCCGCAAGCGGCTGGTTCTCGTTGCGCTTTGGCCGGAAGCGCTTTCTCATCGCTTGCATCGTCATTTTCACAATCTCTTCGTTCGCGTGTGGATCAGCAACTAGCCTCGGTTTGATACTGATTGCGCGTGCTGTGCAGGGCGCGGGTGGCGGAGCGTTGCAACCGCTTTCACAGGCTATCTTGCTCGAAACCTTCCCCCCGCAGAAGCGCGGCGTGGCCATGGCCGTGTTCGCGCTCGGAGTGGTGGTCGCGCCGGTGCTCGGGCCAACGCTAGGCGGCTGGCTCACCGATGCGTATTCCTGGCGATGGGCCTTTTACATCAACATCCCGGTCGGCATCTTCGCGATTTTCATGATTTCGCGCTACGTGGAAGACCCGCCGTACATCAAAGAGGCCCATCCCGGAAAGCTGGATGGCATTGGCCTCGGGATGCTTGCGGTATGGCTGGGCTGCCTGCAAATCATTCTCGACAAGGGCCAGGAGGACGACTGGTTCGGGGCCACCTGGATTCGCTGGGCTGCCGCAATTCTTGTAATCAGCCTGGTTGCATTTCTCATCCGCGAACTCCGCCACAAGCAACCGCTCGTGGACCTGAAAATCTTCAAGCACCGCAACTTTACCTTGGGCTGCCTGCTGATCGGCCTGTTTGGAGCGGGCATCTACGGTCTGGTCACGCTGCTTCCGTTGTTTTATCAGGAGCTGATGGGCTACACCGCGTTTGCCGCGGGATGGGCCGTGAGCCCGCGCGGCATCGGCGCGATCTGCGCCATGCCGATCATCGGCTACCTTACGGCGAAAATGGACAACCGCTGGCTCATCGCTTTTGGCTTCGCTATGTTCGGCGCGGCCAGCCTGTGGTTTGGCGAGGTGAATCTTGGTATCGGCCAATGGACATTCTTGTGGGCCATTCTGATCAGCGGATTCGGCTCAGGGTGCGTCTTTGTCCCGCTCTCGACGACCACTATGGCTTTTCTGAAGAACGAGGAAATCGGCAACGCGAGCGGATTGTACAACCTGTTCCGCAACATCGGCGGCAGCGTTGGCATTTCGGTGGTGAATACAATCGTCTCGCGTCACGAACAACTGCATCGCACCGAGTTATCGGGATCATTGATTGCTGCGCGTCCCGACGTCCGTGGCTCGCTTCAAGGAATTCAGCAGTATCTCAGCGCGCAAGGGGGATCGTCCTCGACCACAGCCCTGCAGCGCGCTTACGGATTACTGAATCAAACTCTCAACGCGCAGGCGCGCCTGTGGTCTTACGTCGACGACTTCCGCTATATGGCGCTGGCCTGCTTCCTCTGCGTCCCCATAGTTTTCACCCTGAAAAAGGCCATGAGGAAGGGACCCGCAGGTGCGGCGCACTGACGGAGCGATGAGGAATTTTTCACGAAGTTCGTTTTGGAAGGGCACGGCTTTAGCCGCGCCGCTAAGACGCAACAATGATTCGGGCTTTAGCCCCCGAGGATTACGGCGAATCTATCTAGAACGGAATGTCCTCATCCGTAATCGGCCCTGACGCTGCTCCCGCGTGCTCAGGTTCAGACGTTCGCTGGTCGAAATTGTTGCCGCCGCCAGCCGCTGCTCCCCGCGAGCTTTCCTTGAAGTCTCCGCCACCTTCGCCGCGGCCGCCGAGCAGGATCATGTCACTGCCCACCACTTCGGTCATATACTTCTTCTGGCCGCTGGTCTTGTCGTCCCAGGAGCGGGTTTGCAGGCGGCCTTCTATGTAGACCTTGCCGCCCTTCTTCAGATACTCGCCCGCAATCTCGGCCAGGCGCTGCCAGAGCACCACGTTGTGCCACTCGGTGCGGTCCTGCCACTCGCCGCCTTTATCCTTGAATCTTTCGTTGGTGGCAATGGTGAGCTTCGCCACGGGCGTGCCGCTGGGCGTGTATTTGATCTCTGGATCTTTCCCAAGATTACCGATCAGTTGAACCCGGTTCAGACTTTTTCCTGCCATGAGGTGCTCCTTTGCAGGGGTTCACTATAGCAGAATCGGCGCCGTGGAAATTGTGCGGGATATCACAATCGGTGCTGCAAAGTACCGTTTTGGCGCGCGCCCTCGCCTCGCCGAATTCTGTCTATTGGAGAACATCGCCGATCAGCTGAAATGCAAAAAAGACGGCGAGCAAACAGATCATTCGCTTTCGATTGCCTTCCGGCGAAACAGACTTCGAGGTCAGGAGGAACACTCCGGAAAGCGCTCCGCACACGATAAATTCCCCAGCGGCGATTCTGCGCCTTAACGACAGGGGGCTAGACCATCGAAACCAGGCAATCGCTAAACCGATAAGAAAAAGTGCGAAATAGCTGGCGAAGACGGCTATTGCTGTTCGCTGGGTCGGCGGCGCTGGCGGAGATGGAATCTCGTCGAAGATCGGCCCGAGTATATTCCAAATCGGCTCTGGCGGACACGCTGAAAATCGCTGAATCCGGGTTATAATCTCGGCTATGCCTCCTGCACCCGGCGCCACCAGAGCCGTCGGCATGGTCCCCGACGAAATGAAAGCCGAACCCAGATCCAAAGGCCTGACCACGCCTCGGAAGAAGAAGCCGAAAGAGCTGGCCGTCATCACCGAATGCTGCACCGGATGTGCCGGCTCGCCTGCCTGCGTCGAATACTGTCCCGTGGAAGACTGCATGTTCTGGGTTGCTGACGAAGACAGCACGCCCTTCGGACGCATCGCCGTCGATCCGATCCTCTGCATCGGCTGCAAGAAGTGCCTCAGCAAAGGTCCCGACGGCTGCTTCCTCGACGGCTGTCCCTGGGACGCGATCGTGATGGTCGACACCGTGGAAGTGGAAAAAGAAGTCGGCGCGATGGCGATCTAGAATCAGTGTCAGTGGCTTGACACTAGGTGGCGGATTTTCTGCCACTGAAGGCTGAGAGGCGGTTACGTGACTCGTACTTCCGAACTATTTGCGATCTCAACCGCAGCGCTGTTGATCTTGAGTTTCCTCTCTCGCTTTTCGGCCGAACAAGGAGGTATTTCGATTCACCTACGCGACATGGCCTACGTATTGCCGCCAAGCGCGGTGTCCCTGATTATGGCATCGCTGTTATGCTTCTCGGCCGCCGTCTATTCTCTCTGGCCTCTGCCGATGAATCCCAAAGCCGGGGTCTGGCATTTTTGGAGTACGGCTATCGCCATTGCGGCTTTTTGGGCTTGCTACTATCTTTTCGCTTTCCGGCTCGAGCCTGTTGCAGGCTTTGAGTCTTATAAGAAAGCGGCACTACTTGGACTTTTCTCTTCCTTGATAGTCGGTGCGCTTGCGCAGGTCGTTTTCGTCGTCAACCTGATCTTCGCAGTGATCAGGCTCCGGCATCCCAGCTAGCGTTAACCCTGGCTTGCTTATTTCTTCGACTTCTCGCCAGAATGTTCCGGGCTGTTGCCCGGCTCAGGGAAGTCCGTGTCGGCATTCTTGATCCGCGGATCCTGGTCACGGTGACCGAGTTGCTCGGAGAGGCCCAGGTTCCCATCGTGGTGATGTTCTTCGGTTTCGACGGCCCCTTTGGCGCGGTCGGGATCGTTTTCGGAGATTTTATTCATGGTACGAACTCCCGCTGCTGAGCAGACTTATTGGCCTGGCCGCGCAGTCGCTGAAACTCCAAGCTTGCGCAGCCGCTCCCGGGCTTGCAGCGCTTCGTTCGACTTGGGATAGCGCTGGATGACGTGCCGTAGTTCGGTTACGCCATCGTCCTGCTTGCCCAGCTCGATTAAGGCAAACCCTTTTTTCAGCTGCGCGGAAGCGGATTTGCTTCCAGTGGGAAAATTCTGCAAAACCTGGTCGTAGCTCTGCGCCGCCTGCTCGTATTTTCCCTGGCGAAACTGAATTTCGCCCAGATAGAAGTAGCAGTTCCCAGCAAGATCGGTATTGGGATAGAACTTTACGTAGTCGGAGAATTCCTGGATGGCGAGATCGTTCTTGTCGCCGTTGTAATCCCGCAGCGCATTGTTGTAGAGCACATCGGGAGGGGGTGCGGCCGCCATCGCCGCCTGTTGCGCCAGTTTCGCTGCGTCAGTGGCGGCGACGCTTTGCTGCGATGATTGCAGGTCCGCGAGTTGCTTGCTGACGGCGGCGAGCCGAGCCTTGAGTTCGTCGAGCGTGTCGTTGAGAGCCTGAATTTGACCGGAAAGCTGATCCACGTGCGAGGCTGAATCTCCCTGCTGTTTTTGCAGCGAGTTCTGCAGGCCCGTCAGAGCGGCGGCAACCTTATTCACCGCGTCCGTATCCTGCTCAACCAGATTTTTCATCACACCCATGCGCTCGTCGAAGCTGCGCTGCATGGCGGTCATCTGCTCTTGCAGTTGTTGAACCTGAGTTTGCAGTTGAACCATCTCTTTGCTGACGCCCCAGGCCGGGGTCCCCGCCAGCCAGAGCGTGCAGAGCGCTGCAAGAAGAGTGGACCATCGTCTTATTGTCATAGGCGAAATTTCCCCAGGTCTATTTTAGACGGGTCGGGAGCGTCGCGGGTTGTGAAGATAATCGTCAGAACAATTCAAAAAGCCCAGGAGCGGATTTCTCCGCCCCCGGCCGTCACATCACTTACTTCTGGTACACGAAGTGGCCGCGGCGATTCTGTTGCCAGCAGGCTTCGTTGTCTTCCATGCAGAACGGTTTTTCTTTACCGAAGCTGATGGTCTTGATGCGGTTCGTGTTGACTCCTAACGCTACCAGCGCGCTTTTCACTGACGAGGCGCGTTGATCGCCCAGGGCGAGGTTATATTCCGTCGAACCTCGATCATCGCAGTGTCCCTCAACCGTGAAGCTGATGCCGGAATGCTGGGTGAGGAACTGCGCATCGCTCTGCAGGGAAGACTGCTGATCGCCGCGAATATCGGACTTGTCGTAATCGAAGTAGATGTCTTTTACATTCTGTCCGAAAAGATCTTCCTCCGAGGGTGAAGGCGCAGGGGGCGCTGGCGGCGGCGGCTGGGTGACCGTGAGCCGCGTCGTAGCCTCCTGAGTTCCGCCGGAGCCCTTGGCGACCAGGTGATACGTAGTGGAATCGCCGGGGCTCACCTGTTGCGAGCCGCTGGCCTGGACGGCACCGATGCCGCCAATCGAAACGTCCGTGGCATTCGAGGTCTGCCAACTCAGGGTTGACGACTGCCCCTTCTGAATCGTATCCGGGCTCACCGAAATGGAAGCGGTAGGCGATGGTGGTGGGGGCGGTGGTGGCGGTGGGGGCGGAGCTGCTTTCTTCTTGCAAGCCCCCAGCATCAGAATCGCGCTCAGTGCGATTACGGTTGCCAGCGTTCTTACGGTTTGCCGTGTCAGGTTATTCCTACTGATCTCAATGTTGCTCACGTTGATCTTCTTCACGTTTAATTCCTCCTGCGAACCCGAACCTTGTTCTTCGAGTTCAAACGAAGTGTTTTTATGCCAACTCGTTATGACCAACCCCAATTACCAACTCCAGTTTGGTTGCGAATTACGTCCCGTAAAAGTCAACTGATGAAGCTTGCTGCCGTCTGCCAGAATCATCCATATTTCTTCTTTTCCTGACCGGCTGGACTGAAAAACAATGTGCCGGCCGTCTGGCGCCCACCACGGGAAATCATTGCGTCCGCCATCATGCGTGAGCTGAACCCACTGTTTGCTGGCGATATCCATCAGGTAGATGTCGGAGGAGCCCGGCTCACCCGGCCCATACTTGCGAGTCCAGGCAAGCGTCAAGAACTGGCCATTCGGCGACCAGTTGGGCGAAACCGCGTATCCCTGGTCGGTCATGCGTTGTTGGTTCGTGCCATCGGCCTCCATGGTGTAAACCTGTGGTAGTCCTGTGCTGCCACTCACGAAAGCAATTTGTGCCCCGGTCTTGCGATTCCACGTGGGGGAAACGTCGGGGCCCCTCCCCGTTGTCATTGCACGTAAATTGCCACCCGAAGCATCGCAAACATAAATTTCTGAGTGGCCGTTGCGGGAAGATGAGAGCGCCAGACGCGTACCATCGGGGGACCACGATGGCGAAAAATTCCCGCCGCCGAAATGCGGAAAGCCAACCAGACGGTTCAGTTCGATGGAATACATCAGAATGTCCCATCCGGACTTGGTCATGGAACTGAATGCAAGCCGGGAGCCATCGGGCGAGATGCGCGGCGATAGCGCAATCGAACCTTGATGCGTGAGTTGTCGCTGGTTGCTGCCGTCGTAATCCATTACCCAGATTTCTTTGTGGCCGGAGCGGTCGCTGACAAAATAAATCTTGCTCTCGGCGATGCCAGGAATCCCGCCGCCCAGCCGGAAGATGATTTCGTCCGCAAATTTGTGGGCGATCACTCGCGCCGCTTCTTCCGTTGCCACATCGGCATACTGCTTGCCCAGAACCTGCGGCGAGGCCGTATTCTTGACGTCGTAAAGCCAGCCCTGAACGGTTACTTTCCCGGCCGCTACGCCGAGATTGCCAAAAGCCAGCATGGCCGCGTTCGGCGGGGGAGCGTTCCACATCGCGAACGTCACATCGGTAGGCTGGCCGGGTACCTGCAACGGATAAAAGCTTTTGGAAACAAGTTCGACCACGCCGGAGTTATCCAGGTCGTTCCAGAAAGTATCGTCGAATACCTTGAGCAGCGCGGCGTTCTGACGATCGCCCGTCGAAGGCTTGAAGTCCGGAACAGCCAGGCGCACTTTTTCAACGCCCAGACCCGAACCAGTCCGAACCCAATCCTGCGCCAACGACATGCCAAGAACAATCGAGAGAAACAGAAGCAAACTCAAAACGCGCAAGAATATTGCGCTAATCACCGCGGAGAGCGGAACTCGTCTATTTCCATCGCCCATCAGTCTGAAGCCGAAACCCTGGTTAGGAAAAAAACATTCTGCAAACGACAATATCGTAGTCCGATATGTTCTCATTGGCAAGTTACATTCGATCATAGTCACTATCGGGAACCGAAAGAATAATCAGGTAGATGCGCGTGCAGTTTCCGTATCCGTGCAGTTTCCTTATCAAAGAGACGGCAGTTTTTCGAGGCTGCCCACTTTAGTCGATGCCGTCTGCTTCGGAATAGTCCAACTTTATTTTTTGCTGTAATCGAACCAATATTCCACCGAGATTTTGCTGCCGCTATAATCCGCAGGCAGCGGCCCGAAGGTATCGATCCGTTGCAGGGCGCGAATCGCCGAAACATCGAGCGAAGGCACTCCGCTCGACTGCTCAACCTGCACGTTAAAAGGGTGCCCATCCCGCGCCACATCAAACGTGATATAGACGCGCTGCGACGTTGTGATCCGCGGATCGACCTCATACTTCAACCAGTTGTCGGAAACCTTCTGCTGTATGATCCGCACGTAGTATGCGTACTTCGTTCCAAAGTCTCCGCCGCTGCCGGTGATGCCGAAGCCACCTTTGGCACCGCCGGCGGCGAAACTCCCATAAGGTCCACTCACCGGTCCACCTTCGCCAAACGCAACCTGATTGGTTTCTTCCTCGGGCGCCGGCTTGGGCTTCTCTTTGGTCGCAGTAGGCGTCTTCTTCGGTTTGACTTTTGTATTCTTGCCCTGGATCTCGATCGCGTCGGGCTCTTTCACTTCAGGCTTTGGCTCGGACTTGGTCACGCCCTTGGATTCGTTCGCCAGAACATTCTGCGTTTGTGCGGCTGGCGCAGGCAAAGGAACCGAACTCACCAACGAGACGCCGATGGCCGAACCGCCCCCTCCGCCACCCCATCCCTCGCCGCGCGACCCGGTAAACACAGCCGTGTAAAGCAAGATGAGCGCCGTGAGCGCGATGTGAAAGCCCGCAGACCAGCTCAGAGCCCGTGCCCAATTATCGTGCTCGAAAAATATCTCAGCGTTTCGCGCCATTTTGTTCCAGGGGCTGGGTGACAATGCTGATGTTGGTAATCCCCGACTGTTTGACCGCGTCCATCACGGTGGCGAAAGCCCCGAACGGCACGTTCTCATCGGCACGCACAAAAATAAACTGGTTCCGGGGATCGCGAATCTTCTGTTTCAGCTTGGCTGCAATTTCATTGATATTGACGGCATCGTTGCCCAGAAAGACGCGCTGATCCTTGTTAATCGTAATGACGGTGCGCTCTTCGGTAATTTCCTTTACGGTGCGCGTCTTAGGAACGCTGACTTCAATGCCGGACTGCAGAACCGGCGCCGTCACCATAAAAATAATAAGCAGCACAAGCACGACGTCTACCAGCGGGGTGATGTTGATATCGGCGAGAGCGGATTGAGTGCGCCCGTTTGAAGAAGTGAAGGCCATCAGCGCCTCACTTCGGCCGCAGCTTGCGGCTGAATGCTCTCAATCGCATTCAACACCTCGAGCGCAAAGTCGTCGCCGCGTGCGGCAAACACGCGAATCGAATTGCCAATGAGGTTGTAGGCAATAACGGCAGGGATGGCCGCGGCGAGTCCAGCAGCCGTAGTGATCAGAGCTTCGGAAATTCCAGGAGCGACCGCTCTCAACGTGGCTCCGCCTGCGGTTCCAAGGCCGTGGAAGGCGTCGATTATCCCCCACACCGTGCCGAACAAGCCGATGAAGGGAGTCACCGCTGCGGTGATCGCCAGCCACGGAACGTTGCGCTCCAATCGCGTAATCTCTTCCGAAGCTCCGATCTGCATGCCGCGCTGCACCGCGGTCAAACTACGCAGCGACGCGGCCGGCGTGGAAAGTTGACGCTTGTATTCGGTAAAGCCGCCCTCAAAAACTCCCACCAGCGGGCTGGGACGAAACTGATCGGCGACCGTAGCGATATCCTGCAGGCGTTGTGCTTTGCGAAACGCGCGCAGAAAACGTCCACTCTGCAGGCGGGCACGCCGAAGCAGGCTCCACTTCGTCAGAATAATTGCCCATGAGATCAGGCTGAATGCCAGCAGCGTGATCAGCACGAACTTGGCGACGGCGCCTGTGTCGGAAAGCAGATCAAGAATCTCGCCGCCAGGTAGGAGTGCAAGCAAGCAGGGAAGTTGCATCGGTTGAGAGTTTTCCTTTTTTTCGGATTATAGATGATTGCGGTCTCCGGCTGGTCTCCGGATAACGAGGCGTATCCGAAACATAACCGGCAAATGCACTTCCGCGTATGAGCACCAGCTCATGCAATCGAAAATCTTAAGTTTTCAGCGCTATACCCCTGGCAACAGAGTGGCATCCAAGAGCAGCGGGAAATGCATTCAATCAACTCTCGCGGGAGGATGAACTTATGTCGCAGTATGGGATGTTACGAGACTATCGCCTTGCCGAAGCCGCAGAAGATATCCGCGGTTCCAAATTGTACGGCCTCAACGACGAAAAACTAGGCAAGATTGACGACGTGATTTTCGATTACTCCACTGGATCGATTCGCTACGTCGTGGTCGACACCGGCGGCTGGCTGTCGACGAAGAAATTCGTTGTGCCTGCGGATCGGCTCCGAGGCTCCATTGAACACAGAGACGACTTCGCCGTCGACCTCACAAAAGAGCAGATAGAAGCATTTCCACCCTACAACGAGTCGGACCTGGAATCTGATGAGCAGTGGAGCGACTACGAAGGGCGCTATCGTTCGAAGTGGGAGGCGAATCCTGTAATGCATCGCGCGGAAACGGACCGCAACATTACCCCGACGACGCAGCAGATGCAGCCCAACTCGCCCTCTGCCCACGCTGCGGGTGACCTATCGGCAGAGGAAGTGACCGACACTGACGCCCTTACCGCTGGAGGCTACGCGGCCAGCACCGACACGGTCGAAATCAGCCAGAGTGCCAACGGAATCGGGCCCCGCTGGGACACCTTCCAGAATCGCTTGCGCGAGCGTCGTAAGGAAGTCATTAACACGGGCTCGACCGCCGAAAGCGCGGACCGATACCGCAAAGCAAGTTAGCCAGTATCCGAAGAACCATGCTCGGCAGCCACGGCCTCGGCCGTGGCTCTTTTTCCTCAGTCATCCTCCGCTTCTGGCTCGCTTCCTTATCGAATCGCACCGGCCTTTGAACGAAGCAGATACCACGGCTTCCTTTCATGCTATGCTGCGCAAAAGTTCCAAACATCGTTATCCACAGGGATCTCTGTGCTGGTTGAATTGCGACTCGAAAACTATGCGGTTATCGACAACGCCGCGGTGGAGTTCGCCGCAGGCTTGAACCTGTTGACCGGAGAAACCGGCGCGGGCAAATCCATTCTGATTGATGCGCTCGCCCTACTTTTGGGAGATAAGGCGTCGAGCGATGTGATCCGAACCGGAGCGGAGCGGGCCGTCGTATCGGCGGTGTTCGAATGCACCGGCGACGCCGAAGCTGCAATCGAGAAAATTCTTGAGCGCAACGGCCTCGACAAATCCGAAGACAGATCGTTAGAAGACGGGTCGCTGATTGTGCGCCGGGAGATCGCGGCTGGCGGCAAAGGCCGCGTCTTCGTAAACAACCAGGCGGCAACCGTCTCCGTTTTGCGTCAGCTTGCTCCTCATCTGGCAACCATACACGCACAAAATGAATCGCTGCTGTCCTTCGACGCTGCTGCACGTCTTGAGCTTCTCGACGGATTCGCGGGAAGCCAAGTCGAGTCAGTGGGCGCGGCGTATGAGAAGTGGAAGGGAATTCGCACCCGCATCGCCGACCTCGAACAAGGCGAGCAAGACCGCCTGCGTTTAGTCGATCTCTGGATCTTCCAGAAACGCGAGATTGAAGAAGCCAAGTTGCAAGCCGGCGAAGACGCGCAACTGGAAACCGAGAAGCGCGTCCTTGCCAATGCGGAGAAAATTTACAATGCCGCCATGCACGCCTTCGATCTTCTCTATGAAGGCGATGCCTCGACATCTGCGTCCCTGCGCTCCGCGCAGAAGCAGATTGAAGAACTAGCGCGCTATGAGCCCAAATTTAAGGAAGCCCTGGCCGCGCTGGAGACAGCGCGAATCAGTGTCGAGGATGTCGGAGCCACGGTCCGCGACTACGCCGGCGGAATCCATGCCTCGCCCGAACATCTGGCGGATGTCGAAGACCGGCTGGCCTTGCTCGACCGTCTGAAGCGAAAGTACGGGCCCATGCTGGAAGACGTCATCAATTTCGGAGCGGACGTGGCCCGCAAGCTCTCCGAAATCGAGAACAAAGATGAAATTCTGCGCGAGTTGCGGGCTGAGCTGGGGCGGGCCAGCGAAGAATATTTGCGCGTCGCGCGAACGCTCTCGAAAAAACGCCATGAGGCGGCGGGCAAACTCAAGAAGTTAGTTGAGGCGGAAATTAACGACCTGGCCATGAAGTCAACCTTCCGCATCGAAATAACAACGGTGGAGGAAGAAGGGAACTGGACGGCAATCGGAATCGATCAGGTGGTTTACATGATCGCTACAAATCCAGGCGAACCGATGCGGCCACTGGAGCACATCGCATCGGGCGGAGAATTGTCGCGCGTTATGTTGGCTCTAAAGGTGAGTGTGGATGGAGGTCACGTGGCGCGGGCGCCTTCGTCCGCGAAATCCAGCCCGCCCCACTCGTCGGCCCAGCGCACATCGGCTCAGCGCGCATCGAACCAACGAACGATGGTATTCGACGAAATCGATACTGGCATCGGCGGCCGCGCGGCAGAATCGGTTGGCAAGAAGTTAAAGTCGCTGGCACGGCAGAATCAGGTTCTCTGCGTCACCCACCTTCCGCAAATCGCGACCTTCGCCGATCATCACTACGTAATCGAGAAAAAGGAACGCAACGGCCGCACCCGCACCAGCATCCGCGCCGTGGTCGGCGAAGAGCGCACCGAAGAAGTGGCCCGCATGCTAAGCGGCGCCAAGCTGACCGACACCTCGCGCAAACACGCCGAACAGATGATCAAGGCAAACGGGTAAGGTGGCATCAGGAGGCGTCGATGGGATGCAAAGCGGGAAGCTCCACCGGGTATGCAAAGGATATGATTGATGAATACTTTGATCCAAGAGGTCTCAAACCCTCAGGGCGATTGCAGTTCTTTTTCCATGCACCGTCATCCGACCTGCCGGTGCGGGACGTGTGCAACGAACAAGGTAGCGGGTACAAGACGGAGCCGCACCTTGAACGGAACGCTGAGAACTACCTTCGTGAGTGCTATCAGAAGGCGAACATCCAAGGGCTTCTCAAGAGTCGCGAGAAGTACCTTTTCCTTTTCACTACCTGCAGGAGCAAGTCGGCTCACATGCAGCGCCACCTTGGGGAAAGGTACATCGTCGGCTACATTTGTGCGGATAGATTCGTGCCGCGAGAGGGATTCGTCGCAGTCCAAGGCAAGACCAAGGTGGTTGCATTCGAGGATGCCTATCCGCTGGAAAGGCTGGATCCCTCGGCGGGTTACCGCCACATCAGAGTTAAGAAACTCACCGTGGAAGAAACGAAGGAGATACTAGATCACCTTGGGCCTGCTCCGAATATCAAGGGCAAGTGCATTCGGGAAATTAGCCGCTTAAAAGCCCGAAGTCGGAAAACGAGGCTAGAGAAATGCAAGTAGTGTTGCTGCGCGTGGGAATCGATTCCGGGGCAGGCGGAATGCAGGGCCCCCTTTTTGAAGACGGCTCTTTTGAATTTGTGCCCATCCCTGATCGCTTCCACAAGTTCGGCGAGAACTCCGAGACCTACAGTACAACGAAGGGCCGCTCGGGGCGACTCTTACTCGACTATTTTCCCAGGCACATGCGCTCCGAATATAGAGACGTGTCGATTCATGCGGACCCGGAATTTGACACTTTTACTTATGGTGACCCGACCATGGGGGCTAAGCGCGGGCTTAGGAACTTGCGGAAGGGCGATCTGCTGGTGTTTTATGCCGGATTGGAGCCGTGGCCGCAGGGCGGAGAACAAAAGCTCTATATTGTCGGGTATTTCAAGTTGTGCTGGGCGGGTTTGGCTAGGGACCTGAGCCAAACTGAGCTCGACGCCCGATTTCACGCCAACTTTCACGTCAAACACAAAGCCGTCTTCGAAGATCAGAGGAGTCGGTTGGTGCTCGCGCAGGGAGACCCATCCAGCAAACTGTTGAGAACGGCGGTCCCGATCAGCGTCTACGGAAGCGATAAGTCTGGCAGACCTCTAAAAGTACTATCGGAAGAGATGCAAGTACACTTCGGCGATTTTGGCGGCCGGATTGCGATCCAGAGGTCTGCTCCCAGGTGGGTGAACGAAACCCACGTCGCTGAGGCGGCGGATTTTGTTAATTCGCTCGTTTAAGCGCTGTGTCTCTACCCTCAGCGATGTGGAGTCAGCTAACATATACGTATGGAAACGATCACCATCCAAAGGGCGAAGACGCAGCTTTCCCGGCTGATCGAAAAGGCCTGCAAAGGCGAGGAAATTGTCATCGCATGAGGAAAGCAGCCCGTGGTGATCCTGGTCGCCATTAACCACACGCGTGGTGATCGGAAGCCCGGTGCACTCAGGGGTAAGATCAGAATAGGTCTGAAGTTCTTTGGACCTCTGCCTCCCGAAGAATTGAAAGGCTGGGGAGAGTAGTACGCACGTGCTCCTTTGTGAAGACTCCCCAGTCGACCCCCAATTCCCGCCGTTCACTGCTAATCCCCGCCGTTTCTTTGGCTTACGTTGACCAGAAGGGCACTTTCCAGTAGTTTATTACTACGCCATCAACGGGGTTCGTGTACCCTTCCGAACAAGCCGCATTCGAATTTTGCATCTAAAACGGCTTGGGGACGATCACAAGTAGGAGCTTGATAGTGCCAAACAGTCAGGGAAAAACCTTACTCTTACTAAAGCCGCGCGGATTCTGCGCGGGCGTAGTGCGGGCGATCGATGTCGTCCGCATCGCCCTTGAGGCCTTTGGTCCGCCCATCTACGTGCGTAAGGAAATCGTCCACAACAGCTTTGTGGTCGACGAACTGCGCGGCAAGGGCGCGATCTTCGTCGACAGCGAGGACGAAGTCCCCAACGGCGAGCGCGTCATCTACAGCGCTCACGGCGTTTCTCCTGAGGTTCGTGAGCACAGCGCCCGGCGCGGCCTGCGCGTCATCGATGCCACCTGTCCGCTGGTCACCAAGGTTCATGTGGAGGCGGTAAAGTTCGCCAAAGAAGGCTATTCGCTGATCCTGATCGGTCACCATGATCACGACGAGGTTATCGGAACCCTCGGTGAGGCCCCACTCGTCACTCAGGTTGTCGGAACACCCGAGCAGGTGAAATCGCTTACCGTCCCGGATCCGAATCGCGTTGCATACCTCACGCAGACCACCCTCAGCCTCGATGAAACCAAAGACATTATCTCGGCTCTGAAAAAGAAGTTCCCCAACATCAAGGGTCCGGCCGCCCAGGATATTTGCTATGCCACGGAAAACCGCCAGGTCGCAGTGAAGCAGGTGGCGTCGGAGGCTGACTTGTTGCTGGTTGTGGGCTCGGAAAACAGTTCCAATTCCAATCGCCTCGTAGAAGTTGCGCGAAATTTGGGGACGAATTCGCACCTCATCGACAGCTATAAGGACATCGAGTCGGATTGGTTGATCAACGTAAAGACGATCGCGTTGACTGCCGGCGCATCGGCGCCGGAGTGCCTGGTGGAAGAAGCAATGAAGTTTCTGGCGACCAAAGGTTTCGACAACGTGCAGGAACTCGAAGTGATGCCGGAAAATGTACGTTTCGGGCTGCCGCCGGAGATTGTCGAGGCCATTGCCGCCGCTCCGGCCGGTGCTACCGCGGATTAACGGAGAATACGTCGTTCCGGTGTCATCCCGCGCGCAGCCGTTCTTCAGGCGGAGCGAGGGATCTCGCCCTAGACGGAGCCTTTTAAGCATGGACATTAACTCCCCCGAAGCGAATTTGAACTCCGCTCCACAACTTCGCTTTGGCAAAATCGACGGCTTAGCGAGCCGTGTCGGCTCTGCGATTGCCTCCGCCCGAAAATTACTTTTCTCCCTGCAGCACGAGCAAGGCTACTGGTGCGGCGAACTCGAAGCCGATACCACCCTCGAGTCGGATTACATTCTGCTTCACACCCTGCTGGGAACCGGCGATCCCGAGCGCTTTCAGAAAGCGGCAAACTGGATCATTCGTCATCAGAACGAAGACGGCGGCTGGAGCATTTACGCTGCCGGGCCCTCGAATATCAGCGCCTCGGTCAAAGCGTATTTTGGCTTGAAGCTGGCAGGATACACCGCCGATCATCCCGTGCTGCAGCGCGCCCGCAAGAAAATCCTCGCACTCGGCGGCGTGACCGAAGTCAATACATTCACCAAGATCTATCTTTGCTTCTTCGGGCAGTACGATTACGATGCCGTTCCTGCCATTCCTCCCGAGATCGTTCTATTTCCCAACTGGTTCTGGTTCAATATCTACGAGATTTCTTCATGGTCGCGCGCCATCCTGGTACCGCTCTCCATCTGCTACGCGAAAAAACCGTTCAAAAAAATTCCGCGCGAAATGGGTGTGGAAGAACTGTTCGTCGGCGGCATGCAGAAGTCGCGCATGCATCTGCGCTGGTCTAAGAAGTTAGTCTCCTGGCGCAACTTCTTCCTCTGCCTTGACCGCACGACGCATTGGCTTGAGCGAGTCCATATCCGGCCGCTACGTTCGATCGCGCTGAAGAGCGCGGAAAAATGGATGCTCGAACGCTTCGATATGAGCGACGGCCTCGGCGCAATCTATCCTTCGATGATGAACGCCATCATCGCTCTCCGCTGCCAAGGATATTCACTCGACGATCCCCAAGTCATCCGTGCCCTCGACGAATTTGAAAAGCTCGGAATCGAAGAAGGCGACACCTTCCGCATGCAGCCCTGTCTGTCGCCGGTGTGGGATACGGCTTACGCGCTCTTCGCGCTGGGCGAGGCGGGAGTTCCGGCAAACGATCCTCGAATGGTGAAATGCGCCGATTGGATTCTGCAGAAGCAGGTGCGCACCCCGGGCGACTGGCAGGTCAAGAACAAGGCCGGCAAGCCAGGCGGATGGTACTTCGAGTTCAACAATGAGTTTTATCCCGATGTCGATGACAGCGCAATGGTTTGTCTGGCGCTAAGCCAAGTGGAGCATCCCAATGGACGCTACCAGCGCGAGTCGGTGCAGCGCGCCATCGATTGGATTTTGTCGATGCAATGTAAGAACGGCGGATGGGCTTCATTCGACAAAGATAACGACCAGATGGTCTTCCAGCATATTCCGTTCGCCGATCACAACGCCATGCTCGATCCCGCAACCGTCGACATAACGGGGCGTATTCTCGAAATGATGGCGACTTACGGTTACGATCAAAACCATCCATCCGTGAAGCGCGCAATTCAATTCCTTCGCGACGAACAAGAACGTGACGGCAGTTGGTTCGGCCGTTGGGGTGTTAATTATATCTACGGCACGGCGCTCGTGCTCCGCGGACTCGAAGCGATCGGTATGGATAACCACGAGCCCTGCGTCCAGCAGGCGGCGGAGTGGCTGCGTATGGTGCAGAACGCCGATGGCGGCTGGGGCGAGACAGTGGGCTCTTACGACGATCCCACCCTGCGCGGTGTCGGCGATAGCACGCCTTCGCAAACCGCTTGGGCGATTCTGGGCCTGCTCGCTGTCGGCGATACGCGCAGCGATTCTGTGGCTCGCGGCATTGCGTATCTGCTGCGCACGCAAAAAGAAGACGGTTCGTGGGATGAGCCCTACTTCACCGGCACTGGGTTTCCGCGCGTGTTCTATCTGAAGTATCACCTCTACCGGCAGTACTTCCCGCTGCTCGCGTTGACGACCTACGCCAAGGTGATGGAGAAGATGGAAAACTAGTTCTCAGTTCTCTCGGCACCCTGCCGTTTGACGGGGGAAGCTCCGAGGGGCTTCTCAACGCAGGAGGACACCTTGCCTAAGGGTGACACACGGAGGTTCAGAAATCGCGAGGAACTCATTGCCAAGTTGAAACAGCGTGACTGGAGGAATGACTTCAGCGCTTTACATGACAAGAACAATCTCGGTCCACTCTCGGCGATTTATCGCTCAGTTAGCAAAACCACCTTCCGCGCCTTCCGAAAACACAAAGACTGGTCCCCCTCATTTGTATTCAGAGAGCGGGCCGCGAAGGAGCTAGCCGGAGGCGGATTGTCCGAATTGATCGCGGTCCGATCGAACGATCAGTACCGGAGTTGGGCGGTAAAGCTAGCGAGAGGCCTTAGCAAGGAATGGCAAAAGCGTCTGCGCTACGAGATCGAGCTTCCGAGGGCCTTGAAGCTCGTAAACCTTCTAGCGAAAGGCCTCTGCATCGTTACACCGCTGTGGCCGGATACGTTTGAGGCGATCGTTTGGTTCGTCGAGGTACCTCTTGATAAATACTCACTCCGGCCCCTTGCTTGCATTCCTGAATTGGGGCGCTTGGGAATCAACTGGAATAACGCCAGCATGGGATCGATTGAAAATTTGAAGACGTACGCGAAAATCCAGGATTCAATCCATGCTTTTTGCGGGGAGGCGAACGTTCCGCCTCTTGCGTATGATTTTCTCGCTTGGGACATTCCCCACGGTAAACGCTGAGATCTCGCCGAGACGTACCGCTAAGCGCGGCGACCATCGGATTCACAGGCAACGGCCCCCTCGCCGACGAGGATTTTCCCGTTTCGTTCGCCGACATGATTGCGGAGCCACAGACGGGATAATCTGTTCTGCGCAAGTGCCAATCTGTTTATACTGAATCAGGATGGAGTTCGAGTGGGATCCGCGCAAAGATCCGCGAACCAGCGCAAGCATGGAGTCGGCTTTCGCGAGGCCACGACATTATTCGGAGATCCGCTCGCAACAACATTCGTGGATACTGCGCATTCGACATCGGAAAAGAGATATCTGACCATCGGCTCATCCGCAAACGGTCGTCTACTTGTTGTAGCTCATACGGAACGCGGCAATGCATTCCGCATCATCAGCGCGAGGCCGATGACTCCGCGCGAGAGAGAATTTTATGAAGAAGAGCAGTAATCATCGAACTGACGACGAAATTCGACCCGAATACGATTTCGCTTCTATGAAGGGCGGCATCCGCGGAAAATATTATGAACAGTATCGAAAGGGGGCGAATGTCGTTCTACTCCAGCCCGACGTAGCCGAAGCCTTTCCCACGGAGGACGCAGTGAATGAAGCGCTGCGCGGTATCCTCAGCACGGCGCGTGCGGTTCGACGGACCGGAGGGCTGCCTGATCGTGCAATCCAGAGCACGAGCGGAGGGTATAAGCGCCGCACGCGACGATGATTCCTTCTAAATGCTAGCCTTCCTCACCGGCGCGACAGGATTCTTGGGCTCCCATGTGGCCCGCGCTCTCGCGGACCAGGGCGCCGATCTTCGCCTGCTGGTGCGTCCGACCAGCAATCTGAAGAATCTGGACGGCCTGAGAGCCGAGACCGCCGTCGGCGATCTGCGCGATCCGGCATCGCTCGAAAAGGCCATGGCAGGCTGCGAAGCAGTGTTTCATGTAGCTGCCGACTATCGGCTGTGGTTGCGCGATCCAGCGGAAATGTATCGTTCCAATGTAGAAGGAACTCGGGCAATTCTCGAAGCGGCGCGCAAGCATGCAGTGCGCTGCGTCGTTTACACTTCGAGTGTCGCCACCATTGGCTTCACCGGAAACGGCCGTCCAGCCGACGAAGACTCCCCAGTTTCTCTCGCCGACATGATCGGTCACTACAAGCGCTCGAAGTTTATGGCCGAGCGGTTGGCGCTCGAAGCCGGCCGTGGCGGGATGCGGGTGGTAACGGTGAATCCAACGACGCCAGTGGGCGAGCGGGATGTCAAGCCAACACCGACGGGACGGATTGTAGTGGATTTCCTGAAGAGGAAATTTCCCGCATACGTCGAAACCGGACTGAATCTTGTCGACGTTCGCGAATGCGCCCGCGGACACATTGCGGCGCTGGAAAAAGGCAAGAGCGGAGAACGCTACATTCTAGGCGGCGAGAATCTCACCCTCAAGCAGATTCTGGACAAGCTGGGCGCGATTTCCGGTTTACCCTCGCCCACCGTGAAGCTGCCTTACTTTATTGCGTATCTGGCTGGCGTGGTCGATGAGACCGTCTCCGGCCGCATCTTGGGTCGCGAGCCGCGTGCTACAGTCGAAACGGTTCGCATGGGAAAGAAGAAAATGTGGGCCAGCTCCGCTAAGGCCGAGCGCGAGCTGGGATGGAAAATAATCCCCTCGGACGCCGCACTCCGCCGCGCCGTCGAGTGGTTTCGGGCCCACGGTTATGCATGAGAACTGCCGAGGAACTGGCGAAGAATTGCGTGAGTAAATCCGCATCGATCGGCAGCCTTCGCCGCGAAGCAGTGAAGTCTTAAGGTGCGTGGTTTTGAAAAGGCGCAGCCTCAGTTGAAGTGGCGTAGTTTTGAAAGGGCGCGGCTTCAAGCCGCGCCGCTATACCGCCTTAAACTGAGTAGCGGCTTTTTATAGCCGCCGGGGCACATTGGCTCACCGGGATGAATTCATCAGCATCAGGAATCGCTATCGTGGCAGCGCTCGAACGTGAACTCAGAGGTCTGGCCAGAATCTCCCGCCGCGTCGAGCGCGAGTTCGAAGGCCGCAAGTTCATTTTCTTTGAGCACGCTGAGACCGTGGCCGTATGTGCTGGAATCGGCCTCGAGCCCGCGCGGCGGGCGGCCGAAGCTGTAATCGCGTTATACCATCCCGCACAGCTGGTGTCGGTTGGATTTGCTGGAGCCCTGCTCTCCGACCTGCGCGTCGGTGACATTTTTTCTCCCGCTGCCGTAATCGATGCCCGCGACGGCAGTCATATCATGATCGAAGGCGGCGTGGGCACTCTGATAACATTCATGGCGGTGGCCAGCCCCGAGCAGAAAGCGAAACTGGCGCAAGCCTACGGCGCGCAAGCCGTGGACATGGAAGCGGCTGCAGTTGCCGCCGCCGCCCGCGCTCACGGAATTCGCTTCACCGCAACTAAAGTCATCTCCGACGGGTTAGATTTTGAGATGCCAGAGACTGCTCGCTTCATTGACGCTCACGGCCGTTTCCGCACCGCGAGCTTCGCCGTATACGCGGCTGTGCGGCCCTGGCTGTGGCTCCGTTTGGCGCAGCTCGCGAGCAACAGTAGCAAAGCAGCAAGAGTCCTGGGTGACTATTTAACGCGTTGCCACCAACCGCTGACCGAGGCGTTTGAAGCAAAGACGACGGAGATTTCATCGAACCGCTGATGGGCATTGCCCGACAAATCGCAATCGAGAATCGGAGCCAGTCGATTCCCGCGGCCATGCTGGCCGCCGTTTACCGCGGAGTGAATGACGTCCGCCTCGAAACTGTTCCTGTCCCGAAAATCGGCCCCGGGGAATTGCTGCTCCGCGTGCACACCTGCGGAGTTTGTGGCACTGATCTCAAAAAAATCGCCACCGGGTCGCATTCCGCACCGCGCATCTTTGGCCATGAAACCTCTGGCATGGTCGCCGCTGTCGGCGCAGGCGTAAGAAATTTCCAGCCCGGCGACCGCGTCGTCGTCTTTCATCACATCCCTTGCCGCGAGTGCTACTACTGCCGGCACAAGACCTTTGCCCAGTGTCCCACCTATAAGAAGGTGGGATGTACCGCTGGATTTGAGCCCTCCGGCGGAGGCTTCGCTGAATATGTCCGCGTGATGGATTGGATCGTCGAGCAGGGCACCTTAAGAATTCCGGAGGGCGTCTCCTTCGAGCAGGCCTGTTTTGTCGAACCCGTAAACACCTGCATGAAAGGAATTCAAGCCCTCCGCCTGCAACCGGGAGAGACTGTGCTGGCCATCGGGCAAGGTCCGATCGGCATCATTCTGAGCGTACTGGCACGCCGGGCAGGGGCCTCGGTTATTACTTCCGATTTATACCCCGAGAGGCTTAGAATATCTAAAAGCCTTGGATTCGAGCGTGCCATCGACGCGTCTCAGCAAGACGCGGTCGACTTTGTGCGGGAGCAGACAGAAGGACGGGGCGCCGACGCTGTAATCTTGGCGGTCGGCAGCAATGCCCTGATTCGCCCTGCGATGGAGGCGGCGCGTCCCGGTGGGCGCGTGTTGTTGTTTGCGCAAACCCAGCGCGGCGAGGTGGTTGTCGACCCGGCCGCGATTTGCGTGGATGAGAAAACGCTCGTGGGCTCCTACAGTGCGTCTGTAGATTTGCAACACGAATCAGTTCGCTTTGTGATGAATGGGGAGATGGATCTGCAAAGGCTGATCAGTCACCGCTTCTCGCTGCAGGAGAGTGTCCGCGCGTTCGAACTCGCGGCGCATCCACAGCCCGCGTCGATGAAGATCGTGATACAGCCGGGCAGTACTTGGAACCCTGAAGCCAGGGAAGGAAGCCAGCAGTGAATGGAAAAATGACGGCTGCCGTCCTGTACGGCAAGGAAGATCTCAAAATCGAAAGAGTGCCTATACCTCGCGTCGAAAAAGGCGAGGTGCTGGTTAAAGTTCAGGTGGCTCTCACCTGCGGCACCGACCTTAAGGTTTATCAGCGCGGCTACCACGCCCGCATGATCGTTCCCCCCGCCCTCTTCGGCCACGAACTGGCCGGCGTGGTCGAAGAAGTAGGCGAAGGTGTCCACAGCTTCAGGAAGGGGCAGCGCGTGGTGGCGCTGAACTCAGCCCCTTGCCAGATGTGCTTTTACTGCTCCAAGCATCAGGAAAATCTCTGCGAGGACCTGCTCTTCAATAACGGAGCCTACGCCGAATATATCCGCGTACCGCGGCGCATCGTGGAAGCCAATATGCTCGTCATTCCGCCCAACGTTACATTTGAAGACGCCGCCATGACCGAGCCTCTGGCCTGCGTCCTCCGCGGATTGCACGAAACCGGCGTCGAGATCGGCGACACCGTCACCATTATCGGTGGCGGCCCCATCGGGCTCATGTTTGTCCAGGTAGCGCGTGCCATCGGCTGCAATGTGATTTCTGTAGTGAAGCGCGACGAACAGGTCGTCGCCGCCAAGCACATGGGTGCTCATGAAATCGTGCAAACCACAAAAGTGCAGAACGTGATCGATGCCGTGCGCGCGCTTACTCCGCAAAAACGCGGCTGCGATGTCGTGATCGAAGCCGTCGGCCGCCCCGAAGCCTGGGAGTGGACGGTGGAAATGGTCCGCAAAGGCGGCACCGTAAACTTCTTCGGCGGATGCGCCAGTGGCTCCAAGGTGCAGCTCGATACCAATCGCCTGCACTATTCCGAGATTACGCTGAAGGCCACGTTCCATCACACACCGGAGACCGTCCGCCGCGCCTTCGGACTGATCGCGGCCAAGAAGATCCGCCCCACCGATTACATCACCGGCGAAGCTCCTCTCTCCAGCTTGCAAAAGGTGCTCCGCCACATGCTGAATCGCGGAGGCGACATCAAAACCGCGATCATTCCCGGCCACTGATTTGGCCGGAATAGTACGACAGTCGGCAGAGAAAAAGCCCTGTCATCCTGAGCGAAGGTCGTGCTTCCCGAATGCGAAGCACAACTGCAGTCGAACGACCCCATGCGCCTGTGCGGTTCCTCGGGCGATGCAAGGCGTTCTTACCATGCAAAAGCCTGTTGCTCGGGCCCGGCGGCGGTGCTGGCCAGGACAGATTGGGAAGGGCACGACTTCAGTCGTGCCACTAAGACCACAAGATACGTCGGCTTTATAGCCGCTGAGGGTCATCGCTTCGGACAATCGAAACCCAGAAAACTCGTGACTCAAGTCGCTACAAACAATCCGCCACTTCTGCCGACTGCTTCGATAGCAGACTGGAGCCGTCTGCCCGCAGATTACGCGATCCCGAAAATTGCGCCTTCGCTCATTGAAGCTCGCGAATATTGCCGCCGCCTGGCCCGCACTCACTACGAGAATTTTTCCGTCGCCACATGGTTTCTTCCCAAAAACGTTCGCCAGGATTTCCTGAACGTTTACGCCTACTGCCGCATCTCCGACGACTTGGGAGATGAAGTCGGGGATCCCTCGACGTCGCTGGCTCTACTCGATGAATGGCAAGCGGAGTTAAACGCTTGCTACGCGGGCACTCCGCGCCATCCGGTTTTCGTTGCGCTTGCCGAAACCGTGCGCAAGTTCGAAATTCCCCAGCATGAGTTCTCCGATCTGCTGATCGCGTTCCGCCAGGACCAAACCATCACCCGCTTCGAAACCTTCGACGACGTACTCGCCTACTGCCGTTATTCGGCGAACCCGGTCGGCCATCTCGTCCTTTACTTATGCGGATATTGCGATGCCGAACGCCAGCACCTATCTGACTACACCTGCACGGCGCTCCAGTTGGCAAATTTCTGGCAAGATGTCAGCGTTGATTACGCCAAGGGCCGCATCTATCTTCCGCTGGAAGATCTGCGGCGATTCGCGGTGACTGAAGAAGACTTGGCGCAAAACCGCAATACCCCCGCATTTTGCGAGATGATGAAGTTCGAAGTGGAGCGCGCCCGCCAGTGGTTCGATCGCGGCCTGCCTCTGGTGAAAACGGTAAACAAAGAATTGGCAGTGGATCTCGAACTCTTCAGCCGCGGTGGGCAGGAAATCTTGAACGCGATCGAGCGCCAGGGCTTCGCCGTCCTCGGTCGCCGTCCCGTAATCTCCAAGGCGCGTAAGCTTGTACTGGTCGCGCGCGCCGCCTTGGGGAAGCTGTTATGAGCGCAGGAGCGCAGCAGGTGTTGAGCCCGTGGAATCCCACTCCCGCCCAGCTCGCAATGGCATACTCCGTTTGCCGGGGGATCACACGCAACAGCGCAAAGAATTTCTATTATGCATTTCTCGTGTTGCCCCAGCGCAAGCGGCAAGCCCTCTGTGCCGTATATGCCTTCATGCGCCGGTGCGATGACATTGCCGACGACCCCACCCTCAGCCTCGAAGAGCGCCGCATCACGCTCAATCACTGGCTCGATGCTCTGCACCGCGCCCAGCAAGGCGACCCGACCGACGATGCGATTCTGCTGGCCCTGATCGATGCGCAACGGGAGTACACCATCCCCGCCGGACTACTCGACGAACTGGCTACCGGAACAGCAATGGATGTCGTCGACCCAGAAGCTTGCTTTGATGAGGATGAGCCAGCCTTCGCAACCACTGCGCTTCCAGGCCTGACGGTCCAATACCAGACCTTCGACGACCTCAAGCTTTATTGCTACCGCGTGGCGTCAATCGTGGGCCTCGTCTGCATCCACATCTTCGGATATCGCGATCCAACCGCCGAGGCACTGGCCGAGCAGTGCGGCCTCGCCTTCCAACTCACAAATATCATTCGCGATGTGAAAGAAGACGCGGCCATGGGCCGAATCTATCTGCCGCAGGAAGACCTCGCCAAGTTCGGACTCTCCGCCGCCGAACTGCTTTCCACTCCGAACCCAGCCCGCTTCCGCCCCTTGTTGGCCTTCGAAGCCGACCGTGCCCGCGGGTTCTACCAGGCCGGCGATCAACTGAGCGCATATATTTCCGAAGATAGCCAGCCTGCACTTTGGGTGCTGGTCAACATCTATCGCAAGCTTCTCGATAAAATCGCTGAACGCCAGTACGATGTCTTCGGCGGCAAAGTAAGCCTAACCGTCGGCGAAAAACTGCGGATCCTCGGGAAAGGATTCTTCCAGCGCCTCACCTGATGTGAATCGGACCTGCATAAATTCTTGTCATTCCGAACCGGGCGAAAGCCCGGTGAGGAACCTGCTGTTAAGTCGTTAGTGGAACGGGTCACCAGAATCTGTGCCAGAATCCCGCATGACGCAAAAGTCCACTCAACCAACGGTAGCCGTCGCCGGAGGCGGCCTTGCCGGCCTCGCCGCCGCCTGCGCCCTCTCCGAATCCGGCTTTCGTGTCACGCTCTTCGAACGCCGCCCTTATCTCGGTGGACGCGCTTCTTCCTACGAACATCCCGGCACCGGGGAAGTCATCGACAACTGCCAGCACGTCCTGTTTCGCGTTTGCACGAATCTGGTCGAGTTCTATCGCCGCATCGGCGTGGAAGATAAAATCCGCTGGTATGACGAGATGACCTTCATCGAGCCCGGCGGCCGCTCCAGCGTAATGCACGCCTCGGCGCTGCCCGCCCCGCTGCACACCGCCCCGTCGTTCCTGCCTTTTCCATTTCTTTCCGCCAAAGACAAGCTTGTGATCTCGCGCGCCATCGCCGCGCTCACCCTCACCCAGCAGCGCGATACCGGATCTTCTTTTCAGGACTGGCTGCTGCGCCACGGTCAAACCGAGAACGCTATCCAGCGTTTCTGGAGGCCGATTCTAGTCAGCGCTCTCAGCGAAGATCTCGAACTGATTTCGATCTCCTACGCCGCCCAGGTCGTGCGCGAATCGATGAAGTCTCCCGAGGCGCGCCACATGGGCGTTCCCAGCATGCCGTTGACGGATCTCTACAATCGCGCCGGTGAATATATCCGTGCCCGCGGGGGCGAGATTCGCTTCCGCAACTCCCTCGAATCTTTTGCGCCGGACTCATCGAGCGTCCACATCCGCGTCGCCGACAGGGAAGAGGTGTTTGACTACCTCGTCCTTGCACTGCCCTATGAAGACCTTGGCCGCGTGCTGCCGGAAACTCCACAAGCCGCGCCGTTACGAGAGAACCTCAGCCACTTCGAATCGTCTTCGATCACTGGCATTCACCTCTGGTTCGATCGTCAGATCAGCGACCTGGACCATGCCGTCCTTCTCGACCGCACCATCCAGTGGATGTTCCACAAATCGCGCCTCCTGCAGCGTGTTGGAAAAGTTACCAACTCGTCGCCCGAGGAAAATGACCGGGAAGGGCACGACTCGAGTGGTGGCACACTGGCAAATGACCGGGAAGGGCACGACTTCAGTCGTGCCACAAACGATGCCGGAAAAAGTGGGGCTTTAGCCCCTGGGGGCACAGGTAGCTACATCGAGCTCGTCGTCAGCGCCTCGAAAAATCTTATCGACAAGTCCCGCACCGAAATCGTCGACCTCGCCCTGAAAGAAGTCCGCGAATTCTTTCCCGCAGCACGTGCGGCGAATCTCCTGAAGTCCACCGTGATCAAAGAGGTCCACGCCACCTACTCACCGCGCCCCGGCATCGATGCCCACCGTCCCCCGCAGACCACGCCATGGGCCCGCGTCTTCCTGGCCGGCGACTGGACCGCAACCGGATGGCCCGCCACCATGGAAGGCGCTGTACGCAGCGGATATCTGGCTGCAGAGGCTGTAAGCCGCGCTACCGGAATAGAAAATCCAAATTTTCTCGTGCCCGATCTTCCCCCCACCGGCCTGATGCGGCTCTTCCACTAAGCAGCAAGAAGGACGCTTTTGCGCCGAACCCGTACAAGACATGTATAATCGCCTCCGCCTCGGGAGGGGTCTTCGTCATGCGCATGATGCTGAAAGTTTCAATCCCGGTTGAATCTGGGAACGCGGCAATTCGAAGCGGCACTCTGGGCGCCACCATTACAAAGATCCTGGACGAGCTTAAACCAGAGGCCGCCTATTTTGCGGAAGACAATGGCCAGCGCACCGGCTTCATATTCTTCGATATGAAGGATGCCTCGCAGTTGCCCGCGATCGCTGAGCCGTGGTTCCTGGCCTTCAACGCCAGCCTCACCGTGCGTCCCGCCATGAATCAGCAGGACCTTGCGGCCAGCAGCGGCGGCATGGAGCGTGCCGTAAAAGGATACGGAAAAGCAGCCGGTTAGTTCCTCGTTATCGAAAGCGGGGCTCGTGGGTCGGTAACGAATCAGCGGCTCCGTCGCAGCAGTAAGCAACCGCCGATGAATGAAAACACTCCCACGATCCCCGCGGTGACGATACCTGTCCAAAAAAGTGGACTCTGCATGTCCCCTTGAGATGCCCCAGCATAAAAGTGATGCACCGCATGTCCCAGGTGCAGTGTTGTCAGCAGGACAGCACTTCCACACAAAATGTTCAAAGTTCGCATCGTAGCTCCGTCAGTAATCTCGTAAACAGTTATGCAACTCGCAATGCGCGAGAAGTATAGCTTGCAGGGGAGCAGATTTGTGACTCCCGGCTGCTTCCGCGTTCATCCATATAAAATCGAATCGTGCGTTGCTGCTTCGCCAACGACGAACGGCTAACGACCGCGAATGACCGCCATAATAAGATGACGATCGGAGTTCTAGCCCTGCAGGGCGATTTCGACGCCCACCGCCGACGGCTCGAAGAGCTGGGTGCTGAAGTTGTGCTCGTCAAAAAGCCCGAGCAACTCGACCATATCGATGGCCTCGTTATTCCCGGCGGCGAGTCGGGGACATTCCTGAAGTTGTTAGGCGAGGCAGGTTTCAAAAAACTGAAGCAGTTCGCGCGTCTCAAGCCAACCTTTGGCACTTGTGCCGGCGCAATCCTGCTCGCGACCGAAATCGAAAACCCCAAACAAGCCGGCCTAGGCGCAATCGACATCAGCATTCGCCGCAACGCCTACGGACGCCAGATCGACAGCTCAATCCGCGAAGGTAAATTCGTCGCCGAGAATCTCGCGGGCTCGCCGCTCGAAATGGTCTTCATCCGCGCTCCCAAAATCGAGCGTGTCGGCCCCGCCGTCGAAGTCATCGCTACCGAAGGCAAGGATAACGCTCCCGTCGCGGTCCGGCAGGGAAGAGTGATGGCCGCAACTTTCCATCCCGAACTCTCCGACGACACCCGCGTTCATCAGGCGTTCCTCGACTTGATTGCCTCGTGTGGGACGGACACTCCTGTCCGCCGCCCTTGATCTTGCCGTTGATTTTGCTCTTGATTGTCTGACTGTTCGCCTCCAGAAACCGGCATCATCGCGCGGCAAATAATTTTTCTCTTGACATCCCCATCGCGTAACTGTAAGGTTACGCATCATGCGGAACCGTTCGGTTACACATTCCTCGGAGGCAACTTTCCAGGCTCTCGCCGATCCCACCCGCCGCGCCGTACTCGACCTTTTGCGTCGAGGCAGCCAGCCTGCCGGAGAAATTGCCCATGCCTTTCCTGTCTCGCGTCCCGCCATTTCCAAACACCTGCGGCTGCTTCGCCGCGCCCACTTGGTGCGGGAGCACCGCGAAGGCCGCCATCGCGTCTACGACCTCAATCCCGAACCGCTGCGTGCCGTCGACTCCTGGCTCGAGCAATACCGCAGCTTCTGGAAGATGAACCTCACCAATCTCAAGACTTTCGTCGAAGCCGAATACGCCAAAGAAACCAATCCACACCACGCCGCAAAATCGTCACACCACACTTCAAAAGGAGATCGCTAATATGAAATCGCTTCGCCTCACTCTTTCACTCTTGCTGTTCACCGCGTCCATCGCGTTCGCACAAACTGCCGCGCAGAAATCCTTCGACCAGCTCAAATCGTTAACCGGCTCCTGGGAAGGGAAGAACTCCCAGGGCCATATTCTGCAGGTTACTTTTCAGGACACCGCGGGAGGCTCCGCTCTCATGAGTGAAATCCACGGCCACGGCCCCGAAAACATGATTTCTATGTTCCACCTCGACGGTCCCAACCGCCTGATCCTTACTCACTACTGCGGCGCGGGCAACCAGCCACGCATGCAGGCCGCTGCTTCCCCCGATGGCAAGACCTTCACCTTCGACTTTTTCGACGCCACAAATCTCGCTACTCCTGATACCGGCCACATGCAGCGCGTAGTCTTCACGATCGTCGACGCCAACCATCACACCGAAGATTGGACCTTCGCCGATCACGGCAAAGAAATGAAGGAATTCTTCGACCTGCACCGAAACGAAGCCGCCCAAAAATAGTCTTTTGCTGTTGATTTTGATTTTGATTTCTGATTTTGATTTCCTAACGCCGCAAGGAGCACACATGGCAACCGTTTCCATTACGCCCGATCAGGACACCGTTCTCGCAGAGATCCATATCGCCGCCCCGCCCGAGCGCGTCTTTCAGGCCATCACCGACCCTCGCCAGATGCCGCAGTGGTGGGGTCAGCAAGGAATGTATCGCGTCATTGAATGGGCGGCCGATCTCCACCCAGGTGGGAAATGGTCAAGCCTGGGTGTGAGCGCCGATGGCAAGCAATTTCGTATTGATGGCGAGTATCTCGAAATCGACCCGCCCCGCCTGCTGGTGCACACCTGGGTTTCCAGCTATAGTCCCTCCCTCAAAACGGTTGTGCGCTGGGAGCTTGAGCCTCAAAGCGTCCACGGCTTGCACCCAAGTGGTCCGCGAAAGGCTGGCACCGGAACGTTGGTCAAGATTCGTCATAGCGGTTTCGCCGGTGACGCCGACGCCGCCAACAGCCATGGCCAGGGATGGCAACGCGTGCTCGGCTGGATGCAAGCGTTCGTAGAGAAAGGAAAAACCATCGACACCCGCGATTAAACCACTCTCGCCCGATTGGCTTGAAAGGGCCCGGCTTCAGCCGGGCCCTAAGGTTGATTTGCCCGGAACTGCATTTCACGAGGACGTGCCATCAATCGGCATCCAATCCTTCCTGTGAATAAGAATTTATCTTCCTGAAACAAGCCCGCAACCTTCGCGGGCTAGGTTGGGTGACTGAGCGCCTTAGCTCAGGAGGCCGACGTGAACCAATGGAGCGTTTGTTTTCGAGCAGTTGTGTTTCTCACCTTGTGCTTGGCCCTTAGTTTCGCCAAATTGGCCAGTGCCGACAGCAACGACACTTTCGTCCCCACCGGTATGCGCATAACGCCAACCGCAGCCCGCGGCTCGACTTTTCAGACTCTGAACCCCGGCCTTGTCAATTATCCCGACTACGTCGTAGGACAGGCCGTCGCTACCACCCTCAGCCCTGACGGCAAAACCCTCCTCATCCTCACCAGCGGATACAACCTCGTCAACAACGCGAGCGGGAACCTTGATCCCTCGGCATCCAACGAGTATGTTTTTGTTTTCGACGTCAGCCACAACACCCCGCACCAAAAGCAAGCTCTGCAGGTGCCCAACACCTACAACGGAATTGCCTGGAATCCGAATGGCGCTGAATTTTATGTGAGCGGCGGCGTTAACGACAATGTTCATATCTTTGACTTGGTTGACGGCGTATGGTCGGAATCCACGCCCCCGATTGCCCTCAACCACATCCTCGTCACCCCTTTTGGCATCGCCGGCGGATTAGGCATTTTAATTGAGCCCGCCTCGGCCGGGCTGGCCGTAAACGCAGCGGGCACGCAACTCCTCGTAGCGAATTACGAGAACGACTCTGTCAGCTTAGTCGATATCCCGACGCGAACGGTCCTGAGTGAACTGGATCTCCGCCCCGGCAAGAGCGATCCCAGCCAGACCGGCGTGCCCGGCGGCGAATATCCTTTTGCCATCGCATTTAAAGGCAGCAGCAAAGCCTACGTCAGCAGCATCCGCGATCAGGAATTAGTGGTGCTGGATGTGAACGGCGGTCTGACCGTGAGCAGCCGCATTGAGTTCAGCGGCCGTCCCAACAAGATGGTGCTCAACCGCACCCAAACTCTGCTCTACGTTTCCATCGACAACTCCGACCAGGTTGCCGTGATCGATACCAATAAAGACAAGATCGTAAACCTGATCTCCAGCGCAGGCCCGGAATTTGTCTTCGCTCCCGGCAGACCCATCTCCGGCAGCAACAGCAATAGCGTCGCCCTTTCGCCGGACGAAAGTACTTTGTTTGTCACCAACGGTGGCACCAACTCCGTTGCAGTGATTCAGTTGCGCAGCGATCACATCAATGGCTATCCCATCGGTCTGATTCCCACAGGCTGGTATCCCAACTCCGTGAGCGTTAGCAAGGACGGCTCGACTCTCTTCGTGGTCAACGGCAAAAGCAATGCCGGGCCTAATCCTGACAACTGCAGCGAGGACGGAAATAATCCGGCCTGCGGTGCGAGCAACGAGTATGTCTGGCAGCTGAGCAAGGCTGGCTTCCTCACGCTGCCTGTGCCGAGAATTGAGGAGCTATTTCAGCTGACCGTGCAGGTGACGATCAACAACCGTTTCTCTCTCCTCGAGCCAAACGAACAAATCATGCCGTTCCTGCATCGCAACATCAAGCACGTAATTTACATCGTGAAAGAGAACCGCACGTACGACCAGATTTTAGGCGATCTGGAGAAGGGAAATGGTGACCCCAGCATCGCGTTCCTGGGCGGCGCGCTGACTCCGAATTTCCACCAGCTAGCCCGTCAGTTTGTTGACCTCGACAATTTCTATGATAGCGGCGAGGTCAGCGGCGACGGCTGGAACTGGTCAACCCAGGCCCGCACCACCGACGACATCGAAAAGGAAATTCCTGTGAACTATGCAGGTCGCGGCGTCAACTATGAAACCGAGGGCACCAATCGCAACATCAACGTAGCGTTGCCGACCCTGCCGGATCGACTGGCCGCGAATCCGGGGCAAGCTTTCCTGGGTGAATTCATTCCGCAGGTTTGCAACGGTTGCCTCGATCCCGATCTCCTGCCCGAGACCGAGGACGTCGAGGGCGGCACCGGTTATCTTTGGGATGCAGCGCTCAAAGCCGGAGTTTCAATCCGCAACTACGGCTTCTTCCTCGATCTCACCCGCGATAACTTACCTTCCAGCATTCCTGGATTCCTGCCTCCTATACGCAATGCGTTCTCAGCCAGTACTCAGGTGGCGTTTCCGGCGAGTCCCGGCCTGCAAAACATTACCGATCCATACTTTCCCGGCTTCGACAACCGGCTTGCCGATTACTGGCGAGTGCAGGAGTGGAGCCGAGAATTCAGCCAGTTCGTGCAGAATGGACAACTGCCGGCACTTACGACGCTACGCATCATGCACGACCACTTCGGCTCCTTCACCGACCCTGAGACGCTCGACGGCGTAGACACGGTCGATACTCAGATCGCCGACAACGACTATGCCGTAGGCCTGGTCGCCCAGATCGTCTCCCAAAGCCCCTACAAGGACAACACGCTGATCTTCGTCATCGAAGATGACGCGCAGGATGGTCCCGACCACGTCGATGCCCACCGCAGCACCGCGTTTGTCATCGGTCCCTATGTCAAGCAGGGCGCAGTGGTTTCGAACCGGTACAACACGGTGCGCATGTTGCGCACCATCGAGGACATCCTGGGCATCCCACACCTCAACCTCAACGACGCGTGGGCACAGCCTATGGCCTCGGTTTTCACGGAACAGAAGAAGCCCTGGAGCTACACCGCGATCCTTCCGCCCGTTCTATGCAGCACTCAACTCCCGCTGACCTGCCCGGCCGGTAGCACCGCCAAGCCTCTGCACTCCGCCGCCTACTGGGGGGAAAAGACCAAAGGCATGGATTTCTCCAAAGAAGACAAAGTCGATGCCGGCCAATTCAATCGCTTGCTCTGGCACGCCTTCAAAGGCGAGAACACTCCCTACCCGGTGCAGCGCAGCGGCCGGGATTTGAGTACCGATCGCCAGACGCTGTTCTCCGACCAGGCCGGACCCAAATAGCACTGCGGTTCCGAGTTCGATCAGTCGCTGATCCTTCAAAAGCTGCCTACGGGCGGCTTTTGATTTGTAATTACCACTTTGCGGGCCTCGACCTTCTTCTTTGGGAAGGACGGGGGACCGCACTGCTGGCCCCACGACTCGCGCCATCAAAACACGACCATGGTAAAGTTAGTGGTCTGAGGGCTTCCTCCGTTGGTGTATAGGTCCACTTGAATTACCGTATTTCCAAGAACCTGCGCGCTGGCCCATGAGTCCGCGATGATCGCTCCGTTATCGCCCCCGACATAGAAAGGTTCCGCGCTCACGCTCCAAAAACGGTCGTCCACTTCGAACCCGAAGTCGAGGTTGTACTGCGCGTACGCGACCTCCTGCAGGTTGATGCCACATGGCGGAGTCGTCGCGGTACTGCCGGGAAGCGTCGAATTGAAGCAATGGAGGATCTTATAAGGGGCGCCAGCGCCGTTGACACTCACCATCGCCTTGACCCAGCCGCCGCTGCCACGGTCCTGCTGAGCGTTGCCAGTAGCAGAAAAAGCCCAGCCCTGGCCGTTCAACGTTTTACCTACCACTCCAATTCCGGAAGATCCCGTGGTTTCACCAATCACGCCAACCCCCGTCGCTCCGGGAGCCAGGCCGAAGACTCCCCGCCCCTGAGCCGAAGCAGATTGCCCGATTACGCCGAAGGTAAACCGGCTGCGCCCGTGGCGGTCGCCGAACCCTCGACCGCCGCAATTGAGTTGCCCGTGCCGCTCATCGTGGCCGAAACCCCGCCGGTAGCGGCGCTGGTTGTTACCGTGGTCGCCCCCACATTGCCGCTGGCATTCACGTTGGTGCCGCTGAGATTGCCATCGGAGACGACATTGCCCGTTACGGTCTCATTCCCATTGATCTTCACCGCACCCGCGCCCTGGGTCATAATCGAGTCCTTCACGTCCGCGCTCCCGCCACTGGTGGCGAAAAGCGGAATTGCGCCAGCCTTGCATGCTGTCGCCGTGGAGCAAACGATCGTGTTCGCCTGCTTGCTCTGCGCCTCTGCTGCCCGGCCTCCGCCTGCTTGTTGAGCCCTCGAAGGAACGGCGCAGCAGATAACGAGAAGACAAAATGCGAATCCTACATTGGTCCGCTTGGCTTGATTCATGAAATCCTCCCTAATGTGTTACAGCGCAAACCAGCGACAGATATTATCATCGCTCTGCAAAAAAGTTAGAAAGGGGAACTGGGGGCGCTCGCAACACCTTCTTGGCTGAATTTCGAGCAGTGTTTATAGCAGTGTTTATGCCGTCGACGGAGTCAATGTCGCTGTTCTCCGACCAGGCCCGACCCAAGTAGCACTGCGGTTCCGAGTTCGATCTGTCGCTGATCCTTCAAAAGCCGCCTTGGGGCGGCTTTTGATTTGTCGTCACTTAGATATGAGATTCCGGCCATCCGAGCTTCGACTACGCTGCGGCCGACCTCATATCATTTTTGTCCTTCCACTGCAGAGTGATGTTCGGCGTTGTGGTCAATAAGATTTGCACTTCTTCGAGTTCCAGGGTCTCAACGGTCACCGAATCGCGCAGCTTGTTGGCTTGAATCAACGAGGCGACAATTCCCGCCACCATTTTTTTGTCCGCTTGTTCGCGCAAAATGGCGGCCAGCCGTTCCTCTTTTACCGCCGGCCCAGTCTTCAATTTGATGGTAACCTTCGGCGGAAGGCTGAGCTCAATATCGAGGTTGCCTACGCCGTAACCTGCCGACTGCAACAGCAGCAGCAACAAGTTCACCTGCGCCAGTACTTCTCGTGTCTTTTCCATCCCCAAACTGGCCACAGTCTCGGTGGCCTCTTGCAGGGTGCTGATAGGATTCTTAAGTTTGTTCAATGCATCGAATGGCATATTTCTACCTCGCTAGGTGTGAAGTTCGTAGGGATCCTGTTCGGCTAGGGGAATTAGCCAAACACTTGCAGGGAAGATGCCGATATTCTCCGCCCGCGCCCGTGCGCTGTCAAGGCAGATTCGCCAAGGGAAGCATCGGGCGGGACCTTTGCGCCGCAATTCGCCTCAGGTAATTTGGCCTGCAACGTCGTGCGGCAATTTAGCCTTGGATATCCAATGTCCGATAACAGGTATTATGTAAACTCCAAGATACGCTGCGAGAATGTGTCATTCCGAAGCCCCGCGCTTTCACCAGTGGGGCGAGGAATCTCCCGTTGAGCAAACTGCCAGGCGGGTATACAGCGGCGGTATCCAGATGCGTCGCCACAACATTACATCTTATACTTGCCCAGATCCTCGTCGTTCAGCCCTTCCAGATACTTCCGCAATTCTTCAGCGGTGACCCGGTCCGACATGTTCGCCGCCTGCTTCGAATTCTTCAGCACCACATCGTCCACAAAGATCGGACAATCCACCCGCAGCGCCAGCGCCAGCGCATCCGACGGCCGCGAATCCACGCTGATCACCTCGCCGCTTCGCTCCAGCCAGATCACCGCATAAAACGTATCTTCGCGGAGCTCGGTCACAACCACTTTATGCACCTGCGTCTCCAGCCCAGTCAGCACATTCTTGATCAAATCGTGCGTCATCGGACGCGGCGTGTTGACCTTCTCCATCTCCAGCGCAATCGCGTTCGCCTCGTACACCCCCACCCAGATCGGAAGCACCGATTCTCCCGCCACATCCTTCAAAATCACAATCGGCATATTACTGACAGGATCCATCAAAAGGCCACGGATGGTCATCTCTACTTCCATAAAAACTCCTTCAAAGCCTGCTTCGACGGCGCTTCCTGAGCTGTTGTTCTTGGACTTTTATACCACCATTTCGCCTAAAAGACTGTTCGGAAAACTTACTGTCGCTCTCACTGGAACGTATGTTCCCAGCTTGGGTGACGCCGCTTCTGGCGCAGCGAAGTTGAGCGTTTTGTTCTGGCTGGTGCGGCCGACCCACTGTCCACGGGCGTCGTTTTTGCCTTCAACCATTACTTCTTGAATTGTCCCTATATATTTCTTGTAGCGAGTCGTTTGGATTTCCTTTTGCCTGGCCATGACGACTTCCAGGCGGCGGGATTTTTCTTGATCGGGGATTGCATCATCCAGCGCCAGCGACGGAGTATTCGGGCGCGGAGAATACTTGAAGGTGAAGACGCTGTCGTAACCGACTTCGTCTAACAAGCTCAGCGTCTCGCTGAAGTCTCTTTCGGTTTCTCCGGGGAAGCCGACAATAATGTCACTGGTGATGCTGATCTCGCGCTTCGCCGATTTCATCCAGGCGATGCGTTCGAGATATTGCTCGCGTGTGTAGAGGCGCTGCATCGCATTCAGCACGCGGTCTGATCCGCTTTGTACGGGCAGGTGAACGTGGTCGCAAAGCGCAGGCACGGCGTCGATAGCGTCGACGATGTCGCGTCCGAAGTCGCGCGGGTGGGATGTGGTGAAGCGCACGCGCTTGATCCCCGGCACTTCACCGACCGCGGCCAGCAATTCGGCGAAGGTCTTCTTTTTTCCTGAGAATCCGCCACCCGGCTTCCCTGCCGGATCTTTATACGAATTCACGTTCTGCCCGAGCAGTTGGATTTCCGTGTAGCCGAGATCGGCCATCTGGCGGGCTTCAGCGAGCACCGAGTCCGAAGTGCGGCTGCGCTCCTTGCCGCGCGTGAACGGCACCACGCAGTAGGCGCAGAACTTGTCGCAGCCTTCGATGATGGTGATGTATCCGCGATGCGGATTGCTGCGGGCTGTGAATTCGGTCTCGAAGCAGGCGTCAGTTTCGCGATCGTCGAGTCCGGTGATGCGAACCAGGCTGGTCGCGGTATGTAGGGACAGCCGCCCCCGGCTGTCCGTCGGGCCGAAGGCCCGATTCGCATCCGCATCGTCGACCAGCGAGGGTGGCGCACCCTGCGCCATGTTCGCAGCCTGGGAATGACCCCGCGCACTCTCCAACTGCGCGAGCATCTGCGGCAGGTTGCGATAGGACGCCGATCCGCAAACCAGCGACACATGCGGCGCGCGCTCGAAAATCTTTTCCCCTTCCTGCTGCGCCACGCAGCCGAGCACTCCAAACTTCTTTCCTTGTTTCAGCAGTTTCTTGTAGTCCGCCAACCGATGAAAAACTTTCTGCTCCGCCTTATCGCGGATGGAGCACGTGTTGTAAAGAATCAGGTCAGCCTGCTCCACCGTCTCCACCTGCCGGTATCCCTCGTGCACCAGCGAGCCAATAACCTTTTCGGAGTCATGCACGTTCATCTGGCAACCAAAGGTTTCGAGGTAGAAGGTCTTATGTGGATCCCAAGACATAGATGAAGCCAGTATAACGCGGGAACCCGCTCACGTCGGGTACGGGGCCCTAGTTTGGATATTCAACTTGTTCCCAGATGGGTTATCCTTGGGGTTGCAATGTCTGCCCAAGCCGACATCATCGTGACGAGTCCGGACTCGACTGAGGTGAATCTGGTAGTGGAGACAAAACTTCGCTTTACGGATTTTCCCGAGGCGGAGCGGCAACTGAAACATTATATGTTGCAGGTACGGTGCCCGTTGGGGATTTTGATTTCTCCGGAACGCTTGTGGATCTACCGTGATCGGTTCACGTCCAATTCGGAGGAGTCGGTTGAGCGGTTGGGTGAGTTTGGAACCGCCGGTTTGGTCCCATTTCTCCCAGTTCCGGCGATGGCCGATCCAAAGGCAGCCGCCGCTGCTTTTGAAGATGCGGTGCAAGACTGGCTGGAGAGCCTTCCGACCTCCGACACGCGCGAACTGGAACCTAAGTTGCGGAGTGCGATCGACCATTACATCGTTCCGGCTATCGAGAACGGTATTGTAGGGGCCGCAGGGCCCCGGTAGTTCCCGGTGGTCTTGAATGAAGCACGTTTTCGTCGAGACAAATTGGGTTGTCGATTATTGTGCGCCTGCACATAAGCGAGGTTTGGCCGCCACACAACTACTGAATTTAGCCCGTTCGGGCGCCCTTCATCTTCATCTTCCCTCTCCGTGTCTTTCCGAGGCTGGCGGCGCAATCCGAAAGAAATTTCAGCCGCGGGAGGCCAATACTGTTCGCGAATACTTGAAATGGGCGAGGGCCGGCGGTCAGGTGGGTGCCGAGGATGAGCAAGTCACGCGCCGCGTTCTTGACCGGTTCGAAAGACTGGTGAACGACGACTTAGACAGCCTCGACGATAGCCTCTCCGCTCTGCGGTCCGAGGCGGGGCTTGAAGTATTTCCCCTGAGTGAAGCCATGCTCGAACGGTCAGTTGGGCTGGCGATTGAGAAACTTGATTTGAAGCCGTTCGATAATTCTATTCTTGCGGCTGTGCTGGTCAGGGCAGAAGAACTGAGACAGGAGGGGAACTCCGATCTGGCATTCTGCGAGTTGGACTGGGACCTGCGGCCGTGGGACAAAAACAGACGAGGCAAGCCGACACTGAAGCGACTCTATGACGGCGTCCAAGTTTGGGTGTATGGGGACTTTACGCTTACTACTCCGGAGCCGCCCGCGAGCTGGTAGCAGATCGGCCGAATAGAAGAAACTAACGTCACGATAAGAACACGCGAGAGGATTTTGTAGCATGGCTGCGCGAGAAATTGCAGTCGGAGACGACCCAGACGGTGCTGTTGGGATTTGTGGGCGTGGGCATGAATGTCCCTCAGGGGCTAAAGAGGGTGCGTGAGAACTAGCTTGTAATTGTTTGCAAGATGAGGCAGAAAGAGAGGTATGGGACGATTTCTGCCGTACCAGCCGGATCAGGCGTATCTAGTGCCGCCCAGCGTAAGGGATGAGTTGGGGGAAGATCATCTGTGTTTCTTCATCCATGGGGCGGTGGAGCACATGGACTTGAAAAGTTTCGAGCAGGTTTATGGGGAAGAAGGAGGAGCGCTGTATTGTCCGGCGCTGATGTTGAAAGTGTGGTTGTATGCCTACGCGCTGGGGATCACGTCGGCGCGGCGACTGGAGCAGCGCATCCGGGAAGATCTGGGTTTGCGCTATCTGGCGGGGGGAGCGCGGCCGGACAACTGGGCGCTGAGTGCGTTTCGGCGGCGGCACGCGCGGGGATTGAACGACGTGTTCACGCAAGTGCTGGAGATGGCGCGGCAGATGAAGCTGGGACGGTTGGGACAGGTGGCGATCGACTCGACGCGGATTCACGCGGCGGCGTCGCGGAACCGGCTGGAGACCGAAGAGCGGTTGCGGCAGGAGCGGAGCCGGCTGCGGCGAAGCATCCGCCAGTGGCAGAAGCTGTGCGATGAGGACGATCCCAACGAAGGGGCGGGCACGCGGGTGCATCTGGAAAAATTACAGGAGCAGTTGCAGGCGATGCCGCGGAGATTGGAAAAGTTGCGCAAGAGCGGGATGAAGAAATTATCGCGCACCGATGCGGATGCGCGCTTTCTACGGGAGCGGAGCGGGTTTGCGCTGGGCTACACCGCTGAAGCCGCAGTGAATGAAGACCACCTGATCGTTGGGCAACGCGTGACGCAGAATGCGGCGGACAACAGCAGCTTGATCCCGATGGTGGAGGAGGCGGAGCGGCAGAGCGGAGCCACGGCGGAAAAGATTTTGGCCGATGCCGGATTTTTCTCGCTGGAAAATATCGAGGAACTGGAAGGCCGGGGCCGGGAGGTGTACTTGCCGGATTCGAATCTGGCGCGGGAGTTGAACACGGGGCAGCGTTGCGCGCCCATCCGGCTCAGCCCGACGCAGCGGCGCATGCGACAGAAATTGCGCGGGCCGACCGGACAAGCGGTCTATCGGCGACGCAAGGCCTTAGTAGAACCGGTTTGGGGAACGCTAAAAGAACAACGAGGGATGAGGCGGTTTCGGTTGCGGGGATTGGCAAAAGTAAGCATCGAGTTCACCCTGGCTGCCATCTCGTACAACCTGACCCGGCTGCTGGCCAGCCGCCAGTTGGGCCGAAGAAGTTTTCAACAACTGTAGGCAAAGTGACCGCGATGCAACGCGTTCTCACGCGGTCTCTGAAGCCCGCATTTCAAGGCAAATCCATTTCGCAGCGCTAAAGCGCTGCGCCACCCAAAAGCGACCTTGACGGCGCGACTGAAGTCGCGCCCTTTCAAAACAATCAATTGTTCAAAGCTTTCAGCGGCGCAACGGGCAGGCGTAGCATTGAACGCCGACTTCCCTGCTGCGGCAGCGCACCGGGATGTCCTTCCAGCCGCGGTCTTTGCGCGCGCAATCGAGCAGGCACCAGGCTTCGCGGTATTTCCCAAACGTATCCCTGCTGCTGTCGTCAGGAGTGAACTGCAACATAGCCCGCGGTGCAAACGCCTCAACCGGAATCACATACCAGAGGTTCTTAGGGACGACGTAGGCGGCAAGAAAATCAATCTCCTCTTTCGTATACGGTTGCCCGTTTCCGCCGCCTTTCACTACGTATCGGGTGCGGCTACAGCAAGTGGCGGACTTTACCTGCACCCGAAGGAAGCTCGGCTGCGAATCGATTACGCAATCGTAGCGTTCACTCTCTCCCCAGGGAACACAAATGCTGAAGCCAAGAGTCGTCGCTCTCGCCAGAAACGCGGCCTCCGCAGCTTCCCCGCGGCGTTTGGGGTTAGATTTCTTCCGCATAAATAAAAAAGGCGCAGCTTGTAGGCTGCGCCCGACCGATGCTCCTTTGAAAATTGTGGGGCGGAATGTCACGCCCGATGCTCTAGAAAAACAATGTTGTGAAAACAAGATGCCGCAAAAACACAAACGGCGCAGAATTAAGCATCTGCGCCACCTGCCTTGAAGCTATACTTAGAGTATATCACATTGCACAGAGTGATTGGGACATTTTGGCGGAACTATATCTGGATGCGAATCAAGGACTTGCTCTGAAAATGTACCTTTGAGTGGCTTGACAGGATTTTGGTCTCTCTCAACATCAAAGAATGATCAAAATCGAGATGACCAAAGGCGACGGACACGAGTGTCCGTCCCACACTACTTCCCTTTCGCGACTGCGACCGCTTGCTCGGCGACGAAGACGATTTTGGGATGGAACAGGGTTCCGGCTACGCGGGTGGCGATGGCGATGAGGTCGCTTTGTCCCTGGAAGACTTTGACGTGGCGGGCGCGGGAGAGTTCGGGGAGGTTGACGGGGCGTCCGCTGCGGATGCGGGCAGCAGTGGGTTCGTCGGCGGCAACGCAGGGAAAATGGGGCAGGAGCTGGCGGGGGTGGATGAAGAGGGACGTGATGATGTCAGGAAAAGCAGGTTCTGCCACTCCGCTTCCCTTTCCCTGCGGGAATGGGAAGCTCCGGGCGGAATGACAATTTGTAATGAGGTCGGAATGACAGTTCCTTATCTTGTCTTCAATTTCCTCCAAGGTGTGGGCCTGGCTGATATCGAACTCGGCGACGGCGGTGCGGCGGAGGGATTCGAGATGGGCTCCGCAGCCGAGGAGTTGGCCCATTTCGTGGGCGACGGAGCGCATGTATGTTCCGGAGGCGACTCGGGCGCGGAACTGTGCGCGGTCGTCGGCAACTGATAGGATGACGAATTCCTTGATCTCGACTTGCACGGGGCTGAGGACTACTTCCTGTTGTTTTCGCGCGAGCTTATAGGCGGGAACGCCGTTGATTTTTTTGGCGGAGAACGGTGGCGGGAGCTGTTCGATGAGGCCGAGGAATCCAGTGGCGAGTTGTTGGAGCTGCTCCAATTTAAGAAAGACCGGGTTAAGAGTGACAGGGTTAAGAGTGACAGGACGGACTTCGCCGAGCGGGTCGCCATCGGCGTCGTAGGTATTGGTGGCGAAGCCGAAGCGGATCACGCCTTCGTAGGTCTTCTCCGATGCGGTGTAGAACTGGGCCAGACGCGTGAGGTTGCCAACGACAAGCGGGAGCACGCCGGTGGCCAGAGGATCGAGCGTGCCGAGATGACCGATGGAACGCTGGCCAAGAATGCGGCGCATGCGGGCGACCACGTCGTGAGAGGTCCAACCCGCGGGCTTATCGACGATGATAACGCCATTCATGAGAGGATTGAGTAAATGGGTAATTGGGTAATTGCGTAATTGGTAATTGAAGGCGAGTGTCGGTCTCAATTACAGAATTACCCGATTACTAAATTACCAGATTCCTTATGCTGCCCCTTCGCGACGACCAGGCTCGGTATAGCACTCCGTGGGTGAACAATTTTTTAATCGGGCTGAACCTACTGATTTTTCTCTTCGAGGCGGCGCTAGATCGTCAAAGCCTGAACATTCTGATTCATCAGTTTGGTGTAGTGCCGTATCATTTGGCGGCGTTTCTGGCGGGATCGACGCGGTATCCGCTGCCGGCGATCGTAGTTCCCTTCTTTACGTCGATGTTCCTGCACGGCTCCTGGATGCACGTCATCGGCAATATGTGGTTCTTGTATATTTTTGGGGATAACGTTGAGGATTATCTGGGGCATTTCAAGTATCTGGTGTTTTACATTCTCACGGGGTTGATTGCGATGAGCACACAGGTGGCGATTAATCTGCACTCGACTGTGCCGACACTAGGCGCGAGCGGAGCCATTGCTGGTGTGCTCGGGGCTTACTTTATTTTGTATCCGCGGGCGCGCGTGTTGACGTGGTTTTTTGTTTTCGTGCTGTGGGTGCCGGCCTGGATTATTTTGGGATATTGGTTTGTGCTGAATTTTCTGAGCGGGACGGCTACGGCGCTCGCCGTGCAGGGGCAGAACATGGGAGGAGTAGCGTTTTGGGCGCACGTGGGAGGATTTGTCTCGGGAGCGTTGCTGGTGAAAGTTTTTGGCGAGCGCAGATTGAGATCGCCGTACGCTGTGGGGTGATGAAGTGTGGGCGATCCCGATGGATCGCAGCGGCAGCGATGGCGCACACGGGGTTGCATAGGCCCTTCGGCCCGCAAAGGACGCGGGCCTCAGGATGACAGCGCTTTATCTTGCTTCCACGGTTGCTACTTCTTGGGACGCGATTCTGGAGGAACCAGACCGGCGACGCGATAGTAGACGGCGAGTTGTCCGTAGTGTTCGCCGGAGTGCTCGATGAAGCCGTAGGCGTAGTCGATGACTCGATACTGTTTGTGCTCAAAAGAATCGACGACTAAGTCAGATAGTCCTTTATCGCCCTTCGTTTTGATGGCAGCGGCGCCATCGGCGAAGGCTTTTTTCACGAAGGCAACCACATCAGCCTTGGTCTTGTACTGATCACGCTTGGGATCCTCCCCAGCGGGAGGCTTCTGGCCCAGGACCGAATTCGTGAAGAAATAATTTGCTCCGGCAGCGTGCAGCAACTGCTCAGCGAAGCTGCGCTGGGCGGGCGTGGGCTTGAAGTCGTATTTGTCTTCGGGAAAATCTTCAGCCATGGCGATGAGCTTGCGTCCGATATCGTTCCAGGCGGCGAGCACGGCCTGGGACGGGCTGTCGGCGGGTTTTACGGCTGCTTCTTTTTTGGCGTCCTGGGCGTGGGCAGGGACCGCGAACGTTGTAGCGGCCAACAATGCGGCGGCGAGAAATGGCGTTTTGCTCATGGATTCCTCCGGGGAGTTTTCGGTCGGTCGTATCTTAGCTGGAAAGCCGGCAGAGGTACAGCGTGATGGGATGCCTATCTTACCTCAGGACCAGGGCCACCATGGGCTAAGTCGCGCGCGAGTTCTTTCACGACGACTGGCTCCGCCGAGCTAGTGTGTTCGTGAACGATCAACAATGCTCCAGCCTTGTCGCGCAGAAAAACTTGTGTAGCGCGCCCAAACGGGACATCTCCACTGTAGCGCCTGCCGCCGGGCAACGTCCTGGTTCCTGAGAGATGGAATGGGTAACAGGCGACGGCCAAGTCCGGTTGCAAAACTTGTACATCAACAGAGCCCGCCTGAGCTTCGGTGAACGAGGAGGTGGCGAAGAGCTCGCGCGAACGTCGCACGATCATTAATCGTGCCGGTTCGCACCGCCTGCCATCGAGCGCAAAGACGGTGGCCTCCGGTAGGTAAAGCTCCTCGAATTTGGCCTTCGATTTATCGGTAAAAAGCGTCCAAAAGTGATGAACTTGCGCACGCACCTGCGCAGGAGAGATGGGTCCCATCCCACTTGGAGAGGACTGAAGTGTCACCGTTGTTCCAAGGACCGCGGAAGCACGGGAGTAGGATCGCTGCCCGGCCGCGCCTGATTCCACCACTTCAACCATGGACGGACCCGCGGCGCTCAGGTGCTCGTGAACCACGCGTGGGACAGCGGCAGCATCAAGATGAAAAATCTGTGTCGCACGCCCGGGAAAAGTATTGAATTGCACTTGGCCGCCCTCGCCCTTGAGCGCCGAGCCATGCAGCCGATACGTATAGGAGGCAATGGCAACTGTATTCCCGACAATTTGAAGCCCGATCGGCCCGAGTTCCACATGCGAACCCGGCGTGCGGCTGGCAGACTGGCGTTTTCTGCGCACGACCACGAGCGAGGCAGGCTCGCTGTGCCTGGACTTGCCGGTAAGAACGGTGGCGGTGGGAGAATACAGGCCCTCGGTCCCGCCCGGAGATTCGCCGTTCAGAGTTCTCCAAAACTTGAGGACATGTTGCTGGACCTGCTCCGGGAGTATACGGTCCATCGTGTTCTCCAGCACCCCGGTGTGCGCCGCTACCGAAGTTCGTTATGACGTTACCTACTGCGCGCCAAACGGAATTGTAGTATATGGGCAGAGCCAGACACCCAGCACCAAGGGGCATAGCGCGAAAATGAAGAGTGATTTCTGATTGTATGTTCCGTGGTTCGAACTGCCCACTTCTCGCAAAGGACGCGAGAAATGGGGCCCCCAAATTAAGATCAAAGGCAAGATCAAGATCGATAACAAAATCAAAGGCAGCGGACAAGAGTGTCCGCTCCGCAGATGCTAGATTCCGTTGGCGCGCTGGCGGATCAGCGAGAGGAATTCGGAGCGCGTTTCCTGCTCGTCGCGGAAGCAACCCAGCATCGATGACGTTACCGCGGCCGAGTGCTGCTTCTCGACACCGCGCATCATCATGCATAAATGCCGCGCTTCAATGACGACCCCGACGCCGTGCGGCTCGATTACTTTCTGGATGGTCTCGGCAATTTGCGTGGTGAGGCGCTCTTGAATCTGGAGGCGGCGCGAGAAGAGCTCGATGAGGCGCGGGACTTTGCTGAGGCCGATTACCTTGCCTTTGGGGATGTAGGCGACATGCACTTTGCCGAAGAATGGCAGCATGTGATGCTCGCAGAGGCTGAACATTTCGATGTCCTTGACGATGACCATCTCGTCATAAGTGACGGTGAAGAGCGCGCCCTTGAGCAAAGCTTCGGGATCTTCGCGATAACCGCGGGTGAGGAACTGCATCGATTTGCGGACACGCTCGGGGGTGAGTTGGAGGCCTTCGCGTTGCGGATCTTCACCGAGGCGGACGAGCATTTCCTGCACGAGATCTTCGAAGCTGGCGCTGGTGAGAGTTGAGAGTTCGGCGGTTTGTTCAATGGGGCCCGGTTTCATAAGCGCGGCGATTCGATCGGCCTTCCCCTTTCTTGAAACATTTCGGTTGAGGATGACAGCATTAATGTAATAGCTCTTTGTCGCCCGAGTACTCGAAGGAGTTCATCATGGTTTCTTCAAGTCGCACTCTTTCAAGATGCGCGTGGGGGAAGCCACGCTGCACTATTTCGTAAATCTGAATACAGAGATTTTCCGTAGTGGGCACTTCCTCGGCGAATTCCCTCTTTGTATTCAAATTTTCGTGATCGTAGCGGGAAAGCACTTCCCTTTCGATGAAGCCATCGAGATCGGTGAGATTGCAGACCATTCCGGTTTTCTCGTCAACCGGGCCGCTGACGGTGATTTCGACGATGTAGTTGTGGCCGTGTCCGTAGGGGTTGTTGCATTTGCCATAGGTTGCCTGATTTTCTTCTTCCGACATGGATTCGCTGTGCAGGCGGTGGGAGGCGGAGAAGAGATAGCGGCGGGAGAGGTGGGCTTTCATATCGTTCGGAAGCCCCACCCCTCAGCGGCTAAAGCCGCAGGCAAGAAGAAGCCTTTATCGCAGCGCTGAAGCGCTGCGCCACCCAAAATCGCCACCCAAAATCGTTTTCTCATGGTTCTCCGTAGAAATCCACGAATAGGTCGGGGGTTTCGTAGAGGCGCACGCGGTGCAGGCTCGCTCTTCCTAGTTTGCGCTCGAGTTTGGTGGCGAGGCGCTGCCAGACCGCGATGGCGATGTTTTCCGTGGTGGGGATTCGATGTAGAAATTCGGGGACCTCTTTGTTGAGGAAGCGATGGTCCATGGCGTCGAGCACTTCGCGGTGCATCACTTCTTTGAGTTGCTTGAGATCGACGACGAAGCCGGAGCGGGGATCGACTTCGCCTTTTACCGTGACTTCGAGGGTGTAGTTGTGGCCGTGGCCGTTGGGGTTATTGCATTTGCCGAAGATGCGGCGGTTCTCCTCGGGAGTGAAATCCGGGCTGTGGTAATAGTGCGAGGCTGAAAATTCCGCTTTGCGCGTGAGATAGACCATGGTGTTTTGGGTAAAGGCGCCCATCAATATATTACTGGGTTCGCGAGGGCTATGCTGCCCGGGGGCTGGCGATCTGGCAAGGAGATCATCGAGCTTCGCTCGAAGGACAGCCGAGGGCGGCTGTCCCCACATGTTTTGTTAGGGCCTGTCTGCGTTTTGCATGCTTGCAGCTTGTTCCACTGCGCGCAGGAATGCGGCAGCGACTTGCGGGGCGTCGAACTGCTTGACCCAATGCGATCCCTCGGCAGCGAGTGCGGCGCGCAACGCTGGATCTGCATAAACGCGACCGATCCCTTCGGCCAATGCTTCTTCGTCGTCTGGTTCCGCTAGAATGCCGTGCTTCACCACTTCGGGGGTTGAGCTGGCGCGTGCAGCCACGATGGGCTTGGCACTTGCCATGGCTTCCAGGAAGACGATGCCGAACCCTTCCTGGATGCTCGGCAGACAAAAAACATGGCAACCGTTATATTCCCTGGCGAGTTCGTCCTGCGAGAGGTTTCCCAGCCAGGTCACGATTCCCAGTAAATTTCTGGTGCGGGAGATGGACTTGAGGCGGCGGGCTTCGGGGCCGTCGCCAACGATGCGAATTTCGAGTCCGGGTATTTTCGAGCGCAGGCGGTCAGCAGCGCCCAGCAGAATGTTCAGCCGTTTTCTCGGATAGAAGCGGCAAACACAGAGCACTATAAATCTGTTCGCTTCCGGCTGAGCTGGATTGAGTTGGAGCAATCTGCGCCAGGAGGCGAGATCGATCAGCTCGGGCACGATGCGCGGTTCCCGTGGTTCCTTCGAGATGCCCGAGATGCCATAGAGCTCCTGGATTCTCCGGGAAGAGTAGTGGCTGGTGGCGAGGACCACGTCTGCGCGCTGGACGTGACGCTTCTCACAACGCGCCTGCAGACTCATCGTGGCTTTGGTAAGGCCGGCCTCAAAGCGCATCTCGTCGGCGACCACACCTTTGATGGACGCTATATGCAAGCCCCGTCCGGTGCCGGCTAAAGTGTAGCCGTCCATGTCGAAGCCGATTGTGATTGAGTTGAAACTTCTGTGGCAGAGGCGGAGCGTCTCGTTGAAAGCCAGCCGCTCCACGGTGTAGACGGGAAATTGGAAGGTGGGTGTCAACAGGTCGACTGTTCGACCGGAGAGCCGGAGAAATGTTGCGAGGGTGCTGATGCCGGCAAACGTCCCGCTACCGCGAAAGATATCCTGCGGAGTGGATGTGATGAAACGGAAGTGCATGAGATGGGCTGCGGTTTAGTTATGCGGCTTACTTCTGCCCTTACTTCTGCGGCTTACTTCTGCACGAGAAGTCGAATCGATTATTATAGCTAGGTGCGACGCATGCTTCGTTTTGCCGGGTCGGTTACTGCGGTGGTCATTGTGCTACCGATTCTGCTGGCGCTATCCGGCTGCTATAGCGGGACGCGGCCTCCACGCATCGGCACGGCTGCGCCGGACTTCACGGTGCGCGACTCGAGCCGCACGGTGACGCTGAGCCAGTTTAAGGGTCAGGTAGTGGTGCTGAATTTCTGGGCGACCTGGTGTCCTCCGTGCATTGAGGAGATGCCATCGCTGGTGCAGATGCAGCAGCGCATGAAGGATAAAGGCGTGACTGTGCTGGCGGTGAGCGTGGACGTGGATGACAGCAGCTACAAGCGGTTCCTGAGAGATCACGGCGTGAACCTGCTCTCCGTGCGCGATGCCGATCAGAAGAGCAACAGCCTGTACGGGACGTTTAAGTTTCCCGAGACTTACATAATCGACCGCAACGGTGTGGTGCGCCGCAAGTTTATCGGGCCGGTGGATTGGACGGAGCCGGACGTGATTGAGTATTTGGGAAAGCTGTAGAGGTACCGCAGGGGCTGAAACCCCACGTCATTTTGCCTGACACGCGGCGCTGAAGCGCCGCTCTTCCACGGTGCGGCAGGCATTTGCAAATCACCGCCCTTCACTGCATCCGCATTCGCTCCGTCTGTATTCGCTGCATCCGCCGCATCTGCAAAAAAAGAAACCAACGTCAAAGGCGGCGGACAGGAGTGTCCGCCCCACACGCTCAAGGTTACAACTTCACGTTGCGCAGGCGCAGAGCGTTTGTGATCACGGAGACGGAACTGAAGCTCATCGCGGCTGCGGCAAAGATTGGACTGAGCAGCAGGCCGAAGAACGGGTAGAGAATTCCCGCTGCGATGGGCACGCCGACGGCATTGTAGATAAAGGCGAAGAAAAGATTCTGGCGGATGTTGCGCATGGTGGCCTGGCTTAGTTTGCGGGCGCGCAGGATTGCAGAGAGATCGCCTTTCACAAGGGTGATCCCGCCGCTTTCGATAGCAACGTCGGTGCCGGTGCCCATGGCGATGCCAACATCGGCTTGCGCGAGCGCCGGGGCGTCGTTGATGCCGTCGCCTGCCATCGCGACGACTCTTCCCTGCCCTTCCAATTTGCGTACGATTTCCAATTTGCCTGCAGGCAAGACTTCGGCTTCGAATTCGTCGATGCCGAGCGCTTCCGCGATGTTTGACGCGGTGGCGCGATTGTCGCCGGTGAGCATGACGATGTGAATGCCCTGGCTGCGGAGGCTGCGAATCGCCTCCCGAGTTGACGGTTTGATGGGGTCGGCAACGGAAATGTTTCCGGCATATTTTCCATCGATGGCGACGAGAATGGTTGTGCCCACGGGGACCTTGGCGTGAAGAATGGCCGGGTCGGGGCTCGCGAAGGCGCCAACTTCAACCATAAGAGCAGCGTTACCGACCGCGACACTTCTTCCGTCCACGATTCCCTGAATCCCTTTGCCGACGGAGTAAACGAATTCTGTCGGCTCGGCGAGTTCTATCTGGCGATCAAGAGCGCCTTGCACAATTGCGATTGCCAGGGGATGTTCGCTGGCGCGCTCCAGGCTGGCAGCGAGGCGAAGCACTTGATCGGCATCGGATGGGGTTTGAGCTCCTACCCCAACCAGCTTCGGTTTGCCTACGGTGAGCGTTCCGGTTTTATCGACGACGAGGGTGTCAACTTTTTCCAGAATCTCGAGAGCCTCGGCGTTTTTGATGAGCACTCCGGCGCGGGCTCCGCGGCCTACGCCGACCATGATGGCCATGGGGGTTGCGAGTCCGAGAGCACAGGGGCACGCGATGATTAACACAGCGACTGCGTTCACGAGGGCGTGGGCGAGGCGCGGTTGCGGGCCCAGCCAGAACCACGCGATGAACGTGATCACGGCGATTGCAACGACGATGGGGACAAACCACTTCGCTACCCGGTCGGCGAGGCGCTGGATGGGAGCGCGGCTGCGCTGTGCCTGGCCGACGAGTCGTACGATTTGCGCCAGCAGAGTTTCTCTGCCGACGCGCTCGGCCTGCATGATGAATGATCCGGTGCCGTTGATAGTGGCGCCGACGACTTTATTGTTGCTGTCGAATGACTTTTCCACTGGCATCGATTCGCCGGTGATCATGGATTCGTCAACTGTGCTGCGGCCTTCGAGCAGGATTCCATCCACCGGAATTTTTTCTCCCGGACGCACGCGGAGGCGGTCTCCCGGCTTTACCTGCTCGAGCGGGACATCTTTCTCGCTGCCATCTGGGCTTAGCAGGTGTGCGGTGCGCGGGCTGAGATCGAGGAGGGCGCGGATGGCGGCACTGGTGCGGCTGCGGGCTCGCAATTCCATGACCTGACCGAGCAGGACCAGCGTGGTGATGGCGGCAGCCGCTTCGAAGTAAACGTCGGGATAACCTTCCATGGTGCGCAGAGAGTTGGGAAAAATTTGCGGCGCAACCGTGGCGACGATGCTGTATCCGTAAGCGACGCCGGTGCCCATACCGATCAGCGTGAACATATTGGGACTGCGATTAACAAGCGAAGTCCAGAAACGCTCGAAAAATGGCCAGCCACCCCAGAGCACCACGGGCGAAGCGAGGGCGAGTTCGATCCAGGGCAACGTTGCCCCTCGCAGGAGGCGGTGCAACGGCATCTCCCAGGCCATGGCAGCCATCGCAACGATCATGAGCGGAGCGGTCAAAGCGAGGCTAATCCAGAAGCGGCGGCTCATGTCGCGGAGCTCGGGATTTTCTTCTGGGGTGGCGGAGACCGTGCGCGGCTCCAGAGCCATGCCGCATATGGGACATGAACCCGGTCCTGGGCGCACAATTTCAGGGTGCATGGGGCAGGTGTATTCGGTGCGGGTACATGCTGCGGGAAGTTCTGGCTCGAGCGCCATACCGCACGAAGGACAGGCGCCCGACTTGTTTTCGCGCACGTCGGGGCACATGGGACAGACGTAGCTGGCGCTCTCGGTCGCTGAGCGCGGAGGGGGCTGAGTCTCAGGCTTACTTTGGACCGGTTGGTTTTGGGACTTGGAGACTGGGGCTGGGGCAACCGGCATAACCAAAGCAGGCATTCCCAGGCCTAATGGGCGCGAAGGTCTCTGGCTGAGATATTTTGTCGGGTCAGCTTTAAATTTTTCCACGCACGGTGCGCAGCAAAAATAATAGTTCTTTCCAGCGTGCTCGCAGGTATGTTTGGCGTTCGCGGGATTTACATTCATTCCGCAGACGGGGTCGCGTTCGAGGATGGACGCCGGGTTGAATGGCTTTGGAGGCATGTGGACTTTGTGGGTGTCTGTTGGAACTCCTTTTCTAATGGCGGTTTCTAATAGCGGTGACCCAGCCTCCGGGAGCCTCAGGGCAAACCTCTCGCGACAGCCGCCAAAATGCTGCCCTAATAGTCTAGTTGGCCTGAAGTGCCTTCAGCGGGCGTACCGTCTGCCAAAGCTCGTATAGGTAGCCGTCGGGCCCGCGAAAATAAGCCCAGGCTTCTGATTCCGTGCCATTGACATCCGTGACGAACTCGACGCTTCGTAATTTCAATTCGTTTATGGCCGCGCGCAAATCCTCCACCTGAAAGGCTAAAACCGGGCAGGCGTGAAATTGATAGTAATGACTCTCCGGACCCAAGACCTCGAAGAGCTGTCCCGATGGCAGTTCGAATTGCGCGAGTCCTTTGCCCTCGTGAATCAGGGAAAGTCCCAGGACATCGCCAAAGAAGTGCGCGGCTGATTTCACGTCAGTAGTGCGAACCCCAGCCCATGTGTACGCAAGCACGCGCATCGCGATTTCCCTTCCGGCCTTCTCGTGATCGCCGCAACCTCATACTCAGGCTTCCTGTCTTCTTCGATGGATAATGGCATATATTGGATTCAGCCCGCCGGACAGCGGAGCGCGGGCTTCCATAGACAGCAGAGGAAGACAGCAGAGGATTATCGCATGACTTATCTGGATGTCGTTTTTCGCTACGGCTCAGCGCCCGGCGAGCAAGAGTTGCGGGCGATCGACGGAATGCGTGAGGTTTACGGAGTTCGACGAGTACAGTTCAACGAGCAAGAGCGCACAGTGCGGGTGGAGTTTGACGCTTCGCGCCTGAAAACTGATAGCATTGCCCGGCTTTTGCGTCAGGCCGGGATCGATGTGCGGGAACCGCTGGCTCTGGCGTAAAGAGGCGGGCGGAAATAGCCTAGCCGTAAGGACTTGAAAACGAGGGGCGCTTGGGGGAGTTTATGCAAAGGGGCGTCCAAGAAAACCTCTGGCCGAAGTGCTTCTTGGAGCGCCCCGTTGCGCGCCACTTCGTCTGCTTTTCCATAGTGCACACAGCGTGCCGTTCTTAAGCTGCTCAAAACACGAAATTGCGGAGAGGCTGCTTTGTAGTAATTGCTCTCCAGCGGGAAAGATTTACTTCTAAAGAGGCCTACTCCGGATGACGCGGGTGGGATTCGCCCTGTGGAAAAGTTTGGCGACCGAAATCGGCGTCCTGCGCGGTTTCTGGCGGACTGGTTTCTGGCGGACTAGCGATTCAGAATAAAATTCGCAAGAAAAGATGTTCGACAGCGAACGTTCGCGGCAGAGCTCGACTTCCGTTATAATTCCTGAGCGACCTCACCCCGCCGAAGTAAGCGTTGCGCCCTTAGCTCAGTTGGATAGAGCGTCTGGCTACGAACCAGAAGGTCGGGAGTTCGAATCTCTCAGGGCGCACCATTTCTAGAAAGCCAAAGCCGCGAAGGCTGCGAAGTAGGAATTTGCAATGGACAGAACTCAGTTGGTCACAATCGTTTCAGCTATCTTGGCCAAGGGCATTTCCGATAAAGAGTTTGAGAATGCCGCTAAAGCAGCCGAGCAGTTGGCAGCTTACATTCAATCGGGAAAGCACAAGCCGCCATCCACGTGGGATGGCAACGTTAAACTTTTGTAAAGGAGTTCGAATCTCTCACGCGCACCATCTCTCGATAACTTGCGGCGGGGCCGCTGCGTGTCGAAAGACACTGTAAGGCTAAAGTTGATCACGAGCTGGGAGCGGAGAGGCTGCAAATCGAGACTCCGATGCTACCCAGCTTTCCATTCAGCGCAGGGGAGACGAATTACCCCAAAGAGCCAGGGCTGAGGTTGCAGAATCCTGCATCTTGACCGCCGCCGTCAGTGGCGAGACAATCGCATCGGTAAAGAGGCTGTTCTCGGCTCCCCCAGCCGGGTTCAAGGACAGTCAGGAGTTCGTTTTGCCGGAGTATACTCTCAGAGATTTCTGGCGCCGGATGGGGTCCCTTAAAGGTGACCTGGCGATGTTGTGGGTGGCACCTTCCTCGGCGACCACTGCCGTGCCTCTTGGAATAGCCTTCCCTGTTCCGAAATCCGAACGAAAAATCTGTTTCTTCACAACTGGGCAGTCCCTGAGCTATACTCGCACCTTTATTTTTGATACGGAGGAATCTCTGAGAAGAGTCGCTATAAGTTGGCGACGCGTGTTTGAATGGGCACGGATTCCCATTGTGGTATTGGCGACTGCTTTCCCCGTAGTTTTCGCGAAACACATCGAGTCTCGTGAACTAACCTATGTTGTGGTGTTTATTCTGGTGGTAGCTGGCGCTGCGGTTGCCGAACACTACTATGATCGCGCGGTCGCGTCACAACTAGAAAATGCTCGCCGTCGGTTGCAGATGCAGACCGCCGCCGGGCCTACGATGGCTCGATTGCTTGAAGTAGTCTCACAGCTGAGGGCAACGCTTCAGCAAAAGGCTTCGCTCACGCCCGACCAAAGAGCAGCCGTTGCCAAGAACGTGGAGGAGTCAATCGTCGAAGTTCTGAAAGCACTGTGCGCGAACGTCTGGAGTTATTGGAATTCCTCCGGAAGTACTGAAGGCCCGTTTTTCGGTAGTGTGATGCGAGCATATGAGACCAACGCTTGCGATGCCGCAACGCTCGCGAAGATTAAGGAGCGGACGAAGTTTATCGGATACGGACGGGACCTTGCCTCGTATAAACATGTGCTCGATGTGCTGTTTTGGAGTGACACAAGTCCGCAGTTCACACCAGTAGCGATTCCCGTCGAGGATGAAAATAGTGATCGAGGCCGAAAGAGGCTACTACCTGGAGCCCCAACAGCGTATGCCCTCGGCGAGGACGTGATCATTTCTGACATGCGCTATCTCCCCAAATATTCAGGCCTGGAATTGGAGGAAGACCTGCTACAACAAGAGCGGGAGTATTTCGACCAGAAAAAAATTCGAAGCATGGTCTGCCTCGTAATTCGTGCAACGCGGGACAAAAAGTTGAATCAAAATCGAATAGGTGTTCTGAACATCCATTCTGATAAAGTTAACCTCCTTGGTTCGAGCGAACAAGAACAGAAGACGATTATTCAGAACTTGGAGCATTATCGGGTAGCGCTGGAGTATCTACTAGACGGCCAACAGCAACTAGCATCATAGGCATCAAATCGTAAGGAGCTCGGAATGGCAACGGCGACTCAAACGCAAGAATTAGTTGACGATTTTGATGAAAAAGTTACGCAGTTGAAGGAAGCAGTGCAGGCTCTCACTCAGGCGTCTGGAACGCCGCCGCCAACCGAACCTGCTACGGTGGAGAAACAACCCCCAACAGCAGGCGGGGTCGCTGATCCTGCCTGAAGCAAGTTTTTGCGGCTCTTTTTTCGCGGGACCACGCGCTGCCTCTTCTCGGTGACGCGAAGCCCTTCTGACTGCTCCTCCTGGGTCATCGTCCAGCTCAGTGCACGCGCGCGCTGAGGTGTTCGCGCTCTTGTTCCGCTTTGAGTAGAGTTTCCTTGGTGGCTTAGTAGCTCTCCTGCGGATCGCTAGATACAAGTACCAGGTTTTTCTGCGGCCTCGAAACGTCTGCCGGCGTTCGCTGCATTTTCTGCTACTCTAAGTAATATTCCTCGTTGCCGCTCTCGGATTGTTCTGGTCTTTGAAGGGCCATCTCTGACGGGGCATCTCGCAGGGAATCGGGTTGACGCGCGCCATGTCCAGGATTATCGAGCAGGAAATATCCGTACTCTCATCGTCGAAACAGGGTTTGATTTATCTCACGGCGAACGACTGGACTCTGTTTGCCGACAAGGCGAGCCGCGTCCACTTCAAGAAGGGTGAAGTTGTGGTGCAGCGGGGTAAGAGGGCGGATGGCGTTTATCTCCTGCTGGCGGGGACGGCGCGAGTGCAGATCCCGTCGCAACGTGCGGCGCAAGCGATGGGGCCCGGCGAAATTTGCGGCGAGATGTCGTTTCTGGAGGACGCACCGGCCAGCGCCCAAGTGATTGCCGACGGAGACGTTGAAGCCCTTTTCCTCGACCGGAATACGTTGCAAACCTTGTTTGAGTTATTTCCGCATCTCGGCTCGCGCTTTTACCGATCTTTGGCGACAAATCTTTCCCGGCGTCTCCGCGGCCTGATAGGGACGGGCTTAGAAGTACCGGTGGGGGAGCAAGAATCTTGATCGTCGCAAAAAACACAAGCTTTCGCGCGGCTCGCCCAGACCACGCAACGGATGCTCGGTCGGGTTGATAAGCACATTAAGACGGCCCCGTAACTCTTTTGAGTCAGGGGTGTCCAGAGAGCCTCACCCGGAAGTACACGAGTGATAAATTCAGGGCAACCAATTCCAAGGTAGTGACACCAAAGTGCAATGACACGAAAGTGCCATGAAACAGGACGGACGACGGACGCAAAAGGACTGTAATAGTGTGCATCGCTTTGCAGTTTCGAAATCGAACGAATGGGCGGGAATGTTGGCTAAGTCATAGATAAACAATTAGTTTGTGTCGATTGCAGGTTTGGTACTCAGAGTGCTTTAAATTCTTAAACACAGTGCGGAAATCAGTCTGTAACCGCCAGAGGGGGCCTGAAGCCTCCGCCAACCGTGGGTTCATAGCAAGTAGGTTCTGCAAGGAGTTGAAAATGAAGCGCATAGTACTGATGGCTTTACTAGCTCTGGCTCTCCCACTGACGGGTTTCGCGTCCACAATCGACTTTACGAATCACACTGGAACACTTACGGGAAGTATGTCGGGTTTAAGCCTGAGCGGTTCTGTACTGGTCGCCGTGAATCCATGGGGTGGGGTTCCGATTGGAGGAAGCAATCTCGGGACCGTGAGCTTTTCGACTGGTTCCTATGTGTCCACGACGGGAACAGGAGTTGGCTCGGTTGCAACCTTTAATGGCGGTGGAAGCTTTACAATCACCGGCAACGGCTCGGATGGCTTTGCTAGTGGAACCGTTTTCAGCGGCTCTTTTTCCGGCCCGGTTAAACTTACCGAAATGAGTTCGAGTCCGAGCGGCGGAACGCTTTATGAGATCGTTGGCTCACTCACTGGAACCTTAGACGGCAAGTCAGCCACCGGCATAACCATCGAAGATTACGTCTTCACCGGCAAGAACGGTTGGATGGGCTCGTCTACGCTTGGCAGTGGCGACACGTTCATCAGTCCCAGCGCTGTTCCCGAGCCCGGCACTCTCGGGTTGCTCGGAACTGGATTGGTAGGTCTGGCTGGAATCTTTCGCAAGAAATTGAAGGGCTAAGTCCGTTCTATCGCTTCAGAAAAGCCCCACTCAGCGGGGCTTTTGCTTTTGGGTTGAAAGCTGGGTTCCCATCCTGCGATTACCGCAGTAACCTTCAAGCCGGGATTACCGTTGACCCTCCACCTTGGCCTCCTTACATTCACCAGAGGGGGTTGTATGAAAGATATTCATGAGGTGTTGCGGCAGAAGCAAACCAAGTACGCCCAACTGGGAAAGCAAATCGAGATGCTCCAGCAGGCGGCGGAGAAGTTGCGCGAAGTGGCGCCCCTGCTCGCCGAAAATGATGATGAAGATAATGCAGTCTTAATGGAAGGCGACGAGGCTTCGTCCCCGTCGGAAACGATGGCGGCAAAGGCGGGTGCGGGTAATTCGGGAGCAGCGGCTTCCAAATCGGCTCGTCCTGCCGCTCCTCGTTGGCCATAATCTCGCCCTGGTGAGGCGGGGAAATCCAGTTTATGAACTTTCTAGCGTTACTAGTTTCCGGTGACGATTCCGCTTCCGAAATCCTAGGCCAGGTTTTGCCTGGCTTTGGGATCGCGGTGGAGCGTTTCAGCGATCTCGCCACCGCGATCCACCGGCTTCAAGAACTAAGGTTTGAGGCGCTCATCGTTGATTTCGAGGATCCCGACGCCGCGTCGGTACTTTTGCAAGAAGCACGCAGGCTGAACTCCGGAAACCCACCCATCACAGTGGCATTAGTTGCAGAACCTGCGAAGGCGCGCCACATTCTCACCGAGGGCGCGCATTTTGTTCTGTACAAACCACTCTCCGAAGATAAGACCCGGGCTGGATTGCGCGCCGTGGCTGCCTTGTTGAATCGCGAACGCCGCCGCGCACGCCGCGTTCCGGTACAAGCTCCCGTGGAGCTTACTCAGCCTGACGGCCGTAAAGTCGAGGGCATTCTGATCGATTTGAGCGAGACTGGAATGGACGTCCTCACGGCCGAACCGCAGGCTCCTGGAGCTCTACTCAATTTCCGCTTTCAGATGCCGGACGGAAGTTTTGAAGTCCACGCTCACGGACAGGTGGCGTGGGCGAATCCCAACGGCCAGACCGGAGTTCATTTTCTGGACCTGGAAGAATCAGTCGGGGCGCAACTCCATCACTGGCTGAAGGCCGCGGCGGCAAATCTCAGTGAAGGGGCGGACGAAACCGTTCCACACTGCAAACTCACGGATCTGAGCCTGGGCGGGTGCTACGTGGAAAGCGATTCGCCGTTTCCCGAACATGCAATGGTGGACCTCTGCCTGCGAACCGACGAGATTGCTGTGCACACCGAAGGCATGGTGCGAGTTATGCATCCGGGACATGGCATGGGAGTGGAGTTCCCTTCCCGCACGCCGGAACAGCGTGCGCAGGTGGGCAACCTGATCAGCGTTCTGCGCGGCTGCCGTGACTCGAAGCTTGAGCTGGGCATTTCTCCACGCGCTCTCACGGCCGACCTCAGCCAGTTCGAGCGCTCGCCGGAGACTGCCGCTGAGGGTGGGGACGATCTCGAAGATCCCTTACTCGAACTTCTGCGACAAGGCCCTGAGCTACAACCGGATGATTTTCTGGCTGAGCTTCGCCGCCAACGATCGGGCGAAACCGTCGCCACCTAGTTTGGATTTTCTACCTTTAGGCCCTCAGCCACAGCCTTCATTCTTTCGTTTCTTCGCGCCCCCTTGCTTCGCGCAGCCTGCTGCTAACTCTTTGTTTTCAGATGAAACCTCTCGCGGCAGAGTGGCTGGTACAACTCTTGGAAATAACGCAAGGCGGGAACACAAGCAGCAGGCTGGCAGAAGGTGCGAGAGGTTAGGGCTATTTCCAGAGATTGAAGAACCCGCACCCCGTCTCTGGCATGGGTTCTTCAACTCTCCGGGTTCTGTTCCACCCCTGTGAAAGTACGGTAGAGCATGTCTGTTGCGTGACGGTTGCACGAATATTAAATCACGGTTAAATAACTGGAAAATTATGCACAGGCGCTGAGTCGAATTCGCATAGTCTTGCCGCGTCTTCTTACGGTCCCGAAGACGCGAGCACCATCCGTGCGCCGCGATCATCCATGTGCGAACATGTATAACCGATACGAGGCAGCGTCACGGGCAGAGTCTGAGGCGCGGAGTTTAGGGAGCAAAGCTGGCAGCAACTGCAAAATCCGGCCCGCTTGACGATTCATCGTCCTTCGAGCGGACGCCCCGGGAAGGGCGCAGCAGCCCGGTTTGGATGCCGCTGGCATGGATCGCGACCGCGGCATTGGCTGTTGAAATCCCTTTCTTATTTCTCGGCACTCCTTCAGGACACGACGTCGAATTCCACCTGTATTCGTGGCTGGAAGTTCTCGGACAATGGAGGCAGGGGATCGTCTATCCGCGGTGGGCGAGCTTGGCACATTTCGGTTACGGGGAGCCGCGCTTCATTTTCTATCCTCCAGCATCGTGGGTGTTGGGGACGATCCTGAGCGCGATTTTTCCCTGGAGGCTGGTTCCCAGCATCTACATTTGGCTTGTGCTGGTGACAGCGGGCCTATCGATGTTTCTGCTGGCGCGGCAATGGTTCGGCCAGCGCGATGCAACTTACGCGGCGGTGTTGTATGCCATCAATCCGTATCACCTTACGATCGTATATTGGCGTAGCGCTTTCGCCGAATTGCTCGCTAGCTCGTTGTTACCACTGCTGCTGTTGCTGTTGTTGCGCAGTGACGAAAAGCGCCTCCGTACAACGGTGTTGCTCGCTTTGCTGCTCGCTGCCGCGTGGTTGATCAATGCACCGGCGGCGGTGATGGTGCACTATTCGCTCGTCTTGCTGATGATAGTTATTGCCTGGCGGCGGAGATCTCTGAAGGTTGTGCTAACGGGCTCAACTGCGCTCGTTCTGGGCGCTGCGCTGGCCGCATTTTATTTGCTGCCAGCGATCTACGAACAGGGCTGGGTGAACATTGCGGAGGCGGTCTCGGCGGGATCGCGGCCGCTGGATAATTTTCTGTTCGTCCACACCACCGACGTGGAGCACGATGCCTTCAATCGAGTCATTTCATGGATTGCCATCGCGGAGATCGTGGTCACAATTGCTGCAGCGTGGGCTTCGCGAAGATGGCGCCATCGAAATTCCGCGCTCTGGGCATCGCTTGTGATCTGGGCCGCAGTGTGTACGGTGCTGATGCTGTCGATTTCCAATCCGCTGTGGGACATCCTGCCCAAACTGCGCTTCATGCAGTTTCCCTGGCGATGGTTGCTCTGCCTGGGGATTCCGTTCACCTTGCTCACGGCGATGGGGGTGCGCAGATGGACAGTGCGGGTTGCGCTCTATCTAGTGACTCTGTGCGTGCTGGTTTTCGTGTGGCAACGCTTTCAGCCGCCGTGGTGGGATACCGCTGCCGATTTGCGCGAGATGCAGGACAACATCGCGACTGGTGCGGGATACGAAGGCACCGACGAGTACACGCCCGCGGGAGCGGATCCCGCGTCAGTCGATAAAGACGCTCCAGGGGTGACTGTGGATGGGGTGACTGTGGAAGGACCTGCTCGCGCAGCGATCAGAGTGTCGGAGTGGGAGGCGGAGCAGAAGATTTTTACCGCGGAAATGTCAACACGCGACAATCTTGCTCTGCATCTTTTCAATTATCCGGCTTGGCGCGTGGAGGTCAACGGACGCCAGGTGCAAGCAGCCACGCGCGAAAGTACCGGACAGATGCTGGTGCCTGTGCAGTCTGGCGCGAACCGGGTGCAGATTACTTTTATTCGCACATGGGACCGCACGGCGGGTGGATGGATCTCGGGACTCGCCGTTTTGCTGGGTGTGGGCATGCTGCGAAAAACTTCCAAGTCATCTTCATCTACCTGAACGGGTCCCCTGATTACCATTGCGAGATCAGCAATGCGACGAATTCTGATAGCGACATCCAATCCTGGCAAGCTGCGCGATTTTGCGGGCGCTGCTTTGCGGCATGGAGTTGAGATCGCCGGAATCCCGCACTTCTCCTCGCTGCCCACTGTGGTTGAAGACGGCCTGACCTTCGAGGCGAATGCGCGAAAAAAGGCTGAAGGTTATAGCCGGTACGTTGCCGGGGAGATCGTGGTCGCCGACGATTCTGGCCTGGAGATTGACGCTCTGCATGGAGCGCCCGGAGTACACTCTGCGCGATACGCGGCACCTGATCTGCACAATAAGGAACCGCATGAGGCTGACGCGAATACCGATGACGAAGCCAACAACGCCCGCGTTCTGCGCGAGTTGAAAGACATTCCATTTCCGGAGCGCACGAGCAGATTTGTTTGCGTGCTGGCGGCGGCGCGCGACGGCCAGACACTGGCCACATTTCGCGGAGCGGCCGAAGGACTCATCCTCGATGCTCCGCGTGGCACGAACGGCTTCGGCTATGACCCGCTGTTTTATTTTCCGCCGATTGAAAAAACTTTTGCGGAACTGAGCGCCGAAGAAAAGTCTCAGTACAGCCATCGCGGCGCAGCGTTTCGGCAGTTTCTGGATTGGTGTGCTGGAGGCCGGTAGCGGACGATTGCACAAGGAAGTGGCCGAATCTGCGCGCACCGTGCTCCGAAACGGTACAGGATCGCGTTATTGTTAATGGGAGATCGTTCAGCCTATGATACCGGGCATCGCCCGGGAGATTTCAGAATCGAAGTTCAGCCATCACCTCAGCGACTGGTCTTCTTGACTTCGCTTCTCTCGCCGCCGGATAATGAAAAGTTCTTTTGTCATCTTTCAGGGCACAAGCATACATACGAAGTACGAATAAGAGTTTAAGGGGTGTTCGTGGCGTCAGCAGCCAGTTCTACGGCTCCAACCGCGGTTCGCGATAAAGTGCAAGGTGTGGCGCCGTTGCGCGCCGGACAAGGTACCTCATTTCTGTTGCGACGGCTGCACTCGCTCACCGGCATCGTTCCCGTGGGCGCGTTCTTGTTCGAGCATATTCTGATTTCAAACGCCAGCGCGATCGGCGGTCCTGATGCTTATGCGCGGCAGGTAAGCTTTCTCGGCAATCTTCCGCTCGTCTTCTTTCTTGAACTGTTCGGAATCTGGCTGCCCATCGCATTCCACGCGCTCTACGGTTTTTACATCTGGTACCGCGGGGATGGGAATACCCTGGAATATCCCTGGAGCGGCAACTGGATGTACACCGCGCAGCGTTGGACCGGCGGAATCGCCTTCGCCTATATCATCTGGCACACCTGGACAATGCGGTTTACCGGGATTGATTTGCACGCGTATCCCAATGCTTCTTTCGGTAAAGTGCAACAGGAAGTGTTTCAGCCGGCGCTGTTTATTTTTTATCTAGTGGGATTGATCGCAGCGTCATGGCACTTCGCGTATGGAGTCTGGCTGTTTTCAGCGAAGTGGGGCATCGTCTCTGGAGAGAAGGCGCGGAAGCGATTTCTCATCGTGTGCATCGCATTCTTCTTCCTGCTGAGTGGGGTGGGGCTGGCGAGCTTATTCACGTTCCGCTCTCGACCGCAGCTGCTGTTCGAACCGGGCACTACGGCGATGCAGTCAAGTCCAGCCGCGGGAAGCCCCGGAAGGCCGGGGGAGTGAACCATGGCAGCTCCTAAAATTATTGTAGTCGGCGGCGGCCTCGCAGGGCTTTCGGCGGTGATCAAGATCGCTGAAATGGGCGCAAATGTCGATCTGTTCTCGATTGTGCCGGTGAAGCGTTCGCATTCGGTGTGTGCGCAGGGCGGCATCAACGCTGCGAAGAATTTGAAGGGCGAAGGCGATTCGACCTGGATCCACTTTGATGACACGGTTTACGGCGGAGATTTTCTGGCGAACCAGCCGCCGGTAAAGGATATGTGCGAGGCCGCGCCGGGCATCATCGATCTGCTCGATCGCATGGGGGTTCCCTTCAATCGCACGCCCGAGGGCTTGCTCGATTTCCGGCGATTTGGCGGGACTCTGTATAACCGCACCGCTTTTGCCGGCGCGACTACGGGCCAGCAACTTCTCTACGCGCTCGACGAGCAGGTTCGGCGTTATGAATCCGAAGGCAAGGTGAAGAAGTACGAGCACTGGGAATTTCTTTCCGCGGTGCTCGATGGAAACCGCGTCTGCCGCGGCATCTGCGCTATGGATTTGCGCTCGATGGAAGTGCGCACCTTCCCTGCCGACGCAATTATCATCGCCACCGGCGGCAACGGCGCAATTTTCGGTAAGTCCACCAACTCCGTGGTCTGCACTGGGTCGGCGCAGTCCGCGCTTTATCAGCAAGGATGCTATTACGCCAACGGCGAATTTATTCAGGTGCATCCCACGTGCATTCCAGGCAACGACAAGCTGCGGCTGATGTCGGAATCGGCCCGCGGAGAGGGTGGGCGCGTGTGGGTACCGAAAACTGCGGGCGACAAGCGCGACCCTAAATCGATTCCACAGAATGAACGCTGGTATTTTCTTGAAGAGTGGTATCCGAAGTACGGCAATCTGGTTCCGCGCGACATCGCTACCCGGGCCATCTTTAAGGTGGTGTTCGAGTACAACCTCGGCATCGAGGGCAAGCCGATGGTTTATCTCGACCTGACGCACATCGATCGCAAGATTCTTGATCGCAAGCTGGAAGGGATTCTCGAAATCTACGAAAAGTTTGTGGGCGACGATCCGCGCGATACGCCGATGAAGATTTTCCCCGGCATGCATTACACCATGGGCGGGATGTGGGTGGACTTCAAGCAGGCGACGAATATTCCGGGGATTTTTGCCGCGGGCGAGTGCGAGTATCAGTATCACGGCGCGAACCGGCTGGGCGCGAACTCGCTGGTCTCGTGTATTTATGGTGGCGCCGTCGCCGGACCGAATGCGGTGAAGTACGCGCGCGGCCTGCAGTCGGTGGCTGACGGGAATGGATGCTTCGAGGCGGAAAAGAAAAAGCAGGAAGAGAGCAATTCCCTGCTGATGAATAATGAAGGCACAGAAAATCCGTTCCGCTTGTGGCATGAACTGGGTGAGCTGATGACCAAGGATTGCACCGTCATCCGCTACAACAAGAATTTGCAGCAAACCGACGCGAAGCTGGTGGAGATGCTCGAACGCTTCCGCAAAGTGAACTTGAGCGACCGCACGCAGTGGGCGAACACCAGCGTGGTCTTCGCCCGCCAGCTTTATAACATGCTGCAATTATCGCGAGTGATTGCCCAGGGCGCCCGGCTGCGCGACGAATCGCGTGGAGCGCATTACAAGCCGGACTTCCCGGAGCGCGACGACAAGAATTTTCTGAAGACGACGAAAGCGTACTTTGCCCCCGATGCGGATGAACCCAAATTTGAGTACGAGCCGGTGGATGTGTCGCTGATTCCGCCGAGGGCGCGGAAGTATGACGCGGTGAAATAGGGTGGTCCGGATTGGTTGCGCGAATTGAAAGACAGTTGAATCGGGAAGGGCACGAGTTTAACTCGTGCCACCTAGGAGGCTTTCAAGTTGGCGGCTTCAGCCGCTGAGGGCCACGGATCTAACTTGAATCCCGGAAATGCGGAGCAATACCGGTAGGCGCTAGGATCGTCGACCATCTTTCGTTCGATCGGATTTTGATGAATGTAATTTCGATGATGCAGGAAATCAACCTCATTTCGAATCCGATGATCCGTGAATCCGCGCTCCCAGATTTCTTGCTTTCGACCGATGATGCCTCCGAGTTCATGCGAATAAGCGCCCTTGATAAGTTGGATCGCGCGCTCGATTGCGACATCGATCGCGGGAGTCAACAAAAGATGAACGTGTTCCGGCATAAGGACAAAAGCGTGCAATTCGTGGCGGCCTTCACGACGATGTCGATACAAGGTGTGCAGAAAGAGACGTGCGTACAATTCGACAACGAACAATTGTCGGCGTCGGTGGGTCGAGAACGTTGCGAAATAAGTTCCCGGCGGGGAGATGAGTCGTCCAGGCTTCAAGGCGAAACCTCAGCGGCTGGAAGCCGCGCGTCTTTCAAGACTTTAAACTGGCACGAGTTGAACTCGTGTCCTTCCCGGTTGTTTTTCGACGACAGAGTTTTGTTTTGGGAAGACTACGGACCGGTTAGACGTGTCGCTGATTCCGCGGAGGCCGGGGAAATATGGCGCGGGAAGCGGCTTAGCAAAACTTTGTGGCCGTCAATCAAGAAAGACCCAGTACATGGATGAAGTTCTTGAGCCGGTTCTAGCCGAGAAGGCGCGAAAAGTCAGAGAACTTCACGTCGATTTTCTCTTAGAAGAAGAATTCTGCGCGAACCCCAAATTTCTCCACACATTCGTAAGGGCAGCTGGGAAGCTCGACCCGCATGAGATCGTGAACGTTAGGCACTCAGCCTCAGACCAGTACGGCGAGGCTGATCTAGTCGTCGTGTATCGAGCCGAGAATAAGAGGAAAATCGGACTGCTGATTGAAAATAAGGTCAGAGCCATTTTCCAGCCGAATCAAGCGCAGAGATATCGTGATCGTGGGGAAGCCGGACTCCGAGAAGGAAATTGGGATGAGTATTGGACTTGTCTGGTCGCTCCGAAAAGCTATATAAGACCGGACCACGGCTTTCACATCGCGCTGCGGCTAGAGGACATTAAGGAGTGGCTCGCTCCCGAACAACGAGAAAGGCACCAGTTCAAGGCCGAGGTCATCGAACGAGCCATCAAAAAAGCAGAAACGATTGGCGCTCAAGTCGTCGATATTCCGGTAACAAGATTTCGAAAGGGCTATTACGAGTTCTTGGTTAACTTTTCCAGAGAAACGCAGATAGATGCGTTCATGCGCGAGCCGGCCGACACGTGGAGGGGCGAGACCTGGTTCCGAATTCGAAGTGGCCTGCTTCGCAATGGCGCCTATGTCCATCACAAGTCGGACAAGGGTTTTGTTGATCTTACGTTCCCAGACACCGATGCTAACCTGCTGCGGGAGCTCGGGCAGCATTTGGAGCCCGATATGTCGATCCATCAAACGGGTAATAGCGCCGCAATACGCCTTGAGGTTCCGAGAATCGAAAGTTTCAGTGATTTCGAGGTGGAAAGAGGCAAAGTGCAGCAAGCGTTAACAGCTTTAAGCCGATTACTGGCCTTCTACAATCGCCAGTGCACGCTGATAGAAGGCATTTTGTATCGCGCGCACCGGGTAAAGCGCCCATTGAGAGAGGATGCGGCCGATGGTAACTAAATCCGTAATCATAAAAATCAAGCGCCAAGCCACTCCCACTTCCAAGTCGTACTGGGAAGAGTTCGAGCTCGCCCATCATCCTGGAATGAATGTGATCTCCTCGCTGATGGAGATTGCCGCGAATCCCGTCACGCGCGAGGGCAAGGCGACCACGCCGATCATCTACGATTCGAATTGCCTGGAAGAAGTTTGCGGCTCGTGCGCCATGCTCATCAACGGTCGCGCGCGGATGGCTTGTTCGGCACTGATCGATAATCTTGAGCAACCGGTCAAGCTTGAACCGTTCTCAAAGTTTCCTGTCGTTCGCGATCTGGCTACCGATCGCAGCGTGATCTTCGAAAATTTGAAGGCTGTGAAAGCATGGGTTCCGATTGATGGCACTTACGATCTCGGTCCCGGCCCGCGCATGACGGCGGAGGAGCAAGAGCAGGCTTACCCCATTTCGCGGTGCATTTCGTGCACGTGCTGCATGGAAGCTTGTCCGCAATTTAATGAAGACACGGGCTTCGTGGGCGCGGCTACCATTGCGCAGGTGCGCCTGTTCAATACGCATCCTACGGGCAAAGCGCTCCAACACGAGCGTCTGGCGGCCCTGATGGGCGACGGCGGTATCCAGGAATGCGGCTATGCGCAGAACTGCGTGGAAGTTTGCCCCAAGGATATTCCACTGACGAAGGCAATTTCCGAGGTTGGCGGGGCGGTCATGAAACAAGCCCTGGATGACCTTTTCCGGCGCTGATTTTTGTCACTCCTCACAACTGGGCATATCCCCTCCGCATCGAAAATGCGCTATCTGGTTGCCCTGCGAGCACATGAGTTGGGCATAATCGGCGACTCGAGATGGAGTTCTGCGTGCACCTATTTTGTGCAAAGGCCATTGCGAATCGGGAGAGTAACCGAAGGTAACCAGAGCATTGGTCACCAGAGCATGGGTCACCAAAGCATAGGTCAACTGTCCCGTGTACGGTGGTAACGCCGAGCCGGCGATCAAAAGTTTAGGATCGCTTGACAGCATGGCTTAGAATGTCCGAGCGGTCGCAGGGCGGGTCCTGCGGCAGATTACGAGACCACTTCGTGAAATTAGAACTGCGCCGTCTGATTCGTCGTTCGTGGCTGGCTTGCGCGTGCATGGCTTGCTTGGGCACCACCATGTTCGGAGCAACCACGACCTCGGTACATAAATCTGTACGCCATCATCGGCTGCTGCACCGATTGCATTGGACGCGCTGGAATCCGGTGTTCCGGCCCTCCCATGAATCTCTTTTGCTGCAGAACGCAGAAATCGACCGCCTGGAATTGCCCCGCATCCAGGACGACGACGAACTCGAAGCGCTGAAGGCGAGTGGAGCGCTGCTGCCAATTATTCCGGGTGAAACACTACGTTTTGATCCGCGGCTTGACCCGACACGCCGATACTGCCGTCCCTGGACGCGCGACTTCGTTCAAGATATCTCTCAAGCTTACTATCACCGCTTTCACGAGCAGATTCAGGTGAACTCTGCGGTACGCACGGTGAAGGGCCAGAAGAAACTTCGGCGGCACAACCGCAATGCAGCCCCGTCGGAGGGCGACACAGCTTCGTCGCATCTCGCCGGTCTTACGGTGGACCTGCAGCGCCGCGGCATGAGTCAGGAGCAGATTCATTGGATGGAGCGGTACCTGTTTTACATGAAGTCGCTCGGCTTAGTTGAACCTGAGGAGGAGCGCCATCAATGGGTATTCCACATTATGGTTTCGGGACGCTATGCGGATTGGCGCGTAACTCAGGATGTTGTTCCCATGGAGCGCCCCGAGCCGGCGACCGCTGTCGCCACCGCCGATAGTCGCGCGGAATAGTCTCTTAATTACTTACCCACTTAAAGCGGGCCTCGTATAATTCACTCCGACCATGATCGTTCTGATGGCTGGCTTGCCTGGGTCGGGTAAAACTACTCTTGCCCGCGCACTGGCGGAGCGTACTTCCGGCCGCGTGCTCAATAAGGACGAGATCCGGCACCCGCTTTTTTCTGCGGACGAAATCGAATATTCCTCGCGACAGGATGATTTCTGTTTGCGGATCATGCTGGAAACTGCCGGCTACCTGCTGCAGCGGGACGCCAACCGCATTCTGTTTCTGGACGGACGACCGTTCTCGCGGCGCTACCAGATCGAAAACGTCGTGAATATCGCACGCCGGCTGAACCAGCGGTGGCACATCATCGAGTGCGTTTGCGCGGAAACAGTTGCGAGACGGCGACTGGAAGCGCCGGCCGAGAAACATCCGGCCGCCAATCGAAACTACCAACTCTATCTCGAAGTACGGTCCCGCTTCGAAGCAATCACTTTTCCTAAGACTGTGGTCGACACCGATCAGCCGCTAGAAGCTTGCGTCGAACACGCGCTGGCGGCGCTGCGCTGAACGGTCTTTCTTCCTTGCGCCCGAGCCTATACAATCCTTCATTTCGCACAGGTTCACTTACATTCTATGACTCGCTTGCATAGTTCCCTGCTCTCGGCTCTGATTTTTTGCACTTTGGTTCTCTTCGCCTTGGTACTATCGGCTCCTTTTTCGTCTGGACAATCCCCGAATGCATCCGATACGGCGGTTAGCGCCAAAGCGCGCGCGATTCAGGACTCTGCCATCGTCGTCGACACGCATGCCGACACACCGCAATATTTTCTCGATGCAGGCTACGACATCGGCTCAACCGATCCCAACGACTTTGACCACATCAGTCTGGACAAGGCCCGGCGCGGCAATCTGGGCGCGGAGTTTTTCTCCATCTGGGTCGATCCGGGGACCAATCAGGGCCACTTCGCGCAGCACACATTCGACCTGATTGACTCCGTCTATGAGCAGGCTGCGCATCATCCGGACCGAATGGTGATGGCTTTTTCGGTTGCCGACATCGAGCGCGCACACAAAGAACACAAGTTGGCCGCGTTGATGGGCATTGAAGGCGGACACTCCATCGAAAACGACATGCATCTGCTGCGCGACTACTACCGGCTGGGCGTCCGCTACATGACGCTTTCGTGGTCGAACACCAACGAATGGGCGGATTCCTCCGGCGATATCAACGATGTCAAGGTACAGCACCATAACGGCCTTACTTATTTCGGCAAGGAAGTGGTGCATGAGATGAACCGACTCGGAATGATGGTCGATATCTCGCATGTGGCCGACAAAACTTTCTGGGATGTGATCGCGACCAGCAAAGCACCGATTATTGCGTCGCACTCATCGGCGCGGGCGCTGACCAACGCTCCGCGCAACATGACGGACGACATGCTGAAGGCGGTGGCCAAGAATGGCGGCGTGGTTGATGTTAATTTCTACTCCGGCTTTGTCGATGAAGACTATCGCAAGCAAAGCGAACCTATGGGCAAACAGGCCGCGGAGGCCCAGCGCGCTTACACGGAGAAGCAAAAAGCGGATGGCAAAACCCTGACATTTATCGACAATGACCGCATCGAACGGGAGTGGGCTGCGAAGGTCCCCCGACCGCCATTGAAGTCGCTGATCGATCATATCGACCACATTGCCAAAGTTGCCGGTGTGGACCATGTGGGCCTTGGTTCGGACTTCGATGGTGTTGCTGGAGCGACTCCCGCGGGTATCGATTCCGCGGCTGACTTGCCGAAAATCACCCAGGCTCTGCTGGATCGCGGATACAGCGCCGACGACATCAAGAAAATTCTCGGCGGGAATCTTCTGCGCGTTTTCCGCCAGGTCGAAATCGTCAGCCACGAAAAGCAATCCCAGGACCATTGATGCCCGCAGCTGTCTGGCGCCTCTTGTCGTACAATGCAACGTTGCCGATAAATCAACGGGCCCGAACCGGGAAAAGAAGGGGAGTCGCCGCAGAGCACGAAAGCGAGCACCGAAAAAGAAGGGCTGAGCTCGCCCCGCCTATCGGAGTTAGCCTTATGCCAGATCAATTTGAACCGCCAGAGGAAGTTAACTGGGGAGCCATAGATGAGAAGGAGTTCTATCGTTTCATCTACACCTATTACTTTCATCAAGACGCCCTTAGCTGGAAGCGCACCGAGCTTCTGCTTGCGGTTGAGGCTGGCGTGCTTGCAGCGGCATTTGCCCAACGTAGTTCGGTTGCTGTGGCGGTCGTAGCATTGGTAGGGGGATCAGTTGTAGTGTTTCTCATTTGGAGGTTGATCCAAAGAGATGATCAGGTGAGAGATCAATACAATCGTTACTTCAAGAAATTTCATGAGAAACTAATTGCCGATCCAACGATGCCCGACAGAATAATGACGGTACCTGCAAAAACCAGGTGGTACCGCGGCGGACATATCATACGATTCATTATTTGGTCGCTGATCACGTTCAATCTTCTGTGCGCCAACGGATTTTTGTGGCACTGGTATTGCGCTTACAGGATGGGAACACGGTGAAACGATCCTGCGTTTTCGCAGTGGATTAGGCAGCTATACAATTGCCTTTATTCGAGGAGCAATCATGCGTAATGCATTCATAGTTTCGGCGCTGCTTTCAGTGTCCGTGCTCGCGGTCTGGGCACAATCGAGCACTCAAACAGCGCCGGCCACGAAAGCCCCCGTCCACCACGCGGGGGCCGCGGGCCAGCCAGTCGCGATCATTGAAACCACGGCGGGAAAGATGACCTGCACACTATTTCCCGACAAAGCTCCGATCGGAGTGGAAAACTTTATTGGCCTCGCCACCGGGACCAAAGACTGGAAGAATCCGGTGAGCGGAGCTTCCAAGCATGGCGTGCCGCTATACGACGGCACGATTTTTCACCGCGTGATTGCCGGTTTCATGATTCAAGGAGGTGATCCCAAGGGCGATGGGACAGGCGATCCGGGATACAAATTCAAGAACGAGGTTTCTTCCGACCTGATGTTCGACAGACCGGGGCGGCTCGCCTACGCTAACTCCGGTCCAGGCACGAACGGCTCGCAGTTCTTTATCACCGAGGTTGCCACGCCGCACCTCAATGGGAACTACACCATCTTCGGCCAGTGTGACGATGCGACGGTGGCACTTGTCAAGGAGATTGCGCACATGGCGACCGATCCCATGAACGATCGGCCGTTCCGTCCGGTGAAGATTGTTCATATCAGCATCACTCATGGCACGACGGCAGCGGCTGCGAAATCAGCTACGCCGGCGAAGAAGCCGGCGGCCAACTGAGAGCACCCCAGGTGCTAAAGAGAGTGCGTGAGAACTGAATTTTGGGCGAAGATGTGGTGTGCAACCGCCGCACTCCAGTCCCGACAGGGATGGCATGTGATAGCCCCGCACGTAAGTGCGGGGATAAGTGGAAAAGTGGAGCGAGTCCCGTAGGGACGGCACGAGTTCTCACGCACACTCTGAAGCCCACCGATTTTTGACAGCTAACGCAGGCTCTAAAGGGCCGCTCTTCCACCGACAACCAACGACCGATTACTGAAAGGACCTCATGACCCGCCAACCCGGACTTTACGCCACATTTGAAACCAGCGAAGGCAGCATTGTTTGCCGTTTATTTGAGAAGGACGCACCCAAGACCGTAGCCAACTTCGTGGAACTTGCCGATGGCAAGCGCGAGTGGACGCATCCTTCGACGCGTAAGAAATCGAAGGATCGCCTTTATGATGGAACGATTTTTCACCGGGTGATCCCTGACTTCATGATTCAGGGAGGCGATCCGCAAGGGACGGGCATGGGTGGTCCCGGCTACCAGTTCGAAGACGAGACCAAGGGTTCGCCGCACAAACTCGACAAGCCAGGCTTACTGGCGATGGCGAATGCAGGCCCGAACACGAATGGATCGCAGTTCTTCATTACGGTCGCGCCTACGACGTGGCTGACTGGCAAGCACACGATCTTTGGCGAGGTTGTTGAGGGGCAGGATGTAGTTAAGAAGATTTCGGAAGTCCCACGCAACCGTCAGGATCGGCCGAATAAAGATGTAGTCGTGAAGAAGGTGACGGTGGAGAAGGTTTAGGCGGAACTCGCAACTGAATAGGATTGGATTGGGGGAGCGGATAGGATCGGGAAGGGCACGACTTCAGTCGTGCCGTTAAGTCGTTGAGAATGTACCCGCGCTTTAGCGCCCGAGGTAAGGTCCTGGGCGCGGCGATTTTTTCCGCAACCTCTTCTCGCCCGGTTCGTTCTTCGCCTGTGGCAGCGGTATGATTTCAGCCAGAGGCTCGCCCAAGCGGGTCACTCGAATCGGTTGGCGCGTCTTGCGCACCTGCTCGATGATCGCCGAGCAATTAACCCTAAACGCAGAAAAGCCGATTTCTTTCATAAAGACCTTATTTTTTCTATCGTCCAAAGCTGCGCAGAGATAAGGCTTATTCCTTCTCGAATAAACTGGCTAAACGGTCCTCGTAGATCTCTATCGGCCGATGGCCTACTCCGAGGCCCTTTTCAACCATAATCTGAAAAATCTCATGGCCGTCGAACAAAAAGATAGGCACCGCTCCGTCCCTGATAGAAGCCTGTCGCGCTTCATCCGAAAAGGTTGAGGTTGTGAAGAAGTAGCCATGCTCGAACCGTCCTTGGATCGCACCACGAAATTTATCGATCTCGGGTCGCCCCACGGAGCCTCGCCATTTCTTGCATTGGAAGGCGGCCCGCATCGTTGCAAGGCCGACCTTGAGTTCACCATTCCCGTCGATCCCACCGCCCGGCGCTGTGTGAACGTTTGTGACTTTCATCCTTTGGAAGCCATAAGCTGCCAAGAGCCTGCTCGCAAACGCCTCGAACTCGCTTGGCTCGCGATCCATCAGCTCTTGGAGCACCTTCCGCTCGAAGGCGGCAGCATAGTTTTCCGCCAACTCCTCCAGATTGACCGGCAACGTAGTTCCTGCCGCTTCGGCGGAGGCTCCCGATATTTTCGAGGCCGGGCCTTCCGGGACTTGCGCCGTGGGAGTTTCGACCGAGGAAGTGGCTTCGCGCTCGAGACGTTCCCTGCCCTTGTCCGTTATTGCCCAGATTCCCCAGCCGCCGTTCGTTAGTTCGCCTCGATCCACCAGACCCTGCCGAGCCCATTGGATGCGATTCTTCCATCGCGACCCGCCGCTCGGCAGGGACTCCGTGCGATCTGCAATTGTAAGATGAGGAAAGAAATTCCCAACCTCTTCGTACACATCTTGCGCTTTGGCCTTGCCACCAAGGGACACCACCGCCTTGAGTAGGGGTAAGTCAATCTCCTTCTGCTGTGGCATCATAGGCTGCCGACTCCCACCCCTACACCCCAATCACGCCCACCAATTCCTTTACCGCCGCAGCGCTCTTATCCAGCCCAGCCTTTTCTTCCGGCGTTAGCTTGATTTCGATGATCTGCTCGATTCCCTTCGCGCCCAGCTTCACTGGGACGCCGACGTAAAGGCCGTTAATCCCGTACTCGCCTTGCAAGTATGCGGCGCAGGGGAGAATCTTTTTCTTGTCTTTCAGAATTGCCTCGACCATTTCTGTCGCTGCGGCAGACGGAGCGTAGTAGGCAGAGCCGGTCTTTAGATATTTCACGATTTCGGCGCCGCCGTCGCGGGTGCGCTGCACCAGGGCGTCGAGGCGCGACTTCTCAATTAATTCGGTGATTGGAATGCCGGCGACCGTAGAATAGCGCGGAAGCGGGACCATGGTATCGCCGTGGCCGCCGAGGACGAAAGCAGTGACGTTCTCTACGCTGACCTTCAGTTCGTCGGCGATGAAGGCGCGGAAGCGGGCAGAATCCAGAATTCCGGCCATGCCCACGACGCGCTCGCGCGGAAATCCGCTCAGCTTGTAGGCCGCCTGCGCCATCGCATCCAGCGGGTTCGAAACCACAATCAGGATGCAGTTCGGCGAATGCTTCACCACTTCGCCCACCACCGCTTTCATGATGTTGAAATTGGTGTTGAGCAGATCGTCGCGGCTCATACCGGGCTTCCGCGGAATGCCTGCGGTGATGACCACAATGTCGGAATTGGCCGTGTCTTTATAGTCGTTTGTGCCGATGATGTGAGAGTCGCGCTTCTCTATGGGCATGGCTTCGAGCAGATCCAGGCCCTTGCCTTGGGGGACGCCTTCGATGATATCGATTAGGACCACGTCCGCTAGTTCTTTCGAAGCGATCCAGTGAGCGGCGGTTGCGCCTACATTTCCGGAGCCTACGATCGTTACTTTTTTACGCATGAATAAGTCCTTTCAAGAATTAAGCAATCAGCACTCAGCAGTCAGCATTCAGCCTAGCAGCATAATGCCACTGCCGGCGGACAGCAGGTTCCTCCTCTTCGCTGTGCTCAGAGTCGGAATGACAAAGCCTTAAGAACTGAACGCTGAGTGCTGAATGCTGATTGCTGTTTGCCATCAACTGCTAATCGCCAGCTGCAACTTGCTCCTACACTAGCACGGCTGCGCCCATGTTTTCGACGATGCAGTCGGCGAACTGACTGGTCTTTACTTTGGTTGCACCTTCCATCAGGCGCTCAAAATCATAGGTAACTTTCTTCTGGAGGATCGTACGCTCCATGCCCTGCTCGATCAGATCAGCGGCTTCGTTCCATCCCAGGAAGCGGAACATCATTACGCCGGAGAGCATGACCGAGCCGGGATTGATCACGTCCTTATCCGCGTACTTCGGGGCCGTGCCGTGAGTGGCTTCGAAGATCGCGAAGCCGTCGCCGATGTTAGCGCCGGGTGCGATGCCGAGGCCGCCGACTTGCGCGGCGCAAGCGTCTGAAATGTAGTCGCCGTTCAGATTTGGAGTCGCGAGCACGGAATATTCGTCGGCGCGCGTGACCACTTGCTGGAAGATGGAGTCGGCGATGCGGTCGTTGACCATGATTTTCCTCTTCCACTGGCCTTTGCCGTGAGTTGCGTAGATGCGCTCGAGAACTTCTTTCACTTCCTGCTCAACGGCCTGGCGGAATGCGGCAGGAGCGAACTCCATGCCGGGTTCCACCAACTCAGCATTCTGAGCTATGGTCAGGTTTGGATTCTTGTCTTTGTTGTCGACGATCCAGCTCTCGCGCTCGGTGACTATTTTGTCGCGAAACTCTTCCGTGGCCAGTTCGTATCCCCATTTGCGAAAGGCGCCCTCGGTGAACTTCTGGATGTTGCCTTTGTGTACCAGGGTCACGCTCTTGCGGCCGGTCTCGATCGCGAAGCGAATGGCCATGCGGACCAGGCGCTTAGTTCCCATAACCGAGATTGGCTTGATGCCGACGCCGGAGTCGAGGCGAATTTGCTTCTTGCCGCCTTTGAGCATGTCTTTGTTGAGGAATTGGATCAGCCGCTTGCAGTCGGCAGTTCCCTCCTCCCACTCGATGCCAGCGTAAACGTCTTCCGTGTTTTCGCGGTAGATGACGACATCCATGCGCTCGGGATTTTTGACCGGCGACGGGACGCCCTTGTAATACTTCACGGGACGCACGCAGCAGTAGAGGTCGAGAATCTGTCGCAGGGCCACGTTCAGCGAGCGAATGCCGCCGCCGACGGGCGTGGTAAGCGGGCCTTTGACGGCGACGCGGAACTCGCGGATCGCATCGACCGTATCGTCGGGCAGCCAGTTGTCAAACTTGGCTTTGGCTTTTTCTCCGGCGAAAACTTCGTACCATGCGACGCGACGCTTGCCTTTGTAGGCCTTCTCTACCGCGGCGTCGAAGACGCGCAAAGATGCTTTCCAGATATCGCGCCCGGTCCCATCGCCCTCGATAAACGGAACGATCGGATTATCGGGCACATCGTACTTTCCATTGGTGTAGCCAATTTTTCTTCCGTGCGAGGGAACAGCCACACCATTATAAGAACCCGCCATCGCCTGCCTCCTGATTATGTTCGAAGAAGTCCGAGAAACTTACTATTATAGAGAACGGTCGGAAGGTAGTGGTGCACATTGATAAGGAAGCGATCCAAACGCGCGATTATTGCGTCGCAAAGAACACGACCCATTCGGCGGGCTCAGGGCAAGCTCTCACGACGCAAAGAACGCTTGCTCGAAATGACAACCAAGATGCAGCACTACCGCCAGAAGCGCAAACTATCGAATTCTTCGCGCTTTGTGACATAATCGGGTTTTGGGGGCCAGGCTTGCTGTGATCTCCATCACACATCGCTGTTCAAGGCTTCTGTTTGTCAGCGCGTACAGGCTGTTCGGCCTTGCGCTAGTGCTCTCCCTCGCGAGCGCAGCATACGCATCCGCGAAGAATATCCCCACCTACACGCAGGTCGGCCATAACATCAACATTGGGCCGCAGGAGGAGGTCGCCGACCTCACCTGTTTCGGCTGCAGTATCCGCATCCGTGGCCAGGTAGCAGGCGATGTGACTGCGTTTGGCGGCAACGTTGTGATCGAAGACCAGGCGCAGATCGCCGGAGACGTCACGGTGTTTGGCGGTGACATTCGGTTGGATCAGGCTGTAAAGGTAGCTGGCGACGCGACCGTGTTCGGTGGCCAGATTCGCCGAGATCCTCAAGCCACCATTTCGGGTGACGTGACTTCCATGGGCGGTCGCGCTTGGCTGGTGCCGATTCTGCTTTCTCCGTTTCTAATCCTGGGACTTTTGATCGCTTTCGTGATCTGGCTAGTTCGACGGCTAAGCACGCCCTCGCTGCCGGCAACCGCCGCGTAGGGACGGACTACAACTGTGATCGTGGGTCACCATCGCCTGGGTCACCATCGTCTGGTCCCAAAATACTTTCGTACCCCTACGGTCGCGTAGCGGCCCCACGGTCCGTTGTTGCCCAGGTCGGCCACACCCAGATTGGTGTCGCGTGCGCCCAGTCGATCAAACAAAAAGTGCTGGGTTACGCGAAACTCGAATCCCTTAGCGATGTAGATTCCCGCACCCCATGAGTGCTCAATCCCGATTGCATCGGGCGACCAAGTGTAGAGTGCCTGTGGCACGTTTTTCCCGAATAGGAACGAGGGCGCGCCGAAGACCATGAATCGCCGCAACTGGCCCCGGCCGAAGGGACGCACTTCGAGCATTCCAGACAACATGTAACGCGCAAACATGCTGCACGGGGCGTTCGTGCCGCCGTACTGCCTGGCGTTGCCGGCGCATAGGTTGGGGTCAATCTCGTTGTGCGGGGGAGCCAAGTCAAATTGCGCCCATCCCCAAAACATGTCGCGAGGAAAGAACATCCGGTCCCCGGCTTCAGTATCTTTCGAAGTATTGGTGGGCGGTGTACTCTGTGCTCCGCCCGAAACCGAGACCAAGACCACAAATGCTAGAATCCACGACAATGTTTTCATTCCGCCTCCGAGAAAATTGCTGCTGCTAAAAGTCTGTAAAGCTTCGCCGCACCCGAAACTTTGCACCACCGGCTTGCATTCCGCGATCCTGCAATGGCGCCGCGCGGGAGCGGAACATTGTAACCCGCTCGGCAAATAGAGAGCTGAGCGACAGTCTGAGCGGATTCGCGTTCCGCTTGACGTATCACCGTGAGACCGTGCGAAAATGGACACGCAACATCTGCTTCCATAATCCATATCCAGAATTTTGATTTATTCCATTCGTGGGATTAATGACAAAGTCTCTGCAAGCGCAAGGACTTACGATGCAAGGACCTACCGTTTGGCTGGCGGATTGCTCATTCTGCGGGGCAGAGAGCCCCAACCCCCATGCCCCAGGAAGTTTCCGTCTCTTATCAAGCCGTCAAGAGTAAGGTCTACCGATTGATCGATGCCCTGGTTGTCGGCGAAAAAACCGAAGCCGAGGTACAGGAATCGATTCGCCGCTGGTGGGAGCTGATTCATCCCGCGGATCGCCCCATCGCCCAGAAATATCTTTCCATCATTCTGGAACGATCCTGTCTGGCACTGGATGCGGTCGAGACCGGGTTGACGGAGGCGAATCAGACCACTTCCCCTCCCTCAGAGGCCGCCAAGACTCTCAAGATTGTGGAGAGAGTCGTCAAACAGACGACGTTCAGCACTGCGATCTAAGAGCGGAATCGATAAATAGGTCTGAAAACGGCGGCGCCAGTTACACTCTTAGCGTCAGGTTCTTGGTTGTCGCGGCGAAAAGACAACCTTTTACAAATGCGAGCTTGCGAAATTCAGGCGGGCCCGGGTATCTTCAACTCCGGCGATCCCAACCGTCCAGTTGGTTGCGCCCCATGCTCGCTAACTTGTGAGGAATGAAGAATGAGATCTTCGTGTGTCCGATTTCTTTTTGCGGCTCGTGCTTACCTTGTGTTCGGAGCGTTACTCATCGTGGCTGGATCTCTATTTGCTGCGTCGGGAATCTACACTTTCACGCTGAATTCCATTGATGGACAGCCGGCGCCGCTCGCCAACTACAAGGGCAAGGTCGTTTTGCTGGTCAACGTGGCCAGCCAGTGTGGCTACACGCCGCAATACAGCGCTCTCGAAGCGACATACGAGAAATATAAGGACCAGGGTTTCGTCATCCTGGGCTTCCCTGCTAACAATTTCGGGGCGCAGGAGCCGGGCACGAATCAGGAGATCAAGACGTTCTGCACTCGTAAATACAGCGTGACCTTCCCCATGTACTCGAAGATTTCAGTGAAGGGAGCGGATCAATCTCCGCTTTATGCCTACCTGACCGCGGACACCGCAGCGGGTGTGCGCGGCGAGATCAAATGGAACTTCACCAAGTTTCTGGTGGACCGCAACGGCAATGTCGTGCAGCGCTTCGAGCCGGAGGTTACGCCGGATTCGAAAGAAGTGATCGCGGCCATTGAGAGGCAGCTGAAACAGTAGCGAGTCGGCCAACTTCCTGGAAGCCCGTCTCTGGATCGCTTACGTGCTGTGGACACCTTGCCGGGTCGATGAGTGAGATGGGATGTTTCGCCAATTGGGGTGTCTCAGTTCTATTCTGTTGAAAGCTCCGGTTCCGAGGCTTCCGGCACGACCGCCCCGATCAGAACACTAACACCTTGGTTGCTTCCTCTGTCCAGGTACGGAGGTCGTCCAAAGTGCGGCGGTTGATGCCAGCGACGAGCGAGGCTTCGTCAATCCCACGCGCCTCCAAACAAGTTCGGCAGGCGCCGATTGAAACACCTTGCGCAGCCAAAAGCCGCAGCATTTCCTGGACGTTATAGGACGCATCTGCCGGGGACTGCATCCGCAATCCGCTGACCACCCCGTCGCCCAACAAAAAAATTGAGACTTCCACGGTTGCGCCCTTCGCCAGCGCGCCGGCCAAGCGGAGCGCGTTGTAGGTACGCTGACTTCCGTACGGTGAATCGTTCAAGACGAACAGATACTCCATCATTCCTCCGATGCGGTGCATGGTCTTTCCGGGAAGTATACGAGAAGGAATTGATTGTGGGTGATATGGGGTTGTTTATAACGGTTGCTTCGTTGCGCACCGCCTTGCTGGTGCCAGCTTCCGCTTTTTCGGGCCGTATAATGGAACGATGAGCCCACACCGGTGGGGAGCTGCGGGCCCGCCACTCGAAGCTTATTCGCGGGTCACCAACCCGGAGCGATTCGCATCCCTGCACGACAGTGCGGCAGGATTGCTCCATGGTTTAGAGCGCGAGTTCGAGACCGAGCACAGGGAGGCGTACGGCCTCGACCCCGAGTTGGAGAACGACTGTAATCTGTCGCGCCCGAGCATAGCCCTCCTGCCGTGCGACGTGGGTGCAGCGCCCCTCATCATTGCCTTCTCAGATTTTCCGGGACTTCGCGTGCGTTTTGGGCGCTGGTACGTCGTTGCTTTCCCGACGTGCGGATGTGACGCTTGCGATGAAACGGCGGAGAGTGAAGCCGAACGTCTGAGATCACTGATCGACAACATGACAGCGGGTCGCTTTCGTGAAGCTATCCGAGTTCGCGCTGATGGGACTGCATGGAAAGAGTCGGAGTTTTGGTCCACCGGCGGGCGCTGTCTAGAAGAGTTGCGTCTCGATCAGACTCGAACTCGGAAGCTACTAGACGGAGGAGATCGGTCCTCCTACGAGTGGGGCCCGTGGCCCAGACGCCACTGAGACTCCACACCAAAGCGATTACAACTCAAAACCCCTGTTCATGAGTCGCTGGGTGAAATTGCGCTGTTATACCAGTCAGGCGCTCATCTCTACAATTTGCCGGCGAGCCAGGAATCGACACTGACCTTTCCCGGACCAGAGCAGATCAGCCAGATAAAGAAGAGCACGTATAGGACTTCCGGAAGGTAGAGGAAATCGTCGAGCCAGTTGAGAGGCGAAAGCCCTTTAGGCAGGGTGGAAACCGCGGTGGTCAGGGTGGCGACAGTCATATCGATCAATAAAGCCACACAAGCCGGGCTCGAAAGAAAACCCACGGCCAGCAAGGATCCGCCAACGAACTCGACACCCGACACGAAATAAGCCGTCTGGTGGGGAAACGGGACTTTGGCCCTAACGAGCGTTTCGTAAACAGGTTTCGTGCCGCCGGCGACAAACAATTTGTTTGCCCCGGAGATGGCGAAGAACAGCCCGATCGCAACCCGTACCAGCAGGATGGCATATTGTTCCAAATCACTGCTACCCTGCAGCGCAAACTGGACCAACCGTTTCCAGTCCATCTCCTGTCCCTCCAACCGAGGATGTGCTCTAACCATACCCCGTATCGTGCAAATTCGGCTTCTCTGCTAACCGCGGCCGAGCGGTGTTGTATCGTTCGCGCCAATAGGCTGGCTCTAAGCGGAGTTCCGCAGGCGTTTAAAACCGCATCCCATCCCGGCCGAGCGTTAACCGTACGTCAGGTCGGTGCTCTGTCCGACTTCGATGATATAGCCGTCAGGATCGCGGATGTAGCAGCGTATCTCGCCGTACTTGGGTATCGGCGGCGTGATGAACTCGGCTCCTCGACTTTTCCATAATTTGTAGCACGCGTGAATATCCGCAACCCGGAAATTCATAAAGCTGTTGATGTGATTCGGGTCGGGGACGCTGAGCGTTACCGTCGGCTTATCCGGGGTCGGCCCGCCGCCAACGTTCAGAATCATCCAGATATTCGCAAGCTGAAGGTACGGGGGCGCGTTGCCGTCGCCCATGGTCAGAATGCGAGCGCCGAAGACTTTTTCGTAGTAGCGAGCCGATCGCTCGACGTCGGCGACGGTGAGAAAATGCGCGATGCTGATCCCCTCTCGCGGGGGCATCTCATAGCTCTTTTGCTCGATTTGTACGCTGTTCATTGACGCCTCCAATTCCTATAAACGGGACTCATCTGCTGATTCTGGTTCTGTGTTCATACCTGCTACCGATTAAGCCTGACGAGGAAAGGCAAAGCAATTAGACCAAGGTATCGCGCGATGACTTTGGTATCGTTTGCAATCAGATTCTGGGGCGGTTCCCCGCCCTTCAGAAATGCGATGGATCCGCCTCCATCTTCGAGTCCCACCCCTTCATCTCATTGAGCTCCTCGGGCGTGATCTGAGGCAAGTGGCGGATGAACAAAACCAGGCGCCAGGTTTGCGGGACAGTGTGCGTTCCGCTGAAGGCTGGCATGCCGCTCAAACGAACTCCATTTTCAATTGTGTAGTACAGCTCGCCATCGCTCTTGTTCTGCGTCGCGGCTGCGCGCAAGTCGGGCGGTTTCGGATAGAAGCCCTTGCCGTATACCGTGTGGCCCCCTCCGTCATTCGAATGGCACGGGGAGCAATGATAGGCGAAATGCTCCATGCCTCCTCGAATGCTCTCCGTTGAAGGCGTGATGGGATTGCGAAGTTGGCGATACGCGGATGGCACGGCCAATTTGCGTGCCGTTGTGGCCGCGAACTCCTCAATCGCTGATGGTGTCGCTAGTGCGCTGAAGCCGTGTCGCACGAGAATCAGCCCGTACACCGCCGCCGCAACCGCAAGAACAACCAGAATTAGCGAAACTACTTTCCAGGGTTTCATGTCTACCTCTCCTGTCCCGTGGCATCGTCGTCCGCCCGGCCGCGCGTAGGGAGGTACCGGCCGAAGTTCAATTCGAAGTCGCTCCGAACTCCGTAACCGATATCACGAACCTTCGCACGGCGCCCCTGCGCACCTGGCAAAGCCAGCAGTGGGAAGAACAATAAAGCGGGGACAGACGGGACGTTCCCCATTTTCCGGAATGATAATGGAAAACGTCCCGCCTGTCCCCGGCTCCCCTACGATTCTTATGCCGCTGAAACCGACTCCCTCCTCCGATCGAGTGCCGGCAGAAGAAGTTTCAGAAGCGCTTCATCAGAGAACGGGTTCTGACCTGAGATCAGCTCGCGATCTTGAAGGACGTAGCTCTGCCATGGAGCGACCACGCTTACGTCACCGCCCGCCGTGCGCAGGGCGAAGTCCGGGTAGAACAGCACCTTGCCACCAATCTCAAGCGGCTCCCGCTGCTGCTCTTCCGCGGTCGAAAAGACAGTCATCTTATATCCAGAATAGATCCAACCTTGAGCCTTTGCGTGCGCTCCAGAGGCATCGCCCGCCGACAGCGCGGCGACCACTTCCTTCGAATTCGGAAGAGCCGAGAGTAGTGAAATCCCGCCATGGCAGAGCACTGCCGTAGGCTTGGATGTTTTATGAAAGTGTCGCAGCACGGTGCCAGCGTCGGGATCATCGAGAAGATCCATCATCGGGCCATGACCGCCGGGGACGAAAACGGCGTCGTACTGATCCAGGCCCGATGCGATGACATCCGAGATACGAGTTGGATTTTTGAGCCCAGTCAGGGTGTCGCGGAATTTTAGATAGTCCTGAAGCTTAGCCTCGTCCCCACCGAAGAACTGGGCTATCGCTGAATTGACATCCATTTGCGGCGTGTTGCCTTTGGGGTTGGCGAAAGTGATTTCGTAGCCCTCCGTCATCAGGGCGCGAACCGGAACCGTCAGCTCGTTGAGATAGTAGCCAGCCCCGGCATAAACCTTGCCATCTTTCAAGGGCAAACCATGACCGCTTGAGACCAGCACTAAGACTTTTCCTTTAGTTGTCATTGTTGTTCTCCTTTTTTTTGCGCTCTTCTTTGAAAGCGAGCCTGTTTCCTGAGAGATTAAGCCAGAATCGCGTCGGCGAGTCTATTGGACGAACGTATCGATTAAGACAAAGGTCAGGGTGGAAAGATCGGCAAGTTGTGGGTTCAGCCCACTCGTCCGCCAGGAGATGAGCGAACCAGAGTAAACTTGGTCAGATGACCATCGAGCAAAAGGTACAGCAAATGTACGCCGCGCTTCGTGGAATGGAACTGAAAGACAAGCTGCCTATGATCCAGCCACAAGTTAAGCGTATCGGAAACCGAGATGTCAAGGTCTTCGACCTTAACCAAGCGGCAGACGGAGCGACCGCAGCGAATCAGGTATCCCTATTGCTCAACAACGTCGCATGCCTGAAAGATCATTTGAAGGCTTGGTGCAATAAAAATGGTAAGCCATTTACCGGAGAAGACCTGATAAACAAGAACCGGGATGTCGCCATCATCCACGACTTGTGGAATCTGGACAAACATGCAGAGCTAAACCGCCCTTCCCGGTCGGGGTTATCGCCAAGGCTCCAAAGTCCTCCTGTAGCGGCTATCGTTCCGAAAGGTTCTTCATTTGTGCTCGATTTCAGGATGGTTAACGGTCGTCTCAAGAGCCAAGCCAATCTACGCATCGCTGCAATTGTGGTCGATGAACATGGTAACTCTCTTGGTAGTCTTGAAGATATCGCCCTAAGAGCCGTGACCGCGTGGGAAGCGGAGTTCGTCAGAACCGGAGTGACACCCAACCCAAGTTAGGTCTGGACTAAAACCGGGTTGAAAACTGGGGCAGGTCAATATGAACGATGGCCCGTTAAACGATTTGATCCATTCCATACCAAGTTCGCGAATCCTTCTGCAGAGGGCGCATGGGGAAGGGGCTTTGATTGAGGGGCTCTGCTTATACGTATCGATAATCGACGCGCTGCTTCGGCTTGCCTTGGTGTACAGCCGTACCCAGAAAGCGCCTGGCTATACTTACGAGATTCCCAAAACCTTAATTCGGCAGGACGAGGGAGAAAGGACGTACTCGGAAAAAGCGATCTACGATTTAGTCCTCGAAGAGAAGGTTATCTCCAACGATTTACATCGACGATTGTGTGAGATTTACGATTTTAGAAATAGGGTCGTGCATCGTTTCAATATTTCGGGTCTTCGGTACACCGACATTGCCAAGGTATGCACAAAGTTCGAGCCATTGTATCGGGAAGTTCTCGCAGTTGTGGACGTCTTAGAAAATGGGCCGCACGGTCCACGAGAAATGAGCAAGGAGCAACACGCGAACGTCGTCCAGAAAATATCGGACAAAATTGGTCAGTGACCATGGTGAACGGTGCGAGCCGGAAGTCAAAGTTGGCCCGGCCCGCCAGCGGTTGATGCCGGTTATGCCCCTGGGAATCCAAACATCAACCACGACTGATCGGCCACCCAATCGGGGTATAGCTCCGTCATCTGATCGAACAGCTCCTGGGGGCTAGCGCTTTTTCTGGTACAATGTAGGCACGTTGCTACATTGAGGGACTGGAGACCATGGCCATTACAAAACTGTCGAGTCGAGACTTTAATCAGGACACAAGCAGGGCAAAGAGAGCCGCTAAGCGAGGTCCCGTTTTCATTACGGATCGAGGTCGTCCGTCCCATGTGCTGCTCACGGTGGAGGAGTATCAAAGGATTACCGGAGGGCAGAAGAGCATTATGGACTTATTGGCGATGCCAGCAGCCGCTGAGATTGAATTTGAGCCGCCTCGTCTGCGGGGAAACCTGCACGAGCCGGCGGACTTAACCTGATGTACATCCTGGATACCAATGTAATTTCAGAATTAAGAAAAGCGAAGAAGACGCATCCAAACGTCAAGAAATGGGCCGAACGCGTACCCTCGGCGAGTCTCTACATCTCTGTCATTTCAGTACTTGAACTGGAGATCGGAATTCTTCTCCTTGGTCGGCGTGACAAAGACCGTCGCGACGACCAGCAAGGCGCGATCCTTCGTGCGTGGATGGATCGTCACGTGTTGCCCACATTCTCAGGCCGTATCCTTGGGATTGACACCGATGTCGCCCGGCGATGCGCGACGCTTCACGTACCGAGCCCTCGCTCCGATCGTGACGCCCTCATCGCAGCCACGGCCCTGGTGCACGGTCTGACGGTCGCGACCAGGAACGTAGCCGACTTCGAGCGTACGGGAGTCGGTGTCCTCAACCCTTGGGAAGCTTAAGCTGATCTTCGTTTCAGTCCGTCGCGCAATTCGGTTATGTGGGTTATGCCCCCGGGAATCCAAACATCAACCACGACTGATTGGCTACCCAATGCGGGTATAGCTCCGTCATCTGATCGAACAGGTCCTGGTCGGACGTCGCGGTTTTCTGCAGCCGATCGAAGTCCTCGAGGTAGCGCTTGGTGTCCTGGATGGTCGAAGGAGAGTCGGGCGCGCCAGTCTTCTTGTGACCGGCGACGACCATCGCTGGGTTCAGAGCTGCTAAACGGTCGAGCGCCGCGATCCAATTCTTTCGGCTCTCGGGGGTGGTGTCGCCGACGTACATGCGGCATTGGTTGTATACAACGTCGCCAGCGACGATCAGGCCGATTGATGGGACATATAAAGACGTCGAATCGGGACTATCGGTGCGGCCCTGCTTGATGATGCGCAATTCCTGGCCCTCAAGAGTGAACGTCTCGTGCTCATAGGGCTCAGGTGGAACCAACTTAGTAGGCACTTGCCCAGGAAACATCCGGCGGGCTAGCCGCTCCACTACGGGAGTGAAAGACGGCTGCATGGCGTTCACCGCCTCGGGCGTTGCAATCGCCCGAGCGCCGGGGAAACGGTCGAGCAGAATGCTCAGACCGTAGAAGTGGTCAAAATGGGCGTGCGTTATATAGATGGTTTCCAAGTTGCGGTTGTGCAGAGCGACCCAAGCCGCGAGAGCCTCGGCCTCGGCCACTGTCCCCATTGCGTCCACCAGCACCGCGTCGTACTCGCCGAAGATTAGAGTCGACGTGATCGGGTCAAAGGCGAGCGCTTCACCGAAGGGCTTTGGCCGCTCACCGACCATGGTCTTTCCTGGGGCGGTAAAAACGTTCACACTCAGCGTGTTCAAGGCGACAGGCGCGACCTGTTTCAGTCCATTTGTGCCGTCCATTTGGTATCCCTTTCGATTGCTTCCGAAAATGCAGATTCTGATTGAACCTGCAGCGTGACGTTATAAAAGCAGATGGGCGGGCTTTGAACAATTGGACGATGGTATCGCTACTTGGACCCGACCTGCAGCACGATCTTGCCGGACTTGTGTGGTGCGCCCGCGAGCATGCGTTGCGCCTGGCGCGCCTCCGAAAGCGGCAGGATTGAGCCCACACGCGCTGTGATTCTGCCCGCGTCAAATAATGTTGTGAGTGTCTGCAGGCGCGCGGTGGTCACCTCCGCGTAGAAGAAAATGGCCTCTGCTGGGAGCGGCTGCGCCGAGACTGAGGTGACGAGTTTGCCTCCGGGCTTCAACGCGGTGACGCAGCGTTGAAGCGTGCTGCCCCCGACCGTGTCGAGGATAGCATCCACCTGTGGGAGGTCCCGCTCGAATGCGGGCTTGCTCGAGTCGATGATGGATTTCACGCCCAATGATCGGAGCAGGTCCTCGTCGTCGAGGCGGGCGATGGCAACGACATGGATTCCGGCGTCTACGGCCATTTGTACGGCGTAGGCCCCGACGTTACCCGCGGCTCCGACGACCATTACCGTTTGTCCGCGCATCGCCTGTGCATACTGGAACAGCATTTGCCATGCGGTCACCGCAATGACGGGAGCCGATGCTGCTTCTACGTGATTGAGCGATTGCGGTTTGCGAGCGACCGTCCCGGACGTGGCCACAGCGAACTCGGCCTGGGCGCCACAGAACTGCGGATTGGTGACGCCATAGACTTCGTCGGCCGGCGTGAAGTCCGTAACGCCGGGGCCGATCCTCTCGACACCGGAGAAGTCCGAACCAAGGGTGAGGGGAGGTTGCGGGCTAACCTTGCTCTTCCCCTCCCGGATGATCGCATCCCAGGGAGCGACGCCCGCGGCCATCACGCGCACCAGAACTTCGTTCGGGCCCGGCGACGGCGTCGGCACATCCTCGACCACCACGACGTCGGGCGGTCCGAAGCTATGAATCCTGGCTGCTTTCACGGCCAATTCCTCCCCGGGCCAAGCGTTATCCGTACGTGAGGGTAGTGCTCTGTCCGACTTCGATAATATAGCCGTCAGGATCGCGGATGTAGCAGCGTATCTCGCCGTACTTGGGTATTGGCTCCGTGATGAACTCGGCTCCTCGACTTTTCCATAGTTCATAGCACGCTTGAATATCCGCAACGCGGAAATTCATAAAGCTGTTGATGTGATTCGAGTCGGGGACGCTGAGCGTTACCGTCGGCTTATCCGGGGTCGGCCCGCCACGTTGAGAATCATCCAGATATTCGCAAGCTGAAGGTACGGAGGCGCGTTGCCGTCCCCCATGTGTCAGAATGCGAGCGCCGAAGACCTTTTCGTAGTAGCGAGCCGATCGCTCGACGTCGGCGACGGTGAGAAAATGCGCGATGCTGATCCCCTCTCGCGGAGGCATCTCATAGCTCTTCTGTTCGATTTGCACGGCGTTCATTGACGACTCCTTTCGATACGCTGCTCATTACAAATACGATGTCCCGAGTCCCGAACCCATTCATAAAAAATCGATCGACGCCAGCTAGTGCAGCAGCGATTCCCAGTTGGCTGGAACTCTCCCTGCCGGTCCAGGTGATGGCTGATCCTCCGGATGCGAATGTGGCGGAAGCAACTCCACGCCCTTGATCATCCCCCGCTTCTCTTGTCCCCCCATTGTTTGCTGCAAAGCGCAAATGCCGTTGTCGTTAGTGAATTCTCGCGCCTCGAGATTACGTGTCCATCCGTTCGACCCATTGAGCGCGAAATGCGGGTGCCGCGAATGGATCCGCAAAGTACTGAGTTTCCCGCGCAACCTTGTCGCCCCTGAACTCCATGATGCTCACGGTGTAGGACGGCTTGCCGTCATAGGTCAGGATGAGTTCGGTGACCCAAAGATCACCGCCGCCAATGATTCGCCGGACCGTAAACCGCTTTTTGCTCGGCTGACTGGCGCGTTGGCCCTGTATGTTGCGTCGGCCGCGGGTTCGCTCGCCTGACTGCGGGTAGTCCAGCACCGCGTCCTCGTGATAGATGAGGTGCTCGGTTTCAAAATCGTTGGCATCGGACGCCGCCCAATGCTGATCCAGTGCCGCACGGATCTCTTGATCTCGCACTCCAGGATACTGCTCAGTCTTTTGTTGATCGTTCATCTTGAGCCTTCAATTTGACCAGAAGCGAAATGCTTTACCGGAATCGGAGTGTACGACTCGTCAAGTCGCGCTGTTTTTTCGATCCCCAGAGTCTACACCGCGTCGAAGCGTCTAACTCCCGATTAGCCGGATTATCGGAGAAACACCAGGCTAATACTTTCTCCCCGCGCGCGTGGGCAGCGCCCCGGCCCTGCTACAATTCGGTTCGCGAGACAGCCAAGCGTGCGTGCTGTGTCGTTTTCAGATTGCGTCGGGTTTTACTGACCACTGACCACTGGCCACCGCTTCCATGGACTTCGATCAACTGCAAACGTTTCTCGAAGTAGCCCGCCATGCTTCGTTTTCGCGGGCGGCGGAGAAGCGTTTCCGCACCCAGCCCGCGATCTCATCCCAGATTCGCGCGATCGAGGACGAAGTCGGCGCCAAACTCTTTGACCGCTCCGGCGGCAAGGTCTCTTTGACCGCGGCGGGCAAGGCCTTTCAGAAATACACGCAGGAGACGCTCGACGCGCGCAAGGCCATGCTCACTTCCCTGGCCGAGATGGAACATGTTCCCCGCGGCGCTATCACCGTGGGCGCGAATGAAGGCACATGCCTGCATATTCTTCCCGAGGTCTTTGCCGACTTTAAGAAGCGCTATCCGGATGTCTCGGTCAACATCAAACGCGCCGACTATGCCAAAGTTCTCGAATCGGTGACGGACAATTCTGTCGATTTTGGCGTGGTTTCGCTTCCGGTGAAGGACAACCGGCTCACAGTCGTGCTCATCCATCAGGATGAATTGGTGATCATTGCCCCGCCGCAGCACGCGCTGGGCAAGATGAAGTCAGCTCTGGTGGGGGACTTGGCGAAGTATCCGCTGGTTCTTCCGAAGGCAGGACATACCCGCGCCGCGCTCGATGAATTGTTTCGCGACCGGCGGCTGAAACCGAATTACAGTATGGAACTGGATTCCAGTGAGCTTCTGAAGCGCTTTGTGGCGGCTGGCGTGGGAGTGGGCTTTATCGCCCGTTCCAACGTGCAGGAGGATGTTCGCGCCGGAGTCCTGGTGGCAATTCCCATGGCCGACGCGCTACTGCGGCGGGATTTGGCGCTGGTGTTCCGCAAAGACAAGGCGTTGAGCCGCGCCGCGCTCGCCTTCATCGAGATTGCCAAGAATCACAAATCCACCGATGGAAGGGCGTCCAGACCGAAGTAGATGAAGACACGCCTCCCACAATTTCAAACGTTCGTTCTGAGCTTCGTTTTGCTTCGCTGCGTGCTCTGCCTTCCTGCGGATGCCCAGACATCGTCCGCTGGCGGCAGCAATCGCAGCATGCCCGCTACCGCCTACAAGCTCATCGCGGTCAAGGTGACCGGCAGCAAACGCTTTACTTCGGATGAAGTCGCGGCGGCCAGTGGATTGCCGGTGGGCACCATCGCGCACGAAGAGGATTTCAAGAAGGCCGCACGCCAGCTTGGAGAGAGCGGAGCGTTCAGCAGCATTGCCTACACATTCTCCTATTCAGCGGCCGGAACCAAGCTCGAATTTCAGGTAAACGACGCCGAAAAATTTGTTCCGGCACACTTCACTGACTTCGTTTGGTTCACGGATGAAGATTTGCTCCACAGGATTCACGAGCGCATTCCCCTTTTTAAGGGCGAGTTGCCGACCAGCGGACGTTTAATCGATCAAGTCTCCGACGTTCTGCAGGCGATGCTGGTCGAAAACGCAGTTCCTGGCCACGTCGAATACTTGCGCACCAGCGGTAAGACCGGTCAACTAGAGTCGATTGACTACAACGTCGCCGGTGTAAGCATTCGCATCCGGCACGCTGAGTTTCCCGGTGCGACCGCGAACGAACTGCCCTTACTAGAGGCCGCCGGGGAAAAATTGGTCGATCGTGAATATTCTCGCGAGTACATGAACGCCTTTGTCGACCACTCGGTGCTGCCTGTTTTTCGTGAGCATGGATATCTCAAGGCGTCGTGCGCTCCGGCGCAGCCCAAGGTGGTCAAGCCGGAGGCTTCGGAATCCAATGATAACGACAAACAGCCGCCAACTTTTGTGGACATTACTTTCCCAGTCACTCCCGGTCTGCAGTACAAGGTGACGGCATGGGACTGGTCGGGCAACAAGGCGATTCCGACCGACGAACTGCAGCCGCTGCTTCATGCCAAGGCAGGGCAAATTGCGAACACAGTTCAACTGACGGACGACCTGCACACAGTCCAGGAGCTCTACGGTTCGCGCGGATACATTCTCGCCAGCGTCACAGTCAATGCTGAATTCGATGATGTCGCGGGAACTGTGGCTTACCATCTGGTCGTGAACGAGGATTCCGTATTTCACATGGGAGAGCTTGAGTTTCGCGGCATCGACAATAATCTGACGGCGCGGCTGCGCGCCGCGTGGAAGATCCGCCCCGGCGAAGTGTACGATGCCGGCTACCTGCAGCAGTTTTTACCGCTGGCCCGGAAGCTGCTTCCAGCCAGCCTTGACTGGGAGGTTTCCACTCACGTGACCGCCCTCGCCCGCGATAAAACTGTGGATGTGGATATTCAATATACGGCCAAAGCGCCGCGATGAGTCGAGTGAAGAGTGATCGGGTGCACCCGGAACATCCCGAGCGACTGTTTTCGGGATCCGGAACTTTAGGCGCTTTCTATGTTTCGCCATCGCCCTTAAGGGAATAAACTGGTGGGACTCTGTCGTGCAGGAGAATAAGAAATGAATCGAAAGTTATGCTGGTTCAGGTCATGGGGGTTCAAAACATGGTGGTTCAAAACTACGCTTGGGATTATTTTCTCCGCGGCTGTCGGTTTTGGTTTTAGTCCGCAGGTTGTAGCCGCCGGCAAACAGGTCTTCACCGGAGAAGTTGGTGATGCCATGTGCGGCAGAAAACACATGGAGGGGACGGCGGCAGAGTGCACTCGCACCTGCGTGGCCAAGGGCTCCAAGTTCGCCCTAGTAGTGGGTGACAAAACTTACATTCTGGATACGACCGACCGGGCGGCTCTGGCGACACTGGATAAACAAGCAGGGAAACTCGCTACGGTTACCGGCGTTTTAAACGGCGAAACTATCCAAGTCAGCGCGGTTGCCGCGAAGTGACCCGAGGTCGTTTGTTCGCAAAATCGGAAAGCGTTGCCTTTCTTGTTGACGACTACTGTCGTTGTGGTAGAGTGTCATGGGTTTTGCCCGGGCCCTCCCCCTGAAGAAATCCGGGCACAGTGGCGGGTCCCGCGCCAGCGGCTGCCCGCCATTTTTCTTCCTTATCGATTTGCGCCCGTGCGCGCGTGGGTTCCGTAACCTTGAAGTGATCTGCGTCCTCCGCTGAGAATGGCCGCGGAGGAACCCCGTCTGATAATTAGGGCACTACTCCGGCGAGAAATTCATATTTCCTTTACAAAGCATTGTGTTAAATTGTGCATTCCGTATGTCATTTTTTCGTGCCGGAGGCTACAGCATTGGGCAAAGACATGGTTCCCAAGCGGATGTTCTTTACCAAAGGAGTTGGGAAACACCGCGAACGGTTAACCTCGTTCGAATTGGCTTTGCGCGACGCGGGAATCGCCGCTCAGAACCTGGTTCGGGTCTCATCTATCTTTCCTCCAAATTGCAAGATGCTGGCCCGGAAGGAAGGCGTGAAGTATCTTAGTCCCGGTGAAGTCGTCTTTGCAGTGGTGGCCGAGAACTCGACGCACGAGGCGCACCGGCTTCTCGCCTCCTCGATCGGCGTAGCCATTCCGGCCGACAAAAACACCTACGGATATCTGAGCGAACATCACTCTTTTGGTGAGACCGAAGACGCCGCGGGAGAATACGCCGAAGAGTTAGCCGCCGAAATGCTCGCCACCACGCTGAACGTGGAGTTCGATCCCGATCGTTCCTGGGACGAGAAAAAACAGATTTACCGCCTATCCAACAAAATCGTGCGCACCGCGAATGTGACGCAGTCCGCCGTCGGGGACAAGCGCGGTTTGTGGACAACCGTGATTGCTTCGGCCGTGCTGATCTTCGATTAGAGACTTCGCCAAAGGCTGATCCCGAACTCGCTCGCTTTGCTGAGCTATGGCGTGAGCTTGAAGACGATTCCGCAACCCCCCACCTTCACGCCATCAATTGTTTTCGTACAAGGTGAGGCCCCACCCCCGCCTATAGTCGTGCCGTATAGATTGCTGTGTGCATCAACGATCAACGTATCAACGGGCGTCGAGCCATGCGCCCCAGCGCCGTTGAAGTTGTAAAGCACGGATTCGTTGCCGCCGCTTATCATCCACACGGTTCCAGCCGGGGGCGAGGCCTTGCCTCCCACCAGGGTGGTACCGTACAGGTTTCCCGCCTTGTCGATCGTAACGGTCCCATATGGGTTGCAACCATCGCCGAGGGAGCTATCAAAACTGTGCAGCACGTCGAAATTCTTATCGCTCGTGCTGATGCGGAATACAGTTCCGCCACCTGTGGTTTCCTTTCCGCAGGCGCCCGTACCGCCGGTCACAGTTGTACCGTAGAGGATGCCCGTCGCCTCATCCAAGGCCAAACCGCCCAGGGGACCTTGGCCGTCTGTACACTTCGCATTTCCGCAGAAATTGTGAAATACTTCTTCCTCTTTGCTGCTGGGAATTACCTTAAAGACTGTTCCGCCGAGGTGGGAACCTCCGCCCGCAGTCGTGCCGTAAAGATTGCCCGAGTTATCACGCACTAAGACTCCCGTCGGAACGGCCCCATCGGGACATTTCGCCGCGGGGTTTGGGCAAAACTTGTAGAGCACCCGCTCAACGCGAGCGCTAGTGAGCTCAAAAACCGTCCCGCAGCCCTCCCCGTTGTTACAGCCGCTCACTAAATTCCCGCCGCCCTCCGTCGTACCGTAGAGATTGCCTGACTCATCGATGACCAGAGTTCCGTTTGGCCCAGCGCCGTCTTTAGGCCCGTACTGGAAGTCGTACAGCACCGTCTCTTCTCCCGCGCTAGTTATTTTGAAAATAGTACCGCAGCCCTCGGGCTGCCCACTCGCTTTACACGGGCCATTGCCCCCATACGCCGTGGTGCCGTAAAAATTGCCTTTGCCATCCGTGATCAGGTTGATGAAGCCAGGAGTGGCCCCGTCGTGCGGCGGCCCCTGAAAACTGTAGACCCAGCTTTCCTTAGTACCCGCGAGCTTGAAGACTGTTCCGCAACCATTGCTGCCACAGGAAAACTTGCCGCCAGCCACGGTAGTGCCATAAAAACTGCCTTCCGAATCCATGACTAAGCCACCATAAGGGCTCTCCCCATCAGGCACGCCCTTGAAGCTATACAGCGACGTGAACGTCTGCGCTTGCACCGGCATTAGGACACCTAAGCCGAGCACTATTGCTAAAACCGCTACACATGCGGCCAGTCCACTACGTTTCATTTTGCTCTTGAGATCAGGCGAAGGAGCAGCGAGCGTGGCTCCGAGGAGTGTCGAGTCAGTGCTCATGATACAAAACTTCCTCTCGATTTAACTTGCGGGGCCCTAATACGTGAGCTTGCAACCTGGGGAACCAACAGCGTGGAGGTTGGATTCTTAATCAGCGGCGAAGCATTGTCAACAACATCTTTTCCACAGGGGAAACCTCGACGCGGCGCAGGAGATTTGCCGCAACCGCTTTGTCCGTATGCTTACCAGCAGTGGGGTACAAGCCGGAAGGGAGTATGGAGGCAGTACTCCGCGTAGCCGGGTAGTTCTTGCCGCAGCACTTTTTCTTCGTTGAGCAGGCGAAGAATGATGAGCGGGATTAGGAGAACAGCCGCAGGCAAGGCGAAGTAGGAGCCCAGCGCCAGCGGTGTGGACAAAAGCATCACGCTCGCTCCCAAATACATGGGATGGCGAATGATTCGATAAGGCCCGCCAGAAATCACCCGCTGACCAGGCTCGACTTGAATGGTGCTGGCAGCAAAGCTGTTGGCCTTCATCACCCAAAAGATAATCAGATAACCGCCGAGAACCAATATCTGCGCCAGGATCGTCAACCACAACGGTGGGTGAGACCAGCCAAAGCGGTGATCAAAGCCCGGGAGAATGTAGATGGCCGCCCCCACCACGAAGACGCATTTCATGATGATCTTCTGTTGGCTGACTGTTTCCTTCCTTCGCAGCCTGCGCTCGATCAGTGCGGGATCATGTTTGTAGAAGTATGCAAAGGCGGCGATCGTAGGGACAAACCAGATGGCGAGAAAAGTCCAGCCCTGCCAATACCTCAAGGAGCCAGCGGGAAGGAACAGGACAGGCATGAATACGGGTGCCGCAATAACAAAACGAATCACCAATTTCGACTTGAGACTCATCGGATGACACTCCCGCCGTTCGAGTATCATCGGGCTTTAATCATTGTCGCGGAAGAGCAATCGCTGAGCAGTGACGGCCATCACCCCTCTCAAGGCGCCGTTGAATTAAGAGCTGCCTAAGCACCAGACGTGATACCATAATACTTAAGTAACCCCCTGCCCTCCCCGATGTAACCTTTCGTTAACGTCTTTCCCTTATCATAGAACTGTGAGAAAAATGCATGTTGAAGCAAGAGGAGTGGTTTTGGATAACGATACGCGTAGGAAAAAGCAGCAAGCGCTGATGACCGAATTGCTCGAAAGAAAGATCCGGCTGCACGCGCAGAAGCTCTACGATAAGCGGGGACAGACCGAAGGCTTGGCCCTGCAGGACTGGGTGCAGGCGGAGTCCGAAGTGTTGGGTAACAGTATTTTGGCGCCATTGTATCGCAGGACGCGGGCAGAGAGCAGTTCATCGGATCAATTAGAGAGCACCGGGGATCAGCGTTTTGCTGCGCCCGATTCGTCCGCCTCGGAGGCGGGAGCGTAGCGAAGCGACTGAAGCCGCTGTTGATATTTGTTGGGCTCTATGGCGCCCTTCGGCGCGCTTCGCTTGCTCAGGGCAGGCTGAGTACTGGAAGTCGCGCCCTTTCAACCCTCATCGGCCCTTCGATTTCACTTCCTGGCCGCAACGTGTTTCGCCTTATTTGTTTTACTTCCCTTCTTGTCCAAACGCTCGAAAACTGCGGCGACGATCAACGGTAACCCGACGGTCGCGTCCACGAACACTTCCCCAAATCTTCCGCCTTCAGCCGGAGGGACGAACTTGCCCCACGAGATAGCCTCGCTGTAGGGACTGCCCGACAATCCCCCCCAGTAAACCGGCTCGGGACAAATTCGCAGGCCATAGTGATAGCGCTTCAGTGGAACATTCTCGCCGAGGCGCCGGTGCCGCAATTCGCAGAAGGGACCAAACTGCTGCGACCAGTTGCGCGGCACACCGCCGCCGATGGTGACAATTCCCAGCTTCTTCTGCCGCAGCAGCGTTGCGGCAAAGTGCTCCAGATCTTCGAAGGGATCGAAGCGTATTTTATGTCTCCCGGTCGATTCCCGCAGGCGGTTGTTTAGCGCCGTGTCCAGTCCCAGCTCGGAATCGCTAAAGGCGGGGACGAAAACCGGAACGCCCATCTCGTGCGCCGACTTCAGAATTCCCCGCTGATCTTTACTATTCGCGTTCTTCGTCAGGTACGCCCCGATCGCATGGTTCAACTTGTAGGAGCACATGGTTTCGTTGTGGTCCCAACCCTCGAGCACGGCCGACATCACTTCTTCCACATCGTCCAGGTTCTGCTCGGGCTCAAGCGTGTCGTAGACGCGGTTGTAGCCCTGTTCGTAAAGTTCCTCGTCGGGCACGTCGGGGTTGTAGCGGAAGTGCGCGCGGCCCGTCGCTTCAACCAGCCCGTGAGCCATCAGCGCGCCGGTTGAGACTACGGCGTTCACGACTCCGCGATCAATCAACTCGGTCACGACGAGGCCCTGCTTAGCCACGGTCATGGCGCCCGACAGCGTCATCACCACGAAGCACTCTTCGTCGCGCGCCATCGCCTCGAGCACGTCGGCGGCCTCGCCCAGCTGCCGTCCGGTGAAAGCGGTCTTCGACATGGCTCGCACCAGATCGTCGATCGACTTCACCTTGGTAAGATCAAGCGGCTCCAGCGGAATCAGCCGATCTTCAATCGGATTGTGCAGCCGACGATCCTTGCCCTCACCGGCGTGGCCCGCGTGATCGTGCGCCTTCCCATGATGCGAGTTGCCATGATTGCCCGATTTCACGATGACCCTCCCCAGCTCGACTCGGAAATCACCCGACCATTACTCTACAGGAAGAGTGTGACGGGATGCCACGCAACGGTAACAAACGGACGTACTGATGGTAGTGGTTGGATTCCAGCGTCATCCCGAAGTCCCGCGTTTTTACCAGCGGGACGAGGGATCTCTCCTGCGCACACTGCCGCCACTTTGGCTGATAGCTGACGGCTATCTCCCGGATGCTATATTGATCGTCGGAGGAGTGCCGCGTGCCCCCTGATAAATTTCGAGTGGCGCTGGTGCAGATGTCGTGCGGTCCGGAGCCGGAACAAAATCTACAGAAAGCGCTGGAGCGCGTGGCCGATGCTGCCGGACGCGGCGCGCAAGTGGTCTGCCTGCCCGAACTTTTTCAGACGCAGTATTTCTGCCAGCGCGAAGATCATTCCTTATTCGACCTGGCTGAAACGATTCCCGGCCCTGCCAGCGAAAAACTGGCGGCTGCCGCGAAACAGCACGGGGTGGTGCTGATTGCGTCGTTGTTTGAGAAGCGCGCGGCTGGAATCTATCACAACACCGCGGCGATTTTTGATTCCAACGGGGCGCTCGCCGGGCTCTACCGCAAGATGCACATCCCCGACGACCCTCTGTATTACGAAAAATTTTATTTCACTCCGGGCGATCTCGGATTTCGCGCGCTCGATACAGGCGTCGGCCGGTTGGGAACGCTGGTGTGCTGGGATCAATGGTTTCCCGAGGGGGCGCGGCTTACGGCGTTGCAGGGCGCAAGCATTCTTTTTTATCCCACCGCGATCGGCTGGCATCCGGCGGAGAAGGCCGAGTTCGGAGTGGCGCAGCATGACGCCTGGCGGACTATTCAGCGTGCCCACGCCATCGCCAACGGCGTTTATGTCGCGGTGGTAAATCGCGTCGGATTCGAGACGGGGAACATTCGCGGAAAATCGGCTCCGGGACAAGGATTGGAATTCTGGGGCGGATCGTTTTTTTGCGACCCGTTTGGCCGCGTCGTGGCCGAGGCCTCCCAGGACCAAGAAGAAATTCTGGTGGGCGACGTGGATTTGAAAGCTCTTGAGGACATCCGCCGCAACTGGCCGTTCCTTCGCGACCGCAGGATTGACGCTTACGCACCGATCTCAAACCGCTTGCTGGATGGGCGGTAAGATCGCGCGAATGAGTGTAATCACCTGGTTTGCGACGGTCACGTCCGGATGGCCCCGTCACTCGGTCATATCGCCGGTTGCCGAAATCCGGTCGCGGATTAGTTTGGGCATCATGATTTCGATTCGGGCTGCAACCGAGCATGACGCAGTCGCCATCTCGCACGTGCACGTGCAAAGCTGGCGGAGGACCTACGCCGGCATTGTCCCCGATGAATACCTCACCACTTTGAACGAGGCCGAGCGGGTGGTCCTGTGGCGAGAATGGCTCACCCGCGACATACGAGTCTATATCGCCGATCTGGACGGAGAGATTGTGGGTTTTATCAGCGGAGGTGCGATTCGTGAGCCAGTCCAGACATACGATGCTGAGTTGTATGCAATGTACCTGTTAGAGCAGGCGCAACGACAAGGGATCGGAACAGCTCTTCTCAAAAAGCTTGCAGAATCGCTGTTGAGCCATGGCTTCACCAGCATGATCGTTTGGGTACTGGAGAAGAATCCTTCGAGAAACTTCTATGCGAGATCGAGCGCGCAGATCGTCACGGCCAAAGAGATCCAAATCGGGGGTCTGACGCTGTCCGAGGTATCCTACGGTTGGCCTGACCTGCAAGCAATCACATCGCCGAAATAATGCTATTTCCGTAGAGGCCTATCCACGGATAGTCCGCCTTCTTTTCAAGCTGATTTACGCCAGCCATGTCGGCAAGCTTGACCCGACCGTCGGCAGCGGTACAATGCTCTGGCTCGGATCTGCCGTAGAAATCCACCACAAGGAGGCTTCTATGTGTGTTTGGAGGCGTAGTCTTGCTGTTGTCGTTTGCTCGTTTATGATTCCTGGTTTTTCCCTGGCCCAGAAAAGTACTTCAGCGAATGGCGGGGACGAAAAGGCCGGCTCGCCTGACGCTGCCTACATTGCCAAAGCTCTTACCGCGGCTCCTGCTGGAGTCGCCAAAAGCGCCGGCGTGGCACGCATCGACAAGAGTGGCAACATGCAAATGTTGCGCGAAAGTAAGAATGGATTCACCTGCCTGATCATGCTCAACGACGTCATGTGCGCGGACGCCAATAGCATGGCGTTCTTTGATGCCGCTATGAAGAAGCAGACTCCACCGGACAAACTCGGGCTCACCTATATGCTTCGCGGCGACCAGGGAGCTAGCAACACCGATCCCACTGCGACCGGCAAGACTGCGGACAACCACTGGGTAGTGACCGGTCCGCACATCATGATGGTTGGGGCAGCGGTAAAGGAGCTGGGACTACCTGACTCTGCTGATGCTGATCCCTCGAAGCCGTACTTGATGTGGGCCAACACACCGTACGCGCACGCCATGATTCCGGTAAGCGGAGGTGCGGCACGCTCAATGCCTGGCAAAGCGCCTTCCGATACGAAGGACAAGAAAGAGTGAAGTGCCCCACACCCATTCACTGCTTCGGACTGTGCGGGGAGCGGCACCAACGCCTGTTACGTCAGGGTAGTTGGCGTGACTAGCTCGATTTCACTCAAAATTCGCCACCGACGGGAACTTGAGTGTAATCCCTATTCTCGCCAACTACTGGCATCTGGATTCATATAGCGATAGATTCCGCGGCCGTAACCTACACGGAACAACGAAGCTTCCCGTCCACGGCCCGGACTCGCACCCCTACCCAACAGTATGAGAAAGATTTACAAACTGATGACAATCCCCTGACACTTCCGAGTCGCGACTTGACCTAGAATTACGCGCCAAGCAGGTCAGAGAAGGTTCCCTATCCAGTCATTCCCGCAGATGGTTCAACCCTCCTCTACTGCCGACTTCGCTAAGGAGACACTACAATGCAGGTTTGCAGGATGGCAGTCGTCGCTTGCTTCGGCCTGGTTCTTTTCATGGTTTCGGCCCCGGCCCAAGCACAATATCGCATCACCAACTTAGTTTCGAATCAAGTCGGCCAAGCCCCGACCATCGATCCACTGCTGGCCAATGCCTGGGGATTAGCTCGGAGTGCCACGAGCCCTTGGTGGATCAGTGATAACGACACCGGCTGGTCGACCCTCTATCAGGCAAACGGAACGCAGGTGCCACTCAGGGTTTCGATTCCCACCGCTGGGAATGGACCGTCCTCGCCGACGGCCCTAAACGGCCCTGGCACACCGACGGGAATCGTCTACAACGGATCGACGACCGATTTCCAGATTCAGGGCACGCCAGCTGCTTTCATTTTCGCGACGCTGGATGGCACGATCAGCGCCTGGGCGCACGGCGTGAACGCGAACCAATCGATCATCGTGGTGGACAACTCAGCGAACAAGGCGATGTACACGGGCTTGGCCATCACCAGTAATGCCTCGGGGAATTTCCTCTACGCGGCGGATAACACGAACAATCACATCGATATGTTCGACGGCAACTTCAACTTGGTGAAGTCGTTCGGTGATCCGGCAATCCCATCGAACTTCTCAGTGTTCGGTATCCAGGACATTAATGGCCTGGTTTACGTGGCGTATGCTGTACCGAACATCGGAGCCGGCGGTTTCATCGATCTCTTCACGGAGAACGGTACGTTTGTGAAGACACTGATCCAAGGACTGCCGCTCAACCAGGCTTGGGGCATCGCGGCGGCTCCCGCCAATTTTGGACCGCTGAGCAACACTCTGCTGGTTTCAAACAACTCGGTTCACGGCACCATCAACGGGTTTGACCCGATTACCGGAAAATTCGTGGGTACGATCAAGGACCAGAACGGAAAGCCGATCGTCCTAAACAACCTCTGGGGAATTGCCTTCGGCGGAGGAAACTCAAGCAATGGAGCAACACATGAGTTATTCGTCACCGTGGGTCAGGGGATTGGCACCGCCGAATTGGCCGGCACCTTTGCAAAAATCGTCTACAAGCCATAACCGACGAACAGGCTTAAAGCCGCAGAAGTAAGAGGGCCGCCTGAAACAGGCGGCCTCTCTACTTGCGCAGTTGGCTGCGTAATTGGGGCGCCCTCCTGATGCCATCTGCTGGTCAAGAGTTTCGCGACACGCTCTGCGTCCAATTGATGCCCTCCTGTGTTGGCGATCAACGCAAATCAAGATGTGATTCTTGTCACTGACACGACGTACTCATTCGTGTGAAATATCAAAACATCCCGCCTCACCGAAGAGCAGGTCCTACTACGGTGCGGCACACCCCCTGAGGCGAGAGGAACGTCGGCCCTACTTCCGTCCGTGAAGGAGGTCTGCTACGACGGGCAATTCCAAACGTAATTATTTTCTCAGCGTTGTTGCGGCTACTATCGCAACTCTAACTCTTCTGACTCTGTTGATCGCGGCCGCTATGAAATTAGGGTAACTGGAAGCGCAAACAAAGGGGAGGACGACCATGATTATTGACGGTGAGTGGGTAATGAAGTTTGCGCGCATCGGTGCATTACTCGGTGGTGTTGCCGGGTTTTTCTATGGAACCTACATGATGGTGACCAGTCACGCTCTCAGTTGGACAGATGTATCAGACGCCATTGAGACGGTTGTCGTTGTGCTTATAAGCGCGGCCATGATAAGTAGCCTTTCTATTGCTATTGGTTGGGTGGCCGGACTGCTCTTAGGCATCGCTGCGTCCCCCTTTCGCTCATTCGCCGCACCTTCCGGCCCGAGAAAGCGAGCTGTGTGATTACAAAACGCAATAGTTACGTTCCGAGGGAGAATGACCCTGTTCTTTTTGAGGATAGCGATCACTGGCTCATCGTGGTTCACGTGGATGACAGCAGAAGGACGGCTGCACTGAAAACGATTACTGGACCGGTCATTCTTTACGAAAATGTGCCGTGGGCGAAGCTTTCTTACGCTGACGAAGCGCCAGAAGTCAGAGCTACACCTCAGTGAAATCGCGGATATTGCGCCAACCCTCCTCAGAAGGCGCGATCGAGACCCATCAGGGCACCAAACGCATGGTTGGTGAAATCAGGCCCGATTTCACCAACGAACATCAGGACTAGGAAGTTCTGGTACGCAGTCCTAGTACGGGGCCCGAGATAATGTGACGCAGATCACTGTGAATTTGCTGCACAAGTTTCATTATGCAATTCGAAAGGAACTTGTCCCAATCATCCCAGAAATTTTGATAAGCCAAAACCGATCAGTCTGAAAGCCGGCGCATAGGAGGTTCAAGATGGACAGGAGCACAGAGTGGCCATGGAGTTCAGAAGAAGAAGCAGAGTGGAAGGCAGAACTAGAAGAACGAGATTATGACTTTCTCGAGGAGTTGATCGGTAGTGCCGTCGAGGACACTGGTACGAGCTTTGTTCTCGCTCCTCCGCAGGAGGAGGAACTGAGGGAGGACGGTACTCAGGAGAAGTATTTGGTCACAGCGTAAGCCGTGTTGCCCTTACCAAGACACCCCAATGCCTGCAATCCAGCAGAGCGTTACCGAAGTATCGTCGCCGCAACATCACCGTAGCGCTCATTGATCCCATTGACCGGAGTCAAGACCTGCTGTGGGCGGCACTTACTCAACGACTATCTTTAGCTGCGGCCACGCATACGGATCGGTGGTCTTCCCAGTCGCTCTTGGCGTGCTCCATATCGACGTTCTTTTCTGCCGCAAGTTCTGTGCTGACCCGATAATACGCAGCCGATCGAGCCTCGATGTACTGGCTACGCCGAGATTCAAAAGCTTGTTGCAAATCCTTGCAGAGCAAGCAATCCATGGCTACCCCTCCTGCCCGCCCGTAGATTCATGGATGGCGGTGATTGTTCGATATGATTTCGTTTCCCGCTACCGTGTAAGGATCTCCCGCTCGGCGCGGAACCAGTCCTGTTCGTCTTGGCCGGGTTCGCGACCACGGCTTTCATACAGTTCATAGGCGCGCTTCCTTATCCTGTCCTGTTGCGGGACAACGTCTGGCATCATCGCCAGTTTGGCAGGCGAGTTTTTCGCCGTGACAGCAATGTTTGCCTTCGATTGTTTTTGAGCCTTGGAATCGAACATGAAGAAACCTCTGGAGCGCTGCGCACTAAGGGGGGATTTACTTCAGATGAACTGCCCTTAGTTCAGAGGATCTGAAAGAGGAGAGGAACTGCTCACTCTTAGTAAGGCTACGCTGAACCCTCAAGCGTGTCCAGCACATAGGCACATGGCAGCGTGATCGCAATCACCGCAAGGGTTTGGCGATTCAGCTTATCGTTATCTAGAGGTGATCACCAATGGTTGAGACATCCCTTGGGCAGCAATACCTCAAAGCGGCCCTCGCCAAGTGGCAGGAGGCTAATCCTTGGGCGAGCGATATTCCTTGGGAGCGGATACCCTCGCGATACAGAAAGGAAATCGAGCAAACGGCGCGATGGGCGATAGCGAGGAGCAATCCCGTCAGCCGGTCCGACGATGTCGTTCGCGAAATCGAGCAGGATGACGTAGCCGCCTGAAAATGGGCGCGCCTCGGCTCAAATCCGAGCTTCGCGCGTTAATTCGATTAGGGATTCCGCAACCGTCGCAAGGTAACGCGAGGATTCGGCGCGCTGAAAGTATGGTTGGCGAAACATCCCTATCGCACTCAGAACCGACTCAGTGAGCGTAATCGCTTATGGCTGTTGCAAAACTCCATTTTCCCCAAAACAGCTGAAATTTTGGGGATAGAAAATGTCTAGGAAAATCGGAAGTCGTTTGTAGGGCTTCCCAATACAAAAGTTTTTTTGGCCATTTTTCGCCGAGTGACTTTTTTCAACACCCAGGCCTGTTTCGCCAACTTTCCGCCGTCTATGACTTGCTCGCAGCCCACGATCCAAAATCCCCATTGGTACATCCTCCCAACGAGGCACTGTAGCTCCCAGACATTGCAGTGAATGCGGCGTTGACACTTCCAGTCAACGATACCAGTTGGCCGTCCTCTGTAGCAGTAAGAATCACGTTTGAACCGCTGATCGTGCCTGACAGTGGAGCAGCCGTGGCGCACGGATCGTTGGCGAAGTTCATAGTTCCGGTGACCATACGTTCCAGGCTGCCTGCACCTGAAGAATCGACCGGGCTGCTACTCTGCGTGATCGACGCCATCCCAGTATAAGTGTTCCCATTGGCCGACGATTTGAGGGTGAACTGCCAATTCCCAGTTAGATTCGCGGAACTCGAACCGCAACCTACAAGACACCCGCATAGCAACAAAACTCCTAGCATCTTTATCACGGCTTTCCTCCGAAGTGGCGTTCGCCGCTGGCATCCATGATGCGGCAATGCGAGACGGTCTGGCCGACCATTTGCTGAAATCTTAGGACTACAGATAGGGCAGGTCAATGAATGCCCGGAACTTGAAGTGGAAAAATCCCCACTTCAATCGCTGATCTCGGTCACGCGCTGTCGATTCGACGACCAATGGGCTGTTAGTGAACTCCGTGAGAGTTGAGATGGGCGCTGTATTTCTGGTCGGAGCCTTGAATGTGGTTCGTAAGCCACGTTTTGAGGAAGTCCATGACTTCCATAGACAGGGTTGTGTCCGCGCCGCCCTTGTATTTGGCTTGCACGCTGAGAACCTGGTGGGTGAGGTCGTAGTGCTCTTTTTTGTGGGCGTGGGAGTTGGGATACCCTGTTTTGGCAAAGAACTGTTCCTCGCGCTCGAAATGGAATCTGGTGTAGCTCACTAAGCCATCGAGAATTTTGCCGAGCGTTTCCTTGCCATGTCCAGCCTTGAGCCCGTCGTGCAGGTCGTTGATCAGCGCGATCAACCTCTTGTGATCGTCGTCCAGTACTTTCACGCTCACGCTCAATTTCTCGGTCCAAGTCATTAGCGGCATTGCGGTACGTCCTTTCGGCGGAGCGCTTGGGTTCTGTCATGAGACTCGTGTAAGAAAGCACTCTGGCGTGGATGGAGGAAGCAAGCCGTTGACCATCGTAGCGCACCGAGGGAGTGCCCTATTCTCCTGGCATTGGGGGCCCGACAACACCGTACTACCGGTTGCGGCGCTCAATCGTCGCCATTGCGGCGAGAGAATCCATCTTGGTCGCCAAGAGCGGCAGAAACCTCACGTAGTACCGACTCAATACGAAGAAGCTCACGGTTAACTTGATGAATGGCTCGCTCGCTCCGCTCAGGTACATTGTGGTAAGCGATGACCTGGAGGGCATTACGAATGTGATGGTTCAGTTCCGAAATCCGCCGCAACCGATCCAGCATGGCCTGGTAGCGCTCCTGGATGTCAGTCAGAATCTGGAAGAGCAACAAGCCGAGGACCAAGGCCACTGCGGCCCCAGCCAACATCAATGATATTCGGGGAAGAAACTGACGTGTCACGAACCAATCGAGCACACCGCCGCTCAGAAAAATGAAGGCTCCGATTGCGAAGCAGACTAGCGCCCGCTGTACTGTAGAAATGATCGCAAACCATGGGGGTGGGGTAGAAATCTGAAGCCGAGGTCGGCCGGAATCGGAAGACAGTACAGATAACCTGCGTGTAAGCATGCTAAGTATTCCGATGAATGATGGCTATACTCAGTCATACTGCACAGAAGGGCTCTGGCCTTAGCTCAGAAACAGGGGCGACGTTCCCTCCCCCGAAGGCGCCGCCCCTTGGCATGCGCCTCCTGTTTTCCAACTGCATTGAGCACTAAGAACGACTAGTTGTCAGTGTCGCTCGATACCCAAGCGTATGAGCAACGTCACAGTGCGAAAGGAGGCTATGTGGATGCACCACTAGCAGGCTGCTGAAAAATTGATCGGCAGCGTGGTTTTCTTTCTGTTGTCCATCGTTGATGATGTCGAGCGGCTTGATTTGCCGTCTCTTTTGCGGTCTTAGGGACTAGCTTCGTGCTCTTGCAAGCACACGTCGGCCCCCGACTTACACCGCCGGAACTGCGGTGGCCAGGTTGCGCATGCGCACCAAATTGTAGGCGGCGCAGGCCAGGGTGAATATCCAGTGCACTTTGCTCACTCCGCGATGCCGAACCTTGCGCATGAGCGCGATCGTCTTCAGCCAGCCGAAGCATTCTTCAATCCGTTTCCTCTTCTTCTGGCTGATGGCGTAACCAGAGTGGCGCGTGGTGCGGCCATCAATCGCGCTGCCCCCGCGTCGTCCCAGGTTCTGCGCCACGTGCGGCGTCACCCGCAGATTGCGGCACTCCTCCACAAACCCGAACGTGTCGAATCCTTTATCGCCGCCCACCGTCAGCGGTTGCGTGCCGGGAAGCCTCTCCATCATGATCAGCGCTGCATCCCGTTCCGCTGTCCCGTTCGCCTGGAAGACTTCCGCGTCCACGATCAGTCCGTTGCGGTTCTCCACCAACAGATTCCCGCTGTAACTCAACTTCGACTCTTTCCCTCCGCTTTTGCGCGCCAGCAGAGAGTCGGGATCGGTCTTGGACTCGTGGGTTTCGTTCGAGCGCTTCTCCCCGTGAAAGTTCACTGTGGGATTGCCAGGATCATCCGGCGGAGACATCGGCTTGCCCTCCTTGGGTTGAAAGCTCTTGAGACTCGCCCAGGCTTCTAGCAGCGTGCCGTCCACGGTGAAATGTTCGTCGGAGGTCAGCCCCTTTCCCCGCGCTTGCGCTACCACGCGCGCCAGAAACTCCCGGGCTACATCTGCCTCCAGCAAGCGGTCGCGGTTCTTGGTGAAGGTGGTCGCGTCCCAGACTTCGTCGTCCGCATTCAGCCCTACGAACCAGCGGAACAGCAGGTTGTAATCCATCTCTTCCATCAGCAATCGTTCGCTGCGGATCGAATACAGCATCTGCAGCAACTGCGCTCGCAACAGCTTCTCCGGCGCAATCGACGGACGCCCGGCGCGAGCGTACATCGTATCGAGCCGCCGCGAGAGCTGAGTGAGTACCTCGTCCACCATAGCCCGGATCGCGCGCAGCGGATGATCCTTGCGCACGCGCATCTCGGGAGACAAGTAACTGAACATATGATTCTGCTGCTGATCGTCTCCGCGCATGCCTTCTCGTACCATACAAGGCTGTGGATTAATAGTGGGTTTTTGGCAGCCTGCCAGGCCGTCGGGTTCGCCTATCCCGTTACCTCTGTTATGTATTTTTTCGCGTGTGCCTTGCTACCATGAAGAAGCACGAGGTCTGCCGTTATGAAATCGGGCCATCGGATCGCTCTGGTCCTTCTGCTCTGTCTGTTTGGCGCTGTGCCAACGTTCGCGGATAGCGATAGTTTTTATTGCGCTGGCAGGGGCTATATCGCCTTCGACTTGCGTTCCTTCATCCACCCGGGCCTCAACTCGCCCCACGTGCTAAGGCTCTTCAGATTCGAAGCGCAACGGGGCATCTACAAGGCAGCTGAATGGCCCATGAAAGACTTTCAGGTTCACGCAATGTGGTGCACGTGGGACCGGATCGTGGTAACGGGCTCTGAAAACGCCAGATACGTGTTCGATGTCACGCAGGAAACCGGCGGATCGAAAGCTGATGACGATGTAACCTCGCCACTAGAAGGCCAACTGGGATGGTCTGTAGCAGGGGTCAAAACCCTCGAATCCCACGACTTGGAACACAAGTATCAGCTAGTCCTCTCGGTGTCGACAAAAGGCACGGAAGTCACCCGCAGAGCGGAACTGCTACAACTGGACTCCCAGCAAAAAGTATCCCAGAGCGTCCTCTTGTATGAGCGGCGTTACGAAGAGACAGCAGACTAGTTTTTCAGCAGCCTGCTAGAAGGCCAACTGGGATGGTCTGTAGCAGGGGTCAAAACCCTCGAATCCCACGACTTGGAACACAAGTATCAGCTAGTCCTCTCGGTGTCGACAAAAGGCACGGAAGTCACCCGCAGAGCGGAACTGCTACAACTGGACTCCCAGCAAAAAGTATCCCAGAGCGTCCTCTTGTATGAGCGGCGTTACGAAGAGACAGCAGACTAGTTTTTCAGCAGCCTGCTAGGCGAAGACACGACGAAACTAAGGGACGTGCAACTTTCGAATCGAAAGGCATTGGACCCCGGGCCGCGGACCTCCGCCCGCCAAGTCCGGGAGCATAAGGTCTGAGGTCGGGGTCCGAGGGCAGATGGTGGCCCTTTTTTAGCTCGCTTTCTCCTCTTCGTCACGCCTTCGGGCGGCGGCTCCTTGAGGATCGGTGATTATGTCCACCCACTTCGCGTCAGGCGAGGCCTCGGCGTCGTAGTTGTCGTGCCAGTTCCACCACTTGTACGGCTGGGTCTGCGGGTAGCCCTTTGGCGAGTCCTCCCAAGTCTCTTGACGGCCGAGTGGCGTGATGTCGAGGTAGCTCCAGATGCTCCCCATCGCCTCGTCGCCGCGGTTGTTGATGAAGTAAGTGCGGAACACCCGCTCGCCGTCGCGGAAGAAGACGTTGTGGCCGTGCCATTCATCGACGCCGAAGTCTTTGTCGAAGCTGTCCGTGATCGTGTACCAGGGCATCTCCCAGCCCATGCGCGCCTTTACGCGCGCGATGTCCGCCTGCGGCGCGCGTGAGGCGTAGGCGAGGGTGGTCTCGCGGGCGTTCAGATGGGCCAGGTGGCCAACCTGATCGGCGCCCAGGGAGCAACCGCGGCAGGCGTGCTCGGGCCAGCCGAACACCCCGGGCTCGAAGAAGGCGCGATACAAGATCAACTGAGGGCGGCCCTCGAACAAATCAAGCAGGCTTACCTTGCCCCTGGGTCCGTCGAACTCATACTTCTTGTCCACAGCCAGCCACGGCATCCGCCGGCGTTCGGCGGCCAGCGCGTCACGGGAGCGGGTCAAGGCCTTTTCCTTCACGAGGAGTTGCTGGCGTGCAGCCTCCCACTCCTGCTGCGACACGATTGGGGGTGTGCTCATCGCGGGATGACCTTTCCCGCGTTCCTTGTCTCTCTCTTTGCTTGTCGACATTCTCATTTCTCCTTGTCATTCAAATTCGGGATGATTTCGTCTGCTCCGCTCTTTTTGCGAGAAACTTTCACAGCCAATGCGGCGAGACCACCGGTAGAAACCGCCCCGGCGACGAATACTCCGATGGTTGCCAGACAGAATGGACACATTTTTCTCCTCCTCGGTGGCCAACTTGAATGTTAAGCGACCTCTATAGGGATGACGGGCAGGGGGCGGTTATTTCGACAGAGTAAAACAAAAAATTAGCCCCGCTTTGAAGCAGAAAACTGTCGCACCGCGGGGCCCTGGGTAGACCAATTTAAAAACTTTCCCGTCTTCACGTTGCAATTCGACGCCGGAATTAAATAGGAATTAGCGATCAGAGGCCCGCATCGGGTCAACCTAGCAAAGCGAGTCTCGCTGAACTAAAAAGCCGGATATAGTACAATCCGTGCCGCAACCACCCCGCCGAAAAGTGAGTCGCCGGTAACACTGACCCAAAAAGGAGACATAATGGCTGAGAGCAATTTACCGACTGAGGAAACCGCAAAATGGCTCGTCGCCGCCGTTCTTACTCTTTCATCAGCCCTGACCAAGACGAGCCATGACGAAACCTTTAGAGAATGCCAGAACTTTTATGATCGTCTGTTTGGCGTGGGGACCAAATGAAAGGTTTTGCATATCGCGCGTTCTGTTTGTGAATCCACACGAGTTTCCAGGTGCTTGTACGGCTCGGGCTAAATGGAATCCCTACTTGTTCGACCCAGTCAATTAATTCCGATTTTCAGTGTGTCAGTTTTTGATTGCACAATACTGCTTGCTCACACAACCATCTTGAGGCTCCCGCTCCAGAAATCGAAGGTCGCCGTTAAACGTGACTTGACTGGCATTAGTAACCTTCACGTCCAAGATTCTGAGGGCGGCTCTCGATAGCGCGTCCCGAACTTCCTCTTCCGTCATACAGTGCATACCCATGTGAAAGCTATCGATGATACTGCTGCGTCCGAGTATGCTTTTCCATTTCAGGCAAAAGCCGATGAAGCTTGCGATCGTTTGCACTATAACGCCAGACTTGTCGGAATCGGCCACCTGGAACACGAGTATTCCCCTTGGGCGCAGCACGCGGGCAAACTCCTTGAGATAGTTGACAGAGTGGGGCTTGGGAATGTGTGGAAGCGTAATGTTGGTGTAGATGAATCCAAAGTAAGCGGAAGGAAACTTTTCCAGGCGATCAGTATCATTCAGCCAAAACTTACAGCGTGGGTTTCCGCGATTCAGTTCCTCGGCCAACCTGATCATCGTGGGCGATATATCGACGCCCCAACATTCCGGGAATCGCTGTGCGAGAGCCCTGGTCAAGCGCCCGATGCCGCAGCCAAAGTCTAATGCCGGCGCAGTGTTGTCTGGGGCGAAGCCAATCGATCGAAGATACCCTACGACCGTAGCCACCTCTGCTCTGCCCGCAGCAAACAGTTCCTCGTTCGTCCAACGGCCGCCATGCTTCTGCGGGTCCGCGAAGATAGACCAGAGCGGATCTATCTTTGCGAGCCTTTCCCAATTTCTTTGTAGCTTGGCAAGGGAATCCATCGCGTCTATCCTTATACACCCGATTTTGTCGTGGCAGCCGGAAAATACCAAATCGCTATTCATCAGGGATAAGGTAAGTTGCGGAAAGCTCTGCTCATTTACAACCCGTCATCCGGCCGCGACAGGCAGCATCGGGCGCAGCAAGTCTCCAAGGTACTCGCCATTTTTCGGGTCGCAGGAGTGGAGGCGGAAAGCTGCGCGACTACGCATATTGGCAGCGCCGTGGTCCAGGCCGAGGCGGCGGCGGCGGCCGGCTTTGATGCCGTCATCGCATGCGGTGGCGACGGCACTGCCAGCGAAGTCCTGAATGGACTGATGCGCACCAACGCGGACGTTACGCTGGGAGTCCTTCCCTTCGGAAGCGGCAATCTCTTGGCAAACGATCTGTCTCTGCCCCCGCATGGCGAAGCTGCCGCGCGGGCGTTGCTGAGCTACAAGCCGCGCACCTTGCAGCCGGGTATTATGCGCTATCAGGACGAAGCCGGACCGCAGCAACGCCACTTCATCATTGCCGGTGGAGTGGGCTTGGGCGCCGACCTCATGTATTACACCGCTGCGAAAACAAAAGGCCGTTACGGTATCTACGCTTATTTTCTTGCGATGTTGCGGATGGCTCTTCGGCCTCGACCAATGTTCAAGGTCGAGTGGAGGGATGAGGAGGGCAACTGCCATGATGCGGAGGTGACGATGGTTGGTGCGGTTCGCGTACAGCGGTTCCCTGGGCTGCTCAAACGTGTTCGACTGGGCGCAGAACTCACGCGCAACGATTATCGCCTTGTGCTATTCCGCACGAGCAAAGTTCGGCACATCGTGAACTATTTTGTCAGCGCCTGGAGCGGGTTGAACTGGAGGGTGTGGCAGGTCGAGTTGACCTACTCCACCTGGTTTCGCTGCACGCCACTTGTCTCAGAAGACTCGGCTAGCATCCGGTCAGAAGCTGACGGCGAAGTACTGGGAGCGCTTCCGGTCGAGGTAAGCATCGACTCGCGCACCTTCAAACTTCTCATGCCCGATTCAGACGGCGAGAATTCGACGTATCATCGACCACAAACTTGAGAGTTTTCCGAATTGCCGAGACAACGGAAATTTCATTTCTTAAGTTATCGAGCAGTGCTAGAATGAGGCGGACTTTTCGTACCGAGGGCCCCGATGTAAAAAATCCAACTGCAAGGAGCCGATTCCTGTGAAAGATGAAAACGAAATTCAGTCTGACGACTCAACCAGGGATGTCTTAGTCAACCTCAATACCCCAGAACAGAACTCGGAAGGTCAGGAAACATCACGAGAAAGCTTCAGCAGGCGCGGGTTTCTCGGACAAACCTCAGCGCTCCTGGCGACAGCCTTCGGGGGTGTTTGGTCTTTGGCTAGCCCCAAGCGAGCACGCGCCACTAACTCAAGTCAATGCGTCTATTCAACGAAGCTTAGTCCGGATGTGCAGCCGATATGCCCACCTGAACCACCACCGCCCCCTCCGAACTACACGACGGAAAGTGAGGCGCTGGTCAACAAGGTGATCGCCGCGTTCAATGCTCACAATGCATCGGAGCTTATCTCCTATATGGATTCAGCGACCATTGACACGGCGGACTTACAAACTCATCTCCAGAACAACTTCACAGCTTTTCCCGCGGTGGCCATCAGCGTCAGTTCGATGACGGCGGGGGCTTACGGGTACAGTGTCACCATCGACTGGACCATCACCGGAGAATACCAAGTGGTGGTGTCCGATAGCCTGGTGGATGCGAACGGCGTCAATCCCGTGCAGAACGACGTGATCACCGGGAGCACCACGTTTTTAATTTCCGAGGGCAGTATCATTTACGACATGGATACCACGCACAACATCGTGCCAATTTTTGCCGCCCACGGAGCCACGGTTCTATAACTCGATATTGCGAGATTTATCCTTTAAGGGCCGACCGTTCGAGCGGATTCTCTCTCCGTGCGCGCCGGCCCTGAAGGATCGGATGCGTAGCTCATCCAGACGGTCTCGCCCACTTGGTTCGCGCTGGCTGCATGTAAGTTTCTTCCGCCAAAATCGCGTCGTTTGTATCCAGCTATCGCATCTGAAATGGTGCCACTTATGGCGAACGTATCGCTCGTCAGTAGTACCTAAGTCTGCCTAATAGCCATCCGAGTCTCAAGGCGCTTTGGAAGTTACTGCGATAATATAAGATTTCATTTCTCAAGTTACCGATGAGTGCTAGAATGGTGCGACAATTTCAAGTACCAAGGGCCCCGACGTAAGATTCTGACCTAAGGAGCTGATTCCTGTGAACGATGAAAAGGAAATCCAGTCAGGCCTATCAACTGGGGATGGTCCTACCAACCTCAACACCTCAAAACACAACACACAAAACCAGGAAGGCGTGAGCCGACTCTTCAGCAGGCGCGGCTTTATCGGACAGACCACTACTACGCTGGCGGCAGGTTTGGCGGGTGTGTGGTCGTTGGCATTTCCCAAGCATTCGAGAGCAGGCGAGGTGCAAAACTGTATAATAGAACCAAATCCAAACGGGAATAAAGGAGCACTGTGCGGAGTTCCACCCCCACCCCCACCGCCCCCTCCGAACTACACGACGGAAAGCGAGGCGCTGGTCAACAAGGTGATCGCCGCGTTCAATGCTCACAATGCATCGGAGCTTATCTCCTATATGGATTCAGCGACCATTGACACGGCGGACTTACAAACTCATCTCCAGAACAACTTCACAGCTTTTCCCGCGGTGGCCATCAGTGTCAGTTCGATGACGGCTGGGGCTTACGGGTACAGTGTCACCATCGACTGGACCATCACGGGAGAATACCAGGTGGTGGTGTCCGATAGCCTGGTGGATGCGAACGGCGTCAATCCCGTGCAGAATGACGTGATCACCGGGAACACCACGTTTTTAATTTCCGAGGGCAGTATCATTTACGACATGGATACTACGCACAATATCGTGCCAATTTTTGCCGCCCACGGAGCCACGGTTCTATAAGGTTCATCGGAGTTCCCTGGATGGAATTCCGACAGAATCAACTGGATATTGCGAGGATCAGCGATGCTGCGATGCCTAAATTGGTATAACAGCAAAACGAATCCGTCGCATTTTTGTTTCTAAACTTGTGGAGCGCTGCTAGTATGAGGCGAAATTTCGAGTAGCGAGGACTGTGCTGTAAACAGTGTGACGCAAGGAGCTGGTCCTATGAATGAAAACGAAATCCAGTCTGACAACTCAACCATGAATGTTCCAGGAAACCTGAACACTCCACAACCAAACCCACAAGGTTCCGAAAGCGCCCGCGGAAGCTCCGGCAGACGCGGGTTTCTCGGTCAAGTTACTACCATGCTGGCGGCAGGCGTTGCGGGCGTCTGGTCGTTAGCCAGCCCCGGGCGCGGCAACGCGCTCAGCGGATCAAGCAATTCGCCCGCGGGAATATTCCACAAGGATATATGCATGGAGCCTTGCGGCGGGCCGCCCCCGCCCCCTCCGAACTACACGACGGAAAGTGAGGCGTTGGTCAACAAGGTAATCGCCGCCTTCAATGCTCACAATGCTTCGGAGCTTGTCTCCTACATGGATTCGGCGACCATTGACACGGCGGACTTACAAACTCATCTGCAGAACAACTTCACAGCTTTCCCAAAGGTGGCAATTAGCGTCAGTTCGATGACGGCTGGGGCTTACGGGTACAGTGTCACCATCGACTGGACCATCACGGGAGAATACCAGGTGGTGGTGACCGATAGCCTGGTGGATTCGAACGGCGTGAATCCCACGCAGAGCGACGTGATCACCGGGAGCACCACATTTTTAATTTCCGCGGGCAGTATCATTTACGACATGGATACTACGCACAATATCGTGCCAATTTTTGCCGCCCACGGAGCCACGGTTCTATAAGGTTTAGCGGTGCGCCGAGGTACATCTGACTGACAAAACGGAGCTTCTATTCGGCTCCTAAGGAAGGGGTGTGCTTGCAATCGCGGCGGCGGGATCAAACTCAAACCTGCATCCGGACTACTGCCGGGTGGGGCGAAATAGCTGCGCAGCTGAGTTTGCGGCGGTCTTCATGCCAAAGTACAGCTGTTCTGAGATATCGGTTATAAAATGCAGCGTGTGATACTTGTGGTAGTGAACAAACCCACCTGTCCTGTTTCGCCGGGCCGCAGGTAATCCCTCAAGGAAATCAGCCACCATCGCTCTGGCTCCAAACTTGTCATTCTGATTTCCGCGGATTTCTTCGCGCGGAATTTGCACTAAGCGGACAGCGGCGTCCACGGTCGCCCGGTCGATTTCTATGGTGTCGGTCGCGTGAACAAACCGCCTCACTCGTTTCGGCAGTAATCGCAGCGGGAAGCAACCGCGATAGTTGATTCCCAGGAACGGAGTGCCCAGGGAAAGGCACTCGCTGATTTGCATAAAGCCGCATTTGCCAATCACCAGACTCGAACGCTGCAACAAGCCGAACAGCAGGTTTTCGCTGGGAGGAGGCAGGACCAGAATGCTCTTGGCGACGGATTGGGGAAGTGAAGCCACACGTTCACGCGCTTCCTGCGGATCGGGAGTCAAGAAGACTGCGGCACAGCCATGCTGGACGAGTGTCGGGAGGAGGGCGGTTGCTACTCCTTGCGCCTTTTTTTCATACCCAAGGACTGTGATCAACCGTTGTGGTCGAAAGCAGGATTGATCGAGCAAGGCTTCGGCTTCGGCGGCTGATCCCTCGATATAAGGTGGCACCCCACAGTAGTACTTGGGCGGCCTGTGCATCTGCAGGTAGCTGGGACCAGTGAGAACGATACCGTCGAACATGGAACCATGCAGAAGAACGGATATGCGGGACAACCAGGGAGAAAACGCATTATCCAACACCACCAGACGAATGCCCAGACTTAGGCCGCAGAGGGCGGAGTCCAGAAGATTTCCTGCCAACGGCGCTTCTCCCACAACCACCAGGTCCAGCCGCAGCTTTTGAAACGCCATCCGGTAATAACCCTGTTTCACCTTGTTGGAACGGCAAAATAGGACATCCAAGGGGACATCTAAGAATTGGATACAGCTCTCGGCCTCATGGGACAAGTCATCGTGATAACGTTCCCGGCCAGGACAAACCATCCAGACCTCGTGTCCGCGCCGCACCATTTCCAAACCGATCCGCAGTGCCCTTTTGTACACCCCGATCAGAGAATCTCCATTTTCGTTATTGACCACGCAATACGCTGCAAAAAGGATTCTCATTGGTTCTTCGGCTCTTTACCGAGAGTCTCGATGCGTCCGCGATTCTAACTCCGATAGATTGGGGAAGCAATTCTCCGGCCGCCGGGTAGAGTCCTTATGTGCCTGGCAATAACCTATGAAACGTTGACTTGCCGCAACCGCCTCGTCAGCGCACTAAAAGGAACCTACGTGCCGTTGGCGAACAAGAACACTTGACTAACCACTTATCGCGCTGTTCAATGATACGATCCATTGACTGATCTTGACGGATCAGGGGAGCAAATACGCGGAAATGGACTCCGACAAACATGTGATCAAGGCTTTTCTCCTGAATCCCAACGCATTGCCCTTGCAGCCCGCCATTGTCCAACGAGAGTGGATGCTGAACACGTCGCACAACGTTGCGAATCGCTGCCTGCCGCTGCGCATCGCCAATCAGTTCGGATGGTTCTTAATCAACGATGACGAGATAGAGGTCACTTGGAACGGCGGAATCGAGGCGAAAGCTCTGACCATCCATCGTCCTAACGGAAAAAAGGTCGGCGCAGCAACCAGCCACTTCGGACACGGCATAGTGACGTGGCACGTGCCGTACCTCTTTCGAACGCCTCCAGGATACAACTTGTATGTGCGCGGCCCCACGAACTTCCCCAAAGATGGAGCGTATCCGCTTGACGGTATCATCGAGACCGACTGGGCCGTGGCGACCTTCACCATGAACTGGAAAATCACCAGCGCCGGGACGCCAGTCCATTTTGGTGTAGGTGAGCCCATTGCTATGATCATGCCCGTGGCTCGGGGTGAGTTGGAGAAGTTCGAGGTCGTCATCGAGGATCTGGAGAAAGAACCTCTGCTGCGCGACCAACACCGCGCCTGGTCGGCGAGCCGCGGGCGATTTATCTCGGAGGTCAAGAAATCCCTGCATGGCGGTAGCTGGCAAAAACATTATTTTTTCGGGACCTCCGTTGAGGGATCGAGTTTCGAAGGGCATCAGACCAGCGTGGAGCTTAAACCTGTCCGAGACAACGCGGGGATCTTCCATCGCAGGCGGGCTGGGTCCCCGGTGGTTGTTAGCTGTCCGGATAATGTCCATCCGGATCGCAATCAGCGAACGGTCCCCTCGATTTTTCAGCGGGTTATGAGCAGGATCAGAGGGCGAGCGTCCTGATATGCCTGGCCGGGCTCACTCCTGTTTGGCCGACCGCACCGCTCAGGAGGCCATCGAAAGAGGAGTTGCGTTTCTGAAGAAGAACCAGCTTCCGCACGGTGAGTTTCGGACTTTGGCCTCTCCGCGTCAGGATCTTGATGGCGCAAAATATGACCAATCGGCATTCCCTACGACGCTGATAACGTATTCAATCAATTTTCTGAACTCGCCAACAGCGAAGCGGGTGCTGCGGAAGGCTCTCAAGTTTCTGCTGCGGGAGATGCACGTCCCCGGTTTCTGGAGTTACTGGGGTGTTAGCAGCCCCCGGCAATTGCCAATTGATTCCGACACCACGTCGAATGCCCAGGTTGTCTTGAGGTTGAACGGTGTTGCCGTTCCTGAGAACCGGCAACGCCTGCTGGCGAATCGTGACGAGCAGGGACGATTCTACACGTGGCTGCTCGATGATAGCTTGAAGTCGGTTGGCGGGAATTTTGTTCCTGCCGACAACTATCTCAACGTCAATCCTGTGATCAACGCCAATGTACTGGCTTTCTTAGGTCACTCTGAGCAAACGGATGAGGCAACAAGATGGGTTTTAAGTTGGTTTGCCCCGGAGAATACGGACCTCCAATTCCTTTGGTATACGGACCGCTTGTGTCTCTACTACGCAGTATCTCGTGCGTTCTACTGTGGAGTAACACCTTTTCTCGACGCGCGCGATCACATTGTTGAGTCGATCCTGCTCAGGATGAGCTCCGGCGAGAGTTGGAGCGCACTGCAACAGGCTCAGGCTGCCTGCACCTTACTGAACTTTTGCGTTGAGCCTGAGCAACTTCGCGGTCTCATTCGTTCGCTGATCTCCAGACAGGAAGCATGTGGCGCTTGGCCTGCGAGTGCCATGTACGATGGCGCCGGCTGTTTCTATGGGTCCGAAGAAATGACCACGGCGTTTTGCCTGGAGGCATTAAGCAGGAGTTTCACGAGCCCGGTGCGCGACACCAACGTACGACTGAGGTCTGCATGAACCACGCAAGGGCTTCGTCGAAGAAATATCGGCGGAGTTTTTCTCCGCTAGAATCGCCAATTCTTCAAGGTGGCAATCAGGGTGCGATGCGTGCTCGAGTCTAATTCCAATGAACACCTGCTGGGCTGGGGGCACAGTCTGGTCCGCCAGATTCTTCAGCGGCGCCCCAGAGGTATGGATGTGGTGGTGGGATTAGCCTGCACAGGTCACGGGGCCAGTATGGCGATCATGACTTCCGACGGGGCTGTGCGCAGTTCCGTCCTGGATCGTTGGGCAGGGGTCAAACATCTGCTGATGTTCGCTCGCAGAGAAGAGCGCACCATTCGCAATCCCTCCCGCCGGATCGACAAGTCGATTAAATACAACTTGTGCTACGGTTACTCGAAGTTCCCGCCAACCGAAATCTTTGAGGATACGATCGTCGCCTGGTTTGATTGGCTTGCGCGTGGACTCAATGTGCACAGGTCGGACGTAAACTTAGTGGTTACCAGCCCCAGCCACTTTACTACCTGCCGTTTGCGATTGGGGTATTTGCTACATAGGTGGTTTCCCAACGCATATGTTTCCAATGTAATCGAACATCATCAGGTCCATCAGCGACAGGCGTTCTGGCAAAGCGGGCTGGAAGAAGCCGCGGTGCTGACTCTCGACGCTTCTGGCGAACCCTTGAAAAGGTTGGATGGCCGGACGCTGGCCGGAACGATTGCATGTATGGACACAAGCGGCGGTTACCGCGAGCTTTCAAGGATTTTCTTTCCCGATAGCAGTCCGGGCCTGCTTTACCAGATCGCCAGCAAGCACCTTGGATTCCCTTTGGGAGACGAAGGCAAGACTATGGGGCTCGCTCCATACGGTGAGCCGGAATTGCTGCGACGCCTTTTGCCGATTCTGCAACTGCACGACGATGGCAGCTTTACCTTCATGCGCCATTCAGAATTTCAGGCCCTGCTTGAGGAATACGTTTCTCCCTGCGAACCGGGTACGGAGATCAATGAACGGCATAAGAATGTTGCCTATGCAGCGCAAGCCCTCATCGAGCAGATCGTAGGCAATGCTTTTCGCGCAGCGTTGCGGATGACTGGACGGCGGAAGCTAGTCTACGGCGGCGGAGTTGCCCTCAATTGCGTGGCCAACGATGTAGCATTTCGTGCCGCGCAACCAGAGTCCCTTTATGTGCCGCCCAATCCTGGGGACACCGGTCACGCGCTGGGATGCGCTCTCTTCGGCGCGTACGAGATGGCCAGGTGGTGCCCGTCTCGAGTCGAGCTTTCTGACTATATGGGGCCTGCATACTCGGAAAAAGAGATGGTAACCGCCGCCCGGGAGTCGGGCTATCCCGTTCATGAAACTGGAGACCAAGAAAACGAACTGGCCAAGTGCATCGCAAACGGTTATATCACCGCGCGATTTGCAGGATCCGCTGAATTCGGCCCGCGGGCCTTGGGGAACCGCAGCATCCTGTGCGACCCGCGGCGCGCTGACATGAAGGACTATTTGAACTCTCGCGTCAAGCACCGGGAGAGTTTTCGCCCTTACGCGCCTTCCGTGTTGCAGGAAAGCGCTGCTGAGTGGTTTGAACTGGAGCAGCCAAGTGCTTATATGTTGCGCGCAGTGCCGGCGCGCCCGCGAGTTAGCGATCGGATACCCGCAGTAGTGCACGTTGATGGTTCATGCCGCGTACAGACCGTTTCTCAAGCTGACAATCCAGGTTTTCACCGCGTGATTCAGGCATTTGAATCATTGACTGGTTTTCCTCTGGTCCTAAACACATCATTTAATGTTGGAGGAAAACCTATCGTCGAAACGCCCGCGGATGCGGTGGCTTGCTTTCGAAGCACCAACATCGACGTGCTTGCCCTTGGCCCCGTGATAGTGAGCAAGTGTGATTTGAACGATTACCGTACGCCGCGCCTTTCGACGTAGCTGAAGCGATTGCAAAAGCATGCCACAGGAAATGGATGAAGAATGATTCCTGGACGAATCTCCATCCTCACGATGGGAACCCGTGGAGATGTGAATCCCTACGTCGCCCTTGGCTGCTCTCTGCGACGATTAGGATTCTCGGTTCGTTTGGCTACGCTCGAGGCTTTCGCGGATCAAATCAATAAAGCAGGCCTGGAGTTTTTTGAGCTTCCTCATCCGTTCGATGGAATGGATGACGTTCTAGAACCTGCCGATTGGCAATCGTCGCCGCAAAACCTCTGGCGCGGGCGAACTCATCTACGCAGAGCAGCTTCCGGGATGTTCCGCCTGTTCGACAAATGTTTGGAGGCATGCCAGGAAAGCACGGCGATTGTGAGTGGATATGCAGCGTTCGCTTCGCCTTATATTGCCGCTCGATTGCAGATCCCGAATTACTGGGCGTTGCCGCAACCGATGACTCCCACTCGGGAGTTTCCTCATTATCTGACGCCGTGGTTCAGCAATCTTGGTCCTGGCGCCAACCGAATTTCTTTTTCTGTCGTGGACCGGATTCAGCGATTCCTGTTTAATCCATTGTTGCGGCGATGGAACGAGAAGAGACTGGGCCCGCGATTGGCCACGAAGGGCTCAGCCGTGCTGCCGGGCCATGGCTCCTCCCCGGTGCTCTACGCGTTCAGCCGTTTTGTCGTTTCCAAACCCGCCGACTGGTCCGACGACACTCATATTACAGGCTTCTGGTTTGCCGATCAGGGCACTCCTTCTCCTGAGTTGGTCCGTTTCCTCGAAGAGGGGACAGAGCCAATTTGTTTTTGTTTGGGAGCCGTACATGGCTTGGATTGGAACCTCGTTCCGGAATTCGTGGGTCGGGCGTCGAAACTGACAGGAAGGCGTTGCGTGCTCATCAAAGGGGGAAGGCCAATCCCCGAGTGCGGCAGTGACTCCGTGTTGAGCGTGAAATATGCGCCTCATAACTGGCTATTTCCGAGAGTCGCCGCTGTGGTCCATCATGGCGGGTCGGGCACAACCGGAGAGGTATTACGCGCGGGACGGCCATCGGTAATTCTTCCGCGATTCATGGATCAACCTTATTGGGCGAATGCCATGCATCGTCTTGGCGTTGCGCCTGCTCCGCTGTTTCGAGCTGAGGCTACGCCGGAAGCGGTTGCCAGTGCTCTGTCCACGATATTGATGGAGCCGCCGTATCTTCGCAAAGCCACGCTCATAGCCGACAAGATTCGTTCTGAAGGCGGGGCCACGGCGGCCGCAGAAATTTTGCAGGATCATCTAACTGGTCCGCGATCAGTCCTTCGCCAGCATGCAGGTAGTGGCACACGTTGATAACGAGCTGATCAAGATAACGCTTGTTCGGAATGACAATCAAAGTGCACCACCTACTTATGCGCATTGAAGAGCCCCTGGCCCTCGCCACTTGTATAATCCGGGCGTGGTTCGGGTTCGCAAAATTCGCTCCAGTCCGACCAATCCAGTGGATGCCGATTATGTCCTTGGCATCGCTTGTACGGGACATGGCGCCAGTCTAGCATTGGTAGGGCGTGACGGTTTATGCCGCGCCTCGGTGTTTGACCGCTGGATCGGCACGAAACACACGTTGATCTTCTCTCGACTTGAACGCAAGATCATCGCCGACCGCATAACTCCAATTGGAGCCGCGATCCACTCGGTGCTGAGTTATTCCTACGGTAGATTCCCGGATTGTCAGGTTTTTGAAGACGTCTTTCCGGACTGGCTGGCATGGTTATTACGAGATACAGGCCTGCAGCCAAAGAACATTAATCTGGTTGTAACCAGTGATAGTTATTTCGCCACGCATCGAGCTATGTTTGCACATCGTCTTGACCGCTGGCTTCCCTCTCTGCGTCTGGTCGCAACTATGGAGCACCACGATATTCATCAAAGACAAGCGTTCTGGCAAAGTGGATTTGAGTCGGCTGCGATTCTCACCTTAGACACTTGCGGCGGGCCATTGTTCCGCCTTTGGTTGCGCAGGCTCTCTGGGACAATCGCTCGTAAGCTGCCCGGCTCGCCCTTTGAGACCCTTTCCGAAATGTTCTATCGCGACTCAAGCGCGGGCCACCTCTATGCCATCGTGAACCACCATGTCGGCTTTCGGCAGGGAGATGAAGGGAAAACCATGGGGCTGGCGCCGTACGGCAGGCCGGGGTTATTCGAGGAATTGCGAGAGTATTTGAAGCTCGAACCTGACGGTAGTTTTCGTTTCTTACAACCCACAGAGTTTCAACGCCGGCTGAGCCAGTATGTTGAACAGCGACCTCCCGGCAAGGATAGTCCGATCCTTGAACGCCACGAGGACGTGGCTTATGCCGGGCAAGCACTGCTCGAGTTGATTGTCTGCAACGCTTTTCGCTGTGCGTTGCGGCTCACTGGCTGTCAGGATCTCGTGTACTCCGGCGGCGTGGCCCTGAACAGTGTCGCCAATGAAATTGCGGTGGAGAGCGCACGCCCGAGACGCATCTATATAGCACCCAACGCTTCCGATGTTGGACAGGCCCTGGGCTGCGCTTTTGCGGGCGCCTACGAGATCTGCCGGTGGACACCAAGTCACGTGGAATTGCCGGACTATCTAGGACCAACCTACTCCGAAGGAGAATTGGAGAATGCTGCGAAGAACGCAAACGTAAACCTGACCCGCCCCGCGGATGCCGAGAACGTGATAGCACAATGCTTGGCCAACGGACATATTGTCGCGCGCTACTTCGGAAGCGCAGAGTTTGGTCCGCGTGCGCTCGGCAACCGCAGTATCCTGTGCGATCCGCGACGTCCCGACATGAAATACCGCCTTAACGCCAGGGTCAAGCATCGCGAATCTTTCCGGCCATTCGCTCCTACCGTGTTGAAGGAATATGTCGCCGACTGGTTTTCTCTGAACGAGCGTTCTCCTTATATGCTCCGCGTGGTTGCGGTAAGAAAGGAAGTACGGGACCAGATACCGAGCGTGGTGCACGTAGACGGTTCAGCTCGTGTACAGACAGTTTCGCAATCTGAGAACTCTGATTATTGGTCGCTCATCGACATCTTTCGACGGCTGACCGGTGTTCCTATGCTTTTGAATACGTCGTTCAATGTGCAAGGGAAACCCATTGCGGAAACACCTGCCGATGCTGTGGCGTGTTTTCTCTCGACGGAAATCGACATCTTATTTATGGCTCCTTTTGTCCTCTGCAAGCGTCCCCTATCGGAGTACCTTTGTGAGGAGCTTTCGGCGACTACGATATAGTCCGTCCTAACCCGCTCGTTAACGCGGCTCCGAACGTTTGCTGTGCCCGGGCAATTTTTCTTTCGCGATGGCCGCGAGGAATGCAGCAAAATTATGCGGTAACTGGTGAGGCCGGCGGAGTTCACGAACCAGCGATTTCCGCACACTATCGTTGAAATCCAGGACGCATATTTTTCGGCGAATCGAACCATACCAGCGCATATAAGCTCGCGGAAGGTAAGACGCGGTCAGGACCTTCCGGTGATCCCAGAAGCACACGTCCTGCGCATGTTTCTCGGCATAACTCTTCGCCAGCGGCCACAACATCAATGGTCCCGTGCGAAGTGGCACAAACCATGACCAGGGATTGCGCTCGATCGCGGTTCGGACCTCGCTCCAGATCGGGTGTGCGGGAACGCTTGCCATCACCGAGTTTTTGATCCACTTGTATTCCACGGGGCGAAAGCGCACGGGTGTCCAAGGATAGTCATATACCTGGAGAAAGAGAGACGCCTGGCTTCGCTCCAGCATCGCGGCGACTGGCCGCACGCACTCTGTATCCATGTCCGCATACAGTCCGCCTCTTGCCAGCAGCAGTGCGTATCGCCCGACATCGGCTTTGGCTTCCTTCTCTTCTTGCGAATCGTATAAGGGCAGCCATTCCGGAGTTTCTCTGGCCATGAATTCCCGGAGCGCCCTATCGTCCCACAGGGTATAATCCCAATCCCGATTGTTCTTTTGCCATGTTGTCGAGGCTAACCTATAAACTTCAGGAAGAGATGCCTGACCTTGGATCCAAATCTGGTGAATGACTGTGGGTATCTTCGCCGAATCCGCGGAATTGGTACGCATTGGCGCCACGATCGGCCTCATGCGAATGTTTTTTAGCTTCGAACATTCAGAGAGGCATTCAGAAAAACTTGGATACTCAGATTTCGAAGTGCGTTCGCGTGATGCGATGCCTGACGTTACAAAGATTATGATCGTAGCACACCCCGATGATGAAAGCCTTTTCGGGGGGGAGACGCTTACCTCTTCTGAAGGCTGGCTGGTTATCTGCGTGACCAATGCCTCCAATGAGACACGACGGGCGGAGTTCATAAGAGCGATGTGCTTGGCGGGCGCGGATTACCTGATGCTGGACCACGCCGACCATTTCACCAGCGGGAATTTCGATCCTGCACTGGCGGCGAAACTCGCACGCGTCTTGGCCGAGATCCCTTCCGAGATCGTTGTAACTCACGGCGCAACTGGGGAATACGGCCACAGGCAACATCGGGCTTTGCATCGAATTGTTCGGCGCCTCGTACCCACCGAGCGTCTGTTCACTTTCGCAACCCGCTGGTTGGCACGCCCTCACATCAGCGCGGCAAAGCAGAGACTCTTGGACTGCTACGTCAGCCAGGATTCGATTGAGCGGTTTCGTTACATGTCCGAGCGGGAGTTCCTGCGGCCAAGCAGGCCAATCAGTTAGTCTCTGCTGTTTCGTATTTAGCGCTGTTCGGGCAACCTAAGTAGTGGATCCTGGGGGCGGTTGAGATCTAACAGGCTGCTGAAAAACTAGTCTGCTGTCTCTTCGTAACGCCGCTCATACAAGAGGACGCTCTGGGATACTTTTTGCTGGGAGTCCAGTTGTAGCAGTTCCGCTCTGCGGGTGACTTCCGTGCCTTTTGTCGACACCGAGAGGACTAGCTGATACTTGTGTTCCAAGTCGTGGGATTCGAGGGTTTTGACCCCTGCTACAGACCATCCCAGTTGGCCTTCTAGTGGCGAGGTTACATCGTCATCAGCTTTCGATCCGCCGGTTTCCTGCGTGACATCGAACACGTATCTGGCGTTTTCAGAGCCCGTTACCACGATCCGGTCCCACGTGCACCACATTGCGTGAACCTGAAAGTCTTTCATGGGCCATTCAGCTGCCTTGTAGATGCCCCGTTGCGCTTCGAATCTGAAGAGCCTTAGCACGTGGGGCGAGTTGAGGCCCGGGTGGATGAAGGAACGCAAGTCGAAGGCGATATAGCCCCTGCCAGCGCAATAAAAACTATCGCTATCCGCGAACGTTGGCACAGCGCCAAACAGACAGAGCAGAAGGACCAGAGCGATCCGATGGCCCGATTTCATAACGGCAGACCTCGTGCTTCTTCATGGTAGCAAGGCACACGCGAAAAAATACATAACAGAGGTAACGGGATAGGCGAACCCGACGGCCTGGCAGGCTGCCAAAAACCCACTATTAATCCACAGCCTTGTATGGTACGAGAAGGCATGCGCGGAGACGATCAGCAGCAGAATCATATGTTCAGTTACTTGTCTCCCGAGATGCGCGTGCGCAAGGATCATCCGCTGCGCGCGATCCGGGCTATGGTGGACGAGGTACTCACTCAGCTCTCGCGGCGGCTCGATACGATGTACGCTCGCGCCGGGCGTCCGTCGATTGCGCCGGAGAAGCTGTTGCGAGCGCAGTTGCTGCAGATGCTGTATTCGATCCGCAGCGAACGATTGCTGATGGAAGAGATGGATTACAACCTGCTGTTCCGCTGGTTCGTAGGGCTGAATGCGGACGACGAAGTCTGGGACGCGACCACCTTCACCAAGAACCGCGACCGCTTGCTGGAGGCAGATGTAGCCCGGGAGTTTCTGGCGCGCGTGGTAGCGCAAGCGCGGGGAAAGGGGCTGACCTCCGACGAACATTTCACCGTGGACGGCACGCTGCTAGAAGCCTGGGCGAGTCTCAAGAGCTTTCAACCCAAGGAGGGCAAGCCGATGTCTCCGCCGGATGATCCTGGCAATCCCACAGTGAACTTTCACGGGGAGAAGCGCTCGAACGAAACCCACGAGTCCAAGACCGATCCCGACTCTCTGCTGGCGCGCAAAAGCGGAGGGAAAGAGTCGAAGTTGAGTTACAGCGGGAATCTGTTGGTGGAGAACCGCAACGGACTGATCGTGGACGCGGAAGTCTTCCAGGCGAACGGGACAGCGGAACGGGATGCAGCGCTGATCATGATGGAGAGGCTTCCCGGCACGCAACCGCTGACGGTGGGCGGCGATAAAGGATTCGACACGTTCGGGTTTGTGGAGGAGTGCCGCAATCTGCGGGTGACGCCGCACGTGGCGCAGAACCTGGGACGACGCGGGGGCAGCGCGATTGATGGCCGCACCACGCGCCACTCTGGTTACGCCATCAGCCAGAAGAAGAGGAAACGGATTGAAGAATGCTTCGGCTGGCTGAAGACGATCGCGCTCATGCGCAAGGTTCGGCATCGCGGAGTGAGCAAAGTGCACTGGATATTCACCCTGGCCTGCGCCGCCTACAATTTGGTGCGCATGCGCAACCTGGCCACCGCAGTTCCGGCGGTGTAAGTCGGGGGCCGACGTGTGCTTGCAAGAGCACGAAGCTAGTCCCTAAGACCGCAAAAGAGACGGCAAATCAAGCCGCTCGACATCATCAACGATGGACAACAGAAAGAAAACCACGCTGCCGATCAATTTTTCAGCAGCCTGCTAAAATTCCCCCCTAACGTCACCGCGTCCTGACAGTTTGTCTCTCAAGATGGTTGCTCCCAGTTTCATGGTGGCCGCGATTAAACGATGAGGCCGGCGGAGTTCAACTAGCAGCGCTTGTCGCAGGTTATCGTTGAAATCCAAAACGCATATCTCCCGGCGAATGCAACCGTACCAGCGCATATAAGCGCGCGGCAGATAGAACGCGGTCAAGAACTGCCGATCCCAGAGACAAACTTCCTGCGCATGATCCTCGACGTACTTCTCGGCCACCGACCACAATAGCTTCGGTCCGGTTCGGGCCGACACGTACGATGTCAAGGGATTGCACTCGATTGCCGTACGCACTTTCCCCCAAATTGGGTGTGCCGGAACGCTTGCGATTACAGAATTCGCGATCAGCGCATATTGCACGGAGCGAAAAGTATCGTAAGCTTGCAGAAAAAGGGATGCTTCACTCCGCTCCAGCATCTTAGCGACCGGCCGCAGACACTCCGTATCCATATCTGTATATAGGCCGCCTCGCACCGCGAGCAGCGCATATCGTCCGATATCGGCCTTGGCTTCCATCTCTTTCTGTACGTCATACAAGGGCAGCCATTCTGGAGCCTCTCTCGCCATGAACTCTCGAAGCGTCGTGTCGTCCCACAGCGTGTAGCTCCAATCCCGATTAATCTTCTGCCATGTTTTCGCGGCTAATCTGTAAACCTCAGGAAGCGACGCTTGACCCTGGATCCAAATCTGGTGAATGGTCGAGGGCACTTTCACCAAGCTCGCAGAAGTGACAGATATTTGTGGCATGCTGCCGTGATTCACTTTGTTAAGGGCTTCTGAACGTCGGTTGCGTCTCGACAACATTTCTTTTCCGATGGCTGTGAGTAACTCGTGAGGCCGTCGAAGTTCAAGCACCAGCGCCTCCCGCAAGCTGTCGTTGAAATCCAAGACACATATTTTCCGTCGAATGGACGCATACCACCGCATACACGCTCGCGGGAGATAGAACGCGGTCAGTATCTGCCCATCCCAGAAGCAAACGTCCTGAGCATGCTGCTCGGAGTAGCTCTTTGCTACCGACCACAACAACATTGGCCCTGTGCGGGCGGGCACGTACGATGACCAGGGGTTGCTCTCGATCGCCCTGCGCACTCGACTCCAGATAGGGTGTGCGGGGACGCTCGCGATCACCGAATTCGCAATCTGTGCGTATTGCACCGGATGAATGCAATCGTAGACCTGGAGAAAAAGCGATGCGTTACTTCGCTCCAGCATTCTGGCAGCTGGCCGCACGCACTCTGTATCCATGTCAGCGTAAAGCCCACCTCTTACCAGCAACAGTGCATACCGTCCAATGTCTGCCTTGGCTTCCATTTCTTCTTGTGATTCATACAAAGGCAGCCATTCCGGAGCCTCTCGGCCCATGAACTCACGGAGCGCCGCATCATCCCACAGCTTATAACTCCAATCCCGATTGTTCTTTTGCCAAGTTGTTGATGCCAACCTGTAAACCTCTGGAAGGGACGCCTCACCCTGAATCCAAATCTGGTGAATGATTGTGGGTAGTTTCACCGATACCGCATTGGTACACATTTGCGCCATGGTTCTCTGTTTGAGAGGAGCTTATTACCCTCGCACGGTCGTGCGGCGCTTGGCCTGAATATCTCGGAAGATCTCCCCGATTAATTGCCGAGGCTGCCGGAGTGCACATACTAGTGATTCCCGTCCGCTAGCGTTGAAATCCAAGACGCATACTTTTCGGCGAATGAAACCATAGCACCGCATATAAACTCGTGGGAGATAGGACGCGGTCAGGACCTGCCGGTGATCCCAGAAACAGACGTCCTGCGTATAACGGTCCGTGTAGCTCTCCGCCACCGGGGACAGCATCATTGGTCCCGTGCGGGCTGGTACGCACAATGAACGTGAGCTGCGCTCGATCGCGGTGCGCACTTCCCTCCAGATCGGGTGTGCGGGGACGCTCGCGATCACTGAATTCGCAATCCGCGAGAATTGGGTGGGACGAGAGCGTACACGGGTCCACGGATTGTCGTAAACCTGGAGAAAGAGAGATGCGTCGCTCCGCTCGAGCAATCGGGCGACTGGCCGCAGGCACACCGTATCCATATCTGCGTACAGACCACCTTGTGCAAGCAGCAGCGCGTACCGTCCAATGTCTGCCTTAGCTTCCATCTCTTCCTGCGAGTTATACAAGGGCAGCCATTCCGGAGCCTCCGTTGCCATGAACTCTCGGAGCGTCGCATCATCCCATAATTTATAATTCCAGTCCCGATTCTTTTCTTGCCATGTTATTGACCCGATCCGGTAGGCTTCGGGAAGCGATCGCTGACCCTGAATCCAAATCTGGTGAATGATTGTGGGTACTTTCACCAACCCCGCAGAATCGGTGTGCATTTGCGCCATGATTGGCTCCGTGCGAATGTTTTGTTTTCTCAAGAAATGTGTGGAAGCGGCTGGCTTTTGCTTATATTCAATTTCAAAGCTCATCACGCTGGCTGCACTGAAGCTTCTTGAGGGTCGAGGAAACAATTGGTTCTTTTTCTTCAACAGGCCGGGCTAATTACGGTTCTTACTCCAGCTTGATTAATTACGGCCGACCATACTTGTCGATTCTGGAGTCCATTCTTTCGCAGGAGTCATCTGAGCTGGTACAGCAGTTGTCAAGCGTCGGCGCTCTTTCTCCAACTCGCCGATAACATCCTCGGCATAAGGAATAAAATGATGTCCGGAAAGAGCCAGGACGAAGCCCATCCAGATCTTCCGCGAATTGAATCCCCACCGTGACATGAGGGCGACAACAAAGCGCCAGTATTCCGCGCGATAGGTCGACATAACGCCCTGCCGCCACGCGGAGTTTACCACCACCCTGAAGCGATAAAAAAAAGGAATATGAGCCCGCTGGGCGGGCCGGGCAATCCAGCAGTCGAGCGAGCGGAGTGCGCGCTGGTAGAACTTACGGGAATCGTAGAGCTCATGCAACATGTGCGCCAATCCGTTAAGCATTTCCGGCAATGGCAGCCGCGTGCGGAAATTAGGAAGGCTGAAGTTGCTGATGGCAGTGCTGTCGTCAATCAAACGTCCCTCCGCGTTCATTCGATCGAATAAGGGCGTGGTGGGCGGAGCTTGGAGGAACCCCGTCATCGCCCAGGGAATAGCAGCGCGCTCGATAAAATTGATTTGCTGGTCAAAAACGTCAGGTCCGTCATTATCAAAACCGACGATAAACCCTCCCATGACCCATAGGCCACGTCGCTGAATAAAGCGAATGCATTCCAGCGGGTCGGCGCGCAAGTTCTGAAATTTCTTGGTTTCTTTGAGCGACTCTGCCACGGGCGTCTCGATGCCAATGAATACGTAAAGGAAGTTAGCCCTGACCATGGCATTCAGCAGTTCCGGTCGCAGCGCCAGATCAATGGAAGCCTCAGTGTAAAAAATGAAAGGATAGCCATTCCGGCTTTGCCAATGCTCCATCTCCTGTACAAGAGCTAACGCCAGTTTGTGATTGCCGATGAAATTGTCGTCGACGATGAAAACTGGCTTGCGCCAGCCTAGGTGGTGCAGCGCCTCAAGCTCGCCCATCAAATGCTCAGCAGACTTGGTTCTGGGCCGACGTCCGTAGATAGTAATGATGTCGCAGAACTCGCATTGAAAGGGACAACCTCGGGAGAACTGGATGGACATGGATGAGTACTTTCCCATACGAAGGAGATCAAAACGCGGTGTCGGAGTATGAGAGATATCCGGTTTCTGAGTTATCCGGTACAGAGCCCGCGCTGATCCGTTTTCCAGCCCGGCCGCAATTTCGCCAAAAACTTCGTCCGGCTCTCCTACCACGACATGATCAGCCAACAGCAACAAAATCTCAGGTTGAGTGCTCGCATATGAACCGCCAATCATCGTTCTGCGGCCAAGCTGTCGTGCCCGTTGAAGCGTCCGGTGGGCATCTTCGCGCTGCACGTGCATCGCGCTCACCATTACCAGGTCAGCCCACAGAAGATCAGCATCGCGGAGATCTTCAAACGAACGGTCGATCAGCCGGATCTCCCATTGAGGCGGACAAAGGGCGGCCACAGTAATCAGCCCCAGCGGCGGCATGAGAGTGCGCTCAGGAATGATTTTCATCATTCCTTCAAAACCCCAGAACGACGAAGGGATTTTTGGCCAAACCATCAAGACCTTGATCTTCGGACCTAACGGCGGGAAAGAAGTCTTCTCCCTCGGGTCCGAATCCAGCGAACACTCATCTATAGGTCGCGTGCTGGAATCTGGCATCTGGAAACTCAATCCTGATGGCAAACAGTATACTCGCAGTTCCTCAGGCTCACGATCTGCAGACCACGATTTGCAGATCATGATTTGCAGATCAGCAAGGACGAGTAACTCCAGAAGAAAAGAATCACCTTGCAATATTACCCAGCCAAGCTATGAGGCGATGGCATTACTCTCATTTTCGGCGGCAAGTGAAGCCCAACTCGATTCCAGCTGCGCAACTATTTGCTCTGGAGAGTGCAGGACATCCACAGGAATTGGTTGTCCGAATGTAACCGTGACAGAAGGTTGACCTGGGAACCTATGCCATCCGAGTTTTTCGTTGCCAGTAATCCATACGGGAACTATAGGTACTCCGCACTCCAGCGCAAGCAAGGCCATTCCGCGATCATGACGGGCGGGATCGACTCTGCCAAACTCGATGCCGGTTGGAAAGACAAGCGGGCAGTAACCCCGGTCGATCATCACTGCCGTTTCCAGAAGTCCGTCCCTGGTAGAACCATGAGGGGGAACGATCGTAAACGGAAACAGCACCGGCATTCCCAGATAATACGCAAGTGCATGAAGCAGTCTTACTCTGCGCTTGGTGTCCGGTGGTGGTGCAAAATACTGTTTGAAGTCATGGTTGGTGACAATCAAGAGCCGGCTTGCCAGCCTTGGCGGCAATTGCGAACAAATCGCAAACGCGTCGAGCCAGTGACAATGTGGGGTTGCTGCCAGCATAAATGGAGGGGTTAGCTCGCTGGCGGAAGTCTTCCACTCTGATGTGCAGGATCGGAAGAAATGGGACCAGAATCCGACCACGGCAGGCCGTACAACGCGCCGCGACACTCGACCCAGAATTGTGGCGGACCACCCAGGCTGTTTGACAGGCTGGCTCTTCGAACTTGGGATCCCATCCCCGGCACCGCCGAGAATGGCCGCGATGTCTGCAATGGTCGCCTCTTGCGGCAACTGAGTTTGGTCGAGGAGTTTGTGTTGCCTTCGTTCGACTGCCGCGAGCAGCTCAACCGTGTCGAGCGAACCCAGACCCAGGTCGGCCATCAGGCTGGTGGTGTTGTGGCACAGGTCGCCCGCAGGCCGTTCTGAAATGTAGCGCGCCAGCAGTTCGATGCGTCGCTTACGGTCGCCTTCAACTGCAATGGCTTCAATGCTAGGAGGCGCCGCAACGGAAATGTCGGCTCCAGCATCACCGCAGTTAAAGGCTTCAAGGCGCTCGGCCACATCCGCGCGTCGCGCTTTCATCAGAGAACCGCGCGGGAAATCTGCGTCCGGCCACACCGTCCAGCTTCGTATCAAGTGAGACGCAGCCAAGTGACGGTTGGCAAAGGTGACGGCCTCTGCAGGGTCGGCTTGGGGCTGAAGCAAAAGTACGGCGTGAACCTCTTCCGATCCGTTGCGTCTCACGCCGATCGCCACTGAATCAATGACCCCGGGTGCCCGGTTCAACTGCCCTTCAATCTCTGCCGGGGCAACGTTGAATCCCTCGCTGGTCACTATGAGTTCCTTTTTTCGGCCAACAAAGTAAAGCCGGCCGCGATCGACTCGCCCCAGATCACCAGTACGTAGATAACCGTCGGGGGAGATCGCTGCTTCCTGAAGACCGTCGCCAAAATATCCTGGCGTGACGTTCTTCCCCCGCACGAGGATCTCGCCATCGTCGGCTATGCGGATCGAAACGTGTTTCAATGCTTTCCCGATCGACCCAACCCTCCGAGAAAAAGGGCCGTTGAGCGCCGCAATGGCAGTAGTCTCGGTGAGACCATAGCCGTGAATAACAAAGCGGCCCGTATCACGCCAAAACTGTTCGTCATACGGCGAGAGCGCAGCGCCGCCCACAGTGATCACCCAAAAGCGGTATCCGATGGCCTGGTTGAGAGCTGTGAAGAGAATGTGGCGCCTCATCCAGCCACGCGTTTCATTCTTCAAACGATCGCCCACCGTGCGCCCCTTCTTGCCATGAGGACGCTGCTCCAACGTCCGTGTGAGCATTTGGAGCATTCGTGGAACCGTGGCAAGTATCATGATGCGATTGTCGCGGATCGATCGCATCAGATGTGCGGGGCTTGGAGAGTGCACAAACACCACGCTAGCCCCGACACAAAGAGGAAGAAATGCTCCTACCATTAATCCCTGGACGTGACTTAGTGGAGCGATGACGAGCATCCGATAGGAATGAAATCTGAGGAGCAAACGCCAGCGCCGGAAGCCCGCCATCTGCGACAGGATGTTGCCGTAGGTCAACTTCACTCCCCGTGACGAAGCAGTTGTTCCTGATGTGTAAATAATCGCAGCCAGATTCTCGGCTCCCATTTCCTGAGGCAGAACTCTGTTCTTCTCTGGCAAAGGTTCGCTACGCAAGCTCGCAAAGGCGTGAGCGGGTAGGTTAAGAAGATCCGCTTCTTTCTCCCGCTCATGCAAAACAAGCCTGGCGGAGGTCTCGATTGCAATTCGAGTTATCAACTCATTGGGAGTGGTTTCGTCGATGGGGACAACGACGACGCCTCGAAGCACCGCGCCGAAGAGACACGCAACCCACTGTGGGCAATTGGATCCCCACAACAGAATCCGATCACCTGATTGAACTCGGGATCTTTCTAAGAGCCAGGCTACGCGTTGAGCTTCTCGATACAGTTTCGCGTAGCTCCACCACTGGAGCCCCAAATCGTGGCGAAGGCCAACGGCTGGGCGGGAGCCCCAAAACGCTAACCCTTCAAGCATTGCCGCCATGCTTCCTGGCGATGACTTAGCCATTACGGACCTCAGCTGCAGTTGTGGCTAACCCATCCTGATCGAACGTTAGAGTCACGAGAGAGCCGGGCGAAAAATCGGGCTCGCAATAGCTGACAAATATCTTGCGACCACCTTGTTGTTGGAAACTCGCGTGCTCAAAGCCAAGGTAGACGAGCGTACTGGCTTCTTTGTGTGGGACGCCGATCAAATCGATTGGATCGTTATAAGGGCCCCAGGGCTGATCCGCCATCCGCAGCATTAAGCGCTTCCGATATTCATCGACATAAATCATCGTGTATTTTTCGAGGTAGGGGTTATAGGAGACCGAATATTCACTTGAGCTGGGGCCCAGACAGCAGGCCTCATCTAAATCCTTTGACCATGAAGGTGCAGGGGACGCGAGGTACTCATAGGAGTCACGGTCGGCGAGAAGACCGCCGGGAACTCGCGCGAGGAACGCGGTATTCTCTACTTCAATCCTGCGGGAGCCAAACACGTACACAAATTCTCCCAACTGGAGCACCTGTACTCCCACGTGAAGATCGGCTTCAGTGGTGCGCCAGAATATCCAATCTCCGTGATATTGGAATCGGTGGCATTCACCGCTCTCGATATCGAGAGCGGCAAGCCCAATTCCAAGGCTCCGAAACCCCCAGTTGGAAGAAGGATCGATGGTCTGGATCCCGAGATAAAAAAAATACACCTTTCCGTTGAGGTAAACCCCGTGTTCGGGCCAGAAGCGCAGCTTACGGAAGCGCTCCCGTTCCGTTGGCTGTAGTATTTCACGCGGCAGACCATCAGGCGCATGAAAATAGCGAAGATTGGAAGTAAGCGCCGCCAGATCCTGGCCTTCAGAAACAGCAGCGCAATTGGCCAGAAACACAGTCTGAGGCGAAGAGGGCACGGGAAGCGGAGGCATCGTCGAGTGCTGCGCGGCTACCTGGGGATCTTTGCAGACCAATAAAGTATCAGAAAAAAAGAAAAGGATTTTGCCGTTCATGCGGACCGACTGGCCGCCATCCTGTCCGATAATGGTATAGGTAGCCGTTTTGACCGTCGGTAAGTTACCAAGATAACGGGATGAATGAATCCTGGGTCCGTTCATCTGCGTTGTAATACCCCCAAACTTTCAAACAGGCCTATGAAAGACCAATCTGAGAGGGACCGAACCTGCTCGAACAAGCGAAAAGGCGCCTGGCCTCCATCGGCCGGATTGGGATAAATATCGTGGAAGCACAGATAGCCGCCAGCAGTAACGTGCGGGCTCCAGCACTCATAATCCGAACTGACGTCCGCGGCTGAATGGCCGGCGTCAATAAAGACCAGAGAAAGCCTTCCATCGGTCCAATTCCTGGCAACCTGGGCCGACTCACCAATGATCGGAATTACCCAATCCTGCAAATCTGCCTGTTCCATGTTGCGTAGGAAATGGGGCAGCGTATTGATTCGGCCAAGCGATGGATCATAGAGATCAGCGTCGAAGTATTCCTGTCCGGGTTGTTGCTCCTGTGATCCCCGGTGGTGGTCAATCGAGAAGAGGCCGTAGCGTCCCGCCAACCGACAGCCCTCTGCCAGGAACAGAGATGACTTTCCACAATAGCTGCCGATCTCCAGGCATGGGGCTTCGCGTGAGGCCAGTTGCGCAAGTTCGAAAAGTTTGACGCCTTCCCTCGTTGAGAGAAATCCTTTCGTCTCCAGAATTTGCTGCAACAGGTCGCGTCGTAAGGGTTCGGAGTGCTGGACCAGCGTGCTCGCAGGGCGTCTTGGCGTCCAACAATCGCTGAATTTCACCATCGCTCCTCGCCGTTCAGCATGGCTGCAAGCGCAGGGCGCAAGTTAGGACTGGTCTGCCAATCATCTCCAAAGTGCTCGCCGATTAACGGAAGAAACCGTTTCGGAGCATGCGCCTTCTCAAATAATCTCAAGCTATGAATCGGAGGCACGGTGCGATCGCGATCCACGTGCATTAACAGCAAAGGACAGCGACAGTTCACGATGAACTTGAGAGTGTTGAATCGGAGATAGCAAAAATATCGAGCGGGAAGAACAGGGTACGCAGCGGCGGCTACATCGGGCACCGAGGTCCAAGCATTTAGGCAAACCAAGCCGGAGCACTGATAGCGCGCCGCGAGCCAGGCCGCTAAAGTGGCTCCCAGGCAGCGGCCAAATAGTACGATCTTGCTGGGATCGATGCCTCTATCCTGGACTGCATGGCGCCACACCGCGTCCGCAGCCGCGTAGCAACTTCGCTCTCCGGGTCTCCCTTCGCTCCTGCCATAACCTGGATAGTTGACCGCCAATACATTGACATTAAACGAGAGCAAGAACGCCAACGTGTTTAATTCGTGAGTAAGATTCCCTACTCCTCCCGGAAGAAAGAGGACCAATTTCCCGGCCGGGTCTCGAGGAACGAACCAGGCATTGAGCCTGGTGTGATCGCGAAGATTCAGGGAAACGTCATCAAACCCCTGCCAGAAGGCAGCAGGATCCGCGGTCATTTCTCGGCTGGGACGAAACACAATTGACCGCTGGCGAAAGAAAAGCTGACCGCCATAAATGGCAAAGGCAATCCCAACAACCGCTGCAAGGTAAGTCAGAATCGAGAGAAAGTTCATACACCATCTTCTGCTACTTTCAACAAGAACCCACAACGACGGCGGCGTTCTTAATTCCGCGGTCCGAGGTCCAGACCACCGCGTGCTTCACTGGAGCGGCTCCTGCTGCGCGAACAAAGGGCATCGTACATCCCGGAACCAAGTCGCGGCAGTTGGTCAATGGCGGAATGACACCGTGGCGAATCGCCATGAACGCGTGAGCTAGAGAAAACGTCCCGGAGGCGGCCCCAACAAAGCCGAAAGCTCCACCAAAAGCGGTAAAGCAAGCGCCTGAATCGCCGGCAACCGTGTCGTAAGCGACCATGTCCCGGGTGTCGTCCGTCTCCACCGCAAGGCCATCACCGAAAACGAGAGTCACATCGTTTTTTGAAATCGCGCTCAAGTCGAGAGCGCGCTGGGCGGCAGCGCAGAGGGCCGGAGTGCCATCCATTGCCGCATCGATGAAACTCCTGGGTGAAACAAACTCGGCGGAAGACAAAACCTCACCATAAATCTTGGCCTTGCGATGGCGCGCGTGATCCAGATTTTCAAGCATTAGAAATGCTGCACCTTCACTCAACGCGTATCCGTCACGGCTCTGGTCGAACGGGCAGCAACAATTTGCGGAAGAGCCTTTCCATCGGGCCAGGCGCTCCGAGAGCAGATGGTCGACGATGCAATCCATTTGCAGCAAGGAATCGTAACCTCCGGCGAGGGCGATCTCAGCGTCGCCGCGCCGAATGGCCTCCGTTGCTGCTATGACCGCTTGTAGTCCGGAGACAGTGCCATTTGTGATATTAGCGTTTGGCCCCAGGATTTGATGCTGGATCGCAATCGCGCAAAGGCCGGCATTGGGCAACGATCGCACCAGGAAAAGAGGATCGAGAAGCTTCATTCCGTGCCTGGCAAAGCAACTGATATCTACCTGGTTTTGCTTGTTCACAGATTCTTTTAAAGCCGGAATAAAGGTTTCAGGACTAACCTCCAGGCAAACCGAACCGACATACAGCCCGCAATCGGAGAACTCCGCGGCCGCGACGCCGGAATCCTGCAGCGCCTCCGTGGCACTGCCAAGAGCGTACGCCGAGCCGGCTGACAGAAGCTTTCGAAGCATGCGGTCAGGCACCCACCTGCGTCGATCGAAATCGCGCACACGGGCCTGGGCCAAGGGTGGAAAATTCTTGTAAACCGGGTCGTCCAATGCCTGGATAGCAGAGTCGCCCTTGACCAGACGGTCAAAATGCTCTTTGGCGTCGAGGCCCAGCGGGGAAACGATACCAATGCCTGTGACAACCACGCGTGCGACGCTCACGCTCGCACTCCTTTCTCCACGCGGAAGCCGCCGCTTACATAGGCGAACATGGCTCGCGCTTTCTCTACATCCTCTGGTCTTGACGGCTGGCTGGCAAAGACCAGGCGCCGGGCGCGCAAGGCTGTCTGACCGCTAATGCGCGCCTCTCCCCGAAGTGTCACTCCACCCTTATGGGCGTGGTCCACCCAAACTTCGACCAATAGAGTGTCCCCCGGCCTTGGGTGCTGGAATATCTCGATTCCTTGGGCGATCGCCAGGACGACATTAATACCAAAATCCTCAGTGACGATGTATAGCCAGCCTGCCAGTTGGGCCACACACTCCATGGCCAGGGTAGCCGGCATGAGAGCTTTGAGTGCGTAATGATCGGTAAGAAACTCGTCAGATGTGGTTACGGCGCGGCTGGCTAATCCATGCTTGCCCGGTTCGAGCGCAAGAATTCGATCGCAAAAAAGAAATCTCAAGCGCGTTCACCGGCCTTTCCTTGCCAGCGTTTTACGACCAAGGTCCCGTTCTGACCGCCGAAGCCGAATGAGTTCGAAATCGCAATATCCAGTTTGGCGTTGCGGGCTTCGTTAGGAACGTAGTCAAGATCGCAATCCGGGTCGCGGTACTCAAGATTAATCGTCGCGGGAAGAACCTGTGATTGCAGCGCCAGGATGGAGAAGATCAGCTCGATGCCTCCAGCCGCGCAGACCAGGTGTCCAAGCTGAGACTTGGTCGAACTAACGGGCACGGAGTAAGCGTATTCACCGAACGCTTTTTTGATCGCCAGAGTTTCGACGCGATCATTCTGGGGAGTCGAAGTGCCATGGGCATTGATGTAGTCCACGTCTTCCGGGCGGATGCCCGCAGCCTTCAGCGCCGCCAGCATGGATCGAGCTGGCCCCACACCATCCGGATGGAGATCGGTAAAACGGTACCCATCGGAGGTCGAGCCGTAACCGATCAACTCCGCATGAATGGGGGCGCCTCGCTGCACTGCACTGTTCAGCTCCTCGAGTATCACGATGCCAGCGCCTTCCCCGATCAGGAAACCATCGCGCTTCAAATCAAAAGGCCGCGAAGCTTTTTCGGGTTTCTCGTTCTGTTTGGTAAGTGCGCCCAAAAGCGTAAAGCCGGTGATACAGATGACGGACATCATGCTGTCGGTTCCGCCGGTAACCAGGATATCCGCGTCGCCGCGGCGGATCATCTCATACGACTCGCCGATCGCTTGCGTCGCCGAGGTACACGCGCTCTGAACGGTATAACTGGGACCGCCAAGATTACGACGTAGCGAAAGGAGTGTCGAGATAGAAGAGATATCCCGTTGCGCGAGGAGGTGCGGTTGAGCGCGGCACAACGCTAGATAAGCATCCGCATTGTACTGGTTGCCATTGATCATCGTGCGCGGGTCGGGCAAATTGCGCTCGACCAGGGGGAAGGTGGAAGCACCAATGCAAACGCCTGTCCGGCACCGTTCGATAGGTGCCTCGTCCAGCCGTGCGTCCGACCAGGCCCGATCCATGGCCCACAGTCCGAAGGTTGCGGATCGACTGAGAAAGGATTCCAGGCCGTTAATCTCCTTGAGCCGGATTGCGCCCAAATCAACTTCACTGCCGATGCGGACCGGAAATGCCTCACTGTCGAACTGCTGGATCTCGCTTGCTCCAGACCGCCCCTGCAAGATCGCATCCCAGATCTCAGTGACCTCCAGGCCGAGCGAACAAGCGGCGCCCAATCCGGTCACTACGACTCTTCGCGGTTCTGTCTGCATGGCAAAATGGCCGCACGGCACTAAGTCCGCCGAATCACCTCAAAAAAGCGTTTCGCGTCCTCTGCTGGCTGAAGATCCGTCGCTGGAACCAGGTTCATGGTGAAGCGAGCGGCGGCGACCAACTGCTGGGCACATTGGGCCTGTCCGCTGAGCCTGTACTGTCCGTTCTCCCTGTCCAAAACTTCTACTTCCAAATTCAACTGGTCTCCGGGTCGTACTAACTGGTAAAACTTTATCGTCTCGAAGGCGGCGGGAAGTCCTGCAGAATCGAAGTTCTGATTTTCCCGGATCAACCAATCGGCCAGTTGCACCATACATTCAACGATAAGTGCGCCCGGCATAATTGGCTGCAACGGGAAGTGATGAGTGAAAAAGTCTTCACTCAAGGTAACGTTTTTTAAGGCGCATGCCCGCTTGCCGCGTTCTAATTCAGTAATGCGATCCACCATCAGGAATCTCATGACGCTCCCTGACTGACAATCTCGGCTTTCGCCGCCCGCTCGACGTTCAGAAGATGTTCAAACAGTACGTCGTCACCGGATGGGAGTGGCACCGAGGTTTGACATGCCGCGCACACGAATTCCGGCAGGGTCGGTGAATCCTCCATCTGCAATCCACACTTCGGGCAGGTACGATCAGCGTTCGCTTTGCTCTGCAGGAGCTGTTTGGTAACACGGATGAAGGTGGCTACTGTAAACATCTTTCTTACTTCGTCTACTCGCAAGCCGGGTTTGAGCTGTAAAGGATCCAGTTCCGGCATCCCCACAGCCAGGAGCTTTAAGCCCATGTCGGTGATCACGCCATCGTGGGCAAGGCTCTCTTCGCCGAAATGATCGCTGGCTCGCTGAAAAAAATCAGTGCGGGGGAATTGAATGCGGAACTCGCGCTCGAGCGAAAAAGCGATGTCGAGATAGTCTAGTGATTGCGCTCCTAGATCCATCTCCAGGGAAGACGCCGGAGTGACTTCGGAAACGGGACGGTCCATGGAACGGGCAATAACCTCAAGAACCTTCTGCTCAACTTCTTCGTCCGTTACAACGAGCACAGTAGTTTCGCTCATGAACCCTCCTTGTTGACAACCTTCACATACTCAGGCCCCAAATCCTCCCGTGACAGAAAGTACCTGGCCGGTAATATAGCTGGCATCAGGAGACGCAAGGAAGCGAACTGCCCGAGCTACTTCTTCCGGCTCGCCATATCGTCCCAGGGGAATCTGCACTCTTATCTCTTCCTCCGCATAATTGCGAATCCGCTTGGTCATTTCAGTAACAATAATTCCCGGTGCTACTGCGTTGACCCGAATCCCTCGAGGAGCGAGCTCCACGGCCAGCGATCGGACCATTGCATTAATTGCTCCTTTTGAGGCCACATAGTTAGCATGCCCACGGCCCCCACGTTCTGCCGCGATAGAAGATAATGCCACGATGGCACCGGAACGTTTGGACATCATATAGGGAATAACCTCGCGAATGGTAAGAAAAACGCCGCGCACATTCACCTGCATGACGGAGTCCCAGTCTTCCAGCTTCATCGCTCCCAGCAGTTGATCCCGAACAATTCCCGCATTGCAGACAAGAATGTCAAGCTGCCCAAAAGTGCGAATACAAGAAGCGACAAGCGCCCGTACTTCAGACTCACTCGATACATCGGCGGCAAAGTACTCTGCTTTGCCTCCGACGGCCCGTATGGCCGCAACCACGCCCTCGGCATCCTCACGGCTTTGACGGCAATTTACAATCACTCCCGCACCTTCGCGACCGAGCTCGATCGCGATGGCGCGCCCAATGCCGCGCGACGCCCCTGTTACCAAGGCGAACTTACCACTAAGGGAGGACATTCTAAACGTTCTTTCAACTCTTATAAAGTCAGAGAAAAACCGCCGTCTGCTACCAGCGTTTGCCCGCGTATCCAATCCGATTCAGAACTACATAGAAATGCAACAATTCCCGCCAAGTCCTCCGGTGTGCCGAGCCGGCCGACTGGAGTGCGCGCGGCAATCTCTTTGCTAATTAGTTTGTAGTCGGGATGTATCTTCATCGAATCGGTATCAATAAATCCGCCGCACACAACATTAACGTTGATTCCATGCGGAGCCATTTCAAAGGCGAGATAGCGTGCCAAGTTCTCGATCGCTGACTTAGCGGCACCTAAAGCCGCATAATTCGGTATGAAGTAACGGGATCCAAGGCTGCTCAATGCGATAATGCGCCCGCCACCATTCTTCTTCATGATGGCGGCTGCCAACTGGGCACCAACCAGGAAGGCCTCGGCGTTCAATTCCATGGTCCTTCTAAAACTTCGCGTCGGCAGTGTGGCAGCAGACTGAAATGCGGTGCGAGCCGCGTTGGCAACAAACACATCCAGGCGACCCCAAGTTTCTTCTAGACGTTGGAACATTTCTTGTTGCATTTTTTCCTGGCCCACATCACAGACCACCACGGAGGCAGATACGCCCCTCTCTTTGATCTCTTCGACGGTACTTCGTGCGGCTTGGTGGTCGAGACAGTAGGCGAGCACAATATGCTTGGGACGAGCGCGTGCCAGGCGCAGGGCAATAGCTCTTCCAATCCCGCGAGTACCGCCGGTGATCAGAACAACCGATTCCGCCCTTAATCCTTCCAGCTCGCTAGCTTCCGTTCTTTGCTGTCCTGTGATCACGGTCTACCTATATCTACTTTTCACGCAGCTCCGATAGCGCAATCCCACGCGGTTGGTGGTTGACAATAGACCTTTTGAATCAAGCGCTCTGCCGCTTTCCTCGAGCTAAACTCTGCGGCAACGTAAGCGGGACCTAACTCCTCCAACGACTGAGCGAATTGCTTATCGCGCAAAATGTTCATAGCCGAATCGCACCATTCGTTCGGACTGTGCGAGCTAACCAGACAACCGCCGGAGCCGGGCCTCACGATTTCCTGCAGGCCTCCTACTCGCGCAGCAAGCACGGGAGCACCCATTCGCATTGCTTCCAGCGCGACCATGCCAAATGGCTCGTAATAACTGGGCACCAGAACCAGCGCTGCGGTTGCCAGCAGCTCATCCAATTCATGACGTGGGAGCCAACCAGTCGTTTCCAGTCGGTGGCCGAGAGCAGCGTGAAGATTGGCGATCGACCGATCCGATGGCGCGTCCCCGTGGCCGCCTGCGAGCACAAACCTGCCGGGCCAGATTTTGTAAAGCATGGGCAGCATTTTCTCGAGAAGGCAAATGCCTTTGCTGACGGCAAATCGTCCCGCGAAGACAACGGGCGCATCCGCCACTTTTCGCCTTCCAAACGGAGCCGGTGGCAGTCCGTTGCCGGCAACTTCAGAGCGAGAGCCGATCTCCGGAACGAAAAGCAGCGCAGCCGAACGTTCACTCTCGCTGAGAAAGACGATCCTATCGCTTGCGCGCATCACCTCGATCTGAAGAAAACTCCACATCTGTGCTTCAGGATTGCTATGGCCGACTTCCAGCGCCAATAAAGAATGGGCAGTATAGACGATGGGAGTGCCAGTGCGCCGCCGCAGTTCAAACGCTAACTCTGACAGCGAAAGCGAGTGTAGATGGATCCAATCGAATCCTGCGGGATCGATAGGAAACGACGAACCATCCAAAGAGTATATGTAGGGTCCACGGGCACTAACGGGAGACGGTCCCTTGGACAGGATATGAATTTCCGCTCCCAATTGAGTTAGGGCACGGGCCTGAGATTCGAGCGCAACCCCGATGCCCGACCACGCGGCTGGCGGGTAGTCGGCAGTAAGTATCAAAATCCGCAAACTACTCGGGCCGGACAAAGGGACACTCCCAGTACTCCAACTTTTGGTGAGGCATTATAACGGAAACTAATCGAAGCAACGTACTAAATACGGTCCGATTCAGGTTTTCGGAACAGTCCTTACTGCTCACAGATTCGGTCGCCGGCAGAGAATTGCGAGTTCTCCGGCGTCTGTCCCTCCAAGCTTTCGCATCAACCGGGTCCAGCGCGGAACAAATTCCTCGCGGACGTGCGCGTGGTCAATCCTTTCCAGGTCCGTAAACAAGCATTCGCGCAATCCACGCGAGAGCGTCGCCTCCGAGAAATACTGAAAGTGTGCAAGCGGTGAGATGATCTCCCATTTTTTTCCAAACAACTGGAAGTGCAGAGATTCGATATCGGGTACAGCTACATACAGGACGCCGTCAGGGTTCATAATCTTGTAGACCTTGTCCAGAAACCCAACCGGATCTTCCAAATGTTCCAGTACGTGGCTGATGACGACAGCGTCAAAGCCGTTCCACGGCAAGTCGCCGTTGCCGGGCGTAACCAGGTGCAGACGATCGCCGAATTGCGGGCGCAGTTGTTTTACCAGGATTGGCGAACTCTCAGTACCATAGGCTTCAAATCCATAGGATCTTGCCAGTTGAACAATCCACCCCTGCCCGAAACCGATGTCGAGCAGGCGGGCACCGGGAGCGCGCATTCGCAATAAGTTACAGATCGCGGCGGCGTAAAATTTTTGCGCGATCATGAGGCTGCTCTCATGGTCTTGAGAATCAACCTCCACTCCTATGCGCCTGGCGATCGATCCGGTAATGCGCGGACTCACATAGACGTGGCTACATTCCAGACAGCGATGGAATGTGAAACCCTGCTTCTCAAAGAGCCGCTTTCGCTGACTCGCCTTGCATACAGCGCAATTGACGTCGACCAACGCTTCCGGCCCGAGTTTCCGGACTACTTCCTCGAGCGTGGAGTACCACTCCAACTCCAAAGGGGCTGGCGCAGAGGACGGCGCAACAGCCGTTTCGGCCGCTGGCTCAGCGCTCCTGACAAACAAACCCAGCCGGGAAGCCTCCAGCAGGCGGTCGTGAAGTTTGAGCCGGGCAACGAGCCGTTCGGTGTGGGCCAGGCCTTCCGCCATGCTTCCCAGTTCTAGAAAATCCTTGGCCAGTGCGGTTTCCACAACCGCAGGCACGGCGCGCCCGCTAGAACATGCAACATCCGAGTCTTTTCGAGGCAGGCACAGCGACACGATATTTGGCTGTCCGCGCCTCTCATCGTCCGCCAAATCCTGGACATCATTCAACTTCTGCGAAAGGGCATAGTAGCGTTCCAGAAAAGGAAGAAGACCTGACTCATGGTGAGGATCAACCCCCGCGTACAGCGCGCGCCAAAATTCCACGTTCTTCAACGTAATCATGCGCTCGTAATACGACTCGGTCCAGTCTTCCCGCGGACTCATCTCCATCGCCACTCCAATGGTTGTGCGACGAAGGGAGTCGATCACTTGCCGGAGAATCATCCGGCACTCCGGCGCGTCATCCGTAGCAAGCTGCGATAGTCCGCTGAAGCAGACCAGCAGGCCGGCCAGGATGGTAAGTCCCTCAGCCCGCTGATGACTCAACCGGCTTTCTACAAACAATTCCAGCAGGCTCCCGTGGCGGCCTTTGTAGGAGAAGTGGCGGTCGATTACGTCATCCACAATTCGCGCTGACAAATAGGCCATGCCGCAGGTTCTTACAGCTCGCTCTAATCGCTGCGGAGTCACCTTTCCGGCTACGGCAAAATATGGAAGGTCCCAGAAAGTCCATTGAAGCCAGTTCAAGTATTCGGAAGTCTTCTCGGCCAAATCCACACAGAAGGGGTTCCCGCCGGATGTGCGGGATAAGTCGTCCTTGAAATCTGCAACGAACCGGGCAACACTTTCCGAAATCAAGGCGCGGTATCGTTCAATCTCAGATTCAAATTGAGCTGAGAACTCAACCCGGGCTGCCGCACAGGTTTCCTGTAACTCGGCTAACTGATCGACCATCGGCTGCACATCAAGCATCACGGTTATCTCCGTCGGCAAGAGCGGCGGCACGCGACAATGCCGACATGGCGATCGCCGTCGTGAGAGCCGCGGAACCACACCGCTGGTCGCAAAAAACTTCTAATCGTGACCTATGAGGAGTCATGATGCACCGAACGATGGAATCTATGTCTGCTTCTCGAACGGTCTGTGGCGATCCAAAGTCCAGCCGAGCGCTGATAGAGAGAGCGGTACTGAGTGGACCTTGAAATTCGAGTGCGTCTGCTCCGCCATTCGATGTTTGTTCCAAAACCTGACCTGCAATTTCTTCCAGAGAAGTGATTTGACCCTGACGATAAGCGCGTCCCAGCGCATATAAGTGAGCCAGCCTCATCCCGCCCTGTGAGGTGCTCGAAAGAAAGTCTTGCCGCACCGCATGGGCTAGGGCACCATAGTCCACTCCAGCAAGGGCGAAACAGCGGAGCAGATTGGCATTGGCCACCAGGCGGAGATCAAGCCACTCGCCAAAGCCAGAGCCCCGCGAGTCAGGACTATCGAATGTTCCATCGCGCAACGGGAAGTTAGAAAGAGCCGGCAAGGTCTGGCTAAATCCGCAAGACCTTTCAAAGCTTCTCCGGTCCAGGAAAATGACGGCGGCACAAGAAGTGGTGTCCAGATCCGGGGGCAGTGCACTGCCTTGGCCAAAGAATCCCCACGTTCCTTTCATCGACTGCTGCCAGCAGAGAAAACGATAGATGCCGCGTCGAATTTTGTACGCCATGCGACCCAGAAGTTGCATGCGCTTTGCACCGCAAGACTCAAGGCTCTGCAGATCAAAAGCCGCGGAAGACGGATCGAAGCAGCCAAGGGCACTGTATACATAAGCCGACACCAAGGGACTAAAACAGTACTCCCAACGGCCCTCCGGCAGACGCCGGTAGTTAGGAATCTCCCCGTGTACCAGTTGCTCGGCGGCAATCGAGTTGATTGCCTGCCACAGAGCATCTTCGATTACACGTTGGTATTCTGCCCTGGCTGTCATCCCGGTCCTCTGTCAAATGCCTGCGGTGACCATCGATCGGGTGCTGATCAGGCGCAGCAGCTTGCACAGATTAGTATTTTCCCAGCGAGTGAGCACCTCTTTCAGGTGGTCGCGCCGTTCGGCTTCGCTGAAGCCGCCAGAGCCAGGCTTCGTCTGCCACCACGCCCGGCCATAATCGACATCATGAAACAGTGCCGAGTACTCTCCGGGCCATGCCGGCAGCTTCCGAATGACGGCATCGTAGGCTTCAATCAATTCGGCGTGTGCATCCGTCAATTCCTCGCTACCCGGGACTCTTGCGTTCAAGAGCATCATCATTCCCTGAGTCGCTTGGATCAGCCGGGACGCGTCTTGAATCAAAACAGGAGACAGTTCCGCCGGCGAATCGTGCGGCACGACGCCGTTGTTGTGGCCAAGCAGTTGACGCATAGCCGCGCCCATCTCGCCCACTGACTGTGCAGTATCAAAGTAATAGCTCTGGCTCGACGGAGTCCTCCAGCTCTCCAATCCAGGAGAGGCAACAACCAGAGTAGTGCAGCCAAACAGAGGGCCAGCATGGGCTGCGAATGAATCAGCACACAGCACAGCATGGGAGCGCTCCATCTCCTCGAATACGCCCTGAAGAGACAAGCCCCGCCCGCCCCGGCCGGCGAGCGAAAAGCTGATTCCCGGAGCAGCCTGTGACATGGCAGATCTCGCAAGCGCCGAGCTGAATCTTTCGGTCGCGGAGTTTGTTCCCGGATCGAGCACAATTTCCACCGGCTGCTGCGGACTGCGAGTCCACAGCGAACCAAGCACCTTACTCCAATAGATCAGTGACGGATTGTATTTGGAAGTAAACGGACTTACGAACATCCGATAACTATCGGAAGGAGCCCATAGCTCATGCTCAACCACATCCTTGTAGCGTTCTACCTTGTGCCCCCCAATACCCAGCCACTCCAACAAATGATCGAGGGCGGCATAATAGGACAATCGCGCCTCCGGCATGAGAGTAACGCTCCGAAAGCTGCCGGCATTATTGTCAACCACCGCGGCGTACTGGGCTCCAAGCGAGATTTCCACATATCGCTGAGTTCCAGGCTGCAGGCAAACCAGCGGAGCGAGACCTGGCTTTTCGAAGTCTCCGAAAATGATCAGGTCGAAAGTTGTGAGACTGTTTTCATCCCCGCCTTGCAACATACTGAGCAATTCGCGATGCGTCGAATAGTAGATTCGTTCATCGACCCCTCGGACACGATCCCACAAGCCTCGATAAGCCGACATAACTGCGATATGCACGCCTCCCAGGGTAGCCTTGATCGACGCTGGAACAGGGAAGAAAATCATCTCGTCGCCAATACCGATCGCGGGACAGAGAGCCAGCAGAACTCGCCGCACATTGGCAAACAGGCCGGGTCCGGGAGACTGATTAGAAACAACATAGTCTGCTGGAATGGGACTGGGCTTGTGAGCCAACACGAGCTGCACTTGGAGATCGCGCGCAATGTTAGAAAGATTCGCCGGCTGTATGCTTTGTAGCTTCTCCGCGATCTCCTGAAGTTGGGGCGAACTACTGGAGGCGAGCAAGGGTGCCAACGATTTCAGCCCTTTAATCCGCTGTGCGAGGTAATGAGAGTTGCTGTTGCTGATGGGCCGGCGAAGGAGAAAGAACAAATAGGACGAGAGAATGCCGAGAACCAGCTGCAACTTGCCGGAACCATCCGAGTTCGTGGTGACGGTCGCCATTGGAGCCTAGCTTCGGGGCTTGCTGAGGGCAGATATCTTCCAGCTGAAGTCAGGCTGTTTCTGCAACAAAACCAGCCGGCGCTCCACCAGATTCCGCTTCGCACCGTCTTCCGCACGTGTGGCGTCGAGCTGGATCTCCGCATAAGTGACAATGCCGTATGGGTGCCGGAGAGGTTCTGGAACCATGGAGAGACTTAGATCAAGTTCAAACCCGCGAAAAGATTCGAGCAACGATTCCAGGAGGCCGGTCAGGTCGCGTCGGTCAATCTCCCGATCGTCCTCAAAGACGTGATAGTCTTCCGCCACATATTGCATCGCTGCCGCAATGTCTTTGCGGCCAAATGCGTGGAGGAAGCCGTAAAAGACCTCGATAGCACTCTCCGCATCCTCATTTGCCAGGTTGTCCTTCGGCCAGTCAATTAAGGCCCCCATTGCCACTCGAGCGCCGGCACTCCGTTCCGTCGCCTGGGTCGTTTTGTGGGTCGGAGTTTCTCCTGGCTTCGGAACTGGGCGGGAAGAAGAAGCCTGAGAATCTCCGAAGTATTGGCTCCAAGCCGACTCCTCTGCGGAAGGCGGCCGGAACCACCAGCTCAGCAGGTCTGTTGCGCTCGTTCTGCCATCTACATCCAGAGGCAGGGGTGGGACATGCCATCCGCTATCATCGGATTCAACGCGGGGTTCAACACCCTTGGAGGACGGCTCGACCACTTCACGCAGCATTTCATAGATCTGTCGAAGGCGTTCGTCTGTGGCAATGTCAAATGCCATGCTATTACTTTCGCGCAAGAGTATACCAAGGGACATTCATTTACGGCCAACTTATTTCGTTGTAGGCGGCTCTCCCTGTCGCGGGCATAGAAAGCAAAATGGTAGTGAGATAGATTTCTCAACATCAGTGTGGATGCGTATTCAAAAATTCGCTTATCTCCATTTACATTTTGGTATGCCGCTGGAATCGGGTATTCCTGTGCCGCGAGTAAACTCTTCCGGAAGAATTTGTTCGAGTCTCATTCGTAGCATGTCGCGGCGTTGATAACAATTATGGAGATTCTTTCATCGGGGTTTATAGGCGAAAAGAATCCGTTCGGAGTCAGGTCGCCGCAGACACAAAGTATAGATTTATCGGGATTCGAATTGCGGGTGCTTCCCTTAGGTTATTATTTCTTTCCTATGAGCAGCGGTTCGATCCTGATAAGTACGCGATAGCTCCTGATCGCCGCAGGTGTCGGCGTTCGTCGCTTTATTTTTTTGGTGGCCGGTCCCGATTGCGCTAGAATCATGAGCTTCGCCGCCGCGAATCAGTTGTGGAGAAAGACGATGCGAATCCTTTTCTCGGCCTACTGCACGATCGACAAGGAAAACGGGAACAAGGAGCCGGAAGTCTATAGAAGGACGTTGCGCGTTGCTCTGGAGATGGTGTCGCGCGGTCACGAGGTCTGGATGTTTTGCCCGGGCCGGCTGAATTATCAGGATGACCTGGTCTGCGAGGCCGAAGCCTGTATCCATTTTTTGGACTTTCCTTTGCGATTGTCACTTACGGACCGCGCCGAGCTGCGGTGCAGGTGCTTCCGCTTGGCATTACGAAGACTGCAACCGGATTTGATGGTCGTAGGAGAGGCTCCGGTGGAGGGTACGATGCTCGAGTCCACCATTTCCGCCGTGGAACTGGGCATTCCGCTGGCCATGCTTGACAATGCATGTTCCCCTTGGAGGGCGCGAATACTCGTCGCTGTGCACGCTTCGATATTCGACGGCATAATTCTCAACGGTCCCAGTTCCCTGCACCCGCGCCGACCACCGAAGTACTATTGCGCGGCGTCACCTTACATCGACGGCTCACCAGAAGAGGCGGAAGCCTTGCTCAATCAATCTGGCATTCGGCCAAAGCGCTGGATCACAGTACTTGCCTATGAAAAAAACATTCAGCAGTTGGCCGTAGGCCTGCTGCCGTCGCTCGCCGGGCATGATTGTGCCTCAGTTTTCGTCACGCCCTCCCCCAGAGATTGCGGGAAACTTCTGTCAGCGCTTGCGCCCCAGTTTGCGGAACGGATCATTGTATTGCCCCCTCCCAGCGACAACTTGCTGTTCGGCTTGCTGAAGTTTTCAAGCTTGGTAATCGGCAGGTGTGACTTCACCCAGATGAGCGAGGCCCTGGCCTTGGGCGCCCCATTTTTGGGCGTCACAAATCACGGATGCTTCCCGGTGAGATTTCCGCCGAGACGGATGAGACGGTTTATCCACCTTACGGGAAACTCCGAATGCGACAAGGCCACGGCCGAAGCCACGCTGCGGCTCATGCTCACTCCCCGCAATGATGTCCTGGGAATCCATGATGGCAGGTTCGGTGCTGCGACGGCTGCTGATTTTCTCGAATGCTTACCCGCTGCTCACCGAATTACAACGCCGAGCTGGAGGATTAAAGAATATAGTTTGAAGCGTATGCTGAACTCGATTCCGGAAAGAATCTTTGAAGGAACCTATGCTGCCGCTCAGGCATTGGCCAGTCCGGCGCCTAGGTTAGAAAGCCCGAGTGCAGCAATTCAACATTAGGGATCAGAGAATTGCACGAGCTTGACTGTCCTAAGAGCGAAGTCCCGCAACTAATCGATAATCTATCTGGACTTTTTCCACAGCAGAATCGATTCCAACAGCTTCCGCTTTCTTGGGTATAATGTAGCGCACTCTGCGAATTGACAGCATAGTCACGCCATGGTGATGCCAGATCCCGTTGATCGCTTGCAGGTGCGTTCGCGCACCTCTTTCCCTCGCGTTGTTACGCGGCCCCGCCGCCACCTTGAAACGGTACTTGGCCTAGCCTGCACTGGTCACGGAGCCAGTGCGGCAATTATCACCGTCGATGGAATGGTGCGCAGCTCGGTGTTGGACCGGTGGGCCGGAACTAAACATCTGCTCATGTTTTCCCGAAAAGAGGATGCGGAGATCCGCGGTCCTGCGAGCAAAATTAACAAGGAAATCCACTACAACCTGCTGTATGGCTATGGTAAGTTCCCGCCAACGCGCATCTTTGAAGAAACAATCATCGATTGGTTCGACTGGCTCGCCCGCGACCTTAAGATCCGCAGGTCTGACATCGACTTAGTCGTGACCAGCGAGAGCCATTTTGCGACTTGTAACTCGCGGCTGGGATTTGCGCTGCGCCGGTGGTTCCCCAACGCTTACTTCTCCAGCAGGATCGAACACCACCAGGTCCACCAGAGACAAGCGTTCTGGCAGAGCGGGATGGACCAATCGGCTGTGCTCACGCTTGATGCCTCAGGCGAGCCGCTGAGCCGTTTGGGCGGACGGATTTTGGCTGGCTCGATTTCGTCCATGGACGCCAGCGGTGACTGTCAGGTGGTTTCGGAGATTTTCTTTCCCGAAAGCAGCCCCGGCGTTCTTTACGAAGCCGCCAGTCTGCACCTCGGCTTCCCTTTGGGAGAAGAAGGCAAGACAATGGGACTGGCTCCCTACGGCGGCCCAGAACTGCTGGAAACATTGCAGCCGAAGTTGCGTTTGCACGGCGACGGCAGCTTTACCTTCATGCCTCATTTGGAATTCCAAGCCATGCTCGAGCAGTACGTTCCCCGGCGCCCCCATGACGGAGAGATAACAGAACGGCATCAGAATGTCGCCTTCGCCGCGCAAGCTATTCTCGAACAGATTGTAACCAATTCGTTTCGCTGCGCATTGCGGATGACCGGGCAGCGCAAGCTGGCTTATGCGGGAGGCGTAGCACTGAACTGTGTGGCAAATGATGTTGCATTTCGCGCGGTTCGGCCCGAGGTCCTTTACGTGCCGCCCAACCCGGGCGACACAGGTCATGCGCTTGGTTGCGCTCTCTTTGGCGCTTACGAAATAGCCCGCTGGAACCCATCCGGGGCTGAGCTCCAGGACTATATAGGGCCTTCCTATTCAGATAGTGAAATGGTCGAGGTCGCCCGCGCCTCTGGTTATCCCGTGCATGAGCCGGTTGAACTGGAGGCCGAACTGGCACGCTACATCGCAAATGGATACATAACGGCACGCTTTGCCGGAGCCGCGGAATTTGGTCCGCGCGCCCTGGGGAATCGCAGTATTTTGTGTGATCCTCGCCGCCGCGACATGAAGGATTATCTCAACTCTCGAGTGAAACACCGCGAGAGTTTCCGGCCCTTCGCGCCGTCAGTATTGGAGGAGTGCGCGGCTCATTGGTTTGAGCTGGAGCAGCGCAGTGCTTTCATGTTGCGCGCGGTTCCAGTCCGTCCCGCGCTTCGAGACCGCGTCCCGGGAATCGTTCACGTGGATGGCACCTGCCGCGTTCAGACTGTATCTCCACAGGACAATCCCGGTTTCTACAAACTGATCCGTGCGTTTGAATCGGCCACCAGCGTCCCCATGGTGCTCAATACTTCGTTCAATGTGGCCGGGAAACCAATCGTAGAGACCCCGGCAGACGCAGTCGCCTGCTTTCAGAGCACAAATATAGACATACTCGCGATCGGTCCGGTATTGATCAGCAAGGGCGACTTCAACAAATATTGCGCGCCGCGCGCGGATGCATGAGGCAATGAGCTACTCGCTCTTACAGGCTCAATAAAGTTTTTCAAAGCTTCCTGTTCAACTCGCAGAAACTTGGAAGTCCCATGAGAATTTGCTGGAAAATCCGCCACGCGATTCTCTTACTGCTGCTTGCAACTACCGCAGTCAGCGGCCGCAACGATCCCAAGCCGCCGTTTTCCAACTTCATTCAGGCGGAACCCTGGCTGCAGGCGGATGCTCTATTTCACTCAGACCCGAAATGGCTGGGCGGCGATGATGCTTATTCGGTGGACTTGGGCAACCAGCGCGTGCTCTGGCTCTTCGCCGACACGTTCATTGCCACCAGCGTGAAGAACACTCGCAGTGAATCGGTGCTGCTGAATAACAGTGTCGCCATTGAATCGGGTTACGATCCTTCTACCGCGTCCATCCGCTTCTATTGGCGAACACGCGGTAGCAAACCACAATCCTTTTTTGCCGGGCATGGCGACGTCTGGTATTGGCCGGGAGATGGCATCGTCGTGGGGGACAAGCTGTTTATTTTCCTGGTCGCCGTCCGTAAAATTAAAACCGGCTTGGGGTTTGAGCTGGCAGGGTGGGAGACGATTGTGGTCCCGAACTTCCGCAGGGCACCTTCGGAATGGAAAATGCGACGGGTAAAGTCTGTCCCTAACAATTTTGGTGTCTTCGTCTCCGGTTCGGTGATCCAGGTTGAGGATTACGTGTACGCTTACAGCTATCAGGAATCAGGAGCCAGAATATGCCTGGTTCGCTGGTCAGCGGCGGCTGTGGCCAATGAAGATCTTTCCAACCCGGAGTGGTGGGACGGAAAGGCAGGCTGGGTATTACAACGGGATCTTCGCCAGGCTCCCACCGCGCAAGCGTCCGATGGACAGGCGGAATTCACGGTGAGTTTTCAGCCCGGCCTCAATCAATTTCTGATGATACAGACTGTCGGCGCGGGACGGGCGGATATCGGCTTCAGGCGCGCGGATACGCTCACTGGGCCGTGGACAACCCTAGAGTCGTTTTATCGTCCCCCGGAGTATCAGGTACCTGACATCATGATTTATGCGGCGAAATACCATCCCGAGCTGAAGGGCGCTCCCATGGTGTTGACTTATGTGACCAATACTTTCAAGCTCGACGAAGTAGTCGCCGCGTCTAACCTTTATTATCCCAGGTTCTTAAAGGCGAATCTGAATCCAAACCCTTAGATAGCCGGTCAACTTATGTTCCGTCGCCGCAGAGTTCTGGCCTTGTTTCTTGCACCAGCTCTGATCTTTGTTGCTCTTTTTGTCCGCGATGCATTTCCGCTGCAGGCTAACTCATCGGGCAACAATCAAAGTAGAACCTACAAGCTGGAAGGTACGGTGATTGACTCTGTTAGTGGAAGACCAATTGGGCGCGCGTTGGTTCAACTTCCGTCGTATCCGGACCGTGCCGTGCTCACGGATGTGGAGGGTGAATTCTCTTTTGACCATGTGTCCCAGGGGTTCGTCGAGATCCTGGTGACCAAGCCAGGCTTTATCTACCGTGGTACGAGCACTGCTGCAAACACAGCGACTCCCGTCCAGCTCGGCCCCGACACCGGCAAGCTGATATTGAAACTCACCCAGGCCGCCGTAATATACGGACGCGTGACCACCAAAGACCAGCAGCCAGTGGAGAGCGCTTCTGTAGAAGTGCTCGCCGCACGGTTTAGTGACGGTCGGCGCCAGTCGATAGCAGTACTCAGCCGCGTTCGATCAAACGAAGACGGTAATTTTCGCATCACGAGCTTGCCGCCTGGGCGCTACTACGTTGCGGTCAGACCCGGTCCGTTGTTGCAAAACATGCCGGGATCGGAAGCTGCGGCCACAACCGACGCCTACCCAAAGCTTATCTACTATCCATCAACCTCCGATTTAGACTCAGCGGCGCCACTCGATCTTGCACCCGGCACGCGTGCGGAAGTACGGTTCTCGGTTGAGTCGGTCCCCAGCTACAAGTTTGCAGGCTTCGTAGGAAGCCTTGGAGGTAGGAGCCTAGCGGATCCCCCTTCCTTTGTGGACGAGACGGGGCAGGTTCTTCTCGAGCCCGACGCCTTCAATCGACAAAGCGGAGCGTTTGAGTTTCGCGCAGTACCCGCCGGTACGTATCTGCTTCGCCTTGCATCTACCGATCAGAGTGGACGGCACTCTTTTTCCCTTCGTCGGATCACAATCGACGCTAATATCAAAGACCTTCGACTATCGCCCAGCCCGGGAGTCGACATTCCGGTGGTCGTACGATCGCAATTCACCCAGCCACACAACATCCCTTGCATGAATACCGATGCCGGGCAGAAGACTACTTCTAACTGCGATGGTTATCCCGCCGCTCGCGTTGAACTGCAGTCGTTTGACTCGTCTTCTTCTTTTCGGTTTTATTCGGAGGTTGGTCATGGAAAACCTCTGCCTTCCGTGACGGTGGGCGGCGTCGTTCCAGGCACATATCTCGTGCACGCCACGCCGACCTTTGGCGGTTACATTCAGTCAATCCACTGCGGCGACGTGGACCTCTTGCTCGATCCTCTTGTTGTGTCGGAGGGGGCACTTCCTCCGATCGAAGTCGCGGTGCGCGACGACGCGGCTTCGTTGAGAATCCGGGTGCGTAAAGACAAACCTGGCCAACAGCTCCTCGTGTTGGCTTTTTCTCATCCCCACCTGCTAACGGGGCCGCAGATGAAAGTGAGTGGAGGAGAAGCTGAATTCCAATCCGGCCCGTTGCCCCCTGGCGAATACGAGATCTTCGCCTTTGACGCGGGCGATGGGGTTGAATACACGAACTCCGACGTCCTTGCCCAATATGCGTCCCAGGCTACTTCGGTGAGCGTGGCTGCTGGCGGAAACGCGAGCGTAACCGTCGGCGTAATTCACACAGGGGAATGAGTGCAATGTTTTTCCGCGCAGCGTGTTTCAGCATGCTGGTTATGAGCCTCCTGGCAGGTCAGAGTAGTCCGCCGTCCACGGGTACCAGTGCGGGGTTCGGAATGGCCGGCACGATCGTCGACGCGGCCTCTGGAACTCCCCTCGCCCGCGCGCGTGTGACCATTTCAAGCATGGGCCACGATGCATCCATAACTGTATTGACTGGGGAGGATGGTCGTTTTGCGTTCGCTGGGCTGGCCGCGGGGAAATATACGTTGCGCGCTCAGCGAGCCGGTTATCTCACTCAGTCTTTCGATCAACACGATTTCTTTTATACCTCGATTGTGGTCGGGCCAGAATTCGACTCCGGCAATGTGGTCTTTCCTCTTTTCAGGGAATGCTCGATTTCCGGCAGCATCACCGACGAAGCAGGCGAAGCGGTGCCCGACGCACAAGTGAGTCTTTTCCGGACAGTCATTGCCAATGGCCACAGGCTCACCATTTTATTTAAGGCGAATACGGCCGACGATGAAGGCTCTTATGAGTTCTCGCATCTGCCCGGAGGCCGCTATTTTGTAGCGGTTTCCGCGAAACCCTGGTATGCACAGCATCCGCCTTCAAAATTGCCGACTACCCTCCCACAAAGTAGCGCGCAGCTGGATGTTGTCTATCCAACGACCTTTTACGCGGGTGCAACGGAGCCTGACAGTGCCCAGCCCGTGGACCTCAAAGCCGGCGAGCAGTTTGTGGCCGACGTCGAACTGCAGCCCGTCCCCGCCAATCGATTGCATTTCAATTCAGGCGAGGCCGGATCCCGTATTACATCCGTGCAACTGGAAAGCCGATCGTTTGACACGGAAATTCCGGTTCTTGCCGAAACCCTGCCAAATTCATCAGGGGCAATGGACGTGCTGGGTGTTCCGCCGGGCCGCTATAGGGTTGAGGTCTCGAGCGACGGAGACAAAAACCCGCCAGCGTCCCGCGAGATCGAAGTCTCTAACTCAGGGGGCGTAGAAACCGTACGGGGGAGCCCCTCGGTGATTGCAGAGGTCACTCTTCGGCTCGATTCCGGCACAACCTTTCCCGCCGACTCTTCATTCCTTTTTCACAACAGCGTCACGGGAGAGAATTTCGGGAAAGAACTCGGCGGAAGAAGCGGGATTGAGTACAAACAAAGACTCCCAGTAGGCGAATATGTACTAGGTGTGAACGACACCACAGGCTTATATATCAAAACCATCTCGGCAATAGGGGCGACTGTCATCGGGCGTACTGTGGCGGTCAAAGCGGCACCAGCAATCCGAGTAGAGGTTGTGATTGCCCGGGCCTTGGCGAAAATAACTGGTGTGGCTTTGCGAGCCGGCAAACCCATTCCAGGGGCGATGGTTCTCTTGGTTCCCTCTGATCCCGCACACAATAGCCCACTTTTCCGCAACGACCAGAGCGACAGCGATGGTAGCTTCACTCTTCTCCAGGTTCCCCCCGGGGAATACACTTTGCTGGCTATCGAAAAAGGCTGGGACTTGGAATGGCGGAACCCAGCGGAGCTTAAACCCTATCTTGCGCAGGGACAAGTTCTGCGGGTGCAAGAGAACCAAGGCTATCAGATGAAGCTCAGCGTGCAATAATCCTAAACATCTCGGGAAAAGATTGTTTTACCCGGAACCGAGGGTCAAAATCAGCAAGCAGCTAAGACTTCCGAAAAAACAACTCCTCTAATCCCATCTTCCGGAAATGCCACAGCTCGCGCTCCTTTCCCTCCACTATGAGGCGACATTGCCCTTCATCGTTAAGGGTTGGAGTGGCTGTACAAAGTACCTTCCCACTCCTATGGATGATTTCGATTGCAGTATCGGCCAGACGAAACAACACGGAGTCCTGACTCCCGTTTCCGTCTAACACCACTGCGGCATTCTTTCCATTGATGACTAATTTCAAGCCATAGTGAGGTTCGGGACCCCGCTCAAGAAGCGTTTTTCGCTCATCGACATCTTGTTGTAATTGCGCCTTCAATCGTTCAAAGACTGCTGGAAGTGAACACTCAGCGCGCATTTTCACCCAGTTAAAATCGTCCATTACCTTTCTCCGATTATTGAAGTGGGAGACAAGTTTATCCCCAACTGGTATATTGTCGAGAATTTTTTTAGCTTCGGTGCGCGATTGTGGTGGGGGTTAGGACGAACTCGTGTAGCATCGGTCAAGGACACTTAAAAACCTTGCTCCATTCAACCGAGTTACGGCGGCTGCCAAGCAGCCTCACCATCGGTCAATGCAGGAGGACAATCGAGGAACACAATCCAGGAAGACAACGGCGCCAATCTTGCATCACTTTGCGATGAAAGTTAGGTGTCTGAACCAGCATAGTACCCCCTTGCCATATGCTCGTATGATCAGGTCGAATTCTCTTTACCCAGGACAGAAATGGAACGGCTTCTCCGCCGCCCTGTTACGGTCCGAAACCTCGAGCTCTGAAACCGCAATACAAGATTCAGGTTGACAGCGCATTTGCGACTGTGCTAAACCGTTGCGTCTGGAAATGGTCCGCTTATCAGACGTGTTCTCGTTCACAAAGAAGTTTTGTTTCGCGTTGCCGCTTTAGTGTCGGGCTGATGCAGGCTGAGGTGTGTTTACTGCGCACGCGCCGCGAGCCGGACTTGGTTGGAGTTACATGTCACTCCGAGAGGGGACAAGCATGCGTTCGCTAACAACTTCCTTCGCGCTGGTCATTCTCATGGTGTCCGGTCTCATGGTTTCTGGTCCGCTCGCCCGTGCCCAAGGCTCGCCTTCTGACGGCAAAGCCGCCGCTGCGCCTTCTAATGTGGCGAGCAAAGAGGAGGTCAACGAGTTGCGCGGCGAAGTTGCAGCGCAGCGCAAGACCATTGAGGAACTCAAGGCCCTGGTCGAGAAGTTGGTAAACGGAAAGACTCAGGCTGCCGTCGATGGCACACCTCAGATTCACCCGGTCGCGGACGCGCCTTCGGCTGCAATCAGCGCACTGCCAGTTAGCGCTTCCCGCGATGGAGTCCGGTTGACAAACGCAGTTCTGGTTCAGCCCGATCCTGTGGCGATCGCCGCAGTGGTGGATCAGGCTGCGCCAGCCGCAGCTCCCAAAAAAGAACCTCCCCTCACGGCTGGATGGAACGGAGAACACTTTTTTATCAGGAGCCCTGACGGGCAATTCAGTATCAGCCCCTACGGCTATGTAGATAACGACTACCGTGCCTACAAGGGCGATGGCGCGCCCTCAGACACGTTCGTCTTGCGCCGCGCTCGCTTCGGCTTCCAGGGCAACTATGGTTCTCACTTCGATTTCGCCCTTCTCACCGACGCTGCCTCGACCTCGGGGTCGGTCGTGCGTGATGTTTATCTAAACGTGAGAATCCGGCGCGAGTTTCAGTTTCAGGCTGGCCAATTCAAGGTCCCATTCGCTCAGGAAGCCGGAACTGGCGCCACTAACCTGGACTTCGTAGAGCGCGGTTTCCAGTCGATGTTGTACCCGTCGGCGGCCTCGGCGTTTCGCAGCCCTGGCATCGCGCTTCACGGCGATATTGCCGGCGGCGTCATGCAGTACTGGGTGGGAGCCTTTAATGGCAAGGGATATGCCCTAGTCAACACCACCAATCAACCGGAGGTCATTGGACGGCTTCGCTTCTACCCAGGCCGCAAGAGCAAGAGCGACTGGTTCAAGGGACTTGCCTTTGGCGGATCGATTGACCGGGCGCGTTCCCGGGGCCTTTCCGGCGATCAAAGCTTTAGCGGCAACCTGCCGGGCGGAGTTTACAACTTCTTCCCGCAGTTCCGCATTAACGGACCAATCCAGCGCTACAACGGTGAGTTTACTTATCTGAAGTCGCGTTTCGCTCTGCGCGGCGAATTCGATCAACTCAACATGTCCCGCGACAATGTCGGCTCCGAGCAGGTTGGAGGGCTCGGCTTCCTGAGTCTTCCGTCGATCATCGCCAAGGCATGGGATCTCAGCGCGACTTATTTGCTCACGGGCGAAAAGCAGCCGGAGAACGGCACCCCGCGGGTTCGCCATCCGCTCTTTGGTCCCGACACTCCCGGCGGCAAAGGACGCGGCTGGGGCGCGTGGGGCGTTGGTTTCCGCTACATGGGCATCCAGGCCAACGAACCGGGCGCGGATTTCTTGAGCTTTTACACTCCGGGGTTTGTGCCCACGTTTGATTACCACACGGACGAGATCACCATGGGACTCACCTGGTATCCCAATTATTGGGTCAAGTACCAAGTGAATCTGGGGATCGATCAGTTGAAGGATCCCAGTACGATAGGCGCGGTTCCGCAGAATTACTACGTGGTCTTGCAGCAATTGCAGTTCAGGTTCTAGACCGTTTGCGGGTGGATTGCGAAATGGAATGGTTAACAGGTTTGATAAAACGCCGGGGCTGGTCGCAGGCTGGTCCCGAAGGGAAATCGCAGGAGGGGATTCGAATGAGACCGAGGATTCTTCTTACTATTCTTCTCACCGCGCTGTTTGTGATCCTGACCGGCTGCAGCACAACGCCGGGTTGCCCCACTTGCGGCACGACCCTCAATGGCTCTTACGCCATCATCGACGTCGTTCCCGTGCCCGAGCATAATGGCACCGGCGAGCCGGGCGGCCCATTCAACTCCTTTGACATTAGCTGGGTCGCGGCTCCCCCGTCCGGCGGGTTGTCGGGCACGAACAACCTCTTCTACGTTTCCGACCGCATTGGCATCGCCGTGCAAATCATCGATACCGCGCAGGACATCGCGGTTAACTCGATTCAAGGCTCCAATGCCATCTCTGGTGCAGGAAACGGCGCCAGCCCTTGCGCAAAAGATGCGGCAGGCAATGACATCATCCCCCCTATCATCGACGTATTTGGCAATTTCACCCGCTTCGGATGCAGGACAGACCTGTCGAAGGCTGTAGTCCCGGGTCCCACGTTCCATCTCATCAGTGGCTTCGGTGCCAACCACAACTTTGGCGGTTTCCCCGGCGCGCAGTGCTGCGCCTCCCGCGCCAATGGCGTGAATCCCATGTCCGGACCAGATGGTCTTGAGGTCAGCGCCGATAGCAATACTTTGTTCGTCGCCAATGGCAGTTCTTCCGTCGTAGTCTTCGATCTGACCACGATGAGCCTGAAAACAAACCCGCCCACGCCGCCCACGGTCCTTGCCGCCATTCCGACAGGTGTTTCTGCCGACTACGACGGTCCACAAGGCATCTCGGGCTGCGTCGCTTCGTGGAACGGCGAAGCTGGATCGGCCACGGATTGCGGAGACGATCGCGCTGACGAAATGTCTTTCGACAATGTGCACAAGGTTCTGGCCATCATCAACGGCGATCCCGGCTTGCCCTTTATCACGTTTATCGACATGTCGCACGTTGTAGGCAAGACTGGAACTCCCGCTCAGCAGCACTGCCTGCCAATTGACCAGACGCTGGCTTACGGACCGTATCCGCCAGGTTTCAGCGCCGCGACCTATCCCCTTCAGGGCTCAGGCACGGGTGTGCCGCCATCCATACAACTGGATCCTGGCAACGGCGGCTCGTTCAATCCCCCCGGCTGCATTCTTGGGCAAATCTATTATGACGGCGCCGGCGGACTGAACTCGGGAGGATCCGGCAAAGGGTTCGGACTTCAGGCTGGGGTTCCCGTTGATACAGTCCCAGTTCCGGGCAACGCTATTGGGACGTTCCCCTGCCCCGACCCCTCCAATCCGCATGTTTTTAGCGGAGTTTCCGGATCAGCGGCTGCTGATGGCCCGATCGGCCTCCCCGGTATTGGCATAACCCCGAGCGGCGTCAATTACACCATCCCCTGCCATCACGGTCCTCTTCTCGACCAAAGTACTGGCTTATTCTGTAGCCAGACTGCCCCCGGCACCACTTGTGCCGGCGCCATAGCTCCGGCCGGTTTGGGCGGCATGGTATGGGACCCCAACAGCGGAAATCTGCTGCTGACGAACGAGAATTCCATCCCGGTGACTAACATCGGCACCGTCGATGTGATCGACCCCAAGCTCACCGACACCAGTTGCGGAGGAGTCTCCTGCGGACCTGTGGTCATCAACAGCATCGTCATGCCTAACTGCATGCCAACTAGCATCACCAACGGTCCGGGGACCAACTTCCTCGTGGGCTGCGCCGACCATGACGGCGAGGCTTTCCCCCCCAACGAGTACATAATTAACTACACTCCAAGCAATACCATCACCTGTACCTCGGAGCCGGCTACCAGCGTCAACTGCATTCCGATTAACAATGTGGGCGGAGTGGACGAGATTTGGTATAACCCCACTGACAACAAGTACTATCTTGCCGCGCGCGATATGCTTCCCTCCGCGGTCATGGGCGTCATTGATGCCAAAACCAACCTATGGCTTTTCAACATGCCGACTGGATCCAATGCGCATAGCATCTCAGTCGATCCCAAGAGTAACCACATTTTCGTGCCGCTGCAGGCGGGTGCAAGCTGCACGACGCTGGCTTCCTACGGTTGCGTCGGAGTTGTCGCGGAACAGTAACAGCAACGAGGAGAGCCTTGGTCACGGTGATATAGTAGCTAGAGACGCGAAACTCAGGTTTTGCGTCCTGTTAGCAAGCGATTTTGTAAGGATGTGACTTATGCAGACTTGCTTTGGACGACCGCTCTCAGCTTGCGCAGCGATGTTCTTACTGTTGATTTCCGTTTCAGCAGTTGCCGAAAATAAGCTTGATCCGAAACCCACCGACGTTCCCGCCACGGTAATCGCCCACCTGCCTTTACCGCAGGCGACTGGGAGCCAGATGTTGCTGCAGAAGGAGAAAGGGAAGCGGTACCTGTATGTGCAGCAGGCGGCAAAGCAGGGCTTCATGGTCATTGACGTGAGCAAGCCCTACAGTCCGACTCTTTTGAAGCGGACGGCCGAATCGAACCAGGCCACTGCAGGAAACCTGCAGATAGTCAGCCCGGATGTAGCCATCGCTGAGGCTCCGGAAAAGACGGGTGGCACTTTATCCAGCAGCAACCGGCCCACCGAGACCGTTCGCGTGCTTGATTTGAGCGATCCGCGCAATCCCAAGACGCTGGAAACTTTCAATAAAGTAACCAGCATCCTTCCTGACGGCGGTCACGGCCTAATGTACCTCACCAACAACGAGGGGCTGTGGGTTCTCCGATACGATCACCCTTCGCTGCTCCTGGAGCCGGCTAAGAAGAAGCCGCCATGCGATTCTGAGTCGGAGATTCAAGCCATGCCACCAGATTGCCAGTGAATACCCGGTCAAACTGCAGCGAATCGAAAAGCTCTTTAATCTTTATCTCTAGCGTGAAACTGGCCGCTCGGAACAATCCTTGTCGATGGTCCTAATCGATGTGATGGTTAACGTCACCGGAGCGGCTGAACCCATCTTGCTCGTGGCGTCGGAACTGGAGCTCAGAGTCGGCCCTTGAGTGCCGGTTACCTCAACCCGCTGTCCCAGATAGTGTCTAAGCCTAGTTTTGCCGGTCGCCTGCAGCTCGTAAGTGATCGCCGGATTCTCCTTCATCAGCGTGTAATCCCCATTGGATCGGCTTACACAACCTCGTATCGTGACCTGCCCGTTGGAATCTTTCATCTCCTGGCTACTGTTAGCGGAAGAGCTACCTTGCGCCAGGAGGAAGCTGCCCGAAAGCAGCAGCGTGACGAAGAGCAATTTTTTCATGAGATTCTCCTCCCACAGAATGGGATGGCAGCATTCTCGCAGAGGTTGGCTCTAATTTGTCGGCTCGATCCGAGGGGTCGCGGGAGCTATTTCACATGCGTTTCCTGGTAGTGCACTTCCTTCCATTGCCCTGCGCGCTTCATCCAAAGCTCGGTGATGTATACGCGTGAGTAGCGTACTTGCGCCTTCGGCGGAAACTGCATGGTGACTTCGTAGGTTAGGAAAGCTGCATCCGGCTCAAGGGGGATCAGCTTGAATCCCCACAGCGTATAGTTGAAGACATTGTCCGCGACGAGTTCGTTGATGGCCTGGATTTTATTGCGTTCGCCTTTGCCGTCGACTTCTACTCCCTGATAGTCATCCGCCAGCAGGTCGGCATACGCTTTCTTGTCTTTGTTTTTAATCGCCTCCCACTCCACTTTGATCTTTGATTCCCACATCTCCTTTGACTTCGGGTCGGTGGAGACGGGGCCCGAGTGACTACCCTCGCCGAACTGAGTCGGCATGGCAGGTTGTTGCGCCAGAGACAGAGCCGCCAAAGACACGACCGACAGAGCTGCGATACAAACGAAGACGAAGCGATCCCGCATGAGTCCTCCCAACTGAATCGCGAATCTTAACAGGCGAGACCCTGGTCCCTCAAGGCTCTGCCAAATGTTTAAAAGCGTCACTTTGCAGCGCCGGTTTGCCTGCCGTGCGGCAAATGATTTACTCTCGCCGCAGCCAACCATGACTTTATTCAAACCAAACTCGCATACCAGTGATTTTTCGCATGCCATGCGCCGGGAAATCTATGAACAGCCCCAAGCCATCGCGAAGACTATTGAGCAGCATTTGCGCGATGACATTCTTTTTCCCGGCGAACTCCACGCCCTCGAAAGCGCCTTACTGAGCTTCGAAAAGCTGATCATCGCTGCTAGTGGATCGAGCCGGCACGCGGGACTGGCGGGCGAGATCATGATCGAAGACCTTTCGGGCGTCGCCGTGGATGTCGAATACGCCAGCGAGTACTGCTATCGCTCGACGCACGCCGCGGTCGAGCCGATCGTGATGGTCATTACGCAATCTGGGGAGACCGCGGATACGGTCGCGGCACAACGTGAGGCGCTGACTCGCGGTGTAAAGACCATTGCGGTCTCCAATGTGGCGGAAGCCACGATCCCTCGCGAAGCGAGTGCGGCGCTGATTACCGGAGCCGGCCCGGAACTCGCGGTGCCAGCGACCAAGAGTTTTACCACGCAGGTTACAGTTGTTTACTTGATGGCGTTGTTTCTGGCGCGCAAGCGCGGCCGTATGACCTCGGAGGTTACTCGCTCTTATCTGCAAAAGCTGTTGCGGCTTCCCGATGCGATTGAAACCCATCTTCGCGTCTGGGACGAACTCGCGGAGCAATTCGCCGAAAAGCACTTTAGGGCGGAAAAATTCCTATACCTCGGCCGCGGCGTACATTACGCAATCGCACGCGAGGGAGCGCTCAAGCTCAAGGAAACTTCTTATGCGCATGCGGAAGGCTACCCTGCGGGAGAGCTGAAACACGGACCGAACGCACTGGTCGATGAAAAACTCCCGGTCGTGGTGCTGGCCACGTACGACCAGCATGATCCGGATTCCGTGCTGCGCTACCAGCGCACCCTCGAAGTGATGAAAGAGGTGAAGTCACGGCGCGGCCAGGTAGTGACGGTGGCAACGGAGGGTGATCAAGAGGTCGAGGGCATTGCTGATGATGTGTTTTTTGTTCCGTCGGCGCCTGAGCTCTTGTTGCCAATCGTCGAAGTGATTCCCTTGCAGCTCTTCGCCTACCACGTGGCCACGAAAAAAGGATACAACGTGGATCATCCGCGAAACCTGGTGAAGGCGGTGGTCACCGAATAGATTTCAGAATCCAACCATCGTGTACCTTAGTGTCCTTCGTGGTCAATGATTCGCGCGGGCGTAGCCTTCGGCGGAGACCGATTCCGCGTTGGGGACCAAGAGTCCGGTCATCATTCCAGTCAATAGCCGCAAGGTATTCCGCAAGCTATCCTTGCACAGGCGGTTGGTGCGGAGGCATAACTCTGTTTGCCTGAGTGGAGCAATTTCGTCTGCCGTTTGATGATCCTAATTCTGCCCACGTCGCTGGTGGCACAGGATCCCACTCGGGGAATGCTCCACAGCGATGGAGGGGCATGGCTGAATGGCGCACAAGCGCCTGCAGTTGCTGCGATTTTTCCCGACTCCCTTGTCCAAACACAGAGAGGTCACAGTTCGAGAATCGACGTTGCTGGCTCCACCGTACTGATACTGCCTCAGACTGAGACGCAATTCCAGGGTGAGGTGCTCGTCCTTATCCATGGGGGTTTGCAACTGGTGACCACGACCAAAATGCAGGTGTTGGTCGGCTGCGTCAGCATCACCCCAACGACCGCAGAACGAACCGAATACGATGTGGCCGATGTCGATGGGAAGGTAAAGATCGTCGTCTCCAGGAATGACGTGAGTGTTCACTCCCACAGTGCAGCCCTCTTGAGATCAAAACAAGCAGCGTCGTCCGATACGATCGTGCATCAAGGTGAGCAAGCCACTCGCGAGGAGCGCTGTGCCGAGCCGTCGAAGCCCGAGAAACCTGTACCCGGCAGCGGCCCCACCTTGAATTCATGGCCGGCGATTGGTGCCGGCATCGCGGTAGTTGGCACTATCGCCTGCCTTGGTCTTTGTTATGGAGACGATCCGATCAGTCCTTCCAAACCTTGACGATTTACAATCCTCCTACTTCCCTCCCTGCAAACGGTCAATGTCAGCATTCGTATAAACGCGGGTCGCGGGACGGGATCGCGCTTTCATATGAGCAGCCGCTTCTACCAGTGGGACTCCATAGCCACGGTCGCGCAGAGCCTGCGTTGTAGTCACCAGCTCAACTCCCGTGTCCAGAATGCTAGCAGGAAGGGTGGCAGCGAACGAGGGTTCGTTTGACTCGCTGGGCGAGTTGATATCGATGCCGCTGGTCGGACGCTCGCCGTAGTAGATGGGAAGCAAATCAATTGCAGGCTCAGAAACTGCCTGAGGCGGTAAGACAGTTCGGTCCTCCGCGCCGGGAATAAGCACTCCGGTCGCGTCGTCGGCGCCACTCTCGAGGGGTGGCGCAGTGAACGACAGCGTTGGCGTGGAGATCGGACGTGCGAACAAAGGCGAGCCAGAATTCGCCAAATACTGTGGGCCCATGACAAAGTTCGTATCCTGGCCGAAGGCCATCCCGGACGCGAAAATCACGAGCAACGCAAACCGAAACGTGCGGAGAAAAGAAACACGCATATACCCTCCTGCGTAATTGCGCAAACAATTATGATGCAGAAAAAGAATTCGCGGCCAGAGTCCTACGACCCCAGTCGCCAGCCCTAGATACCGCTTCCGCGGGGGCTCTTAGCCTCAGCCGAATACAGTTGCCGACGCTGCCGGCGGCCTTCACGCAGCAGGAAAAACATGTAGAGAATGATTCCTATATTTACGGCAAAAACCCCAGAGCGCAGAATTGTTATGCCGCGAAGCAGTTCCCGGATCTCGAACGGGAGAAGCAGCGTCCCGGAGCCGAGTGCGAACCATTCCGCCCAGGTCCGCTGATGCCACAGGCCATAGCCCTCCGCGAAGCGCAGGGCCGAGTAGACAAACAATATCTTCACCGCCCACCATAGCCGGGCATCGGTGAGGTCATCGGCAAGGTCGAGAAAAAGCTGAGCGGAGCGGCGGTCGGTGCTGATATGAAACAGTGCCAAAAGACTCTCAGCCATTACCCATGTATCTTTGTGAAGCAACAGGATTGCAACCACGCCGCCAAATACTGCCAGAATTCCCTTGGCAAATTCCACCGAGGCGACCGCTCGCAGCAAACTTTTCTGGGCGCTGTGCAGGTCGATTTTATGCGAAAGGGGCATACAAACAGGTTAGCTCTTGCGCCCCCGAACCGCAGCCCGAAGCTCATTCACGATCTCGCGAGCAGCCTTGATCGCCGCCGCGTGCTGGTTCACGTTGAAAGAGATCGCTCCCACGCGAGCGTGTCCGCCACCGCCGTAACGTTCACAGATCTTAGCCAAATTCACCACTGGTTCCTGCGGAGCCCAAGGATTCGATCCCACCGAAACTTTCACCCGAAAACTGCTCTTGCTAAGTCCGACGCTATAGATGGATTCGGGATGGAGGTAGTAAGGGACGAACTTGTTGTAGCCCTCGAGATCCTGATCCGTGACGTCGAAGAAAATTGTTCCGTCGACGCATTCGGTTCGCTGCTTAAGGATTTCGATGGAGAGTTCATGCCTCCGAAGCAACGGCGGTAGAAGCGGAGCGACGAACGGCTCTTCCAGAATCGCCGCGAGAGACTTGGTCGCGAGAAGGGGAATCAGGTTGGGAACAAATCTTTGGTCTGGCGCGGATTCGATGACCATGGTCAACTTCATCGCCGGGGCCTTCATCTCAACCGCGGTCTTGGCGTCAGAGTAAAGTGCGCCATCGATGACGTCGGTCCAATGTATAAGGTCGGCTACGGGTGCGGGGTCAAAGCCGAAGCGCTGCTCTGCGATCATGGCAATGAAGCTGGTGCAGGATTTGAATGCCGGGTCGTAGAATTTTTGATTGCTCTGATCACGCTCGAAGTGCGCAGCGTCCGCCGGCGATAGAAACGCACTCTCATGATGGTCGAACCACCAGGTTATTTTGGGTGAACTGGAGTACTTGAAGTCGACGATGGCATTCTCGTCTCCGTCGAAGTTGGACTCGTCAAACAGCGCGCCGGCGCGGTGCAGCAGGCCGGAGAAGACGAAGTCAGCATCCTCGCGAATCCGCTCGCGATAAAAACGGGAAAAGAGCGCGGCTGAAGATGCTCCGTCGAAGCACTTGTCGTGGTAGAAGACTCTAACTCTCAAATGAACGCCCCAGTTAAACAGAAGTTAAGCTGACCGCAACATCCTATGCGGCGCTTGCGGTGAGCCTGGTAAAAGCTAATAGGTTTGACAGCTTAAACGAAGAAAGTCAAGGCCACGTAAACATCGGTAGTGAAAACGTCGACGCTAGACCTGCAGTCACACAGCCGCCAATCGCAATCCCTACATTTGGTTCGCCAGCTTCTCCGCAAATTCACCAACCACCGGAAGTTTGAACATTTCACCCAGCAAAGCTTTCACTACGAGCACCATCCAAGTCATGATCAAGGCGAGGATCACCAACATGAACACCAGCCAGACTAACAAGGGGCCAAGTCGCGGAATAGCAACCAACACCACGCCCAAAATCCTGAGCACCGCCGCAGCCGCCACGGCGGCCAGCCACACTCCGATGCATTGAAAAGAATGAAAACGCACAAAGCGATTCTGGTTGTAAGGCTCCACAAGAAGAAACACGATCGCCGGCACAAGAAAGTAAGCCAGCGCGCCCGCAAAAGCCTCCGGCAGGATACCCACCGTCCCACGGGCGCGCTCGGGGGGAAGCATCGCGCGGCCGCAGCCTGGACAGAAGGCAGCGGTATCGGGCATTGGTGATGCGCAATCGGGACAGGTGATGGGCATGATTCTTTCAGACCGGCCGCGCGGCTTGGTTTTTCTTGCGGCAGTTTTCACAAATGCCGTAAATCTGAAAGGTGTGACGGGTGGTGGTGTAGTGATGCCTGCGCCCGATTTCCTGTTCCAACTGGTCCACTTCGTGGGAAAAGAATTCCACGGAACTGCCGCACTCGGTGCAAACCATGTGATGATGGCTGCGCCGGTTGTACTGATGCTCATAGCGGGCGATGCCGTCGTGGAAGGCAACTTCGCTGGCTAATCCGCACTCCGCCAGCAGCTTGAGCGTTCGATATACGGTGGTATAGCCGATGCCCGCGTCCTTCTTCTGGACCAGGCGGTGCAATTCGTCGGTAGAAAGATGGTCGCGGGTTTCGAGAAATGAGCGCAAAATCGTGTCGCGCTGCGCCGTCTGCTTTAATCCCACACGCTTCAGATGACGGTGGAGTATCTCCTGGGCCTCGCGTACCATCTCGCGAGAGATGGAAGGCTGGTCATCGATGCGGTTCTGCAGCATGCCCAGTCAGGATAGCATCGGTAATCTTGAAAATGAAATTCATTTTCAATGAAAACGGCGGTTGACGGTTTTCGGTGACCTCCCAGTTAGGAGCAAGAAATGCCGAAATTTCTGTGTGGAGTTTTGACCGGAATTGCTCTGGTTCCCCTCGGATTCTTCTTTGTGCTGCGGGCCGGACTATGGCCCGTGGCGGCAACTTCGCAACCGTCCTCATGGGAGAGCCGCCTGGCGCAAGGTGCTCTGCGGTCTTCCGTGCAGCGGGCAGCCGTAACGCAACCGAATCCCGTAACTGCAAGCGAAGAAAATCTGCTCTCCGGGATGAAAACCTTCAAGAACGATTGTGCGGGTTGCCATGGTGATGCCGGCCAGCCGAGCCGCTGGGGAACGACTTCGTTCTATCCGAGAGTGCCCCAATTTGTGCAGGAGCCGCCACAGCTAACTGCGCCTCAAATGTTCTGGATCGTGAAGCATGGCGTGCGCTACACCGGCATGGCGGCGTGGGACGGTCTGCTGCCCGACGATGAAATCTGGACGGTGGTTACGTTTCTGACGAACCTCGATCGATTGCCTCCGCGTGTTGCTGAAGTGTTTCACCGGAAAGAATAATTTTGCGCTCCGTGATCTGCTCCTTGAGGCGCGTTGCCTTCATGGTTCATTCGCATGCACAGGATTCATTCCGGGTTTGTGTGCCGCGCCGGTCTCCCCTAGAATCGAGTTGCTCATGAGCACTCTGCCTGCAACTCGCATTCCTGCCCGCCGTTCGACGGGGGCCCGTATTTTCCTCGGGTTTCTGCTGATTCTGGTTCTGTCGGCGGCGGTTGTTGTCGCCTATGCGTACTTTGTAGCCCGCGCTGCCCTGCCCCAACTTGATGGCACTATCCAAATCGATGGTCTTTCGGCGACGACAAAGGTGACGCGCGACAATCATGGAGTCCCGACAATCGAGGCCACGACGCCCGAAGATTTATTTTTTGCCCAGGGGTACGTCACGGCGCAGGATCGGCTCTGGCAGATGGACATCACGCGGCGCTTCGACGGAGGAGAGCTATCGGAGGTCTTGGGCCCGGACACGCTGAAGATCGACCGCGAGCAACGCGTTCTGGGACTGCGGGCGGCGGCGAGGAAATCCTTACAGACGGCTAGTCCGCGCGATCGTTCCTATTTCGATGCCTACGCCCGCGGCGTGAACGCGTTCATCGCGTCCCATGGCAACCGGCTTCCAATTGAGTTCCGCATCTTGAAGTATCAGCCAAAGCCCTGGCAGGCGGAGGATTCGATCGTCATCGCGAACGGGATGGTGAAGGAGCTCAACTACTACACCTTCGGCGACGCGCTTGGGCGGGAGAAAATTTTGGCAAAGCTGGGGCCGGAGTTGACCGCCGATCTGTATGTGAATCGCTCGTGGCACGATCGCCCGCCCACCGTGATGCGAGAAGAACTCAACCAGCAGAATCAAGATGATTCCGAAGATGAAGATGACGAAGACGACGGTCCCGACAATTCTGTTACCTGGCAGCGAGGAACAGGGGCTGAAATTTGGGCACAGCATACTCCAGAAGCGGTAAATGGATCGAACGATTGGGTGGTCTCGGGCGCTCATACCGTCACGGGCAAGCCGCTTCTCTCGAACGATATGCACCTGGGACACCAGATGCCGAACCTGTGGTACGAAGCGCATCTTGTTGTGAACACCAAATCCGTGAACACCAAATCATCCAACTTTGATGTGGTCGGGGTCACTTTGCCCGGAATGCCGTACGTGATTGTCGGACACAATCAGCGAATCGCCTGGGGATTTACGAATGTAGGCCCCACGGTGGCAGACGCATTCATCGAAAACTTTAACCCGCAAGGAGCCTACCAGACGGCAAAGGGCTGGCAGCAGCCCGAGCACCGCACTGAGGTGATCCACATCAAGGGCGCGCCCGATGTAACGGTCGAAGTGCGAATCACGCGGCATGGTCCAATCATTACAGATATTTTGCCGGGCGAGACGCGACAAGTGGCGCTGCGTTGGACGCTCTACGACGGCCTGCGCATGCCGTTTTTCGATGTTGATGCAGCACAGAACTGGGAAGAATTCCGCAAAGCGTTTTCGCAATTGGATGCGCCGGGACAAAACGTCGTTTATGCCGACGTAGACGGCAACGTTGGCTACCAGAGCACGGGACACATTCCGATTCGAGCAGCGGGTGACGGCAGCCTGCCAGTCAGCGGCGCCGATGATGCCCACGAATGGACTGGCTATATTCCTTTCGACAAGATGCCCAGCATCTACAATCCGCCGTCAGGAGTAATTGCGACGGCGAATGGGCGCATCGCTCCGGACGGCTATCCCTATTCCATCAGCGTGGAGTGGGAGGCGCCGTGGCGCACGGAGCGCATCTATCACGTGCTTGAATCCGGCCGTAAGTTTGCGGCCGCGGACATGCTGGCGCTCGAGAATGATATTCACTCCGAAAATGATTTGTTTGCCGCCGAGCGGTTTGTCTATTCCGTCGACCATGCTTCGAAGCCCTCAGCACGAGCGAAGCAGGCAGCCGATCTCATGCGCAACTGGGATGGGCATATGTCCGCATCATCGGCGGCACCGACGCTTGCGGTACGCTCGGCGCAAGAACTCACGCGCCTGCTGCTGGAGCCTCGTCTGGGCCCTGCGCCCGACGATTTAGAAGAGCAGAAGAAAACTCTGAACTGGAAGACTTACGGTTGGGAGATGCGAACGGTGTGGCTGCAGAATGTTCTGTTGCATCAACCCAAACGCTGGCTGCCCGAAGGATATCCGAACTACGACCAACTGCTGGCGGCCGCCGTGGAGGCGGCAGTGAGCGAACCGGAGGCCCCGAAAGATCTGGCATCATGGCACTGGGGCAGCTTTAACGCGGTGGAAATTGAGCATCCGGTGCTGGGGAAGATTCCGCTCATACGGCGTTGGGCCGCGCCGGGGGTGAGAGAGCAGTCAGGCAGCGGTTACACAGTAAAGGCCGTCACTCGCCATCACGGCCCCTCCGAACGCTTCACGGCGAACCTGGCCGACCTCGATCAATCCACTCTGAATACAGTCACGGGCCAGGGCGGAAATTTTCTTAGCCCCTATTACATGGATCAATGGCAGGCCTGGTATGCAGGATCTACGTTTACGTTACCCTTCACATCACCAGCGGTAACGGCGACGGCTGCTCATCGACTAGTACTGGAACCGGCGAAATAGTCTTGTCCGCCGGTTTAAAAAAAGTCTACCGCCTTCACGTCCGTAATCTGCCCGCTGAGCGTGATCGTTCCCGTTTCAATGTAAAAGTCCAACAGAAGGCTATCAGTCAATGTGTTGTATACGCGCAGGTTTCCGCCCTCGGCTACGTACTCGACGCTGTCGCTCTCTACATACAGTTCAACCGACCTGGATATAGTTTGAAAGCCAGTTACATCGCCATTATCCGGAGGGATAACTGCCGTGGTATTACCCGGCGTTGTCGTATCAAAAATGGAAAGGCAGCCTCGCACTTCTCCCGTAACGTTGTTGACATTGCCGATGTTTGTACAGGTATACGCACCAATAAACAGCTGGCCGTTATTGCTGATATCGATGCGATCGTGGTAGCCGTCGGTGATGACTACTCTGCCGGTCACGGTCATCGAACCGAGGTTGACGATGTCAAGGCGCCCGCACGTCGTGGCCGCGGTAGTTTGGCCGGTGCACGCATTATTCGTGGCGGGAGTGCCTGCCACATATAGCGTGGAACCGCTCAGCAGGCCGATTGTGGCGGCGTCGACGGGAACGGGAGTTCCCACCGCCAACGTTGCTATGGAGAGGGTTTGCACGCTGGCCTGCGTGCCTCCGCATTCGGGTCCGCAATTCAAGACATAAGCCGTCGTGCCGTCGCTGCTGAAAACCGCGTAGACCGGACGGTCGAAACCGGAGATTGTGGTCGTGACTGGGGAGCTGGTATTCACCAGCAGTGGCGATACAACAGTCACCGCATCCGAATCGTTGCTGAAGACCAAAAGTTCGGTTCCGCTTGGATTCGATACCACGGTTTGCGCGCTGGGCACACTAATCGAAGAGCTGACGGCATTAGCTTGAAGATCCATCACCTCGATGGCTCCGGGAGGAAAACCGATCAGCGGAGCCGAGGGAACGGCCGCATAACCAGTGCTATCTGTTACCGCAACCATGCTGGTCGTGGGTCCGAGTAGGGCTATGGTTCCGGCCAAAGATTCGGTTTTGGTATTGACGACGTCCACGTTGTTCGTGGCTGAATCGAGAACCAGCACTGTGGCCCTTTGGGGCGAGATGGCCATGAGGCCGGGAGAAGTACCGGCGCCGATTACAGGTACCCGTGCTAGTGTGTCAGTTAATCCGTTGACGATAACCAGGCCGGGCGAAGCCGTCAGGCTGGCGATACTCTGCGAGGCAAAAACGCGGGTGGTCAATCCGCTAAGAGGTTTGGCGGTGCTCTTCTTACCGCCGCCACAGCAGACAAGAGCAAAACTGATGAATACGAGTGCAACCAAGAGAGCGTATTTCTTCAAACGTCAGGCTCCTAACTGCAGGAAAACCAGAGATTTAAGCGCGAAGTAGCAGATTATAACAGAGCCTCGAACCTCCGCCGCGCTCGCCGAAACCGGACCCGAGAACCGCTACTCGTCTGGTTGCTGGAATGCCAGAAACTATCCTCGTCCTGTATTCTGTTAAATATGGCAGGCGATTTTCTCAAAAGGATCAAGCAAAATCCCGCTCTATGCGACGGAGCCATGGGCACGCTGCTTTACGCCAGGGGCGTGTTCATAAACCGCTGCTACGACGAGTTGAATCTATCCCAGCCCGAATTGATCCGTGGCATTCATCACGACTACCTGCAGGCTGGTGCGGATGTCATCGAAACCAATACCTTCGGGGCGAACGCTTTCCGTCTCGGACGGCACAGTCTCGCCGGCAAAGTACAGGAAATCAATCGCATGGGAGCCCGACTAGCGCGCGAGGCTGCCAAAAGCTTCGATGTCTGGGTTGCGGGTTCGGTTGGCCCGCTGGGAACCAGAATCGAGCCTTTGGGGAAAACCTCGTTCGAGGAGGCCCGTCAGGCATTCCGCGAGCAGATTACGGCCCTGGCTGAAGCTGGCGTCGATCTGCTGATGTTCGAGACCTTTGGATACCTCGAGGAACTTCATCAGGCGATACTCGCGGCCAAGGACGTTGGGGTAACGTTGCCGTTGATCGTGCAAGTGACGATCGACGAAGACGGCAACTGCCTGGATGGCTCCGATCCCGAAACCTTTGCGCCGAGGCTTGAGGAATGGGGCGCAGACGTGATCGGTTGCAACTGCAGTGTCGGTCCGGTGGCAATGCTGGACGCCATCGAGCGGGTGCGTGCAGCCACTTCCCTGCCACTTTCAGCCCAGCCGAATGCCGGCATTCCGCGCTCGGTGGAGGGCCGAAACATCTACTTGTGCTCGCCAGAATACATGGCGAGTTACGCGCGCAAGTTCGTGGCCGCAGGTGCGCGCATCGTTGGCGGATGCTGCGGAACGACTCCCGATCACATTCGCGTCATGAAATCTGCGCTGCGCGTTGGCGAGGCGAGGGGCAAGGCAACCTCCGCCCATGTCACAGCTACGGCCGCGCCCGCCGCTTCTCCAGCCATTCCTTTAGAGCAACGATCGGTACTGGGGGCGAAGCTAGTCCGCGGCGAATTCGTCACCATGGTGGAAATTGTTCCTCCGAAGGGAACCGATATTGGCAAGGAGTTGGAGGGTTCGCGCTTTCTGAAGTCCGTGGGCGTGGACGCGGTCAATATTCCTGACAGTCCTCGGGCCTCGGCGCGCATGAGCAACCAGGCCCTTTCTCTGCTGGTTCAGCGGGAGGTCGGAATCAATGCCATCCTGCACTACACCTGCCGCGACCGCAACGTGCTGTGCATTCAGAGCGACCTTCTCGGGGCAGCGGCGGTCGGAATCAAGAACCTGATTTGCATTACGGGCGATCCGCCCAAGATGGGAAACTATCCGGATGCCACGGCCGTCTTTGATGTGGACGCCATCGGTTTGGTGAATATCGTCCACAACTTGAACCGGGGATTGGACATTGGGGGAAACCCGATTGGAGCCGGCACGGGGTTTGTGATCGGCGTGGGAGCGAATCCTGGGCTTACCGACCTGGATGAGGAGATTCGGCGTTTCGAATACAAAGTTGCGGCAGGAGCTGAGTTCGCAGTGACCCAGCCGGTGTTCGACATTCGCCTGCTGGAGAATTTTCTGCGCAGGATCGAGCATTGCCGCATTCCCGTGGTGGCCGGGATCTGGCCGCTGGTCAGCGTGCGCAATGCCGAGTTCATGAAAAACGAGCTCCGAGTTTCTGTGCCGGACTCGATTCTCGAACGCATGGCACGCGCCCAGACGCCGGAGGCTGCCAGGGCCGAAGGCGTAGCCATTGCCCGCGAGATGCTGCTCGCGGTTCGACACGCGGTGCAGGGGGCGCAAATCAGCGCGCCACAGGGACGCTACAGTTCCGCCGTCGACGTGCTGGAGGCTCTGGGAAACAGCGGTTCCGCCACCGCATAAATTTCCCTTTTGTGGACTGAGTATCGTCCATTCAGTCAATTTTTACAAAAAAAGACTGGACACCACGACCAGATCGTAGCATTACAATAAGAGAGGGAGCGAAACCTGTTGGCTAAGTTTGAAGAATGCCTCCAGCGGCTGGAGAAAATAGTCCAGGAACTGGAAAAGGGAGATGTGCCTCTCGAGAAGAGTCTCACTCTCTTTGAAGAAGGGATGCATCTGTCATCCGCCTGCCGCAAGGAACTGGAGCAGGCCGAAGGCAAGGTGGAAATCCTACTGAAGAAAAACGGGAAGCTCCAAGCCGAACCTTTTGAGGCCCTGGCGGAAAAGACGCCTACCCGCAGGTAGGTCGCCCAAGTCCGGGTACTTGTTAAGTTGGAATGTCTGTGGAGTAGAGGTGCCGAACCCTCCCCGCAGCCCTAGTCCGCCGTTTTTGACGGTAGTCGGTCAGGAGGATCTATGGGCTTCAAAGTTGTGGTCATTGAAGGTGATGACCGCGTCGCTAAAACGCTATCCGATGGACTTTCTTCTCACTTCCATTCCATACATTTGGCGCGTTCCGGAGAGGAACTTCGCGAGCGTGTCGCCAGGAACCGGCCGGAAGCCGTGATTCTTGATATGGAATATTCGCATTTGAGCGATGTTCGCAACTTACGCAACGATTTTCCTTCGCTGCCCATCGTATGTACTCATCGCATCCCGGATGAGGAATTGTGGATTGCCGCTTTGGACGCTGGAGCCAGCGATGTGTGCCGCACCAATGACGTGCAGAATGTTCTGAATACTGTATTGCGGAGCGTGGCAGTCGCAAAAGCCGCTGTGGCGTAACTGTATTTCAGTATCCAACGAGCGAGGGCGCCGGACGGCGTCCTCTTCCTTTTTGTACTAGAAGAAAGTGGCCAATCATCAGTGATCAGATGCCAGAACTACCGTCCCCAAACTCTAGGACGGGCACTGATCTAATTTAGTGTTGCTGTTTTTTCTTCCGAAAGAATGTCCAGATGGGTGCGATCACGAAAATGAGTCCAATGGCTAGTAGCTTCGCCACAATTCGCGCTGTGACAATGTTCAGCGGGTGGTGAATGATCGCGTAGATACAAGCCGCCACGAGAAAAGCTCCGCCGACAAATCCCAAGAGTTTGATTCTCAGACTTGGTTCGCGGTATTTGTGTTGACCCATCCTCACACCTATGCCGTCAGTAAATCCCGCATCGTCCAGTCATCGTCCCGGTCAGACCAGCGGCCATCGCGGGTGTCATCCTGACGGCTGTGTTAACTCTGACGAAGTTATACCACGCAGCTAACGTCCCCCCACCGTAGCCAAAGTCTAGGACGAACCCACTGACCAGTCGCTCCTTGCTATACTCACTCCTCAATGCTGCAAGAAACTCTCGAGCAAGGCCGGGCGTTGACCGATGCCGCGCTGGACCGACTGATTCCGCTGGAAACTCAAGATCCGGCGTCGATTCACAAGGCCATGCGGCACAGCGTGTTTGCCGGCGGCAAACGCCTGCGGCCAGTTCTGTGCATGGAGGCCGGTCGCATGATTGCGGGATCGTTGCCGCGGAAAATTGAAGAACTGGGCGCGGCGCTGGAGATGCTGCATACTTATTCGCTCATCCACGACGATCTTCCTGCACTCGACAACGACGATCTGCGGCGCGGCCGTCCCACATGCCACAAAGTTTTCGGCGAGGCACTCGCGATTCTGGCGGGTGACGCCCTGCAGACCCAGGCTTATGAAGTCCTGGCGCGGCTCGATTGTCCGGCCGAGGCGCAGGTGCGGATCATCGCGGAGATCGCTCATGGCACGGGCACGCTCGATGGCATGATTGGCGGACAAGTCGTGGATCTGGAAGCCGAGCATACCCAGCCCACGGCTGAGATGCTGGAATACATCCATCGCGCTAAAACCGCCGCACTGATCACGGCTTCCCTGGTAAGCGGCGGGCTGTACGCCGGAGCAAAAGAGAACAAGGTGGCAAAGCTGCGCGCATTCGGGCGATCAATAGGGCTGGCATTTCAGATTGTCGACGACGTTCTGGATGTAACCCAAACCTCAGAGCAGCTTGGGAAGACCGCAGGCAAAGATACGGCCGCACAAAAAGCCACGTATCCAGCCCTGTTTGGGATTGAGGAGTCCGAGCGCAAGGCGGACTCCCTCGTGAGCGAGGCTCTTGAAGAGTTGAAGAGTTTCGGAGACCGGGCGGAAACTTTGAAAGAGTTGGCGCGGTATTTGGTGGAACGCAAGAAGTAAGTTTCCCGCGTCTTGCCACGCTAAAGGAAATGGCGGCGCACCGGCTTATCGTCCGCGAGAATGTGGTTCTCGAGCAAGGTAATCTCGACTGAGCTTTCCTTCCCCGTTCAGTCCTGCGGCGGCACGGGCCACTTCGTTTTTCGATAGGTAAAGTTCAGCAGGACAATCGCCGCGGTGGTCACCAGGAATGTGAACCAACTGGCCTCGGGCCCAATCAGTCCACCTGTCAACCGGATTGAGCCTGGGAACTCAGCATTCAGCAAACGGCCGACGGCGAACTCTCCCCCATTCATTCCGGAAAAAATATAGATGAACGCGAAGTCAAAAGCAGCATGCATGCCGATAGAAAAGGCCAGGTTGCCGGTGCGCCGCAGGGCAAGGGTGATGAAGATCGTCAATAGCGACACGGCGACCCAATCTTCCCAGCGCTCGTTGGGCTTGGTGTAATAGTGCAGGGCGCCAAAACCGATCGATTCGACGATGGCTGCCGGCCAGAATCCGACGCCGTCCGCCAATGTATATAGAAAATAGCCGCGAAATAGGATCTCTTCGCTGAGCCCGATCAGCAAGTTTGCAAAAAGCCAAAGGCCTGCGAATTTGAGCAACTCGGCCCCCGCCACATTCAGTCCGTGCACTCGGTAACCACCACAGAGAAAAATCAGGAGGATAACGACGGACGGCATAACCAGACCCCACACTATGCCGGTCCAGAATAGTCGGCCAAAGAGATCACGCATTCTGGGAAGTCCGTAAGCCGCAAAGCTGCGGTGCTCCAACCGCGCCATGATCCCGGTCGCAATCAGCGCGACGAGCAGCAGAAACGCGTCATCGACGATAAGAGCCACCGGATGCAAACCGTGATATTCCGGCAACGGCAGCCGGTCTATTCCTATTCTCGCGGCGTAACCGATCGCAAATACCAGAACACAAAATAATGACAGCCGCCATCCGGCACGCAGTTCCCTGCCGTTGTGAAAGAACCTACGCCATGCCATGGAGGATCCTCGCCGCTAGCGGTTGCGAACTGCCACATCATACTAGTACTCTTCCAGATTCATGACCTCTCCGTCCCTCGACATCCTGGCGATCGCGGCCCACCGTGACGATGTGGAGCAGACCTGCGGCGGCGTGCTGCTCAAGGCAGCACAGCGCGGGCAGCAGACGGGCATCCTCGATCTGACGCAAGGGGAGATGGGAACGCGGGGAACTGCGGAAGATCGCGCCCGCGAAGCCGCGGATGCAGCCAGAATTCTCGGCGCAGGCTGGCGGCGGGCGCTGGATATCCCCGACGGGCGCGTCGAAAATACCTGGGAGAATCGGCTTAAAGTTGCCAGCGTGATTCGGGAAACGCGGCCGCGCGTCGTGATTCTGCCTTACTGGAAAGGACGGCATCCCGATCACTACACGACTTCCATTCTCGGTTACGAAGCGTGCTTCCTGGCGGGACTGTCGAAGTTAGCTCTCAGCTCTCAGCCATCACCTCTCAGCCAAGGCAATACAGAGAAACCAGCGAGCGGGTTGCTTCGTGCGCATCGCCCTTTCAAGATCATCTACGCCACTCTGTACTACGACGTGCGACCGACATTTGTGGTCGACATCAGTGAACAGTTCGAGCAGAAGTTTGCTTCCATCCTGGCCTACAAGTCGCAGTTCAGCGATCAGGATGCTGGCAAAGATCTTTTTCCCGCACACGATGAGATCCATGCGCGCGTGGAATCGATGGCGCGCTATTACGGCATGCTGGGCGGCGTGACCTATGCCGAACCGTTTCTGCAGAAAGAAGTCGGGCTGGTAGAGGATCTGGTCGCGATTCCCGTGAAGTCGATTTGATCGATGTCATTCCGAACGAAGCTAGGGATGACAATCCTTGGCATTGCGTTATCTCTTCCAGGCAACCGCCAGGCCGTCTCGAATAGGCAGAATCGTCGTGTAGAAATCTTTCGAATCGTAGAGCAGGCGGTTGAACTCGAGGATCGCTTTTGTGGTCGCATCCTTGGGATTTTTTTCCGCGACCCGCCCACTCCATAACACATTGTCAGTGATGAACAAACCTCCCCGACGCAGGCAGGAGGGAATCAGCCGCAGCACCCGCGGGTAATCCTCTTTGTCCACATCGTTGAAAATGATATCGAATTGCTGCTTCTGTTCGGATAGAACTTCCAGAGCGTCGCCGGTATGGAGCGTGACACGGCTGGTCACGCCGGCTTGATCGAAGTAGCCGCGAGCGCGCTCGGCATTCTTCTTGTCGCCATCCGTGTAAATCACACGGCCATTTTCGCCCACCGCTTTAGCCCACCAGATGGTTGAATATCCGATGGCTGAACCTAATTCAAAAACCGTCTTGGCACTGATCATCAAGGCCAGTTGCTCCAAGATGCGGGCAACCGCGGGGCCAACGATGGGAATATCGTGTTGGCTGGCATAGTCTTCCATCTCCACCAGCACGGCATCGCGCTTGGGCAGTATGGAGTACAGATAATCATCAACACGACCGTCAGTGGTGAGGTCATAGTGCCGCCATTCAGGTCTGCCTTGCTTTCTCGCCTCTTGTTTGGCCATCAGCGTTCCTTGTTTGAAATTATTAACGTTTGACAGTATTAACTGCGCTCAATTGCCGACGGTAACCCCCGGCTTCATCGTTACGATTTCGACTCCCTGCACCAGTTTCTGCAAATCGCTGGGACTTCCCGTCAGCACTGGGAACGTACCGAAATGCATCGGGATCACTGTTTTCGGCTTGAGCAAATTGCATGCGTAAGCCGCTTCGCGCGGACCCATTGTGAAATGATCTCCGATCGGCAGCATTGCGATTTCCGGTGCGTATAGCTCGCGGATAATCGCCATGTCGCCGAAAACGTTAGTGTCTCCCGCGTGATAAATCTTCAGGCCGTTTTCGAATTCGATGACGTAGCCACAAGCTTCACCCCCGTAAACTAGTTGGTCGCCATCCTGAATGCCACAGGAGTGGTCGGCGTGCACCATGGTGACTTTGATATCGCCGATTTTCTGGGTGCCGCCCTTATTCATCATTGCAGTTTGTTTGGCGCCCTTTTTCTCAAGCCACCCGCACAATTCTGGAATGCCGACAACCTGTGGGTTGTGCTGTTTGATGACTTCAACGGCGTCTCCAATGTGGTCGCCGTGACCATGTGTGCACAGTAGAACATCAACATGCTTGACTTTTTTTTCAGAAGGCGGACACGCCGGATTGTTCATAATCCAAGGATCAATAATGATGGTATGGCCGCCGGGCGTAACAATGCGAAAAGTCGCGTGGCCCAGCCACGTAAGTTGGACACCTCTAAGATTCATCTGCTCTTTCTCCTCTGTTGGCTGGCCGTGTCGATTTCGGAGCGAAATCGGTCATCGACATGACCCTGAAACCGAACTTTAGTTTAATATGAAACGCCATGACAGAACTCAAGGTGCTGATTTCGCGCGAGGAGATTGCCAAGCGCATCGCCGAACTGGGCGCCGAGATCACGCGCGACTTCGCGGGCCAGCCTGTGATCCTTGTCGGCGTATTGAAAGGCTCGGCGATTTTTCTGGCTGACCTGGCGAGACAAGTGAAGCTCGACGCGACCTTCGACTTCATTGGCGTCTCCAGTTATGGAAACCGTCCCAGCCCCACCCAGGAACTCAAGAGCGGCTGGGATTCGACCGGCGAAGTAAAGTTGACCAAGGACGTTGACCAGTCCATGAAGGATAAGAACGTAATCGTGGTCGAGGACATTCTCGATACCGGATTGACGCTCACCGTCTTGAAGAAGCTGCTGCTGGCACATCAGCCTCGCTCGCTAAAGATCGCGGCCCTGCTGGACAAACCGTCGCGCCGCAAATTGCCTTTGCAAGGCGATTACGTCGGCTTCACTATCCCGGATGAATTCGTGGTGGGGTATGGCTTGGATTACGCCGAACGCTACAGAAATCTCTGCGACGTCTGCATTGTCCCTCGGGAGTGAGTTTCCAGTACCCAGCACCGAGCATAGATCTCCACATGGGGCTCGCCTTGCTACTCGGTATCAGGTACTCCAAACTAGACTGCTATCATAGACAACAAAAATGGGGTCAGCTCTGAACAAGCACGAAAAGCATTTGCATGTTGAGCCGCTGTTGTTGGAAGTGGCCGATGTGATGGCAACTTCTCTCGACTTGGATACGACTCTACGCCGGGTCGCGGAGGTCGTACGCAAAGTAATCGACTACCAGATCTTCGCCATTCTCCTTCTCAACGAAAAGACACAAGAGTTGCGGTTTCGCTTCCAGATTGGATACCCGCCAGAGGTCGCGGAGCGCGCCCGCATCAAGGTCGGCGAAGGAGTCACGGGCATGGCGGCGCAGGAACGGCAAGCGATTTTGATCGATGATGTCACAGTCGACTCCAGATACATCGCCGCCTTGCCCAACGTGCGTTCCGAGTTGGCCGTGCCCCTGACCACGAAGAACCGCGTGATCGGGGTCATTGATCTGGAGGCGAAAGATCCAGGCTACTTCAACGAAGAGCACATGCGCCTGCTGACTTTGATCGCTTCACGCATGGCAGCGGGCATCGAGAACGCGCAACTCTACACGCGCACCACACGGCAGGCACGGATTCTCCTGCTGCTCAACGAAATCGCGCGCGAGTTGAGTTCGATCTTGAATCTGGACGAACTCCTGGGCCGGATCGCCGAACTCTTGCGGCGGCTCATTGACTATCAGATGTTCAGCATTTTATTGCTGGATCCTTCGGGTGAAAAGTTGCAGCATCGTTTCTCTCTGCGCTTCAATGAAAATGTTCACATGAAGAACGACATTCCGCTCGGGCGCGGATTGGTTGGACATGCGGCGCAGACGAGGCAGGCGATCCTGGTGCCCGACGTGTGCAAAGATCCACGATACGTCGAGGGCAACCCGGAGACCCGATCAGAGTTGGCCGTGCCATTGATCTATAAAGACAAGGTTGTCGGAGTGCTCGATCTGGAACACACGCGCCGAGGCTTCTTTACCGAAGACCACCGGCGCACCATGGGGACTCTCGCCGCACAGGTTGCCATTGCCATTGAAAACGCCCGCCTGTATGAGGAAATTGCACGCCAGGAACGCCGGCTCGAGCGGGATTTGTCTTTGGCGCGGGAATTGCAGATGCGGCTGCTTCCGCAAACGCTGCCGAAGCTGCACCATCTCGAATTGGCCGCGAAGTTTACTCCGGCCCGAGCCATCGGCGGAGATCTATACGACTTCATCCCGTACTCGCTTTCGCGCCTCGGAATTGTGATCGGAGATGTTAGCGGAAAAGGTGCTCCCGCCGCCATCTATGCCGCTTTGGTAAGCGGGATTCTGCGCTCCCACGCGCCCATTGAGCCGGGCCCAGCTGAAATGCTGTCGGCGGTAAATCTTTCGCTGGCAGAGCGGCGCATTGAAGCACAATTTGTTTCGATTATTTATGCGGTCTGGGACGATGAGCATCGCACGCTTCTAGTGGCAAATTCGGGATTACCGCGCCCGGTTTTAGTCCATGATGGAAAAAACACTGTGATCGAGGCGACGGGTTTGCCGCTCGGACTTTTCGATGATGTCAGCTACGACGAGTTCCGTTTCAAAATGAAACCTGGAGACATGTTTGTGTGCTTCAGCGATGGCATCCTGGATGCGCGTAACCGCAGCGGTGAATTGTTCGGCCGAGGACGAGTGGAGACAATCATCGAGGAGTGCGCGGGGAAATCGGCAGACTGCGTGGTTAACTCTCTATTCAAAGCTGCCGCCGAGCATTCGGCGGGCGTCGAGACCTTCGATGATCAAACGGTGGTAGCGATCAAGGTGAAAGACAGCGCTGCGAGCGGATCTTCGAAACGAAAATGACGCGGCGCGGAGCAGTTGCGGAACCTCTTTACGTTAACTCTGAGCGGCCGCCAGGATTCGTTCTCCACCAGCAACGGAAAGGTTTGTTCCACCGTAGCGTAAGCGTTGTACTGCACTGCGATGACGTTTCCTTAGTAAAACTGGCAGAACGGTTCGGAACGCCTCTCTACGTCTACTCGGCAACAGCAATCCGCGAGCGCTTTGCAGGGTTTGACGAAGCCTTCAGAAAGTTTCCGCACACGGTCTGCTACTCCGTCAAAGCAAATTCCAATTTGAGCATTCTGCGTCTGCTGGCGCGGCGGGGATCCGGCTTCGATGTGGTCTCAGGCGGGGAATTGGAGCGCGTCCTGGCCGCGGACTGTCACTCCGCCAGCAAGGTTGTATTTTCCGGCGTAGGAAAAACTCGCGAGGAAATGACCGCAGCATTGAAGGCTGGGATCCTCATCTTCAATGTGGAGAGTGAATCGGAGCTCTGGGCTTTAGCGGAGTGTGCGACGCGATTGCGAACCGTTGCGCGCCTGGCGCTCCGCGTGAATCCAGATGTTGCTGCGGATACGCATCCTTACATTTCTACTGGTCTGCACAAACACAAATTTGGAGTGCCCATCAACGGTGCGCGTGGACTCTACGCCAAGGCTTCTGCTGCGCGGTATCTGAAGGTGGCGGGAGTCAGCGTTCATATTGGTTCACAAATCACCGAGGTTGCGCCCTTTGCCGAGGCAGTGATACGAGTCGCCGATCTGGTTCGCCAGTTGCGTGCCGATGGGCACAGTATCGAGTACGTGGATACTGGCGGCGGGCTGGGCATTGCTTACCAGGCTTCTCAACCAGATTTCGCGACCGTTGTTGCGAGCTATGCGCGTGCGGTGACCAACCCTTTGCGGGGTTTGAACGTCCATCTTCTTTTGGAGCCGGGGCGCGCGGTTATAGCGCCTGCGGGTGTCTTGCTGACCCGTGTTGTTTACCGAAAACAAAATGATGGCAAGCGATTTCTTGTGGTGGATGCGGCCATGAACGATCTGATCCGGCCCGCGCTCTATGGCGCTTACCATGAAATCGTTCCCGTCGTGCAACTCGCGAGATCCTCAGCGAGGGCGCAGGAGATTGTCGATGTTGTGGGTCCGGTGTGCGAGTCGAGCGATTTCATCGCCCGCGATCGAAAGATGCCTCGCGTCGAAGAAGGTGACTTGCTTGCGGTTCTTGACGCAGGGGCTTACGGGATGGCGCTGGCTTCAAACTACAATACGCGTCCGCGGCCCGCAGAAGTACTGGTGAGCGGAAAGTCGGTCAAGGTCATTAGGAGGCGAGAAAAGGTGACGGAATTGTACTCGGCCGAACTGTAACCTTCGCACCAGATCATCTCTCCCCCCACTTCAACTTCGTGCGGAGCACGTGGAAGAAATCCACATCAGTGCGAAACAAGCTGACGCTGTGTTCGGAGCGGCGGCAGCGGACTCGGTCACCATCGCGCAGATCAAGGCCGGGCTGACCGTCCAAACTGAGATATGCGACATCTTCGTCGCTGTGCAATAACAGTTCGATGGTTGCGGAATCTGGGACGACGAGTGGCCGGTGGGTAAGCGAATGAGGAGCCACTGGTGTAATCACAAAGGCCGCGACCGTCGGCATAACAACGGGACCGCCTGCGGAAAGTGAATATGCGGTTGAACCGGTGGGCGTCGCGACGATCATCCCATCGGATCGATAGCGGGAGACAAAGGCCTGATCCACGAACAGGTCATAGTTATTGAGGCGAGCCAGCGCCGTCTTGTTTACCACAACATCATTGAACGCCAGATAACTTCCTCGGATCTCTTCGCCTCGCAACAATTCGCAGCGCATCAGCGAGCGCCGCTCGATAGGCGCACTTCCCTGCGCGATCGCGTCGAGCATGGAGAAGAGCGATGAAAGCGGAACCTCCGTGAGGAAGCCGAGCGAACCCAAATTCACGCCGAGGAGCGGAGCATCAGTAGCGGCGGTCTCACGGACCGCGGAAAGCAAAGTGCCGTCGCCACCCAACACTACGATCAAATCCAGGTGCCGGGACGACAGTTGGGAGCGCAACACCGGCTCTTTGCCGTTGGTATATTTAGCCGTCTCCGGATCGACGATTACTTCATAGCTATGGGCATGCAACCATGCCATTAATTCGGGAAGCGTACGCGCAACCTCCGGTCGCGCCGGCCGCGAGACGATTGCCGCAACTTTCTGCTGAAGAGATGAGGGCGAGCTTGCCATGCTAGTCGACGGAAAGAAAGATTGTACAGAATTCGAGCAACAAAGCCTCACCGCACAGCAGTCTGGGCGCTGATCAAATTTGAACCCGCGACGCCTATTTGGTTCAGGTGGTGCAGCAGATGCGTGAGATAGTCCGTCGCCAAAAAGCCCAGGCTGACCGCCTCTCCCGAGCCTATACGACAAGCAGTTTCCAACTTGGAGGCCGGTAGATGCGCAATTACGTGGGCAAGGTAACGATTGTAAGCGGCCCAGAGATCAACCAAGAGTTGCCAATCAACATCCTGAGTCGCCTGCACGCGGGCGCTTCCGTTCTGGTCGTAACCGGGAAAATCCAAAGATGGCTGAAGCGCCGCCCGCACGAATCGTTGATGATTGTTTGACGCTGAATCAACGAGATGTCCGATAACCTGCTTGCGCGACCAACCGCCCGGCAATACTGACTCAGTGCTATCCAGTTCACTGATTTTGCGAAGCTGTGGCTCCGCAGTTTCAATTACTTGCAGCAGCCTTTCACTCAGTTCTCTCATTCAGATCCCTCGCCGCCTAGATTATATTCCGACGGCTTGCGGGATTTAGCGCGGGCGCACTTGTTTGCTAGAAGACTCCACGCAGAAGGAATTCTCGATTCCCTTCGGCGCCGAGGATTGGCGATTCGATGACATCGGTCTGAGTAAATCCGAGGCCGAGCAAGCTTGTCTTCACTTTTTCGACTGCCGCTAATTGTGCAGCCTCGTTCCGCACAATGCCACCCTTGCCAACGAATTCCCTTCCCGCTTCGAATTGAGGTTTCACCAGGACGATCGCTTCGCGCCCACGGCGCTGATCGAGGGAACGTGGCAGGGCTGCTCGGATCACAGCAGGGAGAACAAGCGTCGCGGAAATAAATGCTACATCGATTGCGATGAGATCCACTTTTTCGGCGAGAACGTCTTCCGTGACATACCGGGCATTGGTTTTTTCGAGAAGTCGAACCCGGGGATCCTGGCGCAATTTGAAATCCATCTGTCCATAGCCGGTATCGATCGCAATCACACGCGGCGCACCGCGTTGCAGCAAGCAGTCGGTGAACCCACCGGTGGAGGCGCCGACATCCAGACAGATTTTCCCCTCGACATTGATGTGCCAATGCTCAAGTGCGCGCTCGAGTTTGAGTCCTCCGCGGCTAACATACTTCAAATCTTCGCCGAGCAAACGCACCGTCGCTTCTGCGGCGACCTGCGCCCCAGCCTTGTCAAGCTTCTGATCGTTGACCAAAACTTTCCCCGCGAGGATCAAGGCCTGAGCGCGCTCTCGCGAAGCAGCAAGTCCGCAATCCACCAGAAGTTTGTCGAGTCTGAGTTTCAAGGTTAACTGAATCTCGTAGAACAAGATGCGCTTCGTGGCAGAAGCACCACGAAAGTGCCAGCACTCGCCCCGGTGCAAAATGCTGAACCATCTCTCGCTGAATCACTTACAAAGATACTTTCTAGGTTTTCCACAGAATTTTGCACGGTTGTGTTGAAAACTTTTTGACCCGGACGCCATTCAAAAACAAAAGCCCAAAAACAAAAGCCGCCACACGGGCGGCTTCAAAACAAATCTGCGAAGCAATTAGCCAGCCACTTCTTCCAGCAGCTTCTGATCAATGTCGAAGTTCGAGTGGACATTCTGCACATCGTCCTGATCTTCGAGCGCCTCCATCAACCGAATCATCGTGTTCGCGGCTTGACCTTCGAGCTTGATGTAATTCTGCGGAATCATAGCCACACTCGACGAGGCCGGCTCAATTCCAGCTTTCTTCACGGCTTCGAGCACGGTCTCGAAAGCGTGGGGCTCGGTCAGTATCTCCCAATTCTCGCCATCGTCGTTCAGATCCTCGCCGCCGGCTTCGAGAACGATGTTCATCAGGTCGTCCTCTTTTGCGGCGTTCTTGGGAATAATAATGTCACCCTTCTTGTGGAACATCCAAGAGACCGCGCCAGCTTCGGCCATGTTACCGCCGTTCTTGCCAAAGCAGTGGCGAATTTCACTGACAGTGCGGTTGCGATTATCCGTGTTGATGTCGAGGAGAATCGCGACGCCTCCAGGTCCGTAGCCCTCGAGGGAAAATTCCTCGTAGGTAGCTCCCGGCAGTTCACCGGTGCCGCGTTGAATGGCGCGCTTGATATTGTCGGCGGGCATGTTCTCCGCTTTGGCGGCGACAATGGCGCCACGCAGCCGCGGGTTGGAATCGGGATCGCCGCCTCCGTTCTTTGCGGCGATGCTGATTTCCTTGATGAGCCGGGTAAAAATTTTCCCGCGCTTGGCGTCAAGCGCGCCCTTCTTGTGCTTGATTGTCGCCCATTTTGAATGGCCGGACATAGTTAGACCTCTGTTTAATAATCTCGTTTGAACGCGGGATTCGCCCGTAGAAACGTCACAGAACTGCCTCGAAAATGTGCAGGCGAACAAGGATTATATCACGCCACCATTGCACCCTCTGTCCAAAAAGCACGCACCTCGCCACCCGCTATATAGAGATTAATTTATTGACTGCGGCAGACCTGCACCCTAACATGCCTGCGGGGCGATTCCTGCGCATGACGGGCCGAGTCATAGGGCATTACCGGGTCCTGGAGAAAATTGGCTCTGGAGCCATGGGAGAGGTTTTTCGGGCGCGCGACGAACGACTGGGGCGCGATGTAGCTCTTAAACTGATTCGCCCGGCCTCCGGGGATAGTGCCGACCATCTCCGCCGTTTCGAACTGGAAGCCCGCGCCGCAGCGGCCTTAAATCATCCCAACATCGTTGCCGTTTACGACGTGGGCCTCAATGAAGGATCGCCCTACATTGTTTGCGAATTGCTGGAAGGCAAGACCCTGCGTAAACGCCTGGCGGAAGGAGCGTTGCCCGTTCCGCTGGCCGTCGACTACTCCCTGCAAATCGTACAGGGCCTGATCGCCGCGCACGATCGCCGCATCATTCATCGCGACCTGAAGCCGGAAAATTTGTTTGTCACCCTTGATGGCCGAGTCAAGATTCTCGACTTCGGTGTCGCAAAACTGCAATCCGCGCCGGAGGAATCCGCGCGCTCCGTGGAGGACTTAACCACCGTTACCAAGAGCGGCACTGTGATTGGGACTGTCGCCTATATGTCGCCCGAGCAACTGCGGGGCAAGGGAGTGGACCACCGCAGCGATATCTTCAGTGTGGGCGCGATTGTTTACGAGATGCTGACCGGACGGCGTGCTTTTCGCGGCGAAACCGAGGTTGACACGATTACGGCCGTACTCCGCGAAGAGCCCCCTCCAGCTAATTTAGAGCAATCCAAGATCCCCGTTTCGTTCCAGCAAATCGTGCGTCATTGTCTGGAGAAGGAGCCGGAGAACCGCTTTCAATCGGCACGCGATCTCGCGTTTGCCCTGGAGACGCTTTCCAACACTTCCGGAAACCAGCAGCTCAAGTTTGCGGCTCCCGAGTCAAAACTGAAATATCTACTTGGAGCATTGGCTGGAGTTCTCGCGGTCGGGGCGGCTCTGCTTCTCTGGAATCCGTGGGGTCAGAAAACTCTGCCTCCCTCTTACCAGCGTTTGACTTTTGAACAGGGTACCGTTTACTCCGCACGATTCGCTCCCGACTTTAGAGCGATCGTTTATACGGCCGCATGGAACGGCAGACCATTGCAAGTTTTCTCCACGGTCGGCGACTCCCTATTAACCCAGCCGTTGAATCTCAGCGATGCCAACTTGCTGGCGATATCCCACTCTGGCGAACTCGCCCTCGTACTCCATGGCGTTTACGGAGGGCACCTGGAAGCAGAAGGAGGCGTGCTGGCCCGCGCACCCCTGGCCGGAGGCTCTCCGCGCGAAGTCCTGGAGAATGTCTCCTGGGCTGACTGGGATGCAAACGGTGAACTTGCCGTGGTCCACCGCGCTGAGGGTCGAGACCGGCTTGAGTATCCTGTCGGCCACGTTCTCTACCAGACCACCGGCTGGATAAGCCACATTCGTATCGCTCCTCAAGGCGACAAGATCGCATTCTTGAATCACCCAGCTTTGTGGGATGATCGCGGCTCCGTTGGCCTGGTTGACCTCCAGGGAAATTTTAGTGAGCTTTCAACCGGATGGGAATCTGAAGACGGCCTGGCGTGGAGTTCCGATGCGAAAGAAATTTGGTTTACCGCAGTCGAGAGGGGCGGCAACCGTGAATTGCTTGCTGTAACGCCCTCCGCCCGAATCCGAAAACTTCTGGCTTTGCCAACCGGCATGACGTTGGAAGATGTAGCGCCGGATGGGCGCGCGCTCGTCAGCATGGAAGCTACACGTATGGCGATGGCGACGATGGCGCGCAACGGCAAGCCCAGGGATCTTTCCTGGCACGACTGGAGTGTTCCCAAAGACATCTCGCCCGACGGTCAGTCGATCTTATTCGAAGATTCTAGTGAAGCCGCCGGCAACCAATATTCCATCGCCATTCGCAAAGTTGACGGCAGTCTGCCGGTGCGACTAGGCACGGGAAGCTCGGGAGGACTTTCCCCAGACGGAAAATGGGCAATTTCTGTTGTCACGGGCAGCCCCGGACAAGTGACCCTCATTCCGATTGGGGCAGGCCAGCCTCGCGCGATCGCGACACCAGGCTTGGAAAAGATTTACAGCGGCAGCGCCCATTTCCTGGCTGACGGTAAACATATCACCATCAACGCCAGCGAACACGGGCACGGCGAGCGCTCTTATCTACTCGATTTAAATGGGAACAAACCGATACCGCTCACCCCCGAAGGAATTACCGGAGCTTTGGTTTCTCCCGACCTGAAATATGCCATTCGCGCCGACGATGCAGGAGTCCTGGCGGTCTACCCCATCGCCGAAGGCACACCGCATCCTATTCCGAACCTCGAGCCGGGATTTACTCCTGTGCAATGGTCGGACAACGACTCAATCATCTACGGCTACCGTCCCGGTCCGCTTTCAACCAAGGTTTACAAGGTAAATTTAACTACTGGGGAAAAAACCGTGGTTCAGGAATTGCAGCCCGAGACTCCCACGGGTGTGGTTTGCATCAGGCCCGTTGTAGTAACGCGCGACGGTTCGCGCTTCGCCTATGGCTGCTACCAGACCATCTCTGTCCTCTACATAATTTCCGGCTTGCGATAGTTCAGCTATTCCAGCGGCCCGGAAAAATCAACCCTAACGTAGTGGAAAAAGACGGAAGTAGACGTGTGTCCCTCGGCCAGCACGTTGCGGTAATGGGGCACCCTGGTTCCGCGATAGAGTAGCCCGTCCCCCAAAGCCTGGTAGACCGCCACCCTGCCATCGGAAGTGTCGAGGAGTATCGGCCACGAGGTAGCCAACGCCGGTTCGGGAGAAAAATCCAAACATAAAGTAACGCTGAACTCGCACTGCTCGCGGTCCGTGTGTTTCTTCAATTCAGCGCCGCTTAAATAAGAGGCAAAATAAACATAAGAGGGCTTAACGGTTTCTCCTACGATGGCGGCGACTGCGTCTGTAAGTTGGTGATGGAAGAACCGTGCCACGCTTTCGTTGTGGGCGACGTAGCGGAGCGAACTCTGTTCGTCTCCTAGACGAATAGCTCCCCGCCGGATTGCATGCCTGTAGTAGCGGCGCAACGCCGCAAGAATGAAAGGATGAATCAGATTGCGGAGCGGTACGTATCCTTTCTCTCGAAATTGTTGCGCACCTTTTTTTACAACTTCAAACCACTGCGCGAGACGATGCTGGATTGCTTGCGGCTGCACTAAAATTCCGGCCCCAGCCAACAATTGAAGCACATCTCGGGGATCAGAATCGGACACGCCTTCCCCGGCACGACGATGCAAAACTGTCACCATCCGAGGGCCCAGCCAGAATGGTTGCAGAGCGCTAGTGGCCGGGTCGCGGACCCAGGCCACGGTTCCCCGCAAGTCAAAATTCTCCACTAAATATCGATCCGTTTCCAATTCCGACGGCACTGTCCCTGCGGACATCAATGAACAATGCGGATTGAGAAACAGCGGCTCATCGACAAAGTTAGGGGAACCCCCAAACTTAAACTGCCCTTGCGGAATCAAGTGCAAAGGCAATTCATCGAGCAGGCAATGAAATTGAGAAGGGGACAGCATCGAGGTCTGCGTCTGCCGCGAGCCATCCCCCATCAGGCCTGCAACCCATTCCAGCCACGCCGCGTTGTTTACTTGTGAAGCCATCCGTTCAAGGTAAAGCGGCTGTCGGCGAACGCCCGGGATGGGCACTTCACTGGCGTAATTTCGTGCAGCAACGAACACGGGAAAAACACGATCTGATTCTGCCGCGGCGTAATACCTTGATAACTGCCAGCTTTGATCTGCTGCTCCGCCAGCCGGCGCGAATCGTAGAGCCGTAGTTCTCCGCCTTCAAACTGGGTAGGCTCGCGGTGAAAAAAATAAACGAACGTGATACGGCGGGATGCGATCGTCTCCTGCGAGTCGTCGCTGTGTTCGGCAAAAAAATCACCATCGTTACTGGCCGTAATCTGAGCCTCAACGTGCGTCATGGGGAAGCTTTCGACCCCGAGCTGATCCAACACCTTTGGCAACACGCCCCGGATTCGCTCCACGATGATTCCCTGGTGGCTTCCCAAATCCATCAGCACACGGGAACGACGATGATTGTAATCGATCACTTCCGGGTTTCCGCTGGGTGAAATCACTTGGCTGTTCCGAAACTCCGCCTCATGGAGCAGGGCAAAGTTAATAAGCTCGTTGAGCTCTTGCAGCGCAAGAAATTCATCCAGAACAACGCATTGTGCTTGACCTTGCGGGGACGCCTCCAAAACCCCAACGCTGCCGGAGTCACCCGCGCTTCGTTGCGCCTCCTGTCGCACGGGTAGGCTTTGCCTCAGCCTTTGTGATGCGCTGCGGGGGGGGACAGGCGCTTTAGCTGGCTCGCCCGGAGGGACAGGAGATGGAGATGGAGATGGAGCACTCGGGGGAATAGGAGAACTTGCGGGGGGGACAGGCGCTTTGAGCCCACTCAAGGGCACAGGAAAAACTAATCCACCCGGATCGGCAGCCGGGGTTTCCGCCGTTCCCGACAGCCCGGAGCCCGCCACGATCTGTTCTACGATGCTGCTGCCTAGCAACGCAAAGGCGCGTTGCGCTACCGTTTCACCCACCGAACGGCTGATGGCAGCGGTCACGGCGGATTGAATCTCTGGATTGCCGCTGGAGACTGCCTTGGAGTTCTGCAGGATACTGGTCAGCAATTCCCGCTCACGCGGGCTCAGAATCCGTTCATCCTGCATTAACGTCTCAGAAAAGCCGTCAAGAAGCTGCTTCGCCGTCATTGGACACACTCCTCCCTGTATTTGCTGGGAACGTTTCCGTTCCAGTTGGGCGAGTGGGGGTAGCAGCTTTCGCGGGAACAGTATCACCGTCAATGCAAATTATCAAACAGAATCTATTGGGAAACAGTGGAAAACTTGGCGCTCATCGCGAAGACGTTGTGTGGCCGGCCATAACGCCTACCATAGATTGGAAAACCTTCATTCCATCCGTACCTCCCAGTTCGGGTTCGGAGGCCCTCTCAGGATGTGGCATCATGCCAAGAACGTTACCTCCTGCGCTGCAGATGCCGGCGATATTATCCACCGATCCATTGGGATTGGCGGACCGCGAAATCTCACTAGCCGATGTTGCGTAGCGGAACACTACGCGCTCATCACGGTTCAATTCGTCCAAAGTTGTCTGGTCGCAAAAATAATTTCCCTCCATGTGCCCAATCGGAATCGTCAATACCTCGCCCCGCGAACAGGCATTCGTGAAGGGAGTGTTAGCGTTCTCCACTCGCAATTGCACCGGTTTGCAGACGTATTTGAGGCCAGTATTACGCATGAGGGCGCCCGGTAACAGCCCTGCTTCGCAAAGGATTTGAAAGCCATTGCAGATTCCCAACACCAGCCCTCCGCCATTGGCGAAGCGGCGCACCGATTCCATCACCGGAGAAAACTTCGCAATCGCACCGGTCCGGAGGTAGTCGCCGAAGGCAAAGCCGCCGGGGACGATGATGGCGTCGCAATTCTCCAGGTCGTGCGATTCGTGCCAGAGAAATGTTGCCGGCTGCTTTGCCACTTGTTGAATGGTCCAGTAGGCATCATGATCGCAGTTCGAGCCGGGGAAGATGATGACTCCAAATTTCATCGCCTGTCCTTTGCTGTGGGATTCAGGTTGAGTTTAGCATGCCAGAGTTTGCAGGGCTCATGTTGAACTTGACTCTGGTACTGACTGTCATCCTGCGCAAGCGTTTTTTGCGCGGCGAAGGATCTGGGTGATCCGCGCGAAGCGTTGCGTTCTTTGCGACGCCATAATCGCGCGTTTGGATCGCTTCCTTATTAAGGTGTGCCACCACCTGGACTCTCGAGGGAGGCTTTCCAGGCCCTGTCAGTGGGTCGCAGCGTCCGGCTTCAGCGAAGACAGATTTGACGAAGAAGGATTCGCTAGCAACTGCTCTGTGCCACTGTCGTGGAGTGTGGGCGGAGGTTCGCCGGCGTGCTGCGTTATCGTAACCGGCAGAGTTTGAGGCCGAATTCCTTTTGCCTTCACGATTGCCCAATGCCATTCCTGATCAGGAAAAAGAGCAAAGTTCAAAGACGTACGAAAAATTGCCGTGGCGGAGGGACCGGCCGATCCCTTCACCCGCAGCAAAACGGTGACGTCCGGCTGCTTCTGAAAGGAGTCCTCCACCTGCTGAGAAGCGTCCTCCACGGCGGGAACAATCGTCGCCCGGCCAATCCTCGCCCGGCCATAGCTCGACGATGACGATGCGTTGCCCGCCTCTGGACGCCTTAGGATCGTCAGGCCGATGACTACCTCGCGCAATTCCCACGACGTCCCGTTATGCATCGAAACCTGCAGTGAATCTCCGTCGAGGGTCGCAGGCCCGTCGAGCTTGGCCAGTTCAGAACTGGGCAACTCGTCCAGCAAAAGTGGATCGGCAACCAGCGAAGTCGTCTTCGCGCTGAACGACAAGCTGCAAGTCACGTCGGGTGAGGAGACATGAAAACTCTTGCCCCCGGCACCGAGCGAGAATACCGGCGACGCACCGGCCGCCCGCCGGCTTTCAGCGTCGTCCACGACCTTCGATAAATTGTCGTTATCGACCACCGCCTCAGAGGAGACAGGCTTCCTTCGAAAACTGCGCGCCACATCTCCGAGTGGAACATCGCCTGTATCCTCTTGAGCAGAAATGAACTGGGGCAGGCACAGCAGGGGCAGGCACAGCAGGATCGGGCGCAGGAAGACCAGTCCCCGGGCCAGCAGGGACGGCTTCACGCGGCTTGATTTGAATGCTCGCACACAACGCTCGGAGATTCCGGAGAACCATGCCGCCATGCTGCTGCCAATGCTACCGCGAGCAGGGATGGCATTCGGACCGCAGGAAGATGTTGTTCAACAGGTTCGCGGTGGTCCTACCGTGATTGTATGGAGAGCGAGCAGAGAAACAGAGATAACTTAGGCAAACCTAAGGGCTAGACCCTCCGAGCAGGACGAAAGGCGGGGCGCGCGCTGACGAAATGGAGCGCAACGGGGCGCGCGCCCAAGCTTTCTACAGAAGACCAGACGACCGCATGCGCGAAACCGGATCGGCCACTGGCTGCCGTCGAAATACCCAGCGCGCCACCGCAAAACCAAGAGCTGCGTAACACAGATGCATGAACCTCATAGTCACCCCCAACCTCCGACTCGACCGCGACTTCAGGGGAGGATCAGCATCACTATGGGCAAGGTACCAGCCGCCTGGAAGTTGGACAAGGCCCATCGGTGCCATTTGCGTGGCACGGAAGTCATAGAAAATTGGCTTTGCCTAAAAACTCCCATTTTAGCGGTACTTTTTGGGCAGGAGTAGGAGTTTTTGGGCAGACGATCTTACTGCTTGCACGCCCAAAGAATTATGCATCTCGGAACGGTTCCATTACACAAATGGTGCGCTGAAAACGATAGTCAGGATTTATTCATCCGCTTCGCAAGGGCCTGTGACTTTTCTTTTAGCTCCTTGGTTTCTTTTTTCTTTCCGTATATGAATACCCCGGAAAGTGCAGCCAAGCTGCTAATTATCGCAGACAGACCTTCGGCGCTCTTGCCAAGTTTTATTAAGTAGATGCCACCAACAATTGCTGTCATTGAGACGATAAAGCCAAACCATGAGCCGCGTGTCTGACTCTTAGCGCCAGCGGTCACAACAACTGTTTCCATGGATTCGCGGTGCGCACTCTGCCTCTCGGCCATCGCCAAAATACGCTCTGCCGCTCCGGGGACCGCCTCGTTATACTGTATGAGCATTCCGGGCGGTGGCAGAGGACCGACATAAGATGCTTCTACGTGTGTGTGGGAAATGGCGGCCACAGGAGTGCTCTGTTGCTTGAATGGGATGCTTTGTTTGTATCGCTTGCGGCCCACAATTAGGATTAAGCAACGTTTTCAAGTTGCGATTGGAATTCATCAATCGCGTCTTGCAAATCTTGACCAACAACAATCCAATCAGAGGCGAGCGCGCGAGCGTCAGCCTCTTGTGTAGTGCTGCTGGCGTTGTAACCGTCGTACAGGCCATACATATCAAGCGTGCGAGATAACCCCGAAAGAAAAGATGGATCGGAGTATAGAAACCCACTTTTGACTTTATTTGACATTCAATTCCTTCACAATATAGTGCGTTAGAGCGGCAAATCGTACCACAGAATTCGATTCGCTGAGGAAGAGAAAAGTTGCGCTTTGTATCTTGTTGTAACGACACACGTTGCGCCGGTCAAGAGCACCAACGGGAGTGGCCGCATGGTTAATATCGGTATTGATGGCAGGGGTCTTTAACCCGATACGGATATAAGCATAATACAGGAAATTGGGGTTTCCTTAAAGACCTAGCCAAGCAGAGGTAGGGGCCGAAATGCCCGTTAAACGTCCCCGAACCCGAAGATTAATTCGGATTCGTCCAGAATACGGGGTCGATTCCAAGCTCGTACATTTCGTGAATCAGCACGACGAGATTGCACAGAACTTCGTTGGTCATGGCAACATCCGTCTTGCCGCGAACTGAATCCCCAAACTTCCGCTTCATCATGCTGACAGTTGATTCCGCATTGCTGCGCAGCGTCGTCTCTAGCGACATCTTTACTTAGTGAGCGTCCGGATTCTCCGTATCCACAGTTCTACCCGCCGGTGGCACTACGACGGTCGAGAGACTGTTTTCGGTAGTCAGCTTCCGAAAGTCTGCGAGATCGTGACTCTGCAAATCGTCCCATCGGCTGAGCAGTTCCCCGCTCTGCCTCTTCAGTTTCTCGAACTCCAGCTGTTCAGCCTCGGTGGGAGCCGAATCGGCGCTGCCAACATCCATCGCAAGGTACGCCAGCTTGGCGTCGATCTGCGGAGGATAGGCGAGCGAATCCTCGTTCGCACTGATGGTGAGGTTAATGAATTGATCGCGCACGGCGACCAACTTCTTCTCGATATCGTCAGCCGAGGACGCAATCGTCTTCGCGCTCGCATTTTCCGGCAATCGCCGTTTCAGGCCGGCTACCTGCGATCGCACATCCTGGATCTGGTTGACGGCGTCATAAACGCGGTTCAACTCCTCATGAATCTGCATCTCCATGGTGAATTGCTGCGCGAGATCCGCCTGACTGACGTTCACGCGAGGATCGAGTTTCACCTCGAACGGCGCTACCTGCGCCTCGCTGCCCACCGTCAGACGCACCTGATACTGGCCCGGCGCGACCACGGGTCCGCGAGCCCCGCCGCCATATTCCCAGAGGTAATAGCCCGGAACCCGATGCGCTTCTTCGCAGCGCAGATCCCACGCGAAGCGATTTAAGCCGGCCTCCGGCTTGATTTCTTTTTCCGGCTTCTTATCGTCTGGATCGAGCGGTTCGTCGAGCAACTGGGTTTCTGCACTCGAATATTTTCGAATCAGCTTTCCCGAGGCGTCCAGAATCTCCAGCTTGGTTTCTGTACCATCCTTGGGCGCATCCTTCAGGTAGAAATAAATCACCGCGCCCACCGGAGGATTCTGTCCCGTTCGCTTCGAGGGATGGTGCTCTCCCGCTTCACCAGCTTGAATGCGGTATGCGGGCGCGGGGCCGTAGAGATAAACGGCCTTCTTCTCCACGTCGTCGCTGAATTGGCGCAATGGGCTGATGTCATCCAGTATCCAAAATGCACGGCCGTGAGTGGCGACGACGAGATCGTTATCCTTCACCACTAAGTCGTGCACTGGGGTGGTCGGCAGATTCAGCTTGAGCGACCGCCAATTCGCGCCGTCGTTGAAAGAGACATAAATGCCATTCTCCGTGCCCGCGTAAAGCAGTCCGCGCTTCTTCGGATCTTCGCGGACAGCTCGCACGAAACTGCTGTCTGGAATTCCGTTGGTCAGTTTTGTCCAGCTCCGGCCGTAGTCACTGGTCTTGTAGATGTAGGGCCGAAGGTCATCACTCTGATGGCGATCCACTGCCACGTAGGCTGAGGCTGCATCGTGAGGCGAGGCTTCGATCTGGCTGATGCGGCTCCATTCCGGCAAATCTTTGGGAGTGATGTTGGTCCAGTTTTTCCCTTCATCGCGCGTGATTTGAATCAACCCGTCATCCGTTCCGACCCATATCAAGCCTTTCGTGATCGGAGATTCGGCCACGGCAAAGATGGTGTCGTAGTACTCGGTGCCAGAATCGTCGAGTGTGATTTCCCCACCGGAAACGTGCTGCTTGCTTTTATCGTTGCGCGTAAGGTCGGGGCTAATGGCCTGCCAATGAACTCCGCCATCCGTGGTTTTAAACAAGCGTTCGCCGGCATGATACAGCGTATTAGGGTCGTGCGGAGAGATGAGCACCGGCGCAGTCCATTGGAAGCGATGCTCCAGCTTTTCGGCGCCCCACGCGTCGGAAAGCTCAGGCTGCTCCGTAATCGCCTTTACTTGCCCGATATGCTTGTCGAACCGCGTGATGTTTCCCTGATAGTCGGCGGCATAAACAATATTCGGATCCGGCGGATAAGGGGCAATGTAGCCGGCCTCGCCACCGCCCACGTCGAACCAGTCTGAACGATCGATGGCGCCATCGTCGCTGCGGCTGGCAATTGCGACCGTGCCGCTGTCCTGCTGCGCTCCGTAAACCCGGTACGGAGTGGCCGTATCGGTAGTGACATGGTAGAACTGCGCCGTCGGCTGATTATCTTCACGCGTCCAGTTTTTGCCGCCATCTAGAGTTATCGTGACACCTCCGTCATTGGAGGCGATCATGCGGCGCGTGTCGGTGGGATCGATCCACAGACCGTGATTGTCCCCGTGCGGAATTTTTATCTTATTGAACAGGTGCCCGCCATCCGTGGACTTGTACGCTTCTACATCCAGGATGTAGACAACATTCTCGTCTTTCGGATCGGCGAAGATGTGCATGTAGTACCAGGGCCGCTGCCACAAGCTGTGACTGGGATTGACGAAATCCCAGGTTTCGCCGCCATCGTCGGAACGATACAGGCCGCCATCGGGATTGTGCGCCTCAATGAGTGCATAGACCCGGTCCGAGTTCGCCGCGACGGCAATTCCGACGCGTCCATAGGGGCCTTTCGGCAGACCATGTTCCTCCAGCCGCTTCCAGGTTGCGCCACCATCGTTTGAGCGATAAAGTCCGCTTCCCGGGCCGCCACTGGCCAAACTCCACGAAGTGCGGCGCGCCTGCCAAAGAGCGGCAAATAGAATGTTGGGATTGCGCGGATCAAAAGCAACGTCAATGCCGCCCGTGTTTTCATCCTTATAGAGAACCTTCTCCCAGTTCTTGCCGCCATCGACGGTGCGAAATATGCCGCGCTCGGTATTCGGTCCGTAAGGGTGGCCAAGTGCGGCCACAAAAACAATGTCGGGATTATTCGGATTGATAATGACCTTGCCGATCGCGCGGCTGTCGCGCAAGCCAATGTTCTTCCATGTCTTGCCACCGTCGAGAGTTTTGTAAACTCCGTCGCCGTGTGAGATGTTGCCGCGTATGCAGGCTTCTCCGGTTCCTACATAAATAGTGTTGTGATCAGAGCCCGCCACCGCCAGACTGCCAATCGCACCGCTTCCCTCTTTGTCAAAAACCGGCGACCAAGTCATGGCGCCGTCGGTCGACTTCCACACTCCGCCGCCGGTCGCACCGAAATAATAGGTCGTAGGATCGCCGGGAATTCCTGCCGCGGTCAGGGAGCGGCCGCCGCGGAAAGGACCGATCATCCTGTACTTCATGCCTTTGAAAAGTTTGTCTTCCGGCTTGCCCGACTCGCCTTCCGTGGCGGACTTCTGATCTGCCGCCGTCGTTGACGACGCCGACGATTGTGTGGGTTTCACCGCTTTCGATTGACGGTCAGGCTTCGTCTGGGAATAAGCGGCGCCCTGCAGGCCGAGAGCAAACGTGATGAAAAAGAAAAGGAATGACAGCCGGATTGTTGAAGTCCTTCCAGATTTCTCCCCAGAAAACATGTTGCCCCCTGTGTACGAAGTAGATCTCTACCCAACCAGCGTCGCGCGCCGCGCCCGCCGAAAAGGCCCTTACCACGCGCCCGCAGTCATTTCTTCAATGCTTTTGCGGCCTCTTGAATCTCTTTGCGTTTCGCCGCGTCGACTTTGGGATAGGAGAGGCCAAGCTCCTCCAGCGTCTCCACAACAACCCCCGCCACCACCAGATGGGTGAACCACTTATTGTCCGCGGGAACCACATACCACGGAGCGTGCTTCGCCGCTGTGTTGCGGATCATCTCTTCGTAAGCCTTCTGATAGTCGTCCCAATATTCGCGTTCGTGAATGTCCGATGCGGAGAATTTCCAGTTCTTCTCCGGTTCTTCAAGTCTCGCCAAAAATCGCTTCTTCTGCTCTTTTTTCGAAAGATGCAGGAAGAACTTCCGGATCACCGTGCCGCTCCGCGCCATGTGCCGCTCAAAGCTATGAATATCCTCGAAGCGCTCTTCCCATATATCCTTAGTCACGAGTGAAGGAGGAAGCTGTTCATTTTTGAGCGCCTCAGAGTGCACGCGTACCACCAACACCTCTTCGTAGTGAGACCGGTTGAAAATCCCGATATGACCTCGCTCGGGCAGGTGCCGCGTCGTGCGCCACAGAAAATCGTGTTGCAATTCGGTAGCGGAAGGCACCTTGAACGAATACACCTGGCAGCCTTCGGGATTCACCCCAGACATGACATGTTTGATCGTGCCGTCTTTCCCGGCCGCATCCATGGCCTGAAAAATCAGTAACAGCGCCCACCGATCCTGGGCATAGAGTTTGTCTTGCAAATCCTCGAGGCGCGAAATGTCTTTCTCTAGCTGCTCCTTGGCTTCATCGGCCGAGTGCCAGTGCCCGGTGTCGGCCGGGTCGATATCCTTCAAACGAAAATTCTTGCCGTCATCAACGCGATAGGATTTGACCAGTTTGGCGGTTTTCATTCGTGGGTCACTCAAGCTTGTTCCCGCAATAAGAAAGTTTACACCGTGCCACACCATCGAGCGTGCCGCACCATCGAGAATGAGATACCGAAAATGTGACTCAGGATCACCGCAGCGCAAGCGCGTTCGAAGGGTGAACCACACGGCTGCGTCTCGTGACTCAGTCGCCGGTTCGAATCTTTTCTCCGCGCTTCAACGTCCTTTCAAAAAACCAGGCAGTCGCGCCGTACGCCCTCACCCAGTCCTTCCACATCAGGAAGCCGTGAATCTCATCGGGCAGGATCAATTGTTCAAAGGGCAGGTGTTGCGCACGCAAGCGCTGAACCAGGTCCACTGTCTGACTGAAGGGGACGCTGCGGTCGTCGTCGCCGTGGATCAGCAGCACAGGCGACTTCCAACTGTCTACGTAAGCGTCGGGCGAGGAACCCCACGCCAGCTTCACTGCCGCCTCCGCGTCGGGCGGTCGCAGCGCTAGATTGCCGAAGTCAGGCCGCTCCGTAAGAAATACGCTCCAATCGTGCACTCCGTGAAAGTCCACCCCGGCTTTGAACAGGTCTGAATTACGCGCCAGCCCCATTGCCGTCAGAAATCCGCCGTACGAACCGCCCCATAAACCGATTTTCGTTGCGTCAACTTCCGGAAGCGATTGCAGATATTTTCCTGCAGCCACGATATCTTTATATTCCGCGGCCCCGCGCCAGACCGTATTGGGCGCCTCGCGAAACGCGCGTCCATACATAATTCCAAGGCGGTAATTCACCGATAGGACCGCGAATCCGCGGCTGGCCAGATACTGATTCTCGGCGTATGCGTTGTGGTAATAATCCATGTAGTGAAAGCCCAGCAGCATCTGGCGGACCGGACCGCCGTGCATAAAGACCAATCCCGGGACTTTTCCATTTGCATCATGCGGTAGAAAAAGTTGTCCGTGGAGCGTAACTCCATCTTCGCTCTTGAAAATCACCTGCTTGGGCGTCACCAATAAGCTCGAAGGAAAATCGCCCGGCAGCGCCTGACTCGCGACCATTTCGCGCCCCTTCGCGGTCACTTCGTACGGCATGGCGGGTGACGTTGCCGTTGAGCCGAGGCAGAGAATACTCTTGCCGTCTCCGGTTTGAACCGGAGACCACTCGATAGTCTCTCCGCTTGTGAGCGCTTCCGGTGGAGTGCCACCCGCTACCGCAACGCGCCACAAGTGCCGCCGGTCGACATCGTCCTGATTTGAGGAATAGATCACCCACGCTTTGTCGGCGCTGAGCGTAACATCCTCCACATCAAAGTCGCCGGGGGTGAGCAGCACAGCCGCGCTGCCTCGGGAAATCGAATATAAGTGATTGCGTCCATCCTGCTCCGAGGCAAACACCACTCGTTGCTTCTCTCCAACGTAAAGCGAGCCATCTTCGGTGAGTTCGGGCAGAGAATCTTCTAACTTATCGCCGCTCCGCCAAAATGGCTTCGCCGCACCGCTGGCGACGTCAGCAATCCACAGGGACCACGGCTCAGGGCGCACCGGAATCAGCGGCAGCTTCTGCTGATCTCCCGCGGTGCGCACAAATACAATCCACTTCCCATCCGGCGTCCAGCGTGGCAGAGAGTCTTTGTCCACGCTCGGCGACATGTAGTGGATCGAGTCCTTATCGAAGTCGTAGACCGCGATCAAGCTGTGATCGTCTCGCATGCTGATAAAAGCGATTCGTTTGCCATTGGGCGACCACTTAGGCTGCGCGACCGCACCGCGCACTACGGCTAACTCTTTGGCTGGTTGCTTTCCATCCGTGCCGGCGAGCCATAACTTTTTCTTCGCGGACCATACCGCCCATTGGCCGTCGGGAGAAATCTGAATATCCTCACAGCCTTCCTCTGGACAACCCATATCGCCTAACAGGCGCGGCGCCGCGTCTTTAGCGTCGATATCCAGGGCGAACACCTGCTGCTTGGCTCCTTTTGTCCAGCTCTTGGGATTCGCGCTTTCTTGCGCCGTGTTCAACTCGCTGCCCAAGGCGTAGACCACGGTCTTGCCGTCGGGCGTCAATCGCAGGCTTGCGATCGGCTGCCCGTCATCCGCGCTGTAGTGAGTCACCTGACGCGCGGAGTGAACGAAGTCCGGGCCGTCAGCCACCCATACATTACGGACTCCCTTGGCGTCAAAGACCCATGCCACGCGACTGCCATGCTCAGCAGCCACCAACTCGCTGGGAAAAGGCGAACTCAAGACCTGCTCGAGGGTGAACGGAGATTGCGCCGATGCGAATGTTGCGACGCTCAAGATCACAACAAAAGCGATGTGGAAGCGACGGTTGGTAAGTGGCATAGACATAGACCGCTAGGGTAAGCGACGCACGGCCCATTTGCCAATGGCAGTGAGGAGTCAGGTCGCCTTGCCGGCTTCACATAACCCGCCAACAACACTCTTCACTCTTAACAGTTGTGTGTCTATGGCTTCCGCATTTATTGTGTACAGCTTCGGAGGAACAACACCTTGCGATCCACCTTGGTCGGCCTTCTGGTTGCATCTCTTCTCACTTCCTTGTCCGCGCAGAAACACACAGCGAAGCAAAATCCGGATTCCAGCCAGAAACAGACATCTCAGCAGAAACAGCCGGACACCCCGGGAACAACCGATGATTCGCAAAAGGATAAGGAAGAAGGCGAAGATAAGGGACCGTGGAAAAACCTGCAATATCGCCTGGTCGGCCCATTTCGCGGCGGCCGCGTAGTCGCCGTATCGGGAGTCGTCGGCCAGGAGAATGTCTACTATTTCGGATCGACCGCCGGGGGCGTGTGGAAGACCACTGACGGCGGGCTCAACTGGAAGCCCATCTTCGACAAAACCAAAGACGCATCGCCGGCGATTGGGGCGATTGCCGTCTCTGAGTCAGATCCGAATGTCATTTATGTCGGAACCGGAGAGGCCTGTATCCGCGGCAACATCGTCGGCGGCAACGGTGTTTACAAGTCGATTGATGCCGGCAAGACCTGGAAGTTCGTTGGGCTGGCCGACACCCATGCCGTCGGCCGCCTCGCGGTGAATCCCAAGAATCCTGACATCGCCTTCGTAGCCGCTCTCGGACATCCATTCGGCGACAACGAAGAACGCGGAATCTTCCGCACGCAAGATGGCGGCAAGACTTGGCAGAAGGTGCTCTATAAAGATGCCAAGTCGGGTGGCATCGACGTGGTCTTCGATCCCACCAATGCGAACATCCTTTTTGCAGCTCTGTGGCAAGCCCGGCGCACCCCGTGGAGTCTCGACAGCGGCGGTCCTGGCAGCGGCCTCTACCGCTCCATCGACGGTGGAACGACCTGGAAGGAACTCAAGGCTCATGGCCTGCCAGAGGGCATTCTTGGCCGCATCGGAGTAACGGTCTCTGGCGCCAATCCCAATCGCGTATGGGCAGTGATCGAGGCAGAGAAAGGTGGAATTTATCGTTCCGACGACGGCGGCGATTCCTGGCACTTAATGACGGACGATCATCGTTTTCGCCAGCGCGCATGGTATTACTCGCACATCTTCGCCGATCCCAAGTCAGCGGATACCGTATACATTTTGAACACGGCGGCGTATCGGTCCAACGACGGAGGCAAAACTTTCAGCCGCATTCGCGCCCCGCACGGAGACAATCACGCGCTGTGGATCGATCCTACGAATCCGAAGCGCCTGATGAATGGCAACGATGGTGGCGCGACTGTCTCCACCGACGGCGGTGACAGTTGGACCAGCGTATACAACCAGCCCACGGCGCAGTTTTACCACGTCACCACCGACAATCGATTTCCGTATTACATCTATGGCGCCCAGCAGGACAACTCCACCGTAGGCATCGCGAGTGCCAGCGCCGAAGGAGCGATTGATCGCCCTGACTGGTATGACGTTGGCGGCGGCGAAAGTGGCTACATTGCGCCTGATCCCACCGACCCGGAGATCGTCTATGCCGGATCCTATGGAGGTGAAATCACGCGCCACGATCACCGCACCGGCGAAGAGCAAGCCATCAATCCGTGGCCGGTGAATCCGATCGGATGGGCCGCGGGCGACGTCAAGCATCGCTTCCAGTGGACTGAGCCCATCATTTTTTCGCCGCACGATCCCAAGACGATGTACTTCGCGGGCGAAGTGCTCTTTAAGACAACCGATAGCGGAATGAGTTGGACGACCATCAGTCCCGATCTCACGCGCAACGATAAATCAAAACAAGTCTCCTCCGGCGGACCGATAACAAAGGACAACACCGGTGTCGAGGTTTACGACACGATTTTTTCGGTCGTGGAATCGCCTGTGCAGAAGGATTTGATTTGGGCAGGCACCGATGACGGACTAGTTCAGCTTACTCGCGACGGCGGACAGCATTGGGAGAACATCACCCCGAAAGCCATGCCGGAGTGGGGCACGGTGAGTATGATCGAAGTTTCTTCGCGCGACGCTGGCACGGCATATCTCGCAGTCGAACGCCACAAGTCCGACGATTTCGCGCCTTATGTGTTCAAGACGACGGACTTCGGTAAGAGCTGGACGAAACTGGTCAACGGCATTCCCGCAAACGATTACGTCCATGCCGTAAGAATCGATCCACGGCATCCGAATTTACTTTTCGCCGGGACCGAACAGGGTGTCTATATTTCCTACGATGATGGCGCGCACTGGCAGCCCCTGCAACTCAATCTGCCGCCGGCTCCGGTCAACGATCTCGTTATCAAGAACAATGACCTGGTTGTGGCAACCCACGGACGCAGCTTCTGGGTGCTCGATGACATCACGCCGCTGGAGCAATACGAAGATTCGATTCCCCAGCAGGAGGCTCACCTCTTCACTCCCGCCGCGGCGAATCACACCGTCTTTCGCGGTTCGTTTTTTGCTCCCAGCGGCAACGTTGGAAAGAACCCGCCGGTGGGAGCCATCATTGATTACTGGTTGAAAACTTCACTGAAGAAGCCCGACGACACCAAACCCGCGGCGGCCGCTCCTGGCGCACCAACCAAGAATGAAGCAAGCCCGGCGGCTTCCTCGGAAGCGAAGAAAGAGGATGCCGACGAAGCCCCGAAGATCACGATCGAGATCCTTGACTCCTCGGGAAAAGTAATTCGCAAATATCCCAAGAAAGAAGAACCCGGCGGTGACGACGAGGAAGATTTTTTCAGTCGAGACCACAATGCGGGCGCTCTGCCTGCCGACGCCGGCTTCAACCGCTTCGTGTGGGATCTCCGTTACGAGGGAGCGACGAAAATTCCTCACGCCCCGCTCTGGGGCGGAAACACAGACGGGCCCGAGGCCCTTCCCGGCGCCTATCAGGTAAAGTTAACCGTGCTGGGCAAGAGCTACACAGCCCCACTGGAGATTAAGGCTGACCCTCGTCTGAAGATCACGCAGGAGGATCTCTCGAAACAGTTTGATCTTCTGTTAAAGATCCGCGACAAAGTCACGGAAACCGACGATACCGTGATTCAGATTCGCGACCTGCGCGATCAACTCAAAGCCATTGACACGCGTTTGAAAAACGATCCTCGTAGCAAGGTCATTGCCGATGCCGGCAAGTCGCTCGATAAGAAAATGACCGAGGTGGAGGAAGCGCTCATCCAAACCAAAGCCAAGAGCGGTCAGGATGTGCTCAATTTTCCCGTTCGATTGAACAATCATCTGGTCGCGCTCGGCGGTGTAGTTGCCAGCGCCGACTCCGCTCCCACGAAGCAGTCCTACGAGGTATTCGACATGCTCAGTAAGGATCTTGATGAGCAGATGACGAAATGGAAGACGATCGTCTCCACCGACCTGGCAGCCTACAACGACCTTGTGAAAACGCAGGAAGTCCCGGCCGTGATACTCAAACAACCTGAAGCAGGAAAATAAGATGGATTTTAACCGCGTGACGGTCCTCACCTTCACGTTGATCTGAGTCACGGGTGGATCAGTTTTGAGACTGTCGGTTTTTGTTTTCCAGCCTCAGCCGCCTCTAATACCTCTGCTTCAGCAAGTAATGCATCGGCTTCCCGCAAGAGGGCGTCTGCTTTCCCCTTGAGGTTCGCCGCTCGGTCGCGCAGCCTTTCCGGCTCTGGCACATGCCGCTTCCGGACTTCCCCGCCTCTCCATCGCATGCGCCCAGTCTGAAACACCAGCGGTGAAACGGCAAGGCAAAAAACGAAGGCCCTCCAAAGAGAGCCGTAGTGAAAAAGCCCTGTGAATTTCAAACTGACCCGCTGCCGGATCACGGAGTCGCCGGTAGTTTAGGCGCAGACTCTAAGATGATCACGCCTTTCCCCTGCGAGAGCATTTTCCGGGCAGCATCCTAAGTTCTTTCCTTCGCGCACTTTGCGCCTGCCATCAAGAAAATGCTTGACAAATGATATAGTGTTATAGTTAAGTATAACAGTAGACGGCTAGGCAGTGTATCAGGCAAATCGGTAGCGCCGTCATAAGGAGACGAAAAACATGAAATTCAAACACATTTTCACTCTCGGACTGGCGCTGGCCTTCTCGTTGTCAGCCGCAGCCCAATCAGTAACGCCCCAGTCTGACGCACAAAAGTCCTTCGACAAACTGAAAACCTTGGCCGGATCCTGGGAAGGCCACGTGACAACGGTCCCTCCGCATCCCGACATGGAAGGCAAGGCGGTGCGGGCCACGCTCCGCGTGACTTCCATGGGGAACGCCATCATGCACGAGATGACGGGAGATGGAAGGCCCGACGATCCGATCACGATGCTGTATCTCGATGGAGACCGCCTCCTGTTGACGCACTATTGTGACGCGGGAAATCGGCCTCGCATGACGGGCACGATTTCCTCAGACGGCAAGAGCGTCGAATTCGCTTTTCTTGACGTCGCCGGTAGCACGCAGTACGGACATATGGACCATGCGGTCTTCACCGCCATCGACGCGAACCATCACACCGAAGACTGGACCTACATAGAACCCGGGGATAAGCCGGTGCACGCACATATTGACCTGCAGCGGACAAAGTGACGGGTATGCAACTGTGGCAAGAGGTATCGGGAAACCCTGATGGACCGTGAGTGGAACGACAGTCAACCGATTTACCGCCAGCTTCGCGACCGCGTGGTCGCGATGATACTCGACGGCCTGCTCAAGGAAGGCGATCCGCTTCCCTCCGTGCGCAATGTCGCGGCCGAATACCGGGTGAATCCGCTTACGGTCCTGAAGGGCTATCAACAACTGGTCGATGAGCAACTGGTTGAGACGAAGCGAGGTCGGGGCATGTTCATCAATGCCGGCGCGCGCAATCTGCTGCTGCAAGGCGAGCGCCAGAAGTTCCTTACGGAAGAATGGCCCAGGGTATACGCCAACATTCAGCGGCTCGGCCTGAACCCCGACGAACTGCTGAATGGTGCAAAGGAGAAGCCGAAGCCATGACAGTGATAGAAGCACGCGGTCTGCGCAAGGTCTTCGGCACGACGGTTGCGCTGGATGGCGTCGATTTGCGCGTGGAAGAAGGCCGCATCCTGGGACTCATCGGCCCCAACGGCGCAGGCAAGAGCACCGCGCTCAACGCGATTCTTGGCCTCACCTCCTATCAGGGAGAACTGAAGGTCCTCGGACGCGATCCCTGGACCGAGCGCGATCAGCTCATGCGCGATGTCTGCTTCATTGCCGATGTCGCCGTGCTCCCGCGCTGGATGCGGGTTTCGCAGGCACTCGACTACGTCGCCGGAGTGCATCCGCGATTCGATCGCGCGAAGGCGGAGGGTTTTCTCGCGAAGACCGCCATCAAGCACGCCAGCAAGGTCCGGGAATTGTCGAAGGGCATGGTGACGCAACTCCATCTCGCCCTGGTCATGGCCATTGACGCGAGATTGCTGGTGCTGGACGAGCCGACGCTTGGCCTCGACCTCCTGTATCGCAAACACTTTTACGATTCCCTGCTGAACGATTACTTCGATCGCAGCCGCACTATCGTGGTGACGACCAATCAGGTGGAAGAGATCCAGCACGTCCTTACCGATGTGATGTTCATCAACCGCGGTCGCATCGTGCTCAATTCCAGCATGGAAGAGTTCGAGTCGCGTTATCTGGAAGTAGCGGTGAATCCCGAGCAAGCCCCCGCGGCACGGGCGTTCAAGCCGATTCACGAGCGCCAGGTTTTTGGACGCAGCATCTTTCTATTCGATCTAAACGGCAATCGTGCCGATCGTCAGCAGTTCGCCGCACTGGGCGAGGTGCGCACGCCCAGCATCGCTGACTTCTTCGTCGCCGTGATGGGCAATCCACCGGCGAGTCCCACAGGAGCAGCTAGATGAATACTATGAATCCTCAATCCAACCCTATGCCCGGGTCTCCGCGTGACTCTCAAATAAACGACTCGGAGCGAATTGCACCCGCCGCCTTGTCCCCGACTCGGCCCCTGTACTGGTCGATCCGCCGCGAATTGTGGGAGTACCGATCGACCTACGTTGCGCCGCTGGTGGCTGCCGCGGTTATTCTGTTCGGCTTCCTGATCAGCATGTTTGGCCTGCCGCACCGCATGCGTGCCATATCGGCGCTCGATGCGGCGAAACAGTACGAAGCCATCGTCCTGCCCTACCACCTCGCGGAGGGTCTGATCATGGGCGTCGCGCTTATCGTAGGCGTTTTCTACTGCCTCGACGCGCTGCACGGCGAACGGCGCGATCGCAGCATCCTCTTTTGGAAATCGCTGCCAGTTTCCGATCTCACCACTGTGATCTCGAAGGCGATCATTCCAATCGTCGTTTTGCAATTGCTCAGCTTCGCGATCACCGTTGCCACAGAGCTTGTCATGTTGCTGTTGAGCAGCGCCGTGCTGTTGGGGAGCGGCATGAGTGTGACGACACTATGGACACAGTTGTCTTTGTTCCAGACGTCACTGGGGCTGCTCTATCACCTTTTGACCGTGCATGGGCTCTGGTATGCGCCGATTTACGCATGGCTGCTGCTGGTCTCAGCCTGGGCACGGCGCGCACCATTTCTCTGGGCCTTCCTGCCCCCTCTGGCCATCGGCGTAGTGGAGAAGATTTCGTTCAATACCACCCATTTTGCCAATCTGATGAAGTATCGCTTCACCGGCGGACCGGAGGCCGTCGCTATGCCTTCCGACCGCTTCCCGATCGGTCCCGCGATGCACCTCACGCCGGGTAATTTCCTGACCAGTCCAGGTCTGTGGATCGGGCTGCTGTTCGCGGCCGGATTCCTTTTTGCAGCGGCAAGGCTACGACGCTATCGGGAGCCGATCTGATTCGGTTGTTGCTTGATTCAATCACTCGCAGGGAGAACCGAGAAGGAGGGAGGGAGTAATGTCACACTCGCCGATACTGATGCTCCACATTTGCGCCGGAACGCTGGGAGTTTTGTCAGGCGGCGTAGCCATATCCTTCCGCAAAGGATCACGCCGCCATGACGTGGCGGGCAAGGTCTTTGTCGTTTCCATGTTGAGTCTTGCCGCAAGCGGCGTGTACATGGCCGTCCTGAAATCCCAACCCGGCAATATCCTGGGAGGGACTCTGACGTTTTATCTGGTGGCCACAGCGTGGATGACCGCCAGGCACAACGGCGGCAAAACCGGCAACTTCGATTGGGGTGCGCTTCTGGTTGTATTCTCGGTCGCAGCTGTCGAGGTGACTTACGGGTTGCAAGCTGCATTCAGCCAGACGGGGTTGAAGTATGGATATCCGCCTGGGCCCTATTTTTTCCTCGGGTCTGTAGCCATACTCGCGACCGTGGGAGACCTTCGCATGCTGGCGCGTGGTGGCGTCTTCGGCGCTCAACGCATCGCACGGCATCTCTGGCGAATGTGCTTTGCGCTATTCATCGCCTCAGCCTCTATTTTTCTGGCGCGCCCACATCTGTTCCCCGTGGTATTGCGCAGAACCGGGGTGCTTTTTCTCCTCAGTTTTATGCCACTGATCTTGATGATTTTCTGGTTGGTTCGCGTCCTTTTTACAAGATACGCAACGCGGGGAGACCTTCCCCGATGGAACCGGCAGGTCGCCGCAAGTGCTCAGCCTAGGCTGGCGTGAATGCCAAGACCTTCGGCGGCTCTACGGAGATGCTTATCTCTTGTCCACAGCAGCGTGGATGAATCGAGAAAGACAGAGGCACCAACCCTACAATATCCGCACCCTCTCATTCGTCTACAACAGTAGGTGAAGGACGTGGCGAGTTTAGATCTGATGGCAATCGAACAGGACCAGCGGATCTCCGAAGTGGTCACGCGGGAGCAGTCGCGGCTGCGTAACTTCATTCGTCGCCGCGTACCCGACCCTCGCGACGCTGAGGACATTCTGCAGGACGTCTTCTACGAACTGGTGGAGGCGAACCGCTTGCTCATGCCGATCGAGCACGTCACCGGTTGGCTGTTTCGCGTGGCTCGCAATCGCATTACCGACCTCTTCCGCAAGAAGAAGCCGGAGAGCCTCAGTGAAACCGCCGTTGCGGACCAGGACGATGACAACGGCGAACTGTTGTACCTGGACGACCTGCTGCCTTCGCCCGATGCAGGACCGGAAGCGCTTTACGCACGCCACATGCTGCTCGATGAACTGGTTGCCGCGGTCGGCGAGTTGCCCCAGGAACAGCGCGAGGTGTTTGTGGCGCACGAACTGGAAGGGCGCAGCTTCAAGGAGATGGCCGCCGAGAGCGGCGTTAGCGTGAATACTCTGCTCTCGCGCAAACGCTACGCGGTGCGGCGTCTCCGCGAGCGATTGCAGGGCGTTTACGACGAATCGTATTTACGACGAACCTAGAAAGTATGAGGGACGGAACATGAAAAAGAAAATGATTTGGCTTGCTCCAGCAGCGATTTTGGGGATTCTGCTATTTTGCTTCATCGGCGGCGAACTCGTAATGCGCCTGTGGAACTGGCTGCTGCCGCCGCTTTTCGGCTGGCATCAGATTACTTTCTGGCAGGCCTTTGGACTTCTGGCGCTGTGCCGGATCCTCTTCGGCCACCATGGATGGCGCGGCCCCGGCCGCTCCAATTTCCGCCGTCGCATGCACGAGCGCTGCGGGAACATGACCCCTGAAGAGCGCGAACGTTTCCGGGAAACGGTGCGCGCTCGTTGGGGCGCAACCCCGTCCACCGGCGAGAGCAAGGCGCAATGACAATGAGAAAGAGAATCCGCTCGGGAGCGCTCGCACGCTCCTTCGGCTACGGCCTTGCTGTAGTCCTCAGACGGTGTCTGAGTGCGCGATCCTAATCCCAGCCCGAACTCGTAACACGCTGAGCGGGAAAAGCCTCCCGCCCAGCGTGCCGTCGCTAAAGATGAAAGACTGAAGATTATTGGATTACGCGAACGCGATAGCTCTGATCGTCCGCGACATATAAAACATTCGAGGGTCCAACCGCAACGGCGATCGGCCCGCCGAGGTTAGTCTTCGTGGCCAGGCGGCCGTTGTTGTTATAGCCTGGAAGTCCCGTGCCTGCGTAGGTGCTGATGTCACCATTAGTATTAACGAGCCGAACACGGAAATTGGAATAGTCAGCGATGAAGATGCGGCCAAGCGGATCGACCGCGACACCCGAGGGTGTGCACAGTTCGGCCGAGGTCGCTTTTCCGCCATCGCCACTGTAGCCGCAGGTTCCGGTGCCGGCAACCGTTGAAATGGTTTCAGTCTTTATGGTTATTTTGCGAACGCGATTGTTGCCGGCGTCGCCGATATAGATATTTCCCGCTGTATCGAGCGCGACTCCGTACGGCTGGTTCAATCTAGACGTAGTGGCCGAAATATTATCCCCGTTGTAGCCGCAATCGTTGAGCACTCCCGCCACGATCGTACTGCTGGCAGCGGGGGTGAGCTTGCGCACTACACACGCGCCACTGTCGACGGAATAAACATTGCCTGCGGAGTCGGTGGTTAGAGAGGCAAGATTCTTGAAAGTTGAGTCCTTATCGAACGTCGTAATTTCCTTGCTGGAGTTGACCACGCGAATGACGTTGTTGCCGGTGTCGGCAATGTAGACGTTGCCAACGGGATCTGCAGCCACGCCAAGCGGGGAATTAATGGTCGCGGCGCTCCCAGGCCCTTTGTCCCCAGAGTATCCAGTCACTCCGGTTCCCGCCAGCGTGCTGATATTGCCTGCGGTTACTTCGCGCACGCGGTTGCCGTCTTCCACTATGTACAAATTCCCGGAGGAGGTAAAAGCGATGTTTTCGGGGCTATTCAAGCACCCGTTGGTGGCAACGCCCCCATCTCCTACGTAGCCTCCAACAATGGTGCTGACCGTAGTTCCGGCTGCGTTTACTTTGCGAACGCGATCATTTCCGGTATCCACGATCAAAGGATCGCCCACGGAATCGACCATTAGCCCGGTCGGCGACAGGAACATGGATTTAAGAGGAGCATGTCCGTCGCCGTCGTAACCGCCGGTAGAACCCGCCACACTATTGATAATCTGAGATTTGAGATTAACGGCTCGAACTCTCGATTGCGCTGCATTAGAGATGTAAAGTGTTCCGTTGGTGACCTGAACGCCACGGGGAAGCCCAATCGCCGCTTTCGAAGCCAGGCCGCCGTCGCCAGCCACGCCGGGATCGCCGTCGCCGGCATAGGTGTTGATGGTCACCGTGTCCGTACCCAGACCGGCAACAATACGAACTCGGTTGTTCAAGTCATCGGCAATGTACAGATTTCCATTGGTGTCAAAAGCCAAGCCGTGGGGAGAGTTCAGACTCGCGCTGGTAGCAGCTCCGCCGTCCCCGGAAAAGCCTGCAGTTCCATTTCCTGCAATGGTGTGAATATTGCCCGAACTATTCACCATGCGGACCACATTGTTTGATGTGTCCGAGAAATAGAGATTGCCGGAAGCGTCGAGAGCCAGCCCGGAAGGCTGGTTGATTTCCGCTGAAGTGGCAGCTCCACCGTCCCCTTTGTATCCCGCCGTGCCGGTGCCAGCGACTGTGTTCACAATGCCGGAAGAGTTGACCATGCGAACCCGGTTGTTGCCGGGGTCGCTGTACCAGAATTCGCCGGCCGCATTCACCACCAGCCCTCGGGGAAAACCCATAGCGGTGGTCGTGGCCTTAATACCCTCTCCGTTGTAGCCATATTGCCCAACGCCTGCAACGGTGGTGATCTTTCCAGTTCCCTTACCGATCCGGCGAATCCTGTCACCGAAGGAGTCGGCGATATAGATATTCCCCGCGCCGTCTATCCCTCCAAATTGCGGAAACTCGATGCAAGCCTGCGTTGCAAGGTTGTTGTCCCCGAGGAAGCCGCCAGCCGCGGTGCCCATGAGCGGCACACGGACCGTCAAAGTCGCCTTTTGGCTGGAGCTATTGTAGGTTCCGGTGATCGTGGCCGTTTGCTGGCTGGTGGCAGGAGAGGTCGTTATCGGAAAGGTTGCGCTGCGCGCTTTTGCCGGCACAGTCACGGTCGCGGGCACTTGTGCCAGAGAGTTGTTGCTGGTTGAGAGCTTTACTACAGCGCCACCAGAGGGCGCGGCCGCGGACAGCATCACGGTGCCTGTGGTCGAGACTACCGCAGGAACGCTGGCAGGGTTTAGAGTTACTGAGGAAACAGTCTGCGCGCTCGACAAGCTGGCGAACAACACTGTAAGCAACGGCGCACAAGCGAACCGCACACCGCAAGAAAAAACGAACTTCACAGTCTTCATGCCTGAATCCTCCGCAAGCTTCACGAAGTGGGCTCAATTACAGGCAGATTTAACAACCGGTAAAAGGGGGGTTCCCGTATGTTTGCTCCTGAACTCAGACCGAAGTCAAGACAAAAAGAACTTGCATAGAGGCTTAGGGCTAGAGTCAATAGTCACGGGAGGGTACAATTTGCCAAGAATGTATTCCATCCGACAGGCCTCCCGTCTTGCGTCCGATTTTGTGGCTAACCTCGTTGACTTGCTCAGAGGAGCGTCCTAGCATTTCTTTGATTCGGCGATTCGGCGAGCACCAGGTTTGATCAACAACGAATTTGATAAACAACGAATAGGTCTCTCGTTGCGCTCAGGTTCTTGTGGATGATCTTCAAGCGGCGGCAATCGCTTGATCGCAATGAGAAGGAGAAAATTCGATGCATGGGGAGTCGCTAACAATACAAAGGCTTGAGGGGGCGAATCACGCACAACGTGTGTTGCGTTTGAACGGGCCGCTCACGGCAACCACCTCGGTGCCTTTCCAGAACGCTCTCCGGGGAGAAAATGCCGGCACTATGATCCTTGATCTGAGCCGCGTTCCTTACATGGATTCGGTGGGACTGGGATCGCTGGTGGGGACATACGTAAGTTGCCAGAAATCGGGAAGGCGCATCGCTCTAAGCGGCGTGAACCCGCGCGTGTGGCAGTTATTTCAGATTACAAAGTTGGAACCTTTCTTCCTGGTTTTTCCTACCCTAATGGACGCAGTCGAAGCTATGACTAATGCTGCCAGCGCTTGACCGCCTGGGAGATTGTTCCTTCTCACGCTCGGCAGCAGATGGTAGTTCTGGACCGACCCGGCAGAAACTATTTTCTATCCTAAACCCAAAGATTGACGTAAAGTTTCGCGAGAAGTTGGAGTGGTGGCCTTAACGGACTGCGCAAGGAGGCAAGCTGCATATGTCGCCGTTTTTTCTCAATAAGGGAGTGCCCCGCAAGCCCAGACCTTCCGTGCAGAATCTTTGTAGCCCACTTTCGTATTCCCGCGGAATCATGCCCAGACTCGTTTCGTTCTTCTTAATCCTCGCATCCGCAACTTCTAACAATGCACGCGCTCAAGAAGACGCAACTCCCCAGGGCGCAGCCTCGAAGCCCGTAGTGGTCCGCTCCTCTCGCATGTTGGATCCAAAATCCGGAAATTTTGTGCCGCACGCGGTCATCGTCATCGCCGGCGAGAGGATCACTGCCGTCGGCTCAAACCTTGCCATTCCCAACCAAGCGCAAGTTATCGATCTTGGCGACGCTACGCTGCTGCCCGGTCTGATTGACTGCCACACGCACCTGATGTCGCGGCTTCCCGATGGTCCTCAAGGATACGGACTGAACCTGCTTACCAAATCGGAGGCTTTTCGCGCGTTGGAAGGTGCGGCAGATGCCCGAGCCACCCTTCTCGCAGGATTTACCGCGGTGAGAGACGTGGAGAGCGAGGGGTCTGGGTATGCCGATGTTGATTTGCGCGATGCCATCAACCAAGGTCTGGTGGAAGGTCCGCGAATGCAAGCCGCCACGCGCGGGATCGCCATGGTGGGACGCTATTTTCCGTTTCATATCTCCTGGGACCTGAAAGATTTTCCGACTGGAGCGCAATTGGTGAGTGGAACCGAAGAAGCTCGGCGGGCGGCGCGGGAGCAGATCGGCCACGGCGCTGACCTATTGAAAGTCTATGCGGACTGGGACGCTCCCACACTCACTACCGAAGAAATCAGGGTTGTGGTCGAAGAAGCCCATCGCGCCAAACTCAAGGTCGCGGCCCACGCGAACCTTCCCGAGGGCATTCGCAACGCGCTGACGGCGGGCGTAGATTCGATCGAGCACGGCCACGAGGCGGACCGAGGTGTGCTGGAGTTGATTAAGGAAAAGAACGCATATTGGGTTCCTACGATCGGCCACTATTTCTATCACGCTGACCGTGCGAAGTCCCCGGAAGCACGGAAATACATGCAAGCCGCGGTCGAGCGCGCTCGCCAAAACCTCGCAACCGCGCGCGAGTTGGGGGTGAAAATCGCAGACGGATTTGATCCCGGAAGTGCGGAAGAGCACGGACACAACGGCCAGGAGATCGTCGCCATGAGCAAGCTTGGCTTGCCGCCCATTGAGGCTATTCGGGCGGCTACGACGAGTGCGGCGGACCTGCTAGGCTGGCAAGACAAAGTAGGATCGATCGAAGTTGGCAAATACGCCGACATCATTGCAGTTTCCGGCGACCCGCTTTCCGACATCACTGAACTGGAACGCGTCAAGTTCGTTATGAAGGGCGGGGTCGTGATAAAGAACAATCTTGCGGCGCACTAACCAGCTCCCCACGCACAACCTCTGCTTCAGATCGACTGGTTATACATGAAGCACGGCGCCGCCAACCGAAATCAAATACGTCAGCTCGCCTCGTGCCCTTAAGCGTTCGGTACGCAAGCTCGCGCCCGTTCGAGTAGTAGTTCGCGCTCCCGGGCGTTACGCGTGAGTGATGCTGCGCGTTCGAACTCCGCACGGGCTTCGTCGAGGCGACTCAGCTTTTTGAGCAGATCGCCGCGCACACTCGGCAGCAGGTGGTAGTTCTGGAGCGAGCGGTCCGCAATCAGCGTGTCCACCAACTCAAGCCCTGCCGCCGGGCCTGACGCCATGGCGACCGCGACCGCCCGATTCAATTCCACAACCGGTGACGGCGTAACTGCGGCGAGCGCGGCATAGAGCGACACAATGCGAGGCCAGTCGGTTTCCTCGGGAGTGTGCGCTCGCGCGTGACAGGCCGCGATTTCAGCTTGCAATACATACGGACCTGGCGCGCCGCCCAAGTTCCCTGTACGCAGCGTTTCTGCGAGCTGTAAGGCCGCAAGACCGCGCTGAATCAGCAATTGGTCCCACTGTGCGCGATTTTGATCGAAGAGCAGAATGGGCTCTCCTGACGGACCCACGCGCGCCCTGGATCGGGATGCCTGGATCTCCATCAACGCGACCAAGCCATGCACTTCAGGCTCACGTGGTGCGAGTCCGGCGAGGACGCGCCCCAGCCGCAGCGCTTCTTCGCAAAGTGCAGGCCGCATCCAGTCTTCGCCGGCAGTCGCCGAATAGCCCTCATTGAAGATGAGATAGATGACCTCCAGTACTGACGACAGGCGAGCGTTAAGCTCGGCTCCCCGGGGCACCTCAAAGGGCACGCGCTTGTCTGCAAGCGTCCGCTTGGAGCGCACGATGCGCTGGGCGACGGTCGCCTCTGGAACGAGAAAGCCACGGGCGATTTCTTCGGTTGTCAGGCCTCCCAGTAGCCGGAGCGTCAACGCAACCCGACCCTCCGTCGGAAGCACCGGATGACAGGCCGTGAATACAAGACGCAGGAGATCGTCGCCAATATCGTCGTCGAGAGCCGCTTCAAAATCCGGCACTGCCATCTCTTTCTCTTCGAGTTCGCGGCCAAGTTCCTGGTGCTTGCGCTCAAGCCGCGTGTTTCGCCGGAAGTAATCGATGGCACGATGCTTGGCGGTAGCCATGAGCCAGGCACCCGGATTGTCAGGAACGCCCGACTTCGGCCATTGCTCGATCGCGGCGACCAGAGCATCTTGCGCGAGGTCTTCGGCAACACCGATGTCCCGCACGATCCGCGTGAGACTGGCGATAAGCCTTGGCGACTCAATCCTCCAAACCGCGTCGATGGATCGATCAGTCTGGGATCGATCAGTTTGGGTGCGATCAGTCTGGGATCGATCGGTCTCGGATCGCTGAATCTGGGTGCGATGTGGATCGGTAGCCGTCACAGCTACCGATCACACCATTTTTATTCCGACAGCGCAAGTTGAGGCGCTTAGTGGGCGTTAGCCCGCTGCCGAAATCCCGAGCGAAGCGAGGGATCGTCGTGAGCATCACTATTACGGCTTGCAGGGAAACTCTCCAGGTTCGAACATCTGGCGCACTTCCGTCTCACCCTCCCATCCCGGCCAGTGTTGCTTGTGAAGCTCCATGAAATGGACCGCGCCTTCGATCGCCTCTTCCTTCGACTTCAACTCAAACTGGGCATAGCCCCCGATAATTTCCTTGGCTTCGGTGAAAGGCCCGTCGGTCACGGTCACCTTCCCCCCGGAAAGCCGAACGCGAGCACCCTGCGCGGTTGCAGTGAGGCCTCCATTCGCGAGCAACTTCCCGGCTTTGGATTCATCTTCGGCAATTTTCGCAATCGCATCCATCAGCGCCTTGGGCGGCGGGCCCTGTTTTTCAGAGTGCTTGACGATCATCATGAATCGCATCGTTATGTCTCCTTTAATTGGTTTGGGTCGTGACCCGCGATTTCGGACGGTCTCGGCCGGGCCGGATCTGCGTCCTTATATCCTCGTCGAACGGGGAGCGGCAAAATCGACATCCAGTATCTTCATTTTCGAAATTTTCGAAATATATTTGGGTACCGCAACGTTTCTAACTCTATCTGCGGGAGCATACCGCTGCAATCGCTCTCAACGATGGCGGGATAGCCGCTTAGAAAATGATGTCCACTGCGGCTACCGGCCCAAAAAAGATTGCTGCATCGAAATAGATGTATATACATCTATCACTGACATGAAACGCCCTGCTCCATCGAAACTGCCGTGCATGTGTGGCAGCTTTCGTCAGACTTCGCGGGCTTTGACCCGACTGTATGAAAGCGCGCTCCGCCCTCTCGGGTTGCGGGCTACCCAATTCACCATTTTGCAAGCGCTCTCGTTGGCAGGAGAAGTCACCCAGGGCCGGCTAGGGGAAATACTGGGGACGGACAGCACCACTCTCACCCGGACCCTCCTCATTATGGTCAGAGAGGGCTGGATCGCGGAACGTCGCGCCCAAGACCGGCGGGAACGTCGTTTGCTGCTAGCCAAGGGCGGCCAAACATTATTCAACCGCGCGTTGCCGATCTGGGAGAAAGTTCAATCGCGCCTGCGCCATCAACTGGGAAAGCAGGCCTGGGAAAATCTTCTGGAAATCACACATCAGGTTACAGAACTACTCACAACTTAAGGAGACTCTTTATGAAAAACTATGGAAAATTCACGGCGGGGCTCATCGCTGTCTGGTTCGTTTCTGTTTTGTCGGCTTCAGCGTTTCACTTGTTCACCAATAACACCAATCGTATCGGCTTGGCGGTTGGAGTCGCCGCGGTGACGCCGATTCTCGTATTCGCATTGTGGCTTGCCGCCTCGGAACGATTCCGGAGGTTCGTATTGTCTTTGGACCCGAAAATTCTGACCTTGGCGCAGTCCTGGAGAATTATTGGATTTATCTTCGTGCTCTTAGAGGCTCGTGGGATTCTCCCGGCCGTGTTCGCCTTACCCGCAGGATATGGCGACATGGCCATCGGGGCGACAGCCACGCTCGTAGCCTGGAAACTAGCCGATCCCACTCATCGCAACAGCTTCATTCTTTGGCAATCGCTAGGCATTGCAGACCTGATCACGGCAGTCGGCCTGGGTACGACGGCGGCCTTGCTTAACCCACACGGCCCATCGACGGTTCCCATGACCGTGCTGCCGCTAAGTTTGATCCCGACCTTCCTGGTGCCTTTGTTTTTCATCTTTCATGTGATTTGCATCGCGCAGGCTAGGAATTGGAGGATCCTCGTCCCAGGAGATCAGTCAAAAGCCTCGAAGCCTATGCGCTGCTGCATGACGCCGGACTCAGAGCTTGGGGCGCGGAAGAACCGTCGTGTCACTTTCCGCTCCCCTTTTTCGTTTGCTCGCGCATCCGTTCCTGCCGCTCCTTGAGATCCGGGGTTAACTCAGCGCCGAAGTCTTCCAGATCAAAGACTTGCCGGATCTCAATCTCAGATTCCCCCTCATGCGGATTAGGACAGCGCTTGACCCACTCGACGGCCTCTTCCATCGAGCGCACCTGCCACAGCCAGAAGCCCGCAATCAGTTCCTTGGTTTCAGTAAAAGGCCCGTCAATGACAGTACGCTTCTCGCCGGAAAACCGGACCCGCTTGCCTTTCGAGCTCGGTTGCAGCCCCTCAGCAGCCAGCAGCACGCCGGCTCTGACCAACTCTTCGTTGAACTTCCCCATTTCGGCAAGCAGTTTTTGCTTCGGCATAACGCCTGCCTCCGAGTCTTTGGTCTTTGCTTGCCTTGACCATCACTAAGAATCGCATTTCGTATTTCTCCTTTTTGAAATACTTAATTTCTACTCTCACGTCGAATAACCGGAAATCAGATCGACAGGTTGATAATGTTTTTTAAGCGCGTCCATTCTTCGATCAAGACCTCCGGGACAATAGCGTTCCAAACCTGACCAGCAACAGCGGCCAGAACGACACAAGCAAGTGTTGAAGGAGACTCCCCAGAAACTGCTCGTGATCTGCAGCGTAGGCCTGAATGAATCGCGCGACGGCGAAGACGATTGCCAGCAATATTCCTGCACCTTGCAATCCATTAGCGCTGAGGAGATGCTTCAATGCGTCCGCCACCGCGACCAGATTCTCGAACAAAATAAACAATCCGAGCCCAATCAGTGCCGCTCCTGTGATTGACCTCGAGGATCGAGAGATTTTCTTCTGCCGAATCATATCCGTCTCCTGCGAGCCGTTGTTCTCGGCTCTATCTATTTGTCGAACGAGGCATCGCAAAATCGACAGAATCATCAAATTTTCCAGACGTTCGGCTTGGATACAAAGGTCGAGCCGTGCTCGAACTCAAACCGCCAATAACCAACAGAGAATCGGCGTTTCATACGGAAGCAGTGTCCAAGGCGGCCGGTGGGGCAAAAAGAGGTAATTTCACCAGAAGCCGATTGTTCCTCGGCCATGAGTGAACATTGTTGGTTTCTCAGTGCGCGCCCAAACAATATCCGAAAAGATAGGCCACTATCCGATCGGATAGCGTCAGTGTTCGGCACCACAGAGAAGCTCGACCGTGGCTGCAACTCGCGTTCTACGGCAAAGGCTTTACCTGGAGCCAGTTGGCGCGATCCTCAACTTTGTGGAAAAGCTCACGCCGACTGGCATTCCACCTGCACGTTAGAGTGTGCGGTCAGCCCTGGCAAAAAGCGATGGGGAAGCTTTTTTGTGATCTGTTCCTGCCGGGCCTGCGCAGTCAGGGACTCGAGGGGCCCCCTCATCGAGTCCCTGATTCTTACCTCTCTTCAACCAGATCTAGCGGGGGGCGGGCCGAACTTTTTCTCGCCGAACATTTCTAAAGCGCCTTAACGGAACATTTCCATGGCGAAGCGACCGAACCTCGCGTCCAACAAAAAATTCGAAATAAGAAGGGAAAGAAAAACGATGCGCTACCTGGCTGCAATTTGCATGATGGTCGCGTCTCTTTCAGGAGACGCTACCGCCCAACGCACCATGACGCACGAAGAAGCAACCGTCCGCGCCACTTACGCCAGACTTGCTTACGCCGCTCAGATGGGAATACTCCTGCATGGCGCGCTGGACGCGAACGTCGGACGCAAAAGCATACTCGACGATCCCGCCGCGCTAAAACGTGAAATGGATAGCCAGCTAGCGTTCCAATTACAAAGCATCAATGTTGGCAACTTGGCGGACATTGGGGATACGAAGTGGGAGGCGTTAGTCACCAAGCCACAACTCGACTTGGTCTCGGTAGCCTTTAACTACCAAAAGGTAGCGATGAAGGCGGGAACCGATACGCCCTTCGCTGCGATGAACTACGTGTTCGCAAACTGGGAGCGTTGGGATGGCAATGAAATGGACTGGAGTGCGTTAACGGTAGGGAATCACGTTAAGGGCATTCTTGCGAACAACAAGCCAGCGGTGTGGTCTCGATATGCAGCAAACACAGTTACGGTGACGCTAGCAGGCAGGCAGCGGACGTACCAGTCGATCTTCCTGTTCGGGAAGGACTCGGATGGTAATGAAGTTGTTTACCCCATTGATCACGTCCTCGGCATGGAGGTACTGAACGAGACCACTGACAGGTCACTCTACCCGCAACCTCTCGTTGAAACCGACCTGCGCGAACTTCCCGCAATAGCCAACTGGCTTTCCACGGCGGGCGTTCCTTCAGCCTCCACAGTTCCCGATGTGGTGTGCAACGGAGTCACTGGCAAGTGTGGAATCCCGACCACGGTCTTAGCGAACGGGTTGAAGGTTCCGGTCGATGCTGACACCAGAAAGGTTCATCAAGGATTTAGAAGTGATCCGAAGTCGAAGATGCAAAAATCTCCGAACACCTACAACACGTACCAACCGTCAGCAGTGGAATCGTCGGCAGGGGTATCTGCAGATACCCTTAGCTGCTCAAACTCCAACACAAGTGACTTCCCCATCGAAACTGCCTTCGGGACGGCTGACCACTCCGGGCCGACCGCAGGAAATGAACATGTTGTCAATCAGAGCTTCCTCCTCACGTGTCAGTACCAAGACCCCGATCCATCCCAGCAGGCTTGCAATACTGAAGCTGAGGTTAGCGCAACACTGGCTACTAGCACACACTTGGATAGCGGGACGACGATTAGTAAGAATTGTCACGTTGTAGCCTTGAACGCTTCAGGAGGAACTACTCTCGGCGTGAACTCGGGTGCCACCGCTACGGGAGCGGTTCAGGGAGCAGCACAGGAATGCGCCGCCAACGCGGGCTGCGAGTGTACGATTAGCTTTAATGGGGGTGTTATAACGAGCAGCGGTGGGTCAACGATATGGAACGGGAGCAACGCCGTGACCGCGTCCTGCGGCGCTGTACACAACCCTAACGCATGTATACCCAAAGGTAGCGCTTATGGTCCAGACGAACCTATATGCGGAGGTACGTCGCCCATCATCGTTGACACCACAGGCCACGGATTTGAGTTGACATCGGCTAGCAACGGTGTGGTGTTCGATATACGAGGCGACGGGCACCCGATCAAGCTGGCATGGACTGCGGCAGGCTCCGGCAATGCGTTTCTAGCGTTGCCCCACAATGGAAGGATCACTAGCGGCAAGGAGCTGTTTGGCAACTTCACCGCGCAGCCCCCGTGCCCGGACGGTGGGCGTAGCTGCCTTAACGGTTATCGCGCGCTGGCCGAGTTCGACAGGCCGGAGAATGGCGGCAACGGAGACGGGATCATAGACTCGCGTGACGCCGTGTTCTCACAGCTTCGTCTCTGGATCGATGCGAACCACGACGGCATTTCGCAGCCGAACGAATTGCACACCCTGCCAGAACTTGGTGTGTACTCAATTAGCTTGAAGTATCGGGACGACCAACACTACTACGATCCATACGGCAACTGGTTCCACTACCAGTCGGCCTTAAATCCCGATCCTGCGGACGGCACATCAAAAGATGGTCGCACGACCTACGACGTGTTCTTCGTCGCCGCGACCGATCCCACGAACGCAAACCATAGGAAATGACAGGACGAAAAATGCAGTGATCCCTTGGGAGGAGATTAACTCTCCTCCCATTTTGTTTGAATACTCATCACCATCTGCCCGGTTGGCTCGATGAAAACACCCCTTCGAGCGCAATCGCCAGCTCCCGAACGCCGCGCCGGATTTCCTTTGTATCGACCGCGGCAAATCCCAGGTGCAGTCCGTGGCGCGCACCCTTACGCAGGCTATAGCGGCTTAACGGAGTCACTTCCACATCGCGCTTCGCCGCCGCGGCGGCGGCCGACTCGTCATCGATCCCGCGGCGCAACCATCCCGCAGTCTGCAATCCCGCTTCGACGCCGGAGATTTCCAGCAAGCCGGCAAGCTTCAGGCACGCTTCTTCTAACAACACGGAAAGCCGTTCGGCATATACCTCGCGCATGCGCCGGAGATGCCTTCCGAAGTGGCCCGCCGTGATGAAGTCGGTGAGCACCGCCTGCTCCAACAGCGGCGCGTGCCGGGAGGTTAGCGACTTGATCGCTTCGAAGCGATGCAGCAGATCGGAAGGAATCACCAAATATCCCAGGCGGAGCGACGGGAACAGCACTTTGCTGAAACTTCCCGCATAGAGCACCAGCCCATTTCCATCCAGTCCCTGAAGCGCCGGAATGGGCCGCCCTGAGTAACGGAACTCGCTGTCGTAATCGTCTTCAAAGATCAGCGCGCCAGACCTCCGCGCAGACTCGAGCAATTGCAGGCGTCGCGCCAGGCTCATCGTAGTTCCCAGCGGAAACTGATGTGCGGGAGTAACGTAGATGAGGCGCACTCCGCCTGTGGGGAGATCGCTGATGCGTATGCCTTCGCTGTCCAATCTGGCGGCAGAAATCTTCGCTCCGCATGCTTGAAAGACGTGCGCGGCGCCCGGATATCCGGGGCTTTCCATGCATACCGGGTCTCCTGGATTCAGGAACAGCCGCGCTACCAGATCGAGCGCTTCCTGCACTCCAGATACGATCGCCACTTGCTCCGGGACACATTTCACACCGCGCGACGTACTCAGGTAATCCGACAAAGCTTCTCGCAGAGGAAAATGTCCCAGCGGATCGCATCCCATCAGCAGCCTTGTCGAAATCCGGCGCAAACAACGCGACGTGATTTGCGTCCATATCTCCGCAGGAAACAACTCCAATGCAGGCAGGTTGCAACGGAAGGCGCGGGTCGTCCGATTTTCGTAGCCAGCAAATAATGTTGCCCGGCGTCCGTAATTTGAAATGGTGAGCCGTCGTTTTCGTCGCATCGTGGGCTTGGCACTCGCTCCAGAGACAACGCGGAGCAATTCTTCGGGCAAGATTCTGCTCACATATGTGCCCGATCCCACGCTGCCTTCCACATAACCTTCGGACTTCAGTTGCTCAAAAGCATTGACGATCGTTCCACGCGCCAGTCCGTATTGGTCTGCAAGATCGCGGCTCGCTGGCAAACGCGTACCAGGACGCAAGCCACCGCCGAGGATCTGAGAGCGCACTGCCTCGTACAGCCATTGGTAGGCGGGAATTTCAGACCTGCGCTGCGGAAGCGCTAATTCGTAAGGGGTCGTTTTCTTAGCCATAAAAGTGGTACAGCAGGAATACTCTAAATGGACCTTTCCTGGAGGCCCATTTTATTTTACTGTGCTCCGCGTAGGGGATAACACATGCCAGACAAACCGAAGTTCTCGTCGTTACCTTCCGCATCCCAAGCCGGAACGGCGGATTGGCTGCTCCTCCTTGTGCCCGGGTTGATTTGGGGAGCGTCATTCCTATTTATCGCGGAAGCAATGCGTTCCATCGGCCCCGGCGGCGTCACGTTTTTCAGAATCCTGGTCGGCTTCGCAACGCTCTCGGCATTCCCGGCGGCTCGCAGACCAGTCAACCGTTCAGACTGGGCGGCGATTGTGTCGCTCGGAGTGCTGTGGCTGGCCTTACCGCTCAGCCTGTTCCCGTTCGCCGAACAGCACGTCTCGTCAGCGCTTACGGGGATGCTAAACGGCGCCAATCCCCTGTTCACCGCTATCATTGCCGCGGCAATCGCGCGACGCGCACTTCCGCGCCCTGTGGTAGCGGGACTCGCGATTGGCATGGTGGGCACGATATTGATGGCATTCCCTGCCAGCCGCGAGGGCCACAGCAGCGCTGCCGGTATTGGAATGATCCTGGCTGCGATTGTGTCTTATGGGCTCGCGCTCAATATCGCGCGTCCACTTCAGCAACGCAACGGAGCATTGCCGGTGATCTGGCGCGCTCAGATGGTTGCACTGGTTTTAACCGCGCCCTTGGGATTGCCTGACCTCGTCACTGCGCACTGGACGCCTGGCCCGCTGCTTGCAATGCTTGCCCTGGGAGCGCTGGGCACAGGAGTGGCGCATGTAACCATCTCAGTCGCAGCCGGCAGGCTCGGTGCGACGCGCGCCTCCGCGACGACCTTTCTGATCCCCGCGGTGGCGCTGGTTCTGGGTGTGTTGGTCCGGAACGAAAAAGTGGCGCTGCTTTCTGTGCTCGGAAGTGTCGTATGCGTCGCGGGAGCGTGGATGATGCGCACTCAGAATTCAGTGCAGAGTTCAGTGCAAAGTTCAGTGCAAGCGCAAATCGAAGCACCTGCAAAAGGGCAGACTGCTTCTGCCAAAATCCCAATGCGAATCGCCGTCGGTGTCTTGGTGGTTTGCAGTGTGACGGTGGCTGCGCATTTCGCCTGCGGCCAAGTCGCGGCGTTCAGTTCTCACGGCGAGACGAAGGAGCGAGCACGAGTCGTACTCTCCCAAGCGCTGCCGAAACTCGATGGCGACAATCTGAAGGCCGTCCTGGTCGAGGTCAACTACGGACCGGGCGAGGCATCGACGCCACACTCTCATCCTTGCGCCGTCATCGGCTACGTGGTGGAAGGAGCGCTGCGAACTCAAATCAGCGGCCACCCAGAGACCATTTACAAAGCCGGTGAAAGCTTTTACGAAGCGCCCAACGGAGTTCATCTAATCTCGGCGAACGCCAGCTCTTCGCAACCGGCGAAGCTCGTCGCCTTTTTGATTTGCGATCGCGACTCGCCGCTCAGCGTCGATGTCCCGGGAGCCACAAAAACTAAAGGAGGGTCAAAATGAACTCGCATATACAAGCTTCTGCGTATCAAACCGCGACCGGAGGCCTCATGGACAAGTTAGTCACAATGCGTTGGGAACGAACGGGGAGACTCTACACGCGCGCTGCGCTCGGCGCCGCGTTTCTCTCCGCGGTAGCTTCGCGCTTCGGATTATGGGACAGAACACTTGATCTGAAGCACTTTGCGAATTTCATCCAATATGCGGCGGAGGTGAATTCATTTATGCCAGCCGCCGCGGTGCCCTTTATAGCCTGGGCGGCCACGGTCGCTGAAACGTCGCTCGGCATTCTGCTGATCCTGGGAACATGGCCGCGATGGGTTTCACTTGCGAGCGCCGTCCTGCTGGCGATGTTCGGCACCGCGATGGCGATATCGTTCGGGCTCAAGTCGCCAATGGATTACTCCGTCTTCTCTGCTTCAGGCGCGGCCGTTATGCTGGCGCTCGATGCTTTCAAGCGAGGCGGCAAACAAAATCTCGAACCCTGATTTCGCGAACTCTGATATTACGAAAGACTGACATGCGAGGACATTCAATCATGAAACTGAAACGGATGAGAGTCATCATCATCATCATCATTGCGGCCTTCGTAACGACTCTGAGCACTGGGAATCTATCTGCTCAGAAACAAAACGACGACCAGCTTCGGCAAACGCGTGAAACCGTGTGGCGGGCGTGGTTTGCCGGCGACATAAAGACCCTCGAAGAATTAGTGCCACCTGAAACCATCGTGATGAGCGGCGGCGAGGACAAATGGAAGCACCAGGCCGATGTGCTTCGAACCGCAGTTGAATTTCATGCGCAAGGGGGAAAGCTTATCCGGCTTGAGTTTCCCCGCACTGAAGTTCAGCACTTTGGTGATGTCGCCATCATCTGGAGCAACTATGTCGTCGAAACGGAGGCCGGGGGCAAGCGATCGTCAGATGTTGGACGGGTGACGGAGATCTTTGTCTGGCAACATGGGCGATGGACCAATCCGGGTTGGCACACCGACACGACAAAATGAAAGTGGGTTAACGGTTCATACCTGGTTCAGGGCGTCGGTTGAATCCGCGTCGGCCCTCCGCATTGGGAAACCTCGCTTTTTAGAGGAGACGAGGTTTTTCTATTATTCGAAAGATAAGGGCTGGACTTGGAACCGGTCGCAACCAATATAATCTCCTTTCAAATTCAAAGGAGGAAATCACAAATGGCTGAACCCCAATCCACCGCAAACGAAACCGAAGTTTCCCGCGACCGCCTCGCAGAATTGTTGAACGAAGACCTCGCCCGCGAATATCAAGCCATCATCGCCTACGTCGTCTATTCCCAGGTACTGAGCGGCGCTGAATACATGGACATTGCGGCCCAGCTCGAAATCCACGCCAAGCAGGAGCTTGATCATGCTTTGATCCTCTCGCGGCAGATCGATTATCTCGGCAAAATGCCGGTCGTCACTCCCAAGCCGGTACGAACCTCGAAGAACGCGAAAGACATGCTCCGGTACGATCTCGATAATGAAAACGAGACCATTCGGAATTACCGCGATCGCATCCCGCAATGTGAAGCGCTGGGGGAGTACGCGATGGCGGAACAGATTCGCCAGATCCTCATGCAGGAACAGGATCATCAAATCGATTTAGCGACTGCCCTGGGCGAACCGGTTCCAGACCTTGGCGGCGGTCCTAAAGGCCGCACCTTGCGCAAACGCGGCTAACTCAGGAATGCGCTGTGTTTCGACGATGATCAATAACCGCGGCGACCTGACAGCGCCACCAACCGTCGGAGGACACATGAAGGACCACGATAGACCGGGATCACTGGCCTTGCGCGGCGTGGCCGTGGTTGGCACGGCGATGGGGGCGGTGTCGGTTGGCGCAGTCGCCATTGGCGCTGTGGCCATTGGCGCCATGGCAGTAGGCGCATTCGCCGTCGGTGCGTTTGCCGTCGGCCGCCTTGTGATCGGCCGCATCTCAATCGGGAAGGCCAGGTTCAAGTCACTTGAGATTCAGGATCTATCCGTCAGGCGGCTTAACGTGGCCCAACTTACGGTGAGCGACTCGCTCAAGCTGCCCGAAAGCGAAGTCAATCGCCGTTGATGGAGAAAATCCATGTCACGAGAATCGCGAATGCTTGCAGGAATCCTTCTTGTCGTTCTTCCTACGGTGATGTACGGGGGGTTGACTCTTCTCATCTTCTAACGGGCAGTGTGCCGGGATATAACGACAACCCGCTGCGGCACGACCTCTGGCGCGCCGGCCATGCGCACGCGGGCGTTTATCTCGTTCTGTCGTTGGTCATCCTTCGCTACGTTGATGAAGCGGTGCTTCCCCCGTTTTGGAAGTGGGTTGCGCGAACGGGAGCGCCGATCGCGGCGATTCTAATCCCCGCCGCGTTCTTCCTGTCCGTCATCTCTCCAACCGCAAAGCAACCGAATACCTTGATGAATCTCGCTTACGTCGGGGCCCTGTTTCTCGCCGCCGCCGTTCTAAGCCTCGGCGTCGGTCTCATTCGCGCTGCACGGCACATGGAATCATCAGCAGCAGAATGATGAGCAACAGAATGAATAGAATCGGCCGCGACGCGATTTACACGGTCCCCATGCGGGGTTCCCTAAATGTTTTCTCAAACATAACGAGGAGGTGTCCATGACGCCGGCAGCAGATCGAGGAATTGTCGACAAGCCGAGCAATCACACGGTCGAGCAGACGGTCGATCGGCTCAAGAACATTCTGCAAGCCAAAGGAGTCACACTATTTGCCGTGATCGACCACAGCGGAGAAGCAGAAAAAGTCGGAATGAAAATGCCTCCCACCAAGCTGCTGATCTTCGGCAGCCCCAAGGCTGGCACTCCCCTCATGCTGGCAGCGCCATCGATCGCCATCGACCTTCCACTGAAGATTCTGGTTTGGGAAGATGCTCAGGGAAAGGTATGGGTTAGCTACAACAGCGCAGCATATTTGCAGCAGCGGCATGGCCTCCCCTCGGAGTTGCTGCAAAATATTGCGGTAGTCGAAACATTGGCGGTCAAGGCTGGGGAGTAGCTACTCTGTCTCCATTGTTGTCTGATTTACGACTGCAATTCCAACGTCAGGCATTTCAGGTGCGCCTCCTTGGTCGAAGTAAGACAACAATCGACCTCGGGCCGACCCCATACTGCATTTGCTCCAGAGGCGCACCGTGGTCAGAGAAATCATCGGGACTCGGCAAACTTGTGTCCACGATTCTTCCCCACTCGCCTGCTGCGCCCTCTTGGACACGGAACTCCAATTCCTCCCAATACGCATTGATCATCACGTAAATGTCGTCATCGCCCTGCGAGGCGCCATGGAGGCAGAAGGCAATGCTACGCGAATCGTGGGACAAATCGACCCCCGGACCCAATCCATACCAGGACACATCCTCTCGCCAGAATCGGCTGCGGCCCAAGGAAGGATGACTCTTCCGGAACGCGATCATGCCCTTGAAAAAACGGAAGATGTCCTGATTGGTGCGGAGCTGGCTCCAATTCAGCCATCCCGTTTGATTGTCCTGGTTGTAGGGATTGTTGTTGCCGAACTGCGTGTTCAAGAACTCATCACCGGCGCGGAACATCGGCGTTCCGTTTGACAGCATCAGCAGACAACAGAAATTTTTAACCTGCTTGCGGCGTAAAGCCAGTACCTCCGGAGGCGCGCCTTCGTCCCCTTCGTGTCCACAGTTCCAACTGTAGTTGTCGTTCATGCCGTCCTGATTGTTGTTGCCGTTTGCCCAGTTGCGCTTGCGGTCATAGGAGACGAGATCGTACAGCGTGAAGCCGTCATGGGAGGTTATATAATTCACGCTCTGGTAGGAGTGATAAGCGTCGGCGCGGCTGTCGGGAAAAAAGTCGTCACTGCCGTAGATGCGCCGCATGACATCAGGAACCATCCCAGGATCGCTTTTGATGAAACGGCGAATATCGTCGCGAAAGCGTCCGTTCCACTGGAGCCACGTCAGGCCAGGGAACCCGCGACCCAGTTGATAAGCCCCAGTGTCCCAAGGCTCAGCGATCAACCGCGCTCGGCCCAATTGTGGATCGGCCGCAATCTCACTGAAGATGGGTGCGTGTCCCCAGTTGAGCGACCCATCCGCATTACGGCTGAAAACCGACGCCAGGTCAAAGCGGAATCCATCGACATGCATTTCTTGTTTCCAATAACGCAGGCTGTCCGTCACCATCTTGCGCACGTGCGCTTCGCCGAAATTCAGGGTGTTGCCTGTCCCGGAGTAGTTCGCGTAAGGATTCGCCGGATCAGAAGACAGCATGTAATAACCCGCAGCATCGAAACCCTTGTAGCTGTAGATCGGTCCCCGCTGATCGCCCTCGCAGGTGTGGTTGTACACAACGTCGAGGACCACCCCGATTTCAGCCTGATGAAAAGCCTTCACCATGTTTTTGAATTCAAGATGCTGCTCGCAATCGTCGCGGGTGGTCGCGTACTGCGCATGAGGCGCGAAGAAGTTCAAGGGCATATATCCCCAATAGTCACCCTCCTGAGGATCGCGCTGAAAAATTGGCATCAGTTCGACCATCGTTATCCCGAGTTCCTTCAAGTATGGGATCTTTTCCACCAGCCCGGCATAGGTACCGGCGCGAGAGGGATCGACGCCGGAGTTGGCGCTCTTCGTAAAGCCCTTTACGTGAAGCTCGTAGATAACCGCATCCGACTCGTGATGCATTGGGCGGTCTCCGGCCCAGTCAAACCTCTTGCGGTGTCCAGTCAGTACTCCTAAAGGCGCATGGCCTGCATTCGGTCCTTCCCGCATCGCCAGTTCACGATCAAAACCGGGTGGGAAGAAAATGCATTTCGCATAAGGATCGAGCAGAACCTTTTGCGGATCGAAGCTGTGCAGTTGAGGAATTGTTTCTCCCGACACTGAGTATGCGTAATAACGAGCTTCCTCGATCTCTGTGATGGGTATCCGGCAATGCCAGATCCGACCGGACTTGTTATGCAGAAAATCGAAGCGGAAGGTTAGGAGAGGATTCACCAAGTCGGCGGAAGAATAGAGCAACAGAGTTACGCTCTCCGCATGTTCCGAGTGAACGGCAAAGTTGTACGCTTGTTCCTCTTCGATCCAGGTGACGCCGAGCGGTAAGGGGCTGCCCTCAACCTGCGACCAAGTGGGACGCTTCGCGGCAGCAACGGCTTCCACGGCAATCCTCTTCGCAGCCGCACTGGCGGTCGCCTCGTCATCAGCAAACACTTCAATCTTCATCTCTGAACGGGAATTGATGACACTCATCTCTTTAAGCCACCTTGGATTTGTCGTCAGATTTTTCCAGATGTCCGCCGAATTGATAGCGCATCGCAGACAAAACCTTGTTGGCAAAGTCAGCCTCGCCTCGCGAGCTGAATCGTTCGTAGAGGGCGCTGGTCAGAACCTGCGCAGGCACGGCTTCGTCGATCGCAGCTTTAATGGTCCAACGCCCTTCGCCAGAGTCGGAGACACGTCCTGCGAAGTTGGCAAGAGTTGGGTCCTGCAGCAGCGAGATAGCGGTCAGATCCAGCAACCAGGATGCGATCACGCTTCCACGACGCCACACTTCCGCAATGTCGCGCAGGTTCAGGTCATATTGGTAGTGTTCGGGATCGCGCAAGGGAGTGGTCTCGGCATCGACTGCGCCGCCCGCCTGCTTGCCGATGTTCGCGCTGCGCAGAATACCCAGCCCTTCTGCATAGGCGGCCATCACTCCGTATTCGATTCCGTTGTGCACCATCTTGACGAAGTGCCCGGCACCGTTGGGGCCACAGTGCAGGTAACCCTGCTCGGCCGTGCCATTTTCGTTCGAGCTGGCGAATTTTTCCCGGCCGGGCGTGCGCGGAATGTCTCCCATGCCTGGGGCGAGCGTGGCGAAGATTGGATCAAGGCGCTTGATCACCTCATTCTCGCCGCCGATCATCATGCAGTACCCTCGCTCCAGGCCCCACACTCCGCCACTGGTGCCTACATCCACGTAGTGAATTTTCTTCGGTGCGAGCTCCTTGGCCCGCCGGATGTCGTCGATGTAATACGAATTGCCCCCGTCGATGAGAATGTCACCAGCGTCGAGATGGGGCAGAAGATCAGCAATCGTTTTATCGACAACCGCGGCCGGCACCATAAGCCAGATCGCGCGTGGCTTCACGAGCTTCTTCACGAATTCTGCGAGTGAGGCGGAGCCTTCCGCTTTATCCTTGACCAGTTCGTCCACAGCGGCCGGCGACCGGTCGAACACCACGCAGTTGTGACCATTGTTGATGAGCCGCCGCACCATGTTGGCGCCCATTCGTCCCAGACCAATCATGCCAAGTTGCATATCTATATATCCTCCGTTTTGAAGATTCGTCAGGCAACCACCAGGCCTTTGCCATTGATAGCTTACAGCGGGGGATTTATTTTCATGCCCCCACCATTACTGCCGGGCTCACCGCGCGCTTAGAACTTTCGGTCAATTCCCGCAGCCATTCAAACGGCGGAGGCGACAGCATCTCTGCGGTACAACGCCAACGCCAATTCCCATCGGCACGGCCAGGCACATTCATGCGGGCTTCGCTGCCTAAATTGAGCAGATCCTGCAACGGCGCAATTGTCAGCGCCGCCATGGATGACCACGCCAGGCGCATCAAGGCTGGAGCAACTTCAGTGCCATCGCCCGGTGGGCGCTTGAGGTAACTCCACATGTTTTGCCGCTCGTATTCGGGCAATTCTTCGTACCATTCGCGAGTTGTTGCATTGTCGTGAGTGCCGGTATACGCGACCGTGTTGTGAACAAAGTTGTGCGGAAGGTAGGGATTGTCTGCATGTCCGTCGAAGGCGAATTGCAGGACGCGCGTCCCCGGCACTTGAAATTGGTCGCGCAGTGCGCGCACATCGGGAGTGATCACACCGAGATCCTCAGCGATGAATGGTAAACGGCCCAGTTCTTTCTGCACTGCCTGGAAAAAGCCGGCCCCCGGACCCGGCACCCATTGCCCGGACTGAGCGGTTGGTGCCCCGGCCGGGATCTGCCACGCGGCCGCGAACCCTCGAAAGTGGTCCAGACGAATCACATCGACATGAGCCAGCAAAGCACGCAACCGATCGACACACCACTGGTAACCAGTGGAACGAAGGGCGTCCCAGTTGTAGACGGGATTACCCCACAATTGTCCTTGCGCGCTGAAATAATCGGGAGGAACTCCTGCGACGAAGCGGGGCCGACGCCGCTCATCCAGCAGGAATAATTCGGGGTTCGTCCAAACATCGCTGGAATCCGGCGAAACGAAAAACGGCAGGTCGCCGATCAAGCCCACATCCTTGGCATGAGCGTACGCCTTAAGCGCGTCAGCCTGACGCAGCAGCAAGAATTGCCCGAAGCGAACTTGATCGATTCGATCGGCCAACTCTCGCCGGGCCTGGTCGAGCGCGGCAGGGCGGCGTCGAACCAACTCCACCGGCCACTCGAGGTAATATGCGCCGTGATACTTGGCTTTCAACGCTCGGAACAGGGCATAGTCTTCCAGCCAATGCTGCTGTGCAGCGCGGAACTCGTCATAGGCAGGGCGCAGATCTTTACGCTCTCCCGCCTTGAAATTTGTCCACGCCGTTTCGAGCAGCCGCTGTTTGAACGGGATGACGGAAGCGTAGTCGACCAGGTCGGCCGCAAAGTGATTTTCAGCATCGCGAGCCCGAACTAGCCCCTCCGAGATGAGATGGTCTGGACTGATCAGCAGGTCGTTGCCGGCAAACGAAGACAGGGACTGATACGGCGAGTTTCCATAACCAGTCGGCCCCAGAGGTAATGCCTGCCACCATCTTTGACCGGCTTCGTGGAGGCGATCAACCCACAAAGATGCCGACGATCCGAGATCACCGATCCCGTAAGGCGAGGGCAACGACGTAACATGCAGCAATAATCCGGAAGCCCGATATTCGGGCGGAAACGGCGGAACGCTGGTCAGCCCGCCGTTATCGATCATTGCCCTACTCCATTCGAAGCGCTCAGCGCTTTGTCCACCATCTGCTGCGCTTCGTTGACGATCGCGTTCAGGTGCTCCTGACCCTTGAAGCTCTCGGCATAGATTTTGTAAATGTTCTCCGTGCCGGAGGGCCTGGCCGCAAACCAGCCGCTCTCTGCTATGACTTTCAGGCCGCCGATGGGAGCATCATTGCCTGGAGCCTTGGTGAGCTTGGCAGTGATTGGTTCGCCAGCGAGATCTGACTCCTTAACCGCTTCCGGCGATAATCTTTGCAATCTTGCCTTTTGCTCTGGTGAGGCCGGCGCATCGATGCGCGTGTAGCAAGGACTTCCGAACTCCGCCGTGAGTTCGCGGTAGTGTTCGCCGGGATCTTTCCCCGTGCGCGCCGTAATCTCAGCAGCGAGCAGATCCATAATTGGCCCGTCTTTGTCGGTAGTCCACACCGTTCCGTCGCGGCGAAGAAAGCTGGCTCCAGCACTCTCTTCCCCACCGAAACAACAGGAACCATCGACGAGGCCCGGCACGAACCATTTGAAGCCGACCGGCACTTCAAGTAGTTTGCGACCCAGCTTTTTGACGACCCGGTCGATCATGCTGCTGCTCACCAGAGTCTTTCCAACCGACACATCCTGCCGCCACGCTGGGCGGTGCGTTAGCAGATATCGAATGGCGACGGCGAGGTAGTGGTTCGGATTCATTAACCCCGCTACGGGAGTGACGATTCCGTGCCGATCCGCGTCCGTATCGTTGCCGAATGCCAATTGGTACTGATCCTTCAACCCGACGAGTCTAGCCATCGCGTACGGACTTGAGCAATCCATGCGGATCTTGCCGTCGTGATCGACTGTCATGAAAGAAAATGTTGGATCAATGATCGGATTGGTTACGACAATGTTCAGGCCGTAAATCGAGTTGATAGGCTCCCAATAAGGCAGTGCGGCTCCCCCCAACGGGTCCACGGCAAGGTTGAGGTGAGCGCTGCGAATCGCATCCACGTCAACGACGTTCTTAAGATCGCGAACGTAAGGTAAGACGAAGTCCTCTTGGTGCGTGCTCGGTGCCTTCATCGCTTTCGTGAAGGGGACTCGTTTGACCTCGGCGTTCTCGGCCCGCAGCAAGTCGTTTGCACGGCCTTCGACCCAGCGGGTCACATCGGTGTCAGCTGGACCGCCGTTGGTTGGGTTGTACTTAAATCCTCCGTCTTCTGGCGGGTTGTGCGATGGTGTGATGACAATGCCGTCGGCGAGGTGTCCCTTGCGGCCGCGGTTGTAAACCAGAATGGCGCGCGAGATCACGGGGGTTGGAGTTATGCCGTCGTTCTCCTGGATGATCGTCTCCACGCCGTTCGCGGCCAACACCTCGAGCGCGGTACGCTGCGCGGGCCCAGAGACCGCGTGGGTATCTTTCCCCATGTAGAGTGGGCCATCCGTTCCCACCTCCCGCCGGTAGTCGCAGATCGCTTGAGTTATCGCGAGGATGTGCGCTTCGTTAAATGTGCCGCGCAGCGGCGAGCCGCGGTGTCCGCTGGTGCCAAAGCTAACCAATTGGGTTGGATCACTCAGATCAGGATGACAATCGAAGTAGTCCCTCTCCAGGCAAGCGACGTCGACAAGCATCTCTTTGGGAGCCGGCTTGCCGGCCAGCGGCGAAATTTTCTCTTGGTTCGAAGCGTTTGCCACTGACTGTTTTTCTAACGTACTGGGCATGGGTTCACCTTCCAAATCTCAGATGTATATTCGCCAATGCTGCGGTCACTCGAAAACTTGCCGGAGCTGGCAACATTCAGGATTGCCTTGCGCGCCCACGCGCCAGGATCGGCATACAACGCGCCAAGCCGGTCTTGCGCCTGGCAGTAAGAAGTCAGATCCGCCAGATGCATGTAGTGGTCGCCGAACAAGAAAAGCATATCGCGCAGCGGGTCGAACACTCCGGGTTCGTAGAAGCTGAAGTGGTTGGAGAAAATCAAGTCGAGAGCCTCTTTGGTTTCGGGCTCATTGTCATAATGCCACTGCGGACTGTACCAGCTGCGGCTGTTCTGCACTTGTTCCACGGTGAGGCCAAACAGGAACATGTTCTCCTCGCCTGCCTCTTCGGCCATCTCGATAGTGGCGCCATCGCGAGTTCCAACGGTTAAGGCTCCGTTCATCATGAACTTCATGTTGCTGGTTCCGCTGGCTTCATAGCCGGCAGTCGAGATCTGGTTGGAGACGTCGCTGGCTGGAATCAGACGCTCGGCTAGAGAAACATTGTATTCGGGAAGGAAAAGAACTTTGATTCGACCACGCATGGCCGGGTCGCCATCAATGGTGCCCGCCAGGTTGTTGATGAACTTTATGATTACCTTGGCCAGCCGGTACGCCGGCGCCGCCTTACCGGCGAAGAAGAATGTTCGCGGTTCCATTTGCAGGTCAGGATTTTTGCGCAGGCGGTTATACACCACTACGATCCTGAGCGCGTTCAGGAATTGCCTTTTATATTCGTGGATGCGCTTGATCTGGCAATCGAAGATGGAGTCAGGGTCGACGATCTGCCCCGACGTCGATTTGAGCCAATTGGCAAACTGCACTTTCGCGTCGCGTTTCGCTCTGAGGAACAATTCACGAAAGCTGGAGTCCTCGGCAAGAGGCTTGAGGTCCTTGAGCTGGCTCAAGTCAGTAATCCACTTCTCGCCCACGACTTGCGTGATGGCATCCGCCAGCGTGGGATTCGCTTCAAGCAACCAGCGCCGCGGTGTTACGCCGTTGGTCTTGTTGTTGAAACGCTCAGGAAACATTTCGGCTAGATCTTTGACGGTCGTGGTTCGCAACAGCTTGGTGTGGACTGCGGCCACTCCATTGGTGCTGTGCGTGCCCACAATCGCGAGGTTGGCCATACGGATCTTGCGCTGGTTGCCCTCTTCCACCAGGCTAATGCGCTGCACTTTCCCCTCATCGCCAGGATAGCGAAGCCGAACCTGGTTGAGCAGTCTCTGGTTTATGTCGTAAATGATTTCCAGCTGGCGGGGCAGAAGAACCTGAAACCATGCGACGGGCCATTTCTCAAGTGCCTCGGGGAGCAGGGTGTGATTTGTGTAGGCAAGTGATCTCTGAGTCAGATCCCAGGCTTTGTCCCATCCCAGATGCGCATCATCGAGCAAGATTCGCATCAATTCAGCAACCGCCATGGAAGGATGGGTATCATTCAGCTGGACCGCAATCTTTTCCGGCAGCTTATCCCAATCCGTGTTATGCCGCAAAAAACGGCGCACCAGGTCCGCCAGTGAGCAGGCAACCAGAAAATATTCCTGAAGGAATCGCAGTCCTTGCCCCGCGGTCGTGGAATCGTCCGGATACAACACGCGTGTCAGCGATTCCGCCTCTAGTTTTTCGCCCAGCGCGCCCACAAAGTCACCCGTACCGAACTCCTGAAAATCGAAGGAATCGGGCGCAGCAGCCGCCCACAGCCGCAGAGTGTTGATGGTCTTTCCTCCATAGCCCACCACGGGACGATCGAAAGGTATTCCGATCAAGGTCGATGGCTTGTTCTGGATAATCTCAAAATTTCCCCCACGCAGGTGGAAGGAGCAGTTCACTTTCACCTCTACCTTCTCGTGTGGCCGTGCGATCTCCCAGGGATCGTCGTCACGGAGCCAATTGTCGGCACTCTCCTTTTGCCACCCATCCACGATGGATTGCTTGAACATGCCATATTCATAGCGAAGACCATAGCCGGTACCCGGTAGCTGCATCATGGCCATCGAATCGATGAAGCAAGCCGCGAGGCGGCCCAGGCCTCCGTTCCCCAGACCTGCATCGGGTTCCTGGTCGATCAGTTCCAGCCATTCAAGGCGCTCTTCACGAAGCACCTGTGGTACCACAGGGTCGAGCAACAGGTTGGTGATGTTGTTGGCCAGCGAACGCCCGATGAGAAACTCCAGGGAAAGGTAGTAGATGCGCTTGGCATTCTGTTGCTCATACGTCGTCTTGGTGAGAACCCAACGCTGCGCGAGAATGTCGCGCACGGAACGGGAGAAAGCCTCGAAGCGCTCGCGCGCACCCGCCACCTTGGGGTCGATCGCCCGGTCAAAAACCAGGTGACGCTCGTAGAAGGCGTCTTCGGTCCCGGCAAGCGGAATCGACCCGCCATATTGTTTTAGAAGTTCAGAAATGTCGACGGTCTTTCTCGCCATCGGAACGACTTTTGCGGAGGTTGGGCGTGCCACGCTCTCTGTGCTCATTCGATATCCTTGTCCTCGAGTTATTGTTCTATGAGTTATCGTTGTTTATTGTCGTCGTCTGCATTATCTGCGAACCGTATTGCCAGCGGTGAGAACACCTTGTTCTTCGTCGCACGACTGTGTCGACGCCCGGACCACATGATGATCGTCATTCCAAAGTCGGATCACCGGGTGGGAAAGATTGTGCTCGTAACTGAGCGCGCTCAGGCTTGCCGGGCTTAGCAGAAAATACCTGCCTCCAGTCCCCGGACCGAGGCCCAACCAGCGTGCGGTCAAAACCCGAATGAAGTGTCCGCTGGAAAAAAGAAGTACGTTGCCCGCAACGGCGCGGAGTCGCCTCACGACGCGGTCCGCCCGCTCACCAATCTGCACCGGCGATTCGCCTCCCGGGGCGCCGTCCCGGAATAGCTGCCAGTCTGGGCGTTTTCGAAGGATTTCGGCGGAGGTTAGTCCTTCATATTGGCCGTAGTCCCACTCCACCAGGTCAGGATCGGTTTCGGCGACAGCTCCAAACCCTGCCAGCTCGCAAGTTCGGGACGCACGCTGCAACGGACTGGTAAACACTTGGGCAAATGTCATACCCTTCAGACGCTCTCCCAGCCTTCGGGCGTTGCGTTCGCCATCAGGCGTTAGAGGTAAGTCGGTGAGGCCGGTATGCTGGCCTGAGACAGTCCATGCCGTGTTGCCGTGCCGCGCCATATAGATTTCAGGAAGTGCGTCACTCATGCAGTCTCTCTCCTTGCGACCTCCGATTCGCTTGCTGCGTCTTTACTCCGAGTCGTAATTTCTGCAAATTTCAAGAATCGCCGCGATCTCATCTGCACGTCTGATTGGCGCTTCACGCGAAGCCAAGGTCTAGTGGCCTCCGTGCTACTCCCATTACAACCTTTGATGTTCATTGCGAAATCTCGTTGCTTATTGCTTTTCCACAGCCTCCGAAATACAGAGTTAAAATCCCCACCCCTGGTTTCGGCGGCGGCGGAGGGGCGGCGATCGGTACAGCCGCCAGCGCGGCCTGACCGGAACGAGCGGCAGTCGGTCAGTTTCGCGCGATATCTTTATTATTATGTGGTCCCTGCGGCGTTAATTTAAACTCTCTCATTGTTTCTTTCATGGAGGCATTCTTTGGCCCGTCTTCCGAAAATCTCGTCCGCACTTAAGAAACGCGCCGCGCAAATCAAGGTCATCCTCATGGATGTCGACGGCACCATGACGGATGGCAGCGTTACGCTGCTCTCACAAACTGACGGCACCGCCCTCGAAATCAAAACTTTTGACGCGCACGATGGCCAGGGTCTGACCCTGGCGCACACCGCCGGACTGCGCACCGGCTGCATCACCGGCCGTGAAAGTGCTGCCCTCCTGCGCCGCGCCCATGAAATGAAGATGGATTTTATCTATATGAAACAACCGCTGAAAATGCCGGCCTATGAAGACATCCTGCGAAAAGCGGGTGTCACCGACTCCGCCGTCGCTTATATCGGGGACGATCTTCCGGACATTCCCTTAATGCGACGCGTAGGCCTCGCCGTTGCCGTAGGCGACGCGGTCACGGAAGTAAAAGCCGCCGCGCACTACACTACCAGAGCCCACGCCGGCCACGGTGCGGTACGCGAGGCAATTGAACTTGTTGTCAAATCCAAAGGCATCTGGGAGGCGATGATCGACAAAGCGCGTGCGTGAGCGGTTCTGCCTATGGCAAGACAAGGCACGGAGCCAAAAAAAGTCATGAGAAAACTATCAGCGCAAGAAACTTGCAGAGAAGAAATGGAAAGGCGCGTGAACCTAATGGTCCCGCTCGATCCGAGCCAGGCCCAACGTCAGACCTGACCGAGCATGCTCATAGAAATCGGACAAGTCGAGGCTCTCTTCCGGTATCCCGTGAAGTCCATGAGAGGCGAACGGCTCGAGGTCGCCCAGTTGGGCTGGTACGGCATCGAGGGTGACAGACGCCTGGCATTCCGGAGGATTAATGACCGCAGCGGGATGCCGTGGCTCACAGCAAGCAAGCTTCCCGACCTGGTTCTGTTTGCTCCGCGGCGCCGTGAAGACGGCGCTCTTCACCCTCAAACCTATGAAGACCTGCCTACGCATATTCGCACGCCGGATGGCAAAGAGATGCCTGTCTTCGGGGAGGACTTGGCTGCGGAGGTCGGACGCCGGTACGGGCCTCCCGTGCAGATGATGCAGTTGAGGCATGGCATCTTCGATGATGCCTGCATCTCCGTAATCGCCTCCGATACGGTGCGCGAGATCGGACGACTCGCAGGGCAAAGCCCGGACGTGCGACGATTTCGCCCGAATGTCGTAGTTCGTTTACTGCGGCCGGTTCCCTTTCAAGAGGACGAGTGGTTGGGCGGTGTGCTCTCATTCGGCGAGGGGGACGAAGCCCCCGCCATTACCGTCACCATGCGCGACGTTCGCTGCTCGATGGTGAATCTTGATCCTGACTCAGCAACTCCTGCGCCAGAAGTGCTGAAGGCGGTGGTTCATGCGCACCAGAACACTGCGGGAATCTACGGCGCGGTCACGCGCATCGGTCGACTGGCGGTCGGACAGACCTTACGACTCCGACGGTGATCGAAATACAATGTCCAATCACCCCCGTCTTTTGAGCAGGAACTCTCTCACGGCAGGATCTTCAGCCAGGCCAATCGCCCGGTCATAAGCATCCAACGCTTCGGGTGTCTTCCCAAGCTGTTGCAAGAGGTGAGCGCGAACCGCCCAGTACGGCTGGTAGGAAGAGACAGCATCTGACTCGATCGCGTTCAGAACGGCAAGCCCCGCTTGAGGTCCATTCGCTTCAGCCAAGGCCGCTGCGTACCCAGTCAGTCTGCCAAGCGTTGGCGATATGCGGATGAGCTGTTGATAAAAGGCGGAGATGGCTGCCCAGTCGGTCCGCCCGCTCCGAGCCCGCTCAGCGTGCGCCGACTGAATGGCGGCTTCGAGTTGAAATCGGCCAGGCCGCCCGGAGTGGAAAGCCGCCGCCAGATGTTTTTCCGCTTCGTCGATCAACGCAGCGGACCACTGTTTAGGATCCTGCTCGGAAAGCGGGATGTACTCGCGATCAGCGCCGCGTCGCGCTGATCGTCTGGCTTCGCAGTACAGCATGAGCGCTAACAGACCCCGCGCTTCCGGCTCATCGGGGATGAGTTCGAGAAGCACGCGCGCGAGCCAAATTGCTTCTTCGGTAAGGTCCCGGCCGCGCTGATCGATACCCGCTATGTCATCCCAGCCGATTCCGAAGCCGGCGTAAATGGCTTCCAGCACCGCCTCAAGCCGACCGGGCAACTCGCGCTTATCAGGAATCTCGAACTGAATGCCAGCGTCACGAATCTTGGTCTTGGCACGCACCAGCCGTTGTCCCATGGTTTTCGGTGAGACCAGGAAGGCGCCGGCAATTCGTGCGGCATCCAGACCGAGAACGGTCTGAAGCATCAGGGGCGTATGCAGCGCCGGATCGATCGCTGGATGAGCACATACGAAGAGCAATTTGAGCCGTTCATCGCGAAAATCAGTTGCTGAGTTCATCTCCGTGGAATCTTCCTTAAGCAACAGCAGAGTTGGCTCGCTCTCCGAAACTACGCGTTGATGACGAATATGATCGATAATCGAACGGCGGGCCGCCGTCAGCAGCCACGCCTCGGGATTTTGTGGCAAGCCATCTCGCGGCCACACTCGCAGTGCCGCGAGCAATGCCTCGCTGAGCGCGTCCTCGGCGGCGGCCACATCGCGAGTATGCGCGGAGAGATAGGCCACCAGACGGCCGTAGGACTCGCGCGCGACGCGCTCCATGGTCCGGTGTGTGTCCTCGAGAGCTTCACCACTCATCCCACGATCCTATCCTTGGTGTCTGTCGCAAGCGGACGGACCTCCACAGCCCCGATCGAAGCTGCCGGGCATCGCGCTGCCCAATCCAAGGCAAGGTCAAGTGAGGGGACATCCAGGATTGCGAACCCTCCCAGGTTCTCTTTCGTGTCCGCATAGGGACCGTCCTGGACGTGCCGCTTTCCATCCTTAATTCGTACCGTAGTTCCAGTTTCTGGCACCTGCAGCGGATCTCCGCCGACGTAGACGCCGGCCTCCACCAGGGACTTGTGGTAGGCTCGCCAGGCGCCGGTGTAGGAATCGGTCCCATCGCTGTTCCGCATCTTAAAACCTTCGGGTCCCTCGTAAATAAGCAAGGCGAATCGCATCGCAACTCTCCCTTCGGAAATGTCAGTTTTACCACGTCCAAATATATGACGTGCGAACACTGGCCAATTCGACACGGCTCAGGAAAGATGCTACGCAGCGTCGCTGTGAGAGTGATTCCAATCACACATGATCGTGCTGCCGGTCACGGCTGTTGCCCCCATTGTGATCGAAAATCAATGCGAGGTTGGAGTGCCATTGAGGCAGTTAGACAGTGGACCGTCCTTATTTACTGAACGGGCAACCAGTTGACGTGGAGACGACCGCTATGGTCATTTTCCTTCTAACCAGCCGAGGGAACTCGCACAGGCGCGATCGCGCACGCCATCTCAGGTCCCGAACCGCGCAACTGAAAATGAGGTTGGCAAAATGCGGCTCGGGCGCCCTGTTGCTGAGACGTCGGGTAGGCTCGGCCTATAAGTTTGGAAGGTAGAGGAGGGAGGTCATGATGTTTTCCTACAGGTTGGTGCGTCTGATTGAAACCCATGCCGATACGCTGGCTGCGGGGTTGGAGAAGAAAGTGTTGTCTTCCGCCTGTGTGAGTCGTTTCCGGACCATTCCCGCTCACGAATTGCAGGAACGCGTATACGAGATCTATCGTCATCTGGGCGAATGGCTGCTGGGAAAGCAGCAGGCAGATATTGAGCAGCGCTATCGCGAGATCGGAGCGCGGAGGGCACGCCAGAAGGTACCGCTAGCCGAACTAATCCAGGTGATCATTCTTACGAAGGAGAATCTCTGGGATTTCCTGCAGAGCGAAGCGGTGGCTGACCGCGCGGTGGAGATCATGGGAGAACTGGAACTGCTGCAGATGCTGGAACAATTTTTCGATCACGCGATCTATTTCGCAGCACTCGGCTACCAGGAACAGACGGAGGCTCTAAGGCTGCAAGAGAGTGAAGTCGTGACAATCTGAAATAATCTACTGCGTTGTTTTATTCACCATTCCAGAAGCCGAAGAACGCGTCCCTGCGACGACGTGACCACAATCACAGAAGAAAGTGACAGTAGGCGTAGCTGAACTCGCGCTGATGTGTGAATCTCAAGCTGGTGCCGAGGTGCCTTATGACAGTCCTGGAATCAACGCCAGAGAAAGTAGAAACCAGGAAGCAACCCGCCGCGATTGCCTTCAAGAATGTGCTGTACGCCACAGACTTTTCAGATGCGTCCGAGGCGGCTTTTCCCTACGCGACCGCCATCTGCCGCAAATTCGGCAGCACATTGCATCTCGCGCATGTTCTCTCCGACACGAATCTACTGGTCATGACCGGCGCTGTCGAATCCCCTAGTTTCGAGGTTCTTTACGAGGACGCTCGGAGCTTAGCGCAGCAGAAAGTAGATCAGATCGCCGCCCGGTTGAAAGATACTCCAACGCGCACTTATGTGCGCCACGGGAAGGTTTGGGATGAGATCAGTTCCATCGTCGCGGAAAATGGAATCGACCTGATCGTCGTTGGAACCCGCGGCCGCGGTGGATTGGGAAAGTTTCTACTGGGTTCTGTGGCTGAGGATATTCTGCGGCACGCGCCTTGTCCGGTGCTGACGGTTGGGCCGGTGTGCGCTCGCGCCCAGTTCCCGGAATTTCACTGCACCGGGCCGGCTCCGGTCCAATTCGAGCTGCATCATATCGTCTATGCCACGAACGTTACTGCTGAGTCGCTGAAGGTTGCGCCAATCGCTTTTTCGCTAGCCGCACAATTCCAAGCTCGATTGACAGTGATCCACGTCGTTGAGGGCGATTCGAGGCTGGGAACTCCACCCAAGCCGGTGGACGAAGAGGTTCGAAAGCTACGAGAAGAGATCCCAACAGCCTTACTGGCGCACGCGCCGGAAATCCTGGTCGAATTTGGCTCGGCTTGGCGATGCATCGTGAACAAAGCAGCGGAACGGGAAGCAGATCTGCTTGTGCTGGGAGCGCATTGCGTCAAAGGCACAAGTCATTTGCCCTGGTCGACCGTTCACCACGTCGTAGCGCATGCGAACTGTCCGGTCCTGACCATCCGCGCATAGAAGTGCGAGCCATTTGCGGCACACTGAGTCTCTCGGGGATACGTCAACAATCAGGCCCCCGTCTGTTGCAAATGACGCGCACGCAAATCGCCCACTAATTCTCTGTCACCGTGATACCCATTAGCAGCGCCTTGATCAATTCTCCCGCCTCGGGAATGGCACGGCGGACCGGGTCAGATAGGTTTTCATCCAACTCGAACGCTCCTCCGGCGATTGTAACCAGATAGGCGCGCGCCGGCCGCCTTCCATAAAGGTCCTCCGCGAGCAACAACAGAGATTCCGAAGAACTGTGATGTGTAATGCCCAGTGACGTGCTTTGGCGCGGCTGCAGTTGCCGGCACACAACTGCTCCCGGCGGCCTGCCCAGGGCGGCGTCCACGAATACTACGATCTCTGCCTGGCTGATTGGTTCGGCGAGTTCTGGGGTCCACTGCTGTTGGCAATGAAATTCTGCAGCCGGATCGCACCCGGCCTTCTGCAGGTGATTCATAATCTGCAGCGCAACTCCATCGTCGCCGCGCAGAGAATTCCCGCACGCCAGCACCAGCGCTCGACTCATGATCCCCTGCAAATCTGGTCAAGCACGCTGCCCTCGGCGGAGACCAGCCGAACTTGCAGCGGCATTTGTCCATACGCATGTGTGGAGCAGCTCAGGCAGGGATCGAAGGCGCGGATCACCGCTTCCACGCGGTTCAGCATTCCTTCGTTGAGCTTCTCGCTCCGCACAAAATGGCGCGCGACCTGCAGGATGCCGCGGTTCATCGCCAGATTGTTGTGCCCAGTGGCAATCACTAGATTGGCCCAGGTGATCAACCCCTGCTCGTCCACGCGATAATGATGAATTAGCGTTCCCCGCGGCGCTTCACAACACCCGATTCCTTCGAGATTATTCAGCGAGGCGGAGTAGCGGGCCTGGGTCTTCGTAATGATGGGGTCCAGTAAATACTCCTCGATATGCTCGAGCGCGAAAAGTATCTCGATCAGCCGCGCGTAGTGATAATGAAACGAGCTCAACACGGCGCCACGTTCCAGCGCGCGGAACTCAATCCATTCCTGCTGGGCTAGCGGCGTGCCGCAGTTCTCCACCAGGTTGATGCGCGCAAGCGGACCCACGCGGTAGATGCCACCCGGGTAACCGAGGGGCTTGTAGTAGGGAAACTTCATGAAGGTAAACGGTTCCACGGCTTCGTCCAGAAACTCAGCGTAATTTGCCGCTTCGAGAGTGTCGGCCACGATGTTTCCGTGAGAGTCGGTAAACCGGAGTTTGCCTTCGTAGTATCCGGCGCGCTCATCCACGGTGACCAATCCCATGAACAGGCTGGGAAAGTTTGCGAACGTGCGGATCTCTTCCCGAAAGTTTTCGAATTCGATTTTGAACCACGCCAGGGCCTTCTGCGCGATCGCGATCACCTCTGGTATCTGGCCCAGGAGCTTGTCGCGTTTCTCGATGGTTAGCGGTTCGTTCACCCCTCCTGGGACAACCCAACCGGGATGAACGCGCTTGCCGGCAAGCGTCTCGATCACCTGCTGACCGAATTGCCGCAGGCGAATTCCGCCGCGCCCCAGCTCCGGATTCTTGGTCATTGCGCCGAAGAGGTTGCGCTCTTTGGGGTCGGCATCCATTCCCATGAGAAAATCCGGCACCGAAAGGTAGAAAAAACTCAATGCATGCGATTGAATGAGTTGCGCCAGATTCAGCATGCGCCGCAGCTTTCCGGCGGACGGAGGAACTTTCATGGCCAGCAGCACGTCGCACGCCTTTGCCGAGGCCACCAGATGGCTCACCGGACAGATCCCGCAGATCCTTTCCATCAGGTAGGGCATCTCGTAGAACGGGCGTCCGACGCAGAATTTTTCGAATCCGCGGAATTGGGTAACGTGGAAATACGCCTCGGATACCTCGCCCTGATCGTCAAGTTGTAGCGTGATCTTGGCATGGCCTTCGATTCGCGTAACCGGATCAATCGTGATCGTCTTGGACATCTTCCTGTCTTTCTCAGACCCAGATCAGACCAGTTCAGACCCAGATCAGCGCGCGCCAGTTAAGCCCCAAAGCGAGACAGGGCCCCTACATCCGGAACGCGGCCGGCAAGCAACTCCGTGATTACCGTATAGATGGTGTCGGCTGAGGGTGGACAGCCCGGAACAAACACATCCACATTTACGACTTCGTGTACCGGTCGCACACGCGGCAGCAGCGAGGGCAGGCGCTCGGTCGGCACCTGCGCCTGCAGCAGACCGGTCCCCTGGTAAACGGAATTGAGCAGTTCTGGTACAGGGATGGGGTTTCGCATTGCGGGCACATTTCCGGTCACGGCACAATCGCCAAGAGAAACCAGAACGCGCGTGTGCGCCCGCACCAGCCGTATTTTGCGTTCGTCCTCATCGCTGCTCACTGAGCCTTCGATCAATGCGATATCCACCTGCGCCGGAAAGTCTTTGTAATCCACCAGCGGCGAATACACCAAATCGAACTGTTCACTCAGTTCCACCAACCGTTCATCCATATCCAGAAGAGACATGTGGCAGCCAGAGCAACCGTCCAGCCATACCGTTGCCAGCGTCGGTTTGCTCATCGCAGGCCCTCCCGCATGTCCTTCAAGTAAGAGAGAAAGTCTGGATTCTTGCGGACTTTCGCGCCAACCTTACCCTTGTCGAACAGCGCTCCGGTGGGGCACACCTGGACACACTTGCCGCAACTGGTGCACGTATCGGACTCGCCCCAGGGCTGATGCAGATCACTGATGAGCAAGGAATTCACGCCGCGGCCGAGCAGATCCCAGGTATGCGCGCCTTCGATTTCGTTGCATACTCGCACGCAGCGCGTGCACAGAATGCAGCGATTCTGATCCAATGCAAAGCGTTCGTGGGACACATCCACCGGAAGCGACGGAGTCCGATAAGGAAAACGCACATGGGTGACGCCGTGCGCTTTCGCCAGGTCCTGCAACTCACACATATTGTTGGCGACGCACACGGAACAGACATGATTGCGTTCGGCAAACAGAAGTTCCAGCACCATGCGGCGGTATTTCTGCAGGCGTGGCGTCTCGGTGGTGACCTCCATCCCTTCTTCCACCAGCGTCACGCAGGCGGGTTGCAAACGAGCGGAACCCTTCAGTTCCACCAGGCACATCCGGCACGCCCCGGCTTCCGTCAGTCCGTCGAGATGGCATAGTGTCGGAATCGAAATTCCGTTTTCGAGTGCGGCATCGAGAATCGTTTGGTTGACGCTTGCGCTGACGTCCTTGCCGTCGATTGAAAGCGTTTTTACTGCGGGCGCCGGATTCATGCGGAGACCTCCGCCAGTTTCTTGCATTCACACACTCCGGCACGGCAATGTCTATCGACGATGTGCTCGGTGTATTCCTCGCGGAAGTAGCGGAGGGTGCTCAGCACCGGATTGGGGGCGCTCTGGCCCAGTCCGCACAGGCTGGTGCTGCTGACCATGTCGCAGAGTTCTTCCAGCAGGCCGAGATCATCCAGCGTCGCCGTTCCAGTGGTCATGCGGGTGAGGAGTTCGAACATCTGCGCCGTCCCGGCGCGGCAGGGAATGCACTTGCCGCACGATTCGGACATACAGAACTCCATAAAATAGCGGGCCACGTTTACCATGCAGGCGCTGTCATCCATCACGATCATGCCCCCGGAGCCCATGATCGAGCCGACTTCCTTCAACGATTCGTAGTCCACTGGAAGATCCAGAAACTGTTCTGGAATGCATCCCCCGGAGGGTCCGCCGGTCTGCACCGCTTTGAAGCGATGCCCTTCCGGGACTCCGCCGCCAATTTCAAAAATAATCTGCCGCAGCGGGGTTCCCATCGGCACTTCGATCAAGCCCACGTTGCAAACTTTCCCGCAGAGCGCAAATACTTTTGTCCCTTTGCATTTCTTCGTTCCCAGCGAGGCATACCATTCCCCGCCCCGCCGCAGTATGGTTGGGATGTTGGCGTAGGATTCTACGTTGTTGATCAGCGTCGGCATCTCCCACAGTCCAGACTGGGCGGGAAATGGCGGGCGAGGGCTGGGAGTGCCGCGGCGGCCCTCAATCGAAGCGATCAGCGCAGTCTCTTCCCCACAGACAAATGCGCCGCCACCGATACGGATTTCAATGTCAAAACTGAAGTTTGTGTTGCAAATCTGGCTGCCCAACAAGCCCAGCCGGCGAGCCTCGCGAATCGCAGTTTGCAGCCGCTTGATCGCCAGTGGATATTCGGCGCGCACATAAATGTAGCCTTGGCTCGCTCCCACCGCGTAGCCCGCGACGATCATCCCCTCCAACACGCGATGCGGATCGCTCTCGAGCACGCTGCGATCCATGAACGCACCCGGGTCGCCTTCGTCCGCATTGCAGATTACATACTTCGTCCTTCCAATCGTTTTGGCGACCGTGCCCCACTTCAGACCGGTGGGATAGCCGGCGCCGCCGCGGCCGCGCAGGCCGCTCTTCGAAACCTCCTGCACAATCTGCGGCGGCGTCATTTCCGTCAGCGCGTGGACCAGCGCCTGGTAGCCATCCGCGGCGATGTACTCCTCAATCTTCTCCGGATCAATTCGGCCCGAGTTTTCCAGAACGATGGTGGTTTGCCGTTGGAAGAACGGTTGTTCCCGGGAAAGGAGAAGCCGCTCCGGCATTGCGCTGTCCAGTCTCGCAACAATCTCCCCTGCGTCCGATTCCGCCACGTTTTTTAAGAGATTTCCATCGGGTTCGCTGCTCACCAGCGGGCCGCGTGAACAAAGACCCATGCAACCGGTTCCACGCACGCGACAATTCGCTCCCGTGCGTTTCACTTCTTTGTCCAGGGCCGATTTGATGGCATCGCTGTGGAGAGATAAGCATCCTGCCGCAACGCAAACATTGAGGGCACGCGGAAATTGTTCCTTTACCGCTCGGGCGTCAGTTGCAATTTGTTCGAGTTCTTCGAGCGTCATCAGTTTTTCCATCCCTCAAGCTGGTTGCGAAGAACGGTCTCATTGACGTTGCCGGAGGCTTCTCCATCAAAAATAAACGCCGGCGCCATGCTGCAGGCGCCAATGCACCGCGCACTCACCAGCGAGACGTTTCCGTCCAGCGTGGTTTCTCCGGCTTTGACGTTGAGGGAAGCCTCGGCCACCGCGAGGAGTTGGCTGGCTCCCTTGATGTAGCAAGCCGTGCCCAGGCACACCAGGCAGGTATGCTTGCCGGGCGGCTTCATGGTGAAGAAGTGGTAGAACGTCGCTACGCCGTAGGCTTGACTCAAGGGCACACGCAGCGACTCGGCGACGAACTTAAGGGATGGCGGGTCCAGGTATCCAAAATACTGCTGAACGGTGTGCAGCGTTTCGATAAGGGCGTCGCGGGCAAAGCCGTGCCGCCTCATGGTTCCGTTTACGATTCGCCAGCGTTTGTCGTCCGAAGGAAGCGGTGGGGGCTTCTTCGTGCTAGTAAGCATGATTTGATCGCCGAAACTCTCCTTAGTATATACCGCGAAAATTTTCCTCCAGGGCAAAGGCGGCCACATCTTCTTTCGTTTCATCACCAACTGTTCCACATCGGGACACTTCCGTTCTCCGATGCGAATATTGTGGCCATGGAATGCGTGCTGAAATTCGCAACAGGAGATGCCAAAACTTAATATGCCTCGCCGTTCTTGCCCAAATGTCACATTGAACGGTGATCTGTTTCCTTGTGCAGTTTTCGATTCAGGGCTGAAATGAACTGGTCAGTCATCAGACCAATTCCGATGCTAGCCACTGAATCAGCGCGCGTCGAGTTCAAGGCCCTCCCCAGAAATAAGGTCTACCAGCAGGTCGCCAAACAACTGGAGCAGCGTATTGCGGAAGAACTGAAACCGGGCGACTTGATCCCGCCGGAGCGCGAACTGGTTCGAACGCTGGGAGTGAGCCGCAGCTCAGTGCGAGACGCCATTCGTACCCTGGAACTGATGGGCCTGCTCGAGCCGCGCCAGGGAATTGGCACGGTGGTTTGCAACCCAGCTCCAGGCGCGGCAAATCCTCTGGCTACTGCGCTACTGGCAAAACGAAAGATGATTGCGGACTTGCTTGACGTGCGCGGGATGATCGAGCCGCCCTTAGCAGCCCGGGCTGCTCTAAAGGCTTCTCGCGATGCAATCGCCGATATGGACGACATCCTTTCGCGCCAGGAGGCGAAGATACGCGCAGGCGACCTCGGCATCGAGGAAGATTCCCAGTTTCATTACGCCATCGCTTTAGCATCCGACAATGCTGCGGTGTTGAAGGTTGTTGACGTCCTGATGGATTTATTGCTGGAAACGCGGGAGAGATCGTTGCAGGTGGAAGGGCGGCAGGAGAAATCGCTTGCCGGTCACCACCGGATTCTGTCCGCTTTGAAGTTGGGCGACGCTGCAGCCGCTGAGTCTGCGATGCGCCGGCACCTGAACGAAATTGAGAACGTCGTACTGAAAAAGCTCTAGAAGGAGGTTGCCAGATGGGTCAATTATTCGCGGTGGAAGTCATTTACCGGGGAGTCTTTCAAAAGACTCTTGCGAAAAACATCACGCGCGACATCGTCTTAGCCGCGCACAACGAAGGTAAACTGGGCATTTCCTTTGGCCGTTACGGAGATGCTCCCGAGCGCAACGGCATTCCAGCCAAGAGTTTCGCCATCGTCGCCAACGACGAACTGACTCTCGAAGCCGGAATGGCGCAATACGAGCCGAAGCAAGTCGATCTGACCGTGGTTCTCGACGACACGCTCTGCAAGGGCACGGAGTCATGGGCCTGGTACGGTCTGCAGCCCGCGCATCATGCGCTCAAGCCAGGGCACACTCTCATCGTAATTTCTTTGGACGATGCGCCTGCCCTGCTCAAGAACATTCATCGCCGGGAAGAGCCCTACAAGCTGGGAATCGTGAAAGGTCTTACCAGCTTTTCCGGCATGTGGGTATTCAAGGATGACCACACCGACGTTCGCATCCTGGGCGCGATCGCCAAGGCTTTGCCGGAAGTCTTCAGCCTGAAGTCGGTGGAACAATTCATCACCGAAAAACTGAAGAACCCGCTGAAGGTGACGTCTGCCCGAAACGCCTTCGAGCGTTTTGCCACCACCGATGTAAAACCAGGACAGGGCAATCCCGAAGAATTGTTCAAGTTTGAACTACCGGGCTGGGAAGAGATGCGCGGCGGCGTTTCCATCAAAGGTCAACCCCAGGGCGGTCCCTATGCCGATCCAACCACGGGCAAAGTCGGAGGCTTCCGGCCCGCCCGCAACGAACTATTCAAAAAGTATTCGACGCGCACCCAAAGGCCGGTCGTTAACTTCTCGACCTGCACCAAGTGCACGCTGTGCTGGCTGAATTGCCCGGATGCGTCTTTCGACGTCACCCCGGACGGAACCTACGACGCCAATCTTAAAGCGTGCTGCGGTTGCGGAATTTGCGAAGACGTTTGCCCGGTCAAAGATTGCGTGACCATGGTGAACGAGTCCGAATTTCACGAGAACAACAGCCAGTGGGAAGCGTTCAAGAAAGATAAAGACGCTTATCTGAAATGGTTGGAAACCACGATCGAGAAAGCCGAACCCATCGAGAAGCGGAGTCACGGATTCCGTTATCGCGGGCAGTATCAGGAACAGGTCCCCGAGGCCCTGGAAATCGCAAAGAAAGGCTAGCGGCCGGTCTGGCAGCGTGCAGACGCAGCCTGAAGACTTAGCCTGAAAGATAAGGAGATTGAAATGGCGACATTAACAATACCGGTTGAGCAAAAGAAAAAAGGTACCGAGCAGGAAGCCCTGATCACCGGCGCCGAGGCCATTGCGATTGCTTGCAAACTGGCCAACGTGGACGTGGTCACGGCTTACCCCATCCGGCCTTACGACACGGTCATGCAATACATCAGCCAGCTGGTTGCAGATGGCGAGATGGACTGCGAATACATCGTGGCGGAGGGCGAACATTCACAGTTCGAAATCGTGAAGCACGCGTCGGTTTGCGGAGCGCGCGTGTTCTGCGGTTCAAGCGGCGTGGGCTGGATGTACGCCATGGAAGCGCTGACCGTTACCCCGGCCCTGCGCATTCCTCTGGTGGCAATGGTGGGCAACCGGGCGCTCGATGATCCCGGGGCCTTCGGCGTGGAACACAACGACGCATTGGCCGTCCGCGACCTGGGCTGGATGCTGACCTGGGTCGACAGCGCGCAGGAAGCGCTGGACACGGCGCTGATTGCCTATCGTGTGGCAGAAGACCGCCGCATCTTCGTGCCCCTGGCGATCAGTTGCGACGGCGCGTTCCTCACCCACTCGCAAGCCCTGGTACAGATCCCGTCGAAGGAGCAGGTCAAGAAGTTCCTGCCTGCTTACAACCGCGGCGATCTGCTGCTCCATCCTGACAATGTCATTTCGGTGGCCCCACAGGTCAACGAAGACTGGGTGATGGAGATTCGGCGGCAGAACTACGCAGTCACGGAAATTGCATGCGACGTGATTCGCGAAGTCTATGCCAACTTCGAGAAAACATTTGGACGCAAGTATGGCAACCCGTTCTTCGAAGAATATATGACGGAGGATGCGGAAGTCGTACTGCTGGGTATGGGAACACTCTCCACGCCGGTCAAAGTGGCAATCCGGAAGATGCGCGAGCAAGGCAAGAAAGTTGGGTTCGTGCGCCTGCGCTGGTTCCGGCCGTTTGCCGGCAAGGAAATCGGCAAGTGCCTGGAGCGTTTCAAGGCCATCGGCGTACTCGATCGCGACTTCTCGTTCGGTTCGCCGGACCTGAGTGGCGTGGTGGCGACCGAAGTTCGGTCCGCCATGTACAGCAACAGCGCTACCCGGCCGCCAGTACTTGGCTTCATCGGCGGATTGGGCGGGCGCGAAGTGACCGTACCAGACGTAGAAGCAATGACCGAGAAAGTATTCCAAGCTGCAAAAGGTAAAGCGCAACCCCTGACGCAATGGATCGGGCTGCGGGGATAGCGTCAGTTGACGCATGGCGCTATTCAGAGCCGGAAAGGACAAACAATCATGAGCACATTTGTAGATGAAAAACCGACGCAAAACCTGGACGCCTTCAAAGGAGTCAAGAAGGTTCCACACGAGGAATACTATACGTCCGGCCACCGCACCTGTCAGGGCTGCGAGTCTGCGCAAATCATGAAACTGATGGCGAAGGCCGCGGTCCCAGAACGATTGTTCTGGGAAGTACCGGGTGCATGTACGTGGCTAACACTTCTTACTACGCCACTCCCTGGGGCGTCCCCTGGATGCATACCCAGCTGGGCAGTTCAGGCTCAAGCGCGTTGGGAGCGGCAGCGGCATTCCGCGTCCAGATGCGTAAGGGCGTCATGAAGGATGAGCCCATCAACGTCATCGCTTTCTGCGGCGATGGCGGCGGCGCGGACATGGGTCTGGGAGCAATCTCAGCCACCATGTGCCACCCCGATTACAACCTGCTGATCCTGATGTACGACAACGAGTCCTATGCCAACACCGATATCCAGATTTCCGGGACATCGCCCTATGGCGTCAACACCTCGTTCAGCACGCCAGGAAAAGTAAAGCGGATCATGAATCACCGCTGGAAAAAGAATATGGCGCCGTTGATGCTGGTTGGCCATCCCACAGTGAAGTATGTAGGAACCATTTCCACCTCATACCCGCTGCAGGCCATGAACAGCGTTCGCAAGGCGTTGTCGATCGGCGGGCCAACCTTCATTCACTGCCTGAATCCCTGCCCCAAGGGCTGGGATTTCGATCCAGTGCTTTCTTTCGAGCTCGGCGAACTGGCCGTCAACACCGGCATTTGGCCTCTGTACGAGGTCGAGAATGGCAAGCTGAAGCTCTATGGGAAGACCGAACAGATTGCCAACGGCAGATTCAAACGTCTGCCGGTGCGTGATTACCTGCTGAAGCAGGGCAGGTTCGCACATTTCATCGATGAGGATATCGATTACTTCCAAAGCAAAATCGATGACATGTGGAACAAGTGGCTGGTGCCGGGAATCATCCCGCTCCAGAAGGACATTGAAACTGCTGAGTAATTGGGCCCGCCCCGTACAGGGGCGGGATCTTTATTTACCGGATACATTCCGGCCCGGAATGTTTAGCGAGAACACAAAAACAACTCTGATTATTTCCCAGGAGGATACCTATGGCCACGAATGTGACCTCCTTTGCCAGTACCGAACCCAAGATCGTTAACCGCTGGGTGCAAATGTGCGCCTGCATAGTCGCGATGATGGCGATCGCGAATCTTCAATATGCCTGGACGCTTTTCACTAAACCCTTAACTTCAAATCTGCACGCGACCTTAGCCGCTGTGCAAATCGCCTTTGCCGCATTCATCTTTTGTGAAACCTGGCTGGTCCCTTTCGAAGGCTATTTGATTGATCGTCTCGGACCGCGGCTGGTCATTGGCATCGGCGGCCTGCTGGTGGGTGCGGGCTGGATCGGTTCCGGCTACTCCCTCACCACCACTGGCCTTTACATCTGGTACGCGATCGGTGGAATCGGCGCCGGCGCCGTGTATGGCGGCTGCACCGGTAACGTGCTGAAGTGGTTCCCTGATCACCGCGGACTGTGCGCGGGCATCGTGTCTGGCGCCTACGGCATCGGCACCGCCGTTACCGTCGCCCCGATCGAAAAGATGATCCATGTTTCCGGGTATCAGCATGCGTTCATTGTTTGGGGTTTCATCCAGGGCATCATCGTGACTGCTGCGGCAATGTTTATCGTGGCACCACCGAAGGGCTGGCTGCCCAAGGCCTGGAAGCCTGTCGCTAGACTCCATCAAGCCAAGACGGACATGACCTGGACCGAGATGCTGAAGCAACCATCTTTTTATCTCATCTACGTGATGATGACGCTGGTAGCGTTCGGCGGCCTGGTAGTCACTTCACAACTCAAGGAGATTGCCAGTTTTTACAAAGTGGATAAGGTCATCATTGCGTGGGGCCTGTCCGCGGCAATTCTGGCGATCCAGCTGAACCGCATCGTAAACGGAGTAACCCGTCCTTTGTGGGGTTGGATCTCCGATCACATCGGCCGCGAGAACGCCATGTTCACCGCTTTCCTGATCGAAGGAATTGCGGTCTTTGCCTGGTTGCAGACCATCGGACGGCCGGTGATGTTCGTCCTGCTGTCCAGCCTCGTGTTCTTCGCCTGGGGCGAGATTTTCTCGCTGTTCCCCTCGCTCACCGCAGATCTGTACGGCAGGACATGGGCCACGACAAACTATGGCATCGTCTACACCGCGAAAGGTACAGCGGCCATTTTTGCCGCTCCGGTCGCTGCCTGGGTGATGCTCAGAACAGGTTCTTGGATCCCAGTGTTCTACGTCATGATCGCCTGCGACATTACTGCCGCCTTCATGGCGTTGCTGTGGTTGAAGCCAGTGGCGACGCGCGCCATCGCCAAGGCCGAAGGACTGGCGCTCTCAGCGGCATTGGCGCATGCCGAAGAGGCTGATGCAGCCCGGAAAGAGAATCTGGCCAAGGTGAGCTAGTTGGTTTACCGTCGGAGCAGAACGCGACCATTCGCAGGCTGAAAGCCGGTGTACGACGTATCCCGAGGGAGCGTGAGTGCTAGTCTAACTACGTCCTTCGGAAGCTGGCCCCCGCATGGGTGGCCCCCATGCATCGGAGAATGGTCCCGATTACACCGTTAAATCTCCGAGAAGGACATGCGGGGTGGCCATCCCTTACGTTTTTGCAGGCTTTCCAAACGGGCATTAAAAAGGGAAATCTGATCACTTTTCCCGCTGAACCACGCCCATTCGCATGGCATTTCGAAGAGCACGGAAAAAGACGGCCGGTCCGGGAATTAGTGTCTTGCGATTCGAGCCGGGGCTAGGCCCTTGCTCCGACAAGCGGCGAAAAATCTCAGCGGCCGGAACGCGGGAAGTGACCTCATCCACTGATACAAACCGGACCGTTCGGTCGGGCGCGAGAATAAAGACGGCTGGTTTGGCAATGCCGCCCTTTTCGTCCGGATTATAGATACCCCACTCCCGCACCACGCGGCGCTGAGCGTCCGAGAGAATCGGAAACGGAAGCCGCAGATCCCGCCTCACGGATTGTGATTTCTCAGGGGCATCTACAGAAACAGCCACCATATTCGCGCCCGCCGCGCGCAATGACGGATAGAGCTCTCGATATTCCACCAACTGGCGGAGACAGAAAGGTCACCAATGTCCTCGGTAGAACAGAAGGACGAGCGGCCCAGCTGCAGTCAATTCGGAGAGACGCCGGTTCTTGCCCGCAGAATCAGGCAGCTCGAACTCGGGGGCAACCTGCAGCACTGGTGGCGTTATTGCTCGGTTCAATGGAGGCCGCATTGTGGCCCACTTGAGTTTGGATTGGGCGATCGGCTGCCACGGTGCTCAATTCTCTGCTCATCGTTCCCAGACAGGATTTAGAGACCACTTAGGCCGCTAATCTCGTCCCCTCCGGCGCTGTCATCGCCCGACGCAAGGCCAATGTCATCCCGATCCGGGTGGCGCCGCTGATCATAAGGCTGACCCCGACCAGAATGCCGATCGCCCAGACCGAACTCGAAGGCCATTGCATATAAATCATCACTCCCACCAGCAGCGTGATGATGCCGTCGATCAGCACCCAACTCGATCCGTGCAGTCGACGCATCTTGGCGTACAGCATCAAGTTCAGCACGCCTTCGATCACAAACAGGGCAGCCAGCACCAGCGTCAACGATGCCACGCCCAGCACCGGATGGACAATCATGTATCCGCCGAACGCTAGATATGCCAGGCCCACCAGCACTCTCCAGATCGCGCTGCCTGCCCCGTGCGCGTGAAAGGCGAGCACAAGATGTACGATGCCCGCAACAATAATCAGCCAGGCGATCACCGCGTTCACCGCCACCGCCGCCAGAAATGGCGCACCGATCGCCATTATGCCGAGAATGACCAGCAAAACGCCCCACAAAATCGACGCTGTCGAAGCGCTCCGCCCTACCGCAATTGGAATGTTCTGTGCCATGGGAATTTCCTCCTGGACGTCACTAATGTCCCAGCCTACTCCAAAAAATGGGCAAGATGAAGTGCCAATCCAAACAGGATGTAAGAGAAAGAACTCCCGTCCCTGCCGATGCTTCCGAATCGCTGGGCAGAGATGTGCCTCCAACCTTTCTTCGAACAAGTTCTCTAGACTGAGAATAATTTTTAATGAAGGCGTAACGACAGTGAAATCACAGGATGCTAGCTTCGTCGCAACTTGCGGATGCGGGCGTGTGCCACTTTGCCACTAACTTCAACTTAAGGAGAACTTCCAGTGATTGCAAATATTTCGAGGGTACAACGCTCTTGGAGCGGACTGACCGGGCCTATTCTCGTTATCTCCATTCTCATCGCCACCATTCCAGCCCTCGCGCAAAACTCAAAATCTTTCGGCCACGATAATTTCTTCCAACCCGGCAACCTGCTGGTCAGCCGCACGTGTATGACAACCTTGCCAGCAACGTCACGGTAGGCGAACCACTGCCACCCAATTGTGTGGCCACGTCTACCATGACGGCTTCGCCACCATCATTATGATTGGCCGCAGTCCATCGACCCGACCGTCGCGCTTTACGAGCCTTTCTTCACGATTCGTGAGGCCGGTTTCGGAGAAGTCTTGCGGGGTGTTTCGTTCACTCCCTGGAACTGAGTTGGCGTCGGCTCGCTGATCGATTTGGTCTCGATGTCAGTTCAACTGGTTCTTGACTACATCGGAAAATCACTGTGAGCGGCGGGTAAGTAACGACTCCCGCCGCTTTTGTTCAAACCCAGAATTTGCCACGCCGCTGGTTGCGTTTGAGTGAACTGACCGACGTTGCTATAATCAACCACGTTCCACGCACGTTCAATGAGCAGTTTCGTACAGTTGCTACCCCTCAACAATCGGCGTGAAGCGAACAATGCTCGCCGCCCGTGCTGATGAACGGGCTTCGAATGTGGCCAGGTAGCTCAGGTGGTAGAGCGCAGCCCTGAAAAGGCTGGCGTCGGCGGTTCAACTCCGTCCCTGGCCACCACTTTATACCATTGAGGAAACAATGGCTTGCAAGTAGTTGCTCGATTCCTTCGAGCACAACCAAGGGCGAAATCACCCGGTTTTCGTCACCCGTTCTCAATTGATCGCCTCCGAAACTGGCCTTTGCAGGATGGCCTCCAGCATTTGGCCCTGCGCTGCCAGCTTCGTTGCATGCTTGCTGTGGGCGTAGAACTTCAACGTCGTTTGAACGTCCGCTTGCCGCAACAGATCCTGTACGGTCTTCGGGTCCGTGCCGCTATCCACCAGAAACGAGGCGAGCGAATGCCTCAGGTTGTGGAAGCCGAACCGTACCTTCTGACCGCTCAGTAGTTCCGGAACCCCAGCCTTTACCGCTGCCGGACGCAAGTGATCCTCCACCAGCATGTTGGGAACACGCGGTTGCTTGCCATCCAGTCGCTCGCTGGCAAATACCCAATCCTCAGGTTTGGAGTACAGCGTGTTGCTTTTCCATTCCCGCAGAAAGGTGGCCAGAAGCGCATGGAGCGGAACCGGAGCCTTGGATGCCTTGCTCTTAGGACGTCCAATTTTTCCGCGGGTCCATGCCCGGCGGACATAGATTTTTTGTTTCTCCCAATCAATGTCCCCCCACTGCAACCCGAGACACTCCGAGATTCGCAATCCAGTCGCCGCAATCAAGAGCGTAAGTGTTCGCTCCAGTTGAGGCATGAGTTGCAATATCTCAAAGGTGTTTTCCGTCGTAATGACAATCGCCTCGTAGTCGCTGCTGGACGACTGGCGCACGAACCTGAGCGGATTGGCTTCCTGGGTTCGAGGAATCAGCCCATACCTTTGCCCGTGTTTGTACACCAGGAACATCTGACGGCGATACTTGTCCAAGGTGGGATTCTGCAGCTGTTCCTCATCCATAAGAGAATCCAGCCAAGTTTCGATTTCCAACGGTTGAATGCGCAGCGCGTCCTTCTTGCCAAACCTCGGCACGAGCCTCTTGGTCACGATGCGTTTGTAGTCTTCAACGGTGGTGTGCGCCTTTGTCTGTTGCTTCCGTGCCGGATTGAGCACCTCATGATCGAGGTAATGGCAGCACAGATCAGCAAAAGTCACTCTGCCCTTGAAGTCTGGTTTATTGACATTGAGGTTCTGACGTTCCACTTCGGCCCAAGCTGTCGCTTCCGTCGGGAAGTGCGACAACAGCCCAATCGTCTTCGTGTGCTCAACCCGATTGCCATCCGATGGACGGGTTACGTTGTAGCGCAGAACCCAGGTTTCTCCAGCTTTACGTTCTTCCACTCTTAACCATCCTCTCTGGTTCCTCGACATTATTTCTCCTGTCCAGGTCCAGAGGGACTGCCTGCCGAGATCGTAGCAGACTTCGCAAGAGATTGGTTTGTGATTACGGCGTGAGCTAACTCGCTCAAGCGAAACCGCCAGGTGTGCCTTTTGCCCGGGCTGATCGGATGCGCGGGCAACTGCCCGACCCGGGCCATCTCAAGCACACGGCGGACACTAAGGCACAGGAATCGTGCTGCCTCTTTCGCTGTGACGAATGGCTCTGGCGCTGTTGGTGGGTCCGAGTCAATCTTCCTGTTCGCATCTGCTGACCGCGTGACCACGTGCAATTCTGTTCTCGAAAGCGGTGCCGGGCGACCCGGCGGGTCGAAGGCTGGCTGGCGATGATGGTTTCTGCTCATGTTTATTTTACCTTGCTTCCCTGGGCGACTTAGGTGCTGCCAATGCGGTTAGGCGGCGCTGCAGGCGCTAAATGCCATATGGGTCCTTTATGTCCTTTCCTGTGATAGGGACGACTTCTACCGGAGATCGCAATTTCAGTCAAAATGCGGCTTGATTCGTAGACGATTTGACCGAAATTTCATTTGGGCTTAGCTTCTTCACGGTCAGGACCGGAATTGGCATGGTCCTCGGCGGAGGAGGAGCGAGTGTTTTCGTGTCTTCAAGAACTCGAAGGAGGCCTTCGCGCAAGTGGCTACATTGCGGATTCGGTAGCCACGACAACGGTTTACCTGGCGGCGAGACTGCAGAAACCGTTGCTGTTGGAAGGCCCCGCCGGCAGCGGTAAGACTCAACTGGCATACGCAGTTGCAGACGCAGCGGACACCACCGTCGAACGCCTGCAGTGCTACGAAGGCATCAACGAGGAGAAGGCCATCGGCAAGTTCGATGAACCCCTTCAAAGGCTTTGCGTTGAACTCAAAGCCAAGTCTGCCAATGTTGATTGGGAATCTCTGCGGACGGAGTTGCACAGCCAGCAGTTCTTCGGTGCCGGGCCGCTTCTGCGCGCGTTGCAGTGTGAAAGGCCTTGTGTCCTACTGATCGACGAACTGGACAAGGTGGACCACGCTTTTGAAGCCTTGTTGCTGGAATTGCTCAGCGTGTGGCAGTTGAGCATTCCGAAGCTGGGCACCATCAAAGCTAGGAGCATTCCCTTCGTTGTGTTGACATCGAATGAAGAGAGGCGCATCGGCGATCCCCTGCGCCGGCGCAGCTTTTACCTTCGGGTTGAACACCCCACCGCAGAGCGTGAAGCAGAGATTGTTGCGCTGCGAACGCCTGATTCCACACACGAATTCCATGCCGGTATGGCGGGACTCGCCAAGGCTTTGCGTGGCTGGAGCATGGAGAAACCGCCCTCGGTCTCAGAGATTCTCGATCTCGCGCAGGCACTCAAAGTTCTGGGAACTGAACAAATTACGCCGGAGATGAGAGACATTCTCCTGCCGTTGCTGGCCAAAACCGAGGCCGATCGACGCAAGCTGCTTTTGCGGGATGGGTTTGCCAGCTTGATCTTTGACGCGCAGCAGTACAGCGCTGAGGCTCTGCGAAGGAGCACGGCATGAAGCCAGCACTCATCTTGGCGCAAGTGCTTTCTGCAATCTCGATCTGCTGGGCGCAATCGCCCAAACCACAGGCACGGCTCGAAGCCGAATACTACGTCGTAGCCTACGCCCAACATTATCGTGTCCCCGTCGCCTTGGTACGCGCCATTGTCGAACGCGAGTCTCACTGGCAAGCATGCGCGGTCTCTCCCAAAGGCGCCGCAGGACTAATGCAGTTAATGCCCCTCACCGCTCAGCGACTCGGAGTAAGGGACCGGTGCAGTGTCGATCAAAACATTTCAGGGGGCGTGCGCTACCTCGCATGGCTGATGCAACAGTTTCATAACGATCTGAGACTAGTGGCTGCCGCCTATTATGCCGGCGAAGACGTGATCGGTAGACGAGACCTTGGCTATCGAAATCCCGACGTAATTGCCTACGTGACAAGAATTAGAACAACTTACCTCCGCCAAGCGGGAATTAAACCAAGAACTACGAACACCAGTTCAGAAAGAGATGTGAGATGAAAATTTGTTTGAGTTTGGTGCATCTGACAACGGTCAGTTTCCTGCTGCTGGATATGGCTTCAGCGCAAGCCGATCTTCCACAGGCGCGAATCGTGAGTTTGAATGTTGACCCAGAACAAGTTGTGGTCTTGCACTTGCGGCCAGGATACGTCAGTTCGGTGCGGGTGCTGGAGGAGGTGAGTTCGGTCGTACTGGGCGATCCGGGGGCTTTTAAGGCTGACCACTCCGAGGCTGAGCCGCAGTTGGTGTTTTTCAAAGCAACCAGCGCAAAACCTGCGCAAACCAACGCCCTGATTACCACTAGAGGAGGCCACGAGATCTCGCTGAGCCTGGTCAGCCAAGGCAAATCAGACCATAGTGATCCCGTGGACTATGTCCTCAATTGTGAGCGCCCGCGCAGCTTTCTGATTGCCTCGACTCATCCCGTGTTTGTGGTTGGCGAAACGAAAAACGTTGCTACAGAAAATCAGCCAACCAGCACTACCCCAGAGAAGCCTGGCAGACAAGAGCAGGATTTGCTCAGGGCAGAACGGATTGAGAATCCACATTGGGAAGGCAAGCAACTGCAGGTTGCGGTAGGGCAGGCGATAGAGAAAGAGCAACAGATGGCCGTGCCGTTCGCCGTTCTGAACTCTTCTGCACGGACCATTGAAGTACTGCCGCCGCAAATTCAGCTTGCGAGGACATCGAAAGACAAGCATCGAAAAGCGATCAAGGCCGAGCCTGTTGCGATCAAGGACTACTGGATCACCTCGCGTAGACTCGCGCCCGGCGCCAGAGCCGACGGCATCGTTGTGTTCGAGCGTCCTACTTTCAAAGAATCCAGGGAACGACTCTTGCTCGCGGTTGCCCAAGCGGAAGAGGTCGACCGTCCGGTCCTGGCACCGATTGCGTTTGTAGCTCCGGTCGCGGGAGGTGCAAAGTGATTCATCCAAACGAACACAACGACAACGGCAACGCTGCAGTCCTTCAGGAGCTAGAGGAAAATGAAGCTCGCAACCGCGACCTGCCTCTTCCTCCGGACGCTAACGCCCCAATGCCCGAGCTCGCAACCAGAGCAAAACAGAGAGCCAGGCAGCAGATCCAACAGAACCGCTTTGTAATCATCGGGGCGGGAGCGGTCGTCATCGCGCTGTTGATTTTCGTTGCTACGTCTATGCCCCATCGAGGCGCGCCACAGAAAGCGAAGAGTCGTGGCGCCACTGGTACAGAAGACCTGGCCTCGGAGAGCGGCACCGCGAGCAACGACAAGAGCCTATTTCCGATCACTGATTCTGGTCGGCCCGTCACAAAAGAATCTCACGAAGGCTTCTTAAACGAACGAGATCTACAACGAACCGCAACAAAGCCGGCAGCGGGAAGGACGGTAGCGACCGGAGCGGGAACTTTGGGGTCCGTACCGCCTTTCGGAGACCAGCAGGCCTGGCAAGCGCCGCCGTATCAGCCAGGCTCGGGTGCCGGTGCCGAGACTCCAGACTTGGGCAAAGCAGAGCGCGAGGCCATGGAGAAGTCTTCGCTAATCTACGTGCGAAGCGCCTCTGCGAGTTCGGCCAGTGCTCAGGCCCGCGAAATGCTGCATGATCCAGCATCGGAACTGGGATTGGGTCTGGCCACGGGTACACGATTGCGTGCACGTCTGGAATCAGCGGCCAGCACCGCAGTGCGAACGCCGGTCCTGGCGGTGATCGAGTACAACTATGAGCGGGACGGAGAAATTATCGTCCCTGCGGGAGCAAAAGCGGTTGGCCACATCCGGAACGGAGATCGTTCAGGTTACGTTGACGTCCAGTTCGATTCTCTGCTGATGCCGGATGGTGCAGTTGTTCCCATCGAAGCCGCCGCCACGGGTTTGGACTTGCGGCCGCTCAAAGGAAAAGTTGAGGGGAAGAACACGGGAAAGAACGTCCTGGTGAGATCGCTGTCAGGAATCGGCCAGGCTGGCTCGATGTTGGTGGGACAAGGCAGTCTGAACCAGCCGCTGAGCGAGTCGGACCTAATGCGGGAGCGCGTCAGCAACAATGTCGGCGAGGCTGGAGATGAGGAGGTTTCCCGATTAGCGATCACCCAGCACATCGTGGTGACGATTTCGGCGGATACTCCGATCTACGTGATCCTTGAGCAGACACCCAAGACCAATCAGGTTTCTCGGCAACCAAGTGCGAGGAGCGTTCCAACATCCAACTCCGCCAATGTTGAGCAACTGCGCCAACTATTGCAGTTGCAGCAAGAGCTGAACCAACCGTCCGCAAGCAACCAACCAGCGCAGTAGACGAGCGGTTCTCAGCTATTAAAATTCGGCGGGAGCGTGTGTCGGCTGCGCCTGCCCAGGCGTGCTCCCCGCAACGTAGCTCACGAGTCGACCGTGACTCGCCCGCAGTCGGCGGCCAGCGCCAACGCAACTTCCAACTTGCCGGGAGCCGATTTCTGGATCGGAATAATTTGGGGATTGCCTGTCATCCAACTATGGAGCCGAACTAGCCAATCACCGCACGCTCGTTCGTATTGCCAACTATTCGCAGATTGACAGGGCAAACGATCACCGAGCATAATCTTTCGCACGTTCTGGGCACCCTCCCCCGTTTCTCTGCCCCGGAGAGCTCGTTTCCTTTACCGGCTTTTCTTAAGTGGTCGGCGCCCTAAAAAACACAGGCCGATTTTCCAAAGGAGATCGTCTCCCAAGGAGACAACCATATGGATGAACTGTTGAGACAAATCGCCGCAGCCACAGACGTGTGGATTGCGACACTCACGCCGGAGCAGCGGCTGCTCGCCAAGGCCGGGGCGCTGCGACCGGAAAATCAAACACCACGCCAATTGGAATTGCTGGCGAAGATTCCAATTCCTAAAGGACTGACTCCGCAACAATCTGCGCGGCTCGGATACCTGTCGGTCGTTGAGGAGGGCCGGGAGAGGGGCGAAAGAGCCGGAGCGGCGATTGCCTTTCGAGCGTGGCTAATGGTCGGGGCGGTGTGTTTGCTGTGCGCCCTGATACTGCTCGACCGCTGCGCCTAGCCTAGCCCACGACCGCTGCTACGCTCGTGGTATTTTTAGGTCTAGGGAGTAGGGTTATCCTGCTGTTTCTTGTTTTTGGAGATGGTCTTTGGAACCCGGAAAAGAATCCGCGTCCTCTCCTCAAATCTCGCTATGGCCTCTGGCCCTTCTTGGTACTGCGCTTGCTTTATTGTCGTTACGCAAACCACCTACCCAAAGCGTTAAGAAAAACTACCAAGCCATACATCCACAAGATAGCGCCGACCCCAAGGGCAACGCTGCCCCACAGCACGTTGGTGTTGTTTCTAATGCGATTCCATCCCCACAGCAGACTTATTACTCCCATGGGAGCAAGAAACATACGCCAGGATGGGAAAAGGCGGCTGTCGTCGTCGCCATTGCCATCCTTGGTGTTAACGCTTGGCAATCGTGCGAAACCAGAAAATCCGCCGATGCCGCCAAGAGAAGTGCTGAAACCGCCAGCAAGCAATTGGAAATGGCCGACCGCCCGTGGATTAAAGATACTGTCAGATCGGCTGCTGATTTCACGTTCCAGCCGGGGCCAGGTGTTTTCTCTTGGGTTATAACGATTAGAACCGACAACGTTGGACACTCTGTAGCTACAGCGATATTTCCAGATGCAAAATTGATCGCCGTTCACGGGGCCGATTTTATTGACGGGCCGCGATTGCAGGCCAGAGAGCTGTGTAACAAACTCTCGGAAAGATTCGAACGCGTTAAGAATAACCCAGTCGTTTGGAGCAACGCCATTTTCCCCGGCGAATACTCCGAATTTATGTGGAACGTTTTCTTGCTGCCGTCCGACATGAAAGATGCCGTTATGGACGGAGGGGTCAACGTTGGGAAAAGCGTTATGCCCATGCTGATAGGATGCATCGAATATCACTACGCAACGTCGGAAAAACCCCACCACACATGGTTCGTTTACACCCTCGCCCACAATGATGATCCCACGCTGGCCGAACCCACGCGCGTGTTCTTCTCGCCTGGAAAGACTGTACCCAAGGCGAACATGGTACTCATTAAAGCAGACCAATTTGCCGACTAGCCAGTCTGTCACGGCGTCAGAGGTCACACAGGGGGGGATTATGCACGCGGAAACTTGTCGTCAATCTTCCGCATGATCGCCTCCGCCCATTGTACGGATGCGGATATTAGCTTGTCTGTCTTCGGGCTTCCCTGCGGGCCTCCGAACAGATCGTCAGCGGTTTGCATATGCAGACTGGTAAGAATGGCCGCCATGATGCCGATTACGCGCTTGCGGCCTTCGTCCATGCCGAACAGGATACGATTTTCGCTTTTGATTCGCCATACAAATCTGTGCTACGCTTCGTAGAGGAATGTCGAGTGTATCGAGCGTTGCGGTGATGAATGTGTTTCCGACAATTGCCCTGCGGGGCAGGAATGGCCGCATCCGCTTCTTGTTCCCGTCGAACCGGAGGAATGGATAGCTGTGTTCTACCTCTACGGAGATGACAGCGGAAAACTGCATCAGTCCGACTACACGTCATTTTGTGGTTATATTGCCGAGCAGTCTCTGTGGAATAGTTTTTCTGCGGCTTGGAAGAACTGCCAGTTCAGGTGGCAAGTTCCTGCTATTCATATGGCTCGTATCATGGCTCCCGACCGCAAGGATGACGAGTGGAAAAAGATTAAAGACGACTGGGGCGAATCATGGGTAGCGAAACGAGACGCGATGTTGCGCGAGTTTTCAGGGTTGGTAAGGGTATCAGGAATAGTGTGTATTGGTGCCATTATCGATGCAGCACACTTCCGAAAAGTAGCTGATAGTGACCCGGATTTCAAAAAACTTTATCGAAACTCGATTTATATGGCGTTTCATTCGTTTGTGATGCGTGGTATCGACAAGACGGAAGTGATTGACAAGCACGCTCCTATCGGCATCGTCATTGATGACGACGAGGAATTTGCGATGGAGGTATACAAACAACTGAATGTTTTAAGGAAAGACCTGGACCCGCAACTTAAGGGACGATATGACGAGGCTACGAGAGAGCGCATGAAAAGAGTCAACGAGCGGGTCCATTCGATTTGCTTCGTAAATGATGTTTCCTATCCTGCGGTACAGGCTGCGGATATGATCGCTTTTGAAACTCGTAGGATGATGACTGAAATAGTCACAAATCCCGAGGCCTCGACTGAACTCTATGACGACTTAACATTTCTGCGAACTCACCAGCCGAAATTTTATAGACCAGAAAACATAGACGACCTGCAAGCGAGTCTCAAGGAGGCGATTGCTAATGGGGTCATCACAGTCTGAGGCTGAGAAATTTGATAATTACTGTTTCGCACAAGGTTAACAGGCGATGGACATTAGCATCTCTGCCGAGCAGTTGAAGAATACGGCAGTGCATGAGGCCGCTCACGCTGTCATGTCGGTTTTGAAAGATTTGCCGTGTTGGGGGATTTTCTTGCAGCATGAACCTAACGAAGCTGCATTTATGTTCTGCACCGTGATAGAGAACGGGAAGCCGTTAGGTAAAAGCGACTACCTGCAATCGGCAGCGGGCGCTGCCGGGGAGTTGGTCTTCTTCGGTGAGTATTCGTACCCCGAGACGGACAAAGACCGAATGATCTTCGCAGAATCCGGCGCGCCATCGTGGGAACAAACGGTTGAGGAAGCGCGGATCATCTTGACCGAAGAACGCGAAAAGATTCAAAGACTAGGGTCGCTGGTGGAAGACAAAGTTCGGTACGCTCCAGACAGTGCGGTAAGAACGCGACGGATGAATGGAGACACGCGGTTGTTCCGCGAATTGGTAAACGCAGGAAAATTATATAACGTGCTCGGTTGCACTGCTCCGCCCAAGGTTGTTGCGTGGTTGCGGGCGCAAATTGGTCGGTCCTAACAGCCTGCGAACTACACGATGAGGTACAGGCTTCCCCCTGGCGGCATCTCACCCCCACTTCTCTGACTTTTCACGTCCTCAAGAAGCAAGTACGCACGGCTGGCTTTGGGCTGGCTTTGGGCTGGCCCATTGCCGCCCATCTCCTCCTCCGCAAAGCATTCCTGACAGTGTCCGCAGGCGGGACACCGATACATCGAAACCTTAGTCAACCTCCGCGACGTCCACCCACTCACCGTGATGACTTGATGCGTTACGAGAGCCGTACCCTGCGCTGCTGAATGGCCTGCATCGAGCGGCCCAGCGACTTACTGAGCCTCCGGTCGGACGGGCGACTCTCAGCCGTAATTCTCGCGTCTTCGGTAGGCGTCCACCGCCGCCCCTTGCGGCGGTCGTTATTCTGAGATTGTCGGTAATAGCGCCGCTTCTGTCCCGAGCGCATCCGACGCCACGCTTCGGGATTCTCATTCCTCCGACGTAGCTGACGCCTACGAACCGTTTTAGCACTTTCTCGCCCGCCCATTTTAGCGACCCAGGGGATGTAACTCCGTCGGTGGTCGTTCACATTGTAAGCTCGGCCCTGGAACCGAGAATTCGACTGACCCGAATCGCTTGATTCAGGCCCAATCGTGCTTGTGAGATGCACCAAACTCAAACATTTGTTCATCTCACAATTCTTCTGCTCCCACGCGCACGTTGCGAACTTCGGCTTTTGAAATCAATGGGCGTCACAAACCTCTCGAAGATTGGAATCGCTATTCGGCAAACTGCAGGCTCGCGGCAAGGCTCTGAAGGCAGTTCCAAGCGTCCGGCCTCATTTGCCCGAAATCTGGAATGCCCGTATGTTCTCGCCTACGGAAATCAAACTCACGCGCGATCGCAACGCAACCGCAGGAGAGGAGCATATGAAATTGTCAGATTGGAGAAACACCCGCCTTCGCCTCGCGCTCGTCTATGTGCTGGCGATTTGTTCATTCCAGTTGTATCCGCTGGTGTCTCACGCCCAGAACCTGGGTACGCAGCCTGCCACGGGGCAGGCTGTTCAGGGTCAAACTGCGGCCCAACCCGAAGGAACGGTTCTCAATCTCGTGAACTGGGTTGGCAATGTGATCTCTCCTGTCGGAGCGGCGCTGGCGGTGGTCATGGCAGTCATCTCTTATTCCCAAGGACGCGGTGTCGCGCGATGGGCGGTAACAGCGGCCGGATTGCTGGTGATCTCAGGCCTCACTCGCCTGATCGAGTTCTGGATTCAAAACGGTACGGCGGGCGTGCAGTAGGAACGCTCACTACGGAGTGCTCAGGCCATGACGCTGCCCCAAATCATCGTCGATCTGTTGACACTGCTATTCGACATGGCAGTTCCCGCTGCCATCTGCACCATGGTGCTGGCTGGAATCGCATTGCGGCAGGAAGGCGGCGTGAACTTCCAGGCGGGCGGAAGGTTCCAGCGATGGGCCCTGTGGTCGGTAATTCTCTTGACGCTTCCGCAGTTGCTCTCCTGGTTTGCGGCGCAGGGTATCGCCATGCCTGCGCAAGGCGGAGGCATCAGCAGTTCGTGGGTCGCGAGCTTGCAAACGAGCTTCAGCGGTTTTGTTTCGAACATCGTGGTTGCCCGGTTGACTCCCGTGCTCGCGGCTTTCTGCGTGCTGAAGGCGGCGCTCGATGCGGCGGAGGGGTACAGCCCGCTCGGCTCCATCGTCTCCGCCATTTTTCTAATGTCTGCGTCAGGCACAGTCCAGCTTTTTCAGAGTTGGAATAGCGGGTCACAGTTCGCAACCACGGACATGCTGACCGCAGCCTGGAATTTTCTCGCCGGGACGATCCTGCCGGAAGCAGCAGGATTGGCGATTGTGGGAGCGATTCTTAATTACGCGCGCCACCGGCCATTCATGCCGCTGGTTGGATCGGGTCTTGCTTTCTTGAGTGTTTCGGCCATTTGGAAGCTGGTCCAGGCCATGGCCGGCTGATGAGGATTGGAGGTGATCCTGTGAATCTTTCAAACGGTTTGCTCAACCTGACGAACTGGCTGGGCAACGTCATCATGCCGACCATGGCAGGTTTGTTCGCCGCTGCCGCGATTTACCGCTTCAGCAAGGCGCACCCGTACTCACATCTCGGTTACGCAGCACTGGCTTCTCTGATGTGCTCCGGGCTGTTGCGTGCCATGGAGTCCTTCAGCAACCAAGCATCCTGGAACAACCCAGATCGGTACTGGATCTCCGTGCTGACGCTCGTGAACTGGGTCGGGAACGTTCTGCTACCACTGTACGGGGCTGGCCAGGTAGTCCTTGCGGTCGTGCACTTTGCGGGATTGCTGGAACGGATGACGATTGGCGAGGCCTGGGTGCGCAACCTGGTCGCAGCGATGTGCTGTTTCGGACTGTCGGGATTGTTGCGCTTAGGAGAATTCTGGATTCAACACGGAACGGCGGGAGTGCGCTAGGAAGGAGTTACGAGATGCCATTGCAGGTGACACCCGTGAATCGCAACTTGCAGACGCGAGTGACGTTCATGCTGCTTGAACTGGAGGACCTATTCATCGTGCTGGGCGCCGCGGCGGTCATGAATGTTCTCGGTCACTTTGTGGGTGGTGAGATCGCTGGAATGCCCACGAATATCGTCCTCCAGTATGGAGTGCCGCTACTGATGGTGCCAGTGCTGATGGCCTTCAAGTATGGCAAGCCCCGAGGCTACGTCCGCGATCTCGCTTTCTGGTACACGAAACCCCACGCCTACTGCGCGTTGGCACGCGACCGCGAAATCCGGTCGGCGTATCTGAGGGAGGAATAGCAGTGCCGCTTACGCTTGAACAACACGAGCGAAAACTCCACGATCCCGCATTGTGCGAGCAACTGCCGGTCCGTGACTACCTGGATAACATTGTCGTCCGCACTAATGGCGCCTTTGTCGCGGGCTACGAGTTGAAGGGTTTGTCCTCGTATTTCGCGAGCGACGAAGGCCGAGACCGGGGGAAGTTGATGCTGGAGGCGCTCCTGCGCTCTCTGCCGGAACAGAGCATGAGAGTGCAGTTCCGCTACGAAGTAGTGGAGGATCTCGGAGATCTGCTTGAGCGTTATGCCGAAGCGCAGCAGTCGGAACGCGTGGAGGTAATTGCCCTCGACGAGGTGCGCGTCGAACGATGGCGAATGAAAGAGGCGAACGGCCACTACATGCGGCCTCTCTTGCACGTGTACTTCATCTGGGACCCGGTCGTTCATCGCCGTATTGCCGGTAAACCGCTCAAGCCGACGGGCAAACCCTTCAGCTTATCGGCAAGGAAGTGCATTGAGCGCAGTCATCAGGAGCATCAGCAACTGCTGGCGGAATTCGAGAGTCTGCTGCGTGGCCTCGAAACGACGCTCGAAGCAGCAGAACTCGGCGCGCGCCGACTGACCGACGATGATTTGTTTCTTGAGGCAAAACGAGCTCTCAATCCGTTGTTTCCGGATCATCGGCCGTACAGGCGCGGTGAGGAGCAACTGGAATACAGGAGCGCCCGCGAGCAGATCGTTGACACAAGTATCGCGGATGAGACTGACTCCTATTTGAATGTCGGTGGAATCCTCTATTCCTTTGTAAGTCTGAAAGAGCTCCCGGACGCGACTTTCCCCGGAATCCTGAGAGAACTGGTCGGTCTTGATTTTCCACTCATTGTCACTGCGCAGATCACGATTCCCGACCAGGCGAAAGTGCTCAAAGGCTACAAGAGCCGATTGCGCAAGATGCAGGCCGTACAACGCGACTCGAACGGAGGATTTCGGACCAACGTGGAAGCCCAGGTTGCCGAGGGCCAGCTCGTCAGGGTGCAACAGGACATCATTTCGAGTTCGGTCAAGACGGCCAAACTGAGCCTGGTCATCGGAACGCGCACTTCACGCCCAGCGATAACGACTGCGGAACTGGAGCAATCAGAGCGAACCATCGACAATCGGCGCCAACAGCTTCTCTACGCGATTTCCCGCATGAACGGCGCCAAGGCTGTGGCGGAGTCGTTGGCGAAGAAGCGCTTGTTTTTCAGTTCACTTCCGGCAATGGCGGAGCCCGACAAGCGAGACCAGGACTTGCTGACCTCGAATGCGGCGGATCTTGTGCCGGTCGAGACACCTTGGCGCGGAACACCTCGGTCACCACTGTTCCTGCTTGAAACTCCGTACCGCCAGCTCATTCCTTTCTCGCCGTTTGATCCCGGCTTGAGCGACGCGAACATGCTGGTGATGGCGAAAACGGGCGGGGGAAAGACCGTCATGGTGCAGCAGTTTCTTCTGATGGCCGCCAGGAGCAACCCTCTGATTTCGATTCTTGAGCGTGGTGATTCATACCGCCCGCTCGTTGAGTTGATGGGCGGACGGATGATCACCATGTCGCTCGATAGTGACCAAACGATCAATCCCTGGGATTTAGCCGGAAGGAGAAAAAGAGCCCAGCAAGGACCAGGTCGCGTTTCTGAAAAATCTGACGCGCCACATGCTCGGTGAGGGCGGGGCCGAAGACACGCAACTTCTTGACAACCTCATCACGGAGGCCATTCTTCGGACTTATAAGAGGGTGGCAATCCGGCCCTCGACTCCCATTCCAACATTCTCCGACCTTCGCGACGAACTCTCACAGTGGCGTGACGAGGAAAAGAACCAACGCGTCATGGACGAAGCCCACCTGGCAGCGATCAAGCTGCGCAGCTGGACCGGCGAAAAGGGAGTGTATTCGAAGTTGTTCGACCGGCCCACAACGATCTCACTGGACAATCCCTGGTTGTTCTTCAACGTGGAGCAATTGAGCGATGACCGGCGGCTGGAAACGGCAATGAGCCTTCTCATTGCTCACGCCACCGCGCAACGTGCAGCGGGCAAGGCGGGCAGGCGGAGCATCACGGTTCTGGATGAGTGCTGGTTCCTGCTGGATTCTCCGGTGCTGGCGCCCGAGGTGGTCCAACTGTTTCGTACGGCGCGCAAACGTAACGCCAGCGTCTGGGGCATGAGCCAAACGGCGGAAGATTTTGTGGGGACGGAATCGAAACCCAGGCCGCACGGGGCGGGCATCGTGAAGAACTCGACCACCAAGATCATCGGCCAGCAACCGGGAGACATGACCGCCCTGCGGGAGCACCTGCACCTGAACGAAACGGCTTTGAACCAGATCAAGCATTTCAGCGCTCCCATCAAGGGTAAGAGCGCCGACGCGCTCATCGTGATCGGGGAGAAAGCCGACACCACGCACACGATCCGCATGTCACCGACGACGGTCGACTACTGGATCATGACGACCTATGCGCGGGAACGTGTGTATCGGTCCTGGTGGCTGGAGCAGCGGAAAGCCGCACCTTCGATTGAAGCCTATCGCGAGCTGGCCGAAAGGTTTCCGGCAGGGCTGGCCGATGTCGATCCACTTCCGGAAGAAATCTCAGGAGAAGTCGCAAGAGGTACACGCATATGAAAATGAAAACTTTGGAGCTCCTTCGCAACCTTCAACACAGATTGAGCCGCAGCAGGCGATGGCTGTTCGTGGCGGTAATCACCCTGTACTTGATTCCCGCGACCACGCGAGCTGACGGAATAGGAGACATTCTGTCCCTCTTTCACACCATCACCAGCACTCTCCAAGGCCAAATTGGCGGAGCGTTGAGCGAAATGCGGAAGGTGAGTGCCGCCGTGAACAATTTCCGCCAGGAGATCATCTGGCCTTTGGCCCTGATCAACCAGACGAGATCGTTTGTCAGTGCAACGCGGGCGCACTACACCGGCATGATGTCTCAGATTGAAGGCCTCAAGAACAACAGCGCGACCCTTGCTCTTCCCATGCAGCTGGAGTCGATGTTCCGAGGCGCCCAGTCGGGGTCCATCGGCCAGATTCCCTCACTGTACACGCAGGTCTACCAGCCGGTTGCGCTGGCTGGAATTGCCCAGCCGGGGCAGCGCAACCTCATGGACATCGACGATGCAATGGCCATGGATTCGCTAAAGACTTCCATGGTCTCCGACCAAACGACTCAGGGGATGCTAACTCTCGCCGATTCTCTCGAACAGCAGGCGATGACTGCGGCTCCTGGGTCGGCGTCTATGGTCACGGCCCAAGCCCGCGTCGCCGATCTTGTGACTCAGGCGCAGCTCGCGAAAATGCTTGCCGCTCAGTTGCGTCAGGAAGCAACGAAACTCGCGCACCAGAATGCGACGCTCAAGCACAGCGCAACAACCACGCAGAATCTTTTCAACCAGATCCAGCAAGTTCTAGCTCATCCCTAAGGAGTTCGAAAATGAAATTGCCCGTGCTCTCTCGTCTTTGGAAGGTTCTCCGGAACGCAGTGGCCGTGGTATGCGGTTTGGCTATCGTAATTGCGGTCCTGCCTAGCAAGGCCCGCAGCCAGCTCGGGCTTGATCCGTGCTGCGCCATGATGCAGGTCGGGCTCAACACAATCTCGGGCCTGCTCAGAAACTCCGTGGCTATGCCGCTGGGTTCTATCCAGCAAAGTCAACAGCAATCAGCAAATTTCGAGCAGCAGGTGGTGTTTCCGATGGCCGCGATTAGTCAAGCCAGAAACATGGCTGTCCAATTCCAGGGCCAGTTCGTCCAAATGCGCCAACTATTCCAGCTGCCAATATCGAGCGCGACCCTGCGTACACCGCAACTGCTCGAACAGAGCCTGCTCTCAGGCAATCCGGGCGCAATGCCCCAGATCACAAGCAACTACTCCGCTCTGTATGGGACCGTCATGCTGCCGACGAATGCGCCCCAGCCGGTCCGGAACATGGTCGATATGACCGACGCGGAAGCACAAGCTGCCATGAAAAAGGCGGTCGAAATCGATGCCTTGGCCAACCTTGAGCTTCAGGCGGCGGAACAGATCAACCAGCAATTGCAAAGTGCGGCGCCCGGCACTTCCACCATTCTGGAAGCCGAAACCGCGGCATGGCTCGTGCGAGCGAACGCATACACGCAATCCGCCATGGCCGAACTGGTGCGGGTGCGCTCCATCGAGTTGGCCAACTCGAGCGGCCAGCTCAAGTTCAGCGCCTCTCATGCGTCAACGCTTCACACTACGGGCAACCAGGTCTTGCAACCGGGGGTCCAGTAGCCGTGTTTTATTTTCAGCAACTTCTGAACACGGCGCTAGCCGGGATCGACGGCACCGCGATCATCTCGACGGTCACGAACTTCGCATTCGCGATCCTGCTGATTGGGTTTCTGATCGGCCTCTATCAAGCGGCGTTTCGTGGAGGCGATCTGCAGGCGCTGGCGGGAACGGCGATCAAGTATCTGGTGGTAGCCATGATCGTTTCCAACTGGGCAACCGTGTTTCGTGGCGTCAACGGCTCCTTCAACACGATCGCAAATTCCATCGGCAGCAGCTCCGGTGCGGGAGACATGTTTCAGAGCTGGATGGGACAGCTCCAACAACAGTTCGCAAACAACCCTTCCTTGACGCTCACGGACATCATCACGGGCGATGTAGCCGCCACGATCACGGTTGTCCTGCTCGTAGTTGCTTACCTTCTCTATGCCCTCGCGATGATCGTGTTCTGCTTTTTTTACACCTTGTTTGGCGCAATCCTCTACGTGGTCGGCCCGTTGGTGCTCGCGCTCATTCCCATCCCGGGGGTCGGCCAGCTGGGGAAGTCGTACGCCGTCAATGTGATGATCTGGAATGCCTGGGGAATTCTCTACGCCGTGTTCGGCGCACTCATCACCGCCATTCAGGTCAACCAAGTGAACAACATCCTCGGCAACGGGTTCCTTGGTTTTCTGAAGGGGGCGGGGGACTCGATCATCCTAGGGCTGGTCAGCATCTTTTACGCCCTAGCCATCGCGCTAATTCCCTTCATTGCCAAAAGGATCATCTCCGGCGATGTCGGGTCAACAGCCTTTGCGCTGGTGAGAGCAGGCGGAGTTGCGGCCGGTGCTGCCCTCGCTGGAGTCAGCGGCTTTGCGGCGGGAGCCAGTCCGGCTTCCGCGGGCGCTACAGTGTCAGGGGGCGTGGGCGCTTCGTCCACGTCTACTGTCCTGGCGTCGTCCACAGCCCCCCCTACTCCCTCGATGCCCGATTTCATTCGCTCGGGAGTCGCGAGCGCGATGAACAGCAACAGCAGCCCAGCCGTGCCTGCATCTAATGCAAGCAGCAACGAAAGTTCTGACAAGCGAGATCTTGCCGCTGCCATGTCGGGCAGCAGTGGCCGACATGGGTCCAGTTATCGACCCCATTCGGTAACCCAAGTCGTCAGTTTTAATGTGGGCAGGGCGCTCGGAAGAGCCGCGGGAAGGAACAATGCCGAGAACAATTAGCTCTGGCAGAGGAGGTTTCTATGTGGAGGCAGCCACCGATCTGGGAGCCGCAAGGGACCAAGTTCCGACCGTACAGCATCACCACCCTGATCTTCTTTTATATCGGAAGGTTTTTCGGCCGTTTGTTTGGCCGGCGTCATTGATTGTCGTTGAACACGAAGAAGGTACGCGAATATGTGGTTGAAAAAGAACAATCCGTCTAAAGAGGCCGATGCACCGGAAAAGCTCTGCTACAGCCGCTATTACGAGCATGATGGGATCTTACGGGCCTACGCCAACCGGGCGATGGTGCTGGCGTTCTTGTGCGTGCCTACAACGTTGCTGGCGCTAGCCTTCGCCGCATATGTCCGCCTACAGCCTCCCACAGTCATCCGCGTGGATGAGAACGGCCTGGCGACGATCTTGGGCATAAACAAACCGGCTATTTCCGTGACGCAAGGCCCGGGATCGGAGCCGACCGAGTTCGAGAAGCGGGCATTCGTGCGCCTGTTCCTGGAACGTTATCTGAACTTTTCGCCGACGAATGTAAGCCGCAACTGGGCCGACAGTTTGAACATGATGACTGCCAATCTGCGCCGCACGGCGTACGCCGGCATGCAGAAGGATGACTTCATTGGAAAGATCGAAGACGATCAGACGACCTCGGACTTTCAGATGCGCTCACTTGAAGCCTCCAAGGAAGATCCGCTCACCTATACGGCATTCGGGGTCAAAGAAGTCCATCACATTCACGAGCACAACGAAACCATCGACAAGGTGGTCAGCGAATTCCACGTAAGGCTGCTAGTCGAGAGGCGGTCCGAGCAGAACCCCGGCGGCCTGCTGGTTGGAGAGTATTGGGAGCGCGCGATCGAAGGCGAAAAACGCGATTGGGTGCTGCAGCAAGCCGGTCTGAATAGCCCGCAATGACGCGGACGGAAGGAGTTGGAAACATGGAAACTAAAACACCAGACAGCTCTGCGGTGCCAGCGAGCACAAGCGTCGGTGGTGCAAATACACGCCGCAGACACCGTAATGGCAGTGACCCGAATCTTCGTTACTTTCTCCCCAAAGCAGGGTCTTCTCCGGCCACGCCGGAGTTGGGCCAGGAGATGGCCGGCGAGGGTGAAGCGTTAATCGAAGCGTTCAAGAACGGCCAGCCGTTCTATACGTTGACGGCATGGAAAGCCGTTCCGGAGGTAAATGGCGGCGGTAGTCCTGTGATCGTGAAACAGGCTGTCGTCCAGAAGCCGACTCAAAGTTAGTTCGAAAAGATCAGCACGAAGAAGTTCTCAGATGACCAAACGATGATGTTGGTCCTTTGAGCGCCCTGCGGCTTTATGCGGGGAAATGTGCTGACCGGGGCTTTTTTTCACTTGAAGGCCTGGCCAAGCGAACCCGAAATGGGGGTCAGGCAAGAGCGAGAAAGCTTGCGGTCACGCAAACTCCTTAACTCTTTCCGGCCTCCCGGAACAAACAGTTAAGGAGAATAAAAAATGACGAAGAATACCAAGACGAACAAGTACAGAATTCCGGCCGATCAACTCCAGAACCTTGAGATCGACCGCAACGGACGGGTCACACCGCGGTTGCACGATCTTGATCCACTCCAGAACACGCTGCTCAGCGTGCTCTATCCCGGAATCAAGGTAGCGAGTGTGAACGTGCCGGCTGAGCCTCTCGACGATTACGAAGAATCACAGGTCGAAAACGCCCTCGCCCGGCTCGTTTGGAACGGAATTCACTACAAATTGGTCGGGGCAAGCGGCTCGGCAAAGAAGGGCAAGTTCTACTTTGTGGACCACGAGCACAGCCGGGCGATCGCCGAGCGGTTTCAGCATTGGCCGCAGGCGGCGATTGTCTATTTCGGGATACTCGTCTCGCCGTGCAAGGTGATGATGGAGGAACCCGAGGCACGTGTGCTCATCGTCCCCGATCGGAAGCTGGGAACCAATGACTGCCGCGGCTGGATCAGGCGATCGGTGTTCCAGCGTCTCAAAGAAAAGCATGACCGCGAAATCCTCTCGGTCCAGATTGAACGCCTTCGCCGCGAGCGGCATGGAAAGGTAAGCGACGAAGACCTGGACCGGCATCAACAATCAACTCTTTTCGAAGATGCGAAACGGGAAATTGCCCGGAAACGTCTTGCGGAAGGGCGCTTCTATCAGTTTCGCATGGCCTTCGCCGATATCCAGGCGAAAGGCGCATTCAAAATCATGGAGGATGATGTTGCCGACGCGCTAGAAGCGGATTTTGTTCTGCCGGAGAGCGCGGTCAAACCAGGGCTGAAGATACCGGCGGTAATGTATTCGATCTTCGGGCCGGGCAGAAGATTTCGCGGAGATGTCGTGGTAGGCATTCGCGAAGTCTCCCGCCAGCTCGAGTTTGAGTCCAGCTACACGCTCGTAGAACATGCACCTGAAGACTCAATTCAGCTGGAGATTTTACCACAGGCCATGAAGCAGGTGGCCAAGCTGAGTGAGGCGGTAGGCGAGGGCCGCTACGAGGATCTCCTCGAAATCCTCGGCCACCATCCGGATAGGTCTTTAGACGGATGGACTTGAGAAGGACACCAACGAAGAATTCCGGGTCGTTGAAGGACTGCTCTTGGCCGATGCCAGCGGCGAAATCGTCCGTCATCCTTACGTCAACAATCAACTCAACAAACTGCTTGCGCACTGGGCGTTCAAGGCAGCGACCGGAGGAGGTTTCCGTCTTCCCGCATTTGCTTTGATGGACGACGGTTATCTCTTCCTTAAAGATGGCGAAGTGTTTTGCGGATCCGATTGGATTGCCGAGCACAAGGCCATCGTCGCACTGGCTTCGAAACACGGCTTGTGTGTTCGCTACCCCATACGCATGGTTGACGATCTTCTCCCCTTCGTAAATCTCTCCGACGAGGAGATCATCGCGCAGCTCGATAAGGATCTTTGCCGCCAGGAGTGCGCTCTGATCGAGACAGAGCTTCGTGACTTGGTCACGCAGCAACTGCGATTCGA
>CAWGYX010000015.1:0-77018 GCA_963826925.1 uncultured Acidobacteriota bacterium
AAACAATTATTTTATTCTTGACAACAGCTGCCCCGGTGTTCAAAAATCCACGCCACCGATAGTTTGGGGAAATTTAGGAAATTCCTGTACCGGAAAGAGTGATTATGCCACGTCGCATAGTGTGGAGCCTGCTCGTCACCCTGGGCCTGATCGTATCTGCCTCCGTTTCTCTCTATAGCCAAAGCACCTACGGATCGATAGCCGGGTCAGTCGCCGACACCTCTGGGGCCGCAATCACCGATGCTACGGTCACCCTGACAAACTTGGGCACAGCGGAGAAACGCACCCAGCAAAGCGGGGCAGATGGGCTCTTCACCTTTGTGAACCTCTTCCCGGGCCAATATCGGATTGACGTAGAGAAGCAGGGATTCAAGCACTTTGTCCGCAACCCGGTCACGGTCGAGGTGCAGCAGGACACACACATCGCAGCCGCCCTCCAGGTCGGCGAGGTTAGCCAGGTAGTCGAAGTGACATCGGAGACTCCGCTCCTTCAGGCTGAGACTTCCTCGCTTGGCCAAGTTGTAGAGCAGCGCAAGGCCGACGAACTTCCCTTGAACGGACGAAATATTTTCAACTTAATCACGGTTTCTCCTGGGGCAGTTGCTCAAGGAGGATCTGGCGGTTCGCCGGTAGGCCAGAACCCGTTCAGTTGGGGCAACTACCAAATCGGAGGTTCGTTCGCAAATCAGGGCGCGGAATACCTGGATGGTCAACCGCTGAATATCGGCTACATCAATCTCCCGATTGTCATTCCGACCCAGGATTCCGTCGGGGAATTCAAAGTCCAGTACAGTAACTTGGGTGCTGAGTGGGGTAAGTTCTCCGGCGGCGTAGTCAACCTGAGTACGAAGTCCGGCACGAACAGCTGGCATGGCTCCGCCTATGAGTTTTTCCGCAACAAAGTGCTGAATGCCAACGAATACTTCAACAAGCAGGGCGAGTTGGCGGCTGGTCAGGCCAACGAGGCCCCACCGTGGACGCAGAACCAGTACGGGTTCCAGGTGGGCGGCCCAGTCATCAAGGATAAGACATTCTTTTACGTCAGCTGGGAGCAATACCGGCAGCGGACCGGATCTCCTTTTACAACTACCGTTCCAGCGGCCGGGGAGCTGAATGGAGATTTCTCGTCGCTTTGCTCCCAAGCCGGGGGTACGTTCAACGGCGCTGGCATGTGCAGCGCGGTGGCTGGGCAGCTTTACGACCCATATAGCGTAGACACTACGAGCGGTGCGCGGGCACCGTACCCGAACAATAAAATTCCCAGTTCGGAATTCGGCACCGCTACACAGGTGCTGTGGAAGAAGTATTTTCCGGCGGCGAATCAAGCCGGAGATGTAAATAATTTCCTGAGTGCGGCACCGGCGGGCGGCAACACCAACGAGTTCGTGGCGCGTGGGGATCAGAACCTTGGGAGCAATACGCACCTATTCGGAAGATTTTCCTATTTCGGATTAACAGACTTGCCGGTCGATCCATTCGGAACCGGCCTCTGCCTCGATCGCTGCGCGGAAAAATATCACTCGAAATTGCTTGCGATCGGAGTAAACCATGCTTTTACGCCAACCACCATTCTCGACGTAAACATCGCGGCGAGTCGGTTCGTCTACGCACGTGCGCCCGATCTTTCGGGCTTCGACCTGACGACCTTGGGCTGGCCGTCAACTTACAACAGTCCACCAAGCTCAATTCGAACCCCTCCGACTCCGGCGTTCCCATTCCCCAATGACGTAGGGAAGTCGCAGGGCAACAGCGCCATCGGCGATCACAATACGCAGTACAACATCACGCCGGCTTTTACCCTGATCCGGGGCAAGCATACGATTCAGGCCGGTGCTCAGGTCGAGTGGGGACTGGATAACTACTTCCAGACCAACATCGCCAGCGGCGCATTCGCTTTCGGTGGAAACTGGACAACTCAATATGCCGCAGGCGGCAGCCAAGCCACCGCAGCATGCAGCGCTAACCCCCTCTTGTGCAGCAACACCGATTTCGCATTTGCCGACTTCCTACTCGGCCTGTCGCAAAATGAAGGAAACTTCGTCAACCAGACGGAGGGCGTGGCTCAGGTTCCCGCCCTGACCAAAGGCTCGCAAGTCTACCGTGCCTTATATGCTGACGACACATGGCACTTGACCCCTAAGTTGACTGTCAACTTGGGTCTTCGCTACGAACTGCAGGGGACTTGGTCGGACGCGTATGGCCGGCTCTCCTACTGGGATCCGTTGGCGACCAATTCTGTGGCCAAAGGCTGCGGTGGCACGGCAGGAAGTCCATGCCCGGGCGATGCGTTTCTTGTCGGAACAGGGCGCAACACCAGCGACAACAACATCCCGATGGATAAGAAGGCATTCTCTCCGCGGCTTGGCTTCGCTTACGCCTTGGACCAGAAAACCGTCATCCGCGGCGGGTACGGTATCTTCTACATTCCGAACTACGTCTCCTTCGGTCTCAACCCCGACAACGACTTCGTGAATCTTGCCAGCACGCCACTCCATGCTACGAACGACTCGTTCATCACTCCTGCCGCTATGTTGGACGGTGACAAGTGTTCGTATGGCGGCGCGGGGTCAGTATTTACACCCAGAGGTCCGAACAAACTTGGCTGCACTGAGTCAGGTCCATTCGGTAATGCTGGAATCCTCCCTCCACCCGGACGTAATTTTTCGCCGTTGGCTTCTACTCTGGCTCCGTTCTCCGCCAACGTCTCCAGTTTCGCACTCTTTACCGCAAGCCCGAACTTGGCTCCGTATTACGGGGCCAGTGGTCACGGCAATCCACAGTGGGGCTACGTCCAACAATGGAACTTCGACATTCAGCGCCAGCTTCCCGCTGGTTTCTTCGCCGATGTGGCTTATGCGGGCTCGCACGGTGTTCATTTGGAGCAGTATCAGACCCAGGTTAACCAGCTTCCCGATAACCTTTGGTCGAAGGGCGCGGCGCTGTCGGCCCAGGTTCCCTAACCCGATGGGCGTGAACCCGGTGGCAGACCCGGGAAATCCGAACGGCACGAACCCCAATCCGTCTCTGAATGGGGCTACGGTTGCGGCGGGTCAGCTGTTACGCCCCTATCCCGAATACAACCAGGTACAGTTGGCCGGGTTCGGATGCTGCAGCAGCACTTACAACTCCCTGCAGGCTACGGTAACTCGCCGGTTTCAGGGCGGTGGGACGCTGCTGGTTGCTTACACCAATGCCAAGCTCCTAAGCAATACCGACACTCTGACGAGTTGGCTGGAAGGGCCAACTGGTGGAGTTCCGGGCGTGCAGGACTGGGACAATCTCAAAGGCGAAAAGTCGCTTTCCGCGCAGGACGTTTCTCAGCGCCTCGTGATCAGCTACGTCCTCGATCTGCCCTTCGGCCGCGGAAAGGCGTATGCAAATAACATGAGCGGGTTCGCGAACGGCGCAATTTCCGGTTGGGGCGTCGACGGCATCACGACGTTCCAACGCGGCTTCCCGCTGAAAATTAGCTACTCCGGCTCGACCGCACTGGAAGCTGCGAACCTTGGAGTCTCAAACATCCGGCCTGACGTGGTTCCGGGATGCGACAAGAAAGCCGGCGGCGGCCATATTGCGAATTGGTTTAACACGGCTTGCTTCGCGAACCCGCCGGATTTTGGTCCGGGCACGGAAGCGCGTGTCGATCCCAACCTTCGTGGACCGGGAATCGACAACTTTGACTTCGCTGTCTTCAAGAGAACTCAGGTTAGTGAGAAGTTGGGTATCGAGTTTCGTACGGAGTTCTTCAATCTGTTCAACCATCCGTACTTCTCCATGCCGGCAACTGGCTTCGGCGGCGTCGGAGTATCCAACGGATTCGGCGTAATCAACTCAACCATTCAAGGCGGCGTCGCCTCGCCGGAACGCTTGGTTCAGTTTGCCCTAAAAGTCGTGTTCTAAGAAATCTCTGGGCTAGGAATATCGCTCCTGGCCCAGATACAATTTACGATGCGGACTCTACATGCTGGCCAGTGATGGCCAGCATTAGTTTTCTAGATCGTCTTTCAATTATGAGAACCTTCCACACTATCGACTACTCTGAAGCGAAGCGCGCCGTCGACCTCATCGTTGAGAAAGCTTCGCAGATGCAGAAGGCGGCCGCGATCGCGGTCGCTGATGCGCATGGGGACCTCATTTATTTTGTGCGCATGGATGGGGCTCCCGTTTCATCCATCCACATTGCAATGAATAAAGCCTGGACGGCGGCCCGCGAGCGCAAGCCCACTAAAGAAATCGGAGATAAGGTGAAGCATCCGGAAAAGGGCCATGACATTGTCTACTACGGCGATCCGAAATATGTCGGATGGGGTGGCGGGCTTCCGATCTCGAAGAATGGTGAAGTAGTTGGGGCGATCGCGGTCAGCGGGCTCTCGTCCAACGAAGACATCGCTTTGGCCACGCTGGGAGTCGAGCTGATCGCTGGCTCATGACCAGATTTGCTGGCGACTTCATCTTTCGAAGTGTAATCGTCTCGCGGAAAAGATTCGGCGCTCAGGTTCGAGAAGATCGTTGGCGCACTGTTGGCGAAGAGTATCTCTGCCTCGGCTGGCGCCAGTCCTCCGAGGCATTGGCGAGCGCCTTCATCTCCTGGCGGGATTTCCTCATCTCCAGCGCTTGCAGAGATTGGTTGATCTTCTGTTGCATCTCCCGCAGGTAGGCTTCTTGCTTGGCTAATAGCTGGGATTGCGCGGCGTCGGGTGTTTCTGCGGGTTCAGTCTGCACCGAGCAAAATTCCAATCCAAAACAAAAGCCCGAGCGATGGCGAATGACGCCGGCCACACGGATCCTGCCCGAGGTTTGGAACTGGACTTCCATCATCTCCCCGGGCTGCAGGTTGACGCCACCGTAGAGTTCCATGCCCGCGCGGCTTAATTCAGAAACCAAACCCGGCACAATTATATTCTTAGCCTCCGGGTTTGCCGCGATGAGGACCGGCAGATGCACATGGTATCGAGGCCATCGGCGAGTGTTAGTTTTGTTCATATCTGAAGTAGATTCGATCAAACACGAACTAGTTGAGCAGGCCGGGGTGCAGCAAGTAGGCCGCAGTGGCCAGACCGAGTGTAAGCAGAGCAACGGCTCCAGCCAGCTTGGCCCGCCAGGCGCGCGCCTCGTCCTGGGGCGCCGAAGCAGCCCGTAATTTTTCAATCCAAACCTGCTCGAATTGGTTCTGAGTCGATTGCTCCCAGATGAGCGCACCGAGGCGACGATGATCATCGGCCGCGAGCGAAACGAAGCGGAACGGCTGCAAGATATGGTTGACAGGGCAGAGCATCTCTGCGCCTCCCAGCACGGCCCCGGCCCCGGTCAGGAACATCAACTTGACTTGCGATCCCTGGACGATTGGTTCGGGGACCGCTAGCAGGCCTCCGGTAAGAGAAACTACCTGGAGGTTAGCCCCGAGGCGTTGTCCATTGGGCAGCCGCAGCACAGCCGGGGTCTTGCCTTCAAGATGAGCGCGCGGGACGCGCCACGGCGGCCGGGTTTGGGGGAGGCTACCCATAATGTGCCATCAGTATGTAGTCTAAGAGGTTACTAATAGAAGATTACGTAAGTGCCAGTTGAGGTGTGGTTACGCTCTCCGGCCAGGATCGAATTTATCCGGGCCAAACGGAACCTGGAGCAAAGGGCTGGGGCAGAGGGAGATAGACTCCGCGACCGGCGCGGAGACTATCCGCAGAGATTGCCACTTGCGGCTATGCCACGCCTCGCGCCTTCGCCGGAGCATCAATATTGACGGGTTGCAGCACCTTGTTCGAATTTCTAACGGCACGAGCGGCAAGAGGCTTCAGCCACAGCAATGCCATGAACGCAGCAATCAGATCGCAGATAATCATCGCCCAGAAAACCTTATTCCAGGAGCCGGTCTTGGCGAACAACCACGCAGCGCCAGGTCCGGCAAACGCCGCCGCTGCCCCCTTAGCGGTGTAGACGATTCCATAGTTGGTCGTCGCCCACTTGTTTCCGTAGAGGTCGCCGGTGATGGAGGGGAACAAAGAGAAAATGTTGCCCCAGGCAAAGAAGCACAGACCGGAGAGTGCCACGAACCAGACGGGATGGCCGATCAGTTGGAGCAGAGCAAACACCGCGATTGCTTCCAGGATGAAGGAGACGAAGATCGCGTTTTCCCGGCCGATGTGGTCGGAAACCCATCCCCAAAAAGGACGCGTCAAACCATTCAGCAGTCGGTCGACCGTAATAGCCAGTACCAGTGCCGTCATGCCCCAAATAATCACGACCTTATCTACATGGTAGGAAGACGCCATGGGATTGAGCTGCGCAGTAACCACCAGGCCGCCGAAAGCTAACATCACCATCATCACGTAGATGACGTAGAAAGACGGCTGGCGCAGCATCTGCAAGGGAGTCATATCGACGGACGAGGTGTTAATTTTGGCTTTGATCTTTGCTTCTTTCTCTTTCCAGTTGGGCGGCGTCCATCCCATCGGCGGCTTAGCCAGAAAGAGAGAACAAATCAGCACCACAATACCCTGGACAAATCCCCAGAAGATGAATGTGTGCTGGTAACCCGAGACTTTCAGCATGCCGGCAATGGGAGCGATGGTGGTCGCGGTGCCGATACCGAAAGCTCCGGCGGTCAGGCCGACGCAGAGGCCGCGATGATCCGGAAACCACTTCAACGCGTTTCCAATCGCGCCGCCGTAGACGACGCCAGCGCCGACGCCGCCCACGCCATACCAAAAGTAGAGACTATGAATCGTCTCGGCGCGTCCCGATCCGATCCATCCCAACCCCACCATGATCGAGCCTAGACCGAGCATGAGCCGAGGTCCGATCAGATCCACCAGATATCCCTCGAAGGGAACGAGCCAGGTTTCGAGGAGCACGAACAAAGTAAAGGTCCACTGGACGGCGACCAACGACACGTGCAAATGCGTTTGGATCGGTTTGGTAAAAAGTGTCCAGGCATATTGCAGGTTCGCGATCGCCATCATCGCGATGATGCCGGCGACGAGTTGAATCCAACGATTGGGAATTCGCGAGGTATGAATCAGGGCGCTTGGGGTTAACGAACTTTCGGAAGAACTCACAGGTTTCACCTCATCACGGAGCGTAAAACTCGTAACGCAAATTAGCTGAACGCCAACCGGTTCGTCGCCAGTGTGTGTACAGATGTGTTGTACACTGGTACGGTTATCGAACCACTTGCGGGAGGCACTTTATCACTCTCGCTATCCGGTGTCAAGAGTTGGAATATGGCTAATTTATTACACCGCCTTGAACGTTAGAGGCACTACCGGCTCCCTGACAATGGAAGAAAGATGCTAAGCAACGAATGGACGAGAGCCTCCAAACTCAGATCGAGACCTACTTGACCCATCTCGACAGCCTGATTCTCCGCGGCCATCAGCTTCGCGATACCCTGGCCGCTAATCCTTCCGATCCGTCGGCGATGGCAGCGACCCGCCGCTGGCAGGAGGACTGCGGTGTCACCATTAATCAACTGTCCGGAGGCAGCAAGGCCCATTGGTTGGCGCGGTCCTTCAGCCAAGCGTTCCTGATGCGCGCGCCGGATGGCAGCGCTGCACAGGGAGCGGCGCCAGGGGAGATCGTGCAGCAACTGCTTGGAGTGCTGGGGCAAGCCGTGGCCTCGCTCTCTCGAACCGATGAGGGCGCAATAATTTCAGCATCGACGAAGGCGCCGGCTCCGCGCCGCTTTGAATTCGTTCACAACCCCGACATTCGTCCGGTCCTCGAGCAGGCCTTCGCCGATAGCCGAAGCGCGCTCGACCAAGGCGATTATGATCTTGCGCTGGTGAATTCCTGCGGGATTCTGGAAGCGATTGTGACCGACGCGCTCGAACATAAGGGACTCGCCGCGCTTATGCAAACCGGCGCCCCTGCAGAGAAAATTTCGGAGTGGTCGTTCGAGACCCGGCTTACCGTCGCAGAAAAAGCAGGGCTGATTCGCAGCGGTTGTGCCCGCCTGCCAGCCGTGGCGCGGACCTATCGCGATCGCCTGAATGCAGAAGGCGAAGCCGTGCCCCAGGGAGCGATTTCCGAAAGCGATGCGCGACGTACCGGCCAGGTACTGCATGTCATCATGAGGGACTTGGACCCGGGACGCTAATCGCTATGACGCTTATCTGCTTGTTTACCGATCCACTAACTAAAACCCGATTCACTAGAAAAGCTCTGTCATCCCGAGCCGTACATTGCGATTGGCCGTATCTGCGCGATCAGTCTTCCAGGTCCTGTCGAAACACTGGCTGCGAGGGATCGACGCTGCCGTCAATGACTTCGACCAGCAGATTTCTGTAGGCGTCCGTAGCTTCCACAAGAGATGCATACCCGCGCTCCCGCTGCAGCGCTCCGCCGTCGGCGTAGACAAGCGTGAAATAGCGGCCGGAGGAATATTGGATCTCGAGTAGCTTGTCGGGCATGTCGGGATCGCCCTGCTGGCCGAGCACGTCCATCAGCGCGACGGTCCATTTTCTGCCTTTGGGGTCGGTAACGACCTCGCGCTCGACGAATTGCCAATCGTCCATGCTCCAGAGCGGCATAACTATTCTAGTAGCTGCGCGAGCGATCTTCCGACTTGCCCGCCGGTAAAGGGTTTCGGGATCAGCAGGACTTTCTTGGCCTTGCGCGAACTGAGGCTGGCATCGGCTTCTTCGGGCGTGTCGCTGATGATCACGACTGGAAGCCCCGCGTGATTCGGATGCTGCCGTATCGCGTCGAACAGCGCCTCGCTCATTTCGTAACTAGAACAATCGAGCACCACTGCGTCAGCGTGATGCTCGAGGACCAACTCGTTGACGCCGGAAGTATATCCCGACGCGAAGACCACATAGCCCAGGTCGCGCAGCGAGAATGTCAGCAACTCGGCAATCTCCGGCGTGTCGTCGATCAGCAGAATGCGGCGCAATTTTTGTCATCCTGAGCAAGCGTTCCTTGCGCGGCAAAGAGCCTGTCCCGAGCTTGCCGAGGGAATCTGAGCGAGCCGCGCGACTCCACGTGGCCTGCGCTGAGAGAGCGCAAGCGGCCGAACGGGCGCGTTCGCTGCATCCCCTACTTTTTCGCAGCTGGGCCGGTGCCCGGCAGCCGCGGCTTCTTGCCCTGCGAAGGTTCGAGATCCATCATCCAGATTCGTCCGCCGGCGGTGTAGTAAGCCCGATGATCGTTTTCGATCATCGCGCCCCACGCCTCGAGGGTGCGCATGGCAAAGGTGACGCCCTCAAAATTATTGCGGGCGTGACTGAGCACCTCGTTGGTATGCCAGTTGTCGGTGAGGATCGCATCTCCCGGATGCACGCGCAACACAGTGTAGAAGCGGTCGTAGGCCGCTGCCTCGCGTACGTCGCGCGTGGCGCCGCGCTTCTTGCCTTCGGTGACGATGTAACTTTCCTGTCCCTCTGGTTCAACTTCGGGCTCGGACTCGACAGGATGAAAGGGAGCACTCGTTTTCGTGTTCATACAGTCTCCGCCACCGCTGCGGCTTCAGAGGCAGCGGCCATGTTCACAAGGTTTTTCGCGTCTGCCGCCTGAATCAGAGCTTCCGGCACCTGGACGCCCACCATCTTCCATTGCTGGTTGGCAAATTTCTGCAGGTTCGCAATGTGCTCGGCGTGAAGATGGCCGAAGCGCCCCTGCAATTTCAAGTATTCGGAAACCGGCCGCATGCTCGCCGGACGGAAACTATAATCGAACTCGCGCTTCTCAGGATTCCACTCCCACATCGGATAAAGACCGCACTCGACCACGAGGCGGCCGAGATCAATGGAGCGCGGCGTCTCGTAGACGAAGCCTTTTTGGCAGGGAGTGTAGACCATCAAATACGCGGCGCCTTTGTGATTTAGGCCCTTGCGAACCTTATTCATCAGGTCGATGGGATAACCCACGCTGGCAGTCGCCACATAGCAGTGCGGATGGCCCGCCGCCATCATGCGCGCGAGATCCTTGGGATACAGCTTCTTCCCCTCCGGAACTTCCGGTCCGGGAGGCGAGAACGTGGTCATGCCGCCGTAGGGTGTGCGAGACGACGCCTGAATGCCGGTGTTGGCATACTGCTCGTTGTCGTAACAGATAATCAGACAGTCGTGATTGCGGTAGAGCGCACCGGAGATCGAGGCGAGGCCGATGTCGGAGGCGCTGCCGTCGCCCGCTTCGCAAATAATATTTGGAAATTTTCCTTTCCACTTACCCTTGCGGATCATCGCTTCATAAGCGGCGGCGACGCCGGCGGTGAAGCTACCGGAGCTGCCAATCTGCGTATGCGCCCACGGCACGTTGTAGGGGGTGCACAAATAAGAGCTGTTCGCGACGTACATGCATCCGGTCGGCCCCACCAGGATGGTGTTGTCGCCCGCAGCCTTGCTCGTCATCCGATATTGAATCGAAGGACCGCAGCCGGCGCAAGTGCGGTGGCCAGGCACGAAGGGTTCCGACGAAGGAAGTTCGGGGTTGTAAAAACGCGCACCCTGATTGGGGCTGTTTAGAATCGGCAGCATCTGCCGTTGAACTTCAATGGTTGCCATGTCAATTCCTCCAAATATCAGAGCTGTCGTTGGGGATCCCGATCTAAAATCTGATCGAAACTCCACTTAGCAAAAAGTTATTCTTCGAATCCGACCCAGTGGGTGCGCTTTTCGATCTTGCCACGCCGCTGCGCATCCAGCATTTTTTCCGTCATCCAATAAAATTCCTTGAGCACGATCGCTTCGCCGCCCATACCGGCCATAAATGAAAGCACCAGTGGGCGCTTGTCGCTTTCATAAAGCGCGGCGGCAGCTTCTGCGTAGAGAGCGCCACCGCTGCTGACGCCGCCGAGCCCCATGTTGGTTTCGATCACGCCAACCACTTTGAATCTGCTGAGCGATTCCTGCACCCGGTCGGTGGGATAAGGCCGGATAGTTCGCAGCCTCACCATCCCCACCTTCAACCCGCGCTCGCGCATATGCTGAATCGCAAAGCGCGCCGTCACGGCATGTGCGCCCTGCAGGAAGAAAACAACGTCGGCGTCATCGGTCATGAATTCTTCAAGCCACGGATCGTATTTACGCCCGAAAATCTTTGCGAACTCTTCATGCACTTCTTCGATGACGGCCATTGATCCTTCCATGGCGCGCGCCCGTTCAAGCTGCAGGGGAGGGCCTTGCTCAGGCATAATCTGCGGGCCGTGCGATACCGGATGCCGCGGATCGAGCGGATACGGATGCTTGTAGGGCGGTAGGAATTCCTTCACCTGGCCCATGTCAGGCAGTTCGACGTCGCCCGTGATGTGAGAGACGAAGAAACCATCCTGGCAAACCATCTGCGGCAGAAGAACGCGCGGATCTTCACCGATGCGATAAGCGATGAGATGATTATCGAAGGCCTCCTGCGCATCGCAGGACCATCCCATGATCCATCCCATATCGCGTGTGGAGAGCGCGTCGGTATGTTCGGAACCGAAATCGCCGGGAGGGTCGAGCGTACGGTCCGCGATCATCATTTGAACCGGCATGCGGCTGCCGGAGATCGGCGAATAAAGTTCGTAGGCGAACTGAACGCCGACGCCCGAACTGCCGGTGAAAACGCGCGCGCCGCTGGAAGACGCTCCGTGAGCGATGCTCAATTGCGAGTGCTCGCTGTCGGCAACAATGTACTCGGCATCGAGTTCACCGTTAGCCACCATCTGTGCCAGCGCCATCATGGTCGCTGTATATGGACGAATTGGATACGCCGCAATCACGTCGACATCCGCGTACTTGGCGGCCTGTGCCGATGCGACGCAGCCGTTGATTCGGACCATTCTCTTTTTTGCTTCGGTAACCGTTGGCATGATGATCTGCTCCGATTCTAAATGTTCTTTGGCGCCCGTTCGCCAAGGTTTCTGAGTTGCTCGGCTTGCCGTCCATGCAGGCCAGGGGAGATGGCGAATGCTGTATCCATGCGGACCACGCCGGTATCGAAGTCGAGTTCGGGCACGCCCTCGAGGCAGCCCGTGGGACACTCTTCGATGCAGACGCGGCATCCTTTACAGTAATCGACCAGAATCTTATAGAGTCCGTTCGATCGCTCAGGACGCGCGATGCAAGGCTCAGGGCAAACCAGGTAACAGTTGTCGCAAGCATTGCACGTGCCGCAACTGAAACAGCGATTGGCCTCTTCGACCGCCTGTTCTTCGGTAAACGGTTGAATCACTTCCTGCTGCGTCTTTTTCCGGCTTGTCGGTTGCAGCATGTCCTGCTGGACGCGGGGGAAGTGCGGGAAGTACGTCATGTTCATCCGATTCAAGTCGAAAATGACGTCGACCGGAATCGTGCGCGGTTGCAGCGCTTCGCCGCGCATCACCTTGTCTAGATTGAATGCGACACGTTTGCCGTCGCCGACCGCGTTCACCACCATCAGAGGCTGACCGGAACCGGCCTGGGCGATATCGCCGGCGGCAAAGAAGTTGGTATCGCCGAGGCGTCCAAACTTATCCATCTTAATGGTGCCGCGCTCGTTCTTGAATTCGGCGGGCAGCCAGTTGAGAGATGCGTGTTGTCCGATCGCGATGATGACGTTATCAACGGCAAAGTGCTGGGCGGGGGCTTCGCGATCGACAATGATCGGCGAAGCGTTGATCGCCCCCTGAAAGCGCGCCTTGTGTAGATGCAATCCCTCGCATTTACCGTTACCGAGAACTGCGGTTACGCTGCGACCATGCAACAGCTCGACGCCTTCTTCGAGCATGTCGTGCAGATCTTCGGGCGAGGCCGGCATTTCCTTGGTATTGCCTTCGACCGTAATCATGGTCACCTCGGCAGCGCCTTGCCGCAGAGCCTCGCGAGCGCAGTCGATGGCGGTGTTGCCACCACCAATAACGGCGACGCGGGCGCCCAGTTTCACCTTTGAGCTGCCCATGCCGATGTCGCGAAGGAAGGGAAGACCGTAGAACACTCCGTCCTTGTTCTCGCCCTCAGCGCGAACACTGTTCGGTTCAGTGAGGCCGACGGCCAGCACGCAAGCGTCGTAATCTTTTTTCAGATCGTCCCAGGAAACGTCTTTGCCGACTTCCACACCGGTTTTGATCGTGATGCCGAGTTGTTCGAGGCGCTCGATTTCGCGATCGAGAATGTTCTGCGGAAGAACCCAGTCAGGAATTCCACCGCGGTTCAACCCGCCGGCTTTCGGAGACTTCTCAAGGATCGTCACCTTGTAGCCCATACGCGCCAGTTGATAAGCGGCGCTGTGCCCGGCGGGGCCCGAGCCGACGACGGCTACTTTCTTGCCGTTTGGTTTGCCGGGTTTGACCACGTCATTGGTCAGCGCCTGTCCCAGGTCGCCGAGAAAGCGCTCGACCGCCCGGATCGAGATGGCTTCATCGTATTTGCCACGATTGCATGCTTGCTCGCAGGGGTGATAACAGACGCGTCCAGTCACCGACGGGAAGGGCATGTCTTCTTTGATAAGGGCATAGGCGTCCAGATACTTGCCACGCTTCACCAGGTCGAGATAGCCCTGAATTTTTTCGTTGGTGCCGCACGCGTTGTTGCAGGGTGGCAACTTGTCGCGATACACCGGCCGAATCGATCGCCAGTTGCCGGTAGGAAATAAATCTTGACCCTTTTCTTGCGTGGGGGCTGGAGTGATGCCGGCAAACGGGACCGTAAGCCACTCGGGAATATGTGTGTTCTTGGTCGACATTCAGTAATCCTCTCCTACACGGCCACTGGATTCAGCGGCATAATATGCAACTCTTCGAGTGCGAGATTGAAAGCATGCTGGTTGGCGATCATGGGCTGGATAGTTTTCATCTTGACGATGCCCGTGGTCTTCACCACCGCCGCAATCAGCGGCGCAGCGATATCCGGTGCGATCGATTTATTTCTCTCCGCGGCGCCTTCGGTCGAAAGACGATCGAGGCCGAGTTCGCCGAGCCGGTAGTAGAGCCATTTGTGGTCGGCAATTTTCGCGGCATCGACGCATACAAGTTGCGCCAGCCGTTCGGCGCCTGGGACGAAGCGAATCATGTAATCCGGCGTGTAGTGCGTGTTGATCACGAGCGTTCCCCCGGGCGGCATGCCACGCATGTAATCCCAACCCTTCACCATGGTTCCTTCGACCAGAACAACAATGTTGGGATGTTCGTTTTCGTAGGTCAGTTCGTTTTCGAGCACCTGGTCGCTCACGCGGCAATACTTGCGCGTGGGACAATTGGTGCGATCGGGATTATCGACGTAGTTCTCCATGGCCTGCGCGTGTTTGCCCTCGATGCGGGCCGATGAGGAGATGGAGTTCACGATGTCCCGGCCCTCTTTATCCATGATGATGCCGCGCGTCCAAACGGTAAGTTCTGTATAACTCATAGTTAATCCTCGTCGAATCAATGTCGGTATTGCTGCCGCTAACTGTTATTCGTCGACACGCCGGACTCGTCTCCAGCGCCGTTGCTGAGCATATTCACTTGTTTCAGTTGCTTCGGAGTACCTCGATCAGAATCAAGAACCGCAAGAAAATCATTTCGCTGGACCACCAGGGGCGCCCCGCGAGTGCCATCCTGAAATTCTGCAATCGCCGTGAGCGTCGCCTTCTTGCATAGGCTTTCGATATCGGCGCCGGTGAACGCTTCCGTACGGGCCGCGAACTCGTCGAAATCAATGTCAGCCGCCAACGGCACGCGCCGGCAACAAAGTCGCATAATCTCCGCGCGATCCGCAGCATTGGGTTTGGCGAAGGGAAGTATGTAGTCGAAGCGCCCGCTCCGCAACAGCGCCGGCTCAATCCGCTCAGGACGATCCGTCGCGGCGAGCAGGATCACTCCTTTAACATCACGCAAGTTGTCGATCTCGCGTAGAAGCTGGCTGAGAATCCGCTGGTAGATGTCCGTGCCGAAATGATCGGCGCCAAACTTGGGGGCTATGGCGTCAATCGTGTCAAAGAATAGGATGCAGGGCGCGGTCCGTCTCGCCTTTTTGAAAACTTCGCGCAGCGCCCGCTCGGATTCTCCCAGCCACTTCGAATAAAGTTGCGGACCATCGATGGCGATAAGCGGAATTTGTTTTTCACCCGCCAGCGCACGCGCCATGGCAGTCTTGCCCGTACCAGCCGGTCCCGCCAGCAGAATGCCGCGTGGGGGCGTCAATCCGACCTGCTCATAAATTTCGTCGTGCATGTGCGAATGCTCGACCACGGTATCGAGTATTCGCTTTACTTGGTTGAGGCCGGCGAGCGATGCAAATGTCGAACCGCTCTTCTCAATAAAGAATTCGCGGGTCGCGCTCGGCTCCACTTCTTTCAGGCCGGCGAGAAAATCCTCGCGCGTAACCTGCAGCGCGTCGAGTTGCGCGGAGGTGGCGCCGTCGGTTTCCAGGGGGAAGGCTGACAAAAATCCGCGCAATGCGTTCATGCCGACTTCCTGGCAGAGCGCTTCGAGATCCGCGCCGACGAAGCCGTGGGAATGCTCGGCAATCTCGCGCAGGTCGACATCGTGCGCGAGCGGCATGGCGCGGGTATGGATTTTGAGGATTTGCAACCGCGCTTGATTGTTGGGAACACCGATTTCAATCTCGCGATCGAAGCGGCCCGGACGCCGCAGCGCCGGATCAAGAACCTCCGGAATATTGGTTGCGCCGATTACGATGACCTGGCCGCGGGCTACAAATCCATCCATCAAACTGAGGAGTTGCGCAACGACACGCTTTTCAACCTCGCCCGTCACCTCGGTGCGCTTGGGGGCGACCGCATCGATCTCGTCGATAAAAAGGATCGCGGGAGCGTGACGCGCAGCTTCTTCGAAGACCTCGCGAAGCTTGGCCTCGCTCTCTCCGTAAAACTTCCGCATGATTTCGGGGCCGTTGAGGTGGATGAAGTGCACGCGGCTCTCGGCCGCGACGGCGCGCGCCAGCAGCGTCTTGCCAGTACCTGGAGGACCATACAACAACACGCCCTTCGGCGCGAGAATCCCTAGCCGCTCGAAGACGCGCGAATATTTCAAAGGCAGCTCAACGATTTCGCGAACCCGCGCCACCTCCCGTTCGAGTCCGCCAATATCTTCGTAAGAAACTGAAGGCGCGCGCGCCGCCGTCTGATCGCCTTCCACTACGCGGATGTCGGTGCGCTTCCCGATCACCACGGCACCCGAAGGAATTGTGCGCACAACCTGGAAGTTAACGGCTTTCGCGAATGTGGGCACGCGGACGACCGAGCCTGCCATTACCGGGACCCCGACCAAATCCTCGAGCATGCGGTCCGGTGCGATGGTCGCGGGCGCAGCGCCCACCCACAACGGCGAGAGGCGCACGGCCACCGCATCCTGGCGCTCGATGACAGCGACGGTTACTTGTTCTTGCAAGCTCGCGCCGCAGTTGCTGCGGCATGTGCCGTCAATCTGAACCATGCCTTCGTGCCCATCGTCGGAAAGTTCGGCGCGTCCGACCCCGATGGTGCCGCCTGAAATCTTCAATACGTCGCCGGTCCTGGCGCCGAGGCGCCGCAGGTCCGCCGGCGCCAGTCGCGCGATCGCGTGGCCGACATCCTCAACCCGCGCCTCCGCCAGGCGAAGGGTGAGTGTTCCCGCTGAGGATGTAGGAACTTCCGTCATAGCGTGCCTTGCAACCTGCTCATGATCGGGGAATTCGTCGCAGACCGCTTCAGCGTCACGTTCGTGCGACAGGCGCGCGTCGCGAGAAGCGATGGCCGCACCCATGGTGTCATTTACCCGGTCAGTCAATTCGATAAACCCCAGATCAGGAAGCCGTCGGCGAAGATCAGCGCAGTGAAGATCAGCGCAGTCCCACGAAACGCTTAACACAACGCGATCGCTTTCCCCTGATCGCGACCCACTCCCCATGAACTCTCGTCAAAACTTGTTGAGCACGATTTCTTCAACATCGTCCAGATGCCGGCTCATGGCCACCTTGGCTGCTTCGGCATCATGGCGCTTGATGGCCGCCAGAATCCGCCGGTGGCCGGAGAGCGATTTTTGTGGACGTCCCTGTACCTGCAAAGAGCGTGCCCGCGTGTCGCGCAGCAGATCCATAAGAATGTCGATCACTTTCAGCACAACGCTGTTATCGGAAGCCAACGCTACGCTATAGTGAAATTCAGTGTCTTCCTCGACGGCGGCGTCTCCCTGATGCTGCTTTTCTTCCTGCCGCCGCAGAATGTCTTCCATCTCCGCAACTTCCTCGCTCGAAGCGTGAGTCGCCGCACGCGCGGCCAGCGGCGGCTCGAGCATCTTGCGAAAATCCAGAAGCTCGCTGACTAATTCCTTCCGCCGCTTGAGAGCGTTGGCAAAAGGATTGACCACTGAATTGGCCGAGATCTCGCGAACAATCGTCCCTGCTCCCTGGCGCGGTTCAACCAATCCCATCAGTTCAAGGCCTCGAATCGCGTCACGGATGGAACCGCGGCTCACGCGGAGCATGTCGGCCAATTCGCGCTCCGATGGAAGTTTGTCGCCCGGCTGCAGCTTCTTCAGGATCAGACGTTCAATCTGCTTGGCAACCTCTTCGTAAACGCGGTTCCGCCGCACAATTTCGAAATCGGGTTTGGCAGTTGCGGGCATTTTGCTAGTGGTCCGATAAGTGGACCAGCCGACCCAAAAGAGTATACTCCGCTTGTCAAGCCGTCAACAAATCGTTCAATTGCCGCCACAGCTGGCGTCAAAGCCGCCGGTCCAGCTCATATGCCGGATGAAAATTTACCGAAGCTTTGACGTCAATTTCAACGCCTACGGGAGCACATCGTAGAGTGGCTGCGCCGGCGTCACGGCTGAATTTTCCCGCGCCACAGATACAGCGAGAATGCGGACTCTGTCGTTATTCGGCAGCCTCATTGTCCTCGCTCCCGCCGGCAAATCGATGGAATATCCGAACAAATAGGAATAGCCATAAGGAACATTTTCGCCCGCGGAGTTGTGATGATGTGAGCAGTACCAAGCCAGGTCAGCGCGCTTGATGAAGCCCGCCTTGATGCCGGTCATCTGGCCATAGTCGTCATGAGAGGTATCCTTCGAGGTCCATTGTCGATCATCCCATTGGCCAATGAAGCCGCCCCAATCCTGAATGTTCAACTCGACCTTCTCCTTGCCGAGTTCGACGGTCGCCTTCTGATCGCCGTCTGAAGAGGCCGCTAGCAGGTAGACGCGATTATATTGGCCCACGGGAAGATCGATTGTCTGTCCCTTTGCTACAACCGCGTTGGCAGAGCCAGTCTTCGCTGGCGCGAGTTGAAATTTCACATCATTAAACGTGATCTCTGCTGGAAGCATCTCCGCTGGCAACGCATTACCGTTGCCATCGAATCCAGGCTGCGCCTTGGTGCCGTCATTGCTCGCGGTCGCAATGTTGTAAGGAAGCGGGACTGGTGCGGATTGCACTGCCGAAACCTTGGTCGAAGCCGCAGCTAGCTTAACCGCAAAGGTGCGCGGCTGGTAGGCGGAGAATGAAGTCACCAGAGCGCCGTCGCTCACGGTGGCATTGCCAACCGGCTGCTCCTGCCCATTCACTTCCCTCGCTGCGGTGATGGGCGCGGCGAATTGCACTCGAACGTCCGGCTGCGGCTCGCCATCGAGCTCCACCAGTCGGACGATAACCCCATCTCCCTGTTCCGCTTTCTTCAGCGCTAGAACTCGAATTCGCGAATTACTAACCTTCAGTAAAGAAAATTCGCGTCCTAGCGCGCCGGCATGGCTGGATGCCTCAAAAGCGATCAGCGGATCATTCAGGCGCTGCGCCTGCCAGTCAGTTTGCGCCTGACGCCAATCACCTGCGTGGCCGACGAACCCATAAACAAATTCGTGATGTCCGATGTCCTGCGTACCTTGGTCGGGATAACCGCCGCGCGTGCCGGGTGTGCGGATCAGCGTAAGGCGAATCGTATGATCGTTCGGCTTGTCCGACCCATTCTTGCAGTCAGTCAGAATTGTTGCGCCAAACTCACCGGTCGCGTCCGTCAGGTCGATCCACTGGTGCGAGGGAACCTCAAACTTCTTCGGCTCAGCGGTTGGCCGCTCGATGGTGCCAATATCCCAGTTATAAGTGGCCATTTGATTCGAAGCGGCCAGGGGGAAAGTCGCCTTCAGATTCGATTCTTTGGTGTTCCAGTCGATCGCGTTCGCGATCTCCACGCGCTTCCCCGCATCACCCGCAGAAAGCCTGATGGTCTGGACAAACTTTGAACCTGCGGTTTCCCGCGAAACTTCCACAGCCACGCGGGCCGGACCGTTTTCTACCACTCGAATCCTTGCCGGACCGCCGACATAGGCCTTAGGAGCAGCCTGTTCCTGCTCCCAGTCCATATTCCAAGCCGGCCAGTGTTCGGGGTTGTCGTAAGAAATGGCAAGGCGCGCTGGAGCGGCCAGCAACTCCTTGCCAAGCGATTTGTCGAAAATGCTAGCCACGTCGCCATCGGTATTCAGCTTCACGCGGTAGTAGCTGTTCTCAAGCGAACTCTCCGATACTTGCAGTGCCGCGGCCTCGCCCGGAGCACCCGCGCTCGCATGCACCTCATAAACCGCGTATCCGACCGATGGCGCCTTGGCTACGAAGACTACTTTACCTTCAGAAATCTGCGCAGGAACCTCTTTGCCGTTCGGACCGCTTACACGTACCGCCTTAGGCATACCGGTGGGGAATGTCACGCTGGCCTCAACCACATCTTCCCGCACAACATTCAGCGGATTGAAAACAACGATCGGCATACCCTTAGTCGCTGTGTTCAAGGCGGCAGCAACCGCCTCCGTGGAATTCGTGAGCACGCCGGCGAATTGGTTCATCGCGATCACATCATCGTTCCACGCAAACTCGTAAGCCTTCGGCGTGGCCGTTCCGGCCGCGAGATCGTGAAAATGGCCGCCCATTACCAGCGTCCAGGCATCATTCAATCGCTGTAGCGGATACGGACGCGCCCCCAGCCACTCGGCAGCAATCGAACTCTTTTCCGCCGCATCCGCCAGCAACTCTTCTTTCCGCAACCACCGTTTCTGATTCGCCTGCGACGTCAGCGACCCGGCCGAATGATTCGTCAGCTCCATCTCGCCCGTATAGCGGGGCAGCCCCCCAGCCTCCGCGGGAGTGATATCCAAAAACATCTGTTCCGCGTTCGCCGAAATAGCATGCACTGGCCCCTCGCCAAGCTGCACTGGAGCTCCCTGATCATGAGAAAAACGGGAAAAAAGAGAGTCGACATCGAGCGGCAGGCTGGCTTTCCCGCCCGAGAGAATGGCCTCGAGACGCTTCACCGAATCCTCATTGGGAGATCCCCCGATATCGCCAGTGCCGTAATAGTGATAATCCGTAAAGACGCCACTCACCTTGCCGTTGAGCTCCACGCGCGCAGCCCAGTCGTTTTGATGGCGATTGAGCTCCTGATCCTGCCGCATTGCATTTTCGATCTTTTGCTGATTGCGCACCGCCAAATATTCTTCGATCTGTTTAGTGTCCATCGTCGAGTTCGTCTCATCCGCATGTACCAACTGCTGCCGAAGCGGTTGAAATCGCTTATTCAAATCTTCGAGAACCTGGTCCGGAGGCAGCGGAGGAAGCGGTTTGCTCAAATCACTGTTGACGCCTCCGGCGTAATCGCCCGGATTCAACGCTGCCAGTACGCCTTCGCCATCCGGTCCGATCCACACGCCGACGTTAAATGGCGTACCCTCTGGTGTTTTCTCCAAGGATTCAGGCCCTCCGCCCGGGGCCGACGATCCCCACACGAGCTTCTGCGTCGAAAATCCTTTTACGCCGGAGTGCGCGAGAATGGTGGGCAGTGACGCCGGAAATCCGAAGCAATCGGGGAGCATATATTCGGCGCTGGCCCTGCCAAGTTCTTTGCGAAACCAATTATTCCCGTAAAGCACTTGCCGGATAATGGTCTCCGCACTGGGCGTGTTCACATCGCCTTCCTCCATCGAAGAGCCCGCCGGAAACCACCTTCCCTCATTCACATACTTCTTGAGCCGCGTGAAGTCGGCGGGAAAATATTCCTTCATCAAACGGTAACGGTTGGCGCCGCTGAAGTTGAAGATGTAATGAGGATATTTATCGATTAGGGTGAAATTATCCTCCATCGTCTTGCGAAGATACTCGTTAATGACCTGGGGATATTCCCACCGCCACTCAGTGTCGAGGTGAGCATAGCCGACAACATAGACGCTTGGCTGCTTGCTCAAATCGGGTTTATCGACGCTCTGGGCGCCGGACGCGCTGGCCAAAATGAGGCAGCACAGAAGCAGTCCCATTAGACTGGAAATGAATTGTCGCATCGCACCTCTCCAAAACCGCTCATCGAAAGAAAACCGATTGTCACGTTGTCTCGTATTGTTACATGGGGGTGTGTTGTGTTCATTGCATGCCGCTGCCGAGTGCATTAACGAGTGCATTAAGAAGATAAGGTATGAAACACGCTAAACGAAGGAGAGGGTTTTGATCGAGCCGGTCCTCAACCCGCGGCACAGTTGCCTGACGTATTCGAGGGCGAGCAAGGCCTTCTTGGTCTCGTTTCTAATTACTCTATTTCTACTCTCGCTTCCAGCGATGGGACAGGATCTCATTCTAAAAGGCCGTGTCGTCGATCCCGCGGGAAGAACTCTGCCCAATGCCTCCATCCAGCTCGTCAGTCACAATCGAATTCTCGCGAAAACCACCTCAGGATCAAATGGCCAGTTTCTGATGAAGGTCGAATCCGCTGGCGACTTCGTGCTTAAAGTGGACGCCGACGGATTCCGCCAGGCTAGCCGCTCGCTGACTCTCCCTCTAACAAGCGATTCTGTAATTGAGATTCAAATGACCCAACTCTCATCCCACATGGAGAATGTCACGGTCACAGCCGATGTGAACCAGTTGGATGTTCTCTCTCCCGACCCGGCCGAGAAGGTCTTTGTCCGGCAGGATCTGCTGGACGCCAACCCTGGGCGCCCCGGCGCGCCGGTGTCGATTCCCGGCTATCCCATAGAAACCGCATCCAGCGGCATCAAAGCGCCGCAGTACTTTGCCCCCGGCGTGGCGGGAGATCACGGGGAGCCCATTGCGCAATACATCGCGGTCGGCAGCTATCTCGTGCCCAACAATTTGTCGGCGAATGCGCATGGTAACGGCTATTCCGATCCCAACATATTTATTCCCGAGGTTCTGGAAAGCGTTCAGGTCGATGGTGGAGCGTTCAATGTTCGGGAAGGGAATCATTCGGTCAATCTGGCAGCAACGTATGGACTCCGCTCGCGACTCGATCCGTTCATCACCCTCACTGGCGATTACCGTGACATTGATCTGGTCGCCGCGGTAAGCCCCGCTCCTGAATCGTGGTTGGTTTTCGAAGGGTCCTACGGCAACGGATTTCTCGGCCGCCTGGAACATCGACAACAATACAAGCTGAATGCGGAGCGGGGATTTCACCTCGGCCAGCATCGGCTCACTCTGTTTGGCATTGGCTATTACGGTTTTTCGTACGTACCAGGGCTTGTCCCGATCTTCCCCTTGAATTCCAACGACGCCAATTTTCGGAATTACGGGGACACGATTGACCCACGGCAGAAAGATCAGACCCATACCGCACTCGTGGCATTGAACGATGTTTGGCAGTTTAGCGGAAGCCAGCAGCTGCAGCTCTCCGGTTTCTTCCGCACTTACAATCTTTCACTGTTTTCAGATTTCGGACAGGGCCTCATCCGGCAGAGTGAGTTTCGCACTGTCGCTGGCGGCAGCGCGAACTATCTGAATAAGATCGCTGAATACTTTTCTTTGTTGGCGGGCTTTGACTACGAACGCGAGGCCCCGCGGCGCGACGATCTTGACCACTATGGATTTTTCAATCCCGCCCAGCCGGGCTACTACGGACCCTTTAGTCCAGTCGACGGAAATAACGTCACCATAGGATCGCTCACGCCGTACATCGCCGCCGAAGGCGCACTGGCCCATCACTTCCGCTACTATCTCGGCTGGCGGCGCGATGAAATTGATTTTGATAATGACGATCTGTTGCACTCGCAGAACTCGTTTCAAAAATGGGTGGGAGTTAACTCGCCCAAAGCGACGCTTTCTTTTCTTCCCAAAGAATCGTGGTATGTTCCCCTCATTTCTCTCAGCTTCGGCCAGGCTTTTTTTACGGAAGATCCTCGCATTGGAATCGGAAATACCGCTGGCACTCCGGTCGCCACGTCGCACTCGTATCAGATGGTCGCCAGCAAAACTCTCAACAAAACAGATTTCCGGCTTACTCTCGGCCACGTCACCAGCAGTGCGGAGCTGGCGAAAATCGATCCCGACACCGGCCTGCAATTAAATGAAGGACCAAGCCGCCTCCGATTTTTGACGGTCGCTGTGCGACAGAGCTTTCGCTACGGATCGCTTTTGGCAACGTTCTCGAAGGCAGACGCGCGCGACCTCGATACGGGAGACCCAACGCCGGAGGCGCCACGAACTATTTTCGATTTGCTGGGCACCATTCAGAGGCTTCCATTTCGCCTGCAGGCGCGCGGCGAATTCGAGTATGTGGGAACAAAGCCCTTAGGCACAGGCTGCCTCCCAATTTTGACAAACGAATGCACTGGCACTCCGGTAAAGGAGTTTCGCGGTGCGATGGTGCGTCCGCTGTTGAACGGCCGCATGAATGTCGGTGTGAATTTTCTGATTGCGAGCGGTTACACCGGCCAGACGACGGAAAACTTTTATCCTTCCGCCGTCCAGGAGATTGTCGGAGTACGCATCCCCTCCTATGCCAGCGTGTCGTTCACTTACAGATTTGGGCGCTCGGCTGCACCGTGACCCGCACAGCAAAAGGCTTTCTCTTCGAGGAGCGAAGGCATATGATGTCCTACCACGGAGCAACGGATGGCGTTCCCAGCCAATAAGGACGCGGTTACCGAGCTCGACGTCTTGTGGATCACGGCCGGCCTCGGCTGCGACGGCGACACCATCGCCATGACCGCAGCCACTCAGCCCAGCATCGAAGATGTGGTTCTCGGGCAAATCCCCTGGATTCCAAAAGTCACATTGCATAATCCATTCCTGGCCGCGGCCAACGGCGACGATTTTCTCAAACCCTTCCATGAAGCTGCAGAAGGAAAAATCGCAAACTTCATTCTTGTGATCGAAGGCTCAATCCCGAACGAACACAATAAGGAGGAAGGCTATTGGGCTTCGTTGGGCACCGACTCGAAGACTGGCCAGCCCATCACGACCTGTGAGTGGATCGATCGCCTCGCTCCCAACGCGTGGGCCGTGATCGCGGTGGGAACCTGTGCCACCTACGGCGGCATTCACGCCATGGAAGGCAATCCTACGGGATGTATGGGACTGCCTGATTATCTTGGCTGGACGTGGAAATCGAAGGCCGAGATTCCCATCGTGTGTGTGCCCGGATGTCCGGTGCAGCCGGATAATTTCATGGAGACGCTTCTGTATTTGCTTTACATGGCGTCGGGCCGCGCGCCCATGATTCCGCTCGATGGGGCACTGCGTCCGACCTGGCTTTTTGGCAGCACAGTGCATGAAGGTTGCGATCGCGGCGGTTATTACGAGCAAGCGCAGTTTGCCGAGGAGTACGGATCTCCGCTTTGCATTGTGAAGCTGGGCTGCTGGGGACCGGTGGTTCAGTGCAACGTCGGAAAACGCGGCTGGATGGGCGGCATCGGCGGCTGCCCCAATATCGGCGGCATTTGCATCGGATGCACCATGCCTGGCTTCCCCGACAAGTTCATGCCGTTTATGAATCAGCCGCCTGGCTCTCTTTTATCTTCGGCTGCGGTGCAGACCTATGGGCGCGCCATTCATGCTTTGCGCCGCTTCACGCAGGCTTCACTCAACAAAGAACCTGGCTGGCGCAAACCGACGCACGCTAACGTGCAACCAAGCATCAAAGGGTAAGAGCCGAGTTGGGGCTGCAAGCATTGCGGCCTTGGTAAGGATTAAGAATGGTTTCATTTTCCTGGCCAGACAGTTCGAAGACCGGCCCGAAAGACCATCCTTCCGCGGTCGCGGACCATGACGATTTGGATCCTTTGCAGGCTGAGGAGATTCTTTTAGGCTTGGCCGGCGTTTTCAATCAGTACAATCCTGCGACCGCAAGACGCATCGTATACCCGCCGGACCGGCCTGAACAGGGATGGTCCGACGATGCCCAATTTCCCAATCTTGAGGCTCGATATCGCGCCTTGGTCGAGCAGATTCCCGCTGTCGTTTTCATGGCGTATCTCGATCGCGGCATCGGCGAGGCCTACGTCAGCCCGCAGATCGAAGCGGCACTGGGTTTTTCCCAGGAAGAATGGCTCGAAGATCCGGTCCGTTGGTACACCCATATCCATCCGGAAGATAAGCAGCGCTGGAGCACTGAGGCGGCGGAGATGTTTCTTACCGGCAACCCCCTGCGTTCGGCGTATCGCGTGCTCTCGCGCGATGGCCGCGTGATCTGGTTTCACTGCGAAGCCAAAATGATACGCAAGGAGAACGGCGAGCCCTGGTTCATTCATGGCGTCGGTTTCGATATCACTGATCTCAAGCTCACCGAAAAAGCGCTGCAGGAGGAGCGCAACGTGGTCTCGGCCATTCTCGACACCGTTGGAGCCCTAGTCGTGGTGCTCGATCCCGAAGGCCGCATCATCCGCTTTAACCGCGCGTGCGAACAGATGACGGGATACTCCTTCGCAGAGGTTCATGGAAAATTCATCTGGAACTTGTTTTTGGTTCCCGAAGAAGTGGAAGGCTTCAAAGCCGCGTTCCAAAAGACCCGAGCCGATCAGACCCAGGAACACGAGAGCATCTGGATATCGCGGGACGGGAGACAACGAATCATCGCCTGGTCGACTACTGCGCTCCCCGGTGCCAGCGAAGCGGCATCCTACATCATCGCTTCAGGGATTGATATCACTGAACGAAAACGAGCCGAGGGCAAATTCCGTGGACTCTTGGAAGCCGCTCCCGACGCGGTCGTAGTCGTCAATCGCGAAGGCAAAATCGTTCTTGTCAACGCCCAGGTGGAAAAACTGTTCGGCTACCGGCGCGGAGAATTGCTCGGCCAGCCACTGGAAATGCTCGTGCCTGCACATCTCCGGCACAGACATCCCGAGCACCGCCAGCATTTTTTCGAGGAGCCGCGCGTCCGCCCCATGGGAGCCGCTGGCACGGAGTTATTCGGCTTGCATAAAGATGGTCACGAATTTCCAGTGGAAATCAGCTTGAGTCCGCTGGAGACCGAAGAAGGGATGCTGGTTTCGAGCGCAATTCGCGACGTCACCGAACGCAAGCGCCTGGAAAAAACGATTCTGGAAATCAGCACCAGCGAACAGCGCCGTATTGGGCAGGACCTGCATGATGGCTTGGGCCAGCATCTGACCGGCATCGCCTTCATGAGCAAGGTGCAAGAGCAAAAGCTGATGGAAAAAAACTTGCCTGAAGCCACGGATGCGGGCAAAATCGTGAACCTGGTGAATGAGGCCATCCACAAGACGCGGGAATTAGCGCGCGGATTATCACCTGTAGTCTCCGACGCGCGCGGGCTGATGTCGGCCTTGCAACAATGGGCCGGCGAGGTGGAGGATCTTTTCGCCGTGACCTGCCGCTTTGAGTGTTTTACTCCCGTCCTGATTCATGATGACACTGTAGCGACCCACCTTTATTACATTGCCCGTGAGGCCGTGAACAATGCCATCAAGCACGGTCATGCCCGCGAGATTTTCATTCGCCTGTCTGCCGACGAACAGCAAGGAGCGCTCAGCATAGAGGATGATGGCTGCGGAATTGGTAAAATTGCGGGCGGCAATAAAGGGATGGGAATGCACCTTATGAACTACCGGGCCAGGATGGTCGGCGGTTCGCTCGAAGTGCTGCCCAACGACCGTAATGGAACTGTGGTCACCTGTACATTTCCGGTTATGACCGAAGGCGAATGACGACAATAATGGCAGTTGAGTTGGAATCATTAAGTGAAATGAAATGACGGTGACTTTCAAATCACAGGCGCAGGCTGCGAAGAAAAGAATTCTCGTGGTCGATGATCATCCGATTGTGCGTCAAGGCCTGGCGCTCATGGTGAATCGTGAGGCTGATCTGGTAGTTTGCGGCGAGGCTGACGATGCGACGAGTGCGATGCTCGTTCTGGCGTCCTCTCGCCCTGATGTTCTCATCGTCGATATTTCGCTGAACGGCCCCGATGGTCTCGACCTGCTGAAGAACATTCGTACTACTCATCCCACTTTGCCAGTGCTGATCCTCTCGATGCACGACGAGTCCATCTACGCGGAACGCGCTCTCCGCGCCGGAGCCAATGGCTACATCATGAAACAGGAAGCCACGGAAAGAGTCCTGGTCGCCGTTCGCCGAATTCTGGCTGGCGAAATTTACGTGAGTGACCGCGTCGCCAACAAAATGCTCAAGCACTACATCACTGGCACCGGCACCTTGAGGAACTCCTCCATCGCCGATCTCAGCGACCGCGAACTCGAAGTGTTTCGCCTGATTGGTGAGGGCCACGGAACCCGTCAAATTGCCGAAGAGCTGCACATCAGCATAAAGACCGTCGAATCTTACCAGGCCCATATCAAAGAAAAATTGTCGCTGCGCAGCGCTCGCGAACTCATGCAACACGCCATTCAATGGAGCATGAACGAAAAAACCGCTTAACCTGAATCTATTTTCAATGCCTTCTGTTTTTCCGAAACTCTTAGCCTCGTTGTACTAAGGGATTTCCTATAAGGAAATCCCCGTGGTGATTACTGGGGTTTCCATTGAAGGGAAAAAGTGGCGCTCCCGCTTGAAGGCCTCCCCGAGATTGTTGATTCTACTTCCCGTACACCCAAAGTTCCCCAGCGGAACGGAGAGAACTTCCTCCCGGGTGTTGGTCTCTGTGCGATTCCTCGCCTCTTGGGAGGGGAAATTCGTCGGACTCCATCCTTATAACTGTGGATAGGAAAGGAGAACCCAGATGGCAGCGGAAGCAGTCCCCTACGGTCGGGTCACGCAAAAACCATCGCCTGTCGCCGAGGTACACATCCTCTGGATCACCGCCGGCCTGGGATGTGATGGAGATTCAGTTTCGGTTACTGCGGCTAGTCAGCCCAGTATCGAAGACGTTTTGCTGGGGGCCATTCCCGGCCTTCCGAAGGTTCACCTGCATAATCCCGTGCTCGCTTACGAAGTCGGAGACGACTTCATGAAGTACTGGTACCTCGCCGAAGAGGGAAAACTCGAACCATTCGTTCTCGTTGTCGAAGGCTCCATTCCCAACGAGCGCATCAAAAAGGAAGGCTATTGGGCCGGGCTCGGCACCGATCCCAATACCAAACAGCCAATCACCACCAATGAATGGATCGATCGTCTGGCTCCCAAAGCATTGGCGGTCGTAGCTTGCGGAACCTGCGCCACGTACGGAGGGATTCACGCCATGGAAGGCAATCCCACCGGCTGCATGGGCCTCGCCGATTACCTCGGGTGGGATTGGAAATCGAAAGCCGGCTTGCCCATCGTGAATGTCCCGGGATGTCCGGTGCAGCCCGACAACTTCATGGAAACCGTTCTCTATCTGCTCTATCAAGTGGCCGGACTGGCGCCCATGATCCCGCTCGACGATCAGTTGCGTCCCACCTGGTTGTTCGGCCAGACGGTTCATGACGGCTGCGATCGAGCCGGCTACTACGAGCAGGGCGACTTTGCGGAAGTATACGGCTCGCCCAAATGCATTGTGAAGCTCGGGTGCTGGGGGCCGGTGGTGAACTGCAACGTTCCGAAACGCGGATGGATGGCCGGAATCGGTGGTTGCCCCAACGTCGGCGGCATCTGCATCGGCTGCACCATGCCTGGCTTCCCGGATAAATTCATGCCCTTCATGGATGAACCACCCGGAGCTCACGTTTCCAGCAGCGCAATCGGCGTCTATGGAAAAGCTATTCGCGCGCTGCGGTCGATTACTCAAAACACGGTGAACAAAGAACCCAAGTGGCGTCATCCCGGCACAGAGCTGACCACCGGTTATCGTCCACGAGCCTTTTAAAAATCTAAAGGAGCGATCCAATGAGCACTGTTACCTCACCGACCCAGGATGTTTCCACGAAGAAAAGGAATCTGGTCGAGATGAATTGGGACCCGATCACTCGGATCGTGGGCAGCCTGGGCATCTTCACCAAGATTGATTTCGAAAACCGGCACGTGGTCGAGTGTCATAGCACCTCGTCCATCTTTCGCGGGTATAGCATTTTCATGAAGGGCAAAGATCCGCGCGACGCCCACTTCATCACCAGCCGCATTTGTGGAATTTGCGGCGACAATCATGCCACTTGCGCCACTTATGCGCAGAACATGGCCTTCGGCGTCCGCCCGCCGGTCATCGCAGAGTGGATTGTGAATCTCGGCGAGGCTGCCGAGTATATGTTCGATCACAATATTTTCCAGGACAATCTGGTCGGCGTTGATTTCTGCGAGCAGATGGTCAAGGAGACCAATCCCAAGGTTTGGGAAAAAGCTCAATCGACAAAGTCGCCAAACTCTCATCTGCACGGGTATCGCACCATCGCCGACATCATGACCGCGCTCAATCCTTTCACTGGGGCCTTTTATCTTGAAGCTCTGCAGATGAGCCGCATGACGCGCGAGATGTTTTGCCTGATGGAAGGCCGCCACGTCCATCCCTCCACTTTGTATCCCGGAGGAGTGGGGACGGTTCCGACGATCCAACTCTTCACCGATTACATCGTGCGCCTCATGAAGTACGTGGAGTTCATGAAGAAAGTGCTCCCACTGCACGACGACCTGTTCGATTTCTTCTACGACGCGCTGCCCGGATACGAAGAGGTTGGCCGCCGCCGAATTCTGTTGGGATGCTGGGGATCGTTCCAAAACCCCAAAGTCTGTGACTACAAATACGAAACCATGACGGAGTGGGGCCGGGCCATGTACGTTACCCCTGGCGTGGTGGTCGATGGCAAGCTGGTCACCACCGATCTGGTCGACATTAATTTGAATATGCGAATTTTGCTCGGCAGCTCGTACTACGATGACTGGAAGAACTCCGAGACCTTCGTGAAGACCGATCCACTGGGAAATCCAGTCGACAAAAATCATCCCTGGAACCAGACCACGATTCCTCGTCCGCAAAAACGCGACTTCGGCGGCAAGTACACCTGGGTAATGTCGCCGCGCTGGCTCGATAAACGAACGGGCGACCATCTCGCCCTCGACACCGGCGGCGGTCCGATCGCCAGGCTTTGGGCGACCGCGCTGGCCGGAATTGTGGACATCGGTTACATCAAAGCCACAGGTCACAGCGTAAAAATGTATCTGCCCAAAACTGCTTCGAAGCCCGAAGTCGAATTCGAGTGGAAGATTCCGGAGTGGAGCAACGCCATCGAGCGCGACCGCGCCCGAACATACTTCCAGGCGTATTCCGCTTCGGCGGCTCTCTATTTTGCTGAGAAGGCTTTGCAAGAGCTCCACGCTGGCCGAACCAGAACCTGGACGGATTTCAAAGTGCCCGAAGAGGCCATTGGTTGCGGCTTCCACGAGGCCGTTCGCGGCGTGCTCTCGCACCACGTAGTGATCCGCAAGGGTAAGATCGCGAATTATCACCCGTATCCTCCGACTCCCTGGAATGCCAATCCGCGCGATATTTATGGCACTCCTGGCCCGTACGAGGATGCGGTGCAGAACACGCCGATCTTCGAAGAAAACGGTCCGGACAAATTTAAGGGCATCGACATCATGCGCGCGGTGCGCAGCTTCGATCCTTGTTTGCCGTGCGGCGTCCACATGTATCTTGGGAACGGCAAGGTGTTGGAAACGCGGCATTCTCCGATGTTTGGTCTCCAACCTTGACGGGGTACCATGTTCGCTAAAGGAGTGAGGGTGGTCAGCTTGCAGCGCTCTCACTCCTGCTTTTTTCGCTGATCAAAATAGGCTCAACGAGTGAGCTGAACGAGCAAGACCAAGACTTGCAGAGGAGTTTCGTGGCCGAAGGCAAAGATTTTCGAGAAGACATGCAGCGGATCGGAGGATTGGTTCAGGGAATCGAATCCATCGCCGATCCCGCGGTGCGAGCCGCCGCAAAGAATTTAATGCAACTGCTGATGGATCTGCACGGTGCTGCTCTCGAGAAAACTCTCGACATCGTGGCCGAAGCCGGGGAGCCGGGCATGAACATCATCGACCGTCTCGGCCGCGATTCTCTGGTCAGCAGCGTCCTCATTTTATATGGTCTCCATCCCGAGGATCTCGAAACCAGAGTGGTGAAGGCGGTAGACGGCGTGCGGCCGCAGCTGCGGAAACAAGGCTGTGAGGTGGAGTTGCTTGGCGTGAGCGATGGCGCGATCCGACTGCGAGTTGAAACCGGTTCGCACACTTGCGGTTCGACCGCAAAAATTGTGCAGGCCACTCTCGAAGGCGCGATGTACGACGCGGCACCCGATCTGACTTCTCTAACGATCGAAGGTTTTGAAGAGAAGCCGGCTTCCGGATTTGTGGCGTTAGACAAATTAATGGCAACCGCCGCAGGGCAATTCATCGCGTCCCCAGCAGCGTTAGAGCCGCAAGCCGGCGACTAATAACGTTCGAAGTTGGAATTCTGACTTATGGGTGCTGGACAGTTTACGGGATCGGCTGATGGATTCGGAGCGCTCCGCCAGTTCGCGCGCCGCGGGCGCCCGCTCGAACGGTGTGAGCTGTGTAGTTTGGGCCTGCGGCCTGATCATCCACACTTGATCGAGTTGGCGCGGCGTAAGCTCGTCTGCACCTGTGAAGCCTGCGCGATCCTGTTCAGCGGCCAGGGCGTGAAGTTCAAGCGCGTGCCGCGGCGTGTCTTATCTCTGCCGAACTTTAATCTCAGTGACGCAGAGTGGAACAGCCTGATGGTTCCGATCAACATGGCCTTCTTTTTCAAAAACAGCCTCGAAGAACGAATGGTTGCCATGTATCCCAGTCCTGCTGGTGCAACCGAATCGCTGCTGGAACTGGAGGCATGGAACGACATCCGCACTCGCAATGCGGTGCTAAGCACAATGGAATCGGATGTCGAGGCCTTGCTGGTGAACCGTCTGGGATATTCCCGCGGATATTCTGCTCCAGAATATTATCTGCTGGGGATCGATGAATGTTACAAGCTCGTTGGGCTCATCCGCATGCACTGGAAAGGCCTCTCGGGCGGCGTGGAAGTGTGGCGAGAACTGGGCGAGTTCTTCACTAGTCTGAAAGCAAAATCGGTTGAGATCAAATCAGTTGAGATCAAAGAAGACGCCAAAGCGGAAGAGGAATCTCATGCCTGATTTGAGCTTTCAGGTCGAGGGAGTCGAGGTTGTTGCCAATGCAGTCTCTCCAATGCTCGCCTTTAAGGTTCGTCTGACGAATTCCAATCCCGAAGAGACGATTCACACAGTCGCACTTCGCTGTCAGATCCAGCTAGAAGTAACACGCCGTAAATACTCACCCGAGGATCAGGAACGATTGCTCGATTTATTTGGCGAGCCCAGCCGCTGGGGCCAAACTCTGCGAAGTCTTTTGTGGACGCACGCTAATTTCGTTGTGCCTTCCTTCACCGGAACCACTCTCGTCGATCTTCCGGTGCCGTGCACGTTCGACTTCAACGTTGCTGCCACAAAATATTTCGACGGCCTGGCCGGTGGCGATGTCCCCGTATGCCTGCAGTTCAGCGGCACAGTTTTCTATGCGAACGCCGACGCGCACCTTCAGGTCGCACCTATTTCCTGGGACAAGGAAGCGCGTTTCAACCTTCCAGTAAAGGTCTGGCGCGACATGATCGAGTCCTACTATCCCAACAGCGCGTGGCTCTGCCTGCACAAAGATGCATTCGACCGCCTGTATCAGTACAAAATCCGGCACGGCATCCCGACCTGGGAAGAAGTGCTGGCGCGCATCGTTCCCGAGCACATCGTGCCAGCCGAAGAGACGGTGACGCGATGAATCTCGCGACGGTAGAGAAGATCGCGAGAGCTGTGCTGTACGAGGGATACATGCTCTATCCCTACCGCCCGTCTTCGGTGAAGAATCAGCAGCGCTGGAATTTCGGCGTGCTCTGCCCGCGAACCTACAGCGAGGAGCAGAACGGCACCGAGGCTTGGACGATGCAGACCGAATGCCTGGTCGAGGCCGGTTCGCTGACCAGCATTGAAGTTCGCGTCCGCTTCCTTCAGCTCGTGGCACGCTCTGTGCGGAAATTAACTACCCCCGTCGCCGAATTCTTACCCGGTGAAAATCCCGTGTTTCAACAGGTCGAAAATCTTACGGTGAACGGCCGTCTCTACCAGGCTTGGCAGGAAGCCGTTGAGCGCGAAATCATCCTGCCGCTTTGCAATGTGGATGCTCTGTGCCATGCTCCGGTAAGGCAATCGTTCGAGTTTCTGCCTGATCAAGAGTTCGAACTCGTGCGCGAATCCAACGGCGAAATCGTCGGCGTTCTTGTTCGTGAGCGAGGTGCTCTTCTTGGTGAAATCGAGGTTTCCGCGTCCCGGCTCGACGACGGCGTCTTCAGAATAAGTGCGTCCATTCGCAACACCACTCCTTTTGAAGTATCGGATCGCACGAGTCGCGAAGATGCCTTACTAAGCGCCCTGGTCTCGGCTCATACCATCCTCGGCGTCCGAGATGGGCGTTTTGTTTCTTCACTGGCTCCCACTGATGAAATGAGAGACTTTGCAGCAGACTGCAAGAATGTAGGGACCTGGCCAGTCCTCGTCGGCGATGAGGGTGATCGCGACACCCTGCTCTCCTCGCCGATCATCCTCTACGACTACCCCCAGATCGCCCCGGAAAGCGCCGGAGATCTTTTCGATGGAACCGAGATCGACGAAATTCTCTCGCTGCGAATCATGACGCTCACCGATGAAGAAAAGCGCGAGATGAGCCAGTCTGACGAGCGCGCCCGCCAGATGCTAGAACGAACCGAAACCCTGCCGGTCGAGCATTTGATGAAGCTGCACGGTGTGCTGCGCGGATTACTCCCGCTTAAAGAGGAAAACCAATGAACGAATGGGAATGGCAACTCCTCGAAGAAAAGACCCCGGTCGATCATCTGGAGATTTCTGGAATCGAGGTGAGAACCGGAAGCCGAGTGCGCTTACGGCCCCGGTCAGGCGGCGACATAATGGACATCGCACTGGCCGGACAGACCGCCACTATCGAATGCATCGAACAGGATTACGAAGGCAAACAGCACGTCTGCGTGGTTCTTGACAACGATCCCGGAAAAGATATGGGCCTTCTTCGTCAGCCCGGTCATCGCTTCTTCTTCGATCCAGAAGAGGTTGAGCCGCTCTCTCCTGACGAGGTTGTCCAAACCGCAGCAGCGCCGAAACCAACCATCCTGGTAGCTGGCATCGGCAACATTTTTCTGGGCGATGATGCCTTTGGCGTCGAAGTAGTTCGCCGCCTGGCGGAACGGAAACTACCCGACGCCGTGCGCGTGGCCGACTTTGGCATTCGCGGTTTCGATCTCGCCTATGCGCTGCAAGATGGCTACGAAACCACAATCCTCGTGGATGCATGTCCGCGCGGCCAAACGCCTGGAACCCTTTATGTGATCGAGCCTGATTTGAAGTCATTGGATCGACCAGAAGCTCCGCAAGCCGCGATCGAGGCTCACGCAATGAATCCCGAGAGTGTGCTGCGCATGGCGCACGCGATGAACATCCATGCAAAAAACGTTCTGCTCGTCGGCTGCGAACCGGAATCGCTCGGCGGGGACGAGGGTCAGATGGGGCTTAGCCCGCCGGTTCAGGGGGTCGTCGAAGAAGCAGTAAAGCTCGTAGAGTCATTGATCGACAAAGTAATAATCAACAAGGTAATGATCAACAAAGCGATCAGCAAGAGTGGGCTGGATTCAATCCCACATTCAACCCAGTGAACATCTTGCATTAAAAGGAGGCTGACGTGGAAAAGAATGGTAATGGAATCAGCGACAAGGACACGCTATTCATGCTGAGCGGAGTGGCGCTCATAGTTTTCGGGATGGGATTAATTCTTTCCAATCCGATTGTAAGGCGCTATCTCGGCCAACTAGGCGTCGGTGATCTAGCTCAAGCGGCATTGCCAGATCTGGATCGCTACTTAAAACTGCGGGCCATGTAACGATGAGAGAGCGCGGGAGCATATAGCGGAAGATCAGGGGGATTTGCTTGTCCACAGTGGGATCGCCGCAAGCGACGGTGCAATATTTAATTGATAGCAAGAATAGTACGTTCACGGTGCGGGCATTCGCTACGGGGCTGCTTTCAGCCTTCGCCCATAGCCCCACCATTGCGATTCGCGATTTCGAAGGCGATATCTCTTTCAATCCAGAGGCGGTGGAACAGAGTTCGATGCGCCTGGTAATTCGTTCGACTTCGCTCGCCGTCACCGATGACGTGCGTGAAAAAGATCGTGCGGAAATCGATCGTGCGATGCACGAAGAAGTCCTCGAGTCGGAGTTGTTTCCTGAAATTGTTTATGAGTCTTCCAGCCTATCTGCGAGTAAGATTGGGGAAGGACAATACTGGGGAACGATGAACGGGAAACTCCTGCTGCGCGGATTTCAACGGGACCAGCCAGTCTCTGTGCGCATCGCGGTGAACGCTGACGTGCTGCGCGCAACGGGCGATTTCACTGTGCGCCAGAGCGAGTACGAAATTCGACCGGTTTCCGCCGTGGGGGGAACGATCAAGCTCAAGGATGAACTTAAGTTTTCCTTCGATATCACGGCCCACAAGGCATGAACTGCCGTCGGATGCCATTTTGCCAATAGAATTGGGGCTGAGATGGGTGACGAAGCAAATCATGATGTCGCGGGAGGATGCCACATGTGTCTAGCTATACCAGGAAAAATCGTCGAGATCTCTTCCGAGAATCGTGACTCCGCGATCGTTGACGTAATGGGCGTGCGCCGGAGAATTGATCTGGCTTTGTTGCAGGATGATAAGCCAAGCCCCGGCGACTGGGTGCTGGTTCATGTAGGCTTTGCCATGAGCAAAATCAGCGAGCAAGATGCCACCGACCAGATGAATACCCTCCGAATGCTGGGAGAAATCGACGGAGCGATGCAGGAAGTCCGAGGCTACGGGCTGGAGGATGTGAATTGACGACCGCCCGCGTGCCGAGCCAATGGAGCAGTTTTAGATGAGATTCGTAGATGAGTTCCGCGAACCCGAATTGATTTCGAAGACGGCGGAGGAGATCCGCCGCCTGGCTGGCACCGAACGCCATTACCGCATGATGGAAGTCTGCGGCGGACATACTCACGCGATCTATCGTTTCGGACTCAAAGACATCCTTCCCGAAAATATCGAATTGATTCACGGACCCGGTTGCCCCGTATGCGTGCTTCCGATGGGAAGAATCGACGATGGCCTCGCTATCGCACAGGAGCCGGACGTTATCTTTGCCGCCTTTGGCGATATGATGCGCGTTCCTGGAACGCACGGTAGCCCGCTTGAACACAAAGCCCGCGGCATGGACGTTCGCATCGTATATTCGCCCTCCGATGCATTAAAGTTGGCCCGGCTCAATCCCAGTAAGCACGTGATGTTTTTCGCCATCGGTTTTGAAACCACCGCACCCTCCACCGCACTCACGATGATGCGCGCCAGGGCCGAAGGCATTCGCAACTTCTCGGTCTTCTGCAACCACGTCACCATCATTCCTGCCATCCGCGCGATTCTGGATTCGCCCGACATGCGGCTCGATGCTTTCATCGGCCCCGGCCACGTCTCGACCGTCATCGGCTGTCGTCCGTATGAATGGATTGCTCAGAACGAGCGCAAACCGATCGTCGTCTCCGGTTTCGAGCCGCTCGATATGCTGCAATCCATCGTCATGCTGCTGCGACAGTTGCAAGCGGGCGAGGCCAAGGTTGAAAATCAATACAAGCGTGTCGTTCCATGGGAAGGCAACCGTGCCGCGCTTCGGGCCATGGCTGAAGTTTTTCAGTTGCGCCCGTACTTCGAGTGGCGCGGCCTGGGATTCATTTCGCAGTCGGCGCTGCGCATCAACGACAAGTACTCCGAGTTCGATGCCGAACAGCGCTTCGAGGTACCCGGAATTCGCGTGACCGATCCCAAAGCCGCGCAATGTGGAGAGGTTCTGAAGGGCGTACTCAAGCCGCATCAGTGTAAACTTTTTGGACGCGAGTGCACGCCCGAGCACCCCATTGGCGCACTCATGGTATCGACGGAAGGATCATGCGCCGCGTATCACAGCTACGAACACCGCAAGGCAGCAATGGTAAGTCTGAGCTCGAACGCCTGAGCGCTCCAGCTTCCCAGCCTGCCGCCTCTGCACCCATCGGTTTCCGCGATCCGCAAATTGAGATGGCGCATGGAGCCGGAGGCAAGGCCAGCCGCAAGTTAGTCGAGGGCCTCTTCGCTCCTCTTCTCTTCGGCGCCGCGCCCGGCCCGCTCGGCGACGCCGCACATGTCGACATGAACGGTATAACTGTCGCAATCACAACCGATAGTTTTGTAGTCAAGCCTTTGAGCTTCCCGGGCGGCTCAATCGGCGAGCTTGCCGTGAACGGCACCGTAAATGATTTGGCGGTCTCAGGAGCAAAAGCCGAAGCCCTGGTCGTTACTTTTGTTTTGGAGGCCGGCCTGCCCACTCCAGTCCTCGAAGCCGAAGTTCGCGCCATGGCGAAAGCGGCGCAGAACGCGGGTGTCCGCATCGCTGCCGGCGACACCAAAGTCGTCGAACACGGCAAAGCGGATCAGATGTACGTAACCACCACCGGCATCGGCCGTCTGATTCATGGCGTGACTATTGATCCTCGCACAGTGCGCCTTGGCGATAAGATTCTGCTCTCGGGCCCAATCGGTGACCACGGCATCACCATCCTGCTCGCCCGTGGTGAACTGGACCTCGAAGCCGACCTCCGTTCTGACACGCGGAGCGTCTTTCCTCTCATCGAAGCTCTCGTGGACGCCGCCGGCCCTGGCATTCGCTGGATGCGCGATCCCACCCGCGGCGGTGCTGCGACATCTCTCAACGAATTAGCGCGCGATTGCGGTCTGGGGATGGTTCTTTTTGAAGATCAGATTCCGGTGCGCGACGCCGTGCGCGGCGCCTGCGAATTGCTCGGACTCGATCCGCTTCACATTGCGAATGAAGGCCAGTTCCTCGCCGTCGTCTCCCCAGAGTACGCCGACGCTGCCATCAATGCGTTATGCCTGGCGCCGGGCGGAAGGGAAGCGCAGGTGATCGGCGAAGTTCGCGAACAACCCGCCGGCACCGTCTTGGTGACAACCCTTTACGGGGGCAGCCGAATCGTAGATATGCTGGTCGGCGATCCCTTGCCGCGAATTTGTTAAGCGACGAGTTTGTTAGATGGAGATGAGGATCAACCTGTCACATTCACATGCGACCTCAACGGCCTGCAATTTGGCCGGTAGGATAGAAGAGCGTCTGCTTGAGCGCAATGAACTGTTCGAGCTTTTCTTCTCGCGGGAATCGCCTCGCCTTGCTCAAGCTTGCCGCGAAATGTCTGAGCGTTTCCTGCGTGGCGGCCGCCTGCTCGCCTTCGGCCGGGGTCCCTACGCCACCGATGCGCAGCATGTTTCCGTCGAGTTCGTTCATCCAGTAATCGTAGGGAAGCGCGCTCTACCGGCGCTCGATCTTTCCGTTCTCTTTCGACCGTGGCTCCAGGCGATCCTTCATCCTGAGGACATCGTGATGGGATTCGGTCCGCCCGAAGGCGATCCTGAAGTCTGGGCGACTCTCCAGGAAGCGCGTCTCAAAGACGCGATGACCTTTGCTTTGCCAGGAATCGAAGGTTCTTACTCGGTAAGCGCAGCTACGCAAGATCCGTTCATGCATCAGGAAATGATCGAGATCCTCTATCACACGCTTTGGGAGACGGTGCACGTGTTTTTCGAGCACCGTGAATTGGGCCATGATGTGGGAGCCTCAGGATTTCTTTATCCATTTCTTGGCGCGGAAAAACAGGAAACGGCGGATATTGCGGCCGAGGTTGCCGCATCGATCTTGATGAAGGCGCAGGATGATGCCAGGCTGCGCGCGCAAGTAGCGGGAGAAGAGGCAGAGGAAATCGCGAACAGCATCCTCGCGATTCACGAACGCCTGCGCCGTGGCGGCAAACTCATTATCTTTGGCAATGGCGGCTCCGGCACCGATGCCAACGATTTCGCCATCGACTGTGTGCTTCCGCCCGCCGGCTATGACTCAGTTCCAGCGGTTTCGCTCTCGCTTGAGCCCGCGAACATTACGGCGGTTGCCAATGATATCGGCACCGACGCCATCTTTCTTCGTCAACTGATCGCACAAGCCCGTCCTGAAGATGTTGCCGTCGGCATCTCCACCAGTGGCGGTTCGCGCAACATTATTGCGGCGCTCGAAGAGGCTCGCAAGCGCAGTCTTCTCAGCGTCGCACTGCTGGGCTACGATGGCGGCGAGATCAAACGCAAGCAACTGGCGGATTTTCCCATCGTTGTGAATTGCGACTACATTCCCCGCATTCAGGAGGTGCAAGCCTCCATCTACCATGTCATGCGCGAATTGTTGGAGGTGCTGGCGCGTGGCCAAGCTTGAACTTTTTGGCACAGCTCGCTGTCCCCACACCAGCGAAATGCGCGACTGGCTGGAGTGGAAACGCAGCGAGTTCGTCGAATATGACGTTGAAGCCGATCCCGCGGCCCGCAGCCGCATGCGCGAACTCTCCGGGGGACAGCGCACCGTGCCCGTCCTCGTCGAGGACGGCAAAGTAATCCAAGTCGGCTGGCAAGGTCACGGTTGCCTCGTGGACGAGTAACCCTGGTGGATGGGGAACGACGACGAGTAACGACGGCGAGTAACGATGACGAGTAGACTACGAACAGGCGGCTTCGACGGTAGTCCAGATAATCATGGCATGTGCCTGCTCCATTCGCGTTCGCGGCGTAGTGCAAGGCGTTGGATTTCGTCCCTTCGTGTATCGCCTCGCCTCTGCCCATGCCCTGTCCGGATGGGTGCTGAACGGAGAAGAAGGAGTTGAAATCCATCTCGAAGGCTCGGAGGCCGGGTTCGAAACTTTTGTGCGGGACTTGAAAGCGCAGCCTCCCCTTGCGGCCACTATCACTGAAATCGAAGTCCACCCTGCTGATCCCGTCGGATTAACCGAATTCACAATTCGCGAAAGCAAGCACCGGGAACACCCCACGGTTCGCATCTCGCCCGATCTGCCGGTTTGCGATGATTGCTTGAAAGAGCTCTTCGATTCAGGCAATCCACGCTATCAGTATCCTTATATCAACTGCACAAACTGCGGACCACGTTACAGCGTGGTGGTGGCTCTCCCGTACGACCGGCCAAACACGACCATGAAGCAATGGCCACTCGATGCCCTTTGCGAGAAAGAATACCGCGACCCGGCGAACCGTCGTTTTCACGCCCAGCCGGTAGCGTGTCCGGCCTGCGGCCCGGATTATTACCTTTATCCGAGCGACGAAACCTCAGCCGTAACGAACGGCAGCATCCCCCATGCGGCTGAAATTCTTCAATCCGGCGGAATTCTCGCGGTCAAAGGACTCGGCGGTTATCACCTGGCCTGCGATGCTCGGAATCCGGCGTCTGTCGCGGCTTTGCGCGAGCGCAAATATCGGAAAGAAAAACCGTTCGCCTTGATGGCGAAAGACATCCGTGTCGCACGAACCCTGGTTGAGTTGTCGTTGGACGCTGAAGCCCTGCTCAGTTCCGCCGCCCGGCCCATCGTTCTTGCACGCGCGAAAATGGAATTCGCAGAGGTCTCCCCGGATAACAGTGAACTTGGCGTAATGTTGCCCTACACACCGTTGCAGCACCTGCTATTTGCAGCCGGCGCCCCCGATGTTCTCGTCATGACCAGCGCAAATCGTTCGAGTGAACCGATCGCCTACGAAGACGACGATGCCTTGCAGCGTCTCGCGGGAGTAGCCGATTCATTCCTGATGGGCCAGCGCCCCATCGCGCGGCGTGTGGACGACTCTGTAGTTCGAGCAGGAATCTTCGGTCCTGTCATCCTGCGCCGAGCTCGCGGCTACGCGCCGGGAGCGGTTACCTCGCTTCCAGGCGAGCGCCCCATTCTCGCGCTGGGCGCGGACCTGAAAAATACGATCACGCTGGTGGTCGACGGCCAGGCCTTCGTCAGCCAGCACATCGGCGACCTGGATCACTACGCGTCTCTGCGCGCCTTTCAAGAAACCATTGATGATTTAGTTTCGATGTATGAAGTGAATTGGGATGAATTGCTTTTGGTGCACGATCTTCATCCCGAATATCGCTCAACCGCCCACGCCGCCGCGCGTAAGGTTTCGAATACCCGCGCGGTGCAGCATCACCGCGCGCATGTGGCCTCTGTGCTTGCGGAGCGCAGGGAGTGGACAAAGAAAATTATCGGCGTAAGCTTCGATGGTACCGGATATGGCGACGACGGTTCGATCTGGGGAGGCGAAATTTTCGTGGGCAGCGTACAAGAGGGCTTCGCTCGCGTCGCTCATTTACGCCGCGCAGCTCTCGCTGGCGGCGACGCGGCTGCTCGCTACCCGGTGCAGGCGGCGGCCGGTTTCCTCTCTCAAGTGGATGGCTTGCCAGATGTGCTTGCCGTTCCCTTCAGTTTCTCTGAACGCTATCGCAACGCGATGGAGTTGGTTCGCAAGGAAGTGCGCACTTTCGCCACGACTTCCATGGGGCGTCTATTCGACGCCGCTGCTGCTCTGCTGGGCTTCACGCGCGAGGCTACTTTTGAAGGGCAGGCAGCGATGTGGCTGGAACAACTCGCCCGCCGCGGGTCAGGCACTGATCCTTATCCTTTCCCCTTTGTCGGCAACGAACTCGACTTTCGCCCCCTACTGCAAGCGATTGCCCGTGACCGCATTCGTGGACGGAACGTCAAAGAAATCGCGCGCTCCTTCCAACGGGGAATCGCGCAGGGCTTATGCGACGCTCTCACGACTATCTCTCGCGCTCGAGAATTGGATACGATAGTTCTTTCCGGAGGCGTCTTCCAAAACGAATTGCTTCTGGAAGATCTGAACTCCCTGCTGGCGGAGGCATCGCTACGGGTCTGGACGAATCATGAAGTCCCTCCTAACGATGGAGGCATCAGCCTGGGACAGGCGGCTCTGGCGGCGTTTGGCTGCTTCGATCGTGATCTTAAAAACTCGCAGCAGACTGTCGAACTTGCAAACGAGATAAGTCATGCATGAACTTTCGATCGCGATGAGCATCATCGAACTGGCGGAGGAAGAGGCCGCGCACCGCGGTGTTCAGGTCGAGGCTGTGCACCTCAGGCTGGGAGCCTTATCCGGCGTCGTGAAAGATGCGTTGCTCTTTTGTTACGAAATGGCCTGCGAAGGTACGCTGTTGCAGGGCTCTCGGCTGTTGGTCGAAGATGTTCCCGTCGTAATCTTTTGCACCACCTGTAAGGCACAACGTCCTCTCAGCTCCGTGCAGTTGTTTCACTGCCCCGAGTGCGGCACTCCATCTGCCGAAATTGTGCAGGGTAAGGAACTCGAAGTGTTTGCATTGGAGATAAAGGAATGCGCACCGAACCCCGTTTGATTGAAGTTCGAAAAAACGTTCTGAAGCAGAATGACGTTATCGCGCGCGCACTGCGCGAGCGTTTCCACGCCGCAGGAGTTTTTGTGGTGAGTCTCGTCTCCAGCCCGGGCTCGGGAAAAACTGCTTTCCTCGAGAAGACTCTCACTCTTCTTCGTCCAAACCATCGCGTGGCTGCACTGGTGGGCGACCTTGCCACAGAGAATGATGCGCAGCGTTTGGCGCGAAGCCAGGCTCCGGTCAGGCAAATTACCACCGGCACTCTCTGTCACCTTGAGGCTGCCATGGTCCAAACCGCCCTCGAAGGCTGGGATCTCCACGACCTGGATTTTCTCTTTGTCGAAAATGTGGGCAATCTGGTTTGTCCTTCTTCTTACGACTTGGGCGAGGATCTTCGCCTGGTACTCATTTCCGTGACCGAGGGTGAGGACAAGCCGCTCAAGTATCCAACCATTTTCAACAGCGCCGACGTGGCAATCGTCAGCAAGATGGACTTGGCGGCCGCGGTTGAATTCAGCTGGGAAACCGCATACAACAATATCCAGGCCGTGCGCCCGGGCATGAAAGTCTTTCAAGTTTCAGCCAAGACCGGCGAGGGAATGCAGGCCTATTTAGAATTCCTTGTGGCGCGGCTGGCGGAGTTGCGCCACACCGCCTCGGTCTGACAAACGCATGATTAGCCTTCTCTCCATTCTCGCGGTCGGATTTTTTCTCGGGATGCGCCACGCCACCGATCCCGATCACGTCATCGCGGTTACAACTATCGTCAGCAATCAGCGCAGCAGCGTGCGTTCGGCCCTGATCGGTGCGTTCTGGGGTTTGGGCCATACCGTCACTATTTTGGTGGTCGGGGCCGGAATCATTCTCTTCAACCTCGTGATTCCTGTGCGGCTCGGACTGAGTATGGAATTGTCCGTGGCCGTCATGTTAGTCATTCTCGGCCTGATGAACATTACCGGATTTCTGCGTTCGATGCCGATTAAAACGATGCCTGCCGAGTCCTTAGAGATCAACGACGGAGAGAAAATTATTCACGCCCATCCCCACAGTCACGGCGATTCCATTCACAACCATCACCATGTTCATCTGCACGAGGGCCATTCTCATTCAGTCGACCACACTCCGCTGCCCTGGATGGATCGCGTATTCGGAAGAGTGGGGATGTATCAATATCTTCGGCCCTTGGTGGTCGGCATTGTTCACGGACTCGCCGGTTCCGCGGCCGTAGCATTGCTGGTCTTGACCACGATTCGGAACGTGCACTGGGCAATTGCCTACCTGCTGGTCTTCGGAGTAGGCACGATTGCGGGCATGATGCTGATCACAATGAGCATCGCTTCTGCATTCACGATGGTGGGGAAAGGTCGCGAGAAATTTTCCCGCCGTCTGGCATTAGCATCGGGCCTGCTCAGTCTCGGCTTCGGTGTTTTCGTTGCCTACCAGATCTGTTTCGTAAATGGACTCTTCACCACGCACGCCCTGTGGATTCCGCATTAGATCGCGATACGGAGCCGGCGCTTCATTGTGTGCTGCGCTCGAATTTTTCTTCGCGGTCGGGCCCCACCCAGTATCAATTCGCACAGATGATCGACAAAGTCCGGCGTCAGATGGTCGTGCCGTATGAGAAATCGCATATAAATTGGCCCGTACAATGAATCGAGAATCAGATCCATGTCCACATCTTTGCGCAATTCGCCGCGTCGAATCCCGCGCTGCAGCGTGGCGTAAGCCTCTTTGCGCCGCGGCCAGAGAAAGCGCTCGCGGAAAGCTGCAATAAGATTTCTATCGCTCTGCCCTCCGCCCAGCAAGGCGGAAACAATGCGTCCGCGGCGGCTGCGAAATACCTTGACTAGTTGACGCATTTGTTGGCTCATGTCCGTACACACCGAGCCCGTATCGGGGAAGTGCAATTTCCGGGTGGTGCTGCTGGCGAATGCGTCCGCGATGAGCGCGGCCTTATCGGGCCACCAGCGGTAAACTGTCGCCTTACCCACGCTGGCCTGAGCCGCGACGTCTTCAATCGTCAAATGGGCAAAGCCATTCTCTCCCAGAAGTTTCAACGCGCTGCGCAGGATCGCCTGCCGGGCCTCTTCACTGCGCGGACGCCCCGGAGAACGCCCGCTGGTAGCCCCTCCGCTGCGATTACCATTCGCACTGGGCGTGTGGCGCATACTGCTACCTTACCATATAATCGAGAGGGAAAATTTGGAATCCGATACGGGTAGTATCGAATCTAAATCAAAGTCTGCGCCTCGCTCGCAACCAGGGACTCTTCTTTTTTCCTGCAGGAGTAGCGCCTAACAAATGTGGATTGTTGCATTAGCGCTAAGACGACCTTACACCTTCGTTGTGATGGCGCTCGTCATCATTCTGCTCACTCCAATTACGATCTTGCGAACCCCCACTGACATTTTCCCGAGCATCGACATTCCCGTGGTTTCGGTGGTCTGGTTCTATACGGGCTTGTCACCTCTGGATATGGCCGACCGCATCGTGGCCAATTCGGAGCGCGGCATCACCACCACAGTCAATGACATCGAGCATATGGAGTCTCAGTCGGTATATGGCCTCGGCATCATCAAGATTTTTTTTCGTCCCGGCACGAATGTGCAGGGAGCCATCGCACAAATCACAGCTATCTGCCAGACCTCGGTGCGTAGCCTGCCGCCCGGCACCACGCCGCCCTTGATTATTTCTTATAGCGCTTCTACTACGCCCATCATTCAGCTTGGCTTGAGTAGCAAGACATTGCCCGAACAGCAACTCTTTGATCTTGGCCAGAACTTCCTGCGAAACTTTCTGGCGACAGTGCCTGGCGCAGCTACTCCGTATCCTTACGGCGGAAAGATTCGCCAGATTCAAGTCGACCTCGATTTGCCGAAGCTCCAGGCCTACGGCCTCCAGCCCAACGATATCGTCAACGCCGTTAATGCGCAGAACATCATTCTCCCCAGCGGCACCATCAAGATGGGCTCGCTCGAATACAACGTGGAGATCAATGGTACGCCGGAGACCATCGCGCAATTAAACGATCTCCCCGTTAAGACAAGCAACGGTTCCACCCTCTACATGCGCGACGTCGCCCATATCCGCGACGGCTTCGCGCCGCAAACCAACATCGTTCGCCAGGATGGAAACCGCGGCGCTCTGATGTCGATTTACAAGAATGGCAATGCCTCGACGCTACAGATTGTCGCGGGAGTAAAAAGCATTGTGCAGCAGGCGGCGCAGGCGCTGCCGCCTGAATTAAAAGTCACAGCGCTCTTTGACCAGTCCCTGTTTGTGCGGGCCTCGATCTATGGTGTGTTGCGTGAAGGTGTGATCGCGGCAGCCCTCACCGCCGTTATGATCCTCATATTCCTCGGCGACTGGCGTCCCACAATAGTCATTTCCATTTCCATCCCGCTCTCCATTTTCGTTTCGATCATCCTGCTTGGCGCCATCGGCCAGACCATCAACATTATGACGTTAGGAGGATTGGCCCTTGCCGTCGGCATTTTGGTCGACGACGCCACCGTCGAAATCGAAAACATCGAACGCAACCTTGCCATGGGCAAGGAGATGAAACAGGCTATCCTCGACGGTGCGCAGCAGATCGCTGTGCCCGCCTTCGTCTCCACGCTCAGCATCTGCATCGTCTTCGTGCCGATGTTTTTCCTGACCGGCGTCGCGAAATTCTTATTCGTGCCGCTGGCCGAGGCCGTCAGCTTCGCCATGCTCGCTAGCTACTTGCTTTCGCGAACCCTGATCCCCACGCTGGTGATGTACATCATGCGCGGACACGAGCATCGGTCGGAAACAGGGAAGACCTTTCTGGGCCGCTTTCAGCGTGGCTTTGAGCGCAAGTTTGAAGACTTCCGCCGTGGCTACGAGGCGCTACTGGAGACCACTCTCGAGCATCGCGGTATCTTCATGGGTTGCTTTCTAGCCTTTTGCCTGCTTTCGCTCGGCCTGTATTCATTCCTGGGACAGGATTTCTTTCCCCAAGTGGATGCCGGTTTGCTGCGCCTGCATGTGCGCGCGCGCCCCGGCCTGCGCGTGGAAGAGACCGCACGGCTCTGCGATGAAATCGAAAACACTTTGCGACATGAGATTCCTAACGGACAGCTGCAGACCGTTCTCGACAACATCGGCCTGCCGAACTCCGGCATCAATCAGTCCTACAGCTCCAACGGAACCATTGGCTCCAGCGACGCTGAGATTCTGATTGCCCTCGATTCCGAGCATCACCCTCCGACTGCGGGGTTGATGCGGCATCTACGGGAGGTATTGCCGCAGCGATTTCCAGGCGTGGAGTTTTTCTTTCAGCCGGCCGATATCGTTACGCAGATTCTAAACTTCGGATTACCCGCACCCATTGACGTCCAAGTTGTTGGCACCGACACGAACAGCAGTTACGTAATCGCGCAGCAAATCGCCAACAAGATGCGGCACATTCCGGGCGCCGCCGATGTGCACGTGCAGCAGTTGCTTTCTCTGCCCACGCTGCACATGGATATCGAGCGCACGCGCGTCACCCAAGTCGGGCTCACTGCACGGGACGTAGCGCAGAGCGCATTAGTCTCACTGAGCGGCAGCTTTCAAACGTCTCCAAATTTCTGGCTGAATCCTAAGAACGAAGTCACCTACCAGGTCGCTGTGCAGTCACCGCAATATCGCCTGACCAATCTGCAAGACCTGCTGGATATTCCGGTGATTTCGCAGCAGGGCCCGCAGTTGATGGGCAATCTGGTGCAATTGTCGCCTGTTACGCGGCCGGCTACCGTGAACCACTGGAATGTGCAGCCGGTCATCGACGTGTATGCCAGCACACAGGATCGCGACCTGGGCGCTGTCGCTGCCGAGACTGACAAAGTCATTAAAACCTTCCAGGGCCATTTGCCGCGCGGCACGCACATCGTGGTACGTGGCCAGGTCGCGACCATGCGCTCGTCTTTCATCGGCTTGGGCGCAGGGCTCGCCGGCGCGATTCTTCTTGTTTATTTGCTGATCGTCATCAACTTTCAATCCTGGCTCGATCCCTTCATTATCATCGCCGCGCTGCCGGGTGCTTTAGCTGGAATCTGCTGGTTCCTGTTGCTCACGCACACCACCTTAAGTGTGCCGTCACTTACCGGTGCCGTTATGTGTATGGGTGTCGCCACCGCTAATTCAATCTTGATGGTAAGTTTCGCGCGCGAACAGATGGATGAAGGCATACCAGCAGTCAAAGCCGCCGTTGCGGCTGGCTATACTCGCGTGCGTCCGGTGTTGATGACCGCGCTCGCCATGATCATCGGCATGGTGCCGATGGCGTTGGGATTTGGCGAAGGCGGGGAACAGAACGCGCCGCTGGGCCGGGCCGTAATCGGCGGCTTGCTATTCGCCACCGTGGCGACTTTGTTCTTCGTGCCAAGCGTATTTGCAATCTTTCATGGCCGCCGCGAAGCCAGGCTGGCGCGCCGGCAACAAACGTAAGCAGATTTTGTGATAATCGCTATCGTGATAATCGAGTTTGGTTTTAGCGGAGTAGAGGATGATCGAGGAAAGCAACGTTGAGCAAGCGCCTGATGCTCAGAGGCCTACGCAGGTCTCTGATGCTCATTCGCCGCAGCCGGACCGGGCCGAACAGCATCACGGCGTAAGCGCTCAGGCCCAGCGCGACGAAGAGATCGAAGAGATCCAGAGGCGCTCCAGGCACCAGCCTCCGGGAATTCAAAAGCCGCCCGAGCTTCCTCCCGCGCCCGGGCGCAAAGCCCTGACCATTGTGGCCGTCTTGTTATTAGTCTTGCTGCTCGCCGGCGGATTCACGATGTTGAGCCGCGTGACTCACGAGCGTGCTCTGGCCAAGGAAACGGAACGCGAGACAGTTCCTACCGTCGCCGTTGTCTACCCGCAATCGGAAAAGCCTGACGAGAATTTGATTCTGCCCGGCTCTTTGCTGGCCTACGAGGAGTCTCCGATCTACGCCCGCACCAACGGTTATCTCGTTGCCTGGTACAGGGATATTGGCAGCCGCGTTACCAAGGGAGAGTTGTTGGCGAAGATCGATACTCCTGAAGTTGATCAGGAACTAAATCAAAGTCGCGCCGCACGGCAGCAAACACTGGCGCAGTTAGAACTCGCCAAAATAAGCGCAGACCGCTGGGAAAATTTGCGCAAGACCGATTCCGTTTCCGCTCAGGAGGCCGACCAGCAGACCAGCGGATACAAGCAGGCCCAGGCAAACCTGGCCGCGGCCGACGCCAATGTCCGGCGCCTCGAACAGCTTGAGGGGTTCAAGGATGTCTACGCGCCTTTCACCGGAGTGCTGACCCGCCGCAACGTCGATCCCGGAGCCCTCATCAACGCCGGAGCCGGAGCAGCTGGCCGCGAGCTGTTTGACCTCGCGCGCGTTGATCCGCTGCGCGTCTATACCAGCGTGCCCCAGGCTTATGCGCCATTCATAAAGGTCGGGGCCAAGACTTTCGTCACCCTGCAGGAGTTTCCTGGGGAAAAATTTGTCGCCACCGTTGCCCGTACCGCGGAGGCCATTGATCCCGCCACACGCACTTTGTTGACAGAGGTCGATGTTCCCAACAAAGACGGCCGTCTCTTGCCCGGCTCCTTCGGCGAGGTACACTTCGCCGTCGGCAATAACGTGAATAAAGTCACGGTGCCGGTGAATGCGATGCTGTTCCGTGCGCAAGGCGCGCAGGTCGCCGTAGTCGGCCCGGATAACAAGATACAGCTTCGAGCCATCACCATCGGACGCGATTACGGTACCACGCTGGAAATTCTCGGCGGCGTTGCCGCTACCGATCACGTCGTAATCAATCCTGCGGATTCACTCGAGGATGGCCAGCAGGTGAATGTTGCGCAAGCTCCGCCAAACCAGCAGCAAGCTCAACCCGGGTCGCAAGGACAACCATCGCAGGACCAGAAGCCGCAGAGCCAGAATAATAATAATAACGACCATCAGAGTACCAATCAGCAGAAAGGCACCGGGCAGTGAAGCGATCCGTACTCTCATCATTGATCGTGCTGCTTGCCCTCGCAGCCGGATGCACGGTCGGTCCGCGCTACAGCCGCTCCGCACCCGCGGCGCCGCCGCCCGACGCATGGAAAACGCAACCGCCCTGGCAGCAGGCCGCGCCCAAAGACTCAATTCCCAAGGGCGTATGGTGGCAGGTCTACAACGATCCCACCCTCAATGCCTACGAACAACAATTGCTTCAAGCGAACCAGTCCCTGGTCGCCGCACGCGATCGCTTGAACCAGGCGCGCTCGCTGGCGCGCGTCGCCACTGCAGATTTTTTCCCGCAACTCTCAGCCGATCCCAGCGCCGTCCGCGAACGCGGCTCCGGCAATCGTCCACTGAACGGCGCTGCACCCACCAATTTCAATGGCACAACTCAGGCGATTCCGCCATATACCCAGAATGTCTACACGATTCCGTTTTCCATCAACTATGAGGCTGATCTCTTCGGGCGCGTGCGGCGCAACGTGGAAGCGGCCAATGCCTCACTTCAATCCACCGCCGCCGATCTGCAAAACGTGCAGTTGGTGCTGACCGCGGAACTCGCCGCGGATTATTTTTCTCTACGCGAACTTGACGCCGAATTTCAGGTGGTCCAGGAATCCGTGGGCTACCAGCGCAAAGGCCTGGACCTGGTAAACGATCGTCACAGCGGCGGCATCGCCAACGGACTCGAAGTCGCGCAACAAGCCGCGGTCCTCGACTCCACCATTTCGCAGCTCGCCCTGGTGCAGCAGTCCCGCGCCCAATATGAGCATGCGATCGCCGTGCTGGTGGGCCAGGCGGCCGCCAGCTTCAGCGTACCTGCTATTCCGCTTAACGCCACACCGCCGCCCGTCCCTCTCGGAGTGCCCTCCGACGTATTGGAACGCCGGCCCGACGTTTCCACCGCCGAGCGCCAGATGGCATACCAGAACGCCCAGGTCGGAATCGCGCGTACAGCTTTTTACCCGCACATCACATTAAGCGGTTCCGGAGGCTGGCAGAGCACAGATATCACGCAACTGCTGAATGCCCCCAGCCTCTTCTGGTCACTCGGAGCCGATGCTTTGGAACCCATCCTTCAGGGCGGCCGCAACCGCGCGAATCTTGCGGCTGCCCGCGCCGCCTATGACCAGTCTGTCGCCAACTACCGCCAGTCCGTGCTGACGGCCTTTCAGGAGGTCGAGGACGGCATCAGCAATCTGAGCACGCTCTCGCAAGCCCTTTCCACCCAGGGCGCAGCCGTCGAAGATGCCCGCCGCGCGCTGGAGATCGCCAACAATCGTTACGTCGGAGGCGTCACTGCTTACCTCGATGTAATCACGGCGCAGACCACGCTGTTAGCCAGCGAGCGGCTGGAGACGCAGTTGCTCGGTCAGCAGATGGTCAGCTCCGTCTATCTGGTGAAAGCTCTGGGCGGGGGATGGGATGCCAGCGAGATCAACAACCAGCAAGTTCATCCGCAAGGCGGCCAGATCCTGCAGCCCTGACAAGACGATGCGAACCAGGCGAGACCGTGGAAGAGTGGCTCTTCAGGTAGTATCCGAAGAGTGCGTTGAAAACATGCGGATGCAACTTCGTAGATTCACGCGGCTGACAAATGCTTTCAGCGAGAGGGCTTTCGCATCTGAAAGCCGCCGTCAGCCTGCATGTCGCATACTATAACTTCTGTCGGGATTCGTTCGAGGTTGCGCGTCACTCCCGCGATGGAAGCCGGAATTGCAGATCATCAGTTGGAGATTTCCGATATAATGAACTTGTGAAGGAAGGTGCGAAGTTTGTAGAGCCTTTGTAATCAATGGTTTGACAAATCTCCCGACTTCTGCGTACCATCAATGCGTTTAACATTCCCCCACTATGAAATGTCGATAGAGCAATGGCCTTCAGAGTTCCGCTAGAGCAGATCGGCTACATCAAGAAATTTTTGGAGTTGCCCGATGAGAGGATAGACGGGTTCCTCGATGCTCTGAAAAAAGCTGATCCTAAGTTTAACGTTAATGATCTTGCTGCGGAAATATCAGGGTCGTTGGACGTACCTCCTCCTCTTGCTGATGGAATTGTTCGCGTATTGGCCAGTATTTATCTCACGCGGGATTTGCAGACCCCGATTGAGATGTTTGTTGACCGAGAAGTGTTTGCCACGTTAAAGGGAGCGCAGGCGTTTCCGCCGGAACTCTTTCAAATTCAGTGGAGGAGATTCCGAAAATTTCTTGTAGGTGCCTTGTCGCTTGAGCGTTCGCTTGGAACCACCGCAAAGGCTGGCCCGGTTCTGACGCAGCATGAGCGAATCTTTGCTGGTGCCAGAATTATGACCGATCTGCGCCCGATTTATCATCTTGATGTTTCCGAGAAACCAGACGCAGCAGTGATTATTCACATGTTGAGGATTACCCAGCGAGACAATTTCGGTCAGCATTCAGCCGAATATTTTGCGCTCGACAGTAATGATCTGAAGGCGATGAAGGAACTCATCGAACGCGCAGAAAAGAAGGAAAAGACGTTAAAGGGCATCATGGAAAACTCGGGTGTGACAGTCCTAGACCCCAAGATGTTCTTTTAGGACAGGAGGACATTATGCCGACAGAAGAGACCGTTCGATGGGAGCGCGATACCACCCCTGAATGGCCGCAACAGGAAGAAGAGGACCGAGAACTGAGAGCGGAAATCGACCATGCAACAGACCATCTGGTTAAAATGGCAGAGAGCCGGGATGAAGATGAGTCGGTTTATTCCAAGGACGCCTTTGCCCGTGCCGTTTCCTTTTTGACTGTTCATTCGACCAAAGCTCACGACCTTTGCTCATCTTATCCACCTGCACCCAAGATTGGCCTTGGTCCCGGCGAGAGCATCGACCTTCATTGGAAGCAAGAAAAGTGGGAGTTGTTGGTTAATATACCGGCGGATGCGAACCGGATGGCAGTGTTTTACGGGGACGATTATGGGAAGGCTAATTTCAAAGGCAGCTTCGACCCAAAAACTGTCAATCTTGGACTCGTTGCATGGCTGATGCACTAAGTTTTCCCAGAGAGGACATACCGAGTGCTGATTCAGTATTTATGCGCGCGCATGAAACTTATTTTCGGGATGGGGACCTTCAGCCCGGAGTTTTCACATCTAAAGAGGGTCCGGGAATGTCGGTGGATTGGGATAGATACTCTTCGGAGGAACAGACTAGACAGCGTGCCAGAAAGCCGGAGAAAAACGCTGTAATCAGATTGTCAGTAGGCGGCATTCGGAAGATCGACCCGCTAGATGTTGTACACCGGCCCGAGCCTGACAACCGTGCTCATTCCGAAGTGGACCTTCCAACTGACGAGACTCTGACCGAAATACGTCTCAAGCTTAACCGATTAGTCAAAATAGTCATACCGTTAACCCCACCAGCGCACTCTTAGGACACTACCGTTCTCTAGGTGACGTAACTTTGATTGTGTAAAAAGCGAGAGGGTGTAATTTGGCTTTGGCCTCACAAGCTAAAGCCGTTCCTGGAAAGGAGACCTACACCCGATGGCGAAGATAATCCCAATCACCGAGCATTATCAACATTTTCTGGCGGAGATGAAGGAAAGTTTCTGGGGCGATGTGTACGGCGGGAGCAAGCTGGCCTGGAAGCGTCTGTTGGAAGAGGATTCGAGGTGGGAGCGGGACCGCTACGCGGTGCGGGAAGCCTATGAGCGGCGGCGCAGCCGGCGGCAGGCCTACCGCAACGGCTACTACGAGCGGGATTTCGTGACCCGGTTGGGTACGATCCGGCTGCGCATCGGGGGAAAAGTTTTCTGCCGCGCGCGCTGGAACCGTTTCAGCGGCGTGCACCCGAGGTCGCCATGCTGATCCGGGAGGCGTTTTTGCGCGGCATCTCGACGCGGCAGGTGGGACGAGTGGTGGCCACGCTGACGGGCGAAGTGGTGAGTGCGCAGACGGTCTCGCATCTGACCCGCGATCTCGACGATGCGGTGCGCCAGTTTCATCAGGCGCAGTTGAGCGACGACTATGCTTATCTGTTCTTAGACGGAGTGAGCCTGCGGGTGCGGCGTCCGGCGGGGCGCAAGCGGGTGCAGATGCTGGTGGCCTACGGGGTGCGGCGCGATGGCACGCGTCACCTGCTGGCTTTTTTGCGCAGCCAGGGCGAGAGCCAATCCGACTGGGAGGGCCTGCTCCAGGATCTCTACCGGCGCGGACTGGAAGGCAAGCAACTCGGCCTGATCGTCACCGACGGTTGTGCCGGACTGGCGGCGGCGATTCCCACCGTCTATCCGCGGGTGCGGCATCAACGCTGCTGGGTGCACAAGATGCGCAATATTTTGGAGAGAGTGCGGAAGCGCGACTACGACGAGGTGAAAACCGGCGCACAGGCGATTTACTTAGCCGAGAGCCGGGCCCACGCCCAGGCCGCGTTTCGCCGCTTCCGGGCGCGCTGGCTGCGGGAGTACGGGCCCATGGTGCGGCGCCTGGAACGCGATCTGCCGGAACTGCTCTCGGTGTTCACCTTTCCCCAGCACCTCTGGCGGAAGCTGCGCACCACCAATGTCATCGAGCGCTGTTTCGTAGAAGTGCGCCGCCGAACCCGGCCCATGGTTTGCTTTGTCAACGTCGAAAGCGTCGATCGCATCATCTACTCCATCTTCCAGAGATTCAACCTGGAATGGAAAACCCGCACCCTCAACCTATTTACACAAGCAGCTTGACGTCACCGTTCTCTAGTCTGCCTTGACAACCGCTGTTAACTAGCCTACTATTATAGCTAGAGGAAATATTCCTTCCTCCTCTTACAATTTTTCGCAATTCAGCGGCCCGTCCGAACTTTGCGCCGTCCGTCTTTATCGTTCTAAAGGGAGAAACATGACAAATACCAAGTTTCTTGTGAAAGTAAACCGCACGGGCACGCGCGCTCCTGAGTATGTGCAGCGCATCGACCGCACTCCCATTCAGACGACGACCAACCGCAAACTGGCACTGGCCATGGGCAGATTCACTGCGGAAGACGCGGTCAAATCCATCCAGAACTCCCGTTGCAATCCCGAGCTGGTTTCCGTCCAGGTCATGGCTTAGCTTCAGGCGGCCGCGACATCCCGCTCAATGCCACTTCTCGTTGACGATCCGCTAGCCCACCGGGCCACGGATCGCCCAACGATAATTCCGCTCAACGACATTTCCCACCACTTGCACCGTACGGCACCTCCCTACACATCCCCAATTCTGCTGACTGATTTGGGGCGCCACCCACTTCCACCTGTCATGCCGTAGTATCCTCACGGAGACTAAATTTCAAAATTTCCCGGCCCGCCAAAGGACTTCCAACTGTGGCGCACGACGAAAAATCCGGTTATAACCGCTTCCTGCTGCTGGTCGCAGGACTGGGCGGCTTGCTCTATGGCGTCGATGTCGGCATCATTGCCGGCGCTCTGCCTTATCTTGAAGCCACTTCCGGATTAAATGCCGGCCAGCTTTCCATCGTTGTCGCCGCCGTTCTTCTGGGCAGCGTGATCTCAACTTTATTCGCCGGCACTCTGGCGGATTGGATGGGCCGCAAAATTCTAATGGCTCTCAGCGGCGTGCTGTTCGTCGTCAGCATTCCCATGATTGCGCTTTCGCACGGCTACCAACCGTTGGTCCTCGGCCGCTTGTTGCAAGGCATCAGCGCCGGCCTGATCGGTGTCGTGGTCCCGCTCTATTTGGCGGAGTGTCTCTCCGCATCGAGCCGCGGCAAAGGTACCGGCATCTTCCAGTGGCTGCTCACGCTGGGCATCGTCGCCGCTGCCGTGGTTGGCATGTTCTTCAGCATTCGCGTGGAAGAGGTGGCGAAGCTCGGCGATCCTGCCAAACTCTTCGCCTTTAAAGATACGGCATGGCGTAGCATCTTCTGGGTTTCGTTGCCGCCGGGAATCTTGTTTGTGATTGGCAGTTTCATGGTAGCCGAGTCTCCACGCTGGCTGTTTCGTCACGGAAAGCGCGACTCCGCCCTTGCGGCCCTTCTGCGCTCGCGCACCAGCGAACAAGCGGCCCTCGAACTCGCGGAAATGGAACAAGCTGCTGCCGCAGAGAAAGCCCAAACGTCTACCGGAGCAAAGGTGAAGGAATCGCTTCTCCGCCGGAAATACGTGATCCCGTTTGTGCTTGCCTGCGTGATTCTGGCCTGCAACCAGGCTACCGGCGTGAACTCCATCATCGGCTACAACGCCAACATTCTCTTGCAAAGCGGACTTTCCGACGTGCAGGCTCACTGGGGCTACGTTCTTTTCACCATCGTCAATTTCCTGATGACCATCGGCGGCATCCTGCTGGTGGATCGTAAGGGACGCAAGTTTCTTTTGTCGGTGGGCAGCGCGGGAATCATCGTCTCCCTGCTGTGTACCGGCACTCTATTCCGCAGCACAGAAAAGCTGCGTGTGGATTCTCGCTCTGTGGTTCAATCGATGGTGAATGCAGACCAGAAGCTCACCTTACGTTACGACACTCACATGGCCGATACACTGCTCGCGGGCCATGCGCTCGGCAACGGCCCCACATCGCTGGTCATCATTTATTCCTGTGGAGATTTTCGCGCCGCCACCAAAGCCGCTCGATCCGACGATGTCTCCGCGAAGCCAATCGAGATCACGCGCGAGAGCTGTCTACCTGCAAATAAAGTCGTCGCGTTTTTTTCCAATCCATTCAGCGATCTCGACGCGTCGCGCCAGGCTCCGCTAAGGATCGACAATGCCCTGATGAGTCCCGTGCCCGACTCGCATCATGGCTGGCTGGTGGCGATCACCCTCTTCGTGTTCATGGCATTTTTTGCCATCGGCCCCGGTGTATGCGTGTGGCTGGCGCTCTCGGAACTGATGCCGACCCGCATTCGCTCCAACGGCATGAGCATCGCTCTGCTCATCAACCAGGCGGTTTCAACTGGAATCGCCGCCACGTTTCTGCCCACCGTCGGCAGGTATGGATACTCCACTATGTTCTTCGGTTTCGCGGGGTGCACCGTAATCTACTTCATCACCGCCGCCTTCTTCTTGCCGGAAACGAAAGGGAAGACCCTCGAAGAGATCGAAGCGCACTTCGAGGGCGCAAGAAAAAAGCCCGACCTCGCAACCGCCTGACCAATCGCGCCAAAGACCTAAGCGCGCGCGTGCCGTTCGCTATTGGGTTTCGACCCGCTCAGAGCAAAGAATAGAATGTACAAATAGCAGATGACGGGAAGAAAGAATGCGTGATGAATTCCAATTTTATCGGCAATCGCGCCCTGCGCGAGTGGAATCAGCGCTCCGCCGACAATTGCCATGATCATGATTCCGGAGCCGTCCCCGGTTAGCGGACCAAGCTCCGCTACGCCGAGTGTAAAAATGCTCGGGAACATGATGGAATTAAAGAATCCCACCAGAATGATGCTCCACATCGCAAAGTGCCCAGAAGTGGTCATCGAGATTGCCACGAGTGCACTCGTGGAGATGGCACAAATTCCCAGCAATACTCCGGTATTTGCAGTGGCCGTGCCTCCGCGCAACATCGCCACCAGGGCGATCGTGGCTGCTGCGATCGCAACCAGAGTGAACAACGGACGCCCTGCAACCACCAGCCATGCAAGCCATGTTAGATTCGGCACTCCCGGCTGATAACCTGGCGGCATGTGGGATTCAATCGGATAGGAGAGCAGGATTAACGCGATGCTGGTGGCTGTTACTAGGCCCATGTATTTAGCCTTCGCGCCTCCCAGGAAATTCGATCCAATGAATCGTCCCAACATCGCTCCGCCCCAGTAGAACGACACGAAGCTTGCCGCCAACTTTTCGGTAAGACCGCCAATCTCCGGCTGGCTGAAATAGTTCACCAGGAAACTCCCGATAGAAACCTCCGCACCAACGTAAACGAAAATACCGATCGCGCCAAAGATTAGATTGGGATGCCTCCATATCGAGTCGTTTACCTTTTCACCAACCTTATGTTGCGCGTGCGGAATTTTTGGCAATTTGAAACTTCCGATCGCAATCGCCAGCAGCACCAAAGCAATTCCCAATCCGATGTAGGGCAGCTTCACCGTGGCTGCTTCGTGCAGGCGGTAGGCCTGCAGGGCATCCGGCGCCATCGCCCGGATTTCGGACATACTCTTCGGCGCCGCACTTAGAATCAGCAGCCCGCCGAAGAAGGGAGCCAGAAAAGTACCAAGCGAATTGAAGGCCTGCGTCAGATTCAGCCGGCTCGAGGCCGTCTCGGGTTTACCTAACACGGTAACGTAGGGATTGGCAGCTACCTGCAAACAGGTAATCCCGGTGGCGAGTACGATGAGTGCGATCAGGAACAACGGGTACGACGGAACCATGGCCGCCGGCACAAAAAGAAAGGCGCCCAGGCCCATGGTCAGCAAACCTGCCACCATCGATCGCTGGTAACCGATCCAGTCAATCACCTTGGCCGATGGTATGGAGAACAGAAAATACGCTCCAAAGAAGGCAAACTGGATAAGCATGATCTGTGCGTAATTCAGATCGAAAATGGGCTTCAGGTGTGGGACAAGAATGTCGTTGAGACAAGTCAGAAAGCCCCACATGAAAAATAGCGTCGTCACCACCGCTAAAGGAACGGTGTAGTTCGTTGCTGTTTGAGGAGCCGAGGTAGAGGTGGTGAGGGAGTTGTTAGGAGTAACGATTGCCATAGGCCTGGGTGCCACCCTCGAACGGGATTCTAGCCTTGTCGCAAACCGATCATAGCATCGGTGGCCGCACCTCCGGTATCCAACTGTTGCATGAAAGGAGTCCTCGTCCGCAGGAATTTACCGATTCTGAGTTTGTGACTGAGCTCGATTGTCATCCTGAGGCGACGGCCTTATCGTCGCCGAAGGACCCAGGCGAGCCGCGCGTTGCGTCGCGCTTTTTGCGACGCAATAATCGCGCGTTTGGCTCGCTTCCTTATCTCGGGGATCGAATATCTCCGGAATCGAATGCCGTTACTGCTGCGCCTGGATTCTCACCAGCCAATTCGTCGGCTCGGGAAGGATTGCGAATGTGGGCAGCTTGCCCCGCACCATCGCGACCTCATCGCATTGGTGAAATCTGGGACAGACGTGGCAGTCCTTGTAGATTTTATCGGGAAGATCTTCGCGCCTCGCCATCTCGAATCCCTGTCGCGCAAAAAAATCGGGAGCGCGAGTAAACAGGCAGATGCAATCCACGCGGTGCCGCTTCGCCTCAGCCATCAAAGCCTTCATTAGCCGGCTTCCGCCCCCATGTCCCTGCGCCCGCGGACCTACCGTGATCGAACGAATTTCAGCCAGGTGCGTGCCGTAAAGATGCAGCGCCCCGCACCCAATTATGCGGCCTTCATCTTCCAGAACCACAAAGTCCCTCACGTTCTCGCAAATCTCCGCCAGCGTCCGTGGCAACAGCGTGCCGTCCGCCGAATAGGCCGAGATTAATTCGTGGATGTGCTGGGCGTCCGGCAAAATCGCTTTACGAGTGCGCATGAACCTCCTCGCTGGTTGACTCAACATGGGTTGACTCGACATGGGCTGGCTCGACATGCAGTGATTCGATATGGGGTGATTCACTACGGAGTGATTCGATTTTCTTTCGCGCTGCCGCAATCCCATCCCGCACTCTCGCCGGCGCGGTCCCGCCAACCACATCGTGGATCGCCAGCACAGAAGCCGGTTTCAAGCACCCATAAAAACTCTCATCGAATAACGGATTCAAAGCACGCAACTCCTCAAGCGTGAGATCCTGCAGCTCGCATTCCTTTTCCACGCACAGCTTCACAGCCTTGCCGATCTGCTCGTGCGCCAGTCGCGACGGAACGCCGCGTTTCACAAGGTAAGTCGCGGCCGCCCACGCATTCATGAATCCCGATCGCGCTGCCTCGCTCATGCGTTCATGATCGAACTCGACCGCCTTCATCCATCCCGCAACCAGCGGCAACATCCCAAGTGCCGAGTCCGTGGCGTCGAACAGCGGCTCCTGCGTTTCCTGCAAATCCTTGTTGTAAGCCAAAGGCAATCCCTTCATCGCAACCATCAGTGCAGTTGCGCTTCCAACGACGCGGCCGCTTTTGCCCCGTACCAACTCCAAAAGATCGGGATTCTTCTTCTGCGGCATCGCGCTGCTGCCCGTCGAATAAGCCTCAGGCAGCTGCACAAATCCGAATTCCTGCGTGGAGAAAATAATCATTTCCTCCGCCCACCGGCTCAGATGCAGCCCCAGAAGCGAAAGCGCATTGACAAACTCAAGAACGAAATCGCGATCGCTCGTAGCGTCAATGCTGTTCGCCGTCGGACTTGTAAATGCAAGTTCACCCGCCATGAAAGCACGATCTAACGGCAGAGTCGCACCGGCGACAGCACCGGATCCCAGCGGACACGCATTCAGCCGCTTGCGGCAATCGGCAAGCCGATCCGCATCCCGCGACAACATTTCGACATAAGCCAGCAGCCAATGCGCAACCAATACCGGCTCCGCATGCTGCAAATGCGTATAAGCGGGCATCGCGGCCCCACCGGCTTGTTCTGCCCGCTCGATGAACGCCGAACACACCTCTGCCAGATCATTTCTCAACTGATCGATGGCCGCTCTTACATACAAACGCAAATCGGTCGCGATCTGCTCGTTGCGGCTGCGCCCGCTGTGCAATTTGTAGCCTACCTCGCCGAGCCGCTCCACCAGCTGCTTTTCAACGAAATGATGCACGTCCTCCGCTTCATCGTCTTCGATAAGGCCCTTTGAGGTTGCGGCCAACTCACCAATCCGCTGAAGTCCCTCAAGAATACAGATGAGTTCCTCCGCGGAAACAACTCCAGCATTCTTCAAAGCCCGAGCGTGAGCCGCGCTCGCCGCCAGTTCGTACTTCAGCAGCCGCCGGTCGAAATCAAACGACCCCTGCCAGCGTTCGAATTGCGTGTCCAGCGGCTGCCGGAATCTTCCCGACCACATCTTCATCGCCCAACCTCCACGCGAGCTCGCGCGCGTGTGCGAGAGGGAAGTCCCAGAATTCGGATGAATCCCGCCGCATCTTTCTGATCGTAGCTTTCGCCCATCGTGAAAGACGAAAGATCGGTGCGATAAAGCGAGTGCTCAGACTGCCGGCTCACTACCGAAACGTTCCCCTTATACAAAGACAGCGTTACACTGCCCGTTATTTCTTTTTGCGTGGTCGCGACAAAGACGTCCAGGGCCTCGCGCAACGGCGTGAACCATAATCCGAAGTAAACCAGCTCCGCATATTTCAGCCCTACGTGCTGCTTGAAGTGCGCAACCTCGCGCTCCAGGCAGAGTGCCTCCAGCTCGCGATGAGCCGCAATCAGCAACGTTCCGCCAGGCGTTTCATAACACCCGCGCGATTTAATCCCGACAAAACGGTTCTCCACGAGATCGACGCGCCCAATCGCATTGCGCGCCCCAATCTCATTCAGCAGTTCGGCCAGCGACACTGGATCGAGCTTCATCCCACCGACTGCCACCGGAATTCCTTTCTCGAAACCAATGGTGACCTGTTCTTCCTTGTCCGGCGCCTCTTGCGGGGAGCGAGTCATCTGCCATGTGGTTGCCAGCGGAGCATTCCCCGCATCCTCCAACTCTCCGCCTTCATGACTGAGGTGCCACAAATTACGATCGCGGCTGTGAATCTTCTCCCGGCTCGCCGCCACGGCAATCCCATGCTGCTCGGCGTAATCCAGACAGTCTTCGCGCGATTTCAGGGACCATTCCCTCCACGGCGCAATCACCTTCAACTCCGGCGCCAGCGCTTGATAGGTCAATTCGAAGCGAACCTGATCGTTTCCTTTCCCCGTGCAGCCATGCGCTACGGCAGTCGCTCCCTCGCGCAGAGCAACTTCCACCTGATGCTTTGCGATCACCGGACGCGCCAGCGATGTTCCCAACAAATATTTATGTTCGTATACGGCGCCTGCTTGCAGCGCGGGAAAAACATATCCCGTCAGAAACTCCTCGCGGAGATCCTCCACGATTACCTTGCTTGCGCCTGTGGCATAAGCCTTCTCGACAACCGCTTCAATGTCGTCGCCCTGGCCCACGTCGCCGACCATCGCGATGACGTTGTAAGCGTAATTTTCCTTGAGCCACGGAATAATGATGGAGGTATCGAGTCCTCCCGAATATGCAAGTACGACTTTTTCAGGCATGAGCACTCCTTGCGGGCAGTCGATCGCCGCCGCCCAGCAGCAAATAAAGAATCGCTTTTTGTACGTGCAGGCGATTTTCCGCCTGCTCGAAAATCAAAGATCGCTCCGAGTCCATCACCGCATCCGTCACTTCCTGTCCGCGATGCGCCGGCAGGCAGTGCATGAACACCGCGTGCGGAGCGGCTTCCGCCATCAGTTCCGAATTCACTTGATACGGAGGAAAAATTTGTGCCCGCTCCCTCTCTTGTTTTTCCTGCCCCATGCTGGTCCAGGCATCGGTGTAAATCGCGTCAGCTCCAGCCACGGCCTCGTGTGGATCCGACAACAAGCAAATCTCGGCTCCAGTGTTTTCAGCGATCTCGCGGGCATCGGCAACAATCTGTGGATCAGGCCCATACCCCGCCGGAGTCGCCAACCGAATCGACGACCCCAGGCACGCACACGTCAGCAACAACGAATGCGCTACATTGTTTCCATCGCCGACGTAGGCCAGGCAGCGGTTCTTCAAATCCCCAAAACGCTCCCGCAGCGTCATGTAGTCCGCGAGCGCCTGGCACGGATGCTCCAGATCGCTGAGCGCGTTAATCACCGGAACCGAAGCGTAGCGTGCCATCTCCTCGATGGTTTCCTGCGAGTATGTGCGCAGAACGATAAGATCCACCCAGCGCTCCAGGTTGTGCGCCACATCGCTCAGCTTTTCGCGGGCATCGATTCGTTCGTGAGTCTGGTCCACAAACATCGCTGTGCCACCGAGGCTCACCATCCCGGCCTCGAACGTCAGCCGGGTTCGCAACGAAGGTTTCTCGAAGAACATCACAATCTGCCGTCCCGCGAGGGCTCGACGAAAATCGGCAGGACGCGACTTCATGATGCCCGCCAGATCCAAAACAGCGTGAACCCCAGCGGGTCCGAGGTCGCGAGTTGAGACCAGGTCCGGACACCAGAACACTTGCGGAGTTCTCTCCGGAGCGGCCGCCATCCGGCCCCGTACGCGACTATTCAATTTCGATTCCTTGCTGGTAACAGCGGGCGAACTCATGAATACGTAACCTCCGTTCCACACGACAACTTGGTGAGATAAAACTGTGGCAACATTTCTACTTCGGTTGCCGGCAGAATCTTCACTCGTCCCACGCCTTGTTTTAACGCCAGCCCGCACGCCTGTAGTTTCGGCAGCATGCCGCCACTGATAATCGATCCCGCCACCAACTCAGCTGCCTGCTTCGTGCTGAGCCGCGGCATCACGCAGCCGAACGCATCTTTCACTCCGGGCACGTCGGTAAGAAAAATCAAAGTGTCGGCGTGGCAAGCCGCGGCGCACGAGGCCGCCATTTCATCGGCGTTCACGTTGTAGTATTCACCGTCAGCGCCCAGCGCCAGCGACGCCAGCACCGGGATTCCTTCCTGTTGCCACAAGGCTTCGATCCAGCATGGTTCCGCGAAACAAATCTCGCCCACAAATCCCAAATCACGGCCGTGGACAAATTTCTTTCGTGCGCGGAACGTCATCCCGTCTCCGCCGCTGAAACCAATCGCCGGCATCCCTGCAGCCTGGATCGCCGCCACCAGTTTCTTGTTAACAACTCCAGCCAACACCATCAGCGCCGCGTCTCGAGTTTCCGCATCGGTCACGCGCAACCCGTCCACGAATTCGCTTTTTTTTCCCAACTGCTCGAGCATGCGAGTCAACGCACTGCCGCCGCCATGAACCACCGCGACACGATGCCCATCCTGCGCCAGTTCCGCGACGGACTTCGCACACTTGCGCAGCGTCACCGCATCTTCAATCGCCGCGCCACCGATCTTCACCACAATCGTCACTGCAAACCCTCCCGCTCTTCCCACCCATACATCAGATTCATGTTCTGCACGGCCTGTCCTGCCGCGCCTTTGAGCAGGTTGTCCACGCACGAAATCAGCACCAGCCGCCGCCCATCCTCCGCCAGGCAAAATCCGAGGTCGCAATAATTTGTGTGCAGCGAAAACTGCAACTGTGGCAACTTTGGAGTTGCAAACACTCGCACCCAATGCTTACCCGAATAAAAGTCTCGTAGACAGGATTCAACTTCCGCCGGCTTCATCGCTCGATTCAAACGCACGTAGATAGTCGACAGAATCCCGCGCGGAATCGGCAGCAGATGCGGCGTGAAAATCAGTTCCGTGTCGCCCAACCGCAACTGCTCGACCATCTCTCCCAGATGCCGGTGTTCGAAGACCGAGTAGGCGGAGAGATTGTCCGCCACAGAAACGAAATGGGTTCGCGACGTGGGCTCCTTACCCGCTCCCGACACTCCCGACTTCGAGTCCGAGATAATTCCGTGCTCGCGATCAGTCACTCCGGCCTTCAGCAGCGGTGCGAGTGCGAGGATCACCGAAGTGGCATAGCAACCCGGATTTGCCACCAACTCAGCCTTCGCAATGGAATCGCTGTTCAACTCAGGCAGTCCATACACCGCTTTTGCCGTTAATTCCGTGGCAGTGGCGGCATCCGCATCTTGAAACGAATAAATCGCACGATGCTGCGCCTGCTTGAGCCTCCACGCGCCACTCAAATCGATTACCCGGAAACCCTGCGCTAACGCCTCGGGTACAAGTGACCGCGACGCTTCATGCGGAGTAGCCAGAAAAAGCAGCTGCACGCCTTGCCGTTTCAGTTCCGGCCACGACAGCGCCCGCAACGGATAGCCGCCATTGCCCGACAACTCCGGAAATATTTCGGCCAAATCTTTCGCTCCGCCGCTTCCGCCTTCACGCCGCAACAAAACAGGCTTCTCCAGTCGCGGATGCCGTTCCAGAATGCGCGTCAGCTCCAGCCCCGAATAGCCGCTTGCCCCCAGCACTGCGCTCTTTAGCTTCGCACCCATCAGCCCAGCATCTCCTCAATCCGCGCCGCAATCTTCTTGGCAGCGTCCCTGTCGGGACACACAATCAAAATCGCGTCGTCACCGGCAATCGTCCCCACCACTTCCTCCCATTCCTGCTCGTCAAGCGCCGCTGCTACCGGCTGCGCGCTGCCAATAATGGTTTTCACTACCAGCAGGTTCTGCGCTGGGCGCACATCCAGCACAAACTCGCGAACCAGCCGCTGCACCGGGGGCAACGCGAGACCTGCTGCGCCTTCCCCTTGCGGCAGCATGTAGCCAGCCGCCGTCTTGCTCAAATTCAGATCGCGAATATCCCGCGACAGCGTCGCCTGCCCCACCCTGAATCCCCGCTTGCGCAAAGCCCGCTGCAAGTCTTCCTGATTGCCGATGGGCCCATGCCGCAACGTGTCCAAAACGGCTCTTTGCCGCAGCGCTTTATTCATCATGCATATTTATTCATTATGGTGAATAAATATTCTTTATCTTACAGGCCATGTGCCCCCTGTCAAGAAAAATCTCCTGCAATATCATTACCGTTCAATGCACTTCGCCCGAATCCGCCAGACATGAGTGCCCCATTTCTCGCGTCTTTTGCGATAGGCCTGCCCTGGGCGCAGCCGAAGGGTGGAATTTCTGACGCTCGCGGTCTCGTGCTTGCGCATCTTGCAATCGAGCCCTTGGAATCGAGGCCCGCGGTCAATCCTTGCTAGACTACTTGCGGTTCGAAGTCGCCGCGCCTCAGCCCAGGAGCACGCCGCCTCATGAACAAGCCCACATTGGCCGCCGAGTTGATTGCCGAATTTCTCGGAACCTTCGTCTTGATCCTCTTCGGCACAGGCGTGGTCGCCATGGTGGTGTTGTTCCCGGCAGCCACGCCGGCCGCCACCGTTCACGGCGGCTACACCAATATCACTTTGGGTTGGGGACTCGCGGTAACCATGGGCATCTACGTCGCCGGCAAAGTCTCCGGCGGCCATCTCAACCCGGCAGTCACGTTTACCCTCGCAGTGTTCCGCGGTTTTCCCTGGCGCAAAGTGCTACCGTATTCAATCGCGCAAACGGCTGGTGCATTCTCTGCCGCCGCGCTCGTCTACCGGAACTATCTGCCGGCCTTTCGCCAGGTCGATCCTCAACTGGAGCGAACCGCGGGCGTGTTCACGACTTTCCCGGCCTTTCCTGCGTGGCCGCAAGCCGGATTTCTCGATCAAGTCATCGGTACCGCGCTGCTGCTGCTTCTGATCTTCGCGATCACCGACGAGTTTAACGTCCCACCCGGAGCCAACCTCGCGCCTCTAATGATTGGATTAGTAGTCGTGGCGATCGGCATGAGCTTCGGAGGCATGCACGGATATCCCATCAACCCCGCGCGTGATTTTGGTCCGCGCCTCTTCACCGCCATGGCTGGATTCAAAAACAATGGCCTCACCGACGGAGCCAGGGTGTGGTGGATTCCGGTTGTCGCACCGCTCATCGGTGGACTTGTCGGCGGCGCAGTCTACGATTTCGGTATTCGACGATTCCTCCGCGCTCAATTCTCGTCGTCGCAGTCCTCGTCGTCGCGGCCATCGCCGTCGCAATCATCGTCCGGCCAATCGTCGGCCCTTCGTCCAGTCAAAAGCCTTAGAGACGTTCTAAGAAAGAAGCGCCCTAAGTAAAGATGCGCTCTAAGAAATTTAGAAGCGCTCTAAGAAAATCGGAGGCCACCTTGCCCTACATTCTCTCTCTCGATCAAGGCACCACAAGCTCCAGAGCTCTCCTGTTCGACGAACGTGGCGCCGTCCGCGCCCTTGCCCAGCGCGAGTTCACGCAGATTTTTCCCCAGCCCGGATGGGTCGAACACGATCCCGAAGAAATCGCCACATCGCAGTTCGCCGTCGCTCTGGAAGCTCTAACCCAAGCCCATCTCCAGCCCAGCGACGTCTCTGCGATCGGCATCACCAACCAGCGCGAAACCGCCATCGTCTGGGATCGCGCCACCGGTAAGCCCATCTACAACGCCATCGTCTGGCAGGACCGCCGCACTGCCGAGTTCTGCCAGCATCTCAAAACTCAAGGCCACGAAACTTTAATTCAGCAGCGCACTGGCCTGTTAATCGACGCCTACTTCTCCGCCAGCAAAATTTCCTGGATCCTGGATCATGTCCCGCAAGCCCGCCAGCTTGCCCAGGCTGGACGTCTCGCCTTCGGCACCGTCGACTCTTGGCTGCTCTGGAAGTTAACCGCCGGCCGCCTGCATCTCACGGATGCCAGCAACGCCTCCCGCACCATGCTCTTCAATATTCACACCGGCCGCTGGGACAACGATCTTCTCGCTCTCTTTAATATCCCTGCCTCAATGCTGCCCGAAGTCCACGCCTCCAGCGAAGTCTATGGGGAAGTCAGCTCCGTCCCCGGCCTCAAAGGGATTCCGATCGCAGGCATCGCCGGCGACCAACAAGCCGCGCTCTTCGGCCAACGATGCATTACTCCCGGCCTCACCAAAAATACCTATGGCACCGGCTGCTTCCTGTTGCAGAGCACCGGCAGTCGCGCCGTCGTCTCTACTCATCGCCTCGTCACCACCGTGGCCTGGAAGATCGCCGGCGTCACCCACTACGCGCTCGAAGGCAGCGTCTTCGTCGGCGGAGCCGTCGTTCAGTGGTTGCGCGACGCACTCGGCATCATTCGAACCTCCACCGATGTCGAAGCCCTCGCCAGCTCCGTCCCCGACAATGGCGGAGTCTACTTCGTCCCTGCCTTCGTAGGTCTCGGCGCTCCGCACTGGGATTCCTACGCCCGCGGCGCAATCTTCGGCCTCACCCGCGGCAGCACCGCCGCTCACGTTGCCCGCGCCGCCATCGAAAGCATCGCCTATCAGGTCGCCGATCTCATGGACGCGGTTCAAACCGACGCTGGCACTCCGCTTCCCGAACTGCGCGTCGATGGCGGCGCCTCTGCCAACAACGCGCTCATGCAATTTCAGGCGGACATTCTTGGCGTCCCCGTCGTCCGCCCTTCGATGACCGAGACCACCGCCCTCGGCGCCGCATTTCTTGCCGGTCTCGCCACCGGCGTCTGGAAGGAAGTGCAGTCAATTTCGAACTTGTCCCACGACCAACGCCGCTTCGACCCCCAGATGCCCCGATCCCAAGCCGAATCCATGCGACAGCGCTGGAATGAAGCCATCTCGCGCTCCCGAAACTGGGAGCCTCGCCTCCCAGAAAATTCCGCCACGAAATAGCCCGCTTAACAAATATCGAGAGCTTCCTTTTGCATTGCGACGACATCTTAAGTGGGACATTCTCGAAAGGAGTCCCATGAAGACTTTGTCGATGGTCGCGAAAGTAGCGGGAGTGGCAACCCTGGCATTCGCCGGATTCGTAATTCTCTCCTCGCTCCCCGACCTGCGCCGTTACGTCAAGATCAGCATGATGTAGGAGCAAGCAAAAGCCCGCCATGTTCCCATGACGGCCCCTATATGTTCGTCTTACCTCAGCAGCGCCTAGTGGTGCAGTTTGGTTTTCTGCACAAAAGCGTCAACTTGAGCGACGGCTTCACCTGCGCTCTTGTCATCCTGAGGCGACGGCTTCATCGTCGCTGAAGGACCTCCATCTCCACCACCCTCGCTGTCCACCCCTCCAAAGTAGCTATCGCCGCCCCACGACCCTTGTCATTCCGACGCGCGAGCGCAGCGAGACAGGAGGAATCCGCTGTTCGCCGTATTTTGCGGAGGGATCAGTGCCCCTTTTGCTCTGGGTGTGCGGTTCGTCACGTCGATGCGTGTCGATCGTCACAGATCGCGGTAGCAAATGATACTGTACTGACTGTGGGAGAGCAGCTATGTGCCTTGCGATACCGGGGAAGATTATCGAAATCCAGGAACTGGGACTGCTGCGGGCGGCCCGCGTGCAGTTCGGCGGGATCGTACGCCAGGTATCGCTGAGCTTCGTGCCCGAGGCAGGCTTGGGCGACTATGTGATGGTGCACGTCGGCTTCGCCATCAGCCGGGTGGATTCGTCCGAGGCTGAGCGCACGTTCAAGCTTCTGCAAGAGATGGGGGCGCTGGAAGCGGAATTGCCACCTGGGGAGTCATAATTGTCGCTCGCGTTACTCCGACGCCGCGACCGGCTTTTCCCTTGCGGGTTTCGCGCTGGGTTCCAGAGGCTGGGGTTCAGATTATGAAGTATCTCGACGAATACCGTGACCAGCACATTGCGCGGGCCCTGGCGGCTGAGATTGTGCAGAGCACGACCCGGCCCTGGGTGCTGATGGAAATCTGTGGCGGCCAAACCCACACCATCATGCGTTATGGCATCGACGAGTTGCTACCGCACGGTGTCGAACTTGTCCACGGTCCAGGCTGCCCGGTCTGTGTCACACCACTCGAAACGGTGGACAAAGCCATCGAGTTAGCGCTACAGCCAAATATCATCATGGTTTCCTACGGAGACATGTTGCGCGTGCCTGGATCGCGCTCCGATCTGCTTCGGGCCAAGGCTCAGGGCGCCGACGTTCGCATCGTCTACTCTCCCACCGAAGCTGTAAAGATCGCACGCTCCAATCCTGAATGCAAGGTCGTGTTTCTCGCGATCGGTTTCGAGACCACGGCTCCCGCGAATGCGATGGCGGCATGGCAAGCCAGGCGTGAAGGCCTTACCAACTTTTTTATGCTGGTTTCACACGTGCTGGTTCCGCCGGCGATCCGCGCATTAATGGTTTCCAGCGCCAACCGGGTACAGGGTTTCATTGCGCCCGGACATGTTTGCACCGTTGCTGGATGTAAGGACTATGAGGACCTAGTTCACGACTTTCGAATACCGATTGTTGTCGGAGGGTTTGAACCGGTAGATATCCTGGAAGCCATCCTCATGCTGATTCGGCAACTCGAGGCGGGACAGGCGCGGCTGGAAAACCAATATGTAAGATCCGTTAGCTATCAGGGGAACCTGCCGGCCCAGCAGATCATGGCCGAGGTCTTTGAGGTTTCAGATCAGAAGTGGCGCGGCATTGGCCCGATCCCCCAGAGTGGTTTGCGCTTGCGCGAGGAATACGCCGCTCATGACGCCGACCGGGTCTTTGATTTGAGCGAGCTTACAGTAGATGAACCTGCCGAGTGCATCAGCGCCCAGGTTCTGCAGGGATTGAAGAAGCCTGCGGATTGTCCGGCATTTGGCAAGCGATGTACTCCGGAAAATCCATTGGGAGCGCCCATGGTCTCAAACGAAGGCGCATGCGCAGCCTACTATCACTATCGACGCCATTCGGTTGCGAGTTAGGAGAGCGCCGTGTCAACGAAAACACAAGTCGAAATAAACGCCGAAGTCGAAATAAAGATGGAACTCAGCTGTCCTGCGCCGCTCCCTGCCAAAGACACAATTCTTCTGGGACACGGCAGTGGAGGCAAACTGAGCGCAGCCTTGATTCGCGATGTTTTTCTGCCTGCCTTTCACAATCCAGTGTTGGCGCTCCTGGATGATCAGGCGATCGTGAACGTGAACGGCCAGCGTCTGGCTATCACCACCGATTCCTTCGTGGTAAGGCCGCTGTTCTTTCCCGGCGGCGACATCGGTTCGCTCGCGGTTCACGGTACCGTAAACGATTTGGCGATGGGCGGGGCAACGCCGCTGTTCCTGACCGCCGCTTTCATAATCGAAGAAGGCTTCCCGATGGAGGAACTGCGGCGCGTGGTGAATTCGCTGCAGGGGGCGGCAGCGCAAGCGGGCGTGCTGATTGTTACCGGCGACACCAAAGTCGTCGAAAAAGGCAAGGGCGACGGGCTCTTCATCAACACCACGGGAATCGGGCTCGTGCCCGAGGGAGTTGAGCTTTCCGCCGACCGGGCACGCCCCGGAGACAAAGTGCTGCTGAGCGGCGCGATCGGCGACCATGGCATTGCGATTCTGGCGCAACGCGAGGGTCTGGAATTCGAGACTCAGATCCAAAGCGACAGTGCCGCCTTGCACACCCTGGTGGCTGCCCTGCTTGATGTTACTTCCAAACCCGTCATTCGCTGCATGCGCGACCCCACGCGCGGCGGCGTCTCCAGCACGCTGAACGAAATCGCCCAGCGATCGCGGGTTGGGATCGAACTGGAAGAGAGTTCTCTTCCGATCCATGAACAAGTTAGAGGGGCGTGCGAGCTGTTGGGCCTCGATCCTTTATATGTGGCGAACGAAGGCAAGTTAATCGCAATCGTGGCGCCCGAAGCCGCCGACGCGCTGCTGCAGTCGATGCGGCACCATCCGCTGGGAGCCGAGGCGCAGATCGTTGGCACGGTAAAGCAGGAAAATCAGGGACTGGTGACCATGCGAACGCCGCTGGGAACGACGCGCATCGTGGACATGCTCTCCGGCGATCAATTGCCTCGCATCTGCTAGGAAAAATCAGGAGCTGGGAATTGCTATCAAGAGGGCGTCATCCCGAAACGCGGCGAACTTCAGCCGCGTGAGGGATCTCCAATAGAGACGGCCAGTGGGAGATCCCTTCAACTTCATCTCAGGGCAGCAAGCTTCCCCTCGACTAGCCACCAAATGCCAAGTTCGCCAGGATGTTCCCTGCACCCGTAAGAAACGCCCAAACGGTTCAACTCAGCCAGAACTTCTGCAGTCACCTGATCCAACGCTGCTTTTACCGGTTTGCTCAAGCTGCAGCTCGGCTGGAAAGAATCCGCGGCTACTCCCACGAGCAGCACATCAACGGGTGCGATTCCAAAGAGATCGGCACTGAGTAGCGCATCGGCCAGCGCAGGCGAATGCGGATCCATGCGCACGGCGGAACGGTGGCGCATGATATCTGCTTTGCGGTAGAGCAGCACTGTTCCCGGAGCCGCTCCGGTATCATTGGCGTCCACCGAATCGATCAGGATGACAGCATCTTTTCCGGAGATTCGATCAATCAGGTCAAGGGCTGGAGTTCCCAGATCGTCGACTTCGACCCCAGCTTCGAACTCATAATGCGCGGCAAGGAGCCGCGCCACGTACGGCCCCACACCGTCGTCGCCCAGCAAGACGTTTCCGATCCCGCCGATGAGAACCTGTTTCACAGCACCTTCACTTTGGCAATGCTCCGGCCCGACGGATCGAAAGTGTGGCAGGCGCACGCCATGCAAGGATCGAACGAGTGTATGGTCCGCAAGACCTCTAGCGGTTCCTCAGGTCTGGCAAGCGGAGTGTGCAGCAGCGAACTTTCGTAGGGGCCGTGAGCGCCGGAAGCGTCGCGCGGGCTGGCGTTCCAGGTTGAGGGCACAACCGCCTGGTAGTTCTTGATTTTCTCGTCTTTGATCACGATCCAATGCGACAACGTGCCACGCGGCGCCTCGTGAGTTCCAACGCCTTCCACCTCGTGCCCAGGAAATACGGGTTGGTTGTGAACCGTGTAGTCGCCCTTGGCGACGTTGTCGGTGAGAAGCTGCAAGTGCTTCTGCGCCAGTTCGGCGAGCATCGAGGCCCGAATTGCGCGCGCGGCATGGCGGCCCAGCGTAGAGTGCAGCATATCCGGCGTTACACGAATTCCGCCGGCGGCCTGAACCTTGCCAATGGCAAGAATTGCGTGCTTCACGGTCAGAGGATGGCCTTGAGCGTAGCCCACCAGCACCTGCGCCAGCGGGCCGACTTGCATCGGTTCACCCTTGAAACGCGGCGCCTTGACCCAGGAATACTTTTGCTCGCCATCCCAGCCGGTGAAGGCGGGCTCGGTCTCTCCGACCCATGGATGCAGAGCTTTTCGGCCCTGATAGTAGGCGTGCGTCGGGTCTTCGGTGACGGAATCGCGAAACTCCTGATCGGACGCGGTCTTGAAGGGATGCACGCCGGCGATGTTTCCATTCGAGATGTAGCCGCCGGGAAGATCGTAGGCAGTGTTTGTGCTGTCCAAAGGTAGATCGGGGACGGCAAGATAGCTCTTCACGCCGCTGCCAATCTTGAACCACTCGGGATACATGGCGGCAATCGCACACACATCGACCATATACACCTCGTTGATGAACCGCACCACCTCCTCGAGCAGCGTGCGGATCATCTCCAAACGGTCCATGTTGAGCGCGCTTGCGCTATCTAGATCGATGGCGTTGGCCACGCCTCCCACCGTCAGATTCTGAATGTGCGGCGTTTTCGATCCCAGGATTCCAACCACCTGCAGCGCTTTACGCTGATATTCGAGAGCCTGAATATAGTGCGAAAAAGCCAACAGGTTCACGTCGGGCGAGAGCCGCATCGCAGGATGGCCCCAATAACCATTCATGAAAATTCCCAGTTGTCCGCTGCTGGCCACAGCCTTCACCCGATCCTGCGCCGCCTTGAATTCCTCGCGGGAGTTGCGCGGCCACGGAGAAAGACTCTCCGCCAGCTTTGCCGTCGTGGCAGGGTCGGCATTGGGGATCTGCATTACGTCCACCCAGTCCAGCGCCGACAGCTGATAGAAGTGAACGATATGGTCGTGCAAGGCGTGCGCAATCAGGATGAGGTTCCGAATGTATTGCGCGTTCAGCGGCACTTCCAGCTTCAAAGCGTCTTCCACCGCTCGCACACTGGCCATGGCATGCACCGTGGTGCACACACCGCAGAAGCGCTGGGTGAACAGCCATGCGTCGCGCGGGTCGCGGCCGCGGAGAATCTTCTCGATGCCGCGCCACATGGTGCAAGAAGCCCATGCATTGCTGACCGCATTGTTGTCGACTTCGACATCGATGCGAAGGTGGCCTTCAATTCTGGTGATTGGGTCGATGGTGATTCGTTTCGCCATAGTGCCTGCTGTTAGTCGGAGTCTGTTGGTTCGTTTTCACCGAAAAATCCGTACTTGAAATATCCGGTCCAGCGGATGTACGGCCTGCGGAACCGGAAGTAGCTTGCCATGTCCTGCCATTCCTGGAGAGGCGCGGGGAGAATGCCAAAGCGCTTGACAATAAGAAGAAACCCCGCCACGCCCATACAAATGAAACCCAGCGATACCAGGACTTCAATGGTGGAAGGGAAGTACAGCGACTCGGGATTCGGTCGAAAGGCTAATGTCGTGGGGCTGAAGCGATAGATCATGCCGCCCAGAGAGCTGAAGACGTAGCCTAGGAACATAGTCCGCGTTTCGCGAGTTTGCAGAGACCGGTGTAGCATCCAGCCGCCCGCCGCAACCAGCAACATCTCCAGCCAGAACACGCCCGCGAAGCGATCAACGTGGAAGGCCGTACCTAGGGCGCCGCGGAACAGGATGTCAAGCAGGCGAAGTCCCACCCAACCGAGAATGAGCCACGCGGTGATGCGCGCGGCTTCGTCCAGAACCTCCATGTCCATCGCCCGCTTCCATACCACGCAGCACAACATAGTCGTTCCGGCGACGCACCCAAACGACATGAAGGTGGACGCACCCAGATACAGCAAGGGCAGCCACGGTGTTTGCCACAAGGGATGGACTCGTTCTCCTGCCAGCAACATCAATGCGCCCAATGACGATTGGTGCATGCCCGGCAACAGGTACGCCGCCGCAATGATCCACGGAAAAAAATAGTGCAGCCCGCGTTCGAATCGCTCCACCCCTGGCCGCAGTCGCGAGTCGAAATACCACAGCCGTTCCAGAACCGGCGGAATATTTTCGATGGCGAGAGGAATCATCGCGTAAATCGACATGCAGATCGCAACTTCTGCCAGCGGCGAGTGCATGTTCCATTTCCATGGAAAAACGATCCAATAAAAGTTCCAGGGGCGCCCCGCGTCAATTCCCAGCAACAAAAGACCGCATGCGTAAGCCAGGAAACTGGTCAGCAAAGCCATGCGCATCAGGGCGTGAAGACGCTTGCGCCGGAACACCCACGCTCCGATCCCCACAGCGAATGCGCCAGAACCCAATCCCGTCAGCACCATTACGTTGAAGGTCTTCCAGATGCCCCAGCCATAGGCATCGTTCATGCCGCTGACCGGACCGAGACCGGCCAGTTCGCGGTAAGCCGTCAACACCAGCGCCACCACAGCCATTGCCACCATAGCGAGAAAGAAACCGTTCACCACCGGGACCCCGAACACGGGCACGGCCCGATCCCAGCGAGCCTTGCGGATGGCCCGCGAAGCGTTATTTACGGTTGCGGTGCTCATAGTTGCGCCCTCAGTCCGGTTTCCTTTTCGCGTTCGTGAGCTTCCTGCTCATGACCTTTCAAGCTTTTGCGAATCACTTGCACCAGGCCGACATACAACAGTGCCGGCAGAGCGAAATACTGGTAGAGCCGTCTCTGCCAGCGCAGCGTTTTGGCGGGCACCGAGTCGGGCCCGAGTTCAGGCAGACCGAGTTTTTCGAAGGGAACGCGAGACAGGTAGAGAGATTGTGTGCCGCCGTTATCGATTTCCCCGTACACGCGATTCTGATAATAGCGGCCGGGATTATTCTTAATGCGCTGCTTGGCCTCGGTAAGCAAGACCGTGCGCGGACCGAAGATCACGGCCCCCGTTGGACACACAGCGGTGCATCCCGGTTTGAGGCCCTTCTCCAGTCGCTGGCTGCAGAGCTCGCACTTGGTCACCCTTGGATTGAATCCCACCCATTGAAATCGCGGCACGTGATAGGGGCAGGTGATCGTGCAATAGCGGCAGCCGATGCACTTGTCTGCATCCCATTTCACGATGCCGCTTTCCGGATCCTTATAGAGAGCCTGGAAGGGACAGCCGGCCGCGCAAGCCGGATCGAGGCAATGCATGCACTGGCGTTTCACATAGGAAAACGCAGAGCCATCTTCCGGCTTATAAAGCTTGATGATATTTCGGGTGAGATCGTTGAGGTCAGATGGCGACTGGTGTAGGGCATCGCGGCGGGTGTCGGGCGGCGTGTTATTGGCCTCGGCACAAGCCGCCACGCAGGCCTTGCAACCGATGCAGATGCTCGCGTCATAGAGCAACCCGACCGCCGCGCCGGGAATGGGGATTTCCTCTGCCTGCAGGGCGTTCGTGCCGACGCTGATGGCCACGGCAGCCGGCACTCCGGCCTTGGCGATGGTGCTAAACAGTTCTCGCCGGGTGATGGCCACATCAGTCCTCTTTCTTAGGCATTGCTTTCTCGGCCGTTTCTCTGAGCTTCTCCGCGTGCTCGCGGTCGACTATGACCCGTTCAATGCCAGCCTCAGCGCTGCTCCTGAAACGCTGGGAGGCAACCCATGTAGAGCCACCAACTGCTCCCGCAATCGCCCCTACCAACGCCGCCGCGCCCACTTTGATTTGTCCCGCAGAACTGTAAATAGGCGGGTAAGTATCGGGCGGAGTTGCCAAATGGATCGGAACAGTTTCGAACGTGCCCATTCGCCAAACCACACTCTTTTCCGTGCAGCCCACACACGGAGCTCCGATCCCGATCGGCCATACCCCCGGAATCTCATTGAACTGCCGCACCGAACAGGCAGCATGAGTGATCGGCCCCTTGCAGCCGAGCTTGTACAGGCACCAACCTTTGCGGTGCCCTTCGTCGCCGAACGCCGCCGCAAACCGTCCGGCATCAAAGTGCGCTCGCCGCGGGCAATTCTCGTGAATCACGCGCTCGTAGGCGAACTTCGGGCGGCTGAACTCATCCATCTCCGGCAGCCTGCCCATCGTGACGTATTCCAGAACCACCGCCAGCAGGTTATAAGGATTGGGCGGACAGCCGGGGAGATTGATGATCGGCTTGCCCGAGACCACCGTGCTCACTCCCATGGCACCGGTAGGATTCGGATCTGCGGATGGAATCCCGCCCCATGAAGCGCATGAGCCGATGGCAATCACTGCAGCCGCCTGTGCTGCTACTTCCCGCAGCACTTGCACCCCCGGCCTGCCGCCCATTTCGTAGTAGATACCGTCATCCTTCGTGGGAATCGCACCTTCCACTACCAGCACGTACTTGCCGGAGTTGTCGGCCATGGCCTTGCGCAACGCCGCTTCGGCTTGTACGCCGGAAGCAGCCATCAAGGTCTCGTGATAATCCAGCGAGATCACGTCCAGGATCAGGTGAGCCACATCGGGAGCCGAGGTTCGCAGCAAAGTCTCGGTGCATCCCGTGCAGTCCTGGAAATGCAGCCAGATCACAGACGGCCGCTTGGTCTTTCCGATCGCTTCCGCCACCTGCAAGACCGAACCCGTCTTGGTGAGCGCCAATCCTATCGGCGCGGTCGCCATCAGCATGCCGCATAACTGGAGGAAGCTTCTCCGGGATACTCCGCTCGCCTCCAGATGTTCCGCAATTGTTGGTTGCTTGGACATGAGTGCCTTCCAGGGTGCCTAATTAAGTACCGCATTAAGTGCCGCATATAGGTGCGGCATTACCTCATGAATATCTCGACCAGAAACACTCCCCGCGGACACGAATTGTTTCTACGTGGAGGTAGCAGCAGGATGGGAAGAACTAAGAAGCAAACCGGCAGTACGCCTTGCCAACAGGTAAGAGTCAAGAATCAATGTATGTATTGCGCGATGCCCGGTTTCCCGCTTCTCCGCCCGAATCCACGCCGTGCCGTAATCTCGTCCGCTCCGGGCGCAACTCCGGATGGACGATATCTGTTTATCCCGAATCGGTACCGTGATCAGTGACTCTCGTCACCAGTCAGCGTGACGCCCCGTCGTTTTCTGGTTATCCGCCGATGCAGCCGACGTGAGCGAGGCCGAAGGGGTGGGGGATTTTGACTTCCCGTTCCGCCCATCAACCCTTGTCATTCCGACGCGCGAGCGCAGCGAGACAGGAGG